>NZ_SNXS01000001.1:0-110421 GCF_004362525.1 Roseateles toxinivorans
CGGCAAAACCAAGTGCCGCTAGCGCAGCGGGCTTCAACATTCCACTTCAGGTCGGGGCCAGCACCGATGACTGCGCTTTGTGCAGACCTTCCCTAGTGAAATCCCTGAGCCGGTGCCTGTTTCAACGGCTCACAAACTCCTGGGCGATGGCATCGATCAGGGGCCCTGTCGCTTCTCGCCGATGCAGGAGGCCAAGCTCCCGCTGCAGGCTCAGCCCGGGCAGCGGCAGCACGCGCAGGGCCGGGTCTTGCTCCCAGGTGGCGCGTCGCAGCCGGGGCAGCAGGCTCACGCCGACGCGCTGGCGCACCAGCTCGGCCAGGGCCTCGATCGAGTTCAGCTCCAGGAACTCGCTCACCACCACATCGAGCTGCTTCAGGGCCTTGGCCACCAAGGCGCCCGTGCGCTCGTTGCGATCGAAGCGAAGAAACGGTTGCCCGATCAGGGCCTTGACGGCCGTGCGGGCGCGCACCTCGGGATGGGCCAGCACAATCAGCGGCTCCTGGTAGAGCGGTGTCCAGGCCAGCGACGAGGGCAGCCGGGCCGCCGACTTGACGAGCACGGCGGCATCGAGCTGGCCGGCTTCGACCAGGGCCGCCAGCGGGCCTGAGCGGTCGGAAATGACCTTGACATCGAGCTGGCCGTGCCTGTGCTTCAACGCCACCACCGCATGGGCCAGTGAGGACATGGCGGAGACCACTGCGCCGATGCGGTAGGCGCCGGTCAGCGGGTCGGCCAACAGGGCGCCGCCGCGCAACTCGTCGTGCAGGGCCACCAGCTGCTGCGCCTTTGGCAGCAGGGCCCGGCCGGCGGCGTTCAGGGTCAGCACCCTGCCGCTGCGATCGAACAGCTCGCGGCGCAACTCTGCCTCCAGCGCGCGCATCTGCAGGCTCACCGCCGCCTGGGTCAGTGCCACGCGAGGTGCCGCGGCGGCAAGAGATCCTTCCTGGGCCACGGCCAGAAAAGTGCGGAGGTAACGCAGGCTGCTCATGCAGGGTTCTCCAGATAATCAAGAAGTTCTTGTATTCAGATCAAGGATTATTAGCTTTTCTTGTGAATGGATTGCCAACACAATCGGCAACGACAACCAACAGCTACAAGCGGTTGGGGTCGGAGCTGTCGGGAGTACCCGTCGGGTCCAACCCGCAATGACCAGGAAATGCCCATGAAAGCCTTTGTCCGCTCACCCCTCTGCGCCGTCCTGGCCGGGGTTGCTTTGCTGACCTTGATGAGTCTGCCCGGCGGGGCCCAGGCCCAGGCCTATCCGGCCAAGCCGATACGGCTGGTCGTGCCCTTTCCAGCCGGAGGCGCCACCGACCTGCTGGCGCGCGCGATGTCGCAGCGCCTGGCCCAGAGCCTGGGCCAGCAGGTGGTGGTGGACAACCGCGCCGGCGCCGGCGGCAGCCTGGGCTCGGGCGAGGTGGCGCGGGCCGCGCCCGATGGCTACACGATTCTGCTGGCCACCAGCAGCACCCACGCGATCGGCCCCAATCTGAACCCCAATCTGCCCTACAAGGTGGATGCCGACTTCACGCCGATTGCCCATGTGGCGAATGCCGGCAATCTGCTGCTGGTGCCCAACAGCCTGCCGGTCAAGTCGGTGGCCGAATTGATCAGCCATGCCAAGGCCAACCCGGGCAAGCTGAACTACGCCAGCAGCGGCAACGGCACCATCGTGCATCTGAGCACCGAGGCCTTCAAGAGCCAGGCGGGCATTTTCGTCACCCACATTCCCTATCGCGGCACAGCGCTGGCCATCCCTGATCTGGTGGTGGGCAATGTTCATCTGCTGATCGACAGCATCGTGTCGGGCCTGCCCCATGTGAAGGACGGCAAGCTCAAGGCCCTGGCCTATACCGGCCTGAAGCGCTCGGCGCTGCTGCCGGACCTGCCCACGGTGGCCGAGTCCGGCCTGCCGGGCTACCAGTCGGTGACCTGGTTCGGCGTATACGCGCCCAAGGGCCTGCCAGCCGCGCTGGTGACGCGTCTGAACAGCGAGCTGATGAGCGCCATGCAGGCGCCCGAGGTGCGCGAGCGCCTGGCCAAGCTGGGCGCCGAGCCGGTGACCAGCGGCACGCCGGCCCAGTTCGAGGCCATGGTCAAGGCCGACAGCGCGCGCTGGGCGACGCTGATACGTGAGCGCAAAATCGGCGCCGAATGAACGACCGAATGAATGAGGAAACCGCCATGACGCACAAGTTCGACTGGACCAATCCCTATCCGAGCACCCGCACCCCGGTGTTCGCCCGCAATGTGGTCGCCACCTCGCACCCGCTGGCGGCCCAGGCCGGCCTGCGCATGCTGGCCAATGGCGGCAATGCGGTCGATGCCGCCATCGCCACCGCCGCGGTGATGACCCTGGTCGAGCCCTGCAGCAACGGCCTGGGTTCGGACGCTTTCTGCATCCTCTGGGATGGCAAGGAGCTGCATGGCCTGAACGCCTCGGGCTGCGCGCCCCAGGCCTGGACGCCCGAGTTCTTCCGCAACAAGTACGGCGCCGACGCCAAGACCCCGCCCAAGCGCGGCTGGGATGGCGTGACCGTGCCCGGCGCCGTGGCCGGCTGGGTGACGATGAGCGAGCGCTTCGGCAAGCTGCCCTTCGCCGATCTGATGGCCCCGGCGATCGAAATCGCCGAGCGCGGCTATGCGGTGCCGGTGATCGTGCAGCAGAAGTGGACGCTGGCGGCGGCGGTGTCCGAGCTGACCTCGCAGCCCGGCTTTGCCCAGGCCTTTCTGCCCAAGGGCAGGGCGCCCGAGGTCGGCGAGCTGTTCAAGTTCCCCGATGCCGCGCGCAGCCTGCGGCTGATCGCCGAGACCAAGGGAGAGGCCTTCTACCGCGGCGAGATCGCTGAAGCCGTGGCGGCCTTTGCCCGCCAGACCGGTGGCTCCATGACGGCGGGCGATCTGGCCGGCTTCAAGCCCGAGTGGGTCAAGACGATCTCGCAGGACTATGCCGGCCATACGCTGCACGAGATTCCGCCCAATGGCCAGGGCATTGCCGCGCTGATCGCGCTGGGCATCCTGAAGCACCACGATGTGCGTGCCCACAGGGTGGACAGCGTGGCCTCGCAGCATTTGCAGATCGAGGCGATGAAGCTGGCCTTTGCCGACACCTACCGCTATGTCGGCGAGCCGGGCGATATGGCCGTCAGCGCGGCGCAGATGCTGGACCCCGGCTATCTGGCCGAGCGCGCCAAGCTGATTTCGATGGAACGCGCGCAGGACTTCGGCGCCGGCAATCCGGTCAAGGGTGGCACGATCTACCTGAGCACCGCCGACGAGAGCGGCATGATGGTCAGCTTCATCCAGAGCAACTACATGGGCTTCGGCTCGGGCCTGGTGGTGCCGGGCTACGGCGTGTCGCTGCAGAACCGCGGCCACTGCTTCACCTTGGAAGACGGCCATGCCAACCAGGTGGCGCCGGGCAAGCGGCCCTTCCATACCATCATCCCGGCGTTCCTCACCAAGGATGGCAAGCCGGTGATGAGCTATGGCGTGATGGGCGGCAATATGCAGCCACAGGGCCATATGCAGACACTGGTGCGCATGCTGGACTACGGCCAGCAGCCGCAGACCGCCTGCGACGCACCGCGCTGGCGCTACAACGAGGGCCTGTCGCTGAATGTCGAGTCGGCGATGGACCGTGACGCCGTGCAGGGCCTGCGCGCGCTGGGCCACGAAATTGCCGAGATCAATGACAGCTACCAGGATTTCGGCGCGGGGCAGTTCATATGGAGCCTCGGGGACCCCGCTGCCGAGGGCTACGCTGCCGCCAGTGACCCCCGGCGCGATGGGGCTGCGGTAGGCTTCTGACGCGGTTCGGTTAGGCTTGCAGGCTATGAGCATCCTGCAAGACCTGACCCTCGGATGGCAGACGGACCTGATTTTCGCCCGATTTGATGGCGAGGTGATCGAGCGGCGCGACTGCGTGGTCGTGCGCACGCCCAACAACCCGCTCTATTACTGGGGCAACTGCCTGATCCTGCCCGAGCCGCCGCGCGATGCCGACCTGGTGCATTGGTGCCAGCGCTTTGACGAGGAGATCGTCGCGCAGCAGCCCGAGTCAGCCCATATTGCCATCGGCTTCGACGCGCGGGCGCCGCACGAGCCGCTGGTCAGCTGGCACAACGCCGGCTTCGAGGTCTTTGGCACGGTGGCGCTACGGCTGCGGCCGCCGCTGCTGCGCGAACCCAGGCGCGTGCTGCCGGCTGGCATCAGGTTCCGGGTGATGGACCTGCCATTGGGCATTGATGCCTGCGTCGATCTGCAATGCGAGGTCGATGGCGGTTTCCACAATCCGGCCAGCTACCGCGAGCACCGCAAGCGCCAGATGCGCCGCCACCAGGCGATGCAGGAGCAGGGCATGGGTCACTGGTTCGGCCTTTGGCACGAGCGCGCCATGGTGGCCGACTGCGGGCTGTTCCGTGCCGGCACCTTGGGGCGTTTCCAGATGGTGGGCACGCACCCGGCCTGGCGGCGGCGCGGTCTGTGCGCCGGACTGATTCATGCGGTCTGCCGACACGGCTTCGAGCAGATGGGGCTGGAGGAGTTGGTGATCTGTGCCGATCCCAATGATGTGGCCATAGGCATTTACGAAGGCCTGGGCTTCGAGCGCGACAGCCGCTACTGGGGGGCGCACAAGCACCCGCCGGCGCTGACTGGGGATTAATTCACAGCAGGCCGCATTGCATCGGCCCGCCGTCACGATTGATTGCAAATTACGGTTTTCCCTGCCCTGCCGTCAACATGCCGGGCAGTACCATCCGGGGCGCCCCAAGCTAGCCCTCAGGGCACGCATCCTGACACTTGCGACCGGACACACCCATGCACCTGACCCCTCTGGCACTGCGGGCCGCGTTGGCACTCAGCCTGCTGCTGCCCTTGAGCGCTGCGGCGCAGATCAAGATCGGCCAGACGGCGGGTTTCTCCGGCCCGGTGGCCGCGGGCGTGAAGGAAACCACGGACGGTGCCAAGCTTTACCTCGATGCCGTCAATGCCAGCGGCGGCATCAATGGTCAGCAGCTGGAGCTGATCTCGCTGGATGATGGCTTCGACCCCAAGCTGGCGGCCGAAAATGCCAAGAAGTTGCTGGCGCAGGATGTGCTGGCCCTGTTCCTGACCCGCGGCACGCCCCATGCGCAGGCCATCCTGCCGCTGCTGGCCGAAACCCGCACACCGCTGATCGCCCCCAGCACCGGGGCCATGGTCCTGCACTCCCCCGTCAATCCCTGGGTCTTCAATGTGCGTGCCAGCTACCAGCGCGAGGCGGAGAAGGCGGTGCAGTACCTGTCCACCGTCGGTGCGCGGCGCATTACCCTGGTCCATGTGGACGACAGCTTCGGTGCCGACGCAGCCATTGGCGCGCTGAAAGGCTTCGACGCCGTCAAGCTGCGGCCCCAGATCGTCCTGAAGTTCGACCGCGCCAAGCCCGAGCTGGCCGGCCTGGTGGAGCAGATCGTGCGCGGCGACAGCCAGGCGGTGCTATTTATCGGCAGCGGTTCGGTGGTGGCCGATGGCGTGGCCCTGATGCGCGCGGCGGGCTCCAAGGCGCAGGTCGCGACCCTGTCCAACAACGCTGCCTCGGGTTTCGTGAAGTCGCTGAAGGAACATGGCCGTGGCGTCATCGTGACCCAGGTCTTCCCGTACGAGCGCTCGCTGGCCACGCCGCTGGTGCGCCAGGCCCAGGAACTGGCCAAGGCCAAGGGCCTGGGCGACCTGACCCCCGCCAATCTGGAGGGTTTTACCGCCGCCAAGGTGCTGGTCGAGGGCATCAAGCGTGCGGGCAAGAACCCGACCCGCGTCGGGCTGCAGCGTGCGCTGGACGGGCTCAAGGGCTTTGATGTCGGAGGTCTGGAGGTCAGTTTCAGCCCGACCGACCACAGCGGCCTTGACTTCGCCGATCTGTCCATCATCGGGCCGGATGGCAAGTTCTGGAGATAAACCGAGGTCCAGCCTTGTGCGCTGAGTGAGCCCTGCGGGCCGCAGGTGCGGGGGGCCTTGGGTATAGTGACCAGCTCCCATGAGCAGTTCACCCGCCGCCGTATCTCCTCCCGCAATTTGGCCTGGCCTGGCCCTGGCGCTGATGGGCTCGATCGCCTTCTCCGGCAAGGCCATCATCGTCAAGCTGGCCTACCGGCATGGCGTCGATGCGGTCACCTTGATCATGTACCGCATGCTGTTCGCGCTGCCGCTTTTCCTGCTGCTGACCTGGTGGGCCGGCCGGGGCAAACCGGCACTGACGCGCCGCGACTGGCTGGTCGTGCTGGGCCTGGGCTTCTCGGGCTACTACCTGGCCAGCTTTCTCGACTTCGCCGGCCTGGCCTATATCAGCGCCAGTCTCGAGCGGCTGATCCTGTATCTGAATCCGACCCTGGTGCTGGCTTTCAGCGTGTTCGTGTTCAAGGTTCGGGTCAAACCGATGCAGTTGCTGGCCCTGGCCATCAGCTATGCCGGCGTGCTGCTGGTGTTCGGCCAGGAGATCCATCTGCAGGGCGCCGATGCGGTGCTCGGCGCGGTGCTGGTGTTCGGCAGCGCGGTCAGCTATGCGCTGTACCTGGTCTACAGCGGCGAGGAGGTGCGACGCCTGGGCGCGATGCGCCTCACCGGCCTGGCCACCACGGTGGCCTGTGTGCTGTGCATCGCGCAGTTCCTGATACTGCGGCCATTGTCGGCGATGGCCGTGGCGCCCGAGGTGATCTGGCTGTCGGTGCTGAACGCGACGCTGTGCACCTTTGCGCCGGTGCTGATGGTGATGCTGGCGATCGAACGCATGGGCGCGACGATGACGGCGCAGACCGGCATGGTCGGACCGATGTCCACCATCATCATGGGTGTGCTCATACTAGGCGAACCGTTCACGCCCTGGGTGGTGGCCGGCACGCTGCTGGTGCTCACCGGCGTGTGGCTGCTGGCGCGTTGGCGATAGTTTTTTGAATTCCCGGATTGCATCCGGGCTACGCAATCCATGTAGCCCGGATGCAATCCGGGTCAAAGCAAAAGAGAAAGGCACATCATGGATCTGGGACTGCAAGGCAAATGGGCGCTGGTCTGCGCCGCGAGCAAGGGGCTGGGCCGGGGCTGCGCGGAGGCGCTGGTGGGTGAGGGCGTCAATGTGGTGATCACCGCGCGCGGGGCCGAGGTACTGGAGGCCACGGCCCTGGCGTTGCGGGCGCTGAACCCGGCTGTCGAGGTGCGCACCGTCGCCGGTGACATCACCACGCCCGAGGGCCGCGCGGCAGCGCTGGCCGCCTGCCCGCAGGTCGACATCCTGATCAACAACGCCGGCGGTCCGCCGCCCGGTGACTTCCGAAGCTGGGACCGCGACACCTGGCTCAAGGCGCTGGACGCCAATATGCTGACGCCGATCGAGCTGATCAAGGCCACGGTGGACGGCATGGCCGGGCGTGGCTACGGCCGCGTCATCAACATCACCTCGGGCGCGGTCAAGGCACCCATCGATATCCTGGGCCTGTCCAACGGCGCGCGCAGCGGCCTGACCGGCTTCGTCGCCGGCCTGGCGCGCAGCCCGAAGCTGGCGGCGCACAACGTCACCTTGAACGGCCTGCTGCCCGGTGCCTTCGACACCGACCGCCTGCGCGTCACCATGCAGGGCGCGGCGGCCAAGAGCGGTAGCAACTTTGACGAGGCCTGGGACAGGCGCCGCATGGCCATTCCCGCCCAGCGCTTTGGCACGGCACAGGAGTTCGGCGCCATCTGCGCTTTTCTGTGCAGTCAGCAGGCCGGCTATCTGACCGGGCAGAACATCCTGCTCGATGGTGGTGCCTACCCGGGCACGTTCTGAACACCGAGGTGCGTGGCGCACCCCGATGAGGCGGGTCAAGGGTTTTTGCTGCCCCGTGCCTGAGGGGTGCCGGGCTCGGGTGGGCGCGGAAGTTGAACCACCATCACCTCGGGTTCGATATGCTTCAACTCGAAGCCCGAACAGGGCCTTCTGGCACGGCGTCTCGACTTGTTGTTTTCCGGTGTGTCTGGCTGACGCCAAACGTTTGCGCCGCCGGGATGGAAGCATCGAAGCATTGGCGTTCGTGCGTCATCAACCTTTCGGAGTGAGCTATTCACCATGACTAAAAAGTTCGTCGTCACGACCCTGGCCTTGGCTGCGCTGGCCGCCGCCATCCCGGCGCAAGCCGCCCTCACGGTGGGCAATGCAGCCTCGACCTATACCCAATCATTCGACAGCCTGTCCAATACGGCAGGCGCGCCGGTGGCCTGGGTCAATGACAGCACGATTGCGGGCTGGAGCCTGTTCATCGCCAATGGCACCGCGGCACCCAGCTATGTGGTCAACGATGGTGGCACCTCGGTCTCATCGTTTCAGAGCTACGGCAGCGCCGGTTCTGCCGAACGCGCATTGGGCAGCCAAGCCAACAACAACACTTACTTTGGCGCCGCGTCCGGTGCGGTGGCCGGCCACATCGCCGTGGCCATCAAGAACACCGGGTCCGACCGTACCGGCTTCACGATTGCCTTTGATGGCGAGCAGTGGCGCAACAACGGCAACGCCACGGCACAGACCATGGTGATGCAGTATGGCTTTGGCAGCACCTTCGCCTCGGTGGCCCTCTGGACGGCTCCTGGCGGGAATTTTGATTGGTCGTCCCCTGTGCATACCACCTCGTTGGCCGCGGTCAACGGCAACGGTGCGGGCTTGGTCACAGGGCGCGGCGGTGATGTCACCGCCAACTGGGCTGCGGGTGAGACCCTGTGGGTGCGCTGGATTGAAAGGAACGATACCGGCAATGACCATGCCCTGGCCATCGACAACGTGAGCATCAGCGTCACAGCCGTGCCCGAACCCGAGAGCTATGCCCTGATGCTGGCCGGTCTGGCCGGCCTGGCCCTGGTGGCCCGTCGCCGCAAGCAGTAATGCTCGCCGGGGTGCACGCATGGCCATGACGTGTGCCCTGGTTTGGGGCTAAGCTCCACGCTGTCGCAGGTCGGGGCCAATCAATAGGGCCCGACCTGACCCCCCGATCAGCAAGGATGAGCCCATGAATGCCTCCACCGACGCATTGCGCCGTGAAACCATAGACGCGGTGCTGGCCCTGGCCAGCGGCCGCCTGAGCGCCGAGCAGCGCCCGCTGCTCGACAGCTTTGCCCGCGAATACTTCCGCCAGGTGGACGCAGACGATCTGCTTGAGCGTTCGGCCGAGGACCTGTGCGGCGCGCTGCTGTCGCACTGGCAGTTCGGCGCCCAGCGGGCGGCGGGTCGCCCCAAGGTGCGGGTGCTGAGCCCGAGCATCGCCGAGCATGGCTGGGCCTCGCGCCATTCGGTGCTGGAGATCGTCAATGACGACATGCCCTTTCTCGTCGATTCGACGACCACCGAGATCAACCGCCAGGGCCTGACCCTGCACCTGATCGTGCACCCGATCTTTGCCGTGCAGCGCGATGCGGCCGGCGGGTTGACAGCTCTGCACTCGCCCGGCGAGGCGCCCGAGGCCCCGCGCGAATCCTGGATGCATATCGAGATCGACCGCATGGTGGACCCGCAGCAGGGCGCCGAGCTGGTGGCCGGCATCGAGCGTGTGCTCGGCGACGTGCGGGCGACCGTCGAGGACTGGCGGCCGATGGTGGCGCGGCTGCACGAGGCCACGGCCGAGCTGGACGCGGCGCCGTCGGGCCTGCCGGCCGAGCAGGTGGCCGAGAGCCGTGCCTTTCTGCACTGGCTCGCGGATGACCATCTGACGCTGCTGGGCTACCGCCAGCATGAGCTGGTGAATGTCGATGGCGAAGATGCATTGAAGTTGGTGCCGGGCAGCGGCCTGGGCGTGCTGCGCGAGACCGAGGCCGAAAAGGCTTCCGGCAGCGTCTCGGTGCTGCCGCCCAATGCGCGCGAGATGGCGCGCTCACCGAGCCCGCTACTGGTCGTCACCAAGGCCAACACCCGCTCCACCGTGCACCGCCCGGGTTATACCGATTACGTGGGCGTGAAGCGCTACAACCCGCAGGGCGAGGTGATTGGCGAGCATCGCTTCCTGGGCCTGTTCACCTCCACCGCCTACAGCGCCCGCGTGGCGGAGACGCCGCTGCTGCGCGGCAAGGTCGGCGCCATCGCCGAGCGCGCCGGCCTGCCGCCGGGCGGCCATCTGGCCAAGGCGCTGGCCCACATCCTCGAGACCTATCCACGCGACGAGCTGTTCCAGATTTCGGACGACGAGCTCTACCAGACCGCCTTCGGCATCCTGGCGCTCGGTGACCGCCAGCGTCTGCGCCTGTTCCTGCGCCGCGACCCGTTCGACCGCTTTGTCTCCTGCCTGCTTTATGTGCCGCGCGAGGCCTATGCGACCGATCTGCGCATCAAGTGCCAGCGCATCCTGATGGAGGCCTTTGCCGGCACCGGTGCCGACTTTGACGTGCTGCTGGGCGACACGGTGCTGGCCCGCATCCACTTCACCGTGCGCACCACCCCGGGCCAGGTGCCGGCCTTCGACCGCAAGGAACTGGAGGCCAAGCTGGCCGCCGCCGCGCGCCGCTGGCCCGACCTGTTGCGTGACGCCTTGATCGAGGCCGAGGGCGAGGCCCGCGGCATCGCGCTGTACAAGGGCTGGAGCGGCGCCTTTCCGCCCGAGTACCGCGAGCGGGTGACGGCGCGCGCCGCCGTGCCCGATCTGCGGCGCATCGCCGCCCTGTCGGCCGAATCGCCGCTGGCCCTGGCCCTTTACCGGCCGCTGGGGGCCGGCCCGAATGCGCTGGGCTTCAAGGTGTATCGGCTCGGTGAGCCCATCGTGCTGTCCGACAGCCTGCCGATGCTGGAGCATATGGGTGTGCGGGTGCTCGGCGAGCAGAACTACCGGCTGCAGTCCGACGGTGCGGCGATTTCGCTGCATGACTTCGAGCTGCTCGCCCCGGCCGCCGAGGAGATCGACCCCGACAAGCTGGCCCGCCTGTTCGAGGACTGCTTTGCGCGAGTGTTCCGCGGCGAGGTCGAGAACGACGACTTCAACCGCCTGGTGCTGCGCGCCGGTCTGGCCGCCGACGAGATCGTCGTGCTGCGCGCCTATGCCAAATACCTGAAGCAGATCGGCTTTGCGCTGTCGCAGGGGGCGATAGAAAGCACCTTGACCACCCACCCGCGCATCGCGCGCATGCTGGTGACGCTGTTCAAGCTGCGCTTCGACCCGACGGCCCATGACGAGCAGGGCGCGCAATCGCAGGTCAATGCGATCGAACAGGCGCTGGACCGGGTCAGCAATCTGTCCGAGGACCGGGTGCTGCGCCAGTTGCTGGCGCTGATTCAGGCCACCCTGCGCACCAACTTCTGGCGCACCGGCATCGGCCATACGGGGGCCGCCGGCCCGCGGCGCAATTACCTGAGCTTCAAGCTCGATTCGTCCAAGGTGCCTGGCCTGCCGGAGCCCAAGCCGCTGTACGAGATCTTTGTCTATTCGCCGCGCTTCGAGGGCATCCATCTGCGCGGCGGCAAGGTCGCCCGCGGCGGCCTGCGCTGGTCGGACCGGCCGGAAGACTTCCGCACCGAGGTGCTGGGCCTGGTGAAGGCTCAGATGGTCAAGAAC
Organism: Roseateles toxinivorans; assembly: GCF_004362525.1. GTDB lineage: Bacteria > Pseudomonadota > Gammaproteobacteria > Burkholderiales > Burkholderiaceae_C > Paucibacter > Paucibacter toxinivorans. Next base: position 11,535 of record NZ_SNXS01000001.1, read on the forward strand.
ACCGTCATCGTGCCGGTCGGCTCCAAGGGCGGCTTCGTGCTGAAGAAGGCACCGCCGGCCAGCGACCGCGAGGCCTATATGAAGGAAGGCATCGCCTGCTACCAGGACTATCTGCGCGGCCTGCTGGACCTGACCGACAACCTCGCCGGCACGGCCCTCGTGCCGCCGCCGCAGGTGGTGCGCATCGATGGCGACGACCCCTATCTGGTGGTCGCCGCCGACAAGGGCACGGCCACCTTCTCCGACTACGCCAATGCCGTCAGCAAGGAATACGGCCACTGGCTGGGCGATGCCTTTGCCTCGGGCGGCAGCGTCGGCTACGACCACAAGGCAATGGGCATCACCGCGCGCGGCGCCTGGGAGAGCGTCAAGCGCTTCTTCCGCGAGCAGGGCCGCGACATCCAGAGCAGCGAGTTCACCGTCGTCGGCGTCGGCGACATGTCGGGCGATGTGTTCGGCAACGGCATGCTGTTGTCCAGGCATATCCGACTGGTCGCGGCCTTCGATCACCGCCATATCTTCATCGACCCGACGCCCGACGCCGCGGCCTCGTTCGCCGAGCGCGAGCGCCTGTTCAAGCTGCCGCGATCAAGCTGGGCCGACTATCGGCAGGAGCTGATCTCGGCAGGTGGCGGCGTCTGGGCACGCTCGGAAAAGTCGATCCCGATCTCGCCGCAAGCCCGTGCGGCCCTTGGCATCGAGGCCGAACGATTGACGCCGATCGAGCTGCTCAGCGCCATACTGAAGGCGCCGGTGGACCTGCTCTACAACGGCGGCATCGGCACCTACGTCAAGGCCAGCAGCGAAAGCCATGCCGAGGTCGGCGACCGCGCCAACGATGCCCTGCGCATCAACGGCCGCGAGCTGCGCTGCCGCGTCGTCGGCGAGGGTGGCAATCTGGGCTTCACGCAGCGTGGCCGCATCGAGGCCGCCCAGTGCGGCGTCAGCATCAACACCGATGCGATCGACAACTCGGCCGGCGTGGACACCTCGGACCACGAGGTCAATATCAAGATCCTCCTGGGCCTGGCCATGGCCGATGGCGAGATGACCGAGAAGCAGCGCAACACCGTGCTGGCGCAGATGACCGATGACGTGGCCGCCCTGGTGCTGCGCGACAATTACTTCCAGGCCCAGGCGCTGTCGGTGACCGGCCGATTGGGGCCGCAGCTGCTGGACCAGGAAGCGCGCTTCATGCGCTACCTCGAGAAGGCCGGCAAGCTCAACCGCGCGATCGAATTCCTGCCCACCGATGACGAGATCGCCGAGCGCAGTGCCCGCGGCGCCGGACTGGCACGGCCCGAACGCGCCGTGCTCCTGGCCTATTGCAAGATGTGGCTGTTCGACGAGATCCTCAACTCCGACCTGCCGGAGGACAGCTGGATAGGCACGGCCCTGGCCCGCTACTTCCCGGCCCAGCTGCGCGACAACTTCGGGGCCTACATCCCGCGCCATCCGCTGAAGCGCGAGATCGTCGCCACCCATGTGCTCAACAGCATGGTCAACCGCGTCGGCTCGACCTTCATCCACCGCCTTGCCGACATGACCGGCGCCAAGCCGGCGCAGGTGGTGCGCGCCTATCTGTGCACCCGTGAGGTAATGGGCCATGTGGCGCTGTGGCAGCAGGTCGAGGCCTTGGACAACAAGGTGGCCGATGGCGTACAGGCCGAGATGCTGATCGAGGAGGGCTGGCTCACCTCCCGCGCCACCACCTGGTTCCTGCGCTCGCGCCGCCTGGCAGAGCCGGTGGAGGCGACGATTGCGCGCTTCTCGCCGGCCGTGGCGGCGCTGCGCGATCGCCTCGCGGCCGAGTCGGCCCAGTCGTCGCAGGCCCTGGCCTGGGTCGCCGCCGGCGTGCCGGCCGATCTGGCCCAGCGCGTGGCCAGCGCCGATGGTCTGTATGCCGCGCTGGACATTGCCGAGGTGGCCGAAAGCACGCGGCGTGATGTGGGCGAGGTCTGCGATGTGCATACCGGCATTGCCACCAGGCTGGGCCTGTCGCGCCTGCGCCAGCAGATCGACAGCCTGCCCACCGGCAGCTACTGGCAAAGCCTGGCCAAGTCCGCCCTGGGCGACGACCTGGCCAGCCTGCAGCGCGCCATCACCCAGGAGGTGCTGACCGGTGATGCCGGCAGCCCGGTGCAGATGCTGGCCGCCTGGGAAGGGCGCAACACGATTGCGCTGGAGCGGGCACAGCGGCTGCTGGCCGAATACGAGGACGCCAAGAGCGCTGATCTGGCGATGCTGTCCGTTGCCTTGAGGGAGTTGAGGAACCTGGCGTGAGCAGCCGCCTGCTGCCGCCGGCCGAGCTGCGGCTGCGCATCGATCCGGCGAGCCTCGGCTTTGCCGATACCTCGGAGCTGATCGAGCTGCCCCTGCCCTGGATCGGCCAGGCGCGGGCCGAGCAGGCGGCGCGCTTCGGCCTGCGCATGGACCAGGCCGACTACAACCTGTTCGTGCTGGGCGAGGTGGGCACCGGCCGCACGACCTTGATGCGCCAGATGATGGCCAGCGAGGCGGCCCTGCGCGCCGTGCCACCCGACCTGTGCTACCTGCACAATTTCGAGGCGCCCGAGCACCCCCGCGCGCTGCGCCTGCCCGCCGGCGAGGGCCGGCTGCTGCGCCAGCAGATGGCCGAGTTCGTCAAGCTGCTGGTGTCCGAGCTGCCCAAGCGCCTGCAGGCCCAGGACATGGCGGCAGAGAGTGAACGCATCACGGCCGCCCACAAGGCCGAAGAGGACCGCGCCTATGCCGAGCTGAGTGCCTTTGCGGAGGCGCGCAACTTTGGCCTGCTGCGCGAGGAGGGGCGCATGGTCTTCACCCAGCGCGACGCCAAGGGTGAGCCGCTGACCGCCGGAACCGCCCTGACCCTGAGCCATGAGCAGCGCACCGCGCTGGAGGCCGCCGAGGAGGCGCTGCGCACCGAGATCAGCCGCTTTCTGGAGAAGACCCGGGCCGGCGAGCTGTTGATGAAGGAGGCGCTGACCACGCAGCGCCGGCGGGTGATCAAGCCCTTGCTGGAACACCAGCTTCAGGAGATACGCAACAAGCTGCGCAAGCAGATCAAGGACTCGGTCAAGCTGGGCCAATACCTGGATCAGGCCCGGGACGATGTGCTGGACAATCTGGAGCTGTTCCAGCCCGGTGCCCAGACCAATGCCGATGCCGAGGCCGATGTCGAGACCCGCATCGAGGCGCTGGATGCGCTGTGCTCCCGCCTGGGCGTCAATGTGGTGGTCGACAACCACGGCATGCAGGGCGCGCCGGTGATCACCGACGACAACCCGCTGTTTCGTGCGCTGTTCGGCAGCATCGAGTACGCCTCCGAGAACGACGTGCTGGTGACCGACCATTCGCGCATCCGTGCCGGCAGCCTGCTCAAGGCCCATGGCGGTTTTCTGATGCTGCATCTGCGCGACCTGCTGGCCGACGAGCAGGTCTGGGAGAAGCTGCGCCGCTTTCTGCGCAGCGGCCGGCTGCAGATCGAGGAGCCGGGCATGGTCTATGCGCCGATCGCCGCGGTGTCGCTGCAGCCCGAGCCGCTGGATGTCGAGGTGAAGATCGTGCTGATCGCCTCGGTCGACGAGTACTACGTCGTGCAGGAGGGGGACCCCGAGTTCGCACGGCGCTTTCGCTGCAAGGTGGACTTTGCCGAGAGCTTCTTGGCCACCCCAGAGTCGCACCGGGCCACGGCCGTGTTCGTGGCCCACACCTGCCGGCGCCTGGGCCTGGCGCACTTTTCGGCCGCGGCGGTGGCGGCGCTGATCGCCACCACGCACCGGGAGGCAGAGGACCAGATACGCCAGAGTGCCATCTTCGCCCATGCCGAGGCGCTGGTGATGGAGGCCGCGGCGATGGCGCGCGGGCGCGGTGCCTCGCTGGTGGAGGCCGGCGACGTGCAGGAGGCCATCGAGGCGCGCAGGCACCGCCATGACTACCCCGAGCAGCGCCTGCAGGAGTCCATTCTTGACGGGGAGCGTCTGCTCGACGTCAGCGGCATGCGCATCGGTCAGGTCAACGGACTGACCGTGGTCAGCCTCGGCGACTACGAGTTCGGCTTTCCGGTTCGCGTCACCGCCCGCACCCACGCCGGCGACGAGGGCCTGCTGAACATCGAGCGCGAGGTCAAGCTCTCGGGCCCCATCCATGACAAGGGTGTGCTGATACTGCAAAGCTATCTGTCGGCGCTGTTCGCCCATATCGCGCCGCTGGCCCTGAACGCCTCGGTTGTGTTCGAGCAGGAGTACAACGGCGTCGAGGGCGACTCGGCCTCCTGCGCCGAGTTCTATGTGCTGCTGTCGCGGCTGTCGGGGCTGCCGCTGCGCCAGGGCATCGCCGTCACCGGTGCGGTCAACCAGCAGGGCGAGATGCTGCCGGTGGGCGGCATCAACGAGAAGGTCGAGGGCTATTTCCGCAGCTGTGAACTGCTGGGCCTGGATGGTGGCCAGGGCGTGCTGATTCCGCAGCGCAACCGCCGTCACCTGATGCTGGCGCCGCGGGTGGTCGAGGCGGTGGCGCAGGGACGCTTCCACATCTACACCGCCGACTCCGCCGCCGATGGCATGGAGTTGCTGACCGGCCAGCCCTTCGGCGAACTGCAGGGCCATGCCTACCCGGCCGACAGCGTGCTGGGCCGCGCGCAGAAGACCTTGCAGGACTACCGACGCGCCTGCGAGGCGTCGGGGAGCCCAGCAGCCGCTCAGCGGCGCACTCGCTGGTTGCAGACGCCCGCGCTGCCGCCGGCCGAGCCGCGGCGGCGCGGCTGAGGCGGGCCTCGCCCGGCGCGGCCACAGGCGCAATACTGGCCCCCATCCCACCCCTCGTCCCGCCCCACGCCGCTGCCACCATGCATGTCGCCTTCCTGCAGATCGAGCCCACCACGCGCTGCAACTACAGCTGCGCCTTCTGTGCCGGCCGCCACCTGCCCCAGGGCGACCTTGCGGTCGAGCATCTGGCGCGGCTGCTGGAGGGCATCACCGGGCTGGAGCATGTGGAGTTGCAGGGCGAGGGTGAGCCGCTGCTGCACGAGGGCTTCTTCGAGCTGATCGGCCTGTTGCGACAGCGCTTTCCCAAGGTCGGCATTTCCACCATCACCAACGGCAGCCTGTTCACCGATGCCAATATCGAGCGCCTGCTCGATCATGGCCTGACCCGCATCAATGTCAGCATGGAGACGGCCGACGCCGGGCGCTTTCGCGCCATCCGTGGCGGCAAGTTCGAGCGCGTCGAGCGCGGCATCGCGGCCTTCATGCAGCGCCGCGAGGCCCGCGGGCTGCGCCTGCCCGCCGTGGGCCTGGCGGTGACGGTGCTGCGCGACACGGCCACCGACGCCGTCGATACCGTGCTGCCGTTCTACCGCAGGCTCGGGCTCGACGGCGGGGTGACGATACAGCCGCTGCAGCGCATGCCGCAATACGTGCGCTTCTACAGCCGCAGCATGCGCGAGCAACTGCCTGGCCCCGAGCAGGCGCAGCGGCTCAACCAACGCGTCGCGGCCAGCCCCGACATGGCCGCTGCGCTGCGCGAGCGTGGCGCGCATCCCGGTTTCTACGAGCGCCTGTATGGCAGCGCTGCGGGACGTGCGGTATGCCCGTGGCTGGAGAGCGGGCTCTTCCTGGGCCATGACGGCGCCTTGACCTCCTGCTGCTTCATCAAGGACAGTCAGCACTTCGCCCTGGCCAAGGCCGGTGAGCCGCTGGCGGATGCAGAGCAGCGCCGCCGCCGGCTGGCTGATGAGCTGAGGCAGGGGCGCGTCCCGCTGGCCTGCCAGGGTTGCCCGACGGCCCACGGCGTGGCGGGTGCAGCCGTCAGATAGGACCGAACTGCCGGGCTATCACCCGGCAGTTCACCAGGCGCCGTACTTCGCCACCACGCCGCGGAACAGCGCGTCGCGCTCGGCGCCCAGATGATTGCCGCTGGCATCGCCCGAGGCGTCCTTGCCGACGGCCAGGTGCACCAGCACCAGCTTCAGCCCCGGGTCCACCATGATGGCCTGACCATGAATGCCCTGCAGCGCGAAGCGGCGCTGCGTGCCGGGCAGCAGCCAGGTCTGGAAGCCATAGCCGGCATAGCTGCTGCCGCGATACAGCATGCGCCCGGGGCGGAAGGCCTCGGGCTGCCGGGCGGCAGCTGTCATGTCGAGCAGATGCTCGCGCGAGACCACCGCCCGGCCGGCCACCTGGCCGTCGTTGGCCATCATCCAGCCCAGGCGGGCATAGTCATGCACGGTGGCATTGAAGCCGCCCTGGACCGACTCCATCTGATCGACCGGGTTCAACAACCAGGTGGCCGGTGCCTGAGCACCCAGCGGCTGCCAGATCTTCTCGGCCACGTAGTCGCACAGTGACCGGTTGCCGACGACGGCGCGCAGCACCAGGCCCAGCACCTGGGTCTGGGCGCCACCATAGTTGAAGCGCCTGCCCTGCTCGTCGTCCCGTTCGGTGATCAGACGGGCGGCCTGAGCGACGCCTTGGCGCCTGACGGCCGCATTGAAGCGGGCGCGGTCGTCCTGCGGCGAGTAGTCCTCGACATAGCGGGCGCCCGAGGCCATGCGCAGCAGATTCACGAGGCGGGTCTGTCCGTAGAGACTGTCCTTCAGCGCCGGCACATAGCGCTCGGCGGTGTCTTCGAACGAGTCGATCAGTCCGTCTTCCTGCGCCCTCATCAACGCCAGGGCCGTCACCGTCTTGGCCATCGAGTTGGACAGCATGCGCATGCTGGCATCGCGCCCGTAGTTGTAGCGCTCGGCGACGATCTCGCCGTCCTTCAGCACCAGCACGGCGGTGGCGCGCTGGCGCTGCATATAGTCGTCCAGGGTCAGCGTGAGGCCGCGGAAGCGGTAGCTGAATTCGGTCTCGACGGCGGCCTTCTTCAACGCCACCGGCTGAGCCGACGGCGGCAGCGTGCAGTGGGGGGCCAGGGTGTCCATCGCGCTGAAGGAGCCCACCAGATAGCGCTCCTGATAGGCCTGGGCCAGGCGCGGTGCCGCGGGAAAGCCGACTGCCTTGCCGAGCAGGTCTTCGTCCGGGGCTGCGGCATGGAGGGGGCCACCCAGGCTGGTCAGCAGGGCGCAGAGCAAGGCCAGGTATTTCATGGCCTCACTATGTCATGCCCATATTGCCCGGGCATGATCCTGCTGCCGCTTATCGCCCCGAATGACCGGTCCGGCCGGGGTTGCCGGGATGACGGTCGCGCCAGTTGGGCACGCCGTCGCCGTCTCGATCCCAGGACGGGTTGTAGACGCGGTCATAGCGATTCGGGATGCCATCGCCATCGCGATCCCAGCGCCTGGGCTGCTGGTAGTTGCCGCCATGACGCGGAGCCTGATAGCTGTTGTAAGCGGGATAGACCGGATAGGCCGGCTGCACATAGACCGGGGCGGGGCGGCCATAGACCGGCGCGCCGCCGCCGATGGTGACCGACCACTGCACATCGTCATTGCCGCGGGCCATGGCCGTGCCGGTCAGCAGGGTGCCGGCCAGGCACAGCCCGGTGAGCATCAGATGGCGTTTATTCATGGCAGGGATCTCCTTGATCTGAGCGGCAGGCCGGATTGGCCGCCGCCCCGATTCAACGAAAGTCCCGTGCCCGCTGCCGACCGCTGGCTGGTTAAGCCAAGTAAAGCTTGGTCAAGTGCCTGTGAGCAAAGTGCATCCGGAGTAAGCAGATGCAAGCCTCACACCACGGACTGGTTCAGCGCTGCCGCCGCCGCGCCAGGGCCGACACCGCCAGCAAGCCGCCCAGCATCAGCGCCCAGGTCTCGGGCTCGGGCACCGGTGTCTGAATGAAGTTGTCCATGTGTGCGAGAGCCGAGGTGGTGTTGAGATCCAGGCCGAGCCTGACCTCGGTCTTGTAGGCATTGCCCATGGTCTGCGCGAAGCTGACGACCGGGCCGGCCTCCTGGACCCAGCCATTGGCCATGGCCTGCGCATCGGACCAGCTCGGGTCGAAGGTGACCGAGTAATTGGTCCAGATGCCATACAGGTCGAAGGGGCCGGACATCGCATGGCGCCAGCCGTTGAAGGTGGCGTCCTGGTAGCGGTAGCGCAGCCAGACGTTGTCGAACTTGCCGACGTTGGGTTGCAGGTCGAATGACACCTTCCATTGGCTGCCGGCAAAGCTGCCGCTGGTCTCGGCAATGGAGCCCGAGGTGAAGCCGATGTCGAACTCGGCGACCGTGCCGTCAAAGCGTGTGGCAATGGAGCCGGCCGGATTGCCCACCCCGCCGTCGAACACGACGACGCTGCTGATGGTGTTGGCTTCCCAGCCTTCGGTGCCGGCGCCGCTCCAGGTCTGGCTGTAGGCGGACGCCGCCTGGGACGTGCCGGCCACAAGGCCCGCGAGTGCGCCGATGAGGGCCATGCCGAGTGCGGCGGAAGGGGACGATTTCATGGGGGTTCCTCCAGGATGGATGGGCGAAATGCGCACCGATACTGAGCCCCGGCGCCCGGACCTGCCATCCCAAGAGTGTGGGATGAGGCGCTGACCGGCGCTGTAGGACAGCGGCTACGGCAGGCGGCGATACCGTCCGATGGGCACCCCGATGCCGCGCGCCCAGACTCGGGACTTCCATCGCCCTTTGTGACTTGTCATGACGGGCTGTGCCTATCCCCCGATGTTGGAGCGCCTCATGAACACCATCACAAAGATCTCGCTGGCCATTGCCGGCCTGGCGTTGGCGGCGCAAGCCGGTGCCCAGGTCACCTTCTACGAGAATGACGCCTATCAGGGCCGCTCGTTCACCACCGAGCGGACGGTCGAGAACTTCGCGCGCTTCGGTTTCAATGACCGAGCCTCGTCGGCGGTGGTGGCCGGCAATCGCGGTGATCGCTGGGAGGTTTGCGAGGACCGGCGCTTCCGGGGGCGCTGCGTCGTGTTGCGGCCGGGACAGTACGGCTCGCTGGCAGCGATGGGTCTGAATGATCGCGTCTCTTCGGTGCGTGCGGTGGGCCGAAATGCGCGGGTCAGCGACGATCGCTACGCGCCGATGCCAGCACCTATGCCGCCCCCGGTGGCGCTCAGCCAGGTTGTCTTCTACGAGAACGACGGCTTCCAGGGCCGCAGCTTCACGGCCGATTCGACCGTGGACGACTTCCGCCGCAACGGCTTCAATGACCGCGCCTCATCGGCGGTGGTCAGCGGCGGGCGCTGGGAGGTTTGCCCGGAGGCCAGATTCTCCGGCCAATGCGCGATCCTGCTGCCGGGCCGCTATCCGTCATTGGCGGCTGCGGGCCTGAACGATCGCATTTCTTCGGTGCGCAAGGCCAGCGATGAGCGTCCGGTGCCGGTGCCCGCGCAAGGCAGCCAGATCGTCTTCTACGAAAGCGAGGGCTTCCAGGGCCGCACCTTCTCGGCCGATACGCCGGTCAACGACCTGCGCCGCGCCGGCTTCAATGACCGCGCCTCGTCGGCGGTGGTCAGCGGCTCGCGCTGGGAGGTCTGCGACAACACCGAGTTCGGGGGCTCCTGCCGGATCCTGCGGCCGGGTCAGTATCCGTCGCTGTCCGCGATGGGATTGAACGACCGCATTTCATCGGTGCGTGGGGTGGGGCCGAATGCCCGCTTCGACGAGCCGCGTTATGCGCCCCTGCCCGCCGTCTCGCGGGACTACGGCCGGCGCAACAACGAGCGGCTGTATGAGGCCAACATCACCTCGGTCCGCGCCGTGGTCGAAGACTCGGGCCAGCGCTGCTGGGTCGAGCGTGAGCAGATCCCGCAGGAGCGCAGCAATGCCAATGTGCCGGGCGCCCTGCTGGGCGCCGTGATCGGCGGCATCCTGGGTCACCAGGTGGGCGGCGGCACAGGCAAGGACGTGGCCACCGGCATCGGCGTGGTGGCCGGTGCGGCGATCGGTGGCAACGCCGGTCGCGACAACAACCAGCAGGTCGTGAAGACACAGAACGTGCAGCGTTGCAGTTCGTCGCCTGGCCAGGCCCGCCCCGCCTATTGGGACGTGACCTACAACTTCCGCGGCCAGGACTATCACGTGCAGATGACGACCCCGCCGTCGGGCTCGCACGTGACCGTCAACGATCAGGGCGAACCGCGCGCCTGATCAAAGCGGCAATCCGCGCAGCGCATGGGCCAGCTCGCTGGCCTGCCAGATGGCGATCCGGTGTTCAGCCGCAAAGGGTTGGGCCTGCTCGCTGAGCGGGCCCAGGCCTATGTAGAGGGCGTCCTGCGCCTCGCTGCTTTCTCGTGCCGCCTGCAAGGGGCGCAAGGCCTCGAGCCCGGTGCGGGCCGACTTCCAGCGCCTGGCACTGACCAGCATGCGCCGGCCCTGGCGTTCCAGCTCAAAATCCACGGCCGGTGTCTTGCTGCGCTGGACCGTGTAGCCATCGCGCTTGAAGGCCTGCTCCAGCAGATCGGCGAAGGCCGGCCAGGCCATGGCTGACAGAGCCTGCTGCGTCTGCTCGATGCGCGCCGCGCTGGGCAGATGCCATTGGCGGCGCAGCGCCATCACGGCAATCACCGCAAAGGGCAGGCCGGACACGGCGCCGACCACGCGAAAGCCCTCGGGCATCAGGGCAAAGCTGATCGCGCCGACGATGATCGCGATCAGGGCGCTGATCCACCAGCGCGAGCGCAGCAGGATGGCGAACAGCGAGTTCTTCGCCATTTGATACTTCAACGGGGGCTCCCGGCGGATGTCTGCATCGGCAGGCTGGTCATGCGTCCCAGCATCAGGTGGGCGCCGCCGGCCAGCAGCAGCAGGATCAGCATGCCTAAGCCCCAGATGATCCAGGTCACCGGCGCCAGCCAGGTCATTGCCGAGCCCAGCAGAGGCAGCCCCTCACCCAGGCCTTGGAGCAGCACGATCATCGCGTCCTGCACGTGCTGGTAGGTGGCGGCGCTGAGCCATTTGGCCAGCAACAGCATCGGGGGCGACTCGGCCACCTTGCCCACCCAATCGACCGTGCCGCCAGTGGCGGCGAGTCCCGCCGCCCAGGCACCGAGCCTGGCCAATATCCAGGCGCCACCGGTCCACAGCAGGGACAGCAGGGCAAACAAAATCCATACAAGCGTTTTCATGGGCGCCAGCATAGCCGCAAGTGGCTCGATGCCGGCGCCGCGCGCTCATGCGGGGTGGGGCTTGCCTTCCAGACGTCGCCAGAGGCCCAGCGGATTGGCGTTCTGCAACGCCGGCGGCAGCAGCCAGTCCGGCAGGTCCTGATAGCAGACCGGGCGCAGAAAGCGCTCGATTGCCATGCTACCCACCGAGGTGTGTAGCGCGCTGCTGCTGGCCGGGAACGGACCGCCGTGCACCATCGCATGACAGACCTCGACCCCGGTCGGAAAGCCATTGGCCAGGATGCGGCCGGCCTTGCGCTCCAGCACCGGCAGCAACGCCCGCGCCAGATCGGCATCGGCCTCATCGAGTTGCAGCGTGGCGGTCAGTTGGCCTTCCAGCGATTCGGCCAGGGCCAACAGTTCGGCCCGGTCGCGGCAGGTCACCAGCAGCGCGCCGGGGCCGAACACCTCCTCGTGCAGAAGCGGGTTGGCGATGAAGGTGGAGGCATCGGTCAGACACAACTGGGCCGAGCCCTCGGCCGGCGTGCTGACACCCGACTGCTCGCGCACACGCGCCGCACCCGCGTCATAAGCGGCGCGTATGCCCGGCGTCAGCATGGTGCCGGCCGGTTTGGTGGCCAGCAGCGCTGCTGCCGCCTCAACAAAGCCTTGCAGCTCGGGGCCATCGATCGCGACCAGCAGGCCGGGATTGGTGCAGAACTGGCCCACACCTAAGGTCAGCGAGTCGGCAAAGCCTTGGGCGATGGCTTCGCCGCGTGCCTGCAGTGCCGCTGGCAGCAGGAACACCGGGTTGATCGCGCTCATCTCGGCATAGACCGGAATCGGCTGCGGGCGGGCCTGCGCCGCCGCCTGCAAGGCCAGACCGCCGCGGCGCGAGCCGGTGAAGCCCACGGCCTGTATCACAGGATGTGTGACCAGGGCCAGGCCCAGCCGCGTGTCGCTGTCGTGCAGCAGCGAGAACACGCCCTCGGGCAGGCCCAGCTCGCGCACCGACTGCTGTATCACCCGACCGACCAGCTCCGAGGTGCCCGGATGGGCCGGATGCGCCTTGGCGATGACGGGGCAGCCGGCGGCCAGCGCCGAGGCGGTGTCGCCACCGGCCACCGAGAAGGCCAGCGGGAAGTTGCTGGCGCCGAACACGGCCACCGGGCCCAGCGCAATCTTCTGCGAGCGCAGGTCGGGCCGTGGCGGCTGGCGCCCGGGCAGGGCCGCGTCCAGGGTGGCGGCGCTCCAGTGGCCGTCGCGCAGGTTTTGCGCAAACAGCCGCAGCTGGTTGACGGTGCGCAGGCGCTCGCCCTGCAGCCGTGCCAGCGGCAGGGCCGACTCCAGATGCGCGCGCTCGATCAGCACATCGCCCAAGGCCAGCAGGCCCTCGGCGATGGTCTCCAGCAGTCGGGCGCGCAGCTCGGGCAGGTTGCGGCGGAAGGGGTCGAAGGCCGCCTGCGCCAGTGAGCAGGCCTGCTCGACATCGGCAGCGTCACCGCCACCGAAGGCCGGCTCCAGCACGGCGTCGCGCACCGGGCTGAAGGCCCGGAACTCGCCCACCGTGCCGCGGCGCTGCTGCGCGCCAATCAGCTGCTCGCCGCTGATCATCACAGCTTGGCACCCACCTTGCGCAGCTCGGCAATCTGCGGCGCCTTGGGCAGCCAGATCTTGTCGAACTCCTGGATCAGCGCATTGGTGTCAAGACCTGGCTCCGTCTTGATGGCGAAGGGCACGGCCTTGAACTTCTCGATCAGGCCCAGTTCGGTGGTGACGATGTCCTTGATCTGCAGGTCCAGCGACTGGTGCACCAGGCCGCGAATCAGCTCCTTGTCCTTGGCATCCAGCCCCTGCCAGATGCGGCCCGAGACCAGCGGCGCGAAGGGCATGAACAGCGCGTTCATCTGCAGCATGGCCTTGGCCACCTTGTCAAAGCGCTGGTTCCAGGAGAACTCGATATCGGCCTCCAGGCCGTCGACCTGACCATTGGCCATCGCGTCGAAGACCTGGGGTGTCGGGATCGGCGTCGGCGCGGCGCCCAGCGACTGGTAGAAGTCGCGATACACCGGTGTCGGGTTGATGCGCAGCTTCATGCCCTTGAGGTCCTTGACGCCGGAGATCTCCTTGGTCGAGAACACCACGCGCATGCCGGTGATGCCCCAGCCCAGACCTATGGTGCCGGTCTCTCGCGGCAGCACCTCGAGCAGCTTCAGCGCCGCGTCGTGACGCACCAGCTTGGCCACATCGGTGGTCGAGCGCACCAGATAGGGGGCGTTGATCGAGGCCACGCTGGCCACCCGCGAGCCGAGTTCGGCGGCCTGTATCCAACCCATGTCCAGCGCGCCGGTCTGCAACTGCTGCATCATCGCCGACTCATTGCCCAGCTGGCCCGAATGGAACACCGAGACCGATAGGCGGCCATTGGTTTCCTTCTTCAGCGACTCACCGAACTGCAGTGCGGCGCGGTTCCACGAATGGCCACCCGGCGTGATCAGGCCGAGGCGAAATTCCTTGGCCTGGGCGCGGGCGCTGCCGATGAAAGCCGGTGCTGCCAGCGCAGCGCCAGCCTGAACGAAGTGACGACGGGTCAAAGTCATGATGAAGGCCTTTCGGGGTGGGTAAATCAGTTGGTGCCAGAGCTTGCCGGGGTACCGCCAAGGTCTGACACACAAGTCTTTAGTTCAGTAGCGCGAGCGACAGGCTGGGGAACAGCGACAGCAGCACCAGCGCGACGCAGGAAATCAGGAAGAAGGGCAGGGTGACGATGAACATCTTTCCCGGCTTGGCGCCGGTGACGGCGGCGGCAACGAAGAAGCTCAGTCCCACCGGCGGTGACATCAGGCCCAGCACCAGATTGACCACCACGACCACGCCGAAGTGGCGCGGGTCGATGCCGTAGACCTCGGTGGCGATGGGCAGCAGGATGGGCACCGTCATGATCAGGCCGGGGATGCCATCGATCACCGTACCGATGATGAGCAGGATCACATTCACCAGCAGCAGGAAGGTGACCGGGTCCTTGGCCACCGACTGAATCCAGGCCGCCGCCGCCTGCGGCACCTTGCCGTAGATCAGCAGCCAGGAGAACACCGCCGCCGCGGCCACGAGGAACAGCACGATGGACGAGTAGACGGCCGCTCTCAGCAGTATCTGCGGCAGCATGCGGAACTGGAACTCGCGCGTCACATAGCGTCCCACCAGGGCGGAGACGACGGCACCGACCGCAGCCGACTCGGTCGGGTTGGCCACGCCGCCCAGGATGGAGCCGACGATGACGATGGGGATCAACAGCGTGGGCGAGGCATGCACGATGGTGCGGGCACGCTGGCGCAGGGTGCGCTTCTCGCTGCGTGGGTAGTTGTAGACCAGGCCCATGCAGGCGATGACGACGAAGAACAGCAGCGTCAGCAGGATGCCCGGCAGGATGCCGGCCATCAGCATATCGCCCACCGCCACCTGGGCCAGCACGCTGTAGACGACGAACATCACCGACGGCGGGATGATGGGCCCCAGCATGCCGCCATAGACGGTGATGCCGGCGGCGAAGGTCTTGTCGTAGCCCTGCTTCTCCATCTCGGGCACCATGATCTTGGACATGATGGCGACCTGGGCCGTGGCCGAGCCGATGATGGAGGCCAACATCATATTGGCCAGGATGTTGACGTAGGCCAGGCCGCCGCGCACCGCGCCGACGAAGCCCATCGCCAATTCCACCAGCCTGCGGGTGATACCGCCGCTGCTCATGATCTCGCCGATCAATATGAACAGCGGGATGGCGATCAGGCCGTAGCTGTCCACCCCGCCGAACATCTGGCTGGGGAAGGACTGCAGCAGCACGGTGTTGCCGTTGCTGTAGATGTAGACGATGCCCGACAGGCACAGGCACACGCCGATGGGCACGCCCACCAGCATGATGACGAGGAAGAAGATGCCGGTGATCATGGTGTGGGGTTGCCGCTCACAGGCCGCTCAGTTGACAGTTGCTTCGGCGTTGCCGAGATCGAAGCCCACCACGATGGCGCGGGGCTGCAGGCCGAGGTCTTCGACCAGGTTGGCGGCGGCGTGAATCGTGAAGGTGATGCCGAAGATGGGCAAAATCAGCTGCACCACCCAGGTCGGCCAGTTCAAGGTCTGGGTGCGCTCGGTGTAGAGGAAGTTGAAGCTGTCGGCGGCAAAGTCCTTGGCGTCGAAGCCATGGCTGGCAATGCCCACCGGATCCATCCACAGCCAGCACATGGCCAGCATCGCGCAGCCGAACAGAAACACCCCGGCGGTGGCCGTGGCCTTGAGGCGGCGTGCGGCGGTTTCGCCCAGATAGTCGGTCAGCAGGGTGACGGCGAAGTCCATGCGCAGCCGTGTCATCGCCGATGCGCCGACGAAGCACAGCCAGACCACCAGATAGACCGCCGCCTCGTCCACCCAGTAGATCGGCATGCCGGTGTAGCGGGTGACGACGTTGAGCAGTATCAGCAGGGTCAGCCCGCCCATCAGCACCATCAGCGCCAGGCGTTCGACTTGGAGGATGGCGCTGGAGGCCTGCTGCACCCAGCGCGCCCAGCCATGTGTTTTTGTGGTGTCTTGCATGGTGGGCCCGGTTTTGATGGTGGTGGCGTCAGGCGACCGAGCGGTACTTCTCGGGGCGGGTGGCCAATGCCTTCTCCACGACCGCGGTGACGAAGGCCCGCTCCTCGCCGATCAGCGGCAGGCGGGGGCGGCGCATATGCTCGCTGCCCACACCGACCAGCAGGTCGATCAGCTTCAGGTTCTGCACCAGCTTGTTCGACACATCGAGGTGCAGCATCGGCGTCATCCACTGGTAGAGCTTCAGCGCCTCGGCCCACTGGCCGGCCTTCATCAGCTCGAACAGCGCCACGTTCTCGCGCGGGAAGGCGCAGCCGACGCCGGCCAGCAGGCCATCGCAGCCCAGGGCCAGGCCCTCGTAGGCCAGATCGTCGACGCCGAGGAAGAGCTGATAGCGGTCGCCCAGCAGATTGCGCAGATCGGTGATGCGGCGGATGTCGCCGGTGCTTTCCTTGATCGCCTCAATCCACTTGCAGTCGGCCAGCTCCAGCATGTGCTCAGGCTTCAGGTCCACGCGGTAGGCGATCGGGTTGTTGTAGACCATCACCGGTTTCTGCGCGGCCTCGGCCATGGTGCGCACATTGAGCATGGCCTCGCGGGCGTCGGCGACATAGATCACCGAGGGCATGACCATGTATCCGGCCACGCCCAGCTTGTTCGCACCGTCGATATAGCGCAGCGCCTCGCGGGTGCTGGTCTCGGACACATTGGCCAGCACCGGCACGCGGCCTTCGGCGGCCTCCAGTGCGATACGGGCGACCTCGAGCTTCTCTTCCAGGGTCAGGGTGCTGGCCTCGCCCAGCGAGCCGCAGGTCACGATGCCGTGGATGCCGTTGCGGATCTGGAAATCGATGTGGCGGGCCGTGCCTTCGGCGTCGATGCGCTCATCGGCGAAGAACTTGGTCGTGATGGCGGGGAAGATGCCGGTCCAGCGGGTTGCGCTCATGTCGGGGGACTCCTGTGTGAGTGGCTTGATGCGTTGCTTGGAGTAAATATATTAGCAGTATTCTTGTAAAACATCAGTGAAAACCATTAGACGGACGCAGAGCGCTGCCAGCGCTTGAACACGTGCAAGGAGCATGCCCAGGACTGGCCTTCGAGACGCGACGGTCCGGGCCAGGGTCGGCAGGCGGAGTGGGGAAGGAGAAGAGCGCGGCGTGCCGGCCCGGGTCTCAGGCCGCGCCGCGCAGCGCCTCGAAGCGGGTGCCGAACTCGCGGCGCAGCTGCTTGCGCATCTCGGCCGCGGCGTGGCGCCGCAGCTCATCCGGCGTGGCAGGTGTCAGCACCGGCACGGCCACCGGCTTGCGCTCATCGTCAACGGCCACCATCGTGAAGAAGCAGCTGTTGGCATGGCGCACGGCCTGGGTGCGGATGTTCTCGGCCAGCACCTTGATGCCCACCTCCATCGACGAGGTGCCGGTGTGGTTGACGGCGGCCAGAAAAGTCACCAGCTCGCCCACATGGATGGGCTCGCGGAACATCACCTGATCGACAGACAGCGTCACCACATAGCGCGCCGCATAACGGCTGGCGCAGGCGTAGGCAACCTGGTCGAGGAACTTCAGAATGGTGCCGCCATGCACATTGCCGGCGAAGTTGGCCATATCGGGCGTCATCAACACCGTCATCGTCAGTTGGTGCGCGGGCAGATTCATCGCGGGTGCTTTCTGGCCGACGAGGATGCGGCACAGGGCACAGTGTAAAACCCAGCCATTTTGCGTTTCCCCGCAGGCCGGAGCGACGGGCGGTCTGCCCGTCCAAGCCCAGTGCTTCAAGTCTTTCGCGCTGGCTGTATGGCGCAGCCATTGAAACAAACGATACCGCGCCGAGCCGGCCTTGAAACCGCCGCGATACCTGGGGAAACGATGCTGCCGGCACTCGACGCCATTCCGGCTTCGTCCAGCCAAAAGACACTTGAAATGACAGCTCGCCACGACCCCATCGCTTCCTCGCCTGATGCCCAACGCCTGCGCCGCACCGCCTTGAGCCTTGCGCTTGCCGGTGTGCTCACCGGTGGCCTGGCGACCGCCGCGCATGCTGCCATCAGTTTTGATGTGCAGGCGCTGGGCCTGTTGCCCGGTGGCTCGACGATGACCGGCGCCGCGCTGTCGGACAGCGGCCAGGTGTCGGGCTACACCGATATGCTCAACGGCGGCATCGTCGCGACGCGCTGGGTCAACGGTGTGGCGACCGCCATGCAGCAGTTGCCGGGCACGATGCAGAGCATGGCGGGCGGCATCAATGCGTCTGGGGTGATGGCCGGCACTTCGTATGCGAACGGTGTCGGCCGGGCGGTGATCTGGCGCAGCAACAACCTGATCAGCGTGTTGCCGTCGTTTGGCAATGACAGCAGCAATTCGGCGTTTGCCGTCAATGACGCCGGAGTGGTTGTCGGCGCATCGAGCGCGGCCAACCAGCCCCTGCATGCGGTGATGTGGATCAATGGTCAGGTCGTCGACATCGGCGCGCATGCCTTGCTCAAGGGCAAGGGCTCGAGCGCAAAGGCGATCAACAACCTCGGCCAGCTGTTGCTGAGCAGCGCTGGCGGCGACTATGTCTGGCACAACGGCAGCCTGACTCTGTTGAACGCGCCAACAGGGGGCAGCAATGTGTCGCTCGACTCGATCAACGACCAGGGATGGGTGACCGGCAAGTTCAGCAATGCCCAGGGCAATGTCCACGCCGCCTTGTGGCGCAATGGCAGCGCCATCGACCTGGGCGACCTGAGCGGCGGCGCAGGGTCCAGCGCGGGCGTGCAGGTCAATGCCATCGGGCAGGTGGTGGGCAGCTCAACGGGCGGCAGCGGCGGCAATGGCACGGCTTTCATCTGGGGCGGGGGCCAGATGGTGCAGCTCGACAGCCTGCTGACCAACAGCGCCTGGACCTTGCTGGGGGCCCGGGCGATCAACGCATCGGGCCAGATCGTGGCCCTGGGGCAGAAGGCCGGTGCCTACGGCGATGTCCTGCTCACGCCCAAGGGCAGCCTCAAGTGGGCCGCCACCAGCGGCGGCAGCTTTGCCGACCCGACCAAATGGGACAGCGGCATCGGCTTCGCGCCGAGCCGGCTGCTGGACGCGCAGCTGATCTCGGCCGCGACGCAGAAGGTCATGGGGCCGGCCAGCGACCAGGACGTGCGGTCCCTGATCGTCGGCGGCGGCACGGGCACGATGACCCTGGCCCTGCAGTCCGGTGCGGTGCTGAATTCCCTCAACGGCACCCAGATCGAAGCGACCGGCGTGCTGACCGGTGACGGCACGCTCAAGGGCGGGCTGGGCAATGCCGGCACCGTGCGCGCCGACAACCTCAGCATCGCCGGCTCGTTCTACAACACCGGCCTGGTCAAGGGTGACGGCCGCATTGCCGTTGGCGTGCTGACCAACCTCGGTGGCGGCCGGGTCCAGTCCGCGGCGGGTTCGACGTTGAGGATTGCTGGCGGCCTGGCGAACACCGCCGGTGGCAGTGTCGAGTTGATCGGCGGCGCGACCGGCCAGGCCCGGCTCGAGGTCAGCGGCCTGCTCGACAATCAGAGTGGCGCGAGCATGAAGTTGCGCGATGCCTCGGTACAAGCTGGCCAGCTCGGCAATGCCGGTCAGATCGGCATCAGCTTTGGCACCACCGACATGTTCGGCAAGCTGACCAACGCGGCCGGTGCCAGCGTGATCGGATCCGGCGCATCGAACGTGACGTTCTGGGATGCTGTCACCAACCAGGGCGAGTTCCGGGCCAGCGCCGGTTCGCGGATGGTCTATTTCGGGCTGGTCAACGGCGCCGGCAGCTTCACCACCAATGGCGGCGGCAGCCACCGGTTCGAGGGCGGGTATACCCCGGGCAATTCACCGGCGGTCGTCACCGTCGGCGATGTGGAATTCGCCAGCGAGCTGGCGATGGAGCTGGCCGGCACCACGCCGGGCAATGGCGGTGCCCACCATGACAAGATCATCTTCACCGGCACGGTGCTGTTCGATGCGGGGGCCACGCTGAATGTGCTGACCCTGGACGGCTTCATCCCGCAGAGCGGTCAGCATTTCGACCTGTTCGACTTCACCCTGGCGCCGCAAGGGCAGTTTTCGGCGATCGCGCTGCCTGATCTGGCCCAGGGCCTGAGCTGGGATGTCAGCCAGCTCTACACCGCCGGCGAGATCAGTGTCGCCGGTGTGCCGTCCGCGGTGCCCGAACCCTCGACCTGGGCCGTCTTGCTGGCCGGCCTGTCGGTGCTGGCCTGGCGCAGGCGCGCCCGCGAGGCTTGAACCTGGCGCCCTCGGGGGTGACGACGCTGCGGCTGGCAACCCTCAGGCCATCGTGTAGCTGGTCTTGACCACGGTGTAGAACTCGGCCGCATACCGGCCCTGTTCGCGCGGGCCGTAGCTGGAGCCCTTGCGGCCGCCGAAGGGCACGTGGTAGTCCACGCCCGCGGTGGGCAGATTGACCATCACCATGCCGGCCTGCGAGTGGCGCTTGAAGTGCGTGGCGTATTTGAGCGAGGTGGTCGCGATGCCGGCCGCCAGGCCGAACGGCGTATCGTTGGCCAGCAGCAGCGCCTGCTCGTAGTCGCGGGCGCGCAGCACGCTGACCACCGGGCCGAACACCTCCTCGCGGTTGATGCGCATCTCGGGCGTGGTGTCGGTGATCAGCGCCGGACGCAGATAGAAGCCCGGCTGGCCCTCCGCGTTGCGCTCAATGGCCTCGCCGCCAAAGGCCAGGCGAGCGCCCTCGGCCTGGGCAATGCCGAGGTACTCCTGGTCCTGGCCGAGCTGGCTCTGGTCCACCACCGGGCCGATGTCGGTGCCGGCTTTGCGGGCATCGTCCACCTTCAAGCTCTTCATCTTCTCGATCACGGCGGCGACGAAGCGGTCATGGATGCCCTCGGTGACGATCAGCCTTGACGAGGCCGTGCAGCGCTGGCCGGTCGAGAAGAAGCCGCTCTGCACCGCGCAGTTGACGGCGACGCCCAGGTCCGCATCGTCGAGCACGATCATCGGGTTCTTGCCGCCCATCTCGAGCTGGAACTTGGCCATCCGTGCCACACAGGCGGCGGCCACCTTCTGGCCGGTGGCCACCGAGCCGGTGAAGGTGACGGCGGCAATGCGGGGATCGTCCAGCAAGGTGGCGCCGACCTCGGAGCCGCGTCCCATCACCAGATTGAAAACACCCTGCGGCAGGCCGCTGCGCGACAGGATTTCTGCAAGTGCCCAGGCCGAGCCCGGCACCAGATCGGCCGGCTTGAAGACCACGCAATTGCCATAGGCCAGGGCCGGGGCGATCTTCCAGGCCGGAATGGCGATGGGGAAATTCCAGGGCGTGATGATGCCTACCACGCCCAGCGCCTCACGCGTGATCTCGACGCCGACGCCGGGCCGCACCGAGGGCAGGGCCTCGCCACCGGGGCGCAGCGCCTCGCCGGCAAAGAACTTGAAGATATTGCCGGCGCGGGCGACCTCGCCGATCGCCTCGGGCAGCGTCTTGCCCTCCTCGCGGGCCAGCAGGTCACCGAGCTCGGCGCGGCGCGCCAGGATCTCGGTGCCGACGGCGTCGAGGATGTCGAAACGCTGCTGCGGCGTGCTCAGGCTCCAGGCCGGGAAGGCGGCCTCGGCGGCAGTAATCGCCAGCCGCGTCTGCGCCGCATCGGCCTGGGCGTACTCGCCGACCAGATCGCGCGTGTCCGACGGATTGATATTGCGCGAGATCCGTGCGCCGTCCAGCCATTCGCCGGCGATGAAATTCTTGTTCATGGCGTTTGCTTTCTAGCGGTCCAACGCGGGCCGCTTGGGATTGAAGGTCCAGTCTGGAATCAGGTATTGCATGGCCATCGCATCGTCGCGCGATCCGAGGCCATGCTGCAGGTACAGCTGGTGTGCTTTCTCGACCTCGCCCATATCGAGCTCGACACCGAGGCCGGGCTTCTTGGGCACCTGAACATGGCCGCCGACGATTTGCAGCGGATCCTTGGTCAGGCGCTGGCCGTCCTGCCAGATCCAGTGCGTGTCGATGGCCGTGACCCGACCCGGCGCGGCGGCGCCGACGTGCGTGAACATCGCCAGCGACACATCGAAATGGTTGTTCGAATGCGAGCCCCAGGTCAGGCCCCAGTCGCGGCAGGTCTGAGCCACGCGCACCGAGCCGGCCATGGTCCAGAAATGCGGATCGGCCAGCGGAATATCCACACTTTGCAGCGCCAGCGCGTGGGCGAGCTGGCGCCAGTCGGTGGCGACCATATTGGTGGCCGTGGGCAGACCGGTGGCGCGGCGGAACTCGGCCATCACCTCGCGGCCGGAGAAGCCGTCCTCGGCGCCGCAGGGATCTTCGGCATAGGCGACGACGCCGCGCATATCGCGCATCAGCCGGATCGCATCCTTGAGCAGCCAGCCGCCGTTGGGATCAAGCGTCACGCGGGCTGCGGGGAAGCGCTCGTGCAGCGCGCGCAAGGCCTCGACCTCGTCGTCGCCGCGCAGCACGCCGCCCTTCAACTTGAAGTCGTTGAAGCCATAGCGCTCGCGGGCCGCCTCGGCCAGGCGCACCACGGCCTCGGGCGTCATCGCCTTCTCGTGGCGAACGCGGAACCAGTCGTTGTCGGCGCCGGGCTCGGCGTTGTAGGGAAGGTCGGTCTTCGCCTTGTCACCGATGAAGAACAGATAGCCCAGCATCTCCACAGCCTCGCGCTGCTGGCCTTCGCCCAGCAGGGCGGCGACCGGCACATTGAGGTGCTGGCCCAGCAGGTCCAGCAACGCCGACTCGATCGCCGTGACCGCATGGATGGTGGTGCGCAGATCGAAGGTCTGCAGGCCGCGGCCACCGGCGTCGCGGTCGGCGAACTGCTGCTGCACCTGCTGCAGCAGCCGCTGCTGCGAGCCTAGCGGCTGGCCGACGATCAGCTCGGCCGCGTCTTCCAGGGTCTGGCGAATTTTTTCGCCACCGGGCACCTCGCCCACGCCGGTGCGGCCGGCGCTGTCAGTCAGTATCAGCAGATTGCGGGTGAAGAAGGGGCCGTGGGCACCGCTCAGATTGAGCAGCATGCTGTCGCGGCCGGCGACCGGGATCACGCGCAGCGCGGTGATCAGCGGGGTGGATGAGGTGCTCATGACAGGCT
This sequence comes from Roseateles toxinivorans, assembly GCF_004362525.1. Lineage (GTDB taxonomy): Bacteria > Pseudomonadota > Gammaproteobacteria > Burkholderiales > Burkholderiaceae_C > Paucibacter > Paucibacter toxinivorans. The sequence goes on from NZ_SNXS01000001.1 coordinate 34,213, forward strand.
ATTGTGGGCCGAGCCTGGAGATCAGGGCACCCAATTGATCGACCTCAGCCGGCAGCAGGTCCGACAGCGGCGGCCGCACCGGGCCGGCACTGTGGCCCGCCAAGGTTGCACCCGCCTTGACGATGGACACCGCATAGCCCTCGCCCTGGTTGCGCAGCGCGATATAGGGCAGGAAGAAGTCGCGTATCAGCCGGTCGCAGGTGGCCGTATCACTGGCGGCATGGGCGTTGTAGAAATCCATCGCGGTCTTGGGGATGAAGTTGAACACCGCCGACGAGTAGACCGGGCAGCCCATCGCCTTGTAGGCGCCGGCAAACAGCTCGGCCGTGGGCAGGCCGCCCAGATAGGCGAAACGCTCGCCCATGGTCTGGCGGATGGCAACGAACTTCTCGATGTCGCCGACACCATCCTTGAAGCCAATCAGATTCGGGCAGCGCTGGGCCAGCACCAGCAGGCTGGCCGGCGTCAGCTTGCAGGCTCCGCGGTTGTAGACGATGACGCCGATCTTGACGCTCTTGCACACCGCCTCGACGTGCGCGATCAGGCCGGCTTGGCTGCCCTCGGTCAGGTAGTGGGGCAGCAGCAGGATGCCCTGGGCACCGAGCGCTGCAGCCTCCTGCGCATACTTGATGGCCAGCGTGGTGCCGCCACCGGCGCCGGCGATGATGGGCGTGCGGCCGCGGCAGGTGTCCAGCGCCACCTTGATCACCTCGCTGAACTCGCCCGGTTCCAGCGAGAAGAACTCGCCGGTGCCACCAGCGGCAAACAGGGCCGAGGCGCCATAGGGCTGCAGCCACTCCAGGCGCTCGGCATAGGGCTTGGGCGAGAAGTTCAGCTCGCGGTCGAAGTCGGTCAGCGGGAAGGACAGCAGGCCGGCCTGCAACACGGTCTTGAGCTCTTGGGGCGACATGGACGGATCTCCGTAGATGAGGGCTGGGGGCGGGTGAACGGCAGGCCGGGGCCTGTCGCGATTCAAGTTGTGGGTCATCGTACAACTAGGATGGCAGCGTTGCTGTACGGGGAATCACTGATCGCATGCTGCATAGCAGCAATTCATCGAGCATGGGTCGAGTAACTACGTGGAATCCCTAGTCCCGTCCGTGGTCCATCCGATTAAAGTTCCGTTGATGTTGTATGACAACAGATGACACGGCTGCCATTCAAAACACCCCACCGGAGACTTTCATGCAACGCCGCACCCTGATCACCGCTTCACTGCTGGCCGGCCTCGCCGGCCTGTCCAACCTGGCCCTGGCCCAGGACGCCTGGCCCTCCAAGCCCATCAAGCTGATCGTGCCCTTTGCCGCCGGCGGCACCAGCGACATCCTGGGCCGACTGCTCGGCGAGAAGCTGCAGGCGGCGCTGAAACAGACGGTCATCATCGAGAACCGCGCGGGCGCAGGTGGTGTGGTCGGGGCCGACGCGGTGGCCAAGTCGCCGCCCGATGGCTATACCCTGCTGCTGGGCACCATTGCCAGCCATGCCATCAACCCGGCGATGAAGTCCAAGATGCCCTATGACGCGAGCAAGGACTTCGCCCACGTCGCGCTGCTGGGCAGCATCTCCAATGTGCTGCTGGTCGGCACCGACCAGCCCTTCAAATCGGTGAAGGACGTGATCACCGCCGCCAAGGCCAAACCGGACAGTATCGCCTTTGCCAGCGCCGGCCAGGGCAGCTCGCAACATATGTCGGGCGAGCTCTTCAAGCTCTTGGCCGGGGCCGATCTGGCCCATGTGCCTTACAAGGGCAGCGCCCCGGCGATACAGGACCTGATCGGCAACCAGATTCCCAGCAGCTTCGAGACCGTCACCGTGGCCCTGCCGCATATCCAGGCCGGCAAGGTCAGGGCGCTGGCCGTGACCTCGGCGCAACGCAGCGCGGCCCTGCCCAATGTGCCGACGATGCAGGAGGCCGGCGTGCCGGGCTTCGATGTGTCGAGCTGGCAGGCCATGTATGCGCCGGCCGGCACGCCGGTGGCCATCGTCACCCGGTTGAACAGCGAGATCGAGAAGATCCTGGCCATGCCCGAGGTGAAGGCCAGGCTGGACACGCTGGGCCTGGTCCACAACCCGCTGACGCCGGCCCAGTTCGCCGACTTCAACCGCCAGGAAATCGCCAAGTGGACGCGCGTGGCCCGCGAGGGCAAGGTGCAGCTGGACTGAAGTGAAGCTGTTCGCCTCTCCGCGCAGCGTGGATGCTTGGCGCCTCGCTGCTTCTTGGTGGCAGAGGGGCCAGGGGGCCGGCCGCGGCGGGCTGAAGCTTGGGCCGGTCCCTTCGGCCCGACCTCCAGCTTCCTTATGCCCGCCGACCCAGATTACGGCGCGAGCTCTGCGTATTGGCGAGCGGGCGCATCCGTGACAGCAGGGATGAGGGCGTGCCGGTCGCAGCGGGCATAAAGAAGCCGAGGTCCGGTCCGTCCAGGGCCGGACGATGCTTCAGCCCGCAGCGGCCGGCGCGCCCTCGTCCCTGCCGCTACTCAATTCGAACGTGTTGTGCGTCGCACGAAGCGCAATGGAGCCACTGATATGAGCGAGATCTCGCGACCGGCGTTGACCATACGCATGCATGGAGACGACAACGTCGCCATCGTCGCCAACGACGGCGGGCTGGCCGCCGGCACCCTGCTGCCCGCGGGCGTGCCCGGGGCCGGCATCACGCTGCGCGACAAGGTGCCGCAGGGCCACAAGGTGGCGCTGGCTGATATAGCTCAAGGAGCGATCGTGCGGCGCTACAACGTGCCCATAGGCTATGCGCTGAAAGACATCCCGGCCGGCAGCTGGGTGCACGAGCGCCTGCTGCAGATGCCGGCGGCACGTGCGCTGGAGGGGCTACCCATCGCCACCGTGCGCCCGCCCGAGCTTGCTCCGCTGCAGGGCTATACCTTCGAGGGCTACCGCAATGCCGACGGCTCGGTGGGCACGCGCAACATCCTGGCCATCACGACCACCGTGCAGTGCGTGGCCGGCGTGGTGGCGCAGGCGGTGGCCCGCATCAAGAGCGAGCTGCTGCCGTTGTTCCCCAACGTCGATGACGTGATCGGGCTGGAGCACAGCTATGGCTGCGGCGTGGCCATCGATGCGCCCGACGCGGTGATACCGATACGCACCTTGAAGAACATCTCGCTGCACCCGAACTTCGGCGGCGAGGTGATGGTGGTCAGCCTGGGTTGCGAGAAGCTGCAGCCCGACCGTCTGTTGCCGCCGGGCAGCTTCCCGATTACCGATGAGCGCGACCCGGCGTTGGGCCCGGAGACGGTGTGCCTGCAGGCCGACCACCACGTCGGCTTCATGTCGATGCTGGACGACATCCTGCAAAGCGCCAGGCCGCATTTGGCACGGCTCGATGCGCGACGCCGCGAGACGATTCCGGCCAGCGAGCTGGTGGTGGGTGTGCAGTGTGGCGGCAGCGATGCGTTCTCGGGCGTCACCGCCAACCCGGCCGTCGGCTTCTGTGCCGATCTCTTGGTGCGCGCTGGCGCCACCGTGATGTTCAGCGAGAACACCGAGGTGCGCGACGCCGTCGAGCAGCTCACCAGCCGCGCCGCCACGCCCGAGGTGGCCGAGGCCATCATCCGCGAGCTGGGCTGGTACGACCGCTACCTCGACCGTGGCCGCGTCGACCGCTCGGCCAACACCACGCCCGGCAACAAGGCCGGCGGCCTGTCCAATATCGCCGAGAAGGCGATGGGCTCCATCATCAAGAGCGGCAGCTCGGCGATCTCGCATGTGCTGGCACCCGGCGAAAAGCTGAAGACCGAGCAGCGTGGCCTGGTCTATGCCGCCACCCCCGCCAGCGACTTCATCTGCGGCACCCTGCAACTGGCCGCCGGCATGAATCTCCACGTCTTCACCACCGGCCGCGGCACGCCCTACGGCCTGGCCGAATGCCCTGTGATCAAGGTGGCCACGCGCAGCGACCTGGCCCGCCGCTGGCACGACCTGATGGACGTCAACGCCGGCAAAGTGGCCGACGGCGAGGCCAGCATCGAAGACCTGGGCTGGGAGCTGTTCCGCCTGATGCTGGACGTGGCCAGCGGCCGCAGGAAGACCTGGGCGGAGCATTGGAAGTTGCACAACTCGCTGGTGCTGTTCAATCCGGCGCCGGTGACTTGAGCTTGTGCTCGCCGCGTTTCGTGCGCATGGGTGACGTCCAGGTCATCGGAGCCAGGGGCATTCTTCGCCGCGCTATGTCTTACCCGGCGCATGTGCCCACTGCTCGCCGAAGCGCGGCCCGGGCGAGCAGCCGCGTTGAATCCAGTGTCGGCAACGGAGAGTTGGCGTCGCTCACGATCAGTGGAATCTCGGTGCAGCCGAGTACGACCGCATCGCATTGCTGCGTTTTGAACGACTGAATCACCGTTTGGAAGTACGTAGCCGCTGCCGGCGTGGTCACCCCATAGACGAGTTCGTCCATGATGATTCGGTTCATCTCGTCGCGTTCCCTGGCGCTCGGGCGCAGGTACTGAAGGCCCTTGGCGACCAGCTTGTCTGGATAGACCTCGCTATCAACAAGCCAGCGGGTTCCCGTGATGCCCAGGCGCTTGTATCCGTGCTCGGATGCCGCCAAGGCGACTTCCTCTGCTATGTGCAGCCACGGAAGTGGGGAGAGGGATTCAACGTGATGGAAGGCTTGATGAATGGTGTTGTCGGGGCAGATCAGGAAGTCGGCCCCTGCGCTTGCCAGCTTTCTTGCAGAAGCCAACATGAGCGCTCCAACGCCCTCCAGGTCGCCTCGGTCCAGGCAGCTTACATAGTCGGCGAGCGAGGGCGTGTGCATTGAAACTTCTGGGTGGGCGTGTGGCCCAAGCAGGCCAGCGCCTTCCGCGCATATCGTGCGATAGCAAAGGGCTGCACCCTCGGCCGAACAGCCAACGATTCCGATGTGTAGAGGCATGGTCAGAGCGGTGTGTTTGTGAAGACTAGCGCATATATGGGTCAGGCTTGGCCTGCACTTGTTGCTCGCGACTGCCAGGCCGAAGCGCTCCACGCTGGCGCAGCCTCAGCGATCAGTTTGAGAATCTCAGGCGGCAGGTCTGCCGCGCCTGTCAGTTGCCGAACCTCCAGGATGTCGTCCGCCCCAAAGCCAGACGGAGCGCGCAGAGCCCATTGAATCGCCTCGTCAAGCGAGCCCACCTCGATCAGGTAAAAGCCTCCGACCAGTTCCTTGGACTCGGCGAAGGGGCCGTCCACAAGATAGCGCTTGCCATCGGCCACCGCGATGCGGGCGCCTGGCGCTGCAGGGTTGAGGCCCTCGGAGGCTACAAGCACGCCGGCTTGGTGCATCTCCTCGTTGAAGCGCATGTACGCCTTGAAGAGTTCCGCATCGAAGTCTGACGGTTGTTGGGTCTTCTTCGTCTCAGTACTCGGCTGCGCCGTGATGATGAACCGCATGCCTGCTCTCCAAATGTGGGTGGGTCCCGGTGATGCTACGACGAGTGAGCGCCGGGGAAATCGACAGGTCCGCTGCCTTCAAAGGCAGCGGCGCGTCTTCACCACCCGCCGTCGCACGCTCAGCGGCTTGGCTGAATGCCCAGTGATCAAGGTGGCGACACGCAGCGACTTGGCCGACCGCTAGCACGACCTGGTGGGTCAACGCAGGTAAGGTGGCCGATGGCGAAGCCAGCATCGAAGAACTGGGCGGAGCATTGGAAGTTGCACAACTCTTTTGTTTTGTTCAATTCGCCTCCACGAAGGTCGGAGTGATTCACAGGCAAGAACGGGGTTATCTAGGACCCGGCCTAACTGATACCGCTCGCAAGGCTCCGTCTCGGGCCTCTTGCCTGGGAATCAGACAAAGCCGTGCCGACCCTCACAAAGCCTCGCGCGTAGCTGGAGCGCAGAGAGCGCCAACAGTCAAACTGGCAAAATAGGGCCCGCTCCCTCCCAGCCTTGCCCCCAGGCGCCCGCCCATGTCAGCCCAGCCCCCCCGTATCCTGTCCGTCATCCCCCCGATGACGCAGCTGAATACGCCGTACCCGTCCACCGCCTACCTGACCGGGTTTCTGCGTTCGCGGGGATTCGACGCGGTGCAGGAGGATCTGGCGCTGGCGCTGATGCTGAAGCTGTTCTCCAGCGAAGGGCTGCAGGCGCTGCATGCCCAGATTGAAGCCACGCCCAAGCGCACAGCGCGCGTGGATCTGTTCATGCGGCAGTACTCGCGCTATCTGGCGACCCTGAAGCCGGCGATGGCCTTTCTGCAGGGCCGCGATTCCACTCTGGCGCACCGCATCTGCAGCCGAGCCTTTTTGCCCGAGGGGCCGCGCTTCGAGTCGCTGGATGTGTATATCGACGAAGACGGCGGTGACCCGCTGGCCTGGGCCTTCGGCGCTCTGGGCCTGCAGGACAAGGCCCGCCATCTGGCGACGCTGTATCTGAACGATCTGGCCGATGTGCTGCGCGACGCGATCGATCCGCGCTTCGAGTTCGTGCGCTATGCCGAGCAGCTGGCGCAGAGTCAGCCGACCTTCGACCCGCTGGCCGAGGCGTTGGCCGCGCCGCTGAATCTGGTCGATGAGACGCTGCGCGAGCTGACGTTGGCGGCGATTGCCCGCCACCGGCCGACGCTGGTGCTGATCTCGGTGCCATTCCCGGGTGCCGTCTATGCCGCCTTCCGCATCGCCCAGGCGATCAAGGCGCAAGACCCGACCCTTGTCACCGTGCTCGGCGGCGGCTTCGTCAACACCGAGCTGCGCGAGTTGAGTGACGCGCGGGTGTTCGATTACTTCGACTATGTGACCCTGGATGCCGGCGAGCGGCCGCTGCTGGCACTGCTGGACCATCTGGCCGGCAAGCGCTCGCAGCAACGGCTGGTGCGCACCTTTGTGCGCACGGAAGGGGCTGTGCGTTACATCAACCTGGTCGAGCCCGACATCGCCTTCGCCGAGGTCGGTACGCCGACCTGGGACGGCCTGCCGCTGGACCAGTACCTGTCGCTGCTGGACATGCTCAACCCCATGCACCGGCTGTGGTCAGACGGACGCTGGAACAAGCTCACCGTGGCGCACGGTTGCTACTGGAAGAAGTGCAGCTTCTGCGATGTGTCGCTGGACTACATCTCGCGCTATGACGGCGCCTCGGCCGCCACCTTGGTGGACCGCGTGCAGGCCATCGTCACCGAGACCGGCCAGACCGGTTTTCACTTTGTGGACGAGGCGGCACCGCCCAAGGCCTTGAAGGCACTGGCCGCCGAGCTGATGCGCCGCCAGGTTGAGATCTCCTGGTGGGGCAATATCCGCTTCGAGAAGACCTTCAGCCCCGAGCTGTGCCAGCAGCTGGCCGATAGCGGCTGCATTGCCATCTCGGGCGGCCTGGAGGTGGCCTCGGACCGACTGCTGACCCTGATGAAGAAGGGCGTGTCGGTGGAGCAGGTGGCGCGTGTCACCAAGGGCTTCTCGGATGCTGGCATTCTGGTTCACGCCTATCTGATGTACGGCTTCCCGACGCAGACGGTGCAGGATACGGTCGATGCGCTGGAGTATGTGCGCCAGCTGTTCGAGCAGGGCTGCATACAGAGCGGCTTCTTCCACCGCTTTGCCTGCACCGTGCACTCGCCGGTGGGGCAGGACCCGGCCGCCTATGGCGTGACCCTGCAGCCGCTGCCGCCGGTGTCATTCGCGAAGAACGATGTCGGTTTCCATGACCCGACCGGCGTCGATCACGACGCGCTGGGTCTGGCGCTGAAGAAGGCGCTGTACAACTATATGCACGGCATCGGCCTGGACGAGGACGTGCGCAGCTGGTTCAAGGGCCATGTGCCCAAGACCACCGTGCATCGGCATCGCATTGCCCGCGCATTGACCAGCCGGGCCTAGACAGTTCCGGCCAGGGAACATTTCCCCGCCCGGCGACTCTGAGCGGCTCCCCGTCCGGTTCTTCACGCCAACCCCCCATCAGCCGTCCCGTCTTGCAAGACGTTGAGGAAGTATTTCAGTTGCAAGCGGCGGTGACATGCCTTGCATCCGAAAGCGGTGCCCGTGCGTAATGGGCGGGTATGGCATTTGGGAGACCCGGCGCATGTTGATGTCCAAACTCGCGCAACGCAATCTGATCTTGAAACTCGAAGCCGCTCCCGTAGTCACCAGCGTCATCGCCATCGCTCGCCCAGCCGCCGAAGTGTTTGATTTTGTATCCACACCGGCCCATTGGTCGCGCTGGCACCCCGCCACCCGCCTGGTACGCGAGGCACCTGAGCGCCCACTGGTGCTGGGTGAAACCGTGCTGGAGCATATCGGCATGGTTGGCCGGCGCTTTCAGGCCCGCTGGACCGTCTGTGCCTGCGAGCCAGTCAATCGCTGGGCCATCGCCACAGACACGCCGCATGGCGTGGCCCGCATCACCTACCTGATCGTCGCCGAGGGCACCGGTTGCCGCTTCGAGCGCAGGCTGCAGTTCCGCTCGAAGTTCTGGCTCTGGCGCCTGTTCGACGCCAACCTGACGCGCTGGGTGCTGGAGCATCAATCCTCACGCGCGCTGAGGCGGCTCAAGATACTGCTGGAAGCGCGATGAGCCTCAACTGGCCGCGCCTGGCTGCGGGGGCCGCGCTGCTGACCTTCAGCGGCTATGGGCTGGCCATGGGCTGGCTCTATCTGCGGCAGGAGCAGTTGCTGTTCCAGCCCGATGTGCTGCCGGCCGACCATCGCTTTGCGCTCGGCGACGATGTCCATGAGCTGAGCCTGAACGTGCCCGGCGCGCGCCTGTCGGCGCTGCACCTGAAGCTGCCCCGGCCCAAGGGCGTGGTGTTCTTCCTGCATGGCAACGCCGGCAGCCTGCAGAACTGGTTCGTCAACATCGACTTCTACCGGCGGGCCAACTACGACCTGTTCATGCTGGACTACCGGGGCTACGGCAAGAGCACCGGCCGCATCGATAGCGAAGCTCAGCTGCGCGCCGATGTGCGCATGGCCTGGGAGCAGGTGGCGCCGCAATACACGGGCCTGCCTCGCGTCATCTACGGCCGTTCGCTGGGCACCGGCCTGGCCGCCGGCCTGGCGGCCGAGGTCGGGCCGGAACTGACGGTGCTGGTGTCGCCCTACAGCAGCATGCAGGCGCTGATGCGCGAGCATTTTCCACTGGTGCCGTCGGCGCTGCTGCGCTATCCGCTGGACACCGGCCTTGCCGCAGCGCAGATTGCGCGCCCGCTGCTGCTGGTCCATGGCACCCGGGACCCGCTGATTGCGCCGGCCCACAGCGTGGCGCTGCGCGCGCAGGCGCCGGCCGCCAGGCTGGTCTATATCGAGGGCGCGGCGCACAACGATGTCCACCAGTTCGACAGCTATCTGCGCCTGTTCTCCGAGACGCTGGCGGCCTTGTAGAGGGCGCCGGGCGCCAGAAGCTGAGAAGTTAGGGCTTCTTCAGCAGGATCTTCTTGACCCAGCCCTCGCCGCGGCCCGACTGCACCTTCAGGAAGCCGTTGCGCTCTTCGCCGAGGTAGATCACTTCGTCCGTGCGCTGCAGCGACTGCAGCTCGGGCGCGCCGTCCTGGGCCTGGCGCAGCACCTTGGCGCCGGAAATCTTGGGCACCATCACATCGCCCTCGGCGGCCGCGCCGGCCTGCACGCTGGCGGCGGCATTCTGCTTCGAGGCAGTGCCCGAGGTGGCCTGTATCAGCGAGGGGTTGTTGCGGATTGCGCGGACGATGTTGTTCCAGTTGTCGATGAAGGAGGCCACCACCACCTTGCCCTCGTTGGTGCTGGTGTAGCCGCCCAGCGAGGCGCCACCGCCGCCGCCGAATAGCGCGCCACCCAGCGCAAAGTCGGTCTTCTCGGCGCTGCCCTCGGCCGCAGCCACCTGTATGCCTGAGCGGGTGTCCACCAGCAGCATGCTGGTCTGTGCCTGCTTGAACTTCAGTCCGCCGACCAGGCCACCGATCAGGCCGGCACGCCCGCCCAGCAGGCCCAGCACGCCGCCGCCAACGCCGCCGGCATTGTTGTCGGAGAACACCACGCTGGGGGTGACGATGAAGTCCGCCGCCACCATCTGGCCTGCGCCGACGTTTTGCCCGCCCTGCATCTGGCCCGATTGCGACAGCGCCCGCTCCTGCATCATGTTCTGCATCGCCGCGCCGCGCTCGACGATCTGGAAGCAGTTGGACTGCTGCACCAGCATCCGTATCACCGCGGTCGGCGAGCCCAGGCCATAGCGTTGCAGATTCATGCCGACCTGGTTCTGCGGCTCGACCACGGCCAGGGTGCCCTTGGGCGTTTCGCAGCGCTCCAGCTGCGCATTGGCGTTCTGCGCGCCGTCGGGCCCCGCGCTGCCGCTGGCCATGGAGCCGCCCTTGCCCAGTTCCTGCGCGCCCGCGAGCAGCGGCATACCGGCAACCAGCATGCCCAGGCTCAGGCGCTGCAATTGGTGGAACTTGGACATGGTGGAGGCTCCCGTTGAGGCGTTGATTGATCTCGTTTGATTCTAGCCAGCTTGGCGTCGCGACGATACCGCGATGCCGGCTGCGATCAGCACAAAGGCGGCGCCATGAAACCACTGCGGCCATTCGCCCAGCAGCGCCGCCGACAGCAGGGCCGCAAACACGGGCGTCAGATTGCTGAAGAAGGCGGCCACGGCGGGGCCAACGGCCATCACGCCCAGACCCCAGCAGCGGTAGGCAATCACCGAGGGGCCGATCGCCACATAGGCCAGGGCCAGCAGTAGCCAGGGGCTCCAGGCGATAGGCATCGGGGTCAGTTCATGCTCGATGCCGGCGGTGAAGCCGGAGAAGAACAGGCCGAACAGCGTCTGCACCAGCAGGAACTCGGCCCAGCCCCAGGCCGGCCGGGCCTCGCCCTGCATGCTGGCCGGGGGCCGGGCCAGCAGCCAGCTGTAGCCGCCCCAGCACATCACGGCCACCAGCATCAGCAGATCGCCGGCGACGAAGTGCACCCGCGCCAGCGCCGACAGATCGCCGCGCGACAGCACCAGGGCCACGCCCAGCAGCGACAGCAGGGCGCCGATCAGTTGCCGGCGCTGCGGAGGCTCGCGGTAGCACAGCGCGCCTATCAGCAGCATCCACACCGGCATGCTGGCCGCGATCAAGGTCACGTTCAGCGGCGTGGAGGTGCGCAGGGCCAGGTACTGCAGCGTGTTGTAGCTGCCCACGCCAAGCAGACCCAGCGGCGCCAGATAGCGCCAGCGCCGGGTGATCTCGCCCGGCCGCCGCAGCGCCCGCCACCCCAGCGGCAGCAGCAGGCTCAAAGCCAGGGCCCAGCGCAGCAGGTTCAACATCGCCGGCGAGATGCTGGTCACGGCCAAGCGGCCGACGATGGCGTTTCCGGCCCACAGCAGGGGCGGCAGCAACAGGAGCAGGGCGATACGTGGCGTGAGTGTCATCGGGAGCGTGGAAAGAGGGGCACCCGAGCGGGCGGGCCGGATTGCTGGCACGATACCGGAGATCAACATCTTGATGTGGAGACAGGACATGAGCAGCCGTGAACGTGCGATCAAGGTACAGGTGCCCGGTGACGCCGACGCCATGCAATTGGTGGAGGTCGAGGTCGGCGATCCGGGCCCGGGCGAGGTGCGCATCCGCCACCAGGCCTGCGGCATCAACTACATCGACGTCTATCACCGCAGCGGTGCCTATCCGCTGCCCGCGCCGTTCGGCATCGGCGGCGAAGGGGCCGGGCTGATCGAAGCGGTGGGCGAGGGCGTCACCCACCTGGCCGCGGGCGACCGCGCCGCCTATGCCAGCCAGCCGCCGGGCAGCTATTGCACGGCCCGTGTGATGCCGGCCCGCAATGTGGTGCGATTGCCGGACGCCATCGACTTCGAGACCGGCGCGGCCATGATGCTCAAGGGCCTGACCGCCCAGTACCTGCTGCGCCGCACCCTGCCTCAGGGCGGCCTGCAGGCCGGTGACTTCGTGCTCTTCCATGCCGCCGCCGGTGGCGTCGGCCTGATCGCCTGCCAGTGGGCGCGGGCGCTGGGCCTGCAGCTGATAGGCACGGCAGGTTCTGACGAGAAGTGCGCGCTGGCCGCCGAGCTGGGCGCGGCATTCACGATCAACTACCGGACCGAGAACTTCGTCGCCCGGGTCAAGGAAATCACGGGCGGGCGCGGCGTCAAGGTGGTCTATGACTCGGTCGGCAAGGACACCTGGGACGGCTCGCTCGACTGCCTGCAGCCCTTCGGACTGATGGCCAGCTTCGGCGCCGCCTCCGGCCCGCCGGCCCCTGTGGCCGTGGGAACGCTGGCCGCCAAGGGCTCGATCTACCTGACCCGGCCGACGCTGTTCACCCATATCGCCACGCACGAGAACACGCAGGCCATGGCCGACGAGTTGTTCGAGGTGGTGGGCAGCGGCCAGGTCAAGATCCGCATTGATCAGCGCTATCCGCTGGCAGATGCCGCGCGTGCACACCGCGACCTGGAGGCGCGCAAGACCACAGGATCAAGCGTGCTGTTGCCCTGAGGTCAGCGGCGCCTCGGCCTCGGCGCAGACCCGCTTGAGGGTCAGCTCGAAGCTGAAGCAGCTGCCCACGCCGGGCAGGCTCTCCACCTTGATCTGGCCGCCCATCAGCTGCACCAGCCGGTGCACGATGGTCAGGCCCAGGCCGGTGCCGCCGTAGCGGCGGGTGATGCTGCTGTCGGCCTGGGTGAAGGGGTCGAAGACATGCTGGATCTGCTCGCGCGTCATGCCGATGCCGGTGTCGTGCACGGCAAAGCGCAGGCGCTGCAGGGCGGCCGCGCCGGCCTCGGCGCCCCGGTCTTCCAGCATCTCGACCTCGACACGAACCTCCCCACGCTCGGTGAATTTCAGCGCATTGCCGACCAGATTGATCAGCACCTGGCGCAGCCGCAGCGCATCGCCCAGCAGATGGTCGGCCACCACCGGTTGCACCAGCACCTTCAGCGTGATGCCGCGGTTATGTGCCTGCAGCAGCAGCGGGTGCAGCGACTCGCGCAGGCAGCCATGCAGCGAGAACGGCGCCTGATCGACGACGATGCGGCCCGACTCGACCTTGGCCACGTCCAGCAAGTCGTTGATGATGACCATCAGCCCCTTGGCCGAGTTGTGCGCCAGCTCGACGAACTTGCGCTGGCGCTCGTCCAGCTGCGTCTGCAGCACCAGCTCGGTCAGACCCAGCACACCATTCATTGGTGTGCGGATCTCGTGGCTCATATGGGCCAGAAAACTGCTCTTGGACTGGCTGGCCGCCTCGGCCGCCTGGCGTGCGGCCTCCAGCATGGCCTGCGTCGCCTTCAGGTCGGCGATGTCACGGGCATTGAGCTGCAGCACCAGCTCGCCGCTGACCGGGTCGCGCATCGGTCGTGCGTCCAGGCCATGCCAGCGCCGGCCTATGGTGGTGATCAGCTCCAGGTCGGCGCTGAAGGTCTGGCCGCGCCGCACCTGGCCGAGGATGCGGGCCGGCACCTCGGCGTCGGCGAACAGCGTCGAGAAGCCGACCGCATCGCGGCCCTGGTGCAGCGAGCCGAAGGCCGCCGCCGCGGCCGGGTTCAGCATCAGGGCCTTGCCGTCGCGCAGATTGAACATCGCGATGCGCACCGAGGTGTGCTGCAAGGCCTCGATGCCGCGCAGCATGGTCTTGTCGAAGCTGGTGGACAGCGGGTCGGAGGCGAACAGCATCACCTGGCGGCCCTCGTTGGTGAGGATGCCGCGCGACACCAGCGTCGCCGTGACCGGATGGCCCTTGGGGTACAGCGTCCACTGTTCGCGTACCACCTGACCCTTGGCATGCTCGGCGGCGGTGAGGTTCAGGCGCAGCCGGGCACTTTCGCTGGCATCAGACATATCCCGGTTCAGGAACTCGGCCTCGCTGTCGGCCCGCCACAGGCTCAGCGCCGCCGCATTTGCCCAGAGATTGCGCTGGCGGGCATGATCGAACACCCAGACCGGCACATCGAGCCATTCGTAGTGCGTCAGGCATGTGAAGTCGAGCATGGATTCGGGGCGAGTGGTGCGCGCCGCCCATCATGCCGCAAGCCGGGCCGCTTGGGGGCGACCACCCCTAACTCACTCGGCCGCGACGGCGGCCCGATAGGCATGCCAGCTGGCATGGCCCAGCACCGGCCCGACCACCAGCAGGCCGGCGAAGCCGGGCAGCATGGCCAGCACCACCAGCAGGGTGATCAGCGCGCCCCACAGCAGCATCACACCGGTCTGTGTCAGCACCAGACGCAGGCTGGTCAGGCCGGCGGTGATGGCGTCCACCTGCTGGTCCAGCATCATTGGGATCGAGATCGCACTGATCGCATAGATCAGGCCCGCGAACACCGCTCCGACACCGAGGTAGGTGATGATGAAGCCCAGATTGTCGGGTGATAGCAGCTTGGTGATCGAGCCGGAGAAGTCTGGCATACCGTCGAAGCTGACGGCAAAGATCACCAGCGCGGCGCGGGCCCAGACCATCTCCAGTATCAGCAGCACCGTGCCGAAGATGGCCATCTGGCTCATGTGCGATTCCCAGGCGAGGATGGAGTCTCCCAGGTCGGGTGCCATGCCGCGCTCCAGGCGCAGGCTGACTTGGTACAGGCCCATGCACAGGAACGGCCCCATCAGCAGAAAGCCGGCCGACAGCGCCAGCATATAGGCGGGGGCATGTTTGTAGACCGCCAGCAGGCCCCAGCCCATGGCCATGAAGCAAAAACCATAGAACAGGCCGATGCCGGGGTGGCGGAGGAAGTCCTTCCAACCCAGCCTCAGCCACTGAAAGGGCTGCAGCCAGCCCAAGGGATTGAGCTTGATCGTGAACGGCGACGATTCGTCGGGCGGGGCAGGAGGCTCGTGGGTCTGGGGTTCGCTCATGAATCAAGGCTAAGCCCAGGCCCGCATCGCTGCCAGCGGTGGTTTACCTAGGGACCCTTGCGCACGCGGCGCAACTCGTCCCAGATCAGCAGGATGGCGCCCAAGGTGATCGCGCTGTCGGCCACATTGAACGAGGGGAAGTACCAGCCCGCCCAGTGGAACTGCAGAAAGTCCACCACATAGCCATGCAGCAGGCGGTCGACCACATTGCCGATGGCGCCACCCATGATCAGCGACAGCGCGGTGGCAAACAGCGTCTGTTCCCCATGCTTGCGCAGCATCACGATGATGAACACGGTGGCCACCGCGCCCAGGCCTACGAAGAACCAGCGCTGCCAGCCACCCGCGCCGGCCAGGAAGCTGAAGGCCGCGCCGGTGTTGTGTGCACGCACGAGGTTGAAGAAGCCGGTCACGAAGCGGCTGTCGCCATACTGGAACTGACCCAGTATCAGCGTCTTCGTGAACTGGTCGGCCAGGATCACGATCAGGGCGAGGGCCAGCCAGAGGAGCAGGGGACGTTTTGCGCGGTAGTTCTTGGTCATTGGAGCGATCGAAATGGCAGGGGACGTAGCGCGCTGTACTGTACAGGCAAGGCCCGCCCGCACGCACCGCAAGTGGGCCTTGCCGCAATGCTGCTACACTCGCGCCTTCGGTGTGCGGTCTTGCGTCTTGTGCAAGACCTAGGACGGCAGGCTCCCCCAAAGCCCCTGTCCGATGAAAACAAGCGAATCCAGCGAACGAACAGCAGCAAACTGCGCCTACGCGGATCCGCCCGATCGAACAAGTGCCGACCCATCGGCACCGATCCCACCTCTGAGCTTCTAGCCGGCGCGCCAACGCCTCAGGCTTCACCGTTCAGCGCCCGTTCGGCCCCAAGCGCATGCCACGCGCGGAGCCCGACCCGACCGAAACCGTCTCGACCCGCAGCTTGCAGGTCGCGTTTCACCCTGAACTGGACGCCGTGATGTCGAATCGCGGCCCACACCTCATGAACAACATCTATAAAAATGTTGAGGTGGGCAAATACCTTGTCTCACCTCTGTCCAAACTGGCCGATAACGGCCAATACCTTGCCTCGGTCTCGATTCGCTCGGGCCGCGGCAGCGCCACCCACGACCGGGTGCTTCGCTTTGCCCAACCCTTCACCTGCCCCGACGCGGCGGCGGCCTATGCCACCAGCCAAGGCCTGGCCTGGGTCGACGAACGGCGGCGCGCCCTGCTCAACTGAGCAGCTACCGGTGCCGGGTCTTGCTCGGCACCGGTGCTTGATGTTCCTCAAGAACAGGCGTAAAACTGGCTTCTGCCTTGCCATGCGGCGCAAGGGGCTGCCGCAGACATGGGCTTCACTCATCCCTGAGGAGCCATCATGCGCAAACGCATCTACTGGTTGTTGCCCGATCTGAGCAGCGCCACCCGCACCATGAACGATCTGCTGCTGGCCCGCATCGGCGACCAGCACATCCACTTTATGGCCGAGGAGGGCGCCGATATGAACGGCCTGCATGCGGCCAATGTGCTGCAAAGCTCGGACCTGGTTCAGGCCGCGCAGTCGGGCCTGCTGATCGGTGCAGGCCTGGGCAGCGCGGCCGGTGTGGCCGCCGCCTATACGCTGGGCAGCATGGCCGCCCCGGCGGCCGTGGTGATCGCGATGGCGGCACTCGGTGCAGTGCTGGGCACCTGGTCGTCCAGCATGATTGGCAGCTCCACCCCGAGCCGGCGCCTGCGCCGCTTCGAGCGGGCTATTGGCCAGGGCCAGTATCTGCTGATGGTCGATGTGCCGCGCTCGCGTGTCACCGAGATCGAGGCCCTGCTGGAGCGCACCCATCCCGAGGCGCATTTCGAGGGCCGGGAGCCCAATGTTCCGGCCTTTCCCTGACACTGCTTCTTCCATGAAAAAAGGGCGCCTCGGCGCCCTTTGTGCTTTTCTAGCTTGAACTCATGCGAAGCGCCGTGCTTCGCCCTCGCCGTACAGATTGCTGACGCAGCGCCCGCAGATGCCGGGGTGCTCGGGCGTCTGGCCGATGTCGTCGACATAGTGCCAGCAGCGCTCGCACTTCGCCGCCGTGGCCGCTGCCACCTTGACGCTCAGCTCGGCCGCATCGACCAGGCCGGCGCCCGAGGTGATGGTGACGAAGCGCAGGTCATCGCCCAATGAAGCCAGCAGCGCCCGGTCTTCGGCATTGACGCCAATCTCCAGCACCGCCTGCAGCGAGGCGCCGACCTGGCCGGCCGTGCGCAGCGCTTCGATCTCCTTGTTCGCCACATCCCGGATCTCGCGGATGCGCGTCCATTTGGCCAGCAAGGCCTCGTCGGCGGGCGCGAACTTCCAGTAGGTCTCGGTGAAGACGCTGGGCGACTCGCTGGTGGCGCAGAACTTCCAGGCCTCCTCGGCCGTGAAGCTCAGGAACGGCGCCATCCAGCGCAGCATGGCCTGGGTGATGTGCCACAGCGCGGTCTGCGCCGAGCGGCGGGCCAGGCTCTTGGGCGCCGCGGTGTACAGCCGGTCCTTCAGCAGGTCGAGGTAGAAGGCGCCGAGATCTTCGGAGCAATAGACCTGCAGCTTGGCCACCACCGGGTGGAACTCATAGACCTTGTAATGGGCCAGCACCTCGGCCTGGAACTGCGCGGCGCGCGACAGCGCATAGCGGTCCACCTCCAGCAGCTGGTCCAGCGGCAGGGCGTCAGTCTTGGCGTCGAAGTCGCTGGTGTTGGCGAGCAGGAAGCGCAGCGTGTTGCGGATGCGGCGGTAGCTGTCGACGACGCGGGCCAGGATCTTCTCGTCGATGGCCAGGTCGCCCGAGTAGTCGGTCGCCGCGCACCACAGGCGGATGATCTCGGCGCCCATCTTGTCGCTGACCAGCTGCGGCGCGACGGTGTTGCCGACCGACTTGCTCATCTTGCGGCCCTGGCCGTCGACGGTGAAACCGTGGGTCAGCAGGCCGCGATAGGGTGCGCGGTCGTTGAGGGCGCAGCTGATCAGCAGCGAGCTGTGGAACCAGCCGCGGTGCTGGTCATGGCCTTCGAGGTACAGATCGGCCTCGGGGCCTTCGTCATGTGCGGCACCGGCGTGGCTGCCCTTCAAGACATGCTGGAAGGTCGAGCCGGAGTCGAACCAGACGTCCAGGATGTCGCTGCCCTTGGTGTAGTTCTTCGCTTCGTCGCCCAGCCATTCGGCTGCGTCCAGCTTCGCCCAGGCCTCGACGCCACCGGCCTCAACGATGGTGGCGGCGCGCTCGATGAAGGCCAGCGTGTCAGGGTGGGGCAGACCGGTGTCCTTGTGCAGGAAGATCGGCAGCGGCACGCCCCAGCTGCGCTGGCGCGAGATGCACCAGTCCGGCCGGCCGGCGATCATGTCGCGCAGCCGGGCGCGGCCGTTCTCGGGGTAGAAGTTGGTGGCGGCTATGGCTTCCAGCGCCGTCTGGCGCAGCGTCTTGCCGGCCTTGTCGAGCGTGAAGACACCGTCGCCCTCATCCATGCGCACAAACCACTGCGCGGCCGCGCGGTAGATCACCGGCGTCTTGTGGCGCCAGCAATGCGGATAGCTGTGGGTGATCTTGGTATGCGACAGCAGACGGCCCGCGTCTTCCAAGGCCTGCGCGATGACCGGATTGGCCTTCCAGATGTGCAGGCCGCCGAACAGCGGCAGTTCGGCATCAAAAGCGCCGTTGCCCTGCACCGGATTCAGGATGTCCTTGAAGTCCATGCCGTGCGACACGCAGGAGTTGAAGTCGTCCAGGCCGTAGGCCGGGGCCGAGTGGACGACGCCTGTGCCGTCCTCGGCGGTGGCGTAGTCGGCCAGATAGACCGGGCTTTCGCGGTCATAGCCGGCATCCACATGGGCCAAGGGATGCTTGAACTTCAGCATCGCCAGGTTCTTGCCCTGCGTCGTGGCCAGCACCGAGCCTTCGAGTTTCCAGCGGGCCAGGCATTTCTCGACCAGCGCCTCGGCCACCATGAAGATGCCGCACGTCGTGTCGACCAGCGCGTAGCTGAGCTCCGGGTTCAGGTTCAGCGCCTGGTTGGAGGGGATGGTCCAGGGGGTCGTCGTCCAGATGACGGTGAAGGCCTCCTTGGCCAGCGAGGGTAGGCCGAAGGCGGCGGCCAGCCTGGCCGGCTCGGCGCTCAGGAAGGCCACATCGACCGCGGGCGACTGCTTATCCGCGTACTCGATCTCGAACTCGGCCAGCGAGGAGCCGCAATCGAAACACCAGTAGACCGGCTTCAGGCCGCGGTAGACGAAGCCCCGCTCGAACAGGCGCTTGAGCACGCGGATCTCGCCGGCCTCGTTGGCGAAGTTCATCGTCTTATAGGGGTTGTCCCATTCACCCAGCACGCCCAGGCGCTTGAAGTCGTGGCGCTGCTGATCGATTTGCTCGGTGGCGTAGGCGCGGCTCTTGGACTGCACCTCGTCACGTGGCAGGCCGCGGCCGAAGGTCTTCTCGATCTGGTTCTCGATCGGCAGGCCGTGGCAGTCCCAGCCGGGGATGTAGGCGGCGTCGAAGCCCTCGAGCTGGCGCGCCTTGACGATCATGTCCTTGAGTATCTTGTTCGCCGCATGGCCGATGTGGATCTGGCCATTGGCATAGGGCGGGCCGTCGTGCAGCACGAACTTGGGCGCACCGCAGCGGGCGTCGCGCAGCTTCTTGTAAAGCCCAGAGTCGTCCCACTCCTTGATCCAGCCCGGCTCGCGCTTGGGCAGGTCGCCGCGCATCGGGAAGGGGGTGTCGGGCAGGTTCAGGGTGCTTCGATAGTCGGGCTTGACTTCGGGCTTGGAACTTTGATCGGTCATGGCGGAACCTGAATGGGTGTGTGCCTGGCCGCCGCTGAGGGCTCGCCGCAGGCAATGAAGAACTTGGACGTGACGCGCCTTAGGGCATGCAGCGCGTGAACCCCTCAGGGTTCAAATTCGGTCGCGGGTGGTCTGGCGCGAGCGAGATGCGTGCGTGGCAAAGAAGCTGCGCGCGTTGTCCGCGTCCTGACGGATGGCGGCCGTCAGGGCCTCCAGACCGTCATAGCGGGCTTCGTCGCGAAGTTTTTTGAGCAGTTCCACGCGCACGAGTTTACCGTAGCCCCCGTCCAGGCCCAGTTGCGACGGCCAGTCCAGGCAATTCACCTCCAGCAGCAGGCGGCCGGCGTCCTCCACCGTGGGCCGCACGCCCAGAGACGCCACGCCGTCCAGCGGCGTGTCGGTCAGGCCATGGGTGCGCACCGCGTAAATGCCCATCGCCGCCGATTTGGCATGGTCAAAACGCAGGTTCAGCGTACGGAAACCGAGCTCCCGACCAAGCTTGCGGCCGTGGATCACATGGCCGCTGATGCTGTAGGGCCGGCCCAGCAGGGCGGCGGCGGTGTCCATGTCGCCGGCCACCAGGGCCTCGCGCACGGCCGAGCTGCTGACCCGCTGGCCATGGACCTCGTAGCTCATCATCCGCGCCACGTCGAAGCCTTGCAGCTGGCCGGCAGCGTCCAGCATCCTGTAGTCGCCCTGGCGCCTGGCGCCGAAGCAGAAATCGTCGCCGACGAGCACATACCTGGCGCCCAGCCCCTGCACTAGCACCTGGCTGATGAAGTCCTGGGCCGGCAGGCCGGCCAAGGCCTCGTCGAAGCGCAGCACGATGACTTGATCGACCCCGCAGCGCTCCAGCTCGCTGAGCTTGTCGCGCAGGGTGGCGATGCGTGCCGGTGCCAGCTCCGGTTTGCCCATCTTGGCGGCAAAGAAGTCGCGCGGATGGGGTTCGAAGGTCATCACGCAGCTGGGCAGGCCGCGGTGCCGGGCCTCGGAGTGCAGCAGCGCCAGCATGGCCTGGTGGCCGCGGTGGACGCCGTCGAAATTGCCTATGGTCAGCGCGCACGCGGGTGCGATGCCGGGATGGTGGAAGCCGCGAAATACCTGCATGGCAGACATTATCGACGCTGGCTCGGTGCAGGGCAGGCACAGGGCTTCAGCAAAACTTGAGGGTTGCGCCGCTGCCACGGCGCCTGGGCGCCGGCCAGGGGGCGGCTCATATGAGGTATCTTGCTCGATATGGCAGACCTTACCTTCTATTGGCACGACTACGAAACCTTTGGCCGGGTGCCGCGGCGCGACCGGCCTTCGCAGTTTGCCGGCATACGCACCGACGCGGAGCTCAACGAGATCGGCGCGCCGTTGATGCAGTACTGCAAGCCCGCGCCGGACTTCCTGCCCGACCCCGAGGCCTGCCTGCTGACCGGCATCCTGCCCCAGACCTGCCTGGAACAGGGCCTGCCTGAGCACGAGTTCGCCGCCGCCATCGAGCAGGAGCTGGCCCTGCCGGGCACGGTGGGCCTGGGCTACAACACGATTCGCTTCGACGATGAGGTGACGCGCCACCTGTTCTGGCGCAATCTGATCGATCCCTATGCCCGCGAGTGGCAGAACGACTGCGGCCGCTGGGATCTGCTGGATGTGGTGCGTTGCTGCTATGCGCTGCGCCCCGACGGCCTGCAGTGGCCCAGGCACGAAGACGGCCGGCCCTCGTTCAAGTTGGAGCACCTGAGCGCCGCCAACGGCCTGGCCCATGAGGCCGCCCACGACGCGCTGAGCGATGTGCGCGCCACCATCGCGCTGGCGCGCCTGGTGCGCCAGAGCAACCCGCGGCTGTGGGACTTCTGCCTGAAGCTGCGCAAGAAGGACGCGGTGCTGCAGGAGTTCGGCCTGGGCCAGCCGCGGCCGGTGCTGCATATCTCGGGCATGTACCCGGTCGAGCGCGGCTGCCTGGCGGTGGTCTGGCCGATTGCCCAGCACCCGACCAACAAGAACGAGATCATTGTCTGGGACCTGGCCCACGACCCGGCCGAGCTGCAGGGGCTGGACGCCGCCACCCTACGCCAACGCATGTTCAGCAAGCAGGACGAACTGCCCGAGGGCGTGAGCCGGCTGCCGATCAAGAGCGTGCACATCAACAAGTCACCGGTGGTGATAGGCAATCTGAAGGTGTTGAGCGCCGAGCGTGCCGCCCATTGGGGGCTGGATGTGGAGCTGGCCCTGCGCCATGCCGAGCGGGCCGCCCAGCTGCCCGCGCTGCCCCGGCAGCTCTGGGCGGAGGTCTACGCCCGGCCGGCCGGAGAGCAGGCGCCCGATGTCGATGAGGATCTCTACGGCGGCTTTGTCGGCAACGAGGACCGCCGCCTGCTGAACCGGCTGCGCGGCCTGAACGCGGACAAGCTGGCCGGCCAGCATCCGGCCTTCGAGGACGGCCGGCTGGACGAGCTGCTGTTCCGCTACCGGGCACGCAATTTCCCTGACAGCCTCAGCAGCGCGGAGCAGCAGCGCTGGCAGCAGCATTGCAGCGAGCGTCTGCATCTGGGTGAGGGCGGCTTCAGCACGCTGAGCGCCTTTTTCGAGCGCATCGATGCGCTCAGCGAAGAGGCTGACGAGCGCGGCCAGGCCATTCTGGGCGCGCTGTACGACTACGCCGAGCAGATCGCACCGCCGCACCCTTGAGGTCCGGCGGCACAGGTTCCCATGGTCAGCACCCCTGCCTTCAACCCCGGCGGCGCCGCCGCAGACGCTGCCCCCTCGCGGCGCGGCGCAGTCTGGGCCATTCCGGCCCTGGTGCTGCTCATGGGCCTGGCGCTGACGGTGCTGGGGGTGTACTGGTTCCAGTCCGGCCTGGATGTGGAGGCCCGCGCCCGCTATGAACGCCAGGCCGCACGCATCGAGGACGATCTGCTGCGCCGCTTCAATTTGCCCGTCTATGGCCTCAATGGTCTGCGCGGTCTGTATGCCACCAGCGGCCGGATCGGACGCGAGGCCTTCCGCGACTATGTCGAGTCCCGCCAACTGCACCTCGAGTTCCCGGGCGTGCGGGGCTTTGGTTTCATCGAGCGGGTGAAGCGGGAAGACGTGGTGCGCTTTGTGGCCACCGAGCGGGCCGACGCAGCCCCCGACTTCGACGTGCGCCAGAGCGCGGGCGTTGACGATCTCTACATCGCCAAGTTCATCGAGCCGCTGGCCTCCAATCGTGCGGCCTGGGGCTTCGACATCGCCTCCGAAGCGGTGCGGCGCGAGGCCCTGGAGCGCGCGGTGCGCACCGGCGAGCCGACGCTGAGCGGCAGCATCACCCTGGTGCAGGATGGCAAGAGGGGCCCCGGATTTCTCTATATCGTGCCGGTCTGGCAGCGCCTGGTCGATCCGGCCTCGACCAACCCTCGCATCAATGCGCTTCGCGGTTTTCTGTTTGCGCCCATCGTGGTCGGTGAGCTGTGCACAGGCATCGCCAACGTGGCCGATATGCAGCTGGACTTCGAGCTCTATGACGCGGGGCAGGTCGATCCGGCCCGCCTGCTGTTCGGCACCGAACTCCAGGGCGAAGGCGACCCGGGCTCCGCGCCACGGGTCGCAGCGGCGGGCCCGCTGTTCCAGAGCACACGCTATATCTCGGTGGGCGGGCGCACGCTGGCCCTGCGCACCAGCACCACCCCGGCGTTCGAGCGCGGGCTTGATCGCACCACGCCGACCCTGTTGGCCGCCGCCGGCACCCTGCTGAGCAGCCTGCTGGCGCTGGCGGCCTGGCTGCTGGTGTCGGGCCGGGCCCGCGCCGAATCGCTGGCGGCCGAGATGACCGCCGATCTGGAGCGCCTGGCCAAGGTCGTGCGCCACACCTCGAATTCGGTGGCGATACTGGATGCGCAGCGCTATATCGTCTGGGTCAATGAGGGTTTTGAGCGTCTGTTCGGCTTCACGCTGGCCGAGGCGCGCGGCCACAAACCCGGTGATCTGACGCACAGCGAACGCCTCGATCCCGAGCAGATGCAGCGCCTGCGCGAGCTGCTCGACAGCGGGCAGGCCTTCCGCGGCGAGCTGCAGAAGCGCCGCAAGGACGGCCGCGAGATCTGGACCCATGCCGAGGTGCAGCCGCTGCACGATGCGCGGGGCCAGCTGACCGGCTTCATGTCGATCGAGTCGGACATCACCGAACAGAAGGTGGCCAAGGAGCGGCTGGAGGCGGCGCTGCGCGACACCGACGTGCTGCTGCGCACGATCAATCTGCATGCGATCGTGTCGGTGACCGACCGGCGCGGCCTGATCCTTGAGGCCAATGCGGCCCTGGTGCAGATCAGCGGCTACTTGCTGGAGGAACTGCTGGGCCAGGACCACCGGCTGCTCGGCTCGGGCCAGCATCCACGCAGCTTCTGGGTCGAGGTCTGGCGCACCATCGCCAGCGGCCGTTCCTGGCGCGGCGAGATCTGCAACCGTGCCAAGGACGGACGGCTTTACTGGGTGGACAGCATCATCGCGCCCTTCCTGAATGCTCAGGGACGCATCGAGAAGTATGTCTCCATCAGCAACGACATCACCACCAGCAAGACCGCCGCCACCGAACTGGCCCTGCAGCGCGAGCGCCTGGCCAACATCATCGAGGGCACCCACGTCGCGACCTGGGAGTGGAATGTGCAGACCGGCGTCAGCCACTTCAACGAGCGCTGGGCCGAGATCGTCGGCTACACGCTCGATGAGCTGCAGCCGACCACTGTCCAGACCTGGCTGAAGCTGGCCCATCCCGACGACCTGGCGCGCGGCCAGGCCCTGCTGCAACGCCATTTCGACGGTGAGCTGGACTACTACGAGGTCGAGTCGCGCACCCGCCACAAGGACGGGCGCTGGATGTGGGTGCTGGTGCGAGGCCGCCTGTCCACCCGCACGCCCGACGGCAAGCCCGAGTGGATGGTCGGCACCCATATGGACATCACCCAGCGCAAGCTGGCGGAGCAGGCACTGCAGCAGACGCTGCAACGCTTTGTGCTGGCCGCGGACTCGGCCGGCATCGGCGTCTGGGAGATGGATGTACAGCACCGCACGCTGAGCTGGGATGACTGGATGTACCGGCTTTATGGCCGCACCAGAGTCGGCGAGTTCGCGCCCTACACCCTGTGGAGCGAGAGCGTGCATCCGGAAGACCTGCCGACCGCGCAGCAGGAACTGGCCCAGGCGATCAGCGGCGAGCGCGAGTTCGACACCGAGTTCCGCATCCTCTGGCTGAATGGCGAAGTGCGGCATCTGCGCGCCTCGGCCCGCGTGGTGCGCAATGCCCGGGGCCAGGCGGAGCGGGTGATAGGCATCAACTTCGACATCACCGCGCGCAAGCGCGCCGAGCTGGAGCTGGGCCAGACCAGTGCGCTGCTGTCCTCGGTGCTGGACTCGGCCTCCGAGGTGGCGGTGATCGGTACCGATATGGACCTCAGGATCACCGTCTTCAATATCGGTGCGCAGCGCCTGTTGGGCTATACCGCGCAGGAGGTGGTGGGCCATTGCACGCCGGAGATCTTCCATGATCCGGTCGAGATCGAGGCGCGGCTGGAGCAGCTGTCTCAGCAGGCCGGCCGGCGCGTGCGCGGTCGCGGGGTGTTCGTCGACCCGGTGGCCATCGGCGAGGAACATGAGTGGACCTATATCGCCAAGAGCGGCCAGCGCACCCAGGTGGCGCTGACGGTGACGGCCATGACGGCCCATGACGGCCGCCCCATCGGCTACCTGGGCGTGGCCCATGATGTGACGCGCCACAAGCTCTATCAGGAATCGCTCAAGGTGGCGATGCAGAAGGCCGAGCAGGCGAATCTGGCCAAGAGCCAGTTCCTGGCAAATATGAGCCACGAGCTGCGCACGCCGATGAATGCCATCCTGGGCATGCTGCAGCTGCTGCAGAAGACCCAGCTGAGCGCTCGGCAATGGGACTACACGCGCAAGACCGAGGGCGCGGCGCGCTCGCTGCTGGGCCTGCTCAACGACATCCTGGACTTTTCCAAGGTCGAGGCCGGCAAGATGAGTCTGGCGCCGCACCCCTTCCGCACCGACACCCTGCTGCGCGAGCTGTCGGTGATCCTGTCGGGCAATCTGGGCCAGAAGGAGATCGAGCTGGTGTTCGACATCGACCCGGGCCTGCCGCCGGTGCTGGTCGGTGATGCGCTGCGTCTGCAGCAGGTGCTGATCAATCTGGGGGGTAACGCGCTGAAGTTCACCGAGCGCGGCGAAGTCGTCGTCAGCCTGCGCGTGCTCGAGCGACTGCCCGGCGCGGTGCGGCTGCGGCTGCAGGTGCGCGACACCGGCATCGGCATTGCCGAGACCGACCAGCACCACATCTTCGAGGCCTTTGCCCAGGCCGAGGCCTCGACGACGCGGCGCTTTGGCGGCACCGGGCTGGGGCTGTCGATCAGCCAGCGCCTGGTGCAGATGATGGGCGGCGAGCTGCGTCTGAGCAGCCAACCCGGCCAGGGCAGCTGCTTCCAGTTCGAGCTTGAGCTGCCGGTGGCCGACGATGTGCTGCCGCGCTTGGCCAACCGTGTCGATGCCGGGCCGCTGCGCACGCTGATCGTTGACGACAACGCCATCGCCCGGGAGGTGCTGGGCGAGATGGCGCGCGCGATGCAATGGCAGGTGGACGTGGCCTCCAGCGGCGCCCAGGCGTTGCAGATGGTGCAGGCTCGGCTCGGCGGTCCTCAGGCCTATCAGCTTGTGCTGCTGGACTGGCAGATGCCCGGCATGGACGGCTGGGAGACGAACCAGCGCCTGCGCGAGCTCTGTAAGCCGCAGGCACCGCCGCTGGTCGTCATGATCACCGCCCATGGCCGCGAGATGCTGGCCGAGCGCGGCGCCGACGAACAGGCGTTGCTGCAGGGATTCCTGGTCAAGCCGGTGACGGCCTCGATGCTGCTGGATGCGGTGGTCGATGCGCAGGTCCGTGCCAGCCAGCCGGCTCCGTTGGCCACGGGCGCGAAGTCAGATAGCGTGCCGCCCGGTCCTGGGCGTCTGCGCGGCCTGCACCTGCTGGTCGTGGAAGACAACGCCAACAACCGCCAGGTGGCGCAGGAACTGCTCGGCGACGAGGGTGCCGAGGTGCAGGTCGCCACCCAGGGCCAGGAGGGCGTGGACGCGGTGCTGAGCAGCCTGGAGCCCGGCGGCCGACCGTTCGATGCGGTGCTGATGGACGTGCAGATGCCCGTGCTCGATGGCTACGGCGCCACCGCCGCGATCCGCCGCCACCCCGGCGCGCAGGCCCTGCCCATCATCGCGATGACGGCCAATGCCATGCCCGCCGATCGCCAGGCCTGCCTCGATGCCGGCATGAGCGACCATGTCGGCAAACCTTTCGACTTGGACCAGTTGGTGCGCTGCCTGCTGCGGCACACCGCGGGGGGCGTATCGCCTGTGGCCCCGGTTGCCGTTGCGCGCGAGACGGGTATGGACCTGCATCGGGATGTGGAAGCGGCGCTGGCGCGCATGGGCGGCAACCGGCGCATCTACCTGCGGGTGCTGGAGTCCTTCCAGCAAAACCTGGCCCTGCTGCCCGAGCAGCTGTCGACCCTGCTCGGGGCGGATGCGGCCGGAGATGCCGAGCGGCTGGCCGAGGCCATGAACGCCCTGCATTCGCTGAAGGGCATCGCCAGCACCCTCGGGCTGAACGCGTTGGCGGCCTGTGCCGCCGAAGCCGAGCAGACCCTGCGTCAGCCCGACGGCACTGCACCGGCCGTGCTGGCCACGGTGCTGGCGGCGGTGCAGCAGGGGCAGCGGGACATCGCCGCCCTGCTGCCGGCGATGCGCGAGCGTCAGGCCGAGGCCGCCGCCAAATAGGCGCTCACTGCGGCTTGACGAACTTCATCGTCAGTCGGTCGCTCTCGCCGATCGCCTCGTAGCGGGCACGGTCCTTGTCCTTGTTGGCATAGGTCGGCGGCAGCGCCCAGACGCCGTTCTGATGGTCCGCGCTGTCCCTGGGGTTGGCGTTGACCTCGGACTTGCCTGCGAGCTTGAAGCCCGCGCTCTCGGCCAGGCGCTGTACATAGGCCTCATGCAGATAGCCGCTGCCGACCTTGGCATCCTGCTCGCGGTTCGCCGGCAGGCGGTGGTCGACCACGCCAAACACGCCGCCGGGCTTGAGGCTGGCGAATACGCTCTTGAACACGGCCAGGGTCTGGGCCTCGCCCTCCGCCGCCCAGTTGTGCACATTGCGGAAGGTCAGCACCAGATCGGCACTGCCCGGCGCCGCGTACTGCAGCTTGGCCGGCGGCGCAAACACCGCCAGTTGTACCTTGTCGTAGACGGCCGGCTGGGCGTCCAGCTTGGCTTTCAGGCGCTCGATGCCGCGACGCGCATAGGCCTTGTCGGATTCGGGGTCGTCGGCGGCCAGAATCAACCGACCCTTGTCGCGCAGATAGGGCGCCAGTATCTCCGTGTACCAGCCGCCGCCAGGCACCAGTTCGACCACGGTCTGCTCGGGCCTGATGCCGAAGAAGCTCAGTGTCTCGTAGGGATGGCGTGCGTTGTCACGTGCAGCGAAGGCGGGCGTGCGGTGGGCGCCGGCGATGGCCGCCTTCAGCGCATCGTCTGCCTGGGCGGAGCCGATCAGGCACAGGGCCATCGCAACGGCAGAGAAGCATTTTTTCATCATTGAGCGACCTTTTGAGAGCGAGCCAGGGAAATGGTCGCGCAGTATCGCCGTCAATCAATTCCCCGGTGAGGCCACTGAGATAGAGCAGGCAATTCGGGTGATGAGCGCCGATCTTGCAGGAAGGCGCGCGGCCGGTTCGATCATCAAGCCGGCGCGGCGTGGCAGGCTCAAGCGGCCGCCAGCCAATCGCGCACATAGCCGGGCGCCGGCGCGCTGCAATCCGGGGCTGCGATCGGCTCCAGCCGCTGCTGGGTAAAGGGCAGCACGCCGACCCAGGCCTGCACGCCCATATCCTCGGCATCGTCGATCGGCGGGCCTTGCCGCACCTTGCAGGCGGCTTCGTCCAGCGGGATGCGCAGCACCGTGGTGGCGGTGAACTCCTTGTCATTGCCGGGGCGGATCTCGGCCTGGCGGCCGATGGCGATCTTGTCCATGAAGCGGGCCAGCGAGGCCCGCTTCTCGGCATCGTCGGTGAGCGCCTCGAAGCGGCCGTAGATCATGCAGGAGCGGTAGTTCATCGAGTGGTTGAAGGCCGAGCGGGCCAGCACCAAGCCGTCCAGATGGGTGATGGTGATGCAGGCCTGGGTGTCACCCAGCAACTGCCTGACCAGGCGGCCGCCGTTGGAGCCATGGATGTACAGATGCTCCCCCTCACGCCAGCAGGCCATCGGTATGCAATGCGTGCCCTTGGCGTCGGCAAAGGCGATATGGCACAAATAGGCCGCGTCGATGATGGCGTGCAGGGTGGCGCGCTCATAGCGGGCGTTCTCGGTGACGCGGCGGATGCGGGTGCGCTCGCTGGGCGGTGCGGTCTCGGCAGGGTTCATGGCACTCACAATAAAGTAGAAGGCAGGAAGAAGGGCGCAATGTAGTTAAGCTGTGGCTCTTGTGAAAGACCCACGGATAGCTATTTTTCTAGAGCCACAGCATGGACTACGCCCTCTTGATGGCCGCCTTCGCCAAAAATGGCGCGCAGCCTGGTTGGTCGGGCCAGCGCCTGCTGCACGAATGCCTGCGCCAGGCGATACGCGAGGGCACCCTGGCGGCCGGCACGCGTCTGCTGGCCAGCCGCGTGCTGGCGCGCGAATTGGGCGTGGCGCGCAACAGCGTGCTCTATGCCTACGGGCAGCTGGCCACCGAGGGTTTTGTCAGCCCGGACCGGCGCGGCACCAAAGTCAGCTTCAAGCCGGCGCTGGCCTTGCTGCCCGAACCGCCCCTGACCTTGCGTACAGGCTTGTCAATCCGCGCCCAGAGTCTGGCCAGCCTGCCGGTGGCGCCCGAGCTGTCGGCGGCCTTCGCGCCCGGCGTGCCGGCCCTGGCCGAGTTTCCGCTCACGCTGTGGCGCCGCCTGCTGGAGCGCAGCTGGCGGGGCTTGAGCGCGGCCCAGCTGAACTATGGCGAAGCGGCCGGCGAGCCCACGCTGCGCAGCGCCATTGCCGACCATCTGCGCGCCGCACGCGGCGTGGTCTGCGACGCCGGCCAGGTCTTCATCACCGATGGCACGCAGAGCAGCCTGGACCTGTGCGCCCGCGCCTTTGCCGACACCGGCGACCGGGTCTGGATGGAAAACCCCGGCTATGGCGGCGCGCTGGCCGCCTGGCGCGCCGCACAGCTGAGCGTGGTCGGCATCCAGGTCGATGGCGGCGGCATGGCCCCCACGGCTGCCGATTGGAGACGCCAGCCACCGAAGCTGATCTATCTGACCCCCTCGCACCAGTACCCCACCGGCGCGGTGCTGGGCCTGGAGCGCCGGCTGGCGCTGATACGCCAGGCCACGGCGGCCGGGGCGCTGATCATCGAGGACGACTACGACAGCGAGTTCCGCCACGACGGGCCGCCGCTGGCCGCTCTGCAGGGCCTGACGCCCGATGCGCCGGTGGTGTACCTGGGCACCTTCAGCAAGACGCTGTTCCCGGCGCTGCGCATCGGTTTCGTTGTCGCGCCTGCCACCCTGGCCCCGGCGCTGGCGGCGCTGCTCTCACGCTCGCTGCCACGCGGCCGCGCCGCCGACCAACTGGCCCTGGCCGAGTTCCTGCGCAACGGCCACTTCAGCCTGCACCTGCGCCGCATGCGCCGGCTCTACCGCCAGCGACGCGACGCGCTGGTCGAGGCGCTGGAGTCGCGCCTGTCAGACGTCGCCAGCGTCCACGGCGCCAGCGCCGGCATGCACCTGGCACTGCGCTTCCACGATGAGCTGCGGCTGGACGACGCCCGCATCAGCTCACTGGCCCTGCAACAAGGCATCGTCGCCCCGGCGCTGAGTCAGCATTCGGTCGGCGGCCGAGCCCATGGCTGGCGCGGGCTGATGTTGGGGTATGCGCAGGTGCCGGTGGAGCAGATGGGGGAGCTGGTGATGCGGCTGGAGGCGCTGATCCGTGTATAGCTCGGGGGGCTTGTCGTGGATGGGCGATGGCAGGGATCAACTTCCGCCAGATCGTATTGGGTGGCGGCACAGGCCCAGCCCCGCCAGCCGCCAGGCTTCAGTGCGGGGGTCGAGCCGGCCTGCGGCCGACCCGACTGCCTTGCAGTGCTCGCAGCTTGGGCCGGGCGCATAACTCGCACCCGTTCGCTGCGCTCACTAAGCTCGGACAAACGCGCCCAGCTAGATTTGGAATCGCGCGCCAAGGCGCGCTGGCCCAAGCCGCTGCGCGCTTCAGCCCCGCACAGGCGCCCGTCGTCTGGCGGTGCTGTGCCTGCGCGGAACCAGGGTGGCGTGGGAGGAGCGGCGTGCCACCGGCGGAGCTCGCAATGCGCGACCAAAGAAAAAGCCCCACCGTCACCGGCAGGGCCTCACGTTCAGATAAAGCGGTACTGATCGATCAGGCGCCCACAGTCGCCGCAGCATCGCTGAATTCCTCGATCTTGTCGAAGTTCAGGTACTGATAGATCTTGCTGCTGTCGGCGGTGAGCACGCCCATGCCGGCCAGGTACTCTTCCTTGGTCGGGATCTTGCCCAGGCGGGAGCAGATCGCGGCCAGTTCGGCCGAGCCCAGATAGACGTTGGAGTTCTTGCCCAGGCGGTTGGGGAAGTTGCGCGTGCTGGTCGAGAACACGGTGGCGCCTTCCTTGACCTGTGCCTGGTTGCCCATGCACAGGCTGCAGCCGGGCATTTCCATGCGGGCGCCGGCATTGCCGAGCACGCCGTAATGGCCTTCGTCGCTGAGCTTCTTGGCGTCCATCTTGGTCGGTGGGGCGACCCACAGCTTGACCGGGATGTCGCGCTTGCCTTCGAGCAGCTTGCTGGCGGCGCGGAAGTGGCCGATATTGGTCATGCAGGAACCGATGAAGACCTCATCGATCACCGCACCGGCCACTTCGGACAGCATCTTCACGTCGTCCGGGTCGTTCGGGCAGGCGACGATGGGCTCATGGATGTCGGCCAGGTCGATCTCGATCACGGCGGCATAGTCGGCGTCGGCGTCGCCCTTCAGCAGCTGCGGGTTGGCCAGCCAGGCTTCCTGGGCGGCGATGCGGCGCTGCAGGGTGCGGGCGTCGGCATAGCCCTCGGAAATCATCCACTTCATCAAGGTGATGTTGCTGTTGATGTATTCCTTGATCGGCTCGGGGTTCAGGTGCACCGTGCAGCCGGCGGCCGAGCGTTCGGCCGAGGCGTCGCTCAGTTCAAACGCCTGCTCCACCTTCAGGTCAGGCAGGCCTTCGATTTCGAGGATGCGGCCCGAGAAGATGTTCTTCTTGCCCTTCTTCTCGACCGTCAGCAGGCCGGCCTTGATCGCGTACAGCGGGATCGCGTTGACCAGGTCACGCAAGGTCACGCCGGGTTGCATGCTGCCCTTGAAGCGCACCAGCACCGACTCCGGCATGTCCAGCGGCATCACGCCGGTGGCGGCGGCGAAGGCCACAAGACCTGACCCCGCCGGGAAGCTGATGCCGATCGGGAAGCGGGTGTGGCTGTCGCCGCCGGTGCCCACGGTGTCGGGCAGCAGCAGACGGTTCAGCCAGCTGTGGATCACGCCGTCGCCGGGGCGCAGCGACACGCCACCGCGCGTGCTGATGAATTCGGGCAGCTCGTGGTGCATCTTCACGTCCACCGGCTTAGGATAGGCGGCGGTGTGGCAGAAGGACTGCATCACCAGGTCGGCGCTGAAGCCCAGGCAGGCCAGGTCCTTCAGTTCGTCGCGGGTCATCGGGCCGGTGGTGTCCTGCGAACCGACCGAGGTCATCCGCGGCTCGCAATAGGTGCCGGGCCGCACGCCCTGCTGCTCGCCGGCGACGACCGGCAGACCGCAGGCGCGGCCGACCATCTTCTGCGCCAGCGAAAAGCCCTTCTTGGTGTCGGCCGGGTTTTGCGGCAGGCGGAACAGCGTCGAGGCGGGCAGGCCCAGCGCCTCGCGGGCCTTGGCGGTGAGGCCGCGGCCGATGATCAGCGGAATGCGGCCACCGGCGCGCACTTCGTCGAACAGCACATCGCTCTTCACGGTGAACTCGGCGATGACCTTGCCGTCCTTCAAGGCCTTGCCCTCGTAGGGGCGCAGCTCGACCACGTCGCCCATATTCATCTGGCTGACGTCCAGCTCGATCGGCAGGGCGCCCGAGTCTTCCATCGTGTTGTAGAAGATCGGGGCGATCTTGCCACCCAGGCAGACGCCGCCGAAGCGCTTGTTCGGCACGAACGGGATGTCTTCGCCGGTGAACCACAGCACCGAGTTGGTGGCCGATTTGCGGCTGGAGCCGGTGCCAACCACATCGCCGACATAGGCGACCAGATTGCCGCGGGCGCGCAGGTCTTCGATGAACTTGACCGGGCCGCGCTTGCCGTCTTCCTCGGGTGTGACGCCGGGGCGGGCGTTCTTGTGCATGGCCAGCGCGTGCATCGGGATGTCCGGGCGGCTCCAGGCGTCGGGTGCGGGCGACAGGTCGTCGGTGTTGATCTCGCCGGTGACCTTGAAGATGCTGACGGTGATGGACTTCGGCACCTCGGGGCGCGAGGTGAACCACTCGGCATCGGCCCAGCTTTGCAGCACGGCCTTGGCGTGGACATTGCCCTGGTCGGCCCTGGCCTTGACGTCGTGGAACTGGTCGAACATCAACAGCGTCTTCTTCAGCGCCTCGGCGGCGACGGCGGCCACGGCCGCGTCATCCAGCAGCTCGATCAGCGGATGGATGTTGTAGCCGCCCAGCATCGTGCCCAGCAGCTCGGTGGCCTTGGCGGGGCTGATCAGCGCGCACTTTTCGGTGCCATGGGCCACGGCGGCCAGATAGCTGGCCTTGACCTTGGCGGCATCGTCCACGCCGGCCGGCACGCGGTGCGTGATCAGCTCGACCAGGGTGGCTTCCTCGCCAGCGGGCGGGTTCTTCAGCAGCTCGATCAGCTCACCGGTCTGCTTGGCGGACAGGGGCAGCGGCGGGATGCCAAGCGCGGCGCGCTCGGCGACATGTTGACGATAGGCTTGAAGCATGTGTTTCTCCGTTGGGTGGGGCTGGGCGGGGGTTGGGTGCAGGTCTGCTCAATCAAGCTTGGGCTTGATCAGCTTGAGACCCTTGAAGTAATCGCGAAAAAATCCTTCGTCGCTGGTGATCAGGCCGCTGCACTGCAGCAGCGCATGGGCGCCAACGATGAAATCGGGAACGGTGCGCTCGCGGTGGCCGCCGCGCGAGCGGTAGCGGCGCTGCATCTCGCCGGCGCGGATGGCGGCCTTCTGCTCGACGGCGCTGTAGCTGACGCCCATCTCCTCGAGCACCTGCATGGCCTGGTCGCCGTCCTGGAGCGAGGAGCAGACCTCGGACAGGACCACGTCGCAGACGACGACAGGCCCATGCCCCAGGGCCTCGCGCAGTGCGGCCTCGGCCAGGTCGGCGCGCTCGCTGTTGCTGAGCAGGTCCACGAGCACCGAGGAGTCGATGGCGATCATGCGGGCTCAGGTCTCGACAGGATCGCCGGGGGCGCGGCCACGGATGGCGCGCATCGCGTCATCGACCGAGGCAAAGCCATCGAGCTTGAACTTGCCGCGGGCGCGGGTGATCGCGTCGTCGACGTTCTTGCGCAGGATGATGCGGCCGCCGTCCAGCTCGACCTTGAGCGTCGTGCCCTTGGTCAGGCCCAGTGCATCACGCACCGCCTTGGGCAGGGTGATCTGGCCGCGTTCGGCAACTGTGGCTTCCATGGTTCACTCCGGTATGGCGCGAAAAGTATGCATTGATTGTACATACTTTCAGATTCATACCGGGGTTTGCCCGGATGATTTGCTGCCCGACCTCGGGCGTTGCAGCTTCAGCGTGTGGGAGTGATCACCGGCGTGCCGGCGGCCACCACCGGCGGTGGCGCATCCGGCGTGGCGGTGCCGTCGGTGCCGGTGTTGGTGACGATATTGGTCGTGCTGCGCGGGCCGGTGGCGACAATGGGCCCGGTCACCGGGACGATGCCGATGCCGCTGCCGCCCGTGGGATTGGCCGCATTGGCGGCGATCAGGGCCCGCTGCTCGGAGTGGGTGCAGCTGTCCACCATGCGCTGGCCGATGCGGCTGTTCATCAGCATCGACTTGGTCGGGATCTGCAGCCACATCATGCCGTTGCGCTTGTCCTCCAGTCGCACGGCGCCGGTGGTGGTGGGCTCGGGTGCCATGGTGAAGATCTGGTTCTTGAACAGCACCTGGAACAGGCCGGCGCGCTGCGGATGCGGCACGACTTTGACGGTCTGATTGAACTCGCACTGGGCGTCGCCATGGTTGACGCGCTGCGCGGCGGCGAGCTGATCCTCGGACAGCACCTCGTCCTCCACCGCTGCCGCCACCGGGGCAGCGACGGGAACAGGGGCCTTCTTGGCTACCGGGCGCTGGCGCTTGGGCGCAGGCGTGTCCTTGACGGCGGCCGCGGCCCAGGCCGTGTTCAGCTGCAGGGCGGCGAGCAGGGCGGCAAGCGCGATAAGAGTGGGTTTCGTCATGATTTGTCTGCGGGGGCAGTCTTGCGTTGGCTTGCCAACAATTGTGCGGGTGATTGGAAACCCTCTTGTGACGATTTGCAATCAGGGCTTGCCATCGAAATAGGCCACCCGCACCTCGGCCGGCAGCGGCTGGCCGGTGCGGTGGGCTCGTTCCAGCAACTGCCAGAAGTAGCGGAAGCTGGCCCGGTCGTGCAGGGTGTCCTGGTTGCCATGGCGGTGGCTGATCGGCGCCCAGTGGGCGGCCTGGGCGGCCTGGATGATCTCGATCGCTTCGTCGATCTCGGCCGCACTCGGCGCGAAGGCGTCGATGATGGGCTGGATCTGCGCCGGGTGGATGCTCCACATGCGCATATAGCCGAACTCGCGCGAGGCTTTGGTGGCCGCGGCCTCGATCGCGTGCTTGTCCTTGAACTCGGTCACCACGCAGTGAGAGGGCGTCTTGCCATGGCCGTGGGCGGCGGCGGCAATCTCCAGCTTGGCGCGTACCACCAGCGGATGGGTGAACTGGCCGTGAGCGCCCATCGCCGTCTTAGGGATGGCGCCGCGATGGGCGGAGACAAAATCCATCAAGCCAAACGACAGCGACTGGATGCGCGGCTCGGCGGCAATGGCCTGCACCTCGCGCAGCGCGCCGTGCGTCTCGATCAGCACATGAACGGGCAGCTCATGGCCCTTGCCATGGGCACGGACGGCTTCTGCGATATGCGCCAAGGCCTGCTGCACATCGGCCAGCCCCTGCGGTTTGGGCACCATCAGATAGGCCAGGCGGTCGCCGGTGCGGGAGATCAGCGTGTCCACATCGTCGGCAAAGGCCGGGTGATCGACCGGGTGCACGCGCGCGCCGACGCGGCCATGGCGGTTCTCGGCGCCGCCCACCATCTCAGCCACCATGCGCACATGCTCGGCCTCGCCGCCGATAGGCGCGCCGTCTTCGCAGTCCAGCGTGATGTCGAACACCGGGCCCAACTCGGCCTGCAGTTCCAGGCTCTTGCGCATGCGCGCCTCGACGCCGCAGTAGTGGTCGCACACCGGCAAGGTGGTGGCGGCGTCGCCGTCTTCGAACAGAGCGTCGCGGGGATGTAACGAGGTCGTGGTCACTTTTTTGCGAGTCCAGATGCGGCAAGAGCCGTCATGTTGCCATGACGGCTCTTGCGGATTTACAACAAAAATTCAGCGGATCACAGCAGGTGCTTCACGCCGTCCTGCTCGCCCTGCAGCTCGGCCAGGGTCTTGTTGATGCACTCTTGCGAGAAGGCATCGATCTCCAGGCCAGCCACGATCTTGTACTCGCCGCCTTCGCAGGTGACGGGGTAGCCGAACATGACTTCCTTCGGGATGCCGTATTCGCCGTTCGACGGGATGCCCATCGTCACCCACTTGCCGTTGGTGCCCAGGGCCCAGTCGCGCATATGGTCGATGGCGGCATTGGCGGCCGAGGCGGCTGACGACAGGCCGCGCGCTTCGATGATGGCGGCGCCGCGCTTGCCGACGGTGGGCAGGAACACGTCCTTGTTCCAGACCTGGTCGTTGATCATGTCCTTGACCGAGGCGCCGTCGATGGTGGCGTAGCGGTAATCGGCATACATCGTCGGCGAGTGGTTGCCCCACACGGCCAGCTTCTCGATGGACGAGACCGGCTTGCCTGTCTTGGCGGCGATCTGGCTCAGGGCACGGTTGTGGTCCAGGCGCAGCATGGCGGTGAAGTTCTTGGCCGGCAGATCCGGGGCCGACTTCATCGCGATATAGGCATTGGTGTTGGCCGGGTTGCCGACCACCAGTACCTTGACGTTGCGCGAGGCCACGGCATTCAGGGCCTTGCCCTGGGCGGTGAAAATCTGGCCATTGATGGCCAGCAGCTCGGCACGCTCCATGCCGGCCTTGCGGGGCATCGAACCGACCAGCAGCGCGTAGTCGGTGTCCTTGAAAGCGGTCATCGGGTCGCTGTGCGCTTCCATGCCCACCAGCAGCGGGAAGGCGCAGTCTTCCAACTCCATCATCACGCCCTTGAGCGCCTTCTGCGGGCCCTCGACCGGAACTTCCAGCAGTTGCAGGATGACGGGCTGGTCCTTGCCCAGCATTTCGCCGGAGGCGATGCGGAACAGCAGGGCGTAGCCGATCTGGCCAGCGGCGCCGGTGACGGCGACGCGAACGGGTTTCTTGCTCATGAGAAGGCTCCTAAAGCGTGGGGATGGAGAGAGGGAAGGACAGAAATTGCTTGAAATTGGGCGCAGGCATGGAGTGGATTTTCCAGGCTGGACAGCCCGCAAGTGTAGGGCAGAGCAAGGGAGAACCCGAAGTGAAAAGCCTGATTCGGCTCAATCCTATGTCTTATATAAGACAAAAAGGGCCGGCCTGTGGTGCAATGCGCGCCATGGCCCCTCCCAACTCCTCACTGCTCGACGCCGAAGCGCAGGCCGGCGCTGCCGGGCCCAATTTCAGCCCGCTTTACAAGCAGATCAAGGGCTTGCTGACGCGCAGCCTGCAGTCGAGTGAATGGAAACCCGGCGAGGCGATTCCCAGCGAGATGGAGCTGGCCGCCCGCTACAAGGTCAGCCAGGGCACGGTGCGCAAGGCCATCGACGAGTTGGCGGCCGAGAACCTGCTCGTGCGCCGCCAGGGCAAGGGCACCTTTGTTGCCACTCACGCCGAGCAGAAGATCCAGTACCGCTTTCTGCGCCTGACGCCCGATGTCGGCGCGGGGCCAGGGCTTGAGCGCCAGCTGCTGGATTGCCGCCGCGTGCGCGCCCCGGCCGAGGTGGCGCGGTCGCTGGGCCTGCGCACCGGCGACGCGATGGTGCAGGTGCGGCGCATGCTGCACGCGAGCGGCGTGCCGGTGGTGCTGGATGAGATCTGGCTGCCCGGCCATCTGTTCAAGGGACTTACCGCCGAGCGCTTGAACGAACACCGCGGCCCGATGTATGGCCTGTTCGAGACCGAATTCGGGGTGCGCATGATACGGGCGGAAGAAAAAATCCGCGCCGTGGCCGCCGATGCCCTCAGTGCCGAGCTGCTGCAGGTGCCGCCGGGCAGCCCCTTGCTCAGCGTTGAGCGCCTATCGCACACCTATCATGACCGGCCGGTGGAGCTGCGCCGCGGGCTTTACAACACCTCCGGACACTTCTATCGCAATGAACTGAGCTGAAGCTGACGCCGGCGTGGTGTGCAAATCACGTCATTGCGTCGAGCAAGGGTGCTGCATTGCAATAAAATCATCGGGTTTCATCGGATTACATAAAAAAGGCGAAGCATGGCTGCAACTCAAAAACAAAGACCGGGAACCATGCGTCTGATCGACGCCTTGCAGTACCGTCTGCCACTGGCCGGGGTGGTCTCCATCCTGCATCGCGCCAGCGGCATGCTGATGTTCCTCCTGATGCCCTTCATCATCTGGATGTTCGACACCAGCCTCTCGACAGAGATCTCCTACGATCAATTCACCAACGCCTTCGTGGCCGGCATCGGCTTCCTGCCGGGCTGGTTCATCAAGCTGGTCTGCCTGGGTCTGATCTGGGCCTATCTGCACCACTTCATTGCCGGCGTGCGCCATCTGTGGATGGACATGACTCACAGCGTCAGCAAGGAGCAGGGCCGCTCCAGCGCCGTCGTCACCTTGGGCTCTAGCCTGCTGCTGACCGCAGCGCTGGGTGCCAAGCTGTTCGGCCTGTACTGAATCACGAAGGAAGAGGACGTATGAATCCCAATTTTGGTTCCAAGCGCCTGGTCGTCGGCGCCCACTACGGTGCCCGCGACTGGCTCGCGCAGCGCGTCACCGCGGTGCTGATGGCCCTGTTCACGATCGTCGTGCTGGCCCAGGTCCTGATGCCTGGCGCACTGGGCTACGACCGCTGGGCGGGCATTTTTTCGCAGCAATGGATGAAGTTTCTGACCTTCGTCACGATTGTTGCCTTGCTTTATCACGCGTGGGTAGGCATGCGTGACATCTGGATGGACTATGTGCAGCACGTCGGCGTTCGCCTGGTGATGCATGTGTTCACCCTTGTTTGGTTGGTGGGTTGTGCCGGCTGGGCGATCCAAGTGCTGTGGAGACTGTGATGACGGTGGCAACGACTATCCCTAAGCGTAAATTCGATGTGGTCATCGTCGGAGCCGGTGGCTCTGGCATGCGTGCCTCGCTGCAGCTGTCGCTGGCCGGCCTGAATGTGGCCGTGCTGTCCAAGGTCTTCCCGACCCGCTCGCACACGGTGGCCGCCCAAGGCGGCATCGGCGCCTCGCTGGGCAATATGAGCGAGGACAACTGGCACTATCACTTCTTCGACACCGTCAAGGGTTCGGACTGGCTCGGTGACCAGGACGCGATCGAATATATGTGCCGCGAAGCGCCCAAGGTCGTCTACGAGCTCGAGCATTTCGGCATGCCCTTCGACCGCAACCCGGACGGCACCATCTATCAGCGCCCGTTCGGTGGCCACACGGCCAACTACGGCGAGAAGCCGGTGCAGCGCGCCTGCGCCGCCGCCGACCGCACCGGCCACGCGATGCTGCACACGTTGTACCAGCAGAACGTCAAGGCGCGCACCCAGTTCTTCGTCGAGTGGATGGCGCTGGACCTGATACGCGACGCCGAGGGCGATGTCGTCGGCGTGACCGCGCTGGAGATGGAAACCGGCGAGCTGCACATCATGGAAGCCAAGACCGTGTTGCTGGCCACCGGTGGGGCAGGGCGCATCTTCGCGGCTTCGACCAATGCCTTCATCAACACCGGTGACGGCCTGGGCATGGCGGCCCGTGCCGGCATTCCGCTGGAGGACATGGAGTTCTGGCAGTTCCACCCGACCGGCGTGCACAACGCCGGCGTGCTGCTGACCGAAGGCTGCCGCGGCGAGGGCGCGATCCTGCGCAACGTCAATGGCGAGCGCTTCATGGAGCGCTATGCACCGACCCTGAAAGACCTGGCCCCGCGCGATTTCGTCTCGCGCTGCATGGACCAGGAGATCAAGGAAGGCCGTGGCTGCGGTCCGAACAAGGACTACATCCAGCTGGACATGACCCACCTCGGCGGCGAGACCATCATGAAGCGCCTGCCCAGCGTGTTCGAGATCGGTCACAACTTCGCCAACGTCGACATCACAAAGGAACCGATCCCCGTGGTGCCGACCATCCACTACCAGATGGGTGGCATCCCGACCAATATCCATGGTCAGGTGGTCGTGCCCAAGGACGGCCAGCCCAACACGGTGGTCAACGGTCTGTACGCGGTCGGCGAATGCGCCTGCGTCAGCGTGCACGGCGCGAATCGCCTGGGCACCAACTCGCTGCTGGACCTGCTGGTGTTCGGCCGTGCGGCCGGCAACCACATCGTCGATTCGGGCCTGAAGGGCAAGACGCACAAGCCGCTGCCGCTTGACGCCGGCGAGCAGTCGGCCGCCCGCGTGGCCCGTCTGGACAGCAGCAACTCCGGTGAGTACGCACAGGACGTGGCCAACGATCTGCGCAACGCGATGCAGCGTCATGCCGGCGTGTTCCGCACCCAGGCCATGCTCAACGAGGGCGTGAGCCAGATCGCCGAGATCGCAAAGCGGGTGAAGAACATCACCTTGAAGGACAAGTCCAAGGTCTTCAACACCGCCCGCATCGAGGCGCTGGAGGTCGAGAACCTGATCGAGGCGGCGCAGGCGACCATCGTGTCGGCCGCGGCCCGCACCGAGAGCCGCGGCGCGCACACGGTCGACGACTATGCCGACAGCCCCGAGTTCCCGAACGGCCGCAATGACAAGCAGTGGATGAAGCACACGCTGTGGTATTCCGAAGGCAACCGCCTGGACTACAAGCCGGTGAACCTGAAGCCGCTGACGGCTGAATCGATTCCGCCCAAAGTGCGCACGTTCTGACGAGTGCTGAGAGCGAAGCCCGAACATACCTAGGAATTCAAATGACCAAGCGCACCTTCCAGATTTACCGCTACGACCCGGACAAGGATGCCAAGCCCTATATGCAGACGCTGGAGGTCGAACTGGACGGCTCCGAGCGCATGCTGCTGGACGCCCTGGGCAAGCTCAAGGCGGTGGACCCGACCTTGAGCTTCCGCCGCAGCTGCCGCGAAGGCGTGTGCGGCTCGGACGCGATGAACATCAATGGCAAGAACGGTCTGGCCTGCCTGACCAATATGCTGACCCTGCCGGGCACCATCGTGTTGAAGCCGCTGCCAGGTCTGCCCGTGATCCGCGACCTGATCGTGGACATGACGCAGTTCTTCAAGCAGTACAACTCGATCAAGCCCTACCTCGTCAACGACACGCCTCCGCCCGACAAGGAGCGTCTGCAGCTGCCCGTCGAGCGCGACGAGCT
This sequence comes from Roseateles toxinivorans, assembly GCF_004362525.1. Lineage (GTDB taxonomy): Bacteria > Pseudomonadota > Gammaproteobacteria > Burkholderiales > Burkholderiaceae_C > Paucibacter > Paucibacter toxinivorans. The sequence goes on from NZ_SNXS01000001.1 coordinate 75,578, forward strand.
CAACGGCCTGTACGAGTGCATCCTGTGCGCCAGCTGCTCGACCGCCTGCCCCAGCTTCTGGTGGAACCCGGACAAGTTCGTCGGCCCGGCCGGTCTGCTGCAGGCCTACCGCTTCATCGCCGACAGCCGCGACCAGGCCACCGGCGAGCGCCTGGATAATCTTGAAGATCCGTACCGCCTGTTCCGCTGCCACACCATCATGAATTGCGTGGACGTCTGCCCCAAGGGCCTGAACCCCAGCAAGGCGATCGGCAAGATCAAAGAGCTGATGGTCAGGCGCGCGGTCTAAGCCACACCACCACCGGGATCACGCAGTACCCACCATGGATACCCTTCTGAGTGAGCGGTCATTGAGCAAACTGCGCTGGCGTTGCCGGCGCGGCCTGCTAGAAAACGATCTGCTGATAGAGCGGTTCTTCAATACCTATGCCCATACGCTGACCGAGGCGCAGGGGCAGGGCATGAATACCTTGATGGAACTGGCCGACAACGACCTGCTGGACCTGCTGCTGTCGCGCAAGGAGCCCGGCCCCGAGTTGGACTTGCCCGAAGTTCGTGAGGTGCTGGGCATGCTCAAGCCTGTATCTCATCCGTCATTCCCCCCGATACCACGAACCCCAGAGGAATCAATATGATGACCCCGTCCGACGTGAAAGCCACCCTGTCGTTCTCCGACGGCAGCCCCAGCATGGATCTGCCCCTGTACAAGGGCAGCATCGGTCCGGACGTGATCGACATCCGCAAGCTCTACGCCCAGACCGGCAAGTTCACCTACGACCCGGGCTTTCTTTCGACTGCCTCGTGCAACTCGACCATCACCTATATCGATGGCGACAAGGGCGAACTGCTGTATCGCGGCTACCCGATCGAGCAACTGGCCACCAACTGCGACTTCCTGGAAACCTGCTATCTGCTGTTGAAGGGCGAACTGCCCAATGCGGCGCAGAAGCAGGACTTCGTCGGCCGCGTCACCAATCACACGATGGTGAACGAGCAGATGCAGTTCTTCCTGCGCGGCTTCCGCCGTGATGCGCACCCGATGGCCGTGCTGACCGGCCTGGTCGGCGCGCTGTCGGCCTTCTACCACGACAGCACGGACATCAACAATCCGCAGCACCGTGAGATCGCCGCCATCCGCCTGATCGCCAAGCTGCCCACCCTGGTGGCCATGGCCTACAAGTACACCGTGGGCCAGCCCTATGTGTACCCGAAGAACGATCTGGGCTATACCGCGAACTTCATGCGAATGATGTTCGCCACGCCCTGCGAAGAGTACGTGCCCAACGAGGTGCTGGTGCGCGCGATGGACCGCATCTTCATCCTGCACGCCGACCACGAGCAGAACGCCTCCACCTCGACCGTGCGCCTGTGCGGTTCGTCGGGCACCAACCCGTTCGCGGCGATTGCTGCCGGCGTGGCCTGCCTGTGGGGCCCGGCCCACGGCGGCGCCAATGAGGCGGCGCTGAACATGCTGGAAGACATCCAGCGTAATGGCGGCGTCGAGAAGATCGGCGAGTTCATCAAGCAGGTCAAGGACAAGAACTCCAGCGTCAAGCTGATGGGCTTCGGTCACCGTGTCTACAAGAACTACGACCCGCGCGCCAAGCTGATGCGCGAGACCTGCCACGAGGTGCTCAACGCACTGGGCCTGCATGACGACCCGCTGTTCAAGCTGGCCATGGCGCTGGAGAAGATCGCCCTGGAAGACGACTACTTCGTGTCGCGCAAGCTGTACCCGAACGTCGACTTCTACTCGGGCATCGTGCAACGCGCCGTGGGCATCCCGGTCAGCCTGTTCACCGCCATCTTCGCGCTGGCACGTACTGTCGGCTGGATCGCCCAGCTCAACGAGATGATCGGCGACCCCGAGTACAAGATCGGCCGCCCGCGCCAGCTCTTCGTCGGCTCCGAGCGCCGCGACGTGACGCCGATGGCACAGCGCTGAGACTGTGCAGTCCTGAAGTGACGGGCCCCCTGCAGTGATGCAGGGGGCCTTTTTCTTGCTGCTCGTCGTTCGTCTGCGGCTGGCGCGGCCGGATCCGGCCCGGCTGCAGCCTGTCGCATGTGGCTGGCCCCGGTGCGCCTGGGCGGCCAAAGTGAGGCTCCGCAACAGGAGCGTGCCATGCCCAAGTCAGTCTCAAATCGCTGGAGTCAATGGATTCTGCTGGCCCTCGCCAGCTGCCTGTTGATGCTGCAGCCCGCCTGGGCACAGCAGGGCCGCCAGGGCCATCTGGTGAACGTGGCCTGGCTGGAGCAGGCCCTGAAGAGCGGCGAGGTGCTGCTGCTCGACGCCTCGGTCACGCCGCTGTACACGGCCAAGCATATTGCCGGGGCCGTCAGCGTCGATCTGTATCGCTACGGCAACCGGGAGGTCGCGCCGGAGGTGATGGAGCGTCGCCTGCAGTCCTGGGGCGTGAGCCCGGGCAGGAAGATCGTCATCTACGACCAGGGCGGCACGAATATGGCCACGCGGCTGTTCTTCGATCTCTACTACCAGGGCGTGCCGGCCGAGGACCTCTTCATCCTCGATGGGGGGCTGGCAAAGTGGCAGGCCGACGGAGGGGCGGTGACCCAGGAGGCCGTGCCGCCGCAGCCCGGGACCTTTCGCCTGCAGGCCGTCCGGGACGAGGTGCGGGTACGGCTGCCCGAGTTCCTGAACGCGGCGGGCGACCCCGCCAACCACGCCGTGGTCGATGCGCTGGAGCCCGGCTACTATGTCGGCGAGGCGAAGTTCTTCGACCGGGCGGGCCATGTGCCCAATGCCATCATGCTGCCCGGCGAAGACTTCTACAACGCCGACAAGACCTTCAAGTCGCCGGAAGAAATCGCCCGCATGGTCGGCTACCTGGGCATACGGCCCGAGCAGCAGATTCACAGCTATTGCGGCGGCGGCGTGGCCGCCAGCGTGCCCTTCTTCGCGCTGAAGTTCATCCTGAACTATCCCAAGGTCAAGCTGTACCGGGAGTCGCAGCTGGAGTGGCTGCAGGACTCGCGCGGCCTGCCGCTCTGGACCGAGGCCGCGCCGCAACTGAAGCGCGACATGAGCTGGCTCAACGGCTGGGGCAGCCGGATGATGCGTACCTATGGCGGCTCCAAGATCAATGTCATCGATGTTCGCCCACCCGAGGCCTACCGGCTGGGCCATGTGCCCTATGCGCTGAGCCTGCCCGCCGAGCTGTTCAGCGGCAGCCTGGACAAGCCCGCCGCCCTGGCCGAGCGCCTGGGCCCGGCGGGCGTCAACCCCGATACCGAGACGGTGATCGTGTCGGACGGGGGGCTGAACCCGCACTCGGCCCTGGCCTATCTGATGTTCCAGCGGCTGGGCCACCAGAGGGTGTCGGTGCTGATGGACTCCGTCGATGAGTGGGGCCTGAAGGGCTTGCCGCTGGCCAAGGAGGCCACCGTCGTGGGCGCGCCCAAGGCACCGCAGGACATGGCCGTGCCGGCCAGCGTCTATCCGGTTCGGCTGCGCGACGACGTCCTTGTCCGCGATGCCAAGAGCAGCAAGGGCCGCTACCCCAAGGTCTTCATCGCCTCGGGCCAGGCGGCGCCGGCCGATGGCGGCGATGTGCGGCGCCACGGCAAGACCGTTCATCTGCCCTACAAGGAACTGCTGAATGCCGATGGCTCGCCCAAGGCCGCCAAGGACATCTGGAAGGCGCTCGTCAAGGCCGGCGTGCCGAGGTATGCCGAGATCGTCTGCTTTTCCGACGACCCCGGCGAGGCGGCCGTCAACTACTACATCCTCAAGCTGATGGGCTTTCCCGACGTCAAGGTCCTGCTGCAGGGTTGAGCGCCGCCCGACCCGGGCTTGACAGTGAGGCGACCAGTGGCGAAGCTCGGTGCCAGCAACCACCGCGGCGGCGCCATGTACTCCTACAACCAGCAGATGAGCGAGATCCATGCCTTGCTGGCCTGGAGCTTCATCGCCCTGTTCCTGATTCGCGGCCTGGCTCTGCGGCTCGGTGCGAGCTGGGTGCCCGACATGCTGGTGCTGGTGTTCGGCGCCCTGGTGCTGCTGATCGTCACCGGCCTGAGCCTGTGGGTGCTGCGCTACCACAATCCGCTGCGCGACACCTGGCTGCTGGCCAAGCTGCTGGCCTTTGCCGGCTACGGCTTCATCGCCCACCGTGCGCTGGGTCAGGAGGGGCACCTGCGCCTGCCCGAGTACGTGGCGGCCCTGCTGCTGCTGGCCTACATCATGGGGGCGTCCTACACCCGCAGCGCGGCGTTGGGGCTGCTGGGCTGAGGTCGACCGTACGGCTCAGCGCCGCTCTCCCGGCCGCCCCTTCTGCCGGCAGCCGGCATCCCGGAACGGTCCGTCGGCCAGCTTCCAGCCCTCTCCAGGCTTGAGCTGGTTGCAGTAGAGCTCGCCATTGACCTGGCTGCGCCATTGGTACCAGGGGGCGGAGGCCGCGGGCAGGGCGCCGGCTAGGCCGGTCAGCGCGATGAGCAGCAGTGAGCGGGCCGATTTGAGCATCTGCCCATGCTGCCCGATGCCGCGCGCGTCAATCGCTCAAAAAGCCTGCCTCATTCGGCCAGCCACTGGCGCAGGCGGCGGTACACGCCCTTGTCGCTGAGCAGGTCCAGATGATTGACGCCGCGGGCCACCCACTGATGCGAGGCCGGAATCCGTAGGTCACGGCTTGCGTCGGCGTGCTGGCCCAGCGCGCTGGCCACCGGCACCAGGCCGTCGCCCAGCCAGTCGTGGGCCCCCGCACGGTCGGTCCTGGGGCTCAGGCTGCCGGCCAGCGCGTAGCAGGCCATGCCGGCGGGCAGGGGCAGGGATGAGCGCTGGTCGGCCTGGACAAAGCGGGTGTCGTCGTCCCAGTCGCCGTCCAGCAGATTGCCGTGACGCAGATCGGTGATGCCGGCGCTGCGCAGGCCCGACAGCCGGGTCAGCGGCGCCGCATAGGAGCTGACGCCCAGGCCGCGGTGCAGCCAGTTGCCGCCGCGCTCGAGCGGCGCGCCGTGGTGCGGGCTGCCCAGCAGCACCAGCTTGTGCAGAACCCGGGGCCAGGCCATGCCGGCCTCCAGCGCCTGGTGCAGGGCGCTGCGCGCGACCAGGCCACCCATGCTGTGACCGATGATGGCCAGCTCGCTCACCGGCTCGGGCCAGGAGCCCAGCAACTGCTCCAGCTGCGCGGCCAGGTCGCGGCCATTGATGGAGATGTGCTGCCCGGTGTTGTAGCGGGCATAGACCGCCGCGTAGCCCAGTGATTCGGCCAGCGCCTGCCCATGGTCATGGCCCTTGCGCGACCACTGCAGGTCATTCATGCACAGGCCGTGAATCAGCAGCAGCACCCGGCCGCCGGCGGGGGGCAGCTGAGGGCGCAGCTGCATCTGTATCGCCAGCGGGTTGCCACTGGCCACCAGGTGATCGCCCATCACACCGTTCAGGGCCGCCACCAGCGCGTCGCGGCGGGGCATGCGCTGGTCCTCGGGCACCTCGCGCAGCGAGGCCTGCAGGCCGGCCTCGGCCAGGGCCAGCGCGCCGTCCAGGCCCTTGCCGACCAGCCGGTTCGTGCCCTGGATGCTGCGATAGACCAGGCCGGTGATGCCTCGTGTGGGCCTCTCGGCCACCGGGCCCACCGGGCGCGCCACCCGGGTGATGCGCGAGTGCATGGCCTCGACGATGCCGGTCATGCCGCTGACGCTATCGACAAGCAGGCGCAGGCCGCCGCGCAGATCACTGACGGTGCTGCGCTTCTTCGACATCATCTTGACCATGCGTGGCTCCTGCTCGTGCCCGCCGATTGTGACCTCAGCTGGGCTTGTTCAAGCAGGCCAGCGCATCTCGCGCCGCGATCCATTCCTCATTGGTGGGCTCCACGGCCACGCGCACGCGGCTTTCGGTGTTCGAGATCGTCGCCGCATGGCCCGCGTTGGCGGCCTCGTCCAGCACCAGGCCCAGAAAGCCCAGGCCACGGCAGATGCGGGCCCGGATCTCGGCGTTGTGCTCGCCGACGCCGGCGGTGAAGACCAGCAGGTCCAGCCCGCCCAGTACCGCCACCATCGCGCCGATTTCGCGCACGATGCGCCGCACATAGAGGTCCAGCGCCGCCTGCACGCGCGGGTTGCCAGTCTCCTGGGCGAGCAGCGCGCGCGGGTCGGCCGATACACCCGACAGGCCCAGCAGCCCCGACTCGTGATACAGCAGATGACCGAGCTGCTCGACGCTGAGCTTTTCCACCTCCATCAGGTAGAGCACGGCGCCCGGGTCCAGCGCGCCGCAGCGCGTGCCCATCATCAGGCCGTCCAGCGCCGAGAAGCCCATCGTCGTGGCTACGCTTTGCAGGTCCTGCATCGCGCACAGGCTGGCGCCGCTGCCCAGATGCGCCACCAGCGTGCGGCCCCGCGCCAACGCGCCGTGGCGCTCGGGCAGCACCACCGCCAGGTACTCGTAGGACAGGCCGTGAAAGCCGTAGCGCCGCAGGCCGCGCTCCCAGGCCGAGTAGGGCAGCGGCAGGATCTGCTCGACCAGGGGCAGGGTGTGATGAAAGGCGGTGTCGAAGCAGGCGATCTGGGGCAGGTCGGGACGGGCCTCGAGCAGTACCGCTATCGCCTCCAGGGCGAAGGGCTGGTGCAAGGGCGCCAGCGGGATGAAGGACTTCAGGTCGACCAGCACGGCGGCATCCACCCGCACCGGCTCGGCGTACCTGGCTCCGCCGTGGACGACGCGGTGGGCGATCGCGGCGATCGGTCGGCCTTCGAGCCGGGCGAGGATTCGCGCCCGGATGTCATCCAGCGCCTGGTGATACGCCTCGCCGCTGCTCAGTCCCTCGACCTTGCCGCCCCATAGCGGCGTGCGTGGCAGCGGCGTTGTCCCAGCTTCGAACAGCGCGAACTTGATGCTGGACGAGCCGCAGTTGAGCACCACAACCACGGGGCTCATGGTCGATGTCATGGCGGGGTGCTCCGGTAGCGCTGGGCCAGCAGAAGGGCGATCGCGCAGGAGGCGATGCGCGACTCGCGCGAGTCGGCCCGGCTGGTCAGCACGATGGGCACGCGCGCACCCATCACGATGCCGGCGCTGGAGGCTCCGCCCAGATACTCCAGCTGCTTGGCCAGCATATTGCCGCTCTCGAGATCGGGCACGACCAGCACGTCGGCGCGGCCCGCCACCTCGGACACGATGCCCTTGATGCGCGCCGCGGCGATCGACACCGCGTTGTCGAAGGCCAGCGGCCCGTCCAGCAGCGCGCCGCTGATCTGGCCGCGATCGGCCATCTTGCACAGCGCGGCGGCGTCCAGCGTGGCCGGCATGTGCGGGTTGACGGTCTCCACCGCGGCCAGTATGGCCACGCGCGGCAGCTCGACACCGATCGCATGGGCCAGCGTGATGGCATTGCGGATGATGTCGGCCTTGTCGTCCAGCGTGGGCCTGATGTTGATCGCCGCGTCGGTGATGATGAAGGGGCGGGGATAGGCCGGCGTCTGCATCAGGAAGCAGTGGCTGATGCGGCGCTTGGTGCGCAGGCCGGTGCCAGCGGCGACCACGGCGGCCATCAGCTCGTCGGTGTGCAGGCTGCCCTTCATCAGGGCCTCGACCTCGCCGCGCACGGCCAGCTCGACGGCGCGTGCCGCGGCGGCATGGCTGTGCGCCACCTCCTCGATGATCTGGCCCCGCAGGTCCAGGCCGGCCTCCTGCGCCACCGCCTCCAGCCGTGCGCGCGGCGCCACCAGCACCGGGGTGATCAGGCCGGCGGCCTGGGCGTCCAGCGCAGCGGAGAGGCTGACCGCATCGCAGGGATGGACCACCGCGACGCGGATCGCGCCCAGTGGCCGCACATGGTCCAGCAGGCGCTGCAGACCGTCATTGCCTGGCGTCAGCCGGACCTCGGGCAGGGTGGTGCGGGCGCGTTCGATGTGCACGGTGGGGGCAATCACCTCGGCCTCGCCGGTGATGACGCTGAGGCCGTCCTGATTGACGCAGGCGCAGGCCAGCTTCAGGCGCTTGTTCGCCTCGTCGCGGGCGCTGACGGTGACGCTGATGGTCAGCTTGTCGCCGACCCGCACCGGCGCCAGGAAGCGCAGCGTCTGGCCCAGGTAGATGGTGCCCGGCCCGGGCAGACGCGTGCCCAGCACGGCCGAGATCAGGGCGCCGCCCAGCATGCCGTGGGCGATCACGCCGTGAAAGCGCGAGGCCGCGGCGAAGTCGTGGTCCAGGTGCTGCGGGTTGGCGTCACCCGACAGCACGGCGAAGAGCTGGATGTCCTCGGCCGTCAGCGTGCGTTCGATGGCGGCGGTCTCGCCGACGGTGATCTCGTCGAAGGTGCGATTGCGCACGCGGCTCAGGTCGCCGTCAAGGGTCTTGGGCAGGTCAGGCATGCTAGTCGTTCAATCGGGAAGTTGGCAGGGTGGAGGGCGCATCAACGCTGCAGCACATAGCTGCCGGGCGCCGCGCCCAGGGCCGGGTAGGCCTTGGCGCCGGTCCGGGGTGGTTTGACCCGAGCACCCGAGCGGGCCCGCAGCCAGTCCTGCCAGGCCGGCCACCAGGAGCCCTCCGCCTTGGGCGTCGCGGCCGCCCAGGCGTCCGGCGCGATGTAGGCGGCATGCTCGGGCTGGGTGCGTATCTGGTAGCTGCGGTGCGCATGGCCGGGCGGGCTGACGATGCCGGCGTTGTGTCCGCCGCTGGTCAGCACGAAGGTGATCTCGGCCTCGGTCAGGTGGTGCAGCTTGAACACCGAGCGCCAGGGCGCCACATGGTCGGTGACGGTGCCGACCATGAACACCGGCAGGTGCAGATCGCTCAGCGCCACCGCCTTGCCCCTGACCGGGTAGCGGCCCGAGGCGAGGTCGTTGTGCAGGAACAGCCGGCGCAGATACTGCGAATGCATGCGCGCGGGCATGCGCGTGGTGTCGGCATTCCAGGCCATCAGATCATTCATGCTGGCGCGTTCGCCCAGCAGGTACTCATTGACCAGGCGCGACCACAGCAGGTCCTGCGAGCGCAACATCTGGAAGGCACCGGCCATCTGCGCGGCCGTCAGGTAACCGGTCTGCGCCATCTTCGCTTCCAGCAGGCTGACCTGGCTTTCGTCGATGAACAGGCCGAGCTCGCCGGGCTCGGAGAAATCGGTCTGCGCGGCGAACAGGCTGATCGAGGCCAGGCGCCTGTCGCCGTCGCGCGCCATCGCGGCGGCGGCAATCGTCAGCAGCGTGCCGCCCAGGCAGTAGCCGGTGGCATGCACGCTGCGTTTCGGCACGATCGCGCCCACGGCGTCCAGCGCCGCCATCACGCCCTGTTCCAGGTAGTCGTCCATGCCCAGATCGCGATCGTCGGCGCCCGGGTTCAGCCAGGAAATGCAGAACACCGTGTGGCCCTGGTCGACCAGGTACTTGATCAGCGAGTTCTCCGGCGACAGGTCCAGGATGTAGTACTTCATGATCCAGGCCGGCACGATCAGGATGGGCTCGGGGTGCACGGTGGCCGTCGTCGGCGTGTACTGGATCAGCTCCATCAGGCGGTTCTTCAGCACCACGGTGCCGGGGGTGATGCCCACGTCGCGCCCGACCACAAAGGCCTCGGTGCCGGCGGCGGGTGCCTGCTGCGCCTGGCGCCGGATGTCGTCGCGGGCAAAGGCCGCGCCGCGCAGCAGATTGGCGCCGCCCTCGTCCAGCGTGCGCTTGAGCACCAGGGGGTTGGTGGCCAGATGGTTGCCGGGCGACAGCATGTCCAGCATCTGGCGCGCACCGAAGGCGACTAGGTCCTCGTGATGTTTCTCCACGCCCCAGACACCGTGCGTCGCCGCCGCCCACCATTGCTCGGTCAGCAGGAACGACTGGTGCATCAGATTGAAGGGCCATTGCTGCCACTCGGGCGCGGCAAAGCGGCGGTCGCGCAGCGGCGGCTCGACGGCGTCTCGGGTCTCGGGCGTGGCCGCCAGGCGCTCGCGGGCATAGCGGGCCAGCTCGTTGCCCTGCTGGAAGGCCAGGCGCAGCAGATCCATGCGCTGGCCCGGCGACAGGCTCAAATGCAGGGCCCAGTCGGCAAGGGCGAGCAGCGGCGAGGCGATGGACAGGGCCGAACCGGCGCTGGCCAGGGCGGCGTGGAGGGCGGGGTCGATGCGCTCGGCCAGAGGGCGGTCGAGGGCGTGCGGGGGCGTCGGCGCGGTGCTGGGCATGGGATCTCTGAGAGCGGGGCTTGCAGTCACTGTAGGGAGATACGCTGCCCTGCAGCTTGACCTGAGTCAAGCCTCGCCGCTCATGCGGGCCTGGCCCGGCGTTTCAGTCCCACGGCTCAGCATCCATTTGACCGCTTCGAACCACAGCAGGCCCAGCAGGACCGCGCCCAGGCCCGCCAGCAGCAGCAGCGGCGACGGGCGCTCGAACGCGAACAACGCGCTCAGGCCCGGCACGCCCAGCACCGCGGCCAGCAGCAGGACCGTTGCAAGCGCGATCCACACAAACTGGTGGTTGGCCGGGCCCGCCTGGCGCGGCCGGCCCCAGCGGCGGTTGGCCTGTATCAGTGTCAGGTTGGACAGCACCAGCACCATGAAACTGAGCGCGCGCGCCGCCGCATCAGACTGCCCGGCCTGGCGCATGCCCGCATACACGGCCATCAGCAGCACCAGCAGGCCCAGCCCCTGCCACAGGCCGCGCAGCAGCACGGTCCGGTCGAACAGGCGCGCCAGCGGGCTGCGGGGCGGCGCCGTCATGGCCTGGTCCTCCAGCGCCTCGGCCTCAAAGACAACCGAGCAGGCCGGGTCGATGATCAGCTGCAGGAACAGGATGTGCACCGGCATCAGCAACAGCGGCCAGCCCAGCAGCACCGGCAGGATCGACAGGCCGATGATGGGCACATGGGCGGCGATCACGAACACGATGGCCTTGCGCAGATTGGCGAAGACGCGCCGGCCATAGCGCACCGCCGTCAGCAAGGAGCCGAAGTCGTCCTTCAGCAGCACCAGGGCCGCGGCTTCGCGGGCCACGTCGGTGCCGCGCGCGCCCATCGCCACGCCGATGTGCGCTGCCTTCAGGGCCGGGGCATCGTTGACGCCGTCGCCGGTCATCGCGACGATGTCGCCGCGGGCGCGAAAGGCCTGCACCAGGCGCAGCTTCTGCTCGGGCTGGACGCGGCAGAACACCGTGGTGTCGGCCAGCCGGGATTGCAGCCCGGCATCGTCCAGCGCCGCCAGCTCGGGGCCGCTCAGCGGTGCGGCCCGGTTGCCCAGACCCGCCTGGGCCGCGATGGCCAGCGCTGTCGCCGGATGGTCGCCGGTGATCATCACCACGCGGATGCCGGCCGCCTGGCATTCGGCGATCGCCTGCGGCACCTCCGGGCGCAGCGGGTCTTCCAGGGCGATCAGGCCGAGGAACTTGAACTCGAATTCGTGCTGGTTGCCGGGCAGCACCTCGGCGGCAAAGCGGGCCTGGGCCACACCCAGCACGCGCAGGCCATCGGCGGCCAATGTCGCCACCTGGGCGGCAATGCGGCCGGCCTGATCGCTGCCCAGATGGCACAGGTCGACGATGGCCTCGGGGGCGCCCTTGGCGGCGATCACCCGTTCGCGCTGGTCCGGCGACTGCCAGACACGCGACATCGCCAGCATCTCGCGCGACAGCGGATAGTCGTCGACCAGGGTCCAGTCGCCGTGCAGGTGCTCGGTGTCGGCCAGCAGGCGCCGGCCGGCGCTGGCGATGGCCATCTCCATGGCGTCGAAGGCCTGGCGGTGGCTGGCCAGCACGGCGAATTCGAGCAGGCCGTGCAGGGCCTCCTGAAGCGGCTCGGTGGCCTTGGTGTCGTACTCGGCGTCGGCCGACGACAGGCGGCGCAGCTCCATGCGATTGGCGGTCAGCGTGCCGGTCTTGTCCACGCACAGCACGCTGGTGGCGCCCAGCAGCTCGACGGCCGGCACGCTGCGTGCCAGCACGCCCTCACGCGACAGGCGCCAGGCGCCCAGGCCCAGGAACAGCGTCAGCACCACCGGCAGTTCCTCGGGCAGGATGGCCATCGCCAGGGTCAGCCCGGCCAGCAGGCCGTGCAGCCAGTCGCCGGTGCGCGCCCAGTAGGCCAGCGCCAGGCCGGCAGCCACCGTCAGACCGATGACGGCCACGCGCTTGACGATGCGATCGGTCTCCTGCTGTATCGGGGTGGCCTGCGGGGCCAGCCCGGCAAGCGACCTGCCGATGCGGCCCAGTGCGCTGCGCTCGCCGGTGGCCATCACCAGGCCCTGGGCCGTGCCCTGCGTCACCAGCGTGCCCGAGAAGACACTGGACTCGCCCTGAGCCCCGGGCTCGAGCAGCACGGCACGGTCCGCCGGGCCGGCGTGCTTGAGCATGGGCGCGGACTCGCCGGTGAGCAGCGACTCGTCCACGCTGAGGTTGTTGGCCTGCAGCAGATACAGGTCGGCCGGCACGCGGTCGCCCTCGGCCAGCAGCACGATGTCGCCGCGGACCAGTTCGCGGCCGGCGATGCGCAGCGCCTGGCCATCGCGTAGCACCAGCGCGCGCGGGCTGGACAGCTCGCGCAGTGCCTGCAGCGAGCGCTCGGTGCGGCGCTGCTGCACAAAGCTGATGCCCATCACGACGAACACAAAGCCCAGCAGCATCAGCGCCTCGCCGCGGTCGCCCAGCAGCAGATAGATGCCGCCGCAGGCCACCAGCAGCAGGAACATCGGCTCCGTCACCACCTCGTGCAACAGGCGCAGCACGCTGCGCGGGCGCGACTGCGGCAGCTCGTTGGGGCCGTCCTGCGCCAGGCGCTGCTGTGCCTCGATGGCACTGAGGCCCTGTTCGGTCATGATTGGCCAGGCCTGTGGTCCAGATCGGGGCGCCGGTACGGATCGACATGGGTCATCAGATTCAGCACCCGGTGGCGCTGCAAGACGCGCTGGCGCGCCGCCACGGCGATGTCGTGGCCGGCCTCGACGGTCAAGGTGGCATCGACCTCCAGATGGGCATCGACAACGATCATGTCGCCCATCTTGCGCGTGCGCACGTCATGCACATCGCTGACGCCCGGGGTTTCGCGCAGCGTGCGGCGTATCGCCTCGACCTCCTGCTCATCGACGGCACGGTCCATCAGATCGTGCATCGCATCCCAGCCGAAGCCCCAGCCCATCTTGGCCACCATGAAGCCGACGATGGCCGCGGCGATAGGGTCCAGGATCGGGTAGCCCATCAGGTTGCCGATGATGCCCAGGCCGACGACCAGGGAGGAGGCAGCATCGGAGCGTGCGTGCCAGGCATTGGCCACCAGCATGCTGGACTTGACCCGCTTGGCCACCGCCAGCATGTAGCGGAACAGCAGCTCCTTGGCCAGCAGCGCGCCGCCGGCCACCCAAAGCGCCACGATATGCACCGGCTGCACCGTCTCGGGCGCCTCGAGCTTGGTCGCGGCCGACCACAGCATGCCCAGACCCACACCCAGCAGCAGCAGGCCCAGCACCAGCGAGGCGGCGGTCTCGAAGCGCTGGTGGCCGTAGGGGTGGTCCTCGTCGGCATCCTTGCGCGCATGGTGGCCGGCGAACAGCACCACGAAGTCGGCCACCAGATCGGACAGCGAATGCAGGCCGTCGGCCACCAGGCCCTGCGACTTGGCCAGCAGGCCGACGACGATCTGCGTCACCGTCAGCACCAGGTTCACGCCCACGCTGACCCAGGTGCTGCGCGCGCCCGCCGCCGCCCGCTCGGCCGGGCTGTGCCGGGGGTCTTCGCTGTCATCCAGCAGTTCATCAGGGGTCATGAGAGGGTGATCGAGTGAAGTCTGGCGTGCAGCTTAAGGCAGAGCAGGTGACCAAGCGGTGTCGCGCCAGCGCCGGTTTGCGCTGGCGCAAGCCCGGTGGCGCGGCCGCGGCGCGCTTAAGAAAGCCCTAAGCCGGCACTTGCACGATGGCATTCAAGGAGATGCCATGAAACCCACCGTCTTGAATCGACTCATCGCCAGCGTCCTGTTTGCCGCGCTGGCACCCGCCGTGGTCGCCGCCACGCCGGCCGAGCTGCTGGCCGGCTACAGCGCCCAGGCGGGCGTGCCGGCCGTGCCCGCTGCGGGCCAGCAGCTGTTCACCGTGCGCCAGGGGCGCGAATGGAGTTGCGCCTCCTGCCACGGCGTCGTGCCGACCCAGGCCGGCAAGCACGCAGCCACCGGCAAGGCCATCGCGCCGCTGGCCCCGGCCTTCAACCCGGAGCGCTTCACCGACCCGGCCAAGACCGAGAAATGGTTCCGGCGCAACTGCAAGGACGTGCTCGACCGCGAGTGCAGCGCCGCCGAGAAGGCCCATGTGTTGAGCTGGCTGCTCACGCTCAAGCCCTGACCCCCTGCCTATCCCGAACAAGGAATGCTCCATGAAACGAATCAAGCATCGTGTCGGCTTGGCCGCGCTGGCTGTGTTCGCCCTGGCCTCATCGGCATGGGCCGACGGCGAGGGCCGCACGGCCCGTGTGCCGCTGCTGCCAAAGTACCAGCAGGAGTGCGCCGCCTGCCATCTGGCCTATCCGCCGGGCATGCTGCCCGCGGCCTCCTGGCAGCGATTGATGACGCAGCTGCCGCAGCACTTCGGCAGTGATGCTTCGGTGGACCCGGCCACGCTGAAGGAGCTGTCCGCCTGGCTGGGCGCCAACGCCGGTACCTACAAGCGGGTGCGCGAGGAGCCACCGCAGGACCGCATCACCCGCTCCGCCTGGTTTGTGCGCAAGCACGACGAGGTGGCCGCCGCCACCTGGAAGCTGCCGGCGGTGAAAAGCGCCGCCAACTGCGCCGCCTGCCATACCCGAGCCGATCAAGGAGATTTCAATGAACGCTACGTCCGCATTCCCCGCTGAAGCCCGCAAGGTGTTGATCTGGGACGCGCCGGTGCGCGTGTTCCATTGGCTGATGGTGCTGAGCTTTGCCGGCGCCTATCTGACGGCCGAGAGCGAGCGCTGGCGCCTCGTGCACGTCAGCCTGGGCTACACGCTGGCCGGTCTGGTGCTGTTCCGCCTGGTCTGGGGCCTGATGGGCACGCGCTATGCGCGCTTCGCCGGCTTTGTGCGCGGCCCGCAGGCAGTGGCGCGCTATCTCGGCTCGCTATTACGGGGCCGGCCCGAGCACCATCTGGGCCACAACCCGGCCGGAGCGCTGGCCATCGTCGGCCTGCTGGGCCTGGCGCTGGCGGTCACGGCCTCGGGCTGGGCGATATACGCCGAGGTCGGCCCCGAATGGCTGGAGGAGGTGCACGAGCTGGCGGCCAACGCGATGCTGGCCCTGGTCGGGCTGCATGTCGCGGCGGTGGTCCTGAGCAGCGTCCTGCATGGCGAGAACCTGATCGGCGCGATGGTCAGCGGCCGCAAGCCCGGCCTGCCGCAGGACGCGATCCGCAGCGCCTGGCGCTCGGTGGCGGCGCTGATGCTGGTGGCGGTGCTGGGCTTCTGGTGGCTGCAATGGCAGGGTGCCCCGGCCGGGGGCCTCGCGGACAGGCCTGCCGCATCGGCACGTTCGGGACATGATGAAGATCATGACGACTGACTTTGCGATGACGGAATAATCGACCCATGCGCATCCTGCTTGCCGAAGACGACACCCTGCTGGGCGATGGCCTGCGCGCCGGCCTGCGGCAGCTGGGCTTCCAGGTCGACTGGGTGCGCGACGGCGAGGCCGCCGAGCGCGAGTTGCGTGCCGAGCCCTATGCTGCCGCCGTGCTCGATCTGGGGCTGCCGCTGAAGGATGGCCTGGACGTGCTGGCGGCGGTGCGCCGCGCCGGTGTGACTCTTCCGGTGCTGGTGCTGACGGCGCGTGACGCCGTGCCCGAGCGCATTCGCGGCCTCGACCTCGGCGCCGATGACTATGTGCTCAAGCCGGTCGATCTGCATGAGCTTGCCGCCCGCCTGCGCGCCCTGGTGCGCCGCGCCCACGGCCAGGTGCAGGAGTGCCTGCAGGCGCAGGACCTGTTGCTGGACCCGGCCGCCCGCACCGTGCTGCGGGCCGGCTTGCCGGTGACACTGTCGCAGCGCGAGTTCGACCTGCTGCAGGTGCTGATGCTGAATGCCGACCGCGTGCTGTCGCGCGAGCAGCTGGAGCAGCACCTGTACAGCTGGGGCCAGGAGGTGGACAGCAATGCGGTCGAGGTCCATGTCCACCACCTGCGCCGCAAGCTCGGAGCCGCCCTGATTCAGACCGTGCGCGGCGTCGGCTACATGCTGCTGCGCCGGGTGCCGGCGGTGTGATGCGCGGGCCTCGCTCCCTGCAGCGTCGCCTGCTGGCGCTGGTGCTGGCGGCGGTGTCGCTGCTCTGGCTGGCCACGGCGGTGATGACCTGGTTCGACGTCAGCCACGAACTCGATGAGCTGCTCGACGGCCATCTGGCCCAGGCCGCCGCCCTGCTGGTGGTGCAGCAGGCCCGCGAGATCGAGGACGATGACCACGCGGTCGATGCGCCCAGCCTGCACCGCTATGCCCCGAAGGTTGCCTTCCAGGTCTTTCACGAGGGACGTCTGGCGCTGCGCTCGGCGCAGGCCCCGAGTGCGCCCATGGTCGGACCGGGCGAACCCTTCAAGACCGGCTTCAGGACGGCGGAGATAGCGGGTACCGCCTGGCGCGTGTTCGCAGCGACGGGCGCCGAGCGCGATGTCCAGGTCTATGTCGGCGAGCAGCTGAGCTCGCGTGCCTCCATCCTCTGGGCTGTGCTGCGCAGCACGCTGTGGCCGATGGTGGTGGCGCTGCCCCTGCTGGCGCTGCTGGTCTGGTGGGCCGTCTACCGCGGCATGGCGCCGCTGCGCCGCCTCGGCGCCAGCCTGGCCGAGCGCGAGGCCCAGGCCCTGCACCCGCTGGCCCTGCACGACGCGCCGTCGGAGATGCGGCCGATGCTGGACGCCCTGAATGGCCTGTTCGAGCGCATTGCCCGGCTGCTGGAGTCCGAGCGCCGCTTCACTGCCGACGCCGCTCACGAGCTGCGCACACCGATCGCCGCCATCCGCGCCCAGGCCCAGGTGGCGATGGGCGAGCGCGATGCCGGCTTGCGCCAGCAGGCGCTGCAGCACACGCTGGAGGGCTGCGACCGCGCCAGCCGTCTGGTCGAGCAACTCCTGACCCTCTCAAGATTGGAGGCCCAGTCGCTGCCGGCAGGCGCACCGGCCGCCTCGGAGTTGGATCTGACGGCGCTGACCCGCCAGGTGCTGGCCGAACTGGCCCCCCGGGCCGCCGCCAAGCGCCAGACGCTGGAGCTTGAGGCCGACGGCGCCTGCAGGCTGCCGGGCGAGCCCACGCTGCTGGCGGTGCTGGTGCGCAATCTGGTCGACAACGCGCTGCGCTACAGCCCTGCCGGTGCGCGCGTCCTGGTCAGCGTGTCGCAGCCTCAGGGGCGGGTGCAACTGAAGGTTGAAGACAGCGGCCCGGGCCTGGACGAGGCCGACCGCCGGCGCCTGGGCGAACGCTTCTTCCGCGTGCTGGGCAGCGAAGAGAGCGGCAGCGGGCTGGGCTGGTCGATCGTGCGACGCATTGCTGCGGCGCATCACCTGGGCGTGCAGGTCGCCAGGTCGGCCGACCTGGGCGGGCTTGCCGTCGTGGTGGATCAGCAAGCCTGACCCGCCATCAACCGCGTCGCGAGCGCGCCACCCAGCCCAGCGCCACGAGGCCCGCCAGCATCAGCCCATAGGTGTGCGGCTCGGGCACCATTCGCACGACCACGCCGTTGATGCCCACGGCATAGAGCCGGCCGCTGCCATCCTCGCCGAACGAGTCGAGTCCGCTCAGACCGGTGCCGCCCAGGAAGGCGTTGGTGTCGTCGCGCAAGTCCATCGGCGTGCCGCCGGCGCCCACGGCGAACGAGAAGATGCGGTCGCTGACGAAGTCGCCGAAGAAGTAGCGGCCGTCGGCACCGGCGATGCTGGGGCCGCGATAGACGTAGCCGCCGATGATGGAGTCGCCCAGGCCGCCTGCCACGTTGAGGTGCGCATAGTCGAACACCGGGTCGGTCAGGCCGGGTGCGTTGCCGCCGACACCGGGCGTGGCAATCGTGCCCTCACGCAGGCGCCAGCCATAGTTGAGGCCACCGGCGCTGCCACCGGCCTCGAAGTTGATCTCCTCGCGCTGGCCCTGGCCCACGTCGGCGATCCAGAAGTCGCCGTTGCTGCGGTCGAAGCTGTTGCGGAAGGGGTTGCGCAGGCCCAGGGCCCAGATCTCCTCGCGGGTGCTTGCGCTGCCGACGAAGGGGTTGCTGGCGGCAACCGTGTAGCCGGCCGTGTTGCCGCTGACGTCGATGCGCAGCATCTTGCCCAGCAGGCTGCTGCCGTTCTGGGCATTGTTGAGCGGGTCGTTGCTGTCGCCGCCATCGCCGGTGGCGATGTACAGATTCTGGTCGTCGCCCGGCCTGAAGGCGATCCAGCCGCCCTTGTGATTGCTGAAGGCCGGCTGCGCGAACGACAGGATGGTCTGGGCCGAGCCCGCATTGGCCACGTTGGCCCCGGGTGCGGCCACCTGGTAGCGGGCCACCACGGTGTTGAGCGAGGTCTTGTCGATGTAGTTCACATAGAAGCGGCCATTGCTGGCATAGCCGGGATCGAAGGCCAGGCCCAGCAGGCCCCGCTCGCCGCCGGTGGCCACAACGGCCGACAGATCCAGGAACGGCGTGGCCTGCAGCACGCCGCCGGACACGATGCGCACCAGGCCGCCTTTCTCCAGCACGAACAGCCGGTCATCGCCAGCCGGCGCACTGATGTGCAGCGGCTGCGTCAAGCCGGCGCTGACCACCATCTGGCCGCCGAGGGCATGCACGGCCCCGGCTGCGGCGAGCAGCACGGAACCCAGAAGGGAGTGAAGATGGTGAAGGGGGCGCAAGGAAAAGGCCATGGCGAGACTCCTGAGCGCAGAGGTGCGCGGCAGAGCGGAGCAATCGGTGTGCCCGATGCCCGTACTCGCCACCGGGTCGCGATGCCGGGGACGAGGCGCCGAACTTGCGGCAAAGTTGGCCGGGTCAGCCCGGCGCGCTCAGCCTGAATGCCGCCACCGCTCGCACCAGTTCGTCAGCCTGCTGGCGCAAGCCCTCGGCGGCTGCGGCGCTCTGCTCCACCAGCGCGGCGTTCTGCTGCGTCGCCTGCTCCATCGAGGTCACTGCCTTGCCGACCTGATTGACGCCGCTGCTTTGCTCGGCACTGGCCGAGCTGATCTCGGCCACGATGTCATTGACGCGCTGGATCGCGCTGACGATCTCGCTCATCGTCTGGCCGGCCTGGTCCACCAGGGTCGAGCCCTGCTCGACGCGCTCGACGCTGGCGCCGATCAGGGCCTTGATCTCGCGGGCCGCAGCGGCCGAGCGCTGCGCCAGGCTGCGCACCTCGCCGGCCACCACGGCAAAGCCGCGGCCCTGCTCGCCGGCCCGGGCGGCCTCGACGGCCGCATTCAAGGCCAGGATATTGGTCTGGAAGGCGATGCCGTCGATGACACCGATGATGTCGGCGATCTTGCGCGAGCTGTCATTGATGCCCTTCATTGTCTCGACCACCTGGCCCACGACCGTGCCGCCCTTGACGGCGATGCTGGCCGCGCCCAGCGCCAGCTGATTGGCCTGCTGGGCGTTGTCGGCGTTGTTGCGCACCGTGGCGCCGAGCTCGTCCATGGTCGCGGCCGTCTGCTGCAGCGAGCTCGCCTGCTGCTCGGTGCGGCTGGACAGGTCCTGGTTGCCATCGGCGATCTGTGCGCTGGCGCTGGCCACGCGGTCTGCATTGCCCTTGACCTCGCGCACGATGCCGGCAAAGCTGGACTGCATGCGCGCCATGGCCTGCAGCAGCTGCAGGTTCTCGTCGTTGCCGCTGGGGTGGATGACCGCGGTCAGATCGCCCTTGGCCATGCTGTCGGCCACCGCCACGGCATGGGCCATCGGCAGGGTCATGCGGCGCGCCAGCCACAGCGACAGGCCCAGCATCAGCGCAGTGGCCGCGACCAGGGCCAGGATGATGGCCCAGCGCGTCTGGCCGACGCCGCCCTTGGCCTGCCCGTTCAGCGCGTCACCGCTTTGCTCGATCGAGTCGGACAGGGCCGCCATCTCGCGCTCGAGCTCGGTGAAGGCGGCCTGCAGGCCGGGCACCGCCTTCTCGGCTTCTTCCTGGCCGGTCCTCGAGGCCTTGATGGTCTGCTCGGCGGCGGCGATATAGGACTTGACCAGCGGCCTGACCTTGTTCAGCGCGCTGCGGCTGGCGTCGCTTAGCGGCAGGCCCTCCAGCCGCTCCAGCGCCTTGTTGAAGGTGGCGCCATGATCGGCCAGGCCCTTCTCGGCCTCGGCAATGCGCTCGGGGCTTTTCTGCAGCGCACCGAACAGGGCCAGCTGGCCGTCGCCCCGGATGGCGTCATGCATCATGTCCGCCTCCTGGCTGGCCTGCAGGGCCTGACCCGACTGGATGGCGTCATCGATGGCGGTGCCCAGATTGGCCGAGGCCAGCAGGCCGATGCCGCCCACCACCAGCGCGAGCGCTGCGCCGGCCAGTCCGAGGGCAATGATTTGCGTACGAAGCTTCATGTCGTGGTCCTTCAGGGCAGGCGCAGGCCGTACCAGCCAAAACCGAGGCTCCAGACGGTACGGGCGCCGCTACCCGCCTCGCGACTGGCGGTCAGGTCCAGGCCCAGCACATCTTTGAGTAGCCACCAGCGCCCGCCCACGGTGTTGACGGTGCCGCCAAAGACCTGGCGCCGGTTGTTGGCCAGGGTCTCGGCAAACAGCTGCGCCTGCTCCGTCGGCGTCCAGCTGAGGGCCAGATTGAGCAGGGTGGCGCCGCTGCCGCTGCTGCGCTCGCGCACGCGGCCGAGATTGGCATGCAGTGCCCAGTCCTCGTGCGGCTGCAGCGTCAGCAGGCCCAGCGCACCAAGCTCGCTGTGCTGCCAGCCGGTGCCCGAAGGTCGAAGCCAGCTGGCGCTGAGCTTCAGTCCCAGCTGCACCGCGCCGGCCGGGGTGTCCCAGGCCCAGGTTTCGGGTACCCACTTGAAAGCCAGGCCCGCGCCGGCATGCAGCACGTCGCGCGGGTGGAGGGTGCTGTAGTCGGCGGCCAGTTCCATGCCCGGGGCAATGCCGCAGGCCGGGGCGATGACGAGTGTCCGGTCACCGCCTTGTCGCTCCAGCCAACTCTCGACCTGGCAGGTGCCTGGATCGGCGGTGGCGGCGTCGTCGCTGCTCAGCGGGCGCCCGGCCCAGACGCTCGGCGACGAGCAGATGCCTGCGACAGCGCACAGGAGGGTTAACCGCAACGCCATTGCTAGCTCCTTGGCCTGTTCCGATGGCCGAGCTTACGCGCAAGCGATGGAGATCTTCAATCCCCGTCGGTTGAGACAGGCTCAATTCATGCGAACCATCACAGCAGCGCACACCTGAGTGTGAGGAGGCGCCTTCAGCGCTTGAACAGTTCGTCGAACATCTTGTCGCTGAGCGTGTTCGAGGCGTCATGGACCTCGGCGCCCATGCTCAGATCGAACGAAGACTGCTGCCAGCCGGCGTCGGCTTGCAGAGCCTGGCGGTCGCGGCGCGCGGCCTCGTCGCGATCGAGATACTCGCCCTGCGGGGCATTGGCTGTGATGCGCCAAACGCGCTTGCGTGCGGCATCGTCGCGGGGGGTATGGGACACGATGGGTCTCCCTGCACGGTCGTGGTCCGGGAAAAGTCTGCGCCATTGGAAAGGCCAATTCAAGGGCTGCGTATCCCTAGCTTGTTGGTGGGCGGGCTCGACTCAGGCCAGGGCCAGCCCGGCCACACCGATCAGCATCAGTGCCGCAGCCAGCAACTGGCGGCTGGTCAGCGCCTCCTTGAGCAGGCGCGCGCCGAGTACCGTGCCGAGCAGCATCGAGACCTCGCGCGCCGGCGCGACATAGCTCAGCGGCGCTCGCTGCAGCGCGAACAGCACCAGCGAATAGGCCAGCGGCGAGAGCAGGCCCACGACCAGGATCGCGCCCTTGTGGCTGCGCGCCTGACTCAGCAGGGCGGCCGGCCGGCGCAGCGCCCAGGGTGCCAGCGCGAGGGTGCGCATGGCCAGGCCCACGGTGTAGAACAGCAGTGGCGCCATGCCCAGGCTCTTGATCGCCCAGCCGTCGATGACGGTGTAGCTGGCGATGCAAAGGCCGGTCAGCAGCCCCCAGGCCACGCCGAGGCGGCGGCGGCTCGCATCGACGCTGGCTGCCTGTTGGCCGCTGGCCGTCAGCATCACCCCGCCCAGCACCAGGGCCACGCCCAGGCAACCCAGCGCACTGGGCACCTCGCCCAGGCACAGCACCGCGCCCAGCACGGCCAGCAACGGGCCGCTGCCCCGCGCCACCGGATAGACGACGGCGAAGTCGGCCACCCGGTAGCCGCGCTGCAGCACCAGCGAGTAGCCCACATGGACCAGGCCGCTGCCCAGTGCCGCAGCCCACATCCAGCCATCGAAGTGCTGCGGCTGCCTGTGCCAGGTCCACAGTGCCAGCGGCGTGGCGAAAACCAGGCTGACGCAGCCGAACAGCCAGACAAAGGCGACCGCGCTGGCCGCGCCCGAGGCCACCCGTTTGGCGGCGATGTTCCATAGTGCATGGCACAACGCGCCGGCCAGCACCAGGGCCAGTGTGGTGGCGCTCATTGGTGCACCCTTCGCGCTACGCGCTGTCCCGCCAAGCGGGAATTCGCCCCTTCGGGCGGTCGGGCGGGGCTCATGGTGCCAGCCGCATCTCGCTGGCCAGCAGCTCGCCCACGCGCTGCGCCACTGCCGCGCATTCGGCGGCGTCCAGCGGCGTCATCGCTGCGCTCCAGGTCTTGACATCCCGGTAGTCCGGAAAGCGTGGCGACTCGCCCCAGCGCCAGTCAGCATGGCGGGCCTGGCGGCTGCGGCCGAACAGGTGCAGATGCACGCGCCGGTGCTCGCGCACGTGCTTGGGCCCCACCGGCGCGGCCGCGTCGTTCAGTGCCCAGTTGCCAGCTTCCCAGTAGTTGATGCAGCCATCGCTCAGGCAGGGCAGGGTCTCCAGCATGGCCCGGCCGGTGGCGGCCACCAGCAGCGACCATAGGGCCAGCTCCAGCGGGGCCAGCTCATGGCGCTCCCACACCGGGCGCGGCGGGTTGACGATCAGGTGGCCGCCATCCTGCCGATCACACAGCAGGGTTTCGGGCAGGCACAGGGTGCCGCCGGTGCAGGCATGGAGTATCTGGGGCATGGGGCCTCTCTTGGCAGCTGTCTTGATGAAGAAATTGCATCGAATCCGAAGCAGCTGCTGCCTTGATAATGACGCTTCCAAGGTGAAAAGTCTTGCCAGGTCATCTGCAAATGAGGCTGAGCGATGAGTAAAAGCGATAGCGAGGCGGCGGCGCCGCTGAACGCCGTCCGCGTCTTCGTCGAGGCGGCGCGCCAGCTCAACTTCAGCCGTGCGGCGCGGGCGCTGGGCATCACCCAGGGTGGGGTCAGTCGCCATGTCGCGACCTTGGAGCGCCATCTTGGCTTTGCGCTGTTCCATCGCCAGGGCACCGCGGTAACGCTGAGCGATGGCGGGCGGCTGTACTTCGATGCGGTTCAGGAACCGATGGCAGCCATCGAACTGGCGAGCCGGCAGATGGCCCAGCGCCAGCCCGCGGCCGGGCGGTTGATCGTGCGCACCTCGCTGCCGACCTTTGCGATGGGCAGCCTGATACCGGCGCTGCCGCACTTTGCGGCCACGCCACCGGTGGGCGTCGATCTGGTCACCTCGCTGGACGCCCCCGGCCCGGACGATGCCTACGATGTGCTGATCACCCGCGATCTGCACCTCGGCGACGCAGAGCAGTGGCTGCTGTGCAGCGAGGTGCTGGTGTGCGTGGCCGCGCCACAGCGCCAGTGCGACTGGGCGCAGCGGCCGGTCGCCGAGTGGCAGTTCCTGGCCACCCATTCGCGCCCCGAGGCGCTGCTGGCCTGGGCCCGCCAGGTGCGGCCCGAGGGCGGGGCGCCCGCCATCTGCGCCAGCTTCGACCACTATTTCCTGGCCATACCGGCGGCGATGGCCGGCATGGGCCATCTGGTCGCGCCACTGGCCCTGGTGGCGGTGGCGCTGAGCCAGGGTCAGTTGGTGCTGGCCACGCCCGATCTGGTGCGCCGCGATGCCAGCTATCAGGCCTATGTCAATCCGCGCAGCGCCAGGCCCGAGACGGCACGGCATTTCTGCCGCTGGCTGAAGGCCTGGCTGCGCGATGCGGCGCTGCCGGCCTGAGCGCCGTCGGCCTCAGCGCATGCTCATGCCGTAACGTTGGGCCATGCGGGCGATCTCGCCACTCTTGAGCATCGTCAGCAGGGCCCGGTCAATGGCCGTCAGCGCCCAGTTCGACTGGGGCGAGACCAGGCAGCGGGTATCGACCGAGGAGTAGGCCTTGCTGCTGACCTTGTAGCGCTCGCGCTCGGCCGGCCGGGTCTTGAAATAGCCCTCGATCTCGGCCTCGGAGACGATCATGGCGTCGGCAATGCCCAGCTCCAGCTGGCGGAACAGCAGGTCAACCCGGGTCTCGTTGACACGGGTCGCGCGGCCGCTGTCGAACAAGGGCTGCAGTGCCGGGAAGTTGTAGCCCAGCATCACCGCGATGCGCATGCCGGCCAGGTCTTCGGGGCCGCCGTAGACCAGGCTCGAAGCGGCCGGCACGACCACCCGCTCGATCTGCGGCAGCAGCGCAATCGTCCAGTGCTCGTCAACGTTCTTGACCCACAGCGGGCTGGAATAGCAGAGCATGTCTGCGCTGCCACCGAGCACCGCCTGCTCGACGCGGCGGCGCGAATAGACGATGTGTTCGGCCTGGGTGCCCAGCAACTCGGCGACGCGATCGCCAAGCTCTTTCAGAAAACCGCCGCTGACCTCCGACGGGCCGTTCAGGGTCAGCAGCGGATAGCCCATGCCCTCGGTTTGGGCGATGCGCAGCCGCGCCGGCTCGGCCACCACCGTGGCGGGCCACAGCAGTTGCAGGCACAGCAGCAAGGCCATGGCTTTGTGCCAGGCCAGGTGCCGGGCCGGAGCGGGCAGGCTCGTCGCCATCGTCATCTTGCGCATTCCACGGGTGCAGGGATGCACCAGTATGCAGCAGCTGCGGGTAGGGCCGCCTGCGGCGCGCTGCGGGCACTGAAACAAATGAAACCCGCGAAACCAGCGCCCTGAAATCAAGCCGGGACGGCGTGCGTCGACACTATCCGGCAGTCCAAGGCCTTCAACCCCACCACCCGGAGCAACTCACCCATGGCTACCACCCAGCGCTACTTCAGTCTGACCCTGCTGGCGCTCTGCGCCGCGCTGGCCACCGCCCCGGCGGCGCAGGCCGGCCCGGTGTGGGCGCAGTACGACCCGCTCGCCGGCACGCTCGACAACAACTACGTCGGCCAGGTCTCGGGCACGACGGCGATCGTCAGTTTCAGCGCCCAATCGGTCACGAACACGGGCGCCGAGGCCCGCCATCTGGGCATGTACTTCGGCTGGTCCTGGGTGCGTCCGGAGGCCAATGGCGCCTACCAGTCCATGCCCTGGAGCAATGGGGCCGGCGCCTTCAGCACCGGCAGCCTGAGCCTGAAGGTTGCGCGCACCGATGCGGCCACGCAGATGCTGCGCCCCGGCGACGTGCAGGGCGACACCTGGGTCGGCAACCCCTGGACGCCCGACGCGCTCAACTACACGGCCATCGCCACCGAGGCCGACTGGGAGCTTCCGCTGTTCGACTTCGGCGTGATGGGCGCCGGGCAGACCGCCTTCTACGACGTCAGCTTCACCTTCGACGGCTTTGCCGACTCGGCCAGCGCGCAGCGCTTCCTCGACTTCGGCGGCTTTGCCAGCTATGCCCAGGGCGTTGCCCAGGTGCCCGAGCCCGCCACGCTGGCCCTGACGGCGCTGGCCCTGCTGGGCATGGCCGCGACCCGGCGGCGCGGCGTGGCCGAGGGCTGACAGGCCCGCGGCGGTGCGATTGGCGCGTTGGTTCAAGACGCACCGCCGCCACCGGCCGACGATCCGGGCTCCCGACAGGAGACCGGATCATGGAACTGCATATCAACGGCGAGCGGCACGACGTGCCGCCCATCTGGCAGGACGAGCAGCTGCTGTTCGTGCTGCGCGAGGTGCTGGGCCTGGTCGGCGCCAAGCTGGGCTGCGGCCTGGGCCAGTGCGGCGCCTGCACCGTGCTGGTGGACGGCGAGCCAAGGCGCAGCTGCCTGCTGCGGCCGCAGGATGTGTTGGGCGCACAGATCACCACCATCGAGGGCCTGAGCCGCGACGGTGAGGCGCTGCATCCGGTGCAGCAGGCCTGGCTGGACGAGCGGGTGCCGCAGTGCGGCTATTGCCAGGCCGGGCAGATCATGTCCGCCGTGGCCCTGCTGCGCCGGCAGCCCCGCCCGGGTGACGCCGACATCGACGCCGCGCTGGCCGGCAACCTGTGCCGCTGCGGCACCCAGCAGCGCATACGCCAGGCGGTGCACCGCGCCGCGCAAAGGGCGCAGCCATGAAGCGCCGCAGTTTTCTCGGCCTGGCCGCGGGTGGGCTGACCGTTGCCATTGCGCTGCCTGGCTGCAGTCTGTTGCCGGTGCTGCCCAAGCGCCCCTTGCCCACGGCCGAGGATGCGATGTCCTGGCTGCGTCATGAGCAGGGGCGCTACACCCTCTATCTGCCGCGCGCGGAAATGGGGCAGAACATGCTGACCGCATTGAAGCAGGTGGCCAGCGAGGAGCTGGGCGTGGCCTGGGCGGCGGTGCAGGTCCGACTGCCCGACACTCGCACGATACGCCGCGTCAAGGCCACTGTCGGTAGTGACTCGATCCGCGAGTTCGCCCTGCTGCTGGCCCAGGCCTGCGCGACCCTGCGCGATGCGCTGGCCCGCGGCCAGACTCAGGGCCTGCTGGCCGCCGAACCGCGGCCGGTCGAGAGCCTGCGCAGCTTTGCGGGCAGGGGCCGCCATGTGGGCCGGCCGGCGCCGCTGGAGCAGGGCCTGGCCATCGTGCGCGGTGCGCCGCTGTATGCCGCCGATGTGCGCCTGGCCGGCATGGTCTACGGGCGTGTGCTGCGTGCGCCGGTGTCGCCCGAGCTGGCCTCGCGGGCCAAGACCCTGAGCGAGGATGCGGCCCGCGCCGTGCCGGGCTTCGTTGCGCTGCTGCGCGACCCCG
Source organism: Roseateles toxinivorans (assembly GCF_004362525.1). GTDB lineage: Bacteria > Pseudomonadota > Gammaproteobacteria > Burkholderiales > Burkholderiaceae_C > Paucibacter > Paucibacter toxinivorans. The sequence continues at coordinate 102,589 of NZ_SNXS01000001.1, forward strand.
GCCTGCGCATGGGCGGCAGCGAGGGCGTGGGCATCGTGGCGCGCACACCGGGCGCTCTGGTGCGCATCGAGGCGGCACTGGCCGTCGAATGGCAAATCGAGGGCGGGTTTGAAGCGACCGATGTGGAGGCCCTGATCGATGTCAATGCCCGGCTGGCCAAGGGTACCCTGGCGCACCGGCTGCGCGACGATGCGGCCGTCGCTCAGGCGCCATGGGACATTGATCTGCTGCTGCAGGTGCCGCTGGCCGCCCATGGCGCTCTGGAGCCGCGCGCGGCGGTGGCGCAATGGTCTCAACCGGAGGGCCTGCTGCGCCTGTGGGTCGGAAGCCAGGACATCTTCTACCAGCGCGATGCGGTGGCCCGCCAGCTCGGGCTCGACGAGGCTCAGGTCAGGGTGCAGGCCTGTCGCATCGGCGGCGCGTTCGGCGGCCGCATGCTGTGCACCGTCGAGATGGAGGCGGCGGTGCTGGCACGGCGGCTGGGAGGCGCCGTCAAGGTGCAATGGAGCCGGGCGCAGGAGCTGCAGCAGGGCTTTCACCGCCCGCCCTCGCAGCACCGCATCCGCGCCCGCCTGCACGAGGGCCGGGTGCAGCAATGGTGGCATGCCTTCGCCACCAGCCACATCCTGTTCACCAATGCGGCCATGCCTCGCTGGATGCAGACCGTGTCCAGCTTCGTTGGCGATGCCGGCGCGGCGCGCAGTGCCCAGCTGCCCTATCGGGTGCCGCAGCAGCGCATCGAGTTCGATCTCGCGCGGCTGCCGGTGTTCACCGGGCCCTGGCGCGGCCTGGGTGCCGGCCCCAATGCCTTTGCGCTGGAGACCGCCTGGGACCTGCTGGCCGACAAGGCGGGCGCTGACCCGCTCGCCTTTCGCCTGGCGCATATCGATGATTCGCGGCTGGGTGCGGTGCTGCGGCAGGCGGCCCGGCTGGGGCGATGGGGTCATGTCTTGCCCATTGTGCCGGGAAAGCTGCGCGCGCGTGGCCTGGCCTGCGGCATCTACAAGGGCTTGAGCTATGCGGCCACCGTGGCCGAGGTCGAGGTCGATGCCTCCAGCGGCGAATGGCGTGTGCTGGGTTTGAGTTGCGTGCATGACTGCGGCCACATCATCAACCCCGATCAGGTGCGCGCCCAGTGCGAGGGCAATCTGGTGTGGGGCCTGGCCATGGTGCTCAGCGATGGTTTGCCAGTGGGCAGCTCGGCAGTGGCTGCCACCAGCTTTGCCGAGGCGCCGATACCGCGCCTGCCCCAGGTGCCGCCGCTGGCCGTGGAACTGATCGACTCGACCCAAGCGCCGACCGGCGCCGGTGAAACGGCCATGGTCTGCGCCGCGGCGGCCATTGCCAATGCGCTGGCTGCGGCCAGCGGCTGCCGAGCCACGCGGCTGCCGGTGCTCGCCAGCGATATGCTTGCCGCCATGCAATCCCAGGCCACGACTCGACTGTGAGCGACTTTGCCAGCGCCGCCATGGTGGCCGTGATGCACGCCGGCCTGCAGCGCCTGGGCCTTGGCAGCGACGGCCCGGCGTTGCCCGACGCGGCCGCAGGCGCGCACGTCGCGCTGCAGACCAAGCGGGCCCTGGTCGGTGCCGCGCTGGCGCGGGGCGGCTGGGCCCTGTTGCCGCAGCTGGGTCAGGGCTTTCATGGGCAGGACCATGCGCCACTGCATCGCGCACTGGTCTCGGCACCCGATGTCGCCAGCCTGCTGGCACGCTGGAGTCGGCTGGAGAAATACGTGCACTCGCGCCACCGCGTCGAGCTGTTGCAGCTGGGTGGCCATGAGGCCAGACTGCGCCATGTGTCGTTGCGCGCCGGTGAGCCGCCGATGGCCGCCGAAAGCCTGGTCGTCTTGGGCCTGCTGTGCGCGCTGCTGCAGTCGCTGGGCCTGCAGCAGGTGCAGGCCCGCGCGGGCGCGGTGCCGGCATTTCCCCGGGGTGATGGTGAGGCCTTGCGCGCGCTGGCCGAGGCGGGCGCGGCCGGTAGCTGGCATCTGAGTTGGCAGGTGCCGGACAGCGCGGCCGATGCCGGGCCTGCCGCGGCAGCCCGCGCACCCGCCTTGCCGCTGGATCTGTGCCAGGCACTGCCCTGGCCGGAGCTGGCCCAGCACTGCGCCCGGCGCCTGCTGCAGGACCTGATGCACCCGCCCAGCGTGGCGTCGCTGGCCCAGGGGCTCGCGCTGTCGCCGCGCAGCCTGCAGCGCCATCTGCAGCAGCATGGCCTGCGCGTCTCGCAATTGCTGGCCGAGGTGCGCCTGCGCGCTGCCGCCTGGTGGCTGCTGGAAACCCGGCACCCGCTCGCCGAAGCCGGCTTTCTGTGCGGCTATGCCGACCAGGCTCACTTCAACCGTTGCTTCAAGCGGCACACGGGCATGGCGCCCGGTGCGTATCGGCAGAGCTTTTTCGGCTGAGGCCGGAGGCGATTCAGTCCGCGGCCCGCTTTGCCCAGGCTGCGGCCACCTTGTCGAAGGCCGGCCTCAGCTCGGCCCAGGTCGCTGCGTCGATGTGTCTGGGCCTGCGCATCGCCGTGGGCTTGTAGCGTTGGACCAGCGAGCCGCGGCAGGCGAACACGATGTTGTTGCAGCAGTCGGCATCTCCGACGACCAGCACCTCATCACCGAAGCTGCGCCTGATGCGTGAAAGAAAGGTGTCGTGTTTGCGGTGACCGGCATGCAGGTTCACGACCAGGATGCCGTTCGGCTGCAAGGCATCCAGGCAGTCGTCATAAAAACGCTGCGAGCACAGCTCGGGTGGCTGGCCCTCGCTGTCGAAGCCATCGACCATCAGCACATCGACCGGACTGGGCGCGAAACGCACGAACTCGGCACCGTCGCCACGCCTGACCTTAAAGCGCTCGTCGTCTGGCGGCACCTTGAACTCGTCGCGCAGGGCGATCACGTGCGGATTGATCTCGACCACCTGGATGCGCGTCCTGGGCAGGTGGTGGTAGCAGAACTTGGCCAGCGAGCCGCCTCCCAGGCCTATCATCGCCAGCGTTTCGGGCTGGTTGTTGAACAGCAGCACGGCCATCATCGTCTGCGTGTATTCGAGGTCCAGCGCATAGGGCCGCTGCGGCTGCATGCGGCTCTGGATCTCCGAGATCGTGAAATGCAGGGCCTTGGAGGTCAGCGTCTCGTAGACAAAGGGTTTCACGAAGGCATCGGCGGTGTTCTCGGGCATGGCGGCGGCTCCCTCAGACCTTTTTCACAAACTCCGACTTCAGCCCCATCGCGCCGACGCCGTCGATCTTGCAGTCGATGTCATGGTCGCCCTCGGCCAGGCGGATGTTCTTGACCTTGGTGCCGACCTTGACGACCAGGGACGAGCCCTTGATCTTCAGGTCCTTGATCACGGTGACGGTGTCGCCGTCCTTCAGCTCATTGCCATTGGCGTCGCGGATCACACGCGGCCCGTCCTCCGCGGCGGCCGCGGCGCCTGGCGCCCACTCATGGCCGCACTCCGGGCAGATCAGCGTCGCGCCGTCCTCATAGGTCAGTTCGGATTGGCACTGCGGGCAGTTCGGCAGGGTGCTCATGGCGGGCTTTCGGGCTGGGGCTGAAGTCAAAAGGAAAAGCCTCCAACATCTTGCGATCTTGGAGGCGGTCTGGCGCGCGGGGGGCGTCAAAGAGTCGAGCTATTGTAAGAGCCGGGTGTTCAGGCCTCGGTCAGCGCTTCGCCGCCCAGACAGGGTTCGACATGGCGCAGCGCACGCGCCACAAACTCATCCTTCTCGCCCACCGGCGCGACATAGTGCAACGCGCTCCTCGCGGACTCCATGCCGTCCAGCCGGGCGATGACCCAGGCCGCCAGATAGATCGAGGCCAGGCAGCCGCCGGCGGTGGCCACATTACCCCGCGCGAACAGCGGCTGGTTCAGCACCTCGACGCCGGCCTCCTGCACCCAGGGCTTGGTGGTCAGGTCGGTGCAGGCCGGCACGCCGTTCAGCAGGCCCAGTTTGGCCAGCACCAGGGTGCCCGAGCACTGGGCGCCCAGCAACTGGCCGCGCGGGTCGAGCTTCAGCTGGGCCATCAGCGCCGCATCGGCCACCACCTCGCGCGTTCGCATGCCGCTGCCGACGATCACCGCGTCGGCCTCGGCCGCGTCCTGCAAGGAGGCCTGCGCCTCCAGCACCACACCGTTCATCGAGCGCACCCTGGCCGTGGGGCTGGCGAGCGACACCCGCCAGCCGGGTTTCTTGACGCGGTTGAGTATGCCCAGGGCGATCAGCGAATCCAGCTCGTTGAAGCCCTCGAAGGTGAGGATGGCGATGTGCATGGGGCGGCTTGTTCCTGTGGTTCGCGGCTTGTGAGGCCCGGGGCCAGCAGCTTAAGTCGAAGCCGTTCGATGTGGTAGGTTTGCGCCATCAGTTTGACGCCGAGCACGGCCGCACGATGTGCCGTATCGACGATAGCGAGGTGTGCCTGTGTGCTCGAACTACCAGACCGTCACTTCAACCGACCGCCTGCTGACCTACTTTGGCGTCGAGCGGCCCAAGGGCACGGAGCCGCCTGAGCTGGTCTTCCCGGGCTATCTGGCGCCCTTCATCGTGGCCGCCAAACACCGGCCAGAGATGGAGCGCGAGGCGCAGCTGGGCCTGTTCGGCCTGCTGCCGTCATGGGCCAAGGACCTGGCCTTCGGCCGCAAGACCTTCAATGCCCGCAGCGAGACGGTGGCCGAGAAGCCCAGCTTTCGCGACGCCTGGGCCAAGGGGCGGCGGTGCATCATTCCGGCCGAAGCGGTGTATGAACCCTGTTGGGAAACAGGCAAAGCCGTGAAGTGGGCCATCAGCCGCCGCGATGGCCTGCCCCTGGGCCTGGCCGGGCTGTGGGGCTACTGGCGCGACAAGGACGGCAAGGAGGTGCTGTCATTCACGATGCTGACGATCAGCGGCGCCGGGCACGAGATCTATGAGCGCATGCACAAGCCGGGCGAAGAGAAGCGCATGGTGGTGATTCTGGACGAGGCCGAATACGACGCCTGGCTGAACTGCCCGGTGGCCGAGGCCGCGGCCTTCCTGAAGCAGTACCCGGCGAACCGGCTGGAAGCGAAGCCGCTGGGCTGAGGCGCGGGTATGGCGGTGAACCCGCTAGAAGGCCAGGTGCACCGGCGCGCACAATGGGCCGCACGGCCGCACGGTCGTCATCAAACAAGGGAGCTCGCTTGAAAGCACTGCCAACGATCTATCTCATCCGCCACGGCGAAACCGCCTGGACCCTGACCGGGCAGCACACCGGCACCAGCGACATCCCGCTGACCGAACATGGCGAGGCGCAGGCACGGGCGCTGGCCTACCGGCTGATCGACGTCGAGTTCAGCCATGTGCTCGTCAGCCCCCGCATCCGGGCGCAGAAGACCTGCGAACTCGCCGAACTGGCCTCGGGCAGCGAGGTCGAGCCCAAGCTGGCCGAATGGCTCTACGGTGATTTCGAGGGCCTGCGTGCCGCCGACATCCGCAAGGACAGGCCCAACTGGAGCGTTTGGCAGGACGGCTGCCCCCACGGCGAGTCGCCGGCGCAGATGGCCAGCCGCGTCGACCGCCTCATCACCCACCTGTGCAGCATGCACGGCAATGTGGCGCTGTTCACCCACGGCCATCTGGGCTCCGCCCTGGCCGCGCGATGGATTGGCCTGCCCATCAACGCCGGGCAGCACTTCGTCCTCAACCCCGCCAGCGTGAGCATCCTCGGCCACAACAGCGATCCGACGCCGAAGCGCCTGATCGAGTTGTGGAACGAGACCGAGCTGGTGGCGCGGACGGCTGAAGAGGCTGAGACGGCGCCTGGCAAGTGAGCAGCGCCCGGGTGCGGCAGCGGCCCTACTGGATGCTCAGCATCTTCATCGCCTTGGCCAGCGTGTCCACCGACTCCTGGTGCTTGCCGGCCTTGTGAAGGGTTTCACCGTCGGCCCGCAGCTTCTTCACCTCGGTCATCTGCTCGGCGGTCAGCTTCGGGCTCTTGGCCAGCGCCTCGTCGATCTTCTTCATGTCGGCCGGGCAATGAAACGCGAAGGCCGCGCTCGAAATCATCAAGGCACCGGCGGCGAGGTAGGAACGTAGCTTCATGCGCATCTCCAAGTTGCGGTTGGAAAACGGGATGGACCCGGCGGGAGTCTAGTCCTGGGGGCCAATTGACGTCGTTGCCCACAGTTGTTTCACGGGTAATGCACCTTTGGATGAAGCAGCATGACATCAATACTTCGGCCGTCGCGGCGACCTGCGAGCCAGCAAGTGCAGCCGCTCATTGGCTCAACTTCAATGGTCCGGACGCGCGCGGAACCAAGCGACCTTGCGCCCATCCTCGCCGATGCGGTACTCGAGGTCGAACAGCCGCGAATCGCTGAGTACCTGCGGCCACGTCCGGCAGCCGTACTTTGCAGGCGTCTGCTGGGCGTGATGAGCCTCTATCCACGCCTGCGCGTGATCTAGTCGCGACCAGCCGCGCTCCGAGGCTCGCCTGCCGGCCTCTCTCAGAACGCGAACGATGCCGGTGGCAGGCCACTCGAAGGTCCCGTCCGGCGCGATGCCGTTAAGCATCATGTCCTTGAAGCTCTCTGTCTGGGCGAACGCCGCCACTTTGGCTCGTGCTTCGTCCACGCTCATGGCCCAGTCCGCGAGTTCACCATGGTGGCGGTCTATGCGCTCGTAGCACGTCTCTAGGTGCTTGATGGCGGCGGTGCATCCGTCTTCGGTCCAGACGTCGAAGCGTTCAATTAGGTCGTGCACGAGTTCGTTACGCAGCGTGACCAATTCTTCGATGGCGGCTCGCGTCTGGGCCAACTGCTCCGGAGGCATCGTCAAGCGAAAGCTGAAGGCCAACGAGATGCGGTCCGTCGGCGTCTTGTCCTCAGGCAGCAGTTCTCGTTCGTAGCCCTCGGGCACAGCATAGGTGTCGAACAAGACCTTGACCAGGGTGCCCAGGGTCTTGTCGGCGAGCTTCTCCTGGCGCGCCACGAGCTGGGCCTCCAGCGTGTCAACAGGGCCCGCCAACTCATGGTGGACCAGCAGCGTCTTCATCAGGCGCTCGTACTGCTGAAGACGCAGCATGCAACGGCCAAGCAGGCGCTGCACGTCTCGCTGTCGTTCAGGTTTTGGCTCTACGTTCATCGGCCAGACCGGGTGTGGTGTGCCTGCTGGTTTGTTTGGTACGGCTGGATGGGAGCAGGTCACCCAGCCCCGAAGTCGGCCCACAGGCGGCCGTTCTGGCCCACGATGAGGGCGCGTGGCTGTCTGCTCAAGGTACGGCTAGAGGGACAAGGCGTAGTGAGTAGCTAGATCCTATCAATGCTCGGTACGCTGACCATACATGGCTGCACTAAGTGCAGATGAACTGGTTGCCGCCCGGGGTAGCTCAGCCTGGAACTACATGGTGGAGGTCGGATGGCTCACACCGCAAACCGCCCCCGCAAGTGGTCAATGATCGCGCCGGATTCGGTTAGCCACTGCACCGACCCATTGGCGTTGGTGATCTTCAGGCAGGGCACCTTGGCCGATCCCGAGCCCTGCAGCAGGGCCGTTCGATTCAGAGCGTCATGCTGAGCGTCCAGCCGCGCGATCGGCAGTGACAGGCGATGCATCTCCTGCCGAACCTTGATACAGAACGGGCAGGTCTTGAATTGATAGAGCACCAGGCTATTGCACTGGAGATCGACTTCGGCCTGCCGGTCGGCAGAGCGCTGCAGGGCTGCCGGGCGCGACAGGCGCTCTTTCAGCAGCATGACCGGGCCGAGCAGGATGCGCAGGGTTCTGAAGAAGAATCGAATGAGTGGCTTCATGTGGGATGGGGTCGGGTGAATGGCGTCGTCGATCTGCTTGCTCGGCGCCAAGAAAGAAAAAAGCCCC
>NZ_SNXS01000001.1:110519-857409 GCF_004362525.1 Roseateles toxinivorans
TCTGAAGAAGAATCGAATGAGTGGCTTCATGTGGGATGGGGTCGGGTGAATGGCGTCGTCGATCTGCTTGCTCGGCGCCAAGAAAGAAAAAAGCCCCACACGCGCTTGGCATGCAGGGCTTCATCATTTGGCTCCTCGACCTGGGCTCGAACCAGGGACCTACGGATTAACAGTCCTACGCCGCGGGAACCGGACGTGAAGCCAAACGTGTTGAAAATCAGTAACTTAGAGTGAATTTTAGCAGCTTGGAGGACGAGAAATGTGGACCAGATCAGGACCAGACGGGCCACTTTCCACGTCTACGGGACCGGGAATCGACCGCGCAGCATCATGATGTCGCCCCCTGTGATTCGGTGATCGCAATGCTTGCGCCGTCTTGTTACTCCTTGGATGGCGCACATTGGATGCTCATCTCAAACCTGCCGCGCTTTCTAGAATCGTACACATACTGACCGCGAAGCCCATTATTCGCGCGGCTCAGCACAAGCTTGTGCTCGTTCATTGCCGCATCCAATCTGCCGTCGTTCAGGGGTACCCCAGGTAGGTTCCCGTCAAGCTGAAGTTGTGTTGTTTCATCGTTGGAAAGCAGCTGCGTCCGGTTGAACGTCACGGTGAACTGGTTTCCGGTCGCAACGTACTTCCCGAAATAGCGTGTGGTTATTTGAGATGGGCTGCCGCCGAGTTCAACCATGAGCGCTGTTCCGTCTGTATTTATTCTGAGGAAGTTCGATCGTGGCTTTCCATTTGATGAGAAGTTGCATTCAAATTTTTCCGCGCTGGCGTATGATTTTTCTTCCTTGATGTTTTGCTGATGATTGCTAATTTGGGATCGAAGAGTTTGCAGCCGATCCTTAAAGGACTCCTTGGAGCACTCTTCTCGTGGGCTGCTGCAGATGGAGTAGGCGCGCTTCACCCATTCAAGATGCTCAGATTCAATTTTTGAGGATCCGCCGGAATTTTTAAGATCCTCAATTAGTCCAAGCATGCTTTTGTAGGCCATCGCTTGCTCGGTTCTTGGTATCCTGGTAAGTAATAGTGCTTTCAGCAGTTCGTCGTTGCCATTCTTGGCTTGTTCGAAAAGGTCGCTGACAAGTTTGCCTTGGCGACCATCCAGTGTCGAGGCGAGTAGTTCTTTTCGCTGACTTTGCAACGCCTGTATACAGGTGACGTCCTTGCACCGACCTAGCTCGATGCGGTAAATGTTCATCGTGCTAGTGTATTTGCCGATGGGCAAGCCCAGGCTTATAACTTGGTCGCGAAGGGCAGTAATCTCATCGTTTTCTTGTCGCAGCGACGGGTTGGAGCAAATAGCAGCGAATGCTGGATTGGCACGTGCGTCGCTCGACTTTGGGTTGCTTTTTGATTCGCACAATATTTGTGCGCCTGCTGTTGAATAATAAAGCAAAGCAATCATTATTATGATAATGCGCATGTGTTCCTCCTTTTAGGGGTGACTCTGGTCAAGCAATCTGAACTGTCGATGCAGGCTTGTTCACGTTGTAATCTCAGCTAATGTGGCATTTCTTGGCTGAGTTGAGTTGCGAGTACGTCGAGCTTGAGCCGTTGACTGGAGTATCTATCCATGGCGGCCTGGCCGCTAAGCATTCCGCCGAGGAAAATTGGTAAATCAGGTATTAAGTGCCATCGATGGGATCGGCCGCCATCAGGTGAAGTAAGTTGTAGTGCTTGCTCGATGATGGCAGAGGCTGTTGCATTGATAACCACGACTCGACGCGGTTTCAGCATGCAAATCATTTCCAGCGAGATCTTCAGTTGACGCAGTAAGAACTCGGGCATGCCATTAAACTCGCGGGCTGACCGCGACCAAGGGCGCACCAGGTTGGCTTGGGTTGAGTTGCGCATCGCGAAGAGGTCAATGTGTTCCCAACTGGATCCGGGTTCTATTGCCTCTGCAAAGCGAGCCAGCGAACCGAAGTACTGTGTGTAGTGCTGCTTTGCGTGGATCTCGAATTTGACGAGTCTTCTTTTCGATTTGATGCCTGCAGGCCACTTGAAGTCTGAAATCTTCAGCGCCCCTGCGTTTTTAACCTTCTCATTACTGCTTTGAATGAATTTCTCTGAGAAGGCGGGGTTGAATCCGAGGAATAGAAGGTCAGCCCGTGACATAAGTGGCGGGTAAAGCATCGGCATTAAGGCCAGCAAGGACGGATTCGCGTCCGTTGGTGGCTTACGCCACAGCCGTATAAGTTCCGCGTTTGCCCAAGTAGCCACCCTGGCGCCATCAATAGGCTCATTTGGCGGCGCCAACTTCAGGGAACGCAGTCTTGCCGCTAGTTCTAAACGTTGGAACACGGTCTTCATCCCTCAGCCCCAACTCTCTCCCAGCGCCTGTGCCTGCTGCAACACCAGTTCGACCGCCGCGTCCTGCATATCCGGCGGGTACTTGTACTTGCGCAAGATGCGCCTGACCATCAGGCGCAGGCTGGCGCGCACGCTCTCGCGCTCGGACCAGTCCACGCTCAGGTTCTTGCGCAGGTTCTCGGTCAGCTCGTGGGCGATCTTCTTCAGGGTCTCGTCGGTCAGTTCCTTGACTGCCGACTCGTTGTTGGCCAGTGCGTCATAGAAACGCACCTCGTCGTCGGTCAGCCCTAAGGCTTCGCCTCGTAATGCCGCTTCGCGGAATTTCTTGGCCATTTCGACCAGTTCTTCCATAACCTGCGCGGTCTCGATCGAGCGGTTCTGGTAGCGAGTGATGACGTTGCCCAGCAGTTCGGAGAACTTCTTCTGCTGGACGACATTGCTTGCGAACTTGGACTTGATCTCGCCCTCCAGCAGGCGCTCCAGCAGTTCCACCGCCAGATTGCGCTCGGGCAGGTTCTTTACCTGGGCCAGGAACTCGTCATCGAGCAGGCCGATGTTGGGCTTGTCCAGACCGACCGCGTCGAAGATGTCGACGACGGCATCGGATACGACCGCCTGGCTGATGATCTGGCGGATGGCCTGCTCGCGCTGCTCGTCGGTCTTCTTCTGCTGCGAGATGTCGCGCTTGGTCAGGATCACCTTGACCGCCTGCAGAAAGGCCACTTCCTCGCGCACAGCCTTGGCCTCGTCCAGCGTGCAGCACAGCGTGAACGCCTTGCTCATGGCCAGGGCCGCGTCGGCGAAGCGCTTCTTGCCGTCACGGTTGCCCTCGGTCTTCAGGCCCAGCACATGGTTGGCTGCGCCCGCCAAGGTCTTGTGGCCGCCGGTCAGGAAGCCGCTCCAGTCGTAGCCATGCAGCATGGCCCGCAGCACGTCCAGCTTCTCGGCCAACACGGCGTAGGCCTCATGCGCATCCACGGTCGGTCGGCCGCGGCCCTGGCTGGCCGTGTACTCGCGCATGGCCGCCTTCAGCTCGTTGCCGATACCGATGTAGTCGACCACCAGGCCGCCTTGCTTGTCCTTGAAGACGCGGTTCACGCGGGCAATCGCCTGCATCAGGTTGTGGCCCTTCATCGGCTTGTCCACGTACATGGTGTGCACGCAGGGGGCATCGAAGCCGGTGAGCCACATGTCGCGCACGATTACGAGCTTGAGCGGGTCAGCTGAGTCCTTGAAGCGCTTCTCCAGCCGCTTCTTGACTTGGCTGCTGTAGATGTGGGGGCGCAGCAGCGCCTTGTCGCTGGCCGAGCCGGTCATGATGATCTTGACCGCGCCCTTCTCAGGATCGGGGTCGTGCCAGTCGGGCCGAAGCTTGACGATCTCGTCGTAGAGGTGGACGCAGATGTCGCGGCTCATCGCGACGACCATGGCCTTGCCACGCTGGGCAGCATCGCGGGCCTCGAAGTGCGTCACCAGATCAGCCGCCACGCTGGCCACGCGCGGCCCGGCGCCAACCACCTTCTCCAGCGCTGCCCATCGGCTCTTGAGCTTGGCCTGGGTGCTTTCCTCTTCATCCTCTGCCAGCTCGTCCACCTCGTCATCGATGGTGGGCAGGTCTTCATCCTTCAGGCGCAGCTTGGCCAGGCGCGACTCGTAGTAGATGGCCACGGTGGCACCATCTTCCTTGGCCTGTTGCATGTCATAGACATGGATGTAGTCGCCGAACACGGCACGCGTGTCGCGGTCGGCCGCTGAAACCGGCGTGCCGGTGAAGGCGACGAAGGTGGCATGGGGCAGGGCGTCACGCAGATGCTGGGCGTAGCCGACCTGGTACTTGGTCTTGTACGCAGGGGACTCAAAATCCCCCGCCGTGTGCGCAGGCTCGGCCCCGTCGGTGGTCAGGGCGCTGGACGCATGCCCGCTGCGGACCTTGACCTCCTTGAGCTTGGCCTCGAAACCGTACTGCGTGCGGTGGGCTTCGTCGGCAATGACGACGATGTTGCGTCGGTCGGAGAGCATGGGGAACAGGTCCTCATCCTCGCCGGGCATGAACTTCTGGATCGTCGCGAAGACGATGCCGCCGGAGGGGCGATTGCTCAGCAGCGTCCGCAGCTCCTGCCGCGTGGTCGCCTGCACCGGTTGCTCGCGCAGCAGGTCCTGAGCGAGGCTGAACACGCCAAACAGCTGCCCGTCCAGGTCATTGCGGTCGGTGATCACGACGATGGTCGGGTTCTCCATCGCCGGCTCTTGCATCACCCGGGCCGCAAAGCAGGTCATGGTGATGCTCTTGCCGCTGCCCTGGGTGTGCCACACCACGCCGCCCTTGCCGCGCAGTGCCGCGCTGCTGTCAGGCCGGGATGCCGCGACCACATGTTCGATGGCCGCTCGCACCGCATGGAACTGGTGATAGCCGGCGATCTTCTTGATCAGCCGCCCGTCGTCCTCGAAGAGCACGAAGTAGCGCAGGTAGTCCAGCAGCATCGCCGGGGCCAGCGCGCCGCGCACCAGCGTCTCCAGCTCGTTGAACTGGCCCAGCGGGTCCAGGTCCGCGCCGCTGATCGTGCGCCATTGCTGGAAGCGCTCTTCATCGGCCGACAGCGAACCCATGCGTGCTTCGCTGCCGTCCGAGATGACCAGCACCTCGTTGTACTGAAACACGTCGGGGATCTGGGCCTTGTAGGTCTGGATCTGGTCAAAGGCCTTCCAGATGTCGGCATGCGTGTCAGCCGGGTTCTTCAGCTCGATCAATACCAGCGGCAGGCCGTTGACGAAGAGCACGATGTCCGGCCGGCGCGTGTGGTGCGCGCCCTTGATCGTGAACTGGTTGACTGCCCACCATTCGTTGGCGGCCATGTCACCCCAGTCGACGAGGCGGACGAAGTCACCGCGGGTCTCGCCATTCTTCTGGTACTGCACCGGCACGCCGCTGACCAGCAGCTTGTGAAAGGCGCGGTTGGCGGAGAGCAGGGCAGGGATGCCGAGATCCATCACCTGCGCCAGTGCATCGTCGCGGGCGCTGGCCGGGATGTCGGGGTTCAGTTTATGGATGGCATGGGCGAGCCGGCCGCGCAGGAGTACCTGGCGGTAGTCGCTGCGTTCGGGCGTTGCGCTATCGGGCGCGATGTCGGCGCCATGGCGGTGGACGTAGCCCAGCTCTGCCAGCCAAGACAGGGTGTCGGTTTCGAGTTGGTCTTCCGTCAACTAAGGTTCCTCCCCAAAGTTCCGATATCACCTATAATCACGCCAGCTCATCTGCCATGTGTAGAAGGAGTATCCGAAGCCCTTGCACATCCGTGTGCCGGGGCTTCAGTCTTTTCTGGCCGCCCAGAAGGCATCCCGCTCCTTGGTGAACTTGCGAATGGTGTGGCCGCGCAGACAATATGCGGTCTTCAGTAGGCAATACCGGGTCCCTTCCTCGGTTTCACGCTTGGCAAGCACCACGGCAAAGTCGTGCGCCTCTGCCCAGATCACCACATGCGTCTCGCGTCCGCGCTGGTTCTCCCACCATGAGAACCCGTCAGATTCGGCATGCTCAATGCACCATGCTACCCAGCGCACACGCTCACAACGAGCCAGGTCCGGGGTGCGGTCGTCTTCGTCGCGGTTGTCCTGGGCGGGGGCCTCCGAGATTAGGTGCCAGAAGCCGTAGCCCTTTTTTTTGGTCGTCGGATTAAACCGCACCTTCACCGGCTGCCCGAACAGCGTCAGGCCGGCGTGGGCAACCGTCTCCAGGTAGACCGCGTAGATCGCATCTTCATAGCGCGCCCAGTCCCCCCCGAAGGCGGACAAGGGCATCAAGGGTGGAGGCGCACTCAAGCTTGCGGCCTCCAGATGAACAGGTTGAATTTGTCGGCGCGCAGCAATGAGCTTTGCTCAAGACTCAGGCCCGAGCGATGGCGCACATGCGCCACCAGCGCCAGCTTGGCCGGACTGTCGTGCAGGCCGCGGTGGACGTATGACAGTGCGCCGATCAGCAGGTCTGCCAGTTGCAGTATCAGCACATCGTGCGAATGCACCAACTCCACCGACTCGATCACCTGGCGGTCGAAGTCGTAGTTGGCATTGCAGAGCACTTCATGCAGCTTGTTGACCTTGACTTGCCCTCGGGTGTCCTTGATGTCCAGGAAGATCCGGTAGCGCTTGCTCGGGTCGATCAGGCGATTGAGCAGCGTGTACCACTGCTTGTAATAGAAGCCATCGTGGTCCTGCCCGAATTTCGCGTGATCCAGCGCCTGCTTGTCGGGCACCACCAGGCCGCGAAAGTGCAGCAGGGGCTCGTCAAAAAACAGGTCCAGCAAAGCCTGATAGAACGACAGCTGGCCTGGCGACACCTTGACCCACTTGATCTCGAAGTGCGGGGGCAGGCCGAAGGAGGCCTTGAGGTCCTTGATCTGCCGGGCCAGCATCTGTCGGTGCGAGGCAGGGCACCACACGGCACCCAGCACCATGGCACGCAGGTGATCGTTCTCCAGGTGGCACGATTCATCGCAGTAAATGTGGATGCGCTCGTTCATGCGGTGGCCTCCAGCAAGGAATGCGGCTCCGGCAGGCGAAGCTGGCCGGAGATGAGGCGGGGGAGGAGGGTGTCACGGACTTGGATCAGGGTGAGCGCCTGCCACTCATTTGCGATGACGCGGTCAAAGAGCGGTTGTGCCACGGCCATGTATGCAGCAATCACTGCCTTGTCCGGGACGACAGCGGGAATCGGGCGGAAGGCCTTCTTGCTGATCTCCATAAACGTTGACCCATTCGCGCGGCCCTTGATCTGATCCATATGAGCTTCGCACCAACGCAGCATGTACAGCGGTGGCAGCCTTCCGCCGGGCAGCATGCCGATATAGCCTTGGTTGATTGCAACAGGTAGGTCCGCAATAGCCAGATAGCCGATGGGAGCTCGTGATGACATCAAAAGGCTGCCCTTCGGTAGCAAGCCGCAACTGATCTTGGCCAAGCCCGCGGCGCTGAGCTTGCGTTCTGTCGAGATCAACGCGGGTGACGTTGCGCCAGATAGGTCTTTTGGCGTGGTCCAGGCGAACTCCTCAGGTGACCAGAACGCCGCGTTCTTGGTGTCGGGTGTTGCACCGCCAACCGTGTTTATGCAGTCCCCGATTGCCTGCACTTCCCACCCCCTCGGCACCTTCCCCAACTCCGAATCCTCGAAGCTGTCGGGGAAGAGGCCGGCGGTAGCTTCGTCCATGCCTTCGGGGGCACGGCCTTCACGCTTGGCGCGCACGGGGTCGAAGTCCACAAACCAGGACTTGAACAGCGCCTGGGCGATGGCTTCCAGCGTGGCGTTGGTTTCGCGGAGGAGAGCGATGCGGTCGTCGAAGGTAGAGAGCGCAGATGCAATCGCTCGCTGCGTAGAAACCTCCGGCAAGACAATTGGAAAACTCCTCAGGTATCCAAGATTGATCTTTGGGACGCCCGTGTGCTCGGAGTCGCGGATGATCTTTTCGATCGACTCGCGCTGAGCCAGGTAGTAGTAAACGAACTCTGCGTCAGCTCGCTTGCCATCGACACGCATACGCATCTGATTTGAGGACAGAAGGTAGACGGGGTGGGGGCCAGCCGGAACCAATCCAATCTGCCCTAGGGTTCCCTTCTTCGTAAAAATGATGTCGTTCGGCAAACAAAGGCTTCTTGAAAGCTTGTCTGCGGTCTCGCTAGAGACGTAGACGAATTCGTGGCTTCGAAAGCGTTCCTCACCTTTAGTGAGGTTGCTGCCACGAATCACTGGGATGCCTTCGGGCGTATACGCGCTGCTCGGCAAGTTGGAACCGAACGGACCGTCTACCAAGCCATCTTTGCCCGGCAGCGCGACGTCTTCCAGGCGGAAGCGCTGCCACTCAGAGCTCATACCCAAGCCCCGCCAGCTTCGTTCGAATCACAGCATCCAGCTCCGCCCCCTTGGCCATCTGCTCGCCCAGCCGTTCCGTCAACAGCGTCATCTTCTCGGCAAAGACCTCGTCGTCGTCCTCGACCTCCTCGGCACCCACATAGCGCCCCGGCGTCAGAACATGGCCGTGCTGGGCGATCTCGGCGAGCGGCACGCTGCGGCAGAAGCCCGGCACGTCGGCGTACTCACCCACCACCTCGCCCGCTGCCGCCTCACCGCGCCATGCGGCCACGGTGCCGGCGATGCGCTCGATCTCTTCGTCAGCAAACTCACACTGCACCCGCGAGATCATGCGACCCAGCTTGCGGGCATCGATGAACAAGACCTGGCCCTTGCGAGCCGCCGGCTTCTGCTTGGCCAGGAACCACAGGCAGGCCGGGATCTGCGTGTTGAAGAACAGCTGCCCGGGCAGGGCCACCATCACCTCCACCACGTCGGCGTCAACCATGGCGGCGCGGATGACGCCCTCGTTGTTCTGGCTGGAACTCATCGAACCATTGGCCAGCACGATGCCGGCCCGCCCGGTGGGCTTGAGGTGGTGCAGCATGTGCTGCAGCCAGGCGTAGTTGGCATTGCCCTGCGGCGGGTCGCCGTACTGCCAGCGTGGATCGCCCTCCAGGCTGCCGTGCCACCAGTCGCTGATGTTGAAGGGCGGGTTGGCCAGGATGAAGTCGGCCCGCAGGTCTGGGTGCTGGTTGCGTGTGAAGGTGTCACCCGGCTCGCGGCCCAGGTTGAAGTCGATGCCGCGGATGGCAAGGTTCATCGCGGCCAGGCGCCAGGTGGTGGGGTTGGCCTCCTGGCCGTAGATGGATACATCGCCCAGTTTGCCGCCGTGCGCCTCGATGAAGCGCTCACTCTGCACAAACATGCCGCCCGAGCCGCAGCAGGGGTCGTAGACCTGCCCGTGGTGCGGTGCCAGCACGGCAACCAGCGTCTTGACGATGCTGGCCGGCGTGTAGAACTGCCCGCCGCGCTTGCCCTCGGCGCTGGCGAACATGCCGAGGAAGTACTCGTACACCTGACCCAGCACATCGCGGGCGCTGCTGGGGTTCTCGCCGAAGCCGATAGTGGACACCAAGTCCACCAGCTCACCCAGCTTGCCGTCGGGCAGCTGCGCACGGGCATAGCGCTTGTCCAGGATGCCCTTGAGCTTGGGGTTTTCGGCCTCGATCAGGCTCAGGGCCTCGTCGATCAGCTTACCGATCTCGGGGCGCTTGGCCTGAGCGCGCAGGGATTCCCAGCGGGCCGCCTCGGGCACCCAGAACACGTTTACGGCGGTGTAGTAATCACGGTCGTCGGCTTCGGCGGCCAGGTCTTCAGGGCTGGCGTCCCCGTAGAAGTATTCGTCGTTCGGGTCAGCCAGCCGCGCCACCACCTCGGCCCGGCGCGCGGCGAAGGTGTCGGAGATGTACTTCACGAAGATCAGGCCCAGCACCAGGTGCTTGTATTCGGCCGCGTCCATGTTGGCGCGCAGCTTGTCGGCCGTGGCCCAGAGAGTTTTCTTGATGTCGTCGAGCATGAATTCAGGATGCCGTAGCGGAGGCCGACGCCGGGGCGGCGGCCTTGGGTTTGAGGCTGACCCAGTGACCGGAGTTGTTCTCCTGGGTCAGCAGCAGTTCGGGATAGGCCCGAACCATATCGGACAGCGCGGCGTGGCCATAGGCCTTGGGCGAGAAGCCGGGGTCGGTGCGTTTGAGGTACTGCCCCAGCGCGCCCAGCCCGACGCGACCGTCAGGCGTGTCGGCTACGAGCAGGCTCACGGCATTGAGAACGGCCTTGGGGCGCTTCTTGGGCGCTGGCTTGGGGGTGGGCGGCGGCGCGGCCTTGGCCGCAGCCGCCGACCCTGCCGGCTCAGCGGGGGGCTCGGGGGGCAGCCATTCGAAGAACTGGTCGCTGGCGTTGCGCAGCGCATCCGGTGTCTTGGCCTCGCCGACGATGTGCACCGTAGCGCCGCGCTCGCGCAGCTTGCGGCACAGGTAGGCGAAATCGGAGTCGCTGGTGACCAGGCAGAAGGTGTCGGCGCGCTGATCGAACAGGGCCTCGACCGCATCCAGCGCCAGCGCAATGTCGGCCGTGTTCTTGCCGGCGGCGTACTGGTACTGCAGGCAGGGGGTGAAGGCCAGGCGCACCAGCGCTTCCTGCCACTTGTTGGCCAGGGTGGCGTGGTTGCCATAGCCGCGGCGCAGCACCACCCGCCCAAACTGAGCCACGACCCGCAGCGCATATTCCAGAATCTCGGGCGTGGTGTTGTCGCAATCCACCAGGACCGCCACCCTGGAATCCATGCCCGAATCGATTTGTGCCATCGAATTCTTCTCCCCTATTTGGGTATCGATGATATTCGGGGTGCGTACGGCCTAACTTAGCGAAAGTTCGATCTGCGGCGGGCGTTTCTACTTACGACGACGGCCCGGCGTCCATGAAGCATTGAAGCCCCGTTGAGCACAGCTCAACGGGGCTTGATCATGGGCACCTGCCGGGGGCTGGCGTTGCACACCCCGGCCAGGTGCTGAGGCCATCGGTCCTAAGCCTCGGCGACCAGGAACCGCTCGACCTCAAGGGTCGCGAATCGCCCCTTTACCAGCGTCAGGAACCGCTGCACATCGGGCGCGTGCACCGCGACGTTTTCATTGAGCACCGACCGGCCGGCGTTCTTCACATCGTGGAGCTTCACCGGATAGCCCTGTTCAGTGAGCCAAGTTGCCAGCTCGGCCTGGCTGAGCCCCGGCTCGGAGAGCCCCCAGGCACGCTTGACAAAGGCAGACAGGAAGGTGCGCACGACGATGCGCAGGTACTTATCCTCGCCACCGCGCGCATAGACCCGGCCTGTCACACCGCGCGTGGTGCTGCCGCCCGCAGTCGCCCCATCCTTACTGTCGGACTCGGATGACACGGCCGCCGAGTCTGACGCCGCCAAGTCGACGCGCACGATCCTGCGGTTGCGCAGGCGCAGCGTCATCTCGGCGCGCCAGCGATTCCAGTCGTCCATGGACTTGAGGCAGTTCGTCTGCCGCCACCGATCGAAGATCGTCCGCACCAGCTCACCCTGGTCGGCCGTGGGCCAGGGCACGGTGTCGAAGGCCAGGTGCTTCACGCCGAAGCCCTCCACCTGGACCATGCGGGCATCGACCGGCATGCGCTTGAAATCGAACTCCAGCGCCACCTTCACGTCCTTGGGCTCCTTCTGAAAGTCCCAGTCGTTCTCCAACTGCTGGCGGGCCGAAAAGGGCATGTCGCGCACGAGGACCTGGCCGGGGTAGCGATTCAGGGCCAGGCGCACCATGAAGTCGGACTGACCAGCCGGGCTCATCAGCCATTGTCGATGGGCCTCGTCGCCGTCGAGCACGACCTTGTGCCCAGCTTTGGCGATGACCAAGGGATGGTCGCCATCGGGCAGCGTCGTGAACTGCCCGCGGGTGCGGGCTGCGAAGACCTGCCTGACCTGGTGCTTCAGCTCGATCATGGACGTGCCCGGCGCCACTCGGTCAACCAAGGCCTGGTAGCGCCGACACATCTCGCCGCTGAGATCCATCTGCTCTGGCGGCACGTCAATGA
The DNA here is from genome assembly GCF_004362525.1 of Roseateles toxinivorans. GTDB lineage: Bacteria > Pseudomonadota > Gammaproteobacteria > Burkholderiales > Burkholderiaceae_C > Paucibacter > Paucibacter toxinivorans. The sequence goes on from NZ_SNXS01000001.1 coordinate 122,293, forward strand.
GCATGCCGTCCGTCGTCACCGAGATGGCCGTGGCGCTGGCTGGCAGCTTCCACAGGATCTCGCCCACCACCGCACGGATGAAGCCGCAGACCAGCGCGGCGATCGCGGCTTCAGACATTCGCGACGGACCGACCAGGCGACTCTCCATCTCGCGCGGCCCGAACTGCCGCTTGCCCTTGTGCCCCTGGCCGACCTTGCCATAAACGCCGTTCCCGATCACCTTCATGAACTCGAAGGCGAGTGACTTCCGGCGGAACAGCAGGCGCATCTGCCGCACGTAGATGGCAAAGCTCTCCATAGGCCGATAGCCCGTGTCACCGTGCGACACCGGCGGAAAGGCAAGGCCCGGCAGTTCCAACATGCCGCGCACAGCTTCATCGAGCAGCCCATCATCGATCCCGGTAACAGTGGCCTTGGCCGACTTCTTCGCAGCCTTGACGGGCGTACGCAGGCGCTGGGCGCTTTCCAGGAAGACGTCAGCGCGCTTCTTCCAGGGAATCACCACCGCGAACAGGATCTCGATCTCGGCGCCCATCGCGAGGGCCAGTTCGATCTCGGGCGCGGTGGCGATGCTGATGCCTTCCTGCGCGAACCACAGGCCGAAGTCACCGACCCGCTGCGGCAGACAGGGGAATCGCGTGCCCGGCGGGAACTTGTACTTCATCTCGGCGAAGGCGGCGACATGGCCGATCAGGTGTTGCAGATCGCGCGTGGTGTAGGCCTTCGAGTAGTCCAGCGCCTGCACGTAGGCCAAGCCAGTGACATAGGCCCCAGCCAGATCCGGGTCGTAGAAAGTCCCGACCTTGGAGGGGCCGAACTGGAAGCACTCATTACGCCCACCGAGGAAGGCGTCGGACACGAAGGGCTCCAGCCAGCGCCGAATGCGCGTCGGGACCCGCTCACTGATCGTGATAGGCCGGTCGTCGCGCGCGCCCCAGGCCGTGCGTTTGCGCGTCTCGAAGTTCAGCGCGACATCCGGGTGAACGCCATCCCGCCGCATGCACTGCTCCGCCAGCCGCACCGCGATGCCGCTGACCGTGGAGGACAACCCTCCAAGACCCAGGAACCGGTCGCAGAACCACATCGTCCAGATCGCGTACAGCGCCGCCAATCGCGCATCGTGAACTGCGTATGCACGGAAGCGCGCCGGCTCCTTGCGGGCAAAGGCGAGCATGTCCGACTTGTCGAAACCCGGTGGCAGCTCAATCTTGGGCTCGCCAAGCCACTGCCCGATCTTCTCCAGCGGCGTGCCGGGCGGGGCGATGCGGCTGGTGTCCACGATGCGGACTTTCAGCTGGGTCAGGTCGATGCCGTTCTCGACCAGGAAGTGGTACTTGCTCTTGAGCCGGGCCTCACGCGCGAAGTTCGCGCTCGGCTTCAGCGCGGCTGGCTCTGCGACCGTGGCGAAGGTGCCGTTCACGCCATCCAGCTGGCTTCGCAGCTCCTTGAAATCGGAGAACGCCGACAGGTCCGCCCGCGTGAAGTGCCCGGCCAGCAGCACTTCGTGTGGCCATTCGTCGATGACACCCTCAGCATCCGCTTCGTCCAGCAACTCGGCCAGCGCGTCGGACAGACGAGGACGGTAGCCCTGGCCATCGGGCCCAATCAGCTCGATCACTTTGACGTGCGTCTTGCCGGTGGGGCCGATCAAGTAAAGCTGGACGCAAATAATCAAATTCCGACCGCGCTTGGAGCGGACCCACTCAGCATCGAATCCCACGACGACGCGGGGGCCAAGGGCTCGGATGATGCCGCGCCGCCCCTGCCTGTCCAGACCGGCTCGCTTCAAGGCATGCTGCAAGTCTGTTGGGCCGGCAGGGCGGCCCGCCTGCCGGAGCGTCAGGTAGTCGGCCAGCGCCTGGGCGTCGAGCAGACGCTGCTCGGCCATGCCGTCACCGCCGTCCTCCCCGCCACCGCCCAGCAAGGAAGCGTTGCCAGGTTCCACCAACTCCTGCCGGATCAAGGCCATGAAGCGGGCATCGAAATGGGACAGCAAGTCCTCGTCGCCGCGGCTCGGACCGGGCTGGATGGGCTTGCCGATGGCGGCGCGAAGCAAGCCTCCAGGCATCGCAGAAGCATCGATGGCGGCGCGGCTTGCTGCGACGCCCCCAGCCACCGGATCCCGCCCGGGATCGAGGCCCGCTGCGTGCAAGACCTCGTCGGTGTCAAATTGCATGTCTTTAGTCCCCCATCGGATGAATGACACCGGCAGCGGCCATCCAGGTCGCCACTGCCGAAAGAAGAAAAAAAGACCGCCATCGAGGCGGTCTGCTTGGAACTTGCGAGCGAGCGCCCTGGCGCAGCGATCAACGCATCACTTCGCCAGGGCCGCGCTTCAGTCCTTGGGTGCGCTCGTGCTCGTCATCGGCGATGCCTGCACCGAAGCCAGGGGCGACGACGATGCTTCGCGCGCGTCAGCCGACAACTGCCGGCGCGGCGGCACGAGCGCATGCATTGGCGTCTCGGCCGGCACGGGGGCTTGGGGGGCTGCTTCGGCATCGTGCAGGAACCGCCAGTCGGGCTGCTTGGCGCGACGCGGCGAATTCATCACGTCGAGCAGGATGGCGGCGATGGCGTTGCGCTTGTCCACGTCGGTGCATTCGATCCAGTTGATCATGCGACCGCGGTCGTCCAGCACGCCGACACCGTTGTCGTAGAGCGAGACGCGGGCCATCTGCTCGATGCGCAGCAGCGAGCCGTCGGGCATCTGGATGGCTTTGGAGAAGTTGTACATGGGGGCTCCTGGTCATGAGTTGGTGGAATGCGCCCCCGCACACCCTGTGCGGAGATCGCGAAGCCCCTGTCGACAGCACCGGCCAATGCCGCGGGCAGGGGGGCGACCGCGCAGACATCGTCTTGCGGGTCGGAAGCTCGGACGACGCGAGCGTCGGTGCGAGCGGGGCACTCAGCGAAGCCACCGCGTCCGGTGGCCGCTGAGAACTGGCCGCGGGGGCCAGCAGGACCGCCGGACGCCTTCAGGCGTAAGGCAGCCAGCAATGCAGGCGTTCCTCGGTGTCGAGGATCGCGATACCGAAGTGGAAATGGATCGCATGGAAGCCGTCCATCCAGACCACGCTGCTGTTGTCTTTGCAGCGCGACAGCAGCTGGCCGAGAGACAGCGCGTCGACCTCGATCAGCGAATTGCTGAAGGTGCTCACCGGCTTGGGGACCTCGCCGCCTCGCGGCGTCCAGCTGCCGAGCACACCCGTCCTGGACATGTGCGCCACGCCCTCGTGAAAGGTGGCGTTCTGGCCTTGCCGCGTACCGTTCCAGAACTTGGCATTCTTGCCCGCGAGACGACGGATTTCATTGCCGACCGAGACCGGGTCGACCCAACTGGTGTTCGGCGTCAGCACCTCGTCGGCGGTGGCGATGAACTCGTCGGTGTAGTCGGCCGCATCGCTTGATTCAGAGCGCGGAGGCCTCATGCCGCTGATGTGCAGGCCGCCGTCCTCGTAATCACGTTCATCGCCGAAGGTTTCAGTAATCATGCTTGCTCCATGGAAGAGGTCAGGGACAGATAGGCCGGCAGGGAGCCGGCGGGATCAGACGGTTGGGCCCGGGCTGCGGCCAGGCTGCTTTGGTACATGCTGGCGGCGCCGACGACCACCTGGCGGCTGCAGCGGGGCGAGGTGGCGACGTAGCGCTCGGTCACCTTGACGCTGCTATGCCCGAGGACGCGGCTGACGTCATGGATGGTGCTGTCGCGCTCGTCAGCCTGCACGGCCCAGGTCGCGAAGGTCCGGCGCAAGTCATGCATGCGCAGCCCTTCGATGCCGGCGCGGGCCAGCAGTTCGGCATAGCGTTTGCCAGGGCGGCTCATGTGGCTGCGTCCAGTGCGCGAGGGGAACAGGTACGGGTTGACGCGGATCGCCTGCAACTCCCGGACCACGCCTAGCGCTAGGTCCGACAACGGCACGATGCGCGGCCGGCCGCTCTTGGAGTTGGGGATCACCCAGGTCGCGGCGCTGACGTTGATGTCCTCGTGCAATGCATTGAGCGCTTCGCCCGAACGACCGCCGGTGAAGAGCAGGAACTTGCAGAAGAGACGGACCTTGACAGGAGAGTCTTGCAGGCTCGCGTCGAAATCGGCCACCTCGTCCGCATTGAGAATGCGGGTGCGGTTCGGGTTCTCCGGCTTCATCGCCAGCACCTTGGCCGGATTGCTATCGATCAGACCGCGCCGATGGCACCAGGAGAAGAAGGCCTTGGCAGCCGCGCGGTAGCGGTTGTCGGTGGAATGCTCGCGCCGCTTGTTGCCCAGCGCGTCCTTGTCGCCGCACAGGGTGTCGTACACGCGGATGAGCGTGGCCGGCCGCACCTCGCAGACGGGCATGTCGCCGATCTGATGGGCGAGCAGGCGAAGCCGGGATCGATCGCTGTCGATTGACTTCTTGTCGGCGCGATCGTTCAGGTACTGCTCGATCACGACGTTGACGGGCATGGAGCCCAGGCGCGGGTCCGTGCCGTGCTTGGCCAGGGCAACGGCCCGCTCGTGCTTGATCAGCATCTGCAGGTGAGTGCTGGGCGGCACCGTGCCATGCGTGACCCAGACGTTGCAGCCCTCATAGGGAATCCGACCGCCGTAGGTGACGTGGTCCTGACCGGGCGTTTGCAGCGTCCTCAGGTACTTGACGCCGGGAACGGACTTCTCGACGGGGCGGCGAGCCGCCGGCACGGGACTCGACGGCTCGCCCTCGGCGGCGGCGCCCGACGCGGGGACCAACCGGAGACGACCGGCCGGGCTGCCCCGCGGTGCAGTGCCAGGAACAGCGGCGCCGGTAGCTGTAGCCCCGGAAACTACAGCTCCGATGGCGGTCCCGGATTCGGCGCCGGCTTGCGGCGCGGGGGCGCCCAGCACCGAGACCGCGATGCTGGACGGCGGGGTGGAACGCTCGGTGGCGTCCTGCGGTGTCGCCTCGACATTGAGTGACATGAATCCTCCTGTTCGACGGTTCGATCAGCGACATGCCGATCTCGAACAGGGAGTGTCATTTCCGCAAAACAGGGCTCGGACAGGGAAAGACTGCACGACACCTCGTGCATGTCCGACCCGAAACCATGGCCCTTGGACTCAGGCCCCCTCTCCGCTGCATCGCCCCCTTGCAGCTCCTCCGCGTGGAGAACGACACGCTGACGCCTAGCGAGACCGCGCCAGCGCCTGCAGCATGGGCAGCGTCGGCCAGTGCTCTCGCTGGGCCAGCCTCAGCGCGCGCGTCAGGGACGTGCTCATGCCGCGATCCAGTCGCTTGCGCTCGGCTTCAGCATCGGTGGGCCCTTGCTCGGGCGGCCGCAGCGCCTGCAGGTGGTGCATGCGCTTGAGGTTGAAACACTGCTGCAGGATCTGCGTGGTGACATGCCCGTACACCTTCAGGCACAGCAACGCGCAGGACTCGGCGAACTGGCGACGGATCTCATGGCCGTTGTCGACCAGCAGGGCCTTGATGCCAGCGTCATCGTCCCGGGTCAGCAGGTCCCTGTACAGCGCGGCCATGGCAACGACGTCCTCACGAACGTCCGAGATGCGCTCGCGATGACCGTGCCCGATCATCTGGTCGACAAGCACGTGACGACCGATCTGCTCCATCAGCTTGTCGAGTCGCTTGAGCGCAGCGGCGGATTGGTTGAAGGCGCTGGTCAATCGATCCAGTTCCTTTTTGTAGAGTCCGTGGTGATGAAGCCCGTAGTCGCGCAGGATTTCGGTCATCCATCCTGTGAAAAGGAAGGCCCGCTCGCGATGGCACACAGGAGCGGTCAGCATTGCCGAGTTCGTGCGCGCTCTCAGGCCATCTTCAAGTGCGACTATCAGCGACAGCAATTCGCCCTTTGCAGGGTACTCGTCGACATAGGCACATAGCTCGTGGTCGGCACGCCGCAGACGCTCTTCGCGCATGTCCTCAGGGGCATCCGCAGCCATGCCCTTCTCCACGGCAGCCGCCCAGGGCTTGAAGAGATCGATGAATTCTTCGGTCCTGTCGTGCGTCTCAAGTTCGATGACCGAGCCCCTGGCGGCGCCAAGACTCCCGCGTTTGGGTAGGGCGGCTATCAGGTCAGCAAGCAAGTGCTCAGGCGGGACGGAGCTCATGGCTAAGTGCGTCTGAAAATGGAATTAGGTATGGCAACTGGCGATGATATGCATGGTTACAGGGTGATGAGAAAGGGTGTCCTGCAGCAGGAAAAAAAGAGAGCGAAATTCGCTCTCCGAAATTTCGTCAGGCGCCGGATGCTGCAACCGCGTTGGTCAGAATATTGGAGATCATTCCAGATGCTTCGCGCAGCTGATGTTCTTGCGCATGCGCGTACTTCGCCGTCACCGCCAGTGTCTGGTGGCCGGCAAGCCAACTTGCAACTTGCAGCGGGTAGTGCTGGGCAACTAACGTGATATGTGAGTGGCGTAACGAGTGAACAACGATGTCACTGATTCCGGCCCTTTCGATGACACGCTTGAATGCCTTTCTGGGGTCGGCCATATGAGCATCTCGGCCGTCGCGCGCAGGGAATACCCAGTCCCACCGCGAGACATTCCGCTGTCGCTTAACGATCTCCAGCGCAGTTTGATTCAGGTACACGGTGCGAGCCTTGTTGTTCTTGACGTTGCGAAGGCGCCAGGTTGCCGTTTCGATGGAGATGTCACTGAACTTGGCGGTCAGCGCTTCCCCACGTCGCACGCCGACGGCCAGCAGAAACTTGAATAGCGAGGCTGCCGTCTGATTCGGCTCGCAATCGAGTGCCTGCATGAATCGCCTGAGTTCATCGCCTGCCAAGTAGCGCTGCCTGTGGTTGTTCTCGGGGTGCATTCGCACACCGCGGCATGGGTTCTTCTCTAACTTGCCCCACATGATGGCCAAGTTCAAGGATCGTTTCAGCAAGGCCAAGACGCGGTTGGCCGTGGCCGGGCTGAGTCGGTCCTTGAGCATGTCATGGTGTCGCTGAATGTCCTGCGTCCGGATTTCACCGATCGGTGTCGCCCCGAATTTTTCCTGGAGGTGCCGCTTCCACCTGCCCAGAGAGTCGCGGTAACTGCGCTGGGTTGCCTTGAAGTGCTTGAGAGCGTCCTCCTCCATGAAGCGCGTCAAGGTGATGCCGCGAAGCATGGCCTCTTGGGTGCGCGAAAGTTGAGGGTCAGTTCCCCGCGCGATCTGAGCACGTGCCTCGCTGGCAAGCAGGCGGGCTTCATTGATGTCGATGGCCGGGTACTCGCCGATCTTCATCGAGCGCTTGCTGCCGTGGAAGGTGTAGCGCAGCAGCCAAGCCTTGCGCCCCAGCCTGTTGACGACGATGCGCAGGCCGGCAATGTCGGTGTCGCTGTACTCGACCTCGCGTGCGACTGCATCGGGCGCGAGCGCATCCAGCGCCTTCTTGGTGAACTTGAATTGACGTTTCATCGGGCAACTCGTGATGTCTTGCCCCCTGGCACCATCTTGCCCCGGGCGGAGCCCCACGAAGTACAAGTCCGTGGGGCTGCCGGCTTGGTCTGGCGTCCAGTAGGCATAGGTTGAAGAAGGGCGGGGCGATGCCAGCGCCAGCGCACGGACCAGCGCGGCACCGGACATGCCTCCGGTCTATTTCTGGACCCTCTGGCGCGGTGACGCGTCCATCGGCGTGTCGGGGTGCGCTTGAAGGCCAAAGTGACGCACCGTGTCTTGCCACGCTGCACGTTCGGCATCACGGCGTGAAAGTCCGCCCGAGTGCTGTCGTATCGCTGCCCTCTCGGACCAAAATTCCTGCCGATCTTCATCGGCCAGGCTCTCGACCAGCAATGCAAGGTCGTGGTCGAGTGGCGGTAGGTATTTCGGGGTATTCACGATTCAATACTCCGACGGCAGTAGACAGGTCGTCACTGAGCGGTCGGCCTCGGTGATGACCCAGATAACACCGCCATCGGGCAGCGCGTAACTCGACATCACGCGGAAGCCCTGAATGAGCGCCTCGCGGTTCGATCGCGCGTCCTCGGCGGGAATCTGCCCCCAATCGCCGCGGGCATGGCGGGCCAAGAGGCTGATGGGGCTGACGCCGCGCTCCATCAGGAGCTTCAGCGCGCCTGGCGTGCTGACGAGCTGCCCGAGTTCCAGGCGGGGCAGGGTGGGCTGGGATGTTCCGGCCAACTGCGGATCTGCATCCGCCCGCGGGCCATCGGTTGACGTAGACATGAGTTCTCCTTGAATGACAAAGCCCCATGTGCTCGCGCACATGGGGCCGTGGGTTGCTTGGTGAGAAGGAAGGACGGGAGGGGTGGAGCCCTGTGATCCGGCATTGAGCCGGCGCTATCGCAGACAGTGCGTTGCACAGCGCCAGAACGCCCGGCCGAGCAGGCGCTCGTAGCTGCCGTGTTCAGACGGCAGGAACCTGATCTGCGGCACGTCCACCTGGCGCGCGTAGTCGGTGGCCAAGTCGCTGACATAGCGGTTGGACGCGACGACGCCGCCATTCGTGAACCGAGCGATGAGCCAGTGGTCTTCGGCATCTGGCAACGAGCCGATCTCGCCAGACAGCAGCGAGAGCCACACCCCGGCGCTGGTGATCGACAACGAGCTCAGATCCGCGGCGCAGTCGCCGTCGTAGGCTGCGCGGTAGACACCGCGGCGCGGCGAGTACGACAGCATGGCCATCGGCGAGCCGCCGCTAAGCATGCAGCGGCCCGAGCGCAGCAGGGCAAGGCATCGACCCACGGCTGGCAGATCGACGCCCATTTCATCGGCCAAGCGCTCGACGGCCTGCGGTGCTGTCTCGCCATCGCCGATGTCGACGCCGTATAGGCGCAGATCATCGGCGGTGACGGCCTTGAACCATTGATCGGGGTTCAGGTCGCCCATGGCGGCTACTCCTGCTCGGCAACTCGGGCCTTGCGCCGGCCGCGCGCCGGCTTATCGGGCTCGGACGCGGGCATAGCCTCGTCAGTATCGACGGCCCCTGCGCCATCAGAAGCGCCCTCCACGGCTTCGACCTGGCCGGCGCTGCCGCCTTCTTCGGCGATCGCCTGCGGTAGCTCTTTGCCGATACGCACCTCGGGGAGGTCGCCACCGATTGCCAAGTGGTCGGCCCACCACGCTTCCCAGCGCCCGGTATCGACCAGCAGATGCGGCTTGTCCGCGTCGCGGCTCAGCAGGCCTTCGGTCAACAGGATGGCCGACAGGAAGCCCCAGTTGTTGCTCGACCTGCCGATGAAGGCCGGTTTGAACACGGTGGCGCGCAGGGGCTGGTCGACCGGGTGTTCGCTGACGCACCGCATGATCGAGCGCACGGGCACGGCCTCGTCGGAGACGTAGCCGCCGCCCTCGTTGCCGGCGATGCGCAGGAAGAGCGCCTGGCGCGCGGTGTCGGTGAGCACTTGGTAGAGGATGGCGCCGAGCGAGCGAGGGCCGAGCTTGGCGGAATGCGCTTCACGCAAGAGCAGATAGGTCTGCGGGCCTGCGGGCAACGCGGTCTCGACGATGGCCGTTGTTTCGGCCGGGATGGATTTGCGGGGCATGTTGAACTCCAAATGAAAAGCGCCGCCTGGCTCCGGAGAGCCAGGCGGCGCGAATGGGGATGAAGGGAGGGGCGGCTGTTACCGCGGTGGGGTCAGCTCAGGTTCACTTGAATGCTGAGTTTGCGACGCATCAGTACGTACACCGCGAGGGGCAGCAGTACGGCGGAAGCAGGGCCGGCGATAGCAGGAAGCGCAAACCGGGCGCCCTGGGACAGGATCGTAGAAAACACACTGGATCTCCTTGGTAGTGGGATTGGTGGCACGGCCCGCTAGGGGACGTCCAAGGAGATGAAATCTGGTTGATGCAGCGCCTCGTGACGCTTGTCAGGAACTGCGGTCAGTCAGTTCTCTTTGCTTCGCGCGCCATTCGTCGACGGTTTCGCGTGATCGCGCCACCACCTCTTGCGCCTCGGCCTGATCATCGGGCTCAAGACCGAGATCGGGGAGATCCAAGTACCACTTAAGCCGTCGCCGAGCACCTTCGACGACGTCAATTCGGGACTCGACGTCTTTTGCAGTGATATCTTCAGCGAGGTCGCGATCAGTGCGCTGTCTCAAGAAGCGCACTTCCGACATGGCGGCTTTCCTACGGCGATCCATCAGATCGGCTCGCTGCTCGTCCGACAGCTGGCCACTCTGCAATTGCTCCTCGACCTTTTTCATGGTCTGCCAAGTCAAGTCTGGCACGGCATGGTTGATCGCGTACTTGCCAACGGACGCTACGGCCCCAGCAACGTCCTTTGCAGAGTCAAGAAGGTATTTGCCAGGGTCACTCTTGATCTCGTCTTTGGTTTCTCTGGCGATTTGACCAAGGTCCTTGCCTAGCTCTTTGGTCGCATCCTTGATACCTCGCCCAAGTTCCTTCAAATCGTCAAAAAAGCCCATCACCCTTCTCCCCTCTTGAAGACTCAATCACGTCCTGCCAAGTGCGGACGACCGCCGCGCACCGAGCCGCCTAGGAGTACTTGGCGCCGCAACCTCGACATTTGTTGCTGAAAACCTTTAGCTCGCCGCAGTTTGCGCACTTCGAGCCTCGACCACCCTTGCCGTCATTGGCTGGCAAAGTCATCGTGTGATCGCACTTGGAACACTTCCTGCCCGTAGGCGTCTGAAAGAAGGTCTGTTCACCACAGTTTGGGCACATCTTCCCGGCCATGATTTCGCTCCGTTGCACATGTATGTGTGTATATGTCGACGGTAGGGCGAGCCAAGGCTCTGGTCAAGGAGGGGATGGGGTATAGCGTCTAGAACGGTGAACTAGTTGACGGCCTTGGCGGATCTGGACATCGGTCGCACCACTCAGCTTTGGATTCCGTTGAGTTGAAGGGCTAGCGCAAAACCTGGAACTGTGCCGGGTTCCAACAGCAGAATCTGCGGTGATCGCCCGGGCAGCCGTCGAACTGAAACTAGCCGGGCTTCCTCCAGCCTACGCAGACCGTCATAGCTAGCGTCACGGCTGATGTGCCCGAGCGCAAGCATTCGCCGAGTGAGGTTGACGAGGGGACCGGTGCGCGACGAGCACAGCCGCTGTAGGAGAAGGGCCAAATGCAGAGTCTTTCCACCGGGAAGTGCGGCGGCGGCCTGCAGCCAGTCCAGCCGGACTTGGACAGGCTGGGGGCGTGGTGAAACAGTAGAGGCTGGCAGCATCTGGTGGCTCCGGTCGTCGGTGGATACAACGGGCTGTTGCCTGCCCGGTGTCAAACCGCCAGTGGATACACCCCCATGGGACAAATGACACCGACGAGCAATGCCATCTGGAATTGCAGGCGACCGGACCGGTCGGGGCCCGTAATGGGCCGTGGCTCGCACCGGCCGGTTGCGTGGCAGCTACTGGCGTGCGCGCAGCGCTGCCGTTGTTCAGTGACGACGCCTCGATGCTGGTCGGTGGCCGCCGGCCGGTCAGATGTCCGCGTAGAGACGTTCAGGAAAGGCGCGGCCAATCCTCGGGTACCAACTTGAGCCCATCGCGCCAGCGCTCTCGTAGTGCATTCTGGAAGCGAGCGTCATCGCTAAAGTCCGGGTGATCCGTGATGATCACTTGGAACTTGCCCTCCAGGCCGGCAACCACGTCGAAGATCAGGCCGAAGAGGCGCTTCACGGCCTTGCGATCGGCGTCGATCTTCTCTTGTGTCACGCCTTCGCCCGGCACCGCGTCCGGAGAGAAGTGTGCCTGCGACAGCTGATCCAGTAGTAGGAACGATGGCACTGGCCGTCCACGGCTCGCGAACCATGTATGCAGGGCTAGGTGCGCCACGATGTGATAGCCAACATGGTTCTCGCCGCTGCCGATTTCGCGCATCAGCACCGGCCGTTCCAATGTGTCCGCCACGATGGTCAGGTTACGAGGGTCCAGGCGCAAGGGGGTATCGGAATACTCCAAGTCGATCTGCTTGGCGTAGTTCCAGAGATGCCGGTTGACGTTGGACAAGCAGGACTCCATCTTGGCCTGGATGGTGTCGGCACTGACCGCCTCGTCGAGCAGCCCCTCCTGCTGTCGCAGTTCCTTCAGCCGCTCCTCCTGCTCACGGAGGTCCGGCATTTGCGGGATGTTCTCCATGTACAGACTGATCCGGCCAAGCACCATGGCCCGTCGCGCTTCCATGTCCGAGGCCAGTTGCAGGCGCTGGTTGCCCCGCTTGACCGCTGTGAGCAGGACACGGTTGTCTTCCATGCGGCGCCGCACATCCGAGAGTTTGGTCTCGACATCCTGGATAGCGGTCTCGATGCGTGGGGTCGCCGAATCCATCGCGCCACTGCGCTCGCCGATGTAGTCCTGGGCGGCTCGGAGGTCGCCGATGGACGGAACCTGCGAGGCTTCGGGCAGCCCTTGCAGACACAACGGGCAGGCATGCCCTGGCTTGTCATGCTCGAAGACGCTCACCGCTTGCAGGCGCGCTGTGTGTTCTCGCGCTTCCGCCGAATAGCCCTTGGAACTGCCTTCGAAGCTGCGGGCACGCTCAAGCGTGGACTGCAAGGTGCGCTGCTCCTGAAGGAGTTCGCTGCGCACCGCGGAGAGCCGGCGGAACTCGGTGTCGCCGTCGACCTCTGCCGCCGCCGAAGGCACCGGCCTGTTCTGAATCTCGCGAAGCGTGTCGAGCTTTTCCTGCCAAGATGCGCTGTCAGGGAGCTCGCTCATTCCGACCGATTTGGCTTCGGCCAGCAGCGTGTCCGCGCGGCCCACGCCATCGCCTCGGATTGCGGCGGCTTCCGCAAGCCGGCGGTCGATCTGACGGATCTCGGCGCGAACGCGCTTGAGCTCTTGCTGATTGGCGACGTAGTCGTCGGTGACCGCGCCCAGGAAGTAGGGTAGGGTGTCCTTGATCGCCTGCGCTACGAATCGATCACTGGAACCATGGAACAGGTGCTTGCGCTGTGCGATCTCGTTCTGGGATTGGAAGCAGAAGGTGAGCGCATGGCTGATGGTGGCAGCCAGCGAGTCGCGCGTCTGCCCAAGCGGCGGTTCATGCAGGTAGTCCGACAGGCCGGCCCAGGAGGCCAACAGCGAACGCAGCCCCTCTCGGTTAGTCGTCTGGCGCAGTACTGATGCGGGAGGAATGTCGACCACCGTATCGGCCTGCACATAGACCGCCTCGTTGGACTTCCCGTCGCCCGTCGGCAACTGCCGCGCCACAAAGGCCTGACCGCGAGGTGTCTGCAGCAGCAACGCAAACCAGGCCACATTGCGGCGGACCTTGCCCTCGGGCACGTCGATCTCCTTGGCCCCGAAGCAGTAGTCGATGATGCCCAGGATGGCTGACTTGCCGGTGCGCGAGTCTCCGGAAATGATGTTGACACGGCCCGGTTCGAAAGGCACCACGCGGTGACGTCCGTCGTGGCTGTAGATCACCACGGCGCGAATCTGAATCATGCTTGAACTCCCAATAGCGCCAACACGGTTGGGGGCGCGCCCGCTTTGCACAGCCAACGACCGACGAACACCGCCTGGCGCATGCAGTCCCTGACCTCAGTGCTCGATGCGCCCAGGTAGGTCTTGATCTTCTTGGCGTGCGATTCGCCGGCGGCAATCCAGCGGCCATCCAGCGCGAGCAGCTGGTGCTGCGCGCCGAACAGCAAGGCCTCGCGGACCGTCTGCCGCAACACGACCACGCCCTTGGCGACGGCCGATCGCTCCAGCGGGTGATCGTGCACCCAGGTAGCGAGAGAACTTGTGATCGTGCGGGGCAATTGTTCTCGCGTCTGGCCACGCAGGACCAGGCTCGCGCCCACGAAGGCCAGCTCAAACGGCAGCGCCACCTGGCCTGTGCCGAGTGTTGTTGCCTCGGTGGTGTAGCCGCGCGCGAGATGCCATACCGCGACGGCGCAGAAGGCTGGGTTGAGCAAGTTGCGCTGCTCGATGGTGCGATCCTGCCAAGCTGTCATGCCGTCTTCCCCTGCGCAGCTGCGTCGAGGACGGCTTTTAGCCGGGTCTCAAACTGTGGGTGCCAGCCCACGCGCATGTCCTCTGCAAGCATGTGTAGCGAACCGCGGCAGACCCACGGGACATTGACACCCGAACGGATGGAGATATGGGCGTCTTCTGCCCACTTCAGAAGGGCGCGGCCCGCCTGTGCCATTGCCGCCTCGGTGGCGTCCGGGCCGAGCTCGTCGCAGACCTGGCCGTACTGCAGCTCCCATTCGGCCTGCAGGCGTTTGTCGTACTTGTCCAGGTCGGCATCGAACAATAGGTCGTGGCGGGTCCAGGCAGAGCGTTGTCGGAAGGCCTGCAGATAGCTGGTGATCGCGTTGCGGATGCGCAGCTGGCTGCCGCTGACCAGTTCGACCTGTTTGTAGAAGGGGCGATCAGCGAATTCCGGCAGTTGTTCCAGCGCGACCATCAGCGCGTCGAGGTCTTCATCGATCGGCAGGGCGTCGGGCTTCAGAGATTCCTGGATGTCCGAGATCTGCGCGTCGATCTCGGCGCGAGGAATGCCGCCCTCCGGGTGGACCAGTTCATTCAGCACCCGCTTGAACCACCAACCTTCGAGCATCTGCACCGACAGCGCCTGATGGTTCAGCGAGACGTGGTAGAGCTCGGACTGCAACTGTTCTGTGATCTCGACGGCGTCGGGCTGCGACGGGATAACGTACACCTGCGCCAGCAGAGCTTCGCGCTCAGCCTCCTCCAGTGCGAGGTAGGCCTCGAAAGCCGGCTTGAGCTCGCTGTTGGTGGAACTGGTCGCTGCATGCTTGAGGCGCTTGGCGGCCTCGGCCACGTCGCGGTCGCAGCCTTCGATACTCAGGGCGGCGCATGCGCTTCCGGGCGCAGCAGCAGCGGTGGTGAGCAGGAAGCGCGCCGTGCCAAGCGGAATTTCACCGCTGGCCAGGCCCACCAGCCAGACGCGCAGCGTCTTCCACAGCTCGGCGCTCAGATCGGTCAGGTTTGCAGCCGCCTTAATCGAATGCTTGGCCTGCAGTACCGCCAGCGGCTCTCCGCCGAGTTCGAAACTCACGTCGTCCAGCGTCTCCAGACTGACAACGAAGTCGCTGGTACGGCTGCGCCGGATTGCCCACAGCAGGGCGAGTCGGACCTGGTACAGGTAGCCCACCATCGACGGGGCGGCGCCGAAAGTGGAAATGCTGGGTGGGATCATTGTGGATACTCCCTGTCTTGAACTCGAGTTAGTCCATGCCAAAGCATTGCACGCTGGACTTGCCGAGAAACTCGTAGTGGGTCGCGACCTTCATCCACTGGCCATATTTCGCGCAAGCGCGCCAGACCGGCGGTTGTAAGTCGCGATGTACCCCCCTCAAGCGGACTGAGCTCCGTGACCGCTAGGCACTGCAGCCTCGGGCCTGTTAGAGGTAGGGCTACCAGCCGTGGCGTCGATAGTGGTCCGCATCCTCGATGTAGTCGTGGTGCTCGTGATCGCGATAAAGGCGATAGCAACCGTAGACGGCGAGGAGCATGGCAACGCTGCCCAGGCTCACCTGGAGCCATCGCAGGGCGTCCGGAGGCTGCGTGTCGCCCGGCAGTATCGTGAATACCGTGCCGAGAAAGTAGGCCACGGCCAGCGGTGCTGCAACTGCCACCAAGTAGGCTACGCCGCGCCATTTTCCGTATCGGTGTGCCAGCCGACCGGTGTCGAAAAGCTCTAGCATTTGTTTTGATCTCCCTTGCTTTGCCACGAATGGTAGCAATTCGCACCGGGTATCGAACTTTCCCTGCGCAGGGGCCAGACCATGAGTAGCGACTTGGTCAAGGTCAACTCGGTGGCCAGGCGTGAGCAGTATCCGCAGTCGGTGCCGGAAATGCACCGGGCTGGGATTTGGTTGGCCGAATTTGATGCCCTCCCCGGGCAACTGCCCATGCGCCCATGTCGAGCTGCTGACCTTCGATTGGCTAGTGCCCTTTGGTCGGCGATGAGGCTCTCCATGCGTGCCCAACGCGGCGGAGGTGCCGGGGCAGGACCAGAGATGGACCAGACAAAGGAAAACGCCCCAGCGGCAAAAGCTGCTGGGGCGTTGTCTTTGTTGGCTCCTCGACCTGGGCTCGAACCAGGGACCTACGGATTAACAGTACAGATCACAGTGGCATTTTGTGTCGCGTAAGTTGAAGATTCATAACGAGTTTTTCCTATGGCGTTCCTGGCCGATGGCGTTTGCCGACCTAAACCCGAACCCACCATAGATGCCGGGCGCCAAAGTCTTCCAAAAATTCGATGCAAATCAACGGCTTGGCTGCAATTATGCCGATCGAAAACCGACAACGGTGGTGCTCGGCTGGCTTCGGACGGTGTGATGCGGCAGCAGATCTAGACCGGCCGGCGCCGCGATTAACGAATCGTGATTCTCCAGGTATGAGTGAACCTAGTAAGGTCGAATTGATCCGATGGGCGTGCAATTAAGAGTTTGATTGTTTGGGTATTCTATATTTGTGCAATTACTATTAGTGGTAATTTGGCCTTGACATCCATAGTACCCCCAGGCGCCTCCAGGGTTCCAACCTTGAGTTCCGATAGGGCATTGATATACGACAACCGGTTTGGCGCCAGTAAGAGTCTGTAATGCAGTTTTGGCGAGTGATAAGTCGGCGGCTACGGATGTAATCCGCTTGTCGATATCTGTCGCCATGTCAATGCTTTGGCGTTCGTCCCTCGGCCACAGGACCGCATAGTTGCCTTGATTCGTCAGGACAGTAACAGTTGCCTCGTCAAAAAGCTTTGCTCCAGTCGGTTTGTTTGTCGCTTGCCTAGTGCAACTGAAACTCTGAGTAGCCTTGATTGTGGCGCTAACAGCTTGGTCAAATGTCTTTGTGTGACCTTTTATTTGTCCGGTACATTTCACGTTACCTGTTGTTTGAATTCCCTGTAATTCAAACGTTGTAGTCACCGAAGAACGCATATAGAACGACATAGCTTCGACATTAGTGACAATATGTGTTAGCTGTACCCCGCTTGACTGCAGACGAAGGCACTGATCAATGGTGTCGAGCGCCTTGATTGATATGGTTTCCTTATATGAATCATTGTTGGAACTGGCAGTTGAGTAGGACGCATAACTTTTGCAGAAATTGGTAAATGCGTCATCACTGCTTCCATATGAGCCAGTGAATTTTAT
Source organism: Roseateles toxinivorans (assembly GCF_004362525.1). GTDB lineage: Bacteria > Pseudomonadota > Gammaproteobacteria > Burkholderiales > Burkholderiaceae_C > Paucibacter > Paucibacter toxinivorans. The sequence continues at coordinate 139,319 of NZ_SNXS01000001.1, forward strand.
TGGAATGGCTTTGACGACTGCATCTAGCCCAATGCCCGCACTACTTGATTTTTTGCTTCCATCTTGTTGGCAGTGTTGACTAAAAACAGAGTTTAGAAAATTGCTGGATGAGGAGTCAATAGAATATTCTTTTAAGGTCTTTGCGATATCGGGGCATTGGAGATTTTGTGCCAATGCAATATTTGCAGAGACGAAAGCAATTGTCGAGACGATTGCATACTTCGTTATGTTCATGTGATTCTCCCTGTTCGATTGATGACGCTTTAAATAAGCATAGTGATCGACCCATGAGGATGAAATCACTGTATTCACCTGGGTTCTGGCATTGGAGAAATGTATACTCTATTTTGAGTATCCTGACTGCACTAGTCAGCGTTGCATGCCAATTTAAGGTGGATGAATTGTATTTTTCAATTTTTGATCTGCTGTCGATTTAATACTTCGCTATCGAATTTGTCAACGACGATTTCATGCCTACGTAGTTAGAGTTGTGGATGCGGAGCCCTTCTGCAAACATTGAGACTGTGTGGACACTAGATCAAAAACGCCCCATAGCGCTCGCGCCGGGCCGCCGAAGGGGGTAGCCAGCCCCGGCCCGCGTTTGGCCTCTGGTGGGCCAATTCACGCGAAGCCGGAGCCGTCTCGGCGAGACCTGACCCCCCCTACACCTTCGCCGCCGCAACAGACTGGCGCGGGACGAGCACCGACGCCATACTCGCCGCACTTTGCATAGCCTTGCTGGATAGATGCGAGTACCGCTGAGTGACCTTCGGATCAGAATGGCCCAAGATGACCTGGACGGAGAACAACGATTCCCCCGCCGACACCAAGAGAGACGCAAAGGCATGGCGCAAGTCGTGAATGCGCAAATGCTTCAAGTCCGCCTTGGTGCGAAGACGCGCCCACACTTTCATGATCGTCGTATAGGGAAGGCGGGTCTGGCGATTGATGAATAGGTGGTCAAACTCGCCCTCCGTGTCGAGCTGATCAAGCACATGCAGCGCGCTGTCGTTCAAGGGTACCGAGCGCATACGCTTTGACTTCGAGTTGATGGCCAGAATGCGCCACACCCGATTTGCACGATCCACCTGACGCCACTCGGCCTGTAGAGCTTCGTTGAGGCGACAGCCGGTGCTGAGCAAGAACATAGCGATATTGCAGACCGTGCGGTTGTCATCGTTGCGCAGTACAGTAAGTAGGCGTTGCAGTTCCTCCTCGGTCATATAGTTCTCCATCTGATTATTTGCGTGGAACAGCTCGATCCCGCTGATCGGGTTCTTTTCGATCTGTCCCCAGCTAACAGCTAAATTCAACGCACGACGCAAGACCTTGATGTGATGGTCTGCGGTCGCCTTGCTCAAGCCGCTGTTGGCCAGGCCGGCATGGAACACCTGCACCTTCTGACGGGACAGTTGGTTCAGGCGTAGCGTGCCGAAGGCGGCATCGATGCGCAGGCGGTATAGCTCTTCGTCGCGCTTCCAGGAACGCTTGTGGCTCTTGGCATGGGGCAAGTACTGCTCCTTGAAGAACGAGGCCAATGTCGGGACCTCCTTCTGCGCCTTCGCCTCGGCCGCCGGGTTGGCACCAAGGGCAATTTCTGCCTTCAGTTTCTTGGCCTCTTTGCGGGCGTCGGCAAGACTAATTTCACCGGTCTTGCCGATGCGCTGGTGACAGGTCTTGCTGGTGGTGTCTTTGTAGCGCAGATAGAAGGTGCCGCGACCTTGCGACGCGGGGCTTACCAGGACGTACAGGCCAGGGATTTCCTTGTCGCAGTATTCGACTCGCTTGTCACAGGGGCAAGTCAGATTCGCATTGATGAAGCTTTGGGTGAGTTGAACGGTGGGCATATAGGGTCCTAAATTGAAGTTGATTGGAGGGGTTGCGGCCTTGGGCGCACATGCGGCGCGGTGGAAAGTGGCTTGGCGTACCGACAGCGAGAACGCCAAGGGCTTGGGGGCTTCAGCTGAGTCGCTGAAGTGGAGAAAGTGGGGATCTACTGCCGTGACCGGAACTCAACGGCGGCCGGAGCTAGTGCCGGTGCATGTGTGAAGTTCATTCAGTCTTCCGCTGGGGGCGAGGGCCACCCCCGTCTGAAAACCCACTTCTCCCACTTCGAAGAAACCGGGGTGGCGATAGGGCTCCGGCTCCTGTGGTGTTGGTTCAGACGTTTGGTTACTGCTTTGTGCCGCGTGGGGTGGCTTGCTTCAGACGTAGACCACGAAAGATCTCGTAGCCGTCCAGCGAGGCCAGGGTGATGCCCAGGCCTACGTTGTGTTCGAGCAGCTCCTTGACTCGGCTCTTGGCGAAGGGCTTGCGGCCGGCCTCACCGCACCAGTTCTTGTATTCGGCGTAAAGCTCAGAGCGGCGCATCTGGAAGCCCGGGTCGAGTTCACAGCCCTCGACGATGAATTCCTCCAGCGAGCTATTGCTGCGGCGCCACTTGAGCATCAGCCGCTCGTGGACCGCCGAGGCAGAGAACGCGCCGTTGCGCAGCAGGCGTGCCGCCCCATCCAAGGCCCACTGCGCGATGCCCGGCAACTCGTTCTCGATGATGCGATTGGCCAGATTCGGGTCAAGCGGCAGGCCAGAGCGTAGGCGGCTGTTGGGGAACTCAACGACTAGCCACCGGGCGAAGAACGCTTCGCTTTGATCGCGGGAGTTGATCAGGTGGTTGGAGGTGAAGATGTGCGCAGCTTCATTCTTGAAAGAGATGGGGCGATGTGTCGGATTGCGACCCGTGACGAGGTCGCCGCCGAGCACGGACTTGAAGATCGCCGCCGGGATGGGCTCGTTGTCGGGCAACTCGCCGACGACGTTCAGGCGCACACCCGCCAACGACACCAGGTGATATTCGCGGTGCCAGTTGAAAGGTGAAACAGCGGTGACGAACTCGGGCGGGACCAAGCTTCGAAGGATGGACTCCAGCGTGCCCTTACCGGCGCGGCCGAAGGGGTCGTAGAAGAGCGCTGCCTTTTGGTAGCGATGCGAGACGCCCAGCATCACCGCCCCAGCGATTTCTTGGACCAGCGCAATCTGCTGGGCTTCCTCGCCCTCAGTGGCCGACTTGAATGTCTCGTGAAGGAATACGTCGAACAGCGGTGTCGGCTGCTGCGCGGGCGTGAAAGGCAGGCTGACGCGTTGGCGGTGCGCAGGCGTGAGCGGCTCGATCACAGGTTTGTCGCCAACCATGCGGTAGAAGCTGCCGTCGCACGCCAGGCCGACCGGCGCATCAGCGAAGAAGCGCTCACTGCCGACGATGGAAACGGAATGCAGCGCGATCGCGGCGTAGTCGGCGCGACGCTTGCAATTGTCGTTGCCGTCATGGGCCTCGGCGACGGACTGCTCCAGCGCACCTTGCTCCTTGCGCACCCAGATGTTTGAAACAGGATTGACCACGTAGAGGCTGCCCTCGTGGCCCACGGGTGCCCATTGGCCAACGGTAAGGTCCTTGATGATGGCTTTGGCGTAGCCGTGGTGCGTCGGCGCGGTTGCGCCTTGGCTCAAGGACGCCTTCATGGACATGTCGATCGCGCCCAGCGCCACCTGTTTGTTTGCCATCTTCAGCTGCGCGCGCACGCGCTGATACTCCGCCGCGCTCGCGCTAAATATCTGAGCGAGTGCGGTAGCGTTTTCGTCTTCGAGGGGCGCGCAGAAATCGCCTTCCTTGACCTTGAGGAGCAGCGCCTGCACGGTTTGGCGCGCCTTCTGCAATTGCAGGGCTTGGTCATCAGCGAGAACGGGAGCGTTCAGGTCCGCACCCATGTCTACCCAGCCTGCCTGCTTGGCATCAAAGAAGATAGTGCCAAGCGTTGCGGGTTTGCCGCTGTAGCTGCCGGTCTTAAAGCGAGCCCATTCGGTGGCAAACGCGCTCTCGCCCGTGATGCCATTGCTCGCGCCGGGCGCAGTCCAAGCGGCTGCGGGCTTGCCTTGCAATTCGCCGCTGCTCCAGCGTTTGGCAAGGTCTTCAAGGACCGAGGCCATGGCGGGGTGTTCGCGGGCGGCGTTGGCCATTGGCGCCAGGCGCTTCAGCTTCCATGTGGCTTCGTCGCAGGCCGGATCCAGATGCATCAGTGCCGATTCGAGCTTGGGCAAGCTCAGCGGGCCATAGTTAGCTAGCGCCGGAGAAGGCGAGACCGGCGTTGGTGGGGTAGTCGTGCTGATCGTGCTGACGCACAGTTCTTGATAGGCGGTGTTGATGGCTTCCAAGAAATGATCGCGGGCGAGGCAGGGTTCGGCCTTGACCAAGGTGACAGCGCGGCCCGGTTGGGTCTTGTGGTTTTGCGTGCCAGGAATGCGCAAGACGCTGGAGATGTCAGCGGTGCGGCTCGGGTCGGCCAGCAGTCCGTGATGTTTGGCGAGCGCTTTCAGCTTGAGTGCGAAGGCCGTCCACTCCGCCGCCGAAACAGGGTTGTCGAGAGCCCAGTAGATATGCAGGCCATAGCCGCTTTCGACGTCATGGGTGGAAGCAGGCAGGCCGGTCGCAGCGCAGAAGTCCGCGAGCGCACGCTTTGCCACATTGATGGATGCATAACCCTTGCCAGAAGCGGCCTTGTCCTCCCCGCAGTCGAGGTCCAGCCAGAACGCATTGGTTTGGACGGCGTTTTCGGCTTTGCGGTTTTCGGGCGACTTGAACTCAGCACAGGCGAAGTAGGCATCCGCCCCGGCGGCCGAGTACTTGCCGGCCGCATCAATGGCAAATGCGACGTTGGGGACAGCAATGTTCTTGAACTGGGGGACGCCTCCGCGATCCAGCACACCGATGTGATGGTTAAGGGTAGAGGTGGGCCACAGCGCTCCAAGCAGCAGCTCGGCGGGAAGGCCATTGGGCTCCGCCGCCTGGGCCACGCAAACTTGCTGCGACGGCACGGGGAGCGGTGTGTCCTCCAGCGCGGCGGCCTCCCCCTGGCCGAAAACATCACTTTTACCACTCGGAGGCTGTTCGAGAGGGGATGCGGCATCCGGAGCGTAGGGCTGGACTGTGCCTGTCGGCTTCGGCAGCTCCCAGTAATCGTCGATGGCGTGCTGATTTTTGGGAGGCTGAGTGGCGGTATTGCCAATCTCAATCGAATAATATGCTGCCGAAGAAATATCGGCAGTTTCGACTTGCGTAACATTCATAAATACTATCCTTGCATAAGTGGTTTCCTAGGGCCGGTTTAAGCGCCGGGCGCTGGTCTGCACTTGCAGGAGTCGTATCTAAAGTCCGCTCTCGAACCGGTTGGCGATGCGCTTGCTGCCACACGGTTGCCGCCAATGTATCGTGACGAAATGAGGAGGTCAATAGTTTCTCGAATGATTGGTGGAAAAACTATTTCAATCTGCCGGCTGCGAGATATTTATAAGGCTAAGGTTCGTTCGCTAGGGTAGATCGATTTATATTGATTTATATGTGTTTGACAGGATCAATGACCTTCACCTGGTGAAACGAGATAAAACTTATCCGCGTTCATATTCAAGCTGAAGATGCATTCATGAGGTGGCTTGAGTAGTCCTGCTGAACGAGCTTCGGCTGGGAATGCTTTGACGACCTTCTTTGTGTACGTTCGGTAGGGTCGGCAGGGGCTCCGCCGCGATGACCGAACGGTCGGAAGTGGGAAAAGTGGGGAACGCGCGCCGAGGGAGGGCGCGCTTCGGGCCGCCGCCCCGAGATGACACCCGTTGGCCGGGCCTCCGTTAGTCAATTGCGGCCAAGATGCTCGTGGCCTCGATATGGTTCAAGGCCAACATCCGCAGCAAATGGAAGTGCTCGGCACAAACTTCAGCGAACGCATCCTCACGAAACGCCAGCAGGCTGTATGCGTACAGGCAGACCGTAATGCCGAACGCATCGGCGGACATGGAGCCATCGAAGCCGTTTTCTGACAAGACACTGAACTTGGTGTCCCGCGCCGGTGCCATGTAGAAGCCGCCATTGCTCAGAGCATGGAAGTGCCAGAAGCCGCCGTCATAGTCGGGAGACAGCTGACCGGCCAGGCCGAAGATCGTCGGTTCAAGCCGCATGGGGAAGTGAATGCCGAACAGGTCGGCGGTGTGCTTGACGCGCAGTTGATCGCTCAGGCGCTCGCAGTAGATGACAGAGGTTGATGTGGTCGTCATGGTGTTCCTTGAAGTGAAGGGAAAAAAGAGGCGCGCCCACGACCGCGCCCTCCTTCTCCCCAAACTCCAGACGCACGTATGCCTCCGCAGGATGCGGATCAGACTGAATGCGATGGGGCGAGGGGAGAAGGAGGGCGCGAAGCGGGAGAGGGGTGTTGGCGGGCTGAGTAGCTCAGTGCCAAGAAGGATCGAAGCTGTCGCCGTCCATGCCGTCCATGCCGTCCATGCCGGCCATCAATGTCGCCTCGTTGGCGATCGTCAATGGCAGCAGGTCAGCGGGCAGGTCAAGGTCGAGAACAAAAGCCAAGCGGTCTTGGAAAGTCATGGTGAAAATCCTTTCAGGGAAGTTTTGAAGAAGAGAAGAGGGCGCCATTGCGGCGCCGGAACGGTTTGGGTCGGTATCAGGTCGGTATTGGCGAAAGGCGCCAAGCTGGGCGCAAAAACTCCTTGCGCGTCAAAGCACTACGGCAAGAAATTTCAAGGCACCTGCGGACTACTACTCCAGCGCACAGCTATTGCTTCTTGGTCACGGTCAGTGTCTTGCGCTTGCCCCTTCCGCCGGTCTTGCCGCCATCAGGCCGGGCGTCTTCGCCCAGTGACACCGGCGAGGCCATCAGGGCTTGCACCTCGGCCACGAAGGCGCCGATTTCGCCCAGCTCGTGACAACGCGGGTTGTCTTCCATCGGCCGGATGACGCCCAAGCCCTTCAACACAGCCACCAAGAAGCCGCCCGTGTTGACCGAGCGACCCTCGAACAGCGGCTGCAACGTCGAAAAGGTCAGCGGCGTGGCCGGCGGCAGCAAATCCAGGATCAAAGCGAACCTGACCCACTCCTGGCTGAAGAAGCCGCTGCCGGTGTTGGACACCAGCCTGACCAAGACGTCGGAATCAAGAGTGCAGGCGATCTGGTAGCCCAGGGTGGAGCGGCCAGACAGGGACGGACTGGTGCCAACTTTCAAAACACGAAACTGCGGGTGTTCATTTTCAGACATAGGTATTCCTTTGGTTGATATTGGGGTACGAAGGTAAATAGCCCTTCATATAAGATGCCAAAAATCCCGCAATGGGTTTACTGTAAAACTCTGAGAACTCGCGCCGGATGAGTCCGAATAATTTGCAGAAGCGCGAGGCACTCCGCCAGTTCACGAGACATGCCACCATCGAATTCCATGATGGCGGCACGCTCTTCCCAGGCTTCCCGTAAATCCGTATCCAAGACCGATATGAAGGACTGGACGATTTCGTTTGTGCTGTTCAATAGGCCTCCGAATATGCTGCAGGCAAAAAAATAGCCACCGTGAGGGTGGCTTGGGTTGGTGGATAAAGTATCGGCCTCATGGATCAAGTTCCTCCATAGGTACGGAATACTGGGTGCATAGATCAGATAAAGCAGGGTCCTTCAAGTCGTGGGTGGGGATAAAAATGACTAGGCCGAAACCGTCGTCGCCAAGAACGTAAACAATCTCATGCCAACACTCATGGGTGACAAAGGACTCCCAGGGTCTGGATTCGTAGTCCATAGGAAATCCCAACTCCTTTGAGACTGAAGCCAGGCTGTCGCCCGGATCGACCACCAGGAAATTGACGAGTTCTGAAATATCGTAGTCTGAATACTCGGCAAGCTCTGCCATCCTTTCTGAGATGAGTTTGTGAAGTTCGGGGTGAGGGCATGTTTCTAGAAATACTGTGATCGACTCTGCATTGCGCAGGCATTGCATAGAAGGACTCCTTTTGCATTTGCGAAAACAAAAAGCCCGCCGAGGATTTCTCCAGGGCGGGCTCGGATGGCGGCGGGACTTTAGATCGGTATCACGTTAGCTTCAAATAGGCGCAAGCAGGTGTTAGAATTTTCTCTTAGCGTCTTCGGCCTCTGCCGCTTTAAGCTTTCTTCTAATATTTTCTGCTGAAAATAACGAAAGCGACCCTTGGTCGATGGTTTCAGAGATGGAGTTTAGTTGGAGCCAAGCTCCCGAGGCGTCTTCCCAAGTGACGCGGTTGTTCGAAAATGCGGCACCGAAACCGTTGGTTACCGCAACTTTCTCGCTTCGGGTTGGAGTGCCAAATTTCTCAGTGAATCCCTTCACCAGGATTTCATGGCTATGAATATTGCTTTCCCCAGAATGCTTCTTTCCTGTGAAACAGATAAATGCCGCAACTCGACCTCGCTCATATTGCACTCCACATGGCATTTGAAACCCGCCGATTTCAAATCTATATAGCATCGAATCGCCGTTCTTTCCGAGGTTGGCCCGCGCCTGTGCGAGCACATCTCGCTCCGTACTAACTCCGGGACGTATTCCTAAAATATCAAATCGAGACGGAGGGCCTACCGGTTCATTTTCCGCCGCCTTCGTCTCTTTCAACGAGTCAGTCTGCATTTGACTGGCAACGGCATCTCCAGCGCGGGTGTCATTCATTGCCGGAATACTCCTGACTTTCCCGAGCGCCGTGCATTGACTGATTTTTCGATCTCGCAGTATTTGCTCAATCTGAATCGAGGTATTAGCCTTGATGGCCGGATTGTTGTAAGCATTGCATAATTCGGAGTCTCTTTTTGTCTCCAGCAACGCGAATCGCAACTTATCCGGTAGCGCTTCCAAGTCTTTCGCTTCCCCCTGAGACGTCGCACATCCACTGAGGGCGGCCGAAATCACGAACAGGACAATCGATATTTTCTTCATAGATCCTCCGGGTGAATATTTGTGGTTGAGGTGATTCAGGAAATTGCCCAGGCGTAGAGCAACCAGATTGCGATGCCGAAGAACACAACGTTTATCAAGACGATGAAAAGAAACCGGAGCTGCAGCATGAGAAATGCGAGCACCTCGCGGCCGATAGTCCGGAAAAACATCTTCAGTCCGGTGGCCGTTTCTTGGTACGCCCCGCGCCCCCCGCCGGTGAGGTACTCCACCCGCTTCATCGCGGCTTCGTATTCGGGGCTGCCCTCTGGATGGCGCTCGATGACTTTGAAGAGCTTGTCGATTTCAGCGCTGTCGCGCTCGAACTGAGCCTGCCGCTCTTGGATCTCGTCGATCTCGTCGCGCAGGGCTGCACCCCTATTCACGGCGCGATACACATCCCGTGATCGCTGGTGGTCGCTTTTGCCGCCCTTGGTGAACTTGGAACTCATTGGCCTCCCTGCCGGTTTGGTGTTGGATAGCTTTGTGGATTTGGTTTGGAAGATTTCCTCCTGTGCCGGACGATGAAGAATCGGCAATGGCCGGAGCCAAGCCGGGTGAAGAGATGAAAGGGGGTGATGTCACTGCCACACAAAGGTGGCCGTCCAGCCGGACGCGTGGAACATCGGGGTCAGGACTTGCTCGGCGTTCTTCTTGGCTTCAGCGATCCACTGCGGTGAACTGCAATACCTGCTGATGTCCTTCTCGGCGGCGGCCCAGCCGTTGTTGGTGGCGGCGATCTGGTGGGCCGAGCTGGGGATGAGGTACTGAAGACCTTCTTCGGTCTGCGTGTAGAAGTACGAGCCACCGGCCTCACGGGCTGCATGGCTGACCCTGGGCTGCAATAGGCGCGGCACCGGCAGTACGACACGCAAGGACTTGGTTTGCTGCTGGACTTGCTCGTATCGAGCGGCCTGCAGGTTGGTGCTGATCTCGCAGTCACCGCGCACGACCATCAAGACCTTGGTGCCGCCCAATCGAAGTTCGTAGGGCGTCAACGGAATGTCCTGGGTGCGCTTCTGAAAGAACTCCAGGATGTTCGCGTAATGGAGCCGCAGCGTGACCAGCTCGCCGGCCTTTTCGGCAGACAGCTGGGGCGGTGGCAGCTGCACAGGGGCAGGGCGGTTGAAGTACTGCCAACCGATGATCGCCAATGAGACTGCGACAACGGCGGGAAGCGGGCGGGTAATGTTCATCGACGAGAGGACTCCCTATGGCGTGTACCTGCCGCAAGCCGAAGCGCACAGCCGTGTTACGTATAACGTAACGACAATTATGCGTGCTGTTACGAGACTCGAAACATGTCTCGCGGCCCTCTCAACTCCTCTATCGTCGGTCGTCGAATGCGATCACGCCGGGAGACGCTGGGCTGGTCTCAGGAGCGGGTAGGGGTGGCGGTCGGGATTGAAGAATCCAGCAGTCGCACCCGTATCAGTCGCTACGAGTCCGGCGTCCATGAGCCGCCAACGCAGACGGCCAGGCTCATTGCCAAGGCTTTGAAAGTGCCATTGGCGTATCTGTACTGTGAGGACGACGCAGTGGCCGCCCTTCTTGTATCGCTGTACCAGCTGAGTGCGGGTGAGCGTGAAGTCAGGGTGGGGCAGTTCAGCGTGATGCTGGCTGAGGGCGGGTCCTAGGGCCAACAAAGGCGCTCAGAGGGCCTGGAAAAGCAAAAGCCACCTCGGCGGGTGGCTTTGCGGGTGCGTCTTGAGGATGTGCCGAGGTGGCTACGCCGCCGGAGAACGGCAAAAACCTGTTTATTTGTACAGTATTTGACGGAAACGACTATGCGCCTTTGCATAGATCAGGTACAGTTCAATCGACTTCTAAGGGCCGAAACCTCTACCTACGGTTGAGGGCGCGACAAGGGTCGTGGCTGTATGCCTAGGCCTTTAGAACTCACCTTTTCTTCTTGTACTGGAACGGCCAGACGGCGAAGCGCGTAGCTTGCGCTGAATTTAGCCGGTGAGGACGTTCATTCTCTAGTGCCCTCCTGACAATGTGTTCAGCGAGGGCTTTTTTGTGCACGGAACAATCCGGCTTGTTCTCATGCAGGTTCTTTTTAAAACCAATCACACCCAGCAATACATCATTTAGCTGGATCAGATCGCAGTTTTTCGAATTCTTAAATCGAATTCGCTTAAACGGCATACTGGTAATGTCGAACTGGCATAGGTGATTGTTCAACATCGGCCGAAGCTCTTCCGGGTTGTGCTTGGTAGTTCGATCGTCCAAGAAAACCTCAATTCCGTGGCGCTCACCGTATTTCCGCCCGAATTTATGTAAGAGAAGTTGATAGATTAGCTTGTTGAAGCCAATCTCTGCTTGCCCACCATTGAAACGATGATGATCGAAGGTGTGTGTGTCAACGTATAGCGCTCTAAAGTGCATATCATCTTGGCGACTTGCTTCGAAGAATACGTCTACATAGTCCCTATAGAACGCGAGCTTGGCACCGCTAACCTTGCTCCACTTGACCTCACCGTGAGTGTTGTGTCGCTGCCTTACCGCAGCTAGCTGTTCCAAAGCTAGTGGTACAAGCGCCCTTCTTATCGCGAGTGCACCGAGGCAAAGATATCTGTGGCCATTGGTGCAGCTTTCGTCGCCATACACATCAAGCATTTCCATGAGCCATTGTCACAGAGAACTTTATCCACAGCTGTGGATAACAATGTGTGTATTACGTGGGAAAGATGTTGATAGCCTACTTGCCAGGCGCCGGATGCGTTGACACCTTGGGCGCGGCTCTCAGATGGGCGGATTCCTCGACCCAGGGTGTCAGCGTTTGCAGCCGTTCAGGTGATGTCGCGCAGATAGCAAAAGCCACCGCAGTGGGTGGCCTGGTGGTGTGCGTCGTGATGACGCGCTGGGGCGCTCCGCGTCAGACAGCGAAATCGTCGATCTTGGCGCCGGCCTCGATCTTCGCCTTGAGCCACTTGGGCTTCAGGCCTCGGCCGCTCCATGAGGCGCCGGTTTCCTTGTCGCGGTACTTGGCGGCGACCTTGGAGGGCTCCTTGATCTTGCTGCCCCTGGGTGCCCGTGCGGACAGGTCGGCGATGGTCAGGTCATATCGCGCCATCAGGTCCCGCACCTGCTGGATGGCGCCGGAGAGTTCGGCCTCTTTGGTCTGAGCGATTTGGGCGTCCAGTGCGGCGCGTTGGGCGAGGAGGTCTTTGAGGGTGTTGTGGCTATCTGAGACGAATTCAGACTGGTGAAGCGTGTTGGAAAACATATTGGCCGCGATCAAGGGCGATCCAAAATCTTGGGTAGTCATTAATTTATGAATTCAACTCCGAGTTTGGCTCGCAAGCTTTCTTTAGCGTGGCGACAGGACTTCTGAGTCGGCCTCTAAGGCTGCCCTGCTTTGCTTACCTGAAGGCCTAAACTTTTCGATCTTTCCGAGCACGTCAGCCTTCGATTGTGAATTGAGCACTACGGCTAACTCGCGCTTGGCATCCTGAAAGTACTTGAAGTGTTTGCTAAATATGACGAGATAGAAGATAGCCACGCACAAAATAAGAACGACAAATCCGCCAAAGAACGTATAGGACAAAGTGTCTTTGTTATCGAGCAGAGCTCGGCAGATTCCGAGGTAAATATACGAGTTTACAATGCCGAGACTCAGGAATGCTACACCCAAAATTACTACGGAAGCTGTTGGCACAGCTAGGGCTTGGCGTGTCTTATTTGCGGTGCCCGATATCCAAGTCTCAAACTCGTCCATATCGTCCCGGTTGTCGGGTAAATGTATGAAATGAAGATCTGCCGACATAACGGCCTTCATTCCCGCATTTGCGCACAGATGGCACGCGTGGTGCATTGTTGCGGCAATGGTAAATATCGTCAGCAAGCCAGCGCTAAGGACAATTGCGAAGGGTACTCGGCCGGCACTCTGTTCGAGAGTGGATAACGGCGTTAGTAGTAGTGCCTGATTGATAAAGAAGTAGACCGTTGCGAATCCAACCATCATTATTCTGTGGTGAGAAGCCAATTCTGCATAGTAATCGAGTAGGTTAATAGTCACACTATCTTGTTGCACTTGATCTCCCTTCTGTAGCCTTTTTGGGTGCGTGCGCAAGTGCGCAGCTAGGTGCATAGCTCAAATCGTCTGACATTTGATCACTTCTACCGCTTCGGGGAAAGGCGTGCTATCGCGCTCACCAGCGTCTGCTCCGGCAATGCGATGGCTAGCTGTCGCTTCCCAAGAGGCTGTTGACCAGAAGTAGTCGGAGAAGATGGCCTCGTGGTGTGCCTCGGTATGACGTGCTACCTCACACCTTCAGAATAGCCGAGTGCAATGCCGCCTCGGAGCGTGACAAGATCATCGAGAGCCGCTCATGCCTGACCGACGATGCTGGCCTCGGTGATAGCAGATGACTCGTTTCCTGGCAACATCACTTAGCGTGGTGCGCTCTGGCAAGTCGCCCCGTCTTGCCCTGCAGCCGCATTAACCTTGCCAAACGTCAGTCCGAGTTCGCCCCGGGCCTGCCGATCGAAGTGTCAGGGTTCCGCCGGGCCATAGCGCCCCATAGTCGGCCATCCAAAGGTCCGGATGGGGGTAGGCATGCCGTACCCCGAGGTCGGCCCACAGGTGGCTGTTCTGGCCCAGGGCGAGGCCGTCAAGGTGGTGGTGACGCGTGTCAGTACACTTTGAGTGTGACGGAGGATCCAAGATGACCAATGAGCAAAGCCAAAACGGCGTCGCCCGCTTTCTCAATAGCCCGCCCAAGCTTTTCGGCTCAGTTGTTGCAATTTGGGTGATTTGGCTCTTGTTGCATCGGTTCTTCGGCAGGCCCTTGCGCATTCTGGACAGTTCAGCCAAGTTGCGAGCTAAACAGCTCATGGCCTGACGTAGGCTGAGGATCACTGCTGATCAAATAAAAGGTTATGGGGCTGAATTGGTAAGCTGCCGGCCGGCAACGCAGTACGAAAACGCCAGCATCTGCGGGTTTCCCCTGCCTCGATTCAAGGGGGATGGAACTAGGTATGTGCAAATGCTTGCAGGATGGGCCTTGTCGAATGTTCAGACGCATTCAAAATGCTGGTATTCCAAAGCACAAAGACTACTGGGAGTGTTGATACCATGAAGCGAGTGTTCAGATCGGCCGCGGTTGCGGCATTAGTTTTTGCCACTTCTGCACAAGCGGCGGGCGTACTCGGGCAAGGCACCTGGGAAAGTTCCCTGCAACCACGGGATTTGGACGGAAATTTCTCAAATGGCGCCGAAGCGTATTACGACACGACACTGAATGTCACTTGGTTTCGAGATTTCATAGGGGGGTTTGAAGGTTTCGATGCGGCAAAGCAAGCGGCTCAAGCAACAAGATTTGGGATTTCAGGGTGGCGAATGCCGGCCATGATTGACTCAGGTTCACCCGGGTGCGAATCCTTTCAATATGCCGGTGGTACCGACTGCGGATACAACGTACTAACTAAGAGCGGGAATTTGAGCACTTATGAGATTGGGCAAATTGTCTATAGCGAAATGGCTCACTTGTTCTATGTGACGTTAGGAAATAGGGCTTACTGTGCCGTCGGCGACAGTTCTTGCGATACCCATCCTTTAGACTTTGGACTATCGAATACCGGACCGTTCAATGGCCTTCAAACGGATGTTTACTGGCTTGATCTGGAGGACGCAGCAAATCCTGGGAACGCGTGGTATTTTGCGACAATTGACGGTAGCCAATCTCCGGGATTTGGCGGGAAGAACAACAGTTTGATGTTTGTTCGAACGTTGCATGACGGCGATGTCGGAGTTTCTCTTGTCCCAGAACCTACGACCACCACCCTTATGCTGGTAGGGGTTTGGACGTTACTCGCAATTCGTAAAAATCGCCGTTGAAGATCGTTTTTGCTGCGACAAGGCATCCATTTTATGAGGCCATCGCGCTTGGGGACCCGATGCCAGAAGCACCGTCATCTGCTGCCGACTTCTACCTAGACCACCTTGGCAAAGGGCAAGCTGCAATTGCAGCAATGCACGCGGGCTGACGGAGGTCGCAGCCACCTCGTCGAAGGCTTGCCATAGCCCAGGTCCGCTGATCGACGCGCCTGGGTTTTCCTCCACGGCACGCCATACCGCCCCATAGCGAGCCAGCCAGTGACCCGGGTGGGGGTAGCCATGCGTCGCCCCGAAGTCGGCCCACAGGCTGCCGCTCTGGGTTAACGCGAGGGGTTGGAGCTGGCTAGAAGACCGGCTACCGACCCCGGTCGTGGAGCGATCCATCGCTGCCAAGCCAAACGCCGTCACTGAGGTAGACATCTTCGCCGTGATCGCCCAGAGCGAGCTCGTCGTAAAGGTTGCGTCTTTCAACGACGGGTCTGTCGTTTAGCCTTGGCAAGCTGTCAAAGATCTCGAAAAATCTTCCGAAAGCACGCTGGTTGTCCTTGTCGAATGCTTCGTCACTCTGGCCGGGGTCACGGGTGATGACGCAAACCTTCACATACTCCCTTCCCTTCCGGTCTCTTTCGACTGTAGGCCGGGTATTCAACTCCGCTCCAAGACGTAAAGCGGCCTCGACTAGCCGACGCTGGTCCGCACAAGCCAGAACACGACCGTGGTCTTCGTCAGCCGTCGCGGTCATTAGTGACCACTCAGGCTCAGCCCCAAGTACCCTCAGGAAAGCCGTGCGGTTTCTGACGACGACAAAGCTCTCGTCGCTTTCCAAGCCAACTTTGCTGGATTCAAGCAGGAAGAATTCATCAGTCATGTGTGAAGAGTACTCGGCAAAGCATTAATGGTGACCTGAGCTTGAACCCTGGCGGCTTACCGAGCGGCGTTGCTGGCAGCCTTGTTAGTGGTGGCCCACAGATCTCGTAGTCCTGCCAAGCCGGCTGGGCGAGTCGAGTGCAAACTGGGGTGTGCAATGCCGAAATAGATTCTGCGTTGGCCGTTGCGGTCATGCACGAAATAGCGGCCGTCTCGGTAGTCGTCGCTGATGTGTACAACGTCAGTTCTGGGCACGCCGAGCGCCTCGCGAAAGAAGTTGAAGGAGCTTTCGGTAGCTCCGTTGCCTAGGCACAGCACCAGTCGGACGTTGCAGCGCTCCAGCAACTGATCTATCACCGGAAAGAACTTGGCTTGGAACAGCGATTCCATTTTCGGCAATTGCATTTGAGCTAGCAACTGCCGAAGGGCGGCGGTGTTTGGGGTTTGAAGCCAGATCGCGTTCAGCGCAAGTGTTTGGCGAAGGTCAATACCCAGCTCGGTAGCAATGCGGTCCACCGTCTTTTGGTGTCGCTGCTGATGCACTTTCTTGAACTCGACCAAGCTCGATTGGCACCTTGAACATGTCTCGTACCTAGAAAAGAATGGTTCGTGCCAACACGTGTCTAGATAGCCGCTGAACCTCCTTCGTCCTTCCTGCGAATAGCGGTCGAGGTTCTCGCGCATTGGTGGCAATTCACTGCCGCCTGGGTTTAGGCCAATGATTGCTACGCCATTGGGGTGGCTCAACGCATCGAGGCTTCCGAAGTAGACCTCGCCGGGCTTCTCCAGCAGGTCGGCACAATGGAGTTCGATCAGGGCACGTAGTTCATCAAATGTCATGCACTCGACTCTACGGGATGAATTCCCTGAAACTGCGGTCGCCCCATTTTGAATTGCTGACCACGTCAACGACTCCGATGCCGATCTTCTCGGCCGACCATCACCGCTCGCCCAAGAAAAAAGCCCCACTCGCGCCAAGCATGCAGGGCTTCATTTGGCTCTCCTACACCCAGGTCACACAGCAAACCGTCCCCGCAAGTGATCAATGATCGCGCCCGACTCAGTCAACCACTGCACCGATCCGTCAGCGCTGGTGATCTTCAAGCAGGGCACCTTAGCCGCTCCCGAACCCTGCAGCAGTGCCGTTCGATTCAGAGCGTCATGCTGAGCGTCCAGCCGCGCGATCGGCAGTGACAGGCGATGCATTTCCTGCCGAACCTTGATGCAGAACGGGCAGGTCTTGAATTGGTAGAGCACCAGGCCATTGCACTGGCTATCGACTTCGGCCTGCTGTTCGGCAGAGCGCCGCAGGGCAGCGGGGCGAGACAGGCGCTCTTTCATCAGCATGACCGGGCCGAGCAGGATGCGCAGGGTCCTGAAGAAGAATCGAATGAGTGGCTTCATGTGGGATGGGGTCGGGTGAATGGCGTCGTCGATCTGATTGCTCGGCGCCAAGAAAGAAAAAAGCCCCACACGCGCTTGGCATGCAGGGCTTCATCATTTGGCTCCTCGACCTGGGCTCGAACCAGGGACCTACGGATTAACAGTCCGGCGCTCTACCGACTGAGCTATCGAGGAATTGTTCGGTGGTGCTAGGGCGCGCTGAAAACAGCAGGCCCTCATAAATTGAAAAACCCGCTTCACTTTGATGTGAAGCGGGTTTCCGTCTTCTTTTCTGTGGCTCCTCGACCTGGGCTCGAACCAGGGACCTACGGATTAACAGTCCGGCGCTCTACCGACTGAGCTATCGAGGAACAGAGCCTCGCATTATAGACTGATTTTCTGGTGACTCACAACTGGATTTCCAAACTGGCGCGCCAGGTGCGCGGGGCCAGCGGATAGAGGTAGCTGTGCTCGTACTGGTAGGGCGATTCCTTCCAGGCGCGGCGGTTGGTGAGGTTGTCCACGCCCACGCGCCAGGTCAGCAGCTGGCGGCCCCAGGTCTGGTCGAGGCGGGCGCCGGCGTCCAGGCGCGTCCAGCCGGGGATGCTGAGGCTGTTGTCGGGCAGCACCGGGCGCGGGCCCTCGTAGACCAGGCCGGCCTGGAGTTGCAGGCCGGGCAGGGCGGCGATGGCCTGGCGGGCCTGCAGCTTCAGGGTCGTCTCGGGCACATTCTCCTTCTTCAGGCCGTTCAGGCTGGCGTCTATGCTGCCCTGGCGGCGTGCCCGCAGCTTCATTGCGCTGACCAGCAGGCCGCCGCCGGTCCACTTCAAGTCGGCCTGCGCCTCCAGGCCGCGGTGGTGGGCCTCGCCGTCGGCCTGGCGCACGCAGCTGTTGGCCGCGCTGCAGGCGCCGATGTCGCGCCACAGCGGCTGCTTGACGTCGAACCAGTTGACCGACCAGTCCACCGTATTGCTGCCGGCCTTGAGACCGAACTCGAACTGCTCGCTCTTCAGCGCGGCCAGAGCCTGGCCGGCATTGCGGTAGCGGCTGCGGTTGGGCACCACCTCGGACTGCACGCCCTGACCCCAGCTGGCATAGAGCATGTGCTGGGCGCTGAGCGCGTAGCTGATGCCCAGCCAGGGGGTGGTGAAGCCTTGCGCGTAGCCGGTGGCACGCGAGCCATCGGTGCGCACGCTGTCGCGGTGCAGGCGGGTGTGGCGCAGGCCCAGCCAGGCCTGCCATTGCTCGCTGAAGCGGATGGCATCGCGCACATACAGCTCGGTGCTTCGCTCGTCGCGCAGCGTGTTCTCGTCGGTCAGGCTGGGGTCGGCCGTGGTGGGTACCTGGCCGCTGATATTGCCGGTGCCGGCCCAGTTGTACGCCTGGCGCTGGAAGCGGCTCTTGAAGCGGGTGAGCAGCACACCGGTGTTGATGTCATGGCGCAGGCCGGCGGTGACGAACTTGCCGGCAAGCGACAGGTCCAGCGCATCGCTGTTGCGGCGCTCGTTCTCGCTGCGGAAGTCGTACATGTCGAAGTCGCCATTGGGGCAGTAGCGGTCGGCGTAGTAGGTGCCGTCGGCGGCGCTGCAGCCGAAGGGGTAGGCCAGGCGGTCATCGGTGGTGAGGCGTTGCACGCCCAGGTGCGCCTGGGCGCGCCAGTCGGCGCTCAGGCGCTGCTGCACGCGCACAGAGGCGGTCTGGTTGTCGAACACCACCGGCTGCGACCAGGCCTGGTTGTTCAGGTTGATGCGCGGATCGATGGCCTTGGGGTCGGGCAGTGTGTTGCCCAGCAGGCTGAAACCGGGCTGGCTGGGCTGGCTCTGGCGATTCAGCTCGAACTCGGCCTCGACGCGGGTGTCGGGCGACAGCAACCAGTCGCCGGCCATGGCCAGCAGATGGCGCTCGCCCTTCGCATCGCGGAGCTGCGGGTCAAGGTGCGCGGCGCTGGCGTTGACGCGCAGGCCGAACACCGGACCGAAGCGATGGTTCCAATCCAGCCCGGCCTCGACCGTGCCGCGTTCGCTATAGCCCAGGCTCAGGCTGGTGAAGTCGGTGGCCAGCGGGCGCTTGACGATCATGTTCACCAGGCCACCGGGGGCGCTGGTGCCGGCCTGTATGCCGCTGGTGCCCTTGAGCACTTCCAGCGCCGACTTGTTGCCCAGCGGCAGCGCCGTCTCGGCGTTGATGGGCAGGCCGTCGCGTCGGTAGTTGAAGCGGTTGTCCAGGTCGAAGCCGCGGATCTTCAGGTAGGAGACATAGCCCTGCGAGTTGTAGGCATCGCTGAGGCTGGCGTCCAGCGTGGTGATGCCAGCCAGCGAGCTGATGCCCAGGTCGTTCAGGCGCTCACTGTTCAACACCGTGGCCTGCATCGGCAGCTTGGCTATCGGCGTGTCGCCAAAGCCGCCCACGGACACCGGCGTATCGACCGAGCGGCCGCTGACCGACACGGTGGGCAGCGTTTGCGCG
Source organism: Roseateles toxinivorans (assembly GCF_004362525.1). Lineage (GTDB taxonomy): Bacteria > Pseudomonadota > Gammaproteobacteria > Burkholderiales > Burkholderiaceae_C > Paucibacter > Paucibacter toxinivorans. The sequence goes on from NZ_SNXS01000001.1 coordinate 158,654, forward strand.
AATGCAGCCGTGCCGCAAACAAGGCCGGCCGCAGCGGCCAGCAGGGACTTCATGGGAATGTGATGTGCCATCTTGGGTACAGACAGATGGCAGGTCGGCTCGACAGGGCCCGAGCGTCCGAGAGAAAGGACAGAGTGACGGCGGGCTTGATGCGTGCTTCCCTGCGCGAGGATTACCTCAATCAGGTTCAAAGGGACTTTCTCAGTCGAACCTTTCGGTTCAACACCCCTAGCGAGTGGCTGCAGGCACTTGATCCTGCAGCGGGTGCGATTGTAGCTGCGTTGGAATAGACAAAGCCCACGCGGGGTGGGCTTTGGCGGCGGGGCTCTGCTGGGCCCCGCATTGCATGCGGGCTAGGAACGGTTCAGTCGAAGACTGGCGACTCCACGCCGAGCACCTTGTGCAGCTTCGGGCTGGTGGTGGTGTACTGCAGGTGGATGCGCTTTTCCGGGAAGATATAGGGCGCGGCACCGAAGGCGGCGAGCGCTGCCTCGTGGAAGCCCGACAGGATCAGCTTTTTCTTGCCCGGATAGACGTTCACGTCACCGACGGCGAAGATGCCCGGCGTGCTGGTCTGGAATTTCTCGGTGTCGACAACGATCTGCTTGCGGTCGATGTTCAGGCCCCATTCGGCGATCGGGCCCAGCTTCGGGCTCAGGCCGAAGAACACCAGCACCTGGTCGCAGGGCACGACGCGCGTCACGCCGTCACCGCCGGTGACCTTGACCGCGTTCAGCGTGCCGCCGTCTTCGACGATGTCGGTGACCTGGCCGACGATGAACTGCATCTCGTAGTTGTCGCACAGCTCCTTCATCTTGGCCACATTGGCCGGCGCGGCACGGAAGCCGTCGCGGCGATGGACCAGGATCACGCTCTCGGCCTTGTTCGGGCCGTCGTTGACGAAGTTCAGCGCCCAGTCGAGGGCCGAGTCACCGCCGCCTACGACCACCAGGTTCTTGCCGGCGAACTGTTCGGGGTTGCGCACGCGGTAGTGCAGCTGGGTGCCGTCGTACTTCTCGATGCCATCGACCTTCAGGGTGCGAGGCTGGAACGAGCCCACGCCGCCGGCGATGAAGATGGTCTTGGTGAGGAAGGTCGTGCCCTTGCTCGTCGCCACAAAGAAGCGGCCGTCATCCAGACCCTCGACGGTGGTGACCTCCTGGCCCAGATGGAAGGTCGCGCCGAAGGGCTCGATCTGCTTCATCAGGTTGTCGGTCAGCTCCTTGCCGGTGCACACGGGCACGGCCGGGATGTCGTAGATCGGCTTGTCGGGATACAGCTCTATGCATTGGCCGCCGGGATAGGCCAGCGAATCGATGATGTGGGCCTTGATCTCAAGCAGGCCCAGCTCGAACACCTGGAACAGGCCCACGGGGCCCGCGCCGACGATGACGGCATCGGTCTCAATCGCGCCTTCATGGGCGAGGGCGGTCTCTTTGATTTCTTGGTTCACTTGCAGGTCCATCGGCGGCTCGTTTCAGCGTATCAGTTCAGACAATTTGTCGGTGCGGTCTTTCCACTCATCGGCATCGGGCAACGGGCCCTTGCGTTTGGTGATACTGGGCCACTTGCGGGACAGATCTGCGTTGATCTTGATCATGTGCTGCTGATTGCCCGGCACATCTTCCTCGGGCACGATGGCGTTCACCGGGCACTCGGGGATGCACACGGCGCAGTCGATGCACTCGTCCGGGTCGATGGTGAGGAAGTTGGGGCCCTCACGGAAGCAGTCGACGGGGCAGACATCGACGCAGTCGGTGTACTTGCAGCGGATGCACGATTCGAGAACGACGTGGGTCATGGAGCAACTCTGATGGAGGCCTGGGTTGCCGCGGCTCAAACCTCCTGGTCTGGCGCGGGTCGTAAGGGAAAACGCGTGATTTTAGACGGGGATGGCCCTGTTTGACCCATGAGGCATGTCAAGGCGAAGGGACTTTGCGGGCTTTTGCGCTGCGGAATGCACCGGAATCAACGCTTTGGCGCCCGCGCCCACCGTCACCACGGCCGGCCGGCCCCGGTGCAGCATGGCGGCGGCGGCCAGGCTGGCGACCGTGTGGTCGCTGGCAATCTGGTCCATGCAGCCGGCCCGCGAGACCACGCAGATGGGCGTGTCGGCCGGCCAACCGGCCTCCAGCAGCTTGCGCGATAGCGTCGGCAGCTGGCGCCCGGCCATGTAGAACACCTCGGTGTCGGCGCTGCGGGCGGCCTGCAGCTCGCCCTCGCGCGTCATCGCCGTGGTCAGGCTGACGCTGCGGCCGGTGCCGCGGCGGGTCAGCGGGCGTTGGGTGAGGGCTGCGGCGGCAATCGCGGCGGTAACGCCGGGCACGACCTCGCACTCGATGTCGGCCTCATGCAGGGCCAGCAGCTCTTCTTCGAGGCGGCCGAACACGCTCGGGTCGCCCCCCTTGAGCCGCACCACCTGCTGGCTGCTGCCGTACTTGACCAGCTTGGCATTGATGGCGGTCTGGGCCGTGCTGTCGCAAAAGCCGCGCTTGCCCACGTCTATCCACTGGGCGTGCGGGGCCAGGTCGCGCAGGGCCGGGTCGGTCAGTGCATCGAAAAGCACCACCTCGGCGGCTGCCAGCGCGCGGGCGCCGCGCACGGTGATCAGATCGGCGGCGCCGGGGCCGGCACCGACGAAGACGACGCGTCCGGTGCTCATTACGCCTCCTTGCTCACCAGCAGCGCGCCGCTGGTCCGGTTGGTGGTGGGGTCGACGACGATCAGCGCCCCGCCAACGCGGTTGTCCGCATAGGCCTCCACCGGCAGCGCCTGCTGGGTCTGGATCTGCACATGGCCGATCTCGTTGACGGCCAGCTGCTCGGCATCGCTCTCCTGCAGGCTGTGGATGTCCAGCCGATGGCGGATGGCGGTGATGCGGGCCTGCGTCCAGCGGTTGCCATGGCGCACCCAGTATTTGCGGCCGACGACGGCCGGCTCGGTGTCCAGCCAGGCCAGGGTCGCCTCGAACTCCTGCTTGGGCGTGGCCGTGCCGGGGGTGACGATCCAGTCGCCGCGTGACACGTCGAGTTGCCGATCCAGCACCAGCCCGGCCGACTCGCCGGCCACGCTGCGCTCAACGACGCTGCCGGCCCGGCGCACCTGGGCCACGATGGCCTGCTGGCCGCTGGGCAGTATCTGCACCGCGTCACCGGCCTTGACCTGGCCGTGGGCGATGCGGCCCCACAGGGTTCTGGGCTGGTTGCCGGTGCCTTCACCCTCGCGGGCGACGTACTGCACCGGCTGCAGCAGATTGCATTCGACCTTCTCCTGCACGCTGGGCAGGCTTTCGAGCACCTGCAGCAGCGACGGGCCCTGGTACCAGGTGGCGTCCAGCGGCTGGGTGACGTTGTCGCCGCGCAGGGCGGACACCGGCACGATGGCTGCGACTTCGATGCCGGCCTGGCGTGCAAAGGCCTTCAGTGCCAGGCTGACCGCTTCGAAGGCCGGGCCGGGGTCGGCCACGGCGTCGAGCTTGTTGACGGCAAAGACGATGCTGGGCACGCGCAGCAGATGGGCCAGCAGGCTGTGGCGTCGCGTTTGCGGCAGCAGGACGACCGGGCTTTGGGTGGTGTCCAGCTTGGTGATGTCCACCAGCACGACCGCTGCGTCACTCCCGGCCGCTGCCGTGACCATATTCCGCGTGTACTGCTCATGCCCCGGCGCATCGGCAATGATGAACTTGCGGTGCTTGGTGGCGAAGTAGCGGTAGGCCACGTCGATGGTGATGCCCTGCTCGCGCTCGGCTTCCAGGCCATCGGTCAAGAGGCTCAAGTCGATCGGTTGGCCTGCCGCTCGCTTTTCCAGCGTGTCGAGCTGGTCGGCCAGGATGGCGCGGGAATCGAACAGCAGGCGACCGATCAGGGTGCTCTTGCCGTCATCGACGCTGCCGGCGGTCAGGAAGCGCAAGGCGCGGTGATTGGTATCAACGTCCTGGTCGTGGATCAAGTGGTTCAGTACAGCGCTCATCAGAAGTAGCCCTCTTTCTTGCGGCGTTCCATAGACGAATCCGAGGTGCGGTCGTCCATGCGCGTGGCGCCGCGCTCGCTGACCGTGACGGTCAGGGTTTCGGCAACGATGTCGGCGGCCGTTTCGGCGTCGCTCTCCACCGGGCAGGTGCAGGTCATGTCACCGACGGTGCGGAATCGCACTTCGGCCGTTTCGACCACCTCGCCGGCCTCGGGCGGCGTGACCTCGGTCAGCGGCACCAAGAGGCCCTTGCGGCGGATGACCTGGCGGTCATGCTTGAAATAGAGGCTGGGCAGCGGGATGTTCTCGCGGTTGATGTAGAGCCACACATCGAGCTCGGTCCAGTTCGAGATCGGGAAGGCGCGGAAGTGTTCGCCCGGGCGGATGCGGGTGTTGAACAGATTCCACAGCTCGGGACGCTGTTCCTTGGGCTGCCATTGGCCGAACGAGTCGCGGTGGCTGAAGATGCGTTCCTTGGCGCGGGCTTTTTCTTCATCGCGGCGGGCGCCGCCGATCAAGACGTCGAAGCGGTGTTCTTCGATTGCTTCGAGCAGGGTCACGGTCTGGTGGCCGTTGCGGGATTCCAGTGGGTGCGACAGGCGCACCGTGCCCTTGGCGATCGACTCGTCCATGTGGGCGACGATCAGGCGCTCGCCCATCTCGGCGATGCGCTGGTCGCGGAACGCTATCACCTCGGGGAAGTTGTGGCCGGTGTCGACGTGCAAGAGCGGGAAGGGCAGGCGGCCCTTGAACTCCTTGCCGGACACGTGGTTCTTGAAGGCCTTCTCGGCCAGACGCAGCACGACGCAGGAGTCCTTGCCGCTGGAGAACAGCAGCGCCGGGCGCTCGAACGCCGCGGCCACTTCGCGAAGGATGAAGATGGCTTCCTCTTCCAGATGGTCGAGGTGACGGTGGTCCAGATCGGGCAGCAGCTTGTCAATGTTCACGGGGGCGTTCATGCCGTTGCTCCTTCGGTTTTCTTCACATGCAGGCCGCATTCCTTGGCCGACTCGTCCTCCCACCACCAGCGGCCGGCGCGGAAGTCCTCGCCGACGGCGATCGCGCGGGTGCAGGGTTCGCAACCTATGCTGGGCATGAACTGGTCATGCAGCGCGTTGAAGGGCACATCGAAGGTCTCGATGTAGTGCCACACGTCGGCCCAGCTCCAGTCGGCCAGCGCGTTGAACTTGACGCGGCCCTGCGCGTCCAGCTCGTCGAAGGGCACGACCGCGCGGTTGGCCGACTGCTCGCGGCGCAGGCCGGTGATCCAGCCGGTGCGACCGGCCAGCATGCGTGACAGGGGTTCCAGCTTGCGGATGCCGCAGCATTCCTTGCGCAGGGCCAGGCTTTCGTACATCGCCTTTTCGCCGCGCACGCGGACGAAATGGATCACGCTGTCGTGCACGGGACTGAACACCTCGACCTTGCGGCCATAGCGGGCCTCGATCTGTGGAATCAGCGCCAGGGTTTCGCTGTGCAGCTTGCCGGTGTCCAGCGTAGCGATGGCGATCGGCAGTTTGTGGCGGGCGATCAGGTCGGTGATGACCATGTCTTCGGCGCCCAGGCTGGTGGACTGCACCAGGCCGGCGCCATGTCGGGCGGCGGCGGCCTGCAGCCGCTCGACGGCTGAGGCCAGGCGCTCGGCAAAGCCGGCCGTCTCACGGGCATACAGCCCAATGGCCGAGGCGGTGGCCGGACCGCCGATGGGGGAGAGCATGGAAACTGCTTCGCTCATCACAGCACCTGTGCCGCTGGTTGCTCGGCCGACTTCAGGAACCAGGGCCGGTTGTCCTGCGTGTCGCCCTGGTAGTGGGCCGGGAAGAATCCCAGCGCGCGCTGGGCCGCGTTGATGCTCTGGTCATGGCGCAGCACGACGGCATCGAAACCGGTGCGCTGCAGCAGTTGCAGCATGTCGACCAGCACGTCGCCGATGGCGCGCACCTCGCCGGCATAGCGGTAGCGCGAGCGCAGCAGGCGGGCTTGGCTGTAGGCGCGGCCGTCCACCCACTTGGGGAACTGCAGCACGATCAGGCTCAGGCGGGGCAGGTCCTGCTCCAGCGTCTCGATGTCGGCGTCATTGGGCACGATCACGCCGGTGGCCAGGCCCGCGGGCCAATGGTCGCGCACGGCATGCCATTGCTCCAGGCTCAAGAGCAGGTGGGGGCGGGGATCGGGATCGGGCTTGGGTCCGTCTTCGCCAATCACCTGGTGCCAGGCGTCTTGATGGGTGTCAATGAACTTCATGTCGTGATCCTTCAGGCGGTGACCGCGGCGGCAACATGGCTGGCCGCGCCGGTGGAGGTGCGCACGGCGTTGGCCGGTGCCTTGAACGGCTCCAGGCCGATGCGGCGCACGGTGTCGATGAAGCGCTCGCCGGCATTGCGTTGCGCGCGGTAGGTCTGGACCACCGTCTCGATCACGTCGGCCACCTCGTCGGCGGCGAAGGACGGGCCGATCACCTTGCCGGGCACCGAGGCGCCGCTGAGGGTGGAGCCGTCCGAGCCGCCCAGCGAGACCTGGTACCACTCCTTGCCGTCCTTGTCGACGCCGAGGATGCCGATATGGCCGCTGTGGTGGTGGCCGCAAGAGTTGATGCAGCCGCTGATGTGCAGGTCGATGTCGCCGATGTCGTAGAGCTCGTCGAGGTCTTCGTAGCGTTCGGTCAGCGTTTCGGCGATCGGGATCGAGCGGGCGTTGGCCAGCGCGCAGAAGTCGCCGCCGGGGCAGGCAATCATGTCCGTCAGCAGGCCGATGTTCGGCGTGGCGAAGCTGGCGGCCTTGGCGGCCTGGAACAGCTCGGCCAGATCGCGCTCGCGCACCCAGGGCAGCACCAGATTCTGGTCATGGCTGACGCGCAGCTCGCCCTGGCTGAAGCGGTCGGCCAGGTCGGCTGCCAGCTCCATCTGGGCGTCGGTGGCGTCGCCCGGTGCCTGGCCGGTGCGCTTCAGCGACAGCGTCACCGAGCGGTAGCCACTGACGCGGTGGGCATGGACGTTGCGGGCTATCCAGCGGCGGTAGGCTTGGCTTGCATCGGCGCTGAGCAGCTCGATGCGGTCAAGCGGCTGCACGGCGGCGGGCGTCACGAAGTGCGCGGCCACGCGGTCCAGCTCGGCCTGGGGCACGATGTGGGCGGCGCCCTGTTCGTCACGCTCCAGGATGTTCTTGAACTCGAGGTGGACGGCGTCGATGAACTTCTGGCCCTCGGCCTTGACCAGGATCTTGATGCGCGCCTTGTAGGCGTTGTCGCGCCGGCCGTAGCGGTTGTAGACGCGCACGATGGCCTCGATGAAGACCAGGATCTGGTTCCAGGGCAGGAAGTCTTTGACCACCGTGCCGATGATGGGCGTGCGGCCCATGCCACCGCCGACCAGCACCTTGAAACCGACCTCGCCGGCCTCGTTCTTCAGCAGCTGCAGGCCGATGTCATGCCAGGCGATCGCGGCGCGGTCTTCCACGGCGCCGCTGACGGCGATCTTGAATTTGCGCGGCAGGAAGGCGAACTCGGGGTGCAGGGTGCTCCACTGGCGCAGGATCTCGCAGTAGGGCCGCGGGTCGATGATCTCGTCGGCGGCCACGCCGGCCAGCGCATCGCTGGTGATGTTGCGTATGCAGTTGCCGCTGGTCTGGATGCCGTGCATGTCCACGGCGGCCAGTGCGTCCATCACGTCGGCGCTCTTGACCAGCGGAATCCAGTTGTATTGCAGGTTTTGGCGGGTCGTGAAATGGCCGTAGCCGCGGTCGTACTCGCGGGCGATTGCCGCCAGCGTGCGCAGCTGTTTGCTGCTCAACGCGCCATAGGGCACGGCCACGCGCAACATCGGCGCATGGCGCTGCACATACCAGCCGTTCTGCAGGCGCAGCGGACGGAACTCATCGTCGCTCAGCGAGCCGGCCAGATTGCGCTCCAGCTGGTCGCGGAACTGCGCGGCGCGGGCGTGGACGAATTGGCGGTCGAAGTCGTTGTAGTGATACATCGTGGGTTCTTAGTGAATGACTTTGAGGCCGGCCAGCACCAGCGAGCCGCACAGCAGGCCGCGCACCAGGCCCTCGGGCAGCTTGCGCGTCAGCTGCGCACCAAGCCAGATGCCGGGAATGGAGCCAATCAGCAGCGGCACCAGCAGCGGCCAGTTGACATTGCCCAGCGTCGCGTGGCCGATGCCGGCCACCAGGGTCAGCGGCACGGCGTGGGCGATGTCGCTGCCAACGATCTGGCGGGCCGACAAACGGGGGTAGATCAACAGAATCAGCGTCGCGCCGATGGCACCTGCGCCGATCGAGCTGAGCGACACCAGCACGCCCAGCAGCACGCCGGAGAGCACGGTCAGCAACGGCTTGCGCGGCTCGGTGATGTAGCGCTCCAGCTTCAGGCCGACGATCTGCCACGACTGCTTGAAGGCCACCACGACGGCGGTCAGCAGCAGGGCAATGCCCAGCGAGAAGGTCAGTGCCGCCGCCCAGCCCTTGGTGATGCCGGTGAAATGCATCAGCGCCACGGTGACCAGCGAGGCCGGAATGCTGCCGGCCAGCAGGCGGCGGGTAATCTGCCAGTTGACATGGCCGTGGCGCGCATGGGCCACCGAGCCGGACATCTTGGTCAGCGCCGCAAACCACAGGTCGGTGCCTATGGCCACAGCCGGGTTCAGCTTGAACACCGACAGCAGCAGGGGCGTCATCAGCGAACCGCCGCCCACGCCGGTCAGACCGACGATGGCGCCGACGCCAAATCCGCTTGCTACAGCTATCCAGTCCAAATCCGCCCCTTGAAGGAGGTCACCCTGGTGGCAACCCTAGGGTGCGGACTGTAAGCAGGCTTTATATATAGACAAACTACTGATTCGTAGATTGCATATATTGAATATGCATATGAAGAATCTGAGGTGTTGGGTCATAGCCTAAACTCGGTGTCACAGGGATGCCTGAACGCCGTAGAGCGGTGCATGGGGAAAAGTTGAATGCTCCGCTTGTTGCTGCAATCGTTGTTGCTTTGCGTGCCAGCCCTGGTGATGGCCGAGACCCGGCCGGTGACGATTGCCTTCGACGACGCTTACCCGCCCTATTGCTATGTCGAGAGCGGGCGATCGATGGGTGCCTACATTCTGTTGATGCGGCGCGCCGCCCAGGCACTGCCGGGCTGGGAGGTGAAGCTCTTGCCGCTACCCTGGGCCCGTGCCGTGCAGGAAGCCGAATTGGGCAAGGTCGATGCCTTCATGCCGCCCTACCGTGGCGTCGGGCGCAGCTGGGTCGGCCTCTACGCCGGCCCGGTGAATCGTGAAGAGATCGTGCTTTCCTGCCGACCCTCGACCCAGCTCGGGCCGGCCAGTCATTGGCCGCAGGACTTCGTCGGCAAGCGCATCGGTGTAATGCGCGGCTCTCTGCTGAGTCAGGCCCTCGTCGATGCCTTCAAGCAGGGTCAGGTGCTCAGGCGCGAGTTCCGCCTGACCCGCGACGCATTGACCGCCCTGGCCAGTGACCAGATCGACTGCTATGCCAACGACAAGCTCAGCATCGAGTTGGCCCATGCGCAGGCGCTGGGCGACAGCCTCTGGGCCTCGCGCGTGCCCGCCCAGCTGGAGCCACCGTTCGTGCTTTCGGTACAGCCGGCCTATATCGGCTTCTCGCAGCAGTCGCTGCTCAATCGACCAGAGCTGGCCGAGTTCGCTCGCGCCTTGGACGCCCAACTGGCCCAGATGCGCGCCAGCGGCGAGCTGGCGCGCTTGATGGCACAGCTGGCCGCGCGGGCGGACGACTGAACGCCCTTGTCCCGCGCCCGCGGCCATGTCACGGCCGGGACATGGACAGTTCGAAGCTTCGTCCTAGAATCGAACGGTCGTTCTATTTCGAGGCCCTGGCAGTGCCCGGGCCTTTCGGTTGCATTCGCGGAATTAAAGGGGTCATGCATGAGCGCCAGCTATGAAGTCCGGGGTGACGTTGCCGTCATCACATTGAGCAACCCGCCGGTCAACGGCCTGGGTCACGAGACCCGCCGGGCCGCGGCCGCCGGCATCGAGCAGGCCGAGAACGATGCCGCCGTCAAGGCGATCGTCATCACCGGCGCCGGCAAGGCCTTTTCCGGTGGCGCCGACATCAAGGAGTTCGGCAGCCCCAAGGCCCTGGCCGAACCGAATCTGCACAGCCTGATTGCCGTGGTCGAGAACTGCAGCAAGCCGGTGGTGGCTGCCATCCACTCCGTTTGCATGGGCGGTGGCCTGGAGCTGTCGCTGGGTTGCCACTACCGGGTCGCGTCACCGGGCGCCAAGATCGCCCTGCCGGAAGTGAAGCTGGGCCTGCTGCCCGGCGCCGGTGGCACGCAGCGCCTGCCGCGCGCGCTGGGCGTGGAGCCCGCACTGAACATGATCGTCAGCGGCGAGCCGGTGAACAGCGAGATGCTGGCCATGGTGCCCGGCCAGAAACTGTTCGACAAGATCATCGAGGGTGACCTGATGGAGGGCGCGCTGGCGCTGGCCCGTGAGGTCGCCGATGTGCGCCCGCTGCCAAGGGTGCGTGACCTGAAGGCGCGCCACGCCAGCCCCGAGGCCTACTTCCAGTTCGCCCGCAATATGGTCGGCGGCATGAGCAAAAACTTCCCGGCACCGCTGCGCTGCCTGGAAGCGGTGGCCGCCTCGGTCTCGATGAAGTTCGAGGACGGCATGAAGGCCGAGCGCGAGGGCTTTCTGGCGCTGATGCAGACGCCCGAGTCCAAGGCCCTGCGCCACGCCTTCTTCGCCGAGCGCGCCGCCAGCAAGATTGGCGATGTGCCTGACGACACGCCCATCCGCAAGATCGACAAGGTCGCCGTGATCGGCGCCGGCACCATGGGTGGCGGCATCAGCATGAACTACCTGAATGCCGGCATTCCGGTCGTTATCCTGGAAACCAAGCAGGAGGCGCTGGACCGCGGCGTGGCCACGATCAAGAAGAACTACGAGGCCCAGGTCAAGAAGGGCAAGCTGAAAGAAGACAAGTACCAGCAGCGCATGGCCCTGCTGAGCACGACCCTGAACTACGCCGACATCGGCTCTGCCGATCTGGTCATCGAGGCGGTGTTCGAGGAGATCGGCGTCAAGGAAGCGGTGTTCAAGCAGCTCGACGAGGTGATGAAGCCCGGCGCGATCCTGGCCTCCAACACCTCGACCCTGGACGTCAACAAAATCGCCAACTTCACCAAGCGTCCGCAGGACGTGGTGGGCATGCACTTCTTCAGCCCCGCCAATGTGATGAAGCTGCTGGAAGTGGTGCGCGGCGCGGCCACAGCCAAGGACGTGCTGGCCACGGTGATGCAGCTGGCCAAGAAGATCAAGAAGACGGCGGTCGTCTCCGGTGTCTGCGACGGCTTCATCGGCAACCGCATGATCGAGCAGTACTCGCGCCAGGCGGGCTTCCTGCTGGACGAAGGCTGCAGCCCGCAGCAGGTGGACAAGGCGGCCGAGAAGTTCGGCTTCGCGATGGGCCCGTTCCGCATGGGCGATCTGGCCGGCAATGACATCGGCTGGGCGATCCGCAAGCGCCGCTACCAGGAGAAGCCGAATCTGAACTACTCGAAGAGCGCCGACCTGCTGTGCGAGCTCGGCCGCTACGGCCAGAAGACCAGCGCCGGCTGGTACGACTACCAGGCCGGCAAGCGCGACGCGATCCCGTCGCCGGTGGTCGCCGAGATGCTGGAGAAGCACCGCGCCGCCAAGGGCATCACGCCGCGCCAGATCAGTGACGACGAGATTGTCCACCGCCTGGTGTTCGCGCTGGTCAACGAGGCCGCGCATCTGCTGGAGGAGGGCATCGCCCAGCGCGCGTCGGATGTGGACATGGTCTATCTGACCGGTTACGGCTTCCCGCTGTGGCGCGGCGGCCCGATGTGCTACGCCGACACGGTCGGCCTGTTCAACGTCGTGCAGGCGATGAAGAAGTTTGCCAAGAACCCGCTCGATGACGCCGCCTTCTGGGAGCCGGCGCCGCTGATCAAGCGCCTGGTCGCCGAAGGCAAGAGCTTCTCTTGAGCCCAACCATTCAAGCGAGAACAGAACATCATGAGTAAAGCAGTCATTGTTTCCACCGCACGCACCCCGCTGGCCAAGAGCTGGAAGGGCGCCTTCAACATGACCCATGGCGCGACCCTGGGCGGCTTTGCCGTCAAGGCCGCCGTTGAGCGCGCCGGCATCGAGGCCGGCCATATCGAGGACGTGCTGATGGGCTGCGCCACGCCCGAGGGCGCGACCGGCGGCAATATCGCGCGCCAGATCGCGCTGCGCGCCGGCCTGCCGATCACGGTGGCCGGTGTCACCATCAACCGCTTCTGCTCCAGCGGCCTGCAAACCATTGCGATGGCCGCGCAGCGCGTCATCGCTGGCGAGGGCGACGTCTATGTGGCCGGTGGCGTTGAGAGCATCTCCTGCGTGCAGAACGAGGCGAACCGCCATATGTACGCCGACACCTGGCTGGTCAAGAACAAGCCGGAGATCTACTGGAGCATGCTGCAGACGGCCGAGCAGGTGGCCAAGCGCTACAACATCTCGCGCGAGCGCATGGACCAGTACGGTGCGCAGAGCCAGCAGCGCGCCTGCGCCGCCCAGGCCGCCGGCAAGTTTGCCGACGAGATGATCAGCGTCACCACCACCGCCGGCGTGGCCGACAAGGTGATGGGCCTGATGACCAAGGAAGTCACCATCAGTGCCGACGAAGGCCTGCGCGAGGGCACGACCTATGACGGCATCAAGGACCTGCGCTCGGCCCTGCCCGGCGGTGTGATCTCGGCCGGCAATGCCAGCCAGTTCTCGGACGGCGCCGGTGCCTGCGTGGTCGTCAGCGAGCAGTATGCCGAGACCCATGGCCTGAAGCCGCTGGGCCGCTTCCTCGGCTTTGCCGTGGCCGGCTGCGAGCCCGACGAGATGGGCATAGGTCCGGTCTTCGCCGTACCCAAGGTCTTGAAGAAGCTGGGTCTGACCGTGTCCGACATCGATCTGTGGGAACTCAACGAAGCCTTTGCCGTGCAGGTGCTGTATTGCGCCGACACGCTGGGCATCCCGATGGACCGCCTGAACGTCAACGGCGGCGCGATCGCCGTGGGTCACCCCTATGGCGTGTCGGGCCAGCGCCTGACGGGACACGCGCTGATCGAAGGCAAGCGTCGCGGCGCCAAGCGCGTCTGCGTGACGATGTGCATCGGAGGCGGCATGGGCGCTGCCGGGATCTTCGAGGTTCTCTGAGGCTGGCAGTCCCGGATTGCATCCGGGCTACGGAGAGATGGGTCGTTCCGGATTGCATGTGGTGGCCTTGTAGCCCGGATGCAATCCGGGGGCCTCGCAACAATCCACCCGAGACACTGCCATGCGCCAAACCCTGGACTTCCTGCTCAACGATTGGCTCAAGGTGCAGGCCCTGACGCAGCGCCCGCGCTTCGCCGAGCATTCCGACGAGACCTTCACGGCGGTGCTCGACACCTGCGAGAAGATTGCCCGCGAGAAGTTCGCGCCGTTCAACCGCCTGGCCGACACGCAGGAGCCGCACTTCGACGGCGTGAAGGTGCATCTGCCCGAGGCCACCCATGCAGCGATGCTGACCTATGTCGGCTCGGGCATGCTGGCGGCCGCGCAGGACTACGAACTCGGCGGCATGCAACTGCCCTGCGTGATCGAGATGGCGGCCAATGCCTTCTTCAGCAAGGCCAGTGTGGCCATGGGCGGCTATGCGATGCTGACCAATGGCAATGCCAATCTGCTGATGGCCCATGGCACGGCGCTGCAGCGAGAGGTCTTTGCCAAGAACGAGTTTTCCGGTCGCTGGTTCGGCACGATGTGCCTGAGCGAGCCGCAGGCAGGCTCCAGCCTCAGCGATGTGGCGACGCGGGCTGTGCTGGAAGACGAGACCGACGCTTTGGGCCCTCGCTACCGGCTCAAGGGCAACAAGATGTGGATCTCGGCCGGCGAGCACGAGATCACCGAGAACATCATCCATCTGGTGCTGGCGAAGATCCCGGGGCCGGATGGCAAGACGGTGCCGGGCACGCGCGGTATCTCGCTGTTCATCTGCCCGAAGCACCTGGTCAACGAGCGGGCCGAACTGACCGGCGAGCGCAACGATGTGCAGCTGGCGGGCCTGAACCACAAGCTGGGCTACCGCGGCACGACCAACTGCCTGTTGAACTTCGGCGAGAACGGCGCCGGTGCTATAGCCTATCTGGTCGGCAAGCCCGGCGAGGGGCTCAAGTGCATGTTCCACATGATGAACGAGGCACGAATCGGCGTCGGCCTTGGCGCCACGATGCTGGGCTATGCCGGCTATGAGGCCAGTCTGGAATATGCGAAGCAGCGACCGCAGGGCAGGGCGACCGGGCCGGCCGGCAAGGACGCGAGCGCGCCGCAGCTGCCCATCATCGAACATGCCGATGTGAAGCGCATGCTGCTGGCGCAGAAGAGCTATGTCGAGGGCGCGCTGGCGCTGGAGTTGTATTGCGCGCGCCTGGTCGATGAGCTGCATACGGCCGACGACGAGGCCCGCGAGCAGGCCAGCCAGCTGCTGGATGTGCTGATCCCTATTGCCAAGAGCTGGCCCAGCGAGTGGTGCCTGGAAGCGAATTCGCTGGCCATCCAGGTGCTGGGCGGCTATGGCTACACACGGGACTTTCCCGTCGAGCAGTACTGGCGCGACAACCGCCTGAACATGATCCACGAGGGCACCCATGGCATCCAGGGCCTGGATCTGCTGGGCCGCAAGGTGGTGATGAATGGCGGCGCCGGTTTGACCCTGCTGGCAAAGCGGGTGAACGACACGATCGCCCGGGCCCAGCAGGTACCTGAGCTGGTGGACATGGCCCACCGCCTGGCCGCAGCGCTTCAGACCCTGGGCGCCGCTACCAAGGCCGCCTGGGCCACCGGCCTGCCGGAGGAGGCACTTGCCAATGCCACGCCGTACTTGCAGGCCTTCGGCCATGTGGTGCTGGCCTGGGTCTGGCTGGAGCTGGCCCTGGTGGCACAAAACAATGCGGAGCAGGCCTTTTATCGTGGCAAGCTCGCGGCAGCGCGCTATTTCTACGGCTACGAGCTACCGAAGGTGGCAGCCTGGCTGGAAGTGGTGCGCACGCGAGAGCCACTTTGCAAGGACCTGCCCCATGACTGCTTCTGATCCCAGCCCCGAAACGCACCCCGACCACAGCCGGCTGCACACCACCATCTGGGTGCTGATCTATGGCGGCCTGCTGGCGGTCTGCCTGTCGCTGTTCCTGCCCCGCGAGGCCGAATTGTTGAGCCTCGGGTTTCTGAGTGGCGGCGGTCTGGCGGTGGCGGTGGGCGCCGTGCTGCTGGTGATCCGCTCGCGCATGCCCGGCCCCTGAGTTTCCTTTTCTTCTAGCGAGTCAAGCCATGAGCACACCCGTCCAAACCCTGTTTGATCTCAGCGGCCGCACGGCGCTGATCACCGGCGGCTCGCGCGGCCTGGGCCTGCAGATTGCCGAGGCGCTGGGCGAGGCCGGTGCCAAGCTCGTGCTGACGTCGCGCAAGGCCGATGACCTGGAGCAGGCCATGGCCCACTTGCAGGGACGCGGCATCGAGGTCAGCTATGTGGCCGCCGACGCCAGTGACCCGACCCAGGCCCGCGAGGTCGTGGCCAAGGCAGTGCAGCATCTGGGTCATATCGACATCCTGGTCAACAATGCCGGCGCCACCTGGGGCGCACCGGCCGAGGAGCATCCGCTGGAGGCCTGGGACAAGGTCATGAACCTGAACATCCGCAGCCTGTTCGTGTTCGCCCAGGCGGTGGCCAAGGCCAGCATGATTCCGCAGCGTTTTGGTCGCATCATCAACGTCGCCTCCATCGCCGGCCTGAGCGGTAACCCGGCGATGATGACGACGATCGCCTACAACACCAGCAAGGGGGCGGTGGTCAACTTCACCCGTGCGCTGGCCGGCGAGTGGGGACAGCACGGCATCACCGTCAATGCGCTGGCGCCGGGCTTCTTTCCGAGCAAGATGACCCAGGGCCTGCTGGCCAAGGTTGGTGCCGAAAACCTGGCCGAGCATGCGCCGCTGCGCCGCCTTGGCGACGAGGATGATCTGAAGGGCGCAGCCCTGTTGTTTGCCAGTGCTGCGGGCAAGCACATCACCGGCCAGATCCTGGCGGTGGACGGCGGCGTCAGCGCCATTCATGGGTCCTGACGCGATGATGAAGCTCAAGTTCCCGGTCCACATACCTTTTGTCGAGCAGCTCGGCTTCGAGCTGCACAGCATGGGCGGTGGCCTGGCCGAGTTGCGCGTCGATCTGAACGAGGGCCATCTCAACTCATGGGAGGTGGCCCACGGTGGCGTGTTGATGACACTGCTGGACGTGGCCATGGCCCATGCGGCGCGCAGCGTGCACATGGACCTGCCGGGCATGGGGCCAGGTGTTGTCACCATCGAGATGAAGACCAGCTTCATGCGCCCCGGCGAGGGCTGCCTGCGCGCCGTCGGCAAGCTGCTGCATCGCTCGACGACCATGGCCTTCACCGAGGGCTCGGTGTTCGGTGACGATGGCAAGCTCTGCGCCCATGCCACCGCTACCTTCAAGTACCTGAAGGCGCTGCCGGGTCAGCGGCGCAGCCTGAAGACGCTGCAGCGCAAGGAGCCGGCCCCCTGAGCTTCAGTGCTGGGCGTTCAGCTTGAACACCGCCACCGCCTGCACCAGCTGGCCGGCCTGCTGTTTCAGGCTCTCCGCCGCGGCGGCGCTTTCTTCCACCAGGGCGGCGTTCTGCTGGGTGACCTGGTCCATCTGCGTGATGGCCTCGCCGACCTGGCTGACGCCCGAGCTCTGCTCGCGGCTGGCGGCGCTGATCTCGCCGACGATGTCGGTGACGCGGCGTATCGCGGCCACCACCTCCTCCATCGTCCGGCCGGCCTGATCGACCTGGGCCGTGCCCTGCTCGACCCGCTCGACGCTGGTGCCGATCAGCGACTTGATCTCCTTGGCCGCCTCGGCACTGCGCTGGGCCAGCGAACGCACTTCGCTGGCCACGACGGCGAAACCGCGGCCCTGCTCGCCGGCGCGCGCCGCTTCCACTGCGGCATTCAGCGCCAGGATATTGGTCTGGAAGGCGATGCCGTCGATGACCGAGATGATGTCGGCGATCTTGCGTGAACTCTCGTTGATGCCGCCCATCGTCTGCACCACCTGGGCCACGACCTCGCCGCCGCGGGCCGCCACCTCGGAGGCCCCCAGGGCCAGCTGATTGGCCTGCTGGGCGCTGTCAGCGTTGTTGCGCACGGTGGCGCCCAGCTCGTCCATCGTTGCCGCGGTCTCTTCCAGCGCGCTGGCCTGCTCCTCGGTGCGCTGGCTCAAATCGGCATTGCCCTGGGCGATCTCGGCGCTGCCGGTGGCCACGCTCTCGGCATTGCCGCGAACCACGGCAACGATGTCGCGCAGGCGTTCGCGCATCGCCTCCAGGGCCTGCAGCAGCTGCGAGGTCTCGTCCTTGCCGCTGGCTTTGAGACTGACCGTCATGTCGCCGTCGCTCATGCGCTGGGCGGCGTTCACCGCCTCGGCCAGCGGACGGGTGACATGGCGGCTGATTCCAATGCCCAGCCCGATGCCGGCGAGCACGCCGACCACGATCAGCACATAGGTGATGTTGCGGCTGCGCTGATACAGCGCGTCGTTGTCGTCGGAGACCTTCTTGGCGTTCTGCTCCTTCTGCTGCGACAGCTGGCTCAGGGCCTTGCCCAGGGCGATGCTGGGCGGAGCGAACTCGCCCTTCAGGTACTTGAGCGTGTCATTGGAGGTCGTCAGGTCGGTGATCTTGATGCGCTTGATCAGGTTCTCGGTAGCGGCTCTGTCCTTGTCCCACTCGCTGCGCACCTGGCTCAGCGCCTGCTTGCCCGCCTCGGTGCCGAACAGCGGCGCGGCCTGGTCGACCAGGCTCAGGGCCAGGTCCTTGCCCTTCTGGGCATTGACCAGAAAGGCCTCGCGCTCCTCTCCATCCGTGGCCAGGATGGCGTCGCGCAACGCCACCACGCTCTTCAGGCGCTCGACATTGGCCTCCTTGATCAGCGACAGACCTATGGTCTCCCGCTCATACAGCACCGTGTCGGCGTCGTTGATGGCACTCATATTGCCGACGGCGAACAGGCCGATGAAGGCGCCTATCAGCGCCACCACCAGAAAGGCGGCGACGAGCTTGACGGAGGTCTTGTAGTTTGACAGCTGCATGGATGAAGTTCCCGTGGCCCGGCAGGTCATCTATTCCAACTCAATCAGGCCGATTCACGATGTGCAAAAAGAAGCGCTTTTGACCGCTTTTGCATTTCAATGATCGGCGCACTCCATCAGCGCACCGGCTCAGTTCAGCCAGAACGGCGGCTCGGCCGGCGGCACACCGGCAGGCAGCGGATAGTCGATGCGAATGATGAGCCGGCGCTTGAGCTGCGCCCGGGCCAGGGTCGGACCGAACTCGCGCAGGAACAGGGCCTTGAACGAGCCGTCGTTGCGGATGATCTGCAGGCCCCGCTCGAAGCGCTGTCGCAGTGCCACATCCTTTTTGTTGAACAGGAAGTACACCGGCAGCGGATAGGCCAGGGCAAGCCGTGGTTCGACCATCAGCTGGGTCAGTTCAGGGTGCTGCTCCAGCTCTGCCCAGGCTTCGTGCAGGCCGCGGTGGAAATACTGGAAGCGGCCGGCCTCCAGCATCGCCAGCAGGTTCTCGGTTTGGCTCACGCCGACCACGGGCAGACCGTTGCGCTCGAACAGCTTGAAATCGGTCCACTGCGCACCGAAACCGCCGACCAGATTGCGCAACTGCTCCAGCCCTTGAACCTGCGCAAAGAGCTCCTGATCCTTCCTGTGTATCAGCAGCAGCCGGTAGCCCAGGATGCCCTGGTGCAGATCGATCTTGATGGCATCGAACTCGGCCAGCCGCTCCTCGGACGGGGGCAGATAGAGCAGGCTGACCTCGCCCTGACGCAGCAGCGCCAGACAGCGGTCCTGGCTGGGGTCACGGCCGGTGGCAAGCGGGAGCAGGCGATCGATGCGGGTCCCGGGCAGACGCGTCTTGTCCAGTATCAGCTGCGCCAGGGCGATGCGGTAGCCGTAGCGGCTGCTGTCGGCCTGGCAGATGCGCAGGTTGTCGCCCGCCACCAAGCCCGGCAGAAGCAGGCAGGCGGCCAGCCAGACGCGCTGGATCCATTGTTTCATCTCGCCCATATCGGGTGCAGTCTAGCCCCGGGATATGACAAAAATGAAAAAAATATCGCGGGCGAGCCGTCGCAGTGGCGGGCGGCACTCCTTGTCGCCAAAGGGACGCCGGCAGGGCGGCGCACATGGTTCAATCCGTCGATTCCGAATCGATGTGCAAGGAGACACCATGAGCCAGATCAATCGCCAAATCCAATTGGCCTCGCGTCCCACCGGCGAGCCCAGTGTCGACAACTTCAAGCTGGTCGAGCTGCCCCTGCCCGAACTGGCCGAGGGCCAGGTGCTGGTGCGCAACCACTATCTGAGCCTGGACCCCTATATGCGCGGCCGCATGAACGAGGGCAAGAGCTATGCCCAGCCGCAGCCGCTGGACCAGGTGATGATCGGCGGCACGGCCGGCGAGGTCGTGGCCTCGCGCAATGACTATTTCAAGGTCGGCGACAAAGTCGTCGGCATGGGCGGCTGGCAGGAGTACCAGCTGGTCAGCGCCGAGCAGCGCGGTGCGCTGCAGAAAGTGGATACCACCCATATTCCCTTGTCGGCCTACCTCGGCGCCGTCGGCATGCCCGGCGTCACCGCCTGGTACGGCCTGGTGAAGATCATCAACCCCAAGGCCGGCGAGACGGTGGTCGTCAGCGCCGCCAGCGGTGCCGTGGGCGGCGCCGTGGGCCAGCTGGCCAAGGTGCGTGGTGCCCGTGCCGTGGGCCTGGCCGGCGGGCCGGAAAAGTGCCGCCAGGTGGTCGAGGAGCTGGGCTTCGACGCCTGCATTGACTACAAGCAGCATCGCGACCTGAAGTCGCTGTCGGCGGCGCTGAAGGCCGAGTGCCCGAACGGCATCGACGGCTATTTCGAAAACGTCGGTGGCATGATTCTCGACGCCGTGCTGCTGCGTGCCAATGCCTTCAGCCGCGTCGCCATGTGCGGCATGATCTCGGGCTACAACGGCGAGCCGATCCCGATGCAGTATCCGCAGCTGATACTCACCAACCGCATGAAGATAGAGGGTTTCATCGTCAGCGAGCACATGGACATCTGGCCCGAGGCGCTGAAGGAGCTGGGCACGCTGGTGGCCACCAAGAAACTGAAGTACCGCGAGACGGTGGCCGAAGGCATTGCCGCCGCCCCCGAGGCTTTTCTGGGCCTGCTGAAGGGCAAGAATTTCGGCAAACAATTGGTGAAGCTGATCTGAACCTCACCATGGCTTTGAGTTGGACCTGCAAGCCCTTTTCAGGGCTGACGGCGGCCGAGCTGTACCAGGCGCTGCAGCTGCGTTCCGAGGTGTTCGTGATCGAGCAGCAATGCATCTATCTGGACCCCGACGGGCTGGACCCGCAGGCCTGGCATCTGTCAGGGCGCAATGACGGCCGGCTGCAGGCCTATCTGCGCCTGCTGCCGCCTGGCCTGAAGTCGGAGGAGCCGGTGATTGGCCGTGTCGTCACCGCGCCGGCCGCACGCGGTGGCGGCTTGGGTCGCCAGTTGCTGGTCCAGGCGCTGGTCGAGTGCGAGAAGCTGTGGCCGGGCCGGGCGCTGTTCCTGTCGGCCCAGGCCCATCTGCAATCCTTTTACGGGGGGCTGGGCTTTGTGCCCGTCAGCGAGCAATATGTCGAAGACGGCATTGCCCATGTGGACATGCGCCGCCCCGGCATCTGATTCTGGAGAGCACCATGAGCGAGCTGATACTTCATCACTATCCCGGGTCGCCGTTCTCGGAGAAGGTCCGGCTGGTGCTGGGCTACAAGCGCATGCACTGGCGCTCGGTGATCGTGCCGGTGGTAATGCCCAAGCCCGATGTGCTGGCGCTGACCGGTCGCTACCGGCGCACGCCGTTTCTGCAGATCGGCTCCGACATCTACTGTGACACGGCGCTGATCTGCCAGGTCATCGAGCAGCACCATCCGGAGCCGACGATCTACCCGGCTGCCGCCGCCGGAACGGGCCAGATTCTCGCCCAGTGGGCCGACACAGACCTGTTCTGGGTGGCAATTCCGTACACCATGCAGCCGGCCGGTGCGGCCGAGATCTTCAAGGGCGCGCCCCCCGAGTTCATGAAGGCCTTCGCCGCCGATCGCGCCGCGATGACGGCAGGCATGAAGCGCCCAAGCACCCGTGACGCCGCCGCCCAGCTGCACAGCTATCTGGTCTGGCTGGACGCGCTGCTGCACGATGGCCGCGCCTTCCTTTGCGGGGCCGAGGCCAGCGTGGCCGATTTCTCGGTGGCGCAAAGCGTCTGGTACATACGCCGGGCGCCCGCGGTGGCCGGCATCCTGCGGCCTTTCGAGCGGCTGGGGGCCTGGTTCGAGCGCGTCAACGCCTTCGGTCACGGCGTCTACCAGGCCATGAGCAGTGCCGAGGCCATCGCCCTGGCGGCCAGCCGCGGTCACCACGCGCCGGTATCCATCAATCCGGAGCTGGGCTATGAGGAAGATGAGGCGGTGACCGTGACCCCCATCGACTATGCCCAGGACCCGGTGGACGGCATGCTGGTGGGCCTGAGCCATGAGCGCGTCACGATCCAGCGCCAGGACGAACGCGCCGGCACCGTGCATGTCCATTTCCCGCGCATCGGGTATCAATTACGAAAAGCCCAGGATTAATCAGCAGCACATATGAAGCAATTTCAAGGCAAGACCGCCGTCATCACCGGCGCGGGTTCGGGTTTCGGGCTGGAGCTGGCGCGCCTGGCCGCCGTCAAGGGCATGAATCTGGTGTTGTGCGATGTGCAGCAGGACGCGCTGGACAAGGCCGTCGCCGAGTTGAAGGCCAGCGGTGTGCCGATACTGGCGCAGCGTGTCGACGTCGCCAAGGCCGAGCAGATGCAGGCGCTGGCCGATGCGGTGCAGCAGCGCTTCGGTGCGCCGCACCTGGTGTTCAACAATGCCGGCGTCGGTGCCGGCGGCCTGATCTGGGAGCACACGCTCAAGGATTGGGAGTGGGTGATAGGCGTCAATCTGATGGGTGTGGCCCATGGCGTGCGCCTGTTCACGCCGATGATGCTTGCGGCGGCCAAGGCCGATCCGGCCTATGAGGGCCATATCGTCAACACCGCCTCGATGGCCGGCATGCTCAATGCACCGAATATGGGCGTCTACAACGTCAGCAAGCATGCGGTGGTGGCGATGAGCGAGACGCTGTACCAGGACCTGCGCCTGGTCACCGACCAGATCAGCGCCTCGGTGCTGTGCCCCTTCTTCGTGCCCACCGGCATCCATCAGAGCGAGCGCAACCGCCCGGCCGAGCTGTCCGAGGCAGATGCCAAACCGACCCAGAGCCAGCTGATCGGCCAGGCCATGAGCGGCAAGGCGGTGACCAGCGGCAAGCTGACCGCGGCCCATGTCGCCCAGCTGGTGATGGATGCCGTCGAGGCCGACCGGTTCTATATCTTCAGCCATCCCAAGTCGCTGGCCACGGTGCAGACCCGGCTGGAAGACGTGATGCTGCAGCGCAACCCGACCGACCCCTTTGCCGGCAAGCCCGAGCTGGGGGCGCAGCTGAGGGCGGCGCTGCGCGCCACAGCCTAAGACCTTGAGTGCCGGACCTTGCCGTACCCGGCAAGCTCGGGCACCAACTGACTGGCGCCTGTGGCACACTCGCGCGCCCTGATTGCCTGAGGTCGCCCATGTCCACACCCCCCGCCGAATCACCCCGCTGTGCCGTGATCGGGGGCGGGCCCGCGGGGCTGATGGCCGCGCAGGAGCTGCGCGAGGCCGGCGTCGAGGTCCATGTGTTCGATGCCATGGCCTCGGTGGGCCGCAAATTCCTGCTTGCCGGCAAGGGCGGCCTGAACCTCACGCACTCGGAAGACTTCGAGCCCTTCTGCAGCCGCTTTGCCGAGCGCCGCGCCCAGATCGAGCCTATGTTGCGCGCCTTTGGCCCGGAGCAGACCCGCGCCTGGGCCAAGGGCCTGGGCATAGACACCTTCGTCGGCACCTCGGGCCGCGTGTTCCCGACCAGCCTGAAGGCCGCGCCCTTGCTGCGCGCCTGGCTGCACCGGCTGCGTGAGGCCGGCGTGCAATTCCATATGCGCCACCGCTGGCAGGGCTGGGCAGACGACGGCGCGCTGCGCTTCAGCACGCCGCAGGGCGACGTCACCGAGCGCTTCGACGCCGTCGTGCTGGCACTGGGCGGCGCCAGCTGGCCGCAGCTGGGGTCGGACGGCAGCTGGTGCCAGGTCTTGGCACCGCTGGGTGTGGACATCGCGCCGCTGCGCCCGGCCAATTGCGGTTTCGATGTGGCGCCCACCCCGGCCCATCCGGATGCGCCCGGCTGGAGCGCCGTCTTCGGCAGCCGCTTCGCCGGCGAGCCCATCAAGCCGGTGGCGCTGCAGTTCACCGGCAGCGATGGCCGCGAGTTCCGCCGCCAGGGCGAGTTCGTCGTCACCACCACCGGTGTCGAGGGCAGCCTGATCTATGCCGTCTCGGCCCAGCTGCGTGACGAGATCGCCGCCCAGGGCCGCGCCACCTTCCATCTGGACCTGCTGCCCGACCGTGATGCCGCCTTCGTGCTCGCCGAGGTCACCCGCCCGCGCGGTCCGCGCTCGCTGGCCACGCACCTGAAGAGCCGCTTGGGGCTACAGGGCGTCAAGGCCGGCCTGCTGCATGAGTTCCTCGGCAAGGAGGCCTATAACGACCCGCAGCAGCTGGCCGTCGCGCTGAAGGCCCTGCCGGTTTCCGTGCATTCCGCCCGGCCGGTGGCCGAAGCCATCAGCACCGCTGGTGGTGTGCGTTTCGAGGGGTTGACCGAAGGCCTGATGCTGCACACCAGGCCCGGCCTGTTCGTGGCCGGGGAGATGCTGGACTGGGAAGCGCCTACCGGTGGCTATCTGCTGACGGCCAGCCTTGCCAGCGGTAGGGTTGCCGGGCAGGGCGCGGCGGCCTTCCTGCGCGGGCGGTGCTAAGCTGGCTGACCAGCCTTTCTCCATCCAAAAAAGGGGACTTCCATGCCCGGTTTGCTGCCCGAAATCGATCCCGACGGCCTGCTCGAATACTCGGTGGTGTTCACCGATCGCGCGCTGAACCATATGTCGGCCAAGTTCCAGCAGGTGATGCGCGATATCTCGGGCACCTTGAAGGAGGTCTACAAGGCTCGCTCGGCCATCGTCGTGCCGGGCAGCGGCACCTTCGGCATGGAGGCGGTGGCCCGCCAGTTCGCCACCGGCCAGAAGGCCCTGGTGATACGCAATGGCTGGTTCAGCTTTCGCTGGACGCAGATCTTCGACATGGGCCACATCCCGACCGAACACTCGGTGCTGAAGGCGCGGCCGGTGGCCAGCGGTCGTCAGGCGGCTTTTGCGCCGGCACCGATTGACGAGGTCGTGGCCGCGATCCGCGAACAGCGCCCTGCGGTGGTGTTTGCGCCCCACGTCGAGACCGCCGCCGGCATCCTGCTGCCCGACGCTTATCTGAAGGCCGTGGCCGACGCCGTCCACGAGGTCGGCGGCCTGTTCGTGCTGGACTGCATTGCTTCCGGCGCGATCTGGGTAGACATGCAGGCCACCGGCGTGGACGTGCTGATCAGCGCGCCGCAAAAGGGCTGGAGCGGTTCGCCCTGCTGCGCCTTCGTGATGCTCGGCGATCGCGCCCGCGCCGCCATCGATGCCACCACCAGCAGCAGCTTTGCCGCCGATTTGAAAAAGTGGCTGCAGATCATGGAAACCTATGAGGGCGGCGGCCATGCCTACCACGCCACCATGCCCACCGATGCGCTGACCGTCACCCGCGACGTGATGCTTGAAACCAAGGCCTACGGCTTCGACAAGCTGCGCGCCGAGCAACAGGAGCTGGGCCGGAAGGTGCGTACGCTGCTGGCCGCCAGGGGCCTGCGCAGTGTCGCCGCCGAGGGCTTCCAGGCACCGGGCGTGGTCGTCAGCTATACCGATGACGCCGGCCTGCACACGGGCAAGGCCTTCCTCGGCGAGGGCCTGCAGACGGCTGCCGGTGTGCCGCTGCAGTGCGACGAGCCGGCCGACTTCAAGACCTTCCGCATCGGTCTGTTTGGCCTGGACAAACTGCACAACATCGACCGTACGGTGGCGAGTCTCGACGCGGCCCTGTGTCGCATCCTGGGTGAGGCGCGCGCGGCGGCCTGAGCCTGTTCATGGGGCGATCAAGGGCGCCGGCTCACGGCAGCGTCATGGCCCCCTTGCCGGGCGCTTTCGGATGCGCGCAACTTGACCCCATCACTGCTCAAATGCCGTCCCGCCCTGCTCACCCTGGGCCTTCTTCAGCGCAAAGCCCAGCAGGGTGCCCACTTGGCGCAGGTACTCGATATGGGCCGTTGTCCACTCGAGGATGTCGGTCGTGTTCTCGCAACAGAACAGGCCGTAGGGCGCGCCCCCGATATTGATGCCGACGTCCAGCAGCGAGTAGATGCCCAGAGGCTCAAAGTAGATCTCGTTGAAGCAACTGGTCACGGCGTTGGCGCGGGCGTTGGCGGCAACGATCAGATTGTCCTGGCGCATGGCCTCGAAGTAGGGGCCGAAGTCGTCCTCCTTCAGGACCGCACCTGCACTCCACTGGGCGTCGGTGCGGTCATACAGGCGCAGGCACTCGATGCTGTCGCGCAGCAGGGGGTCGGGGTAGCGCCACAGGCTGGCCCGCGTGCAGCCCATCTCCTCGGCCAGGGCATGGGTCAGCTTGCGGTAGAAGAGGTCGGCCTCGAAGCTGCCGTCCATGAGGCCTTTGGAAAGGGCCAGGACACGGGGTTTGTCGAACATGGGTGCTCCTGTCAGATGGGGCGGGAGTGGTGTCGTTTTTGTCATTTCGGCCGGTTCCTCCGAAGCTTGAGGGCCTGGCGTCACCCTGTGGCAAACTCGCGCTCCCCATTTCTCGCCTTGCTTCTTTCTACGCACTGAGTCCCGCCTTGGAAAAGATCCTGCTTCAAATCGCGGCCGAGCTGAAAGTTCGGCCGGCGCAAGTCACTGCCGCGGTGCAGCTGCTCGACGGGGGCGCCACCGTCCCCTTCATTGCCCGCTACCGCAAGGAGGCCACCGACGGCCTGGACGACACCCAGCTGCGTGATCTGGAAGCCCGCCTGGGCTATCTGCGCGAGCTGGAGGAGCGCCGCGCCGCGGTGCTGAAGAGCATCGAGGAGCAGGGCAAGCTGACGCCGGAGCTGCGTGCTGCGATCGAAACGGTGCCGACCAAGCAGGAGCTGGAAGACATCTACCTGCCGTTCAAGCCGCGCCGCCGCACCAAGGCGATGATCGCCCGCGAGGCCGGCATCGAGCCCTTGGCTGACAAGCTGTTCGCCGATCCATCGCTGGATCCTCTTGAACAGGCGGCAGCCTTCATCAACGCCGATGGCGGTTTCGCCGATGCCTATGCCGTGCTCGACGGCGTGCGCGACATCCTGTCCGAGCGCTGGGCCGAGGATGCGGCCCTGGTCGGCAAGCTGCGTGAGTGGCTGTGGGAGGAGGGCCGTTTCCAGTCGAAGCTGATGGCCGGCAAGGACGAGAATAACCCCGACATCTCCAAGTTCCGCGACTACTTCGACTACGAGGAGTCCATCAAGACCGTGCCCTCGCACCGCGCGCTGGCCGTGTTCCGTGGCCGCACCCAGGAGTTCCTGGACGCCAAGCTGGTGCTCGATGAAGAACTGGTGCCTGGGCAACCCAGCCTGGCCGAAGGCCGCATCGCCCGCCACCTCGGCTGGAGCCACGCCAAGCGCGCCAGCGACGACCTGATTCGCAAGAGCATCAGCTGGTGCTGGAAGGTCAAGCTCTCCTTGAGCCTCGAGCGCGATCTGTTCGGCCGCCTGCGCGACGACGCCGAGAAGGTGGCGATCAAGGTCTTTGCCGAGAACCTGCGCGACTTGCTCCTGGCTGCCCCGGCCGGCAAGCGCGTCGTGATGGGCCTGGATCCCGGAATACGCACCGGCGTCAAGGTGGCCGTGGTCAGCGACACCGGCAAGGTGCTGGACACCCATACCGTCTATCCGCACGAACCGCGCAAGGACTGGGAAGGCTCCATCCACACCTTGGGCCGCCTGTGCGCGACCCACGGCGTGAACCTGATCGCCATCGGCAACGGCACGGCCAGCCGCGAGACCGACAAGCTGGCCGCCGATCTGATCAAGCGCATCCAGCAGCTGGCGCCCGGCACCCACATCGAGAAGATGGTGGTCAGCGAATCGGGGGCATCGATCTATTCGGCTTCCGAGTTCGCCAGCAAGGAGCTGCCGGATCTCGATGTGAGCCTGCGCGGGGCCGTCTCCATCGCCCGCCGGCTGCAGGATCCGCTGGCCGAGCTGGTCAAGATTGATCCGAAGAGCATAGGCGTCGGCCAGTACCAGCATGACGTCAACCAGAGCGAGCTGGCCCGCACCCTGGACGCCGTCGTCGAGGACTGCGTGAATTCCGTTGGAGTGGACCTGAACACCGCCTCGGCGCCGCTGCTGTCGCGCGTGTCGGGCCTGAGCAATGCGGTGGCGGCCAGCATCGTGCGCTGGCGCGACAGCAACGGCGCGTTCAAGAACCGCAAGCAGCTGATGGATGTGGCCGGCCTCGGAGCCAAGACCTTCGAGCAGGCGGCAGGCTTTCTGCGCATCAGCGGCGGCGACAACCCGCTGGACTTCTCTGGCGTGCACCCCGAGACCTATTCGGTGGTCGAGCGCATCCTGAAGGCCGTCAACAAGCCGGCCGTCGAGGTGATGGGCCGCAGCGACGTGATCCGCAGCTTGAAGCCCGAGGCCTTTGCCGACGACAAGTTCGGTGCGATCACGGTCAAGGACATCCTCGCCGAGCTGGAGAAGCCCGGCCGTGATCCGCGCCCCGACTTCAAGGTGGCCCGCTTCAACGAGGGCGTCGAGGACATCAAGGACCTGCAGCCGGGCATGATTCTCGAAGGCACGGTCAGCAACGTCGCCCAGTTCGGCGCCTTCGTCGATCTGGGCGTGCACCAGGACGGCCTGATCCACGTCAGTCAGCTCGCCAACCGCTTCGTCACCGACGCGCGCGAGGTGGTGAAGACCGGTGACGTCGTGCGCGTCAAGGTGCTGGAGGTGGACCTGGCCCGCAAGCGCATCTCGATCACGATGAAGCTCGACGCAACGCCCGCGCCGAAGGGTGGCAACAAGAGCGACAACAGCTTCCGGCCGGCCGCGCGCAATGAGCGTTCGGGCGGCGGTGCTGCACGGCCCGCGCCGCAGGCCAGTGGCCCCTCGGCGATGGCCGCGGCCTTCGCCAAGCTGAAGTCCTGATAAAAGTAGACTCGGCGCATCACGACAGAGAGAAGAGCAATGGTTCAGCGCGTTTTGACCGGCATCACCACCACGGGCACCTTGCACCTGGGCAACTACGTGGGGGCGGTGCGCCCGGCCATTGCGGCCAGCCGCGAGAGCGGGGCCGAGAGCTTCTTCTTCATGGCGGACTATCACGCCCTGATCAAGTGCGACGAGCCCGACCGCATCGAGACCTCGCGCCTGCAGATCGCCGCCACCTGGCTGGCCGCCGGGCTGGACACCTCGCGCGTGACCTTCTACCGCCAGAGCGATATCCCCGAGATCCCGGAGCTGACCTGGCTGCTGACCTGCGTCACGTCCAAGGGCCAGATGAACCGGGCGCATGCCTACAAGGGCGCGGTCGATGCCAATCTGGCCGCGGGCGAGGACCCGGATGCCGGCATCACGATGGGCCTATACAGCTACCCGATCCTGATGGCCGCCGACATCCTGATGTTCAATGCTCACCGCGTGCCGGTCGGCCAGGACCAGGCCCAGCACATCGAGATGACGCGCGACGTGGCCCAGCGCTTCAACCATCTGTTCGGCCAGGGCAGGGAGTTCTTCGTCCTGCCCGAGGCGGACATCGAGAAGGAAATGGCCCTGCTGCCGGGCCTGGACGGCCGCAAGATGTCCAAGAGCTACGACAACGCGATTCCGCTGTTCGAGGGTGGCGCCAAGGGCCTGAAAGAGGCGATTGCGCGCATCGTCACCGACTCCAAACTGCCCGGCGAACCCAAGGACCCGGACGGCTCGCATCTGGTGACGATTTATGACGCCTTCGCCACCCCGGCTCAGCGTGCGGAGTTCCGCCAGCAGCTGCGCGAGGGCCTGGCCTGGGGCGAGGCCAAGCAGCGGCTGTACGACCTGATCGAGGCCGAGATCGGCCCCATGCGCGCGCGCTACGACGCGCTGCTGGCGCATCCGGAGAAGATCGAGGCCATCCTGCTCGAAGGCGCGGCCAAGGCGCGTGCCATTGCCGCACCTTTCCTGGCGCAGCTGCGCGAGGCGGTTGGCCTGCGGCGTTTCACCGCCGTGGCGGCGGCGCCTCAGGCGGCCGTGGCTGCGAAGGCAAAGTCCGCGCTGCCGGTGTTCAAGCAATACCGCGAGCCCGATGGCAAGTTCTACTTCAAGCTGACCGATGCGCAGGGCAGGGTGCTGCTGCAAAGCGCCGGCCTGGAGCAGGGCAAGGCGGCGGGCCAGTGGGTGGCCAGGCTGAAGCAGGAAGGGGCGGCGGCGCTGGCCGAGGCTCCGGTGCAGCGCGGCGAGGCCGCCAGCGAGCAGGACGTGCTCGATGCGCTGGCCGCCCTGCAAGCCGCAGAGCAGGCCTGACGCCGCGCGGATGCAGGCACTGCACGTTCACGCCGGCCCCAAGGCGCGCCGGCATCTGCTGGAGCACGGCCTGCGCGCCAGCGATGTGCGCATCGTCCCGGCCGCGGCGGGCGGGCCCAAGGGCCTGATCCTCAATCCGCTGGACCAGTTCATCTTCGGCCCCTGGCTGGGTGGCACCGACCACACTATCCATTTGCTGGGTGCCTCGATCGGTGCCTGGCGCATGGCCACCGCCTGCCTGGCCGACCCGCAGGCCGAGTTCGAGGCGCTGGCCCAGGGCTATATCCATCAGCAGTACGCTGGTGAACCCGGCAAACGGCCCACCGCCCAGGCCGTGACCCAGGGCTTTGCGGCCAAGCTCGACGAGTGCTTCGGTGGCCGCGAGGGCCAGGTCTTGAGCCATCCGCGCTACCGCCTTCACATCTTCGCCTCGCGGGGCCGCCACATCCTCGGTCGCGAGGGGCGCCTGCGCACGCCGCTGGGCTATGCCGGCGCGTTCGCGGCCAATCTGCTGCAGCGCCGGGCCATGGGAGCCTGGTTGGAGCGGGTCGTGTTTTCAGACCCCCGCGAGGCACTTCCGCTGCCGCTGAGCGACTATCGCAGCCAAGTCGTGGCGCTAGCTGCCACCAACTTCCAGCCCAGCCTGCTGGCCAGTTGCTCGATCCCGTTCTGGCTGCAGGCGGTGCATGACATCCCCGGCGCACCGCTGGGCGCCTACTGGGACGGCGGCATCACCGACTACCACCTGCACCTGAACTACGCGCAGATGAGCGAGCCGGGGCTGGTGCTCTATCCGCACTTCCAGAAGACCGTGGTGCCCGGCTGGCTGGACAAGGCCTTGAAGCACCGCCATCGCGCCACCGCGGCGCTGGACAACGTCGTGCTGCTGACGCCCAACCCCGAGTGGGTACGCTCCCTGCCCAATGCCAAGCTGCCCGACCGCAACGATTTCACGCATTACGCGCTCGACGTGCCGGGTCGGGTCAAGGCCTGGCAAGGTGCTGTCGACGAAAGCCAGCGCCTGCGCGACGAATTCGCCGCGCTGACGCAGTTGAGCAGCGTGCCCAGCTTGGCACTGTGATGTAGCCAGATGTAACGGTGTTCAACCGATGGGCCTCGGCCACCGTTGAATCCTCGCGCGGGGCCAGGCCCCGAACCAATCCCAGTGGAGCGTCCATGAACCGCCTGTCCCGACTTCTGATACTCGTTCCCATCATCCTTGGCTTGGGCGCCTGCGCCCACCAGCGCCACCGGGATCAAGACCGCTACGGCCAGTACCCGGCGGCAGTGCCCGCCCAAGGCCAACAAACCCAGTACGGCACGGTGCGCAGCATCGAGCAGGCCCAGGCCGGGGCCAAGCAGGGCTCCGGCGGTGGTGCCCTGGCAGGTGCATTGATCGGCGGCGTGGTCGGCAACCAGATGGGCAGCGGCAACGGCCGGGCGGCCATGACGGCCATCGGCGTGATCGGCGGCGCCATTGCCGGTGATGCCATCGAGCGTGATGGCAGCGGTGGCGGCCACACGGTCTACCGTGTGCGCGTGCGCCTCGACCATGGCGGTGAAGCGCAATACGATTTCCGCGAGCTTGACGGCCTAAAGGTCGGAGACCGGGTGCGTCTGGAGAATGGCCGCCTGCACCGCACCTGAGCCGCTGATCAAGTTGACCTACAATGGAGCTATCCTGAATTTGCAAGAACTGGGGAAAGGCGCCATGGTTATGACACCGCGAACTACGACCTCAACCACCACCATGGTTTAGTCGGCCGCGACCACCCACGTCTTTTGCATATCAATCAAGCGCGGCCGATGCCGCGCTTTTTTGTTTTCCGGGCCCTTTTCGGCCACCCTTGCGGAGTTTTCTATGATCTCGATTCAATTGCCCGACGGTTCCAAACGCGAGTTTGAACAGGCCGTGACCGTGGCCGATGTGGCCGCCTCGATTGGCGCCGGTCTGGCCAAGGCCGCTCTGGCCGGCCGCGTGGGGCAGGGCGAAGGCGCCCGCGTCGTGGACACCAGCTACCTGATGGAGGCCGACACGCAACTGGCCATCATCACCGACAAGGACCCCGCCGGCCTGGAGGTTATCCGCCACTCGACGGCCCACCTGCTGGCCTATGCCGTCAAGGAGCTGTTCCCCGACGCCCAGGTCACGATAGGCCCGGTGATCGAGCATGGCTTCTTCTACGACTTCGCCTACAAGCGCCCGTTCACGCCCGAGGATCTGGTCGCCATCGAAGCCAAGATGACCGAGCTGGCCAAGAAGGACGAGAAGGTCGAGCGCCGCGTGCTGCCGCGCGACGAGGCGGTGGCCTACTTCAAGAGCCTGGGCGAGGACTACAAGGCCGAGATCATCTCCAGCATCCCGGCCGACCAGGATGTGTCGCTTTACCGCGAAGGCAAGTTCGAGGACCTGTGCCGTGGCCCCCACGTGCCCAGCACGGGCAAGCTCAAGCACTTCAAGCTGATGAAGGTGGCCGGCGCCTACTGGCGCGGCGATCATCGCAACGAGATGCTGCAGCGCATCTATGGCACGGCCTGGGCCAGCAAGGACGATTTGCAGCAGCATCTGAAGATGCTGGAGGAGGCAGAGAAACGCGACCACCGCAAGCTCGGCAAGGAGCTCGACCTGTTCCACATCGACGAGCATTCGCCCGGCACGGTGTTCTGGCACCCTAAGGGCTGGACGGTCTGGCAAGGCGTCGAGCAGTACATGCGCGCCGTCTATCGCGACAACGGCTATCTGGAGGTCAAGGGCCCGCAGATCCTTGACCAGGGCCTGTGGGAGAAGACGGGCCACTGGCAGAAGTACCGCGAGAACATGTTCACGACCGAGTCGGAGAAGCGTGACTACGCGCTCAAGCCGATGAACTGCCCCGGCCACATCCTGATCTTCAAGCAGGGCATCAAGAGCTACCGCGACCTGCCGCTGCGCTTCGGTGAGTTCGGCCAATGCCATCGCAACGAGCCCACCGGCGGCCTGCACGGCATCATGCGCGTGCGCGCCTTCACGCAGGACGACGGCCACATCTTCTGCACCGAAGACCAGATCCTGGAGGAGTGCGTCAACTACACGGCCCTGCTGCAGAAGGTCTATGCCGATTTCGGTTTCAGCAAGATCCTCTACAAGGTCGCCACGCGTCCCGAGGCTCGCATCGGCTCGGACGAAAGCTGGGACAAGGCCGAGGAAGCGCTGATCGAGAGCCTGCGCCGCTCCGGCTGCGAATTCATCATCTCGCCCGGTGACGGCGCTTTCTATGGCCCGAAGATCGAATACACGCTGAAAGACGCGCTGGGCCGCGAGTGGCAGTGCGGCACGATGCAGGTGGACTTCTTCATGGCCGAGCGCCTGGGCGCCGAGTACGTGACCGAGGCTGGCGACCGCAAGACACCGGTGATGCTGCACCGCGCCATCGTCGGTTCGCTGGAGCGTTTCATCGGCATCCTGATCGAAGAACATGCCGGCGCGCTGCCGACTTGGCTGGCTCCGGTGCAGGTGGTGGTGGCCAATATCACCGACGCGCAGGCCGATTACGTCCAGGAAATCGTGAAATCGCTGCAAAAACAAGGGCTTAGAGCAACGGCCGATTTGCGGAATGAGAAAATCACGTATAAAATCCGCGAGCATTCTTTGCAAAAGGTTCCGTTCATCCTTGTCGTTGGCGACAAGGAAAAGGCAAGCGGGGCCGTTGCGGTGCGCGCTCGGGGCAACCAGGACCTCGGCGTGATGCCCCTAGAAAACTTCATCCAGAAGCTGGCTAGTGACATCGCCCAGAAGGCTTGAAAGAGCTGCCGGGGCGCGCAAATCCATTGTTTGGGTCTCTCTGCCTTGAGGCTCTTTGAAAGGTAAGCACCATCGCTACTTTTGCCGACCGTCGTGCCATTCCTGAACGGAAGCACAGGCTGAACCGCGAGATCATGGCCCCGGAAGTCCGTTTGAACGGGCCGGAGAATGAGCCGCTGGGTATTGTGAGTGTCCAAGAAGCGCTGCGCATGGCCAGCGAATTGGACGTGGATCTGGTGGAAATTGCCGCGCAGGCGGATCCCCCGGTGTGCCGTCTGATGGATTACGGCAAGTTCAAGTACCAAGAGCAGAAGCGCGCGGCCGAGGCCAAGTCTAAGCAAAAGGTCATCGAGGTCAAGGAAGTGAAGTTCCGCCCCGGCACCGATGAGGGCGACTACGCGATCAAGATGCGCAATCTGCGCCGCTTCATCGCCGAAGACGGTGACAAGGGCAAGGTCACGCTGCGGTACCGCGGTCGTGAAATCACCCACCAGGACATCGGCATGCGCTTGCTGGAACGCATTCGCGACGAGTTGTCCGACGTGGCTGTGGTGGAGAACATGCCCAAGCTGGAAGGCCGGCAGATGATCATGGTGCTGGCGCCGAAAAAGCGCTGATGCATCGCTAGGGAATCAAGAGTTCGAACCATCGATTTGGTCATCGGTGGTTTGCAAGAAGCCCCAGCGGGCTTACAAGTCCGGCAAGAAGTTTGCTGGCGCCTGCTGGAGCAAATTAAAAGGAGCAGTCATGCCCAAAATGAAGACCAAGAGCGGCGCGAAAAAGCGTTTCCGCGTCCGTCCGGGTGGCACCGTCAAGCGTGGCCAGGCGTTCAAGCGCCACATCCTCACGAAGAAGTCCACGAAGGTCAAACGCCATTTGCGTGGCGCGACCAACGTGAATAAGAGCGATATGGGCTCCATCGCCCAAATGTTGCCCTCTGCTGGCCTCTGACTGAAGGAGAAGATATATGCCTCGCGTTAAACGTGGTGTAACGGCCCGTGCCCGTCACAAGAAAGTCCTCGCCCTTGCCAAGGGTTACCGCGGTCGCCGCAAGAATGTCTTCCGTATCGCCAAACAGGCGGTAATGAAGGCTGGGCAATATGCCTACCGTGACCGTCGTACCCGCAAGCGCGTGTTCCGCCAGCTCTGGATTGCCCGTATCAATGCGGCCAGCCGTGAGTTGGGGCTGACGTACAGCAAGTTTGTGGCCGGCCTGAAAAAGGCCCAGATCGACATCGACCGCAAGGTCTTGGCCGATCTGGCCGTGCGTGACCCCGCTGCTTTTGGCAGCATCGTCGCCAAGGTGAAGGCCCATCTCGCTTGAAGCTGAAGCCGTGCGGGCCGCAAGGCCTGCGCGGTGACAGCCGCCCCTGGCGCTCTTGCGCTTGGGGCGAGTTCCAAAGGCCGACACCTGGTGTTCGGCCTTTTTTATTTGCTTTTCTATTCACTGCGATCCGATGAACGACCTCGATCAACTGGTGCTCAGCGCCCAGGGCGAATTCGCGACGGCCGCCACGCCGGCCGAGCTTGAGAATGCCAAGGCGCGCTTTTTGGGCAAGGCCGGTCGCGTGACCGAGCTGCTCAAGGGCATGGCCGCACTCTCGCCCGAAGAGAAGAAGTCTCGCGGCGCCGAGATCAATCTGGTCAAGCAGCGCATCGAGAACGCGCTCACCGCCCGCCGCCAGGCGCTGGCCGACGCCGAGCTGGAGGCGCAGCTGAAGGCCGAGGCGCTGGATGTGACGCTACCCGGCCGCCAGCGTGGCACCGGCGCGCTGCACCCGATCACCCGCGCGATGGAGCGCATCGAGGCGATCTTCGGATCGATGGGTTTCGAGGTCGCCGACGGCCCCGAGATCGAGACCGACTGGTTCAGCTTCACGGCGCTGAACAATCCGGAGAACCATCCGGCGCGGTCGATGCAAGACACCTTCTACGTCGACATGAAGGACGAGCAGGGCAGCTGGTACAACCTGCGCCCGCACACCTCGCCGATGCAGATCCGCTATGCCCAGGCCCATGCGCGCAAGTACGCCGGTCAGGAGCATATGCCCGATATCCGCGTGATCGCGCCGGGCCGCACCTACCGGGTGGACAGCGACGCGACGCATTCGCCTATGTTCCACCAGGTCGAGGGCCTGTGGGTCGGCGAGAACGTCAGCTTCAAGGACCTGAAGGCCGTCTATGTGAACTTCATGCAGCAGTTCTTCGAGACGACGGACATGGAGATCCGCTTCCGCCCCAGCTACTTCCCCTTCACCGAACCCAGCGCCGAGATCGACATGATGTTCGGCTCCGGTCCGCTGAAGGGCCGCTGGCTGGAGGTGTCGGGCTCGGGCCAGGTGCATCCGCAGGTGATACGCAATATGGGGCTGGACCCCGAGCGCTACATCGGCTTCGCCTTCGGTTCCGGCATCGACCGCCTGGCCATGCTGCGTTATGGCGTGAACGACCTGCGCCAGTTCTTCGACGGCGATCTCCGCTTCCTGTCGCAATTCAAGTAAACGAGTCCCGTCCATGCAATTTCCAGAATCCTGGCTGCGGGCCTTTTGCAATCCCGCGCTGAACACCCAAGAACTCGCCGAGCTGCTGACCATGTCCGGCCTCGAGGTCGAGGAGTTGCGCCCGGTGGCGCCGCCCTTCCGCGGCATCGTGGTGGCCGAGATCGTCGAGGCCGAGCAGCATCCGAACGCCGACAAGCTGCGAGTCTGCAAGGTCAATGCCGGCGGCCCCGAGCTGCTGCAGATCGTCTGCGGCGCGCCGAATGCGCGGGTCGGCATCAAGGTGCCGCTGGCCACCGTCGGCGCCGAGCTTCCTCCAGGCGAGGACGGCAAGCCGTTCAAGATCAACGTCGGCAAGCTGCGCGGCGTCGAGAGCTTCGGCATGCTGTGCTCGGCCCGCGAAATGAAGCTCAGCGAAGACCATGGCGGCCTGCTTGAGCTGACAGCCGACGCGGTCATAGGCCAGAACATTCGCGAGCACCTGAATCTGGATGACACGCTGTTCACCCTGAAGCTGACGCCGAACCTGGCCCATGCCTTGAGCGTCTTCGGCGTGGCCCGCGAGGTGTCGGCCCTGACCGGCTCGCCGCTGCTGCAGCCCAGCTTCCCGCCGGTGGTGCCCGCGCATGATGCCAAGCTGCCCGTTACCGTGCAGGCCAGCGATCTGTGCGGCCGCTTCTCGGGTCGCATCATCCGCGGCGTCAACACGAAGGTGCAGACCCCCGCCTGGATGGTGGCGCGCCTGGAGCGCTGCGGCCAGCGCTCGGTCAGCCCGCTGGTGGACATCTCGAACTATGTGATGTTCGAGTACGGCCGGCCCTCACATATCTTCGATCTGGACAAGATCCATGACGGCCTGACCGTGCGCTGGGGAAAGCCCGGCGAGAGCCTGAAGCTGCTGAACGGGAACACCATCACGGTCGATGAAAAGGTCGGCGTGATTGCCGACAGCCAGTCGGTCGAATCGCTGGCCGGCATCATGGGCGGCGACGCCACAGCCGTGTCGGACGACACCCAGAACATCTACGTCGAAGCTGCTTTCTGGTGGCCCGAGGCTGTGTCGGGCCGTTCGCGCCGCTACAACTTCTCGACCGACGCCGGCCATCGCTTCGAGCGCGGCGTCGATCCGGCGTTGACGGTCGAGCATATTGAGCACATCACCCAGCTGATCCTGGACATCTGCGGCGGCCAGGCCGGCCCCATGGACGACCAGACGCTGGCACTGCCCGAGGCCAAGCCGGTGAGCCTGCGCGTGGCACGCGCCGCCAAGGTCATCGGCATGCCGGTGACGCAGCAGGACTGCGCCGAGGTCTTCCGCCGCCTGGGCCTGAGCTTCACCGAGGCGCCTGGCGTGCTGACCGTGACGCCGCCGAGCACTCGCTTCGACATCAAGATCGAGGAAGATCTGATCGAAGAGGTCATCCGCGTGCTGGGCTATCCGCAGCTGCCGAACACGCCGCCGGTGGCGCCGATCCAAGGCAAGGTCGGCTCCGAGTCGCGCCGCAGCAGCCATGCGCTGCGCCATGCGATGGCCGATCTGGGTTATTTCGAGACCATCAACTTCAGCTTTGTCGAAGAGCGCTGGGAAACCGAGCTGGCCGGCAACGCGAACCCGATCCGCGTGCTGAACCCGATCGCTTCGCCCTTGTCGGTGATGCGCTCGTGCCTGCTGGGCAGCCTGGTCAACACGCTGCGCTACAACCTGACCCGCAAGGCGCCGCGCGCCCGTCTGTTCGAGCTGGGCCGCGTGTTCCTGCGGGACGCCGCGGCCAAGACCGGTGACACCTCGGTGGCGGGCATCGAGCAGCCTATGCGCCTAGCCGGCCTGGCCTGGGGCAGCGCCGAGCAATCGCAGTGGAGTGTGCGCGAGCGGGCCGTCGATTTCTATGACGTCAAGGGCGATATCGAGGCCCTGCTGGCCCCGCGCGCCGTGCGTTTCGAGCCCGCCATCCACCCGGCCCTGCATCCCGGTCGCAGCGCCAACATCCTCGTCAATGGCGAGGTCGTTGGCGTGCTGGGTGAGTTGCATCCGAAATGGCGCCAGGGCTATGAGCTACCCAGTGCCCCGGTGCTGTTCGAGCTGAATCTGGAGGCCGTGTTGGCCCGCGACCTGCCCGCCGCCGTGGCCCTGCCGCGCCAGCAGCTGGTGCTGCGCGACCTGGCGGTGATCGTCGGCGAGGGCGTCAGCCACGACGCCCTGATCGCCACCATCACCGAGGCCGGCGGCCCGCTGCTGCGTTCGGCGAGGTTGTTCGACGTCTACAAGCCCAGCTCGGCCAGCACCGACATGGTGGCCGGTGAGCGCAGCATGGCCGTGCGTCTGGAGCTGCTGGACGACGAGGTCACGCTGACCGACGAGCGCATCGAGCCGGTGATCAATGCGGTGGTGGAAGCCCTGCGTGTGAAACTGAACGCCCGCCTGCGCGGCTGATAGAAGAACCGATAACCCGACGCCGCCATGACAACCGAACCCAAGCCCAGCCCCTCGCGTCTGTTGTTGCCGACCTTGGAGACGCCCACGCTGACCAAGGCCGAACTGGCCGAGCTGTTGTTCGAGCGGCTGGGGCTGAACAAGCGCGAGTCCAAGGACATGGTCGAGGCCTTCTTCGACATCATTCATGCCACCCTGGTCGAGGGCAAGGACGTCAAGCTGTCGGGTTACGGCAACTTCAATATCCGCCGCAAGGCACCGCGCCCGGGGCGCAACCCACGCACCGGCGAGGCGATTCCGATCAAGGCGCGCAACGTCGTCACCTTCCATGCCAGCCACAAACTCAAGGGCGTTGTGCAAGGCGATGTTCCGCTCGGGGAAGAGTTCGAGTAAAGTCTAGCGTCCTGCCTCGAAGTCTTTGATTTCAATGGAAAATGCGCTTCCCGCCATTCCTGCCAAACGCTATTTCACCATCGGTGAGGTGAGCGATTTGTGCGGCGTGAAGCCGTATGTGCTGCGCTACTGGGAGCAGGAGTTCACCCAGCTCAAGCCGATGAAGCGGCGCGGCAACCGGCGCTATTACCAGCACCATGAAGTCCTGCTGATCAGGCGCATCCGCGACCTGCTGTACGACCAGGGCTTCACCATCAGCGGCGCACGCAACCGCCTGTCCGAGCTCAATGGCCACCGCGGCGAGGCGGGCCTGCGCGAGGTGCTCGATGCCGAGTTGCCCTTGGATTCCGAGTTTCCCGAAGGCGAAGATGAGCCTTTGGCCGTGGCAGACGAAGCCGAGCGTCGCGCCCAACCGGGCAGCGAACTGAGCCTGCCCCAAGTGCGCGCCGAACTTATTTCGATCCGCGCACTGTTATTGGTCTGAGGCCCGAAATTCTGGGTTAGAATACGAGGCTTAGTCGGGGCGTAGCGCAGCCTGGTAGCGCACTTGCATGGGGTGC
The DNA here is from genome assembly GCF_004362525.1 of Roseateles toxinivorans. Classification (GTDB taxonomy): domain Bacteria; phylum Pseudomonadota; class Gammaproteobacteria; order Burkholderiales; family Burkholderiaceae_C; genus Paucibacter; species Paucibacter toxinivorans. The sequence continues at coordinate 197,981 of NZ_SNXS01000001.1, forward strand.
AAGGGGTCGCGAGTTCGAATCCCGCCGCCCCGACCAAAAATAAGAAGAGAAATCAAGGACTTAGAAGCTTCGGCCTCTAAGTCCTTTTTCCTTTGTGCGTCCGGTTTCCGATTCCGGCAACAGAATGGGCAACAGAATTCCGACTGCTTGCCGTGCCAATTGGCGCGAGCCAGCAGCGGTGCTTCTGCCCCCACAGGCCGTGTGGACTACACGCCGGCCAAATCGGGGAAGCGCTTGCGCAAATCGTCCAGCCCGCCCATCAGCCGCACCATCGCGCCGGCCAGCCAGTCGTCGCGGGCCTGTTCGCAGGCCAGGATCGCCGCCAGCAGGCGCGCATAGGTCTTGAGGTGCATGTGCTTGGGCCGCTGCCAGTTGGCCTCTAGCCTGGCTTCGAGCTTGCGCTGCTTGCCCCAGGTGCGGCCGCAAATGTCGTTCGACTGGCTGGCATAGCTCATTCGATGGCAATGCCGGCACGCGAAGCGTTTGGCGCGCAGGTAGAGCTTGGCAACGCGCGAGCCGCAGCGTGGGCACTGAAACCACGGCCGCGCGCCACCGAAGCCGCAGGCCGTCTTGACGATGGCCACCTCGGTGCGGATCGCCTCGCCGTCCGCTGTGTACGAAAGCGTCAGCCGGCCCACCGTGCCAATGATCGAGATGCTGGCCACCTCCTGCTCGGTTGCCGGGTCGAGCCAGCGCCACGTCCAGGCGCCCGGCCTGAGCATGTTCTCGGCCGCGAAGCGCCGCACGTCCAGACTGCGGTGATGCTCGGCCTTTGGCCGCCAGCCCGGCCGCCCGGCCCAGTTTCTTGCGCCACCTGTACCCATGCTTGGAACTCCACAGAAATCGAAATCAATCGGCAAATGAACAGGCTTGCGCGCCCCTGTGCGAAGCCGCACTGCCTGCCCGGTGGGGGGGTGAAAAGTCGGGGCGAGCCGCGAAAGCGAACCACTGGGTTTCTCACGCGCAGAAAATGCCTGGTCTTTGAATCGGAAATCAAAGGCGCCGGCCATGCTGTTGCGGCTGCTGTCAGCGCCCCGCAATCCCCGCACCCCTGGCAACAATGCAAAGGTGTTCGTTTTTCGAGCCCTGGCCGGCCCTCGCGTGCGCGCCCGCGTATTGCTCCGAAAACCCTTTGACATCAATCACTTGGCAGTCGATCACGCCACCTGCACCAGCTTCGGTTTTCGAACCGAGCCGGCCGCCCTAGGCCCAGACTTCGAACTGAGATTCGCGCCCAAGGCTTCGCTGTTCGAACCGATACGCTTCGATTCTTGGGGCTTGCCTGCGTTTTCGCCCACGCTGTCGGAGCTGGGCCGCTTGGCCCCGGCGTGGGCGGCACGCACCGCCGCTTTGGCCTCGCGCACGCCGGCCCACTGCCGCCAGTCGTGCGTCGCCTTGAGGGCGCGCAGGCACAGCTTCGGGAACTCCATCGTCGGCTTGTCGGTGAAGCGATAGAGGTTGCACAGGCGCCCGCCGGCCGTGATGCCGCCCTGGCGCGTCTTGGCCAACAGGCCCACGGTTTCCAGCTCGCGCAGCGCCTTGGCCAGCGTGCTGGACGACCTGAACCCCGAGTGCTTGAGCTGGCCCAGCGTGGCCTCGATATTGCCGTTGTTGGTGTGCTTGAGCTTCACGCGCAACTGCATGTAGAGCGCACGCGCCGAGAAGCCCAGCGCGAGCCAGGCCGGTGCGTGCGCAATCTGGTCATACAGCCTGGCGTGCGCGCCCATGTCGTCCTTTTCGAACGTGGTGGAGCGCCCCATGGTCAGCGCTCCGCCATGCGCTGCAGGAAGCAATACACGCCCCACAGATCGGCCAGCGCCAGCCCGGCCAGGTCGGCGCCCACGCCATACTGTGGAAATCGCGCTGCCAGGCATTGCAGCCGCGCCAGCCAGTCGTCGCCGGGCATCATGCTGCCTGCTCCTGCTGTGCCATGCGCACCAACACGTAACGTCCAATGCGATGCGTCACGCCGGCCTCGGTGGTGGTGTCGGTCCACAGGGTCAGGATCTCGTGGCCGTCGTCGCGCAAGTCCCTGATGCGGCCGGCGGGATGATAGACATCGAGAAAGCGCGAGGCTTCGAACGTCGTCACCGGGAACAACTGCAGCGCGGCCAGCAGGCGGGTCTTCTGCGTGGCCGCGTCCAGGCCGGTAAACTGATCGCGCAAACTTTTGAGGGCCGCTTCCTTTTCGGGGGTGGTCTTTTTTTCGTCCATATGGCCCCCGCTTATTTGCCTTGGGCCTGAAGCCAGGCATTCACGTCACTGGCGCGGAAGCGCGTGCAGCGCGTGCCCAGGCGCACCGGCTTGAACTCGCCGGTCTTTATGCGCTCGTAAATGCTGGTCTTGCCCAGGCCGGTGAGGGCCGATACGGTTTGGAGCTTCAGCAGCGCGTCTTGAATTTGCGCCGCGTGCAGCGGTTGGGCTGTCGTCTTTCGGGGCTTGGCTTCCGGCCCCGATGCGGATGGGTTGACTGCGGACATTTGCGCCTCACGTCGGTTGAACATGTACGCAATGTGTGACCCAACCCCTGCCGAAGGGCAACCTCGGGACCCCGAGGGGCACCCTAAGCCTACCGACTGCGCAAGCGATCTGGTCTGGAAACGATGTCGATAGCCATCGCCTCACGCTCGCTCAACCCCTGAGCCTTGAGCCAATCCACAACATCTTTCTGCCGAGGCCAAGAATCAACTTCGTCTATTTGAAAGTTGGGGCCGTAGTACCTGTCCACGATTTGCCTCATCAACAGCAGAAGTTTCGAATGTGTAGGCAGTGTCAGTCCGTCGATGCCGTTCGCCGCGGGGACAGGCAGTGCCAACATCCTTCGCAGCGCAGATCTGCGCGCCAGCACTTGCACATGGGTCAACTGATCTGCGGCGGCGAACATTAGGTTGTGGGCCTCTAGATGGCTCAACTCAAAGGCCAAGCCTTTGGTCCACTCTGGGAGGCTCGTAAAGGAGCTACTGACATCCTGCAGTTCACCCTTCTTGCTGAGAAAAACATAGAGCTCATCGGGCTCGATTACTGTTTGGGGGCCATCCGCTGTGAATCGCACCAACGGTACGCCGTGATAGACCAACTCCGCCGCACGCCATAGGGCTTCAGAAAAGCTGTCGGCTGGTTGATCAAATGCGTCATGCATTATTCGATCTGGGTCATAGGACTGAAGATCATCTCGATGAAAGTACACGTGCAGCGAGAACTCCTGAAGAACGTACTCCGACAGCGCGATGTACTTTCCATCGATAGTTTTCGGTTCCTCCTTATCCAGCGTTCGAAGGCAGACAACTGCCAAATCGTGGAAATAGCTAGGCCGCTCTTTGCCATCGAACGATCGGAATGCTGTCGAAGCGAACAGCGGCCCGCCCTTGTTGATCACCGACTCACATATCAAACGAAAAACAGATTCGGGCTTCTCTTGAGCAAGTTTTTGTAGCTGGATCAATCGCTGCTGCATCAACTCGTGCAGCCGGTCCTTCATCCTCGCGCTCCAAGCGTCCAGCCATGCACCGTAACCCCCTGCCCCCAGTTCACGCGCGTGTCCCACCAAAGTAGCGGCGTCGGCGGCAGAGATGCACATATTCGCCCAAGGCGAAGTGTCTGAATCGGTCTCAGAGGAGTACCCTGATTGCTCCAACTGGTCGAGTTGCACTCTGACAACGTCGTCATACTGACGAGACTGCAAGGTTCCTGATGCTCCGACCCTTTCATGGAGAGTGAATCTGTGTTCCCCAAAGGCACTAGCCAAGTAGAACAGTGCCTTCTGTCTCGTCGTTTCTAGGGCATGTTCAATCTCTTGGCCCACTTCAATGACTGACCTGAATGCCCCTTGCGGGTCGATGGGTGCAACTTGTTGCTCGTTGTTGTCGTCCAATATTTGCCCCTGCTGAAACACGCCGCTGCAAGCCGCCGCACGAGTCGATTACCGACACGTGCTTTCGAGCATCAAGGTAGGTGCAGCTAAATTCGACTTTATGCCGCCCTAAAGGGCAGCACCTCGGCACCTACCCGCAGTTTGTCCAAATGGTCCGCCCACACCTGCATCATCTCGGGCCGCTGGGCCGGGACGTCGCGCGGTTAGGTGCAACGAAGGCCAACTCTACGCTGCTCGCACGCCTTCCAAGGCGATGACGTTTGACTGCTCTGCCTCGCCCCGCACCAACGCGGCTAGCCTCGCCCCCAAGGCGTCAAACGCGCGGGCCTGCTCGGCCGGCCGGCGGTTGCGCACATAGGTGCGGCGCACGCGGCTTTCGATGACGTGGTTCAGGCACTCGTCGATCACGTCGCCGCTGATGCCCAGGTCGGCCATCAGCGTGGCGGCGGTGCGGCGCAGGTCGTGTGCCGTCCAGCGCCCACCCGGCAGGCTCAGCGCCTCGGTGTTCTTGCTGCGGTGCTGCAGCCGCTTCTCTGGCGGTCGCTGGCGGTCGGCCAACTGCTTGCCGAAGCTTTTGATGCAGACCGGCCCGGTGCCGGCAGTGTTCGGAAACACCCAGGGCAGCGGCTTGCCCGCATCGTCGTCTTCTTTCAGTGCGGCCAGTGCGGTGAACTGGGCCAGGGCGAAGGCGGACAGGTGGATGGTGTGGTCGCGGCCGTTCTTGGTTTCCGGCAGGTGCCAGGTGCCGGCGTCCAGATCGACATTGGCCCAGTCGGCGTTCATCGCCTCGCCCACGCGCGCGCCGGTGGCCAGGATCAGCCAGATCGCGGCCACGCTGCGCGCGTTCATGCGGGCAGCGGGCAGGGCGGCGGCCAGGGCCGTGATCTCGTCGGCGGTGAGGGTGCGCTCGCGTTCGGTTTCACTGCCGCCCGCGTCGCGCTTGGTGATGGTGTCCAGCGGGTTGCGCTCGATCATGTCGCGGGCCAGGGCAAAGCGAAACATCTGCTTGAGCGCGGCCAGCAGCACATTGGCGGTGCGCAGCTTGCCGGCGGCCGTCACCTCGTCCAGCAGGGCCAGCACGTCGGCCTTGCGCACGTTGGCCACGGCCACGGTGCCCAGCGTGCCGAAGATGCGCCGTTCAAACTGCTGGCGAATGTAGTCGCCGCCATCCTTGCGGCCGCTGCGCTTGCCGTCGCTGCGCACATGCGGGGCCAGCTCGACCCGAGCCCAATGGTCGAACAGGTCGCGCACGGTGATGCGGCGCCGGTCCTGCTCGGCCGCGTCGCGCGCCTGCTCGGCTTGAGCGGCGATGTGCTGCTTGCGCGCTGCGCGCGGGTCATTGCCTTCGGAGCGCTGGCGCCAAAGCTTGCCGGCCTCTTCACGGGCATCGGCCAGGGTCTTGAACGGGTAGTGGCCGGCGGCGTCTTCCGGGAACATGCGGTGCCACTGCTGGGCCTTGCTGGCGGGGTCGGTCAGGCGCAGATACCAGTAGGCCGCCGCCTCGCGCTTGCGCAGGTACAGGCCCCCGCCATCGTGCAGCGGCGTGGCCGCGGTGCCGGCCATGTAGGCCTTCACGGCCTTGTCGGTCAGCACCTTGAGTTTTGCAGTTCTCGCCATCGCTACCCCTTTGCAGCCCGTTCCGGCAACAGAATGGGCAACAGAATTCTGCCGGCTAGTGGCGTGCTTTGGCAAGCATCGTCGAACGACGTATATTTCTAAGGTGTTGATTTATATGGGTGTTTCGACCTAAATCTGAATCTCCCCGAACCTCGGCAGACCGCAAATTTATTGCATGGGGTGCAAGGGGTAGCGAGTTCGAATCCCGCCGCCCCGACCAAAAATAAGAAGAGAAATCAAGGACTTAGAAGCTTCGGCCTCTAAGTCCTTTTTCATTTCCGACTCGCCCCGATGCTCAAGGGCTAAACAAAGGGGTAAGCGCCGATTTGGCTTTGCTCGGACGCTGCCCGGCAGCCGGTGGACCAACAGTTCTGGTTTCCGTGGCTGGCTGCGCCTCACACTGTTGTCGTGAGCTGTATGCGGTGATCTTGCGGACCTGGCTTGAGCCGCGGAAAGTAGCGTCATGGTTGCGGCGGGCCGTGCTCTGTACCTGACTCGACGCGGACTTCCGCATAGGATGGTCCATGAGCGGGCTTTGCATTGCCGAGACAGTGCGAAATTCGGCAGCCGCCTGTTGCTGTTGCGGCCGAAACAGGCTGGCGCGTGCGTTATACGCCGCCCGCGTCAGGCGTCTTGCGGGGGTCATGCCCGCTGTCATTGAAACCACTGGACGAATTACTGCTGTGTGCCCGAGTATCTTGGTGTGATTGAGCGGCCAATCAGGAGCCCCCGCGATGCCCACCATTCGGCCCTTGCATGCCGGAGCCATCAGTGTTGCCGAGTACCTCTGCTGGGCAGGGGCCGGCACACCCGCGCAGACCGAGTACCACAGGGGTTGGTCGATCTCGTATGTGCGCCGGGGCAGTTTCGGCTGTACCTGCGGTAGCAGGCATTTTCAGCTGATCCCGGGCTCGGTGCTGGTGGGCCGCCCGGACGATGAGTACCTGTGCACCCATGATCATCATGACGGTGGCGACGAATGCCTGGCCTTCTTCTTCGCCCCCGAGGTGGTGGACGAGGTGCGCAGGCGCCATGCCCGCTGGCAGTCGGGCGCTGTGGCGCCGCTGGCCGAGTTGGCCGCCTTGGGCGAGCTGGCCCAGTCCGCCGTGACGCAGCGGCACGACATCGCGCTGGACGAGGTGGGGCTTGCCCTGGCCGCACGATTCATCGATCTGCTGGCCGGCACCCGGCGGCCGCCAGCGCACGCCGCGCCGACGGACCACAGGCGAGCGGTCGCCTCGGCCCTGTGGATAGACGCCCACAGCGCCCTGCCCATAGTCCTGGACGATATGGCCCGCGCCGCGGGGCTGAGCGTCTATCACTATCTCCGCATGTTCGCGGCCGTCTTCGACGTGACACCACACCAGTACCTGGTGCGCACCCGGCTGCGCAAGGCGGCACGGCTGCTGGCCGACGAGGACAGGCCCGTCACCGATGTGGCGCTGGATGTGGGTTTCGCCGACCTGTCCAACTTCGTGCGCAGCTTTCACCGCGCAGCGGGCGTCTCGCCCCGGGCCTTTCGGCAAATGGCGCGGGGCGACCGCAAGATTCTCCAAGAACGTCTGGGAGACCCTCCCTAAGATCACCTCTTCATTGAGGAGAATCCTATGTTCGACCACATCGGGCTCAAGGTCAGCGACCTGGCAGCCAGCATCACGTTCTACGAAGCAGCCTTGGGTGCGCTGGGCCATGGCCTGGCCTCCAGCGGCGACGACTATGCCGGTTTCGGCCCCGATGGCGCTCCGGCGCTGTGGCTGCACCAATACGGCAAGGGCATCAACGCTGGCGCCCATGTGGCACTGCGAGCTGCCGATCGCGAGGCCGTGCAGCGCTTTCATGCGCAGGGGCTCGCAGCCGGCGGGCGCGACAACGGCGCTCCTGGCCCACGCCCGGACTATGGCGCCACCTACTACGCGGCCTTTCTGCTCGACCCCGATGGCCACAATATCGAGGCCGTGTGCTTCGTCTGATGAGCCGTCACGCCAGCATTCACATGGAGTTGGAGGTCGGTTGGCTACCCGGCCGCCGCTGCCCCGATGGCAGGGCACAGTCACGTGCAGAGGGCTAGACCGGCACGGCCAGTGCCTTCTCCATGAACACGCTGAAGGGGTCCTCGCGGTAGTCGCCGAACGGTCCGCGGCGCTGGTAGCCCAGTCGCTCGTACAGGCCCAAGGCCTCATGCTGCAGCGGGCCGGTTTCGAGGCGCAGCAGCGGCAGTTGCGCATGCCGGGCCTCGGCCTCCAGCCGTTGCAGCAGTTGTTTGGCCAGGCCCAGGCCGCGCTGATCAGCGCGCACGAACATCCGTTTGAGCTCGCCGTATCCGGGATAGATGACCAGCGCGCCGCAGGCCACCGCCTCGTCCGCTGCGTTGCGCGCCACGGCAAAACGCAGCTGCGGCTCGGGCACGCTGGACAGGTCCAGCAAATAGCAGCTTTCGGCCGGGTAAAGAGTGCGCTGGTAGGCGTCGAGATCGGCAATCAGGGCCGCGACGCCTGGGGCGTCATGACGCTCCAGGGTGATGCTCAGGTTCATGTCAAGCGAGTCAATGGATCCTGGGCCGCTTGCGCAGCGAGGCCAGGGCCTCGACGCGCTTCAGCAGCTCGCGATCGTTCCAGGGTTTCTTGAAGATGCCGTACAGGCCTTGATAGTCATGCACGCGGGCCGACAGCTCGTCGTGGCCGGTGATGGCGATGATGGGCAGGTCCTCGGTTTCCAGGCTGCCCTGCACGGCGGCGATCAACTCGAAGCCGTCCATATTGGGCATCTCCAGATCGGTGATCAGCACCGAGAAGTAGCCGGTGGCCAGGGCCTCAAGCGCCTCCCGGCCGTCACCGGCGACCTCGACCTGGTAGCCGGCGCCGACAAACAGCTTGCGCAGCTTGGCCCTCGCCACGGCCGAGTCATCGACCAGCAGAATGGCTCCGGGCAGTTGCTCGGTGACCGGTGTTTCGGTGATTGGCGACGGGGGCGGCTCGCTGGCGGGCTTGGGCGCAGGCGGCGCAGGGGTGTCGTCGCCACGGCGCAGCGCCAGCACGAACAGCAGGATGGCGAAGGGCACGGCAATGACGAAGGGGAGCAGGTAGGTGCTCAGCAGTTCCTGGATATCAAATTGCATGACGACTTCTCCTCACCTCATATGTCCTGCGCCCGGGCCTGGTGTGCACATTCTGCTGGTCGGTCGGTGCGGCTCCATGAGCGTACGCCATGCCCGAGCCTCGGATGGGAGGATTAGCGCCGGAGTTCGTGACAAATGAGCGCCGCTGCCGCGCCCTTTGCCCTCAGGGCAGGGCGGGCAGCAGGTAGTCGAAGGTGTAGAAATGCTGGCCGTCGGTAATTTTGATGTCCATCTTGCCGCTCAGACCCGTCAGCTGGCCGGTGGCGGAGTCGGCCACGACATGGATGCTCAGTGACGAGGCGCCCCGGTCCATGCTGCCGCTGTGCTGCAGGGCGAAGCTGCCGCTGCGGCCGGCCAGCGTGCCGGTCACCAGCTCCATCGCCACATAGCCGGCCGAGCCCGGGACCGCCGAGCGGACCGCCAGCATCTGGCCCTTGCTGCTGCCGCTCAGATCGCCCTGGAACTGCTTGTCTATCAGCATGCGTCCGGGCGCGCCTGCGCCGCTGTCGTCCGGTGTCTGCGGTATCAGTTTCACCTCGAAGGTGCCGGCAGCGTGGCTTGTCGTCGTCATGGTGTTCCTTGAGGGGGCGGGCGGTTCAGGCGCCGAAACGGATGGCGGCGGCGGGCAGGGCACGTATCACCGGGCCGAAGCTGGTCAGGTCCGGCAGGGTGGCGTTGTGGTGGGCGCGAATCTGCGCCGCCGTGGCGTGGGCCTTGTCGTGGGTGGTGTGGGTGTCGGCCACCAGATCGACCGCATAGCCCAGGCCGGCGGCGCGGCGGGTGGTGGTGTCCACACAGTACTCGCTGGCATAGCCACAGACCACCAGGCGCGTGACGCCGGCGGCCTCCAGCTTCGCCCCCAGCTCGGTGCGCAAGAAGGAGTCGGGCGTGGTCTTGGCGACGATCAGGTCGCCGGCCTCGACCTGCAGGCTCTGCTCCAGCGCCCAGCCCGGGCTGCCGTGGGCCAGGGCGCTGCCGGGCCGCTCGTGCTGGATGAAGATCACCGGCGCGCCGGCCTGGCGGGCGGCGGCGGCCAGGGTGTTGATGCGGGCCAGCACTGTGTCGGCATCCTCGGGCCGGGGTGCGGCATCGAACAGGCCGCGTTGAACGTCGATCACGAGCAGGGCGGATGTCATGGGGTCTCCTCCAGGAGGTCAGATGTCGGTTTGTGGGTCGGGGCGCGATTCTGCACGACAAGGTATTCAGGACTTGCTGCCAAAGCGCGCCAGCGTGCGCTCGCGCAGCCGGGCCGCTTCGAGCGCGCGGTCACGCGGCTCGGCGTTTGTCACCAGGTCGCTGATCAGACGATCGGCCGCCGCCGTCACCTCTTCAATGGCGCGCTCAAAAGCCTGCTGGTTGGCTTTTGACGGGGTGTTGAAGCCGCTGAGCTTGCGCACGAACTGCAGCGCGGCGGCGCGGATTTCTTCCTCGGTGGCTAGGGGCTCGAAGTTGAACAGCGTCTTGATGTTCCTGCACATCGGTGCCTCCTGTGTTGTGCAGTGCTGATTCTCTATCCCTTGCCTTGAAGCCAGGGAGTTGGGAAATATACTGTACATAAATACAGTCATCAAACCGCTTCCGATCAGACTCCGTCAATGACATCGCTGCCGTCCTATGCCGAATTGCTGTGCACCAGCAATTTCAGCTTTCTCGTGGGTGCCTCGCACCCCGAGGAGCTGGTGGCGCGCGCGTCGGAGCTGGGTTATGCGGCCCTGGCCATCACCGACGAATGCTCGCTGTCGGGCGTGGTGCGGGCCCATGTGGAGGCCAGGACGCGCAGCCTGCCGCTGATCATCGGTGCGCAGATGCGGCTGACGCCGACACGGGACTGCGGGCTCTCGATGCGTCTGGTGCTGCTGGCCCAGACACGCCGTGGCTATGCCAATCTGTGTCAATGGATCACCGTGGCCCGCGGCCGGGCGGCGAAGGGCCAGTATCTGGCCCACGCCACCGATCTGCAGGGCCGCGTGCCGGACGCGCCCACCATCACCGGCCTGCCGGGCTGCAAGGCCATCCTGGTGCCCGACCCGGACTATGGTTTCGAGGCGCTGCTGGCTCAGGCGATATGGCTCAAGACCTGGTTCGGGGAGCGCGCAGGGCTGGGCCTGCCCTTGCTGCATTGTGCGCACGACAAGCTGCTGCTGGAACTGCTGCCCCGTGTGGCCGACCTCACCGGCCTGCCCATCCTGGCCGTGGGCGATGTGTTGATGCACGTCCGCTCCCGAAAGCCGCTGCAGGATGTGCTGACCGCCACGCGTCTGAAGCAGACCGTGGCCGAGAGTGGCTATGCGCTGCAACCCAATGCCGAGGCACATCTGCGCTCGCGCGCGCGCCTCGGTCAGCTGTACCGGCCGGAATGGCTGGAGGCCACGGTGAGATGGGCAGCCAGCTGCAGCTTCTCATTGGATGAGCTGCGTTACGACTATCCCCGCGAGGTCGTGCCCGAGGGCCAGACACCCACCGGCTACCTGCGCCAATTGACCGAGGCCGGCGCGGCCCAGCGATATCCGCAGGGCGTGCCGCCGGAGGTGAGCCAGCAGATCGACCATGAACTGGCCTTGATCGCCCAGCTGAAATACGAACCGTATTTCCTGACCGTGGCCGACATCATGCGCTGGGCGCGCAGCCAGAACATCCTGTGCCAGGGCCGCGGCAGCGCAGCCAATTCTACGGTCTGTTACTGCCTGCACGTGACGGCGGTGGGCCGCAAACATTCCCAGAACCTGCTGTTCGAGCGCTTCATCAGCGCCGAGCGCGGCGAGCCGCCCGACATCGACATGGATTTCGAACACGAGCGGCGCGAGGAGGTCATCCAGTACATCTACAAAAAGTACGGCCGCCACCGCGCCGCGCTGACGGCGGTGATCATCACCTACCGGCCGCGCAGTGCCCTGCGCGACGTGGGCCGTGCGATGGGCATAGACATCGCCATGATCGATGCGGTGGCCAAGATGCAGCAATGGTTCGATGGCGGCGAGGTCGGCCAGACGCGCTTGAAAGAGCAGGGCCTCGACGTCGACGCGCCGCTGGTGAAGTTGTGGATGCAGCTGACCCGCGACCTGGTGGGTTTCCCGCGCCATATGAGCCAGCATCCGGGTGGCTTCGTGATCGCCAGCGAGCGGCTGTCCGATCTGGTGCCGGTGGAAAAGGCCGCCATGGTGGGCCGCAGCGTCGTGCAGTGGGAGAAGGACGACCTGGACGCCCTGCGCATCATGAAGGTGGACATCCTGGCCTTGGGCATGCTGACGGCGATCAAGCGCTCGCTGGCCTTCCTGGCGCAGAAGCTGCAGATTCCCCTGCCGGACGGCAAGCCTCTGCCGATGGAATTCATTCCGCAGGACGACGACAAAGCCACCTACGCGATGCTGTGCAAGGCCGACAGCGTTGGCGTGTTCCAGGTCGAAAGCCGCGCGCAGATGAGCATGCTGCCGCGCCTGAGGCCGCAGTGTTACTACGATCTGGTGATCGAGGTGGCCATCGTGCGGCCCGGGCCGATACAGGGCGGCATGGTCCATCCCTATCTGCGGCGGCGCAGCGGCGAGGAGCCGGTGGACTACCCCAGCCCGGAAGTCGAGCAGGCCTTGGGCCGGACCTTGGGCATCCCGATCTTCCAGGAGCAGGTGATGCAGCTGGCCATCAAGGCGGCCGATTTCTCACCGGGTGAAGCAGACGATCTGCGCCGCTCGATGGCGGCCTGGAAGCGCAAGGGCGGCCTGGGCCCGTTCCATGAGCGGCTGGTCGGCCGGATGGTGAAAAAGGGCTATGAGCCCGAGTTCGCCGAGCGCATCTTCAAGCAGATCCAGGGCTTTGGCGAATACGGTTTTCCGGAGAGCCATGCGGCCAGCTTTGCGCTGCTGGTCTATATCAGCGCATGGATCAAATGCCATCACCCCGACGTCTTCCTGGCTGCTTTGCTGAACAGCTGGCCTATGGGCTTTTATGCGCCGGCGCAGCTGGTGCGTGATGCGCGGGAGCACGGGGTTCAGGTCTTGCCTGCGCGTATCGAACTCAGCGATTGGGAGGCCAAGCTGGTGCCTGGCGAGGGCGGGCTGCCTTATTTTGGCGAACCGGACGCCGAGCTGAGCGATCAAACGCGGGCCTTGCTGCGCCCGCTGCAGCCCGTGCGCCTGGGCCTGAACAGCATCAAGGGCATGGGCAGGGATGCGGCTCTGCGCATCGTTGACGCGCGTGCCGCACGGCCTTTTGCCGGTGTCGAAGATCTCTGCCGCCGCGCCCAGCTCACGGCCCATGACCTGAACGCCCTGGCCGATGCCGATGCCCTGCACACCTTGGCCGGCCATCGCCACCAGGCCGCCTGGGCCGTGGCCGGCGTGGACACGCGGCCCACGGCGATGCTGCGCGAAGCCCGCACCGAAGAAGCCGAGGAGGCGCGGCTGGCCGCGCCCACGGTGGCCGAGGAAGCGCAGGCCGACTACCGCCGCTCGGGCCTGACCCTGGGCCCGCATCCGCTGGCCCTGCTGCGCGAGCAGCTGAACGCATTCAAGGTGCAGCCTGCGGTGGTGCTGAACCAGTTCCCGAACGGCCGGCTGGCGCGAGCCAGCGGCATCGTCACCCACCGCCAGCGGCCCGGCACGGCCAAGGGCACGATGTTCGTCACCCTGGAGGACGATACCGGCCAGATCAACATCATCGTCTGGCCCCGGGTGGTCGAGACGCAGCGCAAGCCGCTGCTGGCGGCGCGGCTGATGACGGTCTATGGCCAGTGGCAATGCCAGGGCGAGGTCAAGCATCTGGTGGCGGCCATGATCATCGACCACAGCCATCTGATGGATGGCCTGGTCAGCCGCAGCCGCGACTTCAAGTGAAAGCCCGGTGCGGCCCGCGGGGCGAAGGCGTGCGCTACAGTCGCGGCCATGTCTGAAGCACTCCAACTCCAGGGCAAGCACATCGTGCTGGGCCTGTCGGGCGGTATCGCCTGCTACAAGGCCGCCGAGCTGACCCGCGCGCTGATCAAGGCCGGCGCCACCGTGCAGGTGGTGATGAGCGAGGCGGCCGAGCAATTCATTACTGCGGTGACGATGCAGGCGCTGTCCAACCGCACCGTCTTCACCAGCCAGTGGGACGCCCGCGAGGCCAACAATATGGCCCATATCAACCTCAGCCGCGAGGCCGATGCCATCCTGGTGGCGCCGGCCAGCGCCGACTTCCTGGCCAAGCTGGTGCAGGGCCGGGCCGACGATCTGCTGAGCCTGATGTGCCTGGCACGGCCGATTGAGCGTTGCCCGCTGCTGGTGGCCCCGGCGATGAACCGCGAGATGTGGGCCCATCCGGCCACGCAGCGCAATATCCGCCAGCTGCGCGAGGACGGCACCACGTTGCTGGGCCCGGACGTCGGCGACCAGGCCTGCGGCGAGATTGGTGACGGCCGCATGCTCGAGGCACTGGATCTGCGCGACGAGGTGATCAGCTTCTTCCAGCCCAAGCTGCTGGCCGGCAAGCGCCTGCTGATCACCGCCGGCCCGACCTTCGAGCCCATCGATCCGGTGCGCGGCATCACCAACCGCTCCAGCGGCAAGATGGGTTTTGCGATCGCCCGCGCCGCGGCCGAGGCCGGCGCCCAGGTCACCTTGGTGGCCGGGCCTGTGCATCTGAACACGCCGCGAGGCGTGCAACGCATCGATGTGCAGACCGCCCAGCAGATGCATGATGCGGTGCTGCCCCGCGCCGCCGCCCATGAGCTGTTCATTGCCACGGCGGCCGTCGCCGACTGGCGGCCGGCCGAGCTGTCCGAGCACAAGATCAAGAAGAACGGCAGCAAGCTGGCGCCGACCTTCGAGCTGACCGAGAACCCCGACATTCTTGCCGCCGTGGCGCGCCTGCCGGCCGGCCAGCGCCCGTTTTGCGTCGGCTTCGCCGCCGAGAGCCAGGATCTGGTCAAGCATGCGCGTGAAAAGCTGGTGCGCAAGAACGTCGAGCTGGTGGTCGGCAATCTCGGCCCGGCCACCTTCGGCCGCGACGACAACACGCTGGTGCTGGTCGATGCGCAAGGCCAACGTGAGCTGGCCACCGCCGACAAGCTGAGCCTCGCCCGCGAGCTGGTGCGCGAGATCGCGGCCCGCCTCGGCACCAAGACACACTGATTGATTGAAGGAAGAATCCATGCTCAGGCGTATTGAAACCCGCATCGTGAACGCTCTGCTGGGCGACAGCATCCCGCTGCCCAGCTACGCCACCGATGGGTCTGCCGCCCTGGATCTGCGCGCCTGCATCGCCGAGGCCATCACCCTGGAGCCGGGCGGCCGCGCGCTGGTGAAAACCGGACTTGCAATCAATATGATGGATCCAGGCCTGGTGGCCATCGTGGCCTCGCGTTCCGGCTTGTCGCTCAAGCATGGCGTGCGAGTGGCCCAGGGCATAGGCGTCATCGATGCCGATTACCACGGCGAGATCGGCGTGATTCTGGCCAATGATGGTCAGCTGCCCTATGTCGTTCAACCGGGCGAGCGCATTGCCCAGCTGATGTTCCAGCCGGTGGTCCAGGTGGCGCTGCAGGTGGTCGAGGAGTTCTCCACCGTGACGGACCGGGGCGCGGGCGGATTCGGCAGCACGGGCAAAGGCTAGGAGCTGCGATCCGCCTCAACTGGTGCGTCTGCGCCGCCAGACTTGGCAGGCGGTGGGGCAGCAGGGGCCATGCGTCCGACCAGCAGCGCCCGCAGGCGCAACTGCGCCGTCATCTCGCTGGCCTCGACCGTGGCAAGCTGGGCATAGGCACCGAGATGCTCGGCCAGAAGCTCGGGCCGCATGGCCAGGGTCTAGATCAACGGATGGATCATGGACTTCAGCCGCGTGCGCGCGAGCGGGTCAGCCAGCTGAAGATGCCTGCAGCGACGGCACCTGCCGCGGCGGCAATCAGGATCGACTTCACCGGCTCGTCCTTGATGTAGCCGACCGTCATGTCACCTGCGCGGTGCACTTGATCCCGCACCTGGCCGCTGGCCTGGCGAGCGCGATCCAGCGTGCGGCGGGCCATGTCATCAACCTGGGCCGCAGCGCGGCTCAACGCAGCCGGTGCCGCCTGGCCGAGGTCGTTGAGGCTGGCCTGCGCGCTGTTGACGGCCGCGTGGGCGGCCGAAGCGACCTGATCAACCTTGGTATTGGCTTGATCGGAGAAGGCATTGACCTCGGTACTGATGGTTCTGTTCATGATGAATTCCTGCTTGGATGAGTTGGACGAAGAGGGTCTGTGCGCGTCAGCGCCGCATCAGACCGACAAGGAAGGTGACCACGGCCAAGACAACGAAGACAAAGAACAGTATCTTGGCGATGCCCGCAGCACCGGCGGCGATGCCACCAAAGCCGAACAGTGCGGCAACCAGGGCGATGACGAAGAACACGACGGCGTAGTGCAGCATTTCGTACCCCTTGAGGATCGACCCGGAAGCCGGATCTTGGTCATTCGCACCGACGATTCGCTGCGATGACACGACTCTACGGATGCGGCTGGCAGACACCGGCAGGCCCACTCCTCAAGCCGCTGTCAGCAAAGGCGGGTGCTGGTTGTAGGAGCCTGCTTACGGCGGCAAACCTGTCAACGGCTGGCGCAGCCCCGCCACAGTTGCTTCGGGCAGTCGGGATGCAGTCCTACAAGGACTTGGGTCAAACGTCGGTGGTCAGCCTGGGCGGCGACCGGACTGCTTGTCTGGCAATTTCAGATCTATCGACGCAACCGTCAGTTGCAGGGGCAGATGGCTACCGCCAAGGCCAAGCCGACCGAGGTCACGACCTGGGAGGGCGAGGGCGGCGCATTGCATGGCAGCGGCAGCCAGCTCGGTCCGGCGCCAGTGCAGTCCTGACCGAGTGGAATGCCTGAAGCGGACCGAAACGTTCAGCAACGTCGCTGGGCACGGCTGTGCGAGCGCCGTTCCCGGACCTTGCCGAACCTATCGGAGCCGAGTCCGCTTGACGAGGCGTCAGAGCCGCGACCGGCGGGCCGTCAACAGAACCGCCAATCCGGTCACCAGCAACAAGACCGTCGTGGGTTCGGGTATCGGTGACGGCGAGAAGCGCTGCTCGAAGCTCGTCAGGCTCGCATCGTCCGTGGCCTCGGTGGCCCAGACCAGGATGTTCTTGGCGGCCCAGACCTGACTGACCGGCGCAAAGGCCGCGCTCTGGGTGAGCAGGCTGGTCTGGAGGCTGTTCAGGTAGCTGAACTCAACCGCATTCACCCCGAGGTCGCTCAGGCCGGCGCCGCCGCCATAGGTCTCGTGGATGTAGCTGCCGTTGTCGTTGCTGCCATCGTTCAGCCCGGTGCTCGAGCCGACGGATGCCAGGGCTATCGTGGTGGTGGCGCCCTTGATGAGCCAGCCCGCGCTGGTGGTGCTGGCGCGGAAGCTCAGGGCCAGGTCGACAAAGGCGAAGACGTCGTCGCCGACGACCCCCAGCTCCTCATTGCTGACCGTGAACAACAGCCCCTGGCCGGGGTGGGCGCCGCCGTCGGTGAGCGCACTGACGTCGACATTGGCCGGGTTGAAGCTGCGCGCGGGGTCACTGGCACTGAAGGCCGTGACGCTGAAGCTGTCGAAGATCAGATTGCCTGCCGTGAGGCTGCTGCCGCCCAGCAGGTCGGCCAGCGGTACGGCCTGGGCGCCGCCCAGCAGGCCCAGGGCGAGGCCGGCAGCGACGAGTGTCTTGCGCAAGAAAGGGGTCATGTCGTGCTCCTTGGGTGGATCGGTCAGCGAACGGCGCAGCTGGTGGCAGTGCATTTGGGCAGGCAGGCCTTGACGTCATTGGGCGTGATGCGCCCGTCGCCGTCGCCATCACGCGGGTCATTCGGCCCGCTGGCCGGCGTGCCCCGGGCGCGGCTGATGAGCGAGAGATCGTTCTGGTCAATGTCGCCATCCATGTCGGCATCACAGCGTCCCAGCGCTGCGCCGGTGACGGTCACGTCGTACAGCACCGGCGACTGGTTCTGCGGGTTGGCGTTGAAGGTCATCTTCACCTGCAGGTAGCGGCCGGACTGGCCGGTGAATGCTGCGCCGCTGGTCACCGCCTGGAAGGGCTTGCCGGCCAGCTGGGCCTTGTCGTCCGCCGAGCGAACCTCGGCCGACAGGCCGGTGCCGCTGGGCATCATTGCCGACCACGAGACCCTGCCCCAGGCGCTGCCATTGACGCCGCCGTCATGGTCCACAGTCCAGCTGCCGGTCTTGGTGGTGATGCTCAGCGCCGCGGTGCCCGAGGCGTCGCTATAGGTGTAGGGCTCATAGCCCACACCGATGACGCCGAGGAAGTCGCCGTTACTGCCGGAATACTTGGCCATATTGTGGGTGGCGCGGTGTACCTGCCAGATGGCATTCTCGGAGTCGGCGATCACGCCGCGGCTGTCGGCGCTACCCACCTGGCTGACCTTGTCCCAGAGCACCCCGCCGGTGGCATCGAACTTCACGACACCACCGTCACGCTTGCTCACCAGGATGCTGCCGTCGTTGTCGGTGCCCACGGCGTAGGTGCAATAGTTGGCCTTGGCCGGGCGCACCCAGTTGTCGGTGCCATCGTCCACATGCTCGACATAGCTGTTGCATGAGCCACCCATGATCACATGGGTCACGTTGTTGGCATCACGGCGCAGCGCCAGGCCATAGACGGCACTGGGCATAGGGATGCTGCGCACCTCGTGGGGGCCGCTGTTGCTGCCGGTGTTGGCGATGCGGGTCAGTGTGGCCTGGTCCCAGTTGGCGCCCCACAGCGTGCCGTTGGCATCGATCAGGCAGCCGTAGTTCGGGCGTCCGTTGGTCGACACGGGGCCGGCCAGGGTGCTGCCGTCCACCGCGCTGATCTTGAAGTACTCGGCATTGTTGTACAGGCCCACCCACAGGTGCCCGTCGGTACCGATGCACAGGGCGCGGCCGATGCCGTTGCTGCGCGTGATGCCATTGGCATAGCTGCCGTCCGGCACCCGTCGAGCCCAGGCCACGCGCTCATCCCTGGGTTCGCTGTTGTCGATCAGTCCGTTGGCGTTGTCGTCCACCAGCGGCAGCATCTCGGCGGTCTGTATCTTGCCGTCGGCATTCGTGTCGACGGACGTGTCAACCACGCCGTTACCGTTGCGATCCACCGAGCTGTTGTTGAGTATTTTCAGGACCGTGGGGTGGCCGCCAAACCAGCGGTTCAACACATAGGCATTGCCGTCCTTGTCCACCGCCGTGCGCGAAGGGGCCGGACCGCTCCAGGCATCGTGCGCATAGGCACCTGAATTGAACCAGGTGCGGTAGCGCGCCACTTCGCGCCCGGGCGAACCGCCCTGCTGTTTCGAGTCGATCTTCGACAGGGTGTCCTCACCGGCGTTCGCGATCCACAGCACCGGGAAGCTGGTGCCGGTGACATTGAGCTGCAACTGGTTCGCGTTGGGCGCGCTGTGGTTCAAGCCGATCAGCGTGCCCAGATCGAAGTCGGCGTCGAGCGTGTAGGTCTTGGTGCCGGCGATGGTGCTGCCACTGGCCAGTACCAGCATCAGCGCCAAGGGGGTGAGTCGGAGGTGCGGCTTTACTGTCATGAATGAGCTCCGTCGGTAAATCGTCGGTCAGTGGGTGAGTGTGGGCGGCTGTAGCCGCAGGGGGCGCACCCCCACGTCATGTCCGCTGTTGTGGGTCAGCCGGGAGGGCGCATTACCGTTCAGTGGAACGGCATACAGCTGGGCATTGCCGTCGCGCAGACTGACGAAGTAGATGGCGCTGCCGTCGGCCGCCCAGGCGGGATAGTTGTCCTCGTCCGGGTGGTGGGTGAGGTTGACGACGCTGCTGCCATCCGCATTCATCACATAGATGTCGCCCCGGGCCATCTCGGTGCGTGTGCCTTCACGGCTGGAGACGAAGGCAATGCGCCGGCCGTCCGGCGCCCAGATGGGAAACGCGTTCGTGTAGGCGTTGTCGGTGAGCTTGGCCGGCTGCGTGCCGTCCACATTGACGACTTGCACGTTCATCGCCGGTGACTTGGCCTCCACATAGGCCAGACGACGGCTGTCCGGCGACCAGGACGGAAAGCTCTTGCCACCCTTGGACAGTGCGCTGGTCAGATCTCTGGGTTTGCCTCCGGCGGCGGGCATGAGATGGATCTCCGACCCGCCCTTTTCGCTGAAGGCCACGAAGGCGAGCCAGCGCCCATCGGGCGAGGGCACCGGGGGGCCCTTGTCGCCGTCGCCCGTGGTGAGCGGTGTGACGTCCGCGCCATCGGCTTGCATGGCATAGAAATTGGCCCAGCCACTGCGCAGCGAGCGAAACACGATGCGGCCGTCCGGCAACCAGACCGGCGCATTGTCGGCCTGGTCATTGACGGTCAGGCGCGTGGCCCGGCTGCCGTCGGCCTGCATCACATAGACCTCGGCGTTGCCATCGCGGTAGGAGGTGAAAACGATGCGCTTGCCGTCCGGTGACCAGGCGGGCTCGGTGTTCTCGGCCGGGCCACGGGTAAGCGCATGTTCGCCCGAACCGTCGGCATTCATGACGTGGATTTGCGCGTTGCCGCCGCGGTTGGACACAAAGAGCAGCGGTTGCGCCGGCGCGGCGATGGTGCTGCCTATCGAGGCGCAGAGCAGGGCCAAGGCAAGCAAGGTCTTGGTCATGGCAGGCCCTTCAGCGCATGAAGCCCAAGCGGCCGCTGCCAATCAGCTGACCCGCCGCATCGAACACCTCAACGCCGTAACCGCCGGTGATGCTCAGCGTGTACTCGAACTTGAGCTTGCCCTGGGCATCGGCCACGGTCTGGTGAACGGTGACGCCACCCCCGGGGTGCTTGATGCGCAGGGTGACCGGCGCACTGGCACCGAGATTTCCTCCATTGATGACCAGTCGCTGATCAGAACTCGGCGTTGATGGCACCGAGACCCACTTGTCGGCGGCAAAACTTGCGCTTGTCAGACCGATGCCAAGGGCGAGAAGCAGGGGCTTGATGAGTCTGGTCATGGGTGCTCCGGAGGGTGGACTGCATATTGGCGTTGCCTTTGCAGTCATGCTCCCCCCGGGCCCGCGGGCCGTCGTTGCGCGTGGTCAATGACGGTCGGATCAACGCTCCCCCAAGAGCTAGGGGTTACGTTGGATAGAGTTCTTGCTCCGGGTGGCGTGCGCCCGTCGTCGCGGCCGGGCGCCCCGCTGCAGGCGGTGCATTGCCGCCTAGTTGGCGCGTGCAGCGCCTGTTGGATCGATGCTGTGACGGGGCCGGCCCCGTCGGCCCTCAGTGCACTTGCTGGCTGGGGGGCTGCATGCTCAGCAGGCTGAACACCGGCTCGCCGACGCTGCCGCTGCCCACTTCTTCCTCGGTGGCGGCGCGCACGGCCACGACCTTCAGATGCATGCGCAGCGCGATACCGGCCAGCGGGTGGTTGCCGTCCAGCACCACATGCTCGGGATAGACCTCGGTCACCGTGTACAGGGTACTTGCGGGCATGTCAGGCGTGACGGCGCCCTCGGGCAGGCCGTCGAGCTGCATGCCTGCCGACAACTCCTCGGGGAACAGGCTACGCGCCTCGAAGCAGACCAGGCTCGAGTCGTAGTCACCAAAGGCGTGCTCGGGCTCCAGATGCAGGCTGGCCTCGAAGCCGGCCTCCTTGCCGGCTATGGCTTCCTCGACCTTTGCCAGCAGGTCATTGCCGCCGTAGAAGAACTCCATCGGCTCGGCCAGCTCGTCGATCAGCTGACCTTGGGCATCATCTAGTCGCCAGCTCAGGGAGACGACACAGGGGTTGGAAATTTGCATGGGCGGCATGATCGCACAGTAGGAGGCTGGCGGGCTTGGGGATGGGTTCGCGCCGAAGCGAGTTGTCCGGCCAGACTAGGCGCCGGAGCCGCCGTGGGATGGCCCCCACAAGGCTTCGGCAACAACGAATGGCCGGGCAACCCGCTTCGGCCCTTCGGGTTGGGTCGCTTTGGGGGCACATGCGTCGTTGCAAATGCGCGCCGGGTGTACAACCCGGCTGTGCTTTGCGCCTAGCTTGCTCCCCCAAGGCGACCCAACGCGAATCCATCCCCAAGCCCGCCAGCCTCCTTGGTTTCACCATTTGGTATGCCCGGTTGCCAGACGTCAAGCCCGGGGATGACCGCTGCAAGCACAATGCGGGGCATGGATATCAACGCACCCACCGCACTGCTGGCCGGCCTCTCGCCCGCCGCCTTCATGCAAAAGCACTGGCAGAAGAAGCCGCTGCTGGTCCGCCAGGCCCTGCCCGGCATTTCGCCACCGGCCACCCGCGCCGAGCTGGCCCGCCTGGCCGCCAGCGAGGACGTCGAGTCCCGCCTGGTCAGCGCCTTCGGCGGCCAATGGGCCATGCGCCAGGGGCCCATTCCGAAGCTGCCGCCGTTTTCCAAGGCCGGCTGGACCCTGCTGGTGCAGGGCCTGGAGCAGCATGTGCCGGCGGCCTACGAGTTGCTGAGCCGCTTCCGCTTCGTGCCCGAGGCGCGGCTGGACGATTTGATGATCTCCTATGCCACCGACGGCGGTGGCGTAGGCCCGCATTTCGATTCCTACGATGTGTTTCTGATCCAGGTCCAGGGCCAGCGGCGCTGGCGCATCGGCCGCCAGCCCGGCGCCGTGCTGCGCGACGATGTGCCGCTGAAGATCATTGCCAACTTCGAGCCCGAGCAGGAGTTCGTGCTCGAGCCGGGCGACATGCTCTATCTCCCGCCCGGCTGGGCCCATGACGGCGTGGCCATCGGCGAATGCATGACCTGCTCGGTCGGCTTTCGTACGCCTTGGCGTGCCGAGCTGGCGCGCGAACTGCTGCAGCGCCTGATGGACGATGAGGACGAACCGCGCAGCAACCGCATCTACACCGACCCCAAGGAGCCGGCTACGCTGACCCCCGGCCTGGTGCCCGAGGCCCTGCTGGCCTTCGCCCGCGATGCGGCGCAGCGAGCGCTGGACGAGCCGCTGGCGCTGGAGCGGGCCCTGGGCGAGGCGCTGACCGAGCCCAAGCCCCGCGTCTGGTTCGACCCCGGCCAGCCCCTGGCCGAAGGTCAGGGCGCGTGCCTGGACCGTCGCACACGGATGATGTACGACAAGGCCCATGTCTTCATCAACGGCGAGTCTTACCGCGCCGCAGGCAAGGACGCGCAGCTGATGCGCCGTCTGGCCGATGCGCGGTGCCTGTCGGCGGCCGACTTGGCGCGCCTGTCGGAAGGCGCGCTTGATCTGTTGCAGCAATGGGCCGAGGATGGTTGGGTACGCATTGCCGTCTAGAGACAAAACCCTAGAAACTGCCCTTTGCCCATGACGGTAACCACAGGAGCCGCTATGCCAGAACCCAGCCACCGCATCTTCACCACCCGCAGTGACTTCATCGAGGCCCTGCGTCAGGGCCTTGAGCTGGCCGCCGAGAAGGGCTGCCGCGAGATGTGGTGGTGCGACAGCGACTACGCTGATTGGCCACTCAGCGAGCCCGCCGTGCTGGATGCGCTGACGCGCTGGTGTCTGCCGCACCGTCGGCTGGTGATGGTGGCCCAGACCTATGACGAGGTGCGTCATTCGCACAGCCGTTTCGTGCAATGGCGCACCCGTTTCAGCCATGTGCTGGACGCCCGCCAGTACGGTGAGGACGGGGACGAAACCCAGGAGGTCTTGCCCACGCTGATGCTGGCGCCCACGGTGGTGACGGTGCGCTTGTTCGACAAGCAGGTGTGGCGCGGCAGCGTGTCCTACGAAAGGGCCGACGAGATCCGGGCCAGGGATCTGGTTGACGCAATTGCGCAACGATCGACCCCATCATTTGCCAGCACGACCTTGGGCCTCTGACGCTCAGGGTTTGCCTCAGGCTACAATCCGAGGCTAGGCAATAGAAACGCTCGAGCTTTCTATCGTCTTGAAAAGCATGTTGGGGCTCTGCGGTTCGGAGGGACCCCTCAATTACCGGTAATTGTTTGAATCTAATAGATTGAGGACGAGTATGAAAAAGTCGATTCTGATGGCATCCCTGATCGCTGTTGTTGCCCTGGCCGCCTGCGGCAAGAAGGAAGAAGTCGCCGCTCCTGCGCCGGCTCCGGCTCCGATGGCTGCTGCCGCTTCCGAAATGGCTGGTGCCGCTTCCGAAATGGCCGGTGCTGCCTCCGCTGTTGCCGGTGCTGCTTCCGAAATGGCTGCCGCTGCCAGCAAGTAATCGGATTCGCGATCACTGCAAAAGCCGCCCTCGGGCGGCTTTTGTCGTTTCAGGGGCTGACCCCTATTCGATCTGCAGCCAGTCCAGGCCCAGCTTGGGGTCGGCCACCGCCAAGCCTGCGGCAGGCAGGCCCAGCACCTTGCCCATCAGCTCGCGCACCAGCGCTGGGCGGTTGTTGCGCTCGCTCAGGTGAGCCGCCACCACGTGCTGCAGATTTGCATGCTTGCACGCCGCCAGCAGTTCGGCGGCGCTGTCATTCGATAAATGGCCATGGCTGCCGGCGATGCGCTTCTTCAGCCCGGCCGGATAGCTGGAGTGCCTGAGCATCTCCAGATCGTGGTTGAACTCCAGCAGCAGCGCGTCCAGGCCCTGCAGCAGGCCTTGCATCTGCGTGGTGATGGAGCCGGCGTCGGTGAGTATCCCGAGCTTTGATCGGCCATCGCTGCAGATCAGCTGCAGCGGCTCCTGCGCGTCATGGGGCACCGCATAGGGCTGCAGCTCCAGATCTCCGAGTGCAATCGCCTGGCTGTCCTGGGCGAAGAAGAGCTTGCCCTTTGGCAGTTCGGGTTCATCGACCGCCCGCCAGGTGCCGCGGCTTATGAAGACCGGCACGCCATGTTTGCGCGCCAGCGTGAAGGCGCAGCCCACATGGTCGCCATGCTCGTGGGTGATGAACACGCCGTCCAGCTCGGCCGCGGTGGTGCCCGCCCACTGCAGGCGCCGCTCCAGCTCGCGCAGCGAGAAGCCGCAATCCACCAGTACCCGCGTCGTGGTGATGCCTTGCGAGGCCTCCACCAGGGTGCTGTTGCCGGTGCTGCCGCTGCCGAGATTGCGCAGGCGCATGGGATTTGGGTGCTTGGAAGTGAAAAGCCCGTCGAGCTGAATCAGCTGACGGGCTTGGCCTGAGGGGCAGTCGCCTGGCCTAGCGGAGGTCGTCCATCATCAAGCTGATGATGCGCTTGGCAATGTCATCTGACTGCACGGCGCCCTTGTCGTCCAGCACCTGCACGGTGCTGACCTCACCCACCGACTTGACCGAGACACGGTAGCGGCCGGCGGTGGTATCCACCTTGGCGCCGAACAGCTTGGCGAAGAAGTTGGGCTCTTCCTTGCCGGCCTTGGTCGGGTCGGCATAGCGCAGGAAGTACAGGCCCTGCACGCGGTCGCGGTCTTCGATGGTGAAGCCGTTGCGGTCCAGGCTCTGGCCGACACGGCGCCAGGCGCGATCGAAGCCGTCCTTGACCTGCAGCGAGTTGGGCACATCGGCCAGCGAGCGGTTCTCGCTGAGGCCGGCGGTGGACGGGCTCGCGGCCACCGGCTTGGCCGAGCTGGCCACGGCCGTGGTGGCTTCTTCCTTGCCACCGAGCTTGAGCATCAGGCGCGACAGCATCTCGGCCTCGAGCTGCGGCTCCGACGGGCGCGCGGCCCAGCGGAAGTCATCCTTGGCGCGGGTTGTGGCCACTTCCTGCAGGCCCTTGTGGGCGATGTAGATCTCGGTGCCCTTGGCCGTGCGTTCGACACGGGTGCGGTACATATCGCGCTCGCCGGACGAGTAGAGATTGTCCAGGATGGGGCCGAGGAAGCGACGCAGGCCGTCAGACGGGATGCGGGCGCGGTTCTCGGCCCAGTCGGTTTCCATCACGCCTACCTGGGGCTGGTCGAGCTTGACCGTCATGCCGCGTTCCTGCCAGAAGGTGCGCAGCACGGGCCACAGCTGTTCGGGCGTCAGGCTGGTCAGAAGCCAGCGCTGGTCACCGGAGCGCTCCAGGCTGACGTCGCCGGTCTTGGCGATGGCCACATTGGCCACCAGTGCGGTGTTGCTGGCAGGCCCGGCCGCTGCGGTTTGCTGCATCGCCGAGGCGCTGACCACACCGCCCTGCACCTGGGCGCGGCCATCCTTGGCCAGCTGGGTCAGGTCGGGGGGCACGTCCAGGCCCGCGGTCTGGCGCGAGGCACTGCGGTAGTCCACCTTGCTGCTGGAGATCACGCCGTCGAAAGAGCTACATCCCGCCACGGAGGCAAGAAACAGGGCACAGGCCACGCGCACGGTGGCGGCCTGGGTGGATTGGGGCAGGGAAGCAGTCACGCTAGACATCTCCGAAGATCTGGGCTCGCTGGGAGCACCGGTTGGGCGTGTGAACAAGGAACGGGTGAGACGCGATGGGTGATGCACGGATTACAGCAGGCCGGCCTCAACCATGGCCTGCTTGACGCTGGCCTGACCGGTCGCCGTCAGCTGCGTGATGGGCAGGCGCACGGTTTCGCCGCAGCGCCCCAGTTGGGCCAGGGCCCACTTGGCCGGGGCCGGGCTGGGCTCGATGAAAAGCTGCTTGTGCAGCGACAGCAACTGGAAGTGGATGCGGGTGGCTTCCTGGATGTCGCCCGCCAGGGCCGCGCGGCACAGATTGCGCATCGCCCGCGGCGCCACATTGGCGGTGACGCTGACATTGCCATGGCCGCCCAGCAGCATCAGCGCGATGGCCGTGCCGTCGTCGCCGGAGTAGATCGAGAAGCCCTTGGGTGCGTGCTTGATCAGCCAGGCCGCGCGCTCGATGCTGCCGCTGGCCTCCTTGACGCCGATCACGCCGGGCAGGGTGGCGCAGCGCAGGGTGGTGTCCACCTGCATATCGGCCACCGTGCGGCCGGGCACGTTGTACAGCACCATCGGGATGTCAACCGCTTCGGCTATCGCCTTGAAGTGCTGGTAGATGCCTTCCTGCGAGGGCTTGTTGTAGTAGGGCACGACGCTCAGGGTGCAGTCGGCGCCTATCTTTTTGGCGTATTCCGAGTGCTCGATGGCCTCGCGCGTCGAATTGGCGCCGGTGCCGGCCATGATGGGGATGCGACCCGCGGCATGCTCGACGGCGACGCGGATGATTTCCCAGTGCTCTTCCACCGACACGGTGGGCGATTCGCCGGTGGTGCCGACAACGCCAACGCAATCCGTGCCTTCGGCAATATGCCAATCAATCAAGCGACGCAGGCCGGGGTAATCGACGCTGCCGTCTTCAAGCATCGGCGTGACCAGGGCCACGATGCTGCCAACAATGGGTGTCATGACAATTCCTCGCAATCCTCTGATTCTACCCAGGAGCCGGGGAGGAGCCTGTCGGGCTTGGGGTCGGGCCCGCGTTGAGCCTTCAAGGGGGTGCAGTCTAGGCGCAAAGCACAGCCGGGTTGTACACCCGGCGCGCATTTGCAACGACGGATGCGCCCCCTTGAAGGCTCAACCCGAAGGGCCGGGACGATTTGCGGCGCCATACGTCGTTACCGGCTCGTTGTGGGGGGCCATCCCGCGCCTCGCCGACGCCTAGTCTGGCACCGCAACTCATCCCGGCGCGGGCCCGACCCCAAGCGCGACAGGCTCCTTGCCCCGTCAAGCCAGAAGGTAGCGGGCGAAGTCGGGTGCGGTACCGGATTGCGCGCCCTGGTCCTGCATCGCGGCAATGCGCTGCACAAAGCGCTCCGGGGAGGGCAGGAAGCCGTCTTCATAGGCCAGCACGCGCAGGCCGGTGGCGGCCGTCAGCAGCTCGCGCGGGCGCAGCAGAAAGTCCGGATTGCTGGGTTTGCCGAAGCTCTGGTTGCCCTGGGCGAAGGTTTCGTAGATCAGCGTGCCGCCCGGGGCCACCGCCGCCACGATCTTGGGCAGCAGCTCCCGCCACAGGTAGTTGGTCACCAGCACGCAGTCGAACTGCCGGCCCTCGAAGGGCCAGGGGCCGGCCTCGATATCGGCTAGCACCAACTCGGTGATGCCCGGTACGCCCTCCAGCCCCTTCAGCGCGGCGGCGTCGCGATCGACACCGGTGACGCTGTGCCCCAGCTCGGCCAGAAAGCGGGCATGGCGGCCGGTGCCGCAGGCCACATCCAGCACCGTGCTGCCGGGCTTCAGATTGGCGGCCCAGCGGCGCACCCAGGGGGAGGCGGCCAGGCTGTTGTGTGTGGCCTCGGACGTACTCATGTCGGTCTTGCTTCCTTCTTGACGGCCTTCAGGGCCAGTTTGTCCACCAGCTGGGGCGCCAGCAGCTTCAGCCAGCGGCCTATTTTGCCCTTGGCGCTCATCACGATGTCGCGCTCGCCGGCCAGCGTGCCGTCCAGTATCAGCCTGGCACAGACGTCCACCGGCATCGCGCCGCGCTCGTCCAGCCCGCTCTTGCCGGCCGACTGGCCCTGGGCATTGAAGCCGCGGTAGCGGATCTGTGTGTCGACCACGCCCGGGTAGGCGATCGTCACGCTGACGCCCTTGGGGCCCAGCTCGACGCGCAGCGCCTCGAAGAAGCCGGTCATCGCGAACTTGGTTGCACTGTAGGCGGTCCGCCCCGGCACGCCGACCAGGCCGGCCAGGCTGGACACGGCGACGATGCGGCCCCGGGTCTTGATGATGTGCGGCAGCGCGGCATGGGTACACCAGACGGCGCCCCAGTGGTTGATGCGCATCAGTTCCTCGTACCAGCGCAGGTCGCTGACTTCGCTCAGCTGGGCATGGGCCGACATGCCGGCGTTGTTGACGAGCACGTCCAGCCGGCCGAATTGATCGACCGTCTGCGCGATCAGCGCGCGGCAGTCGCCCTCCTGGGCCACATCGCAGCGCACCGCCAGCGTTTGCGCGCCTGCATTGCGGCATTGCTGCGCCACGGCGTCGAGCTTGTCCTGGCTGCGTGCGGCCAGCACCAGAGCCAGCTTGCTGCCGAACTTTGCCGCCCACTGGCGCGCCAGCTCGGCGCCAATGCCGTCCGAGGCGCCGGTGATGATCACCACGCTGTCCACCATTGCTTGTCTCCTCTATTTAGAAGCAGGCCCAGGCGCGCGTAGCCAGATCGACAATCATGTCCGGCCGCATATACGACCAGCTCACCAGGGCCAGCGCGAGTATGACGGCTGTCCAGGTGAGAGCGCGGCGGGCGGCGGGTTTCATGCTCATTTTCAGAGTCAGGCTCAGGCGGGGGCCAGTGCGGCGCGCTTGATGCCGGTCTCGCGTATCGGCAGGTTCAGCAACGCGGCGGCCACTCCGAGCGCCACCACCATCCACCAGACGAGGTCGTAGCTGCCCGTCGTGTCATAGAGCTTGCCGCCCAGCCAGACGCCCAGAAAGCTGCCGATCTGGTGGCTGAAGAACACGAAGCCGCTGAGCATGGACAGATACTGCACGCCGAACACCTGGGCCACTACCGCATTGGTCAGGGGCACGGTGGAGAGCCACAGCACGCCCATCACGGCCGAGAAGATGTAGACGCTGATTGGCGTCAAGGGTGCCCACAGAAAGGCCACCACCGCAACCGAGCGCAGGATGTAGATCAGCGACAGCAGATAGCGCTTGGGGAAATGCTGGCCCAGCACGCCGGCGCCATAGGTGCCGAACACATTGAACAGGCCGATCAGCATCAGCGCGTAGGTGGCGACCTCGGGCGAGAGCCCCTTGTCCCGCAGGTAGCTGGGCATGTGCACGCCGATGAACACGACCTGGAAGCCGCAGACGAAGTAGCCGGCCATCAGCAGCTGGAAGCTGGGGTACTTGAAGGCCTCGCGCACCGCCTGCATGACGCTTTGCTGCGGGCCCTTGGCCGCTGCCTGGCGCGGCTCCTTCAGGCCAAAGGCCAGCGGGATGATGAGCAGGGCGGCGCAGGCGAGGATGAACAGGGCGTTCTGCCAGCCGCTGTAGCCGATCAGAAAGCTCTCGACCGGGACCATCGCGAACTGGCCAAACGACCCGGCGGCGGCCGCCACACCCATCGCCCAGCCGCGCTTCTCGGCCGGCACATTGCGGCCCAGCACGCCGTAGATCACCGCGTAGGTGGTGCCCGACTGGGCCATGCCTATCAGCAGCCCCGCGCTGCCGGTGAAGGCCAGGCCCGAGGTGGACAGGCCCATCAGCACCAGGCCGATCGCGTACAGCACGCTGCCGACGATCAGCACGCGGAAGGCGCCGAAGCGGTCGGCCAGCATGCCGGCCAGCGGGCCGGCGGCCCCCCAGGCCAGGTTCTGAATGGCGATGGCGAAGGCGAAGGTTTCCCGCGTCCAGCCGCGGTCCATCGTGATCGGCTGCAGCCACAGGCCGAAGCCGTGGCGAATGCCCATGGACAGGGTGACGATCATGGCGCCGCAGAGCAGCACCTGGGTCATCGTCAGGGTCGGGGCGGGGGTTTGGTGGGTGGAACTCATCCGGGCACTGTAGCCAATTGGGGCTCCCCTTGCTGGGAATACGCCCTTCCGGGACGAGCGGCTTATACCGCAGATCGCACAGCGCTCGCCCGTCGGCCCCGCCCTAGAATCGCCCGACATGGCAACCACCAAATCTACTTCTTCCTACGGCGAAGCTTCGATCCGCGTGCTCAAGGGCCTGGAGCCCGTCAAGCAGCGTCCGGGCATGTACACCCGCACCGACAACCCCCTGCACATCATCCAGGAGGTGATAGACAACGCCGCCGACGAGGCGCTGGCCGGCTTCGGCAAGCGCATCGCGGTGATACAGCACACCGATGGCTCGGTCACGGTGGACGACGACGGCCGCGGCATTCCCTATGGCCTGCACCCCGAGGAGCAGGTGCCCGTGGTCGAGATCGTCTTCACCCGGCTGCACGCCGGCGGCAAGTTCGACAAGGGCTCGGGCGGCGCCTACAGCTTCTCCGGCGGCCTGCACGGCGTGGGCGTCAGCGTGACCAATGCGCTGTCCAAGCGGCTGAATGTGACGGTCTGGCGCGAGGGCCAGTGCGCGGCCCTGGCCTTCAGCGGCGGCGACGTGATCGAGCCGGTGACCGTGCGCAAGGCTAGCGGCGGCGAGCGCAAGCACGGCACCTCGGTGCGTGCCTGGCCCGACGCCAAATACTTCGAGAGCGCCGAGCTGCCGAAGAACGAACTGGTTCATCTGCTGCGCAGCAAGGCCGTGCTGATGCCCGGCGTGACGGTGACCTTGACGATAGAGAAGACCGGCGAGGTCCAGACTTGGGCTTACAAGGGAGGGCTGCGCGACTATCTGATGCAGACGCTGAACGCCGAGCCGCTGATCCCCTTGTTCGAGGGCGAGCAGTACGCCGACGGCAGCGAGTCGGAGAACTTCGCCGAGGGCGAGGGCGTTGCCTGGTGCGTGGCCTTCACCGACGAGGGCTCGCCGATGCGCGAGAGCTATGTCAACCTGATACCGACCGTGGCCGGTGGCACGCACGAGTCCGGACTGAAGGATGGCCTGTTCGGCGCCGTCAAGGGCTTCATCGACATGCACAGCCTCTTGCCCAAGGGCGTCAAGCTGATGCCCGACGATGTGTTCTCGCGCGCCAGCTTCGTGCTCTCGGCCAAGGTGCTGGACCCGCAGTTCCAGGGCCAGATCAAGGAGCGGCTGAACTCGCGCGATGCCTTGCGCCTGGTCTCCATCTACGTGAAGCCGGCGCTGGAGCTGTGGCTGAACCAGCATGTGGACTACGGCAAGAAGCTGGCCGAGCTGGTCATCAAGCAGGCGCAAACGCGGCTGCGCGCCAGCCAGAAGGTCGAGAAGCGCAAGGGCTCCGGTGTGGCCGTGCTGCCCGGCAAGCTGACCGATTGCGAGAGCCGCGATCTGCTGCACAACGAGCTGTTCCTGGTCGAGGGCGACTCGGCCGGCGGCAGCGCCAAGATGGGCCGCAACAAGGAGACGCAGGCGGTGTTGCCGCTGCGTGGCAAGGTCTTGAACTCCTGGGAGGTCGAGCGCGACCGGTTGTTCGCCAACAACGAGATCCACGACATGGCGGTAGCCATCGGCGTTGACCCTCACGGCCCGAACGACAGCCCCGACATGAGCGGCCTGCGCTACGGCAAGGTCTGCATCTTGAGCGACGCCGATGTGGATGGCTCGCACATCCAGGTGCTGCTGCTCACACTTTTCTTCCGTCATTTCCCGAAGCTGATCGAGGCCGGCAATATCTATGTCGCCAAGCCGCCGCTGTTCCGCGTCGATGCGCCTGCACGCGGCAAGAAGCCAGCGGCCAAGATCTATGCGCTGGACGAGGGCGAGCTGGCAGCCACCCTGGACAAGCTGCGCAAGGAAGGGGCGCGCGACAACAGCTGGAGCATCAGCCGCTTCAAGGGCCTCGGTGAAATGAACCCCGAGCAGCTGTGGGAGACCACGCTGAACCCCGACACCCGACGCCTGCTGCAAGTAGCGTATGGTCAGCTCAACTTTGGCGACACCGAGATCTCGATGAACAAACTGATGGGCAAGGGCGAGGCCCAGGCGCGGCGCGACCTGATGGAGCTGCGTGGCGACGAGGTCGAGGTGGACGTATGAAGAGCATCTACAACCACCACCACGTGGTGCACGCGGCCACGCATGAGTTCTTCCGCGGCAAGCTGGTGCCGGCCTTCGAGACGCCGGCCCGCGCTGACTATGTGCTGAAGGCCTTGCAGGCCTCCAACCTGGGCGAGATCCTGCCGCCGACCGACCACGGCCTGGCGCCCATCGCCCGGGTGCACGGCGAGGCTTACTTGCGTTTTCTGCAGGGTGCCTATGCCGAGTGGCGGGCGCTGGGCGGCGAGGGCGATGCCTTCCCTGCGGTCTGGCCCGTCAAGGGGCTGCGCAACGATGTCGAGCCCAAGAGCTTTGCCGCCCGCATGGGTCTGTATTCGATGGACAGCGGCACGCCGCTGACCGCCGGCAGCTGGGACGCCGCTTACTGGGGCGCGCAGGCCTGCCTGGACGGTCTGGATATTGTCCTGCGCGGCGAGCGCAGCGCCTACGTCTTGACCCGCCCGCCGGGCCACCATGCCGGCGCCGATTTCTTTGGCGGCTACTGCTTTGTCAACAACGCCGCCGTGGCCGCGCAGGCGGCGCTGGACTCTGGGCTCAAGCGCGTCGCCATCCTTGACGTGGACTTCCACCACGGTAATGGCACGCAGGCGATCTTTTATGACCGCGCCGATGTGTTCTACGCCAGCATCCATGGCGACCCGATGACCGAGTACCCCTTCTTCCTCGGCCACGCCGACGAGACCGGGGCGGGCGAGGGTGTCGGCTTCAATGCCAACTACCCGCTGCCGGCCGGCGCGCCGAACGCGGACTGGTTTGCCTGCCTGGACGCTGCGCTGGCGCGGCTGCGCGACTACGCGCCCGAGCTCTTGATCGTGTCCCTCGGCGTGGACACCTACGAGGATGACCCGATCTCGCACTTCCATCTGCAGCCGCCCGACTTCGAGCGCATGGGTCAGGTCCTGGCCGCCTTTGGTGCTCCGACCCTCTTCCTGCAGGAGGGCGGCTATGCCACCGAGGCGATAGGCCACAACGTTGTGGCTGTGCTACGCGGCTTCCAGGAAGCCTGAAATGCAAGCGATCGACTTGCCCGAGGGTGGCGGTGCTTTGCTGTTCGCTGCCATGGGGTGGCAGAGGGGGCGGGGGGCCGGCCACTGCGGGCTGAAGCTTGGGCCGGTCCCTTCGGACCGACCTCCAGCTTCTTTATGCCCGCCGTGGCCGGCCCCCCACCCCCTCTGCGGATGCGCTGGTGGCCGCCGATCCCGCGTGGTGCGCGTGCTTTGCGGATTGGCGAGCCTGCACACCTGTTGCAGCAGGGGCGAGGGCGTGCCGGTCGCAGCGGGCATAAAGAAGCCGGAGTTTGGCCTGTTCAGGGCCGGACAAGGCTTCAGCCCGCAGTGGCCGGCGCGCCCTCGTCCCTGCCGCCACACGGTTTCATGCGTCGCGCCCAGCGCGGCGGAGTGACTGAGATGACGCTGGTCATCCGCGCACGCCTGCGTCCCACGATGCTGTCCGATCTGGACTTCGTCGTCTCGGTCGAGCAGGACGGCCAGAACCGGCCCTTCATCACGCCCTGGGAGCGCACCCAGCACGAGGGTGCCATCCGCTTCCCCGACTCCCGCCATTTCATCGTCGAGGCGGGGCCGGAATACGAGCGAGCCGGCTTCGTCATCCTGCAGGGCTGCCGCAATCCGAACGGCTCGGTCGAACTCAAGCGCATCGTGCTGCAGACCAAGGGCCAGGGCCTGGGCCGGGTCTGCGTGGGCCTGTTGAAGAAGATGGCCTTCAAGGACCTGCATGCCCACCGCTTCTGGCTCGATGTGAAGGGCCTGAACACCCGTGCGCTGGCGCTGTATGCCAGCGAGGGCTTTGTCGAGGAGGGGCGGCTGCGCGAGAGCGTGCGCGTCAATATGGACGGTGCAGACGGGTATGACAGCCTGATCGTGATGTCCATGCTGGACCGCGAGTTTCAGGCGCGCGTGGCCTTGGGCGAGGAGCCGGCGTGAGTCTGGTCCGGCTCGGTCTGTTGCTGTCACTGCTGCTGGGCAGTGCCCTGGCGCGCGCCGAGCTGTGGGGCTATGTGGACGGCGCAGGTGTCGCCCATCTGGCAGGCCATGCGGTGGACTCGAACTACGCCCTGATTCTTGGCGAGCCGCGCCCCGGCAGCGGCCGCGTGCCGGGCAAGACCGATGGTGCCTCGAGCATGCTGACCTGGCTGGAGATTGCGCCCGCAGCCAAGGCCGTGCAGCCCTGGCTGCGCGAGGCCTCACGCCAGCATGGCGTCGATATCGAACTGCTGACCGCAATCATCGCCGTCGAGTCGGGCTTCGATGCCAAGGTGGTGTCGCCGCGCGGCGCGATGGGCCTGATGCAGATCACCGCCGAGACCGCCGACCGCTATGCCACCAAGGCCGAGGCGCTGCGCCCGGCCGAGCAGCGTCTGATGGACCCGCGCACCAATATCCACACCGGCGCCCGCATGCTGGCCGACCTGAACCGGCGCTTCGGCCGCATCGATGCCGCACTGGCGGCCTGGAATGCCGGCGAAGGCACGGTACGCAAACATGGCGGCAAGGTGCCGCCGATACCCGAAACGCAAGCCCATGTGCATCTGGTGCTGGAGCTGTACTGGGCCCTGCTGCAACGCAGCCTGCCCCGCCAAGCCCAGCAATTGAAGATGCATGCCAGCCTGTCCACGAACCTAGCGGCCGACCACGGCCGATGATCACGCAGTAAATCCCATGGACCAGACCACGATTGATTTTGCGGGCACGCCGCCGAACGGCCCAGATGGCCCCGATGCCCTGACCCTCGCGCACTACGCCGAGCAGGCCTATCTCGAATACGCCTTGAGCGTCGTCAAGGGCCGGGCCCTGCCCGATGTCTGCGACGGCCAGAAACCGGTGCAGCGCCGCATCCTGTACGCAATGGAGCGCATGGGCCTGCTGTCCACGCCGACCGGCGGCGGCGCCAAGCCGGTGAAGAGCGCCCGTGTGGTGGGTGACGTGCTGGGCCGCTTCCACCCGCACAGCGACCAGGCCGCCTATGACGCGCTGGTGCGCATGGCGCAGAACTTCAGCCTGCGCTATCCGCTGATCGACGGCCAGGGCAATTTCGGCAGCCGCGACGGTGACGGTGCGGCGGCGATGCGCTACACAGAATCGCGCCTGGCGCCGATCGCAAGGCTGCTGCTCGACGAGATCGACGAGGGCACGGTCGATTTCATCCCCAACTACGACGGCTCGACGCAGGAGCCCAAGCAGTTGCCCGCGCGCCTGCCCTTCGTGCTGCTCAATGGCGCCAGCGGCATTGCCGTGGGCCTGGCCACCGAGGTGCCCAGCCACAATCTGCGCGAGGTGGCCGCCGCGGCAGTGGCCCTGCTGAAGAACGACAAGCTCGGCGACGACGAGCTGTATGCACTGCTGCCAGCGCCGGACTATCCCGGCGGCGGCCAGATCATCAGCCCGACCGAGGACATACGCACCGCATACGCCAGCGGACGCGGCAGCCTCAAGGTGCGCGCGCGCTGGAAGATCGAGGACCTGGCCCGCGGCCAGTGGCAGCTGGTCGTGACCGAGCTGCCGCCGGGTGCCAGTGCGCAGAAGGTCTTGGAAGAGATCGAGGAGCTGACCAATCCCAAGGTCAAGACCGGCAAGAAGGCGCTGACCCAGGAGCAGGTGCAGCTCAAGGCCACCGTGCTGTCGGTGCTGGACGTGGTGCGCGACGAGTCGAGCAAGGACGCCGCCGTGCGCCTGGTGTTCGAGCCCAAGAGCCGCACCGTCGAGCAGCAGGAGCTGATCACCACGCTGCTGGCCCACACCAGCCTGGAGGGCTCGGCGCCCATCAATCTGACCATGGTCGGCGCCGATGGCCGGCCGACGCAGAAGAGCCTGCGCCAGGTCTTGAGCGAGTGGCTGGGCTTCCGCCAGGCGACCGTTCTGCGCCGCACCGAGCACCGGCTGGCCAAGGTGCTGGAGCGCATCCATGTGCTGGAAGGCCGGCAGCTGGTGCTGCTCAATATCGACGAGGTGATACGCATCATCCGCCAAGCCGACGAGCCCAAGCCGGCGCTGATAGACCGCTTCAAGCTCAGCGACCGCCAGGCCGAGGACATTCTTGAGATCCGCTTGCGCCAGCTGGCGCGGCTGGAAGCGATCAAGATCGAGCAGGAGCTGAGCTCGCTGCGCGTCGAGCAGGGTAAGCTGGACGAGATCCTGAACAGCCCGTCCATCCTGAAGCGCACCCTGGTCAAGGAGATCGAGGGCGATGCCAAGCTCTACGGTGACGAGCGCCGCACGCTGATCCAGGAAGAAAAGCGCGCCACCGCCGAGGTGAAGATCGTCGACGAGCCGGTCACCGTGGTCATCAGCCTGAAGGGCTGGACGCGGGCGCTGAAGGGCCATGAGATCGATGCCGCGGGGCTGGCCTTCAAGTCCGGCGACGGCCTCTATGGCGTGTTCCCCTGCCGCAGTGTCGATACCTTGGCCGTGTTCGGCAGCAATGGCCGCGTCTATTCGGTGCCGGTGTCGCTGCTGCCAGGCGGACGTGGCGACGGGGTGCCGATCACGACCCTGATCGAGCTGGAGTCCGGCACCCAGGCCGCGCATTACTTCGCCGGAGCTGCGTCACAGAAGCTGGTGCTGGCCGGCACCGGTGGCTTCGGCCTGCTCGCCCAGGTCGGCGATCTGGTCAGCCGTCAGAAGGGCGGCAAGACCTTCCTGACTCTGGAAGCCGGCGAGAAGCCGTTGCCTCCAAGCCCACTGCCGGCGGGTGAGTTGCTGGGCCCGCAGCTGGCCTGCCTGAGCCTGAGCAGCCGCCTGCTGGTGTTCCCGCTCGACGAGCTGAAGCATCAACCGAAGGGCGGGCGAGGCCTGACCCTGATGGATCTGGAGCCCAAGGACGCCCTGGTCAGCGTCGCCGCCTTCGGCCAGGCGCTGCAGGTGCTTGGCACCGGCCGCGGCGGCAAGCCCAAGGATGAGATCCTGAAGAACACGGCGCTGGCCGCCCATGTGGGCAAGCGGGCGCGCAAGGGCAAGGCGCTGGAGGGGATCAAGGGCTTGAGGGTGGTGGCGGCTTGACCGCGGCCGATCGGCATTGACTCCTTGCAACGGGCCTTCGGGCCCGTTTGCTATTGAAGTCGCGGACATCGCCCCCCCGAAATGCGGGGTACCTGCGGTTCCGTTGTGCACTGCATCACGAACCCGCCATGGACCCCCTTTGCTCGCGGGGTGCCGGCAAGACCTGGCACTCCCTACAGTCCGCTCCACACCAACAGGCCGCTGTGGCCGGACATCCAGGGAAGCAAAAAAATGACGACTTTTACCAAGACACTGATCGCCGCCGCTGCACTCGCTCTGACGGGCATGGCCGGCGCCGCCAGCACCCAGATCAAGTACGTGAAGGAAGACCCGGCCGGCCTCAGCGTCAATGTGACCGGCAGCGACGACATCAATATCGGCCGCATGCTGTTCGCCACTCAGGGCGGCCCCAGCTTCTATGCCTATTGCGTCGAGCTGGCCCAATCGACCAGCAGCACCTACCAGCGTTACTCGATTGGCAGCTTCGCGGGTGCCCAGGCCAAGAACTTGCAGAGCCTGTTTTCGGCCACCAGCCTCTACACCGGTGAACAGAAGATCGACACCGCCGCCGAGTACGCGGCCTTCCAGGTGGCGGTCTGGGAGATCACCCACGAGACCGGCGCTAGCCTGGACGTGGCCGGCTTCGACCCACGCCAGGTCACCGTGACGACCGGTCATGGCCGCAACAAGCAGACCACGACCAGCACCGTCTGGGACAGCAACACCGATCGCGGCAGCTTCTATGTGCAAGAGTACCTTGGCAGCGGCTACTCGAACTCGAACGGCAAGACCGCCGCATTCGCGGGCCTGGCCAACAGCTATCTGAACGACGCCGGTAGCTACAGCG
The DNA here is from genome assembly GCF_004362525.1 of Roseateles toxinivorans. Taxonomy (GTDB): domain Bacteria; phylum Pseudomonadota; class Gammaproteobacteria; order Burkholderiales; family Burkholderiaceae_C; genus Paucibacter; species Paucibacter toxinivorans. The sequence goes on from NZ_SNXS01000001.1 coordinate 235,815, forward strand.
GCCGCGATCTGTTCGCCGTCACCAAGCTCAGCAATGGCAGCTACCAGGACTACGTCACCGTGACGGCGCTGCCGGTGCCCGAGCCGACCACCTATGCGCTGATGATGGCCGGTCTGCTGGCGGTGGGTTTCGTGTCGAACCGCCGCCGTCAGGCGAAGGCCTGAACTGGCTGGTGCGGGGAGCGGGACTCGAACCCGCACGCCTTGCGGCTCGGGATTTTAAGTCCCGTATGGCTACCGATTTCATCATCCCCGCACTGGGCGCGAATCATAGCCTGGGCATATCGCCTTGGCGCTAGGCGCCCATCCAGCGCCCCAGCATCTCATGCAGGGCCAGCAGCGTCAGCGTGTAGCCGCCGCGGCTGGGCAGCCAGTCACCGGGGCGGAGCCCACGCTGCACATGCAGGCCCATCGGGGCGGCCTGGATGGCGACCGCGCTGCCGGCGCGCTGCTTTGCGCGTTCGAAGGCGGCGATGGCGCGGGGCATGTGATAGCCGTGGGTGACGACGACGATGCGCTCTATACCTTGAGGGGCAAGCAACTCCAGCGTGCGGATCGCGTTTTCGTTGGTGTCGCGCGAGCGGTCCTCGGTCCAGCGCAGCGGGTGCCGGTAGACATCCTCGGCCAGGCGGGCGGCAATCTGGGCCTCGCTGTGGCCCGGCTCGGCGCCGTGGGCCAGGCCGCCGCTGTAGCCCAGGGGCAGGCCGCTCTTGCGCGAGAGCCAGATGCCGTAGCGAAGCCGCTCATGGGTCATCGGTCTGAGGTCTGTCTCTCCGTACTCGGGGGCGAGCAGGATGCGGCCCGCGCCGAGCACGATGATCGCGGTCTTCGGCTGCTGGCGCAGCCAGCTGAGCTGCTCGGGGCCGACTGCCGGGTGTTGCGCTTCCAGTCGTTCGGTGAGGGCGCCACCGACAGCGCCTGTACCCATCAGCCAGACGCCCAGGCAACCGACGATCACGCCGGCCCAGCCGGCGAAGGGGCGGCGTCGCAGCAGTGCTGCACCGATCAGCGTCAGCAGCACGAAGGGCACCGGTGGCATCACCAAGGCCCCGAGCAGGGGCTTCCAGGACAGCAGGCCCAGGGCAATCAGGAGATCGTTCATGGCTTTGCCTGGCCAACAGTCACATCGTGCCAGCCCAGACAGGCTGCAGCAAAACGTGCCAGCAAGTCGACCGATCCGGTTGTGCTCAGTCGCAGTGTCCCGGCCGGCGCCTCGGGCGCCGACGCCGGCCACAGCCGAGCGGCCTGCCGTGCGATGGCCCCCTCGGTGTCTACGATCAACACCTCGCTGCCCAGGGCCTGCTGAAAGAGCGGCCTGATGAAGGGGTAGTGGGTGCAACCCAGCACCACCGTATCGACCTCGGCCTGGCGCAGCGGTTCGCAATAGCGTTCGACGAGTTCGCGCAGTGCCGGGCTGTCGAGCTCTCCCCGCTCGATCAGCTCGACCAGGCCGGGACAGGCTTGAGCGATGACCTGATGGCCAGCCGCGTAGCTGTTGACCAGATGCTTGAAGCGTTCGCTGCGCACCGTGGCCGTTGTCGCCAGCACGCCGATGCGGCCATTGCGTGTGGCGGCTGCGGCCGGTTTCACGCCGGGCTCGACGCCGACGATGGGCAGCTCGGGCCAGCGTGCCCGCAGCGCCGCCACCGCCTGCGTGGTGGCGGTATTGCAGGCCACCACGAGCAAACGGGCGCCCTGTTGCATCAGGTACCCGCCAATTGCCAGGCTGCGCTCGGTCAGGAACTCGGTGCTGCGATCGCCATACGGCGCATGGGCCGAGTCGGCCAGATACAGCAGGGGCACGCCGGGCAGCTGTTCGCGCAGGGCACGAAGCACCGACAAACCACCCAGTCCTGAATCGAACACACCAATCGACGGGGGGATTTCGGCTCTTGATTCGTCTGTCATTTGGGGCAGCAGTCTAAGTGTCTCGCGCTACGCTCGAACTTGTGCGTAAAATAGCACGATCGTTCTATTTTGCTGCACTTGCGTAATGTCTGGGGTGCGGCAGGCTGCGGCCACTAGAATCTGGTTAACGTTAACGTCAATTAGCTTGGAGTGCTTCGATGAAGGTATTGGTCGCAGTCAAACGGGTCGTCGATTACAACGTCAAGGTGCGCGTCAAGAGTGACGGCACCGGCGTGGACATCGCCAACGTCAAGATGAGCATGAACCCCTTTGACGAGATCGCCGTCGAAGAAGCCGTGCGCCTGAAGGAGAAGGGCGTGGTCACCGAGGTGATCGCCGTGTCCTGCGGCGTCACGCAGTGCCAGGAGACGCTGCGCACCGCCATGGCCATCGGCGCCGACCGCGCCATCCTGGTCGAGACCGATGTCGAACTGCAGCCGCTGGCCGTGGCCAAGCTGCTGAAGGCGCTGGTCGACAAGGAGCAGCCCGGCATGGTGATCGTCGGCAAGCAGGCCATCGACGACGATTGCAACCAGACCGGCCAGATGCTGGCCGCACTGGCCCATCTGCCGCAGGCGACGTTCGCCAGCAAGGTCGAAGTGGCCGACGGCTTTGCCAGCGTCACCCGCGAGGTCGATGGCGGCCTGGAGACCGTCAAGGTCAAGCTGCCCGCCGTGGTCACCACCGACCTGCGCCTGAACGAACCGCGCTATGTGACCCTGCCCAACATCATGAAGGCCAAGAAGAAGCAGCTTGACGTGTTCAAGCCCGCCGATCTGGGCGTGGACGTCACGCCGCGCATCAAGACCCTCAGCGTGACCGAACCGCCCAAGCGCAGCGCCGGCATCAAGGTGCCCGATGTGGCCACGCTGGTTGATAAGTTGAAAAATGTTTCCAAGGTGATCTGACATGACCGCTCTCGTTATTGCCGAACACGACAACAGCTCGATCAAGGGCGCCACGCTGAACACCATCACCGCCGCCGCCCAGTGCGGGGGAGAGGTCCATGTGCTGGTGGCAGGCACCGATGCCGGCGGAGCCGCCGCTGCGGCCTGCAAAATAGCCGGCGTGGCCAAGGTGCTGCATGCCGACGCTGCCCATCTGAACCACGGCCTGGCCGAGAACCTGGCCGCGCAGGTGGTGGCCGTGGCGTCCAGCTACAGCCACATCCTGTTTCCCGCCACCGCCAGCGGCAAGAACATCGCGCCGCGCGTGGCCGCGCTGATGGACATGGCCCAGTTGTCCGACGTCACCAAGGTGATCAGCCCCGACACCTTCGAGCGTCCGATCTACGCCGGCAACGCGATCGCCCATGTGCAGAGCGGCGACGCCACCAAGGTGCTGACCGTGCGCACGACCGGCTTCGACCCGGCCGCCGCCACCGGTGGCGCCGCCGCCGTGGAAACGGTCGCTGCCGTGGCCGACAGCGGCCTGAGCGCCTTCGTCGGCAGCGAGATCGCCAAGAGCGACCGCCCCGAGCTGACCGCCGCCAAGATCATCGTCTCCGGTGGCCGGGCCCTGGGCTCCAATGACAAGTTCATGGAAGTGCTGACGCCGTTGGCCGACAAGCTGGGTGCCGCCCTTGGCGCCAGCCGCGCTGCGGTGGACGCCGGCTATGCGCCGAACGATTGGCAGGTCGGCCAGACCGGCAAGATCGTGGCGCCCAACCTGTACATCGCCTGCGGCATCAGCGGCGCGATCCAGCACCTGGCCGGCATGAAGGACAGCAAGGTCATCGTGGCCATCAACAAGGACCCGGAAGCGCCGATCTTCAGCGTCGCCGACTATGCCTTGGAAGCCGACCTGTTCGTGGCTGTTCCTGAGTTGATCAAGGCGCTCTGAGCCCTTGCTTGAGAAGTAAATGAAGGCAGGGCGCCCGACCCAAGTCGAGGCGCCCTTTGTTTTGTTGGGGACGGAGCTTGTGGCCAAGCCACAAGGTCCATCCCGCAATGACCGAAGATTCTGGAGACAACAATGACCTATCGCGCCCCCATCAAGGACATGCTGTTCGGCATGAAGGAACTGGCCAGCCTGGCCAGCCTGCAGAGCATTCCGGCCTTTGCCGATTTCGATCTGGACACCGCCCAGGCCGTGTTGGAGGAATGCGCGAAGCTCAATGAGAACGTGATCGCGCCGCTGAATGTGGCCGGCGACCGCAACCCGTCGAGCTGGAAAGACGGCGTCGTCACCACCACGCCGGGTTTCAAGGACGCCTTCCGTCAGTTTGCCGAAGGCGGCTGGCAGGGCCTGCAGCACCCGGCCGACTTCGGTGGCCAGGGCCTGCCCAAGACGATAGGCGCGGCCTGCGTCGAGATGCTCAACAGCGCCAATCTCAGCTTTGCGCTGTGTCCGCTGCTGACCGATGGCGCGATCGAGGCGTTGCTGACCGCCGGCACGCCCGAGCAGCAGCAGACCTACTTGCCGAAGATGATCGATGGCACCTGGACTGGCACGATGAACCTGACCGAGCCCCAGGCGGGTTCAGACCTGGCCCTGGTGCGCACCCGCGCCGAGCCGCTGCCCGACGGCAGCTACAAGATCTTCGGCACCAAGATCTTCATCACCTATGGCGAGCACGATATGGCCGAGAACATCGTCCATCTGGTGCTGGCCCGTGTGGTCGGAGCGCCCGAAGGCGTGAAGGGCATCAGCCTGTTCCTGGTGCCGAAGTTCATGGTCAATGCCGACGGGTCTCTTGGCGCGCGCAATGACGCCCACTGCGTCAGCATCGAACACAAGATGGGCATCAAGGCCAGCCCGACGGCGGTGCTGCAGTTTGGCGACCACGGTGGCGCCATCGGCTACCTGATCGGCCAGGAGAACCGCGGCCTCGAGTACATGTTCATCATGATGAACGCCGCCCGCTATGCCGTCGGTGTGCAGGGCATCGCGGTGGCCGAGCGGGCCTATCAGAAGGCGGCCTCGTATGCGCGCGACCGCGTGCAGTCACGCCCGGTCGATGGCTCGCTGCCGGGCAGCGCGGCCATCATCCACCACCCCGATGTGCGCCGCATGCTGATGACGATGCGTGCGCTGACCGAGGGCTGTCGCGCCATGGCCCTGGTGGCCGCCTCGGCCTACGACGCCGCGCACCAGCACCCCGATGCCGAGGTGCGCAAGCAGAACCAGGCCTTCTATGAATTCCTCGTGCCGCTCGTCAAGGGCTACAGCACGGAGATGAGCCTGGAGGTCACCGACCTGGGCGTGCAGGTGCATGGCGGCATGGGCTTCATCGAGGAGACCGGCGCGGCCCAGTACTACCGCGACGCCAAGATCCTGACGATCTACGAGGGCACGACGGCGATCCAGGCCAATGACCTGGTGGGCCGCAAGACCGCCCGCGACGGCGGCCAGACGGCCAAGGCGATCGCCGCGCAGATTGCTGCGACGGAAGCCGAACTGGCCAAGCGTGACAGCGCCGCCAGCAAGGCGATGCTGAAGCGCCTGAGCGCCGCACGCCTGGCGCTGATTGACGTGATCGAGTTCGTCGCTGGCCAGAGCAAGGCCAATCCGAACGCGGTGTTCGCCGGCTCGGTGCCCTATCTGATGTTGGCGGGCAATGTGGTGGCCGGCTGGCAGATGGCGCGCGCGCTGATCGTTGCCGAAGACCAACTGGCTGCCGGCGTCGATGCGCCGTTCATGGCGGCCAAGATTGCCACCGCGCGCTTCTATGCCGAGCACATCCTGGCCCGCGCCGGTGGCCTGCGCGACAGCATCGTCGAGGGCGCCGACAGCGTCACCGCGATGTCGCTCGACGCCTTCTGAATTCATGATCGGAGAAACGCCTGTGTCCCTGCCTCCCGTTCTGCAAAACCTGCCCCTGCCCATCATCGGTTCGCCGCTGTTCATCATCAGCAATCCCAAGCTGGTGATTGCCCAGTGCAAGGCCGGCGTCGTCGGCTCGATGCCCGCGCTCAATGCCCGCCCGGCCGAGCTGCTGGATGAGTGGCTCAACGAGATCACCACCGAGCTGGCGGCCTATAACAAGGCCCATCCGGACAAGCCGGCGGCGCCGTTTGCGATCAACCAGATCGTGCACAAGAGCAATGACCGGCTGGAGCACGACATGGCCCTGTGCGCCAAGTACAAGGTGCCCATCATCATCACCTCGCTGGGTGCGCGCGACGATGTCAACCAGGCCGTCCACGCCTGGGGCGGCGTGGTGCTGCACGACATCATCAACAACAAGTTCGCGAAGAAGGCGATCGAGAAGGGCGCCGACGGCCTGATCGCCGTGGCGGCCGGTGCCGGTGGCCATGCGGGGGTGAAGAGCCCTTTCGCGTTGATCCAGGAAATCCGCGAGTGGTTCGACGGCCCGATCGCCTTGTCCGGTGCTATCGCCAGCGGTGACGCGGTGCTGGCCGCACAGGCCATGGGTGCCGATTTCGCCTACATCGGCTCGGCCTTCATCGCCACCGAGGAGGCCCGCGCCTCCGACGACTACAAGCAGATGATTGTCGGCAGCAACAGCGACGACATCGTCTACAGCAGCCTGTTCACCGGTGTGCACGGCAACTACCTGAAGGGCTCCATTGTCAAGGCCGGCATGGACCCGGACAAGCTGCCCGAGGGCGATGTCAGCACCATGGACTTCGGCGGCGCCGGCGCCAAGAAGGCCTGGAAGGACATCTGGGGCAGCGGCCAGGGCATTGGCGCGGTGCGTGAGGTGGTGCCGGCGGCGGCGCTGATAGCACGCTTGAAGAGCGAGTATCTGGCCGCGCGGGCGCGTTTGCAGCTGGCTTGAATTCGTAGCCCGGATGCAATCCGGGTTCGTCTGTCGTGGTTCCCGGATTTCATCCGGGCTACGAAAAGCGCTATTGCCCGAGCTTCGCCGCCGCCTTGATCATGTCCGCAGCCTTCTCGGCGATCATGATGGTCGGCGCGTTCGTGTTGCCGCTGACCAGTCTGGGCATGATGGACGCATCGACCACGCGCAGGCCCTGCATGCCATGCACGCGCAATTGCGGGTCCACCACGTCGGTGTCACCGGTGCCCATGCGGCAGCTGCCGACCGGGTGGTACTCGGTGTCGGCGAAGTTGCGCACGAACTGCTCGATCTCGGCGTCGGTCTGTGCCGAGGCCGAGGCTGCCGTTTCACGGCCGCCGTAGCCGGCCAGCGCGGGCTGGGCGAGCAGGGCGCGCACGCGCTTGAAGCCGCGCACCATATCGTCCACATCCTCGCGCTCGCCGAGGAAGTTGGGGTCGATCAGCGGTGCGGCCAATGGGTCGGCGCTGGCCAGTTTCAGGCTGCCGCGGCTCTTGGGCCGCAACAGGCAGACATGGCAGGAATAGCCATGGCCCAGCACCGTCTTGCGGCCGTGGTCCACCAGCTTGGCGACGACGAAATGCAGCTGCAGATCCGGCCGGTCCAGCTCGGGGCTGCTCTTGATGAAGCCGCCGGCCTCGGCGAAATTGGTCGTGAACATGCCGCGGCGCTGATTGCGCCACTCGAAGATGCCCTTGATCGAACGCCAGGCACCGGGCAGCGAGATGCCGAACAGGTCTTTCAACTGCGGTGCATCGACCACCTCGACGACATTGATGTGGTCGTGCAGGTTCGCGCCGACGCCGGCCAGCTCATGCAGGACGGCAATGCCGTGCTGCTGCAGCTGCGCGCCCGCGCCTATGCCCGACAACATCAGCAACTGGGGTGACTGCAAGGCGCCGGCGCTGAGCAGCACCTCGCGGCTGGCCTTGATCCGCTTGAGCTCGCCGCCCTGGCGGTACTCGACGCCAACGGCGCGTTTGCCCTCCAGCAGCACCCGGGTCGTGTGCGCCTCGGTGATCACGCTCAGGTTGGGCCGGCTCAGGTTCGGCGTCAGATAGGCCTTGGCGGCACTGAAGCGCTCGCCGGCCTTTTGCGTGACCTGGTAGATGCCCACGCCCTCCTGGGTCGCTCCATTGAAGTCGGTGCTCAGCGGATAGCCGGCCTGCACGCCGGCCTTGACGAAGTCGGGGCTGTAGCGGTTCGGGCTGGTCGGGTCCATCACGTTCAGCGGGCCGCCGCTGCCGTGAAAGGCGTCGGCGCCGCGCTCGTTGTTCTCGGCGCGGCGGAAGTAGGGCAGCACCTCCTCATAGCCCCAGCCGGGGTTGCCCTGCGCGGCCCATTCATCGTAGTCCTCGCGCTGGCCACGGATATAGACCATGGCATTGACCGAGCTCGAGCCGCCCAGCGTCTTGCCCCGCGGCTGGTAACCGCGACGGCCGTTCAGCCCGGGCTGGGGCACGGTCTCGAAACCCCAGTTGTTGAAGCCGGTCTGTCCCATCAGCGCAAAGCCGGCCGGGCAGTGGATCAGCACGCTGGTGTCGCGCTTGCCGGCCTCCAGCAGGCACACCTTGACGTTGGGGTCTTCGCTCAGGCGGGCCGCCAGCACGCAACCAGCCGAGCCGCCACCCACGATGATGTAGTCGAACAATGCAGTCTCCTGTAATGAGCGCAGCCAGGCGCCTAGTTTGGAGCCACCTTAGTCGCTGCGTGGGCGATCTGCATCAAGGGAAGCCCTGTGAGCTTCTAGACCGGCGGCTCTAGCGGGCGCACCGGACACAAGCGAAAAGGCCGCCCGAAGGCGGCCTGGGTAGAGTGCTTGAGGCCTCTTACTTGATCGAGGTCATGCGCGCCTCGGGACGATCGTCCGAGCGGTGCGTCGTCTCGACATTGACCTTCATCGCCCAGGGGCGCATCTGATGGTGCAACGGCACGAACATATGCTCGTCGCGCACCCGCAGCAACGCTTCGCGGATCATGGCGCTGCGCTTGGCCACATCGATTTCGGAGGCCATGCCGTCCACCAACTGGTCCACGCGGGCATCGCTGACCTTGGAGTAGTTGAAGTTGCCGTCGGCGCCCGTGGTCTTGGTGCGGGCCAGCGACTGCAGCATGTACTGCGCGTCATAGGTGGCCACGCCCCAGCCCAGCATGTAAAGCGAGGTGTCGAACTTCTGGAACACCAGGCTGTGCTGAGCCATGGGCAGGGCCACCAGCTTGATCTTGATGCCGATCTTGGCCCACATGGCCGAGACGGCCTGGCAGACTTCCTCGTCGTTCACATAGCGGTTGTTGGGGCAGTTCATCTGCACCTCGAAGCCATCGCCATAGCCGGCATCCGCCATCAGCTTCTTGGCCTTCTCGGGGTCGGCCTTCATCGGGGTGTCGATGTCGGGCGTGTTGCCGTTGACGCCCGGGGCGACCATCAGGGCCGCCGGGATCGACAGACCGCGCATGATGGTGCGCTTGATCGCCTCGCGATCGACGGCCAGGTTCATGGCCTCGCGAACGCGCTTGTCCTTGAACGGGTTCTTGCCCTTGACGCTGGAGTTCTTCAGCTCGTCGCTGCCCATGTCCATGGCCAGGAAGATGGTGCGCACCTCGGGGCCCTCGACGACCTTCAGCTTGGGGTCGGCCTTGAGCTTGGCCACGTCCTGCGTGGGCAGGTCGGTCAGCAGGTCCACGTCACCGGACAGCAGGGCGGCCACGCGGGTCGGGTCCGACTTGATCGGGGTGTAAAGCACTTCCGTAACGTTGGTGGCGTTCTTGTTGTCCCACCAGTCCTTGTTCTGCACCATGGTCACGCGTTGGTCGGGCTGCCAGCCGGTGATCCGGTAGGGGCCCGTGCCATTGACGTTGCGCGAGGCGTAGTTCTCTTCCTTGGCCTTGTAGTCCTGGGTGTTGGTGGTCTTGTTCTTCTCTGCCCAGACCTTGCTCATCATGCGGAAGTCGATGATGTTGCGTAGCAGGATGGGGTTCGGTGCCGACAGGATCACGTCGACGGTGTAGTCATCGATCTTCTTGATTTCGGAGATGCCGGTCACATAGATCTGCATCGTGCCCTGGGGCTGCTTGATGCGGCCGAAGGTGAAGATCACGTCATCGGCGGTGAAGGGCGAGCCGTCGTGGAATTTGACCCCCTTGCGCAGTTCGAAGCGCACCTGCGTCGGTGTGATGAAGGTCCACTTGGTGGCCAGTGCGGGCTCGACCTTGTAGTCCTTGCCATAGCGGGTCAGACCTTCGTAGGAATGCATCAGGATGGCATTCGTCGTGGCATGGTTCTGCGAATGCGGATCCAGGGTCAGGATGTCGTTCTGGGCGGCCCAGCGCAGGGGCACGGCCTGGGCGCTTGTGGCCAGCAGGCTCAGGCCCAGGGTGGCGCTGACGGCGGCGCTCAGCGCGGCGATTCTGATCTTGTGGTTCATATCGGGTCACTCCACTGGTAGGGTAAGGAATCGAACATCGTAACTTCACAATTCACGGCCGACGCTACGGGCTTGCCCGGAGCCCGAAGCTTCAGTCGCCCGGGGTGGGCGGTAGCTGGATTTGCAGCGCGGCGTCACAGCCCTTGCCGGCGGAAATCAGCCGCCGCGCCCAGCGCGCCGCTAGCGGCTGTAGCAGCGGCGCGAGCCATGGCAGGAACCGTTGCGGCGCGATGACCATGCCGCACAGATAGCGAGCCTGCTCATCCGACCACAGCAGGGCGCTGCAGGCGCTGCGCCGGCGCTGGCTCACCACCATGCCCACGGGACAGGGCTCCAGCAGGCAGCACACGCCGCAGCCATTGCAGGGCGCGCCCAGCTCGGGCTTGGGCGGCGCTTCGGTCCGGATGTGAATGATTCGATGTTCGACCATAAAAAACCACACCGCCGTGTGGCTATTGGTGCAAGATGCGGGCGCTACGTAGTCCGGGAAAACAGCAATAGTGCTACAGTCCGACCCACTTTAGATCCTTCCCGTCCCCTTTGCTGGCTTGCAGCTTAGGCGGGTCGCAATCCGCCAATCGGTCTAGCCGTGTCGCGGAAGGTTTTTCAACCAGCCAAATCCCTGGAAGCCGGGGTAAGAGGTGAGCGAAATGATGCAGCAATACAGGTCGAACTCGTACCTGTTCGGGGGCAATGCCCCTTATGTCGAGGAAATGTACGAGGCCTACCTCGACAACCCCGGCTCCGTGCCCGACAACTGGCGCGCCTACTTCGACGCGCTGCAGCATGTGCCGGCCGCCGATGGCACCGATTCCCGCGATGTGGCCCATGCGCCGGTGGTTGAGTCGTTTGCCCAGCGTGCCAAGGCCAATGCCTTCGGCAACAAGGCCTCCGGCGCCGATCTGGCCATCGCACGCAAGCAGGTTCACGTCCAGTCGCTGATCGCCGCCTACCGCTTCCTGGGCTCGCGCTGGGCCGATCTGGATCCGCTCAAGCGCACCGAGCGCCCGAAGATTCCCGAGCTGGAGCCGGCGTTCTATGACCTGAGCGAGTCCGATATGGACATCCCGTTCAGCGCCAGCAACACCTATTTCTCCAAGGCCGAGAACATGAGCCTGCGCGAAATCGTGCAGGCCCTGCGTGAGACCTATTGCGGCTCGATCGGCGCCGAATACATGCATTGCACCGACCCCGGCGAAAAGCGCTGGTGGCAGGAAAAGCTGGAGGCCTCGCGCTCCAAGCCGGCCTTCACGGCCGAGAAGAAGAAGCACATCCTCGACCGCCTGACCGCGGCCGAAGGCCTGGAGCGCTATCTGCACACCAAGTACGTGGGCCAGAAGCGCTTCTCGCTGGAGGGCGGTGACAGCTTCATCGCCTCGATGGACGAACTGATCCAGAGCGCCGGCGAGAAGGGCGTGCAGGAGATCGTCATCGGCATGGCCCACCGCGGCCGTCTCAATGTGCTGGTCAATACGCTGGGCAAGATGCCCAAGGACCTGTTCGCCGAGTTCGACCACACGGCCAAGGAAGACCTGCCATCGGGCGACGTCAAATACCACCAGGGCTTCTCCAGCGACGTGACCACGCCCGGCGGCCCGGTCCACCTGAGCCTGTCGTTCAACCCCTCGCACCTGGAGATCGTCAACCCGGTGGTCGAAGGTTCGGTCAAGGCCCGCATGGACCGCCGCGGCGATGCCGTCGGTGCCCAGGTGCTGCCGGTGCTGGTGCACGGTGATGCGGCCTTCGCCGGCCAGGGCGTGGTGATGGAAACGCTGGCGCTGGCCCAGACCCGCGGCTACTACACCGGCGGCACGGTGCACATCGTCATCAACAACCAGATCGGCTTCACCACCAGCGACCCGCGCGACAGCCGCTCGACGCTGTATTGCACCGACGTGGTCAAGATGATCGAAGCGCCGGTGCTGCACGTCAATGGCGACGACCCCGAAGCCGTCGTGCTGTGCACGCAGTGGGCGATGGAGTACCGCCAGCAGTTCAAGAAAGACGTGGTGCTGGACATCATCTGTTTCCGCAAGCTGGGCCACAACGAGCAGGACACCCCCTCGCTGACCCAACCGCTGATGTACAAGAAGATCGGCCAGCACCCCGGCACGCGCAAGCTCTACGGTGACAAGCTGGTGGCCCAGGGCACCTTGCCCGCCGATGGCCCGGACGCGATGTTCAAGGCCTATCGCGCGGCGATGGACGAGGGCCGCCACACGGTGGACCCGGTGCTGACCAACTTCAAGGGCAAGTACGCCGTCGACTGGTCGCCGTTCCTGAACAAGAAGTGGACCGACTCGGCCGACACCGCACTGCCGGTGGGCGAGTTCAAGCGTCTGGCCGAGCGCATCACCACCATCCCCAGCAACTTCAAGGTCCATCCGCTGGTCGAGAAGGTGATTGCCGACCGCGCGGCCATGGGCCGTGGCGAGGTCAATGTGGACTGGGGCATGGGCGAGCACATGGCCTTTGCCTCGCTGGTGGCCTCAGGCTATCCGGTGCGCCTGTCCGGTGAGGACTGCGGCCGCGGCACCTTCGTGCACCGCCATGCCGTGCTGCACGACCAGAACCGCGAGAAGTGGGACATCGGCACCTATGTGCCGCTGGAGAACGTGGCCGACAGCCAGGCACCCTTCGTCGTCATCGACTCCATCCTGTCCGAAGAGGCGGTGCTGGGCTTCGAGTACGGCTATGCTTCGGCCGACCCCAACACGCTGGTGATCTGGGAAGCCCAGTTCGGCGACTTCGTCAACGGCGCCCAGGTCGTGATCGACCAGTTCATCGCCTCGGGCGAGGTGAAGTGGGGCCGCGCCAACGGCCTGACGCTGATGCTGCCGCACGGCTATGAAGGCCAGGGCCCCGAGCACAGCTCGGCACGCCTGGAGCGCTTCATGCAGCTGGCCGCCGACAACAATATGCAGGTCGTGCAGCCGACCACGGCCAGCCAGATCTTCCATGTGCTGCGTCGTCAGATGGTGCGCCAGTTCCGCAAGCCGCTGGTCATCATGACGCCCAAGTCGCTGCTGCGTAACAAGGATGCGACCTCGCCGCTGAGCGACTTCACCAAGGGCGAGTTCCGCACCGTCATCACCGAGCAGGATGCCGGCATTGATGCCGCCAAAGTCAAGCGCATCGTCGCCTGCTCGGGCAAGGTGTACTACGACCTGGTGAAGGCCCGTGCCGAGAAGAAGAACACCGACACGGCCATCATCCGCGTCGAGCAGCTCTATCCCTTCCCGCACAAGGCCTTCGCCGCCGAGATCAAGAAGTTCGCTAACGCGACCGACATCGTCTGGTGCCAGGACGAGCCGCAAAACCAGGGCGCCTGGTTCTTCGTGCAGCACTATGTGCACGAGAACATGACCGACGGTCAGCGCCTCGGCTATGCCGGCCGCCCGGCCTCGGCCTCGCCGGCGGTGGGCTATTCGCACCTGCACCAGGAGCAGCAGAAGGCGCTGCTGGATCAGGCCTTCGCGAAGCTCAAGGGGTTCATCCTCACCAAGTGATGTGGCAGCCCGCGCCTGATGGCGCGGGTGGCTGCCGCGCGCTTGCGCGGCCAAAAGATGCAAAGAATCGGAGTCAATTGTTATGGCAATCGTAGAAGTCAAAGTTCCCCAGCTGTCGGAATCCGTGGCCGAGGGCACGCTGCTGACCTGGAAGAAGAAGCCCGGCGAAGCCGTGGCCATCGATGAAATCCTGGTCGAGATCGAAACCGACAAGGTGGTACTCGAAGTGCCCGCGCCCAGCGCCGGTGTGATGGCACAGCTGGTCAAGAACGACGGTGAGTCCGTGGTCAGTGAAGAGGTCATCGCCCGCATCGACTCCGAGGGCGCGACCCAGGTCAGTCCGCTGGAAGTCAAGGCCGTGGCCGATGTGCCGGCTGCACCCGCCGCCGCAGCAGCGCCTGCCTCCACCAGCAAGAGCGATGTGGCCATGCCCGCCGCCGCCAAGCTGCTGGCCGACAACCAGCTGGGCGTGGCCGATGTGGCCGGCACCGGCAAGGATGGTCGCGTCACCAAGGGTGATGTGCTCGCCGCAGTGGCTGGTGGCGCTGCCGCTGCCAAGGCCGCCGTGCCGGCCCCGGTGGCCGTGCCAGTTGCTGCCAAGGCCGCATTGCCTGCCGTGGCCGCACCGGTGCAGCAGAAGCTGGGTGACCGCCCCGAGCAGCGCGTGCCGATGAGCCGCCTGCGTGCCCGCATCGCCGAGCGCCTGCTGCAATCGCAGGCCAGCAACGCCATCCTGACCACCTTCAACGAGGTGAACATGGCGCCGCTGATGGAGATGCGCAAGCGCTTCCAGGACAAGTTCGAGAAGGAGCATGGTGTCAAGTTGGGCTTCATGAGCTTCTTCGTCAAGGCGGCCGTGGCGGCGCTGAAGAAGTACCCGGTGCTGAACGCCTCGGTGGACGGCAATGACATCGTCTACCACGGCTACTTCGACATCGGCATCGCCGTAGGCTCGCCGCGCGGCCTGGTCGTGCCGGTGATTCGCAATGCCGACCAACTGAGCTTTGCCGACATCGAGAAGACGATTGCCCAGTTCGGCCAGAAGGCCAAGGAAGGCAAGCTGTCCATCGACGAGCTGACCGGTGGCACCTTCTCGATCAGCAACGGCGGCACCTTTGGTTCGATGCTGTCCACGCCCATCATCAACCCGCCGCAGTCGGCCATCCTGGGCGTGCATGCGACCAAGGACCGCGCCGTGGTCGAGAACGGCCAGGTCGTCGTGCGCCCGATCAACTATCTGGCCATGTCCTACGACCACCGCATCATCGACGGCCGCGAAGCCGTGCTGGGTCTGGTGGCGATGAAGGATGCGCTGGAAGATCCGTCGCGCCTGTTGTTTGACATCTAACCGAGACAGCACCATGTCCATCGCCGAAGAAATTCACCGCCTTGACGAACTCCGCGCTCGCGGCGTGCTCAGCGAGGCGGAGTTTCAGCAAGCCAAGGCGCGCCTCCTCAGCGGCGCGACGCCAGCCGGCGGTGGCACCGGTGCACCTGCGGTCGAGGTGCTGAACCGTTTCCGGCGCAGCCGCAGTGACAGCTGGATCGGCGGCGTCTGTGGCGGCCTGGCGCTGATCACCGGGCTCGAATCCTGGATCTGGCGGCTGATCTTTGCCGTGATGTTCCTGTTCGGCGGCGCCGGTGCACTGCTCTACATCCTGCTGTGGGTGTTCGTGCCTTCGGATTGAGTCCCGGCAACGCCTGACCCCAGCAACCAACAAGACCTCAATACCATCATGTCCAAGCAATTCGACGTACTCGTCATCGGCGGCGGCCCCGGCGGCTATATCGCTGCCATCCGCGCGGCCCAGCTCGGCTTCAACACCGCCTGCATCGACGAGTGGAAGACGGCAGCCGGCGGCCCGGCACCGGGCGGCACCTGCACCAATGTCGGCTGCATTCCGTCCAAGGCGCTGCTGCAGTCCAGCGAGCATTTCGAGCATGCCGGCCATCACTTCGCCGACCATGGCATCAATCTGTCGAACCTGAGCATCGACGTTGCCAAGATGCTGGCCCGCAAGGACCAGGTCGTGAAGCAGAACAACGACGGCATCCTCTATCTGTTCAAGAAGAACAAGGTCAGCTTCTTCCATGGCCGCGGCAGCTTTGCGGCGGCCAAGGACGGCCTGTACGAGGTCAAGGTCGGCGAGGAAAGCCTGCTGGCCAAGCATGTGATCGTCGCCACCGGCTCGAACGCCCGTGCACTGCCCGGCGCGGCCTTCGACGAAGAGAACATCCTGTCCAATGACGGCGCGCTGCGCATTGGCGGCGTGCCCAAGAAGCTGGGCGTGATCGGCTCCGGCGTGATCGGCCTGGAGATGGGTTCGGTCTGGCGCCGTCTGGGCGCCGAGGTTACCGTGCTGGAAGCCATGCCGGCCTTCCTGAGCGCCGTCGATGAAGGCGTGGCCAAGGAAGCAGCCAAGCTGTTCAAGAAGCAAGGCCTGAAGATCGAGCTGGGCGTGAAGATATCCGAGGTCAAGTCGGACAAGGGTGGCGTGACGGTGTCCTACGCCGATGCCAAGGGCGCTGCGCAGACGCTGGCCGTCGACAAGCTGATTGTGTCGATCGGCCGCGTCGCCAACACCATCGGTCTGAACGGCGAGGCCGTTGGGCTCAAGCTCGACGAGCGCGGCGCCATCGTGGTCGATGACGAGTGCAAGACCAATCTGCCCAATGTCTGGGCAGTCGGTGACGTGGTGCGCGGCCCGATGCTGGCGCACAAGGCCGAGGAAGAGGGCGTGGCCGTGGCCGAGCGCATTGCCGGCCAGCATGGCCATGTCAACTTCAACACCATTCCCTGGGTCATTTACACCAGCCCCGAGATTGCCTGGGTCGGCAAGACCGAGCAGCAGCTGAAGGCCGAGGGAGTGGCCTACAAAGCCGGCCAGTTCCCCTTCATGGCCAACGGTCGTGCCCGCGCACTGGGCGACACCAACGGCTTCGTCAAGATGCTGGCCGATGCCAAGACTGACGAGATCCTGGGCGTGCACATCATCGGCCCCTTCGCCTCGGAGCTGATCGCCGAGGCGGTGGTGGCGATGGAGTTCAAGGCCAGTGCCGAGGACATTGCCCGCATCTGCCACGCCCACCCGTCCTTGAGCGAGTCGACCAAAGAAGCCGCGCTGGCGGTGGACAAGCGCACGCTGAACTTCTGATGGATTGAGTAGCCCGGATGACGGCGTACAGCGCCGGAATCCGGGGCTTGTGTCCGCGGCAATCCCCGGATTCCGCTGCGCTTCATCCGGGCTACGAGCGGCTCCTGCATGACCTCAGTCACCGATCTCTACCAGCAACTCCTTGTCGAACGCGGCTACAAGTCCGACCCGGCCCAGCTGCGCGCCGTGGCGGCCCTGCAACGCTGCCAGGACGAATGGGCCGACTACAAGGCCCGGCGCGGCAATGCCATCACCAAGCTGCTGATGCGCCCGCCGATACCGCGGGGCGTCTATATGTACGGCGGGGTTGGGCGGGGCAAGAGCTTTCTGATGGATTGCTTCTTCAATGCCGTGCCCTTGACACGCAAGACCCGGCTGCACTTCCACGAGTTCATGCGCGAGGTGCACCGCGAGTTGCAGGAGTTGAAGGGCACAGCCGATCCGCTGGACGAGCTGGGCCGGCGCATCGCGCGGCGCTACCGGCTGATCTGCTTCGACGAGTTCCATGTTGCCGATGTCACCGACGCGATGATCCTGCACCGGCTGCTGGATGCGCTGTTCGCCAACCGCGTCAGCATTGTCACCACCTCCAACTTCAAGCCCGACGAGCTCTACCCGAACGGACTGCACCGCGACCGCATCCTGCCCGCGATAGCGCTGTTGAAGGACAAGCTGGAGGTCATCAATGTCGATGCAGGTGTGGACTACCGCCAGCGCACGCTGGAGCATCTGCAGCTGTACCACACGCCGCTGAACGAGCAGGCCGAGGTGGCGCTGAGCCAGGCCTTCGATGAACTGGCCGAGGCCAAGGACGAGGACCCGGTGCTGCATATCGAACACCGCGCGCTGCGCTCGCGGCGCCGTGCTGGCGGCGTGGTCTGGTTCGACTTCAAGACCCTGTGCGGCGGGCCGCGCTCGCAGAATGACTATCTTGAACTGGCGACGCAGTTCCACACGGTGATACTGTCGGGCGTGCCCGAGATGTCGCCACGCCTGGCCAGCGAGGCGCGGCGCTTCACCTGGCTGGTCGATGTGTTGTACGACCGTCGCGTCAAGCTGATCTTGTCGGCCGAAGTGGCGGCCGAGCAGCTCTATACCGAGGGGCCGCTGGCGCATGAGTTTCCGCGCACCGTCTCGCGGCTGCAGGAGATGCAGTCGGCCGAGTATCTGGCGCTGGAGCGCCGCGACGTGGATACTTCGCTGACATGAAAACACCGACCCTGTTGCTGGTGGCCCTGATCAGCCTGCAAGCGCAGGCGGCCGGCGAACGCGAGCAATTGCGCGCACAGCGTCAGCAGATCGAGACCGCGTTCACCGCTGCCATGCGTGACTGCTCGGCCAAGTTCCAGATCACCGACTGCGAGCTGGCGGCCAAGGCCCAGCGCCGCACCGCGTTGCAGCCGGTGCTGCAGCAGGAGCAGGCGCTGGATCTGGCCGAGCGACAGCAGCGGGCCCAGGCCCAGCGCGATCGCGTCGCCGCCAAGCAGCAGGCCAAGGCGCAGGAGGCGCGGGAGCTGGCGGCCAGGGCGGCCTCGGCGCCGGTCGCTGCCGCCAGTCGCCCGCTCCAGGCCGAGCCATCCAAGGCCGTCGCCAGCGCCGCACTCACATCGCGCCAGGATGCGGCCGCCGCCCGTGCCTTGGCAGCCAGTGAGGCGGAACAGGCCAGGCAGGCAAGCCTGCGCCGCATCAAGGCGGCTCAGGCCCATGAGAAAGAGGTGCTGGCACGCGAGGCGGCCAGGACCAAGCGTGCGGCGTCGCTGCCGTTGCCGGCCAGTGCGGTGCGGCGCTGACGGGCGATCAGGCCAAGGTTTCGACCTTCACCACCGCCATCGACAGATTGTCGCCGCCGCCGCGGGCGCGGCTGCGCGCCTTGTTGATCAGCATCTCGACTGCATCGCGCGGTGGCAGCGCATGCAGCACCTCGCCCAACTCCTTGGGGGTGAAGTAGTGCCACAGGCCATCGCTGCAGGCCATCACCGTGTCACCGACTTCCAGCCGGCTGATCAGATGCTCGGAGATCGGCGGGTCCTGCAGGGTGCCCAGGCAGCCCGTGAGCAGATTCGACTGCGGGTGCGTGGCCGCTTCCTGCTCGTTGATCTGGCCCTCGTCGATCAGACGCTGCACAAAGGAATGGTCCAAGGTGCGGCTGATCATCTCGGCCTGGCGGAAGTGGTACAGGCGGGAGTCACCAGCGTGAACCAGATGGCAGCGCCGATCCGGCCCGACCAGGAAGGCCGCCAAGGTGCTGTGCGGCTCCTCTTCCGAGGTGATGGCCGTCAGCTTGATCATCAGGTGCGCCTCACCGACCAACTGGCGCAAGAGCTCGGCGGGGTCTTCCTCGCCTGGCACAAAGCGCTCGAACAGCTGTTTGGCGGTCAGAATCACCTGGTCCGAGGCCTTGCGCCCGCCGCTCTTGCCCCCCATTCCATCGGCCAGCACGGCCAAGGCACAGCCGGGCACACGCGGATGCGCGATGATCTCCACTTGGTCTTGCTGGTATTGGCGGTCGCCCCGGTGCAGACCGGTGGCGGCATTCAGGCGGTACCCTGGGGGCGGTCGAATCATGTCGAAAACTATAATCGCTTTATCTACCGGTCTCTGACTGGTCCCCCTGAATGGATGAAAACCTTCACTCGCCGCAGCGCCACCTGATCGAACTGCGCATCGAGCATGCGGATCTGAACGCGATGGTCGACCGCATCTCCAGCGAGTTGCCGATCGACCAGATGGCCCTGCGGCGCCTGAAGAAGCGCCGTTTGCTGCTGCGTGACCTGATCGCCAGGCTGGAGCGCGAGAGCGATCCCCCCGAGCCGGCGTGATGCGCCGGCTCATGCTTGATCTGTCCGGCGTGATGCGCCGGCTCATGCTTGATGCATCCGGCGTGATGCGCAGGCCTTCTAATGATTGGCCCGGCGCTCGGCGCTGCTTTGGGGTCTGTGAGTGAGCGAGCAACACGAGAAGTCCGAGCTTGAGCAACTGGTCGCCGCGGCGTTCGACGTCGGCGGCCCGCTGGCGCGCGCCGATGAGGGCTATGCGCCGCGCGAGCAGCAGATGGCAATGACACTGGCCGTTGCCAAGGCCATCTCCGAGCGCGACACCCTGGTCGTCGAGGCCGGCACCGGCGTCGGCAAGACCTTTGCCTATCTGGTACCGGCCCTGCTGTCGGGCAGTCGCACCCTGATCAGCACCGCCACCAAGAGCCTGCAGGACCAGCTCTTCCTGCGCGACCTGCCGCGCCTGCGCGAGGCACTGCAGATGCCGGTACAGACGGCCCTGCTGAAGGGCCGTGGCAGCTATCTGTGCCTGCACCGGCTGAGCCAGGCCCGCCACACCGAGCAGTTGCCGGACCGCCGCGCAGTGATGGCGCTGGCCCGGGTCGAGCGCTGGGCGCAGGAGACGCAGACCGGCGATCTGGCCGAAATGGACGGGCTGGACGACCGCTCGCCGGTGATTCCCATCGTCACCTCGACCCGCGACAACTGCCTGGGTAGCGATTGCCCTGAGTTCCGCGCCTGCCATGTGGTGAAAGCGCGGCGCGAAGCGATGCTGGCCGATGTGGTGGTCGTCAACCATCACCTGTTCTTTGCCGATATGGCGCTCCGCGACAGTGGCGTGGCCGAGCTGCTGCCCAGTGTCGAGGTGGCAATCTTCGACGAGGCGCATCAGCTGGCCGAGGCCGGCGTTCAGTTCCTGGGCACGATGCTGGGCACAGCCCAGCTGATCGACTTTTCGCGCGACCTGCTGGCGATAGGCCTGAGCCAGGCCCGCGGTCTGCAGGACTGGCAGGCCTTGAGCGCCGGTGTGGAGCGCGCCGCCCGCGAGCTGCGCATGGCCGCCGCCGGGCCGATGCGCGAGGTGCGCGGCATGCTCAAGCTGCGCTGGGAAGATCGCGCCACCGGCGAAGGCTTCCAGCCCGCCGTCGACGCGGTGGCGGCTGCGGCCGAAGCGGCGGTGGCGGCCCTTGCCACCGTCACCGAGATGGCGCCCGACTTCATCCGCCTGCACGAGCGGGCCCAGCAATTCGTCGAGCTGGCCACCGTGTTCTGCGGCAACGCTGCCGATGGTGCTGTGCGCTGGATAGACCTGACCCCCAATACTGCGCGCCTGGTCGAGTCGCCGCTGGACATACGCGTGGCGATGCAGGAGCAGATGGCCGCCGCGCCGAAGGCCTGGGTGTTCACCTCTGCAACCCTGGGCGAGGACGAGCGACTGACTTGGTTCACCGAGCCCGCTGGACTGGACAAGGCCACCGTGCTGCGTGTCGGCAGCCCCTTCGACTATGCCAACCATGCGCGGCTGTACGTGCCTCGGGGTTTTCCAAAGCCCAATGAGCCAAGCCATCCGCTGGCCGTGGCCGAGTTGGCAGCCCGCTGCGCCCGCGCCTTGGGCGGCCGCACCTTTGTGCTGACCACGACCCTGCGCAATCTGCAGACGGTGGGCGAGGCCTTGATCCAGAAATTCGAGGCCGCCGGCGACAACATCGCCGTGCTGATACAGGGCGGCGCGCCCAAGCGCGTGCTGCTGCAGCAGTTCATGGCCCAGCCGCGCTCTGTGCTGGTGGGCTCGCAGAGCTTCTGGGAGGGCATAGACGTGCCCGGAGACGCGCTGCAGTGCGTGCTGATCGACAAGCTGCCGTTCCCGCCGCCGAACGACCCGCTGGTCGAAGCCCGCGTGCGCAAGCTGGAGAACGAAGGTCGCAACGCCTTTGCCGAGTACTTCATCGCCGAGGCGGCGGTGTCACTAAAGCAGGGTGGCGGGCGGCTGATACGCACCGAGTCCGACAAGGGGCTCTTGGTGATCTGCGACCCGCGCATGGCAGGCATGAACTACGGCAAGCGCCTGCGCGCCGCGCTGCCGCCGATGGGGCAGGTGGCCAACGAGGGCGAGGCGATGGATTGGCTGGAGGGGCTGAGTCTGGAGCGAACCTACCAGCCCGGCGCCGATCTGGCCAAGGCCTGGTAGCCCGGAAGGAATCCGGGGCTTGAGCGACACGAACCCTCGGCCCCGGATTGCATCCGGGCTACGGAGGGTTAAAAGCCCGCATGAGCGGGCTTCTTTCCTTGCAGGGTCAGGTCAACACCTCACCACAGCTTCCACCAGGCCTTGCCATCGACAAAGCCTTCGCGCAGATAGGCGCTGTTCGGGAAGCTCTTGCGCAGCACGCGCTCGGCGTCATCGCGCAGCGGCTTCAGGTCCAGCTTCTCGTAGCTCTGCATCATCAGGAACAGGGCCTCTTCGGCCGCCGGTGCGCGCTGGAACTCCTGCACTGCCTGCTGGGCCCGGTTGGCCGCGGCCACATAGGCGCCGCGCTTGTAGTAGTAGCGCGCCACGTGCACTTCATAGGCGGCCAGGGTGTTGAGGATGTAGTCGATGCGCTGCGAGGCGTCCGGCGTGTACTTGGACTGCGGGTACTGGTCCACCAGCTGGCGGAAGGCGAGCAGGGCGTCTCGCGAGGCCTGCTGGTCGCGCTCGGACAGGTCCTGGCGGGCAATGCTGCCGAACAGGCCCAGATCGTCATTGAAGTTGATCACGCCCTTCATGTAGATGGCGTAATCCAGTGCCGGGCTGGACGGGTTCAGCTTGATGAAACGGTCCAGCGTGCTCAGCGCCTGGGCACGTTCGCCGCTCTTGTAGTTGGCCCAGGCCAGCTCCAGGGTGGCCTGCTGGGCCATCAGCGTGCCCGCGGCGCGGCCTTCGATGCGCTCCAGCGTCTTGATCGCGCGGTCGTAGCTGCCGCCTTGTAAGTCGTCCTTGGCATCTGCGTACAATTTGTCCAGACTCGCCTGGGAGTTCGGGTCGTCCTTGGCGGTGCTGCTGCAGCCCGCCAGCGTGACCGCCAGCACCATTGCTGCTGCGAGACCCGTCCTGCCCATCAAGCGCGCCGTTTGGCGCTCCACCCACATCATGACCATGGTCCCTATGGCGGTGCAATGCACCGTCCTGTGCTGAAAACGGAGTCGCGATTATATGGTTCAGCCTGAAGGCACGGACGCAAGCCTGGATGAGGCCGAATTTTCCGAGGACGGCCCCTCCGATGCCCATGAGCAACGCCAGGGCGTGGTGGCCCGCGATTGGCATGCCCAGAGGCTTGACAAGCTCTTGGTGACGATGGCCCCCGAGTTCTCGCGCAGCCATCTGCAGGGGCTGATCGAGCGTGGCCATGTGCAGGTCGATGGTGTGGCCGTGACCACCGCCTCGCGCAAGGTGCTGTCCGGCCAGCGCGTGCTGCTCGAGCTGGTGCCCACCGAGGAGAGCCGCGCCTTCAAGGCCGAGGCGATGGACCTGCACATCGTGTTCGAGGATGCCCATCTGATGGTCGTCAACAAGCCGGCCGGCCTGGTCGTCCATCCGGCGGCCGGCAATTGGTCGGGCACCTTGATGAATGGCGTGCTGGCCCACCATGTGGCGGCGGCCACCCTGGCGCGGGCCGGCATCGTGCACCGGCTGGACAAGGACACCTCGGGCCTGATGGTGGTCGGCAAGACCTTGGAGGCGGTCACCGCGCTGACGCGGATGATTGCCGCCCGCGACGTGCACCGCGAATACCTGGCGATGACCCATGGCCTGGTGCCCAAGACGCTGACGGTGGATGAGCCGATCCGCCGCGACCCGCAGTCCCGCATCCGTATGGCGGCCCTGGCTGGTGGCAAGCCGGCGCGTACCGATATCTATCTGGTCGCCGCCCGCGATGGCATGAGTGCCGTGCGCTGCGTGCTGCACAGCGGCCGCACGCACCAGATCCGCGTCCACCTGTCCTGCAAGGGCTTTCCGCTGCTGGCCGATGCGCTGTATGGCGGCAAGCCGGCACTGGGCCTGACCCGCCAGGCCCTGCATGCCACGCGGCTGAGCTTTGCCCATCCGATCGGCGGCAAGCCAATGGCCTTCGAGGCGCCCCTGCCGGAAGACCTGGCCCCGGCCTGGGCGCAGCTGACGCAGACACCTTGAAACCACAGCAGCATCAAGAAATCGAGCGCGTTCGGCCGGCGGCGCTACAATGCGCCATCGGGCTATGCCTGCAGCTGCTTTCGGTCAATGCCCCAACAGGGCAGTACCAGGGCGCTAGCGCACAGTGCCGACCCGAGCCGCCCGCATGAATGCGGGTGCCGCCCTTCCCCTCAGAGCCCGCCTTAAATCCCCCGCTGACAATCAGCGCGGATCAACGGCCTGCCGCAGAGGGCCAGGTGGTCAGACCCAGAAATACCTGCCGGATGTCGGCGGAGATGTGACAACAGTCCATGAATACACAGGATGCAAAGCGCGTCCTTGAGACCGCGCTCATTTGTGCGCAACAGCCCTTGCCGTTGCGTGACATGCGAACGCTGTTTGCCGATGAAATCGGCCCCGATACCCTGCGCAGCCTGCTCGACGAGCTGACGCGCGACTGGGAGGGCCGCGGCGTGGAGCTGGTGGCTGTGGCCACGGGCTGGCGCTTCCAGAGCCGGCCCGAGTTGCGCGAGTACCTCGACCGGCTCAACCCCGAGAAGCCGCAACGCTATTCCAGGGCGGTGATGGAGACCCTGGCCATCATTGCCTACCGCCAGCCGGTGACGCGGGGCGATATCGAAGACATACGCGGTGTGGCCGTCACCAGCCAGATCGTCAAGCAGCTGGAAGATCGCGGCTGGGTCGAGGCCATCGGCTACCGCGAATCGCCGGGCCGGCCGGCCCTGCTGGCAACGACCAAGCAGTTTCTGGATGATCTGGGCCTGGCCAGCCTGGAGCAGTTGCCGCCGCTTGAGCATGGCACGCAGGTCACGCCGGCCTTCGAGCTGGCCCTGGCCGACCAGCCCTCGTTGCTGGAAGACGGCCAGGCCGATCTGCCACTCGATGCGGGGGCCGAGGTGCCGCCGACCGAAGCTTCGGCCCCGGCCGTCGAATTGATTGAAGTACAAGAGTCCCCTGTTGCAGTCGGTGAGCCGCTTGCAACCTCCCTCCCACCCGCTGAGCCGGGCCCCGAGTCTGACGACGCTGACAAGGCGCAACGCGACGCATGAAACCTGACCAAACCGACCCCACCCTGACCCCCGCTGCAGACGAGGCCGCGCCCAAGCGACGCCGCACGCGCAAGCCTGCCGACGAGGCCGCCGCGCCAGCAGCAGTGCCCGTCGAAGCGCCGGTTGCGGCCGCTTTGTTCGGCGATGCGGCCGAGGCAGCGCCCAAGGTGCGCAAACCCCGGGCCAAGAAGGTGAGCGCAGAGGCTGCGGTGGAAGCCCCCGTCGAGACGCCGGCGGTCGAACCGGCCGTGTCGGCCGACGCCCCGGCCGCCAAGCGCCCAGCGCGGTCGCGCGCCAAGCCCAAGGCTGAGGCGGCCGAGGCTGTGGCCGAGCCGGTTGCACAAGCCGCCCCGGTTGCCGAGGTGCGCGTGGAGTCCACGGGCGCATCGACCGAAGCCGGTCCGCGCGAAGAGGGTGGTGGCGACGATGGCGAGGGTGAGCAGGGCGGCGAACGCGGTCCGCGCTCCGGCCGCAACCGCCGCCGTGGCCGCAAGGGCCGCGCGCAAGACGGCGATCAGCCGCGTGTCCAGGGCCAGGAGCAGCGTCCCCAGGCGCCCGCCGTGGCGCTGGCGCCCGAGGTGCAGGCCGAGGCCGGCGCCTTGTTTGCCCAGGTGCTGACCGGTGACTTCGACGCCGCAGGTGACGCGCCGGAGCATTCGCAGGACGACGACGAGGAAGACGACGACCGCGATTTTGATGAGGACGATGGCGACGACGATGGCGACGAAATCGAAGGCCAGACCAAACGCGTGCTGGCCCCCGATGCCGATGCGCCCAAGCTGCACAAGGTGCTGGCCCAGGCCGGCATCGGCTCGCGCCGCGAGATGGAAGAGCTGATTCTCGATGGCCGCATCACCGTCAATGGCGAGGCGGCCCATATCGGCCAGCGCATTTCCTATGGCGACCAGATCCGTGTCGGTGGCAAGCCGATACGCTTTCGCATTGCCGCGCCTACGCCGCGCATCCTGGCCTATCACAAGCCGACCGGCGAAGTGGTCTCGCACAACGACCCGGAGAACCGCCCGACCGTGTTCCGCCACCTGCCGCGCCTGCAGCAGGGCAAGTGGCAGTCGGTCGGCCGTCTGGACCTGAACACCGAAGGCCTGTTGCTGTTCACCACCTCCGGTGATCTGGCCAACCAGCTGATGCACCCGCGCTTCGGCGTCGAGCGCGAGTACGCCGTGCGCGTGCTGGGCACCCTGACCGACGATCAGCGCAACCGCCTGCTGGAAGGCGTGATCATCGAGGGCCAGAAGGCCGGCTTCAAGAGCATCGAGGATGGCGGCGGTGAGGGCGTGAACCACTGGTATCGGGTCATCATCACCGAAGGCCGCAACCGTGAAGTGCGCAAGCTGTTCGACGCGGTGGGCCTGACGGTCAGCCGCCTGATCCGCATCCGCTACGGCACCGTGGTGCTGCCGCGCGGCCTCAAGCGTGGCGTCTGGGTCGAGCTGGGTGAGAGCGATGTCAGCACGATACGCCGCCTGGCCGGTGGTGACCGCCAGCAGCAGAATCAGCAGGGCCGGGGCGACAACCAGCCGCGCAATGACGGGCGCAACAACGACGGCCGCGGTGGCCGCAACAATGAAGCCCGCGGTCCGAACCGCGGGCAAGGCCCGCAGCAGGGCGGCGGCCAGCAGCAACGGGGCCCGGACGGCAACCAGCAGCGCGGTCGCCGTGGTGAGCCGCGCCAGGGCGGGCAGGGCGGCAATCAGGGGCCGCGCGACGAGCAACGTGGCCCGGATCGCAATGTCGAGCGCAATCTCGACCAGAGCGCGCCGCGCGACCGCGACGACGAGTTCGACGATGACGATCTGCCGCGCGGCGTGATCCCGAATCCGCTGGAGCAGACCTTTGACAAGCGCTTTGTCAAGGGCGGCGGTCGAGGCGGCCTCGGCGGTTTCGGCCCCGGCGGTTCCAGCCCCATTCATGATCGCGGCCCGCAAGGCCGTGGGGGGCAGGGTCGCGGCCCAGGGCGCCAGGGTGGCGGCAACAAGGAAGACGGTCCGCGTCAACCCGATCCGCTGCAGACCTCGGTTGGCTACATCGGCGCCGACGCCTTCATGCAGCGAGCCCGTGGCGGCAAGCGCGGCGGTGGCGGTGGCGGTGGTGGCGGTGGAGGTGGCGGAGGAGGTCGCGGCTTTGGCGGGGGCTCCGGCGGCGGCGGCGGTGGCCGCGGCTTTGGTGGGGGCGGCGGTGGCGGTGGTGGTAACCGCGGCGGCGGCCGCGGTCGCTAAGGCGCAGGCCCAGCCCCGCTATTCGCTGGTCTGACATCCCTTGATGTCAGGCCGGCACGTTCCCAAGCTACAATCCAAGGCTTTGCTAAGTCTTTGAATTCAGGAGAATTTCACCATGGCGATCGAACGCACTCTGTCCATCATCAAGCCCGATGCCGTGGCTAAAAATGTCATCGGCCAAATCTATGCCCGCTTCGAAGGCGCTGGCCTGAAGGTGGTTGCCGCCAAGATGGCCCACCTGTCGCGTGGCGAGGCCGAAGCCTTTTATGCCGTGCACAAGGCCCGTCCCTTCTTCAACGACCTGGTCAACTTCATGATCTCCGGTCCGGTGATGATCCAGGCGCTGGAAGGCGAAGGCGCCATCGCCAAGAACCGTGACCTGATGGGCGCCACGGACCCGAAGAAGGCCGAGAAGGGCACCATCCGTGCCGACTTCGCCGACAGCATCGACGCCAATGCCGTGCACGGCTCGGACGCTGCCGAGACGGCTGCCGCCGAAGTGGCATTCTTCTTCCCCGGCATGAACGTTTACAGCCGCTGAAGGCGGTCTGCACCTCTTGAAGCCTCGGCAACAAGAGGCGCTTGAGAGGATGGATATGGACGCGGTCAACCTGCTTGGATTCGATCTGGAAGGCCTGGCCGCGTTTTGCGAGCAGCTGGGGGAAAAGCGCTTTCGCGCCACCCAGCTGTTCCGCTGGATTCATCAAAAGGGTGCGGCGGACTTCAACGCCATGTCCGATCTGGCCAAGTCGCTGCGCGACAAGCTGGCCACCCGCGCGGTCATCACCGCGCTGCCCATCATCAGCGAGCATGTCTCGCTAGATGGCACCGTCAAGTGGCTGTTCGACGTCGGTGCCGGCGATGCTGTCGAGGCGGTGTTCATCCCCGAAGACGACCGCGGCACGCTGTGCATCTCGTCGCAGGCCGGTTGCGCCGTTGGCTGCCGTTTCTGCTCCACCGGCCATCAGGGCTTCAGCCGCAATCTGACCACGGCCGAGATCCTGGCCCAGCTCTGGTTTGCCGAGCACACGCTGCGCAAGCGCCTGGGTTCGGATGAGCGCGTCATCAGCAATGTGGTGATGATGGGCATGGGCGAGCCGCTGCAGAACTACGCGGCCCTGGTGCCGGCGTTGAAAGTGATGCTGGACGACCATGGCTACGGCCTGTCGCGCCGCCGCGTCACGGTCTCGACCTCGGGCGTTGTGCCCATGATCGACCGCCTGCGCGACGACTGCCCGGTGGCCCTGGCCGTGTCGCTGCACGCGCCGCTGGACCCGCTGCGCGACATGCTGGTGCCGCTGAACAAGAAGTACCCGATCGCCGAGTTGCTGGACGCCTGCAATCGCTATCTGGACAAGGCGCCGCGCGACTTCATCACCTTTGAATACTGCATGCTGGACGGCGTCAATGACACGCCGGAGCTGGCGGCCGAATTGGTCAAGTTGTTGCGTGGTCACGTGTCGTGCAAGATCAATCTGATCCCGTTCAACCCGTTCCCGGCCTCGGGCCTGAAGCGCAGCCCGCGCGAGCGCGTCACGGCCTTTGCCAAGATCCTGCAGGACGCGGGCCTGATCACCACGGTGCGCAAGACCCGCGGCGATGATATCGACGCTGCCTGTGGTCAACTCGCGGGTGAGGTACAAGACCGAACCCGTGCGCACATCCGCATGGTGCGAGCCCCGGTGAAGGCGCCGGGAACAGAACAAGACAGTCCCCAGTGAGCTCCTCAAGGAGCTGGCTGAGCGATTTGAGAGAGGCGGCAATGAGCATTGGTTGGTGGCAATGGCGTTTGTGCTTGGCCTTGACGGCCGTCGTCGGCCTGGCTGGCTGTGGTGCGACGGGCATGACGGGCGGGTCCACCGCCGGCCCTCAGATCCGCACCGAGTCCGATCAGACCGACAACGACCGGCGCGCCAAGGTGCGGCTGGAGCTGGCCGAGGGCTATTTCTCGCGCGGCCAATACACAACGGCGCTGGACGAGGTCAAGCAGGCCTTTGCCGCCAAGCCCGAGCTGATCGAAGGCTACAACCTGCGTGGCCTGATCTATGCCGCCATGGGCGAGGATGCCCTGGCCGAGGACAGCTTCCGCCGGGCGCTGGCCATCAATGGCCGCGATGCCGATGCGCTGCACAACTATGGTTGGTTCCTGTGCCAGCATCAGCGCTGGGCTGCTGCCACTGCGCAGTTCGATCTGGCCATTGCCTTGCCGCAGTACCGTGGCGTGTCCCGCACCCTGCTGGCCAAGGGCGTCTGCCAGGCCCGTGCCGGCCAGTGGATGGAGGCTGAGGGCACCTTGCTGCGTGCGTTCGAACTCGATCCGACCAGCCCGGCGGTGACCGTCAATCTGGCCGAGGTGCTGTACCGTCGCGAAGACCTCGACCGCGCCCGTTTCTATATCCGCCGCGTCAACAGCCAGGCCGATCTGCTCAGTGCCCAGACCCTGTGGCTGGCCCTGCGCATCGAGCGCAAGCTGGGCAATACCCAGTCGGTGCGCGAACTGGGCGACCAGATGCTTAAACGCTTTCCTAGATCCCAAGAGGCCCTGGCCTTCGAGAATGGACGATTCGATGACTGAGGATTCCGGTACGCCCGCACCGATGGGGCTGACCGCGGCCGATGTGCCCCGCACGGCCGGCGCCTTGTTGCGTCAGGCCCGTCAGGCCAAGGGCCTGCATATCGCCGCGTTGGCGGCCTCCTTGAAAGTGCCGCAGCGCAAGCTGGAGGCGCTGGAGGGTGACCGCCACGAGGAACTGCTGGACGCCACCTTTGCCCGTGCGTTGGCCCAGACCATGTGCCGCTCGCTGAAGGTCGACCCAGCGCCGGTGCTGGCCCTGCTGCCGCACGCGGTGGATCCGGCGCTGGACCGCGTCGCCCAGGGGCTGAACCAGCCCTTCCGCGAGCGTCCGGGCCGCGAAGAGCCCCAGTCCTGGGCCTGGTTGAAGCGTCCCGGGCCATTGGCCGCCATCGTTCTGCTGACGGCCGCTGCCGCCGTCTATCTGGCGCCCAGCAGCCTGTGGAGCGGGCTGGGGCAGGGCGATGGCGTGAGTACGCCGAGTGCCGCGGCCTCGGAGCCGGTGTTCCCTCCGGCCGCCGCGAGTTCCGGCGTCAGCCCCGGTGAGCCCGCGGTCGAACTGCAGCCGGCGCCGTCGGCGGCCACGCCGACTCCCGTGGGAACTGTAGCGGCGACGGCGTCGGCCCCGGTATTGGCAGCGGTTTCGACAGCGAGCGCGGCAGCGGCCACCGGCAACGGTCCCCTGCGCCTCAGCGCACGCGCCCAGACCTGGGTCGAGGTGCGCGATGCCAACGAGCAGGTGCTTGCCATGCGCACGCTGGAAAGCGGCGAGCAGCTGGTGCTGGACGGCGCCATGCCCTTCAAGATCAAGATCGGCAATGCGGCCGGTGCCGAGGTCCAGTTCCGCGGCCAGCCGGTGGATCTGAGCATGCGCGCGGTCAACAACGTCGCCCGCTTTGAACTCAAGTAATCAGCAAGCAGCAGTCATCATGAGCGACTTCAACAACGATCTCGAAGAAGCCATCGCACCGGCCGTGGTGGCGCCGCGCCGCTCGCGCCAGGCCCAGGTGCGCTGGGGTGAACGCCTGGTCACCGTCGGTGGCAACGCCCCGGTGCGCGTGCAGTCGATGACCAATACCGACACGGTCGATGTGATAGGCACCGCCATCCAGGTCAAGGAGCTGGCGATTGCCGGCTCGGAGATGGTGCGCATCACCGTCAACACGCCCGAGGCGGCCGACGCCGTGCCCCATATCCGCGAGCAGCTCGACCGCATGGGCATAGACGTGCCGCTGGTCGGCGACTTCCACTACAACGGTCACCGCCTGCTGACCGAGCATCCGGCCATGGCCCGGGCCCTGTCCAAGTACCGTATCAACCCCGGCAATGTCGGCAAGGGGGACAAGAAGGACCGCCAGTTCGCGATGATGGTCGAGGCGGCGATGCAGTACGACAAGGTCGTGCGCATCGGCGTCAACTGGGGCAGCCTGGACCAGGAACTGCTGGCCCAGATGATGGACGACAACGCCAGGCGCGCGCAGCCCTGGGACGCCAAGCAGGTGATGTACCAGGCGCTGGTGCAGTCGGCGCTGAGCTCGGCCGCCTATGCGCGCGAGCTTGGCATGAACCCGGACAACATCATCATCAGCTGCAAGGTCAGTGGCGTGCAGGACCTGATCTCGGTATATCGCGCCCTGGCCCGACGCTGCGACTATGCGCTGCACCTGGGCCTGACCGAGGCCGGCATGGGCACCAAGGGCACGGTGGCCTCGGCCACGGCGCTCTCGATCCTGATGCAGGAGGGCATTGGCGACACCATTCGCGTCTCGCTGACGCCGCAGCCCGGCGAGGCCCGCACCCAGGAAGTGGTGGTTGCGCTGGAGATCCTGCAGTCGCTGGGCCTGCGCCACTTCAATCCCAGCGTCACCGCCTGCCCCGGCTGCGGCCGCACCACCAGCACCACCTTCCAGGAGCTGGCCAAGCAGATCGACGACTTCCTGCGCGAGCAGATGCCGCTCTGGCGCAGCCGGTACCCGGGCGTCGAGAACATGAAGGTGGCCGTGATGGGCTGCATCGTCAACGGCCCCGGCGAGAGCAAGCATGCCGACATCGGCATCAGCCTGCCCGGTACCGGCGAGGCACCGGCCGCACCCGTCTTCATCGACGGCGAGAAGGCCCTGACCCTGCGCGGCGCCGGCATTGCCACCGAGTTCCAGACCCTGGTCGAGGACTACATCGAAAAGCGTTTCGGCGCAAAGAGCGGCGTGGCCGCGTGAGATTGCATGACTGAACAGAAAAAGCAGCCGCAGCTCCAGGCGGTCAAGGGCATGAACGACATCCTGCCGCCGGAATCGGCGCGCTGGGAATGGCTGGAAGAGAAGATGCGCAGCGTGTTGCAGCGCTATGGCTACCAGAACGTGCGCACGCCCATCGTCGAACCCACGGCCCTGTTCGTGCGCGGCATCGGCGAGGTGACCGACATCGTCGAGAAGGAGATGTATGCCTTCGAAGACCGTGCGGACAAGCACGGCCAGGCCGAGCATCTGGCTCTGCGCCCCGAGATGACCGCCGGCGTGGTGCGCGCGATGACCGAGCATTCCTTTCTGCGCGACTCTGGCCGGCGCCTGTACTACTTCGGCGCGATGTTCCGCCGAGAGAAGCCGCAGAAGGGCCGCTACCGCCAGTTTCACCAGATGGGTATCGAGGCGCTGGGCTTTGCCGGCCCCGATGTGGACGCCGAGGTCATCCTGCTGGGCAACCGCCTGTTGCGCGAGCTGGGCCTGGTCGACGGCGAGCACTTCCATCTGGAGCTGAACTGCCTGGGCGAGGCCGACGAGCGCCGCGCCCACCGCGAGGCCTTGATCGCCCACCTCGAACAGCACATCGATCTGCTGGACGAGGACGGCAAGCGTCGCCTGCACACCAATCCGCTGCGCGTGCTCGACACCAAGAATCCGGCGCTGCAGGACATGGCCAATGCGGCTCCGAAGCTGCTGGACTTCCTGGGCGAGGCCTCGCTGGCTCACTTCAACGGCGTGCGCGCCATCCTTGACGCGGCCGGCGTCGCCTACCGCATCAACCCGCGCCTGGTGCGCGGCCTGGACTATTACAACCTGACCGTGTTCGAGTGGGTCACCGACAAGCTCGGCTCCCAGGGCACGGTCTGCGGCGGCGGGCGCTATGACGGTCTGATCGAACAATTGGGCGGCAAGCCGGCACCGGCGGTCGGCTTCGGCATGGGCATGGAGCGCATGCTGCTGCTGCTGGAGGAGGTGGGCGTGCCCGTGCCTCCGCAGGCGCCTGCGGTCTATGCCATCGTGCCCAGCGCTGCAGTTCTGCCCCAGGTCTTCGTCGTGCTGGAAGGGCTGCGCGCCGCCGGCGTGTCGGTGCAGATGCACCCGGGCCAGTCCGGCATGAAATCGCAGTTCAAGAAGGCCGACGGCAGTGGCGCGGCCTGGGCCCTGATCTTCGGCGACGACGAGGTGGCCCAGGGCCTGGTGGCCGTCAAGCATCTGCGCGACACCGCCGTGCCGCAAACCACCAGGTCGCTGGCTGACGTGTCAAGCTGGGCTTCCGAGCTCCTCCGCGCATAATCCCCGCTTTCCCTTTCTCTCTACCGATACAAACAGTCTCATGGCGTCTCCTCTCGATCTTGAAGAACAGGAACAGCTGGACCAGCTGAAGGCCTTCTGGAAGCAGTACGGCAATCTCATCACCTGGCTGATCACCCTGGTGCTTGCCGTCTATGCGGGATGGATGGGCTGGAACTGGTGGCAGCGCGATCAGGCCGTCAAGGCCTCCGCCATGTATGACGAACTCGACCGCGCCGCGGCGGCCGGCGAGGCCGACAAGGCCGGCCGCGTGTTCGCCGACATGAAGGAGCGCTTCCCGCGCACCGTGTTCACCCAGCAGGGCGCGCTGCTGACCGCCAAGGTCCAGTACGAGAAGGGCCAGGCCGAAGCGGCCCGCACCACGCTGACCTGGGTGGCCGACAACGCCGGTGAGGATGAGTACCGCTCGCTGGCCCAGATCCGGCTGGCCGGTCTGCTGCTCGAGGCCAAGCAGTTCGACGCCGCGCTGAAGGCGCTGGACACCGTCAAGAGCAAGGACTTCGAAGCGCTGGCCGCCGACCGCCGTGGCGACATCCTGATCGCGCAGGGCAAGGGCGACGAGGCCAAGGCCCAGTATCAGAAGGCTTACGACAGCATGGAGAAGACCCTGGACTACCGTCGATTGATCGAAGCCAAGCTGGCCGGCCTGGGCGTGCAGGCAGATGGCGCTGCCGCCAAGGCCGCTGCCGCAGGAGCCTCGAAATGATGCGCCTGCTTACACTGCGTCTGGCCCTGGGTCTGGGTCTGGCCGCCCTGCTGGGCGGCTGCTCGCTGTTCAGCAGTTCCAGCAAGAACAAGCCCACGCCGCTGGAAACCGTCGCGCCGCAGATTGCCGGCCGCGTGGTCTGGAACCAGCGGCTGGACAGCGTCAAGTTCCAGTTGGCACCTGCGGTCGTCGGGGGTAACTTCGTCGTCGCCGGCAGCGATGGCACCGTGACCGCGCTGTCCGCCGCGACCGGACAGACCGTCTGGCGCGTGCAGGTCGGTGAGCCGATCAGCGCTGGCGTGGGCAGCGATGGCCGCTTCTCGGCCGTCGTCACCCGTAACAACGACCTGGTGGTGATGGACGGCGAGCGCGTGCTGTGGCGCAAGCAGGTCGGCGCACCGGTCAGCACGGCGCCTCTTGTGGCCGGCGAGCGCGTGTTCGTGCAGCGTGTGGACCGGGTCGTTCAGGCCTTCGACGCGCTGGACGGCCGCAAGATCTTCGACCTGCGCCGGCCCGGCGAGGCCCTGACCCTGGCCCAGGCCGGCGTATTGGCCAGCTACAAGGACACCCTGATTGCAGGTCTTGGCCCGCGCCTGACCGGCCTGGATCCGGTCAACGGCAATGTGCGCTGGGAGGCCAGCGTGGCCAACCCCCGTGGCACCAACGAGGTCGAGCGCCTGTCCGACCTGCTCGGTCCTGTAGTGCGCGCCGGTGAAGTCATCTGTGTGCGCGCCTTCCAATCTGCCGTGGGCTGCGTCAACGCCGAACGTGGCACGGCGCTGTGGACGCGAAATGTCGGTGGCACCGACGCCATCGGCGGCGATGCCCAGGCGATCTTTGGTGCCGACGGCAGCGACCGCATCACCGCCTGGAAGACCGGCAGCGGTGACGTGATCTGGACCGCGGAGCAACTGCTGTACCGTGACCTGAGCGCGCCGCTGCTGCTGGGCAACACGGTGCTGTTCGGCGACTTCGAAGGCCAGGTGCACTTTCTCGCCCGCGACACCGGCAAAACCCAGCTGCGTGTGGCCACCGATGGCTCGCCCATCGTCGGCCGGCCGGTGGCCTCGGGCACAACCGTGCTGGTCGTGACGCGCAATGGCGGCCTGTTCGCCCTGCGTCCGGAATAACAAGGAAGCAATGAAACCCGTTATCGCCTTGGTGGGCCGCCCAAATGTGGGCAAGTCCACGCTGTTCAACCGCATGACCAAGAGCCGCGACGCGATCGTGGCCGATTTTGCGGGCCTGACCCGCGACCGCCACTACGGTGACGGCCGCCTGGGCGACCGTGAGTTCATCGTCGTGGACACCGGCGGTTTCGAGCCGACCAGCACCACCGGCATCGTCAAGGAAATGGCCAAGCAGACGCGCCAGGCGGTGGCCGAGGCCGATGCGGTGATCTTTGTTGTTGACGTGCGCATGGGCCTGTCGGGCCAGGACCATGACATCGCCCGCTACCTGCGCACCGCCAACAAGCGGGTGTTCGTGGCCGTGAACAAGGCCGAGGGCATGGCCGAGTCGCCGTTGCTGGCCGAATTCCATGAGCTGGGCATGGGCGACCCGATACCGATCTCCTCGGCGCACGGCCAGGGCATACGCAGCCTGCTCGACACCGTGCTGGACAGCTTCGACTACCCCGAGGAAGACGATGAAGCGGCCGACGACGGCGCGATCCGTCTGGCCGTGGCCGGCCGCCCGAATGTCGGCAAGAGCACCTTGATCAACACCTGGCTGGGCGAAGAGCGCCTGATTGCGTTCGACATGCCCGGCACGACGCGCGATGCGATCTCGGTGCCCTTCGAGCATGACGGCAAGCAGTTCAAGCTGATCGACACCGCCGGCCTGCGCCGCAAGGGCAAGGTCTTCGAGGCGATCGAGAAGTTCTCGGTCGTGAAGACGCTGCAGGCCATCTCGGACGCCAATGTCGTCGTGCTGCTGCTGGACGCCACCCAGGGCGTGACCGACCAGGACGCCCATATCGCCGGCTACATACTCGACAGCGGCCGCGCCGTCGTGATGGCCATCAACAAGTGGGACGCCATCGACAGCTACCAGCGCCAGATGCTGGAGCGCTCGATCGAGCAGCGCCTGGCCTTTCTGAAGTTCGCCCCGCTGCTGCAGATCTCGGCGCTGAAGCGCCAGGGCCTGGGCCCGCTGTGGAAGGCGATCGCCGACGCCCATGCCTCGGCCACCAAGAAGATGACCACGCCGGTGCTGACGCGCCTGATCCTTGAGGCCGTCCAGCACCAGACGCCGAAGAAAGTCGGCCATTTCCGGCCCAAGCTGCGCTATGCCCACCAGGGCGGCATGAACCCGCCGCTGGTCGTCATCCACGGCAATTCGCTGGCCGGGGTGACCGAGAGCTACAAGCGTTTCCTCGAAGCGCGCATCCGGGCCCACTACAAGCTGGTGGGCACGCCTTTGAAGATCGAGTTGCGTTCCTCCGAGAATCCCTTTGATCCCAAAGGATCGTGAAGCAGTGGGGGTAGAAACCCGACCCTGTGGTAACGTGCAGGCCTCTCTTCACTCTTTTCAACACGGAGAATATCGTGAGTAACAAAGGACAACTCCTGCAAGATCCTTTCCTGAACCTGCTGCGCAAGGAGCATGTGCCCGTGTCCATCTATTTGGTCAACGGCATCAAGCTCCAAGGGCATATCGAGTCCTTCGACCAGTATGTGGTCCTGCTGCGTAACACCGTCACGCAAATGGTCTACAAGCACGCCATCTCCACGGTGGTGCCGGGTCGGGCGGTCAACTTCCACACGGCCGAAGTTCCGGGCGAAGCGCCCTGAGCCTTGAGCCCACCCCGCACGGCGTGCCGCGCCGTGCCCCAACAGCTTCCACCAGCCCACCACAACCTTGAGTTCCTCGCCCCCCAACACCCCGCCACTGTCTGACGACACTGCGCGGGCCATTCTTGTGGGCGTCGATTTCGGTCGCGGCGCCAGCTTCGACCCTACCCTGGACGAGCTGGCCCTGCTGGCCGAGTCGGCCGGGGACTCCCCGGTGGCGCGAGTGATCGCCCGCCGCAAGGCGCCCGATGCCGCACTGTTCGTCGGGTCGGGCAAGGCTGACGAGATCAAGGCCCTGGTGCTGGGCCATCAGGCGCACACGGTGCTGTTCGATCAGGCGCTTTCGCCCGCGCAGCAGCGCAATCTGGAGCAGCACCTGGGCGTGCCGGTCGCAGACCGCACGGCCTTGATTCTCGAAATCTTCGCCGCCCGCGCCAAGAGCCATGAGGGCAAGCTTCAGGTCGAGCTGGCGCGGCTGCAATACCTGTCCACCCGCCTGGTGCGGCGCTGGAGCCATCTGGAGCGGCAGAGCGGCGGCATCGGCATGCGCGGCGGTCCGGGCGAGGCCCAGATCGAGCTGGACCGTCGCATGATTGGCGAGCGCATCAAGTCGGTCAAGGAGCGCCTGGTCAAGGTCAAGCGCCAGCGCAACACGCAGCGCCGCGCCCGCGAGCGCAACAACAATTTCAGCGTCGCCCTGGTCGGCTACACGAATGCCGGCAAGTCCACGCTGTTCAATGCCTTGGTCAAGGCCCGCGCCTATGCTGCCGACCAGCTGTTCGCCACGCTGGACACGACCACCCGCCAGCTCTATCTCGAAGAAGCCGGCCGCAGCGTGTCGCTGTCGGACACGGTGGGTTTCATCCGCGATCTGCCACACAAGCTGGTGGAGGCGTTCCAGGCCACCTTGCGCGAGGCCACCGAGGCCGATCTGCTGCTGCACGTGATCGACGCCGCTTCGCCGGTGCTGGACGAGCAGATGGAGGAGGTGGATCGCGTGCTGGCCGAAATCGGCGCCGATGGCATTCCGCAAATCCTCGTCTTCAACAAGCAGGACCTGCTGGAAGAGAGCCAGCGCCCGCGCGTGGCCAGCGATTGGCTGGAACTCCCGGGCGGTATACGGGTCCAGCGCGTGTTCGTTTCCTCGCTGACCGGCGAGGGGCTGGACCTGCTGCGCCGAGAAATCACCCGCACAATGCAGGAACTTGAGGCCAGGGCGCTATTGAATAAGGCCGCCGGCCTCCCACATGATGACGTGGATCCGCGCGAGCGGGTCATCGAAGAAGACTTTGACGACGACGCCGATCCGGCGACCGGAACCCAATCAACAAAGCCATGAATATGAGAACTCAGCAGTCCGCATCCGCACCTTTCGGGGAGCGCCTGGCGCAAGTGGCATCCGCTGCGCGAGCCCTGCTGGCCGGTCGCGGCTGGCGGGCCGGCCGCCATCTGAACAACGGCCGCAACGAGGGCCCGCCCGATCTCGATGAGCTGTGGAAGGACTTCAACCGCAAGCTCAGCGGCCTGTTCGGCGGCAAGGGCGGCGGCGGTGGTGGTGGCAGCAACAACGGCGGCGGCTCCGGCGGCAATGGCCCGAACTTCCAGCCCGACATGAAGAGTGCGGGCATAGGCGCCGGCCTGATTGGCGGCGTGGTGTTGCTGGCCTGGTTGGGCAGCGGCTTCTTCATCGTCCAGGAAGGTCAGCAGTCCGTCGTGACCTCCTTCGGCAAATACAGCAAGACGGTTGACGCCGGCTTCCAGTGGCGTCTGCCTTACCCCTTCCAGGGCAATGAAACGGTGCCGGTGACGCAGCTGCGCACGGTCGAGGTCGGGCGCAATGCGGTGGTGCAGGCGATCGGCCTACGCGACTCGTCGATGCTGACCCAGGACGAGAACATCGTCGATATCCGCTTCACCGTCCAGTACCGGCTGAAGGATGCGCGCGACTATCTGTTCGAGAACAACAGCCCCGATGGTGCCGTGGTGCAGGCCTCGGAGTCGGCCGTGCGCGAGATCGTCGGCCGCAGCAATATGGATTCGGTGCTCTACGAGCAGCGCGATGCCATTGCCTCCGAGCTGGGCAAGTCGGTGCAGGTGCAGCTGGATCGACTGAAGGCCGGCATCCTGATCGTCAACGTCAATGTGCAGAGCGTGCAGGCACCGGATCAGGTGCAGGCGGCCTTCGACGATGCCTTCAAGGCCGGCGCCGACCGTGAGCGCCTGAAGAATGAGGGTCAGGCCTATGCCAATGACGTGATCCCCAAGGCGCAGGGCACGGCCGCGCGTCTGCGCGAGGAGGCCGAGGCCTACAAGGCGCGGGTGGTCGCGCAGGCCGAGGGTGACTCGCAACGCTTCAAGAGCGTGCTGACCGAGTACCAGAAGGCGCCCGCGGTGACCCGTGATCGCCTCTATATCGACACGATGCAGCAGGTCTACTCCAATGTCTCCAAGGTGATGGTGGACTCGCGCAACGGCTCCAATCTGCTGTACCTGCCGCTGGACAAGCTGATCCAGCAGGCAGGCTCGGTGTCGGCCACCGCGCCGGTGGTGGTGACGCCGCCGGCCGAGGCCGGCAGCATCCCCGCCACGACCGATGTGCGCTCGCGCGATGGTTCGCGCAGCCGCGACCGCGACGGCCGCTAACAGCAGCAGGACTATTCAGCCATGAACCGTATTGCCTCCATTCTTGCCGCCCTGCTGGCCCTGTTCCTGCTCGCCAGCTCCACCCTTTTCATTGTCGATCAGCGCCAGTTCGCCGTGGTCTATGCGCTGGGCGAGATCAAGGAAGTGCTGACCGAGCCCGGCCTCAAGTTCAAGCTGCCGCCACCGTTCCAGAATGTGGTGTTCCTGGACCGCCGCGTGCAGACGCTGGACAGCCCGGAATCGCGCCCCATCTTCACCGCCGAGAAGAAGAGCCTGGTGATCGACTGGCTGGTCAAGTGGCGTGTGGCCGAGCCGCGCCAGTTCATCCGCAACAACGGTGTGGACATGCGCACCATAGAGTCGCGTCTGAGCCCGATTGTGCAGGCGGCGCTGAACGAAGAGATCACCAAGCGCACCGTGCGCGGCGTGCTCGCCACCGAACGCGAGAAGGTCATGCAGGACGTGGGCAAGCGCCTGCAGGAAGAGGCCAAGTCTTTCGGTATCGAGATCGTGGACGTGCGCATCAAGCGTGTGGACTTCTCGGTCAACATCACCGAGTCGGTCTATCGCCGCATGGAGTCCGAACGCAAGCGCGTCGCCAATGAGCTGCGCTCCACCGGTTCGGCCGACAGCGAAAAGATCCGCGCCGACGCCGACCGCCAGCGCGAGGTGATCGTTGCCGAGGCCTATCGCGATGCCCAGAAGGTCAAGGGCGAGGGCGATGCCAAGGCCTCGGCCCTGTATGCCGAGTCCTTCGGTCGCGACCCTCAGTTCGCCCAGTTCTACCGCAGCCTTGAGGCCTACCGTTCGAGCTTCCGCAACAAGTCGGACGTCATGGTCGTCGACCCCGGCAGCGAGTTCTTCAAGGCCATGCGCGGCAATTCGATGCCGAGCGCACCGGCGGCACCGCGCAAGTAAGCGCATGAGCGCCGATCTGCAGCAGGCGCTGCTGGGCGCCTTCGCCCTGATGCTGGTGATCGAGGGCCTGCTGCCTTTCCTGAGCCCGGCGAAATGGCGGGAAATGTTTGCCCGTGCGCTTCAGCTCAGCGACGGGCAGATTCGCTTCATTGCGCTGAGCTCGATGCTCACCGGCCTGGTGCTGCTGCTGTTCTTCTGGCAGTGATCGATCAGATCGGGCGGCCCCGCGGCCGCCCGGTACAATGCCGTTTTTAACCCCCTCGCATTTCCATGACTTCTGCTTGGCTGCTGCCAGAGCACATCGCTGACGTCCTGCCTGCCCAGGCGCGCCGCATTGAAGAATTGCGCCGTCAGCTGCTGGACATGGCCCGCGCCTATGGCTGCGAGCTGGTCATGCCGCCTCTGCTCGAATACCTGGACTCGCTGCTCTCCGGCACTGGTCAGGCGCTGGATCTGAAGACCTTCAAGCTGGTCGATCAGCTGTCGGGCCGCACGCTCGGTGTGCGCGCGGACACCACGCCCCAGGTCGCCCGCATCGATGCCCACCTGCTGAATCGCCAGGGTCTGACCCGCCTGTGCTATTGCGGCCCGGTGCTGCATACCCGGCCGGATGGCCTGCATGCCACCCGCGAACCGTTGCAGTTCGGCGCCGAGATCTATGGCCATGCCGGCATGGAGGCCGATCTGGAGGTGCAGGAGCTGGCGCTGGACGCGCTGCGCCTGGCCGGCCTGCGCGGCGTGACCCTGGACCTGGGCGATGCCCGCCTGGTCACCGGCGTTCTTGAGGGTGTCGATCTGGAGCCGAAGCGGCTGAGCGCCTTGATCGCCGCGCTGGCGGGCAAGGACGCTGCCGAGCTGAACGCCTTGACCCAGGACCTGCCCCCCGCAGCCCGCGAGGGCCTGAAGGCCTTGCTGGGCCTGTACGGCGGCCTGTCTGTGCTGGACGAGGCGCGGCGCGTGCTGCCCGATACCGCGCTGATCCGCGCGGCGCTGAGCGATCTGCAATGGCTGGCGGCGCATCTCACTCAAACCCACCCTGAAGTGCGGCTGGGCTTCGATCTGGCCGATCTGCGCGGCTACGCCTATTACAGCGGCGTGCGCTTTGCCCTGTATGCCGAGGGCTGCAGCGATGCGGTGGCGCGCGGTGGCCGCTATGACGAGGTCGGAGCCGTGTTCGGCCGCAAGCGTCCGGCGGTGGGCTTCAGCCTCGATTTGAAGGCGCTGGTCGCCTTGTCGCCCAGCGACCCCCTGCGCGCCGCGATCCGTGCGCCCTGGGGCGAGGAATCCAGCCTGCGTGCGGCCATACGCCGTCTGCGCGAGCAGGGCGAAACCGTGGTGTGTGTGCTTCCGGGGCACGAACATGAGCACGACGAATTCAATTGCGACCGCGAACTGGTGAGTGCCGGCGGTCAATGGGTGGTGCGTGCGCAGTAAGCTGCGCCGTACCTCGCTTTCATCTTTTCAAATCAGCAGGTTTTCATCATGCAAAGCGAAATCGCGCGTGGTCACAATGTGGTCGTGGTCGGCACCCAGTGGGGCGACGAGGGCAAGGGCAAGGTCGTCGATTGGCTGACCGACCATGCCCAGGGCGTCGTGCGCTTCCAGGGCGGCCATAACGCCGGCCATACCCTGGTCATCAACGGCGTCAAGACCGCCTTGCAGCTGATTCCCTCGGGCATCATGCGCGCCGGTGTGGCCTGCTATATCGGCAACGGCGTGGTGCTGGACCCGACGCACTTGCTGAGCGAGATCGAGCGTCTGGAGAAAGCCGGCGTCGAGGTGCGTTCGCGCCTCTTCATCAGCGAGTCCTGCCCGCTGATACTGCCCTTCCATGTGGAAGTGGACAAGGCCCGCGAAGCGCTGCGCGAGACCAGCGGCGCCGGCAAGATCGGCACCACCGGCAAGGGCATTGGCCCGGCCTATGAAGACAAGGTCGCGCGCCGCGCACTGCGCGTGCAGGACCTGAAGCACCCCGAGCGCTTTGCCAAGAAGCTGCGCGAGCTGCTGGAGCTGCACAACTTCGCGCTGACCGGCTATCTGAAGGGCTCGGCGCTGGAGTTCCAGCCGATCTTCGACCAGGCGATGAAGATGGCCGAGGTGCTCAAGCCGATGATGGCCGACGTCGGCTACCTGATCCACAAGGCCCATCTGTCCGGCGCCAACATCCTGTTCGAAGGTGCGCAGGGCACGCTACTGGACATCGATCACGGCACCTATCCCTACGTGACCTCCAGCAACTGCGTGGCCGGCAATGCCGCCGCCGGCGCCGGTGTGGGCCCGCAGATGCTGCACTACATGCTGGGCATCACCAAGGCCTACACCACGCGCGTCGGCTCGGGACCGTTCCCGACCGAACTGGACTGGGAGACCGAGGGCACGGTGGGCTACCACCTGTCCTCCGTGGGCCAGGAGCGCGGCACCGTCACCGGCCGCCCGCGCCGCTGCGGCTGGCTCGACGCCGCCGCACTGAAGCGCTCCATCATCATCAACGGCATCAGCGGCCTGTGCATGACCAAGCTCGACGTGCTGGACGGTCTGAGCGAGATCCTGATGTGCGTGGGCTATGAGCTGAATGGCCAGCGCATCGACATCCTGCCGCTGGACGCAGACGATATTGCGGCCTGCAAGCCTATCTACGAAACCTTCCCCGGCTGGACCGAAACGACCTACGGCGTGACCTCGTGGGATGCCTTGCCGCTGAATGCGCGCCGCTACCTGGAGCGGGTGTCCGAGCTGATCGGCGCGCCGGTGGCCATGGTGTCGACCGGCCCGGGCCGCGAGCACACGATTCTGCTGCGCCATCCCTATCAAGCCTGACCCACTAACTATCTAGCGATCTCAGACGGAGAAGCACTCATGTTGACTGATGACGGCAAACACCTGTACGTGTCCTGGGACGAATACCACATGCTGACCGAGCGCCTTGCGCTCAAGGTGCATGCCTCGGGTTGGGAATTCGACCAGATCCTGTGCCTGGCCCGTGGCGGCATGCGCCCTGGCGATGTGCTGTCGCGCGTGTTCGACAAGCCGCTGGGCATCATGTCCACCAGCTCCTACCGTGCCGAGGCCGGCACCATCCAGGGCCGGCTGGACATGGCCAAGTACATCACCCTGCCCAAGGGCGAGCTGGCCGGCCGCATCTTGCTGGTCGATGACCTGGCCGACTCGGGCGTGACCCTGCGCGCGGTGGTCGAGCGCCTGCGTGGCATGCCGTCGATCCAGGAACTGCGTTCGGCCGTGATCTGGACCAAGGCCGTGTCCAGCTACACGCCGGACTATTACGTCGAGATGCTGGAGACCAGCCCCTGGATCCATCAGCCCTTCGAAGAGTATGACGATCTGCGCCCCGACGGGCTGGCGAAGAAATTCGCCGTTTGACCGGAAATGCAAAGGCCAGCAAGATGCTGGCCTTTTTTTCTTGCTCGCTTTTGTGGAGCCACAAATGAAAATGGCCAACACTTTCGTGTCGGCCATTTCACTGGTATTTTGGTGCCCAGAAGAGGACTCGAACCTCCACGGAGTTACCCGCTAGTACCTGAAACTAGTGCGTCTACCAATTCCGCCATCTGGGCATCTCAGGAGCCTCAAATTATATACCGAGTTTTTTCAGTCGCCGACGGACAACAACAAATCTTTGTTTGAATGCCTCGACCTTTATGATGCAGCGGTGCGAGCCAAAATCTACACAGATACAAATACGGTCCCGACGACTGAGTGTCGGGCAAAGAAAAAAGGCCTGCATTTGCATGCAGGCCTTCTCAAATTTGGTGCCCAGGAGAGGACTCGAACCTCCACGGAGTTACCCGCTAGTACCTGAAACTAGTGCGTCTACCAATTCCGCCACCTGGGCAAGGTTCTGAACTTGCGTTCAGACGTTTCAAGCTAAGCTAGGATTCTATCATCAATACAAAAACAAATGCAAGCGGCCCCGCACTCGGTGCTGCACTCATGAGCGAAGTCGAAGGTGTGGTGCAAGGCCACCGCGATGGCCATGGCTTTCTGATACGCGACGACGGCCAGCCCGACATCTATCTGTCGGCCCAGGAAATGCATGCGGTCATGCACCGCGACCGGCTGAAGGTGCGCGTGATACGCATGGA
Organism: Roseateles toxinivorans; assembly: GCF_004362525.1. Taxonomy (GTDB): domain Bacteria; phylum Pseudomonadota; class Gammaproteobacteria; order Burkholderiales; family Burkholderiaceae_C; genus Paucibacter; species Paucibacter toxinivorans. The sequence goes on from NZ_SNXS01000001.1 coordinate 280,092, forward strand.
CAAGCGAGGCCGCCCTGAGGGCCGGGTGCTGGAGATCATCGAACGCCGCAAGACGCCCATCATCGGCCGCCTGCTGCACGAGAACGGCATGTGGCTGGTGGCGCCCGAGGACAAGCGTTTCGGCCAGGACATCATGATCCCGAAGAACGCGATCGCCACCGCCACGGCGGGTCAGGTCGTGTCGGTCGAGCTGACCGAGCCCCCGTCGCTGTACTCGCAGCCGGTGGGGCGCATTCTTGAAGTGCTGGGCGAGATCGACGACCCCGGCATGGAGATCGAGATCGCGGTGCGCAAGTACGAGGTGCCGCACCGCTTCAGCGCCGAGACCCTGGCCCAGGCGGCCAAGCTGCCCGAAAAACTACGCGCCATCGACAAGCGCAATCGCATCGACCTGACCGACATTCCGCTGGTCACCATCGACGGCGAGGACGCACGAGACTTCGATGACGCCGTGTATTGCGAGCCGATCAAGACCGGCCGCGGCAAGAGCGCCTTCACCGGTTGGCGGCTGCTGGTGGCCATTGCCGACGTCAGCCACTACGTCAAGCCGGGCGAGCCCATCGACGAGGACGCGTTCGAGCGCGCCACCTCGGTGTATTTCCCACGCCGCGTGATTCCGATGCTGCCCGAGAAGCTGTCCAACGGCCTGTGCTCGCTGAACCCCTACGAGGACAGGCTGAGCATGGTCTGCGACATGCTGGTCAGTGAGCAGGGCGATGTCCATGCCTACCAGTTCTTCCCGGCCATCATCTGCTCGCATGCCCGCTTCACCTACAACGAGGTGGCAGCCATCCTCAGCAACACGCGCGGCCCCGAAGCGGCCAAGCGCGAGGAGCTGGTGCCGCACCTGCTGCATCTGCACGAGGTCTATCGCGCGCTGCTGGCGGAGCGTGCCCGTCGCGGCGCCGTCGATTTCGAGACCACGGAGACGCAGATCGTCTGCGACGACAACGGCCGCATCGAGAAGATCGTGCCGCGCACGCGCAACGAGGCGCACCGGCTGATCGAGGAGGCGATGCTCGCGGCCAATGTCTGCGCCGCCGATTTCATCGCCGGCAAGAAGCATCCCTCGCTGTACCGCGTGCATGAGGGCCCGACGCCGGAGAAGCGCGCCGTGCTGCAGGCCTATCTGCGCACGCTGGGCGTGGGTCTGGGCATCAGCGACGATCCGACCCCAGGCGAGTATCAGGCCATCGCCCAGGCGACCAAGGAGCGGCCCGACGCGCAGCAGATCCACACGATGCTGCTGCGCTCGATGCAGCAGGCCATCTACACCTCGAAGAATGCTGGTCACTTCGGCCTGTCCTACCAGGCCTACACGCACTTCACCAGCCCGATACGCCGCTACCCGGACCTCTTGGTGCATCGTGTCATCAAGGCTCTGCTGCAGCCTGGCAAGCGCTATCACCTGCTGTCGGGGCGCATCGACGAAGCGGCGGCCAAACCGCGCCGCGGGCCGGCCGAGGCGCCGCACGCGGTGACCGAGGGCGAGCGCTGGGAGATGGTCGGCGCCCATTGCAGTGCCAACGAGCGCCGGGCCGACGAGGCCTCGCGCGACGTCGAGGCCTGGCTGAAGTGCCGCTATATGCGCGATCACCTCGGCGAGGAGTATTCGGGCACCGTCAAGGCCGTCACCAGCTTCGGTGTGTTCGTGCAGCTCGATGGCCTGTACGTCGAGGGCCTGGTGCACATCACCGAGCTCGGTGGCGAGTATTTCCGCTTCGACGAGATGCGCCAGGAGCTTCGAGGCGAGCGCACCGGCATCCGCTACGCCCTGGGCGCCCGGGTGCGGGTGCAGGTCAGCCGGGTCGACCTGGATGGCCGCAAGATCGACTTCCGCATGCTGCGCGAAGGTGATGAGGAGCGCGCCATCACCAGCCGCGCCGCGCGCGATAAGGCAGGCGAGCCACCAGCCTCCGCGCAACAGGCGCTGGCGGATGTGCAGCGCGCCAGCCGCGCGGCCAAGGCCGGGCGCAAGAGCGCGGTGGCGCGCACGCCCTCGGCCAAGCTGAATCCGGTCAAAGCGGCACGCAAGTCGGCACTGAAGGGCGGCCCGGAGAGCCGCACGCGCAAGCGCCGTTGATGCTTTATTCGACGCCTCAGGATCGGAGCGCGAACATCGCTTCGATCAGGTCGGCCGCGCGCAGCAGTGAGCGACCGCCGCGATCGGCGGCGAGGCCATGCCAGTGGCAGGCAGCGCTGGCGGCAGCAAGACCTGACTCCGGCGCCTGTGCCCACAGACCGCCCAGCCAGCCGGCCAGCACATCGCCGGTGCCGGCGGTGGCCAGCGCGGCATTGCCGCTGGAATTGATTGCGGTCAGGCATCCAGGCGAGGCGATCACCGAGCCCGAGCCCTTCAGCACCACGGTGCACTGGTAGCGCTGGCACAGTTGATCAGCGGCGGCGAGCCGGTCGGCCTGGAGGTCGGATGTGCTGCAACCGAGCAGGCGCGCGGCTTCCAGCGGGTGCGGGGTGAGCACGGATTGCAAGCCCTTTGCCATCCGTTGGCTCAGCAGGGCCTGCAGCGAGGCATCGGCAGCGATCGCATTCAGCGCATCTGCGTCGAGCACCAGGCGTGGACTCAACGCCAGCAGGGCGGGCAGGGCTTGCGCCACCAGCGACCCACCGCCGCAGCCGCAGACGACGGTGCGATGTTGCAGTGCATCAGCCACCAGCGCCTGGCGCCAGGCCATGGTCATCAGTTCGGGACGGGTCGGGTCGGCCAAGCCGCCGGCTGCATCGTCGAGCAGGCTCAGATACACACGGCCGGCGCCCGCCGCATGGGCCGCGCGGGCGGCCAGCAATGCGGCGCCGCCCATGCCCGGCGCACCGCCCAGCACGATGACATCGCCGAAGCTGCCCTTGTGCTGGCCATGGCGGCGCGGCTGCATCCAGTGCACGCAGGCGTCCAGGCCCAGCAGCAGTGCATCGGCTGGCGCGGATGGGGTGATGCCGAGATCATCGAACCAGATCCGGCCCGCCCGCTCGCGGCCCGAGCCGGTGAACAGTCCGGGCTTCAAGCTCAGCAGGGCAAGCGTGTGCTGCGCCTGCACGACCAAGGGCCCGAGGGCCTGTCCGGTGTCGCCGCTCAATCCGCTGGGCAGATCAAGGGCCAGCACCGGGCAGGGCAGGGCGTTCAGCGCGGCAATCGCCTGGCCCAGCGCGCCCTCGACAGCGCGGCTGACGCCCAGGCCCAGCAGCGCGTCGATCGCCAGGTCTACGCTCTTGTCGGCGGCAGGCCGGTCGCTGGAGACGGGCACGCCGGCCGCCTGCGCTTGCTGCAAAGCCTCGGCAGCGTCGGCGGGCAGCCGGGAAGCGTCGCCGATCAGGCTCACCTGTACCTGCTTGCCCAGGCCATGCAGCAAGCGCGCAGCGACCAGGCCGTCGCCGCCATTGTTGCCCGGCCCGCAGGCGATCCAGATCGCCCGCGCATGGGGTGCCAGGGCCAGCGCCAGGCGTGCCGAGGCCAGGCCGGCGCGGGCCATCAACTCATGCGGCGCGGCCATGTTCAGTGCTGCCTGCTCGATCGCGCGCGAGCTGGCGGTGCCGTACAGGGGCCGAGCCAGCACAGAGGGCAGCAGTGGCGTGATCATCGCTTCAGCGCAGGCGCTCGACGCCCAGCCCCTCGGTCTTGACCTCGGGCGCGCGGCCCGCCACCTGGTCGGCCAGCACCCGCGCCGAGCCGCAGGACAGGGCCCAGCCGCTTGAGCCATGGCCCAGGTTCAGCCAGACGCCGGGGATACCGCAGGCGCCCAGTACCGGCGGGCCGTCGGGCAGCATCGGCCGGGCACCCTTCCAGTGCTGCAGCTTGCCGCTCTGCGCCGCACCCGGGAACCAGTCATGCAGGACCTTGTACAGCGTAGCAATCGCGCCCTTGTTCATGGTCCCCGGCGCGCCACCGAACTCGGCACTGCCGGCCACACGCACGCGGTGGCCCAGGCGACTGATCGCCACCTTGTAGCGCTCGTCCATCAGGCCCGCGCGGGGGCCGAGGTCCGGATGGGCCTCGATATGGCGCAGCGGTGCGGTGATGGAATAGCCGTAGACAGCCGCCATCGGCAGCTTGAGGCCGTGGGGGTGCAGCAGCGCCGGCGCGCCCATGGCCGCGCAGACCAGGATGGCATCAAAGTCTTCCAGCACCGGGCCCATGACCATCGGCTGTGTCGCCGGGCCGGCAACGCTGGCCAGCTCGCTGTTCGCGGCGTCCTGCGCGCCGCCGAGGCTTTCACCCGGCGGCGTGTACTGGTGCATCAGCTGCGGTTTGGCGCCCGGGCTGAGGTGCTGCACCGTGGTGTGGAAGCGGAACTGCACGCCCAGGCGCTGCGCCTCGTTCTTCATCAGGTGGGCGAACTGGCGGCAGTTGCCGACCTCGTCCTGCGGCAGGTGCACGCCGGCGCGCAGCTCGGTGTCGGCGCTCAGCCCGGGTTCGACCTGCCGGCATTCGGCCGCGTCGAGCAGGCGGTGCTTCTGGCCCAGCTCGGTCAACAGCTGCAGGCCGGGCTGGATGCCGGCCAGCTCGCGCTCGCCGCGCAGCAGCACCAGATAGCCATCGGCGCGCTCATAGTCCAGCTTCAAGGTGCGGACCAGCTCGTGCAGCCGGTCGCGGCTGTAGCTGGCCAGGCCATGCATCGCCGCTCGATTGGCCTGGTAGGCCTTGAGCCGGCTGGCGCGCCAGGCCTTCCACAGCCAGCGCACCGTGCCCATGTCCATCGTGGCATGCAGGCGCACCGGCGTGTGGGTGCTGAACAGGCCTCGCAGAACCTTGGCCGGCATGCCCGGGGCGGCCCAGGGGCTGACATAGCCGGGTGCGACGATCCCGGCATTGGCAAAGCTGGTGCCGGCGGCGACGCTGCCACTGCGCTCGAACACGGTCACCTGATGGCCGTCGGCGGCCAGCTCGTAGGCCGTGGTCACGCCGATGATGCCGGCGCCAATCACGGCGACCTTCATGTTGCAGCCACCAGTGCGGGTGGCTGACGATGCGGCGCGAGTGCCGCTTCAATCTGCAAGCCCGCATCAAGCACGGTGTCATCCTGCAGGGCTGTATTCCAGACCATCAGACCGACCGGCATCTCCCTGGACGTATGGCAAGGCAGCGAGAGGGCGCAGCCGTCCAGCATATTGACCACCGCCGTGTTGCGCAGCAGCAGGCTGTTGGCGGCGAAGAAGTGCTCGTCGCTGGCCACAAGCGGGGCAATCTCCGGCGCGACGATGGGCACCGTGGGGCTCAGCACGGCGTCGACGCCCTGCAGCGCTGCCTGCATGCGTGTGATCCAGGCGCTCCGGCCATTGACCACATCGATATAGTCGGCCGCGCTCATGTGCTCGCCGGTGCGAATGCGCTGCACCACGCGGGGGTCGTAGTCGGCCTCGCGCTCGCTGATGCGCTGGCGGTGCCAGGCCCAGCTCTCGGCCGCTGGAAGGCTGCCACGGGCCAGCAGCTTGCCCAGCTCCAGCAGCGGGCCAATGCTGATTTCCTCGATCTGCGCACCGGCCTCGCGCAGCTGTGCCAGCGTGCGCTCGAAAGCCGTGGCAACCGTGGCATCCATGCCGTCCTGCATCAGCTCTCTGGCCACGGCAAAGCGGCGCTGGCGCAGCGGTCTATGCGTAAGCTGTACCCGGGTGTCGGACAGGATCTCATGCAGCAGCACGGCGTCGCGCACCGACAGGGTGATCGCGCAGGCCGTGTCCAGGCTTTGCGACAGCGGGATCGCGCCGTCCAGAGGCGTCAGCCGCTTGGTGTTCTTGAAGCCGACCAGGCCCTGCAGCGCGGCCGGGATGCGGATCGAGCCGCCGGTGTCCGAGCCCAGCGTCGCCCAGGCTGCGCCGCCGGCCACGCTGACCGCGCCGCCCGAGGTCGAGCCGCCCGGAATGCGCGGCTTCTTGTCCAGCTTAAGGGTGACAGGATTGCGCGGCGTGCCGTAGTGGGGGTTGATGCCCACACCTGAAAAGGCGAACTCGCTCATATTGCAATGGCCGATCAGCGCCGCGCCGGCGCGGCGCAGGCGCTGCACGGCCAGGCAGTCCCGCTCGGCCGGCTTCGCGTCGGACATGGCCCGCGAGGCACCGGTGCTGGGAAAACCCTGCACATCGAACAAATCCTTGACGCTGATCGCCAGGCCCGCCAGCGGCGGCAGCGGCAGGCCGGCCTCCAGTTGCAGGTCCACCGCCATGGCCTGGGTGAGGGCGCTTTCGAAAAAAGTGCGCACGAAGGCGCGGGTGCAGGCGCTGCCATTGGCGGCCTCTATGCTGGCCTGCATCAGGCCGGTGGCGCTGGCAGCCCCGGCTCGTACTGCGTCGGCCGTGCCGGTCAGGTCATGCGTCATCGGTGGTATATAATCTTTGGGTTTTGCCGGGAATGCTCGGTAAATCAAACCGCAGGTCCTCGTGGTGCGTGACTGTTGTCATGGACCCGGACCAAACAAACCCGGCTGCTGAAAGGTGTTGCGAAGGCTTACGGAAGCTCTCGCGATTCAAGCCGGATTTTAGAACCAACCTTTGGAGTTGAAACATGTCCGTTACGATGCGTGAAATGCTGGAAGCCGGCGTCCACTTTGGTCACCAAACCCGCTTCTGGAACCCCAAGATGGCCCCGTATATCTACGGCCATCGCAACAAGATTCACATCATCAACCTCGAAAAGACGCAGCCGCTGTTCGAGGAAGCCATGAAGTTCGTGCGCCAGCTGGCAGCCCGCCGCGGCACGATCCTGATGATCGGCACCAAGCGCCAGGCCCGCGAAGTGATCGCCATGGAAGCCCAGCGCGTCGGCATGCCTTATGTTGACCAGCGCTGGCTGGGCGGCATGATGACCAACTTCAAGACGGTCAAGGGCTCGCTGAAGAAGCTGAAGGACATGCAGGCTCAGGTCGAAGCCGGCACCGAGTCGATGATCAAGAAGGAAGCGCTGCTGTTCGCACGTGACCTGGCCAAGCTGGAAAAAGACATCGGCGGCATCCAGGACATGACCGCGCTGCCTGACGCCATGTTCGTGATCGACGTCGGCTACCACAAGATTGCCGTGGCCGAAGCCAAGAAGCTGGGCATCCCGGTGATCGGCATCGTCGACACCAACCACTCGCCCGAAGGCATCGATTACGTGATCCCCGGCAACGACGACTCGTCCAAGGCCGTGGCCCTGTACGCCAAGGCCATTGCCGATGCGGTGATGGACGGCAAGGCCAACGCGACCAACGAAGTGGTGCACGCCGTGGCCGCCGGTTCCGACGAATTCGTGGAAGTCAGCGAAGGCGCCTGAGCTCGTAGCAGCCGCCAACACAGGGGCTGATTTCAGCCCCTTTTTTACACAGAACCTTGTTTCCAGCAGCGGTGCAGCCCCAGTGGCCGCCAACGCTGCAAGCTCGTTCAACGGAGATACAAAATGGCAATTACAGCAAGCATGGTGGCCGAACTGCGCGCCAAGACCGATGCCCCGATGATGGAGTGCAAGAAGGCACTGACCGAAGCCGAGGGCGATATGGAGCGTGCGGAAGAGCTGCTGCGCGTCAAGCTCGGCTCCAAGGCTGGCAAGGCGGCTTCGCGCATCACTGCCGAAGGCGTGGTGTCCTCCTTTGTCGATGGCACGACCGGCGCCCTGGTCGAGATCAACTGCGAAACCGACTTCGTGTCGAAGAACGACAGCTTCCTGGCCTTTACCAAGGCCACGGCCGAGCTGATTGCCAAGCACAACCCGGCCGATGTGGCCGCGCTGTCGGCTTTGGCCTACGAGCAGGACGGTTTCGGCCCGACGCTGGAAGACGTGCGCAAGGGCCTGATCGGCAAGATTGGCGAGAACATGGCCATCCGCCGCTTCCAGCGCTATGCCAACGGCGGCAAGCTGGCCAGCTACCTGCACGGCACGCGCATCGGCGTGATGGTCGAGTTCGACGGTGACGATGTCGCCGCCAAGGACGTCGCCATGCACGTCGCCGCAATGAAGCCGGTCGCCCTGTCGTCCAACGACGTGCCTGCCGCTCTGATCGAGAAAGAGCGTTCGGTGGCCACGCAAAAGGCTGCCGAATCCGGCAAGCCGGCCGACATCGTCGCCAAGATGGTCGAAGGCTCGGTGCAGAAGTACCTGAAGGAAGTGTCGCTGTTCGACCAGGTCTTCGTGAAGGCTGCAGACGGCAAGCAGACCGTGGCCGCCATGCTCAAGGACAAGGCCACCGCAATCAAGGGCTTCACCATGTATGTGGTGGGCGAAGGCATCGAGAAGAAGGTTGACGACTTTGCTGCCGAAGTGGCGGCACAGGTCGCTGCTGCCAAGGGGCAGTAAGCAACGAAAGGGCGCCTCCTGGCGCCCTTTACACTTGGGGCCGTGAAGGCAGGGCGGCGTCGCCCGACCGACATGGCGCTCATCCACCTAGCTTCCGAGGTCAGAATGCCCGCGCACAAAAGAATCCTGCTCAAACTCTCCGGCGAAGCCCTGATGGGTGACGACGCCTATGGCATCAACCGCGCGACCATCGTGCGCATGGTGCGCGAGATCCGCGAGGTCACGCAGATGGGCGTCGAGGTGGCTGTGGTCATCGGCGGCGGCAATATCTTCCGCGGTGTCGCGGGCGGCTCGGTCGGCATGGATCGCGCCACGGCCGACTATATGGGCATGCTGGCCACGGTGATGAATGCCCTGGCGCTTGCCGACACGATGCGCCAGGAAGGCATGACCGCGCGGGTCATGTCGGCCATTGCCATCGAGCAGGTGGTCGAGCCCTATGTGCGCCCCAAGGCGCTGCAGTATCTCGAAGAAGGCAAGGTCGTGATCTTTGGTGCCGGTACCGGCAACCCCTTCTTCACCACCGACACGGCCGCAGCGTTGCGCGGCGCCGAGGTCGGTGCCGAAATCGTGCTGAAGGCGACCAAGGTGGACGGCGTCTATACGGCCGATCCCAAGAAAGACCCTAGCGCCACGCGCTATCACCGCATCAGCTTCGACGAGGCCATCGCGAAGAACCTGCAGGTGCTGGATGCGACGGCGTTTGCGCTGTGCCGCGACCAGAAATTGCCCATCAAGGTGTTCAGCATCTTCAAGCCGGGCGCGCTCAAGCGCGTGGTGATGGGCGAGGACGAGGGCACACTCGTCCACGTTTGATGCGTCATTGAAGAGGCCCCCACTATGAGCATTGCAGAAATCAAGCAGAACGCAGAGCAGAAGATGGCCAAGTCCATCGAGTCCTTCAAGGGCGATCTGCAGAAGATCCGTACCGGCCGTGCCCATCCCGGCATCCTCGACCAGGTCCATGTGGACTATTACGGGTCCATGGTGCCGATCAGCCAGGTCGCCAACGTGACTCTGCTGGACGCCCGCACGATCAGCGTGCAGCCCTGGGAAAAGAACCTGGCGCCAAAGATCGAGAAGGCGATTCGCGAATCCGACCTGGGCCTGAACCCGGCCTCGCAGGGCGAGCTGATACGCGTGCCCATGCCCGCGCTGACCGAAGAGCGCCGCCGCGACCTGACCAAGGTGGTGCGCAACGCCGGTGAGGACTGCCGCATTGCCGTGCGCAATCTGCGCCGCGACGCCAACGAGCATGCCAAGAAGCTGCTGAAAGACAAGCTGATCACCGAGGACGACGAGCGCCGCAGCCTGGACGAGATCCAGAAGCTCACCAACGCGGTGATCGCCGAGATCGACAAGCTGATCTCGGGCAAGGAAGCCGAGATCATGGCCGTTTGAGCTCCTGCGCCCCGGTGAGTAGCGAGACCTCCATCGTGCCGCGCCACGTTGCCATCGTCATGGACGGCAACGGGCGCTGGGCCAAGAAGCGCTTTTTGCCGCGCTTCTTCGGCCACAAGGCCGGTGTCGACAGCCTGGTCAAGGTGGTGCAGGCCTGCATCGACCGCAAGATCGAGTACGTCACCGTGTTCGCCTTCTCGTCCGAGAACTGGAAGCGGCCCAGCGACGAGGTCTCGGGCCTGATGGGCCTGGTGCTGGCGGCGGTGTCGCGCTATCTGGCCCGCATGGGTAGCATGGGCGTGCGCATCCGCATCGTCGGTGACCGCGATGCGGTGTCCGACAAGCTGCGTGCGGCCTGGAATGAGGCCGAGACGGCCACCCAGCACAACACCAAGTTGACCCTGTCGGTGGCCTTCAACTACGGTGGCCGCTGGGATGTGGTGCAAGCCTGCAAGCAGGCGATGCGCGCAGGCGTCTCGCCGGATCAGCTGGACGAAGCCAAGCTGTCGCAGTTCATGGCCATGAGCTATGCACCCGACCCCGATTTGTTCATCCGCACCGGCGGCGAGGTGCGCATCAGCAACTTCCTGCTCTGGCAGGTGGCCTATTCCGAGTTCGTGTTCTCCGACTGCCTGTGGCCGGAGTTTGGTGAAACGCAATTGGACGCCGCAATACAGGAGTTCCGCCTGCGCGACCGGCGCTTTGGCGGCGTCAAGACCGCAGATGCTGTGGCCGCTCTAGGAGCCTGACCTTGCTCAAACAACGGATTGTCACGGCCGTGGTGCTTCTGGCGATCCTGCTGCCGGCACTGTTCGCGGCCTCGCCCTGGCCTTTTGCACTGCTCACCCTGGTGCTGATTGCCGCCGCCGGCTGGGAATGGGCGCGGCTCAATGGCCTGGCCGGCGCCGCTGCGCTGGCCTATGGCGGCCTGACGGCGGCCCTTTGCGCAGGCACGCTGCTCAGTGTCGGCCTGCATGCGATGCCGTCCTGGGTCTGGTGGGGTGTCAGCCTGGCCTGGGTGCTGGGTGGTGCCTATGCGCTGAGCCTGGGCCCTGCGGGCTGGCCGCGCCTGGGCAAGGCGCCGCGCCTGGCCCTGGGCCTGCTGTGCCTGTGGGCGGCCTGGCTGGCCATGGCCCAGGCCAAGGCGATGAGCATCAACTTCCTGCTGTCCATTTTCTGCCTCGTCTGGATGGCCGATATTGCCGCCTACTTCGGCGGCCGAGCCTTTGGCAAACGCAAGCTGGCCCCGGCCATCAGTCCCGGCAAGAGCTGGGAGGGCGTCTGGAGCGGCATGGCCGGCGTGTTCGCACTGGCACTGCTGTGGGCCTTCGTGATCGACCAGCAGCTTATCGTCGATGGCCCCAGCCTCTACCAGCTACTGTTCGTCAAATTTGGCTGGCTGATCGCCCTGCTGGCCCTGCTGCTGCTCAGCGCGATGAGCGTCGTTGGTGACCTGTTCGAATCGCTGATCAAGCGCGCCTGCGGCGCCAAGGACAGCAGCGGCTTGCTGCCCGGCCACGGCGGCGTGCTTGACCGCGTCGACGCGCTGCTGCCGGTCTTCCCTTTGGCGATGGCCCTGGCCTCGCATTCCCGGTATTTCTGACATGTCTGCATCCATCCAACGCCAACGCGTCTGCGTACTCGGCTCCACCGGCTCGATCGGCACCAACACCCTGGATGTGATTGCGCGCCATCCCGAGCGCTATGACGTCTTCGCGCTCAGTGCGATGAGCCGTGTCGATGAGCTGTTCGCACAGGTGATGCGGTGGCAACCGCGCTATGCGCTGATGCCCGATGCTGCCGCTGCCCGGCAGCTGCGCGACAAGCTGCGCGACGAGGGTTCGCGCACCGAGGTGCTGGACGGCGCGCAGGCGCTTGCCGATATCGCCGCCCATCCTGAGGTCGATTCGGTGATGGCGGCGATCGTCGGTGCCGCGGGCCTGGCGCCTTGCCTGGCCGCTGCGCGCGCCGGCAAGCGCTTGATGCTGGCCAACAAGGAGGCCCTGGTCGTCGGCGGCGCCTTGTTCATGCAGGCGGTGCAGCAGGGCGGGGCGATGCTGTTGCCGATCGACAGCGAGCATTCGGCGATCTTCCAGTGCCTGCCCGAAGATCGCTCGGCCTGGGCGCAGCGCATTGACCACATCCTGCTGACGTCTTCCGGCGGCCCGTTCCGCACCCGCGATCCGGCGACGATGCGCGAGGTCACGCCCGAGATGGCCTGTGCCCATCCGAACTTCGTCATGGGCCGCAAGATCTCGGTCGATTCGGCGACGATGATGAACAAGGCGCTGGAGGTGATAGAGGCGCGCTGGTTGTTCGACCTGAAGCCCGAACAGGTGCGAGTGCTGATCCATCCGCAGCAGATCGTGCATTCGATGGTCGTCTGCCGCGACAACTCGGTACTGGCCCAGTTGGGCACGCCGGACATGCGCGTCCCGATCGCCTACGGCCTGTCCTTCCCCGAGCGCATCGAATCGGGCGCCGAGGCGCTGGACTTCCATGCGCTGGGTGGCCTGAGCTTCGAGCCGCCCGACCATGCCCGCTATCCGGGCCTGGCCCTGTCATGGGCGGCGATGGCCGCACCCGAGGGCAGCACGGCCGTGCTGAACGCCGCCAACGAGGTGGCCGTGGCCGCCTTCCTGGAACGCCAGATCCGCTTCGACCAGATCCATCAGCTCAACGAGCAGACCCTGGCCGCCGTGCATCCCGAGGCCGGTGACACCCACTCGCTGGAGGGGCTGCTGGCGCTCGATCAACGTGCCCGCGCCCATGCGCAGCAACTGGCGCGAGGCCTGGCCCCATGATCACCCTGCTGGCCTTTGTGCTGACCCTGGGCGTGCTGATCGTCGTGCATGAGTACGGCCACTACCGCGTTGCCCGGGCCTGCGGCGTGAAGGTGCTGCGCTTCTCGGTCGGCTTCGGTCAGGTGATCTGGCGCCGCCAGCGCAGCCCGTCGGACACCGAGTTCACGCTCTGCGCCTTGCCGCTGGGCGGCTATGTGCGCATGCTTGACGAGCGCGAAGGGCCGGTGCCCGAGGGCCTGCGCAGCCAGGCCTTCAACAACAAGAGCCTGCGCCAGCGCACGGCCATCGTCGCGGCAGGGCCGATCGCGAACCTGCTGTTGGCCATACTGCTCTATGCCTGCGCCAACTGGATAGGCCTGGACGAGCCCAAGGCCGTGCTGGGTTCGCCAGTGGCCGAGAGCCTCGCCCAGCGCGCCGGCATGCGTGCCGGCGACTGGGTGCAGGCGGGTTCCAGCGATGGCCTGGCCTGGGAGGAAGTGCGCTCGCTGCCCGAGCTGCGCTGGCAGCTGACCCGCGCGTTGAGCAAGGGCGAGAACCTGCACCTGACCGTGACCGACCGCGATGGTCGGGGCCGCCGCAATCTGGTGCTGGGCACCGCCAGCCTTGCCGACCAGGAGCTGGACGCCGAGCTGCTGCGCAAGATCGGCCTGGGCGGCCCGTATAGCGAGCCGGTGCTGGGCGAGGTCAAGGCCGCCGGGCCGGCGGCCAAGGCCGGCCTGCGTGCGGGCGACCGCGTGCTGTCGGTCGATGGCGTGACGATCAGCGACGCGGCGATGCTGCGCGAGCAGATCCGTCAATCACTGGACAAGGGTCAGCCGCGCGAGATGCTGTGGCATGTGGAGCGGGCCGGTCAGGTGATGGACCTGAATGTGCTACCGGTGGTGGCACAGGACGGTACCCGGCAAATCGGCCGGATCGAGGCCTTTGTCGGCGCGGCGCCGGAAATCGTGACGGTCGATTACGGCCCCGTCCAGGGCCTGCTGCGGGGCGTGGAGCGCACCTGGGACGTGTCCACGATGAGCCTGAAGATCTTCGGCCGCATGCTGATCGGCGAGGCTTCGCTGCGCAATCTCAGCGGCCCCATCACCATCGCCGACTATGCCGGGCAGTCCGTGCGGCTCGGAGTGTCTTATTATCTCGGCTTTCTCGCGATGGTGAGTGTCAGCCTGGGGGTGTTGAACCTGCTGCCTTTGCCCATGCTCGATGGGGGGCACCTCATGTATTATCTTTTCGAGGGAGTGACCGGCCGGCCGGTCTCCGAATGGTGGTTGAAGTGGCTGCAGCGCGCTGGCGCGTTCGCGATGCTGCTGATGATGTCACTGGCCCTTTCCAACGATGTGGCCCGCCTGATGGGCCTGCACTGATTACCTCATGTCATCATCCTTTCGCTCCAGCCCGCGCTTGCGCCCCGCTCTCCTGACCGTTGCCCTTGCCGCTGCCCTGCAGTCCGGCAATGTGTGGGCCGTTGATCCCTTTGTGTTGAAAGACATCCGCGTCGAGGGCCTGCAGCGCACCGACCCCGGCACCGTATTCGCCTCGCTGCCCTTTCGCATCGGTGACACCTACAGCGACGAGAAGGGCGCCGCCGCGCTGCGTGCGCTGTTCGCCACCGGCTTGTTCAAGGACGTGCGCATTGCCATCGACGGCACCTCGGTGGTCGTCTATATCGACGAGCGCCCGGTGATTGCCAACGTCAGCTTCGTCGGTCTGAAGGAGTTCGACAACGAGGCACTGACCAAGTCGCTGAAGGAGGTCGGCATCGGTGAGGGCCTGCCCTTCGACAAGGCCCTGGCCGACCGCGCCGAGCAGGAGTTGAAGCGGCAATACTTGACCCGCAGTCTTTACGGCGCCGAGGTGGTGACGACGATCACCCCGATCGAGCGCAACCGCGTCAACGTCAGCTTTGCCGTTGCCGAGGGCGAACCGGCCAAGATCGGCCAGATCCGCATCCTGGGCAGCAAGGTGTTCTCCGAGTCGACCCTGACCGGCCTGCTGGAGCAGACCAGCAGCGGCTGGCTGACCTGGTACACCAAGACCGACCGATATTCGCGCTCCAAGCTGAATGCCGATCTGGAGACGCTGCGCTCCTACTACCTGAACCGCGGCTATCTGGAGTTCGCCGTCGAGTCGGCCCAGGTGACGATCTCGCCGGACAAGCAGAGCATCAATATCTCGATCACGGTCAACGAGGGCCAGCCCTATACGGTGACGGCGGTCAAGCTTGAGGGCGAGTACTTCGGCCGCGAGGAAGACTTCAAGAGCCTGATCGCGCTGAAGCCCGGTCAGGCCTACCGCGGCGAGCTGGTGGCCAACACCACCCGTGCCTTCACCGATCTGTTCGGCTCCTACGGCTATGCCTTTGCCCGTGTTGAAAGCCGGCCCGAGATCGATCGCGCCACCGGCCAGGTGGTGGTCACTTTTGTCGCCGAACCGCAGCGCCGCGTCTATGTGCGCCGCGTCAATGTGTCGGGCAACTCACGCACCCGCGACGAGGTCGTGCGCCGGGAGTTCCGCCAGTTCGAGTCGGCCTGGTATGACGGCCAGCGCATCAAGCTGTCCACCGACCGCGTCAACCGCCTCGGCTATTTCAGCGACGCGGGCGTCGAGACCAATGAGGTCGCCGGCGCGCCGGACCAGGTCGATCTGACCGTCACCGTCAAGGAAAAGCCCACCGGCAACATCACCGTCGGCGCCGGCTATTCGAGCGCGCAAAAGCTCAGCTTCACCGGCTCGATCAAGCAGGACAATGTCTTCGGCTCGGGCCATTACCTCGGCGTCGAGGTCAACACCGGCAAGACCGGCCGTGCGCTGGTGCTCAGCACCACCGACCCCTATTTCACCGTCGATGGCGTCTCGCGCACCGTCGATCTGGGTTATCGCACCGTCAGGCCTTACAACAATCTGGGCGAAGAGTACGAGTACGTGACGCACAGCGCCGGGCTGAAGTTCGGCGTGCCCCTGTCCGAGTTCGACGTCGTGTTCCTGGGGCTTGGCTATGAGCGCACCGAGATCACCACCGACAAGGGTCTGCCGGAGAATCTGAACCGTTATCGCGAGCTGTTCGGCGCCACCAGCACCAGCTTCCCGCTGACGCTGGGCTGGCAGCGCGATGAGCGCGACAGCCTGTTGTCGCCGACGGCCGGCAAGATGCAGCGTGTCAATCTGGAGTTGAGCCCGGTCGGCGATGCCCGCTATGCCCGTGCCAATCTGCAGTATCAGCAGTACTTCCCGCTGTACGCCAAGTTCACCTGGGGCATCAATGCCGAGCTGGGCTGGGGCAAGGGCCTGGGTGGACGGCCGTATCCGGTGTTCAAGAACTTCCAGGGCGGCGGCCTGGGCTCGGTGCGGGTATTCGAGCCCGGTACGCTGGGCCCGGTGGACATCACCAACTCCTATATCGGCGGCAACCGGCGCGTGAACATCAACGCCGAGCTGTACATTCCGGTGCCAGGCACCGGCAATGACAAGACCTTCCGCCTGTTCGGCTTCTTCGACGCCGGCAATGTCTGGGCCGAGCATGAAAAGATCAAGGCCGGCGACCTGCGCACTTCGGCAGGGCTTGGCATCAGCTGGATCTCGCCGATGGGGCCGCTGAAGCTGAGCTGGGGCACGCCATTGCGCAAGAAGCCCACGGATAGAATCGAGAAACTCCAATTCCAGATCGGGACTGCATTCTGATGAAGAGCACGCTGCTGAAATCCTTGGCCCTGGCGGCCATGATGACCTTGCCTACGGCTGCCTTGCAGGCGCAGGAACTGAAGATCGGCTATGTGAACAGCGAGCGCGTGCTGCGTGAAGCCAATCTGGCCAAGGCGGCACAGCTGAAGCTGGAAGCCGAATTCGGCAAGCGCGAGAAGGAGCTCAAGGATATCGAGACCCGTCTGCGCACCTCCGCCGAGAAGCTGGAGAAGGACGCACCGACGCTGGCCGAATCCGAGCGCAACCGCCGCCAGCGTGATCTGGTCGAGCAGGACCGCGATCTGCAGCGCAAGCGCCGCGAGTGGCAGGAAGACCTGACTCAGCGCAAGAACGAGGAGCTGTCAGGTGTCGTCGATCGCGCCAACCGCGTCATCAAGCAGATATTCGACAACGACAAGTACGACCTGATCGTGCAGGACGCGCTGCATGCCAGCAACCGCATCGACATCACCAAGAAGGTGATAGACCTGCTCAATGCTCAGGGTGGCAAGTAAGTGCCCCCAAGGCCGTCGCCTTGCGCCGTCCGCCCCCCGAGGGGGAGGAGAAACACTTGGGGCGGCCCGGCGTTGTTTCTCGTGACCCGCTGCGGTGATTGAAGTCGAACTGGGTGAGCTGATCGCTGCCCTGGGCGGCGAATTGGTCGGCGCACCCGGTTCTGCCAGCGCCATCAAGCTTGCGCGGTTGGGCCCGCTGGATTCGGCCGACGCACAGACGCTGTCATTCCTCTCCAACCCGCGCTACCAGTCGCAGCTGGCCTCGACCCAGGCCGCCTGCGTGATCGTGGCGCCGGCGATGCGCGATGCGGCCGCCGCCCGCGGCGCCGCCATCGTCACCCCCGACCCTTACCTGTACTTCGCCCGCTGCACGCAGTGGTGGGCGCAGCGTGCGCGGCCCTTGAGCGCGCCGCGCATCCACCCGTCGGCCCTGATCGATGCCTCGGCCCAGATCGGCGAGGGTGTGGACATAGGCCCGCTGGCGGTGATCGAGGCCCATGCACGTATTGCCGCCGGCGCACGCATCGGCGCGCACTGCGTGATCGGCGAGCGGGCGCAGGTGGGGGAGGGCAGCCGCTTGTCGCCCCGCGTCACCATCGGCTTCGATTGCGTGATCGGCCAACGCTGCATCATCCACAGCGGTGCCGTCATCGGTGCGGATGGCTTCGGCTTCGCCCCGACCGAAGGCCGCTGGGAAAAGATCGAACAGCTCGGCGCCGTGCGCATCGGCAATGACGTCGAGATCGGCGCCAACAGCTGCATAGACCGCGGCGCGCTGGACGACACCGTGCTGGAAGACGGCGTCAAGCTCGACAACCTGGTGCAGATCGGCCACAACGTGAAGGTCGGTGCGCATACCGCGATGGCGGGCTGCGCCGGGGTGGCCGGCAGCGCCACCATCGGCGCGCATTGCACGGTCGGCGGCGGGGCCATCATCCTCGGCCATCTGAGCCTGGCCGACCATGTCCATGTGTCGGCCGCGACCGTGGTCACGCGCACGATTGCCAAGCCGGGCCATTACAGCGGCGTGTTCCCGTTCGACGACAATGCGTCCTGGGAAAAGAACGCCGCCACACTCAGACAATTGCATGCATTGCGGGAACGCTTGCGCGCTCTCGAAAAGAAGATCACTCCATGATGGACATACACGAAATCATCAAACGCCTGCCGCATCGCTACCCGATGCTGCTGGTCGACCGCGTGCTCGAGCTGAACAAGGGCGTGAGCATTCGCGCCATCAAGAACGTCACCATCAACGAGCACTTCTTCACCGGCCACTATCCGAACCGCCCGGTCATGCCCGGCGTGCTGATGATCGAGGCGCTGGCCCAGGCCGCCGCCATACTGGCCGTCGAGTCGGCCGGGGCGGTACTCGACGACAAGACTGTCTACTACTTCGTCGGCATCGACAATGCCCGCTTCAAGCGCCCGGTTGAGCCCGGCGACCAGCTGACCCTGGAAGTGACCCTGGGTCGCGCCAAGGCCGGCATCTTCAAGTTCACCGCCCGTGCGCTGGTCGGCGAAGAGCTGGCCGTCGAGGCCGAGCTGATCTGCGCGATGCGTCGCATCGAGTCCTGAACCGGAGTCGGTCATGGCCCAGATTCACCCCACCGCCCTGGTCGATCCCAAGGCCCGGCTCGATGAGTCGGTCACCGTTGGCGCCTACACGCTGATCGGCCCCGATGTGCAGATCGCCGCTGGCACCACCGTCGGCCCGCACTGCGTGATCGAGGGCCATACCCGCATCGGCCGCGACAACCGCATCTTCCAGTTCGGCTCGATCGGCGCCGCGCCGCAGGACAAGAAATACGCGGGCGAGCCGACCGAGCTGGTGATAGGTGACCGCAACACCATCCGCGAGTTCTGCACCTTCAACCGGGGCACGGCGCAGGACGGCGGCGTGACCCGTATCGGCGATGACAACTGGTTGATGGCCTATGTGCACATTGCCCACGACTGCATCATCGGCAACAAGACCATCTTCGCCAACAATGCGCAGCTGGCCGGCCACGTCGAGGTCGGTGACTGGGTGATCTTCGGCGGTTTCACCGTCGTGCATCAGTTCGTCAAGTTCGGTGCCCATTGCATGACCAGCATGGGCAGCATCGTGTTCCAGGACGTGCCGCCCTTCGTGATGGCCTCCGGCAACACGGCCCAGGCCACCGGCCTGAACAGCGAGGGCCTGAAGCGCCGCGGCTTCGCGCCCGAGCGCATCGGCGTCGTCAAGCAGATGTACCGCAGCCTGTATCGCAAGGGTCTGACGCTGGACCAGGCCAAGGCCGAGATCGCCGCCCAGCGCGAGGCCGTGCCCGAGGCCGCCGGCGATGTGGACCTGATGCTGGACTTCCTGACCGCCTCGACGCGCGGCATCGTGCGCTAGACATGAGTGACAAGACGCCACGTTTGGCGATGGTCGCCGGCGAGGCGTCCGGTGATCTGCTGGCCGGCCTGCTGCTCGGCGGCCTGCGCGCCCGCTGGCCGGGGCTGACGGCTCACGGCATAGGCGGGCCCAAGATGGCCGCCCAGGGCTTCGATGCCTGGTGGCCGCACCACAAGCTGTCGGTATTCGGCTATGTGGATGCCCTGCTGCACTACCGCGAGATCATGGGCATACGCGATCAGCTGGCCCAGCGCCTGTTGGCCGACAAGCCCGAACTCTTCATCGGCGTCGATGCCCCCGACTTCAATTTCGGCCTGGAGCTGAAGCTGCGCGAAGCCGGCGTCAAGACGGTGCATTTTGTCTGCCCGTCGATCTGGGCCTGGCGCGGCGAGCGGGTACAGAAGATTGCCCGTGCCGTCGACCATGTGCTGTGCCTGTTCCCGTTCGAACCGGCGCTGCTGCAGCAGCATGGCATTGCCGCCACCTATGTCGGCCATCCGCTGGCCGACGCGATTCCCCTGCAGCCACCCAAGGTCGCCAGCCGCAAGGCGCTGGGGCTGAACGACAGAGATACCGTCGTCGCCCTGCTGCCCGGCAGCCGCAGGAGCGAGATCCGCTTCATCGCCCAGCCGCTGCTGCAGGCCGCCGCGCTGTTGCAGCTGGCGCGGCCCGAGCTGCGCTTCGTGATGCCGGTGGCACCGGGCCTGGCCGAGCTGATCACGCCGCTGGTGCAGCGCTTTGCGCCGAATGTGAATCTGCAACAGCTGGACGGCCGCTCGCACGAGGCGCTGGCCGCCTGCGACATCACGCTGGTGGCCAGCGGCACGGCAACGCTTGAGGCGGCCCTGTTCAAACGGCCCATGGTCATCGCGTACCGCATGCACTGGCTGAACTGGCTGCGCATACGCGGCCGGCGCTACCAGCCCTGGGTGGGCCTGCCCAATGTGCTAGCCCGCGATTTCCTGGTGCCCGAACTGCTGCAGGACGACTGCACGCCCGAGGCGCTCGCCGCCGCTGCACTGTCCTGGCTTGACGACCCGGCGCGCTGCGAAGCGGTGCAGGCCCGCTTCATGGAACAGCACCAGCTGCTGCGCTGCAACACCGCCCAGATTGCCACCGATGCCATCGCGAAAATCCTCAACAAGGCCTGAACAGATGGGCCTGATCTGGGACGGCCCGGGCCTGATGGCCGGCGTCGATGAGGCCGGCCGTGGGCCGCTGGCCGGGCCGGTGGTGGCCGCGGCCGTGATACTCGACGAGCTGCAGCCGATCAAGGGCCTGAATGACTCCAAGGTCTTGAGCGAGCGCACCCGCGAGCGGCTGTTCGACGAGATCCACGCCAAGGCCCTGTGCTTTTGCATTGCCGAGGCCAGCGTCGAGGAGATAGACCGGCTGAACATCCTGCACGCGACGATGCTGGCAATGAAGCGCGCCGTCGAGGGCCTGCGCCTGAAGCCGGCCAAGGTGCTGGTCGACGGCAACCGCATTCCGCTGTTGAAGATTCCGGCTGAGGCCATCGTCAAGGGTGACAGCAAGGTCAAGGCCATTTCGGCCGCGTCGATACTGGCCAAGGTCTCGCGCGACCGCCAATGCCTGGCCATGCACGAGGCCCATCCGCACTATGGTTTCGCCACCCACAAGGGCTATCCGACGGCCGAGCACCTGCAGGCCCTGCGCGAGCACGGTGCCTGCGCCTGGCACAGGCGCACGTTCGGCCCGGTACGACTTTGCCTGGAGCAGGCGCGATGAGCCTCACGAAACAGCCGCTGCACATCACCTCGCGAGACAACCCGCTGTTGATGCGCCTGCGCAAGCTGTCGCAGGACGCCGGCGCCTACCGCAAGCTCGGCTCCGTCTGGCTGGAGGGCGACCATCTGGCCCGGGCCTGCCTGCAGCGCGGCCATGCCTTGAGCCTGGCCCTGCTGACCGAGGAGGGCTGGGGCCAGCCGGAGCTGCGTGCGCTGGCCGAGCAGGCGCCCAAGGTGGTGATCGTGCCGCGCGCGCTGTTCAAGAGCATCAGCGGGCTGGAGTCACCGGCCGAGCTTGGTTTCGAGGTGCCGCATCTGGCGTCGGCGGCCGTCTTGCCCGCAGTGGACAGTGTGATCCTGGACCGGCTGCAAGACGCCGGCAATGTTGGCAGCATTCTGCGCAGCGCCTCGGCGCTGGGCGTGCGCCAGGTGCTTGCCCTGAAAGGCACGGCCGCGCTGTGGTCGCCCAAGGTCCTGCGGGCCGGCATGGGCGCACATTTCGCGCTGAATCTGGTCGAGGGCCTGAGCCTGGCCGATCTGGACGGCCTGCAGGCGGCGATGGTGGCCACCAGCTCCTATGCCGAGCGGGAGCTGCAGCAGCTGAGCCTGCCCCAGCCCTGCGCCTGGGTGCTGGGCCATGAAGGGCAGGGCATCAGCGACGAGCTGATGGCCCGCTGTGCGCTGACCGTGCGCATCCCGCAGCCGGGCGGCGAGGAATCGCTGAATGTCGCCAGCGCGGCGGCGATCTGCCTGTACGAGTCGGCCAGGCAGCGCCTTGTCGCAACGCCTCAGTAAATCGCCAAGGCGTCGGGCTTGATGTCCCGCAATATCGTCGCCGAGATCTCCTCGATCGACTTGTGGGTCGATGACAGCCAGGCAATGCCCTCGCGCTTCATCATTGCCTCGGCCTCATTGACCTCGTAGCGGCAGTTCGCCAGCGAGGCATATTTGCTGCCCGGGCGGCGCTCGTTGCGGACCTGGCTCAGCCGGTCCGGGTCAATGGTCAGGCCGAAGCAGCGCTTCTTGTGCGGGGCCAGCATCGAGGGCAGCTTGCCGCGCTCGAAATCCTCGGGGATCAGCGGGTAGTTGGCGGCCTTGATGCCGTGCTGCATGGCCAGGTAGAGGGACGTCGGCGTCTTGCCGCAGCGGCTGACGCCGACCAGTATCACGTCGGCGGCCTCGATATTGCGGGTCGCCTGGCCATCGTCATGGGCCAGCGAGAAGTTGATCGCCTCGATGCGGTCGTGGTACTCCTGACTCTTGGCCACATCGGAGAAGCGCCCCACGCGGTGGTTGGACTTGACGGCGAACTCGGCCTCCAGCGGCTCGATGAAGGTGTTGAACATGTCCAGCACCAGGCCCTTGCAATGGGCCTTGAAGAAGGCCAGCACCGACAAATCCACCAGCGTGACAAAGACCACCGGCCGCTTGCCCTCGGTCGCGCCCAGCACATTGATCTCGTTGATCACCTGCCGGGCCTTGTCTTCGGAGTCGATGAAGGGCCGGCGCACCAGCCGCGGCTTGCCCGGGAACTGGGCCAGTATCGATTTGCCAAAGGTTTCGGCCGTGATGGCCGTACCGTCCGAGACAAAGTACACAGAGCGATTGGGCATGGCGGGGCATTGAGTTCAGGGTAAGTGCCCATCATAGAAGGGCTTGCCCGTAGAATCCCGAACATCTTCTCCGCGACGCCCGGCCGTGCACACTGTCTCCCTCGAATCAGAATCTACAAATGGGTGCAGACCCATGCGCCAGAGCGCCCGTTGCGCCGCGCATGGCATGGTTGATCGAATTGACGCGGGAACCCCGGTTTTTCAACCTTATGGAGTTTCCCTATGTCTGCCAACTATGAGGCGACCGCCCTGGTCGTACCGTTTGAGCACCTGAGAATGAGCGATGTCGAGGTGGTCGGCGGCAAGAACGCCAGCCTCGGCGAAATGATTTCCCAGCTTGCCGCCAGTGGCGTGCGCGTGCCGGGTGGCTTTGCCACCACCGCCCACGCCTTCCGGGCCTTCCTGAACTACGAGGGCCTGGATGAGCGCATCAAGACCCGTCTGGCGGCCCTGAACACCGACGACGTGCGCGCACTGGCCGAGGCCGGGGCCGAAATCCGCGGCTGGGTCGAGGCCCAGCCCTTCCCGGCCGATCTGGAAGCGGCGATCCGCGCCGAGTTCGCCCGCATCAGCGCTGGCAACCCGGAAGCCTCGTTTGCCGTGCGCTCGTCGGCCACCGCCGAAGACTTGCCCGATGCCTCCTTCGCCGGCCAGCAGGAAAGCTTCCTGAACGTTGTCGGCATCGAGACGGTGCTGCACAAGCTCAAGGAGGTGTTCGCCTCGTTGTACAACGACCGCGCCATCAGCTACCGGGTGCACAAGGGCTTCGAGCACAGCGAAGTGGCCCTGTCGGCCGGCGTGCAGCGCATGGTGCGCTCCGACCTGGGCTCGTCTGGCGTGATGTTCACGATGGACACCGAGTCCGGCTTCAAGGACGTGGTCTTCATCACCTCCAGCTACGGCCTTGGCGAAACCGTGGTGCAGGGCGCCGTCAACCCCGACGAGTTCTACGTCCACAAGCCGGCGCTGGCGCGCGGCAAGGTGGCCGTGATACGCCGCAACCTCGGCTCCAAGCTGATTCGGATGGAGTTTGCCTCGCCCGAGGAGAAGGCCGCCACCGGCCGTCTGGTCAAGACGGTGGACACCGCACCCGAGCAGCGCAACCGCTATTCGCTGAATGACGCCGAGGTCACCGAGCTGGCCCGCTACGCGCTGATCATCGAGCAGCACTATGGCCGCGCGATGGACATCGAATGGGGCCGCGACGGCATCGATGGCCAGATCTACATCCTGCAGGCCCGCCCCGAGACGGTGAAGAGCCAGGCCGAGGGCAAGGCCGAGCACCGTTACAAGCTCAAGGGCCATAGCGCCGTGCTGGCCGAGGGCCGCGCCATCGGTCAGAAGATAGGCACCGGCCCGGTGCGCCTGGTGCACAGCATTGCCGAGATGGACCGCGTCCAGCCCGGCGATGTGCTGGTCACCGACATGACCGACCCGAACTGGGAGCCGGTGATGAAGCGCGCCGCCGCCATCGTCACGAATCGTGGCGGCCGTACCTGCCACGCCGCCATCATCGCCCGCGAGCTGGGCATCCCGGCCGTGGTTGGCTGTGGTGACGCGACCGAGACGCTGAAGGACGGCCAGCTGGTCACCGTGGCTTGCTCCGAGGGCGACACCGGCCACATCTACGACGGCCTGCTTGAGACCGAGGTCACCGAGGTGCTGCGCGGCGAGCTGCCCTACTGCCCGGTCAAGATCATGATGAACGTCGGCAACCCGCAGCTGGCCTTCAACTTCTGCCAGATGCCCAGCGCCGGCGTCGGCCTGGCACGGCTGGAGTTCATCATCAACAACAATATCGGCGTGCACCCGAAGGCCATCCTCGACTATCCGAATGTCGATGCGGACCTGAAGAAGGCGGTAGAGTCGGTGGCGCGCGGCCACGCCTCGCCGCGCGCCTTCTATGTGGACAAGCTGGTCGAGGGCGTGGCCACCATTGCCGCCGCCTTCTGGCCCCGCCCGGTGATCGTGCGTTTGTCGGACTTCAAGAGCAACGAGTACCGCAAGCTGATCGGCGGCTCGCGCTACGAGCCCGATGAAGAGAACCCGATGCTGGGCTTCCGCGGCGCTTCCCGCTATATCAGCGGCGACTTCCAGGACGCCTTCGCGATGGAATGCGAGGCGCTGAAGCGGGTGCGCATCGACATGGGGCTGACCAATGTCGAGATCATGGTGCCCTTCGTGCGCACGGTGCGCCAGGCCGAGCGCGTCGTCGCCATGCTGGGCGATCGTGGCCTCAAGCGCGGCCAGGACGGCCTGCGCCTGATCATGATGTGCGAGGTGCCCAGCAACGCCATCCTGGCCGAGCAGTTCCTGGAGCATTTCGACGGCATGTCGATAGGCTCCAACGACCTGACCCAGTTGACGCTGGGCCTGGACCGTGATTCGGGCCACGAGCAGCTGGTCGGCGACTTCGACGAGCGCGATCCGGCCGTCAAGGCCTTGATCTCGCGTGCCATCGCCGCCTGCCGGGCCACCGGCAAGTACATCGGCATCTGCGGCCAGGGCCCCAGCGACCACCCGGACTTTGCCGACTGGCTGGCCCAGGAAGGCATCGCCTCGATGTCGCTGAACCCCGATAGCGTGGTCGAGACCTGGACCCGTTTGGCCAAGCGCTAAGCTGCAGCCGCCTCGCACAACGGCCCTTCGGGGCCGTTTTTGCGCGCGCTGCGGTGGGTTTCCCGGGTAGATCAGGATTGCCAGGGGGCCCTGCATGCCCATGATGGGTGCCAGGCCGATCAATCACAACGACGACAGCGAGACAAGCGGACCATGAGCGCGCCCGCCTTCAAGCGAAGGCTCAACAAGATCTATGGCTGGTACACGCTCGGCTTTATTGCCTTTGTGCTGGGCATGGGCCTGCTGGAGCGCGCCGGCCTGCCCAAGTCGGGCATAGGCTTCATCTTCCTGCTCGCGCCGGTGGCCCTCTATGCCTGCATAGGCATCATGAGCCGCACCACCGACGCGACCGAGTATTACGTGGCTGGCCGGCGCGTGCCGGCGATGTACAACGGCATGGCCACCGCCGCCGACTGGATGAGCGCGGCTTCCTTCCTGGGCCTGGCGGGCAGCCTCTACCTGTCGGGCTATGCCGGCCTGGCCTTCGTGCTGGGCTGGACCGGTGGCTACTGCCTGGTGGCCCTGTTGCTGGCGCCCTATCTGCGGCGCTTCGGCGAGTACACCATCCCCGACTTTCTGGGCGCCCGCTATGCCAGCCATCTGGTGCGCACGGTCGCCATTCTGGCCACCATCCTGTGCTCCTTCACCTATGTGGTGGCGCAGATCTATGGCGTGGGCCTGATCACCACGCGGCTGACCGGCCTGACCTTCGAGATCGGTGTGTTCGTCGGCCTCGGCGGTGTGCTGCTGTGCTCATTTCTGGGCGGGATGCGGGCCGTCACCTGGACCCAGGTGGCGCAGTACATCATCATCATCATTGCCTACCTGGTTCCGGTGGTGTGGCTGTCGGTCAAACAGACCGGCATTCCGTTGCCCCAGCTGGTCTATGGCTACCAACTGCAGCAGGTCAGCGAGCGCGAGCAGCAGCTGATGCGCGACCCCAAGGAGCTGGAGGTCATACAGGTCTTCAAGCAGCGCGCCCTGGCCTTCGAGGCGAAGCTTGCCGACGTGCCGGGCTCGCTGGCCCGCGACCGCGCGCAGGCGCAGGCCCGTGTGGCTGCGCTGAAGGCCAGCGAAGCCGGGCTGGCCGAGGTGCAGGCGGCCGAGAAGGCCCTGGCTTCATTGCCCAAAAGCGCCAACGAGGCCCGGGAGGTGTGGACCAAGGCCCTTGCCCTCAACGAGGCCCGCGCCCGGCCGCTGGCGGGCATGCATGCCCATACCGAACAGTTCGCCGGCGATCCTGAGGGTGACGCCCAGGCTCGGGGCAGCTACGACAGTTCGCGCCTGAATTTCCTGGCCCTTGTGTTCTGCCTAATGGTCGGCACCGCCGGGCTGCCGCACATCCTGATGCGCTGCTACACCACGCCCTCGGTGCGCGAGGCGCGCGAGTCGGTGACCTGGTCGCTGGTCTTCATCTTCCTGCTCTATGTGACCGCGCCGGCGCTGGCGGTGATGGTCAAGTTCGAGGTCTTCAATGTGCTGGTGGGCACGCCGTTCGACCAGTTGCCGGCCTGGATCGCGCAGTGGTCCAAGGTCGATGCCAGCCTGCTGTCGGTCAGCGACGTCAACCGCGACGGCATCTTCCAGCTCGGCGAGATGGCCATCAACGGCGATATCGTGATGCTGGCCACGCCGGAGATTGCCGGCCTGCCCTATGTGGTGTCGGGCATGGTGGCGGCCGGCGGCCTGGCCGCGGCATTGTCGACCGCGGACGGCCTGCTGCTGACCATCGCCAGCGCGTTGTCGCATGATTTCTACTACCGCATGGTCAATCCGAATGCGACGGCGGCCCGGCGCGTCACCATCTCCAAGGCCCTGCTGCTGGTGGTGGCCCTGGGCGCGGCGGCGGTGGCGGTGCAGAAGCCGGCCGACATCCTGTTCCTGGTCTCGGCCGCGTTCTCGTTCGCCGGCGCGGCGTTCTTCCCGGCGCTGGTGCTGGGCGTGTTCTGGAAGCGGGCCAACACCTGGGGTGCGCTGTGCGGCATGGCCGCCGGCCTGGGCCTGACCTGCTACTACCTGGCCACCAACCACCCCTGGCTGCGCAATCTGCTGGGCATCAACTCGCCGATCGAGCTGTGGTGGGGCATCCAGCCTATCTCGGCCGGCGTGTTTGGCGTGCCGCTGGGCTTTGCGGTGATGGTGCTGGTGAGCCTGCTGACACCCAAGCCCTCCCGCGAGCAGGGCGAGATGGTGGACTGGCTCCGCAGGCCCCGTGTCGAGGCCTGATATTGCCGCATCGCTGTGCAAAGAGCCGGCGTTGGTGGCTTGATCAGGCTATAATCGTGGGCTTCACCTTGCCGTCGCTGCGACTTTGACGCTGCAGCACGGCTTCCACGAACCCGAATTCCCCCCAAGGTTCGGAATCCACAAGGAGTAAACATGCGTCATTACGAGATCGTTCTGCTGATCCATCCGGATCAAAGCGAACAAGTTCCGGCTATGCTGGAGCGTTACAAGACCCTGATCACCGCCGGTGGTGGCACGGTCCATCGTCTGGAAGACTGGGGCCGTCGTCAGATGGCTTACCTGATCCAGAAGCTGGCCAAGGCCCACTATCTGTGCCTGAACATCGAAGTCAGCAAGGAAGTCCTGGCTGAGCTCGAAACGGGTTTCCGCTTCAATGACGCCGTGCTGCGCCACCTGACGGTGGTCAAGCCCAAGGCCGAAACCGCACCGTCGATCATGATGAAGGCGGTTGAGCGCGAAGAGGCCCGCAAGGCCCCGGTGTCGCAGGAAGCGACTGCCTGAAGTCCATAGCCGCGAGCCACGTCCCTTCGCTGCCTGCCGTGAACCAGTTGGTTCTGAGCGCGCAGCTGCTGGAACGAGGCGCTGTGAGATACACACCCGCCGGTCTGCCCGTGATCGACATGTGCCTGAAGCACGAGTCGCAAGTCCAGGAAGCCGGAACCCCGCGCAAAGTCTCGATGGAGCTCAAAGCGGTGGTGATAGGCGGTTTGTCACAGCGGGTCAGCGCACTGGGGATTGGAGAGTCGGCTTGTTTCACAGGCTTTCTCGCTGCCCAGCGCAACGGTCGCGGTACGGTGTTTCACATCACCGCCCTGGACTGAAAGCTCGCACTGTTTGTTTTGTTCCGGATTGAATTGAAAGAGGTCTAAAAATGGCACCACCTCGTGGTAAAGGCCGGTTCTCCAAGGACCGCAAGCCCAAGCGCAATACCCAGTCGCTGCTGTTCCGCCGCAAGCGTTTCTGCCGCTTCACCGTCACTGGCGTCGAACAGATCGACTACAAGGACATCGATACCCTGCGCGACTTCGTCGGCGAAAACGGCAAGATCACGCCGGCTCGTCTGACCGGTACGCGTGCTTTCTTCCAGCGTCAGCTGACGGTTGCCATCAAGCGCGCGCGCTTCCTGGCCATGCTGCCGTACAGCGACCAGCACAAGGTCTGAGGAGTCACCCAACATGCAAATCATTCTGCTTGAAAAGGTCGCGAACCTCGGCAATCTGGGCGATATCGTCAAGGTCAAGGACGGCTACGCACGCAACTTCCTGATCCCTTCGCGCAAGGCTCGCCGTGCGACCGAAGTGGCGATCAAGGAATTCGAAGTCAAGCGCGCCGAGCTGGAAAAGGCTGCTGCCGAGAAGCTGGCCGTTGCCCAGGCTCTGGGCGAGTCGATGGCCGGCAAGACCGTGCGCGTCAGCCAAAAGGCTGGCGTGGACGGCCGTCTGTTCGGTTCGGTCACCAATGCCGACATCGCCGAAGCGCTGGTCAAGCTGGGCTTCACCATTGCCAAGGCCCAGGTTCGCCTGCCCAACGGCCCGCTGAAGACCGTGGGCGAGCACCCGGTCAGCGTCGCTCCGCACACCGATGTGGTGGTTGAAGTGACCGTGCAAGTGGTTGCTGAAGCTGACTGAGCGATCAAGTCCGCGCATGCCACGGCATGTGCAGCTTTGTAAAGGCCGGCATTGCCGGCCTTTTTTCATGGTGCGCCGCGACAAGGCGCCACGGTTACAAATGAGTCGCTTGCCCCCAGCGACTCCCCAGCTTGCCCACAGTGTTGTCCACAGGGGCGGGGGCCTTCCCGCCGTATAGTTCCAGCCATGTCAGCCGTCTTCTCCAAAAGCAGTTTTCCCGGCGCCGAGCCACGTGATGACGAGGTGGCCCGCCTGCGCGTGCCGCCCCATTCGGTGGAGGCCGAGCAGAGCGTGCTGGGAGGCTTGCTGCTGGACAACTCGGCCTGGGACCGCGCCGGTGACCTGGTCACCGAATCCGACTTCTACCGCTACGAGCACCGAACGATCTTTGCCGCCATCGGCGGCCTGATCAATGGCAGCAAGCCGGCCGACGTGGTGACGGTCTACGAGCAGCTGCAAAGCCTGGGTAAGGCCGACGAGTGCGGCGGGCTGACCTATCTGAACGCGCTGGCGCAAAGCGTGCCCAGCGCGGCCAATCTGCGCCGCTATGCCGAAATCGTCCGCGAGCGGGCGATCCTGCGCAAGCTGATCTCGGCCAGCGACGAGATTGCCACCAAGGCCTTCAATCCGCAGGGTACGCCGGTCAACACCATCCTGGACGAGGCCGAGGCACAGATTTTCCGCATTGGCGAGGAGGGCACGCGCACCAAGCAGGGTTTTCTGAGCATGGACAAGCTGGTCATCGAGCTGCTCGACCGTGTCAACGAGCTGGCCGAGAACGGTGCCGAGGAAGTGACCGGCGTCAGAACCGGCTTCTACGACCTGGACCGCATGACCGCCGGCCTGCAGCCGGGCGACCTGATCGTGCTGGCCGCGCGCCCCTCGATGGGCAAGACGGCGTTCGCCATCAATATCGGCGAGAACGTGGCCATCAACGAGGGCCTGCCGGTCGTCATCTTCTCGATGGAAATGGGCGCCGCCCAGCTGGCCCTGCGTATGGTTGGCTCGATCGGCCGCATCGACCAGAGCCATCTGCGCACCGGCGCGCTGCGCGATGATGAATGGAGCCGATTGGCCGAGGCGGTCGACAAGCTCAGCAAGTCCAGCATCTTCATCGACGAGAGCCCGGGCCTGTCGCCATCCGAGGTGCGCGCCCGTGCGCGCCGCCAGTCGCGCCAATGCGGCAAGCTGGGGCTGATCATCATCGACTACCTGCAGCTGATGAGCGGCAGCGGTGGCAATGAGGAGAACCGGGCCACCGTGATCGGCGAAATCTCGCGGGGCCTGAAGGCCCTGGCCAAGGAGTTGAAGTGCCCGGTAATCGCGCTGTCGCAGCTGAACCGCTCGGTCGAAACGCGGCCCGACAAGCGGCCGATGATGTCCGACCTGCGCGAGTCGGGCGCGATCGAGCAGGACGCGGACATCATCATGTTCATCTACCGCGACGAGTACTACACCAAGGACGAGTGCAAGGAGCCGGGCGTGGCCGAGATCATCATCGGCAAGCAGCGTAACGGCCCGGTGGGCACGGTCAAGCTGACCTTCCTGCGCCCGCTGACCAAGTTCGACAACCTGGCGCCGGGCATGGCCAGCGACGGCGGGCCGGACTACTAAGACGGGGTCGCCCCGGACTTTACCGGGAGGGTGGTGAAATACTGTATATAGTTACAGTATGTCGTCCAGCAAGAAACGCTTTGTTCCTATTGCCGCCGTGCCCAGCGAGGCCGAGCAGGCCGACGGCCGCGCCACGGTGGCGCCGCCGCGCAAGGGCCGCGGCACGGCCTGGCAGATTGCCCATCGCTTCCACAGCGACGAGCGCGAGGGCTTCGACGATGGCTGGGGCACTCTGGACCAGCAGGCCAGCGAAGAACACCTGCCGCCGGCCACCCAGATCATCGAGGAGCAGGCCAGGCGTGTCGTCAACACCAACAGCTCGCCCGACATCTTCTTCGAGCTCTCGCTGAACCCCTACCGCGGCTGCGAGCATGGCTGCATCTATTGCTTTGCCCGGCCCACGCACAGCTATCTGAACCTGTCGCCGGGACTGGACTTCGAGACCCGCATCGTCGCCAAGGTGAATGCCGCCGAGCGCCTGCGCAGCACGCTGTCTGGCAAGGGATATCAGCCCCATCCTATCTGCATAGGCGCTGCCACCGATGCCTACCAGCCGGTGGAACGCAAGCTGGGCATCACACGGGCCATCATCGAGGTCCTGAGCGAGCACCATCACCCGTTCTCGGTGATCAGCAAGTCGTCCGGCATCGAGCGTGATCTGGACCTGATCGTGCCGATGGCCGAGCGCCAACTGGTGGCCGTCTATCTGTCCATCACCAGCCTGGATGCCAGGCTCAGCCGCATCATGGAGCCGCGTGCGGCTGCGCCGGCACGCCGGCTGGAGACGATGGAGAAGCTGGCACGGGCCGGGGTGCCGGTGGGAATCAGTGTCTCGCCGCTGATTCCCTTCATCAACGAACCTGAGCTGGAGCGTGTGCTGGAGGCCGGCGCCAATGCCGGTGCGCGCACCGCCTTCAGCATCCCGGTGCGCCTGCCCTGGGAGGTGAATCCGCTGTTCCAGCAGTGGCTGGAGCAGCACTTCCCGGACCGCGCGGCTCGCGTCATGGCGCGCATACGCGAGATGCGCGGCGGCAAGGACAATGACCCGAACTTCGGCTCGCGGATGAAGGGCGAGGGCCTGTGGGCCGAGCTGATGCAGCAGCGCATGCACAAGGCCTGCGCACGGCTGGGGCTCAACCGTCAGCGCTTTTCGCTCGACCTGGGTCAGTTCAGGGTGCCTGTAGCTCGGCAGGCTGATGGGGCTCAGGCCGAGTTGTTCTAGCTTGAGCAGGTGTCAGCCAGCGTTGCATCGCGTGGTACAGCAGCAGCGAGGTGCTCCAGCAAATCCAGGCCGTCCACAGCGTGTGGCTGGGATAGTGGGCGCCACGCGCCATCTGCGCGAGGCCGAACATCGCACCCAGGCTGCAGGCTGCGATCAGAAAGCCGCGGGCCAGCCGGCTGTGCTGCTCGCGCAGCGCGAAATAGCCGCCGATGAAGGCAAATGCGGCGGACGCATGGCCAGACGGAAAGCAGCGCCCCGGGCCACCGTCGCCGACACCCCAGCGCCAATGGCTCACGTACCGGGCGATGCCGCCAAACTCCTGCAGATCCCAGGGGCAGCTGCTGAGGCTGCCGCGCTTGAGTGCCGGTATCAGCAGCAGGCAGACGACCGTGGCGAACACCCACCACAGGCGAAGCCGCCGGCGCATGGCGTTGCTGCCGCCCAGCCCGGGCAGAGGCTTCCAGACATTCCAGACCAGCGCCGCGAAGACGGCCCACCCGAAGAGGCGCCCACCCTGATGCAGCACGCCGCTGGTGAGGACACTTTCACGCCAGGCAAAGCCGTGCAGGCCGCCGAAAATGCGTGTCGCGGCCAGATCCCAACCGGCCACATCCCAGGCCAGCAGGGCGATCAGCAGCATGGCGGCAGTGATCAGATCGCGCCTGAGATAGGCTGCACCGCGTTCCACCGTTGCTGTCGCCTGAGAGTGCATCGTCATTGCCCTTGTTTGCAACCGGCGAAGAAGTCGCGGTCGGCCTTGTAGATGCTCGCCTGCACGCCCAGCAGGCCCAGCACGCTGTGGAACAGGTGGTCGTGTGAGAGCGGCTGCTCGAGCTTGGCTCGCATGCAGCCGCGGTCGATGGCGCTGCCCGTGCCGGGCAGCCACAGCACCATGGGAATGTGGGTCTGCTCGCGCGGTGCGAAGGCATAGGGCATGCCGTGCAGATAGAGATTGTTCTCGCCCAGCGACTCGCCATGGTCGGACAGGTAGAGCAGGGTCGGATCGAAGCCCGAGGTCTTTTGCTGCAACCAGGCGATAGCCTGGGCCAGCACATGGTCGGCATAGACGATCGAGTTGTCGTAGGCGTTGACCAATTGCTGGGGATCGCATTGCTGCAACACATTGGTCTTGCACTCGGGCTGAAAGGGCTTGAGGTCCGCTGGCGAGCGCTTGTAATAGGCCGGGCCATGACTGCCCATCTGGTGCAGCACCAGCACCACACCCTTGGCACGACGTTCGGCGGGCAGGGCCTCCAGGCGCTGATCCAGGCCATGTAGCAAGGCGCCGTCGAGGCACTCGGGGCCGTTGCACAGGGCCTCAGGCAGAGTCGGTGCGCCGCTGGCCGCGATATGGGCCATGGCATTGGGCACGCGCTCGCAAATGCCCTTGCAGCCTGATTGATTGTCCAGCCACAGCACGGCCAGGCCGGCGCGCTGCAGCGCATCCAGCAGGTTCTCCTGGTGCACCTCCTTGCTATTACCGTACTGCTCGCGGCCCAGGTGCGAGAACATGCAGGGCAGCGAGGCGGCCGTGCTGGTGCCGCAGGATGTGACGTCGCGGAAGCTCAGGACATCGAGCTTGGCCAGCTCCGGATTGGTCGCCCGTGCATAGCCGTTGAGCGAGAAATTCATCGCTCTGGCCGTTTCGCCGACCACCAGCAGCAGCAGCGGCGGCTTGCGGCCGTCGGGGCGCGCGGCGAGCACGGCATCCGCCGCGACGATCTGCGGCGGGCCCCTCGGCTTGCTGCTCTTCTTGAAGGCCACCTGGCCCAGCGCGTAATAGCTGTTCAGCGGGTTGATCAGATAGCGCAGCGATTTGTGATTGCGCATCGTTGAGGCCATATCGGCAAAACAGGCCATCAGCAAGGCCACGGCCAGCGCCAGCCCGAGCAACACCCCGACCAGATTACGCAGCAACTGCCGCCCGAAACCGAGCGATGCCAGGCTTGTGCGCCACAGATAGACAGCGGGCAGGCCGGCCAGCAGCACCAGGGTGACCAGCATGCGCAGGCTCAGCAGGTCGCGGGTCTCGCGCGCATCGGTCTGCAGCACATTGACGATCATCGTGTCGTCTATGACCACGCCGTAGGTGCCCATGAAATGGGCGCCCGCTGCGGCGCTGATCAGCAGTAGGGCGGCGACCGGCTTGATGACGCGGCGCCAGGCGGCGAGGCTCAGTATCGACGCCAGCACGCCGGTGATGATGCCGGCAAATGCCAGCATGAACAGCAGGCCGCGCGGGCTGCCCGTCTCCGGCAGCGCCAGCAGGGCCTTCCACAAGGGCCAGTTACACAGGGTGCCCAACCACAGGGCGGTCAGCCAAGCGAGCAGCAGCGGGGAGCGTTGAGTCTTGGACGAGAAAAGGCTGGGCATGCAAAGAGCGCGGCTGGGGGGAGCGGTATTGTCGCCGAAGCCCATGGTGCCGATCGGGTCAAAAATGGGGCGGCGCCGAGACGGTTCAGCTTCGGTTCAGGTGCGCAGCACCATGCCGCCTGCGCTGCGGCCGCCGCGCTTCTTGTTGACCACGCCGGTGCTGGGCTGACAGAACCTGCGCTGCAACTCATTGGCCTGGGCCAGCAGCTCGGCGCCGTTCTCGATGCGCTCCTGGTGGCGTTTGACGACCAGGCCGGCCAACTCGATCAGCTTGGCATTGCGCGTCTCGGTGCCCCGGGTGATCAGTGACTCCACCGCCAGGCGCGGACGGCCGCGCATCGAGTGGCTCATTGCCTGTTCGGCGAAGGCGGTGATCTCGGACTGGCAGCTGCGGATGATGCTGGTCGCGGGCTCCGACTTTTCGGCCACCGAGACCAAGATCTCGGTGCTGGATTTGGACGTGCAAAAACGCAGGCCCACCTGGCGCATCATGGCCTCCATCTCGTCAAGCTGGATCTCCTGCTGCGACAGGCGCGTCCACAGCGCGACCAGATTGCTGGCCGCCTCGATGTCGAAGTCGTCCAGTGTGATTTCCTTGGCCAGCTCGCGCGACAGCTCCAGCGCGTCGCCAAGCTTGCGGTCCAGCAGCAAGCGCATTGCCGCGATGACCTTCTCGAAGCGGCGCAGGCGCAGCGAGTCGGCATCGTTCTCGAGTGCGCGGCGCACCGTCTCGTGGGCATAGAGCAGGCCCTTGCTGTCCTTGTTGTCGAAGCGCAGCAGTGCGATCAGCACCATCGTCAGCATGTCGAACAGCTTGGACTTCAGGCCGGCGCTGACGGTGCGCTCCAGCATCTTCAGCGCCTCGTCCTTGTGGCCCATGTAGAAGGCCAGCGTACCGCAGTGCTGCTGGCGCAGAAGGCAGCCGGGCGTCAGCTGGGCGGCCAGGCGGTAGGTTTCCAGGGCGCTGCCGATCTCGCCCTGTTCCATCTGCACCCGGCCCATCACGTCATAGGAGTCGGCATGGCCGGGGATGTCGCCGATCAGGGTCTCCAGCGTGCGGCGTGCGGCCACCGTGTCGCCGGCGGCCAGATGGGCGCGCGCCACGCCCAGCCTTGCCCAGGGCACGGTGCGCGCCTCGACCACGGCGTCATAGAGCTTGCGTGCCTCGCCGTGGCGGTCCAGGCGCAGCAGCAGCTCGGCGCCGATACGGGCGGCATAGAGCCAATACTGATCGCGGGCCTCGAACCGGCGCACGCACAGATTGGAGGCGAGCTCGAAGTCCTGCTTCTCCAGTGCCTCGAAGATGTCTTTCAAAACCTTCTTGCGGTGGCGTGCCTGGCTCAGGCGGTCGGCCAGCGAGGTGGCGGAGTAAGGCTTGAGCAGATAGCCATCGAGCGCGGCTTCGGCGGCCTCGGCCACCTTGGCATAGGTGGCCTCGCCGGTGACCATCACGAACACGGTCGAGTAGGGCAGCAGCTGTTCGCGACGCAGCTCGTCCAGAAGGTCCTGGCCCGACATCTCGACGCCGTCGAAGTGATAGTCGCACAGCACGATTTCGTACTGCTTGTGCTCCAGGATCAGGCGCGCCTCGGTGATGCGTCCGACCTGCTTGACCAGACCCACACCCAGGTCCCGCAACTGCGCCGACATCACGCTGCGCGAGGTCGGGTTGCTGTCGATCACCAGCGCGCTGGCGGTGGCAATCTCCTTGTCCAGCATCATCATGGACGTTCCCCTGTGCCACGGCTCGGCCAGCGCAGATGCTCCGCGTGGTTCGGCGAGGGGATGGGCGGGGACAAAGTGCGGATAGTCGGGTGGGGGCTCTTGCAGGTTTTATCGACTATTGCACAGGGAGCTTGAACTGGGAGTTCTACCAGGGGCCGAAGGTTTGATCTGCATCAAGCTTCCGGCCCCAGGGGCCATCCCCAATCTTCTGGTCAGTTGAGGCCGGAGCTTGCTGGGTACAGCAAGGTCCAACCCCAATTACTTGAAAAGATCCTTGACCTTGTCCGTCCAGCTCTTGGCGTTGGGCGAGTGGCGCTCGCCGCCGTCCTTCAGCGACTTGTCCAGCTCCTTCAGCAGCTTGCGCTGGTGCTCGGTCAGCTTGACCGGGGTCTCGATGCTGAAGTGGCAGTACAGATCACCGGGGTAGGACGAGCGCACGCCCTTGATGCCCTTGCCGCGCAGGCGGAAGGTCTTGCCGTGCTGGGTGCTCTCGGGCAGGTCGATCTCGGCCTTGCCGCCCAGGGTGGGCACCTCGATGCTGCCGCCCAGGGCCGCGGTGGTGAAGCTGATCGGCACGGTGCAGTGCAGGTCGTCGCCATCGCGCTCGAAGATCTCGTGCTGCTTGATGCGGATCTCGATGTACAGGTCGCCGGCCGGGCCGCCGTTGACACCGGGCTCGCCATTGCCGGCCGAACGGATGCGCATGCCCTCGTTGATGCCGGCCGGGATCTTGACCTCCAGGGTCTTGCTCTTCTTGACCTTGCCCTGGCCGTTGCAGGTCATGCAGGGGTCGGGGATGATCTTGCCGGTGCCGTGGCAGTGGGGGCAGGTCTGCTGCACCGAGAAGAAGCCCTGGCGCATGTGCACGGTGCCGCTGCCATTGCAGGCGCCGCAGCCCTTGGCCGTGGTGCCCGGCTTGGCGCCGGTGCCGCTGCAGGTCTCGCAGCTTTCCCAGGTGGGCACGCGGATCTGTGTTTCCTTGCCGCGTGCGGCTTCCTCCAGCGAGATCTCCATCGCGTAGCTGAGATCGCTGCCGCGATAGACCTGCTGGCCGCCCGCGCCACGCCGCGCACCGGCGGCGCCAGCGCCACCGAAGATGTCGCCGAAGATGTCGCCAAAGGCCTCGGCAAAGCCGCCGAAACCCTCGCCACCGGGGCCGCCGCCGCGGCCACCCATATTCGGGTCGACGCCGGCATGGCCGTACTGGTCATAGGCCGCGCGCTTTTGCGTGTCGGTGAGCATCTCGTAGGCCTCCTTGGCCTCCTTGAACTTCTCTTCCGACGCCTTGGCGCCGTCACCCTGATTGCGGTCGGGGTGGTGCTTCATGGCCAGCTTGCGGTAGGCCTTCTTGATCTCGTCGTCGGTGGCGTTCTTCGCCACACCGAGGACTTCGTAATAGTCACGCTTTGCCATGGGCTTGTCCGGCTCGTCAAATGAGAACGCCGCGAGGAGGGTTGAACGCCAGGTTCAGCACACTCTCACGCGGCGAAAGGTCACCGGGCTGCCCCGGTGCCCCGATGCTTACTTCTTGTCCTTGACTTCCTTGAACTCGGCGTCCACCACATTGTCGTCGGCGGGCTTGCTGTCGCCGGCCGGCTGTTGCGGGGCCTCGCCACCGGCGGGGCCGGCGGCCGCTGCGGCGGCCTGCTGGTCGGCATACATCTTCTCGCCCAGCTTCTGGCTGGCCGTGACCAGCACCTCGCTCTTGGCTTCGATGTCGGCCTTGTCCTCGCCCTTCATCGCTTCCTCGACGTCCTTGATGGCGGCCTCGATCTTGGCCTTTTCATCGGCATCGAGCTTGTCGCCGTACTCGGTCATCGACTTGCGCACGCTGTGCACCAGGCCATCGGCCTGATTCTTGGCCTGCACGATCTCGACCTTCTTCTTGTCCTCGACGGCGTTGGCCTCGGCGTCCTTCACCATCTTCTCGATCTCGGCCTCGGACAGGCCCGAGTTCGCCTTGATGGTGATCTTGTTTTCCTTGCCGGTGGCCTTGTCCTTGGCGCCGACGTGCAGGATGCCGTTGGCGTCGATGTCGAAGGTCACCTCGATCTGGGGCATGCCGCGCGGCGACGGGGGGATGCCTTCCAGATTGAATTCGCCCAGGCTCTTGTTGCCCACGGCCAGCTCGCGCTCGCCCTGGAAGACCTTGATGGTCACGGCCGGCTGGTTGTCGTCGGCGGTGGAGAAGGTCTGGCTGAACTTGGTCGGGATGGTCGTGTTCTTCTGGATCATCTTGGTCATCACGCCGCCCAGGGTTTCGATGCCCAGGCTCAGCGGTGTCACGTCCAGCAGCAGCACGTCCTTGCGCTCGCCGCCCAAGACCTGGCCCTGAATAGCTGCGCCCACGGCAACGGCTTCATCGGGGTTGACGTCCTTGCGTGGCTCCTTGCCGAAGAACTCCTTGACCTTGTCCTGCACCTTGGGCATGCGGGTCATGCCGCCGACCAGGATCACGTCGTCGATCTCGCTGTTCTTGACGCCGGCATCCTTGATGGCCACGCGGCAAGGGGCGATGGTGCGCTCGATCAGCTCTTCCACCAACGACTCCAGCTTGGCGCGGGTCAGCTTGATGTTGAGGTGCTTCGGGCCCGAGGCATCGGCCGTCACGTACGGCAGGTTGATGTCGGTCTGCGTCGAGTTCGACAGCTCGATCTTGGCCTTTTCGGCGGCTTCCTTCAGGCGCTGCAGGGCCAGCACGTCCTTGCCCAGATCAACGCCTTGCTCTTTCTTGAACTCGGCAATGATGTAGTCGATGATGCGCTGGTCGAAGTCTTCGCCGCCCAGGAAGGTGTCGCCGTTGGTCGACAGCACTTCGAACTGCATCTCGCCGTCGACGTCGGCGATCTCGATGATGGACACGTCAAAGGTGCCGCCACCCAGGTCATAGACGGCGATCTTGCGGTCGCCCTTGCCATGCTTGTCCAGGCCGAAGGCCAGGGCCGCGGCGGTGGGCTCGTTGATGATGCGCTTGACGTCCAGGCCGGCAATGCGGCCGGCGTCCTTGGTCGCCTGACGCTGGGCGTCATTGAAGTAGGCCGGCACCGTGATCACGGCCTCGGTGACTTCCTCGCCGAGATAGTCCTCGGCGGTCTTCTTCATCTTGCGCAGGATTTCGGCCGAGACCTGGGGCGGTGCCAGCTTCTTGCCGCGCACCTCGACCCAGGCGTCGCCGTTGTCGGCGGCCGCGATCTTGTAGGGCATCAGATCGATGTCCTTCTGCACTTCCTTCTCGGTGAACTTGCGGCCGATCAGGCGCTTCACCGCGTACAGCGTGTTCTTCGGGTTGGTGACGGCCTGGCGCTTGGCCGAGGCACCGACCAGGATCTCGCCATCTTCCTGATACGCAATGATGGACGGCGTGGTGCGCGCACCTTCGCTGTTCTCGATCACGCGGGTGGTGTTGCCTTCCATGACGGCCACGCACGAGTTCGTGGTGCCCAGGTCAATGCCGATGATTTTGCCCATTTTTTTGCTCCTGATACCTGAATTGCTGATGCTTCTAATCTGTGGATAAGTCGCCGTCTTTCAAGTGACGGCGGCTGTTAATTACTTGGGTGCGGTCACGGTGACCAAGGCCGGGCGCAGCACGCGGTCGGCGATCGAATAGCCCTTTTGCAGCACCATGACCACGGTGTTCGCTTCCTGCTCGGCCGGCACGACGCTGATCGCTTGGTGCTGATGCGGGTCGAATCGGGTGCCGGCGGCGGGGTTGATCTCGAGCACCTTGTTGCGCTCCAGCGCGCTGGCCAGCTGGCGCTTGGTGGCGTGCACGCCTTCCAGCACCTGCTCGACCTTGGCGTCGGGCATGGCGATCGCCGCTTCCATGCTGTCCATCACCGGCAGCATCGCCTCGGCAAAGGCCTCGACGGCGAATTTGCGAGCCTTGGACATTTCATCGTCCGAGCGGCGGCGGATGTTCTCGACCTCTGCCTTGGCGCGCAGATAGGCGTCGGACATTTCCGCTAGGCGGCCCTGGGCCTCGGCCAACTGGGCCTCCGGCGTGGCGGGGCTGGTCTGTGTGGCGGCTGCGGCCGTGGTTTCGGCGGCTGCCGTGCCAGGCTCTTGGGGTGTGGAGTTGTCGTTGGTCATGGTCAGTGAAAGCCGAAGAAAGGTTCCGGCTTGATGTGGGCCCATTGCCCTGGGTTTCAAGAGGGGAATTTCTACGATTCCGCCAAATTTCGCGAAATCGGCGTAGCCAAGGCGGGCTTGGTCAGTCGATGCTGGCGCTCCAGCGGTCCCAGTCGGCCAGCCTGCGCCGGTCCTGCTTGGTCGGGCGCCCCTCGGTGATGCTGGCGGCCGGCTCCGGCGCCAGGCGCTGCTGCTCGGCGGCCTTGGCACGGGCGGCCAGGCTCTCCGGCGTCTCCTCGTACAGCGCCTGGGCCTGGGGCGCGGGGCCGCGGATGGCGCTCAAACCCAGCACCCGCACGGTGCGGGCGATCTGGGCCTGGCGCAGATCGAGCAGATCGCCCGCGCGCAACTCCTTGGCCGCCTTGGCCGGCTGGCCATTCACCTGCACCCGGCCTTTGCCGACTTCCTCGGCGGCCAGCGAGCGGGTTTTATA
Source organism: Roseateles toxinivorans (assembly GCF_004362525.1). Lineage (GTDB taxonomy): Bacteria > Pseudomonadota > Gammaproteobacteria > Burkholderiales > Burkholderiaceae_C > Paucibacter > Paucibacter toxinivorans. Next base: position 320,498 of record NZ_SNXS01000001.1, read on the forward strand.
GAAGCGGGCGGCCCAAAGCCATTTGTCCAGTCTCAAGGTGCGACGTTGTCAGAGGAGGAAAGGGGGCTATTGTCCTCTATCGTCGGCCAACGGCAACCTGACCGTCGCCGCCAGCCCGGTGACGCGGCCGCCGCGGACGAGATTGTCCAGGCTGATGCTGCCGCCCAGCGACAACACGATCTCGTGGCAGATCGCCAGGCCCAGGCCCGAACCCTGACGCTTTTCGCCGGCAGCAAAGGGCAGGAACAGCTTGTCGCGCTGGGCGTCGCTCAGCCCCGGGCCGCTGTCGCTGATGGTCAGCGCCGCATAGTTCGCGTCGGCCACCAGGGCAATGTTCAGCCGCCCCTGCTCGGGGCTGTGCTGGATGGCGTTGTGTAGCAGATTGCGGGTCAGCTCGCGCAGTGCCCATTCATAGCTGCGTATCGGTGCCGGCACGGTGGCGATATCGAAGTCCAACTGGCTCTCGGCGATCAGCGCCGACAGGTCCAGCGCCACCGCCCGCGTCACCTGGGCCCAGTCCTGCACCGGCGCCGGCTCGAGCTGCTGGCGCAACTGCTCGACCTTGGCCAGCGCCAGCATCTGATTGGCCAGCTGGGTGGCGCGCTCGACGGTGGTGTTGATCTCGCGCAGCGCCAGCATCGGCTCGACATCGCCATGCAGGGCCGATTGCACCTGGGTCTTCAGCACCGCCAGCGGTGTTTTCAGCTGGTGCGAGGCATCGCGCACAAAGCGCTTCTGATGTTCCAGCAGATGCCGCAGCTTGGCGACCACCTGGTTGGTGGCCTCGACGAGGGGCAGCCATTCGCGTGGGGCATCGGGGGCCTCCACCGGGGCCAGATCGTCCTCGCCGCGGGCCAGCAGCTGGGCGCTGAGGCGGCGCACCGGCAGAGTGGCGCGTTGCACCACCAGCACGACGACGACGACGATCACGATCACCAGCAGGGCCTGGCGCCACAGCGTCTCGACCAGGATCTTGCGTGCCAGCGTCTGGCGCAGCTCCAGGGTCTCGGCCACCTGGATGGTGGCGACGCCCTGGCCGCCGGCGCCGGCCACCGGTTGCAGCAGCACCGCCACGCGCACCGGCAGTCCGCGATAGCTGTCGTCATAGAAATCGACCAGGGCGGCGTACGGCCCCTGGGTCGGCAGCTTGCCTCGCCAGGCCGGGAAGTCATCGAAACCCGACACCATCTCGCCCTGGAAACCGCTGACCCGGTAGAACAGCCGGCTGCGGTTGTCGGCCTCGAAGGGCTCCAGCGCCGAATAGAGCACGGTGGCGCGCAGCCGTGCCTCGGTGCCCGCCCCCGAGACCTCCAGCAACTCGCCGATGGACTTGGCGGAGGCCAGCAAGGTGCGGTCATAGGCGGTGTCGGCTGCCTGCAGGGCCTGGCGGTAGAGGCTGACGGTGTTGAAGGCGATCAGCGCGATCACCGGCAGCAGGATGCCGATCACCAGGCGCCGGCGCAGCGAGGTGTGGCCGCCACGGCTCAGCACCCTCATGTATGGTCCCTCATGCCCCGGCCTTCAGCAGATAGCCCAGGCCGCGCAGCGTCACCAGCTGGGCGCCGGTCTGGGCAATTCGCTTGCGCAGGCGGTAGACGACCACCTCGATGGCCTCGATCTGCACGTCGGGCTCGCCCTGGAACACCAGCTCGAACAGGCGCTCCTTGGCCACCGCATGGCCGGGCCGGGCCAGCAGCGCGCGCAGCAGGGCTCCCTCGCGCGGGGTCAGTTCAAGCACGGCGCCCTGGAAGTAGATGGCACCGCTGTCGGCGTCCAGACTCATGCCGCAGAACTCGCGCCCGGGGCGCGTGCCTCCGGCGCTCTCGCTGCCGGCGCGGCGGGCCAGCGCCTGCACGCGGGCTTCCAGCTCGTCGAGGTCGAAGGGCTTGGGCAGATAGTCGTCGGCGCCGCTGTTCAGGCCGAGGATGCGGTCGCCGACGGTGCCGCGGGCGGTCAGTATCAGCACCGGCGTCTTCAGGCCGGCGGCGCGGGCCTGCTGCAGCACGTCCAGTCCATCGAGCCCGGGCAGGCTGAGGTCCAGCAGCACCACATCGGGCAGGCTGGCCTGCCAGCGGTCCAGCGCGCGCAGGCCGTCGCCGCAGCTGACGACCTGCATGCCGCGACGCTCGAATGCGCGGGCCAGGGTCAGCTGCATGGCGGGATCGTCTTCGACAAGAAGCAGCTTCATGGGTGGCGAGCCTAGCATTTGCCCTAGGTCACTGGACAGCCGACTGACAGCCTCGGGCGCGAATATGCACAGGCCAAATACCACTATGGAGACAAAACCATGCGTCGCGACACCTTTCTGAAGTCCCTGGCTGCCCTGGCCGCTGCCGGCGTGCTGCCCAGCACCGCCTTCGCCTCGGCGAATCTGAAGATGATGATTCCCGCCAATCCGGGCGGCGGCTGGGACACCACCGGCCGCGCGCTGGGCAAGGCTCTGCAGGACGCCGGTGTGGCGACCTCGGTGCAATACGAGAACAAGGGCGGCGCGGCCGGTGCCATCGGTCTGGCCCAGTTCGTCAATGCCAGCAAGGGCGACGGCAATGCCTTGATGGTGATGGGTGCGGTGATGCTGGGCGGCATCATCACCGGCAAGCCGCCGGTGAATCTGTCGCAGGCCACGCCGCTGGCGCGCCTGACCAGCGAGTACAACGTGTTCGTGCTGCCGGCCACCTCGCCGCTGAAGACCATGAAGGATGTGGTCGAGCAGATGAAGAAGGACCCCGGCAGCGTCAAGTGGGGCGGTGGTTCGCGCGGCTCGACCGAGCACATCGCCGCGGCCATGCTGGCGCGCGAGGCCGGTGTCGATGCGGCCAAGATCAACTACGTGCCCTTCCGTGGCGGCGGTGAGGCGACGGCGGCCATCCTGGGCGGCAACGTCACCGTGGGCGGCAGCGGCTACAGCGAGTTCCAGCAATACATCGAGAGCGGCAAGATGCGCGCCGTGGCCGTGACCTCGCCGACGCGCCTGAAGGGCCTGGACATCCCGACCTTGAAGGAGCTGGGCTACAACGTCGAGATCGGCAACTGGCGCGGCGTCTATGCCGCAGCCGGCGTCACGCCCGAGCAGCGCAAAGCCTTGACCGACATGATCCTGAAGGCCACCAAGTCCAAGGCCTGGGCCGAGGCGCTGGAGAAGAACGGCTGGACCCCGGCCCTGCTGACCGGCCCGGCCTTCGACGAATTCGTCGATCGCGAGTTCGCGACGCTGCGCGCGACCATGGTCAAGTCCGGCATGATCTAAGCCTCTCACGGCATATCGATGTGTCGGTCGGCGGGCTGCTCAGCCCGCCTCTTCCATTTCTGACGGAGGGCGCATGACGACCCAACCCCGAACCGTGCTCAACCAGTCGCTGGTGGGCCTTGGCGCGCTGCTGATCGGCGCCGTGATGGCCTATGGTGCGGCCGCAATTCCGTCCGACGCGGGTTATGCGGGCGTCGGCCCGAATGCCTTGCCCTGGCTGGTATCCGTGGTGCTGATGGTCTGCGGCCTGTGGCTGATCTGGGAGGCGCGCAGCGGCGGCTACCGCGAGATGGAGCCGGCCTCGGGCGCCGTTCATGGCGACTGGCGGGCGGTGGCCTGGGTGGTGGCCGGCGTGATTGCCAATGCCAGCCTGATCACGGTGATCGGCTTCATCCTTGCCTGCACCCTGTGCTTTGCAATGGCCGTGCGCGGGCTGCGCATGTCCGAAGGCAAGCCCGGCGGCGGGCCGCGTCAGGCGCTGATCGACGCTGTCACCGGCATCCTGATCGCCGCACCGGTGTTCTGGCTGTTCACCAAATTGCTGGCGATCAATCTGCCGGGCCTGACGGCCAGCGGTTGGATCTGATGTGCTGACTTTGCGGGTTGGACCTTGCTGTACCCAGCAAGCTCCGACCCCAACTGACTAGGGGCAATGATGGATCTCTGGAACAACTTGCTGGGTGGCTTTGCCACTGCCGGCACGCCAATCAATCTGCTGTGGGCCTTTCTCGGCTGCGTCATCGGCACCGGCATCGGCGTGCTGCCGGGGCTGGGCCCGGCGGTGACGGTGGCGATGCTGCTGCCGATCACGGCGCAGGTCGAGCCGACCGCCTCGATGATCTTCTTCGCCGGCATCTACTACGGCGCCATGTATGGCGGCTCGACCACCTCCATCCTGCTCAATACGCCGGGCGAGACGGGGACGATGGTGACGGCGCTGGAGGGCTTCAAGATGGCCAAGAGCGGCCGCGCGGGGGCAGCTCTTGCCACGTCGGCGATAGGCTCCTTCGTCGCCGGCACCATTGCCACCGTGCTGGTCACGCTGTTCGCGCCGGTGGTGGCCGAGTTTGCCGTCACCCTGGGCCCGCCCGAGTACTTCTGCCTGATGCTGCTGGCCTTCACGACCGTCAGTGCCGTGCTGGGCAAGAGCACCCTGCGCGGCATGACGGCGCTGTTTATCGGCCTGGCCATGGGCCTGGTCGGCCTGGATCAGATCACCGCCCAGGTGCGCTACACGGCGGGCATCCCCGAGTTCATGGACGGCATCGAGACGGTGCTGGTGGCGGTGGGCCTGTTCGCCGTCGGCGAGACGCTCTACAACGCCCTGTACGAGGGTCGCAGCTCGCAGGAGCTGAACAAGATGAGCTCGGTGCACATGACCAAGAGCGAGTGGCGGCGCTCCTGGCCGGCCTGGCTGCGCGGCACCTTCATCGGCTTTCCGTTCGGCACCATTCCGGCCGGTGGCTCCGAGATCCCGACCTTTCTGAGCTATGCAGCCGAGCGCAAGCTGTCCAAGCACCAGCATGAGTTCGGCACCACCGGTGCGATCGAAGGCGTGGCCGGCCCGGAGGCGGCCAACAACTCGGCGGTGACGGCGACCCTGGTGCCGCTGCTGACGCTGGGCATACCGACCTCGGTGACGGCGGCCATCCTCTTGAGTGCGCTGCAGAACTACGGCATCCAGGCCGGGCCCCAGCTGTTCCAGACCTCGTCCGCCCTGGTCTGGGCGCTGATCGCCTCGCTCTACATCGGCAATGTGATGCTGCTGGTGCTGAACCTGCCGATGGTGGGCCTGTGGGTGAAGCTCTTGAAGATTCCCAAACCGCAGCTCTACGCCGGCATCCTGATCTTCGCCACCGTGGGTGTGTACGGCATGCGCCAGAGCGCCTTCGACTTGTATCTGATGCTGGCCATAGGCCTGCTCGGCGTGGTGATGCGGCGCTTCGACTTCCCGACCGCGCCGGTGGTCGTGGGCATGATTCTCGGCCCCATCGCCGAGGCGCAGATGCGCAATGCGCTGTCGATCGGCGAGGGGCACTGGGGCGTGTTCTTCCAGCGGCCGATGTCGGCGGGCCTGCTGGCCGTCGTCGTGCTGGTGCTGGTGGCGCCGCGGGTGATGCGCTGGCGCAGCAACCGGGCCGCCTGAGGAAAGGCGGCCTGTCGGGGCCTCAGGGTTTGTGCGCCCCTAGATTGAAATGTGCGGACCTCAACTTTGCGGATGATTTGATGCAAATTGCAACCTATTCTCATCTTGCCCAGGCCCTGGAGCTGGGTGTCAACATGAGGATCAGGACATGCATTTGCCCGTTGCCCCTGTTCGCGGCGCTGTGCCGCCAGTCTTCAAACTGAAACCCCTAGCGCCGATTGCCCTGGCCGCTGCGCTGGCCCTTTGGGCCTTGCCCGGACAGGCGGGCATATCGACCACCGGCAGCACAGCCTCCAATCCGCCGGGGGCCTTGCTGGGGCCGGGTGATACCGTGGCACCGGCCGCGACCGTCATCATCGGGTCGGGCGGCGTCGGTTCGCTGCAGGTCGATGGCGGTTCCTTCCTGCAACTGGCGAACCTGAGCTTCGGCAACGGCGGCACCGGCAATGGCAGCGGCCTGCTGACCGGTGCCGGCAGCCGCGTCGAGCTGGTCGGCAATGGCACGGGCTCGCAGGCGCAGCGTCTGTGGGTCGGCAACTGGGGCACCGGCGTGCTGACCGTCGCTGCGGGTGCGACGCTTGACACAAGCACCCAGTACAGCGCCTGCCTGATCCAGTTCCATTACTGCGACTCTTTTGTCGGCTCTGCCGCCGGCGACAACGCCACGCTCAATGTGACCGGCGCTGGCAGCCAGGTGCGCATCGGCAGCCAGTTGTTCGTCGGCCATCCGGGTCTCGGGATCCAGAATCTGGTCGGCTACACCTACGGCACACCGGGCGCCACCGTGACGGCCAATGTCAATGTGCTGGCCGGGGGCGAGCTGAAGACCGACCGCGCCCAGATCGGCACGCGGCAATGGGACACCTCCAGCACCGGCTACGAGCGCAGCGTCAGCAATGTGCTGATCAGCGGCGCCGGTTCGCGCTGGGTCAGCGTCGGGGGCGAGACCTGGAACAGCGTCACCGGCGCGATCTTCAATCCCGGGTCGGGCATTTCGACGGCCCTGGACCGCTACGCCGTGGCCAATATCGACATCCGCGATGGTGGCCAGATGCGCATCGATGGCGTGGAGGGCATTTTCAGCTACCTGAACCTGACCACCGGTGGCGGACGCACCGACATGAGCCTACGTGGCGCCGGCTCCAGCCTCCTGTTCACCGGCGATGCCGGCGTGCTGCAGGTGGGTCGAACGCTTGGTAGCGCCTCGTTGGAGATACGCGAGGGCGCCACGGCCAGCGGCATGTTCTATCTGTCGGTCGGCCGCGATGCCTCCTTCGGCCAACTGCTCGTGGACGGGGGCGGCTCCGAGGTATCGATCAACGGCACGGCGTCCGCCGCCGCGAACGGCACGGCCGCCACCGGGAGCATGGACATCGGCCGGGGCGGAGGCACGGGCGTCGTCACTGTCAGCAGCGGCGGCAAGATCCTCCTGCAGACCGCCGTGGCACGGCCGTCGGGCACGGTCCTGAACATCGGCCGTGATGCCAGTTCGTCGGGCACGCTTAACATCAGCGGCGCAGGCTCGACGGTGATGATCTCCGCGGCCTCGGTGCTGCCCGGTGGCGGCGTGGGCGAGGCGCTCAATCCGCAGATGCGCGTGGGGCGTGAGGGCTCGGGCCAGCTGAACGTCCTGGCCGGGGGGAAGCTGTTGCTGGATGGCCAGGCGGTGTCGACGCCGGCCGCCTCACGCAGCACCAGCCTGCTGATCGGCGGTGTGTCGGAATCGGCCAATGGCGGCAAGGGCATTGCCCTGGTCTCGGGGGCCGGCTCGGAGATCAGGCTCAGCGGCAGTGATCGCTACATCGGCGTCGGCCATGGTCCGCAGAGCAATGGCCAGCTGACGGTGCAGGACCACGGTGAGGTCAGTTCCACCAGCATCACCATCGGTCGCACCGGCGGCGTCGGCGTGCTCAAGCTCGATGCCGGTGTGCTGACCTTGACGGGCCAGCAAACCGGTTCGAATCAGGCCGGGGCCAATTTGTCGATCGGCAATGGCGGCGGCGTCGGCGTGGCGATGATAGGCAACGGCAGCAGCGTCACCATCAGCAATATGGGATCCAGCGGTGCCAGCCTCAACCTGGGCGGCACCAGCAACTTTCCTCTCGGCGATGGCAGCCTGACGCTGTCCGGCGCTTCGGCCATTCACGTCATCGCGGCGCCGGGCATGGCGACCATGAATTTGGGCCGAGATGGAACGGCATTCGCCCGCGTGCGCGGCGCCAGCAGCATAGACCTGGGCGACGGCTCGCTCTACATCGGCCGGCTGTCGGGATCGGATGGCACCTTGATCGTCAGCGAGAACTCGACCGTCAACGCTGGCTGGGTGGGCGTGGGCCGCAACAAGACGGCGGGAGGCAGCGTGGATGGCGGCACCGGCACCTTCGTGCTCAACAACAGCGTGCTGAACGCGCCGACCGTCATCATCGGCACCAATGGCTTCCTCGGCGGCAATGGCACGATCAATGGCACGGTCACCAACTACGGCATCTTCAGCCCGGGCAATTCGCCTGGGACGATGGCCATCAACGGCGCGTTCTCGGCTGCGGCCGGCAGCCGGTTGATCCTGGAGGTGGAGAGTGATGGCGCGGGCGGTTTCAACACCGACCAGGTGGTGTTCGGCGAGGGCTCGCTGCTGGACCTGTCGGCGCTGAAGGTCGAGTTCCGCTTCCTGGGTGCCACGGATCCGAATGCCTTCCAGAGCAGCGGCGGCTTTGATGTGGACAAATTCTTCCGTTCGCGCGGTGCTGGTGGTGACAGCGATCTGGCGCACGACCTGTTTGCCACCGCCAGCTTCACGGCCCAGGCCGACCAGTACACGATCAGCAGTTTCACGTTCAGCGCCGATGGCGGTGCGGTGTTCAGTGCCGTTCCGGTGCCGGAGCCGGGCACCTGGGCGCTGATGTTGGGTGGCTTGCTGCTGACGGCGTCGGTGGCACGGCGCCGCCGCTGAAATCAGCTGGCAGCACCCAGCGCCAGCGCGGCCTCGCGCTGACGCTGCAGGGCCGCCGCATCAGGCGCCACCTGCGTGGGCCAGCCCTGCAGATGGCGCTCGGCCAGGGCGGTGAGGGCGCGCATGCCATCGGGCCTGTCGTTCAGGCAGGGGATGTAGTGGAAGTCCTTGCCACCGGCGGCTAGGAAGGCCTCGCGGGCTTCCAGGTTGATCTCTTCAAGGGTCTCCAGGCAGTCAGCGCTGAAGCCGGGGCAGATCACATCAACGCGGGCCACGCCCTCAGCTGCCAGACGCTTCAGGCTGGGCTCGGTGTAGGGCTCCAACCACTTGGCCTTGCCGAAGCGGCTCTGGAAGGTCACCAGGTATTGTTCCTTGGCTAGGTTCAGTGCCTCAGCCAAGAGACGCCCCGTCTTCAGGCACTCGCAGTGATAAGGGTCGCCGAGGGCCAGGGTGCGTGCCGGCATGCCGTGAAAACTCATCACCAGCTTGTCCGGCCGGCCCTCGCGCTCCCAATGCTCGCGCACGCTATTGGCCAGGGCGGCAATGAAGCCGGGGTCATCGTGGTAGCGGTTGACGAAGCGCAGTTCGGGGATGTTGCGGCGCTGGGTCGTCCACTGCGAGACCGCGTCGATGGTGCTGGCCGTCGTCGCGCCGGAGTACTGCGGATAGGCCGGCAGTATCAGCAGGCGGGTCACGCCCTGGGCGGCCAACTCGTCAAGCACCTGCGGGATGCCCGGGTTGCCATAACGCATGGCATAGCGCACAGCCACGGCGTGGCCCCGCTCGCCAAGATAGCCACCCAGCAGCTTGGCCTGCCGCTCGGTCCAGACGCGCAGCGGCGAGCCCTCGGGCATCCAGACACTTGCGTACTTGGCCGCCGACTTGGCCGGCCGCACGCGCAGGATGATGCCGTGCAAGATCACTTTCCAGACGATGGCCGGAATCTCGACCACGCGGGTGTCGCTGAGGAACTGGGCCAGGTAGCGGCGCAGCGCCGGAGCGGTGGGCTCATCGGGCGTGCCCAGATTGCACAGCAGCACGGCGGTGCGCGGCGTCTGGCCGTGAGAGAAGGCGGGTTCGGGTTGATAGCGCATGGGTCGAGTTTGAGGTCAGCCGCCGGAGCGTCCGCTGAAATGTTGGCCCGGTTGGGTGTCGGCAAAGTGCAGGACTTCGAAGCGGACGCTGGGCGCACTCAGGTCGGTCGGCGGACTGCCCAGGCCGATCACGCCGCTGCCATGCAGGGTGCAGGAGCCGCGCCTGAGGTTGAGAATCTCGCCATCGGTACCGAAGCGCACATAGGTGCCGTTGTAGCTGAGATCGGTCAGGGAGAATGTGTTGCCATGCCAGTCGATGCGCGCATGGGAGCGCGACACGCGGGCATCGGTGATGCAGTAGGTGGCCTGCACGCTGCGGCCCAGCACGATGGGCATGGCGGCGGCGTCGAAGACCCGGTCCAGGTCCAGCCAGACCAGGCGTATACCGTCGGGCTCGGCCGAGCGGATCACGTCGCCGAATTGTGTCGGCGCGACGTCGCCGCCATTCGAGGTGTCCAGCACCAGCACGTGGATGGGCTCGACGCGGCCGCGCAGGGTGATGCGGTCGAGGCTGCGGAAGTGCCCGTGTTGGGCCTTGGGCAGGCCGGCCAGCACTTCGCCCGTGATCAGGGTCTCGTTGTCGCCTGCATGGTCGAGCAGACGGGCCGCGACATTGACCGCATCGCCAAAGCAGTCGCCGGCCATCTCGACCACCTCGCCGCGGGCCAGCGCCACCTGCAGCTTCATGCCTCTGAGCGCCTTCGATGCGCCGCGCTGGCGGCCGCGCAGGACCATGCGCTGCAAGGCCTCGTGCATCATCGCTGCGGACTTCAAACCCTCGGGCGGTGTGGCGAAGATGGCCATCAAGCCATCGCCAAGTGTCTTGACCAGGGTGCCACCGCACTTGCCCACCGCCTCGCTGACCTGCTTGACGGTCTGTGTCACCACAGCCGTGGCCTCGGCATTGCCCAGCGACTCATAGAGCGCCGTGCTGCCGCGCAGGTCGGCAAACAAGACGGTGCGCTCCCGTATCAGGGTCATGAGTGAAGGTGTTGGGCTGTGAGATGAGAACTACTGCTCAGTGTAGCGCCGGGTCGTGACGGCTGATGCTGCGCAGCGCACATGAAAAAGGCCGGCATTGCGGCCGGCCTTAGATGCAGAGTGCATGCGCAGAATCAGATGTTATCCAGATACGTGCGCAGCTTGTCCGACCGGCTCGGATGCTTGAGCTTGCGGATCGCCTTGGCTTCGATCTGGCGGATGCGCTCGCGGGTGACGTCGAACTGCTTGCCGACTTCTTCCAGCGTGTGGTCCGTGCTCATCTCGATGCCGAAGCGCATGCGCAGCACCTTGGCCTCGCGCGGCGTCAGGCTGTCGAGGATGTCCTTGACCACATCGCGCAGACCCGCCTGCATGGCGGCCTCGATGGGCGCCGTGTTGTTGGTGTCCTCGATGAAGTCGCCCAGATGCGAATCGTCGTCGTCGCCGATCGGCGTTTCCATCGAGATCGGCTCCTTGGCGATCTTCATGATCTTGCGGATCTTGTCCTCGGGGATCTCCATCTTCTCGGCCAGCGTCGGTGCATCCGGCTCGAAGCCGAACTCCTGCAAATGCTGGCGGCTCAGGCGGTTCATCTTGTTGATCGTCTCGATCATGTGCACCGGGATGCGGATGGTGCGCGCTTGATCGGCGATCGAACGGGTGATGGCCTGACGGATCCACCAGGTTGCATAGGTCGAGAATTTGTAGCCGCGGCGATATTCGAACTTGTCCACCGCCTTCATCAGGCCGATATTGCCTTCCTGGATCAGGTCCAGGAACTGCAGGCCACGGTTGGTGTACTTCTTCGCGATCGAGATCACCAGGCGCAGATTGGCCTCGATCATCTCCTTCTTGGCATCGCGCGAGGACTTCTCACCCTCGTTCATGCGCTTGTTGATGCCCTTCAGGTCTTCCAGCGGCACGACGGCCCGGCCTTGCAGGTCGATCAGCTTCTGCTGCAGTTCCTGCACCGCCGGCAGATTGCGCGTCAGCACGGCAGCAAAAGGCTTGCCGGTGGCGATTTCCTTCTCGGCCCAGCTGCGGTTCAGCGCATTGGGCGGGAAGGTCTTGATGAAGTGCTCCTGCGGCATGCCGCACTTGTCGACGACGATCTTGCGCAGTTCGCGCTCGTAGCGTCGCACGTCATCGACCTGCGAGCGCAGGATGTCGCACAGCTTCTCGATCGTCTTGACGGTGAAGCGTATGGTCATCAGCTCCGAGCTGATGGCATGCTGGCTCTTCTCGTACGAAGGCGACTTGTAGCCGTCCTTCTCGAAGGCCTTGCGCATCTTGTCGAAGTTGGTCGACAGCGCATCGAACTTGACCAGCGCCGCGTTCTTCAGCTCTTCGAGCTTCTTGGTCAGCGCCTTGCTGCCGCCCTGGCCGTCGTCGTCGTCTTCCTCGTCGAAGAAGTCCACGTCTTCTTCGGCCACATAGTCGTCGGCCTCGCCTTCGGACACGAAGCCGTCGACGATTTCGGAGATCTTGGCTTCGCCCGAGCGGATGCGGCCGGCCATGGCCAGGATCTCGGCGATCGTGGTGGGCGAGGCGGAGATGGCCAGCATCATCGCCTGCAGGCCGCCTTCGATGCGCTTGGCGATCTCGATTTCGCCTTCACGGGTCAGCAGCTCGACCGTGCCCATTTCGCGCATATACATGCGCACCGGGTCGGTGGTGCGGCCGAACTCGGAGTCCACCGTCGACAGTGCCGCTTCGGCGGCTTCTTCGGCTTCTTCTTCGGTGGCCGTCGAGGTGCTGGCGCCGGCGATCAGCAGGGTGGCCGCGTCGGGCGCCTGCTCATAGACCGCGATGCCCATGTCGTTCAACATCGACACGATGGCTTCGAGGATTTCGTTGTCCACCAGCTTTTCGGGCAGGTGGTCGTTGATTTCCTGGTGGGTCAGGAAGCCGCGCGTCTTGCCCATCTTGATGAGCGTCTTCAGCTCATGACGGCGCTTGGCGACTTCCTCTTCGGTCAGCGCGGTCTCGTCCAGGCCGAACTCGCGCATCAGCGCGCGCTCCTTGGCCCGCGACACCTTCATGCGCAGCGGCTTGGCCTTGGGCTTGGCTTCGCCGGTGTCTTCGACCTCGGCTTCCGGCTCGGCTTCAGCCTCCAGCTCCAGATCGGCCTCGACATCGCTGAAGTCCTCTTCGGGGATGTCGTCCTTCTTCTTGGTCTCGACCGCGGCGGCCTTGGGCTTGCGCCCGCGCTTGGCCTTGACTTCGTCGTCCGCCTTGGCTGCGGGAGCGGCCTTGGCTGCCTTGGCAGATTTCTTCTTGTCTTCTGCTTCGGTCGTGGCGGGGGCGTCAGCCTTCGACGGGGCGGTCTTCTTTGCGGTCATGCAAGTCCTCAAGTGCTTAGGGGCGGGGCAAGGCCAGTGCCGGTAGATGGCATCAAAAAACAGCAAATCAATGCCGGATTTCATGCGTTTCAGCGACAGCTAGGCAGGCCGTACCCACGGCCGACGAGCGGACGTGTGGCACAGCGCCGGAAGCGGGCAAGCTGAGGGTGATCGTTTGTGGAGTGCAGCCCTTGCGGGTATTGGTTGGCCTATCAACCCATTGAAGGGTACCCAGGGTCAGTGGGTGGCCGGGGACCGGAGGTGCTGCCGTCACTCTTGCCGCGCGTAACAACCCTCAATTATCGCTGAAGAATCGCCAATATTCAAAGGCTTGGCGAAATATTGCCTTCGATTGCTATTGGTTAGGTGCGGGCTGCGAGGCGGCCCTCAAAGTTTGGATCTGAAGCCGAACCTGCTGAAGTCGCACCAATGCACCGGGCGCGGCGGCGTCGGCTGCAATTTGCGCCGCTTCGGTCTCTAGCCGTTCGATCCACAGCTTGCAAATCACTCTTCGCAGCTCGTCTTGTCCGTGCGCATCCTCGGCCGCCATCGCTTTCATGATGCGATCTGCTGCAGGTTGCACGGAGTCTCCCACCATTGCGGCTTGCATCGCCGGCCAAGCCTCCGGGCCATGGTCCACCAGTCGGCGCTCCAGCCACGCGATCAGCGCGCCATGCTCGCCGGGCAGTTCGTGCAGCAGCTGATGGTCGTCGGCACTGAGCTGATCCCACCAGTCGCTGTGCAAAAGCAGCATGCGCACCGCATTGTCGGCCGGGCCGTCGGGCTCGACCCGGGGCGACTGTGGCGGCATCGGGGCTTCTCCGCGGTCGCGCCACTTGCCCTTGCCCTGCCACTTTCCCTGCCCACCGGGTTTGGGCGTCCAGGGTTGGTCACGGCGCGGGACGCGCGGTGCGCTTGGGGCGCCATGATCCATATAGTCGTCGAACGCAGGCGGTTCGCCGATGTAGTCAGGCTCATCATTGCGTTGGCGGGATTCCGCCGCGGCGCCGCCGCCCTGCCACTGCTGCATCAGCTCGGCCTCGGGCAACTGGGCCAGTTTGGCGATCTCGCCGATCAAGAGGCGCTTCAGCCCCCCGACCGGCAGGGCGGCCCACAGCGGCTTCACGTTCGCCAGCAGGCGGGCGCGGCCCTCGGCGCTGTCCATCGCGCAGCCCTCGCTGGCCACCTCCAGCAACTGCTTGGACAGCGGCATGGCCTGCTCCACGCAGCGCTCGAAGGCCTCGGGGCCCAGCTCGCGGATATAGGAGTCCGGGTCATGCTCGGTGGGCAGGAACAGGAAGCGTACCGTGCGCGTGTCGGTGGCAAAGGGCAGGGCGGCTTCAAGCGCACGGCCGGCAGCGCGGCGGCCTGCGGCGTCGCCATCAAAGCTGAAGACGATTGAGTCGGTGAAGCGGAACAGTTTCTGAACATGCTCGGGCCCGCAGGCCGTGCCCAGCGTGGCCACCGCGTTCGGGAAACCCCATTGCGCCAGCGCGACCACGTCCATATAGCCCTCGACGACCAAGGCATAGCCCTTGGCGCGCAGGCCCTGGCGGGCCTCGAACAGGCCGTAGAGCTCGCGGCCCTTGCTGAACACCGGGGTTTCCGGCGAGTTCAGGTACTTGGGCTCGCCCTTGTCGAGGACGCGGCCGCCAAAGCCGATCACGTCGCCCTGCACGCTGCGTATCGGGAACATGATGCGGTCGCGGAAGCGGTCATAGCGGCGCTGCTCGGCGGCGTCTTCACCCTGCACGATGACCAGGCCAGCCTCGCTGAGCAGCGGGTCGTCATAGGCAGGGAACACGCCGGCCAGGCTGCGCCAGCCCTCGGGTGCATAGCCGATGCCGAAGCGGGCGGCAATCTCGCCGGTCAGCCCGCGCTTCTTCAGATAGTCGATGGCTCGCGGTGTTTCCTTCAGCTGGCGGCGATAGTGGTCGCCGGCGCGCTCCAGCACTTCGGTCAGCGTGGCCTGTTTCTGCTTTTGCTGGGCCGCCTGTTCCCGCTCCTCGGGCGAGCGCTCCTCCTCGGGCACCACCATGCCGGCCTGCTGGGCCAGGTCCTTGACCGCCTCGACAAAACCCAGGCCGCTGTGTTCCATCAGAAAGCCGATGGCATTGCCATGCACGCCGCAGCCGAAGCAGTGGTAGGTCTGGCGCGTCGGGCTGACGATGAAGCTGGGTGACTTCTCGCCGTGGAAGGGGCACAGGCCCTTGTGGTTGATGCCCGCCTTCTTGAGCTCGACATGGCGGCCGACGACCTCGACGATGTCGATGCGGGAAATCAGGTCCTGGATAAAGCCGGGTGGGATCACGAAAGGAGTCTACCGCCCTCGACGTCGAGGTTTCGGTGGTCAGGTCTATGGAGCCCGCAAACAAAAAGGCCACCGCGAGGGTGGCCTTTTGTCTTGACTCGGGCGCACTAAATGGCGAAGTCTTCCAGTTTGGCACCCGCGCCAATGGCTGCCTTCAACCACTTCGGCTGCAGACCACGGCCGCTCCAGGATTCACCGGTGGACTTGTTGCGATACTTGGCCGCAACCTTGGATACCTTTTCCACCTTGGGTGTCTTGGTGCTCAGATCGGCAATCGTCAAGCCATACTCGGACATCAGCATCCTGACTTTGGCAATTGCGTCGCTGCGTTCACGCGAGGTGGTTTCCTGGATTTGCTGGTCCAGGGCGGCCCGTTGGGCCAAAAGGTCTTTCAGAGATGCCATCGTTCGCTTCCTCGGTAGGTTTCGGGCCAAACCCAGTATGGGACGGACTGATTATAGGCATAAGCTTATCTATTTGCCTACCTGAGGTATTCGTGTCGATATTCATCAGCGCGTGAATTGCATCACGCCGGGATTTCTGATTAAAACCCCGGACGTGATGGGCAAATCATTTGTAGCCGACGCGGTCAAGCAATTGCTGTACCTTGGATTGATTGCGCCCGACCACCGCCGATGGAATGGTTTCGCTCTTGAAGTTTCCGAGCGCCTGCAGGGCGGGATTGGCGACCTTGGTGTCGGTCACCGCCGGCCATTCGTTGTTGCCGTTGGCGAAATAGGCCTGCGCCTCCGGGCTGCTCAGGTATTCAAGAAACTTGACCGCGTTGTCGCGATTCTTGGCGTGCCTGGCCACCGCGCCGCCGGCAATATTGATATGCGTACCCCAGGAGTTCTGATTGGGGAAGACCACGCCGATCTTCTCGACCACCGTGCGGTCCTCGGGCTTGGTCGAACGCATCATGCGCGCCAGGTAATAGGTGTTCGTCAGCGCAATGCCGCATTCGCCGCTGGCCACGGCCTTGATCTGGTCAGTATCTCCGCCCTTGGGGTCGCGGGCCATATTGGCCACCATACCCTTGAGCCAGGTCTCGGTGCGCTCGGCGCCGAGGTGCTCGAGCACGGCACCAAACAGCGACAGGTTGTAGGGGTGGGAGCCGCCACGCGTGCAGAGCTTGCCCTTGTTCTTGGCATCGCCCAGTTCCTCGTAGGTGTCGACGTCTTCGCGGTTGACACTGAGCTTGTTGTAAACCACGACGCGGGCTCGCGTTGAAAAACCAAACCATGCCGAACCCTGGCCGTTGTCGATGGCACGGAGCTGTGCCGGTATCCGCGACTCCAGCAGGCTGGACTTGACGGGCAGGAACAGGCCGTCGGTTTCGGCGCGCCACAGCCGCGAGGCATCGACCAGCAAGATCACGTCGGCCGGGCTGGCCGCGCCTTCGCTTTGCAGGCGGGCCAGCAGACCGGCGTCATCGGTGTCGACGCGGTTGATCTGGATGCCGGTGGCCTTGGTGAAATTCGCGTACAGCGCCTCGTCGGTCTGATAGTGCCGTGCGGAATAGAGATTCAACACCTTGTCCTGGGCTTGCGCGCCGACGCCGGTCGCGGCAAGGGCGATACCGCAAAGCGAGGCGTGCAGCAGGGTTTTGAGGCGGGGGAAGCGGGGGCTGGTCATGCGAACTCCGAAGGCTTGCGCGAATGCGAGAAGCCTTCAGTCTAGCATCGAACAAGAATGATTCGCGTTACCGAATATTGTCCCCGATCAAGCTCCGCTCAGGCGCTGGGCGGCACATAGCCGGCGGGTTTGTCGGCGCCCTCGCCAAAGAAGAACTGCTCCATCTGGCGCGCCAGATACTGGCGGGCGCGGGCATCGGCCAGATTCAGCCGGTTTTCATTGACCAGCATGGTCTGGTGGCGCAGCCACATCTGCCACGCCTCCTTGCAGACGTTCTGGTAGATGCGCTTGCCCAGGTCACCGGGGTAGGGGGCGAAATCCAGGCCTTCGCCTTCTTTCTTCAGATGAACACATTGCACGATGCGGGCCATGGGAGTTATTCCTTGCAGAGATTGAACGGAGGCGACTGTAGCGGGGTTGGAAAGGCCCTGGCTCAGACCAGTTTCTTGACCAGCACCTGTGAGCGCCGGTCGCGGTTGTATTTGCGCTTGCGCTCCTCGGGCAGCCACTCGGGGTCGACCGGCTGGAAGCCGCGCTTGATGAACCAGTGCATGGTGCGCGTGGTCAGCACGAAGATGCTGGTCAGGCCCTGGGCCTTGGCGCGCTGCTCGATGCGCTTGAGGATGCGGTCGCCGTCGCCCTGGCCCTGCACGGCACTCGACACGGTCAGCGCCGCCATCTCGGCGGTGCGCGCCTCGACATAGGGGTAGAGCGCGGCGCAACCGAAGATCACACCGTCGTGCTCGATCACTGTGTAGGCCTCGATGTCGCGCTCGATCTCGTTGCGGTCGCGCTTGACCAGGGTGCCGTCGCGCTCGAACGGTTCGATCAGCGCGACGATGCCGCCCACGTCATCCGGCGTGGCCTCGCGCAGGCTCTCCAGCTTCTCGTCGACGACCATGGTGCCGATGCCGTCGTGGGTATAGACCTCCTGCAAGAGCGCACCATCGACGGCCAGCGGCAAGATGTGCGAACGCTCCACGCCGGCCTGGCAGGCCTTGACGCAGTGCTGCAGATAAAAGGCCACATCGGTGGGTTGCGTCGGCCGGGGCAGGGCGGCCAGCATGCGCTCGGCATCGGCCAGTGCCAGCTCGGTGTCTATCGGGCTGGTCGGGTCGTCCCACTTCTCGTGCACGCCAGCGACTTCGGTCATGAACAGCAGCTTGTCGGCCTGCAGGGCGATGGCGGCGCTGGTGGCCACCTCTTCCATCGTCAGATTGAAGGCCTCGCCGGTGGGCGAGAAGCCGAACGGCGACAGCAGCACGATGGCTCCGCTGTCAATGGCGCGCTGAATTGCCGCCGCATCGACCTTGCGCACGATGCCGCTGTGCTTGAAGTCCACCCCATCGACGATGCCCACCGGCCGCGCGGTCAGGAAGTTGCCCGACACCACGCGCACGGTGGCATTGGCCATCGGCGTGTTGGGCAGACCCTGCGAGAAGGCCGCCTCGATCTCGAAGCGCAACTGGCCGGCGGCCTCTTGCGCGCAGTCCAGGGTCACCTCATCGGTGATGCGCAGGCCGTGGCTGTAGTGCGAGGCATGGCCCTTGGCGGCCAGCTGCTCGGCCACCTGCGGGCGAAAACCATGGACCAGCACGATCTTGATGCCCATCGCGTGCAGGATGGACAGGTCCTGCACAAAGGCATTCAGCTTGCCCGCCGCCACCAGCTCGCCCGGCATGCCCACCACGAAGGTCTCGCCTCGGTAGGCATGGATGTAGGGCGCGACCGAGCGGAACCAGGGGACGAAGGTGTGCGGGAAGACAAGGCTCATGGAGGGCGTTCGGGAAAGGAGTGGTCAGGGTTGCACCGATTGTGCCGCAGTGAGACAAAGAAAAAGCGCCCGCTAGGGGCGCTTGGGGCTTGCTCTGAGCAGCGAGATGTCAGCGAGGGGCGCGACGGCGGCGCGCCAGTGCCAGCACGGCCAGACCGCCCAGCATCAGCGCATAGGTCTGCGGCTCCGGCACGGCCGTCACGTCCAGGCGCACGCTGTCAGCGCCGTAGGTCAGCTTGGTGACGTAGCCGGCGGTTAGGCCGTCAATCTGGACCGTGGCGAAATGCCCCAGCAGATTGTCCGCGCTCAGCAGCGTGAAGCTGCCCGCACCGAAGCCGTTGAGCAGGCTCACCTGCAGCGTGCCGCCGAGGAAGGCGGTGCCGCTGATATTGAGCCAGTCGGCCGCACCGAAGCCGACGTCCAGATCCAGTGCGCCGGTCGGGAACTGGGCGAAGCTGCCCAGCACGCTCAAGGTGCCGATGGCGTTCTCACCCGGGGACACATGACCGGCCTGGTTCAGCAGATCGCCGGCAATGGTGGCGTTGCCGGCCAGCGTGCCGCCGTAGACGGCGACGTCACCGCTGCCAAACGCACTGGCGGAGCGGCCCACCAGCGTGCCGCCGAACACCTCGACCCCGCCGGAGAAGCTGTTGTTGCCGCTCAGCACCAGGGTGCCCGCACCCGATTTGGCCAGGCTGCCCTCATACACGCGGGCATTGCGCGCCGCTTCGCGCGCCACGCCCATCGTGTACTCGGTCTGCTCGTCGGCGGTGGCGCCGGGCGGCAGGCCGTTGGTCCAGCCCTTGGTCACCTTGGTCGTCTGCCAGCTGGCGGCCTCGGCCTCGTCTTCGAGCTTGCGCGCCTTGATCGCCACGTCGGAGATGTTGTTGGACCAGGTGTCGTTCTGCCCCTGCGTGTTGACGGCGAACTTGCCGAGGAACTGGCCCGGGCCGTTCATCGCGTTCTTCAGGCTGATCGTGCCCCAGCCGTTGCGGGCATCGGGCACCAGCGTGTTCTGGCCGGCTGTGGGGTTGGCAATGGCCGTGCCGATGGCATTGTTGATGGTGCCGTTCTGGATACCGGTGGTCTTCATCACATCCAGCGCCTGGGCATTGGTCATGTAGCCGAAGCGCTCCATGATCACCGCCAGCGAGCCGGAGGCATGGGGGGCGGCCATCGAGGTGCCCGACAGGCTGGAGTAGGTGGCCGCCGTGCCGGCGCCGTTGACCGTGCTGCCGTTGATGGCGTTGCCCGGTGCCGTCATGCAGGACCACTTTTCCATGCCGCACTGGTTGTACAGGTGGGCGCCGGGCACATTGACCGAGCCGTCGGCATTCAGTGTCTGGCCCACGGCCGAACCGCTGATCGTCAGGTTCTGACGGATCGCCGCCACCGCCAGCCAGTTGGACTCCAGCTCGGGCATGAAATAGGGCAGGCCGGAGCGGGCACTGGCGTTGGCAAAGCCGGTGTTGCCGGCGCTGAAGACCATCACCGTACCGGTCTTGGCGGCATCGATGGCGCCCTTCATCCAGACATCGTCGCGGGCCAGAAAGCCCCAGGCGCCGATCAGGCCGGCCACGCCGGTGGCGCTCGGGCCGAGCGTGTTGTATTGCTCGCTATTGGGCTGGCTGCCCCAGCTGGTGCTGATGATGCGCACGCCCTGGGCATTGACGCCGCGATAGACGTCGGCCACATAGCCCTGCTCCAGTGTCTGCGCCGTGGTCTGCGTGACCTGGGGCAGGCCGAACAGCACGCCGTCGGTCTTGTGGGTGTTACCCACATAGAGATCGGCATTGAAGGCTACGCCATGGAAGTTGCTGGCCCCGCCGATGCTGCCGTCGCGCGAGGCGGCAATGGTGCCCGAGACATGGGTGCCGTGGGTGTCGTTATAGGCCGCGTTCTGGGCGCCCGAGATGCCGTTGACCGTGACTGCGTGGTAGCGCGACGCGCTCAGCTGCGGGTGCAGGTCGTAGTAGCCCGAGTCCACCATGCCGACCTTGATACCGGCGCCGCTGAAGCCGGCCGCATAGGCGAACTCGGCCCCTATCGAGCGAAGACCCCAGTCGCGCAGGAACTCGGCGGTACGCCAGCTGGCCGGATCACCCAGCATGCCGGGATCGCCTGGGTAGGTGACGATGGCCTGAGCCTGCAGCGTGGCGAAGCCGCTCAGCATGAGCGCCGCCAGGCGGGTGATTTGCAGTGGGGTTCGGGTGAGCTTCATCGGGGTTCCTCTCTGATGTTGTTGGGCCGACCTGACCCAGCCATCGGCTTCCGTCATTTCGGCGATTTCATCGTAGTCATGACGCGCCGAAAAGTGTGCGTTTTTTCACGCTCTTGTCATGGTGTGGGCGATTCGCGCCCGTGTGCATGACCTGGCCCTTCGAGCGCCGTGCGCTATGCGATCGGATGCGGGTCATTCCGGATACCGCGATCAATTCGCGCAAAGCCGCCGATAATCCGCGCCTCGTGAATCCATTGCCCCCGCCTCCGCCCAAGCCCGCCCAGCCGCCCAGACCCCGCGCACCTTGCCCCGAGCGAGCGCCCGTGGTCGCCACGCCGCTGCCGCCCATCACCTTCCCCGAATCGCTGCCGGTCAGCGAACGGCGGGAGGACATTGCCCGGGCAATGGCTGAGCATCAGGTCATCATCGTCTGTGGCGAAACCGGCTCGGGCAAGACCACCCAGTTGCCCAAGATCGCACTCGCGCTTGGCCGCGGGCGCGCCAACACCGGCAAGCTGATCGGCCACACCCAGCCGCGGCGGATTGCCGCCAGCAGCGTGGCCAAGCGCATTGCCGAAGAGCTGAAGTCGCCGCTGGGTGAGGTGGTCGGCTTCAAGGTGCGCTTCCAGGACCGGCTGCAGCCGGGCGCCTCGGTCAAGCTGATGACCGACGGCATTCTGCTGGCCGAAACGCAGACCGACCCGCTGCTCAAGGCCTACGACACCATCATCATCGACGAGGCCCATGAGCGCTCGCTGAACATCGATTTTCTGCTCGGTTATCTGCGTGAGGTGCTACCACGCCGCCCGGACCTGAAGGTGGTGGTGACCTCGGCGACGATAGACGCCGAGCGCTTCGCCAATCACTTTGCCTCGGCCAAGGGTCCTGCGCCGGTGCTGACGGTATCCGGCCGCCTGTTCCCGGTCGAACAGCGCTACCGCCCGTTCGAGGAGAGCCGCGAGTACGACGTCAACAATGCCATCGTCGATGCGGTCGACGAACTGTGGCGAGAGGGGGCGGGCGATGTGCTGGTGTTCCTGCCCGGCGAGCGCGAGATCCGCGAGGCGGCCGAAGCGCTGCGCAAGCATCATCCGCCCGGTGTCGATGTGCTGCCGCTGTTCGCGCGGCTGTCGCCACAGGAGCAGGACAAGGTGTTCGAGCCGCACGGCCAGCGCCGCATCGTGCTGGCCACCAACGTTGCGGAAACCTCGCTGACGGTGCCGGGCATCCGCTACGTGATCGACCCTGGCCTGGCGCGTGTCAAGCGCTACAGCTACCGCAACAAGGTCGAGCAGCTGCAGATCGAGGCCATCAGCCAGGCCGCGGCGAATCAGCGGGCCGGCCGCTGCGGGCGGGTGTCCAACGGCATCTGCGTGCGGCTGTATGCCGAGAAGGAGTTCAACGAGCGGCCGCGCTTCACCGATCCCGAGATCCTGCGCTCGTCGCTGGCCGGCGTGATCCTGCGCATGAAGGCGCTGCACCTTGGGCAGGTGGAGGATTTCCCCTTCATCGAGCCGCCGCCGCGCAAGGCGATAGCCGACGGCTACCAGCTGCTCAACGAGCTGGGCGCCGTCGATGAACGCAATGAGCTGACGCCCATCGGCAAGGAGCTGTCCAGGCTGCCGCTGGACCCGCGGGTGGGCAGGATGATTCTCGAGGCCAAGGACCGCCACGCGCTGGACGAGGTGCTGATCATTGCCAGCGCCCTGACCGGCCAGGACGTGCGTGACCGGCCGATGGAGCAGCAACAGGCCGCCGACGAACGCCACAAGAAGTTCGACGATGAGAAGTCGGAGTTCATGGGCTATCTGAAGCTGTGGAAATGGCTGGAGGAATCGAAAGGCGGCTCGGGCGAGCACAAGCTCAGCCACCGCCGCTACGAGGCGCTGCTGCGCGAGAACTTCGTCAGCGTGCGCCGGGTGCGCGAATGGCGCGACATCCACTCGCAGCTGCACACGGTGGTGGCCGAGCACGGCTGGCGGCTCAATGGCAGCGCCGCCACCTACGAGCAGGTGCACCTGTCGATGCTGGCCGGCTTGCTGGGCAATATCGGCCTGAAGAGCGAAGAGGACGACTGGTACCTGGGCGCTCGCGGCATCAAGTTCTGGCGCCACCCCGGTGCGCACCTGAGCAAGAAGCCGGGGCGCTGGATCGTCGCCGCCGAGCTGGTGGACACGACGCGCGTCTTCGGCCGCGGCATTGCCAATATCGAGCCGCAGTGGATTCCGCAGATGGCCGGCCATCTGCTGAAGGTGCAATTGCTGGAGCCGCACTGGGAAAAGAAGGCCGCGGAGGTGATCGCGCTGGAGCGGGCCACCTTGTACGGCATCGTCATCTACAGCAACCGGCGGGTGAACTTCGGCAATGTCGATGCACCGGCGGCCCGCGAGATCTTCATCCGTGAGGCGCTGGTCAATGGCGAGTGGGAGACGCGCCTGCCGTTTGTGTCGCACAACCAGAAGCTGATACGCCAGGTCGAGGAGCTGGAGCACAAGTCGCGCCGGCAGGACGTGCTGGTCGATGACGAGCTGATCTATGCCTACTACGACCAGCAGCTGCCGGCCGATGTCTGCTCGGGCGCCAGCCTGGAGCGCTGGTACCGCGTGGCCAGCCGTGAGAACCCCAAGGTGCTGCACCTCAGCCGCGAGGAGCTGATGCGCCACGAGGCCGCCGGCATCACCGTGGCCAGCTTTCCGAAGACACTGCGCCTGGGCGGGGTGGACTGCGTGACCAGCTATCTGCACCAGCCCGGCGATGCCCGCGACGGCGTGACCGTGACGGTGCCTATCTACGCCCTGAACCAGGTCAGCGAGGAGCGCTGCGAATGGCTGGTGCCGGGCATGCTGAAAGACAAGCTGCTGGCCTTGTTGAAGAGCCTGCACCAGCGCCCCCGCTCGCGCCTGGTGCCGCTGCCCGACTATGTGGCCGAGTTCGTTGAGATGAACCCCTTCGCCCAGGGCAGCCTGCTCGATGTGCTGCTGAAGGCGGTGCGCGACCGCACGCAGATCGCCGTGCAGCGCAATGACTTCAAGCTGGAGCAGGTGCCGGTGCATCTGTTCATGAATTTCCTGGTCGTCGACGAGCATGGCCGACAGCTGGGCATGGGCCGCAATCTGGCGGCCCTGAAGGCGGAATTGGGCAGCAAGGCGCGGTCGGCCTTCCAGGCGCTGGCGGCGCTGAAGCTGCCCGCTGCCGCGCCGGCTGTTGCACCTGCGACCGCTGGCAAAGGCACCGCCCAGCGCGTGCCGGCGTCCGACAAGCCGGTCAAGGAAACCCCGGCCGCGACCTACACGAACTGGACCTTCGGCGAGCTGCCCGAGCTGATGGAGGTGAGGAAGGGCGCGCAGACCCTGATCGGCTTCCCGGCGCTGATAGACCGCGGCGCGCACGTCGAGATCGAGGTCTTCGACGAACCCGATGTGGCCGCCGCCAAGCATGGCCTGGGTCTGCGCCGGTTGGTGGCGCTGCAGCTGAAGGAGCCGCTGAAGTATCTGGAGAAGAACATTCCGGACCTGCAGAAGATGTCGGTGTACTTCATGCCCCTGGGTTCAGCGGATGAGTTGCGCGAGCAGATCATCGGCGTGGCGCTGGACCGCGCCTTTCTGGCCGACCCGCTGCCCACCGATGAGTTCGCCTTCAAGCGCCGCATCGAGGAGGGCCGCACGCGGCTGAACCTGATCGCCCAGGAGGTGGCCCGCCTGACGGGCGTGGTGCTGATCGAGTACGCCGCCGCCGCGCGCAAGCTCAAGGACAGCCGACCGGCCAAGGAGGTGGCCGACGACATCCAGGCCCAACTGCAGCGTCTTTGTCCCAAGAACTTCGTCACGGCCACGCCCTGGGCCCAGCTGCAGCACCTGCCGCGCTACCTCAAGGGCATCGTCATGCGGCTGGACAAGCTGCGCGCCGACCCGGCCCGCGACAGCCAGCGTCTGGCCGAGCTGCGGCCGATGGAGCAGCGCTTCCTGCGCCGCCTGGCCGAGCTGAAGGGCACGCATGACGGTCGCGTGGATGACTTCCGCTGGCAGCTGGAGGAACTGCGCATCAGCCTGTTCGCCCAGGAGCTGCGCACGCCGCAGCCGGTGAGCGTGAAAAGGTTGGAGAAAGTCTGGGCCCAGATCACCCAGTGAGCCGGGGCTGGGTTTCCCCTCGGCTTCAGCTTGTTACATATATGCCGAAATAGGGCGCAATTGCCGCCTTGATCGGGGCATGAGCATTGCAAGCGCTTGTTTCAATGCGTACTGTCATGCTTGTCACCTCACGCCCT
The DNA here is from genome assembly GCF_004362525.1 of Roseateles toxinivorans. Classification (GTDB taxonomy): domain Bacteria; phylum Pseudomonadota; class Gammaproteobacteria; order Burkholderiales; family Burkholderiaceae_C; genus Paucibacter; species Paucibacter toxinivorans. The sequence goes on from NZ_SNXS01000001.1 coordinate 345,463, forward strand.
GCCTCTATGACCTTGCCGCCTCAATCGCCCCCGGCGCCCTCGGCCACTCCTCAAGCCGAGGCCAACCGCGCGCCGCTGCGGCGCTTTGGTCGATTCGAGTTGCGGGCGCTGCTGGGCAAGTGCTCGCGCAGCATGAGCTGGCTGGTGTTCGACCCCCGTGCCGGCCAGGAGCTGATCCTGATGCTGCCCCGCGTGGCACCGACCAACCAGGGCGAGATCGAGCAATGGCAGCGCCAGCTGCGGCTCGCCTCGCGCCTGAGCCATCCGAACCTGGCCCATGTCATCGACATCGGCCAGCAGGACCAATGGCCCTTCGTCACCTATGACCGGGCGCTGGGCGAGACCTTGGAAGAGCGGCTGCGGCGCCAGCCCAATCCGCTGGGCACCGAGATGGCGCACTGGATCTGCCAGGCGCTGGAAGGCCTGGCCTTTGCCCATGAGGCCGGCCTGTCGCACCGCAGCCTGCAGCTGAGCAGCCTGCTGATCAACGAGGCCGACCAGGTCCATGTGGCCGGCGTCGAGGTGGCGCCGGAGCCCGAGGCCGACAGCGGTGATGGGGCCGGCATCGGGGGCGTCTCCAGCGACCGGCGCCGCCGCCAGCGTGACGATGCCGAGGCCGACCTGGTCGCCATCGGCGTGATCATGCAACGTGTGCTGACCGGCCAGAACGTGCTCGACGAGCCCGATGTGCAATTGGTCATCGCCCGCATGTTCCCGACCGGCAAGGAGCTGGTGCGACTGCCCTGGGGCATGCCCCAGCCGGTGCCCGAGGCCCTGCGTGCCATTGTCAACCGCAGCACCGACCGCCAGCCCCGCCAGCGCTATCACAATGCCCGCACGCTGCACCGTGCGCTGGACGGCTGGCGCTCCGATGCCTCGCGGGAGGGCGGTGGCCCCGCCGCCCTGCTGTTGGAGCGCATGAGCCGCTACGGCCATCTGCCGGCGATGCCGGGCGTGGCGACCCGGGTCAACCGCCTGGCGCGGATGGAGAAACAGCACACCAGCGAGGTCTCGCAGCTGGTGCTGCAGGACATGGCGCTGACCTTGGAGCTGCTGCGCAATGTCAATTCGGCCAGCCTGCGTGGCATGACGGCCAGCAGCGGCGGCCCGGTGCTGAATATGCAGCGGGCCATCGCCATGCTGGGGCTCGATGGCGTCAAGCGCGGCGCCTCGGCCCTGCGCGAATGGCCCGGCCCGCTGAACGAAACCCATGCCCAGGCGCTGATGGGTCTGATGGAGCGCGTGCAGCGAGCCGGCGAGATAGCGCAGGCCCTGCGTCCGGCCGGCTACGACGCCGAGGTGATCTACCTGATCACCCTGCTGCAGAACCTGGGCCGCCTGCTGGTGCAGTACCACTTTCCGGACGACGCGCTGCAGATCCGCCAGCTGATGCAGCCGCAGCCGGCCACGCCCGAGCAGCCCAATCCGACCGTGATGACCGAAACCGGCGCCTCCTACGCCGTGCTGGGCATAGACATCGCCACCTTGGGTGCCGCCGCGGCACAGCACTGGGGCTTGCCGGAGGAGGTGCTGCACATGATCCGTCGCGCCGCGCCCGATGCGCCCATTCACACGCCCGACAGTGATGCCGAGACCTTGCGGCTGACGGCCAGTCTGGCCAACGACGTGGTCGATGCCTTGCTGCTGCCCACGCCCAAGATCGTGGGGGCGCTTGACCAACTGGCCAAGCGCTATGGTCGTGCACTGGGGCTGGGATTGAAGGAACTGCATGAGGCCTTGACACCCTCGGCGGCCAAGTCCGCCGAACAAAAAAACGCTAAAAACTAACGGTGCCAGGCTTCTCGCCGACTGGCGGGCCCAAAAGAAGCTTAGATTCCAGCCATGGCCGTTTCCTCACCGAGTTCCCCGATTGGCCAAATGGTCGCCGGCAGCCTGATCGGCCGCTTCAAGCTCTTGCGACCGCTGGGGCAGGGCGCCCAGGCCACCGTCTGGCTGGCCCATGACCCGCGCCTGGAGCGCGAGGTGGCGGTCAAGGTGCTGCTGCCCAGCGAAGCGCCGCTGAGCCTGGACCAATGGCTGCATGAGGCCCGTGCGGTGAGCCGGCTGACCCATCCGAACATCGTGCCGGTGTTCGAGGCCGATGTGGCTGCCGGTCGGCCGTACATGGTGTTCGAGTATGTGCCCGGTCTGACCCTGTCCGACCGTCAGCGCCGCGGGCCGCCGCTGGCCGTGCGCGAGGCGGTGGAGCTGATGCTGGGCGTGCTGGAGGCCTTGCAGACCGCGCACCAGGCCGGCGTCGTGCACCGCGACCTCAAGCCCTCCAACATCCTGCTCGACGCCAGCGGCCGCGCCCGCGTGATGGACTTCGGCATCGCCGGCCGGGTGGCAGCACCGGGCAGCGGCGACAAGCCGCAGCGCATCGTCGGCACGCCGGGCTATATGTCGCCCGAGGCCGCGCAGGGCCGGCCGCCCAGCCCGCCGATGGATGTGTTTGCCGTCGCGCTGATGCTGGCCGAGCTGCTCAGCAACCAGCGCATGAATGCCAACCCCGATCCCTGGGCGGCCGTCAAGCGCGTGGCCGAGCAGGACCTGAGCCTGCCCAGCGGCCTGCCTCCCGCCGTGGACGACAAGCTGCGTGCCATCGTCCAGCGCGGCCTGGCGCGCGACCCGGCCCAGCGCTGGCCCACAGCCACCGCCTTTCTGGGCGCGCTCAACGAATGGCTGCACGCGCCGCTGCAGGCCGCGCCCGAGGCGGCCGGCGAGAGCGCCACGCTGGAATTCCTGCTGCGCCGCATGCGCCACAAGTCGGACTTTCCGGCGCTGTCGGACTCGGTCTCGCGCATCCACAAGGTCACCAGTTCCGAAAACGAGAGCCTGTCGGCCTTGTCCAACGAGATCCTCAAGGATGTGGCGCTGACCAACAAGCTGCTGCGCTTGGTCAACACGGTGCAGTTCAGCCATGCCGGTGGCGGCAGCATCAGCACGGTGTCTCGCGCGGTGGCGCTGGTTGGCTTTGCCGGCATTCGAAACATGGCCCTGTCGGTGGTGCTGCTGGAGCGCATGGAGAACAAGGCCCATGCGCAGCAGCTGAAGGAGGATTTTCTGCGCTCGCTGATGGCCGGCGCGGTGGCCGGTGAGCTGTGCACGGTGCGGCGCGAGAGCGAGGAGTCCTTCGTCGCGGCCATGATGCAGCATCTGGGCCGCTTGTTGACCGAGTTCTACTTCCCCGAGGAGGCCCTGCAGATCCGCCAGCTGGTGCGGCCGGCCAAGGCCGGCAGCGGCGCCAAGGCGATGCCGGTCAACGAGCAGAGGGCGTCCAACCAGGTGCTGGGCCTGAGCTACGAGGATCTGGGTGTCGGTGTGGCCAAGCAATGGGGTCTGCCCGACAGCTTGCAGCGCAGCATGCGCCGCCCTCAGGGCGACCCGCCGCGCACCCAGGTGGACAACCCGGTGGAGCGCATGCGCATGCTGTCCAGCGCCGCCAATGACGTGGCCGACGCCATCCTGCACAGCGAGCCCAGCGATGCCCACGCCCGCGTGCGCGCCGTGGCCGAGCGCTACGGCCGCGCGCTGGGCCTGTCACAGACGCGCTTCGAGGTGGCCGCCGACGAGGCCCGCCAGCGCCTCTCGGAAATGGCCATCGCCATGGACCTCAAGGTGCCCAAGCACTCGCACGCCCAGCGCCTGCTGGCGCCGGTGATTCCGGTCGAGCAGGACAGCCTGTCGCCGCACGAGTTGCAGGCGACGATGGTCGGCGACGACACCCTGGTTGCCGAGCCCCACATCCCGCGCGAGCAGGTGGCCGAGATACTGGCCGCCGGCATCCAGGACATCACCAATGCCATGGTCGAGAGCTTCAAGCTCAACGAAGTGCTGCGCATGATCCTGGAGACCATGTTCCGCGGCCTGGGCTTCAAGCGCATCATCTTCTGCCTGCGCGACCCCAAGACCGAGACCCTGACCGGCCGCTTCGGTCTGGGCGAGGGCGTCGAGCTGATCGTGCCGCACTTCAAGGTGCCGCTGCGCACGCCGCCCGGCGTGGCGCCCGATCTGTTCGCCGCGATCTGCCAGAAGGGGGTGGACACGCTGATCGCCGATGCCTCCTCCGGCAAGATCGCCGAGCGCCTGCCGCCCTGGTATCTGCAGCACGCCAAGGCCTGGAGCTTTCTGATACTGCCCATGGCGGTCAAGGGCGCCCCGTTCGCGATGATCTATGCCGACAAGCTTGCCCCGGGCAGCATCGATCTGGGCGAGAAGGAGCTGTCGCTGCTGCGCACCCTGCGCAACCAGGCGGTGATGGCGTTCAAGCAGTCGAGCTGAGCCCGGCCACGGAAGCGTCCGGCACCCTCGAATAAATCAGGTAGTCGCTGGGCTCGCCGCGCACCAGCCGGAAGTTGCGGAGCCGGCCCTCAAGCTCGAAGCCGCATTTGGCCAGCACCCGCTGCGAGGCCGCGTGTGCCTCCAGCGTCGTTGCCTGCACCCGCACCCAGCCTCTGACCTCGAAAGCCCAGCCGACGGCCGCCTGGCACATGGCCGTGGCCAGCCCTCTGCCCCAGTACTCGGGCCTCACGCTGTAGGTCACCTCGGCCGTCTTGTTGAGTGCCGACACGGTGTGGAAGCCGAAGCTGGCGACGAGGAGTCCGCTGCCCGGCTCGCGCAGCGCGAACAGCCGCGGCGCATTGGCGTCATCGCTGAGGGTGCGCTCTATCATCGCTCGCAAATCGACCACCGAGGCCGCCGTGCTGCTGGTTAGGCGCAGCATCTCGGGCAGCAGCGCGAAGGTGGCCCAATCATCGGCATCGGCCAGGGCCATGCGGGACACCTGGTAGCCGGGGACAGTGGGGACAGAGGAATCCGTCATCGCGTGTACCTTGCCTGCCCGAGGTGGGGCTGGCAGCAAGGCAAGGATCAGAGGATCTTGAATTGGGGTTGACGAGCCTTACCCCCGGCACTGGTCACAACGGTTAGGGCTGCTTGGTTCCCCACCTGACCCGGTTGGCCGCGCTTCCATGCGAGGAGGCCCGTCAGCGGTGATTGTATGCGAGGCGGCGGGCTGCTCCGGCCGGGGCGGCGCAAAACTAGTCGCAGATCGAACCGGCGGGCAGGGCCTTGGGCAGGCGCAGGCCGCGCTGCCGGAAGACGATCTCGCTGCGGCCGGCGGCGGCCAGCACCAGCTGCAGGTCGGCCTCGGTGTGCTCGCGGTGTTGCAGGCGCCTGAGCTGCCGCGGCTCCAGCATCGCCTTGAAGCGGATGGCGCCGGCCGTCTTGGCGTCCACATGGCTGTTGAGCTCGACGGCCTCCGAGGCCGCGCCGGCCAGGCGCAGGCTCAGCAGCCACAGGCCGGGCTCGCCGGCCTGCCAGTCCAGACCGAACTCGGCCGATTGCAGGCAGCCGCCGGGCCCGGTCTGCAGGTTCAGGCTGGGCCGGAGGTCCCGCGCGTGCGGCGCGGGGCTGACCTGCAGGGCGTGGCCGGCCTTCAGCGGCACCGGGCGCTGCTGGCTGTCGGTCAGGCTAAGCGCCACGCTCAGCTGGTGCTCGCCGGCCTGCCGTGGCTGGAACTCGGCAAAGAACTGGCCCGGGTCCTGGCCTATGCGCTGGCCGCGGCTGTTGCGCAGATCGGGCGTCATCGCCAGTGTCTGGGCCGGGGCCTGGCCCGGTGGCTGGATGGTCAGCACAGGGCGGACGTCGTCGCGTGACCGTCCATGGTCGAGCACGCGCAGGCCTATCAGGCCGACGCCGCCCTCGGCCAGCGGCCGCCCGGGCGTGTTCAGCAGCAGCTCGAAGCGCGGCAGCTGCCGCGCCAGCAGGGTCACGGTGTCGCCTGTGCCGGCCTTGGCATGGTCCACCGTCAGGCGCCAGATGCCCGGGGCCGGGTTGTGCTGCGCGGGCAGCACGTAGGCATCGCCCAGCTCGGGGCGCTGGCGCTGCTGTCGGGGCAGACTGAGGGCCTGGGCCGGCGTCCAGCTCAGGGCCGGGGCAGCGGGCGGCTGCAGCCGTATCGCCCTCAGGGCCAGCGTGCTGTCGAACTGGATCTGCAGCCGGCTGTCGCCGACGGCCTCGACCGGGATGTCAACAGCCGTTTGTTGCGCGCCGCCGGCCGGGCGCAGGACCAGCGGCGCGGACTGGGCCGCCGCGCTGGCCAGGGCCAGCAGCAGCGCCGCGCCGCGCAGCGGGCGCCAGCGTTCAGCGCAGTTGTAGCGAGTCGTCGCCAAACTGGAGGCCCAGCGGCTCGATCAACAACTGCTTGGGGCCGGCCTCGATCTGGCCGGCCACCCAGGCGTCCACGCCCTGGGCCTTGGCCACCTCGACGGTGCGCTGCGCATCGGAGGCGGGAACGAAGATGGCAAAACCTGCCCCCATGTTCAGCGTGGAATAGGCCTCGCGGTCATCCTGCTTGGCATGTTCCTGCATGAATTTCAGCACTGGCGTGACCGGGGGCACCGTGTGGATGCGATAGGTGAACTGGCCCGGGTGGCGCAACAGCTTGCGCCAGCCATGGCCGGTGATGTTGGCGCAGTAATGCGGCTGGATGCCGGCCTTGAAAAGCGCTTCGGTGACGGGCGAGTACAGCACCGTGGGCGCCAGCAGCGCCTCGCCATAGCTGAGGCCGGGCTCCACCTCCGTGAGGTAGCCCTGAGGCAGGCGCTCCACCAGCTTGCGCGCGAGCGAGAGGCCATTGGCATGGATGCCGCTGGAGGCCAGCAGCACGATGGCATCACCCGGTGCGAGCTTGTCGCCCACCGACAGCCGTTCCTTCGGGTTGATCAGGCCGGTGCAGCTGGCGGCCAGGTCGATGCGACCGGCCTCGACGATGCCGGCCAGGGCCGGTGTCTCACCGCCGCCCCAGGCGACCTGGCAGACGTCGCAGGCCTTCTTCCAGCCCTCGACCAGGCTTTGCGCACGCAGCTTGTCGCCGAACCATTCGGAGCCACCGGCGGCCCAGTAGGCCTGCACCACCAGCGGCGTGGCGCCGACGGTGATCAGGTCATTGACGGCCATGGCGATGGTGTCCTGGGCGATGCTCGCGTAGTAGCTTTTGCCGGTCAGCTGATACATCTCGTCGGCGACCAGGGTCTTGGTGCCCAGGCATTCGACGATGGAGGCCAGATAGAAGGGGCCGACATCGACCACATAGGCCGATTCGCCGCGCGAGGCCAGCACCTCGCTGAATCCGTGGCCGGCCAGATGGGTGCCGGTGGCGGCGGCGGCGCGCTGAGCGGCCACCTTCAACGGGTCGATCAAATCGTAGTTGACCCCCGCCTGTTCGTAGCTGAGGGTGTCGGAGGAGGAAGGGGCATGGGTACTCATGGTGCGGGATTATCGGTCACCTCGGCCTCGACCCAGGAGCGGGCCACCGGCGCGCCCGTAGAATCGCCCGCATGAGCTACCTGGTTCTCGCCCGCAAATACCGTCCCCGCAGTTTCGAAGAACTGGTCGGGCAGGAGCACGTCGTGCAGGCGCTGGCCAATGCGCTGACGCAGCAGCGGCTGCACCACGCCTATCTGTTCACCGGCACGCGAGGCGTGGGCAAGACCACGGTCTCGCGGCTGCTGGCCAAAAGCCTGAATTGCACCGGGCCCGACGGCCAGGGTGGCATCACCGCCCACCCCTGCGGCGTCTGCGAGGCCTGCCGCGACATCGATGCCGGACGCTTCGTCGACTACGTCGAGCTGGACGCGGCCTCCAACCGCGGCGTCGAAGAGATCTCGCAGCTGCTGGACCAGTCGGTCTACAAGCCGGTCGTGGGTCGCTTCAAGGTCTACATGATCGACGAAGTGCACATGCTCTCCAACACCGCCTTCAACGCGATGCTGAAGACACTGGAGGAGCCGCCCGAGTACCTGAAATTCGTGCTCGCCACCACCGATCCGCAGAAGGTGCCGGTCACCGTGCTGAGCCGCTGCCTGCAGTTCAATCTGCGGCCGATGGCGCCGCAGACGGTGCACGAGCATCTGCAGCGTGTGCTGGCCGACGAGAACGTGCCGGTCGATGCCGGCTCGCTGCGCCTGCTGGCACGCGCCGCGCGCGGCTCGATGCGCGACGGCCTGTCGCTGGCCGACCAGGCGATCGCCTTCGGCTCCAGCGAGCTGAAGGAAGCCGGCGTGCGCCAGATGCTGGGCGCCGTCGATCGCAGCCATGTGATCGCGCTGATCGACGCACTGGCCGCCAGCAACGGGCCCGAGGTGGTGGCCATCGCCGACCGGCTGCGGGCGCAAGGGTTGTCGGCCTCCGGCACCTTGGAAGATCTGGCCAGCCTGCTTCAGCAGATGGCGGTGGAGCGCGCCGCCCCGGGCAGTGCCGACGCGGCCGACCCGGAAACACCCGAGATGCAGCGCGTGTCCAGGCTGCTGCCGTCCGACGAGATCCAGCTGATGTACAGCATGGCCCTGCACGGCCGCGCCGAGCTGGGTCTGGCGCCCGACGAATACGGCGGCCTGGTGATGGTGCTGCTGCGCATGCTCAGCTTCCGGCCCGAGGGCGGAGGACGAGGAGCCACGGCAGCGCCGGCCGAGTCCACCCCGCCGGCGGCCCGTGCGCCGGCGATGGCCGCCAGCCCGGCGCCGGCTGCGCCCGCCGCGCCTGCAGCGAACACGGCGGCCCTGATGGCCGAACCGGTGCGGGCCGAAGCCCGGGCGCCGGCTCAGCCGCCTGCGCCACAGCAGAAGTATTCACCCCCACCCGCACCGGCCGTTGCCTCCGTCGTTGCGCGCGAGCCGGCCACGGCCAGCCCCCGTCCGCCAGCGCCCAGGCCTGCACCGCCGCCCGCGGCTGCCAGCGACGATGTGCCGCCCTGGATGGATGCGCCGATGGCCGATGAGGAGGGACAGGCCATGCCGGCGACTGCGGCACCCGCCGAGCTTGCGCGCCGCGCGCCGCCGGCAGCGTTGGCACCGCCTGCACCCGCGCAGAGTCAGTCCGCACCACAGTCCGCGGCAGGCGAGCCGATCCGGATCCAGGCCACGGCGCTGGGCGAGCGCTGGTACCAGACCGTCAAGCAACTGGGCCTGGTGGCGATGGCGCGCGAGGTCGCGCTGCAGGCCGAGTGCGTGGCCATCGAGCAGGACGGCGAGGTGCAGGTCTGGCGCTTTCGCATCGAGCGTGAATCGCTGCGCGCCCCGGTGCTGAAAGACAAGCTGCAGACCGCTCTGGCGGCTCACCTCGGGCTGGAGCTGCGCGTCGAGCTGGAGGCCGGCCCGGCGCTGGATTCACCGGCGCTGCGCGATGCCGCAGAAGGCCAGCGGCGCCAGCTGGATGCCGAAGCGATCATTTTCAACGACCCGCTGGTGCAGCAGATGCTGAGCCAGTTCAAGACGGCACGCGTCGTGCCCGGGTCGATCAAACCACACTGAACACCAAGGAGTATCACGATGATGAAGGGTCAACTGGCCGGTCTGATGAAGCAGGCCCAAGCCATGCAGGACAACCTGAAGAAGGCGCAGGACGAACTGGCGCTGGTCGAGGTCGAGGGACAGTCGGGCGCCGGCCTGGTCAAGGTCACGATGACCTGCAAGCACGACGTCAAGCGTGTCGCCATCGACCCCAGCCTCCTGGCCGATGACAAGGACATGCTGGAAGACCTGGTCGCCGCGGCCTTCAATGACGCAGTGCGCCGGGCCGAAGAAGTCAGCCAGGCCAAGATGGGCAAGCTGACCGCCGGCATGCCCCTGCCTCCGGGCATGAAGTTCCCGTTTTGAATCTGCCTGGCGCTGTTGAGCTGCGGGGCTCGCGATGAGCAACGCCCAGCATTCGCTCGACGGTCTTGTCGAGGCGCTGCGTCGCCTGCCGGGCGTCGGCCAGAAGTCTGCGCAGCGCATGGCCTACCACCTGCTGCAGCATGACCGCGATGGCGCGCGCCAGCTCTCGCGGGCGCTGGGTCAGGCGGCCGATCACATCCTGCATTGCCAGCGCTGCCACACCTTCACCGAAACACCGGTGTGCAGCATCTGCCTGGACGAGACCCGGGACGCCAGCCTGCTGTGCGTGCTCGAGTCGCCGGCCGACCAGGCGGCGCTGGAGCGCACCGGCTCCTACCGCGGCTACTACTTTGTGCTGATGGGGCGGGTCAGCCCGCTGGACGGCATTGGCGCGCAGGACATCGGCGTGGCCCAGTTGCTGGAGCGTGCCGCCGACGGCAAGGTGGAAGAAGTGATTCTGGCCACCAGCTTCACCGCCGAGGGCGAGGCCACCGCCCATGTGCTGAGCCAGGCACTGAAGGCGCGCGGCCTGCGGGCCACCCGGCTGGCGCGCGGCGTGCCGGTGGGCAGTGAACTCGAGTATGTGGATCTGGGCACCATTGCCCATGCATTGGTGGACCGGCGCTGAGCACCGTTCCACAGGAAAGCCTCAAGACATGACCCTCGCGAACTACTGCATCATCGTCGCCGGCCTGCTGCCCATCGTCTGCGCCGGCATTGCCAAGTCCAAGGGCTTTGGCAAGCGCCGCCGCGATGGCGGCTTCGACAACCACAACCCCCGGGCCTGGCTGGCCAATCTGTCGGGCTGGCAGGCGCGCGCCAATGCGGCACAGGCCAACAGTTTCGAGGCCTTGCCGCTGTTCATTGCCGGCGTGCTGGTGGCGCAGCAGATGCAGGCGCCGCAGGGGCGGGTGGACGCCCTGGCGCTGGCCTTTGTCGCCGCGCGCCTGGCCTTCATTGCGCTCTATCTGGCCGACAAGGCCTCGCTGCGATCGCTGGCCTGGACCATAGGCGTGGGCTGCAGCGTGGCGCTGTTCTTCAGCGCCAGCTGAACCGGGGCATCAGCGCTTGCTTGGCTGACGGGCCAGCGCTGAGGGCAGTCCGCTGCTGGCCACCGTGCTGCGACCGCTGGCGCGCAGGACCTTGCGCGCCGGCTGCTTCACGTTCTTGCCGACGGCAGCCGTGCGCACCGGAGCGGTGGCGGTGTAGACCACCAGGCTTTGCCCGGCCTTCAGTGCGGTCTTGGTACCCAGCTTGTTCCACTGGGCGAACTGGTCGCTGCTGACACGGTAGCGCCGGGCCAGGCTGGCCACGGTGTCACCCTTGCCGGCCTTGAAGGCCAGGCGCCTGAGCGGCGGCACGTCGGGGGACAGGGTGATGCTGGCGTTGTCGGCCAGGTGCTCGGACACATCGTCCACCCGATGCAGGCCGCGCGGCACCAGCAGGGTAGAGCCCTGCTTGACCAGCATGCGCGGCGGGATCTTGTTGACCTCGCGCAGCGTGGCCTCGTTCATGCCCACCAGCTTGGCTGCCTCGGCAGGCTTGAGCGTGCGCGGGGCCACCCAGGCCGTCCAGCTGGCCAGCGGACCTTGGTGTGCGCTTAAGCGGCGCACGAAGTGGCTGGCATTGTCATAGGGCAGCAGCACCTGGGGCGTGCCGGCGGCAAGTATCACCGGCTTGTTCATCTGCGGGTTGTAGAGCTTGAAGTCATCGACCTCCAGGCCGGCAAGCCGGGCGGCCATGTCGACGTCCATGTCGCGATCTATCTTCACGCTCAGGAAGAACGGGTGGTTGGCCACCGGGGGCAGGCTCAGGCCGTAGGCGTCGGGGCGGGCAACGATGTTCTTCACTGCCTGCAGCTTGGGTATGTAGTAGCGCGTCTCGTCGGGCATGCGCAGGCTCAGATAGTCGGTCGGCAGGCCGGCCTTCTGGTTGCGCGTGATGGCCTTCTGCACATTGCCCTGGCCCCAGTTGTAGGCGGCCAGCGCCAGATGCCAGTCGCCGAACATGCCGTGCAGCTTGCCCAGATAGTCGAGCGCGGCACGGGTCGAGGCCAGCACATCGCGGCGGTCATCTCGGAACACGTTTTGTTTCAGCGCGAAGTCGCGCCCGGTGGCCGGCATGAACTGCCATAGGCCCGAGGCCTTGACGCGCGAGCTGGCGTCGGTAACGAAGGCGCTCTCCACAAATGGCAGCAGTGCCAGCTCGGCGGGCATGCCGCGCTTCTCGACTTCTTCGATGATGTGATAGAGGTAGCGGCTGCCGCGCTCGGTCATGCGCTGCACATAGTCGGGGCGGCTGCTGTACCACTGCTCGGCCTTGCCGACCAGCTCGCCGTCCAGATCCTGCAGTGCAAAGCCCTTGCGCACACGAACCCACAGATCGGCCTGGGCCTGGCTGTCGTCGAGGTCGATCTTGGCGCCGGGCTGCAAGGTGTCTTCCACCAGCGCCGCCGACATCTGGTCGAAGGCCGCGGCTGAGGCGCGCGTCGTCAGCGTCGGCATGGGTGTCCAGTTGCTGGCCAGGGCAACCGGGGCGGCGGTGGCGGATTCGGTGGGGGGTTCTGCGATGGGGATAGGGGTGCTGGCGCAGGCGGCCAGCAGCAGGGTCACAAGGGGCAGCAGTCGCGGCAGCGAATGAGAGATGGGGATGTTGTGGGTCATCTGAATTCGTTCTTCCATTGGCGCAGGGTGGCAAACACCGAGACGGGATCAGCGTCTGCGGCACCATGATCGCTGGCGGCCCTGATCACGGCAGGCTCGTCGCAGCGCAGGAATGGATTGATGGCGAGCTCGCGCGAAAGAAGCGAGGGCAGGGTGGGCTGATGCAGCGCGCGTTGCGCCTGGCACCATTGTTGATAGTCGGCCAGGGACGCGTTGTCGGGCTCGACCGCTGTGGCAAAACGCAGATTGGACAGGGTGTATTCGTGGGCGCAGCATACCCTTGTTGCGCCAGGCAGGCGAGCCAGCTGTGACAGCGAGTCATGCATCTGCGCCGGCGTGCCCTCGAACAGGCGGCCGCAGCCGCCGGAGAACAGCGTGTCGCCACAGAACAGCACCGGGGCGGCCTCGGCTGCGCCCGGCAGGCCGGGCAGGTAGTAAGCGATGTGGCCGGCGGTGTGGCCGGGCACGTCCAGCACCTGGAAGTCCAGGCCCAGCGCCCGCACGATGTCTCCGCCTTGGCAGGGGGTGTGGGGGCCGGGTATGTGCTCGGTGGCCGGTCCGAACACCGGACCCTGCAACTGCTCGCTGAGTGCCGCCAGGCCGCCCACATGATCGCCGTGGTGGTGGGTCACTAGAATGCCTGTCAGGCGCAGGCCCCTGCTGCTCAGTGCTTGCAGCACCGGCGCCGCTTCCCCCGGATCCACCACGATCGCATTCGCGCCATCGTGAAGCATCCAGATGTAGTTGTCTGTGAAGGCAGGCAGTGCGATAAGGTTCATGGCAGGCAATCCATCGATTATAGAGTTGGCCCACTGGCTGCAAACCCCTGCGGGCCGCTACATGCTGGCCTGGGAACAGGCGCAGTTGGATGCCGCCGTGGTTGATCTGTTCGGCTTTCATGCGCTGCAGCTGGGCCTGCCGGAGCTGGACGGTCTGCGCAGCAATCGCATGCCGCACCGCTGGCTGGCCTTGCAGCAGGCTCAGCCCTTGCCCGACGACCTGGTGCAGGACCCGGCCCGCACGGTGGCCCTGCATTGCGATTTCGACGCGCTGCCTTTCGACACCAACAGCCTGGATCTGGTGGTGCTGCCCCATGCGCTCGAGCTGGCCTGCGACCCGCACCAGACCCTGCGCGAGGTGGATCGCGTGCTGCGGCCCGAGGGCCGGGTCGTGATACTGGGCCTGAACCCGACCAGCCTGTGGGCGCTGCGCCAGCGCCTGGGGCGTTTACGGGGCCGCCTGCCCGGCCACAAGGGCGAGCAGGGCCTGTTCCTGCCCAGCAGCGGCGAGTTCATCGGCTACTGGCGTCTGCGTGACTGGTTGCGGCTGCTGAGCTTCGAGGTCGAGGGCGCCCATTTCGGCTGCTACCGGCCGCCGGGCCTGAGTGAGCGCTGGATGCAGCGCCATGCCTGGATGGAAGGTGCGGGCGAACGCTGGTGGCCGGTGCTGGGCGCCGTTTACTTTCTGGTGGCCGTCAAGCGCGTGCGTGGCATGCGTCTGGTCGGCCTGCTGCCTCAGGCCCGCAAGGTTGCCAAGACCGCGGCGGTGGCGATGCACAACAACAAAGAGATTTCATGACCGAGACCCACGAGAACAAGCCCGCCGCCACCATCCAGCGTCCCAAGGTGACCGTCTATACCGATGGCGCCTGCAAGGGCAACCCCGGACCCGGCGGCTGGGGTGCCTGGCTGAGCTCGGGCGGCCACGACAAGGAGTTGTTCGGTGGCGAGCCCAACACCACCAACAACCGCATGGAGCTGACCGCCGTGATCGAGGCCCTGGCCTCGCTGAAACGCACCTGCGAGGTCACGCTTTACACCGACAGCCAGTACGTCCGTAAAGGCATTACGGAATGGATCATCGGCTGGAAGCAGCGCGGCTGGCAGACCGCCGACAAGAAGCCGGTGAAGAACGTCGATCTGTGGCAGCGGCTGGATGGCTTGCGCCATCTGCACCAGGTTGAGTGGCGCTGGGTCAAGGGCCACGCGGGTGACCCGGGCAACGAACGCGCCGATGCCCTGGCCAATCGGGGCGCGGCCTCGGTCGGCCGCTGAGGTCGCGGCGCGCTCGCCAATCGCACATCGCCACCCGGTCTTCCCTGGGGCCTCAGCGCCGCAGGCCAAAGGCCGGTACAGTCCGCGCTCGGAGAATCCGGCATGAGTTTCAAAAAATTACATACATTGGTGGCTGTGGTCGCATTGGTGGCGATCAGCGGCGTGGCGTATTGGTGGCAGCACAGGCCCGGCCCGATGCCGGCCGCCGGTGCGGCCAGCCCGGCCTCGGGTCAGGGCCAAGGCCAGCCGGGGCGCAGCGGCCCGGGCGGCCCCTCGGGGCCGGTCAGCATCGAGGTCGGCCGCGTCGCGGTCATGAGTCTGCGTGACGAGGCCCAGGCCGTCGGCAGCCTGCGCTCGCGCCAGGCCGTGGTCTTGCGGCCCGAGGTCAGCGGCCGCATCTCGGCCCTGGGCTTCACCGACGGCCAACGCGTGCGCAAGGGCCAGCTGATGGTGCAGCTCGATGACGCACTGCAGGTGGCCCAGCTCCAGCAGGCCGAAGCCCAGGCCGGCATTGCCCGCACCAGCCTGCAGCGCAACCGCGAGTTGCTGGCGCAGAACTTCGTCAGTGCCAGCGTGGTCGATCAGGCCCAGGCCAATCTGCAGGTGGCCGAGGCCCAGGTGGCCCTGGCCAAGGCCCAGCTGAGCCGGCTGAAGATCGTCGCGCCCTTCGACGCCTTGGTGGGCATACGTTCGGTCAACCTCGGCGACTATGTCAAGGACGGCGCCGACCTGGTGAGCATCGAGGACAGCTCCAGCATGTGGGTCGAGTTCCGCCTGCCCGAGCGCTTCGTGCCGCGCCTGAAGGCAGGGCAGGGCGTGGACATGACCCTGGACGCCCTGCCCAAGCAGGTGTTCCAGGCCAAGGTGGACGTTGTCGATGTGCAGTTCGACGCCAACGGCCGCTCGATGCTGGTGCGCGCCAAGCTGATGGGCCCGACCGCCGATCTGCGCTCCGGATTGTTCGCCCGTGTCAATGTGGTGCTGGGCGAGCGCCCGAATGCGCTGGTCGTGCCCGAGGAGGCGCTGGTGCCCCAAGGTGGCAAGCAATACATCATCAAGGTCGTCGATGGACCCAAGGGCAAGCAGTCGCAGCGGGTCGAGGCGCGGCTGGGTATGCGGGTGCCGGGCAAGGTAGAGCTGCTGGGCGGCGTGCAGGATGGTGATGTGGTCGTCACCGCCGGCCAGGCGAGGCTGATGCGCGGCGATGGCCTGCCGGTGAAAATCGTCGATGTGGACAAGCAGGGCGGTGCGCCGCGCAGCGCCGCGGCGTCCGGACCCGTCAGCGCGGCTTCGCGCTGATCCCCAGGCACAAGGAGTCGGCATGCGTATCTCGGAAATTTCCATCCGTCGCCCGGTGTTCGCGACCGTGATGTCGCTGCTGCTGGTGCTGGTCGGCATCGTCTCGTTCGACCGCCTGACCCTGCGCGAGTACCCGCGCATCGACGAGCCGGTGGTGACCGTCAGCACCCGGCTGATCGGTGCCTCCAGCGAGGTGATCGAGTCCCAGGTCAGCAAGCCGCTGGAGGACTCGATTGCCGGCATCGACGGCGTTGACATCCTGACCTCGATCTCGCGCTCGGAGCAGAGTCAGATCACGGTGCGCTTCAAGCTCGAGAAGAACCCCGACGACGCCGCCGCCGATGTGCGCGACCGCGTCGCCCGGGTGCGCGGCCGCCTGCCCGATGCCGTCGATGAGCCGGTGGTGGCCAAGGTCGAGGCAGACGCCACGCCGACGATCTGGATCGCCTTCACTAGCGAGTCGCTGTCACCGCTGGAAGTCACCGACCTGGTGAATCGCGTCGTCAAGCCCCGGCTGCAGACGGTGCCCGGCGTGGCCGATGTGCAGATCGGCGGCGACCGCAAGTACGCGATGCGCATCTGGCTGGACGCCGACCGCCTGGCCGCCTACCGCCTGACCGTGCAGGACGTGGAAGACGCGCTGCGCAAGCAGAACCTCGAGGTGCCCGCCGGCCGCATCGAAAGCCAGCAGCGCGAGTTCAACGTCACCGCCCGCACCGATCTGAACACCGTCGCCCAGTTCAACGAGGTGGCGCTGCGCCAGGTCAATGGCATCACCGTGCGGCTGAAGGATGTGGCCCGGGTCGAAGAAGCGGCCGCCAGCGAGCGCTCGCGCGTGCGCCTGAACGGCGTGCCATCGGTGAGCCTGGGCGTGATCCGCCAGGCCACGGCCAACCCGCTGGAGGTCTCGGCCGGCGTGCGCGCCATCCTGCCGCGCATACAGCAGGACCTGCCGGACACCGTGACGGTGCGGCCGGCCAATGACAACTCGATCTTTATCGACCGCTCGATCAAGTCGGTCTACACCACCATCGCCGAGTCGGTGGCCCTGGTGGCCTTGGTGGTGTTCGTGTTCCTGCGCACGCTTCGCGCTTCCATCATCCCGCTGGTCACGATCCCGATCAGCCTGATCGGCTCGTTTGCGCTGATGGCCGCGGCCGGCTTCACCGTCAACACGCTGACCCTGCTGGCCCTGGTGCTGGCCATCGGCCTGGTGGTGGACGATGCCATCGTCGTGCTGGAGAACATCTTCCGCCATATCGAGGAGGGCCTGAGCCCCTTCCAGGCGGCGCTGAAGGGGGCCAAGGAGATTGGCTTCGCGGTGATGGCCATGACCCTGACCCTGGCGGCGGTGTTCGCGCCGCTGGCCTTCACGCCGGGCCGTACCGGCCGGCTGTTCGTCGAGTTCGCGCTGACGCTGGCCGGCGCGGTGATCGTCTCGGGCTTCGTCGCCCTGACACTCACGCCGATGATGTGCAGCAAGCTGCTGCGCCACAACGCCAAGCCCGGGCGTTTTGACCGCGGCATGGAGCGGGTGCTGGTCTGGATCACCGAGCGCTACACCGGCGCGCTGCGCTTCGCCCTGCGCCAGCGCTGGATGGTCGTCGCGGTGATGCTGGCCTCGGGGGCCGGCAGCTGGTGGCTGTTCAGCACCGCCAAGTCGGAGCTTGCGCCGATGGAGGACCGCGGCGTCATCATCATGCCGATCAGCGCGCCCGATGGCGCGACCCTTGACTTCACCGCCCGCTATCTGGATGCGATCGACCGCATTGCCTCGGGCTACCCCGAGTTCGACCGCGTGTTCCTGTTCGCCGGCGGCGGCATCGTGTCGCAGGGCACGGCCATCCTGCGCGCGGTGGACTGGACCGAGCGCAGCCGCAGCACCCAGGAGCTGGCCCGTGCGCTGCAGCCGCAGGTCAGCCTGCTGCCCGGGGTGAGCGCCTTCCCGATCACCCCGCCCAGCCTGGGGCAGGGCTTTCGCGAGCGACCGATCAATTTCGTCATCGTCACCAGCGACAGCTATGCCAACCTGGCTAATGTGACGCAGCAGATGATGGCCGAGATGGCCAAGAACCCCGGCTTTGTGCAGCCCGACAACGACCTGCGCCTGAACAAGCCCGAGGTCTTTCTGGAGGTGGACCGCGAGCGTGCGGCCGACCTTGGCGTCAGCGTGGACCAGATCGCCCGCACCGTCGAGTCGATGCTCGGCGGCCGGGCGGTGACCCGCTACAAGCGTGACGCCGACCAGTACGACGTGCTGGTGCAAACCGAGGGCAGTGGCCGCACCACGCCCGAACACATCGAGAAGCTGTTCGTGCGCGGCCGTGGCGACACCATGCTGCCGCTGTCCAGCCTGGTCAAGGTGCGCGAAGCGGTGAGCCCACGCGAGCTGAACCATTTCAACCAGCGCCGCTCGGTCTCCATCACCTCCAGCCTGGCGCCGGGCTACTCGCTGGGCGAGGCCTTGCAGTTCATGGACGAGGCGTCGCGCCGCGTGCTGCCGGTGGGCTATGCGACCGAGCTGAACGGCGTGTCGCGCGAGTTCAAGTCCAGCAGCGGTGCGCTGGGCCTGGTGTTCGTGCTGGCCGGCCTGTTCATCTTCCTGGTGCTGGCGGCGCAGTTCGAGAGCTTCGTCGATCCGCTGATCATCATGACGGCCGTGCCGCTGTCCATGGTCGGGGCTCTGGGTGCGATGCAATTGACGGGCGGCACGCTCAACGTCTATTCGCAGATCGGCCTGATCACCCTGGTGGGCCTGATAACCAAACACGGCATCCTGATCGTCGAGTTCAGCAACCAGCTGCGCCAGGCGGGCAAGGACACCCTGGACGCGGTGATCGAGGCCAGCGCGCTGCGCCTGCGGCCCATCCTGATGACCACCGGCGCCATGGTGTTGGGCGCGCTGCCGCTGGCCCTGGCCTCCGGCGCCGGGGCCGAGAGTCGCCAGCAGATCGGCTGGGTGATCGTGGGCGGCATGTCGCTGGGCACGGTGCTGACGCTGTTTGTGGTGCCTACGATGTACAGCCTGCTGGCCCGCAAGCGGGTGCCGGGCGAGATCACCACCGCGGCGGCGCACGCCTGACAGCCGATCCCGGATTGCATCCGGGCTACGGAACCCGATGTAGCCCGGATGCAATCCGGGGCTGGATTCGAGCAGGGCGCCGATAGTAGTTGTCGAACTCCGCCCGCTCGATCAATTCGAAGCCGTGGCGCAGATAGAAGCGGTTCGAGTCGCTGTCGCGCAGCGCACCGACGCGCACCGGCAAACCGGCGGCATCTGCTTGGGCGAACACCTCGAGTAACACGGCGGCGCCAATGCCCTGGCCTTGCGCACCTGATGCGATGTAGAGATGGTCAAGCACCAGTGCACCCTCCTGCGGCTTGACGACCACGAAGCCGACACGCTCGCCATTCACAAGAATGTGCCTCGTGTGCTCCGGCGCAAAGCCGGCGGCAAATCGTTCGCGGGCCCGCGCCGGGTCGAAGCGGCCGATGCGCTCCAGGCTCTCGCGCATGGCGGCGATGCGCAGGGCCAGCAGGGCTTCGAAGTCGGCGTCGGCTGCGGGAACGAATCGCAAGGTCTGCTCAGGCGAGGGCGTTGTCATCTGCTCAGCCCCGCCCACGCACCAGAAAGTAGCCGACCAGCGCTGCGATGACCAGCGCGAGCAGCACCCAGCCCATGCTGCCGCTGCGCCGCACCTCGCCGGGCGAGCCCTGACCCAGCTCGGCATGTTGTGGCGAGGCCTCGACGGCGTCTTTCGCCTCCTTCAGCCCCAGGCCGGTGAGTTGGCGCATCAGCTTGATGGCCTCGATCTTGTTGCCCCGCTGAACGGCGGCGAGCACCTCGGGCGGCAATGGGTCGGTGGGTATCGTCATGGTGTCGCTCCCTTGTCTTGCTAGCTGACCGGAAAGGCTGGCGCCGGAGCTGCCCGGAGCACGACGGTGCCATGCAGGGCGGCCAGCGCGCTCGTCAGCGCTCCGCCGACCGCTGGCGACTCGATCATCTCCGATTCGCTCATCTTCGAGCCCAGCAGCGCGATGGAGATCGAGGCCTCCTCGACGATCAGGGCAGACATCGTCCTCAAGGTCTCGCGCAGTGCCGCATCGGCATGGTGGGCCCGTGGTGAGGCATTCAGTACCGCCACCGGCTTGTTGACGAAGGCCTCCTGGCTGACCAGCCAGTCCAGCGCATTCTTGATCACACCCGTCACGCCATGGGCGTACTCGGGGCTGGCAATGAGCAGCGCGTCGGCGGCAGCCACCTCGTCACGCAGACGCTGCACGGCAGGCGGTGCCTGTGCTTCCAGGTCCGGATTGAACAGCGGCAGCGCTGCCATGCCATCGAACACGCTGACCCGAATCTCCGGCGGCGCCAGGCGCGCGGCGGTGCGCAGCAGCGCGGCGTTGAGGGAGGCGGCGCGCAGGCTGCCGCAGAGGGCGAGGATGTTCACGCACCTCCCGATCGGATACAGGGGCCTTCAGGTGCTAGGCGGGGCAGCATCTTCGTTCCAGAAGCGTTCCATCGCGATATAGGCGTACGACGCCGACCAGCCTATCAGCAGCAGGCCGTTCAGCGCCTCGGCGCCGGCCAGCAGTCGGATCGGGCCGATCGGTGTGAGGTCGCCAAAGCCCAGCGAGGTGTAGGTCTCGGCAGAGAAATACAGGCAGTTGGCCAGAGAAAAACCGGCCGGTCCGCTGAGCGTGCCGACGCCGAAGCCGGTGATCAGCACGAACAGCGCCAGGCCATACAGTGCCATCTCGACCGCATGGGCGGTGAACGCGGCGAACATCACCACCAGCAGCTTGCTGCGCTTGGGGATGCGCAGCCGCGGCAGGCGGGCATTGAGGCTGCCCAGCACCTCGTAATGGATCATCGTGGTCAGCGCGATCAAGAGCAGGCAGGAGAGGATGACGATGAGCATGATCGATGGGTGGCCTTGGGCTGGATGAGACCGCACTAACCGAACGGAAGAGCCGGCACCAGATCGCCATAGGCCCCGGCGACCACCACGACATAGCCATCGGGGTCACGCAGCCAGATCTCGCGATGCCGGGCCAGCGGATTGACCATGGGGCCTTCGAGCACATGGTTCGCATGCCCGGTCTGCGCCCGTATGCGCGCCAGCGCCTGGTCGAAGTGCTCGGTCTGGAACCACAGGGCCACCCCATTGCCGCGGCCTTGCCCATCGGCCGAACCCAGATGCGGGTGCTCGTGCACGTCCCAGGCGTGCAATTGCATCACCATCCGACCATCGGCGAGCAGCTGTTCGTACTCGGGGCCGCCGTGGCCGCAGCTGAGGCCCAGCATGTTGTGGTACCAGCGGCTGCTGGCCTGTACGTCGCGTACGCTGATCAGTGGCTGCGGACTCATAGCGCCCGCGTTCGCTGCGCCGGCGCCGGCGCGGCCGCCATCTGCGCCGGGTCATAGAAGAACTGCTCCTCGGCGATGCGTTCGCCCTCCCAGCGCTGGTAGGCCAGCTCCTCCATCTGCATCACCGTGCCGTCCAGCCGCTCGAAGCGGAAGATCCAGCGTATGACGACCTTGTCGCCCTGCTGGAAGACCGGCCGCACGCATTGCGAGTGCACCGCCTTCGTCTTGGCCAGCACCTTGCGCTCGCCCGCGGCCAGGAACTCCCTGCCGACCCTGGGCGCGCCCATGTTCTCCTGCATCGAAGCCCCTTCGGTATAGAAGTCCAGAATGGCCTCGACGTGGGCTCCCTGCTCGACGCGGGCGATGAAGCGCTCAAGTGTGTCCGGTGTGGGCATGGGTGGCTCCGCGAGAGTCAGTTTGGATCGATCTTGGCGCCTTTTTCGACCAGTAGCTGGCGCAGCACCGAGCGGTGGCAATGGGCCTCGTCCGCGCAATAGCAGCCGACCGAGAAGTTCGTGCCCTGCGACAGCGTGGCCAGCAGCGCCAGCGAGTGGCCGGCCTCGGGCGCGGCCATCTCTGCGCGGTACTTCTTGACGAACTGGGCCCATTGGGCCGGTGTCTGGGCCTCCTGCCCGAGCTTCATTGTCTCGGCGCTGGGGGCGAGAGTCGGGTACCAGACGTCGTACCAGTCCTGCGCGGCGAACTCGGCCTTGGGCACGCCGCGCGGCGGGCGGCGCACGGTGCCGATGCGCGGGCCTTCGTCGACGCTGCGTGGGCTGCCGAGCCTGACGACGCGTATGGTCATGGTCAGGCGGTGATCGGTGTGCACAGCTCCACCAGCGTGCCGTCCGGAGCCCTGACATAGGACACGACCTGGCCCCAGGGCTTGGCGCTGGGCGCGGCCAACTCGGTGGCACCCTGTTCGATGGCTCGGGCGTGGGCGGCGGGCACATCGTCGGTCACCAGCGCGATCTCCATGCCCAGGGGCTGGGCCGAGTCGCTAGCTCGCACATGGCCGCCGGGGAAGTTGACATCGCCCAGCTCATGGGCAGCGAACGACAGCGTGGTCTCGCCGGTATTCAGCTCGCCGTAGGTGCCCGACTCATGCAGAAACCGTTGCTCCAGACCGAAGGCCCGGGTGAAGAAGGCCAGCGAGTCGGCGACCGACGGCACGTAGATGATGGTGTAGCCCAGTTTCATGGTCTTGTTCCCGGAAGGTTTGATTTGTTGGCGGGTACTTGCCCGGCGGCATCGCGATGCAGCTCATAGAAGCGCTCGCCGTCCTCGAGCTGTCGACTGAAGCTCCAGCCGGCCATCTCGTAGAAGCCCTGCGCGCGGGTGCCTGCGCCGGTGCTCAGCCAGAGGCTGTCCAGGCCTTGTTCGAACAGCCACTGCACCATCACATCGTGCAGGCTGCGCCCGTAGCCTTTGCGCTCATGGCCGGGCGCCACGAACAGCGCCCAGATATTGCGCTTGTGCAGATTGCCCACGGCGAAAGCGACGATCTCGCCGGCCTCCTCGATCACCCAGCCACGGCCGCTGACCTCGATCTCGGGCACGTAGTGTTCTTCGCGGATGACGTTGGAAGTTAGCGGATTCTCACGCACAGCCAGACGCACGCGGTGCATGCCGGGGATGTCGGTTCTCAGCGCCTGTCTGGGTTCGTTCTTCATCATTTCGGTCCCCTCATGGGCTGCGGCGCTTCGTCTGCACCGCGCCGCCATAAAACACATTGAAGTCATGCAGTGCGTAGGTGAAGACCTGGCCCTGGATGGCCGGGTCCTGCCGCATCATCGCGTGGGCCGCTTCGGCGCTGGCGGCCTGCAGCACGACCAGGCCCTTGTCCGCGTAGCGGGCGCCCAGCACCAACTGGCCCGCGTCCCGCAGCCGCTTCAGGTTGGCCGAGTGCTCGCGAAAGTGGAGCTGCTCCTGCGGGGGCTTGGCGGCGTCCCAGCCCGGCCCGGTCTTGATCTCCACTGCGTACAGGTTCAGGGCCGGTGTGGTCAGTGGCGACGAAGCGGGTGTCTGCGCGGCGGCGAACCCACTGGCGCCCAGGCTGAGCACGACCAGCAGCGCGACAAGGGATGGATGAGTTCTCATATCGGTCCTCCTGTGGACTGCAAGGCGCCAATGGTTCGGTGTCGAATCATCAGCAGGGCCGGGCCATCGGGCGTAGTGACCTCGCCCTGCGGCGCGAACCCGGCACGAACATAGCAGCGAATCGCACGTGCGTTGCTGGGCGATGGGTCGGTCTGAACCTTGCTCACGGCCGGGTCCAGGAACAGGCCATCGACAAAGCGGCGGATCATGCGGCTGCCCAGCCCCTGGTTCAGCTGCTCCGCATGGACCAGGAACTGATCAATGCCCCGCGCGCCCGGATCGGTCTCCTGCTCCCACCAGCCACCGCCGGAACCGAGCACGATATAGGACTGGATGAAGCCCATGGCCTGACCATCGAGCAATGCGATATAGCCCAGCGTGTCGGCCCCTGCCTGGGTCAAGGGCAGATAATGAGCCTCGACCTCGGCTAGCGTTGGTGCCGGCCCCCACCACTGGCTTACATGCGGGCGGGCCAGCCAGCCCTGCAGCAGCGGCATGTCGGCATGCTGGAGGCGGCGAAAGCTCAGCTCGGGGTGGGCGTTCCGGTGCAGCTGCTCGATCATTCAGGGCAGGGCCTCGTCAAGCGGGATCTCAAGCACCACCTCGTTTCCGTCCATGCGCCCGGTGTGCCTGAACCCGAGGCCCAGATAGAAGGGCTCGGGGCAGCCGGGGCCGGGTACGTAGGACAGCGCCAGCGACTTGAACAGTCCCTTTGCCCGCGTGTGCGCCATGACCAGTTGCAGCGCTTCACGGCCTATGCCCTGCCCCTGGAAACGGGCATCAATCATCAGCCGCCAGACGCCGATCTCGGGCTGCTGCGGCGGCTCCGGGCGAAGCGACTGGTCTTCCAGCATCACGAAGCCCACCGGCTCCTCGCCCAGATAGATCGCCCGGTACCAGGCCTCGGGCGCGAACAGCGCCTGGGCCAGGGAAGTGGCGTTGGTGGCGACAAAGCCCTTCTGGCTGTCTGCCACTGACAGGGCGATGATGGCTCTCACCGTGTCGGCAGTAATTTCACGCAGACTGACAGCGGAGGCGGCAGGGCTCATGGTGTCTCCTTCGGTCGGGTGTCATGTCGATGGGCTGACCATGATCGTAGCGCCAGCACATGAGACCTTGACTCGGCAGCGCTACCGCAGCAGCAGCGCCGCAGCATACAGCGCCGCCGCCAGGGCCACGCCCCGAAACGGCACGTTGAACCAGTAGCGACGGGCCAGCAATACCATCGCCAGCAGGTAGGCAAAACCCAGCCAGAGCAGGGGTGTTGAGCGCATCACGAAACGCTCCGGCTCCAGTGCCAGATAGAGGTAGATCAGGCCGAACAGCATCGCGCCCAGGCTGTGGCTCGCATGGAAGCCAAGGCCGGCCCGCCACATCGTCGTCTGCCGGGATATCCGCGGCGATTCCTCTTGCAGCCGCGCGGTCAGTGCCGGGTCGCGGGGATGGAAGCGATCGCCGGCAAAGGTCAACAGCAGGTGCGCGCTGCCAAGCAGCAGGAGGACGGCCGCGCTGGCAGCCAGCAGCAGCGCGGCAATGGATGGGTCATGCATGGATCCTCCGGTCATGCACCGCTCGCAAGCGGCCAGCCGGCGCGAGCGGCGCGTCTCAGGCTGCTGCGCACGATCAGCCGATGAAATGGGGCGATCAACAGGATGTAGGTGCGGCCCAACAGGTTGTGGCAGTGCACGACCGTGGAGAGCACCAGTCTTTGCTCGCCACGTGAGCCTGATGGCGCGCACAGCAGCGAGAGGCGGAAGTCCAGATGCCGGTCGTCCTCGCCCAGCACCACCTCCTGCGCCAGGCTGCTGTAGATCTTGAAGATGCCCACCCGCTGGCCGGCCGCAGTCGTCAATTGATTTGCGGTCTTCAAGCCGAACAGGCTGACCACCGCATCGCGGATCGCCATCAGCCCGTCCACCCAGCGAGGTTGCTGCGAGAAGATGAAGCGCGACAGTTGCTCAGGATGGGTCGAGGCCCCGGCGGGCAGGGTGACCGCATAAGCGTCGGAGAGGTGCGTCACCGGGTACAGACCGACGATGCTGGCCTGGAGCGGGATCTCGACGGCGGTGACGGAGCAGGTGGCGGGCATAACGATCTCAGGGAGTTGATGCCTCGTGGCAGGCCATTGTCGCGCACGTGCGGGATGCGGGCACAGCCAGCGGCTGCTTGGTCGAGATCAAACCCGCCTACAGCGCGCGCGTCATGAAGCGCCAGCGCGTCTGGAACGCCGGCGGCACCTCCGTGCCCTCATAGGCTGGGCAATCCACGAAACCATGGTTTTCGTAGAGACGATGCGCTGACCTCATGAACAGGGCCGTGTCGAGGCAGGCGCGCTCGTAGCCGAAGGCCCTGGCATCGCTCAGCACGCGCCGAAGCAGCAGCTCCCCCAGCTTGTGTCCGCGGAACTGTGGGCGGATGTAGAGCCGCTTGACCTCGGCCACGCCGGGCCGAAGCCGGCGCAGCCCGCCCATGCCGGCGAGCTGCGGGCCCAGCATCACGAGGTAGAAGACCCCACTGGGCGGGGCATCGCCGCAGACCTTGTCAATGACCGTCGGTACATAGTGGCTGGCCGACATGCCGACGAGCTGATTTCTGGGCAGGTCGAACAGCGCCTCGACCTGGCCAAAGACCCAGTCCACATACTCCACATTGATGGCGATCAGCGCCTCGCGATGCGTCTGCACGCTGGCGGCGATGAACTCTGGTTCGATCATCGTTCTAGCCTCGACCCATGTCGCCTGGTGTGAGCGTGATGCTGGGCATCAGCCCTTTTTCTGCGCCAGCAGCGCCCAGAGAAAGGCTTCGCCGAACAGCCCGCTGCCGGCCGGCTGTGACCGCATCTGCCGCAGTTCGTGGATATTGAACAGGTCGCCCCAGACCTCGCGCAGCCGGGCCTCGGTATAGCCTAGGCCGCCGCCCAGGGTCCTGCGTTCGTAGACCTCGTCATCGGACAGCCCGCTGCCGCCCTCGGGTCGGAAGCAGGCCATGCCAAACCAGGCGCCTGGCCTCAGGGCTGCGGCGACCAAGCGAACGTAGTCGTCTCGCCGATGTGGCGGCATGTGATGAAAGCAGCCCGAGTCATAGATCAGGTCATAGCTGTCGGGCGCTAGGTCGAAGTCGAACACCGAGGCATGGTGCAGGCGCACGGTGACGCCGGCCTCCCGAACGCGCTGCCCGGCCCACTCGATCGCCGCCTGCGAGTAGTCGATGCCCTCGGCGGCGAATCCGCAGCGGGCCAGCAAAACGGCATTACGGCCATTGCCGCAACCGATGTCCAGCGCGGCGCCGGCCCGCGGCACGATGCCGTCGGCCAGCCAGCCGGACAGGCATTCGTCCGGCTCGGGGCCGAAGAAGGGAACCGGCTTGGCACGGTTGGCATAGAACTGGTCCCACCAGTCGCGTTGGGCCAGCAGGGCATCGAGTGTGGCGAGTTCATCCTGTGCTGCTGCAGTCGGCTTGGCGGAGGTGTCCATGTTCATCTGGCCTTCGATGACCAGCAGCGCTTCGTCGAAGCTGTGCTCTTCGTTGGGGTACTCGCCCCGTCCATTCTGAGGACCTTGAGATTGACACCGGCAGCCTGTCCGACCACGGTGGACCGCCAGGCATTCGGCAGGTCAGAGGCAAGCGCCAGCAGATCAGTTTTGCTCATCTGTCTATCGTAGCCGGGGTGGGCGCTGCCTTGCGGCATTCGGGCGAAGCCCACAGCCCGCAGGGGCGCAGCAACATCACGCCAGTCATGGCCAGGGCGACCAGCAGCTGGCGCAGGATGGGCGCGTCGAGCCGGTCGTCGGTCATCGCCTGCAGGGGGCCGGTCACTTAGCGCAGCACCTCGGGCAGGGCCGACAGCAGCAGCGCGCCCATGATCACGCCGGCCAGATAGTCGCCGTGCAGCTTCAGGGGCGGTGCGCCCAGCAACACGCCAAGGAGGCCGGCAAGGCCTGCCCCCAGCGGTATCACCAGCCACCAGGGCGTGTGCAGGCCGGCCGGGAACAGGGCGTGCACGCCGGCGAACTTCTCGCTCAGATGCGGCGAGCACAGCAGCGCCAGCACATAGGCGCCCAGCGCGTAGAAGGCCACATAGCCCAGGTCGAGCAGGCCGGCATAGCCGACCACGATATTCATGCCCAGCGCCAGCAGTACGTACAGCAGCGCCTGGTTGACGATGCGTACCGGGCCGTTGCCCAGCTGCTGGAGCAGCAGCGGCGCCACCAGCAGCGCGATGGCTGCAAGCGGGTACGGCAGCCCTTTGTTCTTTGGCACAGGGGCTCCTGTGCGGGCTGGCCCCCGGGCTTCAGGCCCCCGGTGGGCCGAGACTAGCCTATTGCGCCGGCTCAGGCGAGTGCCGGGTTCAGTTTGTCTTGGTCGGCTCCAGGCCCAGCGCGGGTTGGCCTTCCTTTTCGGAGGTGCGGTCAAACACCAGGGTCTTGCCGTACACCAGCTGTACCCAGGTCGGGTACGTGTAGGCGGTGCCCTTGTTGTGGTCGATGATGGCGCCGATGCCGCCGCCGATGATGATGTTGCCCCACATGCCGCTGTTGGCGCGCGAGATGGCGCGCGCCTTGGCCTCGGGGTTCTGCGGCTGCACGCAGGTGATGTCCAGGTCTTTGCTGGAGCGGCGCACCTGAGTTGTGTCACCGGACTTGACGGTGATGCTGCCGTAGTCATTGGTGAGCTTGCATTCGGCGCCAGCGACGAGCTGGCCGTCGGCGGTCTTCGTCTCGACTTTCATCGGGTGCGAAGAATCGTTCATGACGGAGGCGCAGCCCGTGAAGATGATCGGGGTGCAAATGGCGAGTACTATTATTTTCATGGGTGTTCCGGTGTTGGGGTTAAAGAGGGCCTGCATCCGTGCTTTTTGTTCGTTAGTTCGTTCCCTGTGGTGAGCTTTGGTGAGGCAAAGCTGTGCAAGCGGCGCGAATGCACCTTGCCTTCAGCGACAAATGAACAACGGCGGTGATCCGGCAGCGATCAGCTGAAACGGCGTCGGTTTGCGGGCGTGGCGGTGGGTCGCAAATGCGGCACGGCAGGGCTCTCGGCCCTGATCGGGCCGGTGGCAATTGACAACATGATTTCCTCCCCTGGCTCAAGCAGGCCGTAGCGGCCTGTCGGCGGTTCTTGTTGCCCCAAGTTTATTGTTACAAGGCGTTAGATGGCAACAATGGTTTACGCGAGTGAGGGTTCGCGTGCGTCTTGCGGTGCGCCGCTATGCCAGCGACTGCGGTGTTGGGCCCGCGCCAAAAAGCATTGCTTGATGCGGCTCTGATCTTGCGCCCGAGGGTACAAGTCGTGGGTCGGGCCGCGCTGCCTACGTCGATTCAGCGTGCGGTGATTCGACGGGCAGGAGTCGGGTGGAAACCCGCCCGCGAAACAGATGGTCGGCGCAGACGAAACGCAGCTCGAGGCTGAGTCGGTCAAGATTCATGTGCGTTGCGGCATGGGTCCGATGCAGCAGATCACCGCAGAAGAGCAGCGCATCGCCAGGCCCCATCGCCGGACGCCAGAACTCGTGCTCGGCAAAACGCGCCTCCAGGCATTCTTTCGTCAACTCCGTCGGCGCCAGCAGCGACTCCTGCCTGCACTCAATCAACTCCAGGCCCGGCGCGTTAACGCCGCAATCCATCAGCGGCACCCAACAAGTCAGCATCTCCAGCAGTGCGTCGGCCGGTGCTGGCCGTTGGCCCAGCGCCAGAAAGTCGAATCCCAAAGCTCCATCCTGATGCCAGCTGTGCGCCGCGTGCAATGGCGGGTAGCGACTTGGTGCGTACTGCCGGCGTATCCAGCATTCATCGACGGCGCAGCGGATGCGCGGGCCCAGGGCGTGGCGGACGGCGGTGAGGAACTGGGGATCGCTCCGCAGCGGGGCCCAGACGTCGCTGACGGGGATCTCGGGCAGGGAGCGCAGACGCAGGGACGAGCTGTGGGGGGAGTAGTCGCCGCTGGCGGTCAGGGCCCCAACGTCCAGCGTGGCGTAGCGGTGTTCGATCAGCTTCAGCCAATGGGCGCAAACCTCAGTAGGCACCAGACCTGGCAGCAGCAGGGCGCCGCAGGGCTGGGGGAAGGGGAGCATGGCAACGGTGGGTGGCCCCGGATTGCATCCGGGCTACGTAGGCCGGATGCAATCCGGGGCCATACCGCGCCACTCGAACAGCACGTCGGGACAGCGTTCCTCGTTGCCCTGGCCATCCGTGAGCGCGATGGCCTCGAAGCCGTGGCGCTGATAGAAGCGCCTGGCACCGGTGTTGAGCTGGAAGGTGTAGAGGCGGATGGTCGGACCCAGCAGTTGCATCGCCTCGGTCAGCAGCACCGAACCGAGGCCGCGCAGGATGGCGTCGGGGTGCAGATAGAGCTGATTGACCCAGCCCAGGCCGGCCTCGTCACGGGACAGGGCCAGCACGGCCAGCATCGTGCCCTGGTCGCTTATCGCAACGCTGACGCCCCCGCTCGGGATCAGCGTTCCGGACACCCATTGGTGCATGTCGGCGTCGCTGTGCACCCGGGGCAGATAGGGCAGAAACGTCTTGCGGCTGAGCAGCAGCAGCTCGGCAACGGCAGGTGCATCGGCGGCCACGGCTGGGCGCAGCAGGATGCTGTCACCCAGGCCGCTGATCCCGATCTCCCTGGTGCTGATCTGCATCACGGCGCTGCTCAAACCAGCCCGTCGAAGCTCAGGACCTCGACCAGGTCGCCGGCCATCACATGGCCCTGATCGTGCTGAAGCACGACCAGGCAGTTGGCCTCGCTCATGCTGCGCAGAATGCCGGAGCCCTGGGCGCCGGTGACGGCCACCTGCCAGTGGCCGTCGTGGCGGCGGCTGAGGATGCCGCGCTGGTACTCGGTGCGGCCGGGCTTCTTGCGCATGGCGCTGAGGCAGGGCACGCGCAGCAGCGGCAAGGGGCTGCTGGTGGCCCCGCTCATTGCCAGCAGGGCCTCGCGCACAAACGCGTAGAAGGTCACCATCACGGCCACCGGGTTGCCGGGCAGGCCGAACAGGATGGCCTGGTGACTGGCGTCACCGTTGGCGGCGATGCGGCCAATGGCCATCGGTCGGCCGGGCCGCATGGCGATGCGCCAGAACAGCACCTCGCCCATCTCGGCCATCACCTGCTTGGTGTGGTCGGCCTCGCCGACGCTGACGCCGCCGGAGGTGATGACCGCGTCGGCGCTCGCTGCAGCCTCTCTGAAGGCCTCGGCCAGCGCCACCGGGTCATCGCGCACCACGCCCATGTCCAGCACCTCGACGCCGAGGCGCTGCAGCATCGCCCACAGCGTGTAGCGGTTGCTGTCGTAGACGCAGCCGGTGGGCAGTTCCTCGCCGACCGAGCGCAGCTCGTCGCCGGTGGAGAAGAAGGCCACTCGCAGGCGGCGTAGCACAGCCACCTCGGGCAGGCCCAGCGAGGCCAGCATGCCGATATCGGCCGGGCGCAGCACGCGGCCGGCGGCCAGCGCCACCTCGCCCAGGCCCAGGTCTTCGCCGGCGAGGCGGCGGTTGTCGCCGGGCCTGACGATATCGGCCGGCACCAGCACCGCGTCGCCGTCGACCTGCGTGAACTCCTGCGGCACGACGGTGTCCAGGCCGGCGGGCATGACGGCGCCGGTCATGATGCGCACGCAGTGGCCGATCGGCACCTCGCCCTCGTAGTTCTGGCCGGCAAGACCGGTGCCGGCGACCTTCAGCCGGGTCGTGCCCTCGGCGGCGAGTTCGAAGCCGCGCAGCGCATAGCCGTCCATCGCCGAGTTGTCGTGGGCGGGCACATTGATCGTCGAGACGATGTCCTGGGCCAGCACGCGGCCCAGGGCCGCGCGTATCGGCAGCTGCTCCCGCGTCGTGACCCGGGGCACCAGGCGGGCGATGAATTCCTGGGCCTGGGCGACGGGCAGGGCCTGCGGGTCGTAGCCCGCGACGCAGGAGGCGATCTCCTGCAGCGACTGTAGCGGTGCGCTCATCGCAGCGGGCAGACCATCAGGTCCTTGTCGAGATAGACCGGGTGGCCCGTCTCACCCGGCGGCACCGGCAGCTTGATGGCGCGCGGCAGGGTGCCGTAACGCACGAAGCCGACGCGGGCATAGAGGCGCACCGCGCCATGGTTGCTGGAGGTCACGGTCAGTATCAGCTGTTCGAGGCGGCCATCGGCGCGGGCCAGGTTGAGGGCGGTTTTCAGCAGGGCATTGCCCAGGCCCTGGCCCTGCATATCGTCGCGCACCATCATGCCGACGATGTGGCCGATATGGGCCACCTTGGCGCGGTCGTCGCGCTCGCAGGTGATGGCGCCCACCATCTCCGCTCCGACCCAGGCGCAGAGCGTGAACAGGGTGCCGTTGCCATTGGCCTGCGGCAGGCGGAAGCGGTAGCTGGCCGCGCTGCGGCCGGACTCGCCGAGGGCGTCAGAAGTGAAGGCGTCCTCATGCGCCGTCAGCATCAGGTCGCGCAGGGCCTTGTAGGCCGGCAGATCCTCGGGCTTGAGGGCGTGGATCTCGAAGGCGTCGATCATGGTTCCAGCGTTTTCAGCTCGGCCAGCGTATTGGCATTGAAGAAGGCCTTGGAGTCGGCAGGCGCGTGGAACTGCACCAGCGCATGCCTGTGCTGCTGCAACCAGTGCTCGATCTTGCGGCCGCCCTCGGCCATGTACTTGGCCAGGCTGGGCTGCAGCGAGGTGCGCAGCAGGCAGAACACCGGCTGCACGCGGGCATGGCCGTCCTCCAGGGTCACCGGCGCAGCCAGGTCGGCCTGCTCGGCCTCTATCGCCTGGCCCAGGCGCTCAGCCAGGTCCAGGGGGAACAGGGGGCTGTCGCAGGGCACGGTCAGCATCCAGGGCGTCTGGCAGGCGCGCATGCCGGCCATGAAGCCGGCCAGCGGGCCGGAGAAGTCGGCCTGGGTGTCGGTCACCACCGGCAGGCCCAGGGCGGCGTATTCGGCCAGGTGGCGGTTGGCATTGATCAGCATGCTGCCCACCTGCGGGCCCAGCCGGCTCATTGTGTGCTGCACCAGGGTGTGGCCCTTGAGCATCTGCATGCCCTTGTCCACGCCGCCCATGCGGCTGCCGCGGCCTCCCGCCAAGATCAAACCCGTGATGTCTTCTGCTCGCATCGAGTCAACCACCTATGTAATGCATTTCGACGCGGCGCTCGCCGCTCGCTTGGCCCGCCTCGGCGGGCAGCGCGCTGCGCAGCTGAGAGTAGCGGTCGCTGCGCCCGGCCCAGACCTCCGCCAGCGCACCTGCAATCTGTGCGTCGCTGTAGGGGCCGCGCAGCAGGCTGCGCAGGTCGTGGCCCTGGGTCGCGAACAGGCACATGAACAGCTTGCCCTCGGTGGACA
This sequence comes from Roseateles toxinivorans, assembly GCF_004362525.1. GTDB lineage: Bacteria > Pseudomonadota > Gammaproteobacteria > Burkholderiales > Burkholderiaceae_C > Paucibacter > Paucibacter toxinivorans. The sequence goes on from NZ_SNXS01000001.1 coordinate 377,919, forward strand.
GGCGGGCGCGGTTGCAGTCGCCGCAAAAAGCCTGGGTGACGCTGGAGATCAAGCCGATCTCGCCGCTGCTGCCACCGCTGGCATAGCGCCAGCGCTGCGCGGTTTCGCCGGGCGCGCTGGGTTCCAGTGCCTCGACCGTGAATTCCGTGCGCAGCAGGTCCAGCACCTGGGCGGACGGCAGCACCTCGCCCATGCGCCAGCCATTGCTGGCGCCGACGTCCATGTATTCAATGAAGCGCAGCACCACGCCGCTGCCCAGAAAGTGCCGGGCCATCGGCAGGATCTGGTCGTCGTTGGTGCCGCGCTTGACCACCATATTGACCTTGATCGGTGCCAGGCCGGCGGCCTGGGCGGCTTCAATGCCGTCAAGCACATCGCTCACCGGGAAATCGGCGTCGTTCATGCGCTTGAAGATGGCGTCGTCCAGCGCATCGAGGCTCACCGTCACACGTTGCAGGCCGGCGTCTTTCAGGCTTTGCGCCTTGCGAGCCAAGAGCGAGCCATTGGTCGTGAGCGTCAGGTCCAGCGCGTCGCCGTCGGGCGTGCGCAGCTGGCTCAGCATTTCGATCAGGTTCTCGATGTGCCGGCGCAGCAGCGGCTCGCCGCCGGTGAGCCTGAGTTTCTGCACGCCGTGGGCGACGAACAGCGCCGTCAACCGGGTGATTTCTTCAAAGCTCAGCAAGGAGGTGCTGGGCAGGAACTTATAGTCCTTGCCGAACACCTCCTTGGGCATGCAGTAGCTGCAGCGGAAGTTGCAGCGGTCGGTGACCGAGATGCGCAGGTCGCGCAGCGGCCGGCCTAAAGCGTCGGCCAACAGGCCGGTGGGCGCCTGCGGGTGCGCAGGGATGCTCGGCACCCGTGCGGCATAGCGCAGATCGGCAATGGAGATGACTTGGTCTGTCATACGCGCATTGTGCCGCGCCCCCAGGCCCTTACTGCGCGAAATCGCAAAGTTGCCAGGGGGTTCTGGAGCGGTAGTCTTCGATGAAGTCGTCGAAGCTGCCGGTCTGGCTCGTTTCCATCTGCTCCTGCTCGGCCAGCGACTGGCGCGCCATGGCCTCGAAATGGGCAGTTTCCTCGGCGCTCAGGGGGCGGGAGCGGAAGTTCTGCGCATGGGCCAGCGACTGGGCCAGCGAAAAGGCCTCGAAGGAATTGCCATGCTCTCGCAGCGCCGCCAGCACCTTGGCCGAAGGCGTCAGCGCCGGGTTCAGCAGCTTGGCGCGCTGGGTGGCCAGGCTCTGGGCATGCTGCTGGTCGCCGCGTTCGGCGTCGAGCAGGGCGGCAACCTCGCCGATCTGGTCCAGCAGCTCCAGGCCCCAGGCCTGCAGTTCCACCGGCTGGCCGTTCCGTTGCAAGGTCAATCCGGGCCGGCGGCCCTGCTTGACGGTGCGGGCGAAGTTCTGCGCGTTGTCGCTGGCTTCCAGTTCCAGGGGGCTGTCGGCCAGGGTGCAGAACAGCAGGAAGGCATCGAGAAAGCGCGAGGTCTCCAGGCTGATGCCCACCGGCTCGAACGGATCGACGTCCATGCAGCGCACCTCGACGTACTGCACGCCGCGGGCGCACAGGGCCTCCAGCGGGCGCTCGCCCGGGCGTATCACCCGCTTGGGACGGATGGTGGCGTAGTACTCGTTCTCGATCTGCAGCACATTGGTGTTGATCTGCACCCATTCGCCCTCGCGCTTCAGGCCTATGGCCTCGTAGGGCGCATGGGGCAGGCGCACGGCGCGGGCCAGGCCCCGCATATAGGCCTGCACCGAGTTGTAGGGTGGCATCAGATCGGCCTGGGCATCGTTCTGGTAGCCCAGATCGCTCATGCGCAGGCTGGTCGCGTAGGGCAGGTAGAGGGTGTCGTCGGACAGCGTCTCGAGCTTGTGGAGGCGGCCGCGCAGGAAATGCGCGCTCAGCGCCGGCGAGGCGCCGAACAGGTACATCAAGAGCCAGCTGTAGCGGTGGAAGTTGCGTATCAGCGCGATATAGCGCTCGGACTGGTAGTCACGGGCCGACAGCGAGCGGGCCGGCTCGGCCTCGGCCCGCTGCAGCAGCGACCAGATGCCCTCGTTGAGCGAATAGTTGTAGTGGATGCCGGCGATGCACTGCATCGTCTTGCCATAGCGCAGCGCGAGGCCGCGACGGTAGACGTGCTTGAGCATGCCGATGTGCGAGCGGCCGTACCAGGCGATGGGGATATCGGCCTCGCCCGGCAGATGGCAGGGCATGGACTGGCTCCACAGCAGCTCGGGGCCCTGCGCCTTGTCGAGCTGGGTGTAGGCGAAGCGGTGGATCTGGTCAAGCTCCTGCAGCGCGGTGGCGATGTCGGGCTCGGCCGGGGTGATGAACTCGAGCAGCGACTCGGAGTAGTCGGTGGTGATCTGCGGGTTCGTCAGCGCCGAGCCGAGGCCCAGCGGATGGGGCGTCAGCGCCAACTGGGCATGCCGGTCCACCCTCAGGGTTTCACGCTCAATGCCACGCAGCCCCTGAGACAGCAGGGCGCGGTGGGCGGGGGAGGACAGCAGGCTCAGGCCTTGCTTCAAGAGGTCGTTCAATCGCAGTCCTAGCTTGTCTCTTTGATGGCAGGCGCTCTGGGGTGGGCGGCGTCCGTTTCTGGGTAGGCGTGAAGATTAGTCGAATTCGATGTTTCGCGTGTGACCGCCCCGCTAAGGTGGCTGGCGGCTAACGGTTATGGCCGTCGTCCGCTGCGGGTCCGGCCGTTTTCGGCTTGTGGCCGGCGGCGTCGGCCAGCGCATGGACCAGGCTGTACTCGCAGACCTTGAATACCAGATAGGCGGCGAGGCTCAGATAACCGGTCAGCAACAGCTCCAGCAGCTGCTGCAGGCCGCCATCTGCAACGGCCTCCCAGCCATGCTCGGCCAGCAGGCCCGTGTTGGCCTTGAGCAGATAGAACAGATTCAATGAACCCGCGCCAAAGGCAAAGAAGCTCAGGCCCATGGCGACGAAGGTGGCCCAGCGGCGCGTCAGCACCAGACGGTGGAACCAGGTTTTGAGCATGGGCGACCTCGGCTTGCCGAACGGGCGCTCAGTCTAGCCCCGGCCGCCCAGGTTCAGTGACTCACTTGTGTCAGCCGCCCCGCTTGGCCGCGATCAGGGTCTGCGGGCCGTCGACCTCCAGCCGCGGCCGGTCGGCCTCGACCTCGGTCAGCGGCGCCACCTCGACCAGCGAGGCATGGCAGCGCTGGCTCAGCACCTGGTAGGTGCGGGTGCCATCAAGCTTCCAGCGGATCTCGTCCTCGCTGAGCTCGCGCATCACCTTGGCCGGCAGGCCGGCGATCAGCGACTTCTCGGGCAGCTTCAGCCCGGCGCGCACAAAGGCGCAGGCGGCGACGATGCTGTAGGCTCCGACCTCGGCCTCGTCCATCACCACGGCGTTCATGCCCACCAGCGCGTCATGGCGCACCACGCAGCCATGCAGCACCGCGCCGTGGCCGATATGGCCATTGGTCTCGACGACCGTCTCCGAACCCGGAAAACCGTGCACGACGCAGGTATCCTGCACATTGACGCCCTGCTGCAGCACGATGCGGCCGAAGTCGCCGCGCAGGCTCGCGGCCGGGCCGATATAGCAGTCCGGGCCGACGATCACATCGCCGATCAGCACCGCGGTGGGGTGGACGAAGGCGCTCGGGTGGACGACGGGAATCACCCCGTCGATGGCGTAGCAAGGCATGGCGAACTCCGGTTGAATCTCGTAACCAGGTAGTAACCCTAGGTGTTTTTGACTTGCGTCAACGGGTCAAGCACCTTACGATCTACCGACCGGTCGGTCAAGAGTGTTTTGTTTGACCTGCATCGTCACAGACGCGAGGAAGCCCATGCAAGAGTCTCAGGTTCTGCTGTCCCAGGAAGGTGCCGTGCGCACCTTCACGCTCAACCGGCCGGCGGCGCTGAACAGTTTCACGACGCAGATGCTGGGCGAGTTGCTGGTGGCCTTCGAGGCCTCCGCGGCCGATGCCAGCGTGCGCTGCATCGTCGTCACCGGAGCCGGCCGCGGTTTTTGCGCCGGCCAGGATCTGTCCGACCCGGCCATCAAGCCCGATCTGACGCCCGGCGCCGCGCCCAAGGACATTGGCGCGCTGCTCGACGGCTTCTACATTCCGCTGGCCCTGCGTGTGCGCAGCATGCCCATTCCCGTGATCGCCGCCGTCAATGGCGTGGCGGCCGGCGCAGGCGCCAATTTCGCGTTGGGTTGCGACCTGGTGCTGGCCGGTCAGTCGGCCAGCTTCATTCAGGCCTTCTCGAAGATAGGCCTGGTGCCCGATTGCGGCGGCACCTGGCTGCTGCCGCGCCTGGTCGGGCGTGCGCAGGCGATGGCGCTGACCCTGCTGGGCGACAAGCTGCCGGCCGAGCAGGCCCAGGGCTTAGGCATGATCTACCGCTGTGTGCCCGATGCCGAGTTGGCCGAGCAGGCCCAGGCCCTGGCCCAGCGCGTCGCCGCGATGCCGGTGGCAGCCCTTGCCGCCACCCGCCAGGCGCTGGACAACGCGATGCAGATGGACTGGGCGACCGCCCTGGCCCAGGAGGCCGCGCTGCAGCGGCAGTTGGGCATGGCGCACGACTATCAGGAAGGCGCCTCGGCCTTTCTGCAAAAGCGCTCGCCGACCTTCACCGACCGCTGATGGCCATGAGCGCTACCCACACACCGCAGCAGATCGCCGAAGCCGTGCGCGACGCAATGTTCGCCAATGACCGCGCGTCCAAGTCCATGGGCATGGAGATACTGGCCGTCGGGCCGGGCACGGCCACCTTGAAGATGGTCGTGCGCGACGACATGCTCAACGGCTTCGACATCTGCCATGGCGGCTTCATCACCACCCTGGCCGACTCGGCCTTCGCCTTTGCCTGCAATTCGCACAACGAATTGACGGTGGCCTCCGGCTTCGCGATCGACATCGTCGCGCCCGGCCGTGAGGGAGACACGCTGACCGCGGTGGCCGGCGAGGTTTCGCTGGCCGGCCGCACCGGCGTTTACGACATCACCATCAGGAATCAGCGCGACGAACTGGTCGCGGTGTTCCGCGGCAAGAGCTACCGGATCAAGGGCAAGCCCGTGGTTCCCGGTCTTGTCGCGCAGGCACAGGAGCAACAGACATGACGGCCAAGACACCCGCCCCCGGCGAACTCGAAGCGATAGAGACCGCCAGCCGCGACGAGCTGCAGGCCCTGCAGCTGCAGCGCCTGCAATGGTCGCTGCAGCACGCCTACGACAACGTCTCGCATTACCGCAATGCCTTCGACGCCAAGGGCGTGCACCCCAGCGATCTGAAGACCCTGGCCGATCTGGCCAAGTTTCCCTTCATGACCAAGAAGGACCTGCGCGACCACTACCCCTTCGGCCTGTTCGCCGTGCCGCGCGAGCAGGTGGTGCGCGTCCACGCCTCGTCGGGCACGACGGGCAAGCCCACCGTGGTGGGCTACACCGCCAAGGACATTGACACCTGGGCCAATCTGGTCGCCCGTTCGATCCGCGCCTCGGGCGGCCGCAAGGGCGACATCATCCACATCGCTTACGGCTACGGCCTGTTCACCGGCGGCCTGGGCGCGCACTACGGTGCCGAGCGACTGGGCTGCACGGTGATACCGATGTCCGGCGGCCAGACCGAGAAGCAGGTGCAGCTGATACAGGACTTCAAGCCCGACATCATCATGGTCACGCCCAGCTATATGCAGGTGATCATCGAGGAGTTCGAGCGCCAGAAGATGGACCCGCGCGAGATGTCGATCAAGGTCGGCATCTTCGGCGCCGAGCCCTGGACCGAGGCGATGCGCCGCGAGATCGAGACCAAGGCCGGCCTGGATGCGGTCGATATCTACGGCCTGTCCGAGGTCATGGGCCCCGGTGTGGCCAACGAGTGCATCGAGTCCAAGGACGGCCCGGTGATCTGGGAAGACCATTTCTACCCCGAGATCGTCGATCCCGAGACCGGTGAGGTGCTGCCCGACGGCTCCGAGGGCGAACTGGTGTTCACCTCGCTGTCAAAGGAAGCGCTGCCGGTGATCCGCTACCGCACCCGCGACCTGACGCGCCTGTTGCCGCCGACCTCGCGCAGCATGCGCCGCATGGGCAAGATTGTCGGCCGCAGCGACGACATGCTGATTATCCGCGGCGTGAACATGTTCCCGACGCAGATCGAGGAGCTGGTCCTTCAGGAGCCGGCGCTGTCGGGCCAGTACCAGATCGTCGTATCGCGGGACGGCCATCTCGACGCGGTCGAGGTGCGTTGCGAGCTGCAGGCCGCCGCCCAGGGCGTCGACGTGGGCGCGATCACCAAGTCGCTGCAGCACCGCATCAAAACCTTGATCGGCGTCAGCACCCGCGTGGTGATAGGCGCGCCAGACTCGATAGAGCGCACGCTGGTGGGCAAGGCCCGCCGCGTGATCGACCAAAGACCCAAGTAAGGAGTACAACATGTACACCCAAGCCATGAGCGTGGGCCCACAGGATGTGGCCGCCAAGGTGAAGAGCGTCGAGGACGCGGAGCGCGAGGAGGCCTTCGAGGCCCGCATCGCCGCCGGCGACTTCATCGAGGCCAAGGACTGGATGCCCGAGCACTACCGCAAGACGCTGGTGCGCCAGATCAGCCAGCATGCCCACTCGGAGATCGTCGGCATGCTGCCCGAGGGCAACTGGATCACCCGCGCGCCGACGCTCAAGCGCAAGGCCATTCTGCTGGCCAAGGTGCAGGACGAGGGCGGCCACGGCCTCTATCTCTACTCGGCCGCCGAGACCCTGGGCACGACCCGCGACCAGATGCTGGACGCGCTGCACACCGGCAAGGCCAAGTACAGCTCGATCTTCAACTACCCGACGCTGACCTGGGCCGATATCGGCGTGATCGGCTGGCTGGTCGATGGCGCGGCCATCATGAACCAGGTGCCTCTGTGCCGCTGCTCGTTCGCGCCGTACGCCCGGGCGATGATTCGCGTCTGCCGCGAGGAGAGCTTCCATCAGCGCCAGGGCTATGAAAGCCTGCTGGTGATGATGCAGAGCGGCACGGCCGAGCAGAAGGCCATGGTGCAGGACGCTGTCAATCGCTGGTGGTGGCCCTCGCTGATGATGTTCGGCCCGGCCGACAAGGACTCGCCGAACTCCGAGCAGTCGATGCGCTGGGGCATCAAGCGCATCTCCAACGACGATCTGCGCCAGAAGTTCGTCGACGCGACCATCCCGCAGGCCGATGTGCTCGGCGTGACCGTGCCCGACGCCGACCTGAAGTGGAACGAGGCCCGCGAGCACTATGACTTCGGCGCCATCGACTGGGCCGAGTTCTGGCGCGTCGTCGGTGGCGACGGCCCCTGCAACCGCGAGCGTCTGGCCAACCGCGTCAAGGCCTGGGACGAGGGTGCCTGGGTGCGCGAAGCCGCACTGGCCCATTCCCGCAAGCAAGCAACCCAGGCCCGGGCGGCCTGAGCCGACAAGGAATCAAGATCATGAGCGACATCAAGCAAGCTTCGTCTGCTACCGCCACCGAATGGCCGCTGTGGGAGGTGTTCGTGCGCAGCAAGGCCGGCCTCGACCACAAGCACTGCGGCAGCCTGCACGCGGCCGACGCCAAGATGGCCGTGCAGCTGGCCCGTGACGTCTACACCCGCCGCCAGGAGGGCACCAGCATCTGGGTCGTGCTGTCCAGCCAGATCGTCGCCTCGGACCCGGGCGAAAAGGGCATGTACTTCGATCCGATGGAAGACAAGGTGTACCGCCACCCGACCTTCTATCAGCTGCCTGAATCCGTTGACCACATGTAAGGCTGACATGCAGCCCCCACGTTCACTTCGTTCACTGCCCCCCAAGGGGGCGCAGGCCTCCCTTGGGACGGCCCGGCGGGAGCCCTGATCATGAGCACTCCATCCATTCACGTCGGCGACTCTGCCTCGGTGCGCTATCTGCTGCGCCTGGCCGACAGCTGCCTGATCCTCTCCCAGCGCCTGGGCGAGTGGTGCGGCCACGGCCCCATCCTCGAAGAAGACCTGGCGCTGACCAATATGGCGCTGGACCTGGTGGGCCAGGCCCGCGGCCTGCTGACCCGCGTCGGCCAGCTCGACGGCAAGGGCCATGACGAGGACCAGCTGGCCTTTCTGCGCGAGGAGCGGCACTACTACAACCCGGTGCTGATGGAATTGCCCCGCGGCGATTTCGCCTTCACTCAAGTGCGCAACTTCGCCGTCGCCACCTGGCTGGAGCTGCTGTGGCAGCGCCTGCAGACGTCCAGCGACGCCGAGGTGGCGGCCATCGCCGCCAAGGCCGTGAAGGAGGCGCGCTATCAGCAGCAGCATGCGGCCGATTGGGTCGTTCGGCTGGGCGATGGCACGGCCGAATCGAAGGCTCGCATGGAGGCCGCATTGGCGAGCCTATGGCCCTTCTTCAACGAGCTGTTCGTCGACGATGCGATCGATGCCGCAGCGGTGCAGAGCGGCCTCGGTCCGGCCTGGAGCGAGCTCAAGGCCGAGTGGCAACAGGCCATGACCGCGGTGCTGGACGAGGCCGGCCTGGCCCAGCCCAAGCCCAGCGCCTATGTCTCGGCCGGGCGCCAGGGCGTGCACAGCGAGCACATGGGCCATATGCTGGCCGAGATGCAGTATCTGCAGCGCGCCTACCCCGGCGGGGTTTGGTAAGCGCCATGACTGCGCCGATGGCCAATACCTGTGGCCGCCTGGAGGCGGCCTGGGAGGTGCTGCGCCAGATTCCCGACCCCGAGGTGCCGGTGATCTCGCTGGCCGAGTTGGGCATTGTGCGTGACCTGCGCGAGACTGCGGGTGGCCTGGAGGTGGTGCTGACGCCCACCTATTCCGGCTGCCCGGCCACCGAATTGATTCAGGACAATGTGCGCGCCGCCCTGACGGCCTTCGGCGAGATCCAGATCACGATGCAGCGCGCACCGGCCTGGACGACGGACTGGATCAGCGAGGAGGGCAGGGCCAAGCTGAAGGCCTACGGCATCGTGCCGCCCGGCCTGACCCATCTGACGGAAGGTCAGCCGATCCGCTTCGTGCGGCGTGGTGCATCGGCCCGCCTGGCCTGCCCGCACTGCGGCAGCGAGAACACCGAGAAGACCTCGGCCTTTGGTTCCACCCCCTGCAAGGCGCTGTACCGCTGCCTGGCCTGCCTGGAACCGTTCGAGCATTTCAAAACGATCTAGAGACAGGATTCACCATGAGCCTGCATTTCCATCCCCTGCGCGTGCGCGAGGTGCGCCCCGACACCGAAGAGGCCGTGATCGTCAGCTTCGACGTTCCCGCCGAGCTGAGCGAGGCATTCAGGTTCACCCAGGGCCAATACCTGACGCTGCGCAACGACGTGGGCGGCGAGGACCTGCGCCGCTCCTACTCGATCTGCGCCGGCCTCGATGACGGCGAGTTGCGCGTCGGCGTGCGCCGCGTCGGCGGTGGCCGCTTCTCGAACTGGGTCAACAGCGAGCTGAAGGCCGGCGATGTCCTGCAGGTCTATCCGCCGCAGGGCCGCTTCTTCGTGCCCATCGATCCGGCCAGCCAGCGCCACTATCTGGGCATTGCCGGCGGCTCGGGCATCACGCCGATACTGTCCATCATGAAGACCACCCTGGCGCGCGAGCCGGGCAGCCGCTTCACCTTGATCTACGGCAACCGCCGCCAGGCCTCGACGATGTTCAAGGAAGAGATCGAGGACCTGAAGAACCAGTACCTGACCCGCGTCAGCCTGCACCATGTGTTCAGCGACGAGGCCACCGATTCACCGCTGATGGCCGGCATCATGAACCGCGACAAGATCGCCGAGTTCCTGAACACGTTGGTAGCCCCTGGCGGCATCGCCCACGCGTTCATCTGTGGCCCCTATCAGATGAATGACGAGGCCGAGGCCGCACTGCTGGGCGCCGGTGTGGCGCAGGAGCGCATCCATATCGAGCGCTTCGGCACGCCGGAGATGCTGCAGGGCAAGGCGCCGCCGCATGAGGTGCGCCCCGAGGATGCCGAGAGCGCCCGTGTCGTGGTGATACGCGATGGCGTGTCGCGCGAGATCGAGTTCAGCAAGAACGACCCCAGCATCCTCGACGCCGCCGCCCGCGCCGGCATGGATGTGCCGTTCTCGTGCAAGAGTGGCGTCTGCTCGACCTGCCGCTGCAAGCTGCTGGAGGGTGAGGTGCGCATGGACAAAAATTTCGCGCTTGAGAAGCACGAGATCGCCGCCGGCTTCATCCTCAGCTGCCAGGCCCATCCGCTGACGCCGAGAGTTGTCATTAGCTACGACGAGCGCTGATGGCACGCGGACGCGCCCCGGGTTTTGAATCGCAGCGTGACGAGATCGTCCGTCACGCCGCCCAGCTGTTCGCCCGCAAGGGCTATACCGGCACCTCGATGAACGAGGTGGCCGAGGCCTGCGCGGTGTCCAAGCCCACGCTCTATCACTATGTGCGCGACAAGTACGAGCTGCTGGTGCTGATCGCCGAGGGCCATGTGACCCGGCTGGCCCATCTGATCGAGGAGGTCGACGCGGTGCCGCGTTCACCCGAGGATCGGCTGCGCGCCTTGATCACCCGCTTTGTGCGCGAGTACTCCGAGGCCCAGCATCACCACCGGGTGCTGACCGAGGATGTGAAATTCCTGAATGAGGAAGACCAGACCCGTGTGCTCGATCTGGAGCGCCGCGTGGTGACGGCTTTTGCCAACGCCGTGGCCGCCGTACGCCCCGAATTGCTGGCCGCGCAGTTGCACAAGCCGCTGACCATGCTTTTGTTTGGCATGATCAACTGGATGTTCACCTGGCTTAAACCCGAGGGTGAGCTGACCTACGACGCGATGGCGCCGATGGTGGCCGATCTGTTTTTTGGTGGCATAGGCGCGGTGAAGGCCGAGCCGGCCACGGCCGAACTGGCCTGACCCAAGCGAGCGATTTCCCTGATTCCGATAAACCACGAAGGAGACGAAGACTATGAAATTCATCAAACACCTGCTGGCCCTGGCTGCACTGAGCGCCACCGTGAGCGTGCAAGCCGACATCAATGTGGGCGTGACCCTGTCCACCACCGGTGCCGCCGCCTCGCTGGGCATTCCCGAGAAGAACACCATCACCCTGCTGCCCACCACCATCGGTGGCCAGAAGGTCAACTACATCGTGCTGGACGATGCGTCCGACACCACGGCCGCCGTGTCCAACACGCGCAAGCTGATCACCGAGCACAAGGTCGATGTGGTGATCGGCTCCACCGTCACGCCCAACTCGCTGGCCATGGTGGACGTGGTCGCCGAGGCGCAGACGCCGATGCTGTCGATCGCCGCCTCCTCGCGCATCGTCGAGCCGGTCGATGCGAAGAAGCGCTGGGTCTTCAAGACGCCGCAGAACGACATCATGATGGCCCTGGCCATCGTCCAGCACATGGTGGACAACGGCGTGAAGACGGCCGGCTATATCGGCTTTGCCGACGCCTATGGCGAGGGCTGGTACCAGGAGTTCGTCAAGATCGCCGGCATCAAGGGTCTGCAGGTCGTGGCCAACGAGCGCTTCAACCGCAATGACACCTCGGTCACCGGGCAGGTGCTGAAGGTGATGGCGGCCAAGCCCGATGCGGTGCTGATCGGTGGCTCGGGTACGCCGGCCGTGCTGCCGCAGAAGACGCTGAAGGAGCGCGGCTACGCCGGCAAGTACTACCAGACCCATGGCGTGGCCAATAATGACTTCCTGCGCGTTGGTGGCAAGGACGTTGAAGGTACCTTCCTGCCGGCCGGTCCGGTGCTGGTGGCGGCTCAGCTGCCCGCCAACCATCCGGTGCGCAAGAGCGCGCTGGAATACACGGCCAAGTACGAAGCCGCCTTCGGCAAGGGTTCGGTCAGCACCTTTGGCGGCCACGCCTGGGACATCGGCCTGCTGCTGCAGCACGCCGTGCCCGTGGCCTTGAAGAAGGCCCAGCCCGGCACGCCCGCCTTCCGCGCCGCGTTGCGCGACGCGCTGGAAGCCACCAAGGAAATCGCCGGTGCCCACGGCGTGTTCAATATGTCGCCCAACGATCACCTGGGTCTGGACCAACGCGCCCGCGTGATGGTCAAGATCGAGAACGGTACCTGGAAATACATTCCGTGATGGTGTTGGTTTGACGGTGGTCCCGGATTGCATCCGGGCTACCTAGTTCACGCATGGCCCCGGATTGCATCCGGGCTACCCGAGACCCGTAGCCCGGATGCAATCCGGGGCCTCCACATTTCTTCTTAGAGCCCGTCATGAGCAGCACCCCCATCCTCCAAAGTTTCATCGCCGACCGCTGGGTGGGCGCGCAGGCCGGCAAGGCCTTGCACAGCGCCATCGACGGCCATGCCGTGGCCCTGGCCCATGCCGACGAGCTCGACTTCGCCGAGGCGCTGCACCACGGCCGCACGCGCGGCCTGAAGGCGCTGACGGCCATGCACTTCCAGCAGCGCGCGGCCATACTGCGCGCGCTGGGCGCCTACCTGCTGGAGCACAAGGAGCAGCTCTACGCGGTGTCGCACCACACCGGCGCCACCCGCGCCGACAGCTGGATCGACATCGAGGGCGGTGCCGGCACGCTGTACGCCTATGCCAGCATGGGCGCCAACGAGCTGCCGTCCAGCAATGTGATGCACGAGGGTCCGGTGCTGCAGCTAGGCAAGGGCGGCCAGTTCTTCGGCACCCACATCCTGGTGCCTCGCGGCGGCGTGGCGGTGCACATCAATGCCTTCAATTTCCCGATCTGGGGCCTGCTGGAAAAGTTTGCCCCGGCCTTTCTGGCCGGCATGCCCTGCATCGCCAAGCCGGCGACGGCGACCAGCTATCTGACCGAAGCGGCCGTGCGCCTGATGCACGCCTCGGGCCTGCTACCCGAGGGCAGCCTGCAACTGATCGTCGGCAGCAGCGGCGACCTGCTGGACCGTCTGACCGAGCAGGACCTGGTGACCTTCACCGGTTCGGCCGACACGGCGGCGATGCTGCGTGCGAACAAGAATCTGATCAAGAACTCGGTGCCCTTCAATGCCGAGGCCGACTCGCTGAACTGCTCGATCCTCGCGCCCGACGTGACGCCGGACGACGAGGAGTTCGACCTCTTCGTCAAGGAAGTCGCCAAGGAGATGACGGCCAAGGCCGGCCAGAAGTGCACGGCCATACGCCGCGCCATCGTGCCGCGTGCGCGACTTGACGCGGTGGCCAGCAAGCTGCGCGAGCGCCTGGCCAAGATCGTTGTCGGCGATCCGTCGGTCGAGGGCGTGCGCATGGGCGCGCTGGCCTCCAAGGCCCAGCAGTCCGATGTGGCCGAGCGCCTGGCGCTGCTGCTCGAAGGCAATGAGCTGGTCTTCGGCGATCGCGATGGCTTTGCGCCGGTGGGCGAGGGCGTGGCCGCGGGTGCCTTCTTCGCGCCGTCGCTGGTGCTGTGCCGCGACGCCTTTGGCAACGCCAATGTGCACAACGTCGAGGCCTTCGGGCCTGTCAGCACCTTGATGGCCTACGACGATGTCGATGAGGCGATCGCGCTGGCGGCCAAGGGCCGCGGCAGCCTGGTCGGCAGCCTGGTGACCCATGACCCGTTGATCGCCGCACGCATCGTGCCGGCAGCTGCTGCCTACCACGGCCGCATCCTGGTGCTGGACCGCGACGCCGCCAAGGAATCCACCGGCCACGGTTCGCCGCTGCCGCAGCTCAAGCACGGCGGCCCCGGCCGCGCCGGCGGTGGCGAGGAGCTCGGTGGCCTGCGCGCCGTCAAGCACTACCTGCAGCGCACGGCGGTGCAGGGCTCGCCGACGATGATCTCGGCCATCACCGGCGAGTACCAGCGCGGGGGTGCGGTGCGCGAGGATGGCATCCATCCGTTCCGCAAGCACTTCGAGGACATCCAGGTCGGCGATTCACTGCTGACCCACCGCCGCACCGTCAGCGAGGCCGATATCGTCAATTTCGGCGGCATCTCGGGCGACTTCTTCTACATGCATTTCGACGAGATCGCGGCGAAGAAGACGCAGTTCGGCAAGCGCATCGCCCACGGCTACTTCGTGCTGTCGGCGGCGGCCGGCCTGTTCGTCTCGCCGGGTGAGGGGCCAGTTCTTGCCAACTACGGCCTGGATTCGCTGCGCTTCGTCAAACCGGTGGGCATTGGCGACACGATTCGAGCCCGCCTTACTGCCAAGCGCAAGATCGACCGGCCCACCAAGCGTGACCAGCAGCCGCAGGGAGTGGTGGCCTGGGATGTGGCGGTGACCAACCAGGATGATGAACTGGTGGCCAGCTACGACATCCTGACGCTGGTGCTGAAACGGGGCTGATGAACTGGTAGCCCGGATGCAATCCGGGGCTTGATCCCGGCTGTGGCCCCCGGATTTCATCCGGGCTACGGTCAGGGCCTCAGCGCAGCGTTGGCTTGGCGTCCGTGGCGGCCTGATCCAGCGCGGTGGCCGGCAGCGTGGCGCGGCGCGCGCCGGTGAAGCGCTTGTTCCAGTAGGCCTCGCGCATGTCTTCCACGCGCACCGAGGAGCCGGATCGGGGCGCGTGGATGAACTTGCCTTCACCCACGTAAATGCCCACATGGGAGAAGGTGCGGCGCATGGTGTTGAAGAACACCAGGTCGCCGGGCCTCAGTTCGTCGCGCTTGACCGTCATCAGCGACTTGTCCTTGGCCTGGTCATCGGCGCGGTGCGGCAGCACCATGCCCAGACTCAGCTCGAAGATGTGGCGGGTGAAGCCGCTGCAGTCAAAACCTTCCTCGGCACTGCTGCCGCCGCGGCGGTATGGCACACCCAGGAAGTTCATGGCCGACAGCACCATGTCCGAGGTGGTGTCGCGCATTCGGTCGATGAAGACGGTGGAACTCTCGGCCGCTGCCGCGCTGATGATGCCGCGGTCACTCAGGAAGCGCGACACCGGATCGACCGGTGGGCTTTGCTGGGCCATCACAGTTTGCGTCACGCCCAGTGCGCCCAGCACAAGACCCAGGGCACCGAGTCGGCGCAGCGCTGGGGTCAGGGCGTGGGAGGGGCGGGATTTCACGGGCACGGGGCGCAGGATAGAGGCGCGGCCATGCCACTGTCAAGGTGAAAATCCCTTTGAAGACAATGATTTACAAGGGTTTACCATGAATTCCGAGGGCCCTGTGCGCTGCCTCAAACAAGCCGCGAACAAGGCCGCTGCGCTCGTGAAAAAGCACACGGGTCAGGCTCTCGTCAGACCCCTGCACTGAAATGTGGGCGAGCGAACGAGGAGACAAGAGATGAGCGTTTACAGCGAGTTCTATCAGCGGTCCGTCGAGCAGCCCGAGGCCTTCTGGGCCGAGCAGGCTCGGCTGATCGATTGGCAGCAGCCCTTCACGCAGGTCTGCGACTACAGCGGGCCGCCGTTTGCGAACTGGTTTGTCGGCGGCCGCACCAATCTGTGCCACAACGCCGTGGACCGCCATGTGCTGACTCGCCCGGACCAGAATGCGCTGATCTTCGTCTCCACCGAGACCGGTCAGGAGCGCTGCTACAGCTTCCGCGAACTGCAGGCCGAGGTGCAGCGCATGGCCGCCTGCCTGCTGGCCCTGGGTGTGCAGCAGGGCGACCGCGTGCTGATCTATATGCCGATGATTCCCGAGGCGGCGTTTGCGATGCTGGCCTGTGCGCGCATCGGCGCTATCCACAGCGTGGTCTTCGGCGGTTTTGCCAGCGGCAGCCTGGCCAGCCGCATCGACGATGCGCAGCCGACGGTGATCGTCAGCGCCGATGCGGGGAGCCGTGCCGGCAAGGTCATCGCCTACAAGCCGCTGCTGGACGAGGCCATCGCGCTGGCCACCCACAAGCCGGGTCAGGTCTTGCTGGTGGACCGTGGCCTGGCGACCATGGCCATGACCGCGGGCCGCGATGTGGCCTATGGCCCCCTGCGCGAGCAGCATCTGCACACCGAGGTGCCCTGCGTCTGGCTGCCATCCGAGCACATCAGCTACACGCTCTACACCTCGGGCACCACCGGCAAGCCCAAGGGCGTGCAGCGCGACACCGGCGGCTATGCGGTTGCGCTGGCGGCGAGCATGAAGCACATCTATTGCGGACAGGCGGGAGAGACCTATTTCTCGACCAGCGATATCGGCTGGGTCGTCGGCCACAGCTATATCGTCTACGGCCCGTTGATTGCCGGCATGGCGACCATCATGTACGAGGGTCTGCCGACGCGCCCGGATGCCGGCATCTGGTGGAGCCTGGTCGAGAAGTACAAGGTGACGGTGATGTTCAGCGCGCCCACCGCCGTGCGCGTGCTCAAGAAACAGGACCCGGCCCAGCTGAGCCGCTACGACCTGAGCTCGCTGCGCGCGCTGTTCCTGGCCGGCGAGCCGCTGGATGAGCCGACGGCGCGCTGGATCGCCGAGGCGCTGGGCAAGCCCATCATCGACAACTACTGGCAGACCGAGAGCGGCTGGCCGATCCTGAGCATTGCCAATGGAGTGGAGCGCAAGCCCAGCAAGTTCGGCAGCCCCGGCGTGCCGATGTATGGCTACAAGGTCAAGCTGCTGAACGAGAGCACCGGGGACGAGCTGACCGGCGCGAACCAGAAGGGCGTGGTGGTGATCGAGGGGCCGCTGCCGCCGGGCTGCATGCAGACCGTCTGGCGCGACGACGCCCGATTCGTCAACACCTACTGGAGCAGCGTGCCGGGGAAGCTGGTCTACAGCACCTTCGACTGGGGCGTGCGCGATGAGGACGGCTACTACTTCATCCTCGGTCGCACCGATGATGTGATCAATGTCGCCGGCCATCGTCTGGGCACGCGCGAGATCGAGGAGAGCATTGCCGCGCACCCGAATGTGGCCGAAGTCGCGGTGGTGGGCATTGCCGATGCGCTGAAGGGCCAGGTGGCGATCGCCTTTGCCGTGTTGAAGGACACCGCTGCGCTGACCGACACCGCCTTGGCACTGAAGCTGGAGGGCGAGATCATGAAGCGTGTCGACGAGTCGCTGGGCGCGGTGGCGCGGCCGGCGCGCGTGCGCTTTGTCAGCGTGCTGCCCAAGACCCGCTCGGGCAAGCTGCTGCGCCGCGCCATCCAGGCCGTGTGCGAGCAGCGCGACCCCGGCGACCTGACGACGATGGAAGACCCGGCCGCGCTGCAGCAGATCCGCGATCTGCTCTAGGGGTTTCTTCGGGGGGCTGCTTGCAGTTCATCCCATCGGTTGCTGCTTTCGTCGCATCCGCCTCTTGTCCGGGGCCGGGCAGGGCACAATCCGCGCGCGCGCCGCGACCTGCGGCGCATCCGACGGAGACCCCATGAAGAGACCCCTGATCGCCGGCGCCTGCGCGCTCATGCTGCAAGCCAGCGCCATCCATGCCCAGACCCCGGCCTCGCTGCCCGGTCCGGCCTTTCCGCGGTTCTTGAGCGAGGGCGAGATCAAGGCCGCCTGCGACTCGGGCCTGAAGGGCGCGGGCGAGCGGGTCAAGACGCTGGAGAAGCGCGCCGTTGACAAGGGCTGGCTGGCCGCCCTGGATGATCTGTATGCCTACCAGGAAGACGTGCAGTACCCGATCGAGTTCGTGCTCAATGTGCACCCCGACAAGGCGGTGCGCGATGCCGCCCAGGCCTGCTCGCAGCGCTGGGCCGAGTTCAGTTCGGCGCTGGGCCAGAACGAGAAGGTCTACCGCAGTTTGAAGAAGGCACCCACGGTTGATGCGATCGACCGCGAGCTGGTGCGCGTCAGCCTGGGCCAGTTCGAGGACAGCGGTGTGGCTCTGGCGGGCGCCAAGCGCACCCGTGCCAAGCAGATCCTGGACAAGCTCAACGAACTGAGCCAGGCCTTCGAGAAGAACATCCGTGACGCCGGCACGCAGGTTGCGTTCGACGAGGCCGAACTGAAGGGCGTGCCCGAGTCGGTGTGGAAGAACGCCAAGCGCGACGCCGCCGGCAAGATCCTGCTGGGTCTGGACTACCCGAGCTACATCCCGGTGCTGCAAAGTGCCGAGAACGGCGCCACCCGCGAGCGCATGTGGCGGGCCAAGATGAACGAGGGCGGCGAGCCCAATCTGAAGCTGCTGTCCGAGATCACCACGCTGCGCAACGAGTACGCCAAGCTGTTCGGCTTCGACAACTACGTGGACTTCAATCTGCGCCGCCGCATGGCCAAGGACGGCAAGACCGCCTGGAAGTTCCTGGACGAGGTCAAGACCGCGGTGACCGAGGGTGAGCGCAGCGATCTGGTCGATCTGCGCGCGGCCAAGGCCCAGCACCTGGGCCTCGCGCCCGAGGCCGTCAAGGTCGAGCGCTGGGATGCCACCTTCTATGCCGAGCGCGTGCGCCTGCAGCGCTACAGCGTTGACCAGGAGGCCTTCCGCCAGTACTTCCCGCCGCAGGAGAGCCTGCTGTTCGCGATGCGCATCATCGAGAAGATGATGGGCGTCAAGTACACCGCAGTGAAGGCCGAGCTCTGGCATCCGGAGGCGCAGGCCTTCGTGGTCAGCGACGCGGCCAGCGGCAAGGCCCTGGCGACGATGTATGTGGACCTCTATCCGCGCGACGGCAAGTACAACCATGCCGCCGTCTGGCCGCTGCGTTCCAGCAGCACCCGCCTGGGCCGCACGCCGACGGCGGCCCTGGTCGTCAACTTCGATCGCAAGGGCCTGACCCTGGACGAGGTCGAGACGCTGCTGCACGAGCTGGGCCATGCGGTGCACAACAACCTCTCCAACACCCGCTATGCCGCTCAGGGCGGCACGGCGGTGATGCATGACTTCGTCGAGGCGCCGTCGCAGATGCTGGAGGACTGGGTCTATGACAAGAAGGTGCTGCGCCTGATGGCCGATGTCTGTGCCACCTGCAAGCCGGTGCCCGATGAGCTGGTCGACAAGGCGGTTGCCGCAAAGAACTTCGGCAAGGGCTCGCTGTACAGCCGCCAGCATCTGTTTGCCAGTTATGACCTGGCCCTGCACGGCGCCCAGGTGAGCGACCCGATGGCGCTGTGGACCAAGATGGAGGGCGCCACGCCGCTGGGCTATGTGCCGGGCACGCGGTTCCCGGCCGGTTTCGGGCACATCGCCAGCCACTACGGCGCCGGCTATTACGGCTATCTGTGGAGCCTGGTGGTGGCGATGGATCTGCGCACCGAGTTCAAGGCGGACAAGCTGGGCACGGCCGTGGGCCAGCGCTACCGCAACGTGGTGCTGGGCAATGGCGGTCAGCGTCCGGCGCCCGAGCTGGTGAGCGAGTTCCTGAAGCGCGAGTCCAACTCCAAGGCCTTTTACGACTACCTTAAGAAGTAATCGGTCCGTGGTCGGGAACGGGGTCCTCATGCCGGAGTCGTCGATACTTCGGGCATGAGTGATCCCTCCCCGCGCCCGGTGCTGACACCCGCCGCCCGGCGCTTCCTGCCCTGGGTCGTGGCGTTGGCGTTCTTCATGCAGACGCTGGACACGACCATTCTCAATACCGCCCTGCCAGGCATGGCAAGGGACCTGGGTGAGAACCCGCTGCGCATGCAGTCGGCCGTGGTGGCCTACATGCTGACGGTGGCGCTGCTGATACCGGCCTCGGGCTGGCTGGCGGACCGCTTCGGTACCCGCACGCTTTTCCTGTGGGCGATCGGCCTGTTCAGCGCCGGCTCGCTGGCCTGCGCGCTGAGCAGCTCGCTGAACATGCTGGTCGCCGCGCGGGTGCTGCAGGGGGTGGGCGGCGCGCTGCTGGTGCCGGTGGGCCGGCTGACCGTGCTGCGCGCCTTTCCGCGCGAGGAATTCCTGCCGGTGATGACCTTCATCGCCATTCCCGGACTGGTCGGTCCGCTGATCGGCCCGGCGCTGGGCGGCCTGCTGGTCGAGTACGTCAGCTGGCACTGGATCTTCCTGATCAATCTGCCGGTCGGTGTGGCCGGCGTGCTGGCCAGCCTGCGCTTCATGCCGCAGCTGAAGAGCCAGCGCGCGGCGCCGTTCGATTGGGGCGGCTATGTGCTGTTCAGCCTGGGGCTGATGCTGCTGTCGGTGGCACTGCAGGGTTTTGGCGAGCAGATGGTGGGCTCGGCCGTGGCCATGGTGCTGCTGGTGGCCGGAGTGGCCAGCATGATGGCCTACTGGCTGCACGCCGCACGCGCGCCCGAGCCGCTGTTCAGCATGGTGCTGTTCACCATTCCGACCTACCGGATCGGCATCATCGGCAATGTGTTCGCGCGCCTGGGCAGTGGCGCCACGCCGTTCCTGATGCCGATGTTTCTGCAGCTGGGCCTGGGCTTCTCGCCCAGCGCGGCCGGCCTGTCCATGGTGCCCACGGTGATGGGCGCCATGCTGACCAAGACGGTGGCCATCAAGCTGATCAAGCGCTTGGGCTACCGGCGGGTGCTGGTCGCCAACACGCTGGCCCTGGGCGCGATGATCGCCAGTTTCGCGCTGGTGGACCGGCACACCACCCATCTGTGGCTGGCCCTGCATCTGGGTCTGTTCGGCATGATCAACAGCATGCAGTTCACGGCGATGAACACGCTCACGCTGGGGGATCTGGATGCCGCCACGGCCAGCAGCGGCAACAGCCTGCTGTCGGTGGTGATGCAGCTGTCGATGAGCCTGGGCGTTGCAACCTCAAGCACCTTGCTGCTGCTGTTCTCGGGCGTCGGCAATGTGCACTCGGTCCTGGGAGCCGGCATCGATCTGGTGCCGGCCTTTCACGCCACCTATCTGGCGATTGGCAGCATGGCGGCGCTGGCCTCGTTCATCTTCTACCAGCTGCGCCACCACGAGGGGGCCCGCGACGCGCAGGACACGATGGGGCAGGAGTAGCCTTCAGCGGCCCCGGGCCCAGTCGGCGTCGATGAAGCGCAACACGCTGTCTTCGTCGTGATGGCCGATGACCTGGTGCGCATGGCGCTTCAGCTCGTCGATGGCGTTGGCCATGGCAATGCCGCGGTGGGCCGCGCGCATCATGCCGACATCGTTGATCTGGTCGCCGAACACGACGATCTCGCGCTCATGCAGGCCATAGCGCTCGGCCAGCGTCTTGATCGCCTGATCCTTGGTGGCTCGGCGGTCGTGCACGGTGAGCCAGAACCAGCCGGGCAGATAGAGGTCATCGGCCAGATGGCATTCAACGCGCTCGCCGAACCTGGTCTCGATCTCGGCTTCCAGCGCCTGCAGCGGCCCCTCGCGATCGACGACCACAAAGGTCACCGCCGGATCGATCAACTCGTCCTGCAGCCGCTCGGCGCGACGCAGCCGCGGGTCGCGATTGGCGATGCGTTCTTCGATGAAGCGCTGCTGGCCGTGGTTCTGCGCCTCGATATGGAACAGG
The DNA here is from genome assembly GCF_004362525.1 of Roseateles toxinivorans. GTDB lineage: Bacteria > Pseudomonadota > Gammaproteobacteria > Burkholderiales > Burkholderiaceae_C > Paucibacter > Paucibacter toxinivorans. The sequence goes on from NZ_SNXS01000001.1 coordinate 399,121, forward strand.
TGGTCACCGCGCGGTCCATGAGTCGCGAAGAAGGGCGTCAGGCCCAACCGGACGATCAACGCGAACACCTCCTGCGCCAGGGCCGGCTCCATCGCATGGACCAGCTCATGCTTGCAGGTCGCCATCTCGCTGATGCAGGCGCCGTTGGTCGAGATCACCGGCAGCCGCAGCGGCAGATCGCCAAGCAGATGTCGGATCGACGAGACATGGCGCGCGCTGGCCACGGTGAACAGCAGGCCCTCGTCGAGCAAGCGGGTCAGGCCCGTGCGGGTGCGGTCGGAAAGCCTGCCGGACCTGTCCAGCAAGGTGCCGTCCAGGTCGGACACATACAGAGTCATGTCAAGGCGCGCGCGTCAGAGCACATCGGACGCGAAGTCCGCCAGTCGCGAACGCTCGCCACGCGCCAAGGTCACATGCCCGCCATGGGCCCAGCCCTTGAAGCGATCCACCGCATAGGTCAGGCCCGAGCTGCCCTCGGTCAGATAGGGCGTGTCGATCTGCGCCAGATTGCCCAGGCAGATGATCTTGGTGCCTGGGCCGGCACGGGTGATCAGGGTCTTCATCTGCTTGGGGGTCAGGTTTTGCGCCTCGTCGATGATGACGAACTTGTTCAAGAAGGTGCGGCCGCGCATGAAGTTCAGGCTCTTGATCTTGATCTTGCTGCGCACCAGGTCATTGGTGGCGGCACGCCCCCATTCGCCGGCACCGCTGTCGCCGCGGGCCAGGACCTCGAGGTTGTCGTCCAGCGCGCCCATCCAGGGGCTCATCTTCTCTTCCTCGGTGCCGGGCAGGAAGCCGATGTCCTCACCGACCGGCACCGTCACGCGGGTGACGATGATCTCGGTGTAGCGGCGGTCGTCCAGCACCTGCGACAGGGCGGAAGCCAAGGTCATCAGGGTCTTGCCGGTGCCGGCCGTGCCGGTCAGCGTGATGAAGTCGCAGTCCGGATCCATCAGCAGGTTCAGCGCGAAGTTCTGTTCGCGATTGCGCGCGGCCACGCCCCAGACGGCATTCTTCTGGTGGCTGTAGTCCTTCAGGGTGCGCAGCACGGCATGCTTGCCGGTGATTTCGGTCACCTTGGCGTACAGCGAGGTGGCGCCTGGGGCTTCCAGATAGACGAACTGGTTGACCATCAACGCCGGCACCATGGGCCCGCTGATGCGGTAATAGGTCAGGCCGGCCTGCTGCCAGCTCTCCATGGTCTTGCCATGGTGCTCCCAGAAATCGGCCGGCAGGGGCAGCACGCCGGTGTAGAGCAGATCGCCGTCTTCCAGCGTCTTGTCATTGAAGTAGTCTTCGGCGGGCAGGCCCAGCGCGCGGGCCTTGATGCGCATATTGATGTCCTTGGACACCAGCACCACCTCGCGCTTGGGCTGCTGCTTGCGCAGCGCCTGGACCACGGCCAGGATCTGGTTGTCGGCCTTGCCCTGGGGCAGGCCGGCGGGCAGCACCGTCTCCATCAGGCCGGTCTGGAAGAACAGCTTGCCGCCGGCCTCGCGGTGGCCGGTGTGGGCCAGGGACAGGCCCTCCGCCATGTCCTCGGCCGTGTTCTTGCTACCGCTGGGCAGGCTGGCAGCCAGCGCGTCCAGCTCTCGGCTGACCTGGCGCACATTGCGCGAGACCTCGGTCATGCCCTTCTTGTGACCGTCCAGCTCCTCCAGCGTGATCATTGGCAGATAGATGTCATGTTCCTCGAATCGGAACAGCGACATCGGGTCATGCATCAGCACATTGGTGTCGAGCACGAACAGCTTGGCCGGGCCGGTGCCACGCGGCTTGCGGGTGCGCGGCTCTGGCGACTTGCGGTTGGCCGCGCCGTTGTGGGCCGGCAGTATCAATGGGGCAGGGCTGCTGGGCGCCGGCGGCAGGCTGACCGGTGCCTTGGCCTTGGCCTGAGGGGTCGGGGCTGGAGGGGCGACCGCCACGGCCGCAGCGGTGACACTGGTTTCGCGAGCCGGCGCGGGTGCCGGGCGCGGGCGGGCGGCGCTGGGGCTTTTTCGGGCTGCGGTGGCCGTGGCTTCAAAGTCGGCTGCGGAGAGGAGGCTGGCTCGTTTTGCGGGTGGCTTGGGCAGAGGCATGTGGGCGTCTTCAAACAGGCTATGAGGGCCAAAAAAGCAAAAAGCCGCACAGTCGGCTGTACGGCTTCAGGGAAGTTCGTGGTTCACGCAGGGGCGTGGTTCGCGTCACGGGCATGGAATCATTATGCACAAGTCGATGTGACACTCCCGCCACGCGACGCAGCGCAAATACGACAAAAGCCGACACGAGGTCGGCTTTTGTCACAAACAAGGCAAACCGATCAGACGGCTTTTTTCAGCCCCTTGACGGCCTTGAGGACTTCGTCCACATGGCCGGCCACCTTGATGCCGCGCCATTCTGCACGCAGCACGCCGGCACCATCGATCAGGAAGGTCGAGCGCTCGATGCCCTTGACCTTCTTGCCGTACATGATCTTGTTCTTGACCACGCCGAACATATGGCACAGCTTTTCTTCTGTGTCGGCGATCAGTTCGAACGGCAGTTCAAGGTTCTGCTTGAACTTGTCGTGTGAAGCCATATTGTCTCGAGACACGCCCAGCACCACGGCCCCAGCCTTCACAAAATCCTTGTGACGGTCACGGAACTGCATTGCTTCGGTTGTACAACCGGGCGTATTGTCTTTGGGGTAGAAGTAGAGCACGACGGCTTGACCTGCGTAGGTCTGCGGCGTGAACTTCACACCGCCGGTGGCGAGTGCTTCAAGTTCCGGGAGGGTTTTATTGAGCGCTGGCGTCATGAGGCGTTCTGCACAGAGGTATGTGCCCTTGTGGGCATAGCCCGCAATTATACGGTCTGATCAGGCCCGCTCCGGCCGAGTCGTGAGAGAAGTCTCGAATCGGCCCCTGTCCGCGGGGCGCTCAGCTCTCGATCAACAGGGCCGCCAGCACCGCCCGGCCCTCGCTGGCCAGCACGTTGTAGGTGCGGCAGGCGGCGGCCAGATCCATGGTTTCCATACCGATGCGGGCGTCTATCAGGCTGCGGTACAGGGCCGCAGTGGCAAAGCGGATCTTGGCGCCGCTGCCGAAAATCACCAGTTCCGGCTTCAGCGCAAGGATCTGCTCGAAGTGGCCGGCCTGCAGGTCGGGAAAGCGACTCACCGGCCACTCCTGCACCTCGCCCTGCCAGGGCACCAGCAGGCTGCGGCCGTGCGGCCGGCCGTTGACCCAGACCTGGCTGGCATCATGGCGGGAGATGCTGTTGCCGCCCATCGGTTCGTCGAGTTGAAACTTCATCCGTGGCCTGTTATTCCTTGGCAGCAAGGCGCTGTGATTAAATTGTATCTTTTGCAGTGCAGCAAACTTGCTGCCATGCAAAGGCCCCGCCCACTCAGGAGTTCCCGTCTTGAAACCCGCGATGAAGACCGTTTCCAAGTCCGACAAGCTGGCCAGCGTCTGCTATGACATCCGCGGCCCCGTGCTGGACAAGGCGCGGCAGATGGAGGACGAGGGCCACAAGATCATCAAGCTGAACATCGGCAATATCGCCGCCTTCGGCCTGGAGCCGCCCGACGAGATCGTGCAGGACATGATCCGCAACCTGCCCCATGCGGCCGGCTACACCGACTCCAAGGGCCTGTTCGCGCCGCGCAAGTCGGTCGTGCACTACTGTCAGGAGAAGCGCATTGCCGGCGTCACCGTCGATGACGTGTATCTGGGCAATGGCGCCTCCGAGCTGATCGTGATGAGCATCAACGCGCTGCTCAACAATGGCGACGAGGTGCTGCTGCCCGCCCCTGACTATCCGCTGTACACCGCCGCCGTGGCGCTGTCGGGCGGCACGCCGGTGCACTATCTGTGCGACGAGCAGAGCGACTGGATGCCCGACATCGCCGACATCAAGTCCAAGATCACCGAGCGGACCAAGGCCATCGTCGTCATCAACCCGAACAACCCGACCGGTGCGCTCTATCCGGACAGCGTGCTGCTGGAGATCATCGAGGTGGCGCGCCAGCACCAGCTGATCATCTTCGCCGACGAGATCTACGACAAGACGATCTATGACGGGCACGGCCACACCAGCATCGCCTCGCTGGCCGACGATGTGCTGTGCGTGACCTTCAATGGCCTGTCGAAGAACTACCGCTCCTGCGGCTACCGCGCCGGCTGGATGGTGGTGTCGGGCGAGAAGCGCCATGCGCGCGACTACATCGAGGGCCTGAACATGCTGGCCTCGATGCGGCTGTGCGCCAACACACCGGGCCAGCTGGCGATACAGACGGCGCTGGGCGGCTATCAAAGCATCAAGGACCTGGTGGCGCCGGGCGGCCGGTTGGCCCGCCAGCGCGACCAGGCCTACGACCTGCTGACGCAGATTCCGGGCGTGTCGGTGGTCAAGCCCAAGGCGGCGCTGTATATGTTCCCGCGGCTGGACCCGAAGATGTACCCGATCGCCAACGACCAGCAGTTCGCCTACGACCTGCTGGCCGAGGAGAAGGTGCTGATCGTCCAGGGTACCGGCTTCAACTGGCTGCAGCCCGACCACTTCCGCCTCGTATTCCTGCCCAATACCGATGACCTGGCCGAGGCGGTGGGCCGCATCGCCAGGTTCCTGGACCACTATCGCAAGCGCCACTCGGCGCACTCCCTCTGACATCAAACCGCAGGGCGCCCGGTGGCGCATGAGCTGACATGAAACCAATGCAAGTGGGCCTGATCGGGGCCGGCGTCGTCGCCACGGGCGTGGCCAAGGTGCTGGAACGCAACCAGAACGAAATCATGCGCCGTGCCGGCCGCGGCATCCAGGTCACCCATGTGGGTGCGCGCAATCTGGACAAGGCGCGCAGCACCCTGGGTATCGCGGCCGACTACAGCAGCCAGCTGGAGGCCGTCGCCACCCACCCGGACGTGGACATCGTCGTCGAGCTGATCGGCGGCACGACGCTGGCCAAGGACCTGGTGCTGAAGGCGATTGCCGCCGGCAAGCATGTGGTCACTGCCAACAAGGCCCTGCTGGCCGTGCATGGCACCGAGATCTTCGCCGCGGCCCGCGACAAGGGTGTGATGGTCGCCTTCGAGGCCGCCGTCGCCGGTGGCATTCCCATCATCAAGGCATTGCGCGAGGGGCTGACGGCCAACCGCATCGAATGGATCGCCGGCATCATCAACGGCACGACCAACTTCATCCTCAGCGAGATGCGCGCCAAGGGCCTGGACTTCGGCGTGGTGCTGAAAGAGGCCCAGCGCCTGGGCTATGCCGAGACCGACCCGACCTTCGACATCGAAGGCGTCGATGCGGCGCACAAGCTGACCATCATGAGCGCGATCGCCTTCGGCACGCCGGTGCAGTTCGACCGCGCCCATATCGAGGGCATCACCAAGCTGCAGGCCACCGACATCAAGTACGCCGAGCAGCTGGGCTACCGCATCAAGCTGCTGGGCATCACGCGCCGCCGTGACCACGGTATCGAACTGCGCGTGCACCCGACCTTGATCCCTGCCAAGCGCCTGATCGCCAATGTCGAGGGCGCAATGAACGCCGTCGTCGTGCAGGCCGACGCCGTGGGCACCACGCTGTATTACGGCAAGGGCGCCGGCTCCGAGCCTACCGCCTCGGCCGTTGTTGCCGACCTGGTGGACATCACCCGCCTGCACACCGCCGATCCCGACCACCGCGTGCCGCACCTGGCCTTCCAGCCCGATGCGATGAGCGATGCGCCCATACTGGCGATGGACCAGGTCATCACCTCGTTCTATCTGCGCCTGACGGTGGCCGACGAGGCCGGCGTGCTGAGCCGCATCACCGGCATCCTGGCCGAGCACGACATCTCGATCGACGCCGTGCTGCAGCGCGAATCGGCCGAAGGCGAGCGCCAGACCGATCTGATCATCCTGACCCATGACACGCTTGAGGGCAGCATGAACAAGGCCTTGGCGCAGATGCAGGCACTGCCTACCGTCTTGGCACCCATCGTCAGAATCCGCAAGGAGGAGCTGGCGTGAAGTACATCTCCACCCGCGGTGACAAAACCGAACGCAGCTTCTGCGACATCCTGCTCGAAGGCCTGGCGCCCGACGGCGGGCTGTATCTGCCGACGCACTATCCGCAGATCGACGATGCGACGCTGACGAAGTGGCGCAAGCTGAGCTACGCCGAGCTGGCCTTCGAGATTCTGTCGCTGTACATCAGCGACATCCCGGCCGCCGACCTGCGCGCGATCACGGCCAAGGTTTACACCGAGGAAGTGTTCGGCACCAAGGCGATCACGCCCTTGAAGCCGCTGGAGCCCGGCCTGGTGCTGGAAGCCCTGTCCAACGGCCCGACGCTGGCCTTCAAGGACATGGCCATGCAGTTGCTGGGCGCGCTGTTCGAGTACGAACTTGGCCGGCGCGGTGAGCAGCTGAACATCCTCGGCGCGACCTCGGGCGACACCGGCAGCGCCGCCGAGTACGCGATGCGCGGCAAGCGCGGCGTCAATGTGTTCATGCTGAGCCCCAACGGTCGCATGAGCGCCTTCCAGCAGGCGCAGATGTTCAGCCTGCCCGATGCCAACATCCACAACATCGCCATCGAAGGCGTGTTTGACGACTGCCAGGACATCGTCAAGGCGGTGTCTAACGATCTGGACTTCAAGCGCAAATACCGCATAGGCACCGTCAACTCGATCAACTGGGCGCGGCTGCTGGCCCAGGTGGTCTATTACTTCGCCGGCTATATCCAGGCGACGAAGTCGAACGAGGAGAAGGTCAGCTTCACCGTGCCCTCGGGCAATTTCGGCAATGTCTGCGCCGGCCATGTGGCCCGTTCGATGGGCCTGCCGATCAAGCAATTGGTGGTGGCCACCAACGAGAACGATGTGCTGGACGAGTTCTTCCGCACCGGCAGCTACCGCGTGCGCGGCAGCGCCGAGACTCACGAGACCTCGAGTCCTTCGATGGACATTTCCAAGGCCTCGAACTTCGAGCGCTTCGTGTTCGATCTGCTGGGCCGCGACGGCGCCCGCACCAAGGCCTGCTTCAAGGATGCGTTGAACGCCAGCGGCGCCTTCAGCATCACGGCGGACGAGTTCGCGCGCATCGCCGGTTTCGGCTTCGCGTCCGGCAGCAGCCGTCACGCAGACCGTCTGGCCACCATTCGCGCGACCTACGAAAAAACCGGCGTGATGGTGGACACGCACACGGCCGATGGCCTGAAGGTGGCCCGCGAGCATCTGCAGCCGGGCACGACGATGATCGTGCTGGAGACCGCCTTGCCGGCCAAGTTCGCCGAGACGATACGCGAGGCGCTGGGCGTCGAGCCGCCACGGCCGGCCGCGCTGGCCGATCTGGAGTCGCGCCCGCGCCGCGTCACCGTGATGGCTTCCGATGTGGACGCCGTCAAGCGCTATGTGGTCGAACATGTCTGAGCGGCCATGAAGGTACTGGGCCTCTGTGGCGCTTCGGGCGCCGGCAAGACCACCGTCGCCGAGGGCCTGATCAAGGCGCTGCGTGAGGCGGGTCAGCGCATCTCGGTGGTCAAGCATGCGCACAAGCGCTTCGATATCGACCATCCGGGCAAGGACTCGTTCCGCCACCGCGCGGCGGGTGCGTTCGAGGTGATCATCGCGAACAGCCGGCGTCTGGCCAAGGTCCGCGAGTTCGAGTCGGAGGTGGACCTCAACGTTGATCAGCTGCTGGCCGAACTGGCCGACAACGGCGAGGTCCGCAACTGGGCCCTGGTCGAGGGCTTCAAGCATGCCTCGCTGTTGAAGCTGGAGGTCTGGCGCAGCGCGGTGGGCGGCCCGGTGCTGTACCCCGAGGATCCCTATGTCGTCGCAGTCGTGACCGACGCGCCGGATGGGCTGCCGGTGGCCACCGGCCTGCCGGTCTTCACCATGGGCGACTCGGCCGCATTGCTGCAATTTCTGATGCAAGATGCGGCTCGATATGACTACCACAGCCCCTATGCCGACGAGTCCTCCGACGCCTGAAAAGCTTCCCGCACTGCAAAGCCTGGACGAGGCGCTGGCCCGGCTGTTGACGGCCGTTGCTCCACTGGGCGAGGCCGAGACCGTTTCGACTTTCGATGCGCTGGGCCGGGTGCTGGCGCGGGACGTGGTCTCCACCATCGATGCGCCGCCGGCCGACAACACGTCCATGGATGGTTATGCCATGCGCGCCGCCGATGTGCCCGCCGCCGGCACCGTGTTGCCGGTCGCGCAGCGCGTGCCGGCTGGCATCGTCGGCGCCGTGCTGCGACCTGGCACGGCCGCCCGCATCTTCACCGGCGCGCAGATTCCGCTCGGCGCCGATGCGGTGGTGATGCAGGAGTTGTGCGAAGGCATTCCGGGCGAGGGCCTGGGCTCGGTTCGTGTCAACGAAGTGCCGCAGGCCGGCCAGTGGATACGCCGCCGCGGCGAGGATGTGGAGCAGGGCGCCGTGGTGCTCCATGCCGGCCACCGGCTGGACCCTGCTGCGCTGGGTCTGGCCGCGACGGTCGGCGCCGCCACGCTGCAGGTCGCCCGCCGCCCGCGCGTCGCGCTGTTCTCCACCGGCGACGAGCTGGCCATGCCCGGCGAGGTGCTCAAGCCCGGCGCGATCTACAACTCGAACCGCTTCACGCTGCGTGGCCTGCTGCAGGCGCTGGGCTGCGAGATCACCGATCTGGGCATCGTCCCCGACCGGCTGGACGCCACCCGCGCCGCACTGCGCGAGGCCGCAGCCGGCAACGACCTGATCATCACCTCGGGTGGCGTGTCGGTTGGCGAGGAAGACCACCTGCGCCCGGCCGTGCAGGCGGAAGGGCGGCTCGACCTGTGGCAGATTGCGATCAAGCCGGGCAAGCCGCTGGCCTTTGGTGAGGTGCGCCGTGAAGAGGGATCGGGCAGCGCCTGGTTCATCGGCCTGCCGGGCAACCCGGTGTCCAGTTTCGTGACCTTCATGCTGCTGGTGCGGCCGGTGATTCTGCGGCTGCAGGGCGCCACGGCGCTGACTCCCCAGGCGCTGACCCTGCGCGCGGATTTCGACTGGCCCAGGCCCGACCGCCGCCGCGAGTTCCTGCGCGTGCGGCTCAACGCCCAGGGCGGGCTGGACCTGTTCCCCAACCAGAGCTCGGGCGTGCTGACCTCGGCCGTCTGGGCCGATGGCCTGCTGGATCTGCCGGCCGGGCAGCGAATAGCCTGCGGAGACGCCGTGCGCTTTCTGCCGATGGCGGGGCTGATGTCATGACGATGAAGATTCATCTGCGCTATTTCGCCTCCTTGCGCGAGGCCCTGGGTTCCACCGAGACGGTCGAGATCGAGGTCGGCAGCACCGTCGGTGCGCTGCGTGATCAGTTGATCGCCCGTGGTGAGCCGCACGCCGGTGCACTGGCCCGCGGCCGGGCGCTGCGCGCGGCGCTGAACCAGACCCTGTGCGACGAATCGGCGCCGATTCCCGATGGCGCCGAGGTGGCGTTCTTCCCACCGGTGACCGGGGGCTGAGATGTCAGTCGCCATCCAGACCCAGGATTTCGATCTCACGACCGAGGTCGCGGCCCTGCATGCCGGCAACGGCGGTGTCGGTGCCATCGTCAGTTTCGTCGGCACGGTGCGCGATCGGGGTCAGGATCAGGCCATCAGCCTGATGGAGCTGGAGCATTACCCAGGCATGACCGAGCGGGCGATAGAGGCCATGGTTGACGAGGCGCACAAGCGCTTCGACATCCTCGGCGCCCGTGTCATCCATCGCGTCGGCGTGCTGCAGCCGCTGGAGCAGATCGTGCTGGTGGCGGTCACGTCCAGGCACCGCGGCCAGGCCTTCCAGGCCTGCGAGTTCCTGATGGACTATCTGAAGACCCAGGCGCCGTTCTGGAAGAAGGAGACCACGCCCGAAGGTGCGCGCTGGGTCGATGCGCGCAGCGTCGATGACGCGGCGCTGGCCCGCTGGGGCATACAGGCCGGCAACGCTGCCGCAGACGTGTGAGTGCTCTGTTGGCGCAGGCATCGATGGTGGCGCTGGGCGCCGCCGCCGGCGCGCTGGCACGCTGGGGCGCCGGTCTGTGGCTCAATGCCAGCTGGGGCGGTTTTCCGCTTGGCACGCTGCTGGTCAATCTGGTCGGTGGTCTGTTGATCGGCATGGCGCTGGAGTGGTTCGGCCGCACGCCGGACGAGATGCTGCGCCTGCTGCTGGTGACCGGCTTTCTGGGCGGGCTGACGACCTTCTCGGCCTTTTCCGGCGAGTCGCTGGCGCTGCTGCAGCGGGGCTCTCTCGGCATGGCGTTTGCCCACACCGCCGCCCATGTGCTGGGCGCGCTGGCCGCGGCCAGCCTCGGCCTGAAGCTGATCCAGCTGTGGCTCGACTGACATGACCATGCTGCTGAAGGTCGGTGAACTCGCCAAGCGTGCCGGCCTGACGGTGCGCACCCTGCATCACTACGACAGCATAGCCCTGCTGCGCCCCTCGGCTCGCTCCGACAGCGACTACCGCCTGTACAACCAGGGCGACATTGCCCGCCTGCACGGCATCCAGGCGCTGCGTGGCCTGGGCCTGCCGCTGGACGAGATCGGCCGGCTGCTGGATAGCGGCGGGGCCGACCTGCCGCTGATCGTCGAGCGCCAGCTGACCGCGCTGGAGGATCAGATCAAGCAGGCCAATGCACTGCGTCAGCGGCTGGAGTTGCTGCAGGCCAAGTTCGCCTCTGGCCGCGAGCCCGAGCTGGACGACTGGCTGTCCAGCCTGCAGCTGATGACCACCTGCGACAGCTATTTCACCCCGGCCGAGATGAAGCTGATCTTCGGCAACTGGCCGGTGGTGGAGGCCGACTGGCAGCAGCTGGTGGCCGATGTCCATGCGCTGATGGCCACCGGCGTGGGCTCGGATGACCCGCTGGTGCAGCCGCTGGCCCAGCGCTGGATGAATCTGATGCACGACTGGATGCGCGGCGACTTCGATCTGATGGAGCGCTGGGGCAGGATGTATTTTGCCGAGCCGGGCCTGCATGCCGGTGCTGGCCCGAATCTGGCCATGGTCAGCTTCATCGACCAGGCCGTGCAGCTGCGCCTGGGCTTGTTGCGCCGCTACATCAGCGACGCCGACCTGCGCCGCATCGGCAATGTGCCGCAGCACGAGTGGCGGGCCATGGCCGCGGCGGTGCAGGGGCTGATCGATGCGCAGGCATCCCCGGACGGCTCGGAAGCCCGCGCGCTGCTGCCGCGCTGGCTGGCCCTGATGGAGCGCTCCAGCCAAGGCGACGCACAGCTGCGCGCCAAGCTGCAACAGGCATACGAGCGCGAACCGCTGCTGCGCCTGGGCGCTGCGCTGACCGAGGCGCAGCGCGCCTTCCTGATGCAGGTGGCCGATGCCATCAAGGCCTAAGCCTCAGGCCTTGATGGCGGTTCAGTCTCTGCGCCGGCCGCGGGCCAGCTTTCTGCCGCTCAATGCACCCAGTCCCAACAGCATCAGGACCCAGCTGCCCGGCTCCGGCACCGCGCTCACGGTAATACTGCTGACCGCGCCCCCAATGACGAACACGACCTCGCTGCGCTGCGTATGCGTGCTCACCCAGTCCAGGGCCAGCTGGTAGTCGTCCTGGTTGGCGTAGTCGGACTCCAGCACCTCAATGCTTGCCTGGCCAGAGGCCTGCAGCGAGAAGATCGCGGTGTCGAAGCCGCCGACATTGATCTGCGAGGGCAGGGACGTGCCGCTAATCGCCAGGCCCTTGCTGTCGCGCAGCGCAATGCCCATGAACTGGAAGCTCAGCTGGCTGTAGCTCATATGCAGCGGCATCGCGGCCAGCGCCGGCGCTGCCTGCTGGAACGACCAGGGCGATTGAAGAGGGTCGAACGCGGTTGATTGAGGGGTGGCCAGGGAGAAGTCGAGCGAGCCGCCGGACAGTGGGCCGAAGTCCCAGGGCACGGAGAGCACGTCGATAGTGCCGAGGCGGTTGTCGCCAATGAACACCCGCGTCTGGTCGCGGACCAGCGCCTGTGTCGCGCCATTGCGCGTCACGGTCATGCCGAACTTCGCAGAGTAGGCCGCGAAATCCGACCCGGAAAGCACGGGCGCACTGGTGCGGTCGTAGGAGAACCATCCGCCGAGGCTGGGGTTCTCCTGGGCAAAGGCCTGAAGCTCCGCCGATGGCGTGCCGACGGTATTGGACCAGGCAAGCATGCCGTTGCCATCCATCAGGCTGAGGGACAGCTGGTTGCCAAGCGCCCCGGTCTGGAAACTGAACACGGTCTCGGCCGCGTTGGCGTTGCAGGCTGTGCCGATCAGGGCGCAGGCAAGCGCCATGCCAGTGAGTGTGGTGTTGCTGTTGAGCACAGGTCTCTCCTCGTTTTGATCGAGGCCTAGTGTCACCAGCCCGCGGCGAGGCGTCATTACCTGAACCGGTAGCGGAGTAGCGGCACTCCCTTGTTTCGGGGGGCAGGCGGCGATTGCAGAAAAACGCCTGATGCGCTTGACCCTCACGCCACGTCAGGCCGCACAGTGCGGGCCATGACGCATCCTCAAACGCCTTCTTCGTCCGCCGCGCCTGGCTTGCAGCGCGGCGCGCTGTTCCGCGACCGCAATTTCATCTGGATGCTGGGCGGTGGCATCCTCTCGATGCTGGGTGATCAGTTCACCCTGATCGCCTTGCCCTGGCTGGTGCTGCAGATGAGCAGCGACACCCGGGTGCTGGGCACCGTGCTGCTGATTGTGGGCCTGCCCCGCGCGCTGTTCATCCTGATCGGCGGCGCCTTTGTCGACCGCTACTCACCCAAGCGGGTGATGATGCTGACCAAGTACGTCAACACCGTGCTGCTAGGCGCGCTGGCCTTGCTGGTGCTGACCGGCGCGTTGACGCTGCCCTGGCTATACGCGCTGTCGCTGGGCATAGGCCTGGCCACCGCCTTCAGCATCCCCTCCGGCACGGCCATGCTGCCCCAGGTGGTGGCGCGTGAGCAGCTGCAGGCGGCCAACGGCGTGATGCTGGGGCTGCGCCAGCTGGCTATGTTCGTCGGCCCTCTGCTGGCAGGCCTGCTGATCGCGCTGTTCGGCTCCGGCCGCGCCGACGCGGTGACCGATGCACGCGGCCTGGGCCTGGCCTTCGGCTTCGACGCCTTCAGCTTTGCACTGTCGGCCTGGACCCTGTCCCGGGTGCGCGTGCTGACGCCACCGGCCGCTTCGGCCACCAAGGTCTCGGTGCTGGCCTCGGTGGGCGAGGGCCTACGCGCCTTCTGGGCCGATGCGCAGCTGCGCACCTGCCTGCTCTACTGGGCGGCAGTGGCCCTGCTGATCAGCGGCCCGGTGCATATCGCGCTGCCGGTGCTGGCCAAGCAGGTGCCCGGCCTGGGCGCCGCGGCGCTGGGCACGATGCTCGCCGCGCACGGCGCCGGCACGCTGATGGGCATGGGCGTGGCGGGCGCCAAACCGCAGTGGCGCTTGCGCAGCCTCGGTCTCACGCTGCTGGCCGTTGATGCCCTGGTGGGCCTGCTGTTCATGCCCATGGGCACCATCACCGCCACCTGGCAGGGCGCCGCGCTGCTCTTGCTGATCGGCCTGCTCGGCGGCTTCATGCAGGTGGCCGTGTTCACCTGGATACAGCGCCGCGTGCCACCCATCATGCTGGGTCGGGCGATGAGCCTGTTCATGTTCATCTTCATGGGCCTGGCGCCACTGTCCTCGGCGGCCACCGGCTGGCTGTTGCACAGCCTGGCCTTGAGCACCCTGTTCCTGGCCAGCGGCGCGCTGCTGGTGGTCATCGTCGTGGTGGCCTTGCTGGCCACGCAGATGCCACAGGTCAGTGAGGCCGTCGCTGCTTGAAGCCGGCCGCGCCCATCAGCCCCAACAATCCGCAGGCCATCAGTGCCCAGGAGTGGGGCTCGGGCACTGCAGCCGCCGGCAGGGTGTCGGGGAACAGGCCCGAGGCCGAATAGGTGGTCGCACTTGTTGGTGCGACGAAGCCGGTGCGTATGGTGTGCGAGAAGTCCAGCGACGAGCTCAGGTTCTCGTAGGACAGGTCCATCGCCACCCGGGTTTCCAGCTCCAGGGTCCACTCGAAGTCACCCCCCGGCGCAAAGGCATAGCTGACCTCGGCCGGCGTCGCACCCAACGTGACCTGCTGGAAGAACACACCACCGCAGAAGCCCGCCAGGGTGCGGCTCTCTCCCAGGCACCAGCCGGCGCTGTTCAGCGCCAGCGCATTGACCTGGTTGCTGAGCCGCACGTACTCGGTCCAGGCAGCATCATTGCCAAACTGCTGGGCGTAGGCGTTGTAGTCGAAGGTGCTGAGCTGGTGGTTGGCTTCCAGGCCACCGGGGCGCCAGATATTCAATCTCAACGTGGCCCAGGTCATGGCCGAACTGCTCACCGGCGTTGCCACGGCAGCGGGAATATCGACCGTGCCGTCTACGCCGAAGCGGAAGGTGAACTGCTCACCATCGGCCCACAGGTAGCCGCTGCTGCCGTTGCGAAAGCTCAGGCTGTCCGCGATGGTGGCCGATGCGCTGGCGGTGGTGCTTCTGACGCCGAAGGCAGGGGCGGCGTCGCTGCCGGGCTGGTTGATGCCCAGGCCCAGCGAGGCGCTGGCCTTCAGCTCGCCGCTGGCCAGATCGGCGCGCGCGAAGACCGAACTGGTCTCCAGCTTGTGCAGATAGCCGCCGGCGCCGTTGCCGAAGGCCCAGGTGCGCGCACCGCTGTTGCTGCCTTCGGTGGCCGCGCCGCTGTAGTCGACGATGTAGCCGTAGTTGGAATTGGCGTACTCCGCGGTTTGGACATACTCGCCCGAGTTCAGATGGCGGCCGCTGTAGTGCGTGACCGGTGTGGTACTGGCCACGGCGTAGCTGCCGGCGAACAGGCCCATGGCCAGGGTTGCGGCGAGGCGGTTCGGCGCCAGCTTGCGGGCGGGGGATGCGTTGAGAGTCATGACGGATCTTTCGTTGTGAACGTTTGGGTGCAGGGCTTCAAAGACGCGCCATCGGGCGCTTGCGACTTTGCCGGAGCAGGATCGGCAGAACGCCCAGCAGCAGCAATTGCCAGCTGCCGGGCTCGGGAACGCTGCTGACGGCGTAGTGCGTGCCCGAGTTGCCCACCAGGCTGTCCAGCCCAATCTCGTTGCCCATCGCGTCGAAGGCGTGGGCGCGCACCAGACGCAAGGTGCTGCCGAGGTCCGCCCAGGCTTCGTAGCTGCCGCCATTGATGTAGGACTGGGCGAAGTTCACTTCGGCATGGGCCATCAGCTCGAAGCTGAAATCAGCCTTGCCGTTGACCACCGGGATGGGCTTGGACCATACGGCTCGGTCAATGGTTTTCGTGCCATGTGTGAAGAGCCAAGTCGAAGGGTCGAAGCTGGACTGTTGTGAATCCCAGGCCAGAGTGGCGCCCCAGTTGGCGCTGTCGTACTGATTGACCTGCCACAGACTGCCTTCCACCGAGCTGTACTGGTCGCCGTGGAAGTCGACGCCCAGTGTGCCGTCGATGCCCAGCTCAAAGCGCAGGCTGGCCGCAGCGGTGCCTGCACTCGTGCCGAGGGTGACGATGTCGCCCAGGCTGGCCGAGGCCCGGCTTGCGTAGCCCATGGGCACGCCACCCGCTATCGGTATGCCATTGGCATCGGCGTAGGGCAGGTTGGCGCTGCCCGCGGTCATCGGGTTGTCCACCATGATGCGCGCCTGCACCGACAACTGGGTGTAGTTGGCCACCGCACGCGCCTGCGACTGGTAGCTGGTGGTCGTGGCTGCCCCCGCGTTGTCTATCACGTCGAAGCCGCCTGCCTGACTCCAGACCGACGGTGTGCTGTCGAAGGTCACCGTGCTGGTCGGGCGAATCCAGCTGTAGCTACCGGCGGAGAGCGGCGAAAGAAAGTCGAGTGCCGTCTCGGCGCGCAGGGCGTAGGCCTGCTGCGCGCACAGGCTGCTGAAGCCGGCCAGAGTCAGCAGGCGCAAGGAAGTGGAGAGAGTGGTTGTCATGGAACTCCTGACAGGAAGAAGCCTGGGTTTCAGCCGGCCTCAGTCTGGTTGGCGTGAAGGCTCGCGTCATTACCTGAATTGGCATCAGGCGCATCCCCCCGGGGCGGCTCCCCCGCAACTCGGGGGGGCAGCAGATCGCTCATGGATAGGCGCGGCGGGTGGGCGGTCAGCACTGACACGCTGCGCCACAGCAAAGACACCAGTTGCACCTGGCGCTGGGTATGGGTCTTGGCCAGCAGCTTCTTGACATGGGCATGCACGGTGTTGAGTTGCACGCCAAGTTCGGCGGCAATTTGATGGGTGCCTTGGCCATCGGCCAGCGCGGCCGCGATGCGGGCTTCGGTGGTCGTCAGCCCGAACAGCCCCGGCAGCAGCCGGCGGTCCATGCGCTGGTTCATCGGGTCGACCAAGGTAGCCAGCACAGCCAAGGGCTGATCCTGGCTGTCGGTGATGATCTGGGCCAGCACGCTGAGCGAGGGCCGACCCTTGCGCGTCAGGGTCAGGCTTTGACCGGCTACCAGCTGTTCGGCCAGGGAGGCTTGCTGACCCCGAGCCACCAGACGGCCGCGCAGCAAGCCCAGGACCTCGGCATTGGCCGCCAGCACGGCTCGGGCACCGTCGCTGCAGCTCAGCAAATGCATTTGCAGATCCAGCAGCAGCGCGTTGTGGGGCAACAGGGCGGGGGCGATCTGCAAGGGCATGGTCGAAGGCGCAGGCCGGTTCGGGTGCGTTGGCGATGTCAGTGCGTGAAGCATGGCGACCTGTGCGTTACTGGCGCGTGACGCGGCCAGCTCGCCAGTCGCGGCGCCGTGCTAACGTCCGACCCTGACGCCACCTGATGCGAGCACCGCTGTGACGCTGTCCGACCCCGACCCCGATCCTGGAAGCGCTGGAGTCTCCGCAGTCCCGCCAGCTCCCCGGCTGTGCCTGCTGGGGCTGCCTCGCATCGTGACACCCGACCGGGCCGACCATCTGCTGGAGCGTCGCGACGCGGCCCTGCTTGCGATGCTGGTGCTGCGCGGTGCGATGCCTCGGGCTCAGGCGGCTGAGAGCCTGTGGCCCGGCCTGCCGGCGCAAAAGGCGCAGACGAATCTGCGGCAGCGCCTGTTCCGGCTCAAGCAGGCGGTGAGTGCGGGGCTGGTGCTGGGCCAGGCAACGCTGCGGCTGGGGCCGGGACTTGCCCATGACCTCCAGCCGCAGGCGCTCGCGGCCCCGGTGGTGGCCCAGGATGCCTTGTTGCTGGGTGGCCTGGACTATGCCGACTGCGGCCCGCTGGGCGAGTGGGTCGAGGAGGCCCGCGCGAAGTGGCGCCAGCAGCGCCGCACGGCCTGGGCATCGCGCGCCGAAGCGCTGGAAGCCGCCGGACGTCTGGCCGAGGCACTGCCCTGGGCGCAAGGCCTGGCCCTGGAGCATGCCGACAGCGAGCATGCGCATCGCCGCGTCATGCGCCTGCACTACCGGCGTGGGGACCGAGCCGCCGCGCTGGCGGCCTTCCGGTCGTGCCAGCAAGCGTTGATGCGGGAGGCCGGGGCAAGCCCCGGCGATGAGACGCAGGCGCTGGCAGCCTTGATTGAACGCAGTGCCGACCTGTCGACCGCTCCTGCAACAGCCGCACGTGCGGTGACCCTGCTCAGGCCCCCGCTGCTGGTGGGCCGGGAGGCCGAATGGAGCTTGCTTGCCGCTGCCCGCGGCCGCGGGCAATGGCTGCTGCTGGAGGGGGAGGCCGGCATCGGCAAAAGCCGGCTGGCTGAAGATTTCGCCCGCAGCTGCGGGCCCGTGCAATCGGTCAAGGCCTATGCGGGCGATGCCGGTACGCCCTATGCATTGCTGGCGCGTGCGCTGCGTTTGCTGCTGCCCCAGCTGCCAGCGCCGCCGGACTGGGCGCGAGCCGAGCTGGCGCGTCTGCTGCCCGAGTTGGGACCCTCGCCCGAGCCGCGTCTGGAAGTCCTGAGGTTGAGGCAGGCGCTGGCCGAGGCACTGAAGCCCTGGGCTGATCAGGGCTTGGGCAGCCTTGTGCTGGATGACCTGCAGTGGGCCGATGCGGCGTCGCTGGACGGCCTGCTGGCCTGGCTGGCACCGGCCTCGCCGAACCTGCCTTGGGTCGTGTTCGTTGTCCGCTCGGGCGAGCCTGCGGCGGCCTTGCGTGCCTGGGTGGCCGAGCAGGCGCTTGAGCGCATGGGTGCCCTGACGCTGCGGCCGCTGCCCGAATCGTCCATCGCGGACTTCGTGCAGGCGCTGGACTTGCCGCAGCTTGATGGCTCGGCCCGGCAAACGCTGGCAGTCACGCTGTTGCGGCGTACCGGCGGTCGGCCGCTGTTCATGTTGGAGCTGTTGCGCGCGGGGGGCGGCCTGCTGCCGGCAGAGGGTTCGCTGGCCGAGGCCGAACCCCGGCAACTGCTGGCGATGATAGAAACCCGGCTGCTGGCGCTATCGGCCCCGGCGCTCAAGCTGGCGCGGGTCGCGGCGCTGATGGGGCCTGCGTTCTCTGTGGCGCTGGCGGCCGAGGTGCTGCGCCTGCATCCCATCGACCTGGTCGATCCCTTGCGGGAGCTGCAGGCGGCGCAGCTGATGGGCGAGCAGGGCCTGGCCTTCGATCTGGCCCAGGAAGCGCTGCAGGGCTCGGTGCCGGAAGCGATTGCGGCGCTGCTGCATCGCGCAATTGCTGCGGCGCTGCATCAACAGCAGGCCGCTGCCCCCTCGGTGGTGGCCTCGCACTGGGCCGCGGCCGGTGAGTGGCCCGCGGCGGCACGCTTGTTCGAGCTCGCGGCTCAGGCCGCGCTGGCGGCATCACGCCGCGTCGAGGAGCTGGGTTTTCTGGACCGGGCCGCCCACTACTACAGCAAGGCCGGCGCCCAGGACGGTGTCTTCCGGGTCGCGCACCGTGCGCTGAGCGCGGCCATGAGCGTGGAAACCCCGGCCGCGACGCAGGCCCGTGTGGACGCGCTGCAGCTGATGGCCGGCGATGATGGGCAGCGCTTGACGGCGCTGCTGGCCGCCAGCCGCTATCGGCTTTGCCTGTCCGATGGCGCGGGCGCGCTGCTGCCGTCCGGCCAGGCCCTGCGCTTGGCGCAGGCGCTCGGTCGCCATGACCTCGAAACCGTGGCCGCCGGCTGGCACGGCATGGCCTTGACCTTGACCGGCGATCTCGCTCAGGGGCTGGCCTGTTGCGAGCGGGCGCGTGGCACCGCCGAGCGACTGGACGACGTGCGCGCCCGGCTGGATTTCCATGGCGCCCATGGCTATGTGCTGTTCTGCGCCGCCCGCTATACCGAGGCGCTGGCCCCGCTGCGCCTGGCCGCGGCGCTGGCCGAGAGCCTGGGCGACCTGAGCGAGGCGATGGAGCAGCACTGCAATGTGGCCGTGTGCCTGACCGCATTGGGCGAGCGCGAAGCCGCCTTGGTCACCGGCGAGCAGATGCTGGGTCTGTGGCGGCGCATGGGCGAGCCGCCCGGCCTGGCGGCGGCCACCAACCACGTCCATCTGGCAACCTCCTACTTCGGCCTGGGGCGCTACCGTGAGGCCCTGGATCTGCTGCCCTGGGCCCTGGCCCAGTTCCGGCAGGGCGAGGCGCCGGCCTGGGTGGTTATCACCGAAAACAGGCTGGCACGCATCCATCTGCGTCTGGGCCAGATCGCCAGGGCCCGACAGCTCATGACGCCGCTGCCCGCCGGTGCGGACGCCGGCAATCGTGCCGCGCGGCAGGTGCTCGTCGCCCGGCTCGACGCCCTGGCGGGCAAACGGGTGCTGCCCGCGCTGCTGGCGGCCCACCCCTCGCTACCCGACACCTTGGACCTTGCGGATCGATGCAGTTACGAGCTGCTGCTTGCCTCGCTGCTGCCGCCCGAAGAATCATTGGCCTGGTGCGAACGGGTGCTGGCGCGGGTGGCCGCTGACAACGCGCCGGTGCGCCTGCATGCCGGCCTGCGACAGGCCGACGCGCTGCGTCGCCTCGGCCGCCACCCTGAAGCTGCCCGGCATGCCCGTGCCGCTGTGGCCTTGGCGGCGCAGAGCAGCGCGCTGGACATGGACCCGGCCGAACTCTGGTGGCTGGCCTTCCAGGCGCTGCGCGACGCCGGTGAGGAGACCGCGGCCCGGCAGGCGCTGGCCAAGGGCAGGGCCTGGATAGCCTCCTGCCTGCCCCATGTGCCGGACGCCTTCATGCCCAGCTTCCGGGAGCGCAATCCGTTCAACCGGGCGCTGCTGGCGGCGCGGCTGCCGGGCGAGCCGGCAGAGCGCGGTGCTCACTCGATGTCTTGAAGCAGATGCCCGAAGCGCTGCTGCAGTTCGGCGGAAGCCGGCTGCAGCGGGGCCCGCAACTCGTTCTGCACCGCGCCCTGACGGGCCAGCATGGCCTTGATCGGCGCCGGGTTGGGCTCGTCAAAGCACAGCTCGATCAAGGGCCGCAACTGGCGCCAGAGCATCCTGCCACGCGGCAGATCACCAGCCAGGAGTGACTGAACCAAGGCAACGAAACGGGGTGTCTGCAAGTGCGCGCTGGCCGTGATGGCGCCGGTACCGCCCAGGGCCAGGGTGCCGAAGATCTGATGGTCCTCGCCGGCCAGCACGGCCAGGCGGCCGTCACCGATCAATGCCTCAGTCGAGGCGGGCTGACCACCGCAGTCCTTCAGCCCCTGGATGGCCGGGTGGGCTGCAAGCTCCAGCAGCGTCGCCAGCTCGATCTTCACACCGGTGCGGTAGGGGATGTCGTAGAGCACCAGTGGCAGCGGCGTGGCGTCGGCCACGGTGCGGAAGTAGCTCAGCAGCCCGGCCTGTGAGGGCCGGATATAGCTGGGCGGCGGCAGCAGAAAGGCGTGCAGCGGGAAGCGCTCGGCCAGCCATTGCGTGCGCGCGGCCACGCGCTCGGGCCGCAGCCCGGACACCCCCATGATCACCGGCAAACCACCGGCCGCCTCGACCGTGGTGGCCAGCGCGGCGTTCTGCTCGGCCTCATTCAGCAGGCCGCCTTCGCCGGTGCTGCTGCTGGCCACGAAGCCACCCACGCCGTCCCGCTTGAGCCGCAGCACCAGCGCCTTCAGCGCGCCATGGTCGATCTCGCCATGGACAAACGGGGTGACGACGGGGATCCAGAGGCCGGAAAAATCTTGCACGATCACGATCAAAGTCCTTCAGGTGGTGTTGACCTGGAAAACCGTGCGGGAGGAAGCGCGAAGACTGTCGCCGGGAAGAAAGTGGAGGCTGCCGTCGCTCATCCGAGCACGGCAGCAGCGCCGGTCAGATGAGCGGCTGCTTTTTCGATTTGCACGCGACCACGCCGCAAGCCCGGCTGGCGCAGGGCCAAGGGGCGAAGGGGAGGGCGCAATGCATGGTTGCATTATGCCGGCTTGATCCAGCGCAAGACAAGCCGGGCCGCGTGCTGGCTCACTCGACAGGTGCCTTGAAATCCGGGGCCATGGTCCCACCTGCCTGCCATTGGAGGATTTGACCTATGCGAGCCGACAAACTGACCACCCGTTTTCAGGAAGCCCTGGGCGAGGCGCAAAGCCTGGCCGTGACCCGCGACAACCCGTACATCGAGCCGGTCCATGTGCTGCTGGCCATGCTGGCCCAGGACGACGGGCCGCGCAGCCTGCTGGAGCGCGCCGGCGTCAAGCTGCCTGCGCTCAAGACTTCGCTGGACGCTGCCCTGAACGGCCTGCCCCAGGTGCAGGGTAGCGACCAGCAGGTGCAGGCCGGGCGCGATCTGCTGAGCCTGCTGCAGACCTCCGAGAAGGAAGCCTCCAAGCGCGGTGACCAGTTCATCGCCAGCGAGATGTTCCTGCTCGCCCTCAGCGAGGCCAAGACCGACCTGGCCGGCATCGTCCGTGGCCATGGCATGACGCGCAAGTCTCTCGAGGCAGCGATCGAATCGGTGCGCGGCGGCCAGAAGGTCGACAGCGCCGAATCCGAAGGGCAGCGCGAGGCGCTGAAGAAGTACACGCTGGATCTGACCGAGCGCGCCCGTCTGGGCAAGCTGGACCCGGTGATCGGCCGCGACGACGAGATCCGCCGCGCCATCCAGGTGCTGCAGCGCCGCACCAAGAACAACCCGGTGCTGATCGGTGAACCCGGCGTGGGCAAGACGGCCATCGTCGAGGGCCTGGCCCAGCGCATCGTCAATGGCGAGGTGCCGGACACGCTGAAGAACAAGCGCGTGCTGGTGCTGGACATGGCCTTGCTGCTGGCCGGCGCCAAGTTCCGCGGCGAGTTCGAGGAGCGGCTCAAGTCCGTGCTGAAGGAAGTCGCGCAAGACGCGGGCCAGACCATCATCTTCATCGACGAAATCCACACGATGGTCGGCGCCGGCAAGGCCGAGGGCGCGATCGATGCGGGCAATATGCTCAAGCCGGCGCTGGCGCGCGGCGAGTTGCATTGCATCGGTGCAACCACGCTGGACGAGTACCGCAAATACGTCGAGAAGGACGCTGCGCTGGAGCGGCGCTTCCAGAAGGTGATGGTCGATGAACCGTCCGTGGAGGCGACCATTGCCATCCTGCGCGGCCTGCAGGAGAAGTACGAGGTGCACCACGGCGTCGAGATCACCGACCCGGCCATCGTCGCCGCGGCCGAGCTGAGCCACCGCTACATCACCGACCGCTTCCTGCCCGACAAGGCCATCGACCTGATCGACGAGGCCGCGGCCAAGATCAAGATAGAGATCGACTCCAAGCCCGAGGTGATGGACAAGCTCGACCGCCGCATCATCCAGCTCAAGATCGAACGCGAGGCGGTCAAGCGCGAGAAGGACGAGGCCTCGCAACGCCGCCTGGGGCTGATCGAGGAAGAAATACTGAAGCTGGAGCGCGAGGCCGCCGATCTGGACGAGATCTGGAAGAGCGAGAAGGCCACCGCCCAGGGTTCGGCCCATCTGAAGGAAGAGATCGAGGCCACGCGCTTCCAGATGGAAGAACTCAAGCGCAAGGGCGATTTCAACAAGGTCGCCGAGCTGCAGTACGGCAAGCTGCCCGAGCTGGAGAAGCGCCTGAAGGAGGCGCAGGCCAAGGAGGCCGGCAAGGCCAAGGATGGCAAGGCACCTCAGCTGCTGCGCACGCTGGTCGGCGCCGAGGAGATCGCCGAGGTGGTGGCCCGTGCCACCGGCATTCCGGTCGCCAAGCTGATGCAGGGCGAGCGCGACAAGCTCTTGCAGATGGAAGACAAGCTGCATGACCGCGTGGTCGGCCAGGACGAGGCCATCGTGGCCGTGGCCGATGCCATCCGCCGCTCGCGCGCCGGCCTGTCCGACCCGAACCGCCCGACCGGCAGCTTCCTGTTCCTGGGCCCCACCGGCGTCGGCAAGACCGAGCTGTGCAAGGCCTTGGCCGGCTTTCTGTTCGACAGTGAAGAACACATGATCCGCATCGACATGAGCGAGTTCATGGAGAAGCACTCGGTCAGCCGGCTGATCGGCGCGCCTCCAGGCTATGTCGGCTACGACGAGGGCGGCTACCTGACCGAGGCGGTGCGCCGCAAGCCGTACAGCGTGCTGCTGCTCGACGAGGTCGAGAAGGCCCATCCGGACGTGTTCAATGTGCTGCTACAGGTGCTGGACGACGGCCGCCTGACCGACGGCCAGGGCCGCACGGTCGACTTCAAGAACACGGTGATCGTGATGACCAGCAATCTGGGCTCGCACATGATCATGCAGATGGCGGGGCAAGACCCGGCCCTGATACGCGAGGCGGTGTGGGGCGAGGTCAAGCAGCACTTCCGCCCGGAGTTCCTGAACCGCATCGACGAGACGGTGGTGTTCCACGCGCTGGACCAGAGCAATATCGAGTCCATCGCCAAGATCCAGCTGAAGGTGCTGGAGGCCAGGCTGGAGAAGATGGACATGAAGCTGGAGGTCAGCGCCGCGGCGGTGGCCGAGCTGGCCAAGGTCGGCTTCGATCCCTCGTTCGGCGCGCGGCCGCTGAAGCGGGCCATCCAGCAGCGCATCGAGAACCCGGTGTCCAAGCTGATCCTGCAGGGCAAGTTCGGCCCCAAGGACGTGATTCCGGTCGATGTGGCGGACGGGGAGTTCTCGTTCAGCCGGGTGGTGCATTGATTCCGGGTGGTGCCGTGACACCTCGGTGACGGCGCCGCCCTAGAATGAGCCACGTTGATTGATCAGCGGCCCGCCAACACGGGCCGCTCACTTTTTGCATGAGCGCTGCTGCTGCCGAGAATTCTTCCGCCCCCGTCGTCATCGTTGGTGCCGGCCTGGCCGGTCTGACCGCGGCCCTGCACCTGGCCGACACCGTGCCGGTGGTGGTGCTGGCCAAGCGCGAGCTGAACGTCGGCGCCACCGCCTGGGCGCAGGGCGGCATCGTCGGTGTGCTGGGCAGCGACGACAGCATAGACAGCCATGTGCGCGACACGCAGGATGCCGGGGCCGGCCTGGTCGATGAGGTCACCGCGCGCTTCATCGCCGAGCGCAGCGCCCAGGCGGTGGCCTGGCTGGTGGACCAGGGTGTGCCCTTCACGCCGGACGATACCGGCCCGCTGGGCCTGCACCTGACGCGCGAGGGCGGCCACGCGGTGCGGCGCATCGCCCACGCGGCCGACGCCACCGGCAAGGCCATCCATGACCAGCTGCTGGCTGCCGCCGCGGCGCATCCCAACATCACCCTGCGCGAGCGCTGGATGGCGCTGGACCTGATCACCTCGCGCCACCTGAAGCGCGACGAGCAGCCGCGCTGCTACGGCATCTACGCGCTGGACATCGACCGCCAGCGCGTCGAGGCGCTGGACGCCCGCGCGGTGATCTTGGCCACTGGCGGTGCCGGCAAGGTCTACCGCTACACCACCAACCCCGACACCTCCACCGGTGACGGCATCGCCATGGCCTGGCGCGCGGGCTGCCGGGTGGCGAATATGGAGTTCATCCAGTTCCATCCGACCTGCCTGTACCACCCGCAGGAGCGCAGCTTCCTGATCACCGAGGCGATGAGAGGCGAGGGCGGTCATCTCAAGCTGCCCGACGGCACCCGCTTCATGGCCGCGCACGACGAGCGGCTGGAGCTGGCGCCGCGCGACATCGTCGCCCGTGCCATCGACTTCGAGATGAAGAAGCACGGCCTGGACTATGTGCTGCTGGACGCCACCCATCTGGGCGAGGCCTTCCTGAAGGAGCACTTCCCGACCATCCATGCCCGCTGCCTGGCCCTAGGCATAGACATCGCCCGCCAGCCGATTCCGGTCGTGCCTGCGGTGCATTTCACCTGCGGCGGCGTGGTCACCGATCTGCAGGGCCGCAGCGATATGCCGGGCCTCTACGCGGTGGGCGAAACCACCTACACCGGCCTGCATGGCGCCAATCGCCTGGCCAGCAATTCGCTGCTGGAGTGCGTGGTCGTCGGCCAGACCTGCGCCGATGACATCCTGACCCGCGGCAGCCCCGAGCCCATGGCGCTGCCGGCCTGGGATGAAAGCCAGGTCGAGGACGCCGACGAGCAGGTCGTCATCGCCCACAACTGGGACGAGCTGCGCCTGGTGATGTGGAACTATGTCGGCATCGTGCGCACCACCAAGCGGCTGGAGCGGGCGCTGCACCGCATCGCCCTGCTGCGCAACGAGATCGACGATTACTACGCCAATTTCCGCGTCACCCGCGACCTGCTGGAGCTGCGCAATCTGGTGGACTGCGCCGAACTGATCGTCCGCTCGGCGCTGGCCCGGCACGAGAGCCGCGGCCTGCACTTCAGCCGCGACTATCCGGCCACGCTGCCGGTCAGCTTCCCGACCGTGCTGGTGCGTGCGCCGCGGCGCCGGCCCAGCGAGGTGGCGCCCAGCGCGGCCTGGCTGGACTCGTTGAAACAGGGGCATTGAGTGCTTGAGTCAAATAACTATTTGACTTAGGCAATTGATCGCTGGATCATGAGGGTCGCCAGCGAGGACGCTCATGACCGAACACACCACCATCGAAGCGGTGCGCCGCTTCAGCCGCTTCTATACCGGCCAGCTGTGCCTGCTGGACGGAGCCCTGCTCGACAGCAGCTTCTCGCTCAGCGAGGGACGCATCCTCTACGAGCTGGCCCACCGTGCCGACCTGACGGCAACCACCTTGCGCCAGGAACTGCACCTGGACGCCGGCTATCTGAGCCGCATCCTGAAGCGCTTCGAAAGTTTGGGCCTGCTGACCCGCCGCCCCTCGCCGGACGATGCGCGCCAGACCCTGCTCAGCCTGACCGAGGCCGGCCACGCGGCCTTTGCGCCCTTGAACGAGGGCTCGAAACGGCAGGTCGCGGCCCTGCTTGAGCCACTGAAGCCCGCCCAGCAGGGCGAACTGGTGCAGGCCCTGACCACTGTCGAACGGCTGCTGGGCGCAGCCTCGCCACCGGCCATGCCCTATCTGCTGCGCCCGCACCAGATCGGCGACATCGGCTGGGTCACGCACCGCCAGGCCCTGCTCTATGCCCAGGAGTACGGTTTTGACGAGACCTTCGAGGCACTGGTGGCCGAGATTGCCGCCAAGTTCATCCGCGAGTTCGATGCCAAGAAGGAGCGCTGCTGGATTGCCGAGCGCGAGAGGGCGATCGTCGGCTCGGTGTTCCTGGTGCGCGAGTCAGACGCGGTGGCCAAGCTGCGCCTGCTCTATGTCGAACCTTCGGCGCGCGGCCTGGGCCTGGGCCGGCGCCTGACCGACGAGTGCATACGCTTTGCGCGCCAGCAGGGCTACAGCACCTTGACGCTGTGGACCAACAAGGTGCTGGTCTCGGCCTGCAAGATCTACCGGGCGGCGGGCTTCGAACTGGTGTCGGAGGAGCAGCACCATTCCTTTGGCAAGGACCAGGTGGGCCAGATATGGAACCTGACCCTGTAGAGGGCCGCTGGCCTACTGCTGGCGGGCCCTCAGCGCCGCGCGGGCGGCGACGAACTCGAAGGCATAGCCGACCGCCTCCTTGGTCGCCAGATCCATCTCGTGGCGTTCGCGGTCCGTCAGGTAGAACACGAAATCGACCTCATGGCGGATGTAGCGCGGCGGCAGGCGGTTCAGCGCGACGCAGGCCACGTCGGCCAGCAGATCATCGTCGTCGCGGATCTCGGGATAGTTGGACGCGTAGTCCATCACCGCGCCGAAGATGATGCGCTCGTGATGGTTGTAGATCGAGGTGAAATCGGTTGTCATGACCAGTTCTCGCGGCTGGGTTGGCGATGTGCTCTTTATAGGCCCAATCGCCACCGGCCAGCGCCGAATAAGCGGCGGTCGACGGTTCTATTCCTCACAAAATCGTTCAGACCGCGCCCATGCCGGGTGTCAGTCCGACGGTACCGCGTGCGGCCGGCTGGGCCACCGCCGCCGGGTTCTGCGCCACGAAGTCCAGCATCCGGGTGATGCAGCCCAGCGCCTGCTGCCGTATCGTCTCATCGACGAAGATCTCGCCCGAGCCCAGCTCCAGGCAGTCGACGACGCCCTGCACGGCGTTCATCGCCATCCAGGGGCAGTGGGCGCAGCTCTTGCAAGTGGCGGCATTGCCGGCGGTGGGCGCCTCGATCAAGGTCTTGCCCGGTGCCAGCTGGCGCATGCGGTGCAGGATGCCGTTGTCTGTGGCGACGATGTACTCCTGCGCCTTGCCGTCTATCACCGCCTTGAGCATCTGCGAGGTCGAGCCGACGACATCGGCCTGGGCGACCACGCTGGCCGGTGATTCGGGATGCACCAGCACCATCGCATTCGGGTGCTGGGCGCGCAGCAGGTCCAGCTCCAGGCCCTTGAACTCGTCGTGGACGATGCAGGCGCCCTGCCACAGCAGCATGTCGGCACCGGTCTGCTGCTGGATATAGCCGCCCAGGTGCTTGTCGGGGGCCCAGAGAATCTTCTCGCCGCGGGCCTTCAGCTCGTTGACGATGGCCAGCGCGCAGGAACTGGTGACCATCCAGTCGGCGCGGGCCTTCACGGCGGCGCTGGTGTTGGCATAGACGACGACGGTGCGGTCCGGGTGGGCGTCGCAGAAGGCCGCGAACTCATCGGCGGGGCAGCCCAGATCCAGCGAGCAGGTGGCGTCCAGGTCGGGCATCAGAACTCGCTTGTGCGGGCTCAGTATCTTGGCCGATTCGCCCATGAAGCGCACGCCGGCCACGACCAGGGTCTGGGCCGCATGATCGCGGCCGAAGCGGGCCATCTCCAGTGAGTCGGCGACGATGCCGCCGGTCTCCAGCGCCAGATCCTGCAGATCGCCATCGACGTAGTAGTGCGCAACCAGCACCGCCTTGTGCTGCTCCAGCAGCTCGGCCGCGCGCTGCTTGACGGTCTTGCGCTGCGCGCTGTTCAGAGGGGGTGGCACCTTGGCCCAGGCATGGGCGGTGCAGCTGGCGCCTTGGGCGTCCTGGCGGGTGTAGTCGAAAAGCACCTGGGTCATGGCGGCAGCGAGAGCGAAAGTTCAGAAAGTCGGGGGATGGTAGCCCACGGCGAGCAACCGGATGGCGCGAGGGTCTTGGCCTCAGCCCTGATGTCAGGCCTCGGCAAAGAAGCGGCTCGGCGGCATGCCCACCGCCCGCGTGACCATGGCCGTGAAGGCGCTGGCACTGGCGTAACCCAGTTCGGCGGCGATATGGCTCATCGGCCGCTTGCGCGCCGCCATCGACAGCGCCCGTGCCAGCAGCACCTGCTGGCGCCACTGCGCAAAGCTGGTGCCCAGCTCCTGGCGGAACAACCGCGCGATGGTGCGGGCGCTGGCGCCGGTTTCCTCCGCCCAGCCGTCCAGACTGGCGTGCCGGGCCGGCTCGTCGAGGATGGCCTCGCACAGCGCGAGCAGGCGCTTGTCCTGCGGCAGATCGACGCCCAGGCGCAGCTGGCGGGCACGTTGCAGCTCGTCCAGCACCAGGGCGGCGATGTGGTGTTCGCGCCGCTCGTCGATCTCGTTGGTCGACGGCGCATCGGGGTCGGTGGCCAGCTGCAGCACCAGCTCGCGCAGCAGCGGCGAGACCTCCAGCACCCGGCATTCCTGCCAGGCGACGCTGTCGGGCACAACCGCCTGATGCAGATAGAGCGTGCGCAGATCGGCCTGCTCGACGGCGGTGACGCTGTGCACGCGCCGCGGCGGAATCCACACCGCCCGCGACGGCGGCACGATGAAGGTGCTCAAGCCGGCGCTGACCCGCGTCACCCCGGTGACCGAGAACACCAACTGCCCCCAGGCATGGTGGTGCGGCTCGATCCGGATGTGATTGGCCAGCACCCGCGCCTTGGCGCGCAGCGGCCGCTCGGCCGTGGGCTCGTAAAGCCGCGGGTCCAGCGGAGGGGTGTCGACCAGCTGGCGGCGGGGGCGCTGGGGTGGGGACTGCGCGGTCATTGGCGTGAATTCAACAGAACTTGTCGGACTATCGTAACCCGGACGCCACTGCCCCGCCTACAGTGAGGGCATGAGCAGCACCACACTCCCCAACGCGCCAATTGCCTCGGCAAAAAGCGACATCACCACCATCAGCCTGATCGGCCTGGCCCACGGCACCTCGCATTTTTTCCACATGCTGCTGCCGCCTATGTTCCCCATCTTCATGAAGGAGTTCGGCCTGAGCTTTTCCGAGCTGGGTCTCTTGGTCACGACCTTCTTCGTGATCTCGGGCATCGGCCAGGCGCTGGCCGGCTTTCTGGTCGACCGCACCGGCGCGCGGCCGGTGCTGTTCGCCGCGCTGAGCTGCTTTGTGCTGGCCTCGATCGCGGCGGGTGTGGCCACCGGCTATTCGGGCCTGATGCTGGCCGCGGCGCTGGCCGGCCTGGGCAACTCGCCCTTCCATCCGGTGGACTTCACGATTTTGAACAAGCGCGTGTCGGCGCCG
The DNA here is from genome assembly GCF_004362525.1 of Roseateles toxinivorans. Classification (GTDB taxonomy): domain Bacteria; phylum Pseudomonadota; class Gammaproteobacteria; order Burkholderiales; family Burkholderiaceae_C; genus Paucibacter; species Paucibacter toxinivorans. Next base: position 428,759 of record NZ_SNXS01000001.1, read on the forward strand.
CGCCTGGGACACGCCTTCTCGGTGCACGGCATCACCGGCAATCTGGGCTGGGCGGTGGCGCCGGTGCTGCTGATCGGCGTCTCCACGGCTACCGGCAACTGGCGCTGGGCCTATCTGGCCACCGGCCTGATCGCCCTCTCGGTGATGCTGCTGCTGTTCCTGAAGCGCGACGCGATCGACGACAGCCAGGGTGCGTGGGCGCACGACAAGGCCAAGGGCGCGGCGCCCGTCGATGAGCATCCGATGGCCTTTCTGAAGCTGCCGTCGGTGTGGATGTGCTTCTCCTTCTTCTTCTGGACCACGGCCGCGCTGAGCGCCATCCAGAGCTTTGCCAGCCCGGCGCTGGCCGGCATGTACGGCCTGCCGCTGACCTTGACCGCCTATGTGGTGACCGGCTACATGTTGTGCGGCGCCGCCGGCATGGTGGTGGGCGGCTTTCTGGTCGCCCGAGTGCAGCAACTGGAACGCACCATCGCCGCGGCGATGGCCTTTGCCGCCGTGCTGCTGCTGCTGACCGCCAGCGGCTGGCTGCCCGGCATGCTGGCCGCCGCGGTGGCCGCGCTGGCCGGCTTCGGCACTGGCCTGGCCGGCCCGTCGCGTGACATGCTGATCAAACGCGCCGCCCCTCCGGGAGCCACGGGCCGCGTCTACGGCACAGTCTATTCCGGCCTGGACGTAGGCTTCGCCCTGGCCGCACCGGTGTTCGGCGCCTTGCTGGATCATGGCCAGCCATCCAGCATCTTCGTCGGTTCGGCTGTGGCTCTGATGTTGGGTGTGGCCTCGGCGGGGCTGGTGGGCGGCTATCTGTCGCGCCGCAATTCGGCGCTGGCTGCGGCCTGAAGCGCAAACGCTCGACTGGCTATTGGAGTGGCCGAGGGGGCGGGGGGCCGGCCACTGCGGGCTGAAGCTTGGTCCGTTCCTGAACGGACCGACCTTCAGCTTCTTTATGCCCTCAGTGTCCGGCCCCCCGCCCCCTCTGCGGATGCGCTGGTGGCCGCCAACGTTGAGTAGTGCGCGCGTATTTCGGGTTGACGAGCTGGCACGCAGCAGGGAGGAGGGTGTGCCGGTCGCAGCGGGCATATAGAAGCCGGAGCCCGGTCCGTCCAGGACCGGACAAGGCTTCAGCCCGCACCGGCTGGCACTCCCTCGTCCCAGTCGCTGCAAGATAAATGTGTCGTGAGTCGCCCCAAGCGCGGTGGATAGCTGAAATGGACACCCGCCACGGTACAGTGGCGGGATGAGCACGCAACACCCCACAACACCGTCCCGCCTCGCCGGCCACGCGCTGGTCGAGGCCCTGATTGCCCAAGGCATTGATACCGTCTTCGGTGTCCCCGGCGAAAGCTATCTGGCCGTGCTGGATGGCTTTCACGAGCATGCCGAAAAGATCCGCTTCGTCGCCTGCCGGCAAGAGGGCGGCGCCGCCTTCATGGCCGAGGCGCAGGGCAAACTGACCGGCAAGCCCGGCATCTGCTTCGTCACACGTGGGCCCGGCGCGACGAATGCCAGCATCGGTCTGCATACCGCGTTCCAGGACAGCACGCCGATGATTCTGTTCATCGGCCAGGTGGCCAGCGATCAGCGCGACCGCGAGGCCTTCCAGGAGGTGGACTACCGCCAGATGTTCGGCCCCGGCACGCTGGGCATGGCCAAATGGGTGGGCGAGATCCATGACCCGCACCGTCTGCCCGAGTACGTCGCCCGTGCCTTCCACACCGCGATGCAGGGCCGTCCCGGCCCGGTGGTGCTGGTGCTGCCCGAGGACATGCTGACGCAGGCCACGACCGCGCCCATCGTCGCCCCTGTCGCCTTTGCCGAGGCCGCGCCGACGCCGGCCGCTTTGAGCACGCTGCGCGAGCTGCTGCTGGCCGCCAAACAGCCGCTGGTGATTGCCGGTGGTGGTGGCTGGACGCCTGCCGCCTGTGCCGATCTGCAGACCTTCGCCGAGGCCTGGCAGCTGCCGGTGGGCTGTGCCTTCCGTTTCCAGGACCTGTTCGACAACGCCCACCCGCTCTATGCCGGCGATGTCGGCATCGGCATCAATCCGAAGCTGGCGCAGCGCGTGCAGGACGCCGACCTGATCATCGCCATCGGCCCGCGCCTGGGCGAGATGACGACCGGTGGCTACACCTTGCTGCAGGCGCCGCGGCCGAAGCAGCGGCTGGTGCACATCCATGCCGGGGCGGAGGAGCTGGGCCGGGTCTACACGGCCGATCTGCTGATCAATGCCAGCATGGGCTGTGCCGCCACTGCGCTGAAGAGTCTGGCTGCGCCCGCTAAAGCTGCATGGTCGGCCTGGACGACCGCCGCAAACGCCGACTACCAGGCCAATCTCGTGCCGCAACCGGTCGCGCCCATGGACATGGCCGAGGTCATCAAGACCTTGGACGCCTTGCTGCCCGAGGGCACGATCTACACCAATGGCGCCGGCAACTACAGCGGGTGGCTGCACCGTTTCCACCGCTACACGGCGCTGCACCAGCATGGCCGCACCCAGCTCGCGCCGACCTCGGGGGCGATGGGCTACGGCGTGCCGGCGGCCGTGGCCGCCAGTCTTTTGCAGAGCGAGCGCTGGGTCGTCAATATTGCCGGCGATGGCGACTTCCTGATGACCGGCCAGGAACTGGCCACGGCCACCGGCTACGGCGCGAAGAAGCTGCTGAGCATCGTCGTCGACAACGGCACCTACGGCACGATACGGATGCACCAGGAGCGCGAGTACCCTGGCCGCGTCAGCGGCAGCGATCTGTTCAACCCTGACTTCGCCGCGCTGGCCGTGGCCTATGGCTGGCGCGCCGCCAAGGTGGACAGCACGGCCCAGTTCGAGCCCGCGCTGCGGGAGGCCATCGAGAGCGGCCGACCCACGCTGATTCACATCAAGCTTGACTCGGACGTGATCACCAGCCGCGGCACGCTGAGCGCGATCCGCGAGGCGGCGCACAAGCGCCTGGGGTCGTCATGAGCAATATCCTGTTCGAGTTGCGCGGCGAGTTCATCCCGCTGGACAGCCTGCTCAAGGCCACAGGTCTCGCCGAAAGCGGCGGGCGCGCCCGCGTCGTCATCAGCGAGGGGCAGGTCGAGGTGGACGGCAAGACCGAGTTGCGCAAGACGGCCAAGATCCGTGAGGGTCAGGTCGTGAGCTATCAGGGCACGCAGGTCAGGGTGCTTGCCGGGACTTGATGCGTCCGCCGCCACAGCTGGCGGCGAGCACGGCGGTCGTGCTCAGCAGCCTGCCGTGCACTTGCCGTGGGCGTCGAACTCCATCGTCTTGCCCGACAGCGGGATGTGGACCGGCACCTTGGTGGCCTTGATGAAGGCCTCGGTCTTGCTGCCCGGGCGCAGCTTGCCGCCCACGGTGCCGACCTCGTTGGCATGCGAGGCGATTACCGAGGCGGGCTTGACCAGATCGTTGATCACATAGGCCGCCTCGGCCGGCCCGGTGGTGAAGCCGTCGCCGATATTCATCACCGCCAGCTTGGCGTTGTAGTGCTTGTTCACGACCAGATCCTGGTCCGCGGTGATGCCGGTGTCGCCGGACAGATAGGCCACCAGGCCGTTGCTGAAGCGCAGCACATAGCCGGTCGCCAGGCCCACGTCACCGGCAATGCCCACGTCCTTCATTGCCTTGCCGAGCTCGCCGCCGATGTAGTCGGGATCGACGCCGTTGCTGTGCAGCGCCGTCACCGTGGCGATCTTCACGCCGCCGACCGTCACGCTGCCGCCGAAGCGGGCCAGCATCGAGTTCGCCGGATCGCCGCCATTGGCCTTCAGCTTGGCCGCGAAGAAGGGCGGCATTTCGCTGCCGGTCACGATCTTCGATTTCTTGGCCAGCGCGATATTCACCACGCTGGAGTTGGGCATGGCCGAGACCGACATGTCAGGCTTGTCGCAGGCCCCCGAGTTCGGCGCCTTGTTGTGCGCATTGCCGACATGGTCACCGTGCATATGGCTGACCAGGATGATGTCGATCTTGCCCAGCCGCGGGTCGGTGGCGCCGGCCACCGTGCGGCCGGGGTCATAGAGCACGCGCGTGCCGTTCGGGTCTTCGAACACCAGCGCGCGATCCTGTGGACAGAACTCCCCGTCGATGCCGCCCAGCGGTGTGACCTTCACTGTCGTCTGCGCCGGCTGAGCGTGCACAGGCAGGCTCAGGGCGGCGCCAAGGGCGCCCACGGCGGCGATCCAGGTCGAACGATTCATCATGAAAAAGTCTCCTTGTTGCGGTTGCGTTCAGTCACGGCCCTGTTCGGCCAGCGCACGCACATCGACGGCGCTGCCCACACCCCAGCAGGCCGCGATCAGCGCGCTGCAGCGCTCGGCGCCCAGCACCTGATCGGCCATGCCGTGGAATTTCGCTTCCAGCTGCGCATCGCTCATCGGCCTGGCCAGCGAGCCGATGGCATGCTCGACAAAAACATGGACGCGTCGCCCATCGCTCAGCACGGCGGTGACGTCGGCGCTGGCCTCGGCAATCGCGTCATCGACGGTGGCCACCACCTTGCGGCGCAGCGCCACCATGTCGGTGCGGTTGACGATGTCGTCGGCAAACTCCTCTTCGGCCGCACGGCCGAAGGTCAGGCCGGCGGCGCAGCCGTGATAGACGCTGAACTTGGCCTGCAGGCCGTCGGCCGGCTCCTTCTTGCCGGTCAGCTCCAGCACCAGCGAATGCACCTTGAGTTCGATGCGCTCGATTTGCTCCGGCCTCACGCCCTGTTCGCGCAGCTGTGCGCAGGCGTCGATGCTGGGGTGGATGACGATGCCGCAGGCAAACGGCTTGTAGGCGTTGAAGCTGATCTCGAAACGCGAGCCCAGCTCGGATGTGATCTCCGACCAGTCGTTCTTGGTCGAGATCGTCTGCATCATGCCTCGCGGTGCCTCCAGTGCACGCGGGCTGGCGGTGAAGCCCTGCTGGGCGAGCAGCGCCGCCATCAGGCCGGCCCGTGCGGCGGCGCCGGGGTGGAAGGGCTTGGTCATGGTGCCGAACTGCTCGCGCACGCCGATCGGCTGCGAGGCGGCGATGCCCAGCGCCATGGCCGTCTGCTGCGCGTCCAGCTTCAGCAGCCGCGCGCAGGCCGCCGCCGCGCCCAGCGTGCCGGTGCTGCCGGTGATGTGCCAGCCGCGGTCGTAATGGTCCGGGTACATCGCATTGCCGACGCGGCAGCTGACGTCGATGCCCAGCACCAGCGCGTCGATCAGCGCGCGGCCGCTGGCGCCGGTATGTTCGGCCAGTGCCAGCACCGCGCTGGCCACCGGGCCGGCCGGGTGGATGATGGTCTTCAGGTGCGTGTCATCGAAGTCGAAGGTGTGCGAGCTGATGCCGTTGATCAGTGCGGCGCTGGCCATGTCCACCTTCTCGCCGCGGCCCAGGATGCTGGCCTGCGCCGCGGGCTGCAGCAGTTGCACTGCGGCCAGCGCTGCCTGTGCGGTTTCGTGGTGAGCGGCGCCAACGGCACAGCCCACCCAGTTCATCAAGGTGCGGTGGGCTTCATGGTCCACCGCATCGCTCCAGCCGCGAGACGGGTGATTGACGATGAACTCGGCCAGGATGCGGGTGACGGGTGGAGCGTTGTGGTCGGCGGCGACCTGGGTATTGCGGGCCATGGGGAAATCTTTCTGGGGAGGGTCAGTTGTCGAGCTGGATGCCGCGGGCCTTGGCCACTTGCGTCCAGCGGGCGATGTCGGCGCGGATGAACTCGGCGAACTGTTCGGGGCTCATGGCCAGCGGCTCCAGCGCCTCGATCGACAGCTTCTCGCGCAGGTCGGGCATGGCCAGCACCGCGCCCAGGCTGTCATTGAGGGTCTTGACCAGGGCGGCGGGCATGCCGGCGGGGCCGACCACGCCATACCACTGCTGGGCCTCGAAGCCCTTGAAGCCGGACTCGTCCAGGGTCGGGATGTCCTTGAACTGCGGGTGGCGGACCAGGCCGGTCACCGCCAGCGGCCGCACGCGGCCGGAGCGGATGTGCGGCACGGCCGCCGCCAGGCCCGGGAACATCGCCTGCGTCTGGCCGCCGATCAGGTCGGTGAACGCCGGGGCGATGCCGCGGTAGGGAATGTGCACGATGAAGGAGTTGACCTGCTGCTTGAACAGTTCCATCGTCAGGTGTGTCAGCGAGCCCGCGCCGGCGGACCCATAGCTGAGCTTGCCCGGGTTCTGGCGCAGATAGGCGACGAACTCCTTCAGCGTGTTGACGGGCAGTGCGGCGTTGACGACCAGCACATTGGGTGTGCCGCCGATCATGCCCACCGGCGTGAAGTCCTTGATCGCGTCATAGGGCAGCTTGCGGGTGGCCGGGCTGGTGCCATGGGTGGCGACATAGCCCTGCATCAAGGTGTAGCCATCGGGGGCGGCACGCGCCGTGGTCTGGGCCGCGATGGTGCCGCCGCCGCCGCTCTGGTTGTCCACCACAAAGGTCTGCTTCAGCGCCTGGCCCCAGCGCTCGGTGACGGTGCGGCCGACGAAGTCGCTGCCGCCGCCCGGCGCCACCGGCACGATGTAGCGGATCGGCTTGTTCGGGAAGGCGGTCTGGGCCCAGGCCGGCAGGCCCAGCATCAGCGGAGTGGCTTGCAGCAGCGTGCGTCGTTTCATGCCTGTTTCCATTCGGGTGGTGTGCTGGCTACGTCCAGCGTGGACAGCAGACGCTGGCGTCCCTGCAGCACATGGGCTTGCGCCAGCTTGTTGGCGCGGTCGGCCGTGCCCTTGGCAATGGCCTCGAAGATCTGGCGATGCTCCTTGTTGGAGCGGCGCATATTGATCGAGGCGTCGAAGTAGCGCCTGCGGTACAGGTGCAGCTCCTTCACATGGTCTTCATAGGCCTGCTGCGCGCGCTGGTTGCGGCATTGCGCCATCAGCAGCGCATGGAAGCGCAGGTTCAGCTGGTAGTAGTGCTGGCCGTCGTCGGCCTCGCAGGCGGCATCCATGCCATCCAGCAGTTGCTCGAACTCCCGGCGGTCGGCCTCGCTCAGGTGCTCGGCCGCCTGCTGCGCGGCAAAGCCCAGCAGCAGCGCGCGCAGCTCGTAGATCTCCAGCATTTCGCGCACCGAGATCTGGCGCACGAACACGCCGCGGTTGGGCACGGCCAGCACCAGGCCGATGCCGGTCAGCATGCGTATGGCCTCGCGTATCGGGCCGCGGCTGGTGCCCATGCGCAGGGCCAGTGCGGCCTCGTTCAGCCGCTCGCCGGGGGCGATCTCGCCGCTGTAGATCAGCTGCTGCAGTTGCTCGCAGATGCCATGGGCCAGACCCTGCTGCGATCGTTCGGCGCGGGCCGGCGTGGCACGTTTTTTTGCGGCGGGACTTGTGTTCATGGGCCGGATGCTAGCGCAAGCAGCGGCCTTTGTGGGCCTCTAAGTGTTTGCGATAGGTTTGAAAGTGTTGACACTTTTGGCTTGACGGCCAACACTCGGCGCACACTTTCCGGGTCTGCCCCGACACGACCGCCATGCCGCATGTCCCTGCTTCCAGCGCCCTGGCGCGCTTTCGCGTCATCGACCTGACCCAGGTGCGGGCCGGCCCCACGGCCTGCCGCCAACTGGCCGACTGGGGCGCCGACGTGATCCAGGTGCAGATGCCCGAGCACATGCGCGGCGACGACACGCTCGGTGGCCAGGACGGCAGCGACTACCAGTACACGCACCGCAACAAGCGCAGCGTCACGCTCAATCTGAAGGAGCCCGAGGGCATTGCGGCACTCAAAAAACTGATCGCCACCGCCGACGTGGTGGTCGAGAACTTCCGCCCCGATGTGAAGTTCCGCCTGGGCATCGACTACGAGACCCTGGCCAGGGATCAGCCGGGCCTGGTCTATGCCAGCATCTCCGGCTTCGGCCAGACCGGCCCGCTGGCCGAGCGCCCCGGCTTCGACCAGATCGCCCAGGGCATGGGCGGGCTGATGTCGGTCACCGGGCTGCAGGACCAGGGGCCGGTGCGCGTGGGCATTCCGATCGCCGATCTGTGCGCGGGCATCTTCGCGGCCCAGGGCATTCTGGTCGCGCTGCTGGAGCGCGATGCCTCGGGCAAGGGCCAGTGGGTGCAGACCTCGCTGCTGCAATCGATGATCTACATGATGGACTTCCAGACCGCCCGCTGGCTGGTGGACGGCGAGGTGGCGACGCAGGCCGGAAATTTCCACCCGACCAGCATCCCGACCGGCGTCTACAAGGCCCGCGACGGCTTTATGAACATTGCTGTGTTCGGCAGCAAGATCTGGGAGCGCTTCTGCACTACCCTGGGCGCGCCCGAGTGGATCACCGACCCGCGCTTCCATGACAAGCCCAGCCGCAGCGTCAACCGCGATGCGCTGAATGCGGCGATCAACGAGCGCCTGGCGCATCAGGACCGCGCCCACTGGATAGAGCGATTCAACAGGGACGGTGTGGCCTGCGGCCACATCAACGACATGAGCGAAGTCTTCGACGAGGCCCAGGTCAAGCACCTGGGTCTGGTGCAGAGCGTGGTCAGCGAGCGTCTGGGGCCGCAGCGCCATGTCGGCCAGCCGATGACCCTGGAGCGCACGCCCAGCCTGCTTGTGCGTGCAGCACCGAGGCGCGGCGAGCACACGGAAGAAGTGCTGGGCGAACTGGGCCTGGCGCCCGACGATATAGCGCAGCTGAAGGCGCGGGGAGTGTTCTGATGACGGTTGACTACATGGGCATCTACGTTTCACCCACCGAGCGATTGCAGGTGCGCCTGGACGGCAGCACCTTGCACATCGTCTTCAACAATCCGGCCAAGCACAACGCGCTGAGCGTGGACATGTGGGGCGCCGTGCCGGCGCTGCTGACGCAGGCTGCCACTGACGAACGCGTGCGCCTGGTGGTGTTCTCCGGCGCTGGCGAGAAGGCCTTTGTCTCGGGCGCAGACATCTCGCAGTTCGAGGACCAGCGGGCCGCCAAGGAGGCCGTCAAGCACTACGAGGCGCTGGCCGAAGAGGCCTTGATGGCCATCTATCACTCGGCCAAGCCGACGCTGGCCTGCATACGAGGCTGGTGCATTGGCGGCGGCGTCAATGTGGCCATCAGCTGCGACATCCGCATCGCCGCCAGCGACGCGGTGTTCGGCATACCGGCCGCTCGGCTGGGCCTGGGCTACCGCTACTCGGCGCTGAAGAATCTGGTGGACCTGATCGGCGTCGGCGCCGCCAAGGATCTGTTCTACACCGCGCGCCGCATCGATGCCGCCGAGGCCAAGGCGTTGGGGCTGATCTCGCGTACCTGCGCGGTCGAGCAATTGCCCGCGTTGTTGGCCGAGTACACCGGCAGCATCGGCGAGAACGCACCGCTGACGATTGCCGCGGCCAAGCAGATCGTCGGCGAAATCCTCAAGCTCTCGCCGGACCTGGACGTCGAGCGCTGCCGGGCGCTGATCCTCGGCTGCTTCGAGAGCGAGGACTACGCCGAGGGCCGCCGCGCCTTCATGGAAAAACGCAAGCCGCAGTTCAAGGGGCGATGATGATGAAATCCTATTCACTCAGGGTCGAAGGCACACAAGTCCTCGTACAGCTGGCCGATGTGCCGATGCCCGAGGCCGGCCCCGGCCAGCTGCTGCTGAAGATGCATGCCGCCGGCCTGAACCGCGGCGAGTTCATACCCGGCGGGCTGATCAAGGGCGGTGCCGCCAAGCCTGCCGGCATCGAGGGCTCGGGCGAGATCGTTGCTCTGGGCGCTGGTGTCACCGGTCTGACGATAGGCCAGCGCGTGATGGGCCGCTGCCCCGGCGCCTTCTCCGAATTCGCGGTGATGGACGCACGCGAGGCACTGCCGGTGCCGGCCGGCCTGGCGATGGAAGCGGCCGCCGCGGTGCCGCTGACCCTGCTGGTGGTGCATGACATGCTGGTGCTGCAGGGTCGGCTTCAATCCGGCGAGTGGCTGCTGGTGACCGGAGTGTCCTCGGGCGTTGGCGTGGCCTCGCTGCAGGCGGCCAAGGCGTTGGGCGCCAAGGTCATCGGCACCTCTGGCTCACCTGAAAAGCTGGCGCGCCTGCAGGCCCTGGGCCTGGATGTGGCCATCAACACCCGCTCACCGGACTTCGCTGCACAGGTGCTGGAAGCCACAGGCGGCCAGGGCGTGAACCTGGTGGTCAATACGGTCGGCGGCAGCGTATTTGCCGAATGCCTGCGCTGCATGGCCTTCGAGGGGCGGCTCGCCACCGTCGGCTATGTGGATCATCAGTTGAAGGCCGAGATCGACATACAGGCGTTGCACGTCAAGCGGCTGACGCTGTTCGGCGTGTCCAACAAGATGCGCAGCGCCGATCAGCGTGCTGCGGGTCTGCCCGCCTTCAAGGTCGACCTGCTGCCGGCAATTGCCGACGGCCGCATCCGGCCGCTCGTCGATAGGGTGTTCCCGTTCGACGAACTCGCGGCCGCCCAGGCTCATATGGAAACCAATCAGCACCTGGGCAAGATCGTGCTGAAGATCAGCGACTGAGATCGCAAGACCGGAGACATGATGCACAACACCAACCACAAGACCGGCACCCTGCTGGCTACCCTGCTGCTGCTTTGCGGTGCCGGCGCCGCCCAGGCCCAGGCCTGGCCGTCCAAGCCGATACGGCTGGTCATCGGCTTCGCGCCCGGTGGCGCGGCTGACTACGTGGCCCGCACCATCGCCGACCCGCTGGGGCGCGTGCTCGGTCAGACGGTGACGGTCGATAACCGCGCCGGTGCAGGCAGCAGCCTGGCCGCCGACTTCGTGGCCAAGGCACCGGCCGATGGCTACACGCTGCTGATCGCCAGCCCCAGCAGCATCTCGGTCAACCCGGCGCTGAACCCCAAGCTCAGCTACAGCGCCAAGGACCTGCTGCCGGTCACCCGCGTCACGACCTCGCCGCTGGTCGTGGCGGTCAACCCGGGGGCGGGCATCAACACCTTCCAGGAGCTGATCGCCACGGCCAAGGCCAAGCCGGGGGTGCTGAACTACACCACCTCGGGCAATGGCTCGGCGCCGCATCTGGGCGCGGCCCATTTCAGCAAGGTGGCCGGCGTGGATATGGTGCACATCCCCTACCGCGGCGGCGCACCGGCGATCCAGGCCGTGGTGGCCGGCGATGCCCAGCTGACCTTCGGCACGCCGCCCTCGGTCCTGCCCATGGTGCAGGCCGGCCGCCTGAAGGCGCTGGCCGTGACCAGCCCCAATCGCACGCCGCTGGTGCCCGATGTGCCGGGCACCATCGAGGCCGGCCTGCCTGGCTACAGTCTGTCGTTCTGGTACGGCTTCTTTGTGCCGGTGGGCACCCCGTCCGAGGTGACGAAGAAGCTGTTCGATGCCACGCAGCAGGTCATGCAGCGCCCCGAAGTGAAGGCCGCTTTGGCGCGCGAGGGCACCGAGGTGGCGATGTCGAAGTCGCCCGAGGACTTTGCCGCCTTCCTGACCGAGGACAACCGCTTCTGGGCCAAGCTGGTGAAAGACGCCGGTGTGAAGTCGGACTGACTGCGGATCAGGTCGCGCCGCTCTTGCGCCCGGCCAGCAGCAGCACCACGCCCACCAGCACCAGGCCCGCCGAGGCCCATTCGAACGAGCTGACCACCTCGCCGGCAATGCCCACGCCCAGCAGCATGGCGATGACCGGATTGACGAAGCAGTAGCTGGAGGCCAGGCCGGTGGGCGCCTTGGCCAGCAGCACCATATAGGCGTTGAAGGCGATCAGCGAGCCGGCCACCACCAGATAGAACCAGGCCGCCACCGACACCGGCTCGGGCGGCCATTGGCGGGCCAGCACGGCATAGTCGTCGCTGATGGCGGCCATCATCAGAAGCACCACGCCGCCACAGATCATCTCGCTGGCAAAGCCGGTGGCGCCGGGGGCCAGCGGGAGGCGGCGCTGCGACAGCATGCTGCCGGCACACCAGGCCAGGCAGGCAATGGCGATGGCGATCAGCCCCGGCGTGCTGGCGGCAAAACCTGCCCCCTGCGTCAGCAGCAGCACGCCACCCAGACCAAAGGCAATGCCCAGGGCCTCCAGCCGCGAGGGCAGATTGCCCATCAGCGCGTTGGCGGCGACCATCAGTACGGGAACCACGGCGATGAAGGCCACCACCAGGCCCGAGCCGACCGTCTGCTCGGCATAGGCCGTGCCGCCCATGCCGCCACCCAGCATCAGGGTGCCCACGGCCAGCGCATTGCGCCACTGACGGCGATCGGGCCAGGGTGCGCCGCGCCAGCGCATCCAGGCCATCAGCACAAGGCCGGCGACCAGAAAGCGCGAGCCCATCTGCACAAAGGGCGGCAGGCTGATCAGCGCGTACTTGATCGCCAGGTAGGTGGAGCCCCAGACCAGCCAGGTCGCGGCCAGGCAGGCAATGATCAAGGGCGAGAGGGCGGGAGTCGTCCGCAGCGGGGTCAGGGTGGCGGTGGTCATGCTGCAAATCGTAGAGAGCAAGCAGATTGCGGTGAATGTCAGTTCACAGGACTTCACCGGGTTTGAGCTTGCATTTCATTGTTTTCGTGGTGCTAAGCTTTGAATATGGAATCTGGAATAGCCTTGGACGCCCATGACACCCGCATCCTGCTGGAACTGCAGGCGGATGCCCGTCTGTCGATGGCCGAGCTGGGCCGGCGCGTGCACCTGAGCCAGCCGGCCGTGACCGAGCGGGTGCGCAAGCTGGAGAGCGCAGGCGTGATCTCGGGCTACCGGGCCACCGTCAACCTGGCGGCGCTGGGCTACGGCATCCGGGCGCTGATGCGTGTGGGCCGCACCGACTACCCTCGCATGGTCAAGCTGGTGGAGGACACGCCCGAGGTGATCCGCTGCCACAACATCACCGGCAGCGACAGCTGGATGCTGGAGATCGCCGTGCTGGACGTGGCCCATCTGGATGCCGTGGTGAGCCGCTTCTGCATGCTCGGCGAGACGGCCACCGCTATCATCCTCAGCACCGTGCGTGAGCAGCAGGCCGTGCGCCCGGCGCGGCGCGAGGACGTGAAGCCGCCGCAGCGCAGCGCCAAGCCGGGCTGACTCAGTTCAGCAGGTCCAGCAGGCGATCGAGGCCACCGTCGTTGATGGCCACCATCGCCTGCTCGCGCACCTTCGGTTTGGCGTGGTAGGCCACGGACAGGCCTGCCGCGCCCATCATCGGCAGGTCATTGGCGCCGTCGCCGACGGCGATGGCCTGCTCGGGCCTGCAACCGATCTCGGCGCAGCATTGCAGCAGCATGCGCCGCTTCTCCTCGCCGTCGCAGATCTCGCCCCAGGACTGCATCACGAGGCCGCCGGTCAGCACGCCGTCCTTGAACTCCAGCTCGTTGCTGCGCACGAAGTCCATGCCCAGCTCGGCAGCCACAAAGCGGGTGAAGAAGGTGAAACCACCCGAGACGAGCACCAGCTTGATGCCGGCGCTTTTCAACGCCGCGCACAAGGCGCGGGCACCGGGGTTGAACTGCAGCCGCTCCTTCAGCACGCCTTCCAGCGCCGACATCGGCACGCCCTTGAGCAGGGCCAGTCGGCGGCGCAGGCTGTCCTTGAAGTCGGTGATCTCGCCGCGCATCGCCGCCTCGGTGATGGCCGCCACCTCCGCCTTTCGGCCGGCCGCGTCGGCAATCTCGTCGATGCACTCGATATTGATCAGCGTCGAGTCCATGTCGAAGGCGGCCAAGCGGAAGTTGCTCAGCAGCAGCGGCGGGGTGAAGCCTTGGGTGATAAGGGTCGGGTCTTGCATATCGGTTCCTGAGAAATTCGTAGCCTGGATGCAGCGAAGCGGAATCCGGGGCTCCTGGCGAGCATGTGCCGGCCCCGGATTGCGCTGCACTTCATCCGGGTTACCTGGTCAAGCGGGCGTGGTCGGTTTGCCCAGCAGGCGTAGCACTTCGCGTATCGCCTGGGCGCGGTCCTTGGGATCGGTCAGCTGCTTGTCGATGCGCAGCTTGTCGTTGCCGACCAGCTTGATGGTCTTGTTCTTCTGCACCATCTCGATCACGCGCAGTGCGTCGATCGGTGGGTTCGGGCGGAAGCTGATGTTCATCACCGTCGGCGCGGCATCTATCTTCTGCACACCGTAGGGCTTGGCGAGCACGCGCAGGCGGTGCGTGTCGAACAGTGTCTGGCCCTGGGTCGGCAGCTTGCCGAAGCGGTCGGTGATCTCCTCGAGCATGGCATCGATCTGCTCATTCTTCTCGGCCGTGGCCAGGCGTTTGTACAGGCTCAGGCGCACATGGACGTCGCCGCAATAGGCGTCGGGCAAGAGGGCGGGGGCGTGCAGATTGATCTCGGTGGTGGCGGCCAGCGGGCTCAAGAGGTCCGGCTCGCGGCCGGCCTTCAGCGAGCGCACGGCCTCGGCCAACATGTCGTTGTAGAGCTGGAAGCCGACTTCCATCATGTTGCCGCTCTGGTTCTCGCCCAGCACCTCGCCGGCGCCGCGTATCTCCAGGTCATGCATGGCCAGATAGAAACCGGAGCCCAGCTCTTCCATGCTCTGGATCGCGTCCAGCCGCTGCTGGGCCTGCTTGGTCAGGCTCTGCACATCGGGCACCATCAGATAGGCATAGGCCTGGTGGTGCGAGCGGCCGACACGGCCACGCAGCTGGTGCAGCTGGGCCAGGCCGAATTTGTCAGCACGGCTGATGATGATGGTGTTGGCGCTGGGCACGTCAATACCGGTCTCGATGATGGTCGAGCACAAGAGCAGGTTGTGCTTGCCGCCGACGAACTCGCGCATCACCCGCTCCAGCTCGCGCTCGGGCATCTGGCCATGGGCCACGGCGATGCGGGCCTCGGGCACCAGCTCCAGCAGCTTCTGCGCGCGGTTCTGAATCGTCTCGACCTCGTTGTGCAGGAAGTAGACCTGGCCGCCGCGCTTCAACTCGCGCAGCACGGCCTCGCGTATCGTGCCGCTGGACTCGCTGCGCACAAAGGTCTTGATCGCCAGGCGGCGCTGCGGGGCGGTGGCAATCACGCTCAGGTCGCGCAGGCCTTCCAGCGCCATGCCCAAGGTGCGCGGTATCGGCGTGGCGGTCAGCGTCAGCACATCGACCTCGGCGCGCAGGGCCTTCATCGCCTCCTTGTGGCGCACGCCGAAGCGGTGCTCCTCGTCGATCACCAATAGACCCAGGCGCTTGAACTTGACGTCCTGGCTGAGCAGCTTGTGCGTGCCGACGACGATGTCTATCGTGCCATCGGCAATGCCCTCGACCGCCGCCTTGATCTCCTTGGGCGAGCGGAAGCGGCTCATCTCGGCCACCTTGACCGGCCACTTACCGAAGCGGTCCGAGATGTTCTGGAAATGCTGCTCGGCGAGCAGCGTGGTGGGCGCGAGTATCGCCACCTGCTTGCCGCCGATCACCGACACGAAGGCGGCGCGCAGCGCGACCTCGGTCTTGCCAAAGCCGACGTCGCCGCAGACCAGCCGGTCCATCGGCTTCGGTGAAATCATGTCCTGTATCACCGCATGGATGGCGGCGCGCTGGTCCGGCGTCTCCTCGAAGCCGAAGCTGGCCGCGAAGGCCTCGTAGTCGTGCGGCGAGAAGCGGAAGGCATAGCCCTCGCGGGCGGCGCGGCGGGCATACAGATTGAGCAGCTCGGCCGCGGTGTCGCGCACCTGTTCGGCGGCCTTGCGCTTGGCTTTTTCCCACTGACCGGAGCCCAGCCGGTGCAGCGGCGCCTCTTCGGCGCTGACGCCGGTGTAGCGGCTGATCAGATGCAGCTGCGCCACCGGCACGTAGAGCGTTGCCTTGTCGGCGTACTCGAGATGCAGGAACTCCGAGGCGCCGTCGCCGATGTCGATATTGATCAGGCCCTGGTAGCGGCCTATGCCATGGTTGACGTGGACCACCGGGTCGCCGACCTTCAGCTCGGACAGGTCCTTGATCAGCGCATTGACGTCGCTGACCTGCTCCTGCTTGCGGCGGCGTCTCGTCGTCGGCGTGGTGGCAAAGAGTTCGGTTTCCGTGAAGAACTGGATCTGCCGTTCAGCTTCGGGCTCGAACCAGAAGAAGCCTTCGGCCAGGGGCGCGGCCGTGATCGCGAACTTCTCGTCGCTGGCGATGAATTCGTCCAGCGTAGCCACCGACGGTGGATCGATCTTGTTGTCGCGCAGCAGCTCCAGCAGGCTCTCGCGCCGGCCCTCGCTCTCGGCCAGCAAGAGCACGCGATGCGGCGTGCTCTTCAGATGGTCTTGCAGGCGCTGTAGCGGCTCCTGCGCGCCGCGCTCGACGCTGACGTCGGGCAGCGGCCGGGCGTAGTCCACCGCCTCGGTGCCGCGTAGGGCCAGCACCGGATGCGGGTGCGTCAGCGAGAAGAAGTCCTCGGGCCGCAGGAACAGCTCCTCGGGCGGCAGGATGGGCCGCTCGGGGTCGTGCTGCAGGAAGCGGTGGCGCTCGCGGGTGTCCACCCAGTAGCGGCCCAAGGCCTCGTCCAGATCGCCGTGCAGGACGATGGTGGCCTGCTCGCCCAGGTAGTCGAAGATCGTCGCCGTCTGCTCGAAGAACAGCGGCAGGTAGTACTCGATGCCGCCGGTGGCAATCGATTGGTCAATGTCCTTGTACAGACGCGACTTGGTCGGGTCGCCGTCCATCTTCTCGCGCCAGCGGGCACGGAAGGCCTTGCGCGCCGGCTCGTCCATAGGGAACTCGCGGCCGGGCAGCAGGCGGACCTCGGGCACCGGGTAGAGGCTGCGCTGACTGTCCGGGTCGAAGGTGCGGATCGAATCGACCTCGTCGCCGAACAGATCGACGCGGTAGGGCACTAGCGAACCCATGGGGAACAGATCGATCAGCCCGCCGCGCACCGCGTACTCGCCGGGCGAAACGACCTGGCTGACATGGGTGTAGCCGCCCAGCGTCAGCTGCGCCTTCAGGCTGGCCTCATCGAGCCGCTGCTTCTGCTTGAAGTTGAAGGTGGTGGCGGCCAGAAAGCTGGTCGGCGCCAGGCGGGTCAGGGCGGTGGTGGCCGGCAGCAGCACGACGTCGATCTCGTGGGTGTGGCGGTTCTGCAGCAGGCGCCACAGCGTGGCCAGGCGTTCCGAGATCAGGTCCTGGTGCGGGCTGAAGGTGTCGTAGGGCAGGGTCTCCCAGTCGGGGAACACGGCCACCTTCAGGCCCGGCACGAAGAAGGGCAGTTCGTCTTCGAGACGTTGCGTGTCGCCCGGGTCGGCGGTGATGATGGCCGTGATGCGACCTGAAGCCACCTGCTTTTGCACGAACTGCGCCAGCATCAGCGCATCGGCCGAGCCTACGGGGCGGGGCAGGGTAAAGCGTTTACCGGGGGCAATGGAGGGCAGCTGCATGGTGCACAAATGAGTTCAGCCCCGGAACGGGGCTTGAGGATGGCTTCGATTGTAGGGATGCGCGCTGATCGCACGCTTTCCCGCCAGCCGCGCCACGGCGGCCGACAGCAGGGTTGAGTTGAGTCAAGTGCAGAAAACCTGGCCTGACTAACATCAAAACAAGGGAGTCGATACCGCTCGCGTACCCTCGCAAGGGTGCCGATCGATGGTTGTGCCACGCCCATGGGCGGCCAGCCAGGAGTCCTGATGCCAAAGAACAGTGCAGTTTCGCGACTTGGTGCCCACCTCCGGGATGAACTGCACCAGGCGCCGCTGGCCCGCGCGGGCCTGGCCCTGCTGCCGCCGCTGCTGGCAGTTCTGCTGCAATGGGCGCTTTGGGCCCATATCACGCCCTATGTCTGGTTCCTGTTCTTCCCGGCAGTGTTCGCCAGTTCCTGGATCGGGGGTACGGCCGCGGGCCTGCGGGCCACCGCGCTGTCGGCCCTGATGGTGTGGTACCTGTTCATCCCGCCGGTCCATCAGTTCGACAAGGGCAGCCTCCGGGCGTTGTTTCCGCTGCTGGTGTTCTGCATGATGGGCCTGGCCTTCAGCCTGTCGCACGCGCGGCTGCGCAGCAGCGAACAGCGCTTGCGCAGCCTGTTCGACCAGGCCGGCGAAGGCATCTTCGTGGCCGATCTCGACGGGCGCTATGTCGACGTCAACCGTGCCGCATGCGAGATGCTGGGATATGCCCGGGCGGAGTTGGTAGGCAAGACCATTGCCGACTTGATTCCGCCCGGAGATTTGCCACGGTTGGCGCAATCGAAGCAGCAGTTGATCGGTGGCGCCGCCGAACTCGCGGAGTGGACGTTGTGCCGCAAGGACGGCAGCCAATTGCCGGTGGAGGTGAGCGCAAAGATTCTGCGCAACGGGCAGTGGCAGGCCTTTGTGCGCGACATCAGCGAACGCCGGCGGGCCGAGGCCCAGTTGCTGCTGGCCGCCACCGTGTTCGACAACACCAATGAGGCCGTCCTCGTGACCGACGCCCGGTCGAACCTGCTGACGGTGAACCGCGCGTTCACCGCCATCACCGGCTTTGAGGCTGCCGAAGTGCTGGGTCGAAACCCGTCCCTGTTGCGATCGCAATCCCATGACGATGCGTTCTTCCAGAGGCTGTGGGCCGCCTTGGCCGAGACGGGCCAGTGGCAGGGCGAGATACTGAACCGGCGCAAGAACGGCGAGGTCTTCCCCGCCTGGGAGAGCATCAGCGCGGTCACGGATGCGAGCGGGCTGGTGACCCATTACGTGGCGGTGCTGTCCGACATCACGCCGCTCAAGCGCGCCGAGGAGCGGCTTAGCCATCTGGCCCACCACGATCCGCTCACCGGGCTGCCGAACCGCTTGATGTTCTCGAGCAGTCTGCAGCATTCGGTGGCGCGTGCGCGGCGCCATCAGCAGAAGGTGGCGCTGCTGTTCATCGACCTCGATCGCTTCAAGATCGTCAACGATGCCCTGGGCCACGCGGCCGGCGACGAATTGCTGAAGGAGATCGGGCAGCGACTCAAGCGCATCGTGCGTGCCGAGGACCTGGTCACGCGCCTGGGCGGCGACGAGTTCACGGTGGCTCTTGAGGAAGTGGAGTGTCCCGACGCGATCGCCGCGGTAGTGCGCAAGATCATTGCCGAGATTGCCCGGCCGGTGGCCCTGTACGGGCGCGACATCGTGATCTCGGCCAGCGTGGGCATTGCCCTCTATCCCGATGATGCCGACTCGGTGGACGACCTCACCAAGGCTGCCGATGCCGCCATGTACATGGCCAAGGAGCGCGGACGCAATACCTACGCCTTCTATACCGGCGAGATTGCGGACGGTCTGCAGGAGCGCCTGGCCATGGAGACCGGCCTGCGCCGAGCACTGGAGCGTGACGAACTGCTGCTGTACTACCAGCCCCAGTTCAACGCGGCTACGCAGCGCCTGACGGGCGTCGAGGCGCTGCTGCGCTGGCGCCATCCGGAGCAGGGGCTGATACCGCCAAACCGGTTCATCCCGCTGGCCGAGGAGAGCGACCTCATCGATGCGCTCGGCGGGTGGGTGTTGCGGCGCGCCTGTGCGCAGGCCCGGGCCTGGCTGGACGCGGGCCTGGCGCCGGTCCGCATCGCGATCAATGTGTCGGGCCACCAGATCCTGCACCAGCAGCTGGTGGAGGAACTGGAGGCGGCGCTGCACAGCAACGGCCTGAGCGCGGGCGATGCCGCGATCGAGGTCGAGATCACCGAGAGCGTGCTGCAGGGGGTCGAGCACAGTGGCAAGGTGCTGCAGCGCCTGCGCGATATCGGCATTCGGGTCGCCGTCGACGATTTCGGAACGGGCTATTCCTCGCTCAGCGTGCTCAAGCAGATGCCGATCGACACGCTGAAGATCGACCGCCTGTTCGTGCGCAACATTCCCGATGACACGGACGCCAAGGCCATCGTCAGCGCGGTGATCTCGATGGCCCACACGCTGGGCTTGCGTGTCGTCGCCGAGGGGGTCGAGACCTCGGCGCAGCTGGGGTTCCTGCGGGAGGAGGGCTGCGACGAGGTGCAGGGCTATTTGCTGGGCTTTCCTGAGCTGCCGGAACAGATTGCGCTGCTGCTGCGTGCGCAGGGGGCTGCGGCGGTGCTGCCGGCCGGGCCGGCCTGACCCCGGCGGGCTCAGGCGCCCCTTGCCGGGCGGTGCAGGGTCAGGGGCTGCGCCACAGGGGTGCGGCTGCGCGCACGCAGCTGCCCGCAACCCCCTTCCACATCCTGCCCCGCCGAGTCACGCAGCTTGGTCAGCACGCCGCGTTGGTGCAGGCTGCGGGCAATCGCCGCCGCCCGCTCCCAGCTGGGCCGCTTGAAGGCCAGCTCTGGAATGGTGTTGTACGGAATCATGTTCAGGAGCGCGTATTTGCCCTTGAGCAGGCGCACGATGCCGTCAAGCTCGTCCTCGCCATCGTTGATGCCCTCCATCAAGGTCCACTGGTACTGGATCGGGTAGCCGGTGGATCGGGCATAGATCTCGCCCAGCTCGACCAGTTCGTCGGGGGCTATCTGCGGTGCGCGCGGCAGCAGCCGGCGGCGCAGCTCGAGCTTGGTGGTGTGCAATGACAACGCCAGCGCCGGCTTGACTTCACCCAGCGGCAGACGCTCGAACACCCGCGGATCGCCGACGGTGGAGAACACCAGGTTCTTGTGGCCGATCTGGCCCACCGTGCCCAGCAGGTGGATCGCCTCCAGCACATTGTCGAGGTTGTGGGCGGGCTCGCCCATGCCCATGAAGACGACCTTCTTGACGACCCGCTGGGTGCGCGCCAGCGCCACCTGGGCGACGATCTCGCCGCTGGTGACCTGACGTAACAGGCCGCTCTGGCCGGTCATGCAGAACACGCAGCCGACCGCGCAGCCAACCTGGGTGGAGACGCAAAGGCCGTCACGCGGCAGCAGCACCGACTCGACCGTCTGGCCGTCATTCAAACCCACAAGCAGGCGGGCCGAGCCGACGGCATCGGGGTGGATGGAGACCAGCGTGGCCAGGCTCTGCAGCTCGGCGTCCAGCGCCGGCAGGGCCTCGCGCAGCGCCAACGGCAGAAAGTCCGCCGGGCGGCGCCTGCCCTGCTCGTGCGGGCGGGCCAGTACCCAGTCGGCCAGCAGGCGCTGCTCGTGTTTCGGTTTGGCGCCCAGCGCGCGCAGGCGCTGGCGCAGGGCTTCAATCTGCATGGGGTGGGTAGAGGGTGCGGTGTATCAAACGGGGCAATTCTTCCAGCGTGTTCTGCTTCTGCATCACGGCCCTGACGCCGCACTCATGGGCGCCTGCCAGCAGCTCCTCGTTGATGAAACCCGAGCTGATGATGACAGGCAGCCTCGGCGCCACCATGTGCAGCCGCTGCGCCACGTCCAGGCCCGACATCTCGGGCATATTGAAGTCGGTCACCAGTATGTCGAAGGCAGGGGGCTGCTGCAGCAGCGCTTGCAGCGCCTCGCCTGCCTCCATGAAGCAGCTGACCTGGTAGCCGCTACGCCTGAGCAGGCGCTCGACCATCAGCACCATGACCTCATCGTCGTCCAGATACAGCACGCGTTCGTTGCTGCCCTGGTCCAGCTCACCCAGATTGTCGCCGGGCTGGGTGACGGGCGCTTGGGCCTCGGTCTCCAGCAGCGGCAGGTAGAGATGGAAGGTCGTGCCCTTGCCTGGCGCGCTGTCGATGGTGATGCCGCCCTGGTGGGCCTTGACGATGCCGTGCACCACGGCCAGGCCCAGGCCCGTGCCCTGGCCCACCGGCTTGGTGGTGAAAAAGGGTTCGAACACCCGGGCCAGCACCTCGGCTGACATGCCCACGCCGCTGTCGGCCACCCACAGATGGGCATAGTCGCCCTGAGGCAGCTGGGCCAGGCGCGGGTCGCTGTAGGCGTCCAGCCGCTGGCGCGCCATGCCCACGCGAATGCGGCCGGTGCTGCCGCTCAGCGCATGCCAGGCATTGGTGCACAGATTCATCAACACCTGCTGCAGCTGGGTGGCGTCGGCCAGCACGCTCATCGGCTCGTCGCTGAGCTCGAGGTCCAGGGCCACGCGGGCGGGCAGGGTGGCGCGCAGCAGCGCCATCGCCTCATCGACGATGGGGCGCAAGCCTTGAGCGACCAACTGCTGCGGCTGGCGCCGGCTGAAGGCCAGGATCTGCTGCACCAGGCTGCGCGCGCGCACCGCGGCGCGGTTGATCTCGTCGAGGAAGCTGCGCGCCGGATGGCTCTTGTCAACTTCCATGCGCGCCAGGCCGACATTGCCCAGGATGGCGGCCAGGATGTTGTTGAAGTCGTGGGCAATGCCGCCAGCCAGCGTGCCAATGGCCTCCATCTTCTGCGCCTCGCGCAGCTGCAGCTCCAGCGCGCGCACGCTGGACTCGGTCTCGCGCTGCTTGCTGACGTCGATCGGCGAGATGATTGCAATGTCGCCGTCATCGGTCTCGAACAGCTGGGCCGACACCAGGCAGATCATGGCCTTGCCGGCCTTGTCGAGGAAGCGTACCTCGTACTGGTCCAGATGGCGCTGCGCGACCAGCAGCTCCAGATAGGGCCGGCGCTCGGCAACGCTGGCCCAGATGCCCAATTGCTGGGGCGTACGGCCGATGAACTCGTCCGACTTGTAGCCGAACAGGCGCAGCACGCTGTCATTGGCCTCGACAAAGGTGTCGTCGGCCATGCGCATCAGGGCCAGGGGCACCGGCGAGTGGTGGAAGATGTTGGAGAACTTGGCCTCGCTGGTCTTCAGCGAAGCGCGTGAGCGCCCCAGCCAGCGCATATGCCACAGCAGGAAAAAGCTCAACAGCCCCACCAGGGCCAGGATGGCGGCCGAGAAGCCGGCCCGGTCGCGGCTGCGGATGCGCCAGGCGGCCAGCACATCGTTCAGCTCGCGGGCATAGATGGCAGTGACCGGATAGCCCTCGACCTTCTTGAAAAAGTACAGCCGGGGCGCTCCGCCGCTGGCGTCCAGAAACCCCGAGGCCTGGACCGAGCCCTCGCTGCCCATCGCCTTGATCTTGCCAAAGCTTTCGGTGGCCGACAGGTCGCGGCCCAGCCAGGCCTTGTCGTCGGGCACGCGCACGATCACATGGCCGGCGTCGGAGTACAGGGCCACCAGCGCATGGCCGTTGCTGGCCACGCGGTTGTAGAAGCGCGAGAAGTAGGCAATGCTGATGTCGGTGCTGATCAGGCCCTCGTAGCGCGCGCCGGCCGGGCGGATATTGCGCGCCACCGGCAACACCGGTTCGCTGTCGTAATAGCGTGGGAAAGGGCGGCCCAGCATCACCTCTGCATGGCCCGGGTGGCTCAGCAGGAAGGGGATGTAGCTGCGGTCGTCGGCATCGGTCTGGTAGGCCGGGTAGTCGATCGAATTGACCCAGGCACCGCCCTTGGGGTCCACATACTGCAGCGACTTCAGCACGCTGTTGAACGGCTGGGCCTTGGCCAGCACGCTGCGTATCAGGTCGCTGTCCGCCGGCTTGCCGCCGGCCGCGGCATCGATGGCCCGTACCAGCGCATCGAGATTGCCCTCGGCGTCGCGAAGGGTCTGCTTGGCATGCTCTTCGAGCAGGCGCACCGCCGTCAGGCCGTGGGTCTGCTCGGTATCCATGGTCAGCTGGCGGTCCTGCTGGATCGCCCAGCCGGTCTGCAGCGCAATCGCTGCGACGGTCAGGGCGACAAAAGACAGCAGCACCTGGCGCGCGCCTCTTGGCGTTTCGGCGAACTGCTTCAGTGCGGAGAGGAGGGCGGCCATGCGCTTGTGGCCTGACCGCGGCCTATTGGTAGATGCCTGTGCCCAGGCACAGGTCGGGCGACACCCGCTCGACATAGCCGCGCTTGGGCTCGATGTGCTGGGTCACCGGGTTGGGCCACTTATAGGCCACCCAGCCCTTGCCGGCCTTGGTGTCGAAGCAGACGCGCACGAACTCGCGTATCAGGTAGAAGCCGTCGGCGTCGCGCATCTCCAGCATCACCTTGCCCCGTATCTTCGGGTTCTTGCCATGTATCACCTGGAAGCCGTCCGGTGCCACCGAGTACAGGTACAGATCGCCATGGGGGTTGATGCTGCTCTTGCTGTTGAAGGGGCTGTCCAGCCGGTTGAACTCGACCACGGACTTGTCCAGCCCATGCGTGCTCAGGTGCTGCCGCGCCTTGGCCAGCAGGGCCAGGGCCAGCGCTTCATCGCTGCGTGCAACAGCTTGCGCCCGGGCCGCAGGGAGTGCCAGCAGGGCGTGGGTACAGGCAATGAGCAGGAGAGTGAAACGAATCATGGTGGCGTGACAGGGGCCAGGCAGGGGCCGGCAAAGCACGCGAGTCTAGGCTACGCCGCTTTGTGGCCTTCAACAAGCGCCCGATCATGGTGTGACAAGCCTCCTAGAATCCCTGCATGACAACCTTTCCTGTGGGGCTGCAGCCTCGCTGCTTTGCCTTGGTGCCTGCCGCTGGCGTCGGCGCCCGCTCGGGCGCCGCCGGCCCCAAGCAATATGTGCCGCTGGCCGGCCGGCCGATGATGGCGCACACGCTCCAGGCGCTGGCTGCGGTGCCCGACCTTGTCGCGACCTTGGTCGTTCTGGCCCCCGATGACGATCAATTCGAAGCGCTGCTGCCCGAGTTTGCCGGCGAGCGGGCCTGGGTGGCGCGCTGTGGTGGTGCCAGCCGCGCCGAAACAGTGGCGAATGGCCTGCAGGAGCTGCTGGCCCGGGGCGCGCAAGCTCATGACTGGGTGCTGGTGCATGACGCCGCACGCTGCCTGCTGCGCGCGGAGTGGGTGCAAGTGCTGATAGCCGCCTGCGCCGATGACGAGGTCGGTGGCCTGCTGGCCCTGCCGCTGGCCGATACCTTGAAGCAGGCCAGCCATGGTCGTGTGATGGCGACTGTCGATCGCCAGGCCAAGTGGGCCGCGCAGACGCCGCAGATGTTCCGCCTGGGCCTGCTGCGCCCGGCCTTGGCGGGCGCCGATGCCGGTGTCACCGACGAGGCCAGCGCCGTCGAGGCGCTGGGCCATCAGCCGATGCTGGTCGAGGGCGCGCTGGAGAATTTCAAGGTCACCTGGCCGGCTGATTTCGCGCTGGCCGAACGATTGCTGAAGAGTCGATAGGGAGAACGTCATGACAGTTGAATCCGATGCCGACATTGCCGGCCTGAAGGCCGCAGGCGCCGTGGTGTCCGATGTGCTCAAGCGCATGCTGGACGCGATGCGCCCGGGCATGAGCACCCTGGAACTGGACCAGATGGGTGCGCAGTGGCTGGCCGAGGCAGGCGCCAAGTCGGCCCCGGCCACCAGCTACAACTTCCCTGGCGCCACCTGCATCAGCATCAACGAGGAGGCCGCCCACGGAATTCCCGGCCCGCGGCTGATCGTCAAGGGCGATGTGGTGAACGTCGATGTGTCGGCCGAGCTTGACGGCTATTTCGCCGACACCGGCGGCACCCGCATCGTGCCGCCGACCACGCCGACGAAGACGCAGCTGGTGTTCGCCGCCCGCTATGCGCTGGACCAGGCCTTGAAGGAGGTGCGCCACGGCGCCAAGCTGAACCGCATCGGGTTTGCCATCGAGCGGGTCGCGCGGGCGCACAAGTTCAGGGTCATCGAGAATCTGTGCAGCCATGGCGTGGGCCGCTCGCTGCACGAGGAGCCCGCCCATATCCCGGGCTATTTTGACGCCAGCGACACCCGGGTGATGAGCGAGGGCATGGTGATCACGATCGAGCCCTTTCTATCGACCAAGAGCACCTATGCCGACGAGACCGGCGATGGCTGGACGCTCAGCGGCGTCAAGGGCAATCTGTCGGCCCAGTTCGAGCACACCTTGATCATCACCCGCGGCGCGCCGATTGTCGTAACTCATCACTGAGGCTTGACTACCGCGGCCACGGCTGCATCCAGCCCCACTGTCGCCACGCCGGTGGCGGGGGTGTATTCGTCGTAGTACCACTCGCCGCCCTGCTGCACCAGGCCATCGGGGGCCGGGTCTTGCGCCCGCGGCACGGTCTTCAGCGCCTGGGCCATGAAGTCCAGCCACACCGGCACGGCCAGGGCCGAGCCGCTCTCGTGGTCGCCGAGCTTGCGCGGCTGGTCATAGCCCATCCAGACGACCGCCACCAGCTGCTTCTGAAAGCCGGCGAACCAGGCGTCGAACACATCGTTGGTGGTGCCGGTCTTGCCGCGCACGTCGCTGCGGCCCAGGCGCTGCTGCACGCCGGGCGCGCTGCCGCCGGGGCGGGTCACGCTGGCCAGCATATCGCTGACCAGAAAGGCATTGCGTGCCGCTATCACGCGGCGGCTTTCGTCAAGCGCCGGCAGCCGCGTCTCGCTGAGCACGCGGCCCTGGGCATCGCTGATCTTGCTGATCAACAGCGGCTGCACGCTGTGGCCGCCATTGGCGAACACCGCATAGGCGCCGGCCATCTGCATTGGCGTCACCGCGCCGGAACCCAGGGCCATGCTCGGATAGGCGGGGTTCCTGGCGACCTCGAAGCCGAAGCGGGTCAGCCAGACCTGGGCGCGCTCGACGCCGACCGTCTGCAGCACACGTATCGCCGGCATATTGCGTGAGCGGGCCAGCGCGCTGCGCAGATCCATAGGCTCCTCGTAGCGGCCGTCGTAGTTCTTGGGCTCCCAGGCCGGCTGGCCCTCGGCGGCGGCGATGCGCACCGGCGCGTCGCTGATCAGGGTGCTGGGCGTCAGGCCCTGCTCCAGCGCGGCCGAGTAGATGAAGGGCTTGATCGTAGAGCCCGGCTGGCGCCAGGCCTGGGTGGCGTGGTTCAGCTGGTTCTTGCCGCCATCGAAGCCGCCGACCATGGCGCGGATCGCGCCGGTGGCCGGGTCCATGGCGACCAGGGCGCCCTGGACCTCGGGCAGTTGCGCCAGCCTCCACTCGCCACCGGCCTGCAACTGGCGCAGTCGTATCACCGAGCCGACGCGGATGGGCAGCTTTGAAGACGCCTTGACCGACAGCGTCGCGCCATTGGCCAGCACGGCGCTCAGCCGTTCGGCACCGACCTGTGTCACGACGGCGGCCCTGAGCTGACCCTGGTCGGGGTGCCGCTCCAGCGTGTCCGCCACGACGGCCTCGATGGCGCTGGCCTCGCGGGGCAGCGCCACCCAGGCCTCTGGGCCTCGATAGGGCTGCTTGGCCTCGTGATCGAGCAGGCCGCGCTGCAGCGCCTCATCGGCGGCGCGCTGCTCGGCGGACGACACCGTCAGCACCACATTCAGTCCGCGGCCATAAGCGTCCTCGCCATATTGTTCGTGCACCAGTCGCCGCGCAGCCTCGGCCACATAGCGTGCATAGCGCGGGCCATTGCGCTCGGTCGTGATGGCCGGGCGCAGCTTGTAGCGCTGGGCGCGGGCCAGGGTCCATTGCGCCTGCGTGATCTTGCCGGTGTCCAGCATGCGCTTGAGCACATGTTGCTGGCGCTCCAGCGCGCGCTGCGGGTTGACGACCGGATTGCGCGCATGGGGCGACTGGGCGAGGCCCGCCAGCAGGGCGGCCTCGGGCAGTGTGATGTCCTTCAGCGGCTTGCCCAGGTAGATCTCGCTGGCTGCGGCAAAGCCGTAGGCGCGTTCGCCCAGATAGATCTGGTTCATATAGATCTCGAGGATCTGCTCCTTGCTGAGCTCGTTCTCGATCTTCAGGGTCAGCAGGGCCTCATAGACCTTGCGCGTGTAGCTTTTCTCCAGTGGCAGGTAGAAGTTGCGCGCCAGCTGCATCGTGATCGTCGAGGCGCCCTGGCTCTTGGCGCTGCCCAGATTGCTGACGAAGGCGCGCAGCACGCCCTTGTAGTCGATGCCCTGGTGCTCGTAGAAGCTGGCGTCCTCGACCGCCAGCACCGCGTCATGCAGGGTCTTCGGGATCTGTTGCAGCGGTGTGAAGATGCGGCGCTCTGCGCCGAACTCGCCCAGCAGCACGCCGTCGGCGCTGTGGATGCGCAGCGGCAGCTTGGGGCGGTAGTCGGTCAGATTGCTGATGTCTGGCAGCTGCGGTGCGGCCAGCGAGAAGGCCAGCGCCGTCAGCGACACGCTGGCCAGCAGCAGGCCGGTGGCCAGCCAGAGCAGCCAGACCAGTTTGCTGCGCAGTCGCCAGGCGCGGCCCCAGCGGGTGAGAGGAATCACCTGCGGCATGCCGTGGTTTCTGAGTTCACGCATCGCTTGCGCTTCAGGGCTGCAGGCCGCACTGCTGCATCAAGGCCTTGGACTCGGCCACCAGGGCCTCGCGGGCGGCCGGGTCTTCGAGCAGGGAGCGCAGCAGCTTGTCCAGGGTGCCCTGGCCCTGCAATTGGGTGAGAGCTTCACGGTCCTGTGTATCCAGTGTGACGGCCACGGCCCTGGGTTCCGGACGGCCCTGGAAGCGGGCAATCAGCCGCGGCAGTTCGCCGGCTGCGGCGGGGCGCGCGAACACGCGATCGGCATGCTCGCGCTCGGCCGCGGTCAGGGTCTGGGTGACGATGGCCTGCAAGGTGCGCTCGAAGCGCGTGGCATCCAACGCGGCGATGCAGGGCAGGGCGTCCTGCTTGATGACGCCATGGGTGGCGGCCGTTCGGCCGCTCTGCTGAAAGCCGTCCAGCAGCACCTGGGCCAGGGCCTGGGCGGTGGCCCCGGCCCTGGGTGAGGCGGCAGCCGCCACGGTGGCGGCCTGCGTCGCAGGCAACAGCAGGGCCGCCGACAAGAGGCCGATCAGAAGGTGTCTCATGGGGTCAGCTGTTGCCTGTTGCCATCAGAACTTGTAGCTCAGGCCGGCCGACAGCATGTTGACGCGGGCCTTGCCGTCGCTGCTGTACTTGGCGCGGATATGGTCCCAGTCGCCGTTGACGGACCACTGCTTGTTGATCGCGTAGCTGACGCCAGCGCCGAAGACGGGCGCGAACGAGCTCTTGGACTGCGAACCACCGGCCGCGTAGGTGGCCTTGCTGTTGACATAGGCCAGGCCCAGCTTGCCCTTGAGGGTGAAGTTGTCCACCGTCAGCGGCAGCACGCCGTACACGCCCAGGCCCATATTGCGCACCTCGCCGGCCACCAGGCTGCCGCTCTTGAGCACGCTGCCCTTGGCGCGACCGGTGCTGAAGACCATGCCTTCGACGGCGAACTGATCGATGTTGTAGCCGCCGTAGACCTTGCCGCCGAAGCTGCCGGTCTTGTCGCAGGCCGCGCCGCCGACACATTCGATGCTGTACTTGTTCTGCAGGCCGATGCTGGCACCGATATAGGACTGGCCGGCGGCCTGGGCGGATGCGGCACCGGCAACAGCGGTCAGCGCGGAGGCAAGCAGGATTTGGAACTTGTTCATTGTCAGTACTCCTAAGGGTTGAGCGCGTCATCTGCCTGCGAAGCCGGGGAATCTCTTGCGTTGCGGGGCACGATCACGACGGGTCGCAGTGTTGCCGTCATGGGCGTTGCGTACCAGCTTCTTGTACGTGAGGTCGGTGTTTGGCGCTTGACGTACCGATATCCGCTACTATGGCCACCTCAATGTCAAGGAGGAGGCAAGCATGAGTTCGCCCGAGATCGTGATGCAGGTCCTGCGCGCCGAGATGCGCGGCGTGGGCATGACCTACAAGGTGCTGGCCAAGGCGCTGAACATGAGCGAGTCCAGCATGAAGCGGGTGTTTGCCCAGGGCGATATGTCGCTGTCGCGCCTGGCCCAGGTCTGCAAGGCGGTGGGCATCTCGATGGAAGACCTGCTGCGCCAGGCGGCCGATGCCACGCCCCATGCCGATACCCTGACCCTGGCTCAGGAGCGCTCGCTGGTCAGCGACCCGCGGCTGCTGCTGGTGTCGATCTGCTGCCTGGGCCAGTGGACCTTCGAGCAGATCGTTGACACCTACACCTTGACCGCGCCGGAGTGCATCCAGTACCTGGTCAAGCTCGACCGCCTAGGCCTGATCGAGCTGAAGCCGCTGAACCGCTACCGCATGCGTGTGTCACGGGCCTTCCGCTGGCGTGCCGACGGGCCCGTGCAGCAGTTCTTCCGCGACCATGTTGTCGATGACTACTTCAAGGGCAATTTCGACGGCGAGGGCGAGACCCTGCTGCTGGTCCATGGCCGACTGTCGCAGGGCAGCGCCCAGGAACTGGTGCAGAAGATCCGCCAGCTTGCCGGCGAGCTGGCCCACAAGCACCAGGACGACCAGCGCCTGAAACCGGTCGAGCGCGACGGCTACACCCTGCTGGTGGGGCTGCGCTCCTGGGAGTTTAGTCCGTTCACGGCGATGCGAAGGGGGGCGGCACCCTGATCACCAGAATGGACCTAAGTAGAGATAGGCCGCATTGCTGATCACATTGCCGCTGGAGCGCGCGCTGCCCACGGCCAGGTAGAGCGGGCCGAAACGGGTGTCGACCGACAGGAACATGCTGGTCGCCAGCCGGAGGTCGGCCCGGCCCAGGGCCTGGCTGCGCTCTCGGCCTGCGCCGGCTTCGAGCGAGAAGCCGGCGCGTATGGCCCCGCCCAGGCCCACCGGCATTTCGCCCAGCCGCTTGGCCATCACGAAGCGGCCGAAGCCTATGCTGCTGCCGCTGAGCGAGTTGTCAGGCAGGCCCGACAGGCGCAGAAATCCGCCCAGCGAGCTCGTCGAGCCCAGCTGCGAATGGGCCCACTCGGTGTAGACATGGCCGGCCCAGCTGCCCCAGCTGAAGGCGCTGAGGCCGAGGAAGTTCAGGCGATGGTGCGGACTGCCCTGCGGCAGACGCAGTCGTTCGATGCGCGCGTCGATCAGATTGCCGCGGCTGGGAAAGGTCACGGAGTCCAGCGTGTCCACCCGCCATTGCGCGTAGTAGGCGGCGACGGAGACCTGGGCGTCGCTTTGATCGGCCACCTCGGGCAGCAGCTGCCGTGCGCTGGACTGCACCCGGCCCACGCCGACCTGCAGATCACCCCATTGTCCCAGCCGGCGCCCCAGCGCCAGCGACACCGAACGCTCGCGCGCGCCCCAGCGCGATGTGATGCGGCCCTGCTCGAAGGCGTCGAAGCCTGAGTCCTCGTAGCTGAAGCCAGGGCTCAGATACCAGGCCGAACCCGGCCCCAGCGGTTGCGTGAACGAGCTGCTGAAGCCACGCCGGTTGCCCAGGCGGGCCACGCTGCGCAGCTCGCCACCCCAGTCGTTGAGCAGCGAGGCCACATGCATGGCCACCAGGGTGAAGCGATTGCTCTCGCCGAAGTTGCTGTAAAGCTCCAGACCCAGGCGGATGCGGCTGCGGCCCCATTGCGCCTCGGTCAGATTCATATTGACGTGGCGCCTGCCGTCCTGGTCGCTGACCTGGGTTTCGACGCGGTCGAAGTCACCGCTGCCATAGAGGGCGGCGGCGGCCTTGTTGACCTCGGCCAGGGTCACGGGCTTGCCCAGCTCAAGGCCGGTCTCGGCGCGCACGGTCTCGGGATCGGCATGGCGCGTGCCCTGGACCTTCAGACTTGCCAGCGGCAGCGCCCTTGCCAAGGCCACCGGGGTGATTTGACGGGCCAGTTCCTGCTCGGCATAGGCCTCGGCCGACAAGGCCAGGGCCTGCAGCCGAGGCGCCACCGCCCGGGCCGCCTCGCGGCCGGCGGCAATCGCGGCGTCGAAGCGCTTGAAGTCGATGAAGCTCACATCGCCCAGCTTGGGCGAGATCAGCACGTCAACGGGCTTCAACTCGGCCACCGAGCGCTTGACGTTCTGCTCGGTCAGGATCTGCAGCATCTGGTTGGCCACGCTGACGGCGCTGGTGATGTCCTTCTCGTCCATCAGCGGCGTGCCGACATTGACGGCGATGATGATCTGCGCGCCCATCTCGCGGGCCACGTCCACGCCCAGATTGCGCACCAGGCCGCCGTCGACGACCAGCCGGCCCTCGACCCGCACCGGGGCGAACACGCCCGGCACGGCCAGCGAGGCGCGCATGGCCAGGAACAGCGGCGTGTCGGTCAGCTGCTTCAGCTCGCCGGTGGCCAGGTCGGTGGCCAGGGCGCGAAAGGGCAGGGCCAGCTGATTCACCGGCCAGTCGCCGCGGCCCTCGGCGACCAGGCGTTCCAGAGTGAACTCCAAGGCGCTGTTGCCGGCCGCGGCCGGCGGCAGCGCGATGCCTTGCCGGCCCAGGCCCAGCTCGATGCGCGAGGGCACGACCAGGTCCTCCTCGCGGCGGCGAAAGGCCAGTTCCTGGCGCGGCGGGCGGTCGGCCAGGATGCCGTCCCAGTTGGCCTGGCGTACAAAGGCCTCCAGCTCGTCAACCTTGCGCCCGGCGGCGAAGGCCCCGCCGACGACGGCACCCATGCTGGTGCCCACCACGATGTCCACCGGGACGCGCATCGCCTCCAGCTCGCGCAGCACGCCGATATGGGCCAGGCCCCGCGCGCCGCCACCCGACAGCACCAGGGCCACACGGGGGCGCAGCGGCGCGGCATCCCGAGTGGCGGCCTGGGCCTGCGCGGCCGTCGGCAGGCCGATGGCGCAGGCTGCGAGCAAAGCGCTCAGCAAGCGTGGGGCTAGGTGTTCAAGCATGGGCTTCAGCGCGGCGCAAAGCCGCGACCATAACCGATGCGCTACGCTGTCGGCATGACACACGCACCGTTTCGCATCGGCGAGGGCTGGGACACCCATGCGCTCGTCACCGGCCGCCCCCTGGTTCTGGGCGGCATCACCATTCCCCACAGCCACGGCCTCTTGGGCCATTCGGACGCAGACGCGCTGGCCCATGCCATCACCGACGCGCTGCTGGGCGCGGCCGCTTTGGGCGACATCGGCCGTCACTTTCCCGACACCGCGGCCGAGTTCAAGGGCGCCGACTCGATGGTGCTGCTGGCCGAGGCCCAGGCCCGGGTGGCCGCCGCCGGCTGGGTGGTGGGCAATATCGATGCCACCATCGTTGCCCAGGCGCCCAAGATGGCGCCGCACATTCCGGCCATGGTGGCTAGGCTTGCCGAAGTGCTGCAGCTGCACCCGGGCCAGATCAATGTGAAGGCCAAGACGGCCGAGAAGATGGGGCCGGTGGGCGAGGGCAGGGCGATCGAGACGCGGGCCGTGTGCCTGTTGGTGCCCCGGCCGGTGAGCGACGCGGCTTAAGCGGCGGTGCGGCGCATCTGCACGATGGCCAAGAGGCCGCCGCCCGGCGCGTTCTGCAGCTCCAGGCTGCCGCCCATGCGCTGCAGCGCCTTCTCGACGATGGCCAGGCCCAGACCGGCACCGGTGGCGGCGGTGCGGGCGGTGTCGCCGCGGAAGAAGGGCGTGGTCAGCTGGGCTAGCTTTTCCGGCGGCACGCCGGCGCCGTGGTCGCGCACGCGGATATTGACAAAGGCGCCGACACGCTCGGCGCTGACCTCGACCTCGGCCATGCCGCTTGCGGCGCTCAGCCCGTAGCGGCGGGCATTCTCGAACAGGTTCTGCAGCACCCGGCCCAGCTCGGTGTCGTCGGCCAGCACCATGATGTCGCCCGGCACCTGGGCCCGGATGCGGATCTGCTCCGGGTTGCGGAAGGCGTTGATCTCGCGCTCGACCAGCAGGGCCAGCGGCACCGGCTCCAGCATCACCTCGCCGGGGCGTGAGTAGTCAAGGAATTTGTCGATGATGGCGTCGAGCTGGTCGATGTCCAGCGCCATATTGCGGCGTGCCTCCTCATCGTGCACGCTCATCTCGGCCTCGAGCCGCAGGCGTGCCAGTGGCGTGCGCAGGTCGTGCGAGATGCCGGCCAGCATCACGGCGCGGTCCTCGTCCACCTTGGCCAGCTCGCGTGCCATGCGGTTGAAGCCCATATTGACCTCACGGATCTCGCTGGTGCGGGTGTTCTCGTCCAGGCGCGAGTCGTACTCGCCCTCGCGGATGCGGCTGGCCGCCGAACTGAGCTCGCGCAGCGGCTCGTTGATCAGCCGGGCGATGCCCACCGAGCCGAGAATGGTTGCGATCAGCGCAATCGCCACCCAGGGCCCCCAGATCTCCAGGCTCACCGGCTGCACGCGGGCCAGGTCGGTGCGCAGCCAGAACGGGTCGGTGTCGATGTTGAAGCCGACCCACAGGCCGGCCTGGTCATTGACGCTCTTGGCCACCACGGTGCCCGGGCCCAACTGGGCGCGCAGGCCGTCGGCAATGCTGCGGGTGAAGGTGTCTGACTCATAGGCCTGCCAGCGGTCGCCTTTTTCGCGCGGCAGCACCTTGACCGTGTCCTCGTCCGACATCGTCTTGACCATGGCGATGCGGTTGATGCCATCGGTCTGCAGCAGGGCGCTGCGCGTCAGATTGACCAGGCTGGCCAGCTGTTGGGCCGACTGCAGCGCGCGCGGCTCGGCCTCCAGCGCACGAAAGGTCTGCACCCAGGCGAACACTCCCCCGGCCAGCAGCATGGCCAGCAGGAAGAAGGTGCGCCAGAAGAGACTCAGGGCGAGCTTGCTCACGGACATGGGCCCGATCTTGCCTGAGTCCGAGCCGGGGACGGGGTCACGCGGGGGTCAGGACGTGCCATCCGGCACGAAGACATAGCCCACGCCCCAGACCGTCTGGATATAGCGCGGCTGGGTCGGGTCGGGTTCCAGCATCTTGCGCAGGCGCGAGATCTGCACGTCCAGGCTGCGGTCGAAGGGCTCGAACTCGCGGCCGCGGGCGAGCTGGGCCAGCTTGTCGCGCGAGAGCGGCTGGCGCGGGTGGCGTACCAGGGCCTTCAGCATCGAGAACTCGCCGGTCGTCAGCTGCAGCTGCTCGCCATCCTTGGTCAGGCGGCGCTGGGCCAGATCGAACTCGAACGGGCCGAAATTGACCGTCATCGCCTCCTTGGTCGGGGCGCCGGGGGCTTCCATCGCCGGGCGGCGGCGCAGCACGGCGTGGATGCGGGCCAGCAGCTCGCGCGGATTGAAGGGCTTGGGCATGTAGTCATCGGCACCGACCTCGAGGCCGACGATACGGTCCACCTCCTCGACCTTGGCGGTGAGCATGATGATGGGCGTCAGGTCATTGGCGGCGCGCAGGCGCCGGCAGATCGACAGGCCATCCTCGCCGGGCAGCATCAGATCGAGCACGATCAGGTCCACCGTCTCGCGGGTCAGCAGCTTGTTCAGCGACTTGCCATCTTCGGCCAGCAGGACCTCGAAGCCTTCCTGCGTCAGATAGCGGCGCAGCAGGTCGCGGATGCGCGCATCGTCATCGACGACGGCAATGCGGTTGGGGCGGGCGGGTGCAGCGGTGCTCATGGCAGGCCTCGAAATTTGTAACAGCGCCATTGTGGCGAGCTTTGCCGGTCTTGAGTTTGTAACTGACCTTCGGTTACAAATCTTGCGCTTTGAGCGCTACCCTTGGCGGTCAAACTGCGTTGTTACGGATTTCAGGGAGTTTTGAAGATGCAAAAGACTGTTGCACTGCTGTCCTTGGCGCTTGGCGCCGTCACGGCCCAGGCCGCCGACCCGGTGAGGCGTGACCTGCTGAGCCTGAATGCCAGCGCCTCGGTGGAGGTGACGCGCGATGTGCTGGCCGTGGCCTTCAGCACCACCCGTGAAGGCACCGATGCGGCGACGGTGCAGTCCGGACTGAAACAGGCGCTGGACGCGGCCCTGGCCGAAGCCAAGAAGGCCGCCAGGCCGGGCCTGGTCGAGGTGCAGACCGGCAATTTCTCGCTCTACCCGCGCTACAGCAGCAAGGGCGGCATCACCGGCTGGCAGGGCACGGCCGAGCTCCTGGTCGAGGGCAAGGATGCCCCGGCCATCGCCCAGCTGACCGGCCGCATCAGCACGATGACGATTGCCCGCGTGGGCTACAACCTGTCGCGCGAGCAGCGCGAGCGCGCCGAGGCCGAGGTCTCGGCCCAGGCGATCGCCCGCTACCGCGCCAAGGCAGCCGACTATGCCAAGCAGTTCGGCTATACCGGCTACGGCATTGCCGAGATCAGCATCAGCGGCGATGAGCCGATGCGCTACGCGGCCATGGCCTCACCGCGGACGAAGGCCATGGGCGCCGCGGCCGACGAGGCCCTGCCGGTGGAGGCCGGCAAGGCCACGGTCACTGTCTCGGTCAACGGCACGGTGCAGATGACCAAATAAGGCCAGGCTACTGAGCGGTCCAACCGCCATCCATGGCCCAGGCTTGCCCGCGGACATTGTTGGCGGCGGAAGAGCACAGGAAAACGCTCAGTTCGCCCAGCTCATCGGGCGTGGTGAACTGCAGCGAGGGCTGTTTCTCGGCCAGCATGCGGCGCTTGGCCTCCTCGCCATCCACGCCCTCGGCGGCGGCGCGGGCGTCCACCTGCTTTTGCACCAGAGGCGTCAGCACCCAGCCGGGGCAGATCGCGTTGACGGTGATGCCGCTGGTGGCCGTTTCCAGCGCCACCGACTTGGTGAAGCCCACTAAGCCATGCTTGGCGGCCACATAGGCCGACTTCTGCGCCGAGGCCACCAGCCCATGGGCCGAAGCGACGTTGATGATGCGGCCCCAGCCCTTGGCCAGCATGCCCGGGACGGCCAGACGGGTGGTGTGGAAGGCCGAGCTCAGGTTGATGGCAATGATGGCGTCCCAGCGCTCGGCCGGAAAGTCCTGCACCGGCGCCACATACTGGATGCCGGCGTTGTTGACCAGGATGTCGACACCGCCGAATTCGGCCTGGGCGTAGGCCATCAAGGCCTCGATTTCGGCAGGCTTGCTCATGTCGGCGCCGTGGTAGCCCACCCGAATTCCATGATCTTTGCCCACTGCCGCGACCTCGGCCTTGGGCGCCTCGGCGTCACCAAAACCGTTCAGCACGATGTTCGCGCCCTGGCGGGCAAGGCTCAAAGCGATGCCCAGGCCGATGCCGCTGGTGGAGCCGGTCACCAAGGCGCATTTACCTTTCAACATGTCAGTACTCCTAAGGGTTGCTACGATCCATTATCAAAGAAGGATCACATCATGGCGGAACCGAGGCTGAACAATGTGCAATGTCTGGGCGCTTCCGGCCTGCATCGGATGGCGTACTGGGAGTGGGGCGAGCGCAGCAACCCGAGGGTGCTGGTCTGCGTGCACGGGCTGGCCCGGCAGGGGCGCGATTTCGATACTTTGGCGCAGCGCCTGAGCGATCGCTACCGGGTGATCTGCCCCGATGTGGTGGGCCGCGGCCAGTCGGACTGGCTGGCCAACCCGCAGGGCTACCAGATCCCGGCCTATGTGGCCGATATGGTCACTCTGCTGGCCCGGCTCGATGTGGCCCAGGTGGACTGGCTGGGCACCTCGATGGGCGGGCTGATTGGCCTGGGCCTCGCTGCGCTGCCGCAGTCCCCGGTGCGCCGGCTGATGCTCAATGATGTGGGCCCTGCGATCCAGTACCAGGCGCTGCAGCGCATCGGCACCTATCTGGGCATGCCCCTGCATGTGGAGACAGTGGAGCAGGGTGCCGCCTATCTGTGGACGATCTCGCAGAGCTTCGGCCCGCACACGCCGGAGCAATGGCTGGCGCTGTCCAGGCCGATGTTCAAAGCGGAAGGGACAGGTCTGAAGCTGCACTACGATCCGCAGATCGCCGTGCCGTTTCGCGGCGTCACGCCCGAGCTGGCGTCGGCCGGCGAGGCGGCCTTGTGGCAGGCCTATGACGCGCTGCGCCAGCCGACCCTGCTGCTGCGCGGAGCGGACTCCGATCTGCTGTCGGCCGCCACCGCCCAGGCCATGACTCAGCGCGGACCCAAGGCGCGGCTGCACGAGTTTGCCGGCGTCGGCCATGCGCCGACCTTGGTGAGCGATGAACAAATCCAAGTGGTGCAAGATTTCCTGAATGAAGACTGAGCTTGCGGCCCGCCCTGAGACGGCCGCCCCAATAGTCGCGCTGCTGGAGGCCAGCGGCCCCGGCCCCGTCGGCGAAGCCTCACCGCTGGAGCGTGCGCGCGCCTTTGCCGAGCCGCTGCTGTCCGGCGAGATGCTGGACACCGGCGAGGAGGCACTGGCCCATGCCGATGGCGTATCCGAGATCCTGCTGTCCATCGGCGCCGCGCCTTCGATGCGCGCGGCCTCCTACCTGGTCTATGCCGGCGACTATCTGGCCAAGCCCGAGGAGGTGGTCAGCAAGGCCTTTGGCGAGTCCTATGCCAGCCTGGTCACGCACACGCGCAAGCTGGTGCAGATCCAGCGCGCCGCGCGCGAGGCCCAGGTCGGCGAGGAACAGAAGGCGGTGCAGACCGAGCGCGTGCGCAAGATGCTGCTGGCCTTCTCGCGTGACCTTCGCGTGGTGCTGCTGCGCCTGGCCTCGCGGCTGCAGACCTTGCGCTTCTTCGCCGCCACCAAGACCGAATGCCCACGGGCGCTGGCGCGCGAGTCTCTGCAGGTGTTCGCGCCGCTGGCCAACCGCCTGGGCATCTGGCAGATCAAATGGGAGATCGAGGACCTGTCCTTCCGCTTCCTCGACCCCGAGAACTACCGCCGCGTCGCCCGCTCGCTGGACGAAAAGCGCATCGAGCGCGCTCAGGGCGTGGACAGTGCACGCTGTGCGCTGCAGGACGAGCTGAAGGCCCAGGGCATTGCCGCCGAGGTGCAGGGCCGGCCCAAGCATCTGTACAGCATCTGGAAGAAGATGCAGGGCAAGGGCCTGAACATCGAGCGCGTGTTCGATCTGCGCGCGCTGCGTGTGATCGTTCCCGAGCTGCGCGACTGCTACGCGGTGCTCAGCCATCTGCATGAGCACTACAAGCCGGTGGCCGGGGAGTTCGACGACTACATCGCCAAGCCCAAGCCGAATGGCTACCAGTCGCTGCACACCGTGGTGCTGGACGCGCAGGAGCGGCCGATGGAGGTGCAGATACGCACCCGCGCGATGCACGAGCATGCCGAGCACGGCGTAGCCGCGCACTGGGCCTACAAGGAGGCGGGCGCCAAGGGCTACGCCGGCGTCAGCGCGGTGGGTGACTTCGAGGACCAGGTGGCCCAGGCGCGCAAGGCGGTGCTGCGCCAGCTGCTGGCCTGGGAGCGGGATTTTGTCGAATCCGGCGTCGAATCCGACACCGGGCAGACCGGCGGCGCACCGGCCGTGTTCGACGAGCGCATCTATGTGTTCACGCCGCAGGCCACCATCGTCGAACTGGCCGCCAACGCCACACCGATCGACTTCGCCTATGCCTTGCACACCGATCTGGGCCACCGCTGCCGTGGCGCCAAGGTCGACGGGGTGATGGTGCCGCTGAACACACCGCTGAAAAGTGGCCAGACGGTCGAGGTCATCGCCATCAAGGAGGGCGGCCCGTCGCTGGACTGGCTGAATGCCGAGCTGGGCTATCTGCAAAGCCAGCGCTCCAAGGCCAAGGTGCGGGCCTGGTTCAATGCGCTGGCCCAGGCGCAGACGGTGGCCAAGGGCCGCGAGCTGGTCGAGAAGCTGCTGCAGCGCGAGGGCAAGACGGCCGTCAAGCTCGAAGACCTGGCCTCGCAGCTGGGCTTCAAGAGCGCCGATGCGCTGTTCGAGGTCGTTGGCAAGGACGAGTTCTCGCTGCGCAATATCGAGACGCTGCTGCGCCCGGTTGAACCTGTGCAGCCCGAGGACGAATGGCTGGCCAAGCGCTACTCACGACCAGGCACCGGTGGCGCCGCGCCCAAGGGCGGCGTGCTGGTGGTCGGTGTCGATTCGCTGCTGACGAGTCTCGCCCGCTGCTGCCGCCCGGCGCCACCGGATGCGATCGGTGGCTACGTGACCCGCGGCAAGGGTGTGGCCATCCACCGCATCGCCTGCAGCAACTTCCGCCAGATGGCCAGCAGCGCACCCGAGCGGCAGATCCCGGTCACCTGGGGCACGGCCAGCAGCACGGCGCCCAGCGTTTATCCGGTCGATGTGATGGTCGAGTCAACCGACCGGCAGGGCCTGCTGCGCGATGTGCTGGACGTGTTCGCCAAGGAGAAGATGAACGTCACCAGCGTCAACACCCAGTCGATGAAGGCGACCCGCGGCGCCAAGGGTGACACCGCCTGGATGACCTTCACCGTCGAGGTCGCGGACTCGGCCCGACTGCAGCAGGTGCTGCGCAGCGTGTGCCAGGTCAACGGCGTGCGCGGCGCAAGACGAAAATGATTTTTCCGCAAATCTTGCGGCGCCTTGATTTTCCGGTATATACTGCGAGGCTCTTAGGCGCGTAGCTCAGCTGGTTAGAGCACCACCTTGACATGGTGGGGGTCGTTGGTTCGAGTCCAATCGCGCCTACCAAAATTGGTAGGATCAAAAAGCTTCAGACTTCATCGGTCTGGAGCTTTTTTGTTTTCCGAATCAAATCGGCGTTGCGCCGTCACGGCGGGTGAGGCGTTGAAGCTTCAGACCGCGAACGACCATTCGCCGAAGGCGGCGTGATGCGACCTATGGTCGCGCGCGGCACGGGCCTTGGCGGATTCGACCCAGCGCTTGGCGAAGGGGAAGGGGCCGAAGCCCGACTCGGTATTGATATGGCCCACCGCGCCAAGGTTGGTGAAGGTCGAGCCCCAGCGGCTGGCCCAGCGCAGCGCGCTGGAGGCGCTCATCCACGGGTCGTTCTGGCTGGCCACCAGGGTGCTGGGCGGACCCAGGCGCTGATGCGGCAGCAGCTCGGCCAGGCCGAACTTGTCGGGCTCGGCAGGTGCCACCAGCAGGGCCTGGCGTATCGGTGAGTCAGGGTGCTCGTGCAGGTGGCGTGCCAGCGCCAGGCAGCCGAAGCTGTGGGCCACGGCGATCCACTCGCCGCCACCGGCGCTGTCCAGCGAGCTGTGGATGCGGTCGGCCCAGCGCTGCAGATCGGGTCGGCTGAAGTCGCGCTGCACGACGCGGCGTGCATCACGGTACTGCTGCTGCAGCCAGGTCTGCCAATGGGCCACCCCGCTGTCGCGCAGGCCGGGGATGATCAGTAGACGAGGTGGGCGATAGGGCGTGCTCATGGTGAGCTCCTGGCTGTTGTCACGTTCCAGCCAGCTTGCCAACAACAGCTTGTTCAGGGAACGATGGTTTTTGTATTTGCTAATCCGTCATAAGCTCATGAAGAGTGCTTCGCGACCTGCATGGCATCAGCCCTGACCATCACTCCCATGGCAACACAACAACTTCCGGTCATCAACGTCCAGGCGCTGTCGGACCCGCGAGCCGGCGCCGAGGCGCTGGGCGCAGTGGCGCAGCAGATTGCCCTGGCCTGCCGCGCCCACGGCTTCTTCTATGCCGTCGGCCATGCGGTGCCGCAGCCGCTGATTGATGAGCTGGAGCGCCTGAGCCGCCAGTTCTTTGCGCTGGACGAAACCACCAAGCTGCAATGGCGCATGGCGTTGGGCGGGCGGGCATGGCGGGCTATTTCAAGACCGGCGGCGAGCTGACCTCGGGCATGCCGGACTGGAAGGAGGGCCTGTACCTGGGCAGCGAGCTTGGCCCGGACCATCCGCTGGTGCGCGCCGGCACGCCGGTGCATGGGCCCAATCTGTGGCCGGATCTGCCGGGTTTTCGTGACACGGTGCTGGCCTATCTGGAAGCCGTCACCGGCCTGGGCCATGCGCTGATGCGCGGCATCGCCTTGAGCCTCGAGCTGCCGGCCGACTACTTCGCGGACCGCTACACGGCCGACCCGCTGATATTGTTCCGCCTGTTCAACTATCCCAGCCGGCCCGCGCCCGAGGAGGACAGCGGCTCGCGCTGGGACCAGAGCAATGTGCACACCTTTGCCGGCAGCTATGGCGACTACCTGCTGGGCAAGATTGGCAAGGTGTTCCCGGAGCTGCAGCAGCAGGTGCTGTAGCGCCCCGAGCGACCCCCCTAGAACGAAGTTCCCGGCGGCCTGGCGGCCCGCATCCGCCGGTCCGGGGTCCGCGTACGGTGATTGAGCGCGTTGCCATGGAGCGCTGCTCACGACTCCGCGCCTGCTGTGAAGCAGGCCGGGAAGGCCAATCACTTCGAGGACCAACGCATGAAGACCACTGACTCAACCGCATCGCGGCGGCGGCTCGCCGCGCTGTGCCTGGGCGCTTGCCTGGGCGGCTATCTGAGCGTCGCGCAGGCATCCAGCCACCGCGAGGCGCCGTTCATCACCACCCAGCCCAAGGTGGACGCCGCCGACTTCTATATGTTCAACAGCTACGAGGGCGTGGCCGCCGACGGCTCGGGCGGCCGGGCCGGCTTCGTGACCTTGATTGCCAACTACCTGCCGCTGCAGGACGGCTATGGCGGGCCCAACTACTTCTCGCTGGACCCGAACGCGCTCTACGAGATTCATATCGACAACAACGGCGATGCGCGGGAAGACATCACCTTCCAGTTCCGCTTCAAGAACACATTGAAGGCGATCGCGCTGCT
The DNA here is from genome assembly GCF_004362525.1 of Roseateles toxinivorans. Classification (GTDB taxonomy): domain Bacteria; phylum Pseudomonadota; class Gammaproteobacteria; order Burkholderiales; family Burkholderiaceae_C; genus Paucibacter; species Paucibacter toxinivorans. Next base: position 470,668 of record NZ_SNXS01000001.1, read on the forward strand.
GATCAACAACAAGTCGGTGCCGATTCCCATCATCCAGGCCGGTGTCGTCAGCGCATCCAACGCCGCGGCGCTGAACCTGAACGAGAGCTTCAGCGTGAACGTCATCCGCGGCGACCGCCGCACCGGCCTGAGCGCGGCCCTGACCCACGTTGGCAGCGGCTCTGCGGTGTTCGACAAGCCGGTGGACAACATCGGCAGCAAGACCATTCCGGACTATCCGGGCTACGCCGCCCAGCATGTGCATGAGGTCAACATCCCCGGCTGCGCCACGCCAGGACGGGTCTTCGTCGGCCAGCGCAAGGACCCGTTCGCCGTCAATCTGGGCGTGATCTTCGATCTGGTCAATGCGCCGCTGGGCGTGATCACCGATCCGGGCCTGATCGCTGCCGGCAAGGACGATCTGGCCGACAAGAACGTGACCGAACTGGCGATCGAGGTGGCAGCCAGCTGCCTGGTCGCGGATGCCACACACCCCGTGATTGGCGGCTGGACCAGCGCCAGCCTGCGCCAGGGCCAGTACCTGACGCCAAGCCCTGCCAAGGGCCATGCCACGACCCTGATTCCGGGCGGTGGCTGGACGCAAGTCTCGCGCCTGGGCATGCCCCTGGTCAACGAGGTGGTGATCGGTCTGCCCGACAAGGACCGCTTCAACAGCTCCAGCCCCAAGGACGATCTTCAGTTCGCCGACTATGTGACGAATCCGACGCTGCCGGCGCTGATCGAGGTCGCCTTCGGCCAGGCTGCCGGCGCCTTTGCCCCCAGCAACGCCGGGCGCAATGACCTGGTGACAACCTTCCTGACCGGCATTCAGGGCGTCAACCAGCTGGGCATGATCACGCCGTCGGAAATGCAGCGCCTGAACACGGCCATACCGGCCGTGCCCTTTGCGAACCAGAACCGGCTGGGCATCGTCGGCAGCATCCTGGCCGGTGGCTCGGACTTTGCCGGCTATCCGAATGGCCGTCGGCCCAAGGACGATGTGGTCGATATCTCGCTGATCGCGATGATGGGTGGCCTGTGCATGGCCAATGGCAATGCCAATGCGCTGGGCTTCGGCGCCAGTTGCAAACCCACCGCCGTGCCGCTCGGCAGCACCGCGTTCAGTCTGCATGACGCGGTGGACCAGGCGACCCGGCCCTTGATGCCGGCCTTTCCCTACCTCGACACGCCGATCCCGGGCGCCAAGTGAAGAAGGACGCCATCATGAAATTTCATCAACGCATTTTCGGTGCCATCGCCCTTGCCGGCTCCACCAGCCTGGCATGGGCTGCGCCACCCGATCCGGTGCTGCTGATGCCGGCCGGGCCGGGCCTGCAGTCGGGTGCTTTCACCCAGGCGGTTGACGGCCTGTTTGTCGATACCTTCAGCTTCAAGCCGGCGGCCGTTGATGGCCTGGTGTCGGTGACCCTGTCCAGCCTTGCCGGGCCGGTCAGCTTCTTCAGCGCCAGCCTGAACGGGCAGGACTTCAGCTACTTCCCCGAGCTGGGCCAGACCGACTTCATGTTCCAGGCCCAGGTCAGCAGCGGCACCCCGCTGAGCCTGACCGTGTTCGGCGCTGTGCTGGACGGTGACGGCAACCCGCTGGGCGCGGGCTCGTACAGCGGCGCCATCACGGTAGCCGTGCCCGAGGTGCAGAGCTATGCCCTGATGCTGGCCGGTCTGGTCGGCCTGGCGCTTGCTGCCCGGCGCAGGCGAGGGGCCTGAAAGCTCCACCCAGCGCCCGCCGGAGGGGCCCGCGCGGGTAAACCCTTTCGGGGGCGCTCGGAGCGGGCTCCTAGAATCTTTGCTGCACTTGCACAAGGAGCTTGCTACATGGTCACTGCTCGCCGCAGCGCGTCTGCGGACGCCAAGGACGAAACCGCATCGGCCAAGCCGGGGGTGCGCATCCTCAAGAAGTACCCCAACCGCCGGCTCTACGACACCCAGACCAGCAGCTACATCACGCTCGCCGACGTCAAGAAGATGGTGCTGGAAGCCACCATCTTCGAGGTGCGCGACGCCAAGACCTCTGAAGACCTGACGCGCAGCATCCTGTTGCAGATCATCCTGGAAGAGGAAACCGGCGGCATGCCCATGTTCAGCACCCAGGTGCTGGCCCAGATCATCCGTTTCTACGGTCATGCGATGCAGGGCATGATGGGCGCCTACCTTGAGAAGAATATGCAGACCCTGGTGGACCTGCAGACCAAGCTCAGCGACCCGACCAAGGGCCTCTACGACCCCAAGAGCTTCAGCCCCGAGATGTGGACCCAGTTCCTCAACGGCCAGGCGCCGGTGATGCAGGGCCTGATGGGCAGCTATCTGGAGCAGAGCAAGAACCTGTTCGTGCAGATGCAGGAGCAGATGCAGAAGCAGGCCGGCAGCCTTTTCCCCGGGATTCCTGGCGTGCCCGGCTTCCCGCCCAAGACCTGAATCCGGGCCGGCTCATCCTGCGGTGTCAGCGGGATGAGTCAAAATCGCGCCTATGAGCGAAATCATTGCGGCTGCCTCCGCCCCCAAAATCGGCTTCGTGTCCCTCGGCTGTCCCAAGGCACTCACTGACTCCGAGCTGATCCTGACGCAGTTGCGCGCCGAAGGCTACGAAACCTCCAAGACCTTTGCCGGCGCCGATCTGGTGATCGTCAACACCTGCGGCTTCATCGACGATGCCGTCAAGGAAAGCCTGGACACCATTGGCGAGGCGCTGGCCGAGAACGGCAAGGTCATCGTCACCGGCTGCCTGGGCGCCAAGGCCGGTGCGAGCAGCGCCGACGCGGGCAGCCTGGTGCGCGAGATGCACCCCAGCGTGCTGGCGGTGACCGGGCCCCACGCCACGCAGGAGGTGATGGACGCCGTGCATCTGCATGTGCCCAAGCCCCACGACCCCTTTGTCGATCTGGTGCCTGCGCAGGGCATCAAGCTGACGCCCAAGCACTACGCCTACCTGAAGATCTCCGAGGGCTGCAACCACCGCTGCTCGTTCTGCATCATCCCGAGCATGCGCGGCGACCTCGATTCGCGCCTGATCGGCGAAGTGCTGGGCGAGGCGCAGCGCCTGTTCGAATCGGGCGTGAAGGAGTTGCTGGTCATCAGCCAGGACACCAGCGCCTATGGCGTGGACATCAAGTACCGCACCGGTTTCTGGGACGGCAAGCCGGTCAAGACCAAGCTGTTCGATCTGGTGGCCTCGCTGGGTGAGATGGCCAAGAAGCATGGCGCCTGGGTGCGCCTGCACTACGTCTATCCCTATCCCCATGTGGACGAGATCATCCCGATGATGGCCGAAGGCCTGGTGCTGCCCTATCTGGACGTGCCGTTCCAGCACGCCCATCCCGAGGTGCTCAAGCGCATGAAGCGCCCGGCCAGCGGCGAGCGCAATCTGGAGCGCATCCTGCGCTGGCGCGAGATCTGCCCCGAGATTGTCATCCGCAGCACCTTCATCGCCGGCTTCCCCGGCGAGACCGAAGAACAGTTCGAATCGCTGCTGGACTTTCTGCGCGAGGCGCAGATCGACCGCGCCGGCTGCTTTGCCTATTCGCCGGTCGGCGGCGCCACGGCCAATGACCTTGACGGCGCCTTGCCGGAGGAAGTGCGCGAGGAACGCCGCGCCCGCTTCATGGCGGTGGCCGAGGCCGTCTCGACCGAGAAGCTGAAGCGCCGCATCGGTGCGACCCTGCAGGTGCTGGTCGATTCCGCACCGGCGATGGGTCGCAAGGGTGGTATCGGCCGCAGCTATGCCGACGCCCCCGAGATCGATGGCGTGGTGCGCCTGCTGCCGCCGGAGAAGGCCTCGAAGACGCTGAAGGTGGGTGAGTTCACCAAGGCCCGAGTCGTGTCCACCGACGGGCATGACTTGATTGCCCAGCCCATCTGACGTAGCCCGGATGCAATCCGGGGGCGTCTTGCCTTGTCTTGTCCCGGATTGCATCCGGGCTACAACACCTTGGAATCGAATCGACCGATGAAGCGCGCCCCCAGCACCGAACAGATCCACCACCCCTACCAAGCCCCCGAAGGCTATGCGGCCATCCCGACCGGGGTGTACAAGGCCTCGACGATTCTGTTCAAGGACTGCGCCGAGATGCGCCGCCCGGTGGCGCGCGACGAGGGCTATATCTACGGCCTGCATGCCACCCCGACCAGCTTCACCCTGATGGCCCGTGTGGCCACCCTGGAGGGCGGCAAGCACTGCCTGCTGGCACCCAGCGGCCTGGCCGCGATCACGACCATCAACTTCGGCCTGCTGCGCCCCGGCGACGAGGTGCTGATACCGGACAACGTCTACGGTCAGAACCGCGTGTTCTCCGAAGGCCTGATGGAAGACTTCGGCGTCACCCACCGCGTCTATGACCCGCTGGATGCCGCCGCACTGGCCGCCATGCTGACGCCGGCCACCAAGCTGGTGTGGGTCGAGGCGGCCGGCTCGATCACGATGGAGTATCCGGATCTGCTGGGCCTGGTGCGGGCCTGCCGCGAAAAGGGCGTGCTGGTGGCGCTGGACAATACCTGGGGGTCGGGTCTTGCCTTCAATCCTTTCGACCTGGAGAACCGCCAAGGAGGCCTCGCCGTCGACGTGTCGATGAACGCGCTGACCAAGTACCCCTCGGGCGGCGCCGACGTGCTGATGGGCTCCATCGTCACCGCGGACCACGGGCTGCACAAGCGCATCAGCCATGCACACCGCCAGCTGGGCGTGGGCGTGGGCATGAATGACGTCGAGCTGGTGCTGCGCGGCCTGCCCAGCGTCGAGCTGCGCTATCACGCCCAGGACCGCACGACGCGGGCCCTGGCCGAGTGGATGGCGACGCGGCCCGAGATCGCCCAGGTGCTGCATCCGGCGCTGCCCGGCTCGCCGGGGCATAGCTTCTGGGCCGAGACCTGCACGGCCGCCGGCTGCCTGTTCTCGGTCGTGTTCAAGGCCGACTACACCCAAGAGCAGGTCGATGCCTTCGTCGATGCGCTGCAGCTGTTCGGCATCGGCTATTCCTGGGCCGGGCCGATGAGCCTGGCAGTGCCCTACGACATGACGCACAGTCGAAACCTGGCGCTGCCCTATGCGGGTGGCCACCTGGTGCGATTTGCGATCGGCCTGGAGGCCGAGGCCGATCTGCGCGCCGACATCGAGCAGGCGCTGCGGCAGCTGGCTGCTTGAGTGCCTGAGGGCAGGGCGCGCTCAGCTCTTGGCCGACACCTTGTGCCGCATCAGCTGGCCCTTCTCTCTCTCCCAGTCGCGTTTCTTCTCGGTGTCGCGCTTGTCGTGCTCGGCCTTGCCCTTGGCCAGTGCGATCTCGACCTTCACCCGCGCGCCCTTGTAGTGCAGGTTCAGCGGCACCAGGGTGAAGCCACGCTGCTCGACCTTGCCGATCAGGCGCTTGATCTCGGCCTTGTGCATCAGCAGCTTGCGGGTGCGGTCGGCCTCGGGGTTGACGTGGGTCGAGGCGGTGCGCAGCGCATTGATGCGGCAGCCGATCAGATAGAGCTCGCCATTGCGTATGGTCACATAGCCATCGGTCAGCTGGACCTGGCCGGCACGGATCGCCTTGACCTCCCAGCCTTCCAGCACCAGGCCGGTCTCGAAGCGTTCCTCGATGTGGTAGTCAAAACGGGCACGACGGTTTTCTGCGATGGACATGGGGGCTTAATTTGTGGCGAAGGGCGCCAATACAATCCCTGCATTGTATGAAGCACGTGAAGAAGTCAGTTTTGCTCTGGTACTCGCCGCGCGAGATGTACACCCTGGTGACCGGGGTGCGCGAGTATGCGCAGTTTCTGCCCTGGTGTGACAGTGCCGAGGTCTTGTCCGAAACCGAGAGTGGCATGACGGCCCGCCTGGGCCTGTCCTACGCCGGCGTGCGCCATGCCTTCACCACCCGCAACGAGCATGAGACGGATCGGCGCGTCAGCGTGCAATTGGTCGATGGCCCGTTTTCGCTGCTGGACGGCACCTGGCAGTTCCTGCCGCTGGGCAAGCCGGGGGGTGAGGCCGAACAGGCCTGCAAGATCGAGTTCGATCTGCGCTATGCCTTCTCCAGCAAGGCGCTGGAGGCGGTGCTGAGCCCGGTGTTCGACCGTGTGGCCAACACCTTTGTCGACTGCTTTGTGCAGCGCGCCGAGCAGGTCTATGGGCCTCGCTGAGCCTTTGCTGGCGATAGAAGTGGTGCACAGCCCTGTGGCAGCGCAGGTCGAGCGGCTTGAACTCAGGGTGGCGGCCGGCACCAGTCTGGCCCAGGCGCTGGTGCAAAGCGGTGTGGTCTTCGACCCGGCCCGGAAGGTCGGCATCTGGGGTCGCGTGATGCCGCCCGACACCCTGCTGCGCGACCGCGACCGCATCGAAATCTACCGACCCTTGACCGTGGATCCCAAGGAGGCGCGGCGCCTGCGCTACCGCAGCCCTGGCGACAAGAGCAAGCGCGTGAGGCCCAACCCGCGCCGCTGAGCCCGCACGGACAAGGCGGAAGCCTTGGCCCGGCTGGCGAAGGCCCGGCCGCGATACAAGCGGACGGGCTAGGGCTTCACTGTGGCTTGGCGCAATCGTTGTTCATGACGCCGCGGGCGCGCTGGATCTCCGCCGCACGCTGCTTGTCGTCGAGGATCTCGCGCTCGCCCTTGTCGTTGGTGCGCGAAACGCGCATGCCGTCTTCCAAGGTACGCAGGTAGCTGCGTGCCTGGCTGCAGTTCTCCTGCTTGATCTGGATATTCTTCTGCTCATCGGCCTTGGCCTTGGCCACCTGCTCCTGCTCGGCTTTGCGGCGGCGGGCCTCGAGTTCGGCGTCGGCCTTGCTCTCGACCTTGGGTTTGGGGGCGGCTTCGGCAGGCGCCGAGGCGGCACCACCGAGCGGCACCGTGCTGATGACCTGAATGCGCTTGGTCGCCGAGGCGGGCTGCTGCAGGATGTCCTTCTCGGCCACGCCGGCTGGCGGCGGGCGGTCGCTGTACTGGACCTTGCCCTCGGCATCGCGCCACTTCCATTGCGCCGCGGCTGGCTGGCAAAGGGCCAGGCCCAGCAGGGCGAAGATCAGATGCGCGCGCACGGTTGTCATGTGTTTACAGCCCGAGAAAAGACACAGGCCAGTTTAGCCCTCGCCAGACGGCCAGACAATGCGCGGCGCGTGACTTACACCACGTATCAAACCTCACATCGGCGGGGGTCGCAACGGCTTCCGTATAATCCGCTTTTGCGTCAGGAGCCTCTCTCATGCGCCTTTTAGGAAAAGCGCTCACTTTCGACGATGTGTTGTTGGTGCCAGCGTACTCCCATGTGTTGCCTCGCGACACCTCTCTTGCCACCCAGTTCACCCGCAATATCCGCCTGAATCTGCCGCTGGTTTCCGCCGCGATGGATACGGTCACGGAGTCCCGCCTGGCGATCGCCATTGCGCAGGAGGGTGGCATCGGCATCATCCACAAGAACATGACCGCGCAGCAGCAGGCCGCGCAGGTCGCCAAGGTCAAGCGCTACGAATCCGGCGTGCTGCGGGATCCGATCACCATCACACCCGATGTGACGGTGCGTGCGGTGATGGCGCTGTCGGCCCAGCACGGCGTGTCGGGCTTCCCGGTACTTGAGGGCAAGACGGTGGTCGGCATCGTCACCGGCCGCGACCTGCGTTTCGAGACCCGCCTGGACGCCCCGGTGCGCGAGATCATGACACCGCGCGAGCGCCTCATCACCGTCGGCGAACGCGCCACGCTCGAAGAGGGCAAGGCGCTGATGCACAAGCACAAGCTGGAGCGCGTGCTGGTCGTCAATGCCGCGTTCGAGTTGAAGGGCGTGATGACTGTCAAGGACATCACCAAGCAGACCAGCTTCCCGAATGCCGCACGCGACGCCCAGGGCAAGCTGCGCGTCGGCGCCGCTGTGGGCGTGGGTGAGGGCACCGAGGAGCGCGTCGAACTGCTGGTCAAGGCCGGCGTCGACTGCCTGGTGGTGGACACCGCACACGGCCACAGCGCCGGTGTGATCGAGCGCGTGCGCTGGGTCAAGCAGAACTTCCCGAATGTTGATGTGATCGGCGGCAATATCGCCACCGGCGCGGCCGCCCTGGCCCTGGCCGAGGCTGGCGCCGACGCGGTCAAGGTCGGTATCGGCCCCGGTTCGATCTGCACCACGCGCATCGTCACCGGTGTCGGCGTGCCGCAGATCATGGCCATCGACGCGGTCACGCAAGCCTTGAAGGGCTCCGGCGTGCCGATGATTGCCGACGGCGGCATACGCTTCTCCGGTGACCTGGCCAAGGCCATCGCGGCCGGCGCCAACAGCGTGATGATGGGCGGCATGTTCGCCGGCACCGAAGAGGCACCGGGCGAGGTCATCCTGTACCAGGGCCGCACCTACAAGAGCTACCGTGGCATGGGCTCGATGGGCGCCATGCAGCAGGGCTCGGCCGACCGCTACTTCCAGGACAGCGCGACCAACAACCCGAACAACCCCAACACCACCAAGCTGGTGCCGGAAGGCATCGAGGGTCAGGTGCCGTACAAGGGCTCGGTCGTGTCCATCATCTTCCAGATGGCTGGCGGTCTGCGCGCCTCCATGCACTACTGCGGCTGTGAAACCATTGAAGACATGCACAACAAGGCCGAGTTCGTCGAGATCACCTCGGCCGGCATTCGCGAAAGCCATGTCCACGATGTGCAGATCACCAAGGAAGCGCCCAACTACCGCATGGAGTAAGGGCATCCGTGGCTGATTCATCAACGACACCCGTCGCTGCGGTCCCGGCGGCGGGCGGCCGCAAGGCCGCCATGTCCTTCATCATGATCACCGTGCTGATCGACATGGTGGCGATCGGCCTGATCATCCCGGTCCTGCCGCCGCTGGTGGGCACCTTCACTGCGGGCTCGCAGGCCGACCAGGCCTTCTGGTTCGCGGCGGTCTCCTTCGCCTTCGGCATCGCGAACTTCTTCGGTTCGCCGGTGCTGGGGGCGCTGTCCGACCGCTATGGCCGCCGGCCGGTGCTGTTGATCGGCTTCAGCGGCCTTGCCCTGAGCTTCTTCGTCACCGCCATGGCCACGGCCCTGTGGATGCTGATCGCGGTGCGCTTGTTCTCGGGTGCGATGCAGGCCAATGCGGCGGTGGCCAACGCCTATGTGGCCGACATCACCCCGCCCGAAGACCGCGCCAAACGCTTCGGCCTGCTGGGCGCGATGTTCGGCATGGGCTTCATCCTCGGCCCGGTGGCCGGCGGGCTGCTGGGTGAGATCAATCTTCATCTGCCCTTCTTCGTGGCCGGCACGCTGGCGCTGATGAACTGGCTATACGGCTATTTCGTGCTGCCCGAGTCCCTGCCGGTGGAGCGCCGGCAGACGATCAACTGGGCCCGCGTCAACCCGATCAGCTCGCTGAAGGCCCTGAGCCAGTTGAAGGGCGTCGGTGGCCTGGTCGCGGTGATAGGCCTTAGCGCGCTGGCCCAGTTCATCCTGCACTCGACCTGGGTTCTCTACACCCACTTCAAGTTCGGCTGGGGCCCGAAGGAGAACGGCCTGTCGCTGTTTGCCGTGGGCATCACCTCGGTGCTGGTGCAGGGCTTTCTGCTGGGCAAGCTGCTGAAGATCTTCTCGGCCCAGCGTCTGGCCGTGCTGGGCCTGCTGTCGTCCAGCCTGTGCTTCGCGCTGTGGGGCGCGGCCAGCGAGGGCTGGATGATGTATGCGGTGATCTTCTGCAATCTGCTGGGCTTCTCGGCGGCGGCTGCGATCCAGAGCCTGTTCTCGAACGCGGCCGACGCGAGTGCCCAGGGCGCGACGATGGGCGCCATGGCCTCGCTGAACAGCCTGATGGCGGTGGCCGCACCGGTCGTCGGCGGCGGCCTCCTGACCCTGGTCTCAGAGTTGCCCAAGGGCCATTGGTTGATCGGCCTGCCTTACTACTTCTGCGCGCTGCTGCAGCTGGCGGCGATGCTGCTGGCCCTGCGTCACTTCACGCGCGAGCGGGCCCGCAAGGCCGTTCTGGCCGGCGGCCACGCGCTGTAAAAAACTTTGGACTCCAACCATGCATGACAAGATCCTGATCCTCGATTTCGGCTCCCAGGTCACCCAGCTGATTGCCCGCCGCGTGCGTGAAGCCCATGTGTTCTGCGAAGTCCATCCCAACGATGTGTCGGACGAGTTCATCCGCAGCTTCGGTGCCAAGGCCATCATTCTGTCGGGCTCGCATGCCTCGACCTACGAAGAACACGACCTGCGCGCACCGCAGGCGGTGTGGGACAGCGGCGTGCCGGTGCTGGGCATCTGCTACGGCATGTTCACGATGACGGTGCAGCTCGGCGGCCAGGTCGAGGCCAGCACGCACCGCGAGTTCGGCTATGCCGAGGTTCGGGCCCACGGACACACCGAGCTGCTCAAGGGCATCGAGGACTTCGCCACGCCCGATGGCCACGGCATGCTCAAGGTCTGGATGAGCCATGGCGACAAGGTCACGGCCATGCCCCCGGGCTTCAAGCTGATGGCCTCCACGCCCAGCTGCCCGATTGCCGGCATGGCCAATGAGGAGAAGCACTACTACGCCGTGCAGTTCCACCCCGAGGTCACGCACACGGTGCAGGGCGCGGCCCTGCTGACCCGCTTTGTGCGCGATATTGCCGGCTGCAAGGGCGACTGGATCATGGGCGACTACGTCAACGAGGCGGTGGCCCGTATCCGCGAACAGGTTGGCGACGAGGAGGTCATTCTGGGTCTGTCCGGCGGCGTCGACTCCAGCGTCGCCGCGGCGCTGATACACCGCGCCATCGGTGACCAGCTGACCTGCGTGTTCGTTGACCACGGCCTCTTGCGCCTCAACGAAGGCCAGATGGTGATGGACATGTTTGTCGGCCAGCTGCATGCCAAGGTCATCCATGTGGACGCCAGCGAGCAGTTCCTGGGTCATCTGAAGGGTGTCAGCGACCCGGAGCAGAAGCGCAAGATCATCGGCCGCGAGTTCGTCGAGGTCTTCAAGGCCGAGGCCGGCAAGCTCAAGGGGGCGGGCGCCAAGGGCGCAAAATGGCTGGCCCAGGGCACGATCTATCCGGACGTGATCGAGTCGGGTGGCGCCAAGACCAAGAAGGCGGTCACGATCAAGAGCCATCACAACGTCGGCGGCCTGCCCGAGCAACTCGGCCTGAAGCTGCTGGAGCCGCTGCGCGAACTGTTCAAGGACGAGGTGCGCGAACTGGGCCTGGCCCTGGGCCTGCCCGAGGCCATGGTCTATCGCCATCCGTTCCCCGGCCCGGGCCTGGGCGTGCGCATCCTCGGCGAGGTGAAGAAGGAGTACGCGACGCTGCTGCAGCGCGCCGACGCGATCTTCATCGAGGAGCTGCGCAACACCATAGACCCGGCCACCGGCAAGACCTGGTACCAGCTGACCAGCCAGGCCTTCACCGTCTTCCTGCCGGTGAAGAGCGTCGGCGTGATGGGCGACGGACGCACCTACGACTATGTGGTGGCCCTGCGTGCCGTGCAGACCAGCGATTTCATGACCGCCGACTGGGCCGAGCTGCCCTACGCGTTGCTGAAGAAGGTGTCGGGCCGCATCATCAACGAGGTGCGCGGCATCAACCGTGTGACCTACGACGTGTCGAGCAAGCCGCCGGCGACAATTGAGTGGGAGTGACCTAACGTTGTGCCGGGCCAATTAGGGAGTGACAGTCGTAGTGCCGAATCTCCGTGAGTCTGCGCTCCGACGGATGGGTCTTCGGCCACTGCGCCGACGGGTCAGGTCGAGTCTTCACGCTGCGTGGTAGCCTGCTTGGCAGGGTGCGCCGCTGGTAGCGTACGTCGCTATTGAGGCGAAGTTGCAGATGATGGGCCTAGACAGTTCAGTGGCCTTCATGGTGCTCGGGGTTGTCGTGCTCCTGGTGGTGCTTTTGGCGCGTCAGTGTTCTGCGCAGAGGCGGGAGCTGATCAGGGCCGCAAGGTTGAACAGCTTTTTACGCACGCTTTCGCATGCCGATCGCATGATCCTGCGCGTGCAGTCCGACGCAGAGTTGTGGCGCGAAGCCTGCGACATCTGCGTTGATACCGGAAAGTCAGTGCTGGCCAGCGTCTATGTCCTGGACGGCATGTTGGTTCACCGCGTGGCCAGCGCCGGTCCAGCCGTCAAGTTGCTGGAGAACGTGCCGCAGACACTGGACATGAATACTCCGGAGCTGCGGGGGACCTACACCGCTCAAGTGCTGTTTGACGGTGTTCGGCTGGTCAGCAATGACTATGTGTTGGATCCGCGGGCCGGGCGATGGCGGGAGGAGGCCGTCGCGCAGGGCGTTCGCGCGATCGCGTGGATTCCGTTGAGGCGCGCCGGCAGTGTGGTGGCGGCGTTGATGCTGTGCGCAGATCAACGGGACTATTTCGACGCCGAACTTCTGCGGTCGCTCGACGAACTCGGGGAGGACTTGTCCCTTGCCCTGGACGGCATTGAACGAAACAGGGAACGACTCGCCGCCCAACTTCAAGTCGAAGCTGGGCTTGACCGTTTTCGCGCGCTGTTCAACTGTGCACCGGTGCCAATGGCCATTCTCTCGATTGCCGAGCGGCGAATACTGGAGGTCAATGATGCCCTATGCAGCTGGTACGGCATGGACCGTGCCGACATCATCGGCAGCGTCTCCTCTGCGCATGCCTATGGCCTCGTGCCGGAGGACAGGGAGCAGTTTTACAGGACCTTGAATGCCGACGGAAAGGTCCGCAATCTGGTACTCAGGGTGCGGGATGCGCAAGGCACCGAGCATCAGGAAGTCTTCAACGCGAAGCCCATCGAGTATCTGGGGCAGGCTTGTTGCCTGGTGACCAGCGTCAACCTGCAGTGGATCTACGGCCGCGGCGGAGAGGGCGCCCGGAGCAATGCACCCAACTTCCCCGGCTGAACTGAGCCGCACGGTCCTTTGGCTGTGGTGGCCTTGAGTCGCCGGCAGGCTGGCGTCATGCCCGGTGAATAAACGCGCGCATGATTGGAGTGGTTCTGTACGCTGCTGCCTCCATTCAAGCAGTGCGTTCATGAGGCGCGCGCCATAGCCGAGCGCTCATCCCGCGCCGCAAGAACCGCAATTGGTGTGCGGCGCGTTCTCTTTCGTCAACCGAAACCGATGAGATGATCAGCTGATGGCTACTTCCGGACACCATCGCTGCATTGTGCTCAGCTCGCCCTGGGCCGGGGTCTATGGCGTGCAGACCGACAGCGCCCGCCACTTCGGCCGGCATTGGCATGGCACATTCGGCGTCGGGTTGCTGGAGCAGGGCGCGCAGCGGTCGGCCAGCGGACGCGGTGCCGTCGAGGCTTTTGCGGGCGACCTGATCACCAGCAATCCGGGCGAAGTTCATGACGGCCGACCACTGGGTGATGCCGCGCGGCGCTGGCATATGGTGCATCTCGACCCGGACGTGATCGCTGCGATGGTGCCGCCGGGCCGTGTCTTGCCCGACATCGAATGGACGCGGCCGGTGATTCAGGATGCGCGCCTGCGCATTGCGCTGCAGCGGCTGCTGCGCCAGATGGACCGCTGGAATGCCGGTCAGGCCGTGACCGACGCCGACCGGCTCGCCTGCGAGGAAGCGCTGGTGCAGACCTGCGGCTTGCTGCTGGAGGGACATTCGACCGCAGCGCCCACGGAGGATGCTGGCGGCGATACCGCCCGTGTGCGGGAGCGCCTGGCCGACGAGGCGCTGGACCCGCCAACCTTGACCGACCTCGCCACGATGGCCGGCCTCAGCAAATACCAGCTGCTGCGGCGTTTCACCCAGGCCTATGGCCTGCCACCGCACGCCTGGCTGCTGCAGCAGCGGGTGGAGCGGGCCAGGCGCCTGATACGCGATGGTGATGACCTGGCGACCGCGGCTCTGGCCTCCGGCTTTGCCGACCAGAGCCATATGACGCGCCTGTTCGGGCGGCATTTCGGCTTCACGCCCGGGGCCTGGCAGCAGGCGGCCGTCCGCCGACGATCGCAATAACGTTCAAGACCCGTGCCAAACAACTCCCGAGACTGCCTCCTGTTCACTTGGGGAGATCGGGATGATGTCGGAGGCGATGAAAGGCCAGCTGCTGTGCAGCCTGGCCATGGTGCTGGTGGGCAGCACGGTGGTGGTCAGCAGGATCATCGGGGTGGAGGTCGAGCCCTTCCTGGCGACGGCGATGCGCCATGCGCTGGCGCTGCCGGTGTTTCTGCTGTTGATGCACTTCAAGGGCGCGCGCTTGCCGCGTGTCGGTACCCGCGACGCGGCCCTGCTGCTGGTGCAGGCGGCGGCGGGCAGCGTGGGCTACACGGTGCTGCTGATACAGGGCGTGGTGCTGGCCGGCGCGGCCAATGCCGGCATCGTGACCGGTACGCTGCCGGCGGTGGCGGCCCTGTTTGCGGTGCTGTTCCTGGGCGAGCGACCGGGCGTGCGTTTGGGCCTGGCGATCGCGCTGGCGGCGCTGGGTGTCGTCGTCGTGACGCTACCGTCCGGCGCCCCGGCGCTGGACGCGCAGCGGCTCAAGGGCGTCGCCCTGGTGCTGGGCGCGGTGGCCTGCGAGGCGGTGTTCATCCTGGCCAACAAGCGGCTGTCGCGCCCGATGCCGGCCCTGGCCCTGTCCACTCTGATGTGTGCGGGTGGCCTGCTCTTGTCGGTGGTGCCGGCCTGGCTGGCGGCGGGCCCGGCGCCGCTGACCGTCGCCACGCCGGCGCTGCTGGGCATCGTCTACTACGCCTGGGTGCCGACAGTGCTGGGCTTCCTGCTCTGGTATGCCGGCAGCGCGCGCACCAGCGGTGCGCGGGCCTCGCTGGCCACGGCCTGGTTGCCGGTCTCGGCGATGCTGCTTTCGGCCCTGTGCCTGGCCGAGCCCATCAGCGCCTGGCAGTGGCTGGGCCTGGGCTGCGTGCTGCTGGCCATGGTCTTGGCAGCGCCGCGCGGTCGAACCGCGGCTTGAGACCGGTCAGCTGTCGTGGCGCCTGGCCACGAAGAACAGCCGCGGAAAGGCCAGCAGCCGCTTGCCGTCGGCACGGGCCGGATAGGCCGCGTCAATGCGTCGCTCGTACTCGGCCAGGAACAGCGGCCGCAACTCGCCCGGCAGGGCCTCGACAAAGGGCTTCAGGCCGGTGGCGCGCAGCCATTGCACGATGGCCGCGGCATCGTCCATCAGGTGGTAGTAGGTGCTGCGCCAGACATCGACCTCGGCCGTGGCCGCCAGCAGGTCGTAGTAGTGCTCGGCCTGCAGGATGCGCGCCCGCACCTGGCCGGCGTCGCCGATGGCCGGGGCAAAGCGTGGGTCGGCCGCCAGCTCGCGCATCAGCTGGTGCGAGGGCTGGTCGAGGTTGTCCGGCATCTGCACCGCCAGCACGCCGCCGGGCGCCAGGGCGGCCAGCAGACCAGGCATCAGCTGCTCGTGATTCGGCACCCACTGCAGTGCCGCGTTCGCGTAGGCCAGATCCACCGGCGGGCCTGAGGGTGACCACTGCGAGATGTCACCCAGCTCGAAGGTGAGGGCGGGCAGCCGCTGCCGCGCGCTGGCCAGCATGGCCGGCGAACTGTCCAGCCCGGAGATGCCGGCCTGGCCGTAGCGGGCCAGCAGCAGCTCGGTCGAATTGCCCGGGCCGCAGCCCAGGTCCACCACCCGGCCGGGCGACGTCAGCGGCACCCGGGCCAGCAATTCGGCGGCGGGGCGGGTGCGCTCGTCTTCGAAGCGGGTGTAGAGGGCGGGGTTCCAGTCCGGGGTGTTCATGGCTTGCTCCTTGAGATTTTCAATCGAGTCTTATGTCTTATATAAGACTTCAGATGAATTGTAGCGGCTTCGCCTTTGTGCGCGACACTGGGGCATGAGCGACTTGAACTCCGTGGTGGTGCTCGGCGAAGCGCTGCTGGATCTGTTTCCCGATGGCGCGGTGCTTGGCGGCGCGCCGTTCAATCTGGCGCGCAACCTCGCCGCCCTGGGCGCCGCGCCGCTGATGGTGACGCGCGTAGGCGTCGACGCCGCCGGCGAGAGCATCGCCGCCGAGTTTGTCCGCTTCGGCATGGATACCGGCGGCCTGCAGCGCGACCCGCAGCGGGCGACCGGCGTCGTCCATGTACGGATGGAGGGCCAAGAGCACCGCTTCGAGATTGGCGCCGACAGCGCCTGGGATGCACTCGATTCGGCGGAGCTGGTGCGCAGCGTCGAGGCCGCCCGGCCGGCCTGGATCTGCTTCGGCACGCTGGCCCAGCGCGACCCGCTGTCGCGCACGGCGATACGCGCCGGCCTGGCCTGTACCAAGGCGCAACGCTTTCTCGACCTGAATCTGCGCGACGGCCCGGATAACCGCGCCTTGGCCGAGGCCTCGCTGGCCCTGGCCGATGTCGTCAAGGTCAATAAGGCCGAGCTGGAGGCCTTGCTGGGCTGGTTCGGCACGCCGGGGCATCCCGCGCCGATCGAAGGCTTGGTCGAGCGCTTTGATCTGCAGACCCTGCTGATCACCCGCGGCGCCGATGGTTGGGCCTGCTTCGACGCGTCCGAACGGCGCTGGCTGGAAGGCAGGGCGCCCGCGGAGGACGTGATAGACACCGTTGGCGCCGGAGATGCCTTCTCGGCGGTCTTTCTGCTGGGACGGCTGCGCCAATGGCCGCTGGCCCTGACCTTGCAACGCGCAGGCGAGTTCGCCTCCGCCATGTGCTCCTTCAAGGGGGCCGTGGACCCGAGTCTGCGCGCCCATGCCGAGGCTCGGACCGCATGGGCTTAGCATCGAGGCTCGTTCGTGACGAGGGCAACACCATGCGCATGCTTTTCACTGTCCTGGGTCTGCTGCTGACGGTGGCCATCGTGGGGCTGCTCGTCAAGAAGCAGATGTCCGCGATCACGCCGGCCGCGCAGACGCCGGCAGCCACCACCGCCGGCCAGATGGAGGGAGCCCCGCCGATGCTTGCGAACCAGGCTCAGCAGGTGCGCGACGATGTGCAGAAGGCGCTGGCGCAGGGTGCCGCGGCCAATGCGGCCGCCGCCTCGGCCGCGAATCAGTAAGCCAGGGCCTGTGCCAGGGCCTGCACCGTGCGGGGCGCGCAGCCCTCGGCATGGTTGCTGATGCAGACATAGGCCTTGTGGCCCGCCTCGACCGTGGCGCGTACCACCCGGCTCAGCAGCGCATGGGTGGCGGGGTCGGGGTCGAGGATCTGGTCGAACAGGCCGTATCGCTTTTGCGCTTCCTCGTAGCCGAAGGGGCCGAAGCGGGCGTTCAGGTTCCAGCGGCAGACCAGGGGCCCAGGCCACAGGCGCCGCAACACCTTCAGCTGCAACTCCAGGTCGCCCAGCTTTGGGTGGACACCCAAGCAATAGGTCGCGCCATGGCGCTTGAGCAGATCGGCGAAGGCGGCGCTCAGAAAGGCCGGGTCGCGCACCTCGACGGCGATCACGCCATCGGGGGCCAGCGGCTGCAGCGAGGGCAGGGCGGCGAGCATCGCGTCCAGCTTTTGCAGCACCTCGGGCATGTTCGCCAGTTGCTGCGGTGCCAGCGGGCTCAGCTGGAACACCAGCGCGCCGATCTTGGCGCCCAGGCCCTCGAGCGCCGGCTGCACGAACTCCTGCACGGCCAGCACGGGGTCGAGAAACGCGGTGTTGAGCTGTTGGCCACGGCCATCCTCGTCGCGCACCTGGGCATCGCTGACGAGGCTGGGCGCCTTGACGACAAAGCGAAAGTCGTCCGGCACCTGGGCGGCATAGCGCTCGTACTGGGCAGCGGTCAGCGCGCGGTAGAAGTTGCGGTCAATGCTGACGGTGCGCATCAACGGGTGTCGGGCATAGACCTGCAGGCCCTGGCGTGACAGCAGCGACTCGCCATGCTCGCCGGCCCAGACCAGGCCGGCCCAGCCGGGATAGCTCCAGGACGAGGTGCCCAGATGCAGCTGCGGCGGCAGGCGCTGTGCCAGGGCCACGGTGTCGGCATCGACGGTGGCTGGCTGGATGCTGCTGCCCGCGCCCTTGGGCGTGCGTTCGATGGCGGCCGGGGCGGGCAGGATTTCGTCTGGGAACAAGGCGTCTTGCATGGTCCAAGCATAGCGTTGACTGCGGCTGCGACACCTCGGGTTGCTACACTTCGCCCGGCCTGCCCATGACCGATTCCACCCCCCCATCCACCGCCCAGCCCGACGCGTCCGAGACCCTGGCCGCGGACACATATGCCATGCGTCTGGCGCTGGACCAGGCGCACAACGCGCTGCTGGTGGGCGAGGTGCCGGTGGGTGCGGTGATCATGCGCGGCGGCCAGGTCATCGCCACCGGCTACAACCGGCCTATCACCACCCATGATCCGACCGCACACGCCGAGATCGTCGCGCTGCGCCATGCCGCCCAGCTGCTGGGCAACTACCGCCTCCCCGAGTGCGAGCTGTTCGTGACGCTGGAGCCCTGCGCGATGTGTGCGATGGCGCTGATGCACGCGCGCTTCAAGCGCGTCGTGTTCGCCGCGACCGACCCGAAGACCGGTGTGGCCGGCTCGGTGCTGGACCTGTTCGCCGACAAGCGCCTGAACCACCACACCCAGGTGCAGGGCGGCGTGCTGGCCGAGGCCAGCTCGCAGCTGCTGCGCGACTTCTTTGCCGAGCGGCGCGCTGCCGCCAAACGCAGGCGCCAGGCTCCCGCCGGCGATACCGATCCCATTCCCCAAGGCGAAGCCTTGCACCTGGACGACACATGACCCGACACACGCTGTGTGATACCACCGAAGGCACTTGCGGCCACACCGATGCCGAGCATCAAAAGATGAGCATGGTGACCCTGTTTACGCCGGCCGGCGTGGTGGCCAAGGCCGCGCCACTGAAGCTGGCCGCCAAGCGACTGAAGGCTCTGGGCTATGAGGTCAGCATCGATGCCGACGCCCTGGCCAAGCACCAGCGCTTTGCCGGTGATGACGCGACCCGCCTGGCCGCGCTGCACCGCGTCGCCGAGCAGGCGCCCAGCATCGCGCTGGCCACCCGCGGCGGCTATGGCATGACGCGGCTGCTCGATGGCATCGACTGGGCCCTGATCGCGCGAAGCGTGGAGCAGGGCACGCGCTGGGTCGGCCAGAGCGACCTGACCTCGCTGCAGCTGGGCCTCCTGGCCCACACCAAGTCGGCCGCCGGCCTGCACACCTGGGCCGGCCCGCTGGCCTGCGACGACTTCGGTCGCGCCGAGTCCGACGGCGGCGTTGACGATGTGACGCAGGATTGTTTCACCGAGGCGATGGACGGCGCGCTGGAGGCCGTGGGCTTCCGCACCGAGGCCGGCTTCGATGGCGTCGATGTCAAGGGCACGCTGTGGGGCGGCAATCTGTGCGTGCTGAATTCGCTCTTGGGCACGCCTCATATGCCGCGCATCAAGGGCGGCATCCTGTTCCTGGAGGATGTCAACGAGCATCCCTACCGCATCGAGCGCAATCTATTGCAGCTGCAGCAGGCAGGCATTCTGGATGCGCAGAAGGCCATCGTGCTGGGCGCCTTCAGTGCCTGGCGCAAGTCACCGCTGGACCGGGGCTATACCTTGAAGAGCGCCATCGAGGCGGTGCGCGCCCGCACCCGGACGCCGATACTGACCGGTCTGCCCTTCGGCCATGTGCCGACCAAGGTCTGCCTGCCTGTCGGTGCCAAGGTCACCCTGGCGGTGCAGGGCCGGGACGCCTTCATGGGTTGGGACCACTTCTAGTCAGTTGGGGACAGAGCAGATGCTGACGCATCAGGGCTGTCCCGCAAGGCATCGATAGGCGCCGCAGCGAAACGAATCACTTGACGTAGCAAGCCCTGCATTCAGGGGTCGCTTACTGGCAAACCCTAGGTGTCGCCGGCGCGTCACCCCTGCGCGACCGCTTAGAATGCGCGACCACGCCTCGGGACGACACGGCCACAAGCCATGCCTTCCAGAGGCTGAATTTTTTTGGCCGGGGCGTCATGGTGATCCGTATGACGCTTGGATTGGGACTTTTGGAGAGCCATATGGGCAGCTTGAAAGCAAGAGCGCGCAACGTAATGCGCGCTGCAGCGGGTGTTGCAAGTTTGGCACTGATGGCAGTGCTGGCCGGTTGCGACAACAACCCCTGGCCCAGCGATGCCGCCGCCACCAACACCTTCTTCACCTCGGTGCAGGAGCGCTCGCCGCGCCACCTGGACCCGACGGCCTCGTACTGGAACAACGAGACGCCCTACACCTACTCGATCTACGAGCCGCTGTATGGCTACCACTACCTGAAGCGCCCCTTCACCCTGGTGCCCAAGACGGCCGCCGAGGTCGTCAAGCCGATCTATCTCGACAAGGACGGCAAGATCCTGCCCGAGGACGCACCGGGCGAGAGGATCGCCGAGAGTGTCTATGAGGTGCCGATCAAGAAGGGCGTGCTCTACCAGCCGCACCCGGCCTTTGCGAAGGACGAGCAGGGCAACTACCGCTACCACGCGCTGAAGGCCGGTGAGCTGGGACCGAAGCGCTCGCCGCTGGAGTTCGAGCACCAGGGCACACGTGAGCTGGTGGCCGACGACTTCGTCTACGCCCTTCGCCGCCATGCCACGACCCGCATCACCGCCCCGATCTACGGCCTGTTCTCCGAGTACGTGGTCGGCCTGAAGGAATACGGCCCGCTGATCAAGGCCGAGGATGCCAAGCTGCGCAAGGGTCTGGCGCCGACCGATATGGACAAGCCCTTCCTGGACTTCCGCAAGTTCGAGATGTCCGGCGTCACCGCGCCGGACAAGCATCTGCTGCGCATCCGCATCAAGGGCAAGTATCCGCAGTGGAATTACTGGATGGCAATGACCTTCCTGGCGCCCATCCCCTGGGAGGCCGACGCCTTCTATGCGCAGAAGGGCATGGCCGCGAACGGCCTGACGCTTGACGTCTGGCCGGTGGGCACCGGCCCCTTCATGATGACCGAGTATGTGCAGGACCGCCGCCATGTGCTGGCGCGCAACCCGAACTACCGCGGCGAACCCTATCCCTGCGACGGCATGCCCGGCGACAAGGAGGCCGGCCTGCTGGCCGACTGCGGCAAGAAGACCCCCTTCATCGACAAGGTGGTGTTCACGATCGACAAGGAGAAGGTGCCGCGCGAGGCCAAGTTCAAGCAGGGCTTCTACGACACTCCGGTGGTCGAGCGCACCGACACCGGTCTGGAGTACATCGTCCAGGCCAAGGACTCGGAAGACGTGAAGCGTGAGTTCGACTACAAGGGTTTCCAGCTGCCCAAGTTCATCGACACCAACAGCTATTTCATCGCCTTCAATATGCTGGACCCGGTCATCGGTGACATGGGTACGGCCGCGGAGAAGCTGAAGAAGAAGAAGCTGCGCCAGGCGATCGCCATCGTCATCGACTGGGAGGAGTGGAGCCGCATCTTCCCGATGGATGCCGGCGAGGCCGCGATGGGCCCGCTGCCCGGCGGCCTGTTCGGCTCGCGCCATGGCACGCCGGAGGGCATCAACCCGGTCACGCACAAGCTGGTCAATGGCGAGGCCCAGCGCCGCTCGATCGAGGAGGCCCAGCAGTTGCTGATCGAGGCCGGCTACCCCGGCGGACGCGACGCCCAGTCCGGCCAGCCGCTGGTCTTGAACTACGACTACTACTCGGCGCCGACGCCCGAGACCAAGTCGCGCCTGGACTGGACGGTCAAGCAGTTTGCCAAGATCGGCCTGCAGCTGGAGGTGCGCGCCACCGACAACAACCAGTTCCAGGACAAGGTGCGCAAGGGCAAGCACCAGATCTTCTGGCTGGGCTGGCTGGCCGACTACCCGGACGCCGAGAATTTCCTGTTCCTGCTCTACGGCCCCAACGGCAAGACCAAGGCCGATGGCGAGAACACCTCGAACTACGAGAGCGTCGAGTTCGACAAGCTGTACAACCAGCTCAAGCAGCTCGATGACGGCCCGGAGAAGCAGGTCGTGATCGACAAGATGGTGAAGATCGCCCAGGAAGACACGCCCTGGACCTGGGGCTACTTCCCCTTTGCCTCCAGTGCCTACCAGGCATGGGTGCACAACGCCAAGCCGGCGGTGATGATCCGTGACGGCCTGCGCTACTACCGGGTGGACGCCGCCGAGCGCGTGCGCCGCACGGCCGACTGGAACAAGGCGATCTGGTGGCCGCTGATCGGGGGCCTGCTGGCGATTGCGCTGGTGGTCTGGGGGGCGGTGCGCAGCTTCAAGAAGCGCGAGCGCCTGAATGCGCGCGGCGAACTGCTGGCCTGACGAAAGTTCACGAGGATTGACCAGATGATTTCCTATATTGTGCGTCGCCTCGCCTATGGCGCGCTGGTGCTGCTGGGCGTGAACCTGGCCACCTTCTTCCTGTTCTTCACCGTCAACACGCCGGACGATATGGCCCGGCTGAACATCGGCGGCAAGCGCGTCACGCCCGAGCTGATCGAGAAGTGGAAGATCGAGCGCGGCTATGACAAGCCGCTATACGTCAACGAGAGCAAAGAGGGGGCCGAGCGCTTCACCGAGACCATCTTCTGGGAGCGCTCGGTGTCGCTGTTCACCCTGAACTTCGGCCGCGCCGACGCCGAGAGCGCCGGCGAGATCGGCCACCAGATCAAGTCACGGATGATCGTCAGCCTGCAGATGGCGCTGCCGCTGTTCATCCTGCAGGTTTTTGCCAGCACCGCCTTTGCGCTCCTGCTGGTCATGTTCAGGCACACGCGCTTCGACTTCTGGGGTGTGGTGCTGTGCGTGGTGATGCTGTCAATCTCCAGCCTCTTCTACATCATCGTTGGCCAGTTCCTGTTCTCCAAGCTGCTGCGCCTGGCGCCGATCTCGGGCTATGCGCCGGGGCTGGATGCGATCAAGTTCATGATGCTGCCGGTGCTGCTGTCGCTGGTGGCCCGCCTGGGCACCGAAGCACGCTTCTACCGCGTGATGTTCCTCGAGGAAATCGGCAAGGACTATGTGCGCACCGCCCGTGCCAAGGGCCTGGCCGAGCATGTGGTGCTGTTCCGCCATGTGCTGCGCAATGCCTTGATCCCCATCATCACCAGCGCCGGTTCCTATCTGCCCTATGTGTTCCTGGGCAGCCTGGTGTTCGAAAGCTTCTTCGGCCTGCCGGGGCTGGGTGCCTATGTGATCGAGGCGATCTCGGGCCAGGACTTCGCCATCGTGCGGACCATGGTGTTCCTGGGCTCCCTGCTCTACATCGCCACCTACATCTTGATCGACCTCGCCTACACCTGGGTTGATCCCCGCGTGCGGCTGGGCTAAGGCCCACAAGGCTTTCCCAGAGTTCTGGAGCATCACATGCCAAAGTTCGTACTCCTGTGGACCGATGTCTCGGTCTGGTTGCTGGTGCTGGCCGTGCTGGGCTACGCCGTCTATGTCAAGCGCAGCCCGGGCCTGAGCGCCAACTGGCGCAAGGTCTTCACCCATGCCTCGGCGTTGTCGTCGTCGCTGGTGCTGCTGTTCTGCCTGACCATCACCGTGCTGGACAGCGTGCATTTCCGCAGCCTGCTGCCGCCGGCCGCCGGTGCCGACAACAGCAAGCCGGCCTATGACACGCGCACCCAGTCGCTGATGGATGCGCTGTTCTCGCGCGTCGTCAATGCCCGCGAGGCGACCTACTCGCGACCGCTGGCCTACGAGGGTTTCACCAAGGAATCGGCCGTTGTCGAGGGTCAGATCGTGCGCACCTCGCCGCGGCTGAAGTACGGTGGCGCCCATCTGACCGACCCGGCGAATCAATGGCTGGGTGACCTGGCCCAGCGTGCGCTGCTGGGCGCCGCTGGCGGCCTGGCCGTGGCGCTGGCCGTCAGCGTGCTGGTGCTGTCCAGCCTGTCGCGCCACTGGCAGGTATCCATGGGCGAGGGCTTGCGCCGCGTGCGCGAGCGCGAGCTGGCCATCCCCTGGCATGTGGCCTTCTGGACCGCCATCGTGATGGCCCTGCTGATAGGCCCGACCCTGGCGCTGATGAACCACTACCACGTGCTGGGCACCGACCGCACCGGCAATGACGTGCTCTACCAGGCACTGAAGAGCATACGCACCGCCTTTGTGATCGGCACCTTGGCGACAGTGGCGACGCTGCCGCTGGCCGTCACGCTGGGCATCATGGCCGGCTACTTCCGCTCCTGGGTGGATGAGGTCATCCAGTACATCTACACCGTGCTGTCCTCGGTGCCCAATATCCTGCTGATCGCTGCCTGCGTACTGATGGTCCAGGTCTATCTGGACAAGCACCCCGAGCTGTTCGAGACCGGTGCCGAGCGCAGCGACCTGAAGCTGCTGCTGCTGTGCTTCATCCTCGGCGCCACCGGCTGGGCCGGCCTGTGCCGGCTGCTGCGCGGCGAGACGATGAAGCTGCGCGAGCTGGACTATGTGCAGGCCGCCAATGCCTTCGGCGTCGGCCACGGCCGCATCATGGTGCGCCACATCTTCCCCAACGTCGCCCACCTGATGCTGATCTCGACGGTGCTGGAGTTCTCGGCCCTGATCCTCTACGAGGCGGTGCTGTCCTATGTGGGCGTCGGAGTGGACCCGAGCATGAACAGCTTCGGCGGCATGATCAATCTGGCCCGCACCGAGATGAGCCGCGACCCCATCGTCTGGTGGTCGTTCGCCGCCGCCTTCGGCTTCATGGTCAGCCTGGTGCTGGCCGCCAATCTGTTCGCCGACGGCGTGCGCGATGCCTTCGACCCTCGCGCCCGCGTGGTGCGCGCCAAGGTGCTGCTCAAGCCAGCCGCCAAGACAGCCGCCTGAGGAAACTAGACATGCTGGACATACAAAACCTCAAGGTAGGCCTGGACACCGACAACGGCGTGGTGCGTGCGCTGGACGGCCTGAGCCTGGCGATCGAGCGGGGCGAGACCTTTGCCCTGGTCGGTGAATCCGGCTGCGGCAAGAGCATGACGGCTCTGGCCCTGTTGCGCCTGCTGCCCGAGAACGGCGCCGTCACCGGCGGCCGCATCATGATCGACGGCAACACCGACCTGGTCGAGCTGCCCGAGGTGGCGATGCGCCGCATCCGCGGCCGCCGCGTGGCGATGATCTTCCAGGAGCCCTCGACCAGCCTGAACCCGGTGATGCGCGTCGGCGCACAACTGGTCGAGGCGATCGAGACCCATACCGAGCTGCGCGGCGCCGCCGCCCGCGCCAAGGCCATCGACTGGCTGGGGCGCGTGGGCATTCCCGAGCCCGAGCGCCGCATCGACGAGTATCCGTTCCGCCTCAGCGGCGGCCAGAAGCAGCGCATCATGATCGCGATGGCCCTGGCCACCGAGCCCGACTTCCTGGTCGCCGACGAGCCGACCACGGCGCTGGATGTGACCATTCAGGCGCAGATCCTCGATCTGCTGAAGGACCTGCAGAAAGAACAGGGCATGGGCCTGCTGCTGATCACCCACGATCTGGCCGTGGTCTCTGGCATGGCCCACCGTGTGGCGCTGATGTATGCCGGCCAGATCATCGAGGTGGCCAGTGCGGCCGAGTTCTTCAACGCGCCCAAGCACCCCTACGCCCATGCGCTGCTGCGCGCCCTGCCCGACGCGCAAAAGCGTGGCGGCAGCCTGGCGGCCATCGGCGGCACCGTGCCGCCGCTGTGGCAGACCTTCAACGCCTGCCGCTTCGCGCCGCGCTGCGAGCGGGCCTTCGACACCTGTCGCAACCAGGCGCCGGAGCTGATCGACTTCCCTGCCTTCCCCAAACCGCACAGCGTGCGCTGCTGGCTGCATGCGCCGAATATCGTGATACCGGCCGAGGCGGCCCGCCCAGAGGTGGTGGAAGCCGCTGCGCCCGAAAAGACGGCCAACACCAACGGCAATCTGCTGGAGGTGCGTGATCTGCGCGTCAGCTTTGCCATCGGCGGCGGCTTCCTGAAGCGCTCCAAGCGCATCTTCAAGGCGGTGGATGGGGTGTCGTTCAATATCCGCGCCGGCGAGACCCTGGCCCTGGTCGGCGAGTCGGGCTGCGGCAAGACCACCACCGGCAAGGCCATCGTCCAGCTGCTGCGCCAGATCGGCACCATCGAGGGCCAGGCCCTGCTGGGCGGCAAGGACCTGTTCACGCTGTCGGGTGACGCGCTGCGCGAGGCCCGCCGCTCGATCCAGATCATCTTCCAGGACCCCTTTGCATCGCTGAATCCGCGCATGCGCGTGTTCGACGTGCTGGAGGAGGGTCTGCTGGCCCTGCGTCCCGACCTGGATGCCGGCGCCCGCCGCAAGAGCATCGAGGCGATGGTGGACCAGGTCGGTCTGCGCCAGGACGCGCTGGACCGCTATCCGCACGAGTTTTCGGGTGGCCAGCGCCAGCGCATTGCCATCGCCCGCGCGCTGGCGGTGGAGCCCAAGCTGATCGTCTGCGACGAGCCGACCTCGGCGCTGGATGTGTCGGTGCAGGCGCAGATCCTGAACCTGCTGCGCCAGCTGCAACGGGACATGGGCCTGTCCTTCCTGTTCATCACCCACAACATCGGTGTGGTCGAGTACATCGCCGACACGGTGGCGGTGATGCAGAGCGGGCGCATCGTCGAGGCAGGCTCCTCCCAGGCCGTGCTGCAACACCCCCAGCACGACTACACCAAGACCCTGCTGGCGGCCGTGCCGCGGCTGCAGGTGCCTGCCTGAGCCGGGCCCCATCCCTCCTGGCCCCACAAGCCCCATCGGCCACCGTCGATGGGGCTTGTTGCCATTTGCGCAAGCCCGCGAACTCGCAATGTTGCTTCGAGCCAACGTAGGCGCTGGCTCGTGCGGCAGTCAACGTATTAAGAATCGCCAAATAATTGACTTTGCAAACTGCGCCAAGCGCTTGGATATCAGGCTAAGTATTTGTTTTTATTAATGTTTCTGGCTGG
Source organism: Roseateles toxinivorans (assembly GCF_004362525.1). Classification (GTDB taxonomy): domain Bacteria; phylum Pseudomonadota; class Gammaproteobacteria; order Burkholderiales; family Burkholderiaceae_C; genus Paucibacter; species Paucibacter toxinivorans. Next base: position 497,351 of record NZ_SNXS01000001.1, read on the forward strand.
TTCTCGGCCGGGCTTGGGGTTTGCACTCAATCTTCGTCAAGGAATTCCCTAGATTTGATTGCTCCTGCCGACCTAGAGAATCGTTAATTGGTTCACATGGCGGCCCATGCCTACAAGGCTTGAGGCAGCGCCTTTCGAACTGAGTCTATCGACCTCTACTTCTGCCGTTAAGGAGCTCCAATGTTCAAGAAGTCAAAAATTTGCACCGGCGTGCTTGTCGCCATGGGCGGCTGGGCCATGACCGCGCCTGCAATGGCCCAGCAGCAGCTGGAACGTATCGAAGTCACCGGCTCGCGCATCAAGTCGATCAGCCTCGAGGGCACCAGCCCGGTGGCCGTGATCGGCGAGAAGGAAATCAAGACCGACGGCGTGCGCAACGTCGAGAGTCTGCTGAACAATCTGCCGCAAGTTTTTGCCGACCAGGGCGGCAACGTCGTCAACGGCTCGACCGGTACGGCCACGGTGAATCTGCGCGGCCTCGGCGCCGACCGCACCCTGGTGCTGGTCAACGGCCGCCGCCTGCCGCTGGGCAGCCCGACCAATACCGCAGCCGACCTGAACCAGATCCCTGCCGCGCTGATCAAGCGCGTTGAAGTACTGACCGGTGGTGCATCGGCCGTGTACGGCTCGGATGCTGTTGCCGGCGTGGTGAACTTCATCATGAACGACAAGTTCCAGGGCGTGCAGTTCGACGTCAACCACAGCTTCTTCAACCACGGCCAGCAAGGCACCGCTGGTGTGGCCGACCTGGTCGCTGGCCGCGCCGCCACGAATGCCAAGGAATTCCAGGTTCCCGGCGACAAGAGCGCCGACGGCAAGTCGACCGACATCAGCCTGCTGATCGGCTCCAACTTCGCCGACAACAAGGGCAATGCCACCCTGTTCTTCAGCTACAAGAAGGACGACGCCCTGCTGCAATCGGAGCGCGACTTCAGCGCCTGTACCGTCTCCTCAGGCGCAGCCGGCTTCGCCTGCGGTGGCTCGGGTACCAATGCGACCGGCCGTATCACCAACCTGACCACGGGTCGGGTCTACACCAACGGTGATACCAGCGGCACGGCACGCATCTTCGCCAATGCCACCGACCAGTACAACTTCGGCCCGATCAACCACTATCAGCGCCCTTCGGAGCGCTATGGTTTCAACGCCTCGGCCAACTACGAGCTCACCGACACCGCCAAGGTCTACGGCGAGTTCTCGTTCCATGATGACCTGACCGTGGCCCAGATCGCCCCGGGCGGCGCCTTCGGCAGCGTGCACACGGCGAACTTCGACAATCCCCTGCTGTCGGCCAGCTGGAAGGCCGCACTGGGCCTGGTGAATCCGGGTGACAGCACCGACTACGTGCTGCAGCGTCGCAACGTCGAAGGCGGTGGTCGTCAGTCCGAGTTCCGCAACACCTCGTTCCGTGGTGTGGTGGGCGTCAAGGGCGAGATCGGCAAGTGGAGTTATGACGCTTTTGCCATCCGCGCCAAGGTGATCTACAGCCAGAACGAAAACAACTACTTCCTGTCGCCGCGTATCGACCGCGCCATGGATGTGGTGAATGTCAACGGCGTCGCCACCTGCGCTTCCGTCGTCAATGGCAGCGATCCTTCCTGCGTGCCCTACAACCCCTGGTTGCTGGGCGGCGTGACCGCTGCACAGCTCAACTATCTGCAGACGCCTGGCTTCCGCAAGGGCACGACCAATCTGGCCGTGGAAGGAGCTTCGCTGTCCTCCGATCTGGGTGAGTACGGCATACGCATGCCGGGCGCCAAGAACGGCGTCGGCGTGGCCTTCGGTCTGGAACATCGCCGTGACGAACTGGCACTGTCCACCGACCCGGCCACCGCGGCCGGCGAGCTGTCCGGTTCGGGCGGTCCGACCAAGGGTCTGGCTGGCAAGACGACCGTCAACGACGTCTTCGGCGAAGTGCGCGTGCCCATCCTCGAAGGCAAGCCGATGGCCGAGTTGCTGAGCGTGAACGGCAGCTACCGTCACTCCGAGTACGGCACCGGCACCAGCACCAACACCTATGGTGTCGGCGGCGAGTGGGCACCGGTCAAGGCGGTCAAGTTCCGCGGCAGCTACCAGCAGGCCGTGCGTGCACCGAACGTGGTCGAGCTGTTCCAGGCCCAGGGCAACAACCTGTATGACAACGATGCCGATCCTTGCGCCGGCGCCACGCCGACGGCCAGCCTGGCGGCTTGCGCGCGCACCGGTGTCACCCCGGCCCAGTACGGCACCATTCAGGACAGCCCCGCAGGTCAGTACAACTATCTGGCCGGTGGCAACCCCAACCTGAAGCCCGAAACCGCAAAGAGCACGACCTTCGGTGTGGTCTTGACGCCGATGCGTGACCTGTCCGTGACCGTCGACTACTTCGACATCAAGGTCAAGGACACGATCAGCAATATCGACCCGACCACCACGCTGGCGAAGTGCCTGGAAAATGGCGATCCGATCTTCTGCAGCCTGATCACCCGTGACCGCCTGGGCACCCTGTGGCTGCTGCCGCAAGCGTCCATCGTGGGCACGAACCTGAATCTGGGCAGCACCCGTACCTCCGGTTTCGACTTCGGCCTGAACTACGGTCACCGCATTGGCGCCTACGGCAGCCTCGGCCTGAGCTTCGTCGGTACCCTGCTGAAGAAGCTGGAAACCGAAGAGATCAAGGGGCAGGGCACCTACGATTGCGTCGGTCTGTACGGACCGAACAAGTGCGGCAGCCCGAACCCGGAATGGCGTCACAAGATGCGCGGTACCTGGGCCTCGCCTTGGGGCTTTGACCTGTCGGTCACCTGGCGCTACCTGAGCAAGGTGACCCTGCAGACCGCCAGCGACAATCCGCTGCTCAAGGGCACGGTCAATGCCGTGGAGCGCGACCTGGCTGCGCAGAACTACCTGGACCTGGCCGGTAGCTGGAAGGTCACCAAGGGCCTGACACTGAGCGGGGGCATCAACAACCTGCTGGACAAGGATCCGCCCATCACCTCGCAACTGGCCACAGGCGCGGGTAACGGCAACACCTACCCGTCGGTGTATGACGCCCTGGGTCGCAAGATCTTCCTGAGCGCGACCTACAAGTTCTAAGTCGAACCGGTCTCGGCAAGTCAAAACGGGGAGCCTAGGCTCCCCGTTTTTCTTCATGCGCGCCATGCCAAGGGTTCAAAGGCCGAAGCTGCCCTCCTCGGCGGAGAAGGCATTCGTCGCCTCCGACATGGCCGAAATCAAGGCACGCTCGGCCAGGCTCAGCTGCGGATGCCAGATATCGAAGATCAGCACGACACGCAGCTTGTCGCTGTTGTTCCAGGCCTCGTGCTCGATCGTGTCGTCGAACACCCAGGCCTTGCCGGGCACCCAGGCCCGGGTTTCGTTGCCGACACGAAAACCGCAATGCTCGGGAACGATCAGGGGCAGATGGGTCACCAGGCGGGCATTTGTGACGCCGGTGTGCGCAGGGATGCGCGTGTTCGGCTTGAGCAGCGAGAACATCGCGGTGGGCGTGCGCCCGGCCTGGCTCGGCTGCGGGCAGCCGGCCAGCATCGCGACGGTCTTGGGGCACTTGGGGGCGTTGGCCTCGACCAAGCCACCGTTCTCATAGATGTGGAAGGCACTCCAGCGCGGCGAATTGTTGAGTTCCGCGAACTGGAAGTGCGGCACGTCGTCCGGGTAGGTCAGGTAGGGCGTGAAGCCTTCTTCCGCATGCAGGATGTCCAGGAACTCGCTGCGTATCTCGTCGGTGGCCGCCTCGACCTGATCCAGCCAGGGGAAGTCACTGCGCTCAAAGAACTCGGTAGGCGCGAGATTCGGGTAGTAGTAGGTGGCGGGCTGCGAGTCGAAGCGCCGCTTGCGGCCGACCATGATGTCCAGCGAGTCGCGGAACCGATTCATCCGCTCGCCGGCGAAGGCCTGATAGGTGGGTTCGAGGTAGCGGTCCAGGAAGGCGCCGAACTCCCTGTCATAGCGCTCGCGGAAGGCCATTGCCTTGGTGACAGCGGGACGCAGATGGACATGCAGACGCTCCAGCGGTGGCGATGCGGACAGCACGGCTCCATGGGCCTTGGCCGCCTGGTGTGTCTTGCCCTGCCGCTCAAACAGGCTGGCACGTTGGATCAGAGCCAGCAGATCGCCGGGGTCGACGCGAAGGGCGCCGCGAATGGCGTCTTCCTCGCCGGCTTCGTCCTGCAGGCGCTGGCAGGCCAGAGCCAGATTGACCCATTGCTGGCAATCCCTGCCGTCGATGGCCACGACCCGTTCCATCAGCTTTCTTGCCGCCAGCGTCTCGCCGCTGCGGAAGGCATGCTGGCCCAGGGCCATCAGCACGCGGACATGGTTGGGATCGAGCTCCAGTGCGCTCTGCCAGTGGCTCAGCGCCAGGTCGGGGCGACCGGACTGCAGGCATTGCGCTGCCTCGGCTTCGAGTTGCCTGATCTGCTCGGCTTGGGTGTGTGGATTGTGCATGGCGTGATTTTGAACCGTCCGTCGCCGTGCCGGCATGCCGATAGTGCGGCTTGCATTTAAGCTTGAGCTGTTGCAGTGGAGGGCTGCACTTTCGGGGCTTGTCCGGAGGGCAGCGGAGCCGGATTCGGGCCATGATGGGGTCCGCTTCAAACCCGACCCGACCCCATGCAGATGAGCCCGAACGACGCACGCACGATCGCCCAGGCCGGCATGGCCGCGCTCAAGGGCGGTGACCCCGGGAGCGCCCGTGCTTCATTTGAACGCGTGCTTGCCGGCGGGGTCGCCGATGCCTCGGTCCAGCTGGGTCTGGCCTATGCCTGTCTGGCGCTGCAGGATCAGGGGGGCGCGCTGGTGGCCGTGGATGCCGCACTGCGACTGGAACCAGGCAATGTGCAGGCGCTGCTGTTCAAGGCCGACCGCATGGATCAGGCCGGCGACGCCAGGGCGGCTTCGATGTTCTACAGGGCGGCGATCGGCGCTGCACCGAATCCTGCGCAACTGCCGCGCGAGCTGCAACAGGAGCTTGCCCGCGCGCAGGCCATGTGTGAACGCTACGCACAGCAGTTCGATGCGCATCTGCGTGAGCAGATGGCCCGTGCCTGCGCCGACCTGGGCGCGGAGTCCAGGCGCTTCACCGAGTCGCTCGACCTGCTGTCGGGCAGCAAGCAGATCTATTACCAGCAGCCCAAGGTCTACTACTTTCCCGGGCTGGCTCAAAACCAGTTCTTCGATCCCGGCCAGTTCGCCTGGCTGGAGCGTCTGGAGGCTGCGACCGACGCCATCCGCGAAGAGTTGCTGGCGATTCTCGACGAGGGCGCACCCTTTGAGCCCTATGTGCAGTCGCAGTCCAATCGCCCGAGCAAGCGCCAGGATGGCCTGGTGAACAACCCGGCATGGAGCGCCTTCCATCTGTGGCGCAATGGCGAGGCGGTACGAGAGAACGCCGAGCGTTGTCCCAAGACGATGGCCGCCCTGGCCGAGGTGCCGCTGACCCGGCTGAAGGGGCGTTCACCCTCGATCATGTTCTCGCTGCTGCGCCCGGGCACTCACATCCCACCCCACCATGGGCTCATCAACACGCGGCTGATCTGTCATCTGCCGCTGATCGTGCCACCCGGCTGCGCGCTGCGCGTGGGCAACGAAACGCGGGAGTGCGAGGTCGGCAAGGCCTGGGTGTTCGACGACACCATCGAGCATGAGGCCTGGAACCGCAGCGATCAGACGCGCGTGGTCTTGCTGTTCGAGATCTGGCGCCCGGAGCTGAGCTTGGCTGAGCGCGAAATGGTCAGTGCGATGTTCGACGTGATTGACCAATACCAGGGTGGCAGGGGGGAGTGGAGCATCTAGTCTGCGATGTAACTTTGTTCCATCAATCCGAGGCCGCCCGCCCTTGTTCCTGGCGCTTGGAGGGCCTTGTCAGCAGGTGAGGCGGTGTGTCCCGCTGCGGCGACGGAGGTCAGGATCAGGGTAAACCCGCGGCCGTATATTGCACTGCGGCATTGTCAATCAATGGGCAGACCAATAAAATACCACCTGCAGTTTTACCGGGCTGGCGCTGTGCAAACGACCGATTTCGGAGGCTTGTAACAGCGGTAAGGGCCGGGAAAGCCCCATGTGCTTGCTCACCCTGAATGCGTTTATGATCGCGTCGCTTCGGGGTTGGACTGGGGCTGTATTCGGTTACAGTCTGGCCTGTCGAAAAGGACCGCCCGACGGCCAAATGGGTAACCATCAGCCGGCGGGCATTTTTGTTGAGTTTGGGTTTTACGCCCAAAGTGTTGAGTAGTCATGTCCATCCTGGCGTCAGGAGGCATCTCGGGCCGGCCTTGTTGCGCGGCTCCCTGCGAACCGCAAAGGTTTGGCATGGATCAGAGATGCGCTCGGTGTATGCGTGCCGTCGGCTTGAGGCGCGCTCAGGTTCAGCTACCAAAGCTTTGGGTGTGCCATCTGAAGCTCAGCGCCTGTATCGGGTTTTTTTACTGAAGCGTCCCCTCCCGTCGCATATGAGCCTGATGAACGAGATCCGTAGTCAAATGAAGGAGCGCGCATGAACTTTGCGCAGCAGCAGAACAGCTCGTCACGAGTCACCGGATTCGTGATCGTTGTCCTTATCCACATTGTGCTGGTGTGGGCCATTGCAAGCGGATTGGCCCGCAAGGCCGTCGAGATGGTGAAGGGCCCGATCGAGACCAAGGTCATCGAAGAAGAGAAGAAGCCGCCGCCGCCGCCGGAGACCTTGCCGCCGCCGCCGCCGCAGCTGAAGGCACCGCCGCCGCCGTTCGTGCCCCCGCCTGAAGTCCAGGTGACCGCACCGGCCCCCGTTGCGCCGACCATCTCGCAGACGACCACGGCGCCCCCGCCGGTGGCCGATATCCGCCCGGTGCAGGCGCCGGTGGTTGCCGCACCGCCGCCGCCGCGTCCGGCCGGCCCTGTCAAGGCCGGCGTGGCCTGCACCAAGATGGTCACTCCCGAAATGCCCGGCGTGAACTGGGCCGGTGAAGCCACCTTCAACGTCAAGGGCACGGTCAAGAATGGCAAGGTCGTGGCTATCGAGGTGATGAGCGCGAACATGCGTGGCGGCAATGACCGCAAGGCTCAGCGCGCCCTGATCAGCGCGATCGAGTCCGCCATGTCCGGTTATGAGTGCCCGGGCGCCGATTTGCAGATCCAGCAGGAATTCGTTTTCAAGATCGATTGATCAAGGCTTTCGAATCGACTACATCGCGGGGCGCTGCCTGAACCAGCGTGGCGCACCGTTTCTTCACAAACCCCAAGTTTCGCTTTCTTTCTCTAGGAGACCCCTCCATGATCTCTCGTCTCTCCGCTGTGATCGCCGCGTTTGCATTCGCCGCGACCCTGGCCGTCTCGCCGGTTCAAGCCCAAGACCAGAAGCCGGCCGATGCCGCTTCTGCCGTGGCCGCTGATGCCGCTCCCGCAACCGCCGCGCCCGCCGCACCTGCCGCCGCCGTCGAGAATCCCTACGGTCTGCAAGCCATGCTGAAGCACGGTGACGCCGTGTCCAAGGGGGTGCTTGCCATCCTGGCCCTGATGTCCATGGGCAGCTGGTACATCCTGATCACCAAGCTGTGGGACACCCAGAAGATGGGTACCGAAGCCAAGGCCGTGCGCGCCACGTTCTTCAAGAAGGCCAGCCTGGCCGAAGGCGTCAAGGGCCTGAAGGAAGGCAGCGCGTTCCGCTTCATCGCCGAGTCGGGCATCGAGGCCAGCGAGCACCATGAAGGCGCCCTGACCGAGAACATCGACCACAACAGCTGGGTCACGATGAGCGTTGACCGTTCGGTTGGCGAAGTCGGCACCCGTCTGCAGGGCGGTCTGGGCTTCCTGGCCACCGTGGGCTCGACCTCGCCGTTCATCGGCCTGTTCGGCACGGTGTGGGGTATTCTGCAAGCGCTGACCGCCATTGGCGTGGCCGGCCAGGCATCGATCGACAAGGTCGCTGGCCCGGTGGGTGAAGCGCTGATCATGACGGCCCTGGGTCTGGCCGTGGCCGTCCCGGCCGTGCTGGGTTACAACTGGCTGGTGAACCGCAACAAGGCGGTGATGGCCAATGTGCGTGCCTTCGGCGCCGATCTGCACGGCGTGCTGATGGGCAACCGCAGCGTCGCCAAGCGCTAAGCCGCCCGATCGGAGCCCATCATGGCAATGAACGTCGGATCTTCCTCCGGCGATGACGAGGTGGTCTCGACCATCAACACCACGCCCCTCGTGGACGTGATGTTGGTGCTGTTGATCATCTTTCTCATCACCATCCCGGTGGTGACGCAATCGGTGGCGCTGACTCTGCCCAAAGAGACCAACGTCGTTCGCGTCACCAAGCCGGAAAACATCGAAATCGCGGTGACCAAGGACGGCGACGTCTACTGGAACACCGCGCTGGTGCCCGACAGTGACGCCCTGTTTGAGCGTCTCAAGAAGGTGGCAGTGATGGACCCCCAGCCCGAAGTGCATATTCGCGGTGACGGCAAGGCACGCTACGAGTCCGTCGGGCGCGTGGTCTACACCTGCCAGCGGGCCGCAATCATGAAGATCAGCTTTGTCACCGAGCCCCCGGCTCGTGGCGGTTGAGTCCTAGGAGCAACGCATGGGAATGAATGTAGGTAGCTCGGGCTCCTCCGACGAACCGGAAGTGATGATGGACGTCAACACGACGCCCCTGATCGACGTGATGCTGGTGCTGCTGGTGATGCTGATCATCACCATCCCGATCCAGCTGCACTCGGTCAATCTGAACATGCCGGCCGGCAACCCGCCGCCTCCGACCAAGCCGCCCATCGTCGTCACCATCGACGTGGACTTTGACGGCACGGTGCTGTGGAATGGCGAGGCGCTGCCCGATCAGGCCGCCGTCGAGGCGAAGCTGGCCGTGGTGGCCGCCGAGGCCGATCAGCCCGAGGTGCATCTGCGCCCCAACAAGCTGGTCGAGTACAACTCGGTGGCAGCCGTGATGGCCGCTGCACAGCGTCTGGGTGTGAAGAAGCTGGGCATGGTTGGTAACGAGCAGTTCGTCAAGTAAGTTGGCCCTAAGCGGCAGGTCAAGGCGCATCTGTAGGGTCTTTCGGATCAGGCAGATGCGCGTTTTTTTAGGACTCAAGAGCATGAAACTGAAAGCTGTGGCCGCGGCCGCCATTGGCGCCGTGGCCTTTTGTTTTGGTGCCGCCCCTGACGGTGGTCTGGGTTTTGCAGCCGCCGCTGCGCAGGGTCAGTCGGTGCGTCCGGAAGTGGGCAAACCGCTGCAGGCCGCTGCCGCGCTGATCAAGTCGGGCAAGTACAAGGACGCGCTGGCCAAGCTGCGCGAGGTCGAGGCCGTGGGCGGCCGCACGGGCAACGAGAACTACATGCTCGAGAGCATGCGCGTCGCCGCTGCGTCGGGCGCAGGTGACGCCGACACGATGGTGCGCAGCTTCGAGGTGATGAAGTCCAGCGGCAATGTGGCGGCGGCCGAGCAACTGCGCATCATGGAGTCGATTGCCGGCACCTATCTGCGCAACAACGAGAATGGCAAGGCACTGAACTGGGCGCAGCGCTACTTCAAGGAGGGCGGCAATAGCGCGACCATGAAGCAGGTGCTGCAGAACGCGCAGTTCCTGACCGGTGACATGGCCAGCACCATCAGGGACGTGTCGGAGGAAATCAATGCCGACGAGAAGGCTGGCCGCACGCCGAGCGCAGACAAGCTGAACCTGCTGCTGAACGCCGCTATGCGCGCCAAGGATGGCAATGCCGAGGCGATGGCGCTGGAGAAGCTGCTGGCCTACTACCCGAAGAAGGAGTACTGGGCCGACGTGTTGGGACGCGTGCAGCGCAAGTCCACCTTCTCCGACCGCTTTGCACTGGATGTCTATCGTCTGCAGCTGGCCACCGGCAATATGAAGTCGGCCAACGACTACATGGAAATGTCGCAGCTGGCCGTGCAGGCCGGTTCGGCCGCCGAGGGCAAGGAGGTGGTGGACAAGGGCTTCGCCGCTGGCGTGCTGGGCGCGGGCGCCGAGGGCGAGCGCCACAAGCGCTTGCGTGACCTGATGGTCAAGCGTCTGGCCGAGTCAAAGGCCGGTGAGGCCGAGGCCGAGGCTCAGGCCAAGGCCGCCAAGGACGGCAATGCGCTGGCCAATCTGGGTCTGGGCGTGGCCTACAACGGCCAGGCCGCCAAGGGCGCCAAGCTGATCGAGGAAGGCATTGCCAAGGGCAGCCTGAAGCGCCCCGAGGACGCCAAGCTGCACCTGGGCCTGGCCCATATGCTGGCCGGCGACGTCAGCAAGGCGCAGCAGACCTGGCGCTCGGTGCGTGGCAACGATGGCGCGGCCGATCTGGCTCGCCTGTGGGTCATACAGTCGCGCAGCGCGAAGCGCTAATTCTTCGTTCTGCCCAAGAAAAAACGGACCTCGCGAGGTCCGTTTTTCTTTTTACTTTGGCGCCAGTCTGATGGCCCCGTCCAACCGTATCACCTCGCCATTGAGCATGTCGTTGGTGATGATCTGGTGCACCAGCTTGGCATAGTCCTCGGGCTTGCCCAGGCGGGACGGGAAGGGCACGCCGGCGGCCAGCGCGTCCTGCACGTCCTGGGGCATGCCGAACAGCATGGGCGTGCCGAAGATGCCAGGGGCGATGGTCATATTGCGGATGCCATTGCGAGCCAGGTCGCGGGCGATCGGCAGGGTCATGCCGACCACGCCGCCCTTGGAGGCGGCATAGGCGGCCTGGCCGATCTGGCCGTCATAGGCGGCGACCGAGGCGGTCGAGATCAGCACGCCGCGCTCGCCGGTGGCCTCAGCCTCGTTCTTGCACATCGCTTCGGCGGCCAGGCGGATCATATTGAAGCTGCCGATCAGGTTTACCGTGATCACCTTGGCGAACAGGCCCAGGCCATGCGCGCCTTCCTTGCCCACGGTCTTGGCGGCCGGCGCGATGCCCGCGCAGTTCACCAGGCCCATCAGCTTGCCCATGCTGGTGGCCTTGGCCACCACGGCCTGGCCGTCGGCCTCCTGGCTGACGTCGCACCGGACAAAGGCGGCTGCCTCGGTGCCCAGCTCGGCCGCAAGGGCCTGGCCCCGCTCTTCGGCCAGATCGGCGATCACCACCTTGGCGCCTTCGCGCACCAGCATGCGTGCCGTGCCTTCACCGAGGCCCGATGCCCCGCCGGTGACGATGAATACCTTGCCTGCGATTTCCATGGAAGCGTCTCCTGAAGATGAGAGTCGAGTTACGTTGACGTAAACGTCAATTGTCGGGCAAAAACAAAGCCGCTGAAAAGCGGCTTTTGTGTTCCGGTTCGGCGCGAACTCAGGAGAGCGCTGCCAGGGCCCGAGCGGTGATCTCGTCCACCGTGCCCATGCCTTCGATGCGGCGGTACTGAGGTGCCTGCGCGTCTCCCGTCTTGGCCCAGCTGCCGTAGTAGTCGACCAGCGGGCGTGTCTGCGCCTGATAGACGTTCAGGCGATGCTTGACGGTCTCTTCCTTGTCGTCATCACGTTGGATCAGCGCCTCGCCGGTCACGTCGTCTCGGCCCTCGACCTTGGGCGGGTTGAACTTGACGTGGTAGGTGCGGCCCGAGGCCGGGTGCGAGCGGCGGCCGCTCATGCGTTCGATGATGGCCTCGAAGGGCACATCGATTTCCAGCACATAGTCGAGCTTCACGCCGGCCGCCTTCATCGCATCGGCCTGCGGGATGGTGCGGGGGAAACCGTCGAACAGGAAACCATTGACGCAGTCTGGCTGGGCAATACGCTCCTTGACCAGGCTGATGATCAGATCGTCGCTGACCAGGGCCCCCGACTTCATCACAGCATCGGCCTGCAGGCCCAGCGGTGTGCCCGCCTTGACTGCGGCGCGCAGCATGTCGCCGGTGGAAATCTGCGGGATGCCGAACTTGTTGCAGATGAAGGCCGCCTGGGTGCCTTTGCCGGCGCCGGGGGCGCCCAGTAGTATCAGTCGCATGGGTCTCCTCAATGCTGTGTGAGGGCGCTTGCACAGCGCCTCGGGCTTGTCAGCGAGGATAGCATGGGCACTCTAGCGCTACCCTTACAAACAGGGCCTGGCCTTGAGCAAATCGCGTACCCGTTCAAGGTCCTGCGGCGTGTCCACGCCCGGGCCGGGCAGGGCCGCGCTGACGTGCACGGCGATGCGCTCGCCATGCCACAGCACACGCAGCTGCTCCAGCGCCTCGATCTGCTCCAGCGGGCTGGCCTCGAGGGTCGGAAAGCGGCGCAGAAAGCCGGCGTGATAGGCGTAGAGGCCGACATGGCGCAGCGGCGTGATGGCGTGCGGCACGGCCTTGCCATCGACCGACCCATCGCGCCACCAGGGTATCGGCGCGCGGGAGAAGTACAACGCGCGGCCGGCTGCATCGAGCACGACCTTGACCACATTCGGGTTGGTGAAGTCGGCGGCCTGCTCCAGCGCATGGGCCACCGTGCTCATCACGCAGTCGGGGCGGGCCTGCAGCATGGCGGCGCAGGCATTGATCAGCTCGGGCGCGATCAAGGGCTCATCGCCCTGCACATTGACCACCAGGTCCTGGCCGTCGAGGCCCAGCTGCTCGCAGGCCTCGGCCAGGCGGTCACTGCCACTGGCATGGTCGGGGCGTGTCATCACCGTGCGCACGCCGTGCCGGGCACAGGCCGTGCGCACCTCGTCGGCATCGGTGGCGACAACAACCTGGCTGGCTTGCGACAGTGCGGCACGGCGCGCCACATGGACGATCATCGGCAGGCCGTGGATGTCGGCCAGCGGCTTGCCGGGCAGGCGGGTCGAGGCCAGGCGGGCCGGGATGATGACGGTGAAGCTCATTGGACGGAGCCCCTCGCCCGAAGGGCCTTCGGTCGATCCCCCGAGGGGATACGGGCCGGCTTGGGAGCGGCCCGGCGCTCGGCCCTCATTCCGGTTGATCCCCGCCTGCGGGCGGCAGCACGCGGGCCTCGTTCTCGAGCATCACCGGAATGCCGTCGCGTATTGGGAAGGCCAGCCGGTCGGCATGGCAGACCAGTTCGTGCAGCGGTGCGCCCGGCGCTTCGCGCAGGCCCTCCAGCGGGCCCTTGCACAGGGGGCAGACCAGCAATTCCAACAAGCGGTGATCCATCGGTGGGGTCAGGCTTCAGCCCGGTCGGTGTTTGAGGTGGGGCTGCAGCGCCTGCAGCAAGGCCGGCTCGAAGGCCGGCTCGGGTTGGAAGTCTAGCGCCACCACCCAGATCCGGGTGGCGCCAACGGCCTCGGGCCGGATCTTGACTGCGTCTTTCTCGGTCAGCATGACGTCGGCCGTGTCGGCGGGCCAGGGCAGGGTGGCGAAGTCATGGTGGTCGGGCAGGGGCAGTCGCGTGATGCTCAGCCCTGCATCGACCAGCATGTCGAAGAAGCGCTGCGGCTGGGCCATGCCGGCGGCGGCCAGCAATGGGCGGCCGCGCAGCGCCCCGAGCAGCTCGGTGCTGGCCGGCCGGCCCTGCCACCAGTCGGTCAGGGACGCGGCACCGGTCAGCCGTCGCCGGCCCAGATAGCCGGCCAGATGGGTGCTCGGCCGCTCGGCGTTGTAGAGCACCAGCGTATCGGCGGGCAGCAGCGCGGGCGCGGGCTGGCGAAGAGGGCCGGCCGGCAGCAAGCGGCCGTTGCCCAGGCCGCGTGCGTCGAACACCAGCAGGTTCAATGCACGGGGCAGCGGCAGGTGCTGCAGGCCATCGTCGCTGATGATGAGGTGCAGCCCGCGGTGGGCGGCCAGCAGCGCTCGCGCCGCGGCCACCCGGCTGCGACCGACCGCCACCGGCGCGCCGCTGCGCTTGTGGATCAGCAGCGGTTCATCGCCGACCTGTGCGGCCGTGCTCTTCGCATCCAGCACCTGCACGGCGTCCGAGCGCCGGCCATAGCCCCGCGAGATCACCCCCACCCGCAGGCCGCGCTGCTGCAGCAGCTGCAGCAGGGCCAGCACCGTTGGCGTCTTGCCGGCACCGCCGACGATCAGATTGCCGACCACGATCACCGGCACCGGCAGCACCTGGCGCTTGCGCAGTCCCGCGGCGTAGAGCCAGCGTTGCAGGCCGCTCAGCGCGGCATAGAGCCACGACAGCGGGCGCAGCGCCAGCTGCAGCGGCCCGCCCACCTGCCAGGACCGCTCGATGCGCTGGGCCAGGGACATGGGGCGGCGCGCCTCAGCGCGAGGGACTGGCGGCCGGGCTGCCGCCGGGGTTGGTCTGGGTGGCGAAGGTCAGCTTGGCCAGGCCGGCACGGCGGGCGGCGTCCATCACATTGATCACCGACTGGTGGGCGGCGGCGGCGTCGGCCGAGACGATCACGATCGCCTCGGGCGAGCCTTCGCTGGCGGCGGTCATGGCCTGGGCCAGGATTTCGGGCGAGCGGCCGTCGATCAACTGGCGGTTGACCGAGTAGCGGCCATCGGCCGACACGGCGACGATGACCTCGCGCGGCCGGTCACGGGCGCGTTCGGCGTCGGCCACCGGCAGGCTGATCTGCAGCTCGGTGAACTTCGAGTAGCTGGTGGACAGCATCAGGAAGATCAGCACCACCAGCAGCACATCGATGAAGGGGATCAGGTTGATCTCGGGCTCGTCCCGTTCGTGGCGGCGAAAGCGCATGGCCGTGCCTCGCTTATGCCGTTGTTGCAGCTGGCACCGCGGGCAGCGGTGCGGCGGCCACCGCCGGCGGTGTGCGCACCGAGAAGCGCATCAGGTGCGGCACCAGGCGCTCGGTGGCCTGCTCCATGTCCAAGGTGAAGCCGTCCACCAGGCCGCGGAAGTAGCGGTAGAACATCAGCGAGGGGATGGCGATGATCAGGCCGAAAGCGGTGTTGTACAGCGCGATCGAGATGCCGTGGGCCAGCAGGGCAGGGTTGCCGCCGGTGGGCGACTGCGAGCCGAAGATCTCTATCATGCCCACCACCGTGCCCAGCAGGCCCAGCAAGGGAGCGGCCGAAGCAATCGTGCCCAGCGCGTTCAGGTAGCGTTCCATCTGGTGCACCGCGGCGCGGCCGGCGGACTCGAACACCTGGCGCAGGCCGTCTTCGCTGATGCGGGCATCGGCAATCACGGCGCGCAGGCCGGTGGCCATCAACAGGCCCAGCACCGAGTTCTGCGCCAGCTTGTTGACCACGTCGGCCGCGGGCAGATTGGCCCGGGTGACCGACATCACCTCGTCCAGCAGCGTGACGGGCGCAATGCGCACGGTGCGCAGGCTGGAAAAGCGTTCGATGATCAGCGTCAGCGCCACCACCGAGCACAGAAGCAAGGGCCAGATCGGCCAGCCAGCGGCTTGTATGATCGAAAACAAGGACATCCCCCTGATGCAGGTCCGGCAGACCAAGCGCCTGGCGGCGTGCAGGCTGCTCACCACCCGGGCTCGGGACGCGCGATTATGGCCTGAACCCGGAGCCTTTTCGGCCGTGACCGCCGCCGGACTTGTGCACAGGGCCCGGACAATCCACCGTGGCTGTGGACAACTTTGTGAACAAGCGGGCTGGAATCCCCGCCAAGCCGCGAAAACACAGGGCTTGCAACAGATTGCTTAAAAATTGGGCATGAAAAAATCTTTTGAAATCAAGCACATACACCGATATTTCAGGCTTGTGACTGGTATACGGGCCGTCTGGATCGGTGCCGCCGGCGCTGTGGAGTTTCGGCCCCTGCCTGCCGCTGGAGCGACCCATGGCTGAGGCTTCCGGCCGGGGCCTGCAACGGGTGACCTGGAGTGTCGGCGCGCTGGTGGCGGCGGTGGCCGACGCGCTGCAGGCGCGCTTCGCCAGCTGCTCCGTCGAGGGTGAGCTGTCCGGCTTCAGCCGGGCCAGCAGCGGCCACTGCTACTTCACCCTGAAGGACGCCGATGGCGCGGCCGCCCTGGTGCGCTGCGCGATGTTCAAGCGCGCGGCCAGCCTGCTGGACTTTGCCCCGGCCGATGGCCAGCGCGTCGAGCTGCGCGGGCGCCTGGCGGTCTATGAGCCCCGCGGCGAGCTGCAGCTGGTGGTCGAGGCGATGCGTCGCGCCGGTGCCGGCGCGCTGTATGAGCAATTCCTGCGCCTGAAGGCCAAGCTGGAGGCGCAGGGCTTGTTCGATGCCAGCGTCAAACGCGCCTTGCCGGCCTTTCCGCAGCGCATCGGCGTGGTCACCTCCCGGGGCGCGGCGGCGCTGCATGATGTGCTGACGGCGCTGAAACGCCGCGCGCCCCATGTCGAGGTCATCGTCTATCCCAGCCTTGTGCAGGGTGCCGAGGCGCCAGAGGCGCTGGTGCGGGCGATCCAGACGGCCAATGAGCGTGCCGAGGTGGACGTGCTGATTGTCTGTCGGGGAGGCGGCTCGCTGGAGGACCTGTGGGCCTTCAACGACGAGCGTGTGGTGCGGGCGATTGCTACCTCGGGCCTGGTGGTTGCCTGCGGCGTTGGCCATGAGACCGACGTCACCCTGGCCGATCTGGCCGCTGACCTGCGCGCGCCCACGCCCACCGCGGCGGCCGAGCTGGTCTCGCCGTCGCGCCAGGCCAATCTTGACGCACTGGGGGCGCTCGCCGCCGCGCTGACCCGTCGCATCGATCAGCGCCTGGAGGCCGCCGCCCAGCGCCTGGACCGTGTGGCCCTGCGCCTTGCCCGGCCGGCCGATGCGCTGGCCAGCCAGCAGCAGCGGCTGGCCTGGCTGTCGCACCGGCTCAGCGTGGCCGTGCAGCGCAGCCAGACCCGCCAGGCCGAGGTGACCGGCCGCCTGGGTCGGCGCCTGCTGCAGGCCGGGCCGAAGCGCAGGCTCAGCGCCGAGCTGCATTTGGACGCGCTGGAAGGGCGCTTGCGCAGCCTTGACCCGCGCCAGGTGCTGGCGCGCGGCTTTGCCTGGCTGGACGACGGCCAGGGCAACCCGCTGAGTTCGGTGGCCCAGCTGCACCAGGGTCAGGACTTGCATGCGGTGTTGGCCGATGGCCAGGCCCAGCTGCAGGTGCGCTCGGTGCTGCCCGACGCCGCACCCTGAACAGGGGCTTGCCGGCTTGCCGCCGGCGGGCCATGCGAAGCTGCCTACAATGCCGCCCAGACCTCGTCCCAACTATTCTCACAAGCCAAGGAGCCGATATGGAACACACCCTGCCCGCACTGCCCTATGCCAAGGATGCGCTCGCCCCTCACTACAGCCAGGAAACGCTGGAGTTTCACCACGGCAAGCATCACAACGCCTATGTGGTGAACCTGAACAATCTGCAGAAGGGCACCGAGTTCGAGACGATGACCCTGGAAGAGATCATCAAGAAGTCCAGCGGCGGCATCTACAACAACTCGGCCCAGATCTGGAACCACACCTTCTTCTGGAACTGCATGCAGCCGGCCGGCGGCGGTGCACCTAAGGGCGCGCTGGCCGATGCCATCAATGCCAAGTGGGGCAGCTACGACGCGTTCAAGGAGGCCTTCACCAAGAGCGCCGTCGGCAACTTCGGTTCGGGCTGGACCTGGCTGGTGAAGAAGCCCGATGGCACGGTGGACATCGTCAACACCGGCGCTGCCGGCACCCCGCTGACCACCGCCGACAAGGCGCTGCTGACGGTCGACGTCTGGGAACACGCGTACTACATCGACTACCGCAATCTGCGCCCGAAGTTCCTCGAGGTGTTCCTGAACAACCTCGTGAACTGGGACTTTGCCGAAGCCAACTTCGCTTGAGCCTGGTGCACACCGACAAGGCCGGTCACTGACCGGCCTTTTTCACGATGCGCATCCTGCTCGTTGAAGACGATCCCGCACTGAGCCTGGGCCTGGTGCGCGCGCTCGAGCGCGAGGGTTGGCGGGTGGACCTGCTGGCCGATGGCGAGCATGCGGTGGCACCGGGCCTGATCGCCCAGTACAACCTGGCCGTGCTGGACCTGGGCCTGCCGCGCATGGACGGCATGAGCGTGCTGCGCCGCTGGCGCTCAGGTGGCGCTACGCTGCCGGTGCTGCTGCTGACCGCCCGTGATGAGCTGGCCGACCGCGTGGCCGGGCTCAATGCCGGGGCCGATGACTATCTGGTCAAGCCCTTTGACCTGCCCGAGCTGATCGCGCGGCTGCGTGCTCTGAAGCGCCGGGTCCACGGCCGCGTCACCGAGACCCTGCAACTGGGCGAGTTGCAGCTCGATGTTGCGCATCGCGAGCTGAGCTATCGCGGCGCCCCGGTGCGCGTCAGCCCGCGCGAATACGCGCTGACCGAGATGCTGATGCAGCGCGCCGGCAAGGTCGTCAGCAAGGATGCCATCGTCGCCACCCTGTCGAGCTGGGAGTCGGATTTCAGCGAGAACTCGGTCGAGGTCTATGTGCACAGGCTGCGCAAGCGCTATGCCGAGCTGGGCATCAGCATTCGCACGGTGCGGGGCTTCGGCTACATGATGGAGCTCAGCGAGCCGGCGGATTCCTCCCACCCGGCCGATCCGCCCGAGCCCACCGACACCTCGTCGTGATGATGGCGCTCGGCGGCCCGCGACGGCGCAGTCTGCGTCGGCAGTTGCTGGTGCCGCTGGCCTGGGTCTGGTTGCTGGGCATGGGCATGGCCGTGATGGGGGCTTTCTGGCTGGCCCGCAACAGCGCCAATGCCGCCTTCGACCGCGGCCTGCAGGACGAGGCGGCGGCGCTTGCTGCCCGCATCACCTGGTCCGACCGCGGCCCGTTTCTGGATCGCACGCGCCAGGCCATGGAGGCGCCCAGCTGGGACGGCGGCGAGCGCAACGGCTTCGTGCTGCTGGCCGCCGATGGCACGGTGCTGGCCGGCGATGCGCTGGTGCCGGTGCCGCTGCCCGTGCCGACCCTGGCGGGTCCTTCGGCCAGTTTCGAGCGGCCGCTGCTGGTTGATACCAGCCATCAGGGCAAGACGGTGCGTGCGGCGATGTTCTCCGTGGCCTCGCCGATGCTGGACAGCTCGGTCACCCTGATCGTCGTCGAGACGCCGGACAAGCGCCAGGCGCTGCTGCGAGACATCCTTCTCGCCATGGCCCTGCCGGCGCTGGCCCTGGGCTCGCTGACCTTCATCCTGCTGGCCTGGGGCATCAGCCGCGGCGTGCGGCCGCTGCAAGCCGTGGCCGCCGAGGTGGCCGGCCGTGGCGAGCGCGACTGGCGGCCCCTGTCCCTGGACCAGGTGCCACTGGAGGCACTGCCGCTGATCGAACGCATCAACACCCTGCTCAGCGATGTGCGGGCCTCGGTGTCGGTGCAGCGCCGCTTTGTCGCCGATGCGGCCCACCAACTGCGCACACCGGTGGCCGGCATACGCGTGCTGACCCAGGAGCTGCAGCAGGAGCTGGCCAGCTGTGCCAACCAGGCCCATGCGCCAGTGATCAATGCCTTGCTGCTGTCCAGCGACCGGCTCTCGAGGTTGATCGGCCAGCTGCTGAGCCTGGTGCGCTCCGAGGCGGCGCTGTCCTTCGAGGGCGAGCAGTCGCTGCAGAACATCGTGCCCCTGGTGCGGGAGGCGGCCGAGCCGCTGGCGCTGCGTGCCTTGCGCGAGGGGCGCAACCTGGCCCTCGAGGCGCCCGATGACATCGTGCTGGCCCGTGCCCACGGCCTCTGGCTGGGCGAGGCGCTGGCCAATGTGATCGACAACGCGCTGCGCTATGGCGGACCGAACATCGTCGTGCGCGTGCTGGCCCAGCCGGGCGGGGCCCTGCTCAGTGTCGAGGACGACGGGCCGGGCATTGCCGCTGCCGACCTGCCACGCATCTGCGAGCCCTTTTGGCGCGGCGAACGCGCCGACACCCGCACCGACGGCGGCACCGGCCTGGGCCTGGCCATTGCCCATGATGTGGTGGTGCGCCTGGGCGGGCGGCTGCTGGCAGAGTCGCGGCCGGACTACCCGGGCCTGCGCATCAGCATGGTGCTGAGCTGCTGACCCGTTGCCTCTCGCGGTCTCAGGGCTTGAAGGGCTGGCCGCTGAGCTTGGCCCCGGCCTTGATGCCGCGCTTGTCGAACCAGCGCGAGTTCATCTCCAGCACGAAGCGCACCGGCTTGGTCGAACAGTGCGAGTCCAGCGTCTGCGGTTTCATCTCGTCGATGTTGACGATGGTGCCGTCATCGGCAACAAAGGCGATGGCCAGCGGCAGCAGGGTGTTCTTCATCCAGAAGCACTGCTGACCGGCCTGCTCGAACACGAACAGCATGCCCTGGCTGGCGCCCATGCTGCTGCGGTGCATCAGGCCGATGGTGCGCTCGTCGGGCGTCTGGGCCACCTCGGCGCTGATCTTGTGCATGCCCAGGCTGAGGGTCACGGCCGGCAGCCGCTGCGGGCCGTCCTGGGCCATGGCCGGTCCGGCCAGCGTCAGCATCGCGCCCAGCAACAGTGCGCTCAGCGATGTCAAGAGCCTTGTACGAAGGTGCGATGGGGTGAGGGACTTGATATGGATCATGTGGGCCGGTGGTAGTCTCCCCTAGATTATGGGCGCTGCCTGCTTGCACTGATACGCGCACCGATGTCCTCCGCTTCCTGTCCCACGGTCTTGCCTGTCTTGTCGGTGGACGGGTGTGCGCCTGTCGCACCGCCCGCCGGTGAAGCCAGGGCAGGGCTGGGCTGTCTGGTCGACTGTTCACAGTGGCAGAGTGGCACCGATGGCCAGCGCGTGGCGCTCTCGCAGCTGGTGCTCAGCGGCCTGTACTGCGCCGCCTGCGCCGGCATCATCGAAACGGCCTTGAAGCGGCAGCCGGGCGTCCTGGATGCCCAGGTCAATGCGGCCAGTCAGCGCCTGTCCCTGCAATGGAGTCCTGCGCTGACCGATGCGCCGGCACTGCTGAGGGCGATCGCCAAGGCCGGCTACGGCGCGGCGCCCGACGTCGCTGCGCCTGCACTGGCGCTGCGCAAGGTCGAGCATCGCAAGGCTGTGTGGCGTCTGTTCGTGGCCTGGTTCCTGATGATGCAGGTGATGATGCTGGCCGCGCCCGCCTATTTCGCCGAGGCCGGCGACATGGCCCCGGATCTGAAGCTGCTGATGCAATGGGGCAGCTGGGTGCTGACCCTGCCGGTGATGCTGTTCGCCGCCGGCCCCTTCTTCCAGTCGGCCTGGCGTCAATTGCGGCAGCGCAGCCTGGGCATGGACGTGCCGGTGTCGCTGGGGCTGGCCGTGAGCTTCGCCGCCAGCACCGGCGCCAGTTTCGATCCGGGCGGCGTGTTCGGGCACGAGGTGTACTTCGACTCGCTGACGATGTTCGTCGCCTTTCTGCTCACCGGCCGCTACCTGGAGCTGCGCGCGCGACATCGCGTCGCGGCCTCGCTTGAGGCGGCCCTGACCCAGCTGCCTGAGCTGGCCGAGCGCATCAATGCCGATGGCACGCTGAGCCAGGTGCGCGTCGGGGAGCTGGTCGTCGGTGACCGTGTGCGCGTCTTTGCCGGCCAGGGGTTTCCGGCCGATGGTCAGGTGCTGGAGGGCGGTACCGAGGCCGACGAGGCGCTGCTGACCGGCGAGTCAAGGCCTGTCCCCAAGCGGAAGGGTGACAGCGTCGTGGCCGGCAGCGTCAATCTTCAGGCCCCGGTGACGGTGTGGGTGCAGCGCGTCGGCGCGGACACCCGCTTCGAGGGCATCAAGGCTCTGATGCGCAGCGCGATGACCCGCCGCCCGCAGCAGCTGCGTCTGGCCGACAGGGTGGGGGCGTTCTTCCTCTGGGGCGTGCTGGTGCTGGCTGCCGGCGGTGCGCTGGTCTGGAGCTTCATCGATCCGTCGCGGGTGGTCTGGGTGGCCGTCAGCGTGCTGATCGTCACCTGCCCCTGCGCACTCGCCCTGGCCACTCCGTCCGCATGGCTGGCGGCCACCGGCGCGCTGGCGCGGCGTGGCCTGCTGCTGCAGCGCATGGAGCTGCTCGACAGCCTGCCCGGCGTGACCCATGTGGTGTTCGACAAGACCGGCACGCTGACCGAAGACGAACTGGAGCTGTGCGACGCCGATGCGCTCGATCCGGCGCTGTTGCTTCAGGCAGCCGCCCTGGCTCGGCAGTCACGCCATCCAATGTCCAGGGCCTTGGCGCGTGCCTGCACGCCCGGTGGCGACGAGCCTCTTTGGCACGACATCGTCGAGGTCGCTGGTTGCGGCCTGCAGGCCCGCGATGCCCAGGGCCAGGTCTGGCGTCTGGGTGCTCAGGCCTGGGTCATGGGGGAGGGTTCTGCCGTCGACGGCGAGGTCGCCCAGCTGGTGTTCGGCCCGCAGCGCCCGCCGGTTGCCGGAGCCGGTGCCCCGGCCCTGATGCTGCGTTTCCGGGAAACGCTGCGTGCCGATGCCTTGCGGGCCGTTCAGGCCCTGCAGGACCAGGGCCTGGGCTTGAGCCTGCTGTCCGGCGACGCCTCGGCGCGCGTGGCCGAGGTGGCGGCCCGGGCCGGCATCGCCAATGCGGTGGGCGCGGCCACGCCCGAGCTGAAGCTGGCCCATGTGAGCGCGCTGCAGGCCGCTGGCCACAGGGTGCTGATGGTGGGCGACGGCATCAACGACGCCCCGGTGCTGGCCCAGGCCGACGCGTCGATCGCGATGGGGCAGGGCGCTGTGGTTGCCAAGGCCCAGGCCGATGGCTTCTTGCTGTCCGAGCGTTTGATGGATATCGTCGCTGCGCGGGCCCTGGCCCTGCGCACCCGACGCGTGGTGCGCCAGAACCTGGCGTGGGCGCTGGCCTACAACCTGTCGTGCATTCCTCTGGCACTGATGGGCTGGCTGCCGCCCTGGGCCGCGGGCCTGGGCATGGCGGCGAGTTCGCTGCTGGTGGTCAGCAACAGCCTGCGCCTGGGGCGCGGTCTTGACAAGAAGGAGTGACCGACGCGATGGACATACTGTATTTGCTGGTCCCGATCTCGGTTCTGCTGGTCCTGATGATCGTGGGTGTGTTCGGTTGGGCGCTCAACAGCGGCCAGTTGGAAGACCTGGAGCGAGAAGGCGCACGGATAGTGGATGAAGACGGCCCCGAGCTTGACGCTCATCAAGGTGCAAGGCCGTCCGCCCCCTAACAATTCCCCTGTTTGCATCAAGGGTATGAGGAGTACTTCAATGGCAAGTTTGGCAGCAAGTCAGGGGCGCCCACCGGGCCCCGTCTATGACGATGGCGTGGTGCGCATGTTCGCACTGGCCTCGGTGTTGTGGGGCGTGGTCGGGATGCTGGTGGGCGTGATCATCGCCGCGCAGCTGACCTGGCCCGAGTTGAACATGGGCATCTCCTTCCTGAGCTACGGGCGCCTGCGTCCGCTGCACACGAATGCGGTGATCTTTGCCTTCGGCGGCTGTGCGCTGATGGCCACCTCGCTGCATGTGGTGCAGCGCACCGGCCAGACCCGCCTGTTCGCGCCAGGTCTTGCCTGGTTCGTGTTCTGGGGCTGGCAGCTGGTGATCCTGTCCGCGGCGGTCTCGCTGCCGCTTGGCATGACCAGCGGCAAGGAATACGCCGAGCTCGAGTGGCCGATCGACATCCTGATCACCCTGGTCTGGGTGGCCTACGCGGTCGTGTTCTTCGGCACCGTCGGCCGGCGCAAGATCAATCACATCTTCGTCGCCAACTGGTTCTTCGGCGCCTTCATCATCGCCGTGGCCCTGCTGCATCTGGTCAACAGCGCCGCCATTCCGGTGAGCCTGTTCAAGAGCTACTCGGCCTACGCCGGGGTGCAGGATGCGATGGTGCAGTGGTGGTATGGCCACAATGCGGTGGGCTTCTTCCTCACCGCCGGCTTCCTGGGGATGATGTACTACTACATCCCCAAGCAGGCGGGCCGTCCGGTCTACAGCTACCGGCTGTCCATCGTCCACTTCTGGGCGCTGATCTTCACCTATATGTGGGCCGGCCCCCACCATCTGCACTACACGGCGCTGCCCGACTGGGCGCAGAGCGTGGGCATGGTGTTCTCGCTGGTGCTGCTGGCGCCGAGCTGGGGCGGCATGATCAATGGCGTGATGACCCTGTCGGGCGCCTGGCACAAGCTGCGTGATGATCCGATCCTGAAGTTCCTGATCGTGGCCCTGTCCTTTTACGGCATGTCGACCTTCGAGGGGCCGATGATGTCGATCAAGACGGTCAACGCGCTGAGCCACTACACCGACTGGACCGTCGGCCATGTGCACTCCGGCGCCCTGGGCTGGGTGGGCATGATCTCGATGGGCGCGCTGTACCACCTGATCCCGCGCATGTTCGGCCGCACGCAGATGTACAGCAAGTCGGCCATCGAGCTGCACTTCTGGATCGCCACGCTGGGCATCGTGCTCTACATCGCCGCGATGTGGATTGCCGGTGTGATGCAGGGCCTGATGTGGCGCGCCATCAATCCGGACGGCACCCTGGTCTACACCTTTGTCGAGAGCGTCAAGGCGACCTTCCCGTTCTATGTGGTGCGGCTGCTGGGTGGCCTGCTCTATCTGAGCGGCATGCTGATCATGGCCTGGAATGTGGTGATGACGGTGCGCGCGGGCCGGGCAACGCCGGTCGCAATTCCGCAGGTGCCGGCCGTGCCGGCCCATGCTTGACTCGAGGAGAACAACAATGGCGACTCCACACGCGCCCGCCGGTCACGAGAGAATCGAGACCAGCAACTTTTTGATGATCGTGCTGATACTGCTGACGGTGGCCGTCGGCGGCATCGTCGAGATCGTGCCGCTGTACTTCCAGCGCTCGACCACGCAGGCGGTGCCGGGGCTGAAGCCCTATGACGCCTTGCAGCTCGCGGGCCGCGACGTCTACATCCGCGAGGGCTGCTACAACTGCCACTCGCAGATGATCCGTCCGCTGCGCGCCGAGACGCTGCGCTATGGCCACTACTCGACCGCCGGCGAATTCGTCTACGACCACCCCTTCCAGTGGGGCAGCAAGCGCACCGGCCCGGACCTGCACCGCGTGGGCGGCAAGTACAGCGACGAGTGGCATCGCATCCACCTACTGAACCCGCGTGACCTGGTGCCCGAGTCGAACATGCCGGCCTACCCCTGGCTGGCGACCAACAACCTGGTCCCCGCAGACATGGCGCCCAAGTTCCGTGCGCTGCGCACCCTGGGCGTGCCCTACAGCGACGACGAAATTGCCAAGGCGGGCGAAGCGGTGAAGGGCAAGACCGAACTTGATGCCCTGATCGCCTACCTGCAGGTCATGGGCACTGCGGTGAAATAAGGAAAGCAAATGGACATCAATCTTATGAGGGCCCTGGTCACCGTGCTGTCGCTGGTGGCGTTTCTGGCCATCGTCTGGCGGACCTACTCGCGGCGCAACAAGCATGCGTACGACGCCATCGCGGCGCTGCCCCTGCAGGAAGACGACGCCCTGCTGGCGGCCGAAGCCGCCGCCGCACCCGCAACCAAGGGGAGATCTGCATGAGCGACTTTTTCTCTTCCGGATGGTCGCTGTTCGTGGCCGCGTCCACGATTCTCGGCCTGCTGCTGTGCCTGGTCTTGCTGATCATCGCCAGCCGCCGCAAGGTGATGGCCAATGACAACACCACCGGCCATGTCTGGGATGAAGACCTGCGTGAACTGAACAACCCCTTGCCACGCTGGTGGATGGGCCTGTTCGTGCTGACGGTGGTGTTTGCTGGCATCTACCTGGGCCTCTATCCGGGCCTGGGCAGCGTCGCCGGCAGCCTGGGCTGGAGCAGTGTCGGCCAGCACAAGGCCGAGATGGACCAGGCCCGCACGGCGATGGCCCCGATATACGCCAAGTTCAGCGCAATGAGCGCCGAGCAGCTGCATCAGGACCCGCAGGCCATGGCCATCGGCGAGCGGCTGTTCGCCAACAACTGTGCGGCCTGCCACGGCTCCGACGCGAAGGGCAGCAAGGGCTTTCCCAATCTGACCGACCAGGACTGGTTGTGGGGCGGCAAGCTCGAGACCATCGCCGAGACCATCACCAAGGGGCGCAATGGCATGATGCCGCCGATGGCCGCTGCGGTCGGCGGGCCCGATGATGTGCGCAATGTCGCCAACTATGTGCTGAGCCTGTCGGGCAGCCCGCACAACTCGGTCGCGGCCCAGCTGGGCAAGGCCAAGTTCGCGGCCTGCGCGGCCTGCCATGGCATGGACGGCAAGGGCAATCAGGCCCTGGGAGCGCCCAATCTGAGTGACAAGGTCTGGCTGCACGGCTGGGGCGAGGACGCGGTGATCGCGATGATCGGCCAGGGCAAGAACAACGTCATGCCTGCGCACGACACACGTCTCAGTGCCGAGCAGATCCATGTGCTGGCCGGCTATGTCTGGGGCCTGTCGCAGTCCAGCACGGTGGCAGCGAAGTAAGCGAGCGACATGGACGACAGCAGCAAGCCAGCCACCCCGGCCCCGGCCGCCTCCAAGGGGGCGGGGCGGGTGGTGGCATCGAGCGCCGGGGGGGGCGCGGGCATCGAGATTGTCTCGATGTATGTGTCGGAGAAGAAGATCTACCCGCGCTCGGTGCATGGCTGGTTCGCCGCCTGGCGCTGGGCGCTGGTCTGGGCCACGCAGCTGGTGTTCTACGGCCTGGCCTGGCTGCCCTGGAACGGGCGTCAGGCCGTGCTGTTCGACCTGGGCACGAGACGCTTCTACATCTTCGATCTGGTGCTGTACCCGCAGGACTTCATCTACCTGACGGCCTTGCTGCTGATCAGCGCCTACGCGCTGTTCCTGTTCACCGCGGTGGCCGGGCGGCTGTGGTGCGGCTTCGCCTGCCCGCAGACCGTCTACACCGAGATCTTTCTGTGGATAGAGCGCCACTTCGAGGGCGACCGCACCGCACGCATGCGCCTGGATGCCGCGCCCTGGTCGGCTGAGAAGCTGGCGCGCAAGGGTGGCAAGCAGGCGGCGTGGCTGCTGCTCAGCCTGTGGACCGGGTTCACCCTGGTCGGCTATTTCACGCCGATACGTGAGCTGGCGGCCGAGGCGATGAGCCTGGGCTTTGGCCCCTGGGAATGGTTCTGGGTGCTGTTCTACGGCCTGGCCACCTATGGCAATGCCGGCTTCCTGCGCGAGCAGGTGTGCAAATACATGTGCCCGTACGCGCGCTTCCAGAGCGCGATGTTCGACAAGGACACGCTGATCATCGGCTACGACACACAACGCGGCGAGCCACGCGGTGCGCGCTCGCGCAAGGCCGATCCGGCGGCGCTGAATCTGGGCTCCTGCATCGACTGCACGCTGTGCGTGCAGGTCTGCCCGACCGGCATCGACATCCGCAAGGGCTTGCAGTACGAATGCATTGGCTGCGCCGCCTGCATCGACGTCTGCGACGAGGTGATGGACAAGATGAACTACCCGCGCGGCCTCATCCGCTATGCCACCCAGCACGGCATCGACGGCGGCTGGACGCGCAAGCAGATGTTCCAGCGCGTGCTGCGTCCGCGGGTGCTGATCTATACCGTGATCCTGCTGGCTTTGTGCGCCGGGCTGCTGCTGAGCTTGAATCTGCGCAGCCCCTTCCGTGTCGATGTGGTGCGCGATCGCGCCTCGCTGGCCCGGCTGGTCGACGACGGCTTCATCGAGAACGTCTACCGCCTGCAGATCATGAACGGCACCGAGTCCGAGCAGCGCTATCGCATCGGTGTCGAAGGTCTGCCAGGTTTGCGGCTAGGCAGTGGCGGCGAAGTTGCCGTGGCCTCGACGGAGGCGCGCTGGGTGTCGGTGGCGGTACAGCTGCCGCCCGAGTCGGCCAAGGCGGCCGGGCCGGGGGCTCACCCGATGAAATTCAAGATCGAGCGGATGGGCGGGGCCGAACAGCCAGTGCCCACCGTGCTGGAAAAGTCAACCTTTGTGGTGCCCCGCTGAGCGGATTCGCGCAGCTCAAGCAAATTTCAGGAGCAGAGCATGTCACAACAAGCCTCGAAGACCCCGGTCGATGGCCGCAAGCAGCCCTGGTGGAAGGAGCCGACGATGTGGTTGGTGGTGGGCGGGCCGAGCATCGTCGTGGTGGCCAGCTTCGTCACGCTGGGGCTGGCCCTGAAGTTTCCGGATGCGGTGATCGAGGATAGAGGCCAGGGGGCCGATTCGGTGCAGACGGCCGTTGAAGCGAAGGCGCCCGGTGCGGCACTGGCACCGGCAATGAAGGCCCGCAACCACGCTGCCACGGGTGGTCAATGAGCGAGCCCCAAGTCTCTTCGCCGGGGGTGGGGCGCTGGGCCCTGAGCATCGTCTGGCCCTCGTTCCTGATGGCCGGTGTGCTTGAGATGCTGGTATTTGCCTGCGTGGACCCGGCCGATCTGCACTGGTTCGGCGGCGCCAGCATGGAGCTGAGCCACCAGGCCATTTACAGCCTGGCCTTCTTCGTGTTCTGGGTGGTGATCAGCTTGGCCGGCGCGCTGACGGCGCTGTTGATGACAACGCCGCCAGGGGAGTCGCCGAATGCAGTGGCCAAGCGATGGCCGTATTGATCAGCTCGGGCTGCTGTTGACGAGCGCCTGCAGCCCCGCCTGATCAAGGATGCGGATCTGCCGCTGCTTCACCTCCAGCAGCCCCTGTTCCTGGAATTTCGAGAACGCGCGGCTCACCGTCTCCAGCTTGAGGCCCAGATAGCTGCCGATTTCCTCGCGCGTCATGCGCAGCACCAGGCTGGAGGCCGAGAAGCCTCGGGCCTGCAGGCGCTGGGTCAGGTTCAGCAGAAAGGCGGCCAGGCGCTCCTCGGCGCGCATGCTGCCCAGCAGCAGCATCACCCCATGGTCGCGCACGATCTCGCGGCTCATGATCTTGTGGAACTGGCGCTGCAGATCGCCGAACTCGCGCGACAGCGACTCAAGCTGCTCATAGGGGATCACGCAGACCTGCGAGTCCTCCAGGGCGACCGCGTCACAGGCATGGCGTTCGGTGCTGATGCCGTCCAGGCCCAGCAACTCGCCGGCCATCTGGAAGCCGGTTACCTGATCTCGCCCGTCCTCGGATGAGACGCAGGTCTTGAAGAAGCCGGTGCGCACCGCATACAGCGACTGGAAGCTGTCGCCGGTGCGGAACAGGGTCTCGCCGCGGGCCACCGAGCGGCGCGTCTCGACCAGGGTATCGAGCTGGTCCAGGTCGGTCTTGTTCAAGCCGACAGGCAGGCACAGTTCGCGCAGATTGCAGCTGGAGCAGGCGACCTTGAACGGCTCTGCCTGGATGTGCACATGCCCCGGCACGACGGGGTTCACTCGCGCAAAGCGCTGTACGGCGCAGGGACCGTCACCGGCGTCACTGGATTCGCGGGCGGCATGGGGGGCAGGGGACGTATTGAACATGATGTTCCTCAAGGCTTTGCGCATTGTTGGCCCAAGCCCGCTATCGCTTCTTGATGCAGGTCAATGGGGCTGGCCGGTCCCGTAGGCAGAGTACGGCCATCATGCTTGCCACCCCCCCCACCTCTACCATGCAAAGTGCTTTGTCGACCCTTGAGCTGGGTCCCGAGCTGATCACCGAGGAGGCGCTGCGCCGCTTCGATGTACCCGGCCCGCGCTACACCTCCTACCCGACCGCCGACCGCTTCGTCGAGGCCTTTGCCGAGCCGCAGTACCGCCAGGTGCTGGCCCAGCGCGCCACCGGGGCGATGGTCGGCGGCGTGGCGCCGATGTCGGTCTATGTGCACATACCGTTCTGCGAATCGGTCTGCTACTACTGCGCCTGCAACAAGGTCATCACCAAGCACCATGAGCGGGCCGGCGAGTATCTGGACGCGCTGCGCACAGAGATGGATCTGACCCTGGCCGAGCTCAAGCGCCCGCCGGCCATCTCGCAGCTGCATCTGGGCGGCGGATCGCCGACCTTCCTGAGCGACGCCGAGCTGAGCCGCCTGATGGACGATCTGCGCGCCTGCTTCAAGTTCCAGCCCGGCATCGAGGCCTCGATCGAGGTCGACCCGCGCACGGTGACCAAGGAGCGCCTGAAACATCTGCGCGAACTGGGTTTCAACCGGCTGAGCTTTGGCGTGCAGGACTTCGACCCTGCGGTGCAGAAGGCCGTGCACCGCCAGCAGAGCTATGAGAGCGTCGAAATGCTGATGGTCGAGGCCCGCGCGCTGGGCTTCGAGTCGCTGAATGTGGACCTGATCTATGGCCTGCCGCTGCAGACGCCGGAGTCCTTCGCCCGCACGGTGAACCAGGTTGCCGCCTTGCGGCCCGACCGCATCGCGCTGTACGGCTACGCCCATCTGCCGCAGCGCTTCAAGCCGCAGCGCCGTATCGACGGCGCCAGCCTGCCGCCGGCCAGCGACAAGCTGACCATGCTGTCGGGTGCGATCAGCGGTTTCCTGTCGCATGGCTACAGCTATATCGGCATGGATCACTTCGCCCTGTCCACCGACTCGCTGGCCGTGGCCAAGCGCCAGGGCCGGCTGCAGCGCAACTTCCAGGGCTACAGCACCCAGGCCGATTGCGACCTGATCGGCCTGGGTGTGTCGTCCATCGGCCGCATCGGCGCCAGCTACAGCCAGAATGCCAAGACCCTGCCCGAGTACTACGACGCGCTGCGCCAGGGCCAGCTGCCGGTGGTGCGCGGCCTGGCCCTGAGCCGTGACGACCTGGTGCGCCGGGCCGTCATCATGGCGCTGATGTGCCAGGGCAGGGTGGAGTACGAGTCGATCGAGCTGGCCCATCTGCTGAAGATGGATCAGTACTTCGCGGCCGAACTCGAGCAACTCCGCGATTTGGCAGAATTGGGCCTGGTCACCCTGGAGCCGAGGGCGATACAGGTCACGGCCATGGGCTGGTATTTTGTGCGCGCCGTGGCCATGGTGTTTGATCGCGCCCTGCAGGCCGATCGCAATCGGGAGCGCTTCTCACGGATCATCTGAGCCTGCTCGGCTCCGCCCTGTTGATGGGCCTGGCCGGGTCGCCGCATTGCGCCGCCATGTGCGGAGCCGCCTGCGCGGGCGTCACGCAGGGGCGGGCGCCTGCTCGCCTGTCCTTTCACGTCGGGCGCCTGCTCAGCTATGCGCTGGGCGGCGCGGTCGCGGCCGCCAGCGTCGGCGCCATGGCGCAGCTGGCCCAGGCCAGCGCCGCGTTGCGGCCGTTCTGGGTGCTGTTGCACATGGCTGTGCTGCTGCTGGGCCTGAGCCTGATGTGGCGCGGCCGCCAGCCGGCCTGGATGATGGGTGTGGGTCAGCAGCTGGCCCCTGGCAGCGTAGCGACAGGTGGCCTGGCCACCGTGCGCTGGATGCCCCGCTCGGCGCCGCTGCGCAGCGGCGCGGCCGGCCTGGCCTGGATCGCCTGGCCCTGCGGCCTGCTGCAATCGGCCCTGGTGCTGGCCGCGCTGGCCTCCACCCCCGCCTGGGGCGCCGCGGTGATGTCAGGCTTTGCCCTGACCTCCAGCCTCGGACTGCTGCTCGGCCCGGCCCTGCTGTGGCGCCTGCTGGGCGTCAAGGACGCCGAACTGGGCATGGTCTGGGCCATACGGCTGGCCGGCCTGGCCCTGGTGCTCAGCTCGACCTGGGCGCTGGGCCACGGGGTTTGGGCGCAGATCGCCGCGTTCTGCTCCCGAGCTTTCTGAGTAGCCGGGCGCATGCCGAACTTCGCCAAGACTTATATAAGACTGAGATCCGCATCCGGCGCGGCTGACTTAGAATCGCCGCTCTAATTGTTTCACCCCTTGCGCCTGATGGATGGGCCGATCTGGACACAACATGACTACTTCCCAACCGACCATCATCTACACCCTGACCGACGAGGCGCCGCTGTTGGCGACCGCGTCGTTCCTGCCCATCGTCCGCGCCTTCACGGCGCCTGCGGGCGTTCACGTCGAGACCCGCGACATCTCCGTGGCCGGCCGCATCCTGGGGCAGTTCCCGGAATGCCTGACCGAAGCGCAGCGCGTGTCCGATGATCTGGCCGCACTGGGCAAGCTGACCTTGAAGCCCGAGGCCAACATCATCAAGCTGCCCAATATCAGCGCGTCGGTGGCACAGCTGAAGTCGGCCATCAAGGAGTTGCAGGACAAGGGTTACGCCATCCCCGACTACCCCGAGAGCCCGAAGACCGACGAAGAGAAGGAACTGCGTGCGCGCTACGGCAAGTGCACCGGCAGCGCGGTGAACCCGGTGCTGCGCGAGGGCAACTCCGACCGCCGCGCGCCCAAGGCCGTCAAGGAATACGCGCGCAAGAACCCGCACAGCATGGCCGACTGGAGCCAGGCCTCGCGCTCGCATGTCTCGCACATGCACAGTGGCGACTTCTATCACGGCGAAAAGTCGATGACGCTGGACCGCGCGCGCAACGTCAAGATGGAGCTGATCACCAAGAGCGGCAAGACCATCGTGCTCAAGCCCAAGGTGGCGCTGCTGGACCGCGAGGTGGTCGACAGCATGTTCATGAGCAAGAAGGCTCTGCTGGACTTCTATGAGCGCGAGATCGAGGATGCGCACAAGACCGGTGTGATGTTCTCGCTGCACGTCAAGGCCACGATGATGAAGGTATCGCACCCCATCGTCTTCGGTCACTGCGTCAAGATCTTCTACCGCGAGGCCTTCGAGAAGCACGGCAAGCTGTTCGAGGAGCTGGGCATCAACGTCAACAACGGCATGGTCGATCTGTACAATAAGATCGCCACCCTGCCGCAGAGCAAGCAGGACGAGATCAAGCGCGACCTGCACGCCTGCCACGAGCACCGCCCCGAGCTGGCCATGGTCGATTCGGCCAAGGGCATCACCAACTTCCACTCGCCCAACGACATCATCGTCGATGCCTCGATGCCGGCGATGATTCGCAACGGCGGCAAGATGTGGGGCGCCGATGGCCGCCTGAAGGACGTCAAGGCCGTGATGCCCGAATCGACCTTCGCCCGCATTTACCAGGAGATCATCAACTTCTGCAAGTGGCATGGCGCCTTCGACCCCAAGACCATGGGCACCGTGCCCAATGTCGGCCTGATGGCCCAGCAGGCCGAGGAATACGGCTCGCACGACAAGACCTTCGAGATTGCTGAAGACGGCGTGGCCAATATCACCGACCTGGACTCCGGCGAGGTGCTGATGAGTCAGGAGGTGGAGCAGGGCGATATCTGGCGCATGTGCCAGTGCAAGGACGCCGCCATCCGCGACTGGGTCAAGTTGGCCGTCAACCGTGCACGCAATTCCGGCATGCCGGTGGTTTTCTGGCTGGACCAGTACCGCCCGCACGAGGCGCAGCTGATCACCAAGGTCAAGATGTACCTGCACGAGCACAATACTTCCGGCCTGGATATCCAGATCATGAGCCAGGTGCGCGCCATGCGCTACACCTTGGAGCGGGTGATACGCGGCCTGGACACCATCAGTGCCACCGGCAACATCCTGCGCGACTACCTGACCGATCTGTTCCCCATCATGGAGCTGGGCACCTCGGCCAAGATGTTGTCCATCGTGCCCTTGATGGCCGGCGGCGGCATGTACGAGACCGGTGCCGGCGGCTCGGCGCCCAAGCATGTGCAGCAGCTGGTGGAAGAGAACCATCTGCGTTGGGACTCGCTGGGTGAATTCCTGGCCCTGGCCGTCAGCCTGGAAGACCTGGGTCTGAAGAACAACAACGCCAAGGCCAAGCTGCTGGCCAAGACGCTGGATGCGGCCACCGGCCAGCTGCTGGACAACAACAAGAACCCCAGCCCCAAGACCGGACAGCTCGACAACCGCGGCAGCCAGTTCTACCTGGCCCTGTACTGGGCCCAGGCCCTGGCCGCGCAGAGCGAGGACGCCGAGCTGGCGGCCAGGTTCGCCCCGCTGGCCAAGGCGCTGGCCGATCAGGAGAGCACCATCGTGGCCGAGCTGGCGGCCGTGCAGGGCAAGCCGGTGGACATCGGTGGCTACTACATGCCCGACATGGCCAAGCTGGAAGCCGTGATGCGGCCGAGCGCGACATTCAATGCCGCGCTGGCGACGGTTGCTGGCTGATTCGGAGACTCCTGTACATGTATCAGCACATCACGATTCCTGACCAGGGTGCCAAGATCACCGTCAATGCCGACATGTCGCTCAATGTGCCGGACGAGCCCATCGTTCCGTACATCGAAGGTGACGGCACCGGCATGGACATCACGCCGGTCATGCTCAAGGTGGTCGACGCTGCGGTGGCCAAGGCCTATGCCGGCAAGAAGAAGATCCACTGGATGGAGGTCTATGCCGGCGAGAAGGCCACCCGGGTCTATGGTCCGGACGTCTGGTTGCCCGAAGAAACCCTGGCGGTCTTGCGCGAGTACGTGGTCTCGATCAAGGGGCCGCTGACCACGCCGGTGGGCGGCGGCATACGCTCGCTGAACGTGGCGCTGCGGCAGGAACTCGACCTCTACGTCTGCCTGCGCCCGGTGCAGTACTTCAAGGGCGTGCCCTCGCCGCTGAAGGAGCCCGAGAAGACCAATATGGTCATCTTCCGCGAGAACTCGGAAGACATCTATGCCGGCATCGAATACGAGGCGGAGAGCGACAAGGCCAGGAAGCTGATCAAGTTCCTGCAAGACGAGATGGGGGTCAAGAAGATCCGCTTCCCGAACACCTCAGGTATAGGCATCAAGCCCGTCTCGCGCGAAGGTACGGAGCGCCTGGTGCGCAAGGCCATCCAGTACGCGATCGACAATGACAAGCCCAGCGTGACCATCGTGCACAAGGGCAACATCATGAAGTACACCGAAGGGGCCTTCCGCGACTGGGCCTACGCGCTGGCGCAGAAGGAATTCGGCGCCTTGCCGGTAGACGGCGGCCCCTGGTGCAAGCTGACGAACCCGAAGACGGGCAAGGGCATCACCATCAAGGATTCGATCGCCGACGCCTTCCTGCAGCAGATACTCCTGCGCCCGGCCGAGTACTCGGTGGTGGCCACCCTGAACCTGAACGGCGACTACATCTCCGACGCGCTGGCCGCTCAGGTCGGCGGCATAGGCATCGCCCCGGGAGCCAATATGTCGGACTCGGTGGCCTGCTTCGAGGCCACGCACGGCACGGCGCCCAAGTACGCCGGCAAGGACTATGTGAATCCGGGCAGCGAGATCCTCTCGGCCGAGATGATGCTGCGCCACATGGGCTGGACGGCAGCGGCTGACCTGATCATCCGCTCACTCGAGGCGG
The DNA here is from genome assembly GCF_004362525.1 of Roseateles toxinivorans. Taxonomy (GTDB): domain Bacteria; phylum Pseudomonadota; class Gammaproteobacteria; order Burkholderiales; family Burkholderiaceae_C; genus Paucibacter; species Paucibacter toxinivorans. The sequence goes on from NZ_SNXS01000001.1 coordinate 532,182, forward strand.
CGATTGCCAGCAAGAAGGTCACCTATGACTTCGCCCGTCTGATGGACGGTGCGACGCAGGTGTCCTGCTCCGGCTTCGGACAGGTGATGATCGACCAGATGTGACGCAGGCCCGGTGACGGGCATGGCAAGCACCAAAGGCCCGCGTTCAGCGGGCCTTTCTACTTCTCAGCATACTCAGCGGACTGGTGCTCGCCTTGGCGAGCGGGTGTCAGTGTGCTGCGGGCTGCGGCTCGACCGCGAGAATATTCTGGGCGAGCTGGCCTTTGGGGCCCTGCACGACCTCGAAACTCACCCGGCTTCCCTGGCGGAGGGTGCGAAAGCCCTCCATTTGAATGGCGGAGAAATGTGCGAATACATCGTCCCCACCTTCTTCGGGTTCAATGAAACCAAATCCCTTGGCATCGTTAAACCACTTGACTGTCCCGTTGGCCATTTTGTCTTCTCCATCCCGGTGTCTTGTGGCACCGTAGGCAGAGATTTTCAAACCCCGCTGGGCGGGTGTACAGCTAGAGGTTTCCCAGGTGCTTGGCAAGCCAAAATTGGCAAAAGAGAACGAGGGCGCGAAATGCGGCCACTAAATTCCTCAACTCGGGGATTGCAGAGTGTCACACTTGGCACAACATGGCGTTGGAAGGCCCGCTGTGTCGGGCTCAACTCGATAGAATCATTTCATGCCTGACGAACCTACCCAGCCTCCTGGTCCACCGGGCCAGGATCCACGCCGCGACGACGCGGGTGGAGCGACTGTGGCCGAGCGCGAGACCCTTAAAACGGAACCTCCGCGGCTCTATCAAGTCGTGATGCTGAACGACGATTACACCCCCATGGAGTTCGTCATCATGGTCTTGCAAGAGTATTTCAAGCATGACCTTGAAGCGGCGACTCTGATCATGTTGAAGATCCACCACGAGGGGCGCGGAGTCTGCGGTGTTTTCACCAAGGACCTGGCCGCGACCAAGGTGGAATTGGTACTGGCCGCCGCCCGGCGTGCCGGTCATCCCCTGCAGTGCATTATGGAGGCCGCATGATTGCGCAAGAGCTTGAAGTCAGCCTGCACATGGCGTTTGTAGAAGCTCGCCAACAGCGACATGAGTTCATCACGGTGGAACACCTGTTGATGGCGCTATTGGACAACCCTTCGGCCGCAGAGGTGCTGCGCGCCTGCTCGGCCAATATCGATGACCTGCGCAAGAGCCTGTCGCAGTTCATCAAGGAAAACACGCCCACCGTCGGTGGCGCGGACGAGGTGGACACGCAGCCCACGCTGGGCTTCCAGCGGGTGATTCAGCGCGCGATCATGCATGTGCAGTCCACCGGCAGCGGCAAGAAGGAAGTCACCGGCGCCAATGTGCTGGTGGCGATCTTCGGCGAGAAGGACTCGCACGCCGTCTATTACCTGCACCAGCAGGGCGTGACCCGACTGGACGTGGTGAACTACATCGCCCACGGCATCAAGAAGTCCGAACCACCGGAGCCTGCCAAGGGTCCGGAAGGCCAGGGCGGCAATGAGGGCGAGCGCGAAGAGGCCGACGGCGGCAAGGGTTCGCCGCTGGAGCAGTTCACGCAGAACCTGAACCAGCTGGCCAAGGACGGCAAGATTGATCCGCTGATCGGCCGCGAGCATGAGGTCGAGCGCGTCGTGCAGGTGCTGTGCCGCCGCCGCAAGAACAACCCGCTGCTGGTCGGCGAAGCCGGCGTGGGCAAGACGGCCATCGCCGAGGGCCTGGCCTGGCGCATCACCGAGGGCGACGTTCCCGACGTGCTGGCCGAATGCACCGTCTACTCGCTGGACATGGGTGCGCTGCTGGCCGGTACCAAGTACCGCGGCGACTTCGAGCAGCGCCTCAAGGGCGTGTTGAAGAACCTGAAGGATCAGCCCAACGCCATCCTGTTCATCGACGAGATCCATACCTTGATTGGTGCCGGTGCGGCCTCGGGCGGCACGCTGGACGCCAGCAATCTGCTCAAGCCGGCGCTCAGCTCCGGCGCGATGAAGTGCATCGGCGCCACGACCTTCAGCGAATACCGCGGCATCTTCGAGAAGGATGCGGCGCTGTCCCGCCGCTTCCAGAAGATCGACGTGGTCGAGCCGTCCGTCGAGCAGACCATCGAGATCCTGAAGGGCCTGAAGTCGCGCTTCGAGGAGCACCACAGCGTCAAGTACGCGCTGGGTGCCCTGCAGGCCGCCGCCGAGCTGTCGGCCAAGTTCATCAATGACCGCCATCTGCCTGACAAGGCGATCGATGTCATCGACGAGGCCGGCGCAGCCCAGCGCATCCTGCCCAAGAGCAAGCAGAAGAAGACCATCACCCGCACCGAGGTCGAGGAGATCGTCGCCAAGATCGCGCGCATCCCGCCGGCCAGCGTGTCCAACGACGACCGCAGCAAGCTGAAGAACCTGGACCGCGACCTGAACAGCGTCGTGTTCGGCCAGGAACCGGCCATCGAGGCCCTGGCTGCCGCCATCAAGATGGCGCGCTCGGGCCTGGGCAAGCCGGACAAGCCTATCGGCTCCTTCCTGTTCAGCGGCCCGACGGGCGTGGGCAAGACGGAAGTCGCCAAGCAGCTGGCCTATATCCTCGGCATCGAGTTGGTGCGCTTCGACATGAGCGAGTACATGGAGCGCCACGCGGTCAGCCGCCTGATCGGCGCACCTCCGGGTTATGTCGGGTTTGACCAGGGTGGTTTGCTGACCGAGGCAGTGACGAAGAAGCCGCATGCAGTGCTCCTGCTCGACGAGATCGAGAAAGCTCACCCGGACGTCTTCAATGTGCTGCTGCAGGTGATGGACCATGGCACGCTGACCGACAACAACGGGCGTAAGGCCGACTTCCGCAACGTCATCATCATCATGACGACCAATGCGGGTGCCGAGGCGCTGGGCAAGTCGAACATAGGCTTCACCAACTCGCGCGAGCAGGGTGACGAGATGGCCGACATCAAGCGCCTGTTCACGCCCGAGTTCCGCAACCGCTTGGACGCCATCGTGTCCTTCCGTGCGCTCGACGAAGACATCATCCTGCGCGTGGTCGACAAGTTCCTGCTGCAGCTCGAAGGCCAGCTGACCGAAAAGAAGGTCGAGGTCACCTTCAGCGACGCCCTGCGCAAGCACCTGGGCAAGAAGGGCTTCGATCCGCTGATGGGTGCGCGACCCATGCAGCGCCTGATCCAGGACACGATACGCCGGGCCCTGGCCGACGAGCTGCTGTTCGGTCGCCTGGTCGATGGTGGACGTCTCGGCGTCGATGTGGACGAGGAGGGCAAGACCGTGCTGGACATCCAGCCGACGCGTCGCGACAAGCCCAAGGCCGAGCCGGCGACGGCTTGATCAGAGTTGCTGAATGATGAGCAGGGGCCCTTCGGGGCCCTTTTTTCATGGCCGCTGCCGCGTCGCCGGGTCCTGCCTGAAGTAGCCGGCCAGCAGCGCGTAGAGGCCCGGGTGATCGGCCAAGAGTGCCGCCGGCGTGACGAAGAAGGCCTCGACGGCAACGGCGAAGAACTCCTCCGGCCCCTCGCTGCCATAGGGGTCGATGGCGGTTTCATGGCCGGCGTCAAGCAGATCGCAGAAGCGCTGGTACTCCGCCTCCATGGTCGTGATCCAAGCCGCCCGCGCAGCAGTGCTGGACTGCGGCGGCACGCCATTGGCCAAGCCGTCGGCCATGTCCAGCACATGTGCGAACTCGTGCATGACGACGTTGTAGGCCGGGCCACCGTCCAGGCCGGCCCGCTCGACATCGGCCCAGGACAGCATCAGCGGGCCGCCCTCCATGGCCTCGCCGGACAGCTCCTCCTCGTACTCGTGGACCAGGCCGTCCTCATCCATCACCTCGCGCTTGGCCAGCACCTGGTCGGCGTGCATGACGATGCCGACGAAGCCGCCGTAGCGCTGCAGGCCCAGGTGCAGGACCAGCAGGCAGGCCTGGGCGGCGACGGCCACGGCGACCTCATCGCTGACCTCGAAGCCGGCGATGCCGTGGAACTCCTTCTCGGCCAGGAACAGCGTAGCCAGGCGGCGCAACTGGGCCTGGTCGTCAGAGTGGTCCAGTTGCAGAAAGGGGTAGCGGGCCAGCGTCAGCCGCCACAACGGGTCGGGGATCGCCCGCCGTTGCAGCAGCCGAGACTCGCGCCAGGCGCGCCAACGCTGAGTCAGACGCATCAGACCAGCGACAAGCGTTGCAGGCCGGTGGCGCTGAGGCGCAGCACCTCGGCGCGGGCCGGGCCATGCTGACCGTCGAGATCCCAGTCGCTGAGCACCACGCGATGCTTGCCGGCGGCCAGCGCATGGGTGGCAGGACGGTGCGTGTGGCCATGGATCAGCAGGTCCGCACCGGCATGGGCCAGCCAGTCCAGGCAGGCGGCGGCGTCGAGATCCGACCAGTCGCTGGGCATCTGCCCGCGTTTGCGGTCTTCGCTCTGGGTGCGCAGGCCGCGCGCGATCGCCTTGCGCTCAATCAGCGGCTTGGCAAGAAAGGCCGTCTGCCAGGCTCCGCCACGGACCTCGGCGCGAAAGCGCTGGTAGTCGGCATCGTCCAGGCACAGCGCGTCGCCGTGGCTGAGCAGCATGCGTTGGCCATAGGCGATCAGCACCGTCGGATCGCTCAGGCCCTGCATGCCGACGTCTGCAAGCAAAGCAGGGCCGACCAGAAAGTCGCGATTGCCGGGCATGAAGAACAGCGTCAGCCGCTGGGCGGCCTGGCGCAGCAGCGCGGTGCACTGCGCTTCGAAACCATCGAAGCGCGCGTCGTCACCGACCCAGACCTCGAAGATGTCGCCGAGCAGGAAGACCGCCTGTGCCGGGGTGTCGCGCAGATGGCGCTCCAGCGCTGCCAGGGTGGCGGGCGTGTCGGGCGCCAGATGCAGATCGGACAGCAGGTCGATCTGCGTCCATCCGGGCGCGGCCGGGAGTTCGTCGAAGAGGGGCAGCGTGCTGCCCCCCGCAGCGCGATCAGCTGATTTCAACGGCGCGCTGAATCACCACGTCTTCCAGCGGCACATCGTCGTGGCCGCCGTTGCGGCCGGTCTTGACACGCTCCATCGCGTCAACGACTTCCTTGCCGGCAACGACCTTGCCGAACACGGCATAGCCCCAGCCCGAGGGGCTCTCGGACTTGAAGTTCAGGAAGCCGTTGTCGGTGGTGTTGATGAAGAACTGGGCGCTGGCCGAGTGCGGGGCGCTGGTGCGGGCCATGGCCACCGTGTAGTGGTCATTGGTCAGGCCGTTGTTGGCCTCGTTCTGTATCGTCGCGTCGGTCGGCTTTTGCTTCATGCCGGGTTCGAAGCCGCCGCCCTGGACCATGAAGCCCTTGATGACGCGGTGGAACACCGTGCCGTCGTAGTGGCCCTTGGCCACATAGGACAGGAAGTTGGCGACGGTGATGGGCGCCTTGGCATCGTCGAGCTCAAGGCGGATCGCGCCGTGGTTGGTTTGCAGTTCTACGGTCTTGGTCATGGTTTACTTCTCCACAGTGGCTTTGTTGATGATGACGGCTTGCACGGGCATGTTCTCGTGCATCTGCATGGGGGCGGTGGGCAGGGCCTTGATCTTCTCGACGACGTCCATGCCGGCGACGACCTTGCCGAACACGGCATAGCCATTGCCATCACGGGCGTTGGCGGCGTCGAGGAAGGGGTTGTCCACCACATTGATGAAGAACTGTGCGGTTGCCGAGTTGGGGTCGCCGGTGCGCGCCATCGCCACCGTGCCGACCACATTGCTCAGGCCGTTGCGGCTCTCCAGCGGTATCGGCGGCTGGGTGGGCTTTTGCTTCAGGTCCTTGGTGAAGCCACCGCCCTGGATCATGAAGGTCGGGATCACGCGGTGGAAGATCGTGCCGTTGTAATGGCCGGATTTCACGTATTGCAGGAAGTTGGCGACCGACTTGGGCGCCTTCTCGGCGTCGAGTTCGATGCGGATGTCGCCCAGATTGGTGGCGAGCTTGACGGTCTGTGCCGCTGCGCCTTGGGCCAGCAGCAGGGCGGCCGCCGCGGCGAGAACGGAGGTAATTCGGACGGGAGAGATCATGGCGTCACAGCGTTCCGGTTGAGGGTCTGAAGCGGGCCTGCGGACGACGGTGCCGTCCAGCAGGCGGGCGCTATTGTCGCCCAGTGGCGCCGGCCTCACCCGGTATACTGATTTTTGCACCACGAATCTGCCCCCATGTCTTTGCGCATCTACAACTCGCTGACCCGCGCGGTCGAGCCCTTCACCCCGATCGAACCCGGCCATGTGCGCATGTACGTCTGCGGCATGACGATTTACGACCTCTGTCATGTGGGCCACGCCCGCATGATGATGGCCTTCGATGTGGTGCAGCGCTGGCTGAAAAGCTCGGGTTACCGGGTGACCTATGTGCGCAACATCACCGACATCGAGGACAAGATCATCAAGCGGGCCGTCGAGCGCGGCATCAGCATCCGTGCGCTGACCGACGAGATGATTGCCGCCATGCACCGCGACATCGGCGCCCTGGGCGTCGAGCGGCCCACGCACGAGCCCCGCGCCACCGACTATGTCGGCCAGATGCTGGACCTGATCGGCACCTTGGAGAGCAAGGGCCTGGCCTACCAGGCCAGCAATGGTGATGTGAACTACGCGGTGCGCAAGTTCCCCGGGTACGGCAAGCTGTCGGGCAAGTCGCTGGACGATCTGCGCGCCGGCGAGCGGGTGGCCGTCGATGACGGCAAGCTCGATCCGCTGGACTTTGTGCTCTGGAAATCCGCCAAGGACAGCGAGCCCGACGACGCCAAATGGCCCAGCAACTACGGCGCCGGCCGGCCGGGCTGGCATATCGAATGCTCGGCCATGGCCTGCGCGCTGCTGGGCGAGCGCTTCGACATCCACGGCGGCGGCATGGACCTGCAGTTCCCGCACCACGAGAACGAGATCGCGCAGAGCGAGGGCGCGCTGGGTCACCCCTTCGTCAACTTCTGGGTGCACAACGGCTTCCTGAATGTGGACAACGAGAAGATGTCCAAGTCGCTGGGTAATTTCTTCACCATTCAGGACGTGCTGAAACGCTATGACGGCGAGACGCTGCGCTACTTCATGCTGCGCACCCACTACCGCAGCCCGTTCAACTTCAGCGATGTGAACCTGGACGACGCGCGCAATGCGCTGCGCCGGCTGTACACGGCGCTGGATGGGCTGGACGTTCCTGACGGCGAGCTGGACTGGACCCATCCGTCCGCGGCCGCCTTCCGTGCCGCGATGGACGACGACTTCAACACGCCGCTGGCCATCTCCACCCTGTTCGAGCTGGCCAACACGGTCAACCGTACCGGCTCGCTGGCCGATGCGGCGGTGCTCAAGCAACTGGGCGCCACGCTGGGCATCCTGCAGCAGGCCCCGCGCCAGTATCTGCAGGGCGGCAGCGGGGTGGAGGAATCCGCCATCGAGGCGCTGATTACTGAGCGCGCCGCAGCCAAGGCCTCGCGCGACTTTGCCCGCGCCGACCAGATCCGCAAGGATCTGCTGGCCCAGGGCATTGCCTTGCAAGACACGCCCCAGGGCACGAGCTGGGTCAAGGCCTGACGTGCCGCGCTCCTCTGCGACGGGCGCCGCGCCCGCTGGAAACACGACCGCCGACGGCACTGCCGTCGGCGTGACACCGCTGTACTGGGACGAGGCCTGCCGCCACCTGGCCAAACGCGACCGGGTGATGAAGAAGCTGATTCCGCAGTTCGGCGAAGCCCGGCTGGAAAGCCGCGGCGACGCCTTCACCACCCTGGCCCGCTCCATCATCGGCCAGCAGATCTCGGTGCCGGCAGCCCAGGCGATGTGGGAGAAGTTCCTCGCGCTGATGGCCGGCCCGGCCAATCAGGTGGCGCCGGCGGCCGTGCTGGCCCTGGACGCTGCGCTGATGCGGGCGGCGGGCCTGTCGGCACGCAAGATCGACTATCTGTGCGACCTGGCCCAGCATTTCGAGGCCGGCAGCGTCCATGTGCCGCAGTGGCAGCAGATGGACGACGAGGCCATCATCGAGGAGCTGGTGGCCATTCGCGGCATCGGCCGCTGGACGGCCGAGATGTTCCTGATCTTCTACCTGATGCGGCCCAATGTGATGCCGCTTGATGATCCCGGCCTGATCAAGGGCATCAGCCAGAACTACTTCAGCGGCGAGCCGGTTTCGCGTGCCGAAGCCAGGGAAGTCGCGGATGCCTGGGCGCCTTACCGCTCGGTAGCCACATGGTACATTTGGCGCAGCCTGGACCCGCTACCCCCGGCCCGGGCCTGATTTCCGGCCCGGACCCGCGGCCATCATCATCTCTGAGAGACCCAAGCAGGATGAGCAAAAAACACTTTCTGGAGTTCGAGCAACCGGTTGCCGAGCTCGAAACCAAGATTGAAGAGCTGCGCTACGTGCAAAGCGAGTCGGCGGTCGATATCTCCGAAGAGATCGACCGGCTGGCCAAGAAAAGCCTTCAACTCACCAAAGACATCTATTCGAGCCTGACGCCCTGGCAGGTGACGCAGATTGCGCGCCACGCCCAGCGGCCCTACACGCTCGACTATGTGAACGACATCTTCACCGAGTTCCAGGAACTGCACGGTGACCGCCATTACGCGGATGACCAGTCCATCGTTGGCGGTCTGGCCCGCTTCAATGGCCAGGCCTGCATGGTGCTGGGCCACCAGAAGGGCCGTGACACCAAGGAGCGCGCCGCGCGCAACTTCGGCATGTCGCGCCCCGAGGGTTATCGCAAGGCGCTGCGCCTGATGAAGCTGGCCGAGAAGTTCGGCCTGCCTGTGTTCACCTTTGTTGACACGCCCGGCGCCTATCCCGGCATCGGCGCCGAGGAGCGCGGCCAGTCGGAGGCGATCGGCCGCAACATCTTCGAGATGGCCCAGCTGGAAGTGCCCATCATCTCGACCATCATCGGCGAGGGCGGCTCCGGCGGCGCGCTGGCGATCTCGGTCGGCGATCAGGTGCTGATGCTGCAGTATTCGGTCTATTCGGTGATCTCGCCGGAGGGCTGTGCCTCCATTCTGTGGAAGACTTCGGAACGGGCCTCGGACGCCGCCGACGCTTTGGGCATCACCGCCCATCGTCTGAAGGCGCTGAACCTGGTCGACAAGATCGTCAGCGAGCCGGTCGGTGGCGCGCATCGCGACCCCAAGCAGATGTCGTCCTTCCTGAAGCGTGCGTTGAACGACGCGCTGCGCCAGGTCAGCGATCTCAAGCCCAAGGAATTGCTGCAGCGCCGCTATGAGCGCCTGCAATCCTACGGCCGCTTCAGCGACACCAAGGAGCGCTGATCCGGTGCGCGTTGCCGTCGCCTACAGCGGCGGGCGCGATTCCACCGCCTTGCTGCATGCAACGGCCCGCGCCGCGCTCGATACGGGCGTGCAGGTCGTGGGCTTGCATGTGCACCACGGGCTCAGCCCGCATGCCGATGCCTGGCTGACCCATTGCCGCCAGCAGGTCGAGGGCTGGGCCGCGGCCGGCTTGCCGGTGTCGTTCATGTTTAGGCGCTTGCCCGGCAAACCGGCCAAGGGTGAAAGCATCGAGGCCTGGGCACGCGATGCCCGCTATCGGGCGCTGGAAGAGATGGCCGAGGAGCAGGGCGCAGCGCTGGTTCTGCTGGCCCATCACCGACGCGATCAGGCCGAGACCTTTGTGCTGCAGGCGCTGCGTGGCGCCGGCATGGCGGGTCTGTCGGCCATGCCAGAGTCGGTGGCGCGCAGCGGCCTGGTCTGGGCGCGGCCCTGGCTGAACGCAGGGCGCGAGCAGGTCGAGGCCTATCTGCAGGCCCATCAACTCAGCTTTATCGACGACGACAGCAATAGCGATCCGCGCTATGCCCGCAATCGGCTGCGCCTTCAGGTCTGGCCAAAGCTGCTGGAGGCCTTTCCTCAGGCGGAGAGTTCCCTGGCCACCAGCGCCGCCTGGGCGCAGGAGGCCTTGGCCTTGCAGCTGGAGCTGGCCGAGTTCGATCTGGACCAGGTTTGCGATGAGAAGCTGGCCCTGCGTCTCGGCGATTGGCAGAAGCTCTCGCCGGCCCGGTGCAGCAATGCCTTGCGCGCCTGGATTCAGCGCAGCTCGGGCCAGGCGGCGCCCGCCAGCCTGGTGCAGCGACTGATGGCCGAGCTGGGGCAGGCGCTGGCCCCGGCGGCCTGGCCGCATGGCGATGGCGAGTTGCGGCGGTATCGGGGGCGGCTGCGTTTCATGGCTGCGGCATCGATAGCCTCAAGCGAGGCGCCAGCCACCGATATGAGCATCTCGCGCGCCGGCCGCTACCGCCTTGCCGGCTGGGGCGGCGTGCTGCAGGTGCAGGCGGTGAAGCAGGGCGGCGTGCCACTGGCCCGGTTGGCGCAACTGCAGATCCGGCCACGCCAAGGTGGCGAGCAATTCCAGCGCGCGCCGGCCAGCACCGCACGCAGTCTGAAGAAGTGTTTTCAGGAGGCCGCCGTGCCGGCCTGGGAGCGCGAAGGGCCCCTGCTGTTCGCCGGCGATCAGCTGTTGTACGTGCCGGGCCTCGGTGTCGATGCCCGTGTCTGGGGCACGGGCGGTGAGCGCATCATGAGCTTGCGATGGCTGCCTGATTCAAACGCGAAGGCTTGAGCCAGGCTTGACAAATGCTTGCTGCAGTGCAGCAGCTAGAATTGTGGGTTGCGACCGCGGCGCAACCGCCCATCCGGGCTCACTACCCCGCGCAATTTCAATATCGCTCAACATCGACATGGCACTGATCGTTCACAAATACGGCGGCACGTCTATGGGTTCGACCGAACGCATACGTCAAGTCGCCAAACGCGTGGCCAAATGGGCGCGCGCCGGTCACCAGATGGTGGTCGTGCCCTCGGCCATGAGCGGCGAGACCAATCGCTTGCTGGGCCTGGCCAAGGAGTTGTCGCCCGAGGGCAGCAGCGCCGAGCTGAACCGCGAGCTGGACCTGATTGCCGCCACCGGCGAGCAGGTCTCGGTCGGTCTCCTGGCTATTGCGCTGCAGGCCGAGGGCATGCAGGCGGTCAGCTACGCCGGCTGGCAGGTGCCGATCAAGACCGATTCGTCGTTCACCAAGGCCCGTATCGAGAGCATTGACGACCAGCGCGTGCGTGCCGATCTGGCCGCCGGCAAGGTGGTCATCATCACCGGCTTCCAGGGCATCGACCCGAACGGCCATGTCACGACCCTGGGCCGTGGCGGCTCCGACACCTCGGCCGTGGCCGTGGCCGCGGCCATGAAGGCCGCCGAATGCCTGATCTACACCGATGTGGACGGCGTCTACACCACCGACCCGCGCATCGTCAGCGATGCCCGCCGCCTGCACACCATCAGCTTCGAGGAGATGCTGGAAATGGCGTCTCTCGGCTCCAAGGTGCTGCAGATCCGCTCGGTCGAGTTTGCCGGCAAGTACCGCGTGCCGTTGCGCGTGCTGTCGAGCTTCACGCCATGGGACATCGATATCGAAGAGGAAGCCAAGTCGGGCACCCTGATCACCTTTGAAGAGGACGTAAAAATGGAACAAGCCGTCGTATCGGGCATTGCCTTCAACCGTGACGAGGCCAAGGTCAGCCTGCTGGGCGTGCCCGACAAGCCCGGCATCGCGTTCCAGATCCTGGGCCCGGTGGCCGACGCCAATATCGATGTGGACGTGATCATCCAGAACGTCTCGCACGATGGCCGCACCGACTTCTCGTTCACCGTGCACCGCAATGACTACCAGCGCACGATGGAGCTGCTGAAGACCCGCGTCGCCGTCGACACCGGTGCCGCCTCGGTGGTCGGCGACAAGAACATCTGCAAGGTCAGCATTGTCGGCATCGGCATGCGCTCGCATGTGGGCGTGGCCTCCAAGATGTTCCGCTCGCTGAGCGAGGAGGGCATCAACATCCAGATGATCACGACCAGCGAAATCAAGACCAGCGTCGTCATCGACGAGAAGTACATGGAACTGGCCGTGCGCGCGCTGCACAAAGCTTTTGAACTGGATCAGCCAAACTCGTAAAAACCGGCCAGATTTTGGTCTAGAATACGAGGCTGTGCCGGAGACGTGACCGAGTGGCCGAAGGTGCTCCCCTGCTAAGGGAGTAGGTGCGCTAAAACGCGCCTCGAGGGTTCGAATCCCTCCGTCTCCTCCAAAGTTGTGCAAAAAGCCGTTGAGTTCATCAACGGCTTTTCTGTTTGCGCGTCTCTTTCTTTGTCCGCCGCGGCTACAGCCAGCGCCACAGGCTGCGCAGCCAGGCCGGCAGATGCACGGCGGGCGCGGGGCGGTAGGTCTGGCGATAGCTCTGGACGAAGTCGTGGCGCATGGAGGGCTCCTCGAGCACTGTTTATAAACACAGTATATCGAGCAACCTCGTATTTGCAATGACCCAAGCCCTGCGGAATACCCGGGGCGCTACCCGCCGTTCATCAGCCCGTCCGCCTTGAACATCGCCTTGATGCCGCGCACCGCCTGGCGGATGCGGCTCTCGTTCTCGATCAGCGCGAAGCGCACATGGCCGTCGCCCTGGTCGCCAAAGCCTATTCCCGGCGACACGCAGACCTTGGCTTTGTCCAGCAACTGGCGCGCGAACTCCAGTGAGCCCAGCTCGCGGTAGGCCTCGGGAATGCGCGCCCAGATGTACATGCTGGCCTTCGGGCTTTCGACCGCCCAGCCGGCCTCGGTCAGGCCCTTGACCAGCACATCGCGGCGGCGCTGATAGGTGGCGGCAATCTCCTGCACACAGCTCTGGTCTCCTTCCAGCGCGGCAATGGCGGCCACCTGCAACGGCGTGAAGGTGCCGTAATCGTGGTAACTCTTGATGCGGGCAAGAGCCGCCACCAGATCCGGGTTGCCGACCATGAAGCCGACGCGCCAGCCGGCCATGTTGTAGCTCTTGCTCAAGGTGAAGAACTCGACCGCCACCTCCTTGGCGCCTTTCACCTGCATGATGGACGGGGCCTTCCAGCCGTCGAACACGATGTCGGCATAGGCCAGGTCGTGGACGACCAGGATGTCGTGCTTGCGGGCCAGCGCGATGACGCGCTCGAAGAAGTCCAGCTCCACGCATTGCGCGGTCGGGTTCGACGGGAAGCCGAACACCATCATCTTCGGCTTGGGGTAGCTGCCGCGAATCGTCTTCTCCAGCTCGGCGAAGAAGTCCACATCCGAGGCCACCGGTATGGCGCGTATGTCGGCGCCGGCAATCACGGCGCCGTAGATATGGATCGGATAGCTGGGGTCGGGCACCAGCACGGTGTCGCCGCGGTCAAGCGTGGCCAGCATCAGGTGTGCCAGCCCTTCCTTGGAGCCAATCGTGACGATGGCCTCGGTGTCCGGGTTGATGTCCACACCATAGCGCTTCTCATACCAATGCGAGATCGCGCGGCGCAGCCGCGGTATGCCCTTGCTGGCCGAGTAGCCGTGGGTGTCGGGCCGCTGCGCGACCTCGGTCAGCTTGGCGACGATGTGGGCGGGTGTGGCCCCGTCGGGGTTGCCCATGCTCATGTCGATGATGTCTTCGCCGCGTCGGCGCGCCGCCAGCTTGAGCTCGGCCGTGATGTTGAAGACGTAGGGGGGGAGGCGATCAATGCGCGCAAAGCGGCGCTTGCCCGAAGAGGAGGCAGTCATGATGGAGCTTTCACGTAAGCGCCCGGAACCGTCCGAGCGACGTGCCCTGTATTGAGGCAGGGCCGCGAACATCCTAACCCAGGACTGGCGTCCAGCATCGTGCCAGCGTGGCCACCGCCGCCGCAATGGCCTCGGGTGACACCCCGGCAAAGCCCAACATCAGACCCGGCCGCACCGGCGCCGCCGTGTTCGCGCCGATCTGGCTCAGCCGCCCCACTTCCACACCGTGGGCGAGGGCGCTGTCGGCCAGGGATTGCTCCAATGCCAGGCTGTCCAGCGGCAGGCAGGCATGCAGGCCGGCCTCGGTGACTGGCAGGGGCAGCCGGGCGCCAAGGTGCCGCTGCCAGGCCCCGTGCAGGGCGTCACGGCGGGCGCGGCTGACGCGGCGCATGCGGCGCACGTGCTGGCCGAAATGACCTTCGGCCATGAAGTCGGCCATCACCACCTGATCGGCGATCGGGGCGTGGCGGTCCAGTGCCGAGCGCAGCTTGGCCAGCACCGGCAGCCAGGCCTTGGGGGCCACCAGATAGCCCAGGCGCAGGCCGGGGAACATCAGCTTGGAGAAGGTGCCGATGTAGAGCACGCGGGCTTGCGTGTCCAGCGAGGCCAGGGGCTGAAGCGGGGCGCCGCTGTAGCGGTATTCGCCGTCGTAGTCGTCTTCCAGCACATAGGCGTTCTGCGCCTGCGCCCAGGCGAGCAAATCCAGGCGGCGCTGCAAGGACATCACTGCACCGCTGGGGAACTGGTGCGAGGGCGTGACATAGGCCAGCCGGAAGGCGCCCAGGCTGTGCAGGGCCTGCACGCGCAGACCCTGTGCATCGACCGGCACGCCGATGAGCTCCGCGCCGGCCAGGCCCAGCGCTGCCGCCGCGGCGCGGTAGCCCGGTGTTTCGACGGCCACCCGGTCGCCGGGGCGCAGCAGGGCCAGCCCACACAGCGATATCGCCTGCTGCGAGCCGGTGGTGACCAGCACCTGCGATGCCTCGCATTGCAGACCGCGCGAGCTGTTCAGATAGGTGGCGATCAGCTCGCGCAGGCGGGCGTCGCCGGCAGGATCGGAATAGCCCAGGGACTGCTGCTGATGGTGCCGCCAGAACCGCGCCTGCAGCCGGGACCAGACCTCGAACGGGAACAGATCCATGGCCGGCACGCCATGGCGGAAGGCCCGCACCGGGCCGCCATGCGACGGGTTCGGAAGCCAGGCCTCAAGTCGCGACCACAGCGCCGTGTCCGGGCCCCGGGGCGTTGCTACGCTGCCCGGTATGACGCTGGGCTTGGACTGTACGGGCGCGACAAACGTGCCGGCGCCCGGGCGAGACTCGATGCAGGCCTCGGACAGCAATTGCTCGTAGGCCCGCACCACCGTGTTGCGTGACACCCCCAGCGCCTGGGCCAGCTCCCGCGTGGTCGGCAGCCGCAGCGAGGCCGCCAGCCGGCCCTGCAGGATGCGTGCCTTCAGCTGGGCATGGATCTGTTCGCTGAGGCCCAGGCTGCGGTCGAGTTGCAGGCCGGTCAGGTCCAGGTTCAGCGCGGGTCTCTCTCGTGCATCCATTGGTCCGGTCAGATTGGTGAATCTTGGATCTTTCATCGTACCAGTGCGGCGTTTAGCATCGGTCCGTAGCAACCTCAACATCGCACCCCGACATGTACAACCCGAGCCGATTTGCCATCACCGACCTGAAGCTGGTCCATCAACTGATTGCCGAGAACCCGCTGGCGCTTCTGATCGGGCCGGATGCCGAGCAGAAGTCCTTTGTCACCCATGTGCCGCTGACCGTCATCCCCGACGACGAAGGCTGGCTGCTGGAGGGCCATATGGCGCGGGCCAATCCGCACTGGGCCTGGCTGTCGCAGCAAAGCGAGGCGCTGGCCGTGTTCAACGGCCCCAGTGCCTATGTGTCGCCCCGCCACTATGACGATCTGAAGCAGGTGCCGACCTGGAACTACCTGGCCGTGCACGCCTACGGCAGCCTCGGCCTGATCGATGACCCGCTGGGCAAGGACCGCCTGCTCAAGCGCCTGATTGCTCAGCATGAGCCGGCCTATGCCCAGCAGTGGATGGAACTGCCGGAGGACTTCCAGCAGAAGCTGCTCGGCGCCATCGTCGGCTTTCGGCTGCGCGTGACGCGCTGCGAGGCCAAGTTCAAGCTGAGCCAGAACCGCAGCGCGGCCGAACGCACGCGCATCCAGCAGGCCTTTGCCGGAGGCGCTGCGCAGGAGCAGGCAATGGCTGCCTGGATGCGGCGGCTGGGGCTGTGATGATGACGACGATGATTGTTGAACCGGTGGTGCTGCAGGGCCGACATGTGCGCCTGGAGCCCTTGAGCCTGGACCATCTGGATGGGCTGATCGCCGTCGGCCTGGACCCCGACCTGTGGCAATGGATACCGACACCGTTCGACAGTGCCGACAAGATGCGGCTCTACGTCGAGTTGGCGCTGGACGAGCAAAAGCGCGGCGTGTCGCTGCCCTTTGCCAAGATCGATGCGCGGACAGGCCAGGTCATCGGCTGCACGCGCTTTGGCAATATCGAGCGCCAGCACCGGCGGCTGGAGATAGGTTGGACCTGGATCGCTCGCAGCCATCAGCGCAGCGGCGTCAACACCGAGGCCAAGACCCTGCTGCTGAGCCATGCCTTCGAGACCCTGGGCGCGCACCGGGTGGAGTGGAAGACCGACGCGCTGAACTTGCGCTCGCGCGCGGCCATTGCGCGGCTGGGTGCCACGCAGGAGGGCATCTTCCGCCGCCACGTGGTCTGTGCCGATGGTCGGGTGCGCGACACCGTCTATTTCTCGATGATTGACAGCGAATGGCAGGCAGCCAAGGCGCGGCTGCTGGCTATGCTGGAGCAGGGCGGCCCAAGCAGATCCTGACCCCCCCATCGGCGGGGGCGAGTCGGCACCTGCTTGGTGCTGGCCTGCGCCGCCCTGGGGAAAACACCCCTCGGACTTTCCCTTGTTTGGTGCCAAACCCGCTTTTGCTGGATTCGGCACCCACCTACACTGCGGTTCAGTTTGATGAATGACGTTCAGCGGGTTGAACAAGCAACCCGCCGAGCCGCTCGTCGCTGCAAATCGCTCGGTCTGCCCGGTGTCAAGCCAGGCGGGCTGCTGTGCCAGATTGTCTGAGCCGGAGTGTTTGTGTCCCCTGTTGCTGCTTCTGCGTCCAGCACGTCAGCCATGCCCGCGGCCAAGCGCGCGGCCCTGGTGCCGGCGGTGACCCGCGCCTTTGCGGTGCTGGACCTGTTGGCCCAGGAGCGCACGGCGATGTCGCTGGCCCGTCTGGCCGACAGCCTGGAGCTGCCCAAGAGCAGTGTGCACGGCCTGTGCAACACCTTGCTGGCCCTGGGCTATCTGCGCCGCCAGAGCGATGGGGCCTTCTTCATCGGCCCCAGCGTGATGACCTTGGCGGAGGCCTTTGTCGCCGGCACCAATATCGCCCAGGAGTTCGCCACGTTGTGGAGCGAGTCGCATGAACCGCAGGAGACGGTGATCCTGTCGGTGCTCAGCGGCGCCGAGGTCGTTTATGTGGCGGCGCGCAATGGCGTACGCCCGCTGGGCCTGGCCTTCAATGTGGGCATGCGCCTGCCCGCGCATCTGGCTGCCTCGGGCAAGGCCATGCTGGCGTTTCAGCCGGTCGAAGCCGTGCGCGAGCTGTTCGGGCGCAAGCCGCTGGCGGCGTTGAGCCGCCGCCCGGCGCCGACCCTGGACGAGCTGCTGGCCGAGCTGGACCAAGTGCGTGCCCAGGGCTACAGCATCGACGACGAGGGTGTGCGCGAGGGCGTGCATTGCATAGGCGCACCGGTGTTCGACGCCACGGGCCAGACCGTGGCGGGCGTCGGCATGTGCATACAAAAAGCCAGGCTGGACGAGAGCTGGCGCGAGACCCACCGCGAGCTGGTGATGCAGGTGGCGCGCCAGCTGACCGAACGGCTGGGCGGCATGCCCTTTGTTGAAGTGGCGAGTGATTCGACCGGAACCCATCCATGAGTGCAGACCATATTCTCGAAACGCGCAAGCTGACCAAGGACTTCAAGGGCTTTGTCGCGGTCAACCAGGTGGACCTGCAGGTCCGGCGCGGCACCATCCATGCGCTGATCGGCCCCAACGGCGCCGGCAAGACCACCTGCTTCAACCTGCTGACCAAGTTCATCACGCCCAGCTCGGGTCAGATCCTGTTCAATGGGCAGGACATCACCGGCGAGGCCCCGGCGCGGATTGCGCGGCGCGGCATCATCCGCTCGTTCCAGATCTCGGCCGTGTTCCCGCACCTGACCGTGCTGGAGAACGTGCGCGTGGCCCTGCAGCGCAAGCTGGGCACTTCCTTCCACTTCTGGCGCTCGGAGTCCAGCCTGGACAGCCTCAACGAGCGGGCCATGGAGCTGTTGCGCGAGGTCGATCTGGAGTCGTATGCGCCCTCGGTCACCGTCGAGCTCAGCTACGGCCGCAAGCGCGCGCTGGAGATTGCCACCACCCTGGCCATGGACCCTGAGCTGATGCTGCTCGACGAGCCCACCCAAGGCATGGGCCTGGAGGATGTGGACCGCATCCGCCAACTGATCAAGAAGGTGGCGGCCAACCGCACGGTGCTGATGGTGGAGCACAACATGAGCGTGGTCTCCAGCATCGCCGACACCATCACCGTGCTGCAGCGCGGCGCCACCCTGGCCGAAGGCCCGTATGCCGAGGTGTCCAAGAACCCGGCCGTGATCGAGGCTTATATGGGCAGCGCAAACACAGAACTCCAAGGGGCGCACTGACATGGCCGACGCATTTCTCGAAGTCCGTGACCTGCACGCCTGGTATGGCGAGTCGCATGTGCTGCACGGCGTGAACTTCTCGGTCGAGGAGGGTGAGGTCCTGACCCTCCTGGGCCGCAACGGCGCCGGCCGCACCAGCACCATGCGCGCCATCATGGGCCTGACCGGCAGCCGCAAGGGCTCGATCAAGGTGCGCGGCACCGAGACGATCAAGATGCCGACCTACCGCATCGCCCGCCTGGGCCTGGGCTATTGCCCCGAGGAGCGCGGCATCTTCTCCAGCCTGTCGGCCGAAGAGAACCTGATGCTGCCGCCCGAGCTGGCCAAGGGCGGCATGAGCGTCGAAGAGATCTATGAGATGTTCCCGAACTTGGCCGAGCGCCGCCACAGCCAGGGCACGCGCCTGTCGGGCGGCGAGCAGCAGATGCTGGCGGTGGCGCGCATCCTGCGCACCGGCGCGCGCCTGCTGCTGCTGGACGAAATCTCCGAAGGCCTGGCGCCGGTGATTGTGCAAAAGCTCGCCGAGATGGTGGTGATGCTGAGGAAGAAGGGCTACACCATCGTCATGGTCGAGCAGAACTTCCGCTTTGCCGCCCCGCTGGCCGACCGCTTCCTGGTGATGGAGCATGGCTCCATCCTGCAGGAATTCACCCAGGCCCAGCTGCCTGACCGCCTGGCCCAGCTGCATGAGACGCTGGGTGTTTGACTCACTTGATTTTCCCGCTAGACCTGACCCTATCCAACAGGAGACTGCAATGAAACTGAACAAGTTCACGACTCTGGCAACGGCCGCCACCCTGGCCTGCGCTGCGGCTTTCAGCCCGGCCCAGGCCCAAGTGTCCGGCGATGTGATCAAGATCGGCATCATCACCGACATGTCCGGCCTGTACTCGGACATCGACGGCCAGGGCGGCGTGGAAGCGATCAAGATGGCGATTGCCGATGCCGGCGGCGCGATCAACGGCAAGAAGATCGAGCTGGTCTTCGCGGACCACCAGAACAAGGCCGACGTGGCCGCCTCCAAGGCCCGCGAATGGTTCGACACGCAGGGTGTCGACATGCTGATCGGCGGCACCAACTCCGGCACCAGCCTGGCCATGGCCAAGGTGGCGGCCGAGAAGAAGCGGCTCTTCATCCCCATCGGCGCCGCCTCGGCCGCGCTGACCAACGACCAGTGCAATGCCTACACGGTGCACTGGGCCTATGACACGGTGGCGCTGGCCAAGGGCACCGGCAATGCGGTGGTCAAGGCGGGCGGCAAGTCCTGGTACTTCCTGACCGCCGACTATGCCTTCGGCGCGCAGCTGCAGAATGATGCCTCGACGGTGGTCAAGGCTGCCGGCGGCACGGTCGTCGGTTCGGTCAAGCACCCGTTGTCGGCCAGCGACTTCTCCAGCTTCCTGCTGCAGGCGCAATCGAGCAAGGCACAGATCCTGGGCCTGGCCAATGCGGGTGGCGACACCATCAACGCCATCAAGGCGGCCAACGAGTTCGGCATCACCAAGACGATGAAGCTGGCCGGCCTGCTGATGTTCATCAACGACGTGCACTCGCTGGGCCTGAACGCCACCCAGGGCATGTACCTGACCGACAGCTGGTACTGGAACCGCGACGCCGAGACCCGCGCCTGGGGCCGCAAGTTCTTCGAGAAGATGAAGCGCATGCCTTCGTCGCTGCAGGCCGGTGACTACTCGGCTACCCAGCACTATCTGAATGCCGTCAAGGCCATCGGCAGCGATGACGCCGACAAGGTGCTGGCGCAGATGAAGAAGACCAAGATCAACGACATCTTCGCCAAGGGCGGCTATATCCGCGACGACGGCCGCATGGTGCACGACATGTACCTGATGCAGGTCAAGTCGCCGGCCGAATCGACCGAGCCCTGGGACTACTACAAGGTCGTCGAGACCTTCAAGGGCGACGCCGCCTGGACGACCAAGGCCGAGTCCAAGTGCGCACTCTGGAAGTAAGCCGGGCCTGAGCCCGTTCCGTGCGGCCGGCATGGCCGCACGGGGCAGGGCTGCCTCCATGGAAGAAGAATCATGAGTGAAACGCCATGAGCGAAATTTTCGGCATACCGGTGCAGGCCTTTCTGGGCCAGTTGCTGCTGGGCCTGGTCAACGGCTCCTTCTACGCGATGCTGAGCCTGGGCCTGGCCGTCATCTTCGGCCTGCTGGGCATCGTCAACTTCGCGCATGGCGCGCTGTACATGATCGGCGCCTATGTGGCCTGGGTCAGCATGGACAAGTTCGGCCTGAACTACTGGGTCGCTCTGATCTTGGCGCCGTTGGTGGTGGGCGCTCTTGGCGTGCTGATCGAGCGCACCATGCTCAAGCAGCTCTACAAGCTCGACCCGCTCTACGGCCTGCTCCTGACCTTCGGCCTGGCGCTGATCTTCGAGGGCCTGTTCCGTGACCAGTTCGGTGTGTCGGGCCAGCAGTACGCGGTGCCTGAAGCGCTGCAGGGGGCGACCAATCTCGGCTTCATGATCCTGCCGAACTACCGCGCCTGGGTGGTGGTGGCTTCGCTGACGGTCTGCCTGGGCACCTGGTTCCTGATCGAGAAGACCAGCCTCGGCGCCACCCTGCGTGCCGGCACCGAGAACCCGGCGTTGGTGCAGGCCTTCGGCATCAATGTGCCGGTGATGGTGACCCTGACCTATGCCGGTGGCGCTGCCCTGGCCGCGCTGGCCGGCGTGCTGGCCGCGCCCATCATCCAGATCACGCCGCTGATGGGCTCCAACCTGATCATCGTCGTGTTCGCGGTGGTCGTGATCGGCGGTATGGGCTCCATCCTGGGTTCCATATTGACCGGCGTGATGCTGGGCCTGGTCGAGGGCCTGACCAAGGTGTTTTACCCCGAGGCGTCCAGCATCGTGGTGTTCGTGATCATGGCCATCGTGCTGATGATTCGCCCGGCCGGCCTGTTCGGCAAGGAGAAGTGATGAGCTCGACTCAAAATTCGGGCCGCATGGCTTGGGGCGTGGTGCTGGCGCTGCTGATCGCGGCACCCTTCATCGGCCTGTATCCGGTGTTCATGATGAAGGCGCTGTGCTTCGCCATCTTCGCCTGCGCCTTCAATCTGCTGCTGGGCTACACGGGCCTGCTGTCATTCGGCCACGCGGCCTATCTGGGCGCGGCGGCCTACGTCACCGGCTGGCTGGTGCGCAGTGCCGGCTGGTCGCCGGAGCTGGGCCTGCTGGCGGGCGTGGTGATCGCCGCGGGCCTGGGCCTGGTGGTCGGGCTGATCGCCATCCGCCGCCAGGGCATCTATTTCGCGATGATCACCCTGGCGATGGCGCAGATGATTTACTTCGTCTGCCTGCAGGCGCCGTTCACCGGCGGCGAGGATGGCCTGCAAGGCGTGCCGCGCGGCACCCTGTTCGGTGTGCTGCCGCTGGCCAATGACACGGTGATGTATTTCTTCGTGCTGGCGGTGTTCGTGGCGGTGTTCCTGGCCATCATGCGCATCGTGCACTCGCCCTATGGCCAGGTGTTGAAGGCGATACGCGAGAACGAGCCCCGCGCCATTTCGCTGGGCTACCACGTTGACCGCTACAAGCTGCTGGCCTTTGTGCTGTCCACGGCCATCGCCGGCCTGGCTGGCTCGCTGAAGACCATCGTGCTGGGTTTTGCCACGCTGTCGGACGCGCACTGGTCGCTGTCCGGCGAGGTGGTGCTGATGACGCTGCTGGGTGGCATGGGCACCTTCGCCGGCCCGGTGGTCGGCGCCTTCACCATCATCGGCCTGCAGAACTTCCTGGCCGACCGCGTCGGCGCCTGGGTGACGGTGATCATCGGCGTGATCTTTGTGTTTTGCGTGCTGGCTTTCCGGCGCGGCATCGTCGGGGAACTGCTGGCGTGGGCGGAGCGGCGCAGAGCGAAATAGCTCGCTTGTCTGCTGCGCAAATGTGCGTTGATCGCACCATCGTCCCGCCTGCCGGCAAGGCTCAGGGTTTGCCCGTTGTCGGCCTACTTGACGATGTAAAGCGTATTGTCTTGGGTCACGACAGCAAACGCCACGGCATCTTCGGGTAAGTGTTTGTTTCTGTTGAATTTTGCACCCGTGATGCATATGGTCGGCACGCTTTGTGCTCTCTTTGCGGAATGCGTCCATATACCTCTCGGGTGAACTTGGGCGCTCCATGCACCGGTTGGGGAAATTGACCGGGCTACAACCTCTAGGAGTGTTCGATGACGACAAGAATGACTAAGGCCATATCGGCTGTCACGGTGCTGCTGTCCGCAAGTGCGGCACAGGCCGGTTTTGTTGATTTCGTGATACGCGGTACGCCCACGATCACCTACCCGGGCGCCGGGCAGACCAACTTTCTGGTGCCCAAAAGCGGCGACAAGGCAGGTCTGGGTTCGAATGACATCAATGGCCGCACCTTGGGCAGTTTGCAAAGCGTGGCCATCACCCGTATCGACGATCGCAGCTTGTTCACTCCGGGCTCGGGTCCGAACATGGGGCCGTATCTGAACTTCTGGATCACCGACGGCGCCGGCAACTATGCCGTTGTCGCCAACGAACCCACCAACCCGGATATGCAGGGGCTCTACAACAATGGCTGGGATCTGAGCGCGGCCGATCTGGCCAATACGACAGCGAAGATCTACGAGAACAGCGACAAGACCTGGCTGCCGGCGGCGACTCGAGACACCAACGGCGACCTGATCAACGATGCCTGGGCGTTCTCCGACCTGTTCAGCTATGAGATCAAGCCGCCCTCGATCGCCGAGTTGCTTGATCCGGGCTGGCTTGGCAAGGGAACCGGCCTGCCGCGTGAGCTGGGCACCAACATTGCCTATGGCGTGAACTGGGTCTTTGGCGACACCCAGGGGAACTATGTGACCGGCACTGGACCTGGCTATCGGGTACAGGATGCGGCCGTCAGTGCCGTGCCCGAGCCCGCCACGCTGGGCCTGGTTGGCCTGGCTCTGCTGGGCGTTTGTGCAACGCGCCGCCGCGATAGGGGCTAATGGTCAGCTTTCCTGAAAGGGCCGGTCTCGGACCCGGCCCTCTTGAGAAATACAAAAAGCCCGCCGAAGCGGGCTTTTTCAATGGCGAGCTCGATCAACTACGCTTGCGGCGGCTCGCGCCGAACAGGCCGGCCAGTGCCACCCCGGCCAGCGCCAGGCTGCCGGGCTCCGGCACGGCGCCGGTGCCGACGATCACGGTGATCTCTGTGCGAGCGACCTGGCCACTGAGCGAGTCATAGGCCTCCAGAAAGACCGTGTAGTTGCCGTTGGCGTTCGCATCGAAGGAGTTGACAGGGTTGTCGTAGAAGTCAAGGTTCCAGGACTGCTGCACCAGGCTGCTGGCCGACACCAGGGTGGCGTAATTGGCCAGCGCGTTGGCGTCTGGAACGGCCTTGACCCCATTATCTTGGGCGGTGGCGCTAGTGCCGAAGTCGTGGTCGAAATAGGCGAAGCCACTGCGTGGGTCAACGCCGTTGATCGGGTCGAAGACTAGGAAGTTCTGGCCAAAGCCAGGGTTGTAGTCGATGCCCAGCTTGTAGGTATAGCGGCCCAGCGAGACCGAGTCGTTACCAGTGAAGATCGACCAGTCGAAGTTCCATTTGGCACGCGTGCCAGAGGAGATGCCGGCCGGCTGCTTGTAGATGCCACCGCCTTGGTCGCCGGTGAACAGGCCCCCACGCTCCTTCGCGCGCAGTCCCAGCTCGAAGCCGCCCGATGTCTTGTCAACGGCAAAATTGCCGTTCGGATTGCCGTCGCCATAGATGATGTTGGTGCTCAGGTTTGTGCTATAGGTCACTGCGGCTTGCGCGCCAACCGAGGCCGTCGCCACGGCAGTGAGCGCGATTGACTTGAGAAACAGGTTCTTCATTCTTCTGGCCCTGATTGAGTGGTGGGTTGAGAACACCGCTGTACAGCAAGGCGCGGGTTCCAAGTCGTTGCCCAAGCACGAACAGGCTCAAGCACTGATCCCATACGCATAAATCGAGCCAAGCCCTCAAGTGCTTGATTTCAATACATTTCTTTTTTTCGCCACTACCGCGACGTAAACAATGCCGACAGATCGCGTTCGGGTTTTCCTTAGCTCCCCAAGGTCTTCAGCAGCTGCGCCACTTCCTCGTGCCGCGGGTAGTCCTTGCCCATGATGGACAGCTTCTTCAGCTCGGTTCGGGCTGCGCTCGTATTGCCGGACTGCATCTGCATACGGGCCAGGCCCAGCCGGTAGTCGAGCACCTCGGGTGCCAGGGCGACCACCTGGGTTTGCAGCGCGACCGCCTTCGAGAACTCCTTGGCGTCGGCATAGCTGAGCGCCAGTGTGTCCATCAGCGCCGCGCGGTTGGGGGCCAGCTTGACCGCCTTTTCCGCCAGGGCCACGGCGCCGGGCTTGCCCTGCTTGACCAGCAGGTAGGCGAGGTTGTTCAGTGCCAGCACGTTGTCGGGCAACAGCCTGAGCACCTCCCGGTAGCGGGTCTCGGCCAGCACGAGCTGACCCTGGCCCAGCGCGGTGTCGCCAAGATGCAGGATGAAGCGCGCGTCATCGGGGTGGGACTTCAGCCAGGCCTCAGCCATCTGCTGGGCCTCGGCGGCCTTCTTGCCGGACAACAGCGCCTGATGCAGCCGGGGCGCCAGCTCGGCAGAGCCGGTCTTGGTCATGGCCTTGCGGAAGGCTGCTGCGGCGGCATCGTGCTTTTGCTGGCTCAGCTCGATCTCGGCCTCGAACACGTGACCCAGCGGGGCATCGGGCAACTGAGCCTGTACGCGGCGGGCAATGGCCAGCGCTTGCGTGGGGTTCTTCTCGCGCATCGCCAGTGCGATGCCGGCACGCTGCACGTCCAGATTGGCGGGGGCCAACTCCATCGCCCGACGCACGCTGGCGCCGGCGGCCTCGTTGTTTTTTGCGGCCAGATGGGCTTCGATCAAGCGCAGCTGCGGCCGGGGCGACTTCGGCTCCAGTGCCGCCATCTTGTTGAAGGTCGAAATGGCCTGGTTGAGGTCGCCGGTGATCTGCTGTATGCGGCCCAGGCGGTCCATCAATTCGACATTGTTGGGCAGGGCTGCGACGGCACTTTGGGCCGCGGCCAGGGCGAGCTTGTTGTCGCCGGCCGAGGCATGTAGGTCGACCAGTGCGGCGCGCGGCCCGACGGCGTTGGGCTGGGCCTTGATGGCGGCGTTGAGCCGGGTGGCGACCTCCTCCTGGGTGCCGCCGCTGCGTGCCGCCAATTCGGCCAGGGCCATCTGCGCCTTGGCATTGCCGGCGTCACGCGCCAACACCGCCTCGAGGCGGGCGCGGGCGGCCTCGGG
The DNA here is from genome assembly GCF_004362525.1 of Roseateles toxinivorans. GTDB lineage: Bacteria > Pseudomonadota > Gammaproteobacteria > Burkholderiales > Burkholderiaceae_C > Paucibacter > Paucibacter toxinivorans. The sequence continues at coordinate 557,780 of NZ_SNXS01000001.1, forward strand.
CTTGCCGTCCGCCACATCCAGCGCCGCCAGGCCGAGAATGGCCGGGAAGAAGGTGGCATCCTTGCCCAGGGCCAGTTCGAAGTGCTTGCGTGCACCGGCGGCATCGTTGCGCACCGAGGCAATGCGGGCGCGCAGCAGATCGGGCAGCGGGTGCTTGGGGCGCTTGGCGGCCAGCGCATCGACGGCCTTCAGCGCGGCGTCGAACTCCTTGGCGCGCAGGCGCTCGCGTATCAGCGCGAGGTCGGCGCTGGTGCCGGCATCGGCCTTGGCGATGGTCTCCAGCTCGCCCAGCGCCGTCTCCCCTTGACCTTGGCCCAGGCGCGCCATTGCCGCTGAGGCCTGAATGCGTTTGTCCTCGGGCTTGAGCTTGGCGGCCTGTGAAAAACTCGCCTCGGCCGCCTTGGCATCGCCCGACATCAGCTGGGCCCGGCCTTGCAGTACCAGCAGGTCGGCATCCGGCTCGCCGCTGCCGAGCAGCGGCTTCAGCGTGGCCATGGCCTTGTCCGCCTGGCCCATGCCCAGATACAGCTGTGCCAGCAGGATGCGCGGCGGCGCCGCCTGCGGCGCGGCCTGCACGGCCTTGGCCAGCAGGGCCTCGGCCTGAGGCATCGCGTTGAGCTTGACCTCGGCCTGACCGGCCAGCATCAACAGGCGAGGGTTCTGCGGCGAGCCGCGCAGCAGCAGCTCGGTGATTTCCTTCGTGCGTTTGGCATCGTCCTTGCGCAGCGCCTGGGCGGCCTCGAAGTATTGGGTCTGCGGATGCTGGGGCAGGATCTTCTTCAGTGCGGCGAACTGGATGTCGGCGGCCTCGAAGTCGCGCTGATCAAGCAGCAGAGAAATCAGCGCGCCGTGGGCCGCGACCATATCGGGCTGCAGGCGCAGCGCCTCCCGGAAGGCTGCCAGCGCCGGTGCCAGATCGGTGGGCTTGGCCTGCAGCAGCAACTCGCCCTTGAGCCCCCAGGCAGGGGCATGGTCGGGTTTGGCCGCCAGCAACTCGTCGATCAGGGCCTTGGCCGATCCGGCGTCGCCACGACTCGCCTTCAGTCGAGCCTTGAGCATCATGGCCGGCGGGTAGCCGGGCACGCGCTTCAGGGCGCTTTCGATCGCGGCGTCTGTGGCCTCCGGCGCCTTGGTGGCCTGATGAGCCATCGCCAGCTGAGTGTGCAGCTCCGCGGCGGCGGCGCTTTCCTTCAGCTCCTCCTTGCCATACTGCTGCAACAAGGGCGCGAAGTTCTTCTGAGCCACCATCACTGCGGCCAGCAAGGGCAGCACCTCGTCCTTGGCATGACCCGCCTCAAGAGCGCGGCGCAGCTCGATCTCGGCCCCGGCGGCATTGCCCGTCTGGAACAGCACCTTGCCCAGCAGAAAGCGGCCAGCCGCTGACTTCGGCTCCTTCTGCAGCAGGTTCTTCAGCTCTATCGTCGCTGCGGCGGTGTCATTCTTGGCCAGGTAGCCGTGGGCCGAGGCGAGCAGTTCCTTCTCCGAACCGCCCCCACAGGCGGTCAGTACCAAAAGCGTGCTGATCCACAGAGTGGTGCTTACCCTAGCGACGACGGCCATTGAGTGTCCCTTGTTGTTGTTGCCCCGCGATTGTGGGAGCAAATGGACCGTGACCACAGCATGCAAGCCGGGGGGAGCGTGACTTGTGCTCAGCTCCTGTGGTCTTCGGGTTCTGCGATCCTGTCACTTCTTCTTGATCGCCGGACGTATCAGCGTGCGCTGGAACCAGGCCTCGTTCATGCGCAGCAGGAAGGGGGCGTTGACGGGAAAGCCCGACTGGTCACCCAGCACGGCCTCGTTTCCACATCGCGGGCACATGGCAGTCTGCTGCGCGACCGCTGCCGGGTCGTCGACACGGTCCAGGTCCAGGCCGGCCCAGGCGGTGATCTCGTCGGGCGGGAAGATCTGCATGCAGTTGCAGCAGCCGCAGAGCTTGCTGGCCTGGATCTGGGCCCAGTTGTTGGTCGTGTAGCGGTAGGCGGCAAGAAGCTCGTTCATGATGGTCGCCGGTATTGCGAAGGGCTGTGACGGCCCAGTGGACTCGATTGCCCGCCGTCGGTCAAGTTGGGACAGACGCCGGGTTTATAGTCGTTCGGCCCACCGACCAGGATGCCTTGTGCTGACCGAAAAAATATTTGCCCAGGCGCGAGCCACGCCCGACAAGCCTGCCTTCATCCACAACGGCGCGGCCTGCAACTATGCCGAATTCGCGCAGCGCCTGGTTCAGGCCGGCGCGTACCTTTCGCAGCATGTTCCGACGACTGACCACCCGGCGGTGCCTGGTGTGGCGGTGTTGTGCGTCGAGCACCTGGCCCAGGCCTGGGTGTTGGGCATCGCCCTGCGCAGGCTGGGGCTGACCACGGTATCGGTCGCATCCGTCCAGGAGATTGACGGGCTCGGGCTTGACAATGTCCGTTGCCTGGTGAGCTGGGCGGCGGAGAGCCCACCCGACCTCGCGGCCCTGGCAGCACGAACCGGTTGGCCCTGGATCAAGGTGCCCACGGATCTGGGCCCCGTTGCTGTGGTCGGCGAGCAGGCCTGGCCTGCAACAACGGTTCATGTCGCAGGCCACATCATCCAGACCTCGGGCACCACCGGGGCCTACAAGAAGATCCTGCGCGATGCGGCGGTGGAGGTCAGCACGCTGGACCTGCATGCCGACATCAACGGCATCGACGCCTCATCGCTGGTTTTTGTGCGCGACTTCCCGCTGTGGACGGCGGGTGGCTACCGCTGGCCGCTGCTGAGCTGGCACCGGGGGGCGACGGTGGTGTTCCAGCAGTGGCGGGACTTTCATGTGCCCCTGCTGTCACAGCCGCTGACCCATGTGTTTGCCACGCCGATGACGCTGATGTTTGTGGGCGACCCGGAGCTGCCCCTGCGCCGCAATGACGCGATGCGTCTGCTGGTCACTGGCGGGGCCATGCCGCGTGCCCTGGTGGCGGCGCTGCAGCAGCGGTTGACGCGGCAGGTCTACACGGTGCTGGCCTCCACCGAGGCGCTGACGGTCGCCGCCACCCTGGTCGAGAACCGGGACGATCTGGCCTGGCACAGCGTTCATCCCGCGCGCGAGGTGCAGGTGGTGGATGAGGCGGACCGGCCGCTGCCTGCAGGGCAGAGCGGACTGCTGCGGATCCGCATCCTGGATGGCGTCAGCGGCTATCTGGGCGATGAGGCCGCGTCGCAGGAGTTTTTCCGCGATGGCTACTTCTACCCAGGGGATCTCGCCGTGCTGCATGCCGACGGGCGGCTGGCGCTGTGCGGCCGCGTCACCGATGTCATCAATGTGCTGGGCAACAAGATCGCCACCGCCCCTATCGAGGCCGCATTGCAGCAGCGGCTGGAGGTCGATGCCGTGTGCCTGCTGTCGCTGCCCAAGCCAGGTGCCGATGACGAGGTGCACATCGCCATCGAGTCCAGCCGTGCGTTGAGCCAGGCCGAACTGCAGGCGGCGGCCAATGATCAGCTGAAGATCTTTGGCCAGGTGCACTTTCATCTGCTGAAGCAGCTCCCGCGCAACCGCATGGGCAAGGTGCTGAGGCTGGCCCTGCGCCAGCAGCTGTTGGCGGGCCTGCCTTGATGCCTGCGGCTTACATCCCCGCGTAGTTCGGCCCGCCACCGCCCTCGGGCGTGACCCAGACGATGTTCTGTGTCGGGTCCTTGATGTCGCAGGTCTTGCAATGCACGCAGTTCTGCGCATTGATCTGCAGGCGGTCGCTGTTGTCGGCGTTCTTGACGAACTCGTAGACGCCGGCCGGGCAGTAGCGGCTCTCCGGGCCGGCGTACTGCGCCAGGTTGATGGCCACCGGCACCGAGGCATCCTTCAAGGTCAGGTGGGCCGGCTGGTTCTCTTCGTGATTGGTGTTGCTGACGAAGACCGAGCTGAGTCGGTCGAAGGTCAGCTTGTTGTCGGGCTTCGGATACTCGATCTTGGGCATCTCGGCCGCCGGACGCAGGGCCAGGTGGTCGGGCTTCGTGCCATGCAGGGTCCAGGGCGGCACCTTGACGCCCAGCTTGGGCAGCAACCATTGCTCGATGCCGGTCATCAGATTGCCGATCAGCTTGCCCTTCTTGAACCAGAGCTTGAAGTTCTTCGTGCGCTCCAGCTCGGCATGCAGCCAGCTCTGCGCGAAGGCCACCGGATAGGCGCTCAGCTCGTCCTGCGCGCGGCCGGATTGCAGGGCGTCGAAGGCGGCCTCGGCGGCGAGCATGCCGGTCTTGATCGCCGCATGGCTGCCCTTGATGCGCGAGGCATTCAGCATGCCGGCCTCGCAGCCGACCAGGCAGCCGCCGGGGAACACCAGCTTGGGCAGGGCCTGCAGGCCGCCATTGTTGATCGCGCGGGCGCCATAGCCGATGCGCTTGCCGCCCTCGATATGCGCGCGAATGGCAGGGTGAGTCTTCCAGCGCTGCATCTCTTCGAAGGGGCTCATCCAGGGGTTCTGGTAGTCCAGGCCCAGCACATAGCCCAGGGTGACCTTGTTGCCCTCGAGGTGGTAGAGGAAGCCGCCGCCAAAGCTGTCATCGGCGATGGGCCAGCCGGCGGTGTGCACCACCTTGCCGGGCTGGGCCTTGTCGGCGGGCACTTCCCACAGCTCCTTGATGCCGATGGCATAGGTCTGCGGGTCGCGGCCCGCGTCGAGCTTGAACTTGGCGATCAACTGCTTGCCCAGATGGCCACGCGCTCCCTCCGCGAACACCGTGTACTTTCCGTGCAACTCCATGCCCAGCTGGAAGCCGTCGTGCGGCTGGCCGTCCTTGCCCACGCCCAGATTGCCGGTGGCCACGCCGCGTACGGCGCCGTCCTCGCCATAGACCACTTCGGCCGCGGTGAAGCCGGGGAAGATCTCGACGCCCAAGGCCTCGGCCTGCTCGCCCAGCCATTTGGTTACCGCACCCAGCGAGATGACGTAGTTGCCCTCGTTGTGGAAGCACTCGGGCACCAGGAAATCGGGCGTGCGGGTGCTGCCTGTTTCGTTCAGGAACAGGATGTCGTCGCTGGTCACCGGCTGCTTCAGCGGCGCGCCAAGCTCCTTCCAGTTCGGCAGCAATTCGTTCAGGCCGCGCGGGTCCATCACCGCGCCGGACAGGATGTGCGCACCGGGCTCGGAACCCTTTTCCAGCACCACCACCGACAGCTCAGCGCCCTTGGCGGCAGCGAGCTGCTTGAGCCGGATCGCCGTGGCCAGGCCGCCAGGGCCGGCACCGACGATGACAACGTCGTATTCCATCGCTTCACGGGGGCCGTACTGCGCAATCAATTCCTGGTTTGTCATGGAGTTCCTTGAGGAGGCTGCCGGTGAAGGCTTGCGCGGCATTTTAGCGGGGAAAGTGACAAAAAAAGAACGGTCGTGCTTTTGTCCGCAAGAGCCTGTGAAGGAGCCGTTTTTGCCTCGGCCGCAATGGCTTCGTGCTATCGTGATTGCAAGCTATCCAACCCCAAAAACACCATGAGCTACAGCATTGATTTGTCGGGCCGTGTGGCCCTTGTGACCGGCGCTTCCAGCGGCCTGGGCACGCAGTTCGCCAAGGTCCTGGCCCATGCCGGCGCGGCCGTGGTCCTGGCCGGCCGGCGCACCGAAAGGCTGAAGACCCTGCGCGCCGAAATCGAGGCCGGCGGCGGCGACGCCCATGTGGTCGAACTCGACGTCACCGACCACGACAGCATCAAGTCGGCCGTGGCCCACGCCGAGACCGAGGTCGGCACCCTGGACATACTGATCAACAATTCCGGCGTCAGCACGACACAGAAGCTTGTCGATGTCAGTCCCGATGACTACGACTATGTGATGGACACCAATGCCAAGGGAGCCTTCTTCGTGGCCCAGGAGGTCGGCAAGCGCATGCTGGCGCGGGCGCGCGGCGCTGCACCCGGCACCTATCTGGGCGGACGCATCGTCAACATCGCCTCGATGGCCGGCCTGCGCGCGCTGAGCCAGATCGGCGTCTATGCGATGAGCAAGGCGGCGGTCATCCATATGACCCGTGCGATGGCGCTGGAGTGGGGCAAGTACGGCATCAATGTCAACGCCATCTGCCCGGGCTATATCGACACCGAGATCAACCACCACCACTGGGCCACCGAGCAGGGCCAAAAGCTGATCAATATGCTGCCGCGCAAGCGCGTTGGACAGCCGCAGGATCTGGACGCGGTGCTGATGATGTTGTGCGCCAAGGAGAGCCACTTCATCAATGGCGCGGTGATACAGGCCGACGACGGTTTCGCGGTGTGAGCCTATGAGGGAACTGTCTTTGCTGGAGGCCCGTGTCCTCGGTGTGCTGATCGAAAAAGCCCATACCGTGCCCGACAGCTACCCGCTGTCTCTGAACTCGCTGGTTGCCGGCTGCAACCAGAAGACCGCCCGCGACCCGGTGCTCAATGCCACCGATGCCGAGGTGCAGGTCGCCGTCGATGCGCTGAAGGGCCTGAACCTGGCCTTCGAGTCCAGCGGCTCGCGGGTCAGCCGCTATGAACACAATATGGGCCGCGTGATGGGCCTGCCCTCGCAGTCGGTCGCGGTGCTGGCGCTGCTGATGCTGCGCGGCCCGCAGACGAGCGCCGAGTTGCGCGCCAACACCGAGCGCCTGCACCGCTTTGCCGATGTGTCTTCGGTCGAAGGTTTTCTCGACGAACTGGCCGAGCGCAGCGCAGAAAAGGGCGGGCCGCTGGTCGTCAAGCTGCCGCGCGCGCCCGGTGCTCGCGAGTCGCGCTGGATGCATCTGCTGTGTGGTGCCATTGACGTGAGTCAGATGATCAGCAGCGCCGCGCCCGAGGACTTCGTTGCTGCCAGCGAACTGGCCGCCTTGAAGGCGAACCAGGACCGGCTGATGCGCGAGGTCGAGGACTTGCGAGCGCTGGTCGAGCGGCTGTACACCGAGCTCGGCGTCAGCCGATAGCACCATGCGCATCGACATTCCTGAACAGAAAAAGCTGGTCCACGAGATGCGTATCCCCATCCGCTGGGGCGATATGGATGCGATGGGCCATGTCAACAACACGGTCTACTTCCGCTATCTGGAGATCTCGCGCATCCAGTGGCTGCATGAGCTGGGCGGCGCGCCCGACCCGTCGGGCCAGGGCCCGGTGATCGCCAATGCCTTCTGCAATTTCTACAAGCAGCTGGAGTACCCGGGCGAGATCGTCGCCAGGCACTACGCCTGCAACCCGGGCCGCAGCAGTTTCGACACCTACATTACTCTGGAGCGGGTCGATGAACCCGGCGTGATCTATGCCGCCGGCGGCGCGACCACGGTGTGGGTGGACTTCCCGCAGCAGAAGTCGGTGCCGCTGCCGGACTGGCTGCGCGCGGCGGTGTCCTGACCAGGGATTCTCCTCAGCCTCTTGACACAGGCTCTTGCTCACAATGCGCTTGGTGCAGCGGCCCCGTTAGCGGGCAGCGCCCTAACAGGGAGAATCCATGTCGTTCAGCAAATCGTTTCTATTGATTCTGGCCGTACCGCTGTGCCTGGGCCTGCAGGCCTGCAGCAGCGTGCCCGAGGCCCCCGCTCAGGTGGCCAAGGCCGAGCCCTATGAGCCGCCCGAGCGCACCACCGGCAGCAATATCGCCAAGCGCTCGAAAGAGCCGGGCACCGGCGTCAAGGTGCTGTCGCCCGAGGCGATGGAGGCGGAGCGCAATCGCATCAGCGAGACCTTCAAGTCCAAGGGCAACTGAGGGAGCGAGGAGGGCCGGGCCGCTCAGGCCGACAGCAACTTGTTGACCAGCTCCGGCGTCGTCGCCGCGGCGTACTTCTTCATCAGCCGCGCGCGATAGATGTCCACCGTGCGCGGGCTGATGGCCAGCCGCTTGCCGATCAGCTTGCTGGTCTGGCCCTCGATCAGCAGCGCGGCGATCTCGCGCTCGCGGGCGGTCAGCTCGACCTTCAGCCTACGTTTGGCCGACAGGTCCTCGAAGCTCCAGATGCCCTCGGCATGGGGGTCGGTCGGGTCCAGCGCGCGGCCCGACACATGGCACCAGAACATCTGGCCCGAGCCGACGCGCCGCATCACCCGGTCGTCGGCGTAATAGCCCTCGGAGCCCACCGCGTCAAGACTGGCGACGATGCGCTCACCGGTGCGCTCGAACTCCGCCTGGCTGGGATAGAGCACCTCGAAGCTCTGGCCGATCAGCCGTTCGCGCACGGTACCGAACATGGCCACCAGCTGACGGTTGCAATCGACGATCAGCCGCTTGCGCGACAGCACCAGGCCGATCGGTGCCATCTCGAAGGCGGTGCGGTAGTCGAGCGTCATCGGCCAGGTCAGAGCAGGGCGTAGGTCGTGGTCGCCTGAGCCGCCAGGCGGCCGTCCGGGTTGGCGATATCTATGCTGCCGAAGGCCAGGCTCTTGCCGCTGCGCAGCACGGTGGCGGTGACCAGGCAGTGGTCGCCCGAGACCGGGCGCAAGAAACTCGTCTGCAGTTGCACCGTCGTCATCGGCCGGAATTCGCCGAGCTCGACCATCATCGCCAGCACCATCGCCGTGTCGGCCGCGGCCATCGCCGCCTGGCCGCACATCACGCCGCCGACATGAACGAACTCGCGCTTCACGGGGAGCTTCAGCAAGACCCGGCCGGGCGCTGTCTCCAGCACCTCCAGGCCCATGGCGGTGATCCAGGGGGCGAAGATGCGAGGGATTTGTTCCTGTAGCTGGGCTGCATTCATGGTGGGCGGGCCGCAAGGCCGGGGATGGGGACGGAAATGAAGCATAGCCGCCTCCGGGCCGGACCTTAGTCAAATCTACGTACTGCCCCGCGCCGGCGTTACGGTGTACGCTTTGGCGCGTTTTGCTTCACGCACGAATTCCTCTACCGGAGACAACGATGAACAAGCTCTATCCCAGCGCCGCAGCCGCGCTGGATGGCATTGCCAAGGACGGCCAGCTGCTGGCCGTCGGCGGCTTCGGCCTTTGCGGCATTCCCGAGGCCTTGATCGCGGCGCTGCGCGACAGCGGCGCCAAGAACCTGACGGTGATTTCCAACAATGCCGGCGTCGATGGCTTCGGCCTGGGCCAGTTGCTGGAAACCCGCCAGATCAAGAAGATGATCTCCAGCTATGTGGGCGAGAACAAGGAGTTCGAGCGCCAGTACCTGGCCGGCGAGCTGGAGCTGGAATTCACGCCCCAGGGCACCCTGGCCGAGAAGCTGCGCGCCGGTGGCGCCGGCATCCCGGCCTTCTTCACCCGCACCGGCGTGGGTACCATCGTGGCCGACGGCAAGGAACTGCGCGAATTCGACGGCTCGACCTATGTGATGGAGCACGCGCTGCTGCCCGATGTTTCCCTGGTCAAGGCCTACAAGGCCGACAAGAGCGGCAATCTGGTGTTCCGCCGCACGGCGCGCAACTTCAACCCGGCCGTGGCGATGGCAGGCAAGATCACCGTGGTCGAGGTCGAGCAGCTGGTCGAGGTCGGCGAGATCGATCCGGACGATGTGCATCTGGCGGGCATCTATGTGCACCGCATCGTCGTCAATGCAAATCCCGAGAAGCGCATTGAGAAGAGAACTCTGACCGAAAAGAAGGGAGCCTGATCATGGCCTGGACACAAGACCAAATGGCGGCCCGTGCGGCGCAGGAACTGCAAGACGGCTTCTACGTCAATCTGGGCATTGGCATCCCGACGCTCGTCGCCAACTTCGTGCCCGCCGACAAGGAAGTCTGGCTGCAGAGCGAGAACGGCATGCTGGGCATTGGCCCGTTCCCGACCGAGGACGAGGTCGACGCCGACCTGATCAATGCCGGCAAGCAGACGGTGACGACGATACCCGGCTCCAGCATCTTCGGCTCGCATGACAGCTTTGCGATGATCCGCGGCGGCAAGATCAATCTGTCCATCCTCGGCGCGATGCAGGTCAGCGAGAAGGGTGATCTGGCCAACTGGATGATTCCCGGCAAGATGGTCAAGGGCATGGGCGGCGCGATGGACCTGGTGGCCGGCGTCAAGCGCGTGATCGTGCTGATGGAGCATGTGGCCAAGAAGAAGGACGGCACCACCGACCTGAAGATCTTGCCCAGCTGCACGCTGCCGCTGACCGGCGTGGGCGTGGTCAACCGCATCATCACCGACCTGGCGGTGATGGACGTGACCCCGCAGGGCCTGAAGCTCGTGGAACTCGCCGAAGGCGTGAGCCGCGAAGAAGTGCAGGGCAAGACCGGTGTGCCGCTGATCTGATGCTGTACGACGCCTCCAGGCACGAGGCTCTGACGGGCGCTGCCTGGAGCGACGGCGCGGCGAAGGAGCAGATCGAGCGCATCGCCGCCGATCTGCTGGCCGCCTTTTCGCCGCAGGATCTGTGGCCCAACCATCCGCTGGACCTCGATCCGAGCGAGGCAGATCTGCCCCGCGCCAATCTGTATTTCGGTGCCGGCGGCGTGATCTGGGCGCTGGAGCGATTGAAGGCACTTGGCGCGATCACCTTCGAGCAGGACTTCGGCCCCACCATCGCCACGCTGCCCGAGCGCAGCCATGTCTTCACAGACGAATGGGGCATGGGGCAGACCTCCTGGCTGATGGGTGAGACCGGCCTGCTGTTGCAGCACTGGCAACACGATCGCAGCGACGCCGTCGCCGATGCGCTTTACGCCAATGTGCAGGCCAATCTGCACCATCCTGCGCTGGAGTCGCTGCTGGGCTCGCCGGGCAGCATGCTGGCGGCGCTGTTCATGGCCGAAGCCAGCGACGATGCGCGCTGGCCTGCGCTGTTTCGGCAGGCGGTGCAAATCGTCTGGGACAGCATGACCTTTGATGCCGAGCTTGGCGTCTGGCAGTGGACGCAGGATCTGTACGGCCGCAAGAGCCAGTACCTCGGCGCCGCCCACGGCGTTGTCGGCAATGTGTTCCCGGTGCTGCGCGGCGCGCACCTGTTGCCGCCGGACCTGGTGCAGGGCTATCTCGAACGCACGGTGGCCATCCTGGCGCGCACGGCGCTGCGTGATGCCCAGGGCCGGGTGAACTGGCCGACTACGCCCTATGCGGCCCAGAACGGCGCCAAGCTGCCCCTGGTGCAGGACTGCCATGGCGCGCCGGGCATCATCTGCCGGCTGGCCGGGGCCCCGGCACACGCCGAATTGGATGAGCTGCTATCGGCCGCCGGCGAGCTGGTCTGGGCCGCAGGGCCGCTGATCAAGGGTCCGGGCCTGTGCCATGGCACGGCCGGCAATGGCTATGCCTTGCTGAAGCTCTACCGCCGCAGCGATGACGAGCAATGGTTGGAGCGTGCCCGCGCCTTTGCAATGCACGCCGCGCTGCAGGGCGAGCAGATGGCCGCCAAGTACGGGCGCCGGCGCTACACGCTGTGGAACGGCGACCCTGGGCTGGCGCTGTTCCTGCAGTCCTGCCGCGACGCCGACGCAGCTTTTCCTACGCTTGACTGCTTCTGACGATCATTACGCGTGCTTCAAGGCACGCGCGCACTCTGGCACCAGCTCCGGCCCGCGGTAGATGAAACCGGTATAGACCTGCACCAGGTCGGCGCCGGCGGCGATCTTGGCCCGCGCATCGTCGCCGCTGAGCACGCCACCGACGCCGATGATCGGATAGTTGTGGCCCAGGGCCGCACGCAGCAGCCGTATCACCCGGTTGCTGGCCTCGAACACCGGCTTGCCGCTCAACCCGCCCATCTCTTCGGCATGGGGCATGCCCTTGACCGCGTCGCGGGCGATCGTTGTGTTGGTGGCGATCACGCCATCGATCTGGTGCTTCAGCAGGGTGGCCGCAATCACCGCGACTTGCGCCTCGTCCAGATCGGGGGCGATCTTGACAAAGATGGGCACCGCGCGGCCATGCTTCTGGGCAAGCGCCGTCTTGCGCTGCTGCACCGCGCCGAGCAGCGCGTCGAGCGCGTCGTCGCTCTGCAGCTCGCGCAGATTCTTGGTGTTGGGGCTCGAGATATTGACCGTCACATAGTCGGCGTGCGGGTAGACGCCGTCCAGGCAATGCAGATAGTCGTCGACCGCGTTCTCTATCGGCGTGGCGGCGTTCTTGCCGATGTTCAGACCGATCAGGCCACCGGCGGCGCGAAAGCTGCGCGCGCGCAGCACATTGGCCAGAAAAGCATCCAGTCCCTCGTTGTTGAAGCCCAGCCGGTTGATCAACCCTTTGGCCTCGGGCAGACGGAACATGCGCGGCTTCGGATTGCCCGGCTGACCCTTGGGCGTGACCGTGCCGACCTCGATGAAGCCGAAGCCCATCGCGCCCAGGCCGTCGATGCAGCGGCCGTTCTTGTCCAGGCCGGCGGCCAGGCCGATGCGGTTCGGGAACTTCAGGCCCGCCACGGTCACCGGGTCCTGCACCCGGGTCTGCGACCACAGGCATTGCGCCGGCGTGTTCTGCAGCCGGGCAATGCTGCCCAAGGTCAATTCATGGGCCTGCTCGGGGTCCAGTCCGAACAGAAAGGGGCGGGTGAGGGCGTAGGGAATCAGGGCCATGGGCATGAGGGGAGTGATCCGTGAATTGTCGCATTGCGACTTCCTGCGCTGCCCAGACGACAATATCGCCATGGCCAAACTGTTTTTCCGCTACGCCGCCATGAATGCCGGCAAATCGACCGCCCTGCTCCAGGTTGCCCACAACTACGAGGAGCGGGGTCACCGCGTGCGCATCTTCACCTCCGCCACCGACAACCGTTACGGCCAGGGATTCGTGACTTCGCGCCTGGGGCCGCAACGCGAGGCCGAGCTGTTCTCGCCCGAGACCGATTTCGCCGCCATCTTCGACGCTGCCGAGCGGGTGTCCTGCCTGCTGATCGACGAGGCGCAATTCCTCACCGAGGCACAGGTCTGGGCCCTGCACGCCATTGCTCACATCAAGGGCACGCCGGTGATCTGCTACGGACTGCGCACCGATTTTCGCGGCCAGCTCTTCCCCGGATCGGCCAGCCTGCTGGGCCTGGCCGACGAGATGGATGAGATGAAGACGATCTGCCACTGCGGCCGCAAGGCGACGATGAATATGCGTGTCGATGAGCACATGAAGCGCGTCACCGAGGGCGCCCAGGTCGAGATCGGCGGCAATGCGCGCTACCGCGCGGTATGTGGCCGCTGCTTCCACAGCCTCTGAATCGATAATGCCCTGAACAGCCTCTGGAGTACGCGACGATGAACACCCTGGACGACCATCAACATGACCGCGAAGTCGGCTCGCGCGATGGCACGCATGACACGACACGCACCGATGACACCCGCATCGGTGCCGTGCGCCCACTGATCTCGCCGGCCCTGCTGCTGGACCAGCAGCCGATACCCGACGAGGCGCTGTCCCTGGTCGAGCGCACCCGCTATGAGATCAGCGACATCCTGCACGGCAAGGACGACCGCCTGCTGGTGGTGGTCGGCCCCTGCTCGATCCATGACCACGACCAGGCGATGCAGTACGCGCAACTGTTGCGCGATGTGCGCGACGGCCTGTCCAAGGACCTGCTGCTGGTGATGCGCGTCTATTTCGAGAAGCCGCGCACGACGGTGGGCTGGAAGGGCTATATCAACGACCCGCGCCTGGACGGCAGCTTCCATATGAATGAGGGCCTGCGCCTGGCCCGCCAACTGCTGCTGGACATCACGGCCCTGGGCCTGCCCTCGGGCACGGAGTTCCTGGACCTGCTGTCGCCGCAGTACATCGCCGACCTGATCGCCTGGGGCGCCATTGGCGCGCGCACCACCGAGAGCCAGAGCCACCGCCAGCTCGCCTCGGGCCTGAGCAGCCCGGTGGGCTTCAAGAACGGCACCGATGGTGGCATCAAGGTGGCCAGTGACGCCGTGCTGGCCGCCAGCGCCAGCCACGCCTTCATGGGCATGACCAAGATGGGCCAGGCGGCCATCTTCGAGACCCGCGGCAATGCCGACTGCCATGTCATCCTGCGCGGCGGCAAGGCACCGAACTACGACGCTGCCTCGGTGGCCGCGGCCTATGCGGCGCTGCGCAGCGCCGGCCTGCGAGAGCAGGTGATGATCGACTTTTCCCATGCCAACTCGAGCAAGAAGTACGAGCGTCAGGTCGATGTGGGCCGCGATGTGGCCGGGCAGATTGCTGGCGGTGATGCCGGCATCACCGGCGTGATGATTGAAAGCCACCTGCAGCCGGGGCGCCAGGACCTGGCCGAGGGCCAGACCAAGGCCGATCTGAAGCATGGCGTGTCCATCACCGATGCCTGCCTGGGCTGGGATCAGACCCTGCCGCTGCTGCAGGAACTGGCCGCGGCGGTGCGCAAGCGCCGCGCAGTTCGGCCCATCTTGGATAATGGGCGCAGTCTCCAACAAGGGCCCACTTCCTCATGACACAAGACGAACTCAAGGCGCTGGTCGCCCAGGCCGCCCTGGCCTATGTGGTGCCGGGCACCGTGGTGGGCGTTGGCACGGGCTCGACGGTCGACCACTTCATCGACGCGCTGGCCAGCATGAAGGACCGCATCGTCGGCGCCGTGTCCAGCTCGGACCGCAGCACCGAGCGGCTGCGCGCGCGGGGCATCAATGTGGTGGACGCCTCCAGCGTCGAACGGCTGGCGGTCTATATCGATGGCGCCGACGAGATCGACCACGACGGCAATATGATCAAGGGCGGTGGCGCGGCGCTGACGCGCGAGAAGATCGTCGCCGACCTGGCCAATGACTTCATCTGCATCGCCGATGCCTCCAAGCTGGTGCCGGTGCTGGGCAAGTTCCCGCTGCCGGTGGAGGTGATTCCGATGGCGGCCACCCAGCTGGCGCGGCGTTTTCAGCGCATCGGCGGCCAGCCCACGCTGCGTGACGGCGTTGTGACCGACAATGGCTGTCATATCCTCGATGTGCGCGGCCTGCAGATCACCGATCCGCTGGCCTCGGAAATCGAGATCAACCAATGGCCTGGCGTGGTCACCGTGGGCATATTTGCCCGCCACCGCGCCAGCGTGTGCCTGCTGGGAACGAGCGAAGGCGTGAAGACGATGCGCTTTGCCCACAACGTTCCCGCCGTGCGCGACACGGCTTATCCGCCGGTTTAATCTGTTTCATTCAGACCGGTACCCCGAATTCAACCAGCGGAAACTTCATGGCAACACCGAATTACTCCTACGAAAAACGTCAGCGCGAACTCGCCAAGAAAAAGAAGAAGGAAGAGAAGGCCAAGAAGAAGACCAGCGACCATGGGCCCGGCGATTCGCAGGGCAATGACGGTGGGGCGAGCCAGGAAGCACCAAAACCCGCTGACGCTTCCTAAGCGGCCTGCCCCCTCGCCCTGCGCGCATCGAAGCGCGCCGGGTCTATGGCGTCCAGCAGGCTGGCTTCCACGGGGCAGGGTGCTCCGGTGGCCAGTGAAGCCAGTACCTGGCCGCTCAGCGCGGCCCAGGTAATGCCTCGGGAGGCCATTCCGGTGGCCACCAACAGCCCGGGCTGCCGGGCGATGAAGCGGGGCTGATCGCGCCGGGCTTCCAGCGCCGCGAGATCGGGTAGGGCGCCCACCAGCGGCAGCCTGTCTTCGGCAATCACCCGCCAGCCCACGCGGCCTTGCAGCAAGTTCAGCTGCACCACCTCGATTTCGGCATTGCTCAAGCGCATCAGCTGGGCGATGTTGTGCTCGTGGTCGGTTTCGCGCAGGCTCGGGTCCAGATCGTGATCCTGGGCCGTGGCACCGCACCACACATCACCTGCCTGATCTGTCACCACGTAGCCGGTGCCGGCCACCGGAATGGACGGCATGCGCAGGCCCGGCGTCGAAGTCGGCAGGTGAGTGATCTGGCCGCGCTGCAGCCGCAGCGGCCAGCCCTGCGTCTGCAGCAGGTTCAGGCTGCCGGTGCCGGTGCTGATCACCAGCAGTGGGGTTTCGGCCAGCACACGACCGTCTTCGTCCAGCAACTGCCAGCCATCGCCTGCCCGACGCAGCTGCCTGATGGCCTGGCCCGAGCAAAACCTGACCCTGCCCGCCGGCGCTGCCTCGACAAAGGCACGGGCGAGGCTGGGCGGCGACAGCGCGCCGCCACCCGGGTAGTACCAGGCCGGACCTTGATGCGGCAGGCCCGAGTGCGCGCCGGCCTGGCGGGCATCCAGCGCCTGCACGTAGTCGGCGGGCAGGCCCAGATCGGCCAGCAGGGCCTGCATCTGGGCCAGATCGCGGGTGGACTCGGTGCGCAGCAGGCCGTCGATGCGCCAGGGCAGGGGCAGCGCCGGCAGGATGCGGCGCAACTCCAGTGCCGCCGCGCGATTGAAGCGTGCATGCAGGCCGTCGTCCGGGTTGAGGGTGCCGTGAAACAGGCCGACGGCGTTGCCCGAACCCGCCTGGGCAATCGCTGCGCCCTGATCGAACATGCGCACTTCCAGGCCCTGCTCGGCCAGCGCCCAGGCCGCTGCGCAGCCGGCCAGGCCGGCGCCCAGCACCACCGCCTGCCTGGCGCCGGGTGCCACCGGCGTGCGCGCGGCCGGCCGCTGGGCGATGAAGCGGGGTTGGTAGCGGGCCATGGTCAGGCCGTCGTTGTGCCGCAGCTCGAAGCCGGCCTGGGTCAGCAGGGCATCGTTCCGGCCGGGCATGACCAGGGTGGCGCCCGGTGCGGCCAGCTTGGCCAGCGACTTGAGCCGGTAGCGGTCCCTGCCGCCGGCCTCAGCCAGCACAAAGGCATCGACGCTGGCCACCAGCTCCGCCAGCCAGGGCGCGACCTCGCCGAAGGCCAGCAGCAGCTGCACGCGGCCCTGCTCGAAGCTGAGGCGGTGCAGATTGTGGGTCAGCGGCGGCCAGGCGGCGTGCAACTGGCGGGCCAGATCGGGGGCGCCTGCCTGGGCCAGCTCGCTGCGGCTCAGCGGCCGGTCTTCGATGGCGATGAATACAAGGCGCTCGCAGCGCAGCGGGTCCGCCTTCCAGACCTGCCAGGCGGCCAGGAACTGCTCGCCCCGGCCGAAGCCTGTGGCAAGCCACACGAAACGCTCGCGGCGCGCCCAGCGGCCGGGCAACTCGCTGCCTCGCAGGGCCTGCTCGGCTGTGCAGGTGAGTGGGCGATCTGTCTGATCCAGCGTGCCGGGCCGTATCGCGTGGGTTTTCATGGTCGAAGTAGAGCTCAAAAGCAAAAAGGGCACCGAAGTGCCCTTTTTCGATACGAAGCGCCAATCAGACGCGCTTGCGGTATTCGTGCGTACGCGTGTCGATTTCGATCTTGTCGCCTTGCGCCACGAAGATCGGCACCGGGATTTCAAAACCGGTGGAGATCTTGGCAGGCTTGAGCACCTTGCCCGAGGTGTCGCCCTTGACTGCGGGCTCGGTCCAGGTCACTTCACGCACCAGGCTGGTGGGCAGCTCGACCGAGATGGCCTTGCCGTCATAGAACACCACTTCGACGGGCATATTGTCTTCCAGGTACTGGATGGCATCGCCCATGTTCTCGGCTTCCACCTCGAACTGGTTGTACTCGGAGTCCATGAACACATACATCGGGTCGGCGAAGTAGGTGTAGGTGCACTCCTTCTTCTCCAGAATGATCTGGTCCATCTTGTCATCGGCCTTGAACACGACCTCGGTGCCCGAGTTGTTCAGCAGGCTCTTGAGCTTCATGCGCACGGTGGCCGAGTTGCGGCCGCCACGGCTGTATTCCGTCCTGAGCACGACCATGGGGTCCTTGCCGTGCATGATCACGTTGCCTGCGCGAATTTCCTGAGCGATCTTCATGAGTGTTCCGTAATGGGGTGTCTGGGGATGTCTGGGGTGGTGTCTCACCGGCCGCTCACTGTCCGCGCACTGCTGTCCATAGCGGTCGGTGAATTGCGTTAGAGCGTTCTTGCAGCCTGCGCCCGGACTCCCCGTCAGGCTCGGCAAAGCCCAGTATTTTACCCTGGGTTTGCGACGAAGCTCAGCAGCTGGGTGCTCAAATCCCCTTGATTCAGCAATTGTTGGCGCCACAGAGTGGCGGTTTCCTGCGCCTGATCAAGCCACGGACAGACCTGCAAACCTCCAGGCGGCAGGGCTTGCAGGCCGTTCCAGGCGCGCCACAGCACGCGGGTGGGGGCGGCGAGCGAGGGCGGCGCGCCGGCCAGATAGAGATCCAGAAAGGCCTCCAGCTTGGTGGCGTGGGCCGCGTCATGCTGGAGGTAGATCTGCCAGATGAACGGCTTGCCGGCCCACTGGGCGCGCACGAACGAGTCCTCGCCGCGCACCAGATTCAGGTCCGAGGCCCACAGCAGGCGGTCGAACTCGGGTTGGCTCAGCAACGGCAGCAGGTGGGCGCGCAGCCGACCCTGGCGCAGGTCGGTGCCCATCAGCGCCTGCACCTGGCGCGCTGCCGCACCGGCAGTGACGAGCAGCAGGCAGGGCTGCGCGGCAAGCTCGGCCAGCAGGGCGGGCAGGGCAGAGTTGTCGTAGCAGAACAGCGTCACCACCCGCTCACCTGCCGCCCGCCGCAGCCCCAGGCCGGCGAGCCAGGTGTCGCGGTCGAACGCCGCCTGCTCGGCCGGCAGCCCCGGCTCGCGCAGCAGGCCGCCGGTGCGGGCCGTGAAGCCGGGGTAGAAAAACCATTTGTCCAGCCCGGCCGCCGGGCCGCTGAACTGCGGTGAGCGCAGACGGTGCGAGCGCTCGACATAGGGCTCGGCGCTGAGGTATTCGAGATTGATCCAGACGGAGGCGGATTGGCGTTGCGCCATGCGCGCCAAAAAGGCGTCGGGCAGTTCGCAGCCAAAGGCCTCGACCACCACGTCGCCAGGTTGCTCGTCGCCTAGCGTGACCGGCCAGTCGCGCACCTCGACACCGGACGCCCCCTCGGGAGCCATCCAGGCCAGAGCCGAGCGATCGTCCAGCCACAGTCTGACCGTCTGGCCGCGGCTGGACAGGTCACGGGCCAGGCGCCAGCACACGCCGACATCGCCGAAGTTGTCGATGACGCGGCAGAAAACATCCCAATGCTTGGTGGGGTGGGTCATGGGGGGCGATTATCGGACCGCGATGCTTGGGCACAATCGAGCCCTATGACATCCGATGCCGTCCATCCAGACACCTCGCCGCCGGCCGCCGACGCCGACCGCGCGCGCCTGCTCGCCGAGGTGGCCGCCCTGCCGGCGCTGCCGGGGGTCTATCGCTATTTCGATGCCCAGGACCAGGTGCTCTATGTCGGCAAGGCGCGCAGCCTGAAGAAGCGGGTGACGAGCTACTTCCAGCGCGACCATGCCGGAACCCGTATCGGCCAGATGGTCAGCCGCATTGCGCGCATGGAGACCACCGTCGTGCGCACCGAGGCCGAGGCCCTGCTGCTGGAAAACAACCTGATCAAGACGTTGAACCCGAAGTTCAATATCCTGTTCCGCGACGACAAGAGCTACCCCTACCTGAAGATCGCCGCCCATGCCTATCCGCGCCTGGCCTATTACCGCGGCGCGGTCGATCGAAGGCACCGCTATTTCGGGCCCTATCCGAGCGCCTGGGCGGTGAAGGAGTCGATCCAGCTGATACAGAAGGTGTTCAAGCTGCGCACCTGCGAGGACTCGGTCTTCAACAACCGTTCGCGGCCCTGCCTGCTGTACCAGATCCGCCGCTGCTCGGGCCCCTGCGTGAAGATCATCTCCGACGCCGACTATGCGCGCGACGTCGAGAACGCCGAGCGCTTTCTGCTCGGCGACACGCAGGAGGTGCTGAGCAGCCTGCAGACCAAGATGATGGCCTTCTCCGATGCTCTGGCCTTCGAGCAGGCGGCCGAGGTGCGCAACCAGATCTCGGCGCTGTCGAATGTGCTGGCCCAGCAATCGGTCGAAGAGAACAGCGCCACCGGCCGCGACCGCGACGTGGACATGCTGGCTGTCGAGGTGCGCGGCGGCCGTGCCTGCGTCAACCTGGCGATGGTGCGCGGCGGCCGGCATCTGGGCGACCGCAGCTACTTCCCGGCCCATGTCGAGGAGGCCACCGCACTGGGCCAGGAGGAGTTGCAGGAGCGCCTGGAAGACCGCCAGGCCGCCGCCGTGCCCGAGGTGCAGGTGCTGGAGGCCTTCATCGCCCAGCACTATCTGGAGTCTCCGGTGCCACCGCTGCTGGTGCTGAGCCATGCGGTGGACAAGGCGCTGATCGAGGCGCTGGGCGAGCAATCCGGCCAGCGCGTGCATGTGCAGCACCAGCCGCGCGAGCAGCGTCGCATCTGGCTGGACATGTGCATCAAGGGCGCCGAGCTGGCGATTGCCCGGCTGCTGGCCGAGGAGGGCTCGCAGCAGGCGCGCACACGGGCGCTGGTCGAGGCGCTGGAGCTCAGCCCCGAGAATATGGATACCTTTCGCATCGAGTGTTTCGACATCAGCCACACCGCGGGCGAGGCGACCATGGCATCCTGCGTGGTGTTTGAAGCTCACCAGATGCAGGCCTCGCAGTACCGGCGCTACAACATCGACGGCATCACCGGTGGCGACGACTATGCCGCCATGCGGCAGGTCTTGACCCGGCGCTACAGCAAGCTGGCCGAGGCCGCCCAGCTGGGCACCGGCCGCCTGCCCGACATCGTGCTGGTCGATGGCGGCAAGGGCCAGGTCAGCATGGCGCGCGAGGTCTTTGTCGAACTCGGGCTGGACCTGGCGCTGATCATCGGCGTCGAGAAGGGCGAGGGCCGCAAGGTCGGCCTTGAGGAGCTGGTGTTTGCCGATGGCCGCGAGAAGGTTTATCTCGGGCGCGATTCGGCGGCGCTGATGCTGGTGGCGCAAATCCGTGACGAGGCGCACCGCTTCGCCATCACCGGCATGCGTGCCAAGCGTGCGAACATCCGCACCGGCGGCAGCCGCCTCGAAGACATTGCGGGCATAGGCCCGAAGAAGCGCGCGCAGCTGCTGCAGCGCTTCGGTGGCGTGCGCGGCGTGGCCAATGCCAGCGCCGAAGAAATTGCCACCGTCAAAGGCATATCCAAAGAACTGGCCATGGAGATATACCGTGCCTTGCGTTGAACCTGTCGTACCCGCCCCCGCCATCCCCGGCCCGGGCCAGCGTCTGCCCTCGCTGCTGCTGGCGGCCTCCTTGCTGAGCCTGCTGTCGGCCTGCTCGGGACCTAAGGCCCCCGCGCCTGCCGGTGTGGCTGCCACGCCAGCGCCGCCGGCCGCCCCGGTGGAGGCTCGCCAGGTGCCCGCCGATGGCCGTGCCCCGGGCCCGACCGCTGGCCTCAAGCTGCAGCCGCCCAAGCCGGTGCGCAATCAGGAGGCGCTGCGCCAGCAGGCCGCCGAGCGGCTGGTGGCTGCCAATCCGCAGCGCACCTATCTGGGCGAGGTGCCCCAGGTGTTGCTGGCCATCCCGGTGCTGGAGATCGAGCTGCATGGCGATGGCTCGGTGCGCCGCATCGACGTAGTTCGTCATCCGGGGCAGGCGCGAGACACGACCCAGCTGGCCATCGATGCGGTGCACCGCGCCGCGCCATTCGGCGACGTGACGCGCATGCCCAAGCCCTGGAAGTTCACAGAGACGTTTCTTTTCAACGACGATCGCAGGTTCAAGCCGCGTACCTTGGACAACTGATTTGCGCCCGGCGCGTCGCGAAGCACCTTTGTTGGGCACAATCCATCCATGTTTCTGACGCTCCCCACCCTGCTGACCTGGGCCCGCATCCTGGCCATTCCGCTCATCGTCGGCGTCTTCTATCTGAAGATTTCGGCGCCGATGGCGAATCTGGTGGCCACGGTGCTATTCGTTACGGTGGCGCTGACCGACTGGCTCGATGGCTATCTGGCGCGCAAGCTGAACCAGACCTCGGCCTTCGGTGCCTTCCTCGATCCGGTGGCCGACAAGATCCTGGTCTGCGCAGCCCTGCTGGTGCTGCTGGAGCTGGGCCGCGTCAACGCGCTGGTGGCCCTGGTCATCATCGGCCGCGAGATCGCGATCTCGGCGCTGCGCGAGTGGATGGCTCAGATCGGTGCCTCGCGCAGCGTAGCCGTGCACATGGTGGGCAAACTCAAGACGATGGTGCAGATGGTGGCCATCCCCTTCCTGCTCTATGACGGCACGCTGTTCGACGTGATCAACACCCGCGTCTGGGGCACGGTGCTGATACTGGCCGCGGTGGTGCTGACGATCTGGTCCATGGTTTACTACCTGCAGAAGGCCGTGCCCGAGATCCGCGCCAAGGCGCGCTGAGTCGTGCGGTTCAACGTCAACGCCGGCGCAGCGCCGCTGCTGTGGCGTGTCATGCCGGCGGCCTTTGTGCTGATCTGGAGCACCGGCTTCGTCGTCGCCCGTTTCGGCATGCCGCACGCGCCGCCGCTGAGCTTTCTGGCGCTGCGCTTCGCGCTGTCCGCGCTGACCTTCGTGATCTGGATCAAGCTGTCTCACGATGTCGGATGGCCGCGCGATCGCCGTCAGTGGGGCCATCTGGCCATGGTCGGTGCGCTGACCCATGCCATCTATCTCGGTGGCGTGTGGGCCGCCGTCAAGGCCGGCATGGGGGCCGGCACGATCGCCCTGATGGCGGGTCTGCAGCCGGTGCTGACGGCCGTGTGGCTCAGCGCCACCGGCACCCAGCACCGCGTCAGTGGACGGCAGTGGGTCGGTCTGCTGCTGGGGCTGGGTGGCCTGGTGCTGGTGCTGTGGCGCAAGCTGGGGCTGGGCGAGCTGAATGCCGTGAATCTGTCGCTGGGCGCCTGTGCCCTGCTGGCCATCACCACCGGCACCTTGTACCAGAAGCGCTTCGTGGCGCCGTGCGACGTTCGCAGCGCGGTGCTGATCCAGCTGCTGGCGGCCCTTGTGCTGACCCTGCCCTTCGCCCTGCTTGAACAGGAGCCCATGGTCTGGCATGCCGAGCTGCTGGGCGCGCTGGCCTGGTCGGTGCTGATGCTGACCCTGGCGGGCAGCTCCATGCTCTACCTGCTGGTACAGCGCGGGGCGGCGACTCGGGTCACCAGCCTGCTGTATCTGGTGCCACCCTGCGCAGCGCTGCAAGGCTGGCTGCTGTTCGGCGAGTCGATGAGCGCCCTGGTCTGGCTGGGCATGGCGCTGACGGCCGTCGGCGTCGGCCTGGTGGTGGGCCGCGACTGAGCAGGCTACAGCGCAAAAAGTGTCAGCGGATGTGCACAAGTTGCAGACCTGCGCCGCTTTTGTATCGGGACTTGTCCCTGCCTGGAAAGGCCACTGAATCCGCATAGAATCCATCCTCCCGCCAACGCTGGGCAGGCAGCAAAAAAGCCGCACCAACGGGCCGCATCAGCGCGGCCCGGCGCCCACAGCGGACGGACCCGACACCACGCATCCATCCGAGACCTATTTGAGAGGGGGAAGACCCGTGAACAAGTCAGAATTGATCGAGCACATCGCCAAGCAGGCGGACATTTCCAAGGCCGCGGCGGGCCGTGCGCTCGAGGCCCTGATCGGTGGCGTCAAGACCACCCTGAAGAAGAATGGCACCGTGTCCCTGGTGGGCTTCGGCACCTTCAGCATCACCAAGCGCGCCAGCCGTACGGGACGCAACCCGCGCACCGGCGATACAATCAAGATCAAGGCTGCAAAAGTTCCGAAGTTCCGTCCCGGCAAGGCATTGAAGGACGCGGTCAACTGAACGGTTGACGCTCATAGGACGCTTGTAAGTCGGCTCTCAGGGTGCTTAGCTCAGTTGGTAGAGCGGCGCCCTTACAAGGCGTAGGTCGGGGGTTCGAGCCCCTCAGCACCCACCATCAATTCGGCAGTTTTCGTGCCTGACCTGATTGCCGACCCCGGCGCTTCGCGAGCGCTGTCACTGGGCTAGAATGCGAATCTACGCAAAGGCGAACCCTGGTTCGCCTTTGTTGCGTCTGCAAGTCAAGCAGTCCAGCCAAGCACCGGCGATGTCAAGCCGGATGATGCTTAACCACGCGCATGCTTAGGCGCTGCGCGTTGCCCGCCTGAGGTTTCTCGATGTTTGATTTCGTCCGCAAGCACACCAAAGTGCTGCAGTTCATCCTGCTGCTGCTGATCTTCCCTTCGTTCGTGCTGTTCGGTGTTGAAGGCTATTCGCGGTTCACCGAGGGCGGAAACGCCAAGGTCGCCGTGGTGGACGGGCAGGGCATTACCCAGGCCGAATGGGACGTTGCGCTGCGCGACCAGTCCGAGCGCATGCGCCGTCAGGCTCCGAATGTGGATCCGAAACTGCTGGACTCGCCCGAGGCCAAGCGCGAAGCGCTGGACGCCCTGGTGCGCGACAAGGTCATGCAGATTGCGGCCACCAAGCAGCATCTGGTGGTCAGCGACGAGCGCCTGCAGCGCTTGTTCCAGGCGGACCCACAGTTTGCCTTCATTCGCATGCCCGACGGTAGCGTCAACAAGGGCATGCTGGCAGCCCAGGGCATGAGCTCGGCTTCGTTCGAGCAGCGTCTTCGGCAAGACCTGACCCTGCGCCAGGTGGTGCAGGGCGTCAGTGGCACCGCATTCGCCTCATCCGTCAATTCGGCGGCTGCCTTCGACGTGCTCCTGCAGCAGCGCGAGGTGCAGGTGCAGCGCTTCAGCGTCAAGGACTATCTGGGCCGCATCACCCCGAGCGATGCCGAGCTGGAAGCCTACTACAAGGATCCGGCCAATGCCTCCCAGTTCCAGTCGCAGGAGACGGCCAGCATCGAGTTTCTGGTACTGGATCTAGACGCGCTGAAGAAGGACGTCAACGTGTCCGAGGACAAGCTGCGCGAGTATTTCAAGACCAACGAGTCGCGCTACACGGTGGCCGAGGAACGCCGTGCCAGCCACATCCTGATCAAGACCGAGCCGTCGGCATCGGCCGATGACAAGGCCAAGGCGAAGGCCAAGGCCGAGGCGCTGCTGGCTGAGGTGCGCAAGGCACCGGGCACCTTCGCCGACGTGGCGCGCAAGAACTCGCAGGACCCGGGCTCGGCCGCGCAGGGTGGCGACCTGGATTTCTTCGGTCGCGGTGGCATGACCAAGGCCTTCGAGGACGCGGCCTATGCGATGAAGCAGGGCGAGATCAGCAATGTGATCGAAACCGAGTTCGGTTACCACATCATCATGCTGACGGCCGTGCGCGGCGGTGAAAAGAAGCCTTTCGAGGCGGTGCGCGCAGAGATCGAAGACGATGTGCGCAAGCAAGTCGCGCAGGCCCGATACGCCGAAGCGGCCGAGCAATTCAGCAATCTGGTCTATGAGCAGTCCGACAGCCTTAAGCCGGCCGCCGACAAGCTCAAGCTCACGATCCAGACTGCCACCGTGCAACGCAAGCCGCTGCCTACTGCCGTCGGCACGCCGGCCTCGCCCAAACTGCTTGATGCGGTATTCGGCGTCGAGGCCCTGCGCAACAAGCGCAACACCGAAGCTCTGGAGATCTCCCCCAACATGTTGGTGTCGGCCCGAGTCGTCAAGCACGACCCGGCTCGCCTGCTGCCCTTCGCGGAGGTCAAAGCGCAGGTGCAGGACCGCGTGGTCAAGAAGATGGCCGTGGCCCAGGCCAAGAAGGATGGCGAGGCCCGTCTGGAGGCGCTGAAGAAGGGGGGCGATGCCGCAGGGTTGGAGCCGGCGCAGATTGTCTCGCGCGTGCAGGCCCGCGATCTGCCTCGCTCCATGATCGAAGACATCATGCGTGCCGATGCCAGCAAGCTGCCGGCCTGGGTTGGCGTCGATGGCGGCGAGGCTGGCTATGCGGTGGTGCGCATCGTCAAGGTGCTGCCGCGCGACTCGGCGGTGATCGATGCCAAGCGTGCCGATCAGCAGTATGCCCAGGCCTGGTCCGCCGCCGAGGCCTCGGCCTACTTCGCCGCGCTGAAGACTCGTTTCAAGGTTGAGCTCAAGCCGGTGGTCGCCGCCCTGGCCGCATCTGCAGCGACGCCTTGATTGGAGATTTCCTGCTCGGCTCGTTAAGAGGGTCGGAAATCTAGGCTATAATTGCAGGCTCTGCGGTGGCTATAGCTCAGTTGGTAGAGTCCAGGATTGTGATTCCTGTTGTCGTGGGTTCGAGTCCCATTAGCCACCCCATCAGAACATTTCATGACGTGTCATGAAGACTCAGAAGCCCTAAGTAAATCAACGACTTAGGGCTTTTTTCATGCCAAATCGGTTCATGTCGTCTCGTTGCAGCGCAGAAAATCTAGGGGCACATTTAGGGGAACGCGGGCCACTTCGGCTCTCCCATCAAGATTTGTTCCCCTATGGCCCTCACCGACGCCCAGTGCAAGAACGCCAAATGCCCCGCTGATAAAGCCCGCATACGCGTAGTGGACGGAGCTGGCCTCTACCTTGAGGTTGCCGCCACCGGCTCTAAGCGTTGGTTTTGGAAGTACTACTTCGACGGCAAAGAAAAGCGGCTGGCGCTGGGCCAGTATCCGGGCCTCACTGCAAAGGCCGCACGCTCCAAACGCGACGCCGCGTGTTTGCTCCAGCAATCGGGCACCGACCCGGCCCATCAGCGCATCGTGGACAAGCTGCAGCGCAAGGCCGCCAGCGTCAACACCTTCGAGGCTGTCACCCGCGACTACCATGCCACCCGAGTGTCGGACTGGAGCGAAGCCTATGCCGAGCGCTGGCTCGTGCGCCTGGAGAAGGACGTGTTCTCGTGGATCGGTAAGCTGCCGCTGACCGACAGCTCCGCTGCTGCTGGCTACCCTCCGGCGCGTCGAGGCCCGGGGCGTGCGAGAGTTGGCGCACTCTTTGCGCGTGGCGCGCTCAAGGCCGTGGCGACGAAGCACATGGCTGCCGTACTGGAACCGGTTGCAGCTGGCGCCCTGATGCGATCGATCCTCGCCTATGAGGGCCAGCCGACCACCAGGGCGGCGCTGGAACTGTCGGCGCTGGTGTTTCAACGGCCGGGCAATATCCGCGCGCTAGAGTGGGCTTGGGTTGATCTGGGTGCCGCGATGATCAGTATCCCGGCCGCTGATATGAAGCGGAAAAGGCCGGCAAGCTCAATGGACGCCCGCACTTTGTGCCGCTTGCACTGCGCGCAGTGGATATCCTGAAGGATCTTCAGCCACTTACCGGTCACGGCCAGTTCGTGTTCCCCAGCCTTCAGGCCGGCGAGCGGCCCATGAGCGAGAACACGCTCCGCACAGCCCTGCGCCGGATGGGCTTCGATAACGACGCCATGACTCCGCATGGTTTCCGTGCGATGGCGCGCACGCTGATGGTTGAGCGCCTGAACATCCTTCCTGACGTAATCGACCAAGCTGCATTGGCGCGTCGGCAGCCAGTGGCCAAGCCCTTGGGCGACGCGATCGCCGGTGCGCCGCCTTGCCCGGATGAGAGCAGGCGTTGCTCATTGCCGACCGGCGCGACTGAGGCAAGAAGTGTCACTTTGCAGCCAGTTTTACGTTATATTGCGTACGCGTACGCTAAAATATTGAGCTGACGCAAGACGTCGTTGACGCGAGTCTGGTGCGGTCCGTGTTCCTGCAAGCCAAGCTGTGGAGGTCTGATGAGAGCAAATGCGCCGATCACTCAGAAGGAGTTCGTGTTCTCCAGCATGGAGACTCTGCTGAGCGATCTGATCACCGCCATCACCGGTGCGTCCCGCGAACAGACCATCGGCATCGCCCAGGTCGGCCGGGCGGTGGACCAACTTGACGAGGTGGCGCAGCGGAGTGCGGCGATGGTGGAGCAGAGCGGTGCTGCGGCAAACACCACGAGCGAGCGGGCGCAGCGTCTGATGGGTGCCGTCAGGGTGTACGCCTGACAGTGGCTTTCCAACTTCTGCCCTGACCGCCTGACATGCAAGCCAGGCACAAACACCCCTGTCAAAGCGCCGCAGCTTGGGGCTTGCTGCTGCTTTCCCTGCCTTTGTTGTGGTTGGTCTCCCATCCGTCACGACCTGTGACGATCGCCCCGGAGCTATTCCTGTTCCTGCACAGTGCCGTGGAGCTGGTTTCCGCGCTGGTGTCGCTGCTCGTCTTCGTGACGGGCTACCGTGCCATCCTACCGGCGCGCAAGGGGGCTGTGGTGTTGCTGGGTCTCGCATTCCTGGGGGTTGGTGTGCTCGACTTCCTGCACTCGCTCAGCGATACCGGCATGCCTGATGCGTTGAGCCCCAACTCGATGCAGAAGTCGACCTATTTCTGGATACTGGCGCGGATGCTCGCCGCGACCACGCTACTTTTCTATGCGCTGCTGCCAGCGCAGCCCAACATTGCAGAAAGCCGCAAGCCTTTCTGGCTTGCATTGATGCTGGTGGCGTTGAGTCTGGTCTGCACCATTGGCCTGCTTTGGTCGGCGCGGGTGCCAGCCTTGTTTGTCGAAGGCTCAGGGCGGACGCCGCTGTTGACCGGGTTCGAATGGCTGACGATAGGCGCCAACGCGCTAACGCTGTGGGTGCTTTGGCTCCGTCGCCAGGAACTAGCTCGCGAGTGCGTGACAGCATTGATTTACGCCGTGGCACTGTCGGCGGTTTCCGGGCTGTTTTTCACAATGGCGGGCATCCTCGACCACGACGCAGCGTCTGGTATCGGCCATCTATACAAGGTCGCCGCCTATCTGTACCTGTTCCATGTCACCTTCAACGAGGCCTTGCGCCGGCCGCTTGAGCGATTGGAGACGCAGCACCAGCGCGAGAAGCTCGCACTGAGCGTGGCTCCCGATGGCGTGCTGTGGGTCAACCGTCTTGGTCAGATACTGATGGCCAATCCCGCCATGGAGACGCTTTCGGGCTATCCGAGCCAGGAGCTGATTGGCCGCAACGTCGACATCTTCCTGCCGCCGCATCTACGCGACAAGCACGGTCACGCGATGCGCGAGTACTTTGCGTCGGCAAATGCAAGGGCTATGGGATCCCTGGATCTGAGGCTGATGCGCCGTGACGGGCGGATGCTGCCGGTGGATATCTCGGTCGGCCACTGGGAAGATGAGAGTGAACAGCACGCGATCGCCTATGTTCGTGATCTGACCGAACGCAAGAGTTTCGAGGAGTCCTTGCGGCATCGCGCCACGCATGACGAACTCACTGGCCTGCCCAATCGTTGGCTGTTCCGTCTGCAGTTGAACCAGGCGATTGCGCAGACCAAGCGCAGCGAAAGGCGGGTGGCAGCACTGTTCCTGGATCTGGATGATTTCAAAACGGTGAACGACAGCTTTGGACACTTGGCTGGCGACGAACTGCTCGTGCAAGTGAGTCAAAGGTTGCGCTCGGCGCTGCGCGAGGGCGACACGCTGGCCCGTCTGGGCGGCGATGAGTTCGGCATCCTGCTGTCGGACCTGAACAGTGTGGATGAGGCGGTGACCGTAGCCGAGAAGCTTCTGCTGTCACTCGACTTGCCCTGCATCGTTCAGGGTCAGGAGGTCGATGCCAGCGGCAGCATTGGTCTGGCGTTCTCGCCAGACGACGCGCAGGATTGCGACAACCTGTTGCGCTATGCGGACTTGGCCATGTACCAGGCCAAGCGAGCCGGCCGCGGCACCTATGCCTGCTATTCGGCGCAGTTGGACAAACACGCGCACGCGAACATGCAGATGCATGCCCGGCTGAAGGACGCGATCAATCGGGGTGGTCTGAGGCTGCTCTACCAACCCCAGGTGGACACCTGTACCGGGGCCATAGTCGGTGCAGAAGCTTTGCTGCGTTGGACCGACGAGCTGCTGGGCGAAGTGTCGCCAAGCCGCTTCATCCCGGTAGCCGAGACCACCGGGCTGATCCTTCCCTTGTCGGACTGGGTGCTGGAGACCGCCTGCCGGCAGATAGCTATCTGGTCCGATGCAGGTACCCCACTGAGGGTGGCTGTCAACTTCTCCGCTCAGCAGTTCCGGCAGCGCAATCTGCCCGACAAGGTGCGCGCCGCACTGCAACGTTCCGGGGCGCCGGCCCGGTTGCTGGAGATCGAGATCACCGAATCGATTGCCATGGTCCAACCCGTGATTGCCCGCGAGCAGCTCGAGTCCCTGGCAGCCCTGGGTTGCACGGTGGCACTGGACGACTTCGGCACGGGCTATTCCTCCCTGGCCTATCTGAAGGCGCTGCCCGTGTCCAAGCTGAAGATCGATCGGGCTTTCATTAGTGACATTCCGCATGACATGAGCGACGTCAAGATATCCCGGTCCATCATTGCGCTGGCACACAGCCTTGGTCTGACGTTGGTGGCCGAAGGCGTTGAGACCGAAGCGCAACTGGAGTTCCTGCGCGACCATGGCTGCGAGGCCTACCAGGGGTGGCTGTTCGCCAGGGCGCTGGATGCAGTTGACTTTTCTGCCAGGCTGGATTTTCAGAATCTGCGTGCGGCTGACACTTTTTGATTGCTTCGATGCGTAGCACCACATCCAAGGCGAGCTTCAGCCCGCCTGAAACGAAACCTGATGCGTCTGCGCATGGTTGGGTGCGCGTCGCGATGTATGCAGTGCTGCTGCTGGCCAGCGCGCAGGCAGTCTTCTATGCGTGGCAGGCAGAGAAGGCGCAACGGGTACGGGCTGCCGACGCCGAGATGGCCGAGCTTGCCGGCGCACAACGCATGCTCAGCCAGCGCATCGGACGCCTTGCCGTACTCAGTGATGCCGAGGGCGTGGCGGCGGAGAGTGCCGGCGAGCAACTGCGCGCCAGCCTAGACCGGGCTGCCGTCCAGGGGCAACGTCTTGACTGGCTCCTGGCTCAGGCGGGAGGGTTTCAGTCGGAGTCGCAAGACCTGGTGCGGACTCTAGCCACTTGGTCGACTACTCGTCAAAGGCTCTGGTCCAGGGCGGAGGCCTTGCTTGAGAGCCGATTGAACGGGCCCACGGCGGGCACACGCCTGCTGGCTGCCCAGGTCGAGATCGAGGTCGACCCGGCCCTGGAGGCGGCACAGGATCTGGTCGACGAGCTCGAGCGCCTTGCGCGCCGCCGCTATTCCACGGCAGCTGATGCGGCCAAGCTGTGGGCGACCTGCAGCGTGTTGATGTTCCTGATCCTGACGCTGAGCGTCGCTGAGCCAACAGCGCGCATGGTCAAGCGCCAGTATCTGCGCTTGACCGCACAGGCGCATGAGTTGCAGCGCCTGGCCCTGGTGGCCGAGCTCACCAACAACGCGGTTCTCATCTCAGATGCCGAACGCCGGATCGTCTGGGTCAACAGGGCATTCAGTGACATCACTGGATATGGCGCTGACGAGGCGTTGGGGCGAGAGCCAGGTCTGCTCCTTCTGCACGAAGATGCGGACCCGTCGATTCGGGCCAAGCTGAGCCTGGCCATCGAGAATGGGCATGGCATGAGGGCACAGTTTCTTAATCGGCGCAAGGACGGTTCCGAGCTCTGGCTGGACCTGGATATGCAGCCCTTGCGCGGGGACAACGGCACGCTCAATGGTTTCGTTGGCGTAGCTTCCGACGTCACCGCGCGTCGGCAGGCCCAGGCTGAGCTGCGAGTGGCAGCAATTGCCTTTGAATCGCTGGAGGCGATGGTCATCACCGATGCGAAGCAGGTGATTCTGAAGGTCAACCAAGCCTTCACTCAGATCACCGGCTATACGGCGAGCGAGGCCGTGGGCCAGGTCACAGGACGGCTACTGAGCTCCGGGCGCCACCCGCCGGCCTTCTACGCGGCGATGTGGCAAGTGCTGAGCGAAAGCCAGCATTGGCAGGGCGAGGTCTGGAACCGGCGCAGGAACGGAGAGATCTACCCCGAGTGGCTCAGCATCACGGCGGTGGCCGACGAGGCGGGACGCATTCAAAACTATGTGGCGGTGTTCTCTGACATAACTCTGAAGAAGCAGGCGGAGAAGGCCATCCACAGTTTGGCTTTCTACGACCCCCTGACCGACCTACCCAATCGAAGGCTGTTGCGCGACAGATTGGGGCAGGTGCTTATCGCCAGCGAGCGCCACCACACTCTCGCGGCTGTGCTGTTCATCGACCTTGACCGATTCAAGGCTCTGAACGATAGCCGGGGCCACGATGTGGGCGA
The DNA here is from genome assembly GCF_004362525.1 of Roseateles toxinivorans. Classification (GTDB taxonomy): domain Bacteria; phylum Pseudomonadota; class Gammaproteobacteria; order Burkholderiales; family Burkholderiaceae_C; genus Paucibacter; species Paucibacter toxinivorans. Next base: position 589,486 of record NZ_SNXS01000001.1, read on the forward strand.
TCAGCTGCTGATCGAGGTGGCCCGGCGTCTGCGCGCCAGTGTCAGGGCCAAAGACACAGTGGCACGTCAAGGCGGCGACGAGTTCGTGGTCATCCTGGCCGATCTGAGCTCTTGCTTGGATCAGGCCATGAGTCAAGCTGCGGCGATTGCGGAGAAGATCCGTTCAGCTGTCAATGAGCCGGTGCAGCTCGGCAACTTTGCGTATGTCGGCTCTCCGAGCATTGGCGTCTGTTTGTTTTCAGGCGGCGGCACTTCGGTGGACGAGCTGCTGAAGCGGGCCGACATCGCGATGTACCAGGCCAAGAATTCAGGGCGCAATGCGGTTCGCTTCTTCGAGCAGCCATCGACGGTTGGTGTAGCGGTGCACCCTGGCTAGCGTGCCGCGACGCACAAGCTAAGCGCGGCCCCAATACGGGACTCCATGCCGGCGAGCATCCGCTCCATCAGGCCATCGATCTCGGCAGGCGTCTTGAGCGCCAGCCCGACAGTTGTGACCAGGAAGCCCAGCGCAGAGCAGAAGAGCTCCTCCGCAAGATGCCGCTGTGCCTCGGTCGGCGCCCGGGATCCGGAACATCGGGCCAGCATGCTGCTCAGTAGCTCAAGCACTTCGCGCGGGTCAGGACGTACGGGCTCTGCCTCGTGTTGATCTCCAGCCACGCAGGGGACTGCTGGGTTGCAAAATACAAACCAGTAGTGATGGCGGTGGTTGATCCAGTGACGCAGGAAGCCTCTCACAAACGCTTTGAGCTTGTGCATGGGTCCCCGGTGACGGGCCGCTTCGAACTTGCCCTCCTCGCAGGCTCTGGACAGAATGTCCTGCCAGATGTGGCGAACGAGATGGGCTTTTGAAGGGAAGTAGCGGTAGAGCGACATCGGCGGCACACCGACCTCGCTGGCGATCTTGCGTATCGACACCGCCTCTCCACCACCATCGGAGAACAGCTGCAGTGAGATCTGCACCACCTTGGCCTCAAGCAATGATTGCTCGACCCTGGTTCGCCGAAGGCGAGGGCGCGCAGGCTTGGCGGTGATCATGTTGTGGTTGACGCAAAGTCCTGTGCGGGGCCCATCGTTCGTGCTCTTGTCCGGGGCGTGGAAATATAGTGGCCGAGGAGGCGCTCACCCATTGCTCGGAAGTGTGCACGAAAACGACCCTCAGCCCGGTATCAGAATCGCATTTCCCCTAGAACCTCGATGTCATCGGTGCTTCACTCAGCAGACGATCCAGCGTCGCCACCAGCACTTGGGCATCGACCGGCTTGGACAGACATTCTCGAAAACCCGCGCCTATGGCGGTTTCTATCGATTGCTCATCCCCGTCTTCCGAGAGGAAGATACAGGGTGTACGGGCAAGGTCTGGATCGCTCTGGATTGCACGGAGCGAGTCCATGCCTGACATGTCCGGAAGATGGCTGTCGACAATGATGATGTCGGGCCTGAGACGCTGTGCCGACTTGAGGCCATCTGCGCCGCTGCTGCAGCAAATCAGCTCAATATTCGGTTGTCCCTGCAGGTATATCTTCACGAGCTCAGTGCTGACTGGGTTGTCGTCGATGTACAGCACCCGACCACCGCCGAGGTCGCCATCAGCACGGCATGCTTCTAGCAAGGGCTCAACGCCGTCTCGCGAGACGGCCGGCAAATCCGGTGTGTCAGCCCTCGGCAGTACGAGGACAAAGGTGGAGCCGGTGGCAGGCTCGCTCTCGAGCAGCAGGTCCCCACCCATGCCTTGGGCCAGTGTGTAGGCGATCGCGAGGCCAAGACTGCTACCGCATGGCGGCGGCAGATCGGCTGGACTTCTTGCAACGCGGTAGAAGGGCTCAAACAAGTGGCTGAGATGCTTGCGCTCGAAGCCAATGCCACTGTCTTGCACGGAAATGGCGACGCGGCTTCCGGAGATGGACTTGCACTGCAGCCAGACATGCCCGCCGGGAATGTTGTAGTCAAAGGCATTGGCCAGCAGATTGAGAAGGATTTGCCGCAGTCCTTGATAGTCTGCCCTTGCATAGAGAGTCGAATTGCCGATGTCGGCATGCAGGGTCAAGCTCTGAGCTTGAGCCACGGACCGAAGCGATGAGGCCAGGTCTCGGACCATTCCGTGCACGTCGACGGCCGTCGCAATCAGCGGCGATCGGGCCTCGTGCAGCCGGTTGAACTCCATCATGTCGTGAACAAGGTGCAGCAACTGCCGGGCCGACTGCCGAACCTGTTTCAGCTGACCCCGGGACCGGTCGGACATCAGCGGCACTTCCCTGCGCTCGACGAGTTCGGTGAATCCCAGCATCGCCTGCAAAGGGGTTCTGAACTCCTGGCTGATGCGGGAAAGCATGTCCGATTGGATAGTGGCGAGCTGCCTCTGCAGCGCCTCCTCGCGTTCTTCCTGCTCTTTTAGCCTGCGCTGAGTGACCTCTTGAACCGTCATGCAGCACCTTGCGGTGCTGCCGTCGTCCCAGCCCTCGATGGCGCCCTGCATATGGACCCATTTGATCTGGCCCGACTTGCTGATCACGCGGTGCTCGGACTCATAGGGCCCCGCGTCGTTGACGGCCTGCTCGTAGTTGAGCCTGACCATGGCGACGTCGTCAGGATGGGTCCAGGCCATCAGGCTTTCGTAGCGCAAGTCGACGTCATCGCTGGTGGCCTCGATGATGTCCAGGACTTCGGTCGAACAATACACCTGGCCTGTGGCCAGGTCGTGCTCCATGTAGCCTAGCTTTGCGATGCGCTGCATCGCAGCGCTGTGCCTTGCGATGCGCCCGGTCTCTATGTCGCGGCGCTTGCGCTCGGTGATGTCCGACTCGATGGCAACGTATTCCGTGATCGCGCCTCGATCATCGCGTATCGGGCTGATGTTCATGGACACCCAAAAGGGATCGCCCGACTTCTTGTAGTTGAGCATCTCGACGTCCACCACTGCCTGCCCTTGGCGAAGCAGATCTCCGAGCTTGGTGGCCGAGGCTTGGCTTGTGCGAGGGCCGTGCAAAAAGGTGCGGGGGTTGCGACCCTTGATCTCGTCCAGTGTCCAGCCCGTTACCTGGGTATAGGCAGGATTGACCCATTCGATCTCGCGGTTCCGATTGGTGACCACCACCATGTTGGTGGTGTTCTGAACAATCATTTCCAGTCGGCGGTAGTGGTCGGTGTTGGCCATCGGCTCAAGGCCTGAGCCTCGAGACTCAGCCAATGAGAGGCCGCGTTGTGGGCTGGCCTCAGATTCAAACTGCACACCGTGAATCCGATGCGTTCGCGCGAGCCTGGGCACACGTGCCAAGCAGCATTACGACATACTACTTTTTAGCGTACGCGAACGCAATAGAGGCGCTGGCGGATGGCGCCCCTCAATTGGGGGGCGCCCAGCGCTCCACGGCCGTGAATCTGAAGGCAGTTGAGCGCTGGTCCGAGGGTAACGATCTCGACGAGGCGCAGCGTGCACGCAACCGCAACAAGTCCAAGGTTCGAGCGCGCGTGTAGCACGTCTTCGCAGTGGTCAAGCGGCTCTTGGGATTCAGCAAGGTGGGCAGCCGCGGTCTGGCGAAGAAACGCCAAGAGCTCGATCGTGACACTGGGGCTGGTCAATATCTATCTTGCGCGGGGACAGTTCCCTGCAGAACTCATGGCTGTCTGGGGTCATTCGCCGGGGCCCCTCATTGAGAGCCGGCGACTGACTGCGCCTCTGCGGCTTGCGTATCTGCGGGAAAGCCTCGCGCAGGAAGGGCAAGCATGCAGCGCCCGCCTGCGCCGGCAGACAGCAGTTGATGAGTTCAGCGCTGCTGCGCTGCAGCAACTCGCAATCGCTCAATCGCCTTCACATTTAGCCGAGTCAGATTCGACGATATGGCTGTGCATAGCAGCGCAACTTCATGATTTAAGCGTACGCGTACGCCATAATGTATCAACATCCGCATACCCCGATTTGCAGTCGTTCTGCGCAGTTTGGGGCCTGCCGGTTCGACACATATAAGGCGAGAGACAAATCCTGACCAATCAGGTCGCCCTGTAGGCCGCACTCCTCCATATTTGCAAAGGATCTCCGTCCATGAACAATCTCAGAATATCGACCCGCTTGCTGCTGTTGATCGGACTGCTCTCGGCCATGCTGGTTGGTGTCGGCGGGCTGGGCCTCCTGGGCATCGGCAATTCCAACGAGGCACTGAAGTCGGTGTTTGAAGACCGCGCGATACCGATCGGTCAGCTCGGCGAGATTCAGGCCAATCTACTACGCAACCGGCTCGCCATCGCCACAGCGCTTGTCACGCCGACACCCGAGGTCATCAGTGATCGCGCTGCGCAGGTCGAAGCCAACATAGCGACTATCGGCAAGATCTGGGATGCCTACATGGCCACAAAGCTGACCCCCGAGACCGAAACACTCGCCAAGGCGTTTGCCGCCGACCGAAGGAAGTTCGTGCAGGAAGGCCTGCTCCCAGCAGTGCAGGCGCTGCGCGCCAACGATATCAAGGAGGCCCAGCGCGTGGTGACGGAGGCCATCCGCCCGCTGTTTGTTCCGGTGGAGAGGGGCATCGTGGCCCTCAACAAGCTGCAGCTTGACGAGGCCCACAAGCAGTACACGGAGGCCGCTGAGCGCTATGTCGTGATTCGCGCAGTGTCGATCGCCTCCATCGTAGGCGGATTGTTGATCGGTGGGCTGTTCGGTTTGCTGATTGCGCGCTCCATCACCGTGCCGATGAACCGCGCCAAGTTGGCCGCCGAGCGTGTGGCCGACGGCGACTTGACGGTGGATCTCAGCGGCGACGGCAAGGACGAAACGGCTGAGTTGCTGCGTGCGTTGGCCGGCATGAAGGACAACCTGGTACGCATCGTCAGTGGCGTGCGCAGCAATGCCGACAACGTGGCCACCGCGTCTTCTCAGATCGCGCAGGGCAACCTGGATCTGAGCCAGCGCACCGAGGAACAGGCCTCGGCGCTGGAGGAGACTGCTGCGTCCATGGAGCAGCTGGGTTCCACTGTGAAGCAGAACGCAGACAACGCCAAACAGGCCAATCAGCTCGCGCTGAGTGCCAGCATGGTCGCCACTCGGGGCGGCGAGGATGTCAGCAGAGTGGTCACTACCATGAGGGACATCAATGAATCAAGCAAGAAGATTGCCGACATCATCAGTGTGATAGATGGCATCGCGTTCCAGACCAACATCCTGGCGCTCAATGCCGCGGTGGAGGCTGCACGCGCAGGGGAGCAGGGACGCGGCTTCGCGGTTGTGGCCTCCGAAGTCCGTAGCCTGGCCGGCCGTTCGGCAGCGGCCGCAAGAGAGATCAAGAGCCTGATCACTGCCAGTGTCGAACGTGTGGAGCAGGGTACCGCCTTGGTTGGTCAGGCCGGTGTGACGATGACCGAAGTCGTCAGCTCGATCAAGCGGGTCACCGACATCATGGGCGAGATCACTGCCGCCAGCATTGAGCAAAGTGCCGGGGTGTCTCAAGTCGGCGAGGCTGTCAGTCAGATGGACCAGGTCACTCAGCAAAACGCGGCCCTGGTGGAAGAAAGTGCCGCGGCCGCCGAGAGTCTGAAGACTCAGGCTCTGCTGCTTGTTCAGGCGGTGGCGGTTTTCAAACTGAATGCGGGTGTATCGCATCGGGTCGACTTGTCAGCAGCGGCGGCATCTGCAGCACCTGCGGCGACGAGCCATGGGGCTCCCCAACTTCTTGGGGAAGGCCGACTAGAGGCCGAAAGGTCCTACTGAAGAGATCCGGTCCACTGTCGCTGAGTCACTGAAGTCGTAGAGGAACAAGCCGGCGAACACTGGATGGGCCGTGCCGAGACTAGCGAGCGGTGGCACGGACTAGATGCCTGTTCAATGTCCATGGGCGAGAGCGCTCGCCGCACAGCTCTGCGTCGGATGCCTGCGCGCACTGTTTGTCGCGCTGCCGAACGCCAAGACCTTCGATGACTACGCCGCGTTGCTGCCCTGGCGCAGCTTGGGGATCTTCAGCTAGACGCCGCCCGCACGGGTCTCCCAGGTACGTTCGCGAAAGCCGTTGCGGCTGTTCAGGCGCTCGGCGCTCTTCTCGTCGTAGCCAGCGCCGCAGCGCCCCTCGACATCGATCTCCATGAGGCGCTGGGCCATGAACTGCACCATCTGGCGCAGCACATCAATGTCAGCACCCTTCTCGGCGAGCTCGGCTAATGCGATAGTTGAGGCGGTCATCGTGTATTCCTTGGATCAAGGCTGGTGGGTCGCACCTCAACCGTATCCGGATTCACGATGGCCACCCTCTACAGGCCGCCTCGCTCAAGAACTTACACCACCTCCTGGGACATCACCCTCAGCACTCAATGTGCCAGCTCAGCGGACTTCGCTGAGCATGGCTTGTGCGATGCCCGTCACCCGACCAACGCGGTCTGCCCGATCTGTTCCGCTGCGTTGATGGCTTGTGCAATATCGGCGGCCGTCAACGGGCGTTCGAAGTGGCCGATATAGGGTGCGTTCATGGTGAGCTCAGCCACCTGCTGCTGCTCGGTCGCACTCAGCCTGGCACCAAGCTGAGCGGCAGTCACCGGCAGGCCGAGGCCCACCAGCCACGAGGCGTGCGCGCGCCGTTCCTCGTCGCTGCGCGCTTCGAGGCACAGCTGCACCAGCGAGCCGTACGCGACCATCTCGCCGTGCAGCGCCTCGGCCAGGGCCGGTATCGCGGTGAGCCCACGCAGCAGCGCGTGCGACAGCGAGAGGCCGCCGCTCTCGAAGGCCAGGCCGCTGAGCAACACGGTGGCTTCGATGACTGCCTCGACCTCGAGCGTGACTTCCTTTCGCGACACGGCCGCCAGCGCCGCCGGCGCGTACTGCGCCAGCGCCGCGTGGCAGCGCTCGGCCATCACCAGCGCGACGTCCGGCGGCCGCCCGCCGAAGAAGTTCTTGCCGCCCGAGAGGGCGCATTGCCGAGCCTCATACCGCTTTGACACAGCGTCACCGATGCCGGCGCGGAAGAAGCGCAGTGGGGCCTGGACGATCACCTCGGTGTCGACCAGCACCAGGTCCGGATTGCGCGCGAGGTAGTCCACTGCGACCAATCGGTGGGCGTCGTCGTACAGCACGATCAAGCGCGAGGTGGGAGAGTCGTTGGAGGCCACGCTGGGCACGATGACAAGACGCGTGCCCAGCGTGCGGGCCACGCCCTTGGCGGTGTCGATGGTCTTGCCGCCGCCCAGCGCGATGAGGGTGTCGGCCTCGAGCGCAACCGCTTGCCCGGCCAGGTCGGCCACAGCTTCGCGGGTGCATTCGCCGCCGAAGCGCAGGCGCGGCAGTGATGGAGGCAACTGCGGGCCCACCGCCGCCTGCACGATGTCGTCGCTGACCAGCACCGGCCGTTGGGCGCCCAGCTCGGTCAGCATGTCGGGCAAGGACTTCAGCGCGCCCGGGCCTTGCACGTAGCGGCCGGGGAAGCCGATGATCCGCATCGCTTGTGTCATTGTTCAGTTCTCCCAGGCGAAGTCGCGGCGGCCGCCGTCGATGCAGAGCAGCTCGCCATTGATGAAGGCGGCCTGCTGCGAACACAGGAAGGCGACCGAGGCGGCCACCTCTTCGGGCTTGCAGGTGCGGCCCACCGGATTCTGCCGAGCCAGCAGCGCGCGCATCTCGGGCGTGAAGCCGGCAATCAGCTCGGTCTCCACATAGCCCGGCGCCACCGCGTTCACTGTGATGCCGTGCGGCCCCGCCTCCTTGGCCAGAGTCCGCGTGAAGCCGGCAATGCCGGCCTTGGCGGCGCTGTAGTGGGCCACGCCGGGCCGGCCGCCACCGGTGAAGTTCATGCTGGAGGTGTTGACGATGCGGCCCCAGCCGCGTGCGGCCATCGGCGGAATCGCTTCGCGCGACCACAGGAAGGTGCTGTCCATGTGCACGCTGAGCATGCGCTGCCATTCGGCGAAGGGCAGGTCGCGCACCAGGTAGGCGGGCTTCACGCCGATGCCGGCGTTGTTGACCAGGATGTCCAGGCCGCCCAGGTCCTCGCAGATCTCGAAAACGAGGCGGCGCACGGTGGCCTCGTCCGCAGCGTTGCCGATGAAGGCGCTGGCCTGGATGCCCTCGCCGCGCAGTGAATCGACTGCGCTCGATGCCGCCGCAGCGTCGAGGTCTATGAGGGCGATCACGCAGCCCTCGCGCCCCAGCGCCTGCGCCTCGCACAAGCCGATGCCGCGTGCGCCGCCGGTGATGACGGCGACCTTGCCTTGCAAGCCCAAATCCATGACGTCAACCCTTTACGGCGCCTGCGGCCAGGCCTTGAATGAAGTAGCGGCTGAGGAAGGCGAAGATGACGAAAAGCGGCGCAGCGATCAGCGTTGCCCCCGCCATCAGCTCGCCCCAGCGTGCATCGAAGGTGCCGAGGATGGAGGCCAGCCCCACCGGCAGCGTCTTGTTGGAGTCGCTGGACACCAGCACGAAGCTGAAGACGTAGTCTGTCCACGATAGCAGGAAGGCAAAGATCGCCACGGTGACGATACCCGGCAGCGAGAGCGGCAGGACCACACGGATGAAGGCGCCCAGCCGCGTGCAGCCGTCCACCATCGCCGCCTCTTCCAAGTCAAAAGGCATGCCCTTGAAGAAGCCCCAGAAGAGCCAGACCCCCAGCGGCAGCGTCAGCGTGCAGTGCGCCAGCACGACGGCCAGCAGGTTGTCCGCCAGCCCCATGCGCGCAAAGATCGACAGCATCGGGATCGCCAGCAGCAGCGGCGGGAACATGTAGGCGTAGAGCATGCTGCCGACGATGATCGACTTGCCCGGCACGCGGTAGCGCGTCACTGTGTACGCGATGACGATGGACAGCAGCAGCGTGATCACCACGACCGCCAGCGCCACCACCACGCTGTTCTTGAACTGCTGCGCGTAGTCGGTCAGCTCCAGCAGGGTCGTGTAGTTTTCGAACTTCCAGTCGATGCGTTTGGGGATCAGGTCGGGGGGCAGGAACAGGTCCTGCGGTGTGCGCAGGCTGGACACCACCATCCAGTAGATCGGGAACAGCGACCAGATGCACATGAGGCCTACGCCCAGCCACAAGGAGGTGCGAGCCCAGAAAGGCAGGCGCGCGAAGAGGGCTTCGCTCATTTCTCCGCCCCCTTCTCGTCCAGCGGGAAGTACCAGAAGTAGATCGCGATCATCACCGAGAGCACCAGGAAGGAGAGCGTCGCCACCGCCGCGCCGCCGCCGACATCGAACTGGTTGAAGGCCTTGCGGTAGCTGAGGATGGGCAGGTGCTCTGTCGCGCCCAACGGCCCGCCCTTGGTGAGCAGCCACACGATGTCGAACTTGTTGAACATCCAGATCGAGCGCAGCAGCACGACCACCAGCAGCACCGGCTTGAGCATCGGCAGCGTCACATGCCAGAAGCGCTTCCAGGCGCCCGCGCCGTCCACCCGCGCGGCTTCGTACAGGCTGGCGGGGATGGACTGCAGGCCGGCCAGGAAGGTGATGGTGACGAAGGGTGTCCAGGTCCAGACGCTGGCGATGATGATCAGTAGCGCCGCCGAGACCGGATGGTCATACCAAGCCGGCCGCCCGAAGCCCAGCTGCTGGGCCCAGACGGTGAAGAGGCCGTAGGCCCCGTCCAGCAGCCAGTGCGTGGTGACGGCGATCACCACCGTGGGCAGCAGGTAGGGCAGGACCACCGCGCCGCGCACGAAGGCGCGGCCCCGCAGCGGCAGGTTGAGCAGTTGCGCGAAGCCGATGCCCAGCAACAGCTGCAGGCCCATCGCGATCAGCGCGAAGCCCAGGCCCAGCGCGAAGGCATGCCAGAAGGCCGGGTCGGCCAGCACGCGGGTGTAGTTCGCCAGGCCCACCCACTGCCGCGCGCTGATGAAGGACTCCGCCTTGTAGAAGGAGAGCTCCACCGCGTGCAGCACCGGTACGGCGATCAGGGCGCCGACCAGCAGGATCGAGAGCACAAAAGCGCCCAGGATCAGCCGGTCGGTGGGCGTCGTGAAATCACGCATAGCGTCTGCTCAAGCTTGCCGTCAGACGATCGAGGCCTTGAGCTTGCGGATGCACAGCTCGGTCGCCTCGTCGGCCGGCATGTCCTTGATCAGCCGGCTCTGGATCGCTTCCATCACGCCGTAGCTCTCGAACATCTTGCCCGGCCGCACATCGGGCGCGGGGCCTTCGGTGTCCACCGAGCGGATGATCACGTCGTTGCGCGTCAGGATGCTGCGCATGAAATCGACCAGTTCGCCGTGCTTCTCGATCAACGGGTGCGCGCGCCAGCGGCGGTCGTCGTACACATCCATGCGCGGCGGCTGGAAGTGCAGCGGTGCGGTGTGCAGGAAGTTGATGTACTGGTTCTCGGTGAACCAGTCCATGAACTTCATCGCTTCCTCCTGCATCGGCGTCTTCACGACGACCCATCCGTCATAGCCGTGGTTCACCGCGACGTTCTTGCCCACCGAGTCGGGGTACATGAAGAAGCCGGTCTTGCCCGCCAGTTCGGGCGCGCGGTCCTCCAGCACTTCCATCAACCGGCCGGCATAGGGCGCCATAGCCGTCTGGCCGCCCGAGTACTGGCCGATCACGGTGGCGAACAGCGCCTGCGACATGCCCGGCGGCATCGAGGGCGAGAGCTTCTTCATGAAGTCCAGGTAGCCGGAGAACGTCTTCTTCATTGGCGGCGTGTCCAGCGACAGGCCCCATTTGTCGTCCAGCAGCTTGACGCCGTCCGCCCACATGAAGCCCGGGGCCAGCCACTGGCCCGCGCCGTTGGAGCCGATGGGGATGGTGACGCCGAAGTTGTTGCCCGCGGTCAGCGCCTTGGCGTTGTCGGCGAACTGGTCCCAGGTGGTCGGCACCTTCAGGCCCTTGGCGGCGTACAGGTCCTTGCGGTAGTACATCCAGGCGAAGTTGTAGTCGTAGGGGTACCAGTACTGCTCGCCCTTGACCGGGAAAAGGATGCGTGGCCCCCACTTGTGCTTGTTGACCATCTTGGTCAGCGGCACCAGCTTGCCCGCTTCGGCCAGCAGCACCACATGGGCGACGAAGATCAGGCCGGAGATGTCGTAAGGCGTGCCAGCCGAGATGGAGGCCTGCAGCTTGTCGTAAACCTGGTCGGGTGGCACGGTGTCAACCACCACCCGCACGCCGCTGACGCGCTCGTACTCGGCGGCGGCCACCTTCATCGCGCGCACGCTGTCGCGGCTCGGTTCGCAGTTCAGAAAGCGGATCGTCTTCTGCTGCGCATGCACCCAGGGCGAGGCGAGCGTGCCGGCCGCGGCCACGCCGGCAGCCACCGTCAGGCGGCGCCGCCGCGTGTCGATACTTTCGGCAACTACAGGAACCAAGTCTCCGGTCTTCTTATCGTCAGACATCTGATGCTCCATCGGGGTTGGTCCGGCTCAGGCACGCGCCGGTTGCGTGATCGAAAAGATGCAGTTGCTGGAGATCGAGTTGCAGATGACGGGTTTCGCCGAAAACCACCTGCTGATCTCGGCCGAGCATGGCGCGAAGGCGCAGGCCTTCGTGCTCGAAGGCAGCGAGCGTGTAGGCGCCCATCTGCTCGATCTGCACCGCGCGCATCGGCAGGCTGTGGGCGGCCTCGCCCAGCGTGATGTGCTCGGGGCGCACACCCAGCGTGACGGCTGTGCCATCCCTGATTGACGAATTCACCGGCAGGCGCAGGCCGTTGGCCACGACGCTGCCGCCGTCGATGCGCGCATCCACCAGATTCATCTCCGGGGCGCCGATGAAGCCGGCCACGAAGCGGTTCACCGGCCGGTCGTACACTTCCAGCGGCGTGCCCACCTGCTGGATGCGGCCGTCCTTCATCACCACGATACGGTCGCCCAGGGTCATGGCCTCCACCTGGTCGTGGGTGACGTAGATCATGTTGGTCTTCAGCTCGCGGTGCAGGCGCGCGATCTCGTCGCGCATGCGCAGGCGCAGCTTGGCGTCGAGATTGGACAGCGGCTCGTCGAGCAGGAACACATCGGGCTCGCGCACCAGCGCGCGGCCCAGGGCCACCCGCTGCATCTGTCCGCCGGAGAGCTGGCGCGGCTTGCGTTCCAGCAGCGCCTCCATGCCCAGCATCTCGGCCGCCCACTTCACCCGCCGGTCGATCTGCGCCTTGTCCAGGTTGCGCAGGCGCAGGCCGAAGGCGAGGTTCTCGAACACCGTCTTGTGCGGGTAGAGCGCGTAGTTCTGGAACACCATCGCGATGTTCCGGTCCTTGGGTTCGAGCCGGGTGACGTCGCGCCCGCCGATCAGCATCTGGCCGCTGCTCACGTCCTCCAGCCCGGCAATCATGCGCAGCGTGGTGGACTTGCCGCAGCCGGAGGGGCCGACGAAGACGGTCAGCTCCCCGTCCGGGATCAGCAGGTCCATCGGCTGCACGACGGCGACGGCGCCGTAGCGCTTCTCGATTCTCCGAAGTTCGATCTGTGCCATCGCTCAATGTCCTGCGGCGAAGGCGTGCAGGCGGTGGTTGACGCCGGACAGGCTGGCCTGCGTCTCCTTGTACAGCCCGAACAAATCGTCATAGCGCCGTGCCGCCGCGGCGTTCGGCTCATGCACCGCGCGGCTCGCCTGCCCGTGCGCGGCGGCCTTGAACTCGCTCTCGAAAAAGCCCGCCGCCACGCCGGCCAGCAGCGCCGCGCCGAAGGACGCATCGGTCACCGCCGGCAGCACGATGCGCACGCCCAGAACGTCGGCCACGATCTGCCGCCAGGCCGCACTGCGCGAGCCACCGCCGACGATGCGCGCCTCCTGCATGCTCATGCCCTGTGTCTTGAAGTCAGCCAGCACATCGCGCAAGCTCATCGCGATGCCTTCGTACAGCGCGCGCACGAGGTGGCCGCGCTCGTGGCGCATCGTCAGGCCGACGAAATCGGCGCGCAGCAGCGGGTCCCAGTAGGGCGCGCGCTCGCCTTGCAGATAGGGGTGGAACAGCAGACCTTCAGCGCCCAGCGGCGCAGCGGCAGCCATCGCGTCCATCTCCGCGAACACGGCGGAGCCATTGGCGCCGGGGTGCATGAAGAAGCGGTCGCGCAGCCAGCGGTGCGCGCTGGCGCAGCTGTTGGTGGCGCTGATCGTGTACCAGAGGCCGGGGATGGCGAAGGGGTAGTTGATCAGCGTCGTGTGCACGCGAGGCGCGGTGCCGACGATGCTCACCGTGCCTGCCGTGGCCAGCTTCACTACGCCCGCGCCCTCGCGGTCCGAGCCGGCGCCGTAGGACTCGCAGGAGGTGTCGGACGTGCCGCAGATCACCGGTGTGCCCACGCGCAGCCCGCAGGCCAGGCTGGCGGCCTCGGTCACGCGGCCGACCAGGGTGGTGGGGCTGACCACCGGCGGTAAGGTGGCCGGATCCCAGCCCGCCATGCCGCACAACTCGTCGGACCAGCAGGCATTTGCGTGGTCCCACAGCAGGGTGCCGACCGCATCGGTCACATCGGTGTGCCAGTCGCCGGTCAGGCGCATGCGCAGCCAGTCCTTGGCAACGTAGACGCGCTTGGCCTTCTGGCCGATCTCGGGCTCGTGCCGGTTCAGCCACATCAGCTGCGGCAGCGTCCAGGTGGGCGAGGCCTTGTTCAGGCCGATGGCCAGGATGCGATCGGCGTGCGCGGCCTGCAGCTCGCGCGCCTCCACGCCGCTGCGCTGGTCGTTCCACAGGATGGCCGGGCGCAGCACGCGGTTGCTTTCATCTGTGATCACCGGCGTGTGCGCGCCGGCACTGAAGCCCACCGCGGCCACGTCGGCCGCCGTCATGCCGGCGGTTGCCAGCGCGCGGGGCACCGTCTCGCACAGCGCGGCCCACCAGTCCTCGGGGTTCTGCTCGCTCCAGCCAGGATGCGGCGTATCGGTGGCGAAGTCCTTCGACGCACTGCCACGCTCACGGCCCTGGTCATCGACGACCATCGTCTTCAGACTGCCCGCGCCGATGTCGATGCCGAGCACCGCCCGGTTCATGCCGCGGCTCCCGCGCTCAGGCGCGCGTTGAGGGTGTCGACCGCGCCGGCAATGTCATAACCGTAAGGGCAAGCTGCCTTGCAGGCATGCGCCGCCTCGGTGCGGGAGAGCGCGGCTTGTGCGTCGGCGTCATAGGGCAGGTGGCCGTCGATCACTGCCAGCGCGATCAGGGCCAGGGCCGATGGCGTTTCCGATTCCACCTGTCGGGCCAGAGATGCAGGCACGTCCCGGCGGCAGGGGTTGGGGCAGCAGGCGCAGAAGCGCATCAGCTCGCGCTCATTCATGGTGGATGTGCTCCAGGTTGACGGCGCCTTCGCGCGCACGCAAGGCAAGCTTGCCGGGGACGAACAGGTTGTCAGGGTCGAGATAGTCCTTCACGCCCTGTAACAGCTCCAAGCCCGTGCCAAGCTCCTCGCGCAACCAGGGGTTGCGGAACACACCGACGCCATGATGGTGGCTGATGGTGCCGCCAAGGTCCAGGCAGGCCGTCAGCGTCAGGTGCCAGGCCTCGCGGTGCAGACGCAGGCCCTCGCTGCGTTCCATCGGCGGCAGGCGCAGCGTCATGTATTGGCAGGCGCCTTCGGGATAAACGTGGGACCAGTGGGTGCCGAAATGGATGCCTGGGAACAGGCTCTGCATCTCGCGGGCGATGCGTGCGTGCAGGGCCGGCAATGCGCTCCAGGGCGCGGTGACTTCGATGGTGTCCATGAAGTAGTCCTTGGACTGCCACTGCGGCGAGTAGGACTCATATCGATGTGCGCACCAGTGCTCATACGGTTCGTCGCCAAGCTGCACGCCGCCGTGCGCCGCGACGATCTCCATCGCCAGGTCGCGCTCCAGCGCGGCCATGCGCGGCGAGCCGCAGAACTCCAGGATCGCGAGGAAGGGCCTGCCCTCACCGATGCCTACGCTGGCACCGCGCGGTGCGGACTCCGCCGCGTCGTACAGGCGCACGACGGCGGGGCGCAGCTCGGCCTGCATGATCTGGCGCAGTGCGTCGAGGCCGGTCTTTAAAGTCTCGAATCCCAGCACCACGCTGTGGCGCGCTTCGGGCAGCTTCCAAACCCGCAGAGTCAGCTCGGTGATGATGCCGAAAGCGCCTTCGGAGCCGACCATCAGGTCCTTCAGGCTCGGGCCTACCGCCCGACGCGCGACCGGGCGCACGCGCAGCTCGCGGCCGTCGGGCAACAGGGCCGCCAGCCCGAGCACGATGTCCTCGATCTTGCCGTAGCGGGTGGAGTTCTGACCGGCGCCGCGGCAGGCCGCCCATCCGCCCACGGTGGACATGTGCAGCGACTGCGGCAGGTGGCCGCAGCTGTAGCCGCGCTCGTTGAGCCAGGCCTCGAACTGGCCGCCGTTCATGCCGGACTGCACGGTGACGGTGCCGTCCAGCGTGTTCAGCTCGATCACCTGGTTCATGCGCTTGAGGTCGACGACCAGCTCGTGGTCCATCGGCAGCGTGCCGCCCAGAACGCCGGAGCCGGCTCCAAACGGAATCAGCGGAATCTTCTCGCGGCGCGACAACTCGATGACGCGCCGCAGCTCGTCCACGTCCGCCGGGCAGGCCACGGCCGAGGGCAGCCGCGCGGGCAGATTGCCGTCACGCACCATGTAGGTGGCATAGGGCAGCCGGTCGCGGGCATAGGCCCAGAGCTCGGGCAGGCTGCTCAGCGTCTGGTCCGGGCCAGTGATCTGGGTCAGTTCGGCCAGCCAGGAAGGCGGGCTGCTTTTGACGGGTTTCATGACGTGTCCTTGCGGGCGTTGCTGCAGTTGAGCAATCGATTGCGCAAATCATGCCTGCGAGGTAAGGCAAGTGGCATCGGGGTTTTTACTCAGGTGGCTACTCTGAGTTTGGTGACGCGCCGGGTGGTCCGTGGACGGCTGGCGTCCAAGACCCTTCGTCAAGCTCAGCCCGAACGGTGTCTACTCGAGCAAGCTAGGCCTGCGGTCGGCCCGTCGAAGCCCGCAGCACCAGACTCTCCAGCGGCAGCGTGTGCGCGATGGCTTCGGTCTTCTGCTCAACGAGGTCGATCAACCCATGGGTCGCCACGCTGCCCATCTCGCGCAGCGGCAGGCGCACGGTGGTGAGTTGCGGATGCAGCATGTCCGCAATGGCGGCGTCATGGATCGCGATGACCGAGACCTGCGTGGGAATAGCGATGCTCCGCGCGTGAAGAAGCTTCATCGCTCCCGCAGCGGTGAGCACGGTAGCAGCGACGACGGCAGTCAGCGCGGCGCCGCTGTCGATCAGCGCGCGCATCCCGGTCTCGCCGCCTTCAAAGGTGTAGCCCGCCGTGATGACGAGGGCTGGGTCATAGGCAATGCCGGCCGCGTCCAAGGCGGCCCGGTAGCCGGCCAGCCGGCGCTGGCCGTTGTAGCCTTCCGCACGCCCAGCCAGGTGGGCGATGCGGCGGTGGCCCAGTGCAATCAGGTGCTCGGTGGCCAGCTTGGCGGCGGCGAAGCTGTCAAACACCACATAGTTGCCGACACCGTCGAGTTTGCGGTTGAGTACCACGTAGGGCAGGGAGGTCTGCTGCAGTGAAGCCAACAGTGCGACTTCGTGCTCCAGCGTTGCCACCAGAAGCCCATCCACGCGGCTGACGCGGGCCATCTGAGCGTAGTGGCCGGCATCGCCGCCGGCGTCGTCCGAGTGCGATATCAGCAGTGCATATCCGCGAGACCGAGCGGCAATCTCGGCGCCGAAGATGATCTCGGGAAAGACCGGGTTCTCCAACTGCGGCACCGCGATTCCCAGCGTGTACGAGCGGGCGGTGCGCAGACCACGTGCCAGCGGGTTGGGCTCATAGCCGAGCGCTTTGGCGGCCGCCAGCACGCGCTCCCTCGTGGCGGCGCCCACGCGGTGGCCGACGCCTGCGTTGAGCACGCGAGAGGCGGTGGAGCGGTCCACCTCGGCAGCCGCAGCCACATCGGCCAGGGTCGCGCCCTTGGTGGGATTCATGGCGTGAAAGTCAGCAGTGGAGTACACATGCCGCCATCATGCCTTCATCGCCTGGCGGCGCTTTACTGCGGCCCGAAATGCGCCCGGGCGTAGTCCACAAGGCCTTCTGCTTGGCCGACTGGGGTAGTAGAGATCGACGCCCGGAAAGGTCGGCGAGATCTCGCTCAGAACGCGCTTCAAATTTCTTGCTCGGACGTAAGGCTCCGACGACTGCTCGAAGGTATGGTGATGCCGAAGAGCGTCACAACAGGGCCGAAGTCTTTCGATCGTTCGAGAAGACGATCGAGATCTGCCGCGACATGCGGCGAAATGGCGCGTTCGCTCTGGGAAAAGCACAAGACAGTTGACGTGCTGACCTTTTCAAAACAGGTCGCCGAAGCGACGAGTGCCGCGATTGGTATTGCGACAACTGCTGCAATGTGAGGAAATTTCATGCTGCCTAGACAAGATGGCGTCGTGACGCCGGGCGGCCCGACTCCTGCGATGCAGTAGGTTGCAGGCACGGGGCCTGCAGAGCTACACCAATGCACCCGGCGGACGGGCTGCCGGGGCGTCGCAAGTTGGCAAGGAGTCGGGCCATGAGTAAATCTAGCACCTTGTTCGTCGGTTTGGACGTCCACAAGGACAGTATCGACATCGCCGTGGCGGATGCGCCGCTGGATGGCGAGATCCGCCATATCGGCAGCATCCGGGGCGACCTCGCCTCGTTGGACAAATCGCTGCGCAAACTCGTCAGCCGCGGCCAGCCGCGGCACATCGTCTACGAGGCCGGCCCCTGCGGGTTCGTCATCTGGCGCCACCTCACGGCGCAGGGCTTGCACTGCGAGGTGGTGGCCCCATCGTCGATCTCTCGCCCGAGCGGCGACCGGGTCAAGACCGACCGGCGCGACGCCCTGCTGCTGGCCAGGCTGGCCCGCTCGGGCGATCTCTCGGTGGTGCGCGTGCCCGTTGGCGTGGACGAAGCCGTGCGCGGCCTGGTGCGTGCCCGCGAAGAGGCCGTGCGCGAGCAGCGCAACGGCCGCCACCGCCTGAAGGCCTTGCTGCTGCGCAACGGCATCCCCTACGCCGGCAAGACCTCATGGACGGCCGCGCACCTGCGCTGGCTGGCCACGGTCAAGCTGGAGTACTCGGCCCAGCAGATCGCCTTCCAGGAGTACCTGCACGCGATCACCGAGTCCGGTGCTCGCATCGAGCGGCTGGAGCAGGCCCTGCGCGACGCGCTACCTGACTGGGGGCTGATGCCGGTGGTGCAGGCGCTGCAGGCCCTGCGTGGCGTGCAGCTGATCGCGGCCATCACGCTGGTGCCGTTCGACAGGTGTGCGTCGCTCTCCCGGCGTCAGCGTTCACCCCGAGGTTTTCGTCACCGTATCGAGCAAGGGCAGGTGCGTGGCCATGGCTTGCCTCCATGCCGCAGATTGCACGTCGTCGGGGTAGCCGCGTCGGGCGCGTACCTCGTGCGGTGGCATTCCGTAGCGCTTCTTGAACGCGCGGCTGAAGGAGGTCGGGTGCGTGAAGCCGAGGTCGCGGGCGAGTTGCTTGATCCGCAGGTGGGTGGTCTGGGGTTCCGTGATGGCCTGCAGTGCACGGTTCAGACGGCGATCCAGGATGTAGGCTGAAACGCCGCCCAACGGCTCGAAGAGGCGGTACAGGCTGGCCCGGGACAGGCTGAAGGCCCGCGTCAGATCGTCCGGACCTAGGTCGGTACATGCGAGTTGCTCTTCGATGAAACTCTTGATCTCGGCGAGCGAGGCCAGGCCCGCATGGGAGGGCGGGTTGATCCCCTCGCGTTTAGCGTGCTGGAGAGCTCCAGCCACCAACTGAATCGTCGCTTCGCCGATGAGCGACGATTCGGCGGACGTGATCTGCGGAGCCACCTCGATGCATGTCTTCAGGTGATCGAGGAGCAACTGTCGCGTGGCGCCGCTGTGCAACACGAAGCCGTGAATATCGTTCATGGCCGGCACCAAGTCTGCCAGCCGATGCCGCGATATATGCAGCGAAATATTGTCGACGGCATCGCTCTGGATGCTGAATGGCCGCGCCAAGTCGAAGAATGCGATCGCCCCAGCTTCGACGGTGCGGACCCGGCCGTTGACCTCGCAACTGAACGAGCCGCTGAGATAGGTCATCACGAGGACGTCGTCGATACCGGAGCGGGCGATCTTGCGCAGCGTCCTGTCAAAGCGCACCGACGCGGTCACCGCGCGTGACATCAGCACGTCCGGCAGGTGGGACAACGACGAGCGCGCGAAGAAGGGCTGGTCGCCTCGCGGGCGGACCGCTTCGAACATCGGTCGAACCAGGATCTGGAAGGCGGCAAAGCTGTCCGGCCCGTCCGCGGGCAGTTCGATCTCCTGGCGCTGGATGAACGTCTGTTGGGAGGGGCGCGTCATACGCCGCGATTCTGCCAGCGCCCCGGATCCACCCAGATACCTCGCATACCGGCCGTCTCGAATGCCTGTCACCGGATCTCAGACGCCAGCGAATTAGCCATCCCTCCTGCATGCTGCCGAGCTGCTTCATGCCGGACGGTCAGAAAACATCGATGGATCTCGACAAACGCAAGTCTCTCGCGCTGGAGATGCTCCAGATCGCCGCCGCGGAAGTTCCCGGCACATCGGCCTCGCGGAAGTTCCGCGGCCTGATCGAGGCCAACCAGCACGAGCGCGCCCTCCTCATCCTTGAGGAGGCCGGCGAGGACCACGCTGTCAGCCGCGGCTATTGGTCGCAGCTGAAGCAGGCAGCCGAGACGCTGGGTTTGCGCCAACTGCGCCTTGAGTTCGGGCGCAAGCATCGCCGCAGCGTCGATCCGGAGCTGTAAGCAGCCAGCCCGCGCTGTGGTCCATCCGCCCGGATGCACCTCGCGGCCCGCGAACCAACACAACGAACCACAAGGAGCAGGTGGAACCATGAGCGACAGAAACATCACGGAGCTGGAGTGGAGGAAGTTCTCCAAAGGCCGGGGCTACAAGGACGGCGTCTTCGTCAAGGCGCTGGCGGCGCTGGAGGCGGGCAAGACGCCCGAGGCGAAGCTGGCGGCGCTTGAGGACATTGAGAAGCAGGCGGACCTGCTGCGCAAGGCGAACAAGGCGGACAAGGCGCTGGGCAGCTATCTCGACGACGCGGAGAAGGCAGCGGGCAAGGAGCGCAAGCAGCTAGAGGCCGAGGCAAAGAGAACGGCGTCGCAGTCTTCCTCTGGCGAGGAAGAGGAGGACAGCCCGGCGCTGCTGACGAGCAAATTGGTTCCGCTGCTGCGCGAGTTGAAGAAGGGCGAGGCCACCATGCACGCCATGATCTGCACTGCCGGCAAGGGCACGGCGGTGCTCGTGATGCGGCGAGCCATCGCTCCTGCCCGTCGCGAGATGCTCGCCGAGGCTATCGACGCCAAGGGCGGGGCTAAGTACGTCGCCGGCGAATGCCGCTACGAGAACCAGGCCCTGACCTTCATCGTGCAGGGCGCGGCTGCTGGTATGGCCAAGCGCCTGCGCCAGGCCCTCTACGACCAGACCGATCTGCGCCTGAAGGTCGTCGTGCGTGGGGAGGACGGCGAGGACAATGACGGCGACGATGACGATGATGGCGACGCCCCGCACTTCGAAAGCAGCGAAAGTGAAGAGCAAGAGTCGTCCGAGAAGGCGCAGTACCTGGCGCAACTGCGCGAGCTGGCGCCCAAGATCGATGGCGCGCTGCGCGGCCAGACCGGCGACGTCGGCAAGCTCAAGGCCGTGTTCGGATTCGCGCAGGGCAAGGCCAAGGACGGTCTCTACGCCGCGGCGCTGCAGGGGCTGGACGCGGTGGCTAAGCTGCTCGCGGGTGAAGGCACTGCGCCGCTAGTCCCGCCCTTGACGCCGACGACGACAGTCAAGCCGGAAACCAGCAGCCCGCCCAGCCGCGAGAGCAGGGAATTCACCGAACGGGTCAATGAGATGCTCCCCCGCATCAAGGACGGCCTGGCTCTGGGCCTGGCGGGCGCCAACGGTGCCAAACTCAAGCTCAGCGAGGCGGCCGCGTTCACGCGCAAGCAGGAATGGCAGGCGGCCCACGACCTGCTCGACCAACTCGACAAGGACCTGGCCCTCGACCGCATGGTGATGCCGCCGACCTTGAGCCCCGAGGAGGTCAAGCGCAAGGAATTCGCCAGGAAACAAGAGCTGACGGAGCGATGGCGCCAGACCGTCCCGGAAGAGCGACATCTGGTCAGCATGGAGGGCCAGATGGTCGGCAGGGCCGACACGCCCTTGGCCAAACTGCTGGAAAGGACGTTCGCGCAACTGCGCAAGGCGAACCAGGACCGTGACTTCGAGGCTGCGCTGCGCATCTTCGGCAGCATCCAGGCTCTCGGCGGCAGCGTCGAAGCCGTGCGAGCGGAAGCCCGGCGGATGATGGACATGGAAAGCCCGTCCTACAAGGAGGGCGCAGAGGAGTTCCTCCGCGATCAGGGACCGGAGTGGATCGAACAACTGCGCCGCCAGGCTGCCGAGGATGGCTACGGCCTGACCTCCGACGGCATGGTCCGCTATGCTTTGCCCGTCAGCGGCGACGAGTGGAAGCGCGGTGCGCTGGCGCCGCTGAACACCATCGGCAGGCTGGTGAACGAGGCTGAAGTGCTGAGCAGAGAGAACGGCGAGGACCCGTTTGCAGTGCTCCCGCTGATCCACGAGATCCTGAGCGAGCAGTACTCGCTAATCCAACTGGTCGAACGGGTGCGGCAGTACGCTCTCGACGGCAGCTTCACCGATCGCGGCCATGAAGAGGCGGCGATCACGATCTACGAGTTGCGCAATGAATTCTCGGAAGCGATCCAACCTTTCCTGCTCATGCAGGCGGGGGATGTCGATGTCGAACAACTGCTCCGCAGCATCGACGAACTCGCGGCGACGCTGATGGACTACGCCCCGTCCGAAGACGGCGACGGGACGACGCCGCTGGAACAGTTGCAGCAGGCGATCAAGGACATCGGATCCCGCAAGTTCGGCGCGGCAGGCACTCTGCTGAAGTCCTTGCGCCTGGAGATCGAGCGCAGTCGGCCCGAGGGCGAGCCGGGCGAGAACCTGAACGATCAGATCGCCAGCGGGGGAGATATCCGCGTACGCAATCTGGTGGCGGAGAAGCTGTTCCGGGCTGCGGGTGACCTCGACATCCTCGCTGCGCGGGAAGGCCTGCCCTTCGACGGGGTGCTGAGCGCGTTCCAGAAGCTGGACCAGGCAGCAAAGGACTTCGAGAAGATCCTATGACCGCCAGTCGGGGGCGAAGCGCGTCACGGTGTCGTTCCGAAACCGGCAGGAGAGCATTAATTGCTCGTCCGGGCCTAGATGAGCATCCACTCGGCTTCACCCGCTTCACGGGCACGCGCGAAGGCGATCATTGCCGTTTCGCAGAGTTGGTCGATCAGTTCGCTGTGCTCCGGTTCGGCATCCGCCGCCCAAGCGACCGCATACGCTGGCCGATACAGCGCTGATGGGGCTTTGCATCTACGGCGATTTGCCTGTTTCTCGAGCCCTTGGTCGCGACTGCCACGCACGGCCGGGCTTCTACGGAATCCCTGAAAACAGACGCTCGTGGATGACAGCTTGTGGCCGGGACTTCCAGTCCGCGGCCGTTCCAGATAGCTGACCTTGGCGGTCCGCGCCCCGATGCTGCGAAAGGCAGCTACCAGGCGCTCGGCCGAGCGCACGGACCCGGACAGGAGCCGACATAGCCTCCGCCGTCTCGGGAGACAGCAAGGTGCCCATTGCGGGTATTTGTCTTGGCTCGATCAGTTCATACAGTCGGCCACCAGCCGACGTTGGTGAGTGGCAGCGTTGTAGTAGTTCGCCGCTCAGCTTCGGCCGAGGGCCACGGGCCGAAAAAGCTAGATGCCCTGTCGGCGAATTCGACGGCGCCAGAGAAGGGCAGTGACGCCGGCGGCGAGGAGCGCCGCGCTGGACGGTTCAGGGACGGCCATCACTTCCAAGGACAGATCGTCGAAGTAGCCATCGTTGTTCGTGCCGCCAAATCGCGTGGCGATCAGGTCAAGTTGCACCGCACGCATACTCGTCGGCGCAGCCATATCGGCGGAGACCAGTTGCCACTGTGTCGTATCACTGTATGGCCCAATTGTGTGGCTACCCAGCACTGTGCCGACGGCGTCCAAGAATGAAATAGTTATGGACGACGTGTCAACGGGCGTCTGGGGCCAGCTACGCACACGACCACTGAACGCGACAGTCGCGAGACCTCCGTCGATGCTGGTAGCAAAGGAGGAGACATCGATGAACTGCCGCAGTGTGGCCGTAGAACCCGCACCGGCAAAGAAGTAGTGCGCCCCTTCAAACGCCACCGGGTCCAGGCTGCGCTGGGTCCAACCCGTTCCTATGACTTCTACCCATCCTGGGATCTCGCCAGCGACCATCGCCTCCTCGTTTCCGGGGTTCACGATCAAATTGGCCGCCTGGACAGGTAGGACCCCTGCGGCAGCAGCAAAAGTCAAAAGGGCGGTGGCACGAAGCAACATAGGGTTCTCCCATTGGTTTCAAAGAATCGTACGCCACCCGCTCGATAGCTACCTTGTTCAAACTAGGGAATAGCTGCGGACCTTCTACATATGATTAATGATGCCGACCGCACTCGACGCTTGAGTTCTAGAGATTCGGACGCCGCACGCAGCCCCCAGAGGTGGAGGCCAAGACACAGCGGCAGAAGGGCAAGATCGAGTGGCTGCGCCAAGAGATGCGCCAACTCCACGAGATCAAACAGCAACTCGGCACACAGCCCGATGGGCAACTGTCATTGACGGACCCGGACGCACGCTCGATGAGCTCGAGAGGCAAGGCCACCGGGGTGGTGGGCTACAACGTGCAGGCGGCAGTGAATGCCAAGCACCACCTGATCGTGACGCACGAAGTCACGAACATCGGCAACGAGCGTGCGCAACTGAGTCCGGTCGCGCAGGCGGTCAAGAAGGCCATGGGCCAGGTCACGCTGGAGGCCGTTGCTGATCGGGGTTGCTACAGCGGGCAGCAGATCAAAGACTGCGACGATGCGGGCATCACGGTCATGTTGCCCAAGCCCATGACCTCAGGCGCCAGCGCTGAAGGCCGCTTCGACAAGGCGGACTTCGTCTACATCACCAGCGATAACGAGTACCGCTGCCCGGCGGGGCAGCGTGCGATCTACCGATTCAGTCGCCTGGAGGGTGGTCTGCTGATGCACCGCTACTGGAGCAGTGCCTGCGGGCAATGCCCGATGAAAGCCCAATGCACGCCCAGCCAACATCGGCGCATCTCACGCTGGGAGCATGAGTCGGTGCTGGAAGCCGTACAGCAGATGCGCCAAGCCAGGTGACGCAGTTCTGATTCGCAAAGGTAAATCGCCGTCCATACGGCCCGAAACGGACCTCTGGGCACCGCGCGCGCCAACCTTGCGCACCCAATTCCGGTCAGATTGAGTTCTCACACGGCCTCGGCACGAAGCTGCCGTCAGCCAGGCTTCGACCAACGGCTGCTTGTGGCCGGATCGGGCTGTAGGCCGCGGCGCCATGAAGCTGGCGCTCGTTGGGTGATCTGGATCAGATCCTAATCTGATTCCGTGGGTCGCGGCGAATACACACTATCGGCCGATTCTGTTGAAGAAGTTGGTGATCGGCACGGGTTCAGTCCTGCCAGGCCGGGTGCGGCGGCTCGCAGTTCACCTTTATTCGTCAGAACCAAGCCTTTCGACCCGGTTTTGAGGTTGATCGGTGGGGTTTAGCCTCAAGCGGGCGCACTAATGCCTTGGAACGGCGGGCCTTGCGGCACCATGACCGCCAGACGACGCAGGTTCTGCACCACCGCCGCCATCGTGAACTCGTCGCTCGCTCCGCTGGGCCCTCGCAGGCGCAGTCGATTCAGTCGCAGGATTCGCTTCAGATGGGCGAACAGCATTTCCACTTTCTTGCGCTCGCAGCGCGAGCGCTCGTACTGCTCGGTGGTGGCGATCTTGCGCGCCACGTCGCGCGCAGCTTCGTGAACACTGCGCGCGATCTTGCGCACCGGGGTGTTGGGGCAGCAGCGCTGCTTCATGGGACAGCTCGAGCAATCTTGCTTCCTGGCGCTGTAGATGATGGTGTCGGCCTTGGTGACGTGGCTGCGCTCGATCTTGAAGGCCCGCCACTGGCTGCGCAGCGGACGGCCTTGCGGGCAGGTGTATTCGTTGGCTTGCTCGTCCCAGGTGAACTCGCTGCTGGAGAACGTTTCGTCGTCGCGCTGCGTTCGATCCCACACGGACACGTGCGGCTCGATGCCTCGCTCGTCGACCATCCAGCTCAGCATGGCCGCCGTGCCATAGGCCGTGTCACCGATCAGCCGCTGGGGCTTGAGTTCAAACTGCGCCTGCACCCGCTCGACCATCACTTTGGTGGATTCAGTTTCGGCGGTGCGGTGTGCCGGCGTGGCTTGGACGTCCAGGATCACGCCGTGAGCGACATCGATGAGGTAGTTAGTCGAGTAAGCGTAGAACGCGGGACCACCCACGGCCGCGGTCCAGCTGGCTTGGGGATCGGTCAGCGAGATCTTCTTGGGTAGCACCTTGCCCAAGGCTTCGGCGTCCAAGCCCTGGAGGTACTCGCGCACGGCACGGGTGCTCAGCGCCGGGTCCTTCCAGTCGACGGGCTCCGTGCCGGGGACGCCCCGCTGACTGCTGGCATCAGCCGCCACGATGCTGGCGTCTACGGCAAAGCCTTCGGCCTTGACCAGGCCGGCCGCCATGCAGCGCCGAACAACCTCGTCGAACAGCCAGCGAAAGACGCCGCTGTCGCGGAAACGGCCATGGCGGTTCTTGGAGAAGGTGGAGTGGTCGGGTACAGGATCTTCAAGACCCAGACGGCAGAACCAGCGGTAGGCCAGGTTGAGGTGGAGTTCCTCGCACAGGCGACGTTCAGACCGAATGCCGTAGCAGTAGCCCACTATGAGCATGCGCAGCATCAGCTCGGGGTCGATGGAGGGGCGACCGATCGGGCTGTAGTGCTCAGCGAGGTGCTCGCGCAGACCACCGAAGTCCAAGCAGCGGTCGATGCCGCGCAGCAGGTGGCTCTGGGGGACGTGGTCTTCGAGATTGAACGAGTAGAAGAGTCGATCCTGCCCGTTTGCTTGTCGTCCCATCATCTCGGCGCCCTCCAAGATCTGAACTGCTAACGCACCAATTGTACGGCTAACAGGTCAGATTTGGCGGAGGGATTTTCAACAGCATCGGCCAGAAGGTGACGTTCGAGCAGCCGGAACAAAGCCGACGCTCGGCCAAGTCACCGGGCGCCGACCTTTGGAATCACCTCATGCGCATGCGCAACAACGGGGCCGGCGGTCAACCCAACCAGTTCTTGATTCGCTGCGCCAGCGCGTCCCGGCTGATTCCGTAGCGGTCGTGAAGCGTCGGCAGCGCACCAGCGTCGAGATAGGCATCGGGGAGCCCAGCCAACTGGAAGCCCGCCGGTTGCACGCGATGGCGCAGCAGTACACTTGCTACCGCTTCGCCCAGTCCACCGATCACGGAGTGGTTCTCAGCGACGACGACAAGCCGATGCTTGTACTTCACGGCCTCGACAATCGCTGCCTCGTCCAACGGTTTGATCGTCGGGCAGTGCAATACAGCTACGCCGATGTTGTCGGCCTGGAGTGACTGCGCGACTTCGAGCGCGCGCATCGTCATGAAGCCGCTGGAGATCACCAGCACTTCATTGCCCTCGCGCAGCACCTTGGCCTTGCCCAGTTCGAACTTGTAGTCGTATTCGTCCAGAACCAGGGGCACGTTGCCACGCGACAGGCGCAAGTAGACCGGGCCCTTGTGCGCAGCAATCTGCGGCACGGCCTGCTCCAGGTCCAGCGCGTCGCAGGGGTCGACGATGGTCATGCCGGGAATGCCGCGCATCATTGCGATGTCTTCGGTCGCCTGGTGGCTGGGGCCGTAGCCCGTGGTCAGGCCCGGCAGTGCGCAGCAGATCTTGACGTTCAGGTTCTCCTCGGCAATCACCTGGTGGATGAAGTCGTAGGCGCGTCGGGTGCCGAACACGGCATAAGTCGTCGCGAACGGGATCAAGCCTTCCTTGGCCATGCCACCGGCAGCCGCCATCAGCAGCTGCTCGGCCATGCCCATCTGGTAGAAGCGTTCGGGGTAGGCCTGGGCAAACAGGTGCAGGTCGGTGTACTTTGCCAGGTCGGCGGTCATGCCGACGATCTCGGCCCGGTTCGCCGCCAGCTCGACCAGAGCCTTGCCGAATGGCGCGGCCTTGACGCGCTGCCCTTCAGCAGCGATGGAGGCGATCATGGCCGACGTGGTGAGACGCGGCTTCTTTTCTGCGACTGGTGCGTTCATGCCAAGGCTCCTTGAGCTTGTTGCGATTGGTCCAGGATCTGCAAGGCTTCATGCCACTCCGGTGGGTCGACGCGGATGAAGTGGTTCTTCTCGCGCTTCTCCAGGAAGGGCACGCCCTTGCCCATCAGCGTGTCGAACAGGATCACGCGCGGCTTGGCCTCGGTAAGCGCGCGTGCGGCGTCAAAGGCCTTCAGCACCGCTGGCAGATCGTTGCCATCGACGCGCTGGACGTGCCAGCCGAACGCGGCCCACTTGTCGGCCAGCGGCTCGAAGCCCATCACCTTGGACGATTGACCGTCGGCCTGCTGGTTGTTGATGTCGACCAGGCAGATCAGGTTGCCGAGACCGTGGTGCGCAGCGCCCATGGCCGCTTCCCAGGTCGAGCCTTCGTCGAGTTCGCCATCGGACATCGAGTTGTAGACGAAGGCCGGGTTCTTCTTCTGCCGCAGGCCCAGGGCCATACCAACGGCGATCGGCAGGCCGTGGCCCAGCGAGCCGCCGGAGATCTCCATGCCCGGCGTGTAGGTCGCCATCCCGGACATCGGCAGGCGGCTGTCGTCGCTGCCGTAGGTCTCGAGTTCGCTCTGGGGAATGATGCCGGCCTCGATCAGTGCGGCGTAGAAGGCAATCGCGTAGTGGCCGTGTGACAGAAGGAAGCGGTCACGGCCTTCCCACTCAGGTTCGTCAGGGCGCACATTCAGCGCGTGGCTGTAGGCCACCGCCAGCACGTCAGCCCAGCCGAGGGCCTGTCCGATGTAGCCCTGACCTTGCACTTCGCCCATCTGAAGCGCGTAGCGCCGGATGCGGTAGGCCGATTGCTTCAGTTCACTCAGCCCGGCCATTCCGGTCGGCGCGGCGATCGTCGTACTCATGGGAATCTCCTTGGAGAAGGTTGAAAGTTGGTCAGCGCAGGATGCTGGCCGGCACGTAGGACACGAGGGCCAGGACGCCAAACGCGACCAGGTAGAACGGTCCGAGTTCGCGCACCGTCTGGCCCACCTTGACCTTGGCCAGTGCACTGGTGATGAACAGCGTGGTGCCAACCGGCGGCGTGTACAGGCCGATCGCGAGGTTCACGACCATCATGATTCCGAGCTGTGTCATGTCCATGCCGATGCTTTGGGCCAGCGGCACGAAGACGGGCGTCAGCAGCAGCACCGCAGCCGGCAAGTCGATGAACATGCCCAGGAACAGCATTAGCAGGTTCATCAACAGGATCACCAGCCACTTGATGTGCACGTTGGCCTGGACCCACTGCGCAATGCCCTGCGGCATCTGATCGAAGGTCAACAGCCAGCCGATGGCCGACGATGTCATGATGACGAGCAGCACGACGCCCGTGGCCAGTCCCGCTTGCACGACCGCATGGTGCAAGCGCTGGATACTCAGGTCGCGGTACACGATCATCGACACCACGCCGGCGTAGAGGGTCGACAGCACCGCCACCTCGGTCGGCGTGGCAATGCCGAAGCGCAGGAAGATGATGATCAATACCGGGAGCACGACTGCCGGGGTGGCGTACAACAGGTGCTTGCGGAAAGCGGCACCGTCGAAGGGCGTGGTGTCGCGCGGAAAGTTGCGGCGCTTTCCCACCCACCAGCATGCCGCCATGAAGCCGCCGCACATCAGGATGCCTGGCATCACGCCGGCGACGAACAGCTCGGCGATCGACGCGTTTGAGCTCAGCGCGAACAGGATCATCGGGATCGACGGCGGGATCAGGATGTCGATCGTTGCGGCCGCAGCCAAGGTCGCCGCCGAGAACGCGGCTGGGTAGCCGAGGCGCTTGTGCCAGGGAATCAGCAGTGAACCGATCGCCGAGGCATCGGCGACCGCCGAGCCGGAGACGCCGCCGAACAGGGTCGACGACAGCACGCCGACTTGGGCCGGTCCACCGTGGAAGCGGCCGATCAGCGCCGACAGCACGCCGACCAGCGCCTGGCCGAGCTTGCCGCCCATCATCAACGAGCCTGTCAGCATGAAGAAGGGGATCGCGATCAAAGGGAAGCTCTGAACCTGGGCCACCATCTGCTGCACGAGCAGATCTAGAGGCACGCGGTCAGAGGTTGCGGCGGCGGCCATCGCGGCCAGCAGCAGCGCATGGGCGATCGGCATGGCGGCCACCGCCGCACCGAGAAGGACAAGCAGGATGAGTGCACTCATGGTGTTCTCCAGTGGGTTCGGGGGCTACCAGTGCGCCGTCGGCACTTGGGGTTCGGCGTCGTGTGCGGGCTCGGGCTGGACGCGCGAGGCTTGCCAGGCGGACTGCAGGGCCAGCAACGCGAGCAGGGCCATGCCCACCATCACGCAGCCGTAGGTCAGCGACCCAGGGACTTGCAGGATCGGCGACTTCTCGTCGTGCACGACATCGAGCATGCGAAGCGTCGCCCAGGCCAGCGTGCCGTACAGCCCTGCGACAACGAGCCAGCTCAGCACGCCCACCACGCGCCGCGCTGCGGCAGGGATGGCCTCCATCAGGAAGGTCGTCGCGATGTGTGCGCTGTGCACCGCCGCCAGCACCACCCCGGCCATCACCATCCACGGGAACAGCAGCTCTGGCACCTCGTTGGCCCATTGCAGGCTGGAACCCCGGGCATAACGAAGCACGGTGTTGACCACGAGGATCAGGAATATCGCGACCGTGCTCAGCCACAGCACGACATGGCACAAGTTCACTACGCCGCGTTGGACTGCGTTGCGTTCGACAGCATTCATGAGAGTCTCCTCAGCGCGGGTCCGACGGGCGCCAGTGGCGCCTTGAAGCCGCTCAAACCAGGGTTACTTGGAGCGCGCGGCCGTTATGACCTTCTTGACGTACGGGCCGATCGGCGTGGCCAGCCACTTGGCGTCGACCGGGGCGGTGGCCTTCTCGAAGGCAGCCTTGTCGACCGTGGTGACCTGCACGCCCTTGGCCTTGAGTTCGACCAGCAACTTTTCGTCCGACTCCTGGGACAGCTTGCGCTGCAGCGCGGTGGCCTCGGCCGCGGCCTCGGTGACGGCCTTGCGGTCGGCCTCCGACAGCCGGTCCCAGCTGCGCTTGCCCATCAGGAAGGGTGTCATCTGGAACATGTGGCTGGTCAGGGCCAAGTGCTTCTGCACCTCGTAGAGCTTGCTGGCATGGATGTTCACCAACGGGTTCTCCTGCCCGTCGACCACACCTTGCTGCAGGGCCACGTAGAGCTCGGCGAACTTGATCTGCTGGGCTTCGGCACCGAGAGATTGCATGATGTCAACCAGCACCGTGTCGGGCGGGGTGCGCATCTTCAGGCCCTTCATGTCCTCGACCTTGGTGATCGGGCGCTTGCTGTTGGTCATGTGACGGATGCCGTTGTCCCAATAGCCGAGCACGACCAGGCCCTTTTCAGCGGACTTGTCGGAAAGTTCCTTTCCGAGCGGACCGTCCAGCACCTTGAAGGCCTGTGCGGCGCTGGAGAACAGGAACGGCATGCCGAACGCGGCGTACTCTGGCACTGCGTTGGCGACCGCACCTTGCGAGTTCGCCGACATGTCCAGCGCGCCGGTGCGCATTGCTGTCACCATGGCCGCGTCGTCGCCGAGTTGGGCTGACGGTGCGACCTGCACTTCGATGCGGCCGCCGGACTTGGCCTTAACCACCTCGGCGAACTTCACCGCAGCTTCGTGGCGTGGGTTGCCGGGAGCGGCGCCATGGCCGAGCGTCAGCTTGACGGCCTGCGCTTGTGCGACAAGCGGGGAGAGGAGGCTGCCGGCAGCCAGGGCCAGCAGGGAGCGGGTGAATATCTTGCGTTGCATGGTCTTTTGTCTCCGAGTGTGTTGTGACGAGGTGTGGCGCTTTGGGGGCGGCCGTCAGTGGATCAACATGCCGCCGTTCACGTCGAGCGTGATACCGGTGCAGTACAACGAAAGGTCGCTGGCAAGGAAAACGCAGGCGCCGCCGATGTCGTCAGCGCGGCCCAGGCGGGCCAGCGGGATCGTCTCGGCGATTTCGGCCTTCTTCTCTTCGGTGAGCTTGCCCTTGATGATGTCGGTGCCGATCAGGCCCGGGGTGATGCAGTTGACGCGGATGCCCTCGGGGCCGAACTCGCGTGCCATCGCACGGGCCAGGCCGAGCACACCGGCCTTCGCCGCCGAGTAGTGTGGGCCGCCCAGGATGCCGCCGCCACGCTGTGCGGAGACCGACGAGATGCAAACGATCGAGCCGCTCTGCTGCAACTGCATGGTTGGCAGCACCGCCTGCGACATGTACAGCGTGCCACGCAGGCTCACGTCGAGAATGCGGTCGTAGTCGGCGCCGGTGATGTCGCAGGTCTTCGCCGGCTGCGTGATGCCGGCGTTGTTGACAAGCACGTCGATGCGGCCGAAGGCCTTCAGCACGGCCGCTGCGGCGGCGTCGCATGAGGCCTTGTCGGTAACGTCGGCCACCAGTCCAAGGTGCTCCCCGCCGATCTGTGCCGCTGCCGCAGCCGGTTCGGCACGGGCGAGATCGAGCACCACGACGCGTGCGCCGTGAGATGCCATCAGCCGAGCAGTGGCGAAGCCAAGGCCGTTGAGGCCGGCACCGCCGGTGATAACGGCAACTTTGTCCTTGAGCAGCATGTCGTTGGTCTCCAGTGAATAAAGGTTCGGCGCGAACCCTGGAGACAGCCGGCGGTTCCGGACCCTGGGGTCTGTGACCCTCTGCGGGTGCCTCGGGCTTGGGTGCCGCGGCTTGTCTCCCGTGTTCGTGAAACGAATATTCGGCGCTGGACTGCATGACGACAAGCGAAGTGTTTTCACCTTAAGATGACGATCCGTCACTCAACGACAGGGTTGACCCCATGGCCTCGCTTCCTCCGGTCATCAACCTCCAGGCCTTCGAGGCCGTGGCGCGCAGGCGCAGTTTCGCGCTCGCGGCGGCAGAGCTGCACCTCACGGCCTCGGCAGTCAGCCACCAGGTCGCGCGACTCGAATCGCATCTGGGCGTGCGCCTTTTCGAGCGAAGCGCACACGGGGTGCGCATCAGCGTTGCGGGGGCCACTTACCTCTCACGTGTGGGTGGCGCGTTGTCCGCCATTGCTACTGCGACCGAGGACCTGCGGCAAGGGGTGAGCAACAGCCTCTACGTCCACTCGGCACCTAGCTTCGCGAGCCAATGGCTGATGTCGCGGTTGCAAGGGTTTGCGCAGGCTTACCCCGACATTTCGCTGAACCTGTCGGCGGCGCACACGCCTAGCGACTTTGAACTGGGCCAGTCCGACATCGACATCCGCTACGGTGTGCCGAATTGGCCAGGCTTAGTGGTCGAGCCGCTGTTCGAGGAACTCGTCTTACCGCTTGCGAGTCCTGCGTTCATCCAGGCGCATCGTCTGAAGCGACCAGAGCATCTGCTGGGGGTCAAGCTCATCCAGAGCAATGTCAGCGTCGTTCAGTGGTCCGACTGGTTTGGCAAGTTCACCGAGCTGCGTGCTCCGGATCGGTTCGCGGTGCGGTTTGATCGGGCCCAAATGTCACTCGACGCGGCAACGCAAGGCCTCGGCGTTGCACTCGAAAGCGCGACGATCGCTGGGCGGCATATCGCAGCGCGCCAGCTCCGGCCCGTCTTCGGACTCGACAAAGCCATCAAGGTCAAGGCGCACTTCGCGGTGTACCCGGCGAAGCACGGAAAGCGACCGCCTGTGGAAGCCTTCCTATCGTGGCTGCACGGGGAAGCCTCGAAATCCTAGGCACCGTTTCGCGTTGGCACGTTCGGGCCTGGGCTTCGACCGCTTTCGCTTCAATTGAACTTCGCCTTTGGGTCGTCATGAGCCCGTCGCCGCGCGCGGAAGCAGCCACTCAAGTAGCGAGGCCGTGCAGTCGCAATCCGGGGAGGCAGCAGTTCCTCCTATAGCCGACACTCGGGCCAGCGCAGGTCGCTGACGCGAACGTCGGTTTGACGGCCTATACCGTGAGCCCGGCAGCTGCCTGGGACCGGCTCCTAACGCTGCCTATGCGCAGATCTCAACTATGCGCAGTTGGCCGGCGCGGACGATCGTGAAGCAAGAGTTCGGGCGGCCTCCAAGTAGGCCCGTCCGACCAGCCCTTGACATAGTTGTCGTCGGCGTGCGGCCCAATGAAGCATTGCGTGGTGCCGTTGACTGGCTGTCGTGCTTTGCTCCGACCCACTAGGCTGCGACGTTGCGTCGCGTGAGCAAATCGTGCTGCCGCCAGTGTTCATCGACCTCATCGACCGACGTCAGTTCGGCGATTCAATTCGATGCGGAGACGGGCGCCAAAGTATTCAAGACCTCAGTTGCAGCCGGCGCAGCGCAGCTCGCCGGCCTTGCCAGGCGAAAACTATGACCGGTCCAGTATCGAGCCGTCATGCTGGACGCCGCGCGGATAAACGGCTGTGGTCACTCGCGGCGGCGGGCTGATTTCACGATGCGTTGAACAAAGCGGTCATGGAACTGTCCGCCTGACCGCAGAACTTACGACGGGTCTTGAGGGTGATGCAGTCTTCTACCCGAAGAGCCGGGACGTCGCGCTGTTGGCAACCGCGATTCGCTGATCCGGCGTGATCGTGATCACGGCGTCGACGGGCTGATCAACGATGAGGCCGAGTAGCAGGAGTCGCTCTGGCGCGGAAGCCATCATGTGGGACACCTCAGGGCTCCGCAGCGATGCGACCCATGCATCGACGGCCGGACAGAGGGCGTGGCTGATGGGCGCCTTTGCCGCGCGCGACGCTGCCGAGCAGCCGGGACGTGCAGCGGCCTCGCGCGAGGTCAGTTCCGTGGCGGCCGTCATGCGCCGCTTTCCCGCCAGAACGCTTCGAGCTGGGCGAAGAACTCGCGGTCCTCCCAGCGGGTGTGGTTCTCCAGCCGGGCGCCGAGCAGGATCAGATCGGCCGGGTGGCTGCAGCGGTCGATCAGATCCAGCAACTCCAGGTGCTCGGCTCGCAGCCGGGCCCCTTCCGCGTGAAGTCCGGCGGACGGCGGGACGCCGTCAACGACGGCTTCCTCCCGTTTCGCGTGCGCCGCGAGATGCCCGCGAAACTTGGCCAGGCGGAGCAGGTCGGACTCCTCGAGCGCGACGCCATCCTCGGTGGATGCCGCCTTCGCCCACCTCGCGAAAGTCAGCGCCTGGTGGTGTTCGCGGGCCAGAGGCACAAGCTTGGCGTGGCGTTTCATGCCGGGTTTGCCGGTGCATGCATGACGTGACCGGGATGGCCTGCCGGCTTGAAGGCCCAGAGGCCCGGAGCATCGGCCCTGATACCGCTCCGCAGGCCGGACGGCGTGGCCCCGGTGATCGTGCGGAACTCGCGTGTCATGTGGGATTGGTCCGCGTAGCCCGATTCGATGGCGATTTGTCCAAGCTGCGAGCGGCTCGCTGGCTCATTCGCGATCTGCGCCAGGGCCGACTCGAAGCGCTTGATGCGGCGCCAGGCGACAGGGTTCAGGCCGATCAGGGCTTCGAACCTGCGCATGAAATGGCGCTCACTGAGTCCTGCCTGTTCGGCGGCGAGCGAGACCGAGCGGCCATGCGCCATGGCACAGACCAGCCGGGCAGCCTCCGCAGCCTCTATCTCGAACGGGTCACTGCGAACCGCCAGCGCCATCAGCGCTGCCGTCAAGAGCTCGGGTTGGTCGACGCTCGCCAGCAAACTGGAGAGGGTCCGGGGTTGCAGCAGTTGAGCGGCCTCTCGGGCTTCGAGGTCCTGGAGCGCGTTCACCATCCGCGCGGGCTGCAGGCCGAACCAGTGTGACAGCAGCCAGGGCTGCAACACGATGCTCAGCGATCGCAGCGGCGCCTGGGCCCGGGTCGACAGCGGGGCTGTGAACGGCCCCGTGACGAACGCGCGGGGCAGGCACGCACCCGACGCGCCGAGCCGCACCTGGCCAGTCCCGGCAACCAGATTGAGGCAGGCATAGGCGTTCGCCGGCACCGTTCCTTGCACGCTCGCTGCCTGCTCGCTTCCTCGTACTTCGCGGCGAACGATGCATGCCACGAGCCCGCTCAATGCCGGCGGCGCAGGCAGGACGTTGACGTGCTCGCCGGCATCGACGGTCAGATGCACCGGGAGGGGCGCCGCAGCAGCCGAGGTCGAGGTGGCATCCACGAAGAGCGAGTTCATTGCAGTCTCACCGCCTTTAAAGAAGCATTAAGGATATTTCAATTTGGACCGGACCTCAATGATTCCTTTGGGCCATCCCGTTTGGAAGGCGCGAGCTGATGGCCTGCGCCGCTGATGCATCCGTCAATGGGCGAGGGCTCCAGAGATGGCTGAATCGTTCAAGACGCGGGATGCAATGCTGCATACGATACGCATCAATCGTGGCAGACGTCTGCCGCGCAACAGTCATCAGGGCGGTTTCGAGACCGTCGGGAGTTGCACCATGGAGTTAGTCAGTCGTGTGGTCATTTGCGCCGTCGGGACCGGCGGTGACGTGCTGCCCTTCATCCAGATCGGCAGCGCGCTGGCGGGGCGGGGCCTGCCGGTCAAGATGCTCGGCCCGGGCCGCTACAAATCCTATGCGGATGCTCTGGGCATCGACTACGAGAGCATCGGCTCCGAGGACATCTTCTCGGAGGTCTTCGATGGGCATGAGGTCTGGAACCCCAGGAAGGGGACTGCGGCGGCCTGGCGCTACTACACGGCGGCGATGCACAGCGGCTACGAGCTGATCGCCAGGCGCTGGTCGCCGGCGGGCACGTTGCTGGTCAGTTCGACGTTCGCGCTGGCGGCGCGGCTAGCCGAAGAGCGGGACGGTTTTGCGAACACGACGGTTCATCTTTCGCCGTCGGTGATCTTCTCGGCGATGTCGCCGCCCAAGTGGCCGGCGGCATCAATCCCTCCCGAGTACCCGCTTTGGCTGAAGCGGGGGGCCATGTCCCTGGTGGAGCGACTGGCCCTGGATCCCGTGATCGCACCGGGGGTCAACAAGGTGCGTGCCCTGCTTGGGCTCAAGCCGGTTGCCAAGGTCTTCTCATGCTGGATCCATTCGCCGCGACGGGTCGTGTACGCGTTTCCGGCCTGGTTCGCCGCGGCGGCCGCGGATTGGCCGCATCAGGGGGTGCATGGCGGTTTCCCGCTGCAGCTGCAGCGCGGCTTGGCCCTGCCAAAGACGGTCAACCAGTTCCTTGCGATGCGGCCAGACAAGCCCACCGTCCTCGTCACCGCCGGGACCGCCGTCGCCCATGGGGCCGGGTGGATGAAGCGGTGCATCCTCGGCGCGTTGGCGGCGGGCGCAAAGGTCATCGCCGTCGGGTCTTCCGCACCGTCCCAGAACGTCGATGTGGACGTCCTGTGGATTCCCTTCGCACCCTTTGAGACGCTCTTCCGGCGGGTGTCACTCGTGGTTCATCACGGGGGCATCGGCACCATGGCCGAGGCGCTGCGCTCGGCCGTTCATCAACTTGCCGTGCCCAACGCGCATGACCAGTTTGACAACGCCCACCGGTTGGCGCGTGAAGGCTTTGGCGAAGTCGGCCGCGCGAACTGGTCGACCGCCGAGTTCACGACGGCGATCGGCCGGGCCCTCGCCGACAGCCGGAACGAGATGCGTCGGCTGCGTTGTGGAAGGCTGATGGCGGACCAGGACCGCGGCGGCGAGACCGTGGCGGCGCTCGTGCTCGGACTGGAGGCGCCCGCGCAACCGTATGTAGGCGCAACGGCGATGGCCACCAGTCTTGCGGGCTAGCCCAACTACCAGTACTGGAACTTCCATCCCTATCCGCAACGCAGCTACTCGGCTGAGCTGAGGTTCGACCTGTGAGGACGCACCTCACGCCCATCCTGTTGGCCCTCGTCGGCGCAGCCCATGCCCACATCACGCTGGACCCGCCCGAAGCCCCGGCCGGGAGCAGCTACCGCGCCGTCTTCAGGGTCGGCCACGGCTGCGACGGCGCGGCGACGAAGGAGATCGTCGTCACCCTGCCCGAAGGCATGCGCGGCGCCAAGCCCAGCCCCAAGCCCGGCTGGACCTTGACCACGCAGCGCCGCGCGCTCAGGGCTCCCTACGACAGCCACGGCAAGCGTGTCACTGACGAGCTGGCCGAGGCACGCTGGACGGCCAACAGCGAGGCCAACCATCTGCAGGACGCTTGGTATGACGAGTTCGTGCTGCGCGCCACGTTGCCGGCTGAGCCCGGGGAGTTGGCCTTTGCGGTGCGCCAGGTCTGCACCCAGGGTGAATGGAGCTGGGCCGAACGGCCTACGGCGGACAACCCCCGCCCAGGGGCGCCAGCGGTGCGGCTGCTGATCAGGCCGGCGACTGCTGCATCGGTCGGCCGTGCCCCCTGAGGCCGAAGCCGTCCGCGGCATCAGGCTGCCAGCCTCGGCTGGCGGCCTGATGCCCGTATGTGCGACGGACCGCTTCAGCGCTGCTTAACGGCTGCAGCGGCGCGAGCCGAGTTCCTAGGTGCCATGACGATGGCCTGCGGTGTGATGCCCAACAGCGACGCCGCGACCGTTGGAGCTGCGATGGACTCGGCGAGGGTCATGGAGTCCAGCTCGGCCATGAAGGCATCCATGGCGCGCGCAAGTCGGCGCCGCAGATTGCAACTCGGCTGGATCGCGCACTGGACGGGCATCTCGGGGTCGTGACACGCCACGACGGCGAAGTCCTTTTCTGCCATGCGCACGATGGCCCCGATCGAGATCTCCTTCGGCTCCTTGGCAAGGCGGATGCCGCCGGAGCGGCCACGCACCGTCGTCACGAAGCCGGTCTGCCCCAGCTCATTGACGATCTTCATGAGGTGGTTCCGGGAGATGTCGTAGGCCCTGGCGATCTCGTCAATGGTGGCCATGCCGCCTTCGCTGTGGCGAACGGCCAAATACAACATCACGCGCAATGTGTAGTCGGTGTAGACCGTCAGGTGCATAGAACAATCTCCTTTAGTGCATCTTTAGTTTAGCTCTCGGAATCAGATCTCGCTTGATTCCAGGCCCAGCCTTGTCTTAAACTGGTATTGAAAATACATCTTTAAAGTTATGAAACCCGTACATGCTCCATTGCCGATCCTGGGTCAGGGCGCGATGCCCGCGCCGCGCGGCTGGCCGTCGCTGCGGCTGGCGTTCCGGCCGTTCTATCTGCTGGCGGCCCTCGCCGGTGTGACGCTCATGCCGCTCTGGTGGGCGGTGTACACGGGCCGGCTCGTGCCGGCCTCCGGGCTGGCGCCATCGCTCTGGCACGCACACGAGATGCTGTTTGGCATGGTCGGCGCCGTGGTCGTGGGATTCCTGTTCACTGCCGGCAAGACCTGGACCGGCTTGCCGACGCCGCGAGGCTCGCAGCTGGGAGCGTTTGCGCTGCTGTGGCTGATGGCCCGCGTCGCTGCGCTGGCCGCACCCTATCCCGTTTTCTTCGTTCTGGATGTGGCCTTCCTGCCCCTCGCGGCAGCGCTATTTGGTGATCTGCTGGTGCGATCCGGCAATCTGCGCAATGCCGGCATTGCCACCGTGCTGATGGGGCTGGGCATCGCCAACCTGGCCTTTCACCTGGGCGCGAGCGGTGCGCTGGACTGGCCTCCGCAGCGGGCATTGCAGGCCGCTGTCGCCTTGTTGGTGGTGCTCGAGACGGTCATCGGCGGGCGGGTAATCCCTTTCTTCACGCGCAACGTGACCCCGGGTCTCGAGAATGCCGTCCCGACCTGGCGCGAACGCCTGCTGATGGGCGTCACGCTGCTCGGCTTGGTCGCCTGGCTGTGCGAATGGCCCATCGGGTTTGCTGCGACCCTGCTGGGTGGCGCGGCCGGCCTGCACCTGTGGCGACTGCTCACCTGGGCGCCGCAAATGAGCCTGCGCCGGCCCATCCTCTGGTCGCTTCACCTGGCGTACGCATGGATACCTGTGGGGCTGGCGCTGCTGGCCAGCTCGCTGTGGTTTCAGTGGTCGGTTTCCCCGGCCTTGCATACATTCACCGTCGGCGCCACGGCCGGGCTCCTCATGTCCATGATGACCCGCACAGCGCGCGGCCATACCGGCCGCCCTCTGCAGGTAGGCAGGGTGGAAGCGCTGGCCTACGTCCTGGTCGCCCTGTCCGCCTGCCTCCGGGTTCTGGTGCCGCTGGCCTGGCCGAGTGCCACCCTGGTGACGTTGATCATTTCCGGCGCCTGCTTCGCCAGTGCGTTTGCGCTCTACCTGGCCGTGTACGCGAAATGGCTGCTGAGCCCCCGGGCTGACGGGCAGGACGGTTGAAATGC
Organism: Roseateles toxinivorans; assembly: GCF_004362525.1. Classification (GTDB taxonomy): domain Bacteria; phylum Pseudomonadota; class Gammaproteobacteria; order Burkholderiales; family Burkholderiaceae_C; genus Paucibacter; species Paucibacter toxinivorans. The sequence continues at coordinate 628,800 of NZ_SNXS01000001.1, forward strand.
GGCCCCCCTCTTCGTTCTCATGCGCCGGCGCTCTGCCCTGGATCGTCGTCGGCGCACTGGCTGGCATCTCCTTCTTTGCCCAGCCGGTGAAATTCCTGACGCCGGGGCTGACCACTGCGCAATTGGCATCGGTCGGCTCCACCATCTTCCATGGCTCGCACGCCATGCAATGGATCGCCCTGGGTGTCCTGGCCGTCGTCGTGGTGCCGGCAAAGGTAAACCGGTCCCTTGCCTGGTTCGTCTTGCTGGTGGCTTGCGGCAGTCTGGCCGTGCAGCTGCTGCTGCTCATGCCGTCTCTCGATCTGCGCCTCTCGCAGCTGAAAGATGGCGCCGTGCCACCTGCTGCGCCGCACCACTGGTTTTATGTGGTGCTTGAGTTGTTCAAGTTTGCCGCCCTCGTCGTGCTGGCGCGCCAGCGTCTGGCCCCTCGGCTACAAGGAGAGCTCCCATGAGCACCGTCGCTATCCTGCTATCGGCCTTTGTCCTCTCGGTGGTTGCGCTGCTGGTCTTCATCTGGACGCAGCGCAGCGGCATGTTCGACCGCAGCGCCAAAGGCGCCGAGGTCATCTTCGCTCCGGGTGAGATCGGCAGCGCCGAAGATCCCGCTGCCGGTGTGGTGCCGCACGCGGTCAATGACGAGCTGCGGCAGCGTGCGCGGGCCGACGCGTCAACGGCGCCGCTGGTGTTCTTCTTCTTATGTTGCGCCTTTGCCTGGCTGCTGGTCGCGTCTCTAGCGGGTTTGATGGCGTCCATCAAGCTGCACGAGCCGGATTGGCTGGTGGCCCAGCCCTGGCTGACCTTCGGGCGCATACGCACCCTTCACCTCAACGCCGTGGCCTATGGCTGGGCGCCGATGGCCGGCCTCGGGATCGCCCTGTTCGTTATCCCGCGCCTGCTGAAGACGGAACTGGTCGGCGCCCGTTACGCGTTGCTCGGCGCTGCGCTGTGGAATGCAGCGCTCATCGCCGGCCTGGGCGCCATCGCGGCCGGCTTCAGCGACGGCCTGGAGTGGCTTGAGATCCCCTGGCAGATCGACATCCTGTTCGTCGTCGGCGGCGCGCTGGTAGGCGTGCCCCTGGTGCTGACGCTGCTCAATCGCCAGGTCGGGCACCTGTACGTGTCGGTCTGGTACATGGGCTGCGCGTTGTTCTGGTTCCCGGTCCTATTTTTGGTAGGCAACATGCCCGAGCTGCACCGGGGCGTGCAGCAGGCGGCGACGAACTGGTGGTTCGGCCACAACGTGCTGGGCTTGTTCTACACGCCGCTGGCGCTGGGGTCGGTCTACTACTTCCTGCCCAAGGTCATCGGGCGGCCGGTGCAGAGCTACAACCTGTCGCTGCTGGGTTTCTGGGGCCTGGCGTTCTTCTATGGCCAGGTCGGCGGGCATCACCTGATCGGCGGACCGGTGCCTGGCTGGCTGATCACGCTGTCCATCGTGCAGAGCATGATGATGATCGTCCCGGTCGTCGCATTTACCGTCAATCAGCACCAGACGCTCAAGGGGCGGTTCGACGCGTTGCGCACGTCGCCGACGCTGCGCTTCATCGGCTTTGGCGGCCTGATGTACACGGCCAGCTCGATGCAGGGCAGCTTCGAGGCCTTGCGCAGCGTCAATGCGGTGGCTCATTTCACCCACTTCACCGTGGCCCACGCCCACCTGGGTCTGTACGGCTTCGTGACCATGGTGTTCTTCGGTGCCATCTACTTCATCATGCCGCGCATCAGCGGCCGCGAATGGCCGTCGCAGGCCCTCATTGCCGCGCACTTCTGGCTGGCTGCGGTGGGCATCACGGTCTATTTCGTGTCACTGACGGTGGGTGGCTGGCTGCAGGGGCTGGCGATGCTGGACGAGAGCCTGCCGTTCATGGAGTCCGTCGCACTGACCCTGCCTTATCTGAAGGCGCGCAGTGTGGGCGGGGCGCTGATGGGGCTCGGCCATGTGGTCTTTGCCGTGCATTTCGTGATGCTGCTGGCCGGCCGATCTGCCGGCCGCAATGAGCCCACCTTGCTCAAGACGCTGTGAGGAGGAATGCCATGCACAACGAAACTAAATTGATCGCCGGTGGCATGACGATGCTGAGCATCGCGACCAGCATCCTGGTCGTGATTCCCTACCTGACGGTCCGGGACGTCAAGGCGCCGGAAGGGCTCAAGCCTTACACGAGTGCGGAGGTGCGTGGTCGTCAGGTCTACATCGCCAATGGCTGCGTGTACTGCCATTCCCAGCAGCCGCGTGCCAAGAGCTTTGCGCCTGACTTCGCTCGCGGTTGGGGGCGTGCCAGTGTCGCGGCGGACTATGCCTACGACACTCCGCACCTACTGGGCACGATGCGCACCGGCCCCGATCTGTTCAACATCGGCGCGCGGCAACCCAGCGAGCAGTGGCATCTCGGCCACCTGTACCAGCCCCGTGCCTATGTGCAGGGCAGCGTGATGCCGAGCTACCCCTATCTGTTCGACATCAAGGACAAGCTGGACGGCGGCGACGTCGAGGTCAATCTGCCGCCAGGCTACGCGCCGCCGGGCAAGCTCGTCGCCGCCAACCGGGACGCACTGGATCTGGTTGCCTACCTGAAGGCGCTCAACCACACCTATCCGGTGGTGGAGACGCCCGCCGCCGCTGCTTCACCAGCCGCCAAGCCTTGATCGACAGGAGCCGACATGACCCCCGACCCTCATATCTCGGCGCAGCAGCAACGCGAGAACCCCGAGCCCCACGAGCAGACGCAACCCGTGCCCTGGCCGCTGATCATGCTGGTAGCCTTGCTGTTTGCATTCGGAATTGCGTATATCAGCCTGTCGGACATCGGATCGCCCGCAGCCTGGGGTGACGGGCGGCAGGCGGCAGAGCTCAGTGGCAGCAAGGGGCAGGGCGCCGCGAAGGCGGATGGTGCGGCAGTGTTCGCATCGCTTTGCGTGGCCTGCCACCAGGCGAATGGCCAAGGCCTGCCCGGGGTCTTCCCGCCGCTCGCCGGCAGCGAGTGGGTCACTGGCAAGGACAGCACGGTCTCCGCGATCGTGCTCCATGGCGTCACCGGCAGGCTGTCGGTCAAGGGAAGCACCTACAACGGCGCCATGCCTGCCTTTGGCGCCCAGCTCAGCGACGAGCAGATGGCGGCGGTGTTGACCTATGTGCGCTCACAGTGGGGAAACCAGGCCGCTGCAGTCAGCGCAGAGACCGTGGCCCAAGCGCGTGTGGCGCACAAGGAGCGCACGGCGCCCTTCGACGGTAACAAGGACCTGCCATCCCACGATTGATTGATCGCCCGGTGGGCGAAGAGGAGTTTGAATGATGTATTGCGAATGCATTTATGAAGGCGGGGCTCGCTGTGGGGTCGAGCTGGCTCAGGAGACAAAGAGTGACCAGCGCGAGCTCTGGTTCGCCGCCATCCTTGCCATCGCCCTGGCCCTGAGCGCCGCGCAGGCTTTTGGCGCCTGATATGGCCCATCTGTCCGCTGAACTGATGGAGGGAGTGGATCGGCCGGCACTGCGTCGCCTGGTCGTTTCGTTCTACGACGACATTCGCCGGGACGATCTGCTCGGCCCGGTGTTCGCTGCAGCCATCCCGGCCGAAGCCTGGGATGCGCATCTGGAGCGCATGACGGATTTCTGGGGTACGGTGATGCTGGGCACTCGCAGCTTCCGGGGCAATGTCTATCAAAAGCACGTCGCGCTGGCTGAAATCGCCGAGGTTCGACCAGAGCATTTCCTTCGCTGGATCTCGCTGTGGAACGCCAACACCTCAGCGCTGTTTCCGGGTCCGGTCGCCGAGGAACTGCAACTCACAGCGCAGGGCATAGGTCGAAACCTCTTCTACGGCTTCTTCGAGAAGTTCGCCCGATTCATCGTCGTCGACGGCGTCGCGGTCGACTACGAGGCTGTGTAGCAGAGGCATGACATGCAGCGGCGGCTTGGACTGACTCTGCTGGCTTGCGCGCTGCTGGTTGCCGCATTCCTAACAGCGGTCGGTCGCCTCACAGGGGGCTTCGCGCACTGGACCTTTGAGTCGCTCAGACGCCAGCAGGCCCGCAATGGCCTGATGCACTTCCCGGCAATGGATCTGGTCGATGCATCGGGTCGGCCGGTCCACCTGCCAGCCGGTGGGAACGGGCGGGTGACCTTGGTGGATTTCGTCTACACGAGTTGCGAGTCGGTTTGCCAATCCCTCGGTGCGGAGTTCTTCCAAGCCCAGCAGCAGATTCAGCGCGAGGCGTCAGCCGTGCGCCTGTTGTCGGTGTCCCTTGACCCGGTCCGTGACACGCCGGCGGCATTGGCCGGCTACGGTGCTCGCCATCGTGCCGACGCGGGTATTTGGACTCTGGCCGCCCCAAGAACGCTGGACGAGGGTCGGCTTGCGCGCCGGCTGCTCGGCGTGATCGCGGTGGATGACGGTTTCGGAGGATTCACACACAACGGGGCCTTGCACGTCATCGACCCGCGTGGCCGCGTCGCAGGTATCTTTGACACGGCCGACTGGCAACGTGCGCTGGCATTGGCCAAACAGCTGGAAGCGACACGCCGATGAAGAGGTTCGGACTGGTCGGACTGGCGGCGCTGGTGTTCCTGTGCCTGCCGGATGTACGGGGCTGGCTGGAGAGCCGCATGAGCCTGCATATGGCCGTGGAACTGCCCCTGCTCTTCATCGCAGGATGGCTGATCGCCAGCGCCGCGACCCTGCCTGGGACACGCTTCGAAAAATTCGATGACGGCGGGCTTTTCGCCGCGACTTGGGCCTCCTGTGTATTGGCTTTCTGGATGGTACCTGCGGCGCTTGATCTGGCCGTGCTGGAGCCCGGTACAGCGTTGATGAAGTACGGCACATGGGCGTTGGCGGGCTGCATGGTGGGCATGGCCCAGCCTCGCATCACGCCAGTCCTCGCCGCCTTCTTCCTGGGCAACGCGGGCTGGATGACCGCAACTGCAGGGCTGCTTTACCTGGATGCCGAACGGCAACTTTGCGTCAACTACCTTGTCGATGATCAGCAAGCCACCGGATACGCATTGGTGGCCTGGGGAGTGGCCCTGGGTGGACTGAGCCTGGCCGTTCTGCGGCCGCTACTTATCCAGCCCCGAGCCCACACGGATGAGGGCGTGCGGCCATAAGCCCGTCAACACCGAGCGGCAAGAGTTCGCGCGAGGTGAAGCGGCTGCGCGCCGTCGGCCAGTCCGACTCAAGCCAGCGGGGCTCCATGGATCTGAGGCGGTTCAAACTGCGCTGCGCGCCACGGCAATTGGGCCTGCCGGCGCACGGCCGGCATTGAGCAATCAACCTAACAAGGCCCACACATGAACGAAAGCAGGACCACTCGTACCGAGACCGACCTGCTGGAGAGGCTCGAACTTCCCGCCGCGGCGCTCTACGGCATCAACACCCTGCGCGGCGTACAGAACCTCACAGTCAGCGACCGCAAGGCCGGCAGCGAGCGCGAATTCGTGCGCGCCTTCGTCATCGCGAAGAAGGCCGCAGCGCTGGCAAACCATGACCTGGGGTAAATCAGCGCCGAACAGGCGCACTTGATCGCGCTGGCTTGCGGCGAAGTGGCCGAGGGGCGCTGGGACTCCGAGTTCATCGTCGACATTTTCGAGGGCTCGGGGGGAACCTCCACGAACATGAACTTCAACGAGGTGATTGCGCGCCGAGCCCAGCAGATCGGCGGAGACAAGGTACCCGTCCACCCCAACGACCCTGTGAACCCTTGGCAGTCCACCAACGACGTCTACCCAGCGGCGATGGAGATCGCCGTTCACAGGCTGCTGCTCCCACTGGTTGACGAGCTGCAGCAACTGCGCCAGGCCTTTGCCAAACACCGGCGTGGCATGGCCGAGGTGCTGCATCTGGGGCGAACCTGCATGCAAGACGCCCAACCCATGATGCTGGGCCAGAAGTTCGGCGGCTATGCGGAGCTCACAGCGCGACGACCGAAGAACTGAGCCTGGTGCGCGCCAACTTGCACACCTTGCCTCTGGGTGGCACCGCCATCGGAACTGGCTTCGGTGCGCCAGGCAACTACCGCGATCATCTGTATCCGCGTCTGTGCAGGCTCACCGGCATCGAGTTCACGGCTGCGGCCGACGCCTTTGACGCGATGCAGAACCTCGACACCTTTGTGCGTGTTTCCGGCGAGTTGCGCGCCACAGCCACTTCCCTGGGCAAGATCGCTTCGGACTTGATTCTCGTGTCGTCAGGCCCCAACGGAGGTCTCGGCGAGATCATTCTGCCCGCCGTACAGGCAGGGAGCTCAATCATGTCGGGCAAGGTCAACCCAGTGGTGTCGATGAGCATGGTGCAGCTGGCTTTCGCCGTGGTCGGCAACGAAGTCACCGTGCAGCCCAGAGACCGAAGTTGCCTCTTTCAGTCACCGGTTCAAGGTCCCTCAGTTAGAGAAATCGTAGGGCAACAAGCAGGGGAACAGCGAAAACCACACAGCGGAAAGCCAGCGTTGACGCGGCCTGCATTGAATTGATTAATCTCCATCAGCTCCCATCTAATTCAAAGGCCCAGCGTCAAACGATGCGGGGCCTTTTGTCTTTCTTGGCCAGCGAGGTTCTGCCTGAGGCTCTGTCGGGCCGCTTGTTTGGGTGCCGATTCAGGGCCGCGTCACATCCAGGCCGCGGCGCTCGGGATTCAGCTTCTGTATATGGATATCGCACAGGATGCCGGCGCCGGGCTGGGCCTGCCAACGCACGCTGCCGCCGAGCTGCTTGACCCGTTTGCGTATGCCGCCCAGGCCCAGGCCATGGGTCCACAGCTCGGGCGCCTGGCCCAGGCCATTGTCCTGCACGCGCAGGGCCAGCTGACCCTGCTCCAGATTCAGCTCGATGCGCACCACCGAGGCCTGGGCATGGGCGATGGCATTGCTGACCAGCTCGCGCAGGATGCGCGTCAGTGCCGACCATTGCACCACCGTCAGTTCGAGGTCCTGATCCCAGCCGGCGAACCATTGCAGCTCGCAGTCCACCGCCGCCAGGCGCTGGGCCATATCGGACTTCCATTCGGCACAGGCGAAGGACAGGCTGTGGTTGCTGGCCGCAAGGCCGCGGGTCAGCGTCTTCAGATCCTTCAGGGTGTGCCGGATGTACTCTTCCATCTCCGGTGTGGACGCCTTGTACATCAGCGTCAGCAGGCGTGCGCCGATGTCGTCATGCAGATCCTGGGCCAGTCGCAGGCGCTCTTCACTGCGGCCCTGTTCGACGGCCTTGTCGAACAGCACGGCGCGGCGGATCTGCTCGATGATCAGATCGGCCAGGCGCGCGTCTTCCAGCGTGAACAGGCGCCTGCCGGACTGCGAGCCGTGGAGTATCAATGAGGTGCGGCTGCCGGCACGCGGCGACTCTCCGCGGTTCAGGCTGGGCAGGGGCACGATCATGCCTGTGCCGTCGCGCACGATCAGGCTGCGGCGCAGCTCCCGCTCCAGGGTCTCGACCTTCAGCGGGGCGAACATGCTGCCCAGCAACGCGGTCACCGCAGCCTGGGCCTGTTGCGGCTGCGTGTCCACCAGGCGGATGGTGCGGTAGAGCTCATCGAACAGCTGTGCGGCGCGCAGCGGGCGGCGCTCGAACACACGGTGTATCAGCCACCAGCGGGCGACCACACCCAGCGCAATCGCGGCCAGCACGCACAGGCCCAGCACGGGTAGCGGCATGCGGATGCGCACTGCCGTCCAAATCAGCGCCACCGCCAGACTGCCCAACGCCAATGCCGACCAGAGAATGACTTCGCGCGCCACCCGTTGCGAGCGGGCCATGAAGGGCAGGGCCAGGAACAGCACCGTCATGCCCGCGGACCAGATCTGAGGCGCGACCTCGCGCAGCGCATGGGCCTCTTCGGGCCAGGCGTCGGTGCTGATGACGGCCCAGGTGATCAGGGGCCAGATCAGCACGGCGGGCAATGTGAAGCGGGTGAACAGCGTCGTCCAGGGATGGGGCTGCAGACGCTGCGAGCCGTACTGCACCAGCAGGGCGGCCGTGCCCGCCAGCTGTACGCCGGCCTGCGTCCAGTACCAGGCCTGCGGCAGGGCATCGATGCTGAGCAACAGCGCCAGCAGGCTCAGGGTCAGCCAACACAGGATGTTGATGCGCCGCGCCAGCTGTCGGGCCGTCATGTGCAGGCAGCTGGCCTGGACGATGGAGCCGACCATCGCCAGCTCGGCCGTGCTGCGCAGGTTCAGCTCCAGGCTCAGGAACGCCAGGGGCATCGGGGTGCCCAGGCCGGCATCCAGCGCATCCAGGGCCACCAGCACCGCTTGGCAGGCGGTCAGCATTGCCAGCGCCCGCCGGGCCTGCGGCACCGGCACCAGCAGCCAGGCCAGGGCCGCCACCGCCAGCGCACTGGCCACCAGCGCGCGCAACCAGAAGCCGCTGGGCAGGCTCAAGAGTCCGGGTGGCGATGCGGGCAGCGCCAGCACCGTGCCATCGCTCAGCTGCAGGCTCAGCGCTCCGGCCTCGGCCATGCGCCGCAGCTGCTGTTGCTGGGCCAGAAAGAGGCTGCGCTGCGCGTCTTCGGGCAGCCAGCGGGCCGAGTGCTCCGCCAGCAGGCCGGAGGGGGCCAGCAACTGCTCGCGCTCGCCGCGTATGGCAAGAATGGCCTTGCCCTGGTGGGCCTGCAGCTCGGGCAGATGGCTGGACTTCAGCAGCAGCTCGTGCTGGGCACTGCTGGCCAGTTGCAGCGGCAGCCGTGGCATCTTCCCCAACCACTGGGCCGCGCTGAACCACAAGAGACCGCTCAGCAGCAAGAGAATCAGCAGGGGCACCAGGGGTGGCCGTGGCCAGCCGGGCAGGGCCGGTCCGGGTGGCTCGACCTTGACCGGCGAAGGCCCCAGATTGAGGCTGGACTCGGTGAAGTCGAGGCTGCTCTGGCCGAATTGACTGGGAGGTGCGCCGCGCATGGCTCGATGAATGACTCGGGCAGGCGTTCAGCCAGGCGGCAGGTCACTCGCCCGGCGAGGGTTCAGACCAGGCCCTGCTTGCTGGCCAGCACGGCCGCTTCGGCGCGGCTGGACACATTGAGCTTCTTGTAGATCGATTTGATGTGGTCGTTGACGGTGAACCACTTGATGCCCATCAGGTTGGCGATTTCCTTGATGGTGAAGCCCTTGCTCAGATAGGTCAGCACTTCGCTCTCGCGGGGCGTCAGTCGCTCCCATTCGGGGGCCGGTTCCATCCAGACGGAGCGCGAACTCGGGCCGCCCGGCGAGGCAGCGCTACCACCCAGCGGCGCAAAGCCGGAATCCAGTGGCGCCATGCCCGAGTTGGGGCTGCTGGCGGGGCGGAAATGCGAGAGCAGGCGCCGTGCAATGGCCGGAGACAGCGGCGGCTGGCCGCGCACGATCTTCTGCAACTCCTCGACCAGCACCTCGAAACGGTCTTCCTTCAGCAGATAGCCATCGGCGCCGCACTGCAGGGCCGGGAACAGGTGATCGTCGTCCGAATACAGCGTGGTGACGATTTTCACCGCCGGATAGCCGCTGACTTCGGTCAGCAGTTCCAGTCCGCTGCCGTCGGGCAGCTCCAGATCGACCAGGATCAGCTTGAACACATGCTGGCTGTCCTGCTCGGCCTCCAGCTTGGCTTTCTCAAGCTGACGCCGAGCGCCCAGCAGATCACCGACTTCGGTGATCTCCATCGGGTCGCTGAAGCTTTCCTTGACGACACGGTTCAGAAAACTTCTGGCAACCGGGTTGTCTTCGACGATCAGAACTTTGACAGCCATTGAATGTGCGCCTCCTGCGCAGCCGCATGTTAGCTCAGGCCGGGGGCAATCCCATGCCCCGACCCCTAATTCGGCGCAGGGTGTTGCACGGCGTTCAGGCGTTGACCAGCACCAGCTTGCCCACCACTTGGCGGCTGCCCATGCGGGCAAAGGCCTCCGGCAGCTGCGACATCGAGAGCACCTGGTCGAGCACCGGCTTGACCTTGCCCTCGGCATACCACTGGGCGAGCTGCTGCAACGCCGCGGCATTGCGGCGCGGTTCGCGCTTGGCGAACTCGCCCCAGAACACGCCGACGACGGACGCGCCCTTCAGCAAGGCCAGGTTCAGGGGCAGGGCCGGAATCGCGCCCTGGGCGAAGCCGATCACCAGATAGCGGCCGCGCCAGGCAATCGAGCGGAACACCGGTTCGGCCAGGTCGCCGCCGACCGGGTCATAGACCACGTCCGGGCCTTTGCCGCCGGTCAGCGCCTTCAGCTCGTCCCGGAGACTGGCCTTGGCGTAGTTGATGGTGGCATCGGCGCCGATCTCGACGCAGCGAGCGCACTTTTCGTCGCTGGAGGCGGCGGCAATGACGCGCGCGCCGGCGGCCTTGGCAATCTGGATTGCCGCAGTGCCGACGCCACCGGCGGCACCGAGCACCAGTACCGTTTCACCCGGCTGCAGCGCGGCGCGGTCGATCAGCGCGTGGTGGCTGGTGGCATAGGTACAGATGAACGCCGAGGCGTCTTCAAAGGAAAACCCTGCCGGCAGCGGCATGGCCAGCATGGCATTGATATTGGCATGGGTGCCGAAACCGCCGGTGCCCGAGAACGCCGCCACCATGTCGCCGACCTTGAAGCCCTTGACGCCCTCGCCGACGGCCTCGACCACACCGGCGAACTCAGTGCCCGGCACAAAGGGCAGCGGCGGCTTCATCTGATATTTGTTCTGCACGATCAGCAGATCCGGGAAATTCAGGCTGGCCGCCTTGATGGCCACCCGCAGCTCGCCGGGGCCAGGCGGCAGGTCGGGCAGGTCCTTCCAGCTCAGCGCCTCGACGCCGATGGGGTTTTCGCAGAGCCAGGCTTTCATCGGGTGTCTCCAAAGTGAACGCGCATGATAGGCAGCACTTAAAGTTGTGCGCGTCACGTTGGCGACGCGGGCCGGGTGCCTACAATGGCTGCATGCGCATTCTGATCGCCAATGATGATGGTTACCTTGCTCCGGGCCTGCTGGCCCTGGTCAAGGCTTGTGAGGGCCTGGGCGAGATCGAGGTGATTGCGCCCGAGCAGAACGCCAGCGGCACGTCCAACGCGCTGACCCTGAACCGGCCGCTCAACGTCTACACCGCCAGCAACGGCTTTCGCTATGTCAATGGCACGCCCTCGGACTGCGTCCACGTGGCACTGACCGGTCTGCTCGAGCATCGACCCGATCTGGTGATCTCCGGCATCAACAACGGTGCAAATATGGGAGATGACACCCTGTATTCTGGCACCGTGGCGGCCGCCACCGAGGGCTATCTGTTCGGCATTCCGTCGATCGCCTTCTCGCAGGCCGAGAAGGGCTGGACCCATCTGGAGGCTGCCGCGCAGACGGCGCGGGCCATCATCGACCAGGTGCTGGCCAGCGGCGCCCAGGCGCCGTACCTGCTGAACGTCAACATCCCGAACCGTGCCGATGCCCGTAACCTGCCCCGCGTCGTCACGCGCCTGGGGCGGCGCCATGCCAGTGAGCCGGTGATACGCCAGAGCAATCCCCGCGGCGAAACGATCTACTGGATCGGCCCGGCAGGCGATGCCCGCGAGGCCGGGGAGGGCACCGACTTCCACGCCACGGCCCTGGGGCAGGTCTCTATCACGCCACTGCAGGTTGATCTGACCGAACACGCAGGCCTGGGCGCCTGGCGTCAGCGTCTGGGCGGCGCCTGACCATGAGCGAAGGGCGCGCCAAGCGCTTCCCTCTGCCATTGAACAAGGTCTCGCAATCGACCGCTGGGGCCACCGGCCCGGTGCGCACGGTGCTGCGCCCGCAACTGCATCTGCAGCAGGCTGCCGACCATGCCGCGCGCCTGAGCGCACCCACCGGTCTGGGGCTGGATTCGGCCGGCGTGCGCCTGCGCATGGTGCAGCGTCTGCAGCAAGAAGGCCTGCGCGACGAGCGCGTGCTGCAGGCACTCAGCGCCGTGCAGCGTCATCTGTTCGTTGACACCGCGCTGGCCACCCAGGCCTATGAAGACACCAGCCTGCCCATCGGCCATGGCCAGACCATCTCCAAGCCTTCCGTCGTCGGGCGCATGATCGCGCTGCTGCTCGGTGGCGCCCAGGCGCAGGCCGGTGGCCAGCTCGGCAAGGTGCTGGAGATCGGCACCGGCTGCGGCTATCAGGCCGCGGTGCTGGCCCAGCTGGCGCGCGAGGTGGTGTCGATCGAGCGGCTGCGGCCGTTGCACGACAAGGCACGCGAGAATCTTGCCGCGACGCGTGCACACAAGATTCGTCTGATCTACGGTGATGGGCGGCTCGGGCACAGGCCCGGCGCGCCCTATGACAGCATCATTGCCGCCGCTGGCGGCGACGACCTGCCGCCCGAGTGGCTGGCCCAGCTGGCGCCCGGCGGGCGACTGATCGCACCGATGTCACAGGCCACCGGCCAGGGTCAGGTCTTGGTGGTGGTGGATCATGTGCTGGAGCGCGGCGTTACAAGATTTGTGCGCAACGCCTATGAGGCCGTTCACTTCGTCCCCCTAAAATCAGGCGTCATGTAGGTGCTTCATGGCGTCCGACAAGACCCAGAATCGCCATTCAGTACAGCCCCCGAGCGGGGCGCAACGACAGGCTATGACTCAATCCGTGAACACCGCTGTGAAATCACCCTCGCTGGCCGCCACGCTTTGCAGCCTGACGGCCGCCGCACTGCTGGCCGCCTGCGGTTCCACGCTGAACCGCGCGCCGGTCGAGCAGCGCCCCACCGGCCCGGTGACGACCAGGCCGGCGCCCGCCACCGCACCGAATGCGACCCCGGCCGCGACGCCGGATGCCGGCAAGGTGCTGCCCGGCGCCGAGAACGCCGGCAAGCCGGGCTATTACACGATCAAGCCGGGCGACACCCTGATCCGTATCGGCCTGGACAACGGGCAGAACTGGCGCGACCTGGTGAAGTGGAATGGCCTGGACAACCCGAATCTGATCGAGGTGGGCCAGGTGCTGCGCGTGCTGCCGCCCAATGTGGACGCTGCCGCGGCCAGCACCCGCGGCGTGAACAGCGCCAAGGTGGAGACCCGGCCCCTGGACGCCAAGCCCGGTGTGACGGCCGCCGCCGGCTCGGCGGCCACCGTCGGTGCCGCCGCTTCGGCGGTTGCCGCCGCCGCACCGGCCCCGGCCAAGGACGGAGACGAGGATGTCAACTGGGCTTGGCCGGCCTCGGGCAATCTGCTGGCCGGCTTCGACGAGGCCCGCAACAAGGGCCTGGCCATTGGCGGCAAGCCTGGTGACCCGGTGCTGGCTGCGGCCGATGGCCGTGTCGTCTACGCAGGATCCGGCTTGCGCGGCTACGGCAATCTGGTCATCATCAAGCACAACACGACCTACCTGACGGCCTATGCCCACAACCAGACGCTGCTGGTGAAGGAAGACCAGGCGGTGCGGCGCGGGCAGAAGATTGCCGAGATGGGATCCAGTGATGCCGATCAGGTCAAGCTGCATTTCGAAGTGCGCAAGCAGGGCAAGCCGATAGACCCGGCCAAGCTCCTGCCGGCACGCTAGCCGACGAGGTCCAGGTCACAGAAGTGGAGCGCGACGATGAGTGGTTCAAAGCGTGCTGCACCCAAACAGGGCCTGGCCTCGGCCCCCGCCTCCACGCATGGGCCCGATCTTGACGGCATGAGCCAGGCCTTGGGCAAGGCCGATCTTGACGACCTGACGCCGCCGGCTTTGGCGCAGATGGAGGCCGCCGACAACGTCACCGGCAATGCCTTGCAGAGCTATCTGCGCGACATTCGCCGCACACCCTTGCTGACTCCTCAGCAGGAGTACGACACCGCACTGCGTGCCCGCGCCGGCGACTTCGAGGCCCGGCAGGCGATGATCGAGCACAACCTGCGTCTGGTCGTCAGCATCGCCAAGAACTACCTCGGCCGCGGCCTGCCGATGAGCGATCTGATCGAGGAGGGTAATCTCGGCCTGATGCACGCGATCGGCAAGTTCGAGCCCGAGCGCGGCTTTCGCTTCTCGACCTATGCCAGCTGGTGGATACGCCAGAGCGTCGAGCGTGCGCTGATGCATCAGGCCCGCCTGGTGCGCCTGCCGGTGCATGTGGTGCGCGAGCTCAACCATGTGCTGAAGGCGCGCCGCATGCTGGAGGCGGCCCATGGCCATCCGGGCTCCAGCAGCCTGGACGGTGCCGACACGGTGCCCGATCTGAATGCCCCGGACGGCGGCGAGGGCGCGGTGCGCGCCGAAGACATTGCCAAGCTGCTGGGCCGCCCGGTGGCCGAGGTGGCAGAGTTGCTGACCTATGCCGAGTACCCGACCTCGCTGGATGCGCCGTTGGACCGCAATGGTGGTGATGGCGGCGAATCGATGCTGGACCTGGTGGCCGACGAGCATGCGCTGGACCCGCTGGGCCTGACCCTCAGTCATGAGCTGGACCTGCTGCTCAAGCACGGCATGGAGGGACTCAACGACCGCGAGCGCGAGGTGCTGTCCGGCCGCTACGGCCTGGCCGACCGCGAACCCGAGACCCTGGAGCTGCTGGCCCTGCGCCTGGGCCTGACGCGCGAGCGCATCCGTCAGATCCAGCAGGAGGCGCTGGTCAAGCTCAAGCGCAATATGGTGCGACACGGCGTCGACAGAGACGCCATTTTCTGACGCTGGCCGGGCTCAGCCCGTCCGCTTGTATCGCGGCCGGGCCTTCGCCAGGCGGGCCGAGGCTTCCGCCTCGTCCGTCCGGGCTCAGGGCAGGCTCAGCACCTGCCTGGTGAACTCCAGTGTCGCCCGGAAGAGAAACGTCGCGTTGACACTCTTCTTGAAACCATGGCCCTCGTCCTCGGCGGCCAGAAACCACACCGGCGTGCCGTTACGGCGCACTGCCTGAACCATCTGCACCGCTTCGTTGTAGGGCACGCGCGGGTCGTTCATGCCATGCACGACCATCAGCGGCTTGCGGATCCGATCGGCGCGCGTCAGCGGTGAGATGCTTTGCTGGAACTGGCGCATCTCCGGGATGCGTTCGTCGCCATACTCCAGGCGCCGGTTGTCCCGTCGGTAGCTCTCGGTGTGCTCCAGAAAACTGACGAGATTGGACATGCCCACCCGGGCGATGCTGCCGGCGATGCGCTCCGAGTAGAGTGTGGCCACGGCCAGGGCCATATAGCCGCCATAGCTGCCACCCTGGACGAGCACGCGGCTGGCATCAAGCTCCGGCTGCAGGGCGATCCAGTCCAGCAGCGCACCCACATCCTTCACCGCGTCCTCTCGCTTGCGGCCATTGTCCAGATCCTGGAAAGTTCTGCCGTAGCCGGACGAGCCACGCACATTGGGGTAGATCAGGGCCACCCCCAGCTGTGCCGGATAGGCATTCATGCGACCCAGGAATCCCGGGCGCGACTGCGCCGCGGGCCCGCCGTGCAGGCTGATGATGACGGGCCGTTTGCCCGGAAAGTGGTGGCTTGCCGGGTAGTAGAAGCCGCTGATCTCGCGGCCATCAAAGCTGCTCCAGCGTATCAGGCTCGGCTCCGCGGGGCCATGGCCGCTGATGCGGGAGCGGCGCCCCGTCCAGGCGACGAAATTGCGCTCCGCATGGTTGTAGACAATCACCTCGCCCGGACTGCGCGCCGAGCTGTGGGTGAAGGCCAGCAGGGAGCGCTGCGCATGCCATTGCGGGTTGCTCATGATCCCGGCCGGCAGATCCAGCTTCAGTGTCGGCAGGAAGCTGCTGCGCTGGGGGTCGAACAGGCGCAGCCTCGAGATGCCGCCCTGGTTGATCAAGGTAGCCACCGGCTGTTCAGGATGCCGTGGGCTCGCGACAGCCTCGACGTCGTAGGGCTGGCCCAGCTCGAAGCGGCGCTTCTCGCCGCTGACGAGGTTGAATACCTGCAGCTGCTGGAACTCCGCGCCCGGCGCGCTGGACCACAGCTGTTGGTCGAAGGCCTCGGGCCGCTCCTGCTCGGAGGCGTCATCGGCCGCGGCGATCAGGCGCGACAGCCGGCCATTGCCCAGATCCACCCGCCAGCTGCCGCTGGCGGAAGCGCCCTCGGAATGGGTGAACAACAGTGATTTGCCGTCGGGGCTGAAGTGCAGCCCGGATAGCCGCTCCTTCTCGACCTTCAGCAGCAGGCGCTGGGATTGCGAGTCCAGCGGGTTGAGCAGGCGCAGTTCCACATTCGCGTGACGAGCGCCCCCTTCGGCTTCCGTATTGCTGGCGTCCAGGCTCAGCGAGGTGTAGGCCAGCCAGCGGCCATCGGGCGACATCCTGTAGTCGCCCACCTTGCGACCACGCTCGCTCAGTGCCTCGATGTAGCGGCTGTCCGGATCGAGGCGGAACAGCTGATAGGCCTCGTCACCCCCTTGATCCCGGGTGAAGACGATGAAGCTGCCGCGCTGGGGTTCGTAGCTGGCCGAGGTCACCGGATCAGCGCCCTCGGTCAGTGGCTCCATGCGGCCCATGGGTTGGCTCAATCGATGCAACTGGCGCACATCGCCGTGAGGGGCCAGCACCAGCATCTCCAGCCTCGCCGGATGCCAGGCAACGAAGCTGTGGGGCGTCAGGTCCTGGTATTGCTGCAGCAGAGGCTCCGGCCGGGCCGACAGCGCCGGCAGGCCCTCGGCGCGCATGCCTGCGGGCACCGCCAAGGCCTGTGACTGCGCCGGCCCATGCAGGAGCAGACCACAGAGGCCCAGGGCAGCAAGACGGTTGAGCATGGACGGGATCGTTCTTTTCGGCAATCGTTTGGAGCGGCATTATGAAGACCTGCCGCCCTGGCGGCCACCTGCAAGCCAGGGGGCAGCGATAATTGCGCCCATGACGACAGATCAAGAATGGCTCAACGTAGAGTCGCTGGACCTCGAAGCCCAAGGGGTTGCTCACAGCAGCGAGGGCAAGGTGGTGTTCATCGAAGGGGCTTTGCCGGGCGAGCAAGTCCAGGTCAACGCCGGACGGCGCAAGAAGAATTGGGAGCAGGCCACGATGACGGCGATGCGGCGCGAAAGCTCGCAGCGCGTCGAACCGGGCTGCCCGCATTTCGGCCTGCATGCCGGTGCCTGCGGCGGCTGCAAGATGCAGCATCTGCATGTGGCGGCCCAGGTGGCCGTCAAGCAGCGGGTGCTGGAAGACAATTTGTGGCATCTGGGCAAGGTCAAGGCCGAGACGCTGCTGCGGCCGATCGAGGGCCCGGCCTGGGGTTACCGCTACCGCGCCCGTATGTCGGTGCGCCATGTGCAGAAGAAGGGTACGGTACTGGTCGGCTTTCATGAGCGCAAGAGCCGCTATGTGGCCGATATGCAGAGCTGCGCGGTGCTGCCGAAGAAGGTCAGCGACATGCTGATGCCGATGCGCGCGCTGGTGCAGAGCATGGACCAGATCGAACGCCTGCCGCAGATCGAGCTGGCCATGGGCGACCAGGTCATCGCCCTGGTGCTGCGCCATCTGGAGCCCTTGACCGACGGGGATCTGGCAAAGCTGCGCGCCTTTGCCGCCGAACACGGCGTGCAGTGGTGGTTGCAGCCCAAGGGGCCGGACACCGTTCATCTGCTCGATGAGGGCGGCCCCGAGCTGGCCTATTCGCTGCCCGAGTTCGGCGTCGTGATGCCGTTCAAGCCGACCGACTTCACCCAGGTCAACCACTCCATCAACCAGGTGCTGGTGGGCCGCGCGCTGCGCCTGCTCGATGCGCAAAAGGACGAGCGGGTGATCGACTGGTTCTGCGGCCTCGGCAACTTCACCCTGCCAATTGCCACCCAGGCCCGCGAGGTACTGGGCATCGAGGGCAGCGAGGCCCTGGTGCAGCGCTCACGCGAGAACGCCCAGCGCAATGGCCTGAGCGATCGCACGAGCTTCGTCGCCCGCAATCTGTTCGAGATGACACCCGAGTTGCTGGCCGCCGATGGCCAGGCCGACAAATGGCTGATCGACCCGCCGCGCGAGGGCGCTTTTGCCCTGGTCAAGGCGCTGGCCGACATCCATCAGAACCCCGAGCTGGCACCGGGCTGGCAGCCGCCGAAGCGCATCGTCTACGTCAGCTGCGGCCCGTCCACCCTGGCGCGCGATGCGGGGCTGCTGGTGCACCAGGCCGGCTACCGCTGCGTGTCGGCGGGGGCGGTGAATATGTTCCCGCACACCGCTCACGTTGAGAGCATGGCGGTGTTTGAGCGGATCTAGTCCGCGCAGGATGCAAAAGAAAAGGGGCCCGAGGGCCCCTTTCGCTTGGGTAGAACCAGAATCAGTCGCGGTCACCACCGAAGATGCCCAGCAGAGCCAGCAGGCTCTGGAACACGTTGTAAACGTCCAGGTACAGGGCCAGCGTGGCGCTGATGTAGTTGGTTTCGCCGCCGTCGATGATGCGCTTGATGTCGTACAGCATGAAGGCCGAGAACACGGCGATGGACAGCACCAGCATCGTCAGCATCAGCGCCGACGATTGCACGAAGATGTTGACCAGGCCGACCACCAGCAGAATCACCGCGCCGACCATCAGGAACTTGCCCATGCCGGACAGGTCGCGCTTGATGACCGATGACAGCGAGGCCATCGCGAAGAACACCCCGGCCGTGCCGCCAAAGGCCGTCATGATCAGCGAGGAGCCGTTCTTGTAGCCTAGGATCACGGCCAGCATGCGCGACAGCATCAGGCCCATGAAGAAGGTGAAGCCCAGCAGCACGTAGACGCCGGTGCTCGACTCCTTGGTCTTCTCGATCGCGAACATGAAGCCGAAGGCGCCGGCCAGGAACAGGATGGCACTCATGCCATTGCCCATCGTGGACAGGATGCCGGTGCTCACGCCGACCCAGGCGCCCAGCACGGTGGGTACCAGGGACAGGGCCAGGAGCCAGTAAGTGTTTCGCAGCACGCGCTGGCGCTGGGTCGCCATGGACCCGGCCGATGCGTTGCCACCCAAGACGGTGTGCAGGCTTTCATTCATGAATAAAACCTCCTATGTGAGAGAGCGGGCCGTCTGATGGCCCCGGCGGCATTCTATGGCGAAGCCGTTCGCCGGTAGATGCGGTCTTCTCGGTACTTTCCAAGGGGCGGAGCACACCGAGGCTGCAACAGCTTTGCGTTCCCGTGGCTGAAACAGCGCCGCACCTTGTCGTAGAGTGCACTTTTCTCTTCGAGTTCAATCGCCATGAATCACAAACCCGTTCTGACCCTTGCCGATGTGCGCAGCATCGCCGCCGCCGCTGAAGCCGAGGCGGTAGCCAATCAGTGGGCCGTCAGCATTGCCATCGTCGATGACGGTGGTCATCTGCTGTGGCTGCAGCGCTTGGACGGCGCCGCGCCGATTTCGGCCCAGATCGCCCCGGCCAAGGCCCAGACGGCCGCGCTGGGCCGCCGCGAAAGCAAGGTCTATGAGGACATGGTCAATCAGGGCCGCGTTTCCTTCCTCAGTGCGCCAGGGCTGCAGGGCCTGCTGGAGGGCGGCGTGCCCATCCTGGTCGAAGGCCAATGCGTCGGTGCGGTGGGCGTCAGCGGCGTCAAGTCCAGCGAAGATGTGCAGATCGCCCGTGCAGGTATTGCCGCGCTGCAGGGCTGAATCGGAACGAATTTTCCTGTCATGACGCGGTCATGAGGGGCTGCTCAGTGCGTGAGTTGAGTCCGGACTAACCCTGATCAGTTAGAATCCACAGGTTTACCCGCCAACACCCACGCACTCAGCGAAACTCCCGTCGTTTCCTCACCGGACTCAGGCTCCCCCGGAGCAGAGCTGGGCGCGCACAACCCGGAGTTTCCCGTGCTGCCAGTTCTGCCCCCCGCACTCCTCGCACTTGCAGACGGCACGGTCTTCAAGGGCACCTCGATCGGCGCCGCCGGTCACACAGTCGGCGAAGTGGTGTTCAACACCGCGCTCACCGGCTACCAGGAAATCCTCACCGACCCGAGCTATTGCCAGCAGATCGTGACGCTCACGTATCCGCACATCGGCAATTACGGCGTCAGCGATGAGGATGTCGAGGCCTCGAAGACCTTTGCCGCCGGTCTGATCATCAAGGATCTGCCGCTTCTCGCCTCCAACTTCCGCATGAGCCGCACGCTCGCGCAGTATCTGAAAGACGAGGGCACGGTAGCGATTGCCGACATCGACACCCGTCGCCTGACCCGCCTGCTGCGCACCAGCGGCGCGCAGAACGGCTGCATCATGACGCTGGCTGCCGGCGAAACGCTGAGCGACGCCCATGTGGCCGATGCGATCGCCAAGGCGCGCAGCGCGCCGAATATGGTGGGCCAGGACCTGGCCAAGGTGGTGTCCGCCAAAGAGGGCTATGCCTGGACGCAGACCGAGTGGCAGCTGGTGGGAGGCTACGGCGAGCAGACCGAGCCGAAGTTCCACGTTGTCGCCTATGACTTCGGCGTCAAGTACAACATCCTGCGCATGCTGGCCTCGCGCGGCTGCAAGATCACGGTCGTGCCGGCGCAGACGCCCGCGTCCGAGGTCTTCAAGCTCAAGCCCGATGGCGTGTTCCTGAGCAATGGCCCCGGCGACCCTGAGCCCTGCGACTATGCGATCGCCGCTGCGCGCGAGATCATCGAATCCGGCATTCCGACCTTCGGCATCTGCCTGGGCCACCAGATCATGGCGCTGGCCAGTGGCGCCAAGACCTTCAAGATGAAGTTCGGCCACCACGGCGCCAACCATCCGGTCAAGGACCTGGACGACGGCCGCGTCAGCATCACCAGCCAGAACCATGGCTTCGCCGTCGATGCCAGCACCTTGCCCGCGAACATGCGCGCCACCCATGTGAGCCTGTTCGACGGCACCCTGCAGGGCCTGGCCCGCACCGACAAGCCGGCCTTCTGCTTCCAGGGCCACCCGGAGGCCAGCCCCGGCCCGCACGATATTGCCTATCTGTTTGACCGCTTCATCGGTCTGATGACCAAGGTCTGACGGAGACACCCATGCCAAAACGTACCGATCTCAAAAGCATTCTCATCATCGGCGCCGGCCCGATCATCATCGGACAGGCCTGCGAATTCGACTACTCCGGCGCACAGGCCTGCAAGGCGCTGCGCGAAGAGGGTTACAAGGTCATCCTGGTCAACAGCAATCCGGCGACCATCATGACCGACCCGGAGATGGCCGATGTGACCTATATCGAGCCCATCACCTGGCAGGTGGTCGAGAAGATCATCGCCAAGGAGCGCCCGGACGCCATCCTGCCCACGATGGGTGGCCAGACCGCGCTGAACTGCGCGCTGGACCTGCACAAGCATGGCGTGCTCGACAAGTACAAGGTCGAGATGATCGGTGCCAACGAGCACGCGATCGAGAAGGCCGAGGACCGCCTGAAGTTCAAGGACGCGATGACCAAGATCGGCCTGGACTCGGCCAAGTCCGGCATCGCCCATTCGCTGGAAGAGGCCTGGAGCGTGCAAAAGCGCATCCAGGCCGATATCGGCGGCAGCGGCTTCCCCATGGTCATCCGCCCCAGCTTCACCCTGGGCGGCACCGGCGGCGGCATTGCCTACAACCCGGAAGAGTTCGAAGAGATCTGCAAGCGCGGTCTGGACCTGTCGCCGACCAAGGAACTGCTGATCGAGGAGTCGCTGATCGGCTGGAAAGAGTACGAGATGGAGGTCGTGCGCGACCGCGCAGACAACTGCATCATCATCTGCTCGATCGAGAACCTGGACCCGATGGGCATACACACTGGCGACTCGATCACCGTGGCCCCGGCACAGACGCTCAGCGACAAAGAATACCAGCTGCTGCGCAATGCCTCTATCGCCATCCTGCGCGAAATCGGCGTCGACACCGGCGGCTCCAATGTGCAGTTCTCGATCAACCCGGCCAACGGCCGGATGACGGTGATCGAGATGAATCCGCGGGTGTCGCGTTCCTCGGCCCTGGCCTCGAAGGCGACCGGCTTCCCGATCGCCAAGGTCGCTGCCAAGCTGGCCGTGGGCTACACGCTCGATGAGCTGCGCAACGACATCACCGGCGGCGCCACGCCGGCCTCGTTCGAGCCCAGCATCGATTACGTCGTCACGAAGATCCCGCGCTTTGCGTTCGAGAAGTTCCCGGCCGCCGATTCTCGCTTGACGACGCAGATGAAGTCGGTCGGCGAGGTGATGGCCATGGGCCGCACCTTCCAGGAGTCGTTCCAGAAGGCCTTGCGCGGCCTGGAGACCGGCATCGACGGGCTCAGCGAGCGCTCGACGGACCGTGAAGAGATCGTGCAGGAGATCGGCGAAGCCGGCCCCGAGCGCATCCTCTTCGTCGGTGATGCCTTCCGCATCGGCATGAGCCTCGATGAGGTGTTCGAAGAAACCAAGATCGACCCCTGGTTCCTGGCCCAGATCGAGGACATCATCAAGACCGAGAAGGTGGTGGCTGCCCGCACGCTGGAAAGCCTGAGCGCCGACGAGCTGCGCTTCCTGAAGAAGAAGGGCTTCTCCGATCGCCGCCTGGCCAAGCTGATGGGCACCAATCAGCATGTGCTGCGCCAGAAGCGCCACGCACTGGGCGTGCGCCCGGTCTACAAGCGGGTGGACACCTGCGCGGCCGAGTTCGCGACGCAGACCGCGTACATGTACTCGACCTACGACGAAGAGTGCGAGGCCGAGCCGACCAGCAACAAGAAGATCATGGTGCTGGGTGGCGGGCCGAACCGCATCGGCCAGGGCATCGAGTTCGACTACTGCTGCGTGCACGCGGCGATGGCGATGCGCGAAGACGGCTACGAGACCATCATGGTCAACTGCAACCCAGAGACCGTCTCGACCGACTACGACACCAGCGACCGCCTGTACTTCGAGCCGGTGACCCTGGAAGACGTGCTGGAGATCGTCGAGAAGGAAAAGCCGGTCGGCGTGATCGTCCAGTACGGCGGCCAGACCCCCTTGAAGCTGGCACTGGACCTGGAAGCCAATGGCGTGCCCATCATCGGCACCTCGCCGGAGAGCATTGATATCGCCGAAGACCGTGAGCGCTTCCAGAAGCTGCTGCACGAACTGGGCCTGAAGCAGCCGCCGAATCGCACCGCCCGCACCGAAGAGCAGGCGCTGATACTGGCGCAAGAGATCGGCTACCCGCTGGTCGTGCGCCCCAGCTATGTGCTGGGCGGCCGGGCGATGGAGATCGTCCACGGCGACAAGGATCTGGAGCGCTATATGCGCGAAGCGGTGCGTGTCTCCGAGAAGTCTCCGGTGCTGCTGGACCGCTTCCTGGACGACGCGGTAGAGGTCGACGTGGACTGCATCGGTGATGGCGTCGACGTGATGATAGGCGGCATCATGGAGCACATCGAGCAGGCCGGCGTGCACTCGGGTGACTCGGCCTGTTCGCTGCCACCCTATGCCCTTTCGGCTGCGCTGCAGGACGAATTGCGCCGCCAGACCAAGCTGATGGCCAAGGCCTTGAAGGTCGTCGGCCTGATGAATGTGCAGTTCGCCATCCAGGGCGAGGGTGAGAACGCCGTCGTCTATGTGCTCGAAGTGAACCCGCGCGCCTCGCGCACGGTGCCCTTCGTCAGCAAGGCGACCGGCCAGCCGCTGGCCAAGATTGCCGCACGCTGCATGGCCGGCCGCAAGCTGGCCGATCAGCTGAGCCCGAATGGTCAGGTGCCGGCCGAGGTCGTGCCGCCGTATTTCAGCGTCAAGGAGGCGGTGTTCCCGTTCAACAAGTTCCCGGGCGTGGACCCGGTGCTTGGCCCGGAAATGCGCTCCACCGGCGAGGTCATGGGGGCAGGGCGCACCTTCGGCGAAGCGATGCTGAAGAGCCAGCTGGGGGCTGGCTCGCGCCTGCCCAGCCAGGGCACGGTGCTCATCACGGTGAAGAACAGCGACAAGGCACGCGCCGTCGTGGTGGCTCGCGATCTGGTCGCACTGGGCTACAGCGTGGTGGCGACCAAGGGCACGGCCGCGGCGATTGCCGAGGGCGGCGTGCCGGTGCGCACGGTCAACAAGGTCAAGGACGGCCGACCGCACATCGTCGACATGGTCAAGGCCGGCGAAATCCAGCTGGTGTTCACCACGGTGGACGAAACCCGCACGGCCATCGCCGACAGCCGCCACATCCGCCAGGCCGCGCTGGCCAACCGGGTGACCTACTACACCACCATGGCCGGCTGCGAAGCCGCCGTGGAGGGCATGAAGCATCAGGACGATCTGGTGGTGCAATCCCTGCAAGAGTTGCACGCGGAACTGCACTAAACTCGCGTTCAGTCCCCAATACCGCCGCCGGTGCCAGGCAAATGCCTGCCGGGCGGCGGTTTCATTTTGTCTCAGTCAGTTGAGGTCAGAGCACGAGGTGGTCTGACCCCAAGTCAAAGGTTTTTCGATCATGGCCACGATTCCCATCACCAAAAACGGCGCCGAACTGCTCAAGGAAGAGCTGCATCGGCTGAAGACCGTCGAGCGCCACGAAGTCATCAAGGCCATCGCCGAGGCGCGCGCCCAGGGTGATCTGTCCGAAAACGCCGAGTACGAGGCCGCCAAAGACAAGCAGGGCTTCATCGAAGGCCGCATCCTGGAAGTGGAAAGCAAGCTCGCGGCGGCCCAGATCATCGACCCCAGCACCTTGGACGCCGGTGGCCGCGTGGTCTTCGGTGCCACCGTTGATCTGGAAGAAGAAGAGTCCGGTGCTGCCGTGACCTATCAGATCGTCGGCGAAGACGAGGCCGATCTGAAGAAGGGCAAGATCTCGATCGGCTCGCCGATTTCGCGCGCGATGATTGGCAAGGAAGTCGGCGACGTGGCCGATGTGCAGGCGCCGGGCGGCGTGAAGCGCTACGAAATCATCCAGGTTCGCTACCTCTGACCATGCTGCTGCGACGCCTTCGCGGCCTGCTCAGCGCGGTCTGGCTGGGCATCGTGATCTGCGTGGGGGCCTTTGCCGCGCCGGCGGCGTTCGCGGTGCTCGAGCGCCCAGATGCCGGGCGCTTCGTCGGCCGCTTGTTCGCAATGGAGGCGGCGGCCAGCCTGGCTCTGGCCATGTTGCTGATACTGATAGAGCGACGGCTGACCCGCGATGAGCCCAAGGTCGTCACGGCCGAGTTCTTGTTGGCCGCCGGTGCCCTGTTCTGCACCGTGGCCGGTTACTACGCACTGCAGCCGCAGATGGACGCGGCGCGGGCGGGGCAGGGCAGCCTGAGCTTTGGTGCCCTGCATGCCATGTCCAGCGGCTTCTTCGCCTTCAAGGGCTTGCTGCTGATCACGCTGGCATGGCGTGCCAGCGCGCTGCGGCCTACTGCTCCTGAACGTTCGACTTCTTGATGCTGCCGATGCGTTTCTTGGCGCGCTTGATCTCGCCGCCCTGGGCCACGCGCTGGTTGCCCAGCACCTGAACCTTCTTCACCTGAGGGCGGTTGTTGCCGCTCTTGGAGAACTTGACGATCTTGACCGTGCGCGGCCCCGGCTTGCGGTTCTCGTCCTCGGTGACCACCGGGTCCGGGATCGGCCGCCACAACACCAGCAGTTTGCCGATGTGTTGGATAGGGGCGGCACCGAGTTGATCGCACAGTTGTGCGAACGCGGCCTCGCGCCCATCGCGGTCATCGGAGAAAACGCGCACCTTGATCAGGCCATGGGCCTTCAGGGCGGCGTCAACTTCCTTGACGACATTGGGGGTGAGTCCATCGGAACCAATCATCACCACGGGGTCAAGGTGGTGGGCATCAGCGCGTTTTTCCTTGCGCTGGGCAGGGTTCAGTTGAATTGCAGGCATACCGCTATTATCGACGCAGCATGAAGATCGACACAAAAAGCAAAAAAGTAAACAAGGCATGGCTCAACGAGCACCTGTCCGATGCCTATGTACGCATGGCGCAAAAAGACGGTTATCGCGCCCGTGCGGCCTACAAGCTGAAGGAAATCGACGAGTCCTTGCAACTGATACGCCCGGGCCAGGTGGTTGTCGATCTTGGCGCAGCGCCGGGCGCCTGGAGCCAGTATCTGCGGCGGCGCTTCGCACCCAAGGAGGCCGGTGTTGGTGGCGCCGCGGTCGGTGACCTGAACGGCACCATCATCGCGCTGGACCTGCTGGAGTTCGAGCCTATCGAAGGCGTGGTCTTCATCCAGGGCGACTTCCGCGAGGAAGCGGTGCTGGCCCAGTTGGAGACCGAACTGGCCGGCAGGCCGGTGGACCTGGTGGTGTCGGACATGGCGCCCAATCTCTCGGGCATCGAAGGCGTCGATGCAGCAAGAATTTCCCATCTGGTGGAACTGGCGATCGAATTCTCGGTCTCCCACCTCAAGCCCGAGGGCGTGCTGGTCAGCAAGGTGTTCCACGGCAGCGGTTACAGCCAGCTGAACGATCTGTTCAAGAAGACCTTCAAGCGAGTCAAGGCGATCAAGCCGAAGGCCTCGCGGGACCGTTCTTCGGAGACTTTTCTGGTCGGTATCGGTCTCAAGTAGGGGTCAGGGGCTGTCGAAACAGCAGAAATTGCGTTGCGCCAGGTCAATGTGCGCAATCTCCCCGGGGGCGCAGGGTCTTGGCCCGTGATTGCCCCTACTTGACTGCAATAGAATCAACCCCATATGTCGTGAACGGGCCGAAGTTGCGAGTCAACACGGGGCCCACCGGCAATTGACAGGAACAAGGAGTCGCGGTGAACAATCAATGGTTCTCGAAGGTAGCTGTTTGGCTGGTGATAGCACTGGTGCTATTCACCGTGTTCAAACAGTTCGATCGAGGCGCGACCACGGGTAACCAGATCGGTTACTCGGACTTCCTGGAAGAAGTCCGCGCCAAGCGTGTAAAGAGCGTGGTGATCCAGGAAGGCCCTGGCAATATCGAAATCCTCGCCGTGACGATCGACGACAAGAAGCTGCGCACGATTGGCAGCATCATTGATCGCGGCCTGACCGGCGATCTGCTGGCCAGCAATGTCAAGTTCGAGGTCAAGCCCCGCGAAGAGCCGTCGCTGCTGATGAACATCCTGATCAGCTGGGGGCCGATGATTCTGCTGATTGGCGTTTGGGTCTATTTCATGCGCCAGATGCAAGGCGGTGGCAAGGGCGGTGCTTTCAGCTTTGGCAAGTCCAAGGCACGCATGCTCGATGAAGCCAACAACACCACTACCTTCGCCGATGTCGCCGGTTGCGACGAGGCCAAGGAAGAGGTCAAGGAGCTGGTCGACTTCCTGAAGGACCCGCAGAAATTCCAGAAGCTCGGCGGCCGCATTCCCCGCGGCGTGCTGCTGGTCGGCCCTCCGGGCACCGGCAAGACCCTGCTGGCCAAGGCCATCGCCGGCGAGGCCAAGGTGCCTTTCTTCTCGATTTCGGGTTCCGACTTCGTTGAAATGTTCGTCGGCGTGGGCGCGGCCCGCGTGCGCGATATGTTCGAGCAGGCCAAGAAGAGCGCCCCCTGCATCATCTTCGTTGACGAAATCGACGCGGTCGGTCGTCATCGCGGTGCCGGTCTCGGCGGCGGCAATGACGAGCGCGAGCAGACCCTGAACCAGATGCTGGTCGAGATGGACGGCTTCGAGACCAATCTGGGCGTGATCGTGATGGCCGCGACCAACCGCCCGGACATCCTCGACCCGGCCCTTCTGCGCCCGGGCCGTTTCGATCGCCAGGTCTATGTGACCCTGCCGGATGTGCGTGGCCGCGAGCAGATCCTGAATGTGCATATGCGCAAGGTGCCGGTCGGGCAGGACATACGTGCCGACATCCTGGCCCGTGGCACGCCCGGTTTCTCAGGTGCTGATCTGGCCAATCTGGTCAATGAGGCCGCCCTGTTCGCCGCTCGCCGCAGTGGCCGCGTGGTCGAAATGGTCGACTTCGAGAAGGCCAAGGACAAGATCATGATGGGCCCCGAGCGCAAGTCCATGATCATGCCCGAGGAGGAGCGCAAGAACACCGCCTACCACGAGGCCGGTCACGCGCTGGTGGCCAAGCTGATGCCCAAGACCGACCCGGTTCACAAGGTCACGGTGATACCGCGCGGCCGCGCGCTGGGCGTGACGATGCAGCTGCCCGAGGGCGACCGCTACAGCCTGGACAAGGAGCGCATGCTCAGCACGATCTCGGTGCTGTTCGGCGGTCGTATCGCCGAAGAGGTGTTCATGCACCAGATGACCACCGGCGCCAGCAATGACTTTGAGCGCGCCACGGCGATTGCCCGTGACATGGTCACCCGCTACGGCATGACCGACGAGCTGGGCCCCATGGTCTATGCCGAGAACGAAGGTGAAGTGTTCCTGGGCCGCTCGGTGACCAAGACGACCAGCATGTCCGAAGAGACGATGCGCAAGGTCGACGCGGTGATACGCCGCATCATCGACGAGCAGTACACGATTGCCCGCAAGCACATCGAGGACAACCAGGACAAGATGCACGCGATGGCCAAGGCCCTGCTCGAATGGGAAACCATTGACGCTGACCAGATCGACGACATCATGGCCGGCAAGCCGCCGCGCACGCCCAAGGACTGGGTGGCGCCGCCCAACAAGCCGGACGGCACGCCGCCGGCCGTCACGGCTGGCAACGCACCCGCAGCAGCCTGATTGGCTGCCCGGACCACAACGGGGCTTAGGCCCCGTTTTTCGTTCCCTGATTGATTCATAGATTGAGTGCGCCATGTTCTGGCAGACCCGCAGATTCCGTCTAGACCTGAGCCGGCCCCGCGTGATGGGCATCGTCAATGTCACGCCCGACTCGTTCTCTGATGGCGGCCAATGGGCCGATTCGCACACTGCGCTGCGGCATTGCGAGCGACTGGTGGCCGAGGGTGCCGACATCCTGGACATTGGCGGCGAGTCCAGCCGACCGGGTGCGCAGCCGCTGTCGGTCGAGGATGAGCTGGCCCGCGTGCTGCCCGTGCTGCAAGGGGCGCTGAGCCTGGGCGTGCCGGTGTCGGTGGACACCTTCAAGCCCGAGGTGATGCGGGCGGCGCTGGACCTGGGCGTGGACATCGTCAATGACATCCACGCGCTGCAGCGGCCCGGCGCACTCGATGCGTTGGCCGCGCATGGCAGCGCCGGTCTGTGCCTGATGCATATGCGCGGCGAGCCCGGCACGATGCAGGCATTGCTGGACTACCAGGATGTGACGGCCGAGGTCGCTGCCTTTCTGGCCTCACGCGCCCAGGCGGCGCGGGACGCCGGCATCGCGGCCGAGCGCATCGTGCTCGATCCCGGCTTCGGCTTTGCCAAATCGCCTCAGCAGAACTTCCAGTTGCTGCGTGAACAAATGCAGCTTTGCGCGCTGGGCTATCCGCTGTTGGCGGGCTGGTCGCGCAAAGCGTCACTGGGCGCGGTGACAGGTCGGGCGGTGAGCGAACGTTTAGCAGGTAGCATTGCGGCCGCGCTGGCTGCGGTGGCACATGGCGCCAGCATTGTGCGGGTGCACGATGTGGCGCCCACGGTCGATGCGCTCAAGGTCTGGAGGGCCGCAGGCGCTCCAACCGGCCTGCCGACCCAGGACAAGAATTCAGACGAGGACAAGAACACATGACACGCAATTATTTCGGCACCGACGGCATTCGCGGCACCGTGGGCCAGGCGCCCATTACCCCGGACTTCATGCTGCGCCTGGGCCATGCCGTTGGCCGCGTGCTGCGCACCACGACGCCCGGTCGCCCCCGCGTGCTGATCGGCAAGGACACGCGTGTGTCCGGCTACATGATAGAGGCGGCGCTGGAGGCCGGTTTTGCCTCGGCCGGCGTTGATGTCTGGTTGACCGGCCCGCTGCCGACGCCCGGCGTCGCCTACCTGACCCGGGCGCTGCGCCAGGATCTGGGGGTGGTCATCAGCGCCTCGCACAACCCCTTTGCCGACAACGGCATCAAATTCTTCTCGGCCGCCGGCCAGAAGCTGCCCGACGCCTGGGAGATCGAGGTCGAGCGTGTGCTGGCCGAGCCACCGGTGTGGGTTGACTCCGCCAGCCTGGGCAAGGCCCGGCGTCTGGGAGATGCGCGTGGCCGCTACATCGAGTTCTGCAAGAGCTGCTTCGGCTCCGAGCTGTCGCTGCGCGGCCTGAAGCTGGTGATCGACGCGGCGCACGGCGCCGCCTACCACGTCGCCCCCGATGTGTTCCACGAGCTGGGCGCTGAGGTGATCTCGATCGGTGTCAGCCCGGACGGCTTCAATATCAATGCCGGTGTCGGCGCCACGGCCCCCGCTGCCCTGGTGGCCGCGGTCAAGGAGCACGGTGCCGATTACGGCATTGCGCTGGACGGCGACGCCGACCGCCTGCAGTTTGTCGATCGCGATGGCCGTCTGTTCAACGGCGACGAGTTGCTGTACCTGATGGTCGCCGACCGTCTGAACCACGGCCTGGCGGTGCCCGGTGCCGTCGGCACGCTGATGACCAATATGGCCGTGGAGCTGGCCCTGAAGGCCCGCGATGTGGACTTCGTGCGCGCCAAGGTCGGCGACCGCTATGTGCTGGAGGAGCTGATCGCCCGTGGCTGGCAACTGGGCGGCGAGGGCTCCGGCCATCTGCTGGCGCTGGACAAGCACACCACCGGCGACGGCATCGTCAGCGCGCTGCTGATCTTGCAGGCGATCTGCCGCAGCGGCCGCTCGATGGCCGAGCAGCTGCAAGACGTCAACCTGTTCCCGCAGACGCTGATCAATGTGCGCCTGCAGCCTGGCCAGGACTGGAAGAGCAATGCCCGTCTGGCCCAGGAGCAGGCCGAAGTCACGTCCGAGCTGGGCAACCGCGGCCGGGTGCTGATACGTGCCTCGGGCACCGAGCCGCTGCTGCGGGTGATGGTGGAGGCCAGCGACGCGGCAGTGGCCAAGCAGTCGGCCGAACGCCTGGCCGAGGCCATTCGCGCCTGATAGGTTTTCATCCGCTGAGCGCAAGCCTGGCTCCCGCCAGGCTTTTTTCTGCCTGAAGTGAAACTGATCGACTTGTCCGAGGGTGGCGATGCTTTGCGCTTCGCTGCCGTGGGGTGGCAGAGGGGGCGGGAGGCCGGCCACGACGGGCTGAAGCTTGGGCCGGCCCTGAACGGACCGACCTCCAGCTTCTTTATGCCCGCCGTGGCCGACCTCCCACCTCCTCTGCCGATGCGCTGGTGGCCGCCGACCCCGCGCGCTGCGCAGTGGAGCAACTGAAATGACTTTGTGACAACTCGGCGATGAATTGTGACAATGGTCGCTTCACTCTCATGTGGGTGCGAAAGGATATGTTTATGACAGGCTGTGTCACATCACTGTCATCAGCCGTCCCTACAGTGCAGGGCATTGCCAACCCCTACACCGCGACAGGTGAATCATGAAAATTGCCCAGATTTCTAGCGTTTTGATTCTCTCGGCCTCGATGACTCTGGCCGCCTCGGTGCAAGCCCAGGATGTCACCGGTGCCGGTGCGAGCTTCCCCGCCCCGGTTTATTCGAAGTGGGCCGATGCCTACAACAAGGCCACCGGTGCCCGCATCAACTACCAGTCGGTCGGGTCTGGCGCAGGCCTGAAGCAGATCCGTGCCAAGACGGTGGACTTCGGTGCCTCCGACATGCCGCTGACCGACGACGAACTGGCCAAGGACGGCCTGGTGCAGTTCCCCACCGTGATCGGTGGCGTGGTGCCCGTCGTCAATATCAAGGGCATCCAGCCCGGCCAGATCAAGTTGACCGGCCAGTTGCTGGGCGACATCTACCTGGGCAAGATCGCCAAGTGGAACGACCCGGCGCTGACCGCGCTGAACCCCGGTGTGCCGCTGCCCGACGAGGCGATCGCCGTGGTGCGCCGCGCCGACGGTTCGGGCACCAGCTTCATCTTCACCAACTACCTGTCCAAGGTGAATGCCGAGTGGAAGAGCAAGGTCGGCGAGGGCGCCGCAGTGAACTGGCCCACCGGTGCGGGCGGCAAGGGCAACGAGGGCGTGTCGGCCTTCGTGCAGCGCCTGCCCGGCGCCATCGGCTATGTCGAGTACGCCTACGCCAAGCAGAACAAGATGTCCCATGTGTTGATGAAGAACGCTGCGGGTGCCTTCGTCGGCCCGGATGACCTGAACTTCAAGGCCG
This sequence comes from Roseateles toxinivorans, assembly GCF_004362525.1. Classification (GTDB taxonomy): domain Bacteria; phylum Pseudomonadota; class Gammaproteobacteria; order Burkholderiales; family Burkholderiaceae_C; genus Paucibacter; species Paucibacter toxinivorans. Next base: position 660,613 of record NZ_SNXS01000001.1, read on the forward strand.
CCGCTGCTGGCGCCGACTGGAACAAGTCCTTCTACCAGGTGCTGACCGAGCAGCCGGGCAAGGACAGCTGGCCCTTGACCGGCGCCACCTTCATCCTGATGCACAAGAACCAGGACAAGCCGGTCCAGGCCACCAATTCGCTGAAGTTCTTCGACTGGGCCTATGGCAATGGCGACAAGATGGCCGCTGACCTGGAGTACGTGACCCTGCCGGATAGCGTCAAGAACCTGGTGCGCAAGCAATGGGGCGAGATCAAGGACGGCGCCGGCAAGGCCGTGGCGTTCAAGTAATCGGATCCTATCGATGAGAGCAGGCAAACCGGACGCTGATGTCCGGTTTGCCATTTGACCGAGGACAGGCCGTGGCCGCAACTCTTCCCGCTTCACCTTTCCCCCAGGCGCAAGACAAGGCGCGCACCGAGCCCGTCGGCGAGCCACCGGTGCAGCGCAAGGCCTCGCCCTGGGCTGATATCGTGTTTTCGCTGCTCGCCCACGGTGCGGCCTGGCTGGTGCTCCTGCTCCTGCTGGGCATCATCGGCTCCTTGCTGGTCAGCGCGATGCCGGCGATACGCGAGTACGGCCTGAGCTTTCTGTGGCGCAGCGACTGGGATCCGGTGAAGAACCAGTACGGCGGCCTGGTGATGATTTACGGCACCTTGATGACCTCCATCATCGCGTTGCTGATCGCCGTGCCGGTGAGCTTCGGCATTGCCCTGTTCCTGACCGAGCTGTCTCCCGGCTGGCTGCGCCGGCCCTTGGGTATTGCGGTGGAACTGCTGGCCGCCGTGCCCTCCATCGTCTATGGGATGTGGGGCCTGCTGGTGTTCGGTCCCATCCTCGCCACCTATGTGCAGCAGCCGCTGCAAAAGCTTTTGCATGGGGTGCCTGTCCTCAGCCGCCTGGTCGAAGGCGCGCCGGTCGGCATAGGCATCTTCTCTGCCGGCGTGATCCTGGCCATCATGATCATTCCTTTCATCGCCGCGGTGATGCGCGATGTGTTCGAGACCACCCCGGCGATGCTGCGCGAATCGGCCTACGGGCTGGGTTCGACGACCTGGGAGGTGGTGTTCCGCGTGGTGCTGCCGTACACCAAGGCCGGCGTGATCGGCGCCATCATGCTGGGTCTGGGGCGGGCACTGGGCGAGACCATGGCCATCACCTTCGTGATCGGCAATATGAACCAGCTCGATTCGCCGTCGCTGTTTGCCGCGGCCAACAGCATCACCTCGGCGCTGGCCAATGAGTTTGCCGAGGCCGAGGAGGGCCTGCACCAGGCCTCGCTGATCTATCTGGGCTTGATTCTGTTCTTCATCACCTTCGTGGTGCTGGCACTGTCAAAGGTGCTGCTGTCGCAGCTGAAGAAGGGCGAGGGGAGCCGCACATGAGCATCAACTCATTGGATTCCGGCCGCATGGCCATGCACAGGCGCCGCAAGCGCATCAATGCGATCGCCTTGACGCTTTCGCTGGGCGCCATGGCCTTCGGCCTGTTCTGGCTGATCTGGATTCTGTTCGAGACCTTCCGGCTGGGTCTGGGTGGCCTGTCGCTGGCGTTGTTCACCGAGATGACCCCGCCACCGATGTCGGAGACCGGGGGGCTGGCGAATGCGATCTTCGGTTCGCTCACGATGGTGGCCCTGGCCACCTTCCTGGGCACGCCGATCGGCATCATGGCCGGCGTCTATCTGGCCGAGTATGGCCAGCGTACCTGGCTGGGCAGCACCACGCGCTTCATCAATGACATCCTGCTGTCGGCCCCCAGCATCGTTATCGGCCTGTTCATCTACGCGCTGGTGGTGGCCCGCTTCAAGGCCTTCTCCGGCTATGCCGGCATCCTGGCCCTGGCGCTGATCGTCATTCCGGTGGTGATACGCACGACCGAAACCATGCTGACCCTGATCCCCAATGCGATGCGCGAGGCCGCCTATGCGCTGGGCACGCCGAAGTGGCGGGTGATTTCCAACATCACGCTGAAGTCGGCACGTGCCGGTGTCGTGACCGGCATCCTGCTGGCCCTGGCGCGCATTGCCGGCGAAACCGCACCGCTGCTGTTCACCGCGCTGTCCAACCAGTTCTGGAGCATGGACCTGGGCCAGCCGATGGCCAGCCTGCCGGTGACGATCTTCAAATTCGCGATGAGCCCCTATGAGAACTGGCAGAAGTTGGCCTGGGCCGGGGTGTTCCTGATCACCATGGGCGTGCTGGCACTGAATATTGCCGCCCGCGTGATGTTCCGCAACAAGCATTGATTCAAGAAGAGGATCCAAGATGGATGCCCATGTGAACGCTCCCACGATCGTCGCGCCGAAGCTGTCGGTGCGGGACCTGAATTTCTATTACGGCAGCTTCCACGCGCTGAAGCACATCAACCTGGACATTCCCGAGAAGAAGGTCACCGCCTTCATCGGTCCGTCGGGCTGCGGCAAGTCCACCCTGCTGCGCTGCTTCAACCGCATGTTCGCGCTCTATCCGGAGCAGCGCGCGGAAGGTCAGATCCTGCTCGACGGCGAGAACATCCTGCAGAGCAAGCTGGATGTGAGCCTGATACGGGCCAAGGTCGGCATGGTGTTCCAGAAGCCGACGCCGTTCCCGATGTCGATCTACGACAACATCGCCTTCGGCGTGAAGCTGTTCGAGACCTTGCCGCGCGTGGAGATGGACGAGCGCGTCGAATGGGCCTTGAAGAAGGCGGCTCTGTGGACCGAGGTCAAGGACAAGCTCAACCAGAGCGGCGCGAGCCTCTCCGGCGGCCAGCAGCAGCGCCTGTGCATCGCGCGCGGCATTGCCATCAAGCCCGAGGTCCTGCTGCTTGATGAGCCCTGCTCGGCGCTGGACCCGATCTCGACCGGCAAGATCGAGGAGCTGATCCACGAGTTGAAGAGCGACTACACGGTGCTGATCGTCACGCACAACATGCAGCAGGCGGCGCGTTGCTCGGACTTCACCGCCTATATGTACCTGGGCGACCTGATCGAGTTCGGGCCGACGTCGGATCTGTTCATGAAACCCAAAAAGAAGGACACCGAGGACTACATCACCGGACGCTTCGGTTGAGGCGCCCGCGACCTGCCATCCTCACGGTATCCAATAAACCCTCAACGGGAGCAACCACATGGTAGACAAGCATCTTTCCACCCAATTCGACGCCGAGCTGAGCGGCATCTCCACCCGCGTGCTCGAGATGGGCGGCCTGGTGGAGTCTCAGGTCGTTCAGGCCATTGCCTCCTTGACGCAGTTCAATGGCGATCTGGCCAGCACCGTGCTGAAGGTCGAGGAGCAGGTCAATGCGATGGAGATGGAGATCGATCGCGACCTTTCAAGCATCATCGCCCGCCGCCAGCCCACGGCCCGCGACCTGCGCCTGCTGATCGCGATCTCAAAGGCCATTGCCAACCTTGAGCGTGTCGGTGACGAGGCTGCCCGTGTGGCTCGCACCGTGCAGCGACTGATGAACTCCGGCGTCTCCAGCCGGCTGCGTCTGCCGATGGCCGATCTGGCCTTCGAGGCCGATCTGGCCACCGCCCAGCTGCGCAAGGCGCTGGACGCCTTCGCCCGCCTCGATGTCGAGCGCGCGCTGGAGGTGCTCAAGCAGGACGACCAGATCGACAAGGAGTTCGATGGCCTGATGCGCAAGCTCATCACCTACATGATGGAAGACCCGCGCACCATCTCCAGCAGCATTGACATGATCTTCGTGGCCAAGGCGATCGAGCGTGTGGGCGACCACGCGAAGAACCTGGCCGAGGTCATCATCTACGTGGTCAAGGGCACCGATGTGCGTCACAACACGCCTGAGGCGGTTGAGACGATGGTGCGCTGATCCCTACAACCCTATCCCTGGAGTTCAACGCATGAGTCGCGTTCTAGTGGTTGAAGACGAATCGGCGATCGCCGAGCTGATTTCCATCAATCTTCGCCACGCCGGTTTCGAGGTCACCATCGCGGCCACGGCCGATCAGGCGCAGTTCGAGGTGGACCGTGTGCTGCCCGAACTGGTGGTGCTGGACTGGATGCTGCCCGGCCAGTCCGGCCTGGCGCTGGCGCGTCAATGGCGCGGCCAGGCCCGCACCCGCGACCTGCCCATCATCATGCTCACCGCCCGCGCGGAGGAAACCGACAAGGTGTCGGGTCTTGATGCCGGCGCCGATGACTATCTGACCAAGCCCTTTTCGACCAACGAGTTGCTGGCACGCATCCGTGCGGTGCTGCGCCGCAAGGCGCCCGAGGCGCTGGATTCGCTGGTCGAGGTCGGCGGCCTGAGCCTGGACCCGGGCACGCGCCGCGTGACCCGAGACGGTGTCGAGGTCAAGCTGGGCCCGACCGAGTTCCGCCTGCTGCATTTCTTCATGACCCATCCGGAACGTGTGCACAGCCGCTCGCAGCTGCTGGACCGCGTCTGGGGCGACCATGTCTTCATCGAGGAGCGTACGGTCGATGTACACGTCAAACGCCTGCGCGGTGCGCTGGAGCCGGCGCTTTGCCACCGCATGATTGAGACCGTGCGCGGCGCGGGCTATCGCCTGACCCAGCACGTCAGCGCCACGGCCGAATAAACCCCGCGGAAATCACTTGTGAGCTGGTTCGCATCGCGTCTGTTTTTGGCGGCGTTTGCCGTGGCCCTCGGTGGCGTGTTCGGCATGTGGGCCGGCACGCTGTTCAAGATTCCCTTGCTCAGCGCCGTGATCGGTGCGGCCATCAGCGTGGGGGTACTGGTGTTGCTCGACGGGGTTCGCGGCCATCGCCTGATCCAGTGGCTCAAGGGCTCGCAGCAGGAGGGCGCACCCCGCGATGCGGGGCTGTGGGGTGAGCTGGCCTACCGTGTCGAGCGCCTGGTGCGTGACCGCGACAAGATCATTGCCCGCGAACGCCTGCAGCTGGAGCAATTTCTGTCGGCCATCGAGGCCTCGCCCAATGGCGTGCTGCTGCTGGACGCGCAGGAGCACATCATCTGGTGCAACAAGGTCGGGGCCGACCACTTCTCGCTCGATCCGCTGCGCGACCGTCAGCAGCGCATCACCAATCTTGTGCGCTTCCCGGCCTTTGTCGCCCATCTGCAGTCCGGGCGCGATGACGACACCCTGCTGCTGAGCAATGCGCGGGGGCCGGGCACGCTGTCGGTGGTGTTGCGCAGCTTCGGCGAGGGCATGCGCCTGGTGCTGTCGCAGGACGTCACCGAGCGCGAGCGCTCCGAGGCGATGCGACGCGACTTCGTGGCCAATGTCTCGCACGAGATTCGCACCCCGCTGACGGTGCTGGCCGGCTTCATCGAGACCATGGACTCGCTGCCGCTGACCGAGGTCGAGCGCAAGCGCGTGCTGCACCTGATGACACAGCAGACGCAGCGCATGCAGAGCCTGGTCAGCGACCTGCTGACCTTGGCGCAGCTGGAGGGCAGCCCGCGGCCCGGCGCCGACACCTGGGTTTCCGTCGATGCGCTGCTCAAGCGGGTGGCCGCGGATGGCCAGGCGCTGTCGGCCGGTCGGCATGAGATCAAGCTCTGGCAAGCCACGCCTGCGCAGCTGGCCGGGCAGGAGTCCGAGTTGTTCAGTGCCATGGCCAATCTGGTCAACAATGCGGTGCGCTACACGCCGGAGGGTGGGCGTATCGACATCGCCTGGGTTGTGCAGGCCGATGGGTCGGGCGAACTCAGTGTCGCCGACTCCGGGCTGGGCATCTCACGCGAACACATTCCCCGCCTCACCGAGCGCTTCTACCGGGTAGATGGCAGCCGCTCGCGCGAGACCGGCGGCACCGGCCTGGGCCTGTCCATCGTCAAACACGTGGTGCAGCGCCATGGCGGTGCGCTGGACATCCAGAGCGAGCCCGGCAAGGGCTCGCGATTCAGGTTGTTGTTTCCGGCCGCCCGGGTGCGTGAACCGGTGCTGGAAGCGGCCTGAACCTCACACCCGCCCGCACTACAGCCGTTTGTACAGCAGGGTGTAGGCCTGCTTGTCGCTGGGCCTGCGCAGCTGGGCGACCAGGTGCCAGCCGGCCAGGGCGGGCACGGCCGGCCCAATGCTCTGCTGCACCAGATAGTCGCAGCGGCTGGCGGCCAGTGGCGTCACGCCATCGATATGCCAGGACCAGTTGCTCTGCAGCTCCATGGCGGCCAGATGCGATAGCGCCACGCCGGGCGCCGCCAGGCAGTTGATCTGCGCCGGCAACTGAGCCTGCAGACGTTCCATCAGCGGCCGGTTGCTGCGCACATAGTCCAGCAGCGGCAGCCAGAGCGTCATCAGCAAGAGCCAGCACAGGGCCACGCCGCCGGCCGGCAGCACCAGGCTCTTCCACAGCGCATGTTGATGCTTGGCGGTGCGCCAGCGCACCAGCCACATCCAGGCCAGGGTGGCGGCCGTGGCAAAGACCAGGGCCACCGCACCGAACTGCGGCTCGAAGCCTTCATACAGCCGCTTCAGACCACGCAGCGCCCAGGCCGGGCTGCCGGTGTGCATGCCGCTGTAGTACAGCCAGCCGATCAGCGCACAGGCCGAGAAGAAGAACACCGAGAACCAGTCCACGGCCGCGGCCACGCTGCGGCGCAAGGTGGGCAGGGCAAAGGCGGCGAGTACGGCCAGCGGGGGCAGGGCCAGCAGCAGTGCGCGGTCCGAACCGTCCATCATCAGGCTGGTGGCAAAGCCGACCGCCACACACATCGCCGGCACGAGGATGTGGCGGCGCTGCCAATAGGTGCGCCAGCGCCACAGCGTCCAGGCCGCCAGCGGCCAGGCCGGCCAGGCGAACCAGGCCGTCATCGTGAGCATCTGCTGGGCCAGATCCAGCGCCGACACGGGAGCTGCCACGCGCCAGCGCCAGGCACCGGTGCCCCAGGCCGCCAGGGCCGCGAGTGCCGAGGCCGCCAGCAGCCAGACCACCAGGCGGTGCACCTCGTCATAGCTGGAACGAAAGCAGATCAAGGCGCCCAGCAAGCCGAGCGCTACGGCCACGGCCGGCGCGCCGCTGGCGGCCAGCACCGGCAGGGCCAGCAGCACCGCCAGGCGGGCCTTGCGCGGCTTGAACGGGGCGGCGGCGATGCCATAGAGCAGCAGGGTGGCGGCCAGTAGCTGGGCCAGCTCGGGCGTCGTCTCATGGCCCAGCTGCAGCAGGCCCAGGCTGGCGATCAGGGCCAGGAGCGAGCCATCGGCCAGCGCGCGTGCATAGTCGATCGCATGGGCCTCGCCGCCGAAGGCGAAGGCGACCGGCTGGGCGGCGTCGGTGCGGGCCAGGTGAAAGCTGCTGTACCAGGTCAGCATCAGCACGCCGACCAGGGCCAGGCCGAAGGGCAGGCGGGCGGCAAAGGCGGCATCGGCAAAGGGCAGGGCCTTGATGAACAGCGCACCGACCCAGTAGGGCAGCAGCGCGCCTTCGGCCGGGATGCCGGCAATCGTCGGGTGCCACCAGGACGCCAGGCCCTTGGCGATGCTGGCCATATAGCCGAAGGCGGTGACGTCGGCATTGCGCCAGGGCGCGCGTCCGAACAGGCCGGGCAGCACATAGGCCGCGCAAAACAGGATCAGGGCCAGGCGCGGCAGCCGCGTGGCACTGCGCTCGGTGGCGATGGCAGGGGTTGGGAGGTTCACGCAGTCGGCTTGTGGGCTGTGGTTCTTGTCAGTGCGGGATCATGCCGCAAAGAGGGGCAGAAACGAAAAAAGGCAGCCTGAGCTGCCTTCTTGGTACAAGTCCTGCCAGTCTTACTTCTTGACGGCGGCGCCGATGCGCGTGAACTTGTTGCGGAACTTCTCGACGCGACCACCCAGCGAGTCGATGCTCTTCTGCGTGCCGGTGTAGAACGGATGCGATTCGCTGGTGGTTTCCAGCTTGAACAACGGCAGTTCGCGGCCGTCTTCCATCTTCACCATTTCTTTGGTCTGTGCGCAGGAACGCGTCACAAACTTGAAACCGTTGGACAGGTCCACGAAGCAGATTTCGCGGTAGTTGGGGTGAATGCCGTCTTTCATGGGGAGCCTCTCGCTTGTTTCGCGCTGACGTGCCGGGAGCCTTGCCGCACCATGCGACGCACTTTCCGACAGCGGAAAAACGCGGATTATATACTGTTTTTTGGCGTCCGAACCGGCGCGCCGCTGGTGCGCGGATTACGCGCACCTGGAGCCACCAAAATCAACCGCCTCTTCGCATCATGTCGAAGAAATCGATATTGCTCTTGGTGGACTTCATCTTGTCGAGCACGAACTCCATCGCCTCGATCTCGTCCATCGGGTACAGCAGCTTGCGCAGAATCCAGGTCTTTTGCAGGATCTCGGGCTTCAGCAGCAGTTCTTCGCGGCGTGTGCCCGACTTGTTGATCAGGATGGACGGATAGACGCGCTTCTCGGCCATGCGACGGTCCAGATGGATTTCGCAGTTGCCGGTGCCCTTGAACTCTTCGTAGATCACCTCGTCCATGCGGCTGCCGGTGTCGATCAGCGCCGTGCCGATGATGGTCAGCGAACCGCCTTCTTCAACGTTACGTGCCGCGCCGAAGAAGCGCTTGGGGCGCTGCAGCGCATTGGCGTCCACACCACCGGTCAGCACCTTGCCCGACGAGGGCAGCACATTGTTGTAGGCGCGGGCCAGACGGGTGATCGAGTCCAGCAGGATGACCACGTCGCGCTTCAGCTCGACGAGGCGCTTGGCCCGCTCGATCACCATCTCGGCGACCTGCACGTGGCGGGCAGCCGGTTCGTCGAAGGTCGAGCTGATGACCTCGCCACGCACGGTGCGCAGCATTTCCGTCACTTCCTCGGGCCGCTCATCGACGAGCAGCACGATCAGGTAGACCTCGGGATGGTTGGCAACGATGGCATGGGCCAGCTGCTGCATCATCACCGTCTTGCCGGTCTTGGGCTGGGCGACGAGCAGGGCGCGCTGGCCCTTGCCGATGGGCGCCACCAGATCGATGATGCGGCCGGTGATGTTCTCGTCGCTCTTGATGTCGCGCTCGAGCTTGAACTGCTCCTTGGGGAACAAGGGCGTCAAGTTCTCGAACATGATCTTGTTCTTGCTCTCCTCGGGCGTCAGCTCGTTGACGCGGTCCACCTTGACCAGGGCGAAGTAGCGTTCGCCGTCCTTGGGCACGCGCACCTCGCCCTCGACCATGTCGCCGGTGTGCAGATTGAAGCGGCGGATCTGGCTGGGGCTCAGATAGATGTCGTCGGTCGAGGCCATATAGCTGGCGTCGGGCGAGCGCAGGAAGCCAAAGCCGTCAGGCAGCACCTCCAGCACGCCGTCGCCGAACACCTGCTCCCCGCCTTTGGCGCGCTTTTTCATGATCGCAAACATCAGCTCCTGCTTGCGCAGTCGAGCGACGTTGTCGATCTCCAGTGCCTCGCCCATCTTGATGAGCTCGGAAACGTGGAGCGCTTTTAGTTCTGAAAGATGCATGGGTTAACACCCTGTAGGTCGTCGAAGTCCCTGCCAAGGGTCTTCAACGGAAAACATCGGCTGCGACTCGCGGCTCGGCGGAATTGCCGGCTGCGAGGGCTCGCGAACGTCACAAAGGCCGATCAAGCGCAAGGCTTGCGAACGATGAACTGAAAAACGTTGGAGCTTTAGGCCGAGTCCACGCGCCGAAATCGGGCGTGGTGGCAGAACTTTGCTGGGCCGCCAGGGCCGGCCGATCGTCTGGATCGTCTGCGGCAGCCCGAGCGGCTTTGGAAGTGATTATAGATGCGCGTCGACGAAGGCCGTCAACTGGGCTTTCGAGAGGGCGCCAACCTTGGTCGCGGCGAGCTGGCCGCCCTTGAACAGCATCAGGGTCGGAATGCCGCGAATACCGAACTTGGCGGGCACATCGCGGTTCTCGTCCACATTCATCTTGGTGATCTGCAGACGGCCGTCGTAGTCCTTGGACAGCTCATCCAGGATAGGGGCAATCATCTTGCAGGGGCCGCACCATTCGGCCCAGTAGTCGACGAGCACGGGCTTGTCGGCCTGGAGCACGTCCGCGTCGAACGACGCGTCGGAGATGTGTTTGATCAGTTCGCTGCTCATTGAATTAGTCCTCTCGGTGGCCGACCATCGGCCATACATCAAGGCACAATGATTCTGACACAAAGCCCACGCCCCTGTCGGGCGTGCGGGCCAAGACAGCGAAGATGCCACAACTCCCCCTCGATACCGACCACACGGCGGTCCTGATCTGGTCGCGCATCGCGGCCATCTCCAGCGACTGGATGGCCAGGCTGGAACTGGCGCCTCGCGACTGCGTCGTGCTGCTGCCCTTTGCCCAACATCTGCCGCTGGCGCGCCGCGCCTGGATGGCCCAGGGCGGCTGGCCGCCGCGGCTGGAGACCACGCGCACCCTGGCCGAGAGCCTGGCCCCGGAGCTGCCACCCGAGGGGGGCGACATCAGCTTCGATGTGGCTACCGATCAGCTCAGTGCGGCCGACCTGCTGGGCAGCCAGGCCTGGGCGCGGGACTGGAAACGGCGCGATCCCCGGGGTTTTCAGCTGGCAGTGTCGCGTGTCGTAGCGACGGCACACCTGTGGGCGCGGGCGGCGGCGCAGCAATCGCCGGAGCTCAGGGCGGCCTATTGGGAACAGGCACGCGCGGCGCTGGCCGCCGGCGGCCCCGGCGAGATGGAGCGGAGTCTGGCCCGGTTGGCACTGGAGTGGGCTGCGGCCACCGCGTCCAGCCCGGTGACGGATGCCCTGTTCGCGATGCCGGTGCCAGGCCTGGTGCTGGTCCAGGCGGGTGGGGCCGATCCGCTGGGCGAGGCCGTGGCAGCGGTGCTGGAGGCCCGCGGCGGCCAGGTCTTGCGGCTGGACACCGATCTGCGGCTGGACTCGCTGTTCGACCAGCATCCGCCGCTGGGCACACTGGAGCTGGCCCTGTGCAGCGACTTCGAGGACGAGGCCCAGTGCACAGCGGCTGCCGTGCTGGCCCACGTCAATGCCGGCCGGGTGCCGGTGGCGCTGATTGCCCAGGACCGTCTGCTGCTGCGCCGCGTGCGCGCCCTGCTGGAGCGCGGCGGCGTGGCCTTGGCCGACGAAACCGGCTGGACGCTGTCCACGCTGCCGGCGGCCGCCCAGCTGATGGCCCTGCTGCGCGCCGCAGGCGGCCATGCCACCCTGGACGACTGGCTGGACTGGCTGAAGAGCGACATCGCACGGCGCCTCGATGGCGACAGCACCTACGCCAGCCTGCAGCAGCTCGAATCCAAGTGCCGCAGCCAGGGCTGGACCCGGGCGGCCTCGGTACGGCCCGAGCAACTGAGCGAGGGCGCGGCGCGGTTGTGGCAGCGTGCCCGGCAGGTGCTGCAGCCCTTGCAGGGCGGAGCCAAACGCAGCCTGGGCGCCTGGCTGGAGAGCCTGCGGGACGTGCTGCAGCAGGCCGAGGCCTGGGCCGAGTTGCAGTCGGCGCCATCAGGCCCGCAGCTGATTGCCGCGCTGAGCCTGCAGCAACTTGCCTGGCCCGGTTCGGCGCGCGATGCCGTGCAGCGCGGCAGCCAGCTGAGCCCGGCCGAATTCGTCGCCTGGGTGGACCAATGCCTGGAGGCGCAGCAATTCGTGCCCCAGCCCGGCGAGGCCCTGCCTCAGGTCCACATCACACCGCTGGTGCGGGCGATTTTGCGGCCCTTTGCCGCCGTAGTGCTGCCCGGCGCCGATGCGCAGACCCTGGGCGCAGCGGGCGCTGGCGCTTCGCTGACCGGCGAAGCGGTGGCTGAGGCGCTGGGCCTGCCCACTCAGGCGCAGCGGCGCGACGCCCAGACGGCAGCCTTTGCCCAGCTGATGCGCGCCCCGGCGCTGACCCTGCTGCGGCGCTTGGCCAATGGTTCGGAGCCGCTGTCGGCAAGCCCCCTGCTGGAGCGTCTGCAGCAGGCGCTGGAAGCGGCAGGCCATGCACCTGTCCAGCCCTGGCAGGACGCCCGGGTGCCCACCAACGTGGCGCTGCGGCCTCAAGCGCGCGCCTCGGCCCAGGCCTCGGGCCGTCTGCCGCGGGCGCTCAGCGCCAGCGCGGTCGAGTCGCTGCGCGGCTGCCCTTATCAATTCTTCAGCCGCGTGCTCCTGGGCCTGCGCGAGACCGACGAACTGGGCGACGAGGTCGACAAGCGCGACTACGGCACCTGGTTGCATGGCGTGCTGTATGACTTTCACCGCTGGCGCGTCGAGCAGCCCGGCAGCGACGAAGTCGCGCTGATGCAGCAGGCCGCCACGGCGCAGAGCGCGGCGCTGGGCCTGGACGCTGCCGCCTTTCTGCCGTTCGAGGCCAGCTTCCAGCGCTTTGTGCCGCGCTATCTGGACTGGCTGCGCGGCCACGAGGCCGAGGGCGCGATGTGGGCGGCCGGCGAGCTGGACCGGGAGGTCCATCCCGCAGCCTGGCAGGATGGCGTGCTGGCTGAAATCAAGCTGCGCGGCCGGCTGGATCGTATCGACCTGCTCAGCGGCAAGCGGGGCCTGGAACTGCTGCTGGTGGACTACAAGACCGGCGGGGCGGCGGGCCTGAAGGACAGGGTGTCCGACCCGCTGGAAGACACCCAGCTGGCCGTCTATGCCGCGCTGATGGACGCCCAACCGCTGGACGGCGTGGACCCCGATAGACCGATGCGTGCAATCTACCTGGCGTTGGACGATGCCCAGCGCATTGAGCGGGTCGAGCATGAAGACCCGCAGGCCTCGGCGCAGCAGATGCTGCAGGGCCTGGGCCAGGACCTGCTGGCCATCCACGGCGGCCAGCGCCTGCCGGCGCTCGGCGAGGGGGCGATCTGCGAGCACTGCGAGATGCGCGGCCTGTGCCGGCGCGACGATTGGTCTGCACAGGAACACGCTTGAGCATGGATGAAGGATCGATGAATGCTTCAGGGCCGGCCTACCGGCTGGATGGTGCGCTGGTGGCGCGCGAGCGCTTCTACCGCGTGGCCTGCGACCCGGCGCGCAGCGTCGTCGTCGAGGCCTGCGCCGGCGCCGGCAAGACCTGGATGCTGGTGTCGCGCATCCTGCGCGCGCTGCTGGACGGTGCCGCGCCGCAGGAGATCGTCGCCATCACCTTCACCCGCAAGGCCGCCGGCGAGATGCGCGACCGGCTGAGCGACTGGCTGCGCGAGTTCAGCCGCGCCCACAGCACGCCCGAGGCGCGGATTCAGGCGCTGGTGGACCGAGGCATGAGCGCTGAGCAGGCCGCTCAGGGCCAGGTCTTGCTGGGCGACCTTCATGCCAAGCTGCTGATCGGCGGCCGTGCGGTCGAGATCCGCACCTTTCACGCCTGGTTCTCGCAACTGCTGCGCGCCGCGCCGATGGAACTGCTGCAGGCACAGGGCTTGTCGCCCGAGCTGCAGCTGGTCGAGGACGAGACCGATCTGATGCCCGAGCTGTGGCTGCGCTTCCACGGTCAGGTACTGGACGATGCAGAACTGTTGGCCGACTACCAGGCCTTGGTGGCGGCGCGGGGCCGCAGCACGGTGACGCGCTGGCTGGAGTCGGCCTTCTCCAAGCGCGTCGAGCTGCGCCTGGCCGATTCGGTGCTGGAGGACAGCATGCCTGGTGCCGACAGCGTTGATGCCGCATTTGCAGGCCTGGCACACCCTGTGCAGGCCCTGCGTCTGCCGGCCTGGACGCGGCCGCTGACGGCCCTGGCCCAGGTCCTCGGCGCGACCAAGGGCGTCACCCCGCAGAAGGCCGGCAGCGCACTGGAGCAGGCGCTGAGCCTGGCCGACGACCGCGCCGCCTTCGACGCCGCGCGGCTGGCCCTGTTCACCGCCACCGGCACGCCGCGCAAGAATCTGGGCGACAGCTCTCTGCTGGACGAGGGCCTTGAGCGGCTCACCCTGCTGGCCGCGGCGATCGCCCAGCACGAGGCACGGTGCGAACATCTGCAGCTGGTGGGCCTGTCCCGCGTGCTCTTGAGCGAGTACGAGGCGCTGAAATCGTCGCGTGGCCTGGTCGACATGAACGATCTGGAGCGTGGCGCGCTCGCCCTGCTGGCCGACGCTGATCTGTCCGGCTGGGTGCAGGAGCGGCTGGATGCCCGCGTGCGCCATGTGCTGATCGACGAATTCCAGGACACCAGCCCGCTGCAGTGGCACGCGCTGTACGCCTGGCTGTCGTCCTACAGTGGCGCCGGTGGTGGCTTCAGCGGGCAGAAGCCGCCGGCGGTGTTCATCGTCGGTGACCCGAAGCAGAGCATCTACCGCTTCCGCCGCGCCGAGCCGCGGGTGTTCGCGGCGGCGCGTGAGTTCGTCGTCCAGGGCCTGGGCGGTGCGGTGCTGGAGTGCGACCACACGCGGCGCAATGCGCTGCCGGTGCTGGCGACCGTCAACAGCGTGTTCGAGGCGGCGGGCGAGCAGGGCGCCTATCTGGGCTTTCGCAGCCACACGACCGAGGTCGGCACGCCTGCGGCGCTGGACGGCCTGTTCGTGCTGGCCGATGCGGACGAGGCCTCGTCAGCAGCGACCAAGGACGCTACCGGCTGGCGCCCCAGCCTGACCGAGGCGCGCCACGAGCTGGAGGAGCACCGCCGCGCGGCGGAGGCGCGCAACATCGCTACGGCCATACAGACGCTTGTGGGGCAGGGCGTGTCGCCCGGCGAGATCTTCGTGCTGGCGCGCAAGCGCGAACCGCTGCGTGTGCTCGCCCAGGCCCTGAAAGCGCTGGAGCTGCCCCATGCTGCGCCCGAGGACACTGCGCTGCTGGACGCGCCCGATGTGCGCGACCTGCTGGCCCTGCTGGATGTGCTGGCCTCGCCAGGCCATGCCTTGTCACTGGCCCATGCGCTGCGCAGTCCGCTGCTCGGTGCCAGCGAGGCCGATCTGCTGAGCCTGGCCGACATCGCCCGCGCCCGGCCCTGCTCCTGGTGGTCGGCGCTGATGACAGTCGATGCCGAGGCCAGCCCAGCTCTGCAGCGCGCCAAGACCCTGCTGCAGCGCTGGTCCCGGCTGGCCGGCCGCGTGCCGCCGCATGACCTGCTGGACCGCATCGTGTTCGAGGGCGATCTGACGGCCCGCCTGGCCGCCGCCGTGCCGCCCAGCGAACGGCGCCAGCGCCTGGCTGCCGTCGATGCGCTACTGGCCCTGGTGCTGGATCTTGACGGTGGCCGCTATGCCAGCGTCTACAGCCTGGTGCGGGCGCTGAAGAAGCGGGCGCTGAAACTGTCCTGGCCCAGCGAGCCCGATGCCGTGCAGCTGCTGACCGTCCATGGCGCCAAGGGCCTGGAGGCGAGGGTGGTGTTCCTGATGGACACCGATGCCGCGCCAACGCGCGCCGAATCGGCCACCTTGGCCGTTGACTGGCCGGTGCATGCCGCCGCGCCGGCCCGCGTGGCCTTTCTGGCCTCCGAATCACGCTGCCCGCCGGCCCTGCTGCCCCTGCTCGAGGACGAGCGCCAGCAGCGCGCCCGCGAGGAGCTCAACGCGCTCTACGTGGCGATGACACGGGCGCGCAGCTGCCTGGTGATCAGCCGCACGCCGCCGCGCCGGGCGCACGCCGGCACCGGCAACTGGTGGGCGCGGCTGAGCCCGCTGGCCACACCCTGGCCCGAGGCCCGGCAGGAGACCGCACAGGCCAGGGCTGTCGCTCAGTGCACCTTGCTGAGCCTGCCGGCCCTGGCCGTGCCGCCGACCCTGCGTGCAGAGGCCGCCCCCGAGGATCAGGCCCTGGTGCCGGTGGCCGACACGGCAGCCATCGGCGAGGCCCTGCACCGCGCGCTTGAATGGGCCAGTGGCCCTGCCGTCCGGCCGTTTGCCGAGCTGGTGGCCGCGGCCGGCCGCAGCTTCGACCTGTCGGCCAAGCAGCAGCAGTCGCTGGAGCGGGCCGCCGAGGCGATCTGGCGCAGCCCGGACTGCGCGCCGTTCTTCGATACCGCAAGCCTGAGCTGGGCCGGCAACGAGGTGGCGATCAATTTCCAGGGTCAGGACTTGCGCATCGACCGCCTGGTCTGCCGCATCGAGCAGGGCCGCAAGACCTGGTGGGTGCTGGACTACAAGCTGCATCCGGCGCCCGAGCGCGATGCCGGTTATCGCGCGCAGCTGGCGCGCTACCGCGAGGCGATAGGTCAGCTGCAGCCGGGCGATGGGGTGCGCTGCGCCTTCATCACCGGCCAGGGTCGGCTGCTTGAATTGGAAGAAATCTGACGCTGTTGCCCGGAGGCCTGTCAAAGCCGGGCTACAATGCAAGGCTTCGGGGTGTAGCGCAGTCTGGTAGCGCATCTGGTTTGGGACCAGAGGGTCGGGAGTTCGAATCTCTCCACCCCGACCATCAAAATTTCTTCCTTCCGTTCTTCCTTCTTCTTTGCCTCTGCCCGTAGCTCAACTGGATAGAGCAGCTGCCTTCTAAGCAGCAGGTCGGGGGTTCGAGTCCCTCCGGGCAGGCCAGCATTCTTCAATGCTTGGGCCGGCGGGAATCCACCACACATCATCTATTTTCTGCGGCGTCGCATCGCTTCAAGAGGAAAACCGTGTTCAAGAACCTGATGGTCTATCGCATCGGCCCGGATTGGTCGGCTACGTTGACGGAACTCGAAGAGGCATTGGACAAGGGGCGCTTTGCCGAATGTGGCGCCACGCAGATGCAATCGCTGGGCTGGGTATCGCCTCGCGGCGTGGCCCATGGCCTGCTGGCCGAATCGGTCGGCGGGCACTGGATACTCAAGCTGATGATCGAGAAGAAGGTGCTGCCGGGCTCGGTGGTCAAGCGGGCGATGGAGCAGCGCGTCAAGAAGATCGAGCAGGAGACGGGGCGCAAGCCGGGCAAGAAGGAGTCCAAGGACCTCAAGGACGAGCTGATGCTGGAGCTACTGCCCAAGGCCTTCACCAAGCAGGAGTCGGTGCTGGTCTGGATCGACAAGGACAAGCAGCTGCTGTGCACCAATGCCGGCAGCCAGGGCAAGTCCGATGTGGTGATCACGGCCCTGGTCGAGGCCTGCCCCAAGCTGGTGTTGACGCTGCTGCAGACCACCGCCTCGGCCTCGGCCTGCATGTCGGCCTGGTTGTCCAGCGGCGAGCCGCCGGCTGGCTTCAGCATAGACCGCGAGTGCGAGCTCAAGGCCCCGGACGAGACCAAGGCGACGGTGCGCTATGCGCGCCATCTGCTGGACATCGACGAAGTGCGCGCCCATATCGCCGCCGGCAAGCAGCCGACCAAGCTGGCGATGAGCTGGGACGACCGCGTCTCCTTCATGCTGACCGACACGATGCAGCTGAAGAAGGTCTCATTCCTGGACGTGGTGTTCGAGGGCGTGGCCCACAACGACGACGCGTTTGACGCCGACGCGGCCATCGCCACCGGCGAGCTGCGCCGGCTGATACCCGATCTGATGGACGCGCTCGGCGGGGAGTTGGTCAAGTCCTGACCCCTGTCGCGGCGCGGCCCGTCTCTTCAATGACGCTTGTACTGCGTCGCGCCAAACAGCACGTCGCGGGCCTTGTCGTCGGTCAAGACCTTGCGGTGCTCGGCCAGCACCTCCAGCCCGCGCTGCACGGCCGGGCGCTTGCCGATCTCGTCGAACCAGCCCTTCAGGTGCGGGAACTCGTTCCAGTCTATGCCCTGGTTCTTCCATGAGCGCAACCAGGGGAAGATGGCGATGTCGGCGATCGAATACTCCGGCCCACCGATATAGGTGCTGGCCGCCAGACGCTTGTTCATCACCCCGTACAGGCGTCTGGCTTCGTTGGTGTAGCGGTTGACGGCGTACTCGATCTTCTCCGGCGCGTAGATGCGGAAATGGTGGGCCTGGCCCAGCATCGGCCCCACGCCCCCCATCTGGAACATCAGCCACTCCAGCACCTCGTACTTGGCGCGCGTGCTCTGGGGCAGGAACTTGCCGGTCTTGCCGGCCAGATAGAGCAGGATGGCACCCGACTCGAACAGGCTGATCGGTTTGCCGTCCGGGCCGTCAGGGTCGACGATGGCCGGGATCTTGTTGTTGGGGCTGATGGCCAGGAATGAGGCCGCAAACTGGTCGCCGGCGCCAATATCCACTGGAATCACCCGATACGGCAGGCCGCACTCCTCCAGCATGATGTGAACCTTGTGGCCGTTGGGGGTGGGCCACGAATACACTTCGATCATTGCCTTGGCCTTTCAAAAAGGGTCGCCGCGGAGGCGGCTGGCCGTTCCCCGACTTTATTGGATTGTTCCGACTCATGCTCAAGCATCTGAAACACTGGTTTGCCGGCCGCGCCAACGCCCTGCGTTGGAAGGCGGTGGCGGAGTGGGCGGAGGACCAGGGGGCGCAGTTCAAGCTGATTCGTGACGGCCAGGGTTTCGTCGTCGAGCATCCCGATGCCAGGCCGCGTGCCTGGCGCATGGAGTGGGGCAGCTCGCAGCGCAGCTATATCGAGGGGCCGGAGCTGCGCATACGCTGCGAGCTCAAGCTCTCGCCCGAGTTGCAGATGATGGTGGTGTCGCGCCAGCTGATGGAGCAGTTGGAGGCCTCGGTGTTCGAGATGTACACCGACACCTTGAAGACCCGGGTCGACACCGACACGCCCGAAGAAGTGCGCTGGCTGGTGATGTTTCCCAAGTTCGCCGGCTTCAACACCAAGCTGCTGCGCAACCGCTTCGGCGCGGTCTGCATGTCCAAGGAGGCGATTGCCACCTGGCTGCAGGGGCCGCTGGGCACGGCGCTGGAAGTTGCCAGCGAGACCGGCGTGCTGGCCAAGGAGCCGCCGATGCTGATGCTGACGCAGCGTGGCAATCTCTATCTGCGCTTCGGCCTGGATGAGCCCGACATCGAGATCATCGAGGCGCTGTTGAAGCTGTTCGAGGTGGCCTGTGCCGAAGCGCAGCGGGCCAATACCAAGATCGTCGAGGGCGGCTGGCCGACCACCTCGTCGATCGCCTGGCAGAGTCAGCCCGGCGAGGATGATCCGCCCCGGCGCTGACTCGGGACGCTCAAGACTTCTTCGCGAACTGCCAGCCCAGCTCGGCCATGGGCCGGGCGCCGGCGCCGGTTTCGCGGGCGCGATCGCTGGACGCCGTGCCGTCCTCCACCCGCTTGGCAATGCCTTGCAGGATGGCGGCAATGCGGAACAGGTTGTAGGCCATATAGAAGTTCCAGTCCTTCATCACGGTTTCGGCGTCCGCCCGGCCGGTGCGCTCGCAGTAGCGCCGCACATAGCTCAGCTCATCAGGAATACCCAGGGCCGCCAGATCCTTGCCGCCCAGGCCGCGGGCCGCGCCCGAGGTCTGGATATGCCAGGACATGCAGTGGTAGCTGAAGTCAGCCAGCGGGTGACCCAGGGTTGAGAGCTCCCAGTCCAGCACCGCCAGCGCGCGCGGTTCGGTGGGGTGAAAGACGAGGTTGTCCATCCGGTAGTCGCCGTGGACGATGGAGACTTCCGATGGGTCACGGGCCGAGTCGGGGATGTTGGCCGGCAGCCAGGCGATCAGCTCGCTCATCGCCGGTATGTCCTGGGTCACCGAGGCCAGGTACTGCTTGCTCCAGCGGCCGATCTGGCGTTCGAAGTAGTTGCCCGGCTTGCCATAGCTGCTCAGCCCCACGGCGGCAAAGTCCACCTTGTGCAGCGCCGCCATCACGCGGTTCATCTCGTCGTAGATGGCGGCCCGCTCGGCCATGCTCATGCCGGGCAGCGATTGGTCCCACAGCACGCGGCCCTGCATGAACTCCATCACATAGAAGGCGCGGCCCATCACCGATTCGTCCTCGCACAGCGCCAGCATGCGCGGCACCGGCACGTCGCTGCCCTGCAAGGCCTTCATGACCGCGAACTCGCGCTCGATGGCATGGGCGGAGGGCAGCAACTTGGCGACGGGCCCCGGCTTGGCCCGCATCACATAGCTGCCTCCAGGGGTGTTGAGCTTGTAGGTCGGGTTGGACTGGCCGCCCTTGAATTGCTCGACGCTCAGCGGCCCAGCAAAGCCGGGCACTCGGGGCTTCAGCCAGGCGGCCAGGGCCTCGGTGTCGAATTGCTGCTGTGCCGAAACGGCACGTGTGCCGGTGAAGGCGTCAATATCCATGGCTCTGATCCTTCAAAGGGTTGGTTCTGCGACCCATCCCGCAAGGATGAGTGCTGTCAGCGTTCGGCGATCTGCAGCAGCTTGTCCTTGCTCAGCACCACCAGCCGGGTGGGCTCGACGCGCACCGCGCCGTCGCGCTCGAAGGACTTCAGCTCCTGGTTGACCCGTTGGCGCGAGGCGCCCAGCAGCTGGGCCAGGTCTTCCTGGGCGAGTTGCAGGCCGATGCGGATTTCCTCGCCCTGCTGCACGCCATAGGAGCGGGCCAGCAGCAGGATCTGCTTGGCCAGGCGCGAGGCCAGCGGCCGGGTGTTGAGGTCTTCGATGGTGTCGAACATCAGGCGCAGGCGCCGGCAGTTCAGGCGCAGCAAGGCGTCGTAAAGCTCGACATGGGTCTTCAGCAACTCCTTGAAGTCGGCCTTGCGCACCGCCAGCAGGGTGGTCTCGCCATAGGCGCTGGCATCGTGGGTGCGCGGAAAACCGTCGATCAAGGCGATGTCGCCGAACCAGACGCCCGGCTCCGCATAGGTCAGCGTGACCTGCTTGCCCGACAACGAGACCGAGCTGACCCGCACCGCGCCACGGGCCACACCTATCCATTCTTCGGCGGGTTCGCCGCGAGAGGAGAGCATCGCGCCGTCCTTGAGCCGCCTCACCGTTGCGCGTGCCAAGATATCGGTGCGCAGGGCCAAGGAGAGCTTTGAGAACCACGAACCCGAGTCGATGTTGCTGCGTTCGAGAATTGTAAGAACTGTGCTGTTCATGCCTTGTCGCTGAAGTGACAGCAGAACCCTGCTGTTCATCCCTATTGTCCATGAGTGCGTGCGCTGCGGTTTGAGACCTGCATCTATTGCCGCCCGGCGCGCTGCCGAACCCCAGGAGACCCTGATGACATCGCATGCTCTACCTCTGATGCCCAATCGCCGCGGGCAGGTCAGTGAGGCCGAATGGCGGCAGCGCGTGGACCTGGCCGCCGCCTACCGGCTGGTCGCCCTGTTCGGTTGGGACGATCTGGTTTTCACCCACATCAGCGCTCGTGTGCCGGACAGCGAGGACCAGTTCCTGATCAATCCCTACGGCATGATGTTCGAGGAGATCACGGCGTCCAGCCTGATCAAGGTGGACGGCACGGGGCGGCAGCTGGAGGAGGGGCCGTATCCAGTCAACCCGGCCGGGTTCACCATACACAGCGCCGTGCATGCGGCCCGCCATGACGCCGGCTGCGTGCTGCACACCCATTCGCTGAACGGCGTGGCCGTGTCGGCCCAGGCCCAGGGCGTGCTGCCGATCTCGCAGCATTCGATCTTTGTGCTCAACAGTCTCGGCTATCACGACTACGAGGGCGTGGCCCTGCGCGACGACGAGAAGCCGCGCCTGGTGCAGGACCTGGGGCGCAACAACTATCTGATGCTGCGCAATCATGGTCTTTTGACCCTGGGGCCGACGATTGCCGACGCCTTTGTCGCGATGTATTTCTTCGAGGCCGTCTGCACGATACAGATACGCGCGCTGGCTGGCGGCGGCGAGCTGACCCGTGTGCACCCGGAGATTATCGAGGGGGCAGGGCGGCAGGCGGCCCAGGTCACCAAGGGCATGGGTGCAGGGGCGCTGAACTGGCCCGGCCTGTTGCGCCGGCTGGATCGCCGCAGCCCCGGCTACGACGTTTGAAGCGCCTTACTTGAACTGCGGCGGGCGGCGGCCGAAGAAGGCTTCGATGCCTTCGCCGCCGTTGTCGTGGAACAGGTTGTTGACGAAGTGGTCGCGCTCCAGCGCCAGGTGCTGGCGCAAGGCGCCGGCCTGGGCCTTGTGCACCAGATCCTTGGCACTCGCCATCGCATTGGGCGCCATCTGTCCCAACCGTTCGGCCAGTTCCAGCGCCTGGGTCAGCGCCTGACCCGGCTCGGCCAGGTAGTTGACGACGCCCTGACGGTGCAACTGCTCGGCGCCTATCGGCTCGGCCAGCAGCATCAGCTGCATCACCTGGCTGCGCGGCAGGGCCTGCATCAGGTGCGAGACGGCGCCGCCGTCGGGTGACAGGCCGACCCGGCCATAGGACAGCACGAAGCGGGCATCCTTGGCCGCGACCAGCAGGTCGCAGGTCAGCGCCAGCGAGAAGCCGGCGCCGGCTGCGGCACCTTCCACCGCCGCGATCACCGGTTTGGGGAAGGCGCGCAAGGCTTCCACCAATTCGTGAAAGCGCTCGATCGACTCGGTCTGCACCTGCGGCCCGGCGGCGCGGTTGCCGACCAGGCGCTGCAGATTGCCGCCCGAACAGAAGTGTCCGCCGTCACCGGTCAGCACCACGCAGCGCACCTGATCCTCGGCGTCGGCGTAGTTCAGCGCCTCGACAAAGGCCGCATAGATTTGCGGCGACAGGGTGTTGCGGGTGGCCGGGTCGCTCAGGGTGAGCAGCATGGTGGAGCCGAATCGTTCGATACGCAGTTCTGCAGGCATGTTGAGGCGTCGGAAAGTGGGCCGTTGTGAATCGATTGTGGCATGCAGACCGGGCCGAACAGGCCCTGTCCACCCCTGTTTCCCATTGGTGAGCAGATGTATCTTCCATGCTAGAGTGCTGGGCAAAATGACAGCAGACTCCGGCATGAACCGAGCCCTCCCCGCGCGCCTAAGAGCGTGCAAGCGCAGCAGTCTTCGTGCCCTGGTGTTGGCGGCCAGCCTGGCTGCCGCTGTTGAGCCGGCCGTCGCGGTGGGCTTGGGCCGGCCGGTGACGGCATCGTCACTGGGGCAGTCACTGAACCTGATTGTGCCTTTGCGGCTCGATGCCGATGAGCCGCTGGCACCCGAATGCGTCAGCGCCGAGGTGCTGGTGGGTGACTCCCGCCTGCCCGCGCCGCTGGTGCGGGTGGTGTTCGAAAACGCCAGCGACGGCGCGCCCCGCGCCTTGCGGGTGATCACCCTGCAGCCGGTGGAAGAGCCGGTGGTGGTGGTCAATCTTGCCGTCGGTTGCCCTGCCCGTCTGACTCGCCAGTTCGTTGCCTTCATCGACCCGGCCCCGACGCAGGCACCCGCGCCGACGCCCCAACTGGCACAGTTGCCGCCGCCGGCACCGGCTGCGGTTGAGGCACCGATCCGCCGCGCGCCGGCCGCAATCACAGCGCCGCAGCTGGCGCAGGCCGGTATTGAGCCGGCGCGCTCAAGCGCCAAGCCCTCGGTGCCGATGCCGCGTTCCAAGCCGCGGGTGGTGCGGCTGACGGCCGATACCCAGGGCCTGCCCGATGCTGCGGTGCAGCCCGCTCAGCCCAAGACTGGTGACACCGCAGGCAAACCCGCGGCACGCGATGTGGCTGCGGCGAGAGCCAGTGCGCCCTCCGGTCGGCTCCGGCTCGATGCGCCACAGGCGGTCGTCGCCCCGGCCGCGGCCAGCGCGGTTGATGTGGCGGCGCTGCTGGCGCAGGCGGCTTCGCAGGCGGCAGGGGGCGAATCACCAGAGGCACAGCGCCTGCGCCAGTTGGAAGCAAGTCTGGCCCAGCTGCGCAGCGAAGCCAAACAGACCAACGAATCGCTGGCCGCCTTGCGCTTGCAGTTGCAACAGGCGCAGCAGGATAGATCGCCGAATTCGCTGATCTATGGCCTCGGGGTGTTGGCCTTGCTGCTGGGGGCGGCCTGCCTCTACCTCTGGCGGCTGCGCGAGCGCGAATTGCATCAGCGCGAGATGGCCTGGTGGGACTCGCCCGAGGCGGCCGGCCATGTGCTGAAGCAGGAGGCCGGAAGTCCTGCTGCTGCTGTCGCCAGCCCGGTTGCCTCGTCTGCAGCGCCCCTCCCGCTGCCCGCTGCGGTGATGGCGCCGGTCAGCCCCGCGGCACCCGAGCCGATGGCCTTGGCGCCCGTTCCCATGGACGACGGACAGACGGACGCGCTGCCGGCGGAGGTCCAGCAGGTGCTGCGAGCCTCGCGCGAGCCCGCGATTCCCTTGCACGAACAGACGCAGGCCTTCGCCCGTGTCAGCGCCGCCCCGGATTTTGTCGCCGCCAAGTACCTGCCCGATATTTCGGTCGCCGATTTGAGCGCACCGGCCACCGGACTCGACCAGTCTGAACCCGAGCTGCACAGCGACTTCGCGCGCTCGGCGTTCGGGGCGCACCAGGTGTCGGCCGAGGAACTGATCGATCTGGAGCAGCAGGCCGAGTTCTTCGTCGTGCTGGGCCAGGACGAGGCGGCGATCGAGCTGCTGCAGGGCCATGTTCAGGCTCATCACGGCGGCAGTGCTCTGCCCCATCTGAAGCTGCTGGAGATCCACCGGCGCCGCGGCGATGTGGCGGCCTATGCGCTGACCGGCGAGGCGCTCACGCAGCACTTTGGCGTGCTGCCGCCGGCCTGGGACGCAGACCCCGACGCGCCCCATGGCCTGCAGGCCTATCCCGCGGTGCTGGCGCGGCTGCAGCGGCAATGGACCGATCATGGTTCCAGCATGGACACGCTGCAGCGCCTGCTGGTACGTCCGCAGGGTCGTGAGGCCGGCGACGGTGACCCGCAGCCAGCCAACAGCATGGACATTGCCGCCTACCTGGACATGCTGTTGCTTTACGCGGTGGCGCGTGACCTGTCCGAGCATGAGGTGCGCGGCAACGAGGTGGACGTCTTCCTGCCGCTGGATCAGCCCGGTGATTCGCCGCTGGCCACCGCCATGATGGCCACCTTGCCGGTGCAAGTGGACGGGCCGCGCAGCCGCTTCGGCGCGCTGGACCTGGACATCAGCGTCGGCGGGGACAGCAAGCTGTAGGGCTACAGCCGACCGAGACGTTCCAAAGCAAGGTTCAGCGTCTCGTCCTTCTTGGCGAAGCAAAAGCGTATCACCCGCTGCGCCGTGCCCTGGGCATAGAAGGCCGACAGCGGAATCGCCGCCACCTTCAGTTCGGCCGTCAGCCATTCGCAATAGGCCTGGTCGTCCAGATCGCTCAAGCCCGAATAGTCCACGCACTGGAAATAGCTGCCCTCGCAGGGCAGCAGCTTGAACGGCGTGCGCGCCAGCCCGGCACGGAACAGATCGCGCTTTTGCTGGTAGAAGTCGCTCAAGGCCAGATAGGGCTCGGGGTCGGCCATGAAGGCCGCCAGGCCATGCTGCACCGGCGTGTTGACGGTGAACACGTTGTACTGGTGCTGCTTGCGGAATTCCAGCGACAGCGCCGCCGGTGCCGCCACGAAGCCGACCTTCCAGCCGGTGACGTGATAGGTCTTGCCGAAGCTGGAGACGATGAAGGCTCGCTCGGCCAGATCGGGCCATTGCGCGGCACTCAAGTGCCTGGCGCCGTCGAACACCATGTGCTCATAGACCTCGTCGCTGATTAGCATCACCTCGGTGGGGCGCAGCAGATCGGCCAGGCGCTGCATGTCCTCGGCCGACCAGACTGTGCCGCTGGGGTTGTGCGGGCTGTTGATGATCAGCGCCCGGGTGCGAGGGGTGAGGGCCGCTGCCAGCCGCTCGAAGTCGGGCTTGAACGTACCCGGCGTCAGCGGCACGCGCACGACAACGCCACCCGCCATCTCGATATTCGGCGCATAGCTGTCGTAACAGGGCTCCAGCACGATCACCTCGTCGCCCGGGTGGACGATGGCCAGCAGGGTGGTGAAGATGGCCTGCGTGGCGCCTGCGGTAATGGTGATCTCGCTGCCGGCGTCGTAGTCGCGGCCGTACAGCGCTTGCAGCTTTGAGGCAATGGCCTCGCGCAGCTGCGGCACACCGGTCATCGGGGGGTACTGGTTCAAGCCAGCACGCATTGCCTCATCGACGGCGTCTATCAGCCTGGGGTCGCAGCCGAAGTCAGGAAAGCCCTGGCCCAGATTGACCGCGTCATGGCGCTGCGCCAGCGCGGACATGACGGTGAAGATGGTGGTGCCGACCTGGGGCAGGCGGCTTTGCAGAGTGGGATTGAAAGTCATGAAAAGTCAGAGTTCATAGTCGGAGCTGTTGCCGCTCATCGCCCGCTCCAGCAGGCTGCGGCTCAGCCGGTCGGACAAGGCCTCGGCGAACACATAGACGAAGTTGCGCAGATATGCACCCTTCTTGAAGGCAATGCGGGCCACGTTCTGGCCGAACAGATGGCCCAGCGGGCGCGACACCAGTTCGCCGCCGGGCGGGTCTTCACGCACCGCCATCTCGGCCACGATGCCAATGCCCATGCCTAAGCGCACATAGGTCTTGATGACATCGGAGTCGATCGCTTCGAGCACGACGCTGGGCGTCAGGTGGCGGGCGGCAAAGGCCTTGTCGATGCGGGTGCGGCCGGTGAAGCTGGGGTGGTAGGTGATGATGGGCTCGCCGGCCAGTTGCTCCAGCGTCGGCCGCTCGACCTGGGCCAGCGGGTGGTCGGCGGGCACCACCAGCACATGCTGCCATTCGTAGCAGGGCAGGGAGACCAGGTCGTCGAACAGGCTCAGCGACTCGGTGGCGAGGCCTACATCGGCGCTCTCTTCCTGCAGCATGCGCACGACCTGGTCCGGGCTGCCCTGGTGCAGGCTGACCTGCACCTGCGGGAACTGCTTGCGCAGCTTGGTCACCGGCGCCGGCAGCACATAGCGGGCCTGGGTGTGGGTGGTGGCAATCGACAGGCGGCCGGCGTCGCGCTTCGAGTACTCCTCGCCGATGCGCTTCAAGTTGCCGACCTCGCGCATGATGATCTCGATCGCCTTCAGCACCTGCTCGCCGGGCTCGGTGACGCGGCGCAGCCGCTTGCCGTGGCGGGAGAAGATGTCGATGCCCAGCTCTTCCTCGAATTCCAGAATGGCCTTGGACACGCCAGGCTGCGAGGTGTAGAGCGCCTTGGCGGTTTCGGTCAGGTTGAGGTTGCGGCGCACCGCCTCCTGGACAAATCTGAACTGGTGCAGATTCATGGCGCCTCGCGGGAAGTCTGGGCCGCTGCCAGCCAGGCCAGCGTAGTGTCGGCCATGGCCTGCATCACCGCATCGGCCTCGCCGAGCGCGACATGCTGGGTCCAGACCACCTTGCTGCCGTAATGCAGGCCCAGGCGTTCGATCAGTGGCGGCACATCTCGCCGCACATGGCCGCTGGCGCCCAGGAACATCGGCACGACGTGGACTTCGGTGCAACCGGCCGCCACCAGGCCGTGGCCGGCCTCCTCGATGCCCGGACTCATGAACTCAAGAAAGGACAAGGCGACCTGCAACTCCGGCTGGCTGAGCCGGATGCGCCGCACCACCTCCTGGAACGGTGTGGCCCAGGTCGGGTCACGGGCACCATGGGCGATGAGCAGCAATCCGGTCACAGGTTTCATGGCTTCAGCGATAGCGCACCAGCCAGGTGAAGGCACCCAGCGAGAGCAGGAGATAGATCAGGCTGGGCGTGGCTGCCACGGCCCAGGGCGTCCAGTTCTGCAACTGGCCGAGGTGGCCGGCCACGTTGTTCATCAAGACAAAGCTGATGCCCAGCATGATGCCGCCAAACACCTTCAGGCTGATGCCGCCGCCCCGCGCATTCAGGTATGCGAAGGGCAGGGCGAGCGCCACCATCACGATGCAGGCCGCCGGATAGAGTGCCTTGCGCCAGAACTGGATCTCATGGGCCTGGGCCGACTGCTCGTGGGCCGACAGATGGCGGGTGTAGCGGTACAGCTCGGCGGTGGACATCACGCCGGCCGGCAGCACCGCCGCGGCGACCACCCCGGCGTTCAGGCTGCTCTGCCATTGCGCCTCGGCACTGGCGGTCTCGGTGACGCGGGCATTGTCGGCGCTGGCCAGGCCCTGCGAAGGGAACCAGCGCGTCTCCTTCACCCGACTCAGTGTCCACAGCCCTCGGGCATCGACCACCGCATGCTCGGCCTCGGTGCGGCCCAGCAGGCGGCCATCGGCGTCGAACTCGAAGATGCGTACGCCGTCGAGCTGGCCGCCGGCACCGGCGCGGCTCACATTGACCGAGAAATTGCGCTCACCGTCCGGGGTCTCGCGCCGGTCCTTCAGCCAGGTGCCGCTGCGTCCGGCCGCGATGCCGCCCGAGAACTCGGCGCGCGTGTGCTCGGCGCGCTGGTCGAACAGCGGCGCCACATAGTCGCCCACCACAAAGGTGATGGCCGCAAACCCCAGCGCCAGCGTGGCCAGCAGGGCCAGCGCACGACCTGGCCCCAGCCCGCCGGTGCGCAGAATCGTGTACTCGCTGGATTGCGCCATGCGGGCCAGCGAGAAGATGCTGCCGATCAGCACCGCAATCGGGAACAGTTCGTAGAAGTGCCCGGGCACCTCCAGCAGGGCGAGGTAGGCGGCATGGCCTGCGGTGAAGCCCTTGCGGCCGACGCGGTCCATTTCGTCGACAAAGTCGATGAAGAAGAACAGCGACAGAAAGGCCAGCACGACGAACAGTACCGAGCCGACGATGTCGCGGTAGAGCAGCCTGCGCACCGTCCTCATGTCGTGCTCCTGCTGGGGCTGCTGCGGCGGCGCGAGAACATCCGGCCATGGTCGCGCCACCAAATCAGCGCCACACCGAGCAGGAAGGCGCTGCCATGGACGATGGCCAGGGCGGCTGGCATTTCCATGCGGCCGCTGGCGACCCAGGCCTGCGACAGATTGATCAGATTGAAATAGACGACAAAGCTCAACACGGCAAACAGCAGGTTCCAGTTGTTGGCGCGGCGTGGGTTGCTGGCCGACAGGCCGATGCCCAGCAGCACCAGGTTCAGGCCACCGAAGATGATGCCCAGGCGCCAGGTCAGTTCACCCAGATTGCGCGGCAGCGGTGTGGCCAGCAGGTCCAGCGTGGACATTGCCTTGGGCGGCAACTGCTCGGCCGCGCGCAGCGCCTGCTGATCAACGAGCACGCGGTAGTTGTCGAAGCGGGCCAGCGACTTCTCGCCGGTCTTGAGCTGCAACTCGTTGCGCTGACCCTTGTCGAGCACCAGGAAGCGGTCGTCGCCGACCAGCTCGATATGACCCTGGCGCGACGAGGTCACGGCTTCGGCATCCGGATTGCTGGTGAGGATGAAGACATTGCGGCCGGTGCGGCCGTCCTCGCTGTCGCGTTCGATGAAGAACACCCTTGAGCCATCGCGCGAGGTCTGGAACTGGCCCGGCGCCACCCGTGACAGATCGGAGCGCTTCTCATAGCGTTCGCGCAGCTGGGCGCTGTTGCGGTTGCCCCAGGGCCAGACCACCAGCTCCAGCACCACCACCACCAGCAGCACCGGCCAGGCCATGCGCAGCACCGGGCGCACGAAGCGGTTCAGGCCGACGCCCGCGCTGAACCAGACGGTCATCTCGCTCTCGCGGTACATGCGGCCCAGGGCCACGACCACCGAGATGAACAGCGACAGGCTCAGCATCGTCGGCAGGTGGCCCAGCGCCGCATAGCCCATCAGCAGCACCACGTCCTGGGGCGCGACATTGCCCCCGGCGGCCTGGCCCAGGGTGCGAATCAGCATCATTGTCAGCACGATGGTGAGTATCACCACCAGGGTCACGCCGAAACTGCGGGCTAGCTCTCGGCGTACTGTGGAATCGAATAACATCGCGGCACTTTTTCTAATTGGCGACATTATGGACTTCCGTACCCAGGCAAGCACTCCAGAGGCAATCTCGGCCACCGCCGCAGACGCCATGTTGATACTCGTGGCCGGCGAATCGGTGCCCGCGCACCTCGATGCCAAGCTCGGCGCCCTGCTCAAGGACGCTGTCAAGCAGGGCGACTTCGAGTTCAAGGCCGGCCGCGCGCTGTACCTGCACCGCCCCGTCGGCGTGAAGGCTGCCCGCGTGGTGTTTGTGGCTGTCGGCAAGGACACGGCCAAGGCCGTGCGCTCCGGCGTCACCGCCGGCCTGGCCCAGCTGAAGCACCGTGGCGCCAAGCATGTGGCGCTGGCGCTGTTCGGTTTCAAGGCCCTGGACGAGGCCGTTGCCGAAGCCACCGTGCTGGCCGCCGCCGATGCCAACTATCTTTACACCCACACCAAGCCCAGCGCCAGCAAAAGCCTGGAGCTGGCCAAGCTGAGCTTCCTGTGCGACAAGGAAGAGGTCAAGGCGCTGAAGGCCGGTCTGGCCCGCGGCCAGGCGATTGCTGCCGGCGTCGAGCTGGCCAAGGAGGCGGCGAACCGCCCGGGCAACTATTGCACTCCGACCTATCTGGCCGAGCAGGTCAAGACGGTGGGCGGCAGCTATGGCATGAAGGTCGAGGCGCTGGACCGCAAGGCAGTCGAGAAGCTGGGCATGGGCGCCTTCCTGGCCGTCGCCCAGGGCTCGGATGAACCCCTGAAGTTCATCGTCGCGCACTACAACGGCGCGGCCAAGACCCAGGCGCCGGTGGTGCTGGTGGGCAAGGGCATCACCTTCGACACCGGTGGCATTTCCCTGAAGCCCGGCGCCGAAATGGACGAGATGAAGTTCGACATGGGCGGCGCGGCGAGTGTGCTGGGCAGCCTGCGCGCGCTCGGTGAGCTCAAGCCCAAGATCAACGTGGTGTTCATCATCGCCGCCTGCGAGAACATGCCCAGCGGCCGCGCCATCAAGCCCGGCGATGTGGTGACCTCGATGTCGGGGCAGACGATAGAAATCCTCAACACCGACGCCGAAGGCCGCCTGATCCTGTGCGACGCCTTGACCTATGCCGAACGCTTCAAGCCCGCCGTCGTGGTGGACATCGCGACGCTGACCGGCGCCTGCGTGATCGCCCTGGGCGGCGTGCGCAGTGGCATGTATGCGTCCGACGATGAGCTGGCCGCGGCGCTGGACAAGGCCGGTCAGGACGCGCTGGATCCCTGCTGGCGCATGCCGCTTGACGAGGAATATGCCGAAGGCCTGAAGAGCAACTTCGCCGATGTGCCGAATATCGCCGGCCGCGCCGGTGGCTCGATCACCGCCGCGAAGTTCCTGCAACGCTTCACGGCCAAGTATCGCTGGGGCCATCTGGACGTGGCCGGCACGGCCTGGAACTCGGGCGCCGCCAAGGGGGCTACCGGCCGCCCGGTGGGTCTGCTGACGCACTTCGTGCTGTCGCAGGTTCGTTGAGCGCTCGCTTGTCAAGGTACAGCCGGTACAGGGCATGACGGAAGTCAGCTTCTATACCGGCGTGTCCGGGCGCATCGACTACGCCTGCCGGCTCCTGCGCAAGGCGGTGCTGCAGGGCGCCAAGGTCACCGTGTGTGCGCCCGCGCCCGTGCTGGACAGGCTGGACAAGGCGCTGTGGACCTTCGAGGCCACGGAGTTTGTTCCGCATCTGCGCTGGGGGCCCGACAAGGGTCAGGCCTTGACCCCGGCCATGCAGGCCACGCCGGTCTGGCTTGTGGAGCAGGCCGACCTGGCGCCGCACCATGACGTGCTGCTCAATCTGGGTGACGAGCTGGTGCCCGGCTTCGAGGCCTTTGACCGCGTGCTGGAGGTGGTGTCCACCGATGCGATGGATGCCAGCGGCGGTCGCGGTCGATTCAAGCAGTATCGAAGTCAGGGACTGAACGTGAAGCATCACGAGGTCAAAGCATGAGTTCAGCCTCCACGCCGCCGCGCGCCGTGCCGACCTTGACCGAGGTGCTGGTCGAGGGGGAGGCGGAGCGTGAGATGGAAATTGCCGTCGAGCCCGGACCGGCGCCGATCCTGCAGGCCGAGCAGGAAGATCCGGCCGTGGTCGAAGCGCGCATCACCCAGCACGTGCTGGTGGACCTGCAGCGCCAGGTGGACCTGATGCTGGAGTACCGCCTGCGCGAGGCGCTGTCGCCGGCGCTGGCCCGTGTCTGTGACATGTTGATACGCGAAGCCCGTACCGAACTGGCCTCGACCTTGCGCGATGTGGTCGCTCGCGCCGTCGCCCAGGAACTGGCACGTCAGCGCGCACGCTAGTTCGCGCGTTGAGTGCGGGGCCGCAAGTCCCGGCTCGGTTGAAAGCTCTGCGCGGAGCAGGGGTTATTTGGGCTTGTGCAAGCAAGTGTTGGGCCCCCATGGATTCCCCATGGAGAACCCCCCTGATTTAGGGTATGTTACCCAGCGTTGAGAATTCAACAGATTTCACTCTCTGCATACAAACCTGGAGGTTATTCATGCAAGCTAAGTTGAATGTGATCGTTGGTGCCGTCGCTATCGCCCTGAGCGGTACCGCGATGTCGCAAGAGCTGGTCGTCAAGATCGGCCACGTGGGTCCTACCAGCGGCGCGATTGCCCACCTGGGCAAGGACAATGAGCTGGGCGCCCGCCTGGCCATCGAGGAACTGAACGCCAAGGGCGTGATGATCGGCGGCAAGAAGGCCAAGTTCGAACTGCTGGCCGAAGATGACGCTGGCGATCCCAAGCAAGGCACGGCAGCCGCCCAGAAGCTGGTTGACTCCAAGGTCAATGGCGTGGTCGGTCACCTGAATTCCGGTACCTCGATTCCGGCCTCCAAGGTCTACAGCGACGCCGGCATCCCGCAGGTCTCGCCTTCGGCGACCAACCCCAAGTTCACCCGCAACGGCTACAAGACCACCTTCCGCGTGGTGGCTGACGACGTGCATCTGGGCGGCACCCTTGGCAAGTACTCGGTCAAGGAGCTCAAGGGCACCTCGATCGCAGTGATCGATGACCGCACGGCCTACGGCCAGGGCGTTGCCGACGAGTTCGAAAAAGGCGTCAAGGGCGCTGGCGGCAAGGTGGTTGGCCGTGAGTTCACCAACGACAAGGCAACGGACTTCACCGCCATCCTGACCTCCTTGAAGGCCAAGAAGCCCGATGTGGTCTTCTTCGGCGGCATGGACGCTGTGGCCGGCCCGATGCTGCGCCAGATGAAGCAGCTGGGCATCGACGCGAAGTTTGTTGGCGGCGACGGCATCTGCTCGGGCGAGTTGCCCAAGCTGGCCGCCGGCACCATGGGTGACGGCCAGGTCGTCTGTGCCGAAGCCGGTGGCGTCGAGGGCGAGTCCAAGAAGTCGATGGACGACTTCAAGGCCAAGTTCAAGGCCAAGTACAAGGTTGACGTGCAGATCTACGCACCGTACGTCTATGACGCCGTGAATGTGATGGTTGCCGCCATGGTCAAGGCCAACTCGGCCGAGCCGGCCAAGTATCTGCCGGTGCTGGCCAAGACCGAAGGTTACAAGGGTGTGACGGGCACGATCTCGTTCGACAACAAGGGCGACATCAAGAATGGCGCGCTGACCCTGTTCACCTACAAGGGCGGTGCCCGCGACCAGATCGCTGTGGTTCGCTGATCACAGATCCGTCTGATTGATCAGGCGCCCGCTTCGGCGGGCGCTTTTTTTTGCCTTCCCCGTTTTGTTGCTGTTGTCGCAAGTAGAAGTGCCTTGGTGATACCGGCTTTTCGCTGAACGTGATCTATCGCACGGTGGCCGCTTGGGGGGCGTCGAAGGTGCTTGTTGACCGTGCGCAATGCATGGCCAGACCACCGTGAAAAACCGCATGAAACCCGTGGTGTACCCCCTCAAAGCGGGGGCTTTCAAGGGGGCCTTTCCTCTGCATGATCGGACACGTCAAAAGCTTCAGGCAACAGTTTGTTGGTGCTCGAAACAAGCGGTTCAAGCCACCCAGGATATTGGGGTTTTCACCAGGTCCGATGCGGGCCGATGTGAGTTCCGAGTCGGTACCTGAGACGGCTGGGCCGAAAAGCGAAATTCGACAGATAAAAGTCATTCGGTGCGCAGCCGAGGGGAAGATCAGATGATCAGAGTTTTCAATCATTACCTGCACAGGCGAACCCTGCTGCAAATATTCTTCGACCTCGGGTTGATTGTATTTGCGGTCGTGGGCATCGTCTTGCTCAAGGTGGATGGGCCGGCTCTCGCGGTGCCGTTGGCGACGACTCATGGCCTCTCCCTTGCCGCCTGCATGTTTGTCATCAACTCGGCCTCCGGCTTCTATCAGCCCTCCCACAATCGTTCATTGAACCAATCGGTTGCCCGCGCGGTGCTGGCCTTGTTGCTCGCTCTGCCGCTTGCTTACGGCATTTTCAGCTTCCTGCCGAGTTCGGTGAATGGCCAGGAGGCCATCAAACTGGCAGCTATGACGCTGGTGGCAGCAGTCATGGTCCACCGCGTTTACGCGGCTCACGCCTCTTCCAAGTCCAAAGCCGGCACCCAGATCCTGATCTTTGGGTCGGGCGCCGTGGCAAGCTTGGTTGGCCAGACGCTGAAGGGCGCCGATCCACATGCCAACATCGTGGGCTATTTCCCGGGCCCGAACGAGGAACACGCCGAAGTGCCGCTGGCCCAGGTGCTGAACGACCAGGCAAGTCTGATCGATACGGCCATCAAGCACGGCGTCGACGAAATCGTGGTGGCGCTGTCGGAGCGCCGTGGTGGCAGCATGCCGCTGCGTCAGTTGCTTGATTGCAAGATCAATGGCATCCGCGTGGTTGACATTGCAACCTACTTTGAGAAGACCCTGGGTCAGATCAAGGTGAGCCACGTGAACGCCGGTTGGCTGATCTTCGGCGACGGTTTCAATCAAGGGGCTTTCCGGACCTTTGGCAAGCGCGTGTTCGACGTTCTTTGCTCGCTGCTGATGATTGTCATGACGGCGCCGTTGATGCTGATCACGGCCATTGCCATTCGCCTGGAAAGCCGCGGTCCCGTGCTCTACCGCCAGGAACGCGTGGGTCTCAATAACACGACCTTCAACGTGATCAAGTTCCGCAGCATGCGAACAGACGCGGAAAAGGATGGCAAGCCACGCTGGGCCGCTGCAAATGACGACCGCGTCACCCGTATCGGCAACTTCATCCGCAAGGTTCGCATTGATGAATTGCCGCAGCTGTTCAATGTGCTGAAGGGCGAGATGAGCCTGGTGGGCCCGCGTCCCGAGCGTCCTTACTTCGTTGATGAGCTGACCCGCGAGATTCCGTACTACGCTGTTCGTCACAGCGTCAAGCCGGGGGTCACAGGCTGGGCTCAGGTTCGCTATCAGTACGGTTCCACGATGGAAGATTCCATCGAGAAACTGCAGTACGATCTTTACTATGTCAAGAACCACACCCTGTTCCTGGACTTGGTGGTGATGTTCGAGACGGTTGCCGTGGTTTTGACCGGCAAAGGGGCCCGCTGAAGCACAAGGATGCCGCGGGATGCGGCATCTTCTCGGGACTCTTATGAGCCTGCTTCGTTAGCGGTATGGATACAAGCGCCATTGACTTGGCTGCGTTCGGGTATTTGCTCGCCGCTCTCGTTCACACGGTCTTTGCGGCGCGCCTGCTACAGACGCGTTTGGCCTGGATCTCCAGCAGTCGTGCGGCGATGGCGTTTGCTGCCGGCATCGTCGCAGGCTCGATTTGGGCCTGGTCGGGCTTCGCGATGCAGTACTGGCAGGGCGCTTGGTTGCCCGTGCTCAATGAGTTCAGCGACCTGCTGCGCTATGCCTGCTGGTTTGCATTTGTGCTGGCGCTGTTGAGCCCGCAGGGGTTCAGGGCCTCCGGCAAGGGGGGCAAGCTGCTGCTGCTTTGCGCAGCCCTCTTGCTCGGGCTGTGCGTTGCAGTATTGCTGGGCAAGGAGCTGGGTTTGCTCCGCTCACCGGGCTTGGACCGTATGGGTCTGTATGCCCTGCTTGCCCTGCCAGTCTTCGGTTTGATACTGATCGAGCAGCTGTTTCGCAATGTTTCCGACGATTCCCGGTGGAATGCCAAGCCTGTGTGCTTCGGCCTTGGTTTTGCCTTTGTCTTCGACCTGTATTTCTATTCGCAGGCCATGATGTTCGGACGCTTCGACGCGGATGCTGTCAGCATTCGTGGGGGCATCCATGCCTTGTCGGTGCCGCTCCTGTATGTGGCCTCCAAGCGCCATGCAGATTGGATCGGCAAGCTTCAGGTGTCCCGAGCCGCCGCCTTTCACTCGGCCACGCTGCTGCTGGCCGGCGTCTACCTGCTGTTCGTCTCAGGGGTCGGCTACTACGTCCGATTCACCGGTGGGGACTGGGGACGGGCGCTGCAACTGGGCCTGCTCTTCATCGCGCTGGTGACGCTGGCGATGATCGTCTTTTCGGGCGCAATGCGGGCCAAGCTTCGCGTTTTTGTTGGCAAGCACTTTTTCAGCTACCGCTATGACTATCGAGAGGAATGGCTGCGCTTCACCTCGATGCTTTCAGTGAAGAGCTCGCCGCAGGAGGTGGGGGGCCTGGTGGTGAGAGGTCTCGCCAATTTTGTCGAGAGTCCTGGGGGTTGCCTCTGGACCCGTGGCGCCGGGCGCACGGAGCTGACCCAGACAGCGCAATGGAATCTGCCTTCGTCGATCGAGAGCACGCCTGCCGACTCAGGTTTTGTGAAGTTCCTGGAGAGCCGCGAGTGGATCGTTGATCTGGATGAGCACAGGGCCTCGCCTGATGCAGAGAAGCAGTTCGAAGTGCCGGCCTGGCTTCTGTCCAACCCGCAGTACTGGCTGGTTGTGCCGCTGATCGTCGGCGAGGAATTGATGGGCCTTGCCGTGCTGGCCAAGGCACGCACCTCGATCGAAGTGAACTGGGAGGTTCGAGATCTGCTCAAGACCGCGAGCCGGCAGGCAGCCAGCTATCTGGCGCAAATGCACGCGACGGAAGCCTTGCTGGAGGCCCGCAAGTTCGACGCGTTCAACCGCATGTCGGCTTTTGTGGTTCACGACCTGAAGAACATTGTCACGCAGTTGTCTCTGATGATGCGCAACGCGAAACGCCTTCATGGCAATCCCGAGTTCCAGCAGGACATGCTGGCCACAGTGGAGAACTCATTGGAGAAGATGCGCCAGTTGATGCTGCAGCTGCGCGAGGGCGAGCGGCCGCCTGGAGGCGTCAGCGGTGTGGACCTGGCTCCAATCGTGCACAGGCTGGCCCAGGTCGCCCAAAGCCGGGGGAGGGTGCTGGATCTGCAGGTCGTTGAGCGGGTGGTGACCCGCGGGCATGATGAGCGGGTCGAGAGGGTGTTAGGGCACGTTGTCCAGAACGCATTTGATGCAACCGCTGCCGAAGGCCGGGTGTGGCTCAGACTTGATCGCTCAGGAGGGCAGGCGAGGGTAGAAGTCGGCGACACGGGGCAAGGGATGTCGCGCGACTTCATCCGGGACCGTCTGTTCAAACCCTTTCAAACCACCAAGAGCAATGGCATGGGGATCGGTGCCTACGAAAGTTTCCAGTATCTGCGTGAATTGGGTGGCAGTATTTCGGTTGACAGTGAATTGAACCAGGGCACCGTTGTGACCATACTCTTGCCTCTATTCGAGGCCTTTCAAGATTCCGATCTGAGCATGCTGAGCGAGCATTAAAGAAAAATATGGAAAAACTACCTCAGCTGCTGATCGTGGAAGATGACTTGGCGCTGCAAAAGCAGATCAAGTGGTCGCTTGACCGGTTCGAGTCGGTCACTGCCAATGACGCGGCCAGTGCTCTGCTGCAGTTCCGGCGGCACACCCCTGCGGTTGTGACGATGGATCTGGGTCTGCCGCCTGACCCGGACTCGGTGTCCGAGGGCTTCAAGCTCTTGCGCGACATGCTCAACATCGATCCAATGGTCAAGGTCATCGTCCTCACCGGGCAGAACGACCAAGCCAACGCACTGCGCGCCATCGCCCTCGGCGCCTATGACTTCTTTGCCAAACCCTTCGACCCCGATCTGCTCGGCTTGACCATAGACCGGGCATTCCGGCTGTTCGAGCTGCAGAGCGAGAACCAGCGATTGCAGAGCCTGCATCAGCCTGACGCGTTGTCGGGTCTGCTGACGCGTGACGCCGATATGTTGCGCATCTGCCGAACGATCGAAAAGGTTGCGCCCAGCAACGCCAGCGTGATGCTGCTGGGTGAGAGCGGCACCGGCAAGGAAGTGCTGGCGCAGGGGCTTCATCAGGCCTCCAAGCGCAGCGGCAAGTTCATTGCCATCAACTGTGCCGCCATCCCCGAGAATTTGCTCGAGAGCGAGTTGTTCGGCTACGAGAAGGGTGCGTTCACCGGGGCCGGCAAAACCACGGTGGGCAAGATCGAGGTCGCCAATGGCGGGACCCTGATGCTCGACGAGATCGGTGACCTGCCCCTGTCCTTGCAATCGAAGCTGCTGCGCTTCCTGCAGGAACGGACCATCGAACGAGTGGGCGGACGGCAGGAGATTTCTATCGATGTCCGCGTCGTCTGTGCCACCCATCAAGACCTCCGGGGGCGCATCAAGGAGGGCAGCTTCAGAGAGGACCTGTACTACCGCCTGGCCGAGATTGTGATTGATATCCCCCCGCTACGAGCCCGACGTGGCGACGCCGTACTGCTGGCGCATGCCTTCCTTAAGCGTTTTGCGCAGGAGCAGCATCGCGGGCCGATGCAGATCAGCGAGGATGCACTCACCGCCATCGACACTTACACCTGGCCGGGCAACGTGCGTGAACTGCTCAACGCAGTGAAGCGGGCCAGCATCATGGCCGACGGTAACCGGGTCGGCTGCGACGACATCGGCCTGCCCAGCCCGGAGACGTTGCTTGATGAAGGCGAAAAGGGTGTGCTGGACTTGCGCACCGTGCGTGAGAAAGCCGAGCGCGAGGCCATTGTCAGTGCGCTGGCCCGTACCAATGGCAATATTGCCAAGGCATCCGAACTGTTGGGTGTGAGTCGGCCGACCTTGTACGATTTGATGAATCGCCTGGTCATCAAGTGACCACTCATCTTCAAGACATATGGACCGCTTGTGAAAAAAAATACTAAGAATTTGCGTTGGGTCCTGGCCCTGGCGATGGGCTCATTGCTGCTGGCGGGATGCGGACGAGGCGACCCGGACGCTATGTTGGCTTCCGCCAAGGGCTACCTCGAGAAGAATGACACCAATGCCGCAGTGATCCAGCTGAAGAACGCGCTGCAGAAGGCTCCGGACTCGGCGGAGATTCGCTTTGTTCTGGGCGAGACGCTGTTCAAGTCTGGCGATCTGGTGGCGGCCGATGTCGAACTCCGCAAGGCCTTGGCACTGCAGTTTCCCGACGCCAAGATCATCCCGCTGCTGGCCGAGATCATGACGCTGAGGGGCCAGCATGCGGCAGTGATCGATCAGTACGCTGCCACAGCGCTCACTGACCCTGCGGCTGTGGCCAGCCTGAAGACCTCGCTGGCCTCTGCCTATGCCAAGCAGGGCAAGCGGGATGCTGCCGAGGCCAGTCTTGCCGATGCGCTCACGGCCATGCCGAACTACCTGCCCGCCCAGTTGCTGTCGGCACGCATGAAGGCGGGCCGAGCTGACTTTGACAGTGCTTTCTCCACTGTCGACGCCGCATTGCTGGGGCATCCCAGTTCTGATCGGGCCTGGCAGCTGAAGGCAGATCTTTTGCTGTACGCGAAAGCCGACAGGAAGGGGGCCTTGGAGGGCTATCAAAAGGCGATTGCTCTGAAGGCCGGCAATCTGGAGGCCCATGCTGGCGCGCTCAGCGTGCTGCTGGGTCAAAAAGACATCAAGGCCGCGCGGACACAGCTGGATGCCTTGAAGAAGGTCGCCCCTGGGCATCCCCAGACGAAGTACTTCGAAGCCGTGCTCGCCTTCGAGAACCATGCTTACAAGGAGTCGAGGGAGGTTGTGCAGCAGTTGCTGAAGGTCGCGCCAGACAATGCTCGAGTGCTCCAGCTTGCTGGGCTGCTTGAGTTGCAGGCCAGGTCGACGCTGCAGGCGGAGATCTACCTCAGCAAGTCGCTCCAGATGGCCCCGGCCCAGGTACTGACGCGCCGCCTGCTGGTGCAGACCTATCTGAGGTCCGGTCAACCAGCGAAGGCACTCGCGGCTATTCAGCCCTTGCTCGAGAAGGTCGATGCGGACGCCGAGTCGCTGGCGCTGGCCGCCGAGGTGTACTTGCGCACCGGAGACAATCAGAAGGCGGAGATTTATTTTACGCGGGCGACCAAGGCGAATCCCGACGATGCCCGCAGCCGCACGGCGCTCGCCTTGTCGCAGCTGGCCAAGGGCAATGTCGAGGCCGCGTTCGGTGAGCTGCAGACCTTGTCCGCCTCTGACAAGGGAATTACCGCAGACATGGCCTTGATCAACGCGCACCTGCGCCGGGGCGAGCTTGATGCTGCCCTGAAGGCGACCGTCGCGCTGGAAAAGAAGCAGCCCGACAAGCCATTGGCGGCAGAGCTGCGTGGGCGCCTGTACCTCGCGCAGAAAAATCTGGATATGGCGCGCAAGAGCTTCGAACGGGCCTTGGAAATCGACCCCGTCTACTTCCCGGCCGCCGCGAGATTGGCCACCATGGATCTCGATGAGAAAAGGCCCGACCAAGCCAAGTCGCGGTTCGACAAAGTACTGGCGGCGGATCCGAAGAACATCCAGGCCTTGCTTTCGATTGCTCAGCTGCGAATGGATGCCGGCGCGGGCAAGGAAGAGGTAATGGGTTTGCTGAACAGTGCTATCAAGCTCAACCCGTCAGAGCCGACGCCGCGGCTGGCCCTGATCGAATACCAGGTCAGGAACAAGGACAGCAGGCAAGCTCTTTCGTCCGCTCAAGATGCGGTCGCGGCCTTGCCGCAAAGCCCGGAAGTCCTGGATATGCTCGGGCGCATCCAGCAATCGAACGGCGACATCAATCAGGCGATCAATTCGTTCAACAAGTTGGTCGGTTTGACCCCGCAGGCGCCGCAGGCATATGTGCGCTTGGCTGGGGCGCAGATTGCCAACAAGGACAACGATGCTGCTGCACAAAGCCTCAAGCGGGCGTTGGCCATCAAGCCTGACTACTTGCCGGCACAGCGTGGCTTGATCCAGATGGACATGAGCGCGGGACGGGCCAAGGAGGCGAAAGCAACGATACAAAGTGTTCAGAGCCAGCGGGCGACCGACCCCATAGGGCAGATGTTTGAGGGCGATCTTCAGATATCGCTCAAGAATTGGGAAGGAGCGGCACTTGCGTACAAGGCTGGGCTCGAAAAAAAGGGAGCGAGCAGCGAGCTGGCGGCCAAGTATCACACTGTATTGCGGGCCGCAAAACGGAGTGATGAAGCTGAGCGATTTGCGTCAAAATGGATAAAAGAGCATCCGAATGACGCTGCATTTTTCTACTATCTTGGCGATGTTGCTTTGAGCACGGGCAACTACGTAATGGCTGAGAGTCGCTACTTGGCAGTTAAAAAACTGCTGCCTGATAACGCCTCTGCCATTAACAATCTGGCATGGATATATGTCAAGCTTAACAAGCCCGGTGCTTTGGCCTTGGCCGAGCAAGCCAACAAGCTCCAGCCAGACCAGCCTCCCTTCCTCGATACATTGGCTATGGTTTTGTCAGCGGAAAAACAGCACGCCAAAGCTGTCGAAATACAGAAGAAGGCCTTGGTCCTGCAGCCAAGTTCTCCCTCCTATCGCCTCAACCTGGCCAAGATCTATATCAGCGGAGGCCAAAAAACCCAGGCGAAGGTCGAGCTCGAGCAGCTGACCAAACTTGGGGATAAGTTCGAAGGACAGGATGAGGTGGCGAAACTACTCAAGGCACTCGGAACCTGATCGCATATCACGCGATGGTTTACAAGCATAGGGGCGGAATATGAAAAAATCACTTCGCTCCCACCTGCGCAAGTTCCTGCATCAGACCACGCGCCGAGCTTTCGCCGTACTGCCGCGGACCCTGCGCTTCGCTGTCTTTCGGGCCATGGTTGATTGCGACCCCGCGCCTGACAGCCGTCTGCAACTCAAGATTGCCGACACCAAGCAGGAGCTCGAGGCCTGCTTTCGCATCTTGCACGATGCCTATGTTTCGAGTGGCTTCATGAAGCCCGACCCGTCCGGCATGCGGGTCACCATGTACCACGCCTTGCCGACGACGACCACGCTCTGTGCGAAGTTTGACGGCGAGGTGGTCGGCACCATCTCTATCATTCGTGAGGGCGTGTTCGGCTTCCCGCTTCAGTCCGTGTTTGACCTGTCACAGGTCCGGGCCAAGGAAGGGAATATTGCAGAGATTTCCGCTTTGGCTGTTCATCCTGACTTTCGCAAGACCGGCGGGGCCATACTGTTCCCGCTGATGAAATTCATGTACGAGTACTGTACGGAGTTCTTTGACACCCGTCATCTGGTCATTGCTGTCAATCCAAATCGAATTGAAATGTATGAGTCGCTGTTGTTCTTCGAGCGGCTGCAGGAAAATACCGTCAATAACTACGATTTCGCTAATGGGGCCCCCGCGGTAGGTGCGACGCTGGATTTGCACTCCGCCGCAGGCCTGTTCAAGTCAGTCTACGGGCGTCGGCGTGAGAAGAAGAATCTTTACAAGTACTTTGTCGAAACTCGACTTCCCAATATCAAGAAGCCGATTCGCAAGTACTTCACAACCAATGATCCGGTAATGAGCGTGGACGTGCTCGATCACTTCTTCAACCAGGTACATTCTGGTTTCGAAAGCCTGGACTTCCGGAAAAAGCTGCTCCTCAAGTCCATCTACAACCTGCCGGACTATCAAAAGGTGTTGCCCGACATCCCGGATGAGTTGGAATTGCACCATCCCTTGCGCCAGCACCAGCGCTACTCCATCAAATGCCCGGGAGGGATAGAGTTCACAAGTGGCGACGGACCCGTCCGTTACGAGCTGACGGTGATCGAGGTGTCAATGTCAGGCTTTCAGGCGGAGTGTCGTGCCGAACTGCCGCTGACTCAAAGTGGCGTGGCACTTATCGAGTTGGGCGAGGATGAGCGCTCCAAGGTCCGGGCGACCGTGGTGCGGCACAAGCGAGCGGAGTTCACGCACTTCTATGGCTTCAGACTGGATGACTCCGACCTTACCTGGGCACGCTGCGTCAAGGCGCTTGAAGAGGGGCAGATTCACAGTGACCTGGGTGGACTGGACGAAGTGACGGACCATATGGCGTCGAGCATTGCGGCGCGATGATGCCCACATCGGCCGCCCCCCTTTGCCGAGGCGCTCTTCAATCAGTTCTGACGGTGCTGTTGGGTGCGGGCCTTGGCCTGCTGCTTATGAATGCCGCCCACGCCGGCTTGGTGGAGGTGATTTCGCAGGTCAAGCCCTCGGTTTTGGCGGTAGGCACCTTCAACAGCCTGAGCAGCCCACGATTCGGCTTTCGTGGCACGGGGTTTGTCGTCGGGGACGGCAATCTCTTGGTGACGAATGCCCATGTCCTGCCAGATGCCGCCTCGGCAGAGCGTGACGTTAAGCTGGTCGTGCTGCTGCGGCGTGGGATCGATGCGCGAGATTCTGAGATCGCGGCCGCCCGTATCATCCGCGTGGACAAGGCCAGCGATCTGGCGTTGTTGCGATTCGAGGGCCCGGCGCTGCCTGCACTTCAACTGGCAGATCCAGCTCACCCTCGCGAAGGACTGTCAATTGCGTTGATGGGCTTCCCAATCGGAGGTGCCCTGGGTTTTTCTCCGGTCACCCACCGAGGCATCATCGCCGCCGTCACGCCCATTGCCTTGCCGGCTGGCGGATCCTCTCAGTTGAATGAGCGTGCGATTCGGCGACTCCGTCAAGGCAGCTTCAACATCCTGCAACTCGACGCGACTGCCTATCCGGGCAATAGTGGCGGGCCGGTGTTCGACGCTGAGACTGGCGGGGTTGTTGGGGTCGTCAATATGGTGCTGGTCAAGGGGAGCAAGGAAACGGCGCTGACTCACCCTTCTGGCATCAGCTATGCGATCCCGGTCAGCTTTGTTCGTGAACTCTTGAGCGAACCCTGATGGCCTAAGCTACGGGTTCCCCCCGAGTTGAGGGGCGGCGGGGTTTTGCCTCGTCGACTTTCCTTACAATGAGTGCATCGTTCGGTTATCGTTATCGCTGCGACTGCATGACGTGTTAGCTAAGTCGTTGAATATTCGGAAGAATTTGGCGAGCAGATAGCGGGGCACGAAACTTGCGTAAGTTGATGGAACGATCTCATATTCAGGGCCTGTGGGGCCCGCAAGGATGCCAACATGTCTGAGAAGAATCCGTTTTCAAGGTCTGAGGAAGACGCGCCTGGGAAGGCATCCGGACAAAGCCGACCAGCTGCCATGTCGTCAGGAGCGCTGGAACGCAGGCAGCTTCTGATCAAGAGCCTGGGCAAGGGGTCGGCGGTATTGGCCGCTGCAACGGTGCCAATTCAGACACTCGCGACAACCACGCTGGTTCGAAACGGTCAGATTTGCAGCGTTTCAGGGATGCAGTCGGGCGTTCACTCCAAGCCGCCGACAACCAATCCTTGCAACGGCTATAGCCCTGGCAAATACAAGAATC
Organism: Roseateles toxinivorans; assembly: GCF_004362525.1. Classification (GTDB taxonomy): domain Bacteria; phylum Pseudomonadota; class Gammaproteobacteria; order Burkholderiales; family Burkholderiaceae_C; genus Paucibacter; species Paucibacter toxinivorans. The sequence goes on from NZ_SNXS01000001.1 coordinate 704,571, forward strand.
GGGCAAACTGGCCGAGCAACTGCAATGCTGATGCGCCGATCACCTCCGTCTGTGGCAGTTCGACCCTAAAGGTTTACAAGTACAAGACGGTTGTCACAAAACCAAACAAGACCACGACGACGAGTTACTTTCGGTCCTACCAGAGCAATGCGGCATCGAGTTCTACTGCGGCGGATGGCACGAAGACAGTCATCACCTACCATTCGATGGTGGTGGCAACCCTCTTCGAAGCCGTCGACGGGTTTCCCAACTCGGATGAGTGCCACTGGGTTTGCGCCTGGTTGAACGCGCTCGGTGGCCCGACCGGAAGCGGCATCATGTTCCCCTACTCGACCTCCGAAGTCATCGCCTTCTACAACCTCGGCAAGAGCACCACCGGTTACAACAACGCGCTGAACTTCTTCAAGTCCTATATGGAGAATCTGTGAGTTACAGTCCGTCGCTGTCAAGTGACGTGTAACTTATGGAGAAGTTTGCTTGGTTTGGGCGCTGAACGCGCTGGTGATCCTGCACTGGCGGAATTTCGATGCGGAGTGGGTCGTCTTTGAGCAGACTTCCGGCCAGACCCATTTGTTGACTGCCGTCCAGGCTGCGGCCCTGATGTGCATTCAGGACAGCCCATCGGACATGGAGCAGGTGATCCGATTTCTTCACGGCCTGGATGGGCAATGCCTCGATTTGTCAGAGGCGGAGCTGCAGACAGGCGTGTCAAATCTTCAGTCGCTTGGCCTGATCGAGGTGCTCCCGCGATGAGGCTGGCGGAGTTGGGTGCGAGCGAGTTGTTGCGGCGGCTCCGGGGTGAGGGTCTTTTGCTGCGCACGGGGCCCTTCACCACACGCGTGCTGACGCCCATTGACGCGGTCGCTCGCGGCCTTGAGCTGCTCTATGGGCACTACCCGGTGCTTGACAGCGCTGAATTTGCCGACTTCACCGTCACCTTGGCGCGGCCGGGCGGCCTCTTGCGCCGGCTGCGGCCGCAGGTGCTGTTCACCTATGACGGTGCCTTGCCGTTTGAGCCATTGCCAATTGATCACGCCTTTCCGCTGTTCGAGTGGGCGATGAACTGGTGCATTTCCAGCCAGGCCCATCAATACCTGACCCTGCATGCCGCAGTGATTGAGCGCAATGGTTGCGCTGTCATCATGCCAGCGCCGCCCGGGTCGGGCAAAAGCACGCTGTGCGCCGGGCTCGTCAGTCGTGGCTGGCGTCTGTTGTCGGATGAGCTTGCCTTGATCTCTTTGACCGACGGTAGCCTCACGCCGCTGTGCCGCCCGATCAGCTTGAAGAATCGATCGATTGACATCATGAAGGCTTATGCGCCTGAGGCCGTCTTCAACGTGGTGACACACGACACCTCCAAGGGATCGGTGACGCATATGAAGGCCGACCCGGCGCACGTGGCCCGCATGGCGGAAACGGCTCGCCCACGATGGATCATCTTCCCCAAGTATGTCGCCGATGCTCCGGCAGCTTTGGCACCGCGTTCAAGAGCCGGTAGCTTGCTGGATCTGGGGCGAAATTCGTTCAATTACATGGTGCAGGGCCTACCGGGATTCGAGTGCCTGTCGGACTTGGTCGACGCCTGCCAGTGCTACACCTTTGAATACAGTCAGCTGAATGACGCGGTGGCCTTGTTCGACAGCTTGGCGCGACAGGAGTCTGGCGAATGAGCCGTGACCTGTTGAGTCCGATCTGGTCAGGCACGCAAGAGACCCTGCCCAAGAGCCATCGCGACTGGGAGGACTTGCTGGGGCAGGCAAGGCAGGCCAGGCTGTTGTCCCGCTTGGCGCGGCACCTGCTGGGCCCCGACGCCGAGCAGACGGTGCTGCCGCTTGCGCGGCCCTATCTGGAGGGCGCCCAGCGCCTTGCCGATCGTCAGCGGCATGAGGTTCAGTGGGAGGTGGATTGCCTGCGCCGAGCGCTGGGCGCGCTGGATGTCCCGGTGGTGCTACTCAAGGGCGCGGCCTACCTGATGGCTGGCCTGCCACCCGGGGAAGGCCGCCTGTTCGCCGATATCGACATCATGGTGCCCAAGGAGCGCATCGCCGAAGTGGAGGGGGCCCTGTTCGCTGCCGGCTGGATATCCGAGGAGCGCGACCCCTACAACCAACGCTACTACCGGGAGTGGATGCATGAGGTGCCCCCCTTGCGCCATGTGCAGCGCGACACCTATCTCGATCTGCATCACACCATCACGCCACCGACCTCCCGCTTCAAGGTGGAGGGTAGCAGCCTGATGGCGCGCGCAGTCGAGATCCGGGGCCGACCCGGTTTCAAGGTGCTGATGCCCACCGACATGGTGTTGCACAGTGCTGTCCACCTGTTTCAGGAGGGGGAGTTCGGCCATGGCTTGCGAGACCTGCTTGACCTTCGGGATTTGATCGAGCACTTCCAGGTGCAGCCCGAATTCTGGTCCGAGTTGATCGAGCGGGCCGAGGTGCTTGGCCTGCAGATACCGCTTCACCACGCGCACCTCCATTTGCGGCGGCTCTTTGGCTTCACTGCGCCTTCTGAGGTGGCTCACCGCATTGAAGCCAACGGACCCGGTGCTGCGTCAAAAGTGCTGATGGGATGGCTGCTGGGCCTGGCCTTGCGGCCCGACCATCCGAGTTGTGACAGCCGCTGGACCCGCGTCGCCCGATGGGTGCTTTATGTCAGATCGCATGTGCTGCGCATGCCGCTGCGCCTGGTCGTGCCGCACCTGCTACGCAAGGCCTGGATGCGGCACTTTCCGCAAGAGACAAACCAGGCTCGGGTCTGAGTGGGGCAGCCGGCTCGAGTCAATTCGTCTTCAGCCGCACACCGGGCACTTCGCCTTGAATCAGCGCGCGTACCAAATGCTGGGCGCCCGTCTCGCATAGTGAGAGAGCATGTGCGAATCCCGCCGCATCACCGAAGTACGGATCGGGAACGTCCTGCCCCCTGAGCTCGGGTGTGAAATCCAGAAACAGGTGCAGCTTGTGTTGATGCACGGCTGGGCACTGTTGCTGCAGATCAGATAGAACGGCCGAGTCCATCGCCAGGATCAGGTCGCAATGGATGAAATCGCTGGTGGTGACGCGGCGGGCGCGTTGCTTGGCTGGGCCGTACCCGCGTCCCTTGAGCGCCTTTTGCGCCCGGGCGTCAGCTTGCGCGCGGCCCAGACCGGCCTTGGCGCCTGCGGAGTCGAAGCAGAGGGCCTTGCGCTTGAGCAGTGCCCTCAAGCCGGTTGGTCTGGGTAGCAGGGTCCCGGCAATGGCCTCGCAAGTTACCTTTGCCATGGGGGAGCGGCAAACATTGGCCATGCAGACGAGCAGCACTTGAGTCATCGAAGGAAGTGTAGCTGGGGCCCGCTGCGTCAAACGCACACCGCGAGACTGAGTCCGTGCGCGGATGACCTGTCGGAAAGCTTTACACGACATGATGATCGAACTTGGCGGTGGGGGAAATGTTCCTTTCAATTCAATGGCTTAGCTATTTTTTTTGGTGTTGGCACACTATCTGCTTATATGGTGTGCAGGCGGGGCTTAGTGGCCCTACTAAGTCCCTCAACTCAAGGAGCTTCAAATGAAATTGTTCAAAAAGGTGCTGACTGCAGTGTCATTCGCCGCAGCAATGGCGTCGTCGCACGCCGCTATCGTCAATGTGGGCGGTGTGTCCTGGGATCCGGATGCTGCCAATGACTTCACCGCGCAGTTCAACTTTGCGCAACAGTTCTTGGGCAATCCCCTGGTCGTCGGTACCGCGCTTCAAGGTTTCGGCGAGTTCTATGGGATCAACAACACGTTTTTGGACCCGAATAACGACGTTGGAAATAGCGGCGCATTCTGCAACAGCTGCGAGCTGACCTTGAAGTTCGGTGGTTTGCTCACGAGCGCTGCGGCAGGCGGTGGCTTTACAGCTGATCCGGGCACCGGCGTGTACTTGGAGATCTTTGTTGATGCTGCTCGTAACTACAAGAGCACGGATCAACTGAACGCGGCTACGGCGACCGATGGTCAACTGTGGTTGCGCCTCAAGGCTCGCAACTTCAACTTTGTGTCGGACGACCCCTCCGCCGCCAATCCTTTTGTCAGCGGCCAGCTCACCGTCAATTGGGATGTTGATCTGACTGCAGCAGCTTTGGCAACCGACCACTTTGATACCAATGCCCGGGCTTCTCTGACTGACGTGTTCAGCCGCGCCTCGTCCACGTTTGTGACGGGCCTGGAAGCGCTGGACGGCAACGGTACCGTCTTTGGCAACACCATCCCTGAGCCGGAGTCGCTGGCCTTGGTTGGTCTGGCACTGGTCGGCGCTGCGGCAGCTGGCCGCCGCAAGCAAGCCAAGTAATAGTTCAGGCCTCGCGCTTGAATCAAAGGGGCCCGCGAAAGCGGGCCCCTTTTTGCATTGCAGGGGCAATCGTCTGCCGCTTGGCTTATCGGTATCTGCCGGGCGCCAGTCCAATGCCGGGCGCAATCGCCTGCTGAAGCTTTGCGAGCAATTCACTTGCTGCCGGATGTCGTGTGGAAAGCTCAGCCATGTCGTCCACCCCGACCCGATAGGGGAAGCAGCCGATCGAACTGCCTCGGTGCCATAGTTGCTTGCGGCAAGCCCTTGCTTGATCAAGCTGTTCCTCCTTGCTGAGGTCGAAAACGAGCGGCACCGTGCTGTCGAAGACCTTGTCGCTTAATGTGGTCAAGGTAATCAATGGTTCCATTCCATGTTTGGGTGCAACTTCCTTGACCATCTCCACGAAACGGCGCACCCCGTCGGCCCGCATCGGCACCAGGGGTGCAAACCACATCAGCCCACAGCCGTCCCTCGATGGGTCTCGATGCTCTCCGATGAAGGGCCTAGGATTGCGCCAATAGGCGAGCGGCAACGCTGTTTCGTTCGGGCGGCCTCCGACCAGTTCTAGCGACTTGGCCAATGTTCCGGCTGTCTTGGCCAGGCGCTGACCGGTCTGACCTGGTATCCAGCTCGCCCACTTTGCCAGTCGCAATGTTTGCGCTTCCGAAAAGAACAGCACCCGGCTCGCGACTCCCTTGAGCGTTTGCCTGATTTCGGCTTGCGCTGCCGCGACAATCCGTTGGGTCCCATACAGGGTGGCAAATCCCGTCCACGGCAGTATCTGATACTGGCGCCCCATGGACTCGACCAGTTCGACGGGTATCAATCCTCTCGCGTCCAGTTGACCCCACGGGTAGGGGGCCGACATCGCCAAAACACGGTGACGATTCATCAGATTGATAGCGCCCACCGTCCCTGGCAATTTTCGCAATATGGCTTGAATGCGCTCGACGGCCGGCTCGAGCAGGGCGTCATCTTTGAGGCTGAACAGGCAGACCTTGATGCTTTCCGGGCGTTTGGCCAGCAGTATGCTCATGCGTGTCACGACGCCAAATCCGCTTTGCGTGAAAAGCCCGTTCAAATAGGGCCCGATGCCCCATTTAAACAGGCGCGCCAAGTCTTCATTGCCCGCTTCACGCAAGGCGCTGCGGTAGACGCTGCCGTCGGCGAGCACGGCCTCTATGTCAGTGACCGCCCCAAAGTGGTCGGTGTAGGGTGTGACGCCGTAGCCTCGCTCCAGTGCGTTGCCGAGCAGGCTGCAGTTGGGGCCTGCGCCGGTGACCGGGACCATATAGTCATGCCCGCCCTCATCCAGAAACCGAGCCAACATGCCCTGGGTAACGCCTGGCTCGACGGTCACGACGCCCAGGCCGGCGTCAAAGTGCAGGATCCTGTTCAGGGCCGAAAGGTCGACAATCACACAGTCGTCCTGCGCCGGCATCGCCGTACCATAGCCCCAGTTATGCCCCGTGCTCAGGGGGTACACAGCGACACGATACTGGTGTGCAATGCGGATGGCGTCGGCGACCAGTTCGACGTTCAGCACGCGCAGCGCCGCTGGAACTCGCCTTTCCACTCCGCTGGCATCCATGCCATAGATGGCAGGCACCGCCTCTCCCAAAATCACTTGATCGGCGCCGAGCAGGGTTTGCCATGCGGCAACCGCTTCATCTAGGTTTGCTGACATTTAGACTACTGTGATTTTGTGCGCCGATGTTTGTGGGGCCGCTCGAGCGCGAGGCGCAAGCAGGGCAAATAGCTGTGCCATGATAGTCTGTTGGAACGGCTCCGTTGATGCGGGCGCTGGAGCTTTGCGGCTTTGCCTGAATCTGCGCTTCGGCGCAATACAGATTCCTCTTTCACCGATTAGAGTTTTTTTGGGGGACCCACATTGAAGACTGATTCATACCCTTGGATGAGGGCCGTCTGCGGCGCAGTTCTGGTCGGATTCGTTGCACTGCTTTCGGCGTGCGCAGGTGCTGGTGCGAAGTTTCCGGCCGCGCCCGCGTTGGCGGCGGCTCCTGACTACAACTACCTGATCGGCCCCGGTGATTCGATCAATATCATCGTCTGGCGCAACCCGGAGCTGTCGCTGAGCGTTCCCGTCCGGCCCGACGGCAAGATATCGACGCCGCTGGTGGACGAGTTGGTGGCGCAGGGCAAGACCTCGGCCGAGGTCTCCCGCGACATCGAGAAGCAGTTGGGTAAGTATGTCAGGGATCCCGTGGTGACGGTGATCGTGACGAGCTTTGTCGGGCCTTACAGCGAACAGATTCGGGTTGTCGGTGAGGCTGCCAAACCGCAGTTTCTCCCGTACAAGCAGAAAATGACTTTGCTGGACGTGATGATTGCGGTGGGCGGTCTGACCGATTTTGCCGCGGGCAATGATGCGACGATTCTGCGCGGAGCCGATGGCAATAAGCAGTATTCGGTGCGCCTCAAGGACCTGATCAAGCGCGGCGATATCTCGGCCAACGTTGAAATGCGACCCGGCGACATATTGATCATTCCCCAAAGCTTGTTCTGAACTGCGGTTCGCGGCGGCAGTAGTTTGGACCCCGGCGCTGCCCTCATTGCAAGGCAGCGCACCGTGTTTTCTACGCTCTGAGATGGCTTGAGATGGAATTACTGATAAGTCAATTGATCGCCACCATCCAGCGGATGTGGAAGTACCGCTGGCCCAGTTTGCTGATTGCCTGGGTGGTTGGCGCGATCGGCGCAGCCGTGGTATTTGCGGTTCCCAATCGCTATGAGGCCAGTGCGCGGATCTATGTGGATACGCAATCCATTCTGAAGCCCTTGATGTCGGGCTTGGCGGTCCAGCCCAATGTCGAGCAGCAAGTGGTGATGCTGAGCCGGACGCTGATCAGCCGACCCAATGTCGAAAAGCTGATTCGCATGGCCGACCTGGACTTGAAAAGTCAGTCGAAGAATGATCAAGAGGCCTTGGTCGAGTCCTTGACCAAGACCTTGTCCATCCAAAGCACCGGCAAAGACAACCTCTACACGCTGGCCTACAGGGATTCGCAGCCGGAGGTGGCCAAGCGGGTGATCCAGTCGCTGGTGTCGATTTTCATTGAGTCCAGTCTGGGCGCCAGTCGCAAGGACACGGCGACCGCCGCGACCTTCCTGAATGAGCAGATCAAGGGCTATGAGGCGAAGCTGGAAGAGGCTGAAACCCGATTGAAGGAGTTTCGCCTTCGCAATATCAGCATGATGGCCGGCGACGGCAAGGACTCTACAGCCAGGCTAAGCGAAATGAGTTCGCAGCTCGACAGGGCGAAGCTGGAACTGCGCGAAGCCCTCAATGCCCGAGATGCGGCCAAGCTTCAATTGGAGGGCGAGCGCACTCGGGCAACCAACTCGCTGATGCAGGATTCGAGCGCGGCGATTGCCACGCCTGAGTTGGACGCGCGTCTCGAGTCGCAGCGTAAAGGCCTTGATGCGCTGCTGCAGCGTTTTACTGAACAGCATCCTGACATCGTACAGACGCGCAAGCTGATCAAGGAGCTTGAGGAGCAAAAGCGCAAGGAGGTCGATGAGCTGCGCAAGGCCGCACTGGCCGCTCCTGCCGGCGCAGCGCCGACCAATACCAATCTGGCCTATCAGGAGATCAGCCGAATCCTTGCGACCGCCGAAGTGCAAGTGGCCTCGCTGCGCGCACGAGTCGAGGAGTATTCGTCCCGCTATGCCCAGGCCATGGCGCAGATGAAGACTGCGCCGCAGTTGGAGGCAGAGGGCGCACAGCTCAACCGCGACTACGCCATCCATAAGAAGAACTACGAAGACCTGGTGGCGCGTCGCGAATCGGCAGCGATGTCGGGCGATCTTGAGGTGGCCTCCGGGGTGGCGGACTTCCGCTTGATTGACCCGCCTCGGGTGTCTCCGCAGCCGGTGGCGCCCAACCGCATGCTAATGCTTCCCGGCGCGCTTGTGCTTGCCTTGGGGGCAGGGTTGTTTGCAGCATTTGCTGCGAGCCAGCTGCGGCCGGTATTTCATGACGCCAATGAGTTGCGCGAGAAGACCGAACTGCCCTTGCTGGGCGTGGTGTCCCTCATATTGAATGATGAGGCCAGGCAGCAGTCCCGGACGGACAAGATTCGCTTCTTTGCCGGGGTCGGCGCTCTGGTGCTGGTGTTCTTCATCGGCCTTCTGACCATGTATTTGCTCACCTATCAGGCAGGTTGACCCTATGAGCAGTTTGATTGAACAAGCGGCCCTGCGGCTGGCGCAATTGAAGCAGGCTGGCATCGAGCTGCCCGATGCACAAACACGGCCGCTACCTACGGCGGAGCCCCTGGCTTCTGCGGCATCGGAGCCCGCAGAAGCCGTACATGAGACCGTGGTCAGCACTTCACGGCAGATCGAGCTGGATCTGAAGATGCTGGAGGCCACGCGCATCCTGACGCCCCATGCGCCGCGCTCCCACATGGCCGACCAGTACCGCGTGATCAAACGACCGCTGATCAAGAATGCCATGGGCAAGGGGGCATCGAAGCTCCACCACGCCAATCTGATCATGGTGACGAGTGCCTTGGCCGGCGAGGGCAAGAGCTTCACGTCCATCAATCTCGCGATGAGCATTGCTGCCGAACTGGACAACACGGTGATGCTGGTGGACGCCGATGTGGCTCGCCCGTCCGTGCTCAGGGTGCTGGGCCTTCCTCCGGGGCCGGGCTTGCTGGACTTGCTGGAGCAGCGTGCTGACATGTCCAGCGTGCTGTTGCGTACCAATGTTGACAAGCTGACGATACTGCCGAGCGGAACGCCGCATCCGAGAGCGACCGAGTTGCTGGCCAGCGAGGCGATGAGCGCACTGCTGGAAGACATGGCCAATCGCTACCCGGATCGGATCATCATATTTGATTCCCCGCCCTTGCTGCTGACGACGGAGTCGCGTGTCCTGGCAACCCATATGGGCCAGATCGTGGTGGTGGTTCACGCCGACCGGACCAAGCAGTCCGATGTGCGGCACGCGCTGGCGACGATCGAACACTGCCCGGTCAAGATGATGGTCCTGAATCAGGCCCGGTCCGACTCCCGTGGCGGTTACGGCGACGGGTATGGCTACGGCTATTCCTATGGCTATGGTCAAGAAGCGAAAGAGGCTTGAAGTGCCGGCTTGTCTCAGGCTGGCGGCCCCTATGAGCGGGCGCATGAGTCCGGTTCCTCAAGCGCTGCGATGGACCTGCGCTCTGGCACTGACGTCCGCGCTCTCCGGTATGGGCCACGCGCAGGAGGCCTCGGCCGAGGTGCGCCGATCCTTCGCGCTGGAGCCGAGGGTCAGCAGCACCGTCACCTTGACGAATCACAACTCCCGTCTCGGTGCCGATGTACAGGACCGGGCTTTGATCGTTCAACTCAGCCCTGGTCTGCGCTTGTCGCGTCCAACCGGTCGGGTAAAGGGCTTTCTTGACTATGCCTTGACCGGCAGCGCCTATCTCAAGAGCCCGGCCGGCAGCGATGTACAAAATGCACTCAGCGCCTCGCTGAGTGCAGAGGTCATAGACAACTGGGCCTTTGCAGACCTGACGGCCAGCATCACCCAGCAGGCCATCTCGGCTTTTGGTGTGCAGAGCGTCGACCGTTCTCAGCTCAATGCCAACCAGGCCGAGGTCTGGAATCTGCGTGTGTCGCCCTATGTGAAGGGCACTCTGGCCGGGTTTGCACGGTACGAGGCCAGGGTCAACGTCGTTGCAAACAACACCCGAAACTCGTCGCTCGCGGACTCCAGTACCGCGGGCCTGCAGCTCAGCTTGGGAGGGCTGAGCGAGCGCAGCCTCGTCACATGGTCGGCCGATGCATCGGTCCAGCATATTGAGTTCAAGCAGGGCCGTGTCACCGACGATGGCCGTGCCAGGGCCGTGCTGAGCTATGTGCCTATCGACGATTGGCGGCTTTCGCTCAATGGCGGCGTTGAGGCCAATAACTTTGTCAGTACCGGGGTGCAGCGGCATGCCGTCTATGGCGTGGGGCTGAACTGGACGCCCACGGAGCGAACCAAGCTGTCGGTCCAACGCGACCGCCGCTTCTTCGGTCAGGGGCACAGCCTGAGTTTCGAGCACCGGTTTCCTCGATCCATCATCCGCTTCAGCGACAGCAAGGACGCTTCCGCCAATACAGGGCAGGGTGGTGGTTCGCCTCAGGGGTCCAACTACGACCTCTTCTACCAACTGTTTGCGTCGCTGGAGCCTGACCCCGTCAAGCGCGATGTCTATGTCAGGGCCTATCTGCAGGCCAACGGCATCAATCCTTCGGCAGCCGCCGCTGGGGGCTTCTTGAGTTCGGCCGTGACGTTGCTGCGACGCCAGGAGCTGGCCTATGCACTGACCGGCGTGCGCGATACCGTGACGTTGTCGGTCACGCGAACAGAGTCGCGCCGACTGGACAGCCTGGCCCAGGTTCAGGACGATTTGTCGGGCTCCGGCCTGGTACGCCAGCAAATGATCAGCCTGAGCCTCGCTCATCGTCTGACCCCGCTATCGGCCATTAACCTGATGCTGTCGCGACAGCAGACCCGTGGCGCTCTCGCCAATCAGTCCTCGACGATGAATTCGATCCTCGCCAACTGGACGACGACCCTGGGCCCCAGAACAACGCTGGTCTTGGGTTCCAGGCTGGTGAACTACCGCGCGACTCTGGCTCCGTACAAGGAGAAGGCCGGCTATGCAACCCTTACCCGGCAATTTTGACGCCCATGTATGAAGCCTTTTATGGGTTGAACAGCAAGCCCTTTCAGCTGATCCCCGACCCCAATTTTTACTTCGGCAGCAAGCAGCACCGCCGCGCCAAGGCCTATCTTGACTATGGCGTGCTGCGTAACGATGGGTTCATTGTCATCACCGGCGAGATCGGTGCGGGCAAGACGACCCTGCTGCGCGGGCTGCTCGACAGCCTGAACCAGAGCTCGGTCGTCACCGGCCATGTTGTGACCACCCAACTTGATGCCGAAGACACCTTGCGAATGGTGGGAGCGGCGTTCGGTGTGCGCGTCAAGGACGTTTCCAAGTCCGAACTGCTGACAACCCTGGAGGCCTTCCTGGTCAGCCAGGCGAGCCAGGGCAAGCGCTGCCTGTTGATCGTCGATGAAGCACAGAACCTGAGCATGCGAGCGGTGGAAGAGCTGCGCATGCTGTCGAACTTTCAGTTTGGCAATCAGTCGCTGTTGCAGACCTTCCTGGTCGGTCAGCCGGAGTTTCGCGACATTCTCCAACGGCCTGAGATGGAGCAGTTCAAACAGCGCATCGCCGCGACCTGCCACATCGGCCCGCTGGACCAAGAGGAGACCAGGGCCTATATCGAGCACCGCTTGAAGTGCGCTGGCGCAAGCGGCAAGCCCACCTTCGACGCCGAGGCCTTCAGGGCCATCTTTGGCGCCAGCCAGGGCATTCCGCGCCGTATCAACTCGATCTGCGACCGTTTGCTGTTGCTCGGCTTCATGGGCAACAAGACCCACCTGGGCCTGGCTGACGTGAACGAGGTGGTGCGCGACTTTGCTCAGGAAGCAGCCGTGCCGGCGAAGAAGGCCGTGGTCGAGCCGGACAGCGACAGCGGATTCGGCAGATTGGCCCCGACGGAAACGTCGCTGGATATTGATCTGTCCCGCCTGAAGCTCAGTGCTGGCGAGGCCGACAAGATGTCCCAGCAGCTCACCAGCCTGACGACCGAGCAGCATGGCGACCGTTTGCAGCGACTCGAGCGCAGCCTGATGCGTCTGGAGCGAATCAATATGCAGACCCTGGCCATGCTGCAAAAGCTGGTCAACGCCGTCAAACATCCGACCGATGAGAACCCTCCGCGATGAGCTTGTCTGCCCATGGCGCCGAAGGCGCGATCACGAACGCACTGACCATCGATGTGGAAGACTATTTCCAGGTCTCGGCCTTCGCGCCCTATATCGCCCGCAGCGAATGGGACCAACGCGAGTGCCGGGTCGAACACAATGTGCAGCGCATCCTTGAGTTGCTGCGCCAGCACCAGACCCAGGCGACCTTTTTCACCCTCGGCTGGATTGCTGAGCGGTATCCAGCGCTCGTGCGCGCCATCGTTGCCGACGGTCATGAGCTGGCCAGCCACGGCTACGGGCATGAGCGCGCCAGCGATCTCAGCGAGCAGGCCTTTGCCGATGACATTGGCAGGGCCAAGAAGCTGCTCGAGGATCTCTCCGGCAAGGCGGTGCTGGGCTACCGCGCACCCAGCTTCTCAATCGGGACGGGCAATCTCTGGGCCTTCGATTGCCTGGCCGCTGCAGGCTATCGATACAGCTCCAGCATCTACCCGATCAAGCATGATCACTACGGCATGCCCGATGCGCCGCGCTTTGCGCATCAGGTGCGTGAAGGGCTGATCGAGGTGCCGGTAACGACCCTGCGCATGCTCGATCGCAATCTGCCGGCCAGTGGCGGTGGCTATTTCCGCTTGCTTCCCTACGGCGTGTCTCGCTGGATGTTCAAACGCGTGAACGCCGCTGACCGCCAGGCCGCGGTGTTCTATTTCCATCCTTGGGAGATCGACACCGGACAGCCTCGAATCGAGGGCTTGGACCGCAAGTCCCGCTTCAGGCACTACGTGAACATCGATCGCAACTACGCCAAGCTGCAGCGGCTGCTGGGTGATTTCAGCTGGGGACGCATGGACCAGATCTTCTTGCCCGATCAACAAGCGGGAGCCGCTGTTGTCTGAGTCGTCAACCGTCCAAATCAAGCGCCTATTGCCCGGAGATGCCACCAACCAGCGGTGTTGGGATGCCTTTGTGCTGGCATGCCCTGAGGCGAGCTTCTTTCATCGCTCGGGCTGGCAGCGCATTCTGGTCGAGGTGTTCCGGCACAAAGCCCATTTCCTTTATGCCGAGCGCGACGGCCAGTGGCTTGGCGTGCTGCCGTTGGCGCACGTCAAGAGCCTGCTCTTCGGCAATGCGCTGGTGAGTCTGCCCTTCGGGGTTTACGGCGGTGTGGCCGCCCTGGCACCCGAGGCGGCACAGGCGCTGGAGCGGGAAGCGCAGCGCCTGGCGGTGGAACTGGGCGTGCAGCATCTGGAGTTTCGCAACATCAACGTGCGCCATGAAGACTGGCCCGCCCAGGATCTGTATGTGACCTTCCGCAAGGAGATCCTGCCAGAAGAGGAGGCCAATATGCTGGCCATTCCGCGCAAGCAGCGGGCGATGGTACGCAAGGGCATCAAGAATGGCCTGGTGAGCGCAGTCGATGGCGACGTCGAGCGCTTCTTTGCACTCTACGCCGACAATGTGCATCGCCACGGCACGCCGGCCATGCCCAAACGCTATTTCCAGGCACTGATGCAGGAGTTCGGCGCCGACTGCGAGGTGCTGACGGTCAGCTCGCCGGACGGCCGCGCACTGAGCAGTGTGCTGAGCTTCTACTTCCGCGATGAGGTGTTGCCCTACTACGCAGGCGACGACGAGGCCGCCCGTGACCTTGCCGCCAACGACTTCAAGTACTGGGAGTTGATGCGGCGCGCCTGTGCGCGCGGGCTGAAGGTGTTCGACTACGGCCGCAGCAAGCAGGGCACGGGCTCCTATGCCTTCAAGAAGAACTGGGGCTTCGAGCCGACGCCGCTGCATTATGAATACTGCCTCTACAAGCGCGACAGCGTGCCCCAGAACAATCCGAACAACCCGAAGTACCAGCTGCTGATCAAGACCTGGCGCCGCATGCCCATTGCCCTGGCCAACTGGCTGGGTCCCTTCATCGTTCGGAATCTGGGCTGAGCGCGGCGTGGCCAAGATTCTGTACCTGGTACACCGGCTTCCGTATCCGCCCAACAAGGGGGACAAAGTCCGCTCGTACCACCTGCTCAAGCACCTGGCCAAGCGGCATGAAGTGTTTCTTGGTACCTTTGTCGACGACCCTGAGGACTGGGCCTATCTGGACACCGTGCGCGGGCTGTGCAGCGAGCTTTGTGCCGTGCCACTGAACCCACGCGTTGCCAAGATCGCCAGTTTGCGGGGGCTGCTCAGCGGCGAGGCCTTGAGCCTGCCGTTCTATCGCAGCGCCAGACTCAAGCAGTGGGTGCAGCAGCTGACCCAGACCCATCAATTGAGCGCGTCAGTGGTGTTTTCATCGACGATGGCCCAGTACGCCTGCGACTTGCCACAGCCGATGCTGGTGGACTTTGTTGATGTCGATTCCGCCAAGTGGAGCGAGTATGCGCCTGCCCATCGCTGGCCGATGTCCTGGCTGTACGGCCGGGAAGGGCGCAAGTTGCTGGCCTACGAGAGACAAGTTGCCGAGCGGGCCCAGGAGTCCTACTTCGTGACCGAAAAAGAGGTGACGATGTTCCGTTCCTTGGCGCCTGGCCTGCACGCGTCAGTACGAGCCATGTGCAATGGCGTCGATGCTGATTTCTTTTCGCCTGATCCGACCCTGGCTTCGCCTTTTTCGCCCGACGAACTCCCGTTGGTGTTTACCGGAGCGATGGACTATTGGCCCAACGTCGACGCGGTGGTTTGGTTTGTGGAGGCGGTATTGCCTCGGCTTTGCGAGCGCTGGCCGAACTTGCGCTTTTACGTCGTTGGCCGCAGCCCGACGCCGGCCGTGCTGGCGCTTGCCTCGGATAAGGTTTCCGTCACGGGGACGGTGGCCGACGTGAGGCCGTTCCTGCAGCATGCGGCCGCCGTAGTTGCTCCCTTGCGCCTGGCACGAGGCATTCAAAACAAGATTCTTGAGGCCATGGCCATGGGGCGGCCGGTTGTGGCGGCCAGCCACTGCGCGGCGGCCATTGATGCGGTAGCGGGACACGACCTGTTGCAGGCTCATGAGGCCGATGACTATGTGCGCGAAATCAACATTCTGCTGGAGGCCCCCGGGCATGGCAATGACATCGGCGAAGCGGCGCGCCGCCAGGTACTGCGCAGCTACAGCTGGGATGCGCACTTGGCTGGCATCGATGCCGGATTGGCCAAGGCGGTCAGATGAATAGCGCGATTGGAATGGTGGATCCGACCTGGCGCAGGGCCTTACCTGCATTGCTGCTGTTGCTGGCCGCGATCTTCTGGGCCCTGCGTGACACGCTGGTGGCCATGGTCGGCATCTGGGAACGGTCCGAGACCTTTGCTCATGCCTATGTCGTACCCCCGATTGCGTTGTGGCTGATCTGGCGCCGACGCCGGGTGCTGCAGAGCATGCCGGCGCGGCCCAACGCGTGGGTGCTGTTCCTGGTGGCAGGCTTTGCACTGCTGTGGCTGCTGGGCGAATTGGTCGCAGTGAATGCCGTGACGCAGCTGTCTCTGGTGTGTCTGCTCATCCTGAGCGTGCCGGCCGTGCTGGGTTTGGACGTCGCTCGGGCCCTCCTGTTCCCGCTCGGGTTCCTGCTGTTCTCCGTGCCCTTTGGCGAGTTCCTGATGCCCCAGCTGATGAGCTGGACCGCCGACTTCACGGTGCTGGCCCTGCGCCTCACCGGCATTCCGGTCTATCGCGAGGGGCTTCAGTTTGTCATTCCTTCGGGTAGCTGGAGCGTGGTCGAGGCCTGCAGCGGGATTCGCTACCTGATTGCCTCGGTGATGGTGGGCACGCTGTTTGGCTACCTGAACTACCGCAGCGCGCGGCGCCGCTGGATCTTTGTGGGCGTGTCGTTTCTGGTGCCCTTGGTGGCCAACTGGTTGCGCGCCTACATCATCGTGCTGCTCGGTCACTTCTCAGGCAACAAGCTGGCCACCGGGGTTGATCACCTGATCTATGGCTGGTTGTTTTTTGGCGTCGTGATGGTGGTGATGTTCATGATCGGAGCACGCTGGGCCGAACCCGATGCACAGGGCGAGCCAATGGTCTCTCAAGGCAAGATCGGTTCGGTTGCATCCGCTCACAGCTTCTGGATTGTCGCGCTCTGTGCCGTGGCCTTGGTAGCGGCGCCCAGGTTCGCGTTTTTGGCTCTGAGCCACGCGGATGATGGGGGCGCGGCCCCTGTGCTGACATCGCTGGAGCGGCCTGCCGCAGGCTGGGTGCCTGCCGCCGACGTCGACATGCAGTGGGCGCCTGAGTACAAGAACCCCTCTGCGACGTTGAATCAGACCTTTGCAAAGAACGGTCATGAGATAGGCATGTATGTTGCCTACTATCGCCACCAGAACAGCGAGCGCAAGTTGGTCAGCTCGGAGAACGTGCTCGTCAGCTCGAAGAACCCGAAGTGGGCGCAGGTATCCAGCGGTAGCCATGGGCTGGATGTCGATGGATCAAGGCTCAACCTTGGTGCAGCCGAGCTGCGCGGCTCAGCCGTCGCCGATGCTGCGACCCCACGCAGACTCCTGGTGTGGCACCTGTATTGGGTCAATGGGCGCTTGACCCGCAGCGACCATGAGGCGAAGGCTTTTGGCGCCTTGTATCGGCTTCTGGGGCGGGGCGACGACGGTGCGTTGCTGGTCTTTTATGTGGAGAAAGACGCAGCGGCCGGCGCGCAGGCGGCACTTGAGTCATTTGTGCGCGAGAATTTGTCTTTGATAGAAGCGCAGCTACGCCAGACGCGTGGTCGCTGAAAAAGCAATTGGAATAGGGGAAGCTTTGATGAGTACGGTGGCAGTGATTGGCCTGGGCTATGTGGGCCTGCCCTTGGTGGTGGAGTTCGGCAAGCAGATGCGCACCATCGGATTCGATATTGCTGTGGCCAAGGTCGAGTCGTGCAAGGCGGGCATGGACCCGTCGCGCGAGCTCAGCGATGAACAGGTGAAGGCTGCGACGCAAGCGGTATACACGGCCGACCCAGCCATGCTGGGCGAAGCCGACATCATCATCGTTGCCGTGCCGACGCCCGTTGACGACGCCCATATTCCCGACTTTCGTCCCTTGATCGGTTCCAGCAGCAGCGTGGGCCGACACATGAAGAGGGGGGCGATCATCGTCTATGAATCCACCGTCTACCCCGGTGCCACCGAAGAGGTCTGCATTCCGGTCCTGGAACGAGAGTCGGGCCTGAAGTGGAAGCAGGACTTCTTCGTCGGCTACTCGCCCGAGCGCATCAACCCGGGTGACAAGGAACACACGCTGACCAAGATCCTGAAGATTGTCTCGGGTGACACGCCGGAGACGCTCGACAAGGTCGCCGAGCTCTACGAGAGGATAATTGTTCCGGGCGTGCACCGCGCCTCCAGCATCAAGGCGGCAGAAGCGGCAAAGGTCATCGAGAACACCCAGCGCGACCTGAACATTGCGCTGATGAACGAGCTGGCGATCATTTTCGACAAGCTGGGCATCGACACCACCGAGGTGCTGGAGGCCGCCGGCACGAAGTGGAACTTCCTCAAGTTCAAGCCGGGGCTGGTGGGGGGGCACTGCATCGGTGTCGACCCCTACTACCTGACCCACAAAGCCGACATGCTGGGCTATCACCCGCAGGTGATCCTGGCCGGCCGGCGCATCAACGACGGCATGGGCAAGTTCATTGCCGAGCAGACCATCAAGCACATGATTGCGGCGGGCAGCTACATCAAGGGAGCGCGGGTCAATGTGCTGGGGCTGACCTTCAAGGAGAACTGCGGCGACCTGCGCAACTCCAAGGTCATCGACATCATCAAGGAGTTGCAATCCTATGGAGTTGAAGTCTTCGTCAGTGACCCGCAGGCCGAGATCGAGGAGGCGCTGCACGAGTACGGCGTGCGCCTGTTCCCCTGGGATGAGCTGCCGCGGGCCGATGCCATCGTCGCGGCGGTGGCGCATACCGAGTTTTCTCAGCTGACGATTGACGACTTGAGCAAGAAGTTGGTGAAGGGGGGGGCGTTCATCGACGTCAAGGCTGCCTTCCCGATCGCCGAAATCCAGGCGGCAGGTTTCAAGCTGTGGCGTTTGTAGTTCCTGGGCGCCACCGAGCATGTGCGGAATATCCGGGCTATTTGACACGCGGAACAAGAGAGACTTTCCGCGTGAGCTGATACGTCGAATCAATGACATACAGGCCCATCGAGGCCCGGATGAAGACGATCTGCACCTGGAGCCAGGTCTTGCGTTCGGGCACCGCCGCCTGTCGGTCATCGACCTGGAGACAGGCATTCAGCCGCAGTTCAACGAAGACGGGTCGGTTGTCATTGTCTTCAATGGCGAGATCTACAACTATCAGGAGCTGGTGCCCGAGCTGAAGGCGCTGGGGCATCAGTTCAAGACGCGCAGCGACACCGAGGTCATTGTTCATGCCTGGGAGAGCTGGGGCGAGGACTGCGTGCACCGCCTGCGCGGCATGTTCGCCTTTGTGATCTGGGACCGCAATCGCCAGACCCTTTTCATGGCGCGCGACCGCATGGGCGTCAAGCCCCTGCACTACGCACTGTTGCCCGACGGCACGCTGATCTTCGGATCCGAACTGAAGGTGCTCACTGCCCATCCCGAGTTTCAACGCCAGATTGATCCGCTCGCTGTGGAGGAGTACTTCGCTCTCGGATACGTTGCTGACCCACGTTGCATCTATCGCAACGCGCATAAGCTGGCGGCTGGCCATGTGCTGACCCTGCGGCACGGCATGCAAAGACTGCCCGAGCCGCGCTCCTACTGGGACGTCAAGTTCACGCTGGACAATCCGATCTCAGAGAGAGACGCTCAGGCGGAACTGTTGGGGCGCATGGATGAGTCTGTGCGCCTGCGCATGATCGCTGATGTGCCGCTGGGAGCGTTTTTGTCCGGCGGAGTCGATTCGAGCGCTGTGGTGGCCACGATGGCCGGGCTTAGCAATCAAGCCGTGCGGACCTGCGCGATCGGATTTGATGATCCTGCCTTCAATGAGTCGGCCTTTGCACAGCAGGTTGCGACCCGCTACCACACCGACCATCGGCTGGAGATCGTCAAGAGCGACGACTTTGACCTGATCGACACCCTGGCTTGGCTGTACGACGAGCCGTTTGCCGACAGCTCGGCGATTCCGACCTACCGGGTCTGCCAACTGGCGCGAAAGCATGTGACGGTGGCGCTTTCGGGTGATGGTGGTGATGAGACCTTTGGCGGCTACCGTCGCTACCGGCTCCACCTCGCCGAAGAGAAGGCCCGGCAGGCGATGCCCATCGGTCTGCGCCGGCCCGTGTTCGGCGCCCTTGGGCAGCTCTATCCGAAGGCCGACTGGGCGCCGCGCATGTTCCGCGCAAAAACGACTTTTCAAGCCTTGGCCATGGACGCAGCTCAGGCCTACCAGCACAGCATGTCGATACTGCGGACCGATGAGCGAGCCGCCCTGTTCTCCGACGGCTTCAAGCGCAGCTTGGGTGGCTACAGCACGCTCGACCTGTTCCGCCAGCATGCGGCCCAGGCCGGTACGGACGACCCGCTGGCGCTGATCCAGTACCTCGACTACAAGACTTGGCTGGTCGGCGATATCAACACCAAGGTGGACCGGGCCAGCATGGCCCATTCGCTGGAGGTTCGCGAGCCCTTGATGGACCATCGCTTGGTGGAATGGCTGGCAACCTTGCCAACAGCCATGAAGGTGCATGACGGGGAAGGGAAGTGGCTGCTGAAGAAAGCATTTGAGCCGAAGCTGCCGGCGGACATTCTTTACCGTCCGAAAATGGGTTTCTCGGTGCCATTGGCCAAGTGGCTGCGCGGCCCGTTGGCCCAGCGTACGAGAGATGCGGTGCTGGGGCCGCGGATGGCTGACACCGGTTTTTTCAACCAGCACGTGTTGAAGACGATGGTGGATCAGCACCAAAGTGGGCTGCGGGATCATTCGGTGTCGCTCTGGGCTTTGCTGATGTTCGATGCCTTTCTCAAATGCAGCGGCGAGGGCGTCCAGTCGGCGCATCGTCATGCGGATGCATCACTAGGTCTCGCTTCGACGAGCGCCTGAACAATGTGGGCACGCAGTTGAAGGAATACATCAAGCCAACGCGTGAAGAGTTCTTATGAAGAAAGTAATTCTTGTTGAATTCAATCCAACTCCTGGGCCTGCAAGCCAAAACCATACAGCCGGTGATGACGCACCAGTATCTGGCTCGTTTCGAGAGTGCCGACGTCGCCGCTCAAGCAAGAAAGCGGCTTGAAGCGGTGCACGTCGATGGGAAAGCGGTATTTGGATTTGATGAGTCAGAGCTCAACAGTCTGTATTTTGGCTCTCAAATTCGCAACGTCCTGCCTGCTCAAACTCGCGTGGCATCGACGCTGGACGCAAATCTGCATACAAGCTTTTTCGACATCTTATACAAGATCGAAGGCCTCAAAAGTGGCCGACATCACCCCGATGGCTGCCTGTGGATTCAGTCCGCGGGGCACAAGGTTCACAGCGAAAATGCGTTCATCCGGGACATACTGTCGACGTTCACTCAACTGCTTGGTGTGCCGGTTTCCGGCTATCAAGGTCGCAAGGCTGATTTGATTCACTGAAGCAAAGTACTGCTTCAAGCATGCCGGCCGTAAGGGACCCGAGGGCATTCCCAGTGGCTGACCCTTTTCTTGTGCAGGCTGGCAAGGCGTTCCCAATTCATGAAAATACTCTATCACCACCGAACCGCCTCAAAAGACGGGCAGGCCGTCCATATCGAGGAAATGATCGAGGCCATGCGCGTCCTGGGCCATCAGGTGCGGGTCGTTTCGCCCGTGGGTGGGGAAGCCGCTTCTGAACAAGGGCATGGGGGAGGGCGAATGGGTGCTGACATGGGTTGGGTCCACCGACTCAAAGAGCGCCTTCCGAAAGCGCTTTATGAACTTATGGAGCTGGCGTACTCGTGGATTGCCTACCGCAAGCTGCTGGCCGCGGCGCGGGAGTTCCAGCCAGACGTCATCTACGAGCGCTACAACCTGTACCTGCTCAGCGGCGCGATGCTCAAGCGCAAACTGAAGATTCCTTTTCTGCTGGAGGTCAATGCTCCGCTGGTGTTCGAGCGCTCGCAGCACAGTGGAGGCTTGTCCTTGCGTGGCTTGGCGAAGTGGGCGGAACGCCGCGCATGGCGTTCGGCCGACTTTGTGCTTCCGGTTACGAACGTGTTGGCCGAGCATGTGGCGGCCTACGACGTGCCTGCAGAGCGCATCCAGGTCATACCCAATGGCATCAACAAGGCGCACTTTGCCATAGCACCCGCAGCGGCCCAGGCGAAGGCAGATCTGGGCTTGTCCGATAAGCTGGTGCTGGGCTTTACCGGTTTCGTTCGAGACTGGCATGGCGTTGACCGTGTGATCAACTGGATGGCGAGCGCAGCGGCGCCGCGCCACGTGCACCTGTTGATGGTGGGTGACGGCCCGGAACGCGCGGCGCTGGAGGCGCAGGCCAGCCGCCTCGGTTTGAGCGAGCGGGTCCGTTTCACGGGTGTGGTGCATCGAGATGAAGTGCCAAGTTATGTCGCTGCATTCGACATCGCCCTGCAGCCCGCTGTGGTCCCTTACGCGTCGCCGCTCAAGTTGATGGAGTACTTGGCTTTGGGCAAGGCCGTGATTGCCCCAAACTCGCCGAACCTCCGGGAGGTCCTCACCGACGGCACGAATGCCTGGCTTTTCGATGCCTCGGAGCCCCTGAAGTTCGAGGCCGGGCTGAGCAGCTTGTGCAATGATGCAGAACTGCGGCACAAGCTGGAGGCGGGTGCGCTTGCAACCATTGATCGCCTTGAATTGACGTGGCTGTCCAATGCGAAGCGCGTTGTTGCGTTGGCACAGCGCTCCGCCGTCGCAGACGCTCCAATATGAATACATTGCCAAAACCTGACGCCGCTGCGCAGCAGCCGGACACTGTACGGCCGCTGCGGGTGTTGCTCTTTTCTACGCTCTATCCGAGCGCTGCGCGTCCCATTCACGGCATCTTTGTTGAAACGCGCCTTCGCGAGTTGCTGAAGACCGGGCAGGTGGAAGCCAAGGTCGTGGCCCCTGTGCCGTGGTTCCCGTTCAAGGGCAAATCGTTTGGCGAGTACGGCCTATTCGCCGCCACACCGTCCGTCGAAGAGCGTCATGGAGTCGAGGTTCACCATCCACGCTACCTGCTGCCGCCAAGAGTGGGCATGAATGTCGCGCCGTACACTCTGGCGCTGGGCGCGCTGGCAACCATCCGCAAACTGCAGCGTGAGGGGTTTGACTTCGACCTGATCGACGCGCACTACTACTACCCCGATGGCGTCGCGGCCGGCTTGCTGGCCCGATGGCTTGAGAAACCGTTCGTTGTCACGGCTCGGGGCACGGATCTGAACCTCATTCCCCAGCATGCCCGTCCCAGGCAGCTGATTCTCGAGACGGCCGAGCGTGCGTCGGCGTCGATCGGGGTCTGCCAAGCGCTGATGACGGCGTTGCAAGGGTTTGGAGCCGCACCGGAGAAGCTCCACACCCTCAGGAATGGCGTTGACCTGGAGCGCTTCCAGCCTGAAGACCAACTTTCCGCCCGCCAAAAGCTTGGCCTGCCGAGCCCTGGCAGGCTGTTGCTCTCGGTCGGGCACCTGATTGAACGCAAGGGGCACGACATTGCCATCGAGGCACTCGCTAGCCTACCTCATGACATCAGCTTGTTGATTGTCGGTGGTGGACCGGAGCGATCTGCGCTCGAGCAGCAGGCTGCGTCCCTTGGTGTGGCGACGCGGGTTCGATTTGTCGGCATTGTTCCTCAGCTTCAGCTCAAGTCCTGGTACAGCGCCGCCGATGCCTTAGTACTATGTTCCAGCCGGGAAGGATGGGCAAACGTGTTGCTTGAATCGATGGCCTGCGGCACCCCTGTGATCGCCTCCAACATTTGGGGCACACCGGAAGTCGTCGCAGTTCCTGCGGCAGGTGTTTTGATGCCCGAGCGTAACGCTGCGGGCCTCGTGAAGGCCTGGGCACAGCTGGAAGGCGACTGGCCGAATCGAGCTGATACCCGCGCCTATGCGACTGGTTTCGCTTGGGATTCGACGACGGCAGGGCAGTTGCGAATATTCGACGGTATTGCGCGGCGGAATGCCAAGGGAATAATCAGCTCATGATTGAGTTTCTTCTGGTCGTGGTCGAGCTTTGCCTGACCATGCTGTTGCTTCGGTTGGTTGCTCGTAGTCGCACGTCAAGCGAACCCATGCACCTGGGCCTGTTTGCGTTCAAACTAACGAAAAATGAGCCCAATCCGGCTCGAATGGGTCTCAGAAATCGTGCGTGACCTGGTTTTGCTGTTCTTCATGGTGATTCTGATATCACTGGCTGCACGCGGCGTATTCAGTGCCTATCTGCTGTGGGGTTGGGCCGGGCTGGTTGCGATTCAGACCTTCGCCTATGGTTTCATGCAGAGCATCCCGTATGTCCAGGTGTTTGCGCTACTGACGTTGTTGTTGTTCTTGATCAAAAAAGACCCCGGCGCAGTAGGCTTTTCACCTGATAGCACGAGTATTTGGTTCTTTGTATTTGGCGTGCACGCCAGCCTGGCTGCGGCATTTGCCTATCCGGAAGTGTATAGAAACTGGGAGTTGTGCGGCAACCTGCTCAAGACCTTGATCTATTGCCTGGTGATGCCATTGCTCGTTACGAACAGGTATCGGATTCATGTCTTTATGATAGTGTTGGCGCTCTCCGCGGGGTTTCATGGCATCTTGGATGGACTGAAATTCATCATCACTGCTGGCGGGCATATTTCGCGCGGAAATTCAAAGCTGGGCGACAATAATCACCTGGCAGTGCTGGTCGCCATGGTTATCCCGGTATTGGGGTATCTTTATACCTACTCGGCCGCACGAGTGACCCGATACCTTTCTTTGTCTGCTTTGGTGATCAACGTCATTGCCGTGATATCGACCCGGTCGCGTGCGGGACTGCTGACGCTTTTTGCGCTGGCGCTGTGGTACTTATTGCTCAGCCGGCACAAGGTTCGTGGATTTGTCGCCATCTTTGCTGTCGTCATTGGGGTGTTCGCGGTTGCGCCGGCCGAATGGACCGAGCGAATGGAGACCATCAAATCCGCAAACGAAGATTCTTCTTTCATGACCCGGGTGATGGCTTGGAAACGTGGCAGTGCGATCGCCGTGGAAAATCCCGTATTCGGCGGTGGATTCCACTCCGTTCAGGCACCCGCGCTGTTTTCTCAGTTCAAGCACAAGCAAGGTATTCTTGGTTTCATTGAAACCGGAGAGGCCACTTATCCGGCTGCTGCTCATAGCATCTATTTCGAGGTGATGGGCGATATGGGTTTTGTGGGCTTTTTCCTATTCCTGATCGTGCTAATGCTGCCGTTCTTGCATCGAAGGCGGATATTGCAGCTGACTCGAAATCGGCCAGACCTGATGTGGGCGCACGATCTAGCCAATGTCCTGGCGGCCTGCCTGATTGCTTATTTGGTGGGTGGCGCGTCGATTAGCGCGGCCTACTTTGAATTGCCCTATATCTTGATCATGCTCATGGCGGTGCTGCGTATCCACGTCACCAAGGAATGCGCCATCGAGGCGCAGCCCGTTGGAAAGATGAAGATGCACCGCACACCCTTGCCATCTCATTGAATTAATCCGAGAGAATTTACTTTGCCAGCCAAAAAAATAACACTGATCGGCGCCGGAAACATCGCGCGCACGCATGCGTCCGTTCTTCAGAGCATTCCTGGGGTCAGTCTGCATGGCGTTTTTGACGTTAGTCAGGGGGCGGCCGAAGCGATGGCCTCGCAGTTCAAGATCCCGGTGGTTCACGACAGCCTGGAAGCCGCTGCGATGTCCGCGTCGGACGTGTTTCACGTGCTCACGCCGCCGAACCTGCATTTGATGTCGGCGATGCCTTTTGTCGAGGCGGGCAAGACGGTATTGATAGAAAAGCCGGTGGGCGCAACGGCCGCCGAATGCCAGGCTTTTGCCGCTGCTGCGCAACGCTCCGGCGCGGTGATCGGCGTCAACCAAAACCTGGCTTTCAACCCGGCGTACCTGAAGTTGCGGAATATGGTGCTGTCGGGCAATATCGGACAGCCAAAGTACATGAGCTATATCTTTGAGGCGCCGTTGCGGCAGCTCAGCGCCAGGCAGTTCAGCCATTGGATGTTCCGTGAGCCGGGCAATATCCTGCTTGAGCAGGCGGTGCATCCCTTGTCTCAAATCGTGGACTTGGCCGGACCCGTTCAGGAGCTGAACGCGTTGGCTGAACGGCCCATCGAAATCTCCCCTGGCGTGGGCCTGCACAATGCTTGCCAGGTGTCGATGATTTGCGAGCGCATGCCGGTCAGTCTGAGATTTCACGTCGGCGCAAATTTCACTGTCTGCAGGATGACGGTGGTTTGCGACGACGGTGTGGCGATTGCCGACATGACAAGCAACCAGTTCCACGTGCTCGAACGTTCCGCCTACATGGAGCCCATCGACAACTACATCTCTTCTCGCAAGGCTGCGCGGCAATGGGCCGGCGAGGGCTTTGCCGGCTTGCGCGACTACGCGCTCTCGATGATTAAGTTGAAGCCGCGTTCGGACGCCTTTTATCTCGGCATGAAGGGCAGCATTGAGGCGTTTTATGCAGATTTGGCAAGCACTGGCAAGCCGCGTATTGACCTCGCGTTCGGCTCGCACTTGGTTGACGTCTGCGCCAAGATTGCGCAAGGGTTCAAGTCCTTGCCGCAAACAGACGCCCCGGCCGTAGCCGCCAGCCCCCCAAGCGGGGCACTGGTAGCGGTACTTGGCGGAACCGGCTTCATCGGTGCCTATACGGTTGAAGCGTTGTTGCGGCTGGGCTACCGTGTTCGAGTCATGGCCCGAGGGGCGGCCAATCTGCAGGAAGTTTTTTATAGGGCTGGCGTTGAGATCGTGCGTGGCGATGTCAAGAGTCCGAGCGACGTGAAAGCCGCGGTGGCCGGCGTGGCGTTCGCGATAAACCTGGCTCACGGCGGCGGCGGCGGCAACTTCGAAGCGATCCGCGCTGCCATGGTGGATACCGCAAGCCTCGTGGCAGACGCCTGCGTGGCGGCCGGCGTCAAGCGGCTGGTGCACGTCGGGTCCATCTCCGGGCTGTATCTGGGCGATGCAGCGGCGAAGGTGACCGGCAGCACCCCGACGGATCCCATGCCGCACACGCGCAATGACTATGCGCATGCCAAGGCCTTGGCAGACGCGACGGTGTTGTCTCGGCACCAGTCCGGCGGCATGGAGGTGGTGGTGCTGCGTCCGGGCTTGGTCATCGGGGCCGGCACTTCTCCGTTTCACGGCGGGCTGGGATTCTTCAATAACGACCAGTACTGCGTTGGATGGAATGCCGGATCCAATCCACTCCCCTGGGTGTTGGTGGACGACTGCGCCACTGCCATCGTCGCTGCGCTGGAGGCTCGCGATGCCGCGGGCAAGGCCTACAACTTGGTTGGCGACGTTCGTCCCGACGCCCGAAGTTACGTGGCTGCCTTGGCCCGTTCGCTCGGGCGGCCGCTCAAGTTTGTGCCTTCGTCTCCCACCGGACTCTGGCTGATCGAGCTTGGCAAGTGGTTCATCAAACGCGTCGCCGGCCAAAAAGTGAATCGCCCCTTCCTGCGCGACATCCTGTCCCGTGGACTGCGGAGCCAGTTCGATTGCAGCGATGCCAAACGCGACCTGCATTGGAGCCCTGTGGCAGACCCGGCGGAGTTCCAGCGCCGAGCGATAGCGGTCCACGGGAAGCGCTGATGCTTCGCTCCGATCGCCGTGTGCTGCTGCATGCCTTCTCTACGTTCAAGCTTGGCGGGCCTCAAGCACGTTTTGTTCAGTTGGCAAACGCTTTCGGCTCGGAGTTTGAGCATGTAATTGTGGCGATGGACAATTGCCATGATGCGGCGCAGCGTCTGAATCCGGAGGTGATTTGGCGTCCCCTGGCCGTCGAGAATCGTCGTGGTGGAGGCATGGCTAACCGTGCCGCCTTTCGCCGCTTGCTGAAGTCGCAGAAAGCCGATTTGCTGCTGACCTATAACTGGGGCGCCATCGAATGGGCTATGGCCAATTTCCCCCGGCATTGCAGGCAACTTCACGTTGAAGATGGCTTCGGACCTGCGGAAGCATCCAGCCAGTTGCTGCGCCGCGTCCTGACCCGCCGGATCGTGCTCGGGCTGGGGCGGATCCCAGTCCTGGTCCCGTCCATGACGTTGCGCGACATCGCCTTGCAGCAGTGGAAGCTGTCGCCGAGCCGCCTGTACTACCTGCCCAATGGCGTGGCGTTGCCTGAGCCGGCGTCGTTGCAAGCCCGCACGACCGGAACGATCACGATCGGAACGGTGGCCTCCTTGCGGCCTGAGAAGAATATCGGGCGGCTGCTGCGGGCTGCTCAGAGCCTGCGGCACGAGTTCGATCTTCGATTGCTGATCGTGGGCGATGGCCCAGAAAAACAGCCCATGCAGGCACTGGCCGCCGAGCTCGGCATGGCGGACCAAGTCGATTTTGTCGGCTACCAGGCTAAGCCGCAGGCCTGGCTCGAACGGTTTGACTTGTTTGCTCTCTCCTCCGATACCGAGCAGCTGCCCATCGCCATGCTGGAAGCTATGGCGGCAGGACTGCCCGTCGTCGCAACGTCAGTAGGCGACGTACCGCGCATTGTGCCAAGCACCATGGCGAAAGCCTTGTCCCGTCCCGAGGATGCCGACTTCGCTGCCGCGCTGAGGCAGGTACTGCTCTCCCGCCAGTTGTGGTGTGAATGGGGCGCCAGCTGCCGCAGCGTGGTCGCGCAGAGATTCAGCGAATCAAGCATGCTGACCGGCTGGCATCTTTTGTTTTTGGGCCGCGATCCATTTGAGCCAGAGGTGCCGGCATGACGACTTCCCGCCATCTGGGAAAGCTGCAATCGATCGAGGCGGCGCGTGGTCTGGCGGCTGTGTTGGTGGTGCTGGTGCACGTCAGCTCCATGCTCACACAAGCCAATAAGTTTCCGGAAATGCCTTTCGGTGGCTTGTTCCGCTTCGGGCACGCCGGTGTTGACTTTTTCTTCGTCCTGAGTGGCTTCATCATCTATTACATGCATGCCAAGGACATCGGAGACAAGTCTGCATTGGGAAGCTATTGGTTCAAGCGGTTCGTGCGTATTTATCCCGTTTACTGGATCGTCTTGTGCACTTTCGGCTTGATATTGCTTTTCAGTCCGACAGCAGCGCGCCATGAGCGAGAATTGAGCTCGATTATATCGGCCATCATCCTGACTCCCAATCAGCATGGCCAAATTCTCGGCGTTGCCTGGTCGCTCAGCCACGAGCTCCTTTTCTATGGGTTGTTCGGGTTGTTGTTCATTCATCGATGGCTTGGCGTCGTGGTCTTGGCTGCATGGGCGGCGCTAACATTGGTAAATGTTATCTTTGCTTACTGGACTGATTATATTTTTGGCGGCCTCGTATTTCGCATCTTTAATCTTCACTTCTTTGTCGGCATGGCTGTGGCCGGGCTTTGTGTTCGCTTGCCCAAGCATGGCGTCTATTTCCTGCTGGCAGGCTTTGTGCTCTTCTTCGGCGCGGGACTTCTGGAATCTTTTGGACCTCACAAGGGCGTCGAGTGGCCACCCAGGCACTTGGCCTATGCATTGGGCTCTGGAATGATGATTCTTGGCGCGGTGCGTTTGGAACAGCAGGATCGACTTCAGCTGCCCGCATGGCTGTTGCATCTAGGAACGGCGTCCTACTCAATCTATCTATGGCACGTGATTGTGATCATGATTGCCCAGGAGTCACTCAAGTGGATAATGCGCCGAGGCGACGTGCCTGTATCTCTTGCCGCCATCTATTGTTTGGTGCCAGCCGTGCTCTTGCCGATACTGTTTTCCTTCAAGGTGGAGCAACCTTTGCTCGAACGAATTCGCAGCTGGCGTAAAAAGGGGAAAGAAGTGTCTCAGTAAGCCGGGCGATATTGCCTCGGATGTTTCAGTGAATCATCCTTCCCAGCACCGGACAGCCAAGCATGGATAGATGCGCCTACCCATGATAATGAAAAAACGGACCTTCTCTAGCATATGCTTTTGAAAGCACTGATGACTCTGCTCTCTCGAAAAGGCGAGGAAGCGGCTCTGACCACCTTGTTGTTTCACAAAGTGCCAGAGTCCGTAGATCCTCTGGGGCCAGCGGAGCCTATCGCAGCAGAGTTTGAGAAAGTCCTGGCCTTGGTCAAGGACAACTTCAACGTCATCGGGCTGAATAAGGCCGTGGACCAACTCCAGTCAGGCACGCTTGACACCCGTAGCATGGCACTGACTTTTGACGACGGATACCTTCAGTGGGATGAGACCGTCGCTCCACAGCTCAAAAAGTTTGGCCTCCCGGCCACTTTTTTTATCACAACGGAACAATTGGACGGGGTCAGATTGTGGAGCGAGCGCATTGTCGACATTGTTCGGCAATTGCCGGACTCGGTGCCGTGGATGCCGCCCCGATACCAGCACTTTACCAACTTGCAGGAGATATCGCAGCGGAAAAGACTGGTCAAAAAGCTGGTTGACGATTTGAAGTATCAAACGCTTGAGTTTCGAGAAGCCGTCATGACACAACTGGAGGGCATCATTCAAGATCCTTTGGAAGTCAGTGGCGTGCTGGACGAAGACTCGGTGCGGCGTTTTCACGCAGAGGGCTTCGAAATTGGTGCGCACAGTCACCGGCACCCGATCCTCAAGGCGGCAAGTCGAGCCCAGGCGGAATACGAAATCACCTACAGCAAGCAGCGTTTGGAGTCAGTGATTGGTGCTGAGGTCAAAGGCTTTGCTTATCCCAATGGCCGAACGGGCGTTGACTACACTTCGGAGCATGTTGAAATAGTCAAAAGAGCGGGCTTTCGATATGCCGTTTCGACCGGAGGTGGTGTTGCAACTCGGCAGAGCAGTCTGTTTGAATTGCCGCGACTGGCGCTTTGGGCATATTCGCTGCCGCGGGTGCATTTCCAAATATCATGCAACTATTTTCATGACGTAGTTCATTGAATTAATCGACTTAACCCGCTGGTAATAAATGAGTAAAACCGACCAAGGAGGCAATTTAGGTGGTCGATTGGCGTCTGGCGTCAAATGGGCTGCCCTGTCCCGCATCACAAGCCAAAGTATCAGCTGGCTGGTGACCTTGATCATTATTCGATTGCTGCATCCCCATGATTACGGGCTCAATGCAATGATCGAGGTGCCCATCGAACTGTGCCTCTTGTTCAGCTCTCTGGGCATCGATGCAGCGTTGATTCGTTTTGGCCGGTACGACGAGAAGCAGTTGTCATCTGCTTTTGGTGTGCTGCTGATCGCCAACGGGCTTATTTTCGCTATGCTGCAATTGTCAGCAGACTTGATTGCTCTCTATTTTGGCGAACCGCGTCTGGCGCCTCTGATCCGTGTTTCGGCCACTATATTTTTGCTGGCTCCGTTCAGAATCATTCCAAATGCACTGCTGGATGCGGCCCTTGACTTCAAGTTGAAGTCTCAGATCGAGATGATCGCGGCGTTCGTTGCATCGGTCCTGAGTCTGATCCTGGCCTTGTCAGGGGCAGGCGTGTGGGCCCTGGTTGCCGTTGTCGTCATAAATCCGGCGATTCGCGTGGCACTGCTCGCCTACTGGCTTCCATGGATCATCCGCCCGGCCTTTAGATTCCAAGACATCCGCCATCTCATCGGCTATGGCTCGGTCGTGCTCGCCGGAAGTGTGATGGCCGTTCTGTCGGCCAGGGTCATAACATTGCTTGCCGGGCCAAAACTTGGCGCGGAAATGATGGGAGTCTATGCGGTGGCCACGGTGTTCTCGTTGCTGCCCATGAGCAAGATGATGCCCATCGTGAATCAGACTCTCTATCCCGCTTTCGCGCAATCAAAGCATGATGCTGCCGGCATTGAGAGATTTCTGTTGAAGTCGGTATCCCTCACCGCATTGATCATATTCCCATTGACTATTGGCATGGCCTGTGTGGCCGCGTCGATTGTGCCTTTGGTTTTTGGTAAGCAGTGGGGGAGTGTCATTCAACCATTGGCCATACTATGTTTGCTGATGCCCGTTAAACTGATGGGGGAGCTTTTCAGCTTGCCCATCAATGCGACCGGAAAAGCAAAATATACAGCGAAAATTCAATTGTTCGGCTTGATTGTGTCCGCCTCGGGAGTGCTGTATGCCGCTGAGTTTGGACTGATCGGCCTGACTGCGCTCGCTGCATTGAATATTTTATTGGTCGGTGGCTTGTCTGTATTGTTCAGTTGCCGTCTCTTTGGTATTAGCGCGCGAAAAGTCTGGGCATCGGTATCCTCTGCCATTTTCGGTTGTGCGCTAATGGCCTTGTCGCTGATTTTTATTGATCGCAACTGGGGTTTCGTAGATGGTTGGCTTGGTCTGATTTGCCAACTCATCACGGCGGCCATGATTTATATTGGAGTGGTCTTGATTCAGGTCGGTCCGCGCGGTCTTGTCGAACTATTTGGAATATCAAGATCCGGTCGCGCGTGATGGTTGACAAGATCGCGGCTGTCGTTCGCGGCTGTGGAATTCCATCGATAAAGTCTTTTGATTGGAGTGTGATGAGCCTTCTATTGCCATTTCGGCCTGCGATGACAGGGTTCGTCGCTGGTGCAATTGTGCTTTCCCAGCTCGTGGCTTGTGGGGGGGCTAGCAAGGCTGATGTGGCTGACACGGCGGCCGGGCCTACGATTCAGTCACTGGATGAGGAGGGATATTCCCCGCCGACGAGTTTCTCCAGCGACTATTGCAGTTCGAATGACTTTCCGGCGCAATGGGAGTGGCGTGAATCAACAGTTCGTCCGCAAGTGCGTGGCGCGGTTAGCGGAGTACCGCTGATTCGTCATTTGCGAGATGGCCGACTCATCGCAAGTTATACCAAACTTGGTGGTCACCGCAGTGCGCCAAACAACACGGACGGGCATGACGCGAGTGTGGGGCCATTCCGTCGTGCGCTGTTCACCCAGTGGAAGAATGGCGACGTGTTTGAGATCTATCCCGCGATTTATGAGGGTGAAGATCAGCAGATTTACATCGGGCCAAATTTCGATAGCGAAGCAGACTACTCCAGCAAGAATGCCAATGTGCCAAAGAATATAACCGTGCGCGGAATCACCGTGAATGGAGTGCGCCCCGTCATAAAGCTTCCGGCCACCGGCGCCAGCAATGCCACCTTGGGTCAGTCTCTGATTTACATTGACAAGTCGGAAGGCATCACCATTGAGAATCTGGAGGTTATTTCAAACGATACCGGTCTGGGGCGGATCGGGAAGGCAGGTATATACATCAATGGCGGCAAGAATGTCACGTTGAGAAACTTGAGAATTCATGGATTTGAGAACAGAAGCGCCAACGGAATATTTGGAACATCTGACAACTCAGGGACAATGTTGATTGAGGGTGTTGAATTGTCGGGGAATGGCGGCGGAAATGGTCCGGAACACAATATCTATATAAATTACAGCAAAGACGACAGCAAATTCACGGTGAAAATGCTGGGGTCATGGTCGCATGATGCTCGGTATGGTCATCTATTCAAGTCGCGTGCGCAAGTTAACATTTTAGAGGGAAACTATTTCCAAGGGTCACGCGCGACGAAACCTGGGGAGATGCGGGAGTCCTATCTTGTGGACGTTCCGGACGGCGGCGTTCTTACGGCCCGAAACAATATATTTGTCAAGACCGCTTCTGGCGATAATACCAATGGGGCATCGCTGGCCTATGCCGCTGAGGGCTCGATAGGACGTTTTGACACTACTAGGCCATGGGCGTTGACCGTTGAGCACAATACCTTCGTGGCCTTCACTCAGTATTTTGACAACCAGAAGCATCAGGTCTATCCGTTCCTCCTCAATGCAATCGCCCCGGTGAAGGCGGAGAACATCAACGTAAACGGCAACCTCTTTGTTGGCTATTGCCGGAAAAAGTCGTCCCTTTATGGCAGCCCGGGCTATTTTGGCGAGGGTTATATGATGGCAGATTTCAATGCTATTGATCAGTCTTTCCGGCCGCGTAAACCTCAACCATCAAAGTCCGGGCTTGCTCCCGGCTCACTCGGGTATCAGCACAAGCAGTCGAATGTGCGAAGGCGCACCAATGCAATCGGCGCGCGGGACTGATAGTTTCTATGGAAATAGTATCGGTCAAGCTTCTGGTCAAAGTTGAGCAGCATGCGGCCGACCCCGCAGGCAGTCTGCGGCGGCTTGGAAGCGCGTATCCCTCGGCGGACTGGCCTGGGATTGCGAATGATCCACCAAACCTCGACGCATCGTCAATTTTGTGCTTCCGACCGACGCCTGTGCCTGGGCGGACTTCGGTGCGCAGGGATGTCCGCCAACGCCCTATGGTCTCATGCAATCAGGCGCAAGTCGGTCGGCCAATGTGCAGCTGCCGGCACCGGCCAAGTCAGCCGTCGGCAGTTCCGTCGTTGGCAGGTTCCGCAGCGCCCGAGATGGTGCTTTGATCATGACGAGTACCGGCCGTGACGCTTCGCTGGATGCTGCACGCGGCTGTCTGATGATGCTTGGTATCGTTCTGCACAGCGCCTCTATCTATGCCGTAAACGGTAACTGGCTGATTGTTGGCCGGGAAAGAAGCTACGCCTTTGATTTGTTGGTCGGGGCCATTCATGTTTTCCGAATGCCGGCCTTTTTCTTTGTTTCCGGCTATTTCTTTGCGCTTGCTCTGTCCAAGATGAGTGCCAGGGAAGTCGCTATCCAGCGCATGCAGCGATTGCTCGTGCCACTGCTGTTTTCATTTGCGACATTGAACGTTCTGCAGGTCATTCATTCTGATGTTTATCACGGCAGGTGGTGGCTACAGCGCCTCTCCACGGGGCAGGTACCTGTATATCATCTCTGGTTTCTGGTTGACCTGATTGTATTCACTGCGACCCTGCTCGTGCTGATGCCGATTCTGAAACGGGTTCGTTGGTTCGATTCCGTCCCGGTACCGACGCCGTTCGGTTTGCTGTTGGGCCTCTCGGGCTTCAGTTTTTTAACGGTGGCGCTGGCGAGATTGACGCCGTTCGCATACGACTCCGTCGCAGGTCTCGCGACGCTGTTTGACCTGGCTACCTACGGGCCCTACTTTGCCGGCGGTGCCCTGCTTTTTGTCCGGCGGGACTGGCTAGTGATCTTTTTGCAGACCCCCATTTATTTTTCAATCGCTGCTGTGCCGCTCGCGGTATTTATTCATCAGTCCCTGGATAGTTTATCCAGGTGGCAGGCTGAGGGAATGTTGGCATTTTGTCAGGTATTGGTTTGGGTTTCGATCGCCGGTGTGTTACGCCTATTTCGGAAATTCTTTTTCAAAGCCACGAGCTTTACTACCTTTCTGGCCGAGGCAAGTTACACGATATTTTTGTTTCACCATCTATTGGTGGCTGTGGTTGGTGTAATGCTTATGCCGTTCGATATGCCTGCTGGGATCAATTTTGCATTGTGTGTTGTGATTGTTTTTGCGTCGACTGCCTTGATTCATTTGCTGTTGGTGGGGCGATTCGATGTGTTCAGTCTTCTGTTCAACGGCAAGCGCACACTCAAGGCGGTGACGCGGTCTCGCGCTGCTAATTCGCGCGAAACTCGTCGTGAAATGCTGCCTGACCGATCGACGCCGCCATGACCGGGTCACCCGCATTCTTTTGCCTGAACCGGAGGCGCCAGGGCGTGGAAAATGTGGTTTTTCGATGGAATGAACATCAGCTGGTTCGCGGTATGCCCCTGGCTCTGCGTATCATTCAGAAACATGAGTCCGCCATGGTGGCCAACGGCTCGCAAGTCAAACAGTTAGAAGCGAATGAAAATCACCGTCATCGGAACCGGGTATGTGGGTTTGGTCAGCGGCACATGCCTTGCCGAGGTCGGCAACGATGTGTTGTGTCTTGATCTCGATGTCAACAAAATCAAGATACTGGAAGAGGGCGGTATTCCCATCCATGAGCCGGGCTTGCAGGAGATGGTCCGACGCAATGTTGCGGCCGGGCGTTTGCACTTCACCACGGACCAGGAGCGCGCAGTCAAGCATGGCACGATCCAGTTCATTGCGGTGGGCACGCCGCCGGATGAAGATGGCTCGGCCGACCTCAAGTACGTGCTGGCTGCGGCGCGCAATATTGGCCGGCTCATGACGGACTACAAGGTCGTCGTTGACAAGAGCACCGTCCCGGTCGGCACGGCCGACAAAGTGCGGGCCGCGATTGCCGAGGAGCTGGCGGCGCGAGGCGTGCAGACGCCTTACGCGGTGGTGTCGAATCCGGAGTTCCTGAAGGAGGGGGCCGCCGTCGAGGACTTCATGCGGCCGGATCGGATTGTCGTCGGTGCCGATGATGAGCAGGCCGTGCACTTGATGCGGGCGCTCTATTCGCCGTTCCAGCGCAATCATGAACGACTGATCGTGACGGACGTGCGCAGTGCCGAGTTGACCAAGTATGCCGCCAACGCAATGCTGGCCACCCGCATCAGCTTCATGAACGAACTGGCCAACCTGGCCGAAAAGCTGGGGGCAGACATCGAGATGGTGCGCCAGGGAATTGGTTCGGACCCTCGCATCGGCTATCACTTTCTCTACCCTGGCTGCGGTTACGGCGGCTCCTGCTTTCCAAAAGACGTCAAGGCGCTGATCAAGACGGCTGCCGACGAGGCCGGCATCGAGCTTCAGGTCTTGACGGCTGTGGAGTCTGCCAACAACCGCCAGAAACATGTGCTGGCCAACAAGGTCAAGGCGCGCCTGGGCGACAGGCTTGACGGCAAGCACTTCGCGCTGTGGGGCTTGGCCTTCAAGCCCAACACCGACGATATGCGTGACGCACCCAGCCGAGAGCTGGTGGCCGATTTGCTTCAGGCCGGGGCGACCATCACAGCCTATGACCCGGTGGCCATGCAGGAGGCCCAGCGTGTGTTCGGCCCACTGCCTGGCTTGACCTATGCCAGCGGGCCCAACCAGGCCCTGGTTGGCGCTGACGCACTGATCATCGTCACCGAGTGGAAGGAGTTCCGCAGCCCAGACTTCGACCTGCTCAAAACCAGTCTCAAGAATGCGTTGATCTTCGACGGGCGCAATTTGTACGACCCGAAGTTGGTGCGCTCTCAGGGCTTCGAGTATCAGCCGGTCGGACGCTGAATCCCTTTGCCCGCGGCCGAAGCAATGCCCGAGGTTTTCGAGACCGCAGAGTGGTTCGAGAACCTGCGCGAGTATGGGTTTGAAGACCCGCCAATGACGGTCTGGATGGCGGCCTCCAATGCCGAGTCCGCACCGGGAGTTGCGCTGGGCCTGATGCCTGTTGCCGGCCAGCGCACAGGCCTGGCCAGCCTCAGCAACTACTACGCCAGCCTGTACGGCCCCGTGGGCGACTGTAGAGACCTGCCCCCTGCCACCTGGCGAGCGCTCGCACAGCGGGTGCGAGCCCACGCGCAGGGCGCGATCGTGGTGCTTCAACCCCTTGACGAGCAGGGCGCCTTCGCACAGGGCATGGCGCGAGGCTTGCGCGAGGCCGGCTACTGGGTGGATCGTTTCTTCTGTTTCGGAAACTGGTACCTGCGTTTGAATGGGCAGACCTATGAGCACTACTACGAACAACGACCCTCGGCCCTGCGTCACAGCATCGAACGCGGCAGGCGCCGCCTGGACCGTCGCGGCGGCTGGTCACTGAGCATTCATACCGGGGCTGGCGAGGGCCTGGCTGAGGCCATAGCCGCATTCGAGGTCGTCTATGGGCAAAGCTGGAAGCAGGCCGAGCCCTGCCCGCAGTTCATGCCCAATCTGATGCGCCTGGCGGCGGCACAAGGGTGGCTGCGCTTGGGGCTGCTGAGCGTCGATGGTGCCCCGGTGGCGGCGCAGCTGTGGCTGGTCTACGGCGGCAAGGCCAATATCTACAAGCTGGCCTACGTGCAGGGCCAGGAGCGCTTCTCGCCGGGCTCGGTGCTCACGGCGGCGATGATGCGACATGTGATCGACACAGACCGTGTGCAGGAGGTGGACTACCTGACCGGTGATGACGCGTATAAACAAGACTGGATGGGGGCACGTCGCGAGCGGATCGGCCTGATCGCATTCGATCCCCTGACGGCGTCGGGCCTGCTGGCGGCGGCACGCCACTTCGGCGCGCGGGCGGTGAAACGCCTCAGCGCGTGAGCCTGTCGAAGTGCTCGGCCAGCGCGGCCGTGCGTGCCGTCCTGGCTGCGGCAGCCACGGCCTCGCTGGCAATCGCGTTGACGATTCCATCTGGGCTTTGTGACTGGATCAACAAGGTGTGCAGCAGCTCGACGATTTGCGTCGGGTCGTCAAGCGCGGCCACGGCCGTGACGCCGGCCGAGCGCAGCATCGTGGCGGTGTCTCCGCCTGGATCGGCGAGGCACACCACCGGCCGGCGAGCCCGCAGGTACTCATAGACCTTGGCCGGGATCTGCTGATTGCAGTTTGCCGCCTGCATTACCAGCAAGGCATCGGCGCATAGCATTTCGGTCAGGGCATCCTTGTACGGCAGCGGGGCGACGAGCTCGATCATCTCGGTCACGCCTAGCTGCGTGGCCAGCGCGGTCAACATGGCATCGTGACCGCTGGCGCGGAATCTGATTCGCAGCCGATGGCTCAGCCCGGGGCTGCGCTCGGTCAGCAGCGCGAGCGCTTTGAACAGGGCCGTGGGGTCGCGCTCCGAGGGGTAGACCAGGCCACTGTGCAGCAGGGTCACGCGATCGGGGTTGAGCCGGGGCCTGGAGGAGTCGAGGGCCGCCTCGATGGCGGCAAAGCTCGCCTCATCATAGCCGTTTTCCAGCACTCCCATCCGTGCCGCTGCGGCAGGATAGCGCCGACGATACTCCGATGCGGCGCCAGGGGTGGTGAACAGGCACTGGCTGGCCTGTTGCGCAGCCAACGTTTCGATGGCCTGGAATTGCCTATGGGCGATTGGGTCTGAGGGATAGCCGTCCTGAGCCATCGGGTCACGGAAATCGGCGACCCAGGGCAGACCGCTGTGAGCCTGCAGCTTGGCGGCAATCAGATGGGCGGTGGCTATCGGATAGGTGGACCAGATCAGCTGCGGGCGCCATTCGCGTATCAGCTTCAGGCCGGCGCGCACTCCATCCCAACGCCAGCTGGCCCAGCGGTCCGGCCGGGCCAAGGCCGCCAGGTAGCGCCTGCGGATCGCCAGATGTCGTGAGGCATCCAAGGCCATGGCGCGGTGCACGACGGTCGAGACAGGCACTTCGCCCAGCAGATCCTCGCTGGTGGTCTCATAGGCACCTGGCCAGATGCTCAGCACGATCGGCTCCCACCCGAAAGATGGAAGTTGCTGAACAAAACGCAGGCTGCGCTGCACCCCGCTGCTGCCGGACTGCGGCGGAAAGTGGAAGGCCACCATCAGCACACGTTTGGGTGCCGTGCTCATGTTACGGTGCCCAGCCACTGCAATGTCAGCGTCTCCACCTGCTGGCGCGCCGCAGCACTCGAGAAGGTGTGGTCAGCGTCGGGCAGATCCTGACGCGAGACCTTGGCGAGGCTCAGAAGGCCGGCCCAGTGCGGGTCACCCTGTGCATGCTCGATGAACTCGCGTGCGGTAAGGTCCTTGCCGCTGAGCAGCAGCAGAATGCGGCCTGGGAAGTCCGCCCATGCAAGCGACATGCGCGCTTGGTAAGGCGGGCTTGAGGTCGATGGCTTGCGTCTGAGCATGGTGACCAGATTGGCGCCGAACTCCGCCAGCCGGCCCCAACCGACGCCGCCGCGGCACAACTTGCGCCAGAACGCTCCCTGAAGCAGGCGCTGGCCGTAATAGTGCTTGACGTGCGTCCGTGCGAGGCCACTCTCGGAGCGCACCCACGGATTGAGCAGGCACAGGCCACGAACCCTGGAGTCTCGACTCGTTTGCCAGTACAGCAGGGCCGCCGAAGCGCCATCGCACAAACCCCACAGTACCACCCGGGTCACGGCCGGCGCCTGCTGCTGAAGCAGCGTGATGGCCGCCGCGATCTCCTCTTGCCGGTCTTCAAAGCCACGGTCTTCGCCTGCGCTGTCACCCATGCCGGCGCAATCGAAGCGCAGGACCGCGTGCCCGGCCGCGGCCAGCGCCCGGGACAGTAGCAAAAACTGCCGATGGCTGCCTGTCCTGTACTGCGGTCCACCGACCACCACGACCACGGCAGTCGAAAGGCAGGCTTCGGGCAGGGCGAGCAGCCCCAGCAGCAGGTCGCTTCCGACGGGGAAGAAAAGAGCGGACTCGGTGTAGTTCATGAAGCGCTGCGCCGCACCAGGGCCGTCGTCTGCTCTATGAGCGCCGGGGCGGCCTCGAACTCCGGCGACTGCCAAAATGCTGGACCATCGACGAGATGAAACCCGACCTCGAAGCCGGCTTCGCGCCATGGAGCCAGCCCCGGTGGCTGCGGGGTCAGTGCCTGCTCAGGGGCTGAGGTGCCCAGCTCGAACCAAACGAGGCTGGCAGGTGGCGTGGTGGCATTCGGAGGCGTCAAGGTTGCCAGTTCAAGGCCGGTCGCCAGCGCCGGCGCCACCGTGTAGCCCGCGACTTCCACACGGCGACCCTGGTCCAGTTCATTGCGCAAGCGCGCCATCACACCCTTGGCGCCTGCGCCCATCATTTCGGCGGCGGCACGCAGCCGCAGGAACTGGTGCAGGGCGAGCTTGCCCGAAGCGAGCGGCGACCAGAACAGCAGATGGCATGGGCCCGGCATGCGGCGCGAAGCCTCGACGCAGAGGAGGGCTCCCGCTCTGAGCCCCCATAGCCAGAGCGGACTTGTCGAGGGCAGGCTCATGCGCTGGCGCAGCCATTCACAGCCCGCCAGAACATCGGCGACCCATTGGTCCCAAGTGGCGTCGCCAAAGTCTCCTGCACTGTCACCGCAGCCATAGAGATCCAGCTGCAGCACGGCCCATCCGTCCAGTGCCAGGGCTCTGGCCTGCAGCGCTGCCATGCGCCGTGAGCGATTGAGCTCTTCTGCCAAGGGGTGAACATAGAGCACGGCGCCACGGTGGTGCCGTCCCTGTGGCGGATGAAACAAGGCGAAGCGCCCGGCCACCGCCAGTCCCGCAGCGACTGGCATATCGAGGAAGAAAGCCTCGAGCGGCACGAACGTGGTCATCTGCATTGCAATATGCAGGCTCAGGCGATCGTCTTCGAGTTCACGAAGTCGGTCAGGCTGCCGACGGTGGCGAAGACGCTGCCATCAATCTCGTCGTCATCGACCATGATGCCGAACCGTTCCTCAAGGCCGGTGATCAGCGCCAGCACGGCCATCGAGTCCAGCTCGGGCAAGGCGCCGAGCAGTGGGGTGTCGCGGGTGAATGACTCGGACCTTCCGTTCAAGCCCAGCGCCTGCTCCAACACGCGCACGACTTGCTGCATGGCATCCATTCAAATCCTTCACAGTTTGCGATTCTTTGAGGCGCGATTCTAGGATTGAATGAGGCGAGGGCCGGTGCCGCTGTGGGATACTTTCTCGCTATCTTCTCAGCGCTGTAGCGCCAGTCCGATCTTCTATGGCCGAATCGATGCTCTTGGCGGACCTTGTGGCGAATGCCGCGACAAGATGCGCGCATCGAGTTGCGCTGACCTCCAGCGTCGGCGACTTGAGTTACGGCGAGCTGCATCAGAACATAAGCGCCTGCGCTTCAGGATTGGTGGGCCTGGGGCTGGGGCGAGGTGAGCGCATCGCAATCTACCTCGACAAGCGTTTCGAGACGGTGGTTGCCAGTTTCGGCGCCTGTGCCGCCGGCATGGTGTTCGTGCCTATCAATCCGGTGCTCAAGCCGGAGCAGGTGATGCACATTCTGAGAGACTGTGGCGTAAGCCTGCTGCTGAGTACGCCCGAACGACTGCGGTCTTTGGGCTCGGCGCTCAATGCCTGCGAGGCACTTCGATACGTGGTTCACGTCGGCCCGTCAGATGCCCGCGAAACACGGCCGGCGGCATGCCAGCACATGGCATGGGAACAGTTGCTTGGCTGGCCCCCTCGCGCTGGACACCGCGTGATCGACGCGGATATGGCTGCCATCCTGTACACCTCCGGTAGCACCGGCCGGCCTAAGGGTGTGGTGTTGTCGCACCGCAATCTGGTGGTTGGGGCGAAGAGCGTCAGTAGCTACCTGGGCAACAACGAACAAGACGTCCTGTTGGCGGCTCTGCCTTTGTCATTCGACGCTGGATTCAGCCAATTGACCACGGCCTTTCATGTGGGCGCAAAGGTGGTGCTGCTGAACTACTTGCTGCCAAGAGACCTGCTCATCAGCCTGGCCGAACACCGGGTCACAGGCCTGACGGCGGTCCCGCCGCTGTACATGCAGCTCGCGCAGCTGGAATGGCCGAAGGAGGCTGTGCAGCATCTGCGCTATTTTGCTAACACCGGTGGACGCATGCCACGCGTCACCTTGGACCTGCTGCGCAAGCGCTTGCCAGCCAGCCAGCCCTTCTTGATGTACGGACTGACCGAGGCCTTCCGTTCGACCTTTCTTGCGCCCTCGGAGGTGGATCGCCGGCCGGACTCGATCGGCAAGGCCATCCCGAATGCCGAGGTTCTGGTCTTGCGGGAGGATGGCAGCGAATGCGCCGACGATGAACCGGGCGAACTGGTCCACCGGGGGGCCCTGGTTGGCATGGGCTACTGGGGTGACGCGGCCGGCACGGCAGAGCGCTACCGGCCCTTGCCGTCAACGTTTGCTGGGCGTGGCAGCGGGCTGTGCGTGCCCGAGTACGCCGTCTTCTCCGGCGACAGCGTTCGGCGGGATAGTGACGGCTTCCTGTATTTCTTGGGCCGCAAGGACGAGATGATCAAGACGTCGGGCTATCGTGTCAGTCCGACCGAGGTGGAGGAGGTGCTGTACGCGAGCCAGTTGGTGGCAGAGTGCGCAGCTTTTGGCGTCGAGCACGCGACCTTGGGTCAGGCCATCCAGGTTTGCGCCACTGCGGTGGCGCCGGCAACTGAGCTGGATGTCTCGGCGCTTCTGCAGCTTTGCAGGCAACACCTGCCCGCCTACATGGTGCCCGCCGGGTTCGAACTTTGGTCTGGCCCGCTACCACGCAACCCGAACGGCAAGATTGATCGCAAGACCCTGGCTGCCCGGTGGCACGCCCGGCAAGGGCGCACCGACGCCTCGGTACAAGCACAGGGTGCAAGCCGATGAGCCGGGATTCACGCTTGCTCGAACTCGATGCGCTGCGCGGCATTGCTGCCATGTCGGTGGTGCTGTTTCACTACACGACCCGCTATCAGCAGTTGTTCGGGCATACGAGTGAGCCCTCGGTCAGCCTGCCCTGGGGTCACTATGGGGTGAACCTGTTCTTCATGATCAGTGGCTTCGTCATCTTCATGACATTGGACAAGACACGGTCCCCGATGGACTTTGTTGTCTCGCGCTTCAGCCGCCTCTACCCGGCGTTCTGGGCTGCGGTCGCATTGACCTTCCTGTGCACACATTGGCTGGGCCTTCCCGGAAAGGAGGTGGGGCTGGATGTCGCCCTGCTCAACCTCTTCATGATCCACGGCCTGTTCGGTATTCCTGATGTGGACGCCGTGTACTGGACGCTGCAGGTGGAGCTGATCTTCTATGCCTTGGCGCTGCTGGCCTTCAGGATGCGATGGCTGGGTCGGGTGCCGCTGTTGCTGGGGATCCTGTTCACCTTAAGCCTGGTCTACTTTGGCTTTGCCAGCCTATGGGGCATTGCCCTTCCATGGGTCTTTTCCCAGTTTCTGATCCTGAAGTACATCCCCTGGTTCGGCATGGGCATCGTGATCTATCGACTGACGCGCAGTGCCGCACGGCCTGTCGGCGCTGACATCGCGGTGTTGCTTGCCGCCATCGGCTTGCTGTGGCTGGTCGAGTCAGCTCAGCAAGCGATCTTGGCTGCAGCCCTCGGCGCGCTGATGTGGGGAGCCTCGCGGGGCAGGCTGGCTGTACTTCGCAACCCCGTCCTGGTCTGGCTGGGCACTGTGTCCTACACCCTCTATTTGACGCACGAGAATATCGGCTGGGCGCTGCTTCGCAAGCTCCAGGGCGCTGGTATGGGGGTAGACGTATCGATCGTCATCGTATTGGCCATCGCACTTGTAATAGCGGGTCTGCTGACCAAATTGATCGAACAACCGGCCATGGTCTGGGTGCGCCGGTGGTACCAGGGTCGGCAGAAGCGGGGTGCGGCGCTTGCCTGAGGGGGTGGCTGTGAGATGGACTCGGTTGATACAAGGGGCGGTGGTCGTGGTGGCCTGTGTGGCTGCGCTCGGGTGGGTGCGCTGGAGGTCGTCAGACGAGGCCGCGATGGCGCGCAAGATTGCGCAAGTCATGACTGGGTCGCCTGCCCTTGAGAAATCATGCGCTCATATTCAGCGTCAGGATCCGCTGATGCTACTGATCATGGGGCAATCGAACGCCGCCAATCATGGGGACGGCGTTGGGTCGGACGTGCCCTTGTCTGTGATGCACGAAGGGCGGTGCTATTCGACGGCGTCTCCTTTGCCAGGAGGCACGGGCAAGGGGGCGGCCCTCTGGTCCCAACTCGGTAGCGAACTTCAGGTCGACCTTGACGGTCGCCCGCTGCTCGTTGGCCTGATTGCCGTAGAGGCGACGTCCATCAAGCAATGGCTGGGCGCCGAGCCTCTTGCCGTGCACTGGCGGTCAAAGCTGGCTGAGATGCTTGCAGCCGGGCTCCGGCCGGATCTGGTCTTGTGGCAACAGGGGGAGTCTGATGCCAAGCTGGGCACGACGGAGGCTGACTATGGCCAAGCCCTGCAGTTGCTTCGCCAAGAGCTGAATCGGGTCGGAGTCAGAGCCCCTATGATGGTGGCATTATCGACCCATTGCCCCGGCGTGAACGGAATGGCCGTTCGTTCTGGTATTCAGGCAGCGGGGGCTAAGGAGGCCGGGATCATCGTGGGTCCCGACACGGACAGCTTGCAGGGCGTTTTTCGCTCGGGCGGCTGCCACTTTTCGGCCTCCGGTGTTCGTCAAGCCGCTCGGCTCTGGGCTAGCAGCCTGAGGGCGGCCGGGTTGACGTCAAAGGCCGCCAGCCAGCCATAGATCAGGCCCGACACAAAGCCTATGTCAGATACCGATCACATCGATTCGCCGCGCACTCCGGTTCATGCTGAGATGTCGCAATTCCCT
Organism: Roseateles toxinivorans; assembly: GCF_004362525.1. GTDB lineage: Bacteria > Pseudomonadota > Gammaproteobacteria > Burkholderiales > Burkholderiaceae_C > Paucibacter > Paucibacter toxinivorans. The sequence goes on from NZ_SNXS01000001.1 coordinate 748,707, forward strand.
ATCGTCGGCGGTGAACTGGTTGTCGGTGGCCACAGGATTTCCGAGCTGGCCGAGCGTGTGGGCCAGACCCCGTTCTATGCCTACGACCGCGGCCTGTTGCGCCAGCGGGTGACCGAACTGCGCGCGGTGCTGCCGGCCGGGATCAAGCTGCACTACGCGATGAAGGCCAACCCGATGCCGGCCCTCGTCTGTCTGATGGCGGGCCTGGTCGACGGCATCGACGTGGCGTCGGGTGGCGAGCTGAAAGTGGCGCTGGACGCCGGTGCCGATGTGGCCGAGGTCAGCTTCGCCGGCCCCGGCAAACGTGCGGCCGAGTTGCGTCAGGCGGTGGCTGCCGGCGTGCTGATCAATCTCGAATCGTTCCGAGAGGTCGAACTGCTGGCGTCGATCTCGCGGCAGCTGGGCAGACCGGCCCGCGTGGCGGTTCGCGTCAACCCGGACTTCGAACTGAAGGGTTCGGGCATGAAGATGGGCGGCGGCCCCAAGCAGTTCGGCGTCGATGTCGAGTTGCTGCCGGAACTGCTTTCGCAGGTGAAGCGCAGTGGCCTCGCGTTCGAGGGCTTCCATCTGTTCGCCGGCTCGCAGAACCTGCGCGCGGAGTCAATATGCGAGGCCCAGCTCAAATCCTACGAGTTGGCGCGGCGCTTGGCCGAGGATGCGCCCGCACCGGTACGCTTTCTGAATTTGGGCGGAGGCTTCGGCATTCCGTACTTCCCGGGCGAGACTCGGCTAGACCTAGCGCCCATTGCTGACAATCTGGCTCAGCTGCTGGACCGGGCCCGCAGCGAGCTGCCCAAGGCCGAACTGGTTATTGAGCTGGGGCGGTATCTGGTCGGTGAGGCCGGCATCTACGTGACGCGGATACTTGACCGCAAGGTCTCACGGGGACAGGTGTTTCTGGTGGCCGATGGGGGCCTGAACCACCATTTGTCGGCCTCGGGGAACTTCGGGCAGGTGATACGCAAGAATTACCCGGTTACGATAGGCAACCGGGCCGACAGCGCCGAGCGCGAAACCGCTTCGGTAGTCGGGCCGCTGTGCACCCCCCTCGATTTGCTGGCCGATCGTCTGGACCTGCCGGTGGCGCAGGAAGGTGACCTGGCGGTGATTTTTCAGTCGGGGGCGTATGGATCCAGTGCCAGCCCGCAGGCCTTTCTAGGGCATTCGGGCGTGACCGAAGTTCTGGTCTGAGCCACTTCAAACAAAATCAGCGGAGCCCATTCAAACATGCATGTGGACCAGAAACTTCGGGAACCCATAGGGGCCACGATGACGACCGAGCTTGATCTCTCAATCGTCGTGCCGGTCTACAACTCGGCCGCCATGCTGGACAAGCTAATGGCGCGTCTGACCGACACCCTGTCTAAGCTCACGGAGCACTACGAAATCATCCTCGTTGAAGATGGCAGCCCCGACGACTCCTGGGCCGTGATACAGGCCTTCCGCAAGACCTATGGTGCTCATCTGGTTGCCGTCCAGCTGATGCGTAACTACGGCCAGCACAACGCGCTCATGTGCGGACTCGGGCTGGCGCGCGGCGAGTATGTCGTGACCATGGACGACGACTTGCAGAATCCGCCTGAGGAGATTCCCAGGCTGCTGGCGCAAATCAAGGAGCAAGGCCTGGACCTAGTCTATGGCTGCCCAAGCGCGCGGAGCCATGCGCCATGGCGCAACCTGGGCGCCAGCGTCGTCTGGCATTTCTATCGCACGGTATTCAAGAACCCGATAACGCCAACGCCGTTTCGCATCATGCGCCAACAACTGGCCCACAGCGTGCAGTTCTATGACCTCAACTTCACCTATTTGGACGGCTTGCTGGCTTGGTGCACCAAGCGCATTGGCAGCATTGAGGTCGAGCACCATGTCAGACAGGCCGGCCGCTCGGGCTATTCTGTCGGCAAGCTGATCGGTTTGGCGCTGAATCTGTACACCAATTTCTCGCTGATCCCGCTGCGGATTGTCAGTGGGCTGGGTTTTTTCGCGGCCTTGACCGGTTTTCTGACCGGCGCCTACTATCTGTTTCAGTATCTGGCGTCGAATATTGCGGTGCCGGGTTTTGCCTCCACCGTCATCGCCATACTCGTCCTCGGCGGTGTGCAGTTGCTGGCCCTGGGCATCATGGGCGAGTATCTGGGGCGACTGCACCTGAATGTTAATCGCAAGCCGCAGTATGTGGTCCGGCAGCTTGACGGGCTCGACCGCCGCTCCGGCGATTGGGCCTAAGGGCCGAGGCGACCATGAATTACCGACTGAGCACCGAGGCACTGCAACTCTGCTGGTCCGAGGCCCCCTGGGACGAGGTTGTGTGCGGATTCCCGGTGTTCCAGATCACCGACATGCGATTGCATGCCGGTACCCCTTCCGCTGATTTTGAGGCCTTCGAGGTGCAGCGAGACCATCGCGGTGTGGGCTTGGTCAGTTGCCGTCTCGCTCACGAGCACATGCGCGAATCGATGTTTCTGGAGTCGCGCGGCTTTCGTTTCATTGAGATGGTCTACAGACCCGAGATTGAACTGGCGCGACTAGCCGACTTGCCCGTAGAGCAACCCCTGCTGGTACGGGCGGCCACGGCGCAAGACTTGCCCGAGCTGTGCGAGATCGCCGGCAGTTCGTTCCGCAACGAGCGCTTCCGCATGGACCCAAGGCTGGCACCCGAGATCAGCGACCAGCGCTATCGCAACTGGGTCAGCAGCAGTCTGAACCATCCCAGGCAGCGGCTGCGAGTGGTGTGTGACGGCGACCTTCGGATTGCCTTTTTTGTCATTGAGCTGCTGGACGATGGCACTTGCTACTGGCATCTCAACGCCGTGGCACCGGCCGCGCAGGGGCGGGGCTATGGACGGCGAGCCTGGCTCGCGATGCTTGCTGAGGCGACCGCGATGGGTGCCCAACGGGTGCAGAGCAGCATCGTGGCGCGCAATGTGCGGGTGATCAACCTGTACGCTGGTCTTGGCTTTCGATTCAGCGAGCCGACAATGACTTTTCACTGGGTGCGGACCGATGCAGCGCAGTGAACGGCGCGTAGTTGCCAGGCAGTTCATTCGCTATGCACTGGTCGGACTGGCCTCGAACGCAGTGTTGTTTGTGATCTATCTGCTGATGGTATGGCTGGGCGCCAGTCCCAAGCTGGCTATGAGCTTGGTCTATCTAGTGGGCGTGGCGCAGACATTTGTCTTTAACAAGGGTTGGACCTTTGCCCATTCCGGTCCCAGCGACCAGGCGTTCCCGCGGTATGTCGCGCTGTATGCCTTCGGCTACGTGACGAACTGGTGCTTGATCGAGTTGCTCGTCTACCGCCTGGGCTGGCCGCACCAGGCGGTGATGGGAGGGTTGATTGTGGTAATGGCTTTGTTCTTTTTCGTCGGGCTGAAGTTCTGGGTGTTTCGCCCGGTGGTAGGCAACGCAGGGGGGCGGACATGAGCGACGGCGCGCTGGGTAGTTTGGTGGAGCGCGTGGCCTTTGGCCACTATGCCTATGTCGAGAACCTGCTGCGCTTGTTGCTGGAACTGCTGCCCCAGCCGCTGCGCTTTCTAGTGTTTAAGCTGGTGCTGTCCCGGCTTGGCAGGGGTTCGGTGCTCGACTACCAGAGCAATGTGCGCTTTCCCTGGAAGGTCATCATCGGCGATGGGGTGTGGATCAACCGCGGCTGCGAGATCTATGGCTCCATGCTGGCCAAGGGCGATGCCCGCATCCGCATTGGCGATCACTGCGCGCTGGCTCCGCGCGTGCGCATACTCAGCGCCACGCATGACCACCGCAGCCTGAGCCTCCCCGATAGGGCGGCCGGCGTGGAGATCGGACGGCATGTCTGGATTGGTGCGGGCGCTACCATCTTGCCAGGCGTGAAGATTGGCGATGGCGCCGTTGTGGCGGCGGGCAGCGTGGTGACGCGCGACGTGGCCGCTTTCACAATTGTTGCGGGCAACCCGGCCCGCTTTCTCAAGATGAGGGAGCTCGAAGGTGAAGATTCCATTTAACAAACCCTACATGACCGGCAAGGAACTTTGGTACATCGCTCAGGCACATGCCAAGGGACACCTCGCCGGTGACGGCGAGTTCACTCAGAGCTGCTCGCGCTGGCTCGAGGCACGCACCGGCTCGCACAAGGCGCTTTTGACTCATTCCTGCACCGGCGCGTTGGAGATGGCGGCCATGCTGGCGGGCGTCGGGCCCGGTGATGAAGTCATCATGCCTTCGTACACCTTTGTTTCAACGGCCAACGCCTTTGTGCTGCGGGGAGCGGTCCCGGTGTTTGTGGACATCCGGCCGGACACGCTGAATATTGATGAGTCAAAGATCGAGGCGGCCATCACGCCCCGCACCAAGGTCATCGTGCCGGTGCACTATGCTGGTGTTGGATGCGAGATGAACACCATCATGGAAATCGCGCAGCGCCACCACTTGCTGGTGATTGAGGATGCGGCGCAAGGCGTCATGGCGAGCTACCAGGGGCGGGCGCTGGGTAGCATCGGTCACATGGGTGCCTTGTCGTTCCATGAGACCAAGAACATCATCTCTGGCGAGGGGGGGGCGCTGCTGATCAATGATCCGCAGATGATTGAGCGCGCGGAGATCATCCGTGAAAAGGGCACCAACCGCAGCCAGTTCTTTCGCGGCCAAGTGGATAAGTACACCTGGACCGATATGGGCTCGTCTTACTTGCCCAGCGAATTGATCTCGGCCTTCCTGCTAGCGCAGACCGAGGAGGCGGACGCGATCACGCAGCGACGGCTGATGATCTGGAACACATACCACCGCTTCCTTCAGCAGGCAGAGCAGGCCGGACTTGCGCGTCGTCCCGTCGTGCCACATGGTTGCGGCCATAACGCTCACATGTACTACTTGCTGCTGCCTAGCCTGGAGCGCCGCACGGCCTTCATCGCCCGGCTGCGAACAGAGGGCATCAATACGGTGTTCCATTACGTCCCGCTGCACAGTGCGCCTTACGGCCTGCGTACTGGCCGCACTAGCGGCGACATGTTGGTGACATCCGACCTCAGCGACCGCCTAGTGCGGCTACCGTTGTGGCTGGGACTGGAAGAGTACCAAGCGATGGTGATCCAGCAGATCTTTCGCGCGCTGGATTGAGGGGGCTCAATGAATGTGCTCGGCGATAGGCGGCAAGGGCTGAACTGGCAATGGCTGTGGCCGATCCTGGCCCTGGGGGTCCTGGTACGCATTGCGCTTTGGGTCGGATTTATGGGCTCGGACGAGGCGACATATCTCAAGGCGGCCAAGTCTGTACTGGCTGGCGAGTGGCCGACAGGCAACTATATCGGTGTGCTGCGTTATGGCGTGAATCTTCCAATGGCCGGTTTTATGGCTTTGGGCGGGGTCAGCGAAGGGGCGGCGGTTTTCTGGGGATTGGCTTGTTCGGTACTTGAAGTGGCCGTGGTTTTTGTGCTGGGATATCAGCTGGCAGGCACTCGTGTTGGCCTGCTGGCAGCGGTCTTTCTGGCGGTATTACCTGCCCATGTTCACTACGCATCTCGGATCATGGCCGACCCTCCACTGGCGCTGTTGGTCAGCCTGGGCATGAGCTTGATGATCGCGGCGGAAGACCGATCGGCCCGCTGGGCCTACCTGTTGTCGGGTGTTGCCTTCGGTGCTGCCTATTGGGTGAAAGAATCCGGCCTTTACGTCAGTTTGATGGCACTCGTGCTGTACGTGCTGCTGGTGCGACGGTTTCACTGGCGGTGGCTTTGGCTGGTTTTGGGCCTGAGCCTGATGGTGGGCTGCAACATGCTGTTGATGTGGTTGTTGTATGACGATCCTCTGTACATCCAACGTAGCATTCAGTTGTCCTTGGGTCGTATCGAGGAGAGCACAGACAAGCTTTTCTATCTTAAAGCGCTGTTTGTCGACATCCGGCATATCGGCCTGATCGGCTGGGTAGCGCTGGCGGGTGTGGTGGTATTGGCCTTGCGCAGCGGACCCGAACTGCGTTCGCGGACGGCAGCTCGTGTCATGGTCTTCTGGTGGTTGGGGTTTGTAACCATCCTGTCCCAGCTTCCCCTGCGCCAGGTCAACTACATGCTGTTGTTTGCGTCACCGATGGCGGTCTTGGGTAGTTATGCACTGATCGCCGCTTTGGCTCAAATGCGCCGGTTCGGGTATGGAATGGTGGCGCTCGTCCTGTGCGTTGGCTTGATGTTGGCCGTTCTGCAGCAAGCGGCGGTACACGCGTTCACCGCAAATTCTCGACTGGCTGTCGTTATTGCCGACGCTAACCCAGGTATCCCAATATTCGGGCCAACCGGTGCTGTGCGTGCGGACGACTATGCCTCGTTGCTTGAACGGCCTCGTGCAATCCGAGCACCGATTCGCGGTCTTGCCGAATTGGACCTCGCGTTGGCCGAAGGGCAGCTTAACAGCGCCTTGGTGCTGCGTGACTTAGGGACGGAAGGATGGAACTACAGTGTGGACAGGAACTGGGCTCACCGTCTGTTATGCCTCGACCCCATTCCGTGGCCCGCCGGCATCAACCGCCCTTCGCTCAGCTTGGGGGAGCGTGTCGCGGCACACCTGCTGGTGGCGTCTGCCTATGCGCCGGCACCGATGGCTCGGGTCCTCAAATCGACAGTACAAAGCGGCGATCTGCAACTGTTCCGGGTCATTCCGGGTTGCCGATCGGTACCGCCAGCTGCTTCGAAATAAGAGGATTCAAACGCCGTAGTAACTCCGGTACCAAGCCACAAACCGTCCAATCCCCACCTCGATCGGTGTGCCTGGCACAAATCCAACCCAGTCATTCAATGCATCCGTGTTGGCATAGGTCGCCGGCACGTCGCCGTCCTGCAGCGGCAGCAATCGCTTCTCGGCCTTCTTGCCGATTGCGTCTTCGATGCAGCCGATGAAGTCCGGCAGCGGGACCGGGCTGTTGTTGCCTATGTTGAACACGCGGTAGGGCGCATTGCTCGTGGCGGGGTCGGGTTGGTCAGCTGTGTAGGCCGGGTTGGCCTCGGCCGGCCGGTCCAGCACACGAATCACGCCTTCGACGATGTCATCCACAAACGTGAAGTCGCGCTTCATCTGGCCGTGGTTGAAGACGTTGATCGGTTGGCCGTCCAGGATCGCCTTGGTGAACAGAAACAGGGCCATGTCCGGCCGGCCCCAGGGACCGTAGACCGTGAAGAAGCGCAGGCCGGTGGTCGGCAGATTGAACAAATGGCTGTAGGTGTGGGCCATCAGCTCATTGGCCTTCTTGGTCGCGGCGTACAGGCTGACCGGGTGGTCGACGCTGTCGTGTTCCGAGAACGGCATCGCCGTGTTGCCGCCATAGACGCTGGAGCTGGACGCATAGACCAGGTGCTGGACCTTGGTGTGCCGGCAGCCTTCCAGGATGTTGGTGAAACCCACCACATTGCTGTCGATATAGGCCTGCGGATTCTGCAGCGAGTAGCGCACGCCGGCCTGGGCTGCCAGGTGGATCACGCGGTCGAAGCGTTCGGTCTCGAACAGGTCGGCCATGCCCTGGCGGTCACCGACGTCCAGCTTGACGAAGCGGAAGTTCGAATGTGGCTCAAGGCGCTTCAGGCGGTCAAGCTTCAGGTTGACGTCGTAGTAGTCGTTCAGATTGTCCAGCCCGACGACTTGATCACATCGGGCCAGCAGACGCAGCGCCGTGGTCATGCCGATGAAACCTGCAGCACCTGTCAGCAATATTTTCATGGTTCGATTCTTGGCTAGGTCAATTGACGGCAGAACGGAATGAAGAAAGCCCCTGAACACTTCCGGCGTTCAGGGGCTTGGGTCTTGGCGGAGAGGGCGGGATTCGAACCCGCGGAGGGTTTTACCCCTCACACGCTTTCCAGGCGTGCGACTTAAACCGCTCATCCACCTCTCCGGAACCCAGCATTCTATATCAAGCCGCTGCGTACTCCCGCGAATTGGCGAACTGTTTGTGCCAACTTGGGACTGATCGCGGCATTCACGGCTTCGGGCTGGCGCCCTTCATCAGCGCCATCGCCGTGCCAATCAAGCCAGCCACCTCGCTCATATTGCCCGGCACGATCATCGTATTGTTCTTCTGCGCCAGCTGCGCGTAGGCGTCCACGGCCTTCTCGGCCACCTTCAATTGCACGGCCTCCTGGCCGCCCGGTTGTTCGATCGCCGCGGCGATCTTGCGGATCGCGTCGGCGGTGGCGTCGGCCACCGCGGTGATGGCGGCGGCTTCACCGAGCGCCTTGTTGATCTCGGCCTGCTTCTCGCCCTCGGAGCGGGCGATCGAGGCCTCGCGCTCGCCGGTGGCGATATTGATCTGCTCCTGGCGGCGGCCCTCCGACGCAGCGATCAGCGCGCGCTTTTCGCGCTCGGCGGTGATCTGGGCCTGCATCGAATGCAGGATGGCCGGTGGCGGCGTCAGGTCCTTGATCTCGTAGCGCAGCACCTTGACGCCCCAGTTCAGCGCCGCCTCGTCGAGCGCCTCGACGACCGAGGTGTTGATGATGGCCCGCTCTTCGAAGGTGCGGTCCAGCTCCATGCGGCCGATCACGCTGCGCAGCGTGGTCTGGGCCAGCTGGGTGATGGCGACGATGTAGTTGCTGGAGCCGTAGCTGGCGCGCATCGGGTCGGTGACCTGGAAGTAGAGGATGCCGTCCACCGTCAGCTGAGTGTTGTCCTTGGTGATGCAGACCTGGCTGGGCACGTCCAGCGGGATCTCCTTGAGCGTGTGCTGGTAGGCGAGCCGGTCGACAAAGGGCACCAGAAAATTCAGGCCCGGCGTCAAGGTGCCGTGGTACTTGCCCAGCCGCTCGACGACCCAGGCATGCTGCTGCGGTACGACCTTGATGCTGCGGGCCACGAAGATGACTGCGATCACCAGCAGAACCAGTGCGACGATTTCCATGAAATTTCCTCCTTGTTGTGTGTGGGCTGGGGGCGGTCAGTGGTCAAGCAGCAGCATGCTGCCCTGCACCGCGCGTATCACATAGGCGCCGGGCGCGGGTGCGTCCTGGCCCTGATAGCGTGCCGTCCAGTTGGCGCCCCGGTAGTGGACGCGTGCCGTGCCATCGGCATTCCACGCTTCCACCTGCACCTGGCCGCCGATGTCCAGATTGACGTCCGGATTGGCCTGGGTTGGCAGGGCAGCGGGTTGGCCCCGCCGCACGAGATACCAGGCAGCCACCGCGCCGCCGCCCACCAGGGCCGCGCTGAGCATTTGCCCCGCCGGACCGGCGCCCAGGTGCGCGGCAATGGCGGCGGCGGCCGTGCCCAGTGCCAGCATCAAGAGGTAGAAAGTACCCGTGCCCAGCTCGATGGCGATCAGGGCGCCGGTGGCGATCCACCACCAGGTGGTGTCAGCAGTCATGTCCATGTCGTCTCCCCGTCATCAGTGGCGCTGCCGTCAGTGCCATGATGTTGTCCGCAGTGTAGCGAGCGTGCGCTTTTGCGACAGCTTTTGAAGGCTTGATCCGTGACAGGCCACAGCCGCCCGCATTGGCCCTACACTTCGCCCCTTTCAATTTTTCCGCCCACCGGAGGCACCCGCATGCTGCGCTTTCGTTTCCCCATCGTCATCATCGACGAGGACTATCGCTCCGAGAACACCTCGGGTCTGGGCATACGTGCGCTGGCGGAGGCCATCCAGAAGGAGGGCTTCGAGGTGCTGGGTGCCACCAGCTACGGCGATCTGAGCCAGTTCGCCCAGCAGCAGAGCCGGGCCAGCGCCTTCATCCTGTCGATCGACGACGAGGAGTTCACGCCCGGGCCGGAGCTTGATCCGGCGGTGCTGTCGCTGCGCAAGTTCATCGAAGAGATACGCTTCAAGAACGCCGACATCCCGATCTATATCTACGGCGAGACGCGCACCTCCCAGCATCTGCCCAATGACATCCTGCGCGAGCTGCACGGCTTCATCCATATGTTCGAGGACACGCCGGAGTTCGTGGCCCGCCACATCATCCGCGAGGCCAAGAGCTATCTGGACGGCCTGGCTCCGCCGTTCTTCAAGGCGCTGATGGACTATGCCCAGGACGGCTCCTACTCCTGGCACTGCCCGGGCCATTCGGGCGGCGTGGCCTTCCTGAAGAGCCCGGTGGGCCAGATGTTCCACCAGTTCTTCGGCGAGAACATGCTGCGCGCCGACGTCTGCAACGCGGTCGAGGAACTCGGTCAGCTGCTGGACCATACCGGCCCGGTGGCCGCATCGGAGAAGAATGCCGCCCGCATCTTCAATGCCGACCATTGCTTCTTCGTCACCAACGGCACGTCAACCTCGAACAAGATGGTCTGGCACCACACGGTGGCGCCGGGCGATGTGGTGGTGGTCGATCGCAACTGCCACAAAAGCATCCTGCACGCCATCATCATGACCGGCGCCGTGCCGGTGTTCATGACGCCCACGCGCAACCACTACGGCATCATCGGCCCGATTCCCGAGAGCGAGTTCTCGCCGGAAACGATCAAGAAGAAGATCGCCAAGAATCCGCTGTTGAAGGGCGTGGACACCAAGAAGATCAAGCCGCGCATCATGACGCTGACGCAGAGCACCTACGACGGTGTGCTCTACAACACCGAAACGATCAAGGGCAAGCTCGACGGCTGGATAGACACGCTGCATTTCGACGAAGCCTGGCTGCCCCACGCCGCCTTCCACAACTTCTACGGCAGCTTCCATGCAATGGGCAAGAACCGCCCGCGCCCGAAGACGGCCATGGTCTATGCCACCCAGTCCACCCACAAGCTGCTGGCCGGCCTCTCCCAGGCCTCCCAGGTGCTCGTGCAGGACTCGCAGGACGTCAAGCTGGACAAGCATCTGTTCAACGAGGCGTATCTGATGCACACCTCGACCAGCCCGCAGTACTCGATCATCGCCAGCTGTGACGTGGCCGCGGCGATGATGGAGCCGCCCGGCGGCACGGCCCTGGTGGAGGAGAGCATCTCCGAGGCCATGGACTTCCGCCGCGCGATGCGCAAGGTCGAGAAGGACTACGGCAAGAAGGACTGGTGGTTCAAGGTCTGGGGGCCGGACAAGATCGCGGCCGAGGGCATAGGCAAGCCGGCCGACTGGATGCTCAAGACCAACGAGAAGTGGCACGGTTTCGGCTCCATCGAGGCCGGGTTCAATATGCTGGACCCGATCAAGTCCACCATCATCACGCCTGGCCTGGACATGAGCGGCAAGTTCGCCGACACCGGCATTCCGGCGTCCATCGTCACCAAGTTCCTGGCCGAGCACGGCGTGGTGGTCGAGAAGACGGGGCTGTACAGCTTCTTCATCCTGTTCACCATAGGCATCACCAAGGGCCGCTGGAACACGCTGCTGACGGCGCTGCAGCAGTTCAAGGACGATTACGACAAGAATGCCCCGCTCTGGCGCATCCTGCCGGAGTTCGTTGCCGCCCAGCCGCGCTACGAGCGCATGGGGCTGAAGGACCTGTGCCAGAGCATCCACGAGGCCTATGCCAAGGGTGACATCGCCCGGCTGACGACGGACGTGTACCTGTCCGACCTGCAGCCGGCGATGAAGCCCAGCGACGCCTATGCCCATATCGCGCACCGCAAGACCGAGCGGGTGGAGATCGACAAATTGGAGGGCCGTGTCACCACCGCCTTGCTGACGCCTTACCCGCCCGGCATTCCGCTCCTGATTCCGGGCGAGCGCTTCAACAAGAAGATTGTTGAGTACCTGCGCTTCACCCGCGAGTTCAACGACGCCTTCCCGGGTTTCCACACCGATGTACACGGCCTGGTCGAAGAGGCGGTGCCCGGCGGAGCCTCGCGCTACTACGTCGATTGCGTGCGCGACAGCTGAGTGCCTGCGCGAGCAATGAAAAGGGGCTCCGCGGAGCCCCTTTTTGCCGTCTTTCCTGCCGCGTGCGGCGAGGAGGGGGCGCTTTACCCCTCGGTCAAGGCCACCTTGCTGAAGCCGCCGTCCACATAGGTGATCTCGGCGCTGACGCCGCCGGCCAGGTCCGACAGCAGAAAGGCCGCGACATTGCCCACGTCTTCTATCGTCACATTGCGGCGTATCGGCGCGCTGGCGGCGAACTGGCTCAGCAGCTTGCCGAAGTCCTTGATGCCGGAGGCGGCCAGCGTCTTGATCGGGCCGGCCGAAATGCCGTTCACGCGCACGCCCTGGGCGCCCATCGCGTGTGCCAGGTAGCGCACGCTGGCTTCCAGCGAGGCCTTGGCTAGCCCCATGGTGTTGTAGTTGGGCACGTAGCGCTCGGCCCCCAGGTAGGACAGGGTCAGTAGCGAGGCGCCGGCGCGCAGGCGCGGGGCGGCCGCCTTGGCCATGGCCGGGAAGCTGTAGGAAGAGATGTCATGGGCGATGCGGAAGCCCTCGCGGCTCAGGCCGTCCAGGAAATTGCCGGCAATGGCTTCGCGCGGTGCGAAACCGATGGCATGCACAAACCCGTCAAACTCGGGCCAGCTCTGCGCCAGGCCCTCGAACAGCGCGGCGATCTGCTCGTCGCTACCGACGTCGCAATCAAACACCAGCTTGGAGCCGAACTCGGCCGCGAATTCGGTGATGCGGTCCTTGAACCGTTCACCCTGGTAGCTGAACGCCAGCTCGGCGCCTTCGCGGTGGCAGGCCTTGGCAATGCCATAGGCAATCGAGCGATTGTTCAGCACGCCGGTGATCAATAGCCGCTTGCCTGCGAGGAATCCCATGTCATCTCCTAGATCTGTAAAAATCAGCGGCGGATTCTCGCACGCCCTGGGTGATATTCATGGCGCGATCTTGCGGGCACGGTGTTTGCAAGGTACAATTCCGCTTTCGCTGAGAAGCTGAAATTGGGCGGATTCATCCAGCCCATTTTTTTTGGCTGACCGCAAAACAAGCACATTTTTGCTGAACCCATAGATATCAAGACTGGAACCGCCGGGCGCATGAATTGGCAAGCCGCTGTTGAAACTACCGTGACCGGTCTGGGTTACGACATGGTGGATTGCGAACGCACTCCAGGGGGCTTGCTGCGTGTCTACATCGACCTCATGCCCCCCGCCCTGGGCGCCGATGGTGAGGCCCTGTACATCACCGTCGAAGACTGCGAGCGCGTCACTCGCCAGCTGCAGTATGTGCTCGAGGTCGAGGGCTGCGCTTACGAGCGGCTGGAAGTGTCCTCGCCGGGGCTGGACAGGCCGCTGAAGAAAGCCGCCGACTACCTGCGTTTCGCGGGTTCCGAGATTGAATTAACCCTGAAGCTCGCGTTTCAGGGCAAGAAGAAATACCGCGGCCTGTTGTCGGCCGAGGGTGAGGGTTGGCGCCTCGTGTTCAACGATGGCAAGGTCGATCAAGCATTGGATTTTTCCCTCGATGAAGTGCGTGACGCCCGGCTGGTGCCGGTGATCGACTTCAAGGGGCGCCGGGCCAAGCCGGCGGCTGGCCCCAAGGGCGCAGCAAACAACGCCGAAGTGGCGGACAACAAGGTTGACGGAGGTCTGGATCAATGAATCGCGAACTGTTGATGCTGGTGGATGCCATCTCGCGCGAGAAGAATGTCGAGCGTGATGTGGTGTTCGGTGCCGTGGAAGCGGCACTGGCCTCCGCGACCAAGAAGCTGTATGGCGGCGAGGTCGACATCCGCGTGGCGGTTGACCGCGACACCGGCGTGTACGAAACCTTCCGCCGCTGGCATGTCGTCCCGAACGAAGCCGGTCTGCAGAATGCCGACGCCGAAATCCTGTTGTTCGAAGCCCAGGAGCAGATTCCCGACATCGAGGTCGAAGACCATATCGAAGAGTCGGTCGAGTCCGTGCCCATCGGCCGTATCGGCGCGCAAGCGGCCAAGCAGGTCATCCTGCAAAAGATCCGTGACGCCGAGCGCGAGCAGCTGCTGAACGACTTCCTGTCGCGCGGCGAGAAGATCTTCGTCGGCACCGTCAAGCGCCTGGACAAGGGCGACATCATCGTCGAGTCGGGCCGCATCGAAGGCCGCCTGAAGCGCAGCGAGATGATCCCCAAGGAGAATCTGCGCACCGGTGACCGTGTCCGCGCCTTCATGGCCGGCATCGACCCCACCCAGCGCGGTCCGCAGATCATGTTGTCGCGCAGCGCGCCCGGCTTCATGATCGAGCTGTTCCACCAGGAAGTGCCCGAAATCGAGCAGGGTCTGCTGGAGATCAAGAGCTGCGCGCGGGACGCGGGCAGCCGCGCCAAGATCGCCGTGCTGTCACATGACAAGCGCGTCGACCCGATCGGCACCTGCGTCGGCGTGCGCGGTTCGCGCGTCAATGGCGTGACCAACGAGCTGGCCGGCGAGCGCGTCGACATTGTGCTGTGGTCGGAAGACCCCGCACAGTTTGTGATCGGCGCGCTGGCCCCGGCCAATGTGCAGTCCATCGTGGTGGACGAAGAGCGCCACGCGATGGACGTGGTGGTGGACGAGGAAAACCTCGCCATCGCCATCGGTCGCGGTGGTCAGAACGTGCGTCTGGCCTCCGAGCTGACCGGCTGGCGCATCAATATCATGACGGCCGAGGAATCGGCCGCCAAACAGGCCGTCGAAAGCGACGCCACCCGCAAGCTCTTCGTCGAGAAACTCGACGTGGACGTGGAAGTGGCCGAGATCTTGATTGCCGAGGGCTTTACCAGCCTTGAAGAAGTGGCCTATGTCCCGATGCAGGAAATGCTCGAGATAGAAGCCTTCGATGAGGATACCGTCAACGAGCTTCGCACCCGTGCCAAGGATGCGCTGCTGACGATGGAAATCGCCAAGGAAGAGGCGGTCGAGGAAGTGTCGCAAGATCTGCGTGATCTTGAGGGCGTGACCAACGAACTGATCTCCAAGCTGGCCGACGGCGGCATCCACACTCGCGACGACCTGGCCGATTTGGCCGTGGACGAGTTGGTCGAATTGTCCGGCATGGAAGAGGCTGCGGCCCGCACCATGATCATGAAGGCCCGTGAACATTGGTTCACTGCCTGACCCGCCCGGACCCGCCGCACCGCAACCTGTCGCACAGCACCGAACGCACGAAGCAAGGACTTTACACAATGGCAGTGACCACCGTCGCCCAGCTCGCCGCAGAGCTCAACCGCCCTGCGAGCACGCTGCTGGAGCAACTGCACTCCGCAGGCGTCAAGAAGGCGTCCGAGGCGGATGCCCTGACCGAATCCGACAAGGAGCGGCTGCTGGACTTCCTGCGCACCTCGCACGGCACCGCTGCCGGCAGCGAGCGCAAGAAGATCACGCTGACACGCAAGTCCACCAGCGAAATCAAGCAGGCGGACGCGAGCGGCAAGGCCCGCACCATCCAGGTCGAAGTGCGCAAGAAGCGCACCTTCGTCAAGCGTGATGATGTCGGCGGCGTGACCGAAGAGAGTAGCGAAGCGCCCGAGCAGGATGATGCCGAGTTGCAGCGCCGCGAAGACGAGGCCAATGCACAGGCCGAGCAACTGCGCATCCAGGAAGAAGAACTGGCGCAGCGCCGCCGCGAACGCGAAGAGGCCGAGGCCCGCGAACGCGAGGCCGCCGAGGCGCGACGCATCGAGGCCGAAGCCAAAGCTGCTGCCGAAGCTGCCGCGCAGGCCGCTGCTGCCGAAGCGGCTGCCAAGGCCGCGGCCGAAGCCGCAGCTGCTGCTGCCGTCGCACCGAAGACCGGCACCAAGGCCGGCAGCAGGGCTTCTGCCAAGTCCGCTGGTACGCCGGCCCCGGTGGTCGCTGCGTCCGCACCGGTGGTCGCAGCGACTGCTCCTGTTGCCGCACCTGCGCCGGTCGAGCCGCCCAAGCCGACGCTGCGCGTGGTCAAGGCCGTCGAGGTTGTGGCCGAAGAACAGCAGAAGCAGAACGATCTGGCCCGCCGCCGCAAGGCCGCCGAGGACGAAGCCGCCGCGATTCGCGCGATGATGGCTGCGCCCAAGAAGGTGATGCTGGCCAAGAAGCCCGAAGAACCCAAGCCTGCCGTGGCGCCCGCCGCCGTGGCTGGCAAGGAAGGCATCAAGGGCACGATTCACAAGCCCAAGGCCGGCGCTCCTGGCACCACCACGACCACCGCCGCCAAGCCTGGCGACAAGGCCGTCAAGTCCGAGAAGCTGTCATCCAGCTGGGCCGACGAAGCGGCCAAGAAGCGTGCGCTCAAGACCCGTGGTGCGCCGACCACGGCCGGACGTCCGGGTTGGCGTGCGCCCAAGGGCCGCGGCGGCCGTGGCAATGACCGTGACAATGGCAATTCGTCGGGCTATGTGGCGCCGAACGAGCCGGTGGTGCAAGAGGTTCATGTGCCTGAAACCATCTCGGTGGCCGATCTGGCACACAAGATGTCGGTCAAGGCCTCCGAGGTCATCAAGCAGCTGATGAAGCTGGGCCAGATGTGCACCATCAACCAGCAGCTGGACCAGGAAACCGCCATGATTCTGGTGGAGGAAATGGGCCACAAGGCGCTGGCCGCCAAGCTGGATGATCCGGAAGCGTTCCTGGAAGAGGGCGAGGCCGAGCAGGCGCACGAAGAGCTGCCGCGTGCACCGGTGGTCACCGTCATGGGTCACGTTGACCACGGCAAGACCTCGTTGCTGGACTACATCCGCACGGCCCGTGTGGCCGCGGGTGAAGCCGGCGGCATCACGCAGCACATCGGCGCCTATCACGTCGACACGCCGCGCGGCATGATCACCTTCCTGGACACCCCGGGTCACGCGGCGTTTACCGCCATGCGTGCCCGTGGCGCCAAGGCGACCGACATCGTCATCCTGGTGGTGGCGGCGGACGACGGTGTGATGCCGCAGACCAAGGAAGCCATCCACCATGCCAAGGCTGCGGGCGTGCCCCTGGTCGTGGCGATGAACAAGATGGACAAGCCCGGCATCAACCTGGAGCGCGTCAAGAGCGAGCTGGTGGCCGAACAGGTCGTGCCAGAAGAATTCGGTGGCGATGTGCCCTTCGTGCCCGTGTCTGCCAAGACCGGTGCCGGCATCGACCAGTTGCTGGAGCAGGTGCTGCTGCAGGCCGAGGTGCTGGAACTGACGGCGGCCAAGGACTCCATGGCCAAGGGTCTGGTGATCGAAGCCAAGCTGGACAAGGGCCGCGGCCCTGTGGCCACGGTGCTGGTGCAGTCCGGTACCCTGAAGCGCGGCGACGTCGTGCTGGCCGGTTCGAGCTATGGCCGCGTGCGCGCCATGCTGGACGAGAACGGCAAGGCGATCCAGTCGGCAGGCCCGTCGATCCCGGTGGAAATCCAGGGTCTGACCGAAGTGCCGCAGGCCGGTGATGAATTCATGGTGCTGGGCGACGAACGCCGAGCGCGCGAAATCGCCACCTTCCGCCAAGGCAAGTACCGTGACGTCAAGCTGGCCCGCCAGCAGGCCGCCAAGCTGGAGAACATGTTCGAGAACATGGGCGCCGGCGAAGTGCAGACGCTGCCGTTGATCTTGAAGGCCGACGTGCAGGGCTCGCAGGAGGCGCTGGCCCAGTCGCTGGTCAAGCTCTCGACCGACGAGGTCAAGGTGCAGATCGTCCATGCGGCGGTGGGTGGCATCAGCGAGTCGGACGTCAATCTGGCGATCGCCTCCAAGGCCGTCATCATCGGCTTCAACACGCGTGCCGATGCCGGCGCGCGCAAGCTCGCCGAGCACAACGGCGTCGACATCCGCTACTACAACATCATCTATGACGCTGTGGACGAGATGAAGGCGGCGATGACCGGCATGCTGGCCCCCGAGCAGCGCGAGGAAGCGATCGGCACGGCCGAGATTCGTACCGTGTTCGTGGCCTCGAAGATCGGTACCGTGGCCGGTTCCATGGTCACCTCGGGCCTGGTGCGCCGTGGCGCCAAGTTCCGCCTGCTGCGCGAGAACATCGTCATCTACACAGGTGAGGTTGACTCGGTGCGCCGCCTGAAGGACGACGTCAAGGAAGTGGCCGCTGGTTTCGAGTGCGGTATCAAGCTGAAGAACTACAACGACATCGCCGAAGGCGACCAGCTGGAGTTCTTCGAGGTGAAGGAAGTGGCCCGAACGCTGTAAGGCGGATTTGCCCTCACCCTGCAAACCCCGCCTTCTGAAAAGTTGGCGGGGTTTGTGTTTGGCGGCGGCCCATGCAGAGGAGTACCCCATGCGACATAAACGAGCTATACCCAACCGCGGTTTCCGCATTGCCGACCAGATCCAGCGCGATCTGGCCGAGTTGATACGCGAGCTGAAGGATCCCCGCATCGGCATGGCCACCGTGCACGCAGTGGAGGTCACGCCCGACTATGCCCATGCCAAGGTGTTCTTCTCGGTGCTGGTCGGTGACCCGCAGCAGACGCAGGACGCGCTGAACGAGGCCGCCGGCTATCTGCGCAATGGCCTGTTCAAGCGCCTGCAGATCCATACCGTCCCCACCTTGCACTTCCATTTCGACCGCACCACCGAGCGCGCCGCCGAGCTGAGCGCGCTGATTGCGCAGGCCAACGCCACGCAAGCCAAGGATTGACCCTTCCCGCACCATGAACGTTGTTCTGTCCGAACGTCGCCCCAGGCAGATCCGCCGTGCCCTGCACGGTGTGCTGCTGCTCGACAAGCCCCTGGGCCTGTCGAGCAACGACGCTTTGCAGAAGGCCAAATGGCTGTTGCGCGCCGAGAAGGCCGGCCACACCGGCACGCTAGACCCCCTGGCCACCGGCCTGCTGCCGCTGTGCTTTGGCGCGGCCACCAAGTTCAGCCAGGTCAGCCTGGACGCCGACAAGGCCTACACCGCCGTGCTGAAGCTGGGTCAGACGACCAGCACCGCCGATGGCGAGGGCGACGTGCTGAGCACGCGCGAGGTCAACGTCACGCGCGAGCAGGTCGAAGCGGCCTGCGCCGCGTTTGTGGGCGAGATCGAGCAGGTGCCGCCGATGTATTCGGCGCTGAAGCACGAGGGCAGGGCGCTGTACGAGTACGCCCGCCAAGGCATCGAGATCGAACGCCCGGCCCGCCAGGTATTGATTCATCGCATTGACATCCTGGCCTGGCAGCATGACCGGCTGGAGATTGCCGTGGTCTGCAGCAAGGGCACTTACATCCGCACGCTGGCCGAAGACATCGGCGAGCGCCTGGGCTGCGGTGCCCATCTGAGCGCTTTGCGCCGCACGGCCAGCGGCCCCTTGACGATTGCATCCGCGGTCACGATAGAGGCCCTGACCGAGATGAATGAAACACAGCGCGAAGCCCTGTTGCAGCCGGCGGACAGCCTGCTCAGCGACTGGCCGCGCATCAGCCTTGACGACGCCGAAGCCGGTCGCTTTCTGACCGGCCTGCGTCGCCGCGTCGCTGCCGACGATGCACCCCGGGTGCGCGTCTATGGTCCCCAAACGCACGCCTTCCTGGGCAGCGCGCATATCACCGCTGGCGAGTTGATCGCCGACCGATTGTTGAGTCCCCTGGAGGTGCAGGGCCTCCAACATCCCGAAAGTAGTTTATGAGCAAGCAAATCCGCAACATCGCGATCATCGCGCACGTTGACCATGGCAAGACGACTATGGTTGACCAACTGCTGCGCCAAAGCGGCACCTTCGCCGAGCACGAGAAGGTCGTCGACACGGTGATGGACAGCAACGCGATCGAACGCGAGCGCGGCATCACCATCCTGGCCAAGAACTGCGCGGTCAGCTGGGAAGGTACCCACATCAATATCGTGGACACCCCGGGCCACGCGGACTTCGGCGGTGAAGTGGAACGCGCACTGTCCATGGTCGACGGCGTGGTGCTGCTGATCGACGCCCAGGAAGGCCCGATGCCGCAGACCCGCTTCGTGACCAAGAAGGCGCTGGCGCTGGGCCTGAAGCCCATCGTCGTCGTCAACAAGGTGGACAAGCCGGGTGCCAAGCCCGATGCCGTGATCAACGCCGCCTTCGACCTGTTCGACAAGCTGGGCGCCAATGACGAGCAGCTCGACTTCCCGGTCGTCTATGCCTCCGGCATCAATGGCTGGACCTCGCTGACCGAAGGCGCGCCCGGCGAGCAGTGGGGCCCCGATATGTCGGCCCTGTTCAATACCGTGCTTCAGCATGTGCCGGCCCAGAAGGGCGACCCGGACGCGCCGCTGCAGCTGCAGATCTCGGCGCTGGACTACTCGACCTTCGTCGGTCGCATCGGCGTGGGCCGTATCAGCCAGGGCACGATCAAGCCGGCGATGGACGTGCTGGTGATGGAGGGGCCTGACGGCAAGTCCTTCAAGGGCCGCGTCAACAATGTGCTGACCTTCCAGGGCCTGGACCGCGTCCAGGCCACCGAAGCCGGCCCCGGCGACATCGTGCTGATCAACGGTCTGGAAAACATCGGCATCGGCGTGACCGTGACCAGCGTCACCGACCCGGCACCGCTGCCCATGCTGAAGGTCGATGAGCCGACCCTGACGATGAACTTCTGCGTCAACACCAGCCCGCTGGCCGGTCGCGAAGGCAAGTACGTCACCAGCCGCCAGATCTGGGACCGCCTGCAGAAAGAGCTGCAAAGCAACGTCGCGCTGCGCGTTTCGGAAACCGGCGAAGACGGCATCTTCGAGGTGATGGGCCGCGGCGAATTGCACCTGACCATCCTGCTGGAAAACATGCGCCGCGAGGGCTACGAGCTGGCCGTCAGCAAGCCGCGCGTGGTGTTCCACGATGTCAATGGCGAGAAGCATGAGCCTATCGAGCTGGTGACCGCCGACGTCGAGGAAATCCACCAGGGTGGCGTGATGCAGGCGCTGGGCGAGCGCAAGGGCGAACTGGTCAATATGGAGCCGGACGGCCGTGGCCGCGTGCGCCTCGAGTACCGCATTCCGGCCCGTGGCCTGATCGGCTTCACCAACGAGTTCCTGAACCTGACCCGCGGTTCGGGACTGATCAGCAATATCTTCGACGGCTACGAGGCCCACAAGGGCGATATCGCCAGCCGCAAGAACGGCGTGCTGATCTCGATGGACGCCGGCGAAATCTTCACCTACGCGCTGGGCAAGTTGGACGACCGCGGCCGCATGTTCGTCAAGCCCAACGACCCGGTGTATGAAGGCATGATCGTCGGCATCCACAACCGCGACAACGATCTCGTCGTCAACGCGACGCGCACCAAGCAGCTGACCAACTTCCGGGTCAGCGGCAAGGAAGACGCGATCAAGATCACGCCGCCGATCGACCTGACGCTGGAGTACGGAGTCGAATTCATTGAGGACGATGAGCTGGTCGAGATCACGCCCAAGAGCGTGCGTCTGCGCAAGCGCCACCTGACCGAGAACGAACGCAAGAGAGCTTCGCGCTCCTAAGTCAGCCTGACTCCCGCGGCCCTACAGGGGCCGCTCTCAATTACATGACGCACCGCCGCGCTGTTTTCCTGATGATTCTGGTGACCCTGCTGTGGAGCACGGCGGGTGTCGTTTCGCGCCATCTGGACGGCGCGCGCAGCTTCGAGGTCACCTTCTGGCGCAGCGCCTTCAATGCGCTGGCGCTGATCGTGGCGCTGTCTTTCATGCGTGGCACGGCCTTGTGGGGCCAGCTCTTGCGGGCGCCCAGGCAGGTCTGGATCTCGGGCCTGTGCTGGTCGGTGATGTTCACCGCCTTCATGGTGGCCATTACCCTGACCAAGGTCGCCAATGTGCTGGTGACGATGGCGCTGGGGCCTTTGATTACCGCGCTGTTTTCGCGCGTATTTCTCAAGCACCATCTGCCGCTGCGCACCTGGGTCGCGATCCTGGTGGCCACGCTGGGCATAGGCTGGATGTTCGGTCACGAGGCCGGCGGCGGCGATGCGCAGTCGCTGCTGGGCGTGCTGGTGGCGCTGGCGGTGCCGCTGTCGGCGGCCGTCAACTGGACGCTGCTGCAGCACATCTCCCATGGCAAGGGCGACCCCGAGGCCAGCGATGAGGCTCCGATCGACATGCTGCCCGCGGTGCTGCTGGGCGCGCTGATCTCGGCCTTGAGCGTGCTGCCGCTGGCCTGGCCCTTCCAGGCCTCGATGCATGATCTGTCGCTGTTGGCCCTGCTGGGCGTGTTCCAGCTGGCCCTGCCTTGCCTGCTTGTGGTCAGGCTGACCCGCACCCTGCCTGGCCCCGAGATTTCGCTGCTCGGCCAGCTCGAGGTGCTGTTCGGCGTGCTCTGGGCCTGGGCCTGGGGTGGCGAGCAGCTGGGTCAGGCCACCCTGGTGGGTGGCCTGATGGTGCTCGGCGCGCTGGCCGCCAACGAAGCGCTGGCCCTGCGCCGGCGCAGCCACTGATATCTTTTCGATTTTCAATGGAGACTTCGCCCATGACGGCTTCGCTGAGTTCTGCCTCGATACCCGCCTTGATTTCCGACGGCCAGGTGCTTGCCACGGTCAATGGTTGCCTGGGGGTGATCACCCTGAACCGGGCGAATGCCTTGAACGCGCTGTCGCTGGCGATGATCCGTGACATCACGGCGCTGCTGAAGCACTGGGCGCAGGCTCCGCAGATCCAGGCCGTGGTCGTGCTGGGGGCAGGGCGCGAAGGCAAGCCACCGGCCTTCTGCGCTGGCGGTGACATTCGCTTCTTCCACCAGGCAGCGCTTGCCGGTGACGCCGCGCTGGAAGCATTCTTCACCGAGGAATACGCGCTCAACTATGCTGTCCACAACTTCGCCAAGCCCTATATCGCCCTGATGGACGGCGTGGTCATGGGTGGCGGCATGGGCATCAGCCAGGGCGCCAAGCTGCGCGTGCTCAACGAGCGCAGCAAGCTGGCCATGCCGGAGACGAATATCGGCCTGTTCCCCGACGTCGGCGGAGGCTGGTTCCTGGGCCAGTGCCCGGGTCGCACCGGCGAATGGCTGGCGCTGACGGGCGCTGCCATCGGTGCTGGCGACGCCATTGCGCTGGATCTGGGCGATGTCTTCGTGCCCGCCAGCGCCTGGACGGCGATGCTGGACGATTTGCTCAAGGGCGACCAACCCAGCGCCGAGCATGTGGTGGCCACCGTGATGTCCCATGCCGAGCTGGCCCCGGCGGCCGAGCAACCCAGCCATCGCGTGGCCATCGACAAACACTTCGCCGCGCCCTCGCTGCCCGAGATCATGGCCTCTCTGGCCGCTGCCGGCGATGAATGGTCTGCGCACACGCTGGCCACCTTGAACAAGCGTTCGCCGCTGATGATGGCCGTGACCCTGGAGCAGCTCAAGCGCGCCCGCAAGCTGAGCCTGGCCGACGACCTGCGCATGGAGCGCGATCTGGTGCACCGCTGCTTCCATCTGCGCCCGGGCGCCGACAGCGAGACGGTGGAGGGCATACGTGCGCTTGCAGTGGACAAGGACCATACGCCGCGCTGGAACCCGGCCCGCGTCGAGGACGTCAGCGCCGAGATGGTGGCGGCCTTCTTCGAGAGCCCCTGGACACCGGACACCCACCCGCTGCGTGGGCTGAAGTAGTCATGGCGCCCCTGCGGGGGCAGGTCTTGCATGGCCTGCCGGGCAAGGCACAATGGCCGGGCGCTTGATCCGAGCGCAATGCCGGGAGCTGGCAAGCCTTGAGGGCACTGCGGGCTTGCCGGCTTATCGCCCACCCCCAGCGAGAGACCGCCATGCTCCGCCCACAGCCGTCCGACATCGAGATCGCGCAAGCCGCCACGCTCCAGAAGTTGATCCCGCTGGCCTCACGGCGTCTGGGCATCCCCGAGGATGAGCTGTCGCCCTACGGCCACTACAAGGCCAAGCTGAGCCTGCAGCACATCGCCAGCCTCAAGGCTCGGCCCAACGGGCACCTGGTGCTGGTGACGGCGATTACGCCGACCCCGCCGGGCGAGGGCAAGACCACCACCACGGTGGGCCTGGGCGACGGCCTGAACCTGATCGGCAAGAACACCATCATCTGCCTGCGCGAGCCGTCTCTGGGGCCCTGCTTCGGCATGAAGGGCGGGGCCGCCGGCGGCGGCCATGCCCAGGTGGTGCCGATGGAAGACATCAATCTGCACTTCACCGGTGACTTCCACGCCATCGCGCTGGCCAACAACCTGCTCGCGGCGCTGATCGACAACCACATCCACCACGGCAATGCGCTGGAGATAGACCAGCGCCGCATCAGCTGGAAACGGGTGGTTGACATGAACGACCGCGCGTTGCGCGACATCGTCGTGGCCCTCGGCGGCCCGGGGAATGGCTATCCACGGCAGGACGGCTTCGATATCGTCGTGGCCAGCGAGGTGATGGCCATCCTCTGTCTGGCCAACTCGCTGACCGACCTGAAGCGGCGGCTGGGCAGCATCGTGATCGGCTACACCAGCGACAATCAGCCGGTGACGGCCTGCCAGCTGCAGGCCGATGGCGCGATGGCCGCGCTCCTGAAGGACGCGCTGGCCCCGAATCTGGTGCAGACGCTGGGCGGCAATCTGGCCTTCATCCACGGCGGGCCCTTCGCCAATATCGCCCACGGCTGCAACTCGGTGATGGCCACGCAGGCAGCCCTGAAGCTGGCCGACTATGTGGTCACCGAGGCCGGCTTCGGTGCCGATCTGGGGGCCGAGAAATTCATCGACATCAAGTGCCGCAAGGCCGGCTTGCGGCCTTCAGCGGCGGTGCTGGTGGCCACGGTGCGAGCGCTGCAATACCACGGCGGAGCCGATCCCAAGCTGGCATCGAGCGCCACCCTGAACACGCTGCGCAAGGGCCTGGCCAATCTGGACCGCCATGTCGAGAACGTGCGAACGCATTACGGTCTGCCCTGCATCGTCTCGATCAACCGTTTCAGCAGTGACACGCCCGACGAGATTGCGCTCATCGAGGCACATTGCGCGGCCCTGGACGTGCGCTGCGTGCTGGCCACGCATTGGTCGGACGGCGGCGCCGGTGCGCAGGACCTCGCCCATGCAGTGGTGGCCGCCTGCGAGAGCGGTGCGGCCCAAACCGGCTTTCTGTATGACGACAATCTGGGGCTGCTCGACAAGATCCGCACCGTGGCGACCAAGATCTACCGCGCGGCCGAGGTCACGGCCGACCCCAAGGTGCTGAGCCAGCTCAGCGAGTGGGAGGCGCTGGGCTATCGCCACCTGCCGGTATGCATTGCCAAGACCCAGTATTCGTTCAGCACCGACCCCAAGCTGCGCGCCGCACCCAGCGGCCACACACTGAATGTGCGCGAGGTCAGGCTGGCGGCCGGGGCCGAGTTCATCGTCGCCGTCTGCGGCGACATCATGACCATGCCCGGCCTGCCCAAGGCGCCATCGGCGCAGCGCATTGATGTGGATGGGCAGGGGCGTATTTCAGGGCTCTTCTGAACAGTTGACGTTCATCGCTGACTGCTGCGCTCTGTACGCGCGACTCTGCAGCCTGTCGATTCGCCGCCGCGCCGGCTGAGCGGCCTGCCTATCCTGCGAGCTTCTTGAAGGAAAGCTCGCATGCTCAGCATTCAAAACGTGGTGAAGACCTATGGTCCCAAGCTCAGGGCGGTGGACGGTGTGTCACTGGAGCTCAAGCCCGGCGTGCTGGGCTTGATCGGCCACAACGGCGCCGGCAAGACCACGCTGATGCAGATGATCGCCACCTTGGGCAAGCCCAGCAGCGGCCAGATCCTGCTCGACGGGCAGGACATCGCGAAGAAGCCCGAACTGATGCGCCGCCGCCTGGGCTATCTGCCGCAGGACTTTGGCGTCTATCCGCACCTGACGGCGCTCGAGTTCCTGCAGTACTTCGCCGCGCTGAAGGGCGTGCGCGACCCGGCGCGCATTCGGCGCCTGCTCGAGTTGGTGAATCTGCACGAGCATGGCAAGCGCCTGGCGGCCAGTTTCTCGGGCGGCATGCGCCAGCGGCTGGGCATCGCGCAGGCCCTGTTGAATGACCCGGATGTGCTGATCGTCGATGAACCCACCGCCGGGTTGGACCCCGAGGAGCGGCTGCGCTTTCGCCACCTGCTCAGCGAGATCGGCTTCTCGAAGCTGGTGATTGTCTCCACCCACATTGTGTCCGACATCGAGAACATGGCCCAGCACCTGGCCATCATGCGCCAGGGCAGGCTAGTGGCCTTCGAGACGCCGGAGGCGATCCTGCAGCAGGCCCAGGGTCAGGTCTGGACGGCCGACATGGAGCTCGGGGCCTATGAGGCGCTGCGCGGCCAGGTCCAGGTGCTGCATGCGCAGCGGCAAGGGCGTTTGATCAGCGTGCGCATGTCCCATGAGCACCGTCCCTGCGACGGCGCCCATGTGGCCGAGCCCAGCCTTGAAGAAGCGCTGATGTCGCAGCGCTATGCGCTGCCGCAGCAGCACCCGCTGGGGCTCGCTGCATGAATGCCTTGGCCTTCAATGCGCTGGTGCTCAATGAGCTGCGCCTGCGTGCGCGGCGCCTGAGCACCTTGGTGGTCTTGCTGGCGGTGGTGCTGCTGTCATGGCTGATGGTGATCGACCCTGCCGGTGGTGAAGCGATGATCGCGATTGGCGATGCACGGGTCCTGTACGACAGCACGGCGCTGGCGGCCGGCACCGCAACCTTGGGCTCGCTGTTGATGGGCCTGGTCGGCTTCTTCCTGCTGCGCGGGCGCAGCCAGGAGGAGTTGCGAGCGGGCAGTGCCGCGGTGCTGGCGGCGACGCCGGTGTCGAATGCGCAGCTGTTGATCTCGCGCTGGGCCGGCGGCGTGGCCTATCTGTGCGGGCTGATGCTGGCCTTGCTGTTGACCATGTTCGTTCTGCATGCGGTGCGGGGAGAGGCCGCCTTCGAGCCGGGCGTCTATCTGCAGATGTACGCCCTGCAGCTGTTGCCCGGCCTGATGTTCGGCGCCGCCATGGCGACCCTGTGCGACGCCTGGGCGCCGCTGATGGGCAAGCGCGGCGACCTGCTGTACTTCGTGATCTGGATCGCCCAGCTGGCTACCTTGCCTGCCAGCCTGGGCCAGCACCGCATCCCGAGCTGGACGCTGCTGGACACGTCCGGCCTGGCCCTGCTGCCCAGCCGGCTCGAACAGATCACCGGTCAGTCGAACATCGAGATCGGCGCCGGTGAGTTCAATGCGGCGCTGCCGGCACTACAGCTGCCTGCCGAGTTCTGGACCGCGCAGATGGTCGGCATGCGCCTGGGCTCGGCCCTGCTGTCCTTGCTGCCGCTGCTGCTGGCCCTGCTGCTGTTTCACCGCTTCTCGCCCGACAGGGTCAGGCCGCAGCCGCCAGGCCGGCGCCTGTCTGCCCCATTGGCGTGGCTGCGCTGGCTGACGCAACCGCTGGGTGCTGCGCTCGGGCGCCTGCTGCTGCCGGCCGCCCGCATGCCGGGTCTGGGCGGGCAGGTGCTGGCCGACGCGCTGCTGACGTTGATGGCCCATCCTGTGACAGTGCCACTGGGGGCGCTGGCCATCGTGCTCGGCAGCTTTGGCGATGCCGCGCAGCTGCCGGCCCTGCTCGGTGCCATCGTTCTGGTCTGGGGCCTGCTGATCAGCGATCTGAGCGTGCGTGACCATCAAGCGGGCATGGCCGCCATCGGTGCGGCCGTGCCGGGAGGTGCCGGGCGGCGCTACCTGCGCCAGTGGCTGGCGGGGCTGCTGCTGGGCTTGCTGTTCGCAGCGCCGGTGCTGCTGCGCTGGCTGGTGCTGGCGCCGCAGGCCGCGATGGCCTTGCTGGCCGGCCTGGTGGCCCTCAGCGCCTTGGCCAATGCGCTGGGCACGATCACCCGGACCGGGCGCTGCTTCCTGGCCCCGTTTCTGTTCGGCGCCTATGTGTCCAGCCAGGTGAGGACCGTGGCCTGGCTCGATGTGGTGGGCATCAACGGAGCAGCCAATGCCTCTTCGATCGTGTCCTGTCTGCTGGTCGGGCTGGTAGCCGCCGCGGCCGGCCATGTCTGGCAGCGGCGCGGCAGCGGACACCCGTTCTGAGATGAAACTGATCGACTCGCCGCTGGGTGTCGGTGCTTGGAGCCTCGCTTTGTTGGCGCGGCAGAGGGGGCGGGAGGCCGGACCGTCCAGGGCCGAGCAAGGCTTCAGCCCGCAGCGGCCGGCGCGCCCTTGCCCCTGCCACCTCATGCTTCATGTGTCGAGTGTCGTACGCAGTGCGGTGGCGCAACTAAGATGCTCAGCTGTCGTCATCCATGAGTCGCACACGATGAGTGAAATCGCCCGCAGGCTGCAGGCCCTTGGTCTGCAGCTACCGCCATCGATCAAGCCGCCGCCCGGCGTGGTTCTGCCGTTCAGCTTCGTGCGCATCATCGGTTCGCGGGCCCATGTGTCGGGCCACAGCGCGCAGAATGCCGACGGCACAGTGGCCGGGCCGTTGGGCAAGCTGGGCCGGGACTTGACCGTGGAGCAGGGCTACCACGCGGCGCGGCTGACGGCGCTGTCCATCCTGGGCAGCCTGCAACGTGCGCTCGGTGATCTCGACCGGGTGCAGGCCTGGGGCCGTGTCTTTGGCATGGTCAATTCGGCTGCCGGCTTTCACAGCCAGCCCGCCGTGATCAATGGTTTCTCGGATCTGATACTGGCGCTCTACGGCCCCGAGCGCGGTGCCCATGCGCGCAGCGCCGTGGGCATGGCCGAGCTGCCGTTCAACATCGCGGTGGAAATCGAGGCCGAGGTCGAACTCGCCGTCTGAGCCTGCAGACTTGGACGATCTGTGGATGCCGTGCAGAATGCGCCACTGTTCGTCCATGGATGAAAGCAACCTCCATCATGCCCACAAGCACCATTCGAATTCACCGCGTCCTGCGTGCCCCGCCAGAGCGGGTGTACCGGGCCTTTCTCGACGCCGATGCCCTGTGCAAATGGCTGCCTCCGCACGGCTTCAGCGGCAAGGTCCACCATCTGGACGCCACGGTCGGCGGCAGCTACAGGATGTCGTTCACCAATTTCAGCAACAGTCACAGCCACTCCTTCGGCGGGCAGTATGTGGAGCTGGTGCCCAACGAGCGCATCCGGCGCACCGATCGCTTCGACGACCCGAACCTGCCGGGCGAGATGCAGGTGACGATCTCGCTGAGGCAGGTCTTTTGCGGCACCGAGCTGAACGTCGTGCAGGAAGGCATTCCCGAGGTCATTCCCACCGAAGCCTGCTACCTGGGCTGGCAGGAGTCGTTGACGCTGCTGGCGCAGTTGGTCGAGGCCGAGATTCCGGGCTGAACCATCAGGCAACAAGATGACGACAGCCGAACAACGCCTCAAGGACCTGGGTATCGAGCTGCCGGCCGGCAGCGCCCCGGCGGGCAACTATGCAACGGCGGTGCGCAGCGGCAACCTGCTGTTTCTGTCTGGCAAGGCGCCGCTGCCGGTCGATGGCGTGCTTCCCAAGGGGCGGCTCGGCCGTGAGTACACCGCTGACGAGGGCTACGCCATGGCGCGGTCGGCCTGCATTGATCTGATCGCCGCGATCAAGAAGACGCTGGGCTCGCTGGATCGGGTCGCCCAGTTCGTCGATCTGCAGGGCTCGCTGAACACCACCGCCGAGTTCGAAGACCATGCCAGGGTGCTCGATGGCGCCTCAGACCTGCTCGCCGCCGTGTTCGGCCCGGCCGGCATGCATGCCCGCTCGGTCATCGGCGTGGCCTCGCTGCGCAAGGGTGTGCCGCTGACGATCAAGGCCGTGGTCGAGGTCAAGCCGGAGTGAGACGGTGTTCGCCATGGATGTTTTTGAAGCCATTCTTGTACAGGGGCATCCGGACGAGCAGCCAGTGGGCAGCCCGCGAGCTTGACCGCAGGTGAACTGGTGTTGAGCGGCGGCCGGATTTGACTCGGTACGATGCGCGCAGTTTCGCCACTCACTCAGGCCGCTAGCTGCCCCGAGTCCATGCATGACACCCCCGACTACGACATCACCGAACTCCTGCTCTGCGGCTTCTTCATTGCCGGTGCCATCTCCTGCCTGATATGGGCCGGCGCCTCGCTCTGCGACGATGAATCCTTCACGGCCACCGAGGCGGCGGGCCTGTCACTGATGCTGCTGGGCGGCTGTGCTCATCCGAAGAAATACCTGTTCGACTGCCTCAGTTTCCCCCTGAGTTTCATTGATCACAGCGGGCGCGAGACGCCGGTGACGGTGTTTGCGGCAGGCGCCGGGCTGGTGTTATGGTTGATCGGCCTGGCCGGCAATCACTTTGGTTGAGCGGGGCGAATAGGGATCCTGTGTGGGGCTTGCAGGCGTCTGCAGGGATAATCCGGTCCTCCCTCAGCCGTTCTCCGCCGCTCCGTGACAGATCCCGTTCCCGCATCAGCCTCGCACAACCCTTGGCGCCTGTCCGTCGCGCCTATGATGGATTGGCAAGCTACTCCAGGAAATTCGTTATAAATCAAGCGCTTGGAGGCGGTCCGGAAATCGCTGTAGCCCTTTCGTAGCACCGAGTTCCAAGTTAAATACGCGTACCAGTCAACTGCTTGGCTTCCTTGATCGCAACTTCGTGTCGGCCTTCGATGTACCTGACCAAGTCGGCGATGTGCACGCCCCTCGCGCTCTTCTGAGTGCCCGGCTCGATCCGGATTATCGGGATGTTGATGTCGCCCACTGCCACCTTGCGGACGAATTTGTCAGTGCTGAGGTGGGGGAAGTAGTCCTTGACGACCTTGTCGATTGGGATGATGGCTTGGGCGTTGTACTGCACTATCAAGATGAGGGCTGTGTTCATGGGCTTGTCTTCTGGTTCGGGAATGAAAAAGGCCCCCGTCCGGTTGGATCAGGGGCCGATGGAATCTGGCGGAGAGATCAGCGACGTAGCGCCCAGGAAGGTGCCGCAAAGGCCGCTGGCGAGCATGGCGTAGTGCGTCGACTTGTGGCGTTACTTTTGGCAGGCGCAGGTAAGGGGTACCAATCCGGTTCTGTTGTAATGCGGGTCCCCACACTGGCGCATCTATGCAACTACTCCCCACGTTTATCATCATTGGAACTATCTTGTTGGTCGGATGTGCTACTCCGCAGAAAGCTGAGATGCCCGATTACCAGTACCCTCAGTTCGCTTCAAACTGGGTGAGCGCTCATAGGTGTGGTGAGTCCGGACAGACATCCCCTGAAACGGCATCTCTTGCTATCCAGTACCTGCAATCCTCCTTGGGGGCCTACACGTATGACGCCGTTAGGCTGGATAAAGTGATTTTGGAGATGGACGGCCTTACCCCCACGGACGCGACATGCAACAGGATGGCAATGGAAGTCGCGTCAGTTCGTAGGCGGATCGACCAGAACAACGCAGCTGTCGAGTCAAATCAGAAAGCCTGGGCCGATGTCCTTAAGAGCAGCACCCCCAAGCAAACCTACTGCAACAAGATTGGCACGCAGACACTTTGCACTACCTACTGATCTGTCATTTCACCAGGGCCATCCCCGCATGCACCGTGACCAGTTCATCCAGCGAGCCTGGATACTGCAAGGCACCCCAGGCCAGCGGGTTGTTGCCCAGGTGATGAATCCACGAGCTGTCCAGAAAGTCTGAGCGCTGAAAAACAATGTCCGCAACGTCGCCTATTCAAAAAGTTCGATCTGCCCTGGTTGATGTCAAAGCGTCAGGACAGCAGGCGGTTGATATCAAGGCACTGCTTGCCTTCCTTGACTCATTGGATGGTGACGCCCCAGTCAACGCCGAAGTGCAGAAACTGAACCACGAGTCGAATCTAGCCCAGTTCAAAGCGGACCATGAAAGAAATCTCGCGCATTACAAAGCCACTGTGGACAGCGGAACTGAGATGTTTCGGTCAGTCGTCGAGTCCGCCAAGATTGCCTTGTCAACCAGCATCTTGGTAAATGGCGGAGCAACCGTTGCGCTCCTTGCGTTCGTCGGAAACCTAGTTACCAAGTCTGCGCCAGGTATCAGTTCTCTGCAAACCTCGTTGGCTTGGTCACTCATTTCGTTTGCGCTCGGCGTTCTCCTTGGCGCGGTTGCCACCGGAGGCACCTATCTCGCCCAGTATTGTTACCACAGCGAGTGGAGCCGCGCCGGCGCAGTCTTTCATATCGCGACGGTGCTGCTAATCATCGGTTCATACATTGCGTTTTCGTTTGGTGTCGGTAATGCCTACCATGCCTTCATCAAATAGTTCTGACTCTAACGGTCGTTCAAGTGTGGGTGCACGACGGCGGGCTTGGCTCGCCAGTTTGTGCCGCATCCGTGCAGCCGTTGTGCGCCCAGGTGGTAGGTGGGTTTGCAGCGAAGGCGAGAGCCTAGCCTGGCTGCATCAATCAGGCCCGTCTGGTTATTTCGGTGGCATGGGAAAATGTGACCGTAGGGTAGGTGAGCTATGAGTGCACGTGCTGACTCTTCAACATGAGCCAGAGGGACTGGGATGAGCGGAATAGATGAAAGCAATGACTTGTTTGAGTCTGATATGAATAAAGGACTTGACAAATCATGGCGTTTGTGTGTAGCGCCGATGATGGATTGGACTGATAGGCATTGCCGCTACTTCCATCGCCTGCTGACCCGCCACACCCGGCTGTACACCGAGATGGTGACCACCGGTGCGCTGATCCATGGCGACCGGCCGCGGCATCTGGACTTCAATGCCGAGGAGCATCCGGTGGCGCTGCAGCTGGGCGGCAGCGAGGCGGCCGATCTGGCGCAGTGTGCCAAGCTGGCCCAGGACTGGGGCTATGACGAGGTGAACCTGAATTGCGGTTGCCCGAGTGAGCGGGTGCAGCGCGGCGCCTTCGGTGCCTGCCTGATGAACGAGGCCAGCCTGGTGGCCGATGGCGTGAAGGCGATGCGGGACGTGGTGGACATTCCGGTGACGGTGAAGAACCGCATCGGCATCGACCGTGTCGAGAGCTACGAGTTCGTGCGTGATTTCGTCGGCACGGTGGCCGAGGCCGGTTGCGAGGTCTTCATCGTCCATGCACGCAATGCCTGGCTGCAAGGCTTGAGCCCGAAAGAGAACCGCGAGATTCCGCCGCTGCGCTACGAGCTGGTCTATCAGCTCAAGCGCGAGTTCCCGGACCTGACCATCGTCATCAACGGCGGCATCCAGACCGAGGAAGATATCGCGCTGCACCTGAGCCATGTGGATGGCGTGATGGTCGGCCGCCATGCCTATCACGAGCCCTGGGCGATGAGCCGCTGGGATTCGCGCTTCTTCGGCATGGCCGATCCCCTGGCCTCTCGCGAAGAGGCTGAAACGCAGTGGCTGGCCTATCTGGAACGCCATGTGGCGACGCAGACGGGCGGCCACCCGAACACCTGGCCGCAGGCGATGCGCCATGCGCTGGGGCTGTGGAATGGCTCGGCCGGTGCCAGGCGCTGGCGTCAGGTGTGGTCCGACCACAAGCTCAAGCTGGAGCCACCGGCCAAGGTGGCGGCCTTGGCCACGGCAGCCCGACAGGAAACGCGACGGCTGCTGGCCGAGAGCGTCTCGGCCTGATCTTCAGAGCCTGCGTTCACTGGCCCGTGCCAGGTAAAACCATTCCTGCCCCGGCTGGGCCCTGGTGTTGGGAAAGACGATGCGCCCGGCATCGGGCGCCAGCACCGGCGTGCCATCGTTCCGCGTGCCTATCAGCTGGCCTTTTGCTATCGGATCGAAGCTGACCCATTCTTTGGCGAACTGGTCTCCTTCGTGCTCTCGATCCACCACCTCGTACAGCTGCAGCAACTCGGGCGCCTGCGTGGGTTGATGCAGATCCACCTCGGCTGCATCGACCATGCCGAGCAGGGCCAGCGTGCGAGTAATGGCCAGCCAGGCCACCTCGGGGGCGTTCGGGTCGTCGTGCTGGCCACACTCCAGAGTGACGCCGTAGCCGCCCTGCGAGCGCATGTATTCGGTCGTGCCGACGCCGTAGTGCGGGTCCTGGTCCAGGCTCTGGCGGCGCGATCCGCTTGAGCCGTGATGGGGCCGCTCGGCGCGGCGCTGCAGGCCCAGTGCATAGGTGCTGAGCCAGCCCTCGACGATGCGGGTGGGGCCCAGCGCGGCGGCCATGGCGGCCTCGGCCGCTTCGTGCGCGAAGGGCTCCAGCGGCCCGGAGTTGTTGCGCGGGCCCAGCATCACAAAGGGCTGGCCGACGGCATTGAACGAGTGCAGGTCCAGCAGCACGTCGTTGGCGGCCAGCCAGGGGCACAGGGTCTGGGCGATGCGGTCCTCGAAGTCCTGCGCGATCACCGCCGGGCGCAGATTGCGGTTCAGATTGCGCTCGCCCTCGCGCTGCCCGCGCTGGTAGGCCAGCGGGTTGACGATGGGGATGGCCGTCAAGGTGCCGCGTTGCAGGCGCAGGGCGCCGCTGTCCAGCGCCTGCAGCAGGCGCTCGATCGCGCGGGTGCCGCAGGTTTCGTTGCCATGCACGGCGCCGGTAACGATCAGCCGCGGGCCCGGCAGCAGGCCGGCGAATTGGTGTACGCGAAGATGGGTAGCTTGCATGCTTGTGAGTCGGGTTCAGACAGCCGAGGATAGCGCCGGCTGTGGCGATTCGGGCCAGGTGGCCAGCACCACGCCCAGCAGCGCCAGGCCGTAGGCGCAGGCCTGCAGCAGGGTCATCGTCTCGCCGAGGAACAGCAGGCCGACCAGGCCGGTGGCGATGGGCAGGAAGACCATGAACACCCCGGCGCGGGCTGCAGGCACCCGGGCCAGGCCTGTCATCCACAGCCAGACGGTGATCATGCTGGCGGCCAGCGCGTAGAACAGCAGAAAGCCCCAGCTCAGGGCCGGCACCGCCGTGAAATCAAAGCTCAGCGCCTGCCACAGCCCCAGCGGCGTGACCAGGGTGAAGCCCCAGAGATTGATCAAGGCGCTGATGCGCTTGGCCGACACCTGGCCGGTCAGCTGCTTGCCGACCACGACATAGACGGCCTCGCAGAACACGGCGGCGATCAGCAGCAAGGGCCCCCACAAGGTGCCCTCCGAAGCGCCACCGCTGCGGCTGCTTGCCACCAGGCCAATGCCCACCACGGCACAGGCGATGGCCCCCAGCACGCGGCCGGCTATGCGCTCGCCCAGCACCAGCCAGGACAGCAGGGCCACCGCCGCCGGAATGCCCGCCATGATCACCCCGGCGGCCAAGGCCGAGCTGGCCTTGACGCCATACAACATGCAGATCGAGAACAGAAAGTTGCCGATGAAGGACTCTACGAACAGCAGCTTGCGGTCTCGCGCGCTCAGCGGCGGCTCGTTCGCGCCACGCCTGAGCCAGGGCAGCATGGCAACGGCCGCCATGCCGAAGCGCAGCCAGGCCAGCAGAAAGACCGGAAACACCAGCACCAGCAGCTTGGACAGGCCCACATAGGTGCCCACCAGCGAAGTGCTCAACGCCAGCGCGCCGTAGGCCAGCCACGGGACGCGGTCTGCCTGTCGACTCATCGATTTCAAAACTGCGCCACGTAGCGCTGCAACTCCCAGTCGCTGACATGGCGGGCATAGCCCAGCCATTCCTCATGCTTGAGGCGCAGAAACTCCTGGGTCAGCTCGGCGCCCAAAGCCTCGGTGATCACCGCATCGGCTTCCAGCGCATGCAGGGCCTGCTCCAGGCTTTGCGGCAGCTGGGCGATGCCGCGTTCGCGGATCTGCGGCAGGCCCAGCGCGAACAGGTCCTCGTTGCAAGCCGGGCCCAGCGGCAGCTGTCGGTCGATCCCGTCAAGCCCTGCGGAGATCAGTGCGGCCGTGGCCAGATAGGGGTTGGCCGCGGCGTCGGGCAGGCGCCATTCGAAGCGGCCCGGTAGGGTGCGGACCAGGCAGGTGCGGTTGTTCGGCCCGTGGGCGATGTGCGCCGGTGCCCAGCTGGTGCCAGACAGCGATTCGCCAACCACCAGCCGCTTGTACGAATTGACGGTGGGCGCGGCCAGCGCGCACAGGGCCGGCGCATGCAGCAGCACGCCGGCAATGAAGTGATGGGCCAGCCTGGACAGGCCGTGCTCGCGGTCGCTGAACAGGCACTTGGCGTTCTCGCCCTGGTCGGTCCACAGCGAGACATGGAAGTGCATGCCGCTGCCCGGCTGGTTGGCAAAGGGCTTGGGCATCATCGAGAAGGTGGCGCCGTATTGCTCGGCGATCGCGTGCGCGGCCATCTTGAACAGCATCAGGTGGTCGGCGCTGCGCAGGGCCAGGTCGTGACCGAAGTTGACCTCGTACTGGCCGTGCGCGTCCTCGTGATCGAGCTGCAGCACATCCAGGCCGCAGGCTTCCAGCGTGTCTTGCAGCGCGCGCAGCAGCTCGGCCTGGCGGGGCAGGCTTTTCAGGTCGTAGGACGGTTTGTCGAGCCGGTCCATTTCGTCGAACGGCACCCAGCCGCCGCCCTCGGCCGGGCGCAGCAGGAAGAACTCGGGCTCTATGCCGGTGCGGCAATGCCAGCCGCGCTCGGCCAGGCGGGCCTCGGCGCGCTTCAGCACCTGGCGCGTGCAGGCCTCGAACGGCTCGCCATTGACGAAACCATCGCAGACGATGCGTGCATAGCCCGGCAGCCAGGGCAGCACCTGGGCCGTGCTGGCATTGCCGCGGGCGTAGTACTCCGAGCGCGTGCCATGGCGCGCCAGGCCGGTGCCCCAGATCGAGGGGCCGGAGAAGCCCACGCCGTCGGTCAGCAACTCGTTGATGTGGCGCAGGGGCACGAACTTGCCCTTGGCCACGCCGAAGATGTCGGTGAACTGGGCGATCAAGGTGTGCACGCCGGCACGGGTCAATTGGTCCAGCAGGTCTTTCATCGTGTACTCCTTGATCGGGCCGACACCCTAGCTCAGCTGTTGATGCGCAGCCAGGTCGTCTTCAGCTCGGTGTACTTGTCAAAGGCATGCAGCGACTTGTCGCGCCCATTGCCGCTTTGCTTGTAGCCGCCAAAGGGTACGGTGATGTCGTCCTCATCGTACTGGTTCACGTGCACGGTGCCGGCGCGCAGGGCCCGGGCCACCCGGTGTGCGCGGTCAATATGGCTGCTCCAGACGCTGGCCTGCAGGCCGTAGGCGCTGTCGTTGGCCAGGGCGACAGCCTCGGCCTCGTCCTTGAAGCGGATCACGCCCAGCACCGGGCCGAAGATCTCCTCGCGGGCAATCTTCATCGTGTTGGCCACGCCATCGAACACGGTCGGCTCGACGTAGTAGCCGCCGCTCTCGGTGCGCGCCTGCTTGCCGCCTGTGACGGCGCGGGCGCCCTCGGCCTGGCCGGCCTCGATATAGCCCATCACCGTGCGCAGCTGGCCGTCATCGACCAGGGCACCCATCACGGTGCGCCCATCGAGAGGATCGCCCGGCTGGTACTTCGGCGCCTCGGCCGCGACCAGGCTGACGAACTCGTCGGCAATGCTCTCGTGGACCAACACCCGCGACGGCGCGTTGCAGCTCTCGCCCTGGTTGAAGAACATCGCGCCGGCCACCGTCTGCGCGGCCCGCTTGATGTCGTCGAAATCGGGGAACACGAGGAAGGCCGACTTGCCGCCCAGCTCGTTGTATACGCGCTTCAGGTTCGAGCGGCCCGCGTACTCCAGCATCTTGCGGCCGACGCGAGTGGATCCGGTGAAGCCCACCGCATCGACCTGCTCGTGCAGGGCCAGTGCCTCACCGGCCTCGTGGCCGAAGCCCGGCACGACATTGAACACTCCCTCGGGCAGGCCGGCCTCAAGGGCCAGCTCGGCCAGGCGCAGCGCGGTCAGGGGCGATTTCTCGCTGGGCTTGAGCACCACCGAGTTGCCGGCGGCCAGGGCCGGCCCCAGCTTCCAGGCGGCCATGATCATCGGGTAGTTCCAGGGCACGATGGCGCCGATCACGCCCATGGCCTCGCGTTGAATCAGCGCCAGCGCATTCGGGCCGGTGGGGGCGATCTCGTCATAGATCTTGTCCACCGCTTCGGCATACCAGGCGATGCAGCGGGCGGCTGCCGGCACATCGACGGCCAGGCTGTACTGGATGGGCTTGCCCATGTCCAGCGTCTCCAGCAGGGCCAGTTCCTCCTTGGCGCCTAGGATCTTGTCGGCGAACTTCAGCAGCACCTTCTTGCGGGCGGCCGGCGGGCGCCTGGCCCAGCGGCCGTCTTCGAACGCCGCGCGGGCGCTCAGCACGGCGGTGTCGATGTCGGTGGCCTGGCCGCGGGCGACTTCGCCGATGACGCGGCCGTCGATGGGCGAGATGCAGGCGAAGGTCTCGCCGTTGGCGCTGGCCAGGCGCTTGCCGCCTATCAATATGCGGCCGTCGATTTGTAGCGCGCGGGCGCGCTCGTGCCAGTCAATGCTCATGGACTGTCTCCTGGAAGGGGTGGCGTAGCCCGCATGAAGCGAAGCGCAATGCGGGGGCCTCGGCGCAGCGCCGCAAGCCCCCGGATTCCATCCGGGCTACGAAAGCGTAGGGGCTTAGAAGCTGACCACCACCGAGGTGCCCAGAACATTATTGCTCTTGCGGTATTCGCCCGAGCGTATGTCCATGAACACCGGCAGGCTGGCGCGGTCCATCCGGTACTCGGCCTTGAAGGTCGTGTTCAGGTTGTACAGCCAGCTCAGACCCAGCGAGACGGCCATGCGGTTGGTGCCGCGCTCGGCGTCGCCGGCCTGATCGGGGCCGATGCCGTTGCGGTCGTCGGCCACCGTGTAGCCCAGCAGGCCGCCGCCGTTCTTGCGGTTCTGCAGGTAGTCGAAGCGTGCGATGGCCTCCCAGCGCGGGGCGAACTTGTTGGCCACCAGGCCAGAGAAGCCGTACCAGCGCGAGTTGCGCAGCTCGCCGGTGACCGGGTCGGCGGTGATGGCCGCGGCCTTTTGCGTGCCATAGCTCAGCTGGCCCTGCACCGTCCAGTCGCCGCGGATGAAGTAGGCGTCGAACTCGAACAGGTTGACGGCGGTGTCGCGGGTGCTGTAGTCCTCGCCGGTGACCGGGTTGGCGCCATCGGCGCGGAAGTTGGCCGCCTTGCCATGCATGCCGGCAAAGCCGAAGCCCTGATACTCGCCGCGCGAGTAGTCCACGCGGTAGACGATGGCCGGGGCCTTCTCGCCGGCCTGGCGCTTGCTGGTGTTGACGTTGGCCAGCATCACCTTGCTCAGCCACTTGCCGCGCGTCAGCTCCATGCCGGCGCCGGTGTACAGGGTGGGCAGGGTGAAGTCATACAGCAGGTTGTGGGTGATCAGCTTGTTCAGCGTCGGCTGCTGATACTCATACCCCGACCAGTCCGGCACCTGGCCGGCAATGAAGCGGGTCTGCAGGTCGCCCAGCGGTATCGACACCGAGGCCTCCTGCACGATCGAGCCCTCGCCGATCACCGAACCGGTACCGCGGTTGGGCGTCAAGGTCAGGCGGAACTTGGTGCCACCCTCCATCTCCTTCTGGAAGTCCAGGGTGGCCCCGCCAAAGTAGGAGTTGTCGTAGTTGTAGCCGTCGTTGGCCACAGGGTTCAGGAACTGGAAGCCGCCCCGGTTCTGGCGCTGGTTGTAGATATAGGTCGGGTCGGCAAAGCCGCTGATCTTCAGGTTCTTCAGGCCAAGAGCCTCCTGGGCGTCTTCCAGCGCCTCGGTCTTCACGGCGATGCGATTGAAGTCGGCCACCTGCTGCTGGGTCATGCCCCATTGGGCCTCGGCGGGCTTGGCCGCTTCGCTGGCCTTGAGCTTCTGCTCCAGGCTGTCGACGCGGGCCCGCAGGGCACGCAGCTCCTTGAGCAACTCCTCATTGGATTGGGCGGAGGCGGCCATCGGATAGGCACTGGCCAGGGCCAGGGTCAGACAGGCGAGCTTTGCGATGCGCATGGTTCTATCTCCTCTTGGGGTTCCGGGAATCAAAGGGTGTCAGGTTGGGCCGCGCTGGGCGGCGGCCAGGTCTCTGGAGCGCTGGCGCTCCTTGTGGGCAACGAGATAGCTGGCGGCGATCACGCCTATCGACACCAGCACGATGATGACGGTGGCCACCGCGTTGATGCTGGGGCTCAGGCCCAGGCGCGCACGCGAGAAGATCACCAGCGGCATGGTCGTGGCGCCGGGGCCCGACAGAAAGGCCGACAGCACCACATCGTCCAGCGACAAGGTGAAGGTCAGCAGCCAGGCCGACAGCAGCGACTGCGCGATCATCGGCAGGGTGACCAGGGCGAATACCTGCAGCGGCCGCGCGCCGAGATCCATCGCCGCCTCTTCGAGCTGCGGGTTCAGGTCCTGCAGGCGCGCCTGCACCACCACCGTGGCATAGGCCATGCCCAGCAGCAGATGGCCCAGCCAGATGGTCAGGGTGCCGCGCTCGGGAAAGCCCAGCCAGCGCTGCATGGACACCAGCATCAGCAGTAGCGACAGGCCGACGATCACCTCGGGCATCACCAGCGGCGCGCTGACCATGCCCGAGAACAGCGTGCGTCCCTTGAAGCGCCGGTACTTGACCAGCGAGAAGGCCGCCAGGGTGCCCAGCACGACCGAGCCGCAGGCGGTGTAGAAGGCGATCCTCAGCGACAGCCACAGACCGGCCAGCATCTCGCGGTCCTCGGCCAGGGCGGCATACCACTTCAGCGTCACGCCCCCCCATTTGCTCGGGATCGGCGAGTCATTGAACGAATAGATCACCAGGGCCAGGATAGGCAGGTAGAGGAACACATAGCCCAGGCCCAGCCAGCCGCGGCCGAAGTACTTGGCGACAAGGTTCATCGCTTGACCTCCTGCGCTTCGGCCTGGTATTTGTTGAACAAGGCCAGCGGCACGATGATCAGCAGCACCATCACGACGGCCACGCTGGAGGCCATCGGCCAGTCGTTGTTGCTGAAGAACTCGTCCCACAGCACGCGGCCTATCATCAGCGTCTGCGGCCCGCCCAGCAGCTCGGGGATGACGAATTCGCCGACGCAGGGAATGAAGACCAGCATGGACCCGGCGATGATGCCGGCCTTGGACAGCGGCACGGTGATCTTCCAGAACGCCACCCAGGGCGTGGCGCCCAGGTCGGCGGCGGCCTCCAGCAGGCGCATGTCCATCTTGGCCAGATTGGCGTACAGCGGCAGGATCATGAAGGGCAGGTAGGTGTAGACCATGCCGATCAGCAGGGAGAAGGGCGTGTTCATGAACAGGCCGGGCGACTCGATCAGGCCCAGCTGCTGCAGCGGCCCGTCAAGTTGCAAGGCCATCAGGGCCTCGGCCACCCAGCCATGTTCGCTGAGCAGGCCCTTCCAGGCATAGACGCGCAGCAGGAAGCTGGTCCAGAACGGCAGCATCACCAGCATCAGCAGGGCCGGCTGCAGGGTGGCCTTGGCGCGGGCCATGAAGTAGGCGAAGGGGTAGCCGATGAACAGACACCAGAAGGTGGTGGCCGCGGCGTACTTGATGCTGATCAGATAGGACTTGAAGTACAGATCGTCCTCGGTGATGAAGACATAGTTGCTGAGCTTGATCGACAGGCGCAGCACGCCGTCCGCATAGACGATCAGGTCCTTGAAGCGCACCGTCTCCATCTCGGAGATGCTGATCTTCAGCACGATCAGGAAGGGCAGCATGAAGAACAGCGCCAGCCACAGATAGGGCACGCCGATCACCGCGGTGCGTCCGCGCATCAGACGTTGCAGCAGCCCCGTTCTTTTTGCCGGACTCATTGCGTCAGCACCACTTGCGAGGTCGGCGACCAGGAGGCCCAGACCGGGTCGTCCCAGGTCAGCGGGTCGGCCCGGTGCCGCTCCAGATTGCTCTCGCTGACCTTGATCACCTGGCCGCTGGGCAGCAACAGGTGGTAGATGGTGTAGGCGCCGAAGTAGGCCAGGTCGCGCACCTTGGCCAGCACCTGGTTGAACTCGCCCTCGGGCTTGTCGCAGGTCAGGCGTATCTTCTCGGGCCGCAGTGCCACGCTGACGGCCATGCCGGCGCTACCGGTGATGCCGTGGCCGACGTAGTGCCTGCAGTCGGGGCAATCGATCACCACATGGTCGGGTTCATCGACGGCCAAGGTGCCTTCCATCATGTTGACGTTGCCGATGAAATCGGCCACGAAGCGGGTGGCCGGCGTCTCGTAGATGTCGCTCGGCGCGCCAACCTGCAAAATCCTCCCCTCGCTCATCACCGCGATGCGCGTGGCCATGGTCATAGCCTCTTCCTGGTCGTGGGTCACCATCACGCAGGTCACGCCCACGTCTTCGATGATGTTGACCAGCTCGATCTGCGTCTCCTCGCGCAGCTTCTTGTCCAGCGCGCCCAGTGGCTCATCGAGCAGCAAGAGCTGAGGTTTTTTTGCCAGGCTGCGCGCCAGGGCTACGCGCTGCTGCTGGCCACCCGACAGCTGGTGCGGCTTGCGCTTGGCGAACTTGCCCAGCTGCACCAGCTTCAGCATGGCCTCGACGCGGGCGGCGACCTCGTCCTTGGGACAGCCATCGCGCTTCAAGCCGAAGGCTATGTTGTCCCACACCGTCAGGTGCGGAAACAGCGCATAGCTCTGGAACATCATATTGATGGGCCTCAGGTACGGCGGCAGGCCGGCCAGGTCCTGCCCGTTGAGCACGATGCGGCCCGAGCTGGGCGTCTCGAAGCCGGCCAGCATGCGCAGCAGCGTCGTCTTGCCGCAGCCCGAGGAGCCCAGCAGCGCAAAGATCTCACCCTTCTGGATGTCGATCGACACATGGTTGACGGCCACCGCGCCGCCCCCAAAGTCCTTCACCACATCCTCGATGCGCAAATAGGCGCCGCCGTCCACCGTTGAGCTCATCGGCCATCCTCCCTGTGCTTGTTCTTAGAGACCGGTCTTGAACGAGGTGTAGATGCGCGTCATGCTGCGGCGCAGGTCATTGTTGATCGCATCGGGCACGCCCATCTTCTTCATCTCGGCCTCGGACGGGAACACGGTCGGGTTGTTCGCCACCTCGGGCTTGATGAACTTGCGCGACTCCTTGTTCGGGTTGGCATAGAACACCTTGTTGGTCAGCGAGGCATGGACCTCGGGGCGCAGGATGTAGTTGATGAACTTGTGCGCGTTGCCGGGGTGGGGCGCGTCGGCCGGGATCACCATGGTGTCGAAGAACAGCACGCCGCCGCTCTTGGGCACAAGGGCCTCGATCTTCTGGCCGGTCTTGCCGTCGATGGCACGCTGGCGCGCGATATTGATGTCGCCCGACCAGCCCAGGGCCAGACAGATCGAACCATTGGCCATGTCATTGATATAGCCCGAGGAGCTGAACAGCGTGACGTGCGGCCGGATGGCCTTCAGCAGCGGCGGCACGGCCTGGTAGTCACCGAGGTTCTTGCTGTAGGGGGGCTTGCCCAGATAGTGCAGGGCGGCAGGCACCACCTCGGTGGCGCTGTCCAGCATGCTGACGCCGCAGCTCTTCAGCTTGGAGATGTACTCGGGCTTGAACACCAGGTCCCAGGCGTTGTCCGGCATCGGCGTGCTGCCCAGCGCGGCCTTGACCTTGTCCACATTGATGCCCACCGTGGTGTAGCCCCACAGCCAGTTGACCATGTACTGGTTGCCCGGGTCGAGCTTGGCGAGCTGGGCCTCGATGTCCGGGTCCAGATACTTCAGGTTCGGGATCTGCGCCTTGTCGATCTTGCGTAGCAGGCCGCCATCGACCTGGAGCTTGGCCCAGTAGGAGGAGGGCACGACCACGTCATAGCCGGTCTTGCCCGCCACCAGCTTGGCATGGACGATTTCGTTGTTGTCGAAATTGTCGTAGCGCACCTTGATGCCGGTTTCCTTCTCGAAGTTCTTCAGCGTGTCTTCGGCGATGTAGTCCGACCAGTTGTAGACGTTGATGACCTTCTCTTCTTCCTGGGCCGAGGCCGGCAAGGCCAGCAGGCAAAGACTGCTCAGCAACAGGCTCAAGGGCAGCTTGGGGACGGTGGTCAGCTTCATGGGAACGCTCTCCAGATGATCAACAAGGGATAGATTCAGTCTATGCCGCGGCGGAGCCGGCCCCTATCCCGCAAAACCCGAGGCTGTGCGGATGCGGAGGGCCAGTCCTTGCGCGAACCGTGCATCAAGATACCGCTAGCAAGATCAGAGCCAGCCCCGCGCCTGCACATCGGCCAGGGTCAGGTCCAGGCAGCGTCGTATCAGGGCCATCATTTCGTCCACCTGGGGGCGGGTGATGACCAGCGGCGGGGCGATGATCATGCGGTCGCCGACGGCACGCATGATCAGGCCGTTGCCGAAGCAGTGGCCGCGGCAGACCATGCCCACTTCCAGTGCACTGTCGAACATCTGGCGCTTGGCCTTGTCCTTCACCAGTTGCACGGCTCCCATCAAGCCGCAGGTCTGGGTCTCGCCTACCAGCGGGTGCTCGGCCAGTTCGGCGAATTGCTGGGCCAGATAGGGACCGACGTTGTGCTTGACATGGCTCACGAGGTTGAGCTGGCGTATCAGGCCGATATTGGCCAGAGCCACCGCGCAGGCCACCGGATGGCCCGAGTAGGTGAAGCCGTGGTTGAACTCGCCGCCCTGCTCGATCAGCACCTTGGCGATGCGCTCGCCGACCATCACCCCGCCCAGCGGGATGTAGCCCGAGGTCACGCCCTTGGCAAAGGTCATCAGGTCGGGCCTGCTGCCCACCGTCTCGCAGCCGAACCATTCGCCGGTGCGGCCGAAGCCGCAGATCACCTCGTCGCTGACCAGGAGGATGCCGTACTTGTCGCAGATGCGCTGGATCTCGGGCCAGTAGGTCGTGGGCGGCACGATCACGCCGCCGGCGCCCTGGATAGGCTCGCCGATGAAGGCGGCCACGCGCTCCGGGCCGACGGCGAGTATCTTTTCCTCCAGCCAGCGGGCGGCGGTGAGACCGAAGTCCTCGCGGCTCTGATCGCCGCCCAGCTCGAACCAGTGCGGCTGCTCGATATGGGTGATGTTCGGTATCGGCAAGCCGCCCTGAGCATGCATGCCGCTCATGCCGCCAAGAGACGCCCCGGCCATCGTCGAGCCGTGATAGCCGTTGTGCCGGCCGATGATGACCTGGCGTTCCGGCTGACCCAGCACATCCCAGTAGCGGCGCACCATGCGCACGATGGTGTCATTGCCCTCGGAGCCCGAGCTGGTGAAGAACACATGCTGGAACTGCGGCGGCGTCACCTCCGCCAGCAGCTCGGCCAGCTCGATGCTGGGCGGCGTGGCGGTCTGGAAGAAGGCGTTGTAGAAGGGCAGCTCCTGCATCTGCCG
The DNA here is from genome assembly GCF_004362525.1 of Roseateles toxinivorans. GTDB lineage: Bacteria > Pseudomonadota > Gammaproteobacteria > Burkholderiales > Burkholderiaceae_C > Paucibacter > Paucibacter toxinivorans. Next base: position 793,458 of record NZ_SNXS01000001.1, read on the forward strand.
GGCGGCTGCATCGACCAGCGCCTTCTGCCCGTAGCCGACGTTGACGCACCAGAGGCCGCTCATTGCGTCGAGGATCTTGTTGCCGTCGCTGTCGTGCAGATAGATGTTGTTGGCGTCGGTGATGATGCGCGAGCCCTTCTTGGCCAGGGCGGCGAAGTCGGTGAACGGGTGGAGGAAGTGGGCGGCATCGGCCTGCTGCCACTCTTTGGTGCTGCGCTTGGCAGCCCGGGACGGTTGTTGAATCGTGCTCATAGGGTGCTCCGTATCGATGGACTGATGCGCTCAGACGTGAAGTAGAAGGTGCTCTCGCTCCCATGGCGAGATCACCTTCATGAACTCCGCGTACTCGATTTCCTTGACCTCGGTGTAGACGGTGATGAAGGACTCGCCCAGCACCTCGGCCAGGTCTTTCTCGTTGCGCAGCAGGTCCAGCGCCTCGCCCAGGCTGCGGGGCAGTTGATAGTCGCCCAGGTACGCGTCGCCCTTGCATTCCGGGCTGGGTGCGATCCTGTTCTTGATGCCCAGATAGCCGCAGGCCAGCGTGGCGGCCAGCGCCACATAGGGATTGGCATCGGCGCCGATGACGCGGTTCTCCACCCGGCGCGCCGAGGGGCTGGCCACCGGCGAGCGTATGCCGACGGTGCGGTTGTCGGTGCCCCACTGGATATTGATCGGCGCGGCGGTGTTGCGCGAGAGGCGCCGGTAGCTGTTCACATAGGGGGCGAACAGGGCCATCGCCGCCGGAATGTACTTCTGCAGACCGCCGATGTACCAGAAGAACTCCTGGCTGGGCGAGCCGTCTTCATTGCTGAAGATGTTCTTGCCGGTGCTGGCGCTGACCACGCTCTGGTGCACATGCATGGCGCTGCCTGGCTCGTTGGCGATGGGCTTGGCCATGAAGGTGGCGAACATATCGTGGCGCATCGCCGCCTCGCGCAGGGTGCGCTTGAAGAAGAACACCTCGTCGGCCAGCTTCAGCGGGTCGTCATGGAAGAAGTTGATCTCCATCTGGCCCGCGCCGATCTCGTGGATCAGGGTGTCGACGTTCAGACCCATCTGCTCGCAATAGGCATAGACGTCCTCGAACAGCGGGTCGAACTCGTTCACCGCGTCGATCGAATAGGCCTGGCGCGAGGTCTCGGCGCGGCCGCTGCGGCCCACCGGCGGCTTCAGGGGAATGTCCGGATCGGGGTTGCGTGCGACCAGATAGAACTCCAGCTCGGGCGCGACGACTGGCTGCCAGCCCTCGGCCGCATAGAGCTCGCAGACCCGGCGCAGCACCGAACGCGGCGCGAACGGAATCAGCTTGCCGTGCTGGTCGAAGCAGTCATGGATGATTTGCGCGGTCGGGTCGGTGGCCCAGGGCACGATGCGCACCGTGGTCGGGTCGGGGCGCAGATGCATGTCCTGGTCGGTCGGCGAGATCACGTCGTAGTAGGGGCCGACCTCAGGGAATTCGCCGGTCACGCCCATGGCCACCACGGCCTCGGGCAGCCGCATGCCGCGGTCTTCGGTGAAGCGCTCGCGCGGCAGGATCTTGCCGCGGGCCACGCCGGTCAGGTCGGGCACCAGGCACTCGATCTCCGTGACGCGGCGCTCCTTGAACCATTGTTCGAGGTCTGCGAATGTGAATTTGCTGGTTGTCATGTATCACCTGTTTTGCTGGGCCCCGGCTCCATGGCCGGCGCGGGAGGGCGTTGGGGGTGAAACAGGAGACAGCTAGGTTTCCGGGTCGCGCTGCTGCAGTTGCTGACGGTCTTGATGGAACCGGTGGCAGGCCTGGCCAAAGGCCGTCAGCACCGCCATCGAGGCCGGGTTGCTGGCTGCCTGCCACTCGGGGTGCCACTGCACGCACAGATTGAAGCCGACGGCTTGGCTGACCGAGAAGGCCTCGACCAGGCCATCGGGCGCCACGGCCTCGACCCGCAGGCCCGGCGCCAGCTGCTTGACCCCCTGGCCATGCAGTGAGTTGACCTGGATGGTGTCGCTGCCGACGATTTGGTGAAGCAGGCCACCCGGGACGACGGCAATCGGATGCACCGGCGCGTACTGCTCCTCTGCGCTGAGATCTTTGGGCGCGCGATGGTCCTGCAATCCCGGCTGCTCCTGCACGGCCTGATGCAAGCTGCCACCCAGCGCCACATTGGCCTCCTGGAAGCCGCGGCAGATCGCGAACAGCGGCATGCCCAGCTCCAGCGCCTTCGGGATCAGCGGCAGGGTCCAGTCGTCGCGCTCCGGGTCCAGCGGCAGGGACGGGTCATGCACCGCCTCGTCGAAATTCTTCGGGTGGACATTGGACGGCGAGCCGGTCAGCAGCACGCCGTCGGCGAGGGCCAGCAGCGCGTCCAGCTCGTGCGGCTGCACCGAGGGCACGATCAGCGGCGTGCAGCCGGCCAGGCGCACGGCCTCGATGTACTTCTTGCCCGTGGCGTAGAACGGGTGGTCGCCGATCGGCCTGCTGCACGCCGGCACCAGCACAATGGGTTTTGTACGACTCATAACATGTCTCTCAAACGGTAATACGCCATGCCCAGCACCAGGGCCGGGGTGCGCAGCCAGCGCCCTCCCGGGAAACGGTGATGAGCGAGGCGCGCGAAGGTGTCGAAGCGGCCAGCGTCGCCGGCGATGGCCTCGGCCACTAATCTGCCTGCCAGGCCGGTCAGCGCCAGGCCGTGGCCCGAAAAGCCCTGCAAGTAGTAGATGCCGGCGTCTTCGGACCTGCCGCTGCGCTGGTCCAGCCGGCCGAAGTCGGGGGCCCGGTTCATCGTGATGTCGACGAAGCCGCCCCAGCTGTACTCCAGCGTCACGTCCTCCAGCTGCGGAAAGCTCTTGCGCATGCGATCGCGCATGCTTTGCGCCAGGTTCGGTGGCGTGACCGTGCTGTAGCTGACGCGACCGCCATAGAGCAGGCGGTCATCGGCCGTGGGGCGGAAGTAGTCGAGCACGAAATTGGTGTCGCAAACCGCCGCGCGCGACGGTATCAGCTGCTGCATCACCCCCGGCGCCAGTGGCTCGGTGCAGACGATATAGGTGCCCACCGGCATGATGCGTTCGGCAAGCGCAGGCGCCAGGTCCTGCAGATAGACATTGCCGGCCAGCAGCACCTGCCTGGCCTTGACCCTGCCGTGGTCGGTATGGACGGTGTTGCTGGCACCGCGTTCGATGCGCGTCACGGCCGATTGCTCGAACATCTGCACGCCGAGACCGGCTGCCGCCCGGGCCAGACCCAGGCTGTACTTCAGTGGATGCAGGTGCCCCGAGCGCGGGTCATAGACGCCGCTGTGAAAGCGCGGGCTCTTGATGTAGGCGGGCAGGTCGGCCGGCCCCAGCCAGCGCAGCGGATAGTCATAGCGGCTGGCCATCTGCTCGGCCCAGTCCTGCAGCGCGGTGGCTTTGCGGGCATTGATGGCCAGTCCCAGATAGCCGTCCTGCCAGTCGCAGTCGATCTGGTGCTGCTGGCAGCGCTGCTTGATGATGTCCAGCGCCTCCAGGGTCATGCCCCAGACGGCGCGCGAGGCCTCCAGCCCCAGCTGCGCTTCAATGGTGGATTGCTCACAGGCCAGGCCGTGAATCGCCTGTCCACCGTTGCGGCCCGAGGCCCCCCAGCCGACTTCTCGCGCCTCCAGCAGCACGACCTTGAAACCGCGCTCGGACAGTTCGATCGCGGCGGACAGACCCGCCAGACCGCCACCCACAATGGCCACATCGCATGAGACCTCGTCCCGCAATGGGGGGAACGCCTGCTCGCGGCGCACGCTGGCCGCGTAAAAGGAGTTCCGCGTCAGCTCGCGGTCTGTGCTCAGGAGGTTCATAAAGGGTATGCGCTAGGCAAGGTCCTCGGTAAGGGTTGGTTCGTCGAAACGTCAGGCCGCGCGCTGGATTGCGCCGCGGAGCGTGTCGATGATGTGGTCGATGTGCTTGCGCTCGATGATCAGCGGCGGGCTCAGAGCAATCGTGTCGCCGGTGGTGCGTATCAGTACGCCCTTCTCCCAGCAGTCGAGGAAGATATTGAAGGCGCGCTTGGCCGGCTCGCCAGGCAGGGGGCTCAGCTCGACGCCGCCGACCAGGCCGATATTGCGAATGTCGATCACATTCGGCAGGCCCTTCAGCGAATGCAGGCATTCGGCAAAGTAGCCGCCCAGCTCCCCGGCACGGGTCAAGAGGCCCTCTTCGGCATAGGTGTCCAGGGTGCCCAGCGCCGCGGCGCAGGCCAGCGGGTGGGCCGAGTAGGTGTAGCCGTGGAAGAACTCGATCAGATGCTCGGGCCCGTTCATGAAGGCATCGTGGATGTGCTGCTTGGCAATCACCGCGCCCATGGGCACGCAACCATTGGTCAGGCCCTTGGCCACGGTCATCAGGTCCGGCGTGACGCCGAAGGTCTGGGCGCCAAACGGGTTGCCGGTGCGGCCGAATCCGGTGATGACCTCATCGAATATCAAGAGGATGCCGTGCTTGTCGCAGATCTCGCGCAGCCGCTGCAGATAGCCCTTGGGCGGAATCAGCACACCGGTCGAACCGGCCACCGGCTCGACGATCACCGCGGCAATGGTGCTCGCGTCGTGCAGGGCGACCAGACGTTCCAGATCGTCCGCCAGATTCGCACCATGCTCGGGCTGGCCGACGGTGAAGGCATTGCGCGCCGCGTCATGGGTGTGGCCGATATGGTCCACGCCACTGAGCATCATGCCGAACATCTTGCGGTTGCCGACCATGCCGCCAACCGAGATGCCGCCGAAATTGACGCCGTGGTAGCCCCGCTCGCGGCCGATCAGCCGGGTGCGCGAACCCTCGCCGCGCACGCGGTGGTAGGCCAGGGCCATCTTCAGCGCGGTGTCCACCGACTCGGAGCCCGAGTTGGTGTAGAAAACCTTGTTCATGCCTGCAGGCGTCAGCTCGACCAGGCGCTCGGCCAGCTCGAAGGCCTTGGGGTGGGCCATCTGGAACGGCGGTGCAAAATCCAGCTCGGCCGCCTGTTGCTGGATGGCCTGCACGATGCGCGGGCGGTTGTGGCCGGCATTGACGCACCACAGCCCGGCAATACCGTCCAGCACCTGGCGGCCCTTGTCGTCGGTGAAATACATGCCGTCGGCGCGGGTCAGCAGGCGCGGCGCCTTCTTGAACTGGCGATTGGCCGTGAACGGCATCCAGTAGGCATCAAGGTTGGCGTCGGTCGGTTGGCTCATTGCATCACTCCTGAGAGGGTTTCGGGCGCGGTCATTCATGGTCAATCTCCGCTGGCCCCACGTTCTACAGTCTAGTCAGGGCGGCGCGCAATGTGCTGGCGCAATGCGTCCGGGTTGACCCGTGGTTTCGCAATCTGATGCGATAATTTGGCTGATTCAAGCAACAAAATTCGAATCATGACCAAGCCGGTGCAATTGGATGCGATAGACCGTCATATTTTGAATGAACTTCAGGCGAATGGCCGACTCTCCAATGTGGAGTTGGCCCAGCGGGTGCATCTGTCGCCCTCGGCCTGTCTGCGACGGGTCAAACAGCTGGAAGAGCAGGGCGTCATCGCCAACTATGTGGCCCTGGTGGACCCCAAGGTCGTCGGCAAGCAGGGCACCTGCTACACCATCATCAATCTGGAGCGTATGACGACGCAGGCGCTGGAGTCTTTCGAGCAGGCGGTGCGCGCCAGCCCCGATGTGCTGGACTGCTTCTATCTGGCCGGCAGCAACGACTACCTGATCCGCTTCGCCTACCGTGACGCCGAGGACCTGGAGCGCTTCCACACCCATGTGCTGATGCACCTGCCCGAGGTGGCCCGCTCCAACTCAATGATGGTGCTGCGCACGATCAAGAAGAGCACGGCGTTTCCGCTCTGATCGTCCGCGGATCGCGTCATTGCACCATGCGATATCGCCGTTTTGCATTATGAAAAATAGAGATGGTGCAGTGCCGCAAAATTTCTCATCATGAAGATCGCAATTTCACAATGCGGCGCGCAAAACGTAACTTATTGAATTTAAAGGATTAAATATTTAGTCTTATATAAGACATAAGTCTTCCCATGCGGGTGCGGCAGGCGTAATCTAGGACCCATGAACTGCCTCGTTTCCTTGTCTCACTGAACCCCGCTGAAGGAGCTGTTATGACCAACCTGACCCGTGACCAGCAAATCGCCGCCCTTGAAAAAGACTGGGCCGAAAACCCCCGTTGGAAGGGCATCACCCGTGGCTACACCGCCGCCGACGTCGTCCGCCTGCGCGGCTCGATCGCCATCGAGCACACCCTGGCCAAGCGTGGCGCCGAGAAGCTGTGGAGCCTGGTCAACACCGAGCCCTTCGTCAACTCGCTGGGCGCGCTGACTGGCAACCAGGCGATGCAGCAGGTCAAGGCTGGTCTGAAGGCCATCTATCTGTCCGGCTGGCAGGTCGCCGGCGACGCCAACAGCAATGGCGAGATGTACCCCGACCAGTCGCTGTACTCGGTGGACTCGGTGCCCAAGGTCGTGAAGAAGATCAACGCCACCTTCAAGCGCGCCGACGAGATCCAGTGGAGCGAAGGCAAGAACGACATCGATTACTTCGCGCCCATCGTGGCCGATGCCGAAGCCGGTTTCGGCGGCGTGTTGAATGCCTTTGAGCTGATGAAGTCGATGATCGAAGCCGGCGCCGCCGGTGTTCACTTCGAAGACCAACTGGCCGCCGCCAAGAAGTGCGGCCATATGGGTGGCAAGGTGCTGGTGCCGACCCGCGAGGCCGTGGCCAAGCTGGTGGCCGCCCGTCTGGCCGCCGACGTGATGGGCACGCCCACCGTGCTGCTGGCCCGCACCGATGCCGAAGCCGGCGATCTGGTGACCAGCGACATCGACGACAACGACAAGCCCTTCTGCACCGGCGAGCGCACCGTCGAAGGCTTTTTCCGCACCAACAACGGCATCGATCAGGCGATCAGCCGTGGCCTGGCCTATGCACCCTATGCCGACATGATCTGGTGCGAGACCGGCAAGCCCGATCTGGCCTTTGCCAAGCAGTTCGCCGACGCCATCCATGCCAAGTTCCCAGGCAAGCTGCTGGCCTACAACTGCTCGCCCTCGTTCAACTGGAAGAAGAACCTCGACGACGCGACGATCGCCAAGTTCCAGCGCGAGCTGGGCGCGATGGGCTACAAGTTCCAGTTCATCACGCTGGCCGGCTTCCACAGCCTGAACTACTCGATGTTCGAGCTGGCCCATGGCTATGCCCGCAACAATATGAGTGCCTTCGTCGAGCTGCAGGAGAAGGAATTCGCCGCCGCCGACAAGGGCTTCACCGCAGTGAAGCATCAACGCGAAGTGGGCACCGGTTACTTCGACGCCGTGACCACAACGATCGAGCGCGATGCCTCGACCGCCGCGCTGAAGGGCTCGACCGAAGACGAACAATTCTTCGGCAGCAAGCACGCTTGAGCGTGACCGGGACGTAGTTACCTAGAGGTCCGGGAGACAAAAGGCCCGCCGCCACAAGCGGCGGGCCTTCCTATTTTTGCCGTTGCTACATGCTGGTGATCAGCATCTCGCGGTACTCCTCGGCGCTGGCCAGTCGCGGATTGGTCTTGTGGCAATGGTCGGCCATCGCATAGCCAATGATGCGGTCGAACAGGTCGGCGGTGACGCCCATGGCCGCAAGCCCGGCCGGCAGGCCCAGGCGTTGATTCATTTCGGTCAGGGCCTCGGCCACCTCGGTGCCCTTGCTGTCGCAACTGCCCAGGCCCATCGCATGGGCCATGCGCTGCAGGCGCTGCTGCTCTTGCACGCTGGCCGAGCCGGCATTGAAACGCACCACCGCCGGCAGGAACACCGCGTTCAAGGTGCCGTGGTGCAGGCGCGGATTGATGCCGCCCAGGCTGTGGCTCAGCGAATGCACGCAACCCAGTCCCTTCTGGAAGGCCAGTGCCCCCTGCATGCTGGCGCTCATCATCGCCCAGCGGGCGGCGCGGTCGCTGCCGTCCTTCGTCGCCCGCTCGATGTGCGCCCAGCCACGGGTCAGGCCGTCCAGCGCAATGCCGTCGGCCGGCGGATTGATGGCGGCCGACATGAAGGTCTCCATGCAGTGCGCGATCGCGTCCATGCCGGTGGCGGCCGTCAGGCCGGGCGGCAGGCCGAGGGTCAGGTCGGGGTCGCAGATGGCGGCCTTGGGCATCAGGAACCAGCTGTGGAAACCGAGCTTGCGGCCGTCGTCGACGATCAGGATGGCGCCGCGCGCCACCTCGCTGCCGGTGCCGGCCGTCGTCGGCACGGCAATCAGCGGCGACACGGCGGCGGTGATGCGCGGGCTGCCGCCTTCTATCGTCGCGTAGGTGGTCATAGCCCCGGGATGGGTGGCGGCAATCGCCACGCCCTTGGCCAGGTCGATGCTGGAGCCGCCGCCGACGGCGACCAAGCCGTCGCAGCCGTTCTCGACATAGACCTTGACCGCGGCGCGCACGGCCGCCTCGGTGGGGTTGGACGGCGTGCCGTCGAACACCGCATGGTGGAGGTCCTTGAGCCCTGCCAGTGCCTGGTCCAGCACACCCGCGGCGCGCACGCCCGCATCGCTGATCACCAGTGGCCGGTTGATACCGACGCGCTGGCATTCGGAGGCCAGCAGCGCCACCGCGCCATGCTCGAACTGGATCTGGGTCAGATAGTTGATCAAGGCCATGTCTCGCTTGCTCCTGTGTGGGATGAGTTCAGCCAGTATGCTCCGGCCCATCCCGGCAAGAGGACATGGAATTGAGCAGCAATTTGTTGACCGCCCGCATGGCCGGCGTGCTGGAGCGCATCGTGCGCGCCAATCGCCCACCGTTCTATGCGCAGAGCCCCGAGGCGGCCCGCCTGGCCTATACCCTGGGTGCAGAAATCCTTGACCTGCCGCGTGCCAAGCTGCACCGGGTGGAGGATCTGGTCCTGCCCGGCGCCGTGGGCGGCCTGCCGGCGCGGCTCTATGCCAACAGCCAGGATCGGCTGCCGGTGCTGCTGTACTTCCATGGCGGCGGCTTCACGATAGGCAATCTGGAGACCCATGACAGCCTGTGCCGGCAGCTGGCCCTGCGCAGCGGCGCGGCCGTGCTGGCGCTGGACTACCGGCTGGCACCCGAGCACCGCTTTCCGGCCGCCGTCGATGACTGCTGGGCAGCGCTGGCCTGGCTGGCGGAATACGGCCACACGCTGGATCTGGACAACCGCCGCATTGCCGTCGGCGGCGACAGTGCCGGCGGCACCCTGGCCGCGGTCAGCGCCCAGCATGCCCGCGACCTGGGCCTGAAGCTGGCCCTGCAGCTGCTGGTCACACCGGGCACCATCGCCCATGCCGACACCGGCTCGCACCGCTTGTTCGCCAACGGCTTTCTGCTCGACGCGCCCAGCATCGCCTGGTTCTTCGACCAGTACATTGCCAAGGCCCAGCGCACCGACTGGCGTTTTGCGCCGCTATTGGCCGAGGACTTTGAGGGCCTGGCCCCGGCCTGCGTGATACTGGCGGAATGCGATCCGCTGGTGGACGAGGGCCTGGCCTATGCCGATGCCCTGCGCGCCGCCGGTGTGCCGGTGCAACTGGAGCTGTACCGCGGCGTGATCCACGACTTCATCAAGATGGGCCGCTCGATTCCCGAGGCGCTGCATGCTCAGGCCGCCGCGGCGCTGGCCCTGCAACAGGGATTCAAGGCATGAACCGCAAAGACTTTCGTTTTCTTGAGCGCCTGCGCGTGCGCTGGGCCGAGATCGACGCCCAGCAAATCGTCTTCAACGGCCACTACCTGATGTATCTGGACACCGCCGTCGGCGGCTACTGGCGGGCCATGGCGCTGCCCTATGCCGACACGATGGCTTCGTTCGGCGGCGACCTCTATGTGCGCAAGTCCACGCTCGAGTACCTGTCCTCGGCCCGCTACGACGACCAGTTGGACATAGCCGTGCGCTGCGCCCGCATCGGCAACAGCTCCTTGACTTTCCATGGTGCGGTGTTCCGCGGCGAGGAGCTGCTGGTTCACGGCGAGCTGGTCTATGTGTTCGCCGATCCGGCGACGCAGACCTCGAAGGCGGTGCCGCAGGCGCTGCGCGAGGTGCTGCAACGCTTCGAGGTCGGCGAGGCCATGGTCGAGGTCAGGGTCGGTGACTGGGCAACCCTGGGCACCCATGCCCATGCGATACGCCAGCAGGTCTTCGTCGAAGAACAAAAGATCCCGGCCCAGATGGAATGGGACGAGGCCGACGCCATCTGCACCCATGCCGTGGCCTACAACCGCTTCGGCGTGCCGCTGGCCACCGGCCGGGCGCTGGAGCATGTGCCGGGCGTCGTCAAGATCGGCCGAATGGCGGTGCAGCGCGGCATGCGCAGCGGCGGTGTCGGCCGCAGCGTGCTGGACGCGCTGATGCGCAGTGCCCGCGAGCAGGGCTATCGCGAGGCGGTGCTGCACGCCCAGCTGAGCGCGGCGTCGTTCTATATCCGCGCCGGCTTCGTGCAGCGCGGCGAAGTGTTCGAGGAGGCGGGCATCGGCCATGTGGAGATGACGCGGGTGCTGTAGGTGACAGCGCGGGCGCGCGAGCCGGCATAGGATGACTGATCCAGGAGAAACCATGACCCAGATTCGCGCTGTTCGTGCATTCGCCGCCCTCGAAGCCGGCGGCCCCTTGCAGACCTTCAGCTACGACCCCGGCCCACTGGGCGAGGAAGAGGTCGAGATCCGCGTCGAGCATTGCGGCATCTGCCATTCGGACCTGGCGATGATAGACAGCGAGTGGTTCCCTGCCAGCTATCCGATCGTGCCCGGCCATGAGGTCGTCGGCGTGATCACGGCACTGGGCACGCACGCCAAGGGCCGGCAGATCGGCCAGCGCGTCGGCATCGGCTGGCACACGGCCAGCTGCACGCATTGCCAGTTCTGCCTTGGCGGCGAGCAGAATCTCTGCGCCAAGCGCCAACCCACCATCATGGGCCGGCACGGCGGCTTTGCCGAGAGCCTGCGTGCCCACTGGAGCTGGGCGGTGCCGATTCCCGAAGGCATGGACCCCGCCGCGGCCGGCCCGCTGATGTGTGGCGGCGGCACGGTGTTCCTGCCCTTCGTCATCCACTCGGTCAAGCCGACCGATCGCGTCGGCGTGGTCGGCATCGGCGGCCTGGGCCACCTTGCGGTGAAGTTCGCCCGGGCCTGGGGCTGCGAGGTCACCGCCTTCACGTCCTCGCCGTCCAAGCGCGAGGAGGCGCTGGCGCTGGGCGCGCACAAGACCCTGTCCAGCGTCGATCTGAAGGAGCTGAAGGCGGCGGCAGGCAGCCTGGACTTCCTGCTGATCACCGTCGGCGCCAGCCTCGAATGGGACGCCCTGATCAACACGCTGGCGCCCAAGGGCCGCATGCACCTGGTCGGCGTTGTCACCGACAAGATGAGCCTGCGCAGCGGCTCGCTGCTGTCCTGGCAGCGCGGGCTGTCGGCCTCGCCGACGCCTTCACCGACGGTGCTGGCCAAGATGCTGGAATTCTCGGCACGCCACGGCATCGCGCCGCAGGTGGAGCGCTTCCCAATGAGCCGGGTCAACGAGGCGGTGGAGCACCTCAGATCCGGCAAGGCTCGCTACCGGGTGGTGCTGGACGCGGACTTTTAGAGCGCCCGGATGCAATCCGGGACCATCAACGTAGGCACACTGGCCCCCGGATTGCATCCGGGCTACGCGAGAGGCTCGAAGACTTCCACCTGGCGCTGGCTACCGGGCAGCGGCTCGGCCTGTGCTTCGATCAGCGCCTGCCAGCCATCCGGCGGTGTGGCGCCCTGGGGCCAGCTGTGAACCTCCATCCAGGTCTGCTGGGCGCCGGCCGTCACGGGCCGCTGGAGCAGGCGGCTTTGCATTCCGGGCAATTGCAGCTTCAAGGCGGCCTGCAATTGCCGAAATGCCGCCAGCGCCGCCTCGGCCTGCCCCGGCTCAAGCTTGTAATAGACGTAGAGCTCCTGCAACGCTACTCCGTCACGTCCACATCGATGTCGTAGGGCAGGGGCCGTGCCTTCAGCTCGGCGCCCGACACATTGCCCAGATGCAGGCTGCCAGCGGTCAGCGCCGCCATCTTGACCTCGGCCAGCAGGCTGTAGCCGCCGGCAGGGTTGGGCGCCACGCCGGCCACCAGACCCGCCGGCTGCTCGGCGTCGCCGCTGTGGAAGATCTCCTGGCCGATTGCCGCCGGGGCCTCGCTGTCGAACAGGAAGGTGCGGCGCTTGATCGTGCCGCGGTACTGGCTGCGGGCGACGATTTCCTGGCCGGGATAGCAACCCTTCTGGAAATTGACGCCGCCCAGCAGTTCCAGATTGATCATCTGCGGCACGAACTGCTCGACGGTGGCGCCACGCACCCAGGCCAGGCCGCTTTGCACGTCCAGCCACTGCCACTGGGCTTCGCTGATCGCGGGCAGGGCAGGCGCAACGGCCTCTGGGCCTTGAGCCAGCAGATAGCGTTGCTGGCCGGCGGCATCGGGCAGGCGGATCGCGTCGCCGTTGCGCTGCCAGACCTCGGCGGGCGCGCCGTCACCGACAACCCCCCACAACGCGAACTGCGCGCTGGCATCGCTGAGCTTGCATTTGGCGCGCAGCACGAACATTGAGAGACGCTTGAGCACGGCAGGCAGCACCTCGGCCGGCATGGCCATCAGCACCTCGTCGGGTGCCGGCTTCCAGGCGATGAAGCTGGCCAGCAGCCGGCCCTTGGCCGAGCAGAAACCGGCCAGACGGGCCTGGCCGGCGCTCATCAGCACGATGTCCTGGGTCAGTTGGCCGTGCAGGAACTTGGCCGCCTCTTCGCCGCTGGCGCGCAGCACGCCCCATTCGGTCAAACGAGCGACACCCTGTTGAATCATTTGCGTAGTCATGGGCCGATTATCATCAGCGCCGCCCAAGGCCGCCTTCCGACCCGAAAGAACCCGCATGAGGTTTGTGCTGAAACTGTTTTTATTGCTGCTGGTCCTCGCCGCCGGCGCGGTCGGTGCCGCCTGGTACTGGGTGCAGCAGCCGCTGGCCCTGAGCCAGCCCTCGGTCGAGCTGTCGATCGAGCCCAACACCCTGCCGCGTGACGTCGCCCAGGCCTGGGTCACGGCCGGCGTGCAGACCTCGCCTCGCTGGCTCTACGAGTGGTTTCGCTGGTCGGGCCAGGCCAAGCTGATACGGGCCGGCAGCTATGAGATCCACACCGGCACCAGTCCCCGCCAGCTGCTGGACAAGATGGTGCGCGGCGACGAGGCACTGGAGACAGTCAAGCTGATCGAGGGCTGGACCTTCCGCCAGTTCCGCGCCGCCCTTGCCAAGGCGCCGGCCCTCAAACCGGCCAGCGCGGCGATGAGCGAGGCCGAGATCATGGCCGCGCTCGGTGCGCCGCAGCTGCCGGCCGAGGGCCGCTTCTTCCCCGACACCTATGCCTACAGCCGCGGCGTCAGCGACCTGACGGTGATGCGCCGCGCCCTGCAGGCGATGCAGCGCAGGCTCGATGCCGCCTGGGCGCAGCGTGCCCCGAATCTGCCGCTGAAAAGCGCCGACGAGGCGCTGATACTGGCCTCCATCGTCGAGAAGGAGACGGGCAGGGCGGCCGACCGCGGCCTGGTCGCCGCCGTCTTCGTCAACCGGCTGCGCATAGGCATGCCCCTGCAGACCGACCCGACGGTGATCTACGGCCTGGGCGAGGCCTTCGACGGCAATCTGCGCCGCCGCGATCTGCAGACCGACACCGCCTACAACACCTACACCCGCGGCGGCCTGCCGCCAACGCCGATTGCCATGCCCGGCCAGGCCTCGCTGCAGGCCACGCTGCACCCTGAGGCCAGCAAGGCGCTGTACTTCGTCGCCAAGGGCGACGGCAGCTCGGCCTTCAGCGAAACCCTCACCGAGCATAATCGCGCGGTCAACAAACATCAGCGTGGCATCCAGTAGTGAGCTTGAACGGGAAATTCATCACCTTCGAGGGGATAGACGGGGCGGGCAAATCCACGCATATCGCGGCGCTGACCGAGCGCCTGCGCGCCCGCGGAGCCGATGTGCTGAACACCCGCGAGCCCGGCGGCACGCCGCTGGCCGAGCAACTGCGCGAGCTGTTCCTGCATAAGCCCATGGACGGGCTGACCGAGGCGCTACTGGTGTTCGCCGGCCGCCGTGACCACCGGATGACCGTGATCGAACCCGCACTGGCCGCCGGCCGTACCGTGCTGTGCGACCGCTTCGCCGACGCCACATTTGCCTATCAAGGCCATGGCCGTGGCATGGACCTGGCCGTGCTGACCCAGTTGGAGCAGTGGGTGCTGGCCGGTCGCCAGCCCGATCTGACGCTGTGGTTCGACCTCCCCGCCGAGACCGCCGCCCAGCGCCGCGCCTCGGCCCGCACGCCGGACCGGCTGGAGCAGCTGGATCTGGACTTCTTCGAACGGGTGCGCGCCGGTTATGCGGCACGCTGCGCTCAATTCCCCGAGCGCTTTGCGCGCATTGAAGCCCAGGGCGACATCGCCCAGGTCTGGTCGCGCGTCGAGGCGGTGCTGGAGCAGCGCGGGTGGTAAGAGAAGACGGCCAATTGCCCTTGCCCTGGCTGGCCACGCCGCTGCGCGCGGCCCTGGCCTCGGCCCGCTCGCATGCCTTGCTGGTTCAAGGGCCCGGCGGGGTCGGGCAGTTCGAGCTGGCCGTCGTGCTGGCCCAGACCTGGTTGTGCGAAGACGCGACCCGCGCGCCAGACGCCTGGGCCTGCGGACGCTGTGTCAGCTGCCGCCTGTTCAACTCGCATGGCCATCCGGACTTCCGCCTGCTGATTCCCGACGCGCTGCGCGAGCCGCTGGGCTGGGCACCGGACGAAGCCGAGGGCGCCGCCAGCGAAACCAAGGCCAGCAAGGCCAAGCCCAGCCGCGAGATCAAGGTCGATGCGGTGCGCGCGGCGATCAGCTTCGCCCAGCAGACCTCGTCGCGCGGACGCGCCAAGGTGGTGCTGGTCTACCCGGCCGAGGCGGTGAACCTGATCGCCTCGAATGCCCTGCTGAAGACGCTGGAGGAGCCTGCCGGCCAGCTGCGCTTCGTGCTTGCCAGCGCCGCCCCCGATGCCCTGCTGCCGACGATTCGCAGCCGCTGCCAGCCAGTGCCCCTGCCTTTGCCGCTGGAGGCCGAGTGCCTGGACTGGCTGCAGGCTCAAGGCGTCGAGCAGCCCGAGATCCTGCTGCGCGGTGCCGGTGGCCGGCCGCAGGAGGCGCTGAACTGGGCGCGCGACGGCGTGCAGGCCAAGACCTGGGCCGCACTGCCCGAGCGCCTGGCCCGGGGCGACGCCACGGCGCTGACCGACTGGCCGGTGCCCCGTGCGATCGACGCGCTGCAGCGCCTGTGCCACGACCTGCTGCGCAGGCAGTGCGGCGCGGAGGCAAGCTATTTCCCCGACAGCGCTGTGCCCAAGCTCAAATATGCCGCCCCGCTGCATGCCTGGGGCCAGGTGCTGAAGCAGGCCGCCCGCCAGGCCGACCATCCGCTGAACGCCGGCCTGCTGATGGAGTCGCTGTTCCTGCAGGGAAAAGCGGCCATCACACAGGCCAGTTCAAAGGCCTGAATGCCGGGTGGGCTGGTTACACTGCAGACCATGAGCGAAGCGCCCAACTCCCGCCCCCCGGCCGCTGCCCCCGGCATTGCCGCGCCGGTGAGCACCGTCGCGGGCGCGCGGCCCAGCGTGATACAGCTGGTGTTCAAGGAGAAGACGGCGCTCTACGCGGCCTATATCCCGCTGTTCTCCGAAGGCGGCCTGTTCGTGCCGACCACCCGCGAGTACAAGCTCGGTGACGACATCTACCTGCTCCTGTCCCTGCCCGAAGACCCGCAGCGCTACCCGGTGGCCGGCAAGATCGGCTGGATCACCCCGGCCAATGCCTCTGGCGGCCGCACCCAGGGTGTCGGCGTGCGTTTCCCCTCGGACGAGAAGACACGGCTGATCAAGATCAAGATCGAAGAGCTTTTGGGCACGTCGATTTCGTCGGCCAAACCTACACAGACCATCTAGCCGTGCCGCGCCCGTGGCGCGTCACTGCAGGCAGCCCATGTTCATAGACTCCCATTGCCACCTCAGTTTCCCCGAACTGCGAGGCCAGCTCGACGACATCCTCGCCAAGATGGCCGAGGCGCAGGTGGACCGCGCCATCTGCATCTGCACGACGATGGAGGAGTACCCGGCCGTGCGCGCTGTGGTGGACCCCCATCCTCATCTGTGGGCCACGGTCGGCGTGCACCCCGACAACGAGGATGTGCACGAGCCGACGCTCGATGAGCTGGTGCTGGCGGCAGCCGACCCCAAGATCGTCGCCATCGGCGAAACGGGCCTCGACTACTACCGCCTCAACGGCCGCAGCATTGCCGACATGGAGTGGCAGCGCGAGCGCTTTCGCACGCACATCCGCGCGTCCCGGGCCAGCGGCAAGCCGCTGGTGATACACACCCGCAGCGCGGCCGAGGACACGCTGCGCGTGCTGCGCGAGGAGGGCGGCGAGGCAGCAGGAGGCGTGTTCCATTGCTTCACCGAGACCATGGACGTGGCCCAGGCGGCCGTGGACATGGGTTTCTACGTGTCCTTCTCCGGCATCCTGACCTTCAAGAACGCTGGTGATCTGCGCGAAGTGGCCTCACGGCTGCCGCTGGATCGCCTGCTGATCGAGACCGACAGCCCCTATCTGGCGCCCATGCCGCACCGCGGCAAGCTGAACAACCCGTCCTATGTGCCCCTGGTCGCCAAACAGCTGGCCGAGCTCCGGGGCTGCACGATCGAGCATTTGGCGGCGGTGACCAGCGCCAATTGCGAGCGCCTGTTCGGCATCCCGGTCATGGCGGAATCTCATGCGATACCTTAGATATTTGATCTATCTCATTGTCACGTATGGATTTTCCATGGCGTGGGCTGGCGATGTGGAAGACTTCTTCACCGCCATAGGTCGTGACGACGGCCGCCTTGTGATGACCCTGATGATTCGCGGTGTGAATCCCAATGCCCGCGACGCCGAGGGCAATGTCGGCCTGGTGGTGGCCCTTCGCGACGAGTCCTTGAAAGCCGCTGACAGCCTGATGCAGTATCCGGCACTGGACGTGAATCTGGCCAATGCGGCGGGTGAGACGGCGCTGATGATGGCGGCGCTGCGCGGCCAGCTGGACTGGGTGAAGAAGCTGCTGGTGCGCGGCGCCCAGATCAATCGCGAGGGCTGGACGCCGCTGCACTACGCCGCGACGGCGGCCGATGGCGAAAGCTCGATCGAGCTGCTGATCAAGGAGGGCGCCGAGCTCAATGCGCGCTCGCCCAATGGCAGCACGCCGCTGATGATGGCCGCCCGCTACGGCCGCGAGAGCGCGATTGATGCCCTGCTCAAGGCGGGCGCGGACAAGGGCCTGCGCAATGAACAGGGCCTCAGCGCGCTGGACTTTGCCCGTGCCTCCGGCCGCGAATATCTGTATCCGAGGCTGACAGCGCACTAGGAAGTTCACTGACACAGGGAATGGGGGGACGCCGACTGGGCGAACCCTTGCCGCCGCCTAGAGTCGGGGCATGGTTACAAACCGGTAACCGCCGTCAACCCCAGGAGCTTCTCCATGCAACAAGCCCAAGCCTGCGCCAACCCGTTTGCGATGATGCTGGACCCGGAGCGCATCCTGCGCGCCGTCGAGGCCTCCGAGCGCCTGAACCATCTGCACAGCCGCATCTGCAGGCCGCTGGACAAGGCTGTCAGCGCGCCCGTCGCAAGCGAGGCCGGCGCGGAATTCGACCGCCTGCTGGATGGGCTGCCCGACGACGAACGGGCCTGACTCCCGGCAAGCTGTCACGGGACTCTTGCATACTGCGACGCTGAACCGCCTCGGGCGGCAATGCGTTTCATCCAAGGGTTCCCATGGCCGCAAACGACCGCCAGGACATGTCCTATGCCGCCCTGAAGGTGGCACGTCTGTACTACCAGCAGCAGCTGACCACTGCCGCCATTGCCCAGGAGCTGGGCACCTCTCGCGCCACCGTCTCGCGGCTCTTGAGCTATGCCAGCGAGACCGGCCTGGTCGAGGTGCGCATCCATGACCCCGCGGCCCAACCGCAGCGGCTGGAGTCGCGCATTCAGCAGGAGTTTGGCCTGAAGGCCATCCAGGTCGTGCCGGTGCCGCCGGGTGCCAGCGAGCAGCAGTGCCTGCGGCGCGTGGCCCAGCAGGCCGCCGCCTATCTGAACACCATCGTCGAGCCGCAGAGCGTGCTGGGCGTTGCCTGGGGCACGACGCTGGCCGCCGTGGCCGATGCGCTGATACAGAAGCCGGTTCGCGAGCTGGATGTGGTGCAGCTCAATGGCTCGGCAACAGGCGCCAATTTCGCCAATGCCTTCGGCGAATCCATCGTCTCGCGGCTGGCGCTGAACTTTGGCGCGCGCAGTCACAGCTTTCCGGTGCCGGCCTTCTTCGACTATGCGGCCACGCGCGAGGCGCTGTGGCGCGAGCGCAGCATCCAGGCGCTGCGGGCGCTGCAGGAGCGGGCCAAGGTGCTGGTGTTCAGCATCGGCGCGGCGCGCACAGGCAGCCATGTGCACAGCGGCGACTATCTGGACGAGGCCGAATTCCAGAGCCTGCAGGCGGACGGCGTGGTCGGCGACATCGCCACCGTGTTCTTCCGCGCCGATGGCAGCTGGCGCGATATCGCGCTGAACGCCCGCAGCAGCGGCCTGGAGCTGGACCGCTTCCAACGTGCCGAGCACGCACTGTGCGTGGTCTCCGGCCGGGGCAAGCTGGCCGGCCTGCGGGCAGCGCTGCGTGGCGGCTTCATCAACGAGCTGGTGCTGGACGAACCGACCGCGATGCTCCTGCTGGAAGACCCCGAGCCAAGCTGAGCCTGGAAGGTCCGGGATCGCGCTAGCATCCCGTATCCCAGTTGAAGGAGCGTTCGTGAATCCAAGTCCGGCCCTGTTGAAAGCCGCGGCGCTTGCCGCCCTGTTCACCGTCGGTGGCTGCGCCGTCCAGGCGCCGCGCGCGCCACTGAAGCTGACCGTGATACACACCAATGACCATCACGGCCGCTTCTGGACCAATGCCGATGGCGAGTACGGCCTGGCTGCGCGCAAGACGCTGATCGACCGCATCCGCGCCGAGGTGCTCGCCAGCGGCGGCCACACCTTGCTGCTCGATGGCGGTGACGTCAACACCGGCGTGCCCGAGAGCGATCTGCTCGACGCCGAGCCCGACTTCAAGGGCATGGACCTGATCGGCTACGACGCCATTGCCGTGGGCAACCACGAGTTCGACAAGCCGCTCTCGGTGCTGGCCAAGCAGCGGCAGTGGGTCAAGTTCCCGCTGCTGGCGGCCAATATCTACAAGGATGGCCAGCGCATGTTCGAGCCCTACCGGGTGTTCGAGCGTGGCGGTTACAGAATAGCGGTGATGGGGCTGACCACCGACGACACGCAGAAGATGGTGTCGCCGGACAATATCCGCGGCGTGACGTTCCGCAAACCCGCCGAGGAGGCGGCGCAGCTGGTGCCCGAACTGCGCGCCAAGGCCGATATGGTGATCGCCACGACGCATATGGGCCATTACCCGGACGGCAATCGCGGCGTCAATGCGCCCGGCGACGTGGAGATGGCCCGTGCCGTCAAGGGGCTGGACCTGGTGGTCGGCGGCCACAGCCAGGAGCCGGTGTGCATGCTGGCCGAGAACCAGCGCAACGATGCCTATGTGCCGGGCCAGCCCTGTGCCCCCGACCGCCAGAACGGTGCCTGGATCGTGCAGGCCCATGAGTGGGGCAAGTATGTGGGCCGGGCCGATTTCGTCATCGACGCCGGTAAGGTCGAGCTGCAGCGCTACCAGCTGCTGCCGGTCAATCTGATGAAGAAGCTGCCCGACGGAACGAAGACGAGCTACACCGAGGCGATCCCGCAAGACCCGGCCCTGCGCGCCTTCCTGCAACCGTTCCAGCGCGCCGGTGACGTTCGCCTGGGCGTGCCGGTGGGGTCGACGGACGGACTGCTCGATGGCGACCGCGTGCGTGTGCGCCGTCAGCCGACCAATCTGGGCGTGCTGGTGGCCAGGGCCATGATGGACAGGGTCGGCGCCGATCTGGCCCTGATCAATTCCGGTGGTGTGCGCGAGTCGATTCAGGCCGGCGCCATCAGCTACCGCGACGTGCTCAAGGTGCAACCCTTCGGCAATCTGCTGGGCCTGGTCCAGCTCAAGGGCGACGAGCTGCTGGCCTATCTGCAGGCCGCCGCGAAGATGACGCCGGGTGCCGGCGCCTTCCCGCAGACGGCCGGCGTGCAGATGCGCATCGTCGGCGGCCAGCTGGAGTCGGCCCTGATCGGGGGGCAGGCGATAGACCCGAAGCGCACCTACCGGCTGGCGATCAGCGTGTTCACCGCCTCCGGTGGCGACGGCTACCCGAAGCTGGACAAGCATCCGGGCTTCGTCAACACCGGCTTCGTCGACGCCGACGTGCTGCGCGCCTATATCGCGGCGCGCAGCCCGCTGAAGGCGGCGGACTACGAACCGGGCGATGCCGTGACCCGGCGCTGAGCTATTTGAGGTGCCCCCCGGCCGCCTCGACCAGGCGCCGGTTCAGCTCCCATTCGCGTGCGATGTGGCGGGCAAACTCGGCGGCCGTGCCACCGGCCGGCAGGTTGTTCACCGCCAGCAGGCGCTGGCGGATGTCGGGCAGCTGCAAGGCCCTGTTCAACTCGGTGTTGAGCCGCGCCAGCACCGGCTCGGGTGTCCTGCCCGGCGCGAAGATGCCGAACAGCGAGACCAGATTGGCCGGGGCGAAACCCAGCTCGGCCAGGGTGGGCACATCGGGCAGCACGTCCAGCCGGTTCGGCGCGCCGACGGCCAGGGCCTTGAACTTGCCGCTCCTGATGTGCTGCAGCTGCTGCGCGCCGACATTGGACGACAGCAGCTCGAACTGGCCCCCCAGCGCGTCGTTGAGCTGCTGGCCGCCACCCTTGTAGGGGATGTGGGTGATGTCGGCGCCGCTGATCAGCTTGACCTGCTCCAGCACCCTATGCCCCGTGGTGGCCAGGCCGGACGTGGCCCAGCGCATGCCCCCGGGCCGGGCGCGGGCCGCCTCCAGCATCTCGGCAAAGCTACTGGCCTTCAGCGCCGGCGTGCCCACCAGCAGCACCGGCGTGAACATCACGCCGACGACCGGGGCAATGTCCTTCAGCGGCTCGTAGCCGACCCGGCCCAGATGCGGCGTCAGCACCAGCGGGCTGATGGCCGAGAACACCAGGGTATGGCCATCGGGCGAGGCCTTGGCCAGCATCTCCATGGCCAGGGCGCCACCGGCACCGGCGCGGTGCTCGACCAGCACCGGCGTGCCCAGCTGGGCAGCGAGCTTCTCCGCCAGCGCGCGGCTGATCTCGTCGCTGACGCCGCCGGGCGGATAGGCCACCACCAGGTGGATGGGGCGGCTCGGCCAGGGCTGGGCGAGGGCGGCGGTGGCCATCAAGCACAGGACCAGGGCAAGCAGGGTCCTCATGGCGCAGCCTGCTGCGCAGCGATCTGCCGCACCAGGGCAATCAACGTGGCCGTGGCGCCCGTGCAATCGTGCTGGCGATAGACCAGCGTCAGCGGCGCTTCCAGCTGTGCACCTTCCAGCAGCGGTCGGTAGACGATGGCATCCGGGTGGGCGCCGCGCATCGAGGCCGGCACGACGGTGATGCCGGCGCCCGCAGCCACCAGATTCAGGTTGGTCATCATCCGGTCCACCTCGGCCACCACCCGCGGGTGAAAGCCCTGAGCCTCGCACAGGGCCAGCAGATTGGCGTACAGACCCGGGGCGCCCGGGCGGCGGGCCAGTATCAGGTTCTGGTCGCGCAACTGGGCCAGGGCGATGGGTGCGGTGGCGGCGGCCAGCGGATGGTCCAGCGCCATCGCCACCACCACCGGCTCGCGGAGCAGGGTCTCGAACACCAGGCCCTCGGGCAGGGCCACCGGCACACGCAGAAAGCCGCAGTGCAGGCGCTCGGCCACCAGCGCCTCGGTGATCTCGGCGGCATTGTTCTCGCTGAGCACCAGTTCGATGTCGGGGTAGCGGCTGCGGCAGGCGCGCAGGGCGGCGGGTGTGAAGCGGTGGGCTGCCGCCGAACTGGTGAAGCCCACATTGACCGTGCCCAGCCGGCCGCTGGCGACGCGGGCCATGCGCTCGCGCATTGCTTCCACATCCTGCAGGAGGCGGCGGGTCTCGATCAGGAACGCGCGGCCGCCTTCGGTCAAGGCCACACCTTTCGGATGGCGGTGGAACAGCACCAGGCCCAGCTCGGCCTCCAGCGCCTTGATCTGCTGGCTCAGCGGCGGCTGCTGTATGCCCAAGGCCGCGGCCGCACGGGTCATGTGGCCGGCCTCGGCCACGGCCTGGAAGTAGCGCAGATGTCGCAAATCCATATGAAATTAGTCTTGACGTGACCGAATCAGTATATTTGACATGAGGTGGTCGTGCCCTTAACTTCGCTGCCATACCTACAACGGAGACAAGAGCATGAAGCATCTCACCCTCGCCAGCCTGTGCCTCAGCGGCCTCTTGGCCAGCAGCGCCGCGCTGGCGGCACCCACGTCCATACTGTTCGTCGGCAACAGCTACACCTTCGGCCGGCTGGATCCGGTGATGAGCTACAACTGGGCCAATGTGCATGACCTGACGGCCCCGTTCCAGGCGCTGTACTCCGGCGGCTCCAACGCCTGGGAGCCCCATCCCTGGGGCGGCGTGCCCGGCATCTTCAAGCAGTTCACCGTGCAGGCCGGGCTGGACTATGACGTGTCGATCTCGGCGCGCAACGCCGCCTCGTTGCGCGGCCAGTTCCTGAACACCGCCAGCCCGCTGTGGGACCTGCGCGGCAATGTGGCGTCAAAGAAGTGGGACGCCGTGGTGCTGCAGGAGCAGAGCGACGCGGCGCTACCCAACGGCATGGGCAAGAACGCCAATCAGGCTACCTTCAATGCCTATGCCGACCAGTTCGAGCGCTTCATCCACAACGGCGCGGCCCAGACCTATACCGAAAGCGCGTTGTTCGGCAGCCAGGCCAAGTGCATGGCCACCGGCCTTTCGGCCGGCAGTTGCAACACCTCGCGGGTGATTCCGGCCAACGCCAACGCCAGCGCGGCCACCAAGGTCTATCTGCTGGAAACCTGGGCACGGCCCGACATGGTGTTCGCCCACAAGATCACCAAGGCCGACCCGACCACGCCCGACGGCAGCCCCATCGTCGACACCTCGGCCGCCGGCGGCGCGGCCACGCTGTACTACGGCAGCCTGGCGGCGATGACGGCCGACCTGAAGACATCCTTCCTCGCCACGGCGGCCAGCAACCCGGGCTTTGCCGGCGTGATACCGGCCGGCGAAGCCTTCCAGAGGGCGATCGATATGGGTCTGGCCAAGTCAGGCGGCTTCTACGACGCCAATGGCGTCTATAC
The DNA here is from genome assembly GCF_004362525.1 of Roseateles toxinivorans. Lineage (GTDB taxonomy): Bacteria > Pseudomonadota > Gammaproteobacteria > Burkholderiales > Burkholderiaceae_C > Paucibacter > Paucibacter toxinivorans. The sequence goes on from NZ_SNXS01000001.1 coordinate 816,813, forward strand.
CCAGGCGCAGGCCGGTGACCTGATGAATCTGTGGTGGAACGACTATCTGCATGCCAGCAAGTACGGCTCCTATCTGAGCGCCCTGGTGCAGTTCGGCAGCATCACCGGGCTGGACCCGAATTCGCTGGGTGCCAACGAGATTGCCGCCTTCGATCTGGGCATCTCCAAGGCCGATGCGTTGACCCTGCAGCAGATTGCCAGCGCGCAGCTGGGCTTCCCGGCTCCGGTGCCGGAACCCGCCACCTGGGCGATGGCCTTGGTTGGCCTGGGTGCCTTGGTGTACAGGCGCCGTCGTCGCGCCTGAGATGCCGGCCTACCAGGCGCGGTGCATCAACCGGCCGCGATGGCCGCGTCCATTTCCTTGCAGGAGGGGGAGCAGACTGCCTGGGCGCGGCCCAGCAGTTTGCGGGTCTTCATCAGCGAGCGGGTGCGGTGCTTGCCGCAGAGATAGCAGGACATCGTGGCGGTGCCGAACGAGGCGGCAGCCTTGAACGGCGAGCCCGATACCTTGGACTTGTAACGCAGCCCGTCTTCCAACACGGTCGTTTTCGAATCAGCTCTGGCCATTGGTCAATCCTGGTTGGGGGCGGCGCATGACGCGCTCAATCGCCTCGCGGGCCCTCAATTCTGCCTGGAGTGAAAACTCCAGCGGCGAACGGCACAGGCCCGCGTGCGCGTAGGCCGTATTTTCGTACAACTCGGAGGTAGCCGGGTAAAGGTCGAGAAAAGCCCCGAGTTCGGGCGCCTCGCGCAGGCTCTCCAACTCCAGCAGCAGGTGCTGCACCACGGCGCGGTACTGCGCCGCGCCCACTGGCACGCGGCTGCGCTCCAGGCGCTCCAGCAACTGCGCCAGCGTGTGCGCGACCGTCAACTTGCCCTGGGTGGGCTGACCAGCGGAGGTGGATCGGGTGGTGTTCATGGTCGGCAACTGAGGCCTTGAGGGGCAATTTCAAGGCTTCGCTGGAGATCGGTGGCGTTGGAGATTCGGATGCCGCGGAGTGGAGTGCACGTCAGTTGTCCGACGCGGGCCCATAAATCGACTGCGAGTGGCATCTGGACGTCTGGAAGGCCGCCGCCGCCCTCTAGTGCCGCACCCAGGCGGCGCTTACGCGCATCATTCTCATTGCCTGGATCAGCGGCGCGATGTCCAAGATGCGCATCACTCGCTTCAGGTTGTAGGCCAGAACATGCAAGCTCATTTCGGTTCCCACGTTGACGAGCCGTCGCGTCAGGAAGTGCGTTGAGCCCATCCAGTAGCGGCGAGCGTGAGAGGCGCGCGGTAAAGAGGAGTGGCTCCGTGATGCAGCGCTCGGCCACCCGATACACCGCGGTCAATTCGGTCGCCCTCCTATGTTCGGTATCAGACGGACGGCGCATGCTTGAACGCATATTGTTGAGCTTGATATGCCCGCTGGTGCCCAAGTACTGGCTGGGCACCTGTCGAGCAAACCTAATTTGCTGGAAGTCGTATCAACGGAGGAGTGCGATGAAGGGTTTCGTGGAAGACATCGAGGGGCTGGCGACCCGAAACGACGAGTTCCGCAAGGTGCTCTACACGGCAAAAAGCTGCCAACTCGTGCTGATGGCATTGAAGCCGCAGGAAGAGATCGGTGCCGAGGTTCACCAACTTGACCAGTTCTTCAGGGTCGAAGAGGGAAGTGGCGAGGCCGTCCTTGACGGGGTTCGGACCACGATCCGTGCCGGGTTTGCAGTGCTTGTGCCAGCGGGGACGAAGCACAACATCATCAATACCGGTGCGGCAGCCTTGAAGCTCTACACGCTGTATGCGCCTCCTAACCATCGTGACCGTGTCGTCCACCACACGCGTGCCGACGCCGAGGCTGATAGCGAGCACTTCGATGGTAAGACTACAGAGTGAACGGTTGCGACCTGCTGCACCACTCGATGAGTGCTGAACCTTGTTCCATGCGCATCGAGAGTTCGTCGCGCAGCGCGCGACGTTTACCTCGACACATTGGTTTCATCCCGGACGGAAATCGGCGCTGGGCTGTGCAGCAGGGCTTGCCCAAGGCAGAGGGCTACGCGCGGGGCATCGAGCCCGGCCTGGCGCTCTTCGAAGCCTGCAAGGCACTCGGTGTCGAGGAAGTCTCGGTCTACGGATTCACTCAAGACAATACGCGCCGCCCAACCGAGCAGGCCAAGAGCTTTCGTGCCGCCTGCGTCGCCTTCGCGCTGGAGATCCGCAGCCGTGGCGCCGCATTGCTCGTCGTCGGCGACGAACAATCCAAGCAGTTTCCCGCCGAACTGGCAACATTCCGCGTTCGTCAAGGCGCGGGCATCAAGGTGAACTTCCTCGTGAACTACGACTGGGAGTGGGACTTGGCTGGCCTGAAGAATGGCGGGCTGCGGTCGGCCGATGTCTCACGTATGGATATGGTTGTCCGTTGGGGCGGTGGGCGGCGCTTGAGCGGCTTCTTGCCTGTGCAGTCGGTCTACGCCGACATCTTCGTGCTTGACGCGCTGTGGCCGGACTTTCGGCCACAGCACCTGGACGCCGCCCTCACTTGGTTCGGTCAGCAGGACCGCACGCTCGGCGGCTGACGTCAGTGTGCCAGCGCCGAACTCCCCAGTTCGGGTAAGGCAAGCAGTGCCGATGCCGTGCTCCCATTCGCGTTGAGCGCTGGCCATGCGGTGGCGAGCCGCCGCGTTCGGTAGCCCCTCGCCAGTGGTGCGCACATTCCAAGCCCATCGGGCAGTGGCTTAGACCGCCTGGGCGGCCAGGATGCGCCGACTCAGGCCATCGGCCCATACGGCATAGCCCTCAGAACTTGGATGGATTCCGTCCGCCGCCATGCCCACGGTGGTCGTCGTTTCCGGATGCCAATGCATGGTGCGTCCCGCTTGGTCGATCAGCAGTCCGGCCAGGCTCTGGTTCATCTGCTTCGCCCAATGGCCCATGAACCAGCGCAGCGGTTGCGGCAGCGCCAGGCAGGCATGCATGGGCGGCACGGCGCTGTGCACCAGCAGGCTCGGCGCGAAGCGCAATTCGATGAGCTCGGCCAGACGGGTCTGCCAATGTGCCCACTGCAGCGGAGCGCACAGAACAGTCGCGTCATTGGCACCCATCGACAGCACGACCACATCGAATCGCCCGCATGGTGCCGTCTGCAACATCTTCAGCATCCCCGGCGAGTCCAGCCCATTGGCCGCCAGCACGCACCATTCGACGGTGTGATGCCGGCTTAGACGTCGTACGAGCTGGCCGCACAGCGCCTGGTCCTGTGTCGGAGCCCCCGCTCCTGCGGCACCTGAGTCGCCCGCCACCAGCAAGCGGATCAACGGGCCACGGCCTGTGATACCGGCGCGGCGGCCCGGTGGCTCCGGCAGGCGCGGCGTGATGCGCCGCACGTGCGCGCTCTGCAGCCGGAGCAGCGGCGAAAGCAGCCACAGGACGACAAGGCGCTGCCAATGGGCACCCATCAGCGCGTCGTCGGGAGCCCAGCGGGTCCGGCCTGCTGCTTGCATCAATGAGCCTCGTGACCAGGAAGTCGATTCGCCGAGTCAAACGCTGGCGCCCCTGCGCACAGTGGACTTGGGGTGAACCGGCGTGATGAAAGCACTTTAGGGGAGGTCTTGGGGCTGGACAGTGCGTTCGCGAACAGTCAGCAACGCGCACCTAGGCTTTCAGACCGAGGTGGGCGGGCTGCCGCCGAGACTCTGGCAAGCACGACGCAGTCGCTGCTCGGCCGCGTCGGCCACGGACTTGACCTCGGGCCGCCCGACCAGGTTCACCATGATCTGCGGGTCGAGAAATCCGACCACAACGCGCTCCGGTGCTTCCTCGCGTACGACCACGTTGCATGGCAGTAGCAGACCTATGTCGGGCACAGCCTGGAGGGCTTGATGCGCCAGCGGCGGATTGCAGGCACCAAGGATTCGGTATGCGGGCATATCCGCACCAAGCTTCTCCTTCATCGCGTGCTGCACGTCGATGTCGCTCAGTACGCCGAAGCCCTCAGCCTTCAATGCGGCAAGCGTCCTGGTCATGACCTCGTCGAACGACATGCCAGTCAGTGTGGTGGCAAATCCAAACATGGAAACCTCCGAGAAATATCAGGAAACCGGTGTCGAATTCAAGGGCGCGGACAACGCAACAAAGCCAATCGGTGGGCGGGTCAGCTTGATCCGCATCAATGCAATGAGAAGTCTGAGGCGAAAGCCTGTCACTTCATCAGCGTTCACAACCGGGCTAAGGGCGGCCAGATAGTCTGGACACCTCGCCGTTGATTTGGCTCGTCGACGAAATCGAGTCCTTCACTTCGAAGTGATAGACACTGTCGTTCAGATAGCGTGCCACGTCGAGTACGTCGTCCTCGCTCCAAACCAGCGAGGTCGCTAGCTGCCACCTGCGCACCTCGGCCCTGAGGCTCGTCCAGTCAGTGGCGGCTTTGCGTGACCGCCAATGCACCTGCGCTGTGTGGCAAGCGATGCAATGCGTCGAGTAGAGCATTTCGCCGCGGCTCTGAGCGCTTGCCGAAGTCACGACAACCGCGAGACCGAACGAACTGCCGGCGACCCAGCGCAATAGCGGTTGGAGTGCAGTCATTCATCCGCTCCCAGTGTGCAGCCGCGGTCCCGGAACTCGACGTAGGTGTGTGGGACCCATCCACTACTTCGTGAACCAAGAGTCGGTCGCCTTGCGCTCCCACTCGACCAGTTGTCTTTCGGCCTCGTCTTTCGCCACGCCATAGCGCTCCTGGATCTTGCCGGCCAGCTGATCTCGGCGACCGGCAACGACATCGAAGTCGTCATCCGTCAACTTACCCCACTGCTCCTTGGCTTTCCCCGTGACTTGCTTCCAGTTGCCCTGTATACGTTCCCAATTCATAGCATGCTCCTTCGGTGGTAGGTCCAATCGCGGTCTGCGCGCAGTGGCAGAGACAACCGGGTGGTCTTCAGACCGCATGACAAAATTTAGGCGGTGTGCCGCGCACGATCTGTGCGCGACCGCACATAGGGCAGCTCGTGAATTGATGTCGATCAACTTGCGACCATGTCCCCGGCACTGGGTGACGATGGCGCCAGAGACCTTTCGGCTGAGTCGAGAGGGGGCGATGAGACGATATGGGGCAGCCCTCTGGCTGCCGGTCGCGAATGGCAGCCTCTCAATCATGGCGAGCGCGGCTCGGACAGCCAAGTCTTTATGCGTTTGTATACCTCCGGCGAGGTCTGCAGTTCGAGGTGGTTCGTCTTGAGGGCCACCCACCGATGCTCTTCGGGAATGGGTAGTGCGTAGCGAGGGTCCGGGTGGAGGCCGAGTGCGCTGTCCAATGGAACCAGGCCATCACCAACCACTTGCGCCTGCATCGACTGATCTGTCGAACCAGCAACCGCCCCGATGACATAGGCCACTGTGCCCGCCGGCAACGACACCGGCGTGCGTGCGTCGGCGCGGACGGCGAACCGGTCCTGGTCCTTCCAGTCACTGTCGAGCAAGTTGCCGAATCGCAGGTCGGTGATGCCGGCGCTGCGCACCTGGCCCAGGCGCATGAACGGTTCGGTGTATGGGCTCAGTGAGAGCAGCAGGTTGAGCCGCTGGCCGCTCCGCTCGAGCGGTGCACCATGGTGCGGCGTACCAAGGAACACGACCTTGCCCACAAGGAGGGGCCATTCCAGTGAGGCCTGCACAGCCTGGTGCAAGGCACTGCGTGCGACCAGCCCGCCCATGCTGTGGGCGACGACGTCGATCGACTCCAGTGGCACGGGCCAGGCCCGAACCAATGCGTCCATCAGCGCCGCGAACTCACGCCCATTTGTGGAAATGTGGCGGCCGCTGTTGTAGTGCAGGTGGATCGGAGTAACGCCTAGGTCACGGCCCAGCGCGGCAGCAAAATCGGCACCGTGACGCGCCCATTGCAGGTCGCCCATGCACAGACCGTGCACCATGACCACGATCCTGCCGCTAGCGTTCGGCAGCGCCGCGGCCAGGGCCCCCGGCTCGAGTCGGAGCGCGACGCCGTCGCTGCGCAAACGCATCTTGATCGCAAGCGGGTTCGAGCGCGCCTCAAGCCAGTCCCCCATGATGCCGTTCAATGCCGCCAACAACGCCTCGTAACCGGGCCTGGTGCTTCGTTGAGCGAGCAAAGGCTCAAGCAGCGCCAACGCGATGTCAACCCCGTGGCCAACCACTTGGGTGAGACCGCGCGCCGCGGCGTAGAAAAGAGCCGTCACGCCCTTGGTACGGCCGGACAGCGGCGGTCGCGTCCCGGGTAGCCTGACGATACTGGCGTGCACAGACTCAACCAAGCCGGCCAAGCCGGCGACGGCCCCGACCGCCAGGCGACCGGCCCCGCGCAGATCGCCACCCATGGTGGGCTCTGGTGTCGGTTTGCGCGAATTGATGGTGCCCCCTTTACGAATGTCGAATACTGCATTCCGCAGCGCACGCGTTCACGCTACCGACGGTCTTGTCGCCGCGACTTGATCAAGCGCAAGACCGGACGGCTTGCCATTGGGGATATCACCTGGGGCGTCTAGGAAAGCAGCACACGAGGCAGTCGGTTCTCAATGATCGCCAACAAAGTTGATCTTCACGTCTGAGGCACCTGTCCTCATGGTGTCTTGACACGGTAAGGTTGAACAAGATGACTTTGAGGTGATAGTTCTTGCCTGCAGCCACGCGATCGACGATGCTGCAGATGAGCGCCCATAGGATCAAAGGTGGCACGGCACGCGTAGCTCTTGGACCATTTGCTGTCATGTGCCGCTTCCTTGGCGTGCACTTGCCTTTGCCACCTTTGTCAACGCCTTACGCTCCCATCTTTCATGAGATCGTCGAATCGTCACATTGAACGCCACCGCACCGAGCGCATCGGATGGCTGCGTGCTGCCGTGCTTGGCGCCAACGATGGCATCGTATCGACGGCCAGCCTCGTGGTCGGCGTGGCGGCGGCCGGCGCAAGTCACGGCAGCATCCTCCTGACTGGTGTCGCGGGATTGGTGGCCGGGGCGATGTCTATGGCCGCTGGTGAATACGTATCGGTTCACTCCCAGGCGGACACCGAAGACGCCGACCTGTCGCGCGAGCGCGCAGAACTCGAGGCGAACCCTCTGGCCGAGCAGCGTGAGTTGGCAGCCATCTATGTTGATCGAGGGCTGGAGCCGGCCCTGGCTCGGCAGGTGGCCGAACAGCTGATGGCGCATGACGCCATCGGAGCCCATGGGCGCGACGAACTCGGCATCTCTGAAGCGCACGTTGCCCGTCCGGTTCAGGCGGCTTTCGCCTCGTGCGCGAGCTTTGCCGCCGGTGCACTACTGCCAATGGCCGTTGCAGCCGCAGCGCCTGCCACGCAGGTGATTCCATGGACTGCCGGAATGTCTCTGGCATTTCTGGCTTTGTTGGGTGGCGTCGCGGCCAGGGCCGGGGGCGCTAGCGTCTTGGCAGGCGCATGGCGGGTCTTCTTTTGGGGCGCCCTGGCCATGGCGATTACCGCGGGGGTGGGAAGATTATTCGGCACCGTCGTTTGATTCCAAGGTCCCACCGTGCTCCATTGCGGGACTGGAGTGGCAACCCTTCCTGGAAGTAGCCGGTGGTATTCCCTTTCGACCACCGCATAGCACTCGCAGGTCCGCCGCTCCAGTCCTCTGCGGTCGAGCACCAGGATCCGCCCCCGCACGTAGTGGATCAGACCGAGCCGCTGCATGGCAAACGCGACTTCAGTCACGCCTTCGCGGCGTACGCCGAGCATATTGGCGATCAATCCCTGTGTCGCGACCACCTCGTTTCCCTGAGTTCGGTCCAGGCTCATGAGCAGCCAACGGCAATGCCGTTGATCGAGGGAATGGTGGCGGTTGCAGACTGCTGTCTGCGCCACCTGGTCAATCAAGGTCATGGTGTAGCGCAGCAACAGGTGTGTCGCCAGGGGGCCTCGGGCGATTTCGTCTCGCAGCGTCTCTGCCGGGAGCCCAAGCACCTCACCAGCTGTTCGCACGATCGCGCGACTGGGGGTAGATCCACCTCCCAGGAGCAGCTCGACGCCGACAAAGCCCTCATTGCCTACCATCGCAAGCATCCGTCGATGCGCCGTCTCCCGTCTCATAGACTAGGGAAACGATGGCCGTCGTTGGAAAGTACGCGTAGCCCATCAGGCTGCCCGATTCGTGCAGCGCCAAACCCTTCGGTACCTCGAAACGTTCAAGTCGTGGCAACCACCGCTGCAGCGTAGCCTCCGGCAGGCCATCGATCAGGTGGTTCGTGCTTGGTGGGAACGATATGCTCATCAAGCGACCCCCGTGACTTGTTTGGTTAGCCAACCGCATTCTGGTGGACTGAAATTCAGCCCCATTGATCGTTCGCAACGGACGCATCACCATGTGTGCACCGTCGACCAACAAGCCGGATCAACGGCGGGGACTGGGTCCTGTTGCGAGATTCGCTCTAGTTCAGAGTCAAGGCCTTCACTTCGGGCTGATGCTCTGGCACGCACTCAGAGGTGAGTGAACTTTCATTCGACGGCCCAGATAGCCCAACGGCAAGGATCACCAGCTCCCGCGCACACCCTTCTTCCTTGGCTCAGGGTGGCAAGGAGTCGGTGCAATGGCTGCAATCGGAGTGAGGCCCAGCGCAAGGCTAGTCCCACCAACGGCATTGGTCGACCACGCGCCCAAATGCCGCGTCCATTGACCCAGGTCAAAAGCGAGCGGGCGCTGTGTTCGCCAGCGTACAGAGGGGCACGTCCGCACCACCTAGATTCACGACAGGAAATCCTACGGCGCATGTAGGTGTCGGGACGGCTTCCGGACAATCAGTGGCGAGGCATCTTGACACTTTGCGACAGTTCGATCTCGGCACTGGCGGCACTGATCACGCTCGCTACGTCGGGCTGCACTGTTACACGCAACCAGGAAACCCTGGGGGGCGTATGTCGATGACACGGCCATCACCGTGACCGTCAAGGGCCGCTTTTCTCAATCTGGAGATCGTCATGAAATCCGCAAGCTTTCTTTCAACCCTTTCTCTGACGTTGGGCGCTGCGCTATGTAGCGCGACTCCGACATCGGCAGCGTCCTTTCTGGGATCGGCGCAGAGCTTTGCGGTATTGGGCTCTTCCACAGTGACCAACACCGGCTCAACCACGATCTGAGGCGACCTCGGGCTGTACCCCGGGACCTCGATCACCGGTCTCGGCAGCATCACCCTCACGGGGACGGTGCACCAGACCGATGCAGTCGCGGAGCAGGCTCAAAAGGATGCCACTGCGGCCTACATTGCGCTCGCCGGAATGCCGTCCACTGGCAACCTGACCGGCACGGATCTGGGTGGACTGACACTCACACCGGGTATCTACAGCTTCGACACAGCGGCACAGTTGACCGGGACATTGACACTCAACGCCATGCACGACGCCAACGCGCTGTTCGTGTTCAAGATCGGGAGTGCGCTCACCACCGCCAGCAGCGCGCAAGTGAACGTGATTGATGGCGGCACGAACACCGGTGTCTACTGGCGGGTGGGCACCTCCGCGACCCTGGGCACTGACACGCTGTTCGCTGGCAACATCATTGCGGATCAGAGCATCACACTCAATACGACCGCGAAGATTTTGTGCGGCAGGGCCTTGGCGCTCAACGGCGCGGTGACGCTGGATACGAACGCGATCTCCAATGATTGCTTCGGCGATGGTGCCATTGGAAGCGGACGCACCGACTACGGCAGCGGCGGCTTCAGCGGCGCGCCCGTTCCCGAGCCCGGTACATGGGCGCTGATGGGGCTGGGACTTGCCGGTCTTGGAGCGATGTCACGTCGAGCGAGGTGACGGCACGTTCAAGTCGTGGCAATCACCGATTTAGCGTGGCCTCCGGCAGCCAATTTACAAGGTGGTTCGTGCTTGGTGGCAACGATATGCACATCACACAGCTCCCGTGACTTTTTTGAACTCGCCACCCGCGTTTGTAGGTGGACCGGAACTCAGCTCCTGTGATCTTGCGCAACGTCCTGTGCTCCTCGTCCGTCGAGAAGGTGGAGATGCTGCGTGGGCGAATTCTTGCTGGATGCGCTCAAAGTCATGAGCCTCACGGATGCTGGAGCGTTGGCGCACAGTTGGTGCTGGGCAAACTTGCATGCGGCAGCCCAGATAGCCCGCCATCAACGAATTCCAGATCCTGCGCGCGAGCTTTGGGTCCGCGGCAACGGCCGCCGATGTGTCGTCGCAAACATTGTGATTGGAGTCAGCCCCCTCGCATAGCTGGCGCTACCGAGTAGCCGTGCCTTGCGCAAATCCAGCGTTGCTTGACGCAGGTCAAAAAGCATCAAGTTGCTATGTTCGGCACCGCACAGAGAAACGCCTCCGCGCCGCCTAGATTCAATGCAGAGAGGTTTCCGGCGAATGTGGCTGTCGGGTTGGCTTCCGGTCAAACAGTGGAGAAGCATCATGAGCGTTCGCAACACTTTAATCGCGGCGCAGGCGACATTGATCATGCTTGCTACCTCGGGCTGCGCCGTGACGCGCAACCAGGAAACCGTGGGCGCGTATGTCGATGACACCGCCATCACCATGGCCGTCAAGAGCCGCTTTGCTGACAACAAGGACGTTGATGCTTCCAGCATCTCTGTGGAAACGCTGAATGGAACCGTCATGCTTTCTGGCTTCGCCAAGAACATGAATGAGAAGACCATGGCCGAGGGCATTGCACGCAACGTCAAGGGCGTGAAGCAGGTGAAGAACCAAGTCGTCGTGCGCCCCTGAGGCTCGATATGATGAGAATGACCGAATCACCCCAGTCTCCCGTGATGACCTTTCGAGGTCGCTTTCGAGCAGCGTTCAGATTGATCGCACCGACCCCGCTGAAGACGCGCGCAATCATGCAGAGTGGGTCCTTGGTGCTGCCGTATCCCGCTGACGATGCGCTCACCCGCCGCAAGATCGAAGCCAGTTCACCGAACTGGCAATGCTGCACCGACTCCGACACCGGCCACATGCAGGTTGCAGGAGGCATTTCTTCCGAGGACTGGGATCTCCTCTTTCGAGCTGCGCTCGGCCTCCTGGCTCGTGTGGCAGTGGAGAAGTCTGACCTCGGGCGGGCAGGCATACAGCTTCAGGCGCCGGGCGCCGTGCTGCACGAGTGCTTGGATGCGTTGGATCAGCTACGCAGGTCAGTCCCTGCGGTTCAGCACCACCAGATGTTCGCGTCAGCCCCCATGGAGGAAGATGATTCGTCCCGTCTTCCCCCGTCCGCGCAAGAGTTTGAGAGGTGAGGCCAGAGCGCCTATGTCAATCGGACGCACGGGTTCAGGATTTACCCCTGCAATCGCCTTTACGGCACCTGCTCCTCGGTGATTGCATTGCTCTCCTGCCGAGTAGTTTGGCAGTTCGACCCAGAACCGCCTCGTTATGGCCTCATGCCCGCGATACCTCGTAGAGCCGACAGTTAAGCCAAAGCCAGTCGCTAGGCCTAATGAGTGTTTGTTGCCAGGCAGTGTGAACCCGTCCGGCGGTGGCCATCGGCTGCTGCCGCTGCGATGCCGCCCACCAGCCAGCCGCCTCGACCGACGGTAATACCCAAATCGCAGTTGCTCAAAGTCGCCGAGCGTCGGGTCTCCCTAACCTGTTTAGGCCGGCCAGCCCGCGCCGCCAGTACCTGAACTTCGACAAAGAACCACCGCCCTGGTTTTAGGCCATTGGCTCCCCGCAACGCGGGCCAATGGCTCCTCTGGGCCATGCGATTCGAAAGGGGTCTGAGCACACTGCTCACACCCGGAAATGGGGGTTTCCTTGCCCCTGCCATTCCTCCCTTTCGAAGCGCTCGCCCGACCATGAAATCACTGTCGCTGCTACTGCAACGCCTTGTCGCCACTGCGCTGATAGGCCTGACGATGACCGCGGCGGCGAGCGCCCAGTCGCTGGATCTGTGGCGCGTGCTGCCCGGCGAGCGGGGCATTCCGGTGATGCCGGGCGACGCCACCCCGGTGGGCGCCACCTGCGCTGACAACGACACGGCCGCCGCGCTCGCGGCGCCTCTGGCCCTGGCCGATGCGATCCGCATCGCGCTGTGCAGCAATCCGCGGGCGCGCCAGGCCTGGTTAGATGCCGCTGCCCAGGCGGCCACCGTGGGCCTGAGCAAGGCGGCTTACCTGCCCACCGTCAATGCCTCGCTCAGCAAGAGCTATGACGCGGTGCGCACGCCGGGCAGTTTCAACAGCCAGCGCAGCGGCAACCAGGTCCATGGTGCAAACCTGACCCTCAGCTGGCTATTGCTTGACAGCGGCGGCCGGGCGGCCAATGTGCGCCAGGCCGAGCAGAACCTGGCCGCGGCGATGGCCGGGCATGACGGGTTGCTGCAGTCGCTGTTCGTTGGCACGGCCCAGGCCTATTACGAGGCCGCGGCGGCCTCGGCCTCGGTGCGTGCCGCCCAGCAGGCCGAGGACACCGCCCGCGAGAGCGCGCAGGCCACAGAGACCAAGCTGCAGCTTGGCGCGGCCACGGTGGTGGACATGCTGCAGGCGCGCACCGCGCTGTCGCAGGCCACGCTGGCCCGGGTGCGGGTCGAGGGCCAGGCGCGCACCTCGCTGGGTGCGCTGGCCCATGTGATGGGCATCGATGTGCGCAGCCCGCTGCAGCTGGCTGCCGACGCGGATCTTGACCCGCTGGCCAGCACCGAGCGACCGGTGGCCGAAGACTATCTGCAACAGCTTGACAGCCTGATCAACGAGGCGCTGGCCGCGCATCCAACGCTGCTGGCCGCCCGCGCCCAGCTGGCCTCGGCCGAGGCGCGGCTGGAGGCGGTGCGCAGCGAGGGCTTTCCGTCGCTGACGCTGACGCACAGCAATTTCCGCAACGGCCGGCCGGGCAGCACGCTGCCGACATCGCTGACCTATGAACGCATCACCGCGGTGACCCTGAGCTTTCCGATCTTCGAGGGCCTGAGCCGCAACTACCGGATGCACGAGCAGCGCGCCGTGGTCGAGTCGCGCCGGGCCGATCTGGAGGGCGTGCGCTCGCAGGTGGCCTTCGAGGTCTGGCGGGCCTTCGAGGCGCTGCGCGTCGAGACCGGCAGCGTGGCCGCCTCGGCCGATCTGATGCGCAGCGCCCATGAGTCGCTGCTGGCCGCCAAGGCCCGCTATCAGGCGGGCGCGGCCCATACCGTCGATGTGCTGACGGCACAAAAAGATGAGGCCAACGCTCGCCAGGAGCGCATTGCCGCACTGGCCAGCTGGCGCACGTCCCGGCTGCGGCTGATCGCCGGCCTGGGTCGACTCGGTTTCTGGGCGCTGGGCGCCTGACGCATTCCACCAAATTCAAGACATCACCAGGGTAGAGGAAGAAACAAATGGCAAAGAAGACCAAGGCTGTGGCCAAGACAAACACGTTGATGTCGGCCGTGGGCCGCCTGATGGAGCAGGCCCTGGGCCGCGAGCCGCAGCAAGCCCCGGCCAAGAAGGCACCGGCGCACCGCCGTCGCCCGGTCGTCGAGACCCTGGAGCAGCGCCTGCTGCTGTCGGCCACGCCGCTGCCGCAGCCGACCTTCAACACCACCCTTAGCTACTCGGCCCTGCCCACCGGCGCGCTGGACGCGACGCTCGAAGTGGTGGACACCGGTGCGCCACACCTGACCCTGCAGCTGCGCAGAGGCGACCAGGTCCTGGCCTCGGAAACGCTGGATGAAAACCTGCGCGTCGCCTTCACCGGCTCGGCCTTCAACGATCACCTGACGATCAAGCTCGACGGCAACACCTCGCCCTATGCGATCAAGATCGACTTCGACGGCGGCACCGATGTGCCCGGCGCCAGCGACGACCAGCTGATCTTGGACGGCACCGACGCCAAGGGCCTGTTCGTCAGCAGCAGCGACGATGTGCTGATCAAGGGTGCACTGCAGATCGATGGCGATCTGGACGTGCAGTCCAAGGAACGCATCGATGTGGCGCTGGGTGCCAGCATTGCCGCGCAAGACATCCGCCTGGCCGCGCTGGACGAGGCCAAGGCCGGCGTGCTGGGCACCGAAATCAGGGCCGTGGCCGACGCCCAGGTCAATCTGCTGGGCGCCACGCTGACGGGGCGCAATATCAGCATCGATGCCGAGGCCAAGGTCACGCTGGACAGCAAGGACACCGAGCTGTTCGGCAAGCAGCTGAAGCTGGGCGTCGTCGACGCCAAGGCCGCCGCGGCGATTGCGCTGAGCGGTGCCAACCAGATCACGGCCAGCGGCACCTTGGCGATGGATGCCAGCGCCAAGGTTGACACCAAGCTGGCCAGCGCCCCGGACGACAGCAGCAAGAACACCGCCAAGGACGCGGCGGTGGCCATCACGCACATCGACAGCAGTGCGCAGGTGCGGGTCGGCGGCAGCTCGGGCTTAAGCGCCGGCGGCGCGCTGAGCCTGGCCGCCAACAACGCGGTGACGGCCAAGACCACGGCCGACGGCTCGGCCGGCACGGCAGCCGGAGACGCCAAGGGCGCGGTGCTGGCCGCCAGCTACATCCACGGCGACACAAAGGCCGAGCTGGCCGACAGCGCCTCGCTGAGCGGTAGCGCCATTGCCATCAGCGCCAACGCGACGCGCAGCGCCGAGGTGCTGGCCAAGGCCACCAAGGGCGGGGCCGAGAAATCGGCCGACGGCGCCAACGAGAGCGAGAAGAAGCTGGCCGAGGAAGAGGCCAAGACCAGCGACGGCTCGCTGCAGTTCGCCGCCGCCGTGGCGGTGGGAGCCATCAATGGCCAGTCCCAGGTGTTGCTGGGTAGCAGCGGCGCGCTGACGGCCACCGAGGCGATCACCGTCAATGCCGGCATGGCCCTCAGCGGCCCGGCGGGTGGCTTGAGCACCACGGCCGACGGCTCCAACAAGGACGCCAGCGGCACCGGCGTAGGCGTGGCGGTGGCCATCAACACCGCCAAGGCAGGCAGCCAGGTGCTGCTCAGCGGCAGCAGCACGCTCAGCGCGACCGGTGGCGTCAACGTCACGTCCACGGCCAGCAGCGCGCAATTCGGCGCGCAGGCGACCTCGGGTGCCTCGGCCACGGGCCTGGGCGTGGCCGGCTCGCTGGCCATCAATGCCGGCGTGTTGAAGGCCGAGGCGTTGATCGCCGCGGGCGCCAGCATCACGGTGGCCGAGGGCACGACCCTGACCCTGACGGCCGAGACCAGGAGCTCGGACAGCGCCAAGGCGAACGCAAAAACCACGGCCGGCGGCGAGCATGAGGGCGCAGGCGCCTCGGTGGCCATCAATGTGGCCGACACGGTGGCCCGCGCGGCCGTCGAGGCCGGCGGCAAGGTCAATGGCGCCGGGAGCCTGAAGCTCGATGCGCAATCGAGCAACACGGTGGTGACCGAGGCGAAGGGCGGGGCCGAGGGCGGCACCGCGATCACGCCGGTGGCGGCTATCACGCTGGCCCACCACGACACCGTAGCCGAGCTGCGCGGCGATGAGGCCCTGGCGTTGAAAGACGTGGCGCTGAACGCCAAGCACGAGGGTCAGGCCGACACCACGGCCGAGGGCACGCCGACTGGCACGAGGTCCGCCCTGGGCATGGCCTTCGCGAGCGCCTTTGTCGTTGACAACACCCGTGCGGTGATGGACCGCGCGCTGGTGCTCGGTGGCGCGCTGGACCTGGTCGCCTCGGGCAAGCAGACCACCCACACCACGGCCAAGTCCAGCGTCAAGGGCGGCAAGGCTGCTGACAAGGCGGCCGAGGGCGACGTGGACAAGGAAAAGGCCGCGCAGCGCAAGGCCGCCGACGCCGTCGCCGCCGACAAGGGCGCGCGCGACAGCGCCGATGCCGGCGCCACGCCCAAGGCCGAAACGCCCACCGGCAATGGCGATACCGCGGGCAGCGACAGCAGCGCGCTGAGCACGGCCGGCGCGCTGGCCGTCAATGTGGCCAGCAGCAAGGTCGATGCCGGCATCACCGTCGGCCGCGAGGTCACGGCCGCGGGTGCGGTGACGATCAAGGCCGAGGCCGAGGCGCACAGCGCGGCGGTGGCCGATGGCACGGTGACCCTGGTCGGCGAGAACAGCAACGACCAGGGCGTTGGCGTGGCCATCGCGCTGAACGTCGGCGCGGCCGAGGCCCATGCCTATATGGCCGGCAAACTGAACAGCGCCGGCCTGAGCCTGACAGCGGGCACCCCCGACGATGCCAAGCACACCAGCAAGGCGGTGGCCGCGGCCGGCGCCGGTGGCGGCAAGCTCGGCGCGGCCGGTGCGCTGGCCATCAACGCCGGCTCGGCCAAGACCCTGGCCACCGTCGATCACGCCGCGCGGCTGACCTTGACCGGTGACGGCGCCTTGAGCCTCAAGGCGCAGAGCAGTAGCGAACACCTGGCCGAGGCCAAGCCCAAGGAGGTGACCGGCAAGAAGACCGGCATCGGTGCGGCCGTGGCCTTCAATCTGGCCGATGAGAGCACGACGGCGCGTATCAACGGCGGCGCCGAGGTCGCTGGCGCGGCCAGCGTGACCCTGTCCGCCGACTCGAAGAACAAGATCACCACCACGGCCGAGGGTGGCGCCTCGGGCTCCACCGCCTTCGTGCCCAGCATTGCCGTGACTTTGGCAACGCTGGACACCACCGCCGAAGTCAATGGCACCGGCACGCTGGCCAGCAGCGGAGACCTGAGCCTGAGCGCCAAGCATGCTGGCGAGGCCACGACCACCGCCAGCGGCAAGGCCGATGGCGCCGGTGCCGAGGGCGACACCGCTGTCGGGGTGTCGCTGGCCATCGGCTCGGTCAGCGACACCACGCGCGCCAGCCTCGACCGCAGGGCCAGCCTGGGCGGCAAGGCCGACATCAGCGCCAGCAGCCAGCAGAGCGGCGTGAGCACCGCCACGGCCAGCGCCAAGGGCGGCAAGCCGGCCGGCGAGACGACCGACGCCAAGGGCGCCGACAAGCAGAAAGACGCGGCGCTGAGCGTCGCCGACAAGGCCGCCATCGCGGCCGGCCAGCGCGGCGAGAGCGAGGCGCCCGACGCGGCCAAGCCACCCAAGGCCGAGACGCCTGACAAGGACGCCGATGGCGAGGGCACGTCCAGCGTCAGCGTGGCCGGCGCGATTGCCGTCAACGTGGCCGACAGCCGCACCGAGGCCTACCTCGGCGGCGAGCTGACAGCGGCCCAGGCGGTCAGCCTCAAGGCGCTGTCCGACATCGATGGCAGCGCCGTGGCCGACGCCTCGGCCACCATCGCCGCACCTGCCCCAGAGGGGCAGGACAGCAACTGGGGCGTCGGCGTGGCCGTGGCCCTCAATGTGGGCGATGTGGACACCTTGGCCAGCGTCGCCGGCGTCGTCACCAGCAAGGGCCTGAGCGCCACGGCGGGCATGCTGGGCGAGGACGGCAAGCACACCTTCAGCGCCAGCAGCCTGTCCGGCGCCGGCGGCGGCAATATCGGCGTGGCCGGTTCGCTAGCCGTCAACGTGGGCGGTACCGATACGGTGGCCCGCTTGAACGACACCGCGCGGCTGAATATGGTCGGTGATGGCTCGGTCAAGCTGGCAGCGGCCAGCAGCACCGACAACAAGGCCGAGGCCAAACCGAAGGATGAGGGCGCTGCCGGTAGCAAGACCGGCTTTGGCGCTTCGGTGGCCGTCAACGTGATCGACGAGACTACCCAGGCCGCGGCCGAGGGCCTGGCCTTTGTGCAGGGCGCCGGTGACGTTGCGATCACCGCCACCAGCAAGAGCGCGATCATGACCACGGCCGAGGGCGGCGCCGAGGCCAAGGGCGCCGGCGGCACCAGCGTCACCCCGGTGGTGGCGGTGACGGTGGCCAATCTGGACACCATCGCCGAAGCCAAGGGCGCCGGCACGCTGGCCGGCAGCGGCGCGCTGAACATCGCTGCCATTCACAGCGGCGAGGCCACGACCACGGCCAAGGGCAAGAGCACCGGCGAAGACTCGGCCGTGGGCATCTCGGTGGCCGTCGGCGTGGTCAATGACCGCACGGGCGCGGGCCTGGACCGCGAGGCGACGATGGGCGGCAAGGCCGACATCGCCGCCAGCGGCACGCAGAGCAGCACGACCACGGCCTCGGCCAGCAGCAAGGGCGGCAAGGCCAAGAAGGCCGACACGGACGAGAAGGCCGTCGACAAGGCCAAGGATGGCGCCCGCAAGGCCGCCGACAAGACGGCCGCGGACACCGGCAAGCGCGACAGCGCCGAGGCCGGCGCGAGTCCGAAGGCGGCCGTGGCCGACAAGGACGGCAAGGCACAGGGCAAGAGCAGCCTGAGCGTGGCCGGGGCGGTGGCGGTGAACCTGTCGGTCAGCCGCACCGAGGCGACGCTGTCGGGCAAGCTGACGGCGGCCGATCAGGCGTCTGTGACTTCGCTGGCCGATATCGACGGCGCGGCCGTGGCCGATGGCTCGGCGGTGATCGCCGCGCCCAAGGCGAATGAGCAGGACCCGAGCAACACCGGCGTCGGTGTGGCCGTGGCCATCAATGTGGGCGATGTCGAGAACCGCGCCGTCGTCAGCGGCGAGGTCGCTGCCAAGGGCCTGGCGATCAGCGCCGGCATGGCCGGCACCGAGGAGGAGCCGGGCAAGCATGTCTTCTCGGCCAAGAGCACCTCGGGTGCCAGCGGTGGCGATGTCGGCGTGGCCGGCTCGGTGGCCATCAATGTGGGCGCGGCCAGGACCGAGGCGCTGCTGTCGGCAGACGCCAAGGTCACGCAGACGGGCACGGACGGCGCCGTCAAGCTGACGGCCAAGAGCAGCAGCGAGCACCGGACCGAGGCCAAGCCCAAGGCAGAGGCCGACGGCAAGAAGACCGGCGTCGGCGCCTCGGCCGCCATCAATGTGGTGGACGAGATCACCCGCGCGGCGATACAGGACCAGGCGGCGGTGACGGCCGAGGGCGGCATCGCCGTTTCGGCTGATGGCAAGCGCAGCATCAAGACCACGGCCGAGGGCGGAGCCAAGGGAGGCGATGCGGTCGTTCCCGTCGCGGCAGTGACCGTGGCCCACGTGGATTCAGTGGCCGAGATCACCGGCAGCGGCGAGCTGAAGGCGGGCGGTGACCTCACGCTAAACGCCAAGCACGGCGGCAGCGCCACCACCACGGCCACCGGCAATGCCACGGCCGATGAGACGGCCTTCGGCGCGGCCGTGGCCGTCAGCGTCGTCAGCGACACGACCCGTGCGCTGCTGGACCGCGATGCGCAAGCCGGCGGCGCCATCGCCATCACGGCCAGCAGCAAGCAGGCCAGCGAATCGAATGCGACCGCCAGCGCCAAGGGCGGCAAACAGAAGGACGCGACCGCCGATCCCAAGGGCGTGGACAACCAGAAGGACGGCCAGCGCAAGGCCGCCGATGATCTGGCCGCCGAACGCAGCAAGCGCGACAGCGCCGATGCGCCGAAGAAGGGCAAGGCCGAAGTGGCCGGCATCGACGGCAGCAGCGGCACGGGCAAGTCCGAGGCGCTGGCCGTGGCCGGTGCCATTGCCGTCAATGTGGCCGATACCGACACCTTGGCCGCGACCGGCGCCGGGCGCAAGCTCACGGCCGGCAAGACCTTGAGCGTCAAGGCGCAGGTCGACAGCGATGCCAAGGCCGTGGCCGATGGCTCGGCCGTCGCCCGCGGCGAGAACACGGACAGCGGCGTGGGTGTGGCCGTCGCCATCAATGTGGCCGAGGTCAGCAACCGGGCGCAGATCGCGGCCGGCAACGAGGTCACGGCCAAGGGCCTGACGGTGCAGGCCACGACCGGCACCGCGGCCGAAGGCGAAGCCGCGCCCGAAATGGGCTTCGAGGCCCGCGCCAGGTCCGGCGCCGGCTCCGACAAGGTCGGCGTGGCCGGCTCGGTGGCCATCAATATCGTCAATGCCGACAGCGGGGCCACCGTCGACGGCAGCGCCAAGATCGCGCTGAACGGTGGTGACCTGGGCGTGACGGCCCACCAGAACACCCGCAGCGAGGCGGTGGCCGAGCCCAAGGACAAGGGCGTGGAAGCCGGTACCACCGGCGTCGGCGCCTCGGTGGCGCTGAACGTCATCGACACCGAGACGACGGCCCGTGTGGCCGATGGCGCTGCGCTCACCGGCACGGCCGGTGACGTCAGCATCGCCGCCACCGGCAACCACCAGGTCACGACCGTGGCCAAGAACGGCGCGGCCGCCGGCAAGACCGGCAGCGGCTCGGGCACCGGCGTCGGTGCGGCCGTGGCCCTGGCCATCGTCGATCACGACAAGACGGCCGAGGTGGGCACGGGCGATGCGCTCGCGGCCAGCGGCAAAGTCGAGATCAAGGCCCAGCACGGCCACAAGGCCGAGACCACGTCGAATGCCGATGGCGCCGGCGGTGAAGCCGGCGTCGGCGCCAATGTGGCAGTCAACGTGCTGGACGATCGCGTCTTAGCCCGCGCCGCGCGCTCGGTCACGGCCGGCGGCGACATCACGGTGGCCAGCGAGGCCCTGGTCAGCAGCAGCATCCAGGCCCGGGCCAGCGCCCAGGGCTCAGCGGCCGACAGCAAGAAGGCCGACCAGGAGACCGAGAACCAGGTCAAGAACAACCCCAATGTCGACGCCGAGGACAAGGCCGAGGTGCCCAAGGCCCAGGAAGGCGTCGACGAGGCCAATGCAAAGGCCGACAAGGAGGCCAGCTTCGAGACGGCCGATATCGGCGTGGCCGGCGTGGTCAGCGTGACCTCGCTGAAGGTAAGCAACCAGGCGGTGGTCGGCGCCGGTGCCGAGCTGAAGTCGGTCAGCGGCGACGTCAAGGTCGCCGCCACCACCGATGCCGATGCGACCAACCAGGCGCGCGGCTCGGCGATCAATATGCTGTCCGACACCAATGTCGGCGTGGCGGTCAGCGTGACCGTGGCCGAGGTGCAGGGTAGCGCCCAGGTGGGCGAGGGCGCCCGGCTGGAGGGCCGCAATGTGGCGGTGACCTCGGGCAATGTGGAGGGCGGCAGCGCCGACTTCCGCACCACCGCGGCGGCCTCGGCCGGCGGCAAGGAGAAGGGCGTCGGCGGCTCGGCGGCGGTGGCCGTCGTGCATCTGAAGTCCGAGTCCAGGGTGGCTGCTGGCGCTTCATTGCAAGCCAGCGAGAACCTGACGATCGCTGCCACCAGCCGGGTCGGCCAACAGACCTTGGCGGCCGGCGGTGCGATCGGCCAGGACAAGGGCGTCGGCGTGGCCGGTGCCGTGACCGTGCTCGACCAGGACACGCTGGCCACCGTGGGCGACAACGCCAGCCTCGATGCGGCCGGCGCCACCACGGTGCGTGCCGATGCGGCGCTGAACCCGCTGCTGGCTGCCCTGGACCCCAAGGACGACATCTTCCTGGTACCCAAGACCAAACCGATCAGCTCGGGCGCTGCCGGTGCCGGCGCCAGCGCCGGTGATCTGGGCGTGGGCGGCTCGGTGGTCGTCAACGTCATCGACGGCGTCACCGAGGCCTCGCTGGGCCAGGGCGTCAAGGTCAACCATCAGGTGGTCAACGCGCCGGCCGAGCAGTCGGTCAGCGTGCTGGCCAACGACAAGACCACCTTGGTCTCGGCGGCCGGCGCACTGTCGGGCGCCTTTGGCGATGGCGTGGCCGTGGCCGCCGGCGTCGATGTCGGCGTATTCAACAAGCGCACCTCGGCCAAGGTCGGCGACGGCGCCGACATCAATGCCCGCGGCGCGATCCGTATCGAGGCCGAAAGCAGCGAAGACATCACCTCGGTGGCCGCGGCCGCCGGCCTCAGCACTTCGGTGGCCGTCGGCGCTTCGGTCAGCGTCTATGTGATGGACACCGCCACCGAGGCGGTGACCGGCAACCAGGTCGGCCTCGATGGCGGCCAGGTCAGCGTGCAGGCCTCTGGACATCTGAAGAGCTCCCAGGTGGCCGGCCAGCTGGCCCTGGGCAGCGATGCCGGCATCGGCGTGGCCAATACCACGCTGGTGCACAGCGACCGTGTCGAGGCGCAGCTGGGCCTTCAAGCCGATGTGCGTGCCAGCGGCGCCGGTGGGCTGACCGTCAAGGCCGCCTCCAGCGAGCAGCTGCTGGGCCTTGCCGCCGCGGGCGCGGGCAGCGCCACTGCCGGCGTGGCCGGCTCGGCGGCCGTCAATGTGCTGAACGAAACCACGCGCGCCGGCATTGGCGATGGCGCGACGATCCATGCCTCGGCCGTGCAGGTGCTGGCCGATGACCACACCGGGATGCTGGACGTGGCCGGTTCGGTCAGCTTTGGCGGCACGGCCGGCATAGGCGCGGGTGCTAGTGTCACCAAGCTGACGAAGAACACCGAGGCCAAGCTGGGCTCCGGGGTCAATGCCGACATCGCGGGCAACCTGCGCGTGCAGGCGCTGTCCAGCGAGGATTTGCTTGCCGTCACTGCCGCCGGTGGTGGCGGTGGCACAGCCGGTGTGGCCGGCTCGGCGGGCGTGCTGGTGGCCGATGTGACGGTGAGGGCCTTTGTCGGCGACGACCCGGCCGGCACAGCTGCGTCGCTGGGCGCGGGCCATGTGCATGCCCATGGCAGCGTGGCCATCACGGCCGACGACGATCTCGATGTGACCAATATCGCCGGCTCGATCGCCATCGGCGGCACGGCCGCCATCGGCGCCTCGGTGGGCGTGCCGGTGGTGACCAAGCGCGTCGAGGCCTTTGTCGGCGACGGCGCCAAGCTGACGGCCGACGGCCATGCGGCCATGGACGCCGCCATCGGCAAGCTGGTCGAGAGCTTCTCTGCCGGCGCCGGCAATGTGGGCGCGGCGGCCGACATCAAGAACGGCAACCGTCCGAAGGCCGACGACCTGCGCTTCTCGCCCAGGGACATCGGCAGCCTGGACATTGGCAACGACGGCCCGCAAGGCAATATCGGTGGCGACCCGCTGCTCAAGGGGCTGCGCGACACCGAGCTGGATACCCAGGCGGTGCGCGGCCTGGCCATCAGCGCCACCAACCGCGACAGCATCAAGAATCTGGTGCTGGCCGGCGGTGGCGCCGGCACGGCAGCCATCTCGGCGGCGGCCGGTGTCAATGTGTTCGACACCACGGTGCGTGCGGCCATCGGCAGCAATGCCAGCATCAACGCTGACACCAGCACGGCGGCCGCAGGCCAGAGCGTGCAGGTCGGCGCGTCCAGCGACTTCTACCATCTGGAGGTCGGCGGCAGCCTGGCCGTGGCCGGCGCGGCCGGCATCGCACCAGCCGTCGGCGTGACGACGCTGAATATGACAACGCAGGCCCAGATCGGCGCCGGCGCGACAGTCAACGCGCTGGATGACGTGATCGTCACGGCCCAGGCCGAGGAGAGCCTGGTCATGATCAGCGCGGGCATCGGCGGCGGCACGGCCGGCATCGGCGGCGCGGTGACCGTGCCCATGATCACGACGGCGACGCAGGCCACGGTGGGTGCGGGCGCCAGCGTGATGGCCGGCGGCGACGTCGGCGTGATGGCCAGCGACGACAGCAAGCTGCTGGTCGTGTCGGGTGCCATCGGCGCCGGCACGGCGGGCATTGGTGCGTCGGTGGGCGTGCTGAATCTGGACAAGAACACGGCGGCCGTGGTGGGCAGCGGCGCGCAGGTCGATGCCTTGGGTCAGGGCCAGGGCTTGACCGGGGTGCTGGACGGCACCTCCACCGCCGACGCGCTGGGCAAGGGCAGCAGCCATGGCCTGGTGGTGCAGGCCGAAAGCAAGGAAGACATCACCCATCTGGCGATTGCCGCCGGCATCGGCGCGGTCGGCATTGCCGGCGGGGTGACGGTGAGCCTGATCGACGCCGATACGCTGGCCGAGATCGGCCAGGGTGCGCTGATCAACCAGCGCCGTCAGGGCGAGGCCTCGGCCGAGCAGGATGTGGTGGTGCGCGCGGCCGATCAGGTCGAGACGCTGTCGTTTGCCGGCGCCATCGGCGGCGGCACGGTGGGCCTTGCCGGTGCGGTGGACGTGGGCAGTGTCAAGAACGACACCAGCGCCACCGTGCGCGGCGGCGCCCGGGTGGCGGCGCAAGACGATGTGGCCGTGGGTGCCCAGCAGCGGGCCGACAACCAGGGTTTCGCGATCAGCGGCGGTGCCGGCGTGGTCGGCTTCGCCGGCTCGGTGTCGGTGTGGTCCTTGGGCAGCAGCCTGACGGCCGACTACCAGGACAGCCGCGGCGTGCGTGAGAACGCGTTCGAGAACGACAAGAACGAACGGATGGACCAGCGCGCGGCCGACCAGCTCGGCGCGCAGGGCGGCCAGATCGGCGGCCTGCTGGGCAGCTATGACAAGGGCAACACGGGCGACGGCCGCAACTCGGCCGGCGAACGCCTGGCCCAGATCGGCAGCCAGGCCGGTGCCAGCGTCACCGGCAAGAGCCCCAAGGCCAGTGACATCAAGGCGCTGATGGCCAGCACGGCAGCGTCGCCGGGCACGGCCAGCCTCGTCGAGGCGGGCGCCGAGATCGTGGCCGGCGACGCGATCAGCGTGCAGGCCGAGGACCGCAGCGACAGCGACTTCACGGTGGGCAGCGGCGCCATCGGCATGGTAGGCGTTGGCGGCTCGGTGGGCGTGCTCAACGTCGCGCACAACGCGCAGGCGGCAGTGGCCGGCGATCTGTCCGCCGGCGGCCAGATCAGCATCAACGGCCAATTGAAAGAGCATGTCGATCAGCTGGGCATTGCTGCGGCCGGCGGCATCGTCGGCCTCGGCGCGGCGGTGTCCATCATCAACGACAGCAGCACCAGCGGCGCGCAGCTGCTGGACGGCGCCGTCGTGCGCCAGGCCGGGGCGCTGAGCGTGCAGGCCAAAGCCGACCAGACGGTGCTGGGCGCCACGGCCGGTGCGGCCATAGGCGCGGTGCCGGTGGGTGCCTCGATCGCCCGCGTCAATATCGGCAATGCCAATGCCACCGATGTGCGGGCCAGCATTGGCAGCAACACCCGCATCGGCCAGGACGGCACGGTGGGCCAGATCGACGTCAAGGCCCATGGACGGTTGGACGCCGAACTCGATGTCGCGGCCATGGCCGGCGGCATCGGTGCGTTCACGATCAACTCGGCCGAGATCTATGCCAAGCCCGATGTGCGGGCCAGCGTCGGCGACGGCGGCAAGATCAGCAGCAGCGGCGATCTGAATGTGGTGGCCTCGACGTCGCAGACGGTCGATGCCCAGGTGTTCTCGCTGAGCATTGGCGGCCTGGCCGCCGGGGCCAGCGTCGTCACCGCCGAGCTGGCACCGGTCTTGAGCGCCAGCGCCGGCGGGGAACTGAATGTGGGCGGGCGGCTGAACATTGCCGCGGCCCACAATGTGGACCCGGCGACAAGGCAGGCGCTGCGCAATGCCAACAATGTGTCGGGTGTTGATCTGCCGGGCGTCTATGCCTATGCCGACGCACCGTCGGTCGCGATTGCGGCGGCCAGCGTCTCTATCGCCAACAGCCGTTCGCTGGCAGATGTGCAGGCCTCGCTGAATGCGGGTGCCAAGGTCTCCGCCGGCAACGGCGTGACGGTCAACGCCGATGGTTTCAACCTGGCCAAGACGCGCGGCGTCGGCTTCAGCGCCAGCGCCGTCGGCGCGGGTCTGCTGAGCGGCAGCGCCACGGCCTCGGGCAATGAACGTGCGCTGATCGGCACGAATGCCCAGATCAGCGGCGCCAGCCTGTCGGTGCAGGCACAGGGGGCCGATCGCGCCGACGCGATGGTCGATGCCACCAATCTGGCCGGCTTCACCAACGCCGGCAAATCGGTCGTGACGGCCACCAGCAGCGGCAAGCTGCAGGCGGAGCTGGGCGCCGGGGCCAAGGTCGACGTGGCGGGCCAGGTGCAGGTGCGGGCCAAGAGCCTGACCGATGCCGATGCTCGGGCCAAGGCCGTCAATGTCGGCCTGGCCGGCAGCTTTGGCATGGTCAAGGCGGAGGTGACGGTGACGCCGACGGTCTCGGCGCTGGCCGCGGCCGGCAGTCAGATCACGGCCGGCGACGTGCTGGTCGAGGCACTGCATGGCAGCCCGGTCACGCTGGCCGACGGCAGCATTGCGGCGATGGATTCATCTGCCAACACCATCAGCACCGAAGCGCCCCACGGCCTGGCCACCGGCGACCGCGTGCAGTACCAGCTGCGCAATGGCACGGTGATGAGCGGCATTGCGGCCGATCAGTCCTACGGCGTGATCGTTGTCAATGACATGACGGTCAAGCTGGGCAACCCATTCAAGGCCAGCGATGTCGATGGCAGCTACGACACCATACGCTTCGCCAGCCCCCATGGGCTGAAGACCGGCGAGCGCATGGTCTACAACTTCGCTCCTGACGCCGGTGGCGCGGCCAGCGCCATCGCCGGCCTGGTCGCCGGCCAGGGCTATTACGTGCGCGTGATCGACGCCAACACCGTCAAGCTCGGCAGCAGCCTGGAGGCGGTGACGCGAAGCCTGAGCGGCTTCGCCACATCGGCCGTCAACGCCACCAGCGAAGCGATCACACTGGCCAACCACGGCTTCGCCGACGGTCAGGCGGTGACCTACCGCGCGCCCTACACGGGGCGCTTCACCGGCAGCGCGGCCGATGCCGATACCGACACCCTGCTGCTCACCGCACCGCTGAACGGCCAGCCGTTCCAGACCGGCGACAAGGTGGTCTACAACACCACCACCCTGGATGGCAAACCGGGCGGCACGGCCCTGGGTGGCTTGAGCAGAGGCGGCAGCTACTACGTCTACCGCGTCGATGCGACGCACATCAAGCTGTCGACCCAGGCCATCAAGGGCGATGGCACCGATGTGTTCGTCAACCTGACTCGCAGCACCGCGGCCGACACCTCGCAGCACAGCCTGGCGCGCAGCGGCGAGAAGGCCATCGACGGCCTGGTCGACGGCCGCAGCTACTACGTCAGGCGCATCGACGCGAATAGCTTCCAGCTGGCAGAGAGTGCCGGTGGTGCGGCCATCAATCTGGGCACAACCAATGTCGGAGGCACGCACTTCATCGGCGTCGAGGGATTGGACCTGAACAGCGCTGGTGTGAAGGGCCAGCATTGGCTGGAGCTGGACTTTGGCGGCACCTACTCGGGTGGCGCACGCCTGGTCGGCGCCGGTGGCCTGGTGGCCAATCCGGACGCGCTGGGCATAGACGGCGTTTCTCGCGCCCATGGCGTCGGCCCGGGCTTCGGCCTGGCCATCAGCGATGTGGGCGCCAAGGCCACGGTGACGATGAAGCCGGTGGTCAGCGCCGGCCTGGGCGCTGGCGCGCAGATAGACGCCAGCGGCAATGTGATCGTCAATGCGCTGAGCCATGTCAATGCCGAGGGCACGACCGGTGCAGTGTCGGGCTCGCTGTTCGCTGGTTTCGGCAACTCGACGACCCGCATCAATCTGGAGCAGACGACCACGGCCAGCGTGGGCGACGGCGCCAAGGTCAACGCCGGCAACCAGATCACCATGGGCAGCGACAGCCGCCAGCAGGCGATTGCCAACGCGGTGGCCGGCGCGGCCGCGGCGGGGGTGTCGTCGGGTGGGGCTGACGCGATCGTCGAATCGCTGCCCACGACCACTACACAGATCGGCGCCAGCGCCCAGCTGGGTGCCAAGGGCGATATCGCCCTGACCGCACGCATGGGCGCACGCGGTGAAGCGACGGCTGACGCGATGGCCTACGCCGCGCTGGGCTCCGGCGGTGCAACGAATGCCTTCTGGGCCGTGGGTCAGGCGCTGAACGATTTCAGCGGCGACGCGCGCAACACCCAGGTCAAAATCGCCGCCGGTGCCCTGGTGCGCAGCGAGAAGAAGCTGGACGTGCAGGCCCGCGTTGATGACTCGCAGATCGACGCCCGCTCGGAGGCCTCGGCCGCCTCGGTGGTCTATTCGGACCCGGACGCCAAGGCACGCACGCTGTTCAAGTCGAACGCCAGTGTGGATGTGGCCGCCGGCGCCGAACTGACGGGTGTCAACAACCTCAATATGCAGGCCGTCCATCAGGACGCGAACCTGCACGCCCATGCCTTTGCCGACGGCGGCAGCGCCTTCGGCGGGCCGGATGCCGAGGCCTGGGCCATCCAGCGCCAGGCCTCGCGCATCACGGTGGCCGATGGCGCCAGCCTGGCCAGCAAGGACCTCAATGTCGAGGCCGTCAATGCCGACAGCCTGGCGCGGGCCACCGGCGACGCCACCGGCTTCTCGCTGGAGGGGTCGGACTTCACCGCCCACGAGACCAAGTCTCGTGTTCGTCATATTGACTACAACGGTGATGTGATCCTGCTGTCGGCACCGACGCCCAAGCTGGTGATCGATGCCGCCGGCAATATCGCCGAGGCGCAGGGCGTCACCGCGACCAGCGAGGCTGGCCGCATCGTCGTGGGCAAGATCGACAACAACGGCGGCATCGGCAAGGCCCGCTTTGCCGTCAATGCCGTGCCCATGGGTCTGCTGCCCGGCAATCTGGGCACGATAGAGGGCACGCTGGGCACTTTGAAGGGCCGCCACAGCTTCGAGACGGTCGAGCTGATCAACCACTCGACCAAGGACCTGTGGGTGGGTGACATCAAACCGGTGGACAGCAGCGGCCGGGCCCAGGTGTCCATTGAGGCGGACATCAACCAGTTCCAGTTCGACATCAGCCATGACTACGGCCCGACCGCCTTGCGCATCGAGAACCTGGCCCAGACCGGCCACGCGAATGTGGTGCTCAACGGGGTGATTGACAACCCGCTGGGCAACACCACGGTGGTGGCCCGCGCGGGCGATATCCTGTCGACTGCCGCGCAGCTGCTGCGCAGCAACTCGGTGGACCTGCAGGCCGCTGGCCGCATCGCCGCCAGCAACCAGCGCCTGAACATCGAGCTGGTGGCCAGCGCCGGCCGCGAGACCGGACTGAACGCCAAGGCCGGCGGCAGCATGGCCCTGGGCCTGGGGCTGCTGGACCGCGGCAGTGCCACGCCGGGCCACATGAAGGTCGGAACGCTGGAGGCGGGTGCCGACATCGATCTGCTGCTGCGACCCAGCCTGCTGCAGACCGCCGTCAGTCAGGTGCTGACGAGCTATCTGGTCGATGTGACCGAGAAGATGGCCGGCGGCATCGGTGGCAGCACGGCCACCTATGAGAACCACTACAAGCCCGATGTCGCCGGCCCGGCCTTCGAGCCGCCGCTGGCCATCTTCGCCATCGGTGGCGTGCAGGTCGACACGAATGCGACGTTCGCGATGCTCAAGGCCGGCGGCAATATCGTCGTGCAGGCCGATGCAGGCACCACGCGCATCAACATCACTGCCAGCACCGACCTGACCGGCATGGGCCGCATCGATGTGCGCAGCAATGGCAGCATCACCTTGACCGAGGTGGACGGTGATTTGCGTGCCGGCGAGATCCGATCCAGCGCCCACGACGTGAGCCTGGTTGCGGCCGGCGGCATTGTCGATGCCGAGGGCGACGCGCTGGCCGACGTGGCCGGCAATCGCATCAGCCTGACGGCACAGGCCGGCGCCATCGGCAGCCTGCTGAACGATCTGGAGATCGACTCCCAGCTGTCGGCGCCCGGTGCGCTGAATGCGCTGGCCGCACGCGATGTCTTCATCCGCGAGACCGCCTCGGGTCTGAACATCGAGCAGGTGGTTGCAAGCACGGGTGACGTGCGCCTGAGCACCACCGACACGTTGGCCGCCGACGAACACATCCTGATCGGCGAGCAGGGCCGCATCTCGGCGCTGCTCGGCGCCGTGGCCCTGCAGTCCGGCGACGCGGTGCTGATCAATGGCAAGGTGCAGATCGGAGGACGGCTGACCCTGCGCACCGACTACCGCAATGCCGACAGGGCCCAAGGCGGCACGATACGGGTCAACGGCCCGGTGACGGCGGCCGAGCTGCTGATGGAGGGCGATGACGATGGCGACCTGATGGACGCCTCTTCGGTCAACGTCAAGCTCATCGCCTTCGGTATGGGCGGTGCCGACGAGATCCGCGGCGGCAGCGCCGACGACCAGGTGTATGGCGGCGATGGCGCCGACGATCTGAGCGGCGCGGCGGGCAATGACCTGCTGGTGGCCGGCAGCGGCGTCGGCGATGTGCTGCGTGGCGGTGATGGCGACGACATCATTTACGGCTCCAACGACGGTGGCGAAAGCGACCCCGACTTCAGCGACGGCGTGCGCGCCGGCGACCTGATCGAGGGCGGCGCGGGCGACGACCAGATCCATGGCCAGGGCGGCGCCGACTTCATTGACGGCGGCTCGGGCAAGGACGTCATCGACGCGGGCGCGGGCAATGACCTGGTGTACGGTGGCCTCGGCGCCGACAAGATTTTCGGCCACCTCGGCAACGACACGATCTATGGCGTGGCGCCGGATGCCGACGATGGCGTGGCCGACGAACTCAGCGGCGAATGGGGTGATGACCACATCGTCGGCGGCAGCGGCGGCGACCTGATTGACGGCGGCTTCGGCAATGACCGCATAGCATCCGGCGCCGGCGACGACATCGTCCACACCGGTGCGGGCCTGAACGAGGTCGATGCCGGCGACGGCAATGACCAGGTCTACGGCTCCAACGATGGCGCCGACCGCA
The DNA here is from genome assembly GCF_004362525.1 of Roseateles toxinivorans. Lineage (GTDB taxonomy): Bacteria > Pseudomonadota > Gammaproteobacteria > Burkholderiales > Burkholderiaceae_C > Paucibacter > Paucibacter toxinivorans. Next base: position 847,213 of record NZ_SNXS01000001.1, read on the forward strand.
TGGATGGCGGTGCCGGCGACGACCGGCTGTACGGCTTTGCCGGCAACGACCAGATCGGCGGCGGCAGTGGCGACGACATCATCGAAGGCGGTGCCGGCGACGACCTGCTGGAGGGCGGCGCAGGCGCCGACCTGATGCTGGGCGGTGCCGACCACGACGCACTGTATGGCCACTCGGTCAGCGGTGCGAACGACGACAACGCGGTCGATCAGCTCTACGGCGATTTTGGCACCGGCGGCAACGAGGCCGGCTCGGGCCGCGACAAGCTCTATGGGCAGGGCGGCAATGACCTGCTGTATGGCGAGGGCGGTGACGATCTCATCGACGGGACCCAGGGCTTTGCCCAGGCCGAGGCCGGCGGTGGCAGCGGCAATGTGATCCAGTTCGGCGGCAATGGCGACGATTCCGCCTTTGTGGCACCGACGCCAACCGCGGCGCCTGCACTGCAGGCGATCAACTACACGATCAACCGCGCGGCGGCCAAGCTGCCCGACGGTGTTATCCAGCGCGGCCGTTGGGCCGACCTGGGTGGCACGGTCACGGGTGGTGGCCTGTCGGGAACGGGGGGGCTGTCCACCGAGCCCGCGATGGCGGTGGCCAATGGCCAGCAGTTCGTGGTCTGGACCGAAACGCGCAACGGCAGCCCTGAAGTTCGGGTGGCGCAGCTGGTCAACGGCGCCTGGGTGTCGCTGGGCAGCGCCAGCGGCAGCTCGCTGACGGCCGAGTCGGCTTTCGACGCTCGCATCGCCATCGATGGCACAGGTGCGCCCATCGTCGTCTGGACATCCACCAAGGGCGGTCAGCAGGAGATACGAGCCGCCCGCTTCAGTGGCGGCGCCTGGGTCAGCCTCGGGACCCTGTCCTCGGGCGGCCAGGCCGACAGCGCCCAGCTGGTGATGACGGCCGCAGGGCCGGTCGTGATGTGGCTGGACGGCGCGGCGGATGCCAAGACCGTGCAGGCCCGCCGCTTCGAAGGTGGTGCCTGGCAGAGCCTGATCGCGCCGGTCAGCGGTGCGGCCGTGCAAGGCCTGACCCTGGCCAGCGATGGCGGCAAGGTGGCCGCCGCCTGGACGGAGGTGATCGGCGGCGTCCGTCAGGTGGTGCTGCAGGAGTTCAACGGCACGGCCTGGTCGGTGCTTGCCGGCTCGGCCGCAGCGGATGGGCTGCTGGAGGGCTCGCTCAGCCACAACGCCCAACCCAGCCTGGCCTATCACCAGGGCCAGCTGTTCATGGCCTGGCAGGCCTTCTCGGATCAAGGTGCGAGTCTGCTGGTGGCGCGCTATGACGCCACCCGTGCTCAGCATTTGCAAGCCGACTTCGGCATAGCTTTCGGTAACGACACGATCTCGCAGCCGACGTTGTCGGCCGGCGGTGACGCGTTGCGCCTGCTGTGGCTGCGCGGCCCGGGTGCCACCGAGCTGGCGACCCAGCTCAATGCAATGCGCTGGAACGGCAATGCATTTGCCGAGGAGGTGCCGGGCGAGGCCACGGGCCGAGGGCTCAGCCTCACAGGCGGCCGTGCCCAGGACCTGGCCGTGGCGACAGACGCCCAGGGCCGCACCAGCGTGGCCTGGGCCGATGCCTTCGGCAGTCAGCCCGAGGTCTATGTGCGCGGCATGACGGCCACGCTGGGCCGCACCTTTGTGGCCGATTCGTCCAAGGGCGTGAGCCTGCAGGACATTCTGGACGAGCAGGATCTGGGTGCCGGCGACAGCATCATCATCATCGGCGAGCATGGCGCGATCACCATTGAGGCCGACGACGCCGGCGTGCAGCTGTTTGGTGAAGACGGCCTGGTGGGCAGCATCGAGGTGGCCGCCGGCGCTCACGATGTGCTGCTGTCCCGGGTACGTGCCGGCAATGTCATCGTCGAGGACGCGGACGGCTTCACGCTGACCGAATCGGTCGTCAAGAACGTCGAGCTGATCAACGGCAGCGGCGCGCAAATCACGCACAACCAGATCAACGGCACGGTGACGGTCACCGGCGCCGTACAGGGTGCGCTGATAGACCACAACACGCTGCGCGGCCTCAAGGTGCAGGAGGGTAATGAATCCGAGGTCGGTGCAAGCGGCCTGACCATCAGTGCCAACACCATCAAGGCCACGCAGACCGGCTTGGAGCTGGCGGTGGCCGCCAGCGGCCGCATCCGCGACAACCTGATCAGCGGCGGCAGCGTGGGCCTGGACATCGGCAAGACCTTCGCCGGCCTGATCGATGGCAACCGCATCGAGAAGACCCAGACCGGTGTGCGCTACAGCGCGGGTGCTGCGCTGAGCGGCAATGTGCTGAGCCAGAACCAGATCGGCATCAGTACCAGCGTGTCGGGAGCGCAGGCGCTGGGCTTCGTCGCCGGTTCGGGCGTCAATCAGCTCAAGGACAACGTCACCGGCATCGTCATGAACGGCGCCCAGGTGCAGATGCAGGAGGTCAGTGGCAGCGTGGTTGCCGTGACCGGCACCGGTGTGCTGGGCGGCAGTTCGCTGGAGCAGGCGATGTGGCTGCACGACAATGACCGTGCGGTGGCCAACTTCGCCGGCTCGATCCAGTACAGCCGCTTCACGGCCAACCAGATCGCCGTCGACGTGACGGCCGACATGGGCGGCCTGCGCGTCACGCACAGCCTGTTCGACCGCAACGTCAAGGCCGGCCTGCAGCTGACCGGTGCCAGCGATTTGCGTATCGCGCAGAACACCTTCTATGCCGCCACCGGGGACAATATCCGTCTGCAGGGCAAGAGCTCGAATGTCGAGATCCAGGGCAATATCCTCTGGGCCGAGGGCGGCTACGACATCTATGTGGCCAATGACTCGCAGGCCGGTTTCTACAGCGACTACAACAACCTCTACAAGAGCGGCGGCGGGGCTCTGGTCTTCTGGACCAAGACCTTCACCGATGTGCTCGACTGGCAGGTCGATGTGGCCCGCTACGACCAGCATTCGATTGGCGCCACCGCCGTCAATCCGGATTGGGCGCGGCCGCAGTTCCGTGATCTGTCGCGCGGCGATTTCCGCCTGTTCGACGCCACGGCCGGTCTGCGCTCCAGCAGCCCCGGTGTCGATGCCGGCAATGCAATGCTGGACATCGGCCAGTCCCTCAGCTATCAGAACCTGCTGAACAACGCCGGCTTCGAGAACGGCACCGCGGGCTGGACGGTCAACACCGATGCCGGCGCCAAGGCCGGCAACGCCTACGAGGGCGGCAAGTATTTCACCGCGGGCAGCGTGGAGCAGGGCTTTGCCTGGCAGAACATCGATCTGCGTGCGGCAGGCTACACCGCCGCCCAGCTGGACAGCGGTACGCTGGACATGGTGTTCAGCGCCCGCCTGCGCACGGCTGCGCTGGGCGCCGGCGAGGCCGGCTCACGCGACACCGGTACGCTGAAACTGAGCTTCCTGGCCGCCGATGGCACGGTGCTGGGCGAGAGTCTGGTCAAGGCCACCAATGCGGCCGACCGCTGGGAGCTGGTCGGTGGACGGACCGGCATACCCGCCGGTGCGCGCTTTGCGGTGCTGCGCGTCGATGCGCTGCGCAACAGCGGCACGCCCAACGATGTGGCCGTGGACCAGGCCTTCCTGGGCGTGGTGGCCGATGGCTTCACGCCGGATGTCGGTGCCTATGGCGCCGGCACGCACGAGGCAAGCACCAGCACGGCACGCAAGATCGCCCTGCGCTGGCCCGATCTGTACACCGACTGGGAGAAGAACGAGCCGCAGACGATACGCTGGGAGACCAGCAACAACACGGCCAACTCGCCGGTGCGCATAGACCTGCTGCAGGACACACCGGACGGCCCCAGGCTGCTGGCCAATATCGCCGCCTCGGTGGCCGACAACGGCCAGTTCATCTGGACGCCCCAGCACAGTGGCATCGACTTCGGCACCAAGGGCCTGCGCATCCAGATCTCGCTGGTCAATGCACCCGAGGTCATGGACCGCGCGCAGGAAACCTTCAGCGTGCCCGAAGATGGCCACAACTTCTATGTGGACGACGGCAGCGATGCCGGCGATGCCTACACCCCGGGCGCCGTGGGCAGCAACCGCAACACCGGCAAGACGGCCGATGCGCCGAAGACCAATCCGGTCAATCTGCTGCGGGCCTATGAGCTGCAGGCCGGCGACACCTTGTTCATCGACAGCGGCGACTATCCGTTGATCGACAACATCGCCGTCAGCGGCGATGCCGATGTCAGCGCCCGTCTGGCCGACTCGGTCGGCCCGGGCATGGGCAAGGACGAGGGCTTCACCATCACCGGTCCGGTCGATGCGAGCCAGATCGCACGCCTGTTCCCGGCCATTGCCGGCGACAAGACGCGTGCGCTGATCGAGCTCATTGACGCCGATTTCGTGACGGTGCGACACCTGACCCTGGAGAACGCCAACCGAGGCCTCCATGTGCACGACGGTTCGGACGGCTTCCAGGCCAGCGACCTCACCGCCTCGGGTCATGCCCAGGACGGCATTCGCATCGAAAGCGCCACGCCGTTCGCCAGCTTCGACCGCCTGGTGGCCTTCGACAACAAGCTGCACGGCGTGTTCCTGAGCGGCGGCTTCGCTGCACTGACCCATTCCAGCGCCTACGGCAATGGCCAGAGCGGTTTCAGCATCAGCGGCCTGTTCACGGCCGCCAGCGACAACCAGGCCTGGGGCAATGACATTGGCTTCAGTTTCGACGGCGGCAAGGGCGCGTTGATCCAGCGCAATACCGCGCATGACAACCGCGTCGGCATCAAGAGCGCCGGTGGCACGGAGGCGCAACGCACGGTGATCGGCGACACCGATCTGAGCAAGGGCAACGGCAATCTGATCTACAACAACCGCGGCGGCGGCATAGAGGCAGACTATGCCCTGATTGCCGGCAACACGGTCTGGGGCAGCACGGCGGGCTGGGGCATCAACAGCAACAGCGGTGCGCTGGCGCAGTCCAATGTGGTCCATGGCAATGCCAACGGCATACAGATCAAGGGCAGCAACAGCCGCATCAGCAACAACCGCGTCTACGCCAACACCGGCATCGGCGTGCAGACCGATCATGGCGAGGTGGCCGAGAACGTCATCTATTCGAACGCCACCGGGCTGAAGATTGACGACAGCCAGGGCTCGACCGCGGGCCGGGTGCGCAACAACCTGATCTATGCCAACAGCCTGCGCGGCGTGCAGATCAGCGCCAACCAGCTCGACTTCATCAACAACACGGTCATCCAGACTGTTGGCGATGCGGTGCGGGTGGACGGCAGCAGCAAGGACGTGCGCTTCTACAACAACATCCTCGGCGCCTCGCAGGGTTATGCGCTGTGGGTCGCGGCCGACAGCCAGCAGGGCTTCGCGTCCGACTACAACCTGTTCATGCCCAGTGGCGCTGGCGCGAAGCTCGGTGCCTGGCAGGGGGCAGATCGGGCCGACCTCGCGGCCTGGCGCAGCGCCACCTTTGGCGACGCCAACAGCCTGGTGGCCGACCCCGCCTTCGTGGACATGGACGGCGTGGACGACCAGCTGGGCTATGTGAACGCCCAGTCGGATGGCCGCGACGATGACTTCCATGAAAAGAGCCTGCACGGCGGCTTTGCCGGTGGTGGGCTGGCACCGGTGCGCGGCGAAAGCGGCCTGCCGCAGTTGCAGGCCGTCATGGCCCTGGTCAGCGACCAGCAGTCGGTCACCATAGACCGCGGCCGCGCGGTGGATGCCTTCACCAACGAGCCGGCCAATAACGGCGGCTACATCAATCTGGGGGCCTATGGCAACACGGCCCAGGCAGGCCGCAGTCCGGCGCAGTTCATCACCGTGCTGGCTCCCAATGGCGGTGAGCGCATTGGCCAGAACAGCACCGTCGAGCTGCGCTGGCGCTCGTTCGGCTTCACCGGCACCGTCAATATCGAGGTGCGCGGCGCGGGCCAGACCGAGTTCACCTTGCTGGCCAGCAACGAGGTCAATGACGGCAGCTATCTGTGGACGGTGGACGGCGAGGCTTTCGATCCGGCCAGCGACTATGAGCTGCGCATCACATCGGTGGCCGCACCCAGCATCACCGACAGCTCGGACGCCAAGTTCGAGGTGCTGGCGCCCATCCACGTCTATTACGTCAATGACAACTCGCTGGTCGGCGACGAGTACAGCTCGGCCGTCGGCAATGACGCCAATGACGGCCTGACGCCGGACAAGCCCAAGGCCTCGATACGGGCCATCCTGGATGCCTATGACCTGAACTCCGGCGACATCATCAAGGTGGATACCGGCAACTACACGCTGGGCACCAATATCTTCGTCGTCGAGCAGGACAGCGGCGTCGAGATCCTCGGTGCGGCCGAGCACGCCACCGTGATCAACCGGGGCAATGCCGGCACGGGCACGGCGGTGTTCGAGTTCCAGGGCGCCGACAAGGTGATACTGCGCAACCTCAGCATCACCGGGGCACAGACCGGCGTGCTGCTCGCGGCCACGGCCAACTCCGACCAGGTCAGCGTCATCGACAGCAAGGTCTATGGCACGGCCACCGGCATCAACGTGGCCGCCGGCAATGAATCATTCACGCTGAGCGGCAGCGAGATCCGCAACAACTCGGGCACCGGCGTGACGATTGCGGCCACCGACTCCGAGCTGTCAAAGAACCTGGTTCGCGACAACGGGCTGAATGGCATCACCGTCAGCGGCGCGCGGGCCAAGGTCACGGGCAACGAGGTGCGCGACAACGCCCAGTCCGGCATCAGCGCCAGCAACTCGCCGGCCACCGGTCAGAGCAATGCCACGGTGATCAGCGGCAACAAGGTTTCGGGCAACAAGGCCGCCGGATTGGGCAGTGGCGGCATCGCCGCCAGCTGGAACGTGCAGGTCACGGGCAACCAGGTCAGCGGCCATGTGGGCGCGGGCATTGCCGTCAACGGCGGGGCGGTGGCCAGCGGCAACGAGGTCTCGGGCAATGCCACCGGCATCAGCGTCATCGGCAGCGGCCATGCAGTGGACAACCACGTCTTCGCCAACACCACCGGCGTGTACAGCCTGAACAGCAGCAATGTCATCGCGGGCAACCATATCCACGCCAACACAGGCGTGGGCGTGATGGTCAGCGGCAATCAGGCCGATGTGCGCAACAACCGCATCATCGGCAATGGCGGCAACGGCGTGGTGCTGGACGGCGTCAGTGGCACGCCGGTGGTGGAGAACAACACCATCATCACCAGCACGGCCGACGCCATCGTCGTGCAGGGCAGCAGCAAGAATGTGCGCATCACCAACAACATCCTGGATGTGCGCGGCAGCGGCACGGCGATCAAGGTCAACAGCACCTCGCAGGAGGACTTCCAGTCCGACTACAACCTGTTCGCCCTGGGCGCCAACGCCAAGCTCGGTTCCTGGGAAGGCAAGACCCTGGCCACGCGCAGCGACTGGTTCTACGAGCTGGGCCAGGACAAGAGCAGCCTGACGGCCAACCCGGGCTACGTCGATGCCGATGGCGCCGACGATCAACTCGGCACGGCCGACGACGATGTGCACCTGCGCACCGACTCGGTGGCGGTGGACCGCGGCAACCCGGCCAGCGCCTACGGCAACGAGCCGCAGCCCAATGGCGGGCGCATCGATCTGGGCGCCTATGGCAACAGCAACGAAGCCACCGCCAGCGCCGAGCAGACGATACAGCTGCTGGGTCCCAATGGCCTGGAGAAGCTGGAGGCCGATCAGGCGGTGACGGTGAGCTGGCGCTCGACAGGCATTCCGGCAGGCGCGAGCCTGAGCCTGGAGCTGTCACTCGATCTGGGCCAGACCTGGACGACGATTGCCGAAGGCCTGAGCGTCAACGCCCAGGGCCTGGGCCAGACCAGCTGGACGCCGAGCGCCGAGACACAGGGCAACAAGGCCCTGCTGCGCATCAGCGCCGAGCTGCCACAGCAGACGGTGACCGACACCAGCGACGAGGCCTTCCTGATCGCCAACGGCGGCACCGACTATTACATCAACGACGGCTCGACGGCAGGTGACGAGTACACATCAGCCATCGGCGACAACGCGAACTCGGGCAAGAGCGCGGACAAGCCGATGGCCAGCCTCGCGGCCCTGCTGCGCGCCTATGACCTTAACCCGGGTGATGTGATCCATGTGGACAGCGGCAACTACCAGCTGGCCACCAATATCGTCATCGACGCGCAGGACTCGGGCGTGCAGATAGCGGGTGCGGTGCAACCGGGCCATGCCACGGTGCTGAACCGTGGCAACACGACCAGCGGCACGGCGGTGTTCCAGTTCCTCGGGGCCGACAACGTCACCCTGCGCAATCTGAGCCTCACCGGCGCGCAGACCGGCGTGCTGGCGGCCGCCGGGGTGGACTCGGATCATGTCACGGTGCTCAACAGCAAGGTGTTCGGCAACAGCGGCGCCGGTGTCTCGGTCGGTGCCGGCAACGAGTTCCTCAAACTGACAGACAGCGAGATTCGCAACAACACCGGCACCGGCGTGACGATTGCGGCCACCGACGCCGTGCTGTCAAAGAATCTGATTCGCGACAACGGCTCGAACGGCATCACCGTCAGCGGCGCGCGGGCCAAGGTCACGGGCAACGAGGTGCGCGACAACGCCCAGACCGGCATCAGCGCCAGCAACTCGCCGGCCACCGGTCAGAGCAATGCCACGGTGATCAGCGGCAACAAGGTTTCGGGCAACAAGGCCGCCGGATTGGGCAGTGGCGGCATCGCCGCCAGCTGGAACGTGCAGGTCACGGGCAACCAGGTCAGCGGCCATGTGGGCGCGGGCATTGCCGTCAACGGCGGGGCGGTGGCCAGCGGCAACGAGGTCTCGGGCAATGCCACCGGCATCAGCGTCATCGGCAGCGGCCATGCAGTGGACAACCACGTCTTCGCCAACACCACCGGCGTGTACAGCCTGAACAGCAGCAATGTCATCGCGGGCAACCATATCCACGCCAACACAGGCGTGGGCGTGATGGTCAGCGGCAATCAGGCCGATGTGCGCAACAACCGCATCATCGGCAATGGCGGCAACGGCGTGGTGCTGGACGGCGTCAGTGGCACGCCGGTGGTGGAGAACAACACCATCATCACCAGCACGGCCGACGCCATCGTCGTGCAGGGCAGCAGCAAGAATGTGCGCATCACCAACAACATCCTGGATGTGCGCGGCAGCGGCACGGCGATCAAGGTCAACAGCACCTCGCAGGAGGACTTCCAGTCCGACTACAACCTGTTCGCCCTGGGCGCCAACGCCAAGCTCGGTTCCTGGGAAGGCAAGACCCTGGCCACGCGCAGCGACTGGTTCTACGAGCTGGGCCAGGACAAGAGCAGCCTGACGGCCAACCCGGGCTACGTCGATGCCGATGGCGCCGACGATCAACTCGGCACGGCCGACGACGATGTGCACCTGCGCACCGACTCGGTGGCGGTGGACCGCGGCAACCCGGCCAGCGCCTACGGCAACGAGCCGCAGCCCAATGGCGGGCGCATCGATCTGGGCGCCTATGGCAACAGCAACGAAGCCACCGCCAGCGCCGAGCAGACGATACAGCTGCTGGGTCCCAATGGCCTGGAGAAGCTGGAGGCCGATCAGGCGGTGACGGTGAGCTGGCGCTCGACAGGCATTCCGGCAGGCGCGAGCCTGAGCCTGGAGCTGTCACTCGATCTGGGCCAGACCTGGACGACGATTGCCGAAGGCCTGAGCGTCAACGCCCAGGGCCTGGGCCAGACCAGCTGGACGCCGAGCGCCGAGACACAGGGCAACAAGGCCCTGCTGCGCATCAGCGCCGAGCTGCCACAGCAGACGGTGACCGACACCAGCGACGAGGCCTTCCTGATCGCCAACGGCGGCACCGACTATTACATCAACGACGGCTCGACGGCAGGTGACGAGTACACATCAGCCATCGGCGACAACGCGAACTCGGGCAAGAGCGCGGACAAGCCGATGGCCAGCCTCGCGGCCCTGCTGCGCGCCTATGACCTTAACCCGGGTGATGTGATCCATGTGGACAGCGGCAACTACCAGCTGGCCACCAATATCGTCATCGACGCGCAGGACTCGGGCGTGCAGATAGCGGGTGCGGTGCAACCGGGCCATGCCACGGTGCTGAACCGTGGCAACACGACCAGCGGCACGGCGGTGTTCCAGTTCCTCGGGGCCGACAACGTCACCCTGCGCAATCTGAGCCTCACCGGCGCGCAGACCGGCGTGCTGGCGGCCGCCGGGGTGGACTCGGATC
>NZ_SNXS01000001.1:857509-1288120 GCF_004362525.1 Roseateles toxinivorans
CCAGTTCCTCGGGGCCGACAACGTCACCCTGCGCAATCTGAGCCTCACCGGCGCGCAGACCGGCGTGCTGGCGGCCGCCGGGGTGGACTCGGATCGCGTCAGCGTCATCGCCAGCCGGATCTACAGCAACACCACAGGCATCAGCATTGCCGGCGGCAATGACGACTTCCTGCTGCGTGATGCGGTGGTGCAGGGCAATGCCAGCGGCGTGTCGCTCAGCGCCGATGGCGGCATGATCGACAACAGCGAGATCCATGGCAACACCGGCAAGGGCATCTACGTTTCCGGCAACAGCGCCGGCCGCGTCATCACGGTGCAGAACAGCCGCGTGCATGACAACGGCGGCACCGGCATCGATGCGCAGAACCACACGCGGGTGATGGGCAACCAGGTCTACAACCAGTTGGCAGCGGCCACCCATGGTGTGGCGCTGAGCGGCGCAAATGCCGAGGCCTCGGGCAACAAGGCCTACGGCAATCTCAGCGGCATCCGCGTCGACGGCAATGGGCTGGCGCTGAACAACGAGGCCTACAGCAACACCACCGGCATCACGCTCAACAGCGGCACGGCGCGCGGCAACCGGATCTACAGCAACTCCATCGGCATTGCCGATACCGCCAGCGGCCAGATCGAGAACAACCTGGTCTATGCCAATACCAATGCCGGCGTCGTCATCACCGGTGACCGCGGCGCGCAGGCGGTGCGGAACAACACCATCTACCAGGAGGTGGGCGATGCGGTCCGCGTCAACGGCAGCAACGCAAAGCTGTACAACAACATCATCTGGGTCAACAGCGGCTACGGTGTCAACGTCATCAGCGGTGGGGCCAGCCTGAAGTCGGACTTCAATCTGTTCCACACCCCGTTGGCGGGCGGCAACGTCGGCCTGATCAACGGCACGCAGGCCGGCAGCCTGGCCGCCTGGAGGCTCGCCTCCGGCCAGGACGCCGGCAGCAAGGCCGGCAACCCGATGTTCCTGGACATCGACGGTGCCGACAATGTGCTCGGCGACAAGGGCGTGACGACCGGTGGCGGCAGCGACGACAACTTCGGCCTGCGCGCCGGCTCGGCCGCCATCGACGCGGGCAGCATGTGGACGGGTACCAGCCTGGACATCGAAGGCCGCCCGCGCCGTGACGACCCGAGCACGGCCAACACCGGCGAGGGCCTGCCGCTGTACGTGGGCATTGCGATGGGTGGCAGCAGCTTTGCCGATGTCGGCACCAAGCTGCCGCTGCGCCACACCGACAGCTCGGCCCAGCTGAGCCTTCCCTTTGGCTTCAACTTCTACGGCAAGACCTACACCTCGGTGCGGGTCGATGTGAACGGCTTCCTGCAGTTCGCCGGCCCCGATACCGGCAATAGCAACAGCAACACGCTGGACGGTCTGCTGCGCAATGCCCGTATTGCGCCGCTGTGGGACAACCTGGCCACCAACAGCGCCGATACCAGCCGCGATGTCTATGTGGACAAGACGGTGGGCGGCCAGGTGACGATTCGCTGGGCCGCGGTGCAGGAGGGCACGGCCAACCCGGTGAACTTCTCGGTCACGCTGTTCAGCGACGGCCGCTTCCGCTTCGACTACGGTCAGAGCGCGGCGGGGCTGACGCCGACGGTGGGCGTCTCGGCCGGCAATGGCCAGACCTATGTGCTGGCGGCCTATGACGGCCAGTCCAATCTGTCGAATGCGGCGTCCCTGATGTGGGAACCCAAGCCGGGTCTGGACTTCCATGACATCGGTGCCTATGAGTTCCAGGGCGATTCGCAGGACCGCACGCCGCCCAAGGTCGTCAGCATCTCGAACCTGCCGGTCGATGGAGGGAACATCAATCAGCGCTTCAGCAGCCTGCAGATCAAGTTCAGCGAGACGCTGGACGGTGTGTCGGCACGCAGCGCGGCCAACTACGAGCTGCGTTCGGCCGGGGCCGATGGCCTGTTCAACACGGCCGACGACCAACTGATCGCCTTGAAGCCCGGTTACTCCTATCCGGCGACCGACCTCACGCTGCAGCTGGTCAACGGCCCTCTGGCCGATGGCCTGTACCGACTGACCCTGGCCGGCAGCCTGTTCGACACCGCCGGCAATGCGCTGGACGGCAATGGCGATGGCACCGGCGGCGACGCCTATGTGCGGACCTTCAGCATCAATCGCGCCGCGGCCCCGCTACAGGTCAGCAGCTTCACGCAGACCGACTCGGGCTTCAAGCTGCGCTTCACCGAGGCCGTCGATGCCGCCAAGCTCAACCTGTACAGCGGCCAGAGCGAGGCACCCGGTGCGGCCAGTGGCGCCAGTGACCTGATCGTCACCGGCCCCGGTGGTGCGCTGGTGGCCGGCAGCCTGGTGCTGGATGCCGATGGCAAGGGCTTCACCTTTGTGCGCACCGGCGGCGTGCTGGGCGAGGGCGCGTATACCGTGACCCTGGCCTCGCGCGACGACGGCGTGACGACGAAGATCGGCGCGCTGCTCGATGGCGATGCCGACGGCACGGCCGGCGGCAACTACCAGAGGAGCTTTGTCGTCGCGGCCAGCAATGCTGCGGTGCTGGGCATAGGCGAAGTGGCACGAGGCCCGGGTCAGACGCTGGCCATCGCGGCTTCCGGGTACAACTTCCCGCTGACCCTGGACAACGCCGCCGGTGCCACCCGCATCAGCTTTACCCTGAACTACGACGCGGCGCTGCTGAACATCACCGGCCTGGCCGGCGGCAACCTGCCGGCGGGCAGCACCGTCGATGTGGATCTGACGACACCAGGCCAGGCCAAGGTCACGATAGTCGCCAGCAGTGCGCTGCCGGCCGGTCGCATCGTGTTGGGCCATCTGCAGGCCATGGTTCCTCAAAGTGCCGTCTATGGCTCTTCGAACCTGTTGACCCTCGGCAACGCGCAAATCGACAATGGCGCCAAGCCAGTGAAGAGCGATGCAGGCCTCCATGTGGTGGCCTATATCGGCGACGCCAGCGGTGATGGCGCCTATGCGGCGGTGGACAGCCAGCGCATCCAGCGGGTGGCGGGCAAGCAGGACAGCGGCTTTGCCGCCTGGCCGCTGCTGGACCCGCTGCTGCTTGGCGACATCACGGCCAATGGCGCGGTGCAGGCCAGCGATGCGGCGCGACTGAACCTGCATCTGGGCGGTGTGATGCAGAAGGAGATCCCCGCGATCCCCGTCAAGCCCACGGTCCAGGGCGTGTCGCTGAGCCTGGATCGCAAGCCCAGCGGCTTCGATCTCGGCGCGGCCGACGGTGCCTGGCTCGACAGCTGGGTGGCCGAAGCCCAGGCACCGGCCAGGAAGGTCAATGCCTGGACGGTGAGTGCCGCACCGGCAGCGGCCGTCGAACTGCGCAAGTCCTGACCCTTGAACTGTGAAACGAGAATCTTATGAATACTATAGCCTCCCTGCTCAAGAAAACCCTGGCACCGCTCGCCGCTTCATTGGCGCTGATGGGTTCGCCCAGCCAGGCCGCCATCACACTGACCCCGTTGCAGAGCCCCGTCATGGTGGCCCCCGGCGCCCATGCGCTGGTTGATTTCAAGGTGGACTTCGGCAGCGACCCGCTGGAGCTGATCAGCTTCGACCTGGGCCTGGCCTATGACGCCACCAAGCTGAGCCTCGACGCTGCGCCGACCTTCAGCTATGCCGGCACGGCGCCCGACTTCAGCGCAGGCACCTTCGTCGGCACCAACCTGCCCGGTGTCTTCGTCATCACCTGGGCGCTGGGCGCGCCGCCGTTCCCCGACCCTTTCGTACTGCCCACGTTTGCGGGCGAGGGCGTGCTGCGCTTCTCGTTCACCAACGCCGGTCTGAGCAGCGGCAGCACGGCACTGATACTCGGCCTGGCCTACTCGACGCTGGACGAGGATCTGGAGGCCGGGACCGTGGCCACCGTCATCGCCTCGGCCGTGCCCGAACCCCAAGCCTGGCTGCTGTGTCTGGCCGGCCTGGCGGTGGTCGCCGTGCCGCTGCGCCGCCGCAACGCACGGGGTTGAAGCAATGAGCGGCGGCGCAGCTTCGGCCCGGGTGGTGGGCGCGGTGGCCAGCGAGCCACGGGTGATGGCCAGCTTCGGCTCGGGCGATGAGCCCGAGATGGCGACCGACTTCTGGTCGCTGCTGGCCAATGCGCGCACCTCCGAGCAGCTGTGCCGGGCCTGGCTGGGCATTCTGTGCCAGTGGATTCCAGGCACCCAGGCAGGGCTGTTGCTGCTGCACGAACAGGGCGACAGCTATGCGCCGGCCGCCGTCTGGCCCGACCCGGAGCGCGATATGGCCTTCATGGCCGGCATCGCCCAGCAGGCGCTGGTCGAGCGCCGCGGCGCGATGCAGGACGAGGGCGACGGTCTGGCGCAATGGGCCTATCCGCTGCTGGGTGCCCAGCAAAGCTATGGCGTCGTCGTGCTCCATGTGGTGGTGCGCGGAGACGCCGCGATGCGCGAGGCGCTGCGCCTGCTGCACTGGGGCGCGGGCTGGCTGACCGGCCTGTTCGACCGCCGCCAGCTGCTAGAGCGCGAGCACAAGCTGGGTCGCTCCGGTCTGCTGCAGGACCTGCTGCTGGGTGTGATGAACGAGGCCGCGGCCGAAGATGCTGCGCGCTGGGTCGTCAACCGGCTGGCCCAGGCACTGCCCAGCCGCAGCGTGATGCTGGCGCGGGCCGACAACCGGCAGATCGAGCTGGTCAGCGTCTCAGGCTCGGCCGGCTTCGATCAGCGCTCCAATCTGCTGACCGTTGCCCGCGAGGCGATGCGCGAGGCGGTGCTGCTGGGCGAAGCGCAGTGTTTTCCGACCCCCGGCAGCGCTCATGAGGCCCCGCTGCTGGCCGCCAGTGCGCTGGCCGACTACTGTCGCGAGGCCGGCGCCGCAGCGGTGATGGTCTTGCCGCTGCAGCATCAGGGCCAGACCCATGCCGCGCTGCTGCTGGCCTTCGACAGCCCACCCACGACCGAGCTTTACGACTTTGTGCAGACGGCGGCGCTGGCGCTGGCCCCCGGCCTGGCCCTGCACAGGCTGGCGCGCCGCAACCTGGCCAGCCACGCGCACAGTGCCTGGGTCGATGCACGGGCCGCGCTGCTGGGACCACGTCATGCCGGGCTGAAGCTCGCCGGCCTGGCCCTTGCCGTGGCGCTGGCCCTGGCCGCGCTGGTGCCGGTGCAGCACCGCGTCAGCGCCCCGGCGACCATTGAGGGCCGGGTGCAGCGCGCAGCCGTCGCGCCGTTCGGTGGCTTTGTGCAGGAGGCCAAGGCGCGCGCCGGCGATGCGGTCAAGCAGGGCGATGTGCTGGCCCGGCTGGACGATAGGGAGCTGAAACTGGAAGACCTGAAGTGGACGGCCCAGGCCGAGCTGACCGAGCGCAAGTTGCGCGAGGCGATGGCCCGTTCCGACGCGGTGGCCGTGCGCCTGGCCCAGGCCGAGCATCAGCAGACGCAGGCCGAACTGGCCCTGGTGCGTGAACGCCTGGCCCGCACCAGCATCGTCGCCCCTTTCGACGGCGTGGTCGTCAAGGGCGATCTGAGCCAGCAGCTCGGCGCACCGGTGGAGCAGGGCAAGGTGCTGTTCGAGATCGCGCCGCTGGACAGCTACCGTGTGGTGCTGAAGGTGGACGAGCGCGACATCACCCGGCTGCGCAGCGAGCGTGCCGGCGAGCTGGTGCTGAGCGGCCTGGCCGGCGAGCATTTTGATTTGCGGGTGGCCCGCATTGCACCGGTGGCGACGACCGAGAATGGCGTCAATGCCTTCCGCGTCGAGGCGGCGCTGAACGCCACGCCCGCCCAGCTGGCACGCATACAGCCTGGCATGGAGGGTGTGGCCAAGGTCGAGGCCGGCGAGCACAGCCTGCTGTGGGTGGGCCTGCACCGCTTCATCGATGGCGCGAGGTACACGCTGTGGTCGCTGGGACTGTGAACGCCTCGGCGTCTGCCGACCGCCTTGGTGCCCAGCTGGTCAACAGCCACTGGTACCGCGTGGCGCCGCTGGCACCGCGCCTGCGCGATGCACTGCGCGTCCATCTGCACCGCTACCGCGACCAGCTCTGGTATGTGGTCGAGGACGGCATCAACGGCAAATATCACCGCTTCGATGCGCCGGCGTATCGCATCATCCGGTTGCTCGATGGCCGCACGACGCTGGAGCAGCTGTGGCTCAGGCTGGCCGCACAGGCCGGCGAGCACACGCCCAGCCAGGAAGAGATACTGGCCCTGCTAGGGCAATTGCACGGCCTCGATCTGCTGGCCGCCGACACGATGCCCGACCTGACCGAGCTGCGCGAGCGCGAGGCGAAGCAGTCGCGCCAACGCTGGCGCCAGCGCTGGCTGAACCCGATGGCCATACGCCTGCCGCTGGTCGATCCCGACCGCCTGCTGGGCCGCATGGTCCGCGCACTGAATCCCATCCTCAACCGCTGGGGGGCGCTGGCCTGGATGGCCTTTGTGGCGCCGGCCCTGTTGCTGGCCGGTCTGCACTGGCACGAGCTGACGCAGAACTTCGGCGAGCAGCTGCTGGCCATGGACAATCTGCTGCTGCTGGCCCTGCTGTTCCCGCTGGTCAAGGTGCTGCACGAGCTGGGCCACGGCATTGCCTGCAAGCTGCATGGCGGCGAGGTGCACGACATGGGCGTGATGCTGCTGCTTTTCCTGCCCGTACCCTATGTCGAGGCGTCCAGCGCCTGGACCTTTGCCGACAAGCGGGCGCGCATGCTGGTCGGTGGCGCGGGCATGCTGGTCGAGCTGGCGGTGGCGGCCCTGGCCTTCTATCTGTGGCTGCTGCTGGAGCCGGGTGTTGCCCGTGCGCTGGCCTATGACGTGGCCGTGCTGGCCAGCGTCAGCACCGTGCTGTTCAACGGCAACCCGCTGCTGCGCTACGACGGCTACTACATCGCCAGCGATGCGCTGGAGATTCCGAACCTGGCGCCACGGGCCAGCCAGTACTGGATCTACCTGATCGAACGCTATCTGTTGAAGCGCGGACGCGCCCATTCGCCGGTGGCGGCCCGCGGCGAGGCCGGATGGTTCCTGTTCTACGCGCCGCTGTCCTTCGCCTACCGGTTGATCGTGATGTTCTCGATCGCCGCCTTTGTGGCCACGCAGTACTTCGTCGTCGGCATGGCGCTGGCGCTGTGGAGCGTGGTCACCGGCCTCGGTGTGCCGCTGTACAAGGGCCTGGCCTGGCTGCAGCGCATGGTACTGAAGAACGAGGCTGGCGCGCCGGCGCGTCGTGCCGTGCTTGCGGCGCTGGCCGCGCTGGCGCTGCTGCTGGGTGTGCTGCCTTTTCCCTATCGCACCCAGGTCGATGGCGTGCTGTCACTGCCTGAGCGTGCCCAGCTGCGCGCCGGTCAGGCAGGTTTCGTCGAAGCGCTGGTGGCCGAGCCTGGGCAGTGGCTGGAGCCGGGTGATCTGGTCGCCCGCCTGCACGATCCGGCCGTTGAACGTGTGCAGGCGGTGCAGGCTGCGCGCGAAGAGGCGGCCCGCGCCCGGGTCGATGCGGCCCTGGTCGATGATCCGGCCCGTGCCGAGCAGTTGCGCGTCGAGCTGGCCCGCGAGCTGGCCGCCTCGGCCCACCACCGGCAGCGGGCCGACCGACTGGAGATACGCGCCGCCGCGGCCGGCCGGCTGTGGCTGGACGGTGCCAATGACCTGAACGGTCGCTACCTGCGCGAGGGCCACTTGCTGGGCCATGTGATGCCCGACGAGCCGGCAAGGGTGCGGGTGATCGTCGACCAGGGCGCGGCCGAGGCGATACGCCGGGACGGCAAGACCGAGATCCAGCTGCGCCTGCCTTTCGATGTGGACCGGGTCTGGAGCGCGCGCATCGTCAGCGCCGTTCCTGCGGCCAGCCATGAGCTGCCCAGCGCCGCGCTGGGCCGCCAGGGCGGCGGGGCGGTGCCCACCGACCCGCGCGACGAGAGTGGTCGCAAGGCCCTCGTCTCGCACTTCGAGTACGAGCTGGCGCTGCCGGCCGACTTCCCGCACAGGCTCGTCGGCGGCCGGGTCGCGGTGCGCTTTGTCCATGCGATGGAGCCGCTGGCACCAAGGCTGTGGCGTGCGGCGCGGCGGCTATTCCTGAGCTATTTCAAGGCATGAGCGCGCTGTCGGAGCTTGCGGAGCCGGGCATGGCCGACTGGCCGCCACGCCATGTCGAGCTGGCGCCCAGCCTGTTCGCCGAGCGTGCGCACACCGACACCTCGGCACTGGACCGCTTCGCGACGATGGCTCTGCTGTCGCTGCGCCCCAGCCCGACCCGCGCCCAGCAGGTGCTGCTGGCGGCCGCGGCTGCGGCAGCGTCGGCAATGACACCGCTGGACGATGCTGCCCTGTGCGAGGTCGCCCGCCGCGCGGCCAAGGCCGCCTTCGCCCCTCTGGATGAGACGGCTGCCGCGCGGGCGCTGGCCGCGCTGTCGGAGGCCTCCTTTCGCGCCTTGCGCCTGCGCCCGCATCCACCGCAACTGCTGGCTGCCTGGACGATGATCCGCGGCTCCCTGGTCGAGCTGGACACCGGCGAGGGCAAGACCCTGACCGCCGGCCTGGCCGCCAGCTTTGCTGCGCTGGCCGGCGTGCCCACCCATGTGGTCACGGTCAACGACTATCTGGCCCAGCGGGATGCGCAGACCATGCTGCCGCTGTTCCGCTTCTTCGGCCTGTCGGTCGGCGTGGTGCACAGCGGCGTGGCGCAGAACGAGCGTGCGCGGCAGTACGCCCAGGCGCTGACCTATTGCACCAACAAGGACCTGGTGTTCGACTATCTGCGTGACCGCGTCAATGCCCGGGGCCTGCACAGCCGCGCGCAGATGGCGGTGCGCCAGCTGCATGGCGGCCTGCAGGCCGGCGAGCCGCTGCGCCTGCGGGGCCTGCATTTCGCCATCGTCGATGAGGCCGACAGCGTGCTCGTCGACGAGGCGCGCACGCCGCTGATACTGTCTGCTCAGCGTGAGGGCAAAGGCGATGCGGCTGTCTACCGGCAGCTGCTGGACGCGGCCGCCTCGCTGGAGCCCGATGTCCACTACGAGCTGCCGCTGGCCGAGGCACGGATCGAGCTGCTCCCGGCCGGCCGAGACCGGCTGCACCAGCTCGCCGAGTTGCATGCCGAGGGCTCCGAGGTCTGGCGCACCTCCTGGATGCTGGAGCACTACGCGCTGCAGGCCCTGCGTGCGCTGCACCTGTTCAAGCGCGACCAGCACTATGTCGTCCATGAGGGCAAGATCGTCATCGTCGATGAGTTCACCGGCCGCATGCTGCCCGACCGGACCTGGGAGCAGGGCCTGCACCAGATGGTCGAGGTCAAGGAGGGCTGCGCCGTCAGCGGCGGCAATGTCACGCTGGCGCGCATCACCTACCAGAGCTTCTTCGCCCGCTATCTGCGCCTGGCCGGCATGAGCGGCACGATACGCGAGACCTCCCGCGAGATGGCCTGGGTGTTCGGCCAGCCCTGCTTGCGCATCGAGCCGAATCGCCCGTCCAGGCGCCAGGTCTTGCCTCCGCGCTTGCTGCCCGATCAGACGGCCAAGCTGGCGGCGGTGGTCGACGAGGTCAAGGCCATGATCGCGCAGCAGCGACCGGTGCTGGTGGGCACGCGTTCGGTGCGCTGTTCGTTGGCGCTGAGTGCGACGCTCAGCGAGGCGGGCATCGTGCACCGCGTGCTCAACGCCTTGCAAAATGCCGACGAGGCCGAGCTGGTTGCCGAGGCCGGTGCGCCGGCGGCGGTGACGGTGGCCACCAATATGGCCGGCCGCGGCACCGACATCCGCCTGCACGAACATGCGCTGCGCCAGGGCGGCCTGCATGTGATCCTGACCGAATGGCACGAATCCTCGCGCATCGACCGTCAGCTCTACGGCCGTTGCGCGCGCCAGGGCGACCCGGGCAGTGTGCGCGCCATCGTGGCGCTGGACGACGAGCTGATACTGCGCCATGCAGGTGCCGCCATGATTGCGCTGAGCCAACGCTTGGGGAAGGGCGCATGGCCCGTCTGGGCTATTGAAGCGCTGCGGCGACACGTGCAAAGTCACGCCGAAGCCGCCAATGCGCGCCAACGCCGCGCCACCTTGAAGCAGGACCAGCAGATGCGCCATCAGCTGGCGTTCTCGGGCAGTGCGGAGTAGAGAAACAGGTACCCCATGAACCACCGCTCGTCCTATCGCCGCGCCTTGCCGGCCCTTCTTCTGGCCCTTCTCGCCGATGCCCACGCGGCCGGTCGCGCCAACGAATTCGACGGCCTGATCGAGCCCTCGCAGACGATAGACATCCGCAGTCCGGTGGTTGGCTTGATCTCGCAGGTCAATGCTGCGCGGGGCGGTGTGGTCAAAAAGGGCGCGGTGATCGTCAGCCTGGACACCAGCGTCGAGCGCTCGGCCGCCGAGCTGGCCCGCTACAAATCGACGATGGACGGCGCCGTCAAGGCCGGCGACAGCCGCGTGCAGTATGCCGAACGCAAGTTCAAGCGCCGCGCCGAGCTGGCCGAGAAGAACTACGGCACGGCCCAGGAGCGCGAAGACGCCGAGGTCGAGCAACGCATTGCCCAGGCCGATGCGCAATCGGCCCGCGAGAACAGGCAACTGGCCAGGCTGGAGCTGGACTACGCCAGTGCCCAGGTCAACCAGCGCCAGCTGCGCAGTCCGATCGACGGGGTGGTCATCGAGCAGGGCCAGTACCCGGGCGAGATGACCGAGCCCAGCGACGGCAAGAAACCGATCCTTCGGCTGGCGCAGATCAACCCGCTGCGGGTGTCGGTGCTGCTGCCTGCGGCGCTCTATCCGAAGCTGAAGCTTGGCATGAAGGCCGAGGTGTTGCCGGAGAAGCCGCTGGATGGCCGCTACCCGGTGACGGTGACGATGATCGACAAGATCATCGACGCGGCCAGCGGCACTTTCCGCGTGCATCTGCTGCTGCCCAATGCCAACGGCGCCTTGCCCGGTGGGTTGAAGGCGAGGGTGGTGTTTTCGGAATTGCCTCAGTAGTCCTCAGTAGCCAGCCTTGCGATCGACCGCCAGCGGCTGAGGCAACCCGGCTCGCGCGCGGCGCAAGGCATCCAGGCACTGCTCGGCCACCAGCGCACGCCTGGCTTCGCCGGCGATATGCGGCGTGGCCAGCACCTTGGGGTGCTGCCAGACCCAGTTGTCGGCCGGCGGCGGCTCGCGCTCGAACACATCGAGCGCCGCCGCGGCCAGATGGCCCTCGTCCAGCAGCGCGCGCAGATCGGCCTCGACCAGATGGCCGCCACGGCCGACATTGATCACCATCGCGCCCGGCGGCAGCTGGCTCAAGGTCAGTCGGTTCAGCAGTCCTTGGGTGGCCGCCGTCAGCGGCAGCGTGCAGACCAACAGATCGCTCTGCGCCAGCAGCAGCGGCAGCTCGGCATCGCCAGCAAAGCTCTGCAGGCCGTCGAAGGCCTTGCGGCCGCGCCCCCAGACCGCCACCGGATAGCCCAGCGGCACGAAGGCCCGCGCGACCGCCTGCGCCACCTCGCCCTGACCCAGGATGCCGACCCGGCACTGCGCGAACGGCCGCACCGGCCGCCGGCCCCACTCGCCGCGCGCCTGCTGGGTCTCGAATAGCGGCAGCTCGCGGGTGAAGCGCAGCGCGCAGGCGACCACGTACTGCGCCAGCATCTGGCCCTGCTGCGGATCGACGATGCGGGTCACCGGCAGGTCCGCAGGTAAATCGGGCGCGGCGAGCAGTTTCTCGACGCCGGCACTGATGGCGCAGATCACCCGCAGATTCGGATAGCGCGCCAGCTGGCCAGGCTTGAGCCGCCAGGCCAGCAGCGCCTCGACCTGCTCCGGCGGCGGGGTGTCGGTTTCGTCCCAGACGGGAATATCGGGCGCTTTCGCGCGCAGGGCGGCGACGAAGGATGCGGAGGGCAGCGGGTCGCTGAGCACCAGGATGGCCATCTCAGTGGCTCCACCGAATTTGTCTTGCGACACACGAGATACTGAAGCGGCAGGGACGAGGGCGCGCCGGCCGCTGCGGGCTGAAGCATCGTCCGGCCCTGAACGGACCGAACTTCGGCTTCTTTATGCCCGCGGCGACCGGCACGCCCTCATCCCCGCTGGCACCGGCGTGCAGATTCGCCAAAGCGCGAGACGCGCGCATGACTCGGGGTCGGCGGCCACCAGCGCATCCGCAGAGGGGGTGGTGGGCCGGCCACGGAGGGCATAAAGAAGCTGAAGGTCGGTCCGAAGGGACCGGCCCAAGCTTCAGCCCGCAGTGGCTGACCCTCCGCCCCCTCTGCTGCCCCATCGCAGCGAGCCCCCAAGGATCGACATCCAATCGCGAGTCGAAAAGCTTCATCTCAATCCACCGAAACCTTGGCCTGGCGAATGACCTGACCCCACTTGGCCGTCTCGCTGCTGATGAAGGCGCCGAACTCGGCCGGTGTGCCGCCCATCGGCACGGTGCCCATCGCTTCGAGCTTCAGCCTTACCTCATCGGTGCGCACGATCGCGTGCACCTCGTCGGCTACGCGTTTGATGATGGCGGCCGGCGTGCCGGCCGGCGCCAAGAGGCCAGCCCAGGTGCTGCCGGTGAAGCCCGTGACACCCTGTTCGATGAAGGTGGGCACGTCCGGCAGCGCCGGCAGGCGCCTGTCGCTGGCCACTCCGATCAGGCGCACCTTGCCGGTCTTGCCGGGGTTGATCAGGCCCGAGGCGGCATCCAGAAAGAGCTGGATCTGCCCGCCCATCAGATCGGTCAGGGCCGCCGCCGCGCCGCGGTAGGGGATGTGGACCATATAGCTGCCGGTCAAGGCCTTCAGCAGCTCGGTGCTCAGATGGGCGGCCGAGCCATTGCCGCTGGAGCCGAAGCTGATCTTGCCCGGGTTCTTCTTCGCGTAGGCGATCAGCTCGGCCGCGGTCTTGAACGGCGCGTCGTTGTTGACGGCGGCCACCAGTGGCGACAGGCCGATCAGCGACACCGCGGCAATGTCCTTGGCCGGGTCATAGGGCAGCTTCGGGTACAGGCTGGTGTTGGCCGCATAGGCGGCAATCACGACGGCAAAGGTCGCGCCATCGGGCGCCGACTTTGCCAGCGCATCGACGCCGATCACGCTGTTGGCGCCCGGCTTGTTGTCGATCAGCACCGTCTGGCCCAGGCGCTCCTGCAGCTTCTGGGCGGTCAGCCGCGCGGTGATGTCGGTGAAACCGCCGGGTGGGTAGGGCACGATGATCTTGATCGGCTTGGTGGGCCAGGCCTGGGCCTGGGCCGAGGGCAGGGCGGCCAGTGCGGCCAGGCCCAGGGCGAAGTCTCTGCGCTTCACGGTCATGCCTTTGTCTCCTTGTTGTACTGATCCCTGAGTTCGCGCTTGAGCACCTTGCCGATGGCGCTGCGCGGCAGCTCGGCAATGGTTTGCACATCGCTCAGGCGCTGGGTCTTGCCGACGCGCTCGTTGAGCCAGCTGCGCAGCTCGGTGTCGGGTGTGGCGTCGCCTGCGGCGTGAACGACAAAGGCCACCGGCGTTTCACCCCATTCGACGCTGGGCACGCCAACCACCGCCACATCGGCCACGGCCGGGTGCTGGCGCAGCTGCGCTTCGAGGTCGCTGGGGTAGATGTTGAAACCACCGGAGATGACCATGTCCTTCTTGCGATCGAACAGCGTCAGAAAGCCCTGCTCGTCGAAGCGGCCTATGTCACCGGTGCGAATGAAGCGCTTGCCGTCCGGGGCGAACCACTCGGCCTCGCGGGTCTTTTCCGGCTGGCCGTGGTAGCCGGCCATCATGCCGGGAGAATGGCCGACCACCTCGCCGGCCTCACCGGCGGGCAGTTCCATGCCGGCCTCGTCGATCAGCCGCATGTCATGACCCTCGCTGGGGCGGCCGACGGTGTGCAGCTTGTCCGGGTGCTTATGGGCTTCGAGGATGCAGGTTCCGCCTCCCTCGGTCATGCCGTAGAACTCGACCAGGCCGCCGGGCCAGCGCGCCAGCACATCGCGCTTCAGCGTGGCCGAGAACGGTGCGCTGGTGCAGAACTTGGCCTCGAAGGCGCTGAGGTCGAAGCTGCCGAACTGCGGCAGGGCCATGATGCGCTGGTACTGCACCGGCACCAGCATCGTGTGCGTGACGCGGTGCTGTTGCGCCAGCGCCAGATAGCCCGCCGCGTCGAATTTGGGCATCAGCACCACGGTGCCGCCGAAGGCGATGGTCGGGAAGAACACGACCAGCGTGGTGTTCGAATACAGCGGCGTGGCCAGCAGGGTGGTCTTGCCCGGCCCATAGCCGTAGGCGGCACCGCGCTGCACATGCATCCAGCGCATGCCGTGCGGCTGGACGATGCCCTTGGGCGTGCCGGTGGTGCCCGAGGAATAGATGATGTTGAAGGGCGCCTCGGGCGTCAGCGTCACCGGCTGCGGTGTGCTGCCGGGCGGTGCCAGCCACGATTCGAAAGCCCGGCCGGGTGCTTCGGCATCGAGTGCGATGCACAGCGGCAGGGCAAGACCCGGCACCAGCCGGGCCGCCGTGGCATCGACGAACAGCCAGCGCGCCTGCGCGTCGGCCAGCATCGCGGCGAAGTCGGCCGGCGTGACGGACGGCGCCAACGGCGCCACCACCACACCGGCCCGCAGTGCACCGAGAAAGATCGCCGCCTGCAGCGGCGTGGACAGGCCGCACAGGGCGATGGCCTCGCCGGGCGCCACACCATCGCGCTGCAGGGCGCTGGCGACGCGGTCCACCAGCGCATTCAGCTCGCCGTAGCTGTAGCGCAGCCCGCCCTGGATCAGCGCGGGCTGCTGCGGCTGCGCCGCCGCATGGTCATGCAGCAGTTCGGCGATATTGCGAAACGGCGCGTCAGCCACGGGCGAGCCCTACTTGGCCGCTAGGCCCAGGCGCTCGATCAGGGCCTTGTCCTTGGCATAGGTTTCGACGGCCCACTTGCGGTAATCGTCACCATTGCGGTACCACATCGCCTGGTTCAGTTGATCCAGCAGTTCGATGTGCTTGGGGTCGTCCATGGCCTTCTTGTAGGCGTCGTGCAGTGCCTTGACGACGGCCGGATCCATGCCCTTGGGGCCGACCAGACCATAGGGTGAAGTGGAGACCACGCCATAGCCCAGCTCCTTGGCCGTGGGCACCTGCGGCCAGCGCTTGGTGCGCTCCTCGCCGAAGGTCACCAGCAGGCGCATCTGGCCGCCATCGACGAATTTGTCCCAGCCGCTGGCATCGCTCTGCGCCATCACATGGCCGCCGAGCAGCGCCTGCTGCAGATCGGCATTGCCCTTGAACGGCACATGGTTCAGCTGGATCTTGGCGTTGCCGGCCAGCTCTTCCATCAGCAGATGCGGGCTGCTGCCGGTACCTGTGGACCCGTAGTTGATCTGGCCCGGCTGCTTGCGTGCGGCTTCGATGTACTCGTTGAAGGTCTTGTACGGCGAGTCGGCGCGCACGGTGAAGCCGAAGGTATAGCCCGACACGCCGATGATGAAGCTGAAGTCGTTCAGCGGATGCCACTGCGTCTTTTGCATATGCGGGATGCGCAGCATGCCCAGCGGGAACTGGGCAATGGTGTAGCCGTCGGGCTTGGCCGTCAGTGCCATCGTGCCGGGCCCAAGCGTGCCGCCGCCGCCGGGCTTGTTCTCGATCACGATCTGCTGGCCCAGGTGCTTGCTGGCGATCTCCGACAGCGCGCGCAGATGGCGGTCGGTCGACCCGCCTGCCGGCCAGGGCACGATCAGTGTCACGGGCTTGGCCGTTGGATAGCTCTGCGCCTGCAGCGCGCCCCAGGGGGCCAGCGCGGCGGCGGCCGTCAGCAGCAAGAGCCCGCGGCGCAGGGGGGAGGGGGCTTTGATCGTCATGGTCTTGTCTCCGGTTGTGTTTTGTCTTGTCAACTCTTGGCCGCGGCCTGCTCCTGCAGCTCGCGCCACATCACCTTGCCGCTGCCCGACTTGGGCAGGGCGGCAACGAACTCGACGATGCGCGGGCTCTTGTAGTGGGCCATCTGCCCGCGCGACCAGTCGATGATGTCTTGTTCTGTCACCGTTCCGGCCTGGCCGGCCTTGAGCACCACCAGCGCCTTGACGGTTTCGCCGCGCCGTTCGTCGGCCACGCCGATCACGCAGGCCTCCTGGATCGCCGGGTGGTGGTACATCAGCGCCTCGACCTCGGCCGGCCAGACCTTGAAGCCCGAGGCATTGATCATCCGCTTGAGCCGGTCGGTCATGAAGAAGTAGCCGTCTTCGTCGATGCGGCCAAGGTCGCCGGTGCGCAGGAAACGCTTGCCGTCGAGTTCGACGAACGCAGCCGCCGTGGCCTCGGGCTGGCGCCAATAGCCCTGCATCAGCTGCGGGCCGTGGATGATGATCTCGCCCGTGTCGCCCTGTGGCACCGGCTGCAAGGTCAGCGAATCCACCACCCGGGCATCGACATCGAACACCGGCATGCCCAGGCATTGCGGCTTGGGGCGATGCGGCGGGTTGATGTGGGTGGCGGCCATGGTCTCGGACATGCCGTAGCCCTCGACATAGTCCAGCCCGGTCAGGCTCTTGAGCTTGGCGCAGATGGCGGCCGGCATCGCCGCGCCTCCGCCGCGTATGCCGGCCAGGCTGCTGAGGTCGTACTCGGCGAGTCGAGGGTTGGACAGGAAGTCGATCATCATCGTCGAGATCGTCTGCCAGACGGTGACCTGGTAGCGCTGCATGCACAGGGCCGCGGCGTCGCGGTCCCAGCGCGGCAGGATGACGATGGTGGCGCCTATGTACAGCGGTCCGTTGAGGCTGCCCGACAGCCCGGTGACGTGGAAGAAGGGCAGCACCGACAGATAGACCGCATCCTGCGTGCGACCGAACCAGTTGATGCCGCCCACCGCCGTGCTCATCACGCTGCGATGGGTGTGCATGCAGCCCTTGGGCTGGCCCGTCGTGCCCGAGGTGTAGGGCATCACGCAGAGATCATCGGCGCCGGCGGTCAGCGGGCCGGGCTCGCGGCCGACTGACAGCATGTCGGCCCAGGCCGTCAGGCCCGGAGCCGACGCGGTGGAGCAGGGCGCGCTGACGAACTCGGGCACCGCGAACGAAGCCGGCTGGCGCAGATAGTCGCTGTAGGTGGCGACGATCAACTGCTTCAGCCCCGCCTGCCCCAGCTGAGGTTGCAATTGCGGCAGCAGATCCTGCGCCACAAAGGCGATGCTCGCGCCGCTGTCGGCCAGGTAGTGGCGCAGTTCCTCGGTCTGGTTCATCGGATTGACCGGCACCACCACCGCATTGGCACGCAGGATGGCGTAGAAGGCCAGCACCCATTGCGGACTGTTCTGCATGTGGAGCAGCACCCGGTCGCCGGGCTTGACGCCGCAGTCATGCTGCAGATAGCCGGCGATGCGCTCGGCCTCGCGCTTGAACTCGGCATAGCTCAGCGTCGTGTCGTAGAAGACGATGAAGGGCTTGTCCGGGTAGCGCGCCGCTGCTACCTCGACATTGAAGAACAGATTCGTCTGCGGCACGCTCAGATGCTGCGGCAGACCTGGTGGCCAGTGCTTCAGGTGGGCTTGCATCGTGGGCTTCTGAGGACCAATCTTGATATTCCGCTGAGTGGAACGCTGCGGCCAGTTTAGGGAGGCCCGAGGTCGCTGTAAATCGACCTAAGGGTAAGAGCTGATGCCAATCGTGCTGCTGCGGTCGCGTCGGCGACAGGAATCGACTTAATATTCCGCTCAGCAGAAAATTGGAGAGATTCGATGGGCAGAAAGCGCAGCACCGGTGTGGCGCCGGCCACCCAGGCCGATCCGGCCGAGGACCGGCGTTTTGTCACCGCGCTGGCACGCGGCCTCGAGTTGCTGCGCTGCTTCAAGCCTCAGGACCGCTGGCTGGCCCACCAGGAGCTGGCCCGCCGCACCGGTCTGCCGCAGGCCACCGTCTCGCGGCTGAGCTTCACCTTGACCAGCCTCGGCTATCTGCGCCACCGCCCGGACAGCGGTGAATATGCGCTGAGTCCGGCCGTGCTGTCCCTGGGCTTCAGTGTGTTGACCAATTTCGAGGTCGGCCGCATCGCCAGGCCCTTCATGGAAACACTGGCCGAGCACACGCAGGCGGCCGTGTCCCTGGGTGTGCGGCACGACACGTCGATGGTCTATGTCGCCCATTGCCGCAGCACGGCGCGCCTGATTCTCGGCCTTGATGTCGGCACGCGGCTGCCGCTGGCCGAGACGGCGATGGGCCGCGCGATGTGGTGCTGCATGGCGCCCGGCATGCGTGCGCTGCTGGCGCAGCGGCTGGCAACACTTGACCCATCAAGCTGGCCGCAGCGGCAGGGCGCCTTGAAGCAGGCGGAGCAGGACTATGCGCGCCGCGGCTACGCCAGCTCCGAGTCCGAGTGGGAGAGCGAGATCGCGGCCATCGGCGTGGGCGTCGATCTGGGCGATGGCCGCGAGCCGCTGGCCTTGACCGTCGGCGGCGCCGCGGCACGGCTGACCGGCGCCCTGCTGCACGAGAACTTCGCCCCGGCGCTGATTCAATGCGGACGCGACATCACGGCAGCCATTCAGGCCGGGGACTGGAGTGATTGAGTCGCGGCGGCTCGGCGCGCCGGTAGGATGCGTGCCACCGCATACCGACAGGCCAGCCATGAGCTCCGATGAAATCAAACCGAATCCGCCGCTGGAAAAGCGGGTCTTGCTGCTGCTGGTGCTGGGGGTGTCGCTGGCCCTCGGCTGGATACTGCTGCCGTTTTTCGGTGCCATCCTGTGGGGCGCCATCATCGCGCTGCTGTTCGCGCCACTGTACCGCTGGCTCTTGCCTCGCCTCAAGCAACGCCGCACCACCGCCGCGCTGCTGACATTGCTGGCGGTGCTGCTGATCGTGGTGCTGCCGTTTGCGCTGGTCACCGCCTCGCTGGCCCGCGAGGCCGCCCTGGTATATCAACACATCCAGACCGGTGAATGGAACCCGGCCCAGTATCTTCGCAGCGTGTTCGATGCGCTGCCGGCCTGGATGGCGAGCCTGCTCAATGACTTCGGCTTCAGCGACTTCGACGCGCTGCAGCGCCGGCTGGTGGCCGCTCTGGGGCAGGGCAGCCAGTTCATCGCCACCCAGGCCTTCAGCATCGGCCTGAACACCTTCGACTTCGGCGCCAACCTGGTGATCACCCTCTATCTGGCCTTCTTCCTGATACGCGACGGCCGCGGCGTGGCCATTGCCGTGCGTGACGCGATTCCGCTGGCGGCCGAGCACAAGCGGGAGCTGGCGGGCAAGTTCATCACCGTGGTGCGGGCCACCGTCAAAGGCAATCTCTTGGTGGCGGCTATTCAGGGGCTGCTCGGCGGGCTGGCGTTCTGGTATCTGGGCGTCGGCGCCGCCTTGCTATGGGGCGTGCTGATGGCCTTTCTGTCTCTTTTGCCGGCGGTCGGCGCCGCACTGGTCTGGGTGCCCGTCGCAGCCTTCTTCGTCATGACTGGCGCCATCGGGAAAGGCCTGGGCCTGGTGGCCTACGGCGTACTGGTCATCGGCCTGGTGGACAACCTGCTCAGGCCGATTCTCGTCGGCAAAGACACCCGCATGCCCGACTACCTGGTGATGATTACCACGCTGGGCGGCATGGCCGTGTTCGGCATCAACGGCTTCGTCATCGGCCCGGCGATCGCGGCGATGTTCATTGCGGTGTGGCATATCTACGTGGTGGCCAGGGCCTCAGGCGAGGCCTAGGCAGCGGGCCTCGTTGTTGTCGGTTTGGGTGACAATGATTGTTATGTCAACTTATGTGCGGGCCGTTCTGAGGACCGACCCAGCTCGGCTAGCTAGTTGGCCGGACTAAGTGAACTCTGTACCGATGCTCTCTTGGACGCCCCAAACGGCCAGCGAAAACTGCCCGTGGCCGGCTCGCACAACATTCACCTCCACTGGCCGCCACGCACAGACTTCACTCTCAACTGGCCAGCTCGCACAGACTTCACTTTCAACTGAATAGCACGCCCAAGGCGCGCAGGATGTCCTGAGCGGTTTGTTAAAGAGCTGGACCGAGCGGTCCACGGTGCTGGCTTGTCATCAAGTTCTCGCCGCTCGACTTACGGCGGATTTGAAGTCGGAGACATCGAGAACCGTGTCTAGGCTGTCTGACCAGAAGCAATCGCCACAAGCTTCCGATTCTGCGACTGCACACTCTGCCAAGCAATCGGGTGACCGCAGATGTAGTGGCGCCACTTCGCACAACGCCCAATAGAAGTTCGCCCAACTCCGCTGGCTGCTGTTTCGTGGATCTTCCATCAGTGAGCCGTCCTACGCGTTTTTCCTATCAAGAAGCCCGAAAAGGCGACTGCATCTCAGCGCCAAGCATGGTCGGCCGAAGCTGAGATGTCCAGGCGCCCCCTCAGGGATGGCCAACCAGACTGAGCAAGTGCGACTTGCATATCAGGCGCAAACACCGCTGGCCATTCGTTCGAGATGCGCAATGAGAAGCTCCAGGCCACCCGGTCGGCCGACGACATCAAGCGGCCGATCGCCAAGGCTTTCATTAGGTTCGATTAGCCAGGCAGCGAGCCAAGGTTCGGGATCACCGTCCGCGAACGTCCATAGGATTGCCAGTAGACGCTCGTACGTCGGCGTACCGGCAAACGACTCCAGCCGATCCAGCGCGGATCGCTGAGCTGTGATGAAAGTGCGAATGACGGCGTTGCGGTCCAAGGCGACTACCTCATGAGATGTGCGGCGTTCACTTGGTTCCCGCCCCACACTTCTCAATTGCCGCATTCATGTCGTCAATTGAAATCCGCTTGGATTGCGGGCCAAACATACCTTTAAGCGTCTTAAGCGAATCTCGTTCTTGGATGGGGATATCCTCAACTCCCGTCATGAAGGCGTGGACCGCACGGTCGCCGGCCAACTCCAGCGCAGTCAAGCGATCGTAGTCAGGGCTACCGAATTCACGCTCAACCTCCGGTATGTCAAGCCTGTCGACATCCTGCTGTGAGGGGCGATCTTTACCCGCCCTACGCTTCATGTCACTACGCTTATCCATCTTTCAATCCGTACTCTCATTGCTGCGCGGCCACTCAGGAATTGCCACATGTGCTCCGGGCGGCACCGGCCGGAGCAGCCATCTGGCTACACGCTATCACTGAGCAACGCCTATGTGGCCGAAAAGACCTGTCACACCCATGGGAACGCCGGTTGTATGCATTTGATACCGATGAAAAGCGAGAAATTTTCCAAGGCATCGGCCGGGATCCGGCGCTATTGCCTAGACAACGGATCTTGGGGAATATCGACAGTTGTTGACCATAGCCCAGTGCTGGCATACTGGTTGGATATACAGCTTCTGAAGTGATGCAGCGTATGGACGATGTCGTGGCCCCCTTGATTCCGGCAGCCTATGACGGGCGTGAGCAGGCGCTCGTCAAGCATCGGCTGCTAGAGGACTATCTCGAGAAGCTCTTCCTCATCATCGGCATGGGGTCCAAGAACGGAGGCGCCAGCATTGAGCTCTGCTACGTCGACTGCTTCGCTGGCCCTTGGGGCGACCCGTCTGAGGACATGCAGTCCACGTCGATCGCGATCTCGCTGAAGACGCTGGACACCTGTCGGCAAAAGCTCGCGAGCATGGGCGTGTACGTCAAGATCCGAGCCCTGTATGTCGAAGCCAAGGCGTCGTCGTTCCGCAGGCTGCAGGCCTACCTGGCTACTGGCACGCCGCGCAGCATCAAGTCGCGCTGCATGCAGGGCGACTTCGTGGCGCTGCGGGAGCAGATCCTCGAATGGGTTGGCCCGGATGCCTTCACCTTCTTCTTCATAGACCCGATGGGCTACACGCCGATCGCCGTGCCCATCTTGGCGCCGCTGGTGCGCCGGCCAAAGTCAGAGTTTCTGATTAACCTGATGTACGAGCATGCCAACCGCGCGATGTCGATTGAAGGCATGCGGCCAACAATGGCGACCGTCGTTGGCGAGGATCTTGATGTGGAGGGTTTGACGCCACAGGAGCGCGAACGTGCCTTGGTCCATGCGTACCGCAGGAATCTCAAGCTATGCGTTCCTGAGTCTAAGTCGCGCCCAGCAAGAGCTGCGCACGCTCGAGTGTTGAACCCAGAGCGTGACCGCACGAAATACCACATGGTTTATCTCACCTCGCATCCGAAGGGTGTGGTGGAGTTCATGGAGATTTCGGAGAACGCCGACCGGTTGCAGTCCAAGGTGCGGGCCGTGCTGCGCGATCAGAAACA
This sequence comes from Roseateles toxinivorans, assembly GCF_004362525.1. Classification (GTDB taxonomy): domain Bacteria; phylum Pseudomonadota; class Gammaproteobacteria; order Burkholderiales; family Burkholderiaceae_C; genus Paucibacter; species Paucibacter toxinivorans. Next base: position 879,619 of record NZ_SNXS01000001.1, read on the forward strand.
GGTCGCATCCATGGGCACGGACTTGCTGTGGGCGCCGGGCACAATGGTCGACTTCGAAGCTGGCCATGCCTCGGCTGCCGAAGTTGATCTGTTCTGGCAGAAGTTTCTGAGCGGCGGCGATCGACACATCGACATGGCCACGTTCGCCGACATCTTGGAAGAGAAAGGCTGGTTCATCGGTGATCTGCAGGCCTCGTTGGTCCGGCTGATCAAGGCCTGCAAAGTAGTGAATCGCACGGCAGACGCAAGCCGACGCTACAAGCACCCTCTTCACTTTGACGTCGGCGGCGGTGAGACCCTGGGCTGGATCGGCGCGACGTCTCTGTTTTAGCCGCCGACATGGCGCTCAAAGAAAGACGATCGGCCGCTGCTGGCCGGCAGTCAAAACGTCGTCAGGACGCAAGGTCGAGCCGCGGATTCGTTTGCCGCCGCCGGCTGCGGCAGCCGCGCCAATGTCACCGTTGCGGATCGCAGCGTCGAGCGACTGCCGGATCATGTCGGCCGTACCTGGCGTAGCGCTACCAATCTTCTCCAACACATCACCGAATCGCGTCGGCTTGCCTAGGTCGTAGATTGCCGGTACGAGCTTGGCGGCCAAGCCGTCCAGGCACCGCTGATTTGCAATGGCATCGAAGTGATGTGCTTCGCCGAGGTCGAAGGTGTCCTGCCCGGTCGCGGTTCGATCGGAGTTGGTCCTGTAGCCCAGGGTGAAGATGTCTGGCTCCAGGTAGTGCGAGAAGTGGTTCGCGTTCTCCCAGTGGAGTTCCATCATCACGTCGCGCGCCTTGAAGCTGTTGGACAGGTGCACGAGCCAGTAAGTCCAGGACGTGCTGCCCATCGGCGTGATGTAGAAGATCGTGTAGTGCTTCGCGCCGCTGATTTCGACCAGGCCCTTGGCGAGGTTGCGTTGGATCGCCGAGCGCCAGACATTGCCTCCGGCCGCCTTGAGCTGGTCGAGGGAATCCCAGTCGATGTAGCGGGCCAACCCGATCTCCTCGAGCTTTTTTCGGCTCTGCTCGGTGTTACTCAGGAACGTGACCAGCGAGTCCACGTTGAAGGTCAGCAGCACCTCTGCGCCTTTAACGCTCGAGAAGATCGTCTTGAGCAGCGGTGCCGGCACCTGGTCATACGAGTATTGATCGAGCAGAAAGATCGCACGTTCTCCGCCGGCGCGCTTGCGGATGTCGTTGATGATCGGGCCGACCCGCTCCTGGAACGCGCCTTGGAGCAGCTCAATGTCCCGGCCAATTCGGCTTGGCTCGACGGTAGCGCCGACCAGCTTGCTCAGGTACGCGAAGTTCCCGCGCTTCTTCTCGACGAAGTAATACTTGGCGTCGACGTGGCGCGGCTTCTGGCGGCCTACGTTGAGAACCACTTGTTGCTCGGCCACTGTCTTCATAGCAATCAGCGGCGAGCCATCATGGAAGTCGCCGGCGTTCTCGCCTGAATACTCGCCACCGCCGGCGAAGCCATCCACGACGGAAAGCGTCAGCTTTTCGATGAGCACGTTGCTCATCAGCACCTGGATGTACCGCTCAAGGTAGCTTCTGACGATCTGGTGCTTGACCAGACTGTGTGGATCGATAGGCGGGGGACAGCTGCCTACGTGCCAAGAGTACTTGTCGTCTCGTTTGACCATCGTGGGTGGCGCAGTGCGGATGCCAGATCCTAACCGCGCGGTTCCACGCTGATCAACTCAAACGCCGAGCTGACTGACCGTGCCAGCCGGCATTTCGTCCCATGTGCGGCCGTTCAGCAACCGTCCGTTGGCGTGCTTGGCGCGGCGCTTGCCATCGGCGCCCCAACCGCCCCACTGCTTGAAAAAGAAGGCAACCTCCTGCTCCTCACACTGGGTGCGAATGCTGTCGGCCCACTCCTCCTTCATCGGCCGGGCCTTGGGTCCGGACTCGCCGCCGACGATGACCCAATGGATGTGGGTGAGGTTGAGCTCGCCAACGTCTTCGAGCAAGGGCTCCACAGAGAGGAAGCGGATCTTGGCCGGAACGCGTCGCAGGTGGTCGATGCGCGGTACGCCGTGCTTCCGGTTCTCAACGGAGACGCCGAGCCAGGCGTTCTCGGGCACGGTGCGCTTCTTGAAGAAACGGGCCATGCGGGCGCCCCGCTTGGTCAGGATTTGGTACGTGTGGTGCGGCGTGCGCGCGATCACGTCGAAGACCTGCTCGATGTACGCATCGGGGATCTTCTCGTGGAACAAGTCCGACATCGAGTTGACGAAGTACACAGTCGGCTTCTTTCGCTTGACCGGGTCTTTTAGACGATCCGGCAAGATTTGGAGGGCAAAGCCGTTCTCGTAGCCAGGTGTTCCCATGGCCTTGAGCCGCTTGGCCATCGTCTCGGCGTAGCAGTTCTTGCAACCCGCAGAGATCTTGGTGCAGCCGACGGCTGGGTTCCACGTCTGTTCGGTCCATTCAATGCGACTAATGGTGGTCATGACTTGGTTCCTCCAAACTGGGCGTATTGAGGGCTGCCCGCCGAGCCGCCTTTGAGTTTTCTGACGATGCCACACACCACGCCGAACACCTCAAGCTCACCCGTAGGTCGGATGGGTTGGAAGTCCGCATTGTGCGCAAACAGGATCGGACGCTTGCCCTGGTAGCGAAGCTCTTTCAACGTGAAGTCGCCATCAACCAAGGCGATGACGAATGCGCCAGGAGCCGGCGCCAGATTGCGATCCACGATGGCGAGGTCGCCGTCGCAGATACCTGCGTCTTTCATCGAGTCTCCGCGAACGCGGACGAGCACGGTCGAAGAAGGCGATTCGATCAGGTAGCTTTCGATGGCGACCAACTCTGAAGCGGCCTGTCCCTCGATGGCCTGTGGCAAGCCCGCTCGGACAGGCGTGTCGAACAGCGGCAACTCGAAAAAGCGAGCCGTCGGCACCAGCTTCCCGCCGGGGGCAGGCTGCAGGTAACCGGCGAGCGACAGACGCTCGGCGAGCTTCACCGCCGCGGTCTTGGCTCGAAAACCCAACACCTTGCCCATGCCGGCATAGGACGGCAGAACGCCGTGCCTTGCGTAGTGGTCCCGCAGCCGGCTCAGGTGCGTTGTGTCGGTGTTCGGGTGTCCCATTGAGGCATTTTGGTGTACGAACGTACACTATGCAAGGTGCATGTAGCGTGGCAGTCACTTCCTGCGGTCTTCGAGGCGTGGCCTGAAGAGTGAGTTCGAACCCATCAGCGCAAGGTGGCGGACCTTGAGCTTCCTCGAGTTGGGCACGACGTCGATTGAAAGCACCATTCGTCGCAAAGGTGTGGCGTCGTTCGAGAACTAGTCCAGAAGCTTGTCCACTTTTGGCGGAGCACCACGTGGCGGCGGGACGACAAGGCCATCCGGCGCCCGTCGGGAAGATGCGTCTTCCGGCACCGCACCCGCGCTTCGTCCCATGGCCTCAGCTTTATTGAGTCAGCAATTACGAAGGCCAGCGATTCGTACTGAGAGGAAGGATGCTGCCCACCGTAGTCGGAGCCGGCGAGGATCTGCGTCGCGCCGTCGAAACTTGGCAGAGCCTCCGGCCCATGCATGTCGAGCGTCTTGAACACCCAGTTCATGACGTTCATGGATCGCAGGTCAGGCCGGACGCTGAGGCGCCAGTTGTGCGCTAGGGGCGAGACGATCACGCTGCTTCCCTCTTGCGCTTCGAGCCGCGCCGACTTGCATGGGCGACATCGACTTCGTTGGCCCCGGCTTGCTTCACAGCGGGCCCTAGCTTGGCCACGAGCTCAGACAACAGCACCTCCTGAGCGGTGCGTCCAGCCAGCTCCCGTTGCGCGTCGGCAAGCCCAGCCTCGAGCAGTCGGATGCGGACATCCCGTTCATCCACAAGCGCCAGCAGGCTCAGCTCTCGTTGCCGCGAGTCGGCCTTGAGCTGCGCAAGTCGGCCCTCCGCGGCAGTCAGTTGCTCGGACGCTGCGATTTGGGCCTTGAGGGACTCCTCAAAGCGCTTGGCAACGGATTCGATCGATTTCTCGGCCTTTGCGCGCAGCTGCCGCTCGCGCTCAATCTCTAGGGCAGCGCGCCGCTCGGCGCCCTGTGCTCGCTCATCCGCCGCGCTAACGGCGGCGTCGGCACGCGCCCGCGTCTCGTCTGCTGTCAGCCTGGCCTGGACAAGGTCAGCCAGGAGACCGCTGCACTGCAGCCTAGCGTCGTCCAAGCGCGCAGCCGTCCCGGCATGGGCGGCACGCGCTCCCTCCAGCGCCTCGCGCACTTGAACCAGTTCGGTCTGTAGCGCGGCGGCCCTGGCGGCGGCGCTGGCCGCCGCCGCGTCGGCAAGGGCGGATCGGTCCTTCTCGGCGTCGACGGTGGCAGCTGCCTCAGCAAGACTGGCCCTGAGGCGCTCGTCAAAGTCGTGGCGCGCTTCCGCTTGGGCAACTTCCCACAGGTGTTGAGCGGCCTGGTGCACTGGGTCCGGCATGGTCGCTGGCGCCGAGAAGGCTCCTGGATCTTTGATCCGGGCGCCCAGGTGTTTGAACCAGGTCTCCAGCATCGGGCTGACCGTGTTTGGGGAGCCGCGGCCGAGCTTCTGGCGCACACGCTCGATCGTCGGCCGCGCGCCCTCGAGCAGCAGCGCATCGCAGGCCTTCCAGACCTCGTCTTCGGTGATTCCGCGTGCCATGTTCGTTCTCCTTGATCTGCGCCCTGCCCTGGGTTTACATTAGTCACGATAATAAAGTGTTATCGTTACCTAAACGAATTCTCTGTTATATATCATACATATTACAGCTCTTAATCTCCATGAGCAAACGAGCACTCCGACCTGTCCTTCCTGCCGCGCAAGTCGTCGCGGCGCTCGACCCTGACAGCTTGACGCCGATGGCTGCCGACGCCGTCAGCGCGCTGATAGCGGAAGGGGAATCAGAGAACACAGTGCGCAGTTACCAGGCGGCGCTGCGTTACTGGGCCGCCTGGTACTGGCTCCGCTATGCCCAGCCCATCGAACTACCGATGTCGGTCGCGGCCGTCCAGCAGTTCATCGTGGATCACGTCCAGCGCCGCACCAGCACCAGCCTCGAGTCGGCCATGCCGGACGCCGTTGACCAGGCGCTGGTCCAGTGCGGCGTGAAGTCCAAGCTTGGCCCGCCGGCGTTGTCGACCGTCCAACAGCGTCTGAGCGTCCTGTCCAAGGTCCACCAGCTCAAGAGCCTGGCCAGCCCTATGCATGACCCCAAGGTGCGCGAGCTGCTGGCTAAGACCCGCCGGGCCTATGCCAAGCGCGGGGTCACACCGCACAAGAAGGCGGCCCTGACGCTAGAGCCGCTACAGGCGATGCTGGCGACCTGCGACGATTCGCTGCGCGGCGTCCGCGACCGCGCCCTCCTCCTCTTTGGCTGGTCCAGCGGCGGCCGGCGGCGCTCGGAGGTGACGGCGGCGACGATGGAGAACACCCGCAAGGTGGGCCAGCGGGCCTACAGCTTTACGCTGCTGCACTCCAAGACGAATCAGACGGGTGCGGCACGACCTGACAGCGAGAAGCCCGTCCTGGACGACGCTGCAGACGCCCTCTCTGCCTGGTTGCGTCGTTCGGGCATCGTCAGCGGTCCAATCTTCCGACGGATCCGCCGTGGCGAGAAGGTCGGCGAGCCGCTGGCTGCGGCGGCAGTGCGCGATATCGTGCGTGAGCGTGCCGCACTGGCCGGCTTGCCGGATGACTTCGCCGCCCACTCACTGCGCTCAGGTTTTGTGACCGAGGCCGCGCGACAGAACATCTCGCTCGGGGAGACCATGGCCATGACCGGGCACACTTCACCTGCGACTCTGGTGGGGTACTTCAGGGCAGCGGAGTCGCAGCGAAGCGCGGCGGCGCGATTGTTCTCGCCGTCCAAGACTGGCCAAAATAGCCAGCAGACAGCACCTGATGCCGGCGACGTAGCCGGGCATGGCGACTGACGAGCAAAAGCTGGCGGCGGTGAAACTTGGCCAAGGCTACGTCCTAGTGAGCATATTCCGCCATCTGTGTAACGGCCCTAACTGCCTGATTGTCAATGTCCTGCGTTAGAGCGAACACAGTTTGAGCCCTTTCATCTTCTCCTGCGCCAGCGCCAGGATTTTGAGTGCGTGCCGTTCAGATGCGGTGCTCTCGTCGGGATCAATGTCCTGTCCCACGCCTCCTAGCAACAGGTCAAATTGCTTCAACCTCATCTGCATGATTTCCACCACGCGCTCATCACGCGTGCCTCGGAGCGCTGGATAGGAAATCACGATTGGTCTATGGGTCCTCGCGGCCCAACTGCCCACGCGCCGCAGTCGGCCGTTCCGTTGTACCGTGCGTACGGGGCTGGGGTCGAGTTCGTGGTGAATGAGGTGCCTGCAGAACCGATGCAAATCCACGCCCTCACTCAGCTTGTCGGTGGTGACGAGTACGTCCGGACCGAACGGACTATTGAAGATCGCCAGCACCGTGTCCGGTTGGTTTTGGAAGTAGATGGACTGGTCATCGGTGCCCTCCGGAACTTCGCATACTGCACATGCTCGCGACAAGGTTGCGCCGGGCAGCGCTAGGGAACCTCTTAGGAGCTGCGTCCGAGTGGACGCAGACTGCTCGTCTATGAGCTGCTTGTAGAGTGCCCAGGCTTGGTCGGCGATGCTCGCCCTTTTCGGCTCCACATAAAAACCCGGGGTCCTGAGCAACGATGCCAGGTTGTCCGAGTGCATGCCGCGCCGCAAGGACTGGCGCAGCCACCCACCCACTTGCGCGCGGACCCCATCGGAACACAACCAGTTCACGAAATTGCGCCGCCTGAGGCGGTCGTCCGGCTTCAGATCGGAGCCCTCTTTCTCCCCGAGCACGGCTTCCCATGCCTGCAGCCAGATTTTCTTGTCCGGCGACCTTGCCACTGGAGTCCGCTGCATACGCTTCGATAGTTCGCCAGCAAGTTCACCCGCGGGAACATGGTGATCGCAGAACACGAGAACCTTCTCATTGGCATCTACGATGCCCTGTGCCAATGCAGCGGTGGACTCGACCTTGGGATGCACAGGTACATCCTGCAAGCAGGCGATCGCCGTGCGGACGTGTTCCGCAGCGTGGCGGGCATCTGGAGCATCAGTTTTGTGCTCTAGCCGCTTCGCAAGGTCGCCGAGGTCGGCGAGCAACTTGCCTCGGGCGACGTGGTACCTGGGGTCGTTCCGCCGCTTTCCTGTCCAGGCCCTGGTGCGAAGTCCAAGTAGCAAGGCGCGGTCCGTGCGCAGCATCGCTTCCAGCATCGTGTCGCCAATGTCGCTGCGTGGACTTTCCGTCTCAAACTCGCCGAACTTCGCTTTTTCAGACTTGGTGAGGTTTCCGATTCCATGCCGGATCACGTAGGGCTTCATCGCCTCGACGGCAGCACCGGCGCTGGAGGCGAGCTGATCGGCGATCAGGGCTGGGTCGCCGATGGCCTTGCCCTTCCACAAATCTTCGAGGTTCTTCGCAAACACAGCCATCGACTTGATGACATCCTCGTCCGCTCCGACCCGTGCAAGCAGCCGTGCCAGATCGCGCGAATCGATGCTGAAAGGCGTCGCTGTCAGAACCACTATGTGATCGATGTCGTCACGTTGTTCCTTGATTGATGTTGCCAGCCGGCTTTGATCGGACCGCGTGCGGTGTGCTTCGTCCACGATCAACAGATTGCATCTGAGGTCCGTCGCTTTTGTGTGCGTGGAGACTGCGATCTGCCCAGGTTTAAGCTTACTGACGTTAGCGCCCCTGTTGCTCCGCACCGCCTGTAGGTCCAAGCGCTCGGCAAATGCGGTCAATGCATTCACATGAATTTCGATTTCCTGCCGCCACCGCCGGGCCATCATTTCATTCGGCGCCAAGATACGGACACTGCCCTGCTTTCCGGCGACGACGAGAGCACAGAGCGTGGCGACAGTAGTCTTGCCAAGGCCGACGTCATCGGCGAGGAGAACACCGCGTATGCCATTCTTCAACCGGTTCAGGATGTCGCGCGCCGTCCTGAACTGCCGCTGGGTCGTCGCGAGCTCCAACAGCTTCCAGCCGTCTTTCCGCTGCTTCTCGTACTCTTTGATGTACGCGGCAGCGTTCTCGGCTCTCAAGAATCGCCAGGTCCTTGCGTCCATCATTTTTTCCCCCGCTCTTGTTGGATGCGAGCACGCAACTCACCTGCCGCAAGCGTGGCGGACTTCGCGATATCTGGACGCCTGTCCTGCATGCCACTAGCGGCCCACCGGTTGGCGATGCGCTCGCCGTCAGCAAGGACGTCTGCGCTGGCCGATGGGTCGGCTTTCAGGAGGACATCGGCCCAGTGGTCGATGGCGGCGAAGCGGCGGCGCGAATCCTCGTATACCGCCACGGCGTAGCTGGATGGCGCGGTCGCGGACGGTTGGCCCTGACCTGGCGGTGGACCGTTGGTCGTCTGGTCGAAGAAGTCGTACTTTTCCTCGAGCAGTTGGTCGGCAGCGTCCTGCATTTCTTCCTGGGATCCGGCATTGGACAGCCACTGGCCTGGCTCCAGCAGGCGAAGGTCTTCGACGGCTACTTCGCTCGTGTACCCCGTGGTGGTCCTGAGTTGAACGCGCAGAGGAACAGCGTCCGTGACTGAAGGCCAGTCGAGGCTTGTTTCATCAGCGTGGTTTGGGGGGAGAAGGAGGGTCTTATGCTGCACGCGTCCTTCAACATGAACTTGAACGCGGTCTTGAAGCGTCACGCCCTGGACGAGGCGCAGCTGGATGCGCAGGATCGCGCCGTCCCATTCCGCGGCCATCCAGGCGATGGGTTGCTCGACAGGCTTGACGAAGTCGGTCTCACAGGTCGCGCGGGTTGCGTCTCGGTTGACGGGCAGGCGGGATAGTCCGGCATCTGCCGGGATGGCCACGCCCAATTCGAAGTTGTCGATTTCGATCATGCCGTTGGCAAGTGGATCGCCCCATGCCGCGCGGCTGAAGTTCGCCGAGGTGCATAGTAATTGCCGAGCTGCAGTGGATCCGATCTCATAGAGCTTGGCGTGGCTCCAGCGGGTATCTCCATGGCGATGCTCCTGGCACAGGGGGCTACTCCACTTGCGCGTACTGTGTGGGGGCGCGATCAGCAACCAGTTGACGCGTCCAGCGCTCAGCGCCGACTCGGTCCGTGCATTGAGCTGCCACTGGCTGGACCAAGGATGGCTGGGTTCAACCCAGGCAATGGAGAGGTCCGTCTTGCCGAGTCCGGCGAGTCCTGCCCATTTTTCAATATTGGCGGTACTCCAGTTGCCAATGGTGGGCACCATGGCCGTAAGCGACCGGCCACGACGCCCTCCCAACCGGCGCAGCCCGGCGACCCCCCAGGCCGGGGCTCCTTCTGAAGGTTCGGCTGGATGACTCCCCGGCACGCTTGCGAGGAAAGTGGCCGCCTTGGGGCACGCCGCCCTTTGCAGCAGGGCATTCCAATAACTGAGCACATCGGTGCCGGCCGAGCCGCAAGCTACTGCTAATTCTTGGAGAAACGCCGGAAGTGCGCTCCAGGTATCCCTCCATTCTGCCGCCGGCGTGTCATCCAACGGAACGACGCAGCGCCAGCCGGCCTGGATCTGGTCGCGGAAGCCGCTGCCTGTGAGATTCTGCGAGGAAACGATCACCTCCAGCGTCTGGCACTCCCCTGCCCGTCCGGCGCGATGGAACATCCAGAGCTTGGCGTGCTGGACGGCGGCCCGGTTACAGCCGACTTGCATGCGCCGGATATAGCGCCAGATCCAGCCGTGACCGCCCTGCTCTTGGATACCGGGCGAGGAAACGATGGTGAATCGGCCCTGGAGTCTTTTAAGGCCGTCTTCGAGTTCGGCGTAGAACCGGAGCTTGTCCGCCCCTTCGTCAACGTAGGCAGTGGACAAGCCCAGCCAATCGGGAAGGAGGTCTTGCACCAATACGTCCGCCTGGGGCGGGTCGAAAGTGGTGAGAAGAGCCGCGAGCAGCGGTCGGCTTGTGTCGCCGGGCTCTGCCAGCGTCGGCTCGCGCCACCCGGGGAACCCGTGGGCGGGCTTGCTCATGCAGCGATTCTTTCGGTGGAGGCGGGCGCTGCCTCGATTTGTTCCTGGAGCAAGGGGGGGACTCCGGTGATGACTCCGCATTGCCTGGCTAGGCGCGTCAGCGCCGGAAGGCGGTACTGGTAGACGCTCGCGTCGCCGTCGCGCAGGCGCGCAACCGGTCTGATCTTGTCGCCATCTAGGATGACCCACTTCAATCCCCCGCCGTATTGCGAATGGAAGCGGATGAGTCGGCGCAGCGTCCCAGGCTGGTCGCCAGGACTTGCGAGCATCGTCTGCGACAGGGTGCCAGCGCGTTGGGCCCAGGTGTTCGAGTCTTTCGATTCCCAGCGCCTCGCGGCCTTCACAAGTTCAGCAAGTGCATTGCGAACCTCGGGGATCGAAGCCACTTCTGTCGAGTTGGGGACGCGGTCCCCTGCGTTAGACACCGCGCGCCAGCAGGCGTTCATAGCAGTGGTTCCTGCGTCGGCCAAGGCGCTGAAGGAGGCCAAATGGGGCAACCAGGCGAGGTCGGTTTCCGCCTTCAATACAGTCGCGAGGTCCGCCATGAGTTCCGTCCTGTCGGTCGCTCCGGATCGGGCCAGCGCTTCAACGACTTGGAGGCGGCGCAGGGATTGCTTCTGTCCATCACCGTTGCCCCGCCTGGCAAACAGGGCACGTCGCAGGATGGCGCGTTCGTCGCCATCGAGTTGTCTGGGCTGATTGAGCAGGGTTGGGATGAAGTCGGAACTCGATGGCTTCCATTCGAGCGCGCGTGTCCAAAGGTTTTCGGGGGAGGGAGCGGGACCTCGCTGCCGCATATAAATGGCCGGACTGGTGACATGGGCGCTGACGATTTCGGCGAGTTGCAGACCCTGGGTGGCTGGCAGCCAGCCAGCGCCGGCTTCTGTCAGTCCATCAAGTGCGCGAAGTGGTGCACGGTAACCTCCGTACGCTCCGGTAAATCGATACTGCTCGTAGGATGAGGAGGCGAAGGCGAATTGGCCGGGGCGCCTGTCTTGCTCGATCCATTTTCGGATTGGCCGGATTCCCGGCAGTTGTCGGCCGCGGCCAGCTTCCTGGGTCACTTCTATTGCGCGCGCAACCCAAAGGAGTTCGAGGGGCTTGATCCAGGGATAGAGTTCCTTGGCGATGGAGGCTTGGCCTGAGGCTTTGCCGCCGCTTCCGTACGCCTTCCATGCACTATGGCCCTCGCGAAGACACCAGCACAGAAGAGAAATCCAGCGAGCGTCCATGGTGCGATTGGAGAGGCCAGGAGCCAGCTTTTCCGCAATGTCTTCAGCGATGGCCTGAAGGCCTAGAGGGTCGCCTCGCCGGACTGCCACCTCATCGGTGGGTGCAGTGAAGAACCAGCTTGCCTGTGTTGTATGCGGTTTCATTCCAGCCATTTTTCCTGTACTCAATGATTTGCGGCGCAGGGACCACAAACTGCTTGCGCTTCCGCTCAGTCGCTTGATCAAGCCTGTGCAGCTCCGCCCGCAGTTGCTAGATATCGCACGCCGCCGCCTTGTCTGACCCCGCTTGACGCATGCCCAACGCCTCGGGCAACGACTCGTTGTTGAACCCGCTGTCGGACAGCATCCCCTTCTGGGCGCCCAGGTGCACCAGTATCCGCATGGCCCAAAGCCGAACGATGGGCGGGGTGTCGATGGCACTGTCAGTCAGGCAGGAATGCCGGCGACCGTCGAGCGCAAGACCATGCTACGGAAGATGGCGGATGTCATGGTATTCATGGCGGCGGAATTGCAGCGGCAGGCCGGTGTCGCCACCATAAACTAGCGGGGCTGTATTCAAAGTCGTCGCTTTCGCTCATGCGCGCCAAACCAATGCAGGATTTACGATCATGAAGGTAGTGGCTGGCGGCCAGACAGGAACAGATCGCGCTGCGCTGGATTAGGCCCGCAGTACTGATTTGTGTTCAGATACCGCCGCCTCGTTTCTTGAGCTTCTTGACCGCGTCGGACACGAGCAACGCAGATCTCTTGGCCGCTTCATTCAGTTGGTTGGCAGTCGGGAGGCGTTCACTGGCCCAACTGACTACGCCCACCGCAGTATCCTTGGTATGACGAGCACCTGCCTGTAGCTGCTCAGGTGTTGGCATGTGCTCCTTGCTCCAGTCAGCGGCTTGACCAAGGACAGAGCCAACCTTTTCTGCCCCCGCTCCGACCCGATATCCGGCGCCTTGCATTGCCTGAATCAGTTTGCTGTTCGGCTTCGTCAATATCAACTCTATGCAGTCTGCCAGCGCCTGCTCTTCGAGTTGTGACAAAGGGCCGCTAGCCTCCAGCATGCTGCGCAGGAATACGCCAAGCTCCGTTGCGATGGTTTCGTGGTTGCAGTCTGGGTTCTGATGAAGGAAAGCCGACAGTTCCGAAGCAACTTCTTGCAGAGAGCCAGCCCTCAAGTCCGTTTCGATCAGAGAGACAGCTTGAACGACGAAGGTTCGATCCAAGCCCCAGTCATCCACCATGTGGTCAATCAACGCTTGGCGCTCACCTTCTTCGACTACTCCATCTACCGCAGCCAACCGCAATGCAAGTGGACTGATCAGGTCAAAGATGGCAAGCCCGAGCGTATCAAGGGGCGTATTCAAGAACCTTGGAATTTCGATCACTCGAGCCCCTTTGGAGTCCCCGAGTAATCGATAGACGCCATAGCAGGCCCCGCCGGATGCCAGGGCCGCCAGCGCAACCCAGCCGATCGGCGTTGCTGCCGTACCGATCCCAATCGCCCCCAAGATGCCAGACGGCGCAAAAAAGGTTGACGCAACCAGCGTGGACTTCGCGACGGCTGCGCCAGTTGCCCCTGCCCCAAGCACATCCCACAATTCGCGAGCACGGTTCACCAACCGCAGCGATGTGTAGGCGTTCTCACCGATGGCCAGCTTGGCCTTGAATCGCAAGGGATCGGCCACGACCTGGTCAGCATCGGCGAGCGCGGATACCGCAGCTCGGCGGTACGTGCTCATGCCGCAGCACGGCTGAATGCCGTTGCGAAATCACGCACGCGCTCAGCAAGGTCGGGACTCTCCGTCTCCAGCTTTGCTCCCCATGTCACGCCAAGTGCCAACGCAAGCGGAGTCAGCACTGCAGACAGCGCCCCACCCAACAAAGGCAAAGCGCCAAGCAACGCGGCGACGACCGCCGCAATGATCACAGCGAATGAGAGCAATGGGAATTTCTCGAGCATGAGCAAGACGAAGTCGATGATCTTTCTGCCAACGCGCAGAAGATGTTCACCGACCTTGGTTGCGACCCTCAGGAGATCGGCAAGCAGTGCTTTGGCATCAGCAGACAGGTTCAGCGACTCAATTCGCTTCAGGATCTGTCGATCAGTGCGTCCCGTGCTGTTCACAAACGCTTTGAGCTCGTCGAGCCGTAGAGGGTCTGCGTCATTAATTTGGTTCTCATCCACTGAGTAATCTCCCATGCAGCTTGGTGATTTTCACCGGTCACACAACGCGCCAACCTCGGCGACCCAACAAAGCGTATTCACCAGTGCCATCTGCTCTGGCGTCTGGCATTTGATGGCCAGCAGGGCCGGATTGGCAATGACAACCGCCATACACTTTGCTCTGGAGATAGCAACGTTCAGCCGATTTTTGCTGTACAGGAATTCGATGTTGCGAGGCAAGTCCTGTTCGCTGGAGGTCGTCATGCTGACGATTACTAGCTCTGCCTCCTGCCCCTGGAACTTGTCGACCGTTCCGATGCGAGCACCCTCTGGCAGTGTTCGTTTCAGCAGGTTCACCTGAACGTTGTAGGGAGCCACGATCAAGATGTTCTCGGTCGTCATCGAATGAATCAGACCGTCTTTGTCGGTATAGCTCTGCTGAAGCGCGCTGAGGTAGATCTCCCGAACCAACAAAGCTTCTTCCTCACTGCCCTGCGAACAGCCCTGGTGCAGGATAGGCACATGCACGATGCCGGCAGATTTCAGCAACGCATGTGCTCCATCCGCCAGCACCAACTGTCGATGCGCGTTATGGGCCTCCGGCAAGAGGCGACCGTCATACACCGCATCGGAAATGAATCGACAGACGTCCGGGTGCATACGGAAACTTGTGGCAAGGAAAATGCCTCGGTCAGGCGCGATCGTGGCGGCACCATCAAGCAAATAGTCCAAGCACGAATCGCCCGAACGCCCAGGGTGCACGCCTTGAACCGGCTGTGCGAGTTGCATCTGATCGCCCAACAAGACAATGTTGCGGGCGCATGTTCCAGCGGCAATCAGGTTTGCCAGCGCCACCTGGCCGGCCTCGTCGACAAACAGAACGTCCAGCAATTGATCTGCATCTTCATCGGCGAACAACCAGGCCGTCCCGCCGATCAGCTGCGCACCACTGCACAGCACATCGTCGTTGCTGTATTCGTTGTGAACGCCGAGCCCGACTTCATCGAGCTCTGAGTCAGGATTGCCTTGACTGGCCTTCTTGACTGCGATTACCTCAAGCCCAAGCTCCTTGACCACTCGCACGGCACCCGCCATCAGGTGGTTGATGGCCTTGTGGCTGTTGGACATGATGCCCACTCGCTGCCCGCGCGATAGCAAGCTCGCAATCATGCGCGAGCCGGTGTAAGTTTTGCCCGATCCAGGTGGCCCTTGGACGTAGAGGTAGGTCTCATCCATGGCGGAGGCCGCCTCAAGGCTTGCTGCCACGGTGTCCTGGCCCTCGGCTAGAACGGGTTGCCCATCTGCCCTGCCCTTCAGCTTCGGCCGTTGCCTGCGAAGCAGCTGTTTGAGCGCGACGTAGCGGTCATCGTCAGCAAGCACACTGTCCGCAAAGCGATACAACGCGTTGACCATCGTGGCATTTTCGATAGGCCCTGTAGGTCCAATGCTCAAGTGTGGCGGCAACGGATCCTTCTTTGGCCCAAGACGAAAGACTGCCCGCCCATTTGTATCAAAGGTCAACTTTCCCAATGACTGCGCTGTATCGGCTCGCGAACATGCATCGCCATGCGCCAGCTTGCTTTCCTGCTCGGGTACCAAATAGGTGTAAACGGTCGAGCGCTTGTCCGGAAACGGTGGGCAGGACGGGTCAAGGGTCAACCCACCCAGGCAATCCGCGCTCTCAATCAGTTCCTCAGCGCTCAAGTCCATGCGTGAGTACAGATCCCACCAGCCAGGTTTGTCCGCACGCCGATGAAAGTCCAGGAGCTGATACACCAACTCGCGCTGGTGGTCCTCGTCTGTCCAATCGGCAACCTGGGTCGGCAATCCATCCACCAGCTTCTGGCGATAGGGCACGAGTCGCAACTCGGCCAATTCCGCCCTGCTCGGTTCCGCACGACCACCGGTTTCCGCCACCGGCTCTGACGGTGCCATCGAAGTACGCCAGCTCATGCCAGCCGGACGCAGCGTGAGCAACCAGTCCCGGAGCTGCTGCGTCGATACGACGTCGTCGCGGTTGTAGTCCTCTATGTCCTGCAAGAGCTGAGGATCCTGCGTTTCCCGCCAACGTTCGTAGAACACGATGCTGGCACCAGCGTTTTGAACATCGCCCGCCCGCGCCGGTCTGTAGAAGTGCTCCACGTACTTGATGGAGTAGCTTGGCTCAGAAATTCGAATGCCTTCGCGCACGACCTTGTACAAGTCCACCAAGGCGCGTCTGCGCAGCAAGTTGTCGACTTCAACCTCGCGCGTGGCATGAAAGCTTGCCAGCCTCTTCAGCGCCGATTCTTCATAGCTGGCGTAGTGGTAGATGTGTGCACGCGGATAACGTGACAAGCGGGCCGTCACGAAATCCATGAACTGCTCCAACGCCCTCTTCTCTTGCGCACGGTCATGCGCCCAGAAGGCCTTGAATAGCCAGTCACCTGCGTCCTGAAACCAAAGGCCGAACAGATACTCAAGCCCGCCGATTTCAAGCGGATCCCCCTCCATGTCGAAGAACATGTCTCCTGCATCCGGTTCCGGCAAACGCGCAAAGCCACGCTCAGCCTCGGGATCAGGGGGCAAGACCAGTACCTCGCGCCGCCCAGTCAGTCGCGCGCGAAATTGCAGCGATGCCTGAGAGCGCAAGCGCGCCAACGTATCTGGCTGCATCTGCGGCACTTTCGCCTGGTCAGGCACGACTGAAAGTTTGGCCAAAGTGTCAATGCCTTGCGCCTCAAGCTTGGCCCACTGCACCCGCGAAATGTTGGCCACCTGGCTCAGGTGATCGTCGTCCAGCCGGCGCTGCTCACAGACCTCGCGCCATGAGCAAAGATCACAGTGGCTGCATGGCAAGGGATAGGTCTTTACTTCCGCTGCGGAAAGCGCGTCCACCCTTGACTGGAATCGCGCCAACAGCGCGCGGAAGTAGTGCATGTAGTCCGCGCAGCGAAAAGACCGCTGCGTCTGATCACCGAGCACCACATGCATTGCCGCGGGCTCACTGCCTTGGGCGCGCGCAAGCAACTGGCTGTAGAAGGCCAACTGCACCAGGAACTTGGCTTTGGGCGACCGAGCTAGCTTGGTATCGGCCACCTCGTATCGCCATGACCCCAATGCTGATGGGTGGCCATTCACGCGCAGCAAGAAGTCAGCATGGCCAAACAGCTGGCCATCGCGAAGAGCAGCCTGGTAGATGACGTCAGGCCCGGCCTGCATTGCAGCCAGGGTCCGCGCGACTTTCTCGTCCAGCGAGCCGCCCAGCTCAGCAACATCCACGACGGTCAGACCTTGCGCCTTCAAGGCCGCCAGATAGGCTCGCTCATGCTCGATGCCTTTGCGGGCAATCAATTCAGCAGATTCGTCTGCCTTGACCTTGCCTGAACGCATTGCATCGTCACGCAGGCCAAGTAGGTCCAACGCGGTCAGATGCTCGCACTCAATAAAGTTGACAAGGTCTGTCGCAGAAAAGTGGATCTGGTCGGCTTGGAGTTGCATGAGGCCCTTCCGTGGTTCAGACGAGACTAACAAGTCAGTGGATCACCAGATGAGCCAGTACCCACGTAGCCCAGGAATTTGTTCTGCCCGACAGCCCTATTCGGCCTAGCAGCGATTCCCTTTTTGTCGAGCCAGCTATCGAACATCTGCAGCGGCGCCAATTCCACTCAACAAGGCCGCATAGTCTTCCCTGCTGAAGGCCGGCGCTGCCAAAAGGTTCTGAGCGAGTCTGCGCTTTCGCTCCATCAGCATTTGCAGCTGTGTGTCGAAACTGTGTTCATCGTCTCCAGGGATTAGGGCAAGCGGATAGTAGATATGCACCGGCTTCGTCTGCCCGATCCGGTAAACACGATCAGAGCATTGATCCTCAACTGCAGGATTCCACCAACGCGACAAATGAATCACGTGATTGGCTGCGGTCAGCGTCAAACCTACACCGCCGGCTTTCGGCGAAAGCAGCATGACATCAAAGCCGCCAGTCTCTTGGAATTTCTCCACACGCTCTTGCCGCTGATTCGCCCCGACTTCACCGTTGATCACCATGGGCAGATCCTTCAACCCGTAGCGGCGCTTAAGCAGGGTTGGAAGCTGGGTTGCTTCCTGAAGGTCAAGTGACTCCAAGAAAATCAGTGCCTTCTCACCTTCCCTCGCCACCTGATCGAGCACTTCGATCATGGCCTGCATGCGCGCAGAGTCCTCAACGCGAATCTCTCCTGCTGCCTGTGCCCCACCTTCAGTCAGCGCGGGATGAAGCGATGTCCGTCGCAACGCGTGAATCATCCCAAGCACCCCTTCGGGGCCGGAAAGCTCTTTCATCGCGAGCGCCCGGCTATATGCCTCGTGCTGCCTGGCCGGCATGACTTTGCGAATGACGTGCTCGTGTTTTGGAGGAAGTCCTTCGAGCTTGTCGCTCTTCAACCGTCGAAGCAGCATGCGAGGGGTGCTCGCTTCAAAGGTGTCCTCTTCCTCTTGCCACACAAGACTGCGCAAAACACTGACATCTGCATCTGGCGTCTCAAAGCGCTGACTGAACTCCTTCAAGTCGCCCAGTGCGCCGGGTTGCACTGCGTCTGCGATGCACCACAGGTCCGCGAGCCTGTTTTCTACTGGCGTTCCTGTCATCGCCAGCATGAAATCGCAATTCAAGCCCTTGATGGCATGGGTCATACGTGCTTTCGGCGACTTCACCTTCTGCGCCTCGTCAAGCACTACCGCTGCGAAATTGACTGCACCGAAACTCAGCTGATAGTCGGATACCGCCTCGTAGTTGGCTAGCACCAATTGGGCCTGCGACAAGCTGGCGGTGTCGAGGCCTGCGGTGCCATCTCGGTGCTTGCCGCGCCGCAAGGCCTTGAGATGCTCCCCATACGCCAGAACTGTGTCACCTATACCGGGCGCAAGCAGATGCGACTGAATCTCGCGCTCCCAGTTTCGCAACAAGCCAACCGGCGCCACAACCAACAAGGGCTTGCTTGGGATTACACCCGCGTCCATCTGCTCACGCAACCACTGCAGAAAGGCCAAAGACTGATAAGTCTTGCCCAAGCCCATGTCATCACATAGCAAAGCGCCCTTGCTTCCGCTGGTCCAGTGCGCCTGAAGCCATCGGATGCCCAGTTCCTGGTGCACCTTGGGAGGCGTCTTCAATCCCCCCGGCAGTCCCGGCTTGCCGCCTCTTTCCTGAACTTTCGAGCACTGAAACGAGTTGTCATCATGATTGGTCTCGATGACAAGAACTTTCTTACCGCTTGCTGGATCGTCTAGGTCGGGGCTAACGACATCACTATTCAGGCTGGCATTGCGCTTTTGAACAGCTTGCTGCAGTTGCTCAAGCGCTGCCAAGTTCGCCGCACTAACGGGTAAGTGAACGCCGTCCACATCGACGGTGCTCTTGCCTGTCGCGATCGCCTCACGCATTGCATCGCAAGCCCCCATCACAGACTCCGGGCTGAGCGGAAACTCGACACCACCTATGCGAAGGCCGCAGGCTGTCGGCGCATCCCACTTCTGCGGGCTAACCTTTATCCATGGGAGCACAGGCTCCACCCACTCCGCGATGTCCCTGACGCGGTCGGCATAGCGCTCTGTTTCTACAAAGACGGTCGTGGCGTCTTCTGAAACCCCAAGCATCTCCTTGAGCATGGCCTCAGGTCGGAGCGCCGCTTGCCGGCGCTGCGCCGGAGATGCCTGACGCAGCTCCTTCACCTTTGCAAGCGCCTGCTGAAGCCCTTCGTCGACGACGACGTATGTGCCGTTATGCAGCGGAAAGGCCGATGCCCCAGATCGCAGTTGATCTAGCCGTTTGGCGAACACCGATTCGTCTTCTTCAGTCAGTGCACGTAAGTGAACAGGATCTTGTCCGTCATCCACTTGCTGCGAAGTCAACAACACCGGATCCAGTTGGATGTCCCCGCGCTGATCAGTGCTCAAGGACCAACTTAATGCGGTCGCGGTGACGACCCTGAACGACCGCAGAAACCCGTCAGTCAGTCCGCCAGCACTGTCCTCTCCCAGCAGTTCGCGCAAGCGCGCCCAAACCCGAAACTGTTCATCTAGCGCCTCATCCGGCACTCGATTGAATTCATCGGCTAGCTGCAAGGCTTCATACATCGGCGATGGGATGCGATAGAGCCGCTCGTCCCAATGAACCCATGGCCCTTCCACGCTCGCGCCACGCGCCGAAACCGTTTTACCTGGTTGCAGCCAACGAATGGCCAAGGTGGCACCCGGCTTGCCCATTGCTCCGGACAAACGGACGTCAAATCCGAGCGGCACCTTGGGTGGCAGACCCAGTTCCCGCGCAGCAGCCTCCGAAAAGCTGGCGACGGCGTGCGCCGGCACGCGGATCGAACTCGAATCCTGGTTCAGCTGATAGGTTTGTGCGGCCTGCTCAAGCGCAGCGGCAGCCTGCAATGGCAACGATGAAATCCAATCGACGACCGGGCCATCAAGCACCCACATCGCACCCTGCGGAGAAAAATCAATCTTCAAAGCAATATCTCCCTGTCGTGCATCCGGATGCCGGTTCTTCTTCTGACGAAATCACGTGCCTTACGCTGCCAGGTGCCATTCGCTGAATTCGCGTGGACCAACTGCGGACGTTCGTTGACCCCTTGATGGAAGTCCAGAGACACCATTGCTCGCAGCTCGGCTGCGCTGTAATGCGGCGCGTAGAGCTGCGGGCCGTTTGTGCCGTCGCGATAGGCTCTCAAACTGCCGTTGTGACTCCACTCCGTGAAGATCAGATCACCAATGCGCAAGAGCAGCACTGACTGATTGGGGTCAGCATTGCCTTCCAACTCCGCTAGCCCTGCGGCGCTCTGCCGGCCCAGCATCTGCCTGGCCATCCACATCGCGCTCCGGCCCAACACGAGCCATGCCTCCTCAACGTGGTCTGCGTCGTAATAGGCCATCCAAAACCTCTGGCGATAGCGCCAGGTTTCGTCCGCCGTACGCTCCAAGATCTTCATGAAGCCCCGCAGCGTCTCGCCGGCAAGCCAGCGAAGCAGAACTCGCACAACCTCCTCTGGCACTCCATCCCACTGAACCAGTCGATGCCCCCTCAGACGAGGATCACCATAGGCGTCGATAAAAAAGCGGGAAAGCTTCGCTTTGATCGCGTCGCTGACGGGCCTGCCAATCCAGGGGCGCAGCAACGCAGTTGCCAGTTCCACGCGATGGGATGTCTTGACCACTGGCACCGGCATTCGGCTGCACCACCCTAATACGGCGTCTACCGCATGGGCGTCAACAAGCTTGACACCATCCACAGCAAGGATCGCCCGAAACACCGCTTGCCCCATCGCGCCATTGGTGAACTCAGGCCACAACAAGTTCCCTTCCAGCCAGTCGTCAATCGGCAGCCTGCGGTCAATGAACTGTGCTGCCAAACGCTTGGGCGCCTGCGCAGGATCAAAGAAGGCGCTCTCAGCCTGCAGACGTCTTAGCTCGCCGGCAAACGCACCTGAAGCGCGGGCAAGTTCATTTCTGAGCTGATCCGCAAACCGTTGGAACGCTGGATCGGCGGCGTCAAATCGTTCGCAGTAGGCAAAGTACAAGGGCCTGAGCCATCGCTTGACGCGGGACGGACCAGTCAACAGTGCTTGCGGCAGCTCAAAAGCCCAGTAGCGAATTGCCAACTCAGGCTCCACCTCAGCCAACGGCGGTAGCCCGTCAATGAAGTAGGCGTACGGCAGCTTCCTAAGGTCACCTGAGCCCAGTTGCTGATAGCCAGTCTCACGGCTGACCGCATACAAAGACCGCAGCCTCTCGCCCAATGCAAGGACGGGTGGCGGCGCAATCACCTTGACGGCATCCCGCGTCGACAGCATCTTGTCAAACTTCGGGAATCCATCAGGCAAGGGGGCGAACCAGCTCACTTTGACTTGTCCAGCAGCGACGTAGTACCTGTACCTGGCAGCAGGGTCTCCAAGGGCCGATAGGTCAGCACGATGCGCAGGTCAACTCGCCGATTCTTCGCATCGGCGGGATCCGTTCCTTGGCGCGGGCGAGCATCGGCATAGGCTGCAAAGGAGAACAAGGATTGGCCGGCTTCGTTCTTGTATTTCTCCAGGGCAGTGTCCTGCACCAGAGCCTGATGAACCGATCTCGCTCGGTCCAGCGACAAGTTTGTGTTGTCGTATCCAGGCCTTAGCAGCGGCCGGTTGTCTGTGTGTCCTTCGATGAACACAGTCTCGATCGTGTGCCCTGCCGGGTTTTCCCTGCAAGGACGAGAGGCTCGTTCACTCGCCACAAAACATGGCAACACGTCCGTCAGTTCCTTGGCCGATGCCTGAAGAGCACTTCGGCCGCGATCCGTCAATTGCGCACGCCCCAGCTCAAATAGCACATCCTCAGGCAGATGGATCACACCACTTGCAGGATCAATTTCCACATTCGTCAGCAAAGTCTGTAGCCGCTTGCCAATCGCCAAAGTCACTTGGCCCCGCGGGTCACCCAATGCTTTCATGGCCACCGCCTGTCGCCGCTGTTCAAGCGCCAACACCACGACAAGGATGATGAACACAAACAAAAGCCCGATCAGCAGATCGGACGCTGAAGCCAGATAGCCTCCTTCGCCTTCGCCACCATTGCCCTCAAGAGCTGAGCTGTCTCGCCTAGGGATCCACATAGCGTCAGGCCGCCGCTCGCGTGCCGAGAGTCTCGCTGAGTTCCTCGATTGCCTCCTCCAATCCAGTGACTGCCTTGTCAAAGCTGCCTGTGGCCTTGGCGAAGTTGTTGTCCATCATGCGATGCACCTCCGTCACTTGGCGCGAATACTCGCCAATGCCCTCAGTGATGCGGGCCACGGTGTCGCCCAACGCGGCACTGGTGGCATCCAGATTCTTGCGTGCCTCATCGGTTGCCTTGACCACGGCTTCGTTCGTGCTCTCTAGCACTTTGGTTACACGCGTCACGGCATCCATGGCCTGCGGTGTGGCTTGCCTGACCGCGTCGACCACCACCCGCTGCGCACGCGAAAATTCCTCGGCGGCATCAATGCCTTCAGTCAACGCCCCCGCTGCCTTATCCAACGTCGAAACGGCATGCTGCCACTCGTCTGCAGCCTCGCCCATGCGCTCGATGGTCGTGTTAGCTTCACTCAGCGTGGTCTTGAAAGCGTTCAAGCCCTTTCCGCCCGCGTCGGTCACTTGCACCAGGGTCACATCAAAGTCATTGACGGCAACCTTCAGGCTATGCGCGGCATCGCTCAGGTTCTTGGCATTGTCCTCAAGTGCTTGGTTTAGGCCGCCCAGACGTGCAGCGATATCCTCGCCAGCTGTTCCCAAAGCGTCAGCAGCGCCCTTTCCTCGTGCCTCAATTGCTTCAGCCGCCTCATCCAGGCGCCCGGCCAGAGCACCAAGGGACCCCCGAAATGATTCCATCTCTTCTGCTGACGAGGCCTTCAGAGAACTGCTGAACTCTTGCAGCATCCGTTCCAAGGCTTGTTCATTCATGGAACCAAGGCGGTTGCTCAAGCCCTCGATCGCACCCACCAGGCGCTCAGTCATCGCCTGCATCTGAGGGGAAAAGGCATCGGTCACGGCTTTGCCGATCGTCACCGCCAAATCGGTCTCAAATCGCTTCAGGCTGCCGCTTTGTTCACGCGCTTCGTTCAGCAGCTCCTCACTGATTGCCTGCTGTGCTTCGACTATCTCTTCCCGATTCCTGGCCGATTCGAGCTCCGCCTGCGTCAACTCCAATTGCCGGCGAACCGAAGCCTCCGCACCATTGGCAGGAACAACGCGCAGCAGTGCATCGACTACTTCGTCGCCCGCACGGGCCAACGCTGTCATGCGCCTTCTGGATAGAACGGTCCAGATGATCGATGCAAGCAAGCCTGCCAACGAGGTCAGGAACTTTCCGCCTGCTGCCGCCAACAAATTGCGCGTTGCAGCCAGCAGATCTGTCTGGCCTTGGTTCTGGGCTACTAATGCAGAGGTTGCCTCCAACAAGGCAAGACTCAAAAAGAAAAAGGTAAGCAGCAACCCTGCCCCCACCAGCAGATTGGGGACGGCCTCCGCCAGATGCAGATTCAGATGTGGTCCGACCAGGCGCTGCGGAGCCCAAAGATCCCTCGGCGCGCCGAAGAAAAATGGAGCAGACGCGCTCTTGCCCGGTAGCAGGACTACACGCTCTTCGGTTTGCTGCCATGCCGACAGCAAACCGCGGTGCGAGCTGCTTTGCTCACGCAGTCGCTGCTGCACATGTGGCCAATCCTTGGGGCCTTCATCGATCAACTTCTTGAACGACTCAAGAGCCCGGTATGCGTTCGCCATGTGCCGGCGAAACCAGACCAAGTAGCCGAAAGTCGCGATGAGTAGCAATGCAACTGCGGCAGCTACGACCTGTGGCTCTGCCGCCAGCGCTAAGGCGACCTTATCCAATGCTCCGCTCACGCCGATTACTCCCCGTATGTAACCATTTGAAACCGCCTTAGTGTGCCAGCTGACATCTGGGATGCCGCTCCTCGTTTCACCTGCTCTCGGCAAACAAAACGACAGGACACTAACCCCAAGGTCCCTAGCTCTGGCCCTCCGGGCCAGCAAACCTAAACGGCTCACACAGCCCAATCAGCTGGCGCCCAAGCTCAATACTCGGCCCCGAAAGATCTACCGTCACAAAGCGCATCGCGTGGCCTTGAATCTCTACAGCCTCATCGATCTGTACACCGACAGAGGGATGTAGCAGCATCCCCTCTGCACGGTCAGCGACGGGATCGCCCAGCCCAGCCTGAGTCCGCAGATAGGCGTACAGCTGATAGATGTAGCCACTGCGCAAGCTCTCCATGCGGTACCACCCCTCGGTCACGATCGCGTTAAATTTCGTATCAATCACGATTCGCCTAGACGTCGCCGCATGCTCCAACACGACGTCTGTCCGCATCGAGGGGAAGATCTTGTCGATGCCCGCTGACTTTCGAGTCAAGGCCCACCCCAATGGACGCCCGGGGCTGACGCGCCAGCCTTTGTCGCGCAAGGCGAACTGGTAATAGCCGGCCACGGCATGTTCGAAGAGCCGACGTACCCAGACCTCATCTCTATCCGAGCGAAAGGCTGCGGTTGCCCCGGCCGATTCGCACGGCAGCGCCAAATCAAACGCCAACTTTGCCGCAGCCACCATTACGCGATCTTCGGCATCGTGTCGGCCAAAGCGTTGGGTACTGAACGTACTGCGTGCAGGCGTGACACCGGACACACCCATACGTTTCATCGCGCCGGCCAGGGCTCTGCAGCGATGGGCCAGACCGGCGCTCTTCAGCAAAGCAGCAATACGTTCCAGAGCGCCAAGGACCAGACGATTCCGAGGCGTGTCCACAGTCAACTCTTCAAACCTGCATGCGATCACGCCACGCTGCAGCAGTTGATGCCGCTCCGTCTTCAGCACATCAATGCGTCCTCGCACGCGACTCAAAACAGCGTCCCTGGCTGTATACCCCGTGCTCAGTTGACGATGCAGCCTCTGCTCAACCGCGAGTGCAAGGATCTCAGCAATCAGATCAGGCACCGCATCTGGCATAGCCTCCAGATCGAACAGGCCATGCCCATGCACCTTGAAAAGGTCAGACGCATAGAGCATCAGCAGCCAAAGGTTGCGGACGGGGATCCGGCCTACATAGCCCGCGGCAGGCTCCGTCACTGCCACGACTCTTTGATCGCTGCCAACCAACTTCACCAGCCCTTCAAGAGGCGTTCGCACGCCTTGCGAGCCTCGTCTGGTGCATCGAACCAATACTCTTCCAGCAAGGGGCCGATCTCGGTTTCAACAACCTGCTCGAACCAGCGCCGAGCAGATCCCGCCTCCAGCGCATGGGCAGGAGTCACGTAGCTGTGCCCCACTCGGAACTGCTTGCCGAGCCGCGCATCTGATGCAATCGCCTCATTGAGTTCGTTGACCCGCTGCTCAATATCCTGAGCCACTGACGTATCCAGCCCGCGAGTCTTCACAACCCAGTCGCGCCAGACCGGACCAAGTCGCGGCTCCAAACCGATGAAAGCAAAGCGCCGCCTCAAGGCCAGATCGACCAATGCCAACGAGCGATCGGCAATGTTCATGGTGCCGATGACGTAGAGGTTCTCCGGAATGTGCACGGCTCGACGCCGACCATCTGCATCCGCATAGCAAAGCTCCAACGCCTCACTCGGTGTACGCTTGCCTGCCTCAAGAAGCGTAAGCAGCTCACCAAAGATCTGCGCTGGGTTGCCGCGATTGATTTCCTCGATCACCACAACAAATTTGAGGTTCGGCTTCGCCTTTGCCGCATTGATCGCCTCCATGAACACGCCATCGACCAAGGACAGCTTGCCATCGCCTGCAGGTCGCCAACCACGCACGAAATCCTCGTATGACAAGTTCGGATGGAACTGCACTGCCCTGATCCTGGCTTCATCCTTCTGAGTCATCAAGGCATAGGCCAGCCGCTTGGCTAGCCAGGTCTTCCCGGTTCCGGGTGGGCCTTGAAGGATCAAGTTCTTCTTCTCGCGCCAGCGCTCAAGCATGCGCTCAAGCTCATCACGCTCCAAGAAACAGCCATCCTTGAGGATGTCGCTGACCGAAAAGGGTTCCAGCGAGGCCATAGGTCTCACCGTGTCGGACGCGCTGTCATCTACCTCCGCAACGATTAGCTCATCGATTGAAACGCTCTCGCCGATTGTTGCCACAGGGTCCTGATACGTCCAAGCTTCCAGTGACATTTCCGGGTATGAGTGCACCGGGTAGTCAACCTCTTTGAACCGAGGTTCAAGCGCATCCATCGCGGCGAGATAGTCTGCCGCAGCACATCTGCCCTTAGGACCGCTCTTGCCCAGACGGAGTCCGAGCTTGTTGCTCAGGTACGCCTGCGAGTTCCCGTCCAGGCTCAAGAACGACCACGGCCGAATCCAGTACAAGCCGATGGTCAGATTCCAGCCCACATTTGGCCTACCGTTGGCTCGGTCAAAGGCTTCGGAAAAACGGACCCGAAGGGAGGCTTCATCAGAACCTGCATACGCCAGTCCAGCTGCAAAAACCTCCCAGAGAGAGTCGATGTGGTCAGACTGCCGCTCCTCCTCAAAGGGGAAGTACCAGGACTTCATGTTGTGCAGCAGCGGAATCCCTTCGAACGACGAAGGGACAGCCTCATCAACGTCAAGGAACTTGGCCAATTCAGCGGCGAGCTTCTTCCGGTTCGAATCCGTGATGCCACGGTTGAAGCTGCCCATCACAGTAAACGGACAAATGTCGCGCACCCATCCTTTAGTTCCATCGGTACGCTTGTCAACCGCCAGATAGTCCAGCACGTCGTTGCGCGTGCCGATTTCTTGCAAGCCCGCGATCAATTCCGCACGCATGCTGCGAAAGACCAAGAGCTTGTCAGCAACAGCTTCAAAAAACCGCGTCCAGCCGAAACGGCGTTGGTCCGGTGCTCCCGTCCCGAAGCGCTCCCGCCAGTACGGCGCATTGCAAAAGCGCTCCAAGTCTTGCGGCTGATTCTCAAAGGCAAAAGCGATCAGTGCGTCGCTACTCCACTCGCCTGCTTCAACCCGCCACATGGTCCTTTGGTAGGTGTAGAAGTACCATTCCCGAGGTGGGCTGACGGGGCTCCACTTCACCTTAACGCTGTGACCATTGCGCTCGTTTGAGAGTACGACACCGGTAGCCTTGATGGCCATCACCGCGACCGATTGGCCTCGATTGTCAAAAGGCAAGTCATGCTTCCGCACATACGCGGCCTTGATCGCTATACGCTCTCCAGGCTTCATCGAATTGACGTGTGCCGACTCCTTCTCAGTCGGGCTATCCACTTCCCACACACCTTCGGCAAGAAAACGCGGCGTCTGGTCGTTGGTACCACCGAAGCTCGCTCCCACAAACCAGCAGACCGGGCTTGCCACGCTCGTTTTTTCCGTCATTCTTCTCTCCCTTATGAATCACAGCTCGCTCGATGGCAGCGCGGCCACAGCAGAGCATCAGTAGTACTGTTTGATGTATCCGTACGCCTTCTCGAACAGCTCTTCATCCGCATGAAGCCGGTACTTGAAGAGCGCCTTGCGCAGCGCCTTCTTGACCTCGCGCTCGCCGGCCAGCGTGGTCTGCCAGCCAGGGAAACGCACCATGCGAACGATCTCATCGATGTCAGCCACCACGCGCTCAACCATGATTGGCGTCTCAGCCGTCTTGACCTCGTTGAACAGTTCTGTAAGCGCCGCTTTGCCGCGGTTCTCGTCCTCTTCAGGCGGTGCATCCTTCTCGGCCTGCAAGGTCTCTTTGGCGATTTCTAGCAGTTGCTTCAGAAACTCCACGCTGTTGATCTGACCGGCTTCAAAGCGGTCCTTCAATGCATCAAGGCGCTCAGAGAGTTGCTTGAACTTCGGGTTACCAGCGTGCTTGCGCAGGCGGCGATTCAGCTTGATCTCGATCTCCTTGGCCTTCTTTGGGTCAGGGTTCGAGAGCACCGCTTCCAACAAGTCGGCATCAAGCACCAAGGTGTCGAGGTCATCGCGCACGGCATCTACATGCACGTTCTGATGAATCAGCTCGATCGTCTTCGCGCCAAGCGAATGCCAGATCAGCTTGCCGTGGCCGCTTGTTGGCTGGACCGACTGATACACCTGGGACAGCCACTTGTAATCCTTCTCGAAGGGGCCTAGCACCGGGTCTGGCGACAGTGCTTCCCAGATCTTGTTGAGTACGCTGAACTCGGCGCCAAAGCTATCACGCACCTCGTTGTTTGGCAGACACTGCTGCGCGGCGATCAGGCCTTCATAGCCTTGCAAGTTGCGATCACAGCCAGCAAAGAAAGCCAGGCACTTCTGCATGGCCTCGGGCAGCTTGTCCTTCAGCTCCTGGATGTTGCTGACCACCTGCTTGACGCTCTTGTCGTCGAACTCCAGCGCTGCCGCCACGTCATCAAAGATGCCGAGGTAATCCACGATCAAGCCGTGCGTCTTCTGCTCCGAGTAGGTGCGATTCACTCGGCAGATGGCCTGCAGCAGCGTGTGGTCGCGAAGCGGCTTGTCCAGGTACATCGCCTGCAGGATCGGCGCGTCAAAGCCCGTCAGCAGCTTGGCAGTGACGATGATCAGTTGCAGCGGGTCGGCAGGATCGCGGAAGCGGTCGAGCAGGCGCTCCTCCTCATCGCGCGAACGGTCATAGACCGCGTACTCCGGATGCTCCTTCTTGTCGGACGCCTGCACCGACATGACGATGTCCGTGGCCTCGGGCGGCAGCAGCTTGTCCAACTCGGCCTTGAACAGCAGACAGGACTCGCGATCGAAGGTGACGATCTGGCCCTTGAAGCCGTTGGGCTCCACCTTGGTCTGGAAGTGTTCTACGATGTCCGTACATATGCGTTGGATGCGCTCAGGTGTCTTCACCAGCACCGCCATCTTGGCGGCAGTCTTGGCTAGGTTGTCCTTGTCTAGATCCGAGAGTCCGCCGGTCAGATCCTTGTAGGCGGCATCAAGCGCAGCTTTGTCGATGTGCAGGTTGATCAGGCGCGGCTCGAAGTGCAGCTTCAGCGTGGCACCGTCGCGGATCGATTCCTCAAAGCCGTAACGGCTCAAGTAACCCTTGTCATCCTCGTCGGCCCCAAAGGCGTAGAAGGTGTTGCGGTCGGAGCGATTGATTGGTGTGCCCGTCAGACCGAACAGAAACGCATTCGGAAGGGCCTCGCGCATCTTGCGGCCCAGGTCACCTTCCTGGGTACGGTGGGCCTCATCCACCAGCGCGATGATGTTGCCGCGGTCGTTCAGACTGCCCGATTTTCCGTTGGGTGTCTCGCCGAACTTGAAGATCGTCGTAATGATGATCTTGCGCGCATCCTGCGCCAGCAGTTGCTGCAACTTGTCGCGGCTGTCGGCCTTCTCCAGGTTCGGAATGTCCGCCCCGGTGAAGGTGCCGGTGATCTGGCTGTCGAGATCGATCCGGTCCACCACAATCAGCACTGTCGGGTTCTTCAGGTCAGCATGCATGCGCAGCTTCTGCGCAGCGAACACCATCAGCAGCGATTTGCCCGAGCCCTGGAAGTGCCAGATCAGGCCCTTCTTTGGATAGCCCGCCAGCACGCGCTCGACGATCTTGTTCGCCGCCTCGTATTGCTGGTAGCGGCAGATGATCTTGATACGGCGCTTCTTCTTGTCCGTGGCGAACAGGGTGAAGCTTCCGAGTATGTCCAGCACCACGTGCGGTCGCAGCATGCTCTCGGCCGAGAGCTTGAGGGACTTCAGCGGGTGGTGCTGCGCGTCGCCACCGTCCAGATGCCAGGGTCCCCAGTCCTTGACCGGCAGGCCGATCGACCCGTAGTGGTAGGCCTTGCCCTCAGTGGCCACCGAGAACACGTTGCAGACGAACAGTTCGGGCACAAATTTTTCGTAATCGTCGTGCACCTGCACCGCACCGTCGACCCAGCTGACGCTCCTCCGGGTGGTCGTCTTGGCCTCGATCAGCACCAACGGCAGACCGTTGACCAGCAGCACCAGATCGGCACGGCGCTCGGTGGGTCCGGCGCGGTACGTGAACTGTTGGGTGACGATGTACTGGTTCTGCGAAAGGTCATCCAGCTCGATCAGCCGCACCGGCACATGCTCGTTGTTCCGACCAAAGGGCATCGAGCGCTCGCCGCGCATCCAGGCGGTCATCTCCTCGTTCGCGCGTATCAGGCCATCCGAGCGCACCGACAGCACGATGGCGCGCAGCTTGTAGAGCACCTCATCGGCGCGGTCGGGCTGAGCAGCAACCTCAGGGTTCAGGCGGATCAGCGCATCGCGCAACCAGGGCTCGACCAGCACTTCCTGAATCTGGCGTGGTACTTCAGCCGGCGCCGCATAGCGCCAGCCGATGCCTTTGGGGCTGGGATCGTAGCTGGCTTGCGGTTCTTGAGCTGTATTGGCCGGGACAGCCTTTATGGGTCCGGCGAGCAGGTCGCGGACGTAGGCTTCGACGGTGTTGGATTCGGTAAACATCATGCCTCCCACATTTCAGCGAGCAACTGCTTCTTAATTGATTTACTCGCCACAACCCTCGACTCCAGTATCTCGATGGCGTCATCAAGATCCTTCAATTGCAGCAGCAAGCTATCCTGATCAACATCGTTGGGTGTGCAGATTGGTTGTTTCTTAATCCCGGCAATATTGATGTTGTAGTTGCCTGCACTGGACTTCACTTCCCCTCGAAGTCGCTGCCTTGTTGATGGCGCGTTGAGGTACTCAGCAAGGAATGCAGGGCGCAACGTACTTTCGTCACAGCGGATTCGAATCAGGTAGCTGGCATACACGGTCTTTTCGTGGAGGCGGTCGATGACCACCGAACGCCCGACGTATTGGGGATTTCCGTTGGTTCTTACAAGTAGGACGTCGCCTTTTTGGAGAGCCAAGCGCTCGTACTCCGTGTCATTGAGTTCAATGTGCTGGATATCCGAATAGTCAACGCGCCCTCTCAGGACATTCGGTATCCGAAGGATTGGATATCCGTTTTCCTCGTAGGCTGAACGCGACGACGAGCCGTAACTCAAATCTGTCAGGTATGTGCCCAACGGTTTCGCAACTTTCGGGTCGAAGTTCGCCGCCAAGACATCTTCTACAAGAGCAGACCTTGTTGCTCGACCAATCTCCGCTGCGCTTGTTTGTGCCTCAATCGCCTTCTCCACCGCACTCAAGACTTCGACAAGCTCTATTTGTTGCGAGATCGGCGGCAGCGCGAACTCCTGAACAGCCATCGTCTTCCAGTTGATCGTGGGCGACAGCGAGCCAACCGAGATCTCGACCGCTCGGTTCATGAACATATCGCTCTGCATGAAGAACGGTAGAAACTCGGGCAGCACGATGTCAGGCTTGGCCCGCAGCACCATTGCATGGGCCGAGCAAATGCCATCGAACGCTGCAACACCGAGCTTGCGCTGGTAAGCGCGACGGCGGCCGAAGATGATGTCGCCCTTCTTGAACATCAGCTTGGTGGCTTCCACATCGTCTGGCGTTCCCCAGCGACGAATCCTCAGCGAGTCGGAATCCAGATGTTCCAGGCCAACGTAGTGCTTCATCCCAGACTCAGATGGGTTGTCGATGCGAACATTGACGTTTATCGCCATCTGGTCGAAGGGCCAGACCTTCCAGCCCGGCTTCAAATTCTTTTTGTCAGACACGTTCGATGTCCTCAGCAATCAGCCCATCCAGCGTTGCGACGAGCGCGTCCATCTGTTGCCAGAAGGCACGGCCGTCGTTCTGCCATTGCGCCCAGGCGGAGTGCAGCGATACCGCGTCGCCATTGCTGTCGGTTGCGATGGCTGCTGCAATGCGCTTCACGTACAGAGGGATCGACAGGTTGGTCCCGCTGGCGCCAATCTCGGCCAGCGTGGCGACCTTGGCGAAACCGGGCACATCGGCAAACGTCTTGAAGGCCGCCAGGATGCGCTGCTGGTGCGCGGGCGTGAGGAAACTCTGCGCTCGCTCGCGGGTGACATCGTTCACCGCATCGATGAAGATCACCTTGCCCTTGCGTGCAGCCGTCTTCTTACGGTTGCAGATGACGATGCAGGACTCCATCGGGGAGTTGTAGAACAGGTTGGGCCCCAATCCGATGACGGCCTCCACCCAGTCTTGTTCGATCATCTTGGCGCGCATGGTCTGTTCTTCGTTTCGGAACAACACGCCGTGGGGCCAGAGCACGGCGCAGCGCCCCTTGGCGCTGAGGCTGGTCAGGATGTGCTGCTGGAACGCATAGTCGGCGCGGCCTTGCGGCGGCGTGCCCAGGGAGTTGCGACCCCACTTGTCACTGCTCCAGGCCTCGCGGTTCCACTGCTTGATGGAGTACGGCGGGTTGGCCAGGATTACGTCGAACTGCCGCAGGCGGTCCCCTTCGATGTGTCTGGGGTCGGCTAATGTGTCGCCCCGGCTGATGTCGAAGTCCTCCACGCCGTGCAGGAACAGGTTCATGCGGGCGATGGATGAGGTGATCAAGTTGCGCTCCTGCCCGTAGAGCTTGAGCGTGCGGTACTCGCCGCCGGAACGCTTCACCTCGTCCAGCGCCGAGATCAGCATGCCGCCGGTGCCACAGGTGGGGTCGTAGATCGACTCACCGGCCTGCGGGGCCATCAACTGCGTCATCAGGTGCACAACGGTACGGTTGGTATAGAACTCGGCCGCCGTGTGGCCGGAGTCGTCTGCGAACTTCTTGATCAGGTACTCGTAGGCGTTGCCGAGTTCGTCCTCGGGCACGTTGGTCACCGATAGCGTCTGGGTGGAGAAGTGCTCGATCAGGTTCTTCAGCGTTTCGTCCGGCAGGCGCTCACGGTTGGTCCATGTGGCATCGCCGAAGATGCCGTCCAGCAGATCGGGGTTGGCCGACTCGATGGCGCGCATCGCCTTCTGAATAGTGGCTCCAACGTTCTTGGCGGCCTGACGCACGTCATTCCAATGCGCACCCGCGGGGATCTGGAAGCGGTGGTTCTCGGCGAACTGGGCGTAGGACAGGTCGCCGCTGGAATTGGCCAGAGCCGCCTGGTACTCTTCTTCCCAAACATCAGACACTCGCTTGTAGAACAGCAGCGGAAAGATGAACTGCTTGTAGTCGCCCGCATCAATGAGGCCGCGCAGCAAGACGGCGGCGCCCCAGAGGTAGGTTTCGAGTTCTTGTTGGGTGATGCGTTTACTGCTCATTAATCGTCCTCACCGATATCGGCCTTACCCCACTCGTGCTCGCACGCCAGGCAACGGTTCTCCATGGGCTCCCAGGGAATGCAGCATCCGCCGAGCGCGATCTCGCCTCGTTCAGCCATGCTCATCGCTTCGGGAGACGGAAAGCCATACAGGATGCTCACGCCGTTTTGCTTTCCGCAGGCTGGGCAATGCAGCTTTGCTTGCTTCATTTCAACCAACCTCCGTCGGCCATCACCTTGGCTAAAGCGTCCTCTGCCTCTCGGCATCGCGAGAGCGCAGCCTTGAATGCAGCTATTGCTTCAGGCAACGGAGGGATGTCGTCTTGAAGCGGGGGCAAGACATAGCGCGAAATGTTCAGGGTCCAGTCCTCGCACTTGATCTCATCAAGGCTCACGACGCGCGCGGCATGCGGCACATCCGCATAGCCGCGGTACCAGCCCAGCACCTCAGCAGCATGCTCCAGCTCCAGATAGTTCTGCGCACGGCCGCGGCGGAACAATCGCGAAGCGTCTGCTATCAGCACCTTCTTCTTGTTGGCCTTGGACTTGCGCTGACGCAGCACCAGGATGCAGGCAGCCAGGCCGGTGCCGTAGAACAGATTTGGAGCCAGGCCGATGACGGCCTCGACCAGGTCCAGCTCCAGCAGCTTCTTGCGAATCTCGCCTTCGGCGCCCTTACGGAATAAAGCGCCTTGCGGCAGCACCACGGCCATGCGCCCAGAGCCAGCGGCCATGGACTTGACCATGTGCTGCACCCAGGCGAAGTCGCCGCTGGACGAAGGAGGCAGACCGGCAAAGTTACGCCCGAACGGGTCGTTGATCCATTGCTCCTCGCCCCACTTCTCCAATGAGAACGGTGGATTGGCGATCACGCAATCGAAGTTGGCAAGACGATCGCCGTCAAAGAATGCCGGGTTGCGCAGCGTGTCACCGCGCACGACTTGAAAGTCCTCAATGCCGTGCAGGAACAAGTTCATGCGAGCGATGGCCGACGTGGTCAGGTTTTTCTCCTGGCCGAAGAGCTTGCCCCACAGGCGTTTCACGTCGCCATGGGTTTCCTTGACGTGCTGCACTGCAGCCAGCAACATGCCTCCGGTACCGCAAGCCGGGTCGTAGATGGTCTCGCTCTCCCTGGGGTCGAGCATGTCGATCATCAATCGCACCACGCTACGCGGGGTGTAAAACTCGCCAGCTTTCTTGTTGGTGGCATCGGCGAACTTCTTGATCAGGTACTCGTAGGCGTCGCCGAGCAGGTCCGAATTGACGTTGTGGTTGCCCAGCGGCAGCTTGGAGAAGTGCTCGATCAGGTCCTTCAACAGCGCATCTGACAGCCGATCCTTGTTGGACCACTGTGCGTCTCCGAACACGCCATAGAGCGTGTCCGGATTGGCTTTCTCGATCTCGCGCATCGCCCTCTGCAGAGCCGCGCCGACGTTGCTGGCCTTGGTACGAACGTCGTTCCAATGGCAGTCTTCGGGGATCTGGAATCGGTGAGACTCAGGGAACCAGGCCAGGGCCTCGTCGCCCGTCTCGTCAACGATCTCCTGATACTCGTCATCCCAGACGTCACAGATGCGCTTGAAAAACAGCAACGGGAAGATGTAGGTCTTGAAATCGGCAGCATCCACCGGGCCGCGCAGGATGTTGGCGGATTCCCAGAGGTGACTCTCAAGATCGGTCAGGCTGACCAATTGTTCTGGCATGGTTTCAATGTTCCTGCGACTTCATGTGGACAGGCATTTTCCCTGCATGGCCGCAGAGTGATGAAATCGTTGGCACCTTGATGCTCACGCGCACGCCATCTCAGCAAGCTCCGCCTTGGCGATATACCGGGCGAACCGGGACTGCAGGTTCGATGGCGAGGGCCATTCAGCGCTTGATGCTGGCAAGGATTCAATGCGCTTGCCCTGATAGCGGGCATATTCGCTGTGCCTCAGCGAAGGGTGCAGATGAACGCGCAAGGACCCATCGATGCCCAGCAAGTGCAGGTCAAACAAGGTATGCAAATCAGCCCTCAGCAGGAGGCCATTGCTCACCCGGTAGTCACTGCCCTCTGCGTGCGGCACGATGTGAGCCGCCTCCAGCAGTTGCTCGACGCGGGATTCGCTGATCGCACAGCGCCGCCCATAGGCCTGCAGCAGTTGATCCCTGAAGCGCTGCTGGCCCCGCCGTGTCAGCACGGCCCTGAGCTGCCGCTCATCTTCAGTGCCGGGCTCCGCCGCTTCTACCGAGGCCGTCACGTCGTCGCCAATTGCTAGTGACGAGTTCGGCCCTTCCGATTCAGCCATCTGAGCTTCAAGAGCCGGCACAAGTTCCGCAGGGACCGGCCTACAGCCAAATGCGCCGCTGCCAAGCACCTTCTGAAACAGCGTGGCAAACCAGGGCATTTCGCGCACGGAAACGGCCCAAGCTGGCGCAAAGCGTTTGCCTTGGCTACCTACAAGTCTGGTGGCGCCATCCGCAGTCTGCGAAGTTCCCTCGACTTTGAACCAGTACACAAACGCATACTGGCTGCCAGACGCTGACGCCTTCCCGGTGAGCAGCCACATTACATCGCCAGTCTTCACCGGCACGGGATTTGACGTCTTTGCAGTGAAGGTGTCGGGGACCGGGTTGTTCTCGCTTAACTTGTGATACTGGACGAAGTGCTGGGTCATAGAGTTCTTGTAGTTGGTCTTGGTGGCTCACATTGAGCCCGGATTGCTAGCTGAGATAAAACTCAACCAAGGGCGCGGCTCTCCACCCCCATATCGCGCCAGTCCTCTGGGTGACAGGTGAAGAGCAACACCTGATGGCGCTGGGCGGCATCGAACAGCACCCTTTTCATTTGCCCTAAACGTTCGCCGTCACTATGTACCAGGGCGTCGTCGAGGATCAGCAAGGTGGGCCGGCCCGCTTCGCGCAGCAGGTCCGCATAGGCAAAGCGGCTGATCAGGCCTAGTTGCTCTCGGGCGCCGAAACTCAAGGACGCGAAGGTTCCAACGTCCTCTGCCCCTGTGGCCGTTCGGCGCAGCAGAACATCGGGAGTCAGTTGTTCCCCAACTTCAACGCTGGCGTGCGGGAACAGCAGCTGCAAGTAGCGTTGCAGGTGTTGCCGCAGTGGAGCCTGAAGCTTGGCGAGCGCGGCCTGCCGGCGGGATTGCAGCTTGGCGCACAGCAAGCTGAGCGCCTGGGCGCGGCGCAGCAACTCCTGCACGCGTTGGCTAGCACGCGACAGATCACCGGCAGCGGTCTGGCGCTGTTCGTCCAAACCGGCCGCACCGGCCTGCTGCAATGCGTGGTCCAGAACTTGGATCTCGGTATGACGTTGGCTATGGGCCTGCTCCAACTGGCCGACGCTGCGACTTAGCCGCTCGATGTCTTGCTGGACGATGTCAGGCCGCGCCTGGTCGAGCACGCGTGTGCACTCTTGGACAAGCGCGGTTTGCACAAGCAAATCCTGCGCAAGCTGACCCAGCTGCTGCTGAGCTTGCTGTTGCCGAGCCTGTCGTTCCGAGTTGTTCAACTCCTCCGTCACGAGCTCCAGTTCACGACCTCGCGATTGGTGGTCGACCTCGGCGCGGGCAAGCCGCTGTTGGGCATCAGCGAGCACCGACCGGGTCCGCAAGGCCACGCTGTCGGCGGCCTGCTGGGCAAGCTCGGCGGGCTCCAAAGCCGACGCGGGCTGCGCAGGAGCCTCCGGCAACTGAGCCAGGGCCGTCTGGCTGGACTGCATCTGCCCTTCGGCTTGCGCAAGGCGTTCTTTCAACCGATCAAGCCCCTCCGGAACGATTTGCTTGAGGGCTTGACGCGCATGCTTGATGTGAATCAGCAGCGTCTGGAATTGGCTTAAGTGCGCTTCGGCCTGAGCCACATCGACCAATCCCAGCGCCTGCAGTCGGTGCTGCAGCTGAGCCTGGGCTGCTTCACAGTCCTTGGTCAATCCAGCCAGGTCCTGCCCCCCGGGAGTGATGGTCAGTTCACCCAGACCTGGCAGGCTCAGGTTGACTGGATTGGCCAGCAGGCGCTCCCCCTGCCCTTGCAACTGCTCGGCACCTGATGAACCTTGCAACGCAATGATCTGCCCTTCTTGAAGGGTGAACTGCAAGCGCGTCGACACGGCCGTGCGCTGCAGCGTCAGGTCCTGCCAAGCACGCTCAAGCTGCCGCAGCTCATGCACATCGGCCTCAGTCAAAGTGCATGTAGCGGCTTGAGCCTGGAGTTCATCCAATTGCTGCTGGCTGCCGAGGAAGGTTTGCAGCGTCTGCTGGTGGCGATCGAGCGCTTCGGAAGCAGCTTGCCATTGCACCTGAAGGTTGGCGCGCGTTGCCTCCTGACGGGCCATTGCAAAGGTCTCGTGGGCTTGCTCAGCGGAGACTTGCGCCTCGTCGGCGTGCCGCTGGGCCAAAGTTGCGGCTTCACCTGCTTGCTGCAACACCTGGGCTGCTTGCTCACAATGCAGACGCCCCTGAGCAAGGCGTACCTGCAAACGTTCATGGGATTGAATCTGCTCCAGCAGCAGTTCTCGCTGACGCTGCATTTGCTGCAGAGCTGCGCTGGCATCAGCCAGTTGTCGGGCGCCCTGCGCGAGTGCTTGCTCTGTCTGACGGGCCACTGCCAACTGCTCGCGCAAAGGCTCCCAGGGGCGTGTCTGCTCGTCCTGTAGGTGCTGTGCGCGCAGCCGGGCGAGCTGATCCACCTGCTGCTGATAGGTCGCAACGCGGCCGTCCACCTCGCCCAGGGTGTGCTGTAACTGTTGCACTTGGGTGATGGCGTCTTGATAGGCCGCGCGCGGCTTGCCTGCACTGGTGAGTAGTTCGTCGCGCTGCGCCTGAAACTCGGCCAATAGTTCGTCTCCGCCGGTGGCGGCCAGGCTGCCCGCACTGGACTGGCTGATGCGCTCCTGCAAGGCCGTGTGAATGTGGTCACGCGCGTGCGTGGCGGCTTCGGCGAGCTCTTGCCCGGTGCCCTGCTCCACCCACAAGAGGCCCGGAATCCCCCAATGCTCGGCTTTGCTGGCCCCCTTGCCGGCATAGCCAAAACCAAGCAGCGTGGCCAGCTGGTCTTCTGCGTCGCTCCCATCCCAAGTCCTGTCGCCTAGTGTCAAGCTGCAGCGAGCCCGCGAGCCCAGGAATGATTTGTGCAAACGACCTGCTTGCTGGTTCAGCGTGAAGTCGATTTCCACCGAAGGCATTGCACTGCTATCGCCGCGAGGACGAAGATCTTCCACGACCTTGGAGCGGTATCGCTCAAAGAACGCGGCACGGATGGCTCGCACCAGCGTGCTCTTGCCCCCCTCATTGGGGCCGGTAAAGATGTTGAGGCCTGGCGTCAGCTCTCGCAGCTCAAAGGACTGGCGGAACTGGCGGAGCTGCTCGACGCGGAGCCGTGTCAATTGCATGCTCATGCAGCTGCTCCCTCTTGGCCCACTGGTGTTCTCTGCGATAGAGCAATGCTGAGCAGTGCCAGGGCGTCACGGGCAATTTGAGCAGCCTCGCCTTCGGCATTCTGCTCATCGCGCAACTCGGCCAGGATGTCAGCCAGATAGCCATCAGCTTGCAGTGCCGAGATGTCCTCGACACTGGGGGTCATGCGCAGCTGGGATTCATCCGCACACATGTGCCGAATGCGTGCTGCCGCTTCGCCCAGGCCGGTCCGCAAGCGTTGATGGTCGGCCAACGTCACCTGCCCTTGCAGCGCTATGTCCAGCACTGTGTTGACAGGCAAGGCCTGCAGCGTGGCGAGCAGTTGATC
Source organism: Roseateles toxinivorans (assembly GCF_004362525.1). Taxonomy (GTDB): domain Bacteria; phylum Pseudomonadota; class Gammaproteobacteria; order Burkholderiales; family Burkholderiaceae_C; genus Paucibacter; species Paucibacter toxinivorans. The sequence continues at coordinate 918,337 of NZ_SNXS01000001.1, forward strand.
CACGTCGGTAGGTACGTTCACCGTGATTGCCAGGCTCTGCCATTGGAACTTGCCGATCGGCAAACTTGTGACCAAGGGCCTGATACCTGGGCCGCTGATCTCCACCAGCAGCGCCTGCCCGGCATCATTGGCTCTGAAGCGGTCAGGCTCCGGGGTGCCGCTGTACCAGGTGCGCTCGTCAATCCGCTTCGTGCCATGCCAGTCTCCCAAGGCCAGATAGTCAAGCCGAGCGCGTTTGGCTCGGTCGGCCGCGATGGGGTTTGCTGAATCCACGGTGTCGGGCAGGATGCCCTGCACGCTGCCATGGGCCAGGCCCACGCGAAGCCAGCCATCAGGTGTTGCTGCTTCATCAAACCAAGCAGTGCTATCGCCGAAGGTATGGCGCTGCATCAGCGGCGCGGGCAGCACGGCGGTGCGAATGGCGTCTAGCAACACCGGCTCAGGCTGCAAGGCCAAGTGCACGTTGGCAGGCACCACGCCCAAGCGCATCGCGCGGGTCCAGACACTCTCGGTCAACGCTGCATCGTGGTTCCCCGAAATCAGCACCCATGGACCGCTGTAGCTGGCCATGGCTAGGAACAGGCGACGGAGCGTCCGATCAGAGACAGTTTGGGCATCAAACACATCGCCCGCCACCAAAACGGCATCAACCGAATGTTCGGTGGCCAGCTCGGCCAATCGCTCAACAGAAGCGATGCGAGCCTCCGCCAGAGGAACAGCGTCTTCCGGCGGCAAACTGGCGTACAGGCGCCCGATCTGCCAATCGGCGCTGTGCAGGAATATCGGCATGCTCTTGTTCCCCCTGAATGTTGTCCTGCCTAGGTGCCCGCGCGAGTTCGTCGACCCGTTAGTGCGGAGTCTTCCGCTTCAATCTAGCTTGCGGGTGGCTCACCAGGTGCGCCACCCTCCGTCATCCGTGCGATCAACGCCCGCTCGGCAGCTTCACTGAGTACCAGCTCCAGATGCATGCGGGCACGAGTTAGTCCGACAAACAGCATGCGGCACTGCAACGGACCCAATTGCTCGAAGTCAACCTCGGTCAGCACAACGGCCTTGGCTGACTGGCCTTTGAAGCGGCGCAACGTTTCCAGACGCAGGTCGCCCTCCGTCCGGTTTGGCTGCCCTTGCTCGTCGTAGCTGCCATCGAAGTGCTGCACCCGCCATTCGCCAAGTTGGCTCTCATTCATAAGCCGCGAGCTGTCACGCCCGCGCCAACATAGGACAGCCACGTCGTCAAACCCAAAGCCCTTGTCGAGGCAGCATTGCACTGCCTTGATGGTGGCTTTTACCAGGCTGCCGCCGTCCACCTTGTAGGCATGCAGTCCTGGAACGTCGCCGGCGAACGGCGAACACGCCAGCACCGCATCAGGGGTCAATCGCAAGGCGTTGATGGTTTGAACCAATTGCTGCGGGGTACGGAAATTCTCATCCGAACGCACCACGACAGCATCAGCCACTTCGATTTCCTCCCGGTCGGTATAGAGGCACTGCGAAGGGTCGTCCAGCAGGTAGAGCTGAGAACTAGGCTTGAGACGAGCAATGAGCGCTTGCACCCAATCGGCTTGCATGTCCTGCAGCTCATCAACGACCAGCAAGTCCAGGTCTGGTGCGGCTGCAAGACAAGCTGTCAGGTAGCGCTGAGTCATCGCGGCAAAGTTCGGCACGCCCACCGGCCTGCCGTCTCGCTCCCAACACAGTTGGTGAAAGCTGTGGACCTGAACGCCAGGCGGGGCAATGTCTCGCACATGCTCGGCCAGCGGGCGATTGAAGCAGACGTAGGCCGCCCTTAAGTCTGCGCTCCTAGCATCGCGAAGCAAACGAAGCGCCAATTGCGTCTTGCCCGATCCTGCAGTGGCGCAGACGCGAATTGCGCCACTGGGCGCCTCGATGCGCGGCACCCAACTCGCAAGCCCGCCGGAAATCCTGCTCACTTGATGCTGTAGCCTGCCACTCAGCGCAGATACATCGGGCTCAAGTGACAGTCGATTCTCAAAGAACGCGCAAACCCGTTCCGCCAAGGGATCCGAGCGACCGGCTCCGAGCGTCCGCTGGATAAACCCTGGCAGATCAAGGCAGTCACCTGCGTCTGCAATCCTCTCACGAGGGAATGAAATCGCGCTGTGGTTCTCAACCTTTTGATCGGGCAGCACCAGGAAGTGCATCAACCTTGCGCCTAGGCCAGACGACCGCAGTCGATGCATGACTGCCTTGAATTGAGTCTCCGTCTGCCGAGACACGTCCTTGTTCTCACTGCCGTAGCGCTTAAACAAGTGTCCCGCCGCGAGGTTCATTGGCCCTGCCTTGACCTCCAGCAACGCGACATCGCCCGCTGAATTAACGATCACGACATCAAGCTCGCCGTGGCGATCAAAAGCCGCGTGCACCTCGGCCCAACTAACCCCATGGAACAGCGTGTACGCATCAGGCAGCCCATCTGCCAAAGATTCCAATATCGACTGCTCAACATATTCACCCGCAGACGTGGGGCGAACTGTCGATAACGGGGGGATTGATCGGGCCACGCTTTTTGGTAGTCATTGTTTGGACGATATTGCAGAACTCCGTTCCTCTCAGAGTACTGAAATATTCAGAGCCATCAGCCGTCCTCATCGGAATGGTCTGCGGGCAAAAACCACCTTGGATTCTGCTACACAGCCTGGCAGTTCTTGCGCAGCAAAGCTCAGGGTTCACCCGCGATCGCGGGCGAAGACCGCACTCGATGGCGCGATTGGAATAGGGCCAGGCCCGTCCACGCGCTTCAACTAACCCTGGGGCTTGTGCCGCGTGGCAGCGCAACGCGGCACTCAATTGCTGACTGGCTTCGAGGTAGAAGTAAAATATGCGAAAATCGCCTTTTTTGAGACATTGTGTCTTGAGGTCCAAATGGTGGCTCACAGGCGAGGCAAGTTCTTAGGGGTGGCGCTCGGTCCCGATCTGGAGGCAACTTCGGCTCGCCTGGAAGCGTTCGGGTTCACCGACCAACGCGCCGCAAATGTCGCAGCGGCTGCCGCGCGATTTGCACAAGAAGAGACGGACTGGCTATTGCGGCAGCTGCTGCCCAAGGATCGTTGGCCAGGTCATGTTTGCCTGAGGCGCCACCTCGTGCAGCAACGCGATGAGACTTGGCTATTGCTTCGCTACGACAAGAAGACGTCATGGATGCTTGATGCAGTGTTCATCGCCTGATGGGATGCCTGCCTTTATGAACGCTGGGGCGAAGCCTGTACTGCTGGAAAAGTTGGGCCAGATGATCGAGGAAAGCGGCAGCACCCAAGACGTTGACGCTCTCTCAACTTGGCTGGATACCTGGCTTGCTGAGCCCCTGCCAGAGCTCGGCGGAGCAACACCGACGCAAGCGTGGACAAGCGAGGACGGCCAGCGCCAAGTGGAAACCCTTCTTGAGCGAATGCGGGGAGGTCTGCCTGGCTGAGTACATCAGCATGAACGCGCTGAGCGTGCTTCGGCCATATGTGGCTGGCGATGGCTCCTATCCGGATCGGCTTCAGCAACTTCTCACTCGATGAACTCCTTGAGATGATCTTTCTTGACACTGAGTTCACCGACCTCGCATCACCGGCCCTGCTGAGCGTCTCGATGGTTTCGCTGAAGGGGCTGGAGATCTATGAAGAGCTTGATCTTGTTCAGGATCCCATCGGCCAAATGCGGCTTCGTGCTTCCAGCGAGTTCACTCGCGGCACCGTGATTCCTCAATTCAACAAAGTGGCAAACTCGAAGTGCTCGACACGGGAATTGGGGAATCGAGCCGGAGAGTGGTTGATTGCCTGCGCTGCGGACATCGGCGGGAAGATCATCGTGGCATACGACTACGACGACGACTTCGCCCTGTTGCGAGACGCCATGAGGAGGGCGAGCATATGGGATCGAGTTGCTCCCTTGCTTGAGCCCCAAAATATCGACCACATTACCGGGCGAGTCGAAGGGGCAATGGCCGCTGAGGCGAGCTGGCTCGAATCCGCTTTGTATCGAGGACTCCAGCGTCACCACGCGTTGGCCGATGCACTGGCTTTGCGCGCAGCGTGGCGCGCTGTTTGCGGTCAATGATCCACAACAACGTGATCGTTGCTGAAAATCTTGGCCAGACCGGTATCGAGGCTTACTGGCAGCTCGCCGCCTAACCTGCGCGCGCTTTGTCCCTGGCTATTGAGGTGGTGCCCGGCCTTCAATCTGGCCATCCACTTCGAACTCATACACAGCGGGTCAGAAAAGGCGATTTTCGCATAATCTGAATTCGCCTGCATCGTGGGTCACAAATTTGTGGCCCATGAAAAAAACGCTTTATACAGAACAGCAGCAGACGCTACTAGCGGCCCTCAGAGAGGCGAGAAATGCAGCCGGCTTGTCCCAGGCGGAGGTCGCCGAGCGTCTTCATTCGACCCAGAGTGACGTCAGCAAGTGCGAGCGCGGCGTGCGGCGACTTGACGTTATTGAACTGCATGCTTGGTGCAATGCGCTTGGCATCCAATTCATGGACTTCTCTAGAGATCTTGACTTCAGATTCGGTGCTATTGCAGACCGACATGTACACAAAATCGGGCGCCGCTCTCGCGAAAGCCTAAAGAAACCCTGAGCATCCCCGCGTCCGCGATGGGGGGTAGCCGTGAGAGTTTGTGTTTCCGACAGCTTGGAGCCAAGCGCCGCACCAACTCGTAAACGCCAGCGACAAGCGACATGATCATCGGCAGTCCGCACCGCACCGTCTGTCGTAGGCAGGACGGATGGCGCTCAAGCCTGCGACTGCCTCAGGGATAGGCTCCTCGTCGCGCTTACACGGGCCGTTCGGCGATAAGCTCCAACGGAGAGGCGCCGGTCGGCATCGTGAGCAACTGATGCTCGCGGTACCTTAAGACGAGGCGCTCCAGCATGTGCTCGGCCACTACTCTGCGGATTTGCAGATCCAGATACCGAGGGTCGGTCGAGGCAACCAGGCGCCATGGCGGCAGAAACAGGAACCAGTCAGGTGGACTGTGCCACGCCACCTGCACGCCATATCGCAATCGAACCATCCTGATGAGACACCGAACAAAGAGCATACGCACCGCCCTTGAGAGCACGCAGAGCTTGGCATCGATGTGAGCAGGCAGCCACCGGGAAAACCAAGGCTGCCAACCCAATAGGATCGGGCTACTTCCGCACAGGACCTGGTCTACGCGTGCTACCAACGCAGCTTGCCAGAACGCAGCCGTTACGGCGCTGACCTGTTCGTCCACGCGACCCCGAGTGAGAATGCCCTGAGGTATGTCTCCGAGTTCAACAATACGCCTGAGCCGTGAAGCCAGGCCCTCAAATGTGTACTGCATTGCGAGGAAGATGATCGACTGTTGCCGAGAGTGCTCGATGTCGCCCTCGACATCTACATCGACGCGAATGTACTCAGCCTCCAATTTCAGGAAATCGCTAGTACCAGCGTCGTCACCCCAGACACTGTGGACGTGATGTAGCCTCGTGAGTATCGGGCTCGCCACAACCTCATCGGGGCGCTTGTCCCAGTTCAAATCGCTCCGCAAGTCTCTAGCTTGCGGACCCCGACCAATCGCCTTCCTCAGCGGAGCAAACAGTTTTGCCGATGGATGGGCGAGGTGCTGCTGCAAGGAACCGTGAGTTACCCCGGGCGCAAGGTTGCGGCCGCAGGCGCCGCAGTGCAAGTGATTGCGCGCAACGTCCAGCACATTGGTGGATATTGGATCACGGCAGTGCGGGCAGCCCGTCCTGAGCAGCTCAATGTGAATCGGACACTTCGTGACCTGCGTCAGCTGGAACAGCGTGGAATGTTGCCCTTGGGCGAGGCACAAGGGGCAATAGCGGAGCTGGTCTAGGAAGACGCGCTTTCCCGTGCGACCGCAAAGGAGATCGGCGCCTCGCGCATGGTTCCAAAGAAGCAAGTTGACGCCCATCGCGCCCGCAAGTTCTCGTGCTCGGCGGTCACTAAGATGAAAGACCGACACTTGGCGTCCCAACTTGGGAAGGAACTCTTTGATCTCATTTATCTGAATCATCGTGGCCGAACAGAACTCGGCGAAGACGATATAGGCGGACTTCTCAAGGTCGGGATCGGCAACGGTCTTACCTCGTAAGTTCCACGCGCTAGCTCCACCGGTCATGGCGCAGCGTCCCCTGGCGGCTCAAGCGCCGGGGGCGACTTGGGTCGCTTGGATGGCTTCGGAGGGTCTGGTCGCTTCGGTTTGGTGTAGGCCATGATGTCATTGACAAATCCGTTCTGCTGAAACGCCTCCAGCACGTGTTCGGCGCCCACCTCGATCTCGACGTTGGCCTCGTCCTTGAGAATCAGAAATAGGTAGATCAGGGTCGACCGAACAATGGCCATCGGCAAGAACAGATCGAGACCGAGCTTGTCTAGGTCCACCAGCGAAAGGACCGCAGCTTTGATGGGTGCAACCAGCTGAACTATGGACCAACCCCCGACCGCTCGGCCCGGGAAATGCCGCATCGTGAAACTGGACTCCTCGCCGTCGAGAACCCGCAGGAATTCTTCGAGCTGCTGGAAGGAGAGCCCACAAAACTCGCGAACTTCCTGATATAGCCGGCCGGTGACATTGATGCTTTTGCGCAGATTAGCTACCGTGCTCTGCAATTCCGGTTGTCCGATGACGAGCATGAAGGGCTTGAACCGCTTGGCGATGTTGGACTCGAGGATCGCGAATTGGCCGTAGACCGCCGGAGCCACGTTCTGCATCTCATCGGCAATGACGAGGACGCGCTCGGTCTTCGGCGTGCACTTTTCCCAGATTGCATCCACCAGGCGGACTCGTAAGACGGCGGGCAAACGTGCCGTGATCGCGCGGACGTCCAGGTTGACAAGGGCGCGTACGAGGAATTTCTCAGGTTTGTCAAATACCTCGCCATCGAAGTTGAGCAGCACGACAGCCACGGTGCCGCCAAACATCTCGGAGGCGACCTTTTCGAGGTACTTGGAGAACTCACTCTTACCTACGCGAGGCAGGCCCCAAAAGCCGGCGCCACACAGGTCACAGGTCATCCAAAGTGCAACGATCTGCGCCGCTTCCTCGATCTGCGGCGTCCATGCAATGCCTTCGAAGAAGGAGGTTGAGCTTTCCGAGTGATGGTCGCCCCCGACGTCGCCGCTCATCGCATGCCTCTGGGAACAGAAAACCGCCGCGCTGGAAGTCTGGGCGCCACCGGCGCGGCGCGAGGCGCTGCGGTGACGTACCCGGCCGGTGCAGGGGCCGGCGTTGCGGATCTGGTCGGGGGCACGTAGCCGTCGGCATAGACCATCGGAACGTCCTCGAAACCGTATTCCATCTGCGCCGTGGCCAGTTCCTCCGGACTCACCATCCTCTTGAGATAGGTCATGAAGTAGGCGTAGTCCTGTGCCATCGACCAGTCGCTCTTGGCTCCGTCGCAGAGAAATTGCAAGACCTCGAACAGCGGCAGGTCACGCGGTTGCAGTTTGAACCGGGCTGCGCGCTTGCGGCGGTCGTAAATCTGCTGAATGCGGCTGTCGAAGGGCACGCGACCCCAAGCTCCTTCGCAGTTCAGCGTGTCCACGTAGCTCATGCGGTCATCAAGCAAGATGGCCGTTCGCAGGTCGTCAGAGTCCTGCAGGACCCAGTACTCCTTCACCCCATCGGGCGGGTTGGACTTGAGCCACTGCGACGAATAGCGTCGATCTCCGAATCTTATGAATGGCAGCCGCCCGGACTTCGTAATGTCGCACTGCACGCGCTTGCGGATGGGCGCACAGAAGTTGTAAGGAGATCTCTTGTGCTCAGGCAGATAGTTGGGCTCAAAGTCTCCGCGAGCCAGCAGGGCCTTCAGGCGAGTAAAGCCGTCCAGATAACCCGCGCTCGAGGTATCTGAGACGTTCTCGTTGGCCAGCACGCAATAGATGCCCTGCGCGATATGGTTGGCGTGCACGAGTTGCTCGGTGGGACGCGCGGCGATCTGACGCAGCGGGTCCTGCGGGCCGCTTCCCAGCGCTCCCGGCAATTGCAGGACGAAGCACTTGCGGGTGCGGTGGATGTTCGATTCGATCTCGGGCCGGCCCTTTGGACTGCCCGGCGCGCCCAAGACCACCCGGCCGCCGAAGAGGCGCATGACCAATTCCTGCAAGTCATTGAACAGGTGGGCCAGTGCGTTGTCCAAATACACAACAATGGGCACGACGAGAGACAGCTCCTTGAAGAGGTTCTGCGGAAATCCAGCCCCGTCCACCGGACGCATGTTCGGATCGACCATCGGTGGCATGGGTTGACCGAGCACCGCATTGCGGAACAGCTGAATGATGTCTGTCCCTTTGGCCTGTCGCGTGAAGCAGACATGAAATGCGATGTTCACCGCGAAGTCACCGGTGCTGCGCAAACGCAGCACGGGGAAGCGACGCATCTTCACAACCTCCCCGCCCCAACGAGTTGATGGGATCTCCACCTTCCCTTCAATGTTGCTATCGCACTCGTCTATTACCCAGGCGAGATAGTCGCAGCGCGGCGTCCTGCTCTCGCCGTCTCCCATTTGATGACCGGCGGCCACCGCGGCGGCTCGGCCACTGTTGCGCCGGATGTGGGGCATCAAATGTTCGGGAAGATACTTTGTCTTGAACCACCGGCAAAGAGGCCAAAACCCCTTGCTCTCGCAGTTCAGCGGATAGTCTCTTTCCGTGAGTTTCTGATCCTTGCAGATCAATTGAAATTCGTTATGGAGTGTCTTGGGCGTCACCTTGTTCGGACGCTTGTAACCGTTCAGGAATTTAGTCAGCTCGGTCTCGATCGCGGGATGATCTGCAAAGAGCTTCTCGAAGGCCCCGCCGAAGCCTGCGGTCTCTGCATGGCCTTCTTCGACAACCGGGAGATCCGCCCTACGAGTCCTTTCCTTCTGGACAAGATAGGGCACAAACGCCCGCACGCCGGTGATGCCGGTTCCCTCGACCCAAGGCGCAATGGCTACATCCAGATAGTCCAGTACCCGAGACGGCCGCATGTTGGCAGCCTTGCCGAGTTCGGCGGCCGACTGGTTCAGCAAGAACAACTTGGCGGCGTGGCGCAGGGCCTTGACTCGCGGGCGGTACCTCTCTTCAATGAATTCGTCGTCCACATCGGGCCACGACTCGATCTTTTTGAAGTCTTTGGGCACCTTGAGTAGCATCGCCTTGCGACGATCTTCCGAATTCGAGGGATGGCTCATAGAGTTACCTCGCTGATCGACGAGGGAGCCATGCCATCCGAAGGCGCGCTTACCGTGAGGGCGTTGGCCCCGAGTTCTCCGTGCTCACGATCGATCACCAGCTTTCCGGCAACGTGCAGCCGGGCCAGTCGGGCGCGTATGAGATCCTTCGGCGCCCTGATCGACGCGCAGAGCTCGGTGAGGGTCTTGCGACCGGTCGCCAGGAGAGCGACCAAAGGGACATCAAGTTCTTCTCCCTTCCCGACCCAGATGGTCGCGGCCTGACGCAGGCGGTCCAGGAACCAGAACTCGTCCACGCGCGCACGAATCTCCGGGCGTGTCCGGTGCACCGCGGAGGCCCCGTTGACGGCGGCGATCCGCCTGAGCTGACGCAGTTCCGTCGTCGTGGCGTCCGTCTTAGTTGCAAGGACGTAAGCGAGCGAGTCGTCGCGGCGGGTCACGACAAACGTGGCTGTGGCGCTCACCTCGACGCCGCTGATCGTGGCCGTTACTGCCGTTGGCTTGCGCGTGATTGACTTGGTGTCGGCGGAGAAGCGCTCCAACACCCAGGCCTCGTAGTGGTACTCGTGACCGAATTGCAGTGGTTGTACATCGAAAGGGTCATGGGCGCGCACCTGAGTCCTGGGGAACTCGCGATAGCGTTCTGCGCGGCCGCCCCAGTAGGTGACGACCGAGTGGTCTTGCTGGTCTTTCATGAGGACGTGTCCAAACGGTCGGCGTCGAGCCCCGCCCGGACGACGCCCGACGGCCTCAAGCCAATAGCTATGGGCTCTGCGCACCTATAGCGCGCGCAGCGGTGCTGGACGAGTTGTCCTGACTCGTCGGGCCTTTCCCGCGGGCAGCGGTTGGAAAGGCTAAGAGCCGCTTGACGGCTTCACCGATACGCTAGACACTTCATTGCCTCCCTAAAGAGCACGAAAGTGCAAGCGCGCCTCTGGATTCGCAGTCCTTGGCGCGCTTGGCGTTTTTGGGGCCCTGATTCGGACTGATGGTGTAGTCCTGTCCTGATACCACCTCCTCGATCTGCCTGAAATTTCAGGCCATTTCGACAATGTCATCCGTGGGCTTGCGCTTCATGCCCAACTCGACGGCGATCTTGAAGCTCGTCCCTCGCAGCGCCTTGCGCGTGCCGGCGAGCACTTGGTACACCAAGGCCGGATTGAACTGACGCTCCAATGCCCACTCGGAGATCGTGATGCCACGATCGGCAAACCATTGGTGCGCTTCTGCTGGTGACTTCAGTCCAGCCGCCGGCAACATCGGCGACGCGCGCTGGCCGTCAACTGGAACTTCCGCAGACGGGATGCTCACCTGTTTGTGTTCCACTGTTCGAAGCAATCCAAACAAATCAAAACTACTAACTTCTTGAGTCTTTCTTTCAGCGCGAGTCTGCGCGCGCTGTTGGGTGGATGTCAATAACTCCCATGGCTGGTCGACCTAGAAAAAACCCTGAGTTCCCGCCGCCACCGCCCGAGACCTTGGGTGAACGGCTTCGTGACGAGCGCGTGCGGCTAGGGCTGACGCAGGAACACCTCGCCGAGATCCTAGGTGTGGCGCTGTCCGCCCTGCAGAACTACGAACAAGGCCGCAACACTCTGAAGACGCCGGTCCTTGAACGACTGCGCCGCGCCAAGGTCGACGTTGACTACGTCGTCTATGGGCGCGATGCGGCGGCGCTGGAGCCGCTTGACGCTGATCTTTGGGAGCGCGTCAAGGCTTGGGATGCCGCTAACCCGAACGACGCTGATGGAAAACCGCTCAACGAATACTCCCGCTACCAACGCGTCACCCTCTTCTATCGCTGGCTGCGCGAAGACTCTGGAAGCCAGGGCGAGGTCGAAGAACGCCTTAGTAAACTTCTAAGGTCCAGGGCGGCATGAAGGCTATCTTGCTGACTGGCGAACGCATCACCGAGCTCTCGCTGAAGCTCGCGATGCTCTCGTCCCAGCGAGCTATCGGCCTGACAGCCCTTCAGTTTCAGAAGATCGAAGGCGCGCTGCGCTGGCACCGTGACGCTTGTCGTCCGGTCAACGTTTTGCGGCGACTCGTTAGTTCTGCTTTCAGCGGCCGCCTGCGCCAGGCCATAGCGCTGATTTGTGAGCAGAAGACCATGCTTCGCATGGCTGCCGATGAGACGGGCGACGATGGCACGGTTCTTGAGGCCCTTTTCTCGCTATCGAGCGCCGTAGCCGACTACGAACTCCAGTCCGCGGTCGACGAGCCCAAGATGCGGCTCGCATTGGCCGTCTGTAGCCTTCAGGGCAAACGAGATCGCTTTGCGCGCCTTGTGCGAAACGGCGAAGTCGAAACAGCCCCCACCGGGCTTCGCCTGCGAGGGCTGACAGCTCGGCGCATCGCGGCGTACGGTGCTGTCACGCTCTTCACTGTATGGCCCGGTGCGATCTTCTGGCGAATGGAAGTCGACGGAGCGCTGAGCCGCGGCCAATTGGTTGGCTATCTGATCGGGACAGTTCTGATTTCGATTTGGCTTACGAGAAGCCTGTTCACTGAACTGCGGGCCGACAAGCGCCTGATGCTCGAACTGAACTCAGATCTTCGGCCGCAACAAATTTCAGACAAGCGCAGAGGCAAATAACCAGAATCGCTGTGGCCGGCTGGCACAACTTTCACCCTGTACTGGCCGTATCACACAACCTTAGCCTCGAATCGGCCGTGTGGCACAACCTTGGCGTTTGAACCGTGTGAAGTGAAAGTTGTACGCGGTCATGTGACATTCTTTAAAGATCAAGCACTTAGATACCGCCGTACGGTGCAGCGATCACCTCAGCCCGTCACTAGTGGCCGGACTAAGTGAACTCTGTACCCATGCTCTCTAAGACGCCCAAAACGGCCAGCGAAAACTGCTCGTGGCCGGCTCGCACAACATTCACCACCACTGGCCGCCGCGCACAGACTTCACTCTCAACTGCCGTGATTCTGCGCCGTCGACCACTGCTGGACTCCCGGGCTGACAGGATATGAGCGGCACCCGGATGGATGGTGTGTTTACGCAACAGTCCTGACGATGGCGAAGGCGCAGGCACTTGCGCCGGATCAAGGTCGCATGAGGGTCGAGAAGCCGCAGGCAAGCCACGGCCTGTGTCCAATGATCGATCGGCGGCCGAGACGGTGCGATCGGTCGTCGGTCAATGGGCGCCCCTGAACTTCATAGTGCTTGCCGCTGGTTGATGGGCGTAGCCGGCGCTCCTCGCGACGCCCTGCCCTGGACTCGAACTCGGCACCACTGCGGCGCAGATTCGGAATACTCCGAGTCTTGCCTAGGACTTCCGGCCATCGGGGCGGAAGACTCCGGGGCCAAAGGCAAGTCTGCGCCGATGGCCTGTGAGCGGGCCTTTGTTCATGCTTGCAGCGTGATGCATCGGGATCACGTTGGCAGCAAGAATAAGGGGTAGCGATGAACCAGTCCGTGCGGCAATACAGAGTCATTTCCTCGACGGCACCGCAGTGTGCGGCGCAAGCCGGTGCGACGACCCGCGCCTGCCTCTCCGATCTGCTGCGGCTGATGGACGCCGACGCCGAAACCGGCCCAGCCAGCGATAGCTGCCCCGTGCTGATGCGGCCCCTGCGCGCCGGCACGGCCCTGTTCCATGAGCACGGCCAGATCGATGCGATCCACTTCGTCAGCATGGGCTCGTTCAAGATCTACCGCACTGCTGAAGACGGCTATGAGCAGGTGCTGGGTTTTGCGCGGCGCGGCGAGGTGCTGGGCTATGACGCGGTCTGCCTGGGCCAGCACCCGACCGCGGCCGTGGCGCTGGAGGACGCGCGGGTGTTCGCGATCAGCGTGCGGGAGCTGTTCGCGCTGCTGCAGCGGGTGCCGGCGCTGGACCGCCTGCTGCACCTGGCCGTCAGCCGTCAGCTAACCCGGGCGGCCGAGATCGCCGACCTGATGGCTGCCGTCGCTGCCGAGGTGCGCCTGGCGCGCTTTCTGGTGCTGCAGTCCGAGCAGATGAAGGCCTGCGGACAATCGCCGGTGCGCCTGCTGCTGCGCATGGGCCGTCGCGACATCGCCAGCCACCTGGGCGTGGCGCACGAGACGGTCAGTCGCAGCTTCAGCGTGCTCGCCGACTGGGGCTGGTTGCACGTCAACAACCGCGAGGTCGAGATTCTTGACCTGGCCCAGCTGAAGACCTTTGCACGCAGCACGCGCCGGTCGATCGATGACATCGGCGTCCGGGCCAAGGCGAGTTCGGCCCCCGCCGAGCTGTTGCCGCGTTCGAACGCGCGGGAGCTGAGCTGGGTCGCAGGGCGGCAGGGTTTCGGCTTCGACGGCGCGGTGACGTCCGGCGGAATCTGCATCGATCATCCCAGGCCCGGAGCGACGGCCACGAAGCACTCGCACGCGGCTTGATTCGAAAGGAGCCTTCGATGAACACCCTGACGAAGCTGGCGATGGGCTTGATGGGCCATCTGGCTCCTCGGCCTCTGACTGGAACGCCTGATCGTGTCGTGACGCTGCCCACTGCATCGATCGACGGCGGCATGCCGCTGATGCAAGCGCTGGCACAACGGCAGTCGCGGCGCCAGTTCAAACCCGGCCGCCTGGAGCCGCAGACGCTCGGCGATCTGCTGTGGGCCGCGGCCGGCATCAATCGCAGCAAGTTGGGTGGCCGCACGGCGCCCAGCGCCATGAACGCCCAGGAAATCGTGCTCTATGCAGCGATGGCTGAAGGCCTGTACCGCTACGAGCCGGGGCTGCATCAGCTGCGCCTGTTCGCTGCGTCGGATGTGCGGCGCGTCACCGGCTACCAGGACTTTGTTGACGATGCCGACCTCGATCTGATCTTTGTGGCGGATCACAGCCGCATGTCGCTGGTGCCCGCCGCGCAGCGCGTGGCCTATGCCAACGTCGCGGCCGGGGCGATGGCACAGAATGTCTATCTGTACTGTGCCTAGCAAGGTCCGGCGAAACGGTGTACGGCACAGCCTTGCCACCTATCTGCCGAGAATCGTTGACGGCCGGGCGGTTGACATCTTTGTCCATGTGGCCGATGTCGAGCCCATCAAGCACGTCGAGTCGGGCCGCAACTGCTTCATGCTGGCCGAAGCCGAATAGCTGCCCTTGCCCGGTGCCGCAGGCGCTGCACCGGGCCAGGCCTGCCGAGCGGCAAGGCGACGGCTCAGAACTCGAGCTCGCCGACGGCCACGGTCTGCTGGGCCGCCGAGGGGTTCTCGCGCAGCAGGGCCTCAAAGTCCCAGCCGCCATCCTCGGTGCGGCGCAGCTGCGGGAACATGGCCGCCAGCGGTCCGGCCCGCAAGCCCGCCAGGCTGAGGCTCGCGGGCTGCAGCGGCGTCTGCGATGGCAGGCCGTTGACCTGCGACCAGATGCGGGGCGACGTGATGATCTGATCCGGGCGCTGCGCCAGCAGGAAGGCCGTCGTGCTCAGGCGCTTGCCGTCACGCTCCAGCATGAAGGTCCGGTCCGGCTCATACAGCTGGACGTCGGCGGTGGCGCTGGGCTGCAGCGAACGGTTATTCATCTCGATCGCACCCCCGGGCGTGCCCAGCCTCATCGCCCCGGTGATGCGAGCCAGGTCGAAGCGGGTCCACTCGCCGGTGGTGGTCAGCCGGGCCTCCACCGCGTTGAGCAGCGGCACCTGCCAGCGCAGCGGTGTGTCCACGGCCAGCTCGATGCGCGTGGCGGGCCTCTCGTCCACACCGCCGAGCTCGGTGAGCAGGCCATCGCCGGCTGTGGACACCAGACCGCCCGAGATCTGATCGGCATGGAGCTTGATGCTGTCGTCGATGCGGCCCTCGCGCAACGCGATCTGCGTGGCCGTGCTCAGCTCGGCGGTGTCGGCGCGCAGCACATCCAGCCGCATCTCGCGTCCGGCCTCCAGTTCGACTGTCGGCGCGCTCAGGCTGCCGATGCGAATCGCCCCGGTGGCGCGCAGCCGTGCATGCACGCCAGCGTTCAGCGTCTGTCCCTGGAGGTCCTGCGTCGCCAGCAGGTCCAGACGGCCCTGGCTGCTGATCTCGCCCAGCCGCAGCTGCGCGCCCTTCAGGCTGGCATCGCCCTGCCCCACCAACACATCCAGGCGCAGGTCGCCAGCCGCGTCAACCTCGACCTGGCCGCCGGAACGCAACTCGCCTAGCGTGGCATCGCGGCTCATCTGCAGCCGTGCGTCCAGGGCGGTATTCAGCGTACCCAGCGTCAGGCTGCCGGCCTGCAGCCGCAACTCTCGGGCCACGTCCAGACTGCCGACTTTGACAGCATCCGGAGCCCGCAGGCTGGTGCCAGCACCGGATGTGATCGAACTGGCACTCAGGTCATGGGCCGATTGCAGGTCCAGCGCCCGGCCGACTGTCAGATCGCGCAGGGTCAGTGCATCGGCGACCAGCAACAGATCGCCGCCGACCATGCCGCTGCCCTGCAGCTCGAAGGCGCCCGTCAGCTTGATCTCGGCGCTCTCACCCACCTCGAGACCGGCCATGTGCACCGCACCCGCGGGCAATTCGGCCGCCGCCAAGGCCTGCGCCGATGCGGCGCCAAGCCCGGCCACCGCCGGTGTCGGCGGGGTCGACAAGGTCAGCGAACCGCCCACCTTCAGCGCGCCGAAGCTCATGACACTGGCCTGCGCCTTCAGATCGCCGTCGAAACGGCCCAGCTCGGTGATCTCCAGCTTGCCGCTCAGCTGCAACGCGGCATCGCCCGCCGCATGCAGCATCGAACTTACCAGGTCGCCGGCTTGCAGCCTCAGCGGCCCCGCCACATCGAGCTGCGGAATCTGCATCGAGCCCTTGGTGTCCAGGCTGGCCGCCCCGCCGACCTCCAGTTGCTCGAGCGCGATGCCCCCGGCATCGATGAGCCAGCTGCTCGCACCGCCGCTGGAGATGCGCTTGCCGCTCAGCTCGCCCGCCTCGACGCGCGCCGCGGCACCCACATCCAGTGTGGTCAGGCTCAGGCCCGCCCGCGCGCGCAGATCGGCCGCGGCCAGCACCTGCACCGGCCCCGCCCAATCGATGCGGGCCGCCGTGGCGCTGAGGCCGGCGCCGAAATGACCGCCCTCACCCAGCAGCCAGTCTCCCGACAGCGCCAGCTTCGCGTCGCCACCGGCCTGCACGTCGTTCGCGCGGAAATGGCGGGCCTGCACATCCAGCTGTGCACCGCTCTGCAGACTGTCCAGTTCGACATCGGCCTCGGCCACGATGCTTGTGGCACCACCCACCCGCAGCTGGCCGGCCAGCAGCCTGCCCGTGCGCAGTGCCGCGGCGCCGCCAACCTGGACCGGACCGGTCAGTGTCATGCCCGCGGCCTCGGTCTTCAGGTCCGCGTCGAACCTGCCCCGCTGCGTCAACTGCCAATCGCCGGCGAGCTGCAGCTGGGCATCGCCGCCGGCCTGCATGTCCTGCACCCGCAGGTCTCGCGCCTGCAGCTCCAGGCGGCCACCGCTCAGCAGTTGCCTCACATCAATGTCGCTCCTGGCCTGGAGGCGCGTGTCGCCGGCCACTTGCAGGCTGTCGGCCTGCAGGCCTGCGCTGCGCAGGTCCAGCTTCAGGTCGGCGCCTGCGGTCAGCGTCTTCAACTGCAACTCCCCAGCCTTGATGTCGGCAGAACCAACCAGGCTCACCGCGCCAACGGACAAGGCCTTCTGCACCTCCACGGCGGTGGCGCCAGCGACCTGGAGACCATCGGCAGCGAGGCTGTCGGCGCGCAGATCGAGGTCCGCGCCGAACACCAGCTGGCCGGCGACGGCCAAATCCTTCGCAAGCCTCAAGTGCGCCGCGCCCGCGGCGGCGACGCTGGCCAGTTCTGCCCGTTCGGCGTCCAGCTTCAGCGAGCCTCCGACATCGAGCGCGCCCAGCAGGACCGAGGTCTTGGCCTGCAGGGCGGCATTGCCGCCGATGCTCAACCGGTCGAACTTGATGCCTCCCTCCGTGCTGCTGACGCTTGCCGTGCCGCCAATCGTCACGCCGGCACCCGACAGCGAGGCTGCACGCAGCAGGGCGTCGCCCTGCTGCCGCAGCGCAGCGGCCCTGAACTCGCCGGTGATCGTCACGCTGCTGTTGCCGACCACGTCGAGTGACTGGCCGTCGAACACGGCCGCGTCCATGCGCAAATCGCCGCCCACCTGCAGTGGGCCGATCGCCGCAGCGCCCGCTGTGATATTCAGTCCGTCACCCACGTCCAGGCGACCGATGGCCAGTGCTGCACCCGACTGCAGGGTGGCCGCGCGCCCAACCGTAGCGCCGTTGAGCCGGATTTCGGCGGCGCGTGCATCGAGCTTCCCGCCGACTGCGGCCGTCCTCGCCGTCAGCAGGCCGTCCGCCAGCAGCGACACATCGCCCCCCGCCTGCAGCGCATCCGTCGTCAGCAAGGCGGCTGAGGCCGACAGCGAGGTCCCCGCCTTCAGTGCGCCAAGCGTGGCTGCGCCACTGGCCGAAACCGACAGGGCATTGCCGGCACCCAGACCACCGGCATCCAGCGCAGCTCCCGCGCCCAGTGCCAGGCTGCCAGCGGCGTCGAACGAGCCGCCCTGCAGCGACGTGGCGGCTTGCGCATCGGCATCGCCGCCCGCGGTCAGCGAGCTCAGCTGCAGGGACCGGGCCGAGCGCAGCGCGATCGAACCCAGTGCCTGCACATCGCTGAGCCTCATGTCGCCCTCTCGGCTGGCCAGCGCCAAGTCCCCATCGGAGCGGGCCAGCCCCGCCACGGTAATCTGACCGGCATCGACCTGCAGCAGGTGGCCCGCGCCGCGGGCGAACAGGGAGCCGGCCGCCTCGAACGCGCCCTTGACCTGGAAGCGGATATTGCCGGCGCTGCTGAACCCGCCTTGCAGCCTGAGGCTGCCCTCGGTACCGAGGAACAGGTCGCCGCTGTCCAGACCTAGCTGCTCCAGCACGACGTCGGGCTGCAGCAGCTTGAAGAACAGGCCGCCGCTGCGGCTGCGCACCGCCACGCGCGCGGCGTCCAGCTGCAGCGGCAGGGCGTTGGTGCCGACACCGGCGCCCGCACTGTTCTGCACATTCAAAGCCAGCAGTCCAGCGGGCGCGCCGACCTGGATCCGGTTCGCCGCTCCAGCGGCAGCTATGCGGCCCAAAGGTGCCTCAATCGCCACGCCGGTCTGGCCGAACAGATTCGCCACGCGGGCATCGCCGCCGCTGAGATTCAGGCCGAGGGCCCCGGCCTCGCTGCGCAGGCTGCTGCCTGCCGCCATGTCGGCGCCCCCGGCCAGCAGCGACACATCGCCCTGCGTCTGCAGCGAGGCCTGATCTCGGGTGATGAAGTCGCCGCCCATCAGCAGCGTGGCCTTGCCGCCTGCCGTCACCTTGCCTTGCACGATGAGGTCGGTCGTCTCCGGCGCGCTCAGCAGCAGGTCACTGGCAAGCGCGGAGGTCCCCAGGCGCAGGGCCTCGCCGCTGGCGCCTATCCAGGCAACCTGGCCGTGCAGGGTCAGCGCACCGCCGGTGGTGCGCAGCTCCAGGTTCCTGCCGTCCGGCCCGCCGATATCGCCGGCCGCCCACAGATTCAGGTCATGGCCGCTCAGCGACAGCAGACCGGTCTCCTTCTGACGGATGCTGCCGGTCTCGGCACGCAGGTCCACCGTCTGGCCGGCGCCCATCAGGTCGAGCACCAGATTGCCTAGCGGCTGCACGATGTGGATGTCACCGTCGGCCCTGACCAGGCTCAGCTCATCGCTCTTTATGACCAGCGGCTGCGCCGCCGAGCCTATGCTGCCGCGGCCGCCATCCAGCACCAGGATCGTGCCCTCAAGCTGCGGGCCGGCGGCCGCGCCGGCCACGCTCAGGCCGTCCTGGCTCAGCAGGCGCAGGCCGCCGGTGCTGAGCACCCTGCCTAGCTTGAGCTCGCCCTCGGCCTGCACGAACAGCTGGCCGTTGAAGCTGGCGTCCAGCTGCTGGCCGGCGCGCAGGAAGAAGGGCCGGTTATCCCTGACCTTCAGGCCGATGATGTTGCCATCGGCGTCGGCCAGGGTCTGCACGTCGCCGGGGGCGACGGCCAGTGAAAGGGCGTCCCGGTCCTCCGGACTCAAGGCCTGACCCCTGGGCAGCGTGCGGAAGCCATTGTCACGACCCAGCGTGGCGGTGGCGCCGCTGCTGGTCAGCGTGACCGTCTTGCCCGAGATGTTGAGGTGCTCGATCTCACCGGTGCCGCCACCGCTGCCGGTGTTCAGCGCCGTCAGTCGGATCGAGTTCTCCAGCCGGTCCTGGCCCCAGTAGCTGCCGGTCGCGTAGCGCTGCAGCAGCGCGGCATCGCCGGCGAACTGATAGACCGGGTCGTAGCTCTGGAATGCCGCCTGCGTCGCCCAGCTGGCCCCAAGACCGGAGGCAAAGTCGCCCGCCAGGGCGCTGAAGCGGCTGTTCACATAGGCCTGCAGCTGGGCATCATTCGGCGCCGCGCCGAGCACGGTGGCGGCCATCGCGCGCACCGCGTCCTTGCCCGCGGAGGTGAGCACGCCGCCACTGGTGGCATTCCTCAGCTGCCAGTACTCGTTGTAGCGGTCGGCACTGAAGCGGTAGTTGGCGGCCTGGGCCTGGAACTCGGGCCGGCTCTGCCAGCTATTGGCGCCCAACAGGCTGTCGAACGTACCGGTGTAGCGCGCCAGCAACTCGTTGGCCCAGGCATTCACCTGCGCGTCGCTGGGCTGAGCGATGCCCAGGCGTGCAGCCGTCTGCGCGCGCAGGGTACTCAGGCCAGCGCTGCTCAGGGTGATGGAGCGGCCGCCGCTGCCCAGCGTGCCGAGCGCGCGCAGGCTCCAGTAGTCGCGGTAGTCACGGCTGACCTGCTGATCCAGCGGCGCGATGGTGTGAGTCAGGGTGTCGGCCGCGGCCGCGCCCCGGTCCCCGGCCAGATGCAGCTGGCCCTGCCACAGCGCCAGCAGATCCTCATTGGCACGGCCGCTGAGGCCCTCGCCCTCGTGAAAGTCGAACAGCGAGCCCAGGGTGTTGATCCACACATTGCCATCGGTGGCGACGATCTTGTCCACCCGGATATCGCCACCGGTCAGATCCAGCTTCACATCGCCGAGCGCCTGGGCCTTGATGATGCCGCGCTTCGAGACCTGGTCGCCGATGCTGCTGACGGTAACGTTCAGCGCCTGATCGGCACCTGCGCCACCGATGCGGCCGGTGCGGCTCTCCAGCTCGACCTGGAAGGCCTTGACGACGCTGGCCGCCGAGGCCGCCGTGATGTCGCCATCGGCGCGAACACTCAAGCGACCGGCCGAGGCGCTGCTGCCGGCGCTGACACTGCCCAGGCTCAGTGCGGACGACGCGTCCAGCGCCAGATTGCCGCCCGCCTCGGCATTCAGCACGCCGCCGTTGAGCCGTATGTTCAGCGCCTGGCTGCTACCGTCGCCGCCCAGATCGCCAGCGGCGCTGAGCGTCAGATTCCTGGCCGTGATCAGACCGCCATCATGGCCCACCAGCTTGCCGGCCTCCGTGACGCTGATGCTGGTGTCGCCACCGGCATTGGAAATGGTCTTGCCCACATGGGCGCTGGCGTTGGAACCGATCGTGATGCCCCCGGTGCCGAAGCCCTTGAAGCCGATGGCCACCGGATGATCGGCCCTGACGCTGCTTCGCTGTATCAGTGTGGCCGAGGTCGCCAGGCCGAACAGGCGGTTCGCCGGCCCGTTGTTCGAGTAGGTCACGTTCCAGTAGTCGAAGCCGGCGCTGGCGTCGAAGCGATAGCTGTAGTTGATGTCCTTCAGCGCCGGATTCAGGCTGACGCCCGAGGACACCACGCTCCAGCTCGGCGTGCTCAGATGGGTGGCCTTGCCCTGCTCGTCGAGAAACTCCCAGTCGGTGGCATAGAAATAGTCCCAGTACTGGCCGGGCACGATGCGGCGTGTGGCCGTGGCTTGGCGCGTCCAGTCATAGCGATAGCCCTGCCTGGGCAGATAGCTGGTCGTGCTGGCGCCGTTCTCGGTGCTGGTGCCCTGCACCGGGGTCAGGCCGACATAGTCGCTGGCCAGACGGTCCTGGTACATGTCGACATGCTGGCCATCGGTGCTGACGTACCAGGTGGTCAGCGGCGCGACCACATTGCGCTTGAGTTTGGGGCTGTAGACGCTGGCCAGTTGGCCGTTGTCGGTGATCTGTATCACCCCCTGGCTGTTGCTGCTGGTCTCGATGCGCGGCAGGTCGATCTCGAGACCGGAGTTGTTCTGCAGATTCAGCTTCATCGCGCCGGTCGAGAGCTCGATCTTCGATGAGCCGGTGGCATTGCTGTTGAGCATGATGCCGGTCAGCTTCACCGCGTCCTGGCTGCTGCCGCCGATGCTGGCGGTACTCACCCGCCGGGTGCTGGGGTCAAAGGTCACGGTCAGCCTGGGACTGCTCGCGCCGTAGGTCAGAGACGCCGCCGGCACCTCGTACAGGCCGTTTTCCTGCGCACGCAGCGCGTTGCGGGCGCGGCAGCTGGGGTCGAGCACGCACTCGAAGAAGCTGTACTGCGGGCCGGCCCAGAACCGGCCGTCCTTGCGGTACAGCTTGGTGTTGTTGATGGTCACGTCGACCTCGCGTGCCGTGCCCGCAAGGATGGGCGCGTTCAGGTCCAGGTAGCGCGCACTGATGTCCACCCGGTTGGCCAGCAGGCCCGGGCTGGTGACGCCGTTGATGGCCTTGGGCCGGGTGCCCTCCAGGGTCTTGACCTGCAAGGTGTCGAACAGGTAGTGGCCGTCGTACCAGTTGCCGCCGCTCTTGAACTGCTGGTTGCCCAGGTTCTTGCGGAAGAGGTAGCCGGAGCCCGAGCCCTTGTTCTCGACAATGCCCTGCAGCTGTCTCGAGTAGGTGACGGCGTCGGTCGAGCTGCCTATGCCCCAGCGGATGTAGAGGGCATAGGCGACGGTGTCGATGAAGTTGAACGCGTCGCTGGGCCGCACCAGGGCGTCCCAGGAGGCCCACTCGTTCTGCGGCGTGCCACCGATCTTGGCGTAGCCCGTGCTCTCCAGCACGAAGGTACCCTGGGGCACCTGGATGTCCACCGTCAGCGCATCGGGGGCGGCACCCCAGGCATTGCCGAAGTCGTTCACCAGGGTAAAGCTGCCGCGCGGGTTGCGCACCGTCGGCGTGCCGGAGGCGCCGCTCTGGAACACGATGTCCGAGGCCGGGCCGCCGAATGCCGTGTTGTAGCTGTTGTGCAGATCGATCGCCGGCGCACGCCCCTTGTCCACCTCCTGCGTTGACAGGCCAGCCGGCTTGACGGCGCCACCGAGGAAGGTGACCGCCCCGCCGCTGTCGGCATCGGGAATGGCCATCCTATTGGCCAGCAGATAGCGGTTGCTGGCGTTGGCCACCCGTATCAGCGGCCCGCCCTGCGCACGCAGGCTGCCGCTACCGCTGACGCTGGGCGCGGACACCTCGACATTGCCGCCGGCCACGAACAGGTCGGGCAAGGCATAGGCGCCCATGGCCTGGTCGGGCACATTGCCCAGCTTCTCCTTGGCGCCGCTGTCGTAGTAGCGGCTCGGGTTGAAGCCGTCGATGCGGGCGATGTAGTCCTTGGGCTTGAGAGCCAGGGCCGGATCGACGAGCTGACCGGTGGCATCGTGATAGCCACCGGTGGCGTCCATCGTGAAGCTCTGCACCGGCAGGGCCAGGGCCGGCTGGTCGACGGTCTGCGTCAGCTGACCGCTCGCATCGATGCGCAGGTCGCGCAGCCGGTAGTAGCCCGCTGTCACCTGGCCGTTCACCGCCACGCTGCCGGCAAACACCGGCGCATGGGCGTGGCTGTCGTCGGTGCTGAGGCTGAACAGCTCCAGATAGGGGTTGTGGCCCTCGCCATGGGCGCTGCTGCCCTGATCGCCCCTGAAGGTGCGCAGATAGACGCTGCGTCCGGCCTCGATGCGGCTGCCGCCGGCCAGATCGACCGCCGCCGTGATGGTGCTGCTGGCCTCGGCCGAGTTGGTGGTGGTGATGGGCAGCGCCGTGTAGTTGTAGACATCGGTCATCGCCTGCGCCTGCACCAGGTTCAGGCCGCCCAGCGCGTCGCGGCCGGTGGCCAGGCTGACATTGCCGTAGGCCTGCAGCAGGGCGTTGCTGCCCAGGCTGATGCTGTCGGTCTGGCCGGCGCTGGCATTGCTGGTGCCGCCGGCCACGCTGACCGCGCCATAGGTCTTGACGAGGCTGTCGGCATTCATCTGGTTCAGAGCCGTGGTGCCCAGCACCACATCGCCGACGCTGCGCAGCACCGCATCGCGCCCGACGCTGACGGTGTTGTGCGCGTCGGAGACCGCCTGCACATCGGCAAAGGGCACATCGACCAGGCCGCCGGTGTTCAGCGAGCCCTTGGTGCGTGCGCTCAGATCGGTGTGCGCCGCCAGGGCCAAGGTGCCTGCATGGTCGCTGGTCGGGTCGCCGAACACGGTCAGACCCACGCGCTCGCCCACGCTCACCGTCGACTGCGTCGTGAAGCGCGTGCCGGCCTGCACGGCGCTGCCGTTGGCCAGGCCGCCACCGGCACCGGCGGCGTTGTCGCCACCGTCCAGCTCCTGTGACTGGTTCAGCGAATTGATGCTGAGGCCCAGCGCGCTGGCCTGCAGATCGTTGCCCAGCCGGGCCGTGACGCTGTTGTTGACCTGGCTCAGCGCGAACGCACCGCTGCCGCCGACCACCGAGGCATTGACGGTGTCGGCATCGGTACGCACGCTGCCATGGTGCTCGGCGTCGACACTCAGCTTGCCGGCGTGCAGGGTGTAGCCGGCCGCATCGGCCTTGGCCGTGGCGCCCCAGGCCTTGAGATCGGCCAGGGTGGTGCTCGAATCCTTGACGTTGGCCACGGCCGCCTGGCCGGAGATCAATCCGCCGCCGCCGGCCGTGGCCTTGGCGGTGCTGCTGTCGCTGCCAATGGCGGCCACCGACAGGTCGCCCAGGCGCTGGCCGGAGGTCTTCACATTACCCAGTGTTG
Source organism: Roseateles toxinivorans (assembly GCF_004362525.1). GTDB lineage: Bacteria > Pseudomonadota > Gammaproteobacteria > Burkholderiales > Burkholderiaceae_C > Paucibacter > Paucibacter toxinivorans. The sequence continues at coordinate 942,404 of NZ_SNXS01000001.1, forward strand.
CCTGTGTGCCGGCGGTGGTCGTGGTGTCGGCCACATTGCCGCCCAGGGCCAGCAGGCCACCGACGGGGACGCCGCTGGCCTCACTGTGCTGGGCCGCGGCATGACGGGCGACCAGGGTCACATCGCCGTCGGGCAGCAGGGTCGCGTCGCCGATGGAGGCCTGCACCACGGCCGTGTTGCTGACCGTCGCCACGCTGGCGTTCAGCGCCGCCGTCCAGCCGCCGCCCGAGGCCGTGGCCTTGGCGGCGAGGGCATTGGCGGCGTTCTCCTCGGCCGCCACGCTCAGCGCGCCGGCGGCATCGAACTGCACCGACGGGCCGACACTGGCCGTGGTGTCGCCCCCCAGTGTCACCAGCGCCACCGAGCCACCGAGCTGCACGCCGCCGGACACGCCGACGCCCCAGGCCTCGCTGCTCAGATTGACCGCGCGCTGGGCCAGCACATTGCTGCCATGGCTGGCGTCCTCGGGGTCGCCGCTGACGCTGATGCGGCTGTTGTCGCCGATGCCGGCGCGCACCTGCATGGTGTCGTCGACGGTGCCCGCCGCGCCATTGCCCGACACCGCCAGGCCGGCCGCCACCGCGCGCGAGATCACCGTGTTGCTGCCGCTGGCCTGCGCGCTGATGTCCAAGGTGCGGGCGTTGACCCAGCTGCCGCTGCCGCCGGCCCGGTTCACCCAGGCATTGACCGAACCGCCGCGGTCCAGCGTGGACACGGCAATGCCCAGCGCGCCGCCGCCGGCGGCCGCGGCCACGTTGCTCACGCTGGCGCTGGTGCTGTCGCTTGCGGCTATGGCGACGCTGGCGCCGGTGATCGTGCCATCGGCCTGGGCCGACACGGTATTGCTCAGGTGCGCGACGCCCACCGAGGCGCCGAGGCCGGCGAAGCCGACACCGCCGGCGATGGTGGTCAGGTCCAGCGCCTGCTTGCCGCTGACATCGCGCGACTCGGCGCTGAGGCTGACCGCACCGCCGGCGGTGATGGTGCTGGCCGTGACATCGGCCGCGGTGGCGTTGAACACATAGCTGACGCCGACCGAGCCCCCTGCCCCGACGCCGAGGCTGACGCCCGCCGCACCGGCCAGGTTCTTCAGCGAACTTTCCTGATCGGCCTGCACGGTCACATTGCCGCCCGCGCGCAGTGTGCTGGCGCTGACGGTCGAGGCGGCCGAATTGCTGCCGGCGTCACGCAGCGTGCCGCCGATGTCGCGCTGGCCCTGCGCCTGCAGGCTGCTGCGCTCGGTCGTGCTGATCGTGTCGGCGGTCTCGCCGAGGCGGTTGCCCTGGGTCAGACGGATGGCCGCATCCATCAGCTGCGAGCCCTTGGCGTTGCTGCCGCTGCCGAAGGCGTCGCTGTCTTCCGGGCTGCCGGTTCCGAGCATGGTCAGCGACACGGCAAAACCTGCCCCCAGGCCACCGCCCACGCCCACACCCACCGTGGCCGCCTGATGCTGCTGCTGGTTCAGTGACAGCAGGCTGATGGTGCCGGCATCGACCTCGCTGGCGTCCACGCTGGCGGCGACATTGGCCCGCGTCACCAGCACCGAGACCGTGCCGCCCACACCGCCGGCGCCGAAGCCTATGCCGGCGGCGCCGCTTTCCTGGGCGATCACGCCATGGTCGCTGGCATGCACATTGAGCGCGCCGATGGCCGGGCCGGTGCTGGTGCTCGGCCCGTCGCTGGGGCCGTCGCCAATCTCGCTGCTGCCGCCACCGCCGGGCGCCACATAGACCCAGTTCGGCGCGACACCGACCTCCAGATCGGCGCCGCTGACCGCGGATCGGGTCTGGTTCGTCACCACCGCCACCGCGCCGATGGCGGCGCCCGCCGCACCGCCGCTGCCGCTGATGGCCACCGTGAAGGTATTGACGGCGCCGCTGCTGTCGGCCTGTACGGTCAGGTCGCCGCCGGTCGACACCCGCGTCGAGCCCTGGGCCGCACCGGCCCGGCCGACCAGGGCCTCGGTCAGCGTGTCGGACACGACCACCGTCACCGCCCCGGCCGCGCCGCCGCCAGCCGACAGCGCGCCCGCACCGGAGATCACATTCACGACAGCGGCGTTGTCGGCGTCGACGATGGTGTCGCGACCCGAGCGCGATTCGCCGCCCAGCAGTGCCGCCTGCACCTCCGCATCGAACACCACCACGCCGGCGGTACCGGTCAGCGCGCCGGAGCCGGCAGCAAAGCCGATCAATATCGACGACTGGGCCGATTCATTGCCGGCATGCACCGTCACATCCTGCTGCGCCTTGACTTTGGCATCGCGGATATTCGCCTTGGTGCGGGTCACGAACACATCGCCGCCCAGGGCCGCGCTGCCGCCTGCGGTCGCGCCGACGCCTGCCCCCAGCGCGAAGGTACTCATCACATGGTGGCTGCTGGCCTGCACGTCCAGCGCCTGGGCCGCGGCCAGGCCGGTGCTCTCGCGCTGGTTCAGCTCGGCGCCCACGACCTCGGCCGTGGTGGCGCTGCTGATCACGTGGGCCCCGGCATTGGCGCCTATGCCCACACCCTCGCCGGCGCCACCGATGGCGGTGTCGAAGGCCAGCACATGCCGTATCGACGCGGCATTGACGGCCACGCCATGAATGGTCTTCGTGCCCTCGACCATCTTCTTGCGGGTGGCGTCGTAATCGCTCATCGCCGCCAGGCCGTCGAACGATGACGGGTTGGTGCCCGCGGCCGCCACGCCCGGCAGCGGCTGGGTCAGCACGCCGCTGTGCACCAGCAGGCCCGCCCCATTGCCCTTGGCATCGAGCTTGACCTGCGTCTCGTCGTCGGCGCCGATGCTGGCCTGGGTGCTGCCGCGCACCAGGTTCACCGTCGTCGACAGGCCGACGCCGGCGCCATTGCCTATGCCCAGCGCACCAGCGAAGGACTTGATGTCGTCCTCGCTGGTGGCCTGCACCGCCGCGCTGCCCTCCAGCCTGGCCGATGCGCCGCGGCCGATATGCGCAGTCACGTCCGTATCGACGATGTTGACGCTGATCGAACCCGCGCCGCCCACCTGCCCGCCCGCAGCGATGCCGTAAGCGGCGTTGACCAGGCGTGCATCGCTGCTCGCGTCCACGCGCAGATCGGTGGCACTGAACTCCGCGCCCAGCGCATGCCTGGCACCCTGGGCATCGCTGCCCTGCAGTTGAGCGGACACGTCGTTGTCGATGCGGTTGACAGCGATCGCCGCGCCGAGGCCGACCTTGCCGGCCACACTGATCGCGGCCGTGCCGAAATCGACGTCGGAGACATCGCGCGCCAGGATTTGCACACCCGCGCCGGCGGCGTTGACGCCCGAGCCCTCGATCTGGGCCTTGGTGGTGTTGGTGACGGTGTTGGCGCTGGCCGCGCCATTGATGCTGGCCGTGGTGGCGCCGCCGCCGGCCACGGTCACGCCGATGATGCGCACGCCGGTGTCGGCCCGCACCAGCAGGGCGTCCGCCGCCGTGCCGGTGACGGTGACGGCCGAGCGCTCGATGCTGGCCTCGCGCTCCAGCGCGACGGTGTTGACGGTGACGGCCGCGCCGCCGGCCACCTTGCCCGAGAAGCCGATCGAGCCCGCGCCGCTGTAGACCTGGGCCGCGAGGCTGTCACTGTCACCCGCGCGCACCTGCACGTGGCCGGCGCTGACGCCGGAGTCCGTCACCGAGGCGGTGGTGCGGTCGGACACATCGTGAACGACGAAGGAGCCGTTGATCGCCGCTTTGTCACCAAAGCCGCCCGCCGCCGCCACACCGATGTGCTGGCTGGCCGTGGTCGACTCGACCCGAGCCGCGCCGGCGCTGCCGCCCACGCTGAGCGTCGCATTGCGCGCCAGCGCCTCGGCCACATTGGAGCCGGTGCTGACCACCCCGGCCAGGCCGCCGGCCGTGCCGCTGGTCGAGATGGCCAGGGCGCCGGCCACCGCAAAGGCGCGGTCGCTGGTGGCGGAGGTGATGCCAAGGCCATCTGTACCGCTTGCGCCCGTGGTGGTCACGCTGGTGGTCTTGCCGGTCTCGCCGATGCGCGCCGTGGCCCGGTTGTCGTTGATCGTCACCGCCACCGAGCCGGCGAAGGCGATCTTGCTGCTGGTGCCGCCCACGCCGAGGCCGACATTGACGATCAGTGAGGCGTCCGTCGCATCGACGGCCACGCCGGCGCCGGTCAAGGTGGCGCCCTCGACCAGCGCCTCATGCACATTGGCCACCCGCGACACCGAGGCCGAGGCGCCGGCCGCCTCACCGGACCCGACGGCGATGCCGCCGGCCACGCCGATCACCAGCGCGCCGGGCTGGCCCTGCCCGATCGCCTGTCCGCCAAAGGCCTCCTGATCGCCGGCGCGCAGCGAGGCGCCGAAGTCGTACTCGCTGTCGGCCGGCGGCGTGCCATCGGCGGCCAGCACCGCCTCGAAGCGGGTCTTGAAGGCGGCGGGTACCAGGTCCGTGGCCTGCACCGTGATCTGCGCGTCACTGTTGATGCTGGCCGGGCTGGCGCCGCGGTTGCCGATGAAGGCGCGGCTGTTGTTCTCCACCTCGCCGTAGCTGACGCTGCCCTCCAGGGTGAAGCTCTTCGCCTCCTTGCTGTAGCCCAGGCTGGCCGCGCCAATGCCCAGCACGACCGGGTCGAAGGCGCGCACGTCCACGCGGCCCGCCTGGGTGGCGGTGGTGCCGGCGATGCTGGCATCGGTGCTGTTGCGCACCAGCGCCACGCCGATGGCCACGCCCACCGCGCCGCCCTTGTTCTTCTGCACCGTCAGCGCACCGGCGCCGACGCCGGTCTCGGTGCGGTCATAGGCCAGCACTTCGACGACCGACTTGCGCGCGGCCGAGCCGGTGATGGTGCCGCCCTCGATGGCGGCCAGGGTGTCGTTGTCGGACTCGGTCATCGAGTAGGACACGTCCAGCATATAGCTGGGCTTCTTGCCGCTGCTGCCGGCAATGCCCAGGCCCGCCGAGATGCGCTGGCCGGCGCTGAGCGACTCCACCAGCACCGTGCCGGCATCGCTGATGCTGCTGTCGACGATGCGGGCGCTGCTGTCGTTGTCCTCGATATCGACGGTGACCGCGCCCGAGACGCCGTAGCCGGTCTGCGTCTCGGGGGCATTGAGCTTGAGCAGCGCGATCGAGCCCGACACGGCGTACTGGTGCGTCTCGTTGCTGGCGCGCACGGTCACCGTGTTCAGGCTGCCGGCGCCGTCCTTCAAGCTGGCACCCTGGACCAGGGCCCGGCTGTCCAGCTTGCCGAGATTGACGGCCGCACTGCCGGCGGCGGCGATGGACAGCTTGGGCGGGGTCGGCTTGACCGGGTCGGCCGCGGCGGCCTTCTCCTTGATCTTGTCGGCCAGGAAGTTGCGCGCCTTGGCGATCTTGCCGGTGTCGCTGGTCTGCAGCTTGGCCACCGCCTTGGCGCGCAGCTCGCTGGTCTTGGTCTTCAGCGCTTCCCATTTCTTGGACAGGCCGCTCTTGGGCGCCTCCTTGACCTGTTCGTCGGGCTTGGAATCCGGGTCTTCGCTCTCGACCGAGGCCGCCGAGGCGCTGACGGCGCCGCTGGTGCCCTGGGTGGCGGCCAGCACGCGCAGCGCGTCGGTGGTGATGCTGCCCGTGGCCGAGCGGCCGCTGAAGCCCTCGGGCCGCACGGCGCCCCATTCCAAGGTGCCGGGGTCGGCAATCGCCGCCAGCGTACGGCCGTCGAGCTCGTTGACCGCCACGGCCACGCCCACGGCATTGGCATTGCCGCCGAACGCCGCCGCACCCGAGGCGCTCCAGACCGACACATCCTCGGTGGCCACGACGTCGAGCGCCTTGGCCGCGACCTGGGCCTTGTTGCTGACGACGGCCGCGGTGAGGTTGTCCAGCTCCGCATAGGCGGCGATCAGGTTGACCACCGAGCCGGTGCCGCGGCCGGCCGTCGGCGCCACCGCGATGATGCGGTCGATGCTGAGCGCCTCGACGCCCACCGTGCCCAGGCTGGCCGTGACCACCGCGCCATCGTCGATGCCGGCCACCGTGCGGTGCTCGGAGCCCGCGTAGTTGAAGGCCGCGCCGGCCGCGAACGGCCCGCCCTGCACGCCCAGCTTGACGCCGCCAAAGCCGAAGGCGCTGGGCTGGCCGGTCAGCGTCAGGAAGCTCGATTCATTGCGCGCCTGCACATCGACGGCCTTGCCGAAACTCGCCGCCTGCTTCAAGGTGATGCCCAGCACCACCGGGGCGCCGTCCAGCCAGTCGGTGATCTCGCCGACCGCGTTCTTGGCCAGGCCCGCCACCTTGTCCACCGCCTCCTGGGTCTCGCGCAGGATATTGCCCAGCGAGCCCACCGGCTCGCCGCCTATGCTGGTGTCGCCGTCCAGCAGCGGCGCGGTCGGCGTGGTCCAGGCGATGCTCCAGGGCGTGTCGGCGCCGGTTGACGTGATGTGCGCGCCGGACCCCACCCATGCGGTGGACCTGTTGCCGAAGGCCGTCCAGTTGACCGCACCGGCCGCCGCCACGGCCTTGTTCGGATCGGTCGATTTGGGGTCTATCTCCTGCTCGGTCAGGGCCGTGGCCCAGGAGGTGAACACCAGCTGAGGCATGCCCAGATTGGGTGGCGTGAAGTGGGCGAACAGCTCGGACGGCTTGGCAATGCCGCCGCTGCCGAAGCTGGCCAGCCAGGTCACGTCCAAGGGCTGGTAGATCTGCGACTGCAGGCCGAACTGCGTGGTCGTGATCTGGGCCCCCTCGCCCACCGTGGCCTCGGCCGCGTGGTCGTACAGGCCCACCGCCACCGCCAGGCTCAGCGCCGGGCCGTTGCTGATCGAATCCTTGGTCCTGGCCCGGCTTTCGGCAATGTTATGGATGGACCGGTCCTCGGTCTGGGCCAGCACCGCCACCTTGCCGCTGGACACAATAATGGCGTTCGCGCCGATGTGCGCCTGTGAGCCCAGATCGGTCTCGTTGACGGTGACCACCGCGCCGAGCTTGAAGGTCGGCGCGCCCTTGGACAGGCCGGCCAGGGTGTCCGACTTGGCGGCCAGCCAGTCGCCCAGCACCTGCTGGCCGGACGAGAACGGAAGGATCTTGCTCGCCACCGCCAAGGACACTTTGCCGACCAGCGAGGGATCACCGCCGACATCGTTGCGCGCCGCGATGTAGTTCTGCCACAGGGCGGTGTCGGCCACCACGGTGACGTCGCCGACCTGGGCCAGGCTGGCGTCCAGCAGCGCCGTGCTGTGCGCCTTGATATTGCTGACCGCCACCGACACGCCGACCGAGGCCTGCGGCGGATTCGGGTCCTGCTCGGTGGCTTTACGCTGCGCCTCGGTGGACTTGGCGATATTGCGCACATTGCCGGTCTGCAGCGACAGCAGCTCCAGCGAGCCGACCTGGATGTCCGCCCCGGCGGCGATCTGTGCATAGGCCGACACATCGGTCTCGACCACGCCCACAGCGGCGCCGCCCTTGGAATTGGTGCTCAGCACCTTGACAGAACTCTTGGCCGTGGCGTCGTTGTGGGCCACGACCGAGAGCTTGCCGCCGGACTTGAGCTGCGCACCGCTGCTCACCAGCAGATCGGCGATGCCGCCGGTCTTCACATAGGCCACCGCGGCCGAGAACAGATCGGTGCCGTCCTCGGCCTGGGTGAACAGATAGACCGAGCCGGCCGCCTTGTTCAGCGAGGCCGCATGCAGCGACAGCGTGCTGCTTGCGTCAAGCCGCGCCGTGCCCTGCACGTCGAGATGCGCATTCGCCTCGGCCTCGTGGTACGCCGCATTCATGCCGGCATAGGCTCCGATGGCCATCAGGCCGCCCTGCAGCGCAAAGCCCCAGGCCCCGTCGGGCGTGGCCTCGGCCCGCGCGACCGCATTCGCGGTGATGGTCTCGGCCTTTACCGTGCCCGCCAGCACGACCTGACTCTCGGCAGTCGCCTTGCCGAGATTCCATTGCTGCAGCGCATAGGACGTCAGCTCGACGGCGCCGCCCAGATGCCCGTCGCTGCCGGTGGACTGGGCCAATATCTTGGAACCCGCGTCGAGCTGCACGCGCTGGCCGCGCAGCGTGACCGCACCGCCATTGCGCAGCAGGGCCGCGCTCTCGGCATCGGCCGCGGCCGCCACGCCGCGCGTGATGATGACCGCGCCGCTGTTCAGATGCACGGTGCCGCCTTCGACCTTGGCTCCGATGGACAGCGGCCCCCAGCTGATCGAACTCTGATAGCTGAACTCGCCGGTGCCCAGGTCGCCGGCCGACAGGCTGCCCAGACCGATCAGCTTGACAGCGCCGCCGCCGGTCAGCAGCCGGGAGTTGGCATTGAAGGTGATGTCCTTGCTGACCAGGGTGATGACATCGGTGCTGTCGGTGTAGGCGCTGCTCAGGTCCAGCGTCGCCGCGGCGCCATCGCTGCCGCCCAGGGTGATGGCAGTCTCGGCCTGCAGCAGCACATTGTTGCTCGCCGCCAAGGTCTGCACCGTGCCGGTGGTGACGCTGCAGTCGCCGCTGGTGCCCAGATCCAGGCAGCTGCTGTCGCCGCTGGCGCCGTTGATGATGTGCAGGGTGTCGGAGTCGATCAGCAGCGTGCCGGTGCGACCCTTGGGCGCCTTGGTGTCGACCAGGCCGTAGAGCTGCAGGCGCCGCCGGCCCGAGACTTCGACGAAGCCACCGTTGCCCCGCAACGCGCCACCGCGCGAACGCGCCAGACCGCCGAAGTCGGTGCTGTCATCGCTGAGAAACCGGATGCTGCCGCCGTCACCGTCCTGTGTGGCATCGGCCAGCACCTGGGCGCCGGGCGAAAGAACGAGACGCTGCGTCAGCGGCGCGGGAGGCTCTGCCGGTGCCGCCGCCCGGGGAGCCTCGGTGGCCGGCGCGGCCGATGGCAAGACCTGACTCCGCATGTCGCCGATCACCGCACTGCCGCCGCCGCTGACGCCGGACACATCGATCAGCGAACCGGCCTGCAGCTCGATGTCGCCGCCCTGCAGTCGCACCTGTCCACCAAGGCCCGCGCCAGCGGGGCTGCTGCCCGACTCCAAACTCGGCGCCTTATGCTGTGCGGCCACCACGCTGCCCGACACCAGCAGCTTCTCGTCGCCGACCAGCTCGATCACACCGCCGCGCTCCACCATGCCGACGGCCGAGCTCAGGCCATTGGCATTGACGGCGCTGCGGAAGGCCGCGTCATGGGCGGCATCGGCCCCGGCGCGTATCGTGCCGGCCACCTCGATGCCGCCGGCCTCGATGCGCACCCGCTCCAGCGCGTTGATGCGCCCGTCGATGCGCACCCGGCCCTCGGCGCTGCGCGGGGCCCGGCCCTGCAGCAGCTGCTCCACCGCGGCCTCGCCGATCTGCCCCTGCGCGCCCAGCATCGCGTCCATATGCGCCTTGCTCGGCGCGACGATGTGCAGGCTGTTGACGTTGATCACGCCCTCCTTGCCCAAGACCAGGCCGTAGGGGTCGGCAAAGACCAGCTTGCCGTTGAGGCTGCCATCCTTCAGACCGTTGAGCACGCCGTCCACGCGCACCGGCGCCTCGGTGACCAGGTTGATGACGCGTTGCGCCTGGACGGGCACCAGCACGTTCACCGTCTGCCCCTGGCCGACCTCGAAACGTCTGAAACTGTTGAAGGCATTGCTGCCACGCAGGGTTGCAGTGCTGATGTCGGTGCGCGTACCGCTGACCTGCAGCGCGGTCTGCGTGCGACCGTCGGGCTTGATGACATTAGCCTGCGTCTGCGCCCAGGCGCTGATCGCCGGCAGGCCCGTCAGCGCCGCCACCGCCCCCCCCAGCGGGGTGAGCGCCAGCAGGCGGACCAGCGCACGAGGGCTGTGGCCCGTGCGCCCGCGGCGCCGCCACAGGCGCTGGCTGCGCTGCTGCAAGAACGGGCGCGACGGTCGGGCGATGGGTTTCATGAAGGCTCTACCTGATCAATGAAGCTGTGGGGCCGCGGCGGCCTGGCCAAGCCGCAGGCTCAGGCGCTGAGCCAGCCTCGGCAGCAGACCCAGCGAGCCCAGATGGGCATAGACAAGGCCCAGCCAGCCGGGGCGGAACAGCGACTCCAGCTCCTGCGCCGGCAGCGCCAGCAGCCGGTGCTCGTCCACCACCAGCAAGCCGCTCAGGCTGGCGCTGCGGCCGGCCAGCGGGTAGTCGATGGCGCGCTCGACCAGCAGGTCCAGCTCGGCCAGACGCTGCGTGAACGCGCGGCTGGCCTCCATCTCCTGGCGGAACTGGATCAGGAACTGCTTGGCCTGACCGAGCCAGGCGCTGTCGCTGCCATCCGCGTCGAACAAAGGCTCCCCTTCGACCCGGTTCAGGCCGGGGTAGCACTCGTCGATGCAGACGGTGTATTCCTGAGCACTGGGCGTCTGCGCCAGCACGAAGGGATAGCGACGGATGAAGGCCGGCACATAGCTGCCGCTCTGCCAGTCACCCGCGGCATCGACGAACAGGTTTTCACGGTCGCGCAGGCCCAGCAACGCTGCCATCGCCGGGCCCTCGTCGGTGCTGACGAAGACGCAGGGGTAGTCGAGGCCTGCCTGCGGCAGCTCGCTGGCGGCCAGCAGCACCGAGTTGGTGTCGCGCGCGAAGGCATAGCGCTGCGCGCTGGGCCCGACCCGCAGGTCGCGGTGACGCTCACGGTGCAGGCCCACCGGCTTCTCGTAGATCAGCATGGAGGTCATCGCGGGCTCCGCTGGCTGCTTCGGTTGAACCATCCGTCCAGATCGACACTGACGCGCAGGTAGAACTCCGTCTTGGCCGAGGGCACGCTGTCCGTCTTGCGCGGAGACGCGAGGCTGGCCGACAGGTTCCAGATGCCGCGCCGCCAGTTCAGGCCCAGACCGGCGCTGGACAGCTGCGTGGCCGGTGTGCCTTCGATGCGCACGCGGCCGTGATCGATGAAGAGGAAACCGTCGATGTTGCCCAGCTCGCCCGCGGCGAACTGACGGTGCAGCTCCAGCGTTACTGTCTCGCCACGGTCGCCGCTGGCGCTGGGCGAGGCAAAGCCGCGCACGCTGCCCGGCCCACCCAGCTGCAGCTGCAGCGCGGCCGGCAGATTGACGGCCGAGGTGAACTGGGCCGTGCCATGGGCCTGCAGCGACCAGACCTCGAACAACTCGCGGTAGGCGTTGAAGCTCAGTTGGCTGACGGTGCTGTCGCGCGCCGCGATGTTCGCCGCGCGGGTATGGACACGCGACAGGTTCAGCGTGCTGCCCAGGCTTGCCACCTCGGTCTGGTAGCCCAGGCTCAGCGAAGCGGCCAGGCTGCCCATGCGCACGTCCGAGAAGCGCTCGCCGGCAATGGTCGTGTTCGAGCGCGACTCGCCCAGCGAGGCACCGGCCTCCAGCGTCCAGGCCCCCCGGAGCAGCAGCGGCTGGCTCAGCCCCAGGGTGAAGGCGCTCGACCCGCCGTCGACGATCAAATCGTTCTGCGGGCCCGACACGGTCTTGGTGTTGCCGGCCGACAGGCCGATGCTGCCCCGCGTGCCGAAGCGGGCCAGCGAGGCGCCCAGCACGGCGCTGTAGTTCAGGCTCAGCGAGCTCGCGCCCTCCGAGTAGATGCCCAGCAGGGCCAGCTTGTCGGCATAGCCCAGCCAGTTGTTCAGCGCGCCGGCAAAGCTCAACTGGTCGCGGCCGACGCTGGCATTGCCCTCGTTGCTGAGCGACAGGCGGCCGCTCCACTTCGGTGGCTCATCGATCTCCACCTTGATCACGCTCTGGCCCACGGCTTCACCCTCGGCCGGCACGAAGCTCAGGGCCAGTCGGGTGTCGCTGCCGCGGTGCATGCGCTGCAACTGCCCGCCGATCTGCGGCACCTGTATCAACTCGCCCTCGCGCGTGGCAATCACGCCACGCACAAAGGCCGGCGACAGGCGGGTGGCCTCGGGCAGATCGATGCGCGCCAGCGTGGCCTCGACCAGTTGCACCTTGAGCACGCCGTCCTGGATCTTCTGCGCCGGCACCAGCGCACGGGCCGTCAGATGGCCCCGCTCGTAATACAGGGCATTGATCCGTTGCACCAGCGCCTGCACATCGGCAAAGGTGGTCGGCTTGCCGAGCTGCGGCTCAATCGCCGCATCCAGCTCGGCCGGGGTGAGCAATTGACTGGCGCCGGTCTCGACCCTGAGCAGCATGAAGCTGGCCGTGGACTCTGGCGTCGACACCTTGGTGGTCGACGGCGCGCTCAGGCGCGGTGCTATGTCGGGGCTGGGCCTTTGCAGGCGCTGACGCTCCAGCTCCTCACGCTGGCGCTGGATCTGCGCCGGATCCTGCCCGGGGGGCGGTGCCTGGGCAAGCGCAGCGCCTAGCATCGCCCCGGTCATGGCAGGCAACAAAAAGCGGGCCGCATGTAAGGCGCGGCGATTCTTGGCCGAATGCAAGAGCTTCCTCCAAAACAGGGCCGCCTCGTCAGTACGATCAACTTGTCGGCCACGAACCCCAGCAAGCATGTCCGAAGGACCCACCCGGGGCATTGACTCCAATCAATGCGAAGACCGTGGAATCGGTATGACTCGTCTGCGATCGTGGCGAAGCACTGTGCTTGATCGTGCTCAATGCCAGCCGCGCGACCCGTCCTCACACTGCATGGCGTCGTCCACCCTCCGCAGGAGAGTCGAAATGTCCACGTCGCGTAGCTTGATCGCCACCATCGTGGCGTTGCTGGGGCCGCTGGCCCAGGCTGCGCCCATCGCCTCGTCCGACGTGACGATCCGGGACGTCAACGGGCTCAGCAGCAGCGTGTCGGCAGGCGCGGCCGAGGCGGCCGTGCTGGCGCCGCTGTCGCTGGACAGCGCGCTGTCGGGCGGCCTGCAGCAGTCGCTGCACCGGGGCACGGCGGCGGCGTCGCAGCAGACGCTGCGCGGCGTGGCCGCGCTGAGCGCGTGGCACCCGTCGGCGGCCAACCTGTTCACCGCCAGTACCGACGCCAGCTTCTTCAAGCATGTGCAAGTGCTGCCTGGCACGTCGGGCCTGAGCTGGGGCGCGCCGGTGCAGTTCGACGTGCTGCTGCGAGTGGACGGGCAGATCGGCGCCGGGTGGCTCAACCCGCTGGTGTTCGGCGGCATGCCAACCTATGGCAACGCGCGCTCTCTGGCCAGCGTCGACGCGCGCGTGGACTACCGCATCGTCGACCTGAACCAAAGTGTGCCCGGCTGCGGCGAGTGCGGTCCGCCCGAGGTGATGGGTTTCGGCTACTACGGTCACGTCCTGTTCGACGCCAAGGTCGACGCCTGGGCCGGCGCCGAAGGCCGGATCGAGTCGCGCTGGGGGCCCCCCGGCGAGTGGGTGGGTGGCACGCTGCCGTCAGCCAACAACTACGACTTCATCGATAACAACATCCGCGCGTCCGACCAGCTGAGCCACTTCCCGGACACGAGCCTGCGCCGCTACATCGTGTCCACCTTTGTCGGCAATATGCTGGAGATCACGGGCGACATGAACCTGTTCGTCCAGGCCATGGGCCAGGGCACAACCTCGCAGGCGACTGGCTACTTCGCGCATTCGTTCGACGCCGAGCTGGTCAGCGCCCAAGGGCTGGCCTTCGACGGCGAACTCGCCGGCATCTACCCCGCGGTGCCCGAGCCGGGGACGTGGGCGACGCTGCTCGCCGGGCTGGCGCTGCTGGCTGGTGTGGCGCGGCGCCGCCCTTGTGTTGCGACATCTGGAGCGCTAGTTGCAGACGGCGTCGCCCAGGGCCATCTCAGCCGCAGCAGCGTGCCGGTGCCGCGGCAGCGGTGCCACAGGACTTCGGCCCACAGCCCCCCTTTGCAGGTGCTGGCACCGCGGATGCGGCCTGCACGGCTGCGACCATAGGCGCCGGCCCGGCGCTGCAGCAACTGCCGCCGGCCGAGTCCGCTTCCGGGGCAGCGCCAACGCTGCAGACTCCGGTCTCCGGCAGGTCGAGCTCGACTCGGTCGGCCGCCTCCAGATCGCCGGCCAGCGCCGCCGCCACCGAGCGTGCCTGCTCGAAGCCGGTGGCCATCAGAAAGGTCGGCGCGCGGCCATAGCTCTTCACGCCCAGCGTGTAGAAGCCCGGCTCGGGATGCGACAGCTCGCGGTGGCCATGCGGGCGCACCGTGCCGCAGCTGTGCAGGTTCGGGTCGATCAGCGGCCCCAGGGCCTCGTTCGACTCCAGCCAGGGGTCCAGCTTCAGCCGCAGCTCGCTCGTGAGGCTGAGGTCGGGGCGCTGGCCGGTGGCGCTGACGATTTCATCGATGCCGGGCACGCGCACCGGTTGCCCCTGCGCATCGATGCCTTCCACAGTGATGGCCCCGTTCTCACGCTTCAGGGCGGTGATGCGAAGGCCGCTGAAAAACTCCAGCGCACCACTGTCTCTCAGGGCCTTCAGCTGGCTGCCCAGGCGGCCACGGGCCGGCAGGGCATCGGCGTCACCGCCGCCGAACACGCGCGCCAGCGTTGGCGTGCGCACGGCCCAGGCCAGGCGCGACCTGGGCTCGGCGGTGGCCAGGTCCGCCAGGGCCAGCAAGGCATTGGCGGCGGAATGCCCTGCCCCGACGACCAAGGTGCGCTTGCCGGCATAACGCTCGCGCAGCGGGCCGCTGACGTCGGGAATGCCGTAGAAGATCGCGTCGGCCAGCTCTCGCTCGCCGAGGGCCGGCAGCCCGTTGCTGCCGATCGGGTTCTGCTGGCCCCAGGTGCCGGTGGCGTCGATCACCGCCCTCGCGCGCAGCTCGACGGCCTGACCGTCGCGCTCGACCCGGATCACGAACGGCGCCTTGTCGCGGCCCACCGTTTTGACCTTGTCGAAGCCTTCGCGGCTGATGGCGATGACGCGGGTGTTCAGATGAAGGGCTGCGGTCACCTGAGGCAGCGCTGCAAAGGGCTGGAGCACCCGCTCGACGATCTCTCGGGCCAGCGGCAGTTCTTCCGCCGGTGGTGCCTGCCAGCCGGTGGGCGCCAGCATCTTGGCCATCACCGCATCCACGTCATAGCGCCAGGGGGAGAACAGACGCACATGGCCATAGTCGAGCAGGTTGCTGCCGACCGATGGACCGGCCTCCAGGATCATTGTGGTGATGCCACGCTCGAGCAAGTGCGCCGCTGCGGCCAGGCCCACCGGGCCGGCACCCAGCACGGCGACCGGCAGCTCACCGGCCCGCGGCTTCACATCGGCAATCAGGGTCAAGGACATCAGCGCAGCGCAGCTCGGGCAGGCGCCCTGGAACTCGGCAGACGCCTGCAGCGCCTTGGGCGCCAGCTCGCGCGGGCCGCGCTTGAAGCCGAACTGGGCGAAATACTCGGGCGCGGTCACGCTCAGCAGATAGATCTGGCGAATGCCGCGCCGCCTGGCCTCGTCGAGGATCAGGCCGACCATGGCCTTGCCGACGCCTTGGCGATGCAGGCCCGGCGCCACCGCGACCGAGCGCAGGAGCGCGATGTCGCCATAGACCTCGGCACCGGCCGTGCCGACGACCTCACTGCCGCTGAGCGCCAGAACATAGTGGTTCAGGTGTGCCTGGGCGGCATCGAGCGGCAGCTTGTTGGCAGCCAGCAGGGCGGAAATCTGAGGCCAGTCGGCAGCGCCGGCTTGGCGAATAGAGATTCGGTTCAGAGACATGATGACGATTCCTGACGTTTGGCGGCGGGCAGACGGCCTATGGCGCTGTTGCCCGCGCGCAATACCCTGGGCCGCAAGGAGCGATATGGTTGTGTATAGCACCTAAGTGTCGCAATGAAAGGGCTCTGCATCGAGCCCTTGGTGGGTGACGGATCAGGCAGCTGCCCAATCCGACAGTTCCATATTAGTGGAAATATAGGAATGATGCAAGCCAGCTGCACGTCCCGTGGGCTTGCCCTGGTGACCCGAACACCTCGCGGCCTATGCGGGCGATCTGTAGGACATCGGCGCCATCGCAGGCGGACAGCGCGCCGACAGTCCATTCCGCCTTCGGACTATGGTCTCGGGCCGGCTCAGCGGCGATCCTTGTCACAGGAATCAATGCAGGAGCTGATCATGAGCACCGCCCATATTTTTGCTGCCAGGCACGTCGAGGTCCGCTTTCAAGCGTGCGCCGGCCCCGGCAGCTTTGTCTTCCCTTGCGATGAGCTCGGCCACGTCGATCTCGATGCACTGCCGGTGCAGGACCGGAACGACTACCTCTTTGTCCGGGCGATGGTCGGCAGGAACTTCTTTCCGCCGGCGCTTTGCTGCCCCCTGGCCTGACTCCGCTTCTTCATATCACTCACCGAAAGGCAAGAACCATGAATGCAATCAAGCGCATGACCCTGTTGGCCACCGCCGCAACTGCCCTGATGCTGGCCGGCTGTGATCAGCCCGTAGAGACCGCAGCCAAGGCCGGACCGAAGATTGAAGCTCCGGTTGCCAAGGTGGCGAACACCGCCGAGCAGGCCAAGATCGCTTTGGCCGACGCGGCCATCACCGCCAAGATCAAGATCGAGCTGGCCGAGGAACCCAGCCTGGCCGTTCTGCAGATCAAGGTCGACACCAAGGATGGCCTGGTGGACCTGACCGGCACGGCGCCCGACGCGACCCTGCGCGACCGGGCCACCCGCGTGGCCGCCACCGTCAAGGGCGTGCTGAGCGTCGATAACCATATGGTTGTGGCCAACGGCTGATCGGCATTGGCCCTGGCGGGTCAGTTGCAGGATCAAGCTATTTCCATAATAATGAAATTATGGAAGATGTGGATGTGATCAAAGCCTTAGCCGCACTGGCCCAGCCCTTGCGGCTGAAGGTGTTCCGGGCGCTCGTGGTTGCCGGCCCCGCCGGCATGACGCCCGGCGCCCTGCAGGAGGTGTTGGAGGTTCCGGGGGCGACCCTGTCATTCCACCTGAAGGAGCTGGCCAACTCCGGGCTAGTGACGCAGGAGCGCGCCAGCCGTAACCTGATCTACCGCGCCCACTATGCGCAGATGAACGAGTTGCTCGGCTACCTGACCGAGAACTGCTGCGGCAACAACGCCGCCTGCACACCGGCCAATACATCTGCCGCCTGCCCCTGCTGAGTTGCGTTCGCAGCCAGCACCTCATTAACTCGTCTCATTCCGTCATGCCCCACCACGTCTCGATTTATCACAACCCCGCCTGTGGCACCTCCCGCAACACCCTGGCCCTGATTCGCCACGCCGGCATCGAGCCGGAGGTGATCGAGTACCTGAAAGCGCCGCCAACCAAGGAGCGGCTGCGGCAGCTGGTGCTGGCCATGGGCCTTTCGGTGCGCGATCTGCTGCGTGAAAAGGGCACGCCCTATGCGGAGCTGCATCTGAGCGATCCGGCGCTGACGGACGAGCAACTGCTGGACTTCATGCTGCAGCACCCGATCCTGATCAACCGCCCTATCGTGGCTACGGCGCTGGGTACGGCCCTGTGCCGGCCGTCCGAGCGTGTGCTGGAACTGCTGCCCGTGCCGAAGCTGGTCCCCTTCACCAAGGAAGATGGCGAAGTCGTCACCGACACCGGAGCCCGCCGTGCTTGAGACCCCGCCCACCTTCCCCGCCCTGGACGCCGGCCTGTTCGATGTGCCGACCCAGCAGCGCCTCACCGCCGCAGCGCCCTCGCAGCACCGCCCGCGCTTCCTGATGTTGTATGGCTCGCTGCGGGCACGCTCCTACAGCCGGCTGCTGACCTTCGAGGCGGCGCGCCTGCTCGAGGCGATGGGCGGCGAGGTGAAGATCTTCGACCCAGCCGGTCTGCCCCTGCCCGATGACGCGCCCGACACCCATCCGAAGGTGCAGGAGTTGCGCCGCCTGGCCGAGTGGTCCGAAGGCATGGTGTGGTGCTCGCCCGAGCGCCATGGCGCGATGACCGGGGTGATGAAGTCGCAGATCGATTGGATACCGCTGAGCTCGGGTGCCGTCCGCCCGACCCAGGGCAAGACGCTGGCGGTGATGCAGGTGTCCGGCGGTTCTCAGTCATTCAACGCCGTCAACCAGATGCGGGTGCTGGGCCGCTGGATGCGCATGGTCACGATACCGAACCAGTCCTCGGTGGCCAAGGCCTTTCTGGAGTTCACCGAGGAGGGCCGGATGAAGCCCTCGGCCTACTACGACCGCGTGGTGGACGTGATGGAGGAGCTGTTCAAGTTCACCCTGCTGACGCGGGATGCCAGCCCCTATCTGGTGGACCGCTACAGCGAACGCAAGGAAAGCGCCGAGCAGCTGTCCAAACGGGTGAATCAGGCGGCAATCTGAGACTCGCGGGGCATGCCCCGCTTTCTTGGATCGACTGGTTGCCATTGACAACGATATGCCCGGCCGCTATGGTGCGCTCAAATAGTTGCTATACGCCACGACATGCCCACATTCCCAAACGAGAGCCACACCGGCAGCCTGCTGCGTGAGGTCGCGCGCCTGTACACCCGGGCGCAACGCGTGGTGGCCGACTGCTGCCACACCACGAACACCCAATGCCATCTGCTGACCGAGCTGGACCGTTCCGGCCCGGTGCCTCTGTCCGAGCTCGGCACACGGGTCAGTCTGGAGAAGAGCTGGGTGTCGCGGGCGGTGGAGGCCATGGTCGAACGCGGCCTCGTCAGCAAGGAGCCGAATCCGTCCGACGCAAGAAGCTGGCTCGTGACGCTCACCGCCGAGGGGCGGCGCACCGTCGATGAACTGAACCGGACGCTTGACGACCATGCCGGGCACCTGCTCGGCGCCTTGAGCGAGCGAGAACGCGCCGTCGTCGAGTCGTCGCTGCTGTTGTTGATGAAGGCATTGCGCGAAGACACCGCAGCCAATTGCTGCCTCCCGCCGCCGGAACGCAAAGAGTCCAGATCATGTCGTTGAACAGCCAGGCCGACATCCCGCCCCGCCAGATCGGCACCGTCGCGGCTTTGGGCACCGCGCAGACGCTGGCCTGGGCCTCGTCCTACTACCTGCCGGCGATGCTGGCCGCGCCGATGGCGCGCGATCTGGGGGTGAGCACGCCGACGGTGTTCGCCGCCTTTTCCGCGGCGCTGATCGTCTCCGCCCTGCTCGGCCCCCGTGCTGGCAAGACCATAGACCGGCTCGGCGGGCGACCGGTGCTGATGGGCACCAGCGTGATCTTTGCCCTGGCCCTGATGGCGCTGGGCCTGGCCCAGGGTGTGGTCGGCCTGTTCGCTGCCTGGTTGCTGATGGGCGTGGCCATGGGCAGCGGTCTGTACGAGGCGGCGTTCGCGGCCCTGGTGCGGCTGTACGGCCGCGAATCGAGAAACGCGATCACCGGCATCACCTTGATCGCCGGCTTCGCCAGCACGGTCGGCTGGCCGCTGTCCACGGTGCTGGAGGCTCAGTTCGGTTGGCGCGGCACCTGTTTCACCTGGGCGGCGCTGCATCTGCTGGTGGGCCTGCCGCTGAACTGGCGGCTGCCCCGGGCGGTGGCACTGGCACCCGCTGCACCTGCGCTGGCAGGTCAGGCGCCCACGGTCGATCAGCCGGCTTCACGCAAGGCGGTGTGGCTGCTGGCCTTTGTGTTTGCCGCCACCTGGTTCACCAGCACCGCCATGGCGGCCCATCTGCCCCAGCTGCTGCAGGCCGGCGGGGCGAGTCTGGCGGCGGCGGTGGCCATCGGTGCGTTGGTGGGGCCGGCCCAGGTCGCTGGGCGGCTGCTGGAGTTCGGCTTCTTGCGCCGCGTTCACCCGCTGCTGTCGGCCCGGCTGGCGGCCTTGATGCACCCGATCGGCGCGACGCTGCTGACCCTGTTCGGCGCGCCGGTGGCGATGGTGTTCGCGTTGATGCACGGCGCCGGCAACGGCATCCTGACCATTGCCAAGGGCACCCTGCCCCTGGTGCTGTTCGGCCCGCAGGGCTATGGCCAGCGCCAGGGCCTGATCGCCGTGCCGGCGCGCATGACCCAGGCGTTGGCGCCCTGGCTGTTCGGCGTCTGCCTCGAGCGTTGGGGGGCTCAGGCCCTGTGGTTGACCGCCGCGCTGGGTTTGGCGGCCTTCGGTGCATTGCTGCTGATGCCAAGGCCGGCGGCCCATTGAGCCGGCGGCTGTCGAACCTATGGCGACCGGTGTTCGCTCTCGCTACCGGACCTATCTATAATTCCGCGCAGAGAAACCTACCCGAGAAAAAGTCCCATGCGCCATTGATGCAGCCGTTGATAAGACGGCAAACCTCCACTGCCCCCACTGCGCGGGGGAGCTCTTTGCATCTTTGGAACATTGATGGTGACTTCCTTTCTCTCCTTGGAGGGCGTGTCCTACGTCCTGCCAAACGGCGAAACGCTTTTCTCTGATCTCAACAACACCTTTGACCAGCTTCAAACGGGTTTGGTGGGGCGCAACGGCTGCGGCAAGACCGTTCTGGCGCGGATTCTTGCAGGCCAGCTGCAGCCCTCACGTGGACATTGCCGTCGAACAGGCACGGTGCACTACCTCGCGCAGCAGATCAGCCCGCCCGCTGGCGCCACGGTTGCGGAGCTGGCCGGCGTGCAAGGCAAATTGGATGCGCTCAGACGCATTGAGGCGGGCAGATTCACGCAGGCTGATTTCGATCTGCTCGGTGACGAATGGGACATTGGCCAGCAGCTTCGACAGAGGCTCACAGAACAGGGGCTGCAGCATCTGGATGCCGACATGTCGGCAAGTGTGCTCAGCGGCGGTGAGCTGATGCGGGTAGCCTTGATCGGCGCCCAGCTGTCAAACGCAGACTTCCTGATTCTTGACGAGCCCAGCAACCACCTTGACGAGCCAAGCCGCCTGGCCTTGATTGCATGGCTCCAGCGCTGGCAGCGTGGACTGCTGGTGATCAGCCATGACCGGCAGCTGCTGGCTTGCATGGAACGAATTGTTGAACTGTCCTCGCTGGGCCTGCGCAGCTACGGCGGCAACTACGCGCAATTTTCGCAGGCCAAGGAACAGGAGCAGCAGAACGCGCGCTCCGAGCTTGCGCGCGCCAGACTTCATCGGCAGCGTGAACAGCAGTTCATGCGCGAGCAACGTGAGCGGCAGGAGAAACGGCAGGCACGCGGAACCCGCGATGGCAAGGAGGCGAACCAGGCAAGGTGTCTGCTCGACCGTCAGAAGGGGCGCAGCGAACAATCGATGGGGAAGCTGCGCAAGCAGCAGGCTGAAACGCAGCTCGGCTTGTCACAGTGTGTGCGCGAAGCCGCCGCACAAGTTGCCGACGATACGCAAATCCACATGCACGCGCCCCTCAACCCCGGTGTCGCTCAACGAGTCGTGGTGGAGCTGGACAAGGTAGGACTTCCCTTTGTTCCCGAGGCGACCCGGCACATCACTTTGCTCGTGACAGGACAACAGCGTATCGGCATCCTTGGGCCCAATGGCTGCGGCAAGACCTCCTTGCTCAGGGTCATCGCAGGTCAGATCGAAGCCGAGGCAGGCGCCCGCAGAGTGAGTGCTCGGCTGGCGTATCTCGACCAGGGGTTGAACCTGCTGGATGCGACGCGCCCGGTGCTTGAACAGGCGCAAGCGGCAAATCCCACGCTGAGCGAGAGCGAGCTGCGTATGAGGCTGGCCCAACTGGGACTGGACGCCCAGAAGGTCGCTGTTCCCAGCGGATCGCTCAGCGGTGGTGAGCGGCTCAAGGCAGCGTTGGCCTGCGCTCTCTACGCAGAAGCGCGGCCGCAGTTGCTGCTACTTGACGAACCCAGCAATCATCTGGACCTGCCATCCTTGCAGGCCCTGGAGAAGCTGCTGACCCACTATCAGGGAGCGCTGATCGTCGCGTCGCATGACCACACGTTCCTGGCCGAGATTGGACTCACTGACCTGCTGGTGGCTGGCACAGGCGGTTGGAAATTAACGTCAGTGGAACGATTGGGTACCGACCAGCTTTCGAGCCCCCAGCGGTCGCAGCAGGCAGCGGATCGAGTCGGCCGCTGACGCTGCACCGCCGCCGCTGTGGCAGGCACAGTCGGCTGTCGTTGCAGGCCCGGATGCATTTTCTGGTGACACCGGTTAACCTGCACCCATGGAAATCGCCGTCATCGGTGGCGGCATCGCCGGCTTGGTGGCCGCGTGGCAGCTGTCGCGGCGCCACGCGGTGACCTTGTTCGAACGCCATGCGGTGCCTGGCTTCGTGGCCAGCTCGGTGGCGCTGGACGCCACCTCCTCAGGCCTGCGCATCGACGTGCCGCTGCGCGTGTTCTACCCCGGCTACTACCCCACGCTGACCCGCCTGTATGCGGAGCTCGGCGTGGCCACCGAGCCCGTGGACTACGCCACCACCTTCAGTGACTGTGACGGGCTGGCCTACTTCCGTTGGCGTAATGCGCGTCTTGGTGGCTGGTCTCTACCCTATGTGCTGCCGCAGGATGTGGCCAGCGCCCGCGGGTGGCGCATCGTGCAGGGCGCGCTGCGTTTCCAGACCCGGGCGCGCGCGGCGCTGGCGGCTGGGGGCCTGGGTGGCGCGAGCATCGGCGAGTTCGTCGCTGCCGAGCGCATCTCCCCCGAGTTCGTCGACGGCCTGCTGCTGCCGGCCATCGCCACCATAGCCACCTGCAGCACCGAAGACGCGCGCGCCTACCCGGCTGCGGTAGTCGCCGGCTATGCCGCCGCTGGCGTGGCGCGCCAGAGCGTGCGCCGCGCGCGCGACGGCGCCGACGCGGTGGCCGCGAAGCTGCTGGCTGGCATCACACGCGTGCAATGCAAGGCTGGCGTGGTGGCCGTTCGGCGCCAGCCTGGCGCGGCCTCGTCGACCCGACATGCCGGTGCCGGCCGGGTGACGGTGCAACACGTCACGGGCGAGGAGGCCTTCGACCACGTTGTGTTCGCCACGCAGGCCAACCAGGCCCTCACCTTGCTGGCCGACGCCGCGCCGGACGAGACCGCGGCGATGGCCGCCTTCCGCTACCGCGCGCTGGAGGTGCTGATGCATCGCGACACCGGGCTGATGCCCCGGCGCCGCGCCGACTGGTCGCCCGTGAACGCCCGTGTCTGCGCCGAACATGAACAGCCGGAGAGCACGATCTGGATCAACCGCGTACATCCGGGGCTGCGCCATGCCGAGCCGCTGTTCCAGACCGTGATGCCGCAGCGCTCGCCGCGAGATGGCAGCGTCATCGGCCAGGCCCGCTTCGAGCGCCCGCTGGTCGACGCCGGCAGCGCCGCAGCCTTGGCCTCGCTGCAGCAATTGCACGCGCAGCCGCAACGCCGCGTCTGGTGGTGCGGCTCCTACGCCGAAACCGGCGTGCCGCTGCTGGAAAGCGCGGTGCGATCGGCGCTGGCGGTGGCTGCGAGGGTCGAGGCAGAGGCGAGCCCTGCCCCCGCTCGCTTCAGGCAAAGGAGTCCGCCATCAAGGCACTGAACCACTCGTTCATGTCCTCGAAGTTGTCCTTGCTCCATCCGGTAGATGCGGCCGAACTGGCGGCCACGGACTTCATCGTCCTTGAAAGCGCGTCGTACTGGAACACCACGGACAGCCAGGAGGCCTGGGTGCGCGTGATGGTCGAGAAGCAGGCCGAGTTGGTCACCGGTGCCGCATCGGGCGAGGCACCCGCGAAGTAGCGCACCAGGGCATCCGCGCAAATCTTGGCCTCCTGATTGGCAATGTGGCCGGCCTTGGGCTGCGTGGTGGCGCTCGAGTCTCCGATCACGTGGATGCGAGGCGCATCCAGGCTGGCATAGCTCAGCACATCGACCGGTGCGAACCGGCCATTGGTGGCCGTTGCCAGGCCGGTCTGCTCGATCAACTTCCCTGCCCGCTGCGGAGGAATCAGATTGATGACATCGCCATGCACCGCACCGCCATTGGTGTAGAGCATCATCTGTGACTCGTCGACCGAGGAGATCTCGACGCCGCGGTGGTACTCGATCACATTGGCGTGCAGACCAAAAAAGGCCTTCGAGAAGTTGTCCTGCTCGACCACGATGTCGGGGTTGGCATCAAGCACCAGCAGCTTGCTGCCCGGCTTCTTCGCCTTCAGCCAGTCGGCCAGCAGACAGGCCCGCTCGTAGGGGCCGGGTGGGCAGCGGTACGGTGTCTTCGGTATTGTCAGCACCACCGTGCCGCCGGCCTTCATCGCGCCCAGCTGCTTGGCCAGCAACTCGGTCTGAGCGCCGGCCGACCAGGCGTGGGGCATCAGGCTCGGGTCTTTTTGCCCCGGCAATGCGTCGAATCGAATGCCGGGCGCGAGCACGATCTTGTCCGCCTTCAGGCTGTTGCCTGAGGCCAGCCGCACCGACCCCGCCGCCGCATCGACGGCCAGCACCTCATCGAAGACGAGCTTGACGCCATGGCGCTGCTGCAGGGCTTCATAGCCGAAACGCAGGCTTGACAGGGAGCGCTGGCCGGTCAGCACCAGGCTGCTCATGATGTTGGACAGATAGGCCGGATTGCGTTCGATCAACGTCACCTCCAGCGTGTAGTTGCTCCACATGCGCAGATACTTGGCCACCGTGGCGCCGGCCATGCCGCCGCCAACCACGATGACCCGCCCCCCGGAGCTCGCGGCCTGGCCGGACAGGGGATGCAAGGCAGCGGCGGCAGCCGCCGCGGCCAGACCGGCCTGGAGAATTTCACGTCGTTTCATTGCGGATTCCTGATTTGATTGGTAAGGCTCAACGCTGGGTCGAGAACCACTTCGACATGGCGCGAAGCTGCGCGTCGGTGTAGCCCATGGCGTGCTTGGTCATCAGGCCCTGCCCCTCCTTGCCGGACTGCATCTCCTTGAGCTCCTTGTAGATTTCGTCGCTCGACTCGCCCGCCAGACGCTCGAAGCCCGGCCCCTTGCCGTTGGTGCCATGGCACTGAAAGCAGTTGGACGCCAGCAGGCGCCCGGGCGGCGGCACGGTGGCCTGCGCCCAGGCGCCGGAACAGGGAATCAAGGCCAGCATGAGTGCGCCGGTCTTGACAGATTGCATGCATCGCATAAGGACTCCTTGCAGGATGGTGAGAGTGCGCTGGGCCTCAGGTGTAGCTGGGCCATGCTGTCGAAATCCTGTCGGAAACGCGCTGTTACGCCGGATGCAATCGGGCTTTGCCTTTTGTCAAAGACCGCTGCAGGAATGTCCGCACACTGGCGCCTCGCCCGCCATCGAAAGGACTGAGCCGCATGCGCATCCTGCTGGTCGAAGACGACCCCGGCCTGCGCGCCAGCCTCGCCGAAGCCCTGCACCGCGACGCCTACAGCGTTGATGCAGTCGAGCGCGCAGAGTCCGCGCTGCAGGCCTTGGGCGACGCCACCTACGATGCCTTGCTGCTGGATATCGGCCTGCCCGGCATGGACGGACTGAGCCTGCTGGCCAGGCTGCGCTCGCAGGCGCAGCAGATGCCCGTGATGTTGATCACGGCCCGCGACGACTGGTCGGACAAGGTGCGCGGGCTGGATCTCGGTGCCGATGACTATCTGGCCAAGCCCTTCATGCTGCCCGAACTGCTGGCCCGGCTGAGGGCCCTGCTGCGGCGCTCGCAAGCCAGTGCCTGCGGCGACGTCACGCTGGGCAGCCTGGGCATGGTCGTGGCCCAGCAGACCGCAACGCTGAATGGCCGGCCGCTGCCGCTGACCCGCAAGGAGTGGGCCTTGCTGTTCGAGTTAGCCCTGAGCAGCCCGAAGATCGTCACCAAGCGCAAGCTCATCAACAGCCTCAGCCACTGGGAATACGAGCTGAGCGCCAATGCCATCGAGCTGCACATCTCCCGGCTGCGGCGCAAGCTCGCCGGCTCGACGCTGGAGCTTGAAACGATACGAGGACTGGGCTACCGACTGATCGACACACCGGCCGCTGGCAGCTCCGCGGCCCGGTGCGCATGAGTGCTGTCGCCAGCGGTGTGAGCGCGGGTCTGCGGCGGCTCCCGCTGCGCACACGGCTGCTGTCGGCGCTGGGCCTGTCGCTGACGCTGGTGCTGGGTGCGGCCCTGCTGCTGGATCTGCGTGGCGCCGAGCGCCTGGCCGATCAGGCCTTCGATCAGGCCCTGCTGAACACCGCCACCGCGCTGGCCGCCCGGCTGGAGATCGACACCGACAATGACCTCGAAGCCGACCTCCCGGTCTCGGCGCAGGCCCTGCTGCAGGCCGATCCACTGGACCGGCTCTATATCGCCATCTTCGACGGCCCGGGCAAGCTGGTCTGGGGCGACGCCAGGCTGGCACCCCATGCCGGCGCAGGTTCCGATTCGCTCAGCACGGCAGGTAGCGCCAGCCTGGACCAGCAGCCCGTCCGGGTGCTGGTGCTGCGCCGCCAGGGCCCGGGCCAACGCGGAGTCATCGTCGTGGCCGAAACGTTGAACAAGCGCGGCGATGCCCGCGCGCAGATGCAGATGCGCTCACTGCGCCTCGGGCTGGCCATGCTGGTGGCCGCCCTGCTGGGGCTCTACCTCAGCACACGCAGCGTACTGGCCCCGCTGGAGCGCTTCACCCGCAACATCACCGGTCGGGCGCATCGCGATCTGCGGCCCTTCGAGGTCGAACAGTCCGGGGCCGAGGTCGCCGCACTGGCACAGGCCTTGAACCTGCTGATGGCCCGGCTGCGTGACTCGGCCCATGCACAGCAGGCCTTCATAGGCGACGCCGCGCATCAGCTGCGCACGCCGATCGCGGCGCTGTCATTGCAGCTCGAAATGGCCATGCAGGACCATGCGACCACCCCGAACGGGCCGGCGCATGATCAGTTCCTGCAGCGGCTGCAGACGATGCAGGTGCTGGTCGCCCGTCTGCAGCACATGGTGCAGCGCGTGCTGAGCCTGTCCAGGTCGAGCTCCGAGGCGGGCAGCAACCAGGCGCCCGCAACGGTGGACCTGGCCGATGTGGCCGAGGCCTGTGCCGGCCTGTTCGTGGATCGCGCCCGCCAGGCCGGGATCGACCTCGGCTTCGAGCTGCTGCCGGCCGTGGTCGTCGGCTGGGAGGACGAACTGCAGGAACTGCTGTCCAACCTGATCGACAACGCGCTGAGCCATGGCGGCGGCCGGGTCACCGTGCGCACGCGTGATCTGGCCCCGGGCGCGCTGCTGGAAGTCGAGGATGAGGGCCCTGGCTTCGACGCCGATCTGGCGGCCACGGTGTTCGAGCGCCACCGCCGCGGTCCTGACAGCAGCGGTGCCGGGCTGGGCCTCTCGATCGCCCGGGCCATTGCCGAGCACCATGGCGCACAGCTGACGCTTCAGGCCCGCGACGACGGCACCGGCGCGGTGGCGCGGCTGGTGTTCGGGCCGCCGCTCAAGACCTGACAGCCGATCGGCCCCAGGCAGGGCGCCTGCTGCAGGATCATGCCGCCAACGGTGTGACTGCGCGTTCCGAGCAGCTTGAGCACCGCGATCCACCGCGTTGGCCTTGTGATTGCTGAGCTGCGAGGCCTGGATCGCCTCCAGCAGCCTGGAGTTGCGCTACGGGCCGCTCACCAGCCTGGCCAACTCGGTGCCGCCAATCGGTGGCCGGGTCAGCCAGGGCACGATGAAGCTGCGCTTGGCGAGCCCGGCCGCCATGCGCGCCATCTGCTTGCGCTCGCCGTCCAGGCGCGCCGCCAGCAGGGGGTCTTGCGTGCCGGCCGCCAGCACGCTCTTGTTGAGCACCCAGGCATAGGGTTCGATGCTGGCGCGGCGCAGGTCGTCCTGCAGCGCGGCGGCCTGCGATACCGGCGTCACTTCCGGCAAGGTCACCAGAATGATCTTGGTGTACGCACCGTCCTGCAAACGCATCAAGGGGGTCACGACGCGTGCGCCGCCCTGCCCCTCGAATTCGCGCATCATCTGCCGGTGATAGGCGCCGGTGGCATCCATCAACAGCAGCGAATGTCCGGTGGGCGCGGTGTCCAGCACGACAAAGGCGCTGCGCGCCTCGCTGACGATGCGCGAGAAGGCGTGGAAGACGGCCACCTCCTCGGTACAGGGCGAGCGCAGGTCTTCCAGCAGCAGTGCCTGCTCCTGCTCGTTCAAATGGGGCGACTTGGCCGCCATGATCTTGTCGACATAGCGCTGCGTCTCGACCTTGGGATCGATGCGGTCCACGCGCAGGCCCGGCACCTCGCCGTCCAGGGTGCCGGCCAGGTGCGCGGCCGGATCGGTGGTGCTCAGGTGCACGGTCTTGCCGCGCTGTACCAGACCGATGGCCAAGGCCGCGGCCACGGTGGTCTTGCCCACGCCGCCCTTTCCCATCACCATGATCAA
This sequence comes from Roseateles toxinivorans, assembly GCF_004362525.1. Taxonomy (GTDB): domain Bacteria; phylum Pseudomonadota; class Gammaproteobacteria; order Burkholderiales; family Burkholderiaceae_C; genus Paucibacter; species Paucibacter toxinivorans. The sequence continues at coordinate 970,367 of NZ_SNXS01000001.1, forward strand.
GCCATGGCCTGCCGCGGCCAGTTCGTCGGCAAGGGCCGCCAGATCGTGCCCTGCGACAGCGGGCTCGGTGTCGGCGGTGTTTGACACCGGTACAGCTGATGCTCGCGATGAAAGCAATGCCCGCAGTGCCGGCAGGCCCACCGTATCAAAGGCACGCAGCGGCACCGTGTCCTGAGGCAAGGCCTTGAGCGACGCCGGCATCTCGTCCAGCGCTTGCTGCCCCAGCGCCTCTATGGCGCCAGCCACGGCGTCCGTGCCTGTGCTGGCACGGAAAACGCCATTGATGGCGAGGCGCTGGTTGTGCAGCCCCAGCTCGTGCAGCTCTTCGGACGTGCGCGCCGCCTCGGCAATCGCGCCCTTGTCGGGCCGGGTCACCAGGATGACGGTGGTCTGGGCCGGATCGCTCAGCGCGTCGAGCGCCGCCTTGAACCGCTCTTCCTGCATCTTCAGGCCCGAATGCGGACCGAGGCAGGAGGCACCGCGGTCATTGCCTTCAAGGAAACCGCTCCAGGCCTTTGGAAGACTGAGCAGCCGCAGTGTGTGGCCGGTCGGCGCCGTGTCGAAGACGATGTGATCGAAGCGCCCGTCCTTGTCGGACAAGAGCGAGGCGAACTCGTCGAAGGAGGCAATCTCGGTGGTGCAGGCGCCGGACAATTGCTCGCGCACCGTCGAGAGTTCGGTGTCGCTTGCGCCCGCGCCCATCTGGGCCAGCACCCGCTGCCGGTAAGACTCGGCCGCCGTATCGGGGTCGATATTGAGCACGGACAAGCCCGGCGCGCCGGGCACCGGCGTAGGGATATTGCGCAGCTCAATACCCAGCATCTCATCGAGGTTCGACGCTGCGTCGGTGCTGACCAGCAGCACCTTCTTGCCGGAGTCGGCCAGGGTCAGGGCCGCGGCAGTCGATAGAGAAGTCTTGCCGACGCCCCCCTTGCCGGTGAAGAAGAGGTGTCGTGTGGCCTGGTTCAGAAAGCCCATCGCTTGCTGTGCCGGCCTCAACCAGCCCTGCACTTCCAAATGCGAAGGCAGCCCGCCGCTGTGCATGATCCGGCCATCGATGATGACTGCCGGCGTCGCCGTGACTCCGTGGCTCCGGATCGCATCGTGATCCTCGACCTTGACGATAGCCACCTCGACGCCCTGCTCCTTCGCCACCCGCTCGATCATCGCGATGGTGGTGTGGCATTTGCTGCATCCCGAACCCAGGACTTTGACTTCCATTGCGCTTCCCCCTTTTCCTTCAATCAATGACGAGAGATGTGTTTGCCGCCGGGGGTGGCCTTTCGGCGCAACGTTTTGCTGTTGTGCTCCTGGCGCACGCGCACGGCTGCATGGTTGACCGATGCTTCGGGGGAAAACAGGGATGGGTGAGTTCGTACCATTGAGGTTGCCCTGCGAAGTAGTCGCAGAGGCACCCCAAAGCATGCACCGCGGTCAGCGGCAGCGTTTGATCGGCATCAAGCCGGGGACTCAGACTCGCGCACCACGCTCATACCAGCCCTTGCTGGCATTGACCCAGCGCACCACCAGCAGCATCACCGGCACCTCGATCAGCACGCCGACCACGGTGGCCAGCGCCGCGCCGGAGTCGAAGCCGAACAGGCTGATCGCGGCAGCCACCGCCAGCTCGAAGAAGTTGGAGGCCCCGATCAGCGCCGAGGGGCAGGCCACACTGTGCGACTCGCCGGCGCGGCGATTCAGCCAATAGGCCAGACTGGAGTTGAAGAAGACCTGTATCAGTATCGGCACGGCCAGCATCGCGATCACCAGCGGCTGCTTGATGATGGCCTCGCCCTGGAAGGCGAACAGCAGCACCAGGGTGGCCAGCAAGGCGCTGATGGACCAGGGGCCGATGCGCGCCAGCGTCGCATCAAAGCTGGCCTGACCCTTGGCCAGCAGCAGCTTGCGCCAGAGCTGGGCGATAGCCACCGGAATGACGATATACAGCACGACCGAGGTGATCAGCGTGTCCCAGGGCACGATGATGGACGACATGCCCAGCAGCAGGGCCACGATGGGGGCGAAGGCGAACACCATGATGGCGTCGTTCAGCGCCACCTGCGACAGCGTGAACAGCGCGTTGCCGCCGGTCAGCCGGCTCCACACAAAGACCATCGCCGTGCAGGGCGCGGCGGCCAGCAGTATCAGGCCGGCCACATAGCTGTCGAGCTGATTGGCGGGCAGATAGGGGGCAAACACCTGGCGGATGAAGATCCAGCCCAGCAGGGCCATCGAAAAGGGCTTGACCGCCCAGTTGATGAACAGCGTGATGCCTATGCCCTTCCAGTGTTGGCTGACCTGATGCAGCGACCCGAAGTCAACCTTCAGCAGCATCGGGATGATCATCACCCAGATCAGCAGGCCCACCGGCAGATTGACCTTGGCGTACTCCATGCGGCCGACGGCCTGGAAGACCCCGGGCATCAGCTGCCCGAGCGCGATGCCGGCCGCGATGCACAGCAGGACCCAGACGGTCAGGTAGCGCTCGAACAGGCTCATGGGCGCCGGGGCGGTGGGCTTCTCAATGGCGAATGTGGTGCTCATGCTTGTCTCAGCTGCGGCCGATTTCGATCAGGGCGGTCTGCAGCGCTGCCCTGTCCATGGTGTCAAGAGGCAGGGCCAGCAGCTGCAGCATGCGGTAGCCTATGGCCTGGCGGGTCAGCTCGAAGGCGCGGCGCTTGCCTTCGTCGCCGCCCTCGGCATTCGATGGATCAGGATAGCCCCAGTGCACCTTGACCGGCTGGCCGCCGTCCGGGTTGCTGCCGAAGAACACCGGGCACTGCTCGGCGGCGGCGCTGTCGCAGACCGTGATCACGATGGACAGTGCGGGCGAGTCGGGCGTCGTGAACTCGTCCCAGCTCTTGCTGCGGTAGGCGCTGGTCGCGATGCCCGCGTTGTTCAGCGCCTCGATCGCAAAGGGATTGAGGCGGCCGCTCGGCGCGCTGCCGGCACTATGCGCGACCACATCGCGGCCCAGCCGGGCCGCCAAGTGGTTGAGCATGCCCTCGGATAGCACGCTTCGCGCCGAGTTGTGGGTGCAGAGGATCAGGATATGTGAGCTCATCAGGGGTCCGTTGTTCATTGGGGTCAGACCTTGCCGAGCCTGTGCAGCTCCTGCTGCAGAGACATCGCGTCCAGACGCTCCAGCGGCAGCGCCAGCATCAGCTCGATACGCCGTTTCAGTATCAGCGCGGTATCGGTGAAGGCGCGCAGCTTCGTCTCCTCCGAACCTTGCACCTCCGACGGGTCTTCGACGCCCCAGTGTGCGGTCATCGGCTGGCCCGGCCAGACCGGGCAGACCTCGCCTGCGGCCTTGTCGCAGACGGTGAAGACGAAGTCCAGATCGGACGCCCCCACCCCGGCGAACTCATCCCAGCTCTTGCTGCGGAAGCCGTCGATCGAAACATGCAGCCGTGACAGCGTCTGCAACGCCAGCGGATTCACCGCCCCGGTCGGATGGCTGCCGGCCGAGAAGGCCTGGAAGCGTGCCGCGCCCAGATGACTCATCAAGCCCTCTGCGATGATGGAGCGCGCCGAGTTGCCGGTGCAGAGAAACAGCACCTTGTAGGTTCTTTCCGTCATGGGGCAGCCTGGAGAAGAATGGGATTGAATGGGAGCTGGCAGCCGAGTTCAGCAGCCCTTGGAAACAATTTCATATTTCGATCTTAATGGAAATATAGGCGGACATTAGCAAGCGACTATGTCAATTTCATGACGGGCGGGCGCTGATGCACCGCAAGCGCGACCCATCGGACCTGCGCAAAAATGACGACACCCGACCGACAAGGATGGAGTGGACCATGTACCAAAGCCTGCTTGTGCCCATCGACGGCAGCGCCACTGCCGAGCGCGGTTTTCAGGAGGCCATGGCGCTGGCGGAGCGGCTGCAGGCCAGGTTGTGTCTGCTCCACCTGATCGACGAGTCGCCGTTCGACATGGAGCGGGCTCCGGCCAATGCCTATCAACAGGCGCGTCTGCATTGGCAGCGCCTGGGCGAGGCGCTGCTGACCGAGGCGCAGCAAAGAGCCAAGGCCCGCGGCCTCGACTGCAACATCCTGTTGCGGGAGGCCGGTCAGCAGGGCGTGGCCGAGGCCATCATCGATACCGCCAAGCAGTGCGGCTGCGACATGATCGTGATGGGCACCCATGGCCGCCGTGGCCTGAGCCGGCTGACCCTGGGCAGCGATGCCGAGCTGGTACTGCGCAGCAGCCCCGTGCCGGTGATGATGGTGCGCCAGCCCGAGCCTTGAGTCCTGAGCCCCGGCCCTATGATGGGCGACCAAAGCGGCGGAGACATGCCATGGGCTTGAGTATCGGAGGGTGCCTGACGGGACTGGCGATCATGTTGAGCGCCTCGCTGGCGCAGGCGCAACCGGCCGTGCGCGTGGCCTCGAAGATCGACACCGAGGGCGCCCTGCTGGGTCAGGTCCTGCTGCAGGTGCTGCAGGCGGGCGGCATCAAGACCGAGAACCGGCTGCAGCTGGGGGCGACCAAGATCGTGCGCACGGCGCTGACCGCCGGCCAGATCGACATCTACCCCGAGTACACCGGCAACGGTGCCTTCTTCTTTGCCGACGAAAAACATCCTGCCTGGAAGAGCGCCAAGGACGGCTACGAACGCGTCAAGGCGCTGGATCTTGAGAAGCATCGCCTCGTCTGGCTGGAGCCCGCACCTGCCAACAACACCTGGGCCATCGCCGTACGGCAAGACCTGGCCCAGACCCACAAGCTGGCCACGCTGGAGCAGTTCGGCCGGTGGATCACGGCCGGAGGCCAGTTCAAGCTGGCAGCCTCGGCCGAGTTCATCGAGCGCTCGGACGCCCTGCCCGCCTTCCAGGCCGCCTACGGCTTCAAGCTGGCCCAGAACCAGTTGCTGGCCCTGGCCGGCGGCGACACCGCGGTGACGATCAAGGCCGCGGCCGAGAAGACCTCGGGCGTCAATGGCGCGATGGCCTATGGCACCGACGGCTCGCTGGCAGCGCTGGGCCTGGTCGTGCTGAGTGATCCCAAGGGCGTGCAGCCTGTCTATGCCCCGGCACCGGTGATACGCGCCGAGACGCTGGCGCAGTACCCGCGCATCAAGGAGTTGCTGGCGCCGGTGTTCAAGTCATTGGACGGCCCGACCCTGCAGATGCTCAATGCCCGTATCGCCGTCGAGGGGCAGGACGCCAGACAGGTGGCCGCCGCGTATCTGAAAGCCAAGGGCTTTGTCAAATAGGCCTCGCAATCCCGTGCAGGCGGCTTTGATGGCGCTGGGCCTGGCGGCGGCGTTGAGTCTGAGCTTTCTGAGCCATGCTCCGAACCGCCTCGCCAGCGGACGGGCGATTGCGCTGATCGAGCTGGCCCCCGCGTTGCTGGCGTTGCCCGTTCTGCTGCTGATCATGGGTGTCTTCATGCCGCCCACGCGTCGCTGGCAGCTGGCGTCTGCAGTGGGCAATGCAGCACTGCTGCTGGGTCTGTTGTGGACCGCCGGTGATGCCGCCACGCACCTGGCCGAAGGCGCTACGCTCGCCCGCACCTCGCTCGGCGCAGGCTTCTGGGTGCTGGCCGCTGTTTGCCTGCTGGCGATCGCAGATGCGCTGCAGGGCTGGATCGCAGCCGTCGTCGCAGCGGGTCTGGCTTGCGGCTTGGCCCTGATGCTGGCCGGCGGCGCCTTGGATCAGCTTGCGTTGATGAAGGAATACGCCAACCGCCAGGAGCTGTTCCATGACGCGCTGCGGCGCCATCTGCAGATCGTGCTGACCACGCTGCTGCCGGCCCTGTTGATCGGCCTGCCGCTCGGAGTGGCCGCGGCGCGCAGCCGGCGTCTGGGTCAGGCACTGTTCCCTGTGTTGAACCTGATACAGACCATTCCCTCGATCGCCCTGTTTGCCCTGCTGATCGCTCCGCTGGCGCTGCTCGCCGCGGCCTGGCCGCAGCTCGGCCGCTGGGGTTTTGCAGGCATTGGGCTCGCGCCGGCCGTGCTGGCCCTGGTGCTCTACAGCCTGCTGCCCATCACCCGCAGCACCGCCGCCGGGCTGCAGCAGGTGCCAGCGGCCGTGCTGGACAGCGCTCGAGGGATGGGCATGACCCCGCGACAGATCTTCTGGCGTGTCGAAGTGCCGATCGCTCTGCCGCTGCTGCTGGCGGGCCTGCGCGTCGCCACCGTGCAGACGGTGGGGCTGGCGGTGGTCGCATCGCTGATCGGTGCCGGTGGCCTGGGCAGCCTGATCTTCCAGGGCCTGCTGAGCAGCGCCGCCGATCTGGTCCTGCTGGGCGTGCTGCCGGTGCTGGCGCTGGGGCTGCTGGCCGACGCGATGTTCAGGGCGCTGAGCCGGGCATGGGCTGGGGAACGGGCGCGATGATTGCGTTCCAGCAGGTCGGCCTGAGCCTGGGTGGCAAGCGCGTCATCGACAAGGTCTCGCTGCGCATTGCGCCGGGCGAGTTCGCGGTGCTGATCGGGCCGTCGGGTGCGGGCAAGTCCAGCCTGCTGCGCATGGTCAACCGGCTGCTGGAGCCAGACCGCGGCCAGGTGCTCGTTGGCGGCCTGCCAGTGCGTGATCAGGAACCCACCGCGCTGCGCCGGCGCATCGGCTATGTGATCCAGTCCACCGGCCTGTTCCCGCACCGGACGGTGGCGCAGAACATCGCCACCGTGCCCGGCCTGCTGCAGTGGCCACCGGCGCGCATCGCCGCGCGCACGGCCGAGCTGATGGCCCTGCTCCATCTGGACCAGGCCTTGGCCGAGCGCTACCCGCACCAGCTGTCGGGCGGCCAGCAGCAGCGTGTCGGCGTGGCGCGGGCGCTGGCGGCCGACCCCGAGATCCTGCTGATGGACGAGCCCTTTGCTGCGCTGGACGCGGTGACGCGCCGCGCGCTGCAGGCCGAGCTCCTGCATATCCAGCGCAGCACGGGCAAGACGGTGCTGATGGTCACCCATGACCTGGACGAGGCGCTGCGCCTGGGCACTCGCATCCACCTGCTGGACGGCGGCCGGCTGCTGCAAAGCGGCACGCCGCTGGAGCTGATGACCCGGCCGGCAGGCCCCGCGGTGTCCGCCTTCCTGGGCCTGGCGCTGGGCGACCCGCCGGGCCGCGAGCCATGAAGATCGGGCGCGACCCGCTGGTCTGGGCCGCGGCCGCGCTGACCCTGTTGACGCTGGGCATGGCGCACACCAGGCCGCTGTTCGCCAGCTGGTTCCCCGAGCTCGACCGGCCGCTGTACGAGCAGGACTCGTTCGCCGCCCTGCTTGGCGCCCATGTGTTGATCGTGGCCCTGTCCAGTGCCGCGGCCACGCTGGTCGGGGTGGGGCTGGGTGTGGCGGTCACGCGCCCGGCCGGGCGTGTCTTCCGGCCCCTGCTTGAGCGGGTGGCGGCACTGGGCCAGACCTTTCCGCCGGTGGCGGTGCTGGCCCTGGCCGTGCCGCTGGTGGGCTTTGGCGCGGCACCGGCCCTGCTGGCCCTGGCCCTGTACGGCCTGCTGCCCATCGTCCAGGCCACGCTGGCCGGGCTGGACGCTCTTGCGCCCGAGCTGCGCGAGGCAGCCCTGGGGTCAGGCATGAACCCCGGTCAGGTGCTGCGCCAGGTGGAGCTGCCGCTGGCCCTGCCGGTGTTGCTGGCCGGCGTGCGCAGCTCGGTGGTGATCAATATCGGCACGGCGGCGATTGCCTCGACCGTGGGCGCCAAGACCCTGGGTTCGCCCATCATCATCGGCCTGAGCGGCTTCAACACCGCCTATGTGATCCAGGGCGCGCTGCTGGTCGGCCTGCTGGCGATCACGGTGGACCTGATGTTCGAGCGCCTGCTGCAGCGAGCCAGGGCCTGGCAGGTGCGGTGAATGCTCAGGGATTCTTCACCGGCATGATGTGAATGCCCTGTGGCGCCAGCTGCAGAAACAGCGGGCTGCCGGGCGCCAGGGCCAGCTGGCGCGCGTATCGGGTGGTCAGCTCCAGATGCAGCAAGGCATGGGGTGCGTTCTGCAGCCGGCATTCGATGGTGGTGATCTCGCCCAGGCTGCGGCTGCGCTCCAAGGTGCAGGCCACCGCATTGGGGCCCTCGGGCGGGCGCAGATGCACCTGCACATGCTCCCCGGCAATCACCCAGCGCACCGGCGTGCCGTCGTCCAGGCGCCCCTTGTCGGCGGTGCGCAGATCCAGGCCGGCCTGCCCGTCGCCCCAGCGCAGCCGGGCCTGGCCAGGGCCGGCCTTGTGAAACACGCCGGCATGGATGTCGCGCAGTCCCACCAGCGCCGCCACACGGGCATTGCGCGGGCGTGACATCAGCTGCTCCGGCGGGCCGTCCTGCAGGGTCTGGCCGGCCTCGATGATGCACATCCGGTCGGCCAGCAGGCGCGCCTCGCGCAGATCGTGGGTGACCATCACGATGGGCACGCCCACCCGCTCGCGCAGCTTGATCAGCTCGTCGTACAGGGCCTGACGGGTCGGCTGATCGACGGCTGCAAAGGCCTCGTCCAGCAACAGCACGCCCGGGCTGCGCGCCAGGGCGCGGGCCAGGGCCACTCGCTGCCGCTGGCCGCCCGAGAGCTGGTGCGGGCGGCGCGCGGCCAGGCCGTCGAGCTGCATGTCCTGCAGCAGGCGGTGGGCGGCGTCCTTGCCGCTGCGGCCATCGGCGCCGCGCGGCAGCGCGAGGCGCACATTGTCCAGGGCGCTGAGATGCGGGAACAGCGCATAGTGCTGGAACACCATGCCCACCGGCCGCCGCTCGGCCGGCACCTTGACGCCGCGCTCGGTGTCCAGCCAGACGGCGTCGCCCAGCTCGACACGCCCCTGCTCAACATCGAGCAGCCCGGCGATCGCGCGCAACACGCTGGTCTTGCCGCTGCCCGAGGGGCCGACCAGGGCCAGCAGCTCGCCCTGCGCGCAATGCAGCTGGACGTTCAGCGCGATCGGGCCGGCCTGGTGGAGTTCGAGTTTCAGCATGGGGGCGCGCTATAACCCTGCGATCTCAACCGCGCGGTCCCGGCCCGCGCCGGCGCGTCAGCCAGGCGGTGCTCAGCAAGGTGGCCAGCGACACCACCAGCAGGGTGGCCGACATCAGGCCCGCCGCCTGCATGTCGAAGCCCTGCACCCGGTCGTAGATGGAGATGGCAATGGTCTTGGTCTCGCCCGGTATGCTGCCGCCCACCATCAGCACCACGCCGAACTCGCCCAGCGTATGGGCGGCCGTCATGATCAGCCCGCTGAGAATGCCGCGCCAGGCCAGCGGCAGCTCGATATGCCACAGCGTGCGCCAGGGGCTCAGGCCGCAGCTGCGGGCGGCGTCGTATAGCTCGGCCGGAATGGCCTCGAAGGCGCGTTGCATCGGCATCAGCGCGAACGGGATGTTGAAGATCAGGCTGGCCAGCAGCAGGCCGCCGAACGAAAACGCCAGCGTCTGGCCGGTCAGTTCCTGGTACAGCTGGCCCAGCGGTGATGCGCCGCCCATGGCCACCAGCAGGTAGTAGCCCAGCACCGTGGGCGGCAGCACCAGCGGCAGCGCAAGCAGGGCCTCCGCCAGCGGCCGCAGCGGGTGGCGGCTGCTGGCCAGCCAGCGTCCGGCCAGCACGCCGAGCGGCAGCAGGATCAGGGCGGTGGCCAGGGCCAGCCAGACGGAAAGGCGCAGCGCCTGCCAGTCCATGCCTATTGCTCGCCCGGCAGCGCAAAACCGTGGCGCACGAACACCGCGCGCGCCGCAGGCTGCTGCAGATAGGCGTGGAAGGCCTCGGTCACCGCACCGGCCTTGCGGGTCAGCACCATGCGCTGGCGCAGCGGCTGATGCAGGGTCTCGGGAATCAGCACCGCATTGCCCGCACGGCCGAACTGCGGCGCCAGCGCCAGCGAGTAGGCAAAGATGCCCGCCTGGGTGGAGCCCGACACGGCGAACTGCGCCGCCTGAGAGACGTTCTCGCCCAACACCAGACGGGGCTGTATCGCCGCCCAGAGATCCAGGCGCTTCAAGGCCTCCGTGGCAGCCCGGCCGTAGGGCGCGTGATCGGGGTTGGCGATGGCGAACTTGAGCACCCTGCCCTCACCCAGGGCCCTGCGCAGCTGGACCAGCTGCGGGTCGAATGCAGCATCGACAGGTACCGGCGAGCCCTTCGGAATGAACAGCACGATGCGCCCGATCGCATAGAGCCGGCCACGGTCGGGGGTCAGGCCTTGATCGGCCAGTTTGAAGACGAAGTCCTCGTCGGCCGACAGGAACAGCTCGAATGGCGCACCCTGGGCAATCTGGCGGTAGAAGTTGCCCGATGAGCCATAGACCAGCTTCACCGTCTGGCCCGAGCTGGCCTGGAAGGCGGCGGCGATCTCGTCCAGCGCGAACTTCAGGTCGGAGGCGGCGGCGATGGTGGGCTGGGCCTGGGTCGGCATCAGCAGCATTGCGGCGAGGATGCCGAACAGCCGTCGCGCCAGGGTCTGGAACAGGGTCTGGAAAAGGGGCAGGTTCATCCGTGCAAGACTGAGCTCAGGGAGTCGGGTGTGGCGCCATTGTCGCCCGGCCGGCGGCCGCCTCGTGGCGCTCCAGCGGATGGCCGGCCTCGGACCAGGCGTCCAGGCCGCCGGCCAGCGGCCGCACCCGGGTCAGACCCTGTCTGGCCAGCAGGCCGGCGGCCCGGGCCGCCGAGGCGTCGTTGGGGCAGTTGCAATAAAGCACGATCTCGCGCCCGGCGGGCCATTCGGCCGAGCGGCGCAGCACCTGATCGAGCTCGACGGCCAGGGCGCCCGGAATGCGGCGCGGGTCGATCTCGCGGCCCGCGGCCGAGCGCACGTCTATCACCAGCGGGGCCGGGTCTTGCGCCATCAAGTCGCGCAACTCGGCGACGCTGATGCGTGCCATCGCCACATCGCGCGCAAACATGCGCCGCCGCAGATAGCGCTGCGCGGCGAAGATCAGCAGCAGCACGGCCAGCGCGATCAGCGCCACCTTGCCCATGCCGGTCAGCACCTCCAGGATCTGCTGAATCTGGCCGCTGAAACCGACGCCCAGGCCCAGGAACAGCAGCGTCCAGATCGCCGCAGCCAGGCCCTCAAAGGCAAGAAAGGCGCGGTTGGACATGCCCAGAGCGCCGGCCATCGGTGGGGCCACGACCGAGATGCCGGGCAGGAACTTGGCCGCGATCAGCGACGCACCGCCCCAGCGGGTGATAAAGGCCTCGCTCTGGCGCACGCAGGAGTCGGGCGACATCGAGATGCGGCACAGCAGCTTCAGCACCCGATAGCCATAGCTGCGGCCGGCCAGGAACCAGGCGCCATCACCGAGAATATTTGCCAGCATCGAGGCGATGAAGGCGCCGGGCAGCGAAATCTGGCCACCCACCGTCAGCGCGCCGACGACGACCAGAAATGGCGAGGCCGGCACCGGCGCGCCCAGGCGCGCCGCCAGGGTGACGAGTAGAACCAGGCCGACGCCATGTTCAATCAGCAGCGCAATCAGATGGTCCAAGATGGGTTCGCCGAGTGGGTTCGGTCCAGCATAACCGAGCCGGACTTGAGGCTACAATCGCGGCTCGTCAGGAGAGAGCTCTCTATATGAGAGCCGCCGAAGGCGCAGAGGCAGGTGGCACAAGCACGGCTTCGAACGCTCAGGCAAAAGGACTGATGAAGCGCCCTGATTTGGGCGTTCCTCACTGGAGAGAGATGGGTTTCGAGCCCATCCACCGAAGGGGCAAGCTGGTTCCACCATGGACCGGCCAATCTCTCAGGTAAAGCGGACAGCGAGGGCATTCCCCCACCGAAATTCGGTGGTTGAACAGTTTGCCCTCGGAATCTCTCATATGTCTGCTGCTGAACTCCTCAAGACCCCCTTGCACGCGCTGCATATCGAACTCGGCGCCAAGATGGTGCCCTTCGGCGGCTACGACATGCCGGTGCAATACCCGGCCGGCGTGATGGCCGAACACAAGCACACCCGCGCCGCGGCCGGCCTGTTCGACGTCTCGCACATGGGCCAGGTCCGCCTGATCGGCGCCGGCGCCTCCGCCGCCCTGGAAACCATAGTCCCCGTCGACGTCATCGACCTTGGCGTGTTCAAGCAGCGCTACGCCCTGTTCACCAATGCCCAAGGCGGCATTCTTGACGACCTGATGATCTGCCGCCGCCCGGACGACCTGTTCGTCGTCGTCAACGCCGGCTGCAAGGTGCAGGACATCGCCCATATGCAGGCCACCATTGGCGACAAGTGCCAGGTGCTGCCGCTGCCCGACCAGGCCTTGCTGGCCCTGCAGGGCCCGCAGGCGGTGACCGCGCTGTCGCGCCTGAACCCGGAAGTGGCCAAGCTGACCTTCATGACCGGCGGCTTCTTCGAGCTCGACGGCATCCCCACCTTCCTGACCCGCTCCGGCTACACCGGCGAAGACGGCTTCGAGATCTCGGTTGCCGGCGATCAGGCCGTGGCCCTGGCCCGCAAGCTGCTGGCCCAGCCCGAGGTCATGCCCATAGGCCTGGGCGCACGCGACTCGCTGCGCCTGGAAGCCGGCCTGTGCCTGTACGGCCATGACATCAATACCGAGACCACGCCGGTCGAGGCCTCGCTGACCTGGGCGATCCAGAAGGTGCGCCGCGCCGGTGGCGCCCGCGCCGGCGGCTATCCCGGTGCTGCCGTGATCGACAACCAGCTCGTCAACGGCGCAGCCCGCAAGCGCGTCGGCCTGGTCAGCAGCGAACGTATGCCGGTGCGCGAAGGCGCCAAACTGGTGGCCGAGGACGGCACCGAGCTGGGCGTCGTCACCAGCGGCACCCTGGCCCCCACCGTGAACAAGCCGGTGGCGCTGGGCTATCTGCCTTCGAGCCATGCCGCGCAGGGCACGGCCGTGTTCGCGATCGTGCGCGACAAGCGCGTGCCGATGACCGTCACCTCGACCCCGTTCACACCGAACGGTTACTACCGCGGGTAAATTCGGCGGCTGATCAACTTTTCCCAAGACAACGGAGCAACACATGAGCATCAAATACACCGCCGACCACGAATGGGTCCAGATCGAAGCCGACGGCACCGCCACCGTGGGCATCACCGTCCATGCGCAGGACGCGCTGGGTGATGTGGTCTATGTCGATCTGCCCGAGGTCGGCAAGAGCTATGCCGAGAAGGAAGTGGCTGGCGTCGTCGAATCGGTGAAGGCCGCCGCGGACGTGTACATGCCCGTCGATGGCGAGATCACCGCCGTCAATGAAGACCTGCGCAATGACCCGGCCCTGGCCAACACCGACCCGCTGAAGAGCGGCTGGTTCTTCAAGGTCAAGCTGAGCAATCCCGCCCAGCTGGACGCGCTGATGGACAGCACCGCCTACGACGAGCTGGTCAAGAACAGCTGATCGTCTTGGTAGCCCGGATGAAATCCGGGATCTTTCTTTGCCCCGCACTCCGGCCTGTGGCCTCCCTGCGGGCTACGTGAGTTTTACTGGCGCGCCTTGCCACAAGCAAGCCCCGCGCCCCCAAGGATTGCCATGTTGAAGTCTGCCCACAAGCCGCTTGCCGAACTCGAGAACAGCGCCGAATTCCAGGCCCGCCATATCGGCCCGGATGCCACCGACGAGGCGCTGATGCTGTCGGTGATCGGCTCGGCCTCGCGCCGCGCGCTGATCGAAGCCATCGTGCCCCGCTCGATTGCCCGCGCCAATGCGATGCAGCTGCCCGCCGAGCTGACCGAGGCCCAGGCGCTTGCGGAACTCAAGGGCATCGCGTCCAGGAACCAGGTGCTGAAGAGCTTCATCGGCCAGGGCTATTACGGCACCCTGACCCCGGGCGTGATACTGCGCAACGTGCTCGAGAACCCCGCCTGGTACACGGCCTACACGCCCTACCAGGCCGAAATCTCGCAGGGCCGCATGGAGGCGCTGGTCAATTTCCAGACCATGATCTGCGACCTGACCGGCATGGCCATCGCCAACGCCTCGATGCTGGACGAGGCCACCTCGGCCGCCGAGGCGATGACACTGGCCGCTCGTGTGGGCAAGAGCAAGAGCCAGACCTTCTTCGTGGCCGATGACGTGCTGCCGCAAAGCCTGGAAGTGATCCAGACCCGCGCCAAGCCGCTGGGCATCAACGTCGTCGTCGGCCCGGCCGAGGCCGCCGGCCAGACCGAGTGCTTTGCCGCGCTGGTGCAATACCCCGGCGTGACCGGCCGCGTGCGCGCGCTGCAGCCGATTGCCGATGCCGTGCATGCCAAGGGAGGTCTGCTGATCGCCGCCGCCGACCTGCTGGCGCTGACCCTGATTGCCTCGCCCGGCGAACAGGGCGCGGACATCGCCATCGGCACGACCCAGCGCTTCGGCATGCCGATGTGCAATGGCGGCCCGCACGCCGCCTACATGGCCTGCAAGGACGAGTACAAGCGCTCGCTGCCCGGCCGCCTGGTCGGCCTGAGCATCGACTCGCACGGCAAGCCTGCCTACCGCCTGGCGCTGCAGACCCGCGAGCAGCACATCCGCCGCGAGAAGGCCACTTCGAACATCTGCACCGCCCAGGTGCTGCCGGCCGTCGTGGCCAGCATGTATGCCGTCTACCACGGCCCGCAGGGCCTGAAGCGCATCGCCCTGCGCGTGGCCAGCTACACGGCCATCCTGGCGCAAGGGCTGAAGTCGCTTGGATTCACCCTGGCGCACGAAACCTCGTTCGATACGCTGGAAGTCAACACCGGCGCCAAGACCGAGGTCCTGCTGGCCACGGCAGTGTCGGCCGGCATGAACCTGCGCCGCGCCTCTGCCACCAGCATCGGCATCTCGCTGGACGAAACCACGACCCGCGCCGATCTGCATGGCGTGCTGGCTGTGTTCGCCGAAGGCAAGCCCGTGATCGGCTTTGAGTCGTTCGAGAAGGGCATTGCCGCGCTGATCCCGGTCGAGCTGGCCCGCTCCAGCGCCTACCTGACGCATCCGGTGTTCAACACCCACCACTCCGAAACGGAGATGTTGCGCTATCTGCGCATGCTGTCCGACAAGGACCTGGCGCTGGACCGCACGATGATCGCGCTGGGTTCCTGCACGATGAAGCTGAACGCAACCAGCGAGATGATTCCCATCACCTGGCCCGAGTTCGCCAACATCCACCCGTTCGCTCCGCGCGACCAGCTCAAGGGCTACGAACTGCTGGACGAGCAGCTTCGCGCCTGGCTGTGCCAGGCCACCGGCTATGCGGGCATCTCACTGCAGCCCAATGCCGGCTCGCAGGGCGAGTACGCGGGCCTGTTGATCATCAAGGCCTGGCATGAGGCGCGTGGCGAGGCCCATCGCAAGATCTGCCTGATCCCCGAGTCGGCCCACGGCACAAACCCGGCCTCGGCCCAGATGGTGGGCATGCAGGTGGTCGTCACCAAGTGCGACAAGGAAGGCAATATCGACCTGGTGGACCTGAAGGCCAAGTGCGAGCAGCACAGCGCCAATCTGGCGGCCATCATGATCACCTACCCGTCGACGTACGGTGTGTTCGACACCCAGGTCAAGGAGATCTGCGCGCTGGTGCACAGCCACGGCGGCCGCGTCTACGTTGACGGCGCCAACATGAATGCGCTGGTCGGTGTGGCGGCTCCGGGCGAGTTCGGCGGTGACGTCAGCCACCTGAATCTGCACAAGACCTTCTGCATCCCGCACGGCGGCGGCGGCCCGGGCGTCGGCCCGGTCTGCGTGGTCGCCGATCTGGTGCCCCATCTGCCGGCGCATCGCACAGCGGGTATTGGCGGTGAGGCGGCCATTGGTGCCGTGTCCGCCGCGCCGCTGGGCAATGCGGCCGTGCTGCCGATCAGCTGGATGTATGTGCGCATGATGGGTGCCGAGGGCCTGCAATCGGCCACCGAGGTCGCCATCCTGTCGGCCAACTATGTGGCCGCGCGCCTGGACGGCTATTACGACATCCACTTCAGCGGCAACATCGAAGGCGTCAAGGGCGGCGGTGTGGCCCACGAGTGCATCCTCGACCTGCGCCCGCTGAAGGACAGCTCCGGCGTGGGCGCCGAAGACGTGGCCAAGCGTCTGATCGACTACGGCTTCCATGCCCCGACCTTGAGCTTCCCGGTGGCCGGCACCCTGATGGTGGAGCCGACCGAGAGCGAATCGAAGGCCGAGCTGGACCGCTTCTGCGACGCGATGATCGCCATCCGCGGCGAGATCGAGAAGGTCGAGCAAGGCACGTGGAGCCGCGAGGACAACCCGCTGATCAACGCCCCGCATACCGCTGAGCACCTGATGAAGGCCGACTGGAGCCATGGTTACAGCCGCGACGAGGCGGCCTATCCGGTGGCGTCGCTGCGCCGTGTGAAGTATTGGGTGCCGGTGGGCCGTGTGGACAACGTCTACGGCGACCGCAACCTGAGCTGCAGCTGCCCTCCCGTCAGCGACTACGCTTGATACGGCTGCACGCCGACTGAACCTAGCGGCCATGTCCTCACGAAGGGCATGGCCGTTATTCCATCTGCTGGACTTCTGAAGGAGCACTATCGTGGCCATCTCCGTATTCGACCTGTTCAAGATCGGCATCGGGCCGTCGAGCTCGCACACCGTCGGCCCAATGCGCGCCGCCCGCCTGTTCGCGCTGCGCCTGCGCCATGAGGGCGTGCTGGAGCGCACCACCCGCGTGGTCTCGCAGCTGTACGGGTCGCTGGGCGCCACCGGCAAGGGCCACGGCAGTGACAAGGCCGTGCTGCTGGGCCTGGCCGGCCATGAGCCGGACACGGTGGACGTGGAGGCCGTGCCGCAGATACTGGCCGGCATACGCGAGGGCTCGAAGCTGCGCCTGCTGAACGAGCACGAAGTCGCCTTCGACGAGGCCAAGGACCTCGTGTTCTTCCGCCGCCAGAGCCTGCCTTTCCACGCCAACGGCATGCGCTTCGCGGCCTACGACGCGCAGGGCGAGCTGCTGCTGGAGCGCACCTACTACTCGGTCGGCGGAGGCTTCGTTGTCAGCGACGAGGTGGCCAGCGATGGCAGCAAGCAGAAGGTGATCGCGCCGGACACGGCCGTGCTGCCCTACCCCTTCCACAGCGGCGACGACCTGCTGCGCCTGTGCGCCGAGCATGGGGTCAGCATTGCAGAGCTGATGCGCCGCAACGAGCGCCACTGGCGCAGCGATGCCGAGACCGAGGCCGGCCTGATGCGCATCTGGAAGGTGATGCAGGAATGCGTGGTGCGCGGCTGCAGGACCGAGGGCATCCTGCCCGGTGGCTTCAAGGTCAAGCGCCGCGCCGCGCAGCTGTACCGAGACCTGACCTCCAACCCCGAGGCCGCGCTGCGCGATCCGCTGCAGGTGATGGACTGGGTCAACCTCTACGCGCTGGCCGTCAACGAGGAGAACGCCGCCGGCGGCCGCGTCGTCACCGCGCCGACCAATGGCGCGGCCGGCATCATCCCCTCGGTGCTGCACTACTACACACGCTTTGTGCCGGGTGCCACCGAGCGCGGCGTCTATGACTTTCTGTTCACCGCCGCGGCGATCGGCATCCTGTACAAGGAAAACGCCTCGATCTCCGGCGCCGAGGTCGGCTGCCAGGGCGAGGTCGGTGTGGCCTGTTCGATGGCCGCCGGTGCGCTCTGCCAGGTCATGGGTGGCACGCCCGAACAGGTGGAAAACGCCGCCGAGATCGGCATGGAGCACCACCTGGGCCTGACCTGCGATCCGGTGGGCGGCCTGGTGCAGATCCCCTGCATCGAGCGCAACGCCATCGCCTCGGTCAAGGCCATCAACGCCGCCCGCATGGCCATGCGCGGCGACGGCACCCACTTCGTCAGCCTCGACAAGGTCATCAAGACCATGCGCGACACCGGCGCCGACATGATGACCAAGTACAAGGAGACGGCCCGCGGCGGGCTGGCGGTCAATATTGTCGAGTGTTAAACGGAGAGGTAGCCCGGATGAAATCCGGGGCGTCGACCGTGAATCAGGCCACAAACCCCGGATTGCATCCGGGCTACGGCTGCGATCCGTCGAAAGCAAGACGCGCCAATCGTCGTTCTGCATGTGCGGGAATGCCGCCAACCTTCGCCGAAACACAGGAGAAAGCCATGTTCAAAAGTATTGCCCTAGGCCTCGTTGTTCTGATCGTCGGCTTGCTCGGCTTTGCGGCCACGCGCCCGGACTCGTTCAGCGTGCAGCGCCAGATCACCATCAAGGCGCCGGCCGAGAAGATCTATCCGCTGGTCAATGACTTTCACCAGTGGACGGCCTGGTCGCCCTGGGAGAAGCTGGACTCGACGATGACGCGTACGCACAGCGGCGCGCCGGCTGGCAAAGGCGCTGTCTACGGATGGAAGGGCAACAAGGATGTGGGCAGCGGCCGCATGGAAATCACCGACAGCACCGCGCCGAGCCAGGTGCAGATCAAGCTCGACTTCTTCGATCCCTTCGAGGCGCAGAACCGCACCACCTTCAGCTTTCAGCCCCAGGCCGATGGCAGTACCCAGGTGGTCTGGGTGATGCAGGGGCCGATGAACTATGTCTCCAAGCTGATGAGCGTGTTCGTCAGCATGGACAAGATGATTGGCAAGGACTTCGAGACCGGACTGGCGAATATGAAGGCGGCGGCGGAGAAGTAGCCGCCATGCAAAAGGCCCGCAGCTGCGGGCCTTTGTTCGCTTCAAGCCGACGCTTACTTCTTCGCGCGTATCTTCGCCAACTCGGCCTGGGTCTCGTTCCAGAGCTCCATGCCGACGTTGGTCGCGATGCCTGCGTTGATGTGAGTCAGCTTGTCGCGCATGCGGCCGGTTTCGGCAGCACTCAACTCGGTCACCTGCATACCCTTGGCCTTGAGTTCACCCAGGGCCTTGGAGGCCTCTTCGCGGGTGTCCTTGCGCTCGAAGTCGCGGCTGATC
The DNA here is from genome assembly GCF_004362525.1 of Roseateles toxinivorans. GTDB lineage: Bacteria > Pseudomonadota > Gammaproteobacteria > Burkholderiales > Burkholderiaceae_C > Paucibacter > Paucibacter toxinivorans. The sequence continues at coordinate 989,139 of NZ_SNXS01000001.1, forward strand.
GCAGCGGCTTTTTGCAGCACGGCACGCTCGTCCTTGCTCAGGCCGTCCCAGTACTTCTTGCTGACCAGCACGATCCACGGCGCATAGACGTGGTTGGTCACCGTCAGGTACTTCTGCACCTCGTAGAACTTGGCCGACAGGATGGTGTTGTAGGGATTCTCCTGACCATCGACGGCCTTGGTCTCCAGCGCGGTGAACAGCTCGGAGTACGGCAGCGGGATGGCGTTCGCCCCCAGGGTCTTGAAGCTGTCCAGATAGACGGCGTTCTGCATCACGCGCAGCTTGATGCCGTCCAGGTCTTCGAGCTTGGCGACCGGCTTCTTGTTGTTCGTCAGATTGCGGAAACCATTCTCCCAATACACCAGGCCGACCAGACCCTTCTCTTCGAGCTTGGCCTTGACCTTGTCGCCGATGGGGCCGTCAAGCAGCGCGTCGGCCTCCTTGGTGTTGTTGATCAGGAAGGGCGTGTCCCACAGCGCCATTTCCTTGGTGATGCCCACCAGGGTGGCGGTCGAGCCGACCATCATCTCCTGGGCGCCGCCGATCAGTGCCTGCTGCATCTGCGTGTCCGGGCCTAGCGCCGCGCCGCCGATGGCGCGCAGCTTCATCTTGCCGCCGGAGAGCTTCTCGACGTTCTCGGCCAGCACCTTGGTGGCGCGGCCCTGGTTGCTGGCCTCGGCCAGACCGTAACCGAAGCGGATCAGGCGGGGCTTGATGTCCTGCGCCTGGGCGAGGCTGGCGCCGAAGGCCAACGATGCGGCCGTCAGGGCCAGCAAGGTGCGACGAAATTGGTTCATGAGGTCTCCTTGGGGATGAGAAAAATCAGCGCATCCACGCCACCGGCGCGATGACGATCTGCGGGAACAGGGTGAACAGGATCAATATCAAGGTGTAGGTCAAGAGGAAGGGGTTCACGCCCTTGATGACCTGGTGCATGGACATGCGGCCTACCCCGGCCACGACATTGAGCACCGTGCCCACCGGCGGCGTGATCAGGCCGATGGCGCCGTTGAGCACGAACATCAGGCCGAAGTAGACCGGGTCTATACCGGCCTTGACGGCAATGGGCAGCATCACCGGCGCGAAAATCAGGATCGTCGGGGTCAGGTCGAGCGCGGTGCCGATCAGCACCAGGGTGACCATCATCACCGCCATCAACAGGCGTGGCGATTCGATCAGGGTGCCCAGCCAGCCGGTCAGGGTGCCGGGCAGATCGGCCAGCGTGATCATGTAGCTGGCCACCTGGGCGCCGGCGCACAGGAACATCACCACCGCCGTGGTCTTGGCTGCGCGCACGAGCACGCCGTGCAGCTCGGTGAGGCTCAGCTCGCGGTGGATGAAGAAGGCGATCACCAGCGCATAGAAGGCCGCCACCACGGCCGCCTCGGTCGGTGTGAACAGGCCCGACTTCATGCCGCCGATGATGATGAAGGGCATCAGCACCGCCCAGAAGGCCTTGACGGTGGCGCTCAGCCGCTCCTTGATCGGGAGCGCAATACCGGCCGGCAGATCGATCTTGCGCAGTTGCAGCTTCCAGGCCACGATCAGCCCCAGGCCCATGATCAGCCCGGGCACGATGCCGGACAGGAACAGCGCCGAGATCGAGGTATTGGTCGTCACGCCATAGATCACGAAGGGCATCGACGGCGGGATGATGGGGGCGATGATGCCGCCCGAGGCGATCAGCCCGGCCGAGGTGTGCATGGGGTAGCCGTGCGCTCGCATCATGGGCAGCAGGATGGTGGCCAGCGCTGCGGTGTCGGCCAGGGCCGAGCCGCTCATGCTGGCCATCAGCACCGCCGCGCCGATGGCGACAAAGCCCAGGCCACCGCGGATATGGCCCACCCACGCCTGAGCCATGGTGATGATGCGCCGGCTGATGCCGCCGGCATTCATCAGCTCGCCGGCCAGGATGAAGAAGGGCACGGCCAGCAGCGGGAAGCTGTCAACGCCGGCCACCAGGTTCTGCGCCAGCAGCTGCGTATCCCAGAAGTCCAGCGACCAGGCCATGGCGGCGCCGGTCAGCACCAGGGCAAAGGCCATGGGCATGCCCATGCCCATCAGCACCAGCATGCCCAGGCAGAAGATCACAAAGGCCAGCGCCTCATTGCTCAAAGCCAGCATCATCAATCACTCCACATCGACGTGATGGCCGAAGTCCAGCGGCGCGCGGCGCAGCAACTCCACCAGGGCCATCAAGCCGATGGCCAGCGAACACAGAAAGGCCGGCAGCGGCAGCAAGGCGCTGGAGTAGCCCAGCACCACCGAATGGCTGCCGAGGCCGACCACGACCTGCTGCCAGGCGCCCCAGCCGACCAGCACGCAGGCCAGCAGCACGGCCGCGCGTATCAACAGCGTCATGGCCAGCATGGCGCGCGGCTTGTTGCGCAGCGGCAGCAGCAGGCTGGTGAAAGCCATGTGCTCGCCCAAGGGATAGGCCGCGGCGGCGCCGATGAACACCATCCAGACGAAGAGCAGGCGCGACAGTTCCTCGCTGGCCGCCACGCCGCTGCCAAAGCCGTAGCGCAGCACCACATTGACGAAGACGGCCGTGGCCATCACCGCCAGGCAGGCCGCCATCGCGCCCTCGCTGGCGCGTTGCCACCAGGGCTTCTTCAGGGTTTCCGCATTCATGCGCCCTCTCCTTTCGCCCAGGCCAGTGCCTGGTTCAGTTGTTCGCCACGGCTCAGCGCGGCGTCGACGCTCAGCACCCCGACTTCGTCGACAGGCGACTCCAGCGCGGCGAACTGGCTGTCCACCAGGCTGACCGGGAACAGATGGTCTGCGGCCCGCTCGGCCACGCGCTGCAGCGACAGTTCGCGGGTGATCTCCAGAAACACAAAGCCCAGGCCGGGCCTCGCCGCGCGCAGGCGCTCGCGATAGGCTCGCTTCAGTGCCGAGCAGGCCAGCACCACGCCCTGCGGGTGGCGCACCAACTCGGCGCCCAATGTGTCCAGCCAGCCGCTGCGGTCCGCATCGGTGAGCGCAATGCCGGCACGCATCTTGGCGATCGAGGCCGGGGCGTGATGGGCATCGCCCTCGATATAGACCCAGCCCAGGGCCTCGGCCAAGGCCTGGCCCAGACTCGATTTGCCGCAACCGGCCACACCCATGACAACCACGCTCTGCATTTGGATAGCGCTATCCTGTTGATTCAAAAAAGAGGCGATGCTGGATCGCCCTGAGCCGTCCCGCCCTGCTGCTGTGGTGTTAACACGCTTGCACCGGAGGATCGGATAGCGCTATCCTAGGCGCAAGTCGCAACGCACCATATCAGGGAAAACACGCACCAATGACCGGCAGTCCCGCACCAACGCGTCGCCCCCGCTCCAGTGGCCGGGCCACCCTGGCCGACGTGGCGCAGGCCGCCGGCGTCAGCCCCATCACCGTCTCGCGCGCGCTGCGCGGCGAGCGGGCCGTGGCGCCCGAACTGGTCGAACGGGTGCAGCAGGCCGTCCGGCTATTGGGCTATGTGCCCGACCCCGCTGCCCGCGCCTTGGCCTCCAGCCGCAGCAGCCATGTGGCGGTGCTGATCCCGCTGCTGAGCAACGCCCTCTTCGTCGATCTGCTGGACGCCGTGCAGCGCAGCCTGCTGCCGGCGGGCTATCAGACGCTGATCGGCGTCACCCACTACGATCCGGCCGAAGAGGAGGCCCTGCTGCGCAGCTACCTGCTGCACCGCCCGGCCGGCCTGATCGTCACCGGCTTCGACCGCACCGAGGCGGTCAAGCAGCTGATCGCCGGCAGCGGCGTGCCCTGTGTGCATGTGATGGAAACGGTGGCCGCGCCGGGCATCTACAGCGTCGGCTTTTCGCAGTCGGACGCCGGCCAGGCGATGACCCAGCATCTGCTGGACAGCGGCCGCAGGCGCATCGCCTTCGCCGCCGCCCAGTTGGACCCGCGCACGCTGCAGCGACTGCAGGGCTACCGGCAGGCCATGCAAGCCGCCGGCCTGGTTGATTCGAAGCTGGAATGGCTGGATCCACAACGCTCGTCGCTGGCGCTGGGCGGTGCCCTGTTCGAGCAGATCCGCCGCGAGGCGCCCGATGTGGACGCGATCTTCTTCAACAACGACGACCTCGCCCAGGGCGCCCTGCTGGCTGCGTTGCGCCTGGGCGTCAAGGTGCCCGATCAACTGGCGGTGGCAGGTTTCAATGACCTGACCGGCAGCGACCAGATGTTGCCCCCACTGAGCACGGTGCGCACGCCGCGCAGCGCCATCGGCGCCGAGGCGGCGAGGATGCTGATGGCCTTGATGCGAGGCGAAGCGGTGGAGCGGCCGCAGCTGGATCTGGGCTTCGAGATCGTGCGGCGCGGGAGCAGCTGAGCGATGGCGCTCAGCCGTCCAGATTGATCTTGGCGATCAGCTCCGCCAGCACCGCGTCGGCCTGGTCGTTGGCAATCTGGCAGGTACCGGCCGCCTGGTGGCCGCCGCCCCCATAGCTGAGCATCAGCTCGCCGACATTGGTCTTGCTGCTGCGGTCAAGGATGGACTTGCCGGTGGCCATCACCGTGTTCTGCTTCTGCAGGCCCCACATCACATGGATGGAGATATTCGTCTCGGGGTACATCGCGTAAATCATGAAGCGGTTGCAGGCGAAGATGGTCTCTTCGCCCCGCAGGTCCAGCACGGCCAGATTGCCGTGGACCGTGGTGCAGCGCTCGATCTGATCGCGGGCCTGGGCCGTGTGCTGGAAGTACAACTCGACCCGTTCGACCACGTCGGGCAGGGCCAGGATCTCGCCGATATCGTGATCGGCGCAGTACTTGATCAGGTCCATCATCAGCGCGTAGTTGCTGATGCGGAACTCACGGAAACGGCCGAGGCCGGTGCGCGAATCCATAAGATAGTTGAGGAGCACCCAGTCGCTGGGCTCGAGGATCTCCTCGCGGCTGAACTGGGCCGAGTCGGCCTTGTCCACGGCATCCATCATTGCGTCGCTCATGCGCGGAAACGCCGCCTTGCCGCCGTAATAGTTGTAGACCACACGGGCCGCCGACGGGGCATGGGCCGCGATGATGTGGTTCTTACGCTCGCCCGTATTGCGCACCGTCTCGCTCTCATGGTGGTCGAACACCAGATGGGCGCCGGGCACATAGGGCAGATTGGTCGTGATGTCGCGCTCGGTGATGGCGATCTTGCCGTCCTGCATGTCCTTGGGGTGGACGAAGGTGATCTCGTCGATCAGCTTCAGCTCATTGAGCAGCACGGCGCAGACCAGGCCATCGAAGTCGCTGCGGGTGACCAGGCGGAATTTCTTTTGCTCTTGACTCATGGGGCGTCCTATCTCGGCAGGGAACGGTATCCCGCATGATAGGCAGCACCCTCCCCCAGCGGCGGCCCGCTTCCAATGGCTGATGGCTCATTTGAAACAATAGTTAACGCTTGGCCACCCATTGCACGACGGTGTTCGGCGGCAGAACGAAAAAAGGGCACCGTTCGGGTGCCCTTCTTGGCTGCAAGTGCTGTCGATGCCTATTCCGCCGGCACCGCCACCATCCCGTCGTCCGCCGCCGCAGCCGACTTCCTGGCCGGCTTGCGCTCACGTACCAGATAGGAGTACAGCACCGGCACAACGACCAGGGTCAGCAGGGTCGAGGTGATGACGCCGCCGATGATGGCGCGGCCCATCGGTGCCTGGATCTCGCCGCCCTCGTTGAGCGCTATGGCCATCGGCAGCATGCCGAAGATCATCGCCATCGTCGTCATGATGATGGGGCGCATCCGTATCAGGCCGGCCTGCAGCAGGGCCTCCGGCACGCTGGCCCCGGCCTTGCGGGCATGGTTGGCAAAGTCCACCAGCAGGATGGCGTTCTTGGTCACCAGGCCCATCAGCATCACCAGACCAATCATCGAGAACACATTCAGGGTGGAGCCGGTCAGCAGCAGGGCCAGCATCACGCCGATCAGCGACAGGGGCAGCGAGGCCATGATGGCAATCGGCTGCACAAAGCTGCCGAACTGGCTGGCCAGCACGATATAGATGAAGATCACCGCCAGGCCCATCGCACCCAGCAGACCGTTGAATGCCTCGGCCTGCTGCTTGCCGGCGCCGTCCACCATGAAGCTGGTGCCCGGGGGCAGCTCGGTGGCCTTGATGATCTTCTTCACGTCTTCATTGACCTCGCCCGAGGTGCGGCCCTGCACGCCGGCATACACCGCCTCGCGGCGCTGCAGGTTCTGGCGGCGTATCACCTCAGGGTTGAACACCTGCTCGATGGTGGCCACCTGGTCCAGCGAGATCGGCGAGCCGTCCTTGGCGAAGGCGATAGGCAGCTTGTTCATCTGCTCGATGCGCTCGCGCTGCTCGCGCGGCAGGCGTAGCAGTACCTCGACCTGGTTGCCGTCGGGCGTGGTCCAGTAGGTCGCCACGTCGCCATTGACGTAGGCGCGCAACGAGGCGGCGATCTGCGGTGCCGTCAGGCCCAGCTCGCGCACGGCCGAGTCCTTCAGGCGAACGGCAAAGGCCGGCAGGCCGGGCTTGACGGTGGTTTCCACGTCCACCGCGCCGGGCACCTTCTTGATCGTCTCGACCAACTGGTTGGCGACCTGGGTCAGCACCTCGGGGTCGCTGCCCAGGATGGTGATCCAGACCGGGCGGTCGAAGCCCACGCTCATCTCGACGCCCGGCAGCTTGGCGATCTCGTCGCGGATCGCGTCCTCGATCTGCTTCTGGCTGCGTTTGCGATCGGCGCGGTCGGCCAGCGAGATGTTCAGCACCGCCTGGTTGCGGCCGGTGGCCATGCCTTCGCCGGTGCTGCCGACGACGGTGGAAACGGTCTTGATCTCGGGGAACTTGGACAGCAGCTCCTCGACCTGCAGCACCTTGGCATTGCCGCGCTCCAGGCTCGACGCCACCGGCATGCGCAGGGTCAGCTGAGTGAAGCCCTGGTCGGTCTGCGGCACGAATTCGCTGCCGACCAGCGGCGCCAGGCCCAGGGCCGCCACAAAGCTGGCGACACCGCCCATCAGCACCAGGCCACGCGGCGTGACCGTGGCCAGGCGCAGGCGGCGTGCCTGCGTGCGGTCGCGCTTGCCGTCGGCCGAGAACGGACGGCCCCAGACCGGAATCGGCAGCACGAACAGGCGGTAGCGCCGGCCCGAGAAGGCCCAGTGGATCAACCGCTCGTAGGCGCCATGCATCCAGTCCATCAGCCAGTCGGTGCCGCCAATCAGTTGCTTGAACACCGGCAGGCGCTTCAGTCGATCGCTCGGGGGATCCTTCCAGATCGAGGACAGCATCGGGTCCAGCGTGAAGCTGACGAACAGGCTCACCAGCACCGCCACCGCCACCGTGATGCCGAAGGGGTAGAAGAACTTGCCGATGATGCCGCCCATGAAGGCCACCGGCACGAACACGGCGCAGATGGCGAACGTCGTGGCCATCACCGCCAGACCTATCTCGTTGGTGCCGTCCTCGGCGGCGCGGTGGTGGTCCTTGCCCATGCCGACGTGGCGCACGATGTTCTCTCGCACCACGATCGCGTCGTCGATCAGCAGGCCTATGCACAGGCTCAGCGCCATCATCGTCATGAAGTTCAGCGTGAAGCCGAAGGCATGGACGGCGATGAAGCTGGAGATCACCGCGATCGGCAGGGTCAGGCCGGTGATGATGGTCGAGCGCCAGCTGTGCAGGAACAGGAAGACGATGGCCACCGTCAGCAGCGCGCCTTCGATCAGCGTGTGCTTCAGGCCGGTCAGCGAGCCCTTGACGAAGTCGCTGTTGGCATAGATCAGGCGCAGCTCGGTGTCCTTGGGCAGCTGCTTGCGCAACTCTGCCATCGCCTCCTTGACCGCGTCACCGGTGGCGACGATGTTGGCGTCCTGCTGCTTGAAGACATTGAAGGTCACGGCCGGCGAGCCGTTGATGCGGGCCACGCTGTCGGCCTCGCGCTCACGCTCGACCAGGGTGCCCAGGTCGCCCAGGGTCAGCACCAGATTGCCACGGCGGGCCACGACCATGCTCGCGAACTGCTTGGGGTCCTTGACCCGACCCTCGACGCGCAGGATGGCGTCGGCGTTCTTGTCGGACAGCAGGCCCACGGGCTGGTCGGCATTGGCCTCGGCCAGGGCCTTGGAGATTTCGGCCGGCGTCACGCCATAGGCGCGCAGGCGCAGCGGGTCCAGATCGATGCGCACCTCGCGCGTCACCATGCCACCCACCTCGACCTTGGCCACACCCTCGACGCGGCCCAGGCGCTTGGCGATGATCAGCTCGCTGAGCATCGACAGCTCGCGTGCCGGCCGGGTCTGGCTCATCAGGGCCATCACCACCACCGGCTGGGCATTGTCGGCCTGGAAGCGTGACACCGTCGGCGCCTTCACGTCCTTGGGGAAGGCCGCCTGCGCGGCGGCGACGCGGTCGCGCAGGTCCTGCATCGCGCGGTTCATGTCGGTGTTCAGGGTGAACTCGACGCTGGCCTGGGCGCGGCCCTCGAAGCTGCGCGACTGGATGCGGTCCACGCCGGCGATCGAGTTCATCGCCTCTTCCAGCGGCTTGGCGACTTCGCGCTCGACGGCCTCAGGCGAAGCGCCGGGGTAGCGCACATCGATCCAGGCGCCGGGCAGCGAGATGTCGGGCATCTGCTCGACACCCAGCTTGGCGTAGGAGAACAGGCCCAGCACGCACAGGGCCACCATCACCATGGTCGCAAAGACCGGGTTCTGGATGGAAACACGGGTCATCCACATGATCGCCGCTCCTTATTGTTGTTATTCAGTTGCCGGTGGAACCGGTGGCCGCGCTGGCGACCCGGGGCTTGGTCGCCACGATCGAGGCCTTGGCGCCCTCGCGCAGATTGTCGAAGCGGGCGCCCAGCACCTGGGCCTCGGCCGTCAGTCCTTGCAGCACCTCGACCCGGCCCTCGCGGGTGTCGCGGCGGCCCGTGGTGACGATGCGGCGCACCAGGGCGCCCTTTTCTATCATCCACACATGTTCCTGGCCTGCCGTGCTGCCGATGGCGGCGATGGGCACGGTCAGGCGTGAGGCCTCGTCGCTGATGCTGACCTTGCCGGTGGCGTATTGCCCGGCGCGGAACAGCTCCTTGGGATTGGCCAGTTCAAGCGTCACGCCGATCGAACGGGTGCCAGGTTCGGCGGCCGGGGCGATGCGGGCGATGCGGGCCTCGACCGGAGCATCGGCGCCCTCGATCTGCACCTGCACGGCCATGCCCGGCGTCAGCCGGCTGACCTCGTGGGTGCCCACTGAGCCAGCCAGCTCCAGCTTGGCCAGATCGACAATGGTCAGCACCTGCTGCTCCATGGCCAACTTTTCGCCGGGCAGCGCATGACGCTTGGAGACCACGCCGCTGATAGGCGCCAGCAGCGCGGCATTGCGCAGGCTGAGGTTGCTGCCTTCCAGCTGCGCCTTGGCCGACAGCCACTGTGCGCGGGCCGCTTCCATGGCCGCCTTGGACGTTTCCAGGGCGGTCGGGGCGATGAACTTCTGCGCTGCCAGGCCTTCGTTGGCGCGGTGCTGGCGCTCGGCCTGCTCGGCCTGGGCGCGGGCCGATTCGACCGAGGCGCTGCGCTCGACGACGCGCTGACGCAGCTCTTCCAGGTCCACCTGACCCAGCACCTGGCCGGCCTTGACGCGGCTGCCCTCGGCGACATTCAAGCTGAGCAGGGTGCCGGCGGACTTTGCGCGCACCACGGCGGTGCCGGGGGCGACCAGCGGGCCGGAGAACTCGATCACCGAGGCGATGCTGGCCTGGGTGGGCCGCACCACTTCGCTGCCGACGAATTCCAGCGCCGGGGACTGCTTCTCGCCGCCCTCCTTCTTCGACTTGGCCGAGGCCTGGTCGCTGGTCAAAAAGAACGCTGTCGCACCACCCGCCACGAGCACCGCGGTCACTCCGCCAATCAGCCACTGCTTGCGCATGGTCATCCCCTCTTGAATTGGTCTCAATCTGAACAAACTGCGCGCAGTGTAGGGTCGCACTTTGCAATCAAAAGGCCAAGTGCGACGAATTGCAGTTATCCAATGATGGGCTGCAACCGGTGCGGACAGGCCCTGGGGCGTTGTCTGGCTCAGGAGGCTCGGCTGATCTGCCCGCTGTCCATTCGCATGCTGCGCCAGCAGCACAGCGCCGCCAGAAGCGCCGCCACGGTGGCGGCCCAGAACACGCTGGCATAGCCGAAGCGGCTGGCCAGTGCGGCGCCGCCCAGGCCGCCGATCACACCGGACAGGCCGTAGCCGATCAGCGAATACAGTGCCTGGCCACGGCCGCGCAGGCGGCCCGGGAAATAGCGAGAGATCAACGCGATGCAGGCGGTGTGCTGGGCGGCAAAGGTGATCGCATGCAGGCATTGTGCGGCCACCAGCACCCATAGCTCGGCGCCGAAGGCCGCCGTGGCCGCAAAGCGCAGCGCCGAGGCCAGCGCCGCCGCGAGCAACCAACCGTGCAGCGACACGCGGTCCAGCCAACGGCCCTGGAAGGCGAACCAGACAATCTCGACCAGCACCGACACCGCCCACAGCCCGCCGACCACCGGCTTGCTGTAGTTCAGCGAGTCCAGATAGAGGCTGAAGAAGGCATAGAGGCTGGCATGGGCCAGCACGGTCAGGGTCAGGCCGGCAAAGAACCAGCGCACCTCGGGCTTGGCCAGCACCTGCATCACCGGCGGCGCCGGGGCATGGGCGTGGCGGGCCTCGTCATGGTGGGCCGGCAGCCGCCAGGCCATCACCAGCATCATGAGCAGGCTGCCCAGCACCACCCAGGGGAAGTAGCCCATGCCGACGCGCTCGAACAGCGCGCCGAACACCAGCACCGAGGCCATAAAGCCGACGCTGCCCCAGACGCGCACGCGGCCGTAGCGCTTGGCGTCCATGCCGCCCTCGCGGGTCACCAGCTGCGAGGCCACCACCGTCTCGGTCAGCGGCACGATGGCGGCATTGAAGGTGAACATGGCCAGCACGGCCAGGCCCAGGGTCCAGACGTTCAGCGGCAGCAGAAAGGCCAGCGCGCTGACCAGGGTGGCAGCACAGGAGAAGCGGATCAGCCTGACCCGGTCGCCGCTGCGGTCGGCCAGCGTGCCCCAGACGTAGGGGGCGAACAGGCGCGTCCAGCTCGACAGCGAGGCCAGCATGCCCAGTGCGAATACCGACAGGCCCTGCTCCTTGTACCAGAGCGGGGCAAAGGGGCTGAACAGGCCGACATAGGCGAAGTAGGCGCAGGACAGGCTTGCGCAGGCGAACAGGGTTTGCCGGGACTGCTCGGCGCTGAGGCTGCTGGGCATCCGCCGCGATCAGCTATGCGCCGCGATAGCCGGGACCGGCAGGCTCACATCACCGCATTGCGCCCGATGGCGCAGCGCATGGTCCATCAGCACCAGGGCCAGCATGGCCTCGGCGATGGGTGTGGCGCGTATGCCCACACAGGGGTCGTGGCGGCCGAAGGTCTCGACCGTGGTCGGCTCCAGCTCGCGGTTGATCGAGGCGCGCGGCGTGCGTATCGAGCTGGTCGGCTTGATGGCGATGTCGACGCTGAGGTCCTGCCCGGTCGAAATGCCACCAAGCACGCCACCAGAGTGGTTGCTGCGAAAACCCTGCGGCGTCAGCTCGTCGCCATGCTCACTGCCTCGCTGCGCGACGCAGGCAAAGCCGGCACCGATCTCGACACCCTTGACGGCATTGATGCCCATCATGGCGTAGGCGATGTCCGAGTCGAGCTTGTCGAACAGCGGCGCGCCCAGGCCCACCGGCACGGCGGTGGCCTCCAGATGGATGCGCGCGCCGACCGAGTCGCCGCTCTTGCGCAGCGCGTCCATATAGGCCTCCATCTCGGCGATGCTGCTGGCATTGGCGGCGAAGAAGGGGTTGCGCGAGGTGTGTTCCCAGCCCTCGAACGGCACTTTCAGCTCACCGAGCTGCGTCATGCAGGCACGGAACTGGGTGCCGTACTTCTCGAACAGCCATTTGCGCGCGATCGCGCCGGCGCCGACCATGGGCGCGGTCAGCCGCGCCGACGAGCGGCCACCGCCGCGTGGGTCGCGCAGGCCGTATTTGCGCCAGTAGGTGTAGTCGGCGTGGCCGGGGCGGAAGGTGTCGAGGATATTGCCGTAGTCCTTGCTGCGCTGGTCGGTGTTGGGGATCAGCAGGCAGATCGGCGTGCCGGTGGTCTTGCCCTCGTAGACGCCGGACAGTATCTGCACCTGGTCGGGCTCGTTGCGTTGTGTCACGTGGCGCGAGGTACCGGGGCGGCGGCGGTCCAGCTCGGGCTGGATGTCGGCCTCGCTCAAGGCCATGCCGGGCGGGCAACCATCAATCACGCAGCCTATGGCCGGGCCATGGCTTTCGCCGAAGTTGGTGACACAGAAAAGTTCGCCGAAAGTGCTGCCGGACATGCGGATTCCTGGGTGAGCGGAGTCCGATTCTAGAGCCCCGCGACGGCGCCGGGACGCATCAGAAGGCCATATAGCGCCCGGGCCTGTGGTTCACCGCCAGCGCGAAGTTCATCGCCGCTGCGGCCAGCACCGAAAGGGCCAGGCGCTGCGCATCTATCCAGGGCCAGGCACTCAGCAGTATCAGCGCGTCGATGGCCATCTGCACGATGCCGGCACGCCAGCCAAAACGCTCCTGCAGCCACAGCACCAGCACATTCAGCCCGCCGAGGCTGGCGCGGTGACGGAACAGCATGATGAAGCCCGCGCCGACCAGCAGCCCGCCGGCCACGGCAGCAAACAGCGGATGCACCGACTGCAGGCTGATCCAGCGGGGCAGCAGTTCGCTGAGCAGGGCCAGCAGGCTCACCGCGGCAAAGGTCTTCAGCGTGAAGCGCCTGCCCATGCGCCGCCAGGCCAGCCAGTAGAACGGCAGATTGACCAGAAACAGCAGCGCGCCAAAGGGCAGTCCGGTCGCGTAATGGGCCAGAAAGGCCAGGCCCACGGTGCCGCCGGTGACCAGACCGGCCTGGCGCAACAGCAGCAGGCCGATGGCGACGAACAGCGTGCCGGTGAGCAGCGCCTGGGCATCGTCAAACAGCGTGTGGCGCGGCGGCATGGCCGGGGTGGCGACGTTCATTCCACGATGCCGGACATGAAGAACTTGATCAGGCCCTTGGCGGCAAAGCCTATCAGCCCCACGCCAAGTCCCAGGAACAGCACAAAGGTGCCGAATCGCCCCGCCTTGGACTCGCGCGCCAGCTGAAAGATGATGAACACCATGTATAGCATGAAGGCGCCGACGCCGAAGCTCAGGCCGAACCAGGAGATCTGCTCCTCCGTATAGCCGAACATCAGGGCCGCTCCCGCAATCCCGAGGTGTCGACCACGTCCCGGTAGGCATGCCAGCTGGCATGGGCCAGCCAGGGCGCGACGACGACCAGACCCAGCAGCACACTGACAATCCCCAGGCCCGTCAACGCCAACAGCAGAGCCGCCCACAGCGCCATCGGCAGCGGGTGTTCCATGACAACGCGCCAGCTGGTGAATATGGCGCCGAGCACGCCGATCTGCCGATCCAGCAGCAAGGGAATGGCGACCACGCTGGAGGCGAACACCGGCGCGGCCAGCACCGCGCCCAGGCCCAGCCAGAGTTCGAACAGATGGCCCTGCTCGGCCAGCACCACATGGCGCAGAAAGTCCGTCGGCGTATTGACCAAACCCGGCGCCAGGCCGGTGATCAGCGAGGCCGAGGTCATCACCCAGCCGGTGCCGGCAAAGGCGAGCAGCAGGCCGAACACGATCAAGCGGCCGTCATGCGGCTTCCAGGCCGCCATGGCGGTGCGCAGCGAGGCCTTCTCGCCCCGCTCCAGCGCGCGGCTGACCGCGTACAGGCCGGTGGCCAGTATCGGCGCGACCAGCAAGAAGCCGGAGAAGGCGCCGGCCAGCAACCAGAACTTGTGCCGCGCCAGCCAGAACAGCAGTGCGCCGAAAAGGGCCAGCGCCAGACCGTGCAGCAGACCGGGCAAGGGGCATCGCATCAGATCGGTCCAGCCGCGGGCCAGCCAACCCAGGGGGCGCAGGACCGGGATGCGGCGCACGCCGAAGCTGCGCGACTCCTGCAGGGCTTTTTGAGCGAGACGATGGGTCATTGGGCGCTATGCTGACATCAGGGAGGAATATTCGGCTTGACGCAAGACAAGCCCCAGCGATGGTGCCATGGCGATACCGGACCATAGCCAGGGACCGTGTCTTCAACCAGGAGATTGTCATGCGCCACCCGCTCGTCTGCTGTGTGGTCCTTGCCTGTCTTGCACCCGGTGCGCACGCGGTCGAGAGGGTCGTGCTGTTCGGCGACGACGACGATGCGCCCTATGCCTTTGTCGAGAACGGCGAGTTCAAGGGCATGTATGTCGAATTGCTGGGCAAGGCGGCCGAGTTGCTGAAGCCCGCCTATTAGGTGGAACTCAGGCCCCGGTCCTGGAAGCGCGGGCTGGTCGATCTGGAGAGCGGCACCTCGCTGGGCCGGCTCCCTCCGGGCCTGAAACGCGAACGGACCTATTTCGGCCCCTATTCCGTGGTGCTCTATCGCGAGACCGTGGTGCTCTTCTGCAACCCCGAGGTGATGACCAAGCCGCGTCGGCAGTTCCCCGATGATTTCCTCGGCCTGACCGTGGGCGCCAACGCCGGCTTTCTGCTCTCGGCCCGGCTGATCGCCGCAGCCCAGTCGGGCAAGATCCACCTGTCGGAAGCCAAGGGCAACGACTCCAATCTGAAGAAGCTCGCCGCCAAGCGCGTCGACTGCTATGCCAGCCCGCCAAGATGAATGCCGCGCTGGAGACGGTCAAACGCAACGGCACGGCGGCCAGAATCGAGAACAGCTAGCTGCGGTAGGCGCAGGGTTTCAGGTCTTGCCGTCCTCGGCCGGCGCCTCCTGGTCGACGGGCCAGTCGCGGATATAGGCCTTGAGCATCCGGTTCTCGAAGTCCTGGCTGTCGACCACCGCCTTGGCAACGTCATAGAACGAGATCACCCCCATCAGCGTGCGGCCGTTGAGCGCCGGCATATAGCGGGCATGGCGGCCCAGCATCATGCGGCGCACCTCGTCGATCTCGGTCTCGGGCGTGCAGGTCAGCGGATGGTCGTCCATCACGGTGCGCACGGTCAGTGTGCCGACGCTGCCGCCGTTCTTGACCACCGCCGCAATGACCTCGCGAAAGGTCAGCATGCCCACCAGGTCACCATGCTCCATCACCACCAGCGAACCGATGTCGCTCTCGGCCATGGTCGTGACCGCCCGAGCCAATGTTTCATCGGGTGACACGGTGAACAGGGTGCCGCCTTTGACGCGCAAGATATCAACGACTTTCATGGGGGTCTCCTCGCCCTGGATGGCTCAAGATGGCTGCGAATCTTGTGGCCAACATAGCACACAATCGAGGCCATCAACACCCCGGAGACACCATGTCTGGATACGCCGATCCCGGCTTCGATACGCTGGCCCTGCATGCCGGCACCGCCCCCGATGCGGCCACCGGCGCGCGCGCCGTGCCCCTGCATCTGACGACCTCGTTCGTGTTCGAAAGCAGCGAGCATGCGGCCTCACTGTTCAATATGGAGCGGCCCGGCCATGTCTACAGCCGCATCTCCAATCCGACCACGGCCGTGTTCGAGGAGCGCGTGGCGGCCCTCGAAGGCGGCGCCGGCGCCATTGCCACGGCCAGCGGCCAGGCGGCCCTGCACCTGGCCATCGCCACGCTGTGTGGCGCGGGCTCGCACATCGTGTCGAGCAGCGCACTCTACGGCGGCTCGCACAATCTGCTGCACTACACCTTGTCGCGTTTCGGCATTGCCACGACCTTCGTCAAGCCGGGTGATCTGGACGGCTGGCGCGCGGCGATACGGCCCAACACCAAGCTGCTGTTCGGCGAGACCCTGGGCAACCCGGGCCTGGATGTGCTGGACATCCCGAACATTTCGCAGATCGCCCACGAGGCCCATCTGCCCCTGCTGGTCGACTCGACACTGACCACGCCGTACCTGATCAAACCGTTCGAGCATGGAGCCGATCTGGTCTATCACTCGGCGACCAAGTTCCTGTCCGGCCACGGCACCGTGGTCGGCGGCGTGCTGGTGGACAGCGGCCTGTTCGACTGGGATGCCGCACACGCGAAACACGGCCTGTTCCCGGAGCTGTGCGAGCCGTACGCCGGCTTCCATGGCATGACCTTTACCGAAGAAGGCACGGTCGGCGCCTTTCTGCTGCGCGCTCGCCGCGAGGGCCTGCGCGACTTCGGCGCCTGCATGAGCCCGCACACCGCCTGGCTGATACTGCAGGGCATCGAGACGTTGTCGCTGCGCATGGAGCGCCATGTGGCCAATGCCCGCAAGGTGGCCCGGTTCCTGGCCGCCCATCCGCTGGTCGAAAGCGTCGGCTATCCCGATCTGGAGTCGCATCCCAGCCATGGACTGGCCATGCAGCTGCTGCCGCGCGGCGCTGGTTCGGTGTTCAGCTTCAACCTGAAGGGCTCGCGCAAGCAGGGCAAGGCCTTCATCGAGGCGCTGAAGATCTTCTCGCACCTGGCCAATGTCGGCGACTGCCGCTCGCTGGTCATACATCCGGCCAGCACCACGCACTTCCGCATGGACGACGCGGCGCTGGCCCAGGCCGGCATCACTGCCGGCACGATACGGCTGTCGATAGGCCTGGAAGACGCGGACGATCTGCTCGACGATCTGAAGCGTGCCTTGAAGACCGCGGAGAAGGCGCAATGAAGCTGATCGTCAACAACGTCGAGGCCTATGCCTACACCGGCGGCAAGCCCTTCGACCCTGCCCTGCCCTGCGTTGTATTCATCCACGGCGCCATCCATGACCACAGCGACTGGACCCTGCTGGCGCGCTGGTTCGCCCACCATGGTCACGGTGTGCTGGCTGTCGATCTGCCGGGCCATGCACGCAGCGGCGGCCAGCCGCTGGCCGACATGCCGGCGCTGGCCCGCTGGGTGCTGGCCCTGCTGGATGCCGTCGGCGTTGAGCGTGCCGCCCTGGTGGGCCACAGCATGGGTTCGCTGATCGCGCTGGCCGCGGCCGGCCTGGCACCGCAGCGCGCCAGCCATCTGGTGATGCTGGGCACGGCCTATCCGATGAAGGTGTCGGACGCCCTGCTGGCCACCGCCCGCGAACGGCCGCTGCAGGCCATCGATATGGTCAACAGCTTCTCGCATTCGACCTGGGCGCCCAAGCCATCCTATCCCGGCCCGGGCACCTGGCTGCATGGCGCCGAGCGGGCGCTGATGCGGCGCACCCAGGCGGGGCAAACCGGCCTGAATCTGTTCGAGCATGACTTCCAGCTGTGCAACAGCTATGACCAGGGCCTCAATGACGCAGCGAAGCTCAGCTGCCCGAGCACGCTGATTCTCGGCACCCGCGACCAGATGACGTCACCGAAGCAGACCAAGGAGCTGGCCGCCGCGCTGAAGGCCAAGGTGCTGACGGTCGACGCGGGGCATTCACTGATGACGGAGGCGCCCGAACAGGTGTTGAATGCGATGAGACAGGCGCTGGGTGCCTGAACCAGGAGCACCGCAATGGACGGCAGCAGCACGAGAGATCCCAAGGCCATGCACAGCTTTGCGGAGTTCTACCCCTTCTACCTCAGCGAACACCGCAACCCGACCTGCCGACGCTTGCACTTCCTGGGCAGCACCCTGGTGCTGGTCTGCCTGGCGTTGCTGCTGACCACCGGCCAGCTGCGCTTCGTGCTGTATGCACTGCTGTGCGGCTACGGCTTTGCCTGGATCGGGCACTTCGTGTTCGAGAAGAACAGGCCAGCCTCGTTCAAGCGCCCGCTCTACAGCTTCATGGGTGACTGGGTGATGTACAGGGACATCTGGACGGGCAAGGTACCGTTCTAGCCGACGTATTCAGTCCTGCCCCCACCGGCAGCACCGATAGGCCAGACCCAGCCCCACTGAACTGCCCTGCCGCTGGTGCACCAGCGGGCTCAACGCCGCATTCGACAGCAGCCGCGACACGCCGGCCGAGCCGAACAGTATCCAGCGCGAACTCAGGGCGTGGGTGAAGCCGACGCCGGCATGTACATCGCGCAGGCCCGCGCCCGGAGTGAAAACCGGCAGGCCCGAGGCGATGGAGCCCGCAGGGGTGATGCCGAAATAGCTCTGATGATTGCGCGCCGTGCCGGCGGTGATGCCGGCGCCGGCGGTCCATTCGGTGTGGCGGGTCTGGCGCAGGCGGTAGCCGACATCCAGGTTCAGGATGCCGCCGCCCTCGCGCCCCAGCAGGTCCTGCGACCAGGCGGCCGAGGCCAGCCATTCCGGCGTCAAGGCGTAGCTGCCGAACAGCCGTGCACGCAGGGTGCGGGGCACATCGGGGAGACCCTGCAGGCGCACCGAATCCTTGGAGTTGCGGCCGCTGTCCACGCGCAGCGCCAGGCCGAGGCGCAGGGCATCGCTCTTGATCAGTTCGGTGCTGGCGCCCGGCCCCTGGACCTCCTCGCCGAAGCCCATCACCTGGCCGGCGCCCGAGCTGCTGATGCGCCAGCGCCCGTACTGCACCGCCCACAGCGGCGACAGATGGCTCTTGTTGTTCGGCGCGCCCGCATATTCGGGCTGGCTGCTGATGTGGGCACCCAGCACGTAGTGCAGACGTGGGGCGTCGGCGGCCTGGGCATGGCATGCACAGGCAAGGGCTGACCCCAGGAATAACAGGCTGAATTTGAGGCCGCGGCTGATCATCAGTCCAGCATAGCAGCGTGTTCAGGCCGCCGGCATCGCCGCCTTGAGGTGCATCAACATATCCGTCACCATCGCCTTCAGATCGTACTCGGCGCGCCAACCCCAGTGTTCGCGCGCGGCGCTGTCGTCGATGGACTGCGGCCAGCTGGCGGCGATGGCCTGGCGGAAATCGGGGGCGTAGCTGATCTCGAAGCCGGGTAGCTCTTCACGGATGGCCGCGGCAATCTGCGCCGGTGTGAAGCTGACGCCGGCCAGGTTGTAACTGTCGCGCTGCCTGATGCTGGCGCTGGGGGCCTCCATCAGCTCTATCGTCGCGCGCAGCGCATCAGGCATATACATCATCGGCAAGGCCTGGCCATCTTCGAGGAAGCAGCTGTAGCGGCCGCTCTTCAGCGCCTGGTGGAAGATGTCCACCGCATAGTCTGTGGTACCGCCGCCGGGCGGGGTCTTGTAGCTGATCAGCCCCGGATAGCGCAGGCTGCGCACATCGACGCCATGGTTGGCGTGGTACCAGGCGCACCAGCGCTCGCCGGCCAGCTTGGAGATGCCATAGACGGTGGTCGGGTCCATCACGGTGGACTGGGGCGTGTGCTGCTGCGGCGTGGTCGGGCCGAAGGCGGCGATCGAGCTGGGCCAGAAGATGCGATCCATGCGCATCTGGCGGGCCAGCTCCAGCACATTGAGCAAGCCCACCATATTCAGGTTCCAGGCCCATTGCGGGTGCTTCTCGCCGCTGGCCGACAGGGCCGCGGCCAGGTGGTAGATCTGCGTGATCTCGTGGCGCTGGGCGACCGAGGTCAGCGCCGCGGCGTCGGTCACGTCCAGCATTTCGTGGCGCAGGCCGGGCACTCGGCCGGTGGGGGCCACATCGCTGGTGATGACGCTGTCGAAGCCGTGCTTCTGCGCCAGGCTCAGCGCCAGTTCGGTGCCGATCTGGCCGTTCGCACCGATGATCAATATCTTGGGGCTCATGGATGCATCCTCAGGCGATCAGGCCCAGCTCGCGGCCGGCCTGAGTGAAGGCCGCCACCGCCTGCTCCAGCTGCGCACGCTCGTGGCCGGCCGAGACCTGCACGCGTATGCGCGCCTGGCCCTTGGGCACAACCGGGAAGAAGAAGCCGACGGCATAGACACCCAGCTCCAACAGCCTCGCGCTCAAGGCCTGGGCCTTGACCGCGTCGTAGACCATGATGGGCACGATCGGATGGGTGCCGGGCTTGATGTCGAAACCGGCGGACTGGATGGCGCTGCGGAAGTACAGGGTATTGGCCTCCAGCTTGTCGCGCAGCGCGGTGCTGGCCTCCAGCAGATCGAGCACGGCGATCGAGGCGCCGACGATGCTGGGCGCCACCGTGTTGCTGAACAGATAGGGTCGCGAGCGCTGGCGCAGCAGCTCGATCACTTCCTTGCGGCCGCTGGTGAAGCCACCCGAGGCGCCGCCCAGGGCCTTGCCCAGCGTGCCGGTGATGATGTCGATCTGGCCAAGCACCCCGCGATACTCATGCGTGCCCCTGCCCTTCTCGCCCATGAAGCCCGAGGCATGGCATTCGTCTATACCCAGCAGGGCGCCGTAACGGTTGGTGATCTCGCGCATCTTGTCGAGCTGGGCGATGCTGCCGTCCATCGAGAACACGCCATCGGTGAAGACCAGGGTGAAGCGCGCGCCGGCAGCCTTGGCCTCTTCGAGACAGCGCTCCAGATCGGCCATGTCGTTGTGCTTGTAGCGGTAGCGCTTGGCCTTGCACAGGCGGATGCCGTCGATGATGGAGGCGTGGTTCAGCTCGTCGCTGATGACGGCGTCCTGCTCGCCCAGCAGCGGTTCGAACAGGCCTCCATTGGCGTCGAAGGCGGCGGCGTAGAGGATGGTGTCCTCGGTGCCAAGGAACTTTGACAGACGCTGCTCCAGCGTCTTGTGCAGGTCCTGCGTGCCGCAGATGAAGCGCACCGATGAAAGACCGTAGCCATGGGTGCGCAGCGCCTCATGCGCGGCCTCGATGACGGCCGGATGGGACGATAGGCCCAGGTAGTTGTTGGCGCAGAGGTTGATGACGTCGCGGCCGTCCTGCGTGTGGACCCGGGCGCCCTGGGGCGTGGTGATCACGCGCTCGGTCTTGTACAGGCCGGCCTCGCGTATGCCGGCCAGCTCGGCCTGCAGGTGCGCGTAGAAGTCATCGCGGGTGGTCATGGTCGGGCTCCTGGTGCACAATCGTGAAAATCCGTTAAACAGAACACAGTTCGATATATCGAACTTGCGTGCAGTATCTTAGATTTGCTTTTTCTGGTCAAGCCACTTTGCCTCAAAACCTAGCCATGTCCAATGCCAGCCAAGACGCACTAGAGCCCCCCCGTGTCGGCGCCACCTTGCAGGCCATGCGCCAGGGCCAGGGCCTGTCGCTGGACGAACTGTCGCGCCGCGCTGGGGTGTCCAAGTCGATGCTGTCGCAGATCGAGCGCAACCAGGCCAATCCGACGGTGGCCGTGGTCTGGCGGCTGGCCAATGCCCTGCGCGTCGAGTTGTCCGAGTTGCTGGGCGGTGAGCGGCCGGCGGCCCCGGCGATCGAGACGGTCGCGGCCCATGCCACGCCCAGCATGAGCAGCCCGGATGGCCTGTGCCAGCTGCGCATCCTCGGGCCTATCGATCTGGCCGGCCAGTTCGAGTGGTACGAGCTGACGGTGCAGCCCGGCGGCGCGCTGGAGTCAGCGGCGCATGAGCCCGGTTCGCGTGAGCATCTGAGTGTGCTCAGCGGCAGCCTGGAGGTCAGCGCAGCGGCTTCGGTACAGAGGCTGAAAGCCGGCGAGACGGCGCGCTATGGCGCCGATGGCGCGCATGCGATACGGAACACGGGCAAGACGGTGGCGACGGCCTTGCTGGTGGTATTGCACAGCTGATCGTGGCCCCGGATTGCATCCGGGCTACGGGGGCTTTGTAGCCCGGATGAAACCCGGGACTCAGTCAAGCAAGTCCGCCAGCGTCGCATCGGTCAAATCCCCGCGTCGCCAGACACTCTCCAGATGCGGTGTGCGCACCAGCAGCAGGGCCTGCAGCAGCGGTGAGGCCGGCGTCTTGGCCGGCTCGCACAGCAGGGTCAGGCGTTGATCGCCCGCCTCCTCCAGCCGGGCGATCCAGTCCAACTCCTGCAGCACGTCAAGCACCGGCTCCAGTTGCAGTGGGTCGGTCTGCAATTGGTCGGCCAACTCCAGCGCCGACCAGCCATGGGCCGCCTCGCCACGGGCCTGGCGCAACTGGCGCAGCACGCGCAGGGCCAGCTCGAAGCGATAGCCGGGCTCCTCGATCTGGCGCACGACGCGCATCTGCAGGCTGGGCGCATAGGCCGCCACCACGGCGCCCAGCAGCATGATCACCCAGCCCAGATAGATCCAGACCAGGAAGATGGGCAGGCTGGCGAAGGCGCCGTACATCGTCGAGTAGGTCGGCACCTGGCTGACATACCAGGCCAGCGCGCGCTTGGCCAGCTCGAAGCCCACGGCGACGAACAGGCCGCCGGCCATTGCGTGGCGCCAGCGCACATGGGTATTGGGCACGTAGTGGAACAGGCCGGCCACGCTGATGGCCAGCACCACGAACTCGATCAGATTGAGCAGAAAGCTCAGGCCCCCGGGCAGCGCGCTGACGAAACCCTTGCCGGCCGACAGCGCATAGCTGGTCAAGGCCAGGCTGGCGCCCAGCAGCAGCGGCCCCAGGGTCAGCGCCGCCCAATAGACCAGCACACGCTGGGCGATGGGCCGCGGCCGCTGCACCCGCCAGATGGCATTGAGTGTGCGGTCTATCGTCAGCATCAGGGCCAGCGCGGTGAACACCAGCACGACCAGACCGACCGATCCGACTCGGTTGGCCTTGCTGGCGAACTGGGTCAATGCGCCCAGCACCGGCTTGGCGATATTGGGCGGTATCAGGCTTTGCAGAAAGTACTTCTCCAGCGCGATCTGGAAGGACGAGAACATCGGGAAGGCGGTGAACAGGGCCAGCATCACCGTCAGCAGGGGCACCAGCGAGATGATGGTGGTGAAGGTCAGGCTGCCGGCGGTGAGGCCCAGGCGGTCGTCGCGGAAGCGGATGCGCAGTGTGCGCAGCGTGTCCCACCAGGGCCAGCGCTGCAGCGTGGCCCAGGTCTCGTTGGCATGCTGCAGCCAGGCACGCGCTTTGTCTTGGGTCGATGGAGGAAGAGCGTTCATGCTGGCTATGATGCCAGCCATGTCTGCCCCCATCTCTCCAAGCGCTGCCTCGCCGCTTTCGCTCCCCTCCCCCGGCGCTCGCCAAAGCCGTATGCTGGCCCTGGTCAGCCTGCTGGCCCTGATCGCCCTGTGCCTGGCCTGGGAGCTGTGGCTGTCGCCCACCGGTCGCGGCACGCTGGCCATCAAGGCGCTGCCGCTGATGCTGGGCGTGCTGGGGATCTGGCGCTACCGCATGTACACCTTCCGCTGGTTGAGCCTACTGGTCTGGCTCTATGCCGCCGAGGGCTCAGTGCGTGCCTATGGCGACCGCGGCATCAGCGCCCAGCTGGCCGCCGCCGAGGTCGTGCTCAGCGTGCTGCTGTTCGTGGCCTGCGCCTGGCATGTGCGCGGGCGCTTGAAGGCCGCCAAGCTGGCCGCTGCTGGAGTTTCATCATGAGCGCCGCCCTGCTGCAGGGCTTGCGCGAGGCGCTGGGCGACAGTCAGGTGCTGAGCGAGGGTGACCTTTCGTCCTACGAGCTGGACTGGCGCAAGCGCTTCCAGGGCAAGGCCCTGGCCGTGGTGCGGCCGGGCTCGACCGCACAGGTGGCCCAGGTGATGAGGCTGTGTGCCGAGCATCGCGTGGCCGTCGTACCCCAAGGCGGCAACACCGGCCTGGTCGGCGGTTCGGTGCCCGATGCCAGCGGCAGCCAGATCCTCTTGAGCCTGCAGCGCATGAACAAGGTGCGCGAGCTGGATCCTGCCAATCTGACGATGACGGTCGACGCCGGCTGCGTGCTGCAGGCGCTGCAACAGGCGGCCGACGAGCAGGGCCTGCTGTTCCCCTTGAGCCTGGCCGCCGAGGGCAGCTGCACCATAGGCGGCAATCTGGCCACCAATGCCGGCGGCACCCAGGTCTTGCGCTATGGCAATACCCGCGAGCTGTGCCTGGGCCTGGAGGTGGTAACGGCAGCGGGCGAGATCTGGCAGGGCCTGAGCGGCCTGCGCAAGGACAACACCGGCTACGACCTGCGCGATCTGTTCATCGGCAGCGAGGGCACCTTGGGCATCATCACCGGCGCGACCCTGAAGCTCTATCCGCGCCCGCAGGCGAAGATGACGGCGCTGGCCGCCTGCCCGACGCTGGATTCGGCGCTGGCCCTGCTGGGCCTGGCCCAGCAGCGCGCGGGCTCGGGCCTGACCGGCTTCGAGCTGATGGGCGACTTTGCGCTGTCGCTGGTGCGAAAACACTTCCCGCTGCTGCCGCAGGCGCTGCCGCCCTGCCCATGGACGGTGCTGCTGGAGATCTCGGACTCCGAGTCAGAGGCCCATGCCCAGGCGCTGTTCGAGGGCCTGCTGGAAACGGCGCTGGAGAACGGCGTGATCGAGGACGCGGCGGTGGCCTCCAGCCTGGAGCAGTCCAGGGCGCTGTGGCATGTGCGCGAGTCGATTCCGCTGGCCCAGGTCGAGGAAGGCTTGAACATCAAGCATGACATCGCCCTGCCGGTGTCGCGCATCCCCGAGTTCGTGGCCCAGACCGATGCGGCGCTGAAGGCCGCCTTCCCCGGTGTGCGCCTGGTCAACTTCGGCCACCTGGGTGACGGCAATCTGCACTACAACGTACAGGCGCCCGAGGGGGGCTCGGCGGCCGATTTCCTGCGCGAGCAGGAGCATGCGGTGAACGCCATCGTGTTCGATGCGGTGACCGCCTTCCAGGGCTCGATTTCGGCCGAGCATGGCATTGGCCAGCTCAAGCGCGAGGAGCTGGCGCTGCGCAAGTCACCGGTGGCTCTGGGCCTGATGCGAGCGATCAAGCAGGCATTGGATCCGCAAGGGTTGTTGAACCCAGGCCGGGTTCTTTAGAGTCGCAGACTCACTGCACCGGCCCCTTGCGGGCCACCGGCAGCGGTAGCTGAGCCACCTCGATGCCCTCGTCCAGCAGGGCGGCCGTGTCATCGGCGGTGGCGCTGCCGCGTATTCCGCGTAGCTCGGCCTCGCCGTAGTGGATGCGGCGCGCCTCTTCGGCGAACTGGTCGCCGACGTCCTCGGTGTTCTTGATCACATGAGCGACGGCTTTCAGCCACTGCGCCTGCAGTTGTTCGTTCATCGGGGCGGCGGGTGCTGCTACGGCGGTTGCGGTCGCCGGCTTGGCTGCAGGCGCTTCCTCTGGCTCGGGTGGCCGGGCACCGCCGCGCAGATGCGAGACATTCAGCCTTGGCGCGCTGGGCAGGCGGGTGATCTGCTCACTGCCGCAAATCGGACAACTGAGGAGCTTGCGCTGCTGCTGCGACTCATAGTCGTCGCCCGAACCAAACCAGCCCTCGAAACCGTGGCCGTGGGTGCAAGACAGATTCAGTACCAGCATGGACGGATCATAGAGCGAATGGCCACGCCGCTCAGGTGAGGGTTTGCCAGCTCAGGGGCCAGGCGCCTGCCTGCCAGCGCTGCAGCCATTGCAGGCCGATCAGGGTCTTGGCATCGGTCATCGCGCCGCTGCAGGCCAGTGCGTCGAGTTCGGCCACGCTGCAGCGGGTGAGCTCGAGAAATTCGCCTTCGTCCAGCTGCTGCGCACCGGCCACCAGGCCACGGGCAAAGCAGATGTGAATGCCCTCGTCCGAGTAGGCAATGGCGTTGTGCAGCACACCGGCATATGCCCATTCGGCGGCGCGGTGGCCGGTCTCCTCCAGCAGCTCGCGCTGGGCGCAGGCGAGAGGCGCCTCGCCTGCGTCGAGCTTGCCGGCCGGAAACTCCAGCATCACGCGCTGCATCGGATAGCGGTACTGGCGCTCCATCAGCAGGCGGCCATCGTCCAGCAGCGGTATCACCATCACCGCACCGGGGTGCTTGATGTACTCACGCCCGGCCTGCTTGCCGTCGGGCAGTTGCACGACATCACGCCAGACATCGAGAAAGTGGCCGCGGTAGACCTGTTCGGTCGAGACGCAGGTCTCGATCAGATGGACGTCGTTGTCATCAGCGCTCATGCCAGCCCTTGCGCAGATAGCACCAGACGAAGCCAGGGAAGCCCAGGGTCAGGTAGAGGCAGAAGAAGGCCGCGTAGAACTCCCATCCCTGGGGCTGGCGCTGGCCCTGGCGTGCTTCCAGCAGGAAGCCCAGGCCAAGAGTCAGCGCGGCGAGCAGCAGCAGTTCCAGCAAGCGCCAGGCGAACGGCTTGGGATAGCGCTTCGGCCCGACCAGCAGCACGCGCGGACTGAAATACGGTAGATTGGCGGCCAGCGCTGCAACAAGCAGCACCAGCCAGACGGCAGCGCTCTGGCCCATGTGTCAGTGCATTGCCTTCAGGTGGCCAACGCCTTGACGATGGCCTCGGCGCAGAGCGCCATCAGGCCGCCGGGCAACAGGCCGAAGCCCAGCACAGCCGCGCCGTTCAGCGCCATCACCGCACGCACATCGCCGGCAGGCTTCAGTGGGGCCAGGTCGGTGGCTTCCTCGAAGAACATCACCTTGACGATGCGCAGATAGTAGAAGGCGCCGACCAGGGACAGCACCACGGCGAGCACGGCAATACCGATGTAGAAGCTCGACCCGGTGGTGACCAGGGCCTGCAGCACCGACAGCTTGGCGTAGAAGCCCGCGGTCGGCGGCACGCCGGCCAGCGAGAACATGAAGATCGTCATCACGCCGGCCAGCCAGGGGCTGCGGCGCGCCAGACCGGCCAGATCGCTGATGTTCTCGGCCTCATGGCCCTGGCGCGACAGGATCATGATCATGCCGAAGGTGCCCAGGGTCGTCAGCACATAGGTGACGACATAGAACATCGAGGAGCTGTAGGCATTGGCGGCCGACAAGGTCGTGCCATTGACCACGCCCGAGGCCAGGCCCAGCAGCATGAAGCCCATCTGCGCGATCGTCGAATAGGCCAGCATGCGCTTCAGGTTGGTCTGCGCAATGGCCGCCAGATTGCCGATCAGCATCGACATCACCGACAGCACCAGCAGCATCTGCTGCCAATCGACCGCCAGGCCCATCATGCCGTCCACCAGCAGGCGCAGCGTGATGGCAAAGGCCGCCAGCTTCGGTGCGCCACCCAGCAGCAGGGTCACGGCCGTCGGTGCGCCCTGATAGACGTCGGGCACCCACATATGGAAGGGCACGACGCCCAGCTTGAAGGCCAGACCCGAGACGATGAAGACGACGCCGAACACCAGCACCGCCTTGTTCGGCTGGCCGGAGCTGATGACCTCGAAGATCTTCGGAATCGATAGCGAACCGGTGGCGCCATACATCATCGACATGCCATAGAGCAGGAAGCCGCTGGCCAGCGCACCGAGCACGAAGTACTTCATCGCCGCTTCGGTGGACACCGCATGGTCGCGCCGCAGCGCCACCAGCGCGTACAGCGACAGGCTCATCAGCTCCAGGCCCAGGTAGATGACCAGCATATTGTTGGCCGACACCATCACGCTGATGCCCAAGAGCGTGAACAAGCTCAGCGAGAACAGCTCGCCCTTGAGCATGTCGCGGCTCTGCACATAGGGGCGCGCGTAGACGAGCGTGATGATCATCGCGATGGCCGCAAAGAAGCCCAGCAAATGGCCCATCGGGTCGGTGACGACCATGCCCTGCACGCCGTACAGCGTGTCGCCACGGTTGAAGTAGCTCAGATGCAGGGCGGCCACTGCTGCCAGCGACACCTGCGTCAGCCAATAGGTCGGCGTGCGGCGCTCGTCCTTGACGAACAGATCGACCAGGGCCACGACGCAGGCCATGATCAGCAGCAGGATTTCGGGATAGACCGGGAGCCAGTTCATGTTATTCATTTTCCAGTCGCCCTCAGTTCAGCTTGGATGCAGCGACATGCTTGAGCAGCGCATCGACCGAGGTATGCATCACGTCGGTGAAGGGCTTCGGATAGATACCCATCCAGATCACCGCCACGGCCAGCACGGCCATCATCAGGAATTCGCGGGCGTTCAGGTCTCGCAGTTCGCGCACATGGTCGTTGCCAATGGCGCCGAAGAACACGCGCTTGTACATCCACAACGAATAGGCCGCGCCGAAGATCAGGGCCGTGGCTGCCACCGCGCCGATCCAGAAGTTGAACTGCACGCTGCCCAGAATCACCATCCACTCGCCGACGAATCCGCCGGTGGCCGGCAGGCCGCAGTTGGCCATCGTGAACAGCATCGCGAAGGCCGCGAACTTGGGCATGGTGTTGACCACGCCGCCATAGGCCGCGATCTCGCGCGAATGGACGCGGTCATAGAGCACGCCGATGGACAGGAACATCGCACCCGAGACAAAGCCGTGCGAGATCATCTGCACCAGCCCGCCGGACACACCCAACTCGTTGAAGATGAAGAAGCCCAGTGTGACGAAGCCCATGTGGGCGATCGACGAATAGGCGACCAGCTTCTTCATGTCCTTCTGCACCAGGGCCACCAGGCCAATGTAGACCACGGCGATCAGGCTCAGCGCGATGATGAACCAGGCATGCTCGCGGCTGGCGTCCGGGGCGATGGGCATCGAGAAGCGCAGGAAGCCATAGGCACCCAGCTTCAGCATGATGGCGGCCAGGACGACCGAGCCGCCAGTGGGCGCCTCGACGTGGGCGTCGGGCAGCCAGGTGTGCACCGGCCACATCGGCACCTTGACGGCGAAGGCGGCGAAGAAGGCGAAGAACAGCAGCGTCTGCGCCGGCATGGCCAACGGCAGCTTGTGCCAGTCCAGGATCTCGAAGCTGCCACCCGACTGGAAGTACAGATAGATCAGCGCGATCAGCATCAACAGCGAACCGGCCAGCGTGTAGAGGAAGAACTTGAACGCCGCATAGACGCGGTTCGGCCCGCCCCAGACGCCGATGATGATGTACATCGGTATCAGCGTGGCCTCGAAGAACACATAGAACAGCAGACCGTCCAGCGCCGAGAACACGCCGACCATCAGACCCGACAGGATCAGGAAGGCGCCCATGTACTGGTTGACGCGCTCGGTGATCACCTCCCAGGCGGCAATCACCACGATGATGGTGATGAAGGCCGTCAGCGGCACGAACCACAGCGAGATGCCGTCCACGCCGAGGTGGTAGTGCACATTGAAGCGGGCAATCCAGGCCAGCTTCTCGCTGAACTGCATGGCCGCCGTGGCGTTGTCAAAACCGGTGATCAGCGGCAGGGTGACCAGGAAACTGGCCAGCGCCGCGATCAGTGCGACCCAGCGCACGGCCTTGGCCTGATCATCGCGGCCGAGGGCCAGCAAGAGCAGACCGGACGCGATAGGCAACCAGATGGCAAGACTCAACAAACCCATTCTTATTCTCCGCCCGAGTAGTGGCTCAAGATCAAAGACCCAGGAAGGTCTTGAGGTTGAGGTAGGGCCACAGTTGCCAGGTCATCAAACCGATGACACCAAGAATCATGACCAGCGCGTACCAGTACAGATAGCCGCTCTGGAACAGTCGCACCAGGCCGGCCACATTGCCGATACCGCGTGCCGAGCCATTGATGATCAGACCGTCGATCAGGCCCTGGTCGCCGCCCTTCCAAAGGCCGGTGCCCAGCAGGCGGGTGCCCGCGGCGAGTACGTTCTCGTTGAACCAGTCCAGGTAGTACTTGTTGTCCAGCAGCTTGTAGATCGGGCCTGAGGCGTTCTTGATCGCCGCCGGAATGGCCGGCTTGACCATATAGAACAGATAGGCGGTAACCACGCCGCCCAGGGCCAGCCAGAACGGCAGTGTCATCAGACCGTGCGTGGCCATGGCCACCGCACCGTGGAAGCCTTCGGACAGCTCCTTCATGGCCGGATGCAGGGTGGTGTTGACGACGATGGCGTCCTTGAAGAAGTCGCCGAACAGCATGGGCTGAATCGTCAGATAGCCGATCACCACCGAGGGGATCGCCAGCAGCACCAGCGGCGCCGTCACCACCCAGGGCGACTCATGGGGGTCATGGTGTTCGCCGTGGTCGTCGTGATGGTCGTGCTCGCCCGGGAAGGGCTTGTGATGGAAGCGCTCCTTGCCATGGAAGACCAGGAAGTACATGCGGAACGAGTAGAAGGCGGTGACGAACACGCCTACGACCACCGCCCAGTAGGCCCACTGCGCGGCCGGCAGGTGGCTGGCGTGCACGGCCTCGATGATGGAGTCCTTCGAATAGAAGCCCGAGAACAGCGGCGTGCCGATCAGGGCCAGCGAGCCCAAGAGCGACGTGATCCAGGTGATGGGCATGTACTTGCGCAGGCCGCCCATATTGCGGATGTCCTGGTCATGGTGCATACCGATGATGACCGAGCCGGCGCCGAGGAACAGCAGGGCCTTGAAGAAGGCGTGCGTCATCAGATGGAAAACGGCCACCGAGTAGGCCGAGGCGCCCAGCGCCACCGTCATATAGCCCAGCTGCGACAGGGTCGAGTAGGCGACGACGCGCTTAATGTCGTTCTGAATGATGCCCAGAAAGCCCATGAACAAGGCCGTGATCGCGCCTATCACCAGCACGAAGTTCAGCGCGGTGTCGCTCAGCTCGAATAGCGGGCTCATGCGGGCGACCATGAAGATGCCGGCCGTCACCATGGTGGCGGCGTGGATCAGCGCCGAAATCGGGGTCGGGCCCTCCATCGAGTCGGGCAGCCAGACGTGCAGCGGGAACTGGGCGCTCTTGCCCATCGCGCCGATGAACAGGCAGATGCAGGTCACGGTGATCAGCATCCACTCCCCACCCCATAGCGGCATGTCGAAGCTCAGCTTGGCCAGCTCGGGCGCCTTGGCGAAGGCCTCGGCGTAGCTCAAGGTGCCGGCATAGGCAACGATCAGGCCGATGCCCAGGATGAAGCCGAAGTCACCGACGCGGTTGACCAGGAAGGCCTTCATATTGGCGAAGATCGCCGTCGGCTTGGTGTACCAGAAGCCGATCAGCAGATACGACACTAGCCCCACCGCTTCCCAGCCAAAGAACAGCTGCAGGAAGTTGTTGCTCATCACCAGCATCAGCATGCTGAAGGTGAACAGCGAGATGTAGCTGAAGAAGCGCTGGTAGCCGGGGTCCTCTTCCATGTAGCCGACGGTGTAGATGTGCACCATCAGCGACACAAAGGTCACCACGCACATCATCATTGCCGTCAGGCCATCGACCAGGAAGCCGATTTCCATCTTCAGGCTGCCGACGCTCATCCACTCATAGATGGTGGCATTGAAGCGGGCGCCGTCCTGGACCACACTCCACAGTGTCATGGCCGACAGGATGAAGGCGATGGCGACGCCCAGGATGGTGACGGTGTGCGCGCCGCGGCGGCCCACCTGCTTGCCGAAGAGCCCGGCGACGATGGCGCCAACCAGCGGTGCCATCGGCACCGCGAGCAGCATGTTCTGTGAAAGTTGTGCAGACATGTTCTTGTGCGCCTCGCTCAGCCCTTGAGGGAGTCGAGTTCATCGACATTGATGGTGGAACGGTTGCGGAACAGCACGACCAGAATGGCCAGGCCGATGGCCGACTCCGCCGCCGCCACGGTGAGGATGAAGAAGACGAAGATCTGACCGGCCATGTCGCCCAGGTAGTGCGAGAAAGCGACGAAGTTCAGGTTCACCGCCAGCAGCATCAGCTCGATGGCCATCAGCAGCACGATCAGGTTTTTGCGGTTCAGGAAGATGCCAATCACCGACAGCGCGAACAGGATCGCACCCAAGGTCAGGAAATGGCCCAGTGTCAAAGCGCCCATATCACGCGGCTCCCTTGTTCGATGCGTCGGGAGCGGCAGGAGCATCGGGAGCCTCCACCACGGACTTCATCTTGATGATCTTCAGGCGGTCGCCCTTCTTCACCTTGACCTGATCGGCC
The DNA here is from genome assembly GCF_004362525.1 of Roseateles toxinivorans. GTDB lineage: Bacteria > Pseudomonadota > Gammaproteobacteria > Burkholderiales > Burkholderiaceae_C > Paucibacter > Paucibacter toxinivorans. The sequence goes on from NZ_SNXS01000001.1 coordinate 1,020,737, forward strand.
GGGTTCATCGCGCGCGAGTCCTTGCGTTTGCGCAGGGTCAGGGCGATGGCGGCGATGATGCCCACCAGCAGCAGCACGGCAGCGATCTGCAGCGGGTACAGGTAGTTGGTGTACAGGTCGATGCCCAGCAGCTTGGTGTTGCCCAGCTTTTGCGCCGCTGCACTCAGGGTCGGCGCCTCGGTCAGGCGGAAACCACCCATCAGGATGGCAGCCATCTCCAGCGCAATCAGCGCGCCGACGATGCCGGCCAGTGGCAGATGCTTCCAGAAGCCCTGGCGGATGCTGTCGGTGTTGATGTCCAGCATCATCACGACAAACAGAAACAGCACCATCACGGCCCCGATATAGACCAACACCAGGGTGATGGCCAGGAACTCGGCCTTCAGCAGCATCCAGATGCAGGAGGCAGTGAAGAAGGCCAGTATCAGGAACAGCGCCGAGTGCACGGTGCTGCGCGCCGTGATGACGCGAAACGACGCCAGCAAGAGCACGGCGGAGAAAACATAGAACAGCGCGGTCGTGGTATCCATAGGTTTCCAGCAAGCGGACGGTGATCAGGCAGGCGCCCGATCAGCGGTACTTGGCGTCGGCCTCCTTTTCGGCGGCGATCTTCGGCTCGTAGCGGTCACCGACGGCCAGCAGCATGTCCTTGGTGAAGTACAGATCACCGCGCTTTTCGCCGTGGTACTCGAAGATGCTGGTTTCGACGATCGAATCGACGGGGCAGCTCTCTTCGCAGAAGCCGCAGAAGATGCACTTGGTCAGGTCGATGTCGTAGCGGGTGGTGCGGCGCGAGCCGTCGTCACGCACTTCCGACTCGATGGTGATTGCCATCGCCGGGCATACCGCCTCGCACAGCTTGCAGGCGATGCAGCGCTCTTCGCCGTTCTCGTAGCGGCGTAGCGCATGCAGGCCGCGGAAGCGCGGCGACAGCGGCGTCTTCTCTTCCGGGAACTGCACCGTGATGTTGGGCGACAGGAAATGCCGGCCGGTCAAGAGCATGCCCTTGAACAGCTCGGTGAGCATGAAGCTCTGCACAAAGTGCTTGAAGGAGGTCACTGCGGACATAGGAAGATCTCTCTCACTTCCAGATGTTGAACGGGGACTGAATCCACAGGCCCACGACGACCAGCCAGACCAGCGTGACCGGAATGAAGATCTTCCAGCCCAGACGCATGATCTGGTCATAGCGGAAGCGCGGGAACGTGGCACGCACCCACAGGAAGGTCGTCACGACGACAAAGGTCTTGATGCCGAGCCAGATCCAGCCAGGGATGAAGCCCAGGAAGTCGAACGGTGGCAGCCAGCCGCCCAGGAACAGGGTCACGGCCAGGATGGAGACCAGGATCATGTTCGCGTATTCGGCCAGGAAGAACATCGCGAAGGCCATGCCCGAGTACTCGATCATGTGACCGGCGACGATTTCCGACTCGCCTTCGACCACGTCGAACGGGTGGCGGTTGGTTTCGGCCAGACCCGAGATGAAGTAGACGACGAAGATGGGCAGCAACGGCAGCCAGTTCCAGGACAGGAAGCTCAGGCCCATGTCGGCGAACATGCCCTTGCCCTGGCCGAGCACGATCTCGCTCATATTCATCGTGCCGGCGACCATCAGCACCACGACCAGGCAGAAGCCCATCGCGATTTCATAGCTGACCATCTGTGCCGAGGCGCGCAGCGCGCCCAGGAAAGCGTACTTCGAGTTCGAGGCCCAGCCGGCAATGATCACGCCATAGACCTCCAGCGAGGTGATGGCCATCAGGAACAGCAGACCGGCGTTGATATTGGACAGCGCCACTTCCGGGCCGAAGGGGATCACCACCCAGGCGGCCAGCGCCGGCATGATGGTCATCACCGGGCCGAGGAAGAACAGGCCCTTGTTGGCCGCCGTCGGAACAATGATCTCCTTGAAGATCAACTTCACCGCGTCGGCGATCGGAGTCAGCAGACCAAAGGGGCCGACACGGTTGGGGCCGGGACGGATCTGCGACCAGCCGATGGCCTTGCGTTCCCAGAGGGTCAGATAAGCCACGCAGCCCATCAGGGGTGCTACCAGGACCACGATCTTGATCAGGTTCCAGACCACGGGCCAGAAGCCGCCCAGCAGCGAAGATCCGAATTGATTCAGGCTGTCTATCATCGTCACACCTTGGCGATCGAGAGTTCGCCGAACATCGCACCGAGTGCGGCGGTGGCTGCAAGGCCGGCGGGCACACGCACCGTGTTGGCAGGCAGGGCCGCGTCATGGCGGGCGGGCAGTTGCACCGAGGCGCCGTCTTGTGTGACCGCGACCTTGTCGCCGTCCTGCAGGCCCAAGCTCGTCCACAGTGCGGTCGGCAGGCCGGCCACGGCGGCGTTCCTGGCATCGGCGGTCAGCTGCAGCGAAGTGGCATGGCGCACCAGCGCGTCGGTGCTGTAGATGGGCACGTCGGCGATGCGCTCGATGCCGCTGGCTGCGGCGCCGACGCTGATCGCGGCCTGCGTCGTGTTGTCCAGACGCGCACTCATGTCCATGTCCACACCCAGCGCGGCACTGCGCACCTGCTCCGAGGTCTCGAAGTCGAAGTTCGGCAGGCCCAGCATCGTGCCCAGCACGCGCAAGACCTTCCAGGCCGGACGGGTCTCGCCCTGAGGCTTGACGACACCGACGAAGCTCTGCACGCGGCCCTCGGCATTGACGAAGCTGCCCGAGGTCTCGGTGAACGGCGCGATCGGCAGCAGCACATCGGCCTGTTCGAAGCCGGTCTTGAAGGCGCTGAACATCACGACCATATCGGCCTTGGCCACGCCTTGCAGCGCAGCGGCGGTGTTGGCCGTGTCGAACTGCGGATCGACGTTGAGCAGCAGCGCGGCCTTCAGCGGCGAGGCGGCGGACAGCATATGGCCGGCATTCAGACCGCCCTGCCCCGGTAGCGCCTTGACCAGCTGCGCGCCGACCGTGTTGGCGGCGGCGCTCAGATAGCCGACCGTCGCGCCGGTTTGTGCGGCGATCCAGTTGGCCAGCGCCAGCAGGCTGGCGGCCTGCGGGTGCTGCGCGGCGGCGTTGCCCAGGAGCACGGCCTTTCGCTGACCGGACAGCAGCGAGGCGGCAATCGCCTGCGCCTGTTCGGTTGCGGTGCCGGCGGCCGGAGCCGTTGCGCCATTGCTTTGTGCAATCGCGGTCGCGATATCGGCCAGGGCCTGCACCCAGGCGCTGGGCGCCACGGTGACGCGCTGCGCCACGTTCATCAGCCAGTCGTCCTCGGTCGCGTGAACGCTGTGGATCTTGGCGCCATGGCGGGCTGCCTGACGCAGGCGCTGGGCAAACAGCGGATGGTCCTTGCGCAGGAAGGAGCCGATCACCAGCACGCGGTCCAGCTGCGACAGCGAGGCCACCGAGCGGCCCAGCCATTGCGCCTTGCCCGCAGGTGCGGCGTTGCTGAAGTCAGCGGCATGGGTGCGGAAGTCGATGTTCTCGCTGCCCAGGCCACGCACCAGCGCGGCCAACAGGTGCAGCTCTTCGACGGTGCTGTGTGCAGAGGCTATCGCGCCTATGCTGGCCGCGCCATGCTGCGTCTTGATCTGCTTCAGGCCGTTGGCAACGTACTCCAGCGCCGCCGTCCAGTTGACTTCCTTCCACAGGCCGCCCTGCTTGACCATAGGCTGAGTCAGGCGCTGGTCGCTGTTCAGGGCCTCGTAGGAGAAGCGGTCGCGATCGGCGATCCAGCACTCGTTGACGTCTTCGTTCTCCAGCGGCACGACGCGCATCACCCGGTTGTTCTTGACCTGGGCGATCAGGTTGGCGCCGGTCGAGTCGTGCGGGCTGACGGTCTTGCGGCGCGACAGCTCCCAGGTGCGGGCGCTGTAGCGGAAGGGCTTGCTTGTGAGCGCGCCTACCGGGCAGATGTCGATCATATTGCCCGACAGTTCGGAGTCCACCGAGCGGCCGACAAAGGTCTGGATCTCGGCGTGCTCGCCGCGGCTGGTCATGCCCAGCTCCATCACGCCGGCAATCTCCTGGCCGAAACGAACGCAGCGCGTGCAGTGGATGCAGCGGCTCATTTCTTCCATTGACACCAGCGGGCCGATGTTCTTGTGGAACACGACGCGCTTTTCTTCGGTGTAGCGCGAGCTGCTGCCACCATAGCCGACGGCCAGATCCTGCAGCTGGCATTCGCCGCCCTGGTCGCAGATCGGGCAGTCCAGCGGGTGGTTGATGAGCAGGAACTCCATCACGCCCTGCTGGGCCTTGATGGCCTTCTCGCTCTTGGTGCGCACGATCATGCCCTGCGTCACCGGCGTGGCGCAGGCCGGCATCGGCTTGGGCGCCTTCTCCACGTCCACCAGGCACATGCGGCAGTTGGCGGCAATCGAGAGCTTCTTGTGATAGCAGAAATGCGGCACATAGGTGCCGGCGTTTTCGGCCGCATGCATGATCATGCTGCCTTCCAACACTTGCACTTTCTTGCCGTCGAGTTCAATTTCAACCATAGCTAGTCCAGGCCTCAATCCGTTGCGTCGTCAGGCCGCCACGAGGGCCGTCTTGTGTTCGATCAGGTGCACAAACTCGTGCTTGAAATGCTTGATCATGGCCCGCACCGGCATTGCCGCTGCGTCGCCCAGCGCGCAGATCGTGCGGCCCTGGATGTTGTCGGCCACCGAGTTCAGCAGGTCTATGTCTTCCATGCGTCCATGGCCATTGGCAATGCGCTCGACCATGCGGTACATCCAGCCCGTGCCTTCGCGGCAGGGCGTGCACTGACCACAGGACTCGTGCATATAGAAGTAGCTCAGGCGCAGCAGGCTCTTGACCATGCAGCGGGTGTCGTCCATCACGATCACGGCGCCCGAGCCCAGCATCGAGCCGGCCTTGGCGATGGAGTCATAGTCCATCGTGCACTCCATCATGATGGAGGCCGGCAGCACCGGCGACGAGGAACCACCGGGGATCACCGCCTTCAGGGTGCGGCCCTTGCGCACACCGCCGGCGAGCTTCAGCAGCTCGGAGAACGGCAGGCCCATGGGCACTTCGTAGTTGCCGGGGCGCTCGACGTCACCCGAGACCGAATAGATCTTGGTGCCGCCGTTGTTGGGTTTGCCGATTTCCAGGTACTGCTGGCCACCGTTGCGGATGATCCAGGGCACCGCGGCAAAGGTCTCGGTGTTGTTGATCGTCGTCGGCTTGCCGTACAGGCCGAAGCTGGCCGGGAACGGTGGCTTGAAGCGCGGCTGGCCCTTCTTGCCTTCGAGCGATTCGAGCAGCGCCGTCTCTTCGCCGCAGATATAGGCGCCGAAGCCGTGGAAGGCGTGCAACTGGAAGTTGAATCCGCTGCCGAAGAGGTTGTCACCGAGGAAGCCGGCGGCGCGGGCCTCTTCCAGCGCCGCCTCGAAGCGGTCATAGGCCTCGAAGATCTCGCCGTGGATGTAGTTGTAGCCGACCGAGATGCCCATCGCGTAGGCGGCGATGGCCATGCCCTCGATCACGATATGCGGGTTGAACATCAGGATGTCGCGGTCCTTGCAAGTACCGGGCTCGCCTTCGTCCGAGTTGCAGACCAGGTACTTCTGGCCCGGGAACTGGCGCGGCATGAAGCTCCACTTCAGGCCGGTCGGGAAGCCCGCACCGCCACGGCCACGCAGGCCCGAGGTCTTGACCTCGGCAATGACCTGGTCCTGGGTCATGCCCTCGCCACCGTCACCCTTCAAGATCTTGCGCAGCGCCTCGTAGCCGCCGCGGGCGACATAGTCTTTCAGCGACCAGTTCTTGCCGTCCAGGCCGGCATAGATCTGCGCGCCGACATGGCGGTCATGGAAACAGGTCTCGGCGCCCGTGGCCTGAAATTTGGAGAGATCCAACATCGTCATGGTCCCGATCAGGCGTTGGCGTTGGTCTTGAGCAGGTCCAGCAGCTCGTCCAGCCGCTGTTCGCTCATGAAGCTGCACATCTGGCGGTCGTTGACCAGCAGCACCGGCGAATCGGCGCAGGCGCCCAGGCATTCGCTCTTCTGCACGGTGAACAGGCCGTCGGCGGTGGTGCCCCCCTCTTCGATGCCCAGCTTGCTGCACACATGGTCCAGTGCCGTCTGGCCGTCACGCAGCTGGCAAGGTAGGTTGGTGCAGACGTTGAGCTTGAACTTGCCCACCGGCCGCTGGTTGTACATGTTGTAGAAGGTCGTGACCTCGTGCACGGCGATCGGCGCAACGCCGATATAGGCCGCGATCGCGTCTTCGCTCTCGCGCGACACGAAGCCCTGCTCCTGCTGCACGATGGACAGGCAGGCCATCACCGCCGAGATGCGCTGGTCGGCCGGGTACTTGGCGACCTCGCGATCAAAGCGAGCGCGGGTGGCGTCGGAAAGAATGTAGTCGGTACTCATCGCTGATCCATTAACGATCGATCTCACCGAACACGATGTCCATCGTGCCGATCACGGCGACTGCGTCGGCAATCATGTGGCCGCGGGCCATCTCGTCCAACGCCGCCAGGTGCGAGAAGCCAGGGGCGCGGATCTTCAGTCGGTACGGCTTGTTCGCACCATCGCTGACGATGTAGATGCCGAACTCGCCCTTGGGATGCTCGACGGCGGCGTAGGCCTGGCCTTCGGGCACGTGGAAGCCTTCGGTGAAGAGCTTGAAGTGGTGGATCAGCTCTTCCATATTCGACTTCATGTCGACACGCGAAGGCGGCGCCACCTTATGGTTGTCCGTGATCACCGGGCCGGGGTTGGCCTTCAACCAGGTCACGCACTGCTGGATGATGCGGTTGGACTGGCGCATCTCCTCGACGCGCACCAGATAGCGGTCGTAGGTGTCGCCGTTGGTACCCACCGGCACGTCGAAGTCCATCTTGTCATAGACCTCGTAGGGCTGCGTCTTGCGCAGGTCCCAGGCAATGCCAGAGCCACGCAGCATCGGGCCGCTGAAGCCCAGGTTCAGTGCGCGCTCAGGCGTGACCGTGCCGATGCCGACGGTGCGCTGCTTCCAGATGCGGTTGTCGGTCAGCAGGGTCTCGTAGTCGTCGACGTTTTTCGGGAAGCGCTTGCAGAAGTCCTCGATGAAGTCCAGCAGCGAGCCCGAGCGGTTCTCGTTCAGGCGTGCGATCGTCTTGGCGTTCTTGATCTTGCTGACCTGATACTGCGGCATGCTGTCCGGCAGGTCGCGGTAGACACCGCCCGGGCGGAAGTAGGCCGCATGCATGCGCGCACCGGACACCGCCTCGTACATATCGAACAGATCTTCCCGCTCGCGGAAGCAGTAGATCAGGATGTTCATCGCGCCGCAGTCGATGCCGTGCGCACCCAGCCACAGCAGATGGTTCAGCAGACGCGTGATCTCGGAGAACATCACGCGGATGTACTGCGCGCGCAGCGGCACATCAACGCCGATCAGCTTTTCGATCGCCAGGCAGTAGGCATGCTCGTTGGACATCATCGACACATAGTCGAGACGGTCCATATAGGGCAGCGACTGGATGAAGGTCTTGCTCTCGGCCAGCTTCTCGGTGGCGCGGTGCAACAGGCCGATATGCGGGTCGGCGCGCTGAATGACCTCGCCATCGAGCTCAAGCACCAGGCGCAGCACGCCGTGTGCGGCCGGGTGCTGGGGACCGAAGTTCAGGGTGTAGTTCTTGATATCAGCCATAGAAGCCTCAGGCAGCGCGCAATGCGCGGTGGCCGGAAATACCTTGGGAAGCGGGACGCGGCAGCTTTGCCATCTCAGTGCAGACCGCCGTAGTTGTCTTCACGGATGATGCGCGGCGTGATCTCGCGCGGCTCGATGGTGACGGGCTGGTAGATGACGCGCTTCTGCTCGGCGTCATAGCGCATCTCCACATGGCCGGTGGTCGGGAAGTCCTTGCGCATCGGGTGGCCGATGAAGCCGTAGTCAGTCAGGATGCGGCGCAGGTCTTCGTGGCCGTCAAAGATGATGCCGAACATGTCGAAGGCTTCGCGCTCGAACCAGCTGGCCGAGTTCCACACCGGGGTCAGCGCATCGACGCGTGGCAGATCGTCTTCCGGGCAGTTGACGACGAGGCGCAGGCGCCAGTTCTTGCTGATGGACAGCAGATGCGAAACCACGGCAAAGCGTGGCCCCTCGTGCAGGCCATCTTTATAGGTGCTGTAGTCCAGACCGCACAGGTCTATCAACTGCTCGAAGCGCAGTTCGGGATGGTCGCGCAGGGTGGTGGCCACCTCGGTGTAGTCCTTGGCGGCGACGGTCAGGGTCAACTCGCCCAGGGCGCTGGTCAACGACCGGATGCGCTCACCGAGCAGGGTCTGCAGCGCTTGCTGGAGGGTGTCTAGTTTGCTCATCTGTGCCAGCCTTCAGCGCGCGATCGTGTTTTCACGGCGGATCTTGGCCTGCAGCTGCAGGATGCCGTAGAGCAGTGCTTCCGCGGTGGGCGGGCAGCCGGGCACGTACACATCAACCGGCACGATGCGGTCGCAGCCGCGTACGACCGAATAACTGTAGTGGTAGTAGCCGCCGCCGTTGGCGCAGGAGCCCATCGAGAGCACCCAGCGCGGCTCGGCCATCTGGTCATAGACCTTGCGCAGCGCCGGCGCCATCTTGTTGCACAGCGTGCCTGCAACAATCATCAGGTCGGACTGCCGGGGACTCGGGCGGAACAGCATGCCGAAGCGGTCGATGTCATAGCGGGCGGCACCCGCATGCATCATCTCGACGGCGCAGCAGGCCAGGCCGAAGGTCATTGGCCACAGTGAGCCGGTCTTGGACCAGTTGATCAGCGTGTCCACCGAGGTGGTGACAAAGCCTTCTTTGAGAACGCCTTCAATACCCATATTTATTCCAATCTGCAACAGCGCGCTGCGGGCCGAGCGCCGGGCCGCTCCCAAGCCGGCCCGCATCCCCTCGGGGGATCGGCCAATGTATCCATCGGACGAGGGGCTTCATTTATTCCCAGTCGAGGGCGCCTTTTTTCCACTCGTAGATGAAACCCACGACCAGAATGCCCAGAAAAACCATCATCGCCCAGAAGCCAGTGGCACCGATTTCGCGCAGCGACACCGCCCACGGAAACAGGAAGGCAATTTCCAGGTCAAACAAGATGAATAGGATGGCGACGAGGTAGTAGCGCACGTCGAACTTCATGCGCGCGTCTTCGAAGGCTTCGAAGCCGCACTCGTAAGGCGAGTTTTTGGCAGCGTCGGGACGGTTGGGGCCGAAGATGAAGCCCAGCACCTGGGGCGCAATACCGACCGCCGTGCCGACCAGGATGAAGAGGATGACAGGCAGGTACTGGTCCAGATTCATGGGGAATGCTCTTTTTTGGCGTTGGCTAGAACTTCAATCATCCGGCGCGGCCCGCGCACAGTGCCCAGGACTTGAACCCATCAAGCGCAACGGGCGCGCCGCCAACGCCCATTATGGTCGCTTGCGGCTTACGCCCGCTTGTCTCCCGCTACGCCTTTTTGATGGACGTCATGACCGGGCGCTGCACTTGAACCGCAACAGCAAGGCGCCGGATCAGGCCCTTGCGTGCGCTTGCTCAGAATTTCGAAACTGGTGCCGTCGGCGAGACTCGAACTCGCACAGCTTTCGCCACTACCCCCTCAAGATAGCGTGTCTACCAATTTCACCACGACGGCATTTTTGAGTGCTTGAAGCGCATGAGGCTGGCGTTTCAAACAGCCTCGTATTCTAGACCGAAATTACCCTAGGTCCGGGCACTTTCCTCTGAAATATGCGCTGAATCTCCGGGCTGTCTCTGTAGTGCAGCAGGCAGTTACTTGGAGGCGGCGGGAGCAGGCGCGGGTACGCTCGGCAGGGCACCCGGAATGGCACCCGGCACCGTGCTGCCCACCGCACTGGCGGCAGCCGGTGCACTGGCTGCTGGCGCGGCCTTGTCGAGGATAGAACTGGACTCACCTGTCGTGGTCATCAGGTGACTGCCGAAATAGGCCATGGCCAAGGTGCAGGCAAAGAAGAGCGTGGCAGCCACGGCCGTGCTGCGCGACAGAAAATTCGCGCTGCCGGTGGCGCCGAACAGGCTGCCCGAAGCGCCGCTGCCGAAGGACGCACCCATGTCGGCGCCCTTGCCGTGCTGGATCAACACCAGGCCAATCATGGTCAGCGCGCTCAGCATTTGCACGATCAGCACCAGGTTCATCAAGATCTGCATTTCAACTCACTCCAAGTTCAATATTCAGTGTTGGCGCGCCCAGGGGGTCACGCCAGTCATTTGTTGTGTTGGCCGATCAGCCGGCAGCCCGGCAGATGGCGCTGAAGTCGGCTGCCTTCAAGGCTGCACCGCCGATCAGGCCGCCGTCGATGTCGGGCTGGCCAAACAGGCTGACGGCGTTGTCGGGCTTGACGCTGCCGCCATACAGGATGCGCATCGCATCCGACTTTTGCGTCGCGGCATGCAGTTGCATGCGCAGCACGGCATGCACCGCCTGAGCCTCTTCCGGCGAGGCCGTCAGGCCTGTGCCAATGGCCCAGACCGGCTCATAGGCCAGCACGATCTCGCCGATGCAATGCGTCAGCGTGTGGATCACGGCAGCCAGCTGGCGCTTGACCACCGCCTCGGTCTGGCCGGCCTCGCGCTCGGCGCGGGTCTCGCCGACACAGACGATGGGCGTCACACCATGGGCCAGCGCGGCCTTGGCCTTGTCGGCCACCAACTGGTCGCTTTCATGATGGAAGGCGCGGCGCTCCGAGTGGCCGACGATCACATAGCGGCAGCCGACATCGGCCAGCATCGCCGCCGACACCTCGCCGGTGTAAGCGCCCTGCTCATGCGCCGAGCAATCCTGGGCGCCGAAGCTCATGGCCTGGCCGGTCAGGGCCAGCGCGGTTTCGGTGATGTACGGAAACGGCACGCAGACGGCCACATCGGCATTCCACGGACCGGCCTCGCGCAGACCCGACAGCAGGGCTGCATTGCTGGCCCGCGAGCCATGCATCTTCCAGTTGCCAACCACCAATTTCTTGCGCATGTTCATACTCTCCGGGATTTCATGGCCAGGTGAGCACGATCTTGCCGACATGCTCGCCCGACTCCATCAATTCATGCGCCTGGGCCGCTTGCGCAGCCGGCATCGTCTTGTAAACCACGGGCTTGATGACGCGCTGGTCCAGCAAGGGCCAGACCCGCGTGCGCAGCGATTGCGCCAACGCAGCCTTGAAGGCCAGGCTGCGCGGACGCAGGGTCGAGCCGGTGATGGTCAGACGTCGGCGCAACAGCAGGCCGGCATCCAAATTGGCCTGCACCCCGCCCTGCACCGCGATGACGACGATGCGGCCATCCTCGGCCAGGCATTGCACGCCGCGCTCGATATAGGAGCCCGCCACCATGTCCAGGATCACATTGACGCCACGACCCTCGGTCAGACGCAAGGCCTCCTCGCGAAAGTCCTGCGTCTTGTAGTTGATCGCCGCGTCGGCGCCCAGCTCCAGGCAGGCCTGGCACTTGGCATCGCTGCCGGCCGTGACGATGACCGTCGCGCCAAAGGCCTTGCCCAGCTGGATGGCGGTGACGCCGATGCCGCTGGTGCCACCGTGGATCAGCAGCGTTTCGCCGGGCAGCAACCGCACCCGCTCGAACACATTCGACCAGACGGTGAAGAAGGTCTCGGGCAGGCTGGCCGCCTCGACGTCGCTGAAGCCCGTGGGCACCGGCAGGCACTGCGCAATCGGTGCCGTGCACAGCTCGGCATAACCGCCGCCGGCGACCAGCGCACAGACGCGGTCACCGAGCTTGAAGCCGGCCGCCGCCAACGCCGCCTCATCACCGTCGATGATCTCGCCGGCAATCTCCAGCCCGGGCAGGTCGCTAGCCCCGGGGGGGCTGGCATACATGCCCTTGCGCTGCAGCACGTCCGGGCGGTTCACGCCCGACGCGCGCACGCGCACCAGCACCTCCCCTGCCCCGGCAACGGGGTCGGGTCGGGTGGCGAGTTGCAGCACCTCGGGGGCGCCAAAGCGGGTGATTTCTATCGCTTGCATGGAAGGCTTCCAGGGGTGAGGACCGCAGCCCTCACCCAGTCGGCTTACTGCTGTTCCGGGCGGTCCAGCAGCGCCTTCATCGACAGCTTGACGCGGCCCTTCTCGTCGGTCTCCAGCACCTTGACTTTGACCACTTGCCCTTCGGTCAGGAAGTCGGTGACCTTCTCGACGCGCTGGTGCGCGATCTGGCTGATGTGCAGCAGGCCGTCCTTGCCGGGCAGCAGGTTGATCAGTGCGCCGAAGTCCAGAATCTTGACGACCGGGCCTTCGTAGATCTTGCCCACTTCGACTTCGGCCGTGATCTGCTCGATCTTCAGCTTGGCCAGGTCGGCCATGGCGCTGTCGGTCGAGGCGATCGTGATCGTGCCGTCTTCGGCGATGTCGATCTGCGTGCCGGTCTCTTCGGTCAGCGCGCGAATCACCGCTCCACCCTTGCCGATCACATCACGGATCTTTTCCGGATTGATCTTCATCGTGTACAGGCGGGGTGCGAACTCCGACACCTCGGTCTTGGCGACACTCATCGCCTCCACCATCTTCGACAGGATGTGCAGGCGCGCTTCCTTGGCTTGTGCCAGTGCGACCTGCATGATTTCCTTGGTGATGCCCTGGATCTTGATGTCCATCTGCAGGGCGGTCACGCCGGTGGTCGTGCCGGCCACCTTGAAGTCCATGTCACCCAGATGATCTTCATCGCCCAGGATGTCGGTCAGCACGGCGAAGCGGTTCGCGTCCTTGATCAGGCCCATGGCGATGCCGGCCACGTGTGCCTTCAAAGGCACGCCGGCGTCCATCAAGGCCAGGCAGCCGCCGCAGACCGAAGCCATCGACGAGGAGCCATTGGACTCGGTGATTTCCGAGACCACGCGCATTGCGTAGGGGAACTCGGCACGGTCCGGCAGCACGGCGACCAGCGCGCGCTTGGCCAGGCGGCCGTGGCCGATTTCGCGGCGCTTCGGGCTACCGACACGACCCGTTTCGCCGGTGGCGAACGGAGGCATGTTGTAGTGCAGCATGAAGTGCTCGGTGAACTCGCCGGCCAGCGCGTCGATGCGCTGTGCATCGCGCTCGGTACCCAGGGTCGCAGCGACCAGGGCCTGGGTTTCACCACGGGTGAACAGCGACGAGCCGTGGGCGCGCGGCAGCACGCTGTTGCGGATCTCGATGGCACGCACGGTGCGCGTGTCGCGACCGTCGATGCGGGGCTCGCCGGCCAGGATCTGGCTGCGCACGATGCGCGCCTCGATCTCGAACAGCAGGCTTTCGACTTCGACCTTGTCGAAGGCAACACCCTCGGCGCTCAGCGCGGCGAACACCGAAGCGTTGGCGGCGCGGCAGGCCTGCGTGCGGGCTTGCTTGGAGCGGATCTGGTAGGCGGCGCGCAGCGCTTCCTCGGCCAGGCCGTTGACCTTGGCGATGAAGGCTTCGTCCTTGGCAGGCGCCTTCCAGTCCCAGGCCGGCTTGCCGGCATCACGCACCAGGTCATTGATCGCGGCAATGGCGATATTGCCCTGCTCGTGACCGAACACCACACCGCCGAGCATGATTTCTTCGCTCAGTTGGTCGGCTTCGGACTCGACCATCAGCACGGCAGCTTCGGTGCCGGCGACGATCAGGTCCAGCTTCGATTCCTTCAGCTGAGTCTGGCTGGGATTCAGCACATAGGCGCCGTTGATGTAGCCCACGCGGGCAGCACCGATGGGGCCATTGAACGGAATGCCCGAGATCGCCAGCGCGGCACTCGATGCAATCAAAGACACGATGTCGGCCTGCACCTCAGGGTTCAACGACAGCACGTGGATCACCACTTGCACTTCGTTGTAGAAACCTTCCGGGAACAGCGGGCGGATCGGGCGGTCGATCAGGCGCGAGGTCAGGGTTTCCAGTTCGCTCGGGCGGCCTTCACGCTTGAAGAAGCTGCCGGGGATCTTGCCGGCGGCATAGGTCTTCTCGAGGTAGTCGACGGTCAGCGGGAAGAAGTCCTGGCCGGCCTTGGCTTCGGTCTTGGCAACCACGGTGGCCAGCACCATCGTGCCATCGACATTGGCGACCACGGCGCCGGAAGCTTGACGGGCGACTTCGCCGGTCTCAAGGGTGACGCTGTGCTCGCCCCATTGGAAGGTCTTGGTGACTTTGTTGAACATGCTCATTGTCGTTTCTCCGTTTGTATCAAGTGCCTTGGGGCGGCAACTCAAGCCCGGAACAGCGACAGAAGGCGAGATGCCATTCCAGCGAAATTAGCGTGCGCGGCGGGGCACGAAACGTCGGTGGAATGACACATCAGCGCCGATATCCGTCGAGTTTTCCAAAAACAAAGAGCCTGTGCTGGAGCATCCAGACAGGCTCTTCTTGTTCATCTTGAACTTACTTGCGCAGGCCGAGTTTCTGGATCAGCGCGGTGTAGCGCGATGCGTCCTTCGACTTCAGGTAAGCCAGCAGGCTCTTGCGCTGATTGACCATCTTCAGCAGACCGCGGCGACCGTGGTGGTCCTTCAGGTGGGTCTTGAAGTGAGGGGTCAGGTCGTTGATGCGGGCCGTCAGAATGGCGACTTGCACTTCGGGCGAACCGGTGTCGCCAGCGCTGCGCGCATTGTCTTTGACGATTTGTGCCTTGTTCAGGTCAGCTACTGCCATGAGGATTTCCTTTATTGGCGGAAAAGCCGCACGGTGGCGCTGCCACTCGAACGGTTTCCAGTTGAACTTGCGGTTACGGGTGAAACCGACCCATACCGTGCTACTACATCGACGCCCATCTCCAGGCGAAGCTGCGAATTATATATCAAGTACGCTGCGCAGGCGGGTCACACCCTGATCGAGCCGCGCCGGGTCGCGCGAGGCAAAGCACCAGCGCAGCCAGCCTTCGCTCTCGGCACCAAAGGCCGCGCCCGGCGCCAGCCCCAATCCTGCCTCGCTGACCAGGCGCTTGGCCATGGCCAGCGAGTCGGACTCGCCCGCGATGCGGAAGAAGGCATACATGCCACCCAGCGGCGTGGCCACCTCGACACCGGGCATCGCCGCCAACGCCGGCAGAAGCCGATCCCGGCAAGCCTGCATCCGCGCGCGCAGTTCCGGCACAAAGCGATCCGCCTGGGCCAGACCCGCCAGCGCGCCGCGCTGCACGAACACCGGCGCGCAGGAGGTGTTGTATTCGATCAGCTTGCCCATTGCGTCCAGCAGCTCGGCCGGCAGCACCATCCAGCCCAGGCGCCAGCCGGTCATCAGAAAGCTCTTCGAGAAGCTGTGCACGACGATCAGCCGGTCCTGCGGGTCGGCGATGTCCAGAAAGCTCGGCGCAGTGCGGGCGCCTTCCGGGTAGTACAGGCGCTCGTAAACCTCGTCGGCGATGATCCAGGTGCCGGTGCGGCGGCAGTGCTCCAGCAGGGCCTGCTGCTCGTCGCGGGTCAGGGTCCAGCCGGTCGGGTTGTTCGGGGCATTGACGATCAGGGCGCGGGTCTGCGGCGTGATCGCGGCCAGCAGCTCGTCCAGATCCAGCGTCCAGGCGCCCTGCTTCGGATGCAGCGAAACACGCTTGACGTTGGCGCCCAGGATGGCCGGCTGGGCGGTCAGATTGGGCCAGATAGGCACCACTGCCACGACCTCGTCACCGGCGTCCAGCAGGGCCTGCATCGCCAGCATCAGCGCGCTGACGCCCGAGGACGTGACGGCGATGCGGTCGATGCCGACGGGGCGGTGCAAGGCACTGGTGTAGTCTGCCAGCGCCTGGCGCAACTCGGGCAGGCCCAGGTTGTGGGCGTAGAACGTTTCACCGCGCTGCAGCGAGGCGGTGGCGGCCTCGACGACGAAGTCCGGTGTCGGCTCATCGCTCTCGCCGAACCAGAAGGCCAGCACATCGTTGCGGCCCATCGCCGAATTGGCGACCTCGCGAATCTTGGAGCCTGGGAGTTGCTGGATCACGCTGCGCATGGGTCTTCCACTCAGTTGTTGGGGCGAATCATCGCGCACTGGTGTGGCTGCTCGGCCTGGGTCGCATCCACATAGCGCACGGTCCTGAAGCCATAGCCTGAGGCCTCGTTGTCGAAGCGCACGCCGGGCGTGCCCGCCTTGCGCATCACGCTGACGTAGAGCGGCTGGATGAACTGGTGGTCGGCAGCACGCATCACCCCTTGATGCACACCGCCCAAGGTACGGCCGTCATAGGTCAGGCCCTCCATCGCCCGGGCCACGGCCGCAGGTTCGACGCTCTTGGCGCGCTCCATGCCGGCCACCAGCACCTCGACCATCGCCTGCATGCGGGCGTGGACATAGTCGTCCTCAGGGCGCGGAAAGCGCTGACGGAAGCTCGCGTAGAAGGTGTCCGAGGCGGCCGTGCCGACGTTCGGATGCCATTCGGCCACGGCTAGCACGCGATCAACGCCTGCCTCGCCAATGGCCGCAGGCGCACCCAGGCCATTGCCGTAGAAAGTGAAGAAGCGCGCGTCCAGTCCGACCTCCTTGGCCGCCTTGATCAACAAGGTCAGGTCATTGCCCCAGTTGCCGGTCAGCACCGCCTGCGCGCCGCTGGCCTTGATCTTGTTCGCGTACGGGATGAAGTCCTTGATGCGGCCGATCGGATGAAGTTCATCGCCGACGATGGCGATGTCGGGCCGCTTGGCGGCGATCATCTCGCGGCCTTTTCTCAGCACATGCTGACCGAAGCTGTAGTCCTGGCCGATCAGGTAGATCTTCTTGATCTGGCTGTCGGTCCTCAGCACATCGGTCAGCGCGGCCAGCCGCATGTCCGCATGGGCATCGAAGCGGAAGTGCCAGAACGAGCATTTCTCGTTGGTCAACGCGGGATCGACGGCCGAGTAGTTGAGGAAGAGCGCGCGCTGCGCAGGCATGCGCTCGTTGTGCTTGTTCAGCGCGTCGATCAAGGCCGCCGCCGTGGCCGAGCTATTGCCCTGCAGCACATAGCCGGCCTTCTGGTCGATGGCGGCGCGCAGCACCGACAGCGCCTCCTCGGCATTGCCCTTGCTGTCGAAGCGCAGCAATTCCAAGGGCCGCGCACCGCCGGGCAGCTTGACGCCGCCGCGCTGATTGACACGCTCGGTGGCCCACAGCAGATTGCGGAACACCGCCTCACCCGCATTGGCAAAGGGGCCGGACAGGCCCTCGATCATGGCCAGCCGTATTGGCTCGGGCTGCGCTTGCGCATTGCCGCCGAGGCCCAGCAGGGCCAATGCAAGGGACGCCAGCGCGCGGCGGGTGAAGCGAGAAGTTGGAGTCATCTGAAGCGCAAAACCCTTGGGGGGCTTGAATACAAAAAAGCCGCTCCCAGGTATGCGGCATGGGCTGCAGCGGCTTTGGTTTCGACGCAGCGTTGTCTTGTTGTCATTGTAGGAGTCATCCATGTTTTTGCTTCCCGCTCGCCGTCATACGCCCGCCTTCTCTCGTTCGCTGGACCGTCTGTTTGACGACAGCTTCGACCGCTTTCTGAACGCTGCGGCCAAGGCCGAGCCCGTCGCTCCTGTGCGCACGCCGGCACTCGACGTGACCGAGACTGACACCGCCTATCTGGTGCAGCTGGACATGCCCGGCATCGCCAAGGAGCAGGTGAAGATCTCCATCGACGGCCGCCGCGTCAATGTCGAAACTGAGGTACTGCAAGCCACCGAGAAGAAGGACGAAGCCAAGGTGCTGTACCGCGAGCGCTCAAGCGCCAAGTACGCCCGCAGCCTGGTCTTGCCGACCGAGGTCAACCAGGCCGAATCGGTGGCCACGATGGAAGGCGGCGTGCTGACCTTGACCCTAACCAAGCGCCAGCCGGCCAGCGCATCGACCTTGAGCGTCAGCTGAGACTCAAGTCCCAGCGGGGCTTCACATCGAACGCCCCGCCCTGCTCCAGTTGCGCCTGGCCGCTTTGCAAGCGCATCGCGGCGGCCATGGCGATCATCGCGCCGTTGTCGGTGCACAAGTGCAGCTCGGGGTAGTGCACGCGAATGCCGCGCTTGGCGCAGGCCTTGTTGAGCTGCTCGCGCAGCTTGGCATTGGCACCCACGCCACCGGCCACGACCAGACGCTTGAGCCCTGATTCCTTCAGCGCCAGTAACGACTTGTGCACCAGCACCTCGACGATGGAGGCCTGAGTCGAGGCCGCCAGATCGGCGAGTTGCTGTGGTTCAGGTGAATCGCCCAGTTTCTTGATCTGGGTCAGCACGGCGGTCTTCAGGCCCGCAAAGCTGAAGTCCGGCTTGCCGCTTCGCAGCATCGGCCGCGGCAGGTCGAAGGCCCTCTCGTCGCCGTCTTGAGCCAGACGTGACAGATGCGGACCGCCCGGATACGGCAGGCCCATCAGCTTGGCGCTCTTGTCGAAGGCTTCGCCAGCGGCATCGTCAATCGTTTCGCCCAGCATCTCGTAGCTGCCGACCTGGTCCACGCGCATCAGCTGCGTGTGGCCACCGGAGACCAGCAGCGCGATGAACGGAAACTCGGGCGGATCGGCCGACAGGAACGGTGACAGCAGATGCCCTTCCAGGTGATGCACGCCCAGGGTCGGCTTGCCCAAGGCTGCGGCCATGGACACCGCCACGCCGGCACCGACCAGCAGGGCTCCGGCAAGACCCGGCCCCCGCGTGTAGGCGATGACATCGATCTCGCTCAGCGCCATGCCGGCCTCGGCCAGCACCTGGCGCGTCAGCGGCAGCACGCGGCGGATATGGTCGCGCGAGGCCAGCTCGGGCACCACGCCGCCGTAGGCCTGGTGCATGTCGATCTGGCTGTGCAGCGCCTGTGCAATCAGCGTCGGCGTGCCCTGCGGCTGCACATCAACGAGCGCCACACCGGTTTCGTCGCAGGACGATTCGAAGCCCAGAACCCTCATGGCCGACTCAGTGACCTTCCTTGGCGTGGTTGATCGAGTACTTCGGTATCTCTATCGTCACATCGGTCTGCGACAGGATGGCCTGGCAGCTCAGCCGCGAATTGGGCTCCAGGCCCCAGGCGCGGTCCAGCAGGTCCTCCTCGCTGTCATCCATCTCGCCCAGTGAGTTGAAGCCCTCGCGCACGATCACATGGCAGGTGGTGCAGGCGCAGACCATGTCGCAGGCATGCTCGATCGCGATGCCGTTCTCGAGCAGCGCCTCGCAGATGCTGGTGCCGCCGTCGGCCTTGATGCTGGCGCCGTCCGGGCAGTACTCGCTGTGCGGCAGAATTTTGATGATGGGCATGGCGCTACCTTCCGGAGTACATCAGATTTGTTCGACGTTGCGGCCGGTCAGGGCCTGGCGTATGCCACGGTTCATCCGCTCGGCGGCAAAGGCCTCGGTGCCTTTGGCCAGCGCCTCGACGGCCGTATCGATGGCGGCGTTGTCCTCACCGGCCTCGACCTGGCTCAGCGCCGTCAGCAGAGACTCGATCGCTTCGAGCTCATCGGGTGCGAGCAGATCGCCATCGACCTCCAGCGCCGAGCGTGTGGCCAGACGCATGCGCTCGGCCTCGACCTGGGACTCGCGCAGCGCGCGGATCTTCATATCGGTCTCGGCGGTGGCGAAGCTGTCGCGCAGCATGGTCGCTATTCTGTCGTCGGACAGGCCATAGCTGGGCTTGACCACGATCTTAGCTTCGACGCCCGACACCGTTTCCTTGGCGAACACGCTCAGGAGACCATCGGCATCGACCTGGAAGGTGACCCGGATACGCGCAGCACCGGCCACCATGGGCGGAATTCCGCGCAGTTCGAAGCGGGCCAGCGACCGGCAATCGGACACCAGCTCGCGCTCACCCTGCACCACATGCAGGGCCATCGCTGTCTGGCCGTCCTTGAAGGTGGTGAAGTCCTGCGCCTTGGCCACCGGAATCGTCGCATTGCGTTCGATGATGCGCTCGACCAGGCCGCCCATCGTCTCCAGCCCCAGCGACAGCGGGATCACGTCCAGCAACAGGATGTCGCCATTGGCGGCATTGCCGGCCAGCTGATTGGCCTGGATCGCGGCGCCCAGTGCCACCACCTCGTCAGGATTCAGATTGGTCAGCGGCGTCTTGCCGAACAGGTCGCCCACTGCCGTCTGAACGCAGGGCATGCGGGTCGAGCCGCCGACCATCACCGTGCCCTGCACATCGCCGACCTTCAGTTTGGCGTCGCGCAGCACGCGCTTCACGGCCGACAGGGTGCGATCGACCAGCGGCTTGGCCAGCACTTCGAACTGTTCACGGGTCAGCTCGACGGCAAGCTCGCCCTCGTCCAGCGGACTGCGCAGCCAGACGCTTGCCTGATTCGACAAGGCTTCCTTGGCCGCCCGAGCCGCGACCAGCACCGCTCGCTTGTCGTGCGCGCTGCTGATGCTGCGGCCGGCCTGGGCCAAGGCCCAATCGGCCAGCGCGCGGTCGAAGTCATCGCCGCCCAACGCCGAGTCACCACCAGTGGCCACGACCTCGAACACGCCGCGGCTCAGACGCAGCAGCGAGATGTCGAAGGTGCCGCCGCCGAGGTCATAGACCGCATAAAGGCCTTCGCTGGCGTTGTCCAGGCCATAGGCGATCGCCGCGGCCGTGGGCTCGTTGATCAGGCGCAGCACGTTCAAACCGGCCAGCTTGGCCGCGTCTTTGGTCGCCTGGCGCTGGGCGTCGTCGAAATAGGCCGGCACGGTGATCACGGCGCCGAACAGATCGTCGTTGAACGTGTCTTCGGCGCGGAAGCGCAGCGTGGCCAGGATCTCGGCCGAAACCTCGACCGGCGACTTCAGGCCATCCCGCGTGTGCAGGCCCAGCATGCCTTCGCTGTCCTCGAAGTGGTAGGGCAGCTGCTTGCGCTCGGTGATATCGCGCAGCGCACGGCCCATGAAACGCTTGACCGAAACAATGGTGTTCTCGGGATCCTGCGCCTGCTGCTCCAGAGCCTCCTGGCCAATCTGGCGGCGGCCCTCGCCGAGGTAGCGCACGGCCGAAGGCAGGATCAGGCGACCGGCGGCGTCGGGCAGGCACTCGGCCACGCCGTTGCGCATCGCCGCCACCAGCGAATGGGTCGTGCCCAGGTCGATGCCAACGGCATAGCGGCGCTGGTGCGGGTCGGGCGACTGCCCGGGTTCGGATATCTGTAGCAGGGCCATAAAACTCTCAGGATTCCAACTGTTCCAAGCGCCGATTGATGTCTTCGCGGAAGCGGGTGATAAACATCAGAGCGCGCACCTCGGCCGAGGCCGCCTCGGCATCGCCCTGCTCATCCAGCAGCTTGCCAATGTGCTCTTGCAAGGCGCGCTCGCGTTTCAGTACCTCGTCGTCCAGTGCCTCGACCTCGGCCGCGTCCGAGGCTTCATCCAGCGCCTCGCGCCATTCCATCTGCTCCATCAGAAAGCTCGCGGGCATCGCGGTGTTGTTCTCTGCATTGATAGGCGCACCCAGCAACTCGCACAGGTAAGCGGCTCGGGACAAGGGATCGCGCAGGCGGCGGTGCGCCTCGTTGACGCGCACGGCCCACTGCATCGCAAGACGCTGCGACGCGCCCCCCACGGCGGCAAAGCGGTCGGGATGGACCTCGGACTGCAATGCCTTCCAGCGCTGGTCGATGTTCTCCCTGTCCTGCGCGAAGGTGCGCGGCAGGTCGAACAGGGCAAAGTCGTCGTCGTCGAGTTTCATGTCCAGCTTTGTATCGAAGCCAAAGTACCCAAGAAAAAGGCGCGGCCAACAGCCGCGCCTTTGATCAGCGAGGCGAGACTTTACACGCGGAACGATTCGCCGCAGCCGCAGCGGTCTTTCTCACGCGGGTTGTAGAACTTGAAGCCTTCGTTCAAGCCCTCGCGCACGAAGTCCAGCTCGGTGCCGTCCAGATAGGGCAGGCTCTTCGGGTCGATCAGGACCTTGACGCCATGGCCCTCGAAGATCACATCCTCGGGCGCCACGTCATCGGCATACTCCAGCTTGTAGGCCAGGCCGGAGCAGCCGGTCGTCTTGACGCCCAGGCGCACGCCCACGCCCTTGCCGCGCTTGGTGATGTAGCGCGACACATGGCGGGCCGCCGCTTCGGTCAGAGTGACTGCCATTGCTTGCCGCCCGCTCAGTGCGAATGCTTGGCGCGGTAATCGTCCACCGCCGCCTTGATGGCGTCTTCGGCCAGGATCGAGCAGTGGATCTTCACCGGCGGCAGGGCCAGTTCTTCGGCGATCAAGGTGTTCTTGATCTCCAAGGCCTGGTCCAAGGTCTTGCCCTTGACCCATTCGGTGACCAGCGAGCTCGACGCAATCGCCGACCCGCAGCCATAGGTCTTGAACTTCGCGTCTTCGATCAGGCCGGTGGCCGGATTGACCTTGATCTGCAGCTTCATCACGTCGCCGCAGGCCGGCGCGCCGACCATGCCGGTGCCTACCGTGTCGTCACCCTTTTCGAAGTTGCCGACGTTGCGGGGGTTTTCGTAGTGATCAACGACTTTTTCGCTGTATGCCATGATTTTTCTCCTGGTCTGCGCCGCTCAATGAGCAGCCCATTGAATCGTGCTGATGTCGATGCCGTCCTTGTACATATCCCACAAGGGCGAGAGCTCGCGCAGCTTGGCGACGCGGTCTTTCAAGGTGCTGACGGCGTAGTCGATCTCTTCGACCGTGGTGAAGCGGCCGATCGTCATGCGCAGGGATGAATGCGCCAGCTCGTCGCTGCGGCCCAGTGCTCGCAGCACATAGCTGGGCTCCAGACTGGCAGAGGTGCAGGCCGAGCCGGACGACACGGCAATACCCTTCACGCCCATGATCAGCGACTCGCCCTCGACATAGTTGAACGAGATGTTCAGGTTGTGTGGCACGCGACGCTCAAGGTCGCCATTGACGAACACCTGTTCGATGCCGCTCAGGCCGTCCAGCAGGCGCTTGTGCAGCATGCGGATGCGCTCGATCTCGGTACCCATTTCCAGCTTGGCCAGGCGAAAGGCCTCGCCCATGCCGACGATCTGGTGCGTGGCCAAGGTGCCAGAACGCATGCCGCGCTCGTGGCCGCCACCGTGCATCTGCGCCTCTAGGCGCACGCGGGGCTTGCGGCGCACGAATAGCGCGCCGATGCCCTTGGGGCCATAGGTCTTGTGCGAGGCCAGGCTCATCAGATCGACGGGCAGCTGGGTCACGTCGATCACGACCTTGCCGGTGGCCTGGGCCGCATCGACGTGGAAGATGATGCCCTTCTCTCGGCAAATATTGCCGATCGCCGTGATGTCCTGGATCACACCGATCTCGTTGTTGACGAACAGCACCGAGACCAGGATGGTGTCGGGCCGTAGCGCGGCCTTGAACTTGTCCAGGTCCAGCAGGCCGTTGGCTTCGACATCTAGGTAGGTGACATCAAAGCCCTGGCGCTCCAACTCGCGGCAGGTGTCCAGCACCGCCTTGTGCTCGGTCTTCAGGGTGATGATGTGCTTGCCACGGGTCTTGTAGAAATGCGCCGCGCCCTTGATGGCCAGATTGATCGACTCGGTGGCGCCCGAGGTCCAGACGATCTCGCGCGGGTCGGCGTGGATCAGGCTGGCAACTTCCTCGCGGGCCTTCTCGACGGCCGCTTCCGCTTCCCAGCCCCAGGCGTGGCTGCGCGAGGCGGGGTTGCCGAAATGCTCATTCAGCCAGGGCACCATGACGCTGACGACGCGCGGATCCACCGGCGTGGTCGCACCGTAGTCCATATAGATCGGGAAATGAGGAGTCATGTCCATGCGGTGAATACTTTTTGGAGAGGATTACTTCGTGAAGGCATTGCCCAACGCGAACACCGAGTTCGGCGCGGTGATGCGGATCGGCTTGAGCACGGGTTGCGAGGAGATGGCCCGCTTGATCGGCGACTCCTCTATCGTCACGCCCTTGGACAGCTGGTCATCGACCAGCTTCTTCAGCGAGACGGAGTCGAGGTACTCGATCATCTTGGCGTTCAGGCTGGTCCACAGCTCGTGCGTGATGCAGCGCCCGGTGTCTTCGCCCATGCAGTTCTCTTTGCCGCCACAGCCGGTGGCGTCGATAGGCTCATCGACGGCGACGATGATGTCGGCCACGGTGATCTCGCTGGACTTGCGGCCCAGCGAATAGCCGCCGCCAGGGCCGCGCGTGCTTTCCACCAGTTCGTGGCGGCGCAGCTTGCCGAACAGCTGCTCCAGATAGGACAGGGAAATCTGCTGGCGTTGGCTGATGGCCGCCAGGGCGACCGGGCCATTGTTCTCGCGCAGTGCCAAATCGATCATCGCGGTGACCGCAAAACGACCTTTGGTGGTGAGACGCATACAAAACTCCTTTGGCCTTGTGGGCCTCTGGGTAAACCCCTGCGGGTTGACCCGGATCTAAACTCCCTCGCCAGGGCTCTTGGAGTACACGGGTTAACCCGTGGCAATGTCCGAGCGATTAAGTCAATTATAACAGAGTCCGACTAATTTAGTCGGCATTAGCTCTGTGGCGCCTCTGGACCCTGCCCACGGGGCGTCAGCGGCCCGGGCGTGCGGTTGAAATCGGCACGATGTTGTCGTGCGCACTGCCGCCAAATGCGCGCTCACGCAGCTGGGCCAATTGATCTCGCACCCGGGCGGCCTTCTCGAACTCCAGATTGTGGGCGTGCTCCAGCATCTGCTTTTCTAGCAGGGTGATGCGCTTGCTGAGGTCTTTCTCGGACAGCTCCTCAAGCTCCAGACCGCTGGCACCGAGCAGTTTCTGATCGTCTCGCCCCGACTTCTCGGAGTAGACGCCGTCGATCATGTCGCGCACCTTCTTCTGCACGCTGCGCGGCGTGATGCCATTGGCCTCATTGAAGGCGATCTGCTTGTTGCGACGGCGCTCGGTCTCGCCGATGGCCTTCTTCATCGACTCGGTCATGCGGTCGGCATAGAGAATGGCCCTGCCGTTCAGATTGCGGGCCGCGCGGCCTATGGTCTGCACCAGCGAGCGCTCGGCGCGCAGGAAACCCTCCTTGTCGGCGTCCAAGATGGCGACCAGCGAGACCTCGGGGATGTCCAGGCCCTCGCGCAGCAGGTTGATGCCCACCAGCACATCGAACAGGCCCAGGCGCAGATCGCGCAGGATCTCGACCCGCTCGACCGTGTCCACGTCCGAATGCAGATAGCGCACCTTGACGCCGTTGTCGCTGAGGTAGTCGGTCAGCTGCTCTGCCATGCGCTTGGTCAAGGTGGTGATCAGCACCCGTTCGTTGATCTCGACACGCAGCCGTATCTCCTGCAGCACGTCGTCCACCTGGCGGGTGGCCGGTCGCACCTCGACCACAGGATCGACCAGACCAGTGGGACGCACCACCTGCTCCACCACCTGGCCGGTGTTGTCGTTCTCGTAGTTGCCGGGCGTGGCCGAGACGAAAATAGCCTGGCGCATCTTGCGCTCGAACTCCTCGAACTTCAGCGGCCGGTTGTCCAACGCGCTGGGCAGGCGAAAGCCATACTCGACCAGCGTGGTCTTGCGCGCCTTGTCGCCGTTGTACATGCCGCTGAACTGGCCGATCAGCACATGGCTTTCATCGAGCAGCATGATGGCGTCAGGCGGCAGATAGTCCACCAGCGTGGGCGGCGGATCGCCCGGGTTGGCACCCGATAGATGCCGCGTGTAGTTCTCGATGCCCTTGCAGTGACCCACCTCCTGCAGCATTTCCAGGTCGAAGCGGGTGCGCTGCTCGATGCGCTGGGCCTCGACCAGCTTGCCCTCCGCAACGAACTGCGCCGAGCGGTCGCGCAATTCCTGCTTGATGCCGTCCATCGCCGCCAGCACGCGCTCGCGCGGCGTCACGTAATGGCTGCTGGGGTAGACGGTGAAGCGCGGGATCTTCTGGCGGATCTTGCCGGTCAGCGGGTCGAACAGCTGCAGCGCCTCGATCTCGTCGTCGAACAGCTCGATGCGGATGGCCAGCTCGGAGTGCTCAGCCGGGAACACATCGATGGTGTCGCCACGCACGCGGAAGGCACCACGCGAAAACTCGGTCTCGTTGCGGGTGTATTGCATCCGTATCAACTGGGCGATCACGTCGCGCTGGCCCATCTTGTCGCCAACGCGCAGTGTCATCACCATCTGGTGATAGTCCGCAGGGTTGCCGATACCGTAGATCGCGCTGACCGAGGCCACGATCACCACATCGCGCCGCTCCAGCAGGCTCTTGGTGCAGCTCAGGCGCATCTGCTCGATGTGCTCGTTGATCGCGCTGTCCTTCTCGATGAACAGGTCGCGTTGCGGCACATAGGCCTCGGGCTGGTAGTAGTCGTAGTAGCTGACGAAGTATTCGACCGCGTTCTTCGGGAAGAACTCGCGGAACTCGCTGTACAGCTGGGCCGCCAGGGTCTTGTTCGGCGCGAACACGATCGCCGGCCGGCCCAGACGGGCGATCACATTGGCCATCGTGAAGGTCTTGCCAGAGCCGGTCACGCCCAGCAGGGTCTGGAAGCTCAGGCCGTCGTTGACACCTTCGACGAGCTGCTGGATGGCCGTCGGCTGGTCACCCGCCGGCGGGTAGGGCTGGAACAGCTCGAATGGCGAATCGGGGAAGGAAACGAACTCGCCCTCGACGGCAGGCGCGGGGGCAACAACATCATCAAGCATGGCGACTCCGGGGGAACCCGTAGAATTCTGGGCAGCCCGCCAGCGTAACCGAAGGCGGCGCTGCCTTCAAATCACCCACCCGCCGAGTAACCCCCATGTCCTTGTTTGCCGCCGTCGAACTCGCTCCCCGTGACCCCATCCTGGGCCTGAACGAACAATTCAATGCCGATCCGAACCCCAACAAGGTCAATCTGGGCGTCGGCGTCTATTTCGACGAGAACGGCAAGCTGCCCTTGCTGAAATGCGTGGCCGAGGCGGAGCGTCAGATGCAGGAAGCCGCCAAGCCACGCGGCTATCTGCCGATCGACGGCATCGCCGCCTATGACAAGGCCGTGCAGGGCCTGGTGTTCGGTGCCGACCATCCCGTGCTGGCCGCTGGCCGCGTGGCCACCGTGCAGGCCGTGGGCGGCACCGGAGGCCTCAAGGTCGGTGCCGACTTCCTGCAGACGCTGAACCCCAAGGCCAAGGTGCTGATCTCCGATCCGAGCTGGGAGAACCACCGCGCGCTGTTCACCAATGCCGGCTTCGCCGTCGAGAACTACCCCTACTACGACGCCGAGGCCCGTGGCATCAAGGTCCAGGCGATGCTGGACGCGCTGAGCGCCGCCGCGGCAGGCACCATCGTGGTGCTGCACGCCTGCTGCCACAACCCGACCGGCTACGACCTGACGCCTGCGCAGTGGGATGCCGTGGTCGCCACCGTCAAGGCGCGCGGCCTGGTGCCCTTCCTGGACATGGCTTACCAGGGCTTCGGTCAGGGCATCAAGGAGGACGGCGCCGTCGTCCATCAATTCCTTGACGCCGGCCTGTCCTTCTTCGTCGCGACCTCGTTCTCGAAGAGCTTCTCACTGTACGGCGAGCGCGTTGGCGCCCTGAGCGTGGTCTGCGAGAACAAGGACGAGACCGCCCGCGTGCTGAGCCAGCTGAAGATTGCCATCCGCACCAACTATTCGAACCCGCCCACCCATGGCGCCCAGGTCGTGGCCACCGTGCTGACCACGCCCGAGCTGCGCGCGCAGTGGGAGCAGGAGCTGGCCGGCATGCGCGTGCGCATCCGCGAGATGCGCGTTGCGCTGGTCGAGCAGTTGAAGGCCGCGGGCGTCACTCAGGACATGAGCTTCGTGACGCGCCAGCAAGGCATGTTCAGCTACTCGGGCCTGAACCAGGCGCAGATGCAGCGCCTGCGTAGCGAATTCGGCGTCTATGGAGTGGATTCAGGCCGCATCTGCGTGGCCGCGCTGAACCAGCACAATATCGGCGGCGTTGCCCGCGCAATGGCGGCCGTGATGGCTGGCTGACAGCCCGAAACGCGGCAGAAGGCCTGAATTTGGGCGAACAGCGACCGGAATCAGTGGCGGAATAGGCAATTTGGGGGTAATCGCTAGGCTTGTGTAAGTTTGGCCGCGCCCTCAAGTTCCTAGAATGGTGCAACGCACAATATCGGCTCATGGCCATTGTGTCGAGCATCAGGATCGTCGTTTGCCAGACCTCTGGCAGCACATTGCCATAAGGGACTCACCATGCTGTACCAGCTCTATGAAACCCAACGCGCATTGATGAGCCCGTTCTCGGAGTTTGCCGCCGCCACCGCCAAGCTCTACGACCATCCGCTGTCGCCTTTCGCGCATACGCCGCTGGCCCAGCGCATATCGGCCGGCTGTGACTTGGCCCATCGACTAGCCAAAGACTACGAGAAGCCCGAGTTCAACATCAAGTCCATCAATGTGGACGAGGTGGAGGTCGCCGTCCAGGAACGCATCGCGCTGACCAAGCCCTTTTGCCGCCTGCTGCGCTTCAAGCGCTTCACCGACGACCTGAACGTGCTGGCCCGCATGAAGGATCAGCCCACCGTGCTGGTCGTGGCGCCGCTGTCCGGCCACCACTCGACCCTGCTGCGAGACACCGTGCGCGCCCTGCTGCGCGACCACAAGGTCTTCATCACCGACTGGACGGACGCCCGCATGGTGCCCGCCGAGGCTGGCGCCTTCCATCTGGACGACTACATCGAATACGTGCAGGAGTTCATCCGCCTGGTCGGAGCCGACGCCCACGTGATCTCGGTCTGTCAGCCCACCGTGCCGGTGCTGGCCGCGATCTCGCTGATGGCTTCCAATGGCGAGGCGACGCCACGCACGATGACGATGATGGGCGGCCCCATCGACGCCCGCAAGAGCCCCACGGCCGTCAACAACCTGGCCATGAACCGCAGCTTCAGCTGGTTCGAGAACAACGTCATCTACCGCGTGCCGACCAACTTCCCGGGCAATGGCCGCCGCGTCTATCCCGGCTTCCTGCAGCACACCGGATTTGTGGCAATGAACCCGGACCGCCATCTGAGCTCGCATTACGACTACTTCCTCGACCTGGTGCGCGGTGACGATGACAGCGTCGACTCGCACCGCGAGTTCTACGACGAATACAACGCGGTACTGGACATGCCGGCCGAGTACTACCTGGACACCATCAAGACGGTGTTCCAGGACTTCGCCCTGGTCAACGGCACCTGGGAAGTCAAGGGCCAATTGGTGCGTCCGCAGGACATCACCGGCACCGCGCTGCTGACGGTCGAAGGCGAGCTGGATGACATCTCCGGCGCCGGCCAGACCCGCGCCGCCCATGGCCTTTGTTCGGGCATCGCCACGGAGCACCAGTTCCACTACGACGCCGAGGGCGCCGGCCACTACGGCATCTTCTCGGGCCGCCGCTGGCGCGAGAAGGTCTATCCCCATGTGCGCGACTTCATCCAGCGTTATGAGGAGTCCGCCCGTGCCGGAGAGGAAGCCGCGGCCGTGGTCAACAAGGCCGCAGCGAAGCCCGCGGTGTCCGAGCCGAAGAAGGCGCGCCGCAGCGCCCAACCGAAGGCCTGATGACCGCAGCGCTGACCCGGGAGTCTCTGGTCGAGGCCATAGACAAGGCCTTGCCGCAGACCCAGTGCACGCGCTGCGGCTATATCGATTGCCGGGCCTATGCCCAGGCGGTGGCCGCCGGTGAGGCGCAGATCAATCAATGCCCGCCCGGCGGACAGGAAGGGGTGCAACGCCTGGCAGCCCTGACCGGCCGCCGTGCGCTGCCGCTGAACCCCGTCAACGGGGTTGAGGGCCCGCGTCAGCTCGCCATCATCGACGAGGCCTGGTGCATAGGCTGCACGCTGTGCATCAAGGCCTGTCCGGTGGATTGCATCGTCGGCGCCGCCAAGCAGATGCATGTCATCGTCAACGATCAATGCACGGGCTGCGAGCTGTGCATCCCAGCCTGCCCGGTGGACTGCATCTCGATGCAGCCGGTCACGCCGGGGCTGAGTGGCTGGCGGGCCTGGAGCGCCGACCAGGCCACGCAGGCGCAAGACCGCTACGAGTTCCGCCAGCTGCGACTGGAACGCGCCAAGAGCGACAACACCGAACGGCTGCTGGCCAAGGCCGAGGCAAAGCTGGCCGATGTGGCGGCGGCCTCCCGGCTGACCGACGCCGATGCCCTGGAGAAGAAGCGCGCCGTGATCCAGGCCGCGATCGCCCGCGCCAAGGCGCAGCGCCGTTAAGCTTGGCAGCCATGAACTCCAGCCAGATCCAGACCTTTTTCGAGACCTTGAAACGGGTCAACCCCAGCCCGCAGACCGAGCTGGAGTACACCAATGTGTTCGAGCTGCTGGCCGCGGTGCTGCTGTCGGCCCAGGCCACCGATGTCGGTGTCAACAAGGCCACGCGGCGGCTGTTTCCGGTCGCCAACACGCCGGCCAAGATGCTGGCGCTGGGCGTCGAGGGCCTGAGCGGCTACATCAAGACCATAGGCCTGTACCCGACCAAGGCCAAGAACCTGATCGCCACCTGCCGCATCCTGGTCGAGCAGCATGGCGGCAAGGTGCCGGGCACACGCGAGGCGCTGGAGGCCTTGCCCGGGGTCGGGCGCAAGACGGCCAATGTCGTGCTCAACGTTGCCTTCGGCCAGCCGACGATGGCCGTGGACACGCATATCTTCCGCGTCTCCAACCGCACCGGCCTGGCGCCGGGCAAGAACGTGGTGGCCGTCGAGCAGGGCCTGATGAAGCGCGTGCCAGCCTATTATCTGGTCGATGCCCACCACTGGCTGATACTGCATGGCCGCTACGTCTGCCAGGCGCGCAAGCCACAATGCCCACGCTGCGCGGTCGCCAGTTGCTGCGACTTCCCCGACAAGACCCGCGACTGATACGCCCCTCCCCGCGGTGGGCACATAGAATGCCATTGCGCCCCCTCCAATCAGACCACGCCATGCCAACTCTTAACGACCTCACCGAACGGGTGGAACGCTTGCTGTTGCGCCACGACGAGTTGAAGCGCACCAATGAGTTGCTGCGCAATGAACTGGCCAGCGTCAACCATGAGCGAGACAACCTGAAGTCGCGGCTGGCGGCGGCCCGTGCGCGCATCGACGCGCTGCTGGAGCGCTTGCCGGTGGAACCGGTTGATGACGGAAAGGTCGGCCAATGAAACAGATGGAAGTCACCATCATGGGCCAGGGCTATGTCCTGGGCTGCCCCGAGGGCGGCGAAGTTGCGCTGCAGAAGGCCGTGGCCAGCGTCGATCAGGAGATGAGCGCGATACGCGACGCCGGCCGGGTTAAGGCGCGCGAGCGCATTGCCGTGCTGGCAGCGCTGAACCTGGCCTATCAGCTGGTGGAGCGGCCCGAGGCCAGCCAGAGCCCAACGGTTGCGGCCGTTGGCAACGCTGCATCCGAGCTACCGGAATTGGAAGAACTGATACGCCGCGTCGACGAGGCACTGGGCCACGACGGACAGTTGCTCTGATTCATGCACCCGGGTATGCGCGCAGGCCAGGCTTTGCAAGCACTATTTCAAGGCTTTTTCCTACGGGGTCATCGGGCCTGACCCCTTCCCCGCCGTAGAATTCAACCGTCCACTGCGTTCGTGAGAGCTTTATATTTCCTTGACCGATGCTCTTTGAGCAGGGGCTTGGAACATCGTTTGGCTGGTGTGATCGTCTCGCGTCAGATGAACCCGAAGTCAGACTGACCTCGCCCACCTGAACCCCAGGTTCAGGAATGCGGCTCTTGGCTCGTGGTGGACACCTTTCACATCCCTGCCCTCGTCGGACCATGAACTACTGGTTGATGAAAAGCGAGCCCGACGAGTGCTCGATAGACACGCTGGCCCAGGCGCCCGCGCAAACCGTTCCATGGATAGGCGTGCGCAACTACCAGGCCCGCAACTTCATGCGCGACGGGATGCGCCTCGGCGACGGCGTGCTGTTCTATCACTCGTCATGCCCCGAGCCTGGCATCGCCGGCCTGGCCGAGGTGTCAGGTCTTGCCTATCCGGACGCGAGCCAGTTCGACGCTCAAAGCCCCTACTTCGACCCCAAGTCCACGCCAGAAGCGCCGCGCTGGCTGAACGTCGATGTGCGGTACGTGCGCAAGACGGCCCTGCTGTCGCTCAAACAGATGCGCGCCAGCCCCACACTGGCGAGCCTGCGCGTGCTGCATGCCGGCAACCGCCTGTCTATCACGCCCGTCACGGCGCAAGAGTGGCAGGCCGTGCTCGCCCTTCTGGAGACCTTGTGAATATTGATTTGACGCTGCTGATCGAACTGCTGGCCCTGGGTTTGTGCACCGGCTTTCTGGCCGGCCTGCTGGGCATAGGCGGCGGCATGCTGATGGTGCCCTTCCTGACCTTCATCCTGACGCAACGTGGCGTCAGCGCCGATCTGGCCGTCAAGATGGCCATCGCCACTTCGATGGCGACGATTCTGTTCACCTCGATCTCCAGCGTGCGCGCCCACCACAAGCGCGGCGCCGTGCGCTGGGATCTGGTCAAGGGGCTGGCCCCGGGCATTGTGCTGGGCGGATTGATTGCCGGCGCCGGCGTGTTCGCGGCACTCAAGGGCAGCTGGCTGGCCCTGGTGTTTGCCGTGTTCGTGGCCTTCTCCGCCACGCAGATGCTGCTCAACAAGAAGCCGGCCCCGAGCCGGCAGATGCCTGGCATGGCGGGCCAGCTGGGCGCCGGCAGCGGCATCGGCTTCATTTCGGGCCTGGTCGGCGCCGGCGGCGGTTTCATCTCGGTGCCCTTCATGACCTGGTGCAATGTATCCATGCACAACGCCGTGGCCACCAGCGCCGCTTTAGGCTTTCCGATCGCGCTGGCCAACACCTTTGGCTATGTGGTGGGCGCTCGCAATATGGCCAATCCGCTGCCCGGCAGCTTCGGCTATCTCTACCTGCCGGCCCTGGTGGTGATCGCCTTGGCCAGCGTCAGCATGGCACCGCTGGGGGTGAAGGCCGCCCATGCGCTGAACGTGGCGCAGCTGAAGCGCGTGTTTGCCGGCCTGCTCTATCTGCTGGCCGCCTACATGCTCTACAAGGGCCTGGCCTAGGGGTTGCGGGCCGAATCAGACCGGCTCGAAGCGTATCGTCGCCAGGGCCACATGATTGCCGCCCCGGCGCTGGGCATCCTGCAGCGCCAACTCGCTGGCCTGCATCAACTCTTCCTGGCTGGAGGCCGTGTGCGGGAAGCTTGCCACGCCCATCGACACCGACATGCCCAGATCCTGCCCCTGCAGCACAACGATCTGGCTGGCGCATTGCCGGCGCAGTTGCTCCATACGGGCATGGGCCGTGGCCAAACCCACGCCCGACAGCAGCACGGCGAACTGTTCGTCGCCAACACGGCAGGAGGCATCCATCGCCCGGGTGTTGTTGCGCAGCAGCCGCCCCAATCCTTCGAGCAGGCTCAGGTGCGCCATCTCACCCAAGGCCGCCGCTGCCGCACTGGGCGGGTCAAGGGCGATCAACACCAAGGCAAACTCGCGATGTTCGCGGGTGGACAGATCGACCTCCCGGCGCAGTTGGTCTTCAAACTGCGCACGCAGATAGAGGCCTGTGGTCGCATCCCTGCCGCTGCCCAGCTGCAACTCCCGCCGCATCTGCTCGTTGGCGGCCTGCTGCTGCTCCAACTGCTCCAGCGCGCGCTTGAGCAGAGCGTCCTGTAGCCGCTCCTGGGTGCGATTCACCCACACGGCGCCCAGATGGCCTGCGCCCAGTGGCAGCCGGGTGACGGTGAACTCGCGCTTGCGGCCATCGCGCTCCAACTTGTGTTCGCTCAGCACCTGCGAACGTTGGGCCAGCACAGCCTGCTCGGCCTTGCGCATGGCACTCGCCTCGTCGGGGCTCATCAACTCGGAATCGCTGGCGCCGAGCAACTGCTCCAGCGGACGGTCAAACAGCTGAGCTGCCCCTTCGCTGCCGAAGACATAGCGACCGGTCTGCACTGCCTTGACCAGCAGCACGCCCCCGGCTGCCTGGAGCAGGGCCTGCATCAGCGAGACGGCCTCGGCATTCTGCGAACCCATGGCGTCCAGCAGGGATGCCAGATCGTCCGTGGTCGTCGGGTGGTCAGTGCGCAGGCTTGCGAGGTGGTCCATTGAGTGTTTTCAACTTGGCAAAGCCGTTGGAATGGGTCTCGCAGGGGGATGCTCTATGTTCCTGCGCCCGTCCCAGCAGTTCAAGTGCCAAAGGGCTTTCTGTAACGGTTCCCCCCTAAATTGAAGGCAACAGAGCGATGGTATCCAAGCCCTGCAAGGTTTCAGCCCGCAAAAGGGGTGCATTTGGGAAAAGTTTGAAAACCCGGCCTCGAGCGTGCGAAATGCAATGCTTTTGCCGGATTTTGGCATTCTGCAATTGCTTGACAGGCACGCTGAGCGGCGCGATCGAGGCCTTTGCTCGGGCGGTTGAAGGGGGCCTGATAATCAGGCGATGCGAATGATCCATCAATCCCGGCCAAAGTTCCCGTTCTCCTGTTTGCAGGTCCGACTGAACCATGACCCGGTTTGATCTGGTCGTGGTCGGTGCCGGCGCTGCCGGCCTGTTTTGCGCAGGCATCGCCGGCCAGCGCGGCCTGCGCGTGCTGCTGATCGATCACGCCGACAAGCTGGCCGAAAAGATACGCATCTCCGGAGGCGGACGGGCGAACTTCACCAATCGCGAAGCCGCGCCGGCCAACTTCCTGTCCGAAAACCCAAACTTCTGCCGCTCGGCCCTGGCCCGCTACACGCCGGCCGACTTCGTGGCCCTGGTGCAGCGTCATGGCATTGCCTTCCATGAAAAACACAAGGGTCAGCTGTTCTGCGACCACTCGGCCGAGCAACTGATCGCCATGCTGCTGAGCGAATGCGAACAGGGCGGCGTGCAACGCTGGCAACCCTGTCGTGTGGCCGCGGTGCGCAAGACCGAGGCCGGCTTCGAGCTCGACACTGACCGCGGCGCCGTGCAGTCCACCCGCGTGGTGGTGGCAACTGGCGGCCTGTCGATCCCCAAGATCGGCGCCAGCGACTGGGGCCACCGACTGGCCCAGCAGTTCGGCCATCGCATCGTGCCGCTGCGCCCGGGCCTGGTGCCGCTGACCTTCGCTCCGGCGGCCTGGGGGCCTTTTTCCAATCTGGCGGGCCTGTCCCTGGATGTGGAGGTCAGCACCGGCAAGGGCAAGGCGCGGGGCCATTTTGTCGAGGATTTGCTGTTCACCCACCGCGGCCTCAGTGGCCCGGCGATTCTGCAGATTTCGAGTTTCTGGGCCGAGGGCCAGCCGCTGACGATAGATTTGGCGCCCAACCAGGATCTTGCAGCAATGCTGTTGGCCGCCAAGTCCACCTCGCGCCGGCAGCTCGGCAACGAGCTGGCGGCCCACCTGCCCCAGCGTCTGGCCCAGGCCTGGCTGGAGTTGCAGCGGCTCGACGCCAGTCTGGCCATGCCACAGGCCAAGGACAGGGATCTGCAGGCCCTGGCCCAGCGCCTGCGCGCCTGGGAGCTGCAGCCCGATGGCACCGAGGGCTACCGCAAGGCCGAGGTCACCTTGGGCGGCGTGGACACCCGCGAGCTGAGCTCGCAAAGCATGGAGAGTCAGAAGGTGCCTGGACTGCATTTCATCGGCGAGGTGGTGGATGTCACCGGCTGGCTGGGCGGCTACAACTTCCAGTGGGCCTGGGCCAGCGCGGCGGCCTGCGCTCGCGCCCTGCCCCTGCCTGCGCAGTGAGTTCCTGGCTGCGCCCAGTGGCTCATCTTGGCAATAGTGCAAAAACAGGGCTATAATCCCGCTCTTTGCTGGCAAACCCCGCGCGTCGATTCGGAAGCGGATTCCGGAAATTCCGCTTTATGGTAGAAAACCTACCGAGCGAACACCGAGCGCACAACTGAAGGATTTCCCTTTTCATGACCACGATTCGCGTCAAAGAGAACGAGCCGTTCGACGTCGCACTGCGCCGCTTCAAGCGCACCATTGAAAAACTGGGTCTGCTGACCGAACTGCGCGCACGCGAGTTCTATGAAAAGCCCACCGCTGAACGCAAGCGCAAGAAGGCAGCCGCCGTCAAGCGCCACTTCAAGCGCGTGCGCAGCATGCAGCTGCCCAAGAAGCTGTACTGATTCGTCAGCGCTTCACGCAGAATAAAGCCCGCACGGGACGCCGTGGCGGGCTTTTTCTTTGCCTGCGCGTCCTCGACATAGCACCTGAAAGCACACCATGAGCCTGAAAGACCAAGTCACCGAAGACATGAAGAACGCGATGCGCGCCAAGGACAGCGCCCGCCTCTCCACCATCCGTTTGCTGCTGGCCGCGGTCAAACAAAAAGAGGTCGATGAGCGAGTGGTCGTCGATGACGCGGCGCTGATCGCCATCGTCGACAAGCTGATCAAGCAGCGCAAGGACTCGATCAGCCAATTCAGCGCCGCCGGTCGCCAGGACCTGGCCGACAAGGAAAGCGCCGAGCTGCTGGTACTGGAAGCCTATCTGCCGCAGCGCCTGAGCGCCGCCGAGATCGACGCGGAAGTGGCCGCCATCGTGGCTGGCTTGGGCCTCAGTGGGCCTGGCGCCATGGGCAAGGTGATGGGCGAGGTCAAGGCCAAGTTGGCCGGCAAGGCCGATATGGGCCTGGTCTCGGCGGCCGTCAAGAAGGCACTCAGCAACTGACAGGCCCGGTTTGAGCATGCAAGTCACTATCAATCGAATCGCCGCCGACGTCTGCGTCGCCCCACAGTTGGACGCTGCGGCCATGCAGGCGCTGGCCGATCAGGGCTTCAAGAGCGTGATCAACAACCGCCCTGACTTCGAGGGCGGACCGGATCAACCGACCAGCGCGCAGATGGAAGCGGCGGCCCATGCCGCGGGCCTGCAGTATCGCTACCTACCCGTCAACGGCGCCTATCAGTCCCCCGAGGAGATTGCACAGTTCGGGGCACTGCTGGACAGCCTGCCCCGCCCCATTCTGGCGTTCTGCCGCTCGGGTGCCCGCTCGACCAAGCTGTACGCGGCGGCGACTCAGCGCTGAGCCGATCGTTCGCCAGCGCCCGACCTAGGACTTCCCCTAGGTCGGGTCATCGTTAAGGCTGCATTCAGTCCCTGGCTCTTACATTCCGACATGGCAGGCCGCTGTGCGCACGACAGCGCGGCCTTCGACCATGACAACAAGCAAGTACCCAGGAGATATTGGTGTCGCCACTACTCAAACTGTCTGCCCTCATTGACGGGCTGAATCGATTCATAGGCCGCTGGGTGATCTGGCTGGTGCTGGCCTCCACCGTCATCAGCGCCGTCAACGCCATCGTGCGCAAGGTCTTCAACTACAGCTCGAATGCCTTTCTCGAGGTGCAGTGGTACCTGTTCGCGGCCTCCTTCCTGCTCGCGGCCGGCTACACGCTGCTGAACAACGAGCATGTGCGCATCGACGTGATTGTTGGCCGCTTCTCCAAGCGGGTGCAGATGTGGGTGGATGTGTTCGGCTTCGTCGTCTTCCTGATGCCCGTGTGCCTGACCATCCTGTACCTGGGCATTCCGTTCTTCCTGCAGGGCTACCACTCGAATGAGATGTCGTCGAATGCCGGCGGCCTGATCCTGTGGCCGGTCTATGCGCTGATACCGCTGGGCTTTGGCCTGCTGATGCTGCAGGGCATCAGCGAGTTGATCAAGCGTCTGGCGTTTCTGCAGGGTCTGATCGAGGATCCGACGAAAAAAGCGGTGGCCATGACGGCCGAAGAAGAACTTGCCGAGGCGATCCGCCAGCAGGCAGAAAAGTCGAAAGCCTGAGGGAGCGCCACACATGGAATTCATTGCTGCCAATCTGGCCCCCATCATGTTTGCGGGGCTGGTCGTGTTCTTGCTGATGGGTTTTCCGGTGGCCTTCAGCCTCGGTGCCTGTGGCCTGTTCTTCGGTTTCATCGGCATTGAACTGGGGGTGCTGCCGGCCTCGCTGATGCAGGCGCTGCCTTTGCGGATCTTCGGCATCATGCGCAACGACACCCTGCTGGCCATTCCCTTCTTCACCCTGATGGGGCTGATATTGGAACGCTCCGGCATGGCCGAGGATCTGCTCGACACGATCGGCCAGCTGTTCGGTCCGATCCGCGGCGGCCTGGCCTTCGCGGTCATCTTTGTCGGCGCGCTGCTGGCGGCCACCACCGGCGTGGTCGCCGCCTCGGTGATCTCGATGGGCCTGATCTCGCTGCCCATCATGCTGCGCTATGGCTATGACCGACGGGTGGCCAGCGGCGTGATTGCCGCTTCGGGCACCCTGGCGCAGATCATCCCGCCCTCTCTGGTGCTGATCATCCTGGCCGACCAGCTGGGCAAGAGCGTCGGCGATATGTACAAGGGCGCCTTCCTGCCCGGCTTCATCCTGACCGGCCTGTATGTGGCCTACATCATCGGTGTGGCCATCTTCAAGCCCCAGTGGGTACCGGCACTGCCGCTGGAGGCCCGCTCGATCCGCGAGGACAACGGCAAGAGCGGTCTGCTGTCGCTGGGCCTGCTGGCACTGGCCTCAACGTCCGCAGCGGTCTACTTCGGCCAGCACTATGCTGAGGTGGTGAGCTATTTCAAAGGCGAAGTCGTGGCCAGCGTGCCGACCGATGAAACCATTGTCGTGGCCATGTCGGTGGGCGTCGGCCTGGCCTTCATCGCCTCGGTGCTCAACAAGCTGCTGCGCCTGGGCCTGCTGTCGAAGATGGCCGAGCGGGTGACCTTTGTGCTGATCCCTCCGCTGGCACTGATCTTCCTGGTGCTGGGCACGATCTTCCTGGGCATTGCCACGCCCACCGAGGGTGGCGCCATGGGGGCGCTGGGTGCCTTCCTGATGGCCCTGGCGCGCGGCCGTATCTCGTACAAGCTGATGGTGCAGGCACTGACCTCGACCACCAAGCTGGCCTGCTTCGTGGTCTTCATCCTGATCGGCTCGACGATCTTCAGCCTGTCCTTCCAGGGAGTTGACGGCCCGGTCTGGGTCGAGCACCTGCTGACCGGCCTGCCGGGTGGCCAGATCGGCTTCCTGATCTTCGTCAATATCCTGATCTTCGTGCTGGCCTTCTTCCTGGACTTCTTTGAACTGTCGTTCATCGTCGTGCCGCTGCTGGCTCCGGTGGCAGAGAAGCTGGGCATCGACCTGATCTGGTTCGGCGTGCTGCTCGGCGTGAACATGCAGACCTCGTTCATGCATCCGCCATTCGGCTTCGCGCTGTTCTATCTGCGCAGCGTGGCACCGGCCAGCGACTACATCGACAAGCTCACCGGCCGCACCATAGGCAAGGTCAGCACCGGCCACATCTACTGGGGTGCGGTGCCCTTCGTGCTGATCCAGATCGTCATGGTGGCGCTGATCATCGCCTTCCCGAACCTGGTTTCGGGCGGCCTGGGCAAGGCGGCCGACCTGGACACCAGCAATGTGGTGATCGAGGCCCAGCCGCAGAACACCGACCAGACCGAGATGGACGCCAACGCCCTGTTCGGTCCGGCCGGCGGCGCCTCGGCGCCGGCATCGGAGGTCAAGCCCTGAGCGGCCGAGGCGACGCGAGCCTCAATATGAACCGCGACCTGTGAAGGTCGCGGTTTCTTTTTTGCGGCGCCAAAAGAAGAGGGCCCCGAACGCTTCGGCGAACGGGGCCCGGAACCAGTAAGCAGAGCGGGGCACCAGGCCCCGTGGCTCAGCTCAGAGCTTTTGCGACTGCATGAAGTCGTCGAAGCCGGCTTCGGCAAAGCGGAACCACAGGTTCTGCTCGCGACGGAAGGCCGAGTAGTCCTCGTAGACCTTCTTCCAGTTCGGGTTCTTGGCCGACAGTTCGGCATAGACAGCCATCGACTCCTTGAAGGCCGCGTCCAGCACGTCCTTGGGGAAGCGGAACAGCTTGGAGCCACCGGCGACCAGCTGACGCAGTGCGGCCGGGTTCTTCGCGTCGTACTTGGCCTGCATATCGGTGTGAGCGACCGCGGTGGCCGCTTCGACGATTGCCTTGTACTCCGGCGTCAGCGCCTCGAACGCCTTGTTGTTGATGAAGAAGTCCAACTGCGGACCACCTTCCCACCAGCCAGGATAGTAGTAGTTCGGCGCAACCTTGTTGAAGCCCAGCTTCTGATCATCGTAAGGTCCCACCCACTCGGCGGCGTCGATGGTGCCCTTCTCCAGCGCCTGGTAGATCTCGCCACCGGGGATGTTCTGCGGCACGCCACCCATGCGCTCCAGCACGCGGCCGGCGAAGCCGCCGATGCGCATCTTCATGCCCTTGATATCGGCCAGGGACTTGATTTCCTTGCGGTACCAGCCACCCATCTGGGCGCCGGTATTGCCGCCCAGGAAGTTGACGATGTTGTACTGCTTGTAGAACTCGCGCATCAGCTTCAGGCCATTGCCCTCCACCATCCAGGCCGTCATCTGGCGGCTGTTCAGGCCGAAGGGGATGGCGCAGCCCAGGGCGAAGGTTTCGTCCTTGCCGAAGAAGTAGTACGGTGCCGTATGGGCCATCTCGACGGTGCCGTTCTGCACGCCGTCCACCACACCGAAGGCGGGCATCAGTTCGCCGCCGGCATGCACGGAAATCTGGAACTTGCCGCCAGTCATTTCCGAAACCTTCTTGGCGAACACATCGGATGCGCCAAAAATCGTGTCGAGGGACTTGGGAAAGCTCGAGGCCAGACGCCAGCGGATATTGGCCTGAGCGTGCACGACGGCAGGCGCGACACCGGCGGCCAAAACACCGGCCAGACCAGCTTGTTTAACAAAGGAACGGCGTTCCATCATGAGGGCACTCCTTGGGGGATGAAAACATTGAGCGAACCAGATTCTAGGGTTGCCCCGACCCGGACCTAGCGGGGAAAACCCAGGGCGAATAGCCGTTGCGAAGGCCTCAGCTGGGCCTGCGTTGTAAGCCTTCCGTCAGCTTCCGGCCAGCTTCATTTTTTCGATCAAAACGGAGCCTATGGTTTTGGTGCCGAGCGTGTAGCGATCGGCGCCAACGGCAACGATCTGCTTGAACATATCGGGCAGATTGCCGGCGATGGTGATTTCCTCCACGGGGTACTGGATGCGACCGTTCTCGACCCAGTAGCCGCTGGCGCCACGCGAGTAGTCGCCGGTCACGTAATTGACGCCCTGCCCCATCAGCTCGGTGACGAACAGGCCACGGTGCAGCTTGCGCAGCATCGCCTCCAGGTCATCGCCCGGCGCGGTCAGGCGGCTGGTCAGGCTCAGATTGTGCGAGCCGCCGGCATGACCCGTGGTGCGCAGGCCCAGCTTGCGGGCCGAATAGGTGGAGAGGAAGTAGCCCTGCACCACGCCGGCCTGGACAACGCTTCGTGCTCGGGTGATCACGCCCTCGTCATCGAACGGCGAGCTGCCCTTG
This sequence comes from Roseateles toxinivorans, assembly GCF_004362525.1. Classification (GTDB taxonomy): domain Bacteria; phylum Pseudomonadota; class Gammaproteobacteria; order Burkholderiales; family Burkholderiaceae_C; genus Paucibacter; species Paucibacter toxinivorans. The sequence continues at coordinate 1,061,806 of NZ_SNXS01000001.1, forward strand.
CCCTTGAGCAGATGCGGATCCTCCGCCACATCGATGTGCGGGGCCAGCACCTGCTTGCCCACGCAGTCCACCAGAAAGGTCGCCTTGCGGTACAGCGCGCCACCGCTGGTGGCCTGCACATAGGCACCCAGCAGCCCGGCGGCCACGGTGGACTCGAACAACACCGGCACCTCGCCGGTGGGCACGCGGCGGGCCTTCAACCTGGAGAGCGCGCGCTCGGCAGCGTAGCGGCCCACGGCCTCGGGCGAGGCCAGCTCCTGCGCGTCGCGCATCGAGCTGTACCAGGCGTCGCGCTGCATGCCGTTGCCACGCCCGGCGATAGGTGCCACCGACAGCGAATGCCGCGAGCTGGCATAGCCACCGCGAAAGCCACGCGAATTGCCGGTGATGAAGTGAGACTGCTGCGCCGACACGCCGGCGCCTTCGGAATTGGTGATGCGCTTGTCGACGCCAAAGGCCGCGGCCTCGCAGCGCATGGCGATCCGGGCCGCCTCTTCGGCGGTAATCGCCCAGGGGTGGAACAGGTCCAGGTCAGGGCGCAACTTGGGGTCAAGGGCCAGGTCTTGATCGTCGGGCAGGCCGGCCATCTCGTCCTCGGCGGTGAAGCGGGCGATGTCGTAGGCCGCGCGCACCGTGTCTTCCAAGGCTTTACGCGAGAAGTCCGAGGTGCCGGCATTGCCGCGGCGCTGGCCCAGATAGACGGTCACGCCCAGCGATTTGTCGCGGTTGCGCTCGACGTTCTCCAGCTCGCCCTTGCGGGTCGACACCGACAGGCCCACGCCTTCGGAGGCCTCGGCCGCTGCGTCACTGGCGCCCAAGGTCTTGGCATAGGCCAGCGCATCGTCCACCAGCTGCTGGAACTGCGCGGGAGACCAGGCAAAGCCGCTGTCGGCACGCGAGGAAACGGGAGGGGTCTTCTTGGAGGGTCGTGACATGGTTGCCTGGGCAGCGATGGGATCAAGCGGCATCATACCCAGGGAGAACGTGGAAAAGCTCGCTTGGTATCATCCATCCCTCCCCGCTGGCCCCCTGTCCGACTTCACGCGAAGCCGGCGCTTGACCGAATCCATGAAAAGCCAACCTACCTATCAAGCGTCCGAGAACCCGTTCGACGACGAACGCCCCAGCAAGACCAAGATGAAACAGGCCTCGCACGAGCTGCAGGCCCTGGGCGAGGACCTGGTCAGCCTGCCCGACAGCCGCATCGCGCCGCTGAACCTCAGCGAGACCCTGCTGGCCGCGATCCAGGAATACCGCCGGACCCGCTCGCACGAGGGCAAGCGCCGCCAGATGCAGTTCATCGGCAAGCTGATGCGCCACACCGATGCCGAACCGATACGCGAGGCGGTGGCGGCGATGAAGCTGGGTGTGGCCCGCAACGCGCTGGAGCTGCACGAGGCCGAACGCTGGCGCGCCGAGCTGATCGCCAGCGACGACGCGCTGACCCGCTGGATGGCCGAGTTCCCGGCCACCGATGCGCAGCAGCTGCGCAGCGTCGTGCGCTCGGCCCGCAAGGACGCGTCGCTGGTACCCGAGAAGCGCAGCGGCCGCGCCTACCGCGAGCTGTTCCAGCTGATCAAGCAGGCGCAGATCGAGGCGGCCGGCGGCGAACAAGAACAGGACGAGCCCGGCGATGAGTGACGCGTACGAGCCGGTGCGCATCGGCCTGGTCTCGGTCAGCGACCGCGCCTCGAGCGGCGTCTATGAAGACAAGGGCCTGCCCGCGCTGCGCGACTGGCTGACGCGCGCACTGCGCAATCCGATCACCTTCGAAACCCGGCTGATTCCGGACGAGCAGGCCGGCATCAGCGCCGCCTTGATCGAGCTGGTCGATCAGGCGCAATGCCAGCTGGTCCTGACCACCGGCGGCACCGGCCCCGCGCTGCGCGACGTCACGCCCGAGGCCACCCTGGCCGTGGCGGACAAGGTGATGCCCGGTTTCGGCGAACAGATGCGCCAGATCAGCCTGAACTTCGTGCCGACGGCCATTCTGTCGCGTCAGGTGGCGGTGATTCGCAAGCAGGCCCTGATCATCAACCTGCCCGGCCAGCCCAAGTCGATTGCCGAGACCCTGGAAGGCCTGCCCCAGGCCACGCCGCCGGTGCCCGGCATCTTCGCCGCCGTGCCCTACTGCCTCGACCTGATTGGCGCGCCCTACCTCGAAACCGACGAGGCGGTGGTCAAGGCCTTCAGGCCGAAGTCGGCGATCCGGCCCAAGGCAGTGCCTGGCGCTACTTGACCAGCTGGGTCAGGCGCGCCGCGTCGAAGGACTCGTCCTTCTGCGCATCCTTGGGCACGCAATCTGGTTTACCGGCCTCCGACAGCTGCGCGATCGCCTGCCACAGCAGCGCGATCTGGTGCTCATGGCCCGAGGCGTTGTCGATCAGCCCCTTCATCGCCTGGGCCACCGGGTCATCGCCCTGGGTCACGCCATAGGCCGAGAAACCCAGCTTGGCGGCCACCTCCTCACGCTTCGCGTCGGCCTGCGCCTCGATGATGCGCGCCGGGTTGCCCACGGCCGTGGCACCCGCGGGCACCGGCCGTGTCACCACCGCACCAGAGCCCACGCGCGCCCCGGCACCGACGGTGAAGCCGCCCAGCACACAGGCATTGGCGCCGATGATCACGCCGGCCTCCAGGGTCGGGTGGCGCTTGGCGCCCTTGACCAGCGAGGTGCCGCCCAGGGTCACGCCCTGGTAGATCGTGCAACCATCGCCGATCTCGGCCATCTCGCCGATGACGATGCCCATGCCGTGGTCGATGAACACCTGCCGGCCTATGGTCGCGCCGGGGTGGATCTCGATGCCGGTCAGAAAGCGCGCCAAGTTCGAGATGAAGCGGCCCCACCAGTGGAAGCCATGGCGCCAGCAGGCATTGGCCCAGCGGTGCATCAGCAGCGCATGCAGACCCGGATAACAGGTCAGCACCTCCCATGACGAGCGCGCGGCCGGGTCACGTTCGAGGATGCAGGCAATGTCTTCTCTGAGGCGCGCAAACACGGCGGGCTTCCTCTGGTCTGATGCGGGCTGGGCAGTGTAGCAACCGGTTTTGTGCGCCGTCCGGGCCAGCCCAATGCCCTTGAGCTCAACCGGGCTTGCCGCGATCTTTAACCATCGCCTTGGCAATGCCGCGCAGGATGTGGATCTCTTCGTCGGCCAACTGGGCGCGATTGAGCAACTGGTTCAGCCGCGGCATCAGCTTCTTCGGCGCGGCCGGGTCCAGAAAGTCGATCTCGACCAGGGCCTGCTGCCAGTGCTCCAGCAGCCCCTGCACGGCAGCCGCCGACGCGAATTTGGTTTCGGCGGTGCGCCCTTCGACCTCGAAACTGCCCAAGGCCTGGCGCCACTCGTACGAGATCAGCTGTATCGCCTGGGCCAGGTTCAAGGAGCCATAGCTCGGGTTCGTCGGGATGCTCAGCACCGCGTGGCAGCGGTAGACGTCCTCATTGCTCATGCCATAGCGCTCGGAGCCGAACACGAAGGCAACACGCTGGCCGCTGGCCGCCAGCTCGGGGAACAGCGCGCGCGGTGCATGGGTCGGCGGGCCGAAGTCACGCGGCGTCATCGCCGTGGCACAGAGGTAGCTGACGCCGTCCAGCGCCTCTTCAAAGCTATCGACGATGCGCGCCCGGGCCAGGATGTCGGCCGCGCCGCTGGCCATCGCGATGGTCTCCTCCTGGCTCAGCACATCGGCAAAACGGGGCCTGACGAGCACCAGATCGCCGAAGCCCATCACCTTCATGGCCCGGGCGGCCGAGCCCACATTGCCGGGGTGGCTGGTCTGAACCAGGATGAATCGTGTGGAATCGACGCTCAAGGGCTTTGCCGGCAAGGTAAAATCAGCATTATCCCTAGCTTGAGGCTAGCGACCCGCTCTTTTCCTCCGCCAAGTCCCGACTCCCAACGCCTGCAGGTTATACGCATGTCCACTCAAGCCGCACTCCATCCCATGCTCAACGTTGCCATCAAGGCAGCGCGCGCGGCAGGTTCCATCATCAACCGTGCGTCTATGGATCTGGACTTGCTGAAGGTCAACACCAAGTCGCCCAACGACTTCGTGACCGAGGTGGACCAGGCCGCCGAGCGCGTCATCATCGAAACGCTGCTGACCGCCTACCCGGGCCATGGCATCCTGGCCGAAGAATCGGGCCGCGAGCACGGCTCGGCCGACAGCGAATACGTCTGGATCATTGATCCGCTGGACGGCACCACCAATTTCATTCACGGCTTCCCTGTGTATGCCGTGTCGATCGCCCTGGCCTTCCGCGGCCAGGTGCAGCAGGCGGTCGTCTATGACCCGACCCGCAACGACCTGTTCTATGCCTCCAAGGGCCGTGGCGCCTACCTGAACGACAAGCGCCTGCGCGTGTCCAAGCGCGTGCGCATGGCCGAGGCGCTGATCGGCACCGGCTTCCCCTTCCGCAAGGGCGACAACTTCAAGCGCTACGTGAAGATGTTCGAGGAGGTGATGCAGCAGTGCGCCGGCCTGCGCCGCCCGGGCGCGGCAGCCCTTGACCTCTGCTATGTGGCCGCCGGCTACTACGACGGCTTCTTCGAAACCGGCCTGCAGCCCTGGGACGTGGCCGCAGGCTCGCTGATCATCACCGAGGCCGGTGGCCTGGTCGGCAACTTCACCGGCGAATCAGACTATCTGTACCAGCGCGAAGTGGTGGCCGCCAACCCGCGCATCTACGGCCAGCTGGTGCAGACGCTGGCGCCCTACACCCGCGTGATCAAGGAAGAAGAAGCTGCCGCCGAGGCCAAGGCCGAGGAACAGACGGCCGCCGCTGCAGTTGCCGCCGCAGCCGACCCGAAAAAGAAAGCCCCGGTTCGCCTGCGCAAGGCCGACCTGGCCTGATCAGAGCGGGATCAGAACGGGTAGTGCCTCTCACCGGTCTGCACCGTCACCCAGCGCAGTTCGGTGAAGGCCTCGATGCCGGCCTTGCCGCCGAAGCGGCCATAGCCGCTGCCCTTGACGCCGCCGAACGGCATCTGCGCCTCGTCATGCACGGTCGGGCCGTTGACATGGCAGATGCCCGACTCGATGCGCCTGGCCACCTGCAGCGCGCGGCCGATGTCGCGGCCGAACACGGCCGCTGACAGGCCGAACTCGTTGTCATTGGCGCAGGCCACCGCGGCCTCGACGCCATCGACCCGCACGATGCCCTTGACCGGGCCGAAGGTCTCCTCGCGGTAGATGCGCATGGCCGGGGTCACGTGGTCCATCACGGTGGCGGCCATCAGGGTGCTGTCGGCCTTGCCGCCGCACAGCAGCCTGGCGCCTTTGGCCAGCGCATCGTCTATCAGCGCGTTGCAATGCTCGACCGTGCCCATGCTGGCCACAGAGCCCAGCACCACCGGCGCCGGCTGGCGCGGATCGCCCCGCGGCAGTGAGCGTGCGCGCCTGACGAAGCGCGCGGCGAAGTCGTCGGCGATCTTGGAGTCAACGATCAGCCGCTCGGTGGACATGCAGATCTGGCCCGAGTTGGCAAAGGCACCAAAGACCGCCGCGGCCACGGCCGCATCGAGGTCGGCATCGTCCAGCACCAGCAGCGGTGCCTTGCCGCCCAGCTCCAGCAGCGCCGGTTTCAGATGGGCGGCGCAGGTGGCGGCAATCAGCTTGCCCACCCGCGTCGAGCCGGTGAAATTGACGCGTCGCACGGCCGGGTGGGCGATCATGGCCTCGACCACGGCGCCCGCGTCGGCGGGATCGTTGGTCAGGTAGTTCAGCACCCCGGCGGCGAAGCCGGCATCCTGGAACGACTCGATGATCAGCTGATGCGTGCGCGGGCACAGCTCGCTGCCCTTCAGTATCACCGTGTTGCCGCAGGCCAGCGGCGTGGCGATGGCGCGCACGCCCAGAATCACCGGCGCGTTCCAGGGCGCGATGCCCAGCACCACGCCGGCCGGCTGGCGCATGCCCATGGCCAGCAGGCCGGGCACGTCGGACGGAATCACCTCGCCGCTGATCTGCGTCGTCAAGGCTGCGGCCTCGCGCACCATGCCGGCCGCCAGATGCACATTGAAGCCGGCCCACATCGCCGAGGCACCGGTTTCGGCCGCCATCGCGGCGATGAACTGCGGCGTGCGGGCCTCCAGCGCGTCGGCGGCCTTCAGCAGCAGTGCGCGGCGCTCGCCGGGACCGGTCTGGCTCCAGCCGGCGAAGGCCGCTTGCGCCGCATCGGCCGCGGCGCAGGCATCGGCGGTGCTGGCGGCGGGCGCGCGGCTGGCCACGCTGCCGTCCAGCGGGTTGCGGCGCTCGAAGGTGCGCCCGCCCTCGGCGCTGACGGCCAGGCCCTGGATCAGCATGCTGCATTCGTTCATGGTCGGCTTCTCCTCGTTCGATGTTGATGGGGCCGCGGCCCCCTGGCCCAGATAGGCATGGCGGATCACGCTGGAGCGGGCCAGCAGCCGCGCCGGCCCGCTGGCCACAAGGGTGCCGCGCTCCAGCACATAGCCGCGGTCGGCCACGGCCAAGGCCTTGCGCACGTTCTGCTCGACCATCAGCACGGTGGTGCCCTGGTCGGCGATGCGGCGGGCGATGGCCAGCAGCTCGTCGACCATGCGCGGCGCCAGCCCCAGCGACGGTTCGTCCAGCATCAGCAGTCGCGGTGCGCTGACCATCGCGCGGGCCACGGCCACCATCTGCTGCTCGCCGCCACTCATCGAGCCGGCCAGTTGCCGCGCCCGCTGAGCCAGCTTCGGAAAGTCGGCGAGCGCCTGTTGCACACGGTGGGCGCGCTCGGCCGCGCTCTGCAGCCAGCCGCCCAGCTCCAGGTTGTCGAGCACGCTCAGCTGCGGGAACAGCTGGCGGCCCTCCGGCACCAGCACGAGGCCGCGCCGGACGATCTCGGACGGCCGGGCCTCGGGCGCAATCGCCTGGCCGTCGAGCATTACGTGGCCCTCGCGCCGTATCAGCCCGGCGATGGCCTTCAGCAGCGTGGTCTTGCCGGCGCCATTCGGGCCAAGAATGACGGTCAGCCCCGGCCTGGCCTCAAGGCTCAGCCCGCGCAGCACCTGGAAGCCGCCATAGCCGGCGCTCAAGCCTTGGATCTGCAGGTGGGCGGCGGCTCCGCTCATGCCGTTTCCACCATCTCGTCGCCCAGATAGGCCTCGACCACCTCGGCATTGCGCGCCACCTCGGCCGGCGTGCCATCGGCGATCTTGCGGCCTTGGTGCAGCACCAGCACCCGCTCGACATGGTGCAACAGCGTGCTCACCGCATGCTCGATCCAGATCACCGTCAGGTCCAGCTCGGCGCGTAGCCGACTGATCAACTGCCCCATCTGCCGCAGCTCCAGCTCGCTGAGGCCGGCGGCCACCTCGTCGAGCAGCAGCACGCGCGGCCGGGTGGCCAGGGCCATGCCGATCTCCAGCAGGCGCTGCTGCGATGGTGTCAGATCCCCGGCCGGCCGGTCCTGCTGCCCACCCAGGCCGATCAGCGCCAGGATGGCCGCCTCGTCGCGCAGCCACGTCGGCACCTCCCTGCGCCGGCGGCCGGCGAACTGCAGGCCGAAACCGACATTGGCCGCCACGCTGAGCCCATGGAAGACCCGCGGCGTCTGGAAGCTGCGCGCCACGCCATGCTCGGCGAAGCGGTGCGGCGCCGCGCCGGTGAGGCGCTGGCCGCCGGCATAGAGCTCGCCTTGGGTCGGTGCATTGATGCCCGACAGCGCGTTGAAGAAGGTCGTCTTGCCGGCGCCATTGGGGCCGATGATGCCCACCAGCTCGGCCGCGCCAAAGGCCGCGCTGACGGCATCCACCGCGGTCAGCCCGCCGAAACGCACGGTCAGCTCTCTAGCTTCGAGCAGCGGGTGGCCCTTCATCTGGCCCTCCAGGGCCGCGACAGGCGCAACGAAGCCAGACCGCCGGGCAGGTAGAGCACGCACGCTATCAAGAGCAGGCCCAGCGACATCATGTAGAGCTGGGGCATCTGCAGCCGCAGGGTCTCGGCCAGCAGACTGAACACCACGGCGGCGATCAGCGGCCCCCACAGCGTGGCAGCGCCGCCGATCAGCGCGATCAGCACGGTCTGGAAGCCGATGAAGGGGTTGAACACCGTGTGCGGGTCGATGTACGTCCAGCGCACGCTCATCGCCGCGCCGACGGCGCCGGCAAAGGCGGCGGTCAGCGCGAAGCCGGCAACCTTGACCAGGCGGGTGTTGACCCCCAGGGTCTGCGCGCGTTGCTCATCGGCGCCTATGCCGGTCAGGGCCAGGCCGAAGCGGCTGCGCCGTATCAGCATGGCCGACAGCAGGGCCAGCACGGCCAGGCCCAGCATCGTCAGATAGACCGTGTCGCGCTCGGGCACCACGGTCAGCACCCGGCCGACGGTGCCGCTGACCTGCTTCTCCCAGAAGGTCACTGCGTGGCGTATCAGCTCGGTCATGCCGAAGGTCAGCACCGCGAAATAGGTACCGCGCAGATGCAGCACGGCCGCGCCCATCACCAGGGCCACCCCGGCCGCCACGACCGCGCCCAGGGCGACCACCAGCAGCCAGGGCAGATGCTCCAGGCCCAGCGCGCCCGAATAGGCGCCGAGACCGAAGAACGCCGCCGTGGCCAGCGACATATAGCGGGTCTGGCCACAGAAGCTGCTCCAGCTGCTGGCCAGGGCCGCGTACATCAGGCAGCTCAGCGCCATCGATACGGCGAACTCGCTGCCGTAGTGCGGCAGCGCCGCCGCCCAGCCGGCCAGCGCGACAAGTATCAGCAGATCGCGTTGCAGCGGCTTCATTTGCGGGTGAACAGTCCGTTGGGCCGCCACAGCAGCACGGCGATGAAGATGGCATAGGACACCAAGGCCTTGAGCGAAGGGCTCGTGTAGTGCATGCCGATGGCCTCGATCACGCCCAGCCCCAGGCCACCTACCAGAGCGCCGGCCATGCTGCCGAAGCCGCCCAGGGTGATGACGATCAGCGCCGTGACGGTGTAGGGCTCACCCATGGACGGCGAGATCGTGTAGGTCATCGACAGCAGGCAGCCGGCCACCCCGGACAGGCCCAGGCCCAGCGCGAACATGGCCGGGTGCAGGCGCTCGGTGTCTATGCCCACCAGCTGCGCGCCGGTGGGAGACTGCATCAAGGCGCGCACGCCCTTGCCCAGCAGCGTGTAGCGCAGCAACAGGATCAGCGCCCCGCTGAAGAGCAGGGCCAGGGCCAGCAGCAGCAGCTTGTTGGCCGCGAACTGCGCGCCGCCAGCGCCGCCGAAGGCCACCGGCTCGGTCATGTAGTCGTAGCCGCGCAGATCGCCGCCCCACAGGTACTGGGCGAAGTTCTGTACCAGAAACATCAGACCGAAGCTGACCATCAGCGCCCGCGCCTCGAACACCTCGACCGTGGGCGAGCTGCGCGTCAGCGGCCGGAACACCAGCCGGTGCACGACCAGGCCCAGCAGCGCCAGCAGCACAAAGCTCAACGGAATCATCAGCAGCGGCGACAGGCCCAGCGACTCATGCGCCGCCCAGGTCAGGAAGGCGCCCAGCATCAGGAACTCGCCATGGGCGATGTTCAGTATGCGCATCAGGCCATACTGCAGATTCAGCCCCAGGGCGACCAGCGCGTAGATGCCGCCGGTGATCAGCCCCGAGGCGATCAGTTCCAGCCAGCTGCCGAGATTCATGCAGGCTCAGCTCCAGGCCGGCTTGGGCGCCATCAGCGTGGCTGTCGCATTGGCCTTGGGCCAGACCACCTCGAATTCGCCCTTCTGCCACTGGCCCACCGTGCCGGGCGTGCCGATGTTCTCGCTGCCCTGGAAACGTATCGTGCCCAGCATCGTGCTGTGCGCCGTGCCGGCAACGAACTCGCGTATCGCTTTGCGGTCCAGCCCCACCTTGGCCACGGCGGCCGTCAGTATCTCAAGCCCCGCCCAGGTGGCGCCGCTGGCCCAGCGGTCGGGCTCCTTGGCGGCGCCGAACTTCTTCACATGGGCGTCGAAGTAGGTTTTTGCGGCGGCGCTGCTCTTGCTGTTCCAGCTGCCCATGCCCAGCACGCCCTCGGCGCTGGCCTGCATCACATTGCGGTAGAGCTGAAAGGCCGTGCCCACCGAGCCATAGAAGAAGCGCGGGTTGAAGCCGATCTCCTTGGCCTGGCGGCTGGCCAGAATCGTATCGGGCGGATAGGTCAGGCCGATGAAGGCGTCGGGCGCCTTGTCCTTGATGCTGCGCAGCACCGGCGACAGGTCCTTGACGCCCAGTGGATAGCTTTTGTCCTCCAGCAGTTGTATGCCCGTACCCTGCAGCGCCACCTTCAGCGCCGCGTAGTTCTCCAGGCCGAACAGATCGTCGACATAGATGGTGGCCACGCTCTTCACGCCCTGGCTCTTGAGCATCTCGACCAGCGCATTCATCATCGGCGCCGGCTGCTGCAGCAGCGAGAAGAAGTACGGCAGCTTCATCTCGATCAGCCGGCGGCTCAGCGCGGTCGGCCCCAGCATCGGATAGCCCAGGCGATTGGCCAGCGGGGCCACGGCGAAATTGGCATTGCTGCCCCAGGGCGCCAGTATCAGGTCCACCTTGTCGCTGCTCATCAGCTTCTCGTAGCTGCGCACACATGTTTCGATATCGCTGCGGTCGTCCGAGCCGATCAGCTCGATCATGCGGCGCTGGCCCTTGACCATCAGGCCGCCGGCGGCGTTCTGCTGTTCGGCCCACAGCAGGTAGTTGGGCTCCTGGCTGACCTGGGCGCCTGTTGTCCAGGGCCCCGTGCGGGCGATTGCGTAGCCGATGCGCACCGGCGCGCCTTGCGCACGCACGAGGGCCGGAAAGGCCGAGCCGAGGGCCGCGGCCTGGATCAGGGTGCGGCGCTGTAGGCCGCCGTGGCGCTGTTGTGTCATGTTCGTCTCCTGTCGCCGGCTTGATGACCGGTCGTGAGCGGATTCTGGGCAGTGCTTGGCCCGCCTGCTTGACCGGCCGTAGCGCCGCACTTGTCTATCCGTGCAGGGCGGCTACTGACTTACCCCAGGTGCGGGCAAGCGCTCTTGAGCCGCAGCGCGTCAGCCGATACCCTGCAAGCCACAACCGGCCCGGGGAGCTCAGCGATGCCCGTCAGCAGCCTGCAGATGAACACCGACCAGGTCGCCCCGGCCGAGCGCGCCGGCTTCTGGTCGGACTGGATCGCACGGCTGTTCATGGGCCTGAAATCGGACACCTATGGCGATGCCGGCTTCGACGGCCGCATGAACAGCCTGCGTGCCGGCGACGTGGTGCTGACCCGGCTGGAGGCCAATCGCCACCGCGTCGTGCGCTCGGCTCAGCTGGCGCGCGCCTCCGAGATCGGTTATCTGAAGATCGTCGCGCCCTATGTGGGCTGCGCCGGTGTCGAGCAACAGGGCCGCGAGGCCTGGGTCACGCCGGATCAGTGGAGCATCTACGACACCACCGACAGCTATGCGGTGGCCAACCCGGTGCGTGTCGAGCATCTGATCGTGATGCTGCCCAAGTCGGCCCTGGCCGAGCGCGGCCTGGCCCTCGATGCGATGATGGCGCGGCGCCTCGGTGGCAGCGGTGGGGTGGCGCGCCTGGCGCTGGAGACGATGCGCAGCGCGTACCGCGAGCTGCCGACGATGAGCGACAGCGCCGCGCAGGGTGTCGGCGAGGCCATCACCCAGTTGGTCCACCTGGCCCTGTTGGATCTGGCCGGTATCCAGACCGCGCAAAGCCAGCGCGAGGCGCTGCGCGAGCGCATCAAGCAACACGTCGGCGCCCATCTGGGCGACCCGGCCCTGAGCGTCGATGGCATCGCCCTGGCCCTGGGCTGCAGCCGCCGCCAGCTCTACAACGCCTTCGCCGAAGAGAGTGACGGGGTGGCCGGCTACATCCTGCGCCGCCGCCTCGAAGCCTGCCGCAAGACCCTGGCCGACCGCGCCAGCGACGCCCGCTCGCTGACCGACATCGCCTTCAGCTTCGGCTTCTCAAACATGGCCCATTTCAGCCGGGTGTTCCGCAGCCATCTGGGCATGGCGCCCAGCGACTACCGGCGCGGGGCGGCTGCGCCTTGAGGCCGGTCACCTAAGATGTCGCCCTTTGAGCCCTTGAGGGATGCCTCGGGCCCCTGCCGCGAAATCTAGCCAAGTCATTGATGTCAAAAGAAAATTCCAAGCCGGCCGCAGCTCAGGAGGCGTTTGAAAAGCACACGCCGATGATGCAGCAGTACTTCGGCCTGAAGGCGGACCATCCGGACAGTCTGCTGTTCTACCGCATGGGCGATTTCTACGAGGTCTTCTTCGACGACGCGCGCCAGGCCAATGCGCTGCTGGACATCACACTGACGACGCGGGGCCAGAGCGGCGGCCAGCCTGTCGTGATGGCCGGCGTTCCGGTGCACGCGCTGGAAGCGTACTTAGCCAAGCTGATCAAGCTGGGCGTGCCGGTCGCAATTGCCGAGCAGGTGGGCGATGTGGCCACGGCCAAGGGGCCGGTCGAGCGCAAGGTGGTGCGCGTCGTCACGCCCGGCACGGTGACCGATACCGAACTGCTGGCCGACAAGCAGGATTCGGTGCTGCTGGCGCTTTCGACACAGGGCCGCAACATCGGCCTGGCCTGGCTGAGCATGACCCAGGGCCAGCTGGGCATGGGCGAATGTTCCGAGCGGGAACTGGCCGGCTGGCTGACCCGGCTGGCACCGGCCGAGGTGCTGGTCGATCGCGACAAGGTGCCCGCCTCGCTGGTCGCCGCCCGTGTGCCGACCACCTATCGCCCGTCCTGGCAGTTCGACGCCGGCCTCGGTAACCGCAAGCTGTGCGAGCAGTTGGGCGTGGCCAGCCTCGCCGGCTACAACGCTCAGAGCCTGACCGCCGCCCAGGCCGCCGGCGCCGCACTGCTGAGCTATGCCGAGCACACCCAGGGCCGGGCCCTGGCCCATGTGCAAAGCCTGGAGGTGCAGCGCAGCAGCGATCTGCTGGACCTGCCGCCGGCCACGCAGCGCAATCTGGAACTGACGCAGACGCTGCGCGGCGAGAGCTCGCCGACCCTGCTGTCGCTGCTGGACAGCTGCCGCACCGGCATGGGCAGCCGCACCCTGCGCCATTGGCTGCTGCATCCGCGCCGAGAGCGCACCGAGGCGCTGGCCCGGCACGAGGCGATCGAGTCGCTGATCGTCAATGGCTTCGAGCCGCTGCGCCAATGCCTGCGCTCGGTCTCCGATGTCGAACGCATAACCGCTCGCATCGCGCTGCGCCAGGTGCGTCCGCGCGAGCTGACTGGGCTGCGCGCCACGCTGCAGGTGCTGCCCGAGCTGCGCGCCAGCTACGCGAGCAACGGTGCGCTGCTGCAGCTGATGTCCGCCGGGCTGACGCCACCCGCCGAGATCGAGGAGCTGCTGCGCCAGGCGATTGCCGAGGAGCCGGCCGTGCTGCTACGCGACGGTGGCGTGATCGCCACCGGTTTCGATGCCGAGCTCGACGAGCTGAGGGCGATCAGCCAGAACTGCGACGACTTCCTGATCGCGCTGGAAACACGCGAGCGCGCCCGCACCAACATTCCCAATCTGCGCGTGCAGTTCAACCGCGTGCACGGCTTCTATATCGAGGTCACGCAAAGCCATGCGGACAAGGTGCCGGCCGACTACCAGCGCCGCCAGACACTGAAGAACGCCGAGCGCTACATCACGCCCGAGCTGAAGGCCTTCGAGGACAAGGCCCTGTCGGCACAGGAGCGCGCCTTGGCCCGCGAGAAGCTGCTGTTCGAGCAGGTGCTGGACGCCTTGCAGCTGCAGCTGGCGCCGCTGAGCCTGCTGGGCCGCTCGCTGTCCAGCCTCGATGTGCTGGCAGCTCTTGCCGAGCGCGCCACCACCCTGCAATGGTGCCGGCCGGAGTTCGTCAGCCAGCCCTGCATCGAGATGGAAGCCGGCCGCCACCCGGTGGTCGAAATGCGGCTGCAGGAAACCGGCGCCGGCGAGTTCATGGCCAATGACTGCCGGCTCGATGCCCGCACCAAGCTGCTGATGATCACCGGCCCGAATATGGGCGGCAAGAGCACCTTCATGCGCCAGGTGGCGCTGGTGGCGCTGCTCGCCGCGATGGGCTCCTACGTTCCCGCCAGCAGCTGCCGCTTGGGACCTATGGACGCGATCCACACCCGCATCGGCGCTGCCGACGACCTGGCCAACGCGCAATCGACCTTCATGCTGGAGATGACCGAGGCGGCCGCGATCCTGCACAGCGCCACCGACCAGTCACTTGTGCTGATGGACGAGATCGGCCGCGGCACCTCGACCTTCGACGGCCTGGCCCTGGCCGGCGCGATCGCCAGCCATCTGCACGACAAGAACCGCGCGTTCACGCTATTCGCCACCCATTATTTCGAGCTGACCGAGTTTCCGGTCAAGCACGACCGGGCGCTGAACATGCATGTGTCTGCCGCCGAGAGTGGCGACAGCATCGTCTTCCTGCACGAGATCCAGCCCGGGCCGGCCAGCCGCAGCTATGGCGTGCAGGTCGCGCGGCTGGCGGGCATGCCGGCAGGGCTGGTGCGGCAGGCGCGGGCAACCCTTGAGGCCTTGGAGGCGAGAGCCAGCGAGTCGCAGGCGCAAATCGATCTGTTCGCAGCGCCGCCGGCCGAGGTGGTGGCTGAGGAGGCGGGGCCTTCTTCGCTTGAACTGGCCCTGGCCGATATCGATCCCGACGCGCTGAGCCCGAAGGAAGCGCTGGACGCCCTGTACAGACTGAAAGCGGCGGCATGTGCATAAATCCGGCATGAAGACCAAGGTTCTCCCCAACGGCGCCAAACACCTCGTGTTCGCCCACGGCAACGGCTTCCCCGGCGGCTGCTATCGGCAATTGTTCGACTCCTGGCAACGTGCCGGCTGGACCGTTCATGCCATCGACCGCTTCGGCCATGACCCCCGCTTCCCGGTCAGCAGCAACTGGCCGCATCTGCGCGACCAACTGATCGAGGAGGTCGAGCAACAGGCCCAGAAAGCCAAGGCCAAGATCATGCTCGTCGGCCACTCGCTGGGCGGCCTGGTCAGCCTGAAAACCGCCTGCAAGCGGCCCGACCTGGTGCAGGGCCTGGTGATGCTGGACTCTCCCATCATCAGCGGCTGGCGGGCGCACAGTGTGCAGGTGATGAAGGCCACCCGGCTGATGCCCCGCGTGTCGCCGGGCAAGATCAGCCAGCAGCGCCGTCATGAATGGCCCGACCGCGCGGCCGTGCTCAAGCATTTCGCCGCCAAGCATGTCTTCAAGCGCTGGGATCCGCGGGTGCTGGCCGACTATGTAGACGCCGGCTTCGAGGAGCAGGACGGCAAGACCGTGCTGCGTTTCACCCGCGAGGTCGAGACCCGCATCTACAACACCCTGCCCCACAACCTGGACGCGATGCTGCGCCGTCATCCGCCGCAGTGCCCGGTGGCGTTTGTCGCCGGCACGCAGTCGATCGAATCGCGCCAGGGCGGGCTGGAAGCGGCCAAGGCGCTGGCCAAGGAACGCTTCGTCTGGTTCGAGGGCACGCACCTCTACCCGTTCGAGCGACCCGACGACACGGCGGCCCTGGTGCTCGACTTGATGGAACATTTGCAGCGTGTGCCCGGTTGAGTGCGGGCGCATCGATATAATCACGCTTTACCACCACAGCGTTCTCCAACGCTGCACGACATGACCAAGTTCGTCTTCGTCACCGGCGGTGTGGTGTCCTCGCTGGGTAAGGGCATCTCGTCGGCATCTTTGGCTGCGATTCTTGAATCGCGTGGCCTCAAAGTCACCCTCATCAAACTCGATCCGTACATCAACGTCGATCCGGGCACGATGTCGCCGTTTCAGCATGGCGAGGTGTTCGTCACCGACGACGGGGCCGAAACCGACCTCGACCTCGGCCACTACGAGCGCTTCATCACCACGCGCATGAAGCGCAGCAACAACTTCACCACCGGCCAGATCTACAAGTCGGTGCTGGAGAAGGAGCGCCGCGGCGACTATCTGGGCAAGACCGTCCAGGTCATCCCCCATGTGACCAACGAGATCCAGGACTACATCCGCCGTGGCGCGGGCGTGGGCACACCGGAAGCGGTGGACGTGGCGATCGTCGAGATCGGCGGCACGGTGGGCGACATCGAATCGCTGCCCTTCCTCGAGGCGGTGCGTCAGATGAGCCTGAAGATGGGCCCGCACAACACCGCCTTCGTGCACCTGACCTATGTGCCCTGGATTGCCGCCGCCGGCGAACTGAAGACCAAGCCGACGCAACACACGGCCCAGAAGCTGCGCGAGATCGGCATCCAGGCCGATGCGCTGCTGTGCCGTGCCGACCGTCGCATCCCCGACGATGAGCGCGAGAAGATCTCGCTGTTCACCAATGTGCCGGAGTACGGCGTGATCTCGGTCTGGGACGCCAAGAGCATCTATATGGTGCCGCGCATGCTGCATGAGCAGGGCCTGGACCAGCTGATCTGCACCAAGCTGCAGCTCAACACCAAGCCGGCCGATTTGAGCCGCTGGGACAAGCTGGTGCACGAGACCGAGCACCCCGGCAGCGAGATCACGATCGCGATGTGCGGCAAGTACACCGATCTGTCGGACTCGTACAAGTCGCTGAACGAGGCGCTGCGCCACGCCGGCATCCACAACCATGCCCGCGTCAACATCGAGTACGTCGACTCCGAAACCCTGACACCCGACAGCGCCGACCAGTTGGCCAAGTTCGACGCCATCCTGGTGCCGGGCGGCTTCGGCAAGCGCGGCGTGGAAGGCAAGATCCTGGCCGCGCAATATGCGCGCGAGCACAAGATCCCCTACCTGGGCATCTGCCTCGGGATGCAGGTCGCGACGATCGAATACGCGCGTCACATGGCCGGTCTGGAAGGCGCCAACTCGACCGAGTTCGACCCCGAGTCCCCGCACAAGGTGATCGCGCTGATCGACGAATGGCAGGAGGCCGACGGCACGATTCAGAAGCGCGATGAGAAGTCCGATCTGGGTGGCACGATGCGTTTGGGTGCGCAGAGCTCGGACGTCAAGCCCGGCACCCTGGCCCATGAGATCTACGGCCCGGTCGTGACCGAGCGCCACCGCCACCGCTACGAGGCCAACGAGAAGTATCTGGACCAGTTGCAGCAGGCGGGTCTGGTGATCTCGGCCATCACGCAGCGCGAGAAGCTGACCGAGATGGTCGAGCTGCCGCGCGCCGTCCACCCCTGGTTCGTTGGCGTGCAGTTCCACCCGGAATTCAAGTCCACGCCCTGGGGCGGCCATCCGCTGTTCATCAGCTTCATCAAGGCGGCACTGGAGCACCACCAGGCGGCCACCGTGCCCGCCGCGGCCTGAGAGGAACGACCATGAAGCTCTGTGGTTTCGATGTCGGCCTGGACCAGCCCTTCTTCCTGATCGCCGGCCCCTGCGTGGTCGAGTCCGAGCAGCTGCAGATCGACGTGGCCGGCCACTTGAAGGAAATCTGCGCCTCCTTGGGCATCAACTTCATCTTCAAGTCCAGCTACGACAAGGCCAACCGCTCGTCGGGCGCCTCGTTTCGCGGCCCGGGCATGGACCGTGGCCTGGAGATCCTGGCCCAGGTGAAGAAGCAGCTGGGTGTGTCCATCCTCACCGATGTGCACACCGAGGCCGAGGTGCCCCGCGTGGCCTCGGTGGTCGATGTGCTGCAGACGCCCGCCTTCCTGAGCCGCCAGACCGACTTCATCCGCGCCGTCGCCCAGAGCGGCAAGCCGGTGAACATCAAGAAGGGGCAATTCCTGGCCCCGCATGACATGAAGAACGTCATCGACAAGGCCCGTGCCGCCGCGCGCGAAGCGAACCTGCCCGATGATGTGTTCATGGCCTGCGAGCGCGGCGTCAGCTTCGGCTACAACAACCTTGTATCGGACATGCGCAGCCTGGCGATCATGCGCGAGACCGGTGCGCCGGTGGTGTTCGACGCCACGCACAGCGTGCAGCTGCCGGGTGGTCAGGGCACCAGCTCGGGCGGCCAGCGCGAGTTCGTGCCGGTGCTGGCCCGTGCGGCCGTGGCCGTGGGCATCAGCGGCCTGTTCATGGAAACCCATCCGGACCCGGCCAATGCGCTGTCCGACGGACCGAACGCCGTGCCGCTGAAGCATATGCGCGCGCTGCTGGAACAGCTCGTCGCGCTGGACCGCGTGATCAAGACCCAGCCGCTGCTGGAAAATGACTTCAGCTGCTGAGAGATCGTCGATGCCCTCTGCCTACATCCTTGCCAACGTCCAGGTCACCAACCCAGAGCAGTACGAAGAGTACAAAAAGCTTTCCAGCGCCGCGATGCAGGCCTATGGCGCGGAAGTCTGCGTGCGTGGCGGCAAGGTCGAGCTGCTGGAGGGCGACTGGACGCCCGAGCGCGTCGTGCTGCTGAAGTTTCCCAGCCTCGAAGCGGCCCGCACCTTCAACGACTCCCCCGAGTACGGCAAGGCGCGCGCCGCACGCCAGGGCGCGGCCATCATGCGAATGGTTTTGATCGAAGGCGTTTGACGCGCCCTCCCCCACCACAAGATTTGAACTTTGAAACCGGAGAGACTTGAATGAGCGCCATTGTTGACATCGTCGCCCGCGAAATTCTGGACAGCCGCGGCAACCCCACCGTCGAATGCGACGTGCTGCTGGAGTCCGGCACCATGGGCCGCGCGGCCGTGCCTTCGGGCGCCTCCACCGGCTCGCGCGAGGCGATCGAGCTGCGCGATGGCGACAAGAAGCGCTACCTCGGCAAGGGCGTGCTGAAGGCCGTCGAGCACATCAACACCGAGATCTCAGAAGCCATTCTGGGCCTGGACGCTTCCGAGCAGGCCTTTCTGGACAAGACCCTGATCGACCTGGACGGCACCGACAACAAGTCGCGCCTGGGCGCCAACGCGATGCTGGCCGTGTCCATGGCCGTGGCCCGCGCCGCGGCCGAGGAGTCCGGCCTGCCGCTGTACCGCTATTTCGGCGGCATGGGCGGCATGCAGTTGCCAGTGCCGATGATGAACGTGATCAACGGCGGCGCCCACGCCAACAACAGCCTGGACCTGCAGGAGTTCATGATCATCCCGGTCGGCGCACCGACCTTCCGCGAAGCGGTGCGTTACGGCGCCGAGGTCTTCCATGCGCTGAAGTCCATCCTGCATGACAAGGGCATCAGCACGGCGGTAGGCGACGAAGGTGGCTTCGCCCCCAGCGTGGCCAGCCATGAGGCCGCCATCCAGCTGATCCTCGATGCGATCGACAAGGCCGGCTATGTGGCCGGCGAGCAGATCGCCCTGGGCCTGGACTGCGCCGCCAGCGAGTTCTACAAGGACGGCAAGTACGTGCTGTCCGGCGAGGGCCTGAGCCTGACGTCCGAGGAGTGGACCAATATCCTGGCCACCTGGGTCGACAAGTACCCCATCATCTCGATCGAGGACGGCATGGCCGAGGGCGACTGGGAAGGCTGGAAGATACTCACCGACCGCCTGGGCAAGACGGTGCAGATCGTCGGCGACGACCTGTTCGTCACCAACACCAAGATCCTCAAGGAAGGCATCGACAAGGGCATTGCCAACTCGATCCTGATCAAGATCAACCAGATCGGCACCCTGACCGAGACCTTTGCCGCGATCGAGATGGCCAAGCGCGCCGGCTACACGGCCGTCATCAGCCACCGCTCGGGCGAGACCGAGGACTCGACGATTGCCGACATCGCGGTGGGCACCAATGCCGGCCAGATCAAGACCGGTTCGCTGAGCCGCTCGGACCGCATGGCCAAGTACAACCAGCTCTTGCGCATCGAAGAAGACCTGGGCGACGTCGCCAGCTACCCGGGCCGCGCCGCCTTCTACAATCTGCGTTAATTTCGACTCGCGACCCGCGCCCGCGTGAAAATCCTCAGCGTCATCCTCGCCGCCTTCCTCATCGCCATCCAGGGTCAGCTCTGGTTTGGCAAGGGGGGCGTGACCCGGGTGGTGCTGCTGGAGTCCGACCTGGCCAAGCAGCAGGCCGCCAACAAGCAAGCCCGCGCCCGCAACGAGCAGATCGAGGCCGAGTTGCGCGATCTGCGCGAGGGCCAGGAGATGGTCGAGGAAAAGGCCCGCTCGGAGCTGGGCATGGTCAAGCCGGACGAGATCTACGTCCAGGTGCTGAACGCCAAGCGATGAGCGCTCGCTGATGGACGCGCTGCTGCAGGCCCTGCAGCCGATCATGACTGCCGCCTTCACCGTCTGGGGCAGCCCGGTCACCTGGCTGGAGATCGTCGCCTTTGCGCTGGCGATCTGGATGGTGATCTGCAATATGCGGGTCAATCCGCTGGCTTGGCCCTTGGCCATCGCCAGCTCGCTGCTTTACTTCCTGCTGTTCTGGTCGGCCAGGCTCTATGGCGATGCCTCGCTGCAGATCGTCTTTGTCGTCGTCGCCTTCTGGGGCTGGTGGCAATGGCTGCGCGGGCATGACGCCAGCGGCCAGGCCTTGCAGGTGCGCAACTTGACCCCGCGCGGTCGGCTCATTGCCCTGGTGGCGGTCGCGTTGAGCTGGCCGGCGATAGGCTTCTATCTGAGTCGCTACACCGACACCGACGTACCCTTCTGGGACGCCTTCCCCACCGCCGGCAGCCTGGTCGGCCAATGGTTGCTGGGCCGCAAATACGTAGAGAACTGGCCTGCCTGGATAGCGGTCAACACCGTTGGCGTGGCCCTGTTTGCCTACAAGGGCCTGTGGCTGACGGTGCTGCTCTACGCCCTCTTCACCGTGATGGCCGCATTCGGCTGGCGCGCCTGGGCAAGGATGGGCCATGGCCACTAAGCCGCTGCTGATCGCCATCGTCGGCGCCGAGAGCACCGGCAAGACGCAGCTCTCGCTGGCACTGCAGCAGGCGCTGATCGAATCGACCGGCCTGCGCTGTGCTGTCGTGCCCGAGTACCTGCGCACCTGGTGCGAAACCGAGCAGCGCACTCCCGAGCACCATGAGCAGGCCACCATTGCCGAGCATCAGATCACTCTGATCGATGGCGCCGCCGCAACGCACGACGTGGTGCTGTGCGACACCACGCCGCTGATGACGGCCGTGTACAGCGAGCTGCTGTTCCATGACCGCTCGCTGCATGCGCTGGCCCAGGCCTTCCATCTGCGTTGCGACCTGACCCTCTTGACCGCACTGGACATCCCCTGGGTGGCCGACGGCCTGCAGCGCGATGGTCCCCATGTGCGCGGCCCGGTGGACGCCGCCGTGCGCAAGGCCCTGCTCGATGCTGCCCTGGGCTGGTCGGTCGTCGCTGGCACCGGCCCGGCCCGCGTCGAGGCGGCGCTGAACGCGATCACGCCCCTGCTGCTGAAGCGCCAGGCGCCCCGCGCCGGCCTGCTGACACGGCTCAACGAGCGCCAGGCCTCCTTTCCTGAGCAGCGCTGGCTGTGCGACTGCGATGTGCCCGAGTGCGAGCATGCCTCGCTCATGCCGACGCCTGCCCGCTGAGCCAGCCTACTGCACCGCGCTGCTGCCCGGTGCCTGCTTGTGCACAGCGGTGAACAACTCGCCCACATCGACCGCGTCGAAGCGGTACTGGCGGCCGCAGAACTCGCAGCCGACCTCGACCTCGCCGCGCTCGGTGATGATGCCGTTGACCTCGTCGGAACCCAGGCCGCGCAGCATATTGGTGACCCGTTCGCGCGAGCAGCTGCAGGCAAAGCGCGGCTGCAGCGGCTCGAACTGCACCACCGACTCCTCCCAGAACAGGCGGCGCAGTATGGTGTCGGCGTCCAAGGTCAGCAGCTCCTCGCGGGTCAGCGTGGCGGCCAGATGGGCGATGCGGTTATAGCCCTCGTTGAGGCCGATCTCGTCCTCGTTGCTGGCATGCGCCCCGCCCAGATTGCCCTCGCCCTGCATCGGCAGGCGCTGGATCAGCAGGCCGGCGGCCATATCGTCGTTGGCGGCAAGAATCAGCTTGGTGTCCAGTTGCTCGGACTGCAGCATATAGTGCTCCAGCACCTCGGACAATTTCTGCAACGGCTCGCGCTGGTCACCGTGCAGAGGCACCACGCCCTGGTAGGGCTGCTGGCCCGGCTGGGGATCATTCGGGGTCAGGGTGATGGCACAGCGGCCCTGACCATGCAGATTCAGCATCGCCTCCAGGCGCGCGCCCTCCGGCACATCGCCCACCACCTTCGCGGTGGCACGGAAGGTCAGGTCGGGCTGCACCTCGGCCACGGCCAGCTTGACCGGGCCGTCGCCAAACACCTGCAGGGTCAGCGAACCATTGAACTTGATGTTCGATTGCATCAGCGTGCCGGCGGCCACCATCTCGCCCAGCAGCTCGCGCACCTCGGCCGGATAGGGCCCGGTGACGACCCGTCGCTGCAGCAGCTCGCGCCAGCTTTCGGTCAGCCGCACCAGCATGCCGCGCACCGGCAGACCTTCAAACAAAAACTTGTGCAATTCACTCATCAGTCAAGAACTCTTCTTCAGCCCGGCCTTGTAGCGGCGGGCATTGGCCACATAAGCGGCCGCGCTGAGGCGCAGGCCTTCGATTTGCTCCGGTGTGAGCTCGCGCACCACCTTGGCGGGGCGGCCCATGATCAGCGAGCCATCCGGAAACTCCTTGCCCTCGGTGACCAGCGAGCCGGCACCGACCAGACAATATTGGCCTATCTTGGCGCCATTCAAGACCACCGACTGGATGCCTATCAGGCTGCCATTGCCCACAGTGCAGCCATGCAGCATGACCTGGTGGCCCACCGTCACGTCCTCGCCAATAGTCAGCGGCGAGCCGCGGTCCGAGTGCAGCACCGAGCCGTCCTGGATATTGGTGCCGCGGCCGATCCGCATGGTCTCGTTGTCGCCGCGCACCACGCAGTTGAACCAGATGCTGGCTTCGGCGCCCAGATGCACATCGCCAATCACCTCGGCACTGTCCGCCACCCAGGCGGAATCGTCGATCTGGGGGGCGACGTCACCCAGGGCATAGATGGTCATGTTTGTTCCCGGCGCAAAGCGGCAATTCTACGGATGCCGGCCAGGTCACGGGCGCGGAAGGCCTTGCCTGCCAGCTGAATGGCTAGCTTTGCAGCGCCAGCAGCTCCGCCTCGTCGAAGCCCGCCGCCCGGCGCGCCTCCATATTGAACGGTGCCCGCAGCTTCGGCGCGTCATAGGTCTTGACCAGCTCGGCATAGGTGCTGATGGGATCCAGGCCGCGCTGTTCACAGACCCAGCGATACCACCGGTTGCCGGCGGCCACATGGCCGATCTCGTCGCGCAGTATCACGTCCAGTATCTCGCCGGCCCGGTGATCGCCCGCCCCGACCAGCTTGCGCTTCACCGCCGGCGAGGCGTCCAGACCCCGGGCCTCCAGCGTGCGCGGCACCAGCGCGATGCGCGCCAGGATGTCGCCCTTGGTGCGCTCCGCCATCTCCCACAGCGCGTTGTGCGCCTGGAAGGCGCCGTAGTCGAAGCCCATCTCAACCAGATGATTTCGCAGCAGGGTGAAGTGTTGCGCTTCCTCCTGCGCAATGCGCACCCAGTCGCGGTAGAAGGACTCCGGCATGCCGGGGAAGCGCCAGACGATGTCCAGCGCCAGATTGATTGCATTCAGCTCGATATGGGCGATCGAGTGGATCAGCGCCGCCCTGCCCTCGGGCAGGCGCAGCGAATGGTGTTTCAGCTGGGTGTGGCCGACCAGCTCGGGCCTGGCCGGGCGGCCGGGGATGCCGGCCGGCGCCGCAATGACTTTGTCGGTGTCAATCGGCAGATCGAGACTCAGGTCCAGCGTGATGGAGGCTTTCTGGACGGCATTCGTGGCCAGCAAGGGGGTCAGAGCGGCAGTGCGCAGGGATTGCATGCCGCGATTTTAGAGACTACAGCGTGTAGTCGCCGCTGGCCTCCGGCTGGAACAGCACGGCAAGCACTTCGGCCGCGCGTGACTCTCCGCTCGGCGTGACCCAACGCGCCGTGGCCCCGACGCTAAGACCCAGCAGGCTGGCACCCACCGGCGACGTGACCGACACGAAGCCGGCCGACGGCTCGGCATCCGATGGGTAGCAGAGCGTCAGCTGGTAGCGGCTGCCGCTGAAGCTGTCCTGCAGCCTCACCTGGGAATACATGGTCACGATGTCGGGCGACACGCTGCGCGAGGGCACGAGGCGGGCCATTTCGAGCGCGTCCTCGATGTCGTCCGTTTCATGCTGAGCGGTGCCTGAGCGCAGTTGCCGGGTCAGCTTGACGAGGCGTGTGTGATCAAGTTCGGTGAGCGTGCGCTCATGGTTGTTTGAGACGTGCATGGTGCATTCCTGTCGAAGGAGGCCCTGTGCCTGGATCGATCAGGCACGGACCATCGCGCGGGACGGGTGCCCGGCGATCGAAGGTTTGCGCAAAAAAAAGAGGAGGTGATCGCCGGGCTCAGGAATGTGCGGCCGGCTGTAGCAGCAGGGCAGTCTTCCACCGGCGTGTCGGGCACGCAGCACCCCGCACAGCGACATATTGTCGCGATGCTGCGGTTGATGGAGGCGTGCGGGGCATGCCGTCATTGTAGGAGCGGCCCGGCGCCAGACACGGAATGGCCGCACCGGCATTGCCGATATGCAGCCCCTGCGCCTCGCACGCGAGCCCGCTAAAATCCGGGTTTTCCCTGGCGGGCTCTCTCGCCTCAACCGAGCCCCGCCGTGACCCGTCTCAACGCCAATCTGCTACTTATCGCCATCGCCCTGATCTGGGGCTCGGCCTTTGTGGCGCAAAGCCAGGGCATGGCCGATGTCGGACCGATGACCTTCACCGGAGTGCGCTTTCTGATCGGCGCGCTGGTGGTCTCGCCGCTGATGTGGCGCGAGTGGCGGGCCCTGAAGGCGCGCAGGCTGGCGCTGAACCGCGACGATGGGGCCAAGATTCTCGGCCTGGGCCTGCTGCTGACGATGGGTGCGGCGATGCAGCAGATCGGCCTGCTCCACACCACGGTCACCAATGCCGGCTTTCTGACGGCGCTGTACGTGCCCCTGGTGCCGCTGCTGTCCTGGCTGCTGCTGCGCGAGCCACCGCACTGGTCGGTCTGGCCGGCGGCCAGTGGCTCGCTGATCGGCACCTATCTGCTGTCGGGGGCGCACGGCCTGAGCATCAATGTCGGCGATATCTGGGTGATGGCCTCCGCCCTGCCCTGGGCCGTCCATGTGCTGCTGGTCGGCCGCGTGGCCGACAAGATGTCCGCGCCCTTCCTGGTCGCCGGCGGGCAGTTCATGGTCTGCGGCCTGGTCAGCCTGGGCTGGGCCGGGGTGACTGAGCCGATCACCTGGTCGGGTCTTGAAGCGGCCGCCTGGCCCATCGTCTACACTGGCGTGCTGTCGGTCGGCGTGGCCTTCACGGCCCAGGTGATTGCGCAGCGCTATGCCCAGGCCCCCGACGCGGCCATCATCCTGTCGTCCGAGACGCTGTTCGCCGCCGCCTTCGGCTATCTGCTGATGGGTGACCGGCTCGGCAGCACCGGCCTGCTGGGCTGCGCGCTGATCTTTGCCTGCCTGCTGCTGGTGCAGCTGGCGCCGATGATTCGACAAATGAGGCGCTGGGCGCGGGCTTGAGTTCGTCGTTCCCGGATGCAATCCGGGGTCAAAGACCGCCGACAAAGTAGCGCTTCAGCCCCGCCAGAATCATCTCGACCGCAATCGCGGTCAGCACCAGCCCCATCAGCTTTTCCAGTGCCGAGACCACCGAGTCACCCAGCAGCTTGCGGATGCGATCGGACAGCAGCAGCGTGATGCCCGAGATCAGCATCGCCGCGGTCAGCGCACCGACCCAATCGAGCATGCGGTCCGGCTGGCGCGAGGCCAGCAGCAGCACGGTGGCCATCGCCGATGGGCCGGCCAGCAGCGGTACGGCCAGCGGAAAGATCAAGGGCTCCCGCCCATCACCCTCGGTGCCATAGACCCCGCCCTCGGTGGCGAAGATCATGCGGATGGCGACCATCAGCAGAATGACGCCGCCAGCCACCTCCAGCGAACGCTCGGACAGGTGCATCACGCGCAGGAACGCATCGCCGGCGAACATGAAGCCCAGCAGCACGCCGAAGGCGATCGCCACCTCGCGGAAGGCAACCCAGCGCCTGCGCTCGGGCGCGACGCTGCGCATGATGGGAATGAACACCGGCAGGCTGCCCAGGGGGTCGAGCACCAGCAGGAGCAATATCAGGGCGGACAAGAAGCTGTGATCCATGGGGCGCTATTGTCCCGCATGCAACTCAATCACCCTCTTGGATGATGCTTCGCGTGCAGGCTCTTCAGCCGCTCCCGCGCCACATGGGTGTAGATCTGCGTCGTTGACAGGTCCGAGTGCCCCAGCAGCAGCTGCACCGCGCGCAGATCGGCGCCATGGTTCAGCAGATGGGTGGCGAACGCATGGCGCAAGGTGTGCGGCGACAGCGGCACCGTGATGCCGGCCAGGGCCGCGTACTTCTTGATCAAGTTCCAGAACATCTGGCGCGTCATGTGAGACGAGCGCACGGTGATGAACAGCATGTCGCTGGCCTGGCCCTTGAGCAGCAGGCCGCGGGCCCCTTGCAGATAGCGCATCAGCCAGCCATGGGCCTCCTCGCCAAAGGGCACGAGGCGCTCCTTGGCGCCCTTGCCGGTGATGCGCAGCACCCCCTCGCTCAGGCCGACATGGACGGATTTCAGCAGCACCAGCTCGCTGACGCGCAGGCCGCTGGCATAGAGCAGCTCCAGCATCGCGCGGTCGCGCAGGCCCAGCGTCGTTGCGGTGTCGGGCGCGGCCAGAAGGGCCTCGACCTGCAGCTCGCTGAGCGTCTTGGGAATGCGCGCGTTCTGCTTGGCCGTCTGCAGGCGCAGGGTCGGATCGGCCGTCAGCAGATGCTCGCGCAGCGCCCAGCGGAAGTAGCGTTTGAAAACGGTCAGCCGGCGATTGGCCGAGGTTGCCTTGCTGCTGTCATGACGGGCCGCCGCATAGGCCAGCAGATGCAACTCGGTGCTCTGGTCCAGCGCCAGCTGATGGTTGGCGTCCAGCCAGTCGGCATAGAGGCTCAGGTCGCGCCGGTAGGCGGCCAGGCTGTTGGCCGCCAGACCGTCCTCCAGCCACAGGGCATCGAGAAAGCGGTCTATGCCGGCCTGGCTGATCGCCCTGCTCAAGACGCCATCAGTCGAGTTTGAGCTTCTGCTGCTCGACGACCTTTTTATAGACCTCGAACTCGGCCTTGATCTGGGCCGAGAACTCGGCCGGCGTGTTGGCCACGACCAGCGAGCCGGTGTCCTCGATGCGCTTCCTGACATCGGGCAGCTCGACGGTCTTCTTCACCGCGTCATGGATCTTGTCCACCACCTCTTTCGGCAGGCCCTTGGGGCCATAGACGCCGTAATAGGCCATGCGGTTCACCGCCTCCAGGCCCACCTCCTTGAAGGTCGGCACATTGGGCAGCTGGCTCAGACGCTGGGGCGCGGCCACGACGATGGGGATCAAGCGACCGTCCTTGATGAAGGGCAGCGCCGACGGCAGGTTGTCGAACAGCATGGGCACCTGACCGGCCACCGTGTCATTCAGTGCCGGGCCGGCACCGCGGTAGGGAATGTGGGCGATGAACACACCGGCCAGATTCTTGTACAGCTCCATCTGCAGGTGACCGATGCCGCCAGTGCCGGAGCTGGCAAAGCTGTACTTGCCCGGGTTCTTCTTGAGCTCGGCGACAAAGCCCTTGTAGTCGCGCGCCGGGAACGAAGGGTGCACGGCGATCACATTGGGCGTGGCCGCCACATTGATGATGGGCGTGAAATCGGTCAGCGGGTTGTACGGAATCTTCGGGTTGATGGCCGGGTTGGCGGCCGTGGTCGAGACCGTGGCCATGCCCAGCGCATAGCCGTCCGGCGTGGCCTTGGCCGTCTCATTGGCGCCGATCGAGCCGCCGCCGCCGGCCTTGTTCTCGACGATCATGTTCTGCCCCAGCGCCGCATTGATCTTCTCGGCCAGCACGCGGGCGACGATGTCGGTGGTGCCGCCCGGGGCGAAGGGCACGACCAGGCGCACCGGCTTGTTCGGGTAGGACTGGGCCATGGCCCAAGGCGCGGCAAACAGCGAGGCTGCGAGGGCGGTGCTGCTGATCAGGAGGGAACGGCGCGTCATTGAGGTCTCCGACTGTGGTGTTTTGCGATGATTGTCCCCAGCATCCTACTGGATCCCCTACGCAACTCTACGTAGAGCGCAGCTCCTGGACGGGAAGCCCCAGCATGCCGGCCTTGAGCCTGCGGTCCACCGGCCGCTCGCCCAGAAAGACCTTGAGGATGGCGCCGTACAGATCCGCGCCGGGCAGCGGATCGCCGCTGACCTTGCCATTGACGCTCAGCACCAGGCCACTGTCCGGCAGATAGTCCAGATTGATCAAGTCCTTGCGGCTGACCTTGCCGATGCGGCGCAGATTGGCGTTCAGCTGGGCCACCCGGTCGGCCACGGCCAGGCGCTCGGCCTCGGTGCAATTGCGCTGCACGCCCTTGTTGATGGCCTTGACGAACTCCTCGGCGCCAACGCTGATCTGCAGCAGCATGCGGATCTGCACACGCTTTGGCCCGGTATTGGCCAGCACCTCGCTGGGCTGCTGAGACTTGCCGCTGAGGTAGAGCGCCGCCGAATAGCCCTTCAGCACCGCCACTGCCCGCATGCCTACGCCATTGAGCACCAGGGGCACACCGCCCAAGGTGACGCTTTCCGGCACGTCGAAGCCCTCGTACTGCAGAGCCCAGGCCGGCGTAGCCATCAGGCCAGTGGCGCCCATGGCCGCCAGCAGCAGGCCGCGACGGCCCTTGTTCACATCCAAACACTTCCGCATTGCGGGAAACTCCTTCAACAGCGATGGCCGAGCCAGCTTAACGCGAGGCTGCCCTGCTGCGCCGACCGCTACGTCAAAGCCCTGGCTTTTGCACCGACGGGGCGCTTCACACGGGCTCTTGCGCCAAGGCCCAATCGATATGCTCGCTCAGCAGCTCGCTGGCGCCCGCCCTGGCCTCGGTCAGCGCAAGGCGCAGCGCCGGCACCTCCTCGGCCCGCAGCGCGTTGCCGATGGCCACCGCCAGATTGCGCCGCCAGCGCCCATGGCCGATGCGGCGTATCGCGCTGCCCTCGGTGTGGCGCAAAAAGGCCGGCTCGTCCCACTGCCACAGCTGCAGCAGGGTCGGCGCGCTCAGCTCGGGCCGGGCGTCGAAGTCGGGCAGCGTCGCGCGCTGGGCGAATTTGTTCCAGGGGCAGACCAGCTGGCAATCATCGCAGCCATAGATGCGGTTGCCCATCGCCGCGCGCAGCTCCAGCGGGATCGGCCCGTCCTGCTCTATCGTCAGATAGGAAATGCAGCGCCGGGCGTCCACCCGATACGGGCCGACGATGGCCTGGGTGGGGCACACGTCAATGCAGGCCGTGCACTGGCCGCAATGTGCGCTGGTGGCCTCGGTCAGAGGCAGCGGCAGATCAACGAACAGCTCGCCGAGAAAGAACATCGAGCCCGCCTCGCGGTGCAGGGCCAGGGTGTGCTTGCCGCGCCAGGCCAGGCCGCCGCGCGAGGCCAGCTCGACCTCCAGTACCGGTGCCGAGTCGGTGAAGCAGCGGTGGCCGAAGGGGCCGATCTCGGCCTGCAGCCGATCGGCCAGCTGCTGCAGGCGACGGCGCAGCACCTTGTGATAGTCCCGGCCCCGGGCGTAGAGGGACACCTGGGCACGCTGCGGCTCGGCGAGGCCCTGCCATTCGATCGCCTGCCAGTCGGTGGGCGTGGCGGCCGGCAGATAGTCCATGCGCAGGCTCAGCACGCGCAGGGTGCCGGGCACCAGCTCGGCCGGCCGGGCGCGCTTCATCCCGTGGACCTCCATATAGTGCATGCTGCCGTGAAAGCCGGCGGCCAGCCAGGCGGCAAGACCTGGCTCCGCGTCGGCCAGATTGATGTCGGCCACGCCAATCTGTGAGAATCCCAGCTCACGGGCCCAGCCGCGAAGTTTCTCGAGCAGAGCCTGCGCATCGAGGTCGGGAGGGTCGTTCTTGGGGTGGTGCATTTGTCGATTCTAGAAACACGCGAATATCTATGGTCCGATGAGGCGGCTTGCGAGGCCTTTGCGCAGCGGCTGAGCCGCCAGCCCGCGCTGTTCAATGCCTGCATCGAGCTCCATGGTGGCCTGGGTGCCGGCAAGACCACCTTGGTGCGCCACCTGCTGCGTGCGCTGGGCGTCAGCGGTCGCATCAAGAGCCCCAGCTACGCGGTGCTGGAGAGCTACGAGCTGCCGCAGGGCATTGCCAGCCACTTTGACTTCTACCGTTTCAGCGATCCACGCGAGTGGGAGGATGCCGGCTTTCGCGAGATCTTCACCAGCCCCGGCCTGAAGCTGTGCGAATGGCCCGAGAAGGCCCAGGGCATGCTGCCCGAGCCGGAGTTGAGCATTTTCATCGAGGCCGTGGAAGACGACGCCCGCCGGGTGCGCATCGAGGCGCACACGGTCGCGGGCCAGGCCCTGCTGCAAGGGCTGGACGCCGCATGAGCCCCGAACGCCGCAAAGCGTTGCGCACGATGGGTGCCCTGGTGCTGGGCCTGAGCGCCCGCCAGCTGGCCTTTGGCGCCAGCATCGTGGCCGTGCGCGTCTGGCCGGCCGAGGACTACACCCGGGTCACGCTGGAGTCCGACACGCCCTTGGCCGCCCGCCACTCGTTCGCCGAGAACCCGGACCGACTGATCATAGACATCGACGGCCTGGAGCTGAACCCGGCACTGCGCGACCTGGTCAGCAAGGTCAAGTCCGACGACCCCTATATTGCCGGCGTGCGCGTCGGCCAGTACCAGCCCCGCGTGGTGCGCCTGGTGCTCGATTTGAAGGAGGCTGTGGCGCCCCAGGTCTTCACGCTGGCGCCGGTGGCCGCCTACCGCAACCGGCTGGTGTTCGACCTCTACCCGAAGCAGGAGCGTGATCCGCTGCTGGCCCTGATACGTGACAAGGAAGCCGCCGAGCAGCAGGCCGCCCAGGCGGTGCGCGATGCGCTGGGCGACTTCATCGGCCGGGTGGACAAGCCGGCGCCGCTGGCGGGCGGTCCTCTTTCGGCCCCTGCGCTGCCGGCCTCGGCCCCCGAAGTGCAGACGCCCAAGCCACCGCCGGCCGTACCGCCGCAGCCGATGACGCAGGGGCGTGTCGACCGCCTGATCGTCATCGCACTGGACCCCGGCCATGGTGGCGAGGACCCGGGCGCCGTCGGCCCCAGCGGGCTGAAGGAGAAGGACGTGGTGCTGGCCGTGGCCCTGCAGCTGCGAGACAAACTCAACGCGATGCCGAATATGCGGGTGATGATGACGCGCGACGCCGATTTCTTCGTGCCGCTGCACGAGCGGGTGCGCAAGGCCAGGCGCGTGCAGGCCGATCTGTTCGTGTCCATCCATGCCGATGCCTTTTTCACGCCCAAGGCCCGCGGCGCCTCGGTGTTTGCGCTCAGCGATGGTGCGGCGACCAGCACCGCCGCCCGCTGGATGGCCAATCGGGAGAATGCCGCCGATATGGTGGGCGGCGTCAATGTCGCGGTGAAAGACGCCACCGTGCTGCGCGCGCTGCTGGACATGAGCACCACCGCCCAGATCAAGGACAGCCTGAAGCTGGGCAACGAGGTGCTGGGCCAGATCAGCAAGGTCGGCCGCATGCACAAGGGCCAGGTCGAGCAGGCGGGCTTTGCGGTGCTGAAGGCGCCGGACGTGCCGTCCATCCTGGTCGAGACGGCCTTCATCTCGAACCCGGAAGAAGAGGCCAAGCTGCGCGACCCGGAGTTCCAGCAGCAGCTGGTGCAGGCGCTGGCCACCGGCATCAGCCGCTACTTTGCCAAGAATCCGCCGCTGGCGCGGCATCGCACGGTGTCTTAGGCGGCTGCGCCCTTGCGCTTGGCCTTCCAGCCGCCGTAGATCGCGAGCAAGCCCGGGATCACGATCATCGCCCAGATGATCTTCTCCAGATGCTGCTTGACCCAGGGCACATTGCCGAAGGCATAGCCCAGGCTGGTGATGCCCACCACCCACAGCAGGCCGCCGGTGACGTCGTAGAAGGTGAACTTGCTGCGCGTCATCTGGGCCACGCCTGCCACAAACGGCGCGAAGGTGCGCACAAAGGGCATGAAGCGCGCAATCACGATGGTGATGCCGCCATGACGCTCGTAGAACTCATGGGCGCTCAGGAAGGCCTGGCGGTTGAAGAAGCGCGACTGCTCCCACTGGAACACCTTGGGACCGAAGAAGCGGCCTATCGTGTAGTTGGTCTGGTTGCCGGCCACCGCCGCCACGCTCATCAGCCCCATCGCAATGGGCAACTCCAGCAGGCCGGTGCCGCACATCGCGCCGACGATGAACAACAGCGAGTCACCCGGCAGAAAGGGCATCACCACCAGGCCGGTCTCGACGAAGATGATCAGGAACAGCAGGGCATAGACCCAAGCCCCGTAGGCGGCCACGAAGTCGATCAGATAGCGATCAACGT
Source organism: Roseateles toxinivorans (assembly GCF_004362525.1). GTDB lineage: Bacteria > Pseudomonadota > Gammaproteobacteria > Burkholderiales > Burkholderiaceae_C > Paucibacter > Paucibacter toxinivorans. The sequence continues at coordinate 1,094,154 of NZ_SNXS01000001.1, forward strand.
GGAGGATGAAATCGATGACGAGGCTGAATATTTCCATGGCGCGCATTATCACCATGCGCCGCGACAATTCCGGAGGCCCTCCTACAATCGAGCCATGAATGATGTCCGTGCCCCCCTGCGCCGCGTGATCCGTGAGTTGCCCGATGAGTTGATCAGCCAGATTGCAGCCGGCGAGGTGGTCGAGCGGCCCGCGTCGGTGGTGCGCGAGCTGGTGGACAACGCGCTGGACGCCGGCGCCACCCAGATCAGCCTGAAGCTGCAGGCCGGGGGCATACGCAGCATCGTCGTCGAGGACGACGGCGCAGGCATCCCGGTCGAGGAACTGCCGCTGGCCCTGCGCCGCCACGCCACCAGCAAGATAGGCTCGCTGGACGATCTGGAGCATGTGGCGACGATGGGGTTTCGCGGCGAGGCGCTGGCCGCCATCTCCTCGGTGGCCGAGATGGCCATCGCCAGCCGCACCTCGCAGGATGCGCATGCCAGCCGGCTCGACGCCCGCTCCGGTGAGCTGAGCCCCAGCGCCCGCGCGGTGGGCACCAGCGTCGAGGTGCGCGAGCTGTTTTTCAACACGCCGGCGCGGCGCAAGTTCCTGAAGAGCGAGTCCACCGAGCTGGCGCACTGCGTCGATGCGGTGCGCCGCCATGCGCTGGCGCGCCCCGATGTCAGCTTTGCCGTCTGGCACGAGGGCAAGCTGGTCGAGCAATGGCGGGCGGCCAGCTCGCAGCAGCGGGTCAAGGATGTTCTGGGCAGCGATTTCGAGGCCGCCAGCCGTGAGTTGCTGCTGGAGCGCGGCCCGATGCGCGTGTTCGGCCGCGCCGGCCTGCCCGAGGCCTCGCGCAGCCGCGCGGACATGCAATACGTCTACGTCAACGGCCGCTTCGTGCGCGACAAGCTGATCGCCCACGGCATACGCTCGGCTTATGAGGACGTGCTGCACGGCAACCGCCAGCCGGCCTATGTGCTGTTCATCGACATCGCGCCGGAGCTGGTCGATGTCAATGTGCACCCGACCAAGATCGAGGTGCGCTTCCGCGACGGCCGCGAGGTGCATCAGCAGGTGCGCCATGCGGTGACGCAGGCGCTGGCCCTGTCGCGGGCGCCGGCTGCGGAGTCCCTGGCTCCCGAGCAGACGGCTTTTGCGGCACCCGTACCGGCGCAACAGTGGAAGGTCGCCGAGCGCGCACCGCAGCACTGGGGCGCCAGCGCCACGCAGGCGGCCCTGGGTCTGGCAGATCTGGCCACGCTGTATGGCCAGCAGCAGGCGCCCATCCCTGTAGCCAGGCCGCGTGTCGATGAAGAAGAAGTGCAGCGACCGCAGTACGTGCCCAGCCCTGCCCTGGCCTCGGCCGCCGAAGGCAGCTGGCCGCTGGGCCGGGCGATCGCCCAGATCGGCGGCGTGTTCGTGCTGGCCGAGAATGCCCAGGGCCTGGTGATCGTCGATATGCACGCCGCCCACGAGCGCGTCGTCTACGAGCGGCTGAAGGCCAGTCTGGGCTCGGCGCAGATCGAATCGCAGCCGCTGCTGATACCGGTCAGCTTTGCCGCCACGCCGCAGGAGATCGCCACCGCCGAGGCCCATGCCGACAGCCTGTTGCGCCTGGGCCTGGACGTGGCGCCGCTCTCTAGCAAGGCGCTGGCCGTGCGCGCCCGCCCTGCTCTGCTTTCCGGCGGCGATGTGGTCGAGCTGGCGCGCAGCGTGCTGGCCGAGCTGAGTCAGTTCGATGCCAGCCACGCGATCGAGCGTGCGCAGCACGAGATACTGGCCACGATGGCCTGCCACGGCGCCGTGCGCGCCAACCGGCAACTGACCCTGGACGAGATGAATGGCCTTTTGCGCGATATGGAACGCACAGAGCGCGCCGACCAGTGCAACCATGGCCGACCGACCTGGCGACAGCTGACGATGAAGGAGCTGGACGGGCTGTTTATGCGGGGTCGCTAGGCGTAAACCCCGAGCCGTGGTCCAATCCTGCCCTATGGCCACCCTGACACTCAAGAAAAAAGCCGCCGCCATTGGCAAGACCTTTGGCCGCGCACCGATACGTGGCCGAGGCATTGCCAATCCGCGCCCGACCATCGCCCAGGCGCAGAAAGAGCGCCAGGAACGCGAGGAGCGCTACCAGGCGCAGCGTCGTGACGCGCCGCAACGTGAACCGCGCGATTTCGGCCGCGATGCTGGAGCACCTCCGCGTCCCCGCCCCGCCGGCGCCCATGCACCGGACCGCCGCGATGGTCCGCCGCCCCGCCGCGACGAGGCCCGTGGACCGCATCGGAATGAACGCCATGAAGACCCGCGCGGCCAGGATCGCCCCCATGCCAAGCCGAGCAGCCGCTTTGTCCATGAAGACCGCAACCGCCCGGCCGAGCCGCAGCGCGATCTGAGGCCCGGCCCCCGCGGCTATGGCCCCGATCCCGGCCGCCCGCGCGAAGACCGCCACCCGGAGCGCGGCCAGGAGCGTGGGCCGGGCAGCCGCGGTGGCTTCGGCGCCCCGCGTCACGAGGGCCCGCGTGCCCACAATCCCCATCAAGGCCCTGCCCCTGAGGCCAAACCGCAGCGCAATACTGGCACCAGCGCCGGTGGCATCGTGCGCGGCTCCCGCGGCCAGGACCGCGGCCCGGCGCGCCCTGATCGCCCTGCCCGCGAGCAGCGCATCAATGAGCCCGGCCGCCCCCGCCAGATGCCCCGCGCCCACCAGGGTGCGCCGCTGACGCCCAATGAGGAGGGCGACCGCCTGTCCAAGCGCATGGGCGAGCTGGGCCTGGCCTCGCGCCGCGAGGCCGATGACTGGATAGCGGCCGGCTGGGTCAAGGTGGACGGCAAGATGGCGGTGCTGGGCCAGCGCGTGGGCCGCAACGTCAAGATCGACATCGACCCCGCCGCCCGCACCCAGCAGGCGCAGCAGGTCACCATCCTGCTGCACAAGCCGATCGGCTATGTCAGCGGCCAGGCCGAGGACGGCTATGAGCCCGCCTCGGTGCTGGTGCAGCCGCAGAACCGCTGGGACGACGACAGCTCCCAGGTCAAGTACCACGAAGGCCACCGCCGCAGCCTGGCCCCCGCCGGCCGGCTGGACATCGACTCGACCGGCCTGCTGGTGCTGACGCAGGACGGCCGCACGGCCAAGCTGCTGATCGGCGAGGACTCGACGATCGAAAAAGAGTATCTGGTGCGCGTGGAGGCCGTTGACCCGCAGGGCGGCGAATTGCTGTCCGCCGAAGGTCTGGCCCTGCTGAACCACGGACTGGAACTGGACGGCGAGAAGCTCAAGCCGGCCAAGGTCAGCTGGATCAATGACGACCAGTTGCGCTTCGTGCTGCGCGAGGGCAAGAAGCGCCAGATCCGCCGCATGTGCGAGCTGGTCGGCCTGAAGGTGGTCGGCCTGAAGCGCGTGCGCATAGGCCGCATCAATCTGGGCCATCTGCCGGTCGGGCAATGGCGCTATCTGGGGCCTTGGGAGCGCTTTGATTGATCATCCGCTCTGAGCGGGGCATGACCGCAGCCACAGCGGTCTTGGCCCTGGCCTTGCTGCTGGGGCTTCAACCGGTCACCACCGACGTCTATCTGCCTGCCCTGCCCGCCCTGCGGGCCGATCTGGGCGCGGGGATGAGCGCGGTGCAGCTGACGCTGTCGGCACTGATGGTCTGCTTCGGCCTCGGCCAATTGCTGCTCGGGCCGCTGGCCGACCGCATCGGTCGCCGGCCGGTGCTGCTGGCCGGCCTGGTGCTGTACACGCTGGCCGCCGCGCTTGCCGCGCTGTCGCCCACCATTGAGATGGTCATCCTGTGCCGGGCGGTGCAGGGTCTGGGCCTGGCCGCGGCCGTGGTCTGCGCACGGGCGATGCTGCGTGATCTCTACGAGCCGCAGCAGGGCGCGCAAATCATGGCCAAGGCCTTGACCGGCCTGGGCCTGATCGCGATGCTGAGTCCCACGCTGGGCGGCCTCGTCGCGGCGCAGTTTGGCTGGCGCGCGGCGATGGGCGTGATCGCCGTCTTCAGTGCCTGCGCGCTGCTGTTCATCGCGCTGCGTGTGCCCGAGACGCTCAAGCTGCGCAATCCGCAGGCGACCCGGCTGCTGCCCCTGCTTGGCGCCTGGCGCCAGATTGCCCGGCACCCGACCTTCGTTGCCTACGGTCTGCTGACCAGTCTCAGCTATGGCGCGCTGTACAGCTTTCTGGCCGGCTCGTCCTTCATCTACATAGTCCTGCTCGGAGCCTCGCGCCCGCACTACGGTCTGCTGGTCGGTGCCTGCTCGGGCATCTATGTGCTGGGCACGCTGTGGTGCCGGTCCATGCTGCGCCGCAAGACGGTGCCCGAAGCGATCGCCCGTGGCGCCTTCTTCACGCTGGCCGGTGCGCTGGCCATGGCGGCCTTGGCCCTCGGTGGCGAAGCCAGCCTGATCAGCGTCACCGCTGCCCAGGCGCTGTTCATCTTCGGCCATGGCGTGCTGCAGCCCTGCTCGCAGGCCGGGGTGGTCGGCCCCTTCCCGCGCCATGCCGGTGCGGCCTCGGCGCTGTCGGGCTTTGCCATTGCCGCCACGGCGTTCGGCGTCGGTGCCTGGCTGGGCGTGGCCCTGGACGGCCGCATCGCGCCCTGGGCCTGGACCATCGCCGGCTTCGCCGCGCTGAGCGCGCTGACCGCCTGGACCCTGGTACAGCGCCTGGGCCGCCCCGCTGCAGCAAGTGCAGTCTCTGCAACCACCTGACGAATCCCCTATGCCCCTGCTCGACGTGAAGGGGCTGGCCAAGCACTACGGCGCCAGCCCGGTGTTCGAATCGGTTGATCTGCAGTTGCAACCCGGCGAGCTGGTGGCCCTGCTGGGCGAATCAGGCGTTGGCAAATCGACCCTACTGAATTGCATTGCGGGGCTGGACAGCTTCGATGCCGGCCAGGTGCTGCTGGATGGCCACGACATCGGCCGGATCAGCGAGCAGGCCCAGGCGCTGCTGCGGCGCTCGCACCTGGGCTTTGTGTTCCAGGCCTTCCATGTGCTGCCCCATCTGAGCGTGGCCGACAACATCGCCCTGCCCCTGCTGCTGCTGAAGAAGCCTGATCCGGAGCGGGTGGAGCAGATGCTGGATGCGGTGGGATTGAGCGCTTTAGGCGCACGCATGCCCCGCCAGTTGTCCGGCGGCCAGTTGCAGCGCGTGGCGATTGCCCGTGCGCTGGTGCACCGGCCCCGCCTGGTGCTGGCCGACGAGCCGACCGGCAATCTGGATCCCGACACCGCCGAGCAGGTGCTGGACCTGCTGAGGGCGCAGACGCAGCAGGAGGGCGCGGCCTGCCTGCTGGTGACGCATTCGCAGCGGGCGGCGGAACGGGCACAGCGCGTGCTCAGGCTGCACGCCCACGGCGTGACCGAGGCACAGTGAAGCTCCTCCCTTGGAGCTGGCTGCGCCAGCTGTCCTGGCCGGCTGCACGCCAGCATCCCTGGCGCCAGGCCATGGCCATTGTCTCGATTGCTTTGGGTGTTGCCCTGGCCTTCGCCGTGCACCTGATCAACGCCTCGGCGCTGGCCGAATTCGCCTCGGCCGTGCGCTCGGTCAATGGCCAGCCGGACCTGGTGCTGCGCGGCGCCGGTGGCGGCTTCGACGAGCAGCTGTATGCCCGCGTGGCGGCTCATCCTGGGGTCAAACTGGCCTCGCCGACGGTCGAGGTGCAAACCTATGCGCTGGACAGCGAGGGCAAACGCTTTTCGCTGCGCATCGTCGGACTGGATCCGCTGCAGGCCGCCCAGCTGGCGCCGGGGCTGACGCCAATGCCGACGGCTGGCAGGGCGAACGGCCCCGCCACCCTGTTCGCGCCGGATGCGCTTTATCTGAACCCGGCCGCCAGTGCCAGACTGGGCGCCCGCAGCCAGACCATCAAAGCCCAGTTCGGCGACCAATTGCTGCCGCTGAACATCGCCGGCAGCGTTGCCGCCGAGGGCACGCCGCTGGCGGTGATGGACATTGCCGACGCGCAACTGCGCTTCGGCCGCCTGGGCCGGCTCGACAGCATCGATCTGCGGCTGCAGCCCGGCACCGACCAGGCTCGCCTGCTGCAGGACCTGGCCCTGCCCGCCGGCGTGCGCGCGGCAAAACCGGACGAGGCGGTGCAGCGCATCTCCAATCTGTCGCGGGCCTACCGCGTCAACCTGACGGTGCTGGCCCTGGTGGCGCTGTTCACCGGCACCTTTCTGGTGTTCTCGGTGCTGTCGCTGTCGGTGGCACAGCGGCTGCCGCAACTGGCCCTGCTGGGGGTGCTGGGCCTGTCATCGGGCGAGCGGCTGCAGATGATTCTGCTCGAGACTTTTGTGCTGGGCCTGATCGGCAGCGCCATGGGCGTGGCCCTGGGCACGGGTCTGGCCGCGACGGCGCTGCAGCTGCTCGGCGGTGACCTCGGCAGTGGCATGCTCGGCGGCGCGCAGCCCCAGCTGCAGTTCAGCCTCTGGGCAGCGCTCGGCTATGGCAGCCTGGGCGTGCTGGCGGCGCTCGTCGGCGGCTATCTTCCGGCGCGCTGGGCGCAGGGCATGGCACCAGCCCAGGTGCTCAAGGGCCTGGGCCAGACCGATGCTTCGCGTCACCTCGGCTGGCTGGGGCCGGTGCTGCTGCTGTCGGGCGCCGGCCTGGCTCAGCTGCCGCCCTGGCATGAGCTGCCACTGGCCGCCTACGGCGCGGTAGCGGCCCTGCTGATCGGCGGCATCCTGTGCGTGCCCGAGGGGGTGGCCCTGCTGTTGCGGCTGGCGCCGAAGCCCCGCCATGCGCTGGCCCTGCTGGCGCTGGAGCGCGCCCGCGACCAGCGCCACAGCGCGACGGTGGCGGTGGCCGGCGTCGTCGTCAGCCTGAGCCTGGCGGTGGCCCTGACGGTGATGGTGGGCAGCTTTCGCGGCTCCATCATGCTGTGGCTGGACACCGTGCTGCCAGCCGAGCTCTATGCCCGCACGGCCGACCGCAGCGCCGCCAATGACACCGCTTTTCTGCCGCCCACCTTCGTAGAAGCGGCCCGCCGTCTGCCCGGCGTGACCCGCGTCGAGGCGCAGCGCACGCTGCCGCTGCTGCTGGACCCGCAACGCCCCGGCGTCGCGCTGATCGCCAAGCCGCTGGATGCGAAAGACCCGCGGCTGCCGCTGATCGGCCCCCTGCTCGCGGCGCGGCCGGGCCTGCCCTCGGTCTACGTCAGCGAGGCCATGGTCACGCTGTACCAGGCGAGCCCGGGCAGCACCTTCAGGCTGCCGCTGCGCGCCGACGAGGCGCCGGTGGAGGTCTGGGTGCGTGGTGTCTGGCGCGACTATGCCCGGCAGCATGGCTCGGTGATGATGGACGCGGCAGACTTCGTGCGCTTGACTGGCGACACCCGTGGCAACGATCTCGCGCTGTGGCTGGAGCCCGGTGCGGCGATGGCGCCGGTGCAGGCCGGACTGCGCGCGCTGCTGCCCGACCCGTCGCTGATCGAGTTCGCCTCGGCGCGCGAGATCCGCGAGATGTCGCTGAAGATCTTCGACCGCAGCTTTGCCGTCACCTACTGGCTGCAGGCGGTGGCCATCGCGATCGGCCTGTTCGGCATTGCCGCCAGCCACTCGGCCCAGGTGCTGGCCCGGCGCAAGGAGTTCGGCCTGCTCGCCCATCTGGGTGTGACCAAGGGCCAGATCTTGACTCTGGTGGCGATGGAGGGCGCGGTCTGGACGCTGGTCGGCACGGTGCTGGGCCTGGCCCTGGGCCTGCTGGTCAGCATGGTGCTGGTCTTCGTCGTCAACCCGCAGAGCTTCAACTGGACGATGGAGCTGCATGTGCCCTGGGCACGGCTGAGCGTGCTTGCCGCGGCCGTGCTGCTGGCCGGCACGGTGACCGGCGTCATCGCCGGACGCAGCGCCGCCCGGCGTGATCTGGCGCAGTCGGTCAAGGAGGATTGGTGATGATGCAGCGGCGTGACCTTCTGCTGGCAATGGGCGCGCTGACCTTGAGCCCGGCTTCCAAGGCGGCAGCGCTGGGTGTGACGCCGCGGCCGCTGCGCTTCCCTGCCGACTTCGGCGCCCACCCGGACACGCATATCGAGTGGTGGTATCTGACCGGCGCGCTGGTGCCAAGCGGGACCGATGCGGCCACGCCCATCTACGGCTTCCAGCTGACCTTCTTCCGCGTACGCACCGCGGTTGACCCCGCCCACCCCAGCCGCTTTGCCGCCAAGCAGCTGCTGATGGCCCATGCGGCGCTGACCGACCTCTCGACCAAGACCCTGCGCCACGACCAGGCCCTGGCCCGCAGCGGCTTCGGCCTCGCCGCGGCCGCCGAGCCCGACACCGATGTGGTCTTGCACGGCTGGCGCCTGCGCCGCCACGCCAGCGCCGGCTACCGGGCCGAGCTGAAGAGCGAGCGCGCCAATTTCGCGCTGACGCTGGACTTGAAGCCAACGCAGCCGCTGCTGCTGCAGGGCCAGGCCGGCTACTCGCGCAAAGGCCCGGAGCCCGGTGCAGCCAGCCACTATTACAGCGAACCGCAGCTGCAACTGGCCGGCGAGCTGACCGTCGATGGCAAACGCCAGCCCGTCCAGGGCCGCGCCTGGCTGGACCATGAGTGGAGCAATCAGCTGCTCGGCACCGGCCCCGACAGCGCCATCGGCTGGGACTGGACCGGCATCAATCTGACGGACGGCGGCGCGCTGACGCTGTTCCGCCTGCGCCGCGCCGACGGCAGCGTGCACTGGGCCGGCGGCAGCTATCGAGCGGTCGGCCAGAGCCAGGTTCGCGACTTCGCGCCAACCGAGGTCGGCCTGCAGCCCGGTCGCCTCTGGAAAAGCGCTCGCACCGGGGCCAGCTATCCGGTCAGCTGGCGGCTGAACACCCCCATCGGCGCCTTCGAGCTGCGCGCCCTGCTCGACGACCAGGAGCTCGACGCCCGCAGCAGCACCGGCACCGTCTATTGGGAAGGCCTGTCCGAGTTGCTGGACGGCAGTGGCCGCCGCGTCGGCCTGGGCTACCTGGAGATGACCGGCTATGCCGGGGCGCTGAGACTGGGCTGAGCTCCGCCGCCGCCCCGGTCATCCCTGTTGCAACGAATGAAACACGGCTGCGAGCGGATGCAGCACGCTTGCAACGGCAGCGCTCCACCCTAGCGGGCGGCAAACATTGCCGTTGACAAGGGGAATCGAAACGCCATGAAGATCCACGTGATGTCCGCCTGGACCCTGCTCGCGCTGGAGGCACTGTTCGTGCTGATGCTCGCGCTGCAGCGAAACATGGGCGACGATGCTGCCGGCCGCGGCATGGCCACCGGCTTTGCGATGCTGCTCGCACCCGTCGTGTTGGCGGCCGCAGGCCTGCTCTGGTGGGGCAGCCGCGGCGGGCCGGCTGTGGCCTGGTGGTTGGGCTTTTGCATCGTTGCCTCGCCGCTGGCCTACGGCGCGGTGAACTTCTCTGTCGACATGCTGAAGAAGATCGACCGCGGCATGTGGCGGGCCCAGCAGGGCCGTTTTGCCGACGCCAGACTCACCCAGTTGGCCCAGGCGATCGATGGGCAGGATGCCGCCGTCTTGCAGCGCCAGCTGGCCAGCGGCCCAATCGACTGGACCGCACGCGACCGCTGGGGGCGCACGCTGCTGGGTCACGCGGTCGAGAAGGCGGTGTCCGACTATGGCGAACCCTCGCGCGCCGAATTCGTGCGCATGCTGCTGGCGGCCGGCGCCCCACCCGCGGCCAATGCGCTCGTCGCAGAGCCGGGCATGGCGTCAATCAGCGCGCACAACCTCGTCTACCACCTCTACGGCATCCACAATCCGAACGCCCTGGCCGTGCTGGATATGGTGCTCGCGGCCGGCGCCAGTGCGGATGCCGTGGATGAGGATGGGCGACCGATCTACTTTTCCACCTACACCGTGCTGCCGGCGCTGGAGATACTGGCCCGGCACGGAGCCGACTTCACCCGACTGGATCCACGCAGCGACCGCCTGCAGCAAAACGCCTTGATGAATGCGGTGTCGATGCAGATGTGGGCCGCAGCCCGCTTCTTCCTGATGCAAGGGCTCTCGCCTGACTACACGGCACCCGACGGGCGCAGCATGCGCACGATACTTGCCGAGGTCGATCCGCCAGGCAGCAGCTACTACGGCGACGATGAGCTTGCGCACAGGGCCTTCATGGCAGAGCTGGCCAAATATCCGCCACCGCGCTGAAACCCTGCTGCCGCGGCTCCGACACCTGATATCGGGATGCCATCATCAAGATCTCATGCCGCCCATCTCCAGCTCAAGTCGTCTGCGCTGTACCCGCTGCCTGCGGCCGCTCGCCACCGAGGCAGGCGGCAGCGCCTGCCTCTGCGGGCTGGTGCGGCCGGCGGAGCATCAGGTCGAGGTGCAGATACTGCAGCACCCGCTGGAGCAACTCCAGGCCAAGGGCACGGCGCGCCTGGCGCATCTGTGCCTGCCCGGCAGCGTCCTGCGGGTCGGCGAGGTGCACGAGCGGCCGGCAAATCCCCGCAACCTGTACGAGTTGCTGCTCTACCCCGAAACAGCACCGGGTCAAGGGCTGGCGACGCCGATACCGCTGGACGAGGCCAGGTTGCAACCCGCCAACGGCCTGCGCCTGATCGTCATCGACGGCACCTGGCGCAAGAGCCTGAAGATGCTGCACCTGAACCCCTGGCTGCAGGCACTGCCCCGCCTGCGGCTGCAGGCAACCCCGCCATCGCAGTACCGCATCCGCCGCGCCCATGCCGAACATCAGCTGTCGACGTTGGAGGCCATTGCCCTGGCGCTGCAGCAGTTGGAAGGCGGGGAACCCTCCCCGCTGTGGAATGTGCTGCGGCAGTTCGTCGCGCGGCAAGAGGCCCTGGCGTCAGAACGCTGAGGCCTCCGAGCGGCGCGCCCAACATGCACCGCGTGACTGAATCAGCGCACCTTGTTGCGGCGCCGGGCCAGCCCACCGACCGCCAGCAGCCCAGCCATCATCAGCGCATAGCTGCCGGGCTCGGGCACGGCAGCCACGGTGATGTCCAGCAACGGCGGCGCAATCGCCGTGTTGCCGCCATAGCCCAGCTCACCAACCAGGGTGGCGGCACCGGTCGCCAGATTGATGGTGTAGAAACCACTCTTGCTGGTGTCGCCATCGGTCAGCGAGGCATAGGCCATGCCGGTGGCGCCGCTGATGTCGAAGCCGGTCACATTGCTGGTGTTCATGCCCAGCGAGCCGACCGCCACCAGCGTGCCGTTGTTCGGTGGATTCTGGATGTAGAGCCTGTCGGTGGCGCCATCGATGCCGAACAGGGTGGTGCCGGTGGCCGGGTTGTTGTCGTTATTGGTGTAGGCCGCTGCGGCGATGCCGTTGGCCGCGCCATTGAGCATCGCGTCGGTGGTGGTGTTGCCGCCGGCCACATTGACGCGCAGGTTCTGGCCCGCATTGCTGGTGATGCGCAGGCGGTCCACCACCGGGTTGAAGTCCACCCCGTAGGTGCTGCCCATCAGCCCGGCAAAGGGGTTCGTGAGATCGGCCGGATCGGCGGCCAGCGAGGCGACGAAGGTGGCCGCACCGGTCATCGCGTTCAAGGTGTAGAGACGTGCGTCGCTGCTCAGACCGTAGACCATGCCGGTGGCCGGGCGCAGGTCAATGCCCAGGATGCGTTCGTTGGCGCCCGACAGGCCGCTGATGTTGACGGCCATGCCCGACCAGGTGGGCATGCTGCTGTCAAAGCTGACCAGGGCATTGGTGGTCGTCAGGCCGATGACGGTTTCGGCCTGGGCGCTGGCGCCCCAGGCTGCGGCGACGGCGGCAAGGCACAGCGCCAGGCGTCGGGTTGGCGATTGGGTATGAGTCATGAATCCTCCTGAACAGGTTGAACAAGGACACTTCGCCGCGGAGCGGCAAATGCCTTACGCAATCCGGTTCAGATTGGATGCAGGCTGCACGCGATCAGGAGATCACGTGCGCTGGTAGCTGGGCTTGCCCGCGAACAAGCCATCGCCGGCGCGCACGCAGTTGCGTCCGGCGGCCTTGGCGGCATAGAGCGCCACGTCGGCGTCGTGGATCAGGTGGTCCACCGTCACATGCTCCGGCCGCATCGCGGCCACACCGACGCTGATGGTCACGCTGACCGACTTGCCCTCCCAGTCGAGCGACAGACGCTCGATGCAGTCGCGCATCCGTTCGGCCACGTCGATGGCGCCCAGCGGGTCGGTCTGCGGCAGGAAGACGATGAACTCCTCGCCGCCGAAACGTGCCAGCACATCCGGCTGGCGCAGGATGTCCAGCAGCGCCTCGGCCACCGCCTTGAGCATGGCGTCGCCGCAGAGATGGCCGAACTGGTCGTTGATGTTCTTGAAGTGGTCGACGTCCAGCAAGAGCATGGCCGCGGCGGTGTCGTAGCGCTGCGCGCGCGACCATTCGCGCTCCAGCAGGTCGAGGAAGTGCCGGCGGTTGTAAACCCCGGTCAGCCCGTCGCGGGTGGCCAGGCGACGCATATGGCCGTGCTCAAGGTCCAGATGACTGACCAGGCGCATGCAGGCAAAACCCAGCACCGGCGTGATGACCAGGCAGCAGATGCTGGAGAACAGCGCCGCCAGCCAGCGGTCACCCTGGCCGATCAGGGTGATGGCCAGCTGCGACAGGGCCACCGCCCCGGCCCAGGCCAGCAGGGTCAGCAAGGCGGTGGAACGCCCCACGCCCAGGCGCAGCACCAGGCGGCTGAGCCAGGGCAGCCAGACGGGTGGAGCAGATTTGGGAGGCAGCATGCAGGAGCCGGCCCGGGGCCGGAAGTGGCGAATCTGACAAGAAGTCTATTCGACCACGAACCCGGCGGCTCAGTGAGCCCCTCCCGCGTCTGCGGGAGCGCCCAGCCGAGCCGGGCGCTTGGTCAGCCAGATCATCGTGATCAGGCACAGGAACAGCACCGCCGAACCAAGAAAGATATCGTCCGCCGCCCGGGTAAAGGCCTGCTGGTCGATCAGCCGGTTGACCTGCAGCAGGCCCTGCTCCGGGCTGAGCCCGGCGGCAGCGAGCTTGGCCAGCATATCGGTGGTCACCGGATCGCCAACGGCCAGGCGCTCGGTCATGTGGGCGTGATGCAGCGCGGCGCGGCTCTCCCACAGCGTGGTGGCGATCGAGGTGCCCATCGCGCCGGCGGTGATGCGCACGAAGTTCGACAGGCCGGCGGCGGCCGGCATGCGGTCCGGCGTCAGGCCCGACAGGGCGATCGTCGTCAGCGGGATGAAGAACAGTGCCATCGCCGCGCCCTGCAATATCGTGGGCACCATGATGCTGGCGAAGTCGGTCTGGGTGGTGAAGTTGGAGCGCATCCACAGCACCAGGGCAAAGCCGATGAAGGCCAGGCTGCCCATCCAGCGCGGGTCCACCCGCGACACATTCTTGCCGACGATGGGCGACATCAGAATGGCCAGGATGCCCACCGGCGCCAGCGCCATGCCGGCCGTCGTCGCCGTGTAGCCCATGTACTGCTGCAGCCACAGCGGCAGCAGCACCACATTGCCGAAGAACAGGCCGTAGGCGATCGACAGCGTGACGACGCCGAACAGGAAGTTGCGGCGGCCGAACAGGCGCAGGTCCACCACCGGATGCTTGTCGGTCAGCTCCCAGACCACGAACACGGCAAAGCCGACCAGGGCGATCACGCCCAGGATGACGATCATCTCGGACTCGAACCAGCTCTCTTCCTTGCCCTTGTCCAGCATCACCTGGAGCGCCGCCACCCACAGCACCAGCAACGCCAGGCCCACGGAGTCGATAGGCAGCTTGCGTATCACCGTCTCGCGCTTGCGGTAGATGCTCCAGGTCAGGCCGGCGGCGATCAAGCCCACCGGCACATTGATGTAGAAGATCCAGGGCCATGACACGTTGTCGGTGATCCAGCCGCCGAGCAGCGGCCCGACCACCGGTGCCACCAGGGTCGTCATGCCCCATAGCGCCAGCGCGGTGCCGGCCTTGGAAGGCGGGTAGCTCGACAGCAGCAGGGTTTGAGAGAGCGGAATCATCGGCCCGGCGACCAGGCCCTGCAGCACGCGGCAGGCGATCAGCATCTCCAGCGACATCGCGAAACCGCACAGCCAGGAGGTCAGCACGAACAGCAGCACGCTCATCGTGAACAGGCGCACGGCGCCGAAGCGCTGCGTGAGCCAGCCGGTCAGCGGCACCGAGATCGCGTTGGCCACGCCGAAGCTGGTGATGACCCAGGTGCCCTGGTTCGGGCTGACGCCCAGATCGCCGGCGATCGCTGGCAGCGACACATTGGCGATGGACGAGTCCAGCACATTCATGAAGGTCGCCAGCGACAGCGACAGCGTGCCCAGCACCAGGGCGGTGCCGGCCAGCGGGTTCAGCGGCGCTGGCGGCGGCGGAGCCGCTGCAGAGGTAGCGTCAGACATGGCGGGCTTCAGCCGTGGCGAGCAACTTTGGCCGGAGCCTTGGCCGGCCCGGCATGCAGGCGGATGATGCGGGCCACCTCGGCGTCGGCCTGTTGCTCGGCGCGGTCAAACACCTGGGTCTGGCTGGTCGGGGCGTTCGGGTTGGCCTCGGCCAGGGCCTTGCCGTCCTGCGAGGCCACATCGACGGTCACCACAGTGGACAGGCCCACGCGCAGCGGATGCTCGGCCACGTCCTTGGCGTCCAGCGTGATGCGCACCGGCACGCGCTGCACGATCTTGATCCAGTTGCCGGTGGCGTTCTGCGCCGGCAGCAGCGCAAAGGCCGAGCCGGTGCCCGCGCCAAGGCCGGCGACCTTGCCATGGAACTCGACCTTGCTGCCGTACTGGTCGACCACGACAACGGCCGGCTGGCCGATGCGCAGCTTCTGCAGCTGGCTCTCCTTGAAATTGGCGTCCACCCAGGGCTGGCCCAGCGAGACCACGGCCATCAACGGTGCGCCGGCCTGGACGCGCTGCCCCAGCTGCACATTGCGCCGTGCCACCCAGCCATCGATAGGCGCCGGCAATACGCTGCGCTGCACCGCCAGATAGGCCTCGCGGACCTTGGAGCTGGCGCGCTGCACATTCGGGTGCTCCTGCACATTGATGCCATCGGTCAGCACCTGGTTCGAGGCCAGCTGGTCGCGGGCGGCCTGCACGGCCGACTGGGCTGCAGCGACGGCGCTGCGGGCGGTGGCCACGGCCGCAGTGGCGTGCTGATACTCCTCCTTGCCGACCGCACCGGTGGCGACCAGCGGCGCGCGGCGCTGGGCGTCGTCCTGCGCGCGGGCCAGGTCGTTCTGCAGCCGGGCCAGATCGGCCTCGCGCACGCTGACCTGGGTCTGCAAGGTGGTGTTGCCGGCAAACAGCGTGCGCACCTCGCGCACCGTCTGCGCCAGCTGGGCCTGGGCCTGCTCCAGCGCGATGCGGGCATCGGCCTGGTCCAGGCTCACCAGCGGCTGGCCAGCCTTGACGAAGTCGGTGTCATCGGCATGGATGCTGCGCACCGTGCCGCCGATCTGCGGCGTGATCTGCACCACATTGGCCTGCACATAGGCGTTGTCGGTGCTCTCGAAATGCCGGCCATGCAGCCAGTGGAAGGCAAACCAGGCCAGCAGGGCCAGGGCCACGAGGATGGCGATGCTGAGCAGCGCGCGGCCCCGCGTGCGGGCCATCTTGGAGGTGTCGGTGGTCATCTTGTACTTCTCTTCTTGGTTCGCGGCGGGTCAGATGGCGGTGGCTTGCCAGCCGCCGCCCAGGGCCTTGATCAGCAGCACATGGCTGTCCAGCCACTGGGCCTGGACCTCGCTGAGCGCACGTTGCTGGTTGACCAGGGCCATGTCGGCATTGATCAGCGTGAGCGCATTGCCCAGGCCGGCGGCTTGGCGCTGGCGGGCCAGCTCGCGGGCCGAGGCCACGCTCTGCAGCGCCTGCTGCTGCTGCTGCACCTGGGCAGCCAGCGATCGCACGCTGCTCAGCGCGTCGGCCGATTCATGCACAGCGCTGAGCACGCGGGCGTTGTAGCTGGCGACGGCAGCGTCCAGCTCGGCCACATTGCCATGCAGCTGGGCGCGCAGACGGCCGGTGTCGAAGATGGGCAGGCGCAGCGCCGGGCCGAAGCCGCCCTGCAGGCTGCCCGACTTCAGCAGATTGTCAAAGCCGATCGCATTGAAGCCCACGAAGGCGGTGAGGTTCAGGTTCGGATAGAACTGGGCGCGGGCGGCGGCGACATCTTGCGTGGCCGCCTCGACGCGCCAGCGGGCGGCGGCCACGTCCGGGCGGCGGCCCAGCAGATCGATGCCAAGCGGCGCCTGGGCGGCCCCTGCCAGCGCGGCCGGCAGCTTCGGCGCAGTGGGGGCCAGGCCATCCAGGGCATCCATGGGCTGGGCGCTCAGCGCGGCCAGTTGATGGCGCAGCAGGCTGATCTGCTCCTGCAACGCCTGCTGCTGGCGCTTCAGCTCGGGCAGCGGCGTCTGTGCCTGGCGCAGCTCGATCTGCGTGTCCAGGCCGGCGCCGACGCGCTGGCCGATCAGCTCGGCCGAGCGCTCGCGCAAGGTCATCAGGTGGTTCAGATGCTCGCCCTGCTCCAGCAGGCGCGCCAGCGTCAGGTAGCCGCGAACCACCTGGGTGCTCAGCACCATGGCGGCCGCCTGGGCCTCGGCCTGCGCGGCACGCTGGGTGCCCAGTGCGGCTTGCAGCTGGGCCTGATTGCGGCCAAAGAAGTCAAAGTCCCAGGACACGCCGGCCTGCAGATTGGCGGTGGTGCGCACGCTGCCGGCAATCGGCTTCGGCACCAGGCCATGTTCGGTATAGCGCTGGCGGGTGGCGTCGACGCCGACGCCTGTGACCGGCTTACCCAGGGCGCCGGCGGCTTCGGCCAGCGCGCCGGCGCGGTCCAGCCGGGCGGCTGCCACTTGCAGGTCCGGATTGGCGGCCAGGGTACGTTGCACCAGCGCGTCGAGCTTGGTGTCGCCAAGCGCCAGCCACCAGGCGTCGGACAGTTCGGGGGTCTTGGCCTGATCACCGAGGCCCAAGCTGGCGGCCTCGGTGGCCTGGGTCTTGGTCGGGATATGGGGGATGTTGACGCAGCCGCCCAGCATCAGCACGGCGGCCGACACCAGGGCCAGCACAAAAGTCATAGAGGTCAGGGGAGCATGCGTGCGCATGGTTCAGTCTTTCTTGTTCGGGTGGGCGACTGCCTTGATGGCCTCGGCGCGCATGGCCTCGCCATTGAGGAGCATGCGCTTCAGGAACTGCATCAGCAGTTGCCATTCCTGATGACTGAAACCGGCCAGATGGCCATTCATGACATCGGACAGCACACCGGGCACCAGGGCGGCGCTGCGCCTGCCCTCTTCGGTCAGCGCGACGTTGACGACGCGGCGGTCCTCGCTGGAGCGTTCACGGGAGCACAGGCCCTTGCGCTCCAACCGGTCGATCAGGCGTGTCACCGCGCCAGCGTCCATGCTCAGATCGCGTGCCAGCTCGGCCGGCGTGCAGGCGCCCAGCTGATGCAGACGCAGCAGAGGCTTCCACTGTGCATGGGTCAGGTCATAGGCCTCCAGGTGGGCATCGGCCTGCTGGACGATGGACTGCATCACCTGCTTGATCACCAGGCCGACGCTTGCCTCGGGACCGTAGTTCTCTTTGGAGTAGAAAGCGGCAGGTGCAGGGGCCGCGGATGGGTCGGTTGACATGCGGCAGAATGTATTTGCCTAGGCAACCATTGTCAAGGCAACGATCTATTCCAATTTCAGCAACAATGCTCGCGAAACGCCTTCCGCCCCAGCCTCTACACTGCCCCGATGTCCGAAACCCTGAATACCGCCCTGTCCTCCAACAAACGGCTGGAAGCCACCGCCCCGCCCCGCTCGCTGAGCGGCCTGCTGCCCTTTCTGCGGCCTTACCGCGGCCGCATCGCCATGGCCGGCCTGTTCCTGCTGCTGGCGGCCGTCACCACGCTGGTGTTTCCGCTGGCGCTGCGCTCGCTGATCGACCAGGGCGTCGTCGCCACCGACCCGGGTGCCCGCGTGATGGCCTTGCAAGGGCACTTCCTGGCCCTGTTTGCCGTCGGCGCGGCACTGGGGCTGTTCTCGGCCGGGCGCTTCTATATGGTCACCTGGCTGGGCGAGCGGGTCACCGCCGACCTGCGCAATGCCGTCTATGCCCATGTGGTCAGGCAGAGCCCCGAATTCTTCGAGAGCACGCAGACCGGCGAAGTGCTGTCCCGCCTGACCACCGACACCACCGTGGTGCAGACCGTGGTCGGCTCCAGCCTGTCGATGGGCCTGCGCAACACGGTGATGGGCATTGGTGCGCTGGTCATGCTGATCATCACCAACCCCTATGTGATGACCCAGGTGCTGGGCATCCTGATCCTTGTTGTGCTGCCCTCGCTGTACTTCGGCCGGCGCGTGCGCAAGCTCAGCCGCGCCAGCCAGGACCGCGTGGCCGACTCGTCGGCAATAGCCGCCGAGGTGCTGAACGCCGTGCCGGTGGTGCAGAGCTACACCCAGGAGGCTAGAGAGGCGCAACGCTTCACGGTGGCCACCGAGAACGCGTTCGACACCGCGCGCAAGCGCACCCGGGTGCGCTCCTTCCTGGTCGCCTTCATGATCACCGCCACCTTCGGCGCGCTGCTGTGGGGCCTGTACCAGGGCACGCAGGCGGTGGTGGCCGGGAGCATCACGGCCGGCCATCTGGGCCAGACCGTCGTCTATGTGATCCTGCTGGTGAGCAGCGTGGCGGTGCTGTCCGAGGTCTATGGCGATGTGCTGCGGGCGGCCGGCGCCACCGAGCGCTTGATGGAGCTGCTGAACAGCAAGTCCCCCGTGGCGGAACCCGTGCAACCGCGCGCGCTGCCCGCCGTCAACGGCGGCTCGGCGATCAGCTTCGAGCATGTCGGCTTCAACTACCCGTCGCGCCCGCTGCAGCCGGCCCTGCATGACTTCTCGCTGCAGGTGCGCCCCGGCGAAACGGTGGCCCTGGTCGGCCCCAGCGGCGCCGGCAAGAGCACGGTGTTCCAGCTGATGCTGCGCTTCTACGACATCGGGTCGGGCCGGCTCACGCTTGATGGCGTGCCGGTCGATCAGGCCGCGTTGAACGATCTGCGCCACCGCGTCGGCATCGTGCCGCAGGACAGCGTCGTGTTCTCGGTCAACGCGATGGAAAACATCCGCTACGGCCGCCCCGAGGCCAGCGACGACGAGGTCATCGCCGCGGCCAAGGCCGCCTTCGCCCACGACTTCATCACCGCCCTGCCCGAGGGCTACCAGACCTTTCTGGGCGAGCGTGGCGTGCGCCTGTCCGGCGGCCAGCGCCAGCGCATCAGCATCGCCCGCGCGATCCTGAAGAACCCGCCGCTGTTGCTGCTCGACGAGGCCACCAGCGCGCTAGATGCCGAAAGCGAACGCATGGTCCAGGCCGCGCTGGAAACCGCGATGCAAGGTCGCACGACCCTGGTCATCGCCCACCGCCTGGCCACCGTACAGAAGGCCGACCGCATCGTCGTGCTGGAGCATGGCCGCATCGTCGAGGTCGGCAGCCATGCCGAGCTCAGCGCCCAGGGCGGCCTGTATGCGCGGCTGGCGGCGCTGCAGTTCGATACCGGCCACGCCTGAAATGAAGCGCTACAATTTCATGCGCATACAACATGCGCATCGGAGCCCTTCATGGCCATCGTCAACACAGCCAAGCGCGCCGCCAATCTGAGCCTGAACGCCGAGGTGCTGGACCGTGCCCGAGAGTTGGGCATGAACATCTCGCAGACGGTCGATGAACTGCTTGCCAAGGAAGTGCAGCGCCGCTACTGGGAGCGCTGGAACACGGACAACGAAGCCGCCATCACCGCCTACAACGAGCGAGTCGAACGCGAAGGTCTGCCGCTGGCCCGCTATCGCAGCTTTGCCAAGGGTGAGTGACGGTGGCGCGGTTCGACGTTTATGCCAATCCGCTCACCAGCGAGCGCCACGAAACGCCCTTTCTGCTGGACGTGCAGAATGAGTTCATTGCCGGTCTGGCAACCCGCGTCGTGATCCCGCTGCGCAGCGAATCCCTGTTCGGCCCACGCGCCCGCGACCTGAATCCGCTGGTCAGCGTGGCCGACTCAGCCGTTGTGCTCGACACCGCCGCGATGGGCGCCATTCCGCTGCGGCTGCTGAGCCAGCGGGTCGGCAATCTGCACCACGAACAGCTGCAGATCCAATCTGCCCTGGACACCTTGTTTGGCGCGTACTGAAGCACGCCAGGAAACCTATCATTCCCCATGGAACTCAATCCCCCACGCCCCGTGCGCAGCCAGTACGAAGACTTCATGCGCCATGTGCGCGACACCGGCACGCTGAAGACCGACCGCACCGGCACCGGCACGACCAGCGTTTTCGGTCACCAGATGCGTTTCGACCTCAACGAAGGCTTCCCTCTGGTCACGACCAAGAAGGTGCACCTGAAGTCCATCATCCTGGAGCTGCTGTGGTTTCTGCGCGGAGATGGCAATGCGAAATGGCTGCAGGAACGGGGCGTCACGATCTGGGACGAATGGGCCAAGCCCGACGGCGACCTGGGGCCGGTCTACGGCGTGCAATGGCGCAGCTGGCCCACACCGGGCGGTGGCCATATCGACCAGATCGCCGAGGTAGTGAAGACGCTTAAAACCAACCCCGACTCGCGCCGCATCATTGTCAGCGCCTGGAATGTGGCCGATCTGTCCAAGATGGCCTTGATGCCCTGCCATGCCTTCTTCCAGTTCTACGTGGCGGACGGCAAGCTCAGCTGCCAGCTCTACCAGCGCAGCGCCGACATCTTCCTGGGCGTGCCCTTCAATATCGCCAGCTATGCGCTCTTGACCCATATGCTGGCCCAGCAATGCGACCTGGCCGTGGGCGACTTCATCTGGACCGGCGGCGACTGCCACATCTACAGCAACCACAGGGAGCAGGTCGAGCTGCAGCTGTCGCGCGCCCCCCACCCCTACCCGACACTGAACATCAAGCGCCGGCCCGCATCGATCTTCGACTACGCGTACGAAGATTTCGAGGTGCTGGACTACCAACACCACGCCGCCATCAAGGCGCCGGTGGCGGTATGACCCAAGTCGCCTTGATCGCCGCCGTGGCGCGCAACGGCGCCATCGGCCGTGGCAACGATCTGCTGTTCAAGCTGCCAGAGGACCAGAAGCACTTCCGTGCCGTGACGATGGGCTGCCCGGTCATCATGGGCCGGCGCACCTGGGACTCGCTGCCAGAGCGTTTCCGGCCGCTGCCGGGTCGACGCAATCTGGTCGTCACACGCAACGTCGGCTGGCGTGACAACGGCGCCGAGGCCTTCACCTCGCTGGAGGCCGCGCTGGCCGCCGTGGCCGACGCGCCCAAAGTCTTTGTCATCGGCGGTGGCGAGCTCTATGCGCTGGCCCTGCCGCTGGCGCAGGAACTGGTGCTGACCGAGGTCGATGCCGAGGTCGACGGCGACATCTTCTTCCCGGCCTGGGACCGCAGCCGCTTCACTGAACGCTCCCGCGAGGTCCGCCAGGCCCAAGGCCTGCACTATGACTTTGCTCACTACACAAGAATCAACTGAGGGAACCCACGATGTCAGGACATGGCTTTCACGTGCATGGCCCCCATGACCACGAGCTGGAGCATGCGGCACAACATGACCCCAAGGGCATGGGCGGCCAGCTGGCGGTGATCACTGCCGTGCTGGCCACCGTCGGCGCGATGTTCTCGTACATGGGCGGCGCCACCCAGGCCAACGCCGGTCTGCTGAAGAACGACGCGGCGATCAAGAAGACCGAGGCTGCCAACCAGTGGGCCTTCTACCAGGCCAAGAGCGGCAAACAGAACCTGGCCGAACTGGCCGCCGTGCTGGTGGCCGAGGACAAGCGGGCAAAGTACGTCGAGGAGATTGAGCGCTACAAGAAGGAGAAGGCCGAGATCAAGCTGGCGGCCGAGAAGCTCGAGGAAGAATCCAAGGCCTTCGACCACAGGAGCGAGCAGCAGATGCACCAGCACCACCGCTGGGCCCAGGCCACCACGGCGCTGCAGGTCTCGATCGCCCTGGCCGCCATTGCCCTCTTGACGCGCAAGCGCTGGATGGAGTGGGCCACGCTGGCGATGGGCGGCGTCGGCTTTGTGCTGGGCGCGCTGTCGGCCTTGCACATCTGAGCCTTGCGGGCGCGAGTGCGCCCGCCGGCCCTGGACGAAGAACTGCGCACCGCGGTTCACGAGCAGGAAAGCCGGATGTTTTTCAAGATCAAGGGCAAGCGCATTGAGTTCGAGCGCTCGGTGAAGGAGGCGCACATCAAGCTGCGCACCGGCTTGTTTCGCTGGTTGGTGACCAACCGTCCGCTGAACCTGATCACCGGGCCGCTGATCTACGGCATGGTGATTCCGCTGCTGATGCTTGATCTGTGCGTGACCTTCTACCAGTGGGCGTGCTTCCCGATCTACGGCATCAACAAGGTCAGGCGAAGCGACTACCTGGTATTCGATCGACGCCACCTCGGCTATCTCAATCTGATCGAGAAGTTCCACTGCACCTATTGCGAGTACGGCAATGGCCTGATGGCCTATATGACCGAGATCCTCGCACGCACCGAACAGTATTTCTGCCCGATCAAGCACGCGCACAAGGTGCTCGGTACACACGGACGCTACAACCGCTTTCTCGACTATGGCGAGGCCGAGGCCTTTGAGGCCAAGCTGGAGGAGTTCCGGCTGGCACTGGGACGACGCGAGTCCTGAGGGGCCTGCGCGCTGGGACCGGGATTCATTGAGCCGTCCGGCACCGGCCGCGCGACAATGTGGGCACGCCGTGCGGCTACCATCGGTGGCAGCCGCCCTTCCCTCACGACCAAGACCTCGATTCGCCCATGAAACTCGCCACCTGGAACGTCAACTCGCTGAACGTACGCTTGCCTCAGGTGCTGGACTGGCTGGTGGCCAACCCGGTCGATGCGCTTGTGCTGCAGGAAACCAAGCTCACCGACGACAAGTTCCCGACCCTGGAGATCGGCGAGGCCGGCTACCAGGTGCACTGGTTCGGCCAGAAGACCTATAACGGGGTGGCCCTGCTGAGCCGCACGCCGGCACAGGACGTGGTCAAGAACATCGTCGGCTTCGAAGATGCTCAGGCCCGCGTGATCGCAGGCACGGTGGATGGTGTGCGCGTGATCGGCGCCTATTTCCCCAATGGAGAGGCGCTGGACAGCGACAAGTTCGTCTACAAGATGGCCTGGCTGGACGGCCTGCGGGCCTGGCTGGCCACCGAGCTCAAGGCCCATGACAAGCTGGTGCTGATGGGCGACTTCAACATCGCCCCGGAAGACCGCGATTGCTATGACCCGGCGGCCTTTGTGGGCCTGACCCACTGCTCGCCGCAGGAGCGTGCGCACTTCCAGGCCCTGCTCGATCTGGGCATGGTCGATGCCTACCGACTGTTCGATCACCCGCCCAAGAGCTACAGCTGGTGGGACTACCGCAACCTGGGCTTTCGCAAGAACCAGGGCCTGCGCATCGACCACATCCTGGTCAGCGAGGCACTGCGCGCCCAGGTCCAGGCCTGCGAGATCGACAAGCTGCCGCGCAAGAACGAGCGGCCCAGCGACCATGCGCCGGTGGTGGTGACGCTGAGCTGAGCCTAGACGGGGGCGATGTTGAACACCTGGCGCAGATAGGCCAGAAAGGTCTGGTCGTCGCACATCGTCTTGCCCGGGCTGTCCGAGAGCTTGGCCACCGGCTGGCCGTTGCAAAGCGTCAGCTTCATGACGATGTGCAGCGGGGTCAGGCCCATATCGTTGCTGAGATTGGTGCCGATGCCGAACCCGAGCTGGGTGCGATCGGCGAAGTGGCGGTACAGGGCCAGCGCGGCGGGCACATCCAAGCCATCCGAGAACACGAGCCGCTTGGTGTGCGCGTCGATGCGCAGCTTGGCGTAATGGGCCAAGGCCTTCTCGCCCCAGACGTAGGGGTTGCCCGAGTCGTGGCGCAGGCCGTCGAACAGCTTGGCGAAGTAGAGGTCGAAATCGGCCAGGAAGGCGTCCATGCCGACCACATCGGTCAGCGCTACACCGAGGTCGCCGCGGTATTCCTGCACCCAGTCCTCCAGCGCCGCCTTCTGGTGGTCGCGCAGGCGCACGCCGGTGGCCTGGTAGCTCTGCAGATACTCGTGGGCCATGGTGCCGATCGGCACCAGATCCAGGTCGCGCGCCAGGAGCACGTTCGACGTGCCCTTGAAGTATTGAGGCAGCTCGCGCTTCAAGGTCGCCACGACCTCGCGGTGCCAGTCGCCCGAAAAGCGCCGACGCACGCCGAAGTCGAACACCTCGAACGGATGAGCGCGCGGCGGCTCGTCGCCAAACGCCCGCAGCTGGGCGATCTTGTGCTGCAGCCGGCGACGGCCCTCGGTCCGCGCCGCTGACTGATCGAAACGGCGGAAGTACAGCTCGTTGACGATGGCCAGCACAAAGATCTCGAAGCCCATCACATGGACCTGCGGGCCGCTAGCGACGATGCGCAAGTCCTGGCCCTCGGCGCCGACCGAGATGAACTCGCGCTGGAAGCGGAACAGGCGCAGGAAGTCAACGAAGTCTGACTTGATGAAGCGCAGTCCCTTCAGATAGGCCAGTTCACCGAGGCTGAAGCTGAGGCTGCACAGATGATCGATCTCGCGCTCGACCTCCTGCAGCAGCTCGGCCAGCGGAAACACCGTCTCGTTGCGGCATAGAAAGCTGTACTCGGCCTGGGTCTGCGGATGGCGATGCAACATCGTCTGCCACATCGTGAACTTGTAGAGATCGGTCTCCAGCAGGCTGTGGATCACATGCGTCATGCGCGCTCTTTCGACAATTCTTTCAACATTTCGGCACTGCTCGCCAGGCGTAGGCCGCGCTCGCGCATCGCCGCGAAGAAGGCCTGCTGCTGGGCCTCGAAGCCGGCCACCGGGCTCATGCAGTCGGTCAGCAGCACCAGCCGGTCCAGGCGCCCGCCGGGCAGATGCCGGGCCAGATGCTCGGTCGTCGCCTTGACGCAATGGCTGGAGGCCTCGCCGGCGATCAGCAGCAGCTCGGCGCTGTCAAGCCGCGCCAGCAGATCGCGGTTCAGCTGCGTGCCTTCGTCGCCATCGCTGGGCACCTCGGCCTGCAGCGCGCTGTAGTGCTCGGTCCAGGGGTTGCTGCCCTTCAAGACCTTGTGCACGAGCTTCAGCCGCCGCTCCTCCCATCCGTTGTAGGCCGCGCGTACATCGGCATGCACAGCCTGACCCCAGCTGCCGATCTCGCAATGCACCGGCCAGACCATCAGGGTGTAGCGGCCCGTCGCTTCCAGCGCATCGAGGTAGGCCAGCGTGCGCGGCAAGCCGGACGGATCGCGTGGACTGAACTCGCCTGCCCTCACCTGTGCCGCGGTGATTGCGGTGAAAGGCAAGACCTGACCCGCCCAGAAAGCCGGATGCGCGATGTCGATGCGGTGGTGCGAGTCCAGAGTGATGGTGATTTCGGCGATCGCATCGCCGGCCGCGCGGATCAGGTGCGCCAGCCTTTGCATGTCGCCATGCGCCCCAGGCACCGGCAGGGCCGGCCTCAACAGGCCGCCTTGCACCGGGTCGGGTGGCAGCCAGGCCTCGGGCAGATCGCAGAAATCGTTCTGCGCGTCGATGATCAGCAGGTGGGTGTTCTTTGCAAGACTCATGGCGGCAATGTACCTGCTCAGGCGTTCTTGTAGGTCTGCAGGTGGATACTGGTCTCGGTGGCGCCAATGCCTTTGATCAGGCGCACCCGCTCCAGCACATCGGCCAGCTCGCCCAGCGTGCTGGCGCGCAGTTCGGCCAGCAGGTCCCAGCGGCCGTTGGTGTCGAACAGGCGAGACACGCCAGGCTCGCCGAGCAGGATGCTGATCACCTCGCGCGTCTTGTTGCCCTCGACGGCGATGCTCATCCAGGCGGTGATCAGGTTGGGCGTCACATCGGGCCGCAAGGTGACGGTGTAGCCGACGATCACACCCGCGTCCTCCAGCTTGGCGATGCGGTTCGTCACCGTGCCGCGCGAGACCTTGAGCTTGTGCGCCAGGGTGGCGACGGTGGCGCGGGCATCCAGGCGCAAGAGCGCCATCAATTGCTGGTCAAGCGTGTCCATCGAGGGTCTCCAGCCGACAGTAATTTTGCCATTTTGGCATCTGCAACCGCCAAAATGGTAGAACACCATCACTTATTGAGCATTTATTGAGCTTCTCGCTAACACGCCGCTTAAGAAGAATCAGGCCATCACAACAGCCGAGCCTGCCTATGACGACCCTTCTGACCACCCGAGACGTCGCCCAGATCGTCCAGCGCCTCGGCATTGACACCTGCCTGACCCGCCTGGTCGGCTATCTGGAAGCCGACTATCTGCGCTGGAACGAGTTCGACAAGACGCCCCGCGTGGCCGCCCATTCGCAAGATGGCGTGATCGAACTGATGCCCATCGCCGATGCCTCGCTGTACAGCTTCAAATACGTCAATGGCCATCCGAAGAACACCCGCCTGGGCCTGTCCACCGTGATGGCCTTCGGCGCCCTGGCCGATGTGGCCACCGGCCGCCCCGAGTTGCTGGCCGAACTGACCCTGACCACCGCCATGCGCACCGCCGCCACCTCGGCCATGGTGGCCCGCCATCTGGCACGTCCCGACGCCAAGTCCATGGCCCTGATCGGCAATGGCGCGCAAAGCGAATTCCAGGCACTGGCGTTTCACCATCTGCTGGGCATCGAAGAGATACGCCTCTTCGACATCGACCCCGCCGCCACCGCCAAGCTGCTGCGCCATCTCCAATCCGTGCCCGGTCTGAAGCTCACCGTCTGCGGCAGCACTGCTGAAGCGGTGCGCGGCGCCGACATCGTCACCACCGTCACCGCCGACAAGACCAATGCCACCATCATCACGCCCGAGATGATCGAACCAGGCATGCACATCAACGGCGTCGGTGGTGACTGCCCTGGCAAGACCGAGCTGCACCGCGCCGTGCTTGAGCGGGCCAAGGTCTTCGTCGAATACGAGCCCCAGTCGCGCATCGAGGGCGATATCCAGCAGATGCCGGCCGACTTCACCGTGACCGAGTTCTGGCGCGTGCTGAACGGCCAGGCCGGCGGCCGCGACAACCACGGCCAAGTCACCGTGTTCGACTCGGTGGGTTTTGCGCTGGAAGACTTCTCGGCGTTGCGCTTCTTGCGTGACAGCGCCCGCGAGCTGGGACTGGGCAGCCAGGTGGCGCTGATCCCCGAGATGGCCGACCCGAAGGACTTGTTCGGCCAACTGCAACTGGCACCAGCCAATGAAAACGTGCGCCGCGCCGCCTGAGCACCGCCGCATTTGATACTTCCCGCTCACGCGGGTTCGTGATCAAATGCTCGCAACACTTGCCGCCCATGGGAGGCACTGGCGGCACTTGACGCAGATCAGGTCAACCGTACAGGGGTGGTTCAAGCTTGCGGCGCTCCGGGCAGTTTTACAAGCATCGTCTTGCTTGATGCCCGCGCGCCATAGCACTCGGGAGTGCCAGAACATGCGCCAGAACCTTCCTGTCACGAAGACGGAGTACCCCTTCCCTTCGGGACAAACGCTGGTCTCCACGACCGACTTGAAGGGCCGCATCCTGCACTGCAACCCGGCCTTCATCGAGGTCAGCGGCTACCAGCGACAGGAGTTGCTCGGCCAGCCGCACAATATGATCCGCCACCCCGACATGCCGGAGGAGGCCTTCCGCGACATGTGGGAGACGATCGCGTCCGGCCAGCCCTGGTCGGCGCCAGTGAAGAACCGGCGCAAGAATGGCGACTACTACTGGGTCATGGCCAATGTCACACCATTGATGGAGGGCAATCGCCCAGTCGGCTATATGTCGGTGCGCACCGAGGCGACTCGGCCGCAGATCCAGTCGGCCGAGGGTCTTTACGCACTGATGGCCAAGGAGAAGGCCTCGGGTCGCGTCGTGCATGCGCTGCACCGCGGCCATCTGCAACGCCAGGACGCCTGGGGTCGCATCAAGGCCTGGCTGACCCCCGGTCCGGTGGCCCAGTCCGCGCTGCTGTTTGCCGCCGTCGGCCTGGGCGTCTGGGCCGCCGTTGCCACCACAGGTGCGGGCTCGGTGCTGGCTGTCCTGCTGGTGATCGCGTTGCTGGCACTGGGAGGCGCCTGGCTGTCGCAGCGCATGGCCAATGCGCCCATCGAAGCGCTGCTGTCCTATGCCAACCGTCTGGCCGCGGGCGACCTGACGCAGAGCCTGACCCTGTCCGGCACCGGCCAGGCCGCCGCACTCGGGCGTGCGCTGAGTCAGCTAACGGTCAATATGCGCGCCATCGTTTCCGACACCCGCGTTGAGCTGGAGAGCATGTGTGCCTCGACCCGCGAGATTGCCAACGGCAATCAGGATTTGTCATCGCGCACCGAATCGCAGGCCAGCAGCCTGCAACAGACCGCCGCGACGATGGAGGAAATCACCGGCACCGTACGCCAGAGTTCGGCCTCGGCCAAACAGGCCTCGGAGGTTGCCGCCCAGCTGACCGCCGTCACCCAGCGCAGCAGCGACTCGGTGCACCATGTCAGCGACACCATGGGCGAGATCTCGGCCTCGTCACACCGCATCAGCGAGATCATCCAGGTGATCGAAAGCATCGCCTTCCAGACCAATATCCTGGCGCTGAACGCGGCCGTCGAGGCGGCCCGTGCCGGCGAGCAGGGGCGCGGTTTTGCCGTCGTCGCGGCCGAGGTGCGAGCGCTGTCGCAACGCACCTCGGGCGCAGCGCGCGAGGTCAAGCAACTGATCACCGAGTCGGCCGAGAAAGTGCAGGCCGGCGAGCGCCAGACTCAGCAGGCCCGCGCCAGCATCGATGAAACCCTGGAGGCCATGCGTCGTTTCGAGGGCCTGATCGGCAACATCAACACCAGCTCGGGCGAGCAGCTGACCGGCATCTCACAGATCAACGAGGCGGTCAGCCAGCTCGACGGCATCACCCAGCAAAATGCCGCGATGGTCGAGCAACTCGCCGCCTCGGCCAACTCGATGCTGGGTCAGGCCCAGGATGTGGTGCAGGCGGTGCGTGTGTTCAAACTGCGGGCCAGCGACACGATGGCGCCGCCACCCGATGCCGTGGCCTTGCGCCGCGGCGCCACCGTACACTGAGCCTCGCCGTCTTCAAGCAGAATCCGGCCTCCCACAAACTCCCGGGCTCTCGAATGAAATATCTGCACACCATGGTGCGCGTCGCCGATCTGGACGCCTCTTTGCGCTTCTACCGCGACGCGCTGGGCCTGGAGCTGGTCTCGCAACGCGAGTACCCGCAGGGCCGCTTCACCCTGGTCTATCTTGCCGCTCCTGGCGACCATCAGGCCCAGGTCGAGCTGACCTTCAACTGGGACACGGAAGACTACGGCGGCGCCCGCAACTTCGGCCACATCGCCTTCGCAGTCGATGACATCTATGCCGCCTGCCAGCGCCTGCAGGACCACGGCGTGCTGATCAACCGCCCGCCGCGCGATGGTCGCATGGCTTTTGTGCGCTCGCCGGACAATATATCGATCGAGCTGCTGCAGGCGGGCACCGCCCTGCCGCCGGCCGAGCCTTGGGCTTCGATGCCTAACGTTGGCAGTTGGTAAGTCAGTTCGCGCGTAGCGCGCTGGCCTCGCGGGCCAGCCGCGTGATGCGCGCCCAGTCCTGGCTCGCCACCGCTTCGGCGGGCGTCAGCCAGGAGCCGCCGCAGACCTTGACATTGGGCAGGGCCAGGAATTGCGGCGCCGTCTCGAGCGTGATGCCGCCGGTCGGGCAGAACATCACATCGGTGAACGGGCCGGCCAGCGCCTTCAGCATCGGTATGCCGCCGGCCGCCGTGGCCGGGAAGAACTTCAGGAAGAAATAGCCGTCGGCATTGGCCTGCATGACCTCGCTGCCGGTGGCCGTGCCGGGCAGCAGCGGCAGGCCCATCTCGCGGCAGGCCAGGCCGATCTCGCTGGTGTAGCCGGGGCTGACGGCGAACTGGCAGCCGGCGTTCTTCGCCGCCTGCGCGTCGGCCACGCTGCGCACGGTGCCGGCGCCGACAATGGCCTCGGGCACGGCCCGGGCGATCGCCTCCATGCATTGCAGGGCGACCGGCGTGCGCAGCGTGATTTCCAGCACCTTGACGCCGCCATCGACCAGGGCCTGGGCCATGGGCACGGCATCGGCCAGGTTCTGGATCACGATCACCGGGATCACGGGGCCGTGCTCGGCCAATTTCAGCGTATTCAACATCGTTCGTTCCTTGTTCGAATCCATCAGAGCCAGGTGATGGCGCCCTCTTCGGCCGTCAGCACATTGCGGCGCATGCCGCCGAACAGCTCGCGGCCCAGGTCATGGGCATTGATCTCGGCCTGCTCGTCGCTGAGCTCGGCCTGTTCACGCTGCGCCCACTCGTTGGCATCGACCAGCGCCTGCAGCGTGCCTGTCGTCGCATCCAGCCGTATCAGGTCGCCAGTGCGCACCTTGCCCAGCGGCCCGCCGGCCAGCACCTCGGGGCTGACGTGGATGGCCGCCGGCACCTTGCCCGAGGCGCCACTCATGCGGCCATCGGTCACCAGGGCCACCTTGTAGCCCTTGCCCTGCAGCACCGCCAGCGGCGGCGTCAGCTTGTGCAGCTCGGGCATGCCATTGGCCCGCGGCCCCTGGAAGCGCACGACGGCGATAAAGTCGCGCTCCAGCTCGCCGGCCTTGAAGGCCTGCTGCAACTGCTCCTGCGTGTCGAACACAATGGCCGGGGCCTCGATCACATGGCGGTCGTCGGGCACCGACGAGACCTTGATCACCGCCCGGCCAAGATTGCCGGTCAGCAGCGCCAGGCCGCCAGTGGCGCTGAACGGCGCGGCGGCGGTGCGCACGACGCTTTCGTCGGCACTGGCGGAGGGCAAGGCAGACCACTTCAGTGCGCCGGCCTCGCTGTGCGGCACCGTGCCGTAGGCCGACAGGCCGCGCTCATCGACGGTCGCCACATCGCCATGCAGATAGCCACCGTCGAGCAGCTCGCGCAGCACCCAGCCCGGGCCACCGGCGGCCTGGAACTGATTCACATCGGCCGATCCGTTCGGATAGACGTGGGTGAGCAGCGGCGTGGCCTGCGACAGCTCGGAGAAATCGGTCCAGTCGATCAGGATGCCGGCCGAGCGGGCCACCGCCACCCAGTGGATCAGGTGATTGGTCGAGCCACCGGTCGCCAGCAGCGCAACCATCGCATTAGCGATCACACGCTCGTCGACGAGGCGGCCGATGGGCGTGAAGCGCTGGGTGCGCTGGGTGATACCCAGCACCGTGCGCACCGCCTCGCGGGTCAGCTGCTCGCGCAAGCCGTCGTGCGGGTGAATGAAGGCGGCGCCCGGCACATGCAGGCCCATCGCCTCCAGCAGCATCTGGTTGCTGTTGGCCGTGCCGTAGAAGGTGCAGGTGCCGGGGCCGTGATAGGCGGCCGACTCCGACTGCAAGAGCTCGTCGCGCCCAACCAGTCCCTGCGCATACTGCTCGCGCACCTTGGCCTTGGCGCTGTTGGTGATGCCGCTGCTCATCGGCCCGGCCGGCACGAACACGCAGGGCAGATGGCCGAAATGCAGCGCGCCGATCAACAGGCCCGGCACGATCTTGTCGCACACACCCAGCAGCAGCGCCGCGTCGAACACATCGTGAGTCAAGGCGATAGCCGTGCCCATGGCAATGCTGTCGCGCGAGAACAGGCTCAGCTCCATGCCCGGCAGGCCCTGGGTCACGCCGTCGCACATCGCCGGCACGCCGCCGGCCACCTGTACCGTGGCACCGAGCCTGTGCGCCTCGTCGCGGATCTGCGCCGGGAAGGCCTCGTAGGGCTGATGGGCCGACAGCATGTCGTTGTAGGCGGTGACGATGCCGATATGCGGCGCCCGCTCGGCAACGATGCGCAGCTTATCGCCTGCCGGCATCGCTGCAAAGGCGTGAGCGACGTTGGCGCAACCCATGCGGTCGCTGCCGCGTGGTCGGGCAATGGCCTGATCGACGCGCCGCAGATAGGCACCGCGGGTCGGTGCGCTGCGCTCGCGTATGCGCTGGGTGACTTCAACAAGAACTTGTTTCATGCGGGAGCGCGCAGCAAGCGCGTCGATGTAACCAATACTTCAATTATCAGGTAACCAAGTTACATGCGTCAACGTCAAGGGCGTTATGCGCCCCTTTTTACGGGCGATCTGTCGCCGCTGCCGGAGCCTGACGCTATGCTTCAATTTGATGACACCCCTGTTGCCGACGTGGACGCCTCAAGCCATTCCCATCAACTGACACTGCGCGACCCTCAGCCGTTGCTGGAACGCATCTTGGCCCAGTGGGGCGGCAGCGATGATTTGTGGCTGTTCGCCTATGGCTCGCTGATCTGGCGCCCGGACTTTCATGCCATGGAGCAGCGCAGCGCCCTGCTGCATGGCTTTCACCGGGCCCTGCGCATGCGCTCGCGTGTCAACCGCGGCTCGCCCCAGGAGCCGGGCCTGGTGTTTGCGTTGCTGTCGGGCGGGTCCTGCCGGGGCCTGGTCTATCGCATTGGCCAGGCCGAGGCCGAGGCCACACTGACCCGCCTGTGGGCGCGTGAGATGCCCACCGGCGTCTATGACCCGCAATGGGTAAGCTGCCGCACGCCCGAGGGTGAGGTCAAGGCGCTGGCCTTCACCTTGTCTCGGCGCAGCCCGGGCTGGACGGGCCCGCTGGACGACGCCAGGCTGCTGCACATCTTCCGGCATGCCCAGGGCCGCTACGGCAGCACCTTGGACTATCTGCTGCAGACTGCAGCGTCGCTGAGCGAGCACGGCATCCAGGACCGCGAGGTGCAGCGCCAGGTGGCCCTGGCCCGCCGGCATGGTCTCGCGCCCTGACGAATCAAGCAGCCGATCGAACCAGGCGCAGCCGGTGCAGGTCTTCCTGG
This sequence comes from Roseateles toxinivorans, assembly GCF_004362525.1. Classification (GTDB taxonomy): domain Bacteria; phylum Pseudomonadota; class Gammaproteobacteria; order Burkholderiales; family Burkholderiaceae_C; genus Paucibacter; species Paucibacter toxinivorans. The sequence continues at coordinate 1,126,958 of NZ_SNXS01000001.1, forward strand.
GTATCGACGTCCTGCAACACACCGGGGTCATCCAACTCGACGCCGACTCCGGGGAAACGGGCCACGATGCGGCGCGCGCCCTCATCGCCGGACAACTCGGTCAGCTCCGAATACAGCTCGGAGCTGAAGCCGACAGGGTGGCCGCGCCGACCCCGGTACTGCGCATAGGCGATCGGTGACTGCTCCAGCGCCGCCGCCACCGCCAGCAGGCTGGACGGCTGCACCAGGGGCATGTCGCCGGGCAGAATCAGCCAGGCAGGGGCCTGACTGCTGGCGCTGACGCCGGCGGCAATCGAGTGCCCCATGCCAAAAGTGGCCGCCTTGCCAAGGCCTGGCTCGGGAACAATCACCACATCGCGCGCAGCCACCATACGCCGCACCTGGGGCGCAAGGCTTTCGGTGGTCACCACGAGCACTTGAAGCTGCGACTCGATGGCATGACCTATCGTGACGGCCAGGACCGTTTCGGTGCCCAAGGCCTGTTCCAGCTTGTGCCCGCTGCCCTTGAAGCGCTCTCCACGCCCCGCAGCGAGCACGACCACAACGGGTCCGCGTTTCATTCATCTACCCCTGATAGGCCCTTGAACTGCTTGCCGGGATGTCACCCCCGGGGATGAGCGCAAGCATGAAAGCTCGGGGCCTTGCGGGCTAGTGGGGCCAATACTTAAGGGCTTTGCCCAGGGCCGCCGGCTCCCGGTCGGGTCCAAGCTGAGCGACGCGCTCAGATGCAGCATACTGGGCGCATGAGCAAACTAGCCGATCTGCGCAAGAGTTACGAACTGGGCGAGCTGGACGAAGCCAAGGCGGCCAACGAACCGCTGAAGCAATTCCATCTCTGGCTGGAGCAGGCCCTTGCGGCCGAGGTGCCCGAGCCGAATGCGATGACGGTGGCCACCGTCGGTGCCGACGGCCGCCCCTCCACCCGCATCGTGCTGATCAAGGGATCCGACGAGCGCGGCATCGTCTGGTACACCAACTACGACAGCCGCAAGGGCCGCGAGCTGGCGCTGCACCCGTTTGCCGCCCTGCAGTTCCATTGGGTGGAGCAGGAACGGGTGGTGCGCATCGAGGGCCGGGTCGAGCACACCACGGCCGAGGAGTCCGACGCCTACTACCAGTCCCGCCCGCTGGACTCGCGCCTGGGCGCCTGGGCCTCGCCGCAAAGCCAGGTGATCAGCTCGCGCGCCGTGCTGGTGGCCAATGCCGCCAAGGCCGCTGCCCAGCACGGCCTGCACCCGCCGCGGCCTCCGCACTGGGGTGGCTTCCGCCTGGTGCCGGAGCGCTGGGAGTTCTGGCAGGGGCGCAAGTCGCGCCTGCATGACCGGCTGGTGTATCGGCAGCAGGATGGTGTGTGGGTCAAGGAGCGGCTCGCTCCCTGACCACCCGGCCCAGACTCCGTCCGGGCTCAGAACCTCAGCTGCACCCCGGTCTGCAGGCTGCGCCCGGGCAGCGGCGACAGGCCCCGCATCTGCAACATCGAACTGGAGCTGTAGGCCAGCGCGTTGTTCAGATTGTCCAGCTTCAGGAACCAGGTGGCGTCGCTGCTGCCCAGGCTGAACTGCCGCGTCAGTGCAGCCTTCAGCATCGTGTAGCCGGCCGTGGCCTGGTCCTGGGCGTTGACGCGGTTTTGTGCGTTCGCACGCCGCAGCTCCAGCTTCATCCCCCAGGGTCCGTGTCTTCCCTCAAGGGCGATGCCGGCACGCAGCGGGGCCAGGCGGGGCAGCGGCTCGCCGCTGTCCAGATTGCGGCCGTGCACGGCGTCGAGCTGGCCGCTGATGTCGAGCTGCCAGTCGCGGCCGGTCAGTGACTCGGGCAGGCGGTGGCGGGCCTCCAGCTCGAAGCCCTGCAGCGTGGCGCGCACCGCCTTGAAGCGGTACTCGGGCGTCTCGCTGACGCCGCCCTCCTCGTTCGGCATGCTGACCATGGCACCGGTCGCATCCAGCGCAATGAAGCTGGCGAAGCGTGTGCTGAAGACCTGGGCACGCACCAGGCTGTGGCCCTGCTGCCACTGCAGGCCCAGATCAACACCACGGGCTCGCTCCAGGCCCAGATTCGCGTCGCCGATCTCGAAGCTGCCGGTGGCCAGGTGCAGGCCATTGGCATAGAGCTCGTAGTAGACCGGTGCGCGCTGGGTGCTGCTCAGATTGGCGCTCAGCGACCAGTGCTCATCAAGTCTGTAGCCGGCGCTCAGGGAGGCGCTGCGGGGCGCAAAGCTGCGGCTGCTGGCGGCACCGAAGCGGGGTTCCTCAACCCCCGCCTCGTCGCCCAGCGAACTGACCTTGACGCTTTCTGCACGCAGGCCTGCACCCAGGCTCAGGGCGCCTTCACTCCATTGCTCCAAGCCGAACAGGGCACTGGAGCGGGTGCGGGTTGAGGGCACAAATGCCTCCGCGCCCAGGGCCGAGAAGTCGCTGTTGTCGAGCTGCAGCCCGAACAAGCCACGCACCGCGCCCAAAGGTGCGTGCTCGAGCTCGAGCCGACCATTGCTGCCGCGGCTCTTGAAGGTCGTGCCCACCTCGCCGCTACCTTCAACCTCCTGATGCTGATAGCGGGTGCGGCTGGCCTGCCAGCTCAGGCGGCGCAGCGGCGCCCGCTCATCCCGCCATTCACCGGCGGTGGCTAAACGCTGGCTCTGCATTCGAATGGTCACGTCGGGCTCCATCGTGATGCCATAGGTGTTGCGGTAGTCGTCCACCGACACACCCGCATAGCCCTGGGCAAAGGTCGCCGAGGCGCCCAGCGCACCGCCACGCGCTTCGGATGCGGAATTGCGCACCCGGCTGCTGGGCGCCAGCGTTTCGCCATCGATGACGCCGCTGAAGCGCGGCACGCGCAGGTCATTGCTGCGGCGGTCGAAGGCATCGGCATGCAGGGCGAATGCCTTGTTGCCGGCCTCCACCAGCACCGAGCCGCTGCGCTCGTTGGCGGCGCCGCCCAGACGCAGCTCGCCCTGGCCGCTGAGGCCGCTCAAGGCCGTTTTCGGGATGCGGTTGTCCAAGGTGTTGACCACGCCACCGACGGCGCTGCCGCCGTAGAGCAAGGCGGCCGCGCCGCGCAGCACCTCGACCCGCTCTATCACCAGCGGGTCGATGGGCAAGGCATGGTCGAAGCTGAGGCTCGACGCATCGACCGAGGCGCCCGAGTTGCTGAGCATGCGCACGCGGTCACCATCGAGGCCGCGTATCACTGGGCGGTTGCTGTTGGGTCCGAAATAGCTGGACGACACGCCAGGCTCCTCGGCCAGGGTCTCACCGAGGCTGCTGCCACGCTTGAGCAACAGTTGCTCGCCGCTGAGCACGCTGGCCGGCGGACTCAGCTCGTTGTTGCGCAGTGGGTTACCGGTGATCAGCACCGGCTTCAAGGTTGATACGGCGGCGGCGTCGCCGACCTGCGCCAGGGCGGGCACGCTCAATAGGCAAGCCAAGCTCAGCAGGCTGAGGCGGGGAACAAAACTCGTCATGACAGAAACTCCATGGCGGCGGCCCGCGCGCAGCGATGTGCGCTCGCAAGGCAGCGGCCAACAAGAAAGGCAGCCAACCCGAGGCCGGCGAACGGCCACCTGGGTCAGGAAGGGATCAGCGGGGGTTTGTCAGCCCAGCGCGGGAGGTGCGCGGGCGGGGCTGCGCCAGAGCGGCGCAGGATGGGCCGTGGCCAGACGTATCAGCGTCTGCAGGCCTTGGGGCGCGATGGCGCCAAATTGTAGGCTCTGGGCGGTCAACCCATCGCCATGGCACAGCTGGTCGAACAGCTGGCATTGGATGCTGTGCTCGGCATGGCCGGCAAAGTCACCCGATGGCTGAGCTGCCGCCTTCAGCGCCAGCAACGCGGTGCCGGCCTGGGCGTGAACGACTCTGTGGGCCAGGCCCAGCCCCTGGCTGCCCAGCAGCGCCGCGCACAGCAGCAGCGCCCACAGCCAGGAGGGCTGCGTGCGGTGTTGCGTGCCTCGGCGCCTGGCGGACATCGTCACTCGGTCGCCTGCGCGTCGGTGACGCGGTAGAACATGCCGTACGGGTCGGCATTCAGCACGGCCATGCGGCCTTCGACCACCACCGGCTCCAGGGTGTACTTGACCGGGTTCCTGGTCTTCACCTCGACCAGGCCTTCCGGGCCGGCCGGCACGCAGAACGAGCAGCTGGTCGGCACCGAGGACAGCAGGAAGTGGCGCTGCTTGTCACCGGGCTCCAAGGGCAGCATGAAACCCTGGATCTTCACCGTCTGGTTGTTCAGTGCCTGCAGCGGCTTGGGAAACTCGGGAATCAGCTTGTTCTTCTCGGCCTTGGTGGTGACCGAGCTCAAGAGCTGCCAGGAGACGATGCCTTCACGCTCCTGCAGCGGCTTGATCGGGCTGCGCGGGTCGTGGTAACCGGGGCCCTGGCCGACCGGCGCCTGGGCCTGCGCCTGGCCCGCCAACAGGCTGGCGCCCAGCGCGGCGACGACGAGCATTTGCTTGAGCTTGCGGTTCATGATCGTTCCATTCCTACAAAAAACCTCAGCGCGGCGTCTGCAGCAGCTGCGTGACGTCGAGCCGGAAGGCGGACCAGGCCGGCAAGGCCGCGCTGAGCAGGGCCAGCAACACGGCCAGCGCCGGCACACTCCATTCCCGGACCGACCACCAGCCACCGGTGACCATGATCGACTGCTGCGCGGCCAGGATCAGCCCCAGCCCATGGGTCAGGCCGTGGCCCAGTGCCAAACCCAGCACCGTCGCCACAACGCCCAAGCATAGCGCCTCGGCGGCCACCAGGCCGGCCACCCGTGCGGGGGGCGCGCCCAGCATGCGCATCATCGCCAGATCGTTGCGGCGCTCGCGCACCGCATGCAGCATGGCCACGAACACCGACAGCCCCGCGGCCAGCAGCAGCAACACACCAAAGCCGCGCAAGACCTCGGTGCCGGCGCCGACCATGCGCAGCAGCCGCGCCGTCTCCAGCGCCGGTGCCGCTGCCTGCAGACCCGGCTGGGCGTTCACCCAGCGCGGCAGCATCGCCGCACCCAGCGGGCCACGGTAGCTGACGAGTGCCATGGTGATCTCACGCCTGGCATCAAGTTCGGCGTCGACATGGTCGTCATCGTGTTCGTCACCATGCTCATGGACGGCCCAGACCGACTCCAGACCGGTCAGCACCAAGCGGTCAAGCACGGTGCCACTGCGCGCCAGCACACCGACGACCGTGTAGCGACGGTCTTCATGGGCATCGCCCTGCCCCGCCAGACCATGGGAGCTGGCGAACTGGGCGCCGACGGTCAGGCCGCTGCGCTGGGCCGCTTCGGCGCCCAGAACGGCCTCCAGCGGTGCCTGCCAGACGCGACCGACCGCCGGCTTCGCCTGGTAGAGATCCAGATACTCGGGCGTGCTGCCCACAATGCGGTAACCCTGCAGGCTGTCGCCCAGCGACAACGGAATCGCCCGCGCCACCAGGGGCTGCTTGCGCAACAGCTCCAGCGTCGCCAGCGGGATATTGCCGGTGGGCACGTCCAGATGGAACACGCCGGCCAGCATGATCTGCATCGGGCTGCCCTTGGCACCGACGACCAGATCGATGCCGGCCAGATCGCGCGTGACGGCCTGCTCGACCTGCTCGCTGACCAGGATCACGAAGCTGATCGCTCCCAGCCCCAGGCTCAGCAGCAGCAGATTCAGCGCCGCCGTCAGCGGCTGCGACCACAGATAGCGCCAGGCCAGCGCGATCAGGCGGAACATGCTGGCGCCCTGTTCAACTGCAGCAACTGCGCATCCGGCAGCGCCTGGCTCACCCGCGCATCATGGGTGGCCAGCACCAGCGTGGCACGGCTCAGCGCGGCGAGTTCGATCAGCAGGCGCAGCGCCTCGGCCGCAGCTTCATCGTCCAGGCTGGCCGTGGGTTCATCAGCCAGCAGCAGGCTGGGGCCGCGCAGCACCGCCCGCGCCAGCGCCACCCGCTGCGCCTGGCCGACGCTGAGCTGATGCGGGCGGCGAGCGGCCAGGCCTTGCAGGCCCAGGCGCTCCAGCACCTCCGCAATGCGTGCCGGCTGCACCGGCTCGCCAGCGCACACATAGGGCAGGCCGAGGTTGTCGCGCACGCTCAGCGCCTCGCTCAGATGCAGGCGCTGCGGCACAAAGCCCAGATGGGCGCCGCGCCAGGCGTCGCGCTGGCGTGGCGCCAGCGCGCCGACATCGATGCCATCGACGAACACCTGGCCGGCCGTCGGCGTCAACAGCCCGGCCATCAAGGCCAGCAGGGTGGATTTGCCCGCACCCGAGGCACCACGCACCAGCAGCGTGCAGCCGGCCGAGGCGCTCAGATCGGCAAAGCTCAGCGTGGGTCCGTTGCGATAGTCGTAGCGCAAGTCCTTCAGTTCGATCACGTCTCAGCCCTTGCGAAGATGGGCCTTGAAGGTCTTGCGGAATTTCTCGACCTTGGGCGCGACGACGAAGGCGCAATAGCCCTGCTCCGGATGCTGGGCAAAGTAGTGCTGGTGGTAGGCCTCGGCCGGCCAGTAGTTGGTTTCGACCTGCAGTTCGGTCACAACCTTGCCGCCATGGGCCTCCTGGGCCTCGGCCCACACCTCGCGCGCCACAGCCTCCTGCTCCACGCTGTGGAAGTAGATGCCCGAGCGGTACTGCGTGCCCACGTCATTGCCCTGGCGGTTCAGGGTGGTCGGGTCATGGATGTTGAAGAAGATCTCCAGCACCGCGCGCAGAGGGATCTGGGCCGGGTCAAAGCGCACCCGCACCACCTCGACGTGGCCGGTATGGCCCGAACACACTTGCTCGTAATTGGGCTGGACCACATGACCATTGCAGTAGCCGGACTCGACACCCAGCACACCCTGCACCTGCTCGTAGACGGCCTCGGTGCACCAGAAGCAGCCTCCACCGAGGGTGATCGTTTCGGCGGCTTGTGGTTCGCTCATGGCTGCATCTCCTTGCAATTGTTCAGGCGGCAGCATAGCGATGTCTTGTTGCTCAATGTTTCTCCAGCGACAAGACCACACGCGGCGTCCAGTTGGCCTTGGCCTCATCCTCTTCGGCCGCGGCGCGCAGCTTGGGCGCGGCAAGGAACAGGCGCGCATTGGGCAGGCCGCTGGCGATCAAGGCATCACGCACCGCCACGCCGCGCGCCAGCGCCAGCGCGCGGGCCGACTCGGCCGTGACGAGATGGCAGGCCCTCAGCATCGCCTCCGTCTCCGGCAGCGGCAGGTCTTTCAGCAGGCCGACCAGATTGCGCGGCCGGCCGGGGATGTCGCTGTTCTTGTAGAGCACCCGCAGCAGCCGTTCGCGGTCGCCCGGCGTCAGACTCGGCTCCTGCTGTGCCGCCGCCGCCCCGGCCGCAGTCTGGGCGCGCTGCAGCTCACGCCGGCGCTCGGCGAGCAGGCGTTGCTCCAGGTCAGCCGCCTGGATCGCATCACGTTCGGACTGCGGATCGGCCGCGCCGGTCACCGTCATGCTCAGGCCGGGCCGGTCCTGCAGGGCCTTGGCGACCTTGGCCAGCGTCGCCTGGCCCTGCTCGCTCAGCACCGCGCTGCCCGGCAGGAACTCGGCATAGCTCAGGTCCGGCCCACCGCCGCCCATCAGCAGCGAGAACGGAGAGGTCAGCGCCTTGCCCAGCAGATTCAGTATCAGCTTGAGGACAATGCCGCTGACGCTGAACTGCGGGTCATTGACCGAGCCGCTGACCGGCAGGCGCACGTCGATCACGCCGTTCGAGTCCTTCAGCAGCGCCACCGCCAGCAAGACGGGCAGCTTGGTCGCATCGGGGCTGTCCACCCGCTCGCCAAAGGTCAGCTGGTTGAGGATCACCTGGTTGCTGGCCTCCAGCTTGCCATCGGCCTGGATACGGTAGTTCAGATCCATCGACAGCTTGCCGCGCTCGATCGCATAGCCGGCGTACTTGGCCGCGTAGGGCGTCAGCGGCGCCAGCTCCAGATCGCTGGCCTTGGCGGCGATGTCCAGCATCAGCGGCTGGGCGCTGGGGTTGAGGCGGCCGGTGATCTCCAGCGCGGCCGTGCCGGCCACGGTGCCACGCAGCTCCAGCGCCGCCATTTCGGTGCTGTCCGAGCTGAAGGCGCCGAGGCTGCCCTGCAGATTCGTGATGTCGGCGCGGTAGTTGGGCCGCACGAACTGGTCGCTGAAGTCCACCCGGCCCTTCAGCAGCCGGGTGCTGGCCACGCTGAGCAGCAGCGCCGGTGCAGCCGTGGCCTCGGCTGCGCTTGCGGATTGGGCAGCAGGAGCTGGCTCGTGCACCACCCTGACCTCGCCCAGATTGAAACGCCCCTGCTCGCTGACGGCCAGCCGGGCAAAGAAGTCGCTGAGGCTCAACTCGGCAATATCGAGCTTCGGTGCAGTGCCGGGCTGCAGCGCAAGCTTCAGGCCTTTCAGGCTCAATGCCTGCCAGTTCAACAGGTCTTCGCCGGTGTGGCGCTGGGTCAGCTTCAGATCACCGAGCAACGCATCGCCATCGGCACTGGCCTGCAGGCCCCCGCCCGGCGCCAGGCTGACGGCAAAGTCGCCGCGGTAGCCGAGGTCGCCATGCTGCAGGCTCAGGCGCAGCTCGCGCTCCAGATAGCCGTCCAGCCCCTGGATGGGCAGGCGGTCGAGGCGCAGGCTGCCCTTGGCGGCCAGCGGCTGCAGGCCCAGGCTGCCGCGCCAGTCCAGGCTGCCCGTCTCCGTGGCTGCGGCAACGGCCTGCCCGGGCCGCAAGGGGCCGATCCGTGCCTGCAGGCGCAGCGGCGCCATCGCGCCGGGCTTGCCGCCCAGGTTCAGCTCCTGCAACTCCATTCGCAGGCCGTCCAGCGCATAGCGAACCGGCAGGTCATCGATGCCGTCGCCCGCCTGCGCGTCGCTAAAGGCCAGGCGCCCGTCCTCGACACGCAGCGTCATCAGTTGCACGGCCCAGGGGGTGGCGGCCGGGGCCGATGCTGCTGTAGCGGATGGTGCGGCCGCCCAGCGTTCGACATTCCAGCCACCGCTGCCGGCCCGCTCCAGGCGCGCGCTGGGCGACTTCAGGCTCAGCGCGCCGATCTGCAGCTGGCGCGAGGCCAGGTCCACCCGGGTATCGGCCAGCTCCAGGCGCTTCAAGCCCAGGACCGGCGCCGTGCCGTCCAGGGCCTGGAAGTTGTCGAGGTTGGCCTGCTGGATCTCCAGGCCCAGCTTGGCCTCGCCACCGGCAGGTTGCATCCAGCTCAAGCGCGCCTGCACACCCAACTGGCCCTGCAGCTTCAGCGGCGTGGCCTGTTGCAGATAAGGTGCCAGCCAGGCGAGTTGCAGGCCCTGCAGCTGCGCCTCGATCTGCGCGCCGTCGGGCTTGATCTGGCCCTGGGCCTTGAAGTCGGCGGCGGCGGCGGCTTTGGCGGCCGAGGCCAGCCGTCCCGACAGCTGCAGGCCGGCCTCGGCGGCCAGCGGATAGGCAAGGCCCTTCAGCTCCAGCGCCCACTGCTCGACATTCAGCGCCGCGGCCGGGCCGCCGGCCTGGTCGCGCCATTGCAGCGCCCCCTGCTGCAGGGCGAAACGGTCCAGGCTCAGTTGCCAGCCGGGCTCGGTCTTGTTGGCGGATGGGCCAGCGGCAGCCTTCGCACCTGAGCCCGGCAGCTTCAGCTCACCCGAGCGCAGCCGCAACAGGCTCAGGCTGGGCGCCTCCCACCGCAGCTCGCCGAACCGCGCCAGTTGGCGCAGCGGTTGCACGTCCTTGAGGCTCAGATCCAGCCGCTTCCATTCAAGCCAGGGCTGGTCATCGGCATGAGCCAGGGCCCAGTCGCTCAGCTGCAGCCGCCCTCTGAGGCTGATCTTCGGCGCCGCCTTGTCGGCCTGCGCGAAGTCCAGCTCCAGATCGGTCGTCACGCGGCCTTGCAGCAGCTTGATCGGCAGGCCCTTGGGCAGATAACCGAGATAGGGCCGCAGATCGAGCGCGTCCAGATGCAGTTTCAGGCTGGTTTCGTGACGCGCATCAAAGGGCGTGGTGATCGCGCCGGAATCAAAGGCGACGCCATTGAGCACACCGGCCAGCCGCGGCTGGACCTTGGCCTTGATATGGGTGTCCAGGTTCGACAGAAAGGGCAGGTCCAGCGAAAGCCGGCTGAGTTCGTGGCCTTGACCAACGGGCCTGTCGTCGAGCAGCAGCCTGCCCTCGCGGAGCTGCAGGTTGTAGAGCGCAAATTGCGCGGGTTTATCGTCGGGCGCGGGCGGCGGGCCTGCTTGCAGGCGCTGCAGCAAGTCGTCGATGCTGTAGCGGCCCTCGGCGAGGCGCGCCAGGCGCAACAGCGGCCGCTCCAAGGTCAGCGCCTCCATCACGGGCGCGCGATGCCACAGACTGGTCAGCGACAGATTCACTGCCACCCGTTCGATCTCCAGCAGCGGGGCATCACCGGCCGCGGCGCCGGCCACCTGCAGTCCTTGCAGGGTCAGCTCCATGCGCCAGGGCACGAAGTCCATTTGCTGCACCGTGACCGCGCGACCCAGGGTCTGCGCCAGCTGCGGCAACACCTGTTGCCGCAACATCCAGGGTAGCAGCCAGATGCTGGACAAGACCAGCAACAGCAACACAACAATGGCCGCTGCCCCGGCCTTCCACGCACCACGCCAAATTCGCAAAAACAGCTCCAAGCAAGGATCAGATATCAAACTGTACCCCGGCGGATGGCGAGACCTGCACCTCGAAGCAAGCAGGCGAAAGCTGCAACAAAGGTAAGCGGCGGTACGTCGGCCACCTGGCACACCGGGCTGAGCTATCAAGGGCCGGCTACATCCGGATGCAGGGGACCATGACGGCACCAGGACAATCAGGCGCCCCTCCCCATCACCGGCCCCTTACCTCAATGAATGCCTTGCTCGAAGCGCTTGCCCTGCAGTCTCTAAAGCCCTTCATCTCCGCACTGCTGCTGCCTCCGATTCCGTTCCTGATCCTGCTGTCGCTGGCGGCGCTGCTGCTGTGGCGCAAGCATGCGGCGGGCTGGCTGCTGGTGCTGTTCAGCGCGACAGGTTTGTGGCTGAGCCAGAGCGAGGCCGCCGGACAGGGTCTGGCGCGGCTGCTGTTGCCCCCGCAGCCGGCGCTTGATGTCGATGCCCTGGCCGCCCTCAGCAAGGACACGCAAAGCAGAAAGACCCTCAGCATCGCCGTGCTGGGCGCCGGCACCCAGCCCTATGCGCCGGAGTATGGGGTGGCCAATCTGAGCGCGCATTCGCTGGAGCGCCTGCGCTACGGCCTGTGGCTGGGCAAGCGGCTGGGTGCGCCGGTGGGCTTCTCCGGCGGGCTGGCCCAAGGGGCCAGCGACGATGACACGCCGGAGGCCCTGGTGGCACAGCGCATCGCCAGCCAGGAGTTCGGCCGCAGCCTGCAGTGGGTCGACCCCTATGCCAAGGACACCCATGAAAACGCGCTGCGCAGCCTGGTCCTGCTGCGCGAGGCCGGTGTGCGCAAGGTGATCGTCGTCACACACGGCTGGCACATGCCGCGGGCGCTGAAGGCCTTCCAGGCGCTGGCCGGCAACGAGATCGAGATTGTTGCCGCGCCCATGGGCATGGGCGTCTCGGCCAAGGTCAGCAGCCAGCGCTGGTTGCCCTCGGCACAGGGCGGACAGACGGTGCGCCTGGTTCTGAAGGAATGGATGGGATCTCTGTCAGGGGCCTGAGTGGCCGCAAATCTGCAGCCGATAACTCCAGCACATAACTGCAGCCCATAAACGACGAACCCCTCTCGACCGAAGTCGGGAGGGGTTGGACGGCTTACGCCGTCATTGGGGCTCCAGGTCATTGCCCTGGGGCTCCTGCCGCGCAGAGACTGCGCCAGCGGATAGGCCTGCATCGCAGGTAGTGGAAGAGTAGGCGAGCGAACTCCCGGCTTCAAGCCAGGATGGTCATTTTTTTGACATCAGCGCGTCAAACAGATGGGCCACCCGTTGCTCCACCTCGGCCGGCATGGTGATCGTGCGGCCCCATTCGCGCGTGGTCTCGCCGGGCCATTTATTGGTGGCGTCCAGCCCCATCTTGCCGCCCAGGCCGCTGACCGGCGAGGCGAAGTCCAGGTAGTCGATCGGCGTCTGCTCGACCAGCGTGGTGTCGCGCACCGGATCCATGCGGGTGGTGATGGCCCAGATCACTTCCTTCCAGTCGCGGATGTCGACATCGTCATCGGTGACCACGATGAACTTGGTGTACATGAACTGACGCAGAAAGCTCCACAGGCCGAACATCACCCGCTTGGCATGGCCCGGATAGGCCTTCTTGATCGAGATCACGGCCATCCGGTAGCTGCAGCCCTCGGGTGGCAGATAGAAGTCGACGATCTCAGGAAACTGCTTTTGCAGTATCGGCACGAAGACCTCGTTCAAGGCCACGCCCAGGATGGCCGGCTCGTCGGGCGGCTTGCCAGTGTAGGTCGAGTGGTAGATAGGGTCCTGGCGTTGGGTCAGGCGGTCGATCTGGAACACAGGGAACCAGTCCTGCTCGTTGTAATAGCCGGTGTGGTCGCCGAACGGCCCCTCCATCGCATGCAGATAGCCGCCCTTCTCCTTCAGCTGCACACCCGCTTCGCTGCGGCCGGTGAAACCGGGTTCGGCCACCGGGATATGGCCCTCCAGCACGATCTCGGCGCTGGCCGGCACCTGCAGCATCACGCCCGCCTCGCCGACGCCGCTATTGACCAGCTCGGTACGGCTGCCACGCAGCAGGCCGGCGAACTGGTACTCGGACAGGCTGTCGGGGACCGGCGTGACCGCGCCCAGAATCGTTGCCGGGTCGGCGCCCAGCGCCACGGCAATCGGGAACGGTTTGCCGGGGTTGGCCAGCGCGAAGTCGCGGAAGTCCAACGCCCCGCCTCTATGTGCCAGCCAGCGCATGATGACCTGGTTGCGGGCGATCACCTGCTGGCGGTAGATGCCCAGGTTCTGCCTGGCACGCGGCACCGGAATTGACTGCGGCCCGCGGGTGATCACCAGGCCCCAGGTGATCAAGGGCCCCGCGTCGCCGGGCCAGCAAGTCTGCACCGGCAGACGGCCCAGATCGACGTCCGGCCCGGCGAACACCTCATCCTGGCAGGGAGCCTTGCGCACGACCGAGGGTTTCATGTCCCACAGCGCCTTGGCCATCTGCAGCAGCTTGCCTGCGTCTTTCAGGCCCTTGGGCGGCTCGGGTTCCTTGAGGCTGGCCAGCACACGGCCGACGTCGCGCAGTTCGGCCAGGCTGTCGGCCCCCATGCCCAGGGCCACTCGTTTGGGGGTGCCGAACAAATTCGTCAGCGCCTTGATGCCGGACCCCCTAGGTTGTTCAAAAAGCAGCGCCGGACCCTCGGCACGCAGCACGCGGTCGCTCAGCGCCGTCATCTCCAGGTGAGTCGCCACTGGCTCTGCAATCCGGCGCAATTCGCCCATGGCCTCCAAATTCGCCATGAAGTCACGCAAATCTCGGTATTTCATACTTATTAGTTATTAAGAAGACCAGTCTAAAGCTTGACTCGTTATTTTTGCTCTTTAGAATCCGCCCAAGCCCAGACTTGACTGGGGTTAACCCGTGCGACCTCTGCTAGGAGGAGGAAGCGCAACGCTGCCGATGGACGCTGTGTCCCGAGTGCTGCCTGGCCATCTTGGCCCAGCCTGCGGAGTACAGCCCATTATCACTGGCGGGTCTTGAAGCGTGGACATGTTCACGAACAGAGACCTGCCCAGAGAAGAAAGGAGTCGCATGACAGCGCGTCGAAAATTGTTTGCCCTGATGGAGGACGTCGGTAGTGCCTCCTCGGTGTTCGTCAAGGACATCGCCCAGGGATTGCTGGTCGTCAGCCACAACACCCTGGCCCTTGTGGGTCTTGGCGTGGTGGCCCTGCTGATGACCATCACCAGCCAGCACGATCTGCGTCACCGCATCGAGACCCAGGCCCTGGGCTGGTTGAACGCCCGCCAGGAAGCCCGTGCCGAGGCCGATGGCGATACCTTGTACGCGGTCAATGAGCCGGATGCCGTGGCCCGTGCTACCGCCTCCAACCCCAAAGATCTGCCGCGCCAGCAGGCGGCTGTCGCGCATTGGCTGGCCAAGCGCTACAAGGTGGCGCCCGAGCCGATCAGCCGCCTGGTCCAGGAAGCCTGGAGCGTAGGCCAGCGGGCCCGCGTCGAGCCGACACTGATACTGGCCATCATCGCCATCGAGTCCAGCTTCAACCCGTTCGCCCAGAGCCCCGTGGGCGCGCAAGGCTTGATGCAGGTGCTGACCCGCGTCCATGACGACAAGTACACCGCCTTTGGCGGCAATCTGGCCGCCTTCGACCCGATCACCAATCTGCGCGTCGGTGTGCAGGTGCTGAAGGAGTGCATTCAGCGCGCCGGCGGCGTCGAGGAAGGCCTGCGCTACTACGTCGGCGCGGCCAACCTGACCGAAGATGGCGGCTATGCCGGCCGCGTGCTGGCCGAGCAGGAGCAGTTGAAGGCCGTGATGCAGGGCCAGGTGCCACGTGCCGCACCGCCGCGCGAACTGATGGCCGCCAACGAGCAGAACGCCGCCGGTGACCAGCGTCTTGCGCTCGCCCGCTGAGCTCCTCCGCTACACTTCCAATTCTGCGCAACTGGCGATACGGGCCGCAGGCCCGAAGGTGGACCACCACCGGGAAGCGCGAACAGCTGGGGAGGGTCTCCAGCTGGTTTGATGCCGTTCGCCTGGGCCGCCCTCCGCTTCCGACGCATGCCGCCGGTGCGCGGCGCCAACCCTAGACCAACGCCAACACATCATGTTTGATCGCAACACCTCTACCCTCGCCAATGTGGACCCCGAGTTGTGGGCCGCCGTCCAGCACGAGAACCAGCGCCAGGAAGATCACATCGAGCTGATCGCCTCGGAGAACTACACCTCGCCGGCGGTGATGCAGGCCCAGGGCAGCCAGCTGACCAACAAGTACGCCGAGGGCTATCCGGGCAAGCGCTACTACGGCGGCTGCGAGTATGTGGACGTCGTCGAGCAGCTCGCCATCGACCGCGTCAAGCAGCTGTTCGGCGCCAACTACGCCAATGTGCAGCCCAACTCCGGCTCGCAGGCCAACCAGGGCGTGTTCTTCGCCCTGCTGCAGCCGGGCGACACCATCATGGGCATGAGCCTGTCCGAAGGCGGCCATCTGACCCACGGTATGGCGCTGAACATGAGCGGCAAGTGGTTCAAGGTCGTCAGCTACGGCCTGAATGCGCAGGAAGACATCGACTACGACGCGATGGAAGCCACCGCCCGCGAGCACAAGCCGAAGCTGATCATTGCCGGCGCATCGGCCTTCAGCCTGCGCATCGACTTCGAGCGTTTCTCAAGGATTGCCAAGGAAATCGGCGCCTACTTCATGGTGGACATGGCCCACTACGCCGGCCTGATCGCCGCCGGCGCCTATCCGAACCCGGTGCCCCACGCCGACGTGGTGACCTCGACCACGCACAAGAGCCTGCGCGGCCCGCGCGGCGGCATCATCCTGATGAATGACGAGGCGATTGCCAAGAAGATCAACAGCGCGATCTTCCCCGGCATCCAGGGCGGCCCGCTGATGCACGTCATCGCCGGCAAGGCCGTGGCCTTCAAGGAGGCGCTGACGCCCGAGTTCAAGGCCTACCAGGAACAGGTGGTCAAGAACGCCAAGGTGCTGGCCGACACGCTGACCGAGCGCGGCCTGCGTATCGTCTCCGGCCGCACCGAAAGCCATGTGATGCTGGTCGATCTGCGCCCCAAGAACATGACCGGCAAGGAGGCCGAGGCCGTGCTGGGCCTGGCCCATATGACCTGCAACAAGAACGGCATCCCGAACGACCCGCAAAAGCCCATGGTCACCAGCGGCATCCGCCTGGGCACCCCTGCGATGACGACGCGGGGCTTCAAGGAGGACCAGGCACGGGCCACCGCCCACCTGATCGCCGACGTGCTGGACAACCCGCATGACGAGGCCAACCTCGCCGCCGTGCGCGCCAAGGTGGCGGCACTGGCACGCCAGTTCCCGGTCTATGGCTGATCGCGGCCGAAGCTGACACCGGCGCCCCATGCGTTGCCCCTTCTGCAGTCACCAGGAAACCCAGGTCGTCGAGACCCGGGAAGGTGACGAGGGCGACGTGGTACGCCGGCGCCGGCGCTGCCTGAGCTGCGACAAGCGCTTCACCACCTATGAGCGCGCCGAAATCGCGCTCCCGGCGGTGGTCAAGAAAGACGGCACGCGGGCCGAGTTCGAGCCCGCCAAGCTGCGCGCCTCGATGCTGCTGGCGCTGCGCAAGCGCCCGGTCAGCATCGAGCAGATTGACGCCGCCCTGGCCCGCATCGAAGAAAAGCTGCTCGCCAGCGGCGCCCGCGAAATGCCCTCCACCAAGCTCGGCGAGCTGGTGATGCGCGAACTCAAGCGCATCGACAAGGTCGCCTACGTCCGCTTCGCCTCGGTCTATCGCAGCTTCGAGGACGTCGATGAGTTCAGGCAGCTCATCAGAGACATCTAACTCCGTAGTTGCCCTCTCCCCCTTCTTGGGGTGGCCCGCTCCCCCCTCGGTGGGAGCGCTGATTTCGGACCGTTCTCCTACAGTGAACCCATAGGCAATCAAGCCGGTTCACAGGGGGCAAAAATGGGCAACAAGCACAACGTTCGCGGTGTAAGTCTGATCGAGTCCTTGGTGGTGATGGCCGTGACCGCCATCATGAGCAGCGTCGCCCTGCCGAGCCTGGACAAGGCCCGCACCCAACGCCACCTCGAAGGCGCGGCCGAGCAACTGAAGTCCGATCTGTCCTACACCCGCGGCCTGGCCGTGTCACGCAACGAGACCCTGCGCGTCAGCTTCTCGGCCACCCAGGGTGGCAGCTGCTACATCATCCACGCCGGCACCGCGGCCGACTGCACCTGCACCGCCGACGGTGCGGCCGTTTGCAGTGCCCCACGCGAGATCCTTCGCGTCGTCAAGCTGGACGCGGGCACCAAGGTCAGCTTCCAGACCAACTCCCGCTCGCTGGCTTTCGATCCGCAGCAAGGCACGGTGACGCCGACGGCGACGATGAAGGTCAAGGCGGCAAGCGGCGACGAAATCCACCAGATCATCAACATCATGGGCCGTGTGCGCACCTGCTCTCCGGGCGCCAAGGCATCTGGTTACAAGTCCTGCTGAACCGCCCCCTGAACACGGGGGGCGCCGACCAACGGCGCAGGCGGCGCGACGAGCGGCAAAACCGGCCAAACCGGCAACGGCCCTTGACCCCGACAATTCGTGAACCATGCACGCCATCCCGAACTCCCCACGCAGCCGCTCCGGCTCGGACGGATTCACCCTCGTCGAGCTGATGATTGTGGTGATCGTGGTGGGCCTGCTGGCGGCCGTGGCACTGCCCTCCTTCGTCGATTCGATACGCAAAAGCCGCCGCGCCGACGCCTTCGCGGCGATTGCGGCTGTGCAGCAGGCGCAGGAGCGCTGGCGCAGCAGCCATGCCAGCTATGCCACCGAACTGGGCAATACCTCGGAGACGGTGGAGCCCAATGGCCTGCGCCTGACAGGCACGTCCACGGGCGGCTACTACACGCTGGCGTTGAGCAATGTCAGCTCGACCAATTACACCGTGACGGCCACTGCCATCTCGGGCAAGTCGCAGGCCCAGGACGGCAGCTGCAAGCTGCTGGCCGCGCGCATGCAGGGCGGCAATCCGAGCTATGGCTCCGGCGCTAGCTCGACCGACTGGGCGGACCCCGGCAAATGCTGGGCCAAGTGATGACCATTATGGCCAGGCCCCGCCACCCCCACGGCTTCACGATGGTCGAGCTGATGATTGGCCTGATCATCCTCGGAGTGCTGGCCGCCGTGGCCCTGCCGGCCTTCCAGGACTTCAGGCTGGTGCAGCGGCTGAAAGCCATCAATGCCCAGGTTGTCACAGATATGCAGTTCGCGCGGGCCGAGGCGGTGAGCCGCAACACCTTCATGCGGGTGTCGTTTCGCAATAACAGTGCGATGACCTGCTATTCCCTGTACATCACGACGGACGCCGTGGGCAACACCCGCCGCTGCGATTGCCGGCTCGGCGCCGGCAGCGCCTGCCCCGAGGGCGCCACCGAGGTGCGGACGGTGCAGATCCCGGCCTCAATGTCCGTCAGCGTCAGGCCGGCTTTCGCGGTGTCCGCTTTCGCCTTTGATCACGTCACCGGCACGATCGCCGCGGTGAATACCGACACCGGCTCGCAGGTACTCGACAGTTTCGACATCGTGAGCGAAATCGACACCTCTCGCCAGCTGATCACAACGATTGGTCGAACCGGCAGACCTACCGTCTGCGGAAGTAACCCGAACCTTGGATCGCCGACATGTTGACGGCTCGCCGATCCAGCCTGGTGCATCCATCGCAGCGCGGCCTGTCCGTCGTCGAAATGATGGTCGGCCTGACCATAGGGCTAATCGTCGTCGCGGCCGCCTCCCAGGTGGTCGTTACCCAGCTCAATGAAAACCGCAAGCTGCTGGTCGAGATGCAGGTGCAGCAGGACCTGCGCGCCACCGCCGACATCATCACCCGTGAGCTGCGCCGCGCCGGCGCCTGGAACGCGGCAGAGAACGGTGTTTGGTTGGACGGAGGAACGGTGCAGACCAATGGTTTCCGTCAGGTCAGTCCAGAAACAAACGGCTCTGAGGCGGCCTACCGGTACAAGCGGGACCTGGGCGACAGCGGCGGCCCCTACGGATTCAAGCTCCAGGATGGCAGCATCAGAACCCGCTTCGGCGACGCCTGGCAGGAGCTGACCGACGGCCGCAGCCTCAAAATCACCAGTTTCACGATCACGCAGCGGTCCGACCCGGCGCTGACGCTGCCCTGCGCCAAGCTCTGCGACGACGGCACGACGAACTGCTGGCCGACAATCCAGTCGCGGGTCTATGAGGTCAGCATCGCCGCCGAGGCCGTCAGCGACGCCAGCGTCAAACGCAGCATCCGCAGCATGGTCAAGCTGCGCAACGACCTGGTGGGCCTCAACGACACCAGCGCCACCGTCAAGGCCTGTCCACTATGAGGCGCCGGCACGCCCCTGGCCGCGCCGGCCGGCAGCGGGGTCTGGCGGCCCTGGTGGTCGTCACCGTGCTTTTCATCGTCACCTCGCTGGTGGCCGCCTACACCAGCCGCAACCTGGTTTTCGAGCAACGCACCGCGGCCAACCAGTACCGCTCGACCCAGGCGCTGGAGGCGGCCGAGGCCGGTGTCGAATGGGCACTGGCCCAGCTCAACAGCGGCGTCATCACGGCCAACTGCCAGCCCAGCACCAATCCGGCCCAGACCAGCTTCCGCAACCGCTATTTGAACATCGACGGCAGTGACGGCAGGATCACGCCGCGTGTAGGTGCCTCGGGTACTGCGCTGTGGCCCAGCTGCGTGTCCAGCGGCTCTGGCTGGACCTGCGACTGCCCCACCGACGCCGAGCCCAACCTGACCGCTCCGACGGGCAGCGACGTGTTCCCTGCCTTTCGCGTCAGGTTCATCACCGTCGCCCCCAACGCTGGCGGCCTGCCAACCCGGCCCGGCGTGGTGCGCATCGAGTCGAATGGCTGTACACGCCTGGACAACGGCTGTCTCAACTTCCCGTCGCAGGCCGCCGAGGGCGAGGGCAGGGCCACCGTGTCGGTGCTGGTCGCCCTGGCCAGCGCTCTGCCAAGCAAACCGGCGGCGCCATTGACGGTGCGCGGCAATCTCGCCGACACACTGGCCCTGAGCGTCAGCAATGGCGATCTGGCATCGGGCGGCATCACGATTCAGGCCAGTGGCACGGCCAATCCCAATGCGACGGGGCGCAGCATCAGCAGCGTGCCCGGCGCACCGCCCAGCCGGTCCGTGATTGCAGGCGACACGACGCTGACGGCCAACGCCAACCCGCCGGGACTAGGGGCCGATCTTAAGACCGGCCTGTTCACCCAGACCTTCAACGCCTGGGCCAACAGCTACAAGGACCAGGCGGCCACGCTGGTCGTCAACTGCGGCGACGCCGGCTGCAGCGCCACCGACATCCGCAACAAGGCCCTGCTGAACCCCGGGCGGCCGCTGTGGCTGCAAGGCCATCTGCTGCTCGACAGCGGCGTCGAGATCGGCAGCGCCAGCGCGCCAGTGCTGCTGCTCGTCACCGGCAATGCCGATGCGGCGGCCTCGGTGACGGCCACCGCCGCCGCCGCCGTTCGCGGCCTGATCTACCTGCAGGACCGACTCGTCGTCAACAGCACGACGCCCGGCAACAGCTGGACCGACAGCGCCGGCGTGACGCTGCAGGGCGCCTTGATCAGCGAAGGTGACCTGGGCGGCACCGGTTCGCCGACCTTCGCCTACGACGCGGCCATCCTGAACCGCCTGCGCCTGGCCAGCGGCTCCTTTGTGCGCGTGCCGGGCGGCTGGAAGGATTTCAAATGAGGCGCACGCCGACCTCGATGGCCCAGGCGGGCATCTCGCTGATCGAGGCCCTGGTGGCCCTGGCCGTGATGGCCTTCGGCCTGCTCGGAGTCGTCGGCCTGCAGGCGACGATGCGGCAGAACGTCGATGTGTCCAAGCAGCGCTCCGAGGCGGTGCGTCTGGCCCAGGAGTCGATCGAGACCGCGCGCGGCTTCTCGGTGCTGGTCGCCCCCGAACCCGAGGAGGGCGCGACGGCGCTGCGCTCCTACGCCACCCTGGCCGAGCGCGACTCGCCCAATACCGGCTACACCACCAACACCGAGTACACGGTGACGCGCACCGTGACCGCCACGGCCGAGCCGCGACTGACCTCGCTGCTGGTCGAGGTGAGTTGGACCGACCGGCTCGGCGACCGGCAGAAGGTGCATCTAAACACGGCGATCGCCGGCATCTCGCCGGAGACGGCGGGCTCGCTGGGACTGACACCGGTGAATGGCAAGCCGATGCGCCAGCCACTTGGGCGCCACGCCGCCATACCCGCCGCCGCTGTCGATGCCTCCGACAAGCGCAGCAGCACCTTTGCCCCGGCCGCCGGCGTGGCTTGGGTGTTCAACAACGCGTCGGGCATGATCACCGCGATCTGCGTGCCCACGCTGGTCTGCACGCCGGCCAACGCGCTGCTGCTCAGCGGTTTTGTGGTGTATGCGGCGGCGCCCACGCCGGCCGAGGCCGAGACACCTACCGCCACAGCGATCGGCGTCGATCTGCAGGTCGTAACCACGGCGCCGACGGCCGCCAACGTGGCCTGCTATTCGCAGGCCTACTCCAACTTCATTGCCTACTTCTGCGCCTTGCCGGTGGAGCCGACCAGCACGCCGCCCCTGGCCTGGTCGGGCCGGCTGGAGCTGATCAGCTCGGTCGCCCTGCCCATCGCGACGACGGTGACCGAGGTTTCGGCCGCCAAGTACCGGGTCTGCCGCTACACGCCGACCGCCAGCGACACGCCGCCCAACGGCAATATTGGCCACCCGCTGAACTACAGTCTGGTTGATGGTCCGTTGACGCAGCAGAATTTCCTCGTCATCCGTGCTGGTGACGGCGCGACTGCCCTCTCCTGTCCTGCCGACGACACGGGCACGCCCTACATCAATGGCAATACGTGGCAGCACCAACCGCATCTTTGAAGTGCATTCGACTGCCCCATTTGGGTTTGATGCGTCGCGACGCGGAGGTTCTTTATGGCATTGGATTGCGCCCTGTCGGCAATCTTTACATCGAACCTGCCGCACGCCGCACGATGCTGGCTAAGTCATTGTATTTGAAAGATTTTTTATGCTGGCTCAGCAATTGCTTTACCCAATGTGAATGAACCGAAACTAATCTCTGTCGTTGAGGAGCGAAATATGCATATCAAAAATTTTTTGGGTCTCGCCGTTCTGGGTACTGCGATGTTCAGCGCAGCACAGGCCGCGCCGGTTCTGGAGGACAAGACTCGCGCCGGTTTTGAAGCAAGTCTGTCAGCAAAGAGCGGGGATGGCTTTGAAAGTGTCGCTGTTGGAACCGATGGCGTGGCAAGTTCGTTTCAACTGATCGGCTTGAATGCCTCAGCAAGCTTGCGTGGCACCTCCCAGACGTTTGCCGGCCGGCCGCCGACAACGCTGACCGGCCGTATCAGCAATACGGCAGCCGATGGACGCTACAACACGACGCCCAATGGCTCTCAATGGTGGGAATCGGCGCTTGACTTCACGGTAATGTTCGGTGGTGCCACGCAGGCCTTCGGCTTCAATCTGATCGATTTCCAGGACTTCGGCGGCACGCTGACACTCGACTTCCTGCGCGCCGACAGTTCGCTGCTGGCTTCAGAAGTCGTGGCCACCCCAACTGACAGTGGCAATGGCAATCTGGAATTTGTGGGCGCATTTGACAAAGACGCGGAAATGTATGGCGTACGCTTCTCGATCAAGCAGTCCAGCAGCGACTTCACCGAGTTTGATTGGCTGGGATTTGACGACCTGGTGATAGGCAGCCGCGCACCCCGCACCGATGTGCCGGAGCCCGGTTCGCTGGCCCTGGTGGGCATCAGCCTGCTGGGCTTGGCCGCGGCACGCCGCAAGGCTCGTCGCTAAGCGCCTCGGCTGATCATCATCGTGCCGCGGTGCGCCGCGGCCCGTCTCAAAGGCCTCCGTCGGAGGCCCTTGGCATTTCAGAGACCGGTGCGCCCCTGCCCTAGACTTGCGCCATGCAAGCCACTCCCGAACGACTCGACGCCGAGACGGCCATGCGCCAGGCTCTGGCCCTCGCCCACCAGGCCATAGGCCTCAGCGACCCCAACCCCCGCGTCGGCTGCGTTATCGTCGATGAGCAGGGCCGGCTGCTGGGCCAGGGCCACACACAGGCGGCCGGCCAGGCGCATGCCGAGGTGATGGCCCTGCGGGATGCCCAGGCGCTGGGCCACGATGTCAAGGGCGCTACTGCCTATGTCACGCTGGAGCCCTGCTCCCACCATGGCCGTACGCCGCCCTGCTGCGACGCGCTGATCACCGCTCAGCTGGCTCGCGTCGTCGTGGCCTGCGCAGACCCGAACCCGCTGGTCGCAGGCCAA
Organism: Roseateles toxinivorans; assembly: GCF_004362525.1. Lineage (GTDB taxonomy): Bacteria > Pseudomonadota > Gammaproteobacteria > Burkholderiales > Burkholderiaceae_C > Paucibacter > Paucibacter toxinivorans. The sequence continues at coordinate 1,149,865 of NZ_SNXS01000001.1, forward strand.
GGCACGGCGCGGCTGCGCGCCGCTGGGATCCAGGTTGACGTTGGATTGCTGGGCGACGAGGCGCGAGAGCTGAACATCGGCTTTTTCTCGCGCATGCAGCGTGGCAGGCCCTGGGTGCGCATGAAGGTGGCCAGCTCGCTGGACGGCCGTACCGCCCTGCTCAATGGTGTCAGCCAGTGGATCACCGGCCCCACCGCACGCGCCGACGGACATGCCTGGCGCAAGCGCGCCGGTGCGGTGCTGACCGGCGTCGGCACCGTGCTGGAGGACGATCCTCGCCTGGATGTCCGCCTGGTCGAAACCCCGCGCCAGCCGTTGCGCGTGATCGTCGATTCGCGACTCGAGACGCCGCCCACGGCGCGGATCCTCGACGCCCCGGGCGAGGTGCTGATCTATCACGCCGACCACGCCGATGCCGGGCGCGCCAAGGCCCTGAGCGACCGTGGCGCCACGTTGATGGCCAAGCCAGGCCCGAGCGGCAAGGTTGACCTGCATGCCCTGCTGCTGGACCTCGGGGCGCGTGGCATCAACGAGCTGCATGTCGAGGCCGGCCATAAGCTCAACGGATCCTTCGTGCGCGAAGGCCTGGTGGACGAGTTTCTGCTCTATCTGGCGCCCAAGCTGATGGGCCAGGGTCGCGAATTGGCGGCTTTCGGCCCGCTGGAACGCATGGATCAGGTGCTGAACCTGGCCTGGCACGGTGTCGATCGCGTGGGTGAAGACCTGCGCATCCTGGCACGCCCCATCGCGCAGCCTTGAATCGAATGTCCCGGCCTGCCCGGGACAACCCTCACCCCGCCTACAATCCCGCCCATGCCCATCTCCCCTATTCCCGAGCTGGTGGCCGAGCTGGCCGCCGGCCGTATGGTCATTCTGGTTGACGAAGAAGACCGCGAAAACGAAGGCGACCTCGTCATCGCCGCCGATCACATCACGCCCGAGGCGATCAATTTCATGGCCCGCTTCGGCCGTGGGCTGATCTGCCTGACCCTGACCCGCGAGCGCTGCGAGCGGCTGCAGCTGCCGCCGATGGCCACACGCAATGGCACCAAGCATGGCACGGCCTTCACGGTGTCGATCGAGGCAGCCACCGGTGTGACCACCGGCATCTCGGCCGCCGACCGGGCCCGCACCGTGCAGGCAGCGGTGGCCAAGCATGCGCAGCCCAGCGATCTGGTCCAACCCGGCCACATCTTCCCGCTGCAGGCCCAGGACGGCGGCGTGCTGATGCGCGCCGGCCATACCGAAGCCGGCTGCGATCTGTCTCAGATGGCCGGCCTGTCGCCCACCTCGGTGATCTGCGAGATCATGAAGGACGACGGCACGATGGCCCGCCTGCCCGATCTCGAGGTCTTCGCCCAGGAGCACGGCCTGAAGATAGGCACCATCGCCGACCTGATCGAGTATCGCAGCCGCAATGAGTCGCTGGTGCAGCGCGTGGCCGAGCGCCCGCTGCACACGGCCCAGGGCGTGTTCGCCAGCACCGTGTTCAAGGACCGCACCGGCGGCGTCCACATCGCGCTGACCAAGGGCCACTGGTCCGACGATGAGGAGGTGCTGGTGCGCGTGCACGAACCCTTCTCTGCGCTGGACCTGCTGGACAGCGGCCGCTGCCATCACTCCTGGCCCCTGCCCAAGGCGCTGGCCACCTTGCAGGCATCCGAGCGCGGCGCGGCCCTGCTGCTCAACTGCGGCGAAGAGGCGCAGGCGCTTCTGGCCCAGTTGCAGGCTCCCGACGATGGCGCACCACAGGCCGGCAGCATGGACCTGCGCACCTATGGCGTCGGCGCGCAGATCCTGCGCGAACTCGGCATCTCCAGGATGAAGCTGCTCGGCAGCCCGCGGCGCATGCCCAGCATGACGGGCTATGGCCTGGAAGTGACCGGCTTTGTTTCCGCCGACTGATACGCTGAACAACAAGAAAGACAGGCAAGAACATGCAAGACGCAGACAAGGGGCAGGCCGCCTCGCTTGAGGGCGAAGGCCTACGCATCGGCATCGTCCAGGCGCGCTTCAATGCGCCGCTGACGAACCAACTGGCCCAGTCCTGCCTGGCCGAGTTGGAGAGCCTGGGCGTGAGCCCCAAGGACATCAAGCATGTCACCGTACCCGGCGCACTGGAGGTGGCGATTGTGTTGAACGCCATGGCCGACAGCGAAGACTATGACGCGCTGATCGCCCTGGGCTGCATCATCCGCGGCGAGACCTACCACTTCGAACTGGTGGCCAACGAAAGCGGCGCGGGCGTCACACGTGTCGCACTGGACCATGAGGTGCCCATCGCCAACGCCATCCTCACCGTCGAGAACGAGGCCCAGGCCTGGGCACGCGCCGAAGACAAGGGTCGCGACGCCGCCCGCGTGGCCGTCGAGATGGCCAATCTGATGGAAGAACTGCTGTGAGCACCGACGCGTCCACCCCCAAGCCCGCAGCTGCGCCTGCACCTCGCGCCGCCAAACCCAAGTCGGCCCGCCGCCGCGCTCGCGAGATCGCGCTGCAAGGCCTCTACCAATGGCTGGTCTCCGGCGAGGAAGCCGGCGTGATCGAAGCCCATATGCGCGAGCAGGACGGCTTCGACAAGTGCGACAAGCCGCATTTCGACTCGCTGCTGCATGGCTGCATCCTTGAGGCAGCCGATCTCGACGCCGTGCTGTCCAAGCATGTGGACCGCAAGACCAGCGAGCTGTCGCCGATCGAGCATGGCGTGCTGATGATCGGTGCCTACGAGCTCAAGCACTGCATGGACGTGCCCTACAAGGTCGCCATCAACGAGGCGGTCGAGCTGGCGAAGTCCTTTGGCGGCACCGACGGCCACAAGTATGTGAACGGCGTGCTCGACCGCGCCGCCGTCGATCTGCGTCCGGCCGAGGTGCAGAGCATGCGCAACAAGGCCCGATGAAACTGGCGTCCAGGCTCGATCACATCGAGCCTTTTTACGTGATGGAGTGTGCCAAGGCCGCGCAGGAGATTGCGCGCAGCGCGGCCTGCGATCCGGCCCAGGGCGGGCGACCGATGATCTACCTGAACATCGGAGAGCCCGACTTCACCGCGCCGCCGGCCGTGCAGGCTGCAGCGGAGGCCTGTCTCACCATGGGCCGAACCCAGTACACCTCGGCCACCGGCCTGCTGGCGCTGCGCGAGAAGCTCAGCGCCTGGTATCTGCTGCGCTTCGGCCTGCACATAGCGCCCGAGCGCATCGTCATCACCGCCGGCGCCTCGGCGGCCTTGCAGCTGACCTGCCTGGCGTTGTTCGAGCGCGGCGACCAGGTGCTGATGCCCGACCCCTGCTATCCCTGCAACCGCCATTTCGTCGCCGCAGCGGACGCTGAGGCCGTGCTGCTCAACGCCACGGCCGAGCAGCGCTACCAACCGAGCGCGGCCCAGGTCGAGGCGGCCTGGAACGAGCACACCCGCGGCGTGCTGCTGGCCTCGCCCAGCAACCCCACCGGCACGTCGATCGCGCCGGAGGAAATGCGCGCCATGGTCGAGGTGGTGCGCAAACACGGTGGAGTGACCATCGTCGACGAGATCTATCTGGGCCTGAGCTTCGACGAGCGCTATGGCCACAGCGTGCTGGGCCTGGGCGAGGACATCATCTCGGTCAACAGCTTCTCCAAATACTTCGGCATGACCGGCTGGCGTCTGGGTTGGCTGGTGCTGCCGCCCGGGCTGGTGCCGGCCGTCGAGAAACTGGCGCAGAACCTGTTCATCTGCCCGTCCAGCATTGCCCAGTACGCGGCGCTGGCCTGCTTCGAGCCCGAGGTGATCAGCGAGTACGAGCGCCGCCGCGAGGAGTTTCGTGCCCGGCGCGACTATCTGGTGCCAGCCTTGCAGGGCCTGGGGCTGAAGGTGCCTGTCGTTCCCGACGGCGCCTTCTACGTCTGGGCCGATTGCTCGGCGCACAACCCCAGCAGCTGGGACTTTGCCTTCGACATGATGCGCCGCGCCCATGTGGCGATCACGCCGGGCCGTGACTTCGGCCGGCTGGAGGCCGAGCGCTTTGTGCGCTTCTCATTTGCCAATTCGATGGATCGTCTGCAGGAGTCGGTGCATCGCATCGCCCAGGCCTTGCGATAATCGCGCCCGCGATGACCTCCAGCCACCAAGAAACTCCGTTCAGCCACGGCCTGCGCGTCTACTGGGAAGACACCGATGCCGGTGGCGTGGTCTTCTATGCCAACTACCTGAAGTTCTTCGAGCGCGCCCGCACCGAGTGGCTGCGCTCGCTGGGCTTCGAGCAGGAACGGCTGCGCGCCGAGCAGCAGCTGATGTTCGTCGTCAGCGCCACGAACCTGAAGTACCTGAGCCCGGCGCGGCTCGATGACTGGCTGGACGTCAGCGTCCAGGTCACCGAGCGAGGCCGCGCCAGCATGAGCCTGTTCCAGCAGGCGCGGCGCGGCAAGCAGCTCTTGTGCGAGGGCGAGATCCGCATCGGCTGTGTGCACAGCCAGAGCTTCAAGCCCAGCCGCATTCCCCAACCCATTCTCGACAAAGTCAGCCCATGAACCAGGACCTTTCCATCTTCTCGCTGATGCTGCAGGCCAGCTTCGTGGTGCAGTTGGTGATGGCGGCGCTGCTGCTGGTGTCGCTGGCCAGCTGGACGGTGATCTTTGCCAAGCTGATCTCGCTGTCCAAGGTACGGGCCAGCAATGATGCCTTCGAGCAGGAGTTCTGGTCCGGCAAGAACCTGAACGACCTCTACCAGGCGGTGGCGGGCAAGGCCCAGACCTCCCCGCTGGAGCGCATCTTCGCCGCCGGCATGCGCGAGTTCCTGAAGCTGCGCGAGCGCCGCATGGGCGATGGCGCGACGCTGCTGGACGGCGCCCGCCGCGCGATGCGTGCCAGCTTCCACCGCGAGCTCGACGCGATCGAATCGAATCTGTCCTTCCTGGCCTCGGTCGGTTCGGTCTCCCCCTATGTGGGCCTGTTCGGCACCGTCTGGGGCATCATGCACGCGTTCGTCGGCCTGTCCAACCTGACCCAGGTGACACTGGCCACCGTGGCGCCCGGCATTGCCGAGGCGCTGGTGGCCACCGCCATCGGCTTGTTCGCCGCCATTCCGGCCGTGATTGCCTACAACCGCTTCGCCCGTCAGATCGACCGCACGGCCATCACCCTGGAGACCTTTATCGAGGAGTTCTCCAACATCCTGCAGCGCAATGCGGTTCAGCCGGCACCGGTCGGTTCCGTCGGCGCCGCTGGCCCGGCCACCCGTTGAGGACATCCCCATGCCTGCCATCAGCTCACGCGGCGGCGGCCGTCGCCGCACGATCAACGAGATCAATATGGTGCCCTTCATCGATGTGATGCTGGTGCTGCTGATCATCTTCATGGTCAGCGCGCCGCTGATCACCACCGGCCTGGTCGACCTGCCCAGCGTGGGCAAGAGCCGGCAGCAGCCCGAGCATGTGATTCACGTGGTCGTCGGCGCCGACGAGAAGCTGAAGATCAAGCTCGACAAGGAAGAAGCGCAGCCAATATCGCTGAACCGGCTGGCGCGGCAGGTCAAGCAGGCCCAGGGCAGCAGCACCAACACGCCGGTGGTCATCTCGGCCGACCGCAACGTCAAGTACGAGGCGGTGGTCAAGGTGATGGACATCCTGCAATCCAATGGCGTGACCCGGGTCGGCCTGGCCGTTAAGAACAGCGGCGGCTGAAGTCGATGGTCAATCCGGTGTTGTTCGGTGATGCGCTGCGGCCACCGCCCGCCCCTGGCGTCGGACGGGGTTTGAGCCTTGCCCTGCTGGTGCATGCGGCCCTGGTGGTGGCGATCGCCTTCAGCGTCAGCTGGCGCGTGCAGCAGCCGCCGACCTTCGAGGCCGAGCTGTGGTCCACCGTGCCCCAGGCCGCTGCGCCGGCCGAACAGGCACCGCCCCCAGAACCCGAACCCGAGCCGGTCAAACAGGCCAAGCCCACCCCGCCACCCGAACCCGTGGTCGCGCCCAACCGCGACGCCGATATCGCCCTTGAAAAAGCCCGCGAAGAGAAGAAGCGCAAGGCTGCCGAGGAAGCCGAGAAGCTCAAGGAGGCCAAGGAGCGCGAGGCCAAGCTGGCCAAGGAGAAGCTCGCCAAGGAACGCGAGGCCGAGCGCAAGAAGCTCGAGGCCGAGCAGGCCAAGCAGGCCAAACTGGAACAGGCCGACAAACTGGAGAAGGCCAGGCAGGACAAGCTGAAACAGGCCGAAGCCCAGAAGAAGGAGCGCGAGCTTGAAGCGCAGCGCCAGGAGAACCTGAAGCGCATCCAGGGCATGGCCGGCGCCAGCGGCGGCCCCGGCGCCACCGGCACGGCGCTGCAGTCGTCCGGTCCCTCGGCCAGCTATGCCGGGCGCATCAAGGCGCGCATCCGGCCGAACATCGTGTTCAGCGACCTGACCCCCGGCAATCCGGTGGCCGAGGTCGAGGTGCGCGTCGGACCGGACGGCAGCATCCTGTCACGCAAGCTGACCAAGCCCAGCGGCAACGCCGAGTGGGACAAGGCCGTGCTCCGCGCGATCGACAAGACCGAGATCCTGCCGCGCGACGTGGATGGCCGCGTGCAGCCGGTGATGTTGATCAGCTTCCAGCCGCAGGAGTAGCGGCCGGCGTCGCCTCGGCGCGGTGCAACCAGCCCAGTTGGAGGGCCTGCGCCAGCCAGGCACCGAAGTCGAAATCGGGGCCGGCCTCATCAAGCGCCTGGGCAAGATCGTTGCCAGCCAATACTTCCTCTGTGAAGCGCCAGGCCGCAGGCTCCAACGCCATCGCTTTTGCACGCCAGCCCTCGCGCCACACCAGGGCCAGCGAGCCCTCGCCGGCCGCCATCGCAGCACGTACCGGCGCGAACGCATCAGGCTCACTGCTTTGGTGGGCATGCCAGATCGCGAACACGGGATGCTCGCTGCGCAGCACGCGCACCGAGGGCATCAGCCTTAGCCGCAGCTGCTGTGGCTCATGTTCGGCCAGCAAGCCAAGGCTGGCCGGTTCGGCTTTCATATCGGCCGCGCCCTCCGAACAGGCCAGCAGCCAGTCGAGACGGGCGCTGTCGGGCAGATAGGGCTCATCGTCCAGCTGCGGACTGTGGCGCATGAAGTCGGGCAACTGCTCGCCCAGCCAGGCCAGATCGCCGCGCGACGGCGGATATGCCTGCCAATAGGCCCTGGCCATGGCGGCGAAGGCTTCCTCGCCCATTAGCGCAAGCACCGTCGAAAAGCTGCTGGCCAGCGCCCGCTCGGCCGAGGCCCCGGCATTGGCGCGGTAGGCGCTCAAGCCTCGGGCCAGGCGGCCGCCCTGCTCGCTCAGCCAAGGGATCAGCGTCGGCTCGCCGCCCGGCTGCTGCAGCGCCTGGACCAGCGCCTGCTGGCGCTGCAACTCGCGCACCCGGCCCTCGCTCACAAGGCCTCCAACCGTTGCCAAGCCTGAGCAGCCTCATCGAGCAGCACGCTCAGGTCAGGCACGTCGGTGTCCCATTCCAGCAAGGTGGGCCTGGCGCCCAGGCGATGGAGCGCGTACTCATAGGCCGCCCACGCCGGCGCGTGAACCCGGCTGCCGTGGTCATCGATGACCAGGTCCCCGGTATCGCAATAGCCAGCCAGATGGATCTCACCCACGGTGAGCGGGTCAATCTGCTCAAGCCAGCGCCCTACCTCGGCGCGCGCCCGCACTTCATCGGGCTGACGATTGAGCGCGTTGACAACCAGGTTGTTGACGTCGAGCAGCAGGCCGCAGCCGCTGCGACGCGCCAGCTCATTGAAGAACTCGGGTTCGGCCAGGCTGTCATCGGCCCAGCTCAGATAGGCGGAAAGATTCTCAACCAGCAGCGGTCGCTTCAGCCGCTCCTGCACCCGCTGCACATTGGCCACCATGATGTCCAGCGCTGCCGGCGTGAAGGCCAGCGGCAGCAGATCGTTCATGTGCACCGCAGGCCCGGAGGCGAGACCCGGCACGCGGGCGAAGCTGGCATGGTCTGACACCCGCACCGGCTCGATCTCGGCCACCAGCTCGGCCAAGCGGTCCAGATGCCAGTCGTCCAGACCCATGGCCGATCCCAGGGACAGGCCCACGCCATGCAAGCTGATGTCGTAGTGCTCGCGCGCCTCGCGCAGCACTGCGCGGGCGGCGCCGCCTGCGGCAAAGAAATTCTCGGAGTGGACCTCCAGAAAGCCCAAGGCAGGCAGGGTCTCCAGCAGCTCGCGGTAGTGCGGCTGGCGCAGACCGATGCCTACCTTGGCGCGCGCAGGCATCACTCGCTCAGGCCTTCTTCAGCTTGGCCTTGGCCTCGTCGGCCGACAGGCCCTTCATGTCCTTGCAGGTGCCCTTGGGAACGTACTTCCACTCGTCGGTCGCCATGTCCGCCTTGGACTGGCCCGCGCAGGAGTGGCTGCCCGACAGATTGGCGCAGTCGTTCTGGCCGGCCTTGGCGATGCCGAAGCACTTCTCCTTGGGCTTGTCCTGGGCGCTGGCCTGGCCCATCAGGCCCAGGGCCAGCACGGAAGCGAGGGCGGAGGAAACAATCAGCTTTTGGTTCATGGTCGGATTCCAGTCAATGTTGGGGGGAAAAGATTTCGTCAATGTCTTGCGACCACCGTGGGTCGATCGGCAGGTCCAAGTCCTTACACTGCACAGCTTGTCGACCCGGAAACAGGCCTTGGTGATGAGCGATTTTGCCCGTGCTGTCGAACAGCTGCGCCCTCAATTGATGCGTTTTGCGCAGATGCAGCTGAAGAACGAGGCCTGGGCCGAGGACGCGGTGTCCGAGACCCTGCTGGCCGCACTGGAGCGGCCGCAGGCCTTTGCCGGCCAGTCTCAGTTGAAGACCTGGCTGGTGGGCATCCTGAAGCACAAGCTGATCGACCAGTTGCGCAAGCACACGCGTGAGGTCTCCAGCACCACGGCCGATGACGAAGCTGATCTCGACGAGCAGCTGTTCACTGCCGATGGCCACTGGCGCGACGCCCCCAAGGACTGGGGCGACCCGGAACATTGCCTGCGCCAGGCCGACTTCTTTGCCGTGCTCGAAGCCTGCGTGGACAAGCTGCCCGGCGTGCAGGGTCGCCTGTTCATGATGAGGGAATGGCTGGAGCTGGACACCGACGAAATCTGTAAGGAGTTGGCCATCAGCCCGACCAATCTATGGGTCATGCTGCATCGCGCCCGGCTGCGATTGCGTGACTGCCTTCAACTCGGCTGGTTCGCCGGCGCTCAGGCCTGAGGGAATCTAGATGATGCTGATGAAGAATTGCCGAGAAGTGACCGGCTTGACCCTGCAGTCGCTGGATCGCGAGCTGAGCTGGCAGGAGCGCCTTGCCGTGCGCCTGCACATGGTGATCTGCTCTGCCTGCCCCAAGTTCGCCCGCCAGGCGCAGTTCATGCGCAGCGCCATGGGCCGCTGGAAAAGCTACTCGGAGCAGGACAAGCGCTGATTTCAAGCCATCTTTTAGGGATGGCAGCGCTGCGGTGATGGGCATAAAAAGCGCTCACTTGAACTGCTGGAGCGCTCACCATGCTGCGTTGCACCTGTCACCCTCACCCGCTGCTGTGCATCATCCCGCCCTATATGCTGGACAACCTCAGCACCTCGTCGGACGCGGCGGTGCGCAAGCAGGCGGTGGACGCCATTGCCGCCTCGGCCGAGGCGCGCGCCGTGCGCACGGTCATGCAGTCCATGCCGATGATGGCGGCCTTCGCCGCGCCGTCGGCCAAGAAGAATCGCCTGATCCATGACGTCAAGGGTCTCGGCATGAGTCGTCTGCCCGGCAAGTTGGTGCGCAAGGAGGGCGACAAGGCCGTGGCCGATCCGGCCGTCAACGAGGCCTATGACTTCAGCGGCGTGACCTACGACTTCTATATGAAGCAGTTCCAGCGCAACTCGCTGGACGGCCGCGGCACCACGCTGGTCTCCAGCGTGCACCTGGGCAAGAAGCTCAATAACGCGTTCTGGAACGGACAGCAGATGGCCTATGGCGACGGCGACGGCCAGCTGTTCGTGCGCTTCACCAAATCGCTGGACGTGGTCGGCCATGAACTGACCCATGGCGTGATCTCGCACGAGTGCAATCTGGAATACCAGGACGAGTCGGGCGCGCTGAACGAGCATTTCGCCGATGTGTTCGGCGTGCTGATCAGCCAGTGGAAGAAGAAGCACACCGCCGCCAAGGCGACCTGGCTGGTCGGCAAGGAGATCATGGGCCCCGGCACCAAGGCCAAGGCGCTGCGCGACTTCGGCCCCGGCAAGGCCTACGAAAACGACCCCAATCTGGGCACCGACCCGCAGCCCAAGCATCTGCGCGACAAGTTCGTCGGCAGCTTCGACAACGGCGGCGTGCACCTGAACTCCGGCATCTTCAACCACGCCTTCTTCCTGTTTGCCAAGGCGGTCGGCGGCTATGCCTACAACGAGCCGGGGGCGATCTGGTATGAGACGATGCGCAAGCTGTCGAGCAACAGCCAGTTCATCGACATGGTGACGACCACGCAGATGGTGGCGACCAAGAACCATGGCAGTGGCAGCAAGCAACTGAAAGCGCTCAACGATGCCTGGAAAGCGGTTGGATTCTGATTCTGTCGATTGGCAGCAGCTGCGGCTGACCGAGCAGGGCGGCTTTGCCGGCTTGCTGCGCGGGGCCGAGTTGCGCGCCGCCGACCTGGATACCAGGCAAGCGGGCCGGATTGCGAAGTTGCTGGGCCAGGCCCAGGGGGCTGCCCGCCAGGCGCCCGACTATCCCGATGGCCAGACCCTGAGCCTGGAAGTGCAGACCGCGGCCGGGCCCTGGTCTGCCAAGTTCGACTGCGCCGATCTGCCCGAGGCGCTTGACGAACTTAAGAGCCTGCTGACCCTCAAGCCGATGAAGCCAGGCTCCTAGGGCTTGCCGTAGCCGCCACCGCCCGGCGTCGCTATGACGAACACATCGCCCGGCGCCATCTCGGCCGAGCCGATGTGGTCCAGGTGCTCGATCTGGCCATTGCCGCGCTCGATGGTGTTCAGCCCCACCGCCCCCGCTTCGCCGCCGGCCATGCCGAAGGCGCCGTGGTGGCGGCCATTGCTCAGGATCGAAGCCGTCATCGCCTCCAGGAAGCGCACCCGGCGCACGCCGCCGTTGCCGCCCTGCCACTGACCCGCACCGCCGGAGCCCTGGCGGATGGCGTAGCTGTCCAGCCGCACCGGGAAACGGAACTCCAGCACCTCGGGGTCGGTCAGCCGCGAGTTGGTCATATGGGTCTGCACGACGCTGGTGCCGGCAAAACCCGGCCCCGCGCCCGAGCCGCCCGAGATCGTCTCGTAGTACTGGTGGGTGGCATTGCCGAAGGTGAAGTTGTTCATGCTGCACTGGCTGGCGGCCATCACGCCCAAGGCACCATAGAGCGCATTGGTCACGCAGGTAGAGGTCTCGACATTGCCGGCCACGACGGCCGCGGGCAGCTGCGGGTTCAGCATGCAGCCTTCGGGCACGATCACCTCCAACGGCTTCAGGCAGCCGGCATTCAGAGGAATGTCGTCATCGACCAACGTACGGAACACATACAGCACCGCCGCCATCGTCACCGCCTTCGGGGCGTTGAAGTTATTGGGCAGCTGGGCGCTGGTGCCGGTGAAGTCCAGCGTGGCGCTTCGGTCGGCCTGGCTGACCGTGACCTTGACGGCGATCTGCGCGCCGTTGTCCAGCGGCAAGGTGAACTGGCCATCCTTCAGCGCGGTGATGACGCGGCGCACAGACTCCTCGGCGTTGTCCTGTACATGTTGCATATAGGCATCGACGGTGGCGCGACCGAACTGGGCCACCATGGCCCGCAACTCCTGCACGCCCTTCTCATTGGCGGCAATCTGCGCGCGCAGATCGGCCAGGTTCTGCTGCGGGTTGCGCGAGGGATGCGGGCCCGAGCCCAGCAGCTCCAGCAGCGCCTGCTCGCGCAGCACGCCGGCCTCGACGAGCAGGAAGTTGTCGATCAGCACGCCCTCGTCGGCAATCGTTTTCGAGAACGGCGGCATCGAGCCGGGCGAGATGCCGCCGATGTCGGCGTGGTGGCCGCGGGAGGCCACATAGAACGACGGCTTGGCACTGCCCTCCAGGAACACCGGGGTGATCACGGTCACGTCGGGCAGGTGCGTGCCGCCGTGGTACGGATCGTTCAGCACATAGACGTCGCCCTCCGCCATGGCCGGGTTGCGCGCGATCACCGTCTTGATCGACTCGCTCATCGAGCCCAGGTGCACCGGCATGTGCGGCGCGTTGGCAATCAGGTTGCCGGCGGCGTCGAAAAGCGCGCAGCTGAAGTCCAGCCGCTCCTTGATATTGACCGAGAAGGCGGTGTTCTGCAGCCGCAGACCCATCTGCTCGGCGATGTTCATGAACAGGTTGTTGAAGACCTCCAGCATCACCGGATCGGCCTCGGTGCCGATCGCGTGGCGCGTGGCCCGGGCGCGGGTGCGTTGCAGCTCCAGTGCGCCGGCGGCGGTCAGCCGGGCCTGCCAGCCCGGCTCCAGCACGGTGGTGGCATTGCGCTCGGCGACGATGGCCGGGCCGTCGACGACGGCACCGGGCAGCAGGCTTTCGCGGATGAACAGGCCGGCGGGGCGCCAGCCGGCATCCTGCTCGTCGGCGGCGCAGTACATCTGCACTTGCTCGGTGGCCTCTGCAGGGTGTTCTTCGGTCTGCGCCACGCTCACGGCGACGGCGGATTCGCCGGCGGCGATCGCCTCCACCGACACTGCCTCGATGACCAGCGGTTTGTCACTCATCAGGAAGGCGAAGCGCTGGCGATAGCCGGCCTCGAATTCGGTGCGAATGGCGTCCATCGCGCCAGGCCCATCGTCCGGGCAGTTGACCAGCAGGGCCGTGTCCGTGCCCTGGTAGCGCACATGGAGCTTGCGCCGCGTCTGCAGCTCGGCAGCGGCCAGGCCCTGGCCGGCCAGCTCAGTGCAGGCAGCGGCGGCCAACGTGTCCAGGCTGCTGCGGGCCGAGGCCAGGCCCGCCTCATTGAGCGGCAGCTCGATCGCGGCCTCGCGCATGGCGATTTGGTCGGCCATGCCCATGCCATAGGCACTCAGCACGCCGGCCAGCGGATGCACGAACACACGGGTCATGCCTAAAGCGTCGGCCACCAGGCAGGCATGCTGACCACCGGCGCCGCCAAAGCACTGCAGCGTGTAGCCGGTGACGTCATAGCCTCGAGCCACCGAGATGCGCTTGATCGCATTGGCCATATTCGCCACGGCTATCTGCAGCGCGCCGGCCGCCACCTCCTCGGCGGTGATGTCGCGGCCCGACGCTTCGCGCATCTGCTGCGCCATCGCCTCGAAGCGCTGCACGACGACCTCGCGGTCCAGCGCCTCGTTGGCCTGCGGGCCGAAGACCTTGGGGAAGTGTGCCGGAGCGATCTTGCCCAGCATCACATTGGCGTCGGTCGTGGCCAGCGGCCCGCCGCGCCGGTAACTGGCCGGGCCGGGATTGGCGCCGGCCGACTCGGGGCCGACGCGCAGCCGCGCACCATCGAAGCGGATGATGGAGCCGCCACCGGCCGCCACCGTGTGGATGCTCATCATCGGCGCGCGCATGCGCACGCCGGCAACCTGGGTCTCGAACGCGCGCTCGAACTCGCCGGCAAAGTGCGACACATCGGTGGACGTGCCACCCATGTCGAAGCCGATCACCTTATCGTGCCCTGCGGCCATGGCTGTGCGCACCATGCCGACGATGCCGCCGGCCGGGCCGGACAGGATCGCGTCCTTGCCTTGGAACTGATGCGCCTCGGTCAGCCCGCCGGAGGACTGCATGAAGAACAGCCGCACGCCGGGCATCTGGCCGGCCACCTGCTCGACATAGCGGCGCAGGATGGGAGACAGGTAGGCATCGACCACCGTCGTGTCGCCTCGCGCCACCAGCTTCATCAGCGGGCTGACCTGGTGCGAGACCGAGACCTGCGGGAAACCGATCTCACCGGCGATGCGGGCCGCCGCCAGCTCGTGGGCGGTGTAGCGGTAGCCATGCATGAAGACGATGGCGCAGGCGCGGATGCCGGCGTCAAAAGCGGCCTGCAGCTCGACGCGCAGCGCGGGCTCAATCAGCGGCGTGACCAGTTCGCCTTGGGCGCCTACGCGCTCGGTGGCCTCGATCACCCGCTCATACAGCAGCTCGGGCAGCTGGATATTGCGCTCGAACAGCTTCGGCCGCGCCTGGTAGGCAATGCGCAATGCATCGCGAAAGCCTGCGGTGGTGACCAGTACCGTGCGGTCGCCCTTGCGCTCCAGCAGCGCATTGGTGGCCACCGTCGTGCCCATCTTCACGCAGTCCACCCGCTCCGCCGTGATCGCCTCGCCGGGCGCCAGCCCCAGCAGGCGGCGTATGCCCTCGACGGCCGCATCGCGGTACTGCTCTGGGTTCTCGGACAGAAGCTTCAAGGTGTGCAGCGCGCCATCCGGGGCGCGGCCGACCAAGTCGGTGAAGGTGCCGCCGCGGTCGATCCAGAACTGCCAGCGTGGGGGGTTGTGGTCCATGGTGCTTGATCTCGTGTCCAAGGGTTCAGAGCGAGGTGGCGGCGCGGGCGGCCTGGTCGTAAAGGCCCGACATGCTGCGCAGCAGCCGCGCCATCTCGCCGATGTCATAGTTGCGCTCGACGTCCAGGTTGTCCACCAGGCAGGCCTCGCGCACCTCGCGGTAGCGGGCGGCGGCGGCTTCGCCCTCGGACGTGGGGCTGTAGAAAACTTCCTTGCCCTGCTTCTCGGCCAGCACCAGGCCGGCGGCCACCAGCTTCTTCAGACCGTAGGCCACCACATGGGTGTCTTCGTAGTTCAGCACGAAGCAGATGTCGGCCAGCTTCTTGTTGCGGGCGCGGTGGTTGACGTGGTGCAGCAGCAGCACATCGGTGATGGTCAGGTCCGGGCAACCACTGGCGGCCATGCAGCGCACGGCCCAGCGCGAGAAGGCGTTCCAGGCCACGATCAGGCCGAACTCGAACTCCGACAGCTCCAGGCTGCGCGGTGAGACCAGGTGCGAGGACGAGACGATGCCGCGGCCGTTGGCCGATGCCGGCAGCTCGGGCTTGGCGCCCTTTATATGGCCTAGGGCTGCGGCCTTCTTCGGGCTGTTCAGGGACTTGCTGGCCATGGTTGTCTCCAAAGGTCTTGCCGATACTTTATCTATAAATTATCAGCAAACTTTAAATATTTTGAAATCCTGGGGTCAACCACTATCGGCAAGACGGGCAACACGGCGCATGCTTCGCAGGTCGTTCTACCCCACCCACTGGAGTGATCATGAAAGCTTCCCGTCGTCTTATCCTCGCCGCCGTTCTGCTGGCCTGCGGTGCCGGTCAAGTGGCCCAGGCGCAAGTGAAATGGGACCTGCCCTCCGCCTACCCGGCCGCCAATTTCCACACCGAGAATCTGATGCAGCTGGCGGCCGATGTGGACAAGGCCACCGGCGGCAAGCTCAAGATCACCGTACACGCCAATGCCTCGCTGTTCAAGGCGCCCGAGATCAAGCGCGCCGTGCAGGGCGGCCAGGCGCAGATGGGCGAGATCCTGCTGGTCAACTACCAGAACGAATGGCAGACCTTCGGCGCCGATGGTCTGCCCTTCCTGGCCGACAGCTATGACGAATCGGCCAAGCTCTACAAGGCGCAGAAGCCGGCGCTGGAGAAGAAGCTGGCCGAGCAGGGCATGATGCTGCTGTACAGCGTGGCCTGGCCCCCGCAGGGCATCTTCAGCAAGAAGCCGATCAACTCGGCGGCCGATCTGAAGGGCATCAAGTGGCGCGCCTACAGCCCCGCCACCGCGCGCATTGCCGAGCTGGTCGGCGCCCAGCCGGTCACCGTGCAGGCGGCCGAGCTGTCCCAGGCCATGGCCACCGGGGTAATCGAGTCCTATATGTCCTCCGGCGCCACCGGCTATGACACCAAGACCTACGAGCACCTGAAGTACTTCTACGACACCCAGGCCTGGCTGCCGAAGAACGCCGTGCTGGTCAACAAGGCCGCCTTCGACGCGCTGGACAAGCCCACGCAGGCCGCCCTGCTGAAGGCGGGCGCAGAGGCCGAAACCCGCGGCACGGCCCTGTCCAAGCAGAAGAACACCGAGTACCTGGACCTGCTGAAGAAGAACGGCATGAACATCCTGCCGCCCTCGGCTCAGTTGAAGGCCGACATGAAGAAGGCCGGTGACACCATGCTCAAGGAATGGCTGGAGAAGGCTGGCCCCGAGGGCAAGGCCGTGGTGGACAGCTATTCGAAAATGTGATGACCCAGGTCGCCACCTCAGCGCCGCCGACTGCGGCGCGCCGTCTGCTCGACGGCTTGTTCGATGTCACAGCCGCCCTCGGGGCGCTGTGCATGATCGCCCTGCTGCTGATGGTGCTGCTGTCGGTCGTACAACGCCAGCTGAGCTTTCATGTGCCCGGCACCGATGCCTATGCCGGCTATCTGATGGCCGGGGCCGGCTTTCTGGCCCTGGCCCACACGCTGAAGCGCGGAGAGCACATCCGTGTGACCCTGATCCTGGGCCTGCTGCATGGCCGCACGCAACGCGCGCTGGAGCTGTTCTCGCTCACCGTGGCTTCGGTGCTGGCCATTGCCATGGCCTGGTTCAGCGCCCGATTGGTCTATCAGTCCTGGACCTTCCATGACATCTCCACGCTCAGCGACGGCACGCCGCTGTGGCTGCCGCAGCTGAGCATGGCCATAGGCACGCTGGTGCTGGCGATTGCCTTTGTCGACGAGCTGCAACTGGAGTGGCGCGGCCTGCGTGCCGTCGCCAGCAGCGAGGAAGCCCTGCACAATGAATGACATCGCCATCACCCTGCTGTTGATCGTCTCGCTGTTCCTGATTCTCGGCAGCGGCGTCTGGATCGGCCTGGCGCTGTCGGGCGTGGCCTGGGTGGCGATGTCGCTGTTCAGCCCCCGCTCGGCCGGCGATGCGATGGCCGTGACGATCTGGGGCTCGGCCTCGGGCTGGACCCTGACCGCACTGCCGCTGTTCATCTGGATGGGCGAGATCCTGTTCCGCACCCGCTTGTCCAGCGATATGTTCCGCGGCCTGGCACCCTGGCTGCAGCACCTGCCCGGACGGCTGCTGCACACCAATGTGGTGGGCTGCGCGATCTTCGCCGCCGTGTCGGGGTCAAGTGCGGCCACCTGCGCGACGATTGGCAAGATGACCCTGCCCGAATTGAAGCGGCGCGGCTATCCGGATGACATCTCGATCGGCTCGCTGGCCGGTGCCGGCACGCTGGGCCTGCTGATACCGCCGTCCATCATCATGATCGTCTATGGCGTCACCGCCGATGTGTCGATCTCCGACCTGTTCATTGCCGGCGTGCTGCCGGGCATCATGTTGGCCGGCCTTTTTTCGGGCTATCTGATCTATTGGGCGCTGCGCAACCCGGACAAGGTGCCGCCGGCCGATGCGGCCATGAGCTTCATGGAGAAGCTGCGGGCCTCGGGCAGCCTGATTCCGGTGGTGCTCCTGATCGGCGCCGTGCTGGGCTCGATCTACGCCGGCATCGCCACCGCCACCGAGGCGGCGGCCGTCGGCGTGCTGGGCTCGCTGATACTGTCGGCGCTGCAAGGCTCGCTGAACTGGCAGAGCTTCAAGGATTCGCTGTTGGGTGGCACGCGGCTGTACTGCATGATCGCGCTGATACTGTCGGGGGCAGCCTTCCTGACCCTGGCGATGGGTTACATCGGGCTGCCGCGCCACCTCGCCGAATGGATCGCCACGCTGGGCCTGAGCCCCTTCGGCCTGCTGATGATGATGATGCTGTTCTACATCGTGCTGGGCTGCTTTCTGGATGGCATCTCGATGGTGGTGCTGACCATGGGCGTGGTCATGCCCACGGTGCTCAAGGCCGGCATCGACCCGCTGTGGTTCGGCATCTTCATCGTGCTGGTGGTCGAAATGGCCCAGATCACGCCGCCGGTGGGCTTCAACCTGTTCGTGCTGCAGGGCATGACCAAGCGCGAGATTGGCTATATCTCGCGCGTCACCCTGCCCTTCTTCTTCCTGATGATTGCGGCGGTGGTGCTGATCTATGTGTTCCCGCAGATCGTCACCTATTTGCCCCTGCGGATGAAGGGCTAGACAGAGAATAGGGGCACTTGTTGCCCGTATTTCCGTGCGCTGGGCGCAGGCGGCGCTCCATACCATCCTCGCAATGGCGTTAGCATGACGCAGGCGGCTTGTCGCGCGCGCTTGTGCCGTGTCTGACGGCCCGTATTGGGAGATTGCTATGTCCGATTTATCGCCACTGACCTGGTCAGAGCCCACCATGCCGGCGGAGCTGTCTGCGTCGGCGGCCGCCGAGCCCGAGCCCTTTCGCTGGCCCTCCCCCCCTTATTCCGCCTACCCGCAGCCACAGGCACAGACCGCTCCCGAGCCCTGCGAAATCATCGGTCTGAACGGCAGCCGCATGGTCGGCCGGGTGATTCTGATGGTGCCCGAGGAGCGTCTGGCGCAGATCAATATTCCACCGGCGCGCACCACGCTGGGCCTCAAGTTCGCCCAGTTCAGCACCATGAAGCTGCTGCAGCCGCTGGAACCGCGGCCGCGCCTGACCGAGGGCCGCTCCACTGATATGGAGCTCGACCGCCGCCCCCGCTTCGAATACACCATAGAGCTCAAGAACGGGACCGAGCTCACCGGCATGACCATCGGCTATGAGCAGGACCGCATTGGCCTGTTCCTGTTCCATCCGATCAACGAGGACAGCGACGCGGTGCAGCGCGTGTTCGTGCCCGATGAGGCGATCGCGAGCTTCGACGTCGGCACACGCATTGGTAAGCTGCTGGTGGAAGACAGCGCCGCCACCGCCGCCGAGATCGAGGAGATCGCACGCGAGCAGCAGGAGCTGCGCTCGCGTCGGGTCGGTGACATTCTGGTCACCAACCAGGTGGTCACCGCCGAGCAGTTGCTGGTCGCCATCGAGCAGCAGTCCAAGATGCCCATGGTGCGAATAGGCGAGGCGCTGCTGGCGATGGAGCTGGTTTCCACCCGCCAGCTCGATGAGGCGCTGGAGCAGCAGCGCAGCGATCGTTCGGTGCCGCTGGGCGAGTTGTTGGTGCGCAAGGGCGTCGTCTCGCGCCAGGCGCTGCAATCGGCGCTGGCCCGCAAGATGGGCTATCCGCTCGTCGATGTGGACCATTTCTCGGTGGAGGCCGATGCAATCCGCAAACTGCCCTTCGCCGCGGCACGGCGCCTGGAGGTGCTGCCGCTGCTGATACGCGATGGCCGGCTGATCGTCGCCCTCGAAGACCCGACCCGCCGCGACACGCTGGACGAGGTCGAGTTCATCACCCAGATGAAGGTCGTGCCGACCCTGACCAAGGTCGGTTCGCTGCACTTCGCCCTGCCCACCACCTACGAGCGCTTCGGCAGCGAGGGCAACGCGCGCAGCGAACTGAACTTCGTGCCGCTGACGGTCGAGTTCGAGCCCGACAACACCAACAAGCTGGTCGAGTCGCTGGAGCGCGAGCAGCTGGACCGGCCCTCTCGCGAGGACGAGAAGCCGCTGGAGCAGTCCGACAACTCGCTGGTGCGTTTGATCAACACGATGATCATCGAGGCCAGCAACCAGGGCGTGTCCGACATCCATATCGAGACCTATCCGGGCCGCGACAAGGTCAAGATCCGTTTCCGCAAGGACGGGCGCCTGCACCCCTATCTGGAGCTGCCCCACACCTACCGCAACGCGATGATCGCGCGCATCAAGATCATGTGCGATCTGGACATTTCCGAGCGCCGCAAGCCGCAGGACGGCAAGATCAATTTCGCCAAGTTCTCGCCCCAGCACAAGCTGGAGCTGCGCGTGGCCACCATTCCGACCAACAACGGCCTGGAAGACCTGGTGATGCGCCTGCTGGCCTCGGCCAAGCCGATAGCGCTGGACCAGCTGGGCCTGTCGGCCGAGAACCTGGGGCGCCTCAAGGACGCTGTGTCCCGCCCCTATGGCATGGTGCTGTGCGTCGGGCCGACCGGTTCGGGCAAGACCACCACCCTGCACTCGGCGCTCAGCCACATCAATCTGCCCGAGCGCAAGATCTGGACCGCCGAGGACCCGATCGAAATCACCCAGGCCGGGCTGCGCCAGGTCCAGGTCAACCCCAAGATAGACTGGACCTTTGCCAAGGCGCTGCGCGCCTTTCTGCGCGCCGATCCGGATGTGATCATGGTCGGCGAGATCCGCGACGAGGAAACGGCGCAGATGGCCATCGAGGCCTCGCTGACCGGCCACCTGGTGCTCTCCACCCTGCACACCAATAGCGCGCCCGAGACCGTGACGCGCCTGCTCGACATGGGCATGGATCCGTTCAACTTTGCCGATTCGCTCCTGGCCGTGCTGGCCCAGCGCCTGGTGCGCCGGCTGTGCAAGGCCTGCAGCCGCGCCGAGCCACTGCCCGCGACCGAGCAACAGGAGTTGCTGGACGACTATCGCCATGTCTTCGCCGCTGAGCACCGGCCGGACGAGGCCCAGCTGCTGGCCGGTTGGCAGAAGCGCTTCGGCCAACAGGGCAAGTTGATGCGCTACCGCGCACCGGGCTGCGCCAGATGCGAGAACACCGGCTTCAAGGGCCGCGCCGGCCTGCATGAGCTGCTCGTCATCTCCCGCGAGCTGCGCCGCATGATTCAGACCGGTGCCCGCGCCGAGGAGATCCTGGACGTCGGCCTCAGCGAGGGCATGCGCACGCTGCGCCAGGACGGCATCGAGAAGGTGCTGCAGGGCGAGACCACGATCGAGGAAGTCCGCGCGATGAGCAATGTCTGAGCCCAGGATGGCCAACGAACCCGCAACCCCCGCCCCGGCCGAGGCCGGCAAGCCGCAGAAACTGCGCCTGGGCGATGTGCTGGTCCAGCAGCAGCTGATCTCCGAGGAGCAGCTCAAGCAGAACCTAGACCTGCAGCGCAGTACCGGCAAGAAGCTGGGTCGCCTGCTGATCGACGCCGGACTGATCACCGAGGAGGCCCTGGCCCATGTGCTGGCGCGCCAGCTGCGTGTGCCCTTCGTCAACCTGAAGAGCTTTCCGCTGCGCAGCGAGCTGGTGCGCCTGCTGCCCGAGTCGCCCGCCCGGCGCTTTCGCGCGCTGGTGCTGGAGGACAAGGGCGAGGCGCTGCTGGTGGCCATGGCCGACCCGCTGGACCTGTTCGCCTATGACGAGCTGACCCGGCTGCTCAAGCGCAAGATCAATATGGCCGTGGTCGCCGAGAGCCAGCTGCCGCTGGCCTTCGACCGCCACTACCGCCGTACCGAGGAGATCAGCGGCCTGGCCCGGGCGCTGGAGAAGGACATTGGCGATGCGGTGGACTTCGGCGCCCTGCAGGCCAGCGTCGGCCAGGAGGGCGCGCCGGTGGTGCGCCTGCTGCAATCGGTGTTCGAGGATGCCTCCCAGGCCGGCGCGTCCGACGTGCACATCGAGCCGCAGGAAACCGAGCTCTTGATACGCAACCGCATCGACGGTGTCCTGCAGACCCAGATGCAGGCCGACAAGCGCATTGCCGCGGCACTGGCCCAGCGGCTGAAGCTGATGGCCGGCCTCGATATTTCCGAGAAGCGCCTGCCGCAGGACGGGCGCTTTTCCCTGCGTCTGCGCGACCGCACGATAGACGTGCGACTGTCCACCCTGCCCGGCCAGTACGGGGAGTCGGTGGTGATGCGTCTGCTGGGCCAGGGTTCGGCGATTCGGCGCCTGGACAATATCCACATGCCCGAGGACATGCTGGCCCGCTTTCGCGAACTCTTGGGCCGCAGCTCCGGCATGGTGCTGGTCACCGGCCCCACCGGCTCGGGCAAGACGACGACGCTGTATGCCGCACTGGCCGAGGTCGATGCCGAGCAGAACAAGATCATCACCGTCGAAGACCCGGTCGAATACCGGCTGCCGGGCCTGACCCAGGTACAGGTCAACGAGAAGATCGACATGACCTTCGCCCGCGTGCTGCGCGCCTGCCTGCGCCAGGACCCGGACGTGATACTGGTCGGCGAAATGCGCGACGCCGAGACGGTCGAGATCGGCCTGCGCGCCGCCATCACCGGGCATATGGTGCTATCCACCCTGCACACGCGCGACGCCGCCAGCACGCCATTCCGGCTGCTGGACATGGGGGCACCGCCCTTCATGGTGGCCACCTCGCTGCAGGCGGTGATCGCACAGCGCCTGGTACGGGCCAATTGCGAGAACTGCGCCGAGCCGCACGAGGCCACGCCGCAGGAGGCGGCGTGGCTGACCAGCATGGCCGGGGAGGACGGCGCGGGCATGCGCACCCTGCGCGGACGTGGCTGCTCGGTCTGCAACGGCACCGGCTACACCGGCCGGCGCGGCGTCTATGAAATGCTGGAGATGGACGCCACCTTGACGCAGGCCGCCACCCGCAGCGACACCGCCGCCTTCATGGCAGCCGCCCGCGAGCGGCTGCGCGGCAAGACGCTGGCCGACCGCGCGCTGGAGTTGGTGCGGCGGGGCCAGACCTCGATCGCCGAGGCGATGCGCGTGGGCACCGACACGGAAGACTGAACAGGGCATGCAAACCTTCGCCTGGCGCGGCCGCAACAACCGCGGTGAGCAGATTGACGGCGTGCTCGACGCCGAGACCGAGGACGCGGTCGCCGGCCAGTTGCTGGCTGGTGGCGTCACGCCGGTGCAGATCAGGCCAGCCGGCGCCAGCCTGTCGGCGCCCAAGCAGGACTGGTGGCACGCCCTGGGTGCGCGGCCGGTCAGCATGGAAGACTGCCTGGTGCTGTCGCGCCAGCTCTACACGCTGCAGAAGGCCGGCGTGCCGATACTTCGCTCGCTGGCCGGCCTGCAGGCCTCGACCGCGCAGCAATCGCTGATTGCCTTGCTGGAAGACATCCGCGCCAGCCTCGACCAGGGCCGCGAGCTGTCGGCCGCACTGGCCCGTCACCCCAAGGTGTTCAGCCCCTTCTACGTGGCCATGGTGCGTGTTGGCGAGATGACCGGGCGGCTGACCGAGGTCTTCCAACGCTTGTCCGAGCATCTTGAGTTCGAACTCGACATTCGCGCCCGTATCAAGCAGGCCTTGCGCTATCCGATGATGGTCATCGTCGCGATGGTGATCGCCG
Source organism: Roseateles toxinivorans (assembly GCF_004362525.1). GTDB lineage: Bacteria > Pseudomonadota > Gammaproteobacteria > Burkholderiales > Burkholderiaceae_C > Paucibacter > Paucibacter toxinivorans. The sequence continues at coordinate 1,172,897 of NZ_SNXS01000001.1, forward strand.
TGGTCATCATCAACATCTTTGTGCTGCCCACCTTTGCCACAGCCTTTGCCGGCTTCAAGACGGAGCTGCCGCTGATGACGCGGATATTGCTCGGCTTTTCCAGCTGGACCCTGCAATGGTGGCCGATGCTGGTGGCCGCTGGCGTCGGCCTGGTGGTGGTGGTGCGCGGCGTGCTCGCCAGCCCCGAGGGCCGCTACCGCTGGGATCGCCTGAAGCTGCGCCTGCCGATTGCGGGGCCTATTGTGCTCAAGGCCACGTTGGCCCGCTTCGCGCGCAGTTTCGCGCTGGCCAGCAGCAGCGGCGTGCCCATCAGCCAGGCGATGACGGTGGTGGCGCAAACGGTGGACAACGCCTTCATCGGCAACCGCATCGAGCAGATGCGTGATGGCGTCGAACGCGGCGAGAGCATCTCGCGCTGCGCGGCCGCGGCCGGCGTTTTCACACCTATCGTGCTGCAGATGATTGCCGTCGGCGAGGAGACCGGCGAGCTCGACACGCTGATGGTCGAGATCGCGCAGATGTACGAGCGCGAGACCGACTACAGCATCAAGGGCCTGTCGGCCTCGATCGAGCCGGTACTGCTCTTGATCATCGGCGCAATGGTGCTGGTGCTGGCGCTGGGCGTCTTCCTGCCGCTGTGGAACCTCGGCCAGGCGGCGATGGGACGGCCCGGTTGATCGGCAGGAATCGGCGAAAGCGTCGGGCGCCGTGAAGTTTGCACTCAAGTGATACCGGCGGCGCTCCGATAGGTGGGTAAGCGTCCGCGAGATGAGGCATTGATCAGGCGGGCCGACCCACTTCAACCCCTTAGAAGGCAGTCCATGAACGCAAAGCAAGCTGGTTTCACCTTGATCGAACTGGTGATGGTCATCGTCATCCTGGGCGTGCTGTCCGCCGTGGCCCTGCCCAAGTTCGTCGACATCAAGAGTGACGCCCAGCAGGCATCGATCGACGGCGTGGCCGGCGCCCTGAATTCGGCCGCCTCGGTCAACTATGCGGCACGCAAGGCCAACGCCACCAAAGGTGTCGAGATCAAGACTTGCGGCGACGTCAAGAATGCCCTGACCGGCGGCATCCCGGCGACGATGGAGATCACCGTACCGGGCACAGTCGTGGCTGCCGACGCCACCGTCACCACTTGCGAAGTGCGCCTGATCGCCACGCCGGCCATCAAGCAGAGCTTCACCGCCATCGGCATCCTCTGACCCTGCCAAGCGCCGCTCGTGCTGAAGCGAGCCGCCTCTCTGACAAGCCCGCCCCGCTCACGCGCGGCGGGCTTTACCTTGATCGAGCTGATCATCGTCATCACGATCCTGGGTGCCCTGGCCGTGCTGGCCCTGCCCCGACTGGTGGACACCGAGATGTGGCGGCTGCGCGCCTTTGGAGACGATATGCAGAGCCAGCTGCAGGCGCTGCAGCGCCGCGCGCTGACGCAGCGCCGGCCCATCATCGCCACCATCACCCCGACCGGCCTGAGCTTCGCCTATGTCAACGGCGCGGCGATCGCCGTCCTGCCCTGTCCGGCCACATCCAGCCCTTGCATCGCAGAGCCCGGCACGCGCTCGATCACTTTTAACCATGCCAACTCAGGCAGCAGCCTGACCTCCGCCGCGGCGGCGCTGACGATCACCGTCAGCGCCAGCGGTTACACCCAGGCCTATCGGCTGGAACATGAAACGGGCCTGTTTTACCTGCTTCCATGAGGCTTATGGCGGCCGTGCGCAGCCTTAGCATGCGAGAAGGAGCCTGTTGCATGTCCCTGCCCTTGTCGCGCCCGTCCCGAATAAAAGCTGCCCAGCGCGGGTTGTCGCTGATCGAGCTCTTGATCTTCATCGTCGTCGTCAGCGCCGCGCTGGCCGGCGTGCTGCGCGTGTTCATGCAGGCCGGTGCCCAGAGCGCCGACCCACAGCTCCAGCGCCAGGCGCTGGCGATTGCCGAATCGCTGCTGCAGGAGGTGCAGCTGATGCCCTTCACCTTCTGCCAGGCGACCGATGCGAATGTGGAGACCGCCGACAGCGCCGCCGAATGCGACAGCCTGGTCGAGAACATCGGGCCCGAGGGCGGCGAGACGCGCGCCACCTCGCCGCAGTTCGACAACGTCAACGACTACCACGGCTACGCGATGAACGGCATTGTCGACATCAGCAACGCGGCGGTGCCAGGCCTTGCCGGCTACAGCGCCAGCGTCAGTGTGGCGGCGGCGGCACTGGGCAGCATCAGCGCGGCCAGCGGCGATGCGCTGCTTGTCACCGTCACCGTCAATGGGCCGTCGAGCACCCAGATCGTCTTGAGCGGCTACCGAGGGCGCTATGCACCTAATGCGGCCCTTTGACCGGCAGCGGGGCTTCACCCTGGTCGAATCGGTGATGGTGATCGTCATCACCGGCATCCTGGGGGCCATCGTCAGCATCTTCATCGTCGCGCCGGTGCAGGCCTATCTGGCCACCGCCGCACGGGCCAATCTGGTTGATCAGGCCGACACGGCGCTGCGCCGCGTTTCGCGCGACCTGGCCATCGCCCTGCCCAACAGTGCCCGCGTCACGGCCAGCGGTCGCAGCCTGGAGCTGATACCGACCACCGGCGCGGCCCGCTACGCCACCGAGGGCGCCGGCAAGCTGGACTTTGGCGTGGACTCGACCGCCGACACCAGCTTCGACCTGGTTGGCCCTCCGCTGACCTTGGGCGCCTCGCAGCAGCTGGTGTTCTACAACCTCGGCCCCGACGTGCCCGATGCCAATGCCTATGCGGCCAATGGCAGCGCGGCCGAGCAGCAGAATTCGAACCGCCGGACCGCCAGCAACGGGGCCGGTACGGCCAGCACGATCACGCTGAATTCGGTGGCCAACCTGCCTGCAGGCAGCCAGGCGCCGCCCTACCGTGTCTATGCCGTTGGCGCGCCGGTCAGCTATCGCTGCGACCTGACCCCCGGCGTACAGACCCTGACCCGCTACCAGGGCTATGGCTTCCAGGCCGCCCAGCCCGACCCTCCGCTCAGTGGCAGCAGCAGCGTGCTGGCCAAGGGCGTGACTGACTGCCGGTTCAGCTACTCGGGCGCCGCGGTGGCCGCGCGCGCGGCCCTGGTGACCCTGCAGCTGACGCTCAGCACCAACACCGGCAGCGGCGCCGAGACGGTTTCTCTCTACCATGCGATCCATGTCGACAACCTGCCCTAACGCTCCCGGTTCCTGCTCAGCGCGGCGCGATGCCGGCTTCACGCTGGTGTCGGTGGTCTTCATCCTGGTCGTGCTGGCCGTGCTGGGCGCGGCGATGGCCAAGATGAGCATGCGCCAGCACCTCGGAGCGGCCGCCGAGCTGGGCGCCGCGCGGGCCTACCAGGCAGCCTATGCGGGGCTGGAATGGGCCAGTTTCCAGGTCTTGCGCGCGCCGCCCAGGCCCGCAGCACCCGCAGCGGACACCCCGCCAGCCTGCTTCGGCAACACCAGCATCACGCTCGGCGACTTCATCGTCAGCATCAGCTGCGTGCGCACCCAGGGAAGCGATGGCCCGACCAGCCTGAGTTTCTACCAGCTCATCGCCAACGCCTGCAATGCGCCCTCGGGAACGAGCTGTCCGAACACGACGGCCGGCGTGCAGCCGACCTATCTGGAGCGGCAGCTGAGCCGCACGGTGGTCCGATGAGTTGGGCTCGGCTTTGGCTGATGGTTGCGGCGCTGCTGGCGGCAAGTAGCGCTTCGGCCCAGACCTACACCAGCGGTTCGACCACCTACAACTTCATCGATTCGAGCGCGCACAGCAAGATCGGCTACAACACCACGCCCTACAAATTCAACGCGAGCAGTGGCTGTGGCACCGCGCCGCCGGTGCTGGACGACACGCTCAGCGATTCGATCCCGATCGGCTTTACCTTCGTCTTTGGCGCCTCGAGCTACACCAGCCTCTATGTGATGAGCAATGGCCGGCTGCAGTTCGGCAACACCACCTGCGGCTCGGGCACGGCCAGCGTCGGGCCGCCGCAAACCTATCCTTACGGCTACCCCAACGCCAGCATGAACGGCACGATGAAGGTGTTCGGCGTCGATCTGGACTCGACCAATCTCATTGACAAGCCTAACTATCCGTCGGCGTCGAAAAAGACCCCCTGCGCCAGCATCGCCACCTGTTACGTCAGCGTCGCCACCCTGGGCAATGCGCCGGCACGGCAGTTCGTTGTGACCTGGAAGAACGTGCCCGAATGGGTCACCTCGACGAACACCAGCGGCTCGTTCGACCTGCAGATCATCCTCAACGAGGATGGCAGCTTCGTCTATCAGTACGGCAACAACATCAGCCATGGCGGCACCGGCACGGCCCAGGTCGGCTGGCAGGTCTCGACCACCAACTACCAGGTGCTGAGCTTTGGCGCCGCGACCGAGCCGACAGCCAATTCCGCGATCAAGTTCTTTTTGCCGGCACCGCTGGCGAACTACGCCTTCGACGAAAGTGCCTGGGTGTCGGGCGTCGCCAATCAGGTGCTCGACTCTTCGGCCGGCGCGCGCTCGGGCAGTGCGATGGGCACGGCGCAGACCAGTTCCACCGGCAAGGTCTGCCGCTCGGCCGACATTGCGCCGAACAGCGCCGCCGGCAAGGTGGATGCGGTGCGCACCGGCGTGAACATCGGCGACACCGCACTCAGTTTGCTGGGCACCGGCACGGTGACCTTATGGTACCGAGCGAACAGCGCCTGGAGCAGCAGCAGCGCGCAGTTGCTGGACGCCACGGCCGTCAACGGCCAATGGTTCTTCCTGACCAAGACAGCCGGCGGGGCGCTGCTGTTCGAGGTCAAGGACAGCACCGGCGCTGTCCGCTCGGTCACTACACCGGCGCAGAGCTTTTCGGCCAACACCTGGGTCCACATCGCCGTGACCTGGAACTTCAATGGCAACGCCGGCAGCAATCAGGACAATCTGCAGGTCTTCGTCAACGCCGCGGCACCGACTGCCTCGGCCTTCACCAGCAGCGGCACCGTCACGGCCCAGGCCGGCTACCTGCATGTCGGCGACAACGTCTCGGGCTTTGTCGACACCTTGGGCAGTGTGAACTCGGCTAATGGCTTTATCGACGAGGTGCAGATCTACAACTACGTGTTGACAACGGCCCAGGTCAACACGGTGATGAACGCCACCCGCCCCTGCCCGGCCTTCGTCATCGACCACCTCGAGATCCAGCACGCCAGCGGCAATGGCATCACCTGCGCGCCAAGCACGGTCACCGTGCGTGCCTGCCAGAACGCGAGCTGCTCGGTGCCTTACACGGGCGGCATCTCCGGCACGCTGAACGCCACCGGCAGCCCGGCCGTGAATTGGGACGGTAGCACCGGCGCTGCCTCTGGCTCACGTTTCACCATTGCAGCGGGCAGCAGTTCGGTGACCAAGAGCCTGCAGGTCACCACACCGGGCAGCGTGCTGCTGGGCGTGGGTGCGCTGTCACCCAGCACATCCACCGGCAACACCTGCAACTTCGGCTCGCCGTCCTGCAGCTTCAGCGCCGTCGACGCGGGTTTTGTGCTCAGCGTGCCCAGCCACATCTCAGATGCCGTGCGGGCCATCACCGTCACCGCGGTAAAGAAGGCCGACAACAGCCAGGCCTGCACGCCGGCCTTTGCCAGCGTCACCAAGGCCGTGACCTTCAGCTGCACCTATGTCAACCCGGCCACCGGGACGCTGCCGGTGCGCGTCGGCGGCGCCGCGCTGAACGCATCGAACAATTTGACGGCCGCCTGCAGCGCCACCGGCGCCAACGTCAATCTGTCCTTCGACGCCAGCGGCGTTGCCCAGGTAAACCTGCAGTACGCCGATGTCGGCACGATGACCCTGGCCGCCCGCTACGCACCCAGCAGCGGTCTTGAGAGCAATCTCGTCATGACCGGCTCAGCCGGGTTTACCACCGTGCCCCAGGGCTTCAAGCTCTCGGCCATCAAGTGCAGCACCAGCGGCACCGGCAACTGCGTCGCCACTGGCGCCGGCAACAACCCGGCGCCCTCACCGGTCTCGGCCAGCGTGGCGGACACCGATCCGGCCTTCATCGCAGCAGGCAAGAACTTCTCGGCCACGGTCACGGCGATCAATGCCTCCAACAACGCCACGCCCAACTATGGCAAGGAGAGCAGTCCCGAAGGCGTGAAGCTGATGGTGGCTGTGAAGCTGCCGTCCGGCGGCAGTGCGCCGCCGCTGACGAACGCCAGCGGCTTCGGCAGCTTCTCGACCGGTGTGGCCACAGGCACCACTTTTTCCTGGCCCGAGGTCGGCACGATCACGCTGACCCCGGTCGTGGCCAGCGGCAACTACCTTGGCGCCAACTCGGTGGCGGAGCCCAGCCTCGGCAATGTGCAAGGCACTCCGGTGAACGTCGGCCGCTTTGTCCCGGCGCGCTTTGGGCTCAGCACGCCCAGCGCCACGCTGCGCAGTGCGGCGGCCTGCACGCCGGCCTCCACCTTCAGCTATCTGGACGAGAATTTCAGCCTGGCCTTCACGCTGACCGCGCAGAACGCGCTGGGTGCCACGACTGTCAACTACCAGGGGGGCTTGGCGAAGCTGAACCCGACCGTGGCCGGCGTCTGGAACCTCGCCGGCATCGGCGGCAGCACGGTTTTCTCCATCGGCACCTCGCGCCTCCTCCTGGGCGCGTCCGACGGCAGTTGGGCCAATGGGGTGGCCGGCATCACCCTGGAGGCACAGGCCCGCCGTGCGGCAGCCCCGGACGGCCCCTTTGACACCGCCAGCTTCGGCATCGCCCCCAGAGACAGCGACGGCGTGCTGATGGCCGCCTACGACCTCGCGATTGCTGGCGGCGCCAGCGACCGCACCCGCCTGGCCACCGTGCCGCTGCGCTTCGGCCGCCTGCGTCTGATGAACGCAATGGGCGCGCAGGACCGCGACCTGTCCATGCCGCTGGCGGCACAGTACTGGAACGGCAGCGGCTTCGTCGACAATACGCTGGACAGTTGCACCCGCATCGCCCCCAGCCAGGTCGGCTTCGGCAACTACCGCAAGACCTTGATCGCCGCCGACAGCAATCTCGCAGCCGGTCCGGTGACCGTCAGCGCCGGCCGCGCCAGGCTGATCCTGAGCAAGCCCGGCGGCGGACGCAGCGGCAGTTTCGATGTGGCGTTGAGCCTGTCCAGTAGCGCCACGGCCAGCACCTGCATGGCGGGCTTCAGCCCATCCCCGGCCGATGCCGCCACCGCCGGCGCGGGCATGAGCTATCTGCGCGGAGCGTGGTGCGGAAGCAGCTACGTGAAAGACCCCTCCGCACGGGCCACGTTTGGCCTGTATCGTGGCGCAGACAATCTGATCTACCAGCGAGAAAACTACTAGATGCCCCCACGTTCACTTCGCTCACTGCCCCCCAAGGGGACGTTCAGCGCCCTTCGGGCGGCCGGGCGGGCGCTGATATGAAATTGCCATGGCGCACGGCAAGGCACAAGAACCAACTGGCGCTGTACCTGGCGCCGGACAGCCTCGCCTATGTGCAGGCCGATGTGAGCAGCGCCGGTGAGCCGCTGCGCGTGCTGCGCTGGGGCGTCGAGGAACGCGGCGATGCCAGCCTGCCCGAGTTTGCCCGCCGGGTGCGCGGCATGGGCCTGGGTGCCGGGCAAGTCGTGGCCCTGCTGGGGGCCGAGCACTACCAGATCCTGAAGATCGAGACCCCCAATGTGCCGCAGGATGAGCTGAAGGCCGCCGCGCGCTGGCAGATCAAGGAGATGGTCGAGGCCCATCTGGATGACCTGACCCTGGACGTGATGCATGTCGGCGGAGACGCACCGCGGGCGCAGAAGCATTTGTTCGTCGTCGCCGCGGCCAACACCGCGCTGCGCGAGCTGACCGAGTGGTCGGCCAGTGCCGGGCTCAACCTCGATGCCGTCGATATCTGGGAGACGGCGCAACGCAATCTGCAGAGCGCTGCCGCCCAACATACCGGTCTGGCCGAGCGCGCCACGGCCGCGCTGATGGTCCAGAACGGCAGCTGCCTGCTCACCGTCAGCGCCCAGGGCGAGCTGTTCTACACCCGGCGCCTGGACTGGGACGAGCGCCTGCGCCTGCGCGCGCTGGGCGGCTTTGCGCCCAAGCCTGCCGCGCCGCCGCCGCTGGGCTTCGAATACATGCCCGGTGACGATATCGGCTTTGCCGATGACGGCGCGGCCGCCGAGGCCGAGGGCTCGGCCATGGTGATCGAATTGCAGCGTTCCATCGATGTCTGGGAACGCTCCTGGCCCGACCTGCCGCTGGCGCTGCTGCAGTTGAAAACCCCGGAGCACGACAAGGAGCTGGCCACCCTGCTGCAGCGCGAACTGGGCCTGCGTACCCAGGCCATGGAGCTGGCGCCGCTGTTCAGCGGCTTCGAGGCCAGGTCCGACAATCTGGCCGCCTACGCCGCCTGCCTGCCCCTGCTGGGCGCCCTGCTGCGCAGCGAACAGCGCAAGCCTTGAGAGGCTGACACGCCATGGCCCAGCAAATCAACCTCCTCACGCCGATACTGCTTGCGCCCAAGCGCTATTTTTCGGCCACCGCCATGGCCCAGGCCCTGGGCCTGCTGCTGGCCGGCGCCCTGCTGATCAGCGCCTGGCTGCTGTGGCAGTCGCGCCAGACGCGGCAGTCCTACCAGCAGATCCAGGCCGAGGCCAACAACGAGCGCCAGGTCTTGATGGACGCGCTGATGCGCCTGCCCGGCAGCACCGACCCGGCGGCGCTGAACCAGCAACTCGGTGCCTTGCAGCAGGGCCTGCTGCAGCGCCGGCAGATGATCGATGAACTCGGTCGGGGCCGTGCCCTTCCGGGCCAGAGCCACTCCGACCTGCTGCGCCTGCTGGCTCGCACCGTGCCGCCGCCCGTCTGGTTGACCGAGCTGCGCTGGACCAGCGGCCGGCTGGAGCTGCAAGGCCTGACCCTGGAGCCGCCGGCCCTGCAGCCCTGGGTGCAGCAGCTGGCCGCCCATCCGCTGCTCAGGGGCCAGCAGCTCGCGACCGTCAAGGTCGAGCGCATCGAAAGCGGTGGTCCTGACGGCACCCTGGCGGCCGGCAGCGAGGCCGGCCCCGCGCTGCGCGGCGCCGCCAGACCGCGCTGGCGATTCACCCTGGTCAGCGCCAGCACGCCGGTTCCGGCACCATCAAAGGCATCGGCACCATGAACACTACCCGGCTGAAGGCGCGCTGGCAGACAAGCTGGCAAACACAGGCCAAGCGCATTGACGCGCTATCGCTGCGCGAGCGCGTGTTCCTGTTCCTGTCCATCGCCCTGGTGCTGGCGGCCGTACTGGACCAGTTCCTGATCGCACCGCTCACCGCCGAGCAGGCCTTGGCGCGACAGAACCAGCAGCGCCAGGCGACCGAGCTGAAGACCCTGCGCCAGCAGTTCGCCGAGGCAACCCAGCTCAATTCCGCCGACAGCCCGCAGGGCCAGCTGCGCGCCGCCATCCGCGCCGCCCAGGGCGAGACACTGGAACTTGATCAGCAGTTGCAGCAACGCTCGGGACTCCTGGACAACCAGTCGCAACTGCCGGAGGTGATGGGGCGGCTGCTGCGTCAGCAGGGCCGGCTGACCTTGGTGAAGCTGCAGACACTGGACGACGCCGCCCTGCCCCAGTCGGGCAGCGCCACCCCGTCCAGCTTGAAGTGGCGGGGCGTGGAGCTGCAGGTCAGCGGCGACTATCTGGATCTGATGCGTTATCTCGCCGAACTGGAGGCGGCGCTGCCCACGCTGCGCTGGGGCGAACTGCGCTTGAGCAGTGACTCGGGCCGGGCGCTGCTGCAGCTACAGGTGTTTCTGGTGGGGGGGCGGACATGAAGACGCTGCTCTTGCTGTGGCTCGGTGTTCAGGCGCTATCAGCCAGCGCCCAGGACTCGCTGCGCGACCCGACACAGGCACCCGCCGCTGCCCGCCCTGCGACACTGCCGGCCTCAGGCGCCGGACCTGCCGGCAGCAGCACCGAGCCCCAGCACATCATGGTGCTGAATGGCCGCCCCTATCTGATCGTTGCCGGTCGCCGTCTGGGCGTCGGTGACGCGTTGGGCGAGGCCCGCATTACCCGCATTGGCGATGGCGCCGTCTGGCTCAAGGAAGGCGGCGTGACGCGACGCCTCAGCCTTTACGCCGGGGTTGAGAAGCGCCCTGCCGGCACCGAGGGCGCTGCACCGAAAACACGAACCCATATGGCCCCCCCAAAGAACAACAAGGAGCAGCCATGATGATGAAACCTGGCCATTGCCAATTCTCACCGTCCCCCGCCCGCAGCCTGCTGGCCTTGGCCGCCGTCGCCCTGCTCGCGGCCTGTGCCGACAAGCCGCTGAAGCTGGCCGACTCCGGCAACAGCATCCGCGCCGAGCTGCAGGCCCAGTCGCAGGCCGCCACCCGTCCCGCCACACCCAACCCGCAGGCCGCGGCCGCCGCGGCCGTGCCGCTGCCGGCCGAGCCGCCGCGCAGCGAGGCCGCGGGCGAGCCCCGTTTTGACCTCGTCGTCAATGGCGCGCCGATGCGCGATGTGTTCCTGTCCCTGGTCACCGACACCCGCTACAGCATGCTGGTCCACCCGGACGTCAGCGGCCAGTTGTCGGTGACCCTGAAGGGCGTGACCCTGCGCGAGGCACTGGAGTCGATACGCGACGTGTATGGCTATGACTTCAGGATAGAGGGCCGGCGCATCACCGTCTATCCGCCGACGATGCAGACCCGCATCTACACGCTCAACTACCTGCACAATCAGCGCAAGGGGCGCAGCGAAGTCCGCGTCAGCTCGGGCTCGGCGCCGGTGCAGCCCAACCCCGGTGGCACGGGCAGCACCGGCAACACGGCAGCCCCCGGCACGGCCATCGCGCAGCCCGACAGCAGCCAGATCTCGACCACCACCGACAACGATTTCTGGGCCGAGACCACGGCCGCACTGAAGGCCCTGCTGCGCAACGAGCCGGGCCGCGCGGTGATCGCCAGCCCACAGGCCGGCACCATCGCCGTGCGCGCGATGCCCGACGAGCTGCGCCACATCGAGTCCTTTCTGCGCTCCACCCGTGCCTCGGTCGAGCGCCAGGTCATGCTGGAGGCCAAGATCGTCGAGGTCGAGCTGCGCGAGGGCTACCAGAGCGGCATCGATTGGTCGATCCTGCGCAACCGAGGCGCGATGGGCCAGACCAGCGTCAACCCGTCGATACCGACCGGTGTCAACACCATCATCAATCCGCTGGTCAGCAACTCGAACCGCTTGCCGGTGCTGTCCACCTCATCCGCTGGCGCCGTGCTGGGCGATCTGGTCGGAGTGCCGGTGGCCGGCTCCGGCGCCTTCGGGCTGGCGCTGTCGCGCGGCGGCTTCCAGGCGCTATTGAGCTTTCTGGAGACCCATGGCGATGTGCAGATCCTGTCCAGCCCGCGGGTGGCGACCCTGAACAACCAGAAGGCCGTGCTCAAGGTCGGCACCGACGACTATTTCGTCACCGGCATCACCGGCGCCAGCAACAACACCAACAACAACACCACGACCAACAACAACACCCAGACGGTGCCGACCCTGACCCTGACGCCGTTCTTCTCGGGCATTGCCCTGGACGTGACGCCGCAGATCGATGAGGCGAACATGATCACCCTGCACATCCACCCCTCGGTGACCTCGGTGACCGAGAAGGTCAAGCAGGTGGACCTCGGCACGGTGGGCACCTTCCGACTGCCGCTGGCCTCCAGCAGCACCAACGAGACCGACACGGTGGTGAAGATCGCCGACGGCAATATCGTCGCCATCGGCGGCCTGATGCAGATGGAGTCCGCCCGCCGCGGCTCCGGCCTGCCCGGCAGCGGCGACAACGCCCTCACCAGCACACTGTTCGGCAACCGCGCCAACACCGCCCGCAAGCGCGAGCTGGTGGTGCTGATCAAGCCCACCATCATCCGCAGCGCCGAAGACTGGGAGCAGCTCAATCAGCAGAGCAGCGCGGCGCTGGAGGCGATGGACGCCAAGCGCAGGGTGATCACCGTCAACGGCAAGTAGCAAGTAGCCCGGATGGCTTCGGCGCGACCGAGGAGAGCACCTGCGTGCTCTCCGACGCGCGCCGACGCGCCTGGCCCTTGCCAGGGCCAGGCAATCCGGGACCGCACAACCTCAGCTGTTCGGAAAAAACAACTGCTCCCCACCAATCTTGTAGCTCGCGATCGCCGCCTTGCCCGCCGGTGACACCAGCCAGTCCGCGAAACGCTGTGCGGCAGCCAGCTTCACATGCGGGTGCCTGGCCGGGTTGACGACGATCACGCCATAGGGATTGAACAGGCGCTGATCGCCCTCGACCAAGATGGCCAGCTCTCCGCGGTTCTTGAAGGCCAGCCAGGTGCCGCGGTCGGCCAGCACATAGCCGTTCATCGACGAGGCCATGTTCAGCGCCGGCCCCATGCCGCAGCCGCATTCGCGGTAGCCCTCGGGCTTGGCCGCCGCGACATCGATGCCGGCCTGTTTCCAGTAGCGCAGCTCGGCCGCATGAGTGCCGCTCTTGTCGCCGCGCGACACAAAGGGCTGGGCCGCGGCCTTGATCTTCAGCAGGCCGGCACCCACGTCCTTGCCCTGCACCTTGGCCGGATCCGCCTTGGGTCCGACCAGCACGAAGTCGTTGTACATCACCGGCATGCGCTTCAGGCCGAAGCCCTCGGCGACGAACTTCTCCTCGGCCACCGTGTCATGCACCAGCACCGCATCGGCGTCGCCTCGGCGGCCCATGTCCAATGCCTGACCGGTGCCCAGCGCCACGACGCGCACGGCAATGCCGGTCTCCTTGGTGAACTGGGGCAGCAGGTGACCGAACAGACCGGACTGCTCGGTGGAGGTGGTCGAAGCCACGACGATGGAGGTCTCCTGCGCTGAGGCAAGACCCGACACCAGGAGGGCCGCCGCAATCAACGGGCGCAACAGACGGCGTGATTTCATCAGGACCAAGGGAGTTCTCCTTTGAGGAACAGTTGAGCCTCCTGAGGCAGGGGGCCGTTGAAAAACGCTTGCGGCGACAGGTCCGCCAGCACCTTGCCGGCCTCCAGATAGAGCACGCGGGTGCCCAGGCGCTTGGCCTGGCCCAGATTGTGGGTGCTCATCACCAGGGTCATTCCCTCAGCGGCAAAGGCCTCGATCAGGGCCTCGACCTCGCGCTTGGCGCCGGGGTCGAGATTGGCGGTGGGCTCGTCGAGGAAGAGCAGCTGCGGCTGCAGACCCCAGGCCCGAGCAAGCGCCAAACGCTGCTGCTGGCCGCCGGACAACACCCGTGCCGGCCGTTGCGCCATGTCGGTCAGCCCGACGCGTGCCAGGGCCTGGCGTGCCCGCTCCGGTCGCTGCCCACGCGGCACGCCGGCCAGCCACAGGGCCAGCACCACGTTGTGCCAGACCGAGAGGCTTAGCAGGAACGGTCGCTGGGCGACCATGGCCTGGCGCAAGACCTGGTCCGCGAGCAGACGCCGGCCCTCGAAGAGCTGCAGCCCGTGCAGCACTCGCAGCAGAGTGGTCTTGCCCGAACCATTGGCGCCCAGCAGCATCAGACGCTCGCCGGACTGGATCTGCAGCGTGGTTGGGTGCAAGGCCGTGTGGTCACCAAAGCGCACCGTGGCGGCGTCCAAGCGCAGCAGGGCCGTCATATACGCTCCGCCCCGACCAGCCGCGGCCCACTCTGCGCCAGCGCGATCAGCAAGTTGATCAGGCCTACCACGGCCAGCAAGACAATGCCCAGCGCCAGGGCAAGCGGCAGGTCGCCCTTGCTGGTTTCCAGCGCGATGCTGGTCGTCATCACCCGGGTCAGGCCGTCGATATTGCCGCCCACCATCATCACCGCGCCCACCTCGGAGATGGCGCGACCAAAGGCCGTCAGCAGCACCGTCAGCAAGGCCCAGCGTTCATGCAGCATCAGCAGGCCGGCGCTGAGCATCGGGCCGGCGCCCATCGATTTCAAGGTATCACCGCCCTCGACCAGCGCACCCACCAGCAGCTGACGCGTCAGCGCCGCCACGATGGGGGTGACCAGGATGCTTTGAGCGACCACCATCGCACCCGGCGTGAACAGGATGCCCCAGGCCCCCAGCGGGCCCGAGCGCGACAGCAACAGATAGACCAGCAACCCCACCACCACCGAAGGCAGGGCCAGCAGCGTGTTGAGCAGCGCCACCACGCCGCGCTGGCCCGGGAAGCGCGCCACCGCCAGCCAGGCGCCCAGCAGCAGACCCAGCAGGCCGCCGATCAGGCAGGCACCGGCGCTGACACGCAGCGACAGCAGCACGACGCTCAGCAAGTTGGCGTCGGTGTGCGTGATCAGGGCCCAGGCGGTGGCAATGCTGTCGCTCATGCGGAACAGGACCTGAAGCCGACAAAGCCCACATCGTGCAGCTCGCTCCAGGCCTCTCGGGCCTTGGGGTGGCGCATGCGCGGCGCACTGGCAAATGAGGCGCCGCGCACGGCGCAGGCAGCGCTGCCGGGCGGGCGGGCACGCCAGGGCGCCATGGTTGCGCCGGGCAGCAGGCGCAGGCCGCTGCTGGTCCATTCCTGCACCTGGCCCCATTGCAGGCCCCGGGAGCGGCCCTGTACCGCTGCAAGCTCCCACTCCACCTCGGTGGGCAGGCGCCGCCCGGCCCAGCGGCACCAGGCCAGCGCCTCGTGCAGGCTCACATGCATGACCGGCTGCAGCATCGACAGCCGCGTGCTGTGACCAAAGCGGCGCACCAGCACGCCGTTGCCGACCTGCTCGACATAGCGCGGACTGCGCCGTCCCTCGGCCTGCACCCAGGCCCAACCAGCTTCGCTCCAGCAGTCGCGCCTGTCATAGCCGCCATCGGCGATGAACTCGGTGTACTGGGCCCAGTTGACCGGCTGCGCATCGATCTCGAACTCGGGCACCTGGATCTGCAGCGCACCGCCCTCGTAGTCCAGCACCAGACCCGGCCCCGCGTGGCCCAGCGACCAACTCGTCGCCGGGCACAGCAGGGCCTCCCGCGGCGCCTGGGGCACGGGGCCGTGGACCAGCTCATCGAGCTGGCGGCCACCCAGGTCCAGCGCCTGCACCCAGCTCATCAAGTCCTCGGCATGGCGGTCTTCGTGCAGCAGGGCAAGGCGGAAGAAGTACAGGCTGTCATCACCCGGGCCGGCGGACTCCAGCAGCTCCAGGGTCAGGTCCAGCGTCGTGGCCAGGTAGTCGCGCACGGCCATTGCGTCGGGGCCTGGGTCGCCCCGGCCCGCATCCCATTGCGGGCCGTCCTCGGAGAACCAGGAGTCGGCGCGGGGCTCGACCGAGGCCAGCCGCGGCAGACTGGGGTCGCACAAAGCCCCTCGTTCGCGTTGCAGATTGCGCGCCAGCCAGTACTCCTGGAACCAGCCGACATGGCCGACATGCCACAGCGCCAGGCCGGCCAGACCCGACTTCTCCTGGGCCTGCTCCAGCGCCGAGAGCAGGCGCAAGGTGTGGTTGCGCGCGTCCATCAAGGCCAGCGACAGCAGCTCACGACCCGCCTGGCGCATGGCCATGGGGTCCAACAGGGGCGAGTTGCTGTGGGGCATCGTTATTTGGAGGCGGACGGTTGCGGACGATTGTGACCCAGAACGGGCGGTCAATCGCCGCGCACCACGCCCTCGCGCCGGGGATCCGCGCCGCCGAACCAGCCGCCGGGCCGGCGCTCTATCGCCTGCAGGCCACTGGTCATCTCTGTCTCAATGACCTGGTGGCCGCGCGCCTTCAGAGCCTGGGCGGTGGCGGCCGGGAAGCGGCCCTGCTCCAGCAGGCTGGGGCTGTTGAAGTTGCCGAAGTTGGGCAGGCTGATCGCCTGTTGCGCGTCCAGCGCCCATTGCTGCGTGCCGATCAGCGTTTTCGCCACGAAGTGGATGATGGCCGGGCCGCCGGGCGAACCCAGGCTCATCAGCAGCTGGCCGCTGCTGCCATCGAACACCAGGGTCGGGCTCATGCTGGAGCGCGGCCGCTTGCCCGGCTGCAGCCGGTTGGCCACCGCCCTGCCCTGGCCATCGGTCGGCGCCAGCGAGAAATCGGTCAGTTGGTTGTTGAGCAGGAAACCGCCGGCCTTGCCGCTGCCGCCGTCGGACATCAGGCGCGAGCCGAACACCGCCTCGATGGTGGTCGTCATCGCCACCGCCCGGCCCTGACCGTCGATGATGCTGATGTGGCTGGTGCCGTACTCCGGCTGGGCGGCCTGCGGGGCATAGGCGCTGCGCTCTCCGCCCGGCTGGCCGGCCCGGGCCTGGCCCATGCTCTTGGGGCCGATCAAGGCGGCACGCTGCTTCAGATAGGCGGGCGCCAGCAGGCTGGCCCAGGCGCCACCGGGCGCGGCTACGAAGTCCGGGTCGGCGATGAACAGGTCGCGGTCGGCAAAGGCCAGGCGCGAGGCCTCAAGATAGCGGTGCAACCAGTCGGCCGAGGGCATGACCTGGCCCTGCTCGGTGCCGAACGCAGTGCCGACTTCGGGTACCTGCTCCAGCAGGCCGAGGATCTGCATCACCGTCAGATGACCCGATGAGGGCGGCGGAAAGCCGCAGACGCGCAGGCTGCGCTCGGGGCGGGCCTTCCAGGGGGAGCACAGGGCCTCGCGCTTCTTCGGCTGGTAGGCCGCCAGATCAGCCAGGGCCAGCCGCCCCGGATTGCCGGCATGGCGCTGCACCCGGTGCACGATATCGGCGGCCACCGCCCCGCCGTAAAAGGCATCCGAGCCCTCGCGCGCCACCGCACGCAGCACCTCGGCCAGGGCCGGGTTCTTCAGCAGATGGCCCACCGGCAGCGGCTCGCCATCGGCGCGGTAGTACAGCGGCCCGGCCTGCGGGTCCAGCCGCAGCGCGCGCTCGCCGCTCAGCAGGCCATGCAGCCGCGGGCTGATGCGAAAGCCCTGCTCGGCCAGGCGTATGGCCGGCTCGAACAGCGAGGCCCATGGCAGAACACCCTGCTCCTTGTGTGCCTGCTCCAGCATGCGCAGCACGCCCGGCGTGCCGACGGCACGGCCGCCCACCATGGCCCGCATCATGGGCATGGCCTTGCCGTCGGCCTGCATGAACAGGTTCTCGTCGGCTCCGGCCGGTGCGGTCTCGCGACCATCCCAGGCCGCCAAGGCCCGACCGTCCCAGCTGAGCAGAAAGGCGCCGCCGCCGATGCCACTGGACTGCGGCTCCACCAGGGCCAGCACCATCTGCACGGCAATCGCGGCGTCCAGTGCAGAGCCGCCGGCCTTCAGCACCTGATAGCCAGCATCGGTGGCCAGGGGATTGGCGGCGGCCACCGCAAAGCGTTGCGTCGCCCAGCCCGATTTGGCCTGGTAGCCGGAGCCGGCCTCGGGCAGTTCGGGCACGCGATAGTCCAGCGCCGGGTACTGTGGGGCGCGGGCGCCCGTGCAGGCCGATAGCCACAGCACGCCGCCCAGCAGCAGCGCCGCCGGGCCGCGCCGTCCCCTTCTCGCGAATTGAGCCAAATCAAGTCTCCTCGGTCGTTTGCGGCGATCATCATGCCGTGAATCGTTGGGGATTCGCAGCATCTCACACAGCGCCGCCGCTACACTGGCGCGGCAGAAAACGACCGAGATCAGAACTAACCATGTGGCGCCCGCAGTTTGTACGCCCCAGTCAAGGCTGGATGGGCGCGTCGTCGGCGCGTCTGCTGGTCGCCGCCGGCCTGCTGGCCACCGCACTGGCGGTGATTCTGTGGATGAGCTTGCAGCTCGAATACCGCACCGAGGTCGATGCCCTGCTCGATGGGTCGACCCGAAGCACGCAGAAACTGGCCTCGCGCACCACCGAGGTGTTGGACCGCGTGCTGCACACCACCCAGCTGATACGGCGCCTGCGCGACTCCGAACGCCAAATGAACCTGAAGAGTCTGGCCGCCGAGGGGCTGCTGGCCCAGGAATTTGCCAAGGCCATCATGGTCGCCGACAAGAACGGCTTGGTGATCGACTCCGCCGGCACCGATCTGGCGCCGAGTGTGGCCGACGAGGACTATTTCAAGCGACTGGCCCGTGCCGCGCCAGGCAGTGTCGACATCGGTCCGACCGAGTTCCAGCAGGCGCTGGACGCCCCGCTGCTGCCGATCTCGCAGCGCATCGATGATGCGCAGGGACAGTTTGCTGGCGTCGTCACCGTACTGATACCGGCGCGGCTGCTGACCTCGGAACATGCCAGTAGCGAGGCTGCCAGCACCGCCGTCAGTCTGATAGGTCAGGACGGCCTGGTGCGGGCCCGGCTGCTGAACGGCAAGCTCAGTTATGGCGAGAAGGTGAATGCCGAGCGCGTGGCCGAGCGCGTCTCGACAGCGCGCGCGCTGCGCCTGCCGACGCAAAGCGAGATCGATGGCCGGGAGCGCTTCATCACCGCTCTGCCGCTGGACCGCTACCCCCTGCTTGCCGTGGTGGCCACAGACGCCGACCAAGGCCTGGCCAACTACCGCCGCACGCGGCTGCGCCTGCTGCTGTGGGCCGCCGGCTTTGGCACCCTGCTTGGCCTGGGCACCTGGCTGCTGCTGCAGCAGCAGCGCCGCGTGGACGCCAGCAAGAAGGCCCAACAGCAGGCCGAGTCGCGTCTGCGTGCGGCGCTGGAGGGCAGCCTGGACGCGATCTCCATCATGCTGGCCCAGCGCGGCCCCAAGGGGCAGTTGCAGGACTTCCTGATCACCGATGCCAACAGCCGCGCCGCCGAGATGGTGGGGCTGCCGCTGGAGCAGATGCTGGGCCGGCCGCTGAGCGAGGCCTTCCCGGCCATGCGCAGCAGCCGGGCAATGGAGACCTTCGAGCAGGTGATCGTCAGCCGCGAGGCCAGCACCAGCGAGCTGCAGGCCACGCTGGGGCCGATGAAGGGGCGCTGGCTGCACCAGCAGGTGGTGGCGGTGGACGACGGGGTGGCCCTGATCTCGCGCGACATCACCGACCGCAAGCTGTCCGAGCGCGATCTGGACGAGAACCGCCGCTTTCTGCAGAACCTGCTCGACTTCCTGCCGCTGCCGGTCTATGCAAAGAGCATGCGTCCCGACGGCCTGGGCCTATACGAGTTCTGGAACCATGCGGCCGAGCGCAGCTTCCACATGCCGGCCGCCCAGGTCGTGGGCCGCACGGTGCGCGATCTCTATGCCCCGGCCGATGCCCAGCGTTTCGATGACCAGGACCTGCAGGTGCTGCGCGACGGCAAGCCGCGGCGCTTTCCGGGCCAGATCTTCGACGGCCCCGAGGGCCGCCGCTATTTCGACACCTTCAAGGCGCCGGTGCTCGGCGTGGATGGCGAGATGGACCATCTGCTGGTGATCGCCGAGGACGTGACCGAGCGCCGCGCCTATGCTGAGCGCCTGGCCCTGGCCTCCAAGGTGATTGCAGAGACGGCCGATGCGGTGGTCGTGACCGATGCCGAGGACCGCATCATCGATGTCAACCGCGCCTTCTCGGCGATGACGGGCCGCACCCTGGCCCAGGTGGAGCACCGGCCGGCCACCGAGGTGGGCCTGCCGCCGGTGCCCGATTTCGCAACGCTGACCGGCAACGCCGATGCCCAACGCTGGGTCGGCGAGGCCCATCTGGTGCTGGCGGATGGCCAAGGCCTGGACATCTGGCTCAGCACCAGCCGCATCGTCGACGAAACCAGCCGTGCCACCCACCACGCCCGGGTGTTCAGCGACATCTCCATCCTCAAGGGGCATGAGAAGGCCCTGCAGGAAATGGCCCGCCGCGACAGCCTCACCGGCCTGCCCAACCGGCGGCATTTCGACGAGCGCCTGGCCGAGTCCTTGCGCCGCTTTGCGCGCTCCGGCCCGGCCGTGACGCTGATGTTCATCGATCTGGACGGCTTCAAGCGAGTCAATGACGAGTTGGGCCACGAGGCCGGTGACCAGCTGCTGATCGCGGTGGCGCGCCGGCTCACCGCCTGCGTGCGCGGCACCGATCTGGTGTTCCGCCTCGGCGGCGACGAGTTCACCGTGCTGCTGGAGGAGGCCGGCGACCGGGCGGCCGTGCAGACACTGTGCGAGCGCATCGTCGCCTCGCTGTCGCAGCCGCACCTGCTGGGTAGTCACGAGGCCGTCACCACGCCCAGCATAGGCGTGGCCGACGCGGTCATAGGCGAGAGCCCCGACGCCCTGTGCCGGCGCGCCGACCAGGCCATGTACGAGGCCAAGCGCGGCGGCAAAGGCACCTACCGCATCGCCGAATAGCGCGCGCCGGTCAGGGCAGCAAGCTCAGCAGGCGCTGCGCCATGCGCTCGGCGGCGCCGCGGTGCTGATCCGAGAAGGCCAGGCCGGCCTGTCCCGCCGCGGCCCGGGAAGCCGGCTCGGCCAGCAGGCGCTGGGCCTGCGCCAGGCCGGCGGCCATACCGTCCACCCTAAAGGCTGCGCCGGCCTGTCTTGAGAGCTCGGCGGCCTCGGCAAAATTGAAGGTATGCGGGCCCATCACGACCGGGCAGGCGCAGGCCGCCGCCTCGATCAGGTTCTGGCCGCCCAGCGGCGCAAAGCTGCCGCCCAGCAAGGCCACATCGGCCAGCCCGTAATAGAGGCCCATCTCGCCCATGCTGTCACCCAGCCAGGCGTCGGCGGCCAGGGCCTGGGCATCCGGGCCATCGACAAAGCCGCTGCGCCGCGCCAGGGTCAGGCCATGCGCGGCCACCAGCTCGGCCACCTCGACGAAGCGCTGCGGATGGCGGGGCACCAGCAGCAAGAGCGGCCGTCGTTCGCCCTGGGGCCAGGCATGGGCCTGCCAAGCCCCCAGCAGCTGGGCCTCCTCTCCTTCACGGGTGACGGCGGCCAGCAGGACCGGCCGGCCGAGCAGTTCACGCCATTGCCGGCCGCGGGCCAGCAGGTCCGCATCGGGCGTCACATCGAACTTCAGATTGCCGGCCACCTCGACCGTCAGCGCCCCGCGCTCGCGCAGACGCTGGGCGTCGGCCTCGGTCTGGGCCAGAACCAGGCCGAAACTCTGCACGGCCGGGCGCAGGATGGCGTCCAGACGCGCGCCCTGACGGCGGCTTTTCTCCGACAGACGGGCATTGGCCAGCGCCATCGGTACGCGGGCCTGGCGCGCCGCCCGCAGCAGATTGGGCCAGACCTCGGTTTCCATCATCACCCCCAGCGCCGGCCTGAAGTGGCGCAGAAAGCGCCGCACCGCGCCGGGGCTGTCATAGGGCAGCCAGGCCTGGGCGTCGCCTTCGCGCAGGAGGGCGCGGCCGGCCTCGCGGCCGGTGGCCGTGCCATGGGTCAGCAGCAGGCGAAGGCCGGGCCGGTGGGCACGCAGCGCCGCGATCAGTGCCGTAGCGGCCCGTGTCTCGCCGAGCGACACCGCATGTATCCACAGCCAGCCGCTGCCGGCCTCGTCGGCCGGGTAGCGGCCGAAGCGCTCACCGATGGCGTGGCGGTAAAGCGGTTCGGCGCGACCCCGCATCCACAGCCGCAGCACATAGGCCGGCTGCATCAGCCGCAGCAGGCCCGAGTAGGCGCCGCGACTCAGCCGCCGCTGCCATGAACTCATTCAGTGCCCGGCAGTGACTTGCGCATCCGGCTTCACCAGGCGCAGCTGTTCCATCATCAAGGCCTCGATGCGGTGCAGGGCCTCCTCGGTCTGGCCCTCGAAGCGCAGCACCAGCACCGGCGTCGTGTTGGAGGCACGGATCAGGCCGAAGCCGTCGGCGAACTCGACGCGCAGGCCGTCGATGGTGATGACCTCCAGCGCACCAGGAAACTGGGCCTGCTCCTTGAGCTTTTGCACCACGGCGTGGTGCTCGCCCTCGGCGCAGGGCACGTTCAGCTCGGGCGTGCTGAAGCTCGTGGGCAACGCATTGAGCACGGCGCTGGGGTCATCGCTGCGGCTGAGGATCTCCAGCAGGCGCGCCGCGGTGTACATCGCGTCGTCGAAGCCGTACCAGCGCTCACCGAAGAAGATATGGCCGCTCATCTCGCCGGCAAGCGGCGCGCCCGTCTCCTTCAGCTTGGCCTTGACCAGTGAATGGCCGGTCTTCCACATCAGCGGCACGCCGCCGGCGGCACGTATGGCCAGTGGCAGTTGCTGGGTGCACTTGACGTCGAAGATGATGGTGCTGCCGGGCTTGCGCTTGAGGATGTCCAGCGCGAACAGCATCAGCTGGCGGTCCGGGTAGATGATGTTGCCTTCCTTGGTGACTACGCCCAGGCGGTCGCCGTCGCCGTCGAAGGCCAGGCCCAGCTCGGCCTCGGTGGCCTTGACGGTGCGTATCAGGTCCTGCAGGTTCTCGGGCTTGGACGGATCCGGATGGTGGTTGGGGAAGTCTCCATCGACGCGCGAATACAGGGCGATGACCTCGCAGCCCAGCGCCTTCAAGGTGGCCGGACCGGTGGCGCCCGGGATGCCGTTGCCGGAATCGACGACGATCTTCATGGGCCGCTTGAGCTTGGCGTCCTTGACGATGCGGTGACGGTACTCGGCCTCGACATCCATCCGGCCCAGGCGGCCAGGGCGTTTGCCCACGACATAGTCCTCGGCCTCTATGCGCTGGCGCAGGCCCTGGATGTCGTCGCCATAGATGGCTCGGCCGCCCAGCACCATCTTGAAGCCGTTGTAGTCCTTGGGGTTGTGGCTGCCGGTGACCATGATGCCGGACGTGCAACCCTGCTTTTTGCGCGTCGCCGCCACGTAGTACAGCATCGGCGTCGTCACGGCACCGAGATCAACGACGTCCAGGCCGGTCGAGGCCAGGCCGCGCATCAGCGCCGCCACCAGGCCGGGGCCGGACAGGCGCCCGTCGCGGCCGACGACGACCGCCTTCTCGCCCAGCTTCAACGCCTCGCTGCCGAAGGCCCGGCCCAGGTGCTCGGCCAGTGCCTCGTTCAGGCTGCTCGGCACGATGCCGCGGATGTCGTAGGCCTTGAAGATCGATGCGTTGACTTGCATGGGGGTCCCTGTTCTGCAGCGCAGTGGCTGGATGGAAATGACTGGGCGGATTGTAGGCATGACGTCGGCCCCCACCCGCACCTCCCGCGTAACCGCTGTCCGGCGCCTCGGCTGTCGATTCGTCGCCGGCCACAGCCCTGGCGGCGCCAGCCTTTCTACACTAGCGGCCATGAACACATCAGCCATCCTGATCAGCGCCTGGAAACACCAGTGGCGCATGAGCCGGCACCGCGCGGAGCCACTGTGGGCAAGGCTGGCGGTCATCACCGGCCTCGCGCTGCTGATCGGCCTGGCCCTGGCCCTGGTGTCGGGCGCCATCAGCAACGGCTTCACAACCGCCCGCTGGTGGCAGATCAGCCTGCCGGCCAATGTCCTGCTGAGCCTCAGCGTGGCCTACACCTTCACCGCGATCTTTCGTGGCCTGGAACTGGGCCTGCCGGCACCCTGGGTTGCCGCCATCGGCACCTGGCGTGACTGGCGCGCCGCCCTGTTCTACACGGCGATAGGGATGCTCGGCGGCACGCTGGGCGTTCTGCTGGGCCTGCGCCTGGTCGACCTGATCTGGCAGCTCGACATCCTGCGCCACTTCATGAGCAGCCGCGGCGCCTGGGGTCAGTTCCTGGCCATCTCGGTGCTGCTGTCGCTGATCCAGTGGCTGTGGTGGCGGGTGCACACCAAGCAGCAGGCCCTGCAGCTGAAGGCGACCGAAGCCCAGCTGAAACTCCTGCAGGCCCAGATCGAGCCTCACTTCCTGTTCAACACCCTGGCCAATGTGCAGAGCCTGATCGACTACGACACGCCCCGTGCCAAGAAGATGCTGGAGAGTTTCACCGACTACCTGCGCGCCAGCCTGCAAAACCTGCGCCGCGACGACTGCACGCTGGAGCAGGAGCTGGAGACGGTCGCCAGCTACCTGGTCCTGCTGCAGACGCGCATGGACGGGCGCCTGAGCTACGCCATCGAGGCCGGTGCGGAGGCCCGGGCCGCCACCGTGCCGCCCTTGCTGCTGCAGCCCCTGGTCGAGAACGCCATCCACCATGGCCTGGAGCCCAAGATAGAAGGTGGCATGGTGCGCATCACAGCAAGGGTGGCCCAGGGCCGCTTGCACATCACGGTGACCGACGACGGCATGGGCGTGGACGCCCAGCCCCGCCCCGGCCGCCGCGGCTCGGGTCTGGCGCTGAACAATATCCGCGAGCGCCTGCGGACCCGCTATGACGGTCTGGCCAGCCTTCGCCTGACCCCCGGCCGGCCGGGCACCGAGGCGGTCCTGGATCTCCCCTATCAACTCAAGTAAGCTCATGACAACAGCCCTGATCGCTGACGACGAACCTCATCTGGCCCAGTACCTGAAAGACCAGCTCGCCCTGCTGTGGCCCGAGCTGCAGATCGTCCACGTCGCCCGCAACGGCGTCGAGGCCGCCGCGCGAATTGCCGAGCTGCAGCCCGACCTGGCCTTTCTGGACATACAGATGCCCGGCCTGACGGGCCTGGAGGTGGCCCAGGGCATCGAGGGGGCCACGCGGGTCGTCTTCGTCACCGCCTATGACGAGTACGCGCTGGAGGCCTTCGAACATGCCGCGCTGGACTATGTGCTGAAGCCGGTCAAGGCCGAGCGCCTGGCCAAGGCGCTGGCCCGGGTCAAGGCCGGCCTGACGGCGCCAGCGGCCGAGCCCGATGCGGCCCTGGCCCATGCCCTGCAGCGGCTGATGGGCGGCACGGCAGCCGTTCCGGTGCTGCGCTACGTCCGCGCCAGCCAGGGCGAACTGATGCACCAGATTCCCATTGGCGAGGTGCTGTTCTTCCATGCCGACGAAAAATACACCTGCGTGCAGACGGCGACGGCCGAGTACCTGATACGTACCTCCATCGTCGAACTGCTGCCCCAGCTGGACCCGGCGCGCTTTCTTCAGGTCCACCGCGCCACATTGATCAACCTCGACCACCTGGCCGGCACTCGGCGTGATGAGGCCAGCCGTCTGTTCGTCCGCTTCAGGGGCCTGGAGCGCGAGCTGCCCGTCAGCCGCGCCTACGTCCACCAGTTCAAGGCCATGTAGCAACGGGCCGCCCGCCATGCCGGACCCACAGGTCCGCTCATTCCGCAGGAATGCCGGACCGACAGGTCCGAAAATGGCTACCCCATAGGCCTATCATGGCCCCATGGACTCCCTGCCGACCTCGCTGCCACTCTCGCCAGACGCCTGCTACGCCGCCCTCCAGGCTCGCGACTCGCGCTTTGACGGCAAGATGTACGTCGGCGTCACGTCCACCGGCATCTATTGCCGGCCGATCTGCCGCGTCCGCGCACCGAAGCGCGAGAACTGCGTGTTCTTCGCCCATGCGGCCCAGGCCGAGGCGGCGGCCTTCCGGCCCTGCCTGAAGTGCCGGCCCGAGTTGGCGCCGGGCGGCGCGCTGCGCTGGTCTGTCATGGATGCGTCCAGGACCCTGGCCCAGCAGGCCGCCGCCTGGCTCGACGGCCAGACCCAGGCCGAGGCCAGCGTCGAGGACCTCGCCGCCCACCTGGGCATCACCAGCCGCCACCTGCGCCGCATATTTGCCGCCGAGCATGGGGTGACGCCGCTGCAGTATCTGCAGACGCGCCGCCTGCTGCTGGCCAAGCACCTGCTGACCGACACGGCCCTGCCCGTCACCCAGGTCGCCCTGCAGTCCGGCTTTGCCAGCCTGCGCCGCTTCAACGCCGCCTTCATCGAACACTACCGGCTGCAACCCACGGCCCTGCGCCGCGAGGGCAAGGCCGAGGCCGCTGACACGCCTTCGGCCCTGCTGCTGGCCTACCGCCCGCCCTACCATGTGGAGGCGCTGCTGGAGTTTCTGGAGCGCCGCGCCATCGCCGGCATCGAGCGGGTTGACAGGGCCAGACGCAGCATCCGGCGCAGCCTGCGCCTAGGGCAGGCCGGCCAGGCAGGGAAGTCCTGTGAGGGCTGGCTCGAAGTGACCTTCGATGCCAACCGGCCCCAGGTGCGCCTGAGCCTCAGCGAGGGCCTGGTGCCGGCCACGGCCACGATACTGCCCCTGGTGCGGCGCTGGCTGGACCTAGATGCCGACCCGCTGCAGATCGACGCGGCCCTGGCCACCCTGCCCGCCCATGCCTGCCAGCAGCCCGGCGTGCGCCTGCCCGGCTGTGTGGACCGCTTCGAGCTGGCCGTGCGTGCCGTGCTGGGCCAGCAGGTCACGGTGGCGGCCGCTCGCACGCTGGCCAGCCGCTTCGTCCAGCGCTTCGGCACGCCCTTGGCGCAGGCCGCTCCCGAGGGCCTGACGCGCTTGTTCCCCGAGCCTGAACAGATCGCCGCGGCCTCGCGCGACGACATCGCCAGCCTGGGCGTCATTGCCCGCCGTGCCGATGCGCTGAGGCTGCTGGCCGAGGCCTGGCCCAGGCTGCTGATCAACCAACCCCATGCCAGCCAGATCACCCATCAGGCCGCGCAGCAGGAATTGATTGCCCTGCCCGGCCTCGGCCCCTGGACGGCCAGCTATATGCTGATGCGCATCTGGAGCTGGCCCGACGCCTTCTTGCCCGGCGATGTGGTCCTGCGCAAGCAGCTGGCCACGCCCGGTGAACCCCTGCCCAGCCCTAAAAGGGTGCTGGAATTGTCGCAAGCCTGGCAGCCCTATCGCAGCTATGCGGTAATGCGTCTTTGGCGCGCGACGGCCCCTTCTTCCACCGAGCTCTCATGAACACCAGTCATCACAGCAAGCAACGGCAAGTCCTGACCCCCCTGGGCGCACTGACGGTGGCGCGCAGCGCGCAGGGCCTGTCGGGCATCTGGTTTGCCGAGCAGAAGCACCATCCAGGGGTGTTGCAGGCCGAGGTCGATGAGCACGACCCGCTGCTCAATGAAGCGGCCCGCCAGCTGGGCGAGTACTTTGCCGGGCAGCGCAAGCGCTTCGAGCTGCCGCTGGCGCTGGAGGGCACGACCTTCCAGCAGGCCGTCTGGGCCGGCCTGCTGAAGATCCCCTGCGGCACGACCCTGAGCTATGGCGAACTGGCCGAGGCCGTGCATGCGCCCAGCGCGGTGCGTGCCGTCGGCGCGGCGGTGGGCCGCAACCCTTTGTCCATCGTCGTGCCCTGCCACCGCGTGCTGGGCCGTGATGGCGACCTGACCGGCTATGCCGGTGGCCTGGAGCGCAAGACCGCGCTGCTGGAACTGGAGGGCGTGCTGGCGCCAGCCGACGCATGAAGGCATTCGATTTTGGCGAGCTGACCCTGCTGGCGGCGATCTGGGGCGCCTCGTTTCTGTTCATGCGTCTCGGCGCCCATGAGTTCGGGCCCATCGCCATGGCGGCGATGCGCGTCACCGGCGCCAGCCTGATGCTGCTGCCGCTGCTGGCCCTGCGCTCGGGGCAAGCCGGCCTGGGCCAGTTGCGCACGGCCTGGCGGCCGCTGTTCCTTGTCAGCCTGATGAATTGCAGCCTGCCCTTCATCTGCTTCAGCTATGCCGCACTGTCGATCACGGCCGGCCTGTCCAGCATCATGAATGCGACCACGCCGCTGTTTGGCGCCATCGTCGCCTGGATCTGGCTCAGCCAACGCCTGAGCCCGCTGCGCATGCTGGGCCTGGCGATAGGCTTTGCCGGCGTGATCTTTCTCGCCTGGGACAAGGCCAGCTTCAAGACCGGCGGCAGCGGCTGGGCCATCGTCGCCTGCCTGGTGGCGGCGGCCAGCTATGGTGTGGCGGCCATCTTCAACAAGCGCTATCTGAGCCATGTGGCCCCGCTCGCCGTGGCCACCGGCAGCCAGATGTTCTCGGCCCTGACCCTGGCCGTGCCGGCGGCCCTGCTGTGGCCCGCCGTCAACCCCAGCGCCCAGGCCTGGATGGGCGTGACTCTGCTGGCCCTCCTGTGCTCCGGGGTGGCCTACATCCTGTTCTTCCGGCTGATGTCAAGGGTCGGCCCGACCAACACGATTGCCGTGACCTTTCTGATCCCGGTGTTCGCCGTTGTCTGGGGCTTCGCCTTCCTAGGCGAAGCCTTCAATCTGCAGATGGCCATCGGCTGCGCCATCGTGCTGGCGGGCACGGCGCTGGCCGTTGGCCTGATCGGCGCCAAGAACCCTTGAGCTTCAGGTGGGCGGCTGCTCCAGCAAGGCCAGCAGCCCAGCCTCGTCCAGCACCACCAGGCCCAGCTCGCGGGCCTTGTCGAGCTTGGAGCCGGCCTCGTCGCCGGCGACGACGTAGTGGGTCTTCTTCGACACCGAGCCGCTGACCTTGCCGCCGGCGGCCTCTATCATGTCCTTGGCCGCATCGCGGCTCAGGGTCGGCAGCGTGCCGGTCAGCACCAGCGTCTTGCCCAGCAGAGGGCGCGGGCCTTGCTCGCCGGCGCCGTCGCCCTCCTCCCAGCTCAGGCCGGCCGCGCGCAGCTGCTCGACGACCTCGCGGTTGTGCGGCTGCTGGAAGAACTGGTGGATGCTTTGCGCGACGATGGGACCGACGTCGCGCACCTCCAGCAGCTGCTCGACGCTGGCGTCCATGATGCGGTCCATGCTGCCGAAATGCCGCGCCAGATCCTTGGCCGTCGCCTCGCCGATCTGGCGTATGCCCAGACCGAACAGAAAGCGCGCCAGCGTCGTGTTCTTGCTCTTCTCCAGCGCATCGACGATGTTCTGCGCGCTCTTCTCGGCCATGCGGTCAAGCGCCGCCAGCTTGGCCACGCCCAGCTTGTACAGGCCCGGCAGGCTGGTGACGATGCCTGCATCGACCAACTGATCGACCAGCTTGTCGCCCAGGCCCTCGATGTCCAGCGCACGGCGACCGGCGAAATGCAGCATCGCCTGCTTGCGCTGGGCCGGGCAGAACAGGCCGCCGGTGCAGCGGTGATCGATGCCGCCCCGCTCCCGGGCCACGGCACTGGCGCAGATCGGACAGGCCTTGGGCATGCGGAAGTTGGGCACATAGCTCGGGCGCACACCCGGAACCACGCCGACGATCTCCGGAATCACATCACCGGCGCGGCGCACGATCACCTGATCGCCGACGCGCACCTTCTTGCGGCGTAGCTCGAACAGATTGTGCAGCGTCGCATTGCTGACCGTCGTGCCGCCGACGAACACCGGCTCCAGCTTGGCCACCGGCGTAAGCTTGCCGGTGCGGCCGACCTGGATGTCGATGCCGTTCAGGCGCGTGACCTGCTCCTGGGCCGGGTACTTGTGCGCCACCGCCCAGCGCGGCTCGCGCGTCACAAAGCCCAGCTGGCGCTGCAGCTCCAGGCTGTTGACCTTGTAGACGATGCCGTCGATGTCGAAGGGCAGTTGGTCGCGCTTGGCGCCCATCGCCTGGTGAAAGGAGACCAGGCCCTCGGCGCCCTGCACGACGGCGCGATCGGCACAGACCGGCAGGCCGAAGGTTTGCAGCGCATCGAGCATCGCGCTGTGGGTGGCCGGCACGTCCCAGCCCTGCACCTCGCCCAGGCCGTAGGCGAAGAAGCTCAGCGGCCGCTGTGCGGCCAGTGCCGGGTCGAGCTGGCGGATGGCGCCGGCAGCGGTATTACGCGGGTTGACAAAGGTCTTCTCGTTGGCCGCCAGCTGGCGCTCGTTCAGCGCCTCGAAGTCATCGCGGCGCATATAGACCTCGCCGCGCACCTCCAGCACCGGCGCCGTGCAGCCACTGAGGCGCAGCGGTATCTGGCCTATGGTGCGCACATTCTGCGTCACGTCCTCGCCGGTCTCGCCGTCGCCCCGCGTGGCCGCCTGCACGAGCAGGCCCCGCTCGTAGCGCAGATTCATCGCCAGGCCGTCGAACTTCAGCTCGGCGGCGTATTCGACCGGCGGCGCGTCCGCCCCCAGCTTCAGCTCCCGGCGTACCCGCTCATCGAAACTGCGCGCGCCACTGGCCTCGGTATCGGTCTCGGTGCGTATGCTCAGCATGGCCACCGCATGGCGCACCGGCGTGAAGCCGTCCAGCACCTTGCCGATGACCCGCTGCGTCGGTGAGTCGGGCGTCAGCAGCTCCGGGTGTGCGGCCTCGATGGCCTGCAGCTCCTGGAACAGCTTGTCGTACTCGGCATCGGGCAGTTCCGGAGCGTCCTGGACGTAGTACAGCTGAGCGTGGCGATGGATCTGCTCGCGCAGCGCTGCGGCGCGGGCGGCGGCGATTTCTGGATTTTCGGTCTGGCTCATGGGCATCATTGTGCCCACACAGCGGCACCCGGCCGCACGGCTTCGCCGGCATGGAGATGCCATGGTGGAGGCGCGTCCTGCCTGCCGGCGCACCGCCGGCGATCGATCAAGGCCACAGCACCGGGAACAGGGGGTGATCCATAGGCGCCCCCTCCGGCAGCTGATCGGTCAGTCCTGGGAAATCCGGAGACGTCTTCCAGCGGCGGGGTGCGTGCCGCATATCGTCGCCCAGCATGCGCACCGAGAAGGCCCGCCGCCTTCTGCCGGGCTCAAGCCCCGCCGAAGCATGCAAGGTCAGCATATTGAAGGCCAGGGCATCGCCGGGCTCCATGGCCCAGCCGAGGATGTCGTAGGCCGCGCGATCGGCCTCGATATCGGGCAGATCGGCGAGGCTGCCCTCGGGAAACCATCTGGCCTCGTTGCTCATGAAGGTTCGCGGCATCAGCCACGGCCCCCGGTGCGAGCCCGCGACGAACTCAAGCGTGGAGGCGCGCGACACCGGATCCACCGGAATCCAGAAGCTGACGTTCTGGCTGCCCTCGACGTTGTAATAGGGCTGGTCCTGGTGCCAGGGCGTGCGCTGCTGCGTGCCTGATTCCTTGGTCAGCATATGGTCGTGATAGAGGCGAATCGTCCTGCTGCCGGTCAGCTGCGCGGCCAGGGCGGCCAGCGCCGACTGGGTGATGACTTCCCGATAAGCGGCGTTCTCCTGCCAGTTGCAAAAGTCCTCGATGAAGAAGCCGGGATCGTCGGGCCGGCTGGCCACCTTGGCGCGAGGGCTCGGCGTGGCCAGGTTGGCGTCTATGCCTTCGCGCAGGCGGTCAACCTCGGTGGGCTTGAGCACGCCGCGCAGGCAAACGACCCCATGGCGCTCGTACTCTTCTCTCAGCTGCTCGATGGCAGTTGCATGCATGACTCGAATCTCCTGGAAGGGCCGCGAGGGCTAGCGTGACAGAACCTGTCAAGTAGCCGCCATCATATGAAAGCCGCTGAACGCGCGTCCGAAGCCGGTCGCCCGCCCGGTTCATGCTGCGGGCGGCAAGCATCCTTCGGCCCGCTCTGGGACAATTGCTTGATGACCTCACGCTTCTTCAAGATAGCCCTCGTGCTGGGCCTGCTCTCGGCCATCGGCCCGTTTGCCATCGATATGTACCTGCCCGCCCTGCCCGCCATCGGCGCGAGCCTGGGCGCCAACAGCAGCGGTGTGCAGATGAGCCTGACCGCCTTCTTCCTCTCGCTGGGCCTGGGCCAGCTGCTCTACGGCCCGGTATCGGACATGGTGGGGCGCAAGCCGCCGCTGTATTTCGGCCTGGGCCTGTTCGCGTTGACCAGCGTTGGCTGCGCGTTGGCCACCGATATCGACACCTTGATCGTCCTGCGCCTGCTGCAGGGTCTGGGCGCGGCCGCCGGCATGGCAATACCGCGCGCCATCGTGCGCGATCTGCACACTGGCACCGAGGCGACCAAGCTGATGTCGCTGCTGATGCTGGTGTTCAGCGTCTCGCCCATCCTTGCGCCCTTGGCCGGCAGCGCGGTGATCGCGCTGAGCAGCTGGCGTGGCGTGTTCTGGGCCGTGACGATCGCGGCGCTGATCGGCCTGGTGCTGACCGGCTCGGTGCTGAAGGAAACCCGGCCGCCCGCGGCGCGGCTGGAAAGCAGCCTGGGCAGCGCACTGCGCGGCTATGCGCTGCTGCTGCGCGACCGGCACTATCTGGGCCTGGTCTTCATCGGCAGCTTTGCGATGGGCGGCTTCTTCATCTATCTGGCCAATTCGCCCTTTGTGCTGATCGACCACTACGGCCTGACGCCCACGCAGTACAGCCTGGCCTTCGCGTTGAATGCCGCAGCCTTCATCGGCATGTCGCAGTTCACCGGCCGCCTCAGCGAGCGTTTCGGCCTGGTGCCGGTGGTCAAGGTGGCGGCCATCGCCAGTGCCGTGCCGCTGGTGCTGCTGCTCGGCTACTACCTGGCCGGCGGCGACGAGTTGGCGGTGTTGATAGGCCTGTATTTCGTCGCCAGTGCCTTCATGGGCCTGGTGATACCGAGCACCTCGGTGCTGGCGCTGGAGGACCATGGCGCCATCGCCGGCACGGCCTCGGCTCTGCTGGGCACACTGCAGATGCTGACCGGCGCGGTGCTGATGGCCGTGAGCGGCCCCTTCATCGGCAACAAGCCACTACCCATGGTGGTGGGCATGGCCGGCGGTGCCTTCATCGCGCTGGCGCTGACCTGGCTGACCCTGGGTGGCCAGCGGGCGCCCCGGCTGGCGCAGGCTGGCTAACCGTCAATCCGTGCGTCGGCTACGACCGCGGCCAGCCAGTCCATCACCACCCGCACCCGCCGGGACAGATTGCGCCGGTTGGCATAGAGCAGGTTCAGCGGCATGGCCGGTGCCGAGAACTGAGGCAGCACCTCGACCAGCCTGCCATCGCGCAGCGGGTCGGCCGCGCCAATCCAGGGCACCTGGATGATGCCCAGGCCCGCCAGGCAGGCTGCGGAGTAGGACTCGGCGTTGTTGACGGTCACCGCGCCTGCCATGGCGATGCTTTGCGGCGCGCCGGCCTCATCGACGTATTCGAAGCCTCCCGACTTGGCGCCCAGCGTGCCGACGAAGTGGACCAACCGGTGCCGGGCCAGGTCGTCCAGCGTCTGTGGCACGCCGAAGGCCTGCAGATAGGCGGGGCTGGCACAGTTCAGCAGGCGTACAGCACCCAGCGGCCGGGCGATCAGGCTGGTGTCCACCACGTTGCCGGTACGCAGCACGCAATCAAAACCCTCGCGCACCAGGTCCACCCGGCGCTCGGTGCTGCTCAGCTCGACGGCCAGCAGCGGATGCTGTGCCAGCAGCTCGGGCAGGCGGGGAATGACGATGTGGCGCGCAAAGCCGCTGCTCATGTCCAGCCTTACTCGGCCCGTCAGCCCGGTGGCGCCATGCTGCTGGAACATCGCCTGCAGCTCGTCCATATCGGCCAGCACGTCCTTGCTGCGTTCATAGAAGGCCTGGCCATCCTGCGTCAGCTGCACGCGCCGGGTCGTGCGGTGCAGCAGGCGCGCACCCAGCTGGCTTTCGAGCTGCTGGACGGCGGTTGACGCGCTGGCCTTGGGCAGACCCAGGCTGGCCGCTGCCTGGCTGAAGCTGGCCAACTCGGCCACGCGATGGAAGATCTGTATGCGTTCGAGTGGGCTCATTGTTCTGGCATTTAAGAACAAACAAATCAGAATCAGCTAGTTTATGTGAAACGGCTTGCTCAATAGACTTCTCTTCATCGCAACCCACCCTGAAAGTGCAAGTCATGAACCAAGCACCCATCACCCTCGTCACCGGCGGCAGCCGCGGCCTGGGCAAGAACACCGCCCTGCATCTGGCCCGCCAAGGCAGCGACGTGATCCTGACCTACCGCAGCGCCCGTGCCGAGGCTGACGCCGTCGTCGCTGAAATCGAAGGCCTGGGCCGCCGCGCCGTGGCGTTGCAACTCGATGTGGCCAAAAGCGCCGGCTTCGGCGACTTTGCTGCGCAGGTGCGTCAGCAACTGGCCACCGTCTGGCAGCGCGAGAGCTTCGATGCGCTGGTCAACAACGCCGGCGCCGGCGCCCATGCCAGCCTGATGGAAACGACCGAGGCCCAGTTCGACGACATGGTCAACATCCACCTGAAAGGCGTGTTCTTCCTGACGCAACAGCTGCTGCCGCTGCTGGCCGACGGCGGCCGCATCGTCAATATCTCCAGCGGCCTGACCCGCTTCGCCCTGCCCGGCTATGGCGCCTATGCGGCGATGAAGGGCGCGATCGAGGTGCTGAGCAAATACATGGCCAAGGAGCTGGGCGCGCGCGGCATTGCCGTCAACGTGGTGGCGCCCGGTGCCATAGCGACCGATTTCGGCGGCGGCGCCGTGCGTGACAACGCGCAGCTGAACCAGTTCGTCGCCTCGCAGACGGCGCTGGGCCGAGTCGGCCTGCCGGACGATATCGGCGGCGTGATCGCCTCGCTGCTGGCGCCGGCCAACCGCTGGATCAATGCCCAGCGCATTGAGGCCTCGGGCGGTATGTTCTTGTGATCAGCTGAACAGCCGGCGCGCGGCCAGGGTGCCGGCCGCCAGGTCGCGGGAGGCCAGCGCGTGGTACAGCACGCCCAGTTCCTGACCGATGCTGGCGAAGGCATGCAGATTGACCGGCTGGGCGCGGTCGTCGGTGACTTCGGCGCCGATGTCCGCGCCGATCGAGCGCGCCGCATGCTGCCAGGCGGCGAACGGCTCGGCGGCCTCGGGCGTCTGCGGCACGTCCAGGCTCAGGCTCAGCTCGCGTACCGAGCTCTGCTGCGGGTCTTCGGCCAGCGCGGCCTGGGCGTCGAAGCTCAGCACCAGCAGCGGCGGCGCGCCCTCTTCCTCGGAAGCCATCACCAGTCGGCCGGGCACGGCGCCTGGCACAAAGCCGTGGCGCGCCGCCATCTGCTGCACATAGCCCACCGTCCAGGCCGCACCTCGCGAACGCAGCACGACGGCCAGCTGGGCGTCATGTTCGCTGGCGAACTGGTCGAGCTCGCGGGCGCGGCCGACCACGTCGGCCATATCCGGGAATTGGGCGAAGGCGCCCAGCCCCTCGGCAAAGCCCTCGACCTTCTGCACGAACTCCGAGTACTCGATCTGGTTCAGCGCGCCATTGCGGTTGGCCAGTTGCACGCCGGCCTGGAACTCGCCGTAATGCTGGCCAGGCGCGGGCAGTTCCCACTCGCCGGTGACGGTGTTCAGCCCCTCGATGTGAAAGGGCTTGGTGCCGGCGCGGCGGGTCGGCGGGTAGTGGGCCAGGGCGACCTCGCCGCTGAGCGGTGCGTCCAGGGTCAAGGTGGCGATGGCGTCGATCAGCGCGTCCAGCCGCTGCGAGGGCTTGCGCGCCACCGGTTTCAGTGCGACACGGCTGTTGTCGTCCTGCTCCAGGCTGGGCTCCAGCGCCGCGGCCTCGGCCGAGCTGGCGGCTTCGCCGAGGCTGGGCTCACGCATCTGCGGCTCGAGCTGCTCATCGGCACGGCGCGGGCCGGCCTTGCGCGCCGTCCAGGCGCCATGGGCGATCACGGCGGCGAGTACCAGGCCTCCCAATATGGCCAGGGCTATCGTCAAGGTCATCTAGCCATCCTCTTTTCTGTGTAGTTGTGGCTCATGCCGCCTCGGCCAGCGACAGCGCAGCGTCCATATCGACGGCCACGATGCGCGACACGCCCTGCTCCTGCATCGTCACGCCGATCAGCTGCTTGGCCATTTCCATCGCAATCTTGTTGTGCGAGATGAACAGGAACTGCGTGCTCTCGCTCATCTGCGACACCAGCTTCGCATAGCGCTCGGTGTTGGCATCGTCCAGCGGCGCGTCGACCTCGTCCAGCAGGCAGAACGGCGCCGGGTTCAGCTGGAAGATCGCAAACACCAGCGCAATCGCCGTCAGCGCCTTCTCGCCACCGGACAGCAGGTGGATGGAACTGTTCTTCTTGCCCGGCGGCTGGGCGATCACCTGCACGCCGGCATCCAGGATCTCGTCACCGGTCATCTGCAGCCGGGCGTTGCCGCCGCCGAACAGTATCGGGAACATGCGGCCGAAATGCTCGTTGACCTGGCGGAAGGTATTCCCAAGCAGATCGCGGGTTTCGAGGTCGATCTTGTGGATCGCGTCTTCCAGCGTCTTCATCGCATCGGTCAGGTCGGCCGTCTGCGAATCGAGGAAATGCTTGCGCTCGCGCGCTGCGGTCAGCTCGTCGAGCGCGGCCAGATTGACAGCGCCCAGGGCCGCGATCTCGCGGTTGATGCGGTCGATCTCGCCCTGCAGTCCGTAGAGCTTGACGCTGCCTTCTTCGATCGACTTGGCCAGCGCTTCAAGATCGACCTCGGCCGCCGTCAGCTGCTCCATGTACTGCGCACCACCGAGCTGGGCCGCCTGCTCTTCCAGCTGCAGCTTTGTGATGCTCGCGCGCAGCGGCTCCAGGCTGCGCTCGAATTCCATGCGCTGCTCGTCGGCCCGCTTCAGGCGCAGGGTCAGGTCGTCATAGCTGCTGCGTGTGGCGGCCAGGGCCGTTTCGCGGTCGAGCTTCACGGCCAGCGCATCCTGCAGACCGGCCTGGGCGGCGGCGTCGTTGAGCGTCGTCAGCTCCTGCTGCAAGGCTTCCGCCGTCTGTGCATTGGTGGCCATCTGCTGGGCCGCGGTCTCCAGCGCGCGCTGCAGCTCACCCCGGCGCGCTGCCAGGGCACGGGCGCTGAACTGCGCCTCCTGCGCCTTGCGCTCCAGCGCGCGTTGCTGCTCGCGGGCGTCTGTCAGGCGACGCTCGGCGGCGATCACCGCATCTTCCAGCTCGGCGTGGCGCTCCTGCGTATTGCCCAGCTGGATGTCCAGCTCTTCGAAGCGGCCCTCGCCGGTGGCGCGGCGCTCGGCCAGGCCTTCCGCCTGCGCGTCGATCTCGAACAACTCGTCTTCGAGCTGCTTGCGGCGCGTGCTGGAGGCCTCGGCCTGTTGTGTCAGCCGCAGCAGCTCGACCTGCAGCTGGTGCGCGCGGGTCTGCACCTCGGTGGCCTCGCGGCGCACGCCGACCAGGCGTTGCGAGGCCTCGGTGTAAGCGGCCTCGGCGCGTATCAGCGCGCTCTTGGCATCCTCCGCGATGAAGGATTGAGCCCTCACCTCACGCTCCAGATTCTCGATCTCCTGCGCCCTGGCCAGGAGGCCTGCCTGCTCGGAATCGGGCGCGTAGAAGCTGACGGCGAACTGGCTCACCGCATGGCCTTCGCGGGTCATGATGACCTCGCCATGGGTCAGCCTGGCGCGGTTGGCCAGCGCCTCGTCGATGTGGGCGGCGGTGTAGACACCCTCCAGCCAATCGTTCATCAGCGCCTTCAAGCCCGCATCATTCAGGCGCAGCAGGTCACTGAGCTTGGACAGCGTCTCGTGCGTATTGGCAATCGCGGCCTCGGGCGCCGTGTAGAAGGCGAAGCGGGCCGGCGGCGCGTCGGCGGCGAAGGCGCGCACCGTTTCCAGTCGGCCCACGGCCAGCGCGCCCATCCGTTCGCGCAGCGCCGCCTCGAGCGCGTTCTCCCAGCCGGTCTCGATGTGCAGCTTGGTCCACAGACCTTGCAGGCCGTCCAGCCCATGCTTGGCGAGCCAGGGCTTGAGCTTGCCCTCGGTCTGGACCTTTTCCTGCAGCGCGCGCAGCGCTTCGAGACGTGCGGACAGGTCGGATTGCCGGGCCAGCTGCGTGTTGGCGTCGGCCTGCTTGGCCTTGCGCGCCTCGTCCAGCGCCGGCACTTCCTCGGTCAGCTCGTGCAGGCGGGCGTCGGCCATTTCCTGCGCTTCGCTGGCGGCTGCGGTCTGCTGTTGCAGATCCTGCAGCTTGGCGGTGTCAGGTGTTGCCAGGCCCTGGCGCTCGGTGGCCAGGCGCTCGCGGCGGCCGCGCAGCTGGCGTGATTGCTCGTCGATATTGCGGCTGTCGGCGGCCAAGACCTGGATCTGCTGCTGCACCTGGGTGACCAGCGTGCGCTGCTCATTGGCCTTGGCCTGCGCTGCGCGCACCGCGTCTTCCTGATTTGGCAGGTTCATCGCCTGCTCTTCGGCCTGGGCGGCCATGATCTCGCTCTGCTCCTCGGCCGTGGCGATCTGGATGGCGATGTTCTCCAGCTCCTCGTCGGCCTGAGCCTGGCGCTCTTCCCAGCTCTCGGTCTGGGTCTTCAGCTCGATCAGGCGCTGCTCGACGCGCTGGCGCCCTTCGACGACGTAGCGGATGCGCTCCTCCAGCCGGCTGACCTCCAGCGCGGCCTCGGCCATGCGGCCCTGGGCGGCGTGCAGTTCGTCGCCGGCGGCGTAATGGGCCTGGCGCACCGTCTCCAGCTCGGCCTCGACATGGCGCAGCTCGGCCAGCCGGGCCTCCAGCGCGATGGTGGCGTCGGACGCTTCCTTCTTCACCCGCTCCTGCTCGCCAGAGGCATCGCGGTGCTTCAGGAACCACAGCTGGTGCAGCTTCAGGGTGCCCGAGTCCTGCAAGCCGCGGTAGGTGGCGGCGACCTCGGCCTGCTTCTCCAGCTTGTCGAGGTTGTTGTTGAGCTCGCGCAGAATGTCTTCGACGCGGGTCAGGTTCTCGCGCGTGTCGCGCAGCCGGTTCTCGGTCTCGCGGCGGCGCTCCTTGTACTTCGAGACGCCGGCAGCCTCCTCGAGGAACATGCGCAGCTCTTCGGGCTTGCTCTCGATGATGCGGCTGATCGTGCCCTGGCCGATGATCGCGTAGGCGCGCGGGCCCAGGCCCGTACCCAGGAACACGTCCTGCACATCGCGGCGGCGCACCGGCTGGTTGTTGATGAAGTAGCTGCTGGTGCCGTCGCGGGTCAGCACGCGCTTCACGGCGATCTCGGTGAACTGGTTCCACTGGCCACCGGCGCGGGCATCTTCATTGCTGAACACCAGCTCGACGCTGGCGCGGCTGGCCGGCTTGCGCAGGCCCGAGCCATTGAAGATCACGTCCTGCATCGACTCGCCGCGCAGCTCGGACGCTTTCGACTCGCCCAGCACCCAGCGCACGGCATCCATGATGTTGGACTTGCCGCAGCCGTTCGGACCCACCACGCCGACCAGCTGCCCGGGCAGCTGGAAGTTGGTGGGCTCGGCAAAACTCTTGAAACCCGAAAGCTTGATCGAATTCAGACGCATGGACGCGAGTGCCTTGAAACCATCTAAGCCGTTGATTTTCCTGAAGAAAAGCGCCCGGACAAGGCGCTTTGAATGGCCTGGATGATACCATCGAGGTTTTGCACATCGGCGCCTGCGCCAGCATCACCTCATCATGGCCAAAACCCCGTCCAAAGCAGCTCCCAAGCAACGTGAGATGCCTCCGAACCCGCCCTCGCGTCCGAGCAAAGAGTTGCACGTGTTTCCGAATCCGGCGCCGGAACGCGACTACGTGATCCAGTTCCAGATCCCGGAGTTCACCTGCCACTGCCCGTTGACCGGCCAGCCCGACTTCGCCCACTTCACCATCGACATGATTGCCGACAAGCACTGCGTCGAGCTGAAGAGCCTGAAGATGTATATGTGGAGCTACCGCGACGAGGGCGCCTTCCATGAAAAGGTGACCAACACAATCATGGACGACATCATCAAGGCCACAAACCCGCGCTTCATCCGCATCACGGCCAAATGGTTTGTGCGCGGCGGCATCTACACCAATGTGGTGGTGGAACAGGCCAAGAAGGGCTGGAAGCCCGCACCGCGTGTCGATTTGCCGGTGCACGGAGCCGAATCCGGCCTGTTGCGGTAAACCGGTTTTGGCCCTTGCGTTCAGCCCCGCCCATCAACTCGTTGCCGTCAACGTGCGGCGCAGCCGCATCGACGGTTTTGGCGTGTTCGCCGACGAGCCGGTACCAGCCGGCACCAAGCTCGGCGAGCTGACCGGCGAGGCCATCACCGTGGCCGAGGCACGGCGCCGCGCCCAGGGGCTGAGCCGCATCATGCTGGTCGAGCTCTCCAGCAGCCGGGCGATCGACGCCAGCCGTTCATCCGACCCGATGCGCTTCACCAATCACTCCTGTTCGCCCAACGCACGCATCTCGGTGCAGGACGGGCAGGTCGAATTCTTTGCCCTGCGGGCGCTAGCCCCCGGTGACGAAATCACCGTCGGCTACGGCGCCACCCACCACGAAGGCCGATTGGCCTGCCGCTGTGCCCAGCCAGGCTGCTGTGGTTGGCTGTAGCTCTGGCTATGATCCCCGCTATGAACGCTCAGGCCCCTCACAACCCGCTGCTGGACAAGCTCCATCCCTACCCCTTCGAGCGCCTGCGCGCGCTGCAGAAAGGCGTCACGCCGAACCCGGCCTACACGCCCATCAGCCTGGGCATAGGCGAGCCCAAGCACCCGGCCCCGGCGCTGATCGAGCAGGCCCTGCTGGCCAATCTCAAAGGCCTGTCGGGCTATCCGGCCACCGCCGGTGATCCGGGCCTGCGCGCCTCCATCAGCGCCTGGCTGAAGCGCCGCTACGCGATTGACGTCGATGCCGCGACGCAGATCCTGCCAGTCAACGGCTCGCGCGAGGCACTGTTCGCGCTGGCGCAGACGGTGATCGATCCCACGCGCCCCGGTGCCACGGTCGTCTGCCCGAACCCGTTCTATCAAATCTACGAAGGCGCCGCGCTGCTGGCCGGCGCGCAGGTGGCCTTTGCCAACAGCGACCCCAAGCGCAACTTCGCGGCCAACTGGGCCGAGATTGACGAGGCCGCCTGGGCCAAGACCCAGCTGCTCTACGTCTGCTCGCCGGGCAACCCGACCGGCGCGGTGATGCCGCTGGAAGAGTGGCAGATGCTGTTCGAACTGAGCGACCGCCACGGCTTCATCATCGCCAGCGACGAGTGCTATTCGGAGATCTATTTCCGCGAAGAAGCGCCGCTCGGTGGGCTTGAAGCGGCCGTCAAGCTGGGCCGCAGCGACTTCCGCAATCTGATTGCCTTCACAAGTCTCTCGAAGCGCTCCAATGTGCCCGGCATGCGTTCGGGCTTTGTGGCCGGCGACGCCCAGGTGATCAAGCAGTTCCTGCTCTACCGCACCTACCACGGCAGCGCGATGAGCCCCATCGTGCAGGCGGCCAGCCTGGCGGCCTGGGACGACGAGGCCCATGTGGTGGCCAACCGCGAGCAGTACCGCGCCAAGTTCGGGCGCATCACGCCGATGCTCGCTGAGGTGCTCGACGTCGCCCTGCCCGACGCAGGGTTTTATCTGTGGTGCGGCGTGCCCGGGGGCGATGACGTCGCGTTCGCGCTTCAGCTGCTGGCTCAATACAATGTCACCGTGCTGCCCGGCAGCCTGTTGGCGCGCGAAGCCCATGGCGTGAACCCGGGCGCGGGCCGTGTGCGCCTGGCCCTGGTGGCCGAGCAGGCCGAATGCCTGGAGGCGGCGCAACGCATCGTCGCATTCGCCGCTGAATACAAACGCGGTCTCTGACCCACCGATTCCTTCTCTTTCCTCTGCGAGTTTCTCCACCATGACACAACAGCTGCAAGACATCATCAACCTCGCCTGGGAAGGCCGTGCCCAGATCAGTGCCGCCTCCGCACCCGAAGTGGCCGAGGCCGTCGAGCATGTGATCGCCGACCTGAACGCCGGCCGCATCCGCGTGGCCGAGCGCCAGGGCGTGGGCCAGTGGACGGTCAACGAGTGGGTCAAGAAGGCCGTGCTGCTGAGCTTCCGCCTGAAGGACAACCAGCTGATGCGTGCCGGCGACCTGGGCTTCTTCGACAAGGTGCAGACCAAGTTCGCCCACCTGAGCGAGCAGGAAATGCGCGAAACCGGCGTGCGCGTGGTGCCCCCGGCCGTTGCCCGCCGCGGCAGCTTCATTGGCAAGAACGTCGTGCTGATGCCCTCCTACGTCAACATCGGCGCCTATGTCGATGAAAACACCATGGTCGACACCTGGGCCACCGTCGGCTCCTGCGCGCAGATCGGCAAGAACGTGCACCTGTCCGGCGGCGTCGGCATCGGTGGCGTGCTGGAACCGCTGCAGGCCAGCCCGACCATCATCGAAGACAACTGCTTCGTCGGCGCCCGCTCCGAAGTCGTCGAGGGCGTGATCGTAGAAGAGAACTCGGTGATCTCGATGGGCGTGTACATCAGCCAGAGCACCAAGATCTATGACCGCGCCACCGGCGAGATCACCTACGGCCGCATCCCCTCGGGCTCGGTCGTCGTCAGCGGATCGCTGCCGAGCGCCGACGGCAGCCACAGCCTGTATTGCGCCGTGATCGTCAAGCGTGTCGATGCACAGACGCGCGCAAAGACCAGCATCAACGATCTGCTGCGCGCCTGATCGAGCGCAGCAAGGGAGGCATCGGTATGAGCGGAAACATGGAACGGATCCTGCGTCTGATGGCAGACAAGGGCGCGTCCGACGTCTATCTGTCCGCCAATATGCCGGTGCTGATTCGCATCAACGGCCAGGTGCTTCAGCTGTCCGACCAGTTGCTGACGCCGGCCCAGCCCAAGCAACTGATCGCCGAGGTGCTGACCGAGGCCGAGATTGCCGAACTGGAAAGCACAGGCGAGCTGAACCTGGCGGTGTCGGTCTCCAAGGTCGGCAGCTTTCGCCTTTCGGGCTTCAAGCAGCGAGGCAGCATCGCCGCGGTGTTCCGCCACATCCCGCACAACATTCCCTCTCTGGACAGCCTGAACCTGCCCGCCTCGCTGGGCAAGATGGTGCTGGAAAAGCGCGGCCTGATACTGATGGTGGGCGCGACAGGGACCGGCAAATCGACCACGCTGGCGGCGATGCTGGAGCAGCGCAACCAGAATATGTCGGGTCATATCCTGACCATCGAAGACCCGGTCGAGTACCTGTTCACCAACAAGCGCTCGGTCGTCAATCAGCGCGAGATCGGCCGCGACACCGCCTCGCTGCAGGTCGCGCTGCGCAATGCGCTGCGCCAGTCGCCCGACTGCATACTGATAGGCGAAATCCGCGATCGCGAGACGATGACGGCGGCCATTTCCTACTCGCTATCCGGCCACCTGGTGATGGCCACGATGCACGGCAACAACAGCTACCATGCGCTGAACCGCATACTGTCCTTCTATCCGACCGAGTCACGGGCGGCTCTGCTGAACGACCTCTCGGCCGGCCTGAAAGCGGTGATCTCGCAGCGCCTGGTGCGCGCCACGGCCGGCGGCCGGGTGCCCGTGGTCGAGGTGCTGCAGAACACCAAGCTGATCTCGGAGCTGATCGAACAGGGTGATTTCAGCGGCATCAAGGAGGCGATGACCAAGTCCATCGCCGAGGGTTCGCAGACCTTCGAAGAGCACTTCGCCCGCCTGATCACCGACGGCACCATCACCCGCGACGAGGGCCTGGCCTTTGCCGACTCTCCGACCAACCTGCTGTGGCGGTTGCAGAACGATGTGTCACCGACCAGCAAGCCGGCCGCAAAGAAGGAAGAAACCGCGACCGATGGCGCCAGCTTCACCGAAATCATGCTGGACGTGCGCACGGACAGCAGCCATATGCCTCTGTCACCCAATTGAACCCCATGTCCGACACGCTGAGTCTTGTTGAAGCGCTGCTGTCGCGCCCTTCCCTCACGCCGAATGACGCCGGCTGCCTGGACTTGATCGGCACACGCCTGGCAGCGGCCGGCTTCACGCTGGAGCGCATCGACAGCGGGCCGGACAACTTCCGCGTCAGCAATCTGTGGGCGATCAAGCAGGGTCGCTCAGCCGACGGCGCCGTGCTGGTGTTCGCCGGCCACA
Source organism: Roseateles toxinivorans (assembly GCF_004362525.1). Taxonomy (GTDB): domain Bacteria; phylum Pseudomonadota; class Gammaproteobacteria; order Burkholderiales; family Burkholderiaceae_C; genus Paucibacter; species Paucibacter toxinivorans. Next base: position 1,216,083 of record NZ_SNXS01000001.1, read on the forward strand.
CCGATGTCGTGCCCACCGGCGCGCTGACGGCCTGGTCCAGCGACCCCTTCGTGCCGACGCACCGCAATGGCCAGTTGTACGGCCGAGGTGCTGCCGACATGAAGACCTCGGTCGCGGCCATGGTCGTCGCCGCCGAGGAATTCGTCGCCGCCCATCCCGATCACCAGGGCAGCGTCGCCTTCCTGCTGACCAGCGACGAGGAAGGCCCGGCGCTGGACGGCACCGTCGTCGTCTGTCACAAACTGCGTGAACGCGGGCAGCGGCTGGACTACTGCATCGTCGGCGAACCGACCTCGGTCGATGTGCTTGGTGACATGATCAAGAACGGCCGGCGCGGGTCGCTGACGGCCAAGCTGACGGTCAAGGGCATACAGGGCCACGTGGCCTACCCGCATCTGGCCCGCAACCCGGTGCACCAGGGCGCAGCGGCCCTGGCCGAGCTGGCCGCCACGACCTGGGACGAGGGCAATAGCTACTTCCCGCCGACCACCTGGCAGATCTCCAATGTGCATGCCGGCACCGGCGTCGGCAATGTGATCCCGGGAGAGATGGTGGTGGATTTCAACTTCCGCTTTTCGACCGAGTCAACACCTGACAGCCTGAAACAGCGCGTCACTGCACTGCTGGATAAGCATGGCCTCGAGTACGAGCTGAGCTGGATTTTGGGCGGCGAACCGTTCCTGACACCGGTCGGCACCTTGAGCGAAGCGCTGAGCGGCGCCATTCAAGCCGAGACCGGCAAGACGCCGGTGCTGTCCACCACCGGCGGCACCTCGGACGGCCGCTTCATCGCCAAGATCTGCAAGCAGGTGGTCGAGTTCGGTCCGCGCAATGCCACCATTCACAAGATCGATGAACACGTGGAGGTGGCCGCGATCGAGCCGCTGAAGAATGTCTATCGACGCACGTTGGAAACCTTGATATCTTGAAACTGATTCACTGCATCGAGCTTCACTCCGCCCGCCTGACCCAGGCGGGCGTTTCGTTTGGCCATGGCACGTCCAATGCCTTTGACGAGGCCGCCTGGCTGGTGCTGTGGCGCCTCGGGCTGCCGCTGGATGAGTTGGATGATCATGCCGAGCGCGAACTTAGCGACGATGAGCAGGCGCAGATTGCCGCCTTGGTCGAGCAGCGCATCGCCACCCGAAAGCCTGCTGCCTACCTGACCCAGGAAGCCTGGCTGCAGGGCGTGCCCTTCTACGTCGACGAGCGGGCCATCGTGCCGCGCAGCTTCATCGCCGAGCTGATTGCCGAGGGCACCTTCGACGCCTGGCTGGGCGAAGACACCCGCAAGATTCTGGACCTGTGCACCGGCAACGGCAGCCTTGCCGTGCTGGCCGCGATGGCCTGGCCGGAGACCCAGGTCACCGGTGCAGACCTGTCCCCCGAGGCACTCGCCGTGGCACGCATCAATGTGGACCGGCATGCGTTGCAAGACCAGATCAGCCTGGTCGAGAGCGATGGTCTGAAGGCTGTGCCTGGTCCCTGGGACCTGATCCTGTGCAACCCGCCCTACGTCAATGCAGGCTCAATGGCCAAGCTGCCGGCTGAGTACCGGGCCGAGCCCGAGCTGGCGCTGGCTGGCGGTGCCGACGGCATGGACTTCGTGCGCCAGCTGCTGGCCGATGCGCCACGCTGCATGAGCGAACACGCCGTGCTGGTGCTGGAGATCGGCAATGAACGTGAATTTTTCGAGCAGGCCTTTCCGGGTTTGGATGTTGTTTGGTTGGAAACCAGCGCTGGCGATGACCAGGTCCTGCTGGTGACACGAGAGGCTTTGTTGCAGTCATGATTACTTTGAAGAACGTCACCCTGCGCCGCGGCACCAAGGTTGTGCTGGACGATGCCAGCGTGACCCTGCAGCCCGGCGAGAAGATCGGCCTGGTCGGGCGCAACGGCGCCGGCAAGTCAAGCCTGTTCGCGCTGCTGACCCACCGCCTGCAAAGCGACCTGGGCGACGCCGACATTCCGAAGCAATGGACCGTCGGCGAGGTCGCCCAATCGATGCCGGAAACCGAAGACTCGGCCACCGACTATGTGCTGCAAGGCGATGTGCGCCTGGCCGCCGCCGAGGCCGATCTGGTCGCGGCCGAGGCCAGCGGCGACGGTCATGCGATCGCCGAGGCGCATATGCACCTGACCGACGCCGGCAGCTTCGACGCCCGAGCCCGCGCGCAGGCGTTGCTGATGGGTCTGGGTTTCCGCGGCGAGCAGGTCGATGCGCCGGTGAACAGCTTTTCGGGTGGCTGGCGCATGCGCTTGCAGCTGGCCCGCGCGCTGATGTGCCCGGCCGATCTGATGCTGCTTGACGAGCCGACCAACCACTTGGACTTGGACGCCCTGGTCTGGCTGGAAGCCTGGCTGCAGCGCTACGAAGGCACGATGATCGTCATCAGCCACGACCGAGAATTCCTCGATGCGATCACCCGCGTCACGCTGCACCTCGATGAGGCCAAGCTGACCCGCTACACCGGCAACTACACGGCCTTCGAGATGATGCGCGCCGAGCGCATGGTCCAGGCACAGGCCTCCTACGAGAAGCAGCAGGAGCGCATGGCGCATCTGCAGAAGTTCATCGACCGCTTCAAGGCCAAGGCCAGCAAGGCCAAGCAGGCGCAGAGCCGCGTGAAGGCACTCGAGCGGATGGAAAAGCTGGGGCCGGTGCTGACGTCCGCCGACTTCGAATTCGAGTTCCGCGAGCCGCTGAGTCTGCCCAATCCGATGTTGACGCTGGATGACGTGGCCTGCGGGTACCAGACTGAAGGGCGTGACAACATCATCGTGCGCCATATCAGCCGCTCGGTGCTGGCCGGCCAGCGCATCGGCATCCTGGGCGCCAACGGCCAGGGCAAGTCCACGCTCGTGAAGACCGTCGCGCGTATGCAGAAGGCGCTGGGCGGCGAGATCACCGAGGGCAAGGGCCTGTCGATCGGCTACTTCGCCCAGCAGGAGCTGGACGTGCTGCGCCTGGAAGAAGGCCCGCTGCAGCACATGATCCGCCTGGCCAAGGAGGTCAGCCCCCAGGCCCGCGAGCAGGAGTTGCGCGACTTCCTCGGGCGCTTCCGCTTCATCGGCGACATGGTCAGCCAGGAGGTCGGCTCCTTGTCGGGCGGCGAGAAGGCCCGCCTGGTGCTGGCGATGCTGGTCTGGCAGCGCCCCAATCTCTTGCTATTGGATGAGCCCACCAACCACCTGGACTTGACGACCCGCGAAGCGCTGTCGATGGCGCTGAACGAGTTCGAGGGCACGGTGATGCTGGTCAGCCACGATCGCGCGCTCTTGCGCGAGGTCTGCGACGAGTTCTGGCTGGTGGCCGATGGCAAGGTCGAACCGTTCGATGGCGATCTGGACGACTACCAGAAGTGGCTGCTGGAGACATCGCGCGAGATGGCCCGTGCGCAGAAGGAAGCCGCACGCCCGGTGCGCGCCACCACCGACGGCGCCAAGTCCTCGAACGACAAGCATAGCGATCGCAAGGCCCAGGCCCAGGCGAAAAAGCGCCTGACCGAGGCCACCCGCCCGTTGCGCAAGGAGGTCGAGCGACTGGACCAGCAGATGGCCGCCCTGGCCACCGAGCGCAGCCAGCTCGAGGTCGCCCTGGCCTCCCGCGCGCTGACGCCGCCGCAGATGGCCGAGCGCGGCCGGAGGCTGAAGCAGGTCAACGAGGAGGTCGAGACCTTGGAGGCCCGCTGGCTGGAGCTGAACGAAGAAATCGAGGCGCTGACGACCGCCGCGGCGCTGTAACCAGCCCGGTCAGCGCGCCTCACGCGCGAGTGCCATAAACCGGCGCCACTCGACGACGCCACCCACATCACCCCATTGCGGGTGATGTCTCCGATAATTAGGTTGCTCACAATCTAATTGCATGCCACTATTCACCCCATGGCACACATCGCAACACCCATCAAGCAAGCAGCACCCGCAGCGGACTGGCAGACGCTGGATGTGCAGCTGTGCTTCGCGCTGTACTCGTCCTCGCTGGCGATGACCAAGCTCTACAAGCCTATGCTGGACCCGCTGGGCCTGACCTATCCGCAGTACCTGGTGCTGATGGTGCTTTGGCAGCAAGACGGCCTTGGCGTCTCCGCACTGGGCGAGCGCCTGCACCTCGATTCGGGCACCCTGACCCCCCTGATCAAGCGCATGGAGGCGGCGGGCTGGTTGACTCGGCAACGCGCCCAGGACGACGAGCGCCGGGTCGAGGTCCGGCTCACGCCCGAGGGCCGACAGATGAAGGCGCGGGCCAAGAACATCCCCGAGCAGCTGGCCTGCGCCACCGCCTGCTCGCTGACCGAATTGACCGACCTGACCCAGCGGCTGAGCCGTTTGCGCGACCAGTTGCAGAAGACGCAGCAGGCGGCTTGATCACCGAATTATTCACCCCCACCCACCACGCGCTGCGGCGCTCACTTGAAGGAAACCATCATGGCTCTCGACAAAGTTCTGTACACCGCCCATGCCACTTCCACCGGCGGCCGCGAAGGCAAGTCACGCTCCTCCGACGGCGTGCTTGACCTCACCCTCAGCACGCCCAAGGAGCTGGGCGGCGCGGGCGGCCCCGGCACCAATCCCGAGCAGCTGTTCGCCGCCGGCTACTCGGCCTGCTTCATCGGCGCGATGAAGGTCGTCGCTAGCAAGATGAAGCTCGCACTGCCGGCCGAAACGTCGATCGCTGCCGACGTCAGCATCGGCCCCATCCCCGCCGGCCTCGGCATCCAGGTCGCGCTGAACATCAGCATCCCGGGCATGGACAAGGCCAGCGCCGAACAGTTGGTGCACGCCGCCCACCAGGTTTGCCCCTACTCGAACGCGACGCGCGGCAATATCGATGTGGCGCTGAACCTGGTCTGAGCCCGGACGGGCAAGGTGGAAGCCTTGACCCGGCGGGCGTTGCGACTCGCGGCGATACAAGCCGCAAGGCTGAGGCACGTCATCCCTCGGTCATAGTTCACCGCGACACTCAAGGGCAGCGACTGTTGCCTTTGTCACTCCCCAGCCCTTCGCAGGTCTGGGGTTTTTTTCGTCAGGATTGCAGCAGGCGCAGCAGCAATTCCACCCGGGCCTTGACCGGGCTCAGTGCCATGGCGGAAGCCAAGGCGCCGGGGGCTTCGCCGACGATGGCGCCGTCCGCGCATCGCGTCGCGCGCAGGACCGGCACGCCCTCGCGCTGAGCCTCCTGCAGCGCGGTTTCCAGCAACTGGTGCACCGTGCCATTGCCGGTGGCCGCCACCACCAGGCCCTGCGCACCCAGCCCGCGCAAGGCCTGCACCAGGCGGCCGTCAGCACCGGCGTGGCTGGTGATCACATCGACGCGAGGCCAGGCGGAGCTGTCCCGGGCCAGGCAATCGAGGCCGATGGCATCGCCGGTGGGCCAGGCACGAAGCTGGCGCAGTGCGCCCTCCTCCAGCAAGGCCAGCGGGCCGGCATCACCGGAGCCGAAGGCATCGATGCGATAGCTGTGGCGCTTGCGCACGTCAATGGCGCCATGCACGGCGCCGGCAAAGGCGAGCACCACACCTTGCACACCCGGCGCGGACGCGACGGTCACCGCATCCAGCAGATTCTGCGGGCCATCCGTCAACAGCGCCGTGGCAGGCCGCATTGCGGCCGTCAACACCACGGGCTTGCTCGGTGCCAGCACTCGGTGCAGAAAATAGGCCGTCTCTTCCAGCGTGTCAGTGCCGTGGGTGATGACGATGCCGGCCACCTCGGGTCGCGCCAGATGATGGGCCACGCGCTGTGCCAAGCGCTGCCAGGTCGCATGGTCCATGTCCTTGCTATCGAGCTGGGCCACCTGCTCGCATTCCAGCGGCACCGCAGCCAGCGGCGGCACGGCGGCGACCAGTTGCGCCACGCCAATCTGGCCTGCGGTGTAGCCGACGTTGTCGGAAGCATCGGCCGCCGTGCCCGCAATCGTGCCGCCGGTGCCCAGGATGACAATGGTTTGCGAAGTTCTTTGCATTTTTGAGTTTGCTGGATGAAAATACAGCTACTGGATAGATGTTCAGTCAGTCTGCGCGCATTGTGCCGCAGCTGCATATGCCGCAACGAGGTGCCCGTGGACGACAGCCCCAAACTCACTGCCCGTCAGCAGCAGATCCTGGACCTGGTGCAAAGCGCCATCGAACGCACCGGCTCACCGCCCACCCGCGCCGAGATTGCCACCGAGTTGGGCTTCAAATCGGCCAATGCTGCCGAAGAGCATTTGCAGGCGCTCGCCCGCAAGGGCGCGATCGAACTGGTCGGCGGCACTTCCCGCGGCATACGCCTGAAATCCGACACGCTGCGTGCGCTCAACGAGGCCCGCGGCCGCCAATTCTCGATGCCCCTGCCCGGCTTTGCTCAGCTGACCCTGCCCCTGGTCGGTCGCGTCGCTGCCGGCAGCCCCATCCTGGCCCAGGAGCATATCGACCAGACCTATGTGGTCGAGGCCAGCATGTTTGCCCGCAAGCCCGACTTCCTGCTGAAGGTCAAAGGCATGAGCATGCGCGACATCGGCATCATGGATGGCGATCTGCTGGCCGTGCAAAAGACCCGCGAGGCCAAGAACGGCCAGGTGGTCGTCGCCCGCCTCGGCGACGAGGTCACCGTGAAGCGCTTCCACAAGACCCGCAACACGATAGAGCTGCGACCCGAGAACGCCGACTTCGAGCCCATCATCGTGCAGGCCGGCGTCGATGACTTCGAGATCGAAGGCCTGGCCGTCGGCCTGATACGCAGCAATATGCTGATGTGAGAGACACCGAGGTCCGATGAAAGTCCTGAAAGCCAATGAGGCCAGCGAGTGCCATGAACTCGAGCACATACCGAATATCGGCCCGTCGCTGGCCAATGATTTGCGGCTGATCGGCATCAAGCATCCCCGCGAACTGAACGGCCGCGATGCCTTCGTGCTGTACCAGGAGCTGTGCGCCGTGACGGGGGCAAGACATGACCCCTGCGTACTCGACACCTTCATGGCCGCCACCGACTTCATGCGCGGCGCGCCGGCTGCGCCCTGGTGGCACTACACGCCGCAGCGCAAGGCGCTGTACGGCCAGATCTGAAGGCGAGCTCGGCCCCACAGAGCCAAACGCAAAAAGCCCCAGCAACTGATATTGCTGGGGCTTTTCTTCTTGATACTTGGCGGAGTGGACGGGACTCGAACCCGCGACCCCCGGCGTGACAGGCCGGTATTCTAACCAACTGAACTACCACTCCGCGTGGCGGCAATATTCGCAGATTGCTCTGCCGAGTCTTGCCAAACTCGTTTCCATACTCGCCGGCATGATATCGGCAAATCTGGCGTCCCCTAGGGGATTCGAACCCCTGTAATCACCGTGAAAGGGTGGTGTCCTAGGCCTCTAGACGAAGGGGACAAATCTCTTTCAAACCAGCGCTGATATCTCTCAATACCCGCGTTCAATATCAACGCCCGAACCGGCTGCCGCAAATTCACACATCCTAAGATGGGTGGTGGAGGTAAGCGGGATCGAACCGCTGACCTCTTGCATGCCATGCAAGCGCTCTCCCAGCTGAGCTATACCCCCAGAGAATTTTCTGTTCTCGTCGAGCAGCCGTGCCGTTCGGGCAAGACAACCAAAAAACAAGCGACCCTCGGGTCGCTTATTCGTTGCACATCATGGCAAGCCATGCTGCACGATAAACTTGGCGGAGTGGACGGGACTCGAACCCGCGACCCCCGGCGTGACAGGCCGGTATTCTAACCAACTGAACTACCACTCCGCGTGGTGGCAATATTCACAGATTACTCTGCCGAGTCTTGCCAACTCGTTTTCCATACTCGCCTGCATTATACCGGCAAATCTGGCGTCCCCTAGGGGATTCGAACCCCTGTAATCACCGTGAAAGGGTGGTGTCCTAGGCCTCTAGACGAAGGGGACAAATCCTTCACCGTCTTGAACATCGCGCCGCCTCCATCTCTTGCGAGATATTGGTGGAGGTAAGCGGGATCGAACCGCTGACCTCTTGCATGCCATGCAAGCGCTCTCCCAGCTGAGCTATACCCCCGTCGAATTCAATTTCAAAGTTACCTCAGAAATTTCACTCTATGAGTGTCGCGCTGTTCAAGCGAGACAATGATTATATGACGGTTTTCAAACGCCGCGCAAGCGCTCGACGACAACTTTTTGCTCGAACAGGGCCAGCACCGCATCGAGCGACGGCGTTTGCGCGCGGCCGAAGACCAGCACGCGCACTGGAATTGCCAGTTGCGGCATCTTGATGCCCTGAGCGGTGATGACTTCCTTGATCGCCCCCTGCACGGCCGCCTTGTCCCATGCTGTCAGTGACTCCAGCTTGTCGGCAAGAGCAGCGACCGCCGGGAGAATCGCCTCGGTAACGTGCTGCGCGAGATCGGCCTCGGTGGCCTCCACAGGCTGGAAGTAGCTCTTCAGCCAATCGGCCAGTTCCACCAGGGTCGCGCAGCGGTCCTTGAACAGGGCCACTCGTTGCTCCAGCAAGCCATCGGCCTGCGCTTCAATGCCCAGCTTGGCCAGATGCGGCAGCACCAGATGTGCCAGGCGTTCGTCGCTGGCCAGCTTCATATAGCTGGCATTGACCCAGGACAGCTTGGCCGGATCCCACTGCGCCGGGCTCTTGGACAGATGCTCGCCATCGAACCACTGCACCAGTTGTTCGCGTGAGAACAGTTCGTCGTCGCCATGGCTCCAGCCCAGGCGCGACAGATAGTTCAGCATTGCCTCGGGCAGATAGCCGCCCTCTTCGTAGGCTGTCACGCTGACCGCGCCGCGGCGCTTGGAGAGCTTCTGACCATCGTCGCCAAGAATCACCGGCACATGACCGAACAGCGGCAACGGCGCACCCAGCGCGTTGAATATATTGATCTGCCAGGGCGTGTTGTTGACATGCTCGTCGCCACGGAAGACGTGGCTGATGTTCATGTCCCAGTCGTCAACGACGACGCAGAAGTTGTAGGTCGGGATGCCGTCGGGCCGCACGATGATCAGGTCGTCGATCTCGCGGTTGTTGATGGTGATAGGGCCTTTGACCAGGTCGTTCCAGGTCACGTCGCCGTCAAGCGGATTCTTGAAGCGCACCACCGGCTTGAGCCCTGCAGGCACCGGCGGCAGCGTCTTGCCAGGCTCCGGGCGCCAAGTGCCGTCATAGCGGCGCTTCTCGCCGCGCGACTCCTGGCCGGCCTTCATCGCCTCCAGTTCCTGTGGCGTGCAGTAGCAGCGGTAGGCCGTGCCAGCGGCGATCATCTGCTCGATCACCGCGTTGTAGCGGTCCAGGCGCTGCATCTGGTAGATCGGGCCCTCGTCGTAGTCCAGGCCCAGCCACTTCATCGCGGCCAGGATCTGATCGACCGAGTCCTGGGTGGAGCGGGCCACGTCGGTGTCTTCGATGCGCAGGATGAACTCACCGCCGTAGTGGCGGGCATAGGCCCAGGAGTACAGGGCCGTGCGGGCCGTGCCCAGGTGCAGAAAGCCGGTGGGCGACGGGGCGATGCGGGTGCGGATTTTTCGGGTCATGGTGTGCTGGGTTTTCAGTATCTCGACCGGGCCGATCTCGGGCTCGGGCATCAACCCTGCTCCGATGCATTCGGTATGGCCAGGCGTCCCCGCCCGGGGCCGTCCTCCTCGTCGCTGCCCTGGGCGGAGCGCTGGCTGCGCATGGTCTCGAAGTCTTCCTTGCTGACGTCGCCGGTGATGTAGACACCGTCAAAGCAGGAGGCCTCGAAGCCGTTGAGCTTGGGGTTGAGCGCCGCAACCACGCGCTTCATCGCCGCAACATCCTGGTAGATCAAGGCATCGGCACCGATGAACTCGCGGATCTCCTCGATGCTGCGGTTGTGGGCGATCAGCTCGGTCGGCGTCGGCATGTCGATGCCGTAGACATTCGGGTAGCGCACCGGAGGCGCGGCCGAGGCCAGATAGACCTTGCGGGCTCCGGCCTCGCGGGCCATCTGCACGATTTCCTTGGAGGTGGTGCCGCGCACGATCGAGTCATCGACCAGCAGCACATTGCGGTTCTTGAACTCCAGGCCGATCGCATTGAGCTTCTGGCGCACCGACTTCTTGCGCACGCCCTGCCCCGGCATGATGAAGGTGCGGCCCACATAGCGGTTCTTCACAAAGCCCTCGCGGTAGGGCTTGCCGATCTTGTGGGCCAGCTGCATCGCCGACGGACGGCTGGATTCGGGGATCGGGATCACCACATCAATATCGCTCGGCGGCATTGTCGAGATCAGGCGCTGGGCCAGCGTCTCGCCCATGTTCAGCCGCGCCTGATAGACCGACACGCCGTCCATCACGGAGTCAGGTCTTGCCAGGTAGACGAACTCGAACATGCAGGGGTTCAGGCTCGGGTTGTCGGCGCACTGCTCGGCATGGATCTGGCCATGGGTGTCGATGAAGATGGCTTCGCCCGGAGCGACATCGCGGGTCAGCTTGTTGCCGGTGCCTTCGAGCGCAACGCTCTCGCTGGCCACCATCACATCGCCGGTGCCCGATTCGCCGTACACCAGCGGACGGATGCCAAAGGGGTCGCGGAAGGCCAAGAGTCCATGACCGGCGATCAAGGCGATCACCGCGTACGAGCCCTTGATGCGCTTGTGCACAGCGCGCACCGCCTTGAAGACCTCGGCCGGCGTCAGCGGCAGGTCGCGGGCTGCCAGCTCCAACTCGTGGGCTAGCACATTGAGCAGGACCTCGGAATCGCTCTCGGTGTTGATGTGGCGGCGGTCGACGTCGAACAACTCCTTCTTCAACGCGGTGGCATTGGTCAGATTGCCGTTGTGCACCAGCACCATGCCGAACGGTGCGTTGACGTAGAAGGGCTGCGCCTCTTCTTCGCTGTAAGCGTTGCCTGCCGTCGGGTAACGCACCTGGCCCAGGCCCACATTGCCGGGCAGCGCGCGCATATTGCGAGTGCGGAACACGTCTCGGACCATGCCGCGCGCCTTGTGCATGAAGCACTTGTTGTCCAGCATGGTGACGATGCCGGCCGCGTCCTGGCCGCGATGCTGCAGCAGCAGCAGGGCGTCATAGATCAGCTGATTGACCGGCGCCTTGGAAATCACCCCGACGATGCCACACATAAGCTACTTCCTTGTTCAAACTTGGCTCGCCAAATCCTTGGAGCTTGATGCTCAGGACCCGACGTACTGCACCATGCTGGGCGGCAGCAGGGGCCTGAGCCCATGCAAGACCACCTGCATCCAGGGAACCAGCTCCGAATCCTGCCATTGCGCGGAGCGGGCCGCGGGCGTCATGCCCACCACCAACACCGCCAGCAGGCAGATCAAGAGCCCTCGAATCAATCCAAAACCGGCGCCCAGCAGGCGGTCCAGCCCACTCAGCGGTGAGGCCTGCACCAGCATGCGCACCAGGCGTGCGCCCAGGCCCCACAGCAGGAGCAAGAACACAAAGGCCAGCACCAGGGTGCTGACCTGATGCAGGGTCGAACCCTCGGCGCCCACCGGCACCCAGTGCGAGATATATGGGGCCAACATCTGAGAACCAAAGTAGGCCACTACCCAACCCATCAGCGACAGCACCTCGAACAGCAGGCCGCGCCACACGCCGGCCAGCAGCGAGAACAGCAGCACGCAGGCCATCGCGATATCGACCCAGCCCAGGAACATCAGCGACTCACAGCGTCAGGATGGCGGCAGGCAGGCCCGCGGCACGGATACGGCCGGAGGCCTTGTCGGCCTCCTCGCGGGTGGCGAAGGGGCCGACGCGCACCCGGGTGCGCTTGCCCTCGGCGCTCTCGATGACTTGCGTATAGGTCTTCAGGCCCAGCTTCTCGACCTTGAGCCTGGCCTCGCGGGCAGCATTGGCCTCACCGAAGGCGCCAACCTGCACGATGAAACGGCCGGCGGCGTCCGAGGCTTTCTTGTCGGCGGCACTGGCTGCTGCCTTGCCCTCCAGCAGGGCCTGCACCCGGGCGGCCTCGGCGGGCTTGGCCCTCTCCACCGATTTCTCCACCACTTTGTCTGCCGCTTTGTCGATCACCTTCGGCGCCGGCTTGGAGGCCGGTTTCTCCGCCGGTTGCGCCACCGGCTCGGTCTTCGCCACCAGCGGCGCCTCGTCGCCGTCGCGCGTCTCGGTGATGATGGCAGGCTTGCCTGAAGCCTCGCTGGCCACAGGCTGCGGCGCGGCGGGCATGGGCAGCGGTGTGGCGGCCTCCTTGCGCGGGATCTCGATCGGCAAATCGACGGGGATCGGTCGTGGCTGAGTCTCGAACACCAGAGGGAAGCCGATGATGCCTATGGCCACCAGCACGGCCGCGCCGATCAGGCGGCGGCGGGCGCGCACGCGCAGCTGTTGCACAGCATCGGCGGAATCGGTGACGGGTTTGGCGGCGGGCGCCTCGCGCCCCTCGGTATTGCGCTTGAAGATGGACAGCAGACCCATATCGGCGTGTAGGGAGCGTTGGAGTGCCCGGTTTTACGGCCGGCATGCGGCCTATTGAGAGTCCGATTGGCGCGCGTGCCGGGCCTCGGTGTGCAGCCTGCGACCTAGAGGCGCGGCACACCGTTTTTCAGCACGCCACCCACGGTGTGGAAGGATCCAAAGACCACGATTCTATCAGCGGGGGTGGCCTCGGCCGCCGCGGCGTCCAGCGCCGACTGCGGGTCGGCGTGGCGGCTCAAGCGCAAGCCGGGCGGCGGCTTGAAGCCCTCCAGGCCCTGCAGCGCCTGGAACTGCTGATCAAGCTGGGCGGCCGTGGCGGCGCGGGGTATCTCCAGGTCGGTGAAGTACCAGCGATCCACCAGCGGCGCCATGCGCTTGAAGATGGACACGATGTCCTTGTCGGCCATCACGCCGAACACCGCGTGGGTGCAGGGGAAGTAGCCCATCTGGTCCAGGTTTTGTGCCAGCGCGGCCACCGCGTGGGGGTTGTGCGCGACGTCCAGCACCAGGGCCGGCTGGCCAGGGACGATCTGGAAGCGGCCGGGCAGCTCCACCATCGCCAGCCCGCTGCGCACCGCCTGGGCGCTGATCGGCAGCCGGTCGAACAAGGCCTCGAAAACCGCCAGCGCGCCCGAGGCGTTGAGCAGCTGATTCGCGCCACGCAGCGCCGGATAGGCCAGCGCATTGAAGCGCCGTTCACGCCCGCCCCAGCTCCATTGCTGACGGTCTCCGCTGTAGTTGAAGTCGCGGCCGATCAGGCGCAGGTCGGCGCCGATCTCGCGGGCATGGTCGATGATGCTTTGCGGCGCCATCGGGTCGCTCACGATGGCCGGGCGGCCGGTGCGCATGATCTGCGCCTTCTCCAGGCCGATGGACTCACGGTCCGGCCCCAGATAGTCCATATGGTCCAGATCGATGCTGGTGATGACCGAGCAATCGGCGTCGATGGCGTTCACCGCATCGAGTCGCCCGCCCAGGCCCACTTCCAGAATCACCAGGTCCAGCGGCTCCTCGGCCAGGCGCAGCATGATGGCCAGCGTGGTGAACTCGAAGAAGGTCAGCGCCACATCGCCGCGTGCGGCCTCGACCGCCTCGAAGTGTGGCAGCAGGCTCTCGGCCGCCACCGAGGCGCCGTTAATGCGGCAGCGCTCCTCGAAGTGGACGAAATGCGGCTTGATGTACAGCCCCACCCTGTAGCCGGCCTGCAGCGCGATCATCTCAATCATCGAGCAGGTCGAGCCCTTGCCATTGGTACCGGCCACCATCACTACCGGCACCTTGAACTTCAGGCCCAGCCGGTCGCGCAGCGCGATCGTGCGCGCCAGGGTCATGTCGATCTCTTTGGGGTGCAGGGCCAGGCAGTGGTCAAGCCACTCGGGCAGGGTCTTGGGCATTTGGGTCGGGCCTAATGAATACGGCCAAGCCTTGTGGGCTTGGCCGCGTCAAGCATGGTCGGAATCAGGCGACGGCGTCGGCGCTCTGGCGCTGCAGCATCGCCAGCGCACGGGCTATCGTGGCGCGCAGTTCGCGGCGGTCGACGATCATGTCGACGGCACCCTTCTCGACCAGGAACTCGGCGCGCTGGAAGCCTGGGGGCAGCTTCTCGCGCACGGTGTTCTCGATCACTCGCGGGCCGGCAAAGCCGATCAGGGCCTTCGGTTCGGCGACGACGATGTCACCGACGAAGGCAAAGCTGGCCGACACGCCACCCATCGTCGGGTCGGTCAGCACGCTGACGTAGGGCAGTTTTGCCTTGGCCAGCAGGGTCAGCGCCGCATTGGTCTTGGCCATCTGCATCAGGCTCAGCAGGCCCTCTTGCATGCGCGCTCCGCCGGTGGCGGTGAAGCAGATGAAGGGCACCTTCTGCTCGATCGCCGTCTCGACGCCGCGCACGAAGCGCTCGCCGACCACCGAGCCCATCGAGCCGCCCATGAAGTCGAACTCGAAGCAGGCCACGACCACCGGAACGCTCATCACCGCGCCACCCATCACGACCAATGCATCGGTCTCGCCGGTGTTCTCCAGCGCTTCCTTCAGCCGGTCGGGGTATTTCTTGCTGTCCTTGAACTTCAGCGCGTCGACGGGCAGCACTTCCTGGCCCAGCTCATAGCGACCCTCGTTGTCGAGGAAGGCGTTCAACCGCGCCCGCGCGCCGATGCGGTGGTGGTGGCTGCACTTGGGACAGACATTGACGTTCTGCTCCAGGTCGGTCTTGTACAGCACCGTCTCGCAGGACGGGCACTTGATCCACAAGCCTTCAGGGATGGTGCGCCGCTCGTTCGGATCGGTCGGTTGAATCTTGGGCGGGAGAAGTTTTTCAAGCCAGCTCATGCGTCGGGCTCCTTTGGTTTGATGCTGTCCAGTGCGGACCGGATCTCAGCCATGAATTTTGCACCAGTTGCGGCCACGTTCTCCGGCTGCTCGACTTCCAGCAGCTGAACCAGCCTTGAACCGATCACCACGGCGTCCGACACCTCACCCACCGCCTTGGCCGTTTCGGCATTGCTGATGCCGAAGCCCACACCGACCGGCACCTTCACATGCTGGCGTATGCGCGGGATCATCGCGGCCACGGCGGCCGTGTCCAGATGGCCGGCGCCGGTCACGCCCTTGAGCGACACGTAGTAGACATAGCCGCTGGCGATACGGCCGACCATGGCCATGCGCGCCTCGGTGGACGTGGGCGCCAGCAGGAAGATCGGGTCCAGCCCCTGCTTCTGCAGCGCGGCCGCGAACACCTCGCACTCCTCGGGCGGATAGTCCACCACCAGCACGCCATCCACACCGGCGGCCTTGGCGTCCGTCACGAAGGCATCGACGCCATAGCGCTCGATCGGGTTGGCATAGCCCATCAGCACCACCGGCGTGTCGGCGTCCTGCTGCCGGAAGGCCCGTACATAGGCCAGCACATCGCGCAGGCCCACGCCCTTGGCGACGGCCCGCTCGGCGGCACGCTGTATCACCGGCCCGTCGGCCATTGGGTCAGAGAACGGCACGCCCAGCTCGATCACATCGGCGCCGGCACCGGCCAGGGCCAGCATCAGCTCGACCGTGCGTGCAGGGTACGGGTCACCGGCGGTGACGTAGGGAATCAAGGCCTTGCGGCCCTCGGCTTTCAACAACTCGAAGCGGGCCCGGATGCGGCTCATGCTGCACCGCCTTTCTGTGTCACAGGCGCAGACACGGGTGAGTCGCCACCCTTGACCGATTGCCCGCGGCAGGAGGGCCGGCAGTAGAAATCGGCATGCGACAGATCGGCGACGGTGCCGATGTCCTTGTCGCCACGCCCGGACAGATTGACCAGCAGATGCTGGTCGGGCGCCAGAGTCGGCGCCAGCTTCATCGCATAGGCCACCGCATGGCTGGACTCCAGCGCCGGGATGATGCCTTCGGTGCGGCACAGGTGGTGAAAGGCGGCCAACGCCTCGGTGTCGGTGATGCTGACGTACTCGGCGCGGCCGATGTCCTTCAGATAGGCATGCTCGGGGCCGACGCCGGGATAGTCCAGGCCTGCCGAGACCGAGTGCGTCTCGATAATCTGGCCGTTGGCGTCCTGCAGCAGATAGGTGCGGTTGCCATGCAGCACGCCAGGCGTGCCGGCGCTCAGCGTAGCGGCATGCTTGCCGCTGTCCAGGCCAAGGCCGGCGGCCTCGACACCGATCAGCCGGGTCTTGTCGTGCGGGATGTAAGGGTAGAAGATGCCGATGGCATTGCTGCCGCCGCCGACGCAGGCAATCACCGCGTCGGGCTGGCGCCCGGCCATCTCGGGCATCTGCACCAGGCACTCATCGCCGATGACGCGCTGGAAGTCGCGCACCATCATCGGATAGGGGTGCGGGCCGGCGACGGTGCCGATGATGTAGAAGGTCGACTCGACGTTGGTGACCCAGTCGCGCATCGCCTCGTTCAGCGCGTCCTTCAAGGTCTTGCTGCCCGACTCGACCGGCACGACGCGGGCGCCCAGCAGATTCATCCGGTAGACATTGGGCGACTGGCGCTTGACGTCTTCGCTGCCCATATAGACCACGCACTCGATGCCGTAGCGGGCGCAGATGGTGGCCGTGGCCACGCCATGCTGTCCGGCGCCGGTCTCGGCAATGACCCTCTTCTTGCCCATGCGCCTGGCCAGCAGCGCCTGACCGATCGTGTTGTTGACCTTGTGCGCGCCGGTGTGATTCAGGTCTTCGCGCTTCAGGTAGATCTGCGCGCCGCCGAGTTCGCGGCTCATCCGCGCGGCGTGATAGATCGGGCTGGGGCGGCCGACGAAATGGGCCAGCTCGCTCTGGAATTCGGCGATGAAGTCCGGGTCCTTGCGGTAGTGCTCGTAGGCCTCTTTCAGCTCGTCCAGCGCATGGACCAGGGTTTCGGATACAAAGCTACCGCCGTAGGGGCCGAAATGCCCGCGCACATCGGGCTGGTGGTATTCAAACATGATCGATCATCCTCTTCAGGTGGGTGATGCCGCAACGCGGGCATCCGCCTCACGCACCGCAGCACAAAATTGACGCATCAACTCGGCGTCCTTGAGGCCTTTGCCGGCCTCCACGCCCGAGCTCACATCAACGGCCCAGGGCCGTACCTGAAGCACCCCGGTCAGCACATTTTGCGCATGCAACCCACCAGACAAAACGACTGGATAGTGCACGTTTGCTGGAATGAGTGACCAATCGAAAACCTTTCCACCACCGCCATAGCCCTCGACATGGGCGTCGAGCAACAAGCCTGCGGCATCATGAAACTGATGGGCGAAGTCTAGCAAATTGAAATCAGGCGTCATGCGCGCTGCGCGCAGATAGGGCCGGCCGCCGTGCCGGCACTGCTCGGGCGTCTCGTCGCCATGGAATTGCAGCAGCAGGTGCGGGATCGCCGCCACGGCCTCGGCCACCTGCTCCTTCGAGGCATTGACGAACAGGCCGACCGGCGTGACGAAGGGCGGCAGCAGCCTGGCCAATTCCGCCGCACGGGCCAGGTTCACATGCCGCGGGCTGCGCTCGTAGAACACCAGGCCTATCGCGTCGGCACCGGCCTTGACGGCCTCCAGCACATCGGCCTCGCGGGTCAGGCCGCAGATCTTGATGCGGGTACGGGTGCTCACTACAGACCACCTCTAGGGCAGCCAATCCATTGGGGGGGTACGTTCGGGTATGCCATGGACAGCATCGTAGTACGGACCGACAAAGTACAGCCCATCGGCGGGAAATGTCGGCGCGGCCAACTTGCGATCGCGCCCGGCCAGGATCTCGCCCATCCAGGGCACGACCCGCGTGCCCGTGCCTATGGCCAGCAGGCAGCCCATCAGGTTGCGGATCATGTGGTGCAGAAAGGCCGAGCCATCGAACTCGAAGCGCCAGTAGGCGCCGCGGCGCTCAATCGAGATGCGGCGCAGGGTCTTCACCGGCGAGGCGGCCTGGCATTCCGAAGAGCGGAAGGCGCTGAAGTCATGCTCGCCGATCAGTTGGGCTGCCGCGGCCTGCATCGCGGCCAGGTCCAGCGGACGGAACACCCAGCCGGCCACCCCATCCTCGATCGACGGCCGCACCGGCGATTCGAGCAGCAGATAGACGTAACGCCGGCCCCGCGCCGAGTTGCGTGCATGAAAGCCCGCCTCGGGGAACGCACACCATTGCACCGCGATGTCCTTGGGCAGGTAGCGGTTGGTGCCGCGCACCCAGGAGAAGCTGTCGCGGACGATCTCGGTATCGAAGTGAACGACCTGATTCAGGCCATGGACGCCGGCGTCGGTGCGTCCGGCGCACAGCGTGCGCAGGTGGCCCAAGGGCACATCGGCGAAGCGCGCCAGCGCGCGCTCCAGATGATCCTGTACCGTGTCACCGCCGGGCTGGCTCTGCCAACCCTTGTAGGCCCAGCCGCGGTAGCTGAGGCCCAGCGCAACCCGTTGCGTCATGCCGGGCCTTCACCCGTTGCAACATCCCGCACCAGGCTTCAGCCGATCTCTTTGAGCATGGCCTGGGCCCGCTCCAGCGTCGCACCGCTGGCCTTGCTGACGACTTCCATCAGCACATCACGCGCGCCCTCGACATCGCCGATCTGACGGAACTCGTCGGCCAGCTCGATCTTGCGTGCCAGCGGGTCGCTGCCATCGTCTTCGTCGTCGAAGTTGTCTTCCAGGCCCAGATCACCGCCCAGATCGGGCAGGCTGTCCAGCGCCGGGGCCGGCGGCGGCGGCGCGGTGGGCTCGGAGTCCAGATCCAGATCGATCGACGACAGATCGAAGTCCATCGGCGCGGGGTCGTTGCGAGGCGTCAGATCGGGCGCCTCCTCACCGGGCAGCGAGATGTCGAAATCCATCTCCATCGGCGCGCGCTCGACCGATACCGCGACCGCCTGTGTGGCCTCCATCGAGGAAGCCGGAGCCGGTGCGTCCAGATCCAGGTCCAGATCGAGGTCCAGCCCACTGGGCAGGAACTCGCCGTTCACCTGCGTGTCGGGCTGGTAGCTCGGCTGCGGCTGGGTGTCGAACATGCTGTTGCCGGGCATCACGCTCTGCGGCATGGTGCTGGCACCCAGGGGTTCACGCGCCGAGTCCATATTGGTACCGGCGGCCGGCACACCACCCGGCTGGTAGAGCGGATTGTCCGAATCGATCTGGCGGCCCAGCTCCTGAGTCTTCAGCCAATCCTCACCCTCCCCCTGGGTTTCGCCGTACATCTGCAGCGCGAGCTGCTCGAAGCCCTTGGTGTCGCGGCGCTTGGCATAGACCTCCAGCAGCTTGACGCGGATGGCTCGGCGCTCCGGTGTGGCGCGCAGTGCTTCCTTGAGGATTTCCTCGGCCTGCAGATCGCGGCCATAGGCCAGATAGACATCGGCCTCGGCAACCGGATCGACGTCACCAATCGCATCCAGCTGGCTCAGCGAATAGCTCATCGACGAGGCCTGGCCGGAGCCATCGCGCGTGTCGACCCGCTGGCCGCCGGTATTGCCGAAGAACGAATCGGGCTGCAGGCGGCTTTCGCTGAAGGCGGTCTCGCCGGCAGCATTCTTGTTGCCGCCGCGGCCACGCAGGCGGTACCAGCCCAGGCCGGCCAGCAGGGCCAGCACCACGGCCGAGATCGGCAGGACCAGAGAGTTGTCCATCAGCTGCGACAGCAGGCCGGGCTCCTCGACCGGGGCGGGGGCGGTCACGGGCGGCTTCGGGGCGGACGCGGGTGCAGGGGCGGATGCCACCGGCGCTGGCGCAGCCGCAACAGCCGATGCCGCCACCGGCTCGACCGGCTTGGCCGTCACCTCCACCGCGGGTGCAGGTGCTGGCGCGGGAGCCGCTGCTGGCGCGGGAGCAGCCACAACGGGAGCCGGGGCTGGCGCCGGCGCGGCCTTGCCCGACACTGCGCCAGAGGCGACCGTCGAGAGCTTCTTCAACTCCTCGACATTGCGGGTCAGCTCAGCCACGCGAGCGGCCGAATCCTTCTTCTCGGTGTCCTTGGAGACCTTGGCCTCGGCCGGTGCACCGGCCGTGCCGGGCTTGCTCAAGGTCAGCTTGTCGGGCGTTGTCGCGGCAGCCTTGCGGTCCTCGACCGCTGCCTGCACCTTACCAGCCGACTGGCGCTCGCTATCCTTGCGGGCAATCAGCGGCGCGCCGCTGGCCAGGCGCTGGCGGTAGGCGTCGAAATCGGCGCTCTGGGCCTGGATGATCTGGCGCGCCTCGGCGTTGCTGAGGCCGCCGGCCTCGTCGCTGCCAGGCACCTTCAGGGTCGCGCCCGCCTTCAGGCGGTTCATATTGTTCTCGACAAAAGCGTCCGGGTTGGCGCGGTACAGCGAGACCAGCATCTGGTCCAGCGACACGCCGGAGGCCTGCGTTTTGGAGGCGATGCGCGACAGATTGTCGCCCGGCTTGACCTCATATTCGGAGGCGGCGCTAGGCGAAGGCTTGGCGGCCACAGGCTTCGGTGCGGGCTCGGGTGCCGGGCGGGCCTGCACCGGGGCAGGCCTGGGCGCAGGTGCCTCGGCCGGGGGTGACGTACGAACCGGTGCGGTGGCTGCAGGGGCGGCCGATGGCACAGGTGCCGGAGCGGGTGCAGGTGCTGGCGCGGCCGGCGCAGGTGAAATCACCGGCGCGGTCGCCACGGCGGCTGGAGCCGGGGCGCGGTTGACCGGAGGATCGAACAGCAGCGTGTATTCGCGCACCAGGCGCCCGCTGGCCCAGTTGATCTCCAGGATCAGGTCCACAAAGGGCTCTTGCACCACCCGGTCGCTGTTGATGCGCAGATAAGGCTGGCCGTTGTTGCGTCGTGCCAGTGAGACCTGCGTGCCGCTGAGCACCATGTTGTAGTCAACACCGGTGGCGCGGTAGGCCTCGGGCGGCGCGACACGGACCTTCAGGGTGCCCGCTTCCTCGGGGCTGAGACTGGTGATGTCGATTTCGGCACGAAGGCCCTCGCCGAGGGCGGACTGCACATTCAGCCGGCCGAGGCCCAGGCCCCAGGCCCCGCTGGCGGCAAGGCCCAACACGGCCACGGCCACACGCGTCAAGGTGAAACGCCCGAAGGCTGAGACAGTCAGATTCAAGGCGTTCCCCAAAGCGACGAGGCGGGGGCCGTCAGGCACCCGCCAGGTACTGCAAAATTTGTTGTGTTCAGCATGGTCTGTGCAAGGCCATCTTGATGTGAAATCACAATAACAGCAGGTAGATACGTTGACAAGCTCATGCTTTGGCTGAAATACCTACCGGGCCGCCGCTGACACAACTCCGTTACCGGCTGTGGCTTGCCGGCAACGGATCACAGGGATTACCTTAGGCTGCCAAAAGAATGCGCAACATGCGGCGCAGCGGCTCGGCCGCACCCCACAAAAGCTGATCGCCGATCGTGAAGGCGCCGACATACTCCGGGCCCATTGCCAGCTTGCGGATGCGGCCGACGGGAATGTCCATCGTGCCGGTCACGGCCACCGGGGTCAGGTCACGCAGCGTCGCTTCCTTGTTGTTCGGCACAACCTTGACCCAGGCATTGTCGGCGGCAATCATCGCCTCGATATCGGCCACGGGCACATCCTTCTTGAGCTTGAAGGTCAGCGCCTGGCTGTGGCAGCGCATTGCGCCGACGCGCACACAGAAGCCATCGACCGGAATGGCCGGCGTGCCGAAGCCCTCGCCCAGGCCGAGGATCTTGTTGGTCTCGGCCATGCCCTTCCACTCTTCCTTGGACATGCCGTTGCCGAGATCCTTGTCGATCCAGGGGATCAAGGAGCCGCCCAGCGGCACGCCGAAGTTGGCAGTCTCGGCCTCGCTCAGTGAACGCTGCTTGGCGATGATCTTGCGGTCTATCTCCAGGATGGCGCTCTTCGGATCGTCGAGCAGCGCACGGACCTCGGCGTTCAGGGTGCCGTACTGGGTCAGCAGCTCGCGCATATGCTGGGCACCGCCGCCCGAGGCGGCCTGGTAGGTCTGGGTGGACATCCACTCGACCAGGCCAGCCTTGTACAGCGCGCCCACGCCCATCAGCATGCAGCTGACGGTGCAGTTGCCGCCGGCCCAGGTCTTGCCCCCGGCACTCAGGGCGTTCTTGATCACCGGCAGATTGACCGGGTCAAGGATAATGACGGCATCGCCGTTCATGCGCAGCGTGGACGCCGCGTCGATCCAGTGGCCGTTCCAGCCGGCGGCGCGCAGCTTGGGGTAGACCTCACTGGTGTAGTCGCCGCCCTGGGCGGTGATGATGATGCTGCAGCGCTTCAGCGCCTCGATGTTGTACGCATCCTGCAGCGTGGTTTCGTTCTTGGCGAACTTCGGGGCCTTGCCGCCCGAGTTGCTGGTGCTGAAGAACAGCGGCTCGATCAGTTCGAAATCGCGTTCAGCTTCCATGCGGTCCATCAGCACTGAGCCGACCATGCCGCGCCATCCAACCAGTCCTACGAGTTCCATCTCTATCGCCCTTTCAGTCACACAGTGTTGAAATTTGCTTCCCCCCGGCTCGAATCGCCTGGGGGGTAGGGGCGAGACGAACCGGAGCTGTTAGCTCTTCTTGGTAATGGTTTTGGTGGTGGTCGATGCGGTGCTGCCGACGATCGCGGCAACCACGGCATCACCCATTTCGCGCGTGCCCACTTTTTGGGTGCCCTCGGACCAGATGTCGGGCGTACGCAGCCCGGCAGCCAGCACAGCGCTCACCGCGGACTCGATACGGTCGGCAGCGTCGGCTTGTTGGAGGGAGAACTTGAGCATCATGGCAGCTGACAGTATTGTAGCCAGAGGATTGGCCACTCCCTTGCCGGCGATGTCAGGTGCGCTGCCGTGACTGGGCTCATACAAGCCTTTGTTGGCAGAATTCAGCGAGGCCGAGGGCAGCATGCCGATGGAGCCGGTCAGCATCGCCGCCTCGTCGGACAGGATGTCGCCGAACATATTGCCGGTCACCACCACGTCGAACTTCTTGGGCGCCTTGACCAGCTGCATCGCAGCGTTGTCCACATACATATGGTCCAGTTCCACGTCCGGGTACTGGGCATGGACCTCGGTGACGACGTCCTTCCAGAACTGGAAGGTCTCCAGCACATTGGCCTTGTCCACGCTGGTGACGCGCTTGCTGCGCTTGCGTGCGGCCTGGAAGGCGACATGCGCGATGCGCTCGATCTCGGGCCGCGAGTAGCGCATCGTGTCGAAGGCCTCCTCGGCGCCGGGGAAATGGCCGTCAACGGCGACGCGGCGGCCGCGCGGCTGGCCGAAGTAGATGTCGCCGGTCAGCTCGCGGATGATCAGGATGTCAAGACCTGCCACCAGTTCGGGCTTGAGGCTGGACGCATGGGTCAGCTCCGGGTAGCAAATGGCCGGGCGGAAGTTGGCGAACAGGCCCAGGTGCTTGCGCAGGCCCAGGATGGCCTGCTCGGGGCGCAGCGAGCGCTCCAGCTTGTCGTATTTCCAGTCGCCGACGGCGCCGAACAGCACTGCGTCGGCCGCCTGGGCCAGCTTCAAGGTCGCGTCCGGCAGCGGATGGCCATCGGCCTCGTAGGCGGCACCGCCGACCTTGGCCTCTTCCAGCTCGAAGGGCAGATCGAGAACCTTGAGAACCTTGATCGCCTCGGCGACGATTTCGGTGCCGATGCCGTCACCGGGCAGAACTGCAATCTTCATCTTGAATCCTTGTAGCCCGGATGCAATCCGGGGCTTGTGGAGTTTGCTTGTTCCCGGATTCCATCCGGGCTACGAATCAGGTCAACCGATCAGGCGGTTGTTCAGCCAGGGCTTCTGCGCCAGGCGCTCGGTTTCGAAGGCCTTGATCTTGTCGGAATGGCGCAGGGTCAGGCCGATGTCGTCGAAGCCATTGGTCAGACAGAACTTGCGGAAGGGCTGGACCTCGAACGGAATCTCGGCGCCATCGGGCTTGATCACCACCTGGCGCGGCAGATCGATCACCAACTGATAGCCCGGGAAGGCTTTGACCTCGTCGAACAGCTGGGCAATCGCCGACTCGGGCAGCACCACCGGCAGCAGGCCGTTCTTGAAGCAGTTGTTGAAGAAGATATCGGCAAAGCTCGGCGCGATCAGCGCGCGAAAGCCGTACTGGTCCAGTGCCCAGGGCGCGTGCTCGCGGCTGGAGCCGCAACCGAAGTTGGCGCGGGTCAGCAGCACCGAGGCGCCCTTGTAGCGCGGCTGGTTCAGCACGAAGTCGGGGTTGGCGCGGCGGGTGGCGGGGTCCTGCCCGGGCTCGCCATGGTCCAGATAGCGCCATTCGTCGAACAGATTGGGGCCGAAGCCGCTGCGCTTGATCGACTTAAGGAACTGCTTGGGAATGATCGCGTCGGTGTCGACGTTGTCGCGGTCCAGCGGAGCGACCAGACCCTTGTGGAGAGTGAATTTTTCCATGGTGTTTCTCGCTCAGCTGATTCTGCGGACGTCAACGAAGTGGCCGGCCATGGCAGCAGCCGCCGCCATCGCCGGGCTGACCAGGTGGGTGCGCCCCCCTGCCCCTTGCCGGCCTTCGAAATTGCGGTTGCTGGTCGAGGCGCATCGCTCGCCGGGCTCCAGGCGGTCGGCGTTCATCGCCAGGCACATGCTGCAGCCGGGTTCACGCCATTCGAAGCCGGCGGTCTTGAAGATCAGGTCGAGGCCCTCGCGCTCGGCCTGTTCCTTGACCAAACCCGAGCCCGGCACGACCATCGCCAGCTTCACGTTGGCCGCGATGCGGCCGCCCAGCCGCTTGACGATGCCGGCGGCCTCGCGCATGTCCTCGATGCGGCTGTTGGTGCAGGAGCCGATGAAGACCTTGTCGATGACGATGTCGGAGATGGGCTTGTTCGGTTCCAGCGCCATGTACTGCAGCGCCCGCTCGATGGCGCCGCGCTTGGAGGCGTCGCGCTCCTTGTCGGGGTCGGGCACACGGTCGTTGATGGACAGCACCATCTCGGGCGAGGTGCCCCAGGTGACCTGCGGCTGGATCTGTGCCGCGTCCAGCTCGACCACCAGGTCGAAGTGCGCGCCGGGGTCGGACTGCAAGGTGCTCCAGTACTTGACCGCCAGATCCCACTCGACGCCCACCGGCGTGAATGGCCGGCCCTTGACGTACTGGATGGTCGTGTCGTCCACCGCGATCAGCCCGGCGCGGGCGCCGGCCTCGATCGCCATATTGCAGACCGTCATCCGTCCTTCCATGCTCAGCGCACGGATGGCGCTGCCGCCGAACTCTATCGTGTAGCCGGTGCCGCCGGCCGTGCCTATCTTGCCGATGATGGCCAGCACGATGTCCTTGGCGCCGCAGCCGGCGGGCAGCTTGCCCTCGACCTTGATCAAGAGGTTCTTGGCCTTGCGCGCCAACAAGGTCTGCGTGGCCAGCACATGCTCGACCTCGCTGGTGCCTATGCCATGGGCCAGCGCGCCGAAGGCGCCGTGCGTCGAGGTGTGGCTGTCACCGCAGACGACCGTCATGCCCGGCAGGGTCGCGCCCTGCTCCGGGCCAATCACGTGAACGATGCCCTGGCGCTTGTCATTCATCTTGAACTGGGTCACGCCATGGCGGTCGCAGTTGGCGTCCAGCGTGTCGACCTGCAGCTTGGAGATCGGGTCGCTGATGCCCTGGCTGCGGTCGGTGGTTGGCACATTGTGGTCGCTGACGGCCAGATTGGCCGACAGTCGCCAGACCTTGCGCTGCGCCAGATCCAGGCCCTCGAAGGCCTGCGGGCTGGTGACCTCGTGGACCAGGTGGCGATCGATGTAGAGGGTGACGGTGCCGTCTTCCTCGGTGTGGACGACGTGCTCGTCCCACAGCTTGTCGTACAGGGTGCGTGCGCTCATGCTTTGCTCTTTGCGGTAGAGGATGTAGGGATTGTCCGGGATGGGTTTGTCAGCGCTGCCGGCATGGGTTCCTGACCCGGGCACAGCGCGTCGACGAAGCGGCGCACCACGTGCGGCAGCACGTCCTGGCTGCGCACGGCCAGCAGATAGTCGCGGGTGGCCCAGGCCTCGTCCAGCCTGAGGACCTTGACCTTGAAGACCTGGGCGAAACGTGCCGCCGGCACCGCCGGCAGAATGGCCACGCCCAGCCCTGCCTCGACCAGTTGAGCGATGGCGTCGAAGCCGCGCACCTGCAGCCGGCCATTCAATGTGCGGCCCAGCTCCAGCGCGCGCTCGCGCATCTGCTCCTCGACCGCCGCACCGGCATGCAGGCCAACGATGTCATAGGCCAGCAGGTCTTCGAAGCTCACCTGCTCACGGCCCGCCAGTTCATGCGACAGGGGCACCAGCGCGGCCAGCTCGCCGGTGCGGTAGCGCCAGGTCGTCAGCCGGTTGTCCTGGATGGGCGGTGTGAACACGCCCAGATCGGCCCGGCCCTCGGCCACCGCCGCCTGAACCTCGCTGCTGGTCAGGTCTTCGAGGCTGACGCGTATCTGCGGATGGGCTTGCGAGAACGCCGCCAGATCGGGCGGCAGGCATTCGGCGATCGAGCCGGTGTTGGCGGCAATGCGCAGATGGCCCTTGATGCCGCGGGCGAACTCGCCGACCTCGCTCTCCAGCGCATGCAGCGAGGCATGCAGCGAGCGGATATGGCGCACCAGCGCGCGGCAGGCATCGGTCTGCTCGACGCCGCGGGCATGGCGATCGAACAGGTTCACACCCAGCCGTGCTTCCAGATCGGACAGGCGCTTGCTGGCCGCCGCCAGCGCGAGATGCTCGCGCTCGGCGCCACGCGTGATGCTGCGCGTCTCGGCGACGGCGAGTACCAGGTTCAGCGTGGTCAGATCAAGGCGCATGGCGGCAGGCTGGCTTTCTAGAGACAGATCGGAATGCCGCAGCGGCCCAGGAGGACGTGTGACTATCCAACAGGCCGCAAGGTTAGCCTTCGCAAGCAAGCGGCAGTTCCGTGATTTTGGAATCTAGGCTTCGCGCCACACGAAGTCAAGCACCCAGCAACGCAGGGAATCACGGAAAGACCAGGCCGGGCAACCACAGAGAGAAGGCCGGCACATAGGTCACCAGCATCAGCGCCGCGATCAGCGCGCCGTAGAAGGGCCAGATGGTCTTCATCACCGTGCCGACCGATACCCCGCCGATGGCGCAGCCGACGAACTGCGTCGTGCCCACGGGGGGCGTGTTCAGGCCCAGCGCGCAGTTGATCAGCAGCACCATGCCGAACTGGATTTCGCCCATGCCGTATTTCATGCAGATCGGCAGGAAGATCGGCGTGCAGACCAGGATGGTGGCGGCCATGTCCAGAAATGTGCCGAGCACGAACAGGATCAGGTTGACCAGCAGGAAGATCAGCCAGGGGCTGGAGGTGATGCTGGACAGCGCCTTGCCGGTCAGGTCGGCCACCTCGTAGAGGCTGATGATGTAGCCGAAGGCCGCCGAGATGCCGATCAAGAGCAGCACCACGCCGGTGGTCTTGACCGCCTTGGCCGCCGCTTTCAGGAACTGCTCCCACTTGAGGGACCGGTAGATCACCACGCACAGGAACAAGGCGTAGAGCACGGCCACCGCTGCCGATTCGGTCGCCGTGAACACGCCGGACAGGATGCCGCCCAATATCAGCACGACGACGAACATGCCCGGCAGCGAGGCCGCGAAGCTGCGCGCCACGATGGCCCAGCCGGGGAAGCTGCCGGCCGGGTAGCCGCGCTTGACGGCCACCAGATAGGCGGCGGTCAGGTTGCAGACGGTCAGCAGCAGCGCCGGTATCAGGCCGGCCAGAATCAGCTTGGCAATCGACACCTTGCCGCCCGCAGCCAGCGTGTAGATGATCATGTTGTGGCTGGTGGGCATCAGCGCGCCGACCAGTGCCGCGTGCGTGGTCACGTTGACGGCGTAGTCGGCGTCATAGCCCTCCTTCTTCATCATCGGGATCATCACCGCGCCCATCGCCGACACATCGGCCACCGGCGAACCCGAGACACCGCCGAACAGCGTGCAGGCCACCACATTGGACATGCCCAGGCCACCGCGCACATGGCCGACCAAGTTCTTGGCGAAGTCGACGATCTTGTCCGCAATGCCGCCGTACAGCATCAGCTCGCCGGCAAAGATGAAGAAGGGGATGGCCAGGAACGAGAACACATTCATGCCCGAGGTCATCTGCTGGAAGATCACCGCCATCGGCAGACCTTCGTACAGTATGGTCGCCAGGGCCGACAGGCCGATGGCAAACGCCACCGGCACGCCCAGTATCAGCAGGCCGAAGAAGGAGATGCAAAGAATCGTCAGTGCCATGCCGGGACCACCTCTTCGCCGCGCCGCAGGGCAACGATATGTTCAATCGAAAACAGCACGATCAAGAGGCCAGCCAGCACCATGGGCACATAGCGCAGAGACTCGGACACGCCCAGCGTCGGGATCATGTAGCCGCGCACCGAGACAAACATCTCGGCGCAATTCCAGGCCATCAGCGCGCCGAACAGCATCGTCAGCAGATGGATCAGCACGGCCAGCGAGTGATGCCAGCGGGTGGGGATCAACCCACCCAGCAACTCCATGCCGATATGGCCGGCGTCGCGCACGCCGACGGCGCAGCCAAGCATCGTCACGTAAAGCACCAGCAGCAGGGCCAGGCTCTCGGCCCAGGTGGGGGTGTTGTTCAGCACATAGCGGCCGAACACCTGGTAGCTGACCGCCGCGATCAGCAGCACCAGGCCGGCCACGCCCAGGCGCAAGCAGGCCCGCGCGATGGCGGCGCAAATTCTCGTGAACATCGGATTTCCTTGACTGTTGGACCCCGGATTGCATCCGGGCTACGAAACTTCGGGTAGCCCGGACGAAGTCAGGGGCCGGCCGATGAGCGCGGCCCCGAAGCCATGCCCTATTTGGTGTCCTGAATCCGTTTGATCAAATCCTTCAGCTTCGCGTCGCTGATGAACTTGTCATAGACCGGCTTCATCGCGGCCTGGAAGCTGGGTTTGTCCACGTCGATGATCTGCGCGCCGGCTGCCTTCACCGTCGCCAGCGACTTCTCTTCGCGCTCGTCCCACAGCTTGCGCATATAGGGCACCGACTCCTTGGCGGCCTGGCGGATCTGCTTCTGGTCCTCGGGCGTCAAGCCGTCCCAGATCTTCTTCGAGAACAGCAGCATCTCGGGCGCCATCGAATGTTCGGTCTTCGAATAGAACTTGGCCACCTCGAAGTGACGCGAGCTCTCGAACGAGGGGTAGTTGTTCTCGGCGGCGTCCACCAGGCCGGTCTTCAGCGCGGTATAGACCTCGCCGAAGGGCATCGGCGTGGCATTGGCGCCCATCGCCTCCAGCAGCGAAACCCACAGGTCGGACTGCTGCACGCGCACCTTCATGCCCTTGGCATCGGCCAGGGTCTTGATCGGCTTCTTGACCGTGTACATCGAACGTGCGCCGCTGTCGTAATAGGCCAGGCCGATGAAGCCCTGGGCTTCGCAGCTCTTCAGGATTTCTTCGCCGATGGGGCCGTCCAGCACCGCGCGCATATGCTCCTTGGAGCGGAACAGAAAGGGCATCGTCGGCACGACCGTGGTCGGGCAGATATTGTTCATCGGCGCGATATTGACGCGCGTCATCGCGATGGCACCGATCTTGGTCTGTTCGATCGTATCCTTCTCGGCGCCCAGCGCACTGTTGTTGAACACCTTGATGCTGTGCTTGCCGTTGCTGAGTTTGTTCAGCACCTGGCCCATGTACTTGACGGCATCGACGGTTGGGTAGCCGTCGGGGTGGATGTCGGTCGAGCGGAAGTCGGTGGCCTGGGCGCTCAAGCTCATGGCGGCCAGCAGGCCTGTCAGCAGGTGGGGAACGAGTTTCATGGCGTTTTGTCTCCGTCAGATTTTTGCGGGTGGTGATGTGGCAAGGCATTGCACGTAGGTCAGGCCCGTCCGGGAACAAATGCAATTTCGGCAAGTCCGGGCACGCCGGGCTCGCAGACGAACACGGCGCCGTCCAGCTCGGCATCGAAGCCGGGAGCGGGCCGTGCGGGGGTGATCGAAGTGATGAACAGGCGGTCCAATGCGGGGCCGCCAAAGGCACACATCGATGGCTTGCTGACCGGCAGGCTGATCGAGCGGTCCAGGCGGCCATCCGGCATGAAGCGGTGCACCAGGCCAGCGTCATTGGCGCAGATCCAGTAGCCGCCCTCGACGTCCACGGCGGCGCCGTCAGGCCGGCCGGGCAGATCCATCATGTCAACGAACAGCCGGCGCTCCAGCGGGCGGCCCTCGGCGTCGATGTCGAAGCGCCAGACCTTCTGCACCGATGGGTGCGAGTCAGACAGCCACATCGAGCCGCCGTCCGCTGCGAAGCCCAGGCCGTTGCCGGTGATCAGGCCATCGGGGATAGGCTGGGTCAGGTCTTGACCATCCAGGCAATACAGCGCACCGACAGGTGACGCCTGTGCCATGTCGCGCAGCATGCTGCTGACCCAGAAGCGGCCTTGGCGGTCGCAGCGGCCGTCGTTGAAGCGCATGCCCTCGCGAGGGAAACTCACCGCATGCAGCAACGTCGATTCGGCTGCAGGACCATCGCCCAGTTCAAGGCGGAAAATGCCCGTCTCCATCGCCGCGATCAGGCCGCCCTCGGCATGCAGGGCAATGCAGCCGATGCGTTCGATCACCGCCCAGCTGCGCAGCGCACCGGTGGCCGCATCCAGCCGGCGCACCGCACGGCCCTCGATATCCACCCAGAACAGCGCCTGTTCGGCCACGCTCCACAGCGGACTTTCGCCGACCTGATCGTGGGTGTGGCAGAGCAGCCTGGCCTCAAGCATCGCCGCGGCCCTCAATCGAACGGGCCCAGGCGCACAAAGGCGCCGCCCTGGTAGAGGGTGACCGGATCGGTAGCGTCGGGCCACGGCTGGGCGGCCTCCAGCGCGGCGCGAAAGCGCTCCGAGCTGTCCTGCGGCGCATAGCCCAGATGGGCGGCGAGCCGGTTGTCCCACCATGTGGCCGGGTTGGCCGACATGCCGAAGATCACGCTGTGGCTGACCAGCGGCGCGGTCAGACCCGCGATCACCAGCCGCTCCAGATCGTCGAAGCTCAGCCAGCTGGCCAGGGTGCGGCGGTCATAGGGCTCGGCCAGGCTGGAGCCTATGCGCAGGCAGACGGTTTCGATGCCGTAGCGGTCGAAGTACATGCGCGAGAGGTTCTCGCCGAAGGCCTTGCTGACACCGTACAGGGTGTCGGGTCTTGCCGGGGCGCGGGCGTCAATCACCTCGTCCTGGCGGTAGAAGCCGGTCACATGGTTCGAGCTGGCGAACACGACGCGCTTGACGCCCTGCTTGCGCGCCGCCTCGTAGAGATTGAACACGCCAACGATATTGGCCTGAAGGATGGGGTCGAAGGCGGCCTCGACCGAGACGCCTCCGAGATGCACGACCGCGTCCACCCCCTCCAGCAGGGACAGCATCGCCTCGCGATCCTGCAACTCGGCCGGCACCAGCTCCTCGCCCTCGGCCGCCTCACCCAGATCGGCACGGTCCGACAGGCGCAGCCGCTGACAATAAGCCAAGAGCCGGGGACGCATCACACGCCCCAGGGCGCCGGCCGCGCCGGTCAGCAAAAGGCGCTGAAAACGTATCGGCGTCAGCGAGCCGGGAGCCAGGGGAACGGTCATCGGGGTCCTGCGAGAAGGTTTTGAAGGATGCTTGGACTTGCGGCTGGGGTTTGCTACAGTCTGTCATCAACGGAGATACGTCATCCGTCGTCATACAACATAAGCAATGGTCGTCGAGCCCGCCCCGGCCGTCAAGAACCGCAGCACCAGGGAATACCCCCGCACATGTCCACTGTTAGTCCAGGCGCCCCGGCCCACCCCTCCTCTGCCGACACCACGACACCGCGAAGGCCACGCAATCTGGCGGCCGGACTGGTCGATGCCATGGGCCAGCGCATCCGCGAGGGGCAGATGCAGATCGGCGACCGCCTGCCCACCGAGGCGGCCATCATGGGCGAGTTCGGCGTCAGCCGCACCGTCGTACGCGAGGCCCTGTCGAAGCTGCAGGCGGCCGGACTGGTCGAGACGCGGCATGGCATCGGCACTTTTGTGATCGGCACCGGCCAGGGCGCCAACTTCCGCATCGCCCCCGAACAGCTAGCCACGCTGCGCGAAGTGATCGCCGTGCTGGAGCTGCGCATAGGCCTGGAGTCCGAGGCCGCCGGCCTGGCCGCCCTGCGCCGCAGCGAACACAACCTGGCGGTGATGCGTGACACGCTGGACGCCTTTGCCAATGCCATCGCCCAGAGCACCGATGCTGTGGCCTCTGACTTTCAGCTGCATATGGAAATCGCCCGCGCCTCGCAGAACGTGCACTTCGTCGATCTGATGACCTATCTGGGCACGATGCTGATTCCGCGCAGCCGGCTGAACACCGCCAGCGTCGCCGGCGAGGACCGGCGTGACTATCTGAAGCGCGTGCACACCGAGCACGAGAGCATCGTCAACGCCATTGCCAACCAGGACCCCGAGGCCGCCAGGGCGGCGATGCGCACGCACCTGTCCAACAGCCGCGAGCGCCTGCGCCGCGCCCAGGAAGCCGCCAGCCAATAGTCCGGCGCCGCCGGATCGCCGCGCCTCGTAGGCATTGCCTTGCCTTACATCATGTTGTACGATGACCGACAACATTCCACACACAGGCGGAGACAAGCCATGTCCAAGATCGAATCCCTCAAGCGCCTAGGTGTGCTCGGCGCAGCACTGCTGTCCGGCCTGGCCTGCGCACAAGCCCCGGCGGCTTGGCCCAGCCGGCCGCTGCGCATCATCGTGCCCTACACCCCGGGCGGGTCGTCCGACATCATTGCCCGCGCCATCAGCCAACCGCTGTCCGAGGCGCTGAAGCAGAACGTGATCGTCGAGAACAAGCCCGGCGCCAGCGGCAATATGGGTGCCGACATGGTCAGCAAGGCCAATGACGGCCACACGATGCTGCTGTGCGACGTGACGGCGTTGGCGATCAGCCCCTCGGTCTATACCAAGCTGCCCTTCGATCCCACCAAGGACCTGCGCGGCGTGACGATGCTGGCCTATTCGCCGCACCTGCTGGTCGTCCATCCTTCGGTGTCGGCGAACAATCTGAAGGAGCTGGTCGCCCTGTCCAAGACCGGCAAGCTGGACTTTGCCGTCACCGCCATGGGCAGCACCGCCCACCTGGCCGGCGTGGCCGTGGCGGCCGCCACCGGTGCGAAGTGGGAGTACATCCCCTACAAGGGCGGCTCGCAGGCGGTGACCGACACCATCGCCGGCCAGACCCAGGTGCTGATGAACGGCATGCTGGCCACCCTGCCCTTTGTACAGACCGGCAAGCTGAAGGTGCTGGGCGTGTCCAAGGCCACCCGCGTGCCGCTGCTGCCCAATGTGCCGACGATCGCCGAGCAGGGCGCACCGGGCTTCGAGTCGGGCACCTGGCAGGGCATGCTGATGCCGGCCAACACGCCGCCGGCCGTGCTGGCCAAGCTCTCGGCCGAGCTGGTGCGCATCATCCGCTCGCCCGAGGTGCGCGCACGTCTGAGCGCCCAGGGCGCCGAGGTGCATACGATGTCACCAGCCGACTTCAGCACCTTCTTCGAGCGGGAGCGCAAGAACTGGGCGGCCGTCGTCACCAAGGCTGGCATAAAACTCGACTGATCAAGGGCATCCCATGAGCACCACCACCGCCTACAGCCCCTTCCCCAACACCCTGCGCCAGCGCCTGGCTGCCGGCGAGCGGCTGATCGGCTGCTGGTGCTCGCTGGGCAATGCCATCACCACCGAGGTGCTGGGCGTGGCCGGCTTCGACTGGGTGCTGCTGGATGGCGAACATTCGCCCAATGACGTGATCAGCTTCATCCCGCAGCTGATGGCGCTGAAGGACAGCCCCAGCGCGCCGGTGGTGCGCCCGGCCAGCAACAACTCGGTCGAGATCAAGCGGCTGCTGGACGCCGGCTTCTACAACTTCCTCGTGCCCTTTGTCGAGAGCGCCGATGACGCCCGCCGCGCGGTGGCCGCCACCCGCTACCCGCCGCAGGGCATACGTGGCGTGTCGGTGTCGCAGCGCAGCAACCGCTATGGCAGCGTGCCGGGCTATTTCGAGGGCGTCAACGAACAGATCTGCGTGGCGGTGCAGATCGAGAGCCGCGCCGGCCTGGCTGCCGCGGCCGAGATTGCGGCCGTCGACGGCGTGGACTGTATCTTCATCGGTCCGTCCGATCTGGCCGCCGGCATGGGCCATCTGGGCAATGCCAACCACCCGGACGTGCAGGCGGCGATTGCCAGCGTCTTCGGCACCGTGCGGGCCGCCGGCAAGCCGGTCGGCATACTGGCCGGCGTCGAAGCCGATGCGCGCCGCTACCTGGCCATGGGCGCAACCTTTGTGGCCGTGGGCAGCGACCTGGGCCTGTTCCGCGCCGCCACGCAGGCGCTGTGCGACAAATTCAAAGTCTGAGGGATTTCGACATGAGCATCAAGAAAATCGGCTTCATAGGCCTGGGCATCATGGGCACGCCAATGGCGGCGAATCTGCGCAAGGCCGGGCATGAGCTGTTCGTCTACACACGCAGCGCCACGCCGCCGGATCTCGTGGAGTTGGGCGTGACAAGGTTGGACAGCAGCCAGGCCGTGGCCCAGCAGGCCGAGGTCATCATCCTGATGCTGCCGGACACGCCCGATGTGGAGAGCGTCTTGTTCGGTGCCGCGGGCGTCGCCGCCGGACTGAGCGCCGGTAAAACGGTGATCGACATGAGCTCGATCTCGCCGATGGCCACCAAGCAGTTCGCGCAGAAGATCAATGCGCTGGGCTGCGACTATCTGGATGCGCCAGTGTCCGGCGGTGAGGTCGGCGCCAGGGCCGCCTCGCTGACCATCATGGTCGGCGGCCCCGAAGTCGCGTTCGAACGCGTCAAGCCGCTGTTCGAACTGATGGGCAAGAACATCACCCTGGTCGGTGGCAACGGCGACGGCCAGACCACCAAGGTGGCGAATCAGATCATCGTCGCGCTGAACATCGCGGCCGTCAGCGAGGCGCTGGTGTTTGCCAGCAAGGCCGGCGCCGACCCGGCCCGAGTGCGCCAGGCGCTGATGGGCGGCTTCGCGGCCAGCCGTATCCTCGAGGTGCATGGCGAGCGCATGATCAAGCGCACCTTCAAGCCCGGTTTTCGCATCAAGCTGCACCAGAAGGATTTGAATCTGGCGCTCAGCGGCGCCCGCGAGCTGGGCGTGGCCCTGCCGCAAACGGCCAATGCCGCCCAGCTGATGCAGGCCTGCGCGGCGCACGGCATGGGCGACCTGGACCACTCGGCCCTGGTGCGCGCGCTGGAGCTGCTGGCCGACCATGAATTGAGCGACACCTCCGCCACCTGAGTGCCGCCACTCAGGGTGAGCCCTGCTGCCCCTTGAAACAAGCCATCGATAGAATATCGAAACAGCGTTTCAAGATAGGGACTTCATGACTGGGCAGGCAGGGAAAAAGGTCGCGCTGATCGGCGAGTGCATGCTGGAATTGCAGGGCCAGTCCTTCGGGGCCATGCAGCAGAGCTACGGCGGCGACACGCTCAACACCGCAGTCTATCTGGACCGCTGCGGCGCAGCCGCGGGCCTGCAGGTGGCCTATGCCACCGGCCTCGGTGAAGATTCGCTTAGCACCGGCCTGATGCAGCGCTGGGCCGCCGAGGGGCTTGACCTGAGCCTGGTGCGGCGCATCCCGGGCCGCATGCCGGGCCTGTACCTGATCGAGGTCGACCCCGAAGGCGAGCGCAGCTTCAGCTACTGGCGCGACACCAGCGCCGCCAAGGCCTACTTCGAGGTCGAGAGCACGCCGCTGGAAGCCACGGCCGGGCAATGGGACGCGCTGTACCTCAGCGGCATCAGCCTGGCCATACTGCCGCACGCCGGCCGCGAGCGCCTGTTCGCGCTGATGCAGCAGCTGCGCGAACGCGGTGCCGCCGTCGTGTTCGACAACAACTACCGCCCTCGCCTGTGGCCCGATATCGCCGAAGCCCGGCGCTGCTATGCCCGCGCCTATCAGCTGGCCAATATCGCGCTGGTGACCGCCGATGACCATCAGGCCCTGCTGAGCCTTCGCACACTGGACGAGGGCGTGGCCGCGGCGCAAGACCTGGCCCCGGCCGAGCTGCTGATCAAGCGCGGCGCCCTGGCCACCCTGGTGCGAGGCCAAGGTGATGGCTGGCGCCTGGCACCCACCGAGACCGTGCGGCGCGTCGTGGACACCACCGCGGCCGGCGATTCCTTTGCGGCCGGCTATCTGAGTCGCCGGCTGCAAGGCGCCAGCGCGCTCGAGGCCGCCACCTTCGGCAACCGGCTGGCGGCTCGCGTCATACAACACCGCGGCGCGCTGATCGCCCCCGAGCTGATGCGCGACCTGATCGCAAGCCCGCAATGAGCAGGCGCCTGGCGCTGTGCGCCACCCTGCTGCTGTTCGGCCCGGCCGATGCCCAGTTGAACCGCGCCACCTACGATCACTCCGGCTGGGCCGCCGAGACCCGCGGCGGGCGCGGCGGCCGCATCATCAAGGTGACGAACCTGAACGCCATTGGCCCGGGCTCCTACCGCGAGGCAATCGAAGCCGAGGGCCCGCGCATCGTCGTGTTCGAGGTCGGCGGCGTGATCGACATGGGCGGCCGAAACATGACGATCAGGCACCCCTTCCTGACCATTGCCGGCCAGACCGCGCCCGACCCCGGCATCACGGTGATCAAGGCCGAGACAAATATCGCCGCCCACGATGTGATCATCCAGCACCTGATGTTCCGCCCCGGCGAGTTTGGCCGCGCCAAGAGGAGCGGCGCCGACCAGGACGGCATCTCCACCATAGGGGGTGCGCACCGGGTGATCGTCGATCACTGCAGCTTCTCCTGGGCCACCGATGAGAACTTGTCGGTGGGCGGCCCGCGCTTCGATGGCGCCACGCCCGAGGACTGGCGGCGCAACACCTCGCACCAGATCACCTACAGCCACAACTTGATCTACGAGGGCCTGGCCCACTCGGTGCACGAGAAGGGCGAGCACTCAAAGGGCACGCTGGTGCATGACAACGCCACCGGCATCCTGCTCTACGCCAACCTCTACGCCTCGAATCTGGAGCGCAACGCGCTGTTCAAGGGCGGCGTGCAGGCGGCCATGGTCAACAACCTGATCTACAACCCCGGGGCCAAGGCCGTGCACTACAACCTCGTTGCCCACGAGTGGCAGGGCCATGCCTACCAGACCGGCAAGGTGACGCTGGTCGGCAATGTCTATCGCCAGGGACCGGACACCAGGCCGAACACGACGCTGTTCGCGCTGGGAGGCCATGGCGACGTGGAGCTGTTCCTTCAGGACAACATCGCCATCGATGACAGCGGCAAGGCCGTCGCACAGACCGGGGTCTATACCGCCGGCCGCGCACGCATCGTCAAGGCGGCCGAGGCCTATCTGCCTCCAGGCCTGCGCATCATTCCGGCGGAACGGCTGGAGGACGAGCTGCCGCTGGCCGTCGGTGCCCGGCCCTGGGCTCGCGACCCCGTCGACTTCAAGCTGCTGTCCGACGTGGCCGAGAGCTGCGGCAAGATCATCGATTCGGAGCGTGAGAATGCGATCGGCTATCCGACCTATCCTCCCACGCGGCGGCCCTTTGTTGCCGCCGACTGGAATCTGCACGATATGAGCCCCAGCGCCGGCTGGCACTCGCTGTTCAAACCCCGATAGGCACGCTCGATCAGGGTGCCGGCACCCAGCTCCCCTGCCCGCCACCTGCGGTCGAGTTGAAGAAGATCTCGGCACGGGTCGTGTAGCCCGCGGCCGAGTCCAGCTGCTTGGCCAGTACCACCGGTGTCGGTACATTCGCCACCTTGACCGATGCAACACCCAGCCGTGCGGACACATCCAGCGGCGAGCCTCGCAGATCCATGCTGCCGTGCTCGCGCCAGCCCGCCGCATCGACCGCGCCGCCATTGGCAGTTCCCGCATAGGACGGCGGGTTGCTGCCGCAGGCGCCCGTGCCCACGCCCGTCTTGCTGGTGCCGGTACCCACGCACCAACCGACCGGCAGGATGTGCTCGCCCATCCGCGTATTGATGAAGGCGATGTTGTCCGTGTAGACGGTTGCGGCCGTGCCGCCGCTGCGCGCCAGATAGGCTTGAGTCAGACCGGGCTCGGCCGTCAGCGCGCTGTTCAGGAACACAAACCCCTTGTCGCCGGCCGTGGCCCGCGATTGCAGGATGAAACCGGGCGAGCTGCTGGCCGTATCGACCACCGAGCGGATCTCGCAGTCCTCGAACAGCGAGGCCATCACGCTGCCCCAGATGAAGTCCACATTGCCGGTCACCAGCGATTGGTAGAACCAGTTGTAGCCCTTGAGCTGCAGGGTGTCCTGCTGGCTGTGGAAGCTCATCTGCCGGGCGACCAACCGGGCCGCGGCGGCCGTGGTGCTGGTGTTGAAGTAGATCGCCTCGGCCTGGTTGTCGAAGGCCGTCGAGCGGACATGGCTGTTCTGCAGCGTGAAGTTGGTCAGGGTCAGCAGGTCCGCGGTCTCGACCAACAGCACCGAGCGGCCGCCTCCCAGTACCCGGTGCCCCAGCGTCTTGCCCGAAGTGGACAGTGCAGTGCCAGGTGTTGCCGAGCTGGCACCGCTGCCGGCATTCAGCGACTCGAAATTGGCGTCGCCGACGACCACACCTTCGCGGCTCTCGCCGGTGATCGTCAGGTTGCTGACCTTGCGCAGCACGGCCAGCTCCGGGTAGCTGCCATTGGCAAGACTGATGAACTTGGGTGTGGCCACCGTGTTGCAACCGTAGCTGGCCGGGCTGGTCGTCGAGCAGTGCTTCATGACCCAGTTCAGCGCGCCCTGCAGCGTGCGGAAATCGGCCGCCGTGCCGCTGTCGTCCACCGTCAGGCTGGTGTAGCTGCTGGGTGCCGCGCGAGTCGTGAAGCTCCAGCCATCGGCCTTGACAATGCCGGCGAAGGCCTGGCCCTTGATCGTGCCGGCGAGCACCGCGGCGTCCATGGTCACGTAGTAGGCGGTGCCGAAGTCCAGCTTGTTGCTGCGCAGCTTGATCGTGGCGCTGCTGCCTTTGATGGTCACCGGCCGGTACCAGACATAGCGGGCAAAGCTGGCGTTCTCGGGCATTGCACCGAGCCCCAGCGCGTCGATCTCAAGATTGGTCTTGGACAGCACCAGCTGCGTGTCGCTGGCGGCCGGCGCGCTGCTTACGTCGATACTGTCGACGATGACATCATCGCTGACCCGGCGGATCGCGATCTTGCCGGTCGTGCCGAGGATGGGCGGAGCGTCGAAGGACAGCGACAGGTGCGTGTCGGTGTGCACGGCCGTCTCCTGGGCGGCGGGCATCCTGGTGCCGGCCACCGAATCGACATTGCCCAGGCCGCTGATCTGGCTCAGCAGCTTGCCCGCACCGGCCTGGGCCAGTGCATTGGCCTTGACCAGGGCGACCGGCCGCGGCTTGGCGGTGTAGGGCGGGACCCAGGCCGTGCCGGGCTGCACGCTGCAGATGCCCAGCGCGGCGCCGTTGAGCAGCGAGCCGATATCGCGAAAGCCCCCGCTGCGGTCGCTGCTGGGGTAGCTCACCACGCCGTCGCAGCCGCTGGCTCCTTCGATGGCGAACACATTGGCCTGCGAGAGCACCATGCCCAGTTTGCCGATGCCGATGCTGTAGCTGTGCGGATAGGGAAAAGCGCCCTTGCTGCCGGCGAAGTAGTTGTTGAACACATGGACCTGGCCGAAGCGCACGCGGGGCACTCGCTGGGTGACGCCGCTGAAGACGTTGTTGCTGATCGTCGTGCGCAGCTTGCCGGCGTCGCTGCTCAGGCTGTCGGAGCCGCCGATCAGCATGCTCTTGTCGTGGCGGTTGATCACGTTGTAGGAGACGGTGACCCGGTCGGCTCCCTTGGTGATGTCGATCGCGCCGTCGTGGCATTGGCGGGTCTTGCCGTTTTCGATGGCCAGGGTGTCGTCGCTGACCGGATCATCGGTGATGGTGTTGTGGTCGATCCAGACCTGCGTGGCCGTGGTCACGGCGATGGCGTCGTAGGCGGCGTTCCAGTTGCCGGTGGCGCCGTCGCTCGGGTCCCAGACCGGCGCGACATCGCAGGGGGCGACGATGTGCAGATTGCGCACGATCACCTGGCTGACGCTGGCGATGTCTATCCAGGCGTTGACGAAGCCGGCGCCGGGGCCCTCGCCGATCAAGGTGGTGTTGCTCGTCACCTTGACCCGGGAGCGGGCCTTCTGGTCCACGCCGTTGGCGAAGGGGACGCCCTCGCTCATGTCTATGGTGCCGGCGACCTTGATGATCTTGGGCGAGTTGCCGCCATTGGCCAGCGCATTGAGCAGCTGCGCCCGGTTCATGACGGTGTAGATGTGTTCGGGCGTGGCGGCGCTGCCGCCAACGGTGCCGGCGCCCCATCCGTCACCGGGGGCGGTCTGCAGCGCCGGGTCGGGTGCCGCCTGCGCCTGCAGCGCGGTGCACAGCAGCGCCAGCAAGGCGCCCTTCAGACGACCGGCGCTCATGCGATCACCTTGCGGCGGCGCAGGCCACCCACAGCGCCCAGGCCGGCCAGCAAGAGCAGCGCCGAGCCCGGCTCGGGTACCGCGCTGACCTGCAGCTGGCCTCTGAAGCTGCCATAGACCTCGCCGACGGCGACGTTGTTCAGCGTGATGCTGATGCTGTGTGCATTCAGAAGGCTGGCGGTGACGCTGCCGCCAGCAAGACCCGACCCCAGAGTGAAGCCGCTCAAGGGCTGCGGCAGGCCGCTGAAGTCGAAGGTCAGCGTGTAGCTGCCGGACAGACTGAGCGCATCGGTGTTGTTGTAGAACACGACCTGGCCGTCACTCAGGAAGTCGATGCCCAGCGCATAGTCGCTGCTGAGGTATTCCAGCTCGTTGGCGAGATGGGTGATGTGGGAGCCGTTGACGGCGGCAAAGCCCTGATCCAGACCCAGCAGCCCGTCGGCCTGGCCGTTGAGCGTGCCGGTGATCAAGGTGCCTATGGGCAGCGCCTGTGCGGCAGCCGCAATCGGCCACAGCGGAGCTACGGCCAGGCAGGCCGCGACGAGATATTTCATGCCAGTCTCCAATAGAAGGGACGGTGGCCGACTACTGCTTGGGCTCGGCCTTCAGATAGGTCTTGAGATCCGGCAGCAGCCGGATCAGCTCTTGGGCGACCAGGGTGGAAAACACCCGCGCCCCCTTGTCACCCAGATGGGTGCGATCAAAGATAGGATTCGCCGCGCCGGCGCGCTCGGACTGCGAGCTCGGCAGGGCCGGCACCCCGACGGCGGGTTTTGCCGCCATCGCCAGCGTGTCTGCCTCGTCCTCCCCCATGGCCTGCACCGCCGCATAGCTCAGCGCATTCAGGTCCAGCAACGGCGCTTGCTGAGCCGCGGCCACCCGGATGCTGGCCTCTGCCCAGGGCCGCAGGTCGTTCTGCAAGACCTGGCCCCTGAAGCTGCGCCGCGTCAACGGCGTCAGCAGCACGGGCACGCCACCCAGTGCCCTCACCTCGGTCAGATAGCGCGCCATATTGGCCGGGAACTCGGTGGCCAGATCGGTCGAACGGCCCGGCTTGCCGGGCTGGTCGTTGTGGCCGAACTGGATCAGCACATAGCTGGCGCGATAGCCGGAGCCCTCGCGCAGCAGGTCCTGCACCCTGTCCCACAGCCCCTCGGCACGAAAGCTGCCCGAGCTGCGCCCGCCCCGCGCCAGGTTGATGCAGACCACGTCCGGGTTGAATCGCTGACACAGGGCGTCACCGTAGCCGCTGCGCGTGGCCAGGGTGGAGTCACCCACCAGTATCACGCGCACCGGCTGGGCCTGGGCAGCGGCCGACAGCGCAAGCGCCGCCAGCAACTGAGACCCACGTCGCAGCTCCATCGCCTTAGAACTTGTAGCGTGCGCCGAACAAGATCTCACGCCCGGTGACGTGATAGACGACCGAGCTGTTGCGGGCGCGGCTGATGAACTGGTCGTTGGCCTGATTGGTCAGGTTCACGCCCTCCAGGGTCAGCTCCAGCTTGTCATTGACCTTGTAGGAGATCGACGCGTCAACGTTCAGCGAGCTGTTCTTGCCCTCGACGTCGTTGTTGTTCTGGCCCGGCACGCGGGTCAGGAAACCGCTGCGGTAGGAGCCCGAGATGCGTGCGCTGAAGGTGCCGTCGTCGTAGTACAGGGTGGCGTTGTATGACTTCGGGCTCAGGTTCAGCAGGTCGTCGGTGATGACGGTGGCGCTGGTCGGCGAGACCTGATAGTCGATCTTGGACTTGACGTAGGTGTAGTTCACCAGCGCGCCGAAGTTCTTGAACCGGCCCGGCAGGAAGGTGAAGGGCTGCTGGTAGTTGACCTCAAAACCGGTCAGCTTGCCGCCGTTGGTGTTGATCGGCGTCGTGACCTGGAACACCTCGTCGCCGGTGAAGTTGGCCGGCAGCAGGGTCAGCGGCAGACCGGTGTCCTTGAACGGGATGGTCGTGCGCAGGCTCTGGATATAGGTACTGATGTTCTTCTGGAACACACCCAGGCCCAGGAAGGAGTTCTTGTTGAAGTACCACTCGAAGCTGCTGTCAAAGGTGGTGGCACGGAAGGGCTTGAGCAGCGGATTGCCGCTGGTGACCGACAGGGTGCCGGTGGTGCTGATCGTGCCGCCGGGGTTCAGATTGCCCAGCTGCGGACGGGCCATCACCTTGGCGGCGGCCAGGCGCACGACGAAGTCCTTGCTCAGATTGGCCGACAGATTGACCGCTGGCAGCCAGTCGTCATAGGCATTGGTGACCGAGACCTCGGTGCCCCCGGCCGCAGCCTGGTAGCCATTGGCCACCTGCTTGGTCTTCACATAGCGTGCGCCCAGATTGCCCTTCAGCGGGATGCCACCGAGCGCGGTGCTGAAATCGGCCATCAGGAAGCCGCCGGTGTCGGTCTCGGTGACCGAGCGGTTGTTGCCGCGGGCGTTGCCGTTGGTGATCGACGACAGGGTGAAGTCGCCGGGGCCGCCGACGGGGCCGCTCTTCAGGCAGTTGCAATAGATGTCGTAGGCGGCGGCAATCGCGTTCAGGTCCGGGATCACCCAGGACGTCGGCGTGCCCGCAGGCAGGCTCTGGCCCTTGCCGAAGCCGGTCAGCATCGTCGTCAGATTGGCGATCGGCATGCCGGCGGGCGGCGCGAAGATGGTGTCGTTCTGGTTGATGCGGCGAAACTCGAAGGTGTCGAACAGGTACTGCTTGTAGCTGCCACCGGCGCGCAGGGTCAGCTTGTCGGGGATGGCCTCCCAGGCCAGATCCAGCTGCGCAACGTCGTTGCGGTTGTTCGAGCCCTGCGGACGGATGCGGATCTCGCTGGTGGTGGTGTTGGCCACCGTGCCGGGCTGGGTGCCCGAAGTCACCTGCGGCACCGGCACCAGGGTCAGCGCACCACCGACCTTGGTCGGATCGAACGGGTAGCCGATCGCCGGCAGGCGGTCATTGCCACGGAAGTCCATGGTGTAACCATTGACGTTCAGCGCGTCCAGCGTGGTCGTGGTCTGCACCGGGTTGCGGAACTTGGACTGGGCCCGGCCGAGCTTGGCGTTGAGCTTCCAGTAGTCGCCGAAGTCCTGCTCCAGGGTCAGCGTGGGCTGGGTGAAGGTAGTGGTCAGCTCATCGAAGCGCGACTCGGCGCGGATGTCCACGCCATTGAAGGTGGCCGTTTCCAGGGCGCCGTTGGCGCCGTAGGTGGCATTGACGACACTGGTCTGCGGCTTGCCGCCCTGCGTGGCGGTGCGGCTGAAGGAGATCGCCTCCAGGAAGTCTTCCTGGCGCGTGGCCTTGAGCTTGGCATAGAGCATGTCCAGGGTCAGCAAGGTGCCGTCCTGGGGCTTGAACTGCACTGCGCCGGTCAGGCCCAGGCGGTCCTGGTCATGGGTCAGGCGGCCGTAGCGCGGCAAGCGCGGGTGGAAGTTGCCGGCATTGCTGGCCAGGTTGTAGGCGGCAATGTTTTCCGGTGTACCTACCAGGCGCGGTACACCCTGGGCGGCCGGGCCGCAGGTGGTAGCGGTGGAGTTGGTCGGGTTGGCCGGCGTCACGCCGGTCGGGGCGCACCAGCCGCCCGAAGAGGCGCCATTGTCCCAACGCACGGTGGAGAAGCCCTCTTCAAGCAGGGTGCGCTTGGAATAGGCGCCCGACAGCAACACGCCGATCTTGCGGTCGGCAAACGTGTTGGCCACCAGAAAGGCCATGCGCGGGTCGGTCGAACCCGACAGGTCGTTGTAGCGCCCCTTCACCGACACGGTGGAGGTAAAGTTCTTGAAGTCGAACGGCCGCGAGGTCTGCAGATCGACGGTGGCGCCCAGCGAACCTTCATCGACATCGGCCGACGAACTCTTGCGCACGGTGATCGAGTTGAACAGCTCGGCGGCAAAGACATTGAAGTCGAAGCCACGCGAGCGGTTGGCGCCACCCGAGCTGTCGGTGCCGCCGGTGGTGGCCAGCGCTTCGAT
This sequence comes from Roseateles toxinivorans, assembly GCF_004362525.1. GTDB lineage: Bacteria > Pseudomonadota > Gammaproteobacteria > Burkholderiales > Burkholderiaceae_C > Paucibacter > Paucibacter toxinivorans. The sequence goes on from NZ_SNXS01000001.1 coordinate 1,260,301, forward strand.
GCCGTTGATGCGCACCCGGGTGAAGTCAAGGCCCAGGCCACGCACGGTGATGTTGCGGCCCTCGCCGGCATCGCGGTCGATGACCACGCCGGGAATGCGTTGCAGCGATTCGGCCAGATTGGTGTCGGGGAACTTGGCAATGTCCTCGGCCTTGATGACGTCAACAATGCCCGAGTCCTGGCGCTTCTTGTTCAGTGCGCTTTCCAGCGAGGCGCGGAAGCCGGTGATCACGACCGACTCCAGCGATTTGGTGTCGGCCGCTGGGGCCGGCGTCTGGGCCTGAGCTTGGGCACCGGCAAGCAGGGTGCTCGAGCCCAGCAGGCAGGCGGCGAGCTTGGACAGACGGGGCGGGTTGAGCCTGTGGCGGGTTTGCATTGTGTTTGTCTCCGGTTGATTCGTCAGCAGCTGCGCAGCGCTTCTCTTCGGAAGGGCGCGCGCAGAACAACTCATGCCATGGATCGGCGGCGCGGCCGGTCGGCCGACACCGAGGGAACTCATGGGACTGGGCGCGCGCAGGGCGCCGTGTTTCGGGGCAACCGGTCGCTGCAGTGCGATCAGCCGCATCGGTTCAAGGCCGGTGGGGACTAGAGATAGTCCTCGCGGCGGGGGGAAAACTGATCAAGCAGAGTGCTGCCCTCTTCGAGCGCGACTACGCCATGGGTGTGCAGACGGGGTGCCACGAAGGCATCGCCGACGCGCAGCACGCGCTTCTCGCCGGCCACCTCGGCCTCGAACGAGCCGGCCAGCACATAGGCGATCTGGTCATGTCCGTCGTGAGCGTGCGGCGTGCCGATGGCGCCCTTGTCGAACTGCACCAGCACCGACATCAGCTCGGGCGTGTGGCCGACGATCTTGCGGCGTATGCCCTCGCCCAGCTCGGTCCAGGGCCTGCTTGCGTTGTCAAAGTAATGGCTCATGGCTTGTCTCCGCCGAATTCGCTCGCCTAGGGTTGGCCCGGGGCGCAGGAGATGTTTGAAACATCGATTCGTTGGTACTATAGCGCCATCAAGTTGTTTTGAAACAGTGGTTCACTAAATAGAAACCATAATTCCGGGAAAGTCCCAAGAGGCGTTAGTCTTGCGAACAACACGCCCCCCACGGCGCCGCCGATCGGTGCCCCGAATCACGAGAAAGAGCAGGAAAACACCATGGAAATTCGCCAGCCCATCCACAGCGAGCACGCCAAGCAACTGGACACCGAAGGCCTGCGCCGCCACTTCCTGGTGGACGGCATGTTCCAGCCCGACCAGGCCACGCTGACCTACAGCCAGATCGACCGCATCATCGTCGGCGGCATCATGCCGGTGACGAAGCCCGTGACATTCGCCCCCGAGCTGGGCCGGCACACCGGCACCGACTTCTTTCTGCAGCGCCGCGAGCTGGGGCTGATCAATATCGGCGGCGCGGCCCGTGTCAAGGTCGATGAGCAGACCTTCGACATCGGCGCACGCGAGGCGCTCTACGTCGGCCAGGGCGCCAGGCTGCTGGAGTTCGGCAGCTTGGACGCAGCCAACCCCGCCAAGCTCTACTTCAACTGTGCACCGGCCCATACCGCTTACCCGCACAAGAAGATCACCTTGGCCGAGGCTTCGCCCGAGACGCTGGGCTCACCCGAGACCAGCAACCGCCGCACCATCCACAAATTCATCGTTCCCGATGTGCTGCCAACCTGCCAACTCTTGATGGGCATGACCCAGCTCGAGCCCGGCAGCCTGTGGAACACCATGCCCTGCCACACGCATGACCGGCGCATGGAGGTTTACTTCTACTTCGACATGAGCGAGAACGCGGTCGTCTTCCACATGATGGGAGAGCCGACGCAGACCCGCCACATCGTGGTGCGCAACGAGCAGGCCGTGATCAACCCAAGCTGGTCCATGCACGCCGGTGTGGGCACCCAGGCCTACACCTTTATCTGGGGCATGGTCGGCGAGAACCAGGTCTTCAAGGACATGGACCACGTGCCCATGACCGCGCTGCGCTGAAGCCAACGAACAAAGAGACAAGCAAATGATTCTCGATAACTTCCAATTGAAGGGCCGCGTCGCCATCGTCACCGGTTGCGATACGGGCCTGGGCCAGGGCATGGCTCGCGCGCTAGCCCAGGCCGGCGCCGATGTGGTGGGCGTCAATGTCAGTGAGCCGAAGGAGACGCAGATCCAGGTCGAGGGCATGGGCCGGCGCTTCCTGGACCTGCGCGCCAATCTTTCGGACATCAGCTGCCTCGACAGCCTGATCGACAAGGCCAAGACCCTGACCGGTCGCGTGGACATCCTGGTCAACAACGCCGGCATCATCCGCCGCGACGATGCGATCAAGTTCAGCGAAAAGGACTGGGACGACGTCATCGACCTGAACCTGAAGACGGTGTATTTCTTCTCCCAGGCGGTGGCCCGGCAGTACATCGCCCAGGGCTCGGGCGGCAAGATCATCAATGTGGCCTCGATGCTGTCGTTCCAGGGCGGCGTGCGCGTGCCCTCCTACACCGCCAGCAAGAGCGGCGTGATGGGCATCACCCGCGCAATGGCCAATGAATGGGCCTCGCACCGCATCAATGTCAATGCAATCGCGCCGGGCTATATGGCCACCAACAACACCGCCGCGCTGCGCGCCGACGAGGGGCGCAACGCCGCCATACTTGAGCGCATCCCGGCCGGCCGCTGGGGCATCCCCGACGATCTGGCCGGCCCGGTCGTGTTCCTGGCCTCGCAGGCGTCGGACTATGTCAATGGCTACACCGTCGCCGTCGATGGCGGTTGGTTAGCCCGCTGAGCCTTTTCATCGGCACTGACCCGGCTCGCAGAACAGCCGGGCGGCGCGTATTCGCCCCCCCACCGGAGACACGGTGAATGTATGAAAACAAGCGCTTAGGCTTTCTGTTCGTCCTGCCCTTTGTGCTGGGCGTGCTGGGCTTCAAGCTGTTCCCCTTCGTGATGAGCTTCGCGCTCAGCTTCACGCAGTACGACGTCATCAATCCGCCCGAGTTCATCGGCATGGAGAACTACAAGGAGCTGTTCGGCGCCGATCCGCTGTTCCGCAAGTCCTTGGGCGTGACGATGCTGTTCGCGCTCTTGGCCGTGCCGATGCGCGTCGGCTTCGCGCTGTTCATCGCGCATGTGCTGAACTTCAAGATGCGCGGCATCAACTTCTTCCGCTCGGCCTTCTACCTCCCGTCCATCCTCGGCGGATCTATCGCCGTGGCCGTGCTGTGGCGCTTCATCTTCTCGCAGAAGGGTCTCGTCAATCTGGTGCTGGCCAAGTTCGGCATCGAGCCCATCTCCTGGCTGGCCGACGAGCATTTCTCGATGTGGACCATCGTGCTGCTGTTCACCTGGCAGTTCGGCTCGGCCATGGTGATCTTTCTGGCCGCGCTGCAGAACGTGCCGATCTCGCTGTACGAGGCAGCCGAGATCGACGGCGCGTCCAAGCGCCAGCAGTTCTTCCGCATCACGGTGCCGCTGATCACGCCGGTGATCTTCTTCAACATCATCATGCAGATGGTCCATGCCTTCCAGGAGTTCAACGGCCCCTACATGATCACCGAGGGCGGGCCGCTGCAATCGACCTATGTGCTGGCGCTCTATATCTACGATCAGAGCTTCCGCTTCTTCAACCTCGGCTATGGCGCGGCCCTGTCCTGGGTACTGTTCGCCCTGGTGGCCCTGATGAGTGGCATTTCGTTTTGGAGCTCCAAGTACTGGGTGTTCTATTCGGGCGAGAAGGAGCAGAAGCGATGAGCCTCGTCCTTGCACGCGACCGCGGGAATCCGCTGCTGCGCTATGTGGCGCTCGGCGTCGTCGCAGTCGTCATGCTCTACCCGCTGCTGTGGCTGATCGGGGCCTCGTTCAAGAGCAACACCGAGATCTTCACCGAGGTCGGTTTCTGGCCCAGCCAGTTCGACCTCACCGCCTATGCCAAGGGCTGGAAGACCAGCACCGAGTACACCTTCGCGACCTACTTCCTGAACTCCTTCCTGATCACCATACCGCGCATCATCGTCACGGTGATCTCCTGCGTGCTGGTGGCCTATGCCTTTGCCCGCTTCGAGTTCTGGGGCAAGAAGTTCCTGTTCTCCATCATGGTCGGCACGATGATGCTGCCGCTGATCATCCTGCGCCTGCCCCAGTACCTGATGTTCAAGGAGCTGGGCTGGCTGGACACCTATGTGCCCTTGATTTTGCCCTCGGCCTTTGCCACCGACACCTTCTTCGTCTTCATGCTGGTGCAGTTCCTGCGCGGCATTCCACGCGATATGGAAGAGGCGGCGCAGATCGACGGCTGCAATGCGCTGCAGCTGCTGTGGCACATCATCGTGCCGCTGTTGAAGCCCGCCATCATCTCGGTGATCGTGTTCCAGTTCATCTGGACGATGAACGACTTCATGGGGCCGCTGATCTATCTGTCGACGGTGGAGAAATACCCGGTGTCGCTGGCGCTGAAGATGAGCATAGGCGCGACCGAGGAGGTCGAATGGGCCAGCGTGATCGCGATCTCGGTGGTGGCACTGATCCCCTCGGTGGGCGTGTTCTTCCTCGCCCAGCGCCACTTCATCGAAGGCGCCACCTCCAGCGGCGTCAAGGGCTGACAAAGCCCGCAAAAGAATCAGACGGAGACAAGCAAGTGGCGCAGTTAAGCCTGAAGAAAATCGAGAAGGTCTATCCCAACGGCTTCAAGGCCGTGCACGGGGTGGACCTGGAAGTCCGCGACGGCGAGTTCATGGTCTTTGTGGGGCCTTCGGGCTGCGCCAAGAGCACCCTCTTGCGCATGATTGCCGGCCTGGAGACCATCACCGGGGGCGAGCTGCGCATCGGTGACAAGCTGGTCAACGACCTGGCGCCCAAGCAACGCGGCATCGCCATGGTGTTCCAGAACTATGCGCTGTACCCGCATATGAAGGTCTATGACAACCTGGCCTTCGGCCTGAAGCTCGCCGGCACGCCCAAGGCCGAGGTGGACCAGCGCGTGCGCCATGCCGCGCAGCTGCTGGAGATGGAGCATCTGCTGGATCGCTACCCCAAGCAGTTGTCCGGGGGCCAAGCCCAGCGCGTGGCCGTGGGCCGTGCCATCGTCAAGAAGCCCGAGGTGTTCCTGTTCGACGAGCCGCTGTCGAACCTGGACGCCAAGCTGCGCGCCTCGATGCGCGTGCGCCTGACCGAGCTGCACCGCACCTTGCGTGAATCGGGGCAGCCGGCCACTGTCGTCTACGTCACCCACGACCAGGTCGAGGCGATGACGATGGGCCAGCGCATCTGCGTGCTGAAGGACGGTGTGATCCAGCAGGTTGACACACCGACAGCACTTTACGACCGACCGGCCAATGCCTTCGTCGCCGGCTTCATCGGCTCGCCGGAGATGAATATCCATGCCGCCGAGCTGCAGCCTATGGGGTCGGGTCTTGCCGTGATGCTGGGCGGCGTGGCCCTGCCCTTGCCCGAAAGCAAGGCCGCGAAGCTACGAAGCCGCGGTGGCGCCATCAAATTCGGCCTGCGGCCCGAGCATGTATCGGCTGTTGCCCGTCCGCAGGGCGACAGCCTCGCCGTGCCGGCCACCGTGCGTTTCATGGAGCATATGGGCAGCGAGGTGTTCGTGCATTTCGATATCGGCACCGTCCCGCTGACCGCGCGGGTGCCGGCGGACCAGCTCAATGGCCTAGCGGAGAAGATGCGCGGCGAGGCGCACCAGTTCCATCTGCAACTGGCCAGCTGCCATCTGTTCGACGCCGAGACCGGCACGAACCTGCTGCTGTGATGATGACGAAGCCCTTTCTGAACCGCCGACGGGTGCTGTTGGCCGCCCTGGCGCTCGGTGCCGCAGCTCAGCCGGCACTGGCCCAAGACAGCGTGCTGCGCTTCGCCTGGTGGGGCGGCGGTGCCCGCCACCAGGCCACCCTGAAGGCCATTGCCGCGTTCGAGCGCAAGAACCCCGGCGTCAAGATCAAGGCCGAGTACATGGGTTTCAACGGCTATCTGGAGCGGCTGACGACCCAGATCGCCGGTGGCTCCGAGCCCGATGTGATGCAGATCAACTGGGCCTGGATGGCGATGTTCTCCAAGCGCGGCAACGGCTTCACCGACCTCAACCAGTACAAGCAGGTCTTGGCCCTGGACCAGTTCAGCGCCGAGGACCTGGCCATGGGCACAGTGGCCGGGCGGCTGAATGCGCTGCCGGTGTCCTACAGCGCGCGGGTGCTGCTGTGGAACGAGGCCGCCTTCAAGCGGGCCGGCGTGCCACTGCCCACCACCTGGGACGAGCTGTTCGCCACCGGCAAACAGTTCCGGCAGAAGCTGGGCGACCAGGCCTATCCCTTGGATGGCGAGCTCTACGACATGATGTTGCTGGCCCAGGCCTATGTGCAGCAGAAGTACGGCACGCCCTATGTGGACCCCAAGCTGCCCCAGGTGGCGATGAGCCCGGCCGCCGCGCTCGAATGGGTGCAGATCTACAAGAAGCTGATCGACGGCCATGTGGCCACGCCGCTGAAGTTGCGCGCCAGTCTCGGCGGCGCCGAGAAGGCCACCGAGCAGCAGCAGGACTGGGTGGTCGGCAACTGGGCCGGCAACTTCACCTGGGACTCATCGATAGGCCTGCGCGAAAGCACCTTGGACAAGCAGCAAAAACTGACCCTCGGTGACTTCCCCACCCTGCCCGGCGCGAAGAACAGCGGCATGTTCGGCCGCCCGACGGTGATGTTCGCTTTGGGCCGCAACAGCAAGAAGGCCGAAATCGCCGCCAAGCTGATCAACTTCCTGCTGTGCGACCCCGAGGCCGCGCTGATACTCGGCCGCACCCGTGGCGTGCCGCTGGTCGACGCCCAGTACCAGCTGCTGGTCAAGGAAAAGAAGCTGCCCGAGCTGGAGCTGCGCGCCTACGAGCAGATCAAGAAACAGAAGCTGGCCGGCAATATCGCCCTGCCCTCACCGCTGTTCGAACATGCCCGCATGCAGAAATTCATGCGCGAGGTGTTCGAGACCATTGCCTACGGCAAGACCAGCGACCAGGACGCCGCGACCCGTCTGATCGAGGACGGCAACGCCTTGTTGAGAAGAATCAAGTAGCAAGCCCATCATGAGCAAATCCACCCAACGCCAGTTGCAGTTCGAGACCCGTGTCGATGCCGACACCGGTGCCCGCGTGACCCGCCTCACGCCCACCGACGTGACCTGCCATCGCAATTATTTTTACCAGAAGTGCTTCACCAACGACGGAAGCAAACTGATCTTCGGCGCCGAGTACGGACCGCAGGAGAGCCCGAACTGGAACTACCACCTGCTGGATCTGCAGACGCAGGTCGCGACCCAGCTGACCGACCAGAGGGGCGAGAACACCTTCGGCGGCTTCCTGAGCCCTGATGATCGCCATCTCTACTTCGTGCGTGCCGAACGCCAGCTGATACGGCTGACGCTCGCGGACCTGAGCGAAGAGGTGGTCTACACCGTGCCTCAGGGATGGGTCGGCTACGGCACCTGGGTGTCGAACAGCTCCGCTACCCGGATGGTCGGCATCGAGATACATGCCGACGACTGGTTCCCATTGAGCGACTGGAAGAAGTTCCACGAGATGTTCCATGCCAAGCCGCGCTGCCGCTTGATACGCATCGACTTGGCCACAGGCCACCGCGAAGTGATACTGGAGAAAGACGGCTGGCTGGGCCATCCGCAGTACCGCCCGTTCGACGACAACACGGTCGCCTACTGCCACGAAGGCCCGCACGACCTGGTCGATGCGCGGATGTGGTTCATCAACGAGGACGGCAGCAACATCCGCTGCGGCAAGCGGCACCTGGAGGGCGAGGCCTGCACCCATGAGTTCTGGGTGCCGGACGGCTCGGCGATGATCTACGTCTCCTACCTGAAAGGCCAGAGCGACCGCTGGATCTGCTCGCTCGATCCGGTCACGCTGGAGAGTAGGCGCCTGGTGCTGATGCCGCCCTGCTCGCACCTGATGAGCAACCAGGACGGCACCTTGCTGATCGGCGACGGCTGCGACTCCCCCGCAGACGTGGCCGACACCGGCAGCCATCAGATCAAGACCGACCCCTACCTGCATCTGTTCGATCTGAAGGCGGGCACAGAGCGCGCGGTGGCACGGCATGACAGCTCCTGGCGCGTCTACAAGGGCAATCGCCAGGTTACCCATCCCCATCCCTCGTTCACGCCGGACCAGCGCCGGGTGCTGTACAGCTCGGACGCCGAGGGCGAGCCGGCGCTCTATCTGGCCGACCTTCCCGCATGAAGCGCTGGCTGCTGACGCTGGTCGCCGTGGCCGCGCTGGCCCATGCCGAGCCCCGTCCTCAGCTCGCAGCGGTTGATGCCGCCCGCCATCAGGTGGCCGACTATCTGGCCCAGGGCGGCGCGCCCTGGCAGCCGGCCGATCTGACGAAACGCTGGACGCCTGACTTCATCGTTGCCACCGATGGCAGCGGCACGCACAAGACGGTACAGGCGGCGCTCGACGCCGTGCCGGCGCAGGGCAGCAGCAGCAAACGCCACTACATCCAGGTCCAAGCCGGTGGCTACCGGGAGCAACTCTGCGTGCAGGGCAAGGCGCCGATCACGCTGTACGGCGGCATCGACAACCCGGCCGCCACGGTGATTGTCCAGGGCCACTACAACGCCGAGCCCAAGCGCGCCGGCCTTGATGCCGCCAACCCCTGCTACCCCGATCTCCAGGCGGCCAGCCATGGCACGGCCGGCAGCGCCTCGGTGGCGATCTTCAGCGACGACTTTCAGCTCGCCCACCTGACCATCGCCAATGACGCGATGGACGCCGTGCGTGACGGCGTCGGCTACCCCGCCGGTGTCGGAGAAAGCGGTGGGGCCCAGGCGGTGGCGCTGATGACTCAGGGGGACAGGATACAGCTCGAGAATGTGCGCCTGCTGGGCCATCAGGATACCTTCTACGTCCGCGCTGTGCCGGGTGTTGCGCCGTCGCGCGTGTACGTGCACAACAGCCTGATCGCGGGCGATGTGGACTTCATCTTCGGCAATGCCACGCTGGTGATAGATAACAGTACGGTGTTGAGCCGTGCCGGCCGGCGCGCGCCGGGCTCGGGCGGTCATGTGCTGGCGCCCAGCACGGCGGCCGACACCCGTCTGGGCCTGCTGATCACGGACAGCCGCTTCATGGCGGAGCCCGGACTCAAGCCCGGCGCGATTTCACTGGGCCGGGCCTGGGACTTCGGCGTGCCTCGCGGCGCCTGGGAGGCTGACACCTCGCCCAACGGCCAGGCGCTGGTGCGCGACAGCCTGATCGGCCCGCATATCGGCCCCTGGGCGGCATCGACCTCGCGCCGGCCGTTCAGCGGCACCGGGCCTGCGGCCAATCGGATGACCGAGTTCAACAACAGGGCACTCTCGGCGCTGGCATCCGAGGTGCTGGGCAGCAACGATGGCTGGGCGGCAGCGGGGCTCGGCACGTCGGGCGGCGCCGCCGCCCTGCCCCAGCATCATCTGGCGGTGAGCAATCGTGCCGAGCTGGTGGCCGCCTTGGCCCTGGGCGAGCGGCCCAAGGTCATCGCCGTGCGCGGGCGCATCGACCTCAGTGTTGACGACACCGGCAAGCCGCTGGGCTATGCCGACTACCGCGACCCGGCCTTTGACTTGGCGGCCTTTCTGAAGGCCTATGACCCGGCAAGCTGGGGCATGAAGCGGCCTGAGGGACCGCTGGAGCAGGCCCGCCAGCGCTCAGCGAAGCATCAGGCCGCCCGAGTCCAGTTGCTCGTGCCGTCGAACACCAGCTTGATCGGCCTTGGCCCAGACGCGGCCATCGTCAACGGCGGTCTGCTGTTGAGCAAGGTCTCCAACATCATCATCCGCAACATCCACTTCTCCGATGCCTACGACTTCTTTCCGGCCTGGGATCCCAGGGATGGCGACGGCGGCGAGTGGAACTCGGACTATGACAACCTGACCCTGCGCGGCGCCAGCCGGGTCTGGGTGGACCACTGCAGCTTCGACGATGGCCCACGCCCCGACCACGCCGAGCCGCTGGCCCTGGGCCGGCGCCTGCAGCGCCATGACGGCCTGCTCGATATTTCCAATCAATCCGACCTCGTGACACTGTCCTGGAACCACTTCCGCGACCATGACAAGACCAACTTGATCGGCAGCTCCGATGGCCAGCAGCTCGACGCCGGCAAGCTGCGTGTGACCTTTCATCACAATCTCTGGGAACGGGTGAAGGCACGCACACCGCGCGTCCGCTATGGCCAGGTCCATCTGTACAACAACCTGTTCGTCGGCGACGCGAACGCCGGCTATGCCTACGACTATTCGATTGGCGTGGGCTTCCAGTCGCGCATCTACAGCGAGCGCAACGTCTGGGAAACCTCGCCGACGATTGCCGCAACCCAGTTGCTCAAGCTGTGGAAGGGCTCGGCCTTTTTCGACAGCGGCTCCTGGCACAACGGACGGCCTGTCAATCTGTTGCAAGCATTGCGCGCGGCCAATCCGGGCGCAGAGATTGCCGGCGATGTCGGCTGGCAACCCACGCACCACGGCCCGCCGGATGAAGCCGGCCAGGTGGCCGCCAAGGTGCGAGCCGGTGCCGGTGCGGGGCGTTTGTAGTGGTCGCGGCTTGAGTCCGAAAGCCAATCGGTACACAATCCAATTTGAAACAGCTGCCCAGAGAAATCAAAACGAATGGATGACGATCTGTACGACGCCAAGCAGCCGGAATCGGTTGCCGCGGTGCTGAAGGTGTTTGCGATCCTGCAGGCCTTGTCCGAAAAGCATGAAACCGGTATCTCCGATCTGTCGGTGCGGCTGGCCATGCCCAAGGCGACGATCTACCGCTTTCTGCAGACCATGCGCACCCTGGGCTATGTGCGCCAGGAGGCCGACACCGAGGGCTATGGCCTGACGATGAAGGTGTTCGAGCTGGGCACCAAGGCGCTGCAGTACCCCGACCTGGTCGATCTGGCCAAGCACCATATGCAGCTGCTGGCCGACCAGACCGGCGAGACCGTCCACCTGGGCACGCTGATCGACAGCGAGATCATCTACGTGCACAAGGTCGATTCGCGCCATATGCTGGGCATGTATTCGCGCGTCGGCCGGCGCGCGCCGCTGCATTGCACTGCCATCGGCAAGGTGCTGATGGCCTGGGAACATCCGGCCCGGCGTGACCGCGTGCTGCAGGGGGCCGAGTTCAAGCGCTTCCGCGAGAAGACCATCGTCGAGCCGGCCGCCTTTCTGGCCGAGCTGGAGCGCGTCAAGGCCCAGGGCTTCGGCGAGGACCGCGAGGAGTTCGACGACCACATCCGCTGCCTGGGCGTGCCCATCTTCGACCGCCTGAACCAGCCTATCGCGGGCCTGAGCATCTCGTTCCCGACCTTCCGCTACGACGAGGCCAAGGCGCCCGAGGTGGTGGCCATGCTGCAGGCCGCCAGCCGCGACATTTCGACGCGGCTGGGTTGCACGGCCTTTCCGCTGGACGCTCCAAAGGCCACGCGGGCCTGAGTTCAGCCCTTGGCCGTGGGCTCCGAGGCGCGCGGCCGGCGCGGGGCCAGTCTGGTGCTGGCGTAGTCGGCCGGCACGCGCATCAGCGCCGCCTCGGGCTCGCCGCGCCGCAGATTCTGCAGACGGTAGTTGACCTCGCCGCTGCGCGGGTCGAAGTCGCGTGAGTTGACAGTGAGCATCAGTTCGGGCGAGGTCCAGACCTCTCGGGTGATCAGGATGGGCTTTTCGTTGCCGACCTTGCCGGCGGCGATGGTCCAGGTGGTGCGTTCGCCGTTGACCTTCAGACCGTCGATCTCCTTGCTGCCCAGCGGCGACTGCACGCCCGCCCCGCGCGGTGCAAGGCTCAGCGCCCGCATCGTCACGGCCTCGGGTGGCACCGGGGGCAAGGGCGGCAGCGGCGGCATGCCGGGCATGGGCGGCAGCACCTGGTCGCCGGTGATGCGCAGCACCTGCAGGCCACCGTCCTGCCCCGGCGCCAGCACCACGGGCGCAGGGGGAGCCGGCGGCAGCGGCGGGGCTGGGGCCCCCGGGGGCTGCGGCGCCACCACCCTGCCCGCACCGACGCCGGCCCGCACCTCGGCGCTCAGCCTCTTCGCCCATTCGCGCATCCGTTCGCTGTACTCGCGCCAGGCTCCGTGGTCCATCTCATGATCGGCGAAGACCATGCCGCCAATCTGGCGGGCGGTCTTGCGCTCGGTGTCCAGCATCCAGTACTCGCGCGCCACCGGGTCGCGCAGATAGACGATGCGCCGCCCGCCGCGCTCCACCTCCTGGCGCGTGCGGCCCTCGCCATCGCGGCACAGCCGTGTGCTTTGCGCATGGACGATACGATTGCCGTCGGCCAGCGGCTGCACTCTCTCATGCACCGCGTCGGCACAGTAGGCCGCGCCCTTGACGACACGCTCCTGGCCCAGGTCGCCGAAAGAGAAGGCGGCGCTGTCTTGCACCGCCCGCACATGAGCTTCGACCTGGGCGATCGGGCGATCGCGGCCTTCCGGAATCTCGGTCGTTTGCGCCAGCGCGCAGCCGGCGGCCAGCAGCAACGGTGACAGCAGCAGATGACGGGTGGGGATGTCCATGGCAGTACCTCTTCAAACGAGCAACAAGAGAAATCAGCGCAACAGGCGCACCGCAAGCACATCCCCGGACGGATGTAGCAGCAGCTCGGCACGCACCCGATCGCCGGCACGGGCCGGGTCGTAGGGCAGGCCCAGGGCGGCCAGGCGGTCGCCCGGCAGCTCGGTGGCGACCACCCAGGCGGCACCCGCCGGCGCGGCGCCGCCTTCCAGGTAGGCGCTCCAGCGCTCGGGCGCGACCAGGGGCATGAAGTCGCCGGCCTTTAGCAAGGGCCTGGCCTGGTCCACATCGCCGGCCGGGGTAGTCATCAGCAGCGCGGTCGCGGCGAGCAGCACCACGGCGCAGGTGGCGGCCCCCGACCAGGCCAGCATGCCGCCCCAACGCCGCTGCCGGGGTGTGGCAACGGCAGCGGGCCTGGCCAGGCGGAAGGCGGCCTGCATCGCCGACCGGGCGGCGGCGCTGCGGGCTTCGCTCGGCTGGGCCGCCTGCAGCTCGCGGGCCGTGGCACGCAGGCTTGTTGACAGCGGGATGGGCCCCTGCTCGGGGCGGGCGGGTTTCATGCGGCGACTCCTTGACCGGCATTGAGCAGCGCGGCCAGACGGCTGCGCGCACGATGGAGCCGGGTGCGCAGGGTGTTCAGTTCAACGCCGGCGATGCGGGCGGCCTCGGCATAGGGCCGCTCCTGCAGATCGACCAGCACCAGGGCCTCGCGAAACGCCCAGGGCAGCGCATGGATGGCGGCCCAGACCTGGGCCTGGTCCTGGGCGCACACCAGCAGGGATTCGGGGCTGGGATGGGCGCCGCACTCTGCTGGCGGCTCGTCCTCATCGCCTTGCGGCACCTCGACATGAACGCGCGCCTCACGCCAGCGCGCCAGCAGCGCGTAGCGGGCCGTGCCGGCCAGATAGGCCCCCAGGCTGCCCCGGGCGGCGTCCCAGCCTTCGGGTCGGCCGGCGAAGGCAACGAAGGCGTCCTGCATCGCATCGGCGGCCCAGGCCGGGTTGCCGCACAGGGCCAGCGCATAGCGGTAGACGGCGCCCGATTCCTGGCGGTAGATCAGATCCAGCGCCCGGGTGTCGCCGCCCAGCAGCCGCGCCATCAGCCCGGGCAGAGCCTGGTCCGGATCGTCGGCGGGCTTGCGGAAGAAAGGCATTTGGGGCGCGGCTGGGAGAGTGGCTTCCTCTCTATTGCGCCCGGAGCGGGCAGAAGTTCCCGACCCATTCAAAAACAAGCGGCGTTCGCAGCCTGCGCATCAGCCTGCCAGCGCCGCCACCACCTCGGGCGGCGCCTGCACCAGCTCGATCAGCACACCCTCGCCGGCAATCGGAAACTCGTCATTGCTTTTCGGGTGGATGAAGCAGATGTCGTATCCGGCCGCCCCCTTGCGTATGCCGCCCGGCGCGAAGCGCACGCCGTTGGCCGACATCCATTCGACCGCGCGGGGCAGATCGTCCACCCACAGGCCGACGTGGTTCAGCGGCGTGGTGTGCACAGCCGGCTTCTTGTCCGGATCCAGCGGCTGCATCAGGTCCACCTCGATCTTGTGCGCGCCCGTGCCGATCGCACAGATGTCTTCATCGACGTTCTCGCGCTCGGAGATGAAGTTGCCGGTGACCGTCAGGCCCAGGATGTCGACCCAGAGGCCGCGCAGACGCTGCTTGTCCGGGCCGCCGATGGCGATCTGCTGGATGCCGAGGATCTTGTAGGGCTTGGCTGACATCATTCAAACCTCAGAATCGGTTGATCGACCGACAGACTCTCGCCCGTCTTGGCCAGCACCTCGGCCACCTTGACGTCCTGCGTGGCCAGCAGGATGTTCTCCATCTTCATCGCCTCGATCACGGCCAGGCGCTCGCCGGCCTGCACGAGCTGACCCGGCTGGGCGGCGATATGCACCAAGAGGCCGGGCATCGGCGAGAGAAGGAATTTGCTGGTGTCCGGCGGCGCCTTGTAGGGCATCAGCTGATGCAGACCCGCGGCACGCGGGCTCAGCACCATCACCTCGATGGCGGTGCCGTTGTGGGTCAGCTTGTAGGCCAGCGGGTTCTTGGCCGCGCCGCGCTCGGCCTGGGCCACAAAGGGCTGGCCGTTGACGGTGCCGCTCAGGCGGATGTCATTGAGCCGCGAGCGGCATTCGATGCGGAAGGTCTTGCCATCGATCTGCACCGTGGCTAGGCCTGTCTGACCCGCGTACTCGGACACATGCAGCTGATGCCGTTGGAACTGACCAGCGCCCTCGTTCACCACCGCCACATAGTCGCTCTCGATCTGCACCTCATGGCCGGCCAACTGGCCGCTGATGCCGGCGGCACGCTCGCGCGTCTTGCGTCGGATGAAGGCCCCAAGGGCCACCAGGAACAGCGGATCGTCGTGCGGCACATCCTCGGCGCGAAAGCCGCCCGCGTAGTGCTGGGCAATGAAGCCGGTATTGAAATTGCCGCTGACAAAATCCGGATGGGCCAGCAGCGCCGCCTGGAACGGGATGTTGCTGGAGATGCCGCGTATCACGAAGCCGTTCAGCGCCTCGCGCATCTTGGCAATCGCGTCATTGCGGTCCCGGCCATGCACGATCAGCTTGGCGATCATCGAGTCATAGAACATCGGGATCTCGCCGCCCTCGTAGACGCCGGTGTCGACGCGTACGCCGCCGAACTGGCCGTTCTCGTAGGCGGCACCCTGCAGCGTTTCGCGGCCCTGCTCCAGCGCAGCTTCGGGCGGTTGGTACTTCACCAGGCGGCCGGTGGAGGGCAGGAAGCTGCGGAACGGATCCTCCGCATTGATGCGGCATTCCATCGCCCAGCCCTCGCGCCTGATCTCCTCCTGCTTGAACGGCAAAGGGTGACCCGCAGCGATGCGAATCATCTGCTCCACCAGGTCCACGCCGGTGATGCATTCGGTGACCGGGTGCTCGACCTGCAGCCGGGTGTTCATTTCCAGGAAATAGAAGCTCTGGTCCTTGCCGACCACGAACTCCACTGTGCCCGCGCTCTGGTACTTCACCGCCTTGGCCAGGGCCACGGCCTGCTCACCCATCGCCTTGCGCGTTGCCTCGGAGATGAACGGCGACGGCGCCTCCTCGATCACCTTCTGGTGGCGGCGCTGGATCGAGCATTCGCGCTCGTGCAGATAGACGACGTTGCCATGCGAGTCGCCCAGCACCTGGATCTCGATATGGCGCGGCTCCTCGACGAACTTCTCCATGAAGACGCGGTCGTCGCCGAAGCTGTTGCGCGCCTCGTTGCGGCAGCTGGTGAAGCCCTCGAAGCAGTCCTTGTCATTGAAGGCCACGCGCAGACCCTTGCCACCGCCGCCGGCGCTGGCCTTGATCATCACCGGGTAGCCTATGCCTTGAGCGATCTTGACCGCCTCATCCGCCGACAGGATCGGTTCGTTGTAGCCCGGAATCGTGTTGACCTTCGCCTCGTTGGCCAGCTTCTTCGAGGCGATCTTGTCGCCCATGGCCGCGATCGAGTAGTGCTTGGGGCCGATGAAGGCGATGCCTTCTTCCTCGACCCGGCGCGCAAACGCCTCGTTCTCGCTGAGGAAGCCATAGCCGGGGTGAATGGCCTCGGCGCCGGTGGCCTTGGCCGCGGCAATGATCTTGTCGGCAACCAGATACGACTCGCGCGACGGCGCCGGGCCGAGCAACACCGACTCATCGGCCAGCTCGACATGGCGGGCATCCTTGTCGGCTTCCGAGTACACGGCCACCGTCTTGATGCCCATCTTTTGAGCCGTTTTAATCACCCGGCAGGCAATCTCGCCGCGGTTGGCAATCAGGATTTTCTTGAACATGGTTTTCTCCGTCATCCTGATCACAGCGGGATGTTGCCGTGCTTGCGCCACGGGTTTTCGAGCTTCTTGTCCTTGAGCATGGCAAGGGACCGGCAGATTCGCTTGCGCGTCTCGTGCGGCTGTATCACGTCGTCGATGAAGCCGCGCGCGCCGGCCACGAAGGGGTTGGCAAAGCGGGCCTTGTATTCGGCCTCCTTGGCGGCCAGCTTCGCCGGGTCACCCTTGTCTTCGCGAAAGATGATCTCCACCGCACCCTTGGCGCCCATCACGGCGATCTCGGCATTGGGCCAGGCGAAGTTGACGTCGCCGCGCAGGTGCTTGGAGCTCATCACGTCGTAGGCGCCTCCGTAGGCCTTGCGCGTGATCACCGTGACCTTGGGCACCGTGCACTCGGCATAGGCATAGAGCAGCTTGGCGCCGTGCTTGATGATGCCGCCGTACTCTTGGGCCGTGCCGGGCATGAAGCCGGGCACATCGACGAAGGTGATGACCGGGATGTTGAAGGCATCGCAGAAGCGCACGAAGCGCGCCGCCTTGATGCTGCTCTTGATGTCCAGGCAGCCGGCAAGCACCAGCGGCTGGTTGGCGACGATGCCCACCGTCTGGCCGTCCATGCGGCCCATGCCGATGATGATGTTCTTGGCGTAGTCGGGCTGCAGCTCGAAGAAGTCGCCATCGTCGACGGTCTTCAGTATCAGCTCCTTCATGTCGTAGGGCTTGTTGGCGTTGTCGGGCACCAGCGTGTCCAGCGACATGTCCACCCGGTTGCCCGGGTCCCCGCTGGGCCGGCTGGGCGCCTTGTCGCGGTTGTTCAGCGGCAGGTAGTTGAAGAAGCGCCGCAGCATCAGGATCGCCTCGACATCATTGTCGAAGGACAGGTCGGCGACACCGCTCTTGCTGTTGTGCGTGGTGGCGCCGCCCAGCTCCTCGGCCGTGACCTCCTCGTGCGTCACCGTCTTCACGACCTCGGGGCCGGTGACAAACATATACGAGGAATCCTTCACCATGAAGATGAAGTCGGTCATCGCCGGCGAATAGACCGCACCGCCGGCGCAGGGGCCCATGATCATGCTGATCTGCGGAATCACGCCCGAGGCCATCACATTGCGCTGGAACACATCGGCATAGCCGCCCAGCGACGCCACGCCCTCCTGGATGCGCGCCCCGCCCGAGTCGTTGAGGCCGATGACGGGTGCTCCTACCTTCATCGCCTGGTCCATCACCTTGCAGATCTTTTCGGCATGGGCCTCGCTCAAGGCGCCGCCGAAGACGGTGAAGTCCTGGCTGAAGGCAAAGGCCAGGCGGCCATTGATCAGGCCGTAGCCGGTGACTACGCCGTCGCCTGGGATCTTGTTGTCGGCCATGCCGAAGTCCACGCAGCGGTGCTCGACGAACATGTCCCACTCTTCGAAGCTGCCCTCGTCGAACAGCATCTCCAGCCGCTCGCGCGCCGTCAGCTTGCCCTTGGCATGCTGGGCGGCAATGCGCTTATCGCCACCACCCAGCCGCGCCTTGGCGCGCTTCTCTTCCAGCATCTGTTGAATGTCATGCATGGCTGTTTCCGTTGCTTAAATTGGGGTCAGACCCCGAAAAGAGATGGAGCAATTCACGGGCGGCGGTAGAGGCTGCCAGCCGCCCTTGCAGCACCTGCTGCGTTCTGTCGTCGAGCACCCCGCGCACGGCCAGTGAGGCGGCAAATTGCTGGCGCAGGCCGGCGTGGATGCGCTCCCACATCCAGTCCTTGGCCTGCTGCTGGCGGCGTGCGGCCAGCTTGCCGTTGGCGGTCTGCAGCTTCTGGAACTGCGCGACGGCGGCCCAGAACCTGTCAAGACCCTGGTTCTTCAAGGCACTGAGCTGCATCACCTGCGGATGCCAGACCTGCTCGTCGTGCGGTCCGTGCGAGTGACCGCTATAGCCCAGCAGCCGCAGGCTGGAGGTGATCTGCGCCTGCGCGCGCGTGGCCGCGGCGGCGTCGAGATCGACCTTGTTGATGACCACCAGATCGGCCAGCTCCATCACGCCCTTCTTGATCGCCTGCAGGTCGTCGCCGGCATTGGGCAGTTGCAGCAGGCAGTACATATCGGTCATGCCGGCCACCGCCGTCTCGCTCTGGCCGACACCCACCGTCTCGACGATCACCACATCATGGCCGGCCGCCTCGCAGACCAGCATCGCCTCGCGCGTCTTCTCGGCGACGCCGCCCAGGGTGCCGGAGGCCGGGCTGGGGCGGATGTAGGCCCGCTCGTCCATGGACAGATGCTCCATCCGCGTCTTGTCGCCGAGGATGGAGCCTCCGGACACGCTGCTGGATGGATCTACGGCCAGCACGGCGACCCGATGGCCGCGGGCGATCAGGAACAGGCCCAGCGCTTCGATGAAGGTGCTCTTGCCCACGCCCGGCACGCCGGAGATGCCCAGCCGAAACGACTTGCCGGTGTGCGGCAGCAGCTCGGTCAGCAGCGCATCGGCCTGGGCACGATGATCCGGCCGGGTGGATTCCAGCAAGGTGATGGCCTTGGCCAGCGCGCGGCGTTGCGCGGGGCCACGGTTTGCCAGCAGGGCCTGCGCCAGGCTGCTAGGTGGTACAGACCGCATCTCAGGCTGCCGCGGCGCTCAACGATTGGCGGATCTGCTCCAGCACATCCTTGGCCGAGGCCGGTATCGGCGTGCCCGGGCCGTAAATGCCCTTGACGCCAGCCTCGTACAGATAGTCGTAGTCCTGCTTCGGAATCACGCCGCCGACGAAGACGATGATGTCGTCGGCGCCCTGGTCCTTCAGCGCCCGGATGATGGCCGGCACCAGCGTCTTGTGGCCGGCGGCCAGCGTCGACACACCGACCGCGTGCACATCGTTCTCGATCGCCTGGCGGGCACATTCCTCGGGGGTCTGGAACAGCGGACCGATGTCAACGTCGAAGCCCAGATCGGCATAGGCGGTGGCCACAACCTTGGCGCCGCGGTCATGGCCGTCCTGGCCCAGTTTGGCAATCATCACGCGCGGGCGGCGGCCCTGATCGTCGGCGAACTCGGCGATCTCGTGCTGCAGCTTCTCCCAGCCCTCGGCCGAATCGTAGGCCGCGGCGTAGACGCCGGTGACCTTCTGCGTGTCGGCGCGGTGGCGGCCGAAGACCGTTTCCAGCGCATCGCTGATCTCGCCCACCGTTGCACGCAAACGCATGGCCTTGATCGACAGATCCAGCAGATTGCCGGTCCTGGCCTCGGCGGCATCGGTCAGCGCCTGCAGCGCGGCCTGCACGGCCGCGGTATCGCGGCTGGCGCGTATCGCCTTCAGCCGCTCGATCTGGCCGTCGCGCACACGGACGTTGTCGACCTCGCGGATTTCGATAGCGTCTTCCTTGGCCAACTTGTACTTGTTGACGCCGACGATCACGTCCTTGCCCGAGTCGATGCGGGCCTGCTTCTCGGCCGCGCTGGCCTCGATCTTCAGCTTGGCCCAGCCGCTGTCGACCGCGTGCACCATGCCGCCCATGGCCTCGACCTCCTCGATGATGGACCAGGCCTTGTCTGCCATGTCCTGGGTCAGCTTTTCCATCATGTAGCTGCCGGCCCAGGGGTCGACGACGCTGGTGATATGCGTCTCTTCCTGGATGATCAGCTGGGTGTTGCGGGCAATACGCGAGCTGGTCTCGGTGGGCAGGGCGATCGCCTCGTCGAAGCTGTTGGTGTGCAGGCTTTGCGTGCCGCCGAACACCGCGGCCATCGCCTCGATGGTGGTGCGCACGACGTTGTTGTACGGGTCCTGCTCGGTCAGCGACCAGCCCGACGTCTGGCAATGGGTGCGCAGCATCAGGCTCTTGGGGTTCTTGGCGTCGAAGCCCTTCATGATGCGGCACCACAGCAGGCGCGCCGCGCGCATCTTGGCGATCTCCAGATAGAAGTTCATGCCGATCGCCCAGAAGAAGCTCAGCCGGCCGGCGAACTCGTCCACGTCAAGGCCCTTGGCCAGGGCGGTCTTCACGTACTCCTTGCCGTCGGCCAGGGTGAAGGCCAGCTCCAGCGCCTGATTCGCGCCGGCCTCCTGCATGTGGTAGCCACTGATTGAGATGGAATTGAACTTCGGCATGTTCTGTGCCGTGTACTCGATGATGTCGCCGATGATGCGCATGCTCGGCTCGGGCGGAAAGATATAGGTGTTGCGGACCATGAACTCCTTCAGGATGTCGTTCTGGATCGTTCCGCTCAATTGGTTCTGCGCCACGCCCTGCTCTTCCGCCGCCACCACATAGCCGGCCAGCACCGGCAGCACGGCGCCGTTCATCGTCATGCTCACACTGACGGTGTCCAGCGGGATCTGGTCGAACAGTATCTTCATGTCCTCGACCGAGTCGATCGCCACGCCGGCCTTGCCAACGTCACCGGTCACGCGCGGGTGGTCGCTGTCATAGCCGCGGTGCGTGGCCAGATCGAAGGCGACGCTGACGCCCTGCCCGCCGGCCTCCAGCGCCTTGCGATAGAAGGCATTGCTCTCCTCGGCCGTCGAGAAGCCCGCGTACTGGCGGATCGTCCATGGCCGCACCGCATACATCGTCGCCTGCGGGCCGCGCAGGAACGGCTCGAAGCCGGGCAAGGTGTTCGCATGGGGCAGGCCGGCCATGTCCTCGGCCGTGTACAGCGGCTTGACGGCCAGGCCCTCGGGCGTGTGCCAGGTCAGCGCCTCCACATTGCCGCCAGGGGCCGACTTGGCGGCGGCCTTCTGCCAGGCAGCCAGCGAGGCGGGTGCGAATTCGGGGCGGTTGCTGTCGGACATGCTTGTACTTTCCTGCTGCGTTTCAACACTTGCCTGTCATCATACAGGGTGCATAATTATGAATTCAAAAATATGACGTGCACCTGACGCTCAAGCGAATTGCACCTGCTAGCCGCCGCCATGTCCAGCGCCCCCAGCTCCCCCCCGGCACCCAGACAAACCCCGGTGTTCGCGCCCCAGGCTCTCTACGAGCAGGTGGCCGAGCGCCTGCGCCAGGAGATCTTTGCGCGCGAGCTGCAACCCGGCAGCTGGATAGACGAACTGCGCCTGGCCCAGGCATGGGGCATCAGCCGCACGCCGCTACGCGAGGCGCTCAAGGTGCTGGCCACGGAAGGCCTTGTGACGATGAAGCTGCGCCGCGGCGCCTATGTCACTGAGATGTCGCAGCAGGACGTGGCCGAGGTCTATCACCTGCTGTCCGTACTGGAGAGCGACGCGGCGGCCGAGGTGGCCATCAAGGCGACAGACGACCAACTGGCCGCGCTGAACCAATTGCATCAGCAGCTTGAACTGGCGATAGCCGAGCGCACCCAGTTCTTCGCCCTCAACGAGGCCTTCCATATGCAGGTGCTTGAGGTGGCAGGCAATCGCTGGCGCACGCAGATCGTCACCGACCTGCGCAAGGTGATGAAGCTCAATCGCCACCTGTCGCTGTTCAAGCAGGGCCGCCTGGCCGAGTCGCTGGACGAACACCGCCGCCTGATGCAGGCCCTGCTGGCCCGCGACGCGCAGGCTGCACAGCAGCTGGTGCGGGAGCACTTCCACAACGGACTGGCCGCCACCGTTTGAGGCGCCCGGCGCACCGCGCCGCTCGTCCACGGCTGGTGACATATGTCACGCAACAAGCCGCCGCGGAACTTGAGAGTGGTGCAGGCCATTGTTTTGCGCCAGCCGTGAACTCCTCACGCTTTCACGCGCCTCGGTAACAAACTGTGCCGGGAATGCCCGCCTTATGCGGCGCTCGCCAAACTGCCATTTCCCTAGCATCGCTCTTCATGTGGACAAGAGGAGCCCGAGGTGCATTCACCCATTTCCTGGCGAAGTTCCGCGGGGCCGTCAAGCCCCGTGGCGCCCCGCCGCAGCCCTCTTGCACGGGGCTGGCTATTCAAGTTGATAGGCCAAAGCCCGATAACCCACTGAATCGACCGCAAGGTCGTAGACCCGATCTGTGTCGACTTGTGAACTTCATCACGGCGCAATCGGGGCAGGAAATCAACATCGTTTTGCCGGAGCAGGGTCTTGCGACCCGACCCCGGCAGAGTCAAGTTTCGAGATTCACGGATCTCCAATGTGGCTGCCGTCAACCCGACAGCAGCCGCCGACGGGCCCTCAGCGCTGAGTGCGGGTCCGGCTGCCGTAGCAATTGATCAAGAGAGCAAATCATGGCGACGATCATCAACCTCCTGTCCACCTCGCAAATTGCGGCGCTGCCGACCAGCACGATCCGCAACTTCAGCACCGAGGATTGGGCCGCGTTCAGCACCGCACAGATCGTTGCGCTGACCACGGCGCACATGACGGCCATCTCGACGCAGGGCATCTCGGTACTGGGCTCGCATCAGATCGGCGCCTTCCAGAACGCCGACCTCGCCGCCCTCAGCACCAACACCCTGCGCGCGATGAGTTCCGCGCAGATCGATGCCATCACCTCTGACCAGATCAGTGCGCTGACAACGGGCCAGATCGGGGCCCTTACCACCGCGCAGCTTCCTGGCCTCGGCACCACCGAAATCGCCGCACTGACCTCCGCCCAGGTCGGTGCCTTCAACTCGGCCCAGATCTCCAACCTCGGCACGGCCCAGGTGGCCGCGATCGAAACTGCAGATCTTCGCGCGCTGAGCACCTCCGCCGTGCGCAATCTGTCGTCCGACCAGCTCGATGCCATGGGCACCGATCAGCTGCAGGCCTTCAGCTCGGCCCAGATGGCCGTGCTCACCACCGCCCAGCTCAGCAGCCTGAGCACCGGTGACCTGAACACCTTCACGACCGACCAGTTCTCCCGCCTGACCAGTGCCCAGCTGGCCAATCTCGGCACCGGTCAGATCGCCAACCTCACCACCGACGATCTGAACGCACTGGGCACGGCTCAGTTCGCCGCGCTGACCTCATTGCAGGCCGCTGCATTGACGACGGCTCAGATGTCCACGCTGGAGACCGCCGACCTGCGTGCCTTCAGTACCTCGGCGATGCGCAATCTGGACTCCGACCAGATCAAGGCCCTGACGACCGAACAGATCGGCGCCCTGACGACGGGTCAGATCAACGCGCTGACCTCAGCCCAGATGCCAGGCCTGGAGACCGGCGACATCGTGGCCCTGAGCTCGGGGCAGGTCGCCTCGCTCACCTCCGCCCAGCTGAGCAACTTCTCGACCGAGCAGATCGCCGCGATCGAGACCGCCGATGTTCGCGCACTGAGCACATCGGCCATCCGCAATCTGTCGTCTGCGCAACTCGACTCACTGACGACCGACCAGCTGCAGGCCCTGGCCTCGGCCCAGATCACCTCATTGACCACCGCCCAGATCAGCGGCCTGAGCACCGGCGACCTGAACACGCTGACCAGTGACCAGTTCTCGCGCCTGACCAGCGGCCAGGTCGCCAATCTGGGCACCGGCCAGATCGTCAACCTGACGACCGATGACCTGAACGCGCTGGGCACCGCCCAGTTCGCCGCGATGACCTCGCTGCAGGCCGCCGCATTGAGCACGGCTCAGGTGGCGACCTTGGAAACGGCCGACCTGCGTGCCTTCAGCACCTCGGCGCTGCGCAATCTCGACTCCGACCAGATCAAGGCCCTGAGCACCGAACAGGTCGCCGCACTGGGTACCAACCAGGTCGCCGCGCTGACCTCAGCACAGGTGCCCGGCCTGGAGACCGCCGACATGGTGGCCCTGGGTTCCGCACAAGTCGCGGCGCTGAGCTCTGCCCAGGTCAGCAACTTCTCGACCGAGCAGATCGCCGCCATCGAAACCGCCGATCTGCGCTCCTTGAGCACGGCTGCCGTGCGCAACCTCGGCTCGGCCCAGCTCGACGCGCTGACCAGCGAGCAGCTGCAGGCCCTGAGCTCGGCACAGATCACCTCGCTGACCACCGGCCAGCTCAATGGCCTGAGCACCGCTGATCTGAACACGCTGACCAGCGACCAGTTCTCGCGCCTGACCAGCGCCCAGGTCGCCAATCTGAGCACCGGCCAGATCGTCAATCTGACCACCGATGACCTGAATGCGCTGGGTACGGCCCAGTTCGCCGCACTGACGGCCGGTCAGGCCGCCGCATTGAGCACGGCCCAGATGTCCACGCTGGAGACGGCCGATCTGCGTGCGCTGAGCACCGGTGCGCTGCGCAATCTGGGCTCTGACCAGATCAAGGCACTGACCACCGACCAGGTTGCCGCCCTGGGCACCAACCAGATCGCCGCCCTCACCTCGGCCCAGGTGCCGGGCCTGGAAACCGCCGATGTGGCCGCCCTGGGATCGGCCCAGGTGGCCGCGCTGACCTCGGCCCAGGTCAGCAGCTTTGCCACCGAGCAGATCGCCGCCATCGAAACCGCCGATCTGCGCTCCTTGAGCACGGCTGCCGTGCGCAACCTCGGCTCGGCCCAGCTCGATGCACTGACCAGCGAGCAGTTGCAGGCCCTGAGCTCGGCACAGATCACCTCGCTGACGACGGGCCAGTTGAACGGCCTGAGCACCGGTGATCTGAACACGCTGACCAGCGATCAGTTCTCGCGCCTGACCAGCGCCCAGGTCGCAAACCTGAGCACCGACCAGATCGTCAGCCTGACGACTGATGACCTGAATGCGCTGGGCAGTGCCCAGTTCGCCGCACTGACCGCCAGCCAGGCCGCTGCGCTGAGCACCGCCCAGATGTCCACGCTGGAGACGGCCGACCTGCGCGCGCTGAGCACCGCTGCGCTGCGCACTCTGGGCTCCGACCAGATCAAGGCGCTGACCACCGACCAGGTCGCCGCCCTGGGCACCAACCAGATCGCCGCCCTCACCTCGGCCCAGGTTCCGGGCCTGGAAACCGCCGATGTGGCCGCCCTGGGTTCGGCCCAGGTCGCCGCGCTGACCTCGGCCCAGGTCAGCAGCTTTGCCACCGAGCAGATTGCCTCCATCGAGACCGCCGACCTGCGCTCGCTGAGCACTGCCGCCGTGCGCAACCTCGGCTCGGCCCAGCTCGACGCGCTGACCAGCGAGCAACTGCAAGCCCTGGCCTCGGGCCAGATCACGGCGTTGAGCTCGGCCCAGATCAATGGCCTGAGCACGAATGACCTGAACACGCTGACCAGCGACCAATTCGCGCGCCTAGGCTCGGCCCAGGTCGCCGCACTGAGCACCGCCCAGATCACCAACCTGACGACCGACGACCTGAACGCGCTGGGCACGGCACAGTTCGCCGCACTGACCTCCGTCCAGGCGCAGGCCCTGACCACCGCCCAGGTCTCGACCCTGGAAACGGCCGACCTGCGTTCGCTGAGCACCGGCGCCATGCGCTCGCTGAGCTCCGACCAGATCCTGGCCCTGACCACCGACCAGGTCGCGGCGCTGACCACGGGCCAGATCAACTCGCTGACCACCGACCAGATGCCGGGCCTGCAGACGGCCGACATCGTCGCCCTGAGCTCCGGCCAGGTGGCCTCGCTGACCTCGGCTCAGATCGGCAACTTCTCGACCGAACAGATCGCCGCCATCGAGACGGCCGATCTGCGCGCGCTGGGCACTGCGGCCGTCCGCGCGCTGTCGTCCTCGCAGCTCGACGCGCTGACCACCGACCAGCTGCAGGCCCTCTCCTCGGCCCAGATCACCGCGCTGAGCACCGCTCAGCTGAGCGGCCTGAGCACCGCCGACCTCGGCACCCTGACCAGCGACCAGTTCGCCCGCCTCACCACCGGCCAGGTCGCCAGCCTCGGTACCGCCCAGGTCCAGAACCTGACTACCGATGACCTGAATGCCCTGGGCACTGCCCAGTTCGCCGCCCTGACCTCGACCCAGGCACAGGCGCTGAGCACCGCCCAGATCTCGACCCTGGAAACGGCCGATATGCGCGCGCTGAGCACCGGCGCCATGCGCTCGCTGAGCTCCGACCAGATCCTGGCCCTGACGACCGACCAGGTCGCCGCCCTGACCACCGGCCAGATCAACTCGCTGACCACCGACCAGATGCCGGGCCTGCAGACGGCCGACATCGTCGCCCTGGGCTCTGCCCAGGTGGCTTCGCTGACCTCGGCCCAGATCGGCAACTTCTCGACCGAACAGATCGCCGCCATCGAGACGGCCGATCTGCGTGCCCTGGGCACCTCGGCCGTGCGCGCGTTGTCTTCTTCACAGCTCGATGCCTTGACCTCCGAGCAACTGCAGGCGCTGAGCTCGGCCCAGATCACGGCGCTGTCCACCGGCCAGCTGACCGGTCTGAGCACCAATGACCTGAACACCCTGACCAGCGACCAGTTCGCCCGCCTGGGCACCGCCCAGGTGGCCACGCTGAGCTCGGCCCAGATCACGAACCTGACCACCGATGACCTGAATGCGCTGGGCACGGCCCAGTTCGCCGCGCTGACCTCGGGCCAGTCTTCGGCACTGAGCACCGCCCAGGTGTCGACACTGGAAACCGCTGATCTGCGCGCCATGAGCACGGCCGCGCTGCGCGCCTTCAGCTCCGACCAGATCAAGGCGCTGACCACCGAGGAAGTGGCCGCGCTGACGACTGCACAGATTGCCGCGCTGACCACCAATCCGGACCAGTTCCTGGGTCTGGACACCGCCTCCATCGTCGCCATGAGCTCGGCACAGGTGGCAGCCCTTAGCTCGGCTCAGGCCGCCAATCTGAGCACCGCCCAGATTGCCGCCATCGAGACGGCAGACCTGCGTGCGCTGAGCACCGCCGCCCTGCGTGGCCTGGGTTCCGCCCAGCTCGACGCGCTGAGCTCCGAGCAACTGCAAGGCCTGAGCTCCGCCCAGATCACGGCCCTGTCCGTGGCCCAGCTGACCGGTCTGAGCACCAATGACCTGAACACGCTGACCTCGGACCAGTTCTCCAGGCTGACCTCGGCCCAGGTCGCCGGCCTGAGCACCGCCCAGGTCACCAACCTGAGCACCGACGACCTGAATGCACTGGGCAGCGCCCAGTTCGCCGCGCTGACCTCGGCCCAGGCCCAGGCGCTGAGCACCGCCCAGATCTCGACGCTGGAAACGGCCGATC
This sequence comes from Roseateles toxinivorans, assembly GCF_004362525.1. Taxonomy (GTDB): domain Bacteria; phylum Pseudomonadota; class Gammaproteobacteria; order Burkholderiales; family Burkholderiaceae_C; genus Paucibacter; species Paucibacter toxinivorans. The sequence continues at coordinate 1,287,601 of NZ_SNXS01000001.1, forward strand.
TGCGCGCACTGAGCACGGGCGCCCTGCGCGCGCTGAGCTCGGATCAGATCAAGGCACTGACCACCGAGGAAGTGGCCGCCCTGACCACCGGTCAGATCAACTCGCTGACCACCGACCAGATGCCGGGCCTGGAAACGGCCGACATCGTCGCGCTGAGTTCGAGCCAGGTCGCCTCGCTGACCTCGGCCCAGATCGGCAACTTCGCCACCGAGCAGATCGCCGCCATCGAAACCGGCGACCTGCGTCAGCTGAGCACCGCCGCGGTCCGCGCGCTGTCGTCCTCGCAGCTCGATGCCCTGACCTCGGAACAGCTGCAGGCGCTGTCCTCGGCCCAGATCACCGCGCTGTCCACCAGCCAGCTGAACTCGCTGAGCACCAACGACCTGAACACGCTGACGACGGACCAGTTCGCCCGCATGAGCTCGGCTCAGGTGGCGACTCTCAGCACCGCCCAGGTCGCCAACCTGACCACCGATGACCTGAACGCACTCGGCACGGCCCAGTTCGCTGCGCTGACCAC
>NZ_SNXS01000002.1:0-1106061 GCF_004362525.1 Roseateles toxinivorans
TGATGTCTTCCAAATCACTGGCCATTACGTTCCCACGTTGATGTACATGGGAACGTAGGCTGTCAGCTCAACACTCGTTGCTCAAGGACGCGGTTTATTGACCGCTTACGTAATCTCCATGGTGGGCGCCCCTTCCGGTTCGAGTGGTGGATGACACCTCCACTCTGGCACATCGATGCAGTCATCGGGTGGGGGCGTCCATCCCATTGCATACGTAGGTCAGAACATACAGGCCCATCTCAATTGAGGCGTCTGAGAACTCACCGAGCACAATGGTCTAGGTTCATACAGCGAAGGCAACGGGGAGAATCGAGTCCTTCCAGGCGCTACGAAGTACGAAGCTGCTGTGGACACCGGAGACGCCTGGAATTCGCGTCAGATGTCCAAGCAACAGCGCTTGGTAATGGTCCATGTCCCGCACGGCGACCTTGAGCTGGTAGTCCGCATCTTGCCCGGTAATGAGCAGACACTCCAAGACTTCAGGCAATAGCCGCACCGCGGTTTCGAAGGCTTCAAAACGTTCTGGTGTGTGCACATCCATTGAGATATGGACAAGGGCCATGAGAGTTAGGCCGAGTTTTTTGGCGTCAAGCACGGCGCGGTATCCGGTCACAACACCCGCCTCCTCCAACGCGCGTACGCGTCGCAAGCAAGGCGAAGGTGAGAGTCCTATGCGATCGGCAAGTTCTTGATTGTTGACTCTGCCGTCTCTCTGCAGGATCTCGATGATCTGCCGATCGAATTTATCAAGTTTCAAGAGTCTGCCAAATAGTCTGATGCTGTTGGCAGATTATTGCGCAAAACGCGTTTTCTTTGCCAAATTGGCAATCGCCTGCCAACAGCTGATTTCTACACTTACTGCACTGAGTTATCGACTTGGTCGGCGGAAGGTCACAAGCCTCACACCAGCGCGCTTCGGCTTCACAAGAGTCTCGACAGGCGTGAGATCACGCCCCATCGGCATCGCGATGTCATGGGGCTCTCGCTGTAGGCGATGGGATGGACGACCCCACCCGTAGACGGCATCGAAGTGCCACAGTGGATGTGTCAACTACCACTCGATCGGAAGGAGCGTCCATCCCATTGCTTACGCATTCGAAACTCACTAGGCATGTACTTGAATACTGATGCCGGAGCATGGATGGCTCCCTTGAGAGGAGCGGCATTCGGCCACCTCGCCAAGCAGCATAAGGCGGCTGTGGCGCAGCCATCGGAGCTCGAACTTGCTCGCAGCCTTGGTCGAAGATATGAAGTCCGCGTGTGTTCGTGGATGCTGTCATTCAGGTCCTCGCAGCGAAAGACTTGGATCACGTCGAAGGTCCTCGTCGTCAAGGTGTTCAGCGATCACAGGAATTAGCTGTACTCACGACGCCCAGCCTCTCGCCGTTTTGAGGCAATGCGGCACTCACGTGCTGATCAAGCCAGGACAGGGTTTCCGCCAGCACATGCAAGATCGACTCGCGCGCCACGTAGCGGTGCCCTTCGTGCGGCAGCAGCACAAGCCGGGCGGTACTGCCCAGTCCGCGGAGCGCGGCGAACATGCGCTCACTTTGCATCGGGAATGTGCCGCTGTTTGCATCGGCCAGCCCATGGATTAGCAGCAACGGCGCGTGGATCTTGTCGGCCTCGTCAAACGGCGATACCGCGCGGTACATCTCGCGTGCCTGCCAGAAGTGACGCTCCTCGGATTGAAAACCGAACGGTGTGAGTGTGCGGTTGTAGGCTCCACTGCGCGCGATGCCAGCACAGAAAAGCCGGCTGTGCGCCAGCAAGTTGGCGGCCATGAAAGCGCCGAACGAATGGCCGCCAATGGCGATGCGATGCGGCTCGGCCACGCCCAATCGCACAAGCTCATCGACAGCAGCCTGCGCGTTGGCCACCAGTTGAGGCACGAAGCTGTCGTTTGCTGGGCTATCGGCGCTACCAATGATAGGCATTGACGGGTTGTCGAGCACCGCGTAGCCGGCAACAACCATGACCGCCGGGCCCAGCGGGTCGAAAGTGTTGAATCGCAATGGCGAGCCGTCGACCTGGCCGGCTGCGGCCGTGCTGATGAACTCCATCGGATAGGCCCACACCAAAGTGGGCAGCGGCCCGTCCCGATGCGGGTCATGGCCCGGCGGCAGCCACAGTGTTCCGTTGAGGGTCACGCCATCGGCGCGGCGATAGTGCAGTGTCTGCCTGTGCAGGCCACGCAGTTGGGGTGTAGGGTGCGGCCAATGGGTGACGTCGCGTGCAAGCTCGAGACTATGCAATACGACCACTCGGTACTGGGGCGGTTCGTCGGGCGTTTCACGTGTACTCAGCCAAGTCGACCCCGCATCGTCAAGCGGAGCCACCGGAACGTCATGGTGACTTAAATCCGACTGAAAGACGCGAACCTTCTGATCAGTGCTCAAGTTCCAGCGATCGACGAAAGGGCGGTCTCCCTGCGGTGAAGCCCCCGTGCCGGTCCAGGTCGTCACGTCCCCGTCGACGGCGAGAAGTCGCCTGCGGCCACGGGCATCGGCGCGCATTACAGCTTGCCCGGGATCGGCGTAGCGGTCCTCCAGCGATCCACTGTAGAAGCGCCTCGGCGTTTGACCCTCTTTGTCTGGCGCGATGCGCCAGTAGGCGATTGCGCGTGTACGCCACCAGCGCTCCGTCACCACGGCCAGACCACCATCAGCCCAGGCCACCTGGCCAAAGCGTAGTGGCAGCTGCGCTATGCAGCGCGGCGGCGCGCTGAACGGAGCAGCGTGCAGCCACAGCTGGTCGCGCACCTGGGCGACCTGGTCCGGGTCGCCACCATCGGCGGCTTCCACCCAGGCCAGACAGGCATCGGCGTCGGCACGCCAATGCACTTCGCGCGGCCCCGGCGGCACCGCGTCGAATCCTGACGGCAACCGGTCGGCAGCATCCAGCCGGGCCACCGTGTGCAGCAAGGCGCCCGATGCGTCAAGCACCTCGATGCAACGCGCGAAACGATGCGCGGGCACCCGGTGCGAAAAGGGTCGTTCCAGACGCTGCACCAGCAGTTGCAGGCCATCGGGAGAGGGGTCAACGGCCTGATGCAAGGCCGGCTCGCCGAGACGGGTGAGGCCGCCCTCGAGATCGACCCAGGCGAGCTGACTCAACAGGTGGTGTTCGAGCAGGCGCTCGTCGTGCTCGCTGCGCAGCAGGTCGGCAAAGGTTCGGGTCTGCCGGCCCCGATCCAGCGGAGACGCCTCCTCAACGACGGGCCCACCAGGTGACGCCGAAGCCTCGGGCTCGGGCCAAGGTGCCTCTGGGCGCAATGTCAGCAATAGACGCTGGCTGTCGGAGGCCCAGACGAAGCCGGCGCCCATCACGGCGTGCAGCGCTGGTAAGACCAGGCGCCGCGCCCGGCGCGATTGAACCTCGACGCACCACAGCTGCACCTCGGAAGCTGCATCATCGTGGTGGCTGAAGGCCAGTTGCTGCCCATCTGGCGACCAGGACCAATCGGCAAGCGACAACGGGTTTGGAAGACCATCGATGCGATGCACACGCCCATCTGTCAGTTCGATCAACTGCACCTCGTGGACGCGCTCGCCCCCCACGGCCGCTGCCAAGCGTGGGTTCCAGCGCAGGCCGGCCATTCGTATTTCGGGTCGGGCCAGTTCCGCGATCGATGGCATGGCACGTGCATGCAGCACCAGCGCCAACTGCTCTCGCGGTGCGGGCGCCAAACGCGCGAGGGGTGCTGCATCGGCAATCGCCGCAAGGCTTGGTTCGGGCAGCCTGTAACCGGTCCCCTGCACTGAAACATCCCTAGTAGCCTGTGACACTGTTCTTCCTCTTGCACATGTTCGTGGCCGGACGGCTCGGTGCAAGAGTAGAGATGCGCGAGTCCAGCTTTTCCGCCAGTGACTGAGCTGCCCATATTCCCCGATTGTCAGGCTATGGTCCCAGCATCGACACTCGCCGGTAATGAATCCCGATTCGAAGTCCCGCTGGCGCTGGCTGGCCGCCAACATACTGCCGCATGAGCCGGCACTGCGGGCCTGGCTGCGGCGCAAGCAGGACCTGCCAATCGAAGCCGACGATCTGGTACAGGAAGCCTATGCGACGCTGGCAAGCCTCAATACGGTGGACCACATCCACAACCCCAAGGCCTATCTGTTCCAGACCGCGCATTCGATTGCCTTGCAGCAACTGCGTCGGGACCGCGTGGTCTCGATCGTGGCCATTGCCGATGTCGATGAACTGCACCTAAGCATCGACACACCGGGGCCGGAACAGCAGGCTGCCAGCCGCCAGGAACTGCGGCGCGTGGTTGAGGCGATCGACTCGCTGCCGCCGCAATGCGGTGAAGTGTTCCGCCTGCGTAAAGTGGAGGGTCTGTCGCAGCGTGAGGTCGCCGGCCACATGGGCCTTGCCGAGAGCACCGTCGAAAAGCACATGGGTCGGGCGATCCGCACGCTGATGGACCTGTTCGGCCGTGGCGGAAAACCTGCCTCCCGAGCATCTAGAACTGACACCGATTCAAACGACGAGTATGAACAGCGTACGAGAGACCAGTAGCCGCATCGACGACGTGGCCGCCGATTGGGCGGCGCGTGTCGACCGTGGCGCGCTGAGCACCGAAGAGCAGGCCGCGCTGGATGCCTGGTGCGCCAGCGACCGGCGGTGCCTGGGCGCCTATGCGCGCGCGCAGGCTGTCTTGTGCAGCATGGATCGTGCGCAGGCACTCGGCGCAGGTGACTCCTTCGAGCTTCGCAGCGCTGCGCCGGCGGCTGCCATTGCGGCCTTCCCGCCGCATCGGCCCTGGCGGGTGACGGCGGCCATGGCCGCCGGCCTTGCCGCACTGGTGATCTGGTTGATGCCACACTGGTCATCCGACCCTTCGGTGACGACAGTCAAGGGCGAATTGCGGCAGTTGCCGCTGCCAGACGGCTCCTCAGTCACCTTGAACACGGCCACGGCGATCCAGACCCGTTTCACGGCGAAGCAGCGTGTGGTGGAGCTGGTTCAAGGAGAGGCGCTGTTCGACGTCGCCAAGGACCCTACACGGCCGTTCCAGGTGCGCGCCGGCGAGCTCACAATCAAGGCCGTCGGAACGAGTTTCACGGTGCGCCGGATGTCGGGGTCAGCCGTACAGGTCGTCGTACGTGAGGGCGTGGTAGAGGTGGTACATGCGCATGCGCTTCGCCCCTTGCGTGCCATGCAGAACCAGCTGGTGGAGCTCTCGCCACGCACAGAGGCACCAGGCCAGTCGCTGGTACAGCGGACCATCACGCCGCAGCGGGTGGCACGCGAGCTTTCCTGGCGAGAAGGCCTCATCTCCTTCGAAGGCGTGACGCTCGCGAAGGCGGCGGCCGAATTCGAGCGTTACAGCGATATTCGCATCGTCGTGGTCGAGCCAGAGCTGGCAAACAAGACTATCACCGGACTTTTCGCAGCCAACAACCCGGCAGGCTTCGCGCGCGCCGCGGCCGCCGTGGTTGACGCCCATGTAAGCGAACACGCCGGCGAGTTGCGCATCAGCCGCAACTGAGGTCCCCAAGTGTCGGGCCGCGCCCGGCTCCGCTTCCGCCCCTTCCGTGCCCACTGAAACGATGAACGCCTACTCCCAACTTCTCAATGCCCATCGCTCGATTCGCCAATTCAAGTCAGAGGCGATCGATCCGGCTCTGGTCGAGCGCATCTGCGGCGATGCCATTGCGGGCGGCTCGTCTTCCGGCAATCTCAACAGCCTGTCGATCGTGCTGACGCGCGATACCGAACGCAAACGGCATCTGTACGAGTTGCACGCGCAGCAAGACATGGTCTTGCAGGCGCCGCTGGCCATCACTTTCTGCGCCGACTTCTACCGCACCCGCCGCTGGCTGAGCGCGCGTGGTGCCCGTGACAACTTCAACAACCTCATTGGTTACCACATTGCAGCCTTTGACGCGATCATCGTTGCGCAAAACGCCTGCCTTGGCTTCGAGTCCGAAGGACTCGGCATCTGCTACATGGGCACGACGCTGCACTCGATGCAAGCCATCGCCGAGTTCTTGCAGCTGCCACCTACCTGCGTGCCGGTGACCAGCATCGTGGTCGGCCACCCTGCCGAAGACCCGCCCAAGCGCGACCGCCTGCCGCTGTCGGCAATCCTGCATGACGAGACCTACCGGCGGCCCAGCGATGCGGGTCTGGACCTGGCGTTCGGCAAAAGGGAGGTCGACGGCTGGCGGCGCTATCTGTCGACCCCGCGCATCAAGGCCCTGATAGATGAGCATGGCATCCGTTCACTCGCTGAGTTCTACACCAGCAAGGTGAAGTACGAGCCCGAGTTGTTCCAGCGCGACTCGCAGAGCCTGCTGCGGCTTCTGCATGCCAGCGACTTCATCGACGGCGGCCCTCTCGAAGAAACGCCCTGACCCATAACGTCCAGCCGCGTGTGCCGGGTGTCGGGCACGCCTGCTCAGCAGGGGCGCCGCGTATCAGCGTTTACCCGGTGGCGGAAGGTATGGCGCCCGCGCATCCAACATACCAGGGGTGTCCCTGATGCCGCACCCAGAGGCGGCCACAACAAATGGATGGAGATTAGCGAATGCAATATCGACGTACAGTGGTCTCGGCAGCCGCGCTTGTGGCACTCCTGGTCTCGACAGGGCTTCAGGCGCAGACGCGCAGCTTCGACATACCTTCGGACGCCGCCGTGCGTTCGATCCCGCTGTTTGCGCGCCAGGCCGGTGTGCAGATCGTCGCGCCGGCCGATGGGCTGGGCGGCGTCAGCACACCAGCCATCCAGGGCAACCGTGATGTGCGCACTGCGTTGGGTGATCTGCTGATCGGCACAGGCCTGGTAATCGCATCTGACACGGGCGACGTCATCACCTTGCAGCGCGGCTCCGTCACTGCTGCCCCGCCGGCCGGTCCGGCGGCGCTCGCCACCGTCATCGTGACCGGCTCTCGCCTGGCGCAGTTCGATGGCGATTCGCCCACGCCGGTGCTGGCCATCGGCGCCGAGGCGCTCGCGGGTCGGGGCGGTGGCATCTCCGTCGGCGACCAGCTCAGTCAATTGCCTCAGTTCCGCGCCACTTTCACCCAGGCTGCCTCGACCGGCATTGGCTTGGGCGCACCTGGTCAGGTAGGCCTGAACCTGCTGGACCTTCGCGGCCTGGGCACGACTCGCACCCTGGTGCTTCAAAACGGCCGCCGCGTGGTTTCGAGTTCGCAGCAACTGGCCCAGCCCGACACCAACACCATCCCGATGCCTTTGCTCAAGCGGGTGGAAGTGCTGACCGGGGGTGCCTCGGCCATCTATGGCGCAGATGCGATCGCTGGAGTCGTCAACTTTGTGTTGATGGACAACTTCGATGGCATGACCCTGCGCGCCCAGTACGGCACGAGCCAGGAGCGGGACGCAGACTCGCGAAGTGCCAGCATCGCTGTGGGCCGCAACCTGGCCGGTGGCAAGGCGAACATCGCGGCCAGCCTGGAGATTGCCGGACGCTCGCCACTGGGGTATTCGGACAGATCGTTCTCAGTTGGTCAATCGCCCTTCGTACCCAATCCCAAGGCTGGCCAGCCAGGGGAACCGACGCAGATCCTCGTCAACGACATCCGCTGGCTGAGCCGCTCAACCGGCGGCACCTTACCCTATGGCCCTCCGTTCTACCGCTTCGCAGCCAACGGCAGCCTGAATCCCGCAGACACGGGAAGCCGGTCTTTGTTGAACCTCGGCATCAGCGAGGGCGGGGACGGCACAGCACCGGTGGCCTACAACACCCTGCTGCCGCGCAACGAGCGCATCGCGGCGAACCTTCTAGGACACATCGACTTGTCGGCCCAGACGCGGATCTTCGGGCATGTCGCGGCAATAGAGCAACGCTCCGCCGCCTTCAACGGACCGATACTCAGCACGATCAACATCAGCAAGAGCAACCCCTACCTGAGTGCACAGGCGCTGACCGTTCTCAATAGCTACGGACCCACAGCGACTGCACCCGGTTTCGTCATGCTGCGTGACAGCGAGGACCTCGGCATTGCCGGCGAGTCGGTCAGGCGCAGCACTTTGCGCGGAGTGGCCGGCGTCAAGGGATCACTGAGCGGCGACTGGAGCTACGAGCTGTCCGTGAGTCTCGGCCGCGTCGACATCACCAGCACCAGCCTCAACAACCTGTGGCTTGCGCGCATAGGCAACGCCGCTGACGCCGTGGTCGATATCAACGGCGTGCTGGGCAACCGGGGTGCGATCGTCTGCGCCTCACGTCTAGCCGCCGGTGGAGCTGCCACTGGCAATGCTGATATAGACCAATGCGTTCCCGCCAACTTTTTCGGCAATGGCAGCGTGAGCGCTGCGGCGCGCAACTACCTGTCGCTGAACACGGCGGCCGACGCGCGCATCTCCCAAAAGCTGCTCGGTGGCTTCATCAACGGCGACAGCGCTGCGTGGTTCAAGCTCCCGGCAGGTCCGGTAGGCGTCGTGGCCGGTTTCGAGCATCGCCAGGACAACACGCGCTACACGCCTGACGCACGTGATGCCGCCGGACTCACCGGCGCGGCCGGCGTCGGCGCGGTCAACGGCTCGCTGAAGGTGACTGAGCTGTTTTCCGAGTTCAAGGTGCCGCTACTGGCCAAGCTGCCGATGGTGGACAAGCTCGAGCTCACAGCTTCCATGCGCACCAGCGACTACAACCTCTCGGGCGTAGGCCGTACCAACTCCTGGGGCCTCGGCGGCTTGTGGCAGATCAACCGGCAGATCAGCCTGCGGGCATCCACACAGAAGGCTGTTCGCGCCCCCAACGTGGCCGAGCTCTACGAGCCGGTTGCGCCCGTGCAGGTCGGCGTGAACGACCCCTGCAGCGCACAAAACATTGCCCTGGGCAGCCCCACGCGCGCGGCCAACTGCGCAGCGCTGGGCATGCCGGCGGGGTTCCGGGCCAACACGCTGGGTCGACCGATTACCGCCACCAGCGGCGGCAATGCCAACCTGACAGTAGAGGACGGCGACTCCCGCACACTGGGCGTGCTGCTGGCACCCGCCTTTGCGCCCGGCTTCGCGGTCTCGGTGGACTACTACCGCATCAACCTCAAGAACGCAATCACCAAGCCCAACAGCAACCAGATCATCACCACCTGCGTAGATAGCACGTCGATCAACAACCCGTTCTGCGGGTCCATCCAGCGCGGCGCCGACTTCAACATACGCGGTATCACCCAGCAGACGATGAACCTGACGCGACAGTTCGCCGAGGGCTTGGATGTCGACGCCACATACGGCTTCGCCCTGCCCGGTGCCGGCCGTGCCGACTTGCGCGCGATCTACTCGCATGTGCTCAAGCGCGACGACTACCTGCGCCCCACCGAGCCCAGCTTCCCTTCGCAAATGGTCGAGCGTGTGGGCAACCCGCGCGACTCGTTGACCTTCACCACCAACCTTGCCTTCGGCGCATTGCAGCTCACGCACAAGCTACGCTGGTTCTCCGGCCAGTGGCGCGGCGACCCGGCCGACTTCGTCTCCGTGGGCGGGCTGCCCGCGCGCAATCCGAATCTGCTGCCTCAGGACTTGCGCCGCACGCAGGCCGAGAGCTTCCACGATCTGCGGGCGAGTTGGCAGTTTGGCAAGGGACGCGAGATCTACCTGGGCGTAGAGAACGTCAGCAACGTCAAGCCACCGCCCGGCATCTACGGCGCCGGCTTTGGCGGCGCCAACTACGACGCCGTGGGCCGCTTCTTCTACACAGGGATCCGCTATGACTTCCAATAAGACCGCCGCTGCGCTGGCCGCGCTGCTGCTTGGCGCTACGACATGGCTTCCGGCGCATGCCCAGCCACGTCCGGATTGGTCCGGCACCTGGCAAGGCACGCTGGTGAACCTGCCGCTGCGCCCCGGCGTACCCGTGGTCAGCGTGCGCGCCGAGATAGGCCCCTGGCCGACCGCCGAACAGGCCTGCACGACGTGGCGGCGCAGCTACAGCACACCGGAGCAGCCGACGCAGGTGAAGGACTACCGGTTGTGCCGAGGTGCAACCGACGACGAATGGATCGTCGACGAAGGCAACGGCGTGAAGCTTAACGGCCGTATGCGCGGAGACATGTTCGTCTCGCCTTTCAAGTACGACAAGCTCATCTTGGTCGCCACCACCCGCCTCCGCGGCGAGACGCTGGAAGACGAGATCATCACGATCGACGACAAGCCGGCCGTGGAAGGTCCGTTGACCTTGAATGCGCGCACCATCCAGCGCATCACCTTTCGGCGCGTGTCGCCCTGAGCGCAGGCACGACATGCCGGCACCGCACAGCGTGGGCGCGCTCACCGATCGGCTGGTCGCACCCGGGGCCACCGTGAACACGGCAGCGGGCGCGGTGCGCGGCTACCAGCGTGGCGGCGTGCATTGCTTCAAGGGGCTTGCCTACGCCGGCGCGCCGACCGCAGAGCATCGATTCCGGCGCGCGCCCGACCTTGCTGCTTGGACCGGGGTGCGCAATGCATACAACTACGGGCCGGTGTGCCCGCGCTGGACAGCGCCGGCCGATCTGTCGAACAACGAGTGGGCCTTCCTGCTGCAGCGCGGTGCCGAATCAGCAGCCCAGGAGGACTGCCTGCGCATCAACGTCTGGACGAGCAGCACGCGACCCGAGCATCCGCGGCCGGTGATGCTTTGGCTGCATGGCCAGGGTTTCATGTCCGGCTCGAGTCAGGACTTCCTGGCAACCGATGGCGAGAATCTGGCCCGCACCCAGGAGGTGGTGGTGATGAGCCTGAACCATCGGGTCGGACCACTGGGCCTGCTGCATCTGGGCGAACTGTCTGGCGCCGAATATGCCGATTCCGGCAACGCGGGCATGATCGACATAATTGATGCGCTGCGCTGGGTGCGGACCAATGCCGAGGCCTTCGGCGGCGATCCCGACAACGTCACCCTGTTCGGCCAGTCGGGCGGCGGCTTCAAGATCAGCGTGCTGCTGGCCATGCCAGAGGCCAGGGGCCTGTTCCACAAGGCCATCATCCAGAGCGGCGCCCGGCTGCGCGTGCACACCAGCGCCTCGGCCACCGTACTGACGGAACGCACCTTACAGCGCCTGGCCATCAACAGCCGCACCGGTCTATCCGCCCTGCAATGCGTGCCGCTGAACCGACTGCTGCAGGCAGCCCAGGACGCCAGCATGGAGATGGCACCCGCCACCCCCGACGACACCGGCTATCGCAACGCTCCGGGGTTCTACTGGATGCCCGTGGCCGGCGTACCTTCCCTGCCGACACAGCCCGTCGATCCGGATGCGCCGGAGCAGTCGCGCCATGTGCCGCTGCTGGTGGGCACCACGCTCAACGAATTTGCGCCGTGCATGACTTTCCCTGGCGCAGAAACCCTGACCTGGGCCGAACTGCCGGCAAAGCTCGCACCCCAGTTGGGCGATCGAGTGACAGCGGCCATTGCTGCCGTACGCGCCATCGAGCCCAGCGCATGCCCGGTGGATGTGTGGTCGGTACTCGGCGGCCGGCGCTTCCGGCAAGCGGCTGTCGCGCTGTGCGACGCACGGGTGCGCCAGCAACAAGCCGCGCCCGTCTTCAACTACTTGTTCCGCTGGCGCACCGCCATGTTCGAAGGCCGCCCTGGAGCCTTCCATTGCGCCTGCCTGCCCTTCGTCTTCAACAACACCGATCTGTGCGACCACGCCACCGGCGGCGACAGCCGGGCGCAGCGACTCGCCACGCGCATGAGCCGTGCCTGGGCGCAGTTTGCGCGTACGGGACACCCGGGGCATGACGATTTGCCCGCGTGGCCGGCCTTCACGCCCTGCGAACGCGCCGTCATGGTCTTCGACGATCACTGCCAGGTGGCGCGCAACCTCGACACCGAACTGCTGGCGCTGCTGCCCGGGAACTGACCGATGCTGAATGACTTCCTTCGACGCCTGACGGCTGGCGTTCTGCTGGTGCTGTGCCAGGGCCAATGCGCTGCCGGAGAAGCCGGCCAATGGGGCCACGCCTGGGCCGGCTATGGCGAGCCCAAGTACCCAGCAGGCTATTCACACCTGGACTGGGTCAACCCCAATGCCCCCAAGGGCGGAACGTTGGTCCTGCGCAACCCCGACCGGCGAAGCAGCTTCGACAAGTTCAACCCATTCACGCCGCGCGGTGCCGCGCCCACCGGTGTGATGCTGTTCATGTTCGAGACGCTGGCTGTGATGTCGGGCGACGAGCCTCAAACCATGTACGGACTGCTGGCCGAGGCGATCCGCGTCGCACCCGACAAGTCCGCCGTCAGCTTCCGGCTGCACCCAAGGGCGAGCTTCAGCAATGGGGAGCCCGTGACCGCCGCCGATGTCAAGTACAGCTATGACATGCAGGCCGGCCCTGCGAGCAGCCCGGCCTCGCGCATGGCATGGCGCGGAGTCGAACGCGTGGTGGTGCTGGACGATCGGACCGTGCGTTTCGACCTGCGTCAGCACACCACGGACATGGTGCTGGCCACCGGCAACGTGCGTGTGTTCTCACGAAAGTGGGGCGGCGGCAAGCCCTTCGACGAGGTGGTCAGCGAACCGCCAATCACAAGCGGGCCATATGTGATCGGCGCGGTCGACATGGGCCGAAGCCTAGAGCTCAAGCGCAACCCGTCGTACTGGGCCAAGGACCTCGGTGCTCGACGCGGGATGTTCAACTTCGACCGCGTCATTTACCGCTACTACAAGGACACTGCTGTGGCCCGCGAAGCCTTCAAGGCCGGCGAGGTCGATATCTTCCTGGAAGGCGATCCCGGCGCTTGGACTCGCCTGCACACCGGCCGCAAGTGGCAAGACGGGCGCATCCGCAAGGAGACCTTTGCCACCGAGATCGGCGTTCATATGGTGTCCTACGCCTTCAATATGCGTCGGCCGGTGTTCCAGGACCGACGCGTCCGCCAAGCGCTGGATCTGAGCTTTGACTTCGACACACTCAACCGCCAGGCCATCTTCCGCCGCGCCGAAAGCCTGTTCAGCAATTCGGAGTTCGCCGCCGCCGGCTCGCCAACGCCCGGCGAGCTGGCGCTGCTTAAACCACATCGAGCCGAGCTGCCCGAGGCAGTGTTCGGCCTGCCCTACGTCGCACCGCGCACCCAAGGCGACCCGCGCCAGCTGCGCCGTCACCTGCTGCAGGCGCGCGCGCTACTGGAACAGGCCGGCTGGACCTTGGACAGCGGCGGCGTGATGCGCAACGCTCGAGGCCAGCCGATGGTGCTGGAGTTCTTGACGACCGGGCCTACCGGTCAACTCACCGAATGGCAGGCCAATCTGGAGCGGCTGGGCATCCGTCTGATCGAACGTGTCGTCGACAGCGCGCTGATGGGGCGACGCATGGAGCGCCAGGACTTCGACCTCTACCTGTCCACCGAAGGCACTTTCACCTTACCCAGCGCCACGCAGCTCGCCGGGTCTTACGGCAGCAGCCCCGATGGAAAGACCGGCAGCCGCTACCGCGGCATTCAGCACCCCGTGGTGGATGCCTTGCTCAAGACCATGAGCGAGGCCTCGACTCAGGAGGAGCTGCGCAACGCCACCCGCGCACTGGACCGCGTGGTGATGTGGAATCACTGGGGCGTGCCCTATCGCTTTTCAGCCGATGCGCGGGTGTCGTACTGGAATCGTTTCGGGCAGCCCACCCGCCGGCCGCGCTTGTACGTCATTGACAGCGTGTCCACCAACCTGCCCGCCTGGCCACTTTTGGCCTGGTGGGCACTACCCGGCGCGCCGCGCTGACCCGCCATGCTGAGCTACCTGATCAAACGCGTACTACTGATGCTACCGACCCTGCTGGGCGCGCTGACGTTGACCTTCGTCGTCGTCCAGTTCGTGCCGGGCGGCCCTGTGGAGCAAATCATGGCTGAGGCCGGCGAGAGCGCCAGCGGCGCCACCGAGGGCTTCTACAGCGCCGGCCGCGACAGCGACCCCCGACAGGTGGAAGAGCTGAAGAAGCTGTATGGCTTCGACAAACCCCCGCTGCAGCGCTACCTTGACATGCTGTGGGAGTTCGTGCGCCTGGACCTCGGACGCAGCTTCCAGCAGAACAAGAGCGTTTGGGCATTAATTGTCGAGAAGCTGCCGGTGTCGATCAGCCTGGGCGTGTGGTCGATGCTGCTGTCGTATGCCATTTCTGTGCCGCTGGGCATTGCCAAGGCGGTGCGCCAGGGGCAGCGCTTCGACGTCATTACCTCGCTGCTGGTACTGCTGGGCTACGCCATCCCGGGCTTTGTACTGGGCGTGCTACTGATCGTGCTGTTTGCGGGCGGCAGCTTCTTCGAGCTGTTCCCGTTACGTGGTCTGACCTCCGACGGCTGGGCCGATATGACCTGGCCGCAGCGCATCGCCGACTACGGCTGGCATCTGACCCTGCCGCTGATCTGCATGACGCTGGGTGCCTTCGCCGTGACAACAATGCTGACCAAGAATGCATTTCTCGAGGAAATCCGCAAGCAATATGTGCTGGTGGCCAGGGCCAAGGGGCTGTCGGAGCGGACGGTGCTGTGGAAGCACGTGTTCCGCAACGCGCTCATCCCGCTGGTCACCGGCTTTCCGGCGGCATTCATCGGCGCCTTCTTCGCCGGGTCGGTGCTGATCGAGACGCTGTTCTCGCTTGACGGTCTGGGCCTGCTGGCCTACGAGTCAGTGGTGCGGCGCGACTACCCAGTGGTGCTCGGCTCGCTCTACCTGTTCACACTCTTGGGGCTCGTCGTCAAGCTGCTGTCTGACGTGCTGTACGTGTTGGTCGACCCGCGCGTGCAATTCGGCGCTATGCAGCGCTGATGGCTGCGACATGAACAGTTCCAACATCGCCCAAACCAGTCGGTCCGCAACGCCCGCGGCCGAAGTCGCGCGCTCGCCAGAGCAGCGCGCCTGGGCCCGTTTTAAGTCCAACCGCCTGGGCTACGGCTCGCTGTGGCTGTTTGCCTTCTTGCTCGTTCTGTGCTCGCTGGCCGAACTGGTGAGCAACGACCGGCCGCTGCTGGCGCACTACAACGGTACGCTCTTCACGCCGATACTGCACAACCCAAGCGAGGTGGCGCTGGGAGGCGATTTCCACACCCCCGCCCGCTGGACCGACCCGCTGATCGCCGAACAGTTTGCAAAGCCTGGCAACTGGGCCGTGTTCACCTTCAACCGCCACTCGGCGCAATCCACCAACCCCTTCCTCGACGCGCCGGTGCCGGGCCCACCGGACAGCGAACACTGGCTGGGCACCGACAGTCTGGGGCGCGACATGTTGGCGCGGCTGCTCTATGGTTTTCGCGTGAGCATCTGTTTTGCGATCGTGTTGACCCTGATCGGCACCATGCTGGGCATCGCGGCCGGCGCCATACAGGGCTACTTCGGCGGGCGGCTGGATCTGTCGATGCAGCGGCTGATCGAAGTCTGGGGCGCCGTGCCCGAGCTGTACCTGCTGATCATCTTCGCTTCGATCTTCGAGCCCTCGCTGCTGCTGCTGCTGGTGCTGCTCTCGCTGTGGGGCTGGATCGGGCTGTCTGACTATGTGCGCGCAGAGTTCCTGCGCAACCGCAACCTCGAGTACGTGAAGGCGGCACGCGCGCTGGGCCTGTCGCACGCCACCATCATCGCCCGCCATGTGCTGCCCAACTCGCTGGCACCCGTCATCACCTTCCTGCCCTTTCGCATGAGCGGCGCCATCCTCGCGCTGACCTCGCTGGATTTCCTGGGCCTCGGCGTCCCGGCTTCGACGCCGTCGCTGGGCGAGCTGCTGCGCCAGGGCAAGGACAACCTCGACGCGTGGTGGATCATCGGGCCGACCTTTCTCCTGCTGGTGGCAACCATGCTCATGCTGACATTCATCGGCGACGCCTTACGCGACGCTTTCGATACGCGCAAGTCATGACACCCCACCCCGCACCATTGCTGCAAGTCGAAGCGCTGGACGTGCGCTTTGGCGCCACCCACGCCGTACGAAAGGCGAGCTTTCAGATCGCGGCCGGTGAGAAATTCGCGCTGGTCGGCGAGTCCGGGTCCGGCAAGTCTGTCACCGCCCTGGCGCTTTTGCGTCTGATGCATGGCGCTCAGATCGGGGGCCGCATCCTCTTCGACGGGCAGGACCTGACGGTCTTGCCCGAGGACCAGATGCGGGCCCTGCGCGGTGCGCGCATTGCGATGATCTTTCAGGAGCCGATGACGGCGCTCAACCCCGTTTTTCCGGTGGGCAGCCAGATCGCTGAGGTGCTGCAACTGCATGCCGGGATGGATCCCAAGGCAGCACGTCAGCGCGCCATCGATCTGCTCACACGCACCGGCATTGCCGACGCCGAGCGTCGAGTGGACGACTTCCCGCACCAACTCTCCGGCGGCCAGCGGCAGCGCGTCGTGATTGCCATGGCCCTGGCCTGCAAGCCCAGCTTGCTGGTGTGCGACGAGCCGACCACGGCGCTGGATGTCACCGTGCAGGCGCAGATCCTCGCACTGCTCGACGAGCTGCAGGCGGAAATGGGCATGGCCTTGCTGTTCATCACCCACGACCTTGGGTTGGTGCGTCGCTTCACGCACCGTGTGGGCGTGATGGAACGAGGGCTTCTGGTGGAGACGGGCAACACCGAAGCTGTCTTCGCCGACCCGCAGCATCCGTACACCCAGAAGCTGCTGGCGAGCCGCCCACAACGCGCCGTTCAGCCGCTGCTGGTGCAGACGCCGGAGTTGTTGCAAGGGCGCGGAATGCGGGTGGAGTACCACCGCAGCGCCACCTGGTGGCGCAGGGAAGTGAACGCTGCCGTGGACGGCGTGAATCTCGCCGTACGGCGTGGCGAGACACTGGGCATCGTGGGTGAGTCAGGTTCCGGAAAAACCACGCTGAGCATGGCGCTGCTGGCGCTGCAACCTATGGCGCAAGGTGACGTTCATCTGGGCAAGCAGCGCATGGACACCGCCCGCGGTGCGGCGCTGCGCCAGCTGCGCCGCCGCGTGCAGGTCGTGTTCCAGGATCCATTCGCTTCGCTCAGTCCGCGCCTCACGGTCGGGCAGATCGTTGGCGAGGGACTGTCCCTGCACCGGCTCGAGTTGACGCCCGCCGAGCGCGAGCTGGCGGTGCTGAAGGTGCTAGATGAGGTGGGCCTGTCGTCGCGCCAGGGCGTCGATGGCGTGTTGCATCGATACCCGCATGAGTTCTCTGGCGGCCAGCGCCAGCGCATTGCGATCGCGCGTGCGCTTGTCATCGCGCCAGACTTGCTGATCCTCGACGAGCCGACCTCGGCGCTCGACATCTCTGTGCAGAAGCAGGTGCTGGAGCTGCTAGCCGAGTTGCAGCGCCGGCATGGCCTCAGCTATATCTTCATCAGCCACGACCTGAGCGTGATTCGCGCCATGGCGCATCGCGTCATGGTGATGCGGCACGGCCGCGTGGTGGAGGAGGGCGAAACCGAGGCGCTGTTCGCGGCGCCGCGTGAGGCTTACACACGCGAGCTGCTGGCTGCAACCCAATACGACTGGGAACGCTGCGCATGACCAAATTTGGCTCCAGTCTGTCCTACCCGCCGAGCCCGCGTGGCGCCGATGAGGAGCTCTTCCACGGCCGACGCATCGGTGATCCGTATCGATGGCTGGAGGACCCCGATTCCCCGCAGGTGGCGTTATGGATCAAGGCGCAAAACGCGCTGACCGACAGCCTGCTGTCTGGCAACCCTTGGCGCCAGGCCCTGCTGGCGCGCCTGACGCAGCTGCAGCAGTTCGAGCGCCGCACGCCGGCGGCTTGTGTGCAGGGCACGCTCTACCATTGGCGCAACACCGGCCTGCAACGACAACCTGTACTGTGGGCAGAAGCCTTGGATGGCAGCGCCGAGCGGGTGGTGCTGGACGCAAACGAGCTCTCCGCGGATGGCACCGTGGCGGTTGCCGATGTGGCGGTGAGCCCCGACGGACGCTGGCTGGCCTACGCCGTAGCCGACGGCGGCTCCGACTGGCGGCAGTGGCGGGTACGCGATCTGTGCTCGCTGCAAGACATGCCCGATCGGCTTGACCACGCGCGCTTTAGCGGCGCAGCCTGGCTGCGCGACAGCAGCGGCTTCGTCTATGGCCGTTATGGCGCCCCGGCGCGCGGCCGGCATGCTGCGCTCATCGACCATGAGCTGCACCTGCATCACGTCGGCAACGCACAGGAGACCGACACGCTGCTCTACAAGCGTGCTGACCAGCCCCGATGGGTCTACAGCCCGCACATGAGCCGCTGCGGCCGCTGGCTCGTCGTCCGGATCTGGGACGGCAGTGCCAATCACAGAGTGCATCTGGTCGATCTGCACGCCCCTGACCGCAAGCCACTGCACTTGCTGGACGAGGGCCACGCGGCCTATTTCTGGGTGGGCAGCACAGCGGGTGGCGAGCTGCTGTTTCACACCGACGCGCTAGGCGGCACCGGCGCCGTGATCGCGATCGACCCCCAACGGCCGCAGCGCAGCCATTGGCGCACCGTGGTAGCACCTGGCCCGCAACGGCTGGAGTCGGCAGTGCTCAACGGCGCGCACCTCGTGTTGTGCACCTTGCACGATGGCGCAAGTGAGTTGCACCGGATGCAATTGGATAGCGGTGCACGCGAGCCGCTGCCACTCCCAGCCCTTGGCACCGCCAGCGGCTTCATCGTCGAAGACGCGACGCTGCAGCCGGCCGAAGCCGGCGCCCTGCACTTCAACTTCATGTCCTTCACCGTGGCCCCCACCGTGTTGCGGATTCAGGATGAGCGCAGCGCGGCAAGACCATGGTTCGTGGCGAAGTTGCCCTTCGATGGTGCTGACTACGAAACGGTACTCGAATGGGCGGAGAGTGCCGACGGCACGCTCGTGCCGATGCACATCACGCGCCGTCGAGGCCTGGTGCTGAACGGCCAGTCCCCTTGCCTGCTGATCGGCTACGGCGGATTTGGGATTTCGCAGCGGCCTGGTTTCGTCGCGTCGCGCATCGCCTGGCTGGAGATGGGGGGCATGCTGGTGCAGGCCATGCTGCGGGGCGGCGGCGAGTACGGCCGAGCGTGGCACGACGCCGCGCGGCTGGAGCACAAGCCACGCACGTTCGAGGACTACATCGCCGTTGCCGAGTTCCTCGTGCGCAGCCGCCATACTCGACCGCAGCTGCTGGTAGCACATGGCGGCAGCAATGGTGGGCTGACAGTGGCTGCCAGCGTGCTGGCACGCCCCGATCTCTTCGGCGCGATGGTTTCGGCCGTGCCCGTGCTCGACATGCTGCGCTATCAGCGCTTTGGCATCGGCGCAGCCTGGGCGTCCGACTACGGCCTTGCCGATAAGGCCGAACAGTTCACCACGCTGATGCAGTACTCGCCGCTGCACAACGTGCAGACCGGCCGCCGCTACCCCGCCACCTTGCTGCTGACGGCCGAACGCGACGACCGGGTGCACCCGGCGCATGCCTTCAAGTTCGCGGCGACGATGCAACAGGCTCAGGCACTGGCACTGGAGCCGACCGCGCCGGTACTGTTGCGCGTTGAGCAGCGTGCCGGCCACGGCGCCGGCAAGTCGGCACGGGCCGACGTGCATGAGAAGACGGACCTTTACACCTTCATCGCCCTGGCACTGGGCCTGCCGTACCAATCTGGGGACCTATCTTGACCCCAAGCAACCTGCTCGCGACCATCCTGACCCTCACCTTCGTCATGACATTCAATCCCAGTATCGCAGCCAACATTGCCGGTGTTGACGTCCCGCCTCCGCTGCCTGCGGTCGACGTCGTCGACACCTTGTGGGGACAGCCGGTGCCCGACCCTTGGCGGCGACTGGAAGATCTGACCGACCCGGCCGTGCAAGGCTGGATGCGGCAGCAGGCTGACGCGACCCTGCAGATACTGAACCGGATACCCGGCCGCGCTGCTCTGGTGCAGCGTCTGCGCAAGATCGATGACGGAGCAGCTGGCCAGGTCGGCAACGTGGTGCGCTGCCCCGACGGCAGCCACTTCTATCTGCGGCGCAACCCGGACGAGGAGCAGTTCAAGGTCGTGCGGCGCGGCGTCAGCGATAACACGGATACCGTCGTGCTGGACCCGAGCCAGATCGAACGCGGCGGCGGTCCAAAGGCCGCCGTGATGGACTACCAGCCCTCACCCGACGGACGTCGGCTGGCCTACTCGCTGCAAACCGGCGGCGCCGAGCAGGGCACCTTGCACGTCATCGACCTGGCCACCGGTCGTGCGCTGATCGAGCCTGTCACCGGTGTGCGCTACCCGCAGGTGAGCTGGCGCGGCGACAGCAGCGGCTTCTTCTACACCCGCCTGCGCGAGGGCTACGGCGAGATGTCGCAAGCCCAGCGGCAATTGGACCAGCAACGCCGCTACCGCACGCTGGACGGAGAGGCCGGCGATCGCTTCGTGATGAGCGCGAGCCAAGCGCCCGAACTGGGACTGCCCAACTTCACGCATCCTGGGGTGTTCGAGATCCCCGGCACCGAGCAGGCGGGCGCTTGGATCGCTTATGGCGTAGAGCCCTATGGCGCACTGGCCATCGCCGAGATGCGCGACGTGCTGCAAGGCAGAGCCCGTTGGCGTCTGGTGGTCAGCCGTGCCGATGAAGTGATTGCCGCCAGCATGGCCGAAGGCAACATCTACCTGCTGAGCACCCGCGACGCACCGCGGGGCCGGGTGCTTAGACTGTCGCTGAAAGACCCCGTGCTCGCCAGGGCGACGGTGGTGGTGCCGCAGGGCGAGGGCGTCATCGTCAGCATCGCCGCAGCGCGCGACGCACTTTATCTGACTCGCCGATCCGGCGTACAGGTGGTGCTGAATCGCCTGCCACACGCCGCGGCGCCACCCGCGGCGCACAACCCATTGCAGCGAGTGGAGCTGCCCGTGGAAGGCCGTGTCGCTTTGCGCTACGCGCACCCGCAGCAAGACGGCGTGGTGCTGGCTGTCGGCGGCTGGACCATGGCCTCCCGCATCTGGACTTACGACTCCACCAAGGCCGAGGCGCGCCTGCTGCCGCTCGGGCGCGCGGGCCGCTTCGATGTCCTGGCCGGCTACGTCGCCCGGGAGGTGATGGTGCCGGGGCATGACGGCGTGCGAATACCGCTCAGCCTGGTGATGCGCGCCGACCTGCCGCGCGACGGCCGCAACCCGACCATGATCTTTGGCTACGGTGCCTACGGTATTCCCAACGATCCAATGCTCAACCCGCACACGCTGGCCTGGATGGAGCGTGGCGGCATCTTTGCCGTGGCCCATGTGCGCGGTGGCGGCGCCTTGGGTCGTTCGTGGCATGAAGCCGGCCAGAAAGACTCCAAGCCCAACACCTGGAAAGACGCCATCAGCATCGCACAGTGGCTGGTCGATCAGCGCTATACACAGCCGGCCAAGCTCGGCATTTGGGGTGGGAGCGCCGGCGGCATCCTGGTGGGCCGTGCCATCATCGAGCGCCCCGACCTATTTGCCGCGGCGGTGCCCGCCGTGGCGGTGCTCGATGCCCTTCGCGCCGAGCACATGCCCGGTGGCAGCGCCAACGTTCCTGAGTTCGGCACCGTCACGCGCGAGCAGGATTTCCCAGCTTTGCTGGCCATGAGCAGCTACCATCAGCTGCATGAGGGGCAGCGTCTGCCCGCCGTGATGCTGATCCACGGTGTCAACGACAACCGCGTGCTGGTATGGCAATCGTCCAAGTTCGCCTCTCGGCTCGCGTCGCTGAAGTCCGCCGGCAAACCGGTGCTGCTCAATCTGGACTACGAAGCTGGTCATGGGCAGGGCAGCACCCGTGAGCAGTCCCGCCGACAGATGGCCGACATCTGGTCGTTCATGCTGTGGCAGTTTGGTGATCCGGACTTCCAGCCGCGACTTGCACCTTGAGTCATCGGAGGCCGCATCCTCAACGAGGACTAAGGAAACACAGCCCATCATCTTGCCTGCTGGCAGACTGAACGAAGTCACTACCCGCAGCAGAGAGCTCGTCCGTTGCCATGCCGTCGCCGTCGGCCACCACTACAGACCAATGCGCAGAGGTCGGGAAGGTGCTTTCGCCGGAACGCACCGCAGACATTCGTCAGGCTGGCGGCTGCGGCCTATCCTGGCCACGGACGTCCGCAGTTCAATCTAGCCTAGGCAATGACGCCAACAACAGGTCATCACTTGGCCAAACTGAAAACATCTCTCCGCGTTGTCGACACTCAACTGCACGCGCTTCAATACTCAGCGACGGCAAGGGCATCAGCTGCGTGTCAACGGGCATCAGTACAAACCTCTGAATGGCTGCGAACATAGCCCACTTGTTGCAGGCGAGCTCGCAGAGCATGACGCGGCCGTCGAGGGCATCTATCAGAAGCTGATTGCCAAGGCCGCGAAGGCATCGCAGCCGGTCGTCAAGCCAAGCAAGACGAGGAGCAAGGGCGCACGGAGCGCCCAAATGGTCTGACCGTCGGCCAGGTGAAATCTGGCGGTCTCTCCTTCGAGCCTATGCCGAGCTTAGGTTTCGGCACCGGGGTCAACGAGTGACTGCTCCTCAGCCCACTCATGCCTCGGCACATCAGCGACGGACGAAGCTGTTGGCCTTGGGCAGGTTGCCATTTCGTTCCTCGACGCCCACGTCGCCCATCGCTCAAGTGGACCACCTTTGGCAACTCACGACGCGTAATCGTCCAGGCAAGTCGTGTTGAGGCGCCGAGCTGAGCCAAGGATGCTCGTGTCCGCCAGGAGCACTGATCATGGACATGATTCTTGCCGGCTCAGCGGCCAACTTCAAGATGGGTTGGCCGGACGGTTACGGCGGTTCATAGTCAGTCCTTGCCGCGGCGACCACGGGTCTTTTCTAGGGCATCCAAGTCTGTCCAGGTGAGGTCAGTCGCTCGACGCACGACGCCGCTACAGGTCCAGGTGGAGAACGAGCTCCCGTCGGCCTTTCATCAGTCAGAACCGCTCGACGAAAGCCAGTACTCGAGCCTCGCCCACGCCGTCTGGTTGGAAACACCGCGGGCCGGGTCACAGGCGATCACCACGTCCGCCTCGACCAGATGCGGAAGCAACTCAGGCTGATCATCGAGCACACGGAACATAGACGGATCCAGGCGAAGCCGCCTAGCGAATTGAAGAATCGACAGCTCGCCATCGAGTCCCCGGTCTGTGGCCCCAACCAGGCGGTCGCCGACTGGACCCAACAAGCGCCGGATTTCTGCATCGATGTGAGTCATGCGCCAAGAGGAATGCACAACCAGGCCTACTGCCGCGTATGGAGCCAGCTGTTCCGCCAATTGGTCGGTGTGAATGAACAGGCCAGCGGCTGGCTGCTCTTTCAGCGGAGGGCGAACGGATCCGAGCTCTGCATGTGCCTGGGCTGGATGCAACACGCCATCGAAGTCGAGCAATAGAAACCGATCAAACTGGCCAGTGGACGCAAGGACTTCGGCCGGAATTTCAAGGGCAAGACGGTCGAATGGTCGCCGCGCAACTCGACAGGTCATCACGTTCCCTCTGCTTCCGCCAACACCAACACCCGAGCTCCAGGCCCGCGCTCAACAGCTTGGCACGACGTGAGTCCATCGAGCTCAATTAAGGTTGCTTCCGTCCACACAGGAGCGGCCATGCTGCTCGAATCGAATGCAGTCAAAATTTCCGCATCCGAGCTATCTTCGGTGCGACCGGGTAGGCGAGTCAATGCTCGAATCGTGTGTGAGATATCCGAACGCTGTGCAGATGAGAATACTTCTTGGCCAGCGCACGACGTTCAAGGCGAAGAGCGACCAAGGCCGGCCAGATCCATCCGGCGAAGGTCCGCTTGTGGTGCTGGCGGACAAGACCCGATGCCGGCCATCAGCGGCCATCTGATGCTCGAACTCGAATGGCTCTTGAAGGCGGAAAGCGGACTCCAATGTCAGACTGGCGCGGCCCAGGATGAAGCTCGCTGGTCGGGGTTTCGCGGCAGACTCCGGTTCGACTTGCAGCGCAGTTACGACAAACGAGCCTCGGGGCAATTCATGACATCCCCTTCGAGCCTCGATACTCCAAGCTGATGACTGATACCCCACCCCACCCATTGAGCCATTCCTACGCCGTCGTCGATGTATTCAATGGCACGGCATTCAAGGGGAATGCCGTGGGTGTTGTCTTCGATGCAGATAACCTCTCCGATGCCGAGATGCTGTCCTTCACGCGATGGACCAATCTCAGCGAGGCGGTTTTCGTACTGACGGCTACGGATCCCCTGGCTGACTACCGCCTTCGCATCTTCTCTTCGCTGCACGAGCTTGACTTTGCAGGTCATCCAACACTGGGTGCCTGCCATGCCTGGTTGGAGAAGACCGGGCATCAGGCTCTGCGCGACTACGTGCAGCAGTGTGGTGTCGGCCTGGTGACTTTGCGGCGCTCGGTCGAGGGGCTTGCCTTCAGAGCCCCGCCTCTCATCAGGTCTGGGCTCATTGACGCGTCGTTGCTGGAACGGGTGTCTTCCGGGTTGAGACTTCAGGCTGTCGGGGCGCGCCTGGTGTCTGCCCAATGGGTGGACAACGGTGCTGGTTGGCTCGCCCTGATGATCGATGATCGCGACAAGTTGCTGGCCCTGAAACCCGATTTCGCTCAACTTGATGGGCTGGCCATCGGCGTTTTGGCACCGTGGCGCAGTCCGCCGTGCGACGGCGAGGTCGACTTCGAACTCCGCGCGTTCATCGCAGGCGACAGCTTGCCCGAGGATCCGGCAACGGGCAGTCTTGCAGCGGGCATTGCCCAGTGGTTCGCACAGACCGGTCAAGCACCCAGCTCCTACACGTTCAGCCAAGGCACTGCTCTGGATCGTCCCTGCCGGATTCGCGTTTCGACCATGGCTGATGGCATCTGGATCGGCGGTGCGACAAAGACATTGATACGCGGACAGGTGCAGTTCCCAGGCTCAGTTGCAACTCGTGGATGAAGATCTCGGGATTGAAATGCCTTGACCAGCCATCAATAAAGCGAGGGCGCTTTGTCAGGCGTCGACGAATATCACCTTGCCGGTGATGAAGCTATCGACCGAACGCTCGAACGCTTTACCTACCAGCGCGCTGGGTACCGGCTGGAAGCCTGGCATCATTTCCCCATATACGTCCCATGCCTCCTCGAGAACTGTAGGGTTGACGACGTTGATGCGAATTTGGCGTGGAAGCTCGTGCGCTACGCATTGTACGAAGGTGTCGATGGCGCCGCTCGTGGTGGCGTCCGCAATGGCCATAGGAATGGGTTTGACATTGAGAATGCCCGAAATCAGCGTAAACGAGCCGCCGTCTTTGATGTAGTTCAGACCCACATTTACTAGATTGATCTGGCCGACCATCTTGCTCTGGATAGTCGTGTCCCACTGCTCATCGGTCATTACGCTGAAGTTGGCGTATTCGCAGTAGCCTACGGTATTGACGACGGCGTCGAACGACCCGACTTTTTCGAACAACGCCCTGATCGACGCCTTGCTGGTGATGTCGACCTTGTGGTCGCAGCCTGTGCCTGAGCGACTGGCGGTGATGACATTGTGCTTCTTGAGGCCTGTCATAGCGGCTTGGCCCATATGCCCTTGGGCGCCAATCAAAATTACAGTTTTCATAGAAATGCTTGGTTAAATGCTTGGGAACCGGTACTTTAGGCACCCACGGATACAATGACAATCACGATTGGCTTGTATGAGATACAACTCAAATGACAGAAAGAATCGATGTAAGGCACATGCGGGTTTTGCTTCATCTCGTGCGCGAGAAAAACGTTTCTCGCGTTGCTGAGCGACTTGAGATATCGCAACAGGCGGTCAGCAATTACCTTAAGCGCTTGCGTGAAGTCTTTCCCTATGAGCTTTTCCTGCGGCAGAGCGCAGGCCTACAGCCAACCGACTACGCGTATGAACTAGCAGCCAAATTCGAAAAAATAATAGAAGAGGTCGACGGTGTTTTCAATTCATTCCCATTCGATCCTGTAACGAGCGAGTACGTGTTCAGGGTCATCGCAAATGAATATGCACAACTGTCTATCATTCCGTCGCTCTCGCTGCTCATGCGCAAACGCGCAGCCGGGGTGAAGCTTGAAGTCATTGACTTCAATCCTACTCAACATACCAAAATGCTGGAGCAAGGGGAGGCTGATCTGGTGATTGGTTTTTCTGACTACGTCGATTCAGGACTGGTACGAAAAACGCTGCGACGCGATCATTACTGCTGTGTCGCCCGGGAAGATTCGATTCTCTCTCGGCAGATAAAAGAGCTAGGCGATGTGTCTTCCCATCCCCATGTGGATTTCGCCAGCGGTGTAGGCAATTTGGGAAGCCGATTGGATGATTTCCTTGGCGCCCAGAAGGTGAGTCGCACCGTGATTGCCACTTTGCCCTGCTACACGTCTCTGCAGGCGTTTATGCGCGTGAACGACACATTAGCTTTTGTACCCTCGGCAATTGCCGCCGCTGGAGGCTTTCAGGTGATGGATATAGACATGTCTTCCCTGAGTTTTAATGTGGTTATGGGGCGGCATCGCAGAGCTTTGGGTAGTGCAGCCGGAGATTGGCTTGCCCGAGTGGTCGAAGAACTGGCCGCGTCGACTTAGTTATAAGTCACGCAGGGGATGCAGCGTATTTGTCGAGTCCCGGATGAATGGCTCCTCGGCGGACAATATGCGATCCTTGTGGGCCGGGAGGTCCTGAAGGGCCTTCTGGCAGACTTGAACCAGCGGAGGGCACGATGCTGATCAGCTTGCACAAGAACGCTACGACGACGCCTGCGACACGCTTGGCGATCCAGCCGGCCCACGGCACTGAGACCGAATTGGCGTAGCGCTTCGGTGTCGGCAAATTCACGATCCGCAAGTGGCGCAAGCGCAGCACGGTCGAGGATGGCAGCCACACACCTCACCGGCTGCAGACCACGCTCAATGCCGGCCAGGAGGAGATCGTCGTCTATCTGCGCACGCACCTGCGCCTGTCGCTGGACGACCTGCTGGCGGTGGTGCGGGAGTTCATCGAGCCGGCGATGAGCCGCTCTGCGCTGGACCGGCTGCTGCGTCGGCGTGGCGTCAACCGCTTGCCCGAGCCCGAAGTCGAGAAGACCCAGGTCAAGAGCTTTAAAGCCTACGAGCCGGGCTACGTCCACATGGACGTGAAGTACCTGCCCCAGATGGAAGACGAGGCAGATAGGCGCTACGTGTTCGTGGCCATCGACCGGGCCACGCGCTGGGTGTTCATCGCCATCAAGAGCAAGAAGACCGCCGCAGTAGCGCGCTCGTTCCTCAATGCCTTGCACAAGGCTGCGCCGTTCAAGGTCAAGACGCTGCTGACTGACAACGGGCGCGAGTTCACCGATCGTGCATTTGGTCGGCGCGAGAAGGACGCCAGCGGGGAACACGAGTTCGACGCGCTGTGCCTAGCACTGGACATCGATCACCGACTGACCAAGCCCAAACACCCCCAGACCAACGGCATAGTCGAGCGCTTCAATGGGCGCTTGGCCCAGGTGCTCAAGACGCACCGCTTCAACAGCGCACATGATCTGGAGACGACGCTGCACCGCTTCGTCTGGCTCTACAACGAGCATCTGCCCCAGCGCGCTCTGGACCTGAACACGCCGATCCAGGCGCTCAAGAAATGGCAAGTCAGCCATCCAGATTTATTCGCCAAGAGGGTGGTCAATCACCCGGGACCTGACACGTATTGCCTCAATGCTTAAGTTGGTGATTCAGAGTCGCATCGCCGCGACCGTCTTTCGCCATTGAAGGGGTGACAAGCCAACTGGGCTTGATTCGCGCTAGATGACGGGTTTCAATGCACTGCTGTCATCGCCTCTCCCATGCCGAATGGCTCTGGCGGGTCGGGACCGCGAGTTCGGGTAGCGGGGAAGCTGTCACTGCCACGGCACCACCCGCCATTTGAGAGCCCTACGACTGCAGTACCTCGCAGAGCCGGCATTCAATGCAGCGCCTGGAGCTAAGCCCAACGACTGCTTGGTGCTAAGTAGCGTGAGTCCGCACGGCGGCGGCCACCGCAGCAACCGCTGCAGAGCCGCAATCCGTCTAACTTGAGAAACAGGCTGGCTGCGGGCATTCGCGGTCGACGGCGCGAATGCCCGCTGCGGCGGTCAGCAGTCATTTGACGGGCGCCATGGCGTGCGACCGTTGTGCCTCCGATACTAGGTGTCAGCGGCAAGCCACTCAATGCAGCCTGGGCGAGATGAGTACCATCTGGCCCACTTTCCCTCAGAGCCATGCAATGCTGAATGTCCAAGTGCTTCGAACACTGCTGGTTGAAACCGAATCCGGACGAGTGCATCTCAGTGCAGCCAGTGGTCTGATCCAGATTGGCCATCGGCTGTACGTCATCGCCGATGACGAGAATATGCTTGGCGTGTTCAGCCTTGAAGGCGACCAGGAGGGCACGCTCGTACGCCTCTTCGGTGGCGAGTTGCCGTCCGCACCGAAGGCCCGCAAAGCAGCCAAGCCGGACCTTGAAGCGCTTGCGTTGCTGCCTGCATTTTCTGGCTACCCGCACGGCGCACTGCTGGCCCTGGGCTCGGGGTCACGGAAGCAGCGGCAACGCGCCGCCCTGCTGGCGCTTGACAGCGCAGGTGAACTCGATGGCACTGTGCGGGAGGTTGACCTCTCGCTCTTGTATGCCTCGCTGCACGTGCGGCACGAGCAGCTGAATATCGAAGGTGCCTTTGTCAGTGAAGGCACTTTCTGCCTGCTACAGCGGGGTAATGAAGCGACCCCGATCAACGCATTGCTCAGTTTCGACTGGGCAAGCACCCAGAACTGGCTGTGCGGTGTTGGTCCTGCACCTCAGCCGGTATCAACCACCCAGTACGACCTCGGTGACATCGACGGCGTGCCCTTGTGCTTTACCGATGGCTCAGCGCTCCCGGATGGCGGTTGGGTGTTTTGTGCGGCAGCCGAAGCCACTTTCGACAACTATGCAGACGGCCCATGCCGGGGGTCGGCGGTCGGCGTCGTCGCGGCCAATGGCGAGCTCCGCACCGTGCTGCCCCTGTCCTTGAGATGCAAGGCCGAAGGCATTGCAGTCAACGTCGAGAACGGCCTGCTGCAACTGCGGATGGTGACCGACGCCGACGATCCCGACACGCCTGCCTTGCTGCTGGGCGCGACGCTGGAGTCGCCAAGCGCCTGATTCAAAAGGCCGTTTCGGGCTGATGTGGGCGCTGCTGCGGTGCAACAATCGCGCACTTTCATTTCGGAGTCGCATGCGTGGACAGTGCCAGTTGTAGCAGTGATGTCAAGCGTGCCCAGGTGGGCGGCGCAACGCACTCGACACCGTAACCCAGGTCTCCTGGCTGCGGCGAGTCCGTCGCGGCCCTCAAGCTTGCTGTTCGGCATGCTCATCCCCAACAAGCAAGCCTTTCATCGCTGACGCCCCTCGCGTCGAGTGCCTGCCTTCTCATGGCCTGCGCCTGCCGTTCAGGTTGCTTCTTGCCGGTCTTTCGAACCAGGCTTCTTCGCTGAGACGGAGTGCGGTGATGTTCCATGCCAAGACGAATGGTGCCCGCCCCAGGCAGGACCAGTGCCTGCGTTCGTCCGCGCCGTTCGCAGCGCGGCGCATGGTCACCAGCCTTGAGGCCCTGGACCAGTTGCAGCTCTGGTCCACGCGCCGAGTCCGCATCGCCTACCTGACTCAGCCCAAGCCACTGGCAGGCTGAGCCCAGACCGCCGAACGACTGTCTGAACAGCTACTACCAGACCGGGCTGAAGAACCTGCTGGACGTGGCCGTGCTGGAGCATGCCGAGGTGCACCGTGAACTGCGATTCTCCTGAATTGCGAACCCCTGCTCGCTTAGGTTGGTACGGCAGGATGGGAGCAGGTCAATCCGGACCAGCTGCTACGCAACGCGGATGCGGCAATGTACGCCGCGAAGGCCAGTGGGGGGCACTGCGCAAGGTTTTTTGACGATCATCTCGGCGTCACCCCAGAGTCGTGAACTCGACCTGATAGCCACTGCCGGTGCGGCGTCAGCCTGCCCGGGCGCTGCGGCGACTGGTAGGGCTGCCAACCCGTTTGGTGCAGATAGCTGCGCACCGTGTTGCGGCTGCAGGCCAGCTCGCGGCCGATGCGCTTGGCGCACCGGCCAAGCGACGCCAGCTTGAGCATCGCTTGAACCTCCTCAGGCGTTTGCATCGCCTGCCTCCCTTCGATCCACTCGGACCGGGGAGCTTGCTCGTCCATCTCTTGCACTTCGACCTCCTTCCACGAAGGGAGTCAGTTTGTCGTGTCGCCTTACACGGGTACGCCGAACGTGTCCTAAGGATGGGCTGCTCAGAGAATATTTTGCGCCCACCCCTAAAGTCCCAGCACGATCGGCCGATACCCACCCTGTAAGTTCGAAATCGCTCGGCTGCTGGTACAGCATTGCCTTTTTTTGCCTCCAATCCGGTCACCGACCGATTGGCCGACTCGCAACAGGGTCACCGATGAAGCTCACGCTTGATCGGCTCTTTTTTTGATTCGCGGTCGAACCGACCTGAATCCTCCGCCGGAGGGTTGGTTGGCTCTCGCGCTCAAAAAGGAGCCCTGATCATGAGCAATCGCCCCCTCCACAGCCCCCTCCTCGCCCACCATTTCCGGGGGCCGTGGTTAGAGTGGTTTGGCTTCGTGCCACGAATTGAGGCACTAGAAAAGTACTGCGACCAACTCGAGAGCGACCTAGGCAGGTCGCACCCACACAGCCAGTTGGCCAGATCGTGGCTGTCTGTTTCATACGGAGCGGAGCACTTCGATGCGGGGCAGTTGGATGTGCTTCGCGAAGCCGAATCCTCGATTCGAACTCACTTCCCATCGGCCCACGAAGCACTAGCGCTGAACGTTGCCGCGCAGGGGTGCCATACATGGTTCCTTCATACACGTGCGGCATCCGTCCCCCTTCTGGCTGATGCGCTCCAGATCATGATCACCCATGACGTCTGCTGCGACGCCGACGTCATCAAAGTCGGCGAGCTTCTCGCGGCAAGCCAGGCTGCCTGCGGCCAAGTTGAGTCTGCATTTCGGACGATTCATCGCGTCCTTCCGCGCCTCGCGGCGGCGACCAAACAGAGTCCCAGCATCACCTCAATGTTTGTTGAACTTTGCGAGCAGCTGATCGACGAGATGGGCGCCGATGCTCAACCAAAACCCGGCTCGGCGGCAGAGGCAGTGATGTTCCAACGAGCCAGCATGCATCTCATCCTTGACGAACGGTAGAGGTCGCACGCCTAGCCATACCGAACCCGCGACGCATCCAGCTCAGCACTTGGCACTACGCCGCCAAGTGCGCAACAAACAAGGACCAGACTATGAACCACGCCCATACGCCCAACACTCGTGTCATCGATCAGCCTGCGAAGGTTGGTCGTACGCGATCCACCGAAACTCGCACGGACATCCGAGCATCCGCAAAACCGCGCGGCAACAAAGGGCGCAATGACGCGGCCGGCCTCTTGGCACCAGCAGCGGCGGCACGCATCGATGTCAATCCGCCTGCAAAAGACGATTCACGCGACCGTCGGCCGCAAGTGCAAGCGGTACCACGCCCATCCTTCGAGGGTGACAAGGGTGCGGAGCTGGCTCTGACGATTTCATCCTCAATCAAGGCGCAGCTGCTTGGGGGCACCGATACTGAATTGGACGTCCGCGCCGATTTCGGCTCCATTAAATGGCGCGAAATTACTCCGATCGCGGTCGAAATCAAACACATGCTGGCCAGTGAGCTAAAGATCAATCCCTCTGAAGTCACCATCAGCCAAAGCATGCTTTTTGGAGCGAACCATGGCACCGCCCGCGTCTTGTTTCGCGTGCCGGCACAACACAAACAAACACTGGATTCATCCGGAGTCCAAAACATGATTCGCGCGTTCTTTCTGTGCTTAATCCATGGGCCGGAATCATCGCCCCGCCCCCTGCCAGCGACGGTCGATATGTTCGAACCGCTGCAGCGCGCCGATCTCGCCGGAACCCCAAGCGACAACGCGCCCAGGGAAGTCGCCGCAGATGTCGCGGCCCACGCACGCAACGTGCTATCGCAGATCGGCGGGAGGACGCTTCCCGGCCAACTGGTCATAGAGGCGCCGAACTGGCGGACCAAGGATTCAATTGGCGGGACGCTGGCGCCAAAGCCTGAGTCTCACAAGGAACCCCAATTGATCAAATTGGAGTGCCATGTCGATGGATTCATCAAGAGCAAACGGACCGTCCACCTAATCGAGCGGCTGGGCGGCGCCGTGATTGACGTCAGCTTCGACGAGGCCAGGTGGCTCACGAAGGTCATCGATCTTGCAAGCCGAAACGCAGAGAAGGTCGAGGTCACCTACAGGGAAACAACCGTCGGATCAAAGGCCGAAAGTCGGGAATTGATAGCCCTGAACCAACTCTGCATTATGGGCCTGATGTCTGAATGACTAACTCTTATCTTGTGCGTTTATCCAAACGATCCAGATCAAGAGCAACTCGTAGGAAGTCCTGATTAACCCGGAACGCAAGGGGAGCATTGCAATTCGGTCGGGCGCCTCGTGCCGCAGTGGCCCAAACTTTGCGACATCCAGTTGCAGCTCCCCGCCCCGCTCCTTCATGAGTTCGGTAAGCCCGGCATCATTTGCGCAGCCGGACAAGATACTGGAGAGGCCCTTCTTGTGTGCCAATTGAATGTCGGCGGCACCAAATCCGAAACACCTGACGAATGCCCCTACCCAGGCGAAGTGATGCGGCAGAAACAGCAGTATTTGTCGGCTGCTGCCAATCGTCGGGAGCCAATCACGACAGTCGACGGTCTGCCCGACTGATGGACTCTTCAAGGCCAATAGGATCAAGTCGTCCCAGCGGTCGATCGGCACCTTTGACACAATCTTCATGACACTCAATTCTCCGCCCGCTCTAGTGAGGCGCCTCCCTGCCTCCGCTATGCGCTCAACTAGTTGGCTTGCTTCATCATCGCTAAGTAGTGCCTGTTGCGAAGCAGCCTCACTAGCCTGTCCAATCGATCGCAGCCTCAAGTAGCGCATGCTACGCAGCAGCAACGGCTCGGAGGACTGATCGTCTGGCTCGGGTTCGGGCTCGATTTGAATTGACAGGTAGTCGTCACGGCGCTTCCGTGCATCCAAGTCGATCGGGGCGGAACGGCTGGGCGCTGGCCCCAGTGGAGCCCGATCGTCGGGAATCGGAAGCCACGCTTCCATCCCATGCAAGTAGGCCTTCAGTGTCATGGCCGGAGACGCGTGGCCCAGCATACGGGCGACGGCCCACAGCGTTCGACGACTGGTTCGAGTGCTTCCAAGCAGCAGTTGCCTGGCATGCTCTGACTCAGTGGACTCGAAGGCGATGCCTTTGCCCTGATGCTTGCCAACCAACAACGCAAGCAGGCGCGTTGCAAAGCTATGTCGCAGGTGGTGCACCGTCGCGGCAGGGTTGCACGTAACACGCTTGAGTAGCGGCAAGAGGCAGCGGGATATGGCTGCCTTTTGCTGCTTGAAATGGACTCGACCCACTCCGACAACAAGTGGAGTCTCTCGCCTGACACCTTCACGGTTTGCCCAACGCCGCAGGGTTTCGTCAACTACGGATTGCTCCATACTGTTGAACGTACCCACCAGTGGAACCTGCCTCTTCGATCGGATCGTCTTCAGCCCGCGGGTGGCGTTGCTCCGCACAAGCACAACGACGGCGCCGCCGGCGTCAATCCAGTCGCTCCGGTGCAGCCCTACCGACTCCTTCGTCCGCAAGCCAAATCGCGCGCAAACAAGCAGAACGAAAGCGCTGGCAAGCACTGCATCGCTCAGGCTTTCGGGCCTGCCGCCGGAACACAAGCTTTGCAGAGCCACGCTGTACTCTTGCGGCAAGATAACGCCCGGCCGTCCACTGCCTACAGAGTCGCCGGGAGATATCTCAGCCCAATCGGGATCCTCGATCCCATACCGCCGGCGGGCGAACTCGTGGAATTCCACGAGTTCTTTGAACGTTCGACTTCGCGCATCGCTGGGTTTGTTGCTGGCCGCTGGCGGGCTGGGTTCACCTGTGGGTAGGATTGAGCTGCCAATGTGATCGGTCGTGTCCAGAATCGCGCCGTAGATTTCGGTGAGTTCCTCATCGTCCGCACTGGTCAGACTCTCATCGGCAGCGGCGTCTCTGATGCCCGGCGCAAGTGAATCCCAGTATCGGCGCGCTGTCGACGATTTCAATCGACCACTGGGTCCTGACTTTTTCGGCCGTTTCAACAAGTGCTGCACATATTCTGCAAGCACGAACGGAGCATCTCCAGTGGCGAATGTCGAGGCTTTTACCTCCCGCGCGATCTCAGCTGCCTTCTTGTCGATTCGCATCAGGTCGTCGCTCAGGATCTTGCCGATCGCTTTGAACAATGTCGTGCATCTCAGAAGCGAAGAGTCTTCCTCTGCAGTTTCGATAGACCCGCCTGGATGATGCCGAAAGAGGGCCTGCTCGCGCTCAACATCTTGCGAGGCCTCTGCCGCGGGCTCGTTGGCGGCTGAGATCGGTGCCTCGAGGTGCGTGACTCGAAACCAATCCGCATGCGGCAGAGCCGCGCACTGGCGCTTGTTGTTGAGGATCGCCGCGACGGCACCGGGGAGTTCAAGTGAGTTCGCCTGAGCCACCAAGTTCACCGCACGTGCCAGACTCTTCCCCAGGTCATCGGTCGACTCAGGTTTCAGAAACTCCAATCCAGCCGGCAGGTGGGGCAAGACCTTGAGACGCTTCTCGCTCGCTTGCGCATGACCTATCCAGCGAGCAGCCCGATCAGTGATCGGTACTCTATAGACCGGCAGTCCGTCGTACCAATCCCCGCGGTAGGACCATTCGAACCAAGCACGTCCTTGGAACAGGACCACAGAGATCGTCGGCGCATTGCGGACGAGATCCACTAATGCCTGCAGGTTTCCTACCCGCGAATACAGCGCCAGATCGAACGCCGCCAAACACGCTGCCAAGATAGGCAGTGGGGCACGGGCAGACAGGCGAGCAGAGAATTGATCAAAGGCTTCTCGAAGATGTGCAAGCCGCGATTGCGCCTCAATGACTTCTTCCGAGAATGGCCCCGTTGCCTCCTGAACTGGAATGGTGCGGCGCTTGGTCGTCTTGTAGATTCCATTGTCCCGCCAGATCTCGGACAGATAGTCCTCGAACACCTCATATCGAAGTGACGCCATGTTGTGAGGCGTCTTGTTCTTGCGCATCAACATGGAGTGGGCAATCTTGTCCCACTCGACATCCGACAGCGTTGCCGGCGGGCGACCCTTGAGCCCTATTTGAATGTCGGCCCGAGCGGTTTGACGCGCAGCCGCATGAGTGCGCTCCCGAAGCGTGGCCCGCTTCTGCCGACCGAACGGGCGCGATGCAAATGTAGTCGGCTCGTTCGCTGCGACGCCACTCAGGGACAGCGGCACCAAGGTCTGGTTGGGCAATGCAAAGCCAAACTCGACCATCAATTCGTTGACTAGCGGCCTCGCGGCCTCGAGGTCGTCTGCCGGGACGCGCCAGGAGAAGTCGCCGTGGCTTTCCGCGCCGCGGTCGCCATGGCCCAGCAAGGCGTCCCTGATCTCCGGATGCAGTTTCTTGCGCCGAAGCAGTGTCGAGTGCAGGTGCCGGAAGACGTTCCACGGGAGCGGCCAATCGATTTGGCACATCAACGACAACTGTGTTTCACTGACCTCGAACCAGTCCAGGCTCGGCGTTGCGCGTAAGTAGAAGAACATCGGGATCTGACTCTCGGGATTGCGAGACAGAACCCTGGTGATCTCGGCGGCAAACGTTGGAGTGAAAGGCTCGAGTGATCGGGACAACCGCCTCAGGTGAGGCAGATAGTGCTCATTGAGCAGATCAGCCGCGAGGTCGGCAAGAACGCACAAGCGCGCGCCGCGCGACGGCCCGCTGTGCTTGTCTTCAACATAGATTCGACGGCCGTCGAGATCGATCCAGGCCAACGACTCGAATGGCGAAGTGACTGGGCGCCCGCCCGTACTGGCCAGCAGGGCTAGCACGCAGAACGATGTGAGCAAGTTGTGGTGATCGACCCAACGTGCAGGATCCTTTGCCACATCGTTCACCTTGCGACGCAGGCGCTTGATCTGGACACGAAGTCGTTCGAGATCAACGTCCAGTTCGCTACCGGCCGCGTTAACCGCCCAGTCAGCCTGCGGTGCCATCAGTTCTGCAATTCCGTCAGCGAGCGGACTCTTAAGTCCACCGCGCACCTCAGGCGCGCGGTACGAGCCATACGCGCAGGCCGAAGGCAGGCCGGTTCTCGTGCTGGAGCCCACCAGCCGAGCCAACGCGTGATCGTCGGATTCTTCAAACGCGTGCTGAGCCAGCATCGTGGCGGTGACCGGACTGGTCAGGCGCGCCAGTGCGTCGGTCGC
Source organism: Roseateles toxinivorans (assembly GCF_004362525.1). Lineage (GTDB taxonomy): Bacteria > Pseudomonadota > Gammaproteobacteria > Burkholderiales > Burkholderiaceae_C > Paucibacter > Paucibacter toxinivorans. The sequence continues at coordinate 36,215 of NZ_SNXS01000002.1, forward strand.
GGCAAATGTTTCCCCAAACCAGTTGTCGAGGGGCTTACCGGGGCTGACGCGCGACCAAATCTGCTTGATCTGCTTGTCGCCAGCCAATTTGACGCCGGGCTCAAGCAGGGGAGCAAGCACTGGGGCGGCCAATTCAAAGCGCCAGTCGTCGGCCATAGGCCTCACCCATCCGGCGGCCGAGGGTCGATCATCAGCAAGCGCCTGCCAACGCCGCTCGAATCGCGGTGGCAGCCGCCGCAGGATGCCTTTGGGTAGGTGGATAGCCCAATCCTTGCATAGGCCACGTCGAATAGCGAGCCGTCCAACGCCGTTGAGGCTACTCGAAGTCAACACCGCGATCGCAACGAGCGCCGCGCCGACTCGATCGTGGCGCTCCTTCGCGCATAGGAGTTCATTCAACCGCTGCAGGAACGCGGCCTCTTCGCAGTGGCTGAGGCGATGCCAGGAATGCCGCAAGTACTGGGTCTCCTCGAGCGCCTGCAGGATCAGTCCCGAGCCCTCCTTGCGCTGCCGCGGAGCCGAGTGCGTGTTATCGACTTCGCCATTGGCAATGGTCTGGGCCTCACCACCTTGCTCGACATACCCCGCCATTCCCGGCGGATCGTCCTCCCACGTGGCGTCGGTCGGCGGCAACGCTTCCGATGCCTGCGCTCTGGGGAAGGCCTCAAGGTGTGGCGAAGTCTGGGGGCTACTCCAGTTACTGATCGCCCGCCAATCGTGATCCAGAACGGCGATGAGCGCCCGATGAAACTCACGCTCCTTGGGGTCTTCTGCCTTTTGCAGCGCCAGCGCGCACTGCCGGCGCGTCGCCTCGATGAAGTCCGGGAATCCGACTGTCTCTGCGATCAATGGCTCGAGCCATGCACGTTTCGGTTCGTTTGTACTATCGCAAATTTGACGGATGCGGCGGCATAGCGTCTGCAGGTGCTTCTCACCAACAACCCCGGCGCCTTGCGATTCAAAGGCGGAGACGACCAAGAAGACTCGCAGCTTCTCTAGCCAAGTGGACACGCGGTCATCCGGCAATGCCCGTCGTCCGGCCGTCATGGCGGCCAAGTAATGATCTTCGAGGGACCCCCACCAAGCTGTGGAGACGACCAGCGCCGCACTCACCGGCTCCAACTCGGTCATTGAGCCAGCGTCAGCCCATACCGCACCACCTAGGCACTGGAGTTGAAAAGCAATGTCTGACTCTTCGGCCCAGGAGGACAAGATCGCATTGCGCTCGCGGCCCGCTACGAAGGCAACAATGGCGCGGGCTGCATCAGGTTTCGAGCTGGCGACCGACACAGCACGCAGCCGCATGAAGAGTTCAACGGCGTTGATCCTGCGTACGACTGAATCGAGCTTGGTATAAGCTGGATCCTGGCCAATGGTCGTCGATTGAGCGGGGGAACTGGCATCCAAGATAGACGAAATTCGCTATTAATTGGGTTTCAGTGTAAATTCACTCCCTCGATTGATCACTCACAAGCCTTTGATTTACAACGATTAATCACGTAAAACGTAGTTTGAAAACTAAACAAGTACCAAGAACATGCTTGGACTCCGAAGCCGGGCGCACCAAAAAGCTGCACGAAGCGACGGGCCCTCCACGAGGGCGTGTTTGCTTTTCGCGCCTTATCTCGGGTTGTGAGCCATGCCGCTTCGCACTGTCAACGTCACGCGCTATGTCACACCGCTGCGCGAGGGAGGCTCCCTGCCTGCCATCGTTGAAGGCGATGATGACGGCTTGTACGTCCTGAAATTCCGTGGCGCCGGCCAAGGCCCGAAGGCCTTGATCGCGGAGCTGGTGGCTGGTGAACTGGCGCGTGCGGCGGGCCTGAGCATGCCCGAAATCGTCTTCGCGCAGCTCGACGGCGACCTGGCCCGCACCGAGCCCGACCCCGAGATCCAGGACCTGATACGTGCCAGCAGCGGCCTCAATCTGGCGCTGGACTACCTGCCCGGCTCCGTTACCTTCGATCCGCTGGTGGATCACCCCGACGCGGCTCTGGCCTCGGCCATCGTCTGGTTCGATGCCCTGGTGTCCAATGTCGACCGCAGCGCCCGCAATGCCAATATGTTGATGTGGCATCGCCGGCTATGGCTGATCGATCATGGCGCGGCGCTGTATTTCCATCACAACTGGAGCACCGGCCTGCAACGCAGCGATGCACCCTTCCCGATGATCAAGGACCATGTGCTGCTGCGCCGGGCCACCGGGCTGCGCGAGGCCGATGCGCTGATGAGCGCGCGTCTGTCACCCGAAATCATCGAGCGCATCACGCAGCTGATTCCCGACGCATGGCTGCAGGAGGACGAGAACTTCCCCGACGCTACGGCCCAGCGCGAGGCCTATTTCCGGTACTTCGTCCAACGGCTGCAGTCGCCCCACCAATTTGTCGAGGAGGCCCTGCGTGCGCAGCACCTATGACTACGCCATCGTGCGGGTGGTGCCGCGCGTGGAACGGGGCGAATTCGTCAATGTCGGCGTGGTCCTGTCCTGCTCGGCCAACGGCTTCCTGAAAGCCAGGGTGGAGCTCGACACCGCCGCTGTGGCGGCCTTGCATGCGCTGGCGCCCCAACTGGACATCGAGCAGATTCGCTCCAGTCTGGCCGCCATACCGCTGATCTGCGCGGGCGGCCCGGAGGCGGGCGCCATCGGTGCGCTCTCGGTGCGCGAGCGCTTCCACTGGTTGGTGGCACCGCGCAGCACCAGCCTGCAGACCTCGGCGGTGCACACCGGACGCTGCCAGGACCTGGATGCCGCGCTGGACTGCGTTTTTGACCGGATGGTGCGCCGATAGCTCTAGCTGACTATCGAGCGTAGTCAGCCATCGGTGCCGACGCTCAGCGACCGCCACCGGGCGAGTTCGGTCTGCATATCGCTGAGCTTGGCACTGATCGCATCGAAGGCGATAGAACCGGCCACGAAGCGCAGCGGTGGCTCCGCTTCGTTGGCGAGCAGCACCAGGGCCTCGGCCAGCTTGGCCGGGTCGCCGGGCTGGCGCCCGTTGCGCTGCTCGAACGAGGCGCGCAGGCTGGCCCGGGCCTCGTCATAGTCGGTCACCGCATGAGCCGCGAAGTGAACGGACTCGGCGCTCAGGAAATCGGTGCGGAACGGGCCAGGCTCGACGATCACGACCCGGATGCCGAACGGTGCGACCTCCTGCGCCAAGGACTCGGAGAACCCCTCGAGCGCGAACTTGCTAGCGCAGTACAGCGAGCCGAACGCGGTGCCGCGCAGGCCAGCCAGCGACGAGATGTTGAAGATGCGGCCCTTGCGTGCCGCGCGCATGATGGGCAGCACCACCCGCGTCACGCTGAACACGCCGAACAGATTGGTGCCGAACTGCGTTTGCACGTCCTGCGCCGAGGTTTCTTCAAACAGGCCGAGATGGCCGTAGCCGGCGTTGTTGACCAGCACGTCGATGGTGCCGAATCTGAGCACCGCCGCATCGACGGCCGCCTGCGCCTGCGCTTCGTTGTTGACGTCGAGCTCCACCGCCAGCAGCCGGTCGCTGTCGGGCCCGAGGCAGTCGCTCACCGCCGCCCGGCTGCGGCCCGCTGCGACAACGCGGTCGTCCGCACGCAGGGCTGCCTTGGCAATTTCAGCACCGAGACCTCGGCTCGCGCCGGTGATGAACCATGTCTTCTGCATCAGAAACTCCTTGATTGGGCAAGCGTGCATTGGAGCGCCCGGCGGGGCTTTCGCGGTAGCACTAAGCTGCCCGGCTCTTGCACGATCCTGCCAACCCGAGGCGGCTCATGCGGGTGGCCCTTGCGCCTGCGGCGTGCGCCGGTTACGGTGGCGCCATGGAGCTTATCGAAGAACTTCGCCTGCTGATCGCCCGCCACGCGGGGTCGACGCAGGCACCCCCAAGCGCATCCGGCATCAGGGCCATATCGGTCGATGCGCCCACCGAACTGGCTCATCATGTGATGGAGCCCATCTTTGCCGTGGTGGCCCAGGGCGCCAAGCGGGCGGTGCTGGGCGACAAGGTGTTCGAGTACGGCGCGGGGCAGTATCTGGTGGTCTCGGTCGATCTGCCCATCGCCGGCCATGTGTTCCGGGCGAGCCGCGAGGAGCCCTATCTCGCCGTCGGCCTGACCTTGAAGCCGACCGCCATCACCAGCCTGCTGCTAGAGGTGGCCGGCAGCGATCAAGCGACTACCGAGCCGGCCGGGTTCGGCGTCAGCACCGCGCCCGCCGAGCTGCTCGAACCGATGATCCGCATGCTGCGGCTGCTGGACCGGCCGCGCGATGCGGCCGTGCTCGGCCCGATGCTGGAGCGCGAGATCCTCTGGCGGCTCTTGAATGGCGAGCAGGGTGCGATGGTGCGGCAGATCGGCCTGGCCGACAGCCGCCTGTCGCAGATCAGCCGGGCGATTCGCTGGATACGGGCCCACCCTGCCAAGCCGGTTCGCATCGAAGAACTGGCCGAGATGGTGGCGATGAGTTCGTCCTCGTTTCACCGGCACTTTCGCGCCGTCACGACGATGAGCCCGCTGCAGTACCAGAAGCTGATACGGCTGCAGGCCGCGCGCAACCGGCTGCTGGCCGAGTCGGAAGATGTCGCGGCGGTCGGCTTCAGCGTGGGCTACGACAGCCCGTCCCAGTTCAGCCGCGAATACAGCCGCCTGTTCGGTGCGCCACCGGGGCGCGACGTCGCCCGACTGCGCTCGGCCGCCAGGGTGCCAACCGAAGGCCAGCTACAGTCCGCCCCATGAGCTATGAACTTCATTACTGGCCGACCATCCAGGGTCGCGGCGAATTCGTGCGGCTGGCGCTGGAAGCCGCAGGTGCGGCCTACATCGATGTGGCACGGGGCGCAGAAGACGCGGGGCGTGGCCTGCCGGCGATGCTGCGCTGCCTGCAGGACGAGCGGCTGACGACGCCGCCCTTCGCGCCGCCCTTCCTCAAGGACGGCAATATCGTGGTCGGGCAGACCGCGGCCATCCTGAACTATCTCGGGCCGCAGCTGAAGCTGGTGGCCCGCAACGAGCAGGCTCGCGTCTGGACCCAGCAGATCCAGCTCACCATCGCTGACATGGTGACCGAGGCGCATGACACCCACCATCCGGTCGGAGCCGGTCTGTACTACGAGGACCAGAAGCCCGAGGCGCTGCGCCGGGCCAAGGAGTTCTGCGCCGAGCGACTGCCCAAGTTCCTGCAGTGGTTCGAGCGCATCGTGGTGCGCAACCCGGCCGGGTCGCGCCATCTGGTCGGCGGCAAGCTCAGCTACGCCGATCTGTCGCTGTTCCAGCTGGTGGAAGGCCTGCGCTATGCCTTCCCGAAGGCTGCGGCGCGGGCCCTGGCCCAGACACCCGAGGTGACGCAGCTGCATCAGCGCGTGGCCGCACTGCCCCGGGTGGCCGCCTATCTGGCCAGCGAACGGCGCATTCCGTTCAACGAGCAGGGCATCTTCCGCCACTACCCGGAACTCGACGACGGCGGGTGATACTCAGTCCGGCTCGTTCAGCGGCACCGGAATCGTCAGCCCGCGCTTGAGCACGCTCAGGGCCACCTGGGTGGTGAAGCGCTCGACATTGGGGTTGTCGCTGACCAGGCGGGCCATCAGGGCGTCGTAGATGGCGGTGTCGGGGGCGGAGATGATGAGCACGAAGTCCGCCTCGCCGGTCACGTAGAAGGCCTGCTGCACCTGGGGCTCGGCGGCCAGCCAGCCGCGCAGCTCGCTGAGCAGTTCGGGCCGCTCGCTCGCCACCTTCAGCGAGACCACGAACAGCGTCGAGGGCCCGACCTTGCGCGCATCGACGACCGCAATCTCCCGCGCAATCACACCCTCCTCGCGCAGGCGGCGCAGACGCCGCTGTATCGCCGAGGGCGACAGCGGAATCTGCTCCGCCAGGCGTTCGGTGGTCTGGCCCGCGTCCTCCTGGACGAGGTTGAGCAGCAGGCGGTCGAAGCGGTCGAGGGGCATGCACCGAGTCTAGAGCCACCCAGGTCCGCACCGGTCAACGCCTTCAGACGATGGTCGCGTGATCGCCTGATCGCTGCTAGTCTTGCATGCATGTCGTCAAGCCAAACGCGCAGACAATGCCTGGCCCTGCTGGGGCTGGCGCCGCTGGGTCTGACGCTGGCGGCCGAAGGCCCCGGCCTGCTGGTGCGCCATATGCTGGTTGATCTGCCCAGCAATGCGCCCAACTACGAGCTCGGGGTGCTCAGGCTGCTGCTGGACAAGACCGTACCCAGCCACGGCCCCTATCGGCTGCAGGCTCTGCCCTTCATGACACAGGGGCGCGCCTTTCTGCAACTGGCGGCCGGCGAGCTCGATCTCGCCACCTCAATCAGCACAGCGCAGCGTGAAGCCCAGGCCGAGGCACTGCGCGTCTGCCTGTATCGCGGCCTGCTGGGCCTGCGCCTGCCCATCGCGCTGGCCAGCCGCAAGGCCGAGCTCGAGGGGGTGCGCACGCTGGAGCGGGCGCGGCGCCTGAGCATCGCCCAGGTGGAGAGCTGGCCCGACCGCCGCATCCTGCAGGCCAATGACTGGCCGGTGCAGACCATCACACGCCGCGACGTCTATGCCGATATGCTGCGCCGCGGCCGCATCGACCTGTTCGCCCTGGGGGCGATCGAGGTCTATCCCATCGTCGATGCCCAGGCCGGCCTGGCCGTGCTGGAGCAGTGGCTGATCGCCTATCCGGCGGCCGCGTACTTCTTCATCAGCCGCAAGCGGCCGGAGCTGGCCGAGCGCCTGCGCCAGGCCTGGGAGCTGGTGCTGGCCGATGGCAGCTTCGCGGCCCTGGCCGAGCAATGGCTGGGGCCGCAGCTGCGACGCGCCCGCCTGGCCGAGCGCCACTGGCTGCTGCTGCGCAACCCCGAGCTGCCGGCCGCCACGCCGCTGCGCGACACCCGGCTGTGGCACCCGCTGGTGCTCGAGCGCCTGCTGGGCACGGCTTGAGCCGCGTCAGAAGCGCGGCGTCTTGCCGCTGAACTGCGGGTCGTATTTGCGCATCTGCGTCAGGTCATCGCGGCTGCGCACGCCACAGCGCAGGTACTGTTCATGCAGCTCGACCAGTCGGGCACGGTCGAGTTCGACGCCCAGGCCCGGCGTGGTCGGCACGGGTACCGCACCCTCAACAAACTTGATGCGCCCGCCCTTGATGACCTCCTCTTCCTGCCAGGGGTAGTGGGTGTCGCAGGCATAGGTCAGGTTGGGGATGCTGGCCGCCACATGGGTCATGGCCATCAGGCTGATGCCCAGGTGCGAGTTCGAGTGCATGGACATGCCCAGGTCCCACAACGCACACATCCTCGCCAGCGTCTGCGTCAGGCGCAGGCCGCCCCAGTAGTGGTGGTCGGACAGCAGCACCTTGACCGAGCCCATGGCGGCACCACGGCGGAAGTCGTCCATCGTCGTGATGACCATATTGGTGGCCAGCGGCAGCGGCGTGTGTTTGGCCAGTTCGGCCATGCCAGCCAGGCCCGGGGTCGGGTCTTCGTAGTACTCGAGCAACTCGTCCAGCTCGGGCGCGGCCTTGATGCTGGTCTCGAGCGACCAGTTGGCATTCGGGTCCAGCCGCAGCGGCAGGCCCGGAAAGGCCTGGTGCAGCGCCCGCATGCAGGCAATCTCGTGGGTGGGCTCGAACACGCCACCCTTGAGCTTGATGCTCTGGAAACCGTACAACTCGATCATGCGCCGCGCCTGGGCGACGATCTGCCCGGGGCTGATGCCCTCGCCCCAGGCATCGGGCGCATAGGGCTTGTCAATGTGTTCGGCGTATTTGAAGAACAGATAGGCGCTGTAGGGCACGGCCGGGCGCACGGCGCCGCCGAGCAGATCGACGATCGGCGCCCCGACGATCTGACCCTGCAGGTCCAGCATCGCCACCTCGAAGGTGCTGACCACCTTGGCCGCGTTCTTGGCCGTGTGCGAACCGGGCGCCAGCTCGAACTCGATCGCACCGGGGCTGGGCTTGATGGTGGCCCGCACCCGCTGCTCCATTGCGTTCAGCGCGAACGGCGACAGGCCCAGCACCAGCGCCCGCGCCTGCTCCAGCACACGCAGCATCGGCTCGTCGCCATAGGTCTCGGAGATGCCGACGCGGCCGTCGCTGCTCTCCAGCTCGACGATGGCGCGCAACGCCCAGGGCTCGTGGATGCCGGCCGCATTGAGCAGCGGGCCGTCGCGGAAGGCGATCGGCGTGACGCGCACGGCGCTGATCTTGATGTCCCGGTTCATCGCCCTGCCCTCAGTTCGCCGATGCGCCGGACTTCTTGACCAGGGCCGCCCAGCGCGGAATCTCCTTGGCCATCAGTGCTGCCAACTCCTCGGGCGAGCCGCCAACGATCTCCATGCCCAGCTGGCCGTGCAGCTTGGCCTGCACATCCGGCTGGCGCAGCGCCTTGGCAATCTCGCTGCTGAGCCTTTGCACGATGGGTTTGGGCGTGCCCTTGGGCGCGTAGATGGCCTGCCAGGATGACATCTCGAAGCCCGGCACGCCGGCCTCGATCATCGTCGGCGTGTTCGGCGCCAGCGCGATGCGCTTGCCCGTGGTCACCGCCAGCAGCTTGAGCTTGCCGGCCTGCAGCAAGGGCAGTGCGGCCGTCATCTGGTCGAACATGAAGGTGACCTGGCCGGAGGACACATCGATCATGGCCGGCGGCGTGCCCTTGTAGGGGATGTGGGTCAGCGGCACGCCGATCAGGTCGGCGAACATCTCACCGGCCAGATGGGTGGAGGTGCCGGCGCCCGAGGAGGCGAAGATGCGCCGCTTCTCGTCCTTCTTCAGCAGCGCGATCAGCTCGGCCACCGAGTTGACGCCCAGGGCCGGATCGACCAGCAGCACATTGGGCAGGAAGGCGACCAGGGCCACCGGCTCGAAGTCCTTGACCGGGTCGTAGCTGAGGTTCTTGTAGAGGCTGGCATTGATCGCATGGGTGCTGATCGTGCCGCCGAACAGGGTGTAGCCATCGGGCGCGGCCTTGGCCACAAAAGAGGCGCCGATGCCGCCGCCCTGGCCGGGCTTGTTGTCCACCACCACGGTCTGCTTCAGCACCGCCTGCAGCTTCTCGGCAATGGTGCGGCCCACCACATCGGTCGAGCCCCCCGCAGTGAAGGGCACGACATAGGTGATGGTCTTGGCCAGAGGCCATTCGGGAGCTTGGGCCAGCACGGTGCTGGAGAGGGTGGCGGCAATGCAGCTCAGGGCCAGGCGGCGTTTCATCGGTTTGTCTCCTCGGGTAGGTTCGATCGCAGTAAAGCACTAATACATTAGTGTGTCAATGCATGGCCCTGGCTAGAATCGAGGCTCCATGGCCACCTCCGCATCGATGCCCCCCCGCAAACCCCCACCGCTGCGCCTGGACCGCACCCGCCAGGTCGCCCCCCAGGTGTTCGAGCACCTGCGCGAGCAGATCGTCTCGCTGGAACTGGCGCCGGGCACGGTGCTGTCACGCGCCGAGCTGGCCGATGACTACGGCCTGAGCCAGACGCCGATACGCGATGCGCTGATCAAGCTCGGCGAGGAGGGGCTGGTTGACATCTTTCCGCAGCACGCGACGAGGGTGAGCCGCATCGACATCGACTCCGCCCGCCAGGCCCACTTCCTGCGCCAGGCGATAGAGGCCGAGATCGTGCGCACCCTGGCCGGCAGTGCCAGCCCTGCACTGCTGGCCCAGCTGCGCGCGCAGGTCGAGCTGCAGCAGGGGCTGATGGGCGGCGAGAGCTACCGCGAATTCATCGCCGCCGATCGGCAATTCCATCGCCTGATGTACGAGGCCGCCGGCGTGCCCGAACTCTACGATCTGGTGCAACGCCGCAGCGGCCATGTGGACCGCCTGCGCCTCCTGCACCTGCCCTCGGCCGGCAAGGAGCGGGCCATCATCGGCGACCACCGTGCCATCGTCGAGGCCATTGCCGGCGGTGATGCCGAGGCCGCGCAGACGCATCTGCGCCAGCACCTGCAGGGCACGCTCAGCGCGGTGGAAGAGATACGGGTCAGCCACCCGCAATACCTGGCCCCCTGACACAATCGTCAGTCATGCGCCGCTACACCCGTTCACGCTTCGCCGCCTTCGGCTTGCTGTCTGTCGGCAATGTGCTGGCCCTGCTGCTCTATGGCCTGGTTCTGTCGACCAAGGTCAGCGGCGGGGGGGCGGCACCGCTGCCCGCGGTGATCGTGCTTGCCGTCGTCTTCCTATTGATCGCCATGGCTGCCGCCATCAAGCGCGGGCGCGATCTCGGCTGGCCGGCATGGTTGACGGTGCTGGGCTTCTGGATCGGCCTGGGACTGGGTCCGCTGCTGCTGGTCTTGGTCGGCTATCTGGCCTTTGCCAAGACAAAGGCCCAGGCCGATACCTTCGAGCCCGCCCCGCCGCCGGCCACGCTCGTGACCTGGATCTTCGCGCTGATGAACCTGATCTGGCCCTGGGCCGTGTTGGGCGTTCTGTCGGCCGTGCTGTAGCTGCGTCAAGGCCACAAGGTCGTCAGCATCTGCGCCAGTCGTGCGCCGGCCTTGACCAGCTGCTCGTGCTGCAACGCCTCGCGGGTCTGGCGGTAGTTGGGGTCGGTGGCCGTGGCCGGCCATGCGGCACCCATCGCGCCCGCTTGCTTGGCGCCGATCTTCAAGCCCTTGAAGGCCTTGCCGGCCTGGACGACGCTCTCGCCGGCCCAGTCGGCCGCCCACTGCGCCATCGCGCCCTTGGCGGGCGGCACTGCTCTGGCCTCGGCCAGTCCGGGGCCGCTGACCATTTGCTTGAGCAGTTTGTCGGACACATCGTCCCAGAGACCATGCAACTTCGCAGTGCCGACCATGATGGAGTTGCCGCCGGCATTGCTGTGGTCGTGCGCCTCCTGCTCGGTGGCCGGGTCCAGCGCATGGCCGGCGCCATCGAGGTAGATGGAGCCGACATGCAGGGGCTGGTGCAGGTCGCCAAGGTAGTGGGTCAGCAGGCGCAGCGCCTCGCGCTGGCCGCGCAGGTCGAACGGCGCCGGTGACTTGCCGCCCTCCAGCACGATCAGGCTGGCATTGATCGCATGGACCAGATCGGTGGGTCCGGCCCCGGGCAGCTTGGGATCGTAGGTCGTGTGCGGCAGCGACAGGTCGACGAAGTGGTAGGACTTGTGCCGGCACTGCACGCTGCTGGCAAAGCCGCCGCAGCGGCTGGCATTGCGCTTGACGAAGGCGATCAGCGCGGCCTGGCTCTCGGGGTTCTCGTAGAGCTTGCAGCTGGGCCAGGTGCCCGGCTTGACATAGCTCCAGACGCCACCGCTGGACTCGACCGAGCGGGCGCAATCGGCCCAGCTGGCGGCCGTCTGCAAGTTGCTGCCGAGGATGGACCGAACCTTCTTGGCCGTCGGCGTGCCGGCGATCAGCTGGTCGGCGATGGCGCCGACGGCCGCATGGCCGCTGGGGCCCCAGGCGGCGGCAGGGATTGGGCCGAGCAAGAGCCCACACAACAGGGCGAGTAGCGAGATGGTGGATGCGCGCATGGTCGGCCTTTCTGCAAGCCCGGCATCATCTGATGTGCCGCGGCAAAGGCCTCGATCTGATCGCGATAGCTCAGCGACGCACCGATCATGTCCAAGCCCTCCAGGAACATGCGGCGGTGGCGCTCGGCCAGGCTGAAGCCCGCTTGCAGCGCCGGGCACATCGAGCAGCCGGGCTGGCGCCACTCGAAGCCGGCGGCCAGCAGCAGATCGGCAATACCCTCGGCCTCGGCCTGGGCCTGGGCCTGGGCCTTCACGCGGCCCGAGCCGGGCACGACCATCGCCCGCACCGATGGCGCGACCCTGCGCCCGCGCACGATCTCGGCCACGGCGCGCAGATCCTCGATGCGCGCATTGGTGCAGGAGCCGATGAAGACGTGCTGGATGGCCAGGCCTTCGAGTGGCGCGCCTGCAGTCAGACCGGTGTAGCGCAGCGCCTGCTCGGCGCTCTGCCGCGCCACGCCCTCGGCTTGCGCTGATGGGTCAGGCACATTGCCGGTGATGGGCACGGCCTGGTCGGGGCTGGTGCCCCAGGTCACGTAGGGCACGACCTCGGCGGCATCGAAACGGTGCTCGATGTCGAACACCGCCTCGGCATCGCTGTGCAGCTGGGCCCAGGCGGCCAAGGCCTGCTCGCGCCAAGGGCCGGTGATGTCCTTGGCACGGTCCAGCACATAGGCGATCGCCGTGGCGTCGGGGGCGATCAAGGCGCCGCGCGCACCCGCCTCCACCGCCATATTGCACAGTGTGAATCGCGCCTCGACGCTGAGCGCGCTGATCGCCGTGCCGCAGAACTCGACCACATAACCGCGCGCGCCCTGGGCGCCGATGCGGCTGATGATCATCAGAATCAGATCCTTGGCCGTCGTGCCCAGCGGCAACAGGCCATCGACCTGGATGCGCATGTCCTGCGCCAGACGATAGACCAGCGTCTGCGTGGCCAGCACATGCTCGACCTCGGACGTGCCGATGCCGAAGCCCAGGGCGCCGAGGGCGCCATAGGTGGTGGTGTGGCTGTCTCCGCAGATCACCACCATGCCGGTGGCGGATCATGCCCAGCTCGGGCGGGACCACATGCTCGATGCCCTGCAGCGCATCATTGGTGTCGAACAGCGGGATGCCGTGACGCTCGCAGTTGAGCTTCAGATTGCTGGCCTGCAGCGCCGACGGCGGATCGGCAATGACGCGAAACTTGACCGGATGGGTCGGGATGATGTGGCTCACCACCGCGACGTTCTGTCCCGGCACCAGCACGCCACGGCCCTGCTCGTGCAGGCCGGCAAAGGCCTGCGGGCTGGTGTATTCGTTCATCAGGTGCAGGTCGCAGAACAGCAGCACGTTCTGCGCGTCCAGGGTCGCGACGATGTGCGACTCGACCAGCTTGCGGTACAGCGCTTTTCCAGAAAAAGTCATCGCAGATCCTGGGTCAAGAAAGGCAGGGCCTGAGCCAGCAGCGCCTCGGGCGCCTCCTCGGCCACGTAGTGGCCGCAGGGCAAGGCCTGGCCCCGCACATCGCTGGCGACCAAGCGCCACTCATCGAGCGGCTTGAAGCATTGATGGACGACTCCACGTTCGCCCCACAGCACCAGCAACGGCACTTGCAGCATCCGCCCGACCTCGCGGTCGGCGCGATCGTGCTCCAGATCAATGCTGGCAGCGGCGCGGTAGTCCTCGCAGATGCCGTGGCCTGTGCCGTGCAGCGCCAGGCAGCGCTGGTACTCGGCCAGGGCGCGTGGATCGAACGGCGCCAGGCCGGCGCTGCGGTTGCCCATCACCTCCAGCACATAGGCCGCGGGGTCGGCGGCGATCAGCCGCTCCGGCATCGGCGCTTTCTGGATCAGAAAGAACCAGTGCCAGTAGGCCCGGGCAAAGGCCTCGCTGGTCTGCTGGTACATCGCCAGGGTCGGCGCGATGTCCAGCAGCACCAGGGAGCGCACTGCCTGCGGGTGGTCCTGCGCCAGCCGGTGCGCGACGCGGGCGCCGCGGTCGTGCGCCAGCACGTCGAAGCGGTTGAAGCCCAGCGCCTGCATCAGCGCGAGCTGGTCCTGCGCCATCACCCGTTTGGCATAGTTGCCGTGGTCGGCCGCACCTGGCGGTTTCGATGAATCGCCATAGCCGCGCAGATCGGCCGCGACGACGGTGAAGTGCTTCAACAGTTCCGGCACGACGCGGTGCCAGATCGCCCGCGTCTGCGGGTGGCCGTGCAGCAGCAGCAGCGGCGGGCCCGAGCCACCGATCGAGGCGGCGATCTGCATGCCCTCGCCTACCGACACCAGACGGTGCTCGAAGCCTGACAGCAGATCCTGCAAGTTCGTGTTCATGGCAATACTCCGCGGGCGGGAATGAAGCGATGGTAGTCATGTGCAGACACAACATAATGTCGCCATTCACAATTCATTCGTGCCTTCAATTCACCTATGGACGCCTTCTCCGACCCGAGCTTCTTCGTGCTGCTGATGAAGCGCGGCAGCCTGGCCGCGGCGGCGCAGGAGATGGGCGTGACGCCGCCGTCGGTGAGCAAGCGGCTGTCGGCGCTGGAGGCTCGGCTGGGCGTGCGGCAGTTGCACCGCACCACCCGGCGCATCAGCCTCACGCCCGAGGGCGAGACCTATCTGGTCGAGGGCACGCGGGTGCTGGCCGAGCTCGATGCACTGGAGCACGCGGTGGCCGGCTCGCGCGCCACGCCCAAGGGCCTGCTGAAGATCAATGCCACGTTGGGCTTCGGCCGCCAGCACATCGCACCGATGCATCTTTCTGCGCGAGAGCGACGAGACCTATGGCACCTGGCATCTGCGCGCCGGCGCCAGACAGGAGACGGTCAAGGTGCGCGGCACGCTGAGCAGCAATGATGGCGAGGTAGCGCTGGGCTGGGCGCTGGATGGCCAGGGCATCCTCTTGCGCTCGCAATGGGACGCCGCCCCCTATCTGCGCTCGGGCCGGCTGCGCCTGGTGCTGCCCGACTGGAGCCTGCCCCCGGCCGACATCTACCTGGTGTTCCCGACCAAGCACCATCTGTCGGCCAAGACCCGGGCGCTGGTGGACTTTTTGCTGGACGGCTTCAGGTCGCGGCGCGAGGAGGCGGGCGGGGATTACGGCGGCTGGTGAGTCTGCTCAGGCATCAGCCACGATCGGCCAGGTTCGTCGCCAGCACGCGGCCGGCCTTGCCGTACTGCGGACAGCTCACCGCCAGTGTCTGGATGAAGGCCGCCAGGCGCTGGCCGCAGGCATGCAGGCCCTGCAGCAGCTCGGCCTGATCAAGGCGGACGTCCGTGTCCTTGGAGCCTGTCAGGTGCACCACACCGCCCTCGGCCACAAAGCTGTAACTGCCGGGCCAGCCGGCCAGGCGCAGCTGAGCCTTGCCGTCGCGGCGCAGCGCCGCGGGCACATCGGCGCACAGCGCCAGGCCCAGCAGGGTCATGTCGTCGTCGATCACCACCGTGGGCTGGCCCTCCTGCTCCAGCAGGACGCGCCCCCACAGGTGATAGGGCTCCTCGGGCGCGCGACCGTCGGCCACGGCCTGAATCGAGGCCGCCTCGTCGCCAAAATCGTCAATCTCGAACCTGACTTGCATAACTGCTCCTGAACTCATCGTGCGGCGCTATTTGATCGCGGCAAAGATGGCATTGATTTCCGCTTCGCGGAAGACCGGCGTTTCCATCGGATGCGGTGGCGCGACGCTTCCCCGCGGCCCGAAGTGGTTGACCATGGTGTCGTTCACATAGCCGATCTCGACGGTGATCTGGGTCGGCGGCGGGCCCACGGTGACCGTGACCTGCTCCGCGCGGTCGCGGTCGTCGGAGACCTGGGCCAGTGCCTGGTCGATCAGCGCGCCGACATCGATGCCGGGCGGAAACATCGACTGCTCGTAGTTCGTCTTGCCCTTGTCGTAGGTTTCCGGCTGATGGCGCTTCAGCACCGAGGCGGTGACCGTCTCGATCCCGGCCGTCCGCATCGCCCCGCTTTCGGGCTTCCAGCCCTCCTGCGCCGTCTCCAGCGCCATATGCGGCGCCATTCGTATTGCCTGGTTGCGCTGGTTGCCCTCGGCAATGGTCTTGATACTGGGCATGAATTGCGTGGCCAGCTTGGCGATGCGCTGCTCCGGCGTGCCCTTGAGCTGCTTGCCGCCCAGCAGCAGCGCCAGGCCCTTGCCCGGCTGTCGGTAGTCCCTGGGCGGCATCTCGGGATAGTCGGGGAACTCGTTGAAGGCATCCAGCATGCGCTTGGAGTCTGCAGGACCATCGGGCCCGCCAAAGGCCTTGGCATAGACCTTCAGGTTCTCGCCCTTGCCGCCCAGGCCGTCGACGAAGACCTTGCTCAGCGTGTCCGGATGCTCATGCTTCTTGCCCGGCAGGCTGGTGTCACCGCCCATGCCGCCGCCGTCGAGCAGGCCCTTGAGCCGGGCGCAGTCCTCGGGCTGGGTGAAGGCCGTGGCTATCGACTTGACGCCCACGGCGCCGGCCTTCTTGGCCAGCGGGCCCAGCACGGCCACGTGCTCGGCCACGCCGGCGGTGCTGACGAGGCGCTTGAGCCCGGCACTGTCGCCGACAAAGGCATCGGCAAAGGCGCGCAGCTCGTCGCCCTTGCCATCGAAGCCGCCCTTGTGCATCAGGCTGGCCAGCGCGCCATCGCTGCCGGCCAGGCCGCCCTCGACCATCAGCGCGCTCATCGCCGCCTGACCGGCGTCGCCGCTGAAGTTCTCTGCCAACGATTTCAGGCCGGCCGCATTGCGCGCCTGGGCCTGCTGCTTGGCCAACGTCAGCTCGGGGCTGTCGCCGGGCTTGGGCGCGTCGCCCAGCAGGCGGCTGAGCAGCTCCGGATTGCCGCCCAGCCCGGCCTTGTCGACCAGGCCCTCCAGCGAGGCACGGGCGCCCTTGCCGCCCTCGCCGTCCAGCGCACGTGCCAGTGTGGCCAGGCCGCCAGGGCCGCAGCGGGCCAGCACCTTGGCAAACACCTTGGGGCTGCCGCCCAGCGGCCCCTCGGCCAGCTGGCGTATCGCCGGCCCGTCGCTGACCAGCACGGCGCTGAGTGCCTCCCGGGCCTTCTTGTCCATGCCGGTGATCATGCCCGGCCCGCAGACCGAGAAGGCCAGCTCGCGCACGCCCTCGGCCAGATCGGCGAACGGCGCCTTGGGCGTGCTGGCGAAGTCGCCTTCGGCCGCCACCTCGCGCATGCGGGCGACCAGCTCCTCGTGCAGTCGGGCCGTCAGCGGCATGTCGCGATCCGTGCCGGTGAGGGTGAAGCGGTTGTCGACCAGCGCCTTGGCCTTGCTCAGCTCGGTGCGCGCCGCCGGCCGGGCCGCGCCGCTCGCCGCCGCGTAATCGGTAGCCAGGATCAGCCGGGCCGCGGTGACACGCTTGGCCGCCGCGGCATCGTCGGCGGCACGCTTCAGCAGCGCCGGGAAGGGCTTGGCATGGGTCTCGGCCTCTGTGACGTTGACCTCCAGCAGCGGCTTGGCCAGGCTGGTATTGACCTGCTTGCGCAGCGCGTCCAGCACCAGGCCGAAGGCCGGGTCGGCCTCGGCCGGATTGGCCTGCTGCACCAGCTGCGCCACGGCCGCCTTGCGCTGCCCCAGCACAATGCCGGCCGGGCCCACATAGGCCCGCCAGGCGGTGACCAGCTCGCTGCTGGTCTCGACCTCCGGCCGCGCCTTGGAGGCCTGACCGCCGCTGCCCACGCCGAGCAACTGGCGGGCCTTGGCGATGGACTTGTCGAGCGCCTCGGCATAGCCCTCGGCCGTGTCGTCCAGCTTGGGCAGCTGCTTGGCCTCGGCCGCGCAACGTGCCAGCTCGGCCTGCATGAAGGCGATGGCCGCCTCCTTGGCGCCCGGGTTGCCGCCGCCGGTCATGCCGGCGATCAGTCCCATGATCTCGATCTTCAGCGCATCCAGTGCGGCCGGCACCTTTTCGGTCTCGGCCCGGCCGGCGCCAACGGCCAGTTTGGGATTGAGCTTGTCGATGTCGCCCAGAGTCTTCAGCGCCGGCGCCTTGTTCTTCTGCCCCAGGCTGCCCTCCAGCGCCTGCACCCGCTCGCGCAGCTTGGCGGCCTCGGCGGCGAACAGCGCGCGCATCTGGCGCAGTGCCAGCGCCTCCTGCTCCACGGGCGTCCAGGCGCTGCGCAGCTTCAGCAGCGCGTCCTCGGCCTTGGCCAGCGCGTCATCGCTCAGCGGCGGCGCCAGCAGCGCACGCACCGCGCCGCGCTCGGTGTCCAGGCTGCCCGGCGGGGCCTCCGGGGCCGGCTTCAGCGCCTCGACATCGGCTTCGATGCGTTCGGCCTGCTTGCCCCTCTGCTCGATCCGGAGCTCGATGCGCTCGCGCTCCTGGGCGATGGCGTCCAGCCGGAGCTGCTCGGCGCCCAGCGCCTGCAGCGAGCCGGCGCGCTCCAGAGCCTCGACGGCGGCATCGCGCAGCGACGCCAGCGTGCCGGTGTCCGTGTCGACGGAGCCCGGCACCAGGGCGGCGCCGGTCTTCTTGGCCGGCGCCAAGGCCTCCAGCCGGGCGAGCATCTGCTGGCGCAGCGTGCATTGCGGCAGTTCCAGCGCATAGGCTTTGACCATGGCCTCGAACTGGGCCTTGATCAGCGCCAGTGTCTTGTCGTCGGGCGTGCCCGAGTAGAGGTTGGTGAACTGCGTGCGGGCGAGGGACAGCCGGTCCGATTGTGCCTGGGAGGCGCCCTTGGGATCCTTGGCAAAACGCTGCTGGAAGCTCTTCTTCAGCAGCAGCGCGGCGTCGGCGTTGTCGGTCGGGTCGCCGTCCGCCAGGGCCTCGTCGCCCTCCTGCGGCATCACAGTCCTGGCCAGCTTGAGCAGGGCCCGCATCTCCTGGCACCACTTGACTGTCGGATCGTCTTCTCCCAGCACCTCAAGCTCCCTGGTTGACCGATGGAACCGGCAGAATGTGGGGCATGCGCCGCTATTTGTCCAGCGCCCGGTCGCCCCTGGTCAGCTCGCGCAGATAGGCCGCGCTGGCCTCGTCGATCGGGAAGAAGGTCTCGATCGCCAGCTCGGACACGGTCACATCCATCGGCGAGCCGAACACGGTGACGGTGCTCATCAGGTTCAGCACCCGCTCACCAACGGCCAGGTGCAGGGGCACGACCAGGCCCCCGTACTCGGGCGCGGGCGGCGCCGCTCTTGCCTGGGGCGAGGTGTTGTCGGCCGGGTAGGCTTGCAGCTCCTCCAGCAGCTGCGCCAGGCCGGCATCGGCGGTGTTGGCGATCTGCTGCTCCAGCCGCTCCAGCAGATGGTCACGGCACTGGCGCAGGTTCAGGATGCGCTTGGACACGCCCTCCGGGTGCAGGCACAGGCGCAGCACATTGACGGCCGGGCCCTGCAGCAGATGCGGGGCCACGCCGTCGAGCAGCAGAGGCACCATGCGGTTGGCGCAGATCATGTTCCAGTGCCTGTCGACGGCCAGCGCCGGAAACGGTTCATGGGCCTGCACGATCAGATTGACGGCGCGGCGCGCGGCCTCCAGGCCGGGGTCGTCGAAGGGCCGCTCGCCATACAGCGGCGCATAGCCACCGGCCACCAGAAGCACATTGCGCTCGCGCAGCGGGATGTTCAGGTGCCGTGCCAGCAGCATGATCATCTCGCGGCTGGGCTGCGAGCGGCCGGTCTCCAGAAAGCTCAGGTGCCGCGTCGAGATGCCAGCCTCCAGGGACAGCGCCATCTGGCTCATGCGCCGACGTTCGCGCCAGGTGCGCAGGTGTTCGCCCACCGTCGTTCGGCTCTGTAGTTCGGCCACTGCCATGCTGTCTGCCCCCGTCTGTTTGATCGGCATCGTAAGGGCTGCCGGCCACGGGCCAATGACCTCGGAGGTAATCGCAGGCTTGATGCGCGGCTCGCACCATTGGCTCATCCGATTCAACCACCGAAGGAGAGAAGCAATGGAAAACACCCTGCCCATGTCCCCCACCCTGAAGGCCGCCCTGCTGGCCGATGCCGTCGTCAGCGGCGCCGTGGCCGTGCAGCAACTGGCCCTCACCGCCCCGCTGGCCGAGCTGACGCAGCTGCCGGCGCCCCTGCTCAGCGGCACCGGCCTGTTCATGGTCGGCTACACCGCGCTGCTGCTGGCCCTGTGGCGCGCGCCCCGCGTGCTGCCCTGGCTGATCAAGTTCATCGTCGCCGGCAATATCGGCTGGGCGCTGGCCTGCCTGTACCTGTTGGCAGGCCAGGTCGTGCCCTTCAATGCCTGGGGCGAGGCGCTGCTGCTGGTGCAGGCTGCGGGCGTGCTCATGCTGGCCGGCTGGGAGGGGCTGGGGCTCAGGCGCTGCGGGGTGGCGCGGCCGGGCTTGCGCGCAGCGGCGGCCTGAAGGTGCTGGTGGCCAAGGCCAACAAAAAGGGCTCCATGAAGGAGCCCGATCGTGTCACTGCACGGGCGTTAAGCCCGTGGCGAATCAGACGGCGCGACGGCGACGCGCCACGAAGCCCATCACACCCAGGCCGGCCAACATCAGCGCGACAGTTTCGGGTTCCGGCACGGCCGTGACGTTCAGGGTGCCGCTGTAGCTGGCGTTTTCAGCGGACATGCCCTTGATGACCAGCGTCAGCGGACCGGTGACGGCATAGCTCCCCGGCGTATAGAGCAACTCGACAAAGCCGCCAGCATCCGTGGTCAAGACCAGGGGCATGCTGTTCAAGGTGGCCGAGATGAAGTCGATGTCGGCCACACCCGCACCAATGGTGGTGATGCTCACACTGGCTGATGTGATGCCCGGCATCATGAAGGTGAAGGTATCGGTGAATGCACCGGCGCTGTGCAGTGCCGCATACGTGGACGTGAGCCCGGCAAACGAAGGAGAACCAACCACGTCGTTCGCGAATGCAGCGCTGGAAGTGGCAACAATCGCGGCGGCCAACGCCAATTTCTTGATGAACATGGTGACTCCAAAGGGAAGTTGCGCAGACAACGCGACAACGCCGCGAGTTTTATCGTTTTACCTAAACAATACTTGCCTGCAAACCCCCTACCTTGGGGGCTGGTCGTTTCACCAGTGCGCGAAAGGCGCTCCATTACTCAAGGCGAGGCCCTGCCACCGGCGCAGACGCCGGTTGCCAACAAGGGTGGCGGAGTGGTGCTTGGGGCTTGAGGGGCGCCAGCTCAATGGGCGCGACATCCGGGGTCCAGGAGAAGGTCTTCCCCTGGGCGGGCTGTGGTCAGGCTTCCGGTTCGTGGCAAACCGCTTCGACCTTGTGCCCGTCGGGACCGATGACGAAGGCCGCGTAATAGTTCGAGTGATAGTGCGGTCGCAGACCGGGCGCACCGTGGTCCGTGCCGCCAGCCCCCAGAGCCGCTCGATAGAAGGCATCGACCTGCTGACTATTGCCGGCCGTGAACGCCAAGTGCAGATGCGCCGGCCTCTCATCGGTTTGATACAGGCAAAGGGAAAGCTTGCCCATCGGTTGGCTCAGCTCCACACCGTTCGGCGGCCATTCCGTGACAACGGTGACCCCGAGCGGTTCGAGTGCCCTGAGGGAGAACGCCTTGCTCGCCGCATAGTCGCTGACGCCGAATTTGACGTGGTCAAACATCAGTGCAGATGAGCGGCGGCATCCTCGCGATTGAAGAACTAGGCAGCAGCATCGGATGCGACCAGTTCAATGCGGTTGCCAAAAGGATCATTCGTGAAAGCCCTTCGGACGGCCGGAAGCGACGTGTCTTCGGTAATCTCGAACCCTTCATCCTGAAGACGAGCAAGAAGTTCCTCGAACTGCTCGACGAGAAAAGCGGGATGCGCTTTCATGGCCGGGCGAAAGCCACTCTCGACCCCAAGATGAACTTGAATGCTGCCGCATTGAAACCAGGCACCACCGCGGCCGGCAAGTTCCTCTGGCTTCGCCAGCTCGGTGAGGCCCAATAGGCTTCCGTAGAAGGTTCGCGCCTGTGGCTCGGCCCCTCCAGGCATTGCGAGTTGGACGTGATCAAGGCCGACAACAGGCATACAAGACCCCATTCGGTTGATGTGAACGAGCGCCTTCGGTCGCTGCGGATCGGCACATCCGCGCAGGCGAACCTTGGCGCTGACTCAGGCTGTTCCGCCGAGCTACCCAGTGCCATGCGCTGCACGGGCCCTGCTTACTCGGGCAGATGGCAGACGGCTTCGATGTTGTTGCCCTCGGGATCGATGACAAACGCGCCGTAGTAGTTGGCGTGATAGTCCGGGCGCAGGCCCGGGGCGCCGTTGTCCTTGGCGCCGGCGGCCATCGCCGCCCTGTAGAAGGCATCCACCTGCGCGCGGTTCTGTGCACGCCATGCAAGGTGGCAACCGGAGGTGGAGGGGGGGCCACCATAGGGCGATGGGCCATCAATGAACCAGACATCAGCCTTCTTTCCATCGGGTTCAGCGGCATCCGGATAGGCGAAGCCCACGATGTTCGAGCCGAAGTTGCCCTCGAAACACAGGCTGTAGCCCAGTGGCGCAAGGGCCGCACTGTAGAACGTCTTGGCGCGTGAAATATCGGTCACGCGGAAGGTCATATGGTCGAGCATGATGAAGCACTCCTGAGTTTGGTATGGCGCGTTTGCGCCTGCTCATATTACTGTACGTAATCACAGTCAAAGAAGAACTGGTTTGGGTGGATCTCCAAGCCGACCCAGGCCGCGCATCACCCGCTCGGCCGCCAGCGCCAGCCGCTCGCGCAGCGCCGGCGGTGCCAGCACCTCGAACTCGACCTCCAGCGCCATCAGCCAGTAGACCAGCGAGTCGAGCGCGTGGGCGCCGCATTGCAGCAGGCAGCGCTGCTCGTCGTCGACCGCCTCCAGCCGCGCGGCCGTGGCCGGGATGCGCGCGGCCATCTGGGCCAGTGGCGCGTGCAGGATCACCCGGGCCTGCTCGGCATGGGGAGAGAGCACCACGGAGCGCGCGACAAAGGCGCGCAGATCGCCGCCCTCGGGGCCGATGCGCGGCGTGAAATGCCTGCCGACCATCGCCGTGCCGGCAATGCGGTCGATGCGGAAGGTGCGCCAGTCGCTGCGCAGCGTGTCCCAGGCCACCAGATACCAGCGGTGGCCGGTGTGGACCACCCCCTGCGGCTCGACCCGGCGACGGCTGGGCTCGCCCTTGGCATCGACATAGTCGAAGTCCAGGCCCAGCTGATCGCGGCAGGCGCCGGCCAGATCGGCCAGCAGGCCGGCGTCGACGCTGGGGCCGACCGGGTCCATGGCCTGCACCGCCGAGCGCAGCGCATCGGCCCGCCGCCGCAACCGTGCCGGCATCAGCTGCTCCAGCTTGACCATGGCCTGCAAGGCCGGCTCCTCGATGCCGCCGACCTGGCCCGAGGCGGCGGTGCGCAGGGCGATGGCTACGGCCAGCGCCTCCTCGTCGTCCAGCAGCAGCGGCGGCATGGCCTGGCCCGCCCGCAAGGCGTAGCCACCGGCCACGCCGCTGCTGGCCGCCACCGGATAGCCCAGCTCGCGCAGCCGGTCTATATCGCGCCGTAGGGTGCGCGGATGCACACCCAGGCGCTCGGCCAGCTCGGGCCCGGCCCAATGGCGCCGGGCCTGCAACAGGGACAGGAGCTGCAGCAGTCGGGAGGAGGCACTCAGCATCCGGTCACTGTAGCTTTGATTGAGGGCCGTATCTGTCCGCAATGCTTTCTACAGTGACCGCAGTCGTCGGCGCCGTGCCGATGCCCATCAAACCACCTCAACGGAGAGAAACCCATGTCCATCGTTCTGTATTGGCACGCTATGTCCAGCGCCACCCCCGTCGCCTGCGCGCTGGCCGAGCTGGACCTGCCGCACGAGCGGGTCAAGATCGACATCCGGGCCGGCGAACAGCATCGCCCGGACTATCTGGCCCTGAACCCGAATGGCAAGGTGCCGACCTTGACGGTCGACGGCGCGCCGATGTTCGAGGCCCTGGCCATCCAGCTGTGGCTGGGCGAGACCTATGGGATCGAGCGCGGGCTGTGGCCGGCAGCCGGCACGCCCGAGCACCTGCAGGCCCTGTCCTGGTGTGCCTGGGCCTATGTCAGCTATGGCGCGGTGCTGACGCGTCTGCACCGCGCGACGCTCGGTGACGAGGCGCTGCGCAGCAGCCCCCATGCCGACGCGGCCCGTGCCGAGCTGAATGAGCTGCTGGCCCTGCTCGACACCCGGCTGGCGCGCCAGCCCTGGATGCTGGGCGATACGTACTCGCTGGTGGACCTGCTGGTCGGCTCGGTGATCGGCTACAGCGCCTACATCGGTGCGCCGGTGGCCGCCCACGCCCATGTGCAGCAATGGCTGGACCGGGTCCAGGCCCGGCCGGCGATGCAAAACGAGGGGCTGTGAGCCCTTCGGCTGGCGCTGGCTCCCCGGCGGGGCCAGGGAGCCGCGAATGAGGCCGCCGAATTGGGACTGACTGTCGCACGGGTGTCTGCCCAGGGCTGATCGTTCGTCAATGCGTCAGCGACGTTGCTGCGCCTTGCCATCGATGCGGCAGCTTGATGCTTGGCCGCTCACGGCAGCTGACGGGTCAGAACAATCGTCACCAACGCCGACGAGTCCTCGATCGCCACGACCCCATGTTGAACCCCGCCCGACAGGAAGAGCATCTGCCCGGCACGCAGCGGGTTGCTGCGGCCCTCGACGGTGACGTCGATCTGGCCTTCGATGCAGTGAATGGTGATCTCACCCGCGACGCGGTGCGGTGGGAATGAGTCGCGCGCCTGCAGCACCAGCCGGATGACCTCAAGCTGCTCGGACTTGAAGAGCGCGCTGGTCTTTTCGTTCGACAGACGAGCGCCCAGCGGCTGGACATCGATGAGCTGACCGGAACTTGCGTGGGGGATGGCCATGCACAAGTATGCGCCGCTTCACTCCTTCCGCAGCATGACCCTTGAGCCAAATGGGCGGCGGTGGCGGCGGTGAGTGAGGCTCGTCCCTCATCGCCTTCAAGGCCAGCTGCAGAGTGGCAGCCTGCTCCCTGTACAGCTCGTCACCTGGACGCTCGGCACGACCCAGGCTCACACGCGCAGCAGGCCGCGGAAGCCCCGTGCGGCGTAGTAAGACTGCGCCCCGTTGTGATAAACGAACACCCTGCCGTAGCGGCGATCGCAGAACAGCGCGCCGCCGAGCGCGCGCACCGGGTCGGGTGTGGCGATCCAGCTGGACGTCTTCAGGTCGAACTCGCCGAGCTGCTGCAGCTCACGGTACTGCGCCTCATTGAGCAAAGTGACGCCCATCGCCGCAGCGGCACCGACGACACTGCCCTCAGGCCTGTTCTCCTTCCGCGAGGCCAGAGCCTCGCCGTCGAAGCAAAGACTTCTGCGCCCGGAAGGGCTCTCGGTCGAGCAATCACAGAAGATGTACTGGCCGGTGGCTTCGTCATAGCCGATCACATCCGGCTCGCCACCGGATGACTCCATGTGATGGAGTGACTTCAGGGCACTGGGAGTTTGTTCAAGCCTGGCCTGAACCGGCGCCCAGATGAGCCTCTGATGTCGATGCTGGTTTGTTTCGAACCGGCCCTTCAATGATTGGAGTAGCGTGTCTCGTTCCTGTGCCTTCATAAACGCATCCGTAGTCGCTTGGGAGGAAGTCGGGTGGATGGGCTTGTACCACCACGTCTTGAGCTGAGCGCGAGGTAGCCACCTGCCAGTTGAGCGAAGGGCTAGGTCCCAGGCTCGTGGCAGACCGCCTCGATATTGTGTCCGTCCGGGCCAATGACGAACGCCGCGTAGTAATTCACATGGTAGTGCGGGCGCGACCCAGGCGGCGAGGACCGGCCAGCTGTCAACGAGATGGGCGTTGCGGACTTTCAGGTGGGTCTTGAGCGCGATGGCGACTCGCCGCGAAGTCCCTGTTGCGATTGGCGGGGGACAGATCGGGATCTACCCCCGTTGGCGCCTAGACGATGCCCTGAGGAAACTGGATACGCTGGTTCTCCTGACAGGCGAAAAGCATGTCAGGGCCCACACCCGAGGTATCCGATAGCACGGCCGTGAACGCCTTGGCCACATTGGGGGCTGGGTCTCCGCCCATGTTCGCGTTGTTGACTGTGACCAGATTGGTCCCTTGGGTGGCCTTGATGGCCGCGTACAGGGCGTCCACCACACTCGCCGCCACGGAAACGCTGCTGCCATTTGTGCCGCCGTAGATGGCACTGCTGATGCTCCAATACATGATGCCTACTCCCTGGTTGAATGACTGCCGATGGGCACGGATTCGTCGAGCTTCGGCCGGAAAGGTCACGACGCCAAATCGCCGTGGCTCTAATGTCTTACCTGAGAGCATCATCCGTCCTGAAAGCAGCTGAATCGCGGCTGAAACGTTCTGAATTCGACAACGGCAAGCACAACGGGGTAGATCGAAAACACCTCTGCCCTCAATTCGTGAACTCCACCGCGACCTCACGGGTATCGGCAACACCTTGCGCATCCACCGCACTGAGCAAGTAGCGACCAGCCGCCGCCGGCTGCCAGCTCAAGTCCTTGCCAGTCGCCGACTGGCCCAGGTAGGCCGCGTCGGCAAACCAGTAGACCAGCCCCTGACGCGCCGCATTCGCACGCAAAGTCAGCGGCGTCGCCTGCTTCACCCGCAACACATAACTAGCCCCCTGCAGCGGCGAAACGATGCGCGGCCCGTCACCCTGGGCCTCGGCAGCCACCGCAACGCCACAGCGGGCCGGCACCGGTGGCACGCGCCGCGGCATGCCGGCCTGGGCGAACAGTTGCAGCATGTCGCTGCTCCAGTACTCGAACACCTCTTCGCGGATGTTGGCACCTAGCCGGCAGACGGCGCGGCCCGAGGCGTCGACCAGCACGGCGCGATGCAGGGTGCTGAGCTTGATCGGTGACTTGCCGGGGATGAACCAGGTCTCGGCCAGTTGCTTGCAATGTTCGTTGGGCAGATCGCCGCTGGCTGCGCAGACGGGAACGCGGCTCAGGTTGGCCGGCGCCTTGGTGGCCACCTCGCCGGCGTCCAGGCCCTGGCTGCGCAGGCTGTCGACGATCTGGAAGAACAGCGGTGCGGCGGCCTGCACGCCGACCAGGGCCGGGTTCGACGTGGCGTCGAAGTTGCCGAGCCAGACGACCAGCGCGTAGCGGCCGAACACGCCTGCCGTCCAGGCATCGCGAAAGCCCCAAGAGGTGCCGGTTTTCCAGGCCACGCGCGGGAAGGCCGGCCGGCCGGTGTCGGGCCGCGGGTTGTTACGCAGCATGTCCAGCGTGATGAAGGCGGCCTCTGGGCTCAGCAGTTGTTGGCCCTCTGCCGACGGCGTGGGGTCAGTCGTGAACTGCAGCGGCTTCAGCTCGCCGCCATTGGCCAGCATCGCGTACATCGCCAGCAGCTCCTCCATGCTCAGCTCGCCGCCGCCCAGGGTCAACGCCAGGCCGTAGTGCTGCTCGCTGGCCAGCTGGCTGACGCCGGCCAGCTTCAGGAACTGGTAGAGATTGGGCTGCTTCAGCTTTGCCGACACCTGGACGGCCGGGATGTTGCGGCTGCGCACCAGGGCGTTGGCGGCGGTGATGGGCCCCTCGAAACGGCCGTCGAAATTCTCCGGGCTGTAGGTGCCGAAGGCGGTGGGGGCATCCTTCAGGATGCTGGCCGGGTGCAGCACGCCCTGGTCCAGCGCCAGCGCGTATATAAAAGGCTTCAAGGTCGAGCCCGGCGAGCGCTTGGCGGTGGTGGCGTTGACCTGGCCGTCGATCTTGTCGTCGAACCAGTTCGCCGAACCGACCCAGGCACGCACCTGCATCGTCTGCGTATCGACCAGCAAGGCGGCAGCGTTGTTCAGGCCCTGGCCTTTGCGGTTGTCCAGGAACTGGGTGATGGTCCGCTCGACGGTGCGCTGCGTCGGCATGTGCAGGCTCAGTGTCGTCTGTGCAGCCGGGGTCTGGAAATGAGACTGCCGCATCAAGGTCTGCACGGCATGCGGAGCGGCGAACGGCAGCTCCTTGACGCTGCGCAGATTCAGCGGCAGGTTCAGACTGGCCTGCTGCGACGGGGCCAGGTCGTGAGGATGGCGCTTCAGCCAGGCCTGCCACAGCCGGCCGCGCGCATGGCCAAGCGCCACCGGCCAGGCCTCTCCACCGCGGCGATTCGGGTTCTGCGGGATCACGGCCAACGCCAGCGCCTCGGGCAGCAACAGTTGATCCGCCCGCTTGCCGAAGTAGATCAGGCTGGCTGCGCCGGCCCCCTCGATATTGCCGCCGTAGGGCGCGAGGTTCAGATATGCCTCCAGGATCTCGCGCTTGCCGTAGCGTGACTCCAGCCACAGCGCGGCGGCGATTTGCCTGAGCTTGCCCACGGGGCTGCGGCTGTCGATGCGGTACAGGCGCCGTACGAGCTGCATGCTCAGCGTCGAGCCACCCCGCCGCTTGTCGCCGCTCCAGGTGCTGACGGCGCCACGCACCAGGCTCGCCGGGTTGACGCCCGGGTGCCAGGCAAACCAGCGATCCTCGTACAGCTGTACCGCCTCGACCAGGCGCGGGTCGATCTGCTCAAGCGGCGTCCAGACGCGGTACTGCTCGTCGCGCGCCAGAGACAGGCGCAGCAAGGCGCCGTCGCCGCTGTAGAAGGCCGACGAGTAGCTGGCCTGCGCCTGCAGCGGTGGCTTGGGCAACAGGCGCAGTACCGCCAACACCACGAACACGAACAGTACCGCGATGGCAAGTCGCCGCAGCGCTGGTCGTTTGAAGGCCTTGTTCACCTCACTTCGCCACCACCACCATGCGCCCGGCCAGCGAACGCGCCTGCCGCTCGCGCTCGTACATCGATTGCGCAAAGGCCGGCGGCACGACGAACTCGCCGATATTGGTGGCGCGGATCTTGTACGTGTAGGTCTGCACCTTGTCCTCGGCCCAGCTGTAGATCACGACACGGTCTTCGCGCACATCGGCGAACTCCAGATTCGGGCCGGCCACAGTGCTCGGTGCGCCATTCGCATCGCGCCCCTGCACCGGCTCGAAGCCGCCGGGCAGCAGATCGGTCAGCGCCACGCTGCTGACGGCCGCACTGCCCGCGCCCGAGGCGCTGGTCATCGGCATGCCGCGCAGGCTCAGCCGCACCGTCACCTCATCGCCGACCTTCATCTGCGTGACCGGCTTGCCATCCGCGCCAACATACTCGCGCACCACCTCCAGGCCGGACTTCAGCTCCTGCGTCGGCGGCACGGCGTCGAAGCCGGTCTGCGTGACGGCGTAGTAGCTGGTCAGGCCGCTGCTCTCATTGCTGAGCTTCAGCTTGGTGGTGCCAGGCAGGAAGGCCGCGCGCGGCAGCAGATTGGCCGGCAGCACCAGCGGCGTGGCCACGCCCTTGGCATCGAGCTGGACGACGGCCAGCTTGCCCAGCGCCTGCTCGCCCAGGGTGCGCGCCATCGCGTCGAAGGCCAGCACCGTCCAGGCCGAGGACACGGTGTTGTAGCCACCGCTGGCCAGCGGCGCGACGAAGCGGGCGTAGGCCTTGGCGTCCAGGCCCTTGAGCCGCGCCGGGAAGTGGCGGGCCAGCAGGTACAAGGTCTGCGCGTCACGTATCGTCGGGTCGTTGTAGTAGGCGTAGCGATAGACCGGCCCGCCCTGCTCGACCTGCTTGGCCAGCGGTGCGATCAGCTCGGCCGCAGGCTTCTCCTGCTTCAGCAGCTGGTAGGTTGCGGCCAGATAGGCGGCGGTGGCGTCCAGCTTCCACTCCTTCGCGTGCTTGGCGTCTAGCGTTTCGCGCAGGCCCGCCAGCAGCGGCGTCGTCACCGCGCCGTTGCGCGTCAGCAGATAGATCGCGTAGGCCCGCTGGCGCGCCGCGTTCAGGTCGGCCGGATTGCTGCCCGCCAGCTGCTGCAGATACTCCAGGCCCTTGTTCAGCATGTCGGCCGGCACGGTGGCACCAGGCACGTCGAGCTCGCGCGCTTCCAGCATCAGGTGCACGGCATAGACGGACGCGTACTCGTCGGCTTGCACCGAGGCGGCCCAGAGGCCGAAGCCGCCCTGCGCGTTCTGCCGCGTGCGCAGCACGTTCAGCGTCTGCTGCAGGCTTGAAGCGGCGTTCTGCGGCGGTCGGTCCTGCGCGAACTCGGGCCGCTTGGCCAGGGCCAGGGCGGGCAGGCTGCGGCTCACCAGCTGCTCGGTGCAGGCATGCTCGAAGTGGTCGAGGTAGGTCATCAACCCCGGCGCCAGTGCCAGCGGCAGCACCGACAGCGCCACCTCCTGCTTGCGGAACTCGGGCACCAGGCTGCGCGGCGTGTCCACGTCCTTGGAGCCGCTGAAGCTGCCTATGCTCAGCGTCGTGGCCATGGGCGTGGCCGGGCGCACGCTGATGTCCATGCGGCGCGTCGCCGTCTTGCCGTTCCAGCTGGCGGTGAACTCCAAGGTGGCAGAGCCGAGCTTGGCCGAAGCGGCATCCTTCACCTTCAGCTTGAAGCGGGCCACGCCTTCACGCATGGGGCTGATCTTCAATGTCTGGCTGGGGTCGCCCACCAGCTCGAAGGTGGCGGCCGACTTGATCGCCAGCAGCACCGGCGCATCCTTGGGCGCGCCGGTGACGTTGTTGGCCACACCGACCGAGACCTCGAACTGGTCGCCCGGTGTGACCATCAACGGCAGATTGGGCGACAGCACGAAGTCACCGCGCACCAGCGCCTTGGTCTGGGCCACGCCGATGGCAGTGTCGTTGACGGCCACGGCCATCACCCGCAAGGTGCCATTGAAGTGGCCCGGCACGGTGTAGCTGAACTCCTTCTCGCCGCTCACGTCGACGATGCCCGACCAGTACACGGCCGGCGCCTCGCCCTTGCGCTTGAACGGATTCAGCTGGCGGGCATTGGCGCCGGCGTCATCGCCGCCCGGGGCCGAGGCGGCCATCAGGCGCTTGAACTCGGGCAGTATCAGGTCGAGGATCTGCGTGCTGCGTACCTCCAGTGCGCGCTTCTGGAAGAAGAAGCCCAGCGGATCGGCGGTCTGGTAGCGGGCTACCTGCAGAATGCCCTCGTCGATGGCGAACACCACCGCGCGGGTCGGCTTCTCGGCGGCGAGCTTGATCTTCAGCACCTGGCCGGGCTTGGTCAGCTCGGGCACGGTGAGCTTCAGATTGTTGGTGCGCTGCGCGAGGCTGGTGGCGAAGGGTACGACGCCATAGCTCAGCGGGCTCATGAAGATCTCGTCCGAGGCCGGGTCGCGAACGAACTGCACATTCACATAGCCATTGCCCTCGAAGTCCTTGGGCAGCTTGATCTTCTGCACCGAGGCGGTGGTGGTGGTCTTGAACCACTGCTGCGAGTAGATCTTGTCGCGCTCGATCGTGATCAGCCCGGCGCCGACGTAGGGCGCGCGGATGCTGATCTCGATGTCTTCGCCCGGCGCGTAATCCTTCTTGCTCAAGGTCAGCTGCAGCTCGGCATTGCGCTCCAGCGAGCGCGTCACATTGCCCGCGCCGGCCACGCTGTAGTCGATGCGGTTCAGCTCGATGCCGGTGGCATCGCGCAACACATAGCTGTAGTTGCCGGCCTTGCCGGTGTCCAGCGCCAGCTTGTGGCCAGCGGCGGGGATCGCCAGCGCGCTCTCGCTGATCACGCTCTCCTTCTTGCGCGACTCGTAGCGGTAAGTGTCATTCGGTTGGCGCATCAGCACCGACACGACCTTGCGCTCGACGAACTGCAGGGTCAGGTCTTGCACGGCTGTCTTCTTCGCCGCCGGGTCGATGGCGATCAGATGGCTGAAGCGCTGGCTGCCACGCGACACAAAGCCCAGGTCGCCGTCATGCTTGACGCCGATCAGGAAGGCCTGCTCGGACACCAGCGCACTGGTCTCGGCCGCCACGCTGCGGCCGCCCTCGGGTTCGAACACCTTGGCCAGCAGGCTCAGCCGGTAGGTGGCCTTGGCAAAGCGCTGCAGCCGCAAGTCGAACTCGGCATCGCCGTTCGCATCGGTCTGGCCGGCGGGCAGCTCGTCGGTGAAGCCCTCCTTGGCGCGCTGCGGATCGTAGAACTGGTAGTCGGCATGGCTGCGGAAGGCCGGCCAGGCCGGCTGCAGGGTCATGCTGGCCTCGACGCGGCGGCTCTCGGCGGGCGTGCCGAACAGGTTCTGCGCGTTGATGCGGCCCTTCAAGTCCTTCGGATTCACCCAGCCTTCGACCGAGGGCGATGACAATTGCGCCGTGACCTTCATCCGGTCCGGCAGGAACTCCTGCACCTTGACCGTGACGGTGCCGATCTGCCGCTCGACGCGGCCATCCTTGCCGATGATGTTCAGATTGACCGTGTAGTTGCCGGTGGGCGAGGTCTCCAGGGTCGCGTGGCTCAGCTCGGCAAAGCCGCCGGCCGCCAGACGCAGACGCTCACGCTTGACGGTCAGCCCGCGCGCATCGAGCACCTCGGCCTCCAGCGGCACGCCGGCCAGCGGTTTGGCCCAGTCGGCGGCCTTGACGATCAGGCCAATCTTCATCGTCTCGCCGGGGCGGTAGATGCCGCGGTCGGAGAACAGATAGGCGCTCAGCTGATCCTGCGTGCGGGCATTGGGCATGCCGCCGACATCGAAGCGCGAATAGTCGAGCTGGCGGTCATAACGGTTCAGCGGCATGAAGCTCATATCGCCGGCCTTCTTCGCCAGCACCAGCAACGGCGCGCGCTCGCGGTTCAGGCCCTCGAGCTTGTCAAAGTGGGCGCGGCCGCCGGCGTCGGTCAACTGGCTGAACAGGATGCTGCCGTTCTTGGCCATCACCTCGACCGTCACTCCGGCCAGCGGCAGGCCGGTGAAGATGGATTGCACGAACACATCGCGCGAGCCGTCGGTGCTCTGCTTGATCAACAGGCCCAGGTCGGTGACCAGCAGCAGCCGGCTCTGCTCCATGCTGGCCGGATCGGTGCCATCTTGCGGCGCGGCTTCACCATCACCGCCCTCGCCGTCGCCCTCCTCCGGTTCGGTGCGGGCCGGCGCGGCGCGGCGGTCGTCTTCGGCTTTCGGGTCATAGCCCTGAACCTTCAGCAGGAACAGGCCGCGGCGTTGCTCGCCGTCCTTGGCCAGGTATTCGGACAGGTCGATCGCCTCGTAGTGCGGCTTGCCCCGCTGCAGCTGCGGCAAGGGCAGCTTGCGCTCGAAGCGCTCGGTCATATTGTCCGGACCGAAGCTGCCGTAGAACTCGGGGTTGGTGAAGCTGCCCTGGGCCTGCGACACGAGGTGCTGCAGCTGCGACGGTTGCACGCGGCCCAGCTCGATGCGCAGGCCCGGCAGGTCGCGCACCAGCACGGCCAACTTCTTCTCGCCGCTCATCGGCAGCAAGGCGCCCTGGCTGAGGATGCGCAGCTCCGGCGGGAACGGCGGCACCTTGACCAGGCGCTGGCCCCGCTCGCGCATCAGATAGCCGCCAAAGCTCTTGGCCTTGGGCTCCAGCTGCACATAGAGCACGCGGCCGACATCGGCGCGGATCTTGAACGAATGCAGCTCGGTGTGCTCGCGCTCGGCCGCCACCGGCGTCAGCTCCAGCTTGGTGGATTGCTTCAGCACCGCATCGGTGATTTCCGCCGGATCGGGCCAGGCGTAGGGGCCTAGCTCCTGCTCGTCCTTCTTCGCGCCAGGCCGGAACACCGGCAGCACCCAGGCGCTGATGCTCTTGGCCACCTCGCGCTCATGCACTGGCTGCGAAACATTGACCAGCAACACCTGCTCGGGCTCGTAGCGCTCGTTGGTCACCACCTTGGCGACCACCTCGCCCAGCGCGAGGCTGTACAGACCTGGCACCGCCACCGCCTTGGCCAGCACCTCCTTGGTCGCCGGCCCGCCGGCCTGGGCGACCAGGCCCTTGTCGACGGTCAGGTTCAGAGTCGTCGATTCCTTCGGTATCGGCAGCGCGGCCGAATGCACGTAGGCCGACAGCTTCAGCTTGTCGTAGCTGACGGTGAACTTCGTCGTCTCGCGGCCCACGCCCAGCACGCCGGCAGCCTGGCCGGCCAGCTGCAGCTCGATGCGCTTTTCCAGCTCCGCCGCGTTGACCGGATGGCTGAAGCCCAGCTCGAACACGGCCTTCTTCAGCGCCGGATTGACCGGGTCCTGGTAGAACTCGGCCTTGCGCACCGCCGGCACGAAGGCGGCGCTGGCATAGGCGAACTCGTACTGCGCCAGCCGCACCTGGGGCGCGACGGCCTGGCGGTCCAGCACCACCTTGACCTCGGCACCGACCGGCCACTCCTGCTTGGGCGTGAACTCCAGCCGGTCATCGGCCGCCCAGCGCCAGCTGCCGTCGATCGCCGGCGTGGCGACGATGCCGGCCTGCACTTCCTTGCCCACCAGGGCCAGCGGCGCGACCGATTTCGAGAACTTGACCGACAGCGGCTGCGCCGTGCCGTTGTTCAGAAAATCGGTCAGCGGCGGGTTGGTGAAGGCAAAGGTGACCTCGATCGGCTTGGGCCGGGCCTGCCACCAGGCATAGCCGTAGTAGCCGCCGACGCCGGCCGCCAACAGGGCCGCCAGCACACCGGCGCTGGTGCGGGGCCGGGCGCGGACGGTGGCCACCGAAGCCGAGCCTGCGGCATGCAGCTTGGCGCCGCTCCAGCGCAGCCAGGGCGGCGCGCTCCAGGTGCCAAGCAGGCCACTGGCAGCGCGGCCAATGCCGCCCCAGATCCGTGACCCGCCCGATGCTTGTTCCGACATGACCCAGCTCCCCGTTTTGCGCTCGATTATGTGGTGCGTGGCGTGACATCCTTCGGCTGCCCGCCCTCACGCATCTGCGTCATCAGCGCATACCAGTCGATGCGCCGCGTGGCCACCATGATCACCACCAGCACCCCGAACAACAGCAGCGAGCCCAGCATCAGGGCCGTCTGCTCGCGCTGCAGCAGAACGTACAGCGTGCCGAACAGCGCCGCGATGCCGGCGCCAAAGGCCAGGCCGGCGGTCCATCCGCGCAGCACGAAGCTGCCGTAGAAGCCCAGCAGCACCGTGCAGGCCGCACTGGCCACCAGATAGGCCCACTCGAAGGCCAGATGCTCGCTGAGGCTGACCAGCAGCAGGAAGAACACGCTCAAGGCGCAGCCCACCAGCAGATACTGAATCGGGTGCACCCGCAGGCGCCGCAAGACCTCGACCAGGCCCACGGCGACAAAGCTCAGGGCGATGAACAGCAGGCCGTATTTGGTGGCACGGTCGCTGAGCGAGTAGACGCTGATCGGGTCCATGAAGCTCAGGCCGAAGGTCTCGACGCAGGCGGTCTTGTTGGTCTCAGGGCCGATGTCGCCGAAGGCACACAGGCCGGCGCCGGTCAGCAACTCCTGCGGCGCCGAGGTGGCCAGTGCGCTGAGCTGCCAGTTCGCGGTGAAGCCCTTGGCGGTCACTTCACGCTTGCTGGGCAAGAACCGGCCCCCGAACGAGGGATGGGGCCAGTCGGAGCGCAGCTCCAGCTGCGTGATCTCGCCCAGCGGCGCAAAGGCCAGCGTGCCGGTGCCGACCAGATCGAGCCCGACGCTGAGCTTCAGCGGCGCGGCGCTGTTGTCCACCCATTCGGCGGGCAGCTGCGCATGAAAGCCACGGCCGTGCTTGCCATGGCCGGTGCCCGGCAGGATGGCCAATGCTTGCTGATTGGCCGTGACGGTGGCCACGCGTATGCCGCGCGCATCGCCGACGGCCACAAACACCTGCGGCGGCTCGCAGTGCAGCCGCCCGCCGGCATGCTCGGCGCGGGGGCGCAGCGCGCTCAGGTCGGCCCATTGGGCGCTGAAGCTGCTGCCCAGCGTGTAGGTGTTGACCTTGAAGATGCCGCGGTAGCGCGGCGCGATATCGGCCTTGGCCTTGATGTCCAGGGTTGCCGGCAGGCTGGTCAGCACGAAGTCGCGCCGCTCGGTCACCAGCTGGCGCTCCTTGCCCTCGCCCTGCATCACGTCCCAGCGCTCGTCGCAGGCCCGCCGCAGCACCGGGCCCAGCAGCGTCTGCGCGCCGGCCAGCCCATCGGCCACGCTGGCCTGGGCTTCGCGCAGCCGCGATTCGCGCTCACGGACGATGCCGGTCACCGATGCCAGCGCCATCATCAGCGCCAGCAGCACGGCGATCAGCGCCAGCGCCTTGGTCAACACCGGGAACCTCATGCCGCCCCCGCCACGGTGAACGCCAGGCCCTGCGCCTGGGCCCCGAGCACGCACAGCGCAGCGGCGACGATGCAGATGGCGCTGCACAGCAGGAATCTGGCCGTCAGCGACCAGGGCAGGAAGCGCTGAATGAAGCGCTGAGTTCTCTTCGACATGGTGTTCTCCCTGAGCAAGCGTTTGAGTGATGAGCAACGCTGCTCAGCATCGGCCGGCTCGGAGAACGCCGTAAGAAGCCTTTTCGACTTGTGTGAAGTCTCTGTGAAGTCAGCCCATCAACCGGGGTAGGGACAGCACCGCCACCGCCCCGCCCTCATCCGCATTGCGCAGGCTGACCCGGCCGTCGTGCAGGGCCGCAATCTCCTTGACGAAGGGCAGGCCCAGGCCGGTGCTCTTGCGCTGGGTGTGGGGGCGGGCCAGCGAGTAGAACTTCTCGAACACCTTGTCGTCGGCATAGTCGGGGATGCCAGGGCCCTGGTCTTGCACAACCACATCGGCGCGACGGGCATGCAGCTGCAAACCCACGGTGATCAGGCTGCCTGAGGGCGAGAAATCCAGCGCGTTGTCGAGCAGATTGCCGACCGCGCGGCGCAGCAGGAAGGCGTCGCCGAGCACCTGCGCGTCGTCGCCGGCCAGCAGCTGCACCTGGATGCGGCGTGGCGCACCAGCGGCCGAGGCGCTGGCGCAGATATCGTCCAGCAGCGCGCGCAAGCCCACCGGCTGCGGATGCTCCAGGCTGCGGCGCGACTCCAGTGCGGCCAGCTCCATCATCCGGTCCACCAGCTCCTGGATGCGCTGGGTTTCGCGCTCGATATTGCCAACGAAGCGCTGGCGGTCGCTGTCGGCCATCGGTTCATGCAAGAGCTCGGCCGCGCCGCGTATCGCCGACAGCGGGCTCTTCAGCTCATGGGTCAAGGTCTGCACATAGTCGGCCACATAGTTGCGGCCGGCCAGCGCATCGCGCATCTCGGCATAGGCCGCGCCAAGCGTGCCCCAGGCGCGGCGGGACAGCCGCGGCAGGCTGAAGCTGCGCTGGGCGCGCACAAAGCGTAGATAGTCGGCCGCAAAGCCCCAGGGCCGCACCAGCCAGACCGAGAGGATCAGCATCAGCACCAGCACGGCGGCCACCGAGGTCAGGCCCACCAGCAGGGTCTTCTGCCGCGCCGCCTGCACGAACTGGCCGAAGCTCTGCGTCGGCTTGCCCACGGTCACCGCGCCGGCAATGCGGCCCTGCAGCCGTATCGGCGCGGCCACATACATCACCGAGGTGCTGGTCTGGCCCTCGACATCGGGCGTCAGCCTTGCGCCGTACTCCCCGGCCAGGGCCAGCTTGACGTCGCGCCACTGCGAGAAATCGGCGCCCTCGAAGCGGCCGGTCGAGTCGAGCAGCACCCGGCCGGCGGCGTCCACCACGGTGGCGCGCAGCTCGATGCGGGTCTTCTCGAAGCCGAAGATGTCGGCCTTGATGCGGCGCTCGTGGAGCGACTGGAACACCGGTTTCAGCGCCCTGGTGTTGATCACATCGGTGGACTGCTGCTCGATCAGGCTGGCCAGCAGATGCGCCGTCTCGACCATCGACTCCTCGGCCGATTCGCGGTAGCGCGGATCGATGTCACCGAGCAGGCGCCACATCAGCAGCGCCAGGCCCAGGGCATAGGCCAAGAGGACGGCGACGAAGACGCGGTTGCGTTGGCTCAAGCGGCTGTCTCAATGAGGGGTCGAGTGAAGGACGGCCGGCAGGTCTTCTGCCAGCGCATAGCCGGTGCCGCGGTGCGTGCGTATGGCCTCCAGCTGCGGGGCGATCACCTTCAGCTTGGCGCGCAGCGTCTTCACATGGGCATCGACGGTGCGGTCCAGGCTGTCGCTGTGATCGTCCCAGACCTGGGCCAGCAAGGCGTCGCGGGTGAACACGTGGCCGGGGCGGCGCATCAGGGCCTTCAGCAGGCCGAACTCGTAGCGCGACAGGTCCAGCGGCCGGCCATAGAAGCGGATCTGGCGCCGGCCCTCGTCGAGCTCGAACACCGCGCTGGGCGCAGGCGCCGAAGCGCTCTTGCCGGCCCGGCGCAGCACGGTGCGCACCCGCGCCACCAGCTCGCGCGGCGAGAAGGGCTTGGCCACATAGTCGTCGGCGCCCAGCTCCAGGCCGACGACGCGGTCGATCTCGGCGCCGCGCGCGGTCAGAAAGACCACAGGCACCTCGATCAGGCTCTGGCGCAGCCGCTTGAACAGCTCGAAGCCGTTCATGTCCGGCAGGCCCACATCGAGAATGATCAACGCCGGCACGCGCTGGGCCACCGCCGTGAGGGCTGCCTCGGCGGTCGCGCACCACAGCGCTTCGAAGCCATCGGTGCGCAGCGCGTATTGCAGCGTGTCGGCGATGCCGGGCTCGTCTTCGACGATCAGGATCAAGGGCTTGATTGGCATCATGGGCAAATCATACGCAGACGGTGCGCGGAGCACGCAGGCCGAGGCATGATGCCCGCCATGTCGTCCGCACCCCAAGCCGCGTCACCGCGCCTGCTCACCCTCGCCTGGCCCCTGTTTCTCGAACTCTGGCTGGCCATTGCCGTGGGCATGGTCGGCACGGTGCTGGCCGGGCGCATGTCCGACAGTGCCGGTGGCGCCTTCGCGCTGGCCAACCAGGTCTCGGCCACGCTGTTCATCCTGTTGCGCATCATCGGCGCCGGGGTCAGCGTGGTGGTCACGCAAAGCCTGGGCGGCGGCCGACGCGACACCGCCGACCAGGTGGCCCGCGCGGTGCTGGGCGCCAGCAGCTGGATAGGCCTGGGCACGGCCCTGCTCGCGCTGGTGGGTGCCGGGCCCCTGCTGCGCCTGATGAATGCGCCGGCCGAGGTGCTGCCTCTCGCCACCGTGTTTCTGCAGTCGCTGTGCGTGGCGATGCTGCTCGATGCCTGGAACGCCTCGATGGCCAGCGTGATGCGCGCCCATCTGCGCACCCGTGACACGCTGGCCGTGTTCGTCGCCATGCATGTCTGCCACCTGGCCCTGGCCTGGCCACTGATGCAGCGCATGGGCCTGCCCGGCTTTGCGCTGGCGCTGGCGATCAGCCGGGCGCTGGGCCTGGCGCTGCACCTGTGGCTGTGGCGCACGCGGCTGGGCATCCGCCCCTCGGCCGCCGACTGGTGGCGCCTGCCCCGGCGCGAGCTGGCCGCGGTGCTGCACATCGGCCTGCCCGGCGCGGCCGAGAACATCGCCTACCGGCTGGCTTTCATGGTCAGCGTCGCGGTGGCGGCCCTGCTGGGCACCCAGGCGCTGGCGACCCAGGCCTATGCGCTGCAGCTGATGTATGGCGTGCTGCTGTTCGGTCTGGCCACCGGCTTTGCGGTGGAGATCGTCGTCGGCCACATGATAGGCGCCGGGCGCCTGCACCAGGCGCACCGGCTGGTGCGGCGGGCGCTGGCGCGCGGCCTGGCCGTCAGCACGATGGTGGCGCTGTGCGCCGCGCTGGCCGCGCCGTGGATGCTGGGCTGGTTCACGCAAGACCCGCAGATCATCGCCACCGGCACCACGCTGATGTGGATCACCGTGCTGCTGGAGCCGGGCCGCACCTTCAACCTGGTCGTCATCAACGCGCTGCGCGCGGCCGGCGATGCCCGCTATCCGGTGGTGGCCGGTGCAGCCTCGATGCTGCTGGTGCTGGCCGGCGGCAGCTGGGTGCTGGGCATCTATTTCGGCTGGGGCCTGGCCGGGCTGTGGATCGCCTATGCCGCCGATGAATGGATACGCGGCCTGCTGATGTGGCGGCGCTGGGCCACGCTGGGCTGGCTGCCCCACGCCCGCGCGGCGCACCGGCGGCTGCGCGCGGCCAATGCGGCGGCCTGAGTGGCCTAGCGGCTGTGCGAGGTCAGTCGTGCCAGCGGTCCGGCCAGGCTGACGCCCGGCGCGGCACGGCGGGCACCGGTGGGTGGCTGCGGCGTCACGGGGCTGGCATCCGACTCGTCGAGGCGCTCGTCGGCCGGGCCGCTGAGCAGGCCCACCCCATCGGGGCTGCGGCGCATGGCCACGCCGACGGCCAGGATGTCGATCACCAGCAGGTGCAGGATGCGGCTGACCATCGGCAGATGGGTGGCCACGTCTTCCACATGGTCGACGATCAGCGCGGCATCGGCCTTGCGCGCCAGCGGTGACTGGCTGGCGGTGATGGCGACCACGGCCGCGCCGCGCTCGCGCGCCTTCTCGGCCACCTCCAGCAGCTCGGGCAGCTTGCCGCCGCTGCTGATGATCACCGCCACATCGCCCGGGTTCAGTACCGAGGCGGCGAGCAGCTGCAGACGCGGGTCGGTGTAGGCGCCGCTGGACACGCCGAAGCGCAGGAACTTGAACTGCGCGTCCTGGGCCACCACGCCGTAATGGCCGACGGCATAGAACTCGACCCGCTTGGCATGGATCAGCAGCTGGATCGCCCGATCGATCATGTCGCGGTTCAGCTCGCTGCGCACCTGCAGGATGGCCGAGGCGGTGTTGCCCAGCACCTTGGCGCCGAGCTCCAGCATCGAATCGTCCTGCGTGACCTGGGTGTGGGTGACCGGCACCGTGCCGGTCAGGCCCGAGGCCAGGCGCAGCTTGAAGTCGGACAGGCCTTCGCAACCCAGCGAGCGGCAAAAGCGGATCACCGTCGGCTGGCTGACCTGCGCGGCGCGCGCGATCTCCGCGATCGGGTCGTTCAGCACCGAGCGCGCATGGGCCAGCACATGCTCGGCCACTCGCAGCTCGGCCGGTGACAGCTCGGCACGGGCGCGGCGGATCTGCCCGAGGATGGCCGAGCCGGGCTCGGTCTTCAGCGCGCGCAGCTGGGCGTCCAGGATCGCCGAGGCGCCGCTGAAGGTGGCGTGCTCGGCGGTGATGACATAGGTCGGTATCGCGGCCACGTACTGGCTGAAACGGCCCTTGTCCTCGAAGCGGGCACGGAATGGCGAGCGGTCGAAATACTCGCCCAGCCGCGGCACGATGCCGCCGCCGATATAGATGCCGCCCAGCGCGCCCAGGGTCACCGCCAGATTGGCGGCGGCCGTGCCGAGCAGCGCGCAAAACACATCCAGCGTGTCCACGCAGACCGGGTCGGTGCCGTCAAGCGCCCGGCGGGTGATCTCGGGGGCATGCAGGTCTTCGCCGGCCACGCCGCCATGCTCGGCCAATGCGCGGTACATCAGCTCCAGGCCCGGGCCGGAGACCAGGCGCTCGAAAGACACATGCTCGAAATGCTTCCAGGCAAAGCGCAGCACCGCGATCTCGCGCTCGTCATGCGGCGCGAAGCTGGTGTGACCGCCCTCGGTGCCGAGGGCCACCCAGCCCTCGCCGGCCGGGATCAGGCCCGACACGCCCAGGCCGCTGCCCGGGCCCAGCACGCCGATGACGCTCTGCTTGCTCGCGTCACCGCCGCCGATCTGGCGCCGGTCACGGCCAGACAGCCGCGGCACCGCCATCGCCAGCGCGGTGAAGTCATTGACCACCACCAGGGTGTCCAGACCCAGCTGCTGGCGCATCTGCTCGATCGAGAACTGCCAGTGGTAGTTGGTCATGCGCACCTGGTCGCCATCGACCGGGTTGGCAATGGCCACGCCGGCATGCTCCACCTGCACCGGCGGCAGCATCGCCAGATAGCCCTTCACCGCGGCATGGAAGTCGGTGTAGTCGGCGCAGCGCAAGGACTGCACATGGCTGAACTCGCCCTGCGCCGTTTCCAGTGCGAAGCGGGCATAGGTGCCGCCGATGTCGGCAATCAGGCGCGGGCTGTCAAAGGCGAGCATGTCAGTGGAATGAGGCGTTGGGCGTTAGGGGCAGCACTGCTGCGGTCGATTATGGGGCAGCCCGCCGACAGCCCAGCCGGTGAAGAACCCGGCCTTCCTTTTGACGCCCAACGTGTAGCTTGACTACAGATATTCCGAGCCTGATCAGCGCCTCTCAGGTTCATTCCACCCATGTCGTTTCCGCCTATTGCCTTTGCAATGTAGTTTAGCTACATTTCAACCGAACAGTGCCAACCCCGTGGCCGATCCAACCCAAGAGCACCGTGCCAGCCCCAGCTCAACCCCCACTCTCCAGCGCCGCCAGCGCCAGCCACCCCTGGCTGGTGGCCGATATCGGCGGCACCAATGCCCGCTTTGGCTGGGTAGATGGCCGCAGCGAGGCCGTCCAGCATGTGCGCACCCTGTCCGTGCCCGACTTCAGCGACCCGGCCGCAGCGGCGCAGGCCTATCTGGCGCAGCTGAACACTCTGTTGGGCAGCGATTTCCAGCCGCCGCACCGTGCCGCCTTTGCCGTGGCCACGGCCGTGGCCGGCGACCGCATCGAGCTGACCAACAGCCACTGGAGCTTCTCGCGCCAGCAGGTGCAGAGCGAACTCGATCTGCAGGCGCTGCTGGTGCTCAATGACTTCGAGGCGCTGGCACTTTCGCTGCCGCGCTTGCAGCCCACGCAATGGCGGGCCCACGGCGCGGCGCCACTGCACCAGGGCACGCTGGCGGTGATAGGCCCCGGCACCGGCCTGGGCGTGGCCGGCGTGCTGCAGACCTCCGCCGGCTGGGTGGCCCTGGCCAGCGAGGGCGGCCACGCCACCCTGGCGGCCGGCGACGAGTTCGAGAGCGCGCTGCTGGCCCGCGTGCGGCAGGACTTTCCGCACGTCTCGGCCGAGCGCCTGCTGTCCGGCATTGGCCTGCCGGTG
This sequence comes from Roseateles toxinivorans, assembly GCF_004362525.1. Lineage (GTDB taxonomy): Bacteria > Pseudomonadota > Gammaproteobacteria > Burkholderiales > Burkholderiaceae_C > Paucibacter > Paucibacter toxinivorans. Next base: position 78,308 of record NZ_SNXS01000002.1, read on the forward strand.
CTGCACGGCGCGCTGGCCGATGTGTTGGACCAAGCGTCCCCGCCACTGAGCACCGAGCAGATCGTCGCCCTGGGCCTGTCGGGCGCCGACCCGCTGTGCGCCCAGAGCCTGGACATGTTCTGCGCCCTGCTCGGCAGCTTCGCCGGCAATGTGGCCCTGACCCTGGGGGCCCGCGGCGGCGTCTATATCGGCGGCGGCATCGTGCCGCGCCTGGGCGAGATGTTCTTCGCCTCGCGCTTTCGCGAACGCTTCGAGGCCAAGGGGCGCTTTCGCAGCTACCTGGAAGAAATCCCGACCGCCCTGATCACCGACACCCTGGCGGCACTGACCGGCGCGGCCCTGGCCATCGAGCAATACCGCCAGGCCTAGGCACTACAAGCAGCTCGATTCAAATGTAGTTTGGCTACAAAACAACACCCAAAGCGGTGCACCATCGGTACGGCAGAGGTCGATGAAATCCCTTTCACCATAGAGCAATGCGAACCAAAGCTGTGCATTCACTCAGATAAAAATGCACCTTTTAGGGTTTGTATCGGGTTGATAAATCATCTAGTTTAAGTACAAACTTGCATCAAGGTCCTGATAGGGCCACCGGTTCCGGGTTCCTTTTGACCGCTCGCGGGCAGGTCACTGGGATGTGTAGTTCGAGTGAGATCTAGGAGACAAGAGATGAAGAGTTCTGCAAACAAGCGCGCTGGCGCTTCGGGCGCCCAGCGCTTCCGGGTCAGCCCGGTGGTGGCGGGTTGCACCCTGCTGATGCTGGCCTCGGGCGCGAGCTTCGCGCAGCAGGCCCCCGCAGCGCTGGACACCGTGACGGTGACCGGCATCCGCCGCGGCATCGAGAGCGCCATCTCGGTGAAGAAGAACTCCGACTCCATCGTCGAATCGATCTCGGCCGAAGACATCGGCAAGCTGCCCGACAACAGCATCGCCGAGTCGATCGCCCGTCTGCCCGGTCTGTCGGCCCAGCGCGTGGCCGGTCGTGCCCAGGTCATCAGCGTGCGCGGCCTGTCGCCCGACTTCGCCACCAGCCTGCTCAATGGCCGTGAACTGGTCAGCACCGGCGACAACCGCAGCGTCGAGTTCGATCAGTACCCGTCGGAACTGATGAGCGGCGTGACCGTCTACAAGACGCCCGACGCCGGCCTGATCGGCCAGGGCCTGTCTGGGACGCTGGACATGCAGACCGTGCGCCCGCTGAACTTCGGCAGCCGCGTCGTCTCGCTGAACGTGCGCGGACAGCGCAACTCGCTGGGATCGGCCGCCAATGCGGACGCCACCGGCAACCGCATCAGCGCCAGCTACATCGACCAGTTCGCCAACCGCACGGTGGGCCTGGTGCTCGGCTACGCCCACCAGGAAACGCCGGTGCAGGAAAACCAGGTGGGCCTGTACGAGCCCTGGGAAGCGGTCGGCGACGGCTGGCGCCCCGGCGTGGCGGCGGGCACCTTCTATTCGAACGGCATCAAGGCGCTGCGCCGCACCGGCGTGACCAAGCGCGATGCGTTGATGGCCACGCTGGAAATGCGTCCGTCCAAGGACTGGACCAGCGTGCTGGACGTCTATCACACGACCGCCAAGCAGGAAGACACGGCCAACCAGTTCGAAGTCAACCTCGGCGACTACAACGGTGGCTATGGCCGTATCGGCATCACCGGTGCCCAGATCAACGGCAACAACACCTTCACCGGCGGCACAGTCGCGAACCTGTACCCGCTGATTCGCGGCATGTACAACAAGCGCGAAGACACGATCGATGCCATCGGCTGGAACAACAAGTTCACGGCCGCCGGCATCAAGTGGAACGCCGACATCAGCTACTCCAAGGCCAAGCGCGACGAGCTGAGCCTTGAGAACAACACCCAGCTCCCGCCGGTCGGTTCGGTCGCGCCGCTGGATACGCTGAAGCTCAACTTCGGCACCGGTGGCTTCTCGTCGATGATCCCGACGCTGAGCTACTCCGACCCGACCAAACTGCTGCTGCGCGGCACCATCTACGGCTCCGGCTATGGCAAGGTGCCCAGCGTGGAAGATGAGCTGAAGAGCTTCCGCTTCGGCGGCACGGCGGCCGTGCCGGCCATGCTCGACGGCTTCCTGTCCGACATCGAGTTCGGCCTGAACTACGCCGACCGCGCGAAGAAGAAGCGCCAGCCCGAGGGCAATATCAATGTGGGCGCCCAGGGCGACACGGCCGTCGGTGCGGAGTTCCAGTACGGGCTGGTGGACCTTGGCTTTGCCGGCCTGGGCCAGATCCCCGCGTGGAATGTGCCGGGCGCCGTGGCCAAGTACATGACCTTCAGCCCCAGCGGCACCGCCTTCCCCTATCTGGTGGCCAAGGCCTGGGACGTCAAGGAGTCGATCACCACCGGCTACCTGAAGGGCAATATCGACACCAAGATCGGCGGCTTCGATGTGCGCGGCAACATCGGTGTGCAGCTGCAGCGCGTCGACCAGTCCTCGACGGCCGTGCGCCTGACCGACGGCGCGAACCCGAAGCCGGTGGAAGACGGCAAGAGCTATACCGACGCACTGCCCGCCATGAACCTGGTGTTCGCCCTGGGCAATGACCAGACCCTGCGCATGGCCCTGGCCAAGCAGGTGGCACGGCCGCGCGTCGATCAGCTGCGCTCGGCGCTGGAGTTCGGCGTGGGCGACAACCCGAACGCCCAGGGCTTCCGCGAGCCCGGCGCCAGCGGTGGCAACGCCAAGCTCGACCCATGGCGCGCCGTGGCCTTCGACCTGTCTTACGAGAAGTACTTCGGCAACAAGGCCTATGTGGCCGCCGCCTACTTCCACAAGGACCTGAAGAGCTACATCTACACGCAGAAGATCTCGAACTACGACTTCGCGCCCTTCATCGGCGACGCCAAGGTCATCCTGGACGCCAATGGCAAGCCGGTGCCAATCCAGACCCTGGGCACCTACACCGCCCCCGACAATGGCAAGGGTGGCCGCCTGTCGGGTGTCGAGCTGTCGGCCTCGCTGCCCTTGAACATGCTGACGCCGGCGCTGAGCGGCTTTGGCATTCAGGCCAGCGCCAGCTTCACCAGCAGCAGCATCAAGGTCAAGGATCCCGAGAGCGCCTCCAGCGTCGGCTCCGGCGACATCTCGCTGCCCGGCCTGTCCAAGCGCGTGACCAACCTGACCTTCTACTACGAGAAGGCCGGCTTCGAGGCCCGCATCAGCCAGCGCAAGCGTTCGGACTTCATTGGCGAGATCGGCAACTTCAACGGCAACCGCACCTTGCGCTATGTGGTCGGCGAGAGCATCGTCGACGCCCAGATCGGCTACAACTTCACCGAAGGATCGCTGAAGGGCCTGGGTCTGCAGCTGCAGATCAACAACCTGGGCAACGCCGCCTACCAGACCTATGCCGGCACCAAGGATCGCCCGCTGGAGCACATCGAGTGGGGCCGCACCGTCTTGCTGGGTGCCAGCTACAAATTCTGATAGGCTGAACACCAGCGCTCCGGCGCATCAACAGCCCCGACGTTCGCGCGTCGGGGCTTTTTTCCTTTCTCACCCCAGCCCATGCCCAAGAACCGAAGCTCGCTCCACCCCACCCTGCGCAGACGCAGCCTGCTCGCCCTGGCGCTGAGCAGCGCCCTGCCGCTGGCCCGGGCCCAGGGAGCAGCCGACAAGCCCGACGCCGCGCGCCTTTTCCGCGCCCCGCAGATGCTCGGGGCCGTGCTCGCGCCCAATGGTCACCGCCTGGCCATGCGCAGCGTCGGCCCCCAGGGCCGGGTGATGCTGACGGTGCTGCAGCTCGACACCCTGGCGCCCAAGGTGGTCTACAACTCCGATAACGCGGACGTCGAGCGCGTGGTCTGGGTCAACAACGACCGGCTGGCCTTCGACCTCACAGATCGCGAAACACCCCAGGGCAAGATAGACGCTGGTCCGGGCCTGTTCGCGGTGGACCATGACGGCGCGAACCTGCGCCAGCTGGTGGAGCGCCAGGTCGCCTGGCTGAAGGACGGCAACGACACCCGGCAGCTGCAGCCCTGGAACACCTTTCTGCTCAACGGCAGCACGCTGCGCCAGGGCGATGCGGTGATGGCCGTGCGGCCCGAGGCCTATGACGGCAAGGACATGGGCTTTTTCAAGCTCCTGCGCGTGGACACCCGCAACGGCCGCGCCGAGACGGTGGACAGCCCGCTGCACTCGGTCGGCTGGTGGCCCGACGCCCAGGGCAATCTGCGCGTGGCGCTGACCCGCGACGGCGAGAAGGCCGCCCTGCGCTGGAAGGACCCTGCCAGCGGCCAATGGCGGGTGCTGGCCGAATTCAATGCCTACACCGAGGACGGCGATCTGCAGGTGCGCCATGTGGGCGCGGACGGCAAGCTCTATGTCAGCGCGCGCCGTGGCCGCGACAAGCAGGCGATGTGGCTGCTGGACCCGGCCACCGGCACCTGGTCGGCCAAGCCGCTGGCGGAGTCACCCCAGTTCGATGTCGATGCCCAGGCGCTGGCCCGCCAAGACAGGGTGCTGGGCCTGCGCTTCACCATCGATGCCGAGGTCACCCAGTGGCTGGACGCAGACATGCAAACGCTGCAGGCACAGATCGACAAGGTGCTGCCCAGCACCGTCAACCGCCTGTCTGTGCCCTGGAGCGACGATGCGCCCTGGGTCTTGATCGAGGCCTTTGCCGACATCCAGCCAACGCAGTACCTGCTGTTCAACCGCGAAACCCGCAAGTTCACCCGGCTCGGCGGCGAGCGCCCTGACATCGAGGCCAAGCAGATGGCGGCCATGGACATGGTGCGCATCAAGGCCCGCGACGGGCTGGAGATTCCGGCCTGGCTGAGCCTGCCGCCCGGTGCGGAGAAGCTGGACAAGAAGAACCTGCCCCTGGTGGTGCTGGTGCACGGCGGGCCGTTTGTGCGTGCCCCCGGCTGGACCTGGGACGCCGAGGTGCAGTTCCTCAACGCACGCGGCTATGCCGTGCTGCAGCCGCAGTTCCGCGGCACGCTGGGCTTTGGCACCGCCCATGCCCGGGCCGGCTGGCGCCAATGGGGCAAGGCGATGCAGGCCGATCTGGCCGACGCGGCGCGCTGGGCCATTGCCCAGGGCATTGCCGACCCCAAGCGCATCGCCATTGCCGGCGCCAGCTATGGCGGCTATGCGGCGCTGATGGGCCTGGTGCGCGACGCCGATCTGTTCCGCTGCGCGGTGGCCTGGGTCGGCGTGACCGACCTGGACATGCTGCACACCGTCAACTGGAGCGATATGTCGGACTCGTTCAAGACCCACGGCATGCCGGCCCTGGTCGGCGATCGCGTCAAGGACGCTGCCGACCTGAAGGACAACTCACCGCTGACGCACGCGGCCAGGATCAGGCAGCCGCTGCTGCTGGCCTATGGCAGCGCCGACCGGCGCGTGCCGCTGATCCATGGCGAGGCCTTCCGCAAGGCCGTGCAAGCTGGCAACACGGCGCTGGAATGGGTGGTCTATCAAGACGAGGGCCATGGCTGGCGGGTGCCGGCCAACAGGGTTGATTTCTGGAACCGCACGGCGACCTTCCTCGACAAGCATCTGACGCCGCGCTGAGCGGCCCTACTCCGGCAGGGCGCCGCTGGCACGCAGCAGCGCCAGCTCCGCGTCGCTGCAGCCGCTGGCACGCACCACCATGTCCGAGTGCTGGCCGAACACCGGTGCGGCAAAGGGAGCAGGCCCCGGTGTGCGGCCGAACTTCAGCGGCCGCGTCACACCACGGTAGGGGCCGATCACCGGGTGGTCTATGGTGCCCACCATGTCTTCGGCCAGCACTTGCGGGTGGTCGAACATGTCCTCGATGCGGCGCGCCGCGGCACAGGGCACCTCGTCGCCGAAGATCGCCTCCCACTCCAGTGCGCTGTGCGCCTGCAGCGCCGTGTGCAGGCGCGGAATGATCTCGCCGGCCAGCTGGGCCCGCTTGCGCACGGTGTCGAAGCGCTCGTCGTCGGCCAGCTCCGTCAGGCCGGTCTTCTGGCACAGCGCTTTCCAGAAGCGCTGCGTGTTGGCCGAGATGTAGAGGTGCCCCTCACGCGCCGGATGGATGCCTGTGACACCACCCGATCGCATGTCGCGGCCTATGTCCAACGGCTCGCCATCGGCCCAGATCAGCCGCGCCGACTGCATCGTCAGCGCACTGCGCAGCAGCGACACGCCGACGTACTGGCCCAGGCCGCTGCGCTCGCGCTCAAACAACGCCGATGACACGCCGGCCGCCAGCAGCGCGGCGGCGTAATAGTCCACCACCGAGCCATAGATGATCTCCGGCGCGCCGCCACGCTTGCCCTGCAGCGCGCACATGCCGGTCATCGTCTGCAGCACCTGGTCGTAGCCGGCCTTGTCCTTCATCGGCCCGGTCTCGCCATAGCCGGTGACGGCGCAGTAGATCAGGCGCGGGTTGATCGCGCCGAGCTGCTCGAAGTCAATGCCCAGGCGCTTGGGCACGCTGGGTCTGAAGTTGTGCACCAGCACGTCAGCCTCGCGCACCAGGCGCATCAAGAGAGCCAGGCCCTCGGCCTTCTTCAGGTCCAGCGCCACACCGAGCTTGCTGCGGTTGACGCCGATGAAGGCCCGGCTCTCGGCCTGCAGGGTCGAGGGATAGCTGCGCAGATTGTCGCCACCGGGCGGCTCGATCTTGATCACCTCGGCGCCCTGGTCGGCCAGCAGCGTGCAACCATAGGGCCCGGCGATATAGGCGCTGAGGTCCAGCACGCGCACGCCGCTCAGCGGGCCGGTCGGGCCGTCGCGGTGCGCAGGCTTGAAGGTGTCAGGTGTTGCCATGTTCGAAGTCGGAAGAAAAGCCGGTGTCCGGGGCTAGCGACAGCCAGGTCAGGCGCCAGCTGCCATCGCTGCGGCCGCCGGCACGGTAGTAGGGCCAGAAGGTGATGGGCGCGCGATAGCCCAGGCGCAGCTCGATCGCAGGTGCGGCGTCCTCATCCTCGCCCTTGCCCTCGATCAGCGGCAGCAGGCTCAAGGCCTGCGTCGGATCGCCCTCGGGCAGCCGTATGCTCTCCTCGGTCTTGAAGCCGTCGATCAGGCCGGTGGCATAGACCAGGGGCCCGCGGGTGATGGCCACATACTCATGGCACAGCACCTGCTGGCGCACCGGCGAGCCATCGGGCGCCAGCGATTCCTGCACATTGCGGTTGGCCTTGCGGTGCAACACCGGCGGCATCGCAAGGTCCATCGTGATGCGGTCGCCTGGAGTCCAGTCGCGATCGAGCTCCGCATAGCTGCCGGGCGTGGCGGCCACGCTCAGCTGTTCATCATTGATCTGGATGCGCACCTGCTGTGCCCAGGCCGGAATGCGTAGCTGGATATTGAAACGCGCCGTCTGGTCCGGTGTGACGCGCAAGCGGATCTGGCCGTCGAACGGATAGCCGGTGCACTGCTTCAACGCCACCGCACCGATGCCATCCAGCTGCACCGAGGCCAGGCCCGGACCGTAGAGATTGACGGCGATGGCGCCCTCGGCCGTGACGCCATAGGCCGCGGCGGGCAACTCCTCGACCGCCATCGCGCCGCTGGACTTGCAGCAACGCCAGTAGGTGGTGTGCACGCGCCGACCGTTCGGGAAGGAGTAGTAGCACCAGTCCTCGCCATTGGGCGCCATCGCCCCGAGCAGGTCGTTGTAGGCGGTGCGCTCGATCTCTTCGGCGTACTTCGCCTCGCCGCTGATCGCCAGCAGCTCGCGGTTCAGCTGCAGCCAGGCCAGGGTCGAGCAGGTCTCGACATAGGCCTGGGCCTGGAAGGCGCCCGGCGCGTTGAAGACCTCGCGCGAGCGATGGGCCACGCCGCCCCAGGGGCCGCCACCCAGGGTCAGGTGATGCCGGCGGATGCTCAGCCAGAGCTTGTCGACCGCCTCGCGGTACAGCGCCACGCCGGTGGCCTTGTGCAGCTTGGTCAGGCCGACCAGGTTCCAGGCCAGCTGGTAGGCCTTGCCGGTGGCGATCTCGGCCGCATCGGCGCCACTCAGTGCGCGGCTCAGCAGGGCCAGCGGCGGGTGGTTGTCGGCCTGCTCCAGTATCAGCAGGGCCAGGCTCAGATAGCGCCGCTCGCCGGTGACGAGATACAGCTCGACGGCGGGGTCAAGCAGCACGGTGGCCGACATGCCATGGTGGTTGCCCAGCTCGGTGATGTTGATGCCGCCCTCGCTGAGCGTGTACCAGCAGAGGTCACCGATCTTGCGTGCCGCCGCCAGATAGCGGGCACTTGATGGGACGTCAGGCATCGCCTTGTGCAGCTCCAGCAGGCCCAGCACCAGATAGCTGTGCGTCCAGATGTCCCAGGTGCGCGCACTGGGCGCCCCGTCCCAGCTCTGTGGCTTTGGCGGCTGCTGGTGCATGAAGCGGCGCTCGGGCGCATAGGTGCCCAGATAGCCCTCCTCGCCCTGCAGCGCCACCAGATGGTCTGCCACACTGCGCAGCTGCTCGCTTAAGCTGACGTCCTGCGTACGCGCATAGGCCTTGGCGGCGGCATACAACCACTTGCCGGCATGCTCGCCGTACCAGTCGCCCTCGCGATTGGCCAGCACCCGCGCCGGGTCGAAGATGGCGATGGCCGGGCTGGTCGGCCCGGTGATGAAACGCGACAGGCGGCCGCGCCTGTTGGCGTCGAGCGCGGCGCCGAGCAGACCGCCCAGCTGCACCTGGGCGGACGACAGCAGCCGCATGCCAACGGGCGCAGTTTTGCTCACAGCGTGTCCACCACGCAGCGAAAGCCGATGCAGCCCGAGCGGTCCTTGGACGGGGCCATCAGCAGGTATTTGCCATGCTGGTCGAGCCGGTAGGCATTCGGGAAGTACCAATGCGAGGTCTGCGGCTGGTAGCTGCTGCCGCCGCGCAGCACGGCCGCGCGGGTGTGATCGTCGCGGTATTCATCGGTCCACTGCCAGACGTTGCCGACCAGGTCTTGCACACCGAACGGGCTGGCGCCCTGCGGGTGCGTGCCCACGTCGGCCGGCGGCAGCAGCGTGCGACCGCGGTTCGGCGGTGGCACGACATCCGGCTGCCAGCTGTTGCCCCAGGGATAGAGGCGGCCGTCGAGACCCTGGGCCGCGTACTGCCACTCCCATTCGCGCGGCAGGCGCTTGCCGGCCCAGGCGGCGTAGGCGCGGGCGTCCTCGATGCCCACCCAGGTGACAGGCTTGTTGTCCCAGCCGGGCAGCGGCGCACCGTCGCGCCAGTCGCGCAGAAAGTTGTGCGCGTTGCGCGGCGTGTAGTTCGTGGCGTCCATGAAGGCCTTGAACTGCGTGTTGGTGACCGGGTACTGGTCGATGTGAAAGGCCGCGATGGGCATGCGGCGGCGGTGGCCGCGGCGGGCCTCATGCTCCCAGGGGTACTGGACATCGACACCGGCCCAGGTCTGGCCCTCGATGGCGATGCCACCGACGACGAAGTCGAACTCGGCGGCGGGAATCGTCACCATGCCCTTCGGCGCCGCGGACACGGCTGCGGTGGGCGCGATCTCGACCAGCTGCTGCGGAATCGACTTCCACTGCGCTGACAGCGACTGCAACGGCGTCCTGGCGAATTCGGCGGCACGGGCCAGATAGGCGTCCAGCCCCGGCACCTCGGCGCCGGCCGCGAGGGCCAGGACCGCGCCATAGCCGCGCGGCTCAAGGCTCAGCTCGATGAGAGCCCGGCCATCGACGATGCGCGGCTGCAGCGCCACGCCACTCCACAGATCGATGTAGGTCGTTCCTGCAGCATGCGGCAGGGCCAGCTGCTCGCCGCTGACCTCGACCTCGTTGCGGTTGACTATCGTATGCAAGACCTGTCCCTCACAGGGGAACCTACTGGCGAACACGCCCGCCTGCAAGGTCGGCGCATAGGGCCGCCAGTCCAGGCTGACCAGCAGCGGTGCGACGGCGCGCTGCAGGGTGGCGATGCGCTTCAGCGTCTGCGCATCGCGCGGCGTCAGCTGGTTCCAGATGCCCCAGATGTTTTCCCAGGCGTTGTAGCCGACGCCGTTGAAGAAGATGTACTGGAAGTCGTTGGTGCGATCGCGCCCCCAGCGGTTCTCGACATTGATCATGTGGCGCGGCTCCAGCCACTTCCACTTGGCCACCGAGGGGATCACGCTGTCAGGCACCTTCTTGCCCCAGCTCTGCACATTCCAGATCAGCGCTTCCTCGGCCGAGATAGTGGACTCGGGCTGCAGCACCACCGGGCAGCCGACCGCGTCGCAGGCATCGAAGAAGGCCCGCGGCACGCCGTTGTAGGTGTCGCCGTTGATGCCGTCGGCGCCCACCGCCTTGACGATGTCGGCGATCGCATGCCAGTCGGTCTGGCCCTGGTCGCGCGTGCCCTTGTCCCAGGGCTTGGTGGGCAGGAACACGCGCACGCCGCGGCGGTGGAAGTCTGCAATGGCACCGCGCAGGCCTTCCAGGCCACCGGGCATGTCATGGGCCAGATCGGTCTGGTTGCGGTCATCGACGCCGATGTTCGGATAGACGTACCAGATCAGCACGCTGTCGATGCCGCCGAAGCGCTGCTCCAGATCGTCGAGATAACGATCGACGGTGTACCGGCCGGCTTCGGCGTCGAAGAAATAGCGGTCCTCGACCATCATCTGCGCGTGGACGAAGTTGCGCTGCGCCCACTGCAGCTCGGGCCGGCGGTAATTGGCATCGTCATAGCCGATGCGGGTCAGGTGCTCCCGCCGCCAGTCCTGCAGCTCGGCGATCCAGTCGTCCGCCGTGCCGGCCACGTCCATCTTCCAGTGGCCGATCTCGGCAAAGGGCCAGCCTGGCGCCTTGCCCGGCGTGGGCAGGTAGCGGCCGGTGGTGACGTGCGAGAACTTGTACTCGGTCTTCAGCGCGCGGCGCTCGCCCCGGTCGTCAGGCCCGGGCAGGTGGTCGGATTCGGAGCTCATGCAGGTACGTTCGAAAGCGTGGGAACACCACAATGATGGGCCAGCGCGGACAGGCTGTGTTGGGGTCTTTCGGACGAGGCGCGCAGCAGCGCCTGAACCTCGTCGTAGGAGGGGATGCTGGCCTGTGCGCCCAGCCGCGTGCAGGCCAGGGCCGCTGCGGCGCTGGCATGGCGCAGCGCCTCGGCCAGATTGGCTCCCAGGCTCAGCGCGGCCACCAGGGCGCCGCAGAAGGTGTCGCCGGCGGCGGTGGTGTCCACTGCCTTGACCGGAAAGGCGGGCTGCAGCAACCACTCGCCGCGGTCCAGCGCGCAACAGCCACGCGGACCCAGGGTGACAATCACCCGCGCCACGTTGAGGCGTTGCATCCGTTCGATGATGCTGCCCTCGCTGCCTGCCAGGCAGGCCAGCTCGCCCTCGTTGACGATCAGCAAATCGATGGAGCCAAGCAGGGCCACCGGCAGCTCGCACGCCGGCGCCGCATTGAGCACGACGCTGACACCCTGCGCCCTCGCCGCCTGGGCCCAGGTGGTGACGGCCGCTATCGGCGTTTCCAGCTGCAGCAGCAGATAGCTGACGCCGGTCAGCGGCGGCAGATCGCTGCCGCGCAGGCAGCTGTTGGCGCCGGGCGCCACCGTGATGGCGTTCTCGGCCGAATCGGCCAGGCAGATGAAGGCCGTGCCGGTCGGTTCGGCCAGGCTGCGCACGATATGCATCTGCACACCGGCCTCGCGCAGCGAGTGCTCGATCGGTGCGGCATAGGCGTCCGAGCCCAGCGCCAGCAGCATCTGCGTGCGCGCCCCACCGGCGCGGGCGCAGGCGATCGCCTGGTTGGCCCCTTTGCCGCCGGGAAAGGTCTGGAAGGCGCCGCCGAGCACGGTCTCACCAGGTGCCGGGATGTGCGGCGCGCGCACGACGAAATCAAGATTGGCCGAACCGGCGACGAGGATCATGGGGCGCGAGCAGGGTGAGTGGACGGGGCTTCGGCGGACCCCGTCCGGGGTTGTTTAGAAGGTCAGCGTGTGCGTGACCGTCACGACGCGACCACGACCGGCCCAGTAGTTGCGGAAGCCCGGCACCTGCGACCAGCTGAGCACGTAGAACTTGTTGGCCAGGTTTTCGACGCCCAGGGTCAGCTTGCCGTAGCGACCGAAGTCGTAGTTGGTGTCCAGGTCGAACAGCGTGTAGCCGGTGGTGTTCTCCTCCGAGCCGGTGCCTGCATTGATGTGGCGCGACATCAGCTTGGTGAAGCCCAGCGTCACGTCCGCATTGGCCATGTACTTCCAAGTGGCCGACATGCCGAACTTGTCCGGGTTCACGTCGTTGACGCCCAGGCTCTTGTCCATCGGACCGTTGGCCACGAAGGTGGTCTTGCCGCGGATGCGCGAGTACAGGGCCGTGGTCTTGAGCTCCTTGCTCAGGTTCAGCTCGCCGGTCAGCTCCATGCCCTGGATGCGCACCGGCGCCCGGTTCATGATGAAGTCATTGGTGACCGGATCGACCGACAGCGACACACCCAGGTTCGAGTCCGATTGATAGAACGAGGCACCAAAGCTGGCCGCCGCGGTGCGCCAATTGGCACCCAGCTCCTTGTTCTTGACCAGGATGGGCTGCAGCTCCAGGATGCCGTCCACCGACTGCCCAGGCTTGTTGATATTGCGCAGCGGGATGCCGATATTGGGCAGGCTGAAGCCCTTGCTCTGTGCCACGAACATCGACCAGTTGTTCGGCAGCTTCAGCACGGCGCCGACATTGCCCAGATTGGCGTTGTACTTCAGGCTGCCGCCCAGCACCTGCACCCGGTTGCGGAAGTAGGTGGTGGTGTAGGTGTCCACCGACAGCTTGCCGTCTTCGCGGCGCAGGCCGCCACTGAGGGTCAGCGGGCCGATGTCATAGGACAGCTGCGCGTAGGGCGCGGTGCTCTGGTACAGCATCGGCGGCACCCACAGCCGGTCGGTCAGCGCTAGGCGCTGCTGCGCCTCGTCTTCGATCACATCGAGGCCGGCGCGCAGCTCCAGGCCTTCGACGGCAAAGATGTCGGGACGCGTCCACGCGGTGCGCAGGCCCTTCTTCTTGGCATAGATCTCGGACTGGTCGATCAAGGTGCCCAGCGGCGCGATCAGCGGATCCTGCCGGTCGGCGCCATCTTCGGCCGGATAGCGCATCGCCTGCTTGGCCAGATAGGCATCTGCCGTGAACGTGCCGCCGAACAGGTTGTCATGCCGGTACGACACGATGTATTGCTCGAAGTCGTTGAACTCGGTCTTGGCGCCCAGCGGCCGGCCGCGCTCGGAGGTGTTGGTGACGCCGGTCGCGCGGTCGCCATCCACCAGGATGTAGTTGCCCTTGCCGGTGACCTTGAAGTTGCTCATCGAGAACTGCAGGCGCTGCTGCTTGTCGACGCCGAAATCGACGCCCACCTTCAGGAACAGATCGTTCGTGCGCGAGTCGGAGAGCGAACCGCTGGTGTTCATGCCGATGCGCCGGCCATGGCCGTCGTAGGTGATGCCGCGGTCGCTGTGCGCGGCCGAGATCAGCAGGTCATAGGCCTCGGCCTTGCGGGCGAAGGTGCCGCCCAGCTTGAAGTTCTGGCTGTCGTTGCCGTTCTGCGAGCTGACCCGGCCGACCAGCGTGAACTCGTCGCCCTGCTTGGTCGGCACCTTGGAGATGTAGTTGATGATGCCGCCGGCCGCACCCACGCCTTCCGACGCCGACGGGCCGTTGATGACCTCGATGCGGCCTATCACCCCCATGTCGGTGAAGGTAGCGCTGCGCCCGCCTTCACGCAGCGGCGAGCCCTGCGGCACGCCATCGAACAGGCGCAGCGGGATGCGGCCGCGCAGCGTTTCGCCGGTGTTGCTCATGGCCTGCGACGACTCGGCATAGCCGGGCACGATGCGCGCCAGCACGGCGCTGGCGTCTTCCGTCACCGCCAGCGTGTGGGCCAGGTCTTCCTTGGACACGACGGTGATCGCACCGGGAATCTTGTCTATGGACTTGGCCGTGCGGGTGCCGGTCACGATGGTGGTTTCCAGACGCTTGGCATCGCTGTTGCCCGCCTCGGGCACGCTGGCGGCAGCGGCGGGTGCGGGGGCGGCCTGCTGGGCATAGGCCGCCGAGATGGCGCTGACCAGCAGCAGGGTGGTTAGGGTGGCGGGAACTTGTCTCATGTTTTTTTCGCTCTGTTTTTGGGTGGCGGAGATCCGGACCTCGCGTCTTCGAGTCGCCTCGCAGGCTGAAGGTCCGGGCTGTCGGGCAGGCAGCTCAGCGCCGGGCAGAAGCGGGTCAGAAGCGGGGCAGGAGTCGGGAGCCTCCTTCCGCGACGCTGTCATGCGTTCCCGGCGATGTCCTCAGTCTCAGTGATCGCGGAGCTTAGTAAAACTATCCCCGACTATGTTCAGGCGATAGTTTTTGTGGCTTTCTGACGGCGCACTCACTCGGGCGCGCGAAGGCTCTTCGCCACAAAAGCCAGGCCTTCGCGCAAGGCGGGCTGCCAGACCGCCCAGTCATGGTCGCCGTCGAGGATGCGCAGCTCGGCGCTGATGCCCGTCACGCGCGAGACGCGGTTGAACAGCAGATGGGCTTCGAGGTCGATGTCATTGCCGGCCTCGGCCGGGTCGGGGTTCTTGTATTCGTCATCGCCGGCGGCAATGAACATGCGCAGCGGCAGGTTCTTGGCCGCGAAGCCGGCCAGCAGGGCCGGATAGTTCTTGGCACGGTAGATCTCGTCAACGAACAGCGTGTTGACGCTGCCGAAGGCTCCGAACTCGCGCGTGCTCGACCCTGCGGGCGGCAGCGGCGTATAGACCGCCGGGCTGAGCACGATGGCGGCACAGAACAGCTCCGGATAGACCAGCGCATAGCGCAGTGCGCCATAGCCGCCCATCGAGTAGCCGGCCAGCGCGCGGGCATTGCGGTGCTGGATGGTGCGGAAGTTCGCGTCCACGTGGGGCAACAACTCGCCGATGACGCCGGTCTCGACCTTGGCGCCGGGCAGCGAGTCCTTGGTGTAGGCCGAGTCGACCCAGTAGCCGCCGCGGTCGCTGGACGGTGAGTCCGGCATGACGGCAATCATGGCCGGCATCTTGCCGCCGGCGATCAGCTCGTCCAGCAGCGCCTTGTTGCGGTCCCAGGCAGACAGGCTGTCGCCCCGGCCATGCAGCAGATAGATCACCGGATAGCGCAGACCCGAGGTCTGGTAGCCGGCCGGCAGATAGACCTTGTAGTAGCGCGTGCCGCCCAGCACCGGCGAGGCAAAGCTGAACTCGGTGATGCTGCTGGCCGACGGTGCCGGGGGCGGTGGCGGCGGTGCGGGCGTGGGCGGGGGCGGCGTGACGACGGCCAGCAGGTCCTCGCTGCCACCGCAGGCCGCCAGACCCAGTCCGCCGAGCAGCGCCGTGCTGGCGCGCAGCAGGCCGCGCCGGCTCAGCGGGCCCGGCTCCTCGGGGCGGGGGGCAGGTGTGATGGGGCTGATGTGCTTTTCGATGAACTTTTTCATTGTTGTCTCCACTGTTGGGAGACCGAGTCTGGGCGAGCATCCACCGCGATCACAGCAGCGCTGGCTTGGTTCACAAGACAGCTTTCATAGCGTCTGTTCAGGGCGCATCCACATGGGCCGCCATGGCCACGCGGCTCTCATGCAGAAACGCCGTCACCAACCGAATGCGTATCGTCGAGCGCGACCAGACGATGCCGATGCGCCGCGGCTCGAAGGGCCGGGGCAGCGGCAGGCGCACCAGGTGCAGGCCCTCGGGCCAGGGCCGCGCCCAGTCGGGCACCAGGGACACGCCCAGGCCCCGGTCCACCATCACCGCGATCGCATTCAGCGCATTCAGCTCGAAGCGCTCGCGCGGCGTGATGCCGGCCGAGCGCAGGTACTGATCGGCCTGGCGACCACCCCATTGGCTGCGGTCGTAGCGAATCAAGGGCTCGCTGGCCAGCAGCTCGTGCGGGTCGCGCCCGGCCATGGCCGCCGGGGCCAGCACCACCAGCGGCTCCTCGCGCAGCAGCTCCCAGTCGCAGGTCTTGGGCAGGGCGAACGGCGCCTGCAGCACGATGGCCGCGTCCAGCTCGCCGCCCTCGACGCTGCGGTACAGCTCCGGTGAATAACCGGGCTTGATGAAGACCTTGATGCGCGGAAACTTCTCGACCATGCGCGCCAGGATGTCGGGCAGCATGCCGGTCAGCGCATTGGTGCCGGCGCCCAGGCGCAGCTCGCCGGCGGTGGCGTCGTCATTGGCCACCGTGCTCAGATCGGCCACGTCGCGCAACACATCGCGGGCCCGCTGCAGGATGCGCGAGCCGGCCTCGGTGACGTTGACGGTGCGGCCGGCGCGGGCGATCAGCGGCGCACCGATCTCGCGCTCCAAGGTGCGGATCTGCTGCGCCACCGCCGCCGGCGTGATGTTCAGCAGCCGCGCGGCCGCGGCCATGGAGCCGTGATCGACCACGGCGACGAAGGTATGCAGGAATTGGGTGTCCACACGCCTAGGCTATCAGTGATACCCCTCATCGGAGTAAATCGTCAGTCCGCGCAGCGAACGCGTCGGCGCCGGGAAGAACAGGCTGGCGATATAGCCGATGACGATGCACAGCATGATGGAGATCGCCAGATAAAAATAGGGGTGGACCAGATTCATCGACCAGGCGATGGTGGTCAGCACGATGGCCGAGCCCACGCCTATGGCCACGCCCGGCGAGTTGGCGCGGCGGGTGAACATGCCCAGCGTGTAGGCGCCGGCAAAGCCGCCACCCAGCAGGCCCGCCAGCTCGATCGACACATCGAACAGCGAGTGGATGTCGTAGCGCGACAGCAGCAGCGCAAAGCCGATGCCGATCAACCCGGCCACCACCGTCATGATCTCGGCAAAAAGCACGCTCTTCTTCGGATCGGGCTTCTTCACCAGCTTCTCGTAGAAGTCCACCGAGGCCAGCGTGGCCACGCTGTTCATGATGCTGGACAGGGTGGCCATGGCGGCGGCAAAGATGCCGGCGATGATCAGCCCGGTCACACCCATCGGCAGCTCGGCGGCGATGAACATCGGGAAGGTGGCGTCAATGCTCAGCAACGGGTTCATACGCTCCGGATGGGCCTTGTAGAACACGAACAGCGCCGTGCCTATGGTGTAGAAGACGAAGCCGCCCGGGATCATGATCAGCGCAAAGGCCCAGATCGAGCGGCCGGCGTCCTTGTCCGACTTGGTGGACAGCGTGCGCTGCATCAAGACCTGGTCCTTGGGAAAGGTCAGCACCACATCGAACAGCACCAGGAAGATGAAGCCCCAGACGGTGGCCTTGGTCAGGTCGAAGCTGAAGTCGAACATCTTGGTCTTGTTGGCCGCCGCCGCCACCTCGATGAACTCGCCGAAGCCGCCATTGAGCTTGTAGATCATGAAGCCGATGGCAAAGATCGCCCCGCCCATCTTCACCACCAACTGCACCACATCGGTCCAGACCACCGCCTTCATGCCGCCCATGGCCGTGTAGGCGATCGTGAAGCCGCCCATCATCAGGATGCTCCAGACCACGTTCAGGCCGGTGATGGTGGCAATCGCCAGCGAGGGCAGGAACAGGATCACACTCATGCGGCTGCCCAGCTGCACCAGGATGCACAGGCCGCTGGACAGCATCCGTATCGCCGGGTGGAAGCGCGTCTCCAGGTACGAGAACACCGACATCAGGTCCAGCCGGCGCAGCAGCGGCACGATCCAAACTGCCACAAACATCAGCGCCACAACGGCGATCAGGTTGTTGGTCAGGTACTGCCAGTTGGTCTCGAAGGCCTTGGCCGGAATGGCGATATAGCTGATCGAGCTGGTATTGGCCGCATAGAGGCTGACACCGGCGGCCCAGAACGGAATCGTGCGTCCGCCGACGAAGAAGTCCGAGGTCGAGTTGCGCTTCTCGCGCAGATAGAAGTACAGGCCTATGCCCAGCATGGAGACCAGATAGACGACGATCACCACCCAGTCCAGCCACTTCAGCAGCAGCTTGCCGGACTCGATCTCGGCAAAGCCGAAGTGCTGACCGTTGGCATCGGCGCGGGCCCAGAGCACGCCGTTGTTCCAGGCGGCGGTCTGGCTGACGCCGACGGTGTCGGGTGCAGCCATCACCGCCCAGGAGCCGGTGATGGTGTGAAAACTCATCAGCCTGGGCGCTGCCTCGGCACCCGCCTGCACCAGATAAAGCACATGGGCCTGGCCCATCGCCCGGCCCGAACCGGCCACCACGCGGCCGGGCACGGCGCCCTGCTCGGTCCAGCCCCGGTCGGCCGACCAGCGCAGCATGGACTCGGCCCCTTGGCCATCGCTCTTGACGGTCGCGAACAGCGCAGCCGTCTGGCCGACCAGCGAACTCAGCTGCCCTGCCCCGGGCCAGCCCGCCAGCTCGCGCCAGGCCGGCTGCTTGGCCTGGGTGTCGAGTTGCAGCACTCGGGACTTGCCATCCGCGCCCAGTCCGGCGACGTAGAGCTTGCCGGCCAGGCCTGTGCCGCGGGCCAGCGCCAGTGCGGTCGGCAACGGGGGCAGCGGAGCCAGCGTCGGCTGGCCCTGGACCAGGGTCAACCTGTCCGTCCGCTGCACCCGGCCCTCGGCACCCATCAGCGCATAGGCCTGGGCCCCGCCACCGACCACCGCCAGCAGCGGGGCAGGTGCTTGCCAGTTCGTTGGCGTCCAGCGCTTCTGGTCCTCGCTCAGCAGCCAGGCGTTTTGCTGGCCCAGCGCCAACGGCCGTCCCTCAAGGGCCACCAGGGCCTGCAGCGGCTCGGCGGCCGGCAGCGAGGGCAGGTCCGTCATCCGCACCGAGGCCAGATTCTCGGCCCGGACCGGCGGGCAAATGGCCAGCAGCAGGAGGGCAATGACGCAAAGGACGCGGTGGACTGGGCTCATGGAGACTCGGGAAACGGGGGGAGGAGCGCGCGGGGCGCAAGACGGCACAACGACGACGGCGCTAGGGCGGATCGGCAGACGCCTCAGCGGCGGCCAGTAGCGCCTCGGCACGCCTCAGAAAGGGCAGATCGATCATGCGCCCGTCCACCAGAAAGGCCCCTCGCCCCTGTGCGGCCGCCGCACGCGCGGCCTCGACCACGCGCCGGGCATGCTCGATCTCCTCGCCGCCGGGTCGGAACACCTCATGGGCCAGCGCGACCTGGCTGGGGTGTATGCAGCTCTTGCCGGCAAAGCCCAGGCGCTGCGCCATCCGCGCCTCGGCGCGATAGCCCTCGGCGTCGGCCACATCGGCGAAGGCGCCATCGACGGCAAAAACCCCGGCCTCGGCCGCCGCCATGCGCACGGCAAACATCACGGCATGCACATTGGCCGCATCGCGGCGGGCGATGCCGTGCGGCGCGAACAGATCGCCCAGGCCCAGTTGCAGGCCGGCCACGCGGGGGTGGGCGGCGGCGATGGCAGCCACCGCGCGCAGCGCCTTCGGCGTTTCGATATTCAGCAGCAAGCGGATCGGCTGGTCAACGCCGTTGGCCCGCTCGGCCCGCTCCAGCGCCGCCACGGCCATACGAACGTCGTCGGCCGACTCCGGCTTGGGCAGGTTCAGCAAGGCCAGGCCTGGCCGGGCCACGGCCTGCAGATCGGCCTCGAAGTGCGGCGTGCCCAGGGCATTGACGCGCACGATGATCAGCTTGACCGCGCTGCGTGCCGCGTCGGATGTCACGAAAGCCTGAACTAAGTCACGGGCCGACGCCTTGCGCTCCTCGGGCACGGCGTCTTCCAGATCGATGGAGAGGGCGTCGGCGGCGCCGGCCAGGGCCTTGTCGAAAAGCTCCGGCCGTACACCCGGGACGAACAGTTTGCTCCGCATCATGGGCCGCAGTATGGTGGAGCCCGGACTGAAGAAAAACTGCTCTCAGCATCTTCAGACGATAGTTTTTCTATGCAACAGAGGCCGGTCAACTGCTTCAGCCTTGGGTCAAAACGCCGATACCTTCTTACTGATCAATCGGGAGACGCACGCATGAACCTCAACAACCTGCCCATTTCACGCAAGCTCTGGGGCGCCATCCTGTTCCTGCTGGTGGCCATGCTGCTGGTGGCGGGGCTGACGATGCGGCGGGCGCAGGTGGTTCAGCAGGAGGCCTTTGACCAGTCCATCCTGGCCCATCAGCTGGTGGAAAAGGCCACGCAATGGAAGGGCATGACCGAAACCGCCGTGGCCCGCAGCCTGGCCTCGGCCATCAGCGCAGACCCTTCGGTGGGCGCCTTCTTCAAGGAAAACCTGGCCAATGACGCGCCGCGCGTGGCCAAGCTGCGCGAAGAAATTTCCAAGGAGGCGACCACCGATGACGACAAGGCCCAGCTGAAGGACATCGTCGCCCTCGGCGGCAAACTGCTGGCGGCGAGCAAGAAGACGCGGGAACTGGGCGGCTCGGGCGACGTCTCCGGCGTCGAGGAGACCGTCAAGAACGAGTACGTGCCCTCGGTCAACGCCTATCTGGCCGCCATCGACAAATTCGTCAAGCTGCAGCAGCTCAAGGGCGAGAACGCGCAGAAGGAAGCGGCGGCGGCGCGCGGCGAGATCGTCATGTACGGCAGCATCGGCGCGCTGATCGTCATCGGCCTGGGCATGGCGGTGGCCGCCGCCTTGGTCAAGTCGATACGCCAACCCTTGCAGCAGTCGATCGATGTGGCCAGCGCCATCGCCGCCGGCGACCTGACCCAGCACATCAGCACCGAGCGCGGCGACGAGTTCGGCGCGCTGATGAAGGCGCTGCAGCACATGAATGAATCGCTGGGCCGGGTGGTGGGCAATGTGCGCGCCTCGACCGACAGCATCTCGCACGCCTCGGTGGAGATCGCCACCGGCAATGCCGACCTGTCGCAGCGCACCGAGCAGACGGCCTCGAATCTGCAGCAGACCGCCTCCTCGATGGAGGAGCTGACCAGCACCGTGCGCCAGAGCGCCGACTCGGCCCGCCAGGCCAACCAGCTGGCCTCGTCGGCCGCCGAGGTGGCCGCCCGCGGTGGCGCCGTGGTCGCCCAGGTGGTCTCGACGATGGACGAGATCAACGCCAGTTCGAAAAAGATCAGCGACATCATCGGCGTGATCGACGGCATTGCCTTCCAGACCAATATCCTGGCGCTGAATGCCGCGGTCGAGGCGGCCCGAGCCGGCGAGCAGGGCCGCGGCTTTGCCGTGGTGGCCAGCGAGGTGCGCAGCCTGGCCCAGCGCTCGGCCCAGGCGGCACGCGAGATCAAGAGCCTGATCGGCACCTCGGTCGAAAAGGTCGAAGGCGGCTCCCGCCTGGTGGCCGATGCCGGCAAGACGATGAGCGAGATCGTCGGCTCGGTGCAGCGCGTGACCGACATCATTGCCGAGATCAGCGCCGCCGCAGGCGAGCAGAGCCAGGGCATAGGCCAGGTCAATGTGGCCGTCGCCCAGCTGGACCAGATGACGCAGCAGAACGCGGCCCTGGTCGAGGAATCGGCCGCCGCCGCCGAATCGCTGAAGGAACAGGCGATGCGGCTGGCTCAGGAGGTGGCGGTGTTCAAGCTGTCGGGGCGCTGAGCCAGGGCACACTCGATCAATACCCAGTGCCGCCTCGGGCAAGCGCCTGCGACGGCCAGCGCCAACACTCGCTACCCACAGTGAACCGCCCGGGGCCGCATGTCGCGTCCCATGGCGCGGCACAGGGAGGGCGTGTTGGGAACATGGACGATAGGCGCACGGGTGGGCGCCGCTTTTGCCGGATTGATCGCGCTGATGGCGGCGCTGGCGCTGTTCTGCCTGATGTCGCTGCGCGGCACGGCCGACCTGGTCACCGAGCTGCTGGACAGGCAGTGGAAGCTGGCCCAGGGCATCGTGAAGCTGCAGGGCCTGGTGGAGTTGAATGTGTGGCGCGACACCACGCGCGTCAATGTCGCGCTGGGCGCCTATGCGGCCGAGTACAAGCGCGCCTTCGAGCAGACGCAGGCCGAGGCCAAGGCCCTGCGCGAGGCGCTGCGGGCCGTGCCGCAAGGCGCTGTGTTGTACGCGCAGTTCAAGAACGTCGACTTGCTCGCGTCCGAGTTCGCCGCGCTCACCACCGAGATCACCCGGCTGCGTGGCGAGGGCGACTATGTGGCGCTGCAGAAGATGCTGGCCGAGCAGCACACGCCGGCCCGCGAGCGCTATGTGGCAGCACTGGGCGAGCTGGTGCGGCTGACCGATGCCGCCGCGCGCGAGGCCGGCGCGCAGGCCGGCGAGCGCGTCAGCACGGCCCAGGCCTGGGTCGCCCTCCTGCTATGCGCGGCCATCGCCAGCGCCACCCTGTTCGCCTGGCGACTGGTTCGCGGCATCAGCCGTCCCGTACGGGCCGTGGTGGGCCAGGCCAGGGCGATGGCCGATGGCGACCTGTCCGGTCAGCTGGCCCAGGATGGCGCGGCCGAGGTCGGTGACTTGCAGCGGGCGCTGGCCGGCATGCAGAGCGGGCTGCGCACCCTGGTGTCCCAGGTCCACCAGGCCAGTGACGCCACCTCGCTGGCCAGCCAGGAGATTGCCCGCGCGAATCAGGACCTCAGCGAACGCTCCGAGCACACAGCCAGCCTGCTGCAGGAGGCCACCGCCTCGGTTGCCGAGCTGCACCTGCTGGCGGACAACACTGCCTCCTCTGCGGCCGAAGCCAATCAGCTGGCCACCCGCGCCGCCGCCGATGCCCACAGCGGCGCCGGCACGGTGCTGAAGGTGATTGCCTGCATCGACGATGTGCATGCGCACTCGAAGCAGATTGGCGAAATCATCCAGCTGATCAATGGCATTGCGCTGCAGACAGACATCCTGGCGCTGAACGCAGCGGCCGAGTCGGCCCGCGCCGGCATCCATGGCAAGGGCTTCTCGGTGGTGGCCGACGAGGTACGCAACCTGGCCCGCCGCTGTGCCAGCGCCGGTACCCAGATCAAGACCCTGGTGCTGGACGCCAACGCCCGCGCCGAAGAAGCGGTGGCGCTGGCGCGCGATGCCGGCGAGGCGATGCAGCGCTGCGTCGGCGGCGCCGAGGGCGTGGCCCGGCTGATCGCCCGCATCCACAGCGGCAGCACCCAACAGTCGAAGCAGGTGGCACAGGTCAGTGCAAGCGCCGCACACATCGACCGCCTGACCCAGGCCAATGCGGCCCTGGTCGAACAGTCGGCCGCCGCCGCCACCGGCCTCAGCGAGCAGGCTCATCGGCTGGTGCAGTTGGTGCGCGTGTTCCGTCTAACGCCAGTCACCCCGGCCCCGCACCCTGCGCAGCCCGCCTCACCCGAATCCGTACGCTATGCAAGAACAACAGTTTGACTATGTGATCGCGGGCGCCGGCTCGGCCGGCTGCGTGCTCGCCCACCGGCTGGTGAAGGCCGGCTTCTCGGTGCTGCTGCTGGAGGCTGGCCCGAAGGACGACTCGCCCTTCATCCACATGCCCGCCACCTTCGTCAAGGTGATAGGCACCGAGCGCACCTGGCTTTACGAAACCGAACCGCAGCCCGGCGCTCAGGGCCGTGTCATGCACGTGCCCCAGGGCCGCACGCTGGGCGGCGGCAGCTCGGTCAACGCGATGGTCTACACCCGCGGCACGGCCCAGGACTATGACGACTGGGCGGCCCTGGGCTGCAGCGGCTGGGACTGGAGCCAGGTCTTGCCGGCCTTCCGCCGCGCCGAGGGCAATCAGCGTCTGGCGGGCGAGTTCCATGGCACAGACGGGCCGCTGAAGGTCAGCGACACGCGCTACCGCCATCCGCTGAGCCTGGCCTTCGTCAGGGCCGCGCAGCAGATCGGCCATCGCTACAACGACGACTTCAACGGCGCCCGCCAGGCCGGCGTGGGCTTCTACCAGACCACGACGATGGACGGCAAACGTGCCAGCACGGCCGCCACCTACCTGGCCGCCGTGCTGAAAAATCCGCTGCTGACCGTGCACACCCGTGCCCATGTGCTGAAGATGGACGTCGAAGATGGCGAGGCCCGCGGCCTGCGCTGGCGCGACAGTGCAGGCACCGAGCACCTGGCGCTGGCGCGGCGCGAGGTGGTGCTCAGCACCGGCGCGCTGGCCAGCCCCAAGCTGCTGCTGCTGTCGGGCATAGGCCCGGGGGCGCAGCTGCAGCAGTTGGGCATCCCGGTGCTGCGCGATCTGCCCGGCGTCGGCGAGAACTACCAGGACCATCTGGAGGTTTCGGTCTATGGCCGCGCTCGCGAGCCCATCAGCCTGCTGGGCCAGGACCAGGGCCTGCGCGCGCTGCGCCACGGCCTGCAGTGGACGCTCTACAAGCAAGGCCTGCTGAGCTCCAATGTGGTCGAGTCCGGCGGCTTTTTCGACACCACCGGCAGCGGCCGCCCCGATGTGCAGTTTCATGTGCTGCCCACGCTGGTGGGCGATGTGAACCGGGAGCCGCTGGCCGGCCACGGCCTGTCACTGAACCCCTGCTTTCTGCGGCCGGCCTCGCGCGG
Organism: Roseateles toxinivorans; assembly: GCF_004362525.1. Lineage (GTDB taxonomy): Bacteria > Pseudomonadota > Gammaproteobacteria > Burkholderiales > Burkholderiaceae_C > Paucibacter > Paucibacter toxinivorans. The sequence continues at coordinate 102,584 of NZ_SNXS01000002.1, forward strand.
CGTGGTGCGCCTGCGCAATGCCGACCCCATGGCGCCGATCTGGTTCGACGCCCGGGCCCTGAGCAAGCAGCAGGATGTGGACACCCTGGTGCGCGGCGTCAAGCTGGCGCGGCGCATGCTGCGCGCGCCGGCACTGCGCGCCGTGATCAGCGCCGAGCTGGCTCCGGCCGTGCAGGACGAGGTGGCCGACGGCCTGCTCGAAGCCCACGTGCGCAGCCATGCCAAGACCGTCTACCACCCGGCCGGCACCTGCAAGATGGGCATAGACGCGATGGCCGTCGTCAGCCCCGAGCTGAAGGTGCACGGCATCCGCCGCCTGCGCGTCTGCGACGCCTCAGTGATGCCCACCTTGATCAGCGCCAACACCAATGCGCCCACCGTGATGATCGCCGAGCGCTGCGCTGAAATTATGTTGAACGAAGCCGTGCCTCCACGCTGAAGCAAGGCTGCACTGTCAGTCAAACAATCGTCGCCATGGCCACCTAGAGTGCCGGCATCAATAGCAGTCGGGAGACAGGCATGAATTCATTCCACGGCAAGGTAGCCTTCATCACCGGGGGCGGCACCGGCATCGGCGCGGCCGTGGCCCAGCAGCTGGCCGCGGCCGGCGCCAAGGTGGTGCTGATGGGCCGGCGGCTGGAGCCGCTGCAGGCCGTGGCCCAACCGCTGGGTGGCCTGGCCTTGGCCGGCGATGCGGCCGACGCCGCCGATGTGCGCAAGGCGCTGGCCCAGGCGCACGAGGCCTTCGGCAAGGTCGACCTGCTGGTGGCCAATGCCGGCGGCCACGGCATCGGCACGGCCATCGACACGACGGACGATTCCTGGGCCCAGGCCACGCGCCTGAACCTGGACACCGCCTTCGTCTGCGCCCGCGAGGCCCTGCCCGACCTGATCGCGCAACGCGGCAACATCGTCATCCTGTCCTCGCTGGCCGGGCACTTCGCCGGCCCGGGTGTGGTCGGCTATGTGACGATGAAGCATGCCCTGATCGGCCTGACCCGCTCGCTGGCCCGCGACTACGGGCCGCAGGGCGTGCGCGTCAACGCCGTCTGCCCCGGCTGGGTGCGCACGGCCATGGCCGACGAGCAGATGCAGGTATTGATCGACAAATACCAGCTCGCTGATGTGGATGCCGCCTACGACAGGGTCACGCGCAACGTGCCCATGCGCCGCGCCGCCTCGGCCGATGACGTGGCCAATGCGGTGCTGTTCCTGGCCTCACCGCTGGCCGCCATGATCACCGGCACTTCGCTGATGGTGGACGGCGGTGCCTCCGCCGTCGATCTGCCGACGATTGCCTTTGCTGATTGATAACGGAGACTCCATGAGCAACCAACGCCCCGCGGGCTGGAAGAACTACGACGACTTCGCCGACGGCATCGCCAGCAACCGCCTGCCCGCCTCGGCCGCCCTGGTCGGCAAGACGCTGCGTCTGAACCTGCCCGCCTTTGTGCTGACCCTGAGCCCCAGCGATCCGCACCGCCTGAGCTGGTCCGAGCAGGGCCAGCACCACGGGCATGGCGAGGACTGGTATGAGGCGATCGAGGTCGCCCCCGACACCTTCTTCATCGACATCACCCAGGCCTCGCGTCCGCAGGAGGCGCTGACGGTGATCGTCAACACCCGCACTTTGCGCGTGCTGGCGATTCGCTGCCAGATCATCAGTACGGAAGCGGCCGGCGGCGAGCCCCGCGTGCCGCAGGACTTCTGGGTCGGCACGCTGGGCGACGACCCATCCGCCACCACCGGCCCGGTGCCCGCACCGACGCGCGATCTGATAGGCCTGCGAACCTGGCAGACCTACAGCCCCAGCCACACCTACGAGCACACCTATCTGAGCTCCAGCCGTTACGCCTGGCAATGCCTGGTGGGCGTGCAGCGCGGCCATGGCGATGTGGACCTGGCCAGCTACTACAAATTCGACGAGAACCAGTACATCTTCACCTTCCGCGAGTTCAAGATCCCGGTCGCCTCGGTGTTCTTCTTCAACTTCGCGGCAGGCCGCTCCACCGGCAAGTTCCTGGGCCTGACCGGCGCCGGCGAGATTGCCAACAACCCGGCCGGCGCTTTCATGCGCAAGGCTTCCATGACTTTCTACGCCCAAGGCGAGGAGCCAGTCTGATGCGCACCAATCTGCAGATCATTCAGGAACACTACGCGGCCTCCGACCGCCAGGACATCGCCGCGATGATGGCTGACGTGGCCCCCGACGCCCGCTGGACCGAGGCCGCCGGCTTCCCCTGCGCCGGCACGCATGTGGGCCCGCAACAGATCATCGACAAGGTATTCAAGGTGCTGGGCGGCGAGTGGGAGGGCTACACCTTCAAGCTCGAATCGCTGATCGACGGCGGCGCGACGATTGCCGGCGTGGGCACCTACTCGGGCACCTACCGCAAGACCGGCAAAGCGATGCAGGCACGCGTCGTCCATGTGTGGCAACTCGACGCCGGCAAGATCCGCGCCTTCGAGCAGTTCACCGACACCCTGCTGGTGGCACGGGCGATGACATAGGGTGAGGAGTGGGATGGCTCGGTTCCAGGCTGGACCGTCCGAATTCACAGCCGCCTTCGGGCGGCTTTTTTCTTCATCGTCGATCTGCGGGCTTTTAGCGACGCAGAAGGCTGGGTAGGCCCGCAGCTCGAGTCACGCTAGCACCGGCTCCTTCGGAAACCGACTCATTTGATCGACAGCGCCCATTGCACCCCCGTGCGCGCAAGTCCATCTGGCGCTGCATCTCCAGTCAAACGCCCTGCCTCTCCACTTCCTACGATGACTTGTCTGATCCCATTCATCAACAAGAGGAGACATCATGGCACGCAAAATAAGCGCAATCACCTTCGCCGCAATGGCGGCACTGCTGGCCGGCAACGCCCTAGCCACCGAGGGCGGCGGCGGGGTCTATCCGAACGGCAATGAGAACTATCTGGTCGGCGCGATGCCGCCCCCCGGCACCTACTGGCTGGCCTACGCTGGCTATGACCACCTGACCAAGCTGCGCGACAACAACGGCGACCGCATCAATGTGCCCTTCGACGTCAAGGTCGGTGCCTTCGCGCCGCGCTTCGTCTGGGTCACCGACACCAAGATTCTGGGCGGTCAGCTGGCCTGGCATGTGATAGCTCCGCTGCTCAATGTCGATGTCAGCGTGGCCGGCAGCAGCCAACGCAAGACCGGCCTGGGCGACATTGTGTTCGGCCCCGGCCTCGGCTATCACGAGGGCAATCTGCACTATGTGTTCGCGCTGGACGTCAATGCGCCGACCGGCTCGTACAAGAAGACCGACATGGCCAACACCAGCCGCAACTACTGGAATCTGGAGCCGCTGATCGCCGTCAGCTATGTGCAACCGCAGGGCATCAATGCCGACATCAAGTTTCACTACGACTTCAATGCCGAGAACAAGGACACGAAGTACAAGTCCGGCCAGGAATTCCACTTCGACTATGCGCTGGGCTATGGCTTCGGCAACGGCTGGGTGGCCGGCGTGGGCGGCTATGTCTACCAGCAGGTCACGGCCGACAAGCTGAATGGCGCGACGGTGGCCAATGCCAAGGGCGAGGCGATGGGCTTCGGGCCCTCGATCAAGTACGACAACGGCAAGGGCTTCTTCATCACCGCCAAGTGGCAGAAGGACTTCTCGGTCAAGAACCGGGCCGAGGGCACGGCGCTGAAGGTCAAGTTCTCGATTCCTTTCTAGGCGGCGGTGCCCCCCGGATTGCGCTGCGCTTCATCCGGGCTACGAACGCTGTAGCCCGCATGCAATGCGGGGTCGTACCTCTGTGCACCGGCATGCAATCCGCGCTGCGCTGCCAGACAAGCGCCGCGGCAGGCCCCTGCCTACAGTGCCCGAAGACTGCGCCACCCCAAGACCCAGGAGTTCTTTCATGCACCCGCGAGATCTATCGCTTGAACAGCTTGCCAAGGTCGGCTTTCTCGCGCGCCACCGGCACCACAACTTCATAGACGGCCGAGCCAGCCCGGCGGCCTCGGGCCTGTTCACCCCGGTGGTGGACCCGGCCACCGAGCTGGTCGTCGCCGAGGCGTCGGACAGCGACGAGCGCGATGTCGAGCTGGCCGTGGCCAGCGCGCGCCGCACCTTCGAGGACTCGGCCTGGTCGGCCATGCTGCCGGCCGAGCGCGAGCGCCTGCTCTACAGGCTGTCGCAGCTGATCGACGAGCATGCCGACGAGCTGAGCGCGCTGGAGACCCTGCAAAGCGGCAAGCTGCAGGCGATTGCGCGGATGATCGATGTCGGCAGCGGTGCCGCCTTCGTGCGCTATATGGCCGGCTGGGCGACCAAGCTGGAGGGTCAGACCCTGGACCCATCCATTCCGGGCCCACCGGGCACGCACTACATCATCTACACCCGGCGCGAGGCGGTGGGCGTGGTGGCGGCGGTCGTGCCCTGGAACTTTCCGCTGGCGATTGCCCTGTGGAAGGTCGCTCCCGCACTGGCGGCCGGCTGCACCGTGGTGCTCAAGCCCTCGGAGGAGACACCGCTGACGGCGCTGCGCCTGGCCGAACTGGTGATGCAGGCGGGCTTTCCGGCCGGCGTGCTGAATGTGGTCTGCGGCCGCGGCCACACGGCCGGTGCGGCGCTGACCCGCCACCCGGACGTCAACAAGATCAGCTTCACCGGCTCCACCGCCGTGGGCAAGCAGATCGGCCATGCGGCGGTCGAGAATATGGCGCGCATGACGCTGGAGCTGGGCGGCAAGTCGCCGATGATCGTGCTGGCCGATGCCGACCCGGCCAAGGCGGCCCTCGGCGCGGCCATGGGCATCTTCTTCAACCAGGGTCAGGTCTGCACTGCAGGCTCGCGGCTCTATGTCCATCGGTCGATCTTCGACCAAGTGCTGCGGGGTCTGGCCGAGGCTGCCCAGTCACTAAAGATAGGCTCCGGCTTCGATGCCGCCTCGCAGCTGGGCCCGCTGGCCTCGAAGCGCCATTTCGAGCGCGTGCTGGGTTTCATCGCCGAGGCACGGGCCGAGGGCGCGCGCGTCGTCACCGGCGGAGAGCGGGCGCTGGCCGGTGGCTACTTCGTGCAGCCCACCGTGCTGACCGATGTGCATGCCGGCATGCGCATCGTGCGCGAGGAGGTGTTCGGCCCGGTCATCGTCGTCATTCCCTTCGACGATGTCGACGAGGCCGTGCGTCTGGCCAATGACAACCCGATGGGGTTGGCGGCCAGCATCTGGTCCAACGACCTGTCGGCCGTGCACCGGCTGATTCCGCGGCTGAAGGCCGGCACCGTCTGGGTCAACACTCACAACATGCTGGACAACGGCCTGCCGCTGGGCGGCTACAAGCAATCGGGCTATGGGCGCGACCTGGGCCGCGCCGCCGTCGAGAGTTTCACCGAGCTGAAAAGCGTGTGCATGGCCGTTTGAGCCCAGAGCGCACCACACAACCACAACAGGAGACAAGCAATATGAAGCACTTCATCCAACGCGCCTTGCCCGTGGCCCTGGGACTGACGGCGCTCAGCGGCGCCGGCTGGGCACAGAACGTCAGCTGCGGGCTGAACAGCGGCAAGGCCGCCACCGGCGAACCACTGCCCATCGGCGCCGTGGTCGGCAAGACCGGGCCCGACGACTTCAGCTCGGCCGCAGGTGCCGCCGCCGCCTACTTCAAGTGCGTCAACGCCAACGGCGGCATCAATGGCCGGCCGGTCGAGTACATCGTCGCCGACGACCAGTGGAACCCGGAGACGGCGACACAGGTGGCCTCCAAGCTGGTCAAGGACCGCAAGGTGCTGGCCATGGCCGGCAACACCAGCTTCGTCGAGTGCGGCGCCAACGCGAAGATGTATGCGCAGGAAGACGTGATGGTGATCGCCGGCGTCGGCGTGCCGCGCGAATGCTTCAATGCCAAGAACTATGCGCCGATCAACTCGGGGCCCCGCGTCTCCGGCACGATCGCCGCGATGTATGCGGCCAAGAAGTACGGCGCCAAGAAGATGGTCTGCATCATCCCCAACATCCCCAGCCTGGGCAACTGGGCCTGCGAGGGCCCGAAGGAATGGGGGGCCAAGAACGGCGTGTTGTCGGAAACCATCGTCATCGACCCGGGCTCGGCCGACGCCACCTCGGTGATGCTGCAGGCGGCGAGCAAGAAGCCCGACGTCATCATCATGAACGTACCCAAGGGCATTCTGGTGCCCATGCTGGCCGCGGCCGAGCAGCAGAACCTGGGCAAGAAGATCCACTTCGTGTCGTCCGCCCCTGCCTACAACACCGAGGTGCCCAAGGCCATTGGCGCCTACTGGAAGAACAACTTCGACACCAATCTCGAGTTCCAGCCGCTGGAGGCCGGCGGCCCGGACAACAAGAACTGGCTGACGCTGATGGACAAGTACGGCAACAAGTCCGACCCGCGCGACACCTTCTCGCAGGCTGGCTATCTGGCCGCACGCGTGGTCACCGAAGCGATGCTGAAGCTGGACCCGAAGAAGATTGACCGCGCCGCCGTCAGCAATGCGCTGCGCGCGGTCAACGGTTTCAAGAGCGACATCCTGTGCAAGCCCTTCTACGTCGGCAACGGCAGCCGCCACAACGCCAACAACAGCGGGCCGATGGCCACCAGCACCGGCACCGCCTGGGCCATCGCCCCGGGCGGCTGCATGACGGCCGATGACCCCGAACTGGCCGACATCCGCGCCGACGAGAAGAAGATGGGCATCAAGTAAGCCATGGTGGACTTGCTGCCTTTCCTGGTCTCCGGTCTGGGCATCGGCGCCGTCTATGCCCTGTCCGGGGTGGGTCTGGTGGTGCTGTACCGATCGTCGGGCGTGCTGAACTTCGCCTTCGGCGCGCTCGGCGCGATCGGCGCCTATGTGGCCTGGTCTTTGCTGGACCAGGACTGGCCGCAGTGGCTGGCCTGGGCCAGCGCGATAGCCACGGCGATGGCGCTGTCGCTGGCCTATGGCCGGCTGCTGGCACCCAAGCTGGCCCACCGCGACCCGACCATACGCAGCATAGGCACGCTGGGCTTTGCGCTGATCGTGATGGGCTTCACCGAGTGGTACTGGGGCGCCCAGCCGCGCCGGCTGGTGCTGCCCACCGACGCCGAGGCGCTGGAGTTCGCCGATGTGCGCCTGACCTACACCCGCGTGCTCGGCCTCACCCTGGCGCTGGCGATGATGGCGGGCATTGGCCTGCTCCTGAGCCGCACCCGCATCGGCCTGAAGATGCGTGCGCTGGCCAATGACCGCGACCTGAGCGCGCTATTGGGGATTCGCGTGCTGCAGGTGGACACGGTGGCCTGGGTGCTGTCGGGCGCCTTCGCCGGCGTCTGCGGCCTGCTGCTGGCCAATATCGTGCGGCTGCAGGCCACCCTGCTGACCTTTCTGGTGATACCGGCCTTTGCCGCCGCCATCCTGGGCCGGCTGAACTCGCTGCCGGTGACGGTGACGGCCGGCATCAGCATAGGCGTGCTGGAGGCCCTGGCCATCACGGTGCCAGGTTTCGCCCCCTACCGCACGGCCGTGCCCTTTCTGGTGGCGCTGGCGGCCATCCTCTTTTTCCGCAGCGATGCACGCAAGGCCTGATAGCCGTTGTTGATGATGTCCTACGAGCAAACCCTTTCCCCTCACAGCACCGGAGCACCAGGTGAACTGCAGCAGGCACTGGCCCGCGCCGTCAGCGAAGCCCGCCGCTCCTGGCTGACGATGCTGTTGCTGCTGTCGCTTCTCGCCCTGGCGCTGCCCTGGCTGGCCAATGCCTACTGGATCAAGAGCCTGATCTCGGCCATGGCCCTGGCCGTGGCCGCCGCGGGTGTGGCCCTGCTCTATGGGCAGCTGGGCCTGGTGACCTTGTGCCAGCACGCGCTGCTGGGCGCCGGCGGCTGGGTCGCACTGCGGCTCAGCCACGGCCTGCAGCTGCCCTTCGAGTTGTGCGTGCTGGCAGCCGGGGCCACCTCATGCCTGATCGGCATGCTGGCCGGCCTGCCGGCGCTGCGCATGAAGGGGCTGTACCTGGCGCTGGTCACCCTGATGATGGCCGGTGGCTTCCAGGTCGTGATCAGTGCAACAGGTTTCCCCGATGGCGGCGAGGGCTGGCTGGGCCGCGTCGTCGGCAGCGAGCGGCTGATGATGGCGCGCCCGGCGCTGGCGCTGTCCGACGCCGCCTATTTCCGCTATGTGGTGATCTGCCTGGCCCTGGTGCTGAGCCTGATCGAGCTGCACCGCCGCACCAAGGCCGGCCGCTCCTGGGCGCTGATACGCCGCGGCGAGGCGGCCGCCGTCAGCGCCGGCGTCAATATCCTGCTATACCAGACCTGGGCCTTCGGCCTGGCGGGCTTTTGCGCCGGCGTCAGCGGTGCGCTGCTGGCCGGCGGCGTGGGCCAGCTGGATGGCCGCGCCTTCGGCGCCGGCGACTCGGTGATGACCTTTGCGCTGAGCGTCGTCGGCGGCGTCTACCACTGGCTGGGTCCCATCGTCGCCGGCCTGCTGATGCGGGCCGTGCCCTCGCTGCTGTCGGACTACAACGTCAGCGGCTTTCTGGCCGACATCTTCTTTGGTGCGGCCCTGCTGCATGCGCTGATCACCGCGCCTCAGGGCGTGGCCGGCCAGCTGCTGCAAGCGCTGACCGCTGTGCGACGCCGGCTGAGCGGGAGGCCCGCATGATCGAGCTGAACCAGGTCAGCGTCGCCTTCTGGGGTGTCAAGGCCATAGACGGGCTCACCGCCAGCCTCAGCGCGCCGGTCTGCGGGCTGATCGGCCCCAACGGCGCGGGCAAGACCACGTTGGTCAATTTGCTCAGCGGCCTGGTGTCGGCGGCCGAGGGCACGGTCCATGTGCAGGGCACGCCGCTGCTGGGCATGAAGCCGATTGCCCGCGTGCGCTTTGGCGTGCGGCGCTCGTTCCAGACCGAGCAGGTAGTCGAAGACCTCAGCGTCTGGGACAACGTCCGTGCCGTGCTCGACCACGTGCCGCACGAGCGGGCCAACTTGCAGGCCCAGCTGGCCGAGATCCTTGCCTACACGGGCCTGAGCTCGGTGGCCACGCGGCCCGGCCAGCAGCTCAATCTGTTCCAGCGCCGCATGGTCGAGGTGGCCAAGGCGCTGGTGGGCAAGCCCAAGCTGCTGCTGTTCGACGAGCCCGGTGCCGGCCTGACCGAGCAGGAGTCGCAGCTGCTGCGCGCCGCCATCGTCGGCATACCGGCGCGCTTCGGCGCCCAGGTGCTGCTGATCGACCATGACGTGGACCTGATCAAGGCCACCTGCACCCAGACCCTGGTGATGGACTTCGGCCGCCGTCTGGCGCTGGGCCCGACCGCCGAGGTGCTGGAAGACCCCGATGTGCGCCGCGCCTACCTCGGCACCTGAGAAAGCTATAGCGATGTTGCAAGTTCAAGACCTGGTGCTGCACCGCAGCGGCAAGGCCGTGCTGCATGGCGTGAGCCTGGAGATTCCGGCCGGCCAGATCACCGCCCTGGTGGGCGCCAATGGCGCCGGCAAGTCCAGCACGGTGATGGCCATCGCCGGCGCGCTGCCGCTGACCAGCGGCCGCATCGAGCTGAGCGGCCACGCACTCCACCGAATGCGGCCCGAGGCCGTGCGCGCCGCCGGCGTGGCCGTGGTGCCCGAGGGCCACAAGGTGCTGGGCGACCTGAGCGTGCGCGACAACCTGCGCGTGGCCGCCAGCGCGCTGCCGGCCGCCGAGGTGCCCGCGGCGCTGCAGCGCGTGCTGGCCGTCTTCCCGGAGCTGGAGGTCAAGCTGGCACAGCCGGCCAAGTCGCTGTCGGGCGGGCAGAAGCAGATGGTCTGCATCGCCCAGGCGCTGATAGCCGCGCCGCGCTATCTGGTCATCGACGAGCTGTCGCTGGGCCTGTCACCGATGATCGTCAAGCGACTGGCCGATGTGGTGCAGCAGATCGCCGCCCAGGGCGTGGGCGTGCTGCTGATCGAGCAGTTCACCAGCCTGGCCCTGGCCATCTCGACCCAGGCCTGCGTGCTGGAGCGGGGCCGTATTGCCTTCAACGGCGCCTCGGGCACGCTGCGCGAGCGGCCCGAGATCCTGCACAGCAGCTATCTGGCCTCAGCGGCTCAGTGAGCCAGCGGTAGCGCTGCAGTCCCGGCGGCCACCCGCCGCTGGAACTCCCGCGGCGCCTCCCCGAAGTGGCTCTTGAACATGCGGCAGAAGTGCGCGCTGCTGTTGAAGCCCCAGGCGAAAGCCACCTCCGAGATCATCTTGCGGCCCGGCGCGCTCAGGTCGGCATGGCAGCGCTCCAGCCGGGTCTGCCAGATATAGCGGTCCAGCGAGCAGTTTTCGTCTTCGAACACGCGGTGCAGATAGCGCTTGGAGCAGCGCATGGCCAGCGCGATGCGCTCGATGCTGAGGTCCGACTCGGCCAGGTGGGCATGCACATACTGCTTGACGCGGGCGCGCAGCACGCTGGGCAGGGTGGTGTGTTCGCTGGCCTCGCCCTGATAGGCGGCCAGCGTCGAGGCCAGCAGGCCTATCACCGTCTCGCTCAGCGGCTGGCCCACGCCATTGGGCAGGCCCGGCAGCTGTTCTGACAGCGAGCGCAGAAAGGAGCTGAGCACCGCGTACAGACCGACCACGCTGCTGGCCGTGGCCTCGCAGGTGTGCAGGCTGGGCACCTTGAAGCCGCGCAGCAACTCGCGTGGCACCTGCACCACCAGCAGATCCAGGCGCTCGAAGTTGGTCACCGAATAGGGCACGCGGGGGTCGTACAGGCTCCAGTCGCCGGGGTGCAGGTGGAAGGAACGCTCGCCCTGGCGGATCTCGGCATGGCCTTTCAGCTGCAAAACAAGCTTGTACAAGGCGTCCATCGGCAGCTCGCTGCAGATGCGTTCACGGTGCACACGGTGTGGCGGGGCGCTGATGCGCAGCATGCGCAGCGGGCCGACGTTGAAGGCCGACAGCTCGGCATCGACCGGCCCGTCGTCCAGCGCATCGACGCCCAGATCGCCGAAGTAGTTGCGGTTGATGCGTTCCCAGGCGGCGGCACGGTCCGCCAGATGTTCGCCGTGGGTGCTGAAATATTGGTGATCCATGATGGCCTCGGGGGACAGGCTGAGGACTCGGAGGCTGCTGCTGATTCGGGCGCTGGCCGCCAAGCGGGCAGGCGCGCACCAAAATACTTAATTTATTAACCATATTAGGGCATGGCGCACCAGGCCCGTATGAGGGATAACGATCAATGCGGGTATCCTGCAACGCAACCGTGACGGGTCCAAGGCCAGACAAGGGAGGCATGCCCATGGGATTAGCTGACTCGATGCCGATGCGCAGGGACCCGCGGGCCCTGGCCGCGCGCTACGCCCAGGTACGTGCAGCCACGCTGGCCCTGGCCGCGCCGCTGTCGGCCGAGGACCAGTGCGTGCAGTCCATGCCCGACGCCAGCCCTGTCAAATGGCATCTGGCCCACACCAGCTGGTTCTTCGAGACCGTGGTGCTGCGCCCGCATCTGCCCGGCTACGAGGTCTTCGACCCGGCCTTTGCCCAGCTCTTCAACTCCTACTACGTCAGCCTCGGGCCGCGCCATCCGCGCCCCCAGCGCGGCCTGCTGACCCGGCCCTCGCTGCAACAGGTGCTGGACTATCGCGCCCATGTGGATGCCGGCATCGCCGCTCTGCTGCGCCAGGGCGGCGGCGAGGCGCTGCCGTTGCTGGAGCTGGGCCTGCACCACGAACAGCAGCACCAGGAACTGCTGCTCACCGACGTCAAGCATTTGTTTTCGCTGAATCCCTTGCTGCCGGCCTGGGGCGACGCGGGCCCGCATCCGGCTGCCGACGCGGCGAGGTCCGGCGGCTGGTCCACCTTCACCAGCCAGGAGGCCTTGATCGGCCATGCCGGCGAAGGCTTCGCGTTCGACAACGAGACGCCCCGCCACCCGGTGCGGCTGCAGCCCTTTGCGCTGGCCGACGACCTAGTGAGCTGCGGCGAGTACCTGGCCTTCATCAATGACGGCGGCTACCGGCGCCCCGAGCTGTGGCTCAGCGATGGCTGGTCCACCGTGATGGCCCAGGACTGGCAGGCGCCGCTGTACTGGAACCTGGCCGATGCGCAGCAGCCGCGCCTGTTCACGCTGGCCGGCGAGCAGGCGCTGGACCCGGCCGCGCCGGTCTGCCACCTGAGTTTTTACGAAGCCGCTGCCTACGCCGAATGGGCCGGCCACCGACTGCCGACCGAGTTCGAGTGGGAGGCGGCGGTGAGCCGCAGCAGCGAGCTGCGGCAGGGGTTCGGCGCCGTCTGGCAATGGACCCGCTCCTCCTACGACCCCTACCCCGGCTTCAGGACCTGGACCGGCGCGATCAGCGAATACAACGGCAAGTTCATGGTCGGCCAGCTGGTGCTGCGCGGTGGCAGCTGCGCCACGCCGGAGGGTCACAGCCGCGCCAGCTACCGCAACTTCTTCCCGCCGGCGGCGCGCTGGCAGTTTGCAGGCATACGGCTTGCCCGGGATCTCTGATATGCATCCTCATCTGATCCAGCTCACCGACGACGTGCCGGTGGCCGCCGTCGACTTCGCCCGCGACCTGATCGCCGGCCTGCATGAGCAGCCGCGCCAGGTCTCGCCCAAGTACTTCTATGACAGCGCCGGCTCGGCGCTGTTCGAGCGCATCTGCGAGCTGCCCGAGTACTACCCGACGCGCACCGAGATGGGCCTTCTGCAAAGCCGCGCGCACGAGATGGCCGAATGCATAGGAGCGCGGGCCGACATCGTCGAGTTCGGCGCTGGCGCCAGCCGCAAGATCCGCCTGTTGCTGAACCATTTGCAGGCGCCACAGCGCTTTTTACCGGTGGACATCTCAGGCGAGCACTTGCATGAGGCAGCCGGCGGTCTGCGGCGCGACTACCCGGGCCTGCGCGTCGAGCCCATTGCTGCCGACTTCACCCAGGGCCTGAACCTGCCGCCCGCGCTGGGCCGGCGCATCGGCTTCTTCCCCGGCTCGTCGATAGGCAATTTCGAGCCCGAGGCGGCCCGCAATCTGTTGCGCCGCATGGCCGGCTGGCTGGAAGGCGGTGGCCTGCTGATCGGCGTCGATCTGGTCAAGCACCCGGACGAGCTGCATGCCGCCTACAACGACGCCCAAGGCGTGACGGCCGCCTTCAATAAGAACCTGCTGGCCCGCGCCAACCGTGAGCTGGGCGCCGACTTCGAGCTGTCAGCCTTCGACCACTACGCCTTCTACCAACCCCAGCTGCAGCGCATCGAGATGCATTTGCTCAGCCGGGCGCGGCAGACCGTGCGCTTCTGCGGCCAACGCTTCGAGTTCGGGCAGGGCCAGTCGCTGCACACCGAGAACTCCTACAAATACACGCTGGAGAGCTTTGAGGCGCTGGCCCGCAGCGCAGGCTTTGAGCCAGCGGCGGTGTGGACCGATGAGGAGCAGCGCTTCGCGGTGCACTGGCTGGTGTTGCCTTGAGCCTTTCGGAGGCTCTCAACACGTCCCACATGAGCTTTGAAGCGCATTGCAAGCCAGCGTCGCCGTCACCCCAAATGCGGCGCTTGGCCCTGCGGGCCAAGTCCCCTGTGCTGCTCCCAGCCTGAGGCTACGCGCCTAACTCGCCCTCCCACCCCCTGCGGGGCCGGCATCTGCCGTTGGCAGCTGCCTGTGGTCGGTGCTCGGACAAAGACGCTCGGCCCATCGCCCGGAGCGATGGGCAACCTCAGGCAGCTGCGCTGCTCGGCGCCGCATAAGGGGTGTCGTCGCCACCGGCTCGCAATGCAGGCACCGCCGGTGGCACACCACTCGTGCTACGCCACCCTGCATCCGCGCAGGCGCAGCTCCGCCAGCCGACGGGCGCCTGTGCGGGGCTGAAGCGCGCAGCGGCTTGGGCCAGCGCGCTTTGCGCGCGGATCAAAAACTGACTGGGCGCGTTTGTCCGAGCTTAGTGAGCGAAGCGAACGGGGGCGAGTTACGCGACCGGCCCAAGGCGAGAGCACTGGAAGGGAGTCGGGCGGGCCGCAGGCCGGCTCGACCTCCGTACTGAAGCCCGGCGGCTGGCGGGGCTGGGCCTGCGTAGCCACAAGCCGTGATCAAGCGAAATCCTCAAGCCCTTCCCTGAGGCCCGAAGCACCCGTGCTCCACATCCATCAAGGCCAATGCAAACCATGGCCGCCCCGGGCCGGCGGCATACAGCCGCTCGTCGCCTGTGCTGCGCCGGCGCACAGTGACCAGCGCGTCGTCATTGCCCAGCATGCGGCTCAGATCGGAGCCGGTTTCTTCCCTGATCTCGAAATCGTTGGCATCGAAGCCGCTGGCGCGCAGGCTGTCGCAAAACCTCAGACTGACGGGTGAGACATGACGGTGCTGCATGGCGGGATCTCCTTGACGGCTGGGAGCGATTGTTGAGAAAGCACCCTGATCCCGCCATTCCCTCTGAAAGGGGTGATGCCCCCTCTTTCGGGGGACATGCGGCACAGCCGGCCATCCGTCATTCGCATCTATGAACTAGCATGTGGGACTGCTGCCGCACCCGATCAACCCCGCGCTTACCCTGCCCCTCCTGCCGTGTTCATCCAAATCCTCGCCGCCCTGGGCCTTGCCATCTGCCTGCTGCTGGGCATACGCATGTGCCTCAGCGCGCCACGCCAGCGCCGGCTTGATGCCGTGCTGCGGCGCTGGGGCTATGGCCTGAAGGCGCGGGCCCTGGGGCTGTACCACTGGCGAGCCACGCGGCGCCAGGCGGCCCGCGAGGCCGAGGCGGCGATCGAGCGGGCGCGCAAGAAGGGCCAGTGGGAGGGCAACGTCTACCGCCCCGAGTCCTTCGACAAGAAGCCGCGAAAACCCCACTGAGCCCGGACACAAGGCCCGGAAGGGGCTTGTGCCTGGCGAAGGCCAAATGGCGATACAAGCCATTTGGCTGACGCGGGTTACAAAAAGCCTTGCACCGCCCGCGCCAGCAGCGCAAAGTAACCGGCGATCTCCTCCTCGCGCACCGCGCCGTAGCCCAGTAGCAGGCCCTTGGCCGGCGCCGGGGAGCGCATGTAGTACATCGATAGCGGCCGCGTCGCCACGCCGGCGCGCAGCACCTTCTGCACCACCGCACGGTCATCCAGCGCCTGGGGCAGGCCCAGCACCAGATGCAGGCCGGCGTCACCACCTATCACCGGCAGTTGGCTGCCGAACTGCTGGGCTATGGCCGCGATCAGCGCGTCGTGCCGGGCGCCATAGACCGCCCGCATGCGGCGGATATGCGTCGCGTAATGGCCCTCGGCCAGAAAGCGCGCCAGCACGGCCTGCTGCAGGGTCTGGCCCTCGCGGAACAGCTCGTTGAGGGCGCGGGCAAAACTGTCCACCAGCTCGGGCGGCAGCACCAGGTAGGCCAGGCGCAGCGCCGGGAACAGGGTCTTGGAGAAGGTGCCCAGATAGATCACACGGCCCTTGTCGTCCAGCCCCTGCAAGGCCGGCAGCGGCCGGGCGCCGTAGCGGAATTCGCTGTCGTAGTCGTCCTCGACCACCCAGGCGCCCTGCGCCGCCGCGTACTCCAGCAGCTGGCGGCGCCGGCCATGGCTCATCAGCGCGCCGGTCGGGTACTGGTGCGAGGGCGAGACGAACATGGCCCGAGGCGGCGCGCGAAGCTGCGCGGCGCTGGGCGCCAGGCCCTCGGCATCCACCGCCACCGGCTCCAGCTTCAGGCCCAGCGCGCGGAACACGCTGCGCGCGCCCCAGTAGCCGGGGTCTTCGAGCCAGACGGTGTCGCCCGGATCGGCCAGCAGCTGGGCCACCAGCTGCAGCGACTGCTGCGTGCCGCTGGTCACCACCACCTGCTCGGGCGTGCAGACCACGCCCCGCGTGCCCTGCAGATAGGTGGCGATGGCCTCGCGCAGGCCGGCGTCGCCATGGCCGGTGGCATAGCTCATCTGCTGCGGCGTGGCGGCGCGCCAGACCTGCGCCTGCAGCCGGTTCCAGACCTGGGACGGGAACATCCGCACCTCAGGCACGCCCGGCGCGAACGCGCCCCATTGCAGCGGCGCCGCCCCGGCCTGCTCGACCAGCTGGCTGCCGCGGCTGGACAGCGCCGCCCGGCGGGCGGGCTGCAGCGGCTGCGCCGCCAGGCCGGCAAAGCCGGCCAATCGCGGCCCGACGGCGGCCACAAAGGTGCCGCGTCCGACGCCGGCCTGCACATAGCCCTCCAGCGCCAGCTGTTCATAGACGTGGACGACGGTGTTGCGCGCAATGCCCAGCGCCTGGGCCATGGCCCGCGACGGCGGCAGCTTCAGCCCGGCCGGCAGCACCGCCGTGCGTATGCCCGATTGCAGGATGCGGTAGAGCTGGCGGTGGTCGGGATCGCCACTTGCCGGGTCGAACTGACGCAGCACGAAGTCGGGCAGAGCACCGGCCTGGGCAGGGAGTTGAGCGGCCATTTGGTTCTAACAATTCATCGATATTGGTTCCAATAATGGAGCCAATACGATTCTAGACTGCGGCTCGCGTCACGCTTTTCAGGGACCCCATGAATACGACCACCAGCCACACCAACAACGCCACCATCGATGCCCGCCGCATCGCCGCCACTCCGCGCGGTGTGGGCATAGGCTTCCCCATCTACGCCCAGCGCGCGCTGAACGCCGAGATCTGGGATGTCGAGGGCCGGCGCTATATCGACTTCGGCTCGGGCATCGCCGTGCTCAACACCGGCCACCGCCATCCGCGCATCGTGCAGGCGATACAGGCGCAGCTGGAGTGCTTCACCCACACGGCCTACCAGGTCGTGCCCTACGAGAGCGTGGTCCGGCTGGCCGAGCGGCTGAATGCGCTGACACCCGGCACGCATGCGAAGAAGACGGCCTTCTTCACGACCGGTGTCGAGGCGGTCGAAAACGCGATCAAGATCGCCCGCGCCCACACCCGCCGCCCCGGCGTGATCGCGCTCAGCGGCGCCTTCCATGGCCGCACCTATATGGGCATGGCGCTGACCGGCAAGGTGGCACCCTACAAGCAGGGCTTCGGCCCGTTCCCGGGCAGCATCTTCCATGTGCCGGCACCGGCCGCCCTGCATGGCGTGTCGGTCGATGACTCGCTGCGCGCGATCCAGCAGCTGTTCAAGTGCGATATCGAACCGACCCAGGTGGCGGCCATCATCGTCGAGCCGATCCAGGGCGAGGGCGGCTTTTACGTGATGCCGACCGAGTTTCTGCGCGCGCTGCGCCAGCTCTGTGACCAGCATGGCATCGTGCTGATCGCCGACGAGATCCAGACCGGCTTCGGGCGCACCGGCCGCCTGTTCGCGATGGAGCACCACGGCGTGCTGCCCGACCTGATGACGATGGCCAAGAGCCTGGCCGGCGGCGTGCCGCTATCGGCCGTCTGCGGCCGCGCCGAGATCATGGACGCCCCCGCGCCCGGCGGCCTGGGCGGCACCTATGCCGGCCATGCGCTGGCCATCGCCTCGGCCCATGCGGTGCTCGATGTGATCGAGGACGAACAGCTCTGCGCCCGCGCCGAACGCCTGGGCCAGACCTTGAAGACCCGGCTCAACGCGCTGCGCGCCACGGTGCCGCAGATCGCCGACGTGCGCGGCCTCGGCGCCATGGTGGCAATGGAATTCGCCCAGGCCGATGGCACGCCCGACACCGAATTCACCAAGCAGGTGATACATCGCGCGCAGGCCGCCGGGCTCTTGCTGCTGAGCTGCGGCGTCTACGGCAACGTGATCCGTTTCCTGTTCCCGCTGACGATAGAAGACGCCGTGCTGGACGAAGGTCTGGCCATCCTCGCCCGCGCCCTGCAAGCCTGATCCGAAAGAACCCCATGCTGAACCTCAAAGACCCTTCCCTGCTGCGTCAACAGGCCTTCATCGCAGGCGTTTGGACCGATGCCGATGACGGCAAGACCCTGGACGTCACCAACCCCGCCACGGGCGAGACACTCGGCACGGTACCGCTGTGCTCCGCCGCCGAGACCGAGCGCGCCATAGCCGCCGCCGACGTCGCGCAGCGCGCCTGGGCGAAGGTGCCGGCCAAGGAGCGCGGCGCCGTGCTGCGCAAGCTGTTCGATCTGATGCTGGCCAATGCCGACGACCTGGCGCTGATCTTGACCTCGGAGCAGGGCAAGCCGCTGGCCGAGGCCCGGGGCGAGATCATCTACGCCGCCTCCTTCATCGAATGGTTTGCCGAGGAGGCGCGCCGCATCTATGGCGACGTGATCCCGGCACCACAGGGCGACCGCCGCATCCTGGCGATCAAGCAGCCGGTGGGCACGACCGCGGCGATCACGCCATGGAATTTCCCGACCGCGATGCTGACGCGCAAGGCCGGTCCGGCGCTGGCCGCCGGCTGCTCCATGGTCGTCAAACCGGCCTCGCAGACGCCCTACTCCGCCCTGGCCTTTGCCGTGCTGGCCGAGCGCGCTGGCGTGCCCAAGGGCCTGCTGTCGGTGCTGACCGGCTCGGCCAGCCAGATCGGCGGCGAGATGACGCGCAACCCGCTGGTGCGCAAGCTGACCTTCACCGGCTCGACCGAGGTCGGCCGCACGCTGATGCGCCAGTCCGCCGACACGATCAAGAAGCTGTCGCTGGAGCTGGGTGGCAATGCGCCCTTCATCGTCTTCGACGACGCAGATCTGGACGCCGCCGTCGAGGGCGCGATGATCTCCAAGTTCCGCAACACCGGTCAGACCTGCGTCTGCGCCAATCGCCTGTATGTGCAGCGCGGCGTGCTGAAGGCCTTCAGCGACAAGCTGGTGGCCCGCGTCAAGGCGCTGAAGGTCGGCAACGGCCTTGACGCGGGCATCACCCAGGGCCCGCTGATCGATGCCAAGGCGGTGGCCAAGATCGAGGAGCACATTGCCGACGCCCGCGCCAAGGGCGGCGAGGTGCTGACCGGCGGCAAGCCGCACGCGCTGGGCGGCCTGTTCTTCGAGCCGACGGTCGTCAGCGGCGCGACGAGCGAGATGCTGGTCGCCGTTGAAGAGACCTTCGGCCCGCTGGCGCCGCTGTTCCCCTTCGACACCGAGGCCGAGGTCATCGCGCTGGCCAACGACACCGAGTTCGGCCTGGCCGCCTACTTCTACAGCCGCGACCTGGGCCGGGCGATGCGCGTGTCCGAGCAGTTGGAGGCCGGCATGGTGGGCGTCAACACCGGCCTGATCTCCACTGCAGAGGCACCGTTCGGCGGCGTCAAGCAGTCGGGCCTGGGGCGCGAGGGTTCGAAGTACGGGCTGGAGGAGTTCCTTGAGGTGAAGTACGTCTGCCTGGCGGGCCTGGCTGAGTGAGCAGGCGGCCGCGCTAGGGTTCTCCCCTGCGCGGCGGCCGCGGAGCGCGGGCTAGCATGGCCCGACAGCCTCCTGGAGTACGCCTTGAAGCAACTCGCCGGCCTCGACGCCTCGTTCCTGTTCCTCGAAACCGCCGAGATGCCCATGCATGTGGGCGCGCTGCACATCTTCGAGCTGCCGGCCAGCTACCGCGGCAACTATGTCTGTGACCTGCGCGCGCACATGGCCAGCCGCCTCCCGTTTGCCCCGGCGCTGCGCCGCAAGCTGGCGCTGATGCCGATGAACCTGGCCAGCCCGGCCTGGGTCGACGCGACGCCGGATCTGGACCAGCACATCGTCGCCATCAAGCTGCCCAGGGGCAGCGGCCAGGCCGAGCTGGAGCAGCAGGTCGGCCTGCTGCATCCGGTGCTGCTGGACCGCAGCCGGCCGCTGTGGAAGTTTCATGTCTTCGAGGGCCTGGCCGTTGGTCCCGGCGGCACCAAGCGCTACGGCCTCTACACGCAGCTCCACCATGCGGCCGTCGATGGCCAGGCGGCCGTGGCGCTGGCCCATGCCATCCTCGACCTGAGCCCGGAGCCCCGTGCACTGCCCGACATGCCGACACGCCCGGCCCGCGCCGTGCCCGGCACCACCCAGCTGCTGCGCCGCGCACTGGCCGGCCAGTGGCAGCAGACCTTGAACATCGCCAAGGCCCTGCCCGGCGCCGTCAGCACGCTGGCGCAGATGGCCGCGCAGTCGGCCGGCGGCGCGGCCGGCGGGGTCATGTCTGACGTGATGGCGCGAGTCAAGGGACAGGCCGCGTCTGGCAGCAAGGGCGTCAGCAATCTGAGCCTGGCGCCGCGAACGCGACTGAACGCCACGCTGTCGGCGGAGCGGGTGTTCTGCGGTGTCAGTCTGCCGCTGGCCGAGCTGAATGCGGTGCGCCGCCGCCACGGCGCCAGCCTCAACGACGCGGTGCTGATGATTTGCAGCGGCGCGCTGCGGCGCTACTTCGCCAAGCATGGGCCGCTGCCGCGCAAATCGCTGATCGCGGCGGTGCCGGTGTCCACCCGCGCCAAGGGCGACACCACGGCCAACAACCAGGCCTCAATGACGGTGTTCAGCCTGGGCACGCACCTCGCCGACCCGGCCAAGCGACTGGCCCATGTGCTGGCCGCCAGCGCGGCGATGAAGAGCAATCTGGACCATGTCAAGGGGCTGATGCCGACCGACTTCCCGTCGCTGGGCGTGCCCTGGCTGATGGAGGGTGCAGCGGCGCTGTACAAGCGTGCCGGTGTGGCCGAGAAGATTCCGCCGATTGCCAATGTGGCGATCTCCAATGTGCCCGGCCCGACCGTGCCGCTGTACATGGCCGGCGCCAGGATGCTGAAGAACTACCCGACCTCGATCGTCGTCCATGGCATGGCCTTGAACATCACCGTGCAGACGTACAACGACGCGCTGGACATGGGCCTGATCGCCTGCGCCCAGGCCATGCCCGAGGTGGCCGAGCTTGGCGAGCATGTGCAGGCGGCATTTGCCGAGTTTGCGGCGCTGCCCGCACCTGCTGCCGAAGCAGCGCCAGCAGCCAAGAAGACGCCGAGGAAAGCTGTCACCCCGGCGACAAAACGTCCTAGGGCAAGCGCTCCAACCCAGAAGCGAGCCAGCCGATAAGATCAGCCGATGCCTGCAAGCAAGCGCAAGCCTCCTCAACCCCAAGCCCACCCGTCGCCGTCGTTCGCCGAGCTGCGCGCGCCCGGCGCCATGCTGCTGATGTTGGAGGGCCGCGCGCCCTGGGAATATGCGGCCCTGCTCGCCGCCATGCCCTGGCTCAGGCGGCTGCCGCGCGGCGATGGCCACCCGGTGCTGGTGTTCCCGGGCCTGGGCGCCAATGACCTGACGACAGCGCCGCTGCGCAGCTTTCTGGACAGCCTCGGCTATGTCTCACAGCCCTGGAGTCAGGGCTTCAACTTCGGCCCGCGCAAGGGCGTGCTGGAGCGGGGCCAGGCCGACCTGCGTGCGCTGTACCGCGAGTATGGCCAGAAGGTCAGCCTGATCGGCTGGAGCCTGGGCGGCCTCTATGCCCGCGAGCTGGCCAAGGAATTGCCCGAGCAGGTGCGCTGCGTGATCACGCTGGGCACGCCCTTCACCGGCCACCCGCGAGCCACCAATGCCTGGCGCTTCTTCGAGCTGGTCAGCGGTCATTCGTCCAACGACCCGGCGATGATGGAAGAGCTGCGCAAGCCGCCGCCGGTGCCCACCACCTCGATCTTCTCGCGCAGCGATGGCATCGTCGCTTGGCGCTGCAGCGTCAACGAGCCGGCGGCGCACACCGAGAACATCGAGGTGCAGGCCAGCCATGTCGGCCTGGGCCTGAACCCGGTCGCGCTGTACGCCATCGCCGACCGATTGGCGCAGGACCCGGAGCAGTGGCGGCACTTTGAGCCTACCGGCGCCCGGCGCTGGTTCTTCCGCACCCACCCAAGCTCCACGACGACCAGAACCTGAATGCAGATACGCGCCAACGGCATCAACCTCGAAGTCGAATCATTCGGCCCTGCCTCCGGCGAACCGCTGCTGCTGATCATGGGCCTGGGCATGCAGCTGCTGGCCTGGCATGAGGACTTTGTGCAAGACCTGGTGGCCACCGGCTTTCGCGTCATCCGCTTCGACAACCGCGACGTAGGCCTGAGCCAGTCCTTCGACGCCGAGGGCCTGCCCCATATCGGCCTGGAGTCGGTCAAGTACCTGCTGCACATGGCGGTGAAGTCGCCCTATTCGCTCGCGGACATGGCGCTGGACTGCGTCGGCCTGCTCGACGCGCTGGGCCTGGCCAGCGCGCACGTCTGTGGCGCCTCGATGGGCGGCATGATTGCCCAGCAGCTGGCCGCCCGCCACCCCGAGCGGGTGAAGAGCCTGACGCTGATGATGACCACCAGCGGCGCCCGCGCCCTGCCCGGCCCGTCGATGAGAGTGCGCGGCGCGCTGATGGCCAGGCCGCCGTCCAACGACCATGCCGCCGTGGTCGCCAGCTATGTGAGGCTGTACCAGCTGATCGGCAGCCCCGCCTACCCCAACGACCCCGAGGTCCTGCGCCAGCGCATAGACCGCATCGTGCGGCGCAGCCACCGGCCCCAGGGCACGATGCGCCAGTTGATGGCCATCGCAGCAGACGGCGACCGCTCCGCCCTGCTGGCCCGAATCCAGGCCCCGACGCAGATCATCCACGGCCAGGCCGACCCGCTGGTGCCGGTGGCCGCCGGCCACGACCTGGCGCGCAAGATCGCCGGCTCCAGGCTGGACCTGATCGACGGCATGGGGCATGACCTGCCCCCGGCGCTGTGGCCGCGCTTCATTGCCAATATCCGCACTGCGGCGGCACGGGCTGCGAGCTAGCAAAGCCCCACAAGCCGCGTAACGCGCTGCAGGCTCCTACACTCCACGGTTCTGGAGACCTCGGGGTTCCCGCCGGGAAGCCGAGGCCGCCTCACCGCACCGGAGTAGCACCATGGCCCGCAAGACCCCCATCGAACGCTATCGCAATATCGGCATCTCCGCGCATATCGATGCCGGCAAGACGACGACGACCGAGCGCATCCTGTTCTACACCGGGGTCAATCACAAAATTGGCGAGGTGCATGACGGCGCTGCGACGATGGACTGGATGGAGCAGGAGCAGGAGCGGGGCATCACCATCACCTCGGCCGCCACCACCTGCTTCTGGAAGGGCATGGACCTGAGCCTGCCCGAGCACCGCATCAACATCATCGACACCCCCGGCCATGTGGACTTCACGATCGAGGTCGAGCGCTCGATGCGCGTGCTCGACGGCGCGGTGATGGTCTATGACTCGGTGGGCGGCGTGCAGCCGCAGAGCGAGACCGTCTGGCGCCAGGCCAACAAGTACAAGGTGCCGCGGCTGGCCTTCGTCAACAAGATGGACCGCGTCGGCGCCGACTTCTTCCGCGTGCGCCAGATGATGGTGGACCGGCTGCGCGCCAATCCGGTGCCCATCGTCGTGCCCATAGGCGCCGAGGAGAACTTCAAGGGCGTCGTCGACCTCTTGAAGATGAAGGCCATCTTCTGGGACGAGGCCTCGCAGGGCATGAAGTTCAGCTACGAAGCGATTCCGGCCGAGCTGCTGGAGACGTGCAAGAGCTGGCGCGAGAAGATGGTCGAGGCCGCGGCCGAGGCCAGCGAGGAGCTGATGAACCGCTACCTCGAGGCAGGCGAACTGAGCGAGCAGGACATCAAGCTCGGCATACGCACGCGCACCCTGGCCGGCGAGATCCAGCCCATGCTGTGCGGCTCGGCCTTCAAGAACAAGGGCGTGCAGCGCATGCTCGACGCGGTGATCGACTTCATGCCCTCGCCGATCGACATCCCGCCGGTGCCCGGCACCGATGACGATGACAAGGAGACCTCGCGCCGCCCGGCCGACGACGAAAAGTTCGCCGCCCTGGCCTTCAAGCTGATGACCGACCCCTATGTCGGCCAGCTGACCTTTGTGCGCGTCTATTCCGGCATCCTGAAGTCGGGTGACTCGGTCTACAACCCGATCCGCGGCAAGAAAGAGCGCATCGGCCGCATCCTGCAGATGCATGCCAACCAGCGCGAGGAGATCAAGGAAATCCTGGCCGGCGACATTGCCGCCTGCGTCGGGCTCAAGGACGTGACCACCGGCGAAACGCTGTGCGACCCGGAATCCATCATCACCCTGGAGAAGATGGTCTTCCCCGAGCCGGTGATCTCGCAGGCCGTCGAGCCCAAGACCAAGGCCGACCAGGAGAAGATGGGCATCGCCCTGGGCCGCCTGGCCCAGGAGGATCCGTCCTTCCGCGTGCGCACCGATGAAGAATCGGGCCAGACCATCATCTCGGGCATGGGCGAGCTGCACCTGGAAATCATCGTTGACCGGATGAAGCGCGAGTTCAGCGTCGAGGCCAATGTCGGCAAGCCGCAGGTGGCCTACCGCGAAACCATCCGCAAGTCGGTCACTGACGTCGAAGGCAAGTTCGTGCGCCAGTCGGGCGGCAAGGGCCAGTACGGCCACGTCGTGCTGACCGTCGAGCCGCAGGAGCCGGGCAAGGGCTTCGAGTTCGTTGACGCGATCAAGGGCGGCGTGGTGCCGCGCGAGTTCATCCCCGCCGTCAAGAAGGGCGTGGAAGACTCGCTGCCCAACGGCGTGCTGGCCGGCTTCCCGGTAGTGGACGTCAAGGTAACCCTGACCTTCGGCTCGTACCACGAGGTTGACTCGAACGAAAACGCGTTCAAGATGGCCGCCAGCCTGGGCTTCAAGGACGGCTGCCGCAAGGCTTCGCCGGTGATACTGGAGCCGATGATGGCCGTGGAAGTCGAGACGCCCGAGGACTATGCCGGCAACGTGATGGGTGATCTGTCCAGCCGTCGCGGCATGGTGCAGGGCATGGACGATATGGTCGGCGGCGGCAAGGTCATCAAGGCCGAGGTGCCGCTGAGCGAGATGTTCGGCTACTCGACGACCTTGCGCAGCATGAGCCAGGGCCGCGCCACCTACACGATGGAGTTCAAGCACTACAGCGAGGCGCCGAAGAACGTGGCTGACGCGATCATCACCTCGCGAGGCAAATGACCCTCACTCCAGGGGTTCTGAGATCGATGTTGCGTTGATATATTGGCAATAGCGCGGACTTTTCCGCGCCTTACGACGCGTGTGAGCAGCTAGATTCAGCGACTGACACCGTTGTCATCGACAACACCAATAGCAACCATCTCGAGGGCCGAGGGCGCCACGGGTCGCAAGACCGGTGGTGTGGCGCCTTCGTCCCGTCATGACCGATCTGCTGACTTCATTGCTGCAACGTTTGCGCGTCTGGGTACTGGCCGAGCCGGGCGACGGCTGGCCCTCGGGCGGCGCCTTGCGCGCACCCTGGCGGGCCAGCCGTTCCTGGGACCGGCCGCGCGGCCGGCCGGGCAGCGAGGCCACCTCTACCGCCGACATCCAGCTGAGCGCGCTGCGGGTGATGCTGCTGGCCAGCGTGGTGCTGGCCGGCGTGGTGGGCCTGCACAGCGCGGTGATGGCCTTGCTGCGCGGCAAGCCCTGGGCGGTGGTGATCGTGGTGGTGGTGCTGAGCCTGCTCGGGGCCGCGATCCGGCAGGCCCGGCGCAACAGCCAGGGCGGCGCCATCCTGCTGCTCTGCGCCGTCTACGCCGCGGCGCTGGCCATCACCATCTCGACCGGCCAGCAACCCGAGCTGTCGCGGCTGGGCTATGTGCTCAGCTACACCACGCCGCTGGTGGCCGGCCTGCTGATCAACTGGCGCCTGGCGCTGGCCCTGATGGCGCTCAACTCGCTGCTCTTTGTGCTGGCGGTGACTGGCTACCAGGCGCCGCAGCTGCCGCAGCAGGACGTGCGCCTGCCGCAGTCGCTGTTCTATGTGCATGCGGCGCTGTTCATGTTCTTCAATCTGTGCCTGCCGCTGGCGGTGTTCCGCCTGGTCGACGGCATGGGCAAGATCCAGCATCGCTTGCGCAGTTCGCGCGAGCTCAGCGAGCAGGTGTTCCAGGCCGGCAGCGCGCCGACCCTGGTGTGCGGCCCGGCCAACGAGGTGCTGCGCGCCAACAAGCCCTTCCTGCTGCTGTGCGGGCTGGACGACGAGCAGGCGCTGCACGGCCTGCCACTGGCCGAGTTGCTGAGCGCCCCCGATGGCGAACCCCGAGCCTGGCGGCCCGAGGCCGGCCTGCGCTGGTGCCTGCGGGCAAGCGCCGGCCCGCGCGAGGTCGAGCTGCGCTCGGCCCATAGCATCGGTCGGCGCCTGCGGGCCTATGGTTTCGACGACGTGACCGAGCTGCGCCGGATGCAGGCCCATCTGGCCGAATCGGTGCTGCGTGAGGCCCGGGCCACCTGGCACGACCCGCTGACCGGGCTGCCCAACCGCGGCCGCTGCATCCAGCAGCTCGATGCTCTGTGCGCGCAAGGCGTCGCCGGGCCGGCCGTCGCGCTGCTGACCCTGCGCATCAGCAATCTGCGCCAGCTCAACGCCCGCTACGGGGTCAGTGCCTGCGATGAACTGCTCCAGGCCTTTGTGCGCGATCTGCTGGCCGGCCTGCCCGCCGGCACCGAGGTGGCGCGGGTGCGAGGGTCGGTGATCGCGCTGCAGATCCGGGCCTGCGAGGACGGGGACGAGATGCTGGTGCAGATGCGGCGCCTCTGCGCGTCACTTCCGACTCAGGCGATGGCCGCGGCGCAGCCGGTCGTGCTGGACCTGGTGTTCGGCCTGGTCGCGGTGCGTGAGCTGCTGACCCGGCAGCCCGGGCAGATCGACGGCGCAGAGCTGCTGCGCTGCTGTGAACTCGCGCTGGACATGGGCCAAGACCCGCGCTGGCGGCAGGAGTTCAACGGCTTCGGCGTGTTCGATGCCACCACCGCCCGCGCCGTCGAGCGTGGCATGGCGATCGAGGCCGAGCTGCCACAAGCACTCAGCCAGGGACAGTTGCACCTGCTTTACCAGCCCAAGCTGCGGCCGGACGGCAGCCTGCTGGGTTTCGAGGCCCTGGTGCGCTGGACCAGCCCGGCCCTGGGCGCGGTCTCTCCGGTCGAGTTCATTCCGGTGGCCGAAGCCTGCGGCCTGGTGGGTGGCATCACCGACTGGGTCGTCGAGGCCGCCTGTGCCCAGCTGGGCCGCTGGCGGGCCGGGGCCAGCGCGGCCGCACCGTACCATGTGGCCGTCAACCTGTCGGCCCACGATCTGGAGCGTGGCGACTTGTTCGACATGCTGACCGGCGCGCTGGCCCGCCACGGCGTGACGGCCTCCCAGCTGGAGCTGGAGGTGACCGAGTCGGCACTGACCCGGCAGCCGGCGCGGGCCTTGCAGCAGTTGCAGCGTCTGCACGAGGCCGGCTTCACGATCGCCATCGATGACTTCGGCACCGGCTATTCCTCGCTGGCCAAGCTGGTCGATCTGCCGATAGACGTGCTGAAAATCGACCGCTCCTTCCTGCGCCAGCTGCCCGGCGATCTGCGGCGCGAGCGGGTTGTGCGCTCGGTCGTGTCGCTGGCGCACAGCCTGAACCTGCGGGTGGTGGCCGAAGGCGTCGAGTCCGACCGGCAGCTGGCCTTTCTGCAAGCGCTGGGCGTTCATGGCCTGCAGGGCTATCTGTTCGGCCGGCCCGAGCTGCCCGGGCATTGGCAGGAGCTGATGTGCCAGGGCCGCATGCCAGGCCCCGCCGCCACCGAAACGGCGCTCGTCACTCCGCCGTGATCTTGCGGTCCCGCACCAGCTTGCCCCAGATCCTGCTCTCGCTATCGATATAGCTGGCCAGCTCTTCGCGGGTACCGGGCGCGGGGGTCAGGCCATGCTTGAGCAGCTCGTCGCGCACCTGGGGCGTGGTCAGCACCCTGACCAGCTCCTTGTTCCAGCGCTCCAGGACTGCCACCGGCGTCTTGCCCGGCGCGACGAAGGCGTACCAGTTGCTGGCGTTGAAGCCCGGATAGCCCGATTCGGCAATCGTCGGCACGTTGGGCATGTAAGCCGGGCGCGTCGGGCCGGTGGTGGCGATCGGGATCAACTTGCCGGCCTCGATATGCGGCAGGGCCGTCGGTGGCGCAGCGTAGTAGGCGGCCACGCGACCGCCCAGCAGATCCTGCAGGGCCGGGGCACCGCCCTTGTAAGGAATATGCACGGTGTCGATGCCCGCGCGCTGGTTCAGCAATTCGCCGGCCAGGTGCGAGGCCGAGCCCGCGCCGGTGGAGGCAAAGTCCAGCGTGCCGGGTTTGGCCTTGGCCTTCGCGATGAAGTCGGCAAAGGTCTTGATGCCGGTGCCCGGATGCACGACCAGCACATTGGGAAAGCTCACGCCCATGGTCAGCGGCGCAAGGTCCTTCTGCGGGTCGTAGCCGACCTTCATCATGTGCGGCGCAATCGTCAGCGGGCCGATCGAGCCAAGCAGGATGACCGAGCCATCGGCCGGCGCTGCGGCCAGGTACTGATGGGCGATATTGCCGCCGGCCCCGGCGCGGTTCTCCACCACCACAGTCTGGCCGAGATTGTCCTGCAGCTTCTTGGCGATGATGCGTGCGGCCGCGTCGGTGGCGCCGCCGGCTGCAAAGCCGACCACCACGGTCAGTGTCTTCTTCGGCAGTTCCTGGGCCTGCGCATGGGCGCCGACCAGCAGCGCAAGGGTGGTCAGCCAGAGGGCTCTTCTTTGCATGGAATGTCTCCTGTTGGATTCAGTCTTCGGTGAGGTGCAGGCGGCTCGGCTGGCGCTTCTCGATCGCCCACTTCAGCAGCGCCGCGCTGCGGTAGATGCCATGGGCAAACTTGCCATAGGGCAGGGTGGCGAACAAGGCCATCACCGCGCCCAGGTGCAGGCACAGCATCAGGCCGAGCGCCGAGGTCTGGCGCAGCAGCATCAGCGCAAGGCCGCTGGCGGCGGTGAGCAGCAGCAGCGCGATGAAGCCGCGGTCCATGGGCCGCTGCGCCAGGTCTTGCTGCAGCGGGTGGCGACGCAGGTTCAGCCAGAACAGCCCTAGGGTGCCGGCCACCAGCGCCAGCCCGCCGCTGATGCCCAGCAGCTTGGGCAGGCTCAGGTAGCCATAGGGCGCCTGCCAGCCGAGCAAATAGTGATACAGCGTGGCCACGCTGGTGGCAGCAAAGCAGAGCATGAAGCCGTAGAAGGTCAGGTGGTGGAAGCGCCGGCGCAAGAGGCTGAAGGCGTCGTCCTCGTTGTTGCAGCCCTCGCCGTGGCCGCCGCCGAGGTATTTGAGGCGCAGCACGTCGTGGGTGGCCTCGCCGGCGGCGGCGCCCGACAGCGGGCCTGGAGACTCGGACCTCCAGAACTGGCGCACTCCGATGGCAAGCGCCAGCGCAGCGAACAGGAAGATCGGCGCGAACAGGCCGACCATCAGGTTATGCGGAAAGATCGCGTAGAAGCTGCCCGGCCCGGGCGCCTGCCACAGCCCGCCCTGCAGCAGGGCGGCCAAGGCCAGGAACAGGCTCAGCGCGGCGGCCAGGGCCAAGGTCAGGGTCAGGCCTTGCCGCTGGTAGAGCTTGCCCAGCGCCGGCGGCCAGGCGAACTCGGTATAGGTCTGCAGCCGCACCTTGGCCATCGCCTGCGGCACATTGACCGCGAACTCATGCGGCGGCGCGTACTGGCAGGCATGCAGGCAGGCGCCGCAGTTGTGGCAAAGATTGGCCAGCAGGTGGATATCGGTCTTGGCGAACTCGAGCCTACGCGTCATCGCCGGAAACACGGCGCAAAAGCCTTCGCAGT
Organism: Roseateles toxinivorans; assembly: GCF_004362525.1. Taxonomy (GTDB): domain Bacteria; phylum Pseudomonadota; class Gammaproteobacteria; order Burkholderiales; family Burkholderiaceae_C; genus Paucibacter; species Paucibacter toxinivorans. The sequence goes on from NZ_SNXS01000002.1 coordinate 132,005, forward strand.
AGCGGCAGGCATTGCAGATCTGCATCTGGCGGCCGACCTCGGCCTCGTCGGTCGTCAAGGCGCGTATCGGTATCACGCGGCCCTGGCCCAGCGCAGCGGCCTCGCGGGTCAGTGCCTCAAGCTGCTGCATGGCTGTGTTCCTTGATCGCGGCAAGCGCCGCCTGAGTGCCGGCGATGCGGCCGAAGGCCGTGCCTATCGACATGCCCACGCCGGCCGTGTAACCCTTGCCCAGCACATTGCCGGCCATCATCTCGCCTGCCACGAACAGGTTGTCGCTGGCACGGCCGCCGAAGTGCGCCGCGGCGCGCGCATCGACCTTCAGACCGAGATAGGTGAAGGTCACGCCGGGGCGCAGCGCATAGCCGTAGAACGGTGGCGTATCAAGTGGGCGGGCCCAGTGCGTCTTGGCCGGTGCCAGGCCCTCGGTGTGGCAGTCATCCAGGGCAGTGTGGTCGAAGCTGCCGACGCGGCAGGCGGCGTTGTAGCGCTCCAGCGTCTGCACAAAGGTGTTCGGCTCCAGGCCAAGCATGACGGCGAGCTCATGCAGCGAATCCGCCTGCGTGCCCGGGAACACCGGCGGCATGAAGCGGCCCACCGCCTTGGCGTCGATGATGGACCAGGCCACCTGGCCCGGCTGCTGGGCCACCAGCCGGCCCCAGATCGCGTAGCGCTTGGGCCAGAAGTCCTCGCCCTCGTCGTAGAAGCGCTGGGCCTCGCGGTTCACCACCACGCCCAGCGACACGCAGTCGATGCGGGTGCAGATGCCGCCGTCGTACAGCGGCGCACGAGCGTCGATGGCCACCATATGCGCCTGCGTGGCGTCGCCGATCATGTCGGCGCCCGCGCCCTGCATGAAGCGCAACAGCGTGCCGGTGTTGAAGCGGGTGCCACGTATCAGGAAGTTGTCGGCCGGGTGCTCGCCGCGCTCATTCACGCCCCAGGCTTCACGCAACCATTCGCGGTTGGACTCGAAGCCACCGGCGGCCAGCACGCAGCTGCGGGCTTCAATCCGTTCGCTGCCGACCCAGGCCGCGACGAAGCGGCCCTCGTCCAGCTCCAGGCTATCGACCGGCGCCTCGTAGCGCACCTGCACGCCCAGCCGCTCGGCACTGCGATAGTACGCATTGACCAGGGCCTTGCCGCCCCCCATGAAGAAGGCGTTGGTGCGCGCGGTATGCAGCGCCCCGGACAGCGAGGGTTGGAAGTGGACGCCATGGCTGCGCATCCAGGGCCGGCAGGTCGAGGACTCGCGTATCACCAGCCGCGCCAGCGCCTCGTTGGTAGCGCCGCCGGTGACCTTCAGCAGATCCTGCCAATACTCCTCTTCGGTGTAGGCCTCGACCAGCACGTCCTGCGGCGCGTCATGCATGCAGCGCAGATTGCGTGTGTGTTGCGAGTTGCCGCCGCGCCAGGCCTGGGGCGAGGCCTCCAGCAGCAGCACGCTGGCGCCGGCCTCGCGTGCCATCAGCGCGGCGCACAGCGCCGCATTGCCACCACCAATCACCAGCACGTCGATCACGCTTCACCTCCATCGAAGTGAGAGCGATCCTAGGCTTCAAGTCGTGCCGCCGCCAGCAGGCGACCGGCATGGGGGTTTCAGGATTCGTGAAGGCTGGCCCCGGCCCAGCGCCCCTGCTCCACCAGCTGGCGCGCCACATCGGCCATCACAACGCGAGCCGCCAGCGCGGCCGGCGACAGCTCGTCGTCCGACAGGCTGACCAGCAGATTGGGCCGGCGCGCATGAGCGTCGCTGACCGGAATCAGGGCCAAATCCTCGCGGCGCAGGCGCGACACCGCGGCGCCGGGCTGGATGGTGGCGCCCAAGCCTGCGGCCACTGCGTCCATCAGCAGGGCCAGGCCGTCGATCTCGATCACCACCCTGGGCACGCACTTGGCGCGCACGAAGGCCGCATCGACGACACTGCGCAAATTGTGCGGCGCGCTCGGCAGCACCAGGGGCAGCTCGGTCAGGCTGGCCAGACGGGCGCTGCGGCCACCGGGCAGGCCGGCCAGCGAACGCTCGCCGATCACAAACAGCCGCTCCTCGAGCAGCGGCTGCACGCTCCAACGCCGCGCGGCATCGACCTGGAACAGCACGGCCAGGTCCAGCTGTCGTGCATTGAGCATCTGGGCCAGATGGCCCGACAGGCTCTCGACCAGGTGCAGCCTTACCTCGGGATAGCGCTCGCGCATCGCCCGCATCAGCGGCAGGCCCAGCACGCTGGCCGTGCTGGGCGGCAGGCCGACGCTGACATGGCCCGACAGCCGCGCCGTCTGCGCTGCCAGCACGGCATCGTCGGCATGGCGCAGCGCCAGTTGGGCCTGGCGCCAGAAGGCCAGGCCGGCATCGGTGGGTCGCACGCCGGTGGACACCCGCTGCAGCAGCCGCGTGCTCAGCTCGCCCTCGAGCTTGCTGACCTGCTGGCTCAGCGCCGAGGTCACCACGCCCAGCGAGGCCGCCGCCTGGCTGAAGCTGCCCAGCTCGACGACCCGGACGAAATATCGCAGCTGTCGGAGTTCCATGCCTGCAAGGGTAAGCGATGGGAGGCACCGGTGGCACACTCGGCCGCCATGCTGCCCATCCTCTATTCGTTCCGCCGCTGCCCCTACGCCATGCGCGCCCGCCTGGCCCTGCGGGTGGCCGGCATCGCGCTGGAGATACGCGAGGTGGTGCTGAAGAACAAGCCGGCGGCGCTGCTGGCCGCTTCGCCCAAGGCCACCGTGCCGGTGCTGGTGCTGCCGGACGGTCGGGTGATGGCCGAAAGCCTGGACATCATGGTCTGGGCGCTGACCGAACACGATCCCGAGGGCTGGCTCGCTCGGGCTGAAGCGGCGCAGCCGCTGATCGCCATCAACGACGGTCCGTTCAAGGCCGCGCTGGACGGCTACAAGTATCCCGAGCGCCATCCGCAGATGACACGAGATCAGCATCGCGCGCAGGCTGTGGCGCTGCAGCTCCAGCCGCTGGAGGCGTTGCTGGCCCCCGGGCCCTGGCTGCTGGGGCCCTCGCCCTCGCTGGCCGATATGGCCCTGTTCCCCTTTGTGCGCCAGTTCGCCCAAGTTGATAGGGCCTGGTGGGCCGAGGCCGGTCTGCCGCGGCTCGACGCCTGGTTGCAGCGGCTGGCGGGCTCGCCGCTGTTCGAATCGGTGATGCACAGGCTGCCGCCTTGGCAACAGGGAGATGCCCCACACCGCCTCTGACCGGGGTCATGTCTTGTCTTGTGGCCCAGACTGACGGGTTTAGACTGCGGGTTTTCGCCAACCAGAACCGCCGATGAGAGTTCTTGTTCTTGCCATGACGGCCCTGCTGTCCAGCCTGGCGGTCCAGGCGGCCGATCCCATCGGCCGGGTCAAGCGCGTCAGTGGCAGTGTCTGGGTGGACCGCGCGGGCCAGAGCCTGGCCGTGCTGCCCGGCATGGCGCTGCAGGTCGGTGACCGGTTGCGCACCGGCGCCGATGGCATGGCCGGCGTCACCCTGGCCGACGACAGCCTGCTCACCGCCGGCCACAACAGCCAGCTGCTGATCAACGACTTCCAGTTCAACACCACCACCCATGAGGGCGGCATGCTGGCCACGCTGTCCAGGGGCAGCCTGCATGTGGTGACCGGGCTGATCGCCAAGAAGACGCCCGAGAAGGTCAACTTCAGGACGCCCAGCGTGGTGCTGGGCGTGCGCGGCACCGAGTTCGTCGTCGATGTGCCCGAGGGCAGGGAATGAGAGGCCTGGCCGCGCTCGTGCTGGCCATGTTGCTGGCCTCGCTGCTGGCCGCCTGTGCCCAGCTGCCGGAGCGCGTGATACTGCTGCCCGACGCCGAGGGCCGCGCTAGCGCCTTGCAGCTACAGCCGCTGGAGGGCGCGCAAAGCCCCCTGCTGCTGAACCAGGCCTATGCCCAGGCCGATCTGGTGCGCGGCGAGCTGCGCTCCGGCCTGAGCAGCGCCGAGGCGGTGCAGCAGGCCTATGGCCCGCTGCTGGCGATGCAGCCGCAGCGTCCGCGCACCTTCATCGTCCACTTCCGCACCAACGCCGACGGGCTCACGCCCGAAACCGCGCCGGTGCTGGCCCAGGTGCGTGCGGCCCTGGCCGCCCAGGCGGCGGGCGAGCTGATCGTGACCGGCCACACCGACCGTGTTGGCAGCCCCGAGGCCAATGACCGGCTGTCGCTGGCGCGGGCCCAGACCGTGCGCGAGCTGCTGGCCGCCATGGGCGTGGCCCGCGAGCTGATCAGCGTGGCCGGCCGCGGCGAACGCGAGCCGCTGGTGCCCACCGCCGACGAGGCGGCCGAGGCACGCAACCGCCGTGTCGAGATCAAGCTCCGCTGAACGTTGGCGCGAGGCCTGGCCTTCGCTGCTGCGCTGGCTGGCCGGCTTGAGCCTGCTGGGCCTGCTGCTGGGCCATGCCACCCAGCATCTGCAGCTGCCCGGCCTGGCGCGGCTGGAGCTGCAGCTGTATGACGCCCGGCTGCGCCTGTTCGCCCCGGCCAGGCCCGATCCGCGCATCGTGATCCTCGACATCGATGAACGGTCCCTGGCCCAGCTGGGCCGCTGGCCCTGGAAGCGCTCGCTGCTGGCCGAGGCGATCGAAAAGGCCTTCAGCCCCGAGGGCGCACTGCTGCTGGGCCTGGACATGGTGCTGGCCGAACCCGATGACAGCTCGGGCCTGAGCACGCTGGACGGACTGGCCGCCGGCCCGCTGCGCGATGATGCCGCCTTCGCCGATCAGCTGCAGGCGCTGCGCCCCCGGCTGGACCATGACGCCCGTCTCGCCCGGGTGCTGCAGCAGCATGCGGTGGTGCTGGGCTTTCATCTGTCGAACGCCGATGGTGCGGCCCGCATCGGCAGCCTGCCGCCACCCAGCGTGGCACCGGCCGTGATGGGGGCCCAGCTCGATCATCTGACCCGCTGGCAGGGCTATGGGGGCAATCTCGAAGCACTGCAGCAAGCCACCACTCAAGCCGGTTTTCTGAATGCGCTGGCCGATGCCGATGGCATCACCCGCCGCATGCCCTTGCTGGCGCAGCATGGGGGCCAGGTCTATGCGGCCCTGCCCCTGGTGCTGGCGCAGACCCTGATGGGCAATGCGGCCATCACCCCGGTGCTGGCGCCGCTGGTCCAGGGCCCGGCCCCGCTGGTCGGCCTGAGCCTGGCCACGCCGCGTGGCCCCCTGTTGCTGCCCACCGATGGCCAGGCCGCCGTGCTGGTGCCCTACCGCGCGACCAGCGGCGACTACGCCCGCTATTCGGTCGCCGATCTGCTCGCCGGGCGTCTGCCGGCGGGCGCGCTGCGTGGCCGCGTGGTGCTGCTGGGCAGCAGCGCGCCGGGCCTGCTGGACCAGCGCGCCACGCCGCTGGCCAGCGCCTATCCGGGTGTGGCCGTCCATGCCAGCCTGCTGTCCGGCCTGCTCGACGGCAGCCTGGCCAGCGCGCCCGGCCATGCGCCGGCGCTGGAGGCCGCGATGCTGCTGCTGATGGGCCTGAGCCTGCTGTGGCTGCTGCCGCGACTGGGCTGGCCCGGCGTGATCGCCATCGCCCTGCTGTGGCTGGCCCTGCTGCTGGGCTTGAACTTCGGCGCCTGGGTCTGGGCACGCCAGGCCCTGCCGCTGGCCAGCGGCCTGTTGCTGCTGCCCGGCCTGCTGGGCCTGCACCTGCTGTTCGCCTACTTTGGCGAACGCGGCGCCAAGCACCGGCTGGGCGCCCTGTTCGGCCACTATGTGCCGCCCGCCCTGGTGCAGGAGATGAGCTTGCACCCCGGCCGCTATTCGATGGCCAGCCGCAGCGCCGAGCTGACCGTACTGTTTGCCGATGTGCGTGGCTTCACCGGCATCGCCGAGCGTCTGGCGCCTGCCGAGCTGGCCGCGCTGATGCACGAGTACTTCTCGGCCATGACCGAGATCGTCGGCGCGCACCGCGGCACCCTGGACAAATACATGGGCGACGCGCTGATGGCCTTCTGGGGCGCACCGCTGGACGACCCCGACCATGCTCTGCACGCGGTGCAGGCGGCGCTGGCCATGCAGGCCGAGCTGGCGCGGCTGAACGCGCGCTTTGCCGCCGCCGGCCGGCCGGAGTTGGCCATCAGCACAGGCATACACAGCGGCGCCATGGTGGTCGGCGACCTGGGCTCGCGCCAGCGCCGTGCCTACACGGTGCTGGGCGACAACGTCAATCTGGCCGCCCGTCTGCAGGAGCTGTGCAGCCGCCGCGGCGCACCGCTTTTGATCAGCGAGGCCACCCATGCGCGTCTCGGTGGCGCCATTCCCTGCGCCGCGCTGGGGCCGGTGGCCGTGCGCGGCCGCCAGGCTGAGGTGTCGATCTACGAACCCTTGGCCAGCTGAGCGCTCAAGCCCAGCGGCTGGGTGGCCGGCTCGCGCCACCAACCGCTGGAGGCCGGCGGCGCCTTGATGCTGATGCGCTCACCCATCTTGGGCGCGCTCAATGGCACGCCTTGGGCGGCGGCCAGCGCGCTGATGAGCTCGAACGGTTCCTGCCAGGGATGCAGGGCCAGATCAAAGGTGCCGTTGTGCACCGGCAGCAGCCAGCGGCCCTTGACGTCCAGATGGGCTTGCAGGCTCTGCTCGGGCTGCATATGCACATCGGGCCAGTCCTTGTTGTAGGCGCCGGTCTCGATCAGGGTCAGGTCAAAGGGACCGAAGCGCTCGCCGATGGCCTTGAAGCCGTCGAAGTAGCCAGTGTCGCCGCTGAAGAACACGCGCAACTCGTCACTGATGATGACCCAGGAGGCCCACAAGGTGGTGTTGCCGTCGTTCAGGCCGCGGCCCGAGAAGTGCTGGGCGGGCGCGGCGACGAAGCGCACGCCGGCAATCGTCGTCCCCTGCCACCAGTCGAACTGCTGCACCTTGGCCGCCGGCACGCCCCATTCGATCAGCCGGTCGCCGACGCCCAGCGGCGTCAGGAAGTGCTCGACCTTGGGATGCAGGGCCAGGATGGCGGCATGGTCCAGGTGGTCATAGTGGTCGTGCGACAGGATCACGCCCTTGATCGTCGGCAGCTCGGCGATACCGATCGGCGGCGCATGAAAGCGCTTGGGGCCCAGCCATTGGAGGGGCGAGGCACGCTCCGAGAACACCGGGTCGGTGAGCCAGAACTCACCCTGCAGCTTCAGCAGCATGGTCGAGTGGCCGAGGCGGAACAGGCTGCCATCGGGCGCGGCCAGCAGGTCGGTGTGGGTTAGCTTGAGCACCGGAATCGGCTGCGACGGCGAGGCGTCGGCCGGCTTGTCCAGCACAAAGCGCCACATCACTTGCAAGGTCTTCTCCCAGCCCAGGCGCTGGGCCGGTGCCTCGTTGCGGAACTTGCCACGCACGAACTGCGGCGACTGCGGGAACTGAACGGCGTCGGGGCGGAAGGCTTTGAAAAGGCTGTAGGCCATGGTGATCAGGACTCCAACAATGAGGATGTGACTCAGGCTGCGCGGCATGGCGATTCGGCACCGCTGCTGGGTGGGCCTTAAATTACACTACACAGTGTAGTATCTGGCTTTTGAAAAGTAAACCAGCCGGTGTAAAATTTTTGTTTCTGCCCCAGCCCCTTCGCCCATGAGCACCGCGCCGCCCAGCCGCCTGACCGATAGAAAACGCGAGGCCATCGTCGCCGCGGCGATTGCCGAGTTCCGCGAGCATGGCTTTGCCGGCACCAGCATGGACCGCATCGCCGCCGCGGCCGAGGTCTCCAAGCGCACCGTCTACAACCACTTCCCCAGCAAGGATGAGCTGTTCGCCGAGATCCTGATGCAGCTGTGGCAGCGGGCCAAGGGCCTGGAGGTGCTGGTCTATGACCCCGCCCGCCCCTTGCGCGAACAGCTGCTGGCGCTGATGGCCGGCAAGCTGCGCCTGATCACCGACGCGAGCTTTCTGAACCTGGTGCGCGTGGCCGTGGCCGAGATGATGCATGCGCCCGAACGGGCCCAGGCGATGGTGGAGCGGCTGGGTGAAAAAGAAGACGGCGACGCCGGCCTGGCCGCCTGGATACGCGCCGCCCAGCAGGATGGCCGGCTGCGCCCGGCCGATGCGCTGTTTGCCGCCCACCAGCTGCAGGCGCTGCTGAAGGGCACGGCCTTCTGGCCGCAGCTGGCGATGGGCCAGAAGGCGCTGACGGCGGCCGAGCAGACCCGGCTGCTGAACGACAGCGTGGACATGTTTCTCAGCTTCTATGCCAGCCCCGCGACACAAGGGAGCAAGACATGATCGGAAGAAGAACACTGGCGCTGGCCGCGGGTGCGGCCCTGCTGCTCAACTTGGCTGGTTGCGCCGCCCCTCCCCGGGTCAAGACGCACACGGCACTGCCCGGCGTCGAGGTGCTGCCAACGGCCCTGGACATACCCGGCCTGGACCGCCAGCGCCAGCTGCGCATCTATCTGCCGCCCGGCTATGCCCAGAGCAGCGAGCGCTACCCGGTGCTCTATATGCACGATGGCCAGAACCTGTTCGACGACTTCACCTCCTATGTCGGCGAGTGGGGCGTGGACGAGACGCTGGACGAACTGGCACGCAGCCACGGCCTGAAGCTGATCGTCGTCGGCATCGACAACGGCGGCGACAAGCGCATGACCGAGCTCAACCCTGCGGATCATCCGCAGTTCGGCAAGGGCGAGGGGGCCGAGTACATGCGCTTCATCGTCGAGGTGGTGAAGCCGCTGATCGACCGGCAGTACCGCACCCGCCCCGAGCGCGAGCACACGGCGGTGATGGGCAGCTCGATGGGCGGGCTGATCTCGCACTATGCGATCCAGCAATACCCGCAGGTGTTCAGCAAGGCCGGCATCTTCTCGCCGTCCTACTGGGCCGCGCCGGCCCTGCGCGACGCCACACAGCGCCCGCTGCCGGCCGATGCGCGGCTGTACCTGTACATGGGCGGCCGCGAAGGCGCGGAGATGAACCGCGATGTGCGGCAGATGGTCACGGCGCTGAGTGGCGGCGCCCTGCCGGCCGAGCAGTTGCGCTTCAGCGCCCAGCCCAAGGCCGATCACAACGAGGCCGCCTGGCGGACCGAGTTCGGCCCGGCCCTGCTGTGGCTGTTCAGGCCCTGAGAGGGCACGCCCTCGGGTTCAGGCCGCTGCCGGCCCCTCGACCCGCATCGAGTAGTCCACCGCCTTGACGTCCTTGGTCAGCCGGCCGATCGAGATGCGATCGACACCGGTGGCAGCGATCCAGCGCAGCTGATCCAGCGCCACACCGCCCGAGACCTCCAGCAGCGCGCGGCCGCCGGTCAGCGCCACCGCCTCGACCATCATGGCCTCGCTGAAGTTGTCCAGCAGCACGCTCTCGGCGCCGGCCTCCAGCGCCTCGACCAGCTCGACCAGGCTCTCGACCTCGACCTGAATGCCCACGCCGGCATGCAGCGCCTGCGCCGCCAGCACGGCCGCACGCACGCCCCCGGCGGCGGCGATATGGTTTTCCTTGATCAGGATGCCGTCGTACAGGGCCAGGCGCTGGTTCTGCCCGCCGCCGACGCGCACCGCGTACTTCTGCGCCAGACGCAGGCCCGGGATGGTCTTGCGCGTGTCGAGCACCGCGCAGCCATTTGGATTGGTCGAAGCGCCGGCAATCGCCTGCACATGGGCATGGGTCAGCGTGGCCGTGGCCGACAGCAGCTGCAGGAAGTTCAGCGCCGGGCGCTCGGCGGTGAGCAGGGCGCGAGCGTCGGCGGTGATCTGGCAGACCACCGTGTCGGCGCTCATCAGCTCGCCCTCTTGATACTGCCACTCGATGCGGGCGCTTGGGTCCAGCGCGGCAAGGGTGCCGTCGAACCAGCCGCGACCGCACAGCACCGCGGCCTCGCGCACCCGCACATGGGCCTTGACGCGCTGGCCGGCCGGCACCAGCCGGGCCGTCCAGTCGCCCAGACCGACGTCCTCGAACAGCGCGTCGCGGATATTGCGCTGGCGCGCTTCTTCGAGGGTTTCGTTGTGCTCAAACATGGACGGAGTTTATTCCGCCGCGGCCACCTTCAGGCTCAGTGTGTCCAGACCCTCGATCTCGCCGGTGATCAGGTCACCGGCCTGCACCGCGCCGACACCCTCGGGCGTGCCGGTGTAGATCAGGTCGCCGGGCTGCAGATGGTAGAACTGCGACAGATTGGCGACGATCTCGGGCACGCTCCAGATCATGTCGGCCAGATCGCTTTGCTGCTTGACCGTGCCGTTGACCGACAGCGCGATGCGGCCCTTGCTCAGATGGCCCAGCGTGGCGGCCGGCACCAGCTCGGTGATCACGGCCGATTGCTCGAAGCCCTTGGCCAGGTCCCAGGGCCGGCCGGCCGCCTTGGCCTCGGCCTGCAGATCGCGGCGCGTCATGTCCAGGCCCGCGGCATAGCCCCAGACGGCGTCCAGCGCGTCTTCGACCGCCACACGGAACACCGGCTTGCCGATGGCGATCACCAGCTCCATCTCGTAGTGGTAGTTCTTGGTGCCGGGCGGGTAGGCCACGGTGGAGCCCGAGGGCACCAGCGCATTGGCCGGCTTGGTGAAGTAGAACGGCGGCTCGCGGTCCGGGTTGCCGCCCATCTCGCGGGCATGGGCGGCATAGTTGCGGCCCACGCAGTAGATGCGCGACACGGCATAGCGGGCGCTGCTGCCGCGCACCGCCACGCTGGGCTGCTCTTGGGGGGCGAAGATGTAGTTGCTCATGGGGAGGCCGGCCATTGGCGTAAAAGGGGGTAGCGGCAGGATACCGCGCGGGCCCATCGCCGCCGATGTGGGCTTTGCGGATGCCGCGCGCTGGGCGCACAGGCCAGTAAGCGCCAGGGCGGGCCAGCGCCTACACTGCGGCCATGTCAGCGTCGCCGTTCTGGAACCAGGTGCAGGAGTTGGGCATTTCACTGACCCAGGAGCGCATCGACGGCCGCAACTTCCGCCAGCAGTTCCTGCTGCTGACCCGCGAGCGCATGGATTGCAGCCGCGTCAGCCTCTGGCGCTTCCGCGAAGACGAGGCAGACCGCCAACGGCCGCTGCTGCTGGTCTGCAAGGCCAGCCAGCATGAAGACGGCAGCATCCTGGCCAAGGAGCGCTCGCTGCGCGCCGACCAATACCGCGACTGCCTGGCGGCGCTGCAGCCCACCGGCGTGCGCGGCAGCGACGACTGCCTCAACGACCCACCCTTGCGAACGCTGGCCCAGGCCCTGCTGGAGCATGCCGGTGTGCGCTCCCTGGCCTGCGCGGCCCTGCTGGTGAACGGCCGCACTTACGGTCTGCTGTGCGCCGAGCAGTTGGGCCAGCCAAGGCACTGGACCCGCCGGCAGCTGCTGGACCTGGCCAAGCTGGCCCGCACCATCAGCCTGCAGGTGGTGCGCGGAGGTGGTCCCCATCACATGGACGCGCCATCGTTGCCGGCGCTGCCCACGCCATGAGGCCTCTGCGTAGAGCGTCCTTCCCGCTGGCCGCGGCTATCGCCGTGCTGCTGGCCGGCTGCGCCGGCACGCCCCGATCGCCATCCGCTCCGTCCGTGCCCCGCCACGACCCCGGCCGCGACGGCCCCGAGGCAGTGACCCCGCCCAATCTGCACCTGGTGCCTGACGCCGAGCCGCGCCTGGAGCCCTTGCGCCGGGGTGGCCCGAACAAGCCCTACGAGGTGCTGGGCCAGCGCTACGAGCCAATGACCGCCGATCAGCCCCTGGTCGAGCGGGGCCTGGCCTCCTGGTACGGCCGCAAGTTCCACGGCCGCTCGACCGCCAGCGGTGAAACCTACAATATGTATGCGATGACGGCGGCCCATCCGACCATGCCCATCCCCAGCTATGCCCGGGTGCGCAACCCGGCCAATGGCCGAGAGGTGTTGGTGCGCGTCAATGACCGCGGGCCCTTCCACCCGGGCCGCATCATCGACCTCAGCTACACGGCGGCGCTGAAGCTGGACACGCTGCGCGGCGTGACCCAGGTCGAGGTCGAGCGCCTGACCTTCGAGGACATACGCACCGGCGCCTGGCGCCGTGACAACCCGGCGCCGGTGTTCGTGGCCGGCGAGGCCGCCGGTGCGCCGGAGCGCAGTGCCACCTTCAGCCCGCCGCCGCCCAGGGTCGATCCCGCCCAGTTACTGGCCGCCGATGAACCTGCCCTGCCCAGCGCGCCGAAGGTCGCCAGCCCCGGCTACTGGCTGCAATTGGGCGCGTTCTCAAGGCTGGACGGGGCCGAGACCCTGCGCCAGAGACTGGCGACCGAGCTGGAAGGCCTGGCGCCGCTGCTGGCCATCTTCAAGGACAGCAGCCTGCACCGCCTGCAGGCCGGGCCCTACCCGACCCGCGACGAAGCGCGCCAGGCGGCCGAGCGGCTGCGCGCGGCGCTGAATCTGCAGCCGGTGGTGGTCAGGCGCTAACGCCCGCCGCTGACATCGAGCAGGGCGCCGGTCGTGTAACTGGCCGCATCGGACAGCAGCCAGACAATGGCCTGGGCAACTTCCTGCGCCTTGCCCATGCGCGCCATCGGCAGGCCGGCGACGATGCCGGGCAGCTGGGCGCCGAGGCCGCCGCCGGCATGGATCTCGGTATCGATGATGCCCGGCCGCACGCCGTTGACGCGTATGCCCTCGCCGGCCACCTCGCGGGCCAGGCCGACGGTGAAGGTGTCGATCGCACCCTTGCTGGCCGCGTAATCCACATAGACGCCCGGCGAACCGAGCTGGGCGGCACGGGACGACACATTGACGATGGCGCCACCGGTGCCGCCGTTCGATCGGCTCATCCGCCGCACCGCCTCGCGGGCGCAAAGAAAACTGCCCAGCACATTGACCTCGAACACGCGGCGCATGCGCTCGGCCGTCATCTGCTCGAGCCGCGCGCCGGGGGCCACGACGCTGGCGTTGTTGACCAGGGCAGTCAGCGGGCCCAGCTCGGCATCGACCGCGGCAAACATGCGCAGCACCTCGGCCTCTTGCGACACATCGGCCTGCACCAGCAGGGCGCGCCGGCCCATCGCCCGCACCTGCTCGGCCAGCGCATTCGCACTGGCTTCGTCACGCGCGAAGTTGAGGGCCAGGTCATAACCCCGCTCGGCACACAGCAGCGCAGTGGCCGCGCCGATGCCGCGGCTGGCCCCGGTGATCAGGGCGATCACGCCAAGGCCACCCTGTTCATACCCAGATGCTTGGCCCGGTACATCGCGTTCTGCGCCCGCCCGGCCAGCAGGTCGGTGCCATAGGGCGGCGCGCTGGCCAGGCCTATGCTGAGCGTGACATGCAGGCCCGGCGCCACCTCGTTCCAGGGGTGCAGCTCGACATGCTCGCGCAATCGTTCGCAGACCTCGAAGGCGCGGTCGGCCACGGTGTCGGGGAAGACAACCAGAAACTCCTCGCCGTCCATGCGCACCAGGATGTCCGAGCCGCGGGTGTTGTCGCGCAGCATATCGGCCAGGTGCTGCAGGACCTGGTCGCCGGCGGCATAGCCGAACTCGGTGTTGACTTGTTTGAGGTGATCGACGTCGATCAAGGCCAGGGTCAGCGAAGCGCTCTTGGCCTCGGCGGCCAGCATCAGGCCGGGCATCACCGACTCCAGATGGCGGCGGTTGCGCAGGCCAGTGAGGGGGTCGATAGTGTCCTGGCCGCTGATGACCGGTGCGGCCGGTCCGGCGACCGATGAAGACGAGGTCGCCTGCTCGGCCTGCAGCCGTGCCTGTTCGGCCTCCAGCCGGGTGACGAAGAAGCGCGACTGCGCCTCCAGCTGCACCGTGGTGCTGCGGCGCTCGATCTTGTGCAAGGCCTCCAGATGCTTCAGCGCCTCGGCGGTGCGGCCCAATGCCTTGCTGGTGCGGTGCATCAGCTTGTGCACGCGCAGCTGGGTCGGCACCGAAGCCATCTCGGTCAAGTTCCCGAGCAGATCGGCGATCTCCTGATGCGCCAGATCAGCGCGCCCGCGCGCGAGGCTCAGGTCGGCAAGCACGCAGCGCAGCCTGAGCACATGGGCTTGTAGACCATGCTCCTGGGCCTGCTCCAGCGCCGGCCGCAGCAGGGCCTCGGCCACATCGAGCTCACCCAGGTGCAGATTGACCTCGCCCAGATTGCCGGCCGTCAGCACCAGCGAGAACGGATCGCCCGCCGCCTGCGCCAGCGCAAAGGCCTCGGTCGCGTACTGCTTGCCGCGCTCCAGCGCCTGCCGGGCCAGATCAAAGCGCTCGCCGTCCTGCAACAGGTAATAGGCACCCAGCGTCACGGCGCTGAGATTGTTCAGCGAGATCATGCGCTCGAAGGCGTAGTCGCCCTCGCGCACAAGGGCCGCAGCCTCACCCATCAGGCGCTCGGCCTGCCAAGGGTCACCCATGCGCTCGAACACCGCCGCCAACGCGTTCAGCGACAGGGCGATCTGCCGCGTATTGCCCAGGCGCTGCGCGACCGAGCAACCTTCATGGGCAAAGCGCATCGCGGGCTCGAAGTCACCGGACTCGAAGCTGCTCAGGGTCATCCAGCGCAGCACCTCGCAAAGCTGCTCGCTGGGGCCCTGCTCGCGCATCAGCGCGGCCACCTCCTCACCCGCGCGCAGCATCTCGGCCAAGGCCCCCTGGCGCACCAGAAAGAACACGCGCAGATAGCCGGCCTCGATCTGCTCGGACAGATAGCCCTGCTCATCGGCCGCCACCCAGACCTGATGGGCCAGCGCCAAACCCTGCGGCAGCTGCAGCGCCTCACGCGCCTGACGCGCCTGGCGCAGCAGTTCTTCCAGCTGCGCGCTGGTCAGCTCAGGGGCGGATTCAGGGCTTGATTCGAACATCTCGGATAGGGCCAGCCTGAAAGAAACAGCAGCGGATGCGCTGCCTGTCAACAGACCTTACCACCAAGGGCTAACCCTGAACACCCGAGAGTGCGGGGTTGTTCGAGGAACAACCTCCGCACCCATCGACGTCTACTTTGAGGTGGGCATGGCGAACTCGGCGCCCTTGGGTGCGCTCGACGACCAGCGCTGCATCACGCTCTTTTGCTTGGTGTAGAAGCGCACGCCCTCCTCGCCGTAGGCATGCATATCGCCGAACAGACTCTTCTTCCAGCCACCGAAGCCATGCCAGGCCATGGGCACCGGGATCGGCACATTGATGCCAACCATGCCGACCTGGATGCGGCGGGCGAACTCGCGGGCCACATTACCGTCGCTGGTGAAGCAGGCCACGCCATTGCCGTATTCATGGCCATTGACCAGCTCGACGGCAGCGGCGAAGTCGGGCACGCGCACGCAGGCCAGCACCGGGCCGAAGATCTCTTCCTTGTAGATGCGCATATTCGGCGTCACATGATCGAACAAGGTGCCGCCGGTGAAGAAGCCGGCTTCGTGGCCGGCGACCTTGTGGCCGCGGCCATCAACGACCAGGCTCGCGCCCTCCTGCACACCGATGCCCACATAGCCCTCGATGCGGTTCAGGGCCTCGCGGGTGACGATGGGGCCCATTTCGGCATCCAGCTCCATGCCGTTCTTGATCTTCAGCGTGCGGGCGCGCTCGGCCAGCAGGGGCACGATCTTGTCGGCCACATCGCCGACCAGCACCGCCACCGAGATCGCCATGCAGCGCTCGCCGGCCGAGCCGTAGGCCGAGCCGATCAGCGCGTCCACCGTCTGGTTGATGTCCGCATCGGGCATCACCACCATATGGTTCTTCGCACCGCCCAGCGCCTGCACGCGCTTGCCGTGGTGGGCACCGGTTTCGTAGATGTATTGGGCGATCGGCGTCGAGCCGACGAAGCTCAGGGCCTTGACATCGGGGTGGCCCAGCAGCGTATCGACCGCCACCTTGTCGCCCTGGACGACGTTGAACACGCCGTCCGGCAGACCGGCCTGGCGCAGCAGTTCGGCGATGAACAGGCTGGCCGCCGGGTCGCGCTCGCTGGGCTTGAGCACAAAGGTGTTGCCACAGGCAATCGCCACCGGGAACATCCACATCGGCACCATCACCGGGAAGTTGAACGGGGTGATGCCGGCCACGACGCCCAGCGGCTGGCGCATCGTCCAGTTGTCGATGCCGGTCGAGACCTGCTCGGTGTAATCGCCCTTCAGGAGCTGCGGAATGCCGCAGGCGAATTCCACGATGTCGATGCCACGGGTGACCTCGCCCTGGGCATCGGTGAAGACCTTGCCATGCTCGGCGGTGATGATGGCCGCCAGCGTGTCGCGCTGCTGGTTCAAGAGCTCCAGGAACTTGAACATCACCCGCGCCCGGCGCAGCGGAGGGGCATCGGCCCAGGCCGGGAAAGCGGCCTTGGCGGCGGCCACCGCGGCGTTCACATCGTCGACGCTGGCCAGATGCACCTGGCGCGCCACCTCGCCGGTGGCCGGGTTGTAGACCGCCTGCTTGCGGCCGCCGGTGGCCGCCTGCGGCTTGCCGTTGATGAAGTGGGTGATGTCGGTGTTGGATGTGAATGCTGCGGGTGCGGCCATGTGTGTCTCCGGTAAAAATTCAGTCTAGGCCGCAGGGGGGCGCTTGCCAATCCACTTTTGCCGACCACATTGTTCGACAATGTGAACAATGGAAAATCGCAATGACCTGCTCTGGAGCCAGCTGCATGCGCTGACCGTGATCGCCCAGCTGGGCAGCTTCACCAAGGCGGCACAGCGCCTGGGGATGTCGAAGGCGGCGATCAGCCAGCGGATCAGCGAGCTGGAGCGGGCCATCGGCCAGACCCTGGTGCAGCGCACCACGCGCTCGGTGCGCCTGACCGACGCTGGACAGCGACTGGTAGACGACAGCTCGGACAGCTTCGCCCAGATCGCCCGCAGCCTCGCCCAGGCCCGCGACGCCGCCGGCCAGCCGCGCGGGCTGTTGCGCGTCACCGCCCCGGTGGCCCTCGGCCGCCAGCATGTGGCGCCACAGTTGGAGGGCTTCTTCCGCCAGTACCCCGAGGTACGCATCGAGCTGGATCTGAGCGACCGCATCATGCCGCTGGCCCAGGAGGGCTTCGATCTGGCGATACGCCACACCAGCACGCCGCCGGAAAGCCATGTCGCTTTCAAGCTCTGCGGCTCGCGCACCCTGCTGCTGGCCAGCAACGCCTATGTCAAGCGCTGCGGCCTGCCCCAGCATCCGTCCGAGCTGGCCGAACATGCCTGCCTGACCTATCTGCGGCCGGGCCCGGTGTCCTGGCTGTTCGAACGCCAGGGCCCGGTGGCCGAAGGGCTGGATGCCGAACGCCACCGCGTCAGCGTCAGCGGCCCGCTGCGCGCCGGCAACAGCGAGGTGCTGCGTGACGCCGCCCTGGCCGGCCTGGGCCTGGCCCTGCTGCCCGATTTCAGTGCCGCCGCCGCCCAGCGTGCCGGCCGCCTGCGCGAGCTGCTGCCCGATTGGCGCCCGGTAGGCGTGTTCGGCGACAGCATCTATGCCATCCACCCCTGGAGCAGCACCACGCCAAGGCCGGTGCGGCTGCTGGTCGAGCATCTGCGCGAGGCGCTGCGGGCGGGGTTCGAGGCCCAGAGCACATAAAAAAAACGCCCACCCGGTAAACCGGATGGGCGTGTACAAGTCCTTGGAAGGACGTCGTTGGGAACGGAGCATGGCAAAAATCGCCAGGCAGGATTGCTACTGTAGGGATCAGGGTTCTCCCTGGCCATCCCTAACAATGAGGTTGCGTGTGATCTTGACTTTTTGCCGGTTCTGCAAATTCGGCCGGCAGGTCAGCCACCAAGTGGTCGCCAAGCAGACTCCCGGTCACAATCGGGCATGAATTCCGCCAAGCCCCCGCACCGCCCACTCACCAAAACCCCGCCTCGCAGCCCCGCCGCTGCGCCCAAACGGCCCGCAGCTGCACCGCAAGCACCCATGGGCGAGGACGATATCGTGGCGCTGGAACAACTGCTGGACAAGGTGCCGGCGCCGCTGGAGCCGCTGGACGTCAGCATGCTGGACGGCTATCTCTGTGCCGTGCTCCTGCAACCGATCCCGCTCTTGCCCGCGCAGTGGCTGCCCTATGTCACCGACATCGAGGCGCGCCCCCTGCCCCCGCGCTACAAGCCCGAGGCGCTGCACGCGCTGGTGCTGCGCCGCCATCAGGAGTTGAAAGCCGCGATCACCGAGCGCCAATGGTTCGACCCCTGGGTGTTCGAGATGGACGACGAGGCCACGCCGTCCGAGACGGTGTTCCCCTGGGTGGCCGGCTTCGCACTGGGCGCCGATATGTTCACCGCGCTGATGGGTCTGTCGGCCGCCGACCTACTGGAGCCGCTGGCCACCATCTATATGCACCTCGATGCGGACGATCTGGAAGACGCCGACGCGCTGCTGGCCGAGATCGAGACCCTGGAGCCGCCGGAGGACCTCAGCGAGGCCGTCGAAGGCCTGGTGCGCAGCTGCCTGCAACTGGCCGATATCTCGCGGCCTCAGCCCAAGCCGGTGGCCGAGGTTCCCAGGCGCATCGCCCGCAAGCAGGCGCCGCCAGCCGGCCCCACCCCTCGCAAGCGCTGATCAGGCGTAGAGCCGGGCGGCGTGCAGCGCCAGCCCGGTGGCGACCGAGGCGAAACGGTCGCCGCGCACCACCTGGGCCCGGCTGAACTCGGCCGCGATGCGGTCGGCCAGCAGGCGCAGGCCGGTGGAGCCCCCGGTCAGATACAGCGCATTGACCTGCTCCGGCTTCAGGCCGGCCTCGCGCACGGTGTCACGGGCGGTCTGCACGATGCGCTGGATGTCGGCTTCGAGCGAGGCCACCGCGGTCGCCTCGCTCAGCCCGACCAGCAGGCCGGACTCGACCAGGCCCAGATCGATCTCGGTGTCGCCGCCGCCCGAGACCTGGATCTTGGCGTCCTCGGCCCGTGCCGCCAGCTCATGGCCCAGGCGTTCGGTGATCACCGTCATCAGCCGCTGGTGGTGGCGCACATTGCCGTAGAAGCTCTTCATCGCCCGCAACTCCATCACCCGCGCCGGGCTGTAGACGGTGTTGATCAGATGCCAGGTGGCCAGATCGAAATAGACGGCGCTGGGCACCTCGCGCGGCGTCGAGCCGGCAATGCTGGGGCCCATGGCCTGGTAGCCGAACTCGCGCAGGATGCTGCTCAGCTCGACACGGCGGTCGAAATCGGTGCCGGCCACGTGCACGCCGTGGTTGGCCAGGATGTCGTCGCGGCGATCCAGCCGGTGCATGCGGTCCGGACCGACGCGCACCAGCGAAAAGTCCGAGGTACCGCCGCCGATGTCGGCCACCAGCACGATCTGCTCGGCCTGCGCCTGCTGCTCATAGTCGAAGGCCGCGGCGATGGGCTCGAACTGGAAATGCACCTCATCGAAGCCGACCGCGCGGGCGGCCGCCTCCAGGGTGCCCTGGGCCGCGGCATCGCGCTCCGGATCTTCATCGACGAAGAACACCGGCCGGCCCAGCACCACCTGGTGCAGATTCGTCTCGGCATGCTCGGCCTGGGCGCAGGCACGCAGCCGCTTCAGATAGCCCGCCAGCACATCGAAATACTTGACTGCCCGCCCGCCGCCGACATCGGTGCTCTGCTCTACCAGGCCAGAGCCAAGGATGCTCTTCATCGAGCGCATCAGCCGGCCTTCGGCGCCTTCGACATAGGCCGCCACGGCGGCGCGACCGAAGGCACGGGCCGGGCCGTCCTCGTCGTGCTCGAGGTCGGCAAAATAGAACACCGCCGTCGGCATCGTCGTGTTGCTGCCCTCCAGCGGCACCAGGCGCATGCGGCGGCCGGTGTCCGGAATCGCGATGGCCGAGTTGGAGGTGCCGAAGTCAATGGCGCAGAACGAACGGGAGGCGGAAGCAGGCACGGGCATGGCGATGAGCCCGGCGTGGGCCAGGCCCTGTGGAATGAGGAGCGGGGCGCGGATTGTAGCGATCAGCGCGCCTTGGGCCCATAGAACGCGAACTTGGTGTCCGGCTGCTTGCCGCTCATCAGCTCCGCCAGTGCACGCCCCGAGCCCGCGCCATGCGTCCAGCCCAGGGTGCCGTGGCCGGCATTGATCCACAGATTGCTGTGCTTCCTGCTGTGGCCGATATAGGGGATGTTGGTCGGCGTGCTCGGGCGCAGGCCGGTCCAGAAATTGGTCTCGCTGGTGTCGGCCACGCCCGGGAACAGCTCCTCGTAGCGGCGCACCAGGGCCTCGCAGCGCACGCGCGAGGTGGCGTTGTTCAGCTGCGTGTCGTAGCCGACCAGCTCCGCCGTACCGGCAATGCGCACATGGTCGCCCAGCCGTGAGATCGCGATCTTGCGCGTGTCGTCCAGCAGGCTGACGACGCTGGCGCGCTCGGGGTGCTTGAGGCGCATCGTCGTCGAGTAGCCCTTGGCCGGGTAGATGTTCAGGTCTTCACCCACGGTACGCAGCAGCGGCGCAGTGTAGGAGCCCATCGCGGCCACAAAGGCATCGGCCTGCAGCGTGCCGGTCGCACCGGTGCGGGAGGCGGCGATGCGCGCGCCGCTGATGCCGCCGCCGGCCTGTTCCAGCGCCAGGATGTCGTGCTCGAACAGGAAGGTGGCGCCGCGGGCCATGCAGCGCTTGGTCAGCTCCTGGGTAAAGACGGCGCAGTCACCCGACTCGTCGCTGGGCGTGAAGGTGCCGCCGAAGATATTGCTGCCGAAGCTGGCCAGCGCCGGCTCGACCTTGAGCACCTCGTCGCGATTCAGCACGCGGCGATCGACGCCATGGCGGCGCATCACCTCGGCGCCGGCCGCCCCGGCGTCGAAGTCATGCTGGCTGGAGAAGAAGTGCAGGATGCCGCGCTCAAGCCGGTTGTATTCGATGCCGGTCTGCGCGACCAGGCTCTTCAGCGACTCGTGGCTGTAGCGGCCCAGCATCACCAGCTCCTCGACATTGCGCTCGAAGGCGGCCGTCGTGCACTGGGTCAGAAAGCTCAGGCCCCAGCGCCATTGCTGCGGGTCCAGGCTGGGGCGGAACAGCAGTGGCGAATCATCGCGAAGCAACCATTTGGCGACCTTGAACGGTGCGCCGGCATTGGCCCAGGGCTCACAGAAGCTGACCGAGATCTGCGCGCCATTGGCAAAGCTGGTTTCATGCGCAGCCTCGGACTGACGGTCCACCACGGTGACCTCATGGCCGGCCTCCAGCAAATACCAGGCGGTGCTCACACCGATGATGCCCGCACCCAAGACGACGACTTTCACAGCATTCCCGTTCTGACGGCAGCGCCGTCGGCTTTCTTTCGATTGATCGCTACTGCACCACCAGCGGGCGCATCAGCAGTTGCAGGCCCAGGCTGGCCATCAGCACGGCGATCAAGCCGTCGATGACACGCCAGACCACCGGCTTTTGCAAGGGGGTGGCCACCGCCGCAGCCCCGAAACCGAGCAATCCGAACCACATCACCGACGCAAGACTCGCGCCACTGGCAAAGGCCCAGCGCAACTCGGCCGGCTGCTGCGAACCGACGGTGCCCAGCAGCACGACGGTGTCCAGATAGACGTGCGGGTTCAGAAAAGTCATCGTCGCCGCAGCGCCCAGGGCCGCCTGCAGACCCAGGCCGGCGCCGGCGGTCTGCAGGCTGTCGGCACCCTGCCAGGCACGCCAGGCCGAGCGCGCGGCGTAGTAGAGGAGAAAGGCCGCACCACCGAAGCGGAAGATTTCCATCACCAGCGGCGAGCTGGCGATGGCGGCGCCCAGGCCGAATACGCCCAGGCAGATCAGCGCCACATCGGACAGGCTGCACAGCAGGACCACCGGCCCCACATGCTGGCGGCGCAGGCCCTGGCGCAGCACCAGCGCGTTCTGCGCGCCAATGGCCATGATCAGGCTGGCTCCGGTGAGCCAGCCCTGGGTCACGGCTGTGGCGATATGCGAATCCATGGGGCGAGGTCTTGCCTTGGCCGCGACAGCGGCAGTGCCCGCATTGTCGGTAGCTTCCCCCGATTGTTGAAGCTACATTCATACTTCTCTCGCAACATTAGATCTACTTATGAAAGACCTGGACTTGGCCGCGCTGCAGTGCCTGGCGGCCCTGGCCGACGAGGGCAACTTCGAGCGTGCCGCCCAGCGCCTGAACATCACGCAGAGCGCCGTGTCGCAGCGCCTGCGTGCGCTGGAGGCTCAGGTCGGCCAGTTGCTGGTCATACGCACCCGGCCGCTACGACTGACCGAGCAGGGCAAGCTGCTGCTGCGCTTGGCCCGGCAGATCCAGGCGCTGAGCAGCGATGTGGCCCGCGAGCTGGGCCTGCAGCAGACGGCGATGGAGCGGCTGCCGATTGCCGTCAATGCCGACAGCCTGGCGACCTGGGTGTTGCCTGCGCTTGACGGCCTGGTGCAGCAGGGTCTGCAAGCCGGTTACGGCCTGGAACTGGTCGTCGATGACCAGGACTTCACCCACGACTGGCTGCGCCAGGGTGCGGTGCTGGGTTGCGTCAGCACCGTGCGCGAAGCGCTGCGCGGCTGCCTGGTCCAGCCGCTGGGCGTGATGCGCTACATCGCGGTGGCCAGCCCGGCACTGATCGCTGGGCGGTTTCCCGAGGGCCTGACGCCGGTCAATTTCTCCCAGCTGCCGTTTCTGGTCTTCAACCGCAAGGACGACACCCAGGTCCAATGGGTCTCGCGCGCCTTTGGTTTGCGTGCGCCAACTTTGCAGGAGCGTTATGTGCCGTCGTCGGAGGCCTATGTGCACGCCGTGCAAATGGGCTGGGGCATTGGCGTCGCACCCGAGCTCCAGGTACGGCCGCTGCTAGCCAGCGGCGCCTTGGTGGCCCTGCGGCCGGAGGTGACATTGGACGTGGCGCTGTTCTGGCATCAATGGAAGCTGCTGCCCGACAGCGTCGCTCAAGAGCCTGGCGTGGCCTTGCTGACCGAAGTGGGCAGGGCCCTGGCCGATGGCGCGCGCCGCGCCCTGGCTCAGGAGTGAGCGCCTCTCAGCGCCGGTCGCTTCCCGGTGCCGAAGCAGCCGGTCCGGCCGCAGTGGCTTCCGTGGGCAGGGGCATCAGGCTGCTGTCCTGGTCGATCAGCTTGGCGGCCTGCAGATCCATCACCGGCACGCTCGCGGCCAGCCACACGGAGCTGAGCACCGCGCTGCCGACCACGCCCCAGGTGAGGCAATTGAAGAACTGCTGCTTCATTGCAAAGTGATGGATTGAGCCGAGAGTTACAAAGCCGGGACAAGGTGCGCAGCATATAGGGTTTACACCTGAGCACCATCCCCAATCGGTGCGAAATTGCAACAAGGCTGAGCCCGGACACAGGCAGTCCTGAGGACTGACTGTGCCTGGCGAAGGCCAGGGCCTCCTGGCCCTGGCGCAAGCACCGCGTGAACCTCGGCCCACAAGCCACGGCAAAGCAGGCCCGGAGCACCCCCATGCTTAGGGATGCGGTGTGCGTTTTGCCCATGAATCCGTTGTTGTCCACCCAATTGGGGTGTTCACTTTTTTACAACGAGGACGAAACTACCTACACCCCCGATGTACGCAGTGAGGCCCCCATGAGATTCCTGCCCGCCATGCTCCAGTTCCGCCGCTCCACCGACCGCGCGCGCGTCCCGCATGAGCAGGACCCGGCCGACCTCGGCACTGCCTTCGGCATGGAAGCCAGCCTCGACGAGGAAATGGACTACTGGCCGGTCAAGGACGCGGCCGGCGTCGAGGCCTACAAGCAGGAAGCGCCGATGTCCTGGTTGTCGCGGCGCTGAGCTAGACAAAGACCTCGAATGTTTTGAGCGGGTCATGGCCGTCGGCCTCGCCCTTGCGCAAGAGGCCCCGGGCATTGCTGAGCACCCTTGTTGCGCCGCCCGTGTGGGCAAACAGATAGTCATGCCGGCAATGCAGATGGCCGTGCACCCAGACATCCACCAAGGGCAGTAGCGCCTCATCGTTGTTGCAGAAACTCGCCGTGCCCGGCTGGTTGCCGTAGCGGCTGTCGGCGCTCTTCAGGCTGGGTGCGAAATGGGTGATCGCCACCTGCGCATCCCAGCGCCCCTCGACCGGCTCGACCAGGGTCCTGGCCAGCCAGTCGCGACACAACAGCCCCTCCTCCCGCACCGCCTTGGCGTCGAACACCGCGCCGTTTCGGGTCGCCCCCATCACCCGCTGGAAGTAGGCGCCGGCCCGCATCGCACGGTCCAGCTGCTGGGCGCCGAATACCTCAAAATCACTCCAGCGCGTGTTGCCGACAAAGCGCACGCGCCGGCCCTCCCGGTCGGTCAGCACGCAGCTGTCGAAGTCCAGCATCGTCATGTCCAGACTCGCCGTCAGCTCGCGCAGACCGGCCCGGGCTTCGTGGATGTCGCGACCATCGAACTCATGATTACCGGGCACGAACAGCATGGGCACCGGCCAGCCGCGAAAGCGCTCGAGGCTGGCCCAGGTGGTGTCGATGTCGCCGGCCAGCACCAGCAACTCGGCGTCCGGTGCAGGCACCGGGTCGAAGGGCTCCGTCTCCATATGGAGATCGGACAGCAATTGAAACTGCATGCTCAGGCGTCAATTCGCCCCGTGGCAGACCTTGAACTTGCGACCGCTGCCGCAGGGGCAGGGGTCGTTGCGGCCGACCTTGGGCGCCTCGCGCTTGACCGCCTCGACCTTGTAGCGCTGCTCGCGGGTCAGGTCGTTCAGCTCGGCCACCGTGGCGACCATGTCTTCGACGGCGTCGTCGATGTCCTTCAGCGGGAATTCCTTTTCCAAGGTGGCCAGCAACTCGCGCTCCTCATCGGTCTCGGCCGGCAGGTGGCGATACAACCGGGCGAGCGCCGACATCACCGCCTCGCTGGGCAGATCGGCCAGGTCGGGGAAGGACAGCGTCGCATGCTGGAAGCCGGCCACCCAGGGCATCAGCGAGCGCGACAGCGGGTTCATGCCTGCCAGCACGGCCGCTTCTTCGTCCGACGGCGCGTCGCCGGCAGCCTCTTCGGCCTCCAGATCCATCACCAGCGGGTCGAACCAGCCGTTCTCGGCCAGGGTGCGTCCCAGCGCCGTGTGGCGGCGGGTGACCAGGGCGGTGACGCGTTCCAGCCAGGCGGCGTCGATATCGTCCGGCAAGGAGGCGCCTTCGTAGTCGAAGATCGGCGGCAGCCACTCTTCGCGCGGAATCAGCCGGGGCTGCACCAGCACGCCGCACAGATAGCCGTCGAGCATGATGGGATCGAGCGCCTGCAGCGGCGCGGGCGTCTGGGCCAGCAACTCGTCGAGCTCGGCGAACTCGGAGTCGGTGAGGTCGCGGGTCAGCGGGCGGCTTTGGTCGGGGGGTGCGTGTTTCATAGGTCCGATTGTCGTCGGTTACGGGGCGCTGCAGGCAGGGCCTGGGCGTTGATGGCGGCAGCAATCAGCCGCTGGCGCAGCCAGGCCTGGGCAGGATGGTCATCATTGCGCAGATGCCACAGCATTTCGACATGCACGCGCGCCAGCGGCATCGGCAGCGGCCGCTCGATCAGCTCGCGCTTGTAGCCGGTCGCATCAATGAAAGACGCCGGCAGCACGGTCAGCAGGTCGGAGTGCGCGACCACCCGGCCGGCGGTGAAGAACTGGTTCACCGTCAGCACGATGCGGCGACTGCGGTTCAGCGCGCCCAGCGACTCATCGACAAAACCATGGGCCCGGCCCGAGAAGCTGACCAGCAGGTGGCGGGCGGCGCAGTAGGCGTCCAGGGTCAGTTCCTGATCGGCCAGCGGATGGCCGCGTCGCATCACACAGACATACTCGCTCTCATACAAGCGGTAGTTGCGTATCGGCGCCATGCCGGCCTGGGAGGCCAGGGTTGCTACCGCATTCGGGAAATAGCCCACCGCGCAATCGACCTCGCCCTGCTCCAGCAGCCTCCGTGGGTCGCGGGTGGTCAGCGGCAGCACTCGAATATTGGCCAGCACGCCAAGGCGTTCGAACTCCACCATCAGCGGCGGCAGCAGCATGGCGGCGGTGGCGTCGGCCATGGCCAGGTGGACGGTCAGCTCGTCGACCTGCGGATTGAAGTCGGCCGGATCCAGGGCCAGGCGCAGCCGGTTCAGCGCCGCGCGCACCTCGGGCCACAGGCTCTCGGCATGGGATGAGGGCTTGACGCCGAAGGCCTGGCGCTGGAACAAGTCCTCGCCCATCGCCTCCTTGAGCCGCTTCAGCGCGTGGCTGACGGCCGGCTGCGTCATCGCCAGGCGCTCGGCGGCGCGGGTCAGATTGCCCTCGGCCATGACGGCGTCGAACACGCGCAGCAGGTTCAGATCGAGGGTGCGGAAGTTCATGAGGTCGTGCAGAAGGCATGCGATCTGTTTATACCTTCAATGCGCATCTTTCATTGGCTTAATGTCTAGGGTTAACCCTAAACTCTCGCCATCGACTCCAAAAGGGTCTCCCAACAGTCAAGGAAACGCCATGAGCATCGCATCCCAAACCTTCGGTCTGCCGACCCGCCACTCCATCCGCCACAGCGGCTCCCTGTCCTCGATCGGCGCCCGCGCCTGGCTGAGCCTGCTGGCCAGCGTCAAGGCCTACCGCGCCGCCGCCGCCGACCGCGCCGCCG
Organism: Roseateles toxinivorans; assembly: GCF_004362525.1. Classification (GTDB taxonomy): domain Bacteria; phylum Pseudomonadota; class Gammaproteobacteria; order Burkholderiales; family Burkholderiaceae_C; genus Paucibacter; species Paucibacter toxinivorans. Next base: position 158,352 of record NZ_SNXS01000002.1, read on the forward strand.
AACGCGAACTGCTGAACTTGGCCGACCAGTACGAAATGAGCATGCCGTCGTTCGCCGCCGAACTGCGCGCCGCCAACGCACGCCGTAACTGAGCCCGGACACAAGGCCCGGAAGGGGCTTGTGCCTGGCGAAGGACGAAAGGCGATACAAGCCTTTCGGCTGAGAACCAATATTGAGAAAGCCCGCTTCAAAGCGGGCTTTTCTACGTCTGGTTGCAGGTGATCAGTCGGCCAGGCGGGCCTCGATCTGGGCCTTGGTGGCTTGAAGCTCCGCCGGCAGGTGGTAGCTCAGCTGCTCGAACAGGGCCGTGTGCAGTTCCAGCTCGGCCTTCCAGGCGGCCTTGTCGATGTGGGTGACCTGCTCGAACTGGGCGGGGCTGAAGTCCAGGCCGTCCCATTGCAGATCGCCGTAGCCGGGGCTGAGGCCGAACAGGTGTTCCTCGGCCTTGCCGGTGCCCTCGACGCGCTCCAGCATCCACTTCAGCACGCGCATGTTCTCGCCATAGCCGGGCCAGACGAACTTGCCGTCCGGGCCCTTGCGGAACCAGTTGACGCAGAAAATTTTGGGCAGCTGGCCGCCCAGGGACTCAAGCTTGTGCTCCATGTCCAGCCAGTGCTGGAAATAGTCGCTCATGTTGTAGCCGCAGAAGGGCAGCATGGCGAACGGGTCGCGGCGCACCACGCCCTGCTGACCGGCGGCGGCGGCGGTGGTCTCCGAACCCATGGTGGCGGCCATGTAGACGCCTTCCATCCAGGTGCGGGCTTCGCTGACCAGGGGCACCGTCGTTGAACGGCGGCCGCCGAAGATGAAGGCATCGATGGCCACGCCGGCGGGGTTGTCCCATTCGGCATCGAGCACCGGGTTGTTCAGCGCGGCCACCGTGAAGCGAGCGTTCGGATGGGCGGCCTTGGCGCCGGTTTCCTTTGCGATGGCCGGTGTCCAGTCCTTGCCTTGCCAGTCGATCAGATGGGCCGGCGGCGTGTCGGTCATGCCTTCCCACCACACATCGCCGTCATCGGTCAGCGCGACATTGGTGAAGATCACGTCATGGGTCAGGCTGGCCATGCAGTTGAAGTTGGTCAGCGTGTTGGTGCCCGGAGCGACACCGAAGTAGCCGGCCTCGGGGTTGATCGCGTACAGGCGGCCGTCCTGGCCCGGCTTGATCCAGGCGATGTCGTCGCCGATGGTGGTGACCTTCCAGCCGTTCAGGCCGGCCGGCGGGATCAGCATCGCGAAGTTCGTCTTGCCGCAGGCGCTGGGGAAGGCGGCGGCGACGTGGTACTTCTTGCCGGCCGGATTGGTGACGCCCAGTATCAGCATGTGCTCGGCCAGCCAGCCCTGGTAACGGCCCATCGTCGAGGCGATGCGCAGCGCGAAGCACTTCTTGCCCAGCAGCGCGTTGCCGCCGTAGCCGGAGCCGTAGGACCAGATCTCGTGCGTTTCGGGATAGTGGACGATGTACTTGGTGCTGTTGCAGGGCCAGGCCACGTCTTGCTGGCCCTCGGCCAGCGGCGCGCCGACGGTGTGCACGCAGGGCACGAACTCGCCGTTCTCGCCCAGCACGTCCAGCGCGCCACGACCCATGCGGGTCATGATGCGCATGTTCACGGCCACATAGGGGCTGTCGCTCAGCTCGACGCCGATGTGCGCGATCGGCGAGCCCAGCGGGCCCATGCTGAAGGGCACGACGTAAAGGGTGCGGCCACGCATCGCGCCCTTGAACAAGGCCTTGTCACCCGACTGCAGCAGTTGGCGCATCTCGGCCGGTGCCATCCAGTTATTGGTCGGGCCGGCGTCTTCCTTGCGCTCGGAACAGATATAGGTGCGGTCTTCGACGCGCGCCACGTCGCTGGGGTCGCTGCAGGCCAGATAGCTGTTGGCACGCAGCTCGGGGTTCAGCCTCTTGAAGGTGCCGGCCTCGACCAGCTGGGCGCACAGCCGGTCGTACTCGGCCTGGCTGCCGTCACACCAATAGACATCGCTGGCTTGCGTGAGCGCGGCTACTTCCGCAACCCAGGCAATCAGACGGGCGTGTTTCACGTAGGCGGGCACGTTCAAGCGCAGCCCTTCCATGGCGGGTCGGTTCATGGTGAGTCCCAATCAATGTCAAAAAGCAGAATTGGGCGAGCCTCGTTGCGAGGCACATGGCAAAGCGCCTCTCGCGGGGCTGGCCCAATTCCGCCTTCGCTGCGGGTCGCGCAGGTCCGGCGCCTGACCGGCTTTGTGGGCCGGCCATCCGGGCGTTTTGATCCAAACGGCCGGCGGGGAAGCGATTGTCACCCCAATGTAACCACGCCGTAACTACCGCATCCCCGGGGGTCATGCAATTGCGGAATAAGGTGATGCAAGCGACGATTGGGGGCTGACGCACTCGTAAGATCCGTCACGAATCCTTGACTTTCATCACTCCAATGAAACTGCTGCATATCAATGTGGGCCGAGCCGCGGCGCTGCAGGCCGAAGGCCAGACCGTGATGTCGGGCATACGCAAGCGCGCGGTAGACGGGCCGGTGCAGGTCGGCCCCATGGGCTTGACCGGCGACGAGCAGGCCGACCTCAGCGTCCATGGCGGCCTGGCCAAGGCGGTCTATGCCTATCCGCAGGAGCATTACCCGTTCTGGCAGACCGTGCGGGCCCAGGCCAGGGCGGCCGAGCCCGACGCTGATCTGCCACCGGGCAGCATGGGGGAGAACCTGTCGCTGAGCGGCCTGCTGGAGAACCAGGTCTGGATCGGCGATGTGCTGCGCTTCCCCGGCTGCGAGCTGGCCGTCAGCGAACCGCGCTTTCCCTGCTTCAAGTTCAACGCGGTGATGGGCTTCAACCAGGCCGTCAAGATGATGACGCAGAGCGGCTGGTGCGGCTTCTACCTGAGCGTGCGCTCACCGGGCCTGCTGCGGCCCGGCGAGGCCTTCGAGCTGATAGCGGGCCCACGCGAGGTCGGCATCAGCGAGCTGTTCCGCAGCCGCTCGGCGGGCCGCAAGCTCTAAGCCTTGGACTGAGCCAGCGTCGGATAGTCGATATAGCCCTCAGCGCCGCCGCCATAGTAGGTGGCGCGGTTCGATTCCTGTAACTCGCTGTTCTGGCGCAGACGCTGCACCAGATCGGGGTTGCCGATGAAGGCGCGACCGAAGGCCACCGTGTCTGCCAGGCCCTTGGCGATGACATCCATCGCCATCTCGCGGCTGTAGCCGTTGTTGACCATCCAGGAGCCGCCGAACTTCTGGCGCATCGCCTCGAAGTCGAACGGGGCGACATCGCGCGGGCCACCGGTGGCGCCCTCGACGACATGCAAGAAGGCCAGCTTCAGCGGCGCCAGCTGCTCGGCCACGTAGTTGAACAGGGCCTGGGGGTTGCTGTCCTGGCCGATGTCGTTGCTGGGCGTGACCGGGCTCAGGCGCAGACCGGTGCGGCCGGGGCCGATGGCGCCAGCGATGGCCGTCATCACCTCGATCAGCAAACGGGCGCGATTCTCGATGGAGCCGCCATAGGCATCGGTGCGGTCATTGACGCTGTCGCGCAGGAACTGGTCCAGCAGGTAGCCATTGGCGCCATGTACTTCGACGGCGTCGAAGCCGGCCTCTATCGCGCAGCGGGCGGCATGGACATAGGCCTGGATCAGGCCCGGAATCTCGTCGGTGCGCAGCGCGCGCGGGACATCGACATTGACGAAGCCCTCGGTGGCATAGGTCTTGGTCGTCGCCGGCTTCGCTGTCGACGATACCGGCGCCTGGCCGCCCGGCTGAAAGGCCTTCAGCGAGATGCGGCCCACATGCCACAGCTGGACGGCGATACGGCCGCCCTCGGCGTGCACCGCGTCCGTCACCTTGCGCCAGGCCGCCACCTGCTCGGGCGTGTGGATGCCGGGGGTGTCCAGATAGCCCTGGCCCTCGGGACAGATTTGCGTGCCCTCGCTGATGATCAGCCCAGCGCTGGCGCGCTGACGGTAATACTCGACATGCAACGCGTTGGGCAGCTGGTGGATGGCGCGGTTGCGCGTCAGCGGCGCCATCACGACGCGGTTGGAAAGTTCTACATCGCCAAGGCGGATCGGGTCGAACAGGGAGGTCATGGGACTGCTTTCGGGAATGGATGCCTCCAAGGGTACGCAGTTTTGATAAAACCTCGCGTCAGCGCCCCGCAGGAGTTCGTGCTAGGTCAAACAACGGCTACATTGCCCCCATGCTTGCTTACAGACACGCCTTTCACGCCGGCAACCATGCCGATGTACTCAAACACCTGGTACTCGGCCAGGTGCTGCGCTATATGGGGGAAAAAGACAAACCCTATACCCTGATCGACACCCACGCGGGCGCCGGCGGCTATTCGCTGGAAGGCCGCTACGCCCAGAAGAAGGGCGAGTACGCGATGGGTGTGGGCAAACTTTTCGACCGCAAGGACCTGCCGCCCGGCCTGGCCGCCTATGTGCAGCAGGTCAAGGATTTCAACGAGGACGGCCAGCTGCGCCAGTACCCGGGCTCGCCGGCCATCGCCAAGGGCCTGCTGCGGCCCGACGACCGCATGCGCCTGTTCGAGCTGCACTCGACCGATTTCCGCATCGTCGAGTCTTATATGAAGGACAGGCCCAACACCCAGGTCAGCGACAAGGATGGTTTTGCCGCGCTGAAGGGCGAGCTGCCGCCGCCGTCGCGCCGCGCCGTGGTGCTGATGGACCCGTCCTACGAGATCAAGAGCGACTACGCCAAGGTGCTGACCGCCGTGCGCGAAGGCCTGCAGAAGTTCGCCGAGACGGTGCTGATCGTCTGGTACCCGCAGATCCAGCTGCTGGAGGCGGCGCAGCTGCCCCAACGCCTGAAGGCCACAGGCGACACCATGGCCAAGAAGGGTTGGCTGCATGTGCGCCTGACGGTCGCCCAGCCGGATGAGCGCGGCTTCGGCATGCTGGGCTCGGGCCTGTTCATTGCCAACCCGCCCTTTGTGCTGCACGACATGCTGGCCGCCGAGCTGCCCTATCTGGTGGACAAGCTCGGCCAGTTCGACGGCGCAAACTATGTGCTGGAGCAGCGCTCCGTCTGAGCCCTGCAATTGAGTGGCAGATCGCACGGCGGCACAGTGCCCCCGTGCAGGCACTCATGGAACTGCAGCATTTCTGCGCTAGCCTAGGGCGACAAACGGACTCTCCCGCCCCGCATGAACCTCAACTTCAGCCCTGCCGCCCTCGCGCGCATCGTGCCGTTTCTGGCCTTCATGCTGCTGTTGGGGCTGCGCGGCGCGCTGGGCGATGCCGGCCTGGCAAGCCTTGACCCGCGCTGGGTCTATGGCCTGAGCGTCGCCGTGGTCGGTGGGCTGCTGGCCTGGTACTGGCGCGGCTATGGCGAGCTGGCGCGGCAGAACCTGCCCACGGCCTCTGAGACGCTGCTGTCCATAGGCCTGGGCCTGGCGGTGTTCGCGCTGTGGATACGGCTGGACGCCCCATGGATGATGCTGGGCGAGGCCACCGCCACCTTCCACCCGGTCGATGCCAATGGCGAGTTGCTGTGGCCGCTGATCATCGTGCGCTGGGTCGGTGCTGCGCTGCTGGTGCCGGTGATGGAAGAGCTGTTCTGGCGCAGCTTTCTGATGCGCTGGGTGCAGGCACCGCAGTTCGAGACTGTCGATCCGCGTCGTGTCGGCCTGCGGGCCATCGCCATCTCGACCTTTCTGTTCATGCTTGCCCACACCCTGTGGCTGGGCGCCATCATCGCCGGCCTGGCCTATGCCTGGCTGTACCGCCGCACCGGCAAGCTGTGGACGGCGGTGATCGCCCATGCGGTCACCAACGGCGCGCTGGGCATCTGGGTCGTGCAGACGGGGCAGTGGCAGTTCTGGTGAGTCTGCAGCAAAGCTCAAGCCCGGCTTGAGCAACACACCAGGCGCGGCGTCTAAGCTGCGCCGTCATGAGCGCCGAAATCCTCCGCCTTTACTACAGCCCCAAGGCCTGCTCGCTGGCCTCGCATATCGCGCTGGAGGAATCCGGCCTGGCCTACACGGCCGAATGCGTGGACATACGCACCCAGGCGCACCGCGATTCACGCTTTCTGGCGCTCAACCCGCTGGGCACGGTGCCGGCGCTGGGCCTGGGCGATCAGCTGCTGACCGAATCGCAGGCCATCCTGACCTGGGTGGCCGACCGAGCACCCGAGCAGGGCCTGCTGGCAAGACCGGGCACCCTGCAGCGGGCCCGCTCGCACGAGTGGATGAACTTCGTTTCCAGCAGCCTGCACCCGAGCTTTCGCGCCATCTTCCGGCCCGAGCACTATGCGGGCGCCTGCCTGGCCGGCCAGGACGCCGTGCGCCTGCAGGGCCGGCAGCGGCTGCGCCAGGCCCTGCTGACGATTGAGCAGCGCCTGGCGGGCAAGAGCTATGCGGTGGGCGAGCGCTTCAGCGTCTGCGACGCCTATCTGTTCGTGTTCTTTCTCTGGACCTATGACGAGCGCATAGGCGCCGAGCTGCCGGCGCGGCCCCACTACCAGGCGCTGGCCGAGCGCGTCTGGCAGCGGCCGGCGGTTCAGCGCGTGGTGGCCACCGAACATGCGCAACGCGCCTATGCGCTGGCGCCCATGCTGGAGTGGACGCGATGAGCTTGTACGCGGTGCAGAAGCTGATCTACCAGGTCAACCGCGACCCGGCCCTGGCCCAGCGGCTGAAGGCCGGCCCGGCGGCGGTGCTTGCCGACTACGAGCTCAGCGCCGAGGAGCTTGGCGCGCTGGCCGCGCCCGACATCGGCCTGCTCTATGTGTTGGGCGTCAACGGCCAGCTGCTGATGCACTATGCCGCGCTGTGGGGCCTGGCCTGGGACGACTATCTGCAGGCCATGCGCCAGGGCGTGCGCGAGCACGGGCCGGTGCGCGCCGGACTGTACGCGATGACCACCGACGGAGATCTCTCATGAGCCTGGTCTTTGCCGGCATCTGCAGCCATGGCCCGGGCATCACGGCCCGCACCGAGCGGGCCGACCCGGCCAGGCGTGGCCGCTACTTCGACGCGCTGGCCACTTTGCGCGCCGAGCTGGAGGCGAGCCGGCCCGATGCCTTGATCGTCATCGCCGCCGAGCACTTCGCCAACTTCTTCATGAACAATATGCCTGCCTTCGCGATCGGCATGGCCGAGCACTACGAGGGCCCGATCGAGGATCCCGACTGGCTGCGCATACCGCGCCGGCGGGTGCCCGGCGCCAAGGAACTGTCGCGCCGCCTGCTCGACGGCCTGCTGCCGCGCATCGACATGGCCTATTGCGAGGAATGGCAGTTCGATCACGGCATCATGGTGCCGCTGCACTTTCTGACGCCCGGCTACGAGCTGCCGGTGATACCGGTCAACATCAACTGCCAGTGCCCGCCGATGACGCCGCTGCCCCGCGCCTATGCGATGGGCCAGGCGTTGCGCGCTGCCTGCGACGCGCAGCCGGAGCGCATTGCCCTCATCGGCACCGGCGGTATCTCGCACTGGCCCTGCACGCCCGACACCGGCAAGATCAACACCGCCTGGGACCAGGACTTTCTGCAACGCTGGGCCCGCAACGAACCCGCGGCGCTGACCGCCTACACCGATGCCGAGGTCTATCGCGATGGCGGCCAGGGCGGCTTCGAGATCCGCACCCTGATTGCCGTGGCCGGGGCCGCCGGCGGCCTGGGCGAAATCCGCTGCTACGAGCCGATTCCGGAGTACGCCTGCGGCGTCACCGTCGGCCGCATGGCCTTGGGGTGATTCAGAGGTCCTTGGCCTGGGTGGCGAACTCCGCCAGCATGAAGTTCCAGAACGGCTTGACGCAGTCCAGATGGCCGGCCGGCTGGGCCGGGCAGTCGGTCAGGGTGACCAGGCCGCCAGCACCCTGGGTCTGCATCGCCTGCAAGGTGGCCACTGCCGTCTGGTAGGGCACGGTGCGGTCGTCACGGCCGTGGTACAGCCGGGTCGGCACCGCCGGTTTCCAGTTGTGCACATTGCTGTGCAGATTCATCGCGGCGCTGTCATCGGCCAGGTAGTTGTCGATGAAGTGCGGCGTGAACGTGACGTCGGCCTGGTCGCTCATCAGCTCCTTCAGCAGCAGGTCGCGCACATCGCGGCGCACCGTGTCGCTGAGCAGCTTGAACAGGCCGGGCTGCAGCAGCGGCGCGAGCTTGGGCGCGGCCGTACGCACACGGTCCAGCAGCTGGTCCATCGTGACCTCGACGCTGTAGGGGCCCGCGCCGGTCACGACGCTGACCAGTTGGCTGCGCACCGGGCTGGTGCTGGCCTGCAGCACACGGTGCGCGGCCATCGTCACGTAGCCGCCCTCGGAATAGCCGCCGAGAAAGAGCTGCTTGTTATCCAGGATCTTCTGGGTATAGCGCCAGTAGCGGGTGGCGGTCAGCAGGTCCATCACCACGGCGGCCGATGGCGCGGCCAGCAGATAGGGATGGGGCACGCCCTTCGATGCGCCATAGCCCACGTAGTCGGCCGCGACGACGATGTAGCCGCTTGATGCCATCACCACCGCCGCCTCCGCCGCCACCGCGTGGTTGCTGGGCACCTCGGCATTGCGCATCGTCGTGCCATGCTGATAGGCCAGCACCGGGCTGACCGCATTGACGGGCTTGACCGGCACGCTGACCAGCGCCGAGGCCAGCACCTCCTTGCCGGCGGCGTCCAGGGTCAGGTACTCGATACGGTAGTTGGTGACCTCGTACTTGGGCACGACGTCGGGCGCCTTGGCGCCGGCGTCTCGCAGGGCGATCGAGATGTCGGCGGCGGTGATGCTATTCAGCTTGGTCGCAGTCCTGAACTCGCCGGGGCCCTTGACCTGGACGATGGGGTCGGGCGGCACGACGACCACCGGCGGCGGAATGGCCGGATCAGCGATACCGGGGCTGCCGCCGCCGCAGGCCGCCAGCAGCAGCGCGCACAGCGAAGCCGACAGCAGGTTCGGACGCAGGCCCGATGCTGAGCTATGACTCATGAGATTCTCCCCTGGATGCGGATCCTGCGGTCTGTGCCGCGGCTGTGGGCAGCATCCTAGCCCAGGGTACGTCAAGCAAAAAGCAGACGCCAGCGCAGCCAGGCGCGGCGGGCCAGCCGCCTGGCGCGCTTCAGCTCGTGCCAGGCCCGCGAGGCGCGCACCTGGGCCAGCAGGGCGGTCTTCCAGGCCAACCAGCGCGTGTAAAGCCGGGCGAACCAGGCCAGGCGCATCAGCGCCGGCTGGGTCAGCTGGAACAGCCGCGCCATCACCGCCGTGCCCACCAGCTTGGCCAGCACAATCACCGCCAAGCCCAGGCCCGCACGGCCGATGCCGATCAGCCACAGCGCCAGCAGCTTCACCGGCAGCAGCAGCACCGTGGGCACGATGAACAGAGCGAGCGCGGCATAGGGTGGCAAGCCACCAACCCAGCGTTCGATCTGGCGGAACAGCGGCAGCGCGCCGATGCGGGCCATCAGCCGCGACAGCGGCGCCCAGCCCCATTCCTCGAACAGTATCAGCAGCGCCAGCAGCCAGCCGCCCACGGTCTTGAGCGCGCGCAGCAGCCGGCTCATCACAGCACCTACTCGATGCCGCGCGCGCGGTCGGCGTGGAACTGCACGCGCCAGGCTTCGAAGCGGCCCGCGTCCAGCGCCTCGCGCATCTCGCGCATCAGGTTCAGGAAGTAGTGCAGGTTGTGGATGCTGGTCAGCATCGGGCCCAGCATCTCGCCGCAGCGGTCGAGGTGGTGCAGGTAGGCGCGGCTGAAGCTCTCACAGGCGTGGCAGCTGCACGTCATGTCGATCGGCTTGTCGTCGGTCTTGTAGCGCGCATTGCGCAGCCGCAGATCGCCGAAGCGGGTGAACAGATGGCCGTTGCGCGCATTGCGCGTGGGCATCACGCAGTCGAACATATCTATGCCCTGACTGACGCCCTCGACCAGATCCTCCGGCGTGCCCACGCCCATCAGGTAGCGCGGTTTGTTGGCCGGCAGCTGGTGGCCGATATGGGCCAGCACCCGCATCATGTCTGCCTTGGGCTCGCCCACACTGAGGCCACCGATCGCATAGCCAGGCAGATCGAGCGCGGCCAGCCCGGCCAGCGATTCGTCACGCAGGTTCTCGAACATGCCGCCCTGGACGATGCCGAACAGGGCGTTCGGGTTCTCAAGCTTCTCGAACTCGTCCTGGCAGCGCTTGGCCCAGCGCAGGCTCAGCTCCATCGACAGCCGGGCTTCCTTCTCGGTCGTGATGTGGCCCTTGGTGTCGTAGGGGGTGCACTCATCGAACTGCATCACGATGTCGCTGTTCAGCACGGTCTGGATCTGCATGCTGATCTCGGGCGTCAGGAACAGCTTGTCGCCATTCACCGGCGAGGCGAACTTGACGCCCTCCTCCGAGATCTTGCGCATCTCGCCGAGGCTCCAGACCTGGAAGCCACCGCTGTCGGTGAGGATGGGCTTGTTCCAGGCCTCGAATTTGTGCAGTCCGCCGAACTGTTGGAGGATGTCCAGGCCCGGCCGCAGCCACAGATGGAAGGTGTTGCCGAGGATGATTTGCGCACCCATTTCTTCGAGCGAGCGCGGCATCACCCCCTTGACGGTGCCGTAAGTGCCCACCGGCATGAAGATGGGCGTCTGCACGACGCCATGGTTGAGGGTGAGCGTGCCGCGGCGGGCGCGGCCTTCGGTCTTGAGCAGGTCGAACTTCAGCATGATGGGGCGATTGTCGCAGGCGCGGGACAATTCACCCTATGCCCTATTCCCTCGCCCAGGCCGTACACAGCGAACTGATCATCAAGAAGAGCCGCTTCATCGGCTGTGTCGAGCCCTGCGCGGACCGGGCGACAGCGCTGGTGAGGGTCGCAGAGCTTCGTACCCAGCATGTGGGTGCTGTGCACGTTTGCTGGGCCCTGCTGGCCGGCGGCCAGTCGGCGGCGGTCGATGACGGCGAGCCCAGCGGCACCGCCGGCCGACCGATGCTGGAGGTAATGCGCCATCAGGATCTCGAGGGCGTGCTGGCCACCGTGGTGCGCTACTGGGGTGGCGTCAAGCTCGGCGCCGGCGGCCTGGTGCGAGCCTATACCGACAGCGTGGCCCAGGCCCTGCTGACCGCCACCAAGGTGCCGCTGCAGCGCCTGGTGCAGCTGCGCTGTACCGTGCCCTATGCCCAGGAGGGGGTGCTGCGGCGTGAGCTGGACGCCGCCCAGGCCACACTGACCCAGGTCGAGCATGGCAGCCAGGTCGAGCTGTGGTTCAGCCTGGCGGAGAGCGGCTCGGCGACGCTGGTCAGTCGATTGAACGATGCGACCCAAGGGCGCATCGGCTGGCTCACGGCCTAGGCTTGCCAGACCCCGTAGCCGGCCTCGCGCAGCGCAATCGCCAGTTCCACCTCCATGTCACGTGCTCCGTCGTACGGCATCGGGTTGTAGCACTCGTACAGCTGGGGCAGCAGGCGCAGGCCGTAGTCGAACACATAGCGATTCGACTGGATGCCGGCCTTGTGCTTGTCGAAGCGCAGGTCCGGGTCGACGCCGGTCATGCCCACGTAAACGAAAGGCTTGCCCAGCTGGTAGTCCGGGTTGGCCTTGCGAAAGCGCGGCTCGTTCCAGACCTGATCGGCCAGCTCGACGACGTAGACGCTGTGGTGATGGCTGCGTGGTGGTCGCTTGGCCATCGCGGGGCCTCAATCAGCCGGCGCGAGCCAGCAGCATCGCGTCGCCATAGCTGAAGAAGCGGTATTGCTCGGCAATCGCGTGGCGATACAGGTCCATCACCGGTTCATAGCCGGCAAAGGCGCTGACCAGCATCATCAGGGTGCTCTTGGGCAGATGGAAGTTGGTCAGCAGCCGGTCCACCACCTGGAACTCGAAGCCCGGGGTGATGAAAATGTCGGTCTCGCGGGCGCCGGCTTTGAGCGTGCCTCCCAGCGCGGCGGACTCAAGCGCTCGCAGGGTCGTCGTGCCCACGGCCACCACCTTGCCGCCCCGTGCGCGGGTCTCGGCAATTGCCGCCACCGTTTCGGCCGGCACCTGGAACCATTCGCTGTGCATCTTGTGCTCGGCCAGCGTCTCGACGCGCACCGGCTGGAAGGTGCCTGCGCCGACGTGCAGGGTCACATGCGCGGTGACTACGCCGCGCGCGGCCAGATCGGCCAGCACGCCCTCATCGAAGTGAAGGGCGGCCGTCGGCGCGGCCACCGCGCCCGGCTCGCGGGCGAACACCGTCTGGTAGCGCCGCACATCGTCGCCGGAATCCTCATGGGTGATGTAGGGCGGCAGCGGCACATGGCCGTGGGCGTCGAGCAGCGCGAACGGATCAGACGGAAAGCGCAGATGGAACAGCCCGTTGTCAGGGCCGCAGCGGCCCAGCACCTCGGCATCGAAGGCATCGTTGAAGCGCACCAGGGCACCGGGCTTGGGCGACTTGCTGGCGCGCATATGGGCCCAGACCTCCTGCGTGCCCGGCAGCACCCGCTCGATCAAGGCCTCCACCGAACCGCCGGTGGCCTGGGCCAGCGCTGGGCCGCTCCCGAGCTGGCCCAGCTCCCCCTCGGGGGGCAGCGACCGCGAAGCGGGCGCCTGGGGGCCCCATTTCCTGCCAAACAGCCGCGCCTTGATCACCAGCGTGTTGTTGAAGACCAGCAGGTCGCCGGCATCGAGCAGGCCGGGCAGATCGCGGAACTGGCGGTCCACCGGCGTGGCAGCACGCCCATCCAGCAGGCGCGAGCCGCTGCGTTCAGGCGCGGGATGCTGGGCGATCAGCTCGGGGGGCAGCGTGAAGTCGAAGTCGCTGGCGGTGAAAAGACGAGACATGGGGTTTTGAGGGCCGGACGGACCCGTGCCAAACACTGGGGGCAGGATTGTCCCACGCGTCCTGCGGTTGACACGCATCAAGGCCCGGCATGGCCAGCGGTGCGAGCATCAAGACAAGGAGACCTCGATGACCCACCACATGACCACCGGCCAGCTGGCCCTGCTGGAAACCGCCCTGACGCAACGCCAGCAGGCACTGGAACGGGAACTGCAAGCCCAGCTGGGTGACCAGGGCCGCGTCGAGCATGCGCGGGAGCAATTGCTGCAGGACAGCGATGGGGAACGCGCCCACGACGCCGACCGCGAGGTGGACCTTGCCCGCAGCGACCTGAACCTGGACGCGCTGCGCCAAGTCAACGAGGCCCTGCTGCGCCTGCGCCTGCCCGACTACGGTCTGTGCACCGATTGCGGACAGGGAATTTCCTTCGACCGGCTGCAGCACAGCCCCGAGGTGCTGCGCTGCATCAGCTGCCAGTCCGCGGTGGAAAAGCGCAGCGGCCTGAACAGCACCCATCACAGCCTTTAACCGAAACCCTGAGAAGAGGAAACCGATATGACCATGTTCCACGCCATCGTCTGGCTCGACCACCACAACGCCAAGGTCTTGCAGTTCAACCCAGACACCGTCGAAACCGCCACCGTCAAGGCCCATACCCACAACACCAAGCAGCATGGCAGCGGAGTTCGCGACGAGCACGAGTTCTTCGCTGACGTCAGCGCCGCCCTGGCCGGCATCACCGAGGTGCTGGTGGTCGGCTCCAGCACCGCCCAGGCCGACTTCAAGCACTATCTGGACAAGCACCGCCCGCAGGTCGCCAAGCAGGTCGTCGCCTATCAGACCGTGGACCATCCGACCGACAATCAGCTGGTCGCCCTGGCCCGCGAGTTCTTCCTGAAACACGACCGCATGGCGGGCGTGCCGACGCCGAGCTGAGCCGACCTGAGCCGGCTTGACGCCGGCAACGGTCGGTGACGGCTCAGTTGCCGCCGGTGCCGGTGGTCAGTATCGTGCCCTGCTCACCGGTGATCCAGCCGGCCTTGGCATCGATAAATTGCACGCCGGACAGATTCCGGGTGGTGCCGGTGTTCTGCTGGATCCAGGTCTTGCCACCGTCTTGTGTGGCAATGACGCTGCCGGCGCCGCCAACGACCCAGCCATGCGCTGCGTCGGCAAAGGCAATGCCTCGCCAGCCAGCGTATTGGGTCGTGGGTCGCTGAACCTTCCAACTCTCACCGCCGTCCGTCGACTGCAGTACCGCCGATGACGAGATGGCCCAGATCAGCTTCTCATCGACATACTGGATCTGCATGATCTGGTCGGAGATACCCGAGTAGCGGGACATCCAGGTCTTGCCTCCGTCCAGCGTTTGGTAGATCTGCCCGCTGAATCCGGCCACCAGGCCCCTGCTGGCGTCCCGAAATCGAAGCGTTCCGCCAGAGGTGGGCCATTCGCCAACCTTGACCCAGCTTTGACCTCCATCCGTGGTCTGCATCAAGTCGCTGCTGCCATTCGAGCGGCGAGCCCACCCCAGGTTCTCATCGACAAACTGATAGTCCGCAAAATTGGCGGCACCAGGGCCGGAGTTCCAGGTGGCTCCGCCATCGCTGCTGCGGTAGAGGCGTCCGTCAGCCGTCAACCAGCCGATCTTGGTGTTGATGAATTGGAACTTGGACGCGCCATAGTTGGTGGACAACTCGTTCAACTTGACCTTCCAACTCAGGCCGCCGTCGGTCGTCTCCTTCAGCTCACCCTGGTCGGTCAGTAGCAAGGCGCGCTTGTTGTCGAAGAACCAGCTGGTGCGATAGCTCTGGTTGCGCTGTGCATAGGGCAGACCGACGGCCAGCGTCCAGGTCTTGCCCTTGTCCGACGACAGGTAGTGAGCGCTGTCGGTCCGCGCCAGCCATGTGCCGCCACCGAACTTCTGAAACCAGGGTCGGCTGTAGCCGCCGAGCTCTGGCGCGGCAATGGCCCCCCAGGTGGCGCCGGCGTCTTCGGTGACCCAGTAGCTGGAAGCGTTGTAGGTATTGCCGGTATAGACGAGGGTGCTCGCGTCAAGCGCCTGAAACCCACCCGAATCCCAGTAGGTCGCCGCGCCAGGTGCCTGCAAGGCGACCCAGTTGAGACCGCCGTCAACGCTTCGATACAGCATCGAGCCCTGCAAGGCCAGCAACGCACCGGCCGTCGACTGCTGCACGCGCAACATGCCCTGGTCGGCAGCAATGCCCTTGGGCACCATCTGGTTCCAGGTGCTGCCCCCGTCATGGCTGGTGTGCAGGCTGAAGCTGCTAACGAAACTGTTGGTCGAGCTGACATAGGCCTGCTGCCAGCGGCTTATGAACACCGTGGATTCGCCGACGACCTTCAGTTCGGAGGAATCGTAGGCCGAAGGCGCCTCCGTCTGCAATACCTTGGTCTTAGTCGCCCCAAAGTCCGTCGACTTGTACAAGGCGTTGTTCTGGTAGCTCCAGATCACGCCCTCCGGAGTCGTCGCATTGACCTGCATGTCGAACCGCCTCCAGGTCGTGCCACCGTCACTGCTGGCGTAGCCGCCGTACTGTTCGAGTAGAAGCAACTTGTCGGCACTGATCACCTGCAAGGTGGCCGCGTAGTAGTTGGGCTCGAAAGGCAGCTTGGACAGCTGCCATGTCGCGCCGCCGTCCTTGGTGCGCAGCAGGGCACCGAACTCGCCCAAGGCCCATCCAGTCTGGGCGTCCAAGAATTTGACAAAGGTCAGGGTCGCGTTGATGCCGGAGTTCTGCCGGGTCCAGCTGACACCGCCGTCCACCGTCTTGAATATTTCTCCGTTGACGCCGACCATCCAGCCGGTTTTGGCGTCCAGGAAAGAGACATCACGCCGATCCGAACCTGTCGGCTTGGGATGCTCCCAGCACCAGCCCGACTCGCTGGCGCCGCTGCACTGCAGCCCCTTGACATGGGCCGCGTTGTTCACGGTCACCTTGTATTTGGCTTCACGAGTCGAGCCGGCCTCGTTGGTGACCTTCAGCGTCACCTCGAAGTCGCCGCCCTTGGGATAGCTGTAGCTGGGTGCGACCTCGGAGCTGGTGCCGCCGTCGCCGAAGGTCCAGGCGAACTTCAGGCCGCCGCCGGGCGCGGCAATGGATGGCTTGAACTGTGACGGGCTTGTGACGTCCAGATGGCTCGGCGCACTCACGCTCACAATGTCGGGAAGCGCGGTCACCGGTGGCGGCGGTGGAGGCGGTGGCGGGCCTTCCTCGCCTCCGCCGCCGCCGCAGGCGCTCAGCAGGAGTCCGGAAAAAATGATCGCGGCATGCGCGGCTGCAACTCTGTTCATGGAGTTCCTCCCTGGCCTGATGGCTGTATTTGTGCGGCGATCATAGCCAGACACCGGCTTCAGGACCTCAGTACTTGCCTACCCCGGCAACCGCTGGCAACAAGCACGGCAAAATCCCCCCATGCCCGAGGCCAAGCCCCCCACCCAGCAGCAGAAGTCCGCGCCCCAGAAGGCGCTGGAGAAGCTGGGCCTGCGGCGCGATATCGACCTGGCCCTGCACCTGCCGCTGCGCTATGAGGACGAGACGCGCATCACGCCTATCGCCCAGGCCCGCGAGGGTCAGGTGGTGCAGGTCGAGGGCATCGTCAGCGAGAGCCATATCGAGTTGCGTGGGCGGCGGCAGCTGCTGGTGCGCCTGCGCGACGACAGCGATGAGTTGCTGCTGCGCTTTCTGAACTTCTATCCCTCGCAGCAGAAGAGCCTGGCGGCCGGTGCGCGCGTCCGCGTGCGCGGCGAGTTGCGTGGCGGCTTCTGGGGGCGGGAGATGGTGCATCCGCTGTGCAAGCTGGTGCAGGATGACACACCGCTGGCCACCGCGCTGACGCCGGTCTATCCGACCAGCGCCGCCCTGCCCCAGGCCTATCTGCGCAAGGCAGTCGTGAGTGCCTTGAAGCGGGCGCCGCTGGACGAGATCCTGCCGCCCGGCAGCCTGCCCGCCAATCTGCCGACCCTGCGCGAAGCGCTGGACTTTCTGCACCACCCCTCGCCCAAGGTCAGCCTGGCGACGCTGGAGGATCACACCCATCCGGCCTGGCAGCGGCTGAAGGCCGAGGAGCTGCTGGCCCAGCAGCTGAGCCAGCTGCAGTCGCAACGGCAACGGGCCCTGCTACAGGCGCCACCGCTGCGCGGCCAGCGCGCCGGCCTGCACGAGAAATTGCTGGCCGCCTTGCCCTTTCAGCTGACCGGCGCGCAGCAGCGCGTCGTCGAGGAGATTGCTCAAGACCTGGCCCTGGGCAAGCCCATGCACCGGCTGCTGCAGGGCGATGTGGGCTCGGGCAAGACGGTGGTGGCGGCGCTGGCTGCCGCAGTCTGCATGGACGCCGGCTGGCAATGCGCGCTGATGGCGCCGACCGAGATCCTGGCCGAGCAGCATTTCCGCAAGCTGATCCACTGGCTGGAGCCGCTGGGCATCACCGTGGCCTGGCTGACCGGAAGCATCAAGGGCAAGGCCAGGCAGAAGATGCTGGACGCCGCCGCCTCGGGCCAGGCCCAGCTGGTGGTGGGCACCCATGCGGTGATAGAGGACAGGGTCGAGTTCGCCAGGCTCGGGCTCGCCATCATCGACGAGCAGCATCGCTTCGGCGTGGCGCAGCGACTGGCCCTGCGCAACAAGCTGGCGCAGCAGGCGCTGGAGCCCCACTTGCTGATGATGAGCGCCACGCCGATCCCGCGCACGCTGGCGATGACCTATTTCGCCGACCTGGAGGTCAGCACGATCGACGAGCTGCCGCCCGGCCGCACACCCATCGTCACCAAGGTGTTCGCCGATGCCAAGCGCGAGAACGTGATTGAGAAAATCCGGGACGAGGTGACCAAGGGGGCCCAGGTCTACTGGGTCTGCCCGCTGATCGAGGAAAGCGAGACGCTGGACCTGCAGAACGCCACCGAGACCCATCTGCATCTGGCCGAGGCCCTGCCCGGCCATGCGGTGGGCCTGCTGCACGGCCGCATGCCACCTGCAGAGAAGGCCGCAGTGATGGCCCAGTTCACCGCCAACCAGATGAGCGTGCTGGTGGCCACCACGGTGATCGAGGTCGGCGTCGATGTGCCCAATGCCAGCCTGATGGTGATCGAGCATGCCGAGCGCTTCGGCCTGTCACAGCTGCACCAGCTGCGCGGCCGCGTCGGGCGCGGGGCGGTGGCCAGCGTCTGCGTGCTGATGTATACGGCACCGCTGTCCGACACCGGCAAGGCGCGGCTGAAGGCGATGGCCGAAACAAACGACGGCTTCGAGATCGCCCGCCGCGACCTGGAGATACGCGGCCCCGGCGAGTTCATGGGCGCGCGCCAGTCGGGCGCCCAGCTGCTGCGCTTCGCCGACCTCACCGAGGACATCAAGCTCTTGGAGCATGCCCGGCGCCTAGCGCCCAGGCTGCTGGACCAGCACCCCGAGGCAGCGTCCAGGCATGTGGCGCGCTGGCTGGGGAGCAAGGCGGAGTTTCTGAAGGCTTAGGACATCACTTCAGCCGCTGTACCCAGTAGACAAGCACCTCGGTGCGCGGCCTGATGTCCACATCGCTGTAGCGATAAACCGGCACCGTGTTGATCGCGTCCACCGTGGCCATGCCCGAGATCACGCGGCCGAACACCGTATAGCCCTGCTGACCGGGCAGGCTGCTCTTGTAGTCCAGCGAGGTGTTATCGCGGGCATTGATGTAGAACTGGCTGGTGGCCGAGTTCGGGTCGCTGCCGCGGGCCATCGCGAGGGTGCCGCGCAGATTGCTCAGGCCGTTATTGCTCTCCAGCGCGATCGGTGCATAGCGCGGCGCCAGCGGGATCTGGCCGCTGACATAGCCGCCGCCCTGCATGACGAAGTCGCGGTCCACGCGGTGGATCAGCGTGTTGCCGTAGAAGCCATCAGCCACATAGCGCAGGAAGTTGTTGACCGTGGCCGGCGCATAGGCGGTGTAGAGCTCGATCACCATCTCGCCGCTGCTGGTCAGCATGCAGACGGTGCTGTAGCTGCTCAGCGCCGAGGCGGCCAGGCCGGTGGCGCTGCAGGTATTGGTGTTGGGATAGGGGTAGGGATTGGGCTGAGGCCGGGGCAGCGGATCGGGTTCGTAGATGATGACCTCGCCGCCACCGCCGCAGGCGGTCAGGAAGGCTGCGCAGGCAATGGCGGCCGCGCGCAAAGCAAAAGAGCGCATTGTGCTGACTCCGGATGTGGGGTCGTGGCACAACGCGCTCTGGGCGGGCGCTGTTGACTCGGCTGCGATCTGTTACTTGATTGTTACCAATGTCAAGCAATCAACAAATCATCCCCGAGTAGTCCAGGCCTCACTGGATTTGCTGAGCCCAATAGATCAAGACCTCAACCGCCGGCACCTCGCGTGCCGCGTTCAACACCGGTTCGGCATAGATCTTGTCGATCGTGTCGATGCCGGAGATCACGCTGCCATAGACGGCGTAGCCGTTCTTCGTTGCCGGGGTGGTGGCCTTGAAGTCCAGCGTGCCACTGTTGTCGGCGGTGTTGATATAGAACTGGCTGGTGGCCGAGTCGGCCACATCGGTACGGGCCATGGCCAGGCTGCCGCGCACATTCTTCAGGCCGTTCTCGCTTTCCAGCACGATGGCGGGATAGGTCGCCGCCTTGGCGACGGTGCCGGTGGCAAAGCCGCCACCCTGCACCACCTGCACGCCCGTGACCTTGGAGACGCGGTGGAAGATGGTGTTGGTGTAGAAGCCGTCCTTCACATACTTCAGGAAGTTGGCCACCGAGACCGGCGCCTTGTCGGCGCGCAGTTCGAACACGATCTCGCCATCGCTGGTCAGCATGCACACGGCGGCATTGGTGGTCAGCTTGGCCGCGGCGATGCCGGCGGCGCTGCACGCGGTGGTCGGTGCGGTGGGCTTGGGGTTGGGCGAGCCAACGACTTGCGGCGCAGGGGCCGGGGCGGGACTGTCGCCGCCACCGCCACCGCAGGCAGCCAGGGAGGCCACGCCGGCCATCAGGGCCGCGCGTGCGAACAGAGAACGCAGGTTCATCATGGACATGGTGAATTCAAAGTGTGTGTTGACAGATGAGTCCCGGGTCAGGGGATCCGAGTGAACTCAATGGTAGCGTGAACGGGTAAATGATCAGGCAAGGGCTCGTGGCTGGCGATCAGCCAGGCCGTGCCGCCGGCCGCAGCGTACTCGGCAAGTGCGGCGGCCAGGTGACGGATCGATGGCAGGTCCAGCGCGGCCAAGGGTTCGTCCAGCAGGCACACCGCCACCTGCACGGTCAGGGCCGCCGTCAGCCCGACCTTGCGCCGCGTTCCGGTCGACAACATGTACATGGGCTTGTGCAGATGGGACTCAAGCTTGAAGCCGGCGATGTGCCGTTCCCACTGCCCCGGCTCGCGCTGGGCATGGCGGCTGCGCACATGGTCGAAGTAGTCCAGCGCCGTCTGCTGCTGGAAGGCCTGCAGCTCGGAGTCGAAGGCAAATACCTGGCGGCCATAGGGCTGCGGGTCGATCGCTGCATCCAGTCCGGCGGCGATCAAGCGACCGGACGCTGGCGCCAACGCGCCGCCTATCAACTTCAACAGCGTCGAGCTGCCGGCGCCGTCCGGAGCGCTCAGCAGGGTGATGCCCGGACCGAGATCTTGCGACCAGTCTTCGACGATAGGGCGACCGGGGTAGGCGAAGCTCAGTTCGCTGACTTGCAGCAGCGGGAATGTGGCATTGCTCATGGGCCGCCATTGTGGACGCCCGGGCTGCGGAGGCAGCGCCGGGAAAGCCCTCTGGAACACGCGCGACGGGGCCGCCATCATGATAGTGTCAAGCTATCAGACGACGCGGGCCGCTGCCGTTGCACCGTGCCCGCAGAGTAGAAGAGAAAGAGACGCATGACCCTGACCGAACTCCGCTACATCGTTGCCGTGGCCCGAGAAAAGCACTTCGGCCGGGCCGCCGAGGCCTGCTTCGTGTCGCAGCCCACGCTCAGCGTCGCCATCAAGAAGCTGGAGGAGGAGCTGGACCTGAAGATCTTCGAACGCGGCGCCAGCGAGGTCAGCGTCACCGCGCTGGGCGAGGAGATCGTGCGCCAGGCGCAGATGGTGATCGAGCAGGCCGCCGCGATCAAGGAGATCGCCAAGCGCGGCAAGGATCCGCTGGCCGGCGCCCTGCGCCTGGGCATCATCTACACGATCGGCCCCTATCTGCTGCCCCAGCTGGTGAGGAGCGTGATCGAGCGCTATCCGCAGATGCCGCTGATGCTGCAGGAGAATTTCACCGTCAAGCTGCTGGAGATGCTGCGCACCGGCGAGCTGGACTGCGCCATCATGGCCGAGCCCTTCCCGGACACCGGCCTGGCCGTGGCGCCGCTCTACGACGAGCCCTTTGTCGTGGCCGTGCCGGCCAACCACCCGCTGGCCGCGCGCGAGAGCATCTCGTCCGAGGAGCTCAAGCGCGAAACCATGCTGCTGCTCGGCACCGGCCATTGCTTCCGCGATCACGTGCTGGAGGTCTGCCCCGAGTTCGCGCGCTTCTCCAGCGACGCCGAGGGCATACGCAAGAGCTTCGAGGGCAGCTCGCTGGAGACCATCAAGCACATGGTGGCCTCGGGCATGGGCGTGACGGTGGTGCCACTGCTCAGCGTGCCCAAGGAGGCGTCGCCCCATCTGCGCTACATCCCCTTCCAGGCGCCGGTGCCGTCGCGCCGCGTCGTGCTCGCCTGGCGCCGCACCTTCACCCGCTACGAGGCGATAGCCGCACTGCGCAACGCCGTCTACGCCTGCGAATTGCCGGGGATGGAGCGGCTGAGCGGCTGAGCGGATTGACGAATCCGCGGCTTGAATTGTTTGTATCGATTCAGAGGTGCCGCGTGGGCAGCACCATCTGTCAAGGACATTGCAATCAGGCCTGCGGCAAGCAGCCCGAGCTGCCGGTCATCGGCGCCCCGATATGGGCCGCAGCACGAAGGGAATGCAGAATTTCACCCATGGAGAGCGTTCCACTAACTCGTTAATATCAGTGATTCATGGCGACATATGCCACAGGTCCTTGACTGCCGCATGCCGGTGAATACCCGTCCCGCACATGGGGGGTGATTGGCCTGTTACTTACGTGAACTATTTCACTATCCTTCGACTCCCCGGCGGCGCATCCACAAGGGCCCGCCAGCCATCCCGAGGTGTCCGTTTGAAAGGTCCTGACCCAGCGGCCGATCGAACCAATATGGAGGAGTCAAAGTGAAAAAATCATCCGCTCTGAGCATTGTTGCGGCCGCTGCCGCCCTGGTCTGCGCCGCACCCGCGAGCGCACTGAATATCGTGCTGTGGGATACGAACAATAGCTATGCGGCTTCGCCTGACGCGCTGCTGGCCTTTCAGAAGGCCGCCAACTACTGGAACAAGACGATCACCAACGACGTGACGGTGAACATCAAGATCGGTTTCGCCGATCTGGGCGCCAACGTCCTGGCCCAGGCGGGCAGCAGCAGCAGCGAGGTGCTGGTCAAGGACGTCTATGGCGCCCTGCACGCCAATGCCAGCAAGAGTGCCCTGGACACCATTGCCGTCGGCGGCCTGAAGAGCCTGAACGCCGATGGAGGGCTGTTCATGCGCGTCAACGGCTATGTCGATGCGGCCAACAAGATCGGCGTTGACACCACCATCGGCAGCCGCATGACCAGCGGCAACGATGCGATCAACCATGTGCTTGACGTCAACACCTCGGTGCAAAAGGCCCTCGGCCTGGCCAACCCGGCCGGCCCCAAGTACGACGCCACGATCACCTTCAGCTCGAGCTTCGGTTTCGACTACAACCCGACCAATGGCACCAACGCCGGCACCTACGACTTCACCGCCGTGGCCATCCATGAGCTCGGCCACTCGCTGGGCTTCGTCAGCGGCGCAGATACCTTCGACTACTTCGGGCGCGGCAGCGGCCCCGGCGCCGACCTGCTGGAGTCCGGCGTCTTTGGGCCCAAGCGCCTCGACGACTTCGCCATCGGCAGCGTGCTGGACCTGTTCCGCTATGGCGCCAGCCCGGTCACGCCGGACGGTCATCTGCAGCTGCAGTGGGGTGCCAACAAGGCCGCGTTCTTCTCCATCGACGGCGTGACCCCGTTCAATTTCGGCAGCGCCGACCAATCGGTGGCGAGCTTCTCGACCGGCTCGTTCAATGGCGACAACAGCCAGGCCTCGCACTGGAAAGACACCGACCTGTTCCCTGACGCCGGCCTCCCCGGCTGCTACCTGAACGGCCGCGACGTCGGCATCATGGACCCCACCGGCACCCCCTGCGCCAACGGTCGGGTCACGCAGAATGATCTGGCTGCCTTCGACGCGATGGGCTGGAACCTGAGCATCGACGCCTTGCAGCAGACCAAGTACAACATGGACACCTCGGACATCTACAAGATGGACGGCCTCGCCGTCGTCGCTGTGCCCGAACCCGCCACCTGGGCGCAGCTGCTGCTGGGCTTCGGCCTGGTCGGTGGCGTGCTGCATCGTCGCCGCAGGGCCGCCAACGCGGCCTGATAGCGCCGCCTGGGGCCAGGTCTCGCCGTAAGGCGGACTTGGCCTCATTCATTGCTGGATGCGCTTGAGCTCCATCACCCAGTTGACCTCCCAGCTCTTGCCCCCGTCGGCCGAGAAGGCCTGCTGCCAGCGCGCGGCGTCGGGGTCCAGTCGCGTCCATTCGAAGCGCACCTTGATCGGCCGCCCTTCCCACAACTCGTCGCCGTAGAACAGCCCCGTATCGCCCTCGAAGCGACCGACGACCGGTGGCTGCAGGCCATGGGTCTTGGCGTCGATGCCGCCATCGCGATTGGTCAGCCAGAAGATGCTCCACGCTTGAGTCTGCGGATTGAAGGCCCGCAGTGACATGCCCACGAAGCCAGGCCGCCAGCCGACGGGCAGGAATTCGTCATAGTTGCCGATGCCACCGGGCAGCAGGTGGGCGTGATTGGTCGCCTTGAAGGTTTCCCATTCATTGGAGCCCTGCAGCTGTTTGGGCAGGCGGCGGTTGCTGATATCCCATTTTCCAATCAGGAAGTCGAAGTCGTGGGAGGCGTCGGCGACGGGCGTTGAGGATGGGGTCATGGTCTGTCCTTTCGGGGTTTGAGCGGAAGCCGGCTGCCAGGCGCCGGCGAGGGTGAAGACGGCAGCCACGATCAACGTGGCGCCCACGGCAGCGGAGATCCAGCGCTGGGTGTTCTTGCGCGGCCCGGCCCAGCGCTGAGCGCCCGCCGCGGCCACGGCAATCGCGCCATAGACGGCAATCTGGTTGCCCGCGGTGATGGCGCTGAGCAGCACCGCCTGCTCCGCCAGGCCACGGCTGGGCGTGCGCAGAAAGGCCGGGAACACGGCCAGCATGAAGGCATAGGCCTTGGGGTTGAGCAGGCAGTTCAGCACCCCCCGCAGGAAGATGGCAGAGGCGGGCCCCTGCGGCGGCTGAGCCACAGGCGCAGTGGCCGCCGCAGCCGGCCTCAAGGTCGAAGCGAGGATGCCCCAACCTATCCAGGCCATATAGGCCGCACCTCCCAGCAGCAGCGCATTGAACGCGCCGGGCCATAGCATCAGCAGGGCCGATACGCCGGTCACATTGACCAGCACATGGACGATGCCCCCGACCACGATGCCCGCCACGGCCAGCAGGCCGCCGCGCATGCCGGCGGTCAACGCGCTGCCGGCGACGAAGGCCATGTCCATGCCGGGCAGCGCGATCACGCCAAGGGTCAGGGCGAAGTAGATCCAGAGACTGTTGCCGGCATCCATGCGGGGCTCCTGTTGCTTGATGAGGCGCCAGTCTAGGAACGTCAGCGGACAGAATCCGCCCTATATCGAGCGAAGAAGATGCGCCGGAGGACCCTGTCACCGCACCGTCACATCCCGCCTCTAGTCTTCGAGGTTTGCTTGCACCCTAGAAGGAACCTCGCCATGAATGCCAAACTCCACGCGCTCGCCGCTGCCGCCCTGCTGGCCGCCACCTCGCTCGCGCATGCGGCGCCCAGCTTCGTCAACGGACTGGCCCTCGATGGTGCGATGCTGGACCTGTCCGGCGGCACAAGCATCAACAACGGCCGCGTCGGCTACTTCTCGGATATCTACTACGACACCAACCGCAAGGAGTGGTGGGGCCTGTCGGACCGCGGCCCCGGCGGCGGCACGATGAGCTATGACACGCGGGTGCAGCGCTTCACGCTCGACGTGAACCAGAACACCGGTGCGATCAGCAACTTCAAGATCGTCGAGACGGTGGTGTTCAAGAGCGGCCTGAGCTCGCTCAACGGCCTGGCCCCGGCCGGCACCACGAATCCAGGTCTGGCCTTCGACCCGGAAGGCATCGTCGTCAACCCGCACAACGGCAATCTGCTGGTCTCGGACGAGTACGGCCCTTCGGTGCGCGAGTTCAACCGCCAGGGCCAGCTCTTGCGTACCTTCACCACCCCGGCCAACCTGGTGCCGCGCAACACCACCACCGGCACCTACTACGGCAATGATGACGGCACGAACAATGCCGGCAAGCGCACCAATCGCGGCATGGAAGGCCTGGCCATCAGCCCGGATGGCAAGTTCGCCTTCGGCATGCTGCAAAGCGCCATGCTCGACGAGGGCGGCGGCAACGGCGCGGTCAATCGCATCGTGAAGTACGACATGGCGACCGGCACCGCGGTGGCCCAGTATGCCTACGAGATGAAGCGCGCCGGCCAGGGCCAGGGCATTTCGGCGCTGGTGGCCATCAACGACCACGAGTTCTTCGTGCTGGAGCGCAACAACCGCGGCGTCGGCGTCGGCGCGACCTTTGCGACGGCCGACAAGGAGGTGTTCCGCATCGACCTGAACGGCGCCACCGACGTGACCCACATCGATCTCGACTCGGGCGCGGCCTACACCAAGGTCGTCAAGTCGGCCCAGGTCTTCGATCTGGACGCCAACACCCTGGCCGCCCTGGGAGGCAAGTCGCCGGAGAAGTGGGAAGGCCTGGCCATCGGCCCGAAGCTGGCCAATGGCAGCTACCTGATGCTGGCCGGCACCGACAACGACTACAGCGTGACGCAGGACGGGGTGGGCGTGCAGAAGGACGTCTGGTTCGACTTCAGCCAGGCCGACCCCTATGCCGCCTCGATCCAGTGCCCGTTGGACCAGACCGTCAACTGCGTCAAGACCTCGAACGGCGCCGCGGCGGCCTGGTCGGCCAACTACCAACTGTTGCCCGGCGTGCTGCACGCCTACACCATCAGCGCCAGCGAGTTGGGCGCCTACACCGCACCAGTGCCCGAGCCGACCACATGGGCGCTGATGCTGGGAGGCCTGGCCGCCCTGGGCGCTTGTGCCCGCCGCCGGACGCGCGCCGCGGAGTGAGTCTTCTGGGGCGATTCAGGTCAGAATCAACCTGAATCGACTCCGGCCACCCGGCCACCTCCGCTTGACCACCAAACCCACCGGCCGCGTGCTGGCCGTGCTTGAGTTGCTGCAGTCGCACCCGCAAATGCCGGGTGCCGAGCTGGCACGCCGCGTGGAGGTCGACCAGCGCACCGTGCGGCGCTACATCGCCCATCTGGTCGAGCTGGGCGTGCCGGTGGAGGCGCAGCGCGGGCGCGATGGTGGCTATCGGCTGCGGCCCGGCCACAAGCTGCCGCCGATGATGTTCACCGCCGACGAGGCCATGGCCCTGGCCATAGGCCTGCGCGCCGCCCGCGAGCTGGGGCTGAACGGCATCCTGCCGGCGATCAGCAGCACCCAGGCCAAGCTGGAGCGTGTCATGCCGGCGGCTTGCGCCAAGCGCATCGGTGATGTCAACGAGGTCGTCGCGCTGGACCTGGCGCAGCCGTCCGGCCCCGGTGCCCGCTCGGAATTGCTGGCGCTCAGCGCCGCGGCGCGGGCGCAGCAGCGCGTGCGCCTGGGCTATCGCAGCCGCGACGAGACCGAAACCGCACGCGAGGTCGATGTCTATGGCCTGGGCTTTCGCGGCGGCGCCTGGTACGCGGTGGGCCACTGCCATCTGCGCCATGACCTGCGCTCGTTCCGGCTCGATCGGGTGCTCTCGGTCGAGGCCCTGCCGGCCAGCTTCGGCAGGCCGGCCGACTTCGATGTGCTGGCCTATCTGGCCAACGCTATCGCCACCCTGCCGCGCAGCCACGCGATCGAGGCTCTGCTCGATACCGACCTGGCCAGCGCGCAGCGCGCCGTGCGCCCCGAGATAGGCGTGCTGGCGCAGGTCAAGGGCGGCGTGCGGCTGCTCGCCCAGGCCGATGACCTGGCGGCCATGGCGCGCGAGCTGGGCCGCCTGCCCTTCGGCTTCAAGATCCTCAAGCCGATGGCCCTGCGTCGCGCGCTGGCCGCACATGGCCAGGCGCTGATCACCAGCGCGGCATTGCAAAACCGCTGACCGCCCCACAGTTGGGCACAATCGACAAGACCCAGCCAAGCAAGGAGAGTTTGATGAGCAAGAAGTCTTCGCCCAAATCCGCAACCGCCACCGCCGCCGCCCCCTCGGGCATCAATATCGGCATCAGCGACAAGGACCGCGCCGCCATTGCCGCCGGCCTGTCCAAGCTGCTGGCCGACACCTACACGCTCTACCTGACCACCCACAACTTCCACTGGAACGTGACCGGGCCGATGTTCAACACCCTGCACGTGATGTTCATGGGCCAGTACACCGAGCTATGGAATGCCGTCGACCCGATCGCCGAGCGCATACGCGCGCTGGGCCATGCCGCCCCCGGCTCCTATGCCCAGTTCGGCCAGCTCAGCTCGCTGCCCGACGCGCCGGCCGTGCCGCCCAAGGCGCTGGAGATGGTGCGCATACTGGTCGCCGGCCATGAGGGCGTGGCACGCACCGCGCGCAGCCTGTTCCCGCTGGTCGACAAGGCCTCCGACGAGCCCAGCGCCGATCTGCTGACCCAGCGCCTGACCGTGCACGAGCAGACCGCCTGGATGCTGCGCAGCTTGCTGGAAGAGTGATCGCCGGCTGCCGCCGGGCCGATGGCAGACTCGGCGCATGAGATCCAAGTTTCGATGGCTGGGCTGGGCCCTGACGGCGCTTGCCCTGAGCCTGCTGCTGATGCTGGCCCTGGCGCTGCAAGGCGCGCCGCTGATCCCGCCACAGGCCGAGGTCAGCGCGGCCGATGTGGAGCGGGCCAATGCCTTCCTGCGCCGCAATGACCCGCGCCTGCCGCGGCCGGGCACCCAGCGAACCCTGGTGATGCCGGAGCGGGACCTGAACCTGCTGCTGAACGAGTTGATGCGCCGCAAGCTGCCCGGCGCCTCGGCCAAGATCGTGCTGGGCGCTGGCATTGCCCAGGTGCGCGCCAGCGTGGCCCTGCATCAGCTGGGCCTGCCGCTGTGGCTGAACCTGGACGCTGCCCTGCGCGAGAGCGCCGAGCTGCCGGTGGTGGAGCGGCTGCGCATCGGCCGGCTGCCGGTGCCTGGCTGGGTGGCGCGCCGGTGGCTGGAGTCCCTGCGCAGCCGGCTCGACGCCACCGCCGAGGGGCAGCTCGCCAACGACCTGGTGAAAAGCGTCCAGCTGCGCCCGGCCTGGCTGCAGCTGAACTACGAGTGGCGCGACGACACGTACGGCCGCATGCTCGTCGCCCTCGTGCCCCAGGCCGAGCAGGCCCGGCTGAAGGCCTACTCCGACCGCCTGGCCGAGCTGTCGGAGCAGCCGGCGGCCATGCCCGCGAACGGTGGCACCTCGCTGGCCCTGCTGCTGCCGGCCATGTTCGAGCTGGCCCGCCAGCGCAGCCTGCCCGGCGGCGACGCCGCCGCCGAGAACCGTGCCGCCCTGCTGACCCTGGCCCTGCATGCAAGCGGCCGCGGCCTGAAGGCGCTGGTGCCCGCAGCGCGCGACTGGCGCCAACCCAAGCCGATGCTGGTCACGCTGTACGACCGCGACGACTTCCCCCAGCACCTGCTGATCTCGGCCGTGCTGGCCATCGAGGGCGGCGGCCCGCTGGCCGACGCGATCGGCGTCTACAAGGAGCTGGCCGATTCGCGCAGCGGCAGCGGCTTCAGCTTCAACGACATCGCCGCCGACCGCGCCGGCACCCGCCTGGGCCTGCTGGCCAAGAACGCCCCGGCGCAGCTCCAGGCGCGCCTCGCCGGCTTGCAGCGCGAGGCCCAGCTGATGCCCGATGTGTCGGACCTGCCGGAATTTTTGCGCGCCCAGGACTTTCAGAATACCTATGGTGGCGTCGGCGCGCCGGCCTATCAGCAGATGCTGGCCGAGATCGAGCGGCGGCTGGACGCCACCCCGCTGTTGGCACCCTGACAAGACGAACAGGCGCACTCCAACGATAATCGAGGGTTCCACGAATCCGGCCGGGCCGGTTGTTCAACGCTTCAGGCCCAGATCCCATGTCCACCGAGCTCAGCCCCCAGGTACGGCGTCGCCGTACTTTCGCCATCATTTCCCACCCCGACGCCGGCAAGACGACGCTGACGGAAAAGCTCTTGCTGTTCTCGGGCGCGATCCAGATTGCCGGCTCGGTGAAGGCGCGCAAGGCCTCGCGCCACGCGACCTCGGACTGGATGGAGATCGAGAAGCAGCGCGGCATCTCGGTGGCTTCGTCGGTGATGCAGATGGAGTATCGCGACTGCGTCATCAATCTGCTCGACACCCCGGGCCACCAGGACTTCTCGGAAGACACCTATCGCGTGCTCACCGCCGTTGACGCGGCGCTGATGGTGATCGACGCGGCCAATGGCGTGGAGCCGCAGACGCGGCGCCTGCTGCAGGTCTGCCGGGCGCGCAACACGCCCATCCTGACCTTCGTCAACAAGATGGACCGCGAGGTGCAGGAGCCGCTGACCCTGATGGACGAAATCGAGCGCGAGCTGGGCATGACCGTCGTGCCTTTCACCTGGCCGGTCGGCATGGGCAAGCAGTTCCATGGCGTGATGGACCTGCGCAAGGAGCAGATGCGCGTGTTCTCGCCCGGCGAGGACCGCGCGGCCGGCGAGGAGGAGGTCCTGCAAGGCCTCAACCACCCCGAATATGCCAGCCGTTTCGGCATGCAGTACGAGCAGGCCGAGGGTGAGATCGAGCTGGTGCGCGACGCCGCCCCGGCCTTCGACAAGGAACAGTTCCTGGCCGGCCACCAGACGCCGATGTTCTTCGGCTCGGCCGTCAACAACTTTGGCGTGCAGGAAGTGCTGGACGCGCTGGTCGACCTGGCCCCGTCGCCGGCCGCCCGCCCGGCGATGCAGCGCGTGGTCGAGCCCGACGAGGCCAAGTTCAGCGGCGTGGTGTTCAAGATCCAGGCGAATATGGACCCGGCGCACCGCGACCGCATCGCCTTCCTGCGCGTGGCCAGCGGCCATTTCGAGCGCGGCATGCGGCTCAAGGTGGTGCGCTCCGGCAAGGAGCTGCGGCCCAACTCGGTGGTGAGCTTCCTGAGCCAGCGCCGCGAGTTGCTGGACGAGGCCTTTGCCGGCGACATCATCGGCATTCCCAACCACGGCGTGCTGCAGCTGGGCGACACGATCACCGAAGGCGAGCAGTTGCAATTCACCGGCCTGCCCTTCTTCGCGCCGGAGATGTTCCGCGCCGTCGAGGTGGCCGACCCGCTGCGCACCAAGCAGCTGCGTGCCGGTCTGACGCAGCTCGGCGAAGAGGGCGCGATCCAGGTCTTCCGTCCGGTCGCCGGATCGGTGCTGCTGCTGGGCGCCGTCGGCCAGCTGCAGTTCGAGGTCGTCGCCCACCGCCTAGAGCATGAGTACGGCGTCAAGGCCCGCATCATGCCCAGCCGCTTCCAGGTCGCCCGCTGGGTGACCTGCGACGAGGCCGACGGCGGCGACAGGGAGCTCAAGCGCTTCATCGACGCCAACGCCCACCGCGTCGCCTACGACGCCGTTGACGCGCCCACCGTGCTGGTCGAATATGCGCCCGAGCTGCGCGCCATCGAGAGCAACTGGCCCAAGATCAAGTTCCACGCGATGCGCGAGCACGCGGGGCTGATGTTCCAGAACCGGCTGGACGGCTGATCGCGAGACGGACCGCCCCCGGAAGGGCGGCCCGTTATCGCCACCTCAAGTGCGGCGGCGTTTCGCCCAAGCCAGCAGGCCCAGCCCCCCGGCCATCAGCGCCCAGGTCGTGGGCTCCGGCACCGGCGTCAGCACGAACAGGCGCGAGTTCGGCGTGCCCGAGTCCTCGGCCACCAGGTAGATCACGCCCTTCTCGTCCACCGTCACGCCCTCGATGGCCTGGCTGGTCACGCCGGAGAGATCAAAGCTGCTCAGCACATCGCCCTTGCGGTTGATCTCGACCAGCTTCCTCGAGTCCAGGCTCAGTATCAGCAGGTTGTCGGCCGCGGCCGAGCCGGCCAGTGCGTCGATCGGCGACAGGGTCTGCACATCGGACAGGCTGTTAAGTCCCAGCTTGGCATCGGCGTTGAACAGCGCCGCCATCGCCGACACGCCGCCGGCCTTGGCAAACGTCAGCCCACCGGCCAGCACGGCCTGCGGGTTGTCCTGCTTGACGCTGACGAAGCTGCCGTTGCGCGGGTCGTAGCTGATGCCCTCGGTGCCGATATTGCCCACCGTGCCGGCGATCGAGACGAAGTCGGCATCGCGTAGCGCGACGCTGCCCCCGGCCACATACTGGAAGCGGTAGGCGTCCTGCAGGCGCTCCTCGGCCACCACCAGCTGGCCATTGCCCAGATAGGTCAGGCCCTCGGCGTCATGGTTGGTGCTGGCGGTGGGCCAGTTGCTGAAGCGCATGCTGCCCAGGGTCTGGCCGGTGCGTGAGATCTCGACCACGCCCAGGCCCTCGTCACCGACGAAGAACAGCGTGCCGCGGTCGCGCGCATAGGTCACGGCCGAGGCTTCCAGGCCCATATCGCCCAGGGTGTCCAGCGTGTAGTTGCCGCTGAGCTTGTAGTTGGCCAGGTTGATGGAGGTCTGCGCCGAGGTGCCGACAGCGAACAGGGCCGCCGCAGCGGCGGCGATGATTTGCTTGATCATGATGGTGAGATGTCCGGATTCAGTTTTCAGGCTTGACGGCGGCGGCGGGCGACGGCGCCCACCAGGCCGAGGCCGCCCAGCAGCAGCGCGTAGGTCGAGGGCTCGGGCACGGCCAGCGTGAACAGGCCGGGGTTGCCGACATCGCCGAGGCTGGACGCATGCGAACCGAAGGCATCGCCCTCGGCGGCCAGCACCCAGCCGGTGCTCACGGCCTGCGGTGCCAGGTCGGCCAGGCTGCCGGGATTGCCGCTGCGGTTCTGCGCGCGCACGGTGCCGGGGATGGCCACGTCGCCATAGCTCAGGCGGTCGACCAGCTGGCCGGCGCCGTCGAACAGATTGATCTCATCGGCCCGGCCCAGATTGGCCAGATTGCCGCCGACGATCTTGACGTTGGCCCCAAGGCCCCAGACGCTGCGGAAATCGGCCGCGCTGGACTCGACCAGCAGCACCGACTCGCCCGGGGCGACCAGGCCCAGCGCGCTCAGCGAGGTGACGCCGGGGTTGCGCGAGTCGTCATCGAAAGACCACCCGGAGAAGTCCACGGCGCTGGCACCCAGGTTGGTGAACTCGATGTACTCGCCGGTCTTGCCATTGCCGTTGTACATCCATTCGGTGATTTCGACCTTGGCCTGGGCGGCCATGGCGCTCGACAGCAAGGCGGCAGCGCCCAGCGCATGAAACATAGGGTTCATGGGTTATTCCTCGGGTTGGTGTGGCGCCGGCGGGCGTGCGCTGCACGCACCGGCGGCGCGACCTTAATGACCCAAGATGACCTGCGCGTGACAGGCCCTGGCGCCAGCGGGCAGCGGCAGGCGAATCAGCCGGAAGCCGGCGACGATCAGCAAGAGGCCTGGCAGCAGGCGCCAGCTCAATGCCTCGTCGAACAGCAGTGCGCCCAGGACCAGGCCGGTCACGGTGATGACATAGCCCATGAAGCTGAAGCTGACCGGCTCGGCCACGCGCTGCAGCCGGAAGTACAGCAGATAGCCCAGTGCCATCGCCGCGGCCTGGCCGGCCAGGGCCAGCCAGGCCCCGGCCTCGGCAGGCGGCAGCGGCAGGTCGAGCAGCAGGCGCAGCGGTGCCAGCAGCAGCACCGAGCCGGCCAGCGTGGCCGCGCCCAGCCACTCATTGGCCTGGCCCTGGGGCAGGCGGCGGCTGCGATAGACATTGCCCGCACCGATCAGCGCCGGCACCGCCAGCAGCAGCAGCAACACCGCGGCATCCGCCGGCCCCGCATCGCCCAGCCGCGAACCCACCAGCAGCAGCGCGCCGGCCAGGCCCAGCACCACGGCCAGGACGCGCTGCCAGCGCCAGGGCTCCAGGCGCAGCAGCAGGCTCAAGCCCAGCGTGAACACCGGCGGCAGGGTGAAGGCCAGCGCCGCAAAGCCGGCGCCGGCCTGGGCGGACAGGTAGAAGGCCAGGCTCATCGGCAGCGCATGGCCCAGCAGCCCGGCGATCAGGCCGAAACGCAGCAGCCGGGCGGGCTGTGCCGGCCGGCCATGACGGTGCACCGCCCGCATCGACAGCAGCAGGGCGGCCAGCACGGTCGGCCACAGCGCGAAGTCCAGCGCGCCGACGCCCTGCTGCGCGGCGTACTTGGACAGGGGCAGGGCCAAGCCCAGAAACACGCCGGTGCCGATCAGCAGCGGCAGCAAGGACCACATGGGGACGGGGTGTAGCTTCATCGCGATGTACCTCTGCGGCTCAGTTTATTACTGAGCAGATCGCGCGTATCCTCTCAATCTACAGATCAGAAATTCCCATTTGGAATGAATCAGCCGCTGCCCTCGACTCCCGCCCTGCTCGCCTTCCGCCGCGTCGCCGAGCTGCGCTCGTTCAAGGCGGCGGCGGCCAGCCTGGGCTTGACCGGTGGCGCCGTCAGCAAGCTGGTGGCCCAGCTGGAAGCCGAGCTGGGCGTGCGCCTGCTGACGCGCAGCACGCGCCATGTCGCGCTCAGCGAGGCCGGGGCGCGCTATCTGGCCTCGGTCGGCGCCGCGCTGGACGCGCTCGGCGAGGCTGGTGCCTCGCTGCGCGAGCAGGCCGAGCGGGTCGGTGGCCGGCTGAAGGTGGCGGTGCCCAGCTCGTTCGCCCTGATGTGGCTGGCGCGCCGCCTGCCGGACCTGCTGGTGCGCTACCCGGAGCTGCAGGTCGAGCTGTCGTTGAGCGACCAGTTCGTCGATCTGCTCGAGGGCGGTCATGACTGCGCGCTGCGCATCGCCACCGCCCTGCCCAGCTCCAGCCTGGTGGCGCGGCGCCTGGGCAGCGTGCCGCGGGTGCTGGTCGCCAGCCCGGCCTATCTGCGCCATGCACCGCCGCTGCGCCGACCGCAGGACCTGCTGCAGCACAACTGCCTGCTCTACTCGCTGTCGAGCACGCCCGGCATCTGGCCGCTGCGCGAGTGGCGTGATGGCCAGTGGCACGAGCTGGCGCTGGAGGTAGGCGGCAGTCTCAAGGCCAATAACAGCGTGGTCTTGCGCGAAGCCCTGCTGGCCGGCATCGGCCTGATGCTGACGCCGCTGTTCGTCGTCCGCGACCTGCTGGCCAGCGGCGCCGTCCAGCCGCTGCTCGGCGACTGCATGCCCGCGCCCCATGTGCTGTATGGCGTGATGCCGCAGGCACGCCAGGTGCCGGCGCGGCTGCGCGCCTTTCTCGACTTCGTCGAGCAGGCCTGCGCGGCCGAGCCGGAGTTCCTGATCAGAGCTTGATGCCCGCCAGCTCGGCGCTCCTGCGCGGGTTGATCAGGTTGACGCGGCCGGGCTTGCCATCGGCACCGGCCAGGCGCTCGGCGCCTTGCAGTATCAGCGCCTTGACCTCGGTGGGCTTGAGCTCCGGCTTCAGCGCGAGCAGCTTGGCGGCCAGATTGGCCACCTGGGGGCTGGCCATGCTGGTGCCGCTGAGCTTCATGCGCACGCCGCCGGGCACCGGGCTGTCGACCTCGAAGCCATTGGCGTGCACGACCACGGTCTTGCCGAAGGTCGAGAAGCTGGTCTCGCTGCCGGCCTGATCGACGGCACCGGCGGTGAGCAGATTCGGCAGCTCCAGGCCGGCCGGGATGTACTCCTCGAAGTCGGCGCTGTTGTCCTCGTTGCCGGCACCGGCGACGAACAGGATCTCGGGTGCACCGGCGATCGCGCCGTGCAGCGCATCACGCTCGATCTTGAACAGCCGCGCCGCCTCGAGCTTGCGAGCCTCGGGCGTGCCGCCGAGGTTGTGGTACGCCATCACCGCCTCGTAGGCGCTGGGGCCGTAGCGCCAGCTCATGTTGACGACGCGCACGCCGGCGCTCTTGAAGCCCTGCACCATCGAGCGGTAGGCGGCGGCCGTGCGGCGCGAGCGCTCCTCGCTGGGCTTGGCCGGCTCGGCCTTGTGGCTCCACAGCATCGTGCCGGCATAGACCTGAGCAAAGGGGTTGCCCTCGACGGCAATGCCCGCCACATGGGTGCCATGCACATAAAGCCCGGCCAGCGCCATGTCCTCGGTGAAGCCCTTGACCTGGTCGGCCTTCAGGCTGCCCAGGGTGGCACGGAGCTGGCGCGAGTCCGGCGTGTCCAGCGCCGCGCGCTGGTCCATTGAGCCCTTGATCATCGTGCGCAGCTGCGGCCAGCGCGCCTCGGCCTCACCCAGCGGGCGCAGCAGCGCCTTGGCGGGCTGGGCGTCGTCGTCGAAGGCCAGGCCGCGGGCCGCGCCGGTCTTGAACAGGCTCAGGTCAACGCCCGAGTCCCAGACACCGATCAGCACGGGTGATGCCTTGGCATCGGAGGCGATGGCAAAGGTGCGCGGGGTCCAGATATCGGCCTTGGCCACCGCCCGGGTATTGGCATCCAGCACCTGCTGCAGGCCCTTGACGATGGCCTGCTTGTGCGGGCCCAGCAGCTCGATCTGCATGCGCGCGCCGACGATGGTCATGGCCACGCGGTCGGGCACCACCATCTGGCCGTTGCTGGCCAGCGCGTCGAGCTGGGCCTTGAAGCCGCCGACCAGCAGCTCCGGGTTGAAGGTCTCGACCGCGCCGCGGTTGCTCTTCACCACGTCCTGCACTTCGGTCCAGTTCATCGCGCTGTAGCGGCGCGCCACCTCGGCCGTCAGCCAGGCCGCGTCGCGCTGCTCCAGCCGCTGCTGCGACAGCAGATCGGTCAGCACACCGCTGGTCTGTTTGCCGGCGGCCTTCTCCTGCAGCGCCCGGGCCTTGGCCGTCCAGCCGGGCACCGCGGCCCAGTCGCCACGCAGCTGGGCCAGGGTGGCCAGGGCGGTGTAGCCTTCGCGCAGGGTGGTCGGGTCCTGGATGTCATAGGCGGCGAGATCGGCCAGCAGCTGCGCCTCCAGCTGGGTGCCCAGCTTGCGAGCCTCGTCAAGCGGCGCCTGCAAATAGGCGCTGGGCAGCATCGCCAGTGTGACGCTGCGGCGCGGCAGCTGGTCGGCGCGGGTGATGACCTGGCGGGTGTTGCTGGCCGTCTTGCCGGCATCTGCGGACTGGGCCAGCGTCTGGCCCTGCAGAGAGACCAGCAGGGCGGCGGCCGCGGCCACCGGGATCAGATTCAGCTTGCTCATTGTTGTGCTCTCCTTCAAAACAGAGGAGCGCACGATAGCCAAGCCCGGCCGCCCGGGCCAGCGCGATCTGACGAGCTGTCGGTTTGGCCGCTTGGTTGGCGCAAAGCCGCACGCGACCTGTGGGCCATGCCGTGCCATCATCAAGCCATGCACGCCTTCTCACGCTCCATGGTGGACCTGTACCGCCTGGCCGAACAGGCCGGCTACCAGGAGTTCCCGGGTGAGGCGCTGCGCCTGCTGCAGCGCTGGGTGGGCTTTGACGGCGCGGTGCTGGGGCTGGGCGAGGCCGGCCGCGACCCCCGCACCGGCCTGCTGATCACGCAGGCCCATGTGCACCAACGCGAGAACCACATCCTGCAGGCCTATGGCGCGGTATCGGGCCGCGACCCGGTCACCGACGCTTTTTTGCGTGGCCTGCAGCGGCCGCTCGCGGTGGACTGCCATGCACAGTACCGGCGGCGGGGCGAGGGGCTGGCCGAGATGGAGGCCTTCACGCGCGACTACGATCTGCGCCATCTGCTGCTGTTCGGTGACAGCCCCGCCGCCGGCACGCCCGGGCGCTGGCTGGTGCTGTACCGCGCCGACGATGCCTGTTTCAAGCCCGAAGATGCCGAGTTGCTGCATGCCGCCTGGCTGCACCTGTCGCGGGCCATCGGCCTGCATCGCGCGGCGCTGCTGGACCGGCAGGACAGCGTGCGTGCGCAACGCGCCTCGGCCCTGGTCAATGGCCTGGGCGGCGTCGAGAGCGCCGATGCGCGCTTCGTCGATCTGCTGCGCCAGGAATGGCCCGCGGGTTGCGGCCAGCAGCTACCCGCCGAGCTGCTGGGCAGGCTGAGCGAGGGCCTGGCCTGGCGCGGGCGGCGCATCGAGGTGATGGCTCGGCGCGAGCAGCATCTGCTCGTCTGCACGGCCCGCCCGGTCGAAGCCCTGGCCCTGCTGACCCCGGCCGAGGCGGCGGTGGCGCGGCGCTTTGCCGCCGGCCAGAGCCACAAGCAGATCGCCCGCGAGCTGGGCGTGGCACCGAACACGGTGCGCACCCAGATCACCCGACTGTATGCCAAGCTGCAGATCCACGACAAGGCGGCGCTGGCCCAGCGGCTGATGGCCGCCGAGCGCGGCGCACTGGACTCCTGAGCCCGCCCTGTCACGCATTTGCGTGATTGAGCGGCCCGGCCGCCCTGCCTATGGTTGCCTCCACAACAACGGAGACACCCATGACCCTGCACTTCAGGCTGCACCAGGCCGCCACGCTGGCCCTGCCCACCCTGCTGCTGGCCGCCTGCGGCGGCAGCGACAGCAGCAGTCCGGCCGATGCCTTCAAGGCCCGCCCCGCCTTCCTGCTCGCCGAGCCCGTACGCGTCGACTATGACGGCGGGAGCAACGGCCTGCTGACCGGCAAGGCCGGCTCGCTGGCCGCGCTGATCACCTACCAGCTGCCCGCCAACCCCACGGCCGCCGACCTGCGCACGCTGGCCATTCAGACCAGCTACACCGGCCTGCTTGACGTGACGGCCGCCGGTGGCTTCGGCACCTACTACGGCAAGGTCTCGGCGGCCGCCAACAAGGGCAGCGAGTATGTGGCCGTGTCGGATGACGGCACGGGCACGAAGAACGCGACCCTGGTCGTCACCGTGCCCAGCCATTTCGACGCAGCCAAGCCCTGCATCGTCGCCGTACCGTCCAGCGGCTCGCGACCGGTCTATGGCGAGCTGGGCACCATCGGCGAATGGGCGCTGAACAGGGGCTGCGCCGTGGCGCTGACCGACAAGGGCGGCGGCGTCGGCATCCATGACCTGGACCGCGACCAGAGCTTCGCCATCGACGGCACGGTGGCCGCCGCCGGTGCGCGCAAGGACCTGACCTTCAATGCCAATCTGCTGGGCGACAACCTGGCCCCCTTCCGTACCGCCAACCCGAACCGCCTGGCGCTCAAGCATGCCCATGGCAAGCAGAACCCCGAGAAGGACTGGGGCAGCTACACGCTGCAATCGATCAAGCTGGCCCTGTACGTGCTGAACAAGCAGTTCCCCGGCGCCGAGCTGTCACCGGCCAACACGGTGGTGATCGCCTCCAGCATCTCCAACGGCGGCGCGGCGGCATTGCGCGCCGCCGAGCAGGACAGCGAGGGCCTGATACGCGGCGTGGTGGCCGGCGAGCCGCAGCTCAATCTGCCCGACAACGCCGGCCTCGTCGTGAAGCGCGGCGGCGTGGCCGTGCCCATCTCGGCCAGGCCGCTGTTCGACTACACCACCGTGGCCGGCCTCTACCAGGCCTGCGCCACCCAGTCGGCGGCGCTGGCGCCCAGCAGCGCCTTTGTCATCGCCCCCTATGCCGCCAACCGCTGCGCGGCGCTGGCCGCCAAGGGCCTGGTGACCGGCGCGACCCTGGCCGAGCAATCGGCCGACGCGCTGGCCCGCCTGCATGCCTATGGCTGGGAGGCCGACAGCGATCTGCTGCACGACAGCCACTCCGGCTTCGAGTTCACCGAGCTGGTGGCGCACACCTACGCGAATGCCTTTGCCCGCGCCTCGGTGACGGAAGGGCTCTGCGGCTACAGCGTGGCCGGTATCAGCGCCAGCTACCAGACCCCGGTGGCGCCCGCCGCCGAGGCCTTCAAGCCCGGCTGGGCCACCGGCGGGGGCCTGGGGTTTCTGGGCGGCGCCTTCAACATCATTGCCGATACGTCGGTGGGCGGCCCGGCGCTGTATCTGCTGGCCACCTCGCCGAGCACCGGTCAGGCCGACTTCTTCGTCGACGGTGCCACCTGTCTGCGCCGTCTGGCCACCGGTGCGGCGGTGGGCAACACCACGCTCAGCGCCGCCGAGCAGGCGCTGGCCGCGCGCGTCAAGACCGGCCTGGCCGAGGTGCGCGTGACCGGCGACCTGCGCGGCAAGCCGGCGGTGATCGTCCACGGCCGCTCCGATGCGCTGATACCGGTCAACCATAATTCGCGCCCCTACGCTGCGCTGAACAGGCGCGCCGAGCCGAACAGCGCCCTGCGCTACTACGAGGTCACCGACGCGAACCACTTCGACGCGCTGGTGGGCCTGTACCCGAAGACGCTGGTACCGCTGCATGTCTACACGCTGCGCGCGCTGGACCTGATGTGGGCCAAGCTGAACAACGGCACCGCCCTGCCCGACTCGCAGGTGGTGCGGGCCAAGGCGCGGGCCTCGGCGGCCGCCGTGCTCAGCGATGCCAACGTGCCGGCGATTGCCACCACGCCAACGGCCGGGGACCAGATCACGCTGGGCAGCGGCACCATAGACGTGCCGAACTAAGCCCTGCTCGGCTGCGCGGCCTGGATCATCTTCCAGCCATTGCCGGCCGGGTCGCGGAAGCCGGCATCGACGCTGCCGTAGCGGTCCACCGACTCCTGCGTGAACTCCACGCCGCGCTCGCGCCATTGCGCGTAACTGGCCCGGCAGTCGACGACGCTCAGCACCAGGGGCGGCATCGCCCCCTTGGCCACCATGGCGAGCAGCGTCTGCGCCGTCGCTTCGTCATGGATGGGCGCCCCAGGCTTGAACAGGCCCAGCTGGAAGCCGGGCTGCTCCGGCTGCTGCACCGTCAGCCAGCGGTAGGAGCCGTTGCGCACATCCGTGTGGACGCGGAAACCGAGCTTGTCGACATAGAAGGCGAGCGCCTCGTCCTGGTCATTGACGTACACACCCACCACACCGATTCCTTGCTTCATCATCAAACCTCCTTGATTGAAGGCTGGTTTGTACCGTCGGCAAGGCGGCGGCGCTTCTCCGAAACTGCGGTGACGAGATCCGGCCGCTGCGCGGCCTTCAGCAGGCAGGCGGGCACACGATCGAGCTGCTGCGTCGTGGCCCGGGCCTCGCGGCGCAGTGCGCTGGGGCTCTTGCCGGTGATGTCGTGGAAGGTGCGGCCGAAGGTGCCCAGGCTCTCCCAGCCGGTGGCGAAGGCAATCTCGGTGATGGGGTGCTCGGTGTCGCGCAGCAGCGTGCTCGCCTGCTCGATGCGCCGCGTCAGCAAATAGCGGTGCGGCGGAATGCCGAAGGCCTGCCTGAAGGAACGTGCGAAATGGGCCTCGGTGACGTCGCTGAGCTCGGCCAGCCGTTTGACCGGCCAGGCCTCGTGCGAAGCGGCGTCCATGCGGTCCCTGGCGCGCAGCAGGGCCGGGTCTTGAGGTGCCTCGGGCTGGGGCGATGTTTCAGTATCTGCGCGTCGGGGCATGGCTTGCAAAAAGGGGCCGGCGATGGGCGGCAAGCTTAGCCTGAACACCGCGGCGCTGATGTCGCCAAAGCCTCCCGGCCTTGGTGCGCTGGCGAACAGACCGGGCCCGGGCGCGCGGCGACGATGGTGGCCCGCCCAGTCTCAGGAGTCGCCATGACCAAGATCCGCACCGGCCAGGCGCCGGCGCCGCTGACCCGGGCGCAGTTCCACGAGCGCTACCAGCTGCGCTTCTACGACCCGGCCTATGCCGGCGAGCAAGAGGCCATTGCCCGCCTCGAGGACATCGCCTGGCAGGCGCTGCAGGAGGGCCGCAAGGCGCCGGTCACCCGGCCCGCGGGCCGCGGCTTTGCCGACCCGAGCTATCGGATCTCGGTCGAGTGGCTGGACACCCGCAAGCGCCTGCGCCTGGCGCAAAAGCGCTGGCAGGATGCGGATACGCCCTCGCGCGTGCTGCTGGTCTGCGGCAGCGCCCGCAATGACGGCACCTGCCCGGGCGAGGTCTCCAAGACCTGGCGGCTGACCGGCATCGCGGAGCAGGTCATCGCGGCGGCGGGCGTCGAGGCCGATGTGCTGGACCTGAGCCTGGTGACCTCGGAGTTCGGCCGCACGATACAGCCCTGCAAGGGCTGCGTGGCGAGCGCAATGCCGCTGTGCCACTGGCCCTGCACCTGCTACCCGAACCACGCGCTGGGCCAGGCCGATGACTGGATGGCCGAGATCTATGAGCGCTGGGTCGCCGCCCACGCGGTGATCATTCTCGCGCCCACCTACTGGTACCAGTCACCCGGCCCGCTGAAGCTGATGATGGACCGCATGGTCTGCGCCGACGGCGGCAACCCCGATCCGACGACGACCCACGGCAAGCGCGTGGTCGAGGCCAAGCGCATCGAGAAAAAGGGCTGGGACTATCCCAAGCATGTCGCCGGGCGGGCCTTCGGCGTCGTCGTCCACGGCGACGTGGCCGGCGTCGAGAACCACCGGCGCAATCTGTGCGACTGGCTGGAGTGGATGGGCATGGTCGATGCGGGCGCAACCGCCAAGCTCGACCGCTACATCGGCTACTACGGCCCCTACTTCGACAGCCACGATGCGCTGGACAAGGACAAGGCCGTGCAGGAAGAAGTCCGCAACGTGGCCCGCTCGGTCGTCGCGGCCGTCAAGGAACTGCGCGCCGGCCGCCTGAGCCAACCGGACAAGCACACCCAGTCACCGCGCCCGAAATGACGCCACCCCAACCACCACCGAAAGGAAGCACCATGACCGAAAAGACCGCCACCATCCATTGGCAGGGCTCAGGCAAAGCGGGCCTGGGCCAGATCAGCACCGAAACCGGCGCGCTGAAGGCCTATCCCTACGGCTTTGCCAGCCGCTTCGAGGACGACAGGCGCGGCAGCAACCCGGAAGAGATCCTGGCCGCGGCTCACGCCGCCTGCTTCACGATGGCCTTCTCGTTCGCCTGCGACAAGGCCGGCTTTGCCACCGCCGTGGTCGATACCGAGGCCCGCGTGCGCCTGACCCAACAGGGCGAGGGCTTCGTGATCGATCGCATCGCGCTGACCCTGAAGGCCCAGGTGCCCGGCATAGCCGAGACCCGCTTCCAGGAGATCGCCCAGGCCGCCAAGCGCGACTGCCCGCTGTCCAAGGCGCTGGCCAGCGTCCTCGAGATCACGCTGGAGGCCACCCTGCTGGGCGCCCCCAGCGCCCGGTAGTCCATCGCCAAGGAGCCGTCATGCCGCAGAAAGCCTGGAGTGCCAAGCGCGAACGCCAGTACGCGCACATCAAGGAGGGTCTGCTCGAACAGGGCCGGCCCCTGCCGCTGGCCGAGGAGATTGCGGCCCGCGTAGTCAACAAGGAACGGGCGCAGCACGGCGAGTCGGTCGAGGCCAGCGCCTCGTCGCTCAATGACATGTCGGCGGGCCGGCGCGGCGGACTGCGCTCGCACCAGGGCCCGGGCGGCCGCACCGTGATGCAGTTGCGCAATGAGGCCCGGCAACGCGGCGTGGTAGGACGATCGCGCATGAACAAGGCGCAACTCGAAGCCGCGCTGCGACGTTGAGGCGAGCGCCCAGCCTTGCTGTTTGTATGCGGGCTCAGGCCTGCGGCTCGTCGTCGGTGTCTGGCGTGGCGTCCGGGCGCACGCGATGCTTGCGCGGGTCCTGCTTGGCCAGCGCGGATTCGACCGCGCGCTTGAGCTTGTGCAGCGCGCCGTCGATGGCCTGGTGGGCGCTGCCGGCATGGTCTTTCACGATCACCGGCTCCAGGCCGATCAAGCGCGCTTCCAGCGTGCAGTGGCTGCCGTCGGTGCCCGTTTTGGCCTGGCTATGGACCTCGGACAGATGGGCTTCGACCCGGGTGATGTGTTCGGCGAAATGCGCCATCGCGTCGGTGACGACGGTCTTCAGATGGTCGGCCATCAGCTGGCTGCCATCGGTGTGCGGGTCTGAATGAAGCAGGATTTGCATCAGGTTCCTTGGGTGTGGGGTTGGGGGAATTGCGCCCCGGAGGGTGCGGTGGGCGATCAGCCGACCGGCTGGCGGCCTGTGGACATCGTGCGCGCCGGTCAGGACACGATCTTGGCCAGGCCGTCCAGCACCATCGCCCAGTTCTTCTCGTACTCGGCACGGTGCTCCCTGTCGGCCGGCGTGATGCCGC
Organism: Roseateles toxinivorans; assembly: GCF_004362525.1. Classification (GTDB taxonomy): domain Bacteria; phylum Pseudomonadota; class Gammaproteobacteria; order Burkholderiales; family Burkholderiaceae_C; genus Paucibacter; species Paucibacter toxinivorans. The sequence goes on from NZ_SNXS01000002.1 coordinate 201,428, forward strand.
CCAGCAAGTTCGCCTGGCTCAGCGTGACCTGGGTCGAGGCGCCCTGCGGCGCCAGATCGAAGCTGATGACGTGGTGGTTCTCCGGCGTGTCGGGCGTGCCCGACAGCGCACTCCAGTGCGAGAAGCGCAGGCGCCTTGCGGGCTCGAAGGCCAGGATGTCGCCCCTGTCCTCGTAGGGCTTGCCCTTGAACTCGCCCCGCATACGGATCGGGCTGCCGACCGCCCAGTCGGTGACGATGTCGGCACCAAAGAAGAATTGCTTGAGCGTCGCGGGTGTGGTCAGTGCAGTCCAGACGTCGGCGGCCTTGGCGGCCATCACCCGCTCGACCTGTGCGGTCACCTCATCGGTCATGCCATCGGACTTACTCATCGGGTATCCAATCGATCTGCGGGGTTGACGCCCGCAGACTGCACCAAGACACCCGCCGGGTCTGTGCCCTGGCGCACACAGGCCCCGGTCCGCAGGCTCACAGCCCCGGCGCCGGGGCCCCGTCCAACGGCGCGAGCAGCCCCGACTCGAACAGATAGCGCGACGGTCGCTGCGCATCGAACAGCAGGCTCAGATGCCGCCGGGCGCGCGTCATGCCGACATACAGCAGGTTGCGGTTCTCGGTCGAGTGGCCGCCGACGGCGAAGTCGCCCTGGTTGAGGCCGGGCAGGATGACATGGTCGAACTCCAGACCCTTGGCGGCCTCGATGCTGGCCAGCACCACGGCGTTGCGTCCCTCCATCTGGCGCTGCCGCGTGGCCTGCTCGTGCATGACGCGGAACAACGCCTCCAGCGTGCCCTCGCCCTCGATCAGGCCTACCAGCTGGGCGAGGTTCTGCTCCAACTGGTCGATGTCTTCGCGGCACACCAGTACCCGCGCCGCCAGCTGGTGCGGCTGCAGCACGGCGACGAAGCGCCGGGCAAAGGCCTGGGCGTCATCGCTGCGCAGCAGGGCAATGGCGTCCAGCAGCCGGCGCCTCACCTCGGCGTCGGCATTGCGCAGGATGTGGTTCTGGATGAACAGTGGCATCGCCGCCGGATCGGCGGCCACCTCGCGCATCACCCGCTCCTGCTCCTCGACGCGGTCGGCCAGGCGCAGCTCCTGGCTGTCGATGTAGGAGCCCGCAAACAGCATCAGCGCCTGCAGCACCGCCAGACGGGTCGGCGCCGCGTCGAAGCCGCTGAAATCGTTCTGCGCATAGGCGTGCAGCCCGCGCACCAGCAGCACCTCGCGGCGCTGCAGGTAGGACGTGAAGCCAGCCGTGCGGTAGTGCACGCCGGCACGCAGCAGCTGGTCCTCCAGCGGAATCGACTGGTGGGCCTGGCGTATCAGCACCGCGATGCTCGCACCCGGCCCCGCCTTGGCCGCCCGCTCCGTGGCACGCAGCTCCTGCAGCGAGCGCGCCACATGGCGGCTCATCGTCGCCGCGTCGGCAAAGGGCAGCACCTGGATCTCGGTCGGCCAGGCCGCGCCAGAGCGATAGGGTTTGGCCGCCAGCCGGCCCGCCGCATCGGCCAACTCAGCGCCGAAGCGGAAGCTCGCCGTCAGCGGGAACCGCGCGGCCCGACCGATGCCGCGCTCGAAGGCTGCCCCCATGAAATCGGCATCGGCGCCGGCCGCCGAGTGGATGACCTGGTCGCGGTCGCCCACGCCCAGAAAGGCCACCCGCCGGTTGCTCGCCAGCAGGCAGGCCAGCACGGTGAACATGGCGCGATTGGTGTCGTGCATCTCGTCGAGCACGACCAGGTTCAGGCCCAGATCCAGCGGGTGGGGCTCGCTGCCCGCGAGCTCATCGTCGACGATCAGCCGCGCCAGGTCATAGGTCGCATCACCGGCGGCGCGAAAGGCCGGATGGTCGGGATGGCCGCCGCGGCGTATGAATTCAAAGGCACTGTAGACGCGCAGGCTGGCGTAGTCATGGCCCAGCTCGTCGGCCAGGGCCGGCGACATGCGCTGCTCGGGCGGATCCAGCACCAGGCGCAGCGTGCCCTTGAGCACGGCGAACCGGTTCAGCAGGCCCTCGACCATGCCCTCGCCGCCACCGGGGATCAGCAGTTCGTCGGGATAGCGCTCCTCGGGCAGGGTCTGGGCCCGTTCGATGGCCCGCAGCACATAGGGCTTGATCTGCTCCGGCGTGCGGCACCGGGTCACGCCGCCGCCCTCGATCTCGGCCAGGCGCTGGGCGCTGAAGTCGTCGAAGCTGAGGATGCGCAGTCGCGCGACGGTGCTCGAGGCCAGGCCGATGCGCAGCAGCGCCTCGCGCAACGCCAGCACGGCGGTGTCGGTATAGGTCAGCGCCAGGATGCGCTCGGGCGCGGCGCCGCGCTGCAGCGCCTGGGCGATGCGCAGCGCCAGGGTCGTGGTCTTGGCCGCGCCGGCATTGGCCTCGACCAGCCCATAGGGCACCCGGGCCAGCTGCACAGCCAGTTGCTCGGCGGACGGCGCGATGCCGGCCGGTACAAAGATCTCTTCGGTCATTCCGGATCGTACCGTCCGCGGCGCCCCTGCGGCCTGCCATGGGGAAGTCTCGCGTCTTCACGCGGCATCGTCCGACAGCGCCGCGGCCACTTGCGATGTAACCTAGGGTTCGCTCATGAGCCGTTTGCAAGGACCCGATGCCTACCCCCTCCCCCGCTGCGGCGACGGCGCCGGCCGAAGCCCGACCCCGCCGGCGCCCTTCGCCGCTGTCGCTGGCCGCGTGGACACAGTTCCTCACCGTGGCCAAGCCCTACTGGCTGGGTGATCAGAAGAAGGCGGCCTGGACCTCGCTGGCCCTGCTGATCGCGCTGATGCTGGCCGAGACCCAGTTCGCGGTGATGCTGAACAACCAGACCGGCGAAATGACCTCCGCCCTGGCCGGCAGGGATGCCGACCGCTTCTGGCACTCGGTACGCGCCTGCCTGTGGATACTGGCCTTCGCGGTGCCGATCTACGCTTTCTACTACTACATGCGCGACGCCTTCTCCAACCAGTGGCGGCGCTGGCTCACCGGGCGCTTCCTCGACGGCTATCTGGACGGCCGCAAATACTACGAGCTGGGCAGCAGCGGCGAGATCGACAACCCCGACCAGCGCATCAGCGAAGACATCAACAGCTTCACCGGCCGCTCCACCCACTTCCTGCTGATCTTCCTGGGCTCGCTGATGCAGCTGGTGGCCTTCAGCGCGGTGCTGTGGTCGATCTCTCATCTTCTGGTCGGGGTGCTGGCGGTCTATGCGCTGCTGGGCACGGTGATCGCGCTGTATGTGTTCGGCGCACCGCTGATACAGCTGAACTTCTGGCAGATACGGCGCGAGGCCGACTTCCGCTTCGGCCTGATGCGGGTGCGCGAGAACGCCGAATCGATCGCCTTCTATCGCGGCGAGGCCCAGGAGCGGGCACAGATCGATGGCAAGTTCGGCAAGGTCTTCACCAACTACGAGAGGCTGATCAAGAAGCAGCGTTCGCTGAATCTGTTTCAGCGCGGCTTCAACCAGCTCACCCTGGTCCTGCCCGCCGTGGTGCTGGCCCAGGGGGTGCTGTCCGGCGAGCTGGAGGTGGGCCGCGCCGTGCAGGCGGCAGGCGCCTTCGCCGCCGTGCTCGGGGCCGTGGCGCTGATCGTCGACAACTTCGAGAGCCTGAGCCGTTTTGTGGCCGGTATCGACCGCCTGCAGGCCCTGTCGCGAGAGGTGTTGCAGGCAGGGGCTGCTGCGCCGGCGACCGAGGCCCGGCCGCAGATCCGCACCGAAGGCGGCGAGCAGTTGGCGCTGGATGCGCTGACCCTGTACACGCCGCAATACGAGCGCATGCTGATCAAGGAACTGAGCCTGAGCCTGAAGCCCGGTGACGGCCTCTTGATCACCGGCGACAGCGGCTGCGGCAAGAGCTCGCTGCTGCGTGCGATTGCCGGCCTGTGGCGGTCCGGCAGCGGCGTGGTCCATCTGCCGCCGTCGGGCGATGTGTTCTTCCTGCCGCAGCAGCCCTATATGCAGTTCGGCACGCTGCGCAGCCAGCTCATCTATCCGGCTGCCACCACGGAACTGGCCGACGAGCGCCTGCTGGACATCCTGGCCGAGGTGCATATGGCCGAGCTGGCCGAGCGCGTCGGCGGGCTGGACGCCGTGCACGACTGGGCAAAGCTGCTGTCGGTCGGCGAGCAGCAACGCCTGGCCTTCGGCCGCGTGCTGGTGCGCCAGCCCCGCATCGTCATCCTCGACGAAGCCACCAGCGCACTGGACAGCGGCAACGAGGCCTCGCTGTACGAGCGCCTGCGCGGCACGGGCACCACCGTGGTCAGCATCGCCCATCGCGCCGCCGTGCTGCGCCACCACACCCAGGTGCTGGAGCTCAAGGGCGAGGGCGCCTGGGCGCTGCACCCGGCCAGCGGCTACCAGTTCGATGGCACCAGGGCCTGACGGCCGGCCCTGTGCCTAGGGCTTGCTGCTGTAGTTGGCCGGCAGCCAGGTGTAGCCCTTGCCATCGGGGCGCAGCCGGCCGATGCCGGGGAAGGAGATGTGCGCCACCGCCACGTAGTAGCCATTGGCGGCCGCCTCGGCATAGGCCTTCTGGCGCTGCGGCATGGCCTGGGAGGAGTCGGAGTCGAAGGAGATCGTCACCGTCGGGTCGGGAAACTGCACCGCAGCCACATGCATCAGGTCGCCCCAGACGGCCATCTTCTGGCCCTTGCTCTCGACCAGGTAGACCGAATGCCCGGGCGTGTGGCCATAGGTGGGCATGGCGCTGACGCCCGGCACCAGCTCGACGCCCTTGTCACTGCCCTCGAAGGGCTTGAGGCGGCCACTGTCCTGGTAGGGCTTGACCGACATCATCGCGCCCTTGAAACCGCCCTTGGCGGCCTCGGGTGCTTTCTCCATCTGCTCGGCGCTGAGCCAGAAATCCGACTCGCGCTTGTCCATGCGCAACACGGCATTCGGGAAGGCCGCCTTGCCATCGGCCAGCAGACCGCCGACATGGTCGCCATGCAGATGCGTGATGTAGACCTCGTCCACCTGCTCGGGCTGGTAGCCGGCCGCCTTCAGGTTCGTCAGCAGCTTGCCCAGCGTCGGGCCGAACAGGCTGGCCGCACCGGTGTCTATCAGCACCAGCTTGGTCCCGGTGTTGATCAGGTAGCCGTTGACCGAGGTTTCCAGCGGCAGGCCCAGATAGGCGTGCTGCAGCGCGCGCACCACCTGCCCGGGCTGGTTCTCCCGGAGCAGCTTGTCCATGGGCAGATTGACGGTGCCATCGCTCAGCGCGGTGATCTCGAAGTCACCCAGCATCATGCGGTAGTAGCCCGGCGCCTGGGTCTTGACCTGGGGCGCGGCGGCCTGGACGCCGACGGCGGCCAGGGCGAGGCTGAGGGCGGCAGCAAGACGGAAAGACATATCGGCTCCTTTTTTGGACAGGGAGCGGCAGCATAGCAAGGCAGCGCAAACCGTGCATTCGTTCATGGCCGACTTCCTGCCGCCCCCCTGAACCGGAGGGTCGGGCAGGCCAAACCCCCGGCTCGCGGGATGTGGACGACAGCCGCCCCCCATAGGATCGCGCCCTGACAGCCCACTCACTCACAAACAACTCCAAGGAAACGACCATGCGCTTCACACCCACCGCCCTCGGCGCCCTGCTCCTGGCCGTTTCCGGCCTGACCCAGGCCGCCCCCTATGTGGTCGATGCCAAGCTCAACAGCAGTTCCGGCGGCACCGGCCTGAGCACCATCAGCCTCGGCCTGGGCCAGTCCTTCACCGTCAGCGTTGACGCCGAAGACCTGTGGAGCGCCGGTGCCCTGCCGCGCTGGTCCAATGCCAACGGTCTGAGCGGGGCCCTGTACGCCACCGGCAGCGACGAGTCGGGCCAGGCCGTCGGCACCCTGATCGGCAGCAATTTCGGCCTCTATTCGCAAGGCAACCTCAGCGCCGCCTACGGCTCCCTGGTCGGCCAGATCGGTGGCGGCGACTACTTTGTCGTCGGCACCAACTACGCCGGCAATGCCGCCAGCGCAGGCACGTTGAAGCTGTTCTACTGGGACTCCCAGGCTGGCGACAACACGCAATTCATCACCGCCAATGTGAACGCCGTGCCTGAGCCCGAGAGCTACGCGTTGCTGCTGGCCGGCCTGGTTGCCATGGGTTTTGTGACGAGTCGCCGCAACAAGGCCTGAGCAATTCTGCATGCATGACGAGAAAAGCGCCCCGCGGGGCGCTTTTTGCATGGCTACCGCACCTTACTGCGGCACGTTCAGCGTGTTGCTGGAGAAGCTGATCGCGTCCGCCGCACCCGGCGTGGCGGCCCAGACCGGCACATTGGTGGCGGTCAGCACCGCGCCCGCGGCGCGCGGCGTGGTCCGAACCACCTGGCTGGCCGGCAGCGCGGTGCCGCTCTTCAGGTGCGCGTACATCTGGTCCAGCGCACGCACGAAGTACACATGCAGAGGCACAAACCTGGCGTCATAGCCAAGGAAGGTCGTGGCCGCAATGAACGAGTCGAAATGCTGCGCGTTAGTCACCTCGTAGTAGCGGGTCTTGGTCGTGGCGGACTCGTTCACCTGGTTCTTGCCGAAGTAAGCGCGGCTGGCATGATTGACCGGAATCAAGGTGTCGCTGCGGCCGGCGACGATGATCGTCGGCACGCCACGCAGCTTGGCCGTGGCCTGCGCCTCGTTGACGCCAGCGATCACACGGTCGGACCAGCTTTTCATGTTGCCGAACAGCGCCTTGCCGGTGGTCGTGTCCTTGCCGGTCACCAGTGAGCGCATGCACAACGCGCCATCAAGGCCAAAGTCGGCCGTGCCGCTGGTCGGAGATACGGCCAGAAAGTCCAGCTTGGCGCCGCCGACCGAGTCATTGTTGACGATGTTGATGCCGCCGGACGGTGGCACGCCGTTGCCGGTTGAGAACAATGCCGCCTGCGTGGCGGCGGCCTGTGCAATCACGTCGCCGCTGGCATTGGTGTTGGCGAAGCTGAAGCCGCAGACGTTGTCTGTCACCTTGAAACGACCGTAGCTGTTCACATAGGTCATCACAATCGAGTTCGTCGCCAGGCGGAAGTGCGACTGCTGGGTGAAGTTGGTCGCCGCGCTCCAACCGTAGTCGTTCATCTTGGTCAGCGCATCATCGGCCTGCTCGGCCACGGTCGCTCCGGCCACCAGGCCGCGAGCCTTCAGCGCGGCGCAGCGGTTCTGTGCTGAGGCCGTGTAGGCGGCGGGCCAGTAGAAGGAAATCAGCGACTGATCCGCCTGTGAGGACAGCGCGGCGCAGGGCTGATAGACATTGGCAAAGGTGAAGTAGTCCAGCAGCGGCTTGCTGTGGTTGTTCACCGTGCTGGCACCGAGCTTGATCGTCAGTGCTGCGTTGGCCCCGGGCTGGATCTGCGGCTCGGTCACGGCCACGCCGTCGATCAGGCCCTCGGTGTCCTGCTCGGCGGCCAGCAGCGCGGCGCCGGCACCGTTGGAGATCGACGAAGCGATCACCAGTGTGTTGGCCGGCGTCAGCAGCACCTCCTTCTTGCCCGGCTGGGCGGCGATGGCGGTGCCGTATTTTTCATTCAGCACATAGAAGGCCAGCTTGATGGCGCGCAGCGTGTCGCGGCCCCAGTCCTTCTCGGGGTTCTGCTGCGAATGGGCATGCTTGTAGGCCACGCGGTTCGGGAAGGCGATGTTGAAGGCCTCGCGCTCCGCGTCGCCGATGTCGGCCTTGAAATGGGCCTTCTTGCCAGCGGCGGTGGCCGTAGCCATGGTGCCGTCGATCTGTATTACCCGGTCGCTCATCAGGTCGTGCAGGCCATTGCCCGAGCCTTTGTCGGCATAGGCCACGGCGCAACCCTTCTTGAGGCCCCACTCGCCGGAGCTGCCGATGGCGCCGTAGATACCGCGCGAGCCCGACGAGGTGCCGGTGACGATGCAGGGGTTCTTGACGTCGAAGCTGGCCGGCACCTGGACCATCAGCACGACATTCTGGCGGCCCGTGCCATCGTCGGCCACGGCGATATGTTCGGTGCCTGCCACCCTGCCCTCACCCAGGGTGTCATTGCCGCTGGCGTCGATATTCGGGCCGTAGAGCCGGGTGAAGCCGCCGGCCGAAGTGGCGTCCAACACGGCGCGGTAGTTGGTGTGGATGGCATTGCGACGCAGCTCGGCGGCGGTGGGTGACTCCGAGATGGCGAAGGCCGGCGGGGCAGTGGCCAGCAGGCCGGTCTTGCCCAGGCCGCCGGTCAGCAGGTCATCGGTGCTGCCGTTGTAACTGACCTCGGTGGGCGCACCCGTGACGAAGGTGGGCAGGGTGTTGACCACCGGGGCAGGAGGCGGCGGTGGCGGCGGAACAGGCGCATCGTCGGAGCCGCCGCAGGCGGCCAGGAACAAGGCGGCCAGCAGGGTGGGAACGGGCTTGAGGGTGCCAGGTGTGACGGTCATTGCTGTCTCCATACTTTTTAGCGAGGGAGTAATGGCTTCACCCGCGGCGTCCCTCTTGCGCTGGCAACGGGCACTCGGTGCAATCCCATGAAGCGGACACACAGAGTGCGCTAGGCTAGGCGGACATGAACAACATCGACAGCCGCGTGAATACGCCAGGGTTTTCCCCTGCCGATAGCTTTGCCTCGCTGAGCCCCCTGGGCCTGGCGCTGTCACGCGACCGCGTGCTGTTCTGGGTCAACGAACGCTTTGCCGCGCTGTTCGGCTTCAGCGCCGAGGAGCTGGCCGGCCAGAGCTTTGCCGTGCTCTTCCCCAGCGAGGCGGAGTTCAAGCGCATCGGCCTGCGCATGCAGACGGCAATGCTGGGCTGCGGCAGCTACCAGGACGAACGGCTGATGCGCCGCCGTGATGGCCGGCTGCAGTGGTTTCGCGTCCACGGCCATGCCACCGACCCGAACGAACCCTTTCGCGAGGCCGCCTGGGTGTTCGAGCCCATGTCCACCGGCGTCGAACCCGACACGCTGACCCCCCGCGAACGCGAGGTCTTGGCCGCGCTCACCGCCGGGCTGACGGCCAAGGAATGCGCCAAGTCGCTGGGCATTTCGCCGCGCACCGTCGAAAAGCTCAGCGCCCGGCTGCGCCAGCACTACGGCGTGCACACCTCGGCCGGCTTGATTGCCCGGGTGCTGGGCATGCCCTGATGCTGGCGCACCCGGTCTTCGAAGCCCTGAGCCTGTCGCGCGCACGGCTGGAGCGCCAGGTCGAGCTGGGTGACGCGCTGCGCCTGGCGCAGTGGGCCAACCGGGACGACAGCACCCACTATCGCCAGCCCGGTCACCACACCCTGTCGGTCTATCTGGAGGGCGGTCGAGGCACGCATCTGGTCGATCAGCCCGGCAACACCGGCGCACCGGGGCGCTTCTGCGTGCTGCCAGCCGAGCATGAGTCGCGCTGGCGGATCGAGGGCCGGCTGCGCTTCGTCCATCTCTATGTGTCCGATGCCGCCTGGGCCGACCGGGTCGTGCGCCTGCTCGACGCCGAGCCGCGCGCGGTGACCCTGAACCAGCGCATCTTTGGCGAGGACGCCGCGCTGGCGCAGTGGGCAGCCCAGGTCGCCGGTCTTGACTGGGCCGGTACCAGCGGCCGTCTGCAGTCGCACGTGCTCAGCCACGCGGCGCTGGACCGGCTGGTGCTGCTGGCCGCCAGCCCGCGCGCGCGTGCTGCGGCCGAGCGGGTGGGCGGCGGCCTGGCCAGCGCCGCACGCCGCCGCGTGCTGGAGCATGTGGAGGTGCATCTGGACAGCGCGCTGGACGCGCTCACGCTGGGCCGCCTGGCCGGGCTGGCACATCTGTCGGAATTCCACTTCGCGCGGATGTTCCGCGTCTCCATGGGCTGCACGGTCCACCAGTGGATCATGCAACGCCGGCTGGCTCGCGCTCAAGACCTGCTGGCGGACGACCGATTGCCGCTGGCCGATGTGGCCGCCGCCTGCGGCTTTGCCAGTGCCAGCCATCTGAGCCAGGTCTTCAGGCAGCAGCTGCGAGCGACGCCGCGGCAGTTCAGCCGGACGCTGCGCCAGACCTGGGCGGAGCGACAATCCCAGGCATGAGCCCCGATCCACGCACGCGTTTCAACCTTTACCTCAATCTGATCCGCTGGGACCGCCCGGCCGGCACCTGGCTGCTGCTGTGGCCCAGCCTGTCCGCGTTGTGGATCGCCGCCGACGGCTGGCCAGGCATGCACTTGCTGATGGTCTTCATCCTGGGCACCTTCCTGATGCGTTCGGCCGGCTGCTGCGTCAACGACGTCGCCGATCGGGAGTTCGACAAACACGTCAAGCGCACCGCCCAGCGCCCGGTGACCAGCGGCGCCGTTTCGGTGCGCGAGGCCCTGCTGCTGGGGGCGGGTCTTGCCCTGTTGGCCTTCGGCCTGGTGCTGACGACCAATGCGCCGGCCATCCTCCTGTCGTTCGCAGCGCTGGCCGTGGCCTGCCTCTACCCCTATGCCAAACGGGTCGTGGCGATGCCGCAGGCGGTGCTGGGCGTGGCCTTCAGCTTCGGCATACCGATGGCCTTTGCCGCCGCGCTGGGTGGCATGCAATGGAGCCTGGAGGGCATCAATGCCGCCGTACCGCCCACCGCATGGGGCCTGCTGGCGTCGAATCTGTTCTGGGTACTGGCCTATGACACCGAGTACGCCATGGTCGACCGCGACGACGACATCCGCATCGGCATCAAGACCTCAGCCCTGACGCTGGGCCGTTTTGACGTGGCGGCGGTGATGGGCTTCTATGCCATCTATCTCGCGAGCTGGACCTGGCTCGGCCTGCGCCTCGGCCTGGGCAAGCTGTTTCTCTTGGGCATGGCCATCGCCGCAGCCCAGGTCGTCTGGCACTACCTGCTGATCCGTGACCGCTCGCGCGAGGGCTGCTTCAAGGCCTTCCGCGAGAACCACTGGCTGGGCTTCTCGGTCTTCGCCGGCGTGGCGCTGGATCTGTCGCTTCGTTAGCGTTCAAGCCTGGCCGCTGAGCTCGCGGTGCAGCCAGGCCTTGGCCAGGCTCCAGTCCCGCTTGACGGTGGCCAGGGACAGGTCCAACGCCTCGGCGATCTCCTCGTTCTCCAGGCCGCCGAAGAAGCGCAGCTCCACCACCTTGGCGGCGCGGGGGTCGAACTGCTCCAGCGCCAGCAACGCCTCATGCACGGCCAGCACATCGGGGTCGCTGGGCAGGGCCAGCTGATCCAGGCCGGCCAGCGTGGCGCTGACCAGCTCCGCCTCGCGCTTCTGCGCGCGGCGCGCCATCTCGTGATTGACCAGGATGCGCCTCATCATGATGGAACTGACGGCCAGGAAATGGCTGCGGTTCTTCCAGTGGGTGCGTCGTTGATCGGCCATGCGGAACCAGGCCTCGTGGGCCAGCGCGGTGGCGCTGAGCGTGTGGCCGATGTTCTCGCGCCGCAGATGGCCGCCCGCCATGCGTCGCAACTCCTGGTACAGCAGTGCGAACAGCTGGTTGCCCACCGCGGCCCCCTCCCCGTTGGCCTGACCCTGGGCGCTGAGCCATTGCGTCAGCTCCGCCAGATCGACCGGAAACGAGGAAGGAAGGTCAGGAAGGTTTTTCACGGCCCCCGATTGTGTATGAGCTTTCCGCGGCTGCGTGCCTGCTTGAACCCAAAGTACCCCGCGAATACGGGGTCAGGTCCATTGACCCGGGTCAAACGCTCTATGCTGGTCACCCGTCACGCTGTCATGGAGCTTGCCGCCGCATGAGCCTGCCCACCGATTCCGCACGCTGGAGCCTCGTCAAGTCGCTGTTTGACGAGGCGTTGCAGCGGCCCGAATCGCAGCGCGAGGCCTGGGTGCGGGAGCAGGCTCTGGCGCCCGAGGTGCGCGAGGAGCTGCTGTCGCTGCTGGCCCATAGCACCGGCGGGCATGAGGCCGCCCCGGGGTTTCTGGAGCAGCCGGCGCCCACGCTCCGCGAGCTGGGCCGGAGCGGCTGGCCGGGTATGCGCTGTGGCAGCTGGGAATTGCTGGAGCCCATCGGCAGCGGCGGCATGGGCGAGGTGTTCCGTGCCCGTCGCGCCGACGGGGCCTACGAGGGCCTGGCTGCCGTCAAGCTGCTCAAGCGCGGCATGGACTCGGCCCAGGTGCTGGCCCGCTTCGCCCAGGAACGGCAGACGCTGGCGCGGCTGGAGCACCCGCATATCGCGCGCCTGTTCGACGCCGGCCTCAGCGAGCTGGGCCTGCCCTACTTCGTGATGGAGCTGGTGCAGGGCCGGCCTCTGGACCAGGCCTGCGAGGGACTGGCCCTGGAGCAGCGCCTGCAGCTGTTCCTGCAACTGGCCGATGCGGTGGCCTATGCGCACCGCAATCTGCTGGTGCACCGCGATCTGAAGCCCGGCAATGTGCTGGTTAACGAGCAGGGCCAGGTCAAGCTGCTGGACTTCGGCATCGCCAAGGCGCTGGACCCGCTCGACGGCACCGATGCCGGCCAGACCCGGGTCGGCGAGCGCCCCTACACGCCGCATTACGCCAGCCCCGAGCAGGTGCGTGGCGAGCCGGTCAACACGGCCACCGACATCTATTCGCTGGGCGTGCTGCTGTACCTGATGTTGACCGGCGTTCGCCCCTATGGACGGCAGGCCAGCACACCGGGCGAGGCCGCGCACAGCGTGCTGATGGAGGCGCCCACCCGACCCAGCACCCTGGGGCCGGAGGTGGTCAGCGATGCACACTGGCTGGCCACCCGCCAGCGCCTGCGCGGCGATCTCGACAAGATCGTGCTCAAGGCGCTTGAGAAACCGCTGGAGCGGCGCTATGCCAGCGTCGATGCGCTGGCGGGCGATGTACGCGCCTATCTGGGCGGCTATCCGGTCAGCGCGAGGGCGCCCAGCTGGGGCTATGTGACCGGCCATTTCATACGCCGCCATCGCCTGCCGGTGGCATTGAGCGGCGTGGCGCTGCTGGCCCTGATCGGAGGGCTGATAGGCACCGCCTGGCAGATGCAGGAGGCCCAGCTGGCCCGGGCCCAGGCCGAGCGCCGCTTTGCCCAGGTGCGCCAGTTGGCCAACAAGCTGGTTTTCAACTACCACGACCAGATCGCCAGCCTGCCCGGCGCCACCCAGGTGCGCGAGGCCCTGCTCGGCGATGCGGTCGGCTATCTGGACGGACTCAACCAGGAGTTGGGCCAGGACCGCCGCCTGGCCCGCGAACTGGCCGAGTCGTATTCCCGTATCGCCGCACTTCAGGGCGATGCGTTCTCGCCCAGCCAGGAACGCCTGGCCCTGGCTGAGCAGAATCTGGACAAGGCCCTGGCCCTGCTGCCCAGCTATCTGGACAGCAGCAACCGCGAGCTGGAGGCCCTCAACAACGCCACCGAGATGTGGCAGGGCCGGGCCCTGCTGCACAGCCGAGCAGGCCGTCTGCAGCGGGCTCTCGACGCGCTGGAGGAGGGCCGGCGCCTGAGCGCCCGGGCGCTGGCACTGGCGCCGGGCAACAAGGAAGCGATCTCGCAACTTGCCACCTTGAAGGGCCGCATGGCCCTGGTGCTGGGCGGCAACTACAGTCAGGCCTGCCTGGGTAGGGTGGCCGAAGCCGGCACACAATGGCTGGAAGCGTTGGCGCTGTTCGAGCAGTTGGTGGCCAGCGAGCCCGAATCGCCCCAGTGGCTGAATCAGCTCGCCTGGGCGCGCAACGGTCTGGCGAGCTGGGCGGTGCTGAACGGTGATGGTGACGAGGCCGTGCGCCAAGGGCGGCAGCTGATCGCACTGCGCGACAGGATCAGCGCGCTGGAACCCAATAACGGCAACTTCCAACAGCAGGCCGCCATGACGCGATCGGTGATGGCCGCGGCGCTGAGCGCGGCCGGCCGGCCGAAGGAGGGTCTGCAATGGCTGGACCAGGCCGGGCTCATCCTGCACAAAATCAATCGCCAGGATGGCGCCAATCGCGCCGCCAGCCGTGATGCGGCACTGCTGCAGCTGGTTCGGGCGCGCACACTGCACCTAGCCGAGCCCGGCGCGGCCAGCCGCCTGGCCCTGCTGAATGCCCTGCGGGGACTACCCGACAGCGCCGAGCTGCATCACGACTTCTATATGACGCGCTGGCGTGCCGAGGCGCTGATCTGGAATGCCAGGGCCCACAGTTCGCGACCTTCAGACGCCGAGCAAGCGCTGAGCTATGCCGAGCAGGCACAGGCCCTGCTGAAGCGCCTGCCGGACAACCCCGACAATGCCAATCTGCGCTGGATGATGGCCCAGGCCCTGGGCGAGCAGGCGCAGGCTCAGCGCATGCTGGGTCGCGACGCCGCAGCGCGCTTGAGTGCAGGGCAGGCCATGGACCTGTGGGGTGGCGGCAGTGCCGCAGCGGCTCCGGCCTACTTCAAGACCTGGATCGAACGCGACCGACGCAGTGCCGAGGGTCGCTGAACAAGGAGCGCCGACTCAGAACGCGTACTGCAGGCGCATCGAAAACATGCTGCCTGGGCGGCCGTAGATCTTGCCGTTCAGCCATGCCGCCTGATATTTGATCTGCTGCCTGGCGCCCACGTCCCAGCTGCCCGACAACACCGGCCCGGCGCGATGCGACTGCCGGGCGTGGGGCGACCAGTGGTCCCAGGGTCCCAGCTCGCCGAAGCCCTGCAGGCCGACATGCAGCCAGGGCTTCCAGCGGTACTTGGCCTGCCACTGGTACTTCATCTTGGTCGGGCCGGGCACGGCACCGTCGAAGCGGCGCTCAAGGAACGCATTGGCATTCAGCTGGGTGCGGCCGACGTCGGTCTGCAATGCCGGCCCGATCTCGATCTCCACACCATCAGCGCGATCGCGGTTCCAGATCAGATTCGTGTGCACGGCCAGGTCGAAAGGATACTGGCCCTGGGTCAGCAGATAGTCGTTCTGCCAGTTCAGGGTGCTCAGCTTGGTGGCCACGCCGGTGCCGCCGATGAAGCTGGCATAGAGCTCGGTGTACCAGCGCTTGCTGACGCCGTAGCCGAAGCCGATCTCCGGCCAGGTCTGGACCGGCCGCCCGGGGAACTTGACGGTCCAGTAGCGGTAGTCGATCGAGGCCTCGCCCTCGTTCTCATACACGCTGACCAGGTAGTAACCGGGGTCGGCCGCGAGGGCCGACCCCAAGGGCCAGATCAAGCAGGCAAGGACTGCAAGCCGATTGCGCATCAAGCGTCTCCCGAACAATCCCACAGCCATGAAAAGCCTGCCATAGCTTAATCGCTGCCTGACTCAGGGCCGGTACTTCGCCAGCCCAGGCGCAAACAACTCCATCACCCGCAGCTGCGCCCCGCCGCGGCGGAACACCGAGTTGCGAGACCACAGCATCTGCGCCGAAGGTGGGCTGCCGGTGGCCGCCAGCCACTGGCGCTGCAGATGGCGGCGCGTGTGGCCGTGACGGGCCAGGCGACGCGGCCGCAACTCGCTGCGCACGACGCGGCGGTCGGCATACAGCAGGTTCGCCAGCGGCTGCGGCCCCAGCCCCTTGAGCGCGCGCCAGGGCCCGGCCAGCGCCGACTTGTGCAGGGCCGAGCGGGCCCAGACCAGGGGCACACCATCGACGCGCAGCAAGACCTCACGGACCAGGGTGCAGCCCCGCCGAGGCAGGCCCAGCGCCAGGCGCTCATGGCTGCGCAGCGGCTGGGTGCGCTGGCTCAGCACCTGCACCTCGAAGCGCTGGCCCAGGCGCGCCAGGCGCCGGCTCAGCGAACCGGGCGCGCGCAGCCAGTCGCGCAGGCCTTCACGGCTTGCTATTCCCATGATGCTCAACGGCCCTGTTCAGTTGCCGAACTCGTCGCCCAGCTCGCGGGCACGCTGTTGAGCGGCGAGCACGGCCCGCTGCACCGCGGCGCCCACGCCATCGGCCTGCAGGCTGCTCAGCGCCGCGTAGGTGGTGCCGCCCTTGGACGTGACGCGCTCGCGCAGCGTGGCCGGCGACTCGTCGGACTGCAGGGCCAGCGCGGCCGCGCCGGCGCAGGTGGCCAGCGCCAGCTGGCGGCCCTGCTCGGCCGAGAGCCCCATCTCGATGGCGGCGGCCATCATCGCCTCGACAATGTAGAAGAAATAGGCCGGGCCGGAGCCCGACAGCGCCGTCACGGCGTCCAGATCGGCCTCGCGCTCCACCCACAGCGTGGTGCCGGTTGGCCGCAGCACCTGCTCGACCAGCGCGCGGTCGGCGGCCGTGACCTCGGGGCGCGCATACAGGCCTGCAATGCCCTGTCCGATCAACGCGGGCGTGTTGGGCATGGCGCGCACGACACGCTGCGCAGCGGTCGCGGCGACCAGCCCCTCGCTGCGTATGCCGGCCATCACCGACAGCTGCAAGGCCTGCTGCACATGGGGCCGGCACGGCAGGGACGCCTCGGTGAACAGCTGCGGCTTGACGGCCCACAGCACCAGGCCGGCGCGCTGCAGCGAGGCATCGGCCGCGGCCAGCGGCTGCAGACCGAAGTCGGCCGCCAGCCTGGCGCGCTGCGCCTCGAAGGGCTCGACCACCAGCAAGTCGGCGGCGGCGTGGCCCGCCTTCAGCAGGCCGCCGATGATGGCGCTGGCCATATTGCCGCCGCCGATGAATGCTATGCAGGTGTTCATATCGCCGAGATCCACGCTTGAGGGAGTCGGCAAGTTTAGGGGCACTGCCGATGTGAGTTTCGCGTCTCCGGCGCTATGCTGGCGCCCAGAAATCGCGGCCAAGACCGCTTTCACCGTCAAATCCACCTGTCAGGGAGACAGCACATGACCACCACCTTCGCGCCGCCCGTCATGGAGGCGCTGCCCCACTATCAGGAACTGAGCCCGGCGCAAATGCTGGAACGCGCCCAGGCCCGCTACCAGAGCCTGCTGCGCCGCCGCACCGTGCGCGACTTCGACAGTCGGCCGGTGGACCGCGCCGTGATCGAGCACTGCCTGCTCGCCGCAGGCACCGCGCCCTCGGGCGCCAACCAGCAGCCCTGGCACTTCGCCGTCATCACCGACACCGCGCGCAAGCAGGAAATTCGCGCCGCGGCCGAGGAGGAAGAGCGCGCCTTCTACGCCGGCCGCGCCCCCGAGGAATGGCTGCGCGCGCTGGCGCCGCTGGGCACCGACGCGAGCAAGCCCTTTCTGGAGGAGGCGCCGCTGCTGATCTGCATCTTTGCGCAGAAGTACGGCATAGACGCCAGCGGTGAGCGCTTCAGCCACTACTACGTGCCCGAGTCTGTGGGCATTGCCACCGGCTTCCTGATCAGTGCGCTGCATGAGGCGGGCCTGGCCAGCCTGACGCACACGCCCAGTCCGATGGGCTTCCTGAACCGCATCTGCATGCGCCCGGACAACGAGAAGCCGGTCATCCTGCTGGTCGTCGGCCATCCGAAGGCCGGTTGCCAGGTGCCGGTGCATGGCGGCATCAAGAAGCCACTGGAGCAGATCAGCTCCTGGTTGTGAGGCCCGGCCGGCTCAGTGCGTGCCGGCCAGCAGCGCCGCATTGCCCCCGGCCGCGGCGGTGTTGATGGTCAAGGTCTGCTCGGCCGCGAAGCGGTACTGCTGACGCGGATTGGCGGCCTCGGCAGCGCTGATCAGCGGCAGGATGGCGCCGCTGCGCTGGGCCAGGCGGCGCAGCACGGTACGGACCAGGCCCACATCGTTGGCGGCCACGCAGACGCCGGCCAGCGCCGACGCGCCCAGCAGTGCGGCGGCGGCATCCACCGGTAGCACCGTCAGCACAGCCGCAGGCAGGCCGGCGGCGACAAATTGCTGGCGCAGCGTCTCGCAGCGGCCGTTGCCGAGCAAGGCCACGCTATTGCCTGCCACCAGCGCGCCGGCCAGGGCGGCGGCCAGCTGGGCGACATCGGCACCGTCGCTGAGCACGGCGATGACGCCGCGGCCATGCAGGCGCAGCTCATTGCTTTCTCCGGTGGGGCCGGGCAGGGCCAGCGGCGCCAGGCCGTGGCGGGCCTGCAAGGCATGGGCCCGCACCACAGCGGCAGCGCCGGGCTCAAGTGAATCGGCGGTGCGCTCCAGCACGGCCACACGCTGGGCCAGCTCGACCTCGGCCCAGGCGGCCTGTGCCGTCTGCAGCGCGGCCAGACGCCCGTTCAAATCAGCGGGGGCCGCCACGCCCGAGATCAGGCCGCTCATCGCCTGGGTGCTCGGCGCCGGCTCGGCGCAGAAGCGGTGCAGATAGTGAGGGCCGCCAGCCTTGGGGCCGGTGCCCGACATGCCCTCGCCACCAAAGGGCTGGACCCCGACCACGGCGCCGATGATGTTGCGGTTGACGTAGACATTGCCGACCTGAGCCTTGGCGGCCAGGCGCAGCGCCCGGCTGTCGATGCGGGTCTGTATGCCCAGCGTCAGGCCGTAACCCAGCGCATTGATCTGCTCGATCACCGTGTCGGCCTCGCCGCCCCAGCGCAGCACATGCAGCACCGGGCCGAAGATCTCCTGGCCGAGGTCGGCGATCTTGTTGATCTCGAAGGCCACCGGCTTGACCAGACGCGGCACGGCGTCGTGGATGGTGCCCTCGGCGATCAGCTTCGCCTCACGCTTCAGCCGTTCGACCTGGGCGGTGATGCCCTGATAGGCCTCGTCATCGATGACCGGACCCACATCGGTGGCCAGTTCGGCCGGGTTGCCGACCCACAGCTCCTGCAGTGCGCCGCGCAGCATCGCTATCAGGCCGTCGGCAATGCTCTCGTGCACGCACAGCAGGCGCAGCGCCGAGCAACGCTGGCCGGCCGAGCGAAAGGCCGATTGCACGACGGCATCGACCACCTGCTCGGGCAGCGCGGTCGAGTCGACGACCATCGCGTTGATGCCGCCCGTCTCGGCGATCAGCGGCACGACGGCGCCCTCCTTGGCGGCCAGCGTGCGGTTGATGATGTGGGCCACGGCCGTGGAGCCGGTGAAGCACACGCCTGCGGTATGTGGGTGAGCCACCAGGCCGGCGCCGACCGTCTCGCCGGGGCCATGTAGCAACGCCAGTGCGTCACGGGGCAGACCGCATTGCTGCAGCAGCTCGACCATCTTCAGCGCGACATAGGGTGTCTGCTCGGCCGGCTTGGCGGCCACCGTGTTGCCCGTCACCAGCGCGGCAACGACCTGGCCGGCAAAGATCGCCAGCGGGAAATTCCACGGGCTGATGCAGACGAACACGCCGCGGCCCTGAATGCGCGGGGCCTCAAGCTCGGCCTGGTCGGCGTAGTAGCGCAGGAAGTCGACCGCCTCGCGCACCTCGGCCACGCAATCGGCCTGGGTCTTGTGCGCCTCCTTCACCAGCAGCGCGCAGAACTCGGCCAGGCGGGCGTCCAGTGCGTCGGCGGCGCGGCGCAGGATGGCGGCACGCTCGGCCACCGGCGTCGCATTCCAGCCGGCAAAGCCGGCCTGCAGCCGGGCCATCGCCTCATCCACATCGAAGCTGGTGGCCTCGGGCACGGCTCGCAGGGCATGCTGCTCCAGCGCCCGGCGCAGCGGCTCGCGCTGGGCCGGCGCGGTCAGGTCAGCGCCGGTGGAGTTGGCACGGCCGCGGCCCTGGGCATCCCGGTACAGATCGACCGGCATCGGCAAGGCGCCGGTGGGCTGCACCAGGCTGATCGGCGAGCCCAGCAGCTCGGGTACCTGCACATTGACGTCGGCCAGCTGATGGACGAAGGACGAGTTGGCGCCGTTCTCCAGCAGGCGGCGCACCAGATAGGCCAGCAGATCGCGGTGCTCGCCGACCGGGGCGTAGACGCGGCAAGGAATGGACCCATCCTTCAGCACCTCGCGATAGACGCCCTCGCCCATGCCGTGCAGGCGCTGCATCTCGAACTTGGCATTGGCGGCGCGGGCCATCAGCACGATGGCGGCAATGGTGCCGGCGTTGTGGCTGGCGAACTGCGGGTAGATCACATCGGCATGGGCTATCAGCGCCTTGGCGCAGGCCAGATAGGACACATCGGTGTGCTGCTTGTGCGTGAACACCGGATAGGCCTCCAGGCCCAACTCCTGGGCCCGCTTGATCTCGCCGTCCCAGTAGGCGCCCTTGACCAGACGCACCATGAAGCGCAGTCCGTGCTTGCGGGCGATAGCGGCCACCTCGTGGATGACGGCCTGCGCGCGGGTCTGGTAGGCCTGCACGGCCAGGCCGAAGCCGCGCCACTGCGGATAGGTCTTGGCGATCTGCTCGGCCAGGGTGTCCAGCACGTCCAGCGACAGCTCCAGTCGGTCCACCTCCTCGGCATCGATGGTGAGGTTGATATTGGCGTTGGCGGCCAGCTCGATCAGCTGCCAGACGCGGGGCAGCAGCTCGGCGAACACGCGCTCACGCTGCAGCACTTCGTAGCGGGAGAACAGCGCGCTGAGCTTGATCGAGATGCCGTCGGCCGTCTCGGGCGCCTCGGCCTTGCTGCCGGCAGCGATGGCCTTGATGGCCGCGATGTAGGAATCCTGGTAGCGCTGGGCGTCATGCTCGGTGCGGGCGCCCTCGCCCAGCATGTCGTAGCTGAATCTCAGCATGGGATATTGGCCCCCAAGGCCGTCGCTTCGCGCCGACCGCCCCCCCGAGGGGGAGTCAGGAAGCTTGGGGCGGCCCTGCGCTTCCTGGGCCTCGCGGCGCTGGTCGGCCGCCTCGCGCATCGCCTCCTGGATGCTGCGGCCCAGCACGAACTGGCGGCCCAGCAGCTGGATGGCGCGCACGGTGGCGGCGACCACGGTCTGCGCGCCGAGCCGGGTGAACAGGCCACCATCGCCATCGGAATCGGGCAGAAACTTCTTCGACAGCGAGATCGCCGAGGCCGACAGGCTGGCCAGCATCTTGTGCGGCCCGTCCGAGGCGCCATCGAACTGGGCGCGCCCCAGCTGGTCGGCGGTCAGTGCGATGGCGGTGGGTGCATCGGGCACGCGCAGCAGCGCCTCGGCCAGGCGCATCAGGGCCAGACCCTCGGCGCTGGTGATCGGGTACTCGCGCAGCAGCGACTCCATGGCCCAGAACGGCGCCGGGTTGGCGCGCACCGCCTCGACCCAGGGGCCGGCGGTGTCTATCACCCGCGACCAGTCCAACCCCTCACCCAGGCTGGCTATCAGGTCCTGCAGCACGGCCTGCTCGTCGCGGTAGGGAAAAGGCAGGCGGGTGCGCTCGGGAGGCAGGGCGAAGCTGTTCATGGTGTGGCAGTCAACTGGTGAGAATCAGGAGAATATGCGGGGTGCCCATGAATTAAATTCAGCTTTATGCCGCCTGCCCGGAGAAAAATCTAGCATGTCCAGCGAACAAGACCAGAGCGACGACCAGTTCGGCGCCGCCCGCGACATCGACCGCATCGACCTGCGCATCCTGCGCGCGCTGCAGGCCGACGGCCGCATCTCCAATCTGAAGCTGGCTGAGACGGTGCACCTGTCGCCGACCGCCGTGCTGGAGCGGGTCAAGCGCCTGACCCGCGACGGCTACATCCTCGGCTACGAGGCGCGGCTGAACCCGGCCAAGCTGGGCGCCGGCATGATGGTCTTCATCGAGGTGCTCCTGGACCGCACCGCCCCCGACGTGATGGACAACTTCAAGGCCGCCGTCCAGGTGCGCCCCGAGATCCTCGAATGCCATCTGGTCGCCGGCGGCTTCGACTACCTGATCAAGACCCGCGTCGCCGACATGCCCGCCTACCGCGCCCTGCTCGCGTCGGTAATCTGGAGCCTGCCCGGCGTGCGGGAGACGCGCACTTATGCGGTCATGGAAGAGGTGAAGAACACCAGCGCGCTGGCGCTGTGAGGTGCGGATCCGCGATTTGACCCGACGGCCGACGAATGCTATCTTTGATATCAATTCTGGTAAGAGAGGCACATCATGGCTGACTTGCTGGTTCGCGGCATCGACGATGCCCTGGTCAAGGCGCTGAAGGAGCAGGCCGTCGCCCACGGCCGCAGCGCCGAGGCCGAGCACCGCGAGATCCTGGCTGCGGCACTGACCCGCCCGCGGCGCCGCAGCTTTGCCGAGGTGCTGGCGTCGATGCCGGAGGTGGGCACCGACGCCGACTTCGCCCGGGCCCAGTCGTCCGCCGAGGCGCCACGTGTATTTGATTGACACCAACGTCATCAGCGAGGCGCGCAAGCGGGCCAAGGCCGACCCGGGTGTGATCGACTTCTTCGCACGCATCACAGCAGATCAAATACCTGCTTATCTGTCTGTCATCGCGGTAGGTGAGCTGCGCCGTGGTGTGGAGCTGATACGCCATCGCGGGGACACCCAGCAAGCCGAAATACTGGCCCTCTGGTTGGACGAGGTTCTGGACCAGTACGCCGGCAGCATCCTGCCGCTGGACGCCGACGCGGCGCAGGTGTGGGGCCGCCTGCGTGTGCCGCACCCGGAGCACGAGCTGGACAAGCAGATCGCCGCCATTGCGCTGGTCAACGGGCTCACGGTGGTGACGCGAAACACGGCGGACTTCACCGGTACCGGTGTGAACCTTCTGAATCCGTTCCGATTGCTTGGTCAGACGCCGAGCTAACGAGTTAGCGAGCCGGGTTTACCCAGGGGGATAGCTACCCCGAAAGGGGGTGCCGTGCTCCACCTCATCCCCCACCGACCCTCCCTTGTGGTGATGGAGTGCAGATGCGGCCAGCGAGAAGATGGCTCCATCGCAACAAACAGGTCAAACCAAGGGAGGCCACCATGCTGCAATTCCTGAGCGCCAGGCGCCACGCCGCTGAACCCGCCATCGTAGCGCTGGCCGGCAAGCCAAACGAAGCCGCGCAAGCCGCAGTCCCGGTGGTCGAACGGCACTACGCCTGGTTCGACTCCAGCCGTGAGCTGAAGGCCGGCTTGTTGGTGCAGGAGTTGCCGCTCTCCCGCGACGACTGGCTGGCCCTCAGCGGCCAGCGCCTGCAATGAAGCGCTCAGGCACCGGCCAGCGCCAAGGGATGGCGGGGCAAGGCCGGCGGCGGCGGCTTGTGCAGATCATGACGGGTGAAGGCCTGATGGCGGCCGGACAGCTTCAGCGACAGCCGCGTCACCATGTCATGGGTGCGCGACGGTGGCGCGCCGGCCGGCAGGGCCATCAGCCAGGCCAGCAGCAGCAGCGGCACCCAGGGCGGGGCGTGCATCTTGGGGATGTGCTGCCAGCCGAGCACGGCCAGGCTGACGGCGGCGCCCAGGCCGAATCCTGTGACCACCTCGGAGACCGAATGGGCATGCACCTCCAAGCGCGACTGGGCCACCAGCAGGGCCAGGGCGAAGCCGGTGGCTATCGCCAGCGACTGGGTGCGCGGCGGGGCATTGGTGGCCATCACCCGCAGCAGCAGCGGGTGGACTGCGGCGGCAAACATCGCGTGGCCGGAGATGCCAGTGAAGTCCCAGGCCGCGCTGCCCAGGCCCCAGCCGATGAAGGCGACCTTGGTGGCCGTGGTCAGGCCCGCGGCGGCGCTGAGCAGCACCAGCCACATCAGGGCGGCCTGGCCGGCACGCACCCGCCAGGACAGCCAGGCCGCGGCCAGCAGGGCGGCGGGCAACAGGATCTGGGCCTCGCCCAGGCGGGTCACGCCGCGCCAGAACAGCGGCAGCCAGGAAGCATCAAATATCAAAGAACACCGTCTCGCCCTCGCCCTGCAGGCGAATATCAAATCGATAGACGGCCAGACCGTCGCGCTCGCCGCGCTGGGCGATCAGCGTGGCCCGGCGCTGCACCCATTCGATGCTGTTCAGCACCGGGTCGGCCGCGTTGGCCGCCACCTCGTCACTGAAATACAGCCGTGTGTTCAGACCCATATTGATGCCGCGGGCGACCACCCAGACATTGATGTGCGGCGCCTGCATCTGGCCCTTGCGGCCGACGACCGGCCCAGGCTTGATGGTGTCGAAGCGGTACAGGCCGGTGTCGAAGTCGGCGCCGCCGCGGCCCCAGCCGCGAAATGCGTCGTCCAGCGGCTTGGCCTGCAGATCGCCGGGATGAGCGTACTTGCCGGCCGCATTGGCCTGCCAGATCTCCAGCAGCACATCGCGCAGCACCGCGCCGGAGCCATCGATCACCTGGCCCTCGATGGCGATGCGCTCGCCAAGGGTGGCCGGCGCGCAGAGATTGGCGCCGAAGTTGTTCTTGAAGATGTCGAAGCCGGCCTGCTGGGGCGCCAGGCCGATGTGGACGTAGGGGCCGCCGGTTTGCGAAGCCGTTTCTGGGTACCTCATGCCGTTGCTCCTTGCACGTGGTTCTCGAACAGGGTGGCTCGACGCCCACGGAGCGTGATGTCGAAGCGGTAGGCCCTGCTGTCCAGTGGCACGAAGGCGGCGCGGTCCTGCACGGCAATCAGGCCGCGCACCTGCTCCTCGCTGGGGATGGTGCGCACGATGGGGCAGTCGGCTATCAGCGGATCGCCCTCGAAATACATCTGCGTGATCAGGCGCTGGGCCCAGCCATCGCCCATCAGCGAGAAATGGATGTGCGAGGGCCGCCAGTCATTGATGCGGTTGCGCCAAGGGTAGGGCCCGGGCTTGATCGTGCGGAATACGTAATAGCCATTGGCATCGGTCAGCAAACGCCCGCAACCGCCGAAGTTCGGGTCTATCGGCGCCAGGTACTTGTCATTGCGGTGGCGATAGCGCCCGCCCGCATTGGCCTGCCAGATCTCGACCAGCGCGTTGGGCACCGGCCGGCCCAGCTCGTCACGGACGATGCCGTGGACGATGATGCGCTCGCCGATAGGCAAGCCGTCCTTGGCAAAGTTCAGGATCAGGTCGTGGTCCAGCGGGCCCAGCTCTTCCGGCTGGAAGGCTGGCGCGGTGATCTCCGACAGCGTCTGCTCGATCGAGATCAGCGCCAGGCGCGGCGAGCGCAGCACGCTGGTCTTGTAGTCCGGCGTCAGGGCCGGCGCATGCAAGCCGGTATCGCGCTGGATGAATTCGTCTGTTGGTCTTGGCAGAGGGCCCATGCTGTCTCCGATTTTCGACCCACTCTACCCGATCGTTTACAAGGCAAACAACTCCGGTGCCTGTGCCTTGCCATAGAAGTAGCCCTGGGCCCAGTCGCAGCCCTCGTCACGCAACCAGGCTGCCTGGGCCTCGGTTTCCACGCCCTCGGCCAGCACGTCCAGGCGCAGGGTGCGGGCCAGCGCGATGACGGTGCGGGCGATGGCGGCCACATTGCCGTCGCCGGGCAGGTCACGGACGAAGCTGCGGTCGATCTTCAGGGTCTGCACCGGCATGCGCTTCAGATAGGACAGCGAGGAATAGCCGGTGCCGAAATCGTCGATGGCCACGCGCACGCCGCGGCTGGTCAGCTGGGTCAGCAGGTGGATGGCCTTGTCGGCGTCGTCGAGGAACATGCTCTCGGTCACCTCCAGCTCCAGCGCCTGCGGCGGGCAGCCCGTGGCGGTCAGCGTGGCCTCGACCATCTGCACGAAGTCAGGTTGCAGCATCTGCCGCGCTGAAACATTGACGGCAACGATCTGCGGCTGGCCAGGCGCGCCCAGCCAGCGCGTGGCCTGAAGGCAGGCCTCGTGCAGCACCCAGCGGCCCAGGGGCACGATCAGGCCACTGCTCTCGGCCAGCGGAATGAACTCGACCGGCGAGATATTGCCGCGCGTCGGGTGCTGCCAGCGCAGCAGCGCCTCGGCGCCGATCAGCCGCCCGTCGGACAGGCGCACCTGGGGCTGGTAGTGCAGATAGAACTGGCCCTCCTCCAGCGCCTGGCGCATTGCATGGGTCAGCTCGACGCGCTGCTGCACGGCGCGCGTCAGCTCGGGCCGGTAGGCCTGCACCGTGCAGCGCGCCTGTACCTTGGCCCGGCACATCGCGGCATCGGCATTGCGCAGCAGGTCATCGACGGTGATGCCGTCCGCCGGGAACAGGGCCAGGCCTATCGAGGCGCCGATATTGAAGCGGGCCTCGCCGATCTGTATCGGTGCCTGCATGGCCTCGATCAGGCGCTCGCCCAGACGCATCGCCGACTCCTCGTCGACCAGGCCGCACAGCACGACGACGAACTCGTCGCTGCCGACGCGGGCCACCGAGTCGCTGGCTCGCACCACATCCTGGAAGCGGGCGGCGGCGATCTTCAGCACCTCGTCGCCGGCGGCGTGGCCGGCGCTGTCATTGATGTCGCGGAAGCTGTCCAGATCGACGTAGAGCACGGCCACGCAGGTGTGCTCGCGCTGGGCCACTGTTATTTGCCGCTCGATGCGGTCGCGCAGCAGGGCCAGATTCGGCAGACCGGTCAGCGGGTCGTGCAGGGCCTGGTGCTTCAGCGCCGCCTCGCTCTTCTTGATGCGCGAGATGTCGGCCAGCACGGCCACGTACTCGGGTTCGGCCTCGGGCGTGGCCGCGGGCACGCGCACCACGGTGGCCCACAGCGGGATCAGCACGCCGCTCTTGTGGCGCTCGATGATCTCGCCGCTCCACTTGCCCAGCCGCATCACTTCCTCGCGCAGCGCGACGCTTAGCAGCTCGGGCGCGCGGCCCAGCAGCTCCTCGCGCACGCAGCCGGTCAGCGCGCACAGGGCGGTGTTGACCTCCTGGATGCGCCACTGGGCGTCGGCCACAAACATGCCCTCGCCACAATGCTCGAACACGCTGGCGGCGCGCTTCAGCGCCTGGGCCGGAGCGGCTGGCTTGAAGGCCGGTTGGGCGGGCAGCTCCGGGTCGTCAAACAGGTCCGGCGCCGGCAGCGCGGCGGCTTCGGCGGGCGCCATGGCCCTTTGCAGGTTCAGGCTCAGCGAGCGTTGGCGCGCCAGCTGCAAGGCCTGGCCCCAACGCTTGAGCAGGCCCTGCTCGTGCAGCACCGCCAGCAGCAGCACCCCGCTCAAGGCCAGCATCCACCAGTCACCCGAGCGCCCGTCCGTCCAGGCCTCGGCACGGCAGGGCGCCATCCAAAGACAGGCGAGCAAACAGGCAGCCTTGCGGCCCGCCGTGACCCAGCGCTTGTTTCTTGCAGCTTCTGTTCCCAACGAGCCCTCCATCCGGTGATGCGTGGTGCACGCCGACTTTCGGGTTGCCAGCGCTTCTACGGCCGCCGGTCTATGGTCCCGAAAGACTGTCCATCGCTCCACGCACGGGCTCGTGGCCCGGCTGTGGAGCCTGGCCTATCGGCGGTGGGGGTCCGGTCTTGATAGGGTCTAGGGAAAGCACTTACAACACAGCAGCCAAACGCGTGCCCTGGTTAATGGCCCGCTTGGCATCCAGCTCGCTGGCCTCATGGGCGCCGCCTATCAGATGGGTCTTGATGCCAGCCGCTTTCAAGGGCGCTTCGAGCTCGCGCAGCGGCTCCTGGCCGGCGCACAGCACGATGGTGTCGGCCGTGATCAATTGCGCATCCTTGCGTTGCTCGCCATAGCTGACCATCAGGCCTTCGGGGGTGATGGCCTCGTAGTTGACACCTGACACCATTTCCACTTTTTTCATTTTCAACGTGGAGCGATGGATCCAGCCGGTGGTCTTGCCCAGGGTGGCGCCGAGCTTGCCGGCGCGGCGCTGCAGCAGCACTACCTCGCGTGCCGGCTCGCCAGGTGCCGCGCGCACCACACCGCCACGCACCTCGCCGGGCTGGGCCACACCCCACTCGCGGCGCCAGGCCGGCAGGTCCAGCGCCGGTGAGTGGCCCTGTTCGACCAGGTACTCGGCCACATCGAAGCCGATGCCGCCGGCGCCGACAATGGCAACACGTGGCCCCACCGGCTTCTTGTGCAGCAGCACATCGATATAGCTCAAGACCTTGTGCGCCACCTCGGGGTGGTCCTGGCCCGGGATGCGCGGGTTGCGCGGCGTCACGCCGGTGGCCAGCAGCACCTCATCGAACTTCTCTGCGATCAGGGCCTCGGCGCTGATGCGGGTGTTCAGGTGCAGCCTCACGCCGGTCAGCTCGATACGGCGGCGGAAGTAGCGCAGGGTCTCGGCGAACTCCTCCTTGCCCGGGATCTGCCGCGCCATATTGAACTGGCCGCCGATCTCGGCCGCCGCGTCATACAGATGCACCTCGTGGCCGCGCTCGGCCAGGGTGGTGGCCGCGGCGAGACCGGCGGGCCCGGCACCAATCACGGCAAAGCGCTTCTTGGCCGGGGTCAGCCTGATCACGAGCTCCTGCTCGTAGGCGGCGCGCGGGTTGACCAGGCAGGTCGAGATCTTCTGCGCGAAGGTGTGGTCCAGGCAGGCCTGATTGCAGGCGATGCAGGTGTTGATCTCGTCCGCCCTGCCCTGCGCGGCCTTGTTGACGAACTCGGCATCGGCCAGGAACGGTCGGGCCATGCTGATCATGTCGGCGCAGCCATCGGCCAGCACCTGTTCGGCCACCTCGGGCATATTGATGCGGTTGCTGGTGATCAGCGGGATGTTGATGCCCGCCGCGCGCAGCTCGCTGCGCAGCTGCTGCGTCACATTGGCAAAGGCGGCACGCGGCACGCTGGTGGCAATGGTCGGTATCCGCGCCTCGTGCCAGCCGATGCCGGTGTTGATGATGGTGGCACCCGCCGCGGTGATGGCCTTGGCCAGCTCGACCACCTCCTCCCAGCTGCTGCCGTCGGGGATCAGGTCCATCATCGACAGGCGGTAGATGATGATGAAGTCCGGGCCCACGGCCTCGCGCGTGCGGCGCACGATCTCGATCGCCAGGCGCATCCGGTTGGCATAGGAGCCGCCCCAGTCGTCGGTGCGCTGATTGGTGTGCGTGACCAGGAACTGGTTGATGAAATAGCCCTCGGAGCCCATCACCTCGACGCCGTCATAGCCGGCCTCGCGGGCCAGCTTGGCGCAGCGCACGAAGGCACGGATCTGGCGCTCGATGCCGCGCACGCTCAACTCGCGCGGCGTGAACGGCGAAATCGGCGACTGGATGCGCGAGGGCGCCACGCACAACGGGTGGTAGCCGTAGCGGCCGGTATGCAGGATCTGCAGCGCGATCTTGCCGCCCTCGGCATGCACGGCCTGGGTGATGGCCTGGTGGCGCCGCGCCGCGCCATGGGTCGCCAGCGTGCCGGCGAAGGGCTTGGCCCAGCCTTCGATGTTGGGTGCAAAGCCGCCGGTGACGATCAGCCCCACGCCGCCACGCGCGCGCTCGGCAAAATACACGGCCATCCGTTCGAAATGCTTGCGCCCGTCTTCCAACCCGGTATGCATGCTGCCCATCAGCACGCGGTTCTTCAGCTGGGTGAAGCCCAGATCCAGCGGTGCCAGCAAATGCGGGTAAGGTGTGCTCATGGGCGCCTCGGTATGACAATCGGCCATCGTAGGCTGCTGCCCGGAGACTGACACTGGGGCTTGCGAGCAAGTAGGCATTTGGCTCTAAACAGGAGAGGCACATATGAAAGCAGTCTGGAACGGCGTCGTGATCGCCGAAAGCGACGACACCGTGGTCGTCGAGGGCAACCATTACTTCCCGGAAGGCTCGGTGAAGAAGGAATACCTGAGCTTCAGCAACCACCGCACCGGCTGCCCGTGGAAGGGCCAGGCCTATTACCACTCGCTGTTCGTCAATGGTGAGATGAACCCGGAGGCGGTCTGGTACTACCCCGAGCCCACCGAGGCCGCGGCCGAGATCAAGGGACGGATGGCGTTCTGGAAAGGGGTGAAGGTCATCGAGTGATCTTCACGCCGAAGCACCGAAGGCGCGCCGGTAGGCCGCCGGCGTCAGGCCGGTGGCGCGCTTGAACATGCGGTGCAGCGCCGCCTCGCCGCTGAAGCCCAGCGCCTCGCAAAGCGTCTTCACCGGCTCGGTGCCGCGGGCCAGCCGCTCGGCGGCCTGACGCAGCTTGATCAGTCGCAGCCACTCGCCGGCCGCCACGCCGGTGCCCTGCTGCACGTGGCGACACAGGCTGCGCGGCGAGCTGTTCATCTGGCTCGCGGCCGATTGCAGGTTCAAGTCCATCGCCGGTGTGCGCTGGGCCCAAAGCAGAAGCCGACGCAGCCAGGGATCCTGCAGGGTCAGCAGTTCGACGCTGCGAAAGGCGCCATGGCGCTGGCGCGGCTGCGGCAGCATCAACACCTCCTGCAGCTCGCGCAGCTGGGCCTCGTCCATGCGCCGGGCAAGCTGCTGCAGGATCAGCGGCAGATGGCCGCTGGCCCCGGCCGCCGTGCAGACCTGCTCGCCCAGCACCAGCGGTTCGTCGAAATGCCATTGCACCTGCGGGAACAGACGCTCCAACAAGGGCGCCAGCCACCAGGTGGCGGTGGCGGGCTGCCCGGCCAGCCGACCGCTGGCGGCCAGCAGGGCCACGCCGGTGCAGTAGCTCCACAGTGCGGTGCCGGCCGGCAGGCCTTTCAGCGCGGCGACCAAGCCGGGCTGAGCCTGCAGAAAGGTCAGCAGATCGGCCTCGGCCGAGGTCCACAGGCCCGGCACCAGCACGGCATCAACCTCAGCCGCCGCCAGCGAGGCCTGTGCTGACAAGGTCTGTCCATGGGCGCAGGTCACCGGCAGGCCATCCTGGCTCAGCCAGCGGATCTCGAACAGCGCGCGGCCGGCGCGCAAATTGGCGGCGGCCACCAGATCGGCCACGGCAAACAGCCCGGCCGGCATGCACTGCGGATAGAGCAGCAGGCCCAGTCTCAGGCAGCGTTGGGGTGTAACCGAAGTGCTTGGCAAGAATTGCAAGGAATGACTCCTTTCTTGCCATTGTGCGGGCCGGGCCCGATTTCCACAATCGAGGCCTCAGTCGCTACCCGAATCACCCCCATGAAGATCACCCAGCTGCGCAACGCCACCGTCCTGCTCGAGTTCGCATCCGCCGGCCAGCCGGTGGCCCTGCTGGTGGACCCGATGCTGGCCCCGCAAGGCGGCCTGCCGACACTCAAATACCTGGGCGGCCAGCGCCGCCGCAACCCGCTGGTGGAGTTACCAGAGGGCAGCGACGCGCTGTTGCGGCGTGCCACCCACGGCCTGATCACCCACTGCCAGCGCGGCCACTTCGACCATCTGGACCGGGCGGGCAAGCGTTTCTTGCGCGAGCGCGGGCTACCGGTGCTGTGCATGCCTCGCGACGAGGCCTATCTGAAGGAGTGCGGCCTGCAGGCCAAGGTGTTCGACGGCGTGCGCCGCCAGCCCTTCTTCCACGGCCATATCACGCCCATCCCCTGCATCCACGGCCACGGTCTGGTCGGCAGGCTGATGGAGCATGGCCACGGCTACTTGATCGAACTGCCGGGCGAGCCCTCGGTCTATCTGGCCGGTGACACGGTGCTGACCGACACCGTGCGCGACACCCTGAGCCGGCTGCGGCCCGACCTGGCCGTGCTGCCGGCCGGCGGTGCGCGCTTCGATCTGGGTGGCGACATCCTGATGACCGAGGACGAGGTCTGCCAGGCGGCCCAGCTCTTCGGCGGCCGGGTGCTGGCCAACCATCTGGAGGCGCTGGACCATTGCCCCGGCACCCGCGCCAGCCTGCTGCAGAAAGCAGCCAGGCTGGGCTTGGGCGAGCGTCTGCTGGCGCCGCACGACGGCCAGACGCTGGCCTTCAGCGTGGCCTGATCAGGCCAGCTTGCCGGCGTTGAAGTCCTGCACCGCCTGGTAGATCTGCTCCTTGCTGTTCATCACAAAGGGGCCGTACTGGACGATGGGCTCGTTCAGCGGCTTGCCGGCGATCAGCAGCACGCGGGTCGGCTCGGCGCCGGCCTGCAGGCGCAGACCATCGCCACTGTTCTTCAGGATGGCCATCCGTTGCGTCGCGACCTCGGTGTCGCCCACGGTGACGCCACCGCGATAGACGTAGATGAAGGCGTTGTGCTCGGCCGGCAGCGCCTGCTCGAAGCTCGCACCAGCTTCCAAATGCAGATCCAGGTACAGCGGCTCGGTGCCGTCGCGCTGCACGGCGCCCGTCACGCCATGGCTCTCGCCTGCGATCACGCGGCCGGTCACCCCCTCGGTCTTGAACTCGGGGATCTCGGCATTCTTGAAGTCGCGGTACCAGGGCTCGCGCATCTTGTCGCCCGAAGGCAGGTTCAGCCAGAGCTGGAAGCCCTCCATCACGCCCTCCTCCTGCTCGGGCAGCTCGCTGTGGATCACGCCGCGGCCGGCGGTCATCCATTGCACACCGCCGTTTTCCAGCAGGCCCTCATGGCCGGCACTGTCGCGGTGGCGCATGCGCCCGGCAATCATGTAGCTGATGGTCTCGAAGCCGCGGTGCGGATGGTCGGGAAAGCCGGCGATGTAGTCACCGGGCTTGTCGCTGCCGAAGGCATCGAGCATCAGATAGGGGTCGAGGCGGCGCTGCAGGTCTTGCGTGAGCACCCGCGTCAGCTTGACCCCGGCGCCGTCGCTGGTGGCCTGGCCCAAGACCTGGCGCTCCACGGTGCGCGGGCTGGTGATCGAAGAGGTGACGGTTGCGGTGCTCATACAAAACCTTTCTGGAGTTTCACAATGCGGCGATCTGTTCGCGGGCCTCGGCCAGGCCGGCCGCTTCAGCGTCCGGGCCCATCGCCAGACCTTCGGCGTAGATGAACTCGACATCGGTCATGCCAACGAAGCCCAGCACGGTGCGCAGATAGGGCACTTGCGAGTCGGCCGGCTGGTCGCGGTACTTGCCGCCGCGGGTCAGCACAGCATAGACCTTCTTGCCGGGCAGCAGACCCTCGACGCCGGTCTCGGTGTAGCGGAAGGTCGTGCGCGCCTTGACGATGGCGTCGATCCAGTTCTTCAGCTGCGAGCTGACGCCGAAGTTGTACATCGGCACACCCAGCACCAGCACGTCAGCGGCCTGGACTTCGGCGATCAGCGCATCGTCGAGCGCGGCGCGTGCGGCCTGCTCGGGCGAGCGTTGCTCGGCGGGCGTGAACAGCGCCTGCAGCGCCGTCTCGTCCAGCGCCGGCTGAGGCTGGCGGGCCAGGTCACGCACGGTGACCTTGGCGTCCGGCGACGCGGCCGCCAGCTTGGCGACCAGCTCATTGGCCAGGCGGGTCGATTGCGAACCCTGGTTGTTCTCGTAAACACGGGCGCTGGTGTTGATTTGCAGGATGTTCATGGTTCAAGCCTTTCGGGATTGCCGGTGGTTGCGGCGCCTGCTGTGAGCCTTGTGCGTCGCGTTAGGGATAATTTATTCCTCACGCCTGAAGAACAAAAGACATTAGATTGGCATTCATTGTTCGCCTGGTGAGACAATTGCCCGGCCACAACCGCCCGCCCCGCCATGGAACCGAATGACTTGCTGATGTTTGCCCAGGTCGCCGATGCCGGCAGCTTCACCCGTGCGGCCGAGCGCATGAAGCTGCCGAAGTCGACGGTGTCGCGCCGGATCGCCGCGCTGGAAACCGAGTTAGGTGAGCGCCTGCTTCAGCGCAGCACCCGGAAATTGCTGATCACCGAGTTTGGCGACAAGGTGCTGCAACATGCCCGCCAGGTGCTGTGCGAGGTCGAGCAGACCCAGGCCCTGGCCC
This sequence comes from Roseateles toxinivorans, assembly GCF_004362525.1. Taxonomy (GTDB): domain Bacteria; phylum Pseudomonadota; class Gammaproteobacteria; order Burkholderiales; family Burkholderiaceae_C; genus Paucibacter; species Paucibacter toxinivorans. The sequence goes on from NZ_SNXS01000002.1 coordinate 234,584, forward strand.
AGCATCGGCAGGTCCTGCCCAGCGGAAGGCTGCGCGTGTCCATGCCGGCCGACTTCGCCAACACCGCCCTGCAGACCATGCTGGCCGAGTTCGTGAAGACGCACCCGGCGATCTCGCTGGAGCTGGACCTGTCGGCCCGCCGGGTCGATCTGATCGGCGAGAACTTCGACCTGGCCATACGCATGGGTGATCTGCCGGAGGACAGCCTGCTGACGGCCAAGCGCCTGGGCGTGTTCAGGGTCGGCCTCTATGCATCGCCGACATTTCTGACTGCGCATGGAGCGCCCACAACGCCGGACGACCTCAACCGCCTGCATGCGCTGATGCTGATGAGCCGCACCGGCGAAGCGCTGCCCTGGCGACTGCAGCCGCTGGAGGGCAGCGAACCCGGCGCACTGATCACGAACCCGGTCAGCCGCACGCTGGCCAACTCGCCCGATGTGCTGATGCGCCTGGCGCAGAACGGCTGTGGCGTGACCACCCTGGCCGACTTCATCGTCGAGCCCATGATCAACGGCGGCCAGCTGGCCCGCGTGCTGCCAGGCTGGATGGCCGAGCCGGCGGTGGCCTGGGCCGTCTTCCCCGGCCGGCGGCTGATGCCGGCCAAGACACGGGTGTTCCTGGACGCGCTGACGCTGACCCTGGACGCCTGCCCGGCCTCGCGCATCGACAGGCCCTGACCCCGCTGTGCGCTCCTCGCCGCAATGCCCGCCCGGTCTGCGGCAAGATCACACCATGCCCGACATCCCGCCCTCCGCCACACGTCACGCCCTGCTCGTCGGCCTGCTGGTGGTGCTGTTCTGGGGCCTGAACTTCCCGATCCAGAAGGCCCTGCTGACGGCAATGCAGCCCGAGGGCTTTCTGTTCCTGCGCTTTGCGGCGATGCCGCTGCTGGTGCTCGGACTGCTGCTGCAGCGCTACGGGCTGAAGTGGCCCCGCGTGTCGCGAGCCGACCTCTGGGCGCTGACGCGGCTGGGCCTCCTGGGCCAGGGCCTGCACCTGGCCCTGTCCAGCTACGGCACGCATTGGTCCACGCCGTTCTCCAGCTCAGTGCTGCTGGCCTGCGGCCCGGTGTTCACCCTGCTGATACTGCGCTTCTACGGTCTGGAGCGGCTGCGCCGGCCCCAGCTGATGGGCATGGCGCTGGCGGCGCTCGGTGCGCTGCTGTTCATGTCGGACAAGCTGCTGGCCGCCGACTGGCGCGCCGGCGGCGGCGATCTGGTGCTGCTGGCCGCGGCCGCGCTGTTCTCGTATTACACGGTAGCCGCCAAGCCGCTGATCGCCCGCCATGGCGCGGTGCCGGTGATGTGCTACGCCAGCCTGATCACCACCCTGCCGGTGGTGCTGTACTGCTGGCCGGTGGCGCGCACAGTCAACTGGGCCGCCGTCTCGCCGCTGCTGTGGCTGGGCGCGGCCTGGGGCATTGTCGGCATCGGCTTCGTCAGCTGGCTGGCCTGGGGTTGGGTCAATGCCCAGCGCGGCGTAGCGCGCACCGCGCCGCTGATCTATCTGATGCCGCCGATCGCCGGTCTGGCCGCCTGGTTCAGCACCGGCGAGAGCTTCACGGTCCCGAAGCTGCTCGGCGCGGCCGTGGCGCTGGGCGGGGTGGCATTGGCCCAGTTCACGAATGCAACGCCGGTGCCGGAGCCCGAACCGCGGTAGTTCAGCCGGCGCGGGCCTTCAGCTCGCGCAGGGCATCGGCCGCGATCCAGCGCGCGCTCTTCGAAGGCTGTTCTTTCAGCCGCTCGGCCAGCGTGATCGCCTGCGGCAGCAGGGCCGCATTGCGCTTGCCGATCTGGCGCAGCGCCCAGTTGACCGACTTCTTGACGAAGTTGCGCTCATCGTCGGCGGCCTGTTCGATCAGCGGGAAGCAGTCGGTGAAGCGTGCATCGGGCGCCTGCTTGTCATGGACGGCGAGCACCGCCAGCAGCGAGAACGCGGCGCGCCTGGCAAAGCAGTCCTGCGCCTGCGCCCAGCGCGGCACGCAGCTCCAGGCCAGCGGCGAACGCCGGAAGCAGTTCAGACAGGCCTGGTCGCAGACATCCCAGGCTTGCATGCCCTGGGTCCAGTGATCCATCTGCGCAGCCGTCATCAGCTTGGGATCGGCCACCAGGCTGGCGACGATCTGCGCGTCCGGGATGCCGGTGTCCCACAGGGCCAGGGCCAGGTCGTGATCGGTGCCCAGCTGCTTGCCCAGGGCGCGCATCGTCGGTACGGCCAGGCCCAGACGGCCTTCGCCGGTCAAGCCAAAGCCGGCCATCGCGTCCAGGGCCTCAGGCCGGGCCTGGGCGCGCAGCAGGGCCAGCGCGTGATCGAGCCGGGTCGGGTCTGTCATGCGCTTCGGCGCATGCCCACCTGCGGCCGGCGGAACGACAGCGGCGCCGGTGCGCGTGTGGCGCTGCGCCCGGCCAGCCACAGCCCCAACAGCACCGGCAACAGGGCCCAGCCAGCAACACCCAGCAGGCGCAACCAGGGCATATGCAGATGCGGGCCGAGCAGCGACATCGGCACATAGGCCAGCCAGGGCAGCGCGCAGGCCAGCAGCAGATGGCTGGGCGGGCCCTGCAGATTCTTCACCAGCACCAGGCCGAACAAGCAAGCCAGCAACAGCACCGGCAGACGGCACCACAGCAGATCGGCCAGCGCGAACTGCACGGCCGGATGCGCTTGCCAGGCCGCCGGCAGGCCCCAGCTCGCGGCCAGGCCCAAGGGCAGCGGCGAAGCCAGCAGCCAGGCCGACATCAGCACCGTCAGCACGGCAAGCACGACGCCTGCCGTGAGAGCAACGGCCAGAGAACGTTGATGCAACATGAGCAGCCCCTGTGCGCATCGAGTCATCCCCGGAGGATGCCCAACAAACCCGATGGCGTTCTTGTAGGTTTGAGACCAGCCGGGGAGCTTAGGCAGCCGTCACGCCCCTGTCTATTGGTAGGCGCCCCAGTCCGGCATCCAGCGTCGCTGTCACAAAACAAGCACAATGCGCGGCAGTCCCGAACATGGCCACAAGCCTATGGAGTCCTTGATGAGCTTTCGCTTCCGTCTGAACCACGGCGCCGCCGCCGCCCTGCTGGCCATGAGCCTGGCACACCCTGCAATCGCCGCCTCAAGTGCCACTGGCCCCAGCGTCGCCTGGCAGGCCGCCGCCGGTGACGCCGACATCGAGCGCGCCTTTGCCCAGGCGCGCGGCGAGAAGAAGCCGGTGCTGCTGTACTGGGGGGCCAAGTGGTGCCCCCCCTGCAACCAGCTGAAGGCGACGCTGTTCAACCGCCAGGATTTCATCGAGCGCTCGCGTGCCTTCGTGGCCGTCAACATCGATGGCGACCTACCCGGCGCGCAAAAGCTCGGCACCCGCTTCAAGGTGCGCGGCTACCCGACGATGATCCTGTTCAACGCCGATGGCGCCGAGCTGACCCGCCTGCCCGGCGAGGCCGATGCGGCCCAGGTGATGCAGGTGCTGCAGGTCGGCCTGGCCGGCGGCCGGCCGGTCAAGTCGGTGCTGGCCGATGCCCGCGCCGGCAAGCCGCTGGCCGCCAATGAGTGGCGCCTGCTGGCCTTCTATTCCTGGGAGACCGACGAGCAACAGCTGGTGCCCCCGGCCGAACTGCCCGGCATGCTGACCCAGCTGGCCGTGGCCAATGCCAGCGGCGAGGCCGCCACGACGACACGGCTGTGGCTGAAGGCGCTGGCCGCCAGCAATGAGGCCAAGGGCCTGAAGCCCGATGCCGCCGTGCGCGACCGCGTGATGGCCGTGTTGGCCGATCCGGCCTCGGCCCGCGTGCAGATGGACGTGCTGGTCAACAACGCACCGGCCATCGTGCAGACCCTGGTCGCCGCAGGCGCCGACAAGAAGGCCCTGCTGGTCGCCTTCGATACCGCGCTGCAGAAGCTGCAGGCCGATACCGGCCTTTCACGGGCCGACCGCATCACCGCGCTGGGCGCCCGCGTCGACCTGGCCAGGCTGGATCTGCCCAAGGACGCCGCCCAGGTGCAGGCCCAGATGCCCGCCGCCCTGCTGACCAGCCTGCGCGAACATGCCGCCCGCGACGACCGCGAAATCACCGACGGCTATGAGCGTCAGGCCGTCATTACCTCCGACGCCTATGTGCTGGGCCAGGCCGGGCTGTGGGCCGAGTCGGACGCGCTGCTCAAGGCCAGCCTGGGCAAGAGCCATTCGCCCTACTATCTGATGAGCCAGCTGGGCAGCAATGCCAAGAAGCAGGGCCGCAAGGACGAGGCGCTGAAGTGGTATGAGGAGGCCTTCAACAAGAGCGAGGGCCCGGCCACGCGGCTGCAGTGGGGCTCCAACTACCTGACGGCCCTGGTGGACCTGGCCCCGGCCGAGGCCGCCCGCATCGAGAAGGCCGCCGCCCAGCTGCTGACCGAAGCCGGCCAGGACAAGGCCGCGTTCTACGAACGCAGCGCCCGCTCACTGCAACGCGTCGGCGCCAAGCTCAACAGCTGGAACCAGGACGGCAAGCACGCCGCCGCACTGAAGCGCCTGCAGGCCCAGCTCGACGGCGTCTGCGCCAAGCTGGACAGCAAGGACGCCCAGCGGGCGACTTGCGAGGGGGTGTTGAAGCCCTCTGGCAAAAAGACTTAAGACAAGCCCTCTGCCTTCAGCGCTTCCTGCACCGCAGGACGCGCTGACATCCGCGCCATGAAGGCCACCAGATTCGGCAGATCGGCAATGTCCACGCCCACATACTGGCCCCAGCGGGCGACGGTGAACAGATAGGCGTCGGGCAGACTGAAGGCATCGCCCATCAGGTATTGCTTGCCTTCCAGCTGACCGTTGACCCAGCTCAGGCGCTGCTTGACCTTGTCACGAGCCAGCGCCTTGGCCTCCTCGGGCATGGCCGGGTTGAACAGCGGCGAGAAGCCCTTGTGCAGCTCGGTGCTGATGAAGTTCAGCCACTCCTGCAGGCGGTAGCGGGCCATCGTGCCGGCGGCGGGCGCCAGGTTCTTGGCCGGCGCCTGGTCGGCGACGTACTGCAGGATCACCGGGCCCTCGCTGAGGCGCTCGCCATTGTCCAGCTCCAGCAGCGGCACATAACCCTTGCTGTTGATGGTGTAGTAGTCGGTGCCATCCTGCAGCTTGTGGGTCTTGGTGCTGGCCAGCACCAGATCGAAGGGCAGGCCCGCCTCGCGCAGAACGATGTTGGGGGACAGCGAGCAGGCGCCGGTGCTGTAGTAGAGCTTCATCGGTGATCTCCTTGGCTTGTGGGTGAAGCGCCGCACGATACGACGGATCGCAAAGGCTTGCAGCGGCGGGGTCCATGTCGGGCACTGCTACAGTCGGCGCGACCCAATCACCAGGATGTTCGCGCATGAAGATGGCTTTTGAGGACTTCCAGGTTGGCCAGGTCAGGGAGTTCGGCGGCCGCACCGTCGGCAAGGACGAGATCCTGCAGTTCGCCGCCGCCTACGACCCCCAGCCCCTGCACCTGGACGAGGCCGCCGCCGAGGCCTCGGTACTGGGCGGTCTGTCGGCCAGCGGCTGGCACACCTGCGCGATGGTGATGCGCATGATGTGCGACGACTATCTGCTCAACTCGACCAGCCAGGGCTCGCCCGGCATCGACAATCTGCGCTGGCTGCGCCCGGTGCGCCCCGGCGACACGCTGCGCGTGCGCATGACGGTGCTGGAAGCTCGCGAGAGCAAGAGCCGGCCCCAGATCGGTCTGATTCGCTCCAGCTGGGCCGTGTTCAATCAGCACGGCGAACAGGTGCTGAGCATGGAGGGCTGGGGCATGTTCGGGCGGCGCGACGCGCCCGCGGCCTGAGCGGCCAAATGACGCCGATCCAAGGCCTGACCCTGGCCGTGGCGCTGGGCCTGGCGGCGCCGGCGCTGGCTCAGACGCCGCTGACGCCCTGCCGCGTGGACGGCCTGAAGAACGAGGCGCTGTGCGGCCAGCTGAGCCGCCCGCTGGAGCCAGCCCGGCCCGAGGGCACAAAGATCAGCCTGCACTATGTGGTCGTGCCGGCCCTGGCACGGCGCAAGCTGCCCGACCCGGTGTTCCTGCTCGCCGGCGGCCCGGGCCAGAGCGCCATCGCCCTGGCCGGCCAGGTGATGCCGCTGCTGGGGCGCCTCGGCAATCGCCGCGACCTGGTGTTCGTCGATCAGCGCGGCACCGGTCGCTCGGCTCCGCTGAACTGCGATGAGGACCGCCGTCAATCGCTGGCCCAGAGCCTGGACGGTGCCGCGCAGGAGACGCGCATGCAGCAGTGCCGCGAGGCGCTGATGAAGCTGCCGCACGGCGACCTGCGCCAGTACACGACGACGATCGCGATGCAGGACCTGGACGCGGTGCGACTCCAGCTCGGCGCCGAACAGATCAATCTGATCGGCGCGTCCTACGGCACACGGGCCGCGCTGGAGTATCTGCGTCAGTTCCCGCAGCAAGTGCGGCGCGTGATACTTGACGGCGTGGCCCCGCCGGACATGGTCTTGCCGGCCAGCTTCTCGACCGACAGCCAGGCGGCGCTGGAACAGGTCTTCGACGCCTGCGAAGCCGCAGCGGACTGCCGGCTGCGCCATCCGCAGCTGCGCCGGGACTGGGCCGCCCTGCTGGCCGGTCTGCCGAAGGCGGTGACACTGAACCATCCGCTGACCGGCCAGCCCGAACGGCTGACCTTGACCCGCGACGCCGTGCTCGGCGCGGTGCGCGGCCCGCTCTACATGCCCAGCTACGCCAGCGCCCTGCCCCAGGCGATCGCCGATGCGCGCCAGGGCCGCTTCGAGGCCCTGGTGGGCCTGTCCGGTCTGCTGGGCTCGGGCCGCTCGGCCAAGCTGGCGATGGGCATGCATTTCTCGGTGGTCTGCGCCGAAGACCTGCCCCGCCTGGCCCAGGCGAGCGACCCGGCGGGCAAAGACTTCGGCACACAGTTCGCCGAGGCCTACACCCGCATCTGCAAGGACTGGCCGCGTGGCAGGGTGCCGGCCGAGTTCTATCAAGTCAAGCCCTCAACCGCCCCGGTGCTGCTGCTCAGCGGTGGCGCCGATCCGGCCACGCCGCCTCGCCATGGCGAGCGTGTCGCCAAGACCTTGGGCGCCAAGGCACGGCATCTGACGGTGCCGAATGCCGGGCATGGCGTGATGGGCCAGGGCTGCGCTCGCGAGCTGGTGTTCCGCTTCATCGCCGCCGAGGAAAAGGACGCGCTGGCGCTGGACGCCGCCTGCGTGAGCAAGATCCCCCGTCCGCCAGCGTTTCAGCCCGTCGGCCTGGGCCCGGAGGCTCGCCCATGATTGCCGTTCAAGGCCTGAGCAAGCAGTTCCGCCAGGCAGGCGGTGGATGGTGGCAACGCAAGCCAGCCCGCGTGGTTCAGGCCGTGGAGCAGCTGAGCTTTGCCGCGCCCGATGGTCGCATCACCGGCCTCTTGGGCCCCAACGGCGCCGGCAAGACAACGACCTTGCGCATGATCGCCGGGCTGATCACGCCCGATGCCGGCAGCATCCAGGTCGACGGCTTCGATGTCACGACCCAGACCAGCGCCGCGCTGGCCCGCATGGGCGTGCTCAGCGATGCGCGCGGCCTCTACCCCCGCCTCAGCGCCCGCGAGAACATCGTCTATTACGGCCTGCTGCAAGGCATGACCCGCGAGCAGGCCCACGAACGGGCTGAGGCCCTGGGCGAGCTGCTGGACATGGGCAAGCTGCTCGGCCGCCGCACCGAAGGCTTCAGCCAGGGCGAGCGGATGAAGACGGCACTGGCCCGGGCCCTGGTCCACGACCCGGCCAATATCATTCTCGACGAGCCAACCAATGGCCTGGACGTGCTGGCCACTCGCGCGCTGCGCGACACGCTGCGCCATCTGCGCTCGCCCGAGGGTGGAGCCAAGTGCATCGTGTTCTCCAGCCACATCATGCAAGAGGTCGAGCGGCTGTGCGACGAGGTCGTCGTCGTCGCCCACGGCCGCACCGTGGCCGAAGGCACGGTGGTCGAGCTGCTGCAGCGCACCGAGCAAAGCGATTTCGAGGAGGCCTTTGTGCAGCTGGCCTTTGCCGAAGAGACAAAGGGATCCCACCCATGAGCCGAGCCGCGCTGGCCCAGTTCGGGGCCGTCTATCGCAAGGAGATCATCGACGCGCTACGCGACCGCCGCACGATGCTGATGGTGTTGCTGTCCGCCGTGGTGATGGGGCCGGTGTTGTTGGTGGCGCTGTCCTTTCTGATGGCCTCGCTGGAGGAGAAGGCCGAGCAGCGCATCGTCTATGCCGTCGGCATCGAACACGCCCCCAGCCTGCGCAACTTCATCGAGCGTCAAAGCTATGAGGTCAAGCCGGCGCCGGCCGACTACGAGGCCCGGCTGCGCAACGCGCAGTGGGGCGACCCGGTGCTGTTGGTGCCGCAGGATTTCGAGGTCAGGCTGCTGCGCGGCGAGCAACCCAGTCTCGAGCTGATATCTGACAGCGCCAATCAGCGCGCCAGCGGCGGCGTTGGCACGCTGCAAGGCCTGGTGCGTGCCTTCGGCCGCGAGCGGGCCTCGCTGAGCCTGGTGCTGCGCGGCGTGTCGCTGGATCTGCTGACGCCGCTGGAGCTGGAGGAGCGCGATCTGGCCAGCACCCAGACACGCGCGGCGCGGCTGACCGGCATCCTGCCCTTCTTCGTCATCCTGGCCGTGGTCTCGGGCTCGCTGAGCGCGGCACTGGACAGCACCGCCGGCGAGCGCGAGCGCGGCTCGCTGGAGCCGCTGCTGATGAATCCGGCCGAAGGCTGGGCACTGGTGGCCGGCAAATGGGGGGCGGTGGCCAGCGTGGGCATGCTGATCGCCACCCTGAGCTGCCTGAGTTTTCTGCCCGGCCAGTGGCTGTTGCGCAGCGACAGCCTGCAGGCGATGTTCCAGTACGGGCCCAAGGAAGCCGGGGCCTTTCTGGTGCTGCTGCTGCCGCTGGCCGCCGCGTTGAGCGCCGTACTGATGGCGGTGGCGATACGCTGCAAGTCATTCAAGGAGGCGCAGGCCAGCAGCACCTTCGTCGTCATGGGCGTGTCCTTCCTGCCCATGGTGACCCTGTTCAATCAGGGCGTTGAAGCGCCCTGGCAGATCTGGGTGCCGGCGCTGGCCCAGAACACCCTGATGACGCGAGTGCTCAAGGGCGAAGGGCTGGATGCGCTGCAGATACTGGCACCGCTGGCAGTGTGCGTTGCCTTGACCGTGGCATGCCTGTGGTTCGTGGCGAAATCGCTGCGGGCCGCGGCCACCCGCTAGGCAGGTCTTTGCTTGACACCTCAAACAAGTGGGCGCCCTGCGCCCACCTCAAGCCGCCTGCAGCACCCGCTGTACCTCGCTCTGCCAGGGCAGGCCGTGCACAATCTCGTTGAGGCGGCGCACCGACTCCATGGGGGCCAAGACCTGACCCTCTCGATTGACGAACTGCAGATTGCTGACCAAAGCCATCGGGTCGACCATCGCCACCATGCCGATGGGCAGCTGCACCCAGTCCCAGGCCACACCGGCCTCGCCCTCGTCCGAGTGGCCGCACCACAGGGTTTGCCCCATCGAGGGCTGGGCGCCGTAGCCCGCAACCAACACGCGCGTGCTCTGGTGTGTAAGCTGTAATCTTTGCGCACGCTGGGCCTGACACAATACCCGGGGCCATGCATACACAATCCAAGCTGGAGTCATTGAGTAAAGTCGTTTGGGGTGGATGAGCCTAAGCAAGTGCTTGGCCTTGACCTCCAGTTTGCGCAAGCCCGGCTGCCTTGGCATCTGTAAAACCTGTCAGGGCAGGCCAAAATACCGATTCAGCGCCCGCCCGTCGTGCGCACCCCAACCATGAGGGATCTTGATGCTGCAGGGCGGCTACCTGTCGGTGCTTGAAGCCAAAACCCGCGACGAGTTTCGCGCGGAGGTGGTGCGCTTCACCCAGCAGCTGGGGTTCGATACCGTTTCTGCCGTCACGGTCATCGACCACACCTTGGGCAATACCGAGTTCATTGCGGTGGACAACTGCCCGTCCAGCTACCGGGACACCTTCGACGATCTGAGCCGCGCTCGGCGCGATCCGGTGGTGCAGCACTGCAAGCGCCAGAGCGTGCCCATCGTCTGGGACCAGAACACTTATACCGCTGCCGGCCTGGGTGATCTGTGGGAGAGCCAGGCGCGCTACGGCTTTCGTACCGGCATCTGCATGGCCCTGCACCTGCCCGAAGGCAAGCACTTCATGTTAGGTGTTGACCGCGATCAAGCGCTGCCGCGAGACTCGACAGAGCTGACGCGGCTGGTCGCCGATTTGCAATTGTTTGCCGTCCATGCGCTGGACACTGCCATGCGCGTGCTGCTGCCCACCCAGCTGCAGCAGGAGTCTCCAAAGCTCACACCCCGCGAGCTGGAGTGCCTGCAGTGGACGATGGAGGGCAAGACGGCCTGGGAGGTCGGCGAGATCCTGGCCATCAGCGAACGCACCGCCGTGCTGCACGCGCAGAACGCGATGCACAAGCTGGGTTGCTCCACCAAGCACCAGGCGGTGTTGAAGGCCCTGAGACTGGGCCTGCTGCGCTGAGGCCGGCCGCAGCGCGCTGCGCCCTGCAGCGTTTGCGCTCGTGCGCACACTGTAAGAGTTGACAGTACCCAGAAGGCGCCCCGCCTGATGGAATCGCTTCCGTGCACGCAAAAAGCACTTCACAAACGCCACGGAGCAGACCATGCAAAACCAAACCGCCCAATCCCCTACCCTCGACCAAGCCGCCCTCCAGGACGCACAGCAACAACCGATCGAACTGGATCTGCAGCAACTGAAGGCTGTCAGCGGTGGCGACGGATCAGTCTCAACGCCTGTCAAAGGCTGGTAATGTCCACAGATCGGGGATGAGGGCCCGGCGCCGGACCTTGTCTCACCGATCGACTCAATGCTCAGGGAAATGGCTGATACAGCCAGCGACGTTGTACCGGTAGTCTCGCCCTCAAATGGCCTCACTGTTCAGACCTGAAGCCATCAACGGCCAACGCCAGAACTGGCTGGGCAGCATCACGCTGGTCCGGCCTTTGTCGCTTTCCGTTCTCACTTCCTTTGCCGTTGGCGCCGCCGTCCTGGTGGGCGCCTATCTCTTTTGGGGCGAGTACACGCGCAAAGCGCGGGTCAGCGGCTATCTGGTGCCGGACCGCGGCCTGCTGCGCGTGGTGCCGCCGGCAGGTGCGACCATCCTGTCGCGCGAGGTCGCAGAGGGTCAGGTCGTGCGCCGCGGCGATGTGCTGTTCGTGCTGTCGCTGGACAGCAGCACCGCCCAGGGCGACACCCAGGCCAGCATCCAGCAAAGCCTGGGGGCCCGCGAACAAAGCCTGCAGCTGGCTGCGCGCCAGCACGGGCTGCTCTTGAAAGAACAGCAACAGGATCTCGCACAACGCATGGCCGGCAAGCAGCTCGAACTCGAAGCTGCCGCCGAGGACGCCAAGGTACGCGAGCAGCGTCTGGTGCTGGCCCGGCAGACGCTGGCCGACTGGGAAGGCCTGAAGCGCGACAACTATGTTTCGGCCGCCCAGGTCCGCATCAAACACCAGGAGGTGCTGGAACTGGAATCGCAGCGCCTGGGCCTCAAGGGCCGGATCGAAGTGCTGCACCGCGACCTGCAGACCTTGGACGCGCAGCGCCGCGAACTGCCACTGCGAGCGCAGGCGCAGCAAGGCGAGGTAGAGCGTGCCCTGGCCGCACTGGCCCAGCAGGGCGCAGAGACCGAGGCTAAACGTCGCGTCGTGCTGCGCGCTGCCGAGGACGGCGTGGTCACCGCCCTGCAGGCCGAGCCGGGCCAGATGGTGACCGCCGGCCTGGCCCTGGCCAACCTGGTACCGGCCCAGGCGCAGCTGCTGGCGCACCTGTATGCGCCGTCCAGCGCGGTCGGCTTCTTGCGGCCGGCGCAGGCGGTGCAGCTGCGCTACCAGGCCTTCCCCTATCAAAAATTCGGCCATCAGACCGGCCAGATCGTGGAGGTCTCGCGCACACCGCTGGCCGCAGCCGAGCTGAGCGCCCTGCCCTTGGCGCTGGCCTCGGGCTCACGTAGCGAGCCGCTGTACCGCATCACCGTCAGACTGGACCGCCAGGCCGTCGCCGCCCATGGCCAGGACCAGGCGCTGGCCGTGGGCATGCAGCTCGACGCCGATGTGCTGCTGGAGCGCCGCCGGCTGATCGAGTGGATCTTCGAACCCCTGCTGAGCGTGGCCCGTCGTGTCTGAAGGCCTCTTCGGGGGACTGAATCTCGCCTGGCGCCGCGGCACCAGGCGTACCCCCGTCATCCTGCAGACCGAGGGCGCCGAGTGCGGCTTGGCCTGCATCGCCATGGTCCTGTCCCACCACGGCCTGCAGACCGATCTGCCGACGCTGCGCAAGCGCTTCTCGCTGTCCCTCAAGGGCGCAACGATGATTGCCCTGGTGCGCCTGGCCGAACAGCTGAACCTGAGCCCGCGCGCGCTGCGTGCCGAGCCAGAGCATCTGGCCCAGCTACAACTGCCCTGCGTGCTGCACTGGGACATGAATCACTTCGTCGTGCTGACCTCACTGCGCGGCCAGCTCGCCGTGATCCACGATCCGGCCCATGGACGGCGCGAATTCAAGCTGAGCGAGCTGTCGCGCCATTTCACCGGCGTGGTTCTGGAGCTGACGCCCACCGAGGGCTTTGCGCCCGGCAAGCAGCGCCAGCAGTTCAGCCTGCGCCAGCTGCTGGGCAAGGTCACCGGCCTCAAACGCTCGGTGCTGCAGATCATCGCGCTGGCGCTGGCACTGGAGGTCTTCACCCTGCTGGCGCCCTTCTTCCTGCAATGGGTGGTCGATGGGGTGCTGGTCAGCGCCGATCGCGATCTGCTGGTCACCCTGGGCCTGGGCTTCGGCCTGCTGGTACTGCTGCAGGTGGCGACCGGCGCGCTGCGCTCCTGGGCGGTGCTGGTGCTGTCGGCAACCTTGAATCTGCAGTGGCTGTCGAATGTATTCGCCCATCTGCTGCGCCTGCCGCTGGACTGGTTCGAGAAGCGCCATGCCGGCGACATCTGGTCGCGCTTCACCACCGTGCAGCAGATCCAGAAAACCCTGACGACCAGCTTTGTCGAGGCGGTGCTGGATGGGCTGATGGTGGTTGTCACGCTGGCGATGATGTGGGTCTATAGCGGCATGCTGACGGCCGTGGCGCTGTCGGCCGTTGCCGCCTATGCGCTGCTGCGCTGGGCCTTCTTCGCGCCGCTGCGGGCCGCCACCGAGGAGGCCCTGGTCCACGAGGCCAAGCGCTCCAGCCATTTTCTGGAGTCGCTGCGCGGCGTGCAGGCGATCAAGCTGTTCAATGCCGAGGCCGACCGGCGCTCGCGCTTCATGAACCTGGTCGTCGACAGCATGAATGCCGACATCGCCACCCGCAAGCTGGATCTGCTGGCCAGCGTGCTGAACAAGCTGCTGTTCGGCGTCGAGCGCATTGCCATCATCTGGCTGGGTGCCCTCTTGGTGATGGACGCGCGCTTCTCGGTGGGCATGCTGTTCGCCTTCCTGGCCTACAAGGAGCTGTTCGCGCTGCGCATCAGCGGGCTGATCGACAAGGTGATCGAGCTGTCCATGCTGCGCCTGCAGGGCGAGCGCCTGGCCGATATTGTGCTGACGGCGCCGGAGCCCAATGCCGAGGGCAGCGCGTCCCAACAGGCCCTGTCGCCTCGGCTGGAACTGGACGATCTGAGCTTTCGCTACTCGGATGCCGAGCCCGAGGTGATCTCGCATTGCAAGCTGGTGATCGAGCCCGGTGAGTCGGTGGCCATCGTCGGGCCCTCGGGCTGTGGCAAGACCACGCTGCTGAAGCTGATGATTGGCATGCAGCAGGCCCAGGCGGGTGAGGTGAGGATCGGGGGCGTACCGTTGGCTCGGCTGGGCCAGCGACGCTGGCGCGCCATGTTCGGCACCGTGATGCAGGACGACCAGCTGTTCGCCGGCTCGATCGCCGACAACATCAGCTTCTTCGACCCGGACGCCGACCAGGCATGGATTGCGGAATGCGCCCGTATGGCTTGCGTGCACGACGAGATCGAGGCCATGCCCATGGCCTATATGAGTCTGATCGGGGACATGGGCAGCAGCATTTCCGGCGGTCAGAAGCAGCGCCTGCTGCTCGCCCGAGCGTTGTACAAGCGCCCGCAGATCCTGTTCCTCGACGAGGCCACCAGCGCGCTCGACGTCGACAAGGAGCGTCAGGTCAACCAGGCGATACGCCAGCTGGCGCTGACCCGGGTGATCGTCGCCCACCGGCCGGAAACGATTGCGGCGGCCCAGCGTGTGATCGTGCTGCAGGGCGGCCGGGTGGCTCAGGACTTGCGCAGCGTCGGCGGCGGGCCGGGCAACTCGGACGCCAATCGTTCGTAGCTGATGACTCAGGCTTCGTCGAGTTCGACCGCCTGGGCGCTGCTCACTACCGCCGCATCGCCCACCACCACACGGTTGCGGCCGCCGTGCTTGGCCACATAGCAGGCCGCGTCGGCGGCGCGCATCAAGGCCTCGGTGCTCTCATACGCGCCGTTGCTGCTGATCACGCCGATACTGGCGCCCACGCCCAGGGTCTGACCGTCCCAGACCAGGCGGTAGGCCTCGATCTCGCGGCGTATCGCCTCGGCAATGTCCAGGGCGCGGTTCAGCGGGCAGAACGGCAGCAGCACGGCAAACTCGTCGCCGCCCAGCCGAGCGACCATATCGTTCTGCCTTACCTGCGCCACCATCAGCAGGGCCAGATCACATAGCAGCTTGTCGCCGGCGGCATGGCCGGCGCTGTCATTGACCTGCTTGAAGCGGTCCAGATCGAGGAACAGGGCGCAGAACGAGGGCTCTTCCACCGTCCTGGGCGCCTCAAAGGCCAGTTTCAGTTCCTGCTCGAAGACCAAGCGGTTGCTCAGCCCGGTGAGTGGATCATGGCCGGCCTGCCAGGACAGCTGCTTCTGGGCCTCCAGCTCGGCCGTGACGTCCTCGATGATCCAGATCGTGCCGGCCTGGAAGTCACCCTTGACCACCTCACGGGCGCGCATGCGGCCATGGAACTCGCTGCCATCGGGCCGCATGAAGCGGGCATTGCCGTCAAAGTAGCCAGAATCCGCAAAACTCAGGCGCACGCTCTCGACCAGGCCCGCACGGTCCTCGCTCATGATCTGGATCGCGTCGATCGGCTCACCAACCAGGCTTTGCACCGACCGCCCCAGCAGGCGCGCCAGGTGCTCGCTGATCAGCTCGATGCGGCCGCTGCGGGCGAACGCGATGCCCACCGGTGCCAGGTCGAGCATGGCGCGCAACTGGTCGAGCAGATGACGTGTTTCAGCACCGCGCTGCTCGCGCTGCTCCACCACTTCGCGAAAGGCGCGCGCCAGGCGGCCGATCTCACTGTCTTCCTCCAGCCAGTCACGGCCCATCATGCCCTCGGGCTGCAACAGCAGACCCTCGGCCTGGGACTGCAGCCGGCGCACCGAGCGGGTAGACAACCACACCCCTGCCCCGGCCAGGCTGCCCATCAGCAGCGCCACTACCACGCCCGCCCCCCAGACCACGCTGACGCTGCGCCGCAGCGGCTGGAAGGCCTGATCCACGTCGAGCCAGCGCATCACCATCCATTGGCTTGCAGGCATGCCGGCCATGGCCACCAGGCCGTCATCGGCCAGGCTGGCCACGCCTTCGGCATGGACCGTGCGGCCGTTGTCCACCCAGCTCGCAAATGCCGCCTGCAGATTGGGCTCCAGCGCCGCGCTGCCGAGCACGCGGCGGCTGTCGGGGTGGAACACGATCGTGCCGTCATCGGCCACCAGCAGCGTACGCGTACCGGATTGCTCCATGTCCTGCTCGATCACCCGGCGAAAGCTGCCCATCTGAGGCGACTGCAGGGCAATCACGCCGCCCAGCATGCCCAGCAGCTGACCCTGCTCACCACGGACCGGCACGGTCAACACGATCGCCGGCGCATTGCCCTTGAGCAGATGGACCAGCCGCGCCACCGCGGCCGTCTCCTTCGGCACTTCCGTGCTCCAGGCAGGCACATCGATCTGGGCCTGTTTGGTCGCATCGGGCAAGGGCCTGGCCCCGGACAACAAGGCCAGCTGGCCCGCCAGATCGCCCAGGAACACCCAATCGAACAGGCTCAGCAGGCTGGCCTGCCGGTCAAGATGGGACTGCATGGCTTGCGGATCGGCCATCCAGGCTTCGCCTCGATCCGGAACCGCACCCGACAGCACGGTGTGCATCACCTCGATCCGCGAGGACAACAGATTGGCCACGGCCTCAACCTCGGCCGCGCTGGAGTGCAGCAGCGCGCGCGTGGCCTGGCTCTGCATCACCGACGCACTCCACCAGGTCATGCCGACGGTGGCCAACACCGCGCTCACAAGGCTGGCGGCCACCACCCTGAAGCTCAGCGTGCGGCTCAAACTCATCAGCCTGAGAAGGGGGCTAGGTGGCACACACTCTCCTGTTCGGTCGGGCTCGAATGGCGGAATGCGACAAGAATGCCACAGCCTTCATCACCTGGTGGCTCTGCACATGCCCTGTTGCGGGCATTGTTTCGCGACTACAGCGTATTGGAGGTGCGGGCCTGCCCCTTGGTGCCGGGCAGCCCACCGACAACCACGCGATTGCGTCCGCCGCCTTTGGCGGCATAACAGGCGGCATCCGCGGCGCGAAGCAGGCCGGCCGCGCTTTCGTACTGCCCGGCATGGCGGATCACGCCTATGCTTGCCCCCACACCCAGCGACAGACCCTCCCACTGCAGCCGAAAACCCTCGATCTCGCGGCGAATCGCCTCGGCAATCTGCAGTGCGCGCTCCAGCGGGCATTGCGCCAGCAGCACGGCGAATTCGTCACCGCCCAGACGGGCGACCAGGTCGTTCTGGCGCACATGGCTCATCAGCAACATGGCCAGCTCGGTCAGCAGGCGGTCACCAGCCGCATGGCCACCCGAGTCATTGACGCGCTTGAAGTAGTCCAGATCAATGAACAGCGCGCAAAAAGGCTGCTTCAGCGCCTGCTCATGGGCGCGCTGCAACTGCGACTCAAACAGACCGCGGTTGCACAGGCCAGTGAGCGGGTCGTGGCCGGCCAGCCAGGACAGGCTCTCCTGCTTCTCGCGCTCCTGCGTCACGTCTTCGATGATCCACAGGGTGCCCGCCTCCATATGGCCAGGCACGACGGCGCGGCCGCGCAGGCGGCCCCAGAACACGCTGCCGTCCAGTCGCGCCATACGGGCATGGCCGTCGAAGCTGCCCGAGGCATCGGCAAACACCGCGCGGGCCCGTTCGACCAGATCGTCGAAGTCCTGCGGCGTGGCATAGCTGATGATGGTGTGCTGACCTCGCAGGCTCTGTGCATCACGACCCAGCATTTGTGCAAAGTGCTGGCTGACCAGCTCGAAACGGTGCTTGCGTGTGAAGACAATGCCCACCGGCGCCAGATCCAGGGTGGCCTGCAGTTGCTCCAGCAGGTGCCGAGACTCCGATGAACCTGCCTGCCCCTGTTGTTTGACCTGAGCCACGACCTTGCGGAAGGCCTTGGCCAAACGGCCCTGATCACCGTCCGGCAGCGAACTGGTGTAGCCGCTTTCTGAGTCGATGACATCGTGGCGTGGCGGCTGGCGGCGGTGGCGCAGCCGGAGCCAGGCCAAGGTCAGCATCACGCCGATGAGGGCACCGAGCAGTACCAGCAAAAGCTGAGACCCCATCGGTTTCTCGCTCAGCAGATCGGCGCGGTCAACGCCTCGGTGGCGCCCAGCCAGCGCATCGCCTGCTCGCGCGAACTGCCGCACATATCTGCGTCGGGCCGCAGCGAGGAACAGACCGCCGGTCGCTCGGGGCGGCCGAACAGCTTGCAGCGATCCTGCTCATCGAGCTGGATGCAGCGCACGCCGGCCGGCTTGCTGATGCCGTCAACCACAGGCATACCCGGAATCGGTGAACTGATGGACGGTGCGATGCAGCAGGCGGCGCAATGGGGACGACATTCCATGCCGCATTGTGCATGAGACATGACCCTGTCACAGTGACTTATCCACAGGCGAAGACTAAAATCAAGGGTTAGTCCGCGCGACCGCATCAGCCCTGATGCACCCCCTCTTCCCCTTCGTCGCCGCGGCATTTGATGAACGGCGCCCCATGTTGTACCCCAAAGAATTTGATGTGATCGTGGTCGGTGGCGGCCATGCCGGCACCGAGGCCGCGCTGGCCGCCGCCCGCATGGGCTGCGCCACCCTGCTGCTGACCCACAATATCGAGACGCTGGGGCAGATGAGCTGCAACCCCTCGATCGGCGGCATCGGCAAGGGCCACCTGGTCAAGGAGGTCGATGCGCTGGGCGGCGCAATGGCCGCGGCCACCGACGAGGCTGGCATCCAGTTCCGGGTCCTCAATTCCAGCAAGGGCCCGGCCGTCCGTGCCACCCGCGCCCAGGCCGATCGCGTGCTGTACAAGGCGGCGATTCGCCAGCGGCTGGAGAATCAACCGAACCTCTGGTTGTTCCAGCAAGCGGTGGACGATTTGATGGTCGAAGGCGATCGCGTCGTCGGCGCCGTGACCCAGGTCGGCATCCAGTTCCGTGCTCGCGCCGTGGTGCTGACCGCCGGCACTTTTCTCGACGGCCGCATCCACGTCGGGCTGCAGAACTACAGCGCCGGCCGCGCCGGTGATCCGCCGGCGGTCAGCCTGTCGTCCCGGCTGAAGGAGCTGGCCCTGCCGCAGGGCCGGCTGAAGACCGGCACGCCACCCCGCATCGACGGCCGCAGCATAGACTTCAGCAAATTACTGGAGCAACCCGGCGACCTGGACCCCGTGCCGGTATTCAGCTTCATGGGCAACGCCGCCCAGCATCCGCAACAGGTGCCCTGCTGGATCACCCACACCAGCGCCAAGACGCACGACATCATCCGCTCCGGCTTCGAACGCAGCCCGATGTTCACCGGCGTGATCGAAGGTGTGGGCCCGCGCTATTGCCCCAGCATCGAAGACAAGGTGAACCGCTTCGCCGACAAGGACAGCCACCAGATCTTCCTGGAGCCCGAGGGCCTGACGACGCATGAGTTCTACCCGAATGGCATCTCGACCTCCCTGCCCTTCGACATCCAGCTCGCCGCCGTGCGGTCCATGATCGGACTGGAAGACGCCCACATCCTGCGCCCCGGCTATGCGATCGAGTACGACTACTTCGATCCGCGGGCGCTGAAGTCCAGTTTCGAGACCAAGTCCATCCAGGGTCTGTTTTTCGCCGGCCAGATCAATGGCACGACCGGCTATGAGGAGGCCGCCGCCCAGGGCCTGTTCGCCGGCCTGAATGCGGCGCTGCAGGTGCAGGGAAAGGAAGTCTGGCTGCCCGGCCGCGACCAGGCCTATCTGGGCGTGCTGGTCGATGACCTGATCACCAAGGGCGTGACCGAGCCCTACCGCATGTTCACCAGCCGGGCAGAGTTCCGCTTGCAGCTGCGTGAAGACAATGCCGACGCGCGGCTGACCGAGGCTGGCCGCACGCTGGGTCTGGTTGATGATGCGCGATGGAGTGCCTTCAATCGCAAGCGTGATGCTGTTTCACGTGAAACAGAGCGACTCAAGTCCACCTGGGTGCACCCGGGCATTTTGGGTGCGGCCGATGCCGAGCGGCTGATCGGCAAGGCCCTGGAGCATGAGTACAGCCTGGCCGAGCTGCTGCGTCGGCCGGGCATTGGTTTCGATCAAGTCACCGAAGCGGCAGCTATCGCACGACCGGAATGGGCTGTTTCACGTGAAACACTGAAGGCCGAGTTCGGTGCCGATCTGGCCGAAGCCGTGATCGAGCAGGTCGAGGTCAGCGTCAAGTACGCCGGCTATATCAACAAGCAGGTTGAGGATGTGGCACGGGCCGCGAACTTCGAGAAGCTGCGCCTGCCGGCTGAACTGGACTATGACCAGGTCAAGGCCCTCTCCTTCGAGGTGCGGCAGAAGCTCAGCACGCACCGGCCCGAGACCCTGGGCCAGGCCTCCCGCATCTCCGGCGTCACGCCGGCCGCCATCTCCCTGCTGCTGGTCCACCTGAAGAAGGGCCGCTTCAAGGGCTTTGACGGCGACAATGCCAGCAACGAAGCCTCGGCCACCGACGCCGCCTGACAGCCCCCAACCCGAGTCTCCATGCTGCTGCAACGAACGCCCGACCTCCGTGAACCCCTGACTCACGCCGCTAACCAGCTCGGCCTGACCTTGAGCGAAACCCAGGTCGATCGGCTCCAGGCCTATCTGGCCCTAATCCACAAATGGAACCAGGTCTATAACCTGACCGCCGTTCGTCAACCCGCGGCAATGCTGACCCAGCATCTGGTGGACAGCCTCAGTCTGGTTGAACCGCTTCGCCGCCACACCCAGGGCCGCGCGCTGCGCGTATTGGATGTCGGCAGCGGCGGCGGCCTCCCCGGTGTGGTGCTGGCCATCGTCATGCCGGAGCTGACCGTGGTCTGCGTCGATGCGGTGGCCAAGAAGACCAGCTTCATCCAGCAGGTGGCGGCCGAGTTGCGCCTGTCCAATCTGCGCGGCGAGCACTCCCGGGTCGAGCAGCTGAAGATCGAACCCTTTGACGTGATCACCTCGCGCGCCTTTGCCTCGCTGGTGGACTTCACCCAGCTGACCCGTCAGCACCTGAAGGCCGACGCCATCTGGCTGGCGATGAAGGGGCAGATGCCGCAGGACGAGATAGCCGCCCTGCCCTCCGACGTCACCGTGTTTCACGTGGAACAACTGGACGTGCCCGGCCTCGATGCCCAGCGCTGCCTGGTCTGGTTACGCCCGACGAATTGATTCGCACCGCCGCCGGCATTGCGGCAAAAGCGCCACAGCCGAGCCCATGGGAAGTGATGGGCAGGCCTTAAGCTCTCACCTTCCCTACCTCTCAGCGCCATGGCCAAGATCTTTTGCATTGCCAATCAAAAAGGCGGCGTCGGCAAGACCACCACCACCGTCAACCTCGCCGCTGGCCTGGCCAAGGTCGGCCAGCGCGTGCTGGTCATCGACCTGGACCCTCAGGGCAACGCCACGATGGGCTCGGGCATAGACAAGCGTCAGCTGGAGCTGAGCGTCTATGACGTGCTGCTGGAAAACGCCAGCATCGCCGAGGCGCGGCAGCACAGCGACAAGGCAGGCTACGACGTGGTCGGCGCCAACCGTGAACTGGCCGGCGCCGAGGTCGAGCTGGTGGAGCTGGAGCGCCGCGACCAGCGCCTCAAGGGCGCAATCACCGCCGTGGCCGCCGACTACGACTTCGTGCTGATCGACTGCCCGCCCTCGCTGAGCATGCTGACCTTGAACGGCCTGTGCAGCGCCCATGGCGTGGTCGTGCCGATGCAATGCGAGTACTTCGCACTGGAAGGCCTGTCCGACCTGGTCAACACGATCAAGCAAGTCCATGCCAATCTGAATCCTGATCTGCAGATCATCGGTCTCCTGCGCGTGATGTTCGACCCCCGCATCACCCTGCAGCAACAGGTCAGCGAACAGCTGAAGTCCCACTTTGGCGACAAGGTGTTCGACAGCGTGATCCCGCGCAATGTGCGGCTGGCTGAGGCCCCAAGCTACGGTCTGCCGGGCGTGGTGTTCGACCCCGCATCCAAGGGCGCGCAGGCCTTTGTCGATTTCGCCAAGGAAATGGTGCTGCGCGTAGGCAAGAAGTGACCCCGATGCTGTTTAACACCGATCTCGCCCAGGATCTGCTGCAGGCCGCCGAAACCGCCGGCCTCAATGCCAGCGCCCCGCCCCAGCAGGAAATGCTGGATGGCTGGTTGATACGCCTCTCACCTGGGAAGGCCAAGCGCTCGCGCTGCGTCAATGCACTGGCCCAGGGCAAGCTGCCATTGGACGAGGTGCTGGCCCGCTGCACCCAGGCCTTCGAGCGTGCCGGGTTGCCGCTGGTGGTGCGCATCACACCGTTCACACAGCCGGCCGATCTGGACCAGCAACTGGCTGCGCTGGGCTGGGAGTTTTTCGACGACACGAGGGTGATGCTGAAGGCCAATCTCGGCGATTTGGGCAAAGTCACCTGGCCCGAGGGCTGCGTGCTGCACACCGTGGGCCACGCCGAATACGCCCAGGCGGTTGGCATCCTGCGAGGCTCCAGCCAGAGCGCGATCGAGGCTCACGCCGAGCGCATGCAGCAGTCACCGGTGCCCTATGTGGGCATGCTGCTCAAGCGCGGCGACGAGCTGCTGGCCTGCGGTCAGTTCGTCCGCGAAGGCGAGTTGGTGGGCCTGTACGACATCTTCACCGTGCCCGAGCAGCGCGGTCAGGGCCTGGGCCGTTCACTGTGCACCCAGCTGCTGCGTCTCGCCCGCGAGCAGGGCGCGCGCAGCGCCTACCTACAGGTCAGTGCCGACAACGACGGTGCGCGCTCGGTCTACCTGCGCATGGGCTTTGTCGATGGCTACGGCTATCACTACCGCACGCCGGACTTGGCCGGCGTTTACTAATTAAAGGCCCAGCGCCTCGTCCACACCCAGGTGGACATTCATCGCCTGCACCGCAGCCCCGCTGGCACCCTTGCCCAGATTGTCCAGGCGGGCCATCAGCACGACTTGCGTGTCGTGGCCGAACACGAACAGATCGACCCGGTTGGTGTCATTGCAGGCCTGCACATCGAAGAAGCCTTCTTCGAGCGTGCCCGGGTCGCGAAGCGGCATCACCCGCACAAATTGTTCGCCGGCATAGTGCTTGGTCAGCGCTGCATGCAGGGCCTCGGCCGTCACACCGGGCTTCAGCTGGCTCAGATGCAGGGGCACCGTCACCGACAGACCCTTGTAGAAATTGCCGACGATGGGCATGAAGATGGGCGCCACGACCAGACCGGTGTGGGTCATCATCTCCGGCAGATGCTTGTGCTTCAGGCTCAGGGCATAGGGCCGCGGCGAATTCAACCTGGCGTCGCCACCGGCTTCGTATTGGGCAATCATCGACTTGCCGCCGCCGGAATAGCCGGTGATCGACGTCGCCGACACCGCCAGTTCACGCGACACCAGGCCGGCGTCGACCAGCGGCCGCAGCAGCAGGATGAAGGCACTGGCATGGCAGCCGGGGTTGGCAATGCGCTTGGCGGCGCGCAGCTTGGCGCGCTGGTCGGCGGCCAATTCGGGCAGGCCGAACACCCAACCCGGCACCGTGCGGTGGGCCGTGCTGGCGTCGATCAAACAGGTATTGGGGTTGGTGATCATCGCCGCCGCTTCGCGCGAGGCGACATCGGGCAGGCACAGAAAGGCCACATCGGCGGCGTTCAGCAGGCGGGCGCGCTCGGCGGCGTCCTTGCGCTTGTCGGGATCAATGCGCAGCACCTCGACATCGTCGCGCTTGGCCAGATATTCATGAATGCGCAGGCCGGTCGTGCCCTCTTGACCATCAACAAACACCGCATGTTTCATGACAACTTCCTCTCGCGCACAATCGCAACAACCGAACGAACCATCAAGCATAAGGCATGACAACCAATAAGCATCGTGTACTGTTATTGCCCGGCTGGCTGAATTCCGACCCCGGCCACTGGCAAAGCCTGTGGGAACAGCATTTCGGCTACACCCGCGTCGAGCAGGCCGACTGGGAGTGGCCGCTGCGCGGCGACTGGATGATGAGGCTGGACGAGACCCTGCTGGCCGACGACAGCCTGCTGGAAGCCCCCGCCATCCTGGTCGCCCACAGCCTCGGCTGCCAACTGATCGCCGCCTGGGCCGCGCATTCGCAGCACACGGCGCGCGTCCATGCCGCGCTGCTGGTCGCGCCCCCTGACCCCGAGCGCACCGACATGCCGCCGCAGCTGCATGGCTGGCGGCCCATCGTGCGCAGCAAGCTGCCCTTCCCCGCCACGGTGGTGATCAGCAGCGACGACCCCTACTGCGCGCCCGAACGCGCGATGGCGATGGCGCAGGACTGGGGCGCCGGTGTCGTTCAGCTCGGCGCGCACGGCCACATCAACACCGAGTCCGCCCTCGGTCTCTGGCCGGAGGGCCAGGTCTTGCTTGAAACCCTGAGCCGTAAAGAATAGAGAACCACCCGCTTGTCGGGGACAATCACGCCCATGGTCACCAAAAAACCCAAAGGTCTGGGCCTCGGTCTGGAAGCATTGCTGGGCCCCAAAGTCAGCGACGCTCCCGCCGCCGCCTCGGGCGAACCCAGCACCCTGAGACTCGAACAGATGCAGGCCGGCAAGTACCAGCCGCGCACGCATATGGACGAGGGCTCGCTGTACGAACTGGCCGAGAGCATCAAGGCCCAGGGCATCATGCAGCCGATACTGGTGCGTCCGGTCGGCGACAAGCGCTACGAGATCATTGCCGGCGAACGGCGCTTCCGCGCGGCCAAGCTGGCCGGTCTGCGCGAGGTGCCGGTGCTGGTAAAGATCGTGCCGGACGAGGCAGCGGCCGCGATGGCGCTGATCGAGAACATCCAGCGCGAGGATCTGAATCCGCTGGAAGAGGCCCAGGGCCTGCAGCGCCTGGTCACCGAGTTCCATCTGACCCACGAACAGGCCGCGCAGGCGGTGGGCCGCTCGCGCAGCGCTGCCAGCAATCTGCTGCGGCTGCTGCAGCTGTCCGAGCCGGTGCAGCAGATGCTGATGGCCGGGGACCTGGACATGGGCCATGCCCGCGCGCTGCTGCCGCTGGACGGCGCGCAGCAGATCCTCAGCGCCAACGAGATCGTCGCCAAGAAGATGAGCGTGCGCGAGGCTGAGAAGCTGGTCGCACGCAACACCTCGACGCGCCAGAAGCCCCTGCTGCGTGTCAGCAAGGACAAGCCCCGCGACCTGCAGCGCATCGAGCAGCAGCTGTCCGATGCGCTGACCGCCCAGGTCGAGATCCGCGTCAAGAAACGCACCAAGCGCGGCGAGCAGGGCGAGGTCGCGATCCAGTTCGGTTCGCTGGAAGAGCTGAACGGCCTGCTAGAAAAGTTGGGCCTGAGCAACAGCTGAAGCCCTTCTTGCAGGCGCGTGATTTGCCTCGTACACCGAGGCAAAGAACGCCAACAGTTCACACTGCACCTGGAACTGAGGGGGTGCCAGCGCGATCTATTCGTTGTACTGTTAACCCATAGGCAGCACCGTGCGTTAAGCACCGAAGCAACGGCCCGATCCGCCACAGGCTGATTGACCGGAAAGTGCTGATGGAGCCCCAGAGGACTTCATCAGAACTTCCCGGACGACTTGAAGGGATGTCCCGTTTCAAGTCGCCCACCTGAATCAACAGGAGGTCAGCATGGACGTGATCAGCAGCTTTACCGCCCGGTTCGAACGCACGCGCGAAGAAGAGATTTCGCTCGAAGACTATCTTGCCGAATGCAAGCGCAACCCGATGGCCTACGCAACGGCCGCCGAGCGCATGCTCAAGGCCATAGGCGATCCGCAACAGATCGACACGCGCAACGACCCGCGGCTGAGCCGGCTGTTCGCCAACAAGACGATCAAGATCTACCCCGCCTTTGCCGAGTTCTACGGCATGGAGGACGCGATCGAACAGGTGGTCAGCTACTTCCGTCACGCCGCGCAAGGGCTGGAAGAAAAGAAGCAGATCCTCTATCTGCTGGGCCCGGTCGGCGGCGGCAAGAGTTCGATTGCCGAGCGGCTGAAGCAGCTGGCCGAGCAGGTGCCCTTCTATGCGATCAAGGGCTCGCCGGTGAACGAGTCGCCGCTGGGCCTGTTCGATGCCGCCGAGGATGGTCAGATCCTCGAGCAGGAATACGGCATCCCGCGCCGCTACCTGAACCGCATCCTGAGCCCCTGGGCCGTCAAGCGCCTGGACGAGTTCCAGGGCGACATACGCAAGTTCAAGGTCGTGCGCCGCTTCCCCAGCGTGCTCAAGCAGATCGGCATTTCCAAGACCGAGCCCGGCGATGAGAACAACCAGGACATTTCGTCCCTGGTCGGCAAGGTGGATATCCGCAAGCTAGAAACCTATGCCCAGGACGACCCCGACGCTTACAGCTACTCCGGCGGCCTGTGCCTGGCCAACCAGGGCCTGCTCGAGTTCGTCGAAATGTTCAAGGCGCCGATCAAGGTGCTGCACCCCTTGCTGACGGCCACGCAGGAAGGCAATTACAAGGGCACCGAGGGCTTTGGCGCGATTCCGTTCGATGGCGTGGTGCTGGCCCACAGCAACGAGAGCGAGTGGAAGGCCTTCCGCAACAACAAGAACAACGAAGCCTTCCTGGACCGCATCTACATCGTCAAGGTGCCCTACTGCCTGCGCGTCAGCGAGGAGGTCAAGATCTACGAGAAGCTGCTGCGCGGCTCCTCGCTGGCCAACGCCACCTGCGCGCCCGGCACGCTGAAGATGATGAGCCAGTTCGCCATCCTGACGCGCCTGAAGGAGCCCGAGAACTCGGCCCTGTACTCGAAGATGCAGATCTACGACGGCGAGAACCTGAAGGACACCGACCCCCGCGCCAAGAGCTACCAGGAGTACCGCGACTACGCCGGCGTCGACGAGGGCATGAACGGCATCTCGACGCGCTTTGCCTACAAGATCCTGTCCAAGGTCTTCAACTTCGACAACAGCGAGATCGCCGCCAACCCGGTGCACCTGATGTATGTGCTGGAGCAGCAGATCGAGCGCGAGCAGTTCGCGCCCGAACTGGAGCAGAAGTACGTCGGCTACATCAAGGAGCTGCTGGCGCCGCGCTACGCCGAGTTCATCGGCAAGGAGATCCAGACCGCCTATCTGGAGAGCTATAGCGAGTACGGCCAGAACATCTTCGACCGCTACGTCACCTATGCCGACTACTGGATCCAGGACCAGGAGTACCGCGACACCGACACCGGCGAGGTGTTCGACCGCGTGGCGCTGAACGGCGAGCTGGAGAAGATCGAGAAGCCGGCAGGCATCAGCAACCCCAAGGACTTCCGCAACGAGATCGTCAACTTCGTGTTGCGCGCCCGCGCCGGCAATGCGGGCAAGAACCCCTCGTGGACCAGCTACGAGAAGCTGCGCACGGTGATAGAGAAGAAGATGTTCTCCAACACCGAGGAGCTGCTGCCGGTGATCAGCTTCAACGCCAAGGCCAGCGCCGACGAGGTCAAGAAGCACGAGGACTTCGTCAATCGCATGGTCAACAAGGGCTACACGCCCAAGCAGGTGCGCTTGCTGTGCGAATGGTATTTGCGCGTCAGAAAGAGTTCGTGAAGACGGGTGTCTAGACCTAGCAATCGGGACCCACTCATGCTTCAACAAATCATTGATCGCCGCCTTTCAGGGAAAAACAAATCGATAGGCAACCGCGAGCGCTTTCTGCGCCGGCACAAGGAGCAGATACGCGAGGCGGTGAAGCGCGCGGTCGATGGCCGCGGCATCCGTGACATGGAGCGCGGCGAAGATGTGCACATCCCCAAGCGCGACCTGAACGAGCCGGTGTTCGGCCATGACCAGGGCGGCAAGCGCGAGATCGTCCACCCCGGCAATCAGGACTATATGCGGGGCGACCGCATCAAGCGGCCCGAGGGCGGCGGCGGCAAGGGCGGCGGTGGTGGCGAGGCCAGCGACTCGGGCGAGGGTGATGACGATTTCGTCTTCCACCTGAGCAAGGAAGAGTTCATGCAGGTCTTCTTCGACGACCTGGCCCTGCCCAACCTGACCCGCACGCAGATCGCCGACACGCCGGAGTGGAAGACCCACCGCGCCGGCTTCGTCACCGACGGCACACCGACCAACTTGCATGTGGTGCGTTCGATGCGCGGCGCCCTGGGCCGCCGCATCGCGCTGGGCATGACGCCCCGCCGCGAGCTGGAGGAATGTGAGCAGGCGCTTCAGGCCCTGCTGGCGAAGCCGCAGGATGCCGCCGCGCAGGGCCAGGTGGCCGAGCTGCAGGCGCGCATTGTCACCGTGCGAGCGCGCATCCAGCGCATCCCCTTCCTCGACCCGATCGACCTGCGCTTTCGCAGCCGCGTGCGCACCCCGGTGCCGACCAGCCGGGCGGTGATGTTCTGCGTGATGGATGTATCGGGCTCGATGGACGAGGCGCGCAAGGACTTGGCCAAGCGCTTCTTCATCCTGCTCTATCTGTTCCTGACCCGGCACTACGAGAAGATCGAGGTCGTCTTCATCCGCCACCACACGCAGGCGCAGGAGGTGGACGAGCAAAACTTCTTCCATGCCACTGAAACCGGCGGCACCGTCGTCTCCAGCGCCCTGGTGCTGATGGACGAGATCATCCGCACCCGCTACCCCAGCGGCGACTGGAACATCTACGGCGCCCAGGCCAGCGACGGCGACAACTGGCACCACGACAGCGGCCGCTGCCGCGAGCTGCTGGCCGACAAGATCCTGCCGATGTGCCGCTACTTCGCCTATGTGCAGGTGGCCGAGCAGGAGCAGAACCTGTGGGAGGAGTACCAGCGTCTGATCGGCGTCGAGACCCACTTCGCGATGCGCAAGGCCATCGAGCCGGCACAGATTTACCCGGTGTTCCGCGATCTGTTCAAGAAGGAAGGAGCGCCCGCATGATCACCATCGAAAACCGCCGCCACGTCGGCCTGGCCCCGCGTTCAGATGACTTTGGCGGCCGCCGCCACCGCCGCGTGCCCCCGCTGCAGCTCAGGCGGCTGGAGCAGCGCCCGACCGAGCGGCTGCCCTCGCCCAGCGACTGGACCTTCGAGCTGATCGAGCAGTACCACGCGGTCATACGCCAGACGGCCGAGCGCTACGGCCTGGACACCTACCCCAATCAGCTCGAAATCATCACCGCCGAGCAGATGATGGACGCCTATGCCTCGGTGGGCATGCCGGTGATCTACCGCCACTGGAGTTACGGCAAGGAGTTCATCACCACCGAGAAGAACTACAAGCGGGGCCAGATGGGCCTGGCCTACGAGATCGTCATCAACTCCGACCCCTGCATCTCCTACCTGATGGAGGAGAACACCCTGGCCATGCAGGCCCTGGTGATCGCCCATGCGGCCTATGGCCACAACAGCTTCTTCAAGGGCAACTACCTGTTCGGCATGTGGACCGATGCGTCCAGCATCATCGACTACCTGGTCTATGCGCGCAACTACGTCAGCGAGTGCGAGTCGCGCCACGGCATGGCCCAGGTCGAGGAGCTGCTCGATTCCTGCCATGCGCTGATGAACCACGGCGTGGACCGCTACCGCCGCCCGGCCAAACTCTCGCTGGCCGAGGAGCAGGCCCGCCGCGAGGACCGCGAGGCCTATGCCCAGCGCCAGATCAACGATATGTGGCGCACCCTGCCCCGCAAGGCCGAGCCCAGCGAGGCCGCGGTGGCCGCTGCGCGCCGCTTCCCCGAGGAGCCGCAGGAGAACCTGCTCTACTTCATCGAGAAGAACGCACCGCTCCTGGAACCCTGGCAACGCGAGATCGTGCGCATCGTGCGCAAGGTTGCCCAGTACTTCTATCCGCAGCGTCAGACCCAGGTCATGAACGAGGGCTGGGCCACCTTCTGGCACCACCGGCTGCTGAACCAGATGTATGACGATGGCTACCTGGCCGACGGCATGATGATCGAGTGGCTGAAGTCGCACACCAATGTGATCGCCCAGCCGCCGGTGGGCCATCGCAACTACAGCGGCATCAACCCCTATGCGCTGGGCTTCGCGATGTACACCGACATCAAGCGCATCTGCGAAAAGCCGACCGATGAAGACCGGCTCTGGTTCCCCGACATGGCCGGCAGCGACTGGCTGCCCACGCTGGACCATGCGATGCGCAACTTCAAGGACGAGAGCTTTATCGGCCAGTACCTGTCACCGAACCTGATGCGCGAGTTCCGGCTGTTCTCCATCCTCGACGACGACAAGAAGAGCGAGCTGGAGGTCTCGGCCATCCATGACGAGGCCGGCTACCGCCAGGTGCGCGAGGCCCTGTCGCACCAGTACGACCTCGGCTCGCGCGAGCCCAATATCCAGGTCTGGAACGTCAATCTGCGCGGCGACCGGTCCCTCACGCTGCGCCACACCCAGCACAACAACCGGCCGCTGCACGACAGCGCGCAGGAGGTGCTCAAGCATGTGGCGCGGCTGTGGGGCTTTGGCGTGCAGCTGGAGAGCGTCAACAGCCAGGGCGAAGTCAGCAAGCGCTGGTCGGTGGCGGCGCCAACCCATCCCTGATCCGTCAGCCGGACGATGCGGCGCCGGAAATAGCCCGCCCTTCTCCCTCTTCATGGGGCTTGCCCACGGCCGAGCCCCTTCTAGAATTTCTCCGGACCTGCGCACACGTGCGCCATGTCTCATAACCAAGGGAGAATTGATATGTCATTCCTGAAACTTGGCTCCGCCCTGCTGCTCGGCTCCCTGCTGAGCGCCTGCGGCGGCGGCGGAGGCTCCGACGACGGCAGCCCCGCGCCGACCAATCTGTCGCAATCCACCACCGAGGCCCGCCAGGCGGTGGAGTTCAGCGTCAGCGGCGCGGCCGCCATCGTCGCCAAGAGCTCGGTGCTCGACAACAACCCGCTGTTCGACCTGACCGGGCCCGGCAGCTCGGCCAGCCAGTCCGCCCCGACGCTGAAAGCCCAGAGCGCCAGGCCGCCCAGCGTCAAGCCGCAGGCCCTGGTCTCGTTCGGCTGCGCCGACCTGCAGGTCTTCACCGGCACTTGCACCGGCACCGTAGGCGTCGATGCCAATTTCCTGGACTCGGCCACACAGATTCCTGCCGACAGCTTCCTGGCCATGACCTTCAACGGCCTCAGCGGCGTGATGGACGGCGTCAGCACCCGCCTGGACGGCCAGTTCCGCATCGAGTTCCTGACCGCCGTGAACAGCAACGCCACCTCGTTTGCGAACGCACGCCTGCGCATCACGCTGACCAACTTCTCCGGTGCGGTGGGCGCCATCAGCTATGGCCCCGAAACCTCGACGGCCCTGCTGGAGTTTGACGGCCAGGGCCAGCCGACGATCACCATCGGCGACCTGACCCTGAGCAAGATCAGCAATCTCGACATCACCGACAACAACAACTACCGCATCGGCTCGGCCCAGCTGCGCAAGCCCTACTGGGGCAGCGAGGCCAACAAGATCGACAGCAGCTTCCAGACCTGGACGGTCGGCCAAGCCCGCCCGGCCGTGGGCTCGGTGGCCAACCTGACCGCCAGCAATGGCGTGACGGCCAAAGTGGAGGTCAGCGCGTCCAGCAGCAGCACCGTCGTCTACCCGGTGCAGATTGCGGTCGGCGCCTCGACCAAGCGCTATACCGTCACGGCCAGCTATGCCTCGGCCACGGCAGCGCCCACCTACGCGGTGGTCGAACTGCCCTGACGGCGGAACCTGCCACCGCATCAAAGCCGGCCTGGCGCAGACCAGCCGGCTTTTTCATTGCCTCAGGCGCTGAAGATCTTGCCCGGGTTCATGATGTTCTGCGGGTCCAGCGCAGCCTTGAGCTGGCGCATCAGTGCCACCGCGCCTACACCGGCCTCCTCGACCAGGAAGCCCATCTTGTGCAGGCCGATGCCATGCTCGCCGGTGCAGGTGCCCTCCAGGCGCAGCGCCCGCTGCACCATCTGGTGGCTCAGGCGCTCGGCGGTGTCGCGCTCCTCGGGGATGTTGGGGTCAATCAAGTAACCCAGATGGAAGTTGCCGTCACCGACATGGCCGACGATGAAGTACGGCAAGCCCTCTGCCTCGACCTCGGCCACCGATTCGTTGATGCTCTCGGCAAGGCGCGAGATCGGCACGCAGGTATCGGTCGTCACGCAGCGGCATCCGGGCCTGGTCTGCAGCGCCGACAGGTACGCATGGTGGCGCGCGGTCCACAGCTTGGTGCGCGCCTCGGGCGTGGTGGCCCATTCGAAGTCTTCGCCGCCAAACTCGCGGGCAATCTCCTGCACCGTCTGCGCCTGCTCGGCCACCCCGGCCGGGCTGCCATGGAACTCCATCAACAGCATCGGCGCCTCGCGCAGGGTCAGCTTGTCATGCTTGTTGACGGCGCGCACCGCATGGGGGTCCAGCAGCTCGCAGCGGGCGATGGGCACGCCCATCTGGATGATCTGTATCGTCGTCTGCACCGCGGCGTCTATGGTCGGAAAGAAGCACACCGCCGCCGACACCGCCTCGGGCAGCGGATAGATGCGCAGGCTGACCTCGGTCATCACGCCAAGC
The DNA here is from genome assembly GCF_004362525.1 of Roseateles toxinivorans. GTDB lineage: Bacteria > Pseudomonadota > Gammaproteobacteria > Burkholderiales > Burkholderiaceae_C > Paucibacter > Paucibacter toxinivorans. The sequence goes on from NZ_SNXS01000002.1 coordinate 266,582, forward strand.
GTCCCCTCGCTGCCGACGAACAGCCGGGTCAGGTCATATCCGGCGCTGGACTTGCGCGCCCGCGTCCCGGTCTGGATCACGTCACCGGCCGCCGTGACCACGGTCAGCCCCAGCACGTTCTCGCGCATCGTGCCGTAGCGCACCGCATTCGTGCCGCTGGCGCGAGTGGCCGCCATGCCGCCCAGCGAGGCGTCGGCGCCCGGGTCGATCGGGAAGAACAGGCCGCTGTGGCGGATCTCGTTGTTCAGCTGGTTGCGCGTCACGCCGGCCTGCACGGTCACGGTCAGGTCCTCGGCATTCACGCGCAGGATCTTGTTCATCCGCGACACATCGAGGCTGACGCCGCCCTGCACAGCCAGCAGATGGCCTTCCAGCGAGGAGCCTACGCCATAGGGAATGACAGGCACCGCGTGAGCATGCGCCAACTTCAACACGAAGGCTACGTCCTCGTTACTCTCGGCGAACACCACCGCCTCGGGCGGCGGCGCATCGATCGGCGACTCATCGCGGCCATGCTGCTCGCGCACCGCCAGCGCCGTCGAGCAGCGCTCGCCGAAGCGGGCCTTCAGCGCCTCCAGCATGACGGCAGGCATGGCGCGCGGCGCGAATTGCAGCGAGGTGTAAGGGGCGTTCATGGGAGTCTCCTGGAAGTGCGGGCCAAAGGGCATTCTAGGCACCATCGATGCAGGCTATAAGATCGGCGCATGGCTAACAGACTCTCTCAGATCGCCACCCGCACCGGCGACGACGGCACCACCGGCCTCGGCGATAACACCCGGGTGTCCAAGAACCATCTGCGCGTGATGGCCATGGGCGATGTGGACGAGTTGAACTCCAACATCGGCGTGCTGCTGGCCGAGCCACTGCCCGATGAGGTGCGCGAGCTGCTGATCACCATCCAGCACGAGCTGTTCAACCTCGGCGGCGAGCTGTGCATGCCTGGCTACGAGCTGCTGAAGCTTGATGCTGTGCTGGGCCTGGACGAAGCCCTCGCTCACTTCAATGCCAATCTGCCGCGGCTGAAGGAGTTCATCCTGCCGGCCGGCACGCGCAGCGCGGCCATCGCGCATGTCTGCCGCACCGTCGCCCGCCGCGCCGAGCGGGCGGTCGTCACCCTGAACGCCAGCGAGCCCATCAACGACGCGCTGCGCCACTACCTGAACCGGCTCAGCGATCTGCTGTTCGTGCTGGCGCGGGTGCTGAACCGGGCCAATCTGGATGGCTTGGGCGGTGATGATGTCTATTGGCACTCAGAGCGGCTGAAGCGGCAGGAAGCCGACTAAGCTGAAGCCAGCTGCTCCACGGCAGCCCTCAGCCGCTGCGCATAGGCAGTCTTCAGCGCCGCCGGCGCCAGCACCTGCACATGGCCGGCGTGGCGCAGCAGGTCCATCAGCAGCTCGGTGGCGTCCACATAGGGCACGCAGAGTTGCCAGCGGCCATCGGCCAGCCACTCGCTGGTCTGGGCCGGGTGCCACTCCTCCTGCGCCACCCATTGCGCCGTCTCGGCGCTGAACACCAACTTCGCCAACTGTGTGCTGGCACCGGCAAAGATCCCGTAGCCCTGGTCCAGCTCGGCCTCCAGCTGCTTGGCGCTGACGGCCTTGGCCTTCTCCTCCAGCGGCTCGGCCGCCTCCATCGCATCCAGGGCAAAGCGGCGCAGGCCCTCGCTGGCATGGCACCAGGCGTCCAGGTACCAGGTGTTGCGGTAGTGGACCAGGCGCAGCGGTGAGACGGTGCGTTCGCTGATCTGGCGGCCGCCGCTGTTGCCCGGGTCGCTGGTGCGCTTGCGGTAGCGCAGGCGAAGCCGCTGGCGCTTGACCAGCGCGCTGCCCACCGTCTCGAAGCTGGCCGAGGGCACGCGGCGCCTGGCGGTGCTGATCAGCTTGACCCGCTTCATCAGCTCCTTGGCCTCCTGCTCGTCGGCGCCCAGCATGCCGGTCAGCTTGTCGAACATCGGCTGCAGATGGCGGGTCAGGATGCCGTCTTCGTCGAGGCCGGACAGCAGCTGGTGCATCGTCAGCAGCGCATGCAACTCCTTTTCGCTGAACCACACGCCCGGCAGCTCGTGCTGGGCACCGCGCCACGCCTGGCCGAAGCGGTAGCCATTGGCCATCGCGTCGTACTCGATAGGCGCGTCCATGCGCTCGCGCAGGTACTGCAGATCGCGCTTCAGGGTGGCCGGTGACACCTCCAGCGCCTCCAGCAAGGCGGCAAAGCTGACGCATTCGCGGCTGCGTATCAGCAGCTCGATCTTGTAGAAGCGTTCGGTGCGGTCCATTGATCTCTCCCTCACAGTGACCCGGATTGCATCCGGGCTACGAAATTCAAACCTTTTTTCTCTGGCTCACGCCATGAGCCAGCTGCCAGCCAAACTGTGCCACAGGGTCGAACGGTTTTCGGCCTCCCCTCAGGAGAAGCACCATGGCACAGATGATCGCAGCACGCAGCGCCCAGCCCAGCAACAGCGCGCAAATCTCGCTTGAAATGGACTGCCCGCCGGCCAACACCAGCCTCGGCTTCGAGCTCGGCTGGGACCATGCCCACCACGGCGTGACGCCCCCGGTCGAGCATCTGTTCGCCGCTTCTCCGCTGCGCCAGGGCTGGCAGTCCGGCCAGGCCACCTTTGGCCGGCGCACCCTGAAGGCCGGCCGCCACGTCCGGCTGTGGCTGAAGCTGCGCACCCATGCCTGGTCGCGCGGTCGCTCGTTCGAAGACGTGCAGATCACGCCCAACTACCTGCAGCAGATCGATGTCGAGTTCTGCCCCATCACCCGGGTCGCGCTGGACCAGGCGACCGCCGACGACAGCCACCGCTCGGTAGACCGGGTGCGCGATGACGCGGCCTATGCCGCCGGCAATCTGGTGATGATGAGCCGCCGCGCCAATGCGGCCAAGAACCGGCATGACTGGCAATCCGCGAGCGCACTGGTGGCCAGCCTGAGCCGCGGCCCGTTCGAGCGCATTGCCGGCCTGGGCGTCAACGAATGGCGGCGCATCGCCACGTTGTGCAGCTATGTCACCGAACTCCCCCATGCCCAGGCCGCCGCCCTGCCGATGCTGGTGCTGCCGCCGAACCGACTGCGCCTGTTCAACCCCATCCAGGCCCTGCAGGCCCTGGTCACCCGCCAGCTGGCCACGCCGGGCTGGAGCCAGCGCCTCGGTTGCGTCGAGGCCCTGCTGCCCAGTGCCGAGCTGAAGCGCGACTTCAATGCCTTTGTGCTGGCCCTGGTGCCGCGCGTGCTGCAGGCGAGCAAGCAGGGCGAGACCCAGGCCCTGCGCTGGGCGCTGGAAGACGCCTGGGCCACGCCACTGGTGCAGCGTCGCTGGACGCAGTTTGCCCAGGCACTGACCGCCGAGCAGGCCGAGCAGCTGGTAGCCCGCGCGGCGGCCAAGGATCTGAGCCCGCTGCATGTGCAACAGCATGTGGGAGACAGCGCCACCGAAGGCTGGGCGCTGGAGCTGGGCGGATTCCAAGGTGCCGCCACCACGGGCCGTCACCTTCCGGCCGCGCGCTTGAAGCCAAGACGGGTCGCCGGGGCGGCACATCGGGTTCCAGATCAGTGCCACTGAGGCATGACAGATCGAACGCGCCCCCCCTTGAATGGGGGAGGACCATGAAGGGCTTCACGGTCCGGTCATGTGGACACGCGACATTCGCTTGCGACTGCAGCAGCGCCTGAAGGGCGACTGCTTCGTTTGGTCCCACCTACCCGGAAATCATCATGCTCATCAAGAAACTCGCACTGGTGGCCGTTGCCGCCGCCGCCACCCTGCCCGCGCAAGCAGCCCTGACCGCCGGCGACATCGCCGTCGTTGCATACAACACCGACACCGCCGACAACTTCGCCTGGGTCGCCCTGGTCGACATCGCCGCCAACACCACCATCAACTTCACCGACTCGTCGTGGCAAGGCAGCGCCTTCCGCGTCACCGAGCATCTGGATGCCGCGGGCGGCGGTCCGCTGAGCTGGAAGAGCGCCAGCGCCCTGGCCGCCGGCTCGGTGGTCCGGTTCACCGGCAATGGCTCGGTCTCCTGGAGCACCGGCACGGCCACTGGCACGGTCCTGAACCTGGCCAACGGCGGCGATCAGATCTTCGGCTTCACTGGCGCCATCGCCGCACCGAACTTCCTGACCGGCACCCAATTCGCCCATGCCAACGGCATCATCGCCAGCCCGACGGTCTCCAACTCGACCAACACCACCAATGTGCCCACCGGCCTGAGCCTGAATGCCGGCACGATGGTCAATCTGGGCAACTTCGACAACGGCTATTACAAGGGCGCCACCACCGGCACCAAGGCCGAGCTGCTGAGCAAGATCGGCAATGTCGCCAACTGGACCCGCACCGACAGCGGCGACTACGCCACCAGCGTCTGGGCGTCCTCGTTCACCGTCACCGCCGTGCCGGAACCCGAGAGCTACGCACTGATGCTGGCGGGTCTGGGCGTGATGGGCTTCATCGCCCGCCGCCGCAAACAGGCCTGAACAGACGCGGGGTCGTCAAGGCAGCCCCGGGCATAGCTTCTCCAAATCACCGCCCTGCCCCTGCAGGGCGACGTGATGGCCCTGTTCGATGAACCAGCGCGCCCAGCCATAGGCCAGGTCACGGCTCGGATGCCAGGGACCGGTCCTCTCGTGCGCGATACGTTTGCCGCGTCGTTCGATGAAGACGACGCGCCACATGCTGACGGTTTTGGGTGAGTCAAATGGGTTCATGAGCCGTCTGACTATAGCGGCGAGCCTCGGCTTTTTTTGCCTCAAAACGGGGAGGCAACACCGTACCCCCGCGCCGCGTGACTTATGGCAAATCGGCTAGGGAAAACGCGAAATCCCCTATGAGAACAAGCTCACGAATGCCTCCGGCGTCGAGGCCGGCAGGCCCTGCTTCTGTGCGTCTCGGCGCAGCAGGGCATCGCCGCTGACGAGCTGGTCGGCGCGGCCGGCCAGGGTCAGCTGCAGCAGGGCGTTGGCAGGCCGATCCATGCCCTGTCCGACCTGCACGACGCGGGCAAAGGGCAGCAGGTCACCCAGCAGCTCCTCTTGCTCCAGCGCGGTCAGCCTGAACCTGCGGAAGGCCAGCGCAGCCAGCAGTTCCTGGGCCGTCGCGGCGCTGAGCAGGGGCAGGACGCGACCGGTCTGCCAGGCCTGACGCAGCCGTGCGGCCTGACCCTCGTTCTGAAACAGGGCGGCGAGCACAAGCGCCGTGTCCAGCACCACCGTGATGGGCTGGCGACTTCGACGCCCGGCCTTCATCGGGCGGATGTGCGCTTTGCCGTCGCGGCCTTCTTGGCGGCCGACGGGGACTGCCGCGTTTTGATCGGCGCTTTTGCAGACGCTTTGGCCAGCGGCTTGGCCGTCACCGCAGCACTGCCGCGTTTTGGCAATGTGCGCCGGGCCGGCGGCAGGGCCTCGGCCGAAGGTGCCAATTTTACTGCCGCGTTTTGCTGCCTCGTTTTGCCCGCGGTCTTTGCCGCCGCCTTGGCCCCCCGCGCCGCCACTGCCGCGTTTTGCAGGTCTTTTTCGCTCAGATCGAGCTCGGCCAGTTTGGCGCGTACCGCGTCGCCGCGTTGGATCCGTACCGGCGTCAGGATGATTTGTCCGCCCCGGGCCTCGACATCGAAATATTCCACCGGCCCCATCGTTTGCGTCACGCTCTTGGGTAGCGTCAACTGGTTCTTGGCGGTGATCTTGGCAAGCATCTCGGTAGCAATCTCGGAAAGTAAGGACTCCTTACTTTAGCCGATGCCGACGACAGCTCTGCTACGGCGCAGCATCGCATCAGGGCTTGATGGGCTTGAGATCGGCGTCGGCCATGCCCACCAGCAGCGCCCGGCCATCGGGCTGCACGCGGAACTCGCCAAAGCGCGCCTGGGCCCAGCGCTCGCCATCGCCCTCGCGGAAAAACCAGGCATCGGCGACCAGTATCCAGCGCCCGTCCTTGGGTGTCAGCTCGATCAGCAACTCGTCGGCGGCGAGTGCATGCTCAGGCTGCCGGCCGCGCAGCACGGTGGCCACGCCACGTGCATCGATGCGCGCCACCACCTTGGGTCGTGCGCTGCCGAGCGCCTGCAGCAGGGGCGTCTCGTCGAAGCCGGCGCCACCGAAGTTCAATCGCATGAAGTCACCCTGCATCAGCGAGCGCGGATCGACCGGCGCCAGCGCCACGAACACCGGCCGGCCGCGGGCGATCAGGTCCTGCTTCTGCCAGATAGCCCCGTTGGCTACCAGCAGGGTCAGCAAACCGCCGGCCAGCATGGCCCAGGCCGCGGGGCCAGGTCTTGCTGGCCCCCCATGATCAACGCGGCTCGCACGCCAGGCCGGCGCCAACCAGGCCAGCGCGCCCAGCAGGCCGCCGGCTCCCGCCAGCACCAGCGCCTTGGTCGCCAACGGCCATTGCAGCTGGTAGTAGAAGCTGCCCAGCACCCAGGCCGCAACGAAGGCTGCCGCCGATGCCAGGCGCCAGCGCTGCGTGGTGCAGCACACTGCCGCGGCCAATAGCACGCCGCCCAGGGCCGGCACAAACCAGCCGAGGCCGGCCAGCACAGCGGCCACCGCCAGCGGCAGCCAGCCCATCAGGCCGGCCCAGGCGCGCACCGCCAGCCAGGTGGCCGCGAGCGCCATCAACACCGAGCCGGCCTGCATGGTCAGGCCCTCGCCCTTCAGGCGCGGCGTCAGGTTGTTGACCACCTCACGGCTCAGCTCGCCCATGCTGCCGCCGACCATGAAGCTCATGCCCGACAACCAGGCCAGGCCAGCCAGCACCAGCAACAGCCAGCCGGCCGCCAGCGCCTCCAGCAGCGCCGCCTCGCGTGCCAGGCGGCCGCGCAGCAGATGCTGTTGCTGCAGCCACAGCGCCGCGCCCCAGGCCAGCAGCAGGGCATGCAGCACCAGCCAGGGCACAACGATGTCGGCGCGCCACATATTCCAGCGCAGCGGCATCAGCACCAGACCCAGCAGGGCCGCCGCCGCAGCGCCCAGCAACACGCGCAACCAGGTCTTGGGAATGGCCCAGGCCACGCCCAGGGTCACCGCCAGCATCAGCAGCGAGGCCAGGCTCGTGCTGAGGTCGCGGTACAGACCGACGACCAGCATGCCACCGCCGACCAGCAGCGCCGGCACGGCCAACTGCTCGACGAACAGCGGCAAATCGCGCGAGCGCATCACCACCACCGCGGCCAGCAACACCAGCACGCCGACGAAGTAGGGCCCGACCCCGCGCCGCAGCACATCGCCCAGCAGCATGCCGATCATGATCATCAGCGGCACGGCCGCGAACCAGGCGCCCACGGCCGTCAGCAGCAGCACCGGCCAGGGGCGTTCGTCCTGCGCCGGCAGCATCGCATCGGCGGGCAGCAGGCCGGACTGCCGCGCGGCCAGCAAGGTCTGTTCAGCGGTCTTCATGCCTGTGCTCCCGTGGCGCGCCGAGACAGGCGCAGGATGCCGCTCACCGAGGCCGCCAGCAGCCCCGCCGCACCGAGGCCCAGCAGCATCAGCTTGCCGATTTCGTCGCCACCGCCATGGCGATCGAACAGCCAGCGGCCCAGGCCGGCCACCAGCAGGGCATTCAGGCCCAGGGCCACCGCGCTAAGCCCGAACACCTCGAAGTGCCGACGCGTGCCGAGCAGACCCGCCGAGACGACCAGCATCAGCAGGCCCAGCGGATACTGGCCGGCCACGGTCTTGTGGAACAGCCCCCCCAGCGCGATCAGCGTGAAGGACATCACCGCCAGCACGATGGCCGTGCGCATCGCCCAGGGGCCGGCACCGGTGAAGCGCCGCAGGGCCGGGCTCAGGGCCGCCACCAGCAACAGGGCCATCGCCCAGGCCAGCATATGCACGTCAAGATCCTCGGGCCGCACCTGCCATTGCCGGCCGATATGGGTGTGCGTCCACAGCGACAGCGCCGTCATCGCCACCAGGGCCCAGGGCGTCCACAGCACATCGGAGCGGGCGCCCAGGCACAGCGGCAGGGCCAGCACCGCCCACAGCGCGAACAGCTGCCAGGCGTCGGCCCCGGTCTGATAGGTCTGGCCGAAATAGGCGAACAGCGCGCCAATGCCCAGGAGGCTCAGCAGGCCCAGCGGCGCGCGGGCTGCAGGCCGCCAGGCCGCCCCGACGGCGGTGGCCAGCACCAGCGCCTGCAGCAGGCCGAAGCGGCCGGGGCGGCCCAGGGTCTCCCAGTTCGCGGCGATCCACATCACCACACCAAGGCCGCCCAGCGCGGCACCGAGAATGGCGGCGCCGCGTGGCAACCAAGAGGCCAGGCCCGGCGGCTCGTCAAGCAGGCCGGACAGCTGCTGCAGCTGCCGAGCCTGCGTGCGATCGAGCTGGTGCCGGGCGATCAGTTCGAACAGGCTCTGACGCAAATCCATGACGGGCCTCCGCTGTGGTCCGGGTCCATGATACGAGGGTCAGGGCTTGCGAGGACCGGTGCGGGCCAAAATGCGGGGAATGTCACGTGCCTCCCGATTGCTGGATCTGCTGCAGCTGCTGCGCCGCCACCGCCACCCCGTCAGCGGCGCGGACCTCGCCGCCAGCCTGAAAATCAGCCTGCGCACGCTGTACCGCGACATCGCCACCCTGCAGGCCCAGGGCGCGCAGATTGTCGGCGAGGCCGGCGTCGGCTATGTGCTGCAGCCCGGCTTCACCCTGCCGCCGCTGATGTTCACGCTGGACGAGCTGGAGGCCCTGGGCCTGGGCTCGCGCTGGGTGGTGGCCCGCGCCGATGCTCGCCTGGCCGATGCCGCGGGCCAGGCCCTGGCCAAGATCTCGGCCGTGCTGCCACCCGAGCTGCGCCATGAGCTGGACAGCCATGCCTTGCTGGTCGGTCCCAGCAACGCGGGCTCGGCAGCCGACGCGCTGCTGGCCACCCTGCGCGAAGCGATACGTGGCGAGCGCAAGATCGCCGTCCGCTACCGCGATCTGCAGGGCCGCGAGAGTCAGCGCCTGCTGTGGCCCTTCGCCCTGGGCTTCTTCAACAAGGTCGAAGTGCTGGCGGCCTGGTGCGAGCTGCGCCAGGCCATCCGCAACTTCCGCACCGACCACATCCTCGGCCTGGAGCTGACCGAGACCCGCTACCCGCGCCGCCGCCAGGCGCTGATGAAGGAGTGGCGCGTGCAGGAAGGCATACCGGGCGCTTAGAACCGTCACTGCTGCCAGAAACTGACAGCAGCGCCAGCCACCATGGCTGCCACCACAACCCACCTTGTTGAAGGCACGCCATGACACACCCCAACTTCATCCTTCTCTACGTCAACAGCCCGGCCACGAGCGCCCATTTTTACAGCCGGCTGCTGGCCAAGCCGCCGGTCGAGGCATCGCCCACCTTTGCGTTGTTCGCGCTGGACTCCGGCCTGATGCTGGGCCTGTGGGCACGCCAGACGGTGGCGCCGGCTGCCAGCTGTACCGGCGGCGGCACCGAGCTGGCCTTCACGCTGGACTCGGTTCGAGCCGTCGATGCCTTGCACGAGCAGTGGTTGGCGCTCGGCCTGCCCATCCTGCAGGCGCCGACGGCCATGGACTTCGGCTACACCTTCACCGCCGCCGACCCTGATGGACACCGCCTGCGGGCGTTCGTGCCGCAGGGCCGATGATGCGCCCCGTCCCTAGAACGTAGGTCGCCGGCCGGGCCGATTTTGTGCAGACTGTGGCGCTCCGATCTCTTGCGAAGTGGAGCTTGCGATGGCCATCACTCTGAAGCAGTACTGGAAGAACCGCGACGTCGAGTACGCCAGTGAGTTGACCCCCGAGCTGCGGGCCCGCGCAACCGAGACGGTGCGTCGCGCCAACCTGCTGCTGGCGATCTACCACGCGGCCACCGGCAACACGGCGCCGGACAATGTGAACAGCGGCTGGCGACCACCCTCGGTCAATGCAGCGACGAAGAACGCGGCGAAGAACTCGCCCCATCTGACCTGCGAGGCGGTGGACCTGTCCGACGACGTCGAGGCGATCGACCAGTGGCTGGCCACGGCCGAGGGCCGCCAGGCCCTGATCGATTGCGACCTCTATGCCGAGGTCGCCAGCGCCACGCCGCGCTGGGCCCATGTGCAGACGCGCAAGACGGCCAGCGGCAACCGCATCTTCAAGCCTTAGCTCGCGTCGCAGCCGCGCGCGCGCTCCTGCAGCAGCGCGCGCTCGCGCACATTGCGGGTCAGCGATGCCGCGCGTTCGAACTCGGCCTGCGCCTCGACCCGCCGGCCCATCTTGAGCAGCAGATCGGCGCGCACCGCCGGCAGCAGGTGGTAGCCCTTCAGCAGTGGCTCGTGGCTCAGCGCATCGGCCAGCTCCAGGCCGGCGGCCGGGCCGTAGGCCATGCCAATGGCCACCGCGCGGTTCAGCGCAACCACCGGCGAGGGCTGCAGCTGGGCCAGGACGTCGTAGAGCGCAGCGATGCGCGGCCAGTCGGTCTGGTGGGCCGTGCCGGCCCGGGCATGACAGGCCGCGATCGCCGCCTGCAGCGCATAGGGGCCCAATGCGCCGTTGAGCCGCTCGGCACGGGCCAGTGCGGTCAGGCCGCGGCCTATCAGCAGATGGTCCCAGCGCGCGCGGTTCTGCTCCAGCAGCAGCACCGGCTGACCCTTGGCGCCGATCCGCGCCCGGGCCCGCGAGGCTTGCAGTTCCATCAGCGCGACCAGGCCGTGCACCTCGGGCTCCTGCTGCATCAGCTCGGCCAGGATGCGGCCCAGGCGTAGCGCTTCGTCGCACAGGGCCGGACGCATCCAGTCGCCGCCACCGGTCGCCGCATAGCCCTCGTTGAACACCAGGTAGATGACGGCCAGCACCGAGGCCAGGCGCTCGGGCAGCTCGGCCGCGCGAGGCACCTCGAACGGCACCTGCGCCGCAGCCAGGCTGCGCTTGGCGCGCACGATGCGCTGCGCCACCGTGGCCTCGGGCAGCAGAAAGGCGCGGGCGATCTCGTCGGTGGTCAGGCCGCCGAGCAGCCTCAACGTGAGCGCCACGCGGGCCTCGGGCGCCAGGATCGGATGGCAGGCGGTGAACACCAGGCGCAGCAGATCGTCGCCGATGTCATCCTCCAGCGCCGCGTCGAAGGCCGGCTCGAAGGCCTCGCCGTGGATCTCCAGATCGCGGCCTATCTCCTCATGCTTGGCGGCCAGCAGCTGCACGCGCCGCAAGTGATCCAACGCGCGGTTCTTCGCCGCGGCGGTGAGCCAGGCACCGGGCTTGTCCGGCACGCCCTTCTGGGGCCATTGCTCCAGCGCGGTGACGAGCACGTCCTGCGCCAGCTCTTCGGCCACGCCGACATCGCGCACCATGCGCGCGACCACGGCAATGATCTTGGCCGACTCGATGCGCCAGACGGCGTCGATCGCGCGGTGGGTGGCTTCCAAGGTCATCGGCGACTCAGCGCTGCTTGGCCTGCTGTTCGACTTCTGCTCGCAGCATGTCCTCCTGCTCGCGCAGCTCCGGCGTGAACTCGGCGCCGAAGTCCTCGGCCTCGAAGACCTGGCGCAGCTCCAGTTCGGCAGCGCCATGGCCGTCGATGGCCGGCCAGCGCTTGACCCACTCGATCGCCTCTTCGCGGGACTTGACCTGGATCATCGTGAAGCCGGCGATCAACTCCTTGGTCTCGGCGAACGGACCATCGATCAAGGTCGGCTTGCCGCCTGAGAACTTCACCCGCAGGCCCTTGGCGCTGGGATGCAGGCCCTCACCGGCCAGCATCACGCCGGCGCGGACCATCTCCTCGTTGTATTTCATCATCTCGGTCAGCAGCTGTTCACTGGGCATGACGCCGGCCTCGGTCTCGGCATCGGCCTTGCGGATGATCATGAAGCGCATCTGGAAATCTCCGTTATGTTGAGGTTGTGAGGAGAAGGGCGGTCGGCCTCTCGCTCTGCAACCACGACGATCCGCGCGCCGCGAAATCGACACGGAGCGCCCACAGTCGCCAAATTCTCGCATTGCACAGCACTACGCAATGCGTATACACTGCCGGCCATGGAAATCGCCCAGCAAGCCCTTTTGCGCGACGCCATGCGACGCCTCAACCTCACCCGCGACGGCCTGGCCGAGCGCATAGGCGCCCGGCGTCGGGCACTGGATACCTGGATCTTGCCCAGCGACTCAAGCGAATTCAGGGCGATGCCCGAGGTGGCGAGACGCTTTGTGCTGGAGATCATGAGCCGGGCGGCGACCGAAGCCGAACAAACGCAAAGCGTATACACCGACGAAAATCCACCGCTCACCACCTTCGGCCCCGGCCGCCATCTGCTGTCGGTCGAGCAGTTCAGCCGCGACGCGGTCGAGGACCTGTTCCACCTCGCCGACGTAATGCAGCCGATCGCCCGCCGCCAGAAGACCACCCGCGTGCTTGAGGGCGCCGTGCTGGCCAATCTGTTCTTCGAAGCCAGCACGCGCACCCGGGTCAGCTTCGGCGCGGCCTTCTGCCGGCTCGGCGGCTCGGTCTGCGACACCACCGGCTTCACCTTCTCGTCGATGGCCAAGGGCGAATCGATCTACGACACCAGCCGCGTGATCAGCGGCTATGTGGACGCCATCGTCGTGCGCCACCCCGAGCAGGGCTCGGTGGCCGAGTTCGCGCAGGCAACGAACGTGCCGGTCGTCAACGGCGGCGACGGCCCGGGCGAGCATCCCAGCCAGGCGCTCTTGGACCTGTACACGATACAGCGCGAGTTCTCGCGCCTGGGCAAGCTGGTCGACGGCGCCCACATCGCGCTGGTCGGCGATCTGAAATACGGCCGCACCGTGCATTCGCTGATCAAGCTGCTGGCGCTGTACCGCGGGCTGCGTTTCACCTTGGTGTCACCGGCGTCGCTGCAGATGCCCACGGCCATCACCGACCGGGTCAGCCGCCAGGGCCATCGGGTCGAGGTGGTGCATGCGCTTGGCGAGCAGCTGCGAGGCGCCGACGTCGTCTATGCCACGCGAATCCAGAAGGAGCGGCTGACCGGCGAGGCGATCGAGGCGGAAGCCCCGGCCCTGCAGATCAATCTGGCGGCCGTGCATGCCTGGTGCAAGCCGGACGTGGTGATCATGCATCCGCTGCCGCGCGACAGCCGGCCCGGCGCGCATGACCTGGGCACCGATCTGAACCACGACCCGCGGCTGGCCATCTTCCGCCAGACCGATAACGGCATTCCGGTGCGCATGGCGATCTTCGCGACGCTGCTGGGTGTCGGCTCGCTGGTGCCCCATGCGATGCGCGACGTGGCCTGGACGCCGCCGTCACGGATAGGCCCGGACGACAGCCCCACGCACAGCTACTGATCAACGAGCGGCTGGGCGACGCAGGGACAGCAGCGCCGCGCCCATCAGCGCAATGCCCAGCAGCTGCAGCGGGCTCTGCGCGTGACCGTAGACCCCCCAGTCGATCAGCACCGCCGCCGCCGGATAGACGAACTGCAGCAGCGCCACGCGCGAGGTCGGCAGCCGCGCCATGCCGGCATACAGCAGCACATAGGCCAGGCCGGTGTGGATGATGCCCAGGCCCGCCAGCCAGCCCCAGGCCGGGCCCATCGCCGGCCAGCCGTGCAGCAGCGGCCAGCCGCTCAGCAACACGGTGCCAACCAGGCACTGCCACCAGGCCAGCGCGAATGAGCTGATGCCCCGGGCCAGCTTGACGATCAGACCCATGCTGGCATAGCACAGCGCACCGGCCAAGCACATCAGCAGTCCGATGGCATAACTTTTATCGTACGTGCCTGATGAGGCATCACCTTCCAGCAATCCGGTGGCCAAGGTCAGCCCTGCCAGCGCCAGCAGCACGGCGGCTATCTGCAGCCGCGTGATGCGCTCGCGCAGCCACCAGGCGCCCAACAGCATCAGCCACAGCGGGTGCACATGGACCACCACCGTCGCCACGCCTATCGAGGTGCGCGAGATCGCCGCGAAGAACAGCGCCCAGTTGGCCAGTATCAGCAGGCTGGCCGCCAAGGCCGCCAGCAGCGCCCGCCCGCGCAGGCGCAACTCGCCGAGCCGGCCCGTCGCCGCGCCCCAGACCATCAGCGCCAGCAGCCCGAAGGCGCAGCGGAACCAGACGGTGGTCAGCGGGTCCTGGCCGGCCTCCTCGACGAACACGCCTATCGTGGCCAGCAACAGGCCGCAGGCCACCATCAACCACAGGCCTTGGCGTTCTTCAGCGGCAGCCCCTGCCGCAGCAGGGAGGGGATGGGTGGTCAGTGCATTGCTCATGCCCTCACTGTGCGCAAACGCCAACCACCCGTAAAGCGCATAGTTTTGACGCTTACCATTCGCTAATCGAATGAATGGAGAAGCCCATGCAATCCGCCGATCTGCAACTCGACTGGTTGCGCGCCTTTGTGGCCGTCGTCGATGCCGGCTCGCTCACCGCCGCTGCGCCGCACGTGCACCGCTCGCAATCGGCCTTGAGCATGCAGCTGAAGAAGTTGGAAGACGCGATCGGCCGCCCGGTGCTGACGCGCGGCCCGCGCCATCTGGAGCTGACCGTCACCGGCATCGAGCTGCTGGGGCCGGCCCGCCGCATGCTGGAGCTGCACACCGAGGCGCTGGCTATTCTCCACGGCCCCGAGATCGCCGGCCGCATCAATCTGGGCGTGCCCGATGACTATGCGGCCAGCTACCTGACGCCGGTGCTGCGCAGCTTTGCCACGCGGCACGCCGGCGTCGAGATCACCCTGGTCTGCGAGCAGTCGACCTCGCTGATACCCAAGGTCACGCGCGGCGAGCTGGACCTGGCCCTGATCAGCCGCGACCGGCCGCAGCGCGGCACGCTGCTGTTCCGCGAGCCGCTGGTCTGGGTCGGCGCCGCCCAGCACGAGGCCTGGCGCCGCAACCCGCTGCCGGTGGCCATCTACGAGAGCGGCAGCCGTGCCCGCCGCGATGCCCTGGCCGCGCTGACGGCACAGCGCCGTACCCACCGCGTCGTCTACAACAGCGCCAGCCTGGCCGGCCAGCTGGCCGCCGTCGAAAGCGGCCTGGCCGTGGCGGCGCTGACCCGCTGCAGCGTGCCGCCGGGCCTGCAGATACTGGGCGCCAAGCACGAGCTGCCGGCCCTGCCGTCGATGGAGGTGGCGGTGCTGCGCAGCAAGGCCTCGCAGCGCATGCCGGCGGTGGACGCGATGCACGAGCAGATGTTGCGCACGCTGCGGAAGGCCGGCGACTGAGGCCGATGCTCAGGCCCAGACCTCCAGCACCGTGTCGCGCACCGCGGCCAGGGCCGGGTCGGGCAGCTGCTTGACCGGCGCCATCCAGCACAGCCAGGTGTGGGCGCGCCAGCCGGGCCAGATGACCAGCTCGCCGGCGCGCTCGGCCGCCTGCGCCTGGTCGAGCCGCATCAGCCCGGCGCCCAGGCCGCTGGCCACCATGCCGCGCACGGCGCCCTCGGTATCGGCCATCGCGCCATGGGGGAAGGGCTGGCCGGCCTCGCGGAACAAGGCCTCCTGCTGCAGGCGCAGCCCGCATTCGGGCGAGTTGCTGACCCAGGGCAGACGAGCCAGCGCTTCAAGGGACTCGGGCAGACCGGCCGCGGCCTGGCGGCGGGTCAGCGTCACGGCCAGGTCGATGACGGTGAGCCGGCGCAACTCCATGCCCTCGACCTGCTCCTGGGCGCTCATCAGATAGGCGCAGTCCAGGTCGCCGCGGCGCAGTGCCGCCTGCGTGCGCAGCGATAGGTTTTGCTGCAGCTGCAGCATCACCTGCGGATGGCGCTCGGCCAGGCGCACCATCACCTCGCCCAGGCGCAGCGCCACCGGGTCGCTGACCGTGCCCATGCGCACCTGGCCGCTGAGCTCGCCGCGCAGCTGTGCCGCGGCGGCGCGCATGCGCTGTGCAGCGTCCACCGTGCGGCGGGCCTCGAGCAGCAGGCTGTCGCCGGCCTCGGTCAGCGCCATGCCCCTGGAGGTGCGGTCGAACAGCTTGACGCCCAGCTCGTCCTCCAGCGCCTTCACCTGCGCGCTGACGGCCGGCACGCTGGTGAACACGCGCTCGGCGGCGCGGGTCAGGTTGCGCTCCTGGGCCACGGCGATGAAGGTGGTCAGTTGGTACAGCTCCATGGCGCCGATTGTGCCGCCCCACCCCGCCGCCCGCGTCTCGAATTTCGGAACGCCGCGCTCCGTGCAAACGAATGGACCGGGCGCCTGCCCGTGCCGACACTTTGCCCATCATTGGCTCTTCTCAAGGCGGCTCTGATGCCCACCCCCTTTGCCCTGCTTGCCATCGCGGCTCTGCTGTTCGCCACCATGGCCTGGTCCAGTCTGTTCTTCATCGGTCAATCCTTGCTGGGCGTGCTCGATCCGGTCTGGTTCACCACCCTGCGCTACACCCTGGCCACCCTGGGCCTGCTGGCCCTGGTGCAGTTGTTCGGCCACACGCCCTGGCGCAAGCTGGTGCTGCATGCGCGCCGGCTGACCGGCTTCGGCCTGGCCGGCTATGGCGCGTTCAGCCTCCTGGTCTTCATCGGCCTGGCCCATTCGCTGCCGGCGCATGGCGCGGTGATCATGGCCACCATTCCGCTGAGCGCGCTGCTGGTGCGTTGGGCGCTGGATGGCATCCGCCCGGCGCCCCGCGCCCTGGCCGCGGCCCTGGTGGCATTCACCGGCGTGGCGCTGGTGGCCGGGCTGTTTGGCGGCGCGGGCGCAGCAGACAAGGCCGCATCGTCGGTGCTGCTCGGTGATCTGCTGACCTTGAGCGGCACGCTGGGCTGGGTGTTCTACACCCGCGGCGCCGCCAGCCTGCCCGAACTCAGCGCGCTGGAGTACACGGCGCTGACGGCCGTGGCCTCGCTGCCCTGGCTGCTGCTGTTCGCCGCGGCCGCCAGCCTGGCCCATCTGGCCACGCCGCCCACGCTGGCCGCGCTGGGCCCGGTATGGCCCAAGCTGCTCTACATCGCCGCCGTGCCCACGGTGGCCGCGGCGCTGGCCTTCAACTTCGGCGTGCGCCGGCTGGGCGCGCCCAGCGGCACGTTGTTCCTGAATTTCGTGCCGGTGTCGGCGCTGGTGATCAGCGCGGCGCTGGGCAGCTGGCCGCGCCCGCACGAGTTGGGCGGCGCCCTGCTGGTGGGCGCGGCGTTGTGGCTGAACGCGTCTTCGTCAGCATCGAAGCCGGCCCGCCAGGCGGCGGCCTGAACTCAGGGCCAGATGGCCTGCAGCAACTGGGCCAGCCGGGCGCCGCCTTTGGCCAGCTGCATGCGCGTCAGCGCCAGCGAGCGGGCGTCGTAGTCGGCCGGCAGTGTCGCAATCCAGCGCGAGCCGCGCAGCGTCTGCGCACGCGGGCTGTAGCTGATGCCATCGAACACCTGGGCCGTCACCCGCACCGTGTCGCTGGCCCAGGCCACGGTCCAGTCGGCGCTGGGGCCGGGGCTGGAGGGCAGCGCGCGGGCCTCGTTGTTCAAGGCCTGCAGTTCCGCGGCACTGAGCCTTGCCGGTGCGTTGTCCCAATAGGCGTGCAGATTGCCGGTGGGCATCAAGGTAATCGCATTGCCGCCCACCGTGTGCGTGGCCGGGTCGATGGCCCCGGTGCCCGGGTCCACCACCTTGCCCTCACCGTCCAGGTACAGCGAGCCCACATGCAGCGGCTGGTGCAGATCACCGAGCAGGTGCAGCAGCACCAGCAAGGCCTCGCGCTCGTTGCCGAAGCGGAACGGCGCTGGTGACGGCCCACCCTTCAGCACAGCCACCGCCGCATTGATGCCCAGCACCAGATCCTGCGGCCCGGTGCCCGGGGCACCGGCGACGTAGCGACCGCTCTGCAGCGGCGGGTTGGTGTAGTGGTACTGCTTGTGGCAGGACTCTTCGCCCGGTTTGGGCTTGCAGTCCATGTCGTTGCGCCGCACATAGTCGCCCATGCGCACCAGCTCGGCCGGGTCGCTCTCCAGCACCGCGCATTCCGGGTAGCGGCCGGCATTGGCATACTTGAAATCGTTCGCGGGGTCTATGCTCTTCACGCAATCGGCCCAGACCGCCGCGTCGCGCATCGCCGTCGTGCCAAGCACGCGCTTGAGCTCGGTCTCGGCCCGGCTGCCCTTGAGCAGGCCCATCGCCACCTCGCCGATGGCCGAGTGCCCGGCGGCGCCAAAGGCCTGGGCCTGGGTGGCGAGCAGAACGCCCAGCAGCGCGGCGGTGAGGGTCTTGATGGCAGCACGCGGGCTGAGCCTGAGGCTGCCGCAATTCACCAAAAGGTGAATAACATGGCTGCTAAGCCGTTGATTTATATATGATTTCATTTTCTTCCTGCGTTGTTATCTTCGAGCGCGGATAACAAACTCAGCTCCGCATCGGCCCCGTTCGGCTTGGTATAGGCCATATTGCGTTTCGCCCGACCGGGCAGCGAAACCAGCAAGCCCTGTTCGCGCCAGGAGATCAGCAGCTTGGAGGCCTTGAGGGTGTCCACCCGGGCGATCCGCACCACATCTCCATTGGCGATGGAGCCATTCCGGTCTATCCAGTCGCTCACCTCATCCCAGGCACTCGGTCGTTTCGAATTGAACAGCGTGACGGTCACGCTCTCCACCGCCGACTCGGTGTTTTGCCGGTACTGGGGTGGATACAACTCGGCCTGCGCCATCTCCGCAAACATCATGCGTACGTCCTCGCCCGCATCGATATTCGGTGCCACCGGAAACTCACGCAGATTGCTGGCAATCAGCGGGTTTCGTGCCTTGGAGCCTGTCTTGGCTATATTGCTCGGGGTGATGCTGCCAGGCAGCAGGCCGGGGCTCTCGACCTCGACGCGGTCATCGAAAATGCGCACGAAGATGTCGCGATTCAGCCGGTAGTCCCGGTGGATGACGGCATTCACGATGGCTTCCTTGATCACCCGCTCTGGATAGGCGTGCAGCGTCCTGAAGCCGCTATGGCTCACGGTCAGCCCCTGCGCGAGCTCATCAAGAACCAGACGCACAGTTCCATCGATCTGGTCAATCAAGGGCCCTCGGACGGTCTTGGCCACCTTGCGCAGATTGGGTGTTGCTGCAGAGGACAACTGCTTGCCGTCGTACACCATCACGCGCACATCCGCCCGGGTGTCATGCGCCGCCAGCAGGCTGCCGGGCTCGTCCGCAAACAGCAGCACGGCGGCTCGGCGTGGCCGCACCACTCCATCCACCTCTTCCGCCAGACCGATACGCAGCAACTGACTGGCAAAACTCCCCGTCAGCGGCCCACGGGCTTCGGCAAAACGCGCCCAGGCGCTTGTCTGCAAGCGCTCCAGTGATATGGGCACCGGCTCACTGCTGGCGCTGCGTTCGCCTCGGCGGTACGACAGCTCGGTGATCTCGCCGGCACTCATGCTGCGGTTGCTGGCATCGAGCCGCACGTAGGTGCCACTGTTGACGATGGAATGAACTCGGGCGCTTCGCTCCACATTGATCAATAGCAGGTGGCCTGCCTTCCCCTTGGCCGCGCCGTTATGCAGGCTGCAACTCAGGCGCATCAGGCGAACATTGCCAAGGTCCGGCACGAACTCGGTCAGAAGCTTGCGTTGCAGCTCATCAACGGCTTCAGGGTTCTCTTCAACGCCAAAAATCCGTGCCGTGCCCTGGAACTCTTTCAGATCGGCCATGCCCAGTACAAGGGTGCCACCATCGGTGTTGGCAAAGGCGCAGAGCGTCTCGAGCGCCTTGCCCACCATCTTGCCGCTCACTCGCTTGAATTCGAGGTGTCGGGTCTCGGCGTGCGAGGTCAGGGTCCGAATCAGGGCCAGGCTGGCGGACGCCGAAAATTCGGTGGGCGTCATGAGGTGCCTAACCCCCCGCCTGCTTGGCCTTCCAGCCCGCCTGCGCCAGCAGGGCCAGCAGCTTGGGCACGTGGTCGCCCTGGATCTCGATCACGCCGTCCTTGACTGTGCCGCCGGTGCCGCAGCCGCTTTTGAGCTTCTTGCCCAGGGTCTGCAGCGCGGCATCGTCCAGCGGCAGGCCCTTGACCACGGTCACGACCTTGCCGCCGCGACCCTTGCTGTCGCGTGAGACGCGCACCACGCCGTCGCCAGCGGGCCGGGGCGGCGACTTGCTGCAGGCGCATTGCGCGACCGGTTGACCGCAGCCGGGGCACAGCCGGCCGGTGTCGGTGGAATAGACGGGGCGGGAATTGGCGGTACTCATGCTTCTTGCTTACTCGCTCTCGGCCTGGCCGCGCAGCTGGCGGTGCATCAGCGCAAAGAAGCGGTCATAGAACTCGCCGGCCGGTATCGTCTCGGAGGCCACCTTGACCAGCGAGTCCTGCGACGATGACAGCGGCAGCGAGATCGAGCCGATGGCGCTCAGGCCGACGCTGGTCGAGTTCGGGCTTTTCTTCAGCGCATAGCGGTCCTGCTGGGCGCTGACATAGGCGGTGGCGACCTCGCCGTTGCGGCCCTCGGGCACGCAGACCACATTGAAGGCGATCTCCACATGCACCTCGCCCTCGGGCTGGAAGCGCTTGGCCCCCTTGACCAGGCCCTCGGTAGCGCTGGCGATCACATAGCCCTGGCTCAAGAGCGCACGACGGGCCGCCTCGCAGGTCTGGGCCACGGTGCCGTCGAACAGCCGCGAGAAGGTCTCGTCGGCATGGAAGCGTTCGCTTTGATAGACCGAGGTCTTGCGGGTGACCGCACTGGGGCTGCTGCTGCACGCCGCGAGCCAAGCCACGAGGCCCAGGCACATGGTGGCAGTGGCCAGACGCAGGGGCCAGCGAGGCGGCTTCGGTTTGGGCATGGCTCCAGGCGATGAGAACGGGGAACGAGGGCGCATTATCCCGTGTGACAGCCGTCCTAGGTCTCGGTTCCCTGGCCGGCCGCCTTGGCCACGCCGACGCGCACCGTCATCCGGCTCTCGTTCTGCCAGTCATTCAGATCGCGCGGCGCCTCGCTGGGCGTCAGGCCATTGGCCTTGACGGCGCCCACATAGCCGTCGCGCCCCCGGGCCTTGGCGGCGTAGAGGGCCGAGTCGGCCAGGCCCAGGCTGGCCTGCCATTCCCAGGCCCGGGGTTGCTGCGGATCGAGCGGATAGGCAACAAAGCCTATCGAGGTGGTGACGCTCAGCGACTGGCCGCCACCGATATCGAAGGGCTGACCGCGCACGGCGGCGCACACGCGGGCGGCCAGCTCGGCGGCGTCATCGCGGCTGGTTTCGCGCACCAGCACCAGCAGCTCCTCGCCACCCCAGCGCACCAGCGAGTCGGTCTCGCGGAACACCCGGCGCAGGCGCTCGGCCAGCTGCACCAGCACGGCATCGCCGGCCGCATGGCCGTGGGCATCGTTGACGCGCTTGAAGTGGTCCAGGTCCAGCAGCATCAGCACAAGATCGCTGTCGGGGCCGGGCAGCTCGCCTGATTCGAAGCGGCGCAGGCACAGATGCAGGTCATCCGGCAGACGCAGCTCCAGATAGCGGCGGTTGCGCAGGCCGGTCAGCGAATCGGTCAGGCTGGCCTCGCGCAACTCAGCCGTGCGCTCGTCCACCAGCGCCTGCAGCTCGACCTCGCGGCGGCGCAGCTGGCGGGTACGCCAGCGCACCCAGGCCCAGATCGCCAGCAGGCCCAGGCCCACGCCCGCCACCTGCGCCCACAAGGTCTGCCACCAGGCGGGCAACTGCTGGATGGGCAGTTCGAGCTGGGCCGCACTCCACAGCTCCTGATGCGGCGTGGCGCGCACCTGCAACGTATAGCGGCCCGGCTTGAGCGGGCCGAAGCGCGGGCTGCGCGAGCTGGCGTCGGCGTTGGTCCAGTCGGTGTCCAGGCCCTGCAACCGGTACTGGTAGCGCAACCGGCCAGGGTCCGCATAGTCGAGGCCGGCAAACTCCACCGCCAGACTGCGCGTGCCGGCCGGCAGTTGCAGGCCTTGCTGCAGCGCCGGGGCCTGGTAGGGCTGGCCGTTGACGCGCAGCGTGCTGATCACCAGCGGCATCGTGATAGCCGCCGGGGCAAAGGCCTGCGGCTCAATCCGCAGCAGACCGCGGCTGCCGCCGAACAGCAGGCCGCCACCGGGCAGCTCGGTGCTGGCAAAGAACCAGAAGCTGCCGAACGATGCCCCCTCGGCGGCACCGAAGCTGTCCACCCGGTCGGTCTTGGGGTCATAGACAGCTAGCTGGCTCCAGACGCGGCCCTGGGCGTCTTCATGCAGATTGCCGCCGAACACGCCCTCCATGCCATGACGCTCGCCGATGCGGTCGAAACGGGCACGGCCCTGGGCATCCCAGCCGCGCAAGCGATGCAGGCCGGCGGCTGGGGTGTCGGCCCAGAGCGTGCCGTCGCGCGCCAGCAGCAGGGCCAGCACGGCCGGACTGCCCAAGGTCTCGGTCGGCGCCTGCGGCACGGCCTGCAGACTTCCCTCGCGCTCGCGGAACAGACCTTGCTGGCCTCCCACCCAGAGCGCATGGCTGCCGGGCTCTTCGATCAGGGCATAGACACCGCCGTGCAAGGGCGTGCCGCCCGTCGGATGCACCCGCTCCAGCGCCGGGGCCTCGGGGCCGGCCAGGCGGTAAAGCCCTTCCTGCATGCCCAGCCAGACCTCGCCGCTGGCGCGCAGCAAGAGGCGCTGTGCCCGGCCGCCATCCATCGGCCAGTCACGCAGCAATCGGCCCGTGCTGGCGCGGTGCTCCAGCCGTCCGCCACCGGCCATCCACAGGCTGCCGTCGGGCGCCTCGGCCAGCGACTCGACCACGCTGCTGCGCTCGCGCGGCCAGACCCCCAGCGTGGCCAAGCCCTGGCCCGGGCGGCCGTCCAGGCGCACCACGCGACCGGTCTGCGTGGGTGCAAGCACCTCGCCATTCTTCAAGGCCAGCAGCGCGCGCACATCGATCTCGGCCAAGGGACTGGCCTGGTTCGTATCGGCGCCGCGCACGGCCAGCGCCGGGTGGTACTGATGGCGCTGCAGGCCCAGGCCGTAGCCGGTCACCCACATCGCACCACCTTGGTCGCGCAGCAGGCCGCTGATGTCGTTGCCGGCCAGGCCCGCCAGGCGGCGCGGGTCATGGCGCAGCCGGGCCTCGATCTCGCCGCTGGCCGTGTTCACCCACAGCAGGCCGCTCTTGGTGCCCACCCAGAGCCGCCCGTCACCCGCTTCGGCGAGGGCCTGCACCGGTGTCTTCAGATCGGGCTGAACCCAGCGCACGCTGTCCTGCTCGACGACGCCCAGCCGCCCATCCTGCGTGCCCAGCCACAAGCGGCCGTCCCGCCCCTCAGCCAGCGCCAACACCGGTGCGCCTTGATCCAGGCCCGGCAGCGGCAGGGACTCCCAGACACCGGCACGCAGCCTTGAAAGCCCGCGCCAGTGGCCGGCCCAGACCGTGCCCTTGGCGCCCACGCACAAGGCCAGCACACGGCTCTCGGGCTCACCCTGCCAGCGCAGATCCTGTGGCTCGAAACGGCGCGTGCCCGGCGTGTAGCGATGCAGGCCCTGCCCGAGCGTGCCCACCCAGACAGTGCCGCTTTCGTCTTCGGCCAGCGCACGAATCGGCGCATGCGGCCCGGCCTCACCCTTGGCGCTGCCATGCGACTCGAGGCGATCCTGCCCGGGGTCGTAAGCCTTCAGGCCCAGAAACTCGGTGCCAATCCACATCCGCCCGTCGCGGGCGGAGCTCAGCGCCCGCACCCAGCCCAGATTGCGCTGGGTGTTGGTCTCACCCGCCTGCTCGATAGGCCGCAGGCGGTAGCCGTCATAGCGCGTGAGCCCACGGCTCGTGGCTACCCAGATGAAGCCGGCGCGGTCCTGGGCCAGCGTCGGGACGGTGTTTTGAGGGACGGCGACGCTACGGAACTGCACCTCCAGCGCCTCGGCCACCGGGGCCGCCAGCGCTGCAGCGGCGCCAAACAACAGGAAGAACAGGCAGGCCAGGCTGCGGAAAGAGGAACGCATGGGACAAATCGTAAGGAACGACCCGAAGCGTACCGGGCTTGGCAGGCCGGCATCAACGATAAAACGTGCAGTTGTTCCGGGTGAGGCGCTGCTTCTCCGTTTTCGCGGCCCCATTGGCGCAGGCCGGCCCCGCTGCGGTGTTCTTCAGTTGAAGGTCGGGCCCTTTTCCGGCGGCCGGCTACGATCCATCTCGCGTGCGCCCGCCGCATCGGTGCGACGCAGCAGCCGCTCGGTGGTCTTGCGCGGCAGACGACTGCCGGTGAGCGTCTCCTCCTCAACCTTGCCGTCAGCCACGGCCACCGAGGTTCCGGCATCGACGGCTGACGAGGTCGGCTCGGGCGCAGCGCAGGCCCCGAGCAGGGCAGGCAAGGCCGCAGCGAGGGCACAGGCCAGGATGTTGAAAGGGCGCTTCATGGGCAGTTCTCCCTGCGGATATGGTGAGTGTCAAGCATATACGGGTTCGAGCTGCGGCCGGGGCTTGACCATCCTACGGATATTTGCTGGTCGGCGTGGGCACGCTCCTGCGAATATCGATGTCACCGTGGCTTTCCTTGCGCCTTGTCGTTGCTTCCAAGAGCTTGGTCGTCGTCTCCTGGTGGCCGCCGAACTGCCGCAACTTCTAGCGGATACAGCAGGTTCAGGAGCAAAAACTGCTGGAGCAATTCATGACCTGACGTGTCCAATTCCTTGTGAGCCCGGGGATTGCGAAAGGCGCCATAGGCTCCTGTGAACAGTTGCGCCCGGCCGGCGTGCTCTCCGGCACTCAGTCCCTCCCAGTGCAGTTGAGAACGATCCCCGCTAAAGCTAAAGGCTGTAGCAATGGCCCTTCCCTCGGGGGCATCCCTGTCCAGCTTGGCGCGAACCAGATCCTCCAGTCGTCGAAAGCCGGTCAGCACCGCGTGATCGGCATTGCCCTCGAAGTTCTTCGCCAAATCCAGCAGCCGCGGATCGAGCAGCCCCCATGGCATGCACGCAGGCAGCCTGAGCTGTGGGGGAGTCTTGTCTTCGGCCAGGGGCTGTTCAACTGCGGACGAACGCCAACAGCAGCTGATAGTCGCCCTGGTCCGCGGAGCGCAGGGCCGCCAAGTACCTCGCACGCACATCATTTGCCGCGACCAGGTTGCCGCCACTGCCCCAGGAAAACGCCGGTTGGCCCAGGCTGCGAACCAGTGCGTCGGTCATCATGCGGGCATGCCTCCCGTTGCCGTTGGGAAACGGATGAATCCAGACCAGGTCGCGATGAAAGCGCGCGCCGATTTCATCAAGCGGGAATGTGGAGTTGTCGATCCACCATCGGGTGTTATCGAACAGGTTCTTGAGCCGTACCGCCACCTGCGTCCAGTCGCAGCCGATGTTCTTGTCCGACTTGCGAAACGTGCCCGCCCATGCCCAGGTCTTGCCGAACATCTGCTTATGCAACTCTCGACAGAACCCCTCGCTGAGCACGTCCGGCGAGCGCACCCTTTTCAGCCAGCGCACGGCACGCAGGATGTTCTCCTGCTCCCAGTCGTTCAATTCTCCTTGCGTGGTCAAGTGTTCGGGGATGAGCCCCGCCTTCTCGTCGGGGTCCAGTGGCGTCTGGCCCTCATGCTCCTCGAGGGCTATCGCCATAGGTCTGACCAGCGGCCGCGAAGTAGTTCTTCGGTCCTGCGCTCCACCTGCTTGCGTAGCCGTTCGGCGCCCGGGCGCTGCTCTTCCAGGCTCATGGTGTGGGCCACGCCCCCGACTTCTTCCATGGCGATCGCGCGGGCGCGTTCCTGGATCACGTCCGTGAGCGGGCGCCGGGGAACCAGGGCGTAGACCAGTTCGCAGTCCAGCCCGTCGGCGAGCTTGCGCAACTGCCCGAGTGTGATGCGGTCATCCGCTTCGGACTGTTCGGACTTGTGCAGCGTCGAACCCGTGATGCCCAGTCGCTGAGCCTGCTGGCGCTCTGTGCGCCCCAAGGCTTCCCGGATGAGCTTCAACCACCCACGAGGCGGGGCCTGCCGCTTCACCAAGTCCGCATAGCTGGACAGAGTGGCTTGCAACTGCTCAAGTCGGAGTTGGTTTAGTTCAGGCGACATTGCTAGCTTATAGGCTGATTTTCATAGTAATGATGATAGCCTATAGTGAATCATAAATCGCCATTCAGCTTTTTTATAATGAAGCAAATTAGGCATTTATGCTTCATAAAAATGAAGCGGATTGCAGAGTTTTGCTGCCTCATGGTGAAGCGGTATGTCATTGGCGTGACTCGCGAAACGGCGCCCATTTGAAGGCCGTTCTGCGTTCTGTTGAACCGGCCTGACTCCTCGGTCACCAACCAGCTCCGCCCCAGTGTTGAGGCCGGAGGGACGGAGCCTCTCATCCTTGAAGCCAAGAGCCAGGGCCTTGGCCTCTTCATCCGCTCGCTGGTCGGACTGGACCGTGAGGCCGCGACGCAGGCTTTCGGCGATTTCATCAACAGCACTGCCGCCACCGCAAATCAGATTGAGTTCGTCAACCTCATCGTCCAGGAACTCACCCAGACTGGGGTGATGGAGTCAGACCGACTGTTCCAGTCTCCGTTTACTGACCTGAATGCGCAGGGGCCGCTAGCCTTGTTTCCGCCCGCCAGGGTCACTCGATTGGTAGAGAGGTTCTTGCAGAAATTAGAGAGCGGGCGGTGGCATAGCGAGGTGCCCCCTCAAAAGCAGCTCGCGCTTCGTTGGTCCAGGCGTGAGGCGTTCGATGCCGAGCACGCGATTGAACTGGCGCAGTGCGAGGAGTCGGCGCTGCCCTTCGACGAGCGCGCTCAAGCCGCTCGCGAGGTCGGGACAGCGCATGCAAGGGGCCCAAACCTCACCACTCTGGGCAGACCTGGAGTCGATAGTCAGGGTTGATTCTTGGAGAACGCCCAATAAGTTTCTCAACTTATGGGGCTCACTTTCTCAGCTTATGAGGTCGCCAAGAAGATCAAACGTCAATATTCGCCGCCCTCAGCGCATTCTGCTCAATGAAGTTCCGGCGCGGCTCGACTTCGTCGCCCATCAGCATGGTGAACACGCGGTCGGCTTCGATGGCGTCGTCGATCTGCACGCGCAGCAGGCGGCGCACGGTCGGGTCCATCGTGGTTTCCCAGAGCTGGCTGGGGTTCATTTCGCCCAGTCCCTTGTAGCGCTGGCGGCCGACCGAGTTTTCGGCCACGGCCATCAGCCAGTCCATGGCGGCGCGGAAGTCATTGACCTTGGCTTCCTTGGCCTTCTCGCCGTCGCCCTTGCGGATGGTGGCGTCGGCGCCCAACAGGCCCTTGAAGGTCTTGCCGGCGCTGGACAGCACCTCGTAGTCGGCGCCGTGCACGAAGTCGGCGGTGATGACGCTGCTCTTGGTGTTGCCGTGCTGCTTGCGGCTGATGCGCAGGTAATGCTTGTCGGTGCGGGCGTCGAACTCGGCGGTGACCTCGGCCTGGTGCAACGCACCAACCATGGCCAGGGCCGAGACTTCGGCCTGTTCCTTGGTGTCGAGGTTCAGCTCCAGGCCGGTGGCCAGCACGCGCAGCGCCTCGAAGTCCATCCAGTTGCTCAGGCGCTTGATGACGTTCTCGGCCATCACGTACTGGCGTGCCAAGGTTTCCAGCGCATCGCCCTGCAGCACATCGCTGCCGATGCCGGTGATCAGCTGCGCGTCCTTCAGCGCCACGCGCAGCAGATAGGCGTCGAGCTCATGGCCGTCCTTCAGGTACTGCTCTTCCTTGCCGAGCTTGACCTTGTACAGCGGCGGCTGGGCGATGTAGATATGGCCGCGCTCCACCAGCTCGGGCATCTGGCGATAGAAGAAGGTCAAGAGCAGCGTGCGGATGTGGGCGCCGTCAACGTCCGCGTCGGTCATGATGATGATGCGGTGGTAGCGCAGCTTGTCCGGGTTGAAGTCATCACCCCCGGCGCCGCGGCCGATGCCGGTACCTAACGCCGTGATGAGCGTGAGGATTTCATTGCTGGTCAAGAGCTTCTCGTAGCGCGCGCGTTCGACGTTCAGGATCTTGCCGCGCAGCGGCAGGATGGCCTGGAACTTGCGATCGCGGCCCTGCTTGGCGGAGCCGCCGGCGGAGTCTCCCTCGACGATGTAGATCTCGCACAGCGCCGGGTCTTTCTCCTGGCAGTCGGCCAGCTTGCCGGGCAGGCCCAGGCCGTCGAGCACGCCCTTGCGGCGCGTCATCTCTCTAGCCTTGCGGGCGGCTTCGCGGGCACGGGCGGCGTCGAGGATCTTGCCGCAGATGATCTTGGCGTCGATCGGGTTCTCGAGCAGGAAGTCGGTCAGCAAGCGGCTGACGATGTCTTCCACCGGGGCACGCACCTCGCTCGACACCAGCTTGTCCTTGGTCTGGCTGCTGAACTTGGGCTCGGGCACCTTGACGCTGACCACGCAGGCCAGGCCTTCGCGCATATCGTCGCCGGCGACCTCGACCTTGGCCTTCTTGGCCAGCTCGTTGTCGGTGATGTACTTGTTCAGCACCCGGGTCATGGCGGCGCGCAGGCCGGTCAGGTGGGTGCCGCCGTCACGCTGCGGGATATTGTTGGTGAAGCAGAGCACCGACTCGTTGTAGCCGTCGTTCCACTGCATCGCCACTTCGACGCTGATGTTGGTGTTCTGCTCACTGACCTTCTCGCCCGCGGCGTGGAAGATGTTCGGGTTCAGTATCGACTTGCCCTTGTTGATGAACTCGACAAAGCCCTTCACGCCACCGGCATAGGCGAAGTTGTCTTCCTTGCCGTTGCGCTCGTCGACCAGGCGGATCTTCACGCCGTTGTTCAGGAAGCTCAGCTCGCGCAGGCGCTTGGCCAGCACGTCGTAGTGGAAGTCGATATTGGTGAAGATGGTTTCGTCGGGCAGGAAGTGCACCTCGGTGCCGCGCTTCTCGGTGTCGCCGGTGATACGCAACGGGCTGGTCTCGAAGCCGTCGCGCACCTCGATCAGGCGGTCCTGCGGGAAGCCCTGGCGGAACTCCATCTGGTGGACCTTGCCCTCGCGGCGTATGGTCAGGCGCAGAAACTTCGACAGCGCGTTGACGCAGCTCACACCCACGCCGTGCAGGCCACCCGAGACCTTGTAGCTGTTCTGGTTGAACTTGCCGCCGGCATGCAACTCGGTCAGTGCAATCTCGGCCGCCGAGCGCTTGGGCTCATGCTTGTCGTCCATCTTCACGCCGGTGGGAATGCCGCGGCCGTTGTCGATCACGGAGATCGAGTTGTCACTGTGGATGGTGACAATGATGTCGTCACAGTGGCCGGCCAGGGCCTCGTCGATCGAGTTGTCCACCACCTCGAACACCAGGTGGTGCAGGCCGGTACCGTCCGACGTGTCGCCGATGTACATGCCCGGGCGCTTGCGCACCGCCTCCAGCCCTTCCAGGATCTGGATGCTGCCTTCGCCATAGGCCTCGGATGCTTCCGAGCCGGTGGAGATGGGCTGCATCGCCTGGTTGCCCTGGGTCACGCTGACGCCGTTTTCCACGCCGGCATTGTTTTCGGGGTTGGGGATGGGGCTGGTCGGTTCACTCATCGGGCATTACTCACTGGTATCTCGCGAATTTCGCGCCGGGGTGCCAGGTTTTGACACCCCCTTTAAAAACGCTGAAGCGGGCACGCGGCCCGCTGAAGTCAATCACTGCAAATCAGAGCGCACTAAATGCGCATCGGCATCACGACGTATTTGAAGCCCGGCATTTCGGGCACGGTGAACAGTGCGCTGGAGTTCGAGTCATGCAACTCGATGCGCACCATGTCATGGCTGTTGTTCGACAAGGCGTCCATCAGATAGGTGACGTTGAAGCCGATCTCGATCAGCTCGGCGTCGTAATCGATCTCGATCTCTTCCTTGGCCTCTTCCTGCTCGGCATTGCTCGAAGCGATGCGCAACACGCCCGGTTCGAAGCTCAGGCGCACGGCCTTGAACTTTTCGCTGGTCAGGATGGCGGCACGCTGCAGGCTGGACAGCAGCGTCGTGCGGCCCAGGATCACATGGTGCTTGTGGTTCTTGGGGATGACGCGGTTGTAGTCGGGGAACTTGCCCTCGACCAGCTTGGTGACGAACTCCATGCCGCTGAACGAGAACTTGGCCTGGTTGCCGGCAAAGCGCATCTCGATCGGGGCGTCGGCACCGTCTTTCTCGTCCTTCAGCAGGCGCATCAGCTCCAGCACCGTCTTGCGCGGCAGGATGACTTCCTGCTTGGGCATGTCTTCCTCGAGCGTGGCCTGGGCCAGGGCGAGGCGGTGGCCGTCGGTGGCGACGAGCGTCAGGCTCTTGCCTTCGGCGACGAACAGAATGCCGTTCAGGTAGTAGCGGATGTCATGCACCGCCATCGCGAAGTGCACCTGGTTGATCAGGGCCTTCAAGGTCTTCTGCGGCACGCTGAACGAGGGGCCGAAGTCGGCCGTCTCTTGCACCAGCGGGAAGTCGTCGGCCGGCAGGCTCTGCAAGGTGAAGCGGCTCTTG
The DNA here is from genome assembly GCF_004362525.1 of Roseateles toxinivorans. Taxonomy (GTDB): domain Bacteria; phylum Pseudomonadota; class Gammaproteobacteria; order Burkholderiales; family Burkholderiaceae_C; genus Paucibacter; species Paucibacter toxinivorans. The sequence continues at coordinate 296,821 of NZ_SNXS01000002.1, forward strand.
CCGCCCTGCAGCGTCAGCTTGCTGGCCGCGGCGGACAGCGATACCACCTGGTCGGCGGGCATGGACCGTAGGATGTCGATCAGCTTGCGCGCACCGACGGTGGTCGAGAAGTTGCCGGCATCGCCATCGAACTCGGCGCTGGTGCGCACCTGGATTTCCAGGTCGCTGGTGGTGAATTCGAGCTGCGAACCGGTCTTGCGTATCAGCACATTGGCGAGGATGGGCAAGGTGTGGCGGCGCTCAACAATGCCAGCCACCGCTTGCAAGGCACCCAGCACTTTGTCCTGCGCTGCTTTCAACACGATCATGTCGTCAACCTCATCGTCAATGAATTGTTCTCTTTCGAGCGTCCTTGCCATCGCTTTGTCATCGGCCGCTCCGGCGCAACAGCGCATTTTCGCTCACTCGGGGCCAGCCCCGTTCCCCTGAAAACCAAGGGGTCGGTTCTTGATCCGGTCAGCCGATCCGTCGCCAGCGGCACCCCGTATTGTCGCCTGTTGTGAGGCATTGCTGCCACAAGCGTTTGCTCAGGCCCGTGGGCGGGTGCAACAGCCGATTTTTGACTTGTCCTCTATGACTTCTTGAATTGGGTTTTAGAAGGTAGTCGTATTGGTAGAGCAGGACTCTGTCTGTGGACAAGTACCTTATTGCCTACGGCCGCAAGCACTTAGCCGGCTTCAAACCATGTGGGCGGTGCACCTGATTGAAGTCTGCCCCACAGACAACAACTTGAGATTCCGGTCTTGGCCTGTGGATAAGCCTCCAGTTGTTCAATATTTGTCCACAGCCTTGTGCCTTGACGGGTTTGGAACTGTTCTGTTGTTTGGCCCTGCTTCAATTTCAGGCAAATTCAAAAGGCGTGAATTTTTTTGCCCGACTTACCATCAATACAGAGTTGAAGATTAAAAGGTAGTCGTAATAGTAGAGGGCGCTGCTTTATGTGGACAAGGTCAGAAACCTAAATGATGACAAGCACTTGCAGCGCTTCAAACCATGTGGGCGATGCCCTGTTCAAGCTAGCTCCCGACATACAACAACTCTGGGATTGGCCGGTCGCCTGTGGATAAGTGATCAGTTATTCAAAACCTGTCCACAGGTTTGTGCTTTGACAGCGGCCCAGGAATGCCCCAGGCGGGAAACTCAACCCTTGAGGGTTTGCTCCAGCACGTGGAGCTGCTGATTGAGCTCGGTGTTCTTGCTGCGCTCGCCGCCGATCTTGCGCACGGCGTGCAAGACGGTTGTGTGGTCGCGGCCTCCGAACAGCTCGCCGATCTCGGGCAGGCTCTTCTGCGTCAGCTCCTTGGCCAGGTACATGGCAATCTGGCGCGGGCGGGCAATGCTGGCCGGGCGCTTCTTGCTGTACATGTCGGCGACCTTGATCTTGTAGAAGTCGGCCACGGTCTTCTGGATGTTCTCCACCGAGATCTGCCGGTTCTGTATCGACAGCAGGTCCTTCAGCGCCTCGCGGGCCAGCGCGATATTGATTTCCTTGTGGCTGAAGCGGCTGTAGGCCAGCACCTTGCGCAGCGCGCCCTCGAGCTCGCGCACATTGGCGCGCACGTTCTTGGCGATGAAGAAGGCCACGTCCTCGGGCATGGCCGTGCCCTCGGCGTCCGACTTGCGTATCAGGATGGCCACGCGCATTTCCAGCTCGGGCGGCTCGATGGCCACTGTCAGGCCGGCGTCGAAGCGGCTGGTCAGGCGCTCGTCGATGTCCACCAATCCCTTCGGATAGGTGTCGCTGGTCATGATGATGTGGGCCTTCTTGGCCAGCAGCGCTTCGAAGGCGTTGAAGAACTCCTCCTGCGTGCGGTCCTTACCGGCGAAGAACTGCACGTCATCGATCAGCAGCAGGTCCAGCGAGTGGTACTTGGCCTTCAGCTCATCGAAGGTCTTGCGCTGGTAGTTCTTCACCACATCGCTGATGAACTGCTCGGCGTGCAGGTAGAGCACGCGGGCGTCGGGCTTGTCGCGCAGCAGCGCGTTGCCCACGGCGTGTATCAGATGGGTCTTGCCGAGGCCGACGCCGCCATAGATGAACAGCGGGTTGTACATCACGCCCGGCGCACCGGCCACGTGCAGCGCGGCGGTGCGCGCCATCTGGTTGGCGCGGCCCGGCACCAGGGTGTCGAAGGTCAAGGCGGTGTTCAGGCGGTGGCGTGACACCGGGGGCGGCGCCACGTTGGGTGCCGGGCTGCTGATCTGCGGCGAAGTCGAGGCTCTCATGCCGTTTTGCAGCACCTGGCCGGCCTGTACCGGCTGGCCCGGCAGGATGATGGCGCTGCCCGAACTGCCTGCGCTGGGCGTGTGGGCCAGGGTATCGCGCGGGGCGAGTGCCAGCTCCAGCCGCACCGGCTTGCCGGCCAGTTCGGTCAGGATGGCCTCGATGCGGCCGGCGTACTGGCTGCGTATCCAGTCCAGCTTGAAACGGTTGGGCACGCGCAGCGACACGACAGCGCCGTCGCCGCCGGCATCCGACACCTCTGCGGGGGGCAAAGGACGGATCCAGGTGTTGAATTGTTGTTCGGGCAATTCGGTGGCGAGCCGTTCGCAGCCACGTTGCCAGAGATCTACGCTCATTGTGGAAAACTTGTTCTCAGAGCGGCTGGATTGTACGTTGCCGCGGGACTTGTACGTAAGTTATCCACAGATTTATGCCAGGGGTCAATCCCCCGCAAAGCCTTGGTCTGTGGTGTAAGTCATTGACGGATAAGGAGGTTTTTGGTGTAATGCTCGGTTTCCCGGACGCTTGCATAGCGCCTGGGCAAAGAGTCGATACCCAAGCAAGACCCCAGCGGCGCTGAAGACAGGTGTTCTGTCCGGCCACCCGCACCCCGACAAGCTAATCACTGTTTCTCGGGTTTTAGACAGGCTCCATAGAGGAACCATCATGAAACGCACCTACCAAGCTTCCAAAGTCCGCCGCGCCCGCACCCATGGCTTCCTGGTCCGCATGAAGACCCGCGGTGGCCGCGCGGTCATCAATGCCCGCCGCGCCAAGGGCCGCAAGCGTCTGGCCGTCTGAGTCGGAACCCGCGTCAAATGATCGGCCGCATCGTGCGATCGGCCGACTTTGAGCGTGTGCTGGGTGCTCCCAGCCGAGCGCGCAGCAGTCATTTCGTGGTCCATCATCTGGCCGCGAATCCCACAACACCGAAAAAGCCCGCGAAGTGCTCGCCCACTGTTGAGTTATCAACAGGTGCCGGTGACCCGCAGGCGGTGGCTGTGGATGACTCCTCTCCTGCCATGGCAAAAACCATCGTCCCGGCCGCTCCGAGTGGAGCCTGGCTGGGCACGGTCGTGCCCAAACGGCATGCCAAACGCTCGGTCACCCGCTCGCTGCTGAAGCGGCACATCCATGCTGCCTTTGCCGGGCAGGAAGCGCTGCTGCCCGCAGGCCTGTGGGTGGTGCGTCTGCGCGCGCCGTTCGACCGCAAGCAGTTCAAGAGCGCCGCGTCCGAGGCCCTGCATCTGGCCGCCCGCGAAGAGCTGGCGCTGCTGATGACGCGTGTGCTCGGCGCTGCCCCGCGCCGCTGACCTGCTTCTGCTGGCCATGAATGCCTCGCCCTCGATCGCCCAGCGCCTGTTGATGGGCGTGGTGCGTGGCTACCGCCTGCTGCTGAGCCCCTGGCTGGGCTCGAGCTGCCGGTTCTACCCGACCTGCTCGGCCTATGCGCTGGACGCATTGCAGCAGCATGGTGCGGCCGCTGGTAGCTATCTGACCGCCAGAAGAATTTTGCGTTGCCACCCATTTTGCGCCGGTGGGCATGATCCCGTGCCCGACAATCCGCCTGCCCTGTTCAGCCGCTTGGGCTGCGGGCCGACGCCTTCCCGAACCCCTTCTTCGAAATCTTCCCCATGACCGATATGCGCCGCACCCTGATGTGGGTGGTGTTCACGATGTCGCTCGTCCTGCTGTGGGACGCGTGGAACAAGCACAACGGGCAACCGTCGATGTTTGGCCCGACCCCGGCCAAGGTGGCAGCGGCCGGCTCGGCGCCGGGTGCTGCCGCGGCACTGCCTGGCGCTCTGCCAGCCTCAGGTGCTGCGGCCCTGGCCGCCGTGCCCGGCATGCCGGCCAGTGCACCGGTGGCGGCCGAGAAGGTCACCATCAGCACCGATGTGGTCAAGGCCACGCTGGACTCGCTGGGCGGCAGCCTGGTCCGCGTCGAGCTGCTCAAGCACATCGACGAGACCCACCCCAGCGGCCATGTCGTCGTGCTCGATGCCTCGGCCCAGCACATCTACAAGGCCGAAACCGGCCTGACCGGCGTGGCCGGCGCGCCCAACCACCTCAGCGCCATGACCCTGGTGCCCGGTGAGCGTGAACTGAAGGCCGGCGCCGATGCGGTGTCGGTGCGCTTCGAGTCCGCCGAGATGGCTGGCCTGAAGCTGGTCAAGACCTATACCTTCAAGCGCGGCGACTATGTTGTCGGCGTCAAGCACGAGGTCATCAACACCTCGGCCGTGCCGCTGGCCCCGCAGCTGTATGTGCAGCTGGTGCGTGATGGGTTTGTGGCCGCCAATGGCATCTTCATGGCGCCCAACAACTTCTCCGGCCCGGCGCTGTACACCGACAAGACCAAGTTCCACAAGATCGACTTCGCCGACATCGACAAGGGCAAGCTCGAGTACGAGCAGCGCGCCAACGACGGCTGGGTGGCGATGGTTCAGCATCACTTCGCCAGCGCCTGGCTGCGCACCGGGGCCGGTGACCGCGGCTTCCATGTCAACAGGGTGCCCAACACCACGCTGGCGCAATACGCCGTCGGCATGGTGTTCCCGCTGGGCCAGATCGAGCCGGAAAAGAGCGCCGTCGCCGAAGACCAGCTCTTCATCGGCCCGACCGAAGAAAACATGCTGGCCGCCATCGCCCCCGGCCTGGAGCTGGTGCGCGACTATGGCTACCTGACCATCCTGGCCAAGCCGCTGTTCTGGCTGCTGGACCAGCTGCACAAGCTGATCGGCAACTGGGGCTGGGCCATCGTCGCCCTGGTCGTGCTGCTGAAGATCGCCTTCTACTGGCTCAACGCCAGCGCCTATCGCTCGATGGCCAAGATGAAGTCCGTCAACCCCAAGGTGATGGAGATGCGCGAGCGGCTGAAAGACAAGCCGCAGCAGATGCAGCAGGAGATGATGCGCATCTACCGCGAGGAGAAGGTCAACCCGCTGGGCGGCTGCCTGCCGATCTTCGTGCAGATGCCCTTCTTCATCGCGCTGTACTCGGTGCTGCTGTCCAGCGTCGAGATGCGCCACGCACCCTGGCTGGGCTGGATTGTCGACCTCTCGGCCAAAGACCCGTATTTCATCCTGCCGGTGCTGATGACCTTGAGCAGCCTGTTCCAGGTCTGGCTGAACCCGAAGCCGCCGGATCCCATGCAGGCCAAGATGATGTGGATGATGCCGCTGATGTTCTCGGTGATGTTCTTCGTCTTCCCGGCCGGCCTGGTGCTGTACTGGCTGACCAACAACATCCTGTCGATCGCCCAGCAGTGGATGATCAACAAGCAGTTGGGCGTGCAGTAGCACTGCCCCTGCCCCGCACCAAACCCCGCGTATCGAAAGAACGCGGGGTTTTTTCATGTCCGCTTCGGTGAGAATCAAATCATGCTGTCACGCCACCTTGACCCCATCGTCGCCATTGCCACCGCGCCAGGCCGCGGCGCCGTCGGCATCGTCCGCGCCTCGGGCAAGGACCTGACCGCACTGGTGGACACCCTCTGCGGCCGCTCGCTGAAGGCCCGGGAAGCCACCTACCTGCCCTTTCTGGCCGCCGATGGCCAGGCCATAGACCAGGGCCTGGCCCTGCTGTTCCCGGCCCCGCATTCCTACACCGGCGAGACGGTGCTGGAGCTGCAGGCCCACGGTGGCCCGGTAGTGCTGCAGCTCTTGCTGGCCCGCTGCCTAGAGGTCGGCAATGGCCTGGGCCTGCGCCTGGCTGAGCCCGGCGAGTTCACGCAACGCGCCTTCATGAACGGCAAGCTGGACCTGGCCCAGGCCGAGGCCGTCAGCGACCTGATCGACGCCAGCACCGAGGCGGCGGCCCGCAGCGCCAGCCGCGCGCTGGGCGGCGCCATGTCGGCCGAGGTCGGTGAGCTGCGCGACGCGCTGATCAAGCTGCGCATGCTGGTCGAGGCGACCTTGGACTTCCCCGAGGAAGAGATCGACTTCCTGCAGCAGGCCGATGCGCTGGGGCAGCTCGCGCGCCTGATGTCCCGGCTCGACGCCGTGCTCGACCGCACCCGCCAGGGCGCCCTGCTGCGCGAGGGCATCAAGGTCGTGCTGGCCGGGCAACCGAACGTGGGCAAGAGCTCGCTGCTCAACGCGCTGGCCGGTGCCGAGCTGGCCATCGTCACCGCCATTCCCGGCACCACCCGCGACAAGGTCAGCCAGACGATACAGATCGAAGGCGTGCCCCTGCATGTGATCGACACCGCCGGCCTGCGCGACGCGCACGACGAGGTCGAGCGCATCGGCGTGGCGCGCAGCTGGGACGCCATCGCCGACGCCGACGTGATCCTGTTCCTGCGCGACCTGACGCGCATTGGCGAGGCGGCCTACGACGCTGATGACCAGGCGATCGCCCTGCGCATAGGCCAGGGCTCACGCGTGCTGCAGGTCTTCAACAAGGCCGATGCGGTGCCAGGTCTTGCCTTGCCCGATGGCGCCCTGAGCCTGTCGGCCAAGACCAGCGCCGGCATCGCCGATCTGCGCCAGCGTCTGCTGCAACAGGTCGGCTGGCACGCCACGCCCGAAGGCGTCTACATCGCCCGCCAGCGCCATGTCTCGGCGCTGCAGCGCACGCGGGAGCACCTGGATCTGGCTCAGGACATGGCCACCTTGCCGGTGCCCGCGCTGGATCTGCTGGCCGAGGAGCTGCGCCTGGCCCATGACGCCCTGGGCGAAATCACCGGCGCGTTCACGCCGGATGATTTGCTCGGAGAAATCTTCAGCCGCTTCTGTATAGGCAAATGACAGTACTTCCTAGACGATCTATCGGTAGCAGTTAGGCCGGAACGACCACCTGCTCATCCAACCACCCTCGCCGCAGCTCCGGCACCGAGCGGGCCAGCAGCTCGTAGTAGGGGTGGTGCGGGCCGCGTTCGTAGTCGGCGCGGGCCACCTGGGCGAGTTTGCGGCCGTGCTGCATGACGACGATTTCGTCGCAGACGGAGCGGACGGTGTGCAGGTCGTGGCTGATGAACAGATAGGACAGGCCCAGCTCGCGGCGCAGCTCGGCGATCAGGTCCAGCACGGCGGCGCCGACCACGGTGTCCAGTGCCGAGGTGACCTCGTCGCAGAGGATCAAGTCGGGCTCGGCAGCCAGCGCGCGGGCCAGGTTGACGCGCTGCTTCTGCCCACCGGACAGGCCGCCGGGCAGGCGCTGCGCGGCGCTTGACGGCAGCTTGACCAGGTCCAGCAGCTCGGCGATGCGCTTCTGCAGTGCCGCGCCGCTGAGGCCCTTGTAGAACTGCAGCGGTCGGGCCAGGATGCGCTCGATGCTGTGTGACGGGTTCAGCGCCGTGTCGGCCATCTGGAACACGATCTGCACCTTGCGCAGCTCGTCCTTGCTGCGCTGGGCCAGCGTGGGCGGCAGGGCCTTGCCGTTGAACAACATCTGGCCCTTGCTCGGCGCGATCAGGCCGGCGATGGCGCGTGCCAGGGTGGTCTTGCCCGAGCCCGACTCGCCGATCACGCCTATGGCCTGGCCGCGGTAGAGCTTCAGGTTGATGTCTTCCAATATCAGGATGGCCGGCTTGCCCTGCTTGTCGACAGCGCCATAGCCGGCCGACAGGTTCTTCACCTCCAGCAGCGGCTGGCTGCTGCCGGCCTCGGCCGAGCATTGGCCGCCCTCGCGCTCGCGCGGCCGCGCCGCGGCCAGCAGGCATTGGGTGTAGTCGTTGACCGGAGCGGTGATGATCTGCTCGGTGGCGCCCATCTCTCGCATCGTGCCGTCACGCAGCACCAGGATGTGGTCGGCCATCTGGGCCACGACGGCCAGGTCATGGCTGACGTAGACGGCGGTGGCACGCCGCTCGCGCACCACGCGGCGGAAGGCACGCAGCACCTCGATCTGGGTCGTCACGTCCAGCGCCGTGGTCGGCTCGTCCAAGATCACCAGATCGGGATCGCTGATCAGCGCCATCGCCGCCATCAGCCGCTGCAGCTGGCCTCCGGAGACCTGGTGGGGGTAGCGCGAGCCGATGTGGTCCGGGTCCGGCAGCGCCAGTTCGCGGAACAGCTCGACGGCCTTGACCTCGGCCTGCTCGCGCGGCAACAGCTTGTGTATCAGCGCGGGCTCGATGACCTGGTCCATGATGGTCCGCGAGGGGTTGAACGAGGCGGCGGCGCTCTGCGCGATATAGGCCACCGTGCGGCCGCGCAGCGCGCGCTGCTGCGGCTCGCTCAGCGCCAGCACATCGGTGTCGCCGATGGTGACGCTGCCGCCGGCGATGCGGCAGCCGTGCCGCGCATAGCCCATCAAGGCCAGGGCGGTGGTGGTCTTGCCCGAGCCGGACTCGCCGATCAGGGCCAGCACCTCGCCGGGGGCAATTGTGAAGTTCAGGTTGTCGACGATGGCCTGCTCGCCGCCGCCGTTGGCTTTGTCGACGACGATGCGCAGGCCGCGCACGGTGACCGGCGCGCCCATCAGTGCACCCCGCCTTCGCGGGCCGCGCGGCCCGGCAGATTGTCGATCAGCAGGTTCACCGCGATCGTCAGGCTGGCGATGGCCAGGGCCGGGGCGATGATGGCGGCGCCGCCGGTGGGCAGGGCGCCGATGTTCTCGCGCACCAGCGAACCCCAGTCGGCCGCCGGCGGCTGCACGCCCAGGCCCAGAAAGCTCAGCGAGGCCAGGAGCAGCACGACGTAGACGAAGCGCAGGCCCAGGTCGGCCAGCATCGGGTTGATGATGTTGGGCAGAATCTCCTGCAGCATGATGTACAGCCGGCCCTCGCCGCGCGTGCGGGCCACGACCACATAGTCCATCGCGTTGATGTTGACGGCCAGCGACCGCGCGATGCGGTAGGCGCCGGGCACGTAGATGATGGCTGCCGTCAAGACCAGCATGGGCAGCGAGGAGCCGAAGGCCGCCACCATGATCAGGGCCAGCATCTTCGACGGGATCGAGGTCAGCGTGTCGATGGCGCGGCTGAGGGTGCCGTCCAGCCAGGGTGCGCTGGAGGCTGCCAGCAGGGCCAGCACGGTGCCGGTGCTGCTGGCGGCCAGGGTGGCGATCAGGGCCACGCCCACCGTGTAGCGGGCGCCCTCGATCACGCGGGCCAGCATGTCGCGGCCCAGGTAGTCGGTGCCCAGCCAGTGCTGTGCGCTGATGCTGGCGAACACATCGCCGGCACCCATGTCGCTGCCGCCCTGGCCCATCAGGCTGGGGCCGATCAGGGCCGCCAGCATCCAGGCCAGCAGCACGGCCAGGCCGAGCAGGCCGGGCCAGCTCATCGAAGGCAGGCGTCGCCGCGCACGGGGTGCGGGCTCGGCTGCGGTGGGTGTCAGGGTGGACATGGATGGATGCCTTGATTCAGCGATGGCGAAGGCGGGGATTGGCGACGATGCTGCAGATGTCGGCCAGGGTGACCAGCAGCAGATAGACGGCGCAGAACAGCATCGCGCAGGTCTGCACCAGGGGCATGTCGCGCTGGCTGACCCCGTCCACCATCAGGCTGGCGATGCCGGGGTAGTTGAAGATGGTCTCGACGATGATCACGCCGCCCAGCAGATAGGACATCGACAGCGCCACCGCATTGGCGATGGGCCCGATCGCATTGGGCAACGCATGGGCCAGCACCATGCGCGTCGGCGAGGCGCCCTTGAGCCTGACCATCTCGATATAGGGCGCGCGCAGCTGGTCCACCACCGCTGCGCGGGTCATGCGCATCATCTGCGCCATCGTCACGCAACACAGGCTCAAGACCGGCATGGCGAAGGCGCGCAGCATCTGGCCGATCGAGTCGACACTGCTGCTGTACGACAGCGCCGGCAGCCAGCGCAGCTCCACCGCGAAGATCAGCACCGCCAGGGTGGCGACCAGAAACTCCGGCACCGAGACCACGGCCACCGCGCCCGAGCTGGCGATGCGGTCGAACCAGGAGCCGCGCCACATCGCCGAGGCAATGCCCAGCGCCAGCGCCAGCGGCACGGCAATGGCCGCGGTGATGGCCGCCAGCTTGACCGAGTTGGGCAGCCGGCTGGAGATCATGTCGGCCACCGGCATGTGCGTGACGACCGACAGCCCCGGGTTGCCCTTGACCATGCCCGACAGCCACTCCCAGTAGCGCTGATAGGCCGGCACGTTCAGGCCCATCTGCTCGCGCAGCGCCTTCAGCGATTCGGCCGTGGCCTCCTGGCCCAGCTGGGCCTGCGCCGCATCGCCGGGCAGCAGCGCCGTGATCGTGAACACGACTGCCGACACCACCAGCAGCGAGACCAGGGCCATCGCCAGCCGGTTGACGATGAGTCGCAGTATCAGCAGGTTCATGATGGCCTATGCCTATGTGCGTTCAGGCGTCGAGCCAGACGTGCTCGCCGAAGGAATAGCCCATCAGCCCGCCCAGCGGAATCGGCGCCAGGCCCTTGAGCTTGGTCGAGTGGCCGTCCAGGCTGGCCAGGAACAGCGGGATGCCGATGCCTGCCTCATGGTGGATCATGGTCTGCATATCGGCATACATCTGCTTGCGCTTGGCCAGATCGGTCTCGGCGCGGGCACCGATCAGCAACTGGTCGAACTTGTCGTTCTTCCAGCGCGACTCGTTCCAGGCCGCATCGGACTTGAACAGCAGCGTCAGCAGCGTGTCGGCGCTGGGGCGCGGGTTGATGTTGCCGAAGCCCACCGGGCTGTTGAGCCAGTGGTTGGCCCAGTAGCCATCAGCCGGCATGCGCTTGACGTCGAGGTTCAGGCCGACGCGCTGGGCCGCCTGCTGCAGCACCAGCGCCGTCTCGACCGAATACATCGCGGCCGGCGAGACCACCACCGGGATCGCCGCGCTGCTCAGATTCGCCTTCTTCAGATGGAACTTGGCCTTCTCGGGGTCATAGGGGCGCTGCGGCAGGCCGGCGAAGTGGAAGCGGTTGGTCGGGTCGATGGGCTGGTCGTTGGCGACCACGGCATGGCCCAGTGCAATCGACTTCTTCATCTGCTCACGGTCGAACAGATGCTTCATCGCCAGCACGAAGTCGGGGTTGGCGCCAGGGCCCATATCGCGGCGCATGATCAGGTCGGAGTACTGGCCCGACTGGGTGCTGAACACGGCATAGCCGGCCGCACCCTTGATGCGGTCCACCGAACGGGGGTTGACCGAAGCCACCAGGTCCAGGTCTCCCGACAGCAGCGCATTGACGCGGGCGCCCTCGTCGCCGATGCCGACGAACTCGATCTCGTCCAAATAGGGGCGACCGGGCCTCCAGTAGGCCTCGTTGCGCACCGCGATCGAGCGCACGCCGGGCTTGAATTCCTTCAGCTTGTAGGGCCCGGTGCCGATGCCGGTCGAGAAGTCCGTCGTGCCGTCCTTGACGATCAGGAAGTGGAAGGTGCCCAGAATCACCGGCAGGTCGGCGTTAGGGGCGCTCAGCGTGATCGTCACCTCGTTGGCGCCGCTGGCCTTGACGGTGTCGATCTGGTCGGCCAGCGCCTTGGCCTTCGATGCAGTGGCGGCGTCCTTGTGGCGCGAGATCGAGAACACCACGTCGGCCGGCGTCAGCGGCTTGCCGTCGTGGAACATCACGCCCTTGCGCAGCTTGAAGATCCAGGTCTTGGCGTCCTTGGTCGTGAACTCCTCGGCCAGCGAGGGCTGCGGCGTCAGGCTGCCGTCCAGCGAGGTCAGGCCGTTGTAGAGCATGGTGCCGCGCGAGTAGTCGGTCTGGTTCGACATCTTGGCCGGGTCCAGCGTGTCGGTGATCGCCGCGGTGGCGCCGGCCACGCGTATCTTGCCGCCGCGCTTCGGCGTCTGCGCATGGGCCGACAGCGCCGTGCCCGCCAGGCCGCCGGCCAGGCCGATCTGCATGCCCCCGGCCATCAGCATGGTGAGGATGTCGCGTCGCGTGGCGCCACGTTTCAGCGCATCCATCATGCGGGTGCTTTCCTGGGGACCGACTAGGTCTAGCAGTTGCTTGCTCTCGTTCATGCTTTTCTCCTGGACAGAGTGATGTACTACAAACAGTGGCGGTTGGCGACTCAGGACACCATGTCCTTGAGGCGGTAATAAAGCCCTACCGCGGGCAAAAACCAGGGCGGGCCGAGGTGGCCGGGTATGGCGGGCCAGGGCCGGTCGCGCCAGGGGTTGGCGGCGGCGTTGCCCAGCATCGTCTCGGCCATGCGCTCGCCCATATGCACCGACATCTGCGTGCCGTGCCCGCTGTAGCCCAGCGAGTAATAGAGCCCGTCGCGCTCGCCGGCATGGGGCAGGCGGTCCTGGCTCATATCGACCAGGCCGCCCCAGCAGTAATCGATCCGCACGTCGGCCAGTTGCGGAAAGATTTCAGCCAGGCCTCGCTTGAGGATCTCGCCGCTCTTCTGGTCCGATGTCGGGCTGGAGATCGCAAAGCGCGCACGGCCGCCGAACACCAGCCGGTGATCGGGTGTCATGCGGAAATAGTGGTGGATATTGGCCACCGTCACATAGGTGCGGCGCCCGGCCAGCAGCGCCTGGGCCCGCTCAGGCCCCAGCGGCTCGGTGACGACGATGAAGCTGCCGATGCCGACGATGCGCCGGCGCAGCCAGCCAAAGGTGCCGTAGCCGCCATGCAGGCTGGCGCCGGTGGCCAGCAGCACCTGCCTGGCGCGCACCGTGCCGCGCGGCGTGTGCACCAGGTGCTCGTGGCCCTGCCCTTGCCGCTGCAGCTTCAGCACCGGTGTGTTCAGGTGGATCTGCGCGCCGCTGCGCTGGGCCGCCTGGCCCAGGCCGGCGGCAAAGCGGCCCATATGCATCTGCGCGCTCTTCTTCTGCAGCAGGCCGCCAACGAAACGATCACTGGCCACCTCGTCGCGCACGCGGCTCGCATCCAGCAGCTCGACGTCCGGATCGACCTCGCGTGCCAGCCGCTCGCAGCTGCGGGCCAGGGCCTCGTAGTGCGCCGGCTTGGTGGCCAGCTTCAGCTTGCCGTTGCGCTGGAAGTCGCAGTCGATCTGCTCGTCCTGCACCAGCCGGGCGACGGTGTCCACCGCCGCATCGAACTCGCGGTACCAGGCCCGGGCCTTGTCGACGCCGTACTGGTCGGCCGCCGCGGCATAGTCCACCGCCAGGCCGTTGTTCACATGGCCGCCATTGCGCCCCGAGGCCTCCTTGGCGACGCGGTCGCAGGCCTCCAGCACTACTACCTGCGCACCGCGCTTGGCGAGGCTGCGCGCCGCCGACAGGCCGGTGAAGCCGCCGCCGACGATCACCACGTCGGCGCTGGCCGGCAGGTCTGCCGCGGCCGGCTGGAAGGCCGGCGCCGAATCGGTCCAGTAGGAGTCGAGCTTCATGGCGTGACGAGTGTCAGAGACCGACCACGCCGGCCAAGCCGCCGATGTCGGCGATCTCGACATAGTTGTAGGCCGGGTTGCCCGGGCCATGGCCGCGGTTCACGAAGACCTTGTTCTTGATGCCCAGATCGTCGGCCGACATCAGGTCGTAGCGCAGGCTGGACGACACATGCAGCAGGTCTTCGGGATTGGCGTTCAGCGAGTCCAGCATGTACTCGAAGGCCTTCAGCCGCGGCTTGTAGGCCTGGGCCTGCTGGGCGGTGTAGACGCGGTGGAAGGGCGCGCCGAGCAGGGCCACGTTCTTCTGGATCTGGTCGTCGGCGGCGTTGGACAGGATCACCAACGGAATCTCGTGAGCGATCTTCGACAGGCCCGCGGCCACGTCGGCGTGCGGCGTCCAGGTCGGCACGGCGTCGTAGTACTGCTGGGCCTCATGGTCGAAGTACTGGATGCCCCATTTCTTGCACAGACGGCGCACGGCGTTCTTCAGCACGTCCTGGTAGGGCTGCCAGTCACCGAGCACCTCGTCGAAGCGGTAGGCGCTGAAGTCGGCGATGAACTGGTTCATCTGCTCGGGCTTGATGCGGTCGGCATAAATGTCGCGCGTCATCTCGGTCATGCGAAAGCGCGTCAAGGTGCCGTAGCAGTCGAAGGTGATGTATTTGGGGCGGAAGGTCATGGGGTGTTTCCTCTGATCACTGGTGCAAAAACAGCCGGCTCACATTGCTTGTCATCAGGATTTCATTGAAGCATGTGAACAAAATAGAAATGCGGGGTATTGGCCGGGGGCGGCACACAAAACTGTGGTTTGGGCGGCCCGCCTCGGCATAGCCTGCGGCGCGCTCGTCGGGGGTGCGGCGGCGCACTTCATTGCGGCGCCGCGAAGTCGATCAGCACGCTTTTGAGGCGCAAATTGGCCTCAACCGCCTGGCGGCCCAGGTCCTTGCCGATGCCGGACTGGTGGTAGCCACCGGTCGGAATCACGAAGTCGGCCGAGCGCCCGTAGCGGTTGATCCACACTGTGCCGGCCGAGATCTGGCGCATCGCCCGCAGGGCACGGCCGATGTCCGCCGTGTGCACGCCGGCCGCCAGCCCGTAGTGCTCGTGGGCGGCCAGGGCCAGGCCTTCTTCCTCGGTGTCGAAGGTCTGCACCGTCAGCACCGGGCCGAAGATCTCTTCGACGACGGCGGGGTTGTCGGCGGCCACGTTGGCTATCAGGGTGGGCAGGTAATAGGCCCCGTCGCCGCAGATTGTGCTGCGCAGGCCGCCGCCCAGAATCTGCGCCCCGGCTTGATCGGCGCGCCGCACGATTGAATCGATGCGGCTTGCCTGCAACGCCGAGATGATGGGCGGCAGGGTCGCTGCCTCGTCCCAGGTGGCGCCTGGCCGCTGGGCGGCAAAGCGGGTCAGCAGGCCGTCGATCAGCGCCGGGGCGATGCCCTTCTGCACGATCAGCCGCGAGCCGGCCACGCAGACCTGGCCGGCATTGCCGGTGATGGCGCCGGCAATCAATCCGGTCAGCCGCTGCAGGTTGGGCGCATCGTCAAACACCAGCTGCGGGCTCTTGCCGCCCAGCTCAAGCGTCACCGGCTTGGGGCCGTGCAGCGCGCAGGCGGCCATGATGGCGGCTCCGGTGCGGGTGCTGCCGGTGAAGGTCATCTTGGCGATGCGCGGGTGGCGGCTCAGCGCGTCACCGGTGATGCGGCCGTCGCCCTGCACGATATTGAAGATGCCCGGTGGCACGCCGGCCTGAATGGCCAGCTCGGCCAGGCGCAGCGCCGAGAACGGCGTCAGCTCCGAGGGCTTCAACACCACCGCATTGCCGGCGGCCATGGCCGCGCCGACCTTCCACGACACCATCACCAGCGGAAAATTCCAGGGCGTGATCGCCCCCACCACGCCATAGGGCTCGCTGACCGTAAGCCCCAGGTTGTCGCTGCGCGTGGCCGCCACCTCGCCGCCCAGCTTGTCGGCATATTCGGCGAAGAAGCGCAGGCCCTCGGCGGTGAACGGCACGTCCCAGGCCAGCACATCCTTCAGCGGCCGGGTCGAACCCACCGCCTCCAGCGGGCCCAGCACCGCGCTGTCGGCCTCCACCAGATCGGCCCAGCGGCGCAGCACCCTGGCCCGCTCACGCGGCGGGCGGCCGGCCCAGTCGCTGCTGCGCCAGGCCGCCCAGGCGTTTTGCACCGCATGGTCCACCAGCTCGGCGTCGCCCAGCGGCAGCGCGGCATAGGCCCGGCCATCGGACGGGCGCAGCACGTCAAGCGCTTCGCCTGCGCCGCCGGCCAGCAGCTTGCCGCCAATGAAATGCCCGCTGGGCACGGAGATCAGATCGGGATCAAAAGTTTGCACGGGCCTGGCCTTTGCTTTTTTCCATGTCATTCGACACCGCAAATGCTAGGCAGGGTGGGGCGCAATAGGCTGGCGTTGGCGCCCGCCACAGCGCAGTAAATTGCGAGCTGCGGTGTGCGCACAGCCGAAGCTGCGGTATGGTCAAAACCAGCAAGATCGTCCTAGCGCGCGGCGGGTCAACTTGCAAACATCAAGCAAACACGGTCATCTGGAGAGTGTCTTGAGCTTCGTCGAACCCACTACTGCGCCCGCCTCGGCCGATGGTGTTGCCCTGCGTGCGATGCAAGAAAGCGACCTGGAGGCCGCGCACGCGCTGTCGCTGCAGGTGCACTGGCCGCACCGGCTGGCCGATTGGCAGTTCGCCTTCTCGCTGGGCAGCGGCCTGGTGGCCGAGCGCGATGGCGAGGTCGTCGGCACCACCCTGATCTGGCCCTGGGGCCCCACACAGGCCACCGTGGGCCTGGTGATCGTCGACCCGCGCTGCCAGGGCCGGCGCATCGGCTACCGGCTGATGCAGGCCGCGCTCGAAAGCCTGGGCGAGCGCAGCGTGCTGCTGCACGCCACCGCCGATGGCCGCGGCCTCTACGAGCGCCTGGGCTTTGTGCGCAGCGGCGAGGTGCGCCAGCACCAGGGCACGGCGCTGTCGGCGCCGCTGGTCGCGCTGGACGAAGGCTGGCGCCTGCGCCCCTCCGACCACAACGATGTGTTCGCCCTCTGCCAGCTCGACGCCAAGGCCCGCGGCATGCCCCGCGAAGGTCTGATCACCGGCCTGCTGGCCCAGTCCGATACCGTGGTGCTCGACCATGACGGCGATGCCCGCGGCTTCGCGATGCTGCGCCGCTTCGGTCGCGGCCTGCAGATCGGCCCCGTCGTCGCCCCCGACGCCGAAGGCGCCAAGGCCCTGATCGCCCACCTGGTGGGCCTGAGCGCCGGCAAGTTCGTGCGCATCGATGTCGACTTCGACGGCGGCCTGACCGAATGGCTGGAGACGCTGGGCCTCTTGCGCGTCGACGCGCCCACCGAGATGGTGCGCGGCACGCCGCTGGCCACCGTGCCCGGCACGCGAGGGTTCGCCATCGCCACCCAGGCGCTGGGCTGAGCCTGCATGGCCAGCTTCGTCTACAAGTCCGACCCGGTGCGCGGCCGCGTCTGGGCCGAGATCTTCGCCCGCCAGGCGCCGCAACTCGACTTCCGCATCTGGCCCGATATCGGCGACCCGGCCGCAGTGCGCTTCCTCGCCGCCTGGGAGCCGCCGCCCGATATCCGCGGCCTGTTCCAGAATCTGGAGGTGCTGTTCTCCTCCGGCGCTGGCGTCGACCAGTTCAAGTTCGACGAGTTGCCCTCCGACCTGCCCGTGGTCCGCATGGTCGAGCCCGGCATCATCGGCGGCATGGTCGAGTACGTCAGCTGGGCCGTGTTGAGCCTGCACCGCGACATGCCCCAGTACCAGAGCCAACAGCGCGAAGGCCTGTGGAAAACGATTCAGGTGCAGCCCGCCGCCAAGCGCCGCATCGGCGTGCTGGGCCTGGGCTCGCTGGGCCAGGCGGTGCTGGGGCAACTGCGCGGCTTTGGTTTTGATTGCGCGGGGTGGAGCCGGTCACGGCATCAGCTCGAGGGCGTGCAGTGCTTTGCTGGCGCGGACGAGCTGCCGGCGTTTCTGGCCCGCACGCAAATCCTCATCTGCCTGCTGCCGCTGACCGATGCGACGCGGGGGTTTCTGAATGCGGGGCTGTTTGCTGCGCTGCCTGCGGGCGCAAGCCTCGTGCATGTCGGGCGTGGCCCGCATCTGGTCGAGGCCGATCTGCTGGCTGCGCTTGAAACCGGGCAGCTGGCCCAGGCGATCCTCGATGTCACCGACCCCGAGCCCCTGCCCACCGATCACCCCTTCTGGCGCCACCCGAAGATCTGGCTCACGCCTCACATCGCCAGCATGACGCAGCCGGAGACGGCGGCGGAGGTGGTGTTGGAGAACATTCGGCGGTTTGAGGTGGGGGAGGGGATGACGGGGCGGGTGGATCGGGGGTTGGGGTACTGAGGGTGGTTTGGCTGTACGTGTCTCGGCCATGAACTGTCTAAGTTCTGCAGGAACTGGTTCACCCACCGGTCGAGGAGCCAAAGACCGCCAGTAGCAGCAAGCACGTAGCGAGACCTCGCACGCTGGACTTTACGCTTAGGAGAGATGGGTACGTGACCTATGCGTCTACGGCGTTACGATGTCGCCGGGGAGGGACTCCGGATTGATAACAGTCGCCAACGCGCATAAGGTCCTCGGACGAAAGAAGCAACTGGTTGCGCCGATGGGCTGGGCGAAGAAGCTCAACCACACGGAACCGGTTTGGTACGAGTACCGCTCAGCACTTGAGTTTGAGGACGACCCGACCGAGACGCCAGAGGGGCTGCTCATCGTGTGCCAATGGAAGCGCAAGGATGGCCCCAAGCCGGAGAACTGGACCTTCGGCCTACTGTATGGTGGTGAGCGCATCTACGCCATCGATGTTCAGCCGCTCATGCATCACACGAACAAAGTAGGCAAAGGTCGCCCCTTCTATCTTCAGCGCATCCGCGGTAATCACGAGCACACTTGGTCAGAAGAAGGGTATGGTTACGCTGAGCCGTTCATGCTGATTCCGGTCGACGGACCCGCAGCATGGAAGGACTTCCTAGACCGAGCCGGGATCGCCGACGCCCCATTTGTACACCCTGACAAGGCCATCAACGACGGACAGCAAGAGTTGGCTTTATGAACTGCCAGTCCCTACTCTCCAACATCGGTTTCGAGTGCATGAGCCTCGACGCCGAAACCTTACGCATTTGGTCGCCGTTCTCCTATGGTGCCGACGGCGAGCATGTCGGTGTCTATGTCGAGAAGCGCGGCAGTCGCGTATATGTGACGGACAACGCCGAGGCGCTGATGCATGCTTCAGCGATGGGCATCAAGATCACGGATCGACGCGTGGACGCCGTGCGTCGTGCGGCAAGCGCTGTAAACATTTCACGCAGCGGTGTTATCTCTACGACCGTGGACGGCTCTCAGATGCATGAAGGTGTCGTGGCGGTACTCAATGCTGCTCTGGCAGTCGGCCACTTCGAGACTGCGTGGGCGCCTCGTGTGCGTGCCGAATCGTTCACGAAAGTTGTCGGAGACATACTTGAGACGGAGCTGCGCGAACGGTTGCTGCGCGATGTGCAGGTGACTGGTGCCAGCGGTCATCAACTCGAACTTCCATTTGCCATACAGGGCAAGGTAGAACTGATCTACTTGCAGCCTGTCGCCGCAGAGGACGACCGAGTGAACTGGACTAACGTATATTCAGGTTTCGGCAAGATGACCGATCTGAAGAATGCCGGTGCTGAGAGCGGTACCCGCGTGGTTGTATTGGAAGACGCACCGGGCGACCCTGAGATGTCAAAGGCGGTGTCTCTTCTGGCTATGTCGGCCACCGTCGTGCAGTTTCCCAAGCTGCGCCAGTGGGTGCAGCGGCATGCAGCTTAGCGCAACCAAATTCGGGCGGCAAAGTTTGCATTTGGCGCAGAGCCTGGGCTGAACTGCACCGCGTCTTTCTCAACTTGCATGCCCCCGGCGCTTCTAGCAGGCCCAGCCCCGCCAGCCGACGGGCGCCTGTGCGGGGCTGAGGAGCGCAGCGGCTTGGGCCAGCACGCGCCAGCGTGCGGATCGATGGACTGATTGGGCGCGATTGTCCGAGGTGAGTGAGCGCAGCGAACGGTCCGAGTTTTGCGCCCGGCCCAAGTTGCGAGCACCGCAAGGCAGTCGCCCTGCAAGGGCGACCCCCGCACTGAAGCCCGGCGGCTGGCGGGGCTGGGCCTGCCGCCACCTTGCCGCGGCTCAGCCCTCCAGTCGCTCCGCCACAACGATCACCTACTCCACCGGCACCCGGTAGCCCAGTCCATCACACCGCGGCGCAGCGGCGAGCAAAGGCCTCGCCTTGACCGAGGCCGAAGAACAGGGGGGCGGCCAGCCGGTCAAACCCGTCAATGAGAAGTTGCTGAGCGTGACACGCTTCCAGCGGTGTACCAGCGGCCAACGACCCGCCATCCGCAACTCAAACCGCCCGCTTGCTGCCCCCGCCGTCGGCGCTTTCCTACGCCGAATGGCGCGCCCATCCCACCTGCGGCACCGGCTGGGGGGCCTACGCTCGATCAAGGTGTCGGAACGGCCGGTCATGGCGACATTGCATTGACTTCCCGATGGCGATCGACGTGAGCCCGATGGACAACCCCTCCCATAGCGACATGATCAACAAGGCGGAGCCCCTGCTACGCCGGGTCAACTCGCGTGCCGTGGTTCGCCTCACGCTGTGGGGCGTCGCCGCGGTGGCCCTGATGCTTATGCTGGCTGCGGGCGTCTACTTCGCGATGCTGCTGAAGTCTGCGCCCAGCGCCAATGAGTTGAAGCGGGCCGAAGCGGCGCGGGCGAGTGTGTTGCTGACGGTCGATGGCCAGCCGCTGGCCAGCTTCAGCCGTGTGCAGCAAGAGCATGTGACGCTGGACCAGATGTCGCCGCACCTGCTGAGCGCGCTGGTGGCGACCGAGGACGCCCGCTTCTACGAGCACCATGGCATCGACCTTTGGCGCACCGCGGCGGCGCTGTTGCGAACCGCGCAGGGCAGGGTCGAAGGCGGCTCGACGATCACGCAGCAGCTGGCGCGCAAGCTGTTTCCGGACGAAATCGGGCGTGAGCGCAATATCGAACGCAAGCTCAAGGAGATGATCGTCGCGGTGCGGCTGGAGCGCAACTTCAGCAAGCCGCAGATCCTCGAGGCGTATCTGAACAATGCCGACTTTCTCTACAACGTCGTCGGCATCGAGATGGCGGCGCGCACCTACTGCGACAAGTCGGCGGCCGAGCTTGACCTGCTGGAGAGTGCCACGCTTGTGGGCATGCTCAAGGGCACGGCCTACTACAACCCGGTGCTGCACCCGACCCGCTCGAAACAGCGTCGCAACCTGGTGCTGGCGCAGATGGTCAGGCGCGGCATGCTGCCGGTGGCCGACTACCGGCGCCTTGCCGAGGAGCCGCTGCGCATCTCGCTGAACCGGCAGACCGACAAGACCGATGCGGCGCCGCATTTCGTCGCCCAGGTGCGCAAGTGGCTGGTCGACTGGGCGGCCCTCCACAACTACAACCTCTACACGGACGGGCTGGTAGTGCACACCACGCTCGACGCACGGCTGCAGGAAGCCGCCACCCGCGCCGTCGAGCGCCAGGCGGACGCGCTGCAGGCGGTGGCCGATGTGGAATGGGCGCAGGCCGGTGCCCGGGTCGTCGCGACCACGCCCGATGCCTATGTCGCGGCCCAGCGCAAGGTGGCGCCGTTCGCCCACCTGTGGAAGTCCAGGCCCGAGCTGCTGAGCACCTTCGCCCGCGAGACGCCCGAGTACCGCGATGCCGCCGCAGCGGCGCCGGGCGACGACGGCCCGGTGCTGAACCGGCTGCTGGCCGACAGCGCCTTTCTGGACCGCTTGAAGCGCGGCAAGACCCGCCTGGAGGCCGGCTTCCTGGCGGTTGACCCGAGCACCGGCGAGGTCAAGGCCTGGGTGGGCAGTCGCGACTTCGATGTCGACCAGTACGACCATGTGTCGCAGGCCTCGCGTCAGCCGGGCTCCACCTTCAAGGCCTTCGTCTACGGCGCGGCGCTGGAAAGCGGCATCAGCCCCGACCGCATCTACCAGGACGCAGCGGTCGAATACGCGCTGAGCGATGGCAAGGTGTGGCGCCCGACCGATATGCAAGGCGCCACCAACGAACCGATGACGCTGCGTGACGGGTTGGTGTATTCGAAGAACACCATCACCGTGCAGGTATCGCAGAAGGTGGGCGTTGCCCGCGTGGCGGCGCTGGCCAGGGCGATGGGGGTCGAGCTGAGCCCCCTGGACGCTGTGCCGTCGCTGGCCCTGGGCACCAGCCCGGTGACGCTGGCCGAGATGGTCAACGCCTATGCCACCATCGCCCACCAGGGCGAGCGCGTGCAGCCAGTCCTCGTCAAGCGCATCACCGACCGCCACGGCGTGGTGGTGGCCGAACCGGTGGCCCTCAGGCGCAGGGCGATGGCGGAGGGCAACGCGATCGAGCTGCTGGACATGATGCGCGGCGTGATCGCGCGCGGCACCGGTACCGCGGTGCGCACCCGCTTCGGCATCGTCGGCGACGTGGCCGGCAAGACGGGTACGACACAGCGCAACAACGACGGCTGGTTCATCCTGATGCACCCCCACCTGGTGGCAGGCGCCTGGGTCGGCTTCAATGATGCGCGGGTGGCCATGCGCAGCAGCTACTGGGGCCAGGGCGGCCACAACGCCGTGCTGCTGGTGGGCGACTTCTTTCGCGAGGGCATCAAGGGCGGGTGGCTTGATGGCAAGGCGGTCTTTCCGCCGTCACGCCGGCCGCCGCCCGTGCGTGTCGACCTGGCGGCACTCTCCGCTGCCGAGGAAAGCGCTGACGACGCAATGGACGAGGCAGGCGCCGCGCGCGCCGAGACCCCGCCAGAGCCCGCCTCGGCGCCGGCCGATGCCCCGCGCTGAGCGGTGGTCGGCCACTGCTTGAGGCAGATCATCACCCCGACATGCTCGCCGAGACCTGCGCAAGACGCGCAGCACCCATACTGGACACTTGTCGAGCCATTGCCACCATCAAGCCGCCACCGTATGCGCCCGTCCGTGATTGCCCTGTTGTGCGGCCTTGCCGTCGCTGCGGCATTGCTCGTCTGGCGAGGCGGGGGCGATCCTCCCCAGGAGGCGGCACCTGCTGCAGTGGCGCCGGCGGTCACCGACACGCCGCTGGTGAGCCCGCAGCCGCTTCAAGGGCCGGCGCCAACCGTGCAGACGCCCAACGCCGCGTCCGCCGCGGCCACTGCGGCTGTGCCCGCGGCGATGATCAAGCCCCCCCCGCGGCCGACGAACCAGGCAGGCCCTGCGCGCTCGGCGTTCGCCCTGTCCAGCGATCACCAGACCTTGATCCACGAAACCGTGCTTGCCGCCGCCGACCATGAACGGCTGGAGCAGGAGCCGCGCGACGATGCCTGGGCGACCGAGGCCGAGCGGCAGATACGCCAGGCGCTGGCCCGCCATGCCAGAACCGGTGACTTCGATGTGGTCGCCGTTGACTGCCGCCAGACCCTGTGTGCGATCCAGGCCTTCAGCTATGGCGAGAACGGCCATCGCGAATGGGTCAAGGCCGTGGACGAGCTGTACAAGGAGACGCTCGCCGATCTGTTCGACTCGGTCAACACCGCCTTCCCGACTCGGGGCAGCCGCTCGCCGGTGCTGACCTTTCTGCACCGCAAGCCGGTGGCGGCCAGGCCCTGAGCGTGGATACGGAGGTCGACGCATGAACAGGGTCTCAAGCATCCGCCTTCAAGCCGGCAGGCTCCGCCGGGCGCTGCCCATCGCGGCGGTCGTGGCCTGCGCCGCCCTGTGCGCGCAGCCGTTGCTCGCGCAGCCCAAAGAGGCGCTGCCGCAGGTCACCGTCACCGGCACGTCCAGCGAGCCGGTGGAAAAGTCCTATCGAAAGATGGTCCGGGGCATGGACTATTTCGAGCGGGCCCGGGCGGCCCTCGCGCCCGATGCCTCGCTGCGTTTCAAGCTGCTGCCGCGAAAGCCGGGCACCGATGTGGATCACATCATCCTGGAGCTCATAGCGACCACGTTCGACTACCGGGTGCCCGTCGCCGCCGATCACACCTTCGTGCTGACGCGCGACCCCAAGGCCCTGCAGGAAGACGCCGTCGTCTCGCCCAATCGCAAGCGGCTGACCATGACCTGGCGCACCGAGATCCGCACCCCGGGGCTGCCACCCGACACCCGGCGGCTGGGCGACCTGCGCCTGGAATGCCTGGTCGGTCTGGAGTCCGGCCTGATATCCAACCTCAGCCTCGTCGCCCGGCTCGCCGACCTGTTCACCGACAGCAAGAGCTATTGCGGGCGCAAGGCCGCGAGGTATCTGTACTTCGCCGAACGGCCCCTGTTCAGCGTCACGCTGGTGGCAGGTGCACGCCGGGAGGTGCTGCCCACTGACCGGCTGTATGCCGCGGCCAGCGACGATCCGGACTTCAAGTCCGACCTGCCCTTTTGCGATTGCGAGGTGCTGGTCGACCGCACCTATTTTCTGCCGCTGGGCGACCCGAGCTGGCCGGACGACACGCGGGTCGAGTTCGAGTACATGGACGACAGCCCCGGCGGGCCCGAGCCATCGCCGGACGGCCCCGGACCGGTGCGAACGCCAGCCGGCCAGGCCCTCACGCCGCAGGCGGCGATGGAGTTGATTGCCATCGGCAAGAGCGGCAAGGCCGAGGTCGCCGCCGCGCTCGGCAGCAAGGCCATCGTCATACCGTTCGACAGCGGCTACGAGGTCTGGGTCTATCGATGGCCGGGCCCGGACAAGACCACCCGCGCCGCCACCGAGCTGGTGCTGCTGTTCGAGCCCTCCGGCCTGGTGAAGAAGCTGCGGCTGCGGCCGGGCTATGCCACGGTCAGGTAGCCCATGCCGGATGG
This sequence comes from Roseateles toxinivorans, assembly GCF_004362525.1. Taxonomy (GTDB): domain Bacteria; phylum Pseudomonadota; class Gammaproteobacteria; order Burkholderiales; family Burkholderiaceae_C; genus Paucibacter; species Paucibacter toxinivorans. The sequence continues at coordinate 321,158 of NZ_SNXS01000002.1, forward strand.
TTATGCTGTGCTGCCCGCCCCAACGTTGGAGAGACTTGATGAGCGAACTGGACAAGGACATTGCGCGGATTCTTGGCGTCTATGAATCTGCGGTGTTCAAGAAGGATGTCGAGGCGCTGATGCGGCTCTATGACCCGGAGGTCCGAGTCTTCGATGCCTGGGGCGTCTGGTCCTACGAGGGCGCCGAGGCATGGCAGCGCACGGTGGAGGGCTGGTTCACCTCGCTGGGAACCGAGCGGGTCAAGGTCAGCTTTGCCGATGTGCAGGCCTTTACCGGCAAGGACATGGCCTCGGTGAGCGCCATCGTCACCTACGCCGGCGTCTCGGCCGAGGGCCAGCCGCTGCGCGCGATGCAGAACCGCATCAGCTGGGTGCTGCGCACGACAGGGCATGTGCCCCGGATAGTGCATGAGCACACCTCGGCGCCGATAGGCTTCGAGGACTCGAAGGCGATACTCGTGCGTGACAAGGCCTGACCGGGGCGCAGCAGAATCTTCTGCCGAGAAGCCCACGAGAACAGCCACAGCGCGCCGGCAGGCGCCCCCATTGCAGCACCACCCGCTGCGCCCTCCGCCCTAAGCTGGAGCCGTCTTCACGATGATGAATGAGTCGGCCCATGCAGTCCCCAGCGCACCCCCATCTCGACGCCCTTGTCTCGCTCGATCGCGAGCATCTGATACACCCGGTCGCACCCTGGCGCAAGCATGAGCAGCGCGGCGTCACGGTGCTGGAGTCGGGCCGGGGCGCCTGGCTGACGGACGCCAGCGGCCACCAGCTGCTCGATGTCTTTGCCGGCCTGTGGTGCGTCAATGTCGGTTACGGGCAGGAGAGCGTGGTGCAGGCGGCGGCCGAGCAGATGCGCAAGCTGCCCTACGCCACCGGCTATTTCCACTTCGGCAGCGAGCCGGCGATTCGGCTGGCGGCCAAGCTGGTGGAAATCACGCCGGCCTCGCTGACCCGGGTCTATCTGACCCTGGGCGGCTCGGAGGCGATCGACGCCGCGATACGCCTGATCACGCAGTTCTACAACAACACCGGCCGGCCGGCGAAGAAGCACTTCATCTCGCTGGAGCGGGGCTATCACGGCTCCTCGTCCACCGGCTCGGGGCTGACGGCGCTGCCGGCCTTCCATCGCGGCTTCGACATGCCGCTGCCGACGCAACACTACATCGCCTCGCCCTACAGCTACCGCACCGGCCTCGATGACGCGGCCCAGATCGCCGCCTCGGTGGCGGCGCTGCGTGCCAAGGTCGCCCAGCTCGGCGCCGAGAACGTCGCCGCCTTCTTCTGCGAGCCGATTCAGGGCTCGGGCGGCGTGATCGTGCCGCCCAAGGGCTGGCTGAAGGCGATGAGCGTGGCCGCCCGCGAGCTGGACATCCTGTTCGTCGTGGACGAGGTCATCACCGGCTTCGGCCGCACGGGCCCGATGTTCGCCTGCGACGCCGAGGGCGTGCAGCCCGATCTGATGACCCTGGCCAAGGGCCTGACCTCGGGCTATGCGCCGATGGGCGCGATGCTGATGTCCGAGGCGGTGTACGCCGGCATTGCCGATGGCGCACCGACCGGCGCGGCGATAGGCCATGGCGCGACCTACTCGGCGCACCCGGTCAGTGCGGCCGTGGCTCTTGAGGTGTTGCGTCTGTACGAACAAGGCGGCCTGCTCGCCAACGGGCATAGAGTGGCCCCGCATTTCGCGGCCGTGCTCGACGGCCTGCGCGACCATCCGCTGGTCGGCGACTCGCGCCACCGCGGCCTGCTGGGCGCGCTGGAGCTGGTCAGCGACAAGGCCAGCAAGCGGGGTTTCGACGCGGCCCTGGGCCTGTCGGACCGCATCTTCGACGCCGGCTACCGCAACGGCCTGGTGTTCCGCTCGTTCGGCGACCACATCCTGGGCTTTGCCCCGGCGCTGTGCTTCACCGAGGACGAGTTCGCGATCATGGGCACGCGGCTGAAGAAGACGCTGGACGAGATCCTGGCCGCGCCGGACGTGCGCGCCGCGATGAAGTGATGGCGGCAGGTTCGCGGCGCAAAATCGAGCTCCCCCATACAACCAGCGAGTGACGCACCGTGGTAGGCCCCCTCAAGCTTGATCGTCTCGACCTGCGCATCCTCAGCCAGCTGCAGAAGAATGGCCGCATCACCAATGTCGATCTGGCCGACGCGGTCGGCCTGTCGCCCAGCCCCTGCCTGATACGGGTGAAGCGGCTGGAGCAGGCCGGCTATATCGCCGGCTACGGCGCCCAGCTGCGGCTGGAGAAGCTGGGCGACACCTTGACCGTGTTCACCGAGGTCACGCTGTCCGACCACCACCGCGAGGACTTCGTGCGCTTCGAGGCGGCGATACGCGAGATCGACGAAATCATCGAATGCCATCTGGTCAGCGGCGGCTACGACTATCTCTTGAAGTTCACGACGCGTGGCGTCAACCACTACCAGTCCATCGTCGAAGACCTGCTGGAACGCAATATCGGCATCGAGAAGTACTTCAGCTTCATCGTCATCAAGTCGCCCTTCATCAAGAACCACTATCCGATCGAGCGGCTGTTCCCGCCGACGCTCTGACCCTGTTCCAAACACATGAGTGCTGCTTCATTCCAAGCGCCCGGTGCGCGTTTTGTGCGCCTGGCCGAAACCGGCCGCCCGGCCCTGCGGCTGAGCATTGACGGCCAGCCCGTCACCGCCATGCAGGGCGACACCCTGCTGGTGGCCGTGCTGAGCCACCAGCGCAGCTTGCGCCGGTCGGAGTTCGGCGACGGCGCACGGGCGGGCTTCTGCCTGATGGGCGCCTGCCAGGACTGCTGGGTCTGGACCGAAGCGGGCCAGCGCCTGCGCGCCTGCTCGACGCCGGTGTTGGAGGGCATGGCCGTGCGCACCTCGCCGCCGGCCAGCCACTGGCCGGTGACACCTGATTTGCAGATCGTGCAGGGGCGCGAGCTGTGAGCGGCCCCCGCGTGATCGTCGTCGGCACCGGCCCGGCCGGTGTGCGGGCGGCGCAGGCGCTGGTCGAGGCGGGCCTGCGGCCCATCGTCATCGATGAGGGCAATCGCGCCGGTGGGCAGGTCTACCGCCGCCAGCCCGAGGGCTTCAAGCGCGACTACGCGACCCTGTATGGCAGCGAGGCGGCCAAGGCGCAGGCGCTGCACAGCGACTTCGATGCGCTGCTTGAACGCATCGACTACCGCGGCGACACGCTGGCCTGGAACGTCAGCGCGAAACAGCTGCACACGGTGTACCCGGCCAGCGGCGAGACGCATGACATCGCTTTCGACGCGCTGATCGTCTGCAGCGGCGCCACCGACCGGCTGATGCCGGTGACAGGTTGGAATCAGGCCGGCTGCTACAGCCTGGGCGCCTCGCAGATCGCGCTGAAGGCGCAGGCCTGCGCGATCGGCTCGCGGGTCGTCTTCATGGGCAGCGGACCGCTGCTGTATCTGGTGGCCTCGCAGTATGTGAAGGCCGGCGCAAAGGTCGAGGCGGTGCTGGACACCTCGCCGGCCATCCCGCCTCTTGCCGCCCTGCGCGGCCTGCTGAGTCGCCCGCAGCTGCTGTGGCGCGGGCTGCAGCTGCAGGTGATGCTCAAGCGCGCCGGCGTTGCGCTGCTGAAGGGCATCACACCCGTGCGCATAGACAGCACCCCCGAACAGGGCGTGACCGGCGTCACCGTCCGCGATGCCCGAGGCCGCACGCGGCTGTTCGCGGCCGATGCCGTGGGCCTGGGCTGGCATCTGCGCGCCGAGTCGCAGCTGGCCGATCTGGCGCGTTGCGAGTTCGTATTCGAGCCCTTGAGCCGCCAATGGCTGCCGCGCATCGATGAAGACGGCCGCAGCAGCACGGCGGGCGTCTATCTGGCCGGCGATGGCGTGCGCATTCTCGGGGCCGATGGCGCCGAAGCCGCCGGCCGTCTGGCCGCACTGGCCGCGCTGCATGATCTGCAGCAGGGCAGCGAACGCTACCAGGCCGAGCAGGGACCGCTGCGCGCCACGCTGGCGACGATGGACCGCTTCCGCCAGGGTCTGTTGCTGGCCTTTCCCTGGCCGCACCAACAGGCCGCCGCGCTGCCCGACGAGGCCGTGGTCTGCCGCTGCGAGGCCGTCAGCGCCGGCGAGTTGCGCCGCTGCGTACGCGAACTTGGCAGCCAGGAGGTGAACCGCGCCAAGGCCTTCAGCCGCGTCGGCATGGGCCGCTGCCAGGGGCGCTTTTGCGGCCATGGGGCGGCCGAGGTGATTGCCGCTGCGGCCCATATCCCGATCGAGTCGGTGGGCCGCATCCGCGGCCAGGCGCCGGTCAAGCCCATCATGATGAGTACGCAAGAGGTGGCGCAATGATCGGCGTCCAACGGAGCGATGTGCTGATCATCGGCGGCGGCCTGATGGGCACCACCACCGCCTTCTTCCTGCGCCAGCAGCATGGCCTCAGCGTCACCCTGCTGGAGCGCGAGCTGATAGGCCGCCAGGCCAGCGGCACCAACTTCGGCAATGTGCGCCGCCAGGGCCGCGACCTGGCGCAGATGCCGCTGGCCAACCGCGCCCGCGCCGTCTGGGGCCGGGTCAAGGAGCTGCTCGGCGAGGACCTGGAGTTCAAGCCCTACGGCCACTTGCGCGTCTGCTACACCGAGAAGCAGGCGGCCATCCTGGAGCAGCATGCCCGCGACGCACTGCCGCTGGGCCTGGAGCTGGAGCTGTTCACGGCCGAGGCCCTGCGCAAGCGTTGGGGCATCTTCAGCAACGAGGTGGTTGCCGGTTCGCTGTCGCCCATCGACGGCCACGCCAACCCGCGCCTCTCCGGGCCGGCCTTCGGCCGCGCCGCGCGCCGTGCCGGGGCCGCCATCCACGAGCACAGCGAGGTCGCGCACATCGAACGCGACGGCGCCGACTTCGTTGCCCATACCACCGATGGCCGCCGGTTCCGCGCCGCGCAGCTATTGGTCACCAGCGGCGCCTGGTCGGGCCGGTTCGCGGCCAGCTTCGGCGAGCCGGTGCCGCTGGAGGCCCGTGGCCCGCAGATGGGCGTGACCGAACCGCTGCCCTATGCCATCGGCCCGTCCATCGGTGTATCGACACCGATCGAGCACGAGGGCCTGTACTGGCGTCAGATCGAGCGGGGCAACATCGTCTTCGGCGGCGGGCTGAAGGGCCCGGCGCTGGCCGATCAGATCCGCGCCTACGTCAAGCCCGATAACATCTTGCGCCAGCTGCGCGAGATGCGCCGCTTCGTGCCCGCCTTCGAGCAGGTGCAGCTGCTGCGCGTCTGGAGCGGCATCGAGGGCTACACCGCCGACTGGGCCCCGGTGCTGGGCCCCAGCGCCCGCGTCCCCGGCCTGCACTATGCGTTCGGCTTCAATGGCGAGGGCTTCGCCATCAGCCCCGGCGTCGGCGAGGTGATGGCCGAGCTGCTGGCCACAGGCCAGACATCGACGCCGATTGCGCCGTTTGCCATTGCGCGCTTCGCCTAAGCGGCGCAAGCGCGCTCAGGCGCTCAGTCCTGAGCCATCACCACATAGACCTTCCTCAAGGTCTCTTTGATGTCCCACACGCCCGTCGTGTGCGCCGGGAAGAACAGCGTGTCGCCCGCCGTGATCTGCAGCGTTTCCCCGCCGGTGGGGGTGAAGCTGCAGGCGCCGGTCAGGATATGCATCACCTCGGCATTGGCCAGCTGGCGCTCGAAGCGGCCGGGTGTGCACTCCCAGATGCCGCTGCGGTTGTTGCCCGAGCCCTCCAGTTCGACCGGGCGGCCGCGGGTGGTGGCGGTGGGGGCGCTCAAGGGGCGGGCAACAGCGCCCTCGTCTTGCAGGCCGGCGAGGGCGTGGGATTGCTTCAGGATGGTGATGGGCATGGGGCGTCCAAGGTGAATGAAGCGGCCAGACTAGCCACGCGGCGGGCGTGCAGATAGGACGCTCTTGTCACCCGGCATGATCTGCGCGGCCGGCCCCCGGATACGCAATTCGCTACTGCGTGGCGGCGGGTTTACGGGCACATCGTTGGCGGCATCGAACTTAAGCTTTGGCTCATGGCCACACCGTCCGCGCTCACCGAAACCCGGCCCCGCCGCTCGCTGGAGCCGGTGCTGGCCCATATCCGTGCCCACCTCAGCGAGCCGCTGCGCCTGGAGAGCCTGGCCGAGCTGTGTGGCCTGAGCGTCTGGCGCTTTGCCACCGTGTTCCGCGAGCGGGTGGGCATGTCGCCCTACCGCTATGTCAATGTGCTGCGCGTCCAGCATGCCCAGACGCTGCTCAGCCAGGGCATGCCGGCGGCGCGGGCGGCCAGCGAGTCCGGCTTCTACGACCAGAGCCATCTGTCGCGCCGCTTCAAGCGCCTGTGCGGCATGACGCCGGGCCAGTATCAATCCGCTACCCAATCCACCACCTCTTCGTGAAGGCATCCACCATGGCCCTGCAAGACTTCAAAGTTCTGACCTTCGACGTCGTCGGTACGCTGATCGACTTCGAGCGCGGCATGCTCAACTACCTGCACGAGGCGCTGCCGGACAGCCCCGTCGGCGACGAGGACTTCCTGGCCGCCTACCGCCGCGCCCGGGCCAGCAAGGAGGCGATCGCCTACCCGGATGACCTGGTGCGCTGCTGGCATGCCATCGCCGCCGAGCTGGGCATGCCCGACACGCCGACGCTGGCTGAAGGGCTGCGCGACTCGGTGCCGCGCTGGCCGGCCTTTGCCGACTCGGTGGCGGCGCTGAAGCGCCTGCGCACCCGCTTCAAGCTGGTGGCCATGACCAATGCGCAGCGCTGGGCGCTCGCCCACTTCGAGAAGACGCTGGACATGCCCTTCGACGACAGCGTCACCAGCGACGACGCGCTGTGCGAGAAGCCGGACGTGAAATTCTTCGCCTTCACCCGCGGCCGGCTGAGCACCCGCGGCTACAGCCAGGCCGACAATCTGCATGTGGCGCAAAGCCAGTACCACGACATCGGCGTGGCCAAGGGCCTGGGCCTGAAAACCTGCTGGATCGAGCGGCGCCACGGCCAGCCCGGCTTTGGCGGCACCCTGGAGGTCAAGCAGATCACCACGCCGGACTATCACTTCCACACGCTGGCCCAGCTGGCGGATGCGGTTGATGCCGGCAAGTGAGGCAGACTGCTGGGATGAACGACGACATCAGCGACTTGCTGCCCGCCCTGGTGGCCCTGCGCCACGACCTGCATGCCCACCCGGAGCTGGCCTTTGCCGAGCACCGCACGGCCGGCATCGTGGCGGCGGCCTTGCGCGAATTGGGGTTGGAGGTGCACGAGGGTGTGGGCGGCACCGGCGTCGTCGGCCTCCTGCGCAACGGCGCGGGCCGCAGCGTCGGCCTGCGCGCCGACATGGATGCCCTGCCCATGGTCGAGCAGAGCGGCCTGCCGCACGCCAGCCTGTTCAGCGGCGTGCATCATGGATGCGGCCATGACGGCCACACCAGCATGCTGCTGGGCGCGGCCCGCCAGTTGACGCGCACGCGGCGCTTCGCCGGCACGGTGGTGTTCATCTTCCAGCCGGCCGAGGAGGGCCGGGGTGGCGCCAAGGCGATGGTGGAGGACGGGCTGTTCGAGCGCTTCCCGTGCGACAGCGTCTATGCGCTGCACAACTGGCCCGATCTGCCGCTGGGCCACGCCCAGACGCGGCCCGGCCCCATCATGGCGGCGGCAGACCGCTTCGACATCAGCGTTCGCGGGCGTGGCGGCCATGCCGCCCAGCCCCATCACACACCCGACGCCATCCTGGCGGCCAGCCAGCTGGTGACCCAGCTCAACACCATCGTCGCCCGACGCATTGACCCCGGCGAGTCGGCCGTGCTGTCGGTGACGCGCATCGAGGGCGGCCATTCGCACAATGTGCTGCCGGCCGAGGTGCAGATCACCGGCACCGTGCGCAGCTTCGACCCCGACTCACAAGACCGCATCGAGGCCGCCCTGCACGACACCGCCCAGGGCGTGGCCCTGGCCAGCGGCACCGAGGTCGAGGTGAAATACACCCGCTATTACCCGGCCACCATCAACAGCGCTGCCGAGGCCGAGCTGGCGTTGGCCGCTGCCGCCGACACGGGCCTGCAAGCCACGGTGGCGCCTCTTCCGGCCTTCACCTCCGAAGACTTCGCCTTCATGCTGGAGCAGCGCCCGGGCGCCTATCTGTGGCTGGGCCAGCGCCGCCTGGGCGCCGATGCCGGCCTGCACCGGCCGCTCCATCATCCCTGCTACGACTTCAATGACGCCGCCCTGCCGCTGGGCATTGCCTGGTTCGTGGCGGTGGCGCAGCGGGCGCTTCGGTAGGCGCAGGCCATTGGAGGCGCCGTGCGCCCCTACACTGCAGCCGGGTTCCACTGCGGGCGACGACAACGTATATGACCTCCCTCGTGATCTTCGACTGTGACGGCGTGCTGGTGGACAGCGAGCGCCTGAGCCACATCGTGCTGCAGCAGATGCTTGAGGAGCTTGGCGCGCCGCTGAGCTTCGACGAAGCCGTCCAGCGTTTCATGGGCACCTCGATGCCTGTCTGCATGGAACGCATCGGCGAGCTGCTCGGCGCGCCGCCGCCCGCGGACTTCCTGCCCCAGTTCTCCCAAAGGACCCGGGCGGCCTTCGAGACTGGCTTGACAGCCGTGCCGGGCGTCGAGCAGGTGCTGGACGGCTTGCAGACGCCGTTCTGCGTCGCCTCCAACGGCAATCGCGCCAAGGTGGACTTCACGCTGGGGCACACCGGGCTGCTGCCGCGCTTCGAGGGCAGGATCTTCACCGCCGACGATGTGCGCCATCCAAAGCCGGCCCCGGACCTGTTCCTGCTCGCCGCCCGCACGCTGGATGCCGACCCGTTGCGCACCACCGTGGTCGAGGACACGCCCACCGGCATACGCGCGGCCAAGGCGGCGGGCATGCGGGCCATAGGCTTCTCGGCCATGACCTCGGCCGAGCGCCTGCTCGCGGCGGGCGCGGATGCCGTGGCCCGCACCATGGCCGAGGTGCAGGTTCTGCTGCCCGCATTGCCGCAGCGGGCGCTGCGATAAGCTGCTACCGGTCAACGCCTGGGAGCAGTCATGACGGCGATCTCGCTCAGCATTCACGACAGCCATCCGCCGGATGAAACGGCGGTAATCGACCAGGGCCTGGGCGATGCCAATGACCTGGCCGCCCCGCTGCATGAGGTGCAGCCCATTGCCTGCTTCGCGCGGTCCGACGCCGGGCAGGTCGTAGCCGGGGCGGTCGGGCGCTGGTGGGGTCCCTGCTGCGAGCTGCAGCAGCTGTGGGTCGAGCCAGCGCACCGCCGCCAGGGCATCGGACGGCAGCTGATACAGGCCTTCGAGGCCCATGGGCGAGCGCGAGGCTGCTCGGTGTTCTATCTGGAGACCTTCAGCTTCCAGGCGCCCGCGCTTTATCAATCGCTGGGCTATGAGATTGCCTACCGGCACGATGTCTATCCACATGGCATCGTCAAGTTCGTCATGGTCAAGCGGGTTGTGCAGGCCCCGGCAAGCGCCAAGGCTTGAGTGCTGCACGCCCGCATTCCATCAAGCGGGTTGCACCCGATGTCCGTCGGCGCCGCAGCGCGCCACACTTTGCGGCGAGTACGGTCCTCCACTTCTATGGAGACTCAGCATGGCCAAGTTCTTCCGGGTGTTCATGTCGGTGCTGCTGGGCCTGGTGATTGGCAGCGCGGTCAATATGGCGCTGATCACGGTCAGCGGCAAGGTCATACCGCCCCCGGCAGGGGCCGACGTGACGACGATGGAAGGGCTGAAGGCCTCGCTGCCTCTCTTTGAAGCCCGGCACTTCGTGTTTCCCTTCCTGGCCCACGCGCTGGGCACCCTGGCCGGCGCCTTCGTTGCCAGCCTGCTGGTGCCCGGCAAGCCGCTGGTTGCGGCCTGGGCCGTGGGTGGCTTCTTCCTGCTGGGCGGCATTGCCAACGTGATACTGCTGCCGGCACCGGTGTGGTTCAGCGCCACGGATCTGATACTCGCCTATCTGCCGATGGCCTGGCTGGGCGAGGTGTTGGCCAATCGAGTGCGCCGAACATGAGTGGCAATTGCGCGACGCTGTACTTCATGTGCGGCAAGATGGCCGCCGGCAAATCAACCCATGCGAAGGTCCTGGCCCAGGCAAAGCATGCCGTGCTGCTGGTTCAGGACGACTTGCTTGCGGCGCTGTACCCGGGCGAGATCCTGATCATCCCGGACTTCGTCAAATACTCCGCTCGCTTGAGGGAGGCTTTGACGCCTCACATCACAGCGCTGCTGAAGCAGGGTGTTTCGGTGGTGCTCGACTTTCCGGGCAACACGCGAATTCAGCGGCAGTGGTTTCGAGCGCTTTTTGAAGGCGCGAACGTCGAGCATGAACTGCACTTCATCGACACGCCCGACGAGCTTTGCAAGCGCCAGCTGAAGCAGCGAAGTGCCGCGCTGCCTGCGGGCTCGGCCTGGACCACGGACGCCGAGTTCGAGGCCATCACCGTGTACTTCCAGGCGCCCGCCGAAGACGAGAACTTCAGGGTCGTCCTGCACGAGCGGCGCTAGCCACCGTGATCATCCTGGAGACACCACGCCTGCTCCTGCGCCATTTGGTGCCGGGTGACCTTGAGGCGCTGTACGCCCTCTACCGCGACCCCGACATCCGCCGCTACTTCCCTGATGGCACGCGCACGCTGGACGAGACGCGTGAAGAACTGAACTGGTTTCTCAACGGACACCGGCGCCAACCCGAGCTGGGCCTGTGGGCCACGATAGAGAGGAGTTCGGACGCCTTCCTGGGACGTTGCGGCCTGCTGCCCTGGGAGATTGACGGCAGGCTCGAAGTGGAGCTGGCCTTCCTGATAACCAAAGCACGCTGGCGGGAAGGCTTTGCCAGCGAGGCAGCACGAGCGATCGTCGAGCACGCACGAACGGTGCTGCGCCTCCAGCGGCTGATCTGCCTGATCACGCCGGGCAACGCCGCGTCGGTCGGCGTCGCCGAGAAGGTCGGCATGTCATTCGAGCGGGAGCAGGAGGACGAGTTCGGTCTGTGCCATATCTACGCGCTTGCGCTGGTCACGCCCGAGTCCTGAACGCCCGGCTCGAGATCGACACCGGATTCTGGTCCGGGTCCTTGGCATTGGCGAAGGCATAGCCATCGGCCTGGTGGGTGCTGCCGAAGCTCAGGCCCAGCGCTGCGCTGCGCAGCTTGAAGGCCTCGATGTCCTGCACATCGAACACCAGCTTGACGCCGACCTGGCCCAGCTTGACGCTTTTGGCCGCCTGGTGGATCAGCAGATGGGCGCCGCCTTCGGCCGAGGCCAGTTCGATGATGCCGTCGCCGTCATCGGCATGGACGGCAAAGCCGAAATAGCGCTGGTAGAAGGCGGAGGTCTGCTGCGGGTCGCGGGCGTAGAGCAGGACCTTGTTGAGCATGGGCGCCCGCTGTCCTCAATCGGCCGCGAAGCAGTAGTACAGCCCGGCGCCACCGGTGGTCTTCAGCGCATCGGCGCTGCAGCCGCGCGAGGGGTGCGACGAGTTCCAGGACTTGGCCGGGGCGCTTTCGTCCAGGCCGGTCCGGTCGTGGTGGCCGACCATGGCCGAGCCGGCACCGCTGAGCGTCCAGTTGCCGCAGGTGGCGTCGGCGCTGCCGGCCACGACCATGCCGTTGGGCTGCGAGCCGGTCAGCACGTCATGCATATTGGGCGTGTCGCCACGGCCCTTGACGCTCTCGCCGCGCTCGGTCAGCGCGGTGAGCTTGTTCAGATTGTTGGCGGGGCCGTGCAGATGCTCGACATCGGTGGCCACCACCACGCCCTTGGCGTTGATCCACGGGCCCTTGCCGATGCGGTCGCGAGCGTTCACTGCCGAGTCGTAGCCCACCGCCTGCTGGCTCAGGTAGGCGCGCCAGCTGCGATTGCCGGCGCCTGCGGCTGCGGCCAGGGTCTGGCAATGCTTGTCGGCACCGGCCAGGCCGCCCAGATCGGCGCCCTTGCCGGGCCCGACGCTGGTGACGAAGAAGCTCATGCCGGTTTTGCCTCCGCCCATGCCGGCGCAGCCGGCGAGCAGCAGCGCCGCGACAGCAGCTGCAGCGAGAGACCGATGAACAGAACGCTTGTGCTTGGGGGACATGAGCATCTCCGTTGTGGTTTGCGAGCCTTGCAGACTAGGGCAAAGCCGGGGCCGCATCAAGTCACTTGCCGCGCGGCTTGCGCTTCATCGGGGCATTGGGCTTGCCTCCGCCGGTGCGGGCCCGCCACAGCTTGAAGGCATTGGGCGTCAGCTCGCGCTTGAGCAGCTGCACCAGCTCGCCCTGTGATATGCCGTGCTGCATCAGCACGGCGTTGAAGGGCGGGGTGTCGTCCCAGGCAGTGGCGATGATGCGCTGGATCTGGTCGGGGCTGAGGCGGGGTATCGGTTTGGCCATGCCGCTATTGTCGGTCAGCCTGAAGCCTCCGGCTTGGCGAACAGGCTGCGCCACCAGTTGCACAGCTGTGCCCACCGGCTGATCGAAACCGGGGCTGGAGCCTCGGCGGCGGGCGCCGTCGTCAGCTGCGCCTCGAAGCGGGTGAAGAACTCCTGGATGATCTTCTGCGCCGCCGCGTCGACGATGCGCGAGCCGATCTGCGCCAGCTTGCCGCCGATCTGCATCGTGGCCTCGTAATGCAGCTGCGTGCTGCGCGCCGACACCGGGCTGAGCCTGACCTCGGCCGTGCCCTTGCTGAAACCGGCCGCGCCGCCCTGGCCCTCGAAACTGAGCTTGTAGCCGGTCGGGGCGTTGATTTCGCTGAGGGCCAGCTTGCCGGTGAAGCGGGCGCGCACCGGGCCGACGGCGGCAATGACCACCGCCTCCAGCCGGTCGGGTGCGGTGCGGGTCAGCGATTCGCAGCCGGGGATGCAGGCCTGCAGCACGGCGTCGTCGTTCAGTGCCGCCCAGGCTTGCGCCTGCGAGCAGGGCAGCTCGCGTTGGTTTTCAATTTTCATGTTCAGTTTTCCAGAGGAGCGATGGGGACGGCGGCGTGGGCGTGCTTGTGTGCCAGCACGCCATGCCAGTCGCGCCAGGCGCGGCCGGGGTGGATCTCGCCGCAGCCGGGGCAGCGGCGTTCGGCCTCCGGGCTGGCGTAGTAGCTGTCGTAGACGGTGGGCAGGTCGCGGACGATGCTGTTCAGCTGCACCTCACGCCGCGTCACCAGGCTGCCGCAATGGGCGCAGGTCCATTCGAAGGCGTCGAGCAGGCCCGCAGGCCGGGTGCGCTCCACCACCAGGCACAGGCTGCCCGCCTGGGGGCGCTGCGGCGAGTGGCGCACGTGCGCGGGCAGCAGAAAGATGTCGCCCTCGTTCAGATCGACGCGCTCGTAGCGGCCGCGATCCCACAGCAGCAGATGGGCCTGGCCGCGCAGCTGGTAGAAAAACTCCTCCAGCGGGTCGTCATGGAAGTCGGTGCGCTGATTGGGCCCGCCGACGACGGTGCAGATGAAGTCGGCGTCTTGCCAGATCTGCTGGTTGCCGACCGGCGGCTTGAGCTCGGCGGCGTGTTCGCTGATCCAGCGCTGCAGATTGAGGGGGGGGCCAAATTTAAGCATCGCTATCTCCTGGGTGGGGATGCTGCTGAACAGCATCCCCGTGGTTATGATCCTGCCGCCCATGTCCGACGACCGCCAATCTCCAGCCGCACGCCTGCGGCCCGTCAATGTTTCGCTGAAGCAGCTGCGCGGCTTTGCGGCCGTGGCCCGCCAGGGCAGCTTCACGCGGGCGGCGCAGGAGCTGTTCCTGAGCCAGTCGGCGCTGTCGGCGTTGATACGCGGGCTGGAGGCCGAGCTGGGCCTGCGCCTGCTGGACCGCACGACGCGGCGCCTGGAGCTGACCGAGGCTGGCCACGAGCTGGTGCCCACCGTCGAGCGCCTGCTCGCCGATCTGGACCATGCCGCGCACGAGCTGCGCGAGGTGGCCGAACGCCGCCGCGGCCGCGTGCGCCTGGGCACCACGCCGCTGCTGGCGGCCAGCATGATGCCCGAGCTGATGGTCAGCTTTGCCGCGGCCTGGCCCGGCGTCGAGCTGAGCCTGACCGATGCCAGCGCCGATGTGCTGCTTACCAAGCTGCGCCAGGGCGAGCTGGACCTGGCCCTGGCCACCTTCGACCATGCGGCCGAGCCCGATATCGAGGCCGAAACGCTGCTGGCCGACCCGATGGTGCTGGTCTGCGCGCGCGGCCATGCGCTGGCCGGCGAGGCGAGCCTGACATGGGCGCAGCTGCTCGATCAGCCGCTGCTCTTGTTGAAGCCCGGCAGCGGCCTGCGCGCGCTGGTCGAGCAGACCTTTGCGCCGCTGGGCGGCTGCCCGAAGCCGGCACAGGAAGTCAGCCACATCACCACGGCGATGGCGATGGCGGCGGCAGGCCTCGGCGTGGCCATACTGCCGGCCTATGCCCTGCGCGTCGGTGCGCCGGAGGGCCGGGCCCAGGGCTTGGTCGGCGTGCCGCTCACCGCGCCCGAGGTGCGGCGCGAGCTGAGCCTCGCGCAGCTGAAGCAGCGTTCGCTGTCGCCTGCGGCGCGGGCCATGGTGGAACATCTGAAAGCGCATCTGGTCGCTCCTGCCGCGTCTTCTACACGCTCACGGCGGCGCGCCGCGACATGATGGTGCGCAAGGCGCTGTAGGGTGTGACCAGCGAGGTCTTGGGGTTGTCCGGCGAGGGCAGGTTCTGCACCTGCACGCTCAGGCGGCCCACGACGCTCTGCGCCTCGATCTCGTGCACATTGCCGCTGGCCTGCGGGTCGGCGATCAGCTCGACTTGCGTGTCGTCGAGACCCAGCGTGCACAGCGCCAACGTGGCCGCGACATTCGCGTTCTTCGGATAGTCGCGGGCCGCCTGGCGTGCGGTGCCGCGGAAGAACACCGTGGCCTCGCGCACCGAGCCCAGATCGAGCAACTTCTCGGCCGGCGTGTCGCGCCAGGCCTGCGGCGGCTTGCGCGAGCGGTAGCAGACCGACTGCAGGCCGGCCAGGCGCGCGGCCTGCAGATAGTCCAGCCCGGCGAGCGCACCGGAGGGCAGCAGCACTTGGCGGCCGGCGGCGCGGGCGGCGCGCTCCAGGGCGTCGAGCACGTCCGGGTCGGACAGCACACCGACGGAGACCAGCAGCAGGTCGGCGCCGGCGGCAAGGCAGTCCGCCCCGTAGGCCCGCACCGCCTCGTGGCCGGCGGCCTCGACGATCAGATCGGGCTGCAGGGCGAGCAGCGGCGGCAGCTCGGTGTAGACCGGCACCGGCAGGCCCCCGCCCTCCTCGGCGCGGTGGCACAGCACGGCGATCAGTTCGACCTCGCTGCCGCCCTGCGCCAGCAGCTCGCGGGCGATCACGCGGCCGATGGCGCCATGGCCTATCAACGCAACACGTAGCTTCCTATTCATTCGCTTGCTTCCAGTGCTTGCTGCACCACCCGGCTGGCCAGCACGACCGCCAGATGGGCGCGGTAGTCGGCGCCGGCGTGCAGGTCGGCGGACATGATGTTTTCATCGACGCGCAGGCCTTGCAGTACTGCAGGGTCGAAGCGTCGGCTCAGTGCTTGCTCGAAAGCAGGCAGGCGTATGGCACCTTGCGAGGTGCCGGTCAAGGCAACACGAACGCCGTCGTCGAACTGCGCCACCGCCACGCCGACCAATGCAAAGCGCGAGGCCGGCTGTTCGAACTTCAGGTAAGCCATGCGGCGGGGCTGGCGCAGGCGTATGCCGCACAGCAGCTCGTCGGGCTCCAGCGCGGTGCCGAACAGGCCGGTGAAGAAGTCGTCGGCGGCGATCTCGCGTCGGTCGGTGATCAGCGTTGCGCCCAGGGCCAGCACGCCGGCCGGCCAGCAGGCGGCTGGGTCGGCGTTGGCGAGCGATCCGCCCACCGTGCCCATCGCCCGCACCTGCGCATCGGCGATGTGGCCGGCCATCTGGGCAAGGCCTGGCACCCAGGCTTGCAGCGCCGGGCTGGCGGCCAGCTCGCCATGGGTCTGCATCGCGCCCAGGCACAGCCGGCCCTGCTCCTCGCTGCTGCTGCGCAGCGCCGGGATGCGGTCCAGGGCGATCAGCCGTGCCGGTGCCATCAGGCCCAGCTTCATCGAGGCGAGCAGGCTTTGTCCGCCGGCCAGCAGCTTGCTGTCGACGCCGTCGCGCAGCAGGGCCAGCACTTCGGCCACGTTGGTTGGGCGGCAGTAGTCAAAGTCCTGCATCTGCAGCCTCGATGGATTCACCGCGCATCCGGCGCATGCCTTCGCAGACGGCGCCGACGATGCCCTCGTAGCCGGTGCAGCGGCACAGATTGCCGGCCAGCGCCTGGCGTACCGCACCGTCTTCGGCCGGCACGCCCTCGTCGGCCATCGCACAGGCACGCATCAGCATGCCCGGCGTGCAGAAGCCGCATTGCAGGCCGTGGTGCTTGGAGAAGGCCCGCTGCATCGGGTGCCAGAGCTTGCCATCGCTCAATGACTCGACAGTGTCAACGTGCGCGCCATCGGCCTGCAGGGCCAGCACATTGCAGGCCTTCACGGCGCGGCCATTCAGCCGCACGGTGCAGGCGCCGCACTGGGCGGTGTCGCAGCCGCGGTGGCTGCCGGTCAGGAGCAGGCGGTCTCGCAGCAGGTCCAGCAGCAGGGTGTTGGCGGCGGCGTCCAGCGTCTGCGGCTGGCCGTTGATCGTCAGGGCTAGGCGCGGCATGGCTCAACCCAGCTTCAGGCCGCTCAAGGCGAACTGCTCGCGTATCAAGGCCTTCTCGTCCTCGGTCAGCTGCAGCAGCGGCCGGCGCACCGGGCCGCCGGCCAGGCCCAGCAGCTCCAGCCAGTACTTGCTGTGCGCCTGCGGCTTGCCCAGCGGCTTGCAGGCCTTGAAGGCCTGGCGTGCGGGCTCCAGGCTGTCGCGCACGGCACGGGCCTCGGTGAAGCGGCCCGCGAAGGCCAGGCGCGTGTAGTCGTTGATGCGCTGGTCGGCGGCGGTCTGCAGCAGCAGCGGCGGGGTTGAGCACAGATACAGTCGCCAGCCCAGCTCCTCGATATTGTCCAGCCACTCCTCCTCGGACGCGGTGCTGACCTGGATCTGGTCACCGACCAGGCGGCTGAGCTCGCTGTACCTGGGCCGGGGCACGCTGTACTTGATGGCGACGATATTGGGCAGGGCGGCGATGCGGGCGCACAGCTGCGGGCTCATCAGATAGCCGCAATCGGGGTGGTTCCACATCGCGATTCCGATGTCCAGCTGCTCGCTCAGGTAGCGGTAGTACTCGTAAATCGTCTCGTCGGTGTCGGCGCCGAAATGCAGCACCGGGCTGTGCACGACGATCCAGTCGGCGCCCACGGCCTGCGCCTGGCGTCCCAGCTCCAGCACCGTGTCCAGATTCGCATCCGAGCAGGACATCACCGTGCGCGAGCGGCCCAGATCGGCCGCCACCTGGGCGGCGACCTCGAAGCTGCGCTTGCGCTCGGCCAGCGACATCGAGAAAAACTCGCCCTGCTTGCCGCAGACGAACAGGCCGCCGAGGTTCAGCGTGCCCATCCAGTGCTGCAGATTGGCGCGCATCGCTGCCTCATCGACCCTGCCGTCGCGGTTGAACGGCGTGAGCGTGGCGGCCCAGACGCCGGTGAAATGGGCCTTGGCATAGGCCTTGGCGTCTTGTTTGCTGTACTTCATTGTCGGGTTCTCAGTTGGTGGGGTTCTGCATCGCGCGCCAGAGGCGCTCGGCGCTGAGGGGAAAGTCGAGTTGCTGCACGCCGATCGGCCGCAGCGCGTCATGGGCGGCGTTGAGCAGGGCCGCGGGCAGGCCTATGCAGCCGGCCTCGCCCACGCCCTTGGCGCCCAGCGCATTGGCGGCGCTGCGCGTGGGCAGGCTGGCCAGGCGCACGGCGGGCAGGTCTTCGGCACGGGGCAGGGCGTAGTCCATCAGCGAGCCGGTCAGCAGCTGGCCGTTGTCGTCATAGACCAGGCGCTCCATCAAGGCCTGGCCGAGGCCCTGAGCCAGGCCGCCGAGCAGCTGGCCGTGGGCCAGTTCGGGCGAAACCACGTGCCCGGCGTCGTCCACCCAGACCAGGTCTTCTATCGTCGGCGCTCCGGTGTCGCCGTCGACCCGCAGCGCCAGCATCACGCAGCCCGCCGCCCAGGCCTCGTGGGCGACCTCGTGGAACAGCTCGACGCTGTGCGGCAGCGCCGCGCTTCCTTCGTTCAATTCCTGTTGCAGGCGCTGAGCCGCCTTCAGCACCGCCGAGCCACCGATGGCCGTGCTGCGGCTGGCCAGCGCGCCTATGCCGGCCGGGCAGGTGGCGGTGTTGCCGTGCAGCACGGTGATCTGGTCGGGCGCGCAGCCCAGCACCTGGGCGGCGATCAGCGCATAGCTGGTCTCGCGGCCCTGGCCCTGGGCGGTGGCACCGGTGGCGAGCAGATAGCGGCCATCGGCCTGTGCCGCCAGCCGCACCGATTCGAATCCCTGGCCGCAAGGCTCGACGTAGAGGGCCATGCCGATGCCGACGAGCTCGCCGGTGGCGCGGCGCTTGGCCTGTTCGGCGCGGCGGCGCGGATAGTCGAACAGCTCCGCCGCACGCAGCAGCAGCGCGGGCAGATCGCAGCTGTCGAGCCTTTGACCGTTGGGCCAGTCGGCCGGCAGATCCTGCGGGGCCCAGAGATTGAGCAGGCGCAGTTGCAGCGGATCGATGCCGCTGTGCGCAGCAGCCTCGTCGACCAGCCGCTCCATCAGGATGGCCGCCTCGGGCCGGCCGGCACCGCGGTAGATGCCCACCGCCGCCGCGTTCGACAAGCGCCCCTCGCCCAGCACCCGCTGCGCCGGCACTCGGTAGGGCCCCGGCAGGATGCGGCAGGCATTGCGCAGCGGTGCTGCGGCGCTGTAGGGCAGCCAGTGACCCAGCGCAAAGCGCAGCTCGGCCTGCAGGCCCTGCATGCGGCCCTGCGCGTCCACCCACAGCTTGCCTTCCAACCTGGCGGCGCGGCCGTGCGTGGCCGACAGCAGATCCTCCGAGCGGGTGGACTGCCATAGCAGCGGCCGCTGCAGCCGGCGCGAGGCCCAGGCCAAGAGCAGATCCTCCGGATAGACAGAGGCCTTGCCGCCGAACGCGCCGCCGACATCGGGCGCGATCACCTGCACGCGCTCCAGCGGCAGGCTCAGGCACAGGGCCAGGTCTTCGCGGGCGCGGCTGGGGGTCTGCGTGGACATCCAGGCCTGCAGGCTGCCGCTGGTGGTCTGCCAGGACATCAGGCTGGCCCGTGGCTCCATCGGCGCCGGGGCGACGCGGGGCAGTTCGACCTGAACCTCGGCGCTGGCCGCGGCGCCGGGCAACTGGCCGGTCCGGAACTCGCTGCGCAGCGCCAGATTGCCGGGCACGTTCTCGTACAGTGCCGGCGCGGCCTCGTCGTGATCGAGCACGGGCGGCAGGTCTTCATAGTCGGCAAACACCAGATCGGCCGCCGCCTGGGCCTGCTCCAGGGTGTCTGCCAGCACCAGGGCCACCGGCGCGCCGACGGCCAGCGCGCGGTCGCCGGGCATCAGCTCGGCCTCGGGCAGGCACATCTCGGCGAGCAGTCGGTTGACGCGCGGCTGGCACAGGCCGGAGAAATCACGCGGCCCCAGCACGGCCAGCACGCCGGGCAGTTCCTGCGCCGCCGCCAGGTCCAGGCTCAGCAGCCGGGCATGGGCGTGGGGGCTGCGCACGAACACCGCATGGGCCAGGCCGGGCTGGGCGATGTCGCCGACGAAACGCCCCTGGCCGCTGAGCAAGGCGGGGTCTTCGACACGCAGGAAGTCGGCGTTGGAGTCGACTTGAACGGGAGGCTGTGGCTGGAACATGAGGCGATTTGACACAGGCTTGACCAGCAATACAAACGCAAAATATTTGTTGATTCAGCAAGTTGTTGACTGAATAGCCTTGCGAGTGGCACGGCGTGATGTGTCCGGGAAACATCAGATTATTTGGATACTCAATCATTGTCATGTATACATACGACTTGTTGTGTGTCCATTAATTGATCGATAGAGGAACCCCATGCAGAAACAGCGAATCGGGCTTGGCGCCCTGTCACTCTCGGCCTCCACCTTGGCGGTCACACTGGCCTTCAGCACCGGCGCGCAGGCCCAGGTCAGCATCTACGGCTTTCTGAAGGTGGACATGGAGCATGTGAGCGCCAGCGGCGCCGGTGGCGGCATCGCCGGTGCCAAGCGCCTGGCCAACAATCTGTCGGTGCTGGGCTTTCGCGCGCATGAGGATCTGGGCGGTGGCCTGAGCGCCTGGGCGCAGATCGAGACCAATGTGCGCGCCGACACCGGCGAGGGCCCCTGGGGCGGTCGCAACACCGCCGTCGGGTTGAAGGGGCCGTACGGCGAGCTGATACTGGGCCAGTGGGAAACGCCGCTGCGCTTTGTGTCGGTCTATGCGATCGACCCGTTCACGGCTGGCATCTTTGCCTCCAACGGCATCCTGGGCAATGGCTTTGCGACGGCGGCCAACGGCCTTTCACCGCAGTCCTTCGACCGCCGCCAGCCCAACCTGATCCAGTATCACAGCCCGGTCGTCGAGGGCTTCGCCGCCCGCCTGGCCTATGCGCCCAGCGAGGAAAAGACCGACAAGTTGACGCCCGACATCTTCTCGGGCCTGGTGACCTACAACAAAGGTCCGCTCTACGCCGCCTATGGCTACGAGCTGCACCGCGACTACTTCGCCGCCGGTAGCAGCGACACGGCGCACCGCATCGGACTGGCCTATTCGATCGGTGCCACCCGGCTGCGCTTTGCCTGGGAGCGGCTGCGCTATGAGCCGGCTACGGCCAAGCAGCTGAGCCGCGATGCCTGGCAGATCGCCGCCACGCACACCATCGGCAGCGGCCAGCTGCGTGCCTCGTACGTGAAGGCGCAGGCGTCGAAGGGCAATGCCACGGCTGCTATTGGCAGCATCGCCGCGCCGGGCACCGACTCGGGCGCGACGCAGGTCTCGCTGGGCTATGGCTATAACCTTTCCAAGCGCACCGAGATCTGGGCCGCGTACACCAAGATTGACAACGGTGCCGCGGCGCTCTACAACCTGTCGGCCAACGGCATCGCCGGCTTGAAGGCGGGGCAGGATCCCTCAGGCCTGGGGCTGGGGATCACGCACAAGTTCTAGGCACGGTGGGTTGGAGCTGCTGGCTGCTGTCAGGCGGCGGACTTTGTCCGCCGTGTGGTCTTGGCCGCTGCCGGGCTCGCTGCTTTCACGGGCCGGGCCGTCTTTG
The DNA here is from genome assembly GCF_004362525.1 of Roseateles toxinivorans. Classification (GTDB taxonomy): domain Bacteria; phylum Pseudomonadota; class Gammaproteobacteria; order Burkholderiales; family Burkholderiaceae_C; genus Paucibacter; species Paucibacter toxinivorans. Next base: position 342,315 of record NZ_SNXS01000002.1, read on the forward strand.
CCGGCTCGCCTTCCTGCTGCTGCCTCAGCAGCTCCAGCACATTGATGCTCAGCCGCGCCGTGTGGTTGCGCATCGCCTCGTAGGAGCGCTCCGGGTTGGCGCTGAGGATGGCCTCGATGATGGCCTGGTGCTCGTCATGCGACACGGTGAGCCGGCGCTCGACCTTCTTCTGCGCGGCGCGGAACGGCGCCAGACGGTCGCGCAGGCTGTCCAGGATGCCGGTCAGCGTGCGGTTCTGCGCGCCTATGCTGAGCAGCTGGTGGAACTGGTGGTTCAGCTCCAGATAGCCGGCCTCGTCGCCGCGCGCCACGCAGTCTTCACTTTGCTGCTGCAGCATCTGCAGCTGCTTTTTCTGCACCGCGCTCATGCGCTCGGCGCTGATGCGGCAGGCCAGCGCCTCCAGCTCGACCATGGCCTCCAGCATGTCCGACAGGTCCTGCAGGCCGATGCTGCGCACGATGCCGCCCTTGCGCGGCTGCAGATCGATCAGCCCCCGCGCATGCAGCTCGCGCAGTGCCTCGCGTATCGGCGTGCGCGAGACCTGGAAGCGTTCGGCCAGCACCAGCTCCTCCAGTTTCTGGCCCGGCGGCAGTTTGCCGCTGACGATGTCCTCGGTCAGGCTGCGGCAGATGCCGGCTGATGCGTTTCCCATGCGTGAGTCCCTGTGGGCTGCTGCCCGCTGTGATGTCTTGTCCTGGCGTCCTGCAAAGCCCGCCGCCCCACTGCCGCGATTTTAGCGGTGCGGGACGCACGAATGCTTTGTCCGAGACGTATTGAATACATAAACATTATCATGTATACATACGACTGTTGTGATTTCACGTCCTCCACCCCCCAACCGAACCGAAAACCTGAGGCCATCAAAATGTCTGGAAAACTGCGCCATGTCGCCATCTCGGTGCCCGATCCCTGGGCCGCCGCACCGTTCTACGAACAGGCCTTCGGCCTGAAGAAGGTCGGCGAGACCGACTCGTCCCTGGCCCGCGGCGTCTATCTCAGCGACGGCACCGTGACCATCGCCCTGCTCAACTACAAGACCGACGAGGCCGCCGGCGAGCGCGGCCGCGACTATGTGGGCCTGCATCACATCGGCTTCTGGGTCGACGAGATCAAGGAGGCACGCGCCCAGTGCGAGGCCGCCGGCGGCACCTACTACATGGGCGAGGTGCCGGTGAAGGGCAATATCTTCTACGAGGTCAAATATCGCGACCCCAACGGCGTGATCTGCGACCTCACCGACCACGGCTGGGGCGGCGCATCGAAGGACGGCGGCACGCCCAACGGCCCGGCCCTGCGCAACCCCGATCTGGAGGCCGATCGCAGCGGCCTGTAATCCTGCGCAACAAGCATGTTTGAGAGTGTTGGGGGCGTCACTCCAGGGGCGCCCCCCTTTTTCTATGCCGCGGCCGCTGTGACACGCAGGCGTTCGAACGTCGCCTCCAGCCTATGCCGCTTCGGCGGCAGCCCCGGGCGCTTTTTCACCGTGAAGCCCAGCGACTGCAGCGTCTCGCGCACCGCCAGCGCCACCGAGTAGCTGGCCACCGTAGCGCCGGGCTGGCACAGGCGGGCCATCGCGGTAAGCGTGTCGGTGCTCCACATATCCGGGTTCAGGGCCGGAGTGAAGCCGTCCAGATAGACCGCATCGGCCTGGCAGGACGACAGCCGCGCCAGCATGGGCAAGACCTGACCCACGGCCAGGATGAGCTGCACACGGCCATCGGCAAAGCGAATCTCGTGCAGGCCGGGCGACCATTCGCTCCAGGCCGCGGCCAACTCGGCCGCCAATACCTGCACGCGGGCCAACAGCGGTGCCTGATCGCCGTCCATCGCCGCCAGGCTTTGCACGCTGCGCAACAGATCGGCGGCGGCCACCGGGTAGGCCTCCACCGAGACGAAGTTCAGCTGTTCGCAGCGCTGCGCATCGCCCTCCCAGGCGGCCCAGGTGCAAAGGAAGTTCAGCCCCAGGCCGAAGCCGGTTTCCAGCACGGTGAAGTCTCGCCGGCCCTGCCAGCGCCCGGGCAGGCCGCAACCGGCGAGGTAGACGGCGCGGGCCTGGGCCAGCCCGCCATAGCGGCTGCGGTAGAGGTCATCGAAACGCGGGCTGCGGGGGCTGCCGCCATCGGTCCATTCGACGGGTTCGTTCATGCTGGGTCTGGCAAGGCTCTCGGCGATCATGCGATGCAGCGCATTTTCCACGGCGCGGGCACGCGACTTGCGTCAGTGGCTGCACAATCAATCATCACACCCAACCGGCAGCCCCCATGGAAGTTCCGAAGCTAGACCAGAACGCAAGTTCCAAGATTCACCTGATCGGCGGCGAGAAGGGCGGCGTCGGCAAGTCGCTGGTGGCACGGGTGCTGGCGCAGTATTTCATCGATCACCAACTGCCTTTCACCGGTTTCGACACCGACCGCTCGCATGGCGCGCTGCTGCGCTTCTATGCCGACTACGCCTCGCCGGTGCTGGTGGACCGCTACGAGATGCTGGATCACATCGTCGAGCGGGCCGTCGAGCAGCCCGGCTCGCGCGTGCTGGTCGATCTGGCGGCGCAGACCCACGAGCCGCTGGTGGCCTGGATGGACGACTCCGGCGTGCTCGACATGGCCGACCTGTCCGGCTTCTCGCTGCACTACTGGCATGTGATGGACTCGGGCCGCGACTCGGTTGATCTGCTGACCCGGCTGCTGGACCGCTTCGGCCAGCGCCTGCGCTATGTGCTGGTGCGTAACCAGCTGCGCGGCAATGACTTCAGCCAGCTGGAGAAATCAGGCCAGCTGGAGCGGGCGCTGAGCTACGGCGCCAGCGTCGTCGACCTGAAGCATCTGCATGATCCGGTGATGCAGAAGATAGACGCGCGCAACAGCAGCTTCTGGGCCGCCAAGAACAACGGCTCGGCGCCCGACAACGCCGGCCTGGGCCTGATGGAGCGCCAGCGGCTGAAGCTCTGGCTGCACCACGCTTACGCCGAGGTCGCCAAGGCTCAGCCTTGACCCTGAGCTGAGGCTTGGAACGGCCCGTCACCTGAAGACAGGGCCTCCCGCGTGTGGTGCGGCAGGCGTATGCCGTGGGCACCGTCCTCGACGGCCCAGGCCCGTATCAGCGGTGCGCCCGACTGCACCGCGCCGAAGATGGTCGCGAAGGCCACGTCGGCCGCGTCGCGCCCGGTACCGAAGCGCACCAGGCCCATCGGAATGGCCGTGCCCGAGGGGTCGAAGGTGTACCAGCGGCCACCCAGATAGACCTCGACATAGGCATGAAAGTCCGGCGGACCCAGAACGGGGTCGGCGCCGTAGTCGGTGCCGGTGGTGAAGCGGGCCGGGATGTTGATGGCGCGGCACAGGGCGATCATCAGGTGGGCGAAGTCGCGGCAGATGCCGGCACGGCCTATCAGGGTGTCGACTGCCGAGGTGTTGGAGTTCGAGGTGTTGGGGGTGAACGCGACATGGCGCTGTACCCAGTCGCGAATCGTCTGCACCCGGCTGTAGCCCTGGCGCAGGCTGCCGAACTCGTCATTGGCCAGCTTCAGCAGCCGGTCCGACTGGCAGTAGCGGCTGGGGTAGACGTAGCTCATCACCTCGGGCGGCAGCAGGCGCACCGGGACCTCGGCAATCTGCTCGGTCTGGCCGCGGTGGTGGGTGATGTCCACCGTCGCCTGATAGGCCACGCGCAGATCGCCCGGAAAGGCGCTGAGCCTCATATAGCGGTTGCCGGTGATCGGGTCGGTGTGGATCTGCGAGGCGACGTTCTGGCTCAGCACCAGGTTCTCGGCCGAAATGCTCTGGTGCGCGGTGTGCGCGGCGTGGATGTTGAACACGAAGTCGGCGCCTTGCGGGCCCACGGTGTAGTTCAACTCGATTTGAAGTTCGATGCGGATCATGGCGGGCCCTGGGGCAGAGATGTTGCTGACGAGCCAGCCAGGACGGGGCCTGGGCTGGAACGAGAAATGCTTGCTGCGATTGCACCGCAGCCTGGCCGGGCCTGTCCAGGTGTGAAGAGGAGCTTCTCATGTCGGAAACCGCTGACACCCTGTTCTCCCATGTCAAACCCGAGCAGACCGGTTATGTGAGTGGAGGCCTTCGCGACTTCTTTCTCTACCGCGATCTGGGCGTCGCCGCCGCCACCCAGGGCAAGGTCATCGCGCACCTGGTGAAGGCCAATATGGCGCCCGAAAAAGGCACCGGCTGGCACCGCCATGAGGCGGAGTTCCAGATCGTCATCATGCTCAAGGGCTGGGCCCGCTTCATGTACGACGACCAGGAGACGCTGGTCGAGGCCGGCGACTGCGTGCACCAGCGGCCCGGCATCAAGCATTTCCTGTTCGACTACTCGCCCGATATGGAATACCTCGAGATCGTCTCGCCGGCCGATTTCAAGACCATAGACGTCGAGCCGGTGTGCCCCATTCCGGATCCGACGCCCTGGAACTGAGCGGCGGCGCACGCTATTGCAGAGGCGGGCACCAAGCCGGTGCCCGCCTTCCTAAAATTCAGCATCCAACTCGTCGATCTCATCCGGCTCATTGCGTGCCGCGTCCACCCACTCCTGCATCGCCGGCAGGGCCATGATCTGGCGGCAATAGGTGGTGCATGTGGCGTCCAGCGGCACGTCATAGGTCAGGAAGCGTGTCACCACCGGCGCGAACATCGCATCGGCCATGCCGGGCTTGCTGCCGAACAGGTACGGCCCGCCATAGGTGGCCAGGCATTCGGACCAGATCGTCAGCACGCGGTCTATATCGCTCTGCGCCCGCGACCAGACCAGGAACCTCGGGAAGTGGGCCTTGATGTTCATCGGCAGCGAGGAGCGCATCGCGCTGAAGCCCGAGTGCATCTCGCCGCAGATGGCGCGGCAGTGCGCGCGGGCCGCCAGATCGGCCGGCAGCAGGCCGGCGCGTGGCTTGACCTCGTGCAGGTACTCGCCGATGGCCAGCGTGTCCCAGACGTGTATGCCCTCGTGCTCAAGAGCCGGCACACGCATCGAGGCGGAGAGCAGCAGCATCTCGGCCTTCATCGCCGGGTCGTCCGGTGAAATCACGTTCTCGCTGAACTCGAGCTTGGCGAACCTGGCCATCAGCCAGCCTCGCAAGGCCCAGGCGCCGTAGTTCTTGCTGCTGATCGTCAGTACCGCTTTGGTCATGTCGGAGCTCCTGCTGCCAGCGACGGTTGCAAGCCCTGTGCCACATATGGCCGCGAGCCTTGGCTCGCAACTTGCATTCACCGCGGCCAGACTCCAACGAAGGCCATGACCATGCTTTATCAAGCCTATCAAATGCAGTCTGACCTGATGTCGCCGCTGCGCCTGATGGCTCAGCACATGGCGGCTTCGCTATGGTTCCAGAAGACGGAGAAGACGACGGTGCGTACCTTGGCCGCCGCCTGCGACGTGATGTCGCGCCTGCGTCTGACCCACGCCCGCCCGGCCTACGACATCACCGAGGCGATGGTCAACGGCCAGCCCGTGCCGGTGACCGAGGTGCCGGTGCAGCAACTGCCCTTCGGCACCCTGCTGCACTTTCGCAAGGAGGGTCTGAGCGCCGCCGACGCCGACCAGCCGCGCGTGCTGCTGGTGGCGCCGCTGTCGGGCCACTTTGCCACGCTGCTGCGCGAGACCGCGCGCACGCTGCTGCAGGACCACGATGTCTTCATCACCGACTGGCACAACGCCCGCGATGTCTCGCTGAGCCATGGCGGCTTCAGCCTCGACGACTACATCGATTACATGATGCAGTTCATCGCCACGATGGGCCTGGGCACCCATGTGGTGGCCGTCTGCCAGCCCTGCGTGGCAGCGCTGGCTGCCGCCGCGCTGATGGCCGAGGACGATCACCCCGCTCAGCCGCGCAGCCTGACCTTGATGGCCGGCCCGGTGGACTGCCGCGTCAACCCGACCGAGGTCAACCGGCTGGCTACAGCGAAGCCCATCGAGTGGTTCGAAAAGAACCTGGTCAGCCATGTGCCGCTGCCGCACGTCGGCTTCGGCCGTCGCGTGTATCCCGGCTTTCTGCAGCTGACGGCCTTCCTGAACATGAACCTGGATCGGCACAAGCAGTCGTTCAAGCAGATGTACGAGCAACTGCTGGAAGGCCGCACCGACGAGGCGCGCACGATCCAGGTCTTCTACGACGAGTACCTGGCTGTCAACGACCTGCCGGCCGAGTTCTATCTGGAGACGGTGGAGAAGGTGTTCCAGACCTATGACCTGGCGATGGGCAAGCTGATGTACCGCGGCCGCCTGGTCAATCCGGCCGCGATACGCCGCACCGCGCTGATGACGGTCGAAGGCGAGCGCGACGACATCTGCGCCGTCGGCCAGACGGTGGCCGCGCAAGACCTCTGCCCCAGCATCCGGCCCTATCTGAAGACCCACCACATCCAGACCGGCGTAGGGCACTACGGCGTTTTCAGCGGTCGCAGGTGGAACCAGCAGATCTACCCACGCGTGCGCGACGCGATACACGCCAGCATTGCCTAGGCGGCCGGCTCAGGGCACCGGCGTCAGCAACTCCCGCGCGGCAAAGAAGGCCGCCAGATTGCCCATCGCGCAGGCCAGCTGGGCGCGTTGTGCCTCGGGCGAGCGGCCCGACACATGGGGCGTGAGCAGCACCTTGCCTGATGCAGCCAGGGCGGGTGGCACGACGGGCTCGCCATCGATCACATCGAGCGCGGCGCCGGCGATCTCGTCCGCCTGCAGGGCCGCGATCAGGGCCTCGGTATCGACCACGCTGCCGCGCGCGATATTGACCAGAAAGCCCTCGGGCCCCAGCGCCTGCAGCGCCTCGCGGTTGACCAGATGGCGGGTCGCGGCGCCGCCGGGGCAGGCCAGCACCAGATAGTCGGACTCGGCCGCCAGCGCCAGCACCGACTCGACATGACGCCAGGGCAGCTCGGGCTTGGCCGTGCGCGTGCAGTAGGCGATCTGCATATCGAAGCCGGCCGCGCGGCGGGCGATCTGCTGGCCGATATTGCCCATGCCCAGCAAGCCCAGGCGGCGGCCGTTGATCGTGGGCCGCTCACCCCGGCTGGTCTGCCAGTCGCCGCGCTTGACGGCCGCGTCCAATGCCACCAGGCCGCGCGACAACCCCAGCATCAGCGCCAGTGCGTGGTCGGCTACGGTGGCGTTGTTGACGCCCGGTGCGTGGCTGACCGCAATGCCGCGGGCGCGGGCCGCCGCCACGTCAATGTTCTCGTAGCCGGCGCCCCAGCTGCAGATCTGGCCCAGCTGAGGCAGCAGCGCCATCTGCGCCTCGCTGAAGCCCGTTGTGCCGTTGGTGAGCACCGCCCGCAGTGGCTGGCCGTGCAGCCGCTGCCACAGCGCCTCGCTATGGCCGGCCGGCTCATAGATCAGCTCATACAGCTCGCTGAGCGCAGCCACAAACGGCGCTTGCAGCGGAATCAGGACCAACAGGGTTTCGCGTTTGAGCATCGGGCTCTCCGGAACGGTTTGCGCACATCGCCTCAGGGTGTTCCCCAAAACACTTGTCATGTATACATGATGCTGTTATTGTATTCACAACGCAGCGGCAGATGCGCGCTGACCCTGAATGCACTGAAAGGATTTCCCTTGAACTGGTATGCGATAGCTTCCTACGAGCAGGGCAGCGGCCCGCGCGCCGCGCTGGTGCTGGACCAGCAACTGTATGACGTGGCCGCGCTGGGCTCGGACGCCAACCCTCTGCTGCAAGGCACGCAGCGCGTGATGGAGCAGTGGGAGACACACCGCGGCGCCGTCGAGGCTCTGGCAGCCAAGCTCGCCGCCGAGCGCGCTGCCGGCCGCATCCAGCCGCTGGCCGAAGGCAGCTACAAGCTGCTGCCGCCGTACCGCCCGGCGCGCATCTTCGGCGCCGCATCGAACTACTACGAGCATGCCCGCGAGATGGGCACGAAGCTGGCGCCGCGCAGCGAAAGCGCGCCCTACTGCTTCATGAAGGCCGACACCAGCGTGATCGGCAGCGGCGACGATGTCGTCAAGCCGGCCGAGACGCAGAAGCTGGACTGGGAGGTCGAGCTGGGCGTGGTCATCGGCCGCCAGTGCCGGCATGTGACGGTCGAGCAGGCCTATGACGTGATCGCCGGCTACACGGTGTTCAACGACATCAGCGCCCGCGACCTGAACCGCCGCAGCGACTACCCGTTCACCCACGACTGGTTCCGCGGCAAGAGCTTCGACACCTTCGGCCCGATGGGCCCCTGGGTGGTGCCGCGACAATGCATTGCCGAGCCGCAGAAGCTGCGCATGCGCCTGGACGTCAACGACCAGACCATGCAGGACGACACGGCCGAGGGCATGATCTTCAATATCGCCGAGCAGATCGCCTACCTGTCATCGCTGCTGACGCTGAAGCCCGGCGACCTGATCGCCACCGGCACGCCCACTGGGGTGGGCATGGGCCGCGGCGTCTATCTGCAGGCCGGTGATGTGATGATGGCCAGCATCGAGCAGATTGGCAGCCTGCGCAATCGTGTCGTGGCCGCGTAAGCCCTTGAGCCCCTGAGAAAGAACCGCATGTTCACATCCCTTCTTCGCACTACCTTTGCGCCGTTGCTGCTCGCCAGCGCCGCCCTGCTCAGCCCCGCCGCCCAGGCCCTGGACAAGGTCAAGTTCAACCTCGCCTGGCTGCCCCAGGGCAGCACCGGCGGCGTGCTGGTAGCCGCCGCCAAGGGCTTCTACGCCGAGGCGGGGCTGGAGGTGACGGCGCAGCGCGGCTACGGCGGCCAGCGCACCGTCAACGAAGTGGACCAGGGTCTGTTCGAATTTGGCTACGGCGACCCGATCAGCGTGATGCTGAACCGCGCCAATGGCGGCAAGACGGTGATGGTGGGAGCCATCAACACCGTCTGGCCGGCCGCCCTGTGCTATGTGGAAACGCCCAAGCGCAAGCTGCGCACGCTGGCCGATCTGAAGGGCCTGAGCCTCGGCGGCGGCGGTGCCTCGCCGCTGCAGAACATCGTGCCGGCCTGGTTGGCCGCCAACGGCCTGCCGGCCAACCATGTGAAGCTGCTGCGCCTGGACCCGTCGGTGATCAACCCGTCCTTCATGGAGGGCCGCATCGACCTGGCCGAATGCTGGGAGGGCGCCAACAAGCCGCTGCTCGAATGGCTGGCCGCGCGCGACGGCAAGACCCTGGGCATGCTGCGCTACCGCGACTTCAATCTGAACATCTACGGCAATGGCATCGTCACCAGCGAGAAGCTTATCGAGACCAACCCCGATCTGGTCAAGCGCTTCGTCAAGGCCACCTACAAGGGCTACGAGTTCATGCGCCAGGACCCGGAGGGCGCGGCCGACCTGATCGTCGCCAACAACCGCCTGCTGGCCCGCGACATCCTGCTCAAGCAGATCAAGGAAACCGTGTCCATCATTGGCGACCCGAGCGCCGACAGCAAGAAGCTCGGCTACATCCGCGCCGACCGCATGCACGGCACGATCGAGTTCGCCAAGAAGGCCTTCAACGTCACCGCCTCGGTGCGCGGTGGCGAGGTCTACACGAATCGATTCATCGACTGATCCAGGACCGGGAGACAGCCATGGAAACTCTACGCCCCCGCCGCCTCGGCCATATCGTGCTGATGGTGCGCGACATCCACGCCTCGGTGAAGTTCTACACCGAGGTGATGGGCCTCGCCGTCTCCGACTGGATCAGCGACCAGATGGTGTTTCTGCGCGCCAGCAGCGACCACCATGATCTGGCGCTGTCGCAGATCCCGAAGGACTCGCCCGACATCAACGACCTGCCGCGCTACAGCCGGCCCGGCGTCGAGCACTTCTCGTATCTGGTCGATGACATGGCAGAGATGGAGCGCGCGGTGCGTGTGCTGCAGGCCCATGGCATCGAGATCGTGCGCGGCATCGGCAAGCATGGCCCGGGGGAGAACCTGTTCCTGGTGTTCAAGGACCCGGACGGCAACAACGTCGAGCTCTACTGCGAGATGACGCAGATCGGCCCTGATCGCCCCTACGAAGCCAAGGTCTGGGAGCGCAATATCGACTCGTTCGACCAGTGGCGCTTCGAGCGCTTCGTCGTGCCACCGCCGGCTGCCGTGGTGGCGGCGAAGCAAGGAAAGAAGTAAGCCATGGCCAAGCGCTGGTTGGAAGCGATTCTGTTCTGGGGCCTGCTGGCCCTGCTGTGGGAGTTCGGCGTCGGCTGGCTGGGCATCCGCCGCTACCTGCTGCCGCCGTTCAGCGATGTGCTGATCGCCGGCTGGAATGCCCGCGAGCCGCTGATGAGCAACACCTGGGTGACCACGGTCGAGGTGCTGGTCGGCTTTGTGGCGGCCGTGCTCGGTGGCGTGCTGCTGGGCGTGTTGATACACATCAGTGCCTTTGCGCGGCGCACGCTGTACCCGCTGATCACCGCGCTGCAAAGCATGCCCAAGATCGCGCTGGCGCCGCTGATGATCGTCTGGTTCGGCTACGGTTTTGCGTCCAAGGTGGCGGCTACGTTTCTGTTCGCCTTCTTCCCCATCGTCATCGCGACCCTGGGCGGGATGCAGAACGTGGCCATCAATCTGGACGAGCACTTCCGGGCGCTGGGCGCCTCGCGTTGGGACTTCTTCTGGCGCCTGCAGGTCCCTGCGGCGCTGCCGGCTTTCGTCGATGGCGTCAAGGTCGCTATGCCGCTGGCCGTGATCGGCGCCATCGTCGGCGAGTTCATCGGAGCCGAGGAGGGTCTGGGCCACTTGATGACCATGGCCACGGCCAACGGACAGACCGATCTGATGTTCGCCGCCATTCTGGTCATCACCGCCCTGGCCGTGGCCCTGTATGCGGTGGTCGAACGCCTGGCGCGCGCCGTCTGGTGGCGTGGCATTTCCTTCTGAGAGCGGCGATGAACACAGATAACAAGCCCGCGATTGCGGTCAGCAATGTGCTGAAGACCTTTGCCGGCAAGCACGAGGTCAAGGCGCTGGAGTCGGTGGACCTGGCCATCGCGCCGCACGAGTTCGTGTCGATACTCGGCCCCAGCGGCTGCGGTAAGAGCACCTTGCTGCGCATCGTTGCCGGGCTCACGCCCTACGAGGGCGGCGAGGTGCTGGTGAACCAGAAGCGCGTCACCGGCCCCAGCCCCGAGATCGGCGTCGTGTTCCAGAGCAGCAATATGCTGCCCTGGTTGACCGTCGGCCAGAACCTCGCGCTGGGCGCAAAGCTGCGCAAGATTCCCGAGGCTCAGGCCGCGCCCAAGATCGCGCAGCTGACCGAGATGCTGGGGCTCAAGGGCTTCGAGAACAACCATCCGCACCAGCTGTCGGGCGGCATGCGCCAGCGTGCGGCCATCGGCCAGATCCTGGCCCTGGACCCGCAGATCCTGTTGATGGACGAGCCGTTCGGCGCGCTCGATGCGCTGACCCGCGACAAGCTCAATGTCGAGCTCTTGCGCATCTGGCAGGAGCAGCGCCAGACGGTGCTCTTGGTCACGCACAGCATCGCCGAGGCGGTGTTCCTGTCGGACCGCGTGCTGGTGATGTCGGGCCGGCCGGGCCGCGTAGTACGCGAGGTGGCCATCGATCTGCCGCGCCCGCGCATGCCGGAGACGATCAAGCAGGACCCGCGCTATGGCGAGTACATCTCGGAATTGTCCAAGCTGATGGGTGTGTATTGAGATGAAGTGGACCGAGCGTTTTGCTGTTGTGTGGCGGCAGAGGGGGCGGGGGGGCGGCCACTGCGGGCTACTGCGCGTGTCTTCTGGACCCGAGAGCCTGCACCCTGGCTGCAGCAGGGATGAGGGCGTGCCGGTCGCAGCGGGCATAAAGAAGCCGGAGTCCGGACCGTCCAGGGCGGGACTAGGCTTCAGCCCGCAGCGGCCGGCGCGCCCTCGTCTCTGCCGCTCCAGCGTCTATGTGGCGTATCACTGACATGAGCACCGACCTTCAAGCACTGCTGCGCGCGATCGGCCCGCGCTGGGCAACCGACATCAACAGCCACCGCGACCAAGTGGTGCGTGCCTACAGCGCTGTGCTGGCCGATCGGCCACTGCCGGGCTTGGCGATCCAGCGCGACCAGGCCTATGGCGAGCACCCGCGCCAGCGGCTGGATGTCTACCAGAGCCATGAGGCACAGCAGCCAGGCGCCTGCCTGCCCATCATGATGTTCGTCCACGGCGGCGCGTTTCTGCGCGGGCAGATGAATCCGACCGAGCAGGTCTACGGCAATGTGCCGCGCTTCTTTGCGCGCCATGGCTTCATCGGCATCAATGTCGAGTACCGGCTGGCGCCCGAGGCGCCGTTCCCGGCCGGTGCGCAAGACCTGGCCCTGGCGGTGGACTGGGTGCGTGCCCATGCGACCAGCTTCGGCGGCGATGCGCGGCGCCTCGTGCTCGTCGGTCACTCGGCCGGCGGCGCCCATGTGGCCAGCTATGTCTGCGATCCGCGAGTGCAGCCTGTGCAGCCGAAAGTGGCGGGCGTGGTGTTGATCAGCGCGCGGCTGCGTGCCGATGTGCGGCCCGACAACCCGAACGCAGCCGGCGTGCGGGCCTACTTCGGTGAGGACGAGGCTCGCTACGAACCCGACTCGGCTGTCACGCACGCCGCACGGCTGAACGTGCCGGCCCTGGTGGCGGTCGCCGAGTACGAGAACCCCTGGCTGGACGTTTACGCGGCGGAGTTCTGCCACCGCGTCGGCCTGGCTCAGGGAAGGGCGCCGCGCTCGATCTGGTTGCCTGTGCACAACCACACATCCATCGTCGCCCACATCGACAGCGGCGATGACGCCTTTGGCGAGCAGCTGCTGGACTTCAGCCGCGGCCTCGCGCCCTGCCCTTCCTAGCGGCGAACGCCGCACAGCGCCCCCAGGCGCTCCCCCATTTCATTCCTGGAGATACCCATGGTCACCGATGTCTTGACCGGGGCGTTTGCGCCCGTCGTCACCCCTTTCCAATCCGATGGCAGCCCCGACACGGCCCGCTTCATCGCCCATTGCCGCTGGTTGCTGGAGCAGGGCGCCGGCCTGGCCCCGTTCGGCACCAATAGCGAGGCCAATTCGATGGCCGGCACCGAGCGGATGGAGCTGCTCGACGCTCTGGTCGAGGCGGGTCTGCCGCCAGCCCGCATGCTGCCCGGCACCGGTGCCTGCTCGGCGCAGGAGACCGCCTTGCTGAGCCGCCATGCAGTGGCCCACGGCTGCGCCGGCGTGCTGATGCTGCCGCCGTTCTTCTACAAGGGCATCACCGACGAGGGTTTGTATGCCTACTACGCCGATGTCATCGAGCGCATCGCCGATCCGCGGCTGCGGTTGTACCTGTATCACATCCCCGCGCTGTCTGACGTGCCCATCACCCACGCGGTGATCGAGCGCCTGCTGAAGGACTTTCCCGGCATCGTGGTCGGCATCAAGGACAGCTCGGGCGACTGGGACAACCTGCAGACGATGCTCGCGCGCTTCCCCGGCCTGGCCATCTTCCCGGCCTCCGAGAGCTTCATCTCGCGCACCCGGCCGCTGGGCGCGCGTGGCTGCATCTCGGCCACCGTCAACATCAACCCGGGCCGCATCAGCCGCCTGGTCGATCAGTGGAGCAGTGCCGAGGGCCAGGCCTTGCAGAGCGAGGTGGACAGGGTGCGCCAGATCGTCCAGGGCTATCCGATGATTGCCGCGCTGAAGGAGGTGCTGGCCCAGGGCCTGCACGACCCGGCCTGGCAGCGCGTGCGCGCGCCGCTGACCCGCCTGTCGGTGGCGCAGGCGGTGGCGCTGCACACGGCGCTGGAAGGCGTGGGGTTTGCGCTGCGATGAAACTCATGGTCTTGCGTGAGTGCCGCCTCGCTGCGATGGGGTGGCAGAGGCGGCGGGGCGCCGGCCCCTGCGGGCTGAAGCTTGGGCCGGTCCCTTCGGACCGACCTCCAGCTTCTTTATGCCCGCCGTGGCCGGCCCCCCACCCCCTCTTTGGATGGGCTGGTGGCCGCCTGCGCTCCCGCTGCAGCAGGGATGAGGGTGTGCCGGTCGCAGCGGGCATAAAGAAGCCGAAGTTCGGTCCGTTCAGGACCGGACAATGCTTCAGCCCGCAGCGGCCGGCGCGCCCTCGTCCCTGCCGCCTCAATCGTCATGTGTCGGATCTCGAGCCAAGCGAGGTGAAGCCATGAGCGCCAGCCCGATCGCCCCGCTGGGCGCCTACCCGCAGCTGCAGCGCCGAGGCCCCTGGCTGTTCGTCTCGGGCATGAGCGCACGCCAAGCCGATGGCAGCTGTGTGGCAGACGTGGCCCAGCAAACCCGGGTCGTGATCGAGAAAGTACGCGCCGCGCTGAAGACCGAGGGCGCTGACCTGCGGCACTGCGTGACCCTCACCTGCTACCTGATCGATATGCGCGACTTCGCTGCCTACAACGGCGCCTACGCCGAGTTCTTCGATGCACAAAGCGGCCCCGCGCGCACCACGGTGGCGGTGCACCAGCTGCCACACCCCGAGATGCGGGTCGAGATCACCGCCACCGCCTGCATGAGTGACGCACCATGAACCACACCTTGGATGACGCTGCCTGGGAGCTGCTGTTCCGCCAGGCCCGCAGCCACAACCGCTGGCTGGACACGCCGGTCGCCCCCGAGCTGCTGACCGAGCTGTATGAGCTGATGAAGCTGGGCCCGACCAGCGCCAATGGCTCGCCGGCGCGGCTGGTGTTCATCCGCAGCGCCGAGGCCCGGGCGCGGCTCGTGCCGCTGATGTCGCCCGGCAATCGCGACAAGGTCGCGCAGGCGCCGGTGACGGTGCTGATCGGCTACGACAAGGGCTTTTTCGAGCAGCTGCCGCAGCTGTTCCCGCACAACCCGACCGCACGTGAACCGTTCGCAGCCAATGCCGCGCTGGCCGAGGCCACGGCCTTTCGCAACAGCTCCCTGCAGGGCGCTTATCTTATGCTGGCCGCCAGAGGCCTGGGGCTGGACTGCGGGCCGATGTCGGGCTTCGACGCGGCGGCGGTGAACGCGGTCTTCTTCGGCCCGGAGCAGTTCCCCGGCCAGCACGTGGTGGTCAACTTCATCTGCAACATTGGCCACGGCGATGCCTCGGGTCTGTTCCCGCGCCATCCACGCCTGCCTTTCGACGCGGCCTGCCGGGTGTTGTGATGGAGTTGCTGACTTTTTTGCTGCTTGGCGCCGTCACCGGCGTGCTGGCGGGGCTGCTGGGCGTTGGCGGCGGCATCGTGCTGGTGCCCGTGCTGGTCTTCATCTACGCCGGCCTGCCCTGGGGCGCGGCCCATGGCGCGCAGATCGCGCATCTGGCGCTGGGCACCTCGCTGGCCAGCATCGTGTTCACGTCCATTTCCAGCGTGCGCGCCCATCACCGCCGTGGTGCCGTCGATTGGGCCGCAGTGCGGCGGCTGGCGCCGGGCCTGTTGATCGGCACGCTGGCCGGCAGCTTCGTCGCGGGCCAGTTGTCGACGCCGGCGCTAAAGGCGGTGTTCGTTGCCTTCAGCTTCTATGTGGGCGGCCAGATGCTGCTCAATGCACGCCCCAAGGCCTCGCGCGAGCTGCCCGGGCCAGCAGGCATGCACGTGGCCGGCGGCGCGATAGGCGCGTTCTCCAGCCTGGTCGGCATCGGCGGCGGCTCGGTCGCAGTGCCCTTCATGAGTTGGTGTTCGGTGCCCATCCACCGGGCGATTGCCACCTCGGCGGCATTGGGCTTTCCGATCGCGGTTGCCGGCACGGTGGGCTTTGTCATCAACGGACTCGGCTCCGGGCAGGTTTTGCCGCCTTGGAGCTTGGGCTATGTCTATCTGCCGGCGCTGCTGGCGATTGCGGTGGGCAGTGTGTTCACCGCACCCCTCGGTGCAAGACTGGCCCACGCCTTGCCGGTGGGGCGGTTGAAGCAGGTGTTTGCGGTGTTGCTGCTGGGGTTGGGTGGGCGGATGTTGTGGAGTTTGGCCTAGGGAATCGGCATCCCCTGCAGCGCCTTCACCTCCTGCATCGAGAAGCTGGTGCGCACCATCTTCACGCCGGGCAGGCGGCGCAGCTTGGTCTGCATCAGCGCCGAGTAGGCGTCCAGGTCCTGGGCTACGACCACCAGCACGAAGTCCTCGGGGCCGGATACGCCGTGGCACATCACCACCTCTGGGATGTCGCGCACCGCCTGCTCGAAGTCCAGCGAGTGGCCTTCGTCCTGGCTGTCGATGCTGATGGTCACGAAGGCCATCACGCCGTAGCCCAGCGCGCGGCGGTCGAGCCGGGCGTTGTAGCCGGCGATCAGGCCGGCGTCTTCGAGCCGTTTGATGCGCCGCCAGCAGGGGGATTGGGACATCTGCGTCATCTGCGCCAGCTCCGAGGTGGTGAGCCGGGCGTTGTCCTGCAGCGCTTTCAGCAGCGCGCGGTCGGTGGCATCGATCTCTATCGGCATAAGAAAACCCGTGAATCGTGATTGCTGGGTGAAATCTACCCCAAACCAGGCGGGGTAGGGTTAGCTAGGTAATAAATCTGCAAAACAAAACATAGACTGGCCTCAATGTATACATGAAACGTCGCTCGGATACAGCGCGAAACACGAAATGAACCTCTTCAATCTGCCCTCTTCTTCCGCACTCACCACGCCCATCACCCGGGCCGCCTGCCTGGCCCTCGATGCGCAAGACCCGCTGGCCCGCTGCCGCGAACGATTCGCCCTGCCCGAGGGTGTGATCTATCTGGATGGCAACTCGCTGGGCGCGATGCCCCGTGCGGTGCCGGCTCGTATGCAACGCGCGATCGAGCAGGAATGGGCGCAGGGCCTGATCCGCTCCTGGAACGATGCTGACTGGTACCCGGCGCCGCAGCGCGTCGGGGGCCGCATCGCGGCGCTGGTCGGTGCCGAGGCCGATGAAGTCATCGTTGCCGACTCGATCTCGATCAATCTGTTCAAGGTGCTGGTCGCGGCGCTGCGGCTGCGGCCCGGCCGGCGGGTGATCCTCGGCGAGAACGCCAACTTCCCGACCGATGCCTATGTGGCCGGTGGTGTGGCCGAGCTGGTCGGTGCCGAGTTCCGTGCGGTGGACAGCGAAGACGTGCTGGCCGCGCTGAACGAAGACGTCGCCGTCGTCACGCTGACCCATGTCAACTACAAGAGCGGCAAGGTCTATGACATGGCCGCGATCACGAAGCGCGCACACGAGGTCGGCGCGCTGGTGGTCTGGGACCTGGCCCACACGGCCGGCGCCATGCCCTGCGCACTGAATGCCTGCAATGCCGACTTCGCGCTGGGCTGCGGCTACAAGTACCTGAACGGCGGCCCCGGCGCGCCGGCCTTTGTGTTCGTCGCCAAGCGCCATCAGGACGGCCTGCGCCAGCCGCTGACCGGCTGGCACGGCCATGCCAGGCCGTTCGAGTTCAGCCAGAGCTATGTGCCGGCGCCGGGCATTGACCGGATGCTGGTCGGCACGGCGCCGCAGCTGGGCCTGATCGCGCTGGAAGCGGCGCTGACCGCCTTCGACGGCGTCGACATGCAGGCGCTGCGCCGCAAGAGCCAGTCGCTGACCTCGCTGTTCATCGCGTTGGTCGACCAGGAGCTGGCCGGCCACGGCTTCGGCCTGGCCACGCCGCGCGAACCGAACGCCCGCGGCAGCCAGGTCTCGCTGACGCACGCGGAGGGCTACGCCATCGTGCAGGCGCTGATTGCGCGCGGCGTGATCGGCGACTTCCGCTCGCCCGACATCCTGCGCTTCGGCTTTGCCGCCCTCTACCTCAGCCATGCCGAGGTCTGGGATGCGGTGGCCACTTTGCAAGACGTGATGGCCAGCGCCGCCTGGTCCGCCCCCGAATTCATGGCCCGCAAGGCCGTGACCTGAGCCTCTTCCCCAAGACCTGTTACTCCCCTCAACCCTCGCTTCCGCGACCCATGGAGATTCTCGTGAGAACCAAACTGACTCTTTGCGCTGTGGCCGCCGCTGCGGCCCTGGCCAGCGCCCCGGCGTTGGCCCAGGTGACGCTGTCCGGCTTCATCGACATCAATGCCGAGGTCGCCAAGTCCGGCGGCAAGACCATCAAGGGCCTGGGTTCGGGTGGGTTGAACACCTCGCGCCTGCAGTTCAAGGCGCAGGAGGATCTGGGCGACGGCCTCAAGGCCACCGCCGTGCACGAGATCACCCTGCGCGGTGACACCGGCCAGCAGGGCTCGCCGCGCCACACCTATATCCAGCTCGGCTCCAAGGCCTGGGGCGAGCTCAGCGCCGGCCGGCGCGATCTGCCCTCGGCCGAGATGTATGGCTATATCGACCCGACCTATTCGGGCGACTACAGCCCGATCAGCAACACCATGCTGTACTTCGCGCCCTGGCGCGAGAGCAACGGCCTGTTCTACACCACGCCGCGCATGGCCAATATCCAGGCCCGCATGAGCGTGACGGCCGGCCGCGAAGATGGCTCCAAGGACGCCCAGACACGCAGCCTGGCGGTGGACTATTTCGGCGGTGACCTGTATCTGATGGCCGCCACCGACCAGCAGTACCGTCGCACCTTGAACAACCCCAACCAGATCCGCAACTCGCGCGACTACTACCTGGGCGGCGTCTATTCGATGGGTGCGCTGGACCTGACCCTGCTCTACCACCGCTACAGCGGCTACTACGCCTACCCGCCCTATGTGGACTTCAGCTCCAAGGGCCAGGACCTGCAGCTGGGCCTGCGCTATGAGCTGAATGCGCAGCAGCGCTTCTTCGCCAGCCTGGTGCGCAAGAACGACCAGCTGGACGCCGACCTGTCCGACGCCACCAGCTGGGTGGTGGGCTATATCCACGGCCTGTCCAAGCGCACCGACATCTACAGCGTCTATGGCTCGGTACGCCACGCCCGCGACTCGGCGATGCGCTTCCCGGTCAGCTTCAACCACGCGACGCCCTTGTCCAACGAGAACCCCAGCGGCCTGCAAATCGGCATCCGTCACAAGTTCTGAGCCCCAGGAGACTCATCGATATGAAACCCTCATTGATTGCTTTGCTGATCAGCGCCGGCCTGGCCCACCAGGCCCTGGCCCAGACCATTGTTCCGCCCGCCCCGGGCACGGCCAAGGTGCCGGTCAAGGAAGAGCGCGAGAACGCCAAGGGCACGCCCGGCGAGCCGGCAAGGCCTGACCCCAGCAGCTTCGGGCTGGACCCCGCCACCGGCATCTACAAGCACCCGGCCGAGACGCCCAGCATCGGCGGCACGCACCCGTTCAAGGGCAGCCTGGACTATCTGGACCAGAACAGCTACTTGCACAACACCAAGGTCGAGGCGCTGTACCCGGAGATGCTGGGCAGCCCCTACCACTCCTGGCAGACCACGGTGGACATGAATGGCCGCCGCTATATGGTCATCCACGAGAAGTCCTTCTACAAGGTGTTCGACATCACGGACCCGCGCAAGGCCGAGATGGTGGCCAACAAGAAGTGGGCCTGGGGTGGCAACGAGCATCCATTCGGCCCCCTGACCATCCAGTACAACGACAAGCTCAAGAAGCATGTGGCCGTGCAGTGCTACGAGGTCACGCGCTTCGGCATCCTGGAGAACAAGTATTCGCCCGAGCAGAAGGCCAAGGTGGACATCATCCGCAACCAGCCGCTGCTGCGCGGCTTCCGCGTATTCGAGATGGACAGCCCCGACCCGGCCCAGTGGAAGAAGATCGCCGAGCTGCCGCTGGACGCCTACAGCGCCCCGGACAGGTTCCCGCAGCAGGGCTCGGGTTGCGGCGATGTGCCGGTGTACTGGGGTGGCAAGTACCTGTTCGTCTCCGGCGCGCCGGACGACAGCTTTGCCAATCAGGAATACGGCAACTTCCTCTACAACCAGGCGCAGATGGCCTTCGACCTGAGCGACCCGCACAAGCCGCAGCGACTGTCCACCTGGTGGGTGCCCGGCTCGCGCCTCGGCGAGGAGGAGGAATACAAGAAGAACCCCCGCGTCGGCAAGAAGACGGCCTGGATGGGTGCGCGCATGCCGCTGTTCATTCCCAAGGATCCCGAAAAGGGCGGCAAGTACGGCTATGCGGCGATGGGCGGCATGGGCTTCCATGTGCTCGATGTGTCGGACCCGGCCAGGATGAAGCGCGTCGGCAAGCTCGACATGCCGGTCAGCCAGGCCGGCACCGAGGGCGACAACATCGACGTCACCAAGGTCGAGAAGACCGGCGTCGTCTATTACAGCGGATATCCGCTGAACGAGGACTGCTACGAGCCCTACAAGGACATCTATGCCATCGATGTGAAGGATCCGGCCAATCCGAAGATCCTGGCCACCCTGCCGCGACCCACGCCGCCCAAGGGCGCGCCGTTCACCGACTACTGCCAGCGCCGCGGCAGCTTCGGGCCCAAGCGCACGGGCTACTGGCACCAGCCCGGCACGCCCAGCGACAAGTACCTGGTCTATGCCTTCTACAACGCCGGTGCGCAGATCTTTGACGTCAGCAACCCGGCCGCGCCGAAGATCGCCGGCTACTTCGTGCCGCCCACCGTCAACCCCAAGGTCAATCTGCACCACGGCGACCAGACGCACGGCGTGTTCATCGAATGGGACCGCAAGCTGATCTGGGTGTTCACCAACCACGGCGCCTATGCGGTTTCGACGCCGCTGCTGGGCACGCCGAAATTCGACCTCAAGCCTTGAGCACAGGCATCACTTTCAGGAGCAACAACATGAATCAAGCATTCAAGATCACCGCGCTGGCACTGGCCACGCTGGCCGCCGGCAGCAGCCACGCACAGGAGGTCGTCAAGATCGGCCACGTCGGCCCGACCAGCGGCGCCATCGCCCACCTGGGCAAGGACAACGAGCTGGGCGCCCGCCTGGCGATCCAGGAGCTCAACGCCAAGGGCGTCGTCATCGGCGGCAAGAAGGTCAGGCTGGAGCTGCTGGGCGAAGACGATGCCGGCGACCCCAAGCAGGGCACGCAGGCGGCGCAGAAGCTGGTGGACTCCAAGGTCAATGGCGTGGTCGGCCATCTGAACTCGGGCACGTCGATTCCGGCGTCCAAGGTCTATGCCGATGCCGGCATTCCACAGATCTCGCCGTCCAGCACCAACCCCAAGTTCACCCGCAACGGCTACAAGACGACGTTCCGCGTCGTCGCCGATGACGTGCACCTGGGTGGCACGCTGGGCCGCTACGCCGCCAAGGACCTGAAGGGCCAGGCGATCGCCATCGTCGACGACCGCACCGCCTATGGCCAGGGCGTGGCCGATGAGTTCGAGAAGGGCGCCAAGGCCGCCGGCGGCAAGATCGTGGGCCGCGAGTTCACCAATGACAAGGCCACCGACTTCAGCGCCATCCTGACCAGCCTGAAGGCCAAGAAGCCCGATGTGGTGTTCTTCGGCGGCATGGACGCGGTGGCCGGGCCGATGCTGCGCCAGATGAAGGCGCTGGGCCTGAACGTCAAGCTGGTCGGCGGCGACGGCATCTGCACCGCCGAGCTGCCCAAGCTGGCGGCCGGTACGATGGACGACGGCCAGGTCTTCTGCGCCGAGGCCGGCGGTGTGGACGGTGCCCAGAAGCAGGCGATGGAGGACTTCAAGGCCCGCTTCAAGGCCTCGACCAAGCTCGATGTGCAGGTCTATGCGCCCTACTCGTACGACGCGGTAGGTGTGCTCGTCGCGGCCATGGTCAAGGCCGGCTCGGCCGATCCGGCCAAGTACCTGCCGGTGCTGGCCAAGACCGAGGGCTACAAGGGCGTGACCGGCAACATCTCGTTCGATGCCAAGGGCGATATCAGGAACGGCGCGCTGACCCTGTACACCTACAAGGGCGGCAGCCGCGAGTCGCTGGCGGTGGTGCGCTGAACGCGCGGGCGCCCTGCTCCTGCAGGGCGCCTTGCTACTTCAGTTCGAGCGGCGGCGTGCCACGGCGCCCAGGCCCAGCAGGCCCAGGGCCATCAGCGCGTAGGTGCCGGGCTCGGGCACTGGCGGGGGCGCGATGCCATAGGTGCCGACGGTGAAGCCGTTCCAGTTTTCATTCGTCAGGCTGCTCCAGGTGATGGATGAGACCGCGCCGGTGAAGCGGATCACGCCATGGGGCTCGCCCGAGCCATTGAGCTGGAACTGGCCGCCGCCCAGATCGACCTTGCTCAGCGAGCCGCAGCCCCAGTAGCCGCAGCCGGTGCTGACGATCTCGAAGTCGGAGTCGAACTTGTAGCCGTTGCCGTTGAGGCTGACGACGGCGAAGAACAGATTGTCGACCGGCTTGGAGAAGGTCAGCGTCTTGGCCGAGGCCAGCGACAGCGCGATCATCTCGGCCGGCGTCGGCGCGTTGTCGACCAGCGCGCTCAGATAGGGGCCGGTCGGGCTGAAGAAGTCGGTGCCGACGCCGGTCTGGATGAAGGCGACCTCGCCAACATAGCCGATGTCCACACTGCCGGAAATCGTGTTGAAGGTGCCGGCCGCGCTACCGCTGGCTCCGGCGACGCCGGAGGTCCAGTCGGCCCAGTTGACCGGCAGGGCCTGGGCCGAGCCCAGCAGGGAGGCCAGGGCCAGCGCGACTGGGAATTGGTACTTGGTGGGCATATCGGTCTCCGGCATTGTGCAGGAGAGCAAGTTAGGCCGCTTCCGGCCCGCTGTCACTCCCGCGAATCCGGGGGCTGCAGGGTCGGCGCGCTCAATGACCCTCGAACGACACCAGGGTGAACAGCGGCAGGCCGCTGGCGCGCAGCTTGTCGGAGCCGCCCAGTTCGGGCAGATCGACGATGCAGGCACCTTCTATGACCTCGGCGCCCAGGCGCTGCAAGAGCTTGCGGCCGGCCATCATCGTGCCGCCGGTGGCGATCAGGTCATCGATCAGCACCACGCGGTCGCCGGGCTTGACGGCGTCGGTGTGGATCTCGACGGTGGCGCTGCCGTACTCCAGCTCGTAGGTTTCTTCGACGGTGGTGAAGGGCAGCTTGCCCTTCTTGCGTATCGGCACGAAGCCGACATTCAGCTCGTAGGCCAGCACCGAACCGATGATGAAGCCGCGTGCATCCAGGCCGGCAATGGCCGTCGGCTTGGCGTCGAAGTAGCGG
Source organism: Roseateles toxinivorans (assembly GCF_004362525.1). GTDB lineage: Bacteria > Pseudomonadota > Gammaproteobacteria > Burkholderiales > Burkholderiaceae_C > Paucibacter > Paucibacter toxinivorans. Next base: position 365,218 of record NZ_SNXS01000002.1, read on the forward strand.
TGCACGAACATGTCGATCAGGACACGGAACACCTTGGGGTTGGACAACAGCGGCGTGATATCACGGAACTGCACCCCCGGCGCCGGCCAGTCGGGCACGGTGCGGATATGGTGCTTGATATAGGCCCCGGGGTGGGCGATGGCGTCCGGCGCGCTCAGGGCAGCGGCGCCGGTGGAGGGGTCGTTACGGTTCATGGGGCGAATCATGCCCTGAACCGGGGGCACAGCGCTAGGGCCGCCCCCCAGATCAATGAAGATCAGAAGCCCCGCGTCACCGGCATGCTGACCTTGTCGCCAGGAATCTGCATATGGCGCGCCAGCTCCAGCTTGGCCAGCGAGTAGCGGTGCACCTCGTCCGGACCGTCGGCCAGGCGCAGGGTGCGCTGGTGGGCCCACATCATGGCCAGCGGCGTGTCATCGCTGACGCCCATGCCGCCGTACATCTGTATCGCCCAGTCGATCACCTTCAGTGCGACATTGGGCGCAACGATCTTGATCATCGCGATCTCGGCCTTGGCGACCTTGTTGCCCACCGTGTCCATCATGTAGGCGGCCTTCAGGGTCAAGAGGCGGGCCTGCTCGATGCTGCAGCGGGCCTCGGCAATGCGCTCGTGGCTGACGCCCTGCTGGGCCAGGGTCTTGCCGAAGGCGGTGCGGCTCATCGCCCGCGTGCACATCAGCTCCAGCGCCCGCTCGGCGGCGCCGACCGATCGCATGCAGTGGTGGATGCGGCCCGGGCCGAGGCGGCCCTGGGCGATCTCGAAGCCGCGGCCGTCGCCGAGCAGGATGTTGCCGGCCGGCACGCGCACATTCTTCAGCTCGATTTCCATATGACCGTGCGGCGCATCGTCATAGCCGAACACGCTCAGCGGTCGCTTGATCGTGATGCCCGGGGTGTTGGCCGGCACCAGTACCATGGACTGCTGCTCGTGGCGGCCGGCCTCGAGATTGGTCTTGCCCATCACGATATAGATCTTGCAGCGCGGGTCGCCGGCGCCGGACGACCACCACTTGGTGCCGTTGATGACCAACTCGTCTCCGATCCGCTCCATCCGGCATTCGATATTGGTCGCGTCGCTGGAGGCCACCGCCGGCTCGGTCATCAAGAAGGCCGAGCGGATCTCGCCACGCAGCAGTGGCTCCAGCCATTCGGTCTTCTGTGCCTCGGTGGCATAGCGCTCCAGCGTTTCCATATTGCCGGTGTCGGGCGCCGAGCAATTGAAGACCTCGGCGGCCCAGCTGACGCGGCCCATGATCTCGCACAGCGGCGCGTATTCCAGATTCGTCAGGCCTTCGGGCGCGCGCTTGGAGCTGGGCAGGAACAGATTCCACAGGCCGGCGGCGCGGGCCTTGGGCTTGAGTTCCTCGATCAGCTCGGTCGGAATCCAGGCATTGCCCTTGGCGCGGTTGGCGGCCACTTCTTCATGGAAGCGGCGCTCGTTCGGGTAGATGTGTTCATCAAAGAAGGCCAGCAGGCGCTGCTGCATGTCCTTGACCTTGGGGCTGTAGTCGAAGTTCATCATCTTGTGTCCTTGCAAGGCGCGTGGCCTGGGGGTGAGTGGGTGCGGGCGACGGTCAACGCTCGCTGCGGTACTGCAGATACTGGGCGAGCAACGCTTCCATCGTGGTGTGGCGCGTATGCGTGTGCAGCGGATGCTGGGGCGAGAAATTGACGACGCGCACCAGCCAGTCGGCCGGCGCCTCGCCGACATCGAGCACATTGATGCAGGCCGGCGCCTGCACCAGGCTGCCCAGCATCATCCGGCCGCCACCGCTCATCGCGTGCGACAGCACGGCGGCATTGACCACGCCATGCAGCACCAGCAGCGCGCTGTCCCAGTCGGTCTGCGCGCGCAGCTTGCTGATGGCCGGCAGCACGCGGTCCAGCAGTTCGGCGATCGATTCGCCATTCAGGAATCGTTGGTCCTCGCGCAGCAGGCCATGGCTGAGGCCGTTGAAGGCCTGCTGGATCTGCTCGCGGGGGATATCGGCCAGGCGCCCGCCGCGTATCTCCTGCAGCTCGGGCCAGATCTCGGGCGTCAAGGTCTCGGCCAGACCGGCGTGCTCCAGTACCAGCGCCGCCGTCTGCACCGTGCGCGGCAGGCCGCTGACGATGACGCGATCAAAGCGCACGCCGTCCTGCTTGAACTGCAAACCGGCGGCGATCGCCTGCGCCCGGCCCTCCTCGTTCAGCGGCACTTCCTCGGGCAACACCGGCCGGCCGGTGGCATCGAAGTAGGTGACGGCGCCATGGCGCATCAGGTAGATGCGGCGCCGCGGGGCTTTGGAGTCGGTGGGTGAAGAAGACATGGTGGCGTGAAGCTCTGTGCGCAGTGTGGGCCATGCGCGCCGCTGCGGGTGTCACCCAGGCGGCACCGGGCATCAAGTTTTCTCTCGCCGGGCTCAGCCTTTGAGCAGCTTGTCCTCTGCCAAGGCCAGCGCCTCCGGCTGACCCGACAGCACCAGCGTGTCGCCACCACCGAGCACCAGCGCATCGGTGGCCTGCAGCACCGCGCCATTGGCGCGCCGCACCGAGACCACGGCCACGCCCACCGCGTGCAGTGCCAGGGCCAAGAGCGGCTCGCCGGCATGGGCGCTGGCCACGGGCAGGGTGACGCTGAGCAGGCGGGCCTGCTGGCGTTCCTCGCCGGTGTCGTCATCGGCGCCATGAAAATACCCGCGCAGCAGGCCGTAGCGCGCATCGCGGGCATCGCGGGTCAGGCGGATCACGCGGCGCATGGGCACGCCGACCAGGGCCAGCGCGTGGCTGGCCAGCATCAGTGAGCCCTCGATGGCCTCGGGCACGACCTCGGTGGCGCCGGCGGCGCGCAGGCGCTCCAGATCGGTGTCGTCGATGGTCCTCACGACCACCGGCACCTGCGGCGCATGCTCGCCGACCAGCTTCAGTATCTTCAAGGCCGAGGCCGTGTCGGGATAGCTGACCACCACCGCGCTGGCCCGCGCCAGGCCGGCAGCCATCAGGCTTTGCAGCCGGGCGGCGTCACCGAACACGACGCTCTGGCCGGCGGCGGCGGCCTGGCGCACGCGGTCGGGGTCCAGGTCCAGCGCCATATAGGGGATGTGCTCGCCCTCCAGCAGCCGCGCCAGGTTCTGCCCGCTGCGGCCATAGCCGCAGATGATGACGTGGGCCTGGGCCTTGATCGATTTCTTGGCGATGGTGGTCAGCGCCACCGACTGCATCAGCCAGTCGGTGCTGGACAGGCGCATCACGATGCGGTTGCTGTACATGATCAGGAAGGGCGTGGCCAGCATCGACAGCACCATGCTGGCCAGCACCGGGCTGACCCAATGCGGCGCGATCAACTTGTTGTCCAGGCCCAGGGTCAGGAGCACGAAGCCGAACTCGCCGGCCTGGGCCAGATAGAGGCCGGTGCGTATGGCCACGCCCGGCTGCGCGCCGAAGATCCGCGCCAGACCGGCGATCAGCACCGCCTTGGCCACGATGGGCAGGCTGGTGAGCAGCAGCACCAGCAGCCAGTTGTCCATCACCGGCCGCCAGTCCAGCCGCATGCCTATGGTGATGAAGAACAGACCCAGCAGCACATCGTGGAAGGGCCGGATATCGGTCTCGACCTGGTGCTTGTACTCGGTCTCGGCGATCAGCATGCCGGCGATGAAGGCGCCCAGCGCCAGCGACAGGCCGGCCAGCTCGGTCAGCCAGGCCAGACCCAACGTGACCAGCAGCAGGTTGAGGATGAACAGCTCCTCGGTCTTGCGCCGCGCCACCAGGGTCAGCCACCAGCGCATCGCCTTCTGCCCACCGACCAGCAGCACGCCCAGCAGCACCACCGCCTTGACACCGGCCCACAGCAGCGAGGTGGCCAGCGCCTCGCCGCTGGAGTTCAGCGCCGGTATCAGCACCAGGAGCGGCACCACGGCCAAGTCCTGGAACAGCAGCACGCCCATCACTCGCTTGCCGTGTTCGCTCTCCAGCTCCAGCCGCTCGGCCATCAGCTTGACGACGATGGCCGTGCTGCTCATCGCCATCGCCGCGCCCAGCACCAGGGCGCCCTGCCATTGCAGCTCCCAGGCCTGGCCCAGCCAGGCAAAGGCGAGAATCAGCAGGACGTTGCCGGCGATGGCGCCGCAGACCGTCAGCAGCACCTGCATCAGGCCGAGGCCGAACACCAGCTGGCGCATGCTGTAGAGCTTGGGCAGATTGAACTCCAGCCCGATCACGAACATCAGGAACACGACACCGAACTCGGCCAGATGGTTCATGCCGGTCGAGTCGCCGGCCAGGGCCAGCGCGTTCGGACCAATCAGCACGCCCACCGCCAGATAGCCCAGCATCGCCGGCAGCTTCAGCAGTCGGCAGACGACCACGCCCAGCACCGCAGCGATCAGATACAACAGGGCCAGTTCGAGGGACGTCACCATGGGCCCGATGGTAACCAGCCCCGCTCAGGGCGGCGCGCTGGCGGCGGCGGGAGGTGTGCCGATGTGGGTGTCGAGGAAGCGGATCAGCGCGGCGTCGAACTTGTACAGATTACGCAGCAGCCGGATGCTGTGGCCCTCGTTCTCCAGCTCCAGCCATTCGTAGGGCTTCTTGTGGAGATCCAGCGCCTTCATCATCCGCTGGCTGTGGCCGACGGGCACGCGCCTGTCGCGATCGCCATGGGCGATCAGCAATGGCGCCTGGATGCGCTGCGCATGCTTCAGTGGCGAGACCTGGTCCAGCCGCGCCGGGTCCTGCACGCCGAGGTGAAAGCGCATCAGCTCCCGCGAGGCCTTGTCGGCGTTGGTGTCGGACCAGTCGGTCAGCCGCTCGCCGATGTCGGAGACGCCCGACAGCGTGACGGCGCAGCGATAGAGCTGCGGCGTCTTGATCAGCCCCCACAGTGCCGCATAGCCGCCATAGCTGGCGCCGTAGATGCAGATGCGCCGGGGGTCGGCAATACCCTGGCTTATCAGGTGCTCCACGCCGGCGCTGATGTCGTCCTGCATGGCCAGGCCCCACTGGCCGTTGCCGGCCTGCTCGAAGCTCTTGCCGAAGCCGGCCGAGCCGCGGAACTGCGGCTGGAACACCACATAGCCGCGCGTGGCCAGCAGCTGCACTTCGGCATTCCAGCCCCAGTGGTCGCGCGCCGCAGGGCCGCCATGCACCACGACCACCATGGGCCGGGGCCCAGCCGCGCCGGCGGGGCGCGTCAGATAGGCCGGGATGCTCAGCCCGTCGGGGGCGGCGTAGCGGATCACCTCCATCGGCCGCATCTGCGCCGGCTGGATCTGCGGCGCGGCCTCCAGCAGCAGGCGCATGCCCATCGTGCGGCTGTCCAGCAGAAACCAGCGCCCGGGGTCGACATCGGCATAGGAGAACACCAGCACGCGGCCCTGGGGGTCGCCGCTGAGCTGGTTCACGTGGCCGGGCATGGCCTCGTCGACCGCCTTTTGCAGCCCGGCCCAGCGGCCGTTGAACCAGTGTCGCTGCGGCTTCATGCCGTGGGTGACCACACTTTCGTACTGGCCGGACTGCAGCTCATCCAGCACGTAAAGGTCTTCGGTCGGATGGCCGGCCAGCATCTCGCCCAGCTTGCCTTGCACCGGGTCATAGGCGAATACGGCATAGGTCTCGCGGCCCTGGCGCGACAGCACGATCAGCCGGTTGTCGGCAGTCTCGGCGGCCAGCGGCCGCCAGGTGTCATCGGTGACCTTGAAGTCGAGCAGCTTCTCCCAGCGCTCGGTCAGCGGCGAGCGATACCAGTGCGACAGCTGGGCGGTGTCGGCCCAGAAGCCGGCGCTGGACATCGTCACCGCGCGCAACTCGCCCTGCTCGTCGAAGGCCCAGCGCGTGGGCTTGCCCGACATCGGCACGCTCAGCCTTTGACGGCGGCCGGTGCGGGCGTCGACCCGGGCCACCTCCTCATGGTCCTCGTCCTCGAACACCAGCACCAGCGGCGATTCCGGCTCATTGGCCAAGGCCTTGCCGATCACCGCGGCGCCGAGCCGCCGGACCAGCTTGCCGTCAAGGTCGCGTGCCTCGGCTTCCAGGCCGTAGTCGATGGCCATCAGCTCGCTGTTGATCCAGCGTACCTGTCGGGGCTCTTTGTAGTAGCGGGAGCTGCCGTAGTTGGCCCATCGGCCGCTGTCCACCCGCCGCCGTTTGAGGCTCTCGGTATCGATCAGGGTCAGCCCGCCTACGCCTTCGGTGGCGATGGCTGCCACATACCGTCCATCCGGCGAGATCGCCGCCTGCAGCACTCTCGGCGGCATGACCGCCATTGACAGCGACAGCGGCTCATCGGCCGCGCGGGCCGCGCCTACAGCGCACATGAGTATCGAGACGAGCGCAGCGAATGCGCCTCGGGTCTTGCGAAGCATGGAACACCTCCCCCTTGCCGGACTTCTTTGATCCGTGAAAGCTGCCCCGATTATGTCGGGCCGGCGCAGGGGGCTTGGCGTGACTTCAGGGCGGCGCGCTGCCCAACGGGGGCGGGGGCCTGCTTATTCCGCGGACCGCAAAAGAAAGGCCTTGGCCCGATCCGGATTGACGCCAGTCAACGCCGCTGCGATGGCACGGGCCTAAGGTGCCCATACCCATGACCCGTCGGCCAAGGGTGATCCCGGAGGACATTCCATGAGCACCGCCGCCACGCCGCCCGCCAGCGCTCCCGCCGCTCCGGCTCCCGACAGCACCGGCAAGCCGGGGCAGGCCGTGTTCGCGCTGCGGGTCGTCCGGGAAGACGGTTCGGAGTTTTCCGGCGAGCGACGATTCGACCCGACCCAGCAGGACGCCCGAGACATCGTCTTCGATCTGCAACTGCGCGAGGGCGGCCCGCAGCCCACCAAGGACGAGATGGATCTGTATGCCGCTATCGGCCGCGTGCATGACGTGCTGACCGAGCTCTATCCCTCGTCGGCGGATGGCAGCGAGAAGCGCTTCCGGCAGCACTTCGTCAGCCTCTTCTACCTGGCCCGGTTGGCGCTCGAAGGCGACAGCCTTGACCGTGGCAAGACCCGCGGTGGACGTCTCGCAGTGGAGCTGGCGCGCAACGAGCTCAAGCGGATCGAGGACGAGTTGATCGATGACGAGGAGGGGCGCATCAAGAACCAGCATCTGCGCGAACTGGCGCTCTGGGGTACCCGGTTCTCCGTGCCTCTTGCTCTGGCCTATCTGCTGCTGCAGACGAGCCGGTCGGGTGACCTGCTGCACCGCCTGCTGAGTTCGCTGCAGATCTATCCGTCGGTGATGGCTAACTATCTGGTGCTTTGGGTGGGCTGCTTCGTCGGCGTGGGCCTGTCCTACGCCTACCGCAAACCCCGTCTGGCGCTGGAGGACTTGGTCAGGCTGGACGCCGACCGCCTGAACGTGCCGACGCGACTGGCCCTGGCCGGCCTGTCCACCATGCTGCTGGTCATGCTCAGTGCCTTCGGCGTGTTCGACATCACGATCGGCGCGTCAAGCAAGTTGTCCAGCCTGTCGGTCGATGGCCAGGGCTCGGCGATGCTGGCCTTTGCGGTTGGTGCCATCTGCGGCATCAGCGAGCTGGCCCTCTCGGGCGCCTTGAGCGGCAAACTCAAGAGCGTGATACCGGGCGGGAAGTCTGCGCCGCCTTGAGTATTGCTGCACGCGGCACCCGGCTTTGACTCAAGTCGGAGTGGCGATTGGGCACCTTATGCACAAGCCGCATAGCCGCATGTGAACACGGCTTTGGAAACGCTGGCATGCCGAACCCGGTTCGCGATACCGTTCGCGCCACCGAAAAGTTACGGAGCATTACATGCCCAATCTGTCCTTCGTTTCCCCCACGCGCAACAGTCCCTGGGGCACCTATCTGTCTCAGATCGACGCCGTCGAGCCGTACCTCGGCCATCTGGCACGCTGGGTGGAAACGCTGCGCCGGCCCAAGCGCGCCCTGATAGTCGATGTGCCGATCGAACTCGACAACGGCACCATCGCCCACTATGAGGGCTACCGCGTCCAGCACAGCCTGACCCGCGGCCCGGGCAAGGGCGGCGTGCGCTACCACCCGGACGTCACGCTCGAAGAAGTGATGGCCCTGTCGGCCTGGATGACGATCAAGAACGCCGCGGTCAACCTGCCCTACGGCGGCGCCAAGGGTGGCATCCGGCTCGACCCGAAGCAGCTGTCGCTGAAGGAACTGGAAAAAGTTACACGCCGGTACACCAGCGAGATCGGCATCATCATCGGCCCGCAGCAGGACATCCCGGCCCCCGACGTCAACACCAACGGCCAGATCATGGCCTGGATGATGGACACCTATTCGATGAACACCGGCGCCACGGCCACCGGCGTCGTCACCGGCAAGCCGATCCCGCTGGGCGGCTCGCTGGGCCGTGTGCAGGCCACCGGCCGCGGCGTGTTCGTGATCGGCCGCGAGGCCATGCGCCGCCTCAACGTGCCGCTGGAAGGCGCCCGTGTGGCCGTGCAGGGCTTCGGCAACGTGGGCTCGATCGCAGCCAAGCTGTTCGCCGCCAATGGCGCGAAGATCGTGGCCGTGCAGGATCACACCGGCACGATCCTGAACCACTCGGGCATGGACATGCAGAACCTGCTCGACCATGTGGCCAGGACCGGCGGCGTCGGCGGCTTTGCCGGCGCCGACTCGATAGCCGACGAGAACTTCTGGGATGTGAAGAGCGACGTGTTGATCCCGGCCGCGCTGGAGGGGCAGATCACCGCCGAGCGCGCCCATCGCATCTCGACCCGCGTGGTGCTGGAAGGCGCCAACGGCCCGACCACCCCCGACGGCGACCAGGTGCTGGCCGACCGCGGCATCATCGTCGTGCCCGACGTGATCGCCAACTCGGGCGGCGTGACCGTGTCCTACTTCGAATGGGTGCAGGACTTCTCGTCCTTCTTCTGGACCGAGGACGAGATCAACGTCCGCCTGGACAAGATCATCACCGGCGCCTTCAAGCACATCTGGGACACCTCGGAACAGCACCGTATCACGCTGCGCACCGCGGCCTTCGTGGTGGCCTGCACGCGGGTGCTGCAGGCGCGCGAGGAGCGGGGTCTGTATCCCTGATAGACGTGTAGCCCGGATGCAATCCGGGGGCTTTGCCATCGCTTGCCCCCGGATTGTCATCCGGGCTACAGACTGAGCCGCTCCAGCGGCTTGTGCCAGCTCGGCGGCAGGTCCTGCAACACCCGCCCTGCCTCCAGCGAGCGTATCGGCACGCCAAGGTCGGTCGGGATGCGCTGGCGCGCCTGCAGCGCCATGTAACGCAGGGCGCTGACGCGCAGGAAGGAGGCGAAATTGCCTACGGCGCCACGCGCTTGCACCAACTCGTCGTAGAGCTTCTCGATCAGCTGGGTGACGCCCATGCCGTCGCGGGCGCCGATCTCCTCCAGCACCTCCCAGTGCAGGTTTTCCAGCCGTATGCTGGTGATCACCCCGTGCAGCCGCACCGAGCGCGTGCGCGACTCGTAGGACTCGGGGTTGGCGCTGATGAAGACTTCGCACATGGCAAACCTCCTGTTGAACGGATTCTGCCGTCAATAGGTGATGCGCGTCCCAAGCACCGCCAGGAACTGGGCGATCCAGGCCGGGTGGGCGGGCCAGGCCGGCGCGGTCACCAGCTTGCCATCGGTCACCGCCTGATCGACCGGAATGTCGGCATAGCTGGCGCCGGCCAGCTCGACCTCGGCGGCACAGGCCGGGTAGGCCGACACGCGCTTGCCGCGTATCACGCCGGCGGCGGCCAGCAGCTGGGCGCCGTGGCAGATCGCGGCGACCGGCTTGTCGGCTTGGATGAAGTGCTGGACGATGGCAATCACGCCGGGCATGGTGCGCATGTACTCGGGTGCGCGGCCGCCGGGGATCACCAGGCCGTCGTAGTCGGCCGGCTTGATGTCGGCGAAGCTGGCGTTCAAGACGAAGCGGTGGCCGGGCTTCTCGGAATAGGTCTGGGCGCCCTCGAAGTCGTGGACGGCGGTCATCACGTAGTCGCCGGTCGCCTTGCCCGGGCAGACGGCATGCACCGTGTGGCCCACGGCCTGCAGGGCCTGGAAGGGCACCATGATCTCGTAGTCCTCGACGTAGTCGCCGGCCAATAGCAGCAGTTTCTTTGCGCTCATGCTTGTCTCCTGGTGAGGGTGGGGTGGCGCTTGTTGCAGCGCCTGGGGCCCATTGTGGAAACGGCGGGCGCCGGGCGGGTAACAGCCGGCTATATCCGGGCTTGCCGGCGCCGCTACACTGCCCGCATGACCGAATCCCCGCCCTTCGACGCCGCCCGCGCGGTGTCCGTCGCCCAGCGCGCCCTGCAGATCGAGGCCGCGGCGCTGACCGAGCTGTCGCCCCGCCTCGGCGAGGCCTTTGCCGCCGCCGTGCAGGCGGTGCTGGCCTGCAGCGGCCGCGTCGCCGTGATGGGCATGGGCAAGAGTGGCCATGTGGGCCGCAAGATTGCCGCCACCCTGGCCTCCACCGGCACGCCGTCGCTGTTCGTCCATCCGGCCGAGGCCAGCCATGGCGACCTGGGCATGGTGACCGGCAAGGACATCGTGCTGGCCCTGTCGAACTCCGGCGAGAGCGACGAGCTCAACGCCATCCTGCCGGTGCTCAAGCGCCTGGGCGTGCCGGTGATCGCGATGACCGGCCGCGCCGATTCCAGCCTCGCCCGGCACGCCACCCTGGTGCTGGACAGCGCCGTGGCCGAGGAAGCCTGCCCGCTGCAACTGGCGCCTACCGCCAGCACGACCGCGCAGATGGCCCTGGGCGACGCGCTAGCCATGGCTCTGCTGGACGCGCGGGGCTTCAAGGCCGAGGACTTTGCCCGCTCCCACCCGGGAGGCGCGCTGGGCCGCAAGCTGCTGACCCATGTCCATGACCTGATGCGCAGCGGCGAGGCGCTGCCGCGCGTGGCCGCCGACACCCCGTTCACCGACATGATGCGCGAGATGTCGGCCAAGGCCCTGGGCCTGGCCATCGTCGTCGATGGGGACGACAGGGTGCAGGGTGTGTTCACCGACGGTGATCTGCGCCGCCTGGTCGAGAAGGGTCAGGACTTGCGTAATTTGCGTGCTGCCGATGTGATGCATGCCAGGCCGCGCATGGTGCGCGCGCAGGCGCTGGCCGTCGATGCCGCCGATCTGATGGAAGAGGCCCGCATCACCGTCGTGCTGGTGGTCGATGAGGCCGGCCAGCTGCAAGGCGCGCTGAGCATCAACGACCTGATGCGCGCCAAGGTGATCTGATCTTGAAACCTTCGCTGAGCTTTCCCCCCGAGCTGCTGCTCAAGGCCCAAGGCAGCGGCCTGGGCCTGAAGGCGGCCATCTTCGATGTCGACGGCGTGCTCACCGACGGCCGCATCTATATCGGCGAGCAGGGCGAGAGCTTCAAGGCCTTCTCCACGCTCGACGGCCATGGCCTGAAGCTGCTGGCCCAAGCCGGCATCACGCCCATCATCATCACCGGCCGTGATTCGCCGGCCGTGCGCCGCCGCGTCGCCGACCTCGGCCTGCAGCATGCCGTCTACGGCGCCAAGGACAAGCTGGCCGTGGCCACGCCGCTGCTGGCCCAGCTGGGCGTGTCATGGGATCAGGTCGCGGCGATGGGCGATGACTGGCCCGACCTGCCCCTGCTGACCCGCGCCGGCTTTGCCTGCGCCCCGCCGCAGGCCCATGCCGAGGTGCTGGCCGTGGCCCACCACGTGACCCGAGCCGCCGCCGGCCATGGCGCCGCCCGCGAGTGCTGCGACATCCTGCTGATGGCCTGCGGCCGCTATGGCGAGCTGTTCGCCGGCCATCTGGATACGCTGGACGGAGGCCCCGCCTGATGGCGGCGCTCGGCCCGATCGCGGCGCCGGCCACCCGTTTGCGGGCGCCGTCCTGGCTGTGCAGCCTGCAGGAGCTTTTCTCGGCCTACCTGCCCCTGGTCTTGATGAGCGTGCTGGCCCTGGGCACCTGGTGGCTGGTGAAGAACACGCCGCTGCCACAGGGCCCGACCGAGGCGGTGCCCAAGCGCCATGAGCCGGACTACCTGATGCAGGGATTCGACGTGCAGCGTTTCGACGCCAAGGGGGCGTTGCGCGTGCGTGTCTCCGGCCGCGAGATGCGTCACTACCCCGACACCGACACGCTGGAGATCGACGACGTGCTGGTGCATGCCATCGGCAAGGAGGGCAGCGTCATGATTGCCAAGGCCTTGCGCGGCATCAGCAATGCCGACGGCAGCGAGGTGCAGCTCGTCGGTGAGGTGCGCGTGCAGCGCTTTGTGCGCGACAAGGAGGGCGTGCTCGGTGCCGCGCCTCAGGTCGAGATCCAGGGCGAGTTCGTCCAGGCCTTTGTCGCGCTGGAGAAGCTGCGCTCCCATCTGCCGGTGCGCATCACCTACCCCGGCGGCGAGATGCGCGCCCAGACCCTGGACTACGACAACCTTAAGGGCCTGCTGGAGTTCAGCGGGCGCACGCGCATGCAGATGTCATCGCGGCCCAACAACGCGCGGCCGGGTCTATGAGCGGCGGCAATTCACCGCTGGTTTTCATCACCGGCGCCTCCAGCGGCATTGGCCAGGCCTTGGCCAAGACCTACTATCAGGCCGGCTGGCGCGTCGCCCTGGTGGCGCGGCGCAGCGCCGAGCTGCGCGAATGGGCGCAGGGTGCGGGCTTCGAGGCGGCGCGCCACGAGGTCTATGGCGCCGATGTGCGCGACGTGGCCGCCATCACCCAGGCCGGACGGGACTGCATCGCACGCCAGGGCCTGCCCGATGTGGTGATTGCCAACGCCGGCATCAGCGTTGGCATGGACACTGCCTTCGCCGAAGACCTGGAGGTGATGCGCTCAACCTTCGAGACCAACAACCTCGGCATGGCCGCCACCTTCCAGCCTTTCGTCACGCCGATGCGCGAGCGCGGCTCGGGCACGCTGGTGGGCATAGCCAGCGTGGCTGCCATCCGCGGCCTGCCGGGCCATGGCGCCTACTGCGCCAGCAAGGCGGCCGTGGTCAGCTATTGCGAGAGCCTGCGTGGTGAGTGCCGGCCCTCGGGCGTCAAGGTCGTGACCCTGCTGCCCGGCTATATCGCCACGCCGCTGACCAGCCAGAACCGCTACGGCATGCCCTTCCTGATGAAGGCCGATGACTTTGCCGAGCGGGCCTTTGCCGCCATCAGTGCCGGGGTCAGCTACCGGGTGATTCCCTGGCAGATGGGCGTCGTCGCCAAGCTGATGCGCGCGTTGCCCAATGCCTGGTTCGACCGCCTGCTGGCCGGGCGGCCGCGCAAGCACCGACGCGGCGAGTAGCTATACTCCGCCCGTTTCAATCTCCGCGGCACGCGCTGCAAGCAGGCTCCCATGGCCCAGGTCATTCATCCTTAGCGACTGCGCTCGCTCACATATGTATCGGTCGGCCCCCAACGGTCGGCCGCTCCCATGTCTGGATGATTGATTGCCATGAAACTGAACCCTCAAGCCTTGGCGCTGGGGCTGGCCTGGGCCGCTGGCGCCTGTGCCGCCGCCGAGCTGCCCTATCCCGCTGGCGCCCAACCGCAGGCGCTGCGCCTGCAGGCCGGTGATGTTGCACCACGCATCGACGGCCGGCTCGACGAAGCCATCTGGCAGCGTGCCCCGGTGCACGACGCCTTTTTGCAGCACCAGCCCGAAGACCGCCTGCCGGCGCCCATGCGCACGACCGTTCAGGTGGTGGCCGACGAGCACCATCTGATCTTCGGCATCCGCGCCTATGACCCACGGCCCGAGCTGATACGGGCCCAGCTGGCACGGCGCGACAACGTCAAGCGCGACCAGGATTTCGTGATGGTGGCGCTCGATGCGGTCGGCCAGCGCCGCTCGGCCCAGTTCGCGCGCATCAGCGCCGCCGGCGTGATTGCCGATGGCGTGTTCACCGCCGAGGACGATGGCGAGGACTATGCCCCCGACTTCGACCTCGAAGCCGCCGTGCAGCGCCTGCCAGATGGCTACAGCGTCGAGCTGCGCTGGCCGCTGGCCAGCCTGCGCTTCCCTTATGCCAACGGCGCGCCCTGGCGGCTGATGGTGGCGCGCAGCATCCCGCGTGAGGCGAGCCTGCTGCTGGTCAGCGCGCCGCTGACCAAGGACGCCCTGAGCTTCATCGCCGAGATGCAGGAGATCGGCGGCCTGGGCGATCTGGCCGAGCGGGTGCGCGAGCACAGCTTCCTGAACATCAGCCCCGAGCTGACCTGGCGCGCGACCCGCGACCGCGATGGCGCGCAGACGCGCAAGCAGAGCAAGTTCACGCTCGGTGCCGAGCTGAAATGGCGGCCGCGCGCCGACTGGGTGGTGGACGCCACCTTCAACCCCGACTTCTCCCAGGTCGAGCTGGACACACCGCAGCTGGCCGGCAACACCCGATTCGCACTGAGCGTGCCCGAGAAGCGGCCGTTCTTCCTCGAAAGCACCGATGTGATCGGCCTGGGCCAGGCCGTCGATCAGGGCGATGCGCGAGGTCTGGCGGCCTTCTATTCGCGTGCCATCACCGACCCCGAGTGGGGCGTGCGCAGCACCTGGCGCGGTGCCAATGCCGAGGCCACCGCTCTGAGCCTGCGCGATGCCGGTGGGGGGCAGATCTTGCGTGCCAGCGCCTATGGCACGGCCAGCCATGAGCAGGCCCGCGTGTCGCAGGCGACCTTTGCGCGCGGGCGCTGGCAAGCCGAGGCGCTGGGCCTGGGCGGGCTGGTGTCTTCGCGCGATTACGGCTCGGGCCAGAGCAATCGCGTGCTGGGCCTGGACGGCAGCTGGCGGGCCGGCGCGGAGGACCAGCTGCGCGGCCATGCGCTGTTCTCGCGCACCACGGCGGGCTTCGATGTGCAGGGCGCGCCGGTCGCCATCCGTGCCGAGACCGGGCACAAGCTCTGGCTGAGCTGGCGCCACTCCAGTGAGGACTGGGCCAATACCGCCCATATCGAGCAGATCAGCCCGAGATTCGCCAATGACAACGGCTTTGTCAGCCAGTCCGGCGTGCGCCAGGCCAGCCTGCAGCTGAACCGGCGCGTGGCACCGGAGTCGCTGGCACCGCTGGGCGAATGGTCGCGCTTCCAGGTTTTCGAGGCGGAATGGCAGCTGTTCCTGAAGCAGATCAGCACCGTGCGCGACGCCGCTCATGGTGTGCGTGCCGGCGAGGTGGTCGAGCGGCGCATCCATCCGGGTTTCTGGTTCGTGGCGGCGCGCAATACCGATGTGTGGGCGCACCTGAGCTTCGATCAGCAGCGTGCCAAGGCCGGTGGTGTGCTGCATCCGCTGCGCACCCTGAACTTCGGCTTCGGCAGCAACCCGGCACCCTGGCTCAGCTATCTGACCGGCGAGCTGGAGCTGGGCCGGCGCCTGGACGTCGAGGCCGACCGCGTCGGCCGCGGGGCCAATGTGTTGCTGGAGGCCAAGCTGCGCCTGCCGCTGCCGGGCCTGCCCACGCACTGGAGCCTGGAACTGGAGCAGCGGCTGGAGCAGGGCTTTGTGCGCCGCCCGCAGAGCGAGCGGGCCTTCACCGACCGCGCCGCCCGCACCCTGGCGGTGCTGCATATGAGCCCGCGCGACTCGGTGCGCGCCATCATGCAGAGCACCGGCTATCAGCGGCGCGCCGAGGCGGCGTTGGCGGAGGAGGATCTGCAGGGCCGCAGCCTGTCCCTGGTCTATCAGCATCGGCTGGGCCTGGGCCGCAGCTTCAGCGTCGGCGCGACGCGGGCCAGCGCCGAGCCGGGCCGGCAGCGCAACACCGAGTTGTTTGCCAAGGCGGTGCATACCTTCGAGCGTTGACGGGGCTTGAGATTGCGGGCCGGGGCATCGGTGGCGCGATACTCGGAGGGTTCTTGTAGTTCAGCGGCATCGCCGCATATATCTGATCTGCACCGATGTCGTGCCGCCATCGTTCTTCGAAAGTCCCCCCGCGTGCCCGCTAGCCGATTTGCCCGACGCATACTCCCCAGCCCCGAAACCCTGAGCCAAACCCCCGGCTTGCGCTGGCTCGGCCGCTATCTGGCCCACCGCCCCTGGTTGTGGGTCGCGCACAGGCGCAAAGTGGCTTTGGGTGCTGCGCTGGGTGTGGGTTTCGGGGTGTTTCCCGGGCCCGGCCAGATGGGCCTGGCGGCCGTGGCGGCCATCATCTGTCGCGCCAATGTGGCTTCGGCCGCCGCGGCGACCTGGTTGACCAACCCCTTCACCCTGGTGCCGATCTGGAGCCTGGCCATCACGCTGGGCTCCCTTGTACTGCCCCATGAGCCGGGCCAGACCCTGGTGCCCACCCTGGGCCTGGACTGGACCGATCCGGGCAGCTGGTGGGGCGCCATCAGTGCCTGGCTGCTGTCGCTGGGCAAGCCGCTGCTGGTGGGTCTGCCGCTGGCCGGCCTGGTGCTGGGGCTGCTGACCTACGCGATCGTTTATTTCGCCTGGTGGTTCTGGATCCGATTCGAGCGCCGCAGCCGTCTTCGCGCGCGCGCCGCCAGGGCGACCGGGCAATAAAAAAGGGTGCCTCTGGCACCCTTTTGTTTTTTGGCGGAGCGCTGATATCAGCGCTGCACTGGCAGATCAGTAACCGCCGCGGCCACCACCGCCGCCGCCGTAGCCGCCGCCACCGCCGGAACGGCCACCGCCGCCACCGCCGAAGCCGCCGCCACCGGAGCGGCCACCGCCGCCACCGAAGCCGCCGCCGCCGGAGCGACCACCGCCGCCACCGCCACCGAAGCCACCACCACCACCGCCGCCGCCGAAGCCGCCGCCACCGGAGCGACCACCGCCGCCACCGAAGCCGCCCGGACGCTCTTCACGAGGACGAGCCTCGTTCACAACGATGGCGCGGCCTTCCAGAGCCTGACCGTTCATGCCGTTGATAGCGGCTTGCGCTTCAGCGTCAGAACCCATTTCGACGAAGCCGAAACCCTTTGAGCGACCGGTGTCGCGATCCATCATGACCTTTGCGGAGGTCACAGTACCAAATTGGCCGAAAGACTCTTGCAGAGACTCATCACGCACGCTGTAAGCGAGGTTGCCGACGTAAAGCTTGTTTCCCATGGGGAAGCCCTTTCAATTCCAGATAACCATGTGGAGCTTCAACCCATCGTGAACCATTCAATCGACGGCGCGGCGTCCATACACAGACCTTGGATTATCAGTAAGCCACGGAACTGTGCAAAGTGAACTCACTGTGAGTGTTGTTTTTCAGCCTTTGGGGTAAACCAGGGGATTTCCATGGTGCTGCTTATCATCCATGCCAAATGCAGCCAAAAATCTCGCTCCACACCCTGAATCGCGTCCTGAACAGCCTGGAGGCGGTCCGCAACGGGCGGGCGCTATGGGCCTTGCTGGCCACCTTCTGCATGGCCGGGCTATTGCTGGCCATGGCCGAGTCTTCGCTGGCCAAGGCCGACGGGCCCTGGGGCGTGATCTGGGCCGGACTGGCGCTGACCACCGCCTTCTACGGCATCAACACCACCGGCCTGCTGATCATGGATCAGGCCCTGGGCCGGCCGGTGCGCGATGTGCAGGATGCCTTCACCGACGCGCTGGGCAGTGCCCATCGCGTGCTGCTGACCCTGCTCGTTGTTGTCCTGGGCGCCATCCTGGGCCTGGGACTGTTGCTGGGCCTGCTGTGGCTGGTGCGCCTGCCGGTGGTGGGCACGCCGTTGTTCGGCCTGCTGGTGCCGGTGGGCGTGGTGGCCCTTGGGGTCGCCTCGTTCACCGTGGCGGTGCTGGTCGGCCCGCTGACCGGGCCGTCTGTCTGGGCCGGCCAGGGCGTGCACGCGACGCTTCAGCTGCTGTGGCGGCATTGGCGCGGCGGCCTGCTCGATGTGGCCCTGCTGATGGGGGCGGTGCTGGTACTGACGGCCCTGGTCAGCGCCATCGTCACCTTTGTCGTGATGACCGGCGGCCGGGCGATGGCCCTGCTGGCGGTCTGGGTGGTGGGCATAGACCTGCCGCCGCAGCAGCTGATGGCCGGCCTGTTCGGCTATGGCCTTCGCAGCCTGGGCGCTGCCGGCGCGCCGGTGGCGGCCACGCCGCTGGGCATGGCGGCGGTGGTTGGCGGCGGCCTGGTGTTCGCGCTGGCCCTGGTGCTGCCGGGCCTGGTCTATCTGAGTGGCTGCTGTGCGGTCTATCTGTCCTTGAAGCCCGAAGAAGCCGACGCGCTGTGACGATGAGCCCGCCGCGCATCGCCAGCCTGGTGCCCAGCCTGACCGAGCTGCTGCTGGCGCTGGGCCTACGTCAGCATGTGGTGGCGCGCACCGGGTTTTGCATTCACCCGGCGGCGGAGGTGGTGGACATTCCGAAGGTAGGCGGCACAAAAGACGTGAATCTTGCCAAGCTGAAAGGCCTGGCGCCCACCCATGTGCTGGTCAATGTCGACGAGAACCGGCTGGAGACGGTGGCGGGCTTGCGCGAGTTCGTACCCGAGATCGTCGTCACCCACCCGCAAACGCCGCAGGACAATCTGACGCTGCTGGAGCAGATGGTGGCGCTGTTCGGTTACCTGCCAGGTGTCACCGAGCGTGCCGCGGCGCTGAGTGAACAGCTGCAGCGGGAACTGCAGGCCTGCGCCGTCCAGACCTGGCCCGAGCAACGGGTGCTCTACCTGATCTGGCGCGAGCCCTGGATGACGGTGGCCACCGACACCTATATCGCCCGCATGCTGGCCCAGGTGAACTGGCAGACCTGGCCGCAGGTGCTGGGTGGCCCGCATGGCGCGGCGCGCTACCCGGCGCTGACCGGCAACGAGCCCTGGCTGGCCGGCATGCAGCGCGTGCTGCTCAGCTCCGAGCCCTACGCCTTCAACGCCAGCCATCTGACGCTGGCTCAAGGGCTGTGCCCGCAGGCGACCGTGCAGCTGGTCGATGGCGAGCTGCTCAGCTGGTACGGCCCGCGGGCCGGCGCGGGATTGAAGTATTTGCGGGGGCTGGCAAGCCCGCAGTGACGGGGGCACGCCGCCGCCGCACAATCCGGCATGGACCTGTACAAACCCCTTGTCGCCCTGCTGGCCATCGTCAACCCGATTGGCGTGGTGCCCTTCTTCATCCACTTCACGCAGAACTTCACGCGGCAGCAGCGCCAGCAGACGATACGCGTCAGCGCCTTCACCGCCTTCTGCGTGATCGGCCTGAGCGCGCTGATGGGACTGAAGATCATCGAGTTCTTCGGCATCTCGCTGGCCTCGTTCCAGGTCGGCGGCGGCACGCTGCTCCTGATCAGCTCCCTGCAGATGCTCAACGCCCAGCCGGCCGAGGGGCGCAAGGAGGATGTCAGCGAAGGCGCGCATAAGGTCGATGCTGGCGCCAGTATTGCCGTGGTGCCGCTGACGATTCCGCTGCTGACCGGCCCGGCGACGATCTCGACCATGGTGATCTATGCCGAGAAGACCCGTCACTGGTGGGAGCTGGCCGTGCTGGTCGGCTATGGCGTGGTGGTGGCGCTGGTGACCTATCTGGTCTTCACCGCCTCGGGCCGCATCGCCAAGGCGCTGGGGCAGACCGGCATCAACATCATGACCCGCCTGATGGGTCTGATACTGGCCGCGCTGGCCGTGGAGCTGCTGGCCGATGGGCTGATCAAGCTCTTCCCGGTGCTGGCCTCCCACATCAACAACTGACCTGACAGGGCCGATGAGCAATCCCGCGTTCGACTACATCATCATTGGTGCCGGCACCGCCGGCAGCCTGCTCGCCAACCGCCTGACCGCCGACGCCTCCAAGCGCGTGCTGCTGATCGAGGCCGGCGGCAAGGACGACTACCACTGGATACACATTCCGGTCGGCTATCTGTACTGCATAGGCAACCCGCGCACCGACTGGCTCTACAACACCGAGCCCGACGCCGGCCTGAACGGCCGCAGCCTGCGCTACCCGCGCGGCAAGGTGCTGGGCGGCTGCTCCAGCATCAACGGCATGATCTATATGCGCGGCCAGGCCCGCGACTACGACGGCTGGGCCGAAGCCACCGGCGATGCCAGCTGGCGCTGGGAGCATTGCCTGCCCGCCTTCATGAAACACGAGGACCACTGGCGGCTCGACAAACCCGACGGCCAGGGCGCCGCGTTCGCGGCCACCCACGGCCATGGCGGCGAGTGGCGCGTGGAGAAGCAGCGCCTGCGCTGGGACGTGCTCGATGCCTTTGCCGCCGCCGCCACCCAGGCCGGCGTGCCCGCCACAGCTGACTTCAACAGCGGCAACAACGAGGGCGTCGGCTACTTCGAGGTCAACCAGAAGGGTGGCCTGCGCTGGAACACGGCCAAGGCCTTTCTGCGTCCCAAGGCCTTCGGCCGGCCCAACTTCGAGCTGTGGACCGGCACCCAGGTCAGCCGCCTGCTGCTGGAGCGCGACGAGAGCGATGGGCCGGGCGCGCTGCGCTGCACCGGCGTGGCCGCGCACACGCCGCATGGGCCCGAGGAGATCAAGCTCAAGCCCGGCGGCGAGGTCTTGCTGTGCGCCGGTGCGGTCGGTTCGCCGCAGATCCTGCAGCTGTCGGGCATAGGCCCGGCCGCGCATCTGCAGTCGCTGGGCATTGAGGTGCTGCAGGACCTGCCCGGCGTCGGTGCCAATCTGCAGGACCACCTGCAGATACGCGCGGTGTTCAAGGTGCAGGGCACCAGGACCTTGAACACGCTGGCCAACAGCCTCTTCGGCAAGGCGATGATCGGGCTGGAATACGCACTCAAGCGCAGCGGGCCGATGAGCATGGCGCCCTCGCAGCTGGGGGCCTTCACGCGCAGCAGCCCGGGCAAGACCTGGCCCGATCTGGAGTACCACGTGCAGCCCTTGTCACTGGACGCCTTCGGCGAGCCGCTGCATGGCTTCAATGCCTTCACCGCCAGCGTCTGCAATCTGAACCCGACCAGCCGCGGCACGGTGCTGCTGCGCACGGCAGACTACCGCGACGCGCCGGCCATTTCGCCGAACTACCTCAGCACAGAAGAGGACCGGAAGATCGCCGCCGAAAGCCTGCGCCTGACGCGCCGCATCGTTGCCCAGCCGGCGCTGCAGCGCTACCAGCCGGAAGAGCACAAGCCCGGCTTGCAATACCAGAGCGACGAGGAGCTGGCCCGCCTGGCCGGCGACATCGCCACCACCATCTTCCACCCGGTCGGCACCTGCAAGATGGGCCGCGCCGACGACGCGATGGCGGTGGTCGACAGCCGGCTGCGCGTGCGCGGTGTTGCCGCCCTGCGCGTGGTCGATGCCAGCGTGATGCCGACCATCACCAGCGGCAACACCAATTCGCCAACGCTGATGATTGCCGAGCGTGCGGCGGGGTGGTTGCGGGCGGGGGAGTAGGCCCGCCCCGGCCGGACCTCTTCACGCTGCGCGCAGAGCGCCCACTGATTCTTGTCGATTCCGGAACGCTGCGTTGCGCGAAGCCGGGCTTTCTAGGTGCAAACCCGCCCCCAGTTGGGAGCCATGACCCCAGCCGCTCGCGGCGCGGGTCGGGGCCGCCGGACCACAAGCCGGCGGTGTGGATTGCACTTCGCTAGCAAGCAGGAATCACGACATGTCTCGCAACAAAAACATCCTCTCGGCCGTGGCCGCCGCTGCCGCCTTGGCAGCCTCCTCCTCCGCCGTGTTGGCACAGACCTCGGGCAGCCAGGTCATCTTGTACGGCGTGGTCGACGCCAACGTCCAGGTGCTCGACGGCGCCAGCACGGTGACCCGTGTGCAGTCCGGCGGCCTGCAGGGCTCGCGCTTCGGCCTGCGCGGCACGGAAGACCTGGGCGGCGGTCTGCGCGCCTTCTTCACCCTGGAGAGCGGCATCAATCTCGACGAGGGCACCAACGGCCAGGGCGCGTTCTGGGGCCGCCAGGCCTTTGTCGGCCTGGGCACGCCCTATGGCCAGCTGAGCCTGGGCCGCCAGTACGGCAGCATCTACACCCTGTCCAGCGACTTCAGCCAGTTCGCCAACACCCCGTACGGCGCCAGCACGGCGGTGATCGGCGGCTTTAGCGGCTATGAGCCGGTGCGTGGCAGCGATGCCTCGGGCGCCCTCAACGGCGGGCCGGCGCGCGTCAACAACTCGGTCAAGTTCGAGAGCGTCAATTACAACGGGTTCAAGGCCGGCGCGCTGGTGGGCCTCGGTGAAGTCGCCGGCGGGACCAAGCAAACCCGCGTCGGTGACATCTACGCCCGCTATACCCAGGGCGGTGTCGATGCGATGGTGTCGTATGTGACCGACAAGAAGGCCGCGGTCAATCTGGATGTGCAGACCCTGTCGGCGGCCGGGGCCTACAGCTTCGACGCCTTCCGCGTCGTGGCCGGGGTGATCTCGGTCGATGACCGCTCGCTGGCCAATGCCGATGGCACCGGCTACTGGCTGGGTGGTGACTACCGTCTGGGCCACCACACGTTCAAGACCCAGTATGTCGAGAGCAAGCGCAAGAACGGCCTCGAGGGCAAGACCCAAGCGCTGGGTGTGGGCTACCAGTTCGACCTGTCCAAGCGCACGGCGCTGTACTCGTCGCTGACCCGCTTCAAGAACGATGGCGTGGGCTACACCGCCCGCATTGCCAGCTCGGTGCCGGCCGGTCTGACCAGCGGCGGCGAGCGCAATATCACCGAGTTCGTCGGTGGCATCCGCCACAGCTTCTGATACGCCGCAGGGCAAGAACCGGGGCCGGGTCGCAAGACCTGGCCCCTTTTTCGGTGATGCCGCGTAGGCGCTGTACTACAGCCGATGGCGATCCAGGCCGCTGTTCGCGTGGCGGGGCAGACCTCACACTCGGCCCACCTGAGGCCACGGCCCCCCTGCGCCCGGCCTTGAACTGGAAGAAAAGCCATGAACCTCCATCTGAGTCTGACCCCACTGCTGTCCCTGCTCGCCGGCATCCTGATCTTGATCATGCCCAAGCTGCTGAACTTCATTGTCGCCATCTACCTGATTGCGATCGGTCTGGTCGGCCTGTTCGGTGCGGGAGCGATACGGTTCAACTAGGACCGCACCAGGCTCCCTATCTTGAAGGATGACGGTGCGGCGACATCGGTCGCACACTGAGGTGCAGCGCGTCCACCCTGCGCGCCGGGGAGCCGCAAGCTGTGAATGCACCGATCCGCCATGCCTGGCTGTTCCAGTACAAGGACCGCGAGCCGGGCTCGGGCCGCCACGATCAGGACAATGACCAGAGCACGCCGACCGACTGGCCGGTGCAGCGCTGGGCAGCGGAGATGCGGCCCGGCGACTTGGTGTTCTTATGGCAGACCACCGACAAGGGCGGGCTGCGCGGCTGGGGTGAGATTGCGCGCATCGACAGCCCGGAGGAGCCGGTCAAGGGTCGCACGACGACCCGCGTGGTCGTCGATGAGCGGGTCTGGTTGGGCCGGCCCATCCCGCGCAGCGAGGTGGTCAGGTCCGGCGCCCTGGAGGGCAATCTGCTGCTGCGCGCCCCGCAGGGCACGACGTTCCGCATCTCGCCCGATGAGGCACGCAATCTGGCCGAGCTGCTGCCCGAACGCCGCCAGCCCTCGTTGGAAGGGCTGACCGAGCACAGGCCCGTGGCCCCGGCGCTGCCGCCGCAATGGTGGCAGGGCCTGCTGCAGCGTCTGGGCGTCAGCGGGGCCAGCCCTGCGGGCGAGTTGCTGCTGCGCCTGGCGGCCGAGCCGGCGCCGGGGCTGCCGGGTGATATCTCCACCACCTGCCTGCTGCTGGCGCTGTACAAGCTGGCCTTGGAGCAGCAGACCGAGCCCGGTCTGCAGGCCTTGCATCGTCTGTTGAGTACCGATACCCAGCTGGCCCAGGGGCTGGATCGGCTGCACCAGGCCTATCTGGCCGAGCGGTCGGGGGAGGGGCTCGGCGGCAGCAGCATTGGTGCGACCGACAACGCCTGGGCGCTGCTGAGGAGGGCGATCGAGATCGACCAAGCCTGGCATGGCGATGGCAGGCTGAGCGCCGATGCGGTGCTGGCCGCCGTGTTGCGCACCGGCCGGGGCCGGCTGCTGGGCCGACTCAAGGAGCAGGGTCTGGAGCTGGCCCGGATGCGCGCCGGTCTGCTGGCGGCCATCAACGATCCGGCGCAGCGCCAGGCCTGGCGCCAGGTCTGGGGCGAGGCATCGCCAGAGTCCTCGCAGGCCGCCTCGTCCGAGCCCGTGGCTCAGGCCCCGCCTCCACCGTCGCTGGGCCAGGGCGTAGCTCAGCACGGCAATGACGATCCCGGTGCGCCGGGCCTTGACGATGCACTGGGGGCACAGGACGAGGCCGAGGCCTTCGCGCGGCTGATCGCCTCCTGTCATCTGGTGCCGCCGATGGCGGTGGGCGTGTTCGGTGACTGGGGCTCGGGCAAGTCCTTCTTCCTGCGGCTGGTGCATGACCATGTGAAGGGCCTGGCCGACGATGCCCGCCGGCAGGTCCATGCCGATATGTTCCACGCCGGCATCGTGCAGATACGCTTCAACGCCTGGCACTACGCCGATACCAATCTGTGGGCCAGCCTGGTCGACCACATCTTTGTCGAGCTGGACCAGTGGGCGCGCAGGCAGCAGCAGGGGGCCCAGGCCGAGCGCCTGTTTGATCAGCTGGTCACCGCCCGCGAGCTGACCCTCGACGCGGCCGAGCAACTGGTGCACCGGCGCAAGGAGCAGGGTCGGGCCGCGCAACAGCTGGGCGCGGCCGAACAAAAGCTGGAGGCGGCGCGGGGCCGGGCCGGCGGGGCGCCGCAGGTCTATTGGTCGGCGGTGTCGGCGGCATTCAAGGAGGCGCTGGGCGCCGATCCGGATGCACAGCGGCAGCTGAAGCGGGCGGCTGAGATTCTGGGCCTGCCGCAGGCCGGGCTGGACGCCGAAGCGCTGTCCGAGGCGATGCAGTCCCTGGGTCAGCAGGCGCAGCGCGGCCAGTTGGTGACGGCCGGTGTACTGCGCCAGGCCGGTGGCCGCTGGGCGCCGCTGCTGCTGCTGCTGGGCTGTCTGGCCGTGCCTGCGGGCCTGCTGCTGCTGCGCGACGGACTGTCCGCCCTGCTTGCCTGGCCTGGGCTGGCCCAGCTCAACTCAGCGGTGCTGACGGTGTCGGGGGCGCTGGCCAGCGTGGCCGGCGCGCTGGGCCTGATGGCGCGCCGTGTGCACTCAGCCATCGATCAGGTTGAGCGGTTTCGTGGCCACCTCGACACCGCCGTCAGGAAGCAGGTCACCGCGCCGGCCAAGGAGGTCAAGCAGGCGCAGGACGAGTTCGCGCGGCTCAAGGCCGAGGTCGAGGAGGCCAAGGCCCAGCTGGCGGGCTCCAGCGAGCGGCTGGCCGAGGCCGAACGCGAATATGCCAGCGGCACCGGCCGTGGCCGCCTGATGCGCTTTGTGCGCGAGCGGGCGGTGAACGGTGACTACGCCAAGCACCAAGGCCTGGTGGCGACGGTGCGCAAGGACTTTGAGCAGCTGGCGGCCAATATGGGTTCGGTCGAACAGGACGGCGCGCGGGAGGCGGCGCAACGCAAGCTGTTCCGTCAGCGCATCGAGGCCCTGAAGCGCGAGGCCCTGCTGCCGGCCGGGCCGGACGGCGCACCGCCGCGTTCGCTGCTGACGGCCGATGAGCTGACCAAGCTCGACCGCAGCATCCAGGCCGTTGGTAGCCAGGACACACCGGTGTTCAAGCGCATCGTGCTCTATATCGACGACCTCGACCGGTGCGCCCCCGACAAGGTGGTCGACGTGCTGCAGGCCGTGCATCTGCTCTTGGGCTTTCCGCTGTTCGTGGTGCTGGTGGCGGTGGACGTGCGCTGGGTCAGCCGCGCCCTCGAGTGCCACTACCCGGCTATGCTGGGCGCGCCGCCGAGCATTCCACAGGCCAAGGCGGCGGCCAGTGCGCACGACTATCTGGAAAAGATTTTCCAGATTCCCTACTGGGTGCGACCGATGACGCCCGAGGCCAGCGTCGAGTTCCTGCGCAAGCGCAGCGAGGCGCCACAGGCGGAGGCTGGCGAAGCGGATGACCTGGCGGCCGAGGATGCGGCGAAAGAGGCGATAGCCCCGGAAACGATGTACGTCACGGCCCCGCGGGAAGACGAGCCTGGCATCTCGCCGGCAGTCGTCAATGTGGCCGAGACCGCACGGTTCGATAGCGAAGCCGAGGCCGACACCGACCTCAGGAAAGCCGCCGAAATCGCAAGCAGCCCGGCACCCGTGTTCAGCCTCGACTTCAGCGAAGCCGAGCGCGACTTCATTGCCAAGCTGGCGCCCTTTGTCGGCGCCTCACCGCGGCGTGCGCTGCGCTTTCTGAACGTCTATCGCGTCATGAAGTCCAGTCTCGGCGATCAGGATCTGGCCCTGCTGATGGCGTCCCAGGGTCATCTGGCGCTGATGACCCAGGTGGCAGTGATCACCGGTGCGCCCGGCCTGCTGCGCGAGTGGGCGGCGGCGCTGCGCCAGGCCGACGACGCGGCAGGTCTGCAGGGCCTGCGCGACACGCTGGCCGGGCTGGACTGGACCACGCGGCCTGTCGATGGCGCCAACTTGATGGGCGCGCTGGCGGCCCTGGCAGCCGAGCCGCTGCCGGCGAACCATTCACTGTTGCAGGGCCTGCGCCGCCATGCCGATCTGGCCCAGCGCTACAGCTTCACCGGCTGATCAAGAGGCGCTGAAGCGCTGCTCCAGATAGGCCAGCAGGGTGCGCACCGTCTGCGCCTCGCCGCCGACGGGGCGGCCGGCGCGGGCGCCGTCGTTCCAGGCGAACAGGTCCACGTGCAGCCA
Source organism: Roseateles toxinivorans (assembly GCF_004362525.1). Taxonomy (GTDB): domain Bacteria; phylum Pseudomonadota; class Gammaproteobacteria; order Burkholderiales; family Burkholderiaceae_C; genus Paucibacter; species Paucibacter toxinivorans. The sequence goes on from NZ_SNXS01000002.1 coordinate 391,803, forward strand.
GTCGATCGACTCGGGCACGAAGTATTCGAGGAACAGCGCGGCATTGATGGCGCCGCCCAGCGCGTTCTTGCCGGTGTTGACGATGTCGGCGATGGTGCTTTCGATGCCGGGGCGGTAGGGATGCCACAGCGGCATATGCCACAGCGGATCGTCGAGCTTGAGGCCCAGATCGACCAGCTCGCGGGCCAGCTCGGAGCGGTTGCTGAACAGCGCCGGCAGCTGGCTGCCCAGGGCCACGCGGGCGGCGCCGGTGAGGGTGGCCATGTCAATCATCAGCTCGGGTGACTGCTCGGCGCCATAGGCCAGCGCGTCGCAGAGGATGACGCGGCCCTCGGCGTCGGTGTTGCCGATCTCGATGTGCAGGCCCTGGCGGGTCTTGATCACATCGCCGGGCCGGTAGGCATTGCCGGCGATGGCGTTCTCCACCGCGGGGATCAGCACCTGCAGCCGCACCGGTAGCTTGAAGGCCATCACCAGGGCGGCCAGGCCGAGCGCATTGGCGGCGCCGCCCATGTCCTTCTTCATCTGGCGCATGCCCTCGGCGCCCTTGATGTCCAGACCGCCGGTGTCGAAACACACGCCCTTGCCGACGATGGTCAGCTTCGGGTGTTTCGGCTTGCCCCAGTTCAGCTCGATCAGCCGTGGCGCGCGGGTGGCGGCGCGGCCCACCGCGTGAATGGCCGGGAAGTTCTGCTTCAGCAGCGCATCGCCAACGATCTGCTTGAACGTCGCGCCATGCTGCCTGGCCACCGCCTGCGCCGCCTCGGCCAGCTCGGCCGGGCCCATGTGCTCGGCCGGGGTGTTGACCAGGTCGCGGGTGGCGCAGGTCGCCGTGGCAAGGGCCAGGCCGCGCTGCGCGTCGGCGCTGGAGACCATCTGCAGCACAGCGGCCGGGCGCTTGCGCGGCTTGTACAGATCGAACTGGTAGCTGCCCAGCTCCCAGGAGAGGGCGGCCTGCTCGGCGCCCAGTTGCAGGCCTTCGGCGGCCAGCTTGTAGTTGCCCTCGGGCAGCGCGCCGGGCAGGGCGGCCAGCGCGAACGGCGCCGCGTCATGCTCGACGCCGGCCAGCACCGAGGCCAGCTTGCCATCGGCACCTGGGATCAGCGCGAAGGTATCAGGCGCGCCCTTGAAGCCGACGGTGGCCAGCCAGTTGCGGCTGGCTTCCGGCAGGGTGAGCATCAGTTCGGTCAGGCCGGTGCGTGTCACCAGGGTGATGGGAGTGGCGCTGGCGCCGGGTTTCTTCAGCTGAACGGTCATGGTCTTGTCCTTGGGCGCTATGGATGGGCGCAAGGCTCGATTCTCGCCGACACCCTAGGCCCCACCCGTGCGCCCAGCGCCCTGGATTGCAATGCACATTTTCTTGGTTCACGGCCGGGCGGGGCTTTTCTACAGTCCAGTCACCCCCTCATCCATTGACCGACAGCTCCCGACCATGAAACTGATTCGACGCCATCTTCCATTGCTAGCCGCCCTGGCCCTGTCGCTTGCCGCCCCGCTGGCGCTGGCGCAGACCACCCTGCTCAACGTCTCCTACGACCCGACCCGCGAGCTCTACCAGGACTTCAACGCCGCCTTCGCCAAGCACTGGAAGGCCAAAACCGGCGAGACGGTGACGATCAAGCAGTCGCACGGCGGCTCGGGCAAGCAGGCGCGCTCGGTGATCGACGGCCTGGAGGCCGATGTCGTCACCCTGGCCCTGGCCTATGACGTGGACGCGCTGCATGACAAGGCCAAGCTGATCCCGGCCGACTGGCAGAAGCGGCTGCCGCAGAACGCCTCGCCCTACACCTCGACCATCGTGTTCCTGGTGCGCAAGGGCAACCCCAAGGGCATCACCAACTGGCCGGACCTGGCGCGCTCGGGCATCGACGTGATCACGCCCAACCCCAAGACCTCGGGCGGCGCCCGCTGGAACTATCTCGCTGCCTGGGCCTACGCCTTGCAGCAGCCCGGCGGCAATGCCGACAGCGCCAAGGCCTTTGTGAAGCGCATCTATGCCAATACCAAGGTGCTGGACTCGGGCGCCCGCGGCTCGACCACAACCTTCGTCGAGCGCGGCATCGGCGATGTGCTGATCGCCTGGGAAAACGAGGCCTATCTGGCCGTCAAGGAGCTGGGCCCGGACAAGTTCCAGATCGTCACGCCGGCCATCTCCATCCTGGCCGAGCCGCCGGTCAGCGTGGTCGACAAGGTGGCCGACAAGCGCGGCACGCGCAAGGTGGCCACCGCCTACCTCGAGTATCTGTACAGCCCCGAGGGCCAGGACATTGCCGGCAAGCATTACTACCGTCCGCGCGATCCCAAGGTCGCCGCCAAGTACGCCAAGCAGTTCGCCCCTGTGAAGCTGTTCAGCATCGACGACAGCTTCGGCGGCTGGGCCAAGGCGCAGAAGACCCACTTCGATGACGGTGGCGTGTTCGACCAGATCTACACCCCCGGCCGCTGAACTCAAGCCCGCACGAGACAACACCATGAGCCTGCTGCTGATTGCCGCCAGTCCCACCGCCGCCTCGCGTTCGGCCGCGCTGCTGAGCGCCACCGGGGAACGCCTGGTCCATCTGGGCCTGGCACCTGAGACGCTGCGGCTGCGCGAGCTGCCGGCGCAGGCACTGCTGCTGGCCGACGCACAGCAGGCGCAGATCCGCGAGGCCTTGCAGCAGGTGGCCCAGGCCCGCGCCATCGTGCTGGCCACGCCCATCTACAAGGCGGCCTACAGCGGCCTGCTGAAGGTGTTCCTGGATCTGCTGCCGCAGGACGGCCTGCGCGGCAAGACGATTCTGCCCTTGGCCACCGGCGGCAGCCTGGCCCATCTGCTGGCGCTGGACTATGCGCTGAAGCCGGTGCTGTCGGCGCTCGGTGCGCGTGACATCCTCGATCCCATCTATGCCACCGATGCGCACCTGCCGCGCGTTGACGGCAGTTACGGCCTTGACGCCGGCATAGGCCGACGCCTCGGCGAGGCCAGCCAGGAGCTGCATGAACGGCTCACGCAAACGCCGCGTACTTCAAGCACTAGAGCCGAAATTACGCTACTTGCCGAGCGATGTAACGCCTGAGTGCAACGCCAAACCTGTCCCGCATCCTTCTTTGCATCAAAGGATCCATCACCATGTCTTTGTTCACTCATCCCGGCCTGCGCCGCCGCCGCCTCAATGCGGTCCTGGCCGCCTTCGCAGCGCTGTCCCTGTCCGGCACCGCGCTGGCGCAGAAGAAGGAAGAAACGCTGCGCATCGGCTATCAGAAGTACGGCACGCTGACGTTGCTGAAGGCGCGCGGCGACCTGGAGAAGCGGCTGGCGCCGCAGGGCATTGCTGTCAAGTGGACCGAGTTCCCGGCCGGGCCGCAGCTGCTGGAGGGCCTGAACGTCGGCGCGATCGACTTCGGCACCGTCGGCGAGGCGCCGCCCATCTTCGCCCAGGCGGCCGGTGCCGATCTGGTCTACGTGGCCAACCAGCCGCCGGCGCCCACGGCCGAGGCGGTGGTGGTGCCCAAGGACTCGGCGATCAAGACGGTGGCCGATCTGAAGGGCAGGAAGGTGGCGCTGAACAAGGGCTCCAACGTCCACTTCCTGCTGGTCAAGCTGCTGGAGAAGGCGGGCCTGAAGTACGCCGATGTGCAGACCGTGTTCCTGCCGCCGGCCGACGCCCGCGCCGCCTTCGAGAAGGGCGCCGTCGATGCCTGGGTGATCTGGGACCCCTTCCTGGCCGCCGCCGAGAAGCAGATCGGCGCCCGCGTGCTGGCCGATGGCAAGGGCGTGGTCGCCAACCATCAGTTCTACCTGGCCGCCCGGCCCTATGCCGACCGCCGCCCGGACGTGGTGCAGGCCATCATCGACGAACTGGCCCGGCTGGACCGCTGGGCCGATGGCAAGCACAGGGAGGTGGCGCAACAACTGGCCCCGCAGCTGGGCCTGGACCTGGCGGTGACCGAGCTGGCGGCGCAACGCTTCTCGTACGGCATCAAGCCGATCTCGCCGCTGGTGGCGGCGGAGCAGCAGAAGATTGCCGACGTGTTCTTCGAGCTGAAGCTGATACCGAAGGCGATCCGCATCTCCGACGCTCTGCCTAGCGGCGTGAAGACGGCCAGCAACTGAGGGAGGACCTGAACATGAGCAACGACAGCGGATACGGCTTCGGCGCGGGCAGGCGCAGCCTGCTGCAGGCGGCGGTGGCGGGCCTGGCCCTGCTGCTGGCCAAGGCCAGCCCGGCTACGGCCAAGACCGAAGAGCCCGTACCGGCCCAGCTGCGCATCGGCTTTCAGAAGAGCGCGGTCAATCTGGTGATCTTGAAGAGCCAGGCAGTGCTGGAGAAGAAGTACCCGAACACCAAGGTCAGCTGGGTGGATTTTCCGGCCGGTCCGCAGCTGCTGGAGGCGCTGGCGGCCGGCAGCCTGGACTTCGGCCTCACCGGCGACTCGCCGCCGGTGTTTGCCCAGGCCGCCGGCAAGGACCTGGTCTATGTCGGCGTCGAGCCGCCCAAGCCTTTGAGCACCGGGATTCTGGTCAAGCCGAACTCGCCGCTGCGCACGCTGGCCGACCTGAAGGGCCGCCGCATCGGTCTGCAGAAGGGCTCCAGCTCGCAGTACGTGCTGCTGCGCGCGGTGGACCAGGCCGGCCTGCAGTGGAGCGATATCAACCCGGTCTATCTGACGCCGGCCGACGCGCGGGCCGCGTTCGAGCGCGGTGCCATCGACGCCTGGGTGATCTGGGACCCGTTCTATGCCGCCACCGAACTGGACGTTGCGCCCCGCGTGCTGGCCACCGGCGAGGGCCTGTCGGGCAACAACTCCTTCTATCTGGCCTCACGCCCGTTCGCCCAGAACCATCCGCAGACGGTGCTGGCCATGCTGGCCGAGCTGAGCCGTGCCAACGACTACTGGCAGGCGAATCGCAAGGAGACGGCGCAGTACTTGTCGGACTACAGCGGCCTGAGCCTGGCCACGGTGCACCTGTTGCTGTCACGCCGGCCGTCGAGCCCGGTCACGCCGGTCGGGGCCAAGGTGGTGGCCGACCAGCAGCGCGTGGCCGACGCCTTTGCCCGCATCGGCCTGATCCCGAAGCCGGTGCGAGTGGCGGAGATCGTCTGGCAGCCGTCCGGCGCACGCCTGGCCAAGACCTGACCCCTTTGAGTGCTTGAGGACACGATCATGAAGATTCTCTGGTTCATTCCCACCCATGGCGATTCGCGCTACCTTGGCACGTCCAAGGGCGGCCGCGTTGCCGACCTGGCCTATTTCAAGCAGATCGCCATCGCCGCCGATGCCCTGGGCTACGAGGGCGTGCTCCTGCCCACCGGGCGCAGCTGCGAGGATTCCTGGATCGTCGCGGCCAGCCTGATCGATGCGACGCGGCGGCTCAAGTTCCTGGTCGCCTTGCGGCCGGGTCTGGTGCAGCCAGCCCAGTCGGCGCGCATGGCCGCCACCCTGGATCGCCTGTCCGGCGGGCGGCTGTTGCTGAACCTGGTCACCGGCGGCGATGCGGAGGAGCTGGCCGGCGATGGGCTGTTCCTGCCGCATGAGCGGCGCTACGAGCTGTCCACCGAGTTCCTGACCATCTGGCGGGAGTTGCTGGCGCGCAGCCATGACGGGCATTCCTATGACTTCGACGGCGAGCACTTGCAAGTCAAAGGCGCCAAGCTGCTCTACCCGCCGGTCGGCAAGCCCTATCCGCCGTTGTTCTTCGGCGGCTCGTCGGAAGAGGCCCATGAGCTGGCCGCGCAGCAGCTGGACACCTATCTGACCTGGGGCGAGCCGCTGCCCGCGGTGGCCGCCAAGGTGGCGGACATCAGGCAGCGCGCCGCCAAGTACGGCCGGACCTTGAGCTTCGGCATCCGCCTCCATGTGATCGTGCGCGAGACGGAGGAGAAGGCCTGGGCCGCGGCCGAGGAGCTGGTCTCGCATCTGGACGAGGCCACCGTCGAGGCCGCGCAGAAGAAGTTCGCCAAGATGGACTCGGTCGGCCAGCGCCGTATGGCCGAGCTGAACAAGGGCAGGTACAACAAGAACAATATCCGCGAGGGGCTGGAGATTGCGCCCAATCTGTGGGCCGGCGTGGGCCTGGTGCGCGGTGGCGCGGGCACGGCCCTGGTCGGCGACCCGCAGCAGGTGGCCGACCGCATCAAGGAGTACGCCGCCTTGGGCCTGGAGTACTTCGTGTTGTCCGGTTATCCGCATCTGGAGGAGGCGCATCGCTTTGCCGAACTGGTGTTCCCGCTGCTGCCGCTGGAGCTGCGCGACAAGCTGCAGACCCCGGCGCTGACCGGGCCTTTCGGCGAGATCGTCGCCAACCACTACGCGCCGCCTGCCAAGGCCCTGGCCGCCAGCTGAAAGGGGTCAGGACATGACAACCCCATCTGCGCGCTGGCGCCAGCGCGCCCTGCCCTGGCTGGTGCCGGTGCTGATACTCACCGTCTGGCAGACGCTGTCGCAGGCCGGCTGGCTGTCCACCCGCGTGCTGCCCGAGCCCTGGGCGGTGCTGAAGGCGGCCTGGGGCCTGTCGGCCTCGGGCGAGCTGTGGCGCCATGTGGCGGTCAGCGCGGGGCGCGCCATCTCCGGCTTCGTCGTCGGCGGCAGCCTGGCCCTGGGCCTGGGCCTGCTGACCGGCTCGGTCAAATGGGCCGAGACGCTGCTCGACTCGACCCTGCAGATGGTGCGCAATGTGCCGCCGCTGGCCTTGATTCCGCTGGTCATCCTGTGGTTCGGCATCGATGAATCGGCCAAGCTCTTCCTGGTCTCGCTGGGCGTGTTCTTTCCGATCTATCTGAACACCTTCCACGGCATACGCTCGGTCGACAAGGGCCTGATCGAGATGGCGCGCAGCTACGGCCTCGGCGGCTGGCAGCTCTACCGCCAGGTCATCCTGCCCGGCGCCACCGCGTCCATCCTGGTCGGCGTGCGCTTCTCGCTGGGCCTGATGTGGGTGATCCTGATCGTCGCCGAGACGGTGTCTGCACAGGCCGGCATCGGCTATATGACGATGAATGCGCGCGAGTTTCTGCAGACCGATGTGGTGCTGCTGGGCATCCTGCTCTACGCGCTGCTGGGCAAGCTGGCCGACCTGCTGGCCCGCGGCCTGGAGCGTGGCTGGCTGCGCTGGCACCCCGGCTATCAAACGCAATCATGAGGAGGAGTTTCATGCACACCACCGAACTGGATGTCCTGAACCTGGGTGCCTCGGCACCGGTGCCGCGCGCGCTGCGGGTCGAGCGGCCGACTGTCGTTGCCCGTGCTGCACACAAGCCGGGGGGCGTGGCGCTGCAAATCCAGGGCCTGAGCAAGGCCTTTGCCGGCCGCAGCGTGCTGCAGGCGCTGGATCTGAGCGTGGCGCCGGGCGAGTTCGTTGCCATCGTCGGCCGCAGCGGCTGCGGCAAGAGCACGCTGCTGCGACTGATCGCCAGGCTCGATGCAAGCGACACCGGCCGAATCCTGCTCGACGGTGTGGCGGGCAGCGACGTGCGCAGCAGCACTCGCTTCATGTTCCAGGATGCCCGCCTCCTGCCCTGGAAGCGCGTGCTCGACAACATCGCCATCGGTCTGACGGGACCGGACGCCAAGGACCGCGCCCGCGAGGCCCTGGCCCAGGTCGGCCTGGAAGATCGCGCCAATGACTGGCCAGCGGTGCTGTCTGGCGGCCAGCGCCAGCGCGTGGCCCTGGCCCGCGCGCTGGTCCATGCGCCGCGCCTGCTGCTGCTGGACGAGCCGCTGGGCGCGCTGGACGCACTGACCCGCATCGAGATGCAGCGCCTGATCGAGCAGCTGTGGCGCCACCACCGCTTCACCGCCCTGCTGGTGACCCACGACGTGGCCGAGGCGGTGGCCCTGGCCGACCGCGTGCTGCTGATCGAGGACCGGCGCATCAGCCTCGACGAGCGCGTGCATCTGCCGCACCCGCGTTCGCGCGGCCAGGCGGCCTTTGCGGCGCTGGAGGAGCGCATCCTGGACCGGGTGCTGCAGCAGCCGGAGCGCCAGACTGCGCCCGTCGAGGCGCTGCCGACGTTGCAGGGCTTGCGCTGGGCGATCTAGGAGGCTGTCGGGCTTGGGGTCGGGCCCCAAGCCCGACAGCCTCCTAGCAGAGGGACTTACGCCAATTGCATCACCGAGGCGGCGCCCGACAATCGGTGGATGCCTCAACACAGCTCCCCCGCCGACTGGTCTGCCGTCAAGACCCTGTTCGAGCAAGCCCTGGCCCTGCCCGCCGCAGAGCGGGGGGCCTTTGTTGCGAATGCACAAGCCGATGCCGCTGTGTGCGCCGAGGTGCTGTCGCTGCTGGCCCATCATGGCGCCAGCACCGGCACTGGCGAAGCGGCATTTCTGGCGTCTCCCGCAGCGCGGTTGATGAGTGAGGGCGCGGCCCGCACCGGCCAGCGTCTGGGTGCCTGGGAGATCGTGCGGCCGCTGGGCGCCGGGGGCATGGGCGAGGTGTTCGAGGCACGCCGGGCCGATGGGCAATACGAGGGCCGCGCGGCGATCAAGCTGCTCAAGCGAGGCATGGACTCCGCCGCCGTGCTGCAGCGTTTTGCGCTGGAGCGCCAGGCGCTGGCGCGGCTGCAGCATCCGCATATCGCCGGCCTGCTGGACGCGGGCCTCAGCGACGACGGCCAGCCCTTCTTCGTGATGGCCTATGTCGATGGCCTGCCGCTGGACGCAGCGATGGCGGGTCGCTCGCTGAAGGAGCGGCTGGCGTTGTTCCTGCAACTGGCCGATGCGGTGGCCTATGCCCACCGCAGCCTGCTGGTGCACCGCGACCTGAAGCCCGGCAATGTGCTGGTCACGCCCGAGGGCCAGGTCATGCTGCTGGACTTCGGCATTGCCAAGCTGCTCGACCCCGGAGAGGGCCTGGACGCTGACCAGACCTCCGCCGCCGCCCGCCCGTTCACCCCGAACTACGCCAGCCCCGAGCAGGTGCGTGGCGAGGCGGTGACCACCGCCACCGACATCTACAGCCTGGGCGTGCTGCTGTACCTGATGCTGACCGGTGTGCGACCCTACGGGCGCGACAGCACCTCCGCCCAGGAGGCCGCGCGCAGCGTGCTGGAGGACGAGCCGACGCGGCCCAGCAGCCTGTCGCCCGAGCTGGTGACCGACCCCGCCTGGCTGAGCAGGCGCCGCCAGCTCCAGGGGGATCTGGACAACATCCTGCTGAAGGCGCTGGACAAGCGCATAGCGCAGCGCTACGCCAGCGTCGACGCACTGGCCGCAGACGTTCGCGCCCATCTGGATGGCCGGCCGGTGTCGGCCCGTCCGGCGTCCGTCGGCTATCTGGCGGCCAAGTTCGTGCAGCGCCATCGCGGCGCCAGCGCCGGTGCCGTCGCCGCTGTGTTGGCCCTGCTGCTGGGCCTGGCTGGCACCAGTTGGCAGGCCCATGCTGCGCGCGTGGCCGAGCAATCGGCCGAGGCGCGGCTGGCGCAGATCCAGGAGCTCTTGCGCAACATCGTCAGCCAGCATGCGCAGGCCATCAGCAATCTGCCCGGGGGCTCGGTGGTGCGCGAGGCGATGCTGACCGAGGCGACGAAGAACCTGGAGCAGCTGGCCGCCCAGCCCGGCCAGCCGCGCGAGACCCAGGCGGTGCTGGGCAGCGCGCTGTCGCGGCTGGCCGATGCGCAGGGCAATGTGAACGGCATGAACACCGGCAAGAACGCCGAGGCCAAGACCCATGCCGAGGCGGCGCTACGTGCCTTCGAAGCCGCGGCGCTGACCCCGGCCGACAAGGTCGAGCACTTGATCGCGCAGGCCTCGGCCCACAAGACGCTGGGCCGACTGGCGCGCAGCGCCGGCCAGCCCGCCGATGCACTGGCACAGTTCAGGCGGGCGGAGCAGGGTTTGCGGCCGGCACTGCAGCTGCAGCCGGACAACGCCGAGTTGCGGCTGGCACTGGCCTATGTGATGGGCGAGATCGGCCAGACCTACGATACCCAGAACCTGCCCAATCTGAATCAGCGCGACCCGGCGCTGGCCGCCTTCGCCGAGGCCAGGCGCCTGTTCGAGAGCCTGGCCCGCGATACCCCGGCCGCCGATGTGCTGATGCGGCACTCGATGATGCTGGGCACCGAGGCAGTCGTCTATGACAAGCATGACGAGCTCGATGCCTCGATTGGCCGGCTGCGCGAAGCGGCCAGGGTGGGCGCCGAGGCGGTGCGCATCAGCGATCCACCGGACACCGGCCGGCAGTGGAGCCTGGCCCTGGTTCAGCACAATCTGGGTGAGGCGCTGAGCCGGCAGGGTGACACGGCCGCCGCCGAGGCGGTGATGACCGAGGCCTGGCGCCTGGTCGATCAGCTGCTGCGCGACAACCCGGGCAATGCCTCCTGGCAGCCGCGCCGCACGCTGTTCAGCCTGGGTCTGGGCCGCGCGCAGGCCGCCAACGGCCACTGCCAGCCCGCCGCCGCGCTGTTGCAGCCGCTGATCGCCCGCTGGGCCGAGGCCAAGGACGCCAATGCCCAGCGGCGTCGCGGCCTGGCCTTGATGTCGCTGGCCCAATGCGCGCAGGCTGCTGGCAACAAGGCTTTAGCACGCCCGCAGGCCGCCGAGGCCCAGGCCACATTCGCGCGCCTGGCGAGTGCCGAGACGCCCTCACCTCGCCTGCTGCTGATCTACGAGGCCAGGGCCCTCGGCGTGATGGCGGCCAGCGCCACCAGCAGGGCCGAGGCCGCCGAGCTGAAGCAGCGGGCCGAGACCCGCTTCGCCCAGGCCGCCGCGATCAGCCCGCTGGCCTCGGACGACCGGCGCTCGCGCGAGGCTGTGGCCAGGATCTAGCGGCCCCAGCCGCCCAGCCGTAGCGCCCCGGCGATGATGGCCGCATAGACGGCCAGGCTCAGCGCGACGACGATGGAGAAGCCGCTGATCGGCAGCCGCAGCCAGTGCACGCAGGCCCAGCCGCCGACCGCCACGATCAACAGCCGGGCCAGGCTGCCGGCCAGCGGCCAGAACATTCGGCCCGCGCCCTGCGAGGCAAAGAACAGGGCCAGGCCCAGGCCGAAGAAGCCGTAGCAGCCGCCGACGATGTTCAGATAGCTGCCGCCGAACTCGCGCACGGCCGGGTCGGCGGTGAACAGATTCATCCACAGGCCGGGCGCCAGTGCCGCCGCCGCGCCAATGCCGCCGGTGATGGCCGCGACCAGGCCGCCGCCCAGCCAGGTCACGCGCAGCGCGCGGCCGGTCTGGCCGGCGCCCATATTGGTGGCCACCAGGGCCGTCAGCGCGGTGCCGAAGCCGAAGGCAATAGGCACCAGGATGTACTCCAGCCGCGCGGCCACGCCATAACCGGCCAGCGCCACCGTGCCATAGCTGCCGACCACGGCCGTGGCCACCGCGATCGAGGCATTGCTGATGACCGGGCTCAGCGAGGCCGGCAGACCGACGCGCAGGATCTCGCGCAGCAGATCGGGGCGCGGGCGCCAGGCCTGGCCGCGCAGCCGCACGGCGCCGTCGCGGCGCATCAGGTGATGGGCCATGACGAGGGCGGTCAGCGCATTGGCGCTCAGGCTGCTGATCGCCGCGCCGGCCACACCCAGGCCCGGCAGCGGGCCCCAGCCGAACACCAGCAGCGGGCACAGCAGCAGGTGGATGGCGGCCATCGTCAGCAGCATCAGCGAGGGCAGCAGCATATTGCCGGCGCCGCGCACGATGGCGGCCAGCACATTGGTCAGCCAGATCACCAGCGCGCCGCCGAACAGCACATTAGAGTAGGCCAGCGCGGCATCGAGCGCCGGGCCGGCGCCGCCCATGGCGGTGAAGATGCGAGACCCGAAGCCCAGCAGCGCGAGCATGAACAGCCCCGCCAGCAGCGCGGCGATCAGCAGCGCCTGCTGGGCCAGGCGGCTGGCATCGTCGCCACGGCCCGCGCCCAGCGCTCTTGCCACCGCGGCCGTGGTCGCGCCACCGATGCCGCCGGCCGACATCTGCATCATCAGCATGGACAGCGGGAACACCAGGGCCACGCCGGCCAGCGCATCGGCGCCGAGCCGGCCGAGGATGAAGCCGTCATAGCCAATCACCACCGTCATCGCGAGCAGGCCGACGATATTGGGCGTGGCCAGGCGTATCAGGGTGGGCAGCAGCGGCGCCTGCAGAATCTGCTGCGTGCGGGCGTTGACGGTGGGGCTCTGGGCGGCGGCGCTCATGGTGTCAACGCGCCAGCGCGTGCAGGTAGACGCCCGGCTCGGCCGACAGGCCGCGCTTGACCTGCTGGGTGATCTCATCGGCCAGCACCTCGTCGGCGCCCGCTTCCAGCGCATCGAGCGCGCGCCGCACCACCTCGTCGGGCGTGGTCTTGGGCATGTCCATGCCGCGGGTCAGATCGGTATCGACAAAGCCCATATGCATGGCCAGCACCTGGGTGCCCTGCGCGTGCAGCTCCTGGCGCAGTCCGTTGGTCAGCGACCAGGCGGCCGACTTGGTGGCGGCATAGGTGGCGAGAAACGGGCCGCTGATCCAGCTGGCGATCGACAGCACGTTCAGGATCGCGCCGCCGCCATTGGCCGCGAGCACCGGCGCGAAGCCCTGGCTGATACGCAGCGGGCCGAAGAAATTGGTCTCCATCTGGCGGCGGGCGGCCTCGATGCTGCCTTCGGCCAGATAGCCGCCGGTGGTGGCGATGCCGGCGTTGTTGATGATCAAGGTCACGTCGCCGGCGCGCTGCACGGCGGCGGCAACGTCGTCGGGGTTGGTGACATCGAGCCTTATCGCTTCCACGCCCGGCAGCGTGATGCTGGACGGGTCGCGGGCACCCGCGTAGACCTTGCGGGCGCCGCGGGCGAGCATCTCGCGGGCAAAGGCCAGGCCGATGCCGCGATTGGCGCCGGTGATCAGAACGGTGGCGTTGTCGAGTTTCATGATGCTGTTCCTGATGGGAGAGTGGTTGAATATGACGACCGTCATATTTCTGGCCGAAGGCCGCGGAAAAGTGCGGTGAGCCTGGCCATGGCTCAGTGAGACGGAAGGGTGGACACGGTGTCGTGCTGCTGCAGCAGCGCGCGACGGGTGGCGGCCAGCAGGGCCCGGCCCTCGGCGTTGTCGCCCAGCGACCGGGCCAGCTGCAGTGCGCCGGCCAGCTGGGCGGCGATCACGGCTGCACTGTCGGTGTCAGCCTCGGCCGGCAGGGCCCGGGCGACGGTGGCCATCAGGCCGCGCACCCGCCGGGCAGCAACCTCGCGCACCTCGGGGGCCTGGCGCGGCATCTCGGAGGCCAGCGCGGCCACCGGGCAGCCATGCTCGGTCGCGGCCAGATTGCCCTCGGCCAGATAGGCCTCGACCAGTTGGCGCAGGGGGCTGGCATCGACCAGCTGCTGGCTGGCGATGCGCCGCGCCAGGCCGGCCCCGGCATCCTGGCCGGCACGCTCCAGCGCCTCGCACAGCAGGGCGTCACGCGAGGCGAAATGGGCATAGAAGCCGCCGTGGGTCAGGCCGGCCTCCTTCATGATGTCGGCCACGCCCAGTCCCTGGAAACCGGTGCGGCGTATGGCACGCGCGGCGGTCTCGACGATGCGCTCGTGGGTCAGTTCCTTGCGGGTCAGGGGTGTGTCCATGGGCGCAATGTAGCTGAATATGATGACCATCATATTAGCGCGGGCAATTGACTAAGCACAGCAGAATGCACCCACTCAAATGCGCAAGACGAGGCACTCGATGGATTTCGTGATGACAGTCAGGACCTGGTGCGCCGGCCCGGCCCTCGTGGCGGCTGCCCTGCTGGCCGGATCGAGTGCCTGTGCCCAGGCCGACGCCGCCTGGCCCGCGCTGCAGGACGGCAGCATCGTGCTGTTCCGCCATGCCACGGCGCCCGGTGGGGGCGATCCGCCCGGCATGAAGCTGGGCGACTGCAGCACCCAGCGCAATCTGGATGAAGCCGGGCGCGCGCAGGCCAGGCGCCTGGGCGAGCAATTCCGCCAGCGTGGCATCAAGGTGACTGCGGTCCTGACCTCGCAGTGGTGCCGCACCCGCGACACCGCCGAGCTGGCCTTCCCGGGCCGGGCGCGCGAGGACAGCAACTTCAACTCCTTTTTCGGAGATCCGTCACGTCAGCCGGCACAAACCGCCGCCGCCCTGGCCCTGCTGCGCCAGTGGCGCGGCCCGGGCGTGCTGGTGGTGGTGACGCACCAGGTCAATATCAGCATGTTGACCGGCCTCGGTACCGCCTCCGGTGAAGGCGTGGTCGTGCGGCCCCAGGGCCAGGGCCTGGAAGTGCTGGGGCGTCTGGCGCCCTAGGCCCGCCTTAGCGCTTGCGCGGCAGGATCTGCGTCTGGGGGAAACCGTCGCTGGGCAGTTCGCCGGGCCCGGTGGCCCCGAAGATCGGCAGCGGCGCGGGGCCGGAGGCATGGGCCTGCGCCTCGGCGCGCTGGCTGCGTCGCTGGGCAGCCAAGCGCATCTCGGCCATCTCCTGCTGCAGCATCTCGATCTGTTTGCGCGCCTGCGCGGCCTGCTGGCTGGCTAGGTGGCGTGCGGCGTCAAGACGCTCCTTGTTCGACGCCGCGTCCTTGAGCTTGCGGCCGAACCACCAGTGCGCGCCCACCCAGGCCACGGCCGCCCCGACAAGGAAGGCCATCACCGTCATCACCCATTGCTGTGCGTCCATGATGCCAAGACCCTCCGTTTTTGCCGATTTGGTGTTTTGCTAATGTAGCGCTGGATGACCGATCTGGGCATCCCACAAAGAGGCTAGCGGAACTCCTGGGCGGCGGTGGCCAGGGTGCTGACATGGACCTTGACCCAGAGTCCACGCGCCGACGGAAAGCACAGCGTGCCGTCGGCGAACACCGACTTCCAGTACGACACCACGGTGCCAGGCATCTGCGGGGCCGTGAACTCGATGCTGATCTGCACCGTCTGCCCCGGCGCCGTGGGCGGCACGGCAATCAAGGTCGATGAGGGCAGCAGGTTGTCGGCGACGCGGACCTCCCTGCCGTCACGGGTGTAGACGACGATCTGCTCGTCCTGGCACTGCATGAAGCGGTCCGTCCAGGCCACCTTGCCGACGTTCTGCATCTCCCAGGTCTTGACGAAGCGCTGGCCCGGCAGAACCATCTCGCCGTCCGGAAAGCTCACGTCCCGCACGAAGGCGCTCTGGTCATCCTGGCGGGGCGAACCTCCCTGCGCGCCTATCGGTGGCGAGGGCTCGGCGTCGAACAGCAGGCGCAGCATGCGGATCGGATGAACCTGCAGCACCCGCGCCAGCGCGACCACCGTCGGCAGCGTGGGCAGCTTGCCGCCCACCTGGGTCAACGAGTGCACGGTCTGCCGGCTCAGCTTGGCCCGACGGCACAGCTCGGTGTTGGACAGGCCCAGTGCCTTGGCGCGGCTGCGCACATAGCTATCCAGCGTTTCGGTCATCGCATCTCTTGCCCAGGGCAGCGTCAGGGAGCGCCGCACCCCTGTGTTCGCGGGGGGCGGGCGGCGCAGCTTGTCCAGTGCATTGGACGAGGCCGATGATAGATTTGTTTCAACAAGCCAGACACCGTGGCTTCCCTGGGCTGCCCAGGCGAGGCCGAGACCGGTGACGCACGGGCGAGGGAGCAGCCATCAGCCAGTCAGCGCGGCCGCAGCGGCGAGCGCGTTGCCGTGCTGCGCCGCTTCTACGGCTGGGCCTGGCCTTGAAAACACGCGGCGTCTTCCGACCCGCACAAGACGAAGGCACCGACATGAAGGCTCACCTATGGACCGCCGCGCTGCTGGCCGGCGCATTGTCCGCAACCTCCCAGGCGGCCGTGATGAACAGCTCGTTCCATCACCAGGCCGGCAATGCCTGGGTGGTGGACCTGACGGTGGTGGGCGATGGCCTGCCGGTCGAGCTGCGGGGCTTCACCACCTACTTTGCAGAGGGCCTGTATGCCGACCTGACCCTGCTGGCCTCTCCCGCCGGCTGGGACAGCCTGGTGATACAGCCCGATCTGGTCCTGGCTTCGGCCGGCTACCTGGATGCCTTCGCGATCGGCGGCGCCGGCCTGCTGGCCGGACAGTCGCAGGGCGGCTTCTCGATCCAGTTCAGCTATCTGGGCAGCGGCGCGCCCGGTGAGCTGATGTTCGACATCGTTGATGCCAACTATCAGGTGCTGTACTCGGGGCTGACGACGCCTGCGGCCGTGGTGCCGGAGCCGGCCAGCTTCGCCCTGGGCCTGCTCGGCACGGCCTTGCTGCTCGGGTTTGTGCGGCGCGCCCGGCATCGGCCCGGCGCGGCCGTCACAACGGGATACTCGGCATGAGGTGGGCCTTCGCGACCCGGTTCCAACGGCTGATGGCCGGTGGTCTCGGCCTGCTCATCTCTCTGCAGACCGGCCACAGCCTGGCGGCAGCGGCGGATCCGGCGGCCACCGTGGTGGCACTGAGCAAGCTCAGCGAACTGCGTGTATCGCGCACGGTCTTCGACTATGTGTTCAGGGTTACGGTCAAGAACGGGCCAGCGGCGCAGACCGATGTCCGTGCCTATGTGGAGGGCGCCGGCACTGGCACCACCGTCATCGACGGCAATGTGCTGGTGGGCAATCTGGCGGCGGGTGCAAGCGCCACCCCGCCAGACACCATCACCCTCAGGCACGACCGCAATGTCGCCTTCAACCCGGCCGCCCTGCGCTGGCGCGTCGAGGGCACGCTGCCGCTGGAGCTGCAGCCGCTGATCGTCAAGCCGACGCCCCCGGAGCAGCATGTGCAGCTCTCGTCTGGCCTCACGGTGGCCAAGGCACAGCTGCTGGTGGTGGTGCGCGAAAGCCTGAATGCCTCCGGCGCATCGGCGCTGTTCGCCAGCCTCGGCGCCCGGGTGGTCGGCCATATCCCCGAGGCCTACACCTATCAGCTGGAATTCGACGGCGTCTCCGATGAGGCGGCCCTGACTCAGGCGAAGGCGACCTTGACAGCGCACCCCGGCGTGTTGAACGTGTCCTTCAACACCATCGCGCGGTCCAGCTCAACGGAGTGGCTGCCCAAGGGCGGGCGCTATGCCGACCAGGCCTGGGCACTGCAGAAGATCAAGAGCGAGGACGCCTGGCAGGAGGTGAACCGCCACACCCGACTAGGGAGGGTTACGAAGAAGTCCAAGATCGGCATCATCGACTCGGGCTTCATCAGCGACCACGAGGACATCCGCTTTGCCGCGATTTACGGGCCGGCCGGTGAACAGGCCACGGAGGCTGGGCTGCCGCCTCCGATATCGGAAGAGTCCAAATCCAATCTGGATACCTACGCAGTCGCGTGGATGAGGCTGCACCACGGCATGAATGTGGCCGGCATCATTGGTGCGCATGGCCGCAACGAAACTGGTATAGCCGGCGTGGCTTGGCAAGTCGATGCCCCGATCTACGCCGCGCGCAGCGATTTCACCGAAATGTCGATCCTGACCCACATCGCGCGCCTGGCCAAGCAGGGGGTCAAGGTCATCAACATCAGCATGGGTCCGTCTTTCAGCAAGGACTCCTCGGCTTCTACCAAGATGGCCGCGAGCGCGAGCTCGGCCGTCACCTTTGGCAATCTGGTTCAGCGACTGGCCGCCCGGCATGACTTTCTGGTTGTCACATCCGCTGGCAACGACCAAGACCATGCCGCCGCCAACAGCTTCTTCGGCCACCTGTTTCTCCCCGAGTGGGCGAACTATGCGGCTTACGAGATGGCACGCAGCCGGGTGCTGGTCGTAGGTGCTGTCGCCCCCGGCAGCCCATTCAAGGACGATGGCTTCGCCGAGGCCTACTCGAACTTCGGCCCGGGTGTGGTCGAACTGCTGGCGCCGGGTGGTGGCAGTTGGTGCCGCTCGAAGGAAGTGTCGGATCCGCCTGGCTATCACTATCAACATCCCGGTTGGGCGGGATTCCATTGCACCGTGGAGAGCCCGATGACCCCGACGCGTCGCGGCATCGTCGGCTTGGGTGCAGCCCAGGGCCGCACCACCACCTTTCATGGCACTTCGCAGGCGGCTCCCCATGTCACGGGCGCGGCGGCACTGGCCTGGTTCCTGAATCCCGAGCTGAGCGCCGCCCAGGTCAAGCAGCTGCTGATAGGCTCATCCACCGAGCCGGTGAAGCGTGCCAACGGCGAAAGCTATCCGCAGCTGAACCTGCTCAAGGTGGTGACCCAGGCCATCGCCACCACCGGCACAGCGCCCCCGCCCGCGGCCGTCACGTCATCGACCATCATCACCTCCGTGCAATGTCGCGATGCAAGCAGCGGCGGCATGCTGGCCGAGGTGCCCCTCCAGATCACGCCCTCCACTGCCCCGCAGAACAATGTCGGCGCGCCGCAGTTGTTCACCGATGCGAACGGTGTCCATGTGGTCGATCTGGCCCACGAGTTGCTCACTACCTACGCGACCGATGTGTTCATGCTGCGCCTGGGTGCGACTCCGCGCAGCCGGGCCTATGTGCGCGCGTTCCGCTTCCCGCTGCAGACCGTCCAGAATATACGCAACCTGAACGTCACCTTCTGGGCCGGTGAGGCCAGCGATTGCAGCGGGATGGAGTCGCCGGTGGAGGTCGACATCAGCGGCTCGGGCCTGAGCATCGATCCGCCGAGCCGGCTCAATGACACCGGCGTTGGCGCCGACCAATGCTACCGGGCCAACAACGACGGGCTCGAAAGCTGCGTCAGCGCCGCAGCGCTGGCCTTGAGCCCGCGGCAAGACGGCATGGTCGGCCGCGATGCCGGCCTCAACGACGCCGCCGACGGCAGGCTGGGATTCTCGTTCAGCGAAGTCCCCGGCCATGCGCGCACCGAATGTGTCAATGACAAGGTCACCGGCCTGATGTGGGAGGGCAAGCCCAGTGACGGCGGCAGCCGTGATGCGGCCCTTCAATATTCCAATTACGACGATGGCCGACCTGGCGATGCCAGCGCCTATGTGGCGGCCGTCAATGCCGAGGGCCTGTGTGGCTACAGCGACTGGCGCCTGCCGGATGTCGACGAGTTGCTTGGGCTGATCGATTATGGTGCCGCCATCGCCGGCCGCTTCATCGACCGCGACTGGTTCCCCAACACCATGGAGAGCCTGTACTGGACGTCGCGCCGCGCGGCGGGGCAGGAGCAGCAGCAGGCCTGGATGGTGCCCTTCTCCCGCGGGTGGACCGCCTACGTCGACGCCGGCGCACAGTTCCATGTGCGCCTGGTGCGAGGCAACCGTTGAGATCGCTGTCATGAACCAACACACCAAGCGCTTGTTCCCGGGCCGGGCGATGCCGCTGCTGAGGGGGCTGTTGTGCGCGGCCGCCGTCCTGTTCGGCGGCGCCGATGGCTGGGCGCAGTCAGCGCGCTTTCAGGTCTCGGCCGATGGCCAGGAGGTCTCCGATGTCCGCACCGCCCTGATCTGGCGGCGCTGCCCCGAGGGCATGAGCTACGCCGCCGGCGACTGCTCGGGCGCGCAGTCCTTGTTCACGCAGGACGGCGCGCTGCTGCGGGCGCAGGCGGAAGCGGCCCGCACCGGCAAGGCCTGGCGCGTGCCCAATATCAAGGAGCTGAGCAGCATCGCAGACCGCTCGCGCACCTCGCCGGCGATCGATACGGCGCTGTTTCCGGGCGCGCCGGTCGCCGAAGGAGCGCTGTGGTCGTCCACGCCCTATCTGGTGAGCCTCAACTGGGCCATGGTCATGCGGGTGCAGCAGGGCGAAATCGCCTTCCAGGACCGCTGGGCCGACGGCGCGCTGCGTCTGGTCCGGTCCAGCCAGTAGCCTCGCCTTGAGGCCCAAAATCGGGAAATTTCGGCTGTATCGCACCGAAATTCGCTGATTCGCGTCGCGGGGCTGCCGCAACAATGAGGGCGAACTCACCTACCGAGTGCCCCATGAACAGCGCCGAACCCGACATCAGCCAGCTGCAGCGCTGGCGCCATGAACTGCACCGCTTTCCCGAGACCGGCTTCAACGAGGCGCGCACGGCCGACTTCGTCACCCAGGTGCTGGAGCTGCTGGGCCTGGAGGTGCACCGCGGCATCGGCGGCACTGGCCTGGTGGCCAGCCTGACGGTGGGGGACGGGCCGGGCGTGATCGGCCTGCGCGCAGACATGGATGCGCTGGCAATGAGCGAAGACGCGCCCGGCCGCCTGCATGCCTCGCAGAACCCCGGCTGCATGCACGCCTGCGGGCACGACGGCCATATGGCCATGCTGCTGGGCGCGGCCCAGCTGCTGGTGCAGCGGCGCGACTTCAACGGCACGGTGCGCTTCATCTTCCAGCCGGCCGAGGAGCATGGGCGCGGCGCGGCGGCGATGATGGCCGACGGCCTGTTCCAGCGCTTCCCGGTCGACGAGATCTACGGCGCCCACAATATGCCCGGCATGCCGATGGGCCAGATCGCCACGCGCGCTGGAGGCATCATGGCCAGTGAGGACAACTTCGTCATCCGCATCACCGGCCGCGGGGGCCATGCGGCGCGGCCGCAGATGGCGATCGACCCGCTGGTCATAGGCGCCGAGATCGTGCTGGCGCTGCAGACCCTCGTCGCCCGCTCGGTCGATCCCGGTCAGCCGGCCGTGGTCTCCTGCACCGAGTTCATCACCGACGGCATACGCAATGCCATTCCCACCCACGTGACGATCAAGGGCGACACGCGCAGCTACGACCCCGCGGTGCAGGCGCTGCTGGAGCGGCGCATGCGCGAGCTGTGCCAGGGCATCTGCGCGGCCCATGGCGCGAGCTGCGAGTTCGAGTACACGCATGAGTTCGTGCCCACGGTGAACTGGCCGCAATGCGTGCCGGTGGCTGCGGCGGCGGCGCGCGCCGTGGTCGGCGCCGAGCGGGTGGACGATCAGGTCCAGCCGATGATGATCTCGGAGGACTTCGGCGCCTTCCTGCGCGTCGTGCCCGGCGCCTTCGTCTTCATCGGCAACGGCGAGGCCGGCAGCGCCGGCGGCGTGCCGCTGCACAACGCCGGCTACGACTTCAACGATCAGCTGCTGCCCATCGGCGCCCGCTACTTCGCCGAGCTGGCCCGCCAGCGCCTGCCTTCGTCGTCTTCATCCAGGAACTGATTCAAATGCTTGTTGTTGCCAATCCCGAGGCTCGCCGAGGCCGGTACGACGCTTCGCTGCAGGCGATCATGAACATCGAACAGGGCCAGCAGAGCCGCCGCTGGCTGGCCCGGTGGGACGGCCTCAACCCCGGCGCCACGCCGCTGTGGCGTCTGCATGGACTGGCGCAGCAGCTGGGTCTGGGCCAGGTCAGCCTGAAGGACGAATCGCGACGCTCGCCGCTGGGCAGCTTCAAGGCGCTGGGCGCGCCGGTGGCGCTGCTGCGGCTGGTGTTGCGGCAGTGGTCCGATAGCGGTTTCACGGCCGAGAGCCTGCTCGCAGGCCGCCATGCCGATGTTCTGAAAGACTATGTCGTCATCAGCGCCACCGATGGCAATCACGGCCGGGCGCTGGCTGCGGCGGCGCGCGGCATAGGCTGCCGCTGCGTGATCGTGCTCCATGCCCAGGTCAGCGAGGAGCGTGAGTTGCCTATCGCCGCACTGGGCGCCGAGATCGTGCGCATCACCGGCAACTACGACGCCTCGGTCGAAGAGGCTGCAAGGCTGGCCGCTTTGAGGGGCTGGCAGGTCGTGTCCGACACCTCGTACGAGGGCTACGAAGACATTCCGCGCGACGTGATGCAGGGCTATGCGGTGATTGCCGACGAGTTGCTGGAAACGGCGGCCGACGACGGCCCCTGCCCCTTCACCCATGTGTTCCTGCAGGGCGGCGTCGGTGGCTTCGCGGCCGGCATCGCCAGCTATTTCTGGGAGCGCTACGGCGCGCAGCGGCCGGCCTTCATCGTCGTCGAACCGGAGCAGGCCGACTGCCTGCTGCAAAGCACGCGCAGCGGCCGGGCGGCACGGGCCAGCGGCAGCGTCGATTCGGTGATGGCCGGTCTGGCCTGTGGCGAGACCTCGCCGCTGGCCTGGCGTTTTCTGCAGCCCGCGGTGGACTTCTTCATGACCGTCAGCGATGCGCAGGCGGAGCAGGCAATGCGGCTGCTGGCGACCGGCGAACACGGCGACATTCCGGTGCTGGCCGGCGAGTCCGGTGTGGCCGGCTTGGCAGGCCTGCTGGCCGTGCTGGCCTCGCCCGAACAGGCGAGGCAGCTGGGTCTCGATGCGCAGTCTCGCGTGCTGCTGATCAACACCGAGGGCGCCACCGCGCCGGGCGTCTATCAGGCGCTGACCGGCCTGTCGGCATCGGAGGTGCTGCAGGCGCAAAGCGATTGGCTGGCCCGCGAAGGTATTGCCGAGGCGTCGCTGCTGGCGCGCATTGAGGCGCATGGCCGCTCAGGCGCGACGGACAGGGGCGGCGTCTGCCGCATCGCGCTGACCGATGCCGACAGGGCGGGCCGCGATCAGCTGGTGGCCTGGATGCGTGAGCTGGGCCTGCAGGTGCAGATCGACCAGATCGGCAATATCTTCGGCACGCGGCCGGGTTTGAACCCCGGCGCCGCACCGGTGATGACCGGCTCGCACATAGACACCGTCGCCACCGGCGGCCGCTACGACGGCATCTACGGCGTGATGGCCGGGCTGGAGGTGGTGCGCTGGCTCAACGAGCGCAAGGTGCAGACGCAGCGGCCGCTGGTTGTGGCCGCCTTCACCAACGAGGAGGGCGTGCGCTTCATGCCGGACATGATGGGCTCGCTGGTCCATGCCGGCGGCTACCCGCTGCAGCAGGCGCTGGACACGGTGGGCACCGATGGCGCGCGCCTCGGCGACGAGCTGCAGCGCATCGGCTATGCGGGCGAGCTGCCCTGCGGCGCGATCCGGCCGCACGCCTTCATCGAGCTGCATATCGAGCAGGGCCCGGTGCTGGAGGCCGAGGGCCTGACCATCGGCGCGGTGGAGGATCTTCAAGGCATTTCCTGGCAGGAGATCACCATCACCGGCCAGTCCAACCATGCCGGCACAACGCCTATGCGTCTGCGCCGCGATGCCGGCTATTGCGCGGCAGCGATTGCCGTGTTCGTGCGCCAGTTGGCGCAGCGCTATGGCGGCAGCCAGGTGGCCACTGTCGGTGCGATAGCTCTGCAGCCGAATCTGATCAACGTCATAGCCGCGCGGGCGACGGTGACGGTCGATCTGCGCAACACCGACGAGGCCACGCTGCAGCGTGCGGAAGGCGAGCTGGCAATCTATCTGGCCGAGCTGGCGCTGGAGCAGGAAGTGGAGATCACCGCCAAGCCGCTGGCCCGTTTCGAGCCGGTGCAGTTCGACCAGCGCCTGGTGCGCTGCATCGAGGCCTCGGCTGCCTCACGCCGGCAGCGCAGTCGCCGCATGACCTCGGGCGCCGGCCACGACGCGCAGATGATGGCCCGCATCTGCCCGGCCGCGATGATCTTCGTGCCCAGCCAGGGCGGCATCAGCCACAACCCGCGCGAACACACGGCACCGGCCGAGCTGACGCAGGGGGCGAATGTGCTGCTCGATGTGATGCGCGGCCTGTGTGACGAAGGCTAGTGTTCTCGACAATCAGTGTCCTGGACGGGCAAGAAGCGCCGTGAACGGGGCGTGAGCGACGACGCAGGTCGGCGAGGCCGACCGTGCCTGCGTCGAATGTCGTCAACAGTGGCCCAGCTGCTGAGTTCACCTGGCATGACCACAAAGATCCGACGCGCGTTGCTCAGTCCCGGGCCTTTGGGCGGCTTCGCTTTGTTGCCTGATTCCGTAGAAGTTCTTCATCAGGCTGATCCGAGTCATTGGCGGCAAGCGCTCCGAGTGACTGGTACGGTCGTGATCTGATGTTCGATGGGCAGCAGCGTATGACCGCATTGCACCCGAGACCGGGTACTCAATGGGGCAACTGCCGCCGAGCCGGTCTGGATGACCGGTCCAGCCTCTGGCGAACTGGCGCTGCCGACCCGTTGCTGTCATCGGCTCAGGCACGACAAGCGAGGGCAAGGTAATTTCTATGTACGCGAGGCCGAGATCCCGAACGAACTCCACATAGCTCGCCAGGAGTTGTGCAGAGCTTCCTAAAGGGAGCGGTGCGATTAATCTCTGATCAATTCGGCGTGAACTTGCCGGCGGCTCAATGAACCCGCAGCACCTCAAACTGCTGTCGGATTGGAGCGACTTGTATCGACACCTCATCACCCTCGCACTTACCCAGCATGGCCCTGCCCAACGGGGCTTCGCTGCTGATGACCTGAATGAGCTGAGCGCCGCTGACCAACTTCATGCTGCCCCCATCCGGGCCGAGAAAGAGCTGTTGCTGCTTGTCGTCTGAATCGACTAGGCAGACCAGCGCGCCGAGCTGTATGCCTTTGCTGGCGTCGTAGGGGCGCGGGCGGAATTGGCGCCAATTGGCCATCGCCCGGCGGATGGCTTCGGCGCGACGAGCTTGGCCGGTGGCCAGGTAGGCAGCTTCGAGACCCAATGTGTCGTACTTGTTCTCGGCGACGTTTTCTTCGTGAGTCGCCGTTTCATGGGCCGCCCGAGCTGCCTGTTCGGCTTGCAGCAGGTCTTCGGCGAGCCGTTCCAGCACCTGCTGCTGCAGCAAGAATTTATCCATGATGAAAGGTAGGCATCTCGAACAAGCGGGGGGCAGACTTTGATTATGAAGGGCTCCACCAGCTTTCGACGCTTCTGTTGGCTGCAGGTTAACTTCAGCTATGGGCTCAAAGCCGCCGCCAGAGGCGCGGGGCCGAGTGTCTGGAGTTGGCCGGCACCACTACTTGGCGTTGCAGATCAAGGGGTAGTTGACTTCCTTCACCACGGAACACACGTTACCGCCTCCGTCCACGATGACGCCGGCGCCATTGAGCGAGCCGTCAAAGTACGGGTAGCCGGTCTCGCTGCCGAAGTTGTTGTTCTTGAAGATGTTGTTACCCAGTTTGACCTCTGCTGGCGTTGGTTTACGTTCGCCGGGGACTATTGAACACGCGTTTTGCGAATCGAAGGGGAACGAGAAATTGAAATATGAGGCGCGTGATGTAGAGCCAGTCAAAGGCTTGGTCAAAACGTTGCCCGAAAAAACGTTGTTCTCGAAGCGAATCGCCGTATCGGCCGGCAATACGTGCTGCCAGTCAGAGCCCGCTGCGCGAAGGCAAAAGGAGCGAAAGAGGCCAAACAGCGCTGGCGCTTGTTCAACCTGGTTGTCCGAGAACTGGCTGTTGAAGACGCTCGACCAATACCAGCCGCCGATGCCGTAGATGGCTGCATTGCTGATCCTGTTGCGGCGAATGATGGCACCATTGAGGTCGCCCACCCATTCAATGCCAGCATCCCAAACATTGCGTATGGTGTTGTCCTGGACCAGCGCGTCGATCTCGTCAGTCAGGATGATGCCGTCATCAGCTCCGTTCCACTCCTTGATGCTGGCATTCCAGTTGCCGTCGAGTTCATTGCCGAGCAGACGGTTGTTGCTGCCGTAATTGCTGATCAGCAAGCCCGCCACGACCACGACGGGCACGGTGGTGACACGGTTATTGGAGATTGTGGCCCGATGGGTGTAATGCTGCTGGTAGCTGCCTGCAAGCTGGTTGCCGTCGAAGCGCAGCCGTTCGGAATTAGTCACATTGACGATGCTTGGTACGGAAGGGTCCGTCGACGACAGAACGCTGTTGGTGAAGCTCAGGTCCTTCACGTTCTGGATGTCCGTCCAGGCGGCGCTCACCCGGCAAGCCCGGACGGCAACTTGGCTGACGTTCAAAATTTCCAGGGCCCGGCTACCTTGGTCTCTGAGACCCGTGGCAATCGCATGACCCGCACAATCGAGCAAGACGTTGCTGGTGTCCTTGATGCGAATGCAGGGCAGGCCATCCAGGGGCAGGCCAATCGATAGATCGGCGTCCAGCAGGTAGCTGCCGGGTTGATTGATGGTCTGGCAAGCACTCAGATGCGTTGGCGCCTTTGCTGGCGAAGCCGACAATAGGGTTGCCGAACTCTCGATCGTGCCGGCTGGGTTGGTGAGTTGCGCAGCGATGCGCGCCCCATCGTCGCCGTAGCTGAGCTTATCGAGCTTGTAGCTGAGACCGGTCGCGCCTGGGATGGGCGCTCCATCTCGAAGCCATTGCAGGCTGATCGGCTGAGAGCCGCGCGGTACGACGGTCCAGGTATAGCTGACGCCCTCGTCAATGCTGACGGCTGTCGGCAGCCCGGTGACCAGAGACGCAATAATTGGTTTGACGGTCAGCGAAGCGGCGGCGCTGGTCACACCGCCCGCTGCGTTGCTGACCGTGACGCTGAACTGCGCCCCGTTATCCGTCAGTTGGGCGGATGGCAGGGAATATCCATTTGACGTGGCGCCGCTGACGGGCGAACCGTTGCGTAGCCATTGGTAGCTGAGGGGTTCGCTTCCAGACGCGTTGACCGTGAAGCTGACCGATGCGCCGTCATTGGCGATTGCGGCCAAGGGAGCGGCCGTGATGCTCGGCGCCGCCAACGGCGTGGCTGTCGGTGATGGAGCGGCCGGTTCGCTGCCCCCGCCGCCACCGCAACTTGCCTGGATGACCAGCACACCGAACAAAGATGCTCGCGACAAGCGACAAAGAAAAGCAGAACTCATTGCAACCTCGCCCCCTGAAACGTAACCCGGCTTTTGCTGGTGAACTTAGCACATGGAAGTGCAATGCATCCAGGCGAGTTTCCCAATTTCTGCGGTGGCGGCGTGAGTTCTCCCCTTCGATCTGCAGACATTCACACCTGCCGAGCTGTACGACTGCAGCACCTTCGCCACCGGTCATTCAAGCCGGCTAGCAGTCGCGTTAGGCAATGTAGTCTTCATGCCATGCTCGGTGAACGCGGTGCTTGGCCGCGAATGACAGCAAGCGCTGTGGAGCCGTGCGTCGCGATGGCCCAGTCCCTCTCAAGCCTGCAGTTCTTTAGCCCGGCCTGCCTCCGTTGCTGACGCCCCCTTTTGCCAAGAACCTCCAGGCGGGCCGCACGCTCAACACATCCTGCGCGGCGTTCTCATACGCCCGCGCCAGCTGCAACAGCGCCAGATCGCCGCGCGGCCTGCCTATCAGCTGCAGGCCCATGGGCAGGCCACTGGCGCTGAACCCCGCCGGCACGCTGATGCAGGGCAGGCCGGCCAGGGTGGCGTAGATCACCACCTCCATCCAGCGATGGTAAGTGTCCATCTGGCGGCCGGCGATCTGGGTCGGCCAGCGCTGCTCGGCGTCGAAGGGCCAGACCTGGGCCGAGGGCAGGGCCAGGACGTCGTGCTGCTCGAACAGGGCCAGCATCTGCTGGTAGAAGGCGCTGCGCTGAGCGCTGGCGGCCAGCGTCTGGGCACCGCTCAGATCGGCGGCCTGGTCATGCTCCCACAGTGCCTCGGGCTTGATCAGCGCACGGTTCGCCGGATTCGCCAGATGCGGCGCTAGGCGCGCGGCCACCAGCCAGCGCCGCCAGACCAGCCACGTCTGCCAGACCTGCTCGGGCGCAAAGCCGGGCTTGGCGATGGTATCGACCGTGCAGCCGCATTCCGTCAAGCGGCGCAGGGCCTGCTCGCAGACGTCCAGCACGCCGGGTTCCATGGGCAGATAGCGGCCCAGATCGCCCAACCAGCCAATGCGCGCGGCCTTGGGCTCAAAGCCATCCAGCGCCGCGGCAAAGCTGGGATGGTCGGGCAGCGACAGCGGCACGCGCGGGTCGTAGCCCGACTGGGTGTCGAGCAGCAGGGCCAGGTCTTGCACCGTGCGCGCCATGGGCCCTTCGGTGCTGAGCTGGGTCACCCACACATCGTTGGCCGGCCAGGCCGGCACGCGGCCCTGGCTGGGGCGAAAGCCGAACACATTGTTCCAGCCGGCCGGGTTGCGCAGGCTGCCCATGAAGTCGCTGCCGTCGGCCACAGACACCATGCGCGTGGCCAGGGCCACGGCCGCGCCGCCGCTGCTGCCGCCGGCAGACTTCGACGGGTCATAGGCGTTGCGGGTGAGGCCGAACACCTCGTTGAAGGTGTGCGAGCCCAGGCCGAACTCGGGCGTGTTGGTCTTGCCGATGATGATGCAGCCAGCGGCCCTCATCCGCTGCACCATCAGGCCATCCTGGGCGGGGACGAAGTCGCGCAGCAGCGGCGAGCCGGAGGTGGTGCGCAGGCCGGCGGTCTGCGCAATGTCCTTGATCGCCTGCGGCAGGCCGTGCATCCAGCCGACCGGCTGGCCGGACGCCAGCACGGCATCGCAGCCATCGGCCTCGCGCAGCAGCGTGTCCGCGTCGCGCAGGCTGACGATTGCGTTGTGGAGGGGGTTGACGGCAGCAATGCGCGCCAGCGTGGCCTGCATCACCTCGCGGCAGGAGACCTGGCGGGAGCGTATGGCGGCGGACAGCGCATGCGCCGTCAGATCGGTGATGTTCATGGGAGCCGATTCTGGCCGCGTTTGCGCGCACCATGGGTCGCTTTTCGCACGCCGCCGCGCTACGATGGGCCGCCGCAACCGGGAGCGCCTATGCCTTACTACGCTGGCCTGAAGAAGATCCAGGACGCCGCGACGCGCAAACGCACCGTCGACGGACTCAAGCGTTTGCGCGGTGCACTGTCCACGGCGCTGCCGGCCAGGACGGCCTCCGACACCCTGCTGCTGGCGACCTGGAACATACGCGAGTTCGACTCCGGCAAATACGGCTACCGGGCCGAGGAGCCCTATTTCTACATCGCCGAGATCCTCAGCCGCTTCGACCTGATCGCCATCCAGGAGGTGCGCGACGGGCTCTACCCCTTGCAGGTGCTGCAGCGGCTGCTGGGTAGTTGGTGGGACTTCATCGTCACCGACGTGACGCTGGGCACCTCGGGCAACTCCGAGCGCATGGCCTATCTGTTCGACCGCCGCAAGGTCAGCTTCACCGGCCTGGCGGCCGAGCTGGTGCTGCCCAAGGTCAATGGGGCCAAGACCGAGCCGGTGCAGATGGCCCGCTCGCCCTATATCGCCGGCTTTCGCGCCGGCTGGGCCTATCTGACCCTGGCCACGGTGCACATCTACTACGGCGAGAGCGTGCCGGTGGACCCGCGCCGGCTGGAGGAGATCACCGCCTTCGGCAAGACCCTGGCCAAGTACGCAGGCAAGCTGTCGAGCGCGCCGCAGTACGAGCCCGGCGGTACGCCGGTGCGCGACAACCTGATCGCGCTGGGCGACTTCAATATCTTCAACCGCAAGGACGTGACGATGGAGGCGCTGACGGCCGCCGGCTTTCGCGTGCCCGAGGCGCTGCAGTCGGTGCCCGGCTCGAACGTGACCAAGGACCGGCACTACGACCAGATCGCCTATTTCAAGGAGCTGGCCCATCTGACGCCCACCGGCAAGGCCGGCGTGTTCGATTTCTACGAGCAGGTCTATCGCCTTGAGGACGAAGCCCTCTATGCCGCCGAGCGCGCCGCCAAGCCCGGCCGCAACTTCAAGGACTGGCGCACCTACCGCATGAGCGACCACCTGCCGATGTGGATCGAGTTCGGCATCGACGATGGCGATGCCTACCTCGACTCACTGAGTTAGCGAATCCAGCACCCGGTCCACCATCACGCCCGACTGACCGAGATAGTTGCTCGGGTCGCACAGTGCCGCCAGCGCGGGCCGGTCGAGGTGCTTGTTGATCTCGGGGTGCTCGCAGAGCAGGTCCAGCAGCGGGCGTTGCTCCTTCACCGCGGCGCGGCAGATGTCATATACCAGGTCATGGGCGTACTCGCGGCCGATGTAGGGGCCTAGCCCCATCATCACCGCCTCGCTCATTACCAGACCGTGGGTCATGTCGATATTGCGGCGCATCGCGGCCACATCGACCTCCAGGCCTTCAAGCACGAGGCGCGATTGCCTCAGCGCGCCGGCCATCAGGCAGAAGGCCTCGGGCAGCACGATCCATTCGATCTCCCAGGGTCCGGTGCTGCGCTCGTGGTCGGCCACCATCGCGTCCATCAGCGCGGCCGCATGCTGGCGCACGACCGAGATCGCCGCGTGGATGTAGCAGCTCGAAATGGGGTTGCGCTTTTGCGGCATCGTGCTGCTGGAGCCTCGGCCGTGAGCATAGGGTTCGAAGACCTCGCCGACCTCCGTCTGCATCATCAGCTTCACGTCCATGCTCAGCTTGCCCAGGGTGCCGCCGACCAGGCCGAGGAAGGCGCCGACCTCGGCGATGTTGTCGCGTATCGTGTGCCAGGCAATGACGGGCTGGGCCAGGCCCAGCTCGGCGCACAGCGCGGCCTGGGTGTCCATCGCGCCGGTCTGCAGCGAGGCCAGCGTGCCGGCCGCTCCGGCGAACTCGCCGACCAGCACGCGCGGCCGCAGCTGGGCCAGCCGCTCGCGGTGCCGCTCGACGGCCGACAGCAGGCCCGCCATCTTGTAGCCGAAGGTGACCGGAATCGCCTGCTGCAGATTGCTCCGCCCAATCATCGGTGTGTCGCGATGTTCCCTGCACAGCTTGGCCAGCGCGGCCGAGATCGCCGCCAGCTCGGCATCCACCAGTTCCAGCCCCTCGCGGATCTGCAATACCGTGGCGGTGTCGGTGATGTCCTGCGTGGTCGCGCCCCAGTGGCAATACTCGCCCAGCTTGTCGCGGCACAGCAGGTTCAGCTGCGAGACCACGCCCAGTATCGGGTAGCCGATGCGCTCGGTCTGCTGGCGCAGCTTGGCCATGTCGATCTGGTCGAGCTGGCAGTGGCTGATGATCTCGTCGGCCGCCTCCTGAGGAATCAGGCCCAGCTGCCCCTGCACCTTGGCCAGCGCCGCTTCGATGTCCAGGTACTTCTGCGTGCGGTTCTCGTCGGACCAGACCGCGCGCATCGCGTCGCTGGAGAAGATGCCTTGGAAGATGGCGGAGTCAATGATTGTCGAGGCCATGATGGGTCTCCGTGTTGGGGTTCGGTAGGTCAGTGGCCGGCGCGCTGTAGCGTGCGCTGCGCTTGCAGAACCACCGGTCGGTCAATCATTCGGCCGTCCAGCCGCGCAGCGCCTGGCGAGGCCGCGTCGGCGGCCAGTACGCGCCGTGCCCAGTCCAGCGCCTGCGGGCTTGGGGCCAGTGCGTGGTGGATGGGGGCCACCTGCTTTGGGTGGATGCAGAGCTTTGCGGAGAAGCCCAGCCGGCGCGCCCAGGCCAGGTCGGCGAGCAGGCGTGGCTCGTCGTCGATCTGCGGCGTGACCCCGGCCACAGGGCCTGGCAGACCCGCCAGACGGGAGGCCAGCACCAGCTGGCTGGCGGCATGGAGCAGGCCATCGGACTGCTCGGCGATGTCCAGATCGAGGTCCAGCGCAAAGTCCAGCGTGCCGAAGACCAGGCGCGCAACGCCGGAGCATTGCGCCATTACGGTGGCCGCAGCGATGCCGCGCGCCGACTCGATCAGGGCCAGCACCTCGACAGCAGGAAGCACCTCATGCAGCGCATCGATCTCGCTGGCGGACTCGGTCTTGGCCAGCATGGCGCGGCCCAGCCCGGCCTCTCGCAGCAGGCCCAGATCGTCAGCGAAATGGCTGCTGCTCGCCTCGTTGATGCGCACGACGACGCGTGCGCGTTCGTCGTCACTGGCTCCGGCCGACCAGTTGGCGATGGCGTCCCGTGCCGCGGCCTTGGTCTCGGCGGTCACCGCGTCTTCGAGGTCAAGCACCACGGCGTCCGCGCCGCTGGCCAGCGCCTTGGCGAAGCGTTCGGCACGATTGCCGGGCACGAACAGATAGGTGCGCGCTGTGGGCGAGGCCATTTCAGTTCTCCACCGCGCTGGGCGCGACACTCGACACCTGAAGCATGAGGCGGCAGGACCGAGGGCGCGCCGGCCGCTGCGGGCTGAAGCCTTGTCCGGCCCTGGACGGGCCGAACTCCGGCTTCCCTATGCCCGCTGCGGCCGGCACACCCTCGGTCCAGCTGCAACGGGTGTGGAGGCTCGCCAATCCGCAAGGCTCGTGCACCACGCGGGGTCGGCGGCCACCAACGCATCCGCAGAGGGGGTGGGGGGCCGGCCACGACGGGCATAAAGAAGCTGGAGGTCGGGCCGAAGGGACCGGCCCAAGCTTCAGCCCGTGGTGGCCGGCCCCCCGCCCCCTCTGCCACCCCATTGCAGCCAAGCGCAAAGCACCGCCACCCTCGGACAAGTCGATCAGTTTCATCTCAGATCGCCTCGGCAGCACGCAGCGACCGTATGGCCTCGACATCCAGGCCCAGTTCGGCCAGGATCGCATCGGTTTGCTCGCCCAGGGCCGGCACCGGGTCCATGCGTGGGCCTTCGTCCCAGGTTCCCGGCGGCAGCAAGGCCGGCACCGGACCCGCCGAGGTGCCCACCTCGCGCCAGCGCTCGCGGGCCTTCAGTTGCGGATGGGCCCAAACGTCGGCCATCGTGTTGACGCGGGCGTTGGCGATCTGTGCCAGCTCCAAGCGTTCGACCACCTGGGCCACCGTCAGCGGCTTGAAGGCCTCGACGATCAGCGCCCGCAGCGCCACCCGTTCGGCCACGCGCTGGGCGTTGCCGGCAAAGCGGGCATCCTGCGCCAGCTCAGGCTGCTGCAAGACCGTGGTGCAGAAGTTCAGCCACTCGCGCTCGTTCTGCAGGCCCATCATCACCGTGCCGCCATCACCGGTCGGGAAGGGGCCGTAGGGGTAGATGGTCGCGTGGCTGGCGCCGGTGCGCGGCGGCGGTGGCGCGCCGTCGAAGGCGTAGTACAGCGGGTAGCTGGTCCACTCGGTCAAGGCCTCCAGCATCGAGATGTCGATGTGCTGGCCCCGGCCAGTCTGGCTGCGTTGCAGCAGCGCGGCCAGGATATTGGTGTAGGCATACATGCCAGCGGCGATGTCTGCAATCGACGAGCCGGCCTTGCTGGGCTCGTCGGCCGTGCCGGTGACCGAGACGAAGCCCGCCTCGCTCTGGATCAGCAGGTCGTAGGCCTTCTTGTCGCGATAGGGGCCGTCGGCCCCGTAGCCTGAGATGTCGCACACGATGATGGCCGGCTTCAGCGCCGCCAGCCGCTCGTAGCCCAAGCCCAATCTCGCCGCGGCGCCGGGGGCCAGGTTTTGCACCACCACGTCGGCCTGCTCCAGCACCAGGCGCTCCAGCACATTGGCGGCCTCGGGGTGCTTGACGTCCAGCGTCAGGCTTTCCTTGGATCGATTGGTCCAGACGAAGTGCGAGGCCAGGCCACGCACCCGGCTGTCATAGCCACGGGCGAAGTCGCCGCTGCCGGGGCGTTCGATCTTGATCACCCGCGCGCCGAGGTCGGCCAGCTGGCGGGTGGCGAATGGCGCCGCGATCGCATGTTCCAGCGTCACGACGGTCAGGCCTTTGAGGGGCTGCATTGCTGTTTCCTTTCAGCGCAGGGTGGCAGTCGCATCCATCGTCAGCCAGCCCTCGTGGTCTTGCGCCCACAGCCGCACGGTCTTGCCGTCGGCGTCGCGCCGGCCGTTGAGGCGGAACGGATGCAGGTCGAAGGTCGGGCGCACCGCCTTGAACTGGAAGCTCGCCACCTGAGCGTCGGGCAGCTGCCGGTGCAGCAGGTCCATCAGCAGCGTGGCGATCAGCGGGCCGTGGACGATCAGGCCCGGATAGCCCTCGACCTCGGTCACGTACTTGCGGTCGTAGTGGATGCGGTGGCCGTTGAAGGTCAGCGCCGAGTAGCGGAACAGCAGCACGTCGTCGGGGACGATCTCGCGCTGCCAGGCCGCGCCTGTGGGGGCGGCCTGCGGCGGCGGCACCACATCGTCCGGCCGCTGCGCCTCGCGATAGACGATGTCATGGAACTCGACCAGGGCCGGCTCGGCCGCCTCGTTGCAGCGCAGCTCGTGCCGCACCTTGACGAACACCAGCGTGCCGCTGCGGCCCTGCTTGCTGTTGACCGATTCGATTGTCGAGGTGCGCGCCACGGAGTCGCCAACGCGCACCGGCGCGCGGAACTCGAACTGGCTGCCTGCCCACATCCGGCGCGGCAGCGGCACCGGCGGCAGAAAGCCACCACGCCGGGCGTGGCCGTCGGCGCCGATCTCCGACTGCCGGTGCAGCGGCAGAAAGTACAGCCAGTGCCACAGCGGTGGCAGCGCGCTGCTTGGTGCTATCGGCGCCGCCGCATAGTCCAGGGTGGCGCGCAGTGCGGCCATCGGCGTGACGGTGATGGTGTCGTGCAGCGTCTCGCTGCGACCCACCCAGGCAGACAAATCGTCCATCGAAAGCCTCTCGTTCAGAAGTTGTGGCGCAGGCCCAGTTC
Organism: Roseateles toxinivorans; assembly: GCF_004362525.1. GTDB lineage: Bacteria > Pseudomonadota > Gammaproteobacteria > Burkholderiales > Burkholderiaceae_C > Paucibacter > Paucibacter toxinivorans. The sequence continues at coordinate 425,831 of NZ_SNXS01000002.1, forward strand.
TATACCTCGCGAGCTGCCGCCGCCCGCCAGGCCGGCCGCGCCGCCGGGCACGACATAGGTGGCCGCGCCCTTGTTGGCGATGCGCGAGGCGGTGGCGTACAGCGCGCTGCGCTTGCTCAGTTCGTGGACATAGCCGACCGCCAGCTGCTGCGCATCGTTGGCGTCGATGACGGTCGCGCCAACTTTGCCGGACAGATCGACCCGGTTCAGCGACAGCTTCAGCTGGCCCTTGCCCAGCGGAATCCAGGCGCCGAGCAAGGTGCTGGTCTGTTTGGCGGTGTTCCACTTGAACTGGCGCACTGCAGCGGACAGCTGCAAGATGCCGAAGTCATAGTTGCCGGCGATGACCTGATCGCTGAAGGCATGGCCGGCCGTCAGATTGTTCTCGCTGCGCGCGGCGGCAGCCGACACATTGAAGCCCTTGCCGCTGAAACCCAGGCGCAGGCCCTTCACCTTGTTCTGCCCGGTGGCCGTGGTGCCACCCTCGCCGGCCGCCAGCATCAGGCCGCCTTCGAGGCCGCCGAGGCCGCTGGGCAAGAGCAGCTGCACCGAGTCGCTGGAGCGCACCGTGGTGTTCAGGCCGGAGCCGAAGGCCGCCCGTATCGGCCCGTTCGGCGTGGCGGAGATGAAGTTGTTCGATCCGCCGACACCGACATAGCTGAACGGGTCGTAGCGGCTCCAGTTCGAGTAGGTGGGCACGAAGTCGCGGCCGGCGCGGAGCTCGCCCCATTCCTTGCTGACCAGGCTGACGGTGGAGCGACGGTCCCAGAACTGGGTGGCCGAGGCCTGCGTGCCGGCATCAAGCAGCAGGCCGTGCTCCAGATGGAAGCCGGCCGACAGGCCGCCGCCCAGGTCCTCGGTGCCACGGATGATGATGCGGCTGGTGGCATTGGCGCCGCTGACCAGGGAGCTGACCGAGCCGCGGCCCGTGTTGCTGACCTGGCGCACTGCGGCATCGGCGACGCCGGCCAGGGTGACGTTCTGTGACCAGGCCGGGCTGGCGGCCAGCAGCAGGGTTGCCGTGGCGATGAGGCTTCGTTTCATGGGTGTCTCCGTTGTTGTGGTTGATCAGTCGGCGGTCAGCTTGGCCTGCGCGACGACGCGCTTCCACTTCGCCAGCTCGCTCTTGACCAGGGCGCTGAGTTGCTCCGGCGTGCTGGTCTCGACATCGGCGCCGTGGTCCTCGATGCGCTTGACCAGCTCCTTGTCGTTGAGCACCTGGTTCAGCGCCTTGTTGATCTGGTCGACGATGGCCTTGGGCGTCTTGGCCGGCGCGAACAGGCCGTACCACTGCATCACATCGACGCCATCGACGCCGGCCTCCTTCAAGGTCGGCACATCGGGCAGGTAGGACACCCGCTTCGGCCCGGCAATGGCCAGCGCGCGCAGCTTGCCTGTCTTCACGTGGGGCAGCGCGGTGAACAGGCTGGGGAACATGAACTGTGTCTGCCCACCGATGGTGTCCGACACCGCCGGTGCCGAGCCCTTGTAAGGGATGCCGGTCATCTTCACGCCCGCGTTGAGCAGGAACAGCTCGGCCGCGAAGTGCGGCGCCGTTCCATTGCCGGCCGAGGCATAGCTGTAGGAGTCGGGCTTGGCCTTCAGCTGGGCCACCAGATCCTTGACGTCCTTGATCGGTGCCTTGGCGGTGGCCACCATCAGGGTCGGCGAGTAGCCGACCAGGCCGATGGGCTCGTAGTCGTTGACCGGGTCGTAGCGCAGCTTCTGCAGCGCCGGATTCATGCTGTGCGTGGCGATATAGCCGAAGAACAGCGTGTGGCCGTCGGGCGTGGCGCGGGCGACGAACTCGCTGGCGATCGAGCCGTTGGCGCCGGCGCGGTTGTCGATGATGATGTTCTGGCCCAGCAGTGGCCCGAGCTTCTGCGCAATCGTTCGCGCCATTGCGTCATTGCCTCCGCCGGCGGCGGTGGGCACGACCAGGGTGATGGTCTTGTCGGGGTAGGCGAAGGCAGCACTGGCGGCTGCGGCGAGGGCGGCGGCGAGCACCGGCGGGGTCAGCTTCTTCATCGTCAACATGGGTTTGTCTCCATTGGTGTCTGCGCAAAGAGGTCTTGAGAACACGTAGTCCGGCAGGTGCAACTCGCCCTGCAGAATCTTTCGGGCGGTGCGCACCAGGGCCGCGCGTTCGATGCGCGCGTGCTGGCCCTCACCGTGCACGGCCACCTCCACTTCGATGCGGCCCTGCGGGTGCAGCACGGCGATGCCGCGCACGCCTTGCGGGGCGGGGTCGCCGCTGGCCACCGTGCCCGGCAGCGCGAAGGCGGTGGCCACGCCGATGGCGCCGGTCACCGCATGGGAGGCATGGCAGCGCCGGGGCGTGAAGTAGCGTGAGCGGATGCTGTTGACGTCATCGCCGGGGCTGACGATCACCGGCTTGGGGATCACGCTGGTCGAGACATCGCCCAGGCCCATCAGCTCGCCGGCGGCGCGGCGCAGTTGTTCGAGCCGGTCGAGCAAGGCGCGGTTGGCATCCAGCTCGGCCGGGGCCTCGCGGCCGCTCAGGCCTAGCTCGGCGGCCTGCACGATCATCAGTGGCATGGCGGCATCGATGCAGGTCAGCGCCACGCCGTCTATGTGGTCGATGCGCCGGCCGGTGGGGAACAACGAGCCAGTGATTGCGCCCCAGGCGTCGAGAAAGTTCAGCCGTATCGGCGCGGCCGTGCCGGCCACGCCGTCGATGCTGGTCTGGCCGTCGTAGCGGATGCGGCCGTTCGGCGTGAGCACCGTCACGTCGATGCGCGAGCGGGTGTTGACGTTGAACACACGCACCGTCGTCTCGCCATCCTGCGCCTCGACCAGGCCCTGCTCGATGGCAAAGGGCACGACGCCGGCCAGCATGTTTCCGCAGTTGGGCCGCGTGTCCACCGAGCGCTGGCCGACGCCGACCTGGGCGAACAGATAGTCCACTGCGCAGCCTGGTTCGCTGGAGCGCGAGACGATGGCGACCTTGCTGGTCAGCGAGTTGCCGCCGCCGACGCCGTCCACCTGCAGCAGGTCGGATGCGCCGATCGCGCCGATCAGCACCTCGTCGCGCAGCTGCTCGTCTTCGGGCAGCCAGTCGCGCAGGAAGAACGGGCCGCGGGAGGTGCCGGCACGCATCAGAACGCAGGGCAGGGTGTGTGTTTCCATGGCCCGAATGTTGGTTGATCGATCCATGCATGGGAATTGCATAGTTATGATCAATTGATCCACTAAACACATCAATGCCGGAGCCGCCATGGCCATCAACTTCGATCTCAACGACCTGCTGGCCTTCCGCGCCGTGGCCGAGCTGGGCAACTTCCGACGCGCTGCCGAGGCGGTGCATATCTCGCAGCCGGCCTTCAGCCGGCGCATCGAGAAGCTGGAGCAGGCGCTGGGGGCCAAGCTGCTGGAGCGCACCACGCGGCGCGTCAGCCTGACGGCGGTGGGCCGAGATTTCGCACGCAAGGTACAGCAGCTGCTCGATGACCTGGACACCACCTTGCTGGGCATACGCGGCATCGCGGCCACCCGGCTGAGCGAGGTGACGATCGCCTGCGTGCCGTCAACGGTCTACTACTACCTGTCGCGGGTGATCGTGCGCTACCGCGAGAGCTATCCGAAGATCCGCTTGCGCGTGTTCGATGCGGGGGCCAACGAGGTGCTGAATGCGGTGGCGCGGGGCGAGGCCGACTTCGGGCTGAACTTCATCGGCAGCCAGGAGCCGGATATCGATTTCCACCCGCTGCTGGAAGAGCGCTTCGTCGCAGCCTGTCGGCGCGACCATGCGCTGGCGCGCAGGCGCTCGGTCAGCTGGACGGAGCTGGCGGCCTATGACTTCATCGCCGTGGCCAAGTCATCCGGCAACCGGTTGCTGCTGGACCAGGCCCTGGCTGGCCTGCCCGGGCGGCCGGAGAGTGTCTATGAGGCCCAGCATGTGACCACGCTGCTGGGCCTGGTCGAGGCGGGCCTGGGCGTGGCGGCCGTGCCCTCGCTGGCGATGCCGGGCAAGGACCATCCGCTGCTGGTCAGCGTGCCCCTGCAGGATCCGGTGGTGACCCGCCATGTCGGGCTGATACGGCGCAAGAGCCGCACCCTGTCACCGGCGGCGCAGCAGCTCTGGGACTTCTTTGTCGAGATGAAGCAGCCTGCCGGGCGCAAGGCGCGCTGAGTTACTTTCTCTTCCCGTCCAGCTTCTGGCCACCCTGCAACAGGGTGGCGCTGACGACCTCGCCGCCGGCTCCCCGCTTGAACTCGACCACCGCGCCGACGGCCTTGATCTCGATGCGGTCGGTGCCGCTCACCTGCGCCGCTATGGCCGGCTGGCCGGTGCCCTGCACCAGCAGCTTGCCATCGGCCTCGAACACGCGCAGGCTGAACTGCGGCGCCAGTTGGTAGTCGCCGGCCCAGTCCTTCCACAGCGGGTTGGTGGCGGTGGGAGCGCGCTGGCTGCCCTTGCGCACACCCTCCAGCACGCCACCGCCCTGGCGCCAGGCAAAGCGATCGACGCGGCCATCGGCCAGCACCGGCGTCAGCAGGGCGCTGACAGCGGTGGGGTAGAAGTCGCCATGGCTGTCGTACAGCAGCTCCAGCGCCGGCTGGCCCTCGGCCTGGCCCATCAGGCGGCCGTCCTGCTCGAAGATGCGCGCGTTCAGGCCGGCCAGCTCGTACTCGCCCAGCAGGGCCTTGCGCAGCGCTGGCGGTGGGGTGGCGGCCAGGCGCGGCTTGGTAGGCGGCATGGCGGGGTCCAGCAGGGCCAGGCCGATGTCGCCGAGGCCACCGAGGTCGGTCAGCGCCGTGTCGGCCAGTATCACCAGTGCGCGCTGCCTGGCGGGCTCCAGCGCCAGCAGCGAGGAGAAGCCGCCGGTGCCGCCCTCATGCACCAGCAGTTTGTGGCCCTGGATATCCAGCACCGCCCAGTTCATTGCAAAGCCATGGGCCAGCGGCCGGTGTGTGGCCTGCAGCCGCGCCAACAGCGGCGTGTCGAGTATGCCGAGCTGGGCCTGGGCGTACCTGATCATGTCGTCCAGGGTGGCGCGCACCATGCCCACACCGGCCAGATTGGGCGTGATGGTCCAGGCGGAGGTGGCCGTGCTGGAGGGCAGATGGCCCTGGGCCTGCGGCACACCGGCAGGCGCCCGGGCGATGAAGGCGCCATTCATTTGCAAGGGCTCGAACAGCTTGCGGCGCAGCGCAGCCTCGAAATCGCCGCCATGGGCCCTGGCCACCGCCAGCGACACCACCATCATGCCGAAGTTGGAGTACTCGGCCTGGCTGCCGATGGGACGGCTCAGCTGCACATCGGCCAGCGAGGCCAGCAGCTCCGCCTCGCTCAGATCGGCATAGGGATTGGCGGGGTTAGTCGAGCGCATCCGCGAGGGCAGGGACGGCAGGCCGGCGCTGTGGGTCAGCAGGTCACGCACCAGGATCTGGCGCTCGCCCTGGCGGGGCACGGTGGTGCCGGCCGGCAGATGCTTGGCAATCGGGTCGTCGAGCGACCAGCGGCCGGTGGCGATCAGGTCCGAGACCAGAAAGGCCGTCATCGTCTTGCTGATCGAGCCGATCTCGAAGGCCGCGTCGGCGCCGGGCCCGCCATCGACGCGGGGCCTCGCGCAGTAGCGGCCGCGGCTGACCTGCTGGCCCTCGACCAGCGCCGCCAGCACGCAGGCGCCCGTGCGGTCCTGCTTGAAGCGGGCTTCCAGCGTGGCGGTCAGGCGCTCGGTGCTGCTGGCCAGCGCCGGCTGCGTGCCCAGCAGCTGGGCCGCTACGGCGATCAGCAGCGATTTGATACCAAGACGTTTCATGGGGCTCCCTCGTGAATCTTGTGATCGCCCGCGATGACAACGCGAAACCGGGCCGGTCTGGCGGGGTGGTCGGGAAGTATCGCAATTCGCTGCGCGACGCGTCGGTTCGCGCGCCCCTTCGTCAAGCTGACGACTGACGCGGCGCATGAATATGCAAAGTCAAAACAATTGGTTCACCGGCGCGGGGTGGCTGGCTATCGTGAGCCCATGGCTTCGGTCCGGAGCCACATCACAATCAGGAGTTTCAAGTGACCATCACCGCCATCAATGTACGCAACCAGTTCCGCGGCAAGATCAAGGAAGTGATCGAGGGGCCGGTGGTCAGCGAGGTGGACGTGGAAACGCCCAGCGGCCTGATCGTCACCTCGGTCATCACGACGAGGTCGGTCAAGGAGCTGGGCCTGAAGCCGGGCAAGGAGGTGATCGCCCTGGTCAAATCGACCGAGGTGTCCATCGCGACCCTGTAAGGTGCCGGCGCCCGAGGGGGCGTTCGGCGTATGGCGCGCGCTGCGCCATCTGCTATGGTTTGAGCGACCCCCTCTTGAATCCGGAGTCGCATGCCTGTGCTGAGTTCCCCTGCCCTGGGCGTGCTGCGCCACCGAAATTTCACGCTCTATCTGGCTGCCCGGGTGCTGGGCGCGCTGGCGGTGCAGATGCAGAGCGTGGCCGTGGGCTGGCAGATCTACGAGATCACCGGCAGCCTGCTGGACCTGGGCCTGGTCGGCCTGGCCCAGTTCCTGCCGTTCGTGCTCTTGATACTGCCGGCCGGCCAGGCCGCCGACCGGCTGGACCGCGGCCGCATCATCACCTGCTGCCTGGCCGTCAATCTGCTGTGCGCGCTGTTGCTGTTTGCCTTTACGCTGTCTGATCTTCACGTGGTCTGGCCCGTGTTTGCGGTGCTGGTGCTGTTCGGCGGCGCGCGTGCCTTCGGCATGCCGGCCTCCCAGGCCATCCTGATCAATCTGGTGCCGGCCGGCAGCTTTGCCCAGGCGGTGGCGCTGAGTTCCTCGGCCTTTCATGTGGCGGTGATCGCCGGGCCGGTGCTGGGCGGCCTGCTCTATCTGGCCGGGCCGCTGGTGGTCTACGGCGTGGTCGCGGCCCTGCTGGCCGGCAGCGTGCTGCTGATGCTGGGCACCCATGGCGAGCGCGTCGTTGCCAGCCAGGAGCCGGCCTCCCTGCGCAATGTGCTTGACGGTCTGCGCTTCGTGTTCTCGCGCCCGGTGATGCTGGGGGCGATCTCGCTTGACCTGTTTGCCGTGCTGTTCGGCGGCGCCACCGCCCTGCTGCCGGCGGTGGCTCGCGACGTGCTGCAGGTCGACGCCACCGGCCTGGGCCTGCTGCGCAGCGCCCCGGCCGTCGGCGCGGCACTGACCACCGCCGTGCTGGCGGCCTGGCCGCTGCGCCGCCATGTCGGGCTGTGGATGTTCGGCGGTGTGGCCCTGTTCGGCGTGGCGACGATAGCCTTCGGCGCCTCGACCTGGTTGCCGCTGTCGCTGTGCGCCCTGGTGCTGATGGGCGCCGGTGACATGGTCAGCGTCTATGTGCGCCACATTTTGGTGCAGTCAGAGACGCCGGACGCGATACGTGGCCGTGTCAGCGCCGTCAGCGCGGTGTTCATCGGCGCATCCAATGAGCTGGGCGAGTTCGAGTCGGGCCTGACGGCCGGTTGGTTCGGCCTGGTGCCGGCCATCCTGCTGGGCGGCGTCGCCACGCTGGCCGTGACCGGGCTGTGGATGTGGCGCTTCACGCCGCTGCGCCGCATGGACCGCTTCCCCGAGGCCCTGCACGGCACGGCCGTCAGCCAGACGACAGGCTTGGGCGCAGACAATAGTCCGAGCGCCAAGCCGACCTGAATCGAACCCCAGCCGCCATGAGCCAAGCCTATTCCGACGCCCTGCGTGCCCGCTTTGCCACCGCGGTGCAGCCGGTCGCGGCCGACACTCTGGTGCTGACCGATGCCGAGTCCCTGGTGCAGGGCGACTCGGTGGTGGCCACGCCCACCGGCAAGCTGCCCGTCTACTGGGCCAAGCCCAAAGGAGCGGGGCCGTTTGCGGTGGTGCTGGTGGTGCATGAAATCTTCGGCGTGCACGAACACATCCGCGATGTCGTGCGCCGCCTGGCCCACCTGGGCTATCTGGCCATCGCGCCCGAGCTGTACTTCCGCCAGGGCGATGCCTCCAAGGCCACCAGCATGGACGAGCTGCGCGACAAGATCTATTCCCAGGTGCCGGACGCCCAGGTGCTGTCCGACCTCGACCAATGCCTGGCCTGGGCCGCATCGCATGGTGGCGATACGGCCCGTGCGGCCATCACCGGCTTCTGCTGGGGCGGGCGCATTACCTGGCTGTACGCCGCCCACCAGCCGCGGCTGCGCGCCGCCGTGGCCTGGTACGGCAAACTGACCGGGCCGACCAATGTCTTCCATCCCCGCCATCCGGTCGATGTGGTGGACACCTTGAAAGCGCCGGTGCTGGGGCTATATGGGGGGCAGGACAGCGGCATTCCGCTGGAACATGTACAACAGCAGCATGTGGGGCTGCGGCTGAATGGCGGCGGCTCCAGGCTGCACGTCTACCCAGACGCGCCGCATGCGTTTTTTGCCGATTACCGGCCCAGCTACCGCGAGGCCGAGGCCCGCGACGGCTGGCGGCGCATGCACGCCTGGTTGAAGCAGCATGGTGTTTGAGTCGCAGGAGTTGCAGTAGGAGTGGCAGTATGAGTTTTGTGACGAGACCTGACCCCACGGCGGAGCTGCTGCAGCAGCTCGCCCCCGTCGGCCGGCTGCGCGCCGCCATCAACTATGGCAACCCGGTGCTGGCCCAGAAAGACGCCATCAGCGGCGAGCCGCGCGGCGTGTCCGTGGACCTGGCCTACGCGCTGGGCCAGCAGCTGGGCCTGGCGGTCGAGCTGGTCGGCTACGACATTGCCGGCAAGGTGCTGGAAGCTGTGGATGATCAAGCCTGGGACGTGGCCTTCCTGGCCATAGACCCGCAGCGCGCCACGCAGATCAGCTTCACCTCACCCTATGTGCTGATCGAGGGCGGCTATCTGGTGCCCAACAATTCACCGTTCCTGATGCCGTCCGAGCTGGACCGCGCCGGCGTGCGCATCGCCGTCGGCAAGGGCGCCGCCTACGACCTGTATCTGAGCCGCACCTTGAAGGATGCACAGCTGGTGCGCGCGCCCACCTCGGCCGCGGCCATCGAGCTGTTCGTCAGCGAGGGTCTGGACGCCGCCGCAGGCGTCAAGCAGCCCTTGGCTGCCTATGCCGCCAGCCACCGCAATGTGCGCGTGCTGGAGGGCCGCTTCATGGCCATCGAGCAGGCCATGGCTTTGCCGGCAGGCCGGCCGCTGGCTCAGCAGTATCTGCAGGCCTTCATCGAGCAGCACAAGGCCAGCGGCTTTGTGGCCGACGCCTTGGCGCGCAGCGGTCAGGGCGACGTTACGGTGGCGCCCGCGCAGCGCTGAAACTCAGTCGCTGGCTGGGCGCAGCCGCTGCCACAGCTGCTGCGCCGCGGCGTCCTTGACGGCGGCAGATGGGTTGCCGCCCAGCGAGGCCAGCAGCCGCGTCAGCGTCGGCGCATGGGGCGTGACCGGCCCGGCGAACTGCAGGGCAGTGCCCTGCCCGGCCAGCAGGCAGGGGAAGGTTTCGACCTCGTAGTCGTCCACCAGCGCGCTCTGCTCCTCGATGTCCACCCAGACGAAGCGCCAGTCGGGGAACTGCTGCGCCACCGCGTCGAAGGTGGCGCGGTAGCCGTCGCAGGTGCGGCACCAGGCCGCACACAGGCAGACGATCAAGGGGGCGGTGCTCATGCCTCTAGCATCGCTCAAGTCCGGTCAGAACGCCGGCACCACCGCGCCCTTGTACTTCTCCTCGATGAACTTCTTCACCTCGGGCGACTGCAGCGCGGCGGACAGCTTCTTCACCGCGGCGGCGTCCCGGTTGTCCGGCCGGGTCACCAGGGCATTGGCGTAGTAGGACTTGCCGGTCTCGAAGAAGATCGCGTCGCGGGCCGGCACCAGCTTGGCTTCGAGCGCGTAGTTGGTGTTGATGATGGCCGCGTCCACCTGGTCGAGCACGCGCGGCAGTGCGGCGGCGTCGAGCTGGCGGATCTTCAGCTTCTTCGGGTTGGTGACGATGTCGCGCTCGGTGGCCAGGATATTGCCCGGGTCCTTCAAGGTGATCAGGCCCTGGCCGGCCAGCAGCAGCAGCGCCCGGCCGGTGTTGGCAGGGTTGTTGGGCACGGCGATGGTGGCGCCCACCGGCAGCTCGGCGGCCGACTTGTGCTTGCGCGAATAGGCGCCGAAGGGCTCGATGTGCACCGGCGTCAGCAGCACCAGATTCGTGCCCTTGTTCTTGTTGTACTCATCCAGATAGGGCTTGTGCTGGAAGAAGTTGCCGTCCAGGCGCTTCTCGCTGACCTGCACATTGGGCTGGATGTAGTCGTCGAACACCTTGACGTCCAGCTCCACGCCCTCCTTGGCCAGGCGGGGTTTGACGAATTCCAGGATCTCGGCATGCGGGATCGGACTGGCGGCAATGCTCAGCTTCTCGGCCTGGGCGGCGAAGGTGGAGAAGGCCAGCAGTGCGGCGGCCAGCAGGGACAGTTTTTTCGACATGGGTGTTCCTTGTGGGAAAGTTTTAAAAGACTCGGGGGTACGAGAAGGGGTTTCAGCGCCGCGCCACGCGCAGCACCAGCCGGTCGCCGGCGAACTGGATCGCCTGCACCAGCAAGATCAAGAGGAGCACGGTGACGGCCATCACATCGGTCTGGAAGCGCTGGTAGCCGTAGCGGATGGCCAGGTCGCCGAGGCCGCCGCCGCCGATGGCGCCCGACATGGCCGAGTACGACACCAGGGCGATGGCCGTCACCGTGACGGCCGCCAGCAGGCCCGGCAGCGCCTCGGGCAGCAGGCCGTTCCAGATGATCTGGTGCGTCTTGGCGCCCATCGCCTGGCAGGCCTCGATCACGCCCTTGTCCACCTCGCGCAGCGTGTTCTCGACCAGGCGCGCGAAGAAGGGCGTGGCGCCCAGCACCAGCGGCGGTATCGCACCGGGCACGCCTATCGAGGTGCCGACCAGCCAGACGGTCAGCGGCAGCATCACGATCAGCAAAATCACAAAGGGCAGCGAGCGCAGCACATTGACCACCAGCGACAGCACCGCGTAGACCGGGCGATTGGCCAGCAGCTGGCCGCGGCCGCTGAGGAACAGCAGCACCCCCAGCGGCAGGCCCAGCAACACGGTGAAGGCCAGCGACACGCCGCTCATGCTGAGCGTGTCCAGCGTGGCCTCGCCGATCTCGGGCCAGTTCAGGTTGTCAAAGCTCATGCGGCGGCCTCCAGCGGTTCGTCCAGCAGCTCGAAGCGGATGTCACGCTGGCGCAGCGCCTGCTGCAGTTTGGCCAGCAGGGTCGGGTCTTGCTCGGTGTGCAGCAGCTCCACCACCAGCTGGCCGAAGGGCCGGCCCTTGATGCGGCCTATCGTGCCCTGCAGCACATTCAGCTGCAGATGCAGTTCCAGCGACAGCTGACTGAGCAGCGGCTGCGTGGCGGCCTCATCGAGAAAGCTCAGGCGCAGCAGCGGGCCGTGGGTGGAGGCGCCCAGCTCGGCGCGCAGGCTCTGCAGATCGGTGGCCCCGGCCTGGTGGCTCTCGGCCAGCAGCGCCCGGGTCACCGCATGCTGCGGGAACAGGAACACATCGGCCACCTCGCCGGTCTCGATCAGCTGGCCGCGCTCGAGGATGGCGACGCGGTCGCAGACGGCGCGTATCACGTCCATCTCGTGGGTGATCAGCACGATGGTCAGCTGCAGGCGGCGGTTGATGTCCAGCAGCAGGCGCAGGATGGACTGGGTGGTCTCGGGGTCCAGCGCCGAGGTGGCCTCGTCGCACAGCAGCACATCGGGCTGGTTGGCCAGCGCGCGAGCAATGCCGACGCGCTGCTTCTGCCCGCCCGACAACTGGGCCGGGTGCTGGTGGCGCTGCTCGGCCAGGCCCACCAGCTGCAGCAGCTCCTCGACCCGCGCGTCCATCTGTGCGGCGCTGAGCTCGCCGCCCAACTTCAGCGGAAAGCGGATGTTCTCGGCCACCGTCTTGGCCTGAAGCAGGTTGAAGTGCTGGAACACCATGCCGACGCGGCGGCGCAGGCGCTGCAGGCCGGCGCTGTCCAGCGCGGTGATGTCCTGCCCGCCGACGATGATCTGGCCGCTGCTGGGCCGCTCGAGCAGGTTGAGCGTTCGCACCAGCGTGCTCTTGCCGGCGCCCGAGCGGCCTATGATGCCGAAGACCTCGCCGGCGCGGATCTCCAGGCTGATGTTGTCCAGCGCCGTCCGCGGTTCACCGTTGATCTGGAATGTTTTGCTGACTTTGCTGATACGAATCACGGGGAACAGAGCGCACGGCCGAATATTTTCAAGAGCCGCGAATCTATCCAAGCCGTCCCGAAAAGGGAAAGCCTCATTCGTAATTAGGTAATAACCCGAATGCCCATATCGTCAATCGGCCTCGCGCAGCAGGCGCATGCCGACCAGGGTGTAGCGGGTGGCGGCGCTGTTCCAGTTACGGTAGGACGAGCGGGCGTAGAAGGCCCAGGTGTGCCAGGAGCCACCTCGGCGCACGCGCACGCTTCCATCGGCCGGGCCCTGCGGGTCGTCCACCGGCGACTTGGCGTAGTAGTCGTCGCCATGCCAGTCGGCCACCCATTCCCAGGCATTGCCGTGCATATCGTATAGGCCCCAGGGGTTTGGCGCGAAGCTGCCCACCGGTGCGGTGAACGCGTAGCCATCGGCGCCCTGCAGCGCGAACTGCTGCCATTTGGGCCAGTTCCGCTTCGAGTCGGCGTCGAAGATATTGGCCATGCGCAGCAGTGACTGGGGGTCGTCGCCGCTGGCATAGCGGGTGCGCGTGCCGGCGCGGCAGGCGTACTCCCACTCGGCCTCGGTGGGCAGGCGGTAGGTCCTGCCCTCGGTCTTGCTCAGCCAGGCGGCCAGGGCGACGGCGTCGTTCCAGGTCACGTTCAGCACCGGGTGCTGGTCGGTCTGGGCAAAGCCGGGGTTCTGCCAGGAGTACTTGGGGTCGCGGCCCTCGAAGGCGTCGCCGCGCTTCGACATCGCCGGGTCGTAGGCCGGGTTGTAGCCATAGCCGCCGGTGCCATCGGCAATCGATTCGGGCACATGGCCCGAGGCGGCCAGAAATCGCCGGAACTGCCCCACCGTCACCTCGTGCTGGCCCAGATAGAAGGGCTTGGTGATGCGCACGCGGTGCGGCGGGCCCTCGTCGCCGAGCTGGGTGAAGCGCTCGGGCTCGTACTGCGGATAGGCCTTGGCCAGCTGCTCGGGCGGCTCGGCGCTGCCCATCACGAACTCGCCCGCCGGGATGCGCACGAACTTCATGCCCAGCGAGTTCTCCAGCAGGGCCGGTGGTTCGGCGGACAGCGCGTCGCCGAGCAGCGCGATCAATAGCAGGGGTGACAAAGAGGCACGCATCAACTTTTCCAGAGAGAGCAAAGCAAGTGCAGTCTAGGGCTTGCATCCAGAACGCCAAAGGCCGCGTACAAGCTCGTTCAGCACCCTAGAATCCATCATGCCCATGCCCGCCCAAGACTGGTCACAAAACAGCAAAGAGCTGTCGCAGCTGCTGGCCCGCGTCGGTCTCGGCGACCGTGAGGCCTTCGCCAAGCTCTATGAACGCAGCAGTGCCAGGCTGTTCGGCGTGGTGCTGCGCATCCAGCGCGACCAGGCCGCGGCCGAGGACATTCTGCAAGAGGTGTTCGTCAAGGTCTGGCGGTCCGCCGCGGGCTTCGACGCCGCCCAGAGCCAGCCGCTGACCTGGTTGACCAGCGTGGCGCGCAATGCCGCCATCGACAGCCTGCGCCGCCAGCAGACCCAGCCGCAGATCCAGGCCAGGCACCGCGCCGACGATGACGACGACGCACCCGACGCCGTCGATCTGGCCGCCGACGAGGCGCCCGGACCGTTGGAGCTGCTGAGCCGTGCCACCGAGGCGCGGGCGCTGAACCACTGCATGCAGGACCTGAACGCGATGCAGAAGCAAAGCCTGGCCCTGGCCTTTTACGACGGTCTCAGCCATGCCGAGGTGGCCGAGAAGATGGCCCAACCGCTGGGCACGGTGAAGAGCTGGGTGCGGCGCGCGCTGCTGTCACTGAAGAACTGCCTGGAGCATGCGCAGCTGCGTGACGTTGATGCCGGCATGTCCGCCAGGCAGGGTTGAGCAATGGACTACAGTCGCCCCCAACTCGCCGACCGCCTGGCCGCCGCCTATGCCGCCGGCACCCTTCGCGGCCCGGCCCGCCGCCGCTATGAAGCCTTGCTACCGGCACACCCCGCGCTACGTCATGCGCTGCACAGCTGGCAGGCCAGGCTGATGCCCTTGAGTACCAGCGTGCCACCTGTCACACCGCCGCCGGTGGTCTGGCAGCGCATCCAGCAGCAGTTGGGCCATCTGAACCCCGCGCCGGCCGTGCAGCGCTGGTGGCAGGGCCTGAGCTTCTGGCGCGCGCTGTCGGGCCTGAGCACCGCCGCCGTCGTCGGCCTGGCCGTGCTGATAGCCGTGCCCGAACCGGTGCAGCCGCCCATCGTCGTGGTGCTGGAGTCCACGCAGGACCCGGCCGCTACCGGCGGCGTGATGAACGCCCGCTTCGTCGCCAGCATCAGCCCCGATGGCCGCGCCGTTGTCACCCGTGCGCTGCAGCCGGTCAGCCTGGAGGCCGATCGTGCGCTGGAGCTGTGGGCCGTGCCTCCGCAGGGCGCCCCGCGCTCGCTGGGCCTGATCGCCGCCCAGGGTGCTTCGCTGGTGCAGAAGAGCCGCGTGCCGCCTGGCACGGCGGCGCTGGCGGTGAGCCTGGAACCATCCGGCGGCTCCACCACCGGCGCACCGACCGGGCCGGTGCTCTACGTCGGCAAGATCGGCATCTGATCGAATTCGTTCAGTAAAGGGTCTTGGCCTGCCGGGCCGGCGCCTCGCGGTCGTACAGCGCGCCATCGATCGCGGCATCGGTCAGCGCCTCCAATATCGCGCCAGCGCTGGGCACCTCGGGCTTGGCATCCCTGGCGTCCCACAGCCGGGAGCGCTGAATCGCCCGGGCGCACTGGAAAAAGACGCGCTCGATGTCGATCATGATCACGCACTGCGGCAGCTTGCCGGCCATCGCGCAGCGCTCCAGCAGCTCCGGCGCGACGCTGATGCTTGCGCGGCCATTGACGCGTAGCGTCTCGCCGACACCGGGGATCAGGAACAGCAGGGCCACGCGCGGGTCGGCCATGATGTTGCGCAGGCTGTCGATGCGGTTGTTGCCGCGGCGCTCGGGCAGCAGCAGGGTCTTGTCATCGAGCACCTGCACAAAGCCCGGCGGATCGCCGCGCGGCGAGGCGTCCAAGCCCTCCGGCCCGGCCGTGGCCAGGGTGACAAAGGGCGAGGCCTGGATCAGCGCCGCATAGCTGGGGTGCAGATAGGCCACCTCCTTCTTCAGCGAGGCCTCGCCGACGGCGCCGAACAGCGCTTCGAGCTGGGTCAGGGTGTGGACCAGGTGGGGGTCGTTGCCATGGTTCATGGTGGGGTGATTCCTGGAAGCAATTCACGGGCCGCTGCGGGCGGCGATTACCAGTACACCGATCAGCAGGAAGACGACCCACGACAAGTGCCTGCCGCGCGTGAAGTAGAGCGGAAATGCGGCCGATACCAGCGAGGTGACGCCGATAGCGGTCAACACCTGGTCCTTGCCCACCGTGCCGCTCCAGGCAGCAAAGACCAGGTAGGCCAGCCCCCACCAAGCCACGGTCGTCAGGTGCCAGACAAAACGCAGCGTGCCGATGGTGAAAGCCGTGCTGCCGAGCAGCTTGGGCAGATCCTGGCGCTTGAAGAGGCGCATCAGCAGGTAGCGCTCACCCAGGTAGGAGTGGGCCAGGCCGGTGGCGATGAGCAGGACGAGCGCGAGCGGAAGCATGTGCGGTGGGCCGCCTCAAGGCGTGGCCGGATCCCAGTGCTCGGCGATCTTGCCGCCCTCGATACGGAACATGTCGAACCAGGTGGTGCTGTACTTCTTCTGCGAGTCCTTGGGGTCGGTGCCGGTGCGCGCGAATGACAGCACGACCAGATCGCCCTCGGCGGTGATGGCCACCAGCGGCGCGCGCACCCTGTCCTGTATCGGCTTGGGATTGGCGAACTGAGAGAACACGCTAACGAAGCCGGCGCGGCCGGTGGGCACGGTGGGGTTGTGCTGGATATAGCCTTCGCTCAGGTATTTGTCGACCATTTCCATATGGCCGCCCTCGAACACCTCACGCCAGAAGTCATAGACCAGGCGCTTGTTGGCGGCCAGGCGCGGGTCGGCGCTGGCCAGCATCGTCGCGTGGTCGGGGTTGGCTTGCACCGGCACCTGGGCCAGGGTGGGCAAGGTCAGCGCCGAGCACAGGGCAGCAAGCACGAACAGACGGGTCAAGGCCATGGGGGCTTTCGTGGGTGGTGATGATGGCCTCCCAGTATCCTTGCCGCAGGGGCAGGCGCCAATTCTCGTCGATCAGCTTGACGCTGGCGTGACGGGCCCCTGCCCAGCGGCCGTGAGTTGCCTTTGCATCAGCAGCTCATCGGCATCAACCCCGCGCTGCGCATGCTCTTCGGCCGAGCAGGGTGTGAAGCCCAGGCGCAGCAGCAGGCGGTGCGAACGCAGATTCTGATGCTTGTGGACGGCGAACAGATGGCGCACCTGGTAGTGCTGCGCCAGCTCATTCACCATCGCCTGCACCGCCTCGCTGGCCAGACCACGGCCCCACCAGGCGCTGCCCAGCTCGTAGGCGATCGCGGCGCGGCCCTGCGGTCGCAAGGTGGCCTGCACATAGCCGATAGTCGTGTCGTCGGCCAGGCGCAAGACCCAGTTGAGCCACAGCTCGGCGCCGTTGGGTGAGACGCGGGATTCGAGCTGCCGGTAGCGCGCGCGCAGCGCGTCCAGCGAGGCCGGCGGTGCGTTCTCGTATTCGTACAGGGCCGGGTCGCTGAGCACCTCGAACATCGCCTCGGCATGCTCGGCCCGCTGCGGCTCCAGCGTCAGGCGCGCGGCGGCCACCGGCTGGATGCAGTCGCGTGGCGCGATCCGGCCCGCGCCGAGCAGGGCGATGAAATCAACGCCCATCTGCGACGCCCAGCTGCTTGAGCATATTGATGCCCGTCACCTCATAGCCCAGCGAGGCATACAGGGCCTGGGCGCCCGGATTGTGGGCAAACACATGCAGGCCTATGCTGGCCAGGCCCAGCGCCCGCACCAGCGGCTCCATCGCCTTGAAGGCGGCGCGGGCGTGGCCCTGGCGGCGGTGCTCGGGCATGACCTCGAGGTCGTAGACATAGGCGATGCGCACGCCGCTTTTCAGCATCAGGGCAAACCACAGCCAGCCTATCGTCGTGCCGCCGGTCTCATCCTGAATCTCGAACAGGTGTTGGTCCGGCGTGGCCAGGCCCTGCGGCAGCAGGCCCTCGAAGTCTTCACGGGACAGGGCCAGCGCCTGCTCGGCCGTCCAGCGGCCTGCGTCGATCTGGTCCTGGGCAAAGCCGGCAATCGCTGCCTCCAGATAGCGGGCGAAGCCGGCCTCGGTCATCGGTATCAGCATCGTCATCGCTCAGATCTGCACGTGTTGGACCGACCCACCGTCGACATACCAGTTGGCCCCGGCCACAAAGCTGGCGGCCGGACTGGAGACAAAGGCGACGACGCGGGCAATCTCCTCGGCCGTGGCCAGCCGCTGCATCGGGTTGCGCTGCAGCACCTTCTGAAAGGCCTCGGGCTCGTCGCGACGCACGCGGTCCCACAGTCCGCCGTCGAACAGGGTGTCGCCGGGCGATACGGTGTTGACGCGCACCCCCGGCAGCAGCCGCGCCGACAGCGACTTCATATAGTGCGCCATCGCCGCCTTGGCCGCTCCGTAGGCGGCCGAGTTCGGCGCGGCGAGGGACCCGGCCTTGGAGCCGATGTACGTCAACGCGGCACGGGGCGAGCGCTGCAGATACGGCAGCGCCGCTTCGGTGGCATCGACGGTGGCGCGGATGTCGGTCGCCAGCGCCGCGGTCCAGTCACCGGACAGGGCGCTGACATTTGCGACAAAGATGTCGAATTCGCCCAGCCTGGCCAGCCAGGCCTGGAACTGTGCCGTGTCCGTCACGTCCACGGCTTCGGCCTGCACCCGGCCGGGCAGGCCCTGAAGTGCCGACAGTGCAGCATCAATGCGGGCCGGGGTGCGGGCGCAGAAAGCCACATCGCAGCCCTCGGCCGCCAGCGCCCTGACCACGGCTGCACCAATGCCCGCCGAGCCACCGGTGACGATGGCCCGCAGACCCTTCAGTTGAAGATCCATCGCCGGCCCGTCAGCCCTTGCGGCCGCCAAAGGCCAGCAGCAGGCCGCCGGCCACAATGGCGCCCACGCCGGCCCAGATGGGTATGTTGACCGACTCTTTCTCCTTCACGGTCAGCTCGATCGGGCCCAGCTTCACGGCCGTCGTGTCCTTGGTGTAGCTGAAGCCGCCATAAACCAGGGCCAGGGTGCCGCCAATCAGCAGGGCGATGGCTATCAGTCGGATGGGATTCATGGGTTTGGCTTTCGGTGTGTGGTACCGCAACCGCGGCATCGACGACGCTCTGGGGGAACCAGCCCATCGATTGAAGCACAGGCCCTAGCCTTTGCGGTCCACCCTGCACGAGAAACAGCCGCGCTTGGCGTTGTGCAGGTGGATGTAGGCAACCGCCTGATTGGCAAAGCAGCGCTCGATCTCTGTTCCGACCTGTGTGCCCTCGCAGACGGCGGCATCGACAATCATGTGCGCCGCGTCATAGGCCCGTACCGAGATCAGCCGCTTGCCGACGTAGCTTGGCGCCTCGGCGACCACCATCGTGCGCTGCTTGACGCCGCGCCGCACGAAGATCGGACCCGAGGCCCGGTAGGGCGAGTCCGCCGGCTGGTGCTCGAAGGGCAGGAGCAGCAGCTCATCGCCGAGGGCGGCGTCTTCGAGGCTGATGCGGCAGGGATAGGCGTCGGCCTCGGTGGCCGTGCGGCGCTGCGCGCCGATGCGCGCCAGGGCCTCGTCAGGCAGTTCGAACAGGGGTTCGAACAGGCGATGGTCCAGGCCGGTGAGTTGATAGCTGTACATGATGGGCTTTCTGCCTTGATGAGGGGCCCATCCTGCCGGTGCAGGGCGTCCAGCGCCGGCTGTTTTCGGACATGCAGTCCGCCTCACTCCGCCTTGGGCAGGTTCTGGCCGATGCGCCAGAGCACGCCGCTGGGGTCGAACAGGACGAAGTCGCGCATCGCCCAGGGCTGGTCCTCCGGTTCGCCGATGCGCACCTCGAACTGCCGGGCTACCGCCTTGGCCATCGCGTGCCAGGCCTCGACGTCCTCCACCAGCAGATGCATCAGGAAGTTGTCGGCATGCTCGCGCACATAAAAGTCCTGCAGCAGAAAGCTCGCGTGGCCGTGGTGAAAGTAAGCGATGCCGTCATCCACCGAGGCGCGGGTGAAGCCCAGTGCCTGGTAGAAGGCCATGGAGCGCTCGAAGTCCTTGGCGGGCACGAAGGCCTTGACTTCGACGACGGAGAGATCGGCGGTCGGCATGGCCTTGTCCTTGGGTGGGTTCAGCGGCGGTTGCGCGGGTGCTGGCTGGCCTTGCGCTCATTGCCGCGCTTGTAGTTGCCGGTCAGCCGGGCCATCAGCTGCTGGCCGTCGGCGTGTGTGCCGGCTTCGACTTCGTTCAGGAAGTCGATCGCATCCGCGCCGCGCAGCGTGGACGCCAGCCGGCCCCGATGCAGTACCTCGACATCTCCGCCCTTGCGCGTGCGGAAGGTGAAACCGAGGTCGTCGGCGTCGGCGTCCGCCGATTCGGATGAGGGGATGCCTGTGCTCATGGCGAAATTATGCTTTGGAACGTTGGGGCCGGGTGCGCTTAGCTGTGGCGTCATGCGACACCACCCAATCGAGGAACTCGCGGTACCAGAACCGGGAGTTTCGTGGCTTTAGCACCCAGTGGTTCTCATCAGGGAACCACAGCAGCCGCGCACCGACACCGCGCGCCTTCAAGGTGTTGTAGTAGGCCAGGCCGTTGCAGTCGGGCACGCGGTAATCGAGCGCGCCGTGTATCACCAGGGTCGGTGTGTTCATCTGCGCGGCGGCGCTGTGCGGGCTTTGCGCCAGCACCCGGGGCATGTCTTCCCAAAAGCGGGCGCCGAGGTCGCGCGGGCGCTCGATGTAGGAGTCGGCGCTGAAGGTGGCCACGCGGTCGAACACGCCGGCGTGGCAGACATAGCTGCGGTAGCGGCCGGCCGGCACATGGCCATTCATCCAGGCGACCAGGAAACCGCCGTAGCTGCCGCCGGTGGCGCTCAAACGCTGCGGGTCGGCCCAGGGCTGGGCGAGCAGCCAGTCGCTGGCGGCCTCGATGTCCTGCAGCTCCAGCTCGCCCTGGCGGCCCATGATGCTGTCGCGGAAGGCAAAGCCGAAGCCGCTGGAGCCGTGGTAGTTGACCTGGGCCACCACATGGCCGCGCGAGGCCAGCACATGGGGGTTCCAGCGGTAGCCGAAGGTGTCGCCGGCGGCTGCGAACGGCCCGCCGTGGATGACCTGCATCAGCGGGTGCTTCTTCTTCGCCTTGAAGCCGGGCGGGAAGGTGAGCCACATCTGGATGCTGTCACCCTGCGCACCGGTGACCGTGACCTCGCGAACCTCGCCCAGCCGCCTCTGGGCCAGCAGCGCATGGTTGAAGCGCTCCAGCCGCAACGGCGCCGCGCCGGGGCGGCGCGCGTGCAGCCGCACCGGATGCAGGGCGCTGTCGCTGGCGGTGACGATCACGTCGCCAGCCACATCGAAGCCCTGCACCCAACCGCCCTCCGCCTCGATGGTGAAGCTGCCATCGACCACCTGGTGGCGCCAGAGATGGCAGCGGCCCCGCGACTGGGCGGTGAAGAACAGCGCGCTGCCATCGCCCGCCCAGCGCAGCGGGGCGTCGACATGGTGATCCCATTGCGTATCGCCGAGCAGGCGCCAGCCCTTGGCCTCAACCAGGGCCAGCTGGGCGGTGGCCGTGTGGCGCTTGCCGGTATGGGCAGCCGTCACGGCCAGCGCCCTGCCGTCCGGTCGGTAGCGCGGCGCACCAAACTCCCAGGCCGGGTCGTCGGCCAAGACCTTGACCCGGCGGCTGGCGATCTCGATCTCGGCCAGCACCTGGCGGTTGCCCGGCACCTGGATAGGCGCCGGGTCGTGGATGAAGGCGATGCGCTTGCCGTCCGGGCAGGGGTCATAGACCTCGTTGCCGGCGGCGTCGCGCGGCAGCTCCAGCCCCGTGCCCTCGAACAGATCGGTGACGCGGCCGCTGCCCGTATCGAGCAGCAGCAGGTGCAGCACGCGGCCCATCGGCACGTTGTGGTCCCAGTGCCGGTAGAAGGCCTCGCTGGTGGCGTAGGCGCTTTCCTTGCGCTCGCTGAATGTCTTGAAGGCCTTGGCCTGCGCAGCCGCGCCCTTCAATTCAGGCCAGACCCAGGCGGCAAACACGATGCGTCGGCCATCGGCCAGCCATTTGAAGGACTCGATGCCCGGCGCGAAGGCGCTTTTGCGCTGCGCCTCTCCGCCGTCGGGTGCTATCAGATAGAGCTGAGCCGTGTCGTCCTTGCTGCCCTGCTGCTCGCGCCGCGCGAGGAAGGCGATCTGCTCGCCGGCGGGCGACCAGGCGGGCTGGCCGTCCTTGTCGCCACAGTGGGTCAGCCGGCGCGGCGCTCGCTTGCGCGTGGGCAGCAACCACAGACTGCTGGACGATTTGTTGTCCTCCATCGAGCTGTGGGCCACCGAGCAGACCGTCCGCTCGCCGTCGGGTGCCAGCGCAAGCGGGCCTATGCGATCAAAGGCCCACAAATCGTCGGCGCTGAGGGCGTGGGGAAACGGGGGAGCGGCGATCTTGGTCATGCGGACATTGTTACCTGAGCCGTGCCGGCTTCGCCTGCTCAGCCGTGGGCGACCAGTTTCTCCAGGAATCGGCGCAGGTGCGGCTCGCTGCGCTCATGCGGCACGGCCTCGAAGTCGAACCAGCGCACGGCCTTGAATTCGCCCTCGTCGAAGCGGATGGGCTGGGCGCGCTCGGCGCGGACCACATACCAGAGCGACACATCGGTGTGCCCCGCCGTCTGGCCCACGGTGGTGGTGCAGGTGATCATCAGCGGCGCACTGATGTCATAGGCCGCGGCAAAGCCCAGCTCCTCCAGCAGCTCACGCACTACCGTCGTGCGCGGATGCTCGCCCGGCTCGACATGCCCGCCGGTCGGCAGCCAGAGCTCGGCGTTACGGTGGTCGACCAGCAGAACGCCGCTCCGGTCGATCACGGCAAAGTACGCCACCAGATGTTTGGGTGGCGTCGCCGGCTTGCCCGTGCGGCACAGCGATGCGCCCGAATCGACCCATGCCAGTGCATCGGCCCGGTGCGCGGCCTCCACATCATCCAGCGGAATGATGGCTGCAATCTCGTCGCGGATCTGTTGGCGCATGGGGTCAGGACTTGATGGCCGTGGCCTGCGACCACACGGCCAGCCACTGACCATCGCGCAACTCGTACGAGTCGGTGTGCCAGCAGTGGACGGTGTTGCCCGATGGGAAGGCCAGGGTCACCGGGTAGCGGACTATGGCCATGGCCGGCGAGACTCGCACCGCCATCTCGCCCGGCTCCCAGCGGGTGTAGACCAGGTCACCGGTCTCGATGGCGCCCAGATAGGCCGCCTTGGTGAAGGTCTTGCCGGCAGGGGTGATCAGCTGGTAGTCGTCGGCATGCAGCGTTGCGGCCAGCGCGATGTCGCGTGCCACCAGGGCGCGGGTGCGCTGCAGCTCCAGCGACTTGATTCGTTCGGAGAGGGGTTTGTCGGTCATGGATTTGCTGTGTTCAGTTCAGTGACCCGTCGAGTTCCAGCTCCTCGTCCCCGTGGCCGACAAGGCGTCCGGTGGGCCGCCAGCCATTGGCCCGGTAGAAGCCATGCGAGCGTAGCCGGGGGTCAAGGCTGGCGGCCAGCCAGATCCGGCGGCAACCCGATGCACGAAGACAGTCGACGGCCGCGGCCAGCAACTCACGACCGATGCCGCGGCGCTCGTGGCCGGCCCTGACGGCGAGCACGGTGACTTCCCCTGAGCTCGGCTGGACGCTGCAGAAGGCGACGACCTGGCCGTCGGTCTGGCACACCCAGGTCACCGAGGTGCCGGCCAGCATCGTCTCGTGCAGTGCGGCGGGCGTGATGCCCAGCTCGGCGAGCCGGCCCGGGGCGATCGCGTTCTCGCGGGTCGAGGCCCGGACCAGGAACAGATCGTCAATATCGCCCGTCGTCGCGGCGCGAATTTCGTAGGCTGCGGGCAGCGTGGTGGCTTGCATCGGGAAATTCCGTGGCCGTGTCATGGCTTGGGGTAGCGGCTCAGATGCTCATGGATGATCTGCAGGCGGCCACCCTCAACGACGAGCACCCGTGTGCCCCGGCCCTGGATGCGAAAGGACTGGCCATCGCCTTGCCCCTCCCAGTTATAGGTGTAGGTGGCGCTTGCGCTGCGCTGGTCCAGCGACAGCACCAGGATGTCGGTGAGGTAGAAGCGCTCCTTCTTGACCCCGACGCTGCCCTGCCAGGTCTTTTCGAAGGCGGCGCGTACCGCCTGCCTGCCCACAAAGTCCCCATCATTGAAGCGAAAGAAGGCCTGATCGTGGACCATGTCCTCGATCAGGTCGAAGTCTTCCTGCTCGGCGATGGCCTCGAACCGGTGCAGGAACTGCACCACCGTGTCGGTGCTGAGAGCGATTGCTGTCATCTGAACTTCTCCCGGAGTTGGTCCAAGCCATCCGTGCCCAGCGCACGCAAACCGGCGGTGGGGATACAAAATCTTGCATTTCCTTGTCAACCACCGCTTCCTGGGCGGCGTTTTGCCTCGGTAGGTCCGATCCGGCAGCAGTCGGGGACCGGTCAAGAAGGCAATACGTCATCATGAATCTCGCACCGCAGACACATCAAGTTCCCGCCAAACGCCAGCCGGCCGAGTGGACATTGGAGAAGGGCCGCAAATACGAACCCTTCGACAGCGGCAAGATCAGCGGCGACCAACGCAGCGTCGCCCGCGCCATCCGCATGGACCGCAAGCGCTGATTAAACAGGCAAAACGGCCCTCCCAGCCCCAGCCAAACAGGCCCACCTCGGTGGGCCTGAGTCATTTCTGGGGCGCCAACGGCCCGCTTTGCAGGATTTCATATATCAAAATCACGGATAAGGTTATACGAAATCTATTGTTTCTGATCTAAAGGCCGCCGCCTAAGCTCCGCTCCCTGACCCCCATGGCCTGATGGCCGGCCCCGGAGCATGAGCAGCAACACAGCATCATTGAATGGTTTTGCCCCCGCCGGCGCCAGCCTGCCCGCGGTTGAGCGCCGCAAGCCTCGGCGGGTGCTGCCCGGTTTCGGCCTGACCATGGGCTACACCCTGGTCTATCTGTCGCTGCTGGTGCTGATTCCCTTGAGCGCCGTGTTCCTGAAAACCGCTGGCATGGGATGGGAGCACTTCTGGGAGGTGGTCACCGCACCGCGCGTCGTCGCCTCGTACAAGCTGAGCTTTGGCGCCTCGCTGCTGGCGGCCTCGATCAACGCCATGTTCGGGCTGATGCTGGCCTGGTCCCTGGTGCGCTATGAATTCCCGGGCAAGAAGCTGGTGGACGCACTGATCGATCTGCCCTTCGCCCTGCCCACCGCCGTGGCCGGCATCGCGCTGACGGCGCTTTACGCCCGCAACGGCTGGCTGGGCAGCCTGCTGGAGCCGCAAGGCATCAAGGTGGCGTTCACGCCGCTGGGCATTCTGGTCGCGCTGACCTTTATCGGCCTGCCTTTCGTCGTGCGCTCGGTGCAGCCGGTGCTCGAAGACCTGGAGACCGAGCTCGAAGAGGCCGCCGCCTCGCTGGGCGCCCGCCGCTGGCAGACCTTCCGTTACGTGATCCTGCCGACGCTGTTGCCGGCGCTGCTGACCGGCTTTGCGCTGGCCTTTGCCCGCGCGGTCGGTGAGTACGGCTCGGTGATCTTTATCGCCGGCAATCTGCCCATGGTGTCCGAGATCACGCCGCTGATGATCATCACCAAGCTGGAGCAGTTCGATTACCAGGGCGCCACGGCCATCGCCTCAGTGATGCTGGTGTTCTCGTTCGTGCTGCTGTTCATCATCAACGGGCTGCAGGCCTGGAGTTCGCGCCTGAACGGCGCCGGGAGGGCCCGGTAATGGCGGGCGCGGCGGCAGCAGCATTGGGCATCCCGGCGTTGAGGCGGGGCGCGCAGCGCTACGAGTCCAACCCGGCGACGCGGGAAGCGCCCTGGGTCAAGTGGACGATATTGACCGTCTCGCTGAGCTTCTTCGCGCTGTTCCTGCTGATGCCGCTGGTCGCGGTGTTCAGCGAGGCGCTGCGCAAGGGCTTTGGCACCTATATCGCGGCCCTGGTCGAGCCGGACGCCCTGTCGGCCATTCAGCTGACCCTGGCCGCCGCGCTGATCTCGGTGCCGCTGAATCTGGTGTTCGGCGTGTCGGCGGCCTGGGCGATCACCAAGTTCGACTTCCGCGGCAAGCATCTGCTGATCACTCTGATCGACCTGCCGTTCTCGGTTTCGCCGGTGGTGGCTGGCCTGATCTATGTGCTGATGTTCGGCGCCCAGGGCTGGATAGGCCCCTGGCTGCAGGAGCATGACCTGAAGATCATCTTCGCCGTGCCCGGCATCGTCCTGGCCACCGTGTTCGTGACCTTCCCCTTCGTCGCCCGCGAGCTGATCCCGTTGATGGAGGCCCAGGGCCGCGACGAGGAGGAGGCCGCCACCGTGCTTGGCGCCTCCGGCTGGCAGACCTTCTGGCACGTCACCCTGCCTAACGTGAAGTGGGGCCTGCTGTATGGCGTGATCCTGTGCAATGCGCGGGCGATGGGCGAGTTCGGCGCCGTGTCGGTGGTGTCGGGCCATATCCGGGGCATGACCAACACGCTGCCGCTGCACGTCGAGATTCTCTACAACGAATACCAGTTCGCGGCCGCGTTCGCGGTGGCCTCGCTGCTGGCCATCCTGGCCCTGGTGACGCTTGTACTCAAACAGTTTGTCGAGTGGCGGGCCCACGCCGCCGTGAAGGAGGTGCCATGAGCATCCAGGTCAAGAACATCCACAAGTCCTTCGGCAACTTCGTCGCCCTGGGCGACGTCAGCCTGGACTTCCCCAGCGGCGAGCTGGTCGCCCTGCTGGGCCCGTCCGGTTGCGGCAAGACCACCTTGCTGCGCATCATCGCCGGGCTCGAAACGGCCGATCGCGGCCAGGTGCTGCTCGATGGCGAAGACGCCTCCGACACCCATGTGCGCGAACGCCAGGTCGGTTTCGTGTTCCAGCACTACGCGCTGTTCCGCCACATGACGGTGTTCGACAACGTGGCCTTCGGCCTGCGCGTCAAGCCCCGCTCGCAACGGCCCAGCGATGCGGTGATCAAGAAGAAGGTGCACGAGCTGCTGCAGCTGGTGCAGCTGGACTGGCTGGCCGACCGCTTCCCCTCGCAGCTGTCCGGTGGCCAGCGCCAGCGCATTGCGCTGGCCCGGGCCCTGGCCGTCGAGCCGCGCGTGCTGCTGCTGGACGAGCCCTTCGGCGCGCTGGACGCCAAGGTGCGCAAGGAGCTGCGCCGCTGGTTGCGCCGCCTGCATGACGAGCTGCACATCACCAGCCTCTTCGTCACCCACGACCAGGAAGAGGCGCTGGAGGTGGCCGACCGCGTCGTGCTGATGGATCACGGCCGGGTCGAGCAGGTCGGCACGCCCAACGAGGTCTATGAGCACCCGGCCACGCCCTTTGTCTACGGCTTCCTCGGCGCGGTGAACCGTTTCGAGGGCCGGGCCGATGGCGGCCTGCTGCATGTCGGCGAGCACCGCATCGCCCACGGCGCTTCAGATCTGACCCCCGGAGCGCAGATGCTGGCCTATGCCCGGCCGCACGAGCTGGACATCAGCCTGGTGGCCACCGAGCATGCGATCGCGGCCCGCGTGGTGCGCGTGCTGAGCTTTGGCGCCAGCGCCCGTGTCGAGCTGCTGGGCCCGAACGACCAACATCTGGAGGCCGAGCTGAGCCGCGAGCGTGCGCTCGCGCTGAATCTGCAGTTCGCCCAGAATGTCTGGCTGCAGCCGTCACGCTTGAGCCTGTTTGCGGCGCCGGACACGAATCTACAAAAGGCCGCCTGATGAATTTCCAGCAACTGCGCATCATCCGCGAGTCGGTGCAGCGCAACTTCAATCTGACCGAGGTCGCCAACGCGCTGTACACCTCGCAGTCGGGTGTCAGCAAGCACATCAAGGATCTGGAAGACGAGCTGGGCATCGAACTGTTCGTGCGCCGCGGCAAGCGCCTCCTGGGCCTGACCGAGCCGGGCAAGGAACTGCTGCAGATCGTCGAACGGATGCTGCTGGACGCCAAGAACATCAAGCGCCTGGCCGAGCAGTTCTCGAACAGCGAGCAGGGCCAGCTGACCATTGCCACCACGCACACGCAGGCCCGCTATGCCTTGCCCCAGGTGGTGCGGCGCTTCAAGGCCGCCTATCCGCGCGTGCACCTGGTCTTGCATCAGGCCAGCCCGGCGGAGATCGTCGCGCTGCTGCAGTCGGGCGAGGCCGACATCGGCATCGCCACCGAGGCGCTCGACGAGATCGAGCATCTGGTCACCTTTCCCTACTACGGCTGGCACCATGCGGTGGTCGTGCCCGAGGGCCATGCGCTGGCCGTCACCCGCCGCGAGCCGCTGACGGTGGAAGAGCTGGCCGAGCACCCGCTGATCACCTACCACGAGGGCTATACCGGCCGGGCGCGCATAGACGCCACCTTTGCCAAGGCCGGGCTGACCCCCGACATCGTGATGTCGGCGCTGGATGCCGACGTGATCAAGACCTATGTGGAGGTGGGCCTGGGCGTGGGCATCGTCGCGTCCATGGCTTTCGAGGCGCAACGCGATCAAGGCCTGGTGCTGTTGCCTGCACAACACATCTTTGAATCGAATACCACCCTGATCGCGGTGCGGCGAGGCCACTTCCTGCGTGGATTTGCGTATCGCTTCCTGCAGGAGTGCGTGCCGGCGCTGACCGAAGCCCATGTGCGAGAGGCGGTAGAGCCAGAGTGATCGCTAACTAAACCGAGCCTCCTCGGTACTAGCCCGGGCTGGAAAACCCCAAGTGCACCAGGATGCTCGCCCAACTAGAGTGCGTGCACCGCTGCAGTGCCTGGTTCGACCAGCAGCTACGGGGGTGGGTTCGAGGAGACAAACAAAGCAGATCGAATAACAAAGTTGGGTGGCACCTCGGGGGTGTCACAATTCCGGGGCGCCTTATTGGCGCCCTTTGTTTTTTTGGGCCCGCTGCGGCCAACAACCCCCCGCGCCCGCCCATGACCGAGCTGATAGTGATTGCCCTGGCCTCCCTGCTGGCCGGTTTTGTCGATGCAGTGGTCGGGGGCGGTGGCCTGGTGCTGGTGCCGGCCCTGTTCGGCGTTTTCCCGGCGGCCGCGCCGGCCACCCTGTTCGGCACCAACAAGGGCGGGGCGATCTGGGGCACGGCGCTGGCGGCCCTGCAATACGCCCGCCGCGTCACCCTGCCCTGGCATGCGCTGCTGCCGGCCTTTGCCGCCGCCCTTCTGGGCAGTTTTGCCGGCGCCTGGACCGTGACCCTGGTGCCCGCCGACGGCCTGCGCCTGGCCCTGCCCTTCATCCTGCTGCTGGTGCTGATCTACACGTTGGCCAAGAAGGACATGGGCCGCGAGCATGCGCCACGGCTCAGCGGCGCCACCGAGATCTGGGTGGCCAGTGCCATCGGCCTCTTGATCGGCTTCTATGACGGCTTCTTCGGCCCCGGCACCGGCAGCTTCTTCGTGTTCCTGTTCGTGCGTTTTCTGGGCTTCGACTTTCTGCATGCTTCGGCCAGCGCCAAGATTCTGAACACGGCGACCAATTTCGCCGCCTTGGTGCTGTTTGCCAGCAAAGGCCATGTCTGGTGGCATATCGCGGCGGTGATGGCCGTGGCCAATGTGCTGGGCAGCCTGGTCGGCACGCGCATGGCCTTGAAGCATGGCGCCGGCTTTGTGCGCGCCGCGTTCATCATCGTGGTCACAGCGCTGATATTGAAAACGGCCTGGGACGGATTTGTGCGTTGACGCTGTGCCCGGGCGTACCCTATGGTTGAGAGAATTGCTAGCTGAGGTGGAAGTTCATGTCCGTTGATCCCCAATTGCGCACGCTGGAAATCGACATCCCGTCCCAGCCCGAGGTCCTGGTCAAGCTGTCCCTGCTGATGGCCGAGGAAGAGGTCAATCTGCAGGCCATGTCCACTCTGGTCGAGTCCGATATGGCCCTGGCGTCCTCGGTGCTGAGGGCGGTCAATTCCTCGCTGTACGGTCTGAAGGGCCGGGTGCAGAGCGTGCACCAGGCGCTGACCTATCTGGGCATGCGCGAGGTCGCTGCCATCACCTTCGAGATGGGCATGCGTGCCGCCTTCCCGCCGGCCAAGGAACTGGAGCCGATCTGGGAGCGGGCCGCCGAGCGCGGTGTGCTGATGGGGCGCATGGGCCAGATGCTGGGCGTCGATCCCTGGGCCGCGCACTCGGCCGGCCTGTTCGAGGAGTGCGGCAAGGCGGTGCTCTACCGCCACGCCCCCGACCACTATCCGTCGATGCTGCGCGCCGTCGAGCAGGACATGGACCTGGTGCAGCTGGAGAAGCGCGCCTTTGGCGTCAGCCACGATGCGCTGGGCGCTGCGCTGTGCGAGAGCTGGGGCCTGTCGGCGCCGGCGGTGGCCAGCGTGCGCCACCATGTGACGGTGCAGGCCAGCGGCCAGATTCCCGAGGCGGTGCAGCGCCCGGCCGTGTGCGTGTTGTCGGCCCTGGCCCGGGCGCTGGCCCAGGCTCCCGACACCCTGGAGGCCCTGGCCTCGGCGCTGGCGCCCAAGGCCCAGCTCGACGAGACCCTGGTGCTGCGCGCGGTGCGCAAGCTGCTGGAGCAACGTCAAGCGCGAGAAAGCCACGGAGGCTGAATTCGGGCCGGGCGCAGAATGGCGCCCATGAAACCACCCAAGCGGCTGCAAGCCCTGATTGAAGAAGGCCTGATCGACACGGTGGTACGCCAGCTGATGAGCGGCAAGGAGGCCACCGTCTATGTCGTGCGCTGTGGCGAGGACACCCGCTGCGCCAAGGTCTACAAGGAAGCCACCGAGCGCAGCTTTCGCCAGGCCGTCGATTACACCGAGAACCGCAAGGTCAAGAACAGCCGCCAGGCCCGGGCCATGGCCAAGGGCACCAAGTTCGGCCGCGAGGCCAGCGAGGCCGCCTGGCAAAGCGCCGAGGTCGATGCGCTGTACCGCCTGGCCGCAGCCGGCGTGCGTGTGCCCAAGCCCTACAACTTCTGCGACGGTGTGCTGTTGATGGAGCTGGTGACGGACGAGGCAGGAGACGCCGCGCCGCGCCTCAACGATGTTCTGTTCACCGCCGAAGAGGCACGCACCCACCACGCCAGCCTGCTGGGTGAGGTCGTGCGCATGCTGACGGCTGGCGTCGTGCATGGTGACCTGTCCGAGTTCAACATCCTGCTCAGCCACGACGGGCCGGTCATCATCGATCTGCCGCAGGCGGTGGACGCCGCCGGCAACAACCACGCCCAGCGCATGTTGCTGCGCGATGTGAACAATCTGCGCGATTTCTTCGGTGGCTTCGCCCCGGACCTGCTGAGCACCCAGTTCGGCCCCGAGATCTGGGACCTGTACCAGCGCGGTGCGCTGCTGGTGGACACGCCGCTGACCGGCCACCACGAGCGCAAGGCCGGCCCGGTGGACCTGGGCGGGGTGCTGCGCGAGATTGACGATGCGCGCGCCGAAGACGCGGCGCGGCGGCTGCGCATGCAGCAAGCCGGCTGAACAACCGCATCGCTGTTCGAAGGCGGACGAGCGCAGTGACGGAGTTGTCCTGGCCTGACTCGGTCCGCCCTCAGACTGGCAGAATGAAGCGGGTCTGAAACTCGTCGGAAATACTCATGCGCTCATCAACGCCGTTTCGCGGCTGGCCGTTGTTGCCATTGCTGCTGGCGACTTGGCTGGTACAGCCCGTCATGGCGCAGCCCGCCAATACGGCCGCGACCTTGCCGAAGTCGATTTCTGCCCGGCTGCCCTTGGGCTGCGTGGACCTTTCGGACGGTCAGCGGAGTACTGGCCCGCGCGATCGGCAACATTTGGCGAGCGTTGAGGCGGCTGCTGAGGCGGGTCGAGCAAGTTGCCAGCTGCTGCTGGGACACTGGTATGAGGACGGTGCCGGTGTTTCCTTGTCGCAGGCCAAGGCCATGGACCTGTATCGGCAAGCAGCTGTCAACAACGGGCGGGGTCACTTGGCAATGGGTCGTTTGGTGGAGTCCGATTGGACGCCCGACTATGCTCGCGCGCGACGGCACTACGCCGATGCCATTGCACACTCAGTGCCCGCCGGTGAGGTGGCGCTGGCGCGCTTGCACAGGGAGGGTCTTGGTGGACCCAAGGATCAAGCCGAGGCGTTGCGTGTGTTGCGTATGGGGGCATACCGAGGTGACAACCAGTCCTGGCGAGACATGCACTTGTTGAGTGATTACGCCTCGCTGAGCGACGAAGCTCAAAAGCTAGAGGACTTCACGAATTGGCGGCGCAACTATTGGCAACGCCTATCGCAGGCGATGTCGATGGCGCATGACCAGGGCGCTTTGCCGGGCGCGGGCAGCGGCGTGTGGCTCGCCGAGTTTTCGAACGGTGCGCAGCGACCGCAGGTCAGCAATATAGAGACTTCTGGTCGAGACGACCTTGACCGGGCTGTCACCAGGGTACTTGCGCAAGTGGCGATGCCGCCGCCACCGCCCGGTGAACAAAATATGAGTCTCAAGATCCCGCTGTCTGTGGCTCCGCGGGAACCCGCAACGGCAGCATCTGCACGCTGATCGCCGAGAGCCCCGGCGCGGCAAGGTTCCGCGCCGGACCCAGGACAAATCTCCAGGCCTACTGGCTGCCCATGCGGAAGTAGGAGTCACGGGCGGTCGGGCCGCGTTGCGACAGGGTGTGCACCACATAGTCGAAGCTGCGCGCCGGGTTGTTGGGGCGCTGCTCGATGCTGGCGGGCGCATCCAGGGCGGTGATCTCATCTTGTGCCGGCGACGAGATCGCCTCCAGCGAGATCTTCAGCCGCTGCAGCAGGCCCCAGCAGCCGGGGCCGCTGTATTCGACCTCGAAGCGGCGGTGTATCAGCATGCACACGCGCTGGATGGTCCAGTGGTCATGGGGCAGGCCGGCGGCGCGGGGGCCGCGCTGCAGCCAGTTGCGCAGCTCGATCACCTGGGCCGTACTGAGCCGGGTCGGCCGGCCAAAGCCCTTGGCCTTCAGCGCCTGTTCCTGGCCCTCGGACAATTGTGAAGCCCATTGATGCACGGCCTGGCGCGAGACTTGCAGTTGACGAGCGACGCTGGATTGGCTCATGCCCTGCTTCAGCAACTTGACGCCCTCAAGCCGCCGGCTCTCTAAGCCAGCGGCGTCACGCTTGTTTGACGGTATGTTCATATTTGCAGAATTCACTGTATTGGCCCGATCCATACCGCAGTTCCAGCTCTGCACATGGCAAGGCTGCCCCAGCGGTACGACTACATTGGATGCGGGCTTCTGGAGTTCAATCAGTGGTTCAGACCTGACCCCAATGGGTTTCTTGAACCTAACTGCCAGCCCATCTGTTCTGTTTGACACCTTAAGCAGGGTGTCGTCAAAAATCATCCTGAGTGCGACGAATCAACGAATCTCGGGGATGAGTTGCGTCTGTCGGCCTGCGACATGCCAGCTATCGCGGCCGCGGCTATCGTTGATCTGGTCAAGCGCTTCCGATCGCCGCGATTCTCGCTGAAATTGACTGCCTATGGCGGGGCAACCCCGCGCCGGCAGGGGCACTTTTCTTAAGATACTCATGAACTGAAAAAAACGCAGTCCGGAGTCTTGCGGCTATTGCCGCTATTGCCGGTTGCGGTGGCTTGTCGGCCTCGGGTTATGCTGAGTCCTATCAGGCCCCGCGAGCCTGGTTCGCATGCACCGGACAGGAGCGGTATGAATTCTCTCGGGCAGATCGAGCCATCTGACGACGATGCGCGCCTGGCCGGCCTGGCGTTTGAGCTGTCGCTGGACATGTTGTGCGTGCTCACGCCCGACGGGCTTTTCGAGCGCGTCAACCCGGCCTGGGCGCAGACGCTGGGCTGGTCCGAGGCGCAGCTGCTTGGCCGGTGCTGGCTTGAGTTGGCCAATGCCGATCAACGGGCGCTGCTGGAACAGGCGGTCGCCACCGCACCTCCTCGGGCCAAGGGCTTTGAATTGCAGGGGCAGTTTGTCTGTGCCGACGGTTCGCTGCGCGATCTGGCCTGGCGCTGGCAGCGCACGGCCGACGGGCGCAGCATCTGCGTGGTGCGCGACATCACCGCCCAGAAGCTCGCCGAGCAAAGCCTGCGAGAGAGCGAGGACCGCTGGAAGCTGGCGCTGGAGAGTGCCGGCGATGGCGTCTGGGACTGGTACCCCCAGACCGGGGTGGAGGTCTTCTCGCGTCGCTTCATCGAGATGTACGGCTACAGCGAAGAGGAGCTGACGAGCCGGCCCGAGGAGTTCGACAAGCGCACGCACCCGGACGACATCGAGCAGCTGCTGCGCGACCGCCAAGCCCATATCGAGGGCCGCACCCCGACCTATATCAACGAGCACCGCGTGCAGTGCAAGGACGGTAGCTGGAAGTGGATACTGACGCGCGGCATGGTCATCAGCCGCGACGGGCAGGGCCGGCCGCTGCGCATGATAGGCACCCACACCGACATCACCAGCCGCAAGCAGGACGAGGCGCTGATCTGGCAGCAGGCGCATTTCGACGGCCTGACCGGCCTGCCCAATCGACGCATGCTGCGCGAACGCCTGGCCCAGGCGATGGCCCGCTGCGCCGCCAGCGGGCGGTTGCTGGCCCTGCTGTTCATTGACCTGGACCATTTCAAGGAGGTCAATGACACGCTGGGCCATGACAAGGGCGACCTGCTGCTGATACAGGCCGCGCAGCGCATCGCCCACTGCCTGCGCGAGGGCGACACCGTCGCGCGCATGGGCGGCGACGAATTCACCGTCGTCTTGCCGGGCCTGGGCGACCCGGCCGAGGTGGAGGTGGTGGCGCAGGCCGTCCTGGATGCGCTGGCGGCGGGCTTCCAGCTGGGCAACGAGCTGTCCTTTGTATCGGCCAGCATCGGCATCACCCTGTATCCGCAGGACGCCGAGCTGATCGAGGACCTGTTCAAGCATGCCGACCAGGCCCTGTACGTGGCCAAGGACGCCGGTCGCAAGCGCTTCAGCTACTTCACGCCGGCCCTGCAGGAGGCGGCGCAGAACCGCCTGCGCCTGGCCAACGACCTGCGCGCGGCGCTTGGCGCGGGCCAGTTCGAGGTGCACTACCAGCCCATCGTCGAGCTCGGCAGTGGCGCGGTGCACAAGGCCGAGGCGCTGCTGCGCTGGCAGCACCCGACGCGCGGGCCGGTGGCACCCAACCAGTTCATCCCGATTGCCGAGGCCAGCGGCCTGATCATAGACATCGGCGACTGGGTGTTCCGGCAGGCCGCCGCGCAGGTGGGGCGCTGGCGCGCCGCGCTGCATCCGGACTTCCAGATCAGCATCAACAAGTCGCCGGTGCAGTTCCGCGTCGATGCGCAGCAGGGACCGGCCTGGGCCGCCTGGCTGCAAAGCCTGGGCCTGCCGGGCAACAGCCTGGTGGTGGAGATCACCGAGGGCCTGCTGCTGGACGGCAGCACCGATGTGGCGGCGCGGCTGATGGATCTGCATGCGGCCGGCATCGGCGTGTCGCTGGACGACTTCGGCACCGGCTACTCCTCGCTGTCCTATCTGCAGAAGTTCGACATCGACTATCTGAAGATTGACCAATCGTTTGTGCGAGGGCTGAACCTCTCGTCCAAGGACATGGCCCTGTGCCGGGCCATCATCGTGATGGCGCATGAACTCGGGATGAAGGTGATTGCCGAGGGTGTGGAAACCCCGCTGCAGCGCGATCTGCTGGCCGAGGCGGGTTGTGACTACGCCCAGGGCTATCTGTTCGCCAAGGCCATGCCGCCGGATGTCTTCGAGGCCTGGCTGGCCGAACAGACCTGAGCCCGCACACCCGCCAAGGCCATATGCGTCCCCTGCCCTTCATCATCATCCTGACGGTACTCAACCATGTTGCATTCAACGGCAGCCGCATTGCGGTGTCGCTGTTCGCCATCCACCAGGGCTCGTCGCCGCTGACGGTGGGCATCTTGATCGCGCTGTACGCGCTGCTGCCGGCGCTGCTGTCGGTCACGGCCGGGCGCTGGATCGATCGCATCGGCGTGAGCCGGCCGATGCTGCTGGGCTCCATCGGCGTCAGTGTCGGCACCCTGGCACCGTTCCTGCTGCCGCATCCGGTGGCGCTGTATTTCACCGCGGTGGTGGTGGGCATGTCCTTCATGCTGATCAATGTGGCGGCCTACCACGCGGTGGGTGGCATGAGCGTGCCGGAAGACCGCACGGTCAACTTCAGCTATCTGGCGCTGGGTTTTTCGACCTCGGCCTTTGTCGCGCCGATGCTGACCGGCGTGTGCATTGATACGCTGGGCTATCGCAGCACCTTTCTCGTGCTGGCCCTGTTCACGGTGCTGCCCATCGTGGCGCTGGCCGGCAAGCTGCTGCCGGCCGGCCATCCGCACGATCCGCATGATGCGTCTCCCAGGGGGCCGGTATTCGACCTGCTGAAGGACCCCGAGCTGCGCCGCCTGTTCGTCGCCATGGCCATCTTGACGGTGGCCTGGGATGTGTACAACTTCGCCATTCCCGTCTATGGCACCAGCATCGGCCTGTCGGCATCGCAGATCGGCATCGTCATGGGCGCCTTCGCGGCGGCCACCTTCACCGTGCGGCTGGCCATGCCCTTCATCGTGCAGCGCATGCAGCCCTGGCCGATGCTGGCGGCCTCGCTCTTGATGTCGGGCCTGGCCTATGTGGTGCTGCCGTTCACGCACAGCGTCGGCGTGCTGATGGCCATCGCCTTCCTGCTGGGCCTGGGCCTGGGCGCGCCGCAGCCCATGGTGCTGAGCCTGCTGCACCAGGCCGCGCCGGTGGGCCGGGCCGGCGAGGCGCTGGGCCTGCGCACGACCCTGATCAACACCAGCCAGACGGTGATGCCGCTGATCTTCGGTGCCGTCGGCGCCACGCTGGGCATCACGCCGCTGTTCTGGGGCATGGCGGCGGCGCTGCTGGGCGGCAGCGCATTCGCGGGGCGCAAGCGGGAACTGCCGGACGGGGACTGAGCTTCAGGCCCCAGGCCCGCAGTCCAGGCAGCGCTCCACCGGCGGCGGCCCCATGTGCAACGCCCTCTGCAGTTCACGCAGGGCGCTGCGCAGGCCCTCCTCGATCACCGGGTGGTAGAAGGGGCTGTCCAGCATCTGCTGCACCGTGTCGCCGCGCTGGGCCGACCAGGCCAGCAGATGGCCCAGATGCTCGGCCGCCGGGCCAATCATCTCGGCGCCCAGGAAGCGGCCACTGCCGCACTCGGCATAGACGCGCAGCGCGCCCCGGTTCTTCAGCATCACGCGGCTGCGGCCCTGGTCCTCGAACGAGACCTGGCCGGTCTGGAAAGCCAGGCCCTGGTGCAGCAGCTGGGTGTAGCTGGCGCCGGCCAGCATGATTTGCGGATCGCTGAACACCACGGCCAGCGGCGCGCGGCGCGGGCGCACGCGCACATCCGGGTAGCGGCCGGCGTTGTCTCCGGCGATGCGGCCCGCGTCGGCGGCCTCGTGCAGCAGCATGTGCTGGTCGCTGGCGTCGCCGGCGAGAAACACCGGGCTGTTGCCGATCTGGCCGGTGTTGCCGTCCGCGATCGGCACGCCATTGGCACCCAGCGGCAGTCCGGCGTGTTCCAGCCCCAGCGTCTTGACGTTGGGTGTGCGGCCGGTGGCGGCGAGCAGGTAGTCGAAGCGCTCGGTGCCGGCCGGGGTCGTCACCAGCACCTGCTCGCCATCGCGGGCCACGGTTAATTCGACGCCCAGCGTCATGGGCAGCTCGGCGGCGAAGATCTGGGCGCTCAAGGCCTGCAGCACCGGATCGGTCAGCGGCCCGACGCGTCCCGAGCGCCCATACACCCGCACGCGCACACCCAGCCGGTGCAGCGCCTGGGCCAGCTCCAGACCGATCACGCCGGTGCCGACCACGGCCACCGAGGCTGGCAGGGTCTGCCAGTCGAACACATCGTCATTGACGATCAGCCGCTCGCCCAGCGTCTGGCGCCAGGCCGGGCTGATATCAGGCGTCGAGCCGGTGGCGATGACGATGCGGCCGGCCTCGACGCGGGTGTGATCGTCGATCTGCAACGCGCCGGGCGCGACAAAGCGGGCATGGCCTTGCAGGCGGTGCTCGGCCGGCCATTTGTCGACCGCCTCGGTGACGAAGCCGACAAAGCGGTCGCGTTCGTCACGCACCCGCTGCATCACCTGCGCGCCGTCGATGCGGGGCGGTGCTATGTGCACGCCGAAGCGGTGCGCCTCGACCGCGCTGTGTGCTGCCTCGGCCGCCGCGATCAAGAGCTTGCTGGGCATGCAGCCAACGCGGGCACAGGTCGTGCCATAGGGCCCGCCCTCGATCGCCAGCACACTGGACGTGTGGGCCAGTGCCGATCGGTAGGCCGTCATGCCGGCGGTGCCGGTGCCGATGATGACGACATCACGCTGCAAGCTGATCATGGCGGGCACCGCTGAGCTGAGATGCGGCCGATGATAGGCCGTCGCGGCCGGAGGCGTCAGCGTGCTCGTACCGGCAGGCACAGCTGGCACTCGAAGGCGCCGGTGGCCGGGTCGTAGCGGCCATCGGCCGGGTAGTACTCGTAGCAGGGCCGGCCATCGGGCTCCAGGCCGCTGGCGGGCAGCCAGTCGCGCAGGAACTCGGTCCAGGCCAGCGAGATGTCGGCACCGGTGCCGTAGAAGGCCGCCACCGCATAGCGACCGCCAGGAAGATCGGTGATCCCGGCCGGGCTTTTGGCGACATAGTCGGCCGGCACCTCGACGCAGGCGTCATACCGGAACTTGGCCGGGTCGCCAACGCTGGGGTCGTCGTGGCCTATGCCGTAGCAGGGGGCGTGCCCCAGGCCCTGGGCGGCGCGCCAGGGGAAGAAGGTCTCGGCCCAGAAGCGGCCAACGCTGGGACCATAGGGGCCGGTGTGGCGCAGATAGGCGACGCGCGCGCCGGGCAGGGTGTTGAGTTTCACTTCCATCGAAGGCTCCTGGTTTGAGGAGTTCTCAGGATGGTTGAACGGCCCGCTCGCCGCCTGACCCGGCTTGCTGTCGGCCTGACCCAGATTGCTATCCCTTGCAACGGCGCGCACAGCTTGCAGTTCATCGGCCCAGCGCTGCGGCGTCTGCTCGCGCCAGGCGCTGGGTGTGCAGCCGAAGCGCAGCTTGAAGGCGCGGGCAAAGGCCTCGCCCGAGCCGAAGCCGACCGCCAGCGCCACATCCAGCACCGGCCGGCGCGGATTGTTGGCCAGGTGCACGGCCGCCACCTCGAGGCGCCGTCGGCGCAGATAGTCGCCCAGCGTCTCGCCGGTCCATGCGGCGAACAGGCGGTGGAAGTGGAAGGCGGAGAAATGCGCGACCTCGGCCAGCACAGGCAGGTCCAGCGCCTGGTCCAGATGGCGATCGATATGGTCGAGCACCTTGTTCATGCGCTGGGCATAGGCCAGCGAGTGGACGCGGTTCGAGTCACTGGGTTTCATGGGGCGGCAGTGTAGGGGCTGCACAATCGCCATCCATGACCCAGCCACCATCAGACCGCCATGCCGCCGCGCGCCGCGAGCAGGTGGTGGCCGCCTGGGTGGACGCGCTGCGCCGCCAGGCCGATGCGGCGACCCTGAAAGGCCTGCCCACCCTGGCCGATGAAGATGCCGCCCGCGTGATGGCCCTGCTGCGCGGCGAGGCCGAGGCGCCTCCGCCTGCGCCACCAGAGCCGGAGGATGCCGAACCCGGCACCGTGAGCGGCCAGTTCCGCCCCTGCCTGACCCTGCAAACACTGAGCCGTGGCGACGGCCTGCTGGGCCTGAAGCCCAGCGGCAAGCTGGGCCCGCGCGGCGAGCAGGTGACTGTTGCGCACATCAGCTGGACCTATCGCACCGAGGCCGGCGCCCGCTGGCAGACCGAGGCGCCGAACTCGGTGCTGAACCGCCGGCCCGCACCGGTGCAGGAGCTCTACGACACCGGGGGCCAGGTCGTGCTGATGCAGCGCGATCTGGTGGCCGAGGCCGATGCGATCGACCTGGTCTGGGAGCTGGGCTTTGTGCCGGTGCCTGCAGGCCATTTGCAATGGCGCAAGCGCGAGGCCGGCGAGCAGCTGGGCCCCGTCTGGACCCTGGCCCAGGAGGAGTTCTTCGGCGACTTCTGGGCCGAGCAGGTGCCGCGGCTGCAGGCCCTGGGCTGGGCAGTGGTCGTCAAGCCCGGCTTTGCCCACGAGAGCGTGCCGGTACAGCGCTGGAAGCTGATCGTCAGCCCGGACACCGGCGAGCTGCTGGGCAAGGTGCTGAACGAGCCGCTGGCCGCCCGCCAGCGCCCGGTGGACAAGCTGAAATTGCCCGAACGCGAGGGTTCCTGGTTGCTGAGCCTGGGTGTCGAGATCGATGGCCAGACCCTGGACCTGGCGCCGATGCTGGCCGATCTGCTGAAGCGGGACACCCGCTGGCTCAGCGCAGCGCAGATTGCCGCCATCGACGACCGCGCGGTGATCTCGCTGCGCGCCCCCGGTGGCCGCCGCATCGAAGTGCCGGCCGCGCCGCTGAAGGCCATCATCGGCGCGATGGTCGATCTGCTGACCGATCCGCTGCGCGCGCAAAACCAGGAGGGCCCGCTGCGCCTGGGCGCCTGGGAGGCGCGCCGGCTCGAGGCGCTGCGCTGGGGCCTGGTGCAGGTGCACCGCGTCGGCGATCAGAGCGGCTGGCAGCTCGAGGGCGAGGCCGGCCTGGCCAGCCTGGCGCGGCGGCTGCAGGGCTTTGGTTCGCCGCAGCCGGTGGCGGCGCCCGAGGGCCTGAATGTGCAGCTGCGCCCCTACCAGCTCGAGGGCCTGGCCTGGCTGCAGTATCTGCGGGCCC
Organism: Roseateles toxinivorans; assembly: GCF_004362525.1. Classification (GTDB taxonomy): domain Bacteria; phylum Pseudomonadota; class Gammaproteobacteria; order Burkholderiales; family Burkholderiaceae_C; genus Paucibacter; species Paucibacter toxinivorans. The sequence goes on from NZ_SNXS01000002.1 coordinate 465,809, forward strand.
AGCAGCTGGGCGGCATCCTGGCCGATGACATGGGCCTGGGCAAGACGGCCCAGGCTCTCGCCCATGTGCTGGTCGAGAAACAGGCCGGCCGGCTGGACCTGCCGACCCTGGTGGTGCTGCCGACCTCACTGATCTTCAACTGGCAGGCCGAGGCGCGGCGCATGGCGCCGTCCTTGAGCCTTTTGACCCTGCAGGGGCCCGCGCGCGATACGCTGTTCAAGCAGATGGCCGATCACGACCTGGTGCTGACCACCTACCCGCTGCTGTGGCGCGACATCGACGCCTTGGCCGCCCAGCGCTTCCATCTGCTGATACTCGACGAGGCGCAGATGGTGAAGAACGCCGGCGGTCGCAGCGCCCGCGCGCTGCGCCGTCTGCAGGCCCGCCACTGCCTGTGCCTGACCGGTACGCCGCTGGAGAACCATCTCGGCGAGCTGTGGGCCCAGTTCGACTTCCTGATGCCCGGCTTTCTGGGCGACGCGCGTGACTTTGCCCGTCGCTGGCGCAAGCCTATCGAGGAGAACGGCGAAACCCTGCGTGCGCAGCTGCTGGCCCAGCGCGTGCGGCCCTTCATCCTGCGCCGCCGAAAGCAGGACGTGGCCAGCGAGCTGCCACCGCGCACCGAGGTCATCAAGCGCGTGCAGCTGCAGGGCCAACAGCGCCAGCTCTACGAGGGCGTGCGCGCGGCGGCCGACGAGCAGGTGCGGCGCGTGCTGGCGCGCCAGAGCTTTCAGGGCGCGCAGATCACCATCCTCGACGCCTTGCTGAAGCTGCGCCAGGTCTGCTGCGACCCCCATCTGGTCAAGGGCACGAAGACACCCAGGACTATGGAACGCGCCAAGCTGGAGCTGCTGGCCGACATGCTGCCGGCCCTGGTGGACGAGGGCCGGCGCGTGCTGGTGTTCTCGCAATTCACCGAGATGCTGGAGCTGATTGCCGAGCAGTTGACCGAGCTGCAGCTGCCCTTCCTGAGCCTGACCGGCAAGACCCGGCCCCAGCAGCGCGGCGCCGTAGTGCAGCAGTTCCAGAGCGGGGAGGCACCGATCTTCCTGGTCAGCCTGAAGGCCGGCGGCGTGGGCCTGAACCTCACGGCCGCCGACACCGTGATCCATATGGACCCCTGGTGGAACCCTGCCGTCGAGGAGCAGGCCACGGCGCGGGCCCACCGCATCGGCCAGGACCAGCCGGTGTTCGTCTACAAGCTGGTCGTCGAGGGCAGCATAGAGGAGCGCATGCTGGAGCTGCAGGCCCGCAAGCTGGCCCTGGCCCAGGGCGTGCTGGGCCATGACGCGGCCGGCGCGGTCAAATTCAGCGAGGCGGATCTGGGCGCACTGCTGGCGCCGCTGGGCGCGGGGCCGGGTGTTGCTGCGGACGCGCTGGATATTCCGGTGGACCACGCCACCCATATCGGCCGCTGGGGCCGCACAGGCACCAGCAGCTGAGTGAGATGCATCACCCCAATACTGCTGGTCCTGGATTCAGATACTGGGGCTTGGCCCCTATTTATATTTCCCTGAGCGATCACAGAGTCTGGGTCGTCGGGCAGTGCCGAGCCAGATCATATTGGTATCAAATGAGTATCAGGGACTGATGTTCATTCACTGCATGCCCGATTTGTCCGGCGTCTTGATGATTTGCCGCACCGGCACGCCAAAATAGCGGGCCAATTCACGGGCAACCCGGTAGACGACCGCTCGGCCGGTTTCGGCGCGCTTGATGGTGGCAATCGACACCCTGAATTTTCCGTCGCTGCAGGCGTGTGCCATTTCTTCCTGGCTTTGCAGGCGCTCGGTGCGCAGATCTTTCAGCACCTCGGTGACGAGGAATACCCGGCCCTTGGAGGCGCTGGCTTTCTGTGCCGACGCGGCGGTGCCCTGGATCGACGGTGAGGAATCGAACTGCGGCTGTTGTTGATCAAAGCTGGTCATGGGTGGCCCCAACAAGGTGTTTGTATGGACCGGCCTGGCGGATCTCAGGCTGGTATCTGCCCGGCTCGCAGAACGCCGGGTGCCAGCGCACTCTAGGAAAACCGGCCAACAAACACCTTCCGGAAAGCTTCCGGAGCCCAGAAACGACAAAACCCAAGGGATAACCCTTGGGTTTGCGGGCCCTGCTTCAGCGCGGCAGACCAGTACGCACGCCTTGAGGACCGGAATGAAGTGTGCGCCCTGGTCGCCGGTTTGCCGGCGTCAACTCGACATCAGTTCGGCATCAGAAGGCTGGCTCAGGTTTCGTTGGTGATTTGCGGATCCGAGGTCGGGTAGAGCGCGCTCACCTGCAGCGGGTCGGAGAACAGCAGGACCACGCCCTTGGTGACCATGTCATCGGTGGGCATGCTGATGGAAACGCTGCCTTGCGAGGCGGGGTAGAAATTGTTGGACGTCAGTACCGGCACGCCGCCAATGGTTTTGAAGACCGCGCCCACCAGCGTCAGCGTCGAATCGGTGGCCTGAATAATGGTGCAGGCGCCCGCGCTCAGGGCGACGCTCAGCGGCAGTGTGGCCGGCTGCGAGCATTTCTTGTCAATATAGTAATTGGCCACCGCAATCTGACCGGTCGGGGTATCGACCTGAGCCTGAACGTAGTAAGTATTGGGCATGACAGTATTCCTCTCTGGCTTGGTTGGGTTTTGATCTCGGATCAAACACCGGACGGTGTGCGCTGCGACAGCCATTCCTGCTCACGCAGCACCTGCCCACTTTGACCCAGACAGGAATGTGCCTGAATCCAGACATCTGTAATATCTAAATGAACCCGCAAGAGCGGGCCTAATTTCCTGAAATCGTTCAGTACCGCGGCGCACTGGGTTTGTGCTGCAGGGTTCTTCGGCTGCGCAGCGGCCAGCGCCAGCCGCAGGCGCCCGTGTTCGACGCGCAAGCGCAAATCCTCGGGGCGGCGCGCCACGGCGTCGCTGACCACCGGAAGTAGCTCGTCCAACAGGCGCAGGGCATCGACCCGCTGGCCTTGGGATTGCAGGGAGCGGGCCAGGGCCAGCTGAAGCTGTACGCGCAGCGGCAGGCGTTCCGGGGCGGTGCCGGACAGCGCGCCCTTGTCCAGCCCCGCCAACTCGTCGGCCAACTCGCGCAGGCGAGGTGCCAAGGCCGCCGTGTTGCCGGTCTGCGCACTGGCCGACGCCAATTCCAACCGTGCCTGCATCAGCCGCCAGCGGCGGTTCTTGGGTTCTTGCTGCAACAACTCCCGGGTCAGCGCCAGGCCGTTCGACCATTCGCTGTGGGCATCGGCCGAGCGGCGCAGGCGTTGCCACGCATTGCCCAGCCACCAGTGCGCCAGCGCTTCGCGGTACACCCATTCGAGGTCCTTGGGGGCCGAGGCCCGGGCGTTGACCACGCCCTGCAAGCCATCGGCGAACAGCTGCCGGGCTTGCTGGAACTCGCCCTGCCAGAGCAGGGCCGAGCCCAGCCAGGTCATGCTGTCGGCCCATTCGGCGCGCAGCGTCAAATTCTGCGGGCGCTGCTGCAGCACCTGTTGCTTGAGTGCTATCGACTGGCGAAACTGCTGCGTTGCGCCGGGCAGGTCTCCGGTGTGCAGCATCAGCGTGCCCAGCGTGTTCTGCGCATACGACAGCTCGACCTGCGCTTCGGGTTGGGTTGGCGCGGCCTCCAGCCACGCCGCGCTATGCCGGCGATAGTCCTCAAAGGCTGCGCGCGCCTGGTCGAACTGCCGTTTCGAGTAGTGGACGTGGCCCGTCCAGAAGGCCGCGGTGCCCTGGGCCTTGCGCCAATCGATGGCCAGCGGCCCCTCGGGCGCCTGCGCGGATAGCAACTGCCCTGCGGCCTGAAGCGGCGGCAAGGCGGCATCGAGCTCACGCCGGGATACGCGCACCTCACCAATCACGGTCAAGGCCTTGGCGCGCTGCAGGCTGCCATGGCTGTCGGTGATCGGTGCGGTGCGCAGATGGTCCAACGCCTTGGCGCCGACGCTGTCCAGCAGCTCCAGCCGGCCGATGGGCCGCAGTTTGTCGGCGAAGTCGCCGAGCATGTAGCCGACCAGATCGTCCGCCTCGGTGCTGCGCTGCTGGGCGATCTGCTCGGCGCGGTTGGCGCGCCAGGCCAGGGTGCCGGCCAGCACGGCCAGCGCGGCGATGCCGATCACGGCCGACAGGCGCAGGCGCTCGCCCAGGCGGGCGCGGCGCAATGAGGTCTGCACGAAGTCCTGCTCGGCCGGGCCGAACGAGAACTCGACGCGCTGCAGCAGCTCGCGCGTCTCGGTCAGCTGCTTGCCCTTGGGCAGCAGGTACTCGGCGCTGCGGCCCTCGTCCAGCCAGCGCTGCACCTGTAGCCGCAGACGGCTGCGCAGCTGCAGGGCCTGCAGATGGGCGGCGATCCAGTCGGTGACCCGGGGCCAGCGGCGCAGGATGGCCTCGTGGGCGACGCGAAAGCCGGCCTGTCCGTCGATCAGGTCGCTGACCAGCAGCCGGGCATCGACCAGCGCCTGCACCAGCTCGCGCTCGGCCGGGCCGCGCAACTCGGCCCAGAGCGCGCGTCGGCTTGTGACCCGCGATTCGTCACCCGACAGCATCACCAGCAGCGACAGCACATGGGGCAGGGCCTCCTGCTGGATGGGCAGCAGCGCGGCGATCAGGCTTTCGGCGCGCAGGCCGATCGCGCCTTCCAGCCCACCGGCAGAGCCACCCGGCTGGCCACCGAGCGCACGGTAGGCCTCGAAGCTCAGCTCGCCCTGCGGGCCGCGCTGGCGGTACAGCTCCTCCAGGGTGTATTGCAGCAGCGGCAGCGCGTCGGGGCTGTGGGCGGCGTCGTCGCACAGCACATCGTCCAGCCGCGTCTGCGTGGCCGGGTCGAAGCCGAAGCTCAGGCCGGCGGCACGGGCGGGCAGGCGGATCATCTGCGTGATCTCGGCCCGTGTGGGCGGGGCCAGGTCGAAATGCGCGCCCTGGGCCTTGTTGGCCATCAGCTGCGGGTACTCGGCCAGGCGGGGATAGAAGTCATTGCGGCAGGCGGCGACCACCAGCACGCGGCCGCCGCGGGCCAGCGCCTGCAGGGTGTCCAGAAAGCCCTGGCGCTGGGCTTCGTCGAACTGGGGGGCGACGAACAGCGTCTCCAGGCGATCGATAAGGAGAAGCTGCAGCGGTTGCAGGGCTTCGGTCATTTCGCGCTTCAGCGCCCAGTCGAGCTCTGACAAGACCATGTCCATGCCGTCTTGCAGGTGCGCGGCCAGCGAGCTGGCGCTGGCGCCGGGGAACATGGGCCGGCCCTCGTCCAGCTCCCAGTCCAGCAACGCAGCGGCCAGTGCGGTGGTCAGGCTTTGCGCACCGACATCGCCGAGATCCAGGCTGGTGCTGCTGAGCGCGCGCCAGCCCTCGAAGCCCTCGGGCCGCTGCAGCGCCGGGAACAGGCCGGCCAGCACCAGCGAGGTCTTGCCCGAGCCGCTGGGGCCCAGCACCAGGCACAGGCCCTGTTCCTTCAGCAGTTGCTGGTGGGCGCACTGCAGCAGTGCCTGGGTCGCCTGCTCGCGGCCGTAGAAGACCTGGGCATGGGCCTCGTCGAAGGCCAGCAGGCCGCGGAATGGCGAGCCACCCGTCCAAGCGCCCTCGCGGGCCTGCTCGATGCCGCCGTCCAGCGAGCGCACGGCGGCCACGGCGCGGTAGCCGCGCTTGCGTATGGTCTCGATATAGCGCGGCTCGGTGGCGCTGTCGCCCAGGGCACGGCGCAGCTGGGCAATCGTCTTGTGCACCGGGTTGTCGCCCAGTGGCGCGTCACCCCAGCATTGCGTCAAAAGGTCTTCGGCACTGAGCACCTCGCCGGGGCGCTCGCACAGGGCCACCAGCACGTCCATCGCGCGCGGCTCGACCTGGCGCAGCTGATCGCCGCACTCCAGCCGGTTGGCGCCGGGCAGTACCGTCCAGTCACCGAGGACGAAGTCAGCGCCGCGCATCGTGCCCGTTTCCAGGCTTGGCCTGCCATGAGGAAGCAATCATCAACATCAAACCCCACCCCGACGCCCTTGTTCTTGTCGCCAAAGTATAGGGGTCAGTATCAGTTGGGTATCTAGCCGGTAGCGGCGGCGGGACGCCGCAGTTCGCACAGCAGTTCGGTGCAGGGCTCGCCGCGAAAGACGGTTTGCAGGGTCTGCACCTGGCTCATGCCGATGCGCTCGAGCAGGCGCAGCGAAGCGAGGTTGCGCGCGTCGGTGATGCCGACGACGCGGGTGATGGCCCGGCGCTCGAACAGCATCGCCACCGCCGCGCGCACCGCCTCCGTGCCCAGACCTCGGTGCTGGGCCTGCGGCGCCAGGGTGAAGCCGATCTCGGCATGGGCATCGTCGCCGGTGTGAACGCAGATGCCGATGTCGCCGATCAGCCGCCCGCTGGCGCGCTCGGCAATGGCCAGCTGGAACCAGGCTTCATCTGGACAGAACTCCGCCGTGCTCATCTCGGCCAGAAAGGCCTGCGCCTGCTCGCGCGTCATCGGCATCCAGCCCTGGTAGCGGCCGACCTCGGCGTCGCTGCGGTAGGCGTGGAAGGCGTCCAGGTCGCTGACCGCCAGGCGGCGCAGCGTAACGCGCGGGGTGTGGCGGGGCAGTACCTCAGCCAAAGGTCGTATCGCTTTGCGCATGGCTGCCGCCGACGAAGAGCTGCAGCACCGGCTGGGCACCGTCATGCTCCCAGACGCGGGCCTCGATGACGAACTGGCGGCCGCCGACGCGCACCACATCGCCCAGGGCTGGGGCCACCGCGTGGCCCTGCCAGAACGCCGGCACAGGGATGCCCTCGCGGCGTATCCAGGACTGGTCTTCGTGCGAGAAAACCAGGGCTATGCGGATGTCTTGCTGGGTCATGGCTGGGCCTCCAACAGTGCAGAGGCCACAGCCTAACCCAGCTTGGGGTCTCCACCTCTCAGCCGACCTGCACCTCGATGCGCCGCGGCTGCGCATGGGCCTGCTTCGGTATGCGCAGATTCAACACGCCATCCTTCAGATTGGCCTCGATGCGGGCCGGGTCCAGCTCGCGGCTGAGGGTGAAGGCGCGGCGGTAACGGCCGACGCGGACCTCGGCATAGACCGCCTCCAGACCTTCCGGTGCGAACTGGCCCAGCGTGCCTTCGATCGACAGGGTGTCGCCATCGACCTTCAGCTCCAGCTGCTCGCGGGGCACACCGGGCAGATCGGCCAGCAGGGTGATGCCGGCGTCGTCCTCGAACACATCGACGCGGGGCACCAGGGCGCGCTCGTCCGGCGTGGCGCTGGTGCTGAGTTCCTGTTTGCTGCTCATGATGTTGATCTCCTTTCGCTGCGAGACTTACTGGACGGTGATACGCCGCGGCTGGGCCGAAGCCTTGCGGGCGATGCTGACGCGCAGCACGCCGTCGCGGTAGCTGGCCTGGACCTGGTCCACGTCCACATCGTCGGGCAGGCTGATGGCGCGACGGAAGGCGCCGCTGATGCGCTCGCGGCCGTAGACGCTGGTCTTCTTCTGTTCATCCGGCGCGCCGGTCAACCGGCGCTCGCCGGCCAGGGTGAGCACGCCGCGATCGATGCTGACCTCGATCTTGGAGGCATCGATGCCGGGGGCGAAGGCATAGACCTCGACGCTGCCGGGCGTGTTGCCCACGTTCACTGCCGGGAAGCTGCCGGGCGCGACCGAACGGATGCTGCTGGGCAGGCCCGTAGGCGCCAAGGCCTCGTTGAGTTCGCGGCGCAGACGCTCAAAGTCGCCGAACACCGCGCCCGGGAAGCTGAGCATTGATTCATACATGACGAAGCTCCTTTCAGTGGGTGCGACACCGGGCGCCCCATGCGCCGCCGGCGTCTGCTCACCGAAATATTGGCTTCGTCCTGAATTTCAAGAGGCCAGGAAACGACCCGATTTGACCAGGCTCAACGCCGCCCGCCGCGCTGCCACAGGGCCTTCTTGCCCTTGAGCTGGCGCTCGATGCCGTCATTGAGACGGGAGCGCAGATCGACCACCGCCTCGACCAGACCGAACACGCCGGGGAAGCGCAGGTCAAGCCACAGCCACAGGGTGCAGGAGCGCAGCGCCATTTCCATGCGGTCCAGCCGGCTGTGTTCGTCCACCTCGGCCAGGAACCAGGGCGAGGAGGCCCGGCCCCGCCTGGCATGATCCTGCGTCCAGCCGAGGAATTCTTCGACCTGGCCCACGGTGCGGGTATCGACAGGGGCCTGGGCGTAGATGAAACGGTCGCGCAGGCTCAAGGCACCGGCGCTGTGGTCGAGCTTATCGGCCAGCTCCAGCATCTGTTCCAGCTCGGCGACCTCGAAGTGCTGGTTGTCCAGGCGCAGCTGATCCATGAACACGCCCAGCACCTCGCGCAGCTGGGTCTTGCCCAGGCGGGTGGCGATGGTGTTGACATGCCACCAGTTAGGCGCCACCGGGGCCTTGAAGTCGCGCGGGGCGCGGGGCTGGCGCTCCAGCAGCTCTTTGAGCGTACGGGCGGCGGTGGGCTCGGCCTCGCGCAGCACGCCGGTGAAGCCCTCGTCGTGCATGCCGTAGCGGCCGGCGCGGCCGGCGATCTGGTGCACCTCGGAAGTGCTCAAGGTGCGGTCGGCCTCGCCATCGAACTTGGTCAGGGTGCTGAACAGCACGCGGCGTATCGGCAGATTCAGGCCCATGCCGATGGCGTCGGTGGCCACCAGGATGTCGGACGCGCCCTCGGCAAAGCGCTCGGCCTCGCGGCGCCGCACCTCGGGCGGCAGCGCGCCATAGATCACCGACACCGACTTGCCGTCGGCGGCGATCTGGTCGCGCAGCATCAGCACCTCGCGGCGGCTGAAGGCGACCACCGCGTCGCCCTTTTTCAGCAGCGCGATCGGCACCGCCGCGGGCAGCAGCTGCACATGCTGCTTGCGCTCGAACTGGCGCACCTCGCAGCTCTCGCCGCACAGGCCCAGCAGGTTCTGCAGCGCCGGCACCGCATAGGCCGAGCAGATGATGATGACCTCCTCGGCCGGCACGGCGACGATGGCCTGCGTCCAGGCCCAGCCGCGATAGGGGTCGAAGATCATCTGCGCTTCGTCTATCACCGCCACCTCGATGCTCTCGGAGGTGCCGACCATCTCTATCGTGCTGGACACGACGCGGGCCTGCTCGGCCGGCACATTCTCCTCACCGGTGCGCAAGGAGCAGGGCACGCCGCGGGATTGCAGGCGGTCTCGGCCCTCCAGCGCCAGCAGGCGCAGCGGCGCCAGGTAGGCGCCGTTCTCGGCCTTGGCCAGACGCTCGAAGGCGGCGTGTGTCTTGCCGCTGTTGGGCGGGCCGACGTAGAGCGTGATCTGGCGCTGCATGCGCCGGGCACGCTGGAAGGTGTCGGGGTAGCCCTGGAAGGCCAGCTCGGTGTTCAGGCCCTCCAGGGTGTCGAGTTCGGCGACGCGGTGCTGCCAGCGCTCCAGCGCGCGGGTGCAGCTGGCCATCAGCGGGGCCAGGTCTTGCGGCGTCGCGCACTCGGTCAGCAGGCCGGGCAGCAGCGATTCGATCTGCCGTTCCTTGCGTGCCAGGCCCTGGGTGACCAGGCCGCTCAGGTGGGCGGCCAGGGCTGGCGCCTCGGTGTAGATCGGCATGGGCCCCAGCGCCTGCAGCAGGGCGGCCTGGTTGCCGTCGCGATAGAACTGCCAGATCGGCGCGGCGTCCGTCGGCCGCTCGAAGGCGACCGGGATGCGCCAGACCGAGCCGCTGGGCAGGGTCAGGTTCAGCCCCTGCTTGGCCAGGCGCTGCCAGCCGCTGCCTCGGCGCTGCAGACCCAGGCCTTCGAGCAGGGCGGTGCGCTCCAGCAGCAGGGTGCGCACGATGCGGCCGCTGCCTTTGACCCTGTGCATGGCCTGCAGGTGCAGCAACGCCTCGCCCATCAGCGCCGGCTCTATCCAGCGGCTGGGGCGTGCGCCGGGCACGGCCTTCTGCAACAGGATCAGTCCCTTGCCATCCAGATAGTCCTCGAAGCCCGGCGTGTGCTCGGCAATGAAGTCGGCCGGCGTGACGACCTGGGGCAGGTTGTAGGCGGCCTGGCGAATTTGCGCCAGCTGCTCCGGGCTGATGTCCGGTGGCAGGCGCTTCAGGTGCGCTGCGATCGGCAGCGACGGCGGCTTCGCGGCGGGCGCGTCAGGGTTGCGGGTGTCCGGGCCGGACGCGAGGGGTGCAGCGGTGTCTGCGAGCGGGGTGATCTGGGGCATGGATCGGCGAACTGTACCTTGCCGGCCGTCGGGCCGCAGGTCTATCCGCAGCGGAGGTGGGGGCGCTGCCTCGTGGCATATATTCGTTCTGAATACAGGTTTTAATATCAGCCTGTGTTGAAAATATCAATCCCTAACATCAAAATAATACTTGTTGATGTCGCCGGCCCGTAAAAATCCTGTCAGACAAGTAAGCAAAAGTCTATTCAACCCCCTCGAATGGGGGTGTGGATATACTTGGTTTGAAATCTGCAGTAATTCCTTGTCGGAGCCGTATGAGCACAGGTATTTCGTCTGACATCACATGGCGCGGCGCCACGCCGCCGCCAGTGCCCATGGTGGTTCACACGGCGCATACGCCCTGCCACCAGCTTCGGGCGCATGCGCTGGTCGGGCGTCGTTACGCCGAGCGCGGCTACCGCTTCTCGGCCCCGACTCCTGCCCAGATGCCGAGCCAGGCCCCGGCCGGCAACCTGGTGACGGTCAACGCGGGCGACCAGCACAGCACCCTGGGCACCTTGACGGTGCGCTTCGACTCCGCCCAGGGCCTGCAGGCCGACGAGGTGTTCGGGCTGGAGATCGAGGCGCTGCGCAAGGCCGGGCGCAAGGTCTGTGAGTTCACCAAGCTGGCGCTGGAGGGTGAATTGCCCTCCCAGCAGATACTTGCGGCGCTGTTCCACATGGCCTATATCCATGCTCATTTGCTGCGGGGTTTCGATATTCTCGCCGTCGAGGTGAATCCTAGGCACGCGGCCTATTACCGCCGCATGCTGGGATTCAAGGTCTGCAGCCCCGAGCGCACAAATTTGCGCGTGCAGGCGCCGGCGGTGCTGCTGTGCGTCGAGTTCGAGCTCATTCGCGCGCAGATCGCCCGCTTCGGCGGTCGGCCCGAGCTGGCCGGCCAGGTGCGCACCCTGTACCCGATGGCCTTCGGGGCCCAGGAAGAGGCGCGGCTGGTTCATCAGCTGCGCGCCGCGGCGGGCCAGAACTGAGCCGCTACAGCTGCGCCGTCGTCTGCCAGCGGCCCAGCCTTGCCTTGAGCAGGGCGGTGGCCGCGGCCGCACTCAGCGGCCGCGACAGATGAAAGCCCTGCAGCTGGGTGCAGCCCAGTGCCTCGACGGCCTGGGCCTGGGTTTCGTTCTCCACCCCTTCGGCGACGATCTGCAGCTTCAGTGACTGGCCCAGCAGGCATACCGCCTGCACCACGGCGCTGGCGTCGGCGGCGGGCAGCGGATCTATCATGCTGCGGTCCAGCTTCATGGTCTGGATCGGCAGGCGGCGCAGCATGGTCAGCGATGACTGGCCGGTGCCGAAATCGTCCAGCGCACTCTCCACGCCCAGCTCGTGCAGGCGCTTCAGCATCGGCACGACCCGGTCCACATGGCCTATCGCGGCGGTCTCGGTGATTTCCACTTCCAGGCAGTCGGGCGGAAGCTGGTGGCCGTGCAGGTGGCCCATCAGGCGCTCGACGAAGAGCACGTCCTCGAACTGCAGCGGCGACACATTCACCGCCACCGGCAGCAGCTGGCCGAACTGGTCCAGCCAGGCGCGCAGCTGGGCGGTGGCCATGGCCAGAATCAGGTCACCCAGTGCATGGATATGGCCGGTGCGTTCGGCGGCGGGGATGAAATCCACCGGGCTGACTCGGGCGCCACCGGCCGGCTGCCAGCGCACCAGGGCTTCGAAGCCGCACAGCTGGCGCGAGCCGGCCCTGTACTTGGGCTGGTATTCGAGGAAGAACTCCCGCCCCTCGATGGCCTTGGCCAGCGCCTGCTCGGCCTGCAGCCGCGCCTGGGAGGCGCGGTTCATGCCGGCGTCGAAGAACTCGTAGGTGGAGCCGGCCCTCTGCTTGGCCTTGTGCATGGCCGCGTCGGCGCCCCGCAGCAGGGTATCGCCATCGTCGCCGTCCTGCGGGAACAGGGCCACGCCTATCGACATATGCACCTGCAGCTCGGTGCCGGCCAGCGCAAATGGCCGCTCGAGCAGGGTCAGCAACTGCTCGACGAAGATCTGCACCGTGGAGGCCTGTGCCGCCCCCTCCAGCAGTATCACGAACTGGTCCTCGCCCAGGCGCGCCACACTGGCTGCGGCGGGCAGCGCCAGTCGCAGGCGTTCGCCGACGGCGCGCAAGAGGGCGTCGCCGGTGGCATGGCCCAGCGTCTCGTTGACGAGCTGGAAGCGGTCCAGGTCGGCCGAGATCACGGCAAATGCGGCACCCTCGGCGGTCAGCTGCTGCAGGCGCTCGACGGCGAAATTGCGGTTCGGCAGGTTGGTCAGCTCGTCATGGATGGCCTGGCGCTGCAAGGCCCTCAAGGCCGCCTGACGGGCGGTGTCGTCCATGATGGTCACCAGCTCGGCGGGCCTGCCGTCCCACTCCATATAGCTGGACAGGCCGCGCAGATAGAGCTTGTGGCCCAGGCGGTTCAGCCGCGGACCCTCCCACGCCACACGGGCCATTGGATCGGCCAGGATCGCGCGGTGGCGTGCTGCCGAGGCCTGCTGCTGCTCCAACGGTATCAGCGTGTCGCTGCCGGTCTCGCCGGTCACTCGCTCGCGGTCGTGATAGCCGAAGATGGCCAGGGCCGCCGGGTTGGCGTAGAGCACCTTGCCGTCCTGCAGCACGGCCATGCCCTGCAGCGAGTGCTGGGCGATCTTCTGGAAGCGCCTGGACTGGCGCCGCACTTCGTCGTTGGCACGGGCCATGGCCAGCAGGATCAGACTCAGGCTCAGCAGGGTCTGGGCGAAGATGCCCAGCGTGCTGGTGACCGGGGAGCGGCCCATCTCGTGCAGCAGGGGCGAGCTGCCGTGCACACCGGCCAGCAGCACAAAGCCCAGGGCCACCCAGAGCTCCAGCGGGCTGCCACCGCGTGCCATCAGGAAGGCCGAGACAAGTGCGCCGCCGACCAGGAACAGGGCGCCCAGGGCGACCGCCTGGGTCTGGCTGCGCGCGGCCGTCAACGCCAGCGCCAAGACCATCGCCAGCAGCAAGGGCAGCCAGACTTTCAGTGGGAGTTTGTGCTCGCGGTAATGCAGCGCGCCGGCCACCTGCAGCAGCAGCGAGCCCATCAGCGCGCAGGCCGAGCCCAGCGCCTCGGCCTGTTGCAGGGCCAGGCTGTGCCGCTCGTCGATCAGGATCGGGCCCAGCAGCAGGCCTAGCGACAGCAGCACCCAGCTCCAGCCCCACAACAGCACATAGCGGTGGCGCCGGTCCTGGTTCCACAACATGAGCAGCGCCAGGCCCATCATCAGGTTCAAACCGACGCTGATCACCGGAAGCCAATTCATTGCTGAGCTGATGATGGCAAAGCTGCATGGTAGTGGCTGGGCGGCCACCGCGGCGAGCAATTTTGATATGCAGCAAGGTCGGCACCTGGTAGAGGGCGGCATCCAAAAGATGTTGCGGAAAGCCCTCTGGTCGCCGGCCGCGCATGCGGCTAGGCTGGCGCGAAATACTTTCAGATGGAGACATGCATGGCTATCGTTGACCCCTCCAAGCTGGCGCTGCAGCGCCTGTATCACTTTGAACGCAGCAGTCCCGGCACGGTGACCTTGACCCAGCCCATGGGCGGCGGGGTGGTCAAGGACTTCACCTGGGGTCAGGTCGCCGACCAGGTGCGGCGCATGGCCGCCCATTTGCAGGCCATGGGCCGGGAGCAATCGTGGGAGCCCGGTGCGCGGGTGGCGATCCTGTCGAAGAACTGCGCCTGGTGGCTGATGAGCGATCTGGCGATCTGGATGGCTGGCTATGTCTCGGTGCCGCTGTACCCGACTCTGGCCCCCGAGACCATCTCGCAGATCCTCAAGCACAGCGAGGCCCGGGCCTGCTTCATCGGCAAGCTCGACGGCTGGGAGGGCATGAAGCCCGGCGTGCCCTCGGGGCTGCCCGTGATCGGCTATGCGCTGTCGCCGGCCGACGTGCGCAAGGACTACGAGGACTGGGACGCCATCTGCGCCCGTACCGCACCGCTGCAGGGCGAGCTGCTGCGCGACGGCGCCGACCTGGCCACCCTGATCTACACCTCGGGCACCACCGGCAACCCCAAGGGCGTGATGCACAGCTTCGAGGCCTTCTCCTGGGCACTGGAAGCCGGCGTCAAGCGCATTCCCTTCGGTGCCCACGACCGCATGCTGTCCTATCTGCCGCTGGCCCATGTGGTGGAGCGGGTGCTGGTCGAGCATGGCTGGCTGATGACCGGCGTGCGCCTGTTCTTCGCCGAGTCGCTGGATACCTTTGCCGCCGATCTGCAGCGCGCGAGGCCGACGGTGTTCTTCTCGGTGCCGCGCCTGTGGGTCAAGTTCCAGCAGGGCGTGCATGCCAAGATGCCGCCGGCCAAGCTGCAGCGGCTGCTGTCGATCCCGCTGATAGGCGGCATCGTGCGGCGCAAGATCCAGAAGGCCCTGGGCCTGGACCAGTGCCGCATCGCCGTCGGCGGCGCCGCGCCGATGCCGGTGGCCCTGCTCGAGTGGTATGCCCGCCTGGGCATACCCATCAACGAGGGCTATGGCATGACCGAGAACCTGGCCGTCAGCCATATCACCACGCCGGGCGAGAACCAGCGCGGCTCGGTGGGCATGCCCTATGACGGCGTCGAGGCGCGCATCGCCCCCGACAGCGGCGAGTTGCAGATGCGCAGCCCGGCGGTGATGCTGGGCTATTACAAGGAGCCCGAGCTGAGCCGCGAGGCCTTGACCGCCGATGGCTGGTTGCGCACCGGTGACAAGGGCCGCATCGATGCCAAGGGCTGCCTGCATATCACCGGCCGCGTCAAGGACCTGTTCAAGACCAGCAAGGGCAAGTATGTGGCACCGGCGCCGATTGAGGACCGGCTGATGCAGCACCCCGACGTCGAGGCCTGCGTCGTCACCGGCGCCAATCTGGGTCAGCCGCTGGGCATTGCCCTGCTCTCGGCCGACGCCGTGACGCGCGCCGCCGATGCCGGCACCCGCGCTGAGATGGAGGCCGGGTTTGCCGCCCATCTGGACGCCATCAATGTGGCGCTCGACCCCCACGAGCAGATGGACTGCCTGGTGCTGCTGAAGACACCCTGGACGGTGGACAACGGCTGCATCACGCCCACCTTCAAGGTCAAGCGCAACCGCATCGAGGACCTGTTCGCGGCCCGCTACGAAACCTGGGTCGCCTCGAAGAAGAAGATCATCTGGGGGGATTGATGCTCTGCAGCCTCAGGTGCCTGGCTGCGGCCACGATGCTCTGCCACACAGCGGCCCAGGCCCAGCCGATGTTCAGCGCCGCCGATCTGCAGACGAGCACGGCGCTGGCCCGCGCGGCCGAGCAGAGCGGTCTGGCCTATGAGCTGGTGGACTCGCTGGTGACCGAGATCGGCCCGCGCCCGGCCGGCTCGGCCAATGACGCCCGCGCCGTGGCCTGGGCGCTGGCGCGGCTGAAGGCGCTGGGATTCTCGAATGTGCGTGCCGAAGAGGTGCCGCTGCGGGCCTGGAAGCGGGGCGAGGCCCATGCCCACCTGACCGCGCCGTTCCCGCAGCCCATCGTGATGGCCGCCTTAGGCAATAGCGTGGCCACGCCCAAGGAGGGCCTGCATGCCGAGGTCGCCTACTACGCCGATCTGGAGGCGTTGAAGGCCGACACCAGCGAGCGTGCCAAGGGCAAGATCGTCTTCATCGACCAGAAAACCGAGCGTACGAAGGACGCCCGCGGCTATGCCCGCGCGGTGGCGGCGCGCGGTGCCGGCCCGGCCGAGGCCGCCAAGCGCGGCGCCCTGGCCCTGGCGATACGCTCGATAGGCACCGACCGCGACCGCCTCGCCCACACCGGCGCCACCCGCTATGCCGAGGGCGTGGCCCCGATACCGGCGCTGGCCGTGTCGGTGCCCGATGCCGACCTGATCGCCCGCCTGCAACGCTATGGCAAACCGCTCAAGATGCACCTGAGCCTGCAGGCCGAGGGCGGCATCGCTGGCACCTCGCACAACGTCATTGCCGAGATACCGGGCAGCGACAAGGCCGACGAGATCGTCATGATAGGTGCCCATCTGGACAGCTGGGATCTGGGCCCGGGCGCTGTCGATGACGGTGCCGGCGTGGGCATCGTCACCGCCGCCGCCCAGCTGATTCTCGACAGCGGCGCCAAGCCCCGCCGCACGATACGCGTGGTGCTGTTCGCCAACGAGGAGAACGGCTTCGACGGCGCGCTGGGCTATGCCGCCAAGTACAAGGATCAGGTGCACCAGTTCGTCGGCGAGAGCGATCTCGGCGCCGGTCTGGTCTATCGCTTCCAGAGCCGGGTGCGGCCCGAGGCACTGCCTGTGGTGCGGGCCATTGCCGAACAGCTGGCGCCGCTGAACATAGCTCTGGGCAGCAACGAGGGCACACCGGGCCCGGACGCCGGCCTGCTGATGCGCCGCAACGCCTGGCCGGCGCTGGAGCTGAGCCAGGACGGCAGCGACTATTTCGACTGGCACCACACGGCCAACGACACGCTGGACAAGATAGACCCGCTGAAGCTGCGCCAGAACGTCGGCGCCTGGGCGGTGATGAGCTGGCTGGCGGCGCAATCGCACATCAGCTTCGGGCCCATGCCGAAGCCGTGAGCGGGGCACGAGTGCTCAGCTTTCGATCATGCCGTGGTGGTGGCTGAGAAAGACCCGACCCTTGAACCAGCGCTGCCAGTCGCTGGCCTTCAGCCGGTCCAGCACCGGGCCCTTGACCTCGCTCAGATCCAGCCGCACGCCCTGGCGGGCCAGGGTGGCATGCAGATCGCGCAGCGCCTCCAGGCCGCTGAGGTCTATGCTGTTGACCGGTGACATCAGCAGCACCACCCTTTTCGCCTCGGCATGCTGGGACAGGTGCTGCTGCACCACGTCGGTCAAGCTGCGGGCGTTGGTGAAGAGCAGGCTTTCGTCGATGCGCAGGCCCAGCACCTCGTCCAGGCACTCGACCTCGTGGCGTTCGACATTGCGGTAGTGCTCGGTGCCGGGCACGCGGCCGATCAGCGCGACATGGGGCTTGGCCGTGCGTTGCAGCAGCAGGGCCACCGAGCCGAGCACGCCCAGGCCCAGCGCGGCGCTGACGCCCCACAGCAGGGTCAGCACCGCCACCGCCACCATCAGCAGGCACTCGGGGCGGGAATAGCGCCAGGCCTCGGCAAAGGGCGTCAGGCTGATCACCGACAGCACGGCCACGACGATGGTGGCGGCCAGCACGGCCGTGGGCAGGGCGGCCAGCGGGGCGCTCAGGAACAGCATCGCGATGGCCATGAAGGCAGCGGTCCAGACGCCGGCCATGCGTGTGCGGCTGCCGGCGTCCATCATCAGCACGCTGCGCGAAAAGCTCGCCGCCACCGGCATGCCACCGGTAAAGGCCGCCGCCAGATTGGCGCCGGCCAGGCCGGCCAGCTCGCGCCTGGGCTCCACCCGCTGGCCACGTTTGCGCGCCAGCGATTCGCCGACCACCAGGCTGCTGACATAGCCGACCAGGGCGATCAGCAGCGCGCCCGGAAACATCTGCCGCCACAGTGCCCAGTCCGCCAGCGGCAGGCCCAGGGGGATTTGCAGCGCCGGCAGCGCGCCGACCAGGGCGACGCCCTGTCGCGACGCACCGGTGCCGGCGGCGATGGCGATGGCCACCATCAGTATCAGCAGCGGCAGCAGTCGCGCCAGCATCGTCGCGCGGGACGCGGGCATCCAGCGCTGCAGCAGCGTCACTGCATAGCGCCGCGCCAGCCACAGCGCCAGCACCGTCGCCAGGCCATAGGCGGCGGTCAGCGGCAGCCAGGCGGGGGCACCCGACTGCCAGGTCTGCTGCAGCTGCTCCCAGAGCTGCGGGATGCTGTTGCCGTGGACCGGGCTGCCCAGCAGCACCGGCAGCTGGCTCATCGCGATCGACAGCGCCGCGCCGGTCTCGAAACCGTGCAGCACCGGCACGCTCAGCAGCGAGGCCAGCGCATCGAGGCGCAGCAGGGCCGCGGCCGCCATCAACAGGCCCACCTCGGCGGCCAGCACCAGGGCGGCATCGCCGGCGCTGATGCCGGCGGGCGCCAGTGCCAAGGTCTGGCCGATCATCAGCGCCAGCACGGCCACCGGGCCCACACCCAGATTCGGGCTGGAGCCCAGGGCGGCGTAGAGCACCAGCGGCAGCAGGCTGGCATACAGGCCCACATGGGCCGGCAGGCCGGCCAGCAGGGCATAGGCCAGGCTTTGCGGAATCAGCAGCACGCTGACCACCAGGGCGGCCAGCAGGTCTTCGCGCAGTGCCAGGTCTTGGTACTGCCGCCAGCGGGTCAGGAACATGGGGGCACTTGAGAATGGGGGCCCGGGCAGTATAGGCAGGCCCCGGCGCTCAATCGACCTTCGCCCCCGAGGCCTTGACGACCTGCGCCCACTTCTTCGTCTCGGCCGCAATCATCGCGGTGAACTCGGCGCTGGTGTTGCCGCTGGGGATGGCGCCCTGGGACAGCAGACGCTCCTTCAGCGCCGGTGCGCTAAGCGCCTTGGCGGTTTCCTGCTGCAGCCTGTTGACGATGTCCATGGGCGTGCCGGCGGGCGCCAGCAGGCCGAACCAGGAGGTCGCCTCATAGCCCTTCAGCGCCGGACCGCCGACCTCCTCGATGGTGGGCAGCTCGGGGATGGCCTCGCTGCGCTTGCGGCTGGTCAGCGCCAGGCCTTTCAGCTTGCCGGCCTTGACTTGCGGCAAGGCGGAGGGCAGGTTGTCGAACATCAGATCGGTGTTGCCACCCATCAGGTCCATCAGCGCCGGGCCCGAGCCGCGGTAGGGGAAGTGCAGCATGAAGGTGCCGGTCATGCTCTTGAACAGCTCGCCGGCCAGATGGATGGATGTGCCATTGCCGCTGGACGCCATATTCAGCTTGCCCGGATTGGCCTTGGCATAGCGGATCAGGTCGGCGACGCTATTGATGCCGTACTGCTGCGCCTTGGCCGGGTTCATCACCAGCACATTGGGCACGGCCGCGACCAGGGTCACCGGCACGAAGTCCTTGACCGGATCGAAGGGCAGCTTCGGATACAGCGACTGGTTGATCGCATGGGTGCCCACCGTGCCCATCAGCAGGGTGTGTCCATCGGCTGCGGCCTTGGCCACGTCGGCGGCGCCCAGATTGCCACCGGCGCCGGGCTTGTTCTCCACCACGAACGATTGCCCGAACACGCGCTGCAGCTCCGGCGCCAGCGCACGGGCCAGCAGATCGGTGGTGCCGCCGGCGGCGAAGGGCACGACGATGCGCACGAACTTGCTGGGCCAGGCGCTCTGGGCCCATAGGGTGGAGGGGGCGGCGGCGAGGGCGGCGGCGCTGGTGACGAGGGCATGGCGGCGGCTGATCGGGTGCTGCATATGATGTCTCCTTGGTATTCCCCTAGTTTGGGGCAAACCCGGGCCTGCTGGCTGAGGGCTTGCCCCGATGACGCAGCAGCAGGATATGTCAGCAGTCAACGTCACCACCACCGTCGTCACCGTCACCTGGGCCGGGCGCCAGGACCAGATCGAGTACCAATGGCTGCGCGCCGAGCGCGGCGACCGCCCCGTGCTGGTGTTTCTGCACGAAGGCCTGGGTTCACTGGCCGCCTGGCGCGATTTCCCGGCGCGGCTGTGCGAGGCGGCCGATATGCGCGGCCTGGTGTTCTCGCGCCAGGGCTACGGGCGTTCGACGCCGCGCGCCGCCGACGAGACCTGGGGCATGGACTATCTGCACCGCCAGGCCCATGACTTTCTGCCGGCCTTCTTCGAGGCGCTGGGCCTCGCGGACACGCCCTGGCTGTTCGGCCACAGCGACGGCGGTTCGATCGCTTTGCTCTATGCCGCGCGTTACCCAGAGGCGGTGGCCGGCGTGATCGCCGTGGCCTCCCATGTGTTCGTCGAGGACGTCACCGTCGCCGGCCTGGCGGTGGCCCGCGAGGCCTATCTGCAGGGTGGCCTGCGCGCCAGGCTGGCGCGCCAGCACGACGACCCCGACTCACCGTTCTGGGGCTGGAACGATGCCTGGATGAATCCGGCCTTCCGGCAGTGGAATATCGAGGCCGAGATCGTCAGCCTCAGCTGCCCGCTGCTGGCCGTGCAGGGTGAGAATGACGAGTACGCCACCTTGGCCCAGCTCGACGCGATCCAGCGCCGGGTGCCGCAGACGGTGCTGTGTGTGTTGCCGGCCTGCGGGCACTCGCCTCAGCGCGAGCAGCCCGATGCGCTGATTGCGCACAGTGCGGCGTTTTTGGCCAGCCACTTATGATGCGCCGCATTCAGACCCCGGAGACCGCTTCTTGTCAGCAGACCGCCCCCTCACCGCCCAGCCGATTGCCCTGCCCCAACGCGGCGGCGGGCCACGCGGCCGCCAACCGACAGCCGCGGCTTTGCTGGCTGTGCGCGCTTTGCTGGGCGATGAATCGCGGGCGCGCGATCTGCTGATCGAGCATCTGCACAAGATCCAGGACAGCCGGGGCCACCTGAGCGTGGACATGCTGGCCGCGCTGGCCGAGGAAATGAAGCTGTCGCAGGCCGAGGTGCATGAGACGGCCAGCTTCTATCACCACTTCGACATCGTCCGCGAGGGCGAGGCTGTGCCCCCGGCGCTGACCGTGCGGGTGTGCAATTCGCTGAGCTGCGCGATGGCCGGGGCCAAGCCGCTGCTTGATGAATTGCGGGCAACTGCGGGTGCCGATCTGCGCATCGTCGAAGTGCCCTGCGTCGGCCGCTGCGCCGAGGCGCCGGTGGCGGTGGTTGGCCAGAAGCCAGTCACCGCGGCCACGCCAGCCGCAGTCCGGACAGCCGTTGCTGCCGATGACAGACAAGACCCGACCCCTGATGCGATCGGCTACGAGGCCTACCGCGCCCAGGGCGGGTACCGGCTGCTCGACGAGCTGCTGAGCGGCCGGCGCGAGGTGCCGGCAACGATTCAGGCCTTGACCGACTCGGGGCTGCGCGGCCTTGGCGGTGCCGGCTTCCCGCTGGGCCGCAAGTGGGCAATAGTCGGCGCACAGGCCGCACCGCGCCTGCTGGCCATCAATATCGACGAGGGCGAGCCCGGCACCTTCAAGGATCGCCACTACCTGGAGCGCGACCCGCACCGCTTTCTGGAGGGTGCGCTGATTGCCGCCCATTGCGTCGGCGTCGCTGCGATCTACATCTATCTGCGCGACGAATACGCCGGCTGCCGCGCGCTGCTGCAGCGCGAGCTGGAACTGCTGCGCGCCGCGAGGCCGGACGCGCCGGAGATCCACCTGCGGCGCGGCGCCGGCGCCTACGTCTGCGGCGAAGAGTCGGCGATGATCGAGTCGCTGGAGGGCAAGCGCGGCTGGCCGCGCCAGCGCCCGCCCTATCTGGCCGAGGTCGGCCTGTTCGGCCGGCCGACGCTTGAACACAATATGGAGACGCTGCACTGGGTGCGCGAGATCCTGGAGCGGGGCGCCGACTGGTTCGCTGCCCAGGGCCGGCGCGGCCGCAAGGGCCTGCGCTCGTTCAGCCTGTCGGGACGCGTCAACAGGCCTGGCATGCATGTGGCACCGGCCGGCATCTCGCTGCGTGAGCTGGTCGATGAATATGGCGGCGGCATGCAGGACGGCCACGAGCTCTACGGCTACTTCCCCGGCGGTGCCTCGGGCGGCATCTTCCCGGCCAGCATGGCCGACCTGCCGCTGGACTTCGACACCCTGCAGCCCCACGGCTGCTTCATCGGCTCGGCGGCCATCATCGTGTTCTCCCAGGCCGACCGCGCCCGCGAGCTGGCGCTCAACGCGATGGAGTTCTTCGAGCATGAGAGCTGCGGCCAGTGCACGCCCTGCCGCGAGGGCACGCAGCGGGCGGTGCAGCTGATGCGCGCGCCGACCTGGGATGTCGAGCTGATGGACGAGTTGTCGCAGGTGATGATGGATGCCTCGATCTGCGGCCTGGGCCAGGCCGCGCCGAACCCGCTGCGCAGCGCGCTGCGCTACTTTCCGCAGGAGTTCGCATGAGCGGCATCGCGATCGAGATTGACGGCCTTCAAGTCGAGGCCGAGCAAGGCGAAACCCTGCTCAGCGTCGCCCAGCGTCATGGCCATGCGATCCCCCATCTCTGCCATATGGACGGGCTGACACCGGCTGGCAACTGCCGCGCCTGTGTGGTCGAGATCGAGGGCGAACGGGCGCTGGCCGCCTCCTGCTGCCGCACGGTCAAGGCCGGCCAGAAGATCCATTTGCAGACGGCCCGCGTGCAGCGTTCGCAGAAGATGGTGCTGGAGCTGTTGATGGCCAACCAGCCACGGACGCCGCACAGGCGAGCGTCGGAGCTGACGCAGTGGTGCGAGAGCCTGGGTGTGACGGGCTCGCGCTTCGCGGCCCGCCCGCAGCCGGCACCCGACCGCAGCCACCCGGCCATCAGCGTGCAGCTCGATGCCTGCATCCAGTGCATGCGCTGCGTGCGCGCCTGCCGCGATGAACAGGTCAATGATGTGCTGGGCATTGCCGGCTGGGGCGCCGACACGCGCATCAGCTTTGATGCCGACGACGCGCTCGGTGCCAGCTCCTGCGTGGCCTGCGGCGAATGCGTACAGGCCTGCCCGACCGGCGCGCTGACGCCGGCCAATGGCGCGGCGCTGCAGCAGGCCGACGCGGTGGTGGCCTCGGTCTGCGCCTTCTGCGGCGTCGGCTGCCAGCTCGACTACCGGGTCAAGGACAACAAGATCCTCGAAGCAGTGGGTCGCGATGGCCCGGCCAACCACGGCCGGCTGTGCGTCAAGGGCCGCTACGGCTATGACTATGTGCAGAGCGCCGAGCGCCTGACCGTGCCGCTGATGCGCCGCGAGGGCGTGGCCAAGGACCCGGCCGACATCGCGCTGGTGCGGCAGGGGCTGAAGCCCTTGAGTGACCTGTTCCGCGAAGCGAGCTGGGATGAGGCCCTGGACTTCGCCGCCACCGGCCTGCGCCAGCTGCGCGACTCACATGCGCTGGGTGCCGACAGCCCCCTCGCAGGCTTCGGTTCGGCCAAGGGCAGCAACGAAGAGGCCTATCTGTTCCAGAAGCTGGTCCGCCAGGGTTTTGGCACCAACAACGTCGATCACTGCACGCGGCTGTGCCATGCCAGCTCGGTGGCGGCCCTGCTGGAGGGCATAGGCTCGGGCTCGGTCAGCAACCCGGTGGCCGATGTGGCCCAGGCCGAGGTGATTCTGCTGATCGGCGCCAACCCCAGCTCCAATCATCCGGTGGCGGCCAGCTTCATCAAGAACGCCGTCAAGGCCGGCAGCACCTTGATCGTGGCCGACCCGCGCCGAGCGCCGATGGCGCGTTTTGCGCGCTGGCATCTGGCCTTCCGGCCCGACAGCGACGTGGCCCTGCTCAACGGCATGCTGCACACCATCATCGACGAGGGGCTGACCGACCCGGCTTTCATCGCCGCCCGCGTCAATGGCTTCGAGGCCTTGAAGGCCGCGGTGGCCGAATGCACCCCCGAGCGCATGAGCGAGATCTGCGGCATCGCACCGGAGCTGATTCGCGAGGTCGCGCGCTGCTACGCCACCGCGAAGAGCGCGATGATTTTGTGGGGCATGGGCATCAGCCAGCATGTGCACGGCACCGACAACGCCCGCTGCCTGATTGCGCTGGCGATGATCACCGGCCAGATCGGCCGACCGGGCACCGGCCTGCATCCGCTGCGCGGCCAGAACAATGTGCAGGGGGCGTCCGACGCGGGCCTGATCCCGATGATGCTGCCCAACTACCAGCGCGTCGCCCGCGCCGAGGTGCGCGAGCAGTTCGAGGCGCTGTGGGCGGTGCCGCTCAGTTCCACGCCGGGCCTGACGGTGGTGGAGATCATGCATGCCGCCAGCGAGGGCCGCATCAAGGGCATGTTCGTCGAGGGCGAGAACCCGGCCATGTCCGACCCCGATCTGGACCATGCGCGCCGGGCCCTGGCCGGCCTGCAGCATCTGGTCGTGCAAGACATCTTCGCCACCGAGACGGCCTTGCTCGCCGACGTGATCCTGCCCGCCTCGGCCCATGCCGAGAAATGGGGCAGCTACACCAACACCGACCGGCTGATACAGCTGGGCCGGCCGGCCATCACGCCGCCAGGAGACGCGCGCCAGGACCTGTGGATCATCGAGCAGCTGGGCCGCCGCCTGGGCCTGCCCTGGGCCTACTGGACCGAAGCAGATGGCCAGGGCCATGCCGCCGCCGAGGCACCCACCGCCCGCGTCTACGAGGAAATGCGTCAGGTGATGGCGCCGCTGGCCGGCGTACCCTGGTCGCGCCTGCAGCGTGAGAACGCCGTCACCACCCCGGCCGCACGCGAAGACGAGCCGGGCGAGCGCGTCGTCTTCCACGACCATTTCCCGCTGGCCGACGGCCGCTCTCAGCTGGTGCCGGCCACCTTCACGCCGGGCCCCGAGCAGCCCGACGCACAGTACCCGCTGGTGCTGACCACCGGCCGCGTGCTGGAGCATTGGCACACCGGCGCGATGACGCGGCGCGCCACCGCGCTGGAGGCGCTGGCTCCTGCGCCGCAGATCAATATCCACCCCGAGGATGCCGCCGGCCTGCATCTGCACGACGGCCAGACGGTGGACCTGCGCTCACGCCACGGCCAGGTGCAGGCCCAGGTTCAGCTGTCGCGCGAGGTGCAGCCGGGCCAGGTCTTCCTGCCCTTCTGCTACTGGGAGGCGGCGGCCAATCTGCTGACCGGCGACGCGCTCGATGCGGTTGGCAAGATCCCGGGCTTCAAGGTCACGGCGGTGCGGGTGGAGGCCTTGTTGATCTCAGCTTGAGCTGGGCGCGACTTCCACGTACCCTTGCCTTTGCCCAAGTCGGGCGCAGGAGTCCCGATGGAAGCTATCACGCAGGAACAGCGCCCGCAACAGGCGACGCCCGCCTTGCGGCAATTCGACGATCTGCCCGGCCCGCGCGGCCTGCCCTTCTTCGGCAATGCGCTGCAGATCGAGACCTCGCGCTTTCACCAGCAGCTGGAGGGTTGGGCGCGGGAGTTCGGCCCCTTCTTCAAGCTGCAGCTGATGAAGCGCCATGTGATGGTGATCGGTGACCATGAGGCAGTGGCGGTCGTGCTGCGTGACCGCCCCGACGGCTTTCGCCGCACCACCCGGCTGCAGGAAATCTGGACCGAGATGGGTCTGCCGGTGGGCGTGTTCGGCGCCAACGGCGAGACCTGGAAGCGGCAGCGTCGCATGGTCATGGCCGGCTTCGACCCGGCCCATGTGAAGCGCTATCTGCCGGCGATGCAGCGGGTTGGCGAACAGCTGGTGGCGCGCTGGGCCCGGGCCGGCGACGCTGGGGCGACGATCGACCTGCAGGCCGACCTGATGCGCTTCACGGTGGACACCATCGCCGGTCTGGCTTTCGGCGCCGAGGTCAATACGCTGGAGTCCGACGCGGACGTGATCCAGAGCCATCTCGACAAGCTCTTTCCCGCGCTGTTCAGGCGCATTTTTTCGCCCGTGCCGACCTGGCGCTTCGCGCGCAGCGCGGCCGACCGGCGGCTGGAGCGCAGCATCGTCGAGATCAATGCGGCGGTGGCCGGCTTCATCAGCCAGGCCCGCATACGCCTGCAGGCCGATCCGGGCCTACGCGAACGGCCCAACAATCTGCTCGAGGCGATGCTGGTGGCCGCCGACCAGGAGGGCAGCGGCATCGATGACGACCAGGTCGCCGGCAATGTGCTGACCATGCTGCTGGCCGGCGAGGACACCACCGCCAACACGCTGGCCTGGATGATCCATCTGCTGTGGCAGCACCCCGAGGCGCTGGCCCGCGCCACCGAGGAGGTGCGGCGCGTTGGCGGCGATGGCCTGCGGCCCAGCCACGAGCAGCTGACGCAGCTGGACTATATCGAGGCCTGCGCCCACGAGACCATGCGGCTCAAGCCGGTGGCGCCGATACTCCCTTTGCAGACCCTGCATGCGTTGCAGATCGGCGATGTGCAGGTGCCCGCCCATACGGTGGTGATCAGCCTGCTGCGGCGCGACAGCGTCAGCGAAACGCATCTGCCTCGCGCCGCGGCCTTCGAGCCCGAACGCTGGCTGGGCGACGGTGGGCCCGGTGCCCTGGCCAGTGCGGCCAAGCGCATCTCCATGCCCTTTGGTGCCGGCCCGCGCATCTGCCCAGGGCGCTATCTGGCCCTGCTGGAAATGAAGATGGTGATGGCTTGCCTGCTGGGCCGCTTCGACATCCTGGGCGTGGACACGGCAGATGGCCAGCCGCCGGCCGAGCATCTGGCCTTCACGATGGCGCCGCTGGGGCTGAGGATGCGCTTGCGCCGCCGGGGCTGAGCTTGCGCTTACGATGGTGGCTGTGCACACCCACCGCTATGGAGCCCCCGCATGATTCTCGAGATCGCCAATATCCGCATTGCCCCCGGCCAGCAGGCCGCGTTTGAGGAGGCGATCCAGCGCGCCGCCAGCACGGTGATCTCCAACGCCAAGGGCTTCAAGGGCTACAAGATCAATCGCGGCATCGAAAGCCCCGAGCTCTATGTGCTGATGGTGTTCTGGGAGACGCTGGAGAACCACACCGTGGACTTCCGCGAAGGCCCGCTGTTCCCGCAGTGGCGCGCCATCATCGGCCCGTTCTTCGCCAGCCCGCCCCATGTCGAGCATTTCAGCCTGGTGGCCAAGTCCTGAAGTCATGAGCAGCACCACTCTCCCGACCGATCTGAAGGCCTGGTTCGAGCAGCAGGGCATACGCCAGGTCGAGTGCATCTATCCCGATGTGTCGGGCTATCCGCGCGGCAAGCTGATGCCGGCCGACAGCTTTGCCGCCGGCACCGAGCTGCGCATCGCCCAGGCGATCGCGATGCAGGCCATTACCGGCGACTATTCCTACGACCCGATCTTTGCCGACGCCGATCCCGACGTGCGCCTGGCGCCCGACTACGCCACCGTCAAGCCCGTGCCCTGGGCGGCCCAGCCGCGCGCGCTGGCCATCCACGACTGCCTGGAGCTGGACGGCCGCCACTGCGCCTTCGCGCCGCGCTCGGTGCTGAAGCTGGTGCTGGCCCGCTATGCCGCCCTGGGCCTGAGCCCGGTGGTGGCGCCCGAGCTCGAGTTCTACCTGACCGCGCCAATGACCGACCCGGCCCTGCCCTTTGCCGCGCCGGTGACCCGCGGCGGCCGCGCCGAGGCCGGCCAGTCGGCCTTCAGCCTGAACATGCTCAACGAGCTGGCGCCGTTCTGGGACGAGTTCCAGCAGGCGCTGCTGACCCTGGGCGTGCGCGCCGATACCTGGATACACGAGGTCGGGCTGACGCAGTACGAGATCAATCTGCTGCATGGCGACGCCGTCGAGGTGGCGGACCAGGCCTTTCTGTTCAAGTACGCGGCCAAGGAGACTGCGCTCAAACATGGCCTCAACGCGGTCTTCATGGCCAAGCCGATCGAGGGGCAGGCGGGCAGCTCCATGCATCTGCACCAGAGCCTGGTCGATGCCGAGGGCCGCAATGTGTTCTGCAATGCCGACGGCAGCGACAGCGCCCTCTTTGGCCAGTATGTGGCCGGCCTGCAGACCTATCTGCCCGACCTGATGCTGGTGCTGGCGCCTCACGTCAATTCATACCGCCGCTTTGTGCGCAACAGCCAGGCACCGATGAATCTGCAGTGGGGCCCGGACAACCGCACCACCGGCCTGCGCGTGCCGCTCAGCGGCCCGGCGGCGCGGCGCATCGAGAACCGCGTGGCCGGCGCCGATGCCAATCCCTATTTGGCCATTGCCGCTTCCTTGGCGGCCGGGCTGGCGGGCATCAACGAGGGCTTGAAGCCCAGCGCCCAGGTGGTGGGCAATGCCTATGACCAGGCCACCGAGCATCGCCTGCCGCTGAGCTTCGGCCAGGCCTTGGCACAGATGCAGGCCAGCGCCTCGGCTCGCAGGCTGCTCGGCGACGACTTCGTGCAGGCCTACACGGCCGTCAAATCGCTGGAGTTCGACAGCTACGAGCGTGAGGTCACCGCCTGGGAGCGGCGTTACCTCACGGCGCAGGCGTGAAGGATCAGCGCACCGTGTAGCCGCGGCCATCCATGCAGGCCGCCACCGCGCGCTGGAACACGCTGGCATCGACCTGGGCCGCGGGCTGGGTGGTGGCCCAGCGGTTGCATTCCTGGCGGTCGCTTTCGGTCTGCTGGGCATTCTGGCCGGAGCGTGGGTAGATGATGGGATCGGGCGCCGGTTTGGCTTCGGGCAGCGGCGGCAGCGGTCTGGCCTGCTCGGCGCCCGGCGGCGGCGGCACCACCGTGTAGCCGCCGTCGGTGGCCGCCGTGTAGTAGCTGCCGTTGGCATAGTAGTAGCGGGTGCTGTCTATCCATAGCGGCGTGTAGGCCGGTGGCAGCACCGGCACCACGATGCCGAAGGGCGGGGCCACCACCCGGTAGCGGCTGCCCACCGGGCTGAACCAGACACCGCTGTGGAAGAAGTAGCTGCCGCGCCCGTGGCCAATGCTGATGGCCCCGGGCGGCAGGCCGATGGACACATAGCCGCGCGAAGGGTAGTAGTGGTTGTGCTGGTAGCGGCGGTCCAGCTGCCAGTGTGGCGAGGCGTGGCTACCGCCACCGCGCTGCGGGCCGACATAGCCACCGTGGCCGCCATGGCGCTCCTGCGCCTGTGCGGACGGGCCGGCCACGCACATCAGCATCGTGGCGGCGAGCAGTGCCGCCGGCTTGAGTGGTTTGAAATTGAGCATCATGGTGGCTTGCCTCCGGCGCATCGGCGCCCAGGACCCACTCTGCAACGGGCTTCTGGCGCGCGTGTGAACGAAGTGTAAAGAAACTGTGCCCGGCCTGACGTGAGGTCAGGGCCGGGCATGGATGAAGGTGCAAAAGGGTCAGGTATTGCCTTGCGGCCTCGCATCAGCGGTTCGGCTTGCCGGCCTTGGCCTCCTGGCGCGCTGCGTTCTCGGCCCGCGCGGCAGCAATGTTCTGCGTCGTGAACGGATCGGCCTCGTTGTTGCTGGCCATCATGCCCTCGGCGCGGGCCTGCACCAGCTCGGCAATCACCTCGGCACGCGAGCGGCCGCCAAAGGTCTTCACCGGCGGGGCCAGCTCGGTGTCGGCGGCCAGCCTGGCCACCGTGCCGTCGGCGCGGGCCTGAGCCAGTTCGGCCTGCACGGCCTGGCGTGTCTTGCCGGCATCGGCCGCCATGGCCTGCTGGGTCATGGCCAGGCTGCCGAGCAGGGCCAGCGTGGTGGTGAGTGCGAATTGCAGGGTGCTGCGGGAAATGGGCTTCAGGAATTTCATGGTGATTCACTCCGGTTGGTTTGCTGAGTCGAAGAGCAACAGCGCCTTCGATGGAGTGAACTTTCGTGCTTGAGCGCCGCGGCTTCCAGCGCAATGCGATCAAGCCAGGGCGGTGCGGCGCGAAGCGTTGGCGCTGCGGCGCCAGCGGTTGTCAGGCCGGCAATGCTGCCGCGTGTTCCTGCGCGTCGGGCAGCAGCCAAGGATCACGATCCTCACCGCCAAAGGTCTGCACCAGGAAGTCGATGAAGGCGCGAGTGCGGGCCGGTACATGCTGGCGTGTGGCCATGGCCACCGACAGCTGCACCTTGCTGAGGCGCCAGCCCGGCAGCACATGCTCCAGGCGGCCGTCGCGCAGCGCCTGCTCGGCCACAAAGGTGGGCACACCCGCCAGGCCGACGCCGGCCAGGGCGGCGGCGTAGTTCATATCGGAGTAGCTGCTGATCAGCACGCCCGGCGGCGTGGCCAAGGTCACCGAGGCGGGCTGGCCCGGCTGGGCATGGGCCTGGCTGCGGTAGTAGGTGACTTCGCGCCTGACGGACGAGTTGGCCGGCAGTATGACGTCGTGCTGCAGCAGGTCGGCCGGTTGGCGGGGCCGCCCGCGCCGGTCGAGATAGGCGGGCGAGGCGCAGGTCAGGTACTCGGAGGTGGCCAGACGGCGCGCGATGAAATCGCCCTGTAGATTGCCCTGCGCCGTCATCAGGATGCAGACATCGAAGTTCTCATCCATCGTCTCCACCGGCCCGGGCAGGCTCAGCTCCAGCATCACATGGGGGTAGCGCGCACGAAAGCGCGGCAGATGCTTGGCCAGTTGGTGGATGGCAAAGGCCGGCGGGGCCAGCACCCGAAGCAGGCCGCGCGGATCGGTGGCCGAGGCGCCGGCCAAGGCATCGGCCTCGTCAACGGCCAGCAGCACCGCACGGGCGCGCTCCAGATAGGCCTCACCGATCTCGGTCAGCGCCATCCGGCGCGTGGTGCGGTTCAGCAGCCTGGCGCCCAGGTGCTGCTCCAGCTCGGCCATGACGCGGGTGACGACGGTCGGCGCCATGTCCAGCGCGCGTGCGGCCGCAGCAAAGCCGCCCTCGCTGACGACGCGCACAAAAACCCGCATTGAACGCAGCTGATCCATGGTGCTCTGGCGATGTGATCCGCAATTTGATACTGATGTGCGAGTATCGGCGCTCCGGCGTCAAGCCGCATGAACCGAACGCAGAGATGGACAACGACGATAGCTGGCTGCAGCCCTGGCTGCCCTTGATGGCCCGGCACAGCGCCGGCCGGCCGATACTGGAATTGGGTTGTGGCAGCGGGCGCGACACCGCCACCCTGCTGGCCCACGGGCTGGACGTGGTGGCGCTGGATCTGTCGGAAGAGGCGGTCGCCGAGGCGCGCCTGAGAGCGCCGTCCGCGCGCATCCACCGCCAGGACTTGCAGGCACCGTTCCCGCCCGAGGCCGAGGGCTGCTCGGTGGTGCTGGCCTCGCTGAGCCTGCACTACTTCAGCTGGCCCGATACCCTGGCCCTGGCGCGGCGCATCCATCAGTGGCTGCCGCCCGGCGGCCTGCTGGTGTGCCGGCTCAACTCGACCCGCGACGTGCACTACGGTGCGGTCGGCCATCCCGAGATCGCGCCCCGCTACTATCTGGTTGACGGCTTTCCCAAGCGCTTCTTCGATGCCGATGATGTGACGCTGATGTTTGCCGAGGGCTGGTCGACGCTGAGCTGCAAGGAGGGGGTGATTGGCCGCTACGAGCATCCGAAATGGGCTTGGGAAGTCGTGCTGCAGCGGCTGGCCTAGGGCCTGTTGACGCTACGTCTGCCTGATGCGTTGCCACACAAATCGCCGTGAACTAGGCGCAAAACGAAACCGGGGTAGGCCCCCCGGTGAGGCTTTGCAACGACGTGCACGGCCATTTGTGTGGCAGCCCTGCTCGCACAGGCAGACGTAGCGTCAACAGGCCCTAGCCGGCACGCCGGAAGGTCAGGTTGTAGCGGCAGCGGCCGGTCAGCCCATGTTCGCCCTCGGCCAGCGCCGCCACGCCGTGATAGGCCAGCCTCGAGGGCCCGCCCCACACCACCACATCACCGCTTTCCAGCCGGGTGCGCTGCAGCGGCCCGCTGCGCGTCAGGCCGCCGAACTGGAACACTGCCGGCAGACCCAGCGACACCGAGACGATGGGCTGGCGCCGGTCGCGCTCATCACGGTCCTGGTGCAGGCTCAGCTTGGCGCCGGGTACATAGTGGTTGATCAGGCAGGCGTCGGGTCTGAAGCCTTCGAAGCCGGCGGCCGTGGCAGCTTCGAGGGCCAGTCGCTCGAACAGCGCCGGCATCGGGGGCCAGGGCTTGCCAGTGAGCTGGTCAAGCGCATCGTAGCGATAGCCGCGCGCGTCCGACACCCAGCCCAGGGCGCCGCAATTGCTCATCGCCACCGACATCGTGTGGCCGCTGGGTGTCAGCAGATGGCGCAGCGGGGCCTGTGCCAGCAAGGCTTCGATCTCGTCCAGCAGGGCCTGCTGCCGGTCTTGCGCAAAGGCCTGCAGCACCCAGGCGCCCTCGGCCAGGGCCTGCCGCGAGGGGCTGCGGGGCTGATCGGCGAACAGGTCGGCCGTCATGGCCAGCGCCCCTGGATCGCTCAGCCCAGCGGACGGGTGAGGTACACACCCTCGCGGCCGACGATGGGGCTGCGCGTGGGCATGAAGATGGTGCAACCCTCGCACAGCGCGCGGATCTCGGTGTCGCCATCGGTGGCGATCAGCTCGCCCTCGGCGAACACTTCCAGGCCCACCACCGGGCGGGCGAAGCGGAAGTCGGCGTTCTGCACCACATGGGTTTTCATCAGCGCGTAGCGGCGCGCTGCGGCCGGCGTAGTTTTCGGGTGATCAATCAGCCCGAAGTGGGCCAGGAACTCCAGCGTCACGGCCACCGCCGTATCGGCGCTGGCCTGCTTGAAGTGCTGGCCGCATTCGACCACCAGGGCCGCGCCGGGGCCGTCGGCCTGGCCGTGCCGCCCATGCTGTATCAGCGGTGTGCCGGACTGCATGCCGCTGGGCATCACCATATGCACGGCCGGCTGCGACAGCGCGCTGGCCAGCTCGGCATTGCGGGCGTAGTCGGGATAGACCCAGAAGGGCACCACGTCCTGCGAGGTCGAGTGGATGTCCAGGATGTGATCGGCCGCGGCCACCACCGAGCGCAGCGCGCGGGCGCGCCGCAGCTCGATGCTGTCCTCGGGTCCGTCCAGCCATTCGGCCGACCAGATGCGGTTCAGGTTGTGGTCGATCTGGCGGCTGTCGAAGGGCTTGTCGGCATTGAAGCTCTCATACGCCTGCACGTTGGCGAAGCTGACCGTCAGCGTGCCTATCTTCGGGCGCACCGCGTTGTCGAGCAGATGGGCAGCGGCCACCATGCCGCAGAACTCGTTGCCATGGGTCAGCGCATTGATCAGCACATGGGGCCCGGGCTTGCCGGACTCGAAGCGGTGCACATAGTCCACGCCGACATTGCCGGCCTTGTAGGGCGACAGATCGCGGGGCAGGACTTCGAAGGCGGGTGTTGACATGGCGGATCTCGCTGTGGGGGGCGAGGCCAGTCTAGCGCCGTCAGTGATGGGCTCCCGCATCGAGTGCGCGGCTGGCGCCCAGCAGCGCGGCCTGGTCCCCTGCCTGGACGACATAGGTCGGGATTGCCTGCAGATAGCTGCGGAAGCGCCCCTTGGCCTCGAAGCGCTCGCGGAAGCGGCTGTGGTCGAACCACTCACCCAGCCGCGGCACGATGCCGCCGCCGATGTAGAGGCCGCCGCGCGCGCCCAGGGTCAAGGCCACATTGCCGGCCACATTGCCCAGCAGGCTGCAGAACAGCTGCAGCGCGGCCACGGCCAGCGGGTTGCTGGCGTCCAGCGCGGCGCTGCTGATGTCCTTGGCGTCCAGCGGTGCCTCCGGTTGGCCACGCACTTCGGCCAGGGCCCGGTACAGATTTTCAAGACCTGGCCCCGACAGCGCCCGCTCGGCCGAGACATGGCCGAAGCGGCGCTGCAGCACCTTCAGCACCGCATCCTCCTCGGGCTCGCAGGAGCTGAGCGTCACATGGCCGCCCTCGCCGCCGATGGCCAACTGGCCGGCCAGCAGCCCGCTGACGCCCAGGCCAGTGCCGGGGCCGACCAGGCCCAGCGGTGCGCCATCGACCGCCGCGCCGCCGCCGACCTGGCGGCGCGCCTCGGGGGCCAGCGCGGGCAGGGACAGCGCCAGCGCGGTGAAGTCGTTCAGCACCACCAACCGCTCGGCGCCCAGCGCCTGCTGCAGCGCGGCGATCGAGAAACCCCAGTGGTGGTTGGTCATCTGCACATGGTCGCCGGTGATGGCGGTGGCAATGCCGATTGCGCACCAGCGCGGCCGGCCCTCGCCGCGCGCGGCCAGATGGTGCTGCAGCGCATCCCACAGGGTCGCGAAGTCGGCGCAGGCATAGCTGGCCATGCCCATCAACGGACCCTGCGCCACGTACTGGCTGGCAAAGCGCACATTGGTGCCGCCGACATCGGCCACCAGGCGGGGAAAGCTGCTCGACTTCATTCTCTGGGCACTCCAATATCAGGAAAACAGCGTCAGGCCCTGGGCATCGAAGGCCAGCACATGCGCATCGTCGAACTGCAGCCGCACCGGCTGGTGGCGTTGCAAGGCCAGGCCCTCGGCGGCGCCGAGCTTGACGGCGACGATGTCTTCGACGCCGACCACGCGCACATAGGCCAGGCAGGCATCGCCCAGGTGCTCGACCAGCTCCAGCGCACCGGCAAGACCCGGTCCCGCATCACCCGCCACGCAGCGCAGATGCTCGGGGCGCAAGCCGACGCTGGCGGTGCCGGCGGGTAATAGGCCAGGCATCAAGGCAGAGGGCAGGAAGTTGATACGCGGCGAGCCCAGAAAGCCGGCGACGAAGCGGTTCACCGGCCGGCGATAGACCTCCATCGGCGGGCCGACCTGCTCGATGCGGCCGCCATTGAACACGGCGATGCGGTCGCCCAAGGTCATCGCCTCGACCTGATCGTGGGTGACGTAGATGATGGTGGCGCCCAGTCGCTCGTGCAGGCGCGACAGCTCGACCCGCATCTCGTTGCGCAGCGAGGCATCCAGGTTCGACAGCGGCTCGTCGAACAGAAATACCTGCGGCTCGCGCACGATGGCCCGGCCTATGGCCACCCGCTGCCGCTGGCCGCCCGACAGCTCCTTGGGCCGGCGCGCCAGCAGCGGCTCAAGCTGAAGGCTGCGTGCGGCCTTCAGCACCGCCTCGTTCACCGTGGCCTTGGAGGCGCCGGACATCTTCAGCCCGAAGCCCATGTTCTCGGCCACTGTCATGTGCGGATAGAGGGCATAGCTCTGGAACACCATGGCCACGCCACGCTGGGCGGGCGCTAGGTCTGTGACCTCGCGCTCGCCGATGAAGATCTGGCCGGCGCTGACGTCTTCCAGGCCGGCGAGCATGCGCAAGGACGTGCTCTTGCCGCAGCCCGATGGGCCGACCAGGACCATGAACTCGCCATCGTTTACGTGGAGGTTCAGGTTGCGGACGACGGCCGCGTTGTTGCCATAGCTCTTGTCAACGCTCTTGAAGCTGAGACTTGCCATCTTCAGTGGCTCCGCTTCGTTTGGCTCGCCACTTGATGTGTGTAGCGGCAGCGACGAGGGCGCGCCGGCCGCAGCGGGCTGAAGCATCGTCCGGTCCTGCTCGGACCGGGCATCGGCTTCTTTATGCCCGCTGCGACCGGCGCGCCCTCATCGCTGCTGCACAGTGTGTGCAGGCTCGCCATTCCGCCAGACGCGAGCACTGCGCGGGGTTGGTGGCCACCAGCGCATCCGCAGAGGGGGTGGGGGGCCGGCCACGGCGGGCATAGAGAAGCTGGAGGTCGGGCCGAACGGACCGGCCCAAGCTTCAGCCCGTGGTGGCCGCCCCCCCGCCTCCTCTGCCGCCCCATAGCCGCGACGCGCACGTCGATCTTCTTCATCTCAGGCCTTCAAATCGTGGTGGGCGGCGATGAACTCGCGGTACCAGTTCGCGCTGTCCTTGGCCAGGCGCTGCTGCGTGGCGAAATCCACATGGAACAGGCCGAAGCGCTTGGTGTAGCCCGAGTTCCACTCAAAGTTGTCGAGCAGGCTCCAGTAGAAATAGCCGCGCACATCGGCGCCCAGATCGATGGCGCTGGCCAGCGCACGCAGGTGCTCACGCAGATAGGCGATGCGCTCGTGGTCGGTGACGCGGCCATCGATCACGGTGTCGGCATTGGCCATGCCGTTTTCGGTGATGTAGATCGGTGGCGGCGAGTATTCGCGGGTGATGCGCACCAGATGCTGGGTCAGGGCCTTGGGGTAGATTTCCCAGCCCATGTCGGTGAAGCCCTGCTTGCCCGGGGCCGGCACGGCCGGCAGCCGGGTGCTGATGAAGCTGCGGGTGTAGAAGTTGACGCCCAGAAAGTCCAGCGGCTGCTGTATCAGGGCCAGGTCTTGAGGCTCGATCACCGGCGCATCCTCGCCCAGATGCTCGATCACATCGGCCGGGTACTGGCCGCGGAAGATCGGGTCCATATACCAGCGCACATTCAGGCCATCGTCAATGCGGGCGGCGCGGCGGTCGGCCTCGGTGGCCTGGGCCGGAAAGGCGGGCGTGTGGTTCAGCACCACGCCCAGCGGCGTCTTGGTTAGCGGCCGCATCGCCTGTATCGCCGCACCATGGGCCATCATCAGATGGTGAGAGACCTGGGCGGCGACGGCGCGGCTGGTCAGGCCCGGGGCGAACTGGGCGGTTTCGTAGCCCAGGGTGGCCACGCACCAGGGTTCGTTCAGGGTCGAGAGGCTGGCCAGCCGGTCGCCGAAGCGGCGGGCCACCTCGGCCGCGTAGTCGGCGAACAGCGGCACGATCTGGCGCGAGGCCCAGCCGCCGAATTCGTCGTGCAGCGCGGCCGGCAGGTCCCAGTGGTACAGCGTGGCGTGGGGCTTGATGCCGGCAGCCAGCAGTTCGTCGATCAGCCGGTCGTAGAAATCAAAGCCGGCCTCGTTC
Source organism: Roseateles toxinivorans (assembly GCF_004362525.1). Taxonomy (GTDB): domain Bacteria; phylum Pseudomonadota; class Gammaproteobacteria; order Burkholderiales; family Burkholderiaceae_C; genus Paucibacter; species Paucibacter toxinivorans. Next base: position 502,190 of record NZ_SNXS01000002.1, read on the forward strand.
CAGGCGCCGCGGCCCAGCGGCTGCAGTCGCGGCCAGGCGAAAGAGAAGCGGTAGGCGTCCAGGCCCATCCCCTTCATCAGCGCCACATCGTCCTTGTAGCGGTGGTAGTGGTCGCAGGCCACGTCGATGTTCGAGCCATCGTTGATGCGCCCGGTCTCGCGGCAGAAGCGGTCCCAGATCGAGTCGGCCTTGCCATCGGTCAATGCGGCGCCTTCGATCTGGGCGGCGCTGGTCGCCGCTCCCCATTGGAAGTCGGGTTTGAAGGCGCGCGCCAGTTCGGCGATCGAGACCGGGGTGTTGTCTGTGGCGTTCATGGATTCAGTTCAGTCAAGCAAGAGAGCTAACCGCGTACGGCGCCCGAGGTCAGGCCAGCCACCAGTCGCCTGGCGCTGAAGAAGAAGACGATCAACAGCGGCAACATCGCGATGGCGCTGCCCATCATCAAAGCGCCCCACTCGGTGTTGTTGGGGCTTTGCATCGAGCGCAGGGCCAGCGGCAGCGTGTAGTTCTCGGCCGAGCGCATCACCACCAGCGGTGCGACGAAGTTGTTCCAGGACGAGATGAAGGTGATCAGCCCCAGCGTGCCGAGTGCCGGGCCGAGCAGCGGCAGCACCACGCTCCAGAAGATGCGGAACTCGCCGCAGCCGTCCATCCGCGCGGCATCTATCAGGTCGCGATGGATCGCCGAGCCTATGTACTGGCGCATCATGAAGATGCCCAGTGCCCCGGCGGCGGCCGGGATGTAGAGCGCGCGTGGCTGATCGATCCAGCCTAAGGCATCCATCACCATGAAGCTGGGGATCATGTTCAGGAAGCTGGGCAGCATCATCGAGGCCAGCACCACGGCGAACAGCTCGCGCTTGAAGCGGAACTCGTAGGTGGCGAAGGCGTAGCCGGCCAGCGAGCACAGCAGAAGGTTCAGCGCCGTCGTCATGCTGGCCACATACAGGCTCATGCCCAGATTGCGCCAGAAGGGCAGACGCTCCAGCAGCAGGTCGAAGTTGCTCAGTGCCGATGTGCCGAACCAGGCCGGCGGCGGCGAGTTGAAGATCTCGGTGCGCGGATGGGTGGCGAAGACGAAGGTGAAGTAGAACGGCGCGATCAGTATCAGCGCGCCGGCACCGACCAGCAGCCAGGCCATGGCGGTGGAGGTGGTGTCAGCGCGCCGCATGTTCACCTCCGACCTGACGGCCGAACAAGCGGCTGTTGAGCCAGGTCAGCACCGCAATGACGATGAACAGCAGCCAGGACACGGCCGAGGCGGTGCCGAAGTCGCCATCCGAGAAGGCCAGCCGGTACATGAAGATGGCCGTGGTCATCACCGACTGGCTGACGCCCTTCTCGATGTCCACCAGGATGAAGGGTTCCTCGAACAGCTGCAGATTGCCGATGAGGGTCAAGGTGACGGCGAAGAACATCATCGGCTTTAGCAGCGGCAGCGTGATGTAGCGGAACTGCTGCCACTCGCCGGCACCGTCGAGCGTCGCGGCCTCGAACAGGTCCTTGTCTATGACCTGCAGCGCCGACAGGTAGAGCACCACATTCCAGCCCAGGAAGCGCCAGAACACGACGAAGGCGACTGCCGGCTTGGTGTAGGCGGCCTGGCCCAGCCAGTCGATGCTCTCGGCCGGCATCAAGGTGCCCAGCAGCGGCACACGGGTCAGTTCGGCGAGCACCGCGTTGATCACGCCATAGTCCTTGGACAGCAGCGTGCTGAAGATCAGCGCGATGGCCACGCTGGAGGTGATGTAGGGCAGGAAGTAGGCCCCGACGACGGCATTTCGCGTGCGCTTGAGACGCCGGTTGATGAAGTAGGCCAGCGGCAGCGCCAGCAGGTGCTGGGGCAGGCCGGAGACGATGGCGAACCACAGCGTGTTGTAGAGCGATTTGTGGAACCAGGGGTCTGTCAAGGCGTAGCCGTAGTTCTCGAGTCCGACCCAGCGCATCGCGGCCAGGCCGGCGGCCGGATCCCATTGGTGCAGCGACAGCCAGATCGAGAAGCCCAGCGGAAACAGGCCGAACACCAGGAACAGCACGAAGAAGGGCGCGATGAAGAGATAGGGCGCGACGTCGCGGGCTTTGAGTTGACGCATCTTCATCACCACTCAGCGGCGCGCGCGGCGCGCGATCAGCGACTTCGCATCGGCCAGCGCCGTCTTGATGTCCTTGCCCTCGGCCACCACCTTCTCGAATTCGTCGCGGATGATGTCGGTGGCCACCGCGTCGTACTTGCTGACCGGAATCGCCGGTACCTTGGCCGCAATGTCGCGCCACAGCAGCCGCGCCTTCTGGCCGCCGAGGAAGGCGATCGGCTCGTCCATCAGCGCGTCCTGGTGCGCGGCGATCAGCGCCGGGAAGGTGTCGAGCACGCGCAGCGAATTCAGCTGCGTGTCCTTGTTGGCGGTCATGAAGCGGATGAAGTCCCAGGCCTCGGGCTTGTGCGCGGCCTTCTTCGGTATCGCGTAGAACGAGCCACCGTAGGAGCCGTACAGGCCACCGGGCAGATTGGCCGAGCGCCACTTGCCCGCGGTGTCGGGTGCCAGCCAGTTCTTCAGATGGCCGGTCAACCAGGCGCCCATCATCTGCGTGGCGATGCGCCCCTGCTTGAAGCCGGCCGCCCATTCATTGGTCCAGGATGTGGCCTTGGCATCAAGCCCGGCCTGGCGGGCCTCTCGGCCCAGTTCGAAGGCACGCACGAAGCGCGGGCTGTCGACCAGCACCTGGCCCTTGGCGTCGAAGTAGATGCCCTCGCCGTCCTTCAGGCCGGCGCGCAGCGCGATGTCGCGCAGATCGGCGGCATCGGCCAACAGGTAGGCGCCGGTGGCGGCCTTGATCTTCTTGCCGGCGGCGATATAGCTGGCCCAGTCCCGGGTCAGATCGGCTTCGGTGACGCCGGCCTTGTCGATGATGTCCTTGCGGTACAGCAGGGTGCCCGGGCCGATGTCGGTGGGCATGGCGGCCAGCGCGCCGCTGCTGCTGGTCGCCTGCGTGTAGGTGTAGCGCACGAACTGCTCGCGCAGCGCCAGGCCGTTGAAGGGCGGTTTGGCCAGGTCTTCCAGGCCGCCGCTCTCGGCGAACTTGCCGATGAAGCGCAGGTCCAGCGCCATCACATCGGGCAGGCCCGAGCCGGTGGCCAGGGCGGTGGTCATCGCCGTGTGGTGGTCGGCGTACTGCAGCGAGATGATCTTCAGCTCGACGTTCGGGTACTGCCTGTTCCAGGCCGGCACGGCTGCCTTGGCGGCGCGGTCCAGATCGGGGAAGGTGGCCACGGTCAGCGTGGTCTTCTGTTGCGCCTGCGCCGGGGCAAGCAGGACGGCGGCGAGGGCCAGGGTAGCGAGCTTCATGGACATGGGGGCGGTCTCCATTGAGGTTCCCTCGGATTAGAGCCTCAACGGAGGGGTTTGAAGGCCGGGCCAAGGCCCGGGCATACGCACAATCCCTTCTCGACTTAGAAGTTGTAGCCCGCATTGATCGCAAAGGTGCGCGGTGCGATGTACTGCGCCGTCCAGATCGGGTTGGCGAACGAGCCCGCGCTGCCGGCACTGGTCTTCACCCTGGCGTCCGACAGATTGCGAATGAAGGCATCGACGTACCAGTTCTTCTTGGCGCTGTAGCGCAGGCCCACGTCGGCGGTCGAGTAGGCCTTCTGTCGGTCACCGTCGCCCAGGTTGAAGACCGACAGCCAGTTCGCCGTCTGGTAGTGGTAGCTGATGCGCGGCGCCAGCGTGTTGCCGTCGCTGAGGTTGAAGGTGTGCTCGTACTGCAGCTGCAGCGCGAACTTGGGCGCGTGCGGCAGCTCGTTGCCGGTTACCCTCAGGCAGTTGCCGCCCAGCGCCGGGTCGAAGCAGGCCGGCAGCTGATAGTCGTTCGATGCGGCGACGAGTTCCCCGAGCTTGGTTTTTGTGTAGGACAGGGTCAGCCCCAGCTTGCCGTCGTTGCCGACCCGGGCGGCCAGCTCGGCCTCCAGGCCCGAGACCTTGGCGCCCTCGGCATTGCTGTAGGCGAACTGCCGGTTGCCATTGACGATCACCGGCGCGCTGAACTGGAAATCCTTGAAGTTCATGTGGTACGCGCTCAGATTGAAGGTCATCCGGCCGTCCATCAGCGTGCTCTTCAGACCCGCTTCGTAGTTGGTCAGGGTCTCGGGGCCGTAGTGCAGACCACCGTCGCCCGAGCCGCCCGATTTGTAGCCGGTGGAGATGCTGCCGTAGACCATCATGTCCTTGCTGAGGTCGTAGTTGGCGCGCAGCAGATAGGTGGTCTTGCTGCCGGTGTAGTGGGCGTCGTTGATATTGCCGGCGCTGTAGCCATTGCCCGGCTGGGTGGGGTCCAGTCCGGCGTTCAGCGGCACTTGCGGCACGGTCGCGTCATAGGTCCAGAACCAGCCGCGGCCGCCGATGTTCTTGCGGTCGTCATGGGTGTAACGCAGGCCGCCGGTGAGGTGCAGCGCATCGGTCACATTGAAGGTGATCTGGCCGAACACGGCCTTGGAGTCCACCGTCTCCTTGGGCTGGATGAAGGAGCCCTGCCAGCCCACGGTGCCCTGCTGCGTGCCGTTCATGATCGGGATGTCGAAGCGTATGCCGTTGTCCTCGGCCGCGTAATAGACGCCCAGCATCCAGTCGAGGTTCTTCTTGCCGGTGGACTGCAGGGTCAGCTCATGGCTGTAGTTGTTGTACTTGGACCAGACCGTGTTGTCTTCCTGATGATTGGCACCGGTGGTGAAGCTGGTCGGGATCTGCACACCCAGATCCTGGTCATAGGTGCCCGAGCCCTTGAAGCGGCCTATGCCCGCCACATAGGCCAGGCTCATGCCGTTGAAGTCGTACTCGACGCGGCTGCGCACGGCGGTGGCGTCACGCGACAGCGAAGGCGCGGTGTCGATCAAGGCAGACCAGAACTTCTCGCCGGCGCGCGGCGTCTGCATCAGGCTCATCGAGGGCGTGCCACGGTCGCGGAACTGCTCGAACGACAGGTCCCAGCGCAGCTCGTTCGATGGCTTGAACAGGAAGCTGACGCGTGCCGCGCTCTGGTTCTGCGCGTTGTACTTCGGCCCGCCCTGCACGAACAGATTCGGGTTCAGCGCCTGGAAGCCTGTCAGGCTGCCGCCGTTGGCGGCCGCATAGGCCGTCTGCTGGCTGGCAAGCGAGAGCTGGGGCGAGCGCTGATAGTCCACATAGCCGTCATGCTGTTCGTGGACAAAGGCAAAGCGCATCGCCAGCGTGTCGTTGATCGGCACATTGACGGCGCCCCGCGCGCCCAGGCGGTTGTAGCTGCCGACGCCGCCCTCGAAGTAGCCCGATTGGCTCTTCAGCACCGGCTTGGCGGTCTTCAGATTGATCGTGCCTACGGTCGAGTTGCGACCCCACAGCGTGCCCTGCGGGCCGCGCAGCACCTCCAGGCCATCGAGGTCGAACAGCAGGGTCGAGGCGCCCTCGGGCCGCGGCGAGAACACGCCATCGACGAACAGCGCGACCTCGGGGTCTGCGTACTCGGTCTTGGCGCTGTCGTTGCCGATGCCGCGCAAGGTGATGCTGACGATGCCATGGTCGCCCTGGCCCGTGCCCTGCAGGCTGGGCACGAGGTTGAAGACATCGAGCAGGGTCTGGGCGTGCACGTCTTCCAGTGCCGATGCGCTGACGGCGGTGATGGCCACCGGAGTCTTCTGCAGCGAGGTCGTCTTCTTGGTGGCCGTCACGGTGACCACGGGCAGCTTGGTGGGATCGGCCGCCGTGCCCTCAGCAGGGGCCGTCTGCGCGCAGACCGAGCCGGCGCCGGCCAACAGCGTGATCACGGCCAGCTGGACGGGCGTGCCCAGAAACATCCGGGGCTTGGGTGAGCGAGTCGTCATGTTGTCTCCTGTTGTGGATGGGTGCATGGCACCCAGCGGTTGACCTGTTGTCGGTCTTTGTTCGCCGGCTTGCGGCGACATTTCTCATGATCCGGGGCGGATGGTAATCAGCCGATGACAACGTTGTCAATTGGAATCTCATGGATTTATGACAACGTTGTCGTTTTCCCTAGTTCGCCTACTCGACAGGGCCGGTCAACACTACAGTTGCCGCAGTGTCCCCTATGGTTTGTTTCGAAAAAGGTGAAACGCATGAAGCCCATCCAAGAGGTCTTGATCGTCGGTGGCGGCACGGCGGGCTGGCTGACTGCCGCCTTCTTGGCCAAGACCCTGGGCACGGCCGCTGGGGGCGTGAAGATCACGTTGATCGAGTCCAGCGAGATCGGCATCATCGGCGTCGGCGAGGGCACCTTCCCGTCGATCAAGGGCACGCTGGCGGCCATAGGCATTGACGAGGCCTGCTTCATCCGTGCCTGCAATGCGACCTTCAAGCAGGGCATACGTTTCGATCACTGGGTGCGGCCGCCCGGCACGGCCGGCCATGACCACTACTTCCATCCTTTCAGCGCGCCCAGTCAGCGCCCCGGCGGGCCCGAGCTGCTGCCCTACTGGCTGCTCGGCGCGGCCCGCGGCAACACGGCCTTCGCCGAGGCCGCGACCCTGCAGAAGCGCGTTGCCGATGCTTCGCACGGCCCGAAGCGCTTCACCGATGCCGACTTCATCGGCCCCCTCAACTACGCCTATCACTTCGACGCCGGCCGCTTTGCTGCGCTGCTGTGCGAGCACGGCCAGTCGCTGGGCGTGCAGCAGCTGATCGGCACGGTGGAGCGGGTCGAGCTGGCCGAAGACGGTGCGATTGGCTCGGTCGTGACGCGCGAGCATGGCTCGCTGACCGCCGACCTCTACATCGACTGCACTGGTTTCCGCGCCGCACTGATAGGCACTGCACTGGGCTCGCCGTTTCGCAACATCAACGACCAGCTGTTCGTTGACCGCGCGGTGGCCGTGCAGGTGCCTTACGAAGGGCCCGACAGCCAGAACCATCCAATAGCCTCGTACACCATATCGACTGCCCACGAGGCCGGCTGGACCTGGGACATCGGCCTGCAGCAGCGCCGTGGCGTGGGCTACGTCTATTCCAGTCGCCACACCGACGATGGCCGCGCCGAAGACGTGCTGCGCGGCTATATCGGCCCTGCCGCCGAGACGCTGAGCCCGCGGCTCCTCAAGCTCAATGTCGGCTACCGCGAGGTGCAATGGGTGAAGAACTGCGTGGCCGTGGGCCTGAGCGGCGGCTTTCTCGAACCACTCGAATCATCGGGCATAGGCCTGATCGAAACGGCGGCCTATCTGGTCGGCTTTCTGTTCCCGGCCGATGGCAACATCGCGCCGGCGGCCCGGCAGTTCAACGACCAGATGAAGGCGCGCTATGAGCGCATTGTCGATTTCGTCAAGATGCACTACTGCCTGACGCAGCGCAGCGATACCGACTTCTGGCGCGACAACGCCGATCCGCGCTCGGTGCCCGACTCGCTGCGCGAGAAGCTGGCGATGTGGCGCTGCCGGCCGCCGCACCGGCTGGACTTCGTCACCGACCTGGAGATGTACCCGCCGTCGAGCTGGCAGTACGTTCTGCACGGCATGGAATTCGGCTGCGATATCAGCGCCAGCCGCGCCGCCTACCCGCGCATCGACGATGCGCGCAAGGAGTTCCAGATGATTCGGCAACTGTCCGAGCACGCGCTGGGCGATCTGCCCACACATCGCGCACTGGTCGAGCGCATGTGCGCACGCGCGGCGGTTTAGCGTTTTCTGGCCTTGCCCGCCACGCGGGCCGGGCGATCAAACGGCGCGCTGGTCGAGTCGCGTACCACCAGCTCGTAGGGCAGCACGCGGTGCAGGCTGGCCTCGGTCGGCGGCTCGGCATCGCTGCGGTTCGCGCCGATCAGCATCTCCACCGCCGTGCGTGCCATCTGGTCCACCGGCTGGCGCACCGTGGTCAGCGGCGGCCAGACCAGGCCGGCCGCCGGTGAATCGTCGAAGCCGGCGATCGACAGATCGGCCGGCACAGCCAGGCCCAGGCGCTGCGCCGCGGCCAGCACACCCAGCGCCATATCGTCATTGCTGGCAAACACGGCCGTGGGCCGCACGCGCCGGCTCAGCAACTGGTGCGCGCCCTCGACGCCGGTCTTGAAAGTGAAGTCGCCCTGGTGCACCAGCTCCGGGTCAACGGCCAGACCATGGGCGCGCATCGCATTGTCAAAGCCCTGGTAGCGCCGCGCCGAGGCCGCCTGGTCGGTCGCGCCCTTGATGAAGGCGATGCGCTCATGGCCGAGGCTTATCAGGAGATTGGTCACCTCCTCGGCCGCATGCACATCGTCCATGCAGACGCTGGGCTGACCCTTGACTTGGCGGCCCGGCGACATCAGCACGCAGGGCGTCTGGCTTTCACGCAGGGCCTTCAGCACCTTGGGGTTGTCGCACAGCGGCGGCGTCAGCACCATGCCGTCGGGGCGCAGCGCCGAGACCATGCGCTCGACCTGTTGGTCGATATCGGCTGCGTCGTTGTGCAGCGACTCCACCACCAGGTGGTAGCCAGCCTCGCGGCAGCGCAGGGTGGCGCCCTTCTGCACACCGGCCACAAAGGCCGCGCTGGGGTCGTAGTAGAGCAGACCGATCAGAAAGGAGCGCGCGCCCGCCAGGCTGCGCGCCGACAGCTTGGGCCGGTACTTCAGCGCCGCCACCACCTTGAGCACCTGCTCGCGCGTGGCCTCCTGCACGCCGGGCTCCTGATTGAGCACCCGCGACACCGTCTTGATCGACACGCCGGCCTGTGCGGCCACATCCACAATCGTCGGTGCTGAACCTGCTCTGCTTGCCACGGGGCTTGATCCTTTAGTGAGGGGAGCACTGTGCCACAGACAAAGAAAAAGCCGGCCGTCCTTGCGGACGCCGACTTCGCTACAAGGCTGAGCCCTGCTTACTTCTTGGCCTTCTTGACGGCAGCCTTGGCAGCCGGCTTTGCAGCAGCTTTGGCGGCGGGCTTGGCAGCCTTGGCCGGAGCGGCGGCGACCTTGGCGGCCTTGCGTGCTGCAGCCTTGGGATCAACGGCAGCCTTGAACGTGGCGCCCGGGGTGAACTTGGGCAGCTTGGCGGCAGCGATCTTGATCTTGGCGCCGGTGCTGGGGTTCACGCCCGAACGGGCGGCACGTGCGTGCTGCTTGAACGAACCAAAGCCAGGGATGGCCACTGCGCCGCCCTTTTTCACCGTGGTGACGACTGCGTCCAGCAGCGTCTCGAGGATGCGGCCGGCTTCGGCCTTGGTCAGCGCATGCTTGGTGGCCAGGTGTTCAATCAGTTCGGTCTTGTTCATTCCAGAGTCTTTTCTCAAGTGATGCCCGACCATCTCGGGCGGCGCTATTGTCGTTGAAACGCCGACCCTGCCTGGGAGCGGGCCGCAACGCCGCGCCGCCAATGAGTGAATCCTGCGCGGATTTGCCCTCCGAGCGGGCAGGCACCGATGGTTGACAGGTGCATGGCAGGTGGCCTACATTCCAGATAATCCTCTATAGGTCTAGATGAATATGGAATCACCCCCGATGAAGCTGGTCAGCCAGTCCGCCGGCCAGAGCCGCTATGGCGCGCTGGCCGCCGCGTTGAAGGCGCGCATCGTGGCTGGTGAATGGCCGCCTGGCAGCGCCTTGCCGGCCGAGCAGACCTTGGCCACCGAGCATGGCGTGGCCCTGGGCACGATGCGTCAGGCCCTGGCCCTGCTGGTCGATGAGGGTCTGGTCAAGCGCATCCATGGCCGCGGCACCTTTGTCTGCTCGGGGCTGACCGGCGCGCCGATGCTGCGCTTCTTTCGCTTCGGCGACGGCGCGGGCGAGGTGCCGGTGTCGCGCATCGTCTCGCGTCAGGTGCTGGCCGCGCCGGCAGCCGTGGCGCGGGCGCTCGGCGTAGGGCCGGGCGATGCGACGCTGCGCCTGCGCCGCCTGCGCTCGCTCGACGATGTGCCGCGCCTGGTCGAGGAGATCTGGCTGCCCCTGCCGCTTTGCTCGGCCTTGCAGGACGGTGATACGTCCGCCTGGGGTGACCTGCTCTATCCGCATCTGGCGGCGGCCTGTGGGGTGCATGTGCACCGCGCCGTCGATGAGATCGGCTTCGGCCAGCTCAACGCTGCCGATGCAAAGGCACTGAAGCTGCCGACGGGCCACCCCAGTGCGGTGGTGCGACGGCAGGCCTTCGACCTGACCGGGCGTTGCGTCGAATGCCGCACCACGCGGGGTGATGCGAATGCCTTCCAGTACACCGTATTCATTACCTGAAAGGGACGATCTTGAACACAAAACTCTGTTCATCGCCGACCCGCCGGCGCCTCGTGGGCGCGGCGCTGGGGTCGGCGCTGCTGCCCTGGTACGCCGCCGATGCGTCGGCTGCCATTGCCGGCGGCAAGACGATCACGCTGGTGGTCTCCTATCCGCCCGGCGGCGGGGCCGACCTGATCGCCCGGCTGATAGCGCCCAAGCTCGCCGAGGCCCTGGGCCAGCCGGTGATCGTCGAGAACCGGCCCGGCGCCAGCGGCACGATCGCCGCCGGCCAGGTGGCCCGCGCTGCGCCCGATGGCACGACCCTGCTGGTCGATGCCTCCTCGTTCGCCGTCAATCCGGCGCTGTTTGCCAGGCTGCCCTACGACACCGCCACCGCCTTCGAACCGCTGGGCGTGATTGCGCAATTCGCCAATGTGCTGGTCTGCACACCGAGCTTCGAGGCCAGGACCGTGGCCGATGTGATCCGCCTGGCGCGCGCCAAGCCCCGCCAGATTGCCTATGCCTCATCGGGCAATGGCTCGGCCCAGCACCTGGCCGGTGCGCTGTTCGAGGAGTTGGCCAAGGTGCAGCTGAACCACGTGCCCTATCGCGGCGGCGGCCCGGCGCTGACCGACGTGATGGGCGGCCAGGTGCCGCTGTTCTTTGCCAACGTGGCCTCGTCCATGGGCCATATCCAGGCCGGCAAGCTGCGCGCGCTGGCGGTCACGGCCAGGCTGCGCACCCGGGTGCTGCCCGAGGTGCCGACGATGGACGAGCTGGGCGTCAAGGGCCATGAGGTGCTTGAGTGGAACCCGGTGCTCGCACCGGCCGGCCTGGCCCCGGCGGTCAAGGCCAGCCTGGTGGCGGCCCTGCGCAAGGTGAAAGACGATGCCGAGGTGGTGGGCCGGGTGCGTACGCTGGGCGGCGACATCTTTGCCGGCGACGAGACCCAGGCCTCAGTCTTCCTGAAGCAGCAGCAGGCGCTGTGGGCCAAGGTGGTCCGGCAGCAGGGCATCAACCGCGATTGAGCGTGCAGTGAGCACTTCACCCGGCGGCTGGGACTGCCACGTCCATATCTTTGATGCGGCGGCACCGGTGCTGGCCGGTCACTACCGGCCTGCGACGCGGACCCTGGCCGAGATCGAGGCCCGTGCGACAGCCGAGGACGTGAGCCGCCTGGTGCTGGTGCAGCCCAGCGTCTATGGTCGCGACAACGCGCTGCTGCTGCGGGCGCTGCAGGCCGGCGCCGGTCGCCACCGAGGCGTGGCCGTGGTCGCGGCCGAGGTGAGCGATGCCGAGCTGGATGTGCTGCATGCCGCCGGCGTGCGCGGTATCCGCTTCAACCAGGTATCGCCGGTCGGCTCGTCGCAGCCCCCGGCCGATGTGTTGCGCCGGCTGGCACCAAAGCTGCGCGAGCGCGGCTGGCATGCGCAGTGGTATGTGCGCCGCAGCGATCTGCCGGCGCTGCTGCCGCTGCAGCGCGAGACCGGCCTGGTGTTTGTGCTCGACCATCTCGCCGGCATCGAGGCCGGCACTGCAGCGGACGACCCGGCCTGGGGCGCGCTCGCTGCCCTGGCGGGCGGTGGCGCCTGGGTCAAGCTGTCGGGCTGGTACCGGCTGAACAGCAGCGCCCCCTTTGACACGATGCACGCGCCGCTGCAGCGCGTTGCCAGGCTGTTCGGCGGCGCCATGGTCTGGGGCTCGGACTGGCCTCACACCAGCCTGGACCCCGCCATCGATCTGCCCTATGCGACCACCTGGCAGCCGGTGCGCGCGGTGCTGTCGGGAGCGCAGGCCGATGCCGTGCGGCTCCGCAACCCGCTGCAACTGTACGGTTGACCTCGTCACGCCCCCTTCGGCCATACTGGCCGGGCCCTCCCATCCTCAGGAAACAATCATCATGAAGCACCTTCATCTGACACGCCGCGATGCCCTCAGCCTGGCCAGCGCCGCCACCGCGGCGGCCCTGCTCCCGGCCGTGGCCCGTGCCCAGGCTGCCTGGCCCAGCAAGTCGGTGCGCTTCGTCGTGCCCTTCGCACCGGGCGGCAGCTCCGAGATCGTGGCCCGTGCCACCGCGGCGGAGCTGGGCAAGCTGCTGGGCCAGAGCGTGTTCGTGGACAACAAGCCCGGCGCGGCCGGCAATGTGGCGATGGGCGAGGTGGCCCGCGCGGAGGACCAGCACACGGTGATCCTGGGCCATATCGGCACCCTGGCCGTCAACCCCTTCATCTTCGACAAGCTGCCCTATGACGCCAAGGCCTTCCGGCCGATCTCGCTGCTGTCCAAGGTGCCAAGCCTCTATGTCGTGCGTCCCGACCTGCCGGTGAAGAATCTGAAGGAGTTCATCGCGCTGGCCAAGTCCAAGCCCGGCCAGCTGAACTACGGCTCGGCCGGCAATGGCAGCGCCGGTCACCTGGCCTTCGAGTACCTGAAGATGGAAAGCGGCATCTTCGTGCTGCATGTGCCCTACCGCGGCACCGGCCCGCAGCTGACCGATCTGATGGGCGGGCGTCTCGACGCCGCCGCCGTCGGCGCCCCGGCGGTGATGCAGTTCATCAAGACCGGCAAGCTGCGCTGCATCGCCACCGGCACCACGCAGCGCCTGGCCCAGCTGCCCGATGTGCCCACGGTGGCCGAGCAGGGTTTCCCGGGCTTCGAGATGACCCAGTGGTACGGCCTGCTCGCGCCTGCCTCGCTGCCTCAGGCCCATGCCGACAAGCTGGCCCTGGCCACCGCCCGTGCGATCAAGGAGCCCTCGGCGGTGAAGCTGCTGGAGAGCGAGGCAGCCATCGTCGTCGGCAGCACCGCAGCTGAGTTCGCCCGCTTCATCGAGCAGGAGCAGCAACGCTGGAAGCCGGTGATCGCGCGGGCCAAGATCAAGCCGGATTGATTCTTTCCGGCGGGCTGTCGATTTCGTCCTGCCTCGTTCGTCGTGTGTCCGCAGGCATGCTGTTTGCCGCGCTGTGCAACCCGTTCAAAGGAGACCGCAATGAGCTATGTCGATGGATTCGTGGCCGCCGTACCGACCGCCAACAAGGAGGCCTACCGCGCGCATGCCGCGCTGATGGCGCCGCTGTTCAAGGAGCATGGCGCCCTGACGGTAGTCGAATGCTGGGGCGACGATGTACCCGAGGGCAAGCTGACCTCTTTCACGATGGCCGTCAAGCGCGAGGACAACGAGGCGGTGGTGTTCTCGTGGATCACCTGGCCCTCGCGCCAGGTGCGTGACGCGGGCTGGGAAAAGGTCATGGCCGATCCGCGCATGCAGTCGGGGGAGAACCCCTTGCCTTTCGACGGCAAGCGCCTGATCTACGGCGGCTTCGAGATGATGATGAGCGTCTGACCTCGACCAGCAGGAGACGAAGATGCAACTCAAGATCACCCCCTTTCTCTGGTACGCCACCGAGGCCGAGGCCGCCGCGGCGTTCTACGTATCGATATTCCCGAACTCACGCATCGTCCGCGTCACCAGCATGCCCAGCGAGTCGCCCAGCGGCCCACCGGGCTCGGTCAAGCTGGTGGATTTCGAGCTGTTCGGTCAGCCCTTCACGGCGATGACGGCGGGCCCACTGGACCCGTTCAACCACGCGATCTCGTTCTCGGTCAGCTGCGCCGACCAGGCCGAGCTTGACCGCTACTGGAACGCGCTGCTCGACGGCGGCAGCACCGAGGCCTGCGGCTGGCTGAAGGACCGCTACGGCCTGAGCTGGCAGATCGTCCCGGCGGTGCTGGCCGAGATGATGGCCGAACCCGACCGGGTCAAGGCCAAGCGCGCGGCCGACGCGATGCTGCAGATGATCAAGATCGACATCGCGGCCTTGCAGGCGGCCTACGAGGGCGCTTGAAACGACAGCCTCACTCGTAGCTCAGGGCCTGCGCCGCGGATATCCGCGAGGCATTGCGTGCCGGCCAGGCGCAGGCCAGTAGCGAAACCAGCAGCATGATCGCCAGCCAGCCCAGCGCGGTGGCGGCAGATGGAATCACCTGCGCCGGCACCGCGAACATGATGCGGCCGAAGGCCTCGGCCAGCAGCAGGCTCATGGTTGCCGACAGCGGCAGCGACAGCGCCCAGGCCAGCACCACGATGACCAACCCCTCGGTCTGCACCAGCAGCTGTATCGTGCGGCCGGGGGCACCGATCGCACGCAGCACGCCGATCTCGCGGGTGCGCTCCAGCACGCCCATGCCCATCGTCGAGGCCAGACCCATGCCGCCGACGACGATCATCACCCAGGCCATGGCGCCCAGAAAGTCGACGACCATCAGCAGATGGTCCTCGACGATGCGCCGGCCCTCGCTCTGCAGCTGGCTGCTCGCCACCGGCATGCCAGCCTCGGCCAGCGCGGCGCGCAGGCGCTGGATCGCGTCGAGCTGGGCGGCGGCGCTGCGCGAACCCGTGCGCACCACCAGGCTGGTCGCGAGCGCCTCGCCACCGACCGCGGCCCGCGCGGCATAGGCCAGGGGCTGCAGACCGGCATCGACACTGCCGACGATGCGCCAGGTCTGCCTGCGCCCGTCCATCGTCAATGCCAGCTCAGCTCCCACCGCGAGCTCGCGATGTTGCTTGAGCCAGGCGCCGTTCACGACCAGGCCCATGCGGTCGTTCTCGGTCAGCCAACGTCCCGCCAGCAGGCGGGGCCGCAGCATCACTGACGCGGGCGGCAGGCCCAGCACGGCGAAGCCGTCATCCAGCCCGTCGGCCTGCACCCGCGTAGCCCGCTGGCCGCGCCAGGCCTCGGCGGCAGCTATGCCATCAACAGCCAGCGCCGCGGCCTCGAGCGCCGCAGCCGGCTGCGGCTCGGCCAGGCGCAGCGAGACGTCATGGCGCTGGTCGGCATAGAGCAGGTCGACCGAGGCGCTGACCGCGCCGCGCAGATTGGCCGCGCCCAGATAGACCGCGCCCCCGACCGCCAGGGCCAGCAGCGTCAGCACCATGCGCTGGCGGCGCCGGAAGGCATTGCCTATGGCCATCAGCAGCGGCCGGCTCAGGCCGCCGACCGGCCAGCGTCGGGTCGTGGCCAGCGCCTGGCCGCTGGTGACGATGCCGATGTCGCGCAGCGCCGCGCCGACCGAGATGCGGCAGGCGCGCCGCACCGGCAGCGCCGCGGCCGCCACCGGCAGCAGGCAGCCCACCGGCAGTTGCAGCGCGATTGCCCACCAGGGAATGGCGTGGCCGGCGATGGGGAAATTCAGTAGATCGGCCTTGAAGCCGGCGTACTGGCGGCCGATGGCGATGGCCGCCGGCAGCGCGATCAGCGATGCCGCCACACCGAGCAGCAGCGCCTGGCTCAGGTACAGCGCCATGATCTGCCGCGGCCCGGCGCCCAGCACCTTGAGGATGCCGATCTCGCGTGACTGGCCGGCCAGCATGGCGTTGATCAGATTGACGACCAGGAAGGCGCAGACCAGCAGGGCCAGCAGGCCGAAGGCGCCCTGCGTCATCAGCAGCGAGTCCATTTGCGCGGCATGGATGTGCTGGCCCGGCTCGGGCACGTCGACGGCCGTCACGCGCGCGCCGCTGCGTTCGATCACCGTCTTGACCGCGGCGGCGATGCGGCGCACGGCGGCCCGGTCCGGCGCGGCATCGCGGACGCGGAACTGCAGCTCGTTGAAGGCCGCCGGCGCACCCAGGCGGGCCAGCGTTGCCGGCGTCGCGTAGCCATAGACCAGATGTTCCATCCAGCCCGGGGCCAGGCTGACGTCGCGCACCACGCCGCCCAGCGCCAGCGGCTGGGCTTCGCCCTGGCCCAGCTTCAGCAGCGCCGGCTCGCCGACGCTGGCGCCGGAGAACTCCAACGACGAGCGCTCGATCAGCCACTCGCCGTCGCGCGGCGGCCAGCTGCCGCTGTCCGGGTGCAGACGGCCCAAGCCGGGGTCGGCGAAGTCATCGACTGCATAGAGCATGGCATTGCGCCAGCCGCCGCCGCTCTGCACCGCGGCGCGCACGGCCAGCCGGGCGCGCACGGCGGCCAGCTCGGGCATGGCCCGCAGCTGCTGCAGCAGGGCCGCATCGACCCGGTCCACGCTCAGCGTGGCCGAGGCCGGCAGGCTGCTGCGGTAGCCCAGCTCGGTGGCGCGTTGCGTCAGGGCCCACGTGTTGAGAATCGCCCCGGCGCCGGTCAGGCCAATGGCAACCGCCGCGACGACCAGCAGGCTGCGGGCGCGATGCTGGCCGAGATCGCGCAGCAGTTTCAGGTAACGCGTATCAAGCATGGAGCAGGGCCTCGGCGGGTGCGGTGACCACACGGCCATCGACCAGCTGAATGCTGCGCATCGCGCGCTGCATCGCATGGCGCTCATGGGTGACCATGACCACGGTCAGGCCCTCGTCGCGCACCAGCTCGGCCAGCACCTGCAGCAGGGCCTCGGCATTGCGCGAGTCGAGGTTGCCGGTCGGCTCGTCGGCCAGCAGTATGGGCGGGTCGTTGGCCAGCGCGCGGGCCACGGCCACGCGCTGCTGCTGGCCCCCGGACAGCGCGGTCGGGAACTTGTCGGCCTGGTCGGCCACACCCAGGCGCTCCAGCAGGCGCAGCGCGCGGCCACGGCGCTCGGCCGCGGGGCCATGCCTGCATAGGTCCATCGGCAGCATCACGTTCTCGGCCGCGGTCAGGGTAGGCAGCAGCTGGAAGAACTGGAACACGATGCCGATGCCGCGCCCGCGCCAGGCCGACAGTGCGCGCTCCGACAGGCTGTGCAGGGCCTGGCCGGCGACGATGACCTCGCCGCTGTCGGGCCGGTCGATGCCGGCGAGCAGATTCAGCAGCGTGGACTTGCCGCTGCCCGACTGGCCGACGATGGCGACGAACTCACCGCGTGCGATCTCGAAGCTGACGTCGCTGAGCGCCCTGAACTGGCCGCCGGCGCCGGGGTAGGACTTGCTGACGCTATGCAATCGAATGACGGGGGTTGTCACGGGTGTTTTCCTGCGGTGCTTCGATGGTTGGAACTTTAGGGCGCAAGGCCACAGTGCGGGCGACCGTTCACCGGCCTCAATCGGCAGTTCGGCGAAAGCCGGGCCACGGGCCGCGCCAGTGGCGGCATGCTGAAGTCATCGCATCTTCAGCCTGGAGTCGCCATGAAACGCGCAATCAATTTGTTGGCCCTGGTCCTGCTTCTGGCGGCCCCACCCCTCACGCAGGCACAGCAGGGCCTGCCCGCCACCGCGGCGCCTAAGGAAGCCGCCCAGTTCGACTTCCTGATCGGGCAGTGGGAGGTCGAGCTGAGCCCCAAGGTCAATGGCCTGGCGGCGATGATCCATGGCACGCCGCGTTTGCAGGGCAGCTGGAAAGCCTGGCGTGCCTTCGACGGCTACGGCATTGACGACGAGCTGCGCGTGTTCGATGGCTCCGGCAACCCGGTCTCCCTGAGCCATGCACAGCGCATCTACGACGGCAAGACCCAGCGCTGGCTGATCAACAGCCTCGACGTCTATCGCGCCCGCTTCAGCGCCGCCAGCGCGCAGTGGCAGAACGGCGAGATGCGCCTCAACGGCACCGGCAGCACGAACGAGGGCAAACCGATGCTGACGCGCAGCCGCTTCTACGAGATCACGCCGGAGCGCTTTCGCATGCAGCAGGACCGCTCGCTCGACAACGGTGCCAGCTGGGACGAGGCGGTGCTGACGATCACCGCCAAGCGCATTGCCGCCAAGGCGCCCCGCTGAGTGGGGGGCACAATCGGCGCCACATCAACGCAACGGGATTGAACGAAGTGCCACGCGCCTGGGTCTGGATTCCGTTGCTGATCGGCTGGTTACCGGTCTGGGTGCTGTTCACCGTGCTGTTCATGTCGGTGCACCAGGAGCCCTGGCAGCGCGCGGCGCCACTGGCCCTGCGCCAGATGCTCACTGCAGCACTGCTGGGCCTGCTCGTGCACCGGCTGACCGCGCGCCTGCCCTGGCCGCACCCGTTCCGGCTGCGCTTTGTCGCCGTCCATGCCCTGTGCGCCGTGGGCTACGCGGTTGCCTGGCTGCTGTTCAACGGCCTGATCGACAGCATCAGGCATGGGCGGCCGGTGCTCTATCTGGGGCCGGGCGCCGTGCCCTATCTGGCCACCGGCGTCTGGTTCTATGTGATGATCGCCGGCGTCGGCTATGCCAACCGCACGGCCGAACGCGCCGCGCAGATCGCCATGCTGGAAGCACGCAGCCAGCTCGCCGCGCTGCGCATGCAGCTGCAGCCGCACTTCCTGTTCAACGCGCTGCACACGGTGGTGCAGCTGATCCCTATCGACCCGCGCGGCGCCGTGCGTGCCACCGAGCAACTGGCCGGCCTGCTGCGCACGACAATCGAAGAACAGCGCGACCTCGTGCCGCTGCAGGCCGAGTGGGCCTTTGTGCAGCGCTATCTGGCGATCGAGGGCATACGCTTTGGCGAGCGGTTGGTGGTGTGCAGCGATATCGAGGCCGCCGCCCTGGGCTGCAAGCTGCCCTCGTTTGCGCTGCAGACCCTGGTCGAGAACGCCGTGCGTCATGCGGCGGCGCCCTCGATCGAGCCGACCACCCTGCAGATCGCCGCCAGGCTCGATGGCGGGCAGCTGTGCCTGTCGGTGACCGACGATGGCCCGGGCGCGGACCTGGCACAGCTCGAGCGCGGCGCAGGCACCGGCCTGCGCCGCCTGCGCGAACGCCTGGCCTGGCTGTATGGCGGCAGCGCCCGCCTGCAGTTCGGGCGCGGCTCGCCCCATGGCCTGACGGTGGAACTGAGCCTGCCGCAGCTGCATGATGGCGATGACGATGAGTGAGTGCGCCCGCGTCTCGGCCCTGATCGTTGATGACGAGCCGGTTGCCCGCGCCGGCCTGCGCCATATGTTGGCCGAGGCGGATTGGCTGGTCTGCATTGGAGAGGCCGGCAATGGTCTGGCGGCCGTCGAGATGATCAACCGCCTGCGGCCGGAGCTGGTGTTCCTGGACATCCAGATGCCCGGCCTGCTGGGCACCGAGCTGCTGGCCCATCTGCAGCACCGCCCCTTGGTGGTGTTCACCACCGCCCATGCCGAGCATGCGGTGGCGGCGTTCGAGATCGGTGCGCTGGACTACCTGCTCAAGCCCTTCGGCCCGGAGCGCCTGGCGGCAACGCTGGATCGCGTGCGCGCCGTCGTCGGCGAACCGCTGGCACCGGCGCTGGAGCGTTTCGGCGAGGCGCTGGGGCCGGGACCCATCAGCCGGCTGTTCGTGCGCAGTGGGCGCGCCATCGTGCCGGTGCCGGTGGACGGCATTGCCTGGATCGAGGCGGTCGGCGACTATCTGGCCCTGCATGTCGGCGCGGCCACCCACCTGCTGAGCCTGTCGCTGAACCGTCTGGAGGCTCGGCTGGACCCGCAGCGCTTTGTGCGCATCCACCGTACCCATATCGTCAATCTCGATCATGTCACCGCATTCAGGCGCCAGGACGGCGGCGGGCTGGCGGCCGAGCTGCGCGATGGCACGGTGCTCGCCGTCAGTCGCAGCAAGGCGCAGGAGCTGCGCAACTGGGCGCGCTGATCTCGACCACGCGCAGCGGCGTGGCACCACAGTTGCACAGCTGATGCCGGGCCCGGGCCGGCACATGCAGGGTGCAGGGGGCGTGGAATTCCTGCGGTTCCCCGTCCAGCCGCTGCTTGCCGCTGCCGGCCTGCACCAGCAGCACGCGCTCTGCGGCGTGTACCCTGACGTCGGAGCTGGCCCAGGCATCGAGTTCGATCAGACGCACCTCGAAGCCGGCGCAGCCCAGGTTCGGGCCGGCCACGCATTGGCTGTGCCAGCCGCGGTGCAGCTCCACGGGCAGGACGGCATGATTGACGATCAGCATGGCGGATGTTCGGGGTGTTGGTGCCCGCAGTCTGCGCATTGCTTGACGCTGCCACATCGCCCGAAAGAACCATGCGGCGCCATTCCAAGGGGTGATCCCTGGTGGCAACCCTAGGTCGTCGTGCCTGGCTGCTGCCGGGCGTGCAGCCAGGCAGCAGCCTGGCCGCGTGAGGACAGGCCCAGCTTGTCGAAGATATTGGCCACATGGCGCTTCACCGTGTGCGGGCTCAAGTCGAAGGCACGGGCGATCAGCTTGTTGCTGTCGCCGGCGGCGATGCGCTGCAGCACCTCCAGCTCCCTTGTGCTCAGCGCCTGGGCCGCACCCTGGGTCTGCGCCTGGCTCCCCGGCGGCGTGGTGGCGCGCAGCGCGGCGGTCAGCTCGGCCCAGGTGCGCAGCTGCGCTGCATCGCCCGCCGGCAGGGCACCCTGCCAGTCCTGCTCGGCCAGGCGGGCCAGCACCTGCGGCCCGGCCATCAGCACGCCGCCGCATTCGCCGCTGCCGCGCACCCGCTCGAATACCGGCGCCAGGTGTTGCGCTGCGTCGGCCCGCCCGGCCGGGCCGACCGATTGCAGCAGCGCATCGGCCAGTCGGAGGCGTGTTTCCAGCCCCTGGCCGAACACATCGATATGCTCCTCATGGTTCAGCGCCCGGCGCCAGTGCGTGCAGGCCTGCTCCAGCCGCCCCTCGGCCATGGCCAGGTGGGCGGGCAGCGTCATCCGCTGATCGACGTCGACGGCCCACTCCGAGGGCGGATAGCTCGCGCGCAGCACGACGGCCAGGCGCTGCAGGGTGGCGCTGTCTTCGGCAACCACGGCCACGCGGATGGCATGGAACAGAACGAACGCGAGTTGCTGCGGGCGCTTGTGCTCCGCCTGGCCGGCGCTCATCTGGACGATCAGGCCGGCCATGCAGGCGCTGGCCGCCTCGCGCCGGCCACGCACCGCATGCACCGTGGCCATCAGCATGCTGACCATGGCCTGCACATTGGCTGGACGGCCCAGCCAGCGGCAATGCGCTTCGGCCAGTTCGGCCGAGGCCTCGGCCGCCGTCACGTCTCCGGCCCAGAGCTGCAGCCAGCCGTTGATCATCACATTCACCGCGCCCAGGGCGGTGGTCGAGTCGGGCAGGCGTGCGGCCACGCCATCGACATAGCGCTGCAGCGGCGCTCGCATGCCCAGGGCGCCCACGAAGGTGGGCAGTGGTGAGCACTCATACCATCGCGCCAGGCTTGGCAGCTGCTCCAGGCCCTCGACGATTTCGCGCCACAGCGGGGCGAAGCGATGGCGCTGGCCGTCGCCAAGCGCATGCCAGCAGGCGGCCAGCTGTGCGCGGCAACGGGTCTCGGTGTCGATGGGCTGCCTGATCAGGGCCTCGTAGGCCGCCCGGGATGCTTGCTCGTCGCCCAGGCCGCTGAGCGCGATCGCGTGATACGACAGCGCACGCAGCTCCAGATTGCGTTCGCCGCGCCGGGCAAAGCCCTGCACGGCCCGTTGCGTGGCCTCGCACATCGTGGGCCAGTCCCAACGCGCCCAGCCGACCAGGCCGCGCACCAGCTGCAGCAGCGGCGCCTGGTCGCGAAACTCGGCCGGAAACTGGTCGACAAAGCGCTGCACGGTGGACACGGCCCCCGCCGTCAGCAGCTCGGCGCCGACCTCGCCCAGCACCTGCTCGGCCTCATCCCAGGCGCCGGCACGCAGCAGATAACCGATGCGGCGGGCGGGGTCGTCGTCGCTGCGCGCGGCGCGCTTGAGCAACTCGACCAGCTCGCCCGGGCGCTCGCGGCGCAGGCGATCGTCCAGGCAGTCGCGGAAGAGGTCGTGCAGGCTCAAGGTCCGGCCGCTCTCACCGTCCTCATCCAGCACGGTGACGAACAGGCCGCGCCGCTCGACCTCCTCCAGCAGCAGCGCCGCCTGGGCATCGCCCGAGACGGCGGCGCAGCGTGCCGGCGTGAGCTCGGGCAGCACCGAGCAGCGCAGCAGGAACAGGCGCAGCGCCTCGGGCATGTCGTCCAGCACCT
The DNA here is from genome assembly GCF_004362525.1 of Roseateles toxinivorans. Taxonomy (GTDB): domain Bacteria; phylum Pseudomonadota; class Gammaproteobacteria; order Burkholderiales; family Burkholderiaceae_C; genus Paucibacter; species Paucibacter toxinivorans. Next base: position 524,153 of record NZ_SNXS01000002.1, read on the forward strand.
CGGACGCCATGTAGTCGAACATATGGCGGGTGGTCAAGGTGGCGCCGCCGCCGCGCTGGCGTGCGCTCAGCGCCAGGCTCAGGCCGGCGGCCCAGCCCTGGGTGCGCTGCAGCAGGCTGTCGGTCTCGGTGGTCTGGTGGCCCGCAAAGGCGACCAGGTGCTCAACCTCGCCATGGTCGAAGCGCAAGTCCTCCTGGCGGAACTCGGCCAGCTCGCCGGCCGCCCGCCACTTGGCCAGCGGCAGCGGCGGGTCGACCCGGCTGGAGATCACCAGACCCCAGTGCGGTGGCAGGCGTGCGATCAAGAGCCCCAGCCAATCGAACACGGCCGGGTCCTCGATGCGGTGGGCATCGTCGATGATGATCAGGCCGCGGGCCACCTCGGTGGCATCCAGCGCATTCAGCAGCTCCGAGGCCAGGGCCTGGCGCGCCGCGCGGCTGCCATCCTGCATGGCCACCATCGCCTCGGGCGAGCTGCGCCAGGGCAGGTCGAAAGGGTCCAGCGCGGCCACCAGGCAGGCCGCCAGGCGATTCAGGTCGTCATCGGCATCGGCCGCCACCCAGGCCAGGGCGGTGCTGGCGGGCAGGTTTGCGATCTGCTGCGTCAGCGCCGCGGTCTTGCCAAAACCGGCCGGCGCCGAAAGCAGCACCAGGCGGCAGCTGGCCAGCGCCGCGGCCAGGGGCTGGTCCAGCCGGCTGCGCGCGATCAGCCCCGGCCGTGGGCGGGGCGGCTGGATCTTGACGCGGGCAAAGGTCGAGGTCTGCATCGGCGGGCTGCTGTTTTCAAGCAGTTTAAGTTCAACCGGCGATGCGCAGGCCGGCCAGCGCCTGCGTCAGCAACTGCTTGACAAAGGCGGCGTCCAGCGGCGCGTGGCCCAGCAGCAGGCGGAAGAACAGCGGGCCGTAGAGCAGGTCCAGGGTCACGTCCAGGTCCAGACCCTCGCGCAGCTCGCCCCGCTGCAGCGCCTCCTGAAGCAAGACCCGGCCCTCCTCACGCCGCGCCAGCACGAAATGGTTGCGGAAGGCCTTGGACAGCTCGGTGTTCGGGTCCGAGGCGGCAATCATGCTGGCCACGCTGCGGCCCCTGGGGCTGCCGAAGGTGTCGGCAATGCCCTGCATCTGCTGGGCCAACGCGGCCTGCAAGGTGCGCGTGCGCTTCGAGGTGGGCAGTGCCGCGGCAGGGTGCTGGGCCTCCATCAACGCCGCCATGGCCACCGCATGGCGGTCGGGCCACCAGCGATAGACCGTTGGCTTGCCGACACCGGCGCGTGCCGCCACCGCCTCCATCGTCACGCCGGACGGGCCCAGCTGGTCCATCAGCTCGCGGGCGGCCTTCAGGATGGCATCGCGCGAGGCCAGACTGCGCGGGCGGCCGCGGGCTCGGGGCCTGGCCTCCTCCGCATCAGCGGGCTTGACGGTCGTTGTCATTTATGGAACGATACGTAACGTAATTCATATTCCACAGTTTACCAAGGAGCGAACATGACAGCTGCCCGCACAGTGCCCTCCGGTTGCCTGAAGCCCTATCTGGTCGTGGCCGACGCCGCCCGCGCTATTCGCTTCTACGTACAGGCCTTCGGCGCCACCGAGTCCTTCCGCCTGGCCGAGCCGAGCGGCAAGATCGGCCATGCCGAGCTGCGCATAGGCGACAGCGAGTTCATGCTGGCCGACGAATACCCCGACTTCGGCGCGCTGGGGCCGGTGAGCGTCGGCGGCACACCGGTGGCCATCCATCTGTATGTGGCCGATGCCGACGCGACGATGGCCCGTGCCGAGGCACTGGGCGCCACCACGCTTCGCGCCGCCAAGGACGAGTTCTACGGCGACCGCTGCGGCATGCTGACCGACCCTTTCGGCCACCGCTGGCATATCGCCACCCGGCTGCAGGAGGTGACTCCCGAGGAGATGCAGCGGCGCTGGAGCGAGGCGCTGGCGGGCTGAGTGTCCATCACTTCTCGGCCACGGCCTCGACCTGTATACGCAGATCCACGTCCATCTTGAAGCCGTAGTCCTTGCCCGCAGCGAGGCCGAATTCGTCGCGCCTGAAGCTGCCGGCCGCATCAGCGCCGCAGAGCTCGCGCTTGTGCAGCGGGTGCGGGATGCACTTGAGCGAGTGGATCGTCAGCGTCACCGGCCGGGTGACGCCGTGCAGCGTCAGCTCGCCCACCAGCTGCGCCGGCAGCGCACCCTCGAAGCGCCCCTTGTAGGTCGCCCGGGGAAACTTCTTCACGTTGAAGAATTGCTCGCCGCGGCCCCAGGCGTTGAGCGCGTCGTGGCCGAAATCGATGCTGGCGAGGTCGATCGTGATGTCCACCGTGCCCGCGGCGGTGTCCTTGTCATAGACCACGCTGCCGCTGCTCTTGTTCATCTTGCCGCGCCAGACCGAGATGCCCATGTGGTCGGCCTCGAAGCTCGGGAAGGTGTGCTGCGGGTCGATCTTGTAGCTGACCGGCGCCGCCTGAACGGTTGCAGCTGCGATCAGAGAAGCAAGGGTGGAAAGGCTTTGGGATTTCATGCAGGCTCCAGAGGGGCGAAGAGCGCGATAGCCGCGCGTTGTCACGACGAACCATAGCCCGGGAAATCGACAGATCCGCCGATCTCTCGAAATGCCGGGCCTAGCGAGACGCCTTCGTTGGATCGCCGACGGCGAGATTCAGTCGCGCCGCCTCCTCGACGAGTTGCACGACGGTTTCGCGCAGCAGGGGCGTGTCCGGGCGCAGCTCCAAGGTGGCCAGCTCGTACTTGCCGCCCGGCTTCAACCGCGGCTCGATGTGCCACAGCCGCTTGCCACGGAAGAAGGCGAACAACACCCGCGTCGGTTCGGCGCGGATGATCAGCACCGGGCCGTTGTTGATATAGACCAGATGGCCCAACTTCAGCCGTTCCTGAAGCTCGGGCGCCGTGGCGTGCACGGTGTCGCGCAGCGCCTCGGCGAAGCTCTTCTGCCAGCCGGCGAGGCAGGCGATGTATTCGTCGGGCGTGGTGGCCGAGGTCAGTATCATGTTCATCGGACCGTCCTCTGCGCCTAGAACCAATAGTCGGCGACGCATCGGCCGTCGCGCGGCAGATCATCAAAGGTGTCCAGCCCGTCGAAATGGTCGATGGGTACCTGGGCAATGGGCCCAGGTTCGGTCAGCCGCAGATTGACGGCAATCCGTCGGCGCCCGTCCTCGCCCTGGGTCTGCGCCCGCCAGTGGGACACGCAGCCGCAGCTCGGGCAGAAGTGGAACTCGATCGTCTTGCCGCGCACATAGGCCCGGGTCGGCCCCGAGACATGGATGCCCTCGCCTTCGTAGTCATAGGCCCACAAGGTGCCGTAGCGGCGACAGACCGTGCAGTTGCAGGCCGTCGCCCCCTCAGGAATGCCCCTGAATGACCAGTTGACTGCGCCGCAGTGACAAGAGCCGTGGATCATTGAGATCTCCTAGCCAGAGTTTTTCGCCGCCTCCAGTGCGAGCGGCAGGTAGCGGGCAAGCTGCTTGGCTTCAATGTCGGGAGAAGTCAGCAGCTTGATGTGGCGACGGAATATTCCACCACCTTCGAGATGGCCGAATGGATCGTCGATCGCCGCCCCATGGCCGAACTCGACAGTGACATGCTCCTTGTAGACGAACACCCCGCAGAACTGAACGCCCGAGGCGAACAGGATGCCGCCGTACTTGACCTCTTCCGCAAAGGGCTTGAAGTGCTGCTTCACCAGGGCGCGGACGGCCGCGGCGATCTGGTAGCGCTCCTCGCTCAGGAGGCGGATGTCGGCGAGCAGGGTGTCGACGGATTTGGTCGGCATGTTCAGGTCTCCGCGTGTGCTTCAAAGTGCAAGAGGTCGAACCATGAGTCGCCAAGCTGAAAGCAGCGCCTGGAATACCCGAACTGGACGAAGCCATTGGCAACCAGCACCTTGATCGAAGCCGGATTTTCCGACCGGCAGGTGGCCTCTATCCGATGCAAGGAGAGCGCCGAAAATGCCTGCTCTTTTGCCAGGCGCACGGCCGCCTTGGCAAGGCCCCGCCCATTGTGGTCGGCGCCCACCCGATAGCCCAGTGACGCGCAGTGATAGTGCGCCCGCCTCACTTGCGTCAGATTGACGCGGGCGACAAGAACACCGTTGTCTCGCAGCAGATACTGATGGGCAAGGTCGCGCGCCGCATCTTGCAGCGCCGCCTCAATCGCAGCAGCAACGCCACCGGGTGCGTAGTAAGCAGCAGGTCGGGCGTTGATCCAGCTTTCAAAGAACGCGCGGTTGCGAAATTCGAAGTCGGTCAGTTCGTCAAGGTCGGTCGGGGCGACGGCGGAGAGACTCAGTGCGGGCATAGCACAGACTTCAGGTTGAAGCGGGGCCGTAGACATCAGCCCTTCCACGTGAACGGAAACAGCAGCTGTTTCCAGAACCCATTGGGCATGTAGTCTCCCACCACCCCGTACTGCTTGGGCCAGGCACGCTCCGCTTGCACAGCGGTGCCGAAGAGGTGGTCCAGGAAGGCGTAGTGGGCGGCGTAGTTCTTGTCGATCGCCTCGTCGTCCTGCGAGTGGTGCCAGTGGTGGAAGTTCGGGGTGACGATCACATAGCGCAGCGGCCCCAGGCGCACGCTGACGTTGGCGTGGTTGAACACCGCCTGGAAGCCGACGATGACGATATAGGTGTCAATCACTTCCTTGCTGAAGCCCAGCACGAAGATGGGTGCCAGCACCATGGTGCGTGTGATGATGACCTCCAGGATGTGCTGGCGCGAGCCTGCCAGCCAGTCCATGTGCTTGGCGCTGTGGTGCACCGCGTGCAGGCGCCACAGCAGGGGCACCTCGTGATAGGCGCGGTGGGTCCAGTACTGAACCAGGTCGGCGACCAGCACGATCAGGAGCACGGCGACGATGAAGGGCAGGTCGCGCACCCAGGCCTGGATGCCGTCCTTGGCCGCCCAACCGAACAGCTTGTGCACGAACAGATTGGTGGCCAGCAGCACGAAGCCGACGACCATGTGGTTGACGATGAAGTGGTGGAAGTCGGTCTGCCACTCGGGACGGAACACCGGCTGGTCGCGGCGCAGCGCGAACAGCTTTTCGATGAAGACGAAGATCAGCGTCGAGCCCAGCAGGTCGAGGATGAACCAGTCTAGGCCGATGTAGGGCGTGTTGTCCGGGAAGTCGTTGACCGGCACCTTGTGGCCGCCCAGCGCCAAGGTCAGGCCGATCAGGGCGAATGCGGCCGCCGACAGCCAGCGCATGCGGCCGAAGGCGATATTGAACAGCGCGATGCCGCCCGATACCACCAGCGACCAGTACATGAGGATGCGCAACACATCGACGTTATAGGACTTGCGCAGCTGCGGCGTGGTCAGGTACTCGGGGAAGTGAAAGGCCAGCACGCCCAGAAAGCAGAGTATGGCCAGTGTCAGCGCGATCACGCCCGAGACCAGGCCATGGCCGCGCTGCATCGCGCCATGGGACTCGGTCAGCTGGTTCAGTTTGTCCAACATCATGGGTCTCCGATCAATTCGCCAGCAGGCCGGCAACGCGTTCACGCAGCCCCGCCGGTGTGACCGCGGCCGCGTCCAGCGGCGCACCGGCGATCAGGCCGACCCGGCTCCAGACGCCGCGGCGGAAGGGCCGCACCATCGCCTGGCCCTCGTGCACGCGCGAGAAGAAGGAGCCCCAGAGGTTTTGCAGCGCCAGCGGCACCACGGGCACCGGATGGGTCTGCAGAATCTTCATCATGCCGCCCTTGAACTCGCCCAGGCTGCCATCGCGGGTGATGCCGCCCTCGGGGAAGATGCACAGCATCTCGCCGTCCTCCAGCACAGCGCGGGCCTCGGCGAAGGCCCGCTCGTAGGCGGCAGGGTCGTCCTTCTGCGGCGCGATCGGGATCGCCTTGCCGAGCTTGAACAGCCAGCCCAGCACCGGCAGCTGGAAGATGCGGTGGTCCATCAAAAAGCGTATCGGCCGCGGGCTGGCCGCCATCACCAGGATGGCGTCGATGAAGCTGACGTGGTTGCAGACCAGGATGGCCGGGCCCTGCAGCGGGATGTTCTCGTCGCCGCTGACCTTGAAGCGGTAGATGCAGCGCGAGGCGATGAAGGCGATGAAGCGCAGCAGGTACTCGGGCATCAGCAGGAAGATGTAGACGGCCACCAGCGCATTGGCGATGCCGGTGAACAGGAACACCTGGGGCACGCTGAAGCCCGCGCCGAGCAGGGCCCCGGCGAGCACGCTGCTGCCAATCATGAACAGCGCATTCAGGATGTTGTTGGCGGCGATGATGCGGGCGCGGTGCGTGGCCGGCGAGCGCAGCTGTATCAGCGCATACATGGGCACGCTGTACAGGCCGGCGAACAGCGACAGCAGGGCCAGGTCCGCCATCACCCGCCAGTGCGCCGGCTGGGCGATGAAGGCCGCGAGGCCCATCTGCGGCAGGGCCGGCAGGCCGCGTGCGGCAAAGTACAGATCGATGGCGAACACGCTCATGCCGATGGCGCCCAGCGGCACCAGGCCGATCTCGACATGGCGCTTGCTGAGCATCTCGCACAGCAGCGAGCCGGTGCCTATGCCCACCGAGAACACCACCAGCAGCAGCGAGGCGACCTGCTCGTCGCCATGCAGCACCTCCTTGGCGAAGGACGGAAATTGCGACAGGAACACGGCGCCGAAGAACCACATCCACGAGATTCCCAGCAGCGAGCGGAATACGACCAGATTGCCGTGCGCCAGCTTCAGATTGCGCCAGGTCTCGGTGATCGGGTTCCAGTTGATCTTGAGCGTCGGGTCGGTGGCCGGGGACTGCGGCACCAGTTGAGCGCTGACACGTCCCAGCACGGCCACGCCTATGCAGGCCACGGCCACCGCCTGGGCGCCGATGCCGGGCAGCGCGATCAGCAGCCCGCCGGCCACATTGCCCAGCAGGATGGCGACGAAGGTGCCCATCTCGACCATGCCGTTGCCGCCGGTCAGCTCGCGCTCGTTCAGATGCTGGGGCAGGTAGGCGAACTTGACCGGGCCGAACAGCGTCGAGTGCAGGCCCATCAGGAACACGCAGGCCAGCAGCAGATGCACCTGGGCCAGCACGAAGCCAACTGCCGCCAGGATCATGATGCCGATCTCCAGCGTCTTGACGAAGCGGATCAGGGTCGTCTTGTCGTACTTGTCGGCCAGCTGGCCGCTGGTGGCCGAGAAGAACAGAAAGGGCAGGATGAACAGCGCGCCTATCACCAGGCCGGCCAGCGCCGGCGGCAGCCAGGCCACCTGCAGCTGGTAGGTGACCAGCACGGTGAAAGCGAACTTGAACAGATTGTCATTGCCGGCGCCGAGGAACTGGGTCCAGAAAAACGGCGCGAAGCGGCGCTGCGACAGCAGGGCAAACTGGTTCGGATGGTCGTGTGCGCTCAAGATGTCTCCAGGATGTGCTTGGCTCTACCGTATCACCTGTGCCGGCTCGCCCAGGCCCGCACGGGGCAGCCAGGCGAACACCGAATCCACGGTGACGGTTTCTATCCGATCGGAAAAGCGCTTGGCGCTGGGATGGTCATCGAAGGCGATGTTAGCCGCCGTCACCCGCGCGCCCAGCCGCTTCATGGCCGAGATCTTCAGCGTGGTCGGCTGATAGTCCTTCAGCTTCAGCCAGGCCTGGGCCCGTTCGCGGCTGGTAGCGCCCGGGTCCTGCGCCATGGCCAGCGTTTCGATCGCCCATTGGTTCGATTGCTGGTAGGTCAAGGCCCAGGGATAGGCCAGCATGTTGTAGGCCGGTGTGTTCAGGCGCGCCACCTGGGCGTTGTCGCGCAGCAGCGGCAGCAGCCGGGCCTGCACGTCCGGCGCCAGCACCACCAGGCCGGCCTCGAAGTCGTACAGATCATCGAGAAAGAACTCCCCCAGGCCCTGGCGGTACAGCTCCGCGCGCGGCGTGCCGCATTGGTTGAGCTTGTGCATCACGCGCCACTGCGTGCCCTCGCGGTAGGCGAAGGCCAGATGCGAGTAGCGCAGGCCGTACTCGCTCAGATTCTGGCCCACGCGGGCCAGCATCACCACATTGGCGCCGCTGGCGTCGAGCTTGGCGGCGGTGTGCTCGGCCAGCGTCAGCGCGCGTTGCACCGAGTTCGCGCTGGGCGGCTTGGGCTCGCAGCTGCGGCCGGCATGGGCATTGAGGCACAGCGCCAGCAGCAGGGCGCCAAGCAGCGGGTGGCGTCTCACCGGGTGACCCGCTCGTTGTAGAGCAGGGCCTTGCCGATCTCGTTCGGGATGAAGGCCACCGCCGCACCGGCGGCCGACAGCAGGTAGCCGGTGCTCATGGCCGTGACCAGCACGGCCGTGCCCGCCACCATCGACACGCCACCGGCCAGCTGGCCACTGAGCTTGATCGAGGCACGGGCGCCGTCGGAGGCCCGCTCCAGCACGCAGACGGTGCCGGCGGCCGAGGCCTCGACGGCCACCACGGTGAGCATCGCGCCGGCCGACAGCAGCATCACCGGCGCGGCCACCGACACGGCGATCGGCAGGCCTGAGAGCACGCTGGCCTCCGACAGCTGGGCCAGCACCGGGGTCTGCAGACCGGCAAGACCTGCCACCAGGCCGGCGGTGATCAGGACACGGACGACTTTTGATGCTTTCATGAGGTGACTCCTTGTTCGTTGGATTCGGCGCGGCGGCTCATGCTGCCCTCGCGGCGCGCCTCGGCCAGATCGGCCTCGTGGGCGTCGCGCAGCGTCTTGGCCAGGGTGAACACGCTGGAGATCAGGAACAGCCAGCACACGCCCAGAAAGGCCTTGTAGGTCGGGTTCACCTCCATGCGCCACAGGCCCCAGGCTGTCAGCGCCATGGCCAGTGCGAAGCCGCCCCAGACGACCAGGCCCCACATCGGCGTGTCGGTCTTGCGGCTCTCGTTGTCGCGCACGAACTTGGCCAGCGCAAAGGCGGTGGACAGGCAGAACATATAGCCCATCACCATGAAGGCGCGGTCCAGGTCCTGTCCCGGCAGATAGGCCAGGCCGGTGCCGCACAGGGTGATGGCGGCGCCGAAGGAGATCCAGACCTGGGTTTTCCAGGCACGGGTGTCGCGGCGAATGAGATGGTGTTGCATGAGGTCCCCGAAGTCGTTGTGCGTTGATCTTGGGCGCTAGGTCGCGCACCTTCAACTCTGCCGTATCAGGTGGCCTCAGCGCCGACCGATGGTATCTTTCAGCGGTACTTTGACGCGCTTTTTGAAACCGATGAAACGCATGCGACATGAGCACAACACAAGATCTGGTGGCGGCACTCAAGGCTGAGCTGAAGGCGGCCGGCGTGACCTATGCCGATCTGGCCGAGGCGCTGGGCATGGCCGAATCCAGCATCAAGCGGATGTTCGCCAAGGGCGGTGACATGCCGCTGTCACGCATCGACGAGGTGCTGCGACTGCTGAAGATGGACTTTGCCGAGCTGGCACGCCAGGTGGCCGATGCCCAGCCGCTGCGCCGGGCCCTGACGGCCGAACAGGAGCAGGCCGTGGTGGCAGACCGCAGGCTGCTGCTGCTGGCGATCTGCTGCTTCAGCCAGTGGACTTTCGAGCAGATGACGTCGACCTACACCTTCACCGAGGCCGAATGCCTGCGCTATCTGCTGCAGCTGGACCGGCTGGGCATCATCGAGCTGAGGCCGCTGAACCGCTACCGGCTCAAGGTCGCCAAGGGCTTCCAGTGGCGGCCCAACGGGCCGGTGATGCAGTTCTTCCGCCAACATGTGGCCGATGACTATTTCAGCGGCGGCTTCGATGGCGAGGGCGAGACCTTGATGCTGGTCCATGGGCAGATCGGCAGGAGCCTGGCGGCCGGCTTCGTCGAACGGCTGCAGCGCGTGGGGCAGGACTTTGCCCAGCAGCATCTGGCCGACCAGAAGCTGCCGGCCGACCAGCGCCGGCCCTACACCCTGGTGGTGGCGATGCGCTCCTGGCTGTTCGCGGCCTTCCGTGACCTCAAGCGCCAGGCCTAAGTGAGCAGCGGGCTCACGCCACGCCAGACCCGCACCACATTGCGACCGGCCCGCTTGGCCTCATAGCAGGCGGCGTCGGCGGCGGCCAGTACGGCGGCCATATCGTTCAGACTGTCGTCGATCTCGACCACGCCTATGCTGGTGGTCACGCCCAGTGCCAGGTCTTGCCAATGCAGTTTGTGGGCCGCGACCATGGTGCGGATCTGCTCGGCCACCTGCTCTGCGGTGTCGCGGTCGCAGCGGCGCAGCAGTACGGCGAATTCGTCACCGCCGAGGCGGGCCACCGTGTCGTCTTCGCGCACGCGATGCAGCAGGATGGCGGCCACATCCTTAAGGATCGCATCGCCCGCCGCATGGCCGGCCGTGTCATTGACGGCCTTGAAGCCGTCCAGGTCGATGAACAGGGCCGAGCCGGTCTCGCTGCGGCGGCGCTCGTGGAGCTGCTGCTGCAACCGGGACTCAAATTCGCGCCGATTCACCAGATCGGTCAACGGGTCGTGGGTGGCCGTCCAGGACAGTTGCTCGCGCTGCTTGCGGAAGGCGGTGTGGTCCGAGACGATCCAGATCGTGCCGGCCAGCGGGTCACCGGCACTGACCGCCGCACCCTGCAGATAGCCCCAGAAGCGGCTGCCGTCGCGGCGCTGGAACTCGATCTCCTCGGTGTGCACCTTGCCGTCGAGAAATGCCTCTCCGGCGCGATGGACCAGGCCCCGGTAGGCCTCGTCCGAGGGGTAGAGCATGCCGTGCTCACGGCCCACCAGCTCGGCCGGGGTGAAGCCGAACAGCGAGGCATAGTGCTGGCCGACCAGCTCGAACTTGCGCCTGCGGGTGAAGCCAATGCCGATCGGCGCATTGACCATCACCGCCTGCATGCGCTCCAGCAGGTCATTGGCGACGCGCTGGCCGGCGGCCCGCTGCTCGATGACGTGCTGGAACACGGCCGCCAGCTGGCCGATCTCGCCCTCGCCGGTGGGCCAGGGCTGGTCGGGATGGGCGTTCTCGTCGAGCAGGCTCAGGGCGCGCCGCTCCAGCTGCTGCAGCGGCCGCAACACCCAGGCCATGGCCCAGAAGATCAGCAGCGCACCGGTCAGCGCCACGCCCAGGCCCAGCCAGGCCGCCTCGACCCGGGCCTTGGCGGGGCGACCCAGCAGGATCTCGGCCGAGGCGACGCGGAACACCATCCAGTCCGCACCGGGCACGGCGGCCATGGCCACGAACTGGTCACCGACGCGCCGTGCCGAGGCCTCGGGTTCCATCGGCCGACCGTCGGCGGCCCAGCCACGCGCGGCGGCGGCCAGCCGCGGTTCGGTCGCCACATCCTTCAACAGCCAACCCGGCTCGGGGTGGGCGATGATGCGTCCGCTGCCATCGGTGATCACCGTCAGGCTGGAGTCGTGTTCGTTGCCCGCCTGCTGCGTCAGGTCGGCCAGGAAATTGCTGGCGCCCAGGCGCAGCACTCCACCCAGCACGGCGACGATGCGGCCATCGGCGTCGCGCACCGGTGCGCTGAGGATGATCTCGGCCACATCGAAGCGCAGGCTATGCAACGGTTCGGAGACCAGCAGCCGGCCCTCGCTCAGCGTGCGGGCGAAGTAGTCGCGCTGCTTGATATTGACCTGCACGACACGCACATTGTCCTGGTCGGCCGAGGCGACGATGCTGCCATCCTCGGCGGCCAGAAATGTGCTGAAGAACAGACCCTGCAGCACTGCCTGGCTGGCCAGATAGGCCGACGCCGCCTCGAACTCGCCCGCGGCCTGCGGCCGGCCTTTGTGCGGCCATTGGGCGGCGGCCTTGGCCAGCGCGATCTGCCGCTCCACGACCCGGGCAGACAGGGTCCGGCTCATGATGCCCACGCCGAGGCCCGAATCGGTCAACGACTGCTCGGCGCGGTGCTGGGCATCGCGCAGCACCAGCACCACGGTGACGGCGATGCTGGCGCCTATGATCAACGCACTGGTCAGCGCCAGCTTGAGCTTCAGCGAGCCCAGGGCCAGTCTCGCGGAATCCAGCCAGGGGGATGCCATGTTCAGCCCAGCATGGCCCGCCTGCGTGCCAGGCTGTCCTCGGGCCAGAACTGCTTGCGGTCGTAGTACTCGGCCACGGCCGGGGTGTCCGGGTTCAGCTGCACCCAAGGCTGTTTGGACATCGTGAAGATGTGGATGTCGGGCGGCAACCGGTCGGGCTCGTCCAAGGTGCCAACACGCACAAAGCTGACCGCCTCACCGGCGCCGGCGTAATGGCTCCAGACGGCGATGCGGCACTGCGGGCAGCGCATGATGTCCTGACCCTTGCCGCTGTTGGACGGCGTGTGCACCCGCTCGGGCGTACCGCTGAGCAGTTCCACCCGCGCGGCTTCTATCATCGCGTTCAGCGCAAAGGCGCTGCCGCTCTCGCGCTGGCACCAGCGGCAATGGCAGCAGTGCACGAACAGCGGACGGCTCGTCAGGCGGTAGCGCAGGGCCCGGCAGGTGCAGCCGCCCTCCAGCGAATAGGCCGTTTCCGTCGTCATGGGCGCATCTCCATTGCTGGGGTGATGTTTCCGTCTATTTGCGTCGGCGTCAAGCCGGATTCGGCGCGCGGGCCCGATATAGTGCCGGGTCCGCAGCGCAAGGAATCATGCTCATGTCCAGCCCCACCCTACAGACCAGTGAGCTGATCGAGATGTTCGAGCTCGCGCCGGTGTCACTCTGGCTTGAGGACTACAGCGGCGTGCGCGGTCTGTTCGACCAATGGCGCGCGGCCGGTGTGACCGACCTGCGCGCCCATCTGCGCGCCGATCTGAGCCGGGTGCTGGACTGCACGACGCGCATCCAGGTGCTGAAGGTGAACCGGCGCACCTTGGAGCTCTATGGCGCCGAGTCCTTGGCACAGCTGGTCGAGAACATCCCGCGCGTGTTCCGCGACGACATGCTGGAACACCATATCGAGGACATGGCACAGCTGTGGGACGGCGCCACCCGCTATGCCAGCCAGACCGTCAACTACAAGCTCGGCGGCGAACGCCTGGACATCGCCTTGAACGCCACCGTCCTGCCCGGCCACGAGCAAGACTGGGGCCGCGTGCTGGTGTCGATCGAGGACATCACCGCGCGCATCCAGGCCCAGCGGGCCCAGGCGCTGAGCGAGCAATATGCGCGCGGGCTGTTCGAGCATTCGCCGGTGTCCTTGTGGGTGGAGGACTTCAGCGCCGTCAAGCGCCTGATCGACGAGGTGCGCGAGGCCGGCGTGACCGACTTTCGCACCTTCACCGACGTGCACCCCGAGTTTGTGCAGCGCTGCATGCGCGAGATCCGCGTCATCGACGTCAATCGCCAGACGCTGACGATGTTCGGTGCGCCCGACCGCCACACCTTGCTGAGCCGGCTGCACGATGTGTTCCGCGACGACATGGAGCGCCACTTCGCCGACGAGCTGGTCGACCTGTGGAACGGCAAGCTGTTCCAGCAGCGCGAGCTGGTGAACCATGCGCTGAATGGCGACGCGGTCAATGTCTATATGCAGTTCTCGGTGCTGCCCGGCCATGAGCGCGACTGGGACCTGGTGCTGGTCTCGCTGACCGACATCACCGCCCGCAAGAAGGCCGAGGCCTATCTGGAGTTCCTGGGCAAGCACGACTCGCTGACCAAGCTGCGCAACCGATCCTTCTTCGCCGACGAGCTGAATCGCCTGGAGCGCCGCGGCCCCTGGCCGGTGGCGGTGCTGATGCTGGACCTGAACGGCCTGAAGCTGGCCAATGACGGCGAGGGTCATGCCGCCGGCGACGCGTTGCTGCGCCGCGCCGGCGAGGTGCTGGCCAAGGCGGTGGACAAGAACATCTGCGCGGCCCGGGTCGGCGGCGATGAGTTTGCCGTGCTGCTGCCGGCCACCGATGCCCGCGGCGGCGAGCAGGTGATGGCCCGCATCCACGAACTGGCCGAGCTGAACAACCAGTTCTACGGCGGCTCGCGCCTGAGCTTTGCGATGGGCATGGCCCTGTGCCAGGGCGGCGAACGACTGGAGGCGGCCGTGCACCAGGCCGACCAGCAGATGTATCTCAGCAAGAAGGCGTTCTACGAAGCGGCGTCCATCGACCGCCGCCACGGCTGAGTTTGGCTCAGGCCAGCACGGTCACCATCGCCAGGAACGAGGTCACCGCCACGGCGGCGGCAAAGGTGCCGGCGTTCAGTGGCGGCATCGGCACGAATACATCCTGCTGCGCGCGCTGGCTGTAGAGAGGCTGCGGGGCTTGAGTGGGGCTGTTGACTTGCATGGCGAACTCCGGTTCCGAGTTGCCATCATCGAAGCCGCGTGTTTCAACGCGGCTTCGCCCAGATCAAGATTTGTTTCAGTCTGTAGCCCGGATTTCATCCGGGCTACACAACTCAAACGTCGAACTTCACGCCCTGAGCCAGCGGCAGCGAACGTGAGTAATTGACCGTGTTGGTCGCGCGGCGCATGTAATTGCGCCAGGCGTCCGAGCCCGATTCGCGGCCGCCGCCGGTTTCCTTCTCGCCACCGAAGGCGCCGCCGATCTCGGCGCCCGAGGTGCCGATATTGACGTTGGCAATGCCGCAGTCGGAACCCGAGGCGCTGAGGAAAGTCTCGGCCTCGCGCAGATCATTGGTGAAGATCGCCGACGACAGGCCCTGCGGCACGTCGTTCTGCATCGCGATCGCTTCGTCCAGGGTCTTGTAGCGCAGGGTGTACAGAATCGGCGCGAAGGTCTCCTGGCGCACCACCTGGGTCTGCGCGGGCATGCGCACCAGGGCCGGCACGGCATACCAGGCGTTCGGGTACTGCTCGGCCAGCGCACGGGTGCCGCCGCTGACCTCACCGCCCTCGGCGCGGGCCTGCTGCAGCGCCTGCTGCATGTGGTCGAACGAGGCCTTGTCGATCAGCGGGCCGACCAGGGTGCCGGCCTCCAGCGGGCTGCCTATCTTCAGACTGGCGCGGGCCCGGTCCAGGCGGGCGACCAGCTCGTCGTGGATGCTTTCATGGGCGATCAGCCGGCGCGTCGTCGTGCAGCGCTGGCCGGCCGTGCCATAGGCGCCGAACAGGATGCCGCGCACGGCCAGTTCCAGATCGGCCGACGGCGTGACGATGATGGCGTTGTTGCCGCCCAGCTCCAAGAGGCTGCGGCCGAAGCGTGCTGCGACCTTGGGGCCGACCGCGCGGCCCATGCGGGTGCTGCCGGTGGCCGACAGCAGGGCCACCTTGGGGTGCTCGACCAGGGCCTCGCCAACGGCCGCTCCGCCGTTCAGCACCTGGGACAGATGGGCCGGAGCATCGGCGCCATAGCGGGCCAGCGCGCGCTCGAACAGCGCCTGCGTGGCCAGTGCCGTCAGCGGTGTCTTTTCCGAAGGTTTCCAGACGCAGGCATTGCCGCAGACCAGGGCCAGGGCCGAGTTCCAGGCCCAGACGGCGACGGGGAAGTTGAAGGCGCTGATGATGCCCACCACGCCCAGCGGCAGCCATTGCTCCATCATGCGGTGGCCGGGGCGCTCGGAGGCAATCGTCAGGCCGCAGAGCTGGCGCGACAGGCCGACGGCGAAGTCGCAGATGTCAATCATCTCCTGCACCTCGCCGTCACCCTCGCTGGTGACCTTGCCGGCCTCCAGCGCGACCAACTGGCCAAGTTCACTCTTGTGCGCACGCAGCTCCTCACCGAACAGCCGCACCAGCTCGCCGCGCTTGGGTGCCGGCACATTGCGCCAGACCAGGAAGGCGGCGTGGCTGCGGGCAATCGCGGCCTGCATGTCGGCGACGGTGGCCTCGTGCACGGCGCCGATTTGGGCGCCATCGATCGGCGAGCGCACGGCCAGGGTGCCGCCGCTGCGGGCGGCTTCGCTGACGCCCAGGGCATTCAGCAGATCATTCACTTGTGTCGTCATTTTTTGCTTGCTCCGTCACTCACCCGATGGACTCAACCTGCCGCGACTGCTGGTACGCCTTGCCGAAGCGGTTCGCCAGGAAAGCCGGCAACTCTACTTGCTCCTGACGGATGAAGCCAGCACGGGGCAGCTTGCCCTCGCGGAACAGGTCGACGGCGGCGCAGATGCCGGCGGCGGTGGTGATCTGGATGGCGGACAGCGGCGCGGCCTCATCGCGGTCGGCAAAGATCTTGCGGGCGAACACCTCCTGCACCAGGCTGCCCCCGCGCATGCCGGAGACGGTCACAAACACGAGCACCACGTCCTGCATCGTCGCGGGCATGGACTTGCGCATGATGTTCTTCAGCGTCTCCTGGTCGCTCTTCAGCTGCAGGTCGTGCAGCAGCATCATCATCAGGTCGCGGTGGCCGGGGTAGCGCACCGTCTTGTAGTCGAGATTGCGCACGCGGCCGGCCAGGGTTTCGCACAGCGTGCCCAGGCCGCCCGAGGTGTTGAAGGCCTCGTACTCGGTGCCGTCCAGCGAGAAGTGCTCCAGGCCTTCCAGTGGCAAGGCGGCGATGGTCTCGCCGTCGTGGATGCTTTCGCAGGGGTGGCAGTACTCGTTGATCAGGCCGTCCACGCTCCAGGTCAGGTTGTACTTCAAGGCATTGGTCGGGAAGGCCGGCAGCGCGCCGACGCGCATCTTCACGTCGTGCAGCGAGTCGAAGCTCTTGGCCAGGTGATGGGCGACGATGCCGATGAAGCCGGGCGCCAGCCCGCACTGCGGCATGAAGGCGGTCTTGGCGCCCTCGGCGATGCGCTTGATCTCCTTGGTGGCGGCCACGTCTTCCGTCAGATCGAAGTAGTTGCAGCCGGCTTCCAGCGCGACATGGGCCACGGTGATGGCCAGGTGGTAGGGCAGTGCGTTGATGACCGTCTCCTGGCCCTTCAGCGCGGCGAACAGGGCCTTGGCATCTTCGGTGTCGACCACCAGCGTTTTGACACCGACCGGCTCCAGCTTGGCCAGCGCCGCGGCGCTCTTGTCCATCACCGTTACCTGGTAGTCACCGCTGCCTTGCAGCAAACGGGCAATGGTCTGGCCGATGTGTCCGGCGCCTAGCAGTGCAACTTTCATGGGGGTCTCCAAAGCGGGTGGTGTTGCGCCGCAGTCTAGGAGTGACCAATGACGAAAGAAAGCATGAGTTCGACGGATAAGATCGAAACTTTGACGTATCGTCACCAGATTCAATCGATACGTCCGATTCAAGGGTTATCCATGAGCGATGCTTCCACCCCCGTTCCGAGCGCGCCGGGCGCGCCGAAAGACCAGCTGGACCGCGACCTGATCGCGCTGCTGCAGGCCAACGCCCGCGAGAGCACGGCCAATCTGGCACGCAAGCTGGGCGTGGCGCGTACCACCATCGTGGCGCGGCTGGCGCGTCTCGAAGCCGACGCGGTGATCGTCGGCTACACGGTGCGCCTGGGCGTCGAGGCGGCCGAGCGGGCGGTGCAGGCCTTCGTCGGCCTGAGCATCAGCCCCAAGGCGGCGAAAGAGGTGATTCGGCGGCTGACCCGGCTGCCGGAACTGCGCCAGCTCAGCTCGGTTAGCGGCGAGTTCGACTACATGGCCCTGCTGCGCACCGAGTCCACCACCCGGCTGGATGCGCTGCTGGACGAAATCGGCGAGATGGAAGGCGTGATCAAAACCACCACCTCGGTGGTCTTGGCGGTGCGCATCGACCGGATGGCGTAACAAATGCAAGCGCCTGCGGCATGATGTCCGGCCCCCACCGCATCGCTGCCATGGCCCAGCCACCCGCCTCGAACCCGAACGACGATCCCACGGTGATCCAGGGGCGCTCGGGCGTGGCCGCGGCGGAGGACCCCGACGCGACGATTCTGGACAGCTCGCGGCGGCGCCCGCAGGTGCCGCGTCATGACGAAGACGCCACCGTCATCAAGCCTCGCGTCACCCAGGTGCTGCCCGGGCCGGGCGCGGCGCCTGCACTTGCCGCGCCGCCACCCCCGCGCCGCCCGCCGCTGCCCAAGGGCAATGCGATCGCGCTGCCGGTGGGCTTCAGGCTGCACGAGTACCGCATCGACGCCGTACTGGGCCAGGGGGGCTTCGGCATCACCTATCTGGCCACCGATGTGAACCTGAATGCGCCGGTGGCGGTGAAGGAGTATCTGCCCGAGGACATCGCCTTCCGCTCGTCGACGCGCAGCGTATCGCCGAATGCCAGCGAGCACCGCGAGCGCTACCAGCAGGGGCTGGACAGCTTTCTGGTCGAGGCCCGCACGCTGGCCAGCTTTCGCCACCCGAACATCGTGCGCGTGGCCCGCTTCTTCGAGGCTCATGACACCGCCTATATGGTGCTGGAGTATGAGAAGGGCGCCTCGCTGAAGAGCTGGTGGCCGCAGCACAGCGAGATCGGCGAGAAGGGCCTGGCGCGGTTGCTGCAGCCGCTGCTGGACGGCCTGGCCGTGGTCCATGCCACCGGCTTTCTGCACCGCGACATCAAGCCCGACAACATCCAGCTGCGCCAGGAGGACGGCCGGCTGGTGCTGCTGGATTTCGGCTCGGCCGGCCAGGCGGTGGCCGTCAGCGACCCGGCCACCGTGGTCGTGACCCCTGGCTATGCGCCGATCGAGCAGTACGGCCTGGGCGAGCAGGGCCCCTGGACCGATATCTACGCGCTGGGAGCCACGCTGTACTGGATGATCAGCGGCAAGAAGCCGCCCGATGCCGAGAGCCGCTGGATGATTTCGCAGTCCTCGCCCAGCGCCACCCACCTGCCGAGGGATCCGATGCCGGCCGCGGTGGAGGTCGGCCGTGGCCGCTACAGCGAGAGCTTTCTGCAGGCCATAGACTGGGCGCTGAACCCCGACCCCAAGGCCAGGCCGCGCGATGTGGCCGAGTGGCGCACCCTGCTGTTCGCGGCCCAGGCCTCGAACTTGAGCCTTCGCGATGCGCTGCGCTCCGGCGATGTGCTTCAGGGCGGCGCCGCCCTGGTGCGCAAGCCACGCCAGGGCCTGCAGCGCGCGGCACGCGGCCTGGTCCAGGTGCTGCACCCGGGCGCCTGGCCGCTGGCGGTGAAGATGGCCGTGGCCATGGTGCTGACGGCGCTGCTGCCGATGCTGATCACCGCCTACTACAACCTCAATGGCAGCCTGGCAGCCGTCTCGACCAGCGAGCTGCGCAATCTGGAGCAGCTGGCGCGCAGCACGGCCGGGCGCCTGGCCCAGCTGATAGGCGACAGCCAGAAGCTGGCACGGTCGTTGGGCACCGATGGCGATTTCACCGCCTTCCTGGCCCATCCGGAGCCGGCGCACCGTGATGCGATCAAGAGCAAGCTGGAGCGTCTGGTGGCCGCGAACCGCGACATCCATCTGATCATGGTGATGGATGCCAAGGGCACGGCCCTGGTGTCCAGCGACGCCGAACTGATCGGCCGCAACTTCGCCTTCCGCCAGTATTTCAAGTCGGCGATGCAGGGCCAGTCCTATGTGACCGGCATCGTCGTCGGGGCGGTGGCCGGGGCGGCGGGCATGTTCTACGCTGAGCCCATCTTTGATGCAAGCAAGCAAGTCGTCGGCGCCGTCGTGCTGCGCATCCGCGCATCCAGCTTTGCCAGCATCCTCGACGAGGTGCAGGACGAAGCCAAGCGGGTGTCCATGCTGATCGATGGCGACGGCGTGCTGATCTACCACCCGCGCGAGGACCTGCTCTACCGCAGCCTGATGCCGCTGAGCGCCGACACCCTGGCCGCCATCCGCGCCGATCAGCGCTTTCGCCGCAACGACATCGGCAGCCTGAATCTGCCCGAGCTGGCGGCGGCGATCAAGAGCACGCAGACCATGGGCCATGTGGACTACCAGTCGGCCGTGACCCAGCGCGCCGAGGTGGCCGGCTTCGCGCCGGTGCCGGGCCATGACTGGACGGTGGTGGTCAGCGAGGCGCGCGAGGAGTTCGAGGCGCCGCTGCAGCAGCTGTTCACTCACCTGCTGATCAGCGTCGCCCTGGTCGGGCTGCTGTTCCTGGGCCTGGCCCTGCTGTTCGCGCGCAGCATCGTGCGACCGATCAAGCAGCTGACCCAGGCCGCGCAGGCGCTGAAAAACGGCGACTTCGATGCCGCCACCGTCACCGTCAGGCGCCGCGACGAGATCGGCCTGCTGGCCCGCACCTTCAATGTGATGATAGACGTGCTGCGCCAGCGCGAGCGTGAACGCGAGCATGGCGGGAGCCCGCGCGAATGAGTTTGGCGAACGGACTCTGGACCGACTGGAGCGCCGCCGCCGAGCGCCTGGACCGGCGCTTTGCCGGTCTGTACCAGCTGCGCTCCTTCGACTACCGCCAGCCGCTGCGTCTGCAGCAGGGCGTACCCCGGCGCCTGCAGCGGCCCTACACCACGCCGGTGGCCTATGCCGACTGGGGGCCGCGCGATGCACCGATACTGATCTGCTGCGGCGGCGTGGCCAACACCGCGATGCGCTTCAGCTTTCTGGCCGCCGACCTGAGCCGCCACCCGGCCGGCGCCTGGCGCGTGATCGCCCCGGACTGGCTGGGTCGTGGCCAATCGGGCTGGCTGGCCGACGAATGCGAGTACGCGCGCGACACCTACGTTGAGCAGCTGCGCCAGCTGATCGCCCACCTCGGCGGCGGGCCGGTGGCGCTGCTCGGCTCGTCGATGGGCGGCTCGGTCGGCCTAGCCTTGGCCGCCAGCAATCCTTCCCTGGTCAGCCGCTTGATACTCAATGACGTCGGTCCGCACATCCCGCGCGCGCGCCGCCTGAAGCGGGCCAACACGCTGGCGCGCCACTACGTGTTCCGCTCGCCGGCCGACATCATGCGGCGCGTCGGGGCCTCGCACAAGAACGACGGCCCGGTGCCGGAAGATATCCGCCTGTTCCTGGCCTGGCACCAGACCCGCTGGTCGCGCGAGAACGCCGGCCGCGTCTACCGGCTGGACCCGCGCGCGCTGCAGGCCTACCGCACCGATGCCCAGCAGGCGGTGGACCAGTGGCAGGCCTGGCGCCGGCTCGACTGCCCGCTGCTGGTGCTGCACGGCATGCAATCCGATGCCCTGCTTGCACCCACCCTGCGCCGCATGCAGAAAACGCAAGACATGACCCTGGTGCACATTCCGCAGACCGGTCACACGCCGGTGTTGTTTGATCGGAACCAGACCGGGTTGCTGGGCCACTGGCTGGCGTCTGGCAGGCGCGAGGCCGCCGAGCTGTCGCTACCGCTGGCCTGGCCACGCCAGCCCTGGTAGCGTTCGCCATCTTGGTGCATCGTATTTGATGCCAACTTGATGCCGTGGCGGGTATTGCACCTTTTTGCTGCAAATTATTGGCATGTGTCTTGCGTGCGTGGGGCTCATCCGATCAAAGGAGTCAGCGATGCAAGCAATGAATGTTCATCAGGTTGTCCAGCGTGGGCGCGGCCAGCGCCTGCTGGTACCGGCCAAGGCGTTGATCGTGCTGGCCTTCACCTGGGGTGTGCTCTATCCGACCCTGCTGTGGAGTCTGCGGCACGTGTTCTAGCCCTTTTGCGTCCGGGCGGGGCGCCTTGCGCCCGCGACGAACCTATGGAAACGTGCACAGGGCCCGCATCCTTGATATAACTCAAGTGAGGCCCGGGTCGCAGCGCATGCTCCCTAACGCTGTCATCAACTTTCTTCTTGCAGCGCTGCCGGTCCTGACACGGAGCCTCCACCCGACGTGAGTCTCACAGGCTCGGCGTCGTCAAGGGGGTTGTATGTCGTCTTCTGAGCGGGCAGATCTGACGCTGGCGGCCGCAGGCCTGCAGGCCTTGATGGGCTGCGACTTGCCGATGGGCCTGGCGGTGCTGGACCGGCACTTGCGCTATGTGCAGATCAACGAGTTGCTGGCCAGGGCCAATGGGCTCGGTGTGGCCGAGCATCTGGGGCGCAGCGTGCGCGAGGTGCTGCCCAAGGCGGCCGATCAGCTCGTGCCTCTGTTGCAGGCGGTGCTGGACAGCGGCCAGGGCCGTGCCAACTTCCGCGTCGCCGCCGAGGTGCCCAGCGTACCGGGCGAGGTCTCGGACTGGCAGGCCAGCTATATGCCCATCAAGGACGCCGAGGGTCGGGTCATCGGTGTGCTGGTGCAGGCGGTCAACCATTCGCTGGAGGGTCAGGCCCGGCTGATCAGGGAGGAGGGCGAGCAGCGCTTGCGCCGGGTGCTCGACAGCCTGTTCGTGTTTGTCGGCGTGCTCAGCCCGGAAGGCGTGCTGCAGGAAGCCAACCGCGCGCCGCTGGAGGCCGGAGGGGTCAGCCTCGAAGAGGTGCGCGGCAAACCCTTCTGGGACACCTACTGGTGGAGCCATGACCCGGACCTGCAGGACTGGTTGCGCCAAAGCGCCCAGCGCGCCGTCGCCCTGGGTGAGACCTTGCGCCGGGATGTTGAGGTTCGAATGGCCGGCGACAGTCGCATGGCGGTTGACTTCATGCTGGCGCCGCTGCACGACGCCGAGGGACGCACCACCCATCTGATTGCCTCGGGCATCGACATCAATACCCGCCGGGCCAGCGAGCGCGCGTTGCGCGACAGCGAGGACCGCTATCGCCGCGTGTTCGAGGGTTCGACCATGGGCAAATGTCTGGTCGGCAGCGATGGCGCGATCCTGGTCGCCAACCCGAGCATGGCGATGATGTTTGGCTATTCCGCCGAAGAGATGGTGGGCATGACGGTGCACGAGCTGGTGCCGCAGCGCCAGCGCTCGGGGCATGTGGGCCTGGTGCGCCAGTTCTTGCGGCAGCCGCAGCGCCGGCTGATGGCGCAGCGTCAGGAGCTGTTTGCGTTGCGCCGCGATGGCAGCGAGTTTCCGGTCGAGATTGCGCTGAATCCCTTGCGCGAGGGCAATGACCAGCAGGTGCTGGCGACCATCAGCGATGTCACCGATCGGCGCGCGGCGCAAATGGAGATTGAAAGGGCGCTGCGGGAGAAGACGGTGTTGCTCAACGAGGTGCATCACCGCGTCAAGAACAATCTGCAGATCATTTCCAGCTTGCTCAATCTGCAGGCGCGCAACGCCGAGCCGGGGGTCAAGGTGGCCTTGCAGGACAGCCAGAGCCGGGTGCGTGCGATGGCGCTGATGCACCAGCTGCTTTACGAACGCGCCGACTTCAGCGCGCTGGAGCTGGGGCCCTACATCCGGCGTCTGGGTGGCCTGCTACGCGACACCTATCTCGGCGCAGGCTCGACCGTGCGCCTGCAGATTGTGGCGCCCGACGCCGGCCTGCGCATCGATCTACAGCGCGCCATTCCCTGCGGGCTGCTGGTCAACGAGTTGGTGACCAACTCGATCAAGCATGCCTTTCCTGGCGGCGTTGCGGGTCAGATCGTCGTCGAACTGACGGACGACGGCAGCGGGCAGGTGCAGCTCGACGTCGGCGATGACGGTGCCGGACTGTCCGAGGGCGTGGAGCCCGGTCAGGGCGGAGGCCTGGGCTTTCAGCTGCTGCCGGTGCTTGCCGAGCAGTGCCGGGCCAAGCTGGAGCTGCTGGACAGCGGTGGCAGGCGTGGCACGCACTGGCGCCTTTTGCTGCAGATCAACAGGGCCTGTTAACACTACGTCTGCCTGATGCGTTGCCACACAAATCGCCGTGAACTAGGCGCAAAACGAAACCGGGGTAGGTCCCCCGGTGAGGCTTTGCAACGACGTGCACGGCGATTTGTGTGGCAACCCTTCGGGAGCGGGGCTGAAAGGGCCCCACTCGTCGTTGAACTCCTAGCCCAGGCGGCCAGCCTGGGCGTCGTCGTCCGCCTAGATTGGGGCCCTTTCAGCCCTGTTCGCACAGGCGGACGTAGTGTTAGCAGGCCCTACCAGGGAGTACAAGATGCTGGATCTGCTTGACCGACCACTGCGGGTGCAGATTGTCGAGGATGAACGCATCGTCGCGCTGGACCTGCGCAGCGGCCTGGAGCAACTGGGTTTCGATGTCGTCGGCATTGCCGCCAACGAGCCCGATGCGCTGCGCATGGCCGAGTCCACCCTGCCCGATCTGGTGCTGATGGACATCCATCTGGATGACGGCAGCGATGGCATCAGCGCGGCGCGCCAGATTCGCGAGCGCCTGTCGGTGCCGGTGGTCTTCCTCACCGCCTATGGCGAGCCCGAAACGCTGACGCGAGCCGCCCAGGCCGCGCCCTATGGCTATCTGCTCAAGCCCTTCGAGCTGCGCGAGCTCAATGCCACCGTGCGGATGGCCCTGGTGCGCCGCCAGGAAGAGCGCAAGACCGAGAGCGCTCAGCGCCGCCTGCAACTGGCGCTGGAGTCGGCGCGGCTGATGGTGCTGGAGCTCGACGACGGCGGCAAGAGGCTCAACTGGAGCGGTCAGGCGCTCAGCGATGACCTCGCCGGCCTGGCCGCCACCCAAGGTCTGGGCGGTCTGCTGGCGGGCCTGGACGAGGCCGGCCAGCAGGCCTTCGATGCCCTGCTGCAGCGCGGCGAACCGATCGACCTGACCTGCCGTTGGCAGGACGGTGCAGCGCCTACCCGCTGGCTGGAGTTGCATGCACGACGCTTCGCCACCGAACGCCTGGTGATGGGCATGGTGCGCGACGTCTCGGCCCGCGTCGAGCGAGAAACCCGGCTGCGCCAGGCCCTGGTGGTATTCGATGCCACCGAGGAGGCGATCCTGTTTCTCGACGCAACGCAGCAGGTGCTCAGCTGCAATCCCGCCTTCAGCCGCATGACCGGCTGGACCGAGGCCGAGGTACGGGGCCGCCGGCCGGACGACTTCCTCTACGCCCGTCGCCACGGTGACCAGCCGGCCCTGGCGGAGTCTTCTCGGTCGGGCCCGGCGCCGCGGCAGGGCGAGGTGATGTGCTGCCGTGCCGACGCCAGCCTGTTCCCGGCCCTGGAGCATCTGTGCGCCGTGCTCGACGAGCGCGGTCAGGTCAGCCACTATGTATTGAGCTTCTCCGACATCAGCGAGATCCGCGCCACCCAGTACGAGCTGCGCCATCAGGCCCTGCACGACCCGCTGACCGGTCTGGGCAATCGCCTGCAGCTGCAGGAGGCGCTGCATGCGCGCACGGTGCGCGCTGCCCAGGCCAGCGCGCCCTTCGGCCTGCTGTTCATCGACCTCGATGGTTTCAAGAACATCAATGACACGCTGGGCCATGACTGCGGCGACGATCTGCTGATGGCGGTTGCCGACCGCCTGCAGACCCTGCTGCGCCGCGAAGACCTGGCGATACGGCTGGGCGGCGACGAGTTCGTCGTGCTGATGCACGACCCCGGCCAAAACGGTGCCGCCCTGCTGCTGGCGCAGAAGCTGCTGAACGCGATCGCCAAGCCGGTGAGTTTGGGCGCGCAGTCGGTCAGCGTCACGGCCAGCATAGGCGTGGCCCTGTTCCCGCAGCATGCCAGCACGGCCCACGGCCTGCTGAAGGCCGCCGATGCGGCCATGTATGAGGCCAAGGCACGCGGGCGCAGCCGCGCCGCCGTCTACGAGCACGCCCTGGCCGATGTGGCGGCCGCTCATATGCAGCTGGAGCAGGGCCTGCGCCGCGCGCTGGAGCTGCGTCAGCTGAGCCTGCACTGGCAGCCCATGGTCGAGCTGGACACGGGCCGTCTGCTGGGTGCCGAGGTGCTGTTGCGCTGGCAGCATCCCGAGCTGGGTGCGGTGCCACCCCACCGTTTCATCCCGATCGCCGAGGCCACCGGCCTGATCTGCCCGATCGGTGCCTGGGTGCTCGACCAGGCCTGTGCCCAGGCCGCCGCCTGGCAGTACGCCGGTCAGGGCTTGATGCGGGTGGCGGTGAACATCTCGGTGCGCCAGTTCGAGCAGGAGGATGTGTTGCACCTGGTGCGCACCACCTTGCAGCGCCATGGACTGGCGCCCGAGCGGTTGGAGGTCGAGGTCACCGAAAGCCTGTTCGGCAACGGCGCGGCGATGCGCCGCGTGCTCAGCAGCTTGCGTGACCTGGGCGTGCGCGTGTCACTGGACGATTTCGGCACCGGCTTTTCCTCGTTGGGCCAGCTGAAGAGCCTGCCGATGGACCGGCTGAAAATAGACCGCAGCTTTGTCTCCGACCTGCCGCATGACGCCAGCAGCCGTGCCATCGTCCAGACCATCATCACCTTGGCGCTGAGCCTGGGCCTGGACATCACCGCCGAGGGCGTCGAGACCGAGGAGCAGCGCCGGGCCCTGCTGGCGCTGGGCGTGACCGAGGCCCAGGGCTGGCTATTCCACCGCGCCATGGCGGTGGAACAGATGCAGGCGCTGCTGCTCAGCCAAGCCTGAACGGATCGTCGATCGAGTGCGCCGGCTCGGTAAACCAGCGCGGCCCCTCGGCCGTCATGAACACATGGTCCTCGTGGCGTATGCCGAACTCGCCGGGCATGCAGATCATCGGCTCGTTGCTGAAGCACATGCCGGCTTCCAGCGGCGTGTCGTCGCTGTCCACCAGATAGGGCCACTCGTGGATGTCCAGGCCGCAGCCATGACCGGTGCGATGGGGCAGGCCGGGCAGGTCATAGCCGCCGCTCAGGCCGCCGGCGGCGAGCACGCGGCGGGCGGCGCGGTCCACCTCCTTGCAGGCCACGCCCAACTGGGCGGCCTCGAAGGCGGCGGCCTGGGCGGCCTTTTCCAGATCCCAGATGCGGCGCTGGCGCTCGTCGGGCGTGCCGAACACATAGCTGCGCGTGATGTCCGACATATAGCCGTGCACCAGGCAGCCGGTGTCGATCAGCACCATGTCGCCGTCCTTCAGCAGCTGCGGCTCCTTCACGCCATGGGGGAATGCGGTGGCGGCGCCGAACAGCACGATGCAGAAATAGGAGCCGCGGGCGCCGACCTTGCGGTGGGCCTGGGCGATGAAGGCCTCGACCTCCAGGGTCGAGATGCCGGGTTGGAGCATGCTGGCCGTGGCCTGGTGCACGGCCAGGGTCATGTCGTGCGCCCGCTGCATCAGCGCGATCTCGTTGGCCGATTTGCGCATCCGGCAGCCGGCCGTCACCGGCTTGGCGTTCCTCCATCGGTAGGCCTCGCCGGCCTGGGCCAGGCCATCGGTGATGAAGAAGGGGCAGTCCTCGCTGAGGCCGATCACGGCCCCTGCTGCCACGCCCATGCGTGCCAGCGTGGCATGGACCAGCGCATAGGGGCTCTCATGCTCGTGCCAGGTATTGACCCCGCCGGGCACTCCCATGTAGTCGCGCAGGGTGCCCGCCTCGAAGGCCGGGGCGATGTATTCCAGCGCGCCCTCGGCCGGGATGATGACGCCGACCATGCGCTCGCTGGGGTACCAGACGGTGCCCGAGAAGTAGGTCATATTCGTGCCGGCATGGGCGTAGAGGGCGGCATAACCCAGCTCGCGCATCCGCGCCTGGGCCCGGGCGATGCGCTGGCGGTGCTCGTCCAGGCCTATCGGCGTGGTGCCGGCCATCATGTTCTCCAGGGCCGCCAGGGCCTGTTCCGCGGTCTTGCCGCCGACGCCAACAGTCATCTTTGCACTCCAGCAGGGTGTTGATATATCGGCGCAATATAGCGTGCCACTACGTTTCGGTCATCACCGGCAACCGCTGGCGGTCGGCAGGCGACCGTTGGCCGACAAGGCGGGTACGTGCTGCGCGACGAGACGCGACAGTGCAGGCTTCTGCACACCTGCCAAGGATTCCCATGACTCCCACCCTGCTTCGCCTGACCCTGCTCTGCGCAGCGCTCGCTTCCTCATCGGCCCAGGCCTACGACGGCCCGGTGCACAAACAGCCCTTCGGCCTGGCCAGCTACCAGACGGTCAACGGCCAGACCATCAAGCAGCTGCGCATCGGCTACGAGACCTATGGCCGGCTGAATGCCGCACGCGACAACGTCATCCTGATCAACCATTACATCACCGGCACCTCGCACGCTGCCGGCAGGTACGCGGCCAGCGATGCCGCGCCGGGCTATTGGGACGCGCTGATCGGCGCCGGCAAGGCCATAGACACCGACCGCTTCTTCGTCATCGCTGTCGACGCGCTGGCCAACCCGAACAGCAAGTCCCCGACGGTGGTGACCACCGGCCCGGCAACCCTTGACCCCGACACCGGCAAGCCCTATGGCCCGCGCTTTCCGGTGCTGGCCACGCGAGACAATGTCGAGGTGCAGCGCGCCCTGCTCGACTCGCTGGGCATCACCAAGGTCCATGCAGTGATCGGGGCCTCGGCCGGGGCTTGGGCTTCGGTGGAATGGGCCTCGGCCTATCCGGAGCGGGTGCAGCGCCTGCTGTCCATCGTCGGGCCCGGGGTCGAAAGCCCCGCCTATGCGATTGCCAAGATGAGTGCCTGGGGCGCGGCCGTCAAGGCCGACCCGAACTGGGCCGGCGGTGACTACTACGGCAAGGCCGAGCCGCAGGCCGGCCTTGCCCAGGCCATGCGGCTGGTGACCTTCGATGCGCTGAGCTATGCCTGGGCCGACAAAGCCCTTGGCCTGCGTTGGGCCGATGCCGCGCTGAACCCCGCTGCGGCGCTGGAGCACGCCTATGCGGTCGATGCCACCTTGACGAAGATCGGCGAGGCCCGCGCCAAGGGCATGGAGGCGAATATGTGGCTCTACACCCTGAAGGCCCTGCAGCTGCCGACGGTGCAGCCGGCCCGCATCAAGGCCCGCTCGCTGTTCCTGGCCATCAACTCGGATCTGATCTTCCCGCCGGCCCTGTCCAGGCGCGCCGTGGCAACCTTGCAGGCCCAGGGCACGCCGGCCGAGTTCCGTGAGCTGGACCTGCCCGGCGGCCATGCCGATGCGCTGGGGGCGGGTATGCTCGTTGCGGCTCCGGCCATTGCCGAGTTCCTCAGCAAGTAGACAACTACATCGGCCGGAACAGATGGCCGAAGGCGCGGCTGACCTTGATGGGCCGCGCCAGGCCCTGCAACTGCAGGTGGTAGTGGCCGATCTCGTCGCGCGTGGCGCTCAGGATCCTGGCGCTGTTGACCATCACACTGCGGTGCACCTGGATGAAGTCTTCGGCGCCGTCGAGGCGTGTCATCATCTCGCGCAGGCTGATGCGCACCAGCGCCTCGCCGCCGGTGCTGACGACGTTGACATACTTGTCGGTGGCCTCGAAGCAGATCACTTCGCCGACCGGAATCATCCGCACCAGATTGCCGACGCCGGCACGTATGACCTTGATGCGCGGCTGGGGCTCCGCCTCGGGCGCCAGGCCCTGCATACGCTGGACCAGGGCAGCCTGCTCGTTGCGGGCAGGTGCGGCGCGGCCGCCCAGGCCCTGCCGCAGGCGCAGTACCGTGCGCTGCAGGCGCTCGGCGCTGACGGGCTTCAGCACATAGTCCAGCGCCGCATGCTCGAAGGCTGGCAGGGCGAACTCGTCGTGAGCGGTGACGAAGACGATCAGCGGCAGCGCCCTGTCCTCGGGCCAGTCATCGGCAATGCCGGCCGCCACATCCAGGCCGGAGCGGCCGGGCATCTTGATGTCCAGAAACACCACATCGGGCAGCAGTTGCAGGGCCAGATCGGTGGCGGCCAGGCCGTCCTCCGCGAGGGCGACGATCTGCAGCTCTGGCCAGGCTTGGCCCAGCAGACGGCTCAAGGTGCGGGCCAGGGCCGGTTCGTCCTCGGCAATCAGCGCTCGGGGCGGGCTCACTGCGGCACCTCGACGGTCACCACCAGGCCGCCGCCGGGCCCGCTCATCAGGCTCAGACCGGCCGCCGGTCCGTATGCGGCAAGCAGACGCTGGCGCACATGCTGCAGGCCATAGCCGGCCGGTAGCGCCGGGTCCAGGCCCGGGCCGGTGTCGCTGATGGCGATCTCCAGACCCGCGTCGGTGCGCCGCGCGCGAACCTCGATGCGGCCCGGCCCGACCCGGGGCTCGATGCCATGGCGGATGGCGTTCTCGACTAGCGGCTGCAGCAGCATCGTCGGCAGGGTCAGGTCTTGCAAGCCCTCGGGCAGATCCAGCTCGTAGCTCAGCCGTGGGCCCATCCGAAAACGCATGATCTCCAGATAGGCGCGCAGCTGGGTGAACTCGGTGCGCAGGCTGCAGGTTTCGGCCCGCGAGGCGGCGAGCACGCTGCGCAGATAGACGATCAGCTGGTCCAGCATGGCCAGCGCCTGCGGGCCTTGGCCCTCTTCCTCGATCAGCGTGCGCAGATTGGCCAGCGTGTTGAACAGCATATGAGGCTCCAGCTGGGCGCGCAGCAACCGCAACTCGGCCTGAGCCGCCACGGCCTGCTCGCGTGCCAGCCGGTCGCGGGTGGCGAAGTAGAGCAGGCCCAGGGCGGCGGTCAGGGCGGTGAACAGGATGGGCACCATACGGTCCTGCACATGGCCGAACAGGAACACCGGCTCGCCGAGCAGCAGGAAGGCCAAACCGTGGCCCAGCGTGTAGCCCAGTGGCAGCGCGGCCAGCCAGGCCAGGGGCAAGCGCCAGCGGCCGCCAAAATGGTGCGCCTTCATCCAGAAGCCCAGCAGCGCCGCGCCGGCCAGCATGCTCAGGCCCACGCATTCGCTGATCAGCAGCAGCCGGCCGAAGCTGCCCAGGCCGGGCATCGCCGAGGCCAGCAGCGCCGCGGCAAAGGCCCAGAACAACAGCGCCTGGGCGACGACCGGCCAGGCGCGCAGCAGCGGGTGGGAGGTGAGGGCAATCAAGTGAGTATTGGAGCTGGCGGCAAGTTCGTGCTGCAATGTAGCGTTTGGCGTTGATGCGTGCCTGCGCCTGCGCCGCCAAGCGTCGGAATATGTGCGCCAACGGTGGCCGCGATTCATCAACAAGCAAGGAAGAGAGACCATGGCCTATATGGTGTTGGGACTGCTGCTGTTTCTGGGCGTGCATTCGGTGCGCATATTTGCCGACGGCTGGCGCAGTGCCCAGCGCGCCCGCATCGGTGAATCGGCCTGGAAGGGGGCCTACAGTCTGTTGTCCCTGGCGGGCTTCGCTTTGATCATCTGGGGCTATGGCCAGGCACGGTTGGAGCCGGTTGTGCTGTGGGCCACGCCGCGCGGCATGAGCCATCTGGCTGCCCTGTTGACCTTGATCGCCTTCGTGCTGGTGGCTGCCTCGCAGCTGCCGCGCAACCACATCAAGGCCCGGCTGCGCCACCCGATGCTGCTGGGCGTCAAGGTCTGGGCCCTGGCCCATCTGCTGGCCAACAACACGCTGGCCGATCTGGTGCTGTTCGGTGCCTTCCTGATCTGGGCCGTGCTTGACTTCCGCGCCTGCCGCCAGCGTGACCGTGCCGGTGCCCCGGCACCTGCGGCCGGCACCGCCGCCAACACGGCGATCGCTGTGGTGGCCGGGGTGGCGGTGTGGGCGCTGTTTGCCTTCTGGGCCCATGCGGCGCTGATCGGGATCCGGCCCTTTGCCTGACATCTCCCCTGAATCCGAAACCATGCCTCAATATCTGGACCTAGAACGCTGGCCACGGCGCGCCACCTTCGAACACTTCCGTCGCCTCGGCAACCCCTTCTTCAGTCTGTGCGGGCGCGTCGAGGTGGGGCCCATGCTGGCGCGTGTGCGCCAGCTGCCGGGCGCCACACCGTTTCTGGCCTACCACCATGCGGCGCTGCGCGCTGTGCATGCGGTCGAGGCTTTTCGTTACCGGCTGGAGGCGGGCCCGGAAGGCCCGCGGGTGCTCGTGCATGAGGTGGTCCATGCCGGTGCTGCGGTGCTGCGCGAGGATCAAACCCTGGGCTTCACGCAGCTGCGCTTCGACCGCGACTTCGGCCGCTTCGTAGAGGCGGCCAGACCGGTGCTGGAGGCGGCCAAACGCCCCGATCAGCCCGAGCTGGGTGACACCCCCGATGACCAGGCCCTGGTCCATATGACCACCATTCCCTGGCTCAGCTTCACCAGCTTCAGCCATGCCCGACCGATGGACGGCATCGACTCGGTGCCCAAGCTGGCCTTCGGTGCCTTTGCCCGCGAGGGGGATCGCACCTGGATGCCGGTGTCGGTGGACGTGCACCACGCGCTGATGGACGGCCTGCATGTCGGCCAGTTCTTTGCCGAGCTGCAGGCCGCGCTGATGCAGATCTAGCGCAGGCGGTGCCGACGCCAGGCCAGTGCCAGCAGGCCCAGCGCCAGCAGTGCCTGTGGCGCGGGTTCGGGCACGCTGCTGATCATCCAGCTGGCCATCTGGCCGTCGGCCAGGTCGGTGCTCATCGTGCTGTCTATCCAGTTGCGGTAGCTGGCCAGTTGCACAAAGCCCGACCGGTAGTTGATGGCCTGCTGGTTGGCGTCCTCGTCGTAGAGCTGTGCCGAGGCAATGCCCCACAACAGCGAGTTGGCATCGGCATGGTCTATCTGGCCCAGGAACAGGGCGCCACCGCTATCTCCGCCCTGCACATAGGGCGCGCCAAAGCCGTCCAGATAGGTCACCAGCCAGTTCACGTCCAGCGGGGGCATGGGGCCGGCATCGTCTTCGTCATAGGTGGGCATGAACTCGCGCACCGAACTCCAGGCATAGCCGCGCGGCACCTGGTTGCGGCCGGTCACGATGGTGGCCGCAATGTCGTAGCTGCTGCCGGCGCCCAAGGCGCTGGCATTCAGGTTCAGCACCGGCGCGTTGATGCTGTCGGCCAATCGCACCAGGGCCAGGTCGTTCAAGGGGAATGCGCCGCCGCCCATGTTGTAGCGTGCGGCCACGGGACTGGAGCCATAGCCGTTGCTGAATGTGTCGCCCAGGCCAAGACCCACATGGCGGGCGGTGACGACCCAGTTGGGCGCGATCTGCACGCCGTTGGAGACCTGACCGAAGGCGCTGGTGTCTATGCCACCGACAATGGCCTGGGCGCTGCCTGTGCTGGCCAACAGCAAGATCAAAAGCCCTTGGGGGATTGGTTTGATGCGCATGCCGATGTCCTTGCTGCTGTGGTGGCGCAGCCTAGGCTTCACAGCCTTGCTTGGCAATACCCATCGGAGGGATGGGGTGCCCACGACTGGCCAACCGGGAAATGCAACAAGTTGTAAGTGCGCGCACCGGATCGCACTGTGCCCTCCTCTTAGCTCCTGTTCACACCAACCGCTTGAAGGAGCCGAGATGCTTTATATGAAGAATGTGCCGAACTGGGAGCGCGTGCTGCGCGTCGTCGTCGGAGTGCTGGTTGCCGTGGGGGCCCTGATCGCCTGGCCCGACACCATCGGCTGGCTGGTGGCGGCCAGCGCAGCGGGCGCTGTGGTGTCGGGTCTGCTGGGCTTCTGTCCGGCCTGTGCCATGGTCGGGCGCAGGCTCGACAAGGGACATTGACGATGGCGCTGCCGCCCCAGCATCTGCCGGTTCTGCAGGCCGCCCATGGCGGTGATGTGGCGGCCATGGCGCAATTGCTGCGCCTGTGCCGGCCGGACATCCGCCGCTATGCCCAGCGCCACTGCCTGATCAGCGATGTCGATGACGCGGTGCAGGAGGCCCTGCTGGTGTTGGCGCGCCGCCTGCACAGCCTGCGCGTGCTGGCGGCGCTGTCGGGTTGGCTGTTCCTGACCGTGCAGCGCGAGTGCCGGCGCCTCGGGCGCGTGGCGCTGCGCTACGACCCCTATGACGAGACGCAGGTCGAGCACTGGGTGGCCGGCCGCAACAACGACGAGCTGCGGCTGGACCTCAGCCGCGCGCTGCAGTCGCTGCCCGTGCACTATCGTGAGGTGCTGCTGCTGCGCGACTTCGAGGAGCTGAGCATGGTCGAGATCGCCGAGCGCCTGGGCCTGACCGTCGCGGCGGCCAAGAGCCGGCTGCACCGCGCGCGTGAGATGGCGCGGGAGTATCTGCTGGCCTGAGCTCAGTCAAGCAAGCCCGCGCGTCTGCGCCATCAGCCGCGTCAGCCCCAGCATCGCGTCGGTGTGCGGCGTGGCCAGGGCGATGTGCTGGCCGATCTCGCGCACCGAGCCGACCAGGGCGGCCAGCTCAAGCGGCCGGCCGGCCTCGGCGTCCTGCAGCATCGAGGTCTTGAAGGCGCCCAGCTTGCGCGTCATCTCGTGGCGCTCTTCCGGGGTCTGATCGACCGGGCAACCGATATGCGCGCCTATGGCCGCGGCCTCGCGCATCACGGCGGTGACGAAGCCGCGCACCAGTTCGTCGTCGAGGATGCGGTCGCAGGTGGCGCCGGTCAGCGCCGAGATCGGGTTCATCGTCATATTGCCCCAGAGCTTGTACCAGATGTCCTTCTGGATGCGCTCCGATACGGTGGCATTGAAACCGGCACGGCTCAGCAGCGCGGCCAGCTGATCGATGTGCTCGGGGCGGCCGCCCTCGGGCGCGCCGATGATCAGGCCCATGCCCATCACATGCCTGACCAGGCCCGGCTCGGGCACCGCGCAGCTGGCATGGACCACGCAACCGATCACCTGGTGGCTGGGGATGGCCGCGGCGACGAAACCGCCCGGATCGACGGACTCCAGCTGCAGGCCTTCGCAGGGCCCACCCAGGCCATCGAAAAACCACCAGGGCACGCCATTCATCGCCACCAGCACCCTGGTGTGCGGCGCCAGCATCGCCTTGACGGCGGGCGCCACGGCGGCCAGGGCCGGGCCCTTGACGGCGATGACGATCAGGTCCTGCGGGCCCAAGTCCTCGGGCCGGTCGCTGGCGGTGATGGGCACGTGGATGCGCTCGCCGTTCGAGTCCATGCGCAGGCCATGCTCGCGCAGGGCGGCCAGGGTGGCGCCGCGGGCCAGGGCCGAGAGCTGGACTTCCGATGCCACGCGATGGCCCAGATGGGCAGCGAACCAGCCGCCGATGGCGCCGGCGCCAACAATGCAGATCTTCATGATGGATGGAGTTTGAGACAGGATGGCCCGAGTATCGCGCGGGCAGTGCTACCGTTCGCCCCATGCCTGCCGATGCCACGCCCTCCCATTCGAACGATGCCCTGCAGCAGAGCCTGTGGTGGGCCTATGCCGGCCTGCTGCTGACGATCGCGCTGCTGCTCAGCGTGGCCGAGCTGCAGCACTATCTGGCCAGCGGCGGCCGCCATTTCTGGGAGCCGTTCCTGTGGGAGTTCAGCTCGGTGCTGATGATCGGTCCGCTGGGCATTGCCATCTACCGCTGGCATCTGCGCGTGCTGCATCACGCCAGCCTGTCGGCCCGGGTAGGCCTGCATCTGCTGGGCGCGCTGGCCTATGTGGCGGTCCATGTCGGTGGCATGTTCACCCTGCGCTGGGCGATCTATGCGCTGAGCCCGGTGGTTTACGAGCCGGGCTCGGTGCTGCAGATTCTGGCCTACGAGACGGGCAAGGATCTGGTGTCCTACGGCACCTTCGTCGGCTTCTGCCATGGCCTGCATCTCTACCTCGACGCGCAGCGCCGCCAGCATGAGCTGGCCCGGCTGCGCGCCGAGCTGGCCGAGGCGCAGCTGAACCGCCTGGCCGAGCAGATACAGCCGCACTTTCTGTTCAACACGCTGAACCTGATTTCCTCGGTGATGTGCGAGGACGTGCCGCGGGCCGACCGCATCCTCTGCCAGCTGGCCGATCTGCTGCGCCAGGCGCTGGCCGCGCAGCAGGCGGGCTGGCACAGCCTGGCCCAGGAGCTGCAGCTGGTGGAGCCCTTTCTGGCCATCATGCAGGCGCGCTTCGGGCCCAGGCTGCAGGTGCGCATCGAGGCGTCCGATGCGGCGCGGCAATGCCGGCTGCCGGCCCTGCTACTGATCTCGCCGGTGGAAAACGCGATCAAGCATGACGTGGCGGCCAGCAGCGCCAGCGTCGAGGTTGCGGTGCGCGCCTGGGTCGAGGGTCGGGTGTTGCATCTGGCGGTCGAGAACAGTGGCGCTGCGCCGCAGCGCACCGAGCGCGAGGGTGCGTTGGGGCTGGCCAATCTGCGTGCACGGGTGCTGGGCCACTTCGGCCCGGGGGCGATGGTGGCGTTGCGTGCCGGCGCGGCCGGTGGCAGCGTGCTGAGCCTGGCCCTGCCTATGGAGCAGGATGCATGAGGCTCTTGATCGTCGACGACGAACCGCCGGCGCTGGCCAAGCTGCGGCGCCTGCTGCAGGCCATGCCCGAGGTCAGCTGGCTGGGTGAGGCCGGCGATGCCGAGCAGGCCCTGGCGCTGTTGCAGCGAGAGCGGCTCGATGCGGTGCTGCTGGACATACAGATGCCGGGCATGAGCGGTCTGGAACTGGCGCTGAAGCTGCAGCAGCAATGGCCGGCCGTGCAGATCGCCTTCTGCACCGCCTATGACGAGCATGCGCTGCGGGCCTTCGACCTGAATGCGGTCGACTATCTGCTCAAGCCCTATGTCCCCGAGCGCCTGGCGCAGACGGTGCAGCGTCTCGCGGCGCGGCTGGCCCAGCCGCCTCCGGCTCAGGGCACCCTGCTGAGCGCGCTGCAGCAGCTGCAACCGGTGGCCGCGCACTGGCTGGTGCTGCGCCAGGGCGGCCTGCACAAGCTGCCGCTGGCCGAGATCGAGTGGGTGGCCGCAGCCGACAACTACATCGAGCTGCATGCGCCGCCGCACAGCTATCTGGAGCGGCGCAGCCTGGCTGCCTTTCTGGAGCATCCGGCGGCCGCGCGCTTTGTGCGCGTGCACCGCTGCCATGCGGTGAACGCCGCGCACATCCAGGCCATAGCCCCCTTGCCGTATGGCGAGGCGAATCTGACCCTGAGCTCGGGTCAGCAGCTGCGGGTGTCGCGCAGCTACCGCGCAAGGCTGAAGTAGGCGGCTCGCCCCGGCGGCGGTGCAACTCGCCCCGCGGCGCTTGGCGGCTGATGCGCCAGCGGCGAAGCTGCGCCCATGACTACCTCGACACCTCCGGCGCAACGCCAGTACTTCCTGGACTGGCTGCGTATCTTCGCCTTCGCGCTCCTGGTGCCCTATCACGTGGGCATGTACTACGTCAGCTGGGACTGGCATGTGAAGAGCGCCGAGCTGCACCCCAGCCTGGAGATCTGGATGCAGCTCAGTTCGCCCTGGCGCATGGGCCTGCTGTTCCTGATCGCTGGCGCGGCCAGCAGCTTCCTGATGCAGCGCGGCGGCGGCTTTGTGCGCTCGCGCAGCAAGCGCCTCCTGTGGCCCCTGCTGTTCGGCATGCTGGTGATCGTGCCGCCGCAGGCCTACTACGAGGTCGTCACCAAGGTAGCCTATGCCGGCAGCTATCTGGACTTCATGCAGCTCTATCTGCAGGCCTACAAGGGCTTCTGTCGCGGCACGGATTGCCTGATCCTGCCGACCTGGAACCACCTGTGGTTCCTGCCCTACCTGTGGGTCTACAGCCTGATCGGCTGGGCGCTGCTGCGTCTGTGGCCGCGCTTGAGCGAGGGCTGTGCTGCCTGGCTCGGGGGACATGGCACCGCCGCGACCCTGCTGCTGGTGCTGGCCCTGCCGCTGATGGCGGCCCGTGGTCTGGTGGGGCTGTTTCCGGGCACCCACAATCTGGTCTGGGACTGGTACAACCACGCGCAATACCTGCCCCTGTTCCTGACCGGTCTGCTGCTGGCGCAAAGCAGCTTCTGGGAACTGGCGCAGCGGTATCGCTGGGCGGCCTCTGGCCTGGCCGCGCTGGCCTGGGTTCTGGTGATGCTGTACTTCGATCACTACCGCGAGGTGGCCCCGCCCGAGGCGCTGCGCTGGGCCCAGCGGGCGCTGTACGGCGCGATGCAGTGGTGGTGCCTCGTCGCGCTATGCGGCCATGCGCGGCGGCATCTCAATGCCGAGCATCGCTGGCGCGCTACGCTGACCTCGGCCGTGTTCTGCGTCTACATCCTGCACCAGACGGTGATCGTGCTGCTGACCCGGTTGCTGCTGCCGCTGGGCCTGCCGGCGGCCATCGAGGGGCCGCTGCTGATCGTGCTGTGCTTTGCCCTGTGCGCCGTGGGCTTTGTGCTGGCGCGGCGGGTGCCCGGCCTGCGTCTGCTGCTGGGAATCTCTAGCTCCGGTAGGACGGATCCTCGCGGTCAATCAGCCGCTGCATTGCATCGAACGCATCCTGCCCGGCACCAAACTTCGGGTTGAAGTTCAAGGAGTCGCGCACGCAGCCCTTCAACACCTCATCGGGAATGGCGCGGGCCCTGCCCATGCTGTGGGTGGCCAGCTGCACCTCGCAGGCGCGGTTCAGCAGCCACATCAGCGAAAAGCAGTTCGCGAGATTGAAGCCTATGGTCACCGGGCCGTGGTTGCGCAGCAGGAGCACCGGCTTGTCACCGGCGCTTTGCAGGATGCGCTGGCCCTCCTCAAGGTGCACGGTGATGCCCTCGAAGTCGTGGTACGCCACCTTGCCGAACAGCTGGGCGGCGTAGAAATTGGTGAACTCCAGGCCGTTCTCGGCGCAGCACACGGCCATCGTCGGCGTGGTGTGCACATGCATCACGCAATGGGCCTCGGGCAGGGTTTCGTGGATGGCGCCGTGGAAGGTGAAGCCGGCCGGATTGATGGGCCAGTCCGAGTGGCCGACGATGTTGCCGCGCACATCGACCTTGACCAGAGTCGAGGCCCGCACCTCGGAGTAGTGCAGGCCGAAGGGGTTGAGCAGGAAGTGCCCCGGCTCGCCGGGCACGCGCAACGAGATGTGGTTGTAGATCAGCTCGGTCCAGCCCATGCGGTCGAAGATGCGGTAGGCGGCGGCCAGCTGCACGCGGGCCTCCCATTCCTCGGGGCTGAAACGGGCGGGGCGGGTGTGGGGGCCTTGCGTGGCTGGGGTACTCATGACTTGTCCTTGCTCAATAGCCGCCGCTGGCCTTGGGCGCGGCCGGTGCCTGCTTGAACTGGCGCACCAGTTCGGTGGCAGCGCGCACCAGCAGCGAGGTGTCGACGCCGACGGCGACGAACAGCGCGCCGGCGTCCAGATACTGCTGGGCCTGCTTGGGGTCGGTGGCGAGAATGCCCGGCGCCTTGCCGGCGGCACGCACGGCCCTGATGCCGTCGAGCAGCACGCGCTGCACCTCGGGGTGATTTGGCTGGCCCAGATAGCCCATGGACGCCGACAGATCGGCGGGGCCGAAGAACACGCCATCGACGCCCTCGGTGGCGGCGATTGAAGCCAGGTTCTGCACGCCCGGCACCGTCTCCACCTGCACCAGCAGGCACATCTGTGCATTCGCCTGCTGCGGATAGTCGGCGATCTGGTTCCAGCGCGAGGCGCGCGCCAGTGCGCTGCCCAGGCCGCGTATGCCCTCGGGGGCATAGCGCATCGCCTTGACCATCAAGGCGGCCTGCTCGGGGGTATCGATCATCGGCACCAGGAGCGTCTGCGCGCCGACATCGAGCAGCTGCTTGACCAGGGCCACCTCGCCCTGCACCGGCCGCACGATGGGGTGCACCGGATAGGGGGCCACCGCCTGCAGCTGGGCCATGATGGAGCGCACATCATTGGGCGCATGCTCGCCGTCGAGCAGCAGCCAGTCATAACCGGCGCCGGCCAGCGCCTCGGCCGCGCTGGTATTGGCCAGGCCGACCCAGAGGCCGATCTGCGCGCGTTTCTCGGCGAGGGCTTGCTTGAAGGTGTTGATGGGCAAGTGCATGGCGTCTCTCAGTCGGGTAGCCCGGATGCAATCCCGGGCCATCACAGTGATGGGCGCCTCCGGTCCCGGATTCCATCCGGGCTACGAAGACAGGTCAGACAAAACGGAAGGCTACTGCCCCCAAGGGGCCGTAGTCCACATGGAATGTATCGCCGGCCACGGCCGGGGTGGGGCGGGTGAACGAGCCGGCCAGCACCACATCGCCGGCGTTCAGCTGTTCGCCATAAGGCGCGATCTTGTTGGCCAGCCACGCCACGCCGGTGGCCGGGTGGTTGAGCACACCGGCGGCCAGGCCCGTCTCCTCGATCACGCCGTTCTTGTGCAGCAGCGCGCCGACCCAGCGCAGATCCACATCCATGGGCCTGACCGGCCGGCCACCGAGCACGATGCCGGCATTGGCCGCAAAGTCGGAGATGGTGTCGAAGACCTTGCGCATCTGCCTGGTGTCGCGGTCGAACTGCTCGATGCGGGCGTCGATGATCTCGATCGCCGGTGTCACATACTCGGTGGCCGACAGCACATCGAACAGCGTGACATTGGGGCCCTTCAGCGGCTTGGCCAGGATGAAGGCCAGCTCGACCTCGACGCGGGGCGCGATGAAGTCCTTGATGGGAATGTCACCGCCCTGCTCGTAGAACATATCGTCCAGCAGCGGCGCGTAGTCGGGCTCGGTGATCTGCGAGGCCTGCTGCATCGCCCGCGAGGTCAGGCCTATCTTGCGACCCCGGATGACGCGACCCTGGGCCAGGCGCAGCTTGACCCACTCGCGCTGGATCGCGTAGCCGTCCTCTATCGTCATCGTCGGGTGGGCCTTGGAGAAATGGCGCAGCGGCGTGCGGCTGACGCGCGCGGCCTCGAGCTGGCGGGCGAGGTCTTCGATGATGTCTTGTGCAAGCATATTACTCAGTCAGTTGGTGCCAGAGCTTGCCGGAGTACCGCCAAGGTCTGGCACGCAAATCATTCAACTTTTGTTCTGGAACAACGGATGCAGGCTGCTGTGCTTGGCATCGAACACTTCGGGGCCCACATCGATCTGCAAGGTCACGCCCACGGGCCGGCTGGCGATCAGCTGGGCAAAGTGCTCGCGGGCCACGGCGCTGAGCGCCTCGCCCACCGCCTTGTGTACCGCATCGCTGCGGCCGCGGCCCATGCGCAGGTTCAGATAGACGAAGCCGTAGTCGCCCTGGCCATCGGCCACCGCCCAGTGCGCGGCCGGGTAGGCCAGCACGCGTATGCCGCCGGTGGGGAAGACCGGTTTATTTGCCTCGTCGCGCTGCACTTGCATCGTGTCGGCCAAGGCCCTGCACAGCACCGTCATATTGGTCAACTCGTCGAGCTGGCCGGTGTAATAGATCACCAGATGGGGCATGGTCCTATCCTTGCGCAGGCAGCGGCGTGACCGGGAAGATCGCATTGATTTGCCCCGTGCCCGAGCTGCCGAAGTAGGGCGTGATGACCTCGACCTTGCCGGTGTATTGCTCGCCACCGAGCAGGCCCAAGAGCATGGCCGTGTCGTGCATGCCGCCCTCGCCCCAGCATTTCTCGGCATAGAGCGGCAGCATGGGCGTGAAGGTCTTGAAGTCGCCCTGCTCCCACAGCTCGACGACGCGCCGGTCAACCTGTTCGAGGAATGGATCCCAGACCTTGTGCATGAAGTCGGGCGCGGTGCCGTTGTTGGCGAAGTGGTGCGACAGCGAGCCGCTGGCGAACACCGCCACCGTGCCTTCGTAGCGCTCCTCGATCGCGCGGCGTACGGCCAGGCCGAAGCGTTCGCTCTCCTTCAGGTCATGCCAGACGCACCAGCCGGCGATGGACACGACCTTGAAGTGCTGGTCGGCATTCATGTATCGCATCGGCACCAGGGTGCCGTACTCCATGCCCAGCGAGGTATCGCTGTGGGCGCGGCTTTTCACGCCCATGTCATTGGCCACATCGGCGATCAGATGGCCCAGGCCCGGGTTGCCGGGGTAGGCGTAGTCCATGTTCTTGATGAAGTGCGGCAGCTCGTTGCTGGTGTAGCAGCCTTCGAACTTCGGGCCGCAGTTGATGTGGTATTCGGAGTTCACCAGCCAGTGCACGTCGAACACGACGATGGTGTCCACGCCCAGTTCACGGCAGCGCCGGCCTATCTCCTTGTGGCCATCGATGGCGGCCTGGCGGCAGCCCTTGTGCGGGCCGTCCAGCTCGCTGAGATACATGGACGGGACGTGGGTGATCTTGGCGGCGAGGGCGAGTTTTCCCATGACAGTTCCTTGGCCTCACAGGCCCCAATGAGGGATGTGATGATCCGTTGTCGAGACACAGATGTTCTTGGCTTCCAGAAACACCTCGAAGCTCCAGGTGCCGCCTTCGCGGCCGGTGCCTGAGGCCTTGGTGCCGCCGAAGGGCTGGCGCAGGTCGCGCACGTTCTGGCTGTTGACGAAGCACATGCCGGCCTGTACGGCGGCGGCCACGCGATGGGCTCGGCCGAGGTTCTGCGTCCACACGTACGACGACAGGCCGTAGCGGGTGTCGTTGGCGATGCGGATCGCGTCGGCCTCGTCGTCGAATGGGATCAGGCAGGCGACCGGGCCGAAGATCTCGTCCTGGGCGATGCGCATCTCGTTGCTGACGTTGGCGAACACCGTCGGCCGCACGAAGTTGCCGCGCTTCAGATGGGCGGGCAGCTCGGGTGCATCCAGACCGCCGGTCAGCAGGGTGGCGCCCTCGGTCGGGCCCAGCTCGATGTAGTGGCGCACCTTGGCCAGGTGCTCCGGCGAGATCATCGGGCCGATGATGGAGTTCTCATCCATCGGGTCGCCGACCGCGATGCGGGAGGCCCGCGCCGCGAACTCCTTGGCAAATTGGTCGTAGATGCTCCGCTGCACCAGGATGCGCGAGCCGGCCGTGCAACGCTCGCCGTTGTTGCTGAAGATCATGAAGATGGCCGCATCCATCGCGCGCTTCAGATCGGCGTCCTCGAATACGACGAAGGGGCTCTTGCCGCCCAGCTCCATCGAGAACTTCTTGAGCCCCGAGCTCTGGATGATGCGGTTGCCGGTGGCCGTGCTGCCGGTGAACGAGATCGCGCTCACATCCGCATGCTTGACCAGCGACTCGCCGGCCGTGCGGCCATAGCCATGGACGATGTTCAGCACGCCCGCCGGCACGCCGGCCTCCAGGGCCAGCTGGCCCAGGTGGGCGGCCGTCAGCGGCGACAGCTCGCTCATCTTCAGCACCGCGGTGTTGCCAAAGGCCAGGCAGGGTGCGACCTTCCAGGTCGAGGTCATGAAGGGCACATTCCAAGGCGAGATCAGCGCGCACACGCCGACCGGATGGAACAGCGTGTAGTTCAGATGCGTCTCGGTCGGGTAGGTGTGGCCGTCG
The DNA here is from genome assembly GCF_004362525.1 of Roseateles toxinivorans. Classification (GTDB taxonomy): domain Bacteria; phylum Pseudomonadota; class Gammaproteobacteria; order Burkholderiales; family Burkholderiaceae_C; genus Paucibacter; species Paucibacter toxinivorans. Next base: position 566,724 of record NZ_SNXS01000002.1, read on the forward strand.
GTGCGCGTGCACATCTCGGCGAAGTAGTAGAAGTTGTCGGCCGCGCGGGGGATCAGCGCCTTCTTGGTCTGGCCTATCACCTGGCCGGTGTCGCGCGTTTCCATCTCGGAGATCTGCGGCACCTGGGCAGCGATCAGATCGCCCAGCTTGCGCATGATCTTCGCGCGCTGCGCGGCCGGCAGGCCGGCCCATTTCGGGAAGGCCTCCTTGGCCGCGGCCACCGCTTGTGCCACCTCAAGCTCGCCGCCGGACGCGACATCGGCCAGCACCTCCTGCGTGGCCGGGTTGACGGTCTCGAAAACCTCGCTGCTGGCGACGTTCCTGCCGTTGATCAGATGTTCAATCATTGCTTGCTCTCCATTACGAGACGATGGTGTTGACCAAGCGTCCTATGCCTTCGATTTCTGTCACGACTTCATCGCCCGGCTGGCAGTCCACCACGCCGTCCGGCGTGCCGGTCAGGATGATGTCGCCGGGCTTCAGTGTCATGAAGCTGCTCAGGTACTCGATCAGCAAGGCGACCGGGAACACCATGTCGCGGGTATTGCCCTGCTGCGTCAGCCGGCCGTTGACGGTGGTCGTCAAGGCCAGTGCCTGCGGATCGGCCACCTCGTCGGCGCTGACCAGCCAGGGGCCCAGCGGCGTGCAGGCGTCGCGGTTCTTCACGCGCAGATTCGGGCGGTAGAAGTTCTCCAGATAGTCGCGTATCGCATAGTCGTTGGCGACCGTGTAGCCGCCAACGTAGGACAGCGCATCCTCGCGCTTGACGCGGCGCGCCTCGCGGCCGATCACGGCCACCAGCTCGCACTCGTAGTGCATGAACTTCACGCCCACCGGCCGACGCGTCTGGCCACGGTGGCCGGTCAGCGCATTGGGACCCTTCAGGAACACCAGCGGCTCCTCGGGCGGCTTGAAGGCCAGCTCCTTGGCATGGTCGGCGTAGTTCAGGCCCAGCGCGAAGATGGTGCCGGGCACCACCGGCGGCAGCCACAGCACCTGGTTCTCGGCCAGCACGCGGCCATCGGGCAGTCGCACACCGTCGGCATGCGGCGTGACGGTGTGGATCTGGCCATCGAAAACAATGCGGGCGGTTCTCATCGTGCGCCCTCCGCCACCAGATGCGTGACAAGCGGCGCAAAGCCCGCAGCCTCAATCGTCACCACATCGCCGACCCGCACGCGCGGCGCGCCTTCGGGCACGCCGACATGCAGCACATCGCCGGCCTGCAGGGTCATGAACTCGGTCACATCGGCCAACAGCTGAGGCAGGCTGCGCACCAGCGCGTCGAGCCTGAAGCGCTGGCGCTCCTGGCCATTGACCTTGACGACGATCTCCAGCTGCTGCGGATCGGCCAGCTCGCCCGCCGGCAGCAGCGCGCCGATAGGGCAGAAGCCATCGCGGTTGCGGTGCCTGACCGGTGGCCGGTGCACGCTGGCATGGGGCACGGTCAGGTCGTTGATCAGCACATAGCCGGCCAGATGGCTCAGCGCCTGGGCCGTGGTCACCGCGGTCGCGGTGCGGGCGATGACCAGGCCCAGCGTCGCGCCGGCTTCCAGCTCGGACACCTCAGCGGGCACCTCGACGTGTGCATCGGGGCCGACCACGGTGTTGGCCGTCTTGATGTAGAGCACCGGGACCTGAGGCAGCGCCTTGTAGACGCTGGCGGCCAGGTCGCCCTGGGCCTGCAGCGTGGCCAGATTGGCCTGGTGGTTCAGCAGGGTGCCGTACACCGTGCCGGGTTGCGGGGGAATTTGCATGCGGCTTGGACTCAAAGTTATTTAATAAGTTAAATAACATGATAATGCAGTCACCGAAAAGCGCAAGCACTCCGTGCGAGCATTTGACCCATGACAAAGATTCAGAAGAAGACGGCCGAGCGCCCGGCCCGCCGCAGCCTGCCCCTGCTGCTGCTGCAGACCCGCGAGGCGGTGATGAGCCATTTCCGTCCCTTGCTGCGCGAGCATGGCGTCAGCGAACAGCAGTGGCGCGTGATCCGTGCATTGCAGGACGGCGGGCCGATGGAGATGGGGCGGCTGGCGAACATCTGCTCGCTGCACGGCCCCAGCCTGACCGGCATGCTGACACGGATGGACCAGGCCAACTTCGTCACCCGCAGCCGTTTCGAGGGTGACCAGCGCAAATGGATCGTCGCGCTGACGCCCAAGGCCGAGACGCTGTTCGACAGCATGCGCAGTGGCATGCAGCTGCAGTACGCGCTGATCGAGCAGAAGCTGGGCCGCGAGGACCTGACGGCGCTGTACGCGATGCTGGACACGGTCATCGAGCGCCTGGGGGGAGTGCCCGACGAGGAGGCCGCTGACGTGGGCAATGGCGCTGCCCCCGCGTCCAAGAGCAGGCGCAACCGTCCTACCTAGGGATTGGCGTTTTTGGCGAGCCCCGGTCAAGATGCGCGCCACCACAGGAGACGCATATGGCCACCACCCGCAGCAAGCCCGCATCAAAGACTTCGGCCAAGCCCGCAGCCAAGACGCGGGCCAAGTTGGCATCCAAGGTGGCCAAGCCGGCCGCCACCACGCCGGCTGCCGAAAGCACCACCAGCATGGGCCGCGTGCTCGACGCCCGCCCCGACCGGCTGGACTTCCGCGACCGCCTCTACGCCCCGCCGCTGCATTCGCTGCCGGCGGCGTTCCCGTCGAACGACGAGATCAAGCGCTTTCTGGGCAGCTATGTGAAGCAGGGCCTGATACTGAACCAGGGCACCGAGGGTGCCTGCACCGGCTTCGGCCTGGCCTGCGTGGCCAACTACCTGCTGTGGGTGCGGCATCTGGGCAGCGGCAGCCGGGCCAAGTTCGAGTCGGTCAGCCCGCGCATGTTCTACGAGCTGGCCAAGCGCTATGACGAATGGCCGGGCCAGGACTATGACGGCTCCAGCTGCCGCGGTGCGCTGAAGGGCTGGCACAAGCATGGTGTGTGCGCCTGCTCGCTGTGGGCCTATCCGCTGAATGCCAATAACGAGCCGGTGTTCGAGCGGCCCAAGGAGGGCTGGGCGACCGACGCGACCCAGCGCCCGCTGGGCGTGTACTACCGCGTCAGCAAGTTCTCGGTGGTCGACATCCAGGCGGCGATTGCCGAGATCGGCGCCGTCTATGTCTCGGCCGAGGCCCATGACGGCTGGGATGGGCTGCTGAACGACAAGCCGACCAAGCCGCCCCTCAATCATGGTCAGTTGCCGGTGATCGCGCCGGTCAAGGACCCCAAGAGCAAGGGCGGCCATGCTTTTGCCCTGGTCGGCTACAACGAACGCGGCTTCATCGTGCAGAACTCCTGGGGCGAGCGCTGGGGCACGGCCGGCTTTGCCATCCTGCCCTATGACGACTGGGCCCTGCATGCCACCGACGCCTGGGCCTGCGCGCTGGGTGTGGCCCTGTCCCTGCCCGATGGGAAGGGCGGCATGCGCTCGCAGGAGGCATCGCGCTGGCGCGTGGCCAGCGGCCGCTCGATCAACGAGCTCGATCGCAGCGCCCGCCAGCCCAACAACCCGGTCGATGATGCCTGGCCGCTGGACCATGCCTTCCTACGCCCCGAGCACGAGCCCTGGCCCACCGACCAGGCCTATCTGCACACGCTGGTGGCCGGCAACGAGGGTCGGCTGATGGTCAGCGACATCACCCGACACGCCAGCGACGCCGCCGGCCATGCCCAGGAGATCGTTGTCGAGCAGCCGCTGGCCTGGTTCAAGGGCCGCAATGAGAAGGTGCTGAAGCTGGCGCTGTATGCCCACGGCGGGCTGAACAGCGAGGGCGACTCGATAGACCGCATCCGCGTGCTGGCGCCCTACTTCGCCGCCAACGGCATCTACCCCTTGTTCGTCAGCTGGAAGACCGGCGTCGGCGAGACGCTGTCGGGCATCGTCGAGGACTGGGCGCGCAAGGTCTTCGGCCCCGAGGACGAGCGCGCCGGCGGCTGGCTGGATCTGGGCGAGGCCAAGGACCGCGCGATCGAGGCGCTGGGCCATGTGGTGGGCAAGGGCATCTGGGGCGAGATGCGGGAGAACGCGGCCTGCGGCGTCCAGGCCGGCCATCTGCTGGACCTGCTGGCCCAGCAGCTGCAGTCCTTGGCCCAGGCGCTGCAGAAGAACAAGTGCCAGCTGGAGCTGCATCTGATCGGTCACTCGGCCGGCTCGATACTGCTGGGCCATCTGCTGACGGTGCTCGGCAAGCTGCCGGCCAGCCCCCAGCGCCCGTCGGCCAGCAGCTGCACGCTGTATGCCGCCGCCTGCTCGGTGCGCTTTGCCGTCGAGCACTATCTGCCCGCCGACAGCCTGGGCGTGCTGAGCCTGAAGCAGCTCCATCTGTACCAGCTCAGCGATGCCAACGAGTGCGGCGACGGCCTGCCCAGCGCCGAGCGGCCGGTCTATGGCAAGTCGCTGCTGTACCTGGTGTCGCGTGCGCTGGACGATGCCCGCAAGATGCCGCTGCTGGGCATGGAACGCTCGCTGCTGCCCGCCTTTGCCAGGGACGCGACGCAGTGGGAGGCCAAGGAGCTGCCCTTTGTCCAGCAATGGCAGAAGGCCTGGAGCCCGCCCGCCGGTGTGCTCGCGGCGACCACGGTGACTAGCCCCAAGATCCGGCAGACGCGCATGGGCGATCAGGCGGTGTCCAGCCACGGTTCGTTCGACAACAATATCGAGGTGCTGACGCAGACGCTGGAGCGCATCAAGGGCGGGCCGCTGGTCGGCGAGCTGGAGTGGCTGGACTATTGATGGTGTTTCGCCGCACCACCGATTCAAGGGGCCAGACGGGGAGTCCGGCGTGATTTAATGCCCGTTCAATTTTATCGATTGAACGCGGGGATGAAGTGGTCAAGGTCCCTTCGCAAAGGCATGGCCGGCCGGCCGTCCCGATGACGGGAGGGCGACCGTAGGGCGTCGAATCGGCGCTGCGGCACTGGGCCCGCCGGATTGCCCGCGGGCACCAGGCCGAGGCCGAGTGCCGGCTGAGCGAGTCCATGGGTTACCGCAACACCGGGCTGACTCCGGCCGCGCTGCAGCTGGAGGACCCGATCAATGTGCTGGGCAATACCGCCTCCGGCTACTACTACCAGCTCGAGAGCGAGGACCTGCCCGGCTACCGCGAGCGCTGCATCGCGCTGAACGAGCGCGCGCTGGCACTGGCCGAGGCCGGCGACGAGCTCTATGCCCAGTGCCTGAGCCGGCTGAATCTGGCCACCAATGTGGCCCTGCGCTGGCGCGCCTACAGTCCGAGATCGAGCTGCGTCGCGCCACCGAGGCCGCCCTGCAAAGCACCCATGACGAGCTCGAGCGCAAGAAGCAGGTCAGGGCGCAGAGCGTGCACGAGGCGCGGCGCCTGCTGGCGCGTCAGGAGACGCTCGCCGCCCTGGGCAATCTGGGCGTCGGCCTGGCGCATGAGCCGAACACCCCGATCGGCAATGCGCGGCTGGAGCTGCTCAAGCAGGGGCAGGACCTGGAGCTGGTCGTCGCCAACGACGGCTGTGGCCTCGACGCGGCGCACCGTGACCGTGTCTTCGAGCCCTTCTTCACCACCCGCTTCGGCCAGGGCGGATCGGGCCTGGGTCTGCACCTGGCCCATCAGCTGGCGCCGCAGTGTCGGCTCAGCGACGGGCTGCGCAGCCTGCGCACGCACATCGCCGCCTTGCAGCTGGACGGCGCCGAGCGCCAGGCGGAGGCGCTGCTGCGCCTGGCCCAGGGCGATGCCTACTGGTCGCGCCGTCTGGAGATCTGCGCGCTGCATCAGCGCGCGGTCACCGCGCCCGACGCCGAACTGCTGCTGCAGGCCAGCGACCTGCTGACCTGGGCCGAACGCGAGGGCGACGCCGGCGTCCAGGCCGCCGCGCTGCTGACCCAGGCGATCGTGATGCGCCGCCAGCGCCGCTTAGGCAGTGCCCTGCAGCAAGCGCGCCGCGCCCGGCAGCTGTTCGAGCAATTGCCCGAGCATGCCGACGCGCAATTCATGTTGCCCTCTTTCTGCACCCTGCTGTTTCATGCCGAGCGCTATGCGGAGCTGATACAGGTCGGCGAGGCCGAGCTGGACCGCAGCGCCGAGCTCAGCGACCGCTTCGAGGCGGTGGCCGGTCTGGTCGCGCCGCTGGAGGCGAGCGAGTCACGGCAGCAAGACCTGACCCAGCTGCTGCGCAAATGCCCTCGCGCCTATGCCTCGCGTCTGCGGGCCCAGGGCGTGCGCCTGGGGCTGCAACTGCCGCCCAGCCTCGGCTGCGAGGGCCACGCCGAGACACTGGAGCAGGTGCTCAACCAGCTGCTGGAAAATCTGTTGCCGGTCAGCGCCAACAGCCTGCAGTGCGGGGCCGACGTGCTGTTGGAGCTGAGCAGTCAGGGCGAGCAGGCGCTGCGGTGCCTGGTGCTGCCCCATGCCTCCGGCCCCGGCCTGGCCCTGCAGCAGCAGGTCGTGCGCCATCTGGTCGATGTCCTGCTCCATGGCGAGCTACGCTGCCTGACCGATGCCGAGGGCGGGCAGCTGCGCTACGAGATCGAGTTCCCGCGGGAGACGCCTATGGCTGCCGCCGGCCGTGCACAAGTTCACGATTGAGCCGGCCGGCTGCCGCTTGAGGTGCCGCAACCCGCGAACGCGGGGGTGACCCAGGGGTCATGTCTGGGCACAGTCCGGACATCCGCTGCCAACGGTGGCAAGCAAACCCTTCACAACTGACCCCGGAACTCGCTCACCATGTTCAAGAAGATCCTGATCGCTGCCGCCCTGGCCACCCCGCTGTTCGCCTCGGCCTCGGTGGTCTTCTCCGACAACTTCGAAAACCTGGCCGCGCCCTACAGCACCGGTCTGAACTGGAGCGCTGCCGGCACGCCCTGGACGGTGGGCAATGGCACGGTCGACCTGATCGGGGCCGGCTCCAGCTGGAACTTTGTGCCCGCCTTCGGCAAGTATGTGGACCTGGACGGCTCCAGCGGCAAGGCCGGTGTGTTCTCGACCACGCTGAACCTGAACGCCGGCGTGACCTACAACCTGACCTTCGCCCTGGCCGGCAACCAACGCGGCGGCAGCGACGCGGTCGAGGTGCTGTTCGGCGGCGCCGCGCTGCAGAGCTTCACCCGCACCAGCTCGGCCGGCTTCACGACCGAGTCAATCCTGTTCACGCCCAGCGCCTCGCAGGCGTTCACGCTGAGCTTCCACAATCTGGGCGGCGACAACGTCGGCGCGCTGCTGGACAACGTCTCGGTGGCCTCGGTGCCCGAACCCCAGACCTACGCGCTGCTGATCGCTGGCCTGGCCGCGATGGGCATGGTGTCGCGCCGCCGCAAGCAGGCGCAGCGCTGATTCGCTCGCTGATTCAATGACGGGGCCCGCAACAGCGGGCCCTTTTTACGTCGGTCGCGGCAAGGGCAGTGTCAGCAGAAAGCTTGCGCCACCCGTTGCGCCGGCCGGCTCCAGCGCCAGCTCGCCACCATGCTCGCGGGCCACCGAGCGCGACAGCGACAGTCCCAGGCCGGTGCCGCTGCCCTCGGTCTTGGTGGTGAAGAAGGGCTCGAACAGCCTGGCGCGCGCGGCGGCCGCTATGCCGGGGCCGTTGTCGGCAATGCGCAGCCAGAGCTGGGCCGGTGTCTCCTCATCGGCGGCGGGCCGCAGGCCGGTGCTCACCTGCACGCGGCGCTCGCCCTCGTGGGCTGCCAGCGCCTGCTGTGCATTGACCAGCAGATTCAGTACCACCTGGCCGAGCTGGTCGCCATCGGCCTGCAGGCTGGGCAGATCTTGTGCCATCGCCAGCTCCAGGCTGATGCCGTGGCTGCGGTAGCTGTAGGCCAGCATGTCGGCGGCCGCCTGCACCAGCCCTTGCAGATGCACGGTGCCGCGCTCGGTCGGACGGCTGCGTGCCATGTTCAGGAAGGTGCGGACGATGCGGCCGCAGCGCTCGGCGGCCTCGCGTATGCGCTGCAGATCGGCGCAGGTCTGGGCATCGGCGCCCCGGTCCTGCAGCCGCTCCTCGAGCAGGCTGGCCCGGCCCATGACGATCGCCAGCGGGTTGTTCAGCTCGTGGGCGACGCCGGCCAGCAGGCTGCCCATGGCGCTGAGCTTCTCGCTCTGGCGCAGCGCGTCGCGCTGGCGGGCGATCTGCTCCGATTTCAGCGCCTCGCTGGCCTGCCACAGCTGCTCGTTGAGGCGCTGCTCGGTGTGGTCCAGCCCGCAGACGATGACGGCCGGGATGCTGCCGTCGGCGGCGGTGAACGGGAACAGCGTCTGCTCGCGGAAACGCCGGCCCTGGCGCTGATAGTCGACCCAGCCCTCGATGTGCAGGGTCTCGCCGCCGAACACGCGATCCAGCAGCGGCACGAAGCCCTGGTACAGCGCCGCGTCCAGCACCTCGGACATGTGGCGGCCGACCACCTGCTCGGCCGGCAGGCCCATGAACTTCAGCGCCTCGCGGTTCAGATAGCTGTAGCGGTGGCCGCGATCAATCACCGCCACGCGGGTGCTGATGTGCTCCAGGGTCAGGGCCAGCAGGGCCGGGTCGAGGCTGTGCAGCGCCGCGATCGGCGATTCCGGCGGCCCCGACCAGTGCAGAACGCGTTCGGCCTCGGTCATGCCGGCCCCGAGCCTGCTGATCGAGTCGTGAAGAAGTTGCTGGCGATGCCCATTGGAACTGCCTCCCACGCCGGAATGCCGGGTGGGGAGAGTATCGCCGCAGGCGCCCGAAGTCGGCCGCTCAGACCACCTTGCCCAGCGCCCGCAGTATCTTCTCCGGTGTGAAGGGCTGCGAGAACACCGCCGCGTTCAAGGGCTGCAAGGCGTTGTTGATCGCATTCATCACCGCCGCCGGCGCGCCGGCCGTGCCGGCCTCGCCGGCGCCCTTGGCACCAAGCTTGGAGCTGGTGGTGGGTGTCTGCACATGGGCAACGACGATGTCGGGCATCTCGCCGGACATGGGCACCAGGTAGTCGGCCATGCTGCCGTTGAGCAGCTGGCCGCTGGCGTCGTACAGGCATTCCTCGAACAGCGCGCCGCCTATGCCCTGGACGATGGCGCCGCGCATCTGCTCGTCGACCAGCATTGGGTTGATGACGCGGCCGCAGTCCTCCACCGCCCAGTGCTTGAGCAGCTTGACGAAGCCGGTCTCGATGTCGACCTCGACATAGGACACCTGCACGCCGTTGGTGAAGATGAAGGGGTAGTCGCGCTGGGCGTAGTGGCGCGTCACCATCAGCTCGGGGGTGAAGCCGGGCGGCAGGGTGTCGGGCCGGAAGTAGGCAACGCGACCCAGCTCGGCCAGCGGCAGCAGCGCCGCGCCCGAATCGAGGTCGATGATCTCGTCGCGCTTCACGGCCAGCTCGCCGGCCTCGCGGTTCAGGATCACGGCCGCGACCTTGAGGATATTGGCCTGCAGCGCCAGGCCGGCCTGCAGCACCGCCTCGCCGCCGATGCCCGCGCCGCGTGAGGCCCAGGTGCCGCCGCCGTAAGGCGTGACGTCGGTGTCGCCGGTGACGACGCGGACTTTGTCCATCGCCACGCCGACGGCATCGGCCGCGATCTGCGCAAAGATGCCCTCGGCCCCCTGGCCCTGCTCGCCGACGCTGCACAGCACGGTGATCGCGCCGGTGGGCTCCAGCCGGATGGTGGCGCCATCCTGTGCCGCGATGCGGGCGCCGCCGACGCCGTAGAAGGCCGCGCCGGGATTGGTCAGCTCGATCAGCGCCGCAAAGCCGATGCCGCGATAGACGCCCCTGTCGCGCAGCGCCGCCTGCTCGGCCAGCAGTGCCGGGTAGTCGATCAGTGCCTCCATCTTGCGCAGGCACTCCTCGTGAGACAGCACTTCGAGCTTGATGCCCGAGGCGCCGGCGGTCGGGTAGGCATCGTCAGGGATGACATTGCGCTGGCGAAAGACCAGCGCATCCATGCCCAGCTTGGCGGCGGCCAGATCGACCAGGCCCTCGGTCACCGCGCAGGCGATCGGGTGGCCCACGCCGCGGTACTGGCAGGTCGGCGGCTTGTTCAGGAACACCACCTTCAAGTTGGCACGGTACTGCTGATGCTTGTAGGGCCCACCGGTCAGGTTGACGACCTGATTGCCCTCGATCGCGCTGGTGCGCGGGAACATCGAGTAGGGGCCGATGCCGGTCAGGTCGTCGATCTCGAAGGCAAGGATGTCGCCGGCCTTGCTGGCCGCGATACGGCCATGGATGCGGTGCTCGCGCGCATGGATGTCGCTGGTGAAGGACTCCAGCCGGTCGGCGACGAACTTGACCGGGCGCTTCAGCAGCATGGACACGGCCACGGTCGCGAAGTCGTCCGGATAGGCGTGGACCTTGATGCCGAACGAGCCGCCAACGTCCTTGCAGATCACCCGCACCGCCGACTCGGCCAGGCCGAACTGGCGGGCATACAGGTCCTGCATCATGTGCGGCGCCTGCTGCGAGTGGTAGACGGTCAGCCGCTGCTCGCCGGGGTTCCAGTCGGCGATCTGGCAGCGGGGCTCCAGGGTCACGCCGGTGTGGCGGCCGAAGTGGAAGGTGGCCTCGGCGACCACGTCGGCGGCGGCGAAGGCGGCGTCGACGCCGCCGGTGTCCAGGCTGCGCGTGAAGCACAGGTTGTCGCCCAGTTCGGGGTGGATGACGGGCGTGCCGGCGGCCAGCGAGGTTTCCATCTCGGTGGTGGCGGGCAGCGCCTCCCACTCGACCTGCAGGTATTGCAGCGCGTCTTCGGCCTGGGCGCGGGTCTCGGCCACGATGGCCACCACCGGCTCGCCCTGCCAGCAGGCGCGCTCCATCGCCAGCGGGTACTGCGGCGCCGACTTCATGCCGGCCAGATGGCCCAGCGTCGCGACCCAGGGCTTGCAGATCGTGGCCACATCGGCGCCGTCGAAGATGCCCAGCACGCCGGGCATCAGCCGGGCGTACTCGCGCTGGACGGCGACGATGCGGCAGTGCGCTACCGGCGAGCGCCAGTAGACGACATGGGCCATGCGCGGCAGCTTGATGTCATCGACATAGGTGCCGCGGCCCTCGACCAGGCGGCGCGCGCCGGGCCGGCTGACGGCCGCGCCGATGTAGCGCGGGTCGTCGGTGATCGGCCGCAGCTCGGGTGGGTGCTTCTCGGGGGCGTTCATGCGGACACTCCGGCGGCGCGGCGGCTGGCCTGCACATCGCAGATCGCATCGACGATGGCCTGGTAGCCGGTGCAGCGGCAGTAGTTGCCGGAGATCCAGGCGCGCACCTGCTCGCGCGAGGCATTCGGCCGCGTGTCCAGCAGCTCGGCGGCGGCCATCAGCATGCCCGAGGTGCAGTAGCCGCATTGCAAGGCGTTGCGGGCGACGAAGGCGTCCTGCAGATCGCGTACGGTGCCGCCCTCGGTCAGTCCTTCGACGGTCTCGATCGCCCGGCCGTCGGCCTGCACCGCCAGTACCAGGCAGCCTCGCACGACCTGGCCGTCCAGCCTGACCGTGCAGGCGCCGCAGACGCCGTGCTCGCAGCCCAGGTGCGAGCCGGTCAGGCCCAGGTCCTCGCGCAGAAAGTCCACCAGATGCTGGCGCGGCGCCACCGCGCAGTGGCGGCTCTCGCCGTTGACGGTGAGATGGATGGTTCGCTTGTCGTCCATGTTCTTCAAGCTCCAGGGTTCAAGCAGCAAGTGCACTTGTGAGCAAGCGGCGGGTCAGCACGCCGGCCAGATGCCGCTTGGTCGCGACCGAGTTCGTCAGATCGGCCAGCGGCTGCAGTTCGTCCAGCAGCGAGTCCATCAGCGCGCCCAGCTGCATCGTCGTGAACGGCGTGCTTGCGAACAGGGCCTCTGTGCGCCGCGCGCGTATCGGTGTCGTGCCCAGGCCCAGGAAGGCGAGCTTCAGCTGCCCCAGGCCGCCGGGCACGCTGCGCGCGGCCAACGCCAGGCCGACGATGGCGTAGTCGCCATGGCGGCGTGCCAGCTCGTCGAAGCGGAACACGTCCGCGGCTTGGGCCAAGGGCAGCTCGCAGGCAATGACCAGCTCGCCCTCGGCCAGCGCCGTGGTGTACAGGTCGAGGAAGAAGTCCTTGGCGGCAATGCGCCGTTCACCTTGGGCGCCGCGCACCACGACCACGCCGTCCAGCGCGGCCAGGCAGCAGGGCCATTCGGCGGCCGGGTCGGCATAGGCAATCGAGCCGCCCCAGGTGCCCAGATTGCGGATCGCACGGTGGGCGATGTGGGGCACGGCCAGGCTCAGCAGCGGTGCGTGCTGCGTCACCAGCGCCGAGGCCTCGATCTCGCTGTGGGTGACCAGCGCGCCGATGCGCAAGACCTGGCCCTGCACGGAAATGCCTTTCAAGGCCTCGATGGCGGTGATGTCGATCAGCAGCGCCGGCTCGGAGAGCCGCATGTTCAGCGTCGCCAGCAGGGTCTGGCCGCCGGCCAGCAGCCGGGCTTCGTCGCCATGACTGGCCAACAGCTCGAACACCGCATCCAGCGAGCGGGGCTTCTGATAATCGAAGGCGGGGGCTTTCATGCTGCGCGCTCCTCAGTGGCCCAGGGCCTTGGCGATCCAGAAGCCGAAGGCGGTGGCGGCAGCGCCCAGCGCGAACCAGAGCACGCGCACGCCCTCGCCGGTGGCGGCAACTGGAGGCGCTGTGACGGTTCTGGTGGCTACGGCAACGGCTTGCGTTTCGGTTGTCAAAGCAGCGGCGGCCACCGGCGCGCCCAGCTGTGCGCTGAAGGCCTGGAAGAACTGGTCGGCCGTCTGCTTGGCCGAGGCATCGATCATGCGCCCGCCGATCTGCCCCAGCTTGCCGCCCACCGAGGCCTCGGCCGTGTAGCTGAGTCGGGTGCCGTCGCCCTCGCTCGCCAGGCTCACCGTCGATCGGCCCTTGGCAAACCCGGCCGCGCCGCCCGAGCCCTCGAAGTTCAGCACGCAGCCCTCGTTGGCGCGCACCTCGCTCATCAAGATCTTGCCGACGAAGCGGGCACGCACCGGTCCCAGCTTGATCAGCACGCGCACATGGGTTTCGGTGGGCGACAGCTGCTTGACTTCCTCGCAACCGGGAATGCTGGCCAGCAGCACCTGCGGATCGTTCAGCGCCTGCCAGACGCGCTCGCGCGCCGCAGTGATCAGGATGTCGCCGTTCAGTTCCATGGCCTGCCTTTTTGAATTCTGCCGTGTTCTGGGGTTTCCACGGATGATGCTATTTACCATCCGATCAACAATGCTACGCAACGTTGATCAATTGGTAAATAAGAAAAGCCCCGGACTTACCCCAGGCCTAGACCAAGCACCTCGAAATGACGAAGACCCCGCCCGCCGAACCCATTGCCGCACGCAAGCGCCTGTCCACGGCGGAGCGTGAGCAGCAGATCGTGCAGGGCGCCATCCGCTTTTTCTCGGACCGCGGTCTGGACGGCCAGCTGCGCGATCTGGCCAAGAACATCGGCGTTACCCACGCGCTGCTGTACCACTACTTCCCGACCAAGCAGGCGCTGATCGATCGCGTCTATGTCGAGCTGTTCGAGGGGCTGTGGAAGCCCGAGTGGGAGCAGATCCTCGACGACCCGGCACTCGACGCGCACACCAAGTTCACCCGCTTCTATTGCGATTACGCCAAGGCGATCTTCCGGCGCGACTTCGTGCGCATCCTGGTGTTCTCGGGCCTGAGCGACCGTTACATCCCGGACCGCTTCTTCGTGCTGCTGCGCGAGCGCCTGTTCCCACGCCTGATACGCGAGACGCGCCGCCACTGCGGCGTCGTCAGCCGCGCCAAGCCCAGTGCCCGCGAGCTGGAGCTGCTGATGGGCCTGCATGGCGGCATCTTCTATATCGGCCTGCGCCGCTGGGTCTACGAGCAGGCGGTGCACGGGGCCGAGGCCTCCGAGCATGACGAGACCTATATCTGCGACCGTGTGCAGGGCTATCTGCTGTCGGTCAAGGACGTGCTGTACGCCGAAAAGCCCGCCGCCAAGGCTGCAAAGACCAGCCGAACCAGGAGCGCCTGAAATGGCATTGACGCTGAACCACTTCTCGATACGCACCACCGACCTCGAATCCAGCCGCGCGTTCTACGCCGATGTGCTGGGCCTAACGGTGGGCCCGCGCCCGGCGTTCCCGTTCCCGGGCCTGTGGATGTACCGCGGGCCGCACGACGATGTGGCCAATGCCGTGGTCCACATCATCGGCATCGACCGGAATGATCCCGCAGGGCTGAAGGCCTATCTGGGCGACCGTGACGAGGTGTCGCTGGAGGGCTCGGGCGCCGTCGATCACATCGCCTTCTTCGCCGACGGTCTGGCCGCGATGCATGCGCATCTGAAAGCGCGGGCCGTGCCCTTCCGCGAGCGCACCGTGCCGTCCATCGGCCTGCACCAGCTCTTCCTCGAAGACCCCTCGGGCGTGGTCATCGAGCTGAACTATCCCGCCTCCGAGCAGGCAGGCGGCTGAGCCACTCACCATGGCCCGCATCCTGATCGCCGGTGGATCGCTGGGTGGCCTGCTGGCCGCCAATATGCTGCTGCGCGAGGGTCATGAGGTGCAGCTGCTGGAGAAGGCCACCGGCTCGCTGGACGGGCGGGGCGCCGGCATCGTCACCCATGCGGCGCTGAACCGGGGGCTGGAGCGTGCCGGCGTCGCCATCGACGACAGCCTGGGCGTGCGCATCGCCTCGCGGGTGGTGCTCGATGGCGCCGGCGAAGCGGTGGCCAGCCTGGCGCTGCCACAGGTGCTGACCTCCTGGAGCCGGCTCTACGCATTGCTCCACGAGGCCTTTCCGGCCGAGCGCTACCTGCAGGGCCGAGTCGTGCAGGGCTTCGAGCAGGCGGCCGGGGGCGTGCGCGTCAACTGCGAGTCGGGCGAGCGCTTCGAGGCCGATCTGCTGATCGCCTCCGACGGCATACGCTCGGCCGTGCGTGCGCAGTGTGCGCCGGAGGTGCAGCCGCAGTACGCCGGCTACATCGCCTGGCGCGGCGTCTGCGACGAGGCGCTGCTGTCCCGCTTCACGCTCACCAGTGTGTTCGAGCAGTTCGGTTTCGGTTTGCCGGCCGGCGAGCAGCTGATCGGCTATCCGGTGGCCGGCAGCGGCAATGCCACGGCGCGCGGCCGGCGGCGCTACAACTTCGTCTGGTACCGCGCGGCCGATGAGCAGGTGGCGCTGCCGGCCCTGCTGACCGATGCCGATGGCGAGCACCATCCGCTGGGTATTCCACCGCACAAGGTGTCATGGCGCCAGGTGGCGGCGATGCGCGAGGCGGCGCGCGCGCTGCTGGCGCCGCAGTTCGCCGAGATCATCGAGAAGACCGCCCAGCCCTTTCTGCAGCCAATCTACGACGTGCACTCCGAGCGCCTGGCCTTTGGTCGCGTGGCCCTGATGGGTGATGCGGCCTTTGTCGCCCGCCCCCATGTGGGCATGGGCGTGACCAAGGCCGCCGAGGACGCGATGGCCCTGGCCGAAAGCATCCGTGAGCACGGCGCCACCGCCGCTGCCCTGCGCGCCTTCGAGGCCGCACGGCTGCCACCGGGCCAGGCGGTCGTGCAGCGCGCGCGCCGACTGGGTGCCTATATGCAGGCGCAGGGCAAGCCAGGCGCCGAGGCACGGCGCGACGCCGAGACCGTGCTGCGCGAGACCGCGATCGATCCCGAACACCCACCCACATAGGTCCGCAGAAGACCATCCCTTCCACCAGGAGACAAGCATGAGCCAGCAACCGATAGACACCCGCCGCCGCACCCTGATCGCAGGTGGTGCCGCCGTCGCCGCCTCGCCCTTCATGTTCAATATCGCCCGTGCGCAGGGAGCGAACATCAAGATCGGCTTCCCGGTGCCGTTGACCGGCGCGTTCTCGGCCGAGGCCCAGGACCAGGTGCGTGCTGCCGAGATCGCGATCAAGGACTTCAACGATGCCGGCGGCTTTGGCGGCCGCAAGGCCGAGCTGCTGGTGCGCGATGACAAGCTCAACCCCGGCGAGGCGGCCACCCGCACGCTGGAGCTGATCGAGAAGGACAAGGTCAACTTCATCGTCGGCTCGCTGTCGGCGGCTACGCAGCTGTCGATCAATGCGGTGGCCCGCGACCGCAAGGTGCTGTTCAACTCGATCAGCCAGTCGGACGCGATCAACGAGGCCAAGGACTGGAGCCTGTACACCTTTCACGAGGCACTGAACCCGCACCTGACGGCCGGCGCCGTGGCCCGCTATGCCTTCCCGAAGTTCGGCAAGCGCATCGTCTACCTGACGGCCGACTATGCCTACGGTCACGAGATGGTGCGCGGCTTCCAGCGCGCCGGTGCGCCGCTGGGCGCGACCACCTTGGCCGACATCCGCCACCCGCTGGGCGTGGCCGACTACTCGGCCTTCCTGCCGCGCATCCAGGCGCTGAAGCCCGATGTGCTGGTGCTGTGCAACTTCGGCCGCGACCTGGTCAACTCGGCCAAGCAGGTGACCGACTTCGGGTTGAAGGCCAGCACCAAGGTGATCGCACCGGTGCTGCTCTACACCTCGCGCCAGGCCGGCGGCGCTGATGCCTTCGAGGGCATCATCGGTGGCACGTCCTACTACTGGGGCATGGAAGACAAGATCCCGGCCGCCAAGGCCTTCAATGACAAGTTTCGCAAGGCCCATGGTGGCGCCGTGCCGTCCGACTACGGTGCGCTGGGCTATGCCGGCGTGAGGAGCGTGCTGCAGGCCGTGCTCAACGCCAAGTCGACCGACTCGATGCCGGTCAGCATCGCGCTGCGCCAGCTCAAATACAACTGGTACAAGGGCGATCAGTTCTATCGCAAGTGCGACCACCAGTCGGTGCAGTCGGTGATCATCGTCGAGTCGAAGTCCAAGAACATGAAGGACAAGTACGACGTGTTCAATGTGCTGTCCATCGAGGACGCCAACGAGGCCAATCTGCGCAGCTGCGACGAGATGGGCCACAAGATCTCGACCTGAACCACCATGGGCGACATCACCCTCTCGCTGCTGCTCCTGCAGCTGATGACCGGCATCGCGCTGGGCGCGGTCTACGCGCTCCTGGCGCTGGGCCTGTCATTGATCTTCGGCATGCTCACCGTGGTGAACTTCGCCCACGGTGCCTTCTTCATGGTCGGCGCGTTTCTGGGCGTCTACTTCCTCGGACTGACCGGCAACTTCTGGTTCAGCCTGCTGCTGACGCCGCTGGCCGTGGGCGCCATCGGCCTGGTGGCCGAGCGCTTTCTGGTGCGGCCGCTGTACGGGCGCGGCATTGACTATCCGCTGCTGCTGACGTTCGGCCTGTCCTACGTGATGATCGAGGCGATGCGGGTGGCCTTCGGCATCGAGGGCGTGGCCACCTCGACACCGCCCGAGCTGCGCGGTGCGGTGAACCTGGGCTTCGGCCACTTCCCGCTGTACCGGCTGTTCCTGATCGGCGCCACCGCCATCGTGGTGCTAGGCCTGTGGCTGTTCATCGAGAAGACGCGCTTCGGCTTGATCATTCGTGCCGGTTCGCGCGACCCCGAGATCGTGCGCGTGCTGGGCATAGACATCTCGCGCGTCTGGCTGCTGGTGTTCGGCATCGGCACGGCCATCGCAGGGCTGTCCGGTGTGCTGGCCGCGCCGACACGGGCGGTCAATCCCGAGATGGGCATCTCGGTGCTGGCCGAGTCCTTTGTCGTCACCGTCGTCGGCGGCATGGGCTCCTTGCCCGGCGCGGTGGTGGCCGGCCTGCTGGTGGGCGTGGTGTTCAGCATGACCTCGCTGTTCGCGCCGGACCTGGCCGAGCTGTCTATCTTCGTGCTGATGGCGGTGGTGTTGCTGATCAAGCCCCAGGGCTTCTTCGGCAAAGCGGGGTTGATGAGCTGATGGAACTGAGCAAAGCCTTGAATCTGATCGCCCGCCACCGCGTGGCCGCGGTGATCGCCTGCCTGCTGGTGTTTCCGCTGGTCATGCCCTACGAGGCGCTGGCCATCAACATCTTGATCTTCGGTCTGTACGCGGTGGGCTTCAACCTGCTGTTCGGCTACACCGGCATGCTGTCCTTCGGCCATGCGGCCTTTCTGGGCGTGGGCAGCTATCTGTGCGGCATTGCCATCGTCAGCGGCGGCTGGCCCTGGTGGGCGGCCATCGCCGCCGGCGTGGCGGCGTCGGCCCTGGTCGGCCTGGTGATGGGCTATCTGGCCATCCGCACGCGGGGCATCTATTTCTCCATGGTCACGCTGGCCCTGGGCCAGATCGTCTACTACGCCTTCTACAAGGCGGAGCGCTGGACCGGCGGCGAGAACGGCCTGCGCGGCATCCGCGTCGAGACCATAGACCTGCTGGGCTGGAAGCTGGACTTCGTCGACCCGATCACCAAGTACTACGTGATCCTGGCTTTCGTCGCCGCGGCGTTGTGGTTCGTGTCGCGGGTGCTGAGCTCGCCCTTCGGCGCGGTGATCGAGGCGATACGCGAGAACGAGAAGCGCACCGCCGCCTGCGGCTATGACGTGGCGCGTGCCAAGCTGCTGGTGTTCGTGCTGTCGGCCGCGCTGTGCGGCCTGGCCGGTGCGCTGCGGGCCCTGCATCTGTCCATCGTGCCCATCGACTCCCTGCACTATCTGCAGTCGGGCCAGGCGGTGATGATGTGCCTGCTGGGCGGCATGGGCACCTTCTTCGGGCCCTTTGTCGGCGCGGCGGCCTTCCTCTATCTCGAAGACGTGGCCACCAGCTTCACCAAGCACTGGATGGCGGCGGTCGGTGTGATCTTCATGGTCTTCGTGCTGTTCTTCCCGCGCGGCGTCTGGGGCTCGGCCATGCACTGGCTCAAGCGCCAGGGTCTGGCGAAGGAGGGCGCGGCATGAGCGTCCAACCGATTCTCGAAGTCGAGAACGTCAGCCAGCGCTTCGGCAACTTCGTCGCGCTGAACAAGGTCAGCGTGGCCTTCGAGCCCGGCAGGCTGACGGCCATCATCGGCCCCAACGGCGCCGGCAAGAGCACCTTCTTCAATGTGCTGAGCGGGGCCTTCCCGCCCAGCTCGGGCCGCGTGCGCTTCCAGGGCAAGGACATCACCGGCCTGGCCCAGCATGAGTTCGCGCGCATCGGCATTGCCAAGAGTTTTCAGATCACCAATGTATTCAAGCAGCTGTCGGCCCACGAGAACGTGCGGGTGGCCGCGCAGATGCGCGAGACGCGCTTCCAGCTGCTGCGCCCGCGGGCCAGCCTGCGCGCGCTGATCGACAAGGCTGACGCGCTGCTGGAGCGGGTCGGCCTGGCTCATCTGCGCGACAAGACCGCCGCCGACCTGGCCCACGGCCAGCAGCGTGCCTTGGAGATCGCCATGGCCCTGGCCAGCGACCCGGTGCTGCTGCTGATGGACGAACCGACGGCCGGCATGTCGCCCGAGGAAACGGGCGTGATGATGGGCCTGATTCGGCAGCTGGCGGCCGAGCGCACCCTGGTGCTGGTGGAGCACAAGATGAAGCTGGTGATGGGGCTGTGCGAGCGGCTGATCGTGCTGCACCACGGCGAGTTCCTGGCCGAGGGCTCGCCGGAGCAGATCCGCAACAACGTCGAAGTGCGGCGTGTCTACTTGGGTGAGGGTTGAGCCGATGTTGAAGGTACAAGGGCTCAACGCCTGGTATGACCGCAGCCATGTGGTGCAGGATGTGTCGTTCGAAGTCGGGACCGGCGAAATCGTCACGCTGATGGGCCGCAACGGCGCCGGCAAGACCACCACCTTGCGCACCCTGATGGGCCTGGTGTCCAAGCGCAGCGGCAGCGCACAGTTCAATGGCAGCGAGATGCTGGCCGATGCGGCGCACACCCGCTTTCACGCCGGCCTGGCCTATGTGCCGGAGGAGCGGCGCATCGTTGCCGGACTGACCGTGCGCGAGAACCTGCAACTGGGCATCACCGCCAGCAGGAACCGTCACGAGATGGCGGCGATGATCGAGGAGATTGCAGCCACCTTCCCCCGGCTGAAGGAGCGCCTGAACCAGGACGCGACCTCGATGTCCGGTGGCGAGCAGCAGATGCTGGCGATTGCCCGCGCGATGATGGCCCGGCCCAAGATGATTCTGCTCGACGAGCCGTCCGAGGGCATCATGCCGCTGCTGGTCGACGAGATGTTCCATCTGTTCACCCGGATGAAGCAGGCCGGCACGACCATTCTGCTGGTCGAGCAAAACGTCGAGCGGGCGCTGCGCATCTCCGACCGAGCCTACATCCTGGACCAGGGCCAGGTCGTGCACACCGGCAGCGGCGAGGAGCTGCTGGCCGACAGGGAGATTCAGGAGCGTTACTGCGCGGTGTAGGTGGGGACGTGCCGGCTGGCAGAGCAAGAAACGGGGTGATGGGGCGACTGCCGGTGAGCACACTGGCGCTTCCACAACAGCCAGTTTCGAGGGAGCCCCGCCGTGCACAAGACCATAGAACCCGCCATCCACTACTGGGGCACGCCGGTGGTGCTGATCAGCACCTTGAACGAAGACGGCTCCGCCAATCTGTCGCCGATGTCCAGCGCCTGGTGGCTGGGCTGGAGCTGCATGCTGGGGCTGGACGCCAGCTCCAAGACCAGCGAGAACCTGCAGCGCGAGCGCGAATGCGTGCTCAATCTGGCCTCGGTAGGCCTGGCCCCGGCCGTCAACCGCCTGGCCCTGCTGAGCGGCTCGTCGCCGCTGCCCCTGCACAAGACCTTTCTGGGCTATGAGCACGAAAAGGACAAGTTCGGCGTGGCCGGCCTGAACGCCGACCCGTCGCTCGACGTGCGCGCCCCGCGCGTGCGTGAGTGCCAGGTGCAGCTGGAGGCGGTGGTGCAGGAGGTGCGACCCTTTGGCGCCCGCGACCCGCGCGTGGCCGTGCCGACACTGAGCTTCGAGCTGCGCATCCTGCGTGCGCACGTCGAGGAGACCATCCTGCAGGCCCCCGACTCGCACCGCATCGATGCCGACAAGTGGCAGCCCCTGCTGATGACGTTCCGGCAGTTCTACGGCGGCGGCCCGCGCGTCCAGCCCTCGACCCTGGCCACCGGGCCGGAGGAGGCCTATGCGCCGTGGAAGTTTGCGGCGAGGCCGGCGAAGCAGCCGGCCTGAGTTCATGTGGCGTCGTGAAAGACGATGCCGGCTGTGAAGCGTGAGCCCGATCGAATCCGGCTCACGCCGTGGCGCAGGTTCACTCGGTAGCTGCCGCGTGTGCCCTGCACCGGGCGGTGGTGGACTGCTATCACCGCCGCATCGCCCTGGCGCAGCGGCAGCACCATGGGGCGCGACTGCATGCGCGGCCTCTGCTCGGTCATCACGAACTCGCCGCCGTCGAAGTCGCGGCCGGGCTCGGACAGCAGCAGGACCACCTGCAGCGGGAACACCTCGTCGCCGTACAGATCCTGGTGCAGGCAGTTGTAGTCGCCAGGGCCGTAGCGCAGGAGCAGCGGTGTCGGTCGCTGCTGGCCGGCCGCATGGCATCGCTCGATGAAGGCCTGGTGCGTGGCCGGGAAGCGCGTGTCCAGTCCCATCAGCGCATGCCAGTGGTTGGCGATGGTCACCAGCCGCGGGTAGAGCGCCTCGCGCAGCTGGGCGATCAGGTCCGGCAGCGGATAGTGGAAGTACTGGTACTCGCCCTGTCCGAAGCCGTGACGAGCCATCACGACGCGGCTGCGGAACAGCGACTCGTTGCCGTACATGGCGGCCAGCTGCGCGCACTCGCTGGTGGTGATCAGGCCGGGCAGCAGCGCATGCCCTTCTGCGCCAAGTTCGTCGCCGGTCTGCTGCCAATCGATCGCGCTCAATCGGGCGGAGATGTCCAGGCTCATGCCAACGCCTCGCGGTCCAGCAAGGCCCGCTTGCGCTCGACGCCCCAGCGGTAGCCCGACAGGCCGCCGTCGCTGCGCACGACGCGGTGGCAGGGAATGGCCACCGCCAGCGCATTGGCGCCGCAGGCTTGCGCCACCGCGCGGGCCGAGGTCGGCGCACCGATGCGTTTGGCGATCTCGGTGTAGCTGGCCGTGTGGCCCGGCGGTATCGCCCGCAAGGCCTGCCAGACGCGCTGCTGGAAGGCGGTGCCGCGCAGATCCAGCGGCAGGTTGAGGCCCAGCCCCGGCGCATCGACAAAGCCGACCACCTGGGCCATCCATTGCTCGAAGCCCGCGTCGCCGCCGATCAGCTGCGCCTGCGGGAACCGATCCTGCAGATCGCGGGCCAGCGCATCGGGATCGTCGCCGAGCAGGATGGCGCAGACGCCGCGCTCGCTGCGCGCCACCAGGATGGCACCCAGCGAGCATTGGCCGATGGCGAAGCGGATCTCGGTCTGCGCACCGCCGGCGCGGTAGGCGGTGGGCGTCATGCCCAGCACATCATCGGCGCTTTCGTAGAAGCGGGCGCCCGAGTTGTAGCCGGCGCCGTAGATCGCCTCGGTGACGGTGGCACCGGTGTTCTTCAGCTGCTGCTGCACGCGCTGCGTGCGGTGGGCATTGGCATAAGCCTTGGGCGTGAGGCCGGTCGCGGCCTTGAACAGCCGGTGCAGGTGGTAGGGGCTGATGCCGGCGTGAAGCGCCAGCTCGTCCAGCGTCGGTGGCTGCTCGGCCGCCTCGATGTAGCGGCACAGCGCGGTGATCTTGGCCGCCAGCTGGTCGGCCAGCGGCGCCTCGTTGGGCCGGCAGCGCTTGCAGGCCCGAAAGCCGGCCTGCTCGGCCTCGGCCGCCGTGGCGTGGAAGGCCAGGTTCTCGGGCCGCGCCGGGCGGGCCGCGCAGCTGGGACGGCAATAGACGCCGGTCGTGCGCACCGAGTAGAAGAACTGACCGTCGGCTTCGCTTGCGCGGGCCCGGATGGCGGCCCAGCGGGGATCGCTCGTGACGGCGGCGGCGCGTAGTTCAGACTTGCTGCTCATGATCAAGGGCCGAGGGTTGATACGATGAGCCACTGTAGGCCGGGCCTGGCGCGCGCACACCCCGAGTCTTGCTTTTGAATTCGCCGTTCAGCCCGGTGCCAGCTGCCGGTACAACTCGTTGGCCCGGGTCAGGTGCTCGCGCATCGCCTGCTCGGCCTGCTGGGGTTGGCGCGCGGCGATCGCCTCGACGATGCGCAGATGCTCGCTCAGGGTAAGCTCCTCGGCGCCGGGAGCGCGGACCAGCGGCTGGTAGTACTCGCTGGCCCACATGAACAGCGACTCGACGATGGCCGGGAAGATAGGGTTGCCGCTGATCAGCGCGATCTCCCTGTGGAAGGCCATATCGTGCTCGAGGAATTTGCTCAAATTGGCCATCGACGCGCGGTGCTCGGCCAGGCGCTCGCGCAGCCGGGCGATGTCTGCGTCACTGGCGCGCTCGGCGGCCTGGCGGGCCATGCCGCACTCCAGGAACACGCGGGCTTCCTTCAGATGCTCCAGGGTCTCGGGCTGCATGCGCAGCAGATGGCGGGCGCTGCCGGCGATCTGATCGAACAGGCTTTGCGCGTTGGGCAAGAGCACGCGGGCCCGCTCGCCATGGGTGATCTCGACAATGCCCGAGCGCTCCAGCGACTGCAGCGCCTCGCGCACGGCCGGCCGGCCGACGCCGTAGAACTCCATCAGCTCGCGCTCGGAGGGCAGCTGGGCGCCGGGCGCGATCTCGCCGCTGCGGATGCGCTCCAGCAGCCGGTCCAGCACTTCCTGGTACAGCTTGCGGCGGTGTATCGGTTCGGTGGTCGTCATGGCGGCGGGGAAGTTACCACAGCCCCGGCTCGCGCATCGGCAAAAAACCCCGGGCTGCCCATCTGGCCGCCCTTCAACACGATCTCCAGCCCGTCGCGCTCGCGCCGGTCGGACCAGACCCGGCACAGCGGCGCGCCGGGCGCAAGACCGGCCACCACGCTCAGCGCGGCGATGTCCAGGGCGCTGGCCACTTCGCCCGAGCTGTCGCCGCCGGCGACGACGATGCGCTTCAGCGCGCTGCGATCCAGCAGCCGTCTCATCACCTGGGCCAGACCCTGGCCAACGCGCCGGGCGGCCTGTTCGCGGCTCAGACCCGCCTCGGCAGCGATGGCGTCGAAGCCTGTCACGGCCGGGTCGTCGGGCCCGGCGGCGGAGTAGATCAGCGGGCTTTGGCCTCTGGCAAGAGCTGTCAGCGCGGCGGCCACGGCGCGTTCAATCTCGGTGTCGGGTTCGGCCAGCAGGCGGGGCAGATCCAAGCGTTCGGCGGCAAAGCCCTGCCGCGCGGCTGTGGCGATCTGCGTGGCGGTGACCGGTGAACAGCTGCCGCTGACGACGGCGATCTGCTCCACCGGCTTGGCTCTGGGCAATCCGGCCAGCATCGGTACCAGGCCCTGCTTGCGCCAGTGCGCGGCCAGCGCGTACTGCAGGCCCGAGGACGAAGCGCTGAACAGTCCCTTGCCGCGCTGCTCCCAGATCAGCCGGCCGGCCTCCGCCAGCGTCTCGTCATCGAGCACGTCGATCAGCAGCGCCGGCACATCGTCGCCGGCCAGCTGCTGCACCCGTTCGGCAGCAAGGCCCGCGCGCAGCTGAAGCATGTCGATCAGCTCGATGCGGCGCGTTGTCTGTTCGGCCAGATGCAGTCGCAGATCGGCCTCTGCCATCGGCGTGACCGGATGGCGCGACATCGTCGGGTGGCGGTCCAGCCGGTGGCCCACGCCGTTGACGGCCGCGAACAGATTGCCGAACAGCTGGAAGCGGTTCAGCCGCGGCGCGCCGACGACCATCGGTGACCAGTTCCCCGCCATCAAGGGCGCGCCCATCGCGATCGCGCAGCCTATCGAGCCGGTGCTCGGCGAGGAGTCGAAGGTCGAGCAGATCTTGTATTGCAGCAGCGGCGCGCCGAGGCTCGCCAGCGATGTGAACGCGGCCGGCAGCTCGGCCGCCATCCACTCGGGGCTGCGGCCGCGCGAGGTGCCTGCCAGGCCGACGCAGCGCAGGCCCGGAAAGCGGGCCAGGTCCTGCGGCGTGGGCGGGCGCAGAAACAGCATCGTTGGCACACCGGCGGCGGTGAAGGCCTCCATCACATCGGTGGAACCGGTGAAGTCGTCGCCGTAGTAGCTGAGCAAGAGCCCCTCGGGCCAGGCGGCGGCGGGCGCTGTCATCACCAGAACTCCAAGGCCTGGCGTAGCTCGGCGTGTTTGACCGCGTGGTCTTGCAACGGTGTGCCCGCCATCGCCGCGTCCCAGGCCTGGCGGAAGGCGGTCACGCCCGCGGCCACGCCGCCCGGATGGCCGAAGATGCCGCCGCCGGCCGCGTGTATCAGGTCGGCCGTGCCCAGGGCGGCGAAGGTGCCGGGCGCCTGCTTGCCGGTCTGGCCGGAGCTGAACACCGGCATCGCGGCCATTGGAGCGCCATCGAACATCGGCTTGAGCACCGCCCGTGCGGCGGCGATCACGCTGTCGTCGGGCTCGCTGAACTTGTTGGCCAGGCCGTTGACGTGCAGATGGTCGGCACCGGCCAGCCGCTGGATCTGCTGCCAGGGGCCGTAGTCCCAGCCCAGGGCCGGGCAGCGGCTCAACCAACCCCAGCCGGCGCGGTGGCCGTGGATGGGCAGGCTCGAGTGCCGGCGCAGTTCGATCAGGCCGACCAGGCCGATCGCGTTCAGGCTGGCCATCACGCAGGTACCGCCCAGCTCCAGCACCAGATCATGGCGGTGCCGCATCTGGTCCAGGTCGCCGGTGATGTTGAAGGCGACCATGGGCTTGCGGCCCAGCGCTTCAGCGCCGTCGTTGACGACGCGCATCACCGCGCGCACCCGCTCGTCGAAGGGGCAGTGCGGGCCATCGGCCTGCAGTTCGTCGTCCTTGATGAAGTCGATGCCGCCGTCAATCAAGAGCCGCACCTGCTCGGCCGTCTGTTCGGGGCTCAGGCCGACGCTGGGCTTGATGATGGTGCCGATCAGCGGGCCCTGGGCCACGCCGGACAAACGCCGCGTGCCAGTGATGCCGAAGGCCGGGCCGGGATAGGCCGCAGCAAAGGCCGGTGGCAGCTTCAGATCGGTGATGCGCAAGCCGCTGACCTGGCGCAGCTCGAACAGATTGCCGGCGACCGTGGCCATCAAATTGGTCAGCGAGGGCCCCAGGTTCTCCAGCGGCCAGGACAGCTCCAGCTGGCAGCGGGTGTAGGTGCTGCCGGCCATGCCGCCGGGCAGGCTGGGTGCAGTGCTTGTATCGATCACCTCCAGCCGTTCGACGCGAGCGCCTGAGCGCTCTTTCAACTCCGGCGTCTCGTTGGCCAGCTTCAGGAACGTGCCGCTGGATTGCTCGCCGGCGATGACCTCGGCGGCGTGCGCCGGGTCGTCACCGGTTTCGAGCCAGTAGCTGGCGTGGATGCGTTCAGATGCAACGGCCACCATCGACCTCCAAGGCCACGCCGGTGATGAACTCGGCGTCGTCGCTGGCCAGGAAGGCGGTCGCCTTGGCAATGTCCAGCGGCGTCGACATCCTGCCCATCGGAATCGTCGCGATGATCTTGGCGCGGGTTTCCGCGCTGTCTTCGCCGGGCAGGAAGTCCTGGATCAGGCCGGTAGGGCTCATTACCGGGTTGATCGCGCAGACGCGTATGCCGTCCGGCGCCAGCTCGATGGCCATGCCCTTGGTCAGGGTGATGGCCGCGCCCTTGGTGCCGGCATACCAGCTCAGGCCCGGCCGCGGTCGCAGGCCGGCGGTCGAGGCGATATTGATGATGACGCCGCTGCGCTGCTGCTTGAACAGCGGCACGGCATGGATCGCGCCCAGATAGATGCTCTTCACATTGGTTGCATAGACGCGGTCGAACGTCGCCTCATCGACCTCCAGCATCGACTGGTTCTTGTGCGTCGTGCCGGCGTTGTTGATCAGTATGTCCAGCCGGCCGTAGTGCTTGACGGTGGCGGCCACCATCGCGCCCACCGACTCGTTCTTGGTCACGTCGGCGTGCACCGGAATCGCCTTGCCGCCGGCGGCCTCGATCTCGGCCGCCACGCGCTCGGCGGCGTCCATGCGCCAGTCGGCGACGACGACCTTGGCGCCCAGCTCGGCAAACAGCTTGGCAATGCCCTCGCCGAAGCCGCTGCCACCGCCGGTGACGATGGCCACGCGGTCCTGCAATTTCTTGTCGCTCATCGGGGTTTCCTTATCCGTGCTGAATCGCAATGGTCTTGATCGTGGTGAAGCTGCGCAGGCCCTCGAAGGCCTTCTCGCGGCCATAGCCCGAATGCTTCATGCCGCCGAAGGGCAGCTCGATGCCGCCGCCGGCGCCGTAGTTGTTGATGAAGACCTGACCGGCCTCGATGCGCTGGGCGGCGCGCAGCTGCAGCGCGCCGTCGCGGGTCCAGACCGCGGCGGTGAGGCCGAACGGCGTGCCGTTGGCCAGCTCGATGGCCTCGTCTTCGGTATCGAACGCGAAGGCCGCCAGCACCGGGCCGAAGACCTCGCCCTGGGCGACCGGGTGCTGGGCCGGCACGGCGTCCAGCAGCATCGGCGGGAAGAAGAAGCCGCCGGCCGGTGCGTCGGCAGCCAGCTTGGCGCGGGCGGCGACGCGAATGCCATCGCTGGTGGCTGCCTCAATCATCGAGGCCACACGGTTCAGCTGGCGGCGGTTGATCAGCGGGCCGCAGTCGAGATTGGCGATGCCGGCGCCGGTGTTCAGCGCCTCGAAGCGGGCCTTCAGCCGGCCCATCACATCGGCATAGATGCTGCGGGCGATCAGCACGCGGCTGCCGGCGGCGCAGGTCTGGCCGGCGTTTTGCACGATGGCGTTGACGACCACCGGTATCGCCTTGTCCAGATCGGCGTCGGCGAACAGGATCTGCGGCGACTTGCCGCCCAGCTCCAGGGTCACCGGCACATGGTTGACGGCGGCGGCCTGGGCCACGGCCGTGCCGGTCTGCGGCGAGCCTGTGAACGAGATGTGGCTGATGCCGGTGTGGGCCGCCAATGCAGCACCGGCCTCGATGCCGAGCCCGCAGACGATGTTCAGCGCGCCCGGTGGCAGGCCCGCTTCGAGCGCCAGTGCGGCGATGCGCAGCGGCGTCAGGCAGGCGTCCTCGGCCGGCTTGACGACGCAGGCATTGCCGGCGGCCAGCGCGCCGCCGACCGAACGGCCGAAGATCTGCGCCGGATAGTTCCACGGAATGATGTGGCCGGTCACGCCGTGCGGCACGCGCATGGCGATCACCGTGCTGCCCTGGGCGTAGGGAATGGTCTCGCCATGCAGCTTGTCGGCCGCGCCGCCGTAGTACTCGAAGTAGCGGGCGCAGGCGGTGATGTCGGCGCGGGCCTGCTGCATCGGCTTGCCGGTGTCGCCGCATTCCAGCTCGGCCAGCTCGTCGTGGTGCTGCAGGATCAGGGCCGAGAGGCGCGACAGGATGCGCCCGCGCTCGGTCGCCGTCTGCCGGCCCCAGGCGCCGTGGAAGGCGGCGCGCGCCGCCTGCACGGCGGCGTCCACATCGCGGGCATCGCTGCGCGGCAGGGTGGTGAAGACCTGGCCGTCGGACGGGTCGAGTACCTCAATCGTCGCGCCGCTGGCGGCGGCGTAGCGCTCGCCGGCAATCAGGTTTTGTTGCGGGGCCAAGGTCTTCATATCGATTCCTTCAACGGACAGCCTGGATGGCGGCTATTTTGTCCGCTCCGAACTCCTTGGCAAACTGGGCATAGGCGGGCACCACGGCCTTGCGGAAGCTCTCGCCGTCCACCTTTTCTATGACCTGCATGCCGTCCTTGCGCAGCTGGGCGATGCCATTGGCCTCGTCCTCGTTGACCTTCTTGCGCTGTGCGATGCCACCCTTTTGCGCGGCCTCGACGAAGACCTTTTTGTCGGCGTCCGACAGCTTGTTCCAGACATTGGGCGACATGATGATCACCGCCGGCGAATAGACGTGCCCGGTCAGCGAGAGGTACTTCTGCACCTGGGCGAACTTGGCCGACAGGATGACCGGAATCGGGTTCTCCTGGCCATCGACGGTGCCCTGCTGCAACGCTGTGAACAGCTCCGGAAAGGCCATCGGCGTGGGCAGCAGACCGAAGGTCTTGTAGCCGTCCATATGGACCTTGTTCTCCATCGTGCGCAGCTTGAGCCCGGAGGCGTCGCTGGCCGTCATGATGGGGCGCTTGTTGTTGGTCATGTGGCGGAAGCCGTTCTCCGTCCAGGCCAGGCCGATCAGGCCTTTGGCGGCCATCTTCTTGAGCAGGTCCTGGCCGATGGGGCCGTCCATCGTGTGGCGCGCATGGTCGTAGTCGCGGAACAGGAAGGGGATATCCACGATCTTGGTCTCGGGCACGAAGTTGCCCAGGGCGCCGGTCGAGGCGTTGACCAGGTCCTGCGTGCCCAGCTGCACCGCCTCGATCTGCTCGCGTTCGCCACCGAGTGCCGAATTGGGGAACTGCTGGCACTTGTAGCGGCCCTGGGTGTTCTTCTCGACCTCGTCGCAGAAGGTGACCGAGCCGACCCAGTAGTGCGAGTCCTTGGCCGGCGTGTAGCCGATCTTCAGCACGGTCTGGGCCGAGGCGTTGCCCAGGCTCAGGGCGAGGGCGGCGGCAACGAGAAGGGTCGGGCGTAGCGTCATGGTGTCTCCAGGATGGAATGAAAGGGCTCGCCCGCCGCTTCGGTGTCGGCTGGGCTTTGGCGGAACAGGGGTCAGGTGATGCGGCGGATGCTCTCGGCGATTTCTTCGCGGTCGAACACCTGCTTCCAGTCCTCGCGCATCAGCCGCGGCTTGCCGAAGGTGATGGCCTTGTTGCAGGCGTCGGAGAACTGGCCCGGGATCTCCTTGAAGATCACCGCGGCGAGTATGGTCATATGGCCCAGCAGGAAGTCGCGGGCGGCCTCGGCCGGCACGCCGCGCGCCACGACCTCGTCCATGGCCTCGCGCATCACGTCCAGCAAGGTGGCGCAGACGGTCTCGGACAGGCCGGGCTCCAAGAGCGCCATCTGATCGACGGTCAGCCGGTAGGAGCGCAGGATGGGCGCGTAGATCGTCTTGGCGATGTCCTCGCCGAGTGCGAAGTCCGCATCCGTGCCCTGCATCAGCGCGCTGACCACCGACTGCTTGGCATGGCCGCCGCCGAAGAAGTCACGCCGCGCCTCGGGCGTGGTCTCGTCATTGAAGATCGGCGGGTGGCAGGGGTGGGCGACGAAATAGACCAGATCGGGCCGCTCCGGCAGATGGCCGGCGAACGGCGCCGCGGCATCCAGGGTCATCACCATGGTGCCCGGCCGCAGCAACGGCGCAATCTCGCGCGACAGCTTGCCGATCAAGGTGTCCGGCACGGCCAGTATCACCACGTCGGCGCCGTCCAGCGCTGCCTCGGCCGAGACGCAGGCCAGGCCCAACTCGTCCTGCAGCCGCTGCCGGCCCACCGCGCCCGGCTCCACATGCCGGACCTTGTAGGCCGACCCGACCAGGTTGCGGGCCAGCCGCACGCCCATCTTGCCGCCAGCGCCAAACAGCGCAATCGTTGCACTCATCAAAACCTCCAGACCAGAAAATGGGGTCAGACTCCAATTCCTCGGCGTCTGTTGGTCTAATGGTATAATGAGTACATCACACGATATACAGCGTAAACCCTTGATTCACCGCAATCATTGCGGGGCGATAGACGGCATCGGCACCGGCGCCACCACCGCCGGCGCATAGACCAGATCGCGCAGCGCCAGGCTGATTTGCGGGATGTAGGTGATCAGCATCAGGCAGCCGATGATCACCAGCACAAAGGGCAGCAGGTACTTGACGATGCGGTCCAGCGAGATCTTGGCCACCGTGCAGGCGGCGAACAGATTGACGCCGAACGGCGGCGTGATCATGCCCAGCGCCAGATTGACGACCATGATGGTGCCGAAGTGCACCGGGTCCACACCGAAGTGCCGTGCCACCGGCACCAGAATCGGGGCCAGCACGATGATGGCCGCCGAGGTCTCGATGAACATGCCGATCACGAACAGCGCCGCGTTCACGCCCAGCAGGAACCACATCGGCGATTGCAGCACTTCGGTCAGCCAGGCCCCCAGCGCCTCGGGCACGCCGGCGCGGGTGATCAGGAAGGCAAACAGGCCGGCGTTGGCGATGATGAACATGATCACCGCGCTGGAGATCACCGACTTGCGGAACACCGGTATCAGGTCCTTGAACGTCAGCTCACGGTGGATGAACAAGCCCACGATCAGCGCATAGAACACCGCCACGACCGAGGCCTCGGTGGGCGTGAAGATGCCGCCGTAGATGCCGCCCAGGATGATCACCGGCATCAGCAGCGCAAAGCCGGCCTTGTAGGTGGCGGTGCCCACGCTCAGGCGGCCGTCACCGTCCTGCTTGCCCCAGCCCTTCCAGCGGCAGTACAGGTGCACAAACAGCATCAGCACGCCGCCGATCAGCAGGCCCGGGCCGAAGCCGGCGATGAACAGCTCGCCGATCGAGACCTCGGCCGACACGCCGAACAGAATCATCGGAATCGACGGCGGGATGATCACCCCCAGCTCAGCCGAGGTGGCCTGCAGCGCTGCCGCGTATTCGCGCGGGTAGCCGTGCTTGATCAGTGCCGGGATCAGGATAGAGCCGATCGCGAAGGTGGTGGCTACCGAAGAGCCCGACACCGCCGCGAAGATCATGCAGGTCAGCACGCAGGTCATTGGTAGCCCGCCCTGCACGCCGCCGACCAGCGACTTGGCAAACTCAACCAGCCGGCGCGAGATGCCGCCGGTTTCCATCAGATTGCCGGCCAGTATGAAGAAGGGCACGGCGGCGAGCGGAAACTTGTCGATCGCGGTGAACATCTCCTTGGGCGCGAGCACCAGGCGTTCGGGGTCGAAGAAGGCCAGGCCCAGCATGGCGGAGCCGCCAATCGAGACGGCGATGGAGATGCTGAAGGCAAAGGCCAGCAGCATCGTGATGAGCAGGGTGAATGACATGGTGTGGGTCGCTTCCGGGCTGGTTTACTGAGCGTTTTCCAGCTCTTCATTCATCGGGTCGATGTGCTGTGCGATCACGGCCACGAGGGCCAGCGCCGCACCCACCGGCAGGGCGGCATAGGCCCAACCCATCGACAGCTCCATGCTGGCAAAAGTCTGGAAGCGCACGCGCCAGGCCAGGTTGATGCCGTACCACAGAAGCACGCTCAGAAAGGCCAGGGAGCTCAGCGTGATCACCCAGCGCACCGCCTGGTGGAAGACGCCCTTGGTCATGCGCAGCATCAGATCCACCGAAACCAGCGCCCCGCGCCGGAAGGCCACCACCACGCCCAGCATCACGCACCAGATCAAGAGGCGCCGCATCGACTCCTCGGTCCAGGTCGACGGTTGCGACAGCACGAAGCGGGTCACCACCTGCCACATGCCCAGCACGCTGATCACGGCCAGCAGCACGCAGGCGGCGTTGAGGGCGAAATTGCTCAGATGGCGGTCGATCGCCAGCAGAAGAGTGCGCATGGCGCCTCCCGGTCAGGCCGGGCCGGCGCGAGTGAGCGCCGCCCGGCAGGTTTGCACGGACTTACTTGACGGCTTGGATGGCAGCGATCTTGTCGGCGCCGAATTCCTTGGCGAAGTTGGCATAGGCCGGGGCCACGGCCTTGCGGAAGCTCTCGCCGTCCACCTTCTCGATCACCTGCATGCCGTCCTTCTTCAGCTGGGCGATGCCATTGGCCTCGTCGTCATTGACCTTCTTGCGCTGGGCCGCGCCACCCTTCTGCGCGGCATCAACGAAGGCCTTCTTGTCGGCCTCGGACAGCTTGGCCCAGACCGCGGGCGAGAGCAGTATCACCGCGGGCGAATAGACGTGCCCGGTCAGCGACAGATGCTTCTGCACCTGGGAGAACTTCGAGGCCAGGATCACCGGGATCGGGTTCTCCTGGCCATCGACCGTGCCCTGCTGCAAGGCGGTGAACAGCTCCGGGAAGGGCATCGGCGTGGGCAGCAGGCCGAAGGTCTTGTAGCCCTCCATATGCACCTTGTTCTCCATCGTGCGCAGTTTCAGGCCCGAGGCATCGCTGGCGGTCATGATGGCCCGCTTGCTGTTGGTCATGTGGCGGAAGCCGTTCTCCGTCCACGCCAGGCCGATCAGGCCCTTGCCCTGCAGCTTCTTCAGCAGGTCCTGGCCGATGGGGCCGTCCATCGTGTGGCGGGCATGGGCGTAGTCACGGAACAGGAAGGGGATGTCGACGATGCGCGTCTCTGGCACGAAGTTACCCAGCGGGCCGGTCGAGGTATTGGTCAGGTCCTGCGTGCCCAATTGCACCGCCTCGATCTGCTCGCGCTCGCCGCCCAGCGCCGAGGCCGGGAACTGCTGGCACTTGTAACGGCCTTGCGTGCCCTTCTCCATCTCGTCGCAGAACACCGTGGAGCCCACGCCGTAATGCGATTCCTTGCTGGTGGCATAGCCGATCTTCAGCACGGTCTGCGCGGCGGCGGTGCCGGCCAGTGCGCACAGCGCGGCGGTGATCAGGGTGGTCTTGAATGTCGTGGTCATGCTTGTCTCCGTCTCTAGGTTTTGGTGGATGGGTTGGGAAAGTATTCAGACGCGCAGCGGGATCGTCACTGCGGCCGGGTTGTCCTGCACATACTGCAGCACGATGCTCTTGAAGTCGGTGTCGGGCCGCAGGCCCAGGCGCTCGCGCCGGGCCGACTCGAAGCGTGCCGGCCAGCCGCCGACCATGCGTGCAACACCGGCGTCGGGCTCGAAGCGCACGCGCGCCACGGCCTCGGGGCCGGCCACGGCGGCCAGCGCGTCCAGCATCTGCTGCACGCTGACGGTCAGGGCCGGCAGGTTCAGTGCGGTGCGGCCGCCGAAGTCCTCACGGCTGGCCTCGATCACGGCGATCAGGCCTTCGATCGTGCGTGCCGGCGAGGCCAGCGCGATGCGCGTCTCGGGGGCGACCGGGCAGACGGCGTCCAGCCCGGCCAAGGGTTCGCGGATGATGCCGGACAGAAAGCCCGAGGCCGCACCATTGGGCCGGCCCGGCCGCACCGATACCGTCATCAGCCGCGCCGTGCGGCCATCAATGAAGCCCTTGCGCGTGTAGTCGGACACCAGCTGCTCGCAGATGAATTTGTGCACGCCGTAAGACGACTGCGGCGTCGGCAGCGTGTCGTCCTGCACCACCGCCGGCAACGGCAGGGCCGGGTCTGAACCAAAAACGGCCACCGAGCTGGCGAACACGAAGCGCGGCGCTGCCGCGCCCTGCTGGGTGTGGGCCCGCAGCGCATCGAGCAGTGCGCGGGTGGTGTCGAGGTTGGAGCGCAGGCCGAGCTCAAAGTCCAGCTCGCATTCGGCCGACACGGCCGAGGCCAGGTGAAACACGCCGTCAAAGCCTTCGGCGCCCAGCGCCGCGCATTGGTCAAGCAGCGCGCCGGTGCGGGCCTGCACACGGGCATCGGCCATCAGATCGGCGGGCGGCGGGAACAGATCGGCCAGCACCAGCGTGTTGACCTTGCGGCCGTTCAGCTGGCCCCGTGCCAGCAGCGTGCGCGCGAGCCGCGCACCCAGAAAGCCGGCCCCGCCGGTGATCAGCAGCTTCATGATTGGGAATCCTTGTAGGGGGCGAACCAGGCCAGGCCTTCTGATGTGCCTGCGCGTGGCCTGTATTCGCAGCCGATATGGCCCTGGTAGCCCAGCTCGTCGAGCAGCGCGAACAGATAGGGGTGGTTGATCTCGCCGAGATCGGGTTCATGCCGCTCGGGCACACCGGCGATCTGGATGTGGCCGACGTTGCCGCCGGGCAGGTACCGGCGCAGCTTCATCGCCAGATCGCCTTCGACGATCTGGCAGTGGTACAGATCCATCTGCACCTTCAGATTCGGCGCGCCGACCTCGGCGACGATGGCATGGGCCTCGTCCTGGCGGTTCAGGAAGAAGCCCGGTATGTCGCGCGTGTTGATGGGCTCGATCAGCACCTCCCGGCCGGCGCTGGCGGCCTGCCGGGCGGCCCAGGCGAGGTTCTCCAGATAGGTGGCACGCAGGGCGGCACGGTCGACGCCTGCCGGCACCAGGCCGGCCATCAGGTGGATGCGCGGGCATGCCAGCGCCTCGGCATAGGGCAGGGCCAGCTCCAGGAAGCCACGGCGGAATTCGTCCTCGCGGCCGGGCAGGCAGGCGATGCCGCGCTCGCCGGCCTCGAAGTCGCCGGGCGGGGCGTTGAACAGCACCTGGCGCAGGCCGTTGTCGGCCAGGCGCTGGGTCAGCTCGGCCTTGCCGAAGGCATAGGGGAACAGGTACTCGACCGCGCGGAAGCCATCGGCAGCCGCCGCGGCAAAGCGGTCGAGGAAGCCAT
Source organism: Roseateles toxinivorans (assembly GCF_004362525.1). GTDB lineage: Bacteria > Pseudomonadota > Gammaproteobacteria > Burkholderiales > Burkholderiaceae_C > Paucibacter > Paucibacter toxinivorans. The sequence continues at coordinate 601,771 of NZ_SNXS01000002.1, forward strand.
GCTCCGTGTACATCATCGTCAGGTTGGCGGCGAAACGGGGCATGCGGTGTCTTCCTTCTTCCTTACCAGCGCGCGCCGAACTGGCTGCGCAACTCATTGATCTGGGCGTCGCTGAGCGGCGCCGGCTTCGTCATCAGCCACAACCTGGCCGTCTCTTCCAGCTCTTCCAGCACGGCCATCGCGCTGGCCGGCGACTCATGCCAGACATTGGGGCCCAGCCGGTCCAGCATCACCGCCCGCAGCGGTGTGCCGCTGCGCTGACCGCGCAGAATGGCCGCGGCCACCGCTTCGGCCGCGGCCGGGTCGCCGGGCCGGTGGTAGCGAATCAAGGGCACATGGCCGACCTTCATCACGTAGTAGGGCGTGATCGGTGGCACGATGTCGTGTTCGGTCCAGACACCGGCCAAGGTCAGCGCCACCAGATGGGTGCTGTGGGTGTGGATCACGCAGTGGGCCGTTGGCTCGGCCTCGTAGATGCGCCTGTGCAGGGCCAGTGTCTTGCTGGCCTTGGCGCCGGCCAGCTGGCGCCCGTCAGGTGCCACATGGGCCAGATCCTCGGGCCTCAGGAATCCGAGGCAGGCGTCGGTGGGCGTGATCAGAAAGCCTTCGCCCTCTGCCAGACGCACGCTGATATTGCCGGCCGTGGCATGCACATAGCCGCGCTCGAACAGCGAGCGGCCGACGCGGCAGATCTCGATGCGCAGGGTGCTGTGCTCGAAGTCCATCACGCCACCTGCCCCAGCGCCTTGGCGAAGAAATCGATGCCGCCGAAGTTGCCGGACTTCAGGGCCAGCAGCAGTTGTCGTCCCTGGGCTTGCGTCCAGGGCACGCCGGGGTCAATCGGCGCACCGATGCGCAGCGACTGCACGCCCAGCGCCTGTACCACCGCGCCCGAGGTCTCGCCACCGGCCACCACCAGCCGGCGCACACCACCCTCGACCAGGCCCTGCGCGACCCGGGCCAGGCAGTGCTCGACCAATTGGCCGGCACGCTCCACACCCAGCGCCGCCTGCACGGCCTGCACCTGCTGCGGCGCGGCGGTGGCGTAGATCAGCACCGGCTCTTGCTGCTGAGCGGCCCATGCCAACGCGGCCGCGGCGACATCGATGCCCTCGGCCAGCGCCAGCGCATCGACGCGGAAGCCCGGCTTGCCCGCCTCCAGCCATTGCTGCACCTGGGCATTCGTCGCCGTCGAGCAGGAGCCCGACAGCACCGCCGCCTTGCCACCGATCGAGGGCAGCTGGGCCGCCTGCGCATCGGGCCGCAGCCAGCCGCGCGCGGCGTAAACCTCGGGCAGGCCCAGCGCCACGCCGGAGCCGGCGGTGATCAGCGGCAGGTCGGCGCAGGCCTGGGCCAGCACGCGCAGGTCATCGTTGTTGACGGCATCGGCCACGGCCAGACGCACGCCCTCGGCGCGCAGCGCGGCGATGCGCTCGCGCGTGGCCTGCAATCCCCGGGCCAGCGTGTCGTAGCGCAGCAGGCCCACCGGGCCCTCGGCCTGGGCCTGCAGCACGGTCACCAGATTGGCATCAAGCATCGGCGTCAGCGGATGGCTGCGCATGCCGGAGTCGCTGAGCAGCTGGTCGCCGACGAACAGATGACCGCGGAACACCGTGCGGCCGTTCTCCGGGAAGGCCGGGCAGGCAATCGCGAAATCGGCGCCCAGTGCGGCCATCAGCGCCTCGGCCACCGGGCCGATATTGCCGGCCGGCGTCGAGTCGAAGGTCGAGCAGTACTTGAAATAGAACTGGCGCGCGCCGGCCTGCTGCAGCCAGCGCAAGGCGGCCAGCGATTCGGCCACCGCCTGATCGGCCGGCGTGGTGCGCGACTTCAGCGCCACGACCACGGCGTCGGCATCGGGCAGCGCGGCATCTGCCGCCGGCACGCCAATCACCTGCACCGTGCGCATGCCGGCCCGCACCAGCATGCTGGCCACGTCGGTGGCGCCGGTGAAGTCGTCCGCGATTACGCCGAGGATGATGCTCATGCGGCAGCCTTCGGCAATTCCAGCCCGGCCAGCTGCGCATAGAACTTGATCACCGCCGAGTCGTCCTCGCCGCCATGGCCGGCAGCGGCGGTGGCCAGATACAGCTGGTGCGCCTGCGCGGCCAACGGCAGCGGAAACTGCAGCTTGCGCGCGGCGTCGAGCACGATGCCCAGGTCCTTGATGAAGATGTTCACCGCCGACAGCGGCGTGTAGTCGCCGGCCAGGATGTGGGGCACGCGGTTCTGGAACATCCAGCTCATGCCGGCCGAGTTGCAGATCACCTCGTAGAGCTGATCCGGGTCCGCCCCGGCGCGCATGCCCAGGGCCATGCCCTCGCAGGCGGCGGCGATGTGTACGCCGGCCAGGTGCTGGTTGACCATCTTCACCGTCGAGCCGACGCCGGCCTTGTCGCCGAGCCGGTAGACCTTGCCGGCGATCGCATCGAGCAGCGCGCCGGCCGCGGCAAAGGCCTCGGGCTTTCCGGAGGCCATCACCGTCATCTGGCCCTCGGCGGCCTTCTTGGCGCCGCCCGAGACCGGGCCGTCGATCAGCCACAGGCCGCGCTCGGCCAAACGGGCCTCCCACAGCGGCGGCAGGGTCGGATCGACGGTGGCCGAGGTGACGATCACCGAGCCAGGCTTCAGCGTGGCGGCCAGTCCGCCCTCGCCAAACAGCACGTCCTCGGTCTGCGCGGCATTGACCACCAGCACGACGACCACATCGCAGTTCGCGCCCAGCTCCGCCAGCGAGGCGGTGCTGCGGCCACCGTCGGCGACGAAGCGCTCGCGCGCCTCGGCCCGGGTGTCCAGGCCCCAGGTCGGCACGCCGCGCTTCAATGCGGAGACGGCCGCGCCATAGCCCATCGAGCCGAGACCGACGACGCCCAGCGTCTTGTTCGTTGTCATTTCTGTTTGTCCTTTGCAGCGGCAGGCGTGGTCAGCACGCCTGCCATCTCGAGCCGCCGCGCCGCCTGCACCATGTGATTGCTGGCCGCACGCCGGGCGGTGGCGGCGTCGCGGGCGGCGATGGCCTCGACGATGGCGTGATGCTCCTCGCGCACCGCGGCGGCAAAGCCCTGGTGGCGGGCCTCGTTGCCGCGCGTCACGCGCATGGCCTCGCGCAGGTACTGCTCCAGAAAGCCCAGGAGCCGGCCGAACTGCGGATTGCCCGAGGCCTCGGCAATGGCGCGGTGCAGGGCCAGGTCTTCATCGACGCCATCGCGCCCGGCGGTCACGGCCGCCTCCAGCGCCTTCTCGGCGCGCCTGATGGCCGTCACCTGCTTGGCGTTGCCGCGTTCGGCCGCCAGCGCGGCGATCTCGCCCTCCAGCGCCCGGCGCACCTCGACGATCTGGGCCACCGCCTGCACCGACTCCAGCACCTCTGGGTCAAAGGCCAGCGGCTTGTTGGTGGCCGGCGGCGCGACATAGACGCCCGAGCCCTGGCGCGAGATCAGCAGCCCCTGCGACTTCAGCTGGTGCACGGCCTCGCGCACCACGGTGCGCGACACGCCGTGCAGCTCGGCCAGCTGCTGCTCGGTGGGCAGCCGGTCGCCGGGCGCCAGACTGCCTGCCTGCACCTGCTCGGCCAGCAGCGCGGCCAGGCGGTCCGACAGGCGGCTGGCCTGTAGGCGCGGGCCGACCGACATCAGTGCGCTCATGAAGAAGTGACCCGAGAAACTGAATTCATCGGGTCATCATACAAATCTGAGGGCGCGTGAGACCCCGGGCAAACCCTGGGCCGGCGCGGCTGGTCGGCTGTCGGTCAGCCGTTCTTGATACGGCTCACCAGGGCCTGCGCATAGGCGGCCGTGCTGGCGCTGCCGCCCAGGTCGCCGGTGCGCACCTTGTCGATGTTCAAGGTCGCGTCAATGGCCTGGCGCAGCCGCGTCGCTTCGTCGGTCAGCTTGCAGTGGTCCAGCATCATCGCCGCGGCCAGCAGCAGGGCCGTCGGATTGGCGATGCCCTTGCCGGCGATGTCGGGGGCGGAGCCATGCACGGCCTCGAAGATCGCCGCGTCCGCGCCGATGTTCGCGCCCGGCGCCATGCCCAGGCCGCCGACCAGACCGGCCACCAGGTCCGACAGGATGTCGCCGAACAGATTGGTCGTCACCAGCACGTCGAACTGCCAGGGGTTGAGCACCAGCTTCATCGCGCACGCGTCGATGATGACGGTGTCCAGCGCGATGCGGTCCTTGTACTTGCGCGCCCACAGCTCCTCGCCGGTCTCCAGGAACAGACCGGTCAGGGCCTTCATGATGTTGGCCTTGTGGACGATGGTCACCTTCTTGCGGCCGGTGGCAATCGCCAGCTCGAAGGCGTACTCCAGCAGGCGGCGGCTGCCCTGGCGGGTGTTGACGCCGGTGGCCATGGCCACCGCGTGGGGGTCGCCGTCGATGGGCACATAGTGCTCATGGCCGATGTAGAGGCCTTCGAGGTTCTCGCGCACCACGAGCAGGTCGATGTTGTCGAAGCGGCCGCCCGGAATGATGGTGCGGGCCGGCCGCACATTGGCGTAGAGCTGGAACTCCTCGCGCAGGCGCACATTCGATGAGCGGTAGCCGCCGCCCGAGGGCGTCTCCAGCGGGCCCTTCAGCGCCAGCCGCGTGCGGCGGATGCTGTCCAGCGTGGCCTGCGGCAGCGGGTCGCCATGGGCCTGCACGCCGCCCAGGCCGGCTATCTGCCGGTCCCACTCGAACGGCGCCTTCAGCGCATCAAGTGCGGCCAGGGTGGCGTCAACGATCTCGGGGCCGATGCCGTCGCCGGGGATCAGCGTGGCGGGAATGGGTGTGGTCATGATGTGGGTGGTGTGGCGGGGTTGATGGACTGCTGTTGCATAGGCGCAGGGTACTCCAGAGCCTGGCGCCTGGCCCCGGCGAGCGCTTGAAACAAACGATATCGGCCGGCCGACTCACGGTAGCCGGGCCGCACGTGCAGGGCATCCAACCCACCGCAAACCCCATGAAGGCAACAGTCTTGATTGAGCGCCGCCCTGGCGCCAGCCCGACCCGAGCGTGAAGACCTTTGCTGTGGTGTCGCTGAAATACGAGCTTGAGGTGATTCCGGCCAAGGCCAGGCGCACCCAAACCGACAACCTGAAAGAGCTTGAGCGCCTGCGAGCGGTGTTCGGCCGCGTGCTGATCGACTCGATCAAGCCGCACCATGTGCGCGCCTATCTGGACAAGCGCGGCGAGCAAGCCAAGGCCCGAGCGAACCGCGAGAAAGCATTGCTCAGCCACATCATCAACAAGGCCCGCGAGTGGGGCTACACCGACGCACCGAACCCCTGCCAAGGGGTCAAGGGCTTCAAGGAAACCGGGCGGGACCGCTATGTCAGCGACGCCGAGTTTCGGGCGGTGTGGGAGAAGGCCGGCCAGACCGTGCGCGATGCCATGGACCTGGCGCTGCTGACCGGCCAGCGGCCGGCCGATGTGCTGAAGATCAAGCGGGCAGACTTGCACGACGGTGCGCTGTGGATTGTGCAGAACAAGACCGGCGCCAAGCGGGCCATTGAGCTGACCGGCGAACTGGCCCAGTTGATCGAGCGGATCAACGCCCGGCCGCGCGTACGTACGAGTGCTTGGCTGATTCAGGACGATGACGGCAAGCCCCTGGGCACCTTTGCATTGCGCTCGCGCTTTGACAAGGCCAGGAAAGCGGCCGGCGTGTCGTTTCAGTTCCGAGACTTGCGGGCAAAGGCCGCATCCGACACGGGCGACCTGGCGCATTCGCAGAAACTTCTAGGCCATCGCAATCGAGAAATGACCGAGCACTATGTGCGGGCTCGAGCAGGGGAGCGAGTCAAACCTCTACGATAGCCAGACACTAGCCTTGGCGCGATAAGGTGAGAACCTGTGGATATGGGAACCGCGGGTTCAGCACCGCGAAAGCATCAGCCGACGAGCTGAGAGAGAACTCTCTAGCAGACCTTGGCGCAAACGTAGCGGACGGATTGGTGCATACGCACCCGATGCCGGCAATGTGCGATGGCACCTTCTTGCGCCGACCAAGGTCGATAAGCAATGGTTCCAGCGCTGTCCGCAGCAGTGGGGAGGCAACAGATGCCCCAAGCACAACAATTCCGCCCACATCAACCGACAGCTGCTCGGCTGCTCTCTTGAGCTGCTTGATGATGATGCGCTCAAGCCGTGCCAAGTCGGGCATTGGGCGTGGCCACTGCAAATCGGCGGGCGCCTTCACCTCAATCCCGATCTGTGTAGTGGGTCCGAAGTTGATGAACATATCGGGGGATTGACCCCGGTGCAGCTTCGCGTCGTTGAAACCGATTGGGTTGCCTAGGTCCGCAAGATAGGTGCAAGCAATGAACTGCGCCACGGCGTGAGGGAACTCATGAATGAGTGCATACGAGATTCCTCTAAAGTGTGGGTGGTGTTGCCAACGCGATATCAAGTGTTCAACAACCTGTAGGAAGTTGACGGCGATGCCGTGATCTCCATGCAGGTTCAGTCCGCCTGCCGTCAAACCCTTCTGAAGCGTCAGCAGTGCCCATGCGGGAGGGTGGTCCAAGAACCGATGATTTCCCGCATTCATCGCCCGCTGCGTTGTTGCCAGGCAGTCATCAAAGCCACGGCAGAGTTCGCGCATTTGACGCTCGACAGACTGCAGCCAATCCAATCCGAGTTGCGTACCTGTTCTTGCGTCATCACGGATGCCGTTCACACCGCGGATTCGAGCAATTTCCTGATCGCAGCTGATGGTGGCATCTGCCAAGTCCAAGGGGGCAGATATACAAAACCGTCCTGCCGTTCCTAAGGTAATAAGACCCAAGGGCATTGGTTCGCCATCGGGCCAAGGCTCAGTGGTCGATATCGCGTGGCACCTGCCGCACTCTATGCCTACGGCAACAAGCTTCCGAGGTTCATAACCAGCCACCAGTAGATTGCCGCATGAGCTGCATAGGAAATCACTCGGGCCGGAGCCCTTCGCGATTGGGCCTTCTCCGATCTGCGCGAATCGCGGGGGAGTCATTGGCACGTTGGCCGGCTGATCCTGATCGCTACCAAATCGGTGCATCGTCGCGCCTCCCGAACTCAATTGCCAAGCCGAATCGGGAGCCCTCGCAATTCTCAGTTTGTAGAGATTGCGGCCGAATTGTAGAAAAGCCCCGGACACCTGAATGTACGGGGCTTCCTATGAAACTGTGGTGGCCTGGGGCGGAATCGAACCACCGACACACGGATTTTCAATCCGTTGCTCTACCGACTGAGCTACCAGGCCATTATTTCTATCTACGGTCAGGCATTGCGGCCATCGCGTGAAGCCTCGCAGTATACACCAGAAGCCGAGGCGGAAATCAAACGCCCTTCTTGTTGCGGCTGAGATCGACCCCCAGCTGTTTGAGCTTGCGGTAGAGGTGGGTGCGCTCAAGGCCGGTCTTCTCGGCAACGCGTGTCATCGAGCCGTGTTCCTTGGCGAGGTGGAATTCGAAGTAGGACTTTTCGAAGGCGTCGCGGGCTTCGCGCAGCGGGCGGTCGAGTTCGAACACCTGTTCGGACTGCAGGCCCATGCTGACCATGGCCGGCTGGGCGGTGCTGATCAACGGGCTGCTGATGCCGGGGGCACCGTTGCTCATCAGGTCAACGCGGGTGTAGGTCACGGTGCCTGGCAGCGGGCGCGGGGCGGCCTTGACCAGGGCCTGCTCGACGGCGCGCAGCAGCTTCTGCAGCGTGATCGGTTTTTCCAGGAAGGCGATGGCGCCGAACTTGGTGGCCTCGACCGCCGTGTCTATGGTGCCGTGGCCGCTCATCATGATCACCGGCATGCTCAGCTGGCCGGCGGCGCCCCACTCCTTGAGCAGGCTGATGCCATCGACATCGGGCATCCAGATGTCGAGCAGCACGAGGTCGGGCCGCATGCGCTCGCGGCAGGCGCGGGCCTGCGCGGCGTTTTCGGCGAGCTCGATCGTGTGACCTTCGTCACTGAGAATTTCGGAGAGCAGGGCACGTATGCCCAGTTCGTCATCGACTACAAGTATGGTTGCCATGAGTGCCTGCTGTTCACGCGGGCCTGGGCTCGTCAGCGGGGCTGACGGGGCTCGGTGCAGTCGCGAGTTTTGAAAATGATAACGAAACTTGCGAACCGGTCACCGGCTGGGCCTCATCGCCGCGGTCGTGCAAGTTGGTGATGCGTATGCGAGCGCCGTGTTCGTCGGCGATTTTCTTCACCACCGCCAGGCCCAATCCGGTGCCTTTGGCCTTGGTGGTGACATAGGGTTCGAAGGCGCGCTTGAGCACCTTCTCCGGGAACCCGGGGCCATTGTCTATGACTTGCAGGCGCAGCGCACGCAGTTCGCCGGCTTCGTTGGTCGCCACCTCGGTGCGCACGCGCACGCGGCCCTGTTCGCGCTCGGCGGTGGCATCCAGCGCGTTCTGCACCAGGTTGTGGATGACCTGGCGCAGCTGGGTGGCGTCGCCGACGATCTGCGGCGGCGCCACGGCCAGCTCGGCCACCAGGTGGCCGGCTTCCTGCGCCGGCGCGTACAGCGTCAGCACCTCGGCGACCAGCGCATTCAGATCCAGCGGCGTCAGATTGGCGGCGGGCAGGCGGGCGTAGTCGCGGAACTCATTGACCAGCTGCTTCATCGCCTGCACCTGGTTGACGATGGTGCCCACCGAGCGCACCAGCATCGCCTGGTCGGCGCCTTCGAGCTTGCTCTCGAGCTTGTGTTGCAGCCGTTCGGCCGAGAGCTGGATCGGCGTCAGCGGGTTCTTGATCTCGTGGGCCAGGCGCCGCGCGACCTCGCTCCAGGCGGCCGAGCGCTGCGCGGAGACGACCTCGCTGATGTCGTCGAACACCATCAGCCTTGAGTCCTGGGGCAAGACCGCACCCCGCACCAGCAGGGTCAGCACGTCGCGCTCCTTGCCGGTCTGCAGCTCGAAGCTGTCCTGCCAGAGGTCGCGCTCGCCGTCCTCGGGGCTGGACTTGTGCTGATCGAAACGCTGCCACACGCCCTGGGCAAAGGCCTCCAGCTCGGGCACCTCCTCGAGCTTGCGGCCGCGGTAGGCGAACAGCGGCAGGCGCAGGATGCGCGTCGCACCCGGGTTGACGGTCTCGATGCGGCGCTCGTGGTCGAACACGATCACGCCGGCGGTCAGGTTGTCCAGAATCGTCTGCAGATTGGTGCGCGCGCCCTCCAACTGGGCCACGCTGCGCTCGACCATGCCGCGGGCATCGGCCAGCTGCTCGGTCATCTCGGCAAAGCTGCGGGTCAGGCCGCCGAGCTCGTCGCGCGAGGTCAGCACCGGCTTGCGCGTCAGGTCGCCCTTGGCCACCTGGCGCACGCCGTCGGCCAGCAGCAGCAGCGGCCGCGCGAGCTGGTTGCCCAGGGTGACGGCCAGCAGCAGCGCCGCGAACACGGCCAGTATCAGCACCAGGGTCAGCGTGCCGATGTACATGCGGCGCAGGCCGTCGCGCTCCAGCGCGCGCTGCTGGTACTCGCGGAAGGCGGTCTGCACCACCAGCGCGTTGTTGACGATGCTGCCCGGCACCAGCTGCACCACCATCAGATAGCGGTCGCCGCTGCCCAGCGACAGCTCGGCATTGGGCACCAGTGCGATCGCGCGGATGCGGGCCCTGCCCTGCACGGTGGCGGCGTCCTCGTCCAGGCCCTCGAGCTGGCTGACCACGCCGGTCATGCGCACCTGGCGCAGCAGCGAGGTGGCCGGGCGGTCGGGCGTCAGAGACAGCGCATCGCCGCCCACCGTGACCAGGATCTGCCCGCCGGCGCCTATCAGCGACAGCGTCTGCGCCGATAACTGCTCGCGCATGCGCTCCAGCTGCAGCGGCTGCGGGCTGTTGAGGCCCTCGTTGGAGCGCTCCGACAGGCGCTCGGCGGCGCTGCGCGTCTTGGTGCCCAGGTCATTGACCAGGGCGTCCAGGGTGACGCGGCCCAGGTTCAGGCCGGCGTCCAGCGCGGTGGCCAGCCGCTGGTCGAACCAGCTGTCGATCGAGCGGGAGACGAATTGGTAGGAGACGGTGTAGATCAGCACCCCCGGCACCACACCGACGAGCGCAAAGATGCCGGCCAGTTTCAGCAGCAGCCGGCTGCCGAACTTGCCGCTGCGCACCCGCACCACCAGGCGCACGGCGGCCAGGCCGATGACCACCACCAGGGCGGCGGCCACGGCCATATTGACCCAGAACAGCCAGACGTAGTGGCGCTCGAAAAAGCCCCGCTCGGCGGTGGCGCTGATCGACAGCAGAAAGGCCAGCACGCCGCAGGCCCCCGTCACGGCCACCACGGCGACCAGCCACACCCATCGCGCGGATTTGGTCATGGTGTGCCGCGCACGGCCAAGTCAACGGTCATATTGCGCGCGACCTGCAGCGCCCAGCCCTCGGGCGAGCCGAGGCCGATCTGCATCGGCCGCGGCAGCTGGCTGGTGTCGAGCTTGTAGCTGAATTCAAGATAGTGCTTGGCATCGTCCTCGAGCTGGCTGAGCTCGGCAATGCGCCAGCCCTGGGCGCCGCGCATCGCGTTCAGCGCCTCATGCAGCGAGCCATAGGTCTGGTTCAGCCCGCCGGTGCTGACGCGGTACTGCCGCGTCAGCGGCTGCCAGGCCAGGCGCCAGCTGCGGCTGACCCGGGCAATGCGCGCATCGCGCCAGTACCAGCGGCTGCGATAGATGGACACCTCGGCGGTGAAGTAGATCGGCACGCCCTTCTGCAGCGCGTCTTCCACCGGCCGGGGCAATTCATAGACGGTGCTGAAGCTCAGGCTCAGCGCGTCCTCGTCTCGCTCGGCCTTCAGTGTGGTCAGCTCTATGCCCTGGGCCTGCGCCTGCGGCGCGAGCAGCAGAAGCCCGCACAGCAGCAGCGCCCAGGCCAGCAGCAGACCACGCAGCGCGCCCGGCGTGCCCGGAGCACGCCGCGCGAGGGAGGCTGACGATGATGAGACGGCTTGCACGGGCGGGGGATCGGTGAAACGTCAACGGCGTCAGGTCTTGACCAGCAGGGCGTAGAAGAACCCATCGTAAGCCGCCGGCCCGGCGGCCATGCCCGGATTTTCGGGCAGCGGCAGCAGATGTCCGGTGAAGGGCAGGCTTTGCACGCTTTTTGCATCGCCATGGCGTTGCAAAAATGCATCGACCTGGGCCTGGCCCTCGTCCCTGAACAACGAGCAGGTTGCATAGACCAGGCGCCCGCCCGGTTTGAGCAGCGGCCACAGTGCCTCCAGCAGCTCGGATTGTGTGCGCACCAGATTGCCGATGTCGCTGTTGCGGCGCAGCCAGCGCACATCGGGGTGGCGGCGCACGATGCCCGAGGCGCTGCAGGGGGCGTCGAGCAGGATGGCGTCATACGGTTTGCCGTCCCACCAGGTGGCGGGGTGGCGGGCGTCGGCGGCGCTGAGCTGGGCGTTCTGCCGGATGCGATCCAGCGTGTCCTTGACGCGCGTCAGGCGGGTCGGGTCGCTGTCCAGCGCCTGCAGATCCAGATCGGCCAGCTCCAGCAGGTGCGCGGTCTTGCCGCCCGGGGCGGCGCAGGCGTCGAGCACGCGGGCGCCTGCGGCCAGCGGCGCACCGGCCTCGGGCGGCAGGTTGCGGCCGACGACCAGCGGCGCGGCCAGCTGTGCGGCGGCGTCCTGCACCGAGACCTCGCCCTCGGCAAAACCGGGCAGCTGGGTCACCGGCACGGCCCGGGCCAGCACCACCGCCTGCGGCGCCAGCGAGCCCAGCAGGCGGGCGGCAATGCCGCGCTCGGCCAGCCGGGCCACATAGGCCTCGGCCGTGCCATGGCGGGCGTTGACGCGCAAGGTCATAGGCGGATGTTCGTTGCTGGCCTGCAGCACGGCCTGCCACTGCTGCGGCCAGTCCTTGCGCACCCGCTCTATCCACCATGGCGGATGGTTGAACGCGCCCTGCGGATCACGCTGGGCGGCGGCCACCAGCGCCTCCCGCTCGCGCAGAAAGCGGCGCAGCACGGCATTGACGAAAGCGGCATTGGCCGGCGTGCGCTTGCGCGCCGCGGTGACGGCCTGGTCCACCAGCGTGTGATCGGGATAGGGTGGGTCTTTGACCGGCCACAGCAGGGCGATGCCGGTGGTCAGCAGCGCATCGACGGCCGGCGGCGGGTTCTTGGGCACCATCAGCTTGGCCGCGGCCTGGGCCGAGCCCATCCAGCGCAGCACATGGAAGCTCAGCGCCTGCGTGCCGCCGCGCAGTTCGGCCGGGCAGCGGGCCAGCACATCGGTCAGCGAGCGGCCCTCGCGCACCGCCTGCACCGCATCGGCGGTGCGGCTCAGCAGTTGCGACAGGGGCTGGGAGGTGGGGGATGGGCTGGTAGGGGACACCGCGCCAGTGTAGTGGCCCCGCCCATTTCCTCAGGCTTGCAGGGCCCGGGCCTTCGGCTTGAGGCCCAGGCGCCAGCCGCGCTGGTTGGCCACCACGGCCAGCAGTATCAGGCCCATGCCGGCCCATTGGGCGGCGCTGAGGCTGACGCGGAAGTAGGCGAGATCGACGATCAGGGCGACCAGCGGATAGATGAAGGACAGGGCCGCCACCTGCTGCGCAGCCAGACGCTGGAAGGCGGCATACATCAGCGTGTACATCAGCGCCGTGTGCACCAGGCCCAGGGTCAGGAGGGCGGCCAGGCCGGGCACGGTCAGCGTACGGTCCAGCGGCAGGGCCATGGGCGCCAGCACCACGGTGCCTATCAGCATCTGCAGGCCGGCGATCTGGGCCGGCGGCAGCCCCTTCAGCCGCTGCGCGGCGAGCGTCGCGACGGCGTACAGAAAGGCGGCGGCGCAGGCCAGCAGCGCGCCGGGCCAGAAGCCGGTCTGGCCCATGCCGTCCAGCGTGAAACCGGCGCTGAAGCCCACGCCGATGAAGGCCAGCACCAGCCAGGGCAGGCGGGCGCGGTCCAGCTTTTCGCCCTGCAGCCAGGCCGCCAGCACCAGCAGCATGAAGGGCTGGGTGTGATAGACCACGGTGGCCACCGACACGCTGCTGTAGCGGTAGGCCGAGAACAGGCAGACCCAGTTGAACACCAGGGCCAGCGCGCCGATGGCGATCCAGCGCCAGTGGGTGGCCGTCAGCGGGCGCCAGCCTCGGCTGACGCTGAGCCAGGCCAGCAGGCCGGCGCCACCGATCAGGCAGCGGAAGAACACCACCGCCAGCGGCGACTGGCCGCTCTCGGTGACCAGCAGGCCTATGGTGCCCGACAGGACCATGGCCAGGCCCATGCGCCAGCCGCCGCCCGATGTATTGACTTGCATTTTTTTGCCACTCCTTGCGCCAACAGGACGCCGTGGAGGGACTTTCGGTCAACGCCTAAAAACCAACAATATGGCTTTGACTCACAATATCGTTGATTCAAACGCAACAGTTGGGCATGCCATGGAGCTGGTTCCGGAGATGCTGGTGTTCGCCCGTGTGGTCGATGCCCAGGGCTTTTCCAGCGCCGCAAGGCAGCTGGGCCTGAGCACCTCGGCGGTCAGCCGCAGTGTCGGCCGGCTGGAGGCGCAGGTCGGTGCGCGGCTGCTGCAGCGCACCACCCGCTCGGTCAGCGTCACCGAGCTGGGCCGCGAGGTCTATCAGCGCTGTGTGCAGATCGCTGCCCTGGCCCGTGAGGTGCAGGCGCTGGCCGCCAGCCAGGGGGCGGCGCCGGGCGGACGGCTGCGCATCAGCGCGCCGGCAGTGCTGGGCCAGGTCTGGCTGACGCCGCTGCTGCCGGGCTTTCTGCGCGCCTGGCCAGGCGTAGAGCTGGACCTGATGCTGCAGGACCGCATGGTCGACCTGGTCAGCGAGTCCGTCGACGCGGTGATACGCATCACCACCGATCCGCCCCCCGGCCTGGCGGCCCGGCCGCTGTTCGAGACGCGCTACCGGCTGGTGGCCTCGCCCGCCTGGTTGCAGCGCCGGGGCCTGCCGCAGGAGCCTGCGGCGCTGGACCCGCGCGAGCTGATGTACCTGGGCTACGGCTCGTTCGACGACCAGCTGGTGCTGAGCCGCGGGGCGGAGACCCGCCAGCTGCAGATGAAGAGCCGCATCACCGTCTCCAACACGCTGGCCATGCTGGCCCTGGCCCAGGCCGGCGAGGGCATCGCCCTGCTGCCCGACTTCACCGCCGCGCAGGCGCTGCGCGAGGGCTCGGTGCAGGCCCTGCTGCCGGACTGGACGCTGGGCGGCGCCTATCGCCCGCGCCAGGTCTTGCTGCTCTATCCGCCGACGCCCTGGTTGCCGGCCAAGGTGCGGATGTTCATCGACCATTTGGTGGTGGCCGGGCAAGGCCTTGACGATGCGTACACAATGCAGGGCCAAGCTAGAGAACAATGAGGCATCCATGACCGGCGATACGCGCGAGAACCTGCCCCCCAGCGAGTCGGAGACCGGCGCCCTGCCGACCTCCGAGCGCATCCGCTACCGGCTGGTGAATGCCGGCTGCCGCTATCACGCCAACGACAATATCTCGGCCTTCGTCGAAGAGGGCGAGCTCGACCAGATACAGGCCGAGGTGCAGCAGCATCTGCAGGGCGTGCTGCGCGCGCTGGTGATAGACACCGAGAGCGACCACAACACCAACGAGACCGCCAAGCGCGTGGCCAAGATGTTTGTGCGCGAGGTCTTCGAGGGCCGCTATGTGGCGCCGCCCAACGTCACCGAGTTTCCGAACGTGACGCGGCTCAACGAGCTGATGATCGTCGGGCCGATCAAGGTGCGCAGCGCCTGCTCGCACCATCTTTGCCCCATCATGGGCAGGGTCTGGGTGGGTCTGCTGCCCAACGAGCATTCGAACCTGATCGGCCTGTCCAAGTACGCCCGCATCTGCGAATGGATCATGCGCCGCCCGCAGATACAGGAAGAGGCCGTGACGATGCTGGCCAACGAGCTGCAGGAGCGCGTGCAGCCGGACGGCCTGGCCATCGTGATGGAGGCCGACCATTTCTGCATGCACTGGCGCGGCGTCAAGGACGACGAGTCCAAGATGACCAATAGCGTGATGCGCGGGGCGTTCCTGAAGGACGCCAACTTGCGGCGAGAGTTTCTCGCCTTGATCAAGTGATCTGGAGATCCAAATGCTAGTCCGCCTTCTCTACGCCAGCCGCGCCGTCAGCGGCTTCAGCCCTGATGAGCTGAACACCATCCTGAAGCAGTCGCGCTCACACAATCCCGAGCGCGGGGTGACCGGCGTGCTGTGCTACTCCGACGGCCTGTTCATGCAGGTGCTGGAGGGTGGGCGCGATGTCGTCAACGAGCTGTACAAGCAGATCGTCACCGACCCGCGCCACAGCGATGTCGTGATCCTGCGCTACCAGGAAATCACCGAACGCCAGTTCGCCGGCTGGACCATGGGCCAGGTGACGCTGTCGCGCCTCAATCCCGGCCTGGTGCTGAAGTATTGCGAGACCGGCAAGCTCGACCCGTATCACATGTCGGGCCACGCACTGATGGCGCTGTTCAACGAACTGGTAAGTTCCGGCGCAATCGTCTGCAGTTGAATTACAGGGAACGGGCTTCCTTGAAGCCATAGATGCCGGCCAGTATCCGCGTCGGGAACTGGTTCGTCGCCTCGTTGTAGACGCGCACCGCCTCGTTGAACAGCTGTCGCGCGAACGAGCGCTGCTGCTCGATGGCGCGCAGCTCGTCCAGCAGGGGCTGGATGTCGTCCCGGGCGCGCAGCTCGGGGTGCTGGTCCAAGAGGGCCAGCAGGCGGGTCAGCGCGGCCGCATGCACGGCCACCGCCACCGCCAGCTGGGCGACAGGGTCGGCCACGGCGGGCCGGGCCCGCACGGCGGCGGCGGCCGTGTCGCAATCGGTCTGCGCGCTGTGCAGCGCGTCGAAGGCGGCCAGCTCGGTCACCAGCTCCGGCAGCAGCAGCTCCATCAGCCTGGCCACCAGTTTGGCGCGGGTGCTCAGGTGCTGGTCCAGCTGCGCATAGGCATCGCCGATCTTGTTGCGCAGCCGCATGATGCGGTTGTAGGCGCCTATGCCCCAGAACAGCAGCACCGCCGCCAGGCCGACGAGGAACCCCGAGAAACCGCTCACGCGCAGGTCGCCTTGGCGGCCAGATACTCGTCATGACCCTTGCGCCGCAACTCGCAGGCCGGGCAGCTGCCGCAGCCATAGCCCCAGGCGTGGCGCAGGCCACGATCGCCCAGATAGCAGGTGTGGGTGTGCTCGATGATCAGCTCGTTCAAGGCCGGGCCGCCGAGCTGTTCGCTCAGGCTCCAAGTTTCGGCCTTGGTGATGAACATCAGCGGCGTCTCTATCGTCATCGCCGTGTCCAGGCCCAGACTCAACGCCACCTGCATGGCCTTCAGCGTGTTGTCGCGGCAGTCGGGGTAGCCGGAGTAGTCGGTCTCGCACATGCCGCCCACCAGCACCGAGGCGCCGCGCCGGTAGGCCAGCGTGGCGGCAAAGCCCAGGAACAGCAGATTGCGGCCGGGCACAAAGGTGTTGGGCAGGCCGTTGGCCTGCATCTCGATCGCGCGCGATTCGGTCAGCGCGGTGTCCGAGATCTGGCCCAGCAGGCGCAGGTCCAGCAGATGGTCCTCGCCGAGCTTGGCCGCCCAGGCCGGGAACTGTGCCGCGATCTCGCGCCGCACGGTCTGCCGGCAGGCCAGCTCGATGCGGTGGCGCTGGCCATAGTCGAAGCCTACGGTCTCGACCTCGGCATAGCGCTCCAGCGCCCAGGCCAGGCAGGCAGTGGAGTCCTGGCCGCCGGAGAACAGCACCAGGGCGCGACGGTTGGAATTGGCTTCGGGATTCGGCTTCATGGCACGGACGCTGCAGAGGAGTCCCGAGTGTGCCAGGGTCGCTAGATGCGGCTCCGCTGCTGCTCCAGCATCTGGTGCAGCAGGTCCAGCGCCCCGACACATTCCAGCACCGTTCCGGCCATCGCGTTGCTGGGATCGCCCGATGTCACTGCGGCGCGCAACCGGGCCTTCACGGCATCGAACATCAGGTCCCAATCCTCGACGGCGGCTGCCGCGCCTGGGCAGGCATCTGCTTGCATCGTTTGCGTCTGCTTACACATTGGCGCACTGACTTTGTTTGTGGACCATGGGTGCTGCGGGCGACGGCGACGCATAGCACTCGCAGCTGCGCGCCTCCAGGCCGCTGCGGTCCAGCACCGTGAGGCGCCCGCGCCCGTAGCTGATCAGCCCGGCCTTCTGCAGTTTCAGGGCTCCGCCGGTGACGCCTTCGCGGCGCACCCCGAGCATGGCGGCAATGCGCTCCTGCGTGATCACCATCTCGCTGCCCTGCTGCCGGTCGAGATGCAGCAGCAACCAGCGGCACAGCTGCTGGTCCAGCCCGTGATGCCGGTTGCAGGCCGAGGTCTGCGCCATCTGGGCGAACAGCGCCTGGGTGTAGTGCAGCAGCTGCTGCATCAGCGGCTCGCTGTGCTGTGCCTGCGCCCTCAGGGCCGGCGCGCCCATGCGCAGGCCATAGCCCGAGCCCTGCACCACCGCGCTGCTGAGCGAGGGCGCGCCGCCCATGAAGGCACAGACCCCGACCATGCCCTCGTTGCCGACCACGGCGACCTCGGCCGCGGCGCCGCTCTTCATCGTCGAGATCAATGAAACGACGGCGGTGACCGGAAAGTACACATGCTTGAGCAGGCTGCCGGCCTCATGCAGCAGGGTGCCGGCCGGCATTTCCAGCCACTCCAGCTGCGGGCTCAAACGCTCCCAGTCTGCGAGCGGAAGAGCTGAGAGGACCTTGTTCTGCGAGGGTTTGGGCGACATCGGCGACGGTGGATGAGCGTGAATCGCCCTCGATCACCGGCAGGCCGGACTGCCTGCCGCTTTGGGCGTCCGCAATGTAGGTCGCGTCCCGTTGTCGCCGTATGTAGAAAGACATAGCCCGCCGGCCAGGCTTTCAGTTCAGTTCAGTTCAGTTCAGATCAGGGGTCGCGGCGGCGGGTGCCCATCGCCGAACAGATCGGCCAGGCGAGCCAGCGCCTTCACATCGCGCATGAACAGGCGGCCGTCGGCGATGCGGTGCAGGCCGCGGCGCTCCAGCTTGCGCAACGTCTTGTTGGTGTGCACCAGGGACAGGCCCAGGCCGTCGGCGATGTGCTGCTGCGTCAGCGGAAAGGGCACGCCGTTGGCGCCATCGTTCTTCTGCAGCGCCGCGGCCCGCTTGAACAGCAGTATCAGCAGCATGGCGATGCGCTCCTCGGCGCTGCGCCGGCCGACCGACAGCAGGGTGTCGTCGACCAGCGACTCCTCGTGCGCAGTCAGCCAGGTGATGTTGAAGCCCATCGTCGGCGAGCGGCGATGCAGCTCCCACAGCGAGTCGCGCTGGAAGACGCAGAACAGCGCCGGCGTCAGGGTGTCGACGCCATGGGCGGCCGCGTCGCCCATCTTCTGCTGCACGCCGATGAAGTCTCCGGCGAGCAGAAAGCTGAGGATCTGCCGGCGCCCGTCGCTGAGCGTCTTGTAGCGGAAGGCCCAGCCTTCGCGCAGCGTGTAGAGCGGGGCATCAGTCTGCCCTTCGTGGATCAGGGTCTCGTCGGCTTCAAGGCGCACCTCGCGCCGTTTTAGCGACTGCACCAAGTCGACTTCATCGGTGCTGTGCTCAAGAAACAGAGGCAGCGGCCGCAGGGGGCAATCGGCACAGCGGGTTTCGGTCATGGTTCAGCTCATCAGAGGCGGTGACCGCGGGAGGGGACTCCGCCATTGTGGCTGAACGAACGATCTACAGCTCCAGCACCAGCTTCTGACCGCCGCAGGCGCGCGAGCAGCAGCTCATCATCTGCCGGTTGGCCTCACGCTCGGCGCGGGTCAGCACGACGTCGCGGTGATCGACCTGACCGCTGAGCACCGACACCTCGCAGGAGCCGCACAGCCCCTCCTCGCAATCGCTCTGGATGTCCACATTGGCGGCGCGCAACGCGGCCAGCAGGGTCTGGTCGGCGCGCACCGGGATCGTGAAGCCGGAGTCCTTCAGCTCGACCTCGAAGGCCTGCTCCCTGGCCGGGTCCAGCGTGCCCACCGTCGAGACGAAGTGCTCGACGCGCAGCGCGTCCTCGGGCCAGGCGGCGCAGGCCTGCGCCAGCGCATCAAGCATGCGCACCGGGCCGCAGGCGTAGATCTGCGTGCCGGCCTCGGGTGTGGCGAGCAGCGCCTGCAGATCGAGGCGGCTGCCCTCCGCGCTGACGTGCACGTGCAGCTGCTCACCATGCAGGGCCGCTAAATCGTCCAGCATCGCCATGCCGGCGCGCGAGCGGCCGCAATAGTGCAGCTGATATTCGATGCCCAGCGCATGCGCACGGCGCGCCATCGCGCTGACCGGCGTGATGCCGATGCCGCCGGCGATCAGGATCAGCCTTTGCGCCGACTCATCGAGCCGGAAGTGGTTGCGCGGCCCGCGTATCTTCAGCCGGTCGCCGACCAAGACCCGCCCATGGACCCAGGCCGAGCCGCCGCGGCCCGCGGCCTCGCGCAGCACGGCAATCTCCAGCGCGCGCTCGTCGGCCGGGTCGCCGCACAGCGAGTACTGGCGCGACAGCTCGGCGCTACCGCACTCCACATCAATGTGCGCGCCCGGTGCCCAGCGCGGCAGGGCCTGGCCATCGGGCGACACCAATCGCAGCTTGATGACGCCCTCGGCCAGCGGCGTGATGGCCTCGACGATCACCGGTCGTGTGATCGCGTGCTTGGACGGCTCGCCGATGCGCACCGGCTGCTGCCTGCGCAGCAGCTCGGGCGTGTTCCGCTCGGGGTTCAGCGCCGCATCCCACTCGACCCACAGATGCTCGGGCCCGCGGAACGAGGTGTTGGGCACATAGCTGAAGGTCTGCTGCGCCAGGCGCATATGGGGCAGCCGGCGCGTGAACTCTTCCAGGAAGATCTGCATCTCCATGCGCGCCAGGTTCTTGCCCATGCATTGGTGGGCGCCGTAGCCGAAGGTCAGGTGCTCGCTCGCGTTGTCGCGGCGTATGTCGAACAGGTCGGCGTCGGCGAAGTGGCGTTCGTCGTGATTGGCCGACGAGGTGACGATCAGCAGCTTGGAACCGGCCGGAATGGCGATGCCGTCGATGACCACATCGGTCGTTGCCAGGCGCCGCCAGGCCGCCACCGAGCCGTTGTGGCGCAGGCATTCCTCGACGGCATTGGGGATCAGGCTCGGGTCTTCGCAGATGTCTTGCCAGGCCCTCGGGTGCTGCAGCAGCAGCTTCATCGCATTGGCCGTGGCATTGGCCGTGGTCTCGTGGGCGGCGACGATGCCGGCCATCATCATCGAATGCAGGTACGAGTCGGTGACGACCTCGGGGTGCAACACCTGCTGGCGTATGCCGTATTTCATCCAGCCCGGGCCCGAGGGGTCGAGCCGCATCTTGGCCAGGATCTGGCCGGCCAGCTGCCAGAAATTACCCACAGCATGGGCCACTGCCACCTGCTCCTCCGGCTTGGGCCGGCCCCAGGTATTGACGGTGTGGGCGATGGAGTAGCGGCGCAGCGCGTCCATGTCTTCCTCGGGCACGCCGAGGAAGTGCAGGGCTACCGTCAGCGGCACCTCCCACAGCAGCTGGTCGACCAGATCGGCCCGGCCGTCGTTGATGAAACGGTCCACATACTGGCGCGTCAGCTCCCGCACCATCGGTTCATGCGCCTTCAGCGCCTCGGGCGTGAACGGCTCCATCAGCACGCGGCGGCGCGGCATGTGCGCCGGCTCGTCCTCGTTGACCAGGGTGCGGTTCATCGCATAGCCATAGCTGGCCAGCACCGCATTGGCCTCGGGGCCGGTCGGTGTGATCTTCTCCAGCGCAATCGAGGGGCTGAAGGTGATGTTGTCGCGGAAGATGGCCTTGATGGCATCAAACCGCGTCACCACCCAGTAGCCCAGCTGCGGGCTGAAGAAGGTGGGCTCCTGTTCGCGGGCCCAGCGCAGGTACTCGGGCGGGTCCTGCTGATAGCCGTCGCCGAAGGGGTCGAAGGCCATCGCCTGGACACTGACCGGGCAGGTGCCTGCGGCGGCAGGCGCCATCGCGGCGTGGGGGAAGGGGCAGGTGGCCATGGCGCGACTCCTGTGCAATCAGTCCAGGGTGATCTTCAGATCACGAATCAGTTTCTGCCAACGCGCAGTCTCGCTCTTCAGCAGCTCGGCGAACTGGGCCGGCGTGTTGCCGACCGGCTCGACGCCGAAGTCGCTGAGGCGCTTGTGAACGGCCGGCTCGTTGATCGCCGCGACGACCTGCTTGTTCAGCGCCGTGATCACATCGGCCGGCGTGGCCACCGGCACGACCATGCCCACCAGGGCGGCGGCCTCGACGTTCTTGTAGCCCAGCTCGGCAAAGGTCGGCACATCGGGCAGCTGGGGCAGGCGCTTGGCATTGGCCACCGCCAGCGCCTTGACCTTGCCCGATTTGATGAAGGCAGCACCCGCGGCCAGGTCCACCATCATTGCCGGCACCTGGCCGCCGGCCACCTCGGCCAGGGCCGGTGCGGCGCCGCGGTAGGGCACATGGGTCATCGTCAGGCCGGTCTCGACCTTCAGCAGCTCCATCGCCAGATGGTGGGGGCTGCCGGCACCGGCCGAGCCGTAGTTCAAACCTTCCGGAGTGGCTTTCGCCTTGGCGATGAAGTCCTTGGCGCTGGTGACCGGCAGGCTGGGGCCGACGACCAGGATCATCGGGAAGCGGCCCATCAAGGTGACCGGCGCCAGATCCTTGACCGGGTTGTAGCTGAGCGTCTTGTACAGCACAGGGTTGAAGATCAGCGTGCCGTTGTCGGCCGACAGCACGGTGTAGCCGTCGGCGGGCGAGCGGGCCGTCTCGGCCGCGGCAATGGCCGTGTTGGCGCCGGGCTTGTTGTCAACGACCACGGTCTGGCCGACCTGGCTGGACAGCGTCTGGCCAATCGTGCGGGCCAGGAAATCGGAGCCACCCCCGGCGGCATAGGGCACCAGCCAGCGTATCGGCTTGGACGGGAAGCTCTGGGCCGTGGCCATCGAACTCAGCAATGGCAGGGCCAGGATCAGGCCGGCGAGGTGCTTTTTCATCGAGTCTCCTTGATTTTGATCACGCAATGCGTAAGTATCATGCGCATTGCGTAATTAATGCATCAAGGGAAAACCCTTGATTTGAATCAAGGCAAGCCCAGCCTCACAACTGCTTAACATCGGCGCCCATGGACTTCAACGACGACACCGCCCCCCGCGCCCGCCGCCAGCGCGTGCAATCGGCCGAAACCGGCATGGCCGTGCTGAAGGGTTTGGCACGGCTGGGCGGCCGCGCCAGCCTGACGTCGCTGGCCGCCCATGTGGGCGAGAGCCCGGCCAAGGTGC
Source organism: Roseateles toxinivorans (assembly GCF_004362525.1). Lineage (GTDB taxonomy): Bacteria > Pseudomonadota > Gammaproteobacteria > Burkholderiales > Burkholderiaceae_C > Paucibacter > Paucibacter toxinivorans. Next base: position 624,006 of record NZ_SNXS01000002.1, read on the forward strand.
ATCGCTATCTGGCCAGCCTGGTCGAGGAGGGGCTGGTCGCGCAGGACGCCGGGTCCCAGGCCTATTACCTGGGCGCCGAGGCCATACAGATCGGCCTGGCAGCGATGCGTCAGGCCGACCCGATACGCGCCGCCGAGCCGGCCCTGGTGCGGCTGCGCGAGAGCCTGGAGGTGACTTGTTTTCTGGCCGTGATGGGCAACAAGGGCCCGACCATCGTGCGCATGGAGGAGCCCGGCCTGCCGGTGACGGTGAATGTGCGCGCCGGCTCGGTGCTGTCGATGCTGTGGTCGGCCAGCGGCCGCGCCTTTCTGGGCTTTCTTGACGAGTCGCGGGTGCGGGCCTTCGCCGAGGAGGATCTGGCCGCTGCGCCGCCCGAGCAGCGCGCGCAGCTGGATGCCGCGGATCCGATCGGCCAGTTGCGGCGCGAGGTGCAGGCCGCTGGCTGTGCCACCGTGCGCGATACCTATCTGCGTGGCATCAGCGCCGTGGCCGCGCCGCTGTACGACCATGCCGGCCGCGTCTGCGCGGTGCTGACGGCGCTGGGCGCGACCGGTGGGTTTGACCCTGCGGCGGACGGCGTGATTGCCACGGCCGTACGTAACGAAGCCCGGGCGGCCAGCGAGCAGCTGGGCCAGACCCGGGCTTGAGGGGCGGACGCCGGCTCAGCGGGTGCCGGTCACCTCGATGACAACGCGGCGATCGGGCTGCAGGCAGGCGATCAACTTCGCCGTCTGCTGGGTGCCCTTGCAGTCGCCGGGCTGCGTGACCGGCATCGACTCGCCCTTGCCGCTGGCGTTGACCTTGCTGCCCTCAATGCCGCCCGGGGCTACCAGATAGGCCTTGACCGCTTCGGCGCGCTGCGTCGAGAGGCGCTGGTTGTAGGCCTCGCTGCCCAGTCGGTCGGTATGGCCCTCGACCATGATCACGTCGAAGCGGGTGGCGCGAGTTTCGCTTGCGAACTGGTCCAAGGCCAGCCGGCCCTCGGGCTTGATCGTCGACTGATCGAAGCCGAACAGCGACTCCGCGGCAAAGCTTACGCGCCGGGGCGGGGGCGGCGCGGCCGGCACCACCACTGGCGGAGGAGGGGGCGCCGCGGCAACGATGACCGGCGCCGGTGCGGGCGGCGGCTCATAGACCGGCGCGGCGCTGACCCGCGGCGCCACCGTTGGCGCGCGACCGAACGGGAACACCAGGCTCAGCGACACCACGTTGACGCCGCCGTGATTGCCCACCGCGTCATTGACGCGGTAGTGCTCGGCCTCGCCGCGCAGCAGCAGCGACGGACCGAAGGCGTATTGCAGGCCAGCGCCGGCCTTGTAGTTGACCTCGCGGCTGCTCGGGTTCGGGTTCAGCACGGCCACCGCGCCGGTGCCGCTGAAGTGGTCACGGGTACGCGCATGCTGCGCGCCCAGCCGCACGAAGGCGGACAGGCGCTCGGTCAGCGGCATCGTGCCGATCAGGTCGAGGTTGATGCCCGACAACCGGATCTGGCCATTGAGCGAACCCGTTGGCGTGGTGGTGGTGGCGAAGCCGAACTTGCCCAGATCGAAGTAGCCCAGCTCGACGCCCAGGTGGCGGTTGAACTGATAGCCACCGAACAGCTTGAAGGCCTTGTCGCGCTCGTCACGGTTGAAGCCGGTGACCGTCAAGCCATTGCCGACCAGGCTCGAGCTGATGCGCTCCTGGTCGATCCTGGCCCTCGACGAGCCGACGGACAGGCCACCGTAGTAGTAGCTGTCGTCCTGGGCCAGGGCGGCGGTGGCGAGCACCGAGCCGAGGCCGGCCAGGGTCAGGAATCGCAGGGTGTGATTGGAGATCATCGTGTGCTTTCGGACAGTCGTTGAGGCGCGCTTGAATCGGGCGGGGGTGCGAGCGTTCATGGCGCAACAATCGTGGTGTTGACCAGGGTCACCGAGGCCGTCAGGCCGATCGCGCGACCGACCAGGGTGGTCTGTATGGCCTGACCGGCGGTGGAGAAGGTCACGCCGGCCGGCGCGATGATGGTGCCCACCATGGTGCTGCCGTCCTCGACGCGGGCCGCGCTGCCGACCTGCCAGAACACGTTCTTGGCCTGGGCGCCGTTGATCAGGACCACACGGCGCGGCGTGGCTTGCAGGCCCACGGTCAGTGCCGAGGCGCTCTGGAAGACCCACGCTGCGTTGGCGTTGCCTTTTGCATCCAGGGTCAGGTCGCCGCTGGTGACGTCGAAGGTGCCGCCGGCCGAGGTGTAGACCCCCGGAGCCAGCACCAGGCCGCCGAGCTGACCGGCGCCAGGATCGGTGCCGGGCGGCAGGGCCACCATCAGGTTGTAGGCGGCCTGCGCGTCAGCACGGGCCTGGACAGCAATGGCCAGCGTCGTGCTCGTGCCCGGTGCCGGGGGGCCGCAGTTGATGCTGCCGTTGACCGCACCGATGTTCAGCGGCGTCTGCGTGTAGGCATTGCTCGCGTCATGGAAGCCGGTGATCAGCGAGCATGCCGCGGTGCTGCCCAGATTGCCACCCACCACGGTGTTGATGCCCTGGTTGGTGACACCTGCTGCGCCGCCAAACGCCCCGAAGGACGCGGCCGAGCCAAGGTCCACCGTGGTCACGAGCGTCCCGCAGGACGTCACGCCGGTGGAGAAGGCCCAGATCCGGGCGGTCGCCAGCGCATTGCCGGCCAGGTCCTTGACGCCGGTGCTGCCAGCGGCAATGGTGACGACGTAGCCTCGGTCCGCGGGCAGTCCCGTCGCGGCCGTGGGCGCAAAGGTCGCCACCCGGGTCAGTGCGTTGTAGCTGACGGAGCCGGCCGCGGCCACGCCGCCGTCGGTGACGCTGAAGCTCGATGTCGTGATCGTTGCCGCGTCCATGTCCTCGCTGAAGGTCGCGCTGACGCTGGCCGTGGCCGAGCAGACGGCCGTGTCGGCATCGACCGGGCTGATGGCAATCACCTCAGGGGCGATGCTGTCGGTCGACGCACCCGTGGTGAAGGTCCAGACCTGATTGCCGGCTGCGGGCAGACTGGCGGTGTTGCCGGCAAGCGCGTTACCGGCAAGATCGGTGGCCGCCGTGGAGATCGTCGCCGTGTACAGCGAGCCGCTGGCCAGCGAGGCCGCCAGGGCCGGCGTGAAGGTGGCGGTCCGTGAGGCGGCCACATAGGTGACGGTGCCTGCCACCGCTGCGCCCGCGGTGGTGTTGGTGACGCTGAAGCTTGCGGCGGTCAAGGTCGCCGGATTCATCGGCTCACTGAAGGTGGCGCTGATCTTGGTGTTGATCGGCACCTCGGTGGCGCCGGCCAGCGGCAGGGTGACGGTGACGGTTGGCCGCGTCGTGTCGAGCGCCGCGGCCGGGCCGGTGACGAAGCTCCACACGAAGGCAGCGGACAGCGGCACATCGGTCATGTCCATCACGCCAGTGCTGATGGTGGCCGTGCAGGTGGTGGTCGGCGGCAGCGGTGCGGCCGGTGTCAGGGTTGCAATCCGGGTGGCGGCGTCATAGCTGACGGTCGCTGTCACCGCCGTGCTGCCCGGGCAGCCCAGGCTGAAGCTGGCCGGCGTCAATGACGCGGCTTTCATCGGCTTGCTGAAGATGGCCGTCACCTTGGATCGGATGTCCACTCCGGTCACGATCGGCGTGTTCGCCACCGGCGAGGTCGCGGTGACGGTGGGCACGCGGGTGATGTCGGGCGTGCCCAGTACCGGGTCGAGATCGCCGCCACCGCAGCCCGACAGCGCGGCGATCAGCAGGGTGCAGGCTCCAAGCTTCGGTGCGTTGAAGAAGGTGCGGAGTGCGTGCATGGTGAGGTCCTTGCGCAGAGCCTGATCGCGGCGATTGCCACGACAAGCTTGCGTTGTAGGACCTTGGAGCGCAGTCGTCTGTGCGCTGGCGTACGCTAGCCGCGCACTTCGCCCTGCCCCAGCACCACCCATTTCAACGAAGTGAGTCCCTCCAGGCCCACCGGGCCACGGGCGTGGAACTTGTCGGTCGAGATGCCGATCTCGGCGCCCAGACCGTACTCGAAGCCGTCGGCAAAGCGGGTGCTGGCATTGATCATCACGCTGGCCGAATCGACCTCGCGCAGAAAGCGCATCGCGTTCGGGTGGTTGGTCGTCAGGATGGCGTCGGTGTGATGCGAGCCGTAACGGTTGATGTGGCTGATAGCCTCATCAAGACCTGTCACCACCTTGATGCTGATGATCGGGGCCAGGTATTCCTCGCTCCAGTCGGCCTCGGTGGCGGCCACCACCTTGGCGCCGGGCACATCGACCAGCATGCGGCGGCTGATGCCGCAGCAACGCATCTCCACGCCCTTGGCGGCGAAGATGGCGCCGATGCGGGGCAGAAAGGCCGCCGCCTGGCGCTCGTGCACGAGCAGCGACTCGGCGGCATTGCAGGGGCTGTATTTGTGGGTCTTGGCGTTGTCGGCGACTGCCAGCGCCTGCTCCAGGTCGATCTCGGCATCGACGTAGACATGGCAGTTGCCGTCCAGGTGCTTGATCACCGGCACCTTGGCCTCGCGGCTGATGCGCTCGATCAGGCCCTTGCCGCCGCGCGGGATGATCACGTCGACGAACTCCGGCATCGTGATCAGATGGCCCACCGCCGCGCGGTCGGTGGTGTTGACCATCTGCACCGCGTCGGCCGGCAGGCCGGCCTCGGCCAGCGCATTGCGCACCAGTGCGGCCAGCACCAGATTCGACTGCAGCGCCTCGGAGCCGCCGCGCAGGATGCAGGCATTGCCGCTCTTGATGGCCAGCGAGGCGGCCTCTATCGTTACATTCGGCCGGCTCTCGTAAATCATGCCGAACACGCCCAGCGGCACGCGCATCTGGCCTACGCTGATGCCCGAGGGCCTGCGCTTGACGCCGGTGATCTCGCCCACCGGGTCGGCCATGGCGGCGAGCTGCTCGCAGCCCTCGGCCACCGTCTCCAGCACCTTTGGGGTCAGGCGCAGGCGGTCCACCATCGGGGCGTCAAGGCCGGCGGCGACGGCGGCGTCCAGGTCCTTGGCATTGGCGGCCTGCAGGGCCGGGCCCTGGGCCCGCAGCCGGCGCGCCAGCGCCAGCAGGGCTGCGTTCTTGGCTGCGGTGGGCGCGGCGGCCATGGCGGTGGCGGCGCGGCGCGCGGCGGCGCCGAGCTCGGCCATATAGGCATTCAGATCGTGGATGGAGGCAGTCATGGCGTCATTTTCGCCGATGCGGCGTGGGTGTGCCCTGTCACCGGTCTTTCAGACGCTGTCCGGGTCGAAGAAGCGTCGCGACAGGCCGGCGCGGCCCGGAAAGAACTTGAAGAAGGGCCGCGCCGCGTCAACCGTGCGCGCCACCGATGGGCGATCCATCAGGCGATCGAAGTAGGCGCTCAGGCGTTCATGCTGCGGCGCTATCGGTACATAGCTGGCGGCATAGAGCAGGGCCGGTGCGGCCGCGCAGTCGGCCATGCTGAAGGCATCGCCGGCCAGCCAGGTGCGCCCTTCGAGTTGGTGGTCAATCAGTGCATAGGCCGATGTCAGGCCTTCGCGGGCCCGGGCCACGCCCTGCGCGTCGCGCTCAGCCTCCGGGCGCAAAAGATCGGCGGTGAGCGCCTGCATAGGCGTCATCACGTACAGGTCGAGCAGGCGGTCCCAGAGGCGCACCTCGAGCGCTGCGCCGGGGTCCGGCGGGACCAGCGTGCGGCCCGGGCCGGCATGGTGGCGCTGCAGGTGCTCGATGATGATGCTGGTCTCGGGAACGGGCCGCCCCTGGTCCACCAGCAACGGCATCTTGCCAAGGGGCCACAGCGCCAGGAAGGCCGCGCGCTCGGCCGGATCGCCCAGGTTCAGCAGACGCCTGTCTGCCTCGATGGCCAGCTCGTCGAGCGCGATCAGCACCTTGTGGCAGCAGGACGACAGGGGGTGGTAGTGCAGCGTCAGCGCGGTCATGGCGGTAGGCGTCCCGGTGTGTGCGGAACGGGAAAGTATCATGTCCCCAGCCCCACTCCCCACCATGTACGCGAAATTCTTTGGCCTGCAGCACGAGCCGTTCTCGATCGCGCCCGACCCTCGCTACCTGTTCATGAGCGAGCGCCACCGCGATGCGCTGGCGCACCTGCTGTATGGCCTGCGCGGCGGCGGTGGCTTCGTGCTGCTGACCGGCGAGATCGGCGCGGGCAAGACCACGGTTTGCCGCTGCTTCCTGGAGCAGATACCGAAACGCTGCAATGTGGCCTATATCTTCAACCCCAAGCTCACCGTCAACGAGCTGCTGAAGACGGTCTGCGAGGAATACGGCATCCAGCACGAGCACCCGGAGGCTGCGGCCGAGACGGTCAAGCAGTACCTGGACCCGATCAACGAGTTCCTGCTCCGCACCCATGCGGTCGGCCAGAACAATGTGCTGATCATCGACGAGGCGCAGAACCTGTCGGCCGAGGTGCTGGAGCAGCTGCGGCTGCTGACCAATCTCGAAACCAATGAGCGCAAGCTGCTGCAGATCATCCTGATCGGCCAGCCCGAGCTGCGCACCTTGCTGGCCCGGCCCGAGCTGGAGCAGCTGGCCCAGCGGGTGATCGCGCGCTTTCATCTGCAGGCCCTGTCCGAGCCGGAGACCTCGCAGTACGTGCGCCATCGTCTAGGCGTGGCCGGCTTCAGCGGCGTGCTGCCCTTTGATCGCAAGGCCTTGCGGCGCATCTTCCGGTTGACCGGTGGCGTGCCGCGGCGCATCAATCTGCTCTGCGACCGGGCCCTGCTGGGCGCCTATGCCCAGGGGCGCAGGCAGGTCGATGGCGCCACGGTTGATCAGGCCGCCGCGGAGGTGTTCGATGCCGGCCGCTTGCGCGCCGCAGTGCCCGGCCGCCGCCGCGCCATTGCGTGGCTGGCCGGTGCGACCGGCGTGGTCGCTGTGGCGACGGCCATCGCGCTGGTCATGGCCATGCCTGATCGCGGGCCGGCCCGCCCGCTGGCCGCTGCTCGGCCAGCATCAAGCCCGACGGCCGCTGCCCCGGCCAGCCGCGTAGCAGCGTCGAGCACCAGCGTGGTGAAGCCGGCCGCCTCACGGCCGGCTCCGACGCTGGAAGTCTCTTCCGCCGCCATCACCTGGGGCCTGCGCGATGAGGGCGAGGCCTGGCGAGAACTGGCCCCGGCCTGGCGCCTGACCCTGCCCGAGGGCGATCCCTGCCCGGCCGCCAAGCGCCAGCAGCTGCAGTGCTTCCGCAGCGAGGGCGGCCTGGCCCTGCTGCGCCTGCTCGATCGGCCCAGCCTGCTGACCCTGCGCGATGACGACGGCAAGCCCTCCTATGTGCTGCTGCTCGGCCTGGGCAGCCAGCATGCGACCGTGCGAGCCGGCTCGCGCACGCAAACCATCAGCCTGCTCGCGCTGGGCCGGCAGTGGCGCGGCGAGTTCGCCACGCTGTGGCGAACGCCCCCGGGCTATACGGCCAGGCTGGGCCCGGGCCCGGCGCTGGACTGGTTGGACCTTCAGCTGGCCCAGGCCCTGGGCTTGGCCCCTGGGCCGGCCGGGCGCGGCCTGGATGCCGCCTTGCGGTCCCGGGTGGCGGCCTTCCAGCGTGCCCAGGGCATGGTCAGCGATGGCCGGGTGGGGCCGGTCACGCTGATGCAGCTGAACCGCGCCGCGGGCGTGGTCGAGCCCCGCCTGCAGCCGCTTCCGACCTCAGACCTTGCCAGCTAGGGCCGCCCATGTCGTACATCCTTGATGCCCTCAGGCGCGCCGAATCCGAACGCGAGCGCGGCACCGTGCCCACCTTGAGTGCCAACCCGGCGGCGGCAGACCTGGCCGACGATGATGTGGCTGTGCGGCGCGTGCGGCCTTGGGTCTGGGCGGGCATGCTGCTGTTGCTGGCGGTGCTGGGTGCGGCAGCGGCGCATCGGTTGATGCGCGGAGACGCCGTACCGCCGCCCACGCCGCCATCGCCGCCGGCCCAGCCCGCGCAGACCCAGACCGTCGCTGCAGCACCGCCGCCGCCACCTGCCGCTCAAGCCGCTGCGGTCGCGCCGCCGCCGGTTGAGGCAATACCTGCCCCCGAAACGAAACCGCGTGCGCCGTCGCGGCCGCCGGCGCCCGCCGCTGCGGCGGAGCGTCCGCTGCCCATGGCCAGCGGCCTGCCCGAGGACATCCGCCGGCAGTTGCCACCGCTGGTGGCCGGCGGTGCGATGTACTCCGAGTCCGCCGCCCACCGTATCCTGATCGTCAACGGCCAGCTGTTTCGCGAGGGCGACAGGATCGCCCCCGAGCTGGTGCTGGAGCAGATCAGGCACCGGGGCGCTGTGCTGTCGTTCAAGGGCCAACGCTTTCGCATCAGCTACTGATCGCCAGGCCCCAGGCTCAAGCGACAGCGCCGTTGCGGCCGGGCAGCCGGTAGCGCAGCTCCGCAAAGCCCGGCCCGATCAGGCGGGCCGACAGCAGGCGCCAGGGCGGACTCGTGACGCGGCGGGGAAACAGCGGCTTGCCTGTGCCCAGGGTCACCGAGGCCACCTGGATGATGGCTTCATCCAGCAGTCCGGCATCATGGAACTGCCCGGCCAGGTCGCCGCCACCGACGATCCAGATGTTCCTGTTGCCGGCGGCGAGTGCCATTTCGGCATGCACTTCCCGGACGCCTCCTTGAACCATGCGTATGTCTGCGCCTTCGACGCGGGGCAGGTCCCGGTGCGTGAAGACCCAGGTCGGCTGTGTGTACGGCCATGCCGAGCCCGCCTCGTCGGCGACCTTGTCGGCATGGCGAAGCATCCACTCGTAGGTCGTCGCGCCCATGGCCAGGGCGCCTACCTCCGCAATGAAGGCCGGATAACTGGTGTCATTGATGTCTCCGAGAGGGAACAGCCAGTCCAGGGAATCGTCTTCGGTGGCGATGAAGCCGTCGAGGCTGGTGGCGGTGTAGTACTGGGTCGTCATCGAGAGCTCCTAGAAAGCGATGTCAACAGCCTTCTTGACTTCGGTGCGCACGTTGGGAACGCTGATCCACTCGAACACCGCGTTCAGCTCCGCCACTATGGCCCCTGCGGCGACTGACACTCCGCTCGGGAGCTTCATCGACTCGGTCGAGTGCGCGTCGCTGACCAGCGCCAGGTTGTAGCCGCGGTCGACTGTGGCATAGGCGGTCGCTCGAATACACCAGTTGGTCGCTGCGCCGGCCAGGACGATCCGGGAGATGCCGAGGGCCTTCAGTCGCTGATCCAGGTCCGTGTTCGCGAACGAAGAGTTGTACTTCTTGTGGATGACGAGCTCCGCAGCGGACGGGACGAAGTTCGGGGCGAGCTTCCAGCTCTCGGAGCCGTACTTCAGCTCATCGTCGTCGGAATGCTGAACCCAGACCACCGGCGCGCCGGCGGCTCTGGCCTTGTTCACGAGCGTCTCGATGTTTGCAATCACGCGCGTTGACTCCCAGATGCCGGATACAACGCCCACCTGGGCATCCACCACCAGCAATGCAGACTTGGCGCGCGTCGCTTGGCCCGCTGACCGGCTGTCTTGCGCGATGGCGAAGACTGGGCAAGTGGCTGCGAGCAGCAGCGAGAAGAATCTGGGTGAAAGTGCCATGATGATTCTCTGGTGAGGTCCGCATCGATGCAGCGGCTACGCCTTGGCCTTGAACCAGGCGACCAGGGCATTGGCGTGGCCATGGCCCATCTGATGCTCGGTCTTGAGGTGGCTGACGAGATCCATGTGCTTGAGTGGGCCCGTTTGCTTGAGCACTTCCATCCAGTGGGCGATGGGCTTGCCGTACTTCTTCTCGATGGAGGGAAAGTAGGAAGCCGGGCCTTTGACCGTTTCTCCGGTTGACATGCGTTGACTCCTTTCGATCGGCGTCGCTGTGTGCAGGACACGCGCCGACAGTTGGGTGAATGATTCCATCTCAACGACGATTGATGGCAGCGATATTCGACACGCGGGTGTGACTATTTCACCTGAACTGAATGAAGATATTCTGCGACCCCCAGTGTTGCTGGAAGATGGCCGCCGACCGGACCAGGCCCGGCTGGATGGGGTACGGATCTCGATGCCAACACGGGCAAGGAGTCCTTCAGCAGATCAAGGTGCGTTTCGAGCGCCCGCGTTGAGTCATGAAACCATCGGAAGACAGCCGCATATCGGCCTCTGCCGTCGGTGGCGCAGAAGGCGGCCCCTGTTGTGGAGCGCCCCAGCACGGCCGTGGTGCCAGCGCCCAGCGTCACCAGCAGCACCTCGTCAGCACCTGCAAACTCGCGCTTCAAGAGGCGCTGCACGCGGCGGCCACGGATGCTGCTCATGCCCAGCGTGTATTGGCCGGCGAGGGAGGTCAGGGTGTCTGGGTGGATGGGCATGGGGTGTCACTCCCTTTGCCTGAAGTGGCCGAACGGCAAGCCCGGCTGCGTCAATGCCGTGATGAGGAACGAGGGCTTCAAATCGACTTGATGTAGCTCCGTGAGCGCAAACCATGCAAACTCGAGCCGCTGGTTGCCCTCGATGCCGATGTGCACGCGGTCTTTGGCGAGTAGTTGAGAGTCGGGTCTGAAGTGGGCCAGGAAGTGCAGGCCGAGCTCATGATGGCGCTGCCCCTGATAGTCGAAGAAGTTCTCGGCAACATACAGCAGGCGCTCGCAAACCACTTCTTGCCCAATTTCCTCCTGCATTTCCCTGGCAACGGTTGCGGCCGCATCTTCGCCGGGTTCGACCCGGCCGCCCGGAAGCGCCCAGAACGCATCGAACTCGGTTCGGTGCAGAAGGACCGAACCGTCATGAACAATGACCGCCGCTGCCCGCAACTGAAACTTGTGCCCATCGAGGATGAAGGAAATCATGCTGCTGTGCGACTCCTACTTGTTGTGCCAGTGTCCTTTGTGCAGGGACCGCACCAAGGTTCGCCAAGCTGTCACCGCACCTGTTCATGGCCCTTGATGCGCTGCTCCATTCGCAGCCGTGCCTGCACGTCAGCGGAGGCCATGGCGACGAGCGCTTTCAAGGCAGCCGCATCGATATCCACTTCCGGCCTGAGCATTACATGGCGCATGAACTTGCCCCTGCCTTCCATCGGGAGCTCGGCGCCGCAGTAGTAACCGCCGACAAGCTCAAGCGTCGACGGTGTAGTCATGCGGGTTCGATTTCCAGGCGGGGCGGCCTTTTGATCCCGGGCGACTCGACCCTCACGATGCCGCAGAGTGTATCCGCGGGGCTTGCAGCGCCGCGCTGTTGAATCCGATGGACGGGCTGCAGGTGTTTTGAAGCTTGTCACGGAGTCGAGCCATGAGTAAATCCGGCACCTTGTTTGTCGGATTGAACGCCATCGATGCCGGTGCTGAAATCTCCGGGCTATCCCGGCTTCACAACCATGAGAAAGAAGATGGCCGGCATGGCCGCGAAGGCCGGGTAGCCCAACCACTCCCAGTACCGTGCATAACGCCAGTAGAGCGGTGGCAGCTCGGTGTGCAGCAGCTGTGCCTGGCGCGCCATGGCGGCCATGCGCAGCTGCAACCACACCACCGGCAGCCAGCACAGGCCCGCCAGCCCGTACAGCAACAACGAGACCAGCAACCAGGGGGTCGTCAGCGGCCAGCCAGCCCAGTGAGCCAGCAGCAAACCGCTGATGGGCTGAAAGATGACCGTCGGCGTGGTGAACCACCAGTCGGCGCGCACCGCGAGCCGCGCCACGTGGGCCTGCGTGCTGATATCACCGCTGCGATTGGCAAAGAACAGGTAGAAGGCCGAACCCAGACCGGTGCCCACCAGCAGCACGCTGGACATGATGTGCAGCCACTTGACTGTCAGATAGGTGTTCATCGCGTGCGTATTGCCAATACCCAAAGCAGTCCGGCCAACGCAACGTTCTTCGTCAGCGGGCCAAGTGGGTGCAGCCACAGGTCAGGTCGAAGCAGGCTGGCCAGCACAGTCATCGCCACCATCATGAACAGGGCCATCAGATAGACGCGCCGTGACGGCTTGAGCCACAGCGCCAGACCCAGCAGCGCATCGACGACGGCACCACCCAGTATCAGGGTGTCCATCAATGCCGGCTGTTGCATCCCGGCCGCACGCAGCAACTCGGCGCTCTGCCCATGCCACTCGATGACACTGACCAGGCTGGTGGCGAGCCAGACGAAGACCAGGCAGTAGCGCAACAGTTTGACGTCCCGCGCTTCGAGGCGCATGTCCGCTCCTGTCATTGGGTAAGCTCCTGCCAGGCGCTCAACTCATCGGCATGCCCGGTCAGGAATTGGCTCATGCGCTCGAAGCGCCGCCGGGTCTGCCGATCGAAGACCAAGCGGACGACGGGCTCGATCAGCCAGCGAAGTGCGCGCGGCCCTGCCTCGAAGGTGTAGGTGTATATCAAGATTGAGTTCTGGGCATCGATGGGCCGATGTTGCATTGATGCGGCCCAACGTGTGAACGGAAACGAACGGCCGATCATGCTCGCTGCGGCCCGGTGGGGCCGATCGAATGAAACAAAGCGCGTGCGCATCGCCAGCCCGCGCAGCCAGCCGGCGCCACTGCTTTCCGTCACTGCACCGACATAGGGACAGGGCGCGCCGCCCTGGACTTCGGTCACGGCCACCAGCGAATCCCAGCGCAGGCGCCAATGGTGATAGTGGAAGGCATCAAAGGCCACCGCCGCAGAAGCGGGCATCACGAACTCAAGTCGGCCGTGTGCCATCGCCACCACCCTCTTCAAGCACATCGGTCAACATGCCCCAGCGTGCGAACTCGGGCTCGAAGTCGCCGAGCGACAGGAGGCCCGTGCAAGGATGCGCCCCTGTCGGTAACGACTCACCGCGCGCCAGTCGGCGCGCCAGCAGGATGGCGGCCATGCAGGGGATCTCGGGGCCACGGTCATTGTCGGCGGCGATATGCCAGGCCCGGCTGGCTTCAAGGCCCCGTGCGTCCAGGCCCTGCACGCGCACCACCATGCCGCCCAACGACGATCCCAACCCATCCAGCCAGCGGGCCGAGGCGTTCAGGTGACGCGCCAGCGCCTGCGGGCGCCGCAACAGGCCGATCCGCCGCAGCCCGGCCAGTGTGGCCATGCCGCGCTGCGCAATACCGACCTCGAGCGCGGCGCGGAACATCACCGTCTGAACCCCGGCATAGAGCGCGGGAAACAGCTCCAGATCGGGAATGTCGCAAAGCGCCCCGAGCCTTGGGCGCAAGCGTGCAAAGAATACGCGCTGGGGTTGAGCCCAGCCATGACGCAACTGCCAGCGACCGTCCAGCCAGACCCGCAGCGGCGCCCCGCAATAGCTGAGCACGGCGGCCAAGGTGGCTTCGCCGCGCGGTGCGGTCTGCGCCGGGGCGATGCAGATGTCTATGCTGCGAATCTCTGGCCAGCCAACGCAGAGTGCGTCGACCACGGCAGAGGACAGTGCGGGTACCGTGCTGGCGCCGCTGATCGCGCTGCGGTCGGCCGCGCGGAACGGGGTGTCCAGCGCAGCGGAGAAGTCGCAGACGAAGCGGCGGCCGTCGGCCAGATCGATGTAGTGCGCGTTCGCAGCTGCTGCGGCGCGAGCCACGGCGTAGTCCAGGCCCTGGAATGGGCCCGCCGCGTGAACGACCAGACCCACCCTCTGCGCGCGCAGTTGCTTGGCCAGGTCGGACCGACCGGCATCGATGTGCAGGCCGCGCGCACCGTGCGCCAGCCGCGCAGTCAGGGCCTCCGCACGGGCTGCATCGCGGCCGCCGATGAGCAGCTCGATGGCCGGGTCGGCGCTCAACGCACGGGCAATGCGTGCACCGAAGTTGCCGTAGCCGCCGAGCACCAGAATCTTCAGAACGCCTCCCGAGCTGCCAGCCTGATAGGTTCAGGGCCCAATCAGCTTGCCCTCATCATCCCAGGTCTCCAGCGGCCCCCGCCCCAGTGCATCCAGCTGCGGCAGCACTTTGGCCTTGTCGCCAACGGCGACGACGATCAGCTCGGCCGGTTTGACCTGTTGCTGGGCGGCCTTGAAGGCGCTGGCGGCGGTGACGGCGGCGTACTGGCCGGGCAGCTTGACGATGTGATCTTGGGCTAAGCCCAGGGCCCAGTCGCTGGCGTAGCTGGAGACGACGACGCGGTTGGTGTCGAACAGGCCGGGCAGCGACAGCAGCTGGGCATTGCGCACGCGGCTCAGCTCGGCCGCGCCCATGGGCTTGGCACGCAGGCCGGCTATCTCGGTGAACATGTCGCCGAGCGCCGGCCCGGTGACCTCGGTGCGCACGCTGCCGTAGATGCCGAACTGGCCGCTGCTGCGACCCATCGCATAGGCCGAGTAGACGCCATAGGTATAGCCCTTGACCTCGCGCAGCTGGGTGTTGATGCGCGAGGTGAACAGGCCGCCGAGCGCCGCGTTCATGACCTTGATCGAGGCCGCCTCGGGATGCGATGCCAGCGGGCCGGCGGAGACCACGGCCAGCGCGGTCTGCGGCGCCCCGGGTTTGTCCACCAGCACGACGCGGGCCTGGGTGCTGCGGGCCGGCGGTGCGGCCTGCACGGCGGCCGCTGCGGCGGGGCGTTGCCAGGCGCCGAACAGTTGTTCCGCCAGCGTCCTCAGCTCGGCTTCGGTGATGTCGCCAGCCACCACCAGGGCGGCCTGGTCCGGGCGGTACTGGCTCTGCCAGAAGCGGCTCAGGGCGGCGCTGTCGGTGGCCTTGATGCTGGCCTCGTCGCCCAAGGCAGGCATGGCCAGCGGGTGGCCTTCGCCCTGGACGGCGCGATTGGCCACCAGCGAGGCCACAGTGGGCGCATCGGCACGTTGCTGGGCCAGCGCGGCCAGGCGGGCGCTGCGCTGACGCTCGACCTCGGCCGGGCTGAAGGCCGGATTCAGTGCCACATCGGCCAGCAGGGTCAGGCCTTGACCGAAGTTGGCTTTCAGGCTGCTGAGCTCGATGCGCGTGTCCTCGCGGCCGGCGGTGGCCTGCAGGCTGGCACCCAGATTGGCCAGTTGGTCGGCCAGTTGCTGGGCGCTGCGTGTCTTGCTGCCCTCCTGCAGCATGGCGGCGGTGAAGCCGGCCAGGCCGGGCTGGTCGGCGGGGTTGTTCATCTGACCGGCGCGCAGCACCAGTGCGGCGCTGATCAGGGGCAGGCCCGGTTTGGCGACGTGGACCACCGTCAAGCCATTGGCCAGCGTGAAGCGCTTGCCCGCCGGCAGGCTCAGGGCAGGCGCCTTGCCCGGCTTGGGTTGCTGCTTGCGCCAGGGCTCGTTGGCATTCAATGCCTCGCGCTCGCCTTTGGCGGCCGCTGTGGGCGCAGGGGGAGTGGCCACCTCGGCCGCCAGTACCTTGGGGCCGGGTGTGGCCTGCACCACCACCCGCGCGTTCCTGCCCAGGTATCGGGCCGCGGCCGCGCGCACCGTGTCCGGCGTCACCGCCTGGTAGCGGGCCAGGTCCTTGCCGATGAAGTCGGGGTCGCCGGCCATCTGGTTGTAGTGGTTGACCAGATCCGCCAGCGTGCCCATCTTCTCCATGCGCGCGAACAGCTGGGTCTGGATGGTGGTGCGGGCGCGCTGCAGCTCTTCGGCCGAGGGCGGCCGGGTGGTCAGCTCCGTCAGCTCGGCGTCGATCAGCGCCTCGATCTCGTCCAGCGACTTGCCGGGCCGCGCCAGCACCTCGATGCCGAACACCGAGCCCAGCGACGCCGAGTCCTGCGAGACCTGCACGCTCTGCGCCAGCTGGCGTTCGTAGACCAGCTTCTTGTACAGGCGGCTGGCCTTGCCGCCGCCGAGGATGTGCGAAACGACGTCGAGGTCGGCGTCGCCGCTCTGGTATATGGCCGGCGTGTGCCAGGCCAGGTTCAGGCGAGGCAGCTCGACGTGGTCGGTGACCTGCACGCGCCGTTCGGCGGTGAGGCGCGGCTGGGCGACGACCACCGGCGGCACCGGCTCGCCGGCCTGCAGCGTGCCGAAGTACTTCTGCACCAGGCGCTTGGCGTCGGCTGCCTTGAAGTCGCCGGCCAGCACCAGGGTGGCGTTATTGGGCCGGTAGTAGCTGCGTGCGAAGGCCTTCACATCGGCCAGCTGGATGGACTGGATGTCGGCATGGGAGCCGATCACGACCGCCCGGTAGGGATGGCCCTCGGGAAACAGCGCCTGGTAGATGGCCTCCTCGACAACACCATAGGGTCGGTTCTCGACCGACTGGCGGCGCTCGTTGCGCACCACGTCCTGCTGGTTGGCCAGGGCCACCGAGTCGACCTCGTCGATCATATAGCCCAGCATGTCGGACTTGATCCACAGCCCCAGCTCCAGCTGGTTGGCGGGCAGGGTGAAGTAGTAGTTGGTGCGGTCGAAATTGGTCGACCCGTTGGAGTCGGTGCCGCCTGCCGCATCGACGATTCGGTCGGCCGCTCCTCGCGGTATGTGCTTGGTGCCGGCGAACATCAGGTGCTCGAACAGATGGGCGAAACCGGTCTGACCCCTGGCCTCGTTGCGCGGCCCGGCATGCACCCACAGATTGAAGGCCACCAGGGGCAGGCGGTGGTCCTCGATCAAGATCACCTCGAAGCCATTGGCCAGCTTCAGCTTCTCGTGCCGTACCGACAGGCTGCTGCCATCGGACACCACGGCGCCCAGCAACGGGCCCGCGGCGAGTGCGGGCAGAGTCGAAACGCCGCCGAGACCGGCGCAGACGGCGGCGAGGGCCAGGAGTTTGAAACGCATGACAAGGGATCCTGCTGTCAGTGGAAGCTGGCGGACCATACTGTGAGCCGCCGCCCCGGGCAATTGGCGCTTGCCCCTTCGCTAATAGCTTGCGGGGGGCTCAGGGCGCAATCGCCCTGAGGATGCGGGTGGCCACCTCACGGACCGCCTGGTCGGCCTTGGCGTCATCAGCGGCGTTGCTGCTCACCAGCACGGCATCCTCGCTGTCCGGGCGCAGCACGATGAGGGCGAACCAGGCCTCGTTGCTGCCGGTGTGGGCGAGGTGCCTGGCGCTGACGCCGGCCATGCTGTTCTGCAGGCGCCAGCCGAGTGCGAACCTGCCACCCTCGCGCACCGCCTGATGCAGCAGACGATAGTTCGCGGTCTGCAGCAGTTTGCCGCGGCCCTGCTCGCCGGCCATCTGGTCGATGGCGAAGCTGGCCCAGTCGTCCATCGACATGTGGATGCCCCCTGCCGGCGCGATCACCGCCGGGTTGTCGGCCTCCCTGCCTTCGACGGGCTCACCCGCCTTGTGCCCCAGGGGCTGACCGCGACGGGTGGGGCCGAAGGCCGCGCTGCGCAGGCCCAGCGGCTCGAACACCTCGCGCTGCATCAAGGTCTCATAGGGAAGACCGCTGGCGCGTTCGGCGATCAGGCCCGCAACCAGCACCCCGTTGTTGGAATAGCCATCGGCCGTGCCGCGGGCATAGGCGGGCGGCTGTGCGAGCGCGATGCGGGCGTAGGCCAGGCGCTGCTCATGCAGGGGGCGCTTGTCTTGATGGAAGACCGCCACCCAGGATTCGTCGATATTGGCCTGCATGCCGGACTGGTGGGCCAACAGATCACGCAGCGTCACGTCGCGGTAGGCGGCCTGCATGTCGGCGGCCAGCTCGGGCAGCAGTCGGCTCAGCGGCGCGTCCCAGGACAACAGCCCCCGCTCCACCAGCCGCGCCACCATCGTGGCCGTCATCGCTTTGCCATTGGAGCCGAGGTGCCAGACATCACCGGGCTGAACCGGATCGCTCCCGCCCTTGGCGCGCAGGCCGGCCACCGCACGCTCCGTCACCTGCCCCCGACGTATCAACACCGCACCCATGGCCGGAACCTGGCTGCCCTCGACGCTGGCCTTGAGCAGGGCCTCCAGACCGAGGGCCTGGCCCGGTTGAAGGGCTGGCGCTGTGACCGCTGATGGCTCGGCCGCGGTGGCGCTGCCGCCGAGGGCGGCGCAAACCGCCAGGACCATCGCACAAATCTGTTTCGTCTTCATCATCATCTCGACCGGATCTCCAGCGTGGTGTGCCGGCAGTGTCGCCAGCGCCGAGGCCTGATGCCAGCGCCGACCGATGAACTGCACAACCACAGTCATCAGGTACAAGCACCCGATGCCCGTCGGGGCGGGCCTGAGCCCGCGTGAGGCTCAGCCCAGCCAGGCCAGCACCGTCAACCAGGCCGGCGCCATCACCACAAAGGCCAGGGTCGAGATCACGATCGCGGCGGTGGCCTGGGCCTCCTGGGCCTGGTAGCGCTGCGCGAACAGCAGCGCATTGGAGCCCACGGGCAGCGCCGCGCCGAGCACGATCACCGCCAGCGGCACGCCGCTCTCGCCCAGCAGCCAGTGGCCCACCGCCAGCACCAGCAGCGGCAGGCACAGCATCTTGCCCACGGTCAGCAGCAAGGCGATGTTCACCGCGCCCTTGATGCCGTAGTGCGCCAGCGACAGGCCGATCAACACCAGGCACATCGGCACCACCGCCGAGCCCAGCATCTGCAGTCCGGCATCCAGCAGCGGCCAGATCGGCAGGCCCAGCAGGTTCCAGATCAGGCCGGCCATCACCGGCAGTATCACCGGGTGTATCAGCGTGCTCCTGGCGGTCTGGGCCAGGGTGGTCATCAGCGCGGCGCCCTGGCCCGCATGGTGGGCGGCACGGGCAATGTCCAGCTCGACCAGCAGGGTGGCCAGGCTCATCAGGGTCAGCGCGTGCAGGCTGATGATGGCCACATGGATGCTCAGGCCGGGGTCGCCATACAGCGCCGCGACGAAGGGCAGGCCCAGCTGCACCGTGTTGCCGAAGCTGGCACTGATGGCGCGCACCGCGGGTGCCGCCGGCTCCAGCCGCGCATTGCGCTTGTTGACGGCATAGACGACCAGCATCCACACCACCGCCGGCCCGAAGAAGGCCAGCAGGGTGCCCCAGGGCATGGTGGCGAAGTCGATGCGCGCGGTGGCGCGGAACAGCAGGGCCGGCGTGAACAGGTAGAAGGCCAGGTTGGAGAGCACGCGCACTGTGTCGCCGCCGCCCAACAGGCGGGTGCGGCCGGCCGTCCAGCCCATGGCCACGACCACGAACAGCACCAGCAGCTTGATCCAGAGTTCACTCGTCATGGCGGGCGAGTATGCCGCCGCGCGCTATGCGCCCGCGCGCAGCAGCAGCAGATGCCCCTGCACATCGGCATCCAGGTTGCGCCGCAGCACGCGGGACTCGGTGCGCTCGAGCACCAGGCCCCGCTCGGCCGCCAGCCGCTGCAGATAGGGCAGCGCGTGGCGATAGCGCCGACTGGCACCCAGCTCCACCTCGCCATCCTGCGCCGCCTCGACCGAGAACAGGAAGCGCCCGCCCGGCCGCAGCACCCGCCGCACGCCGGCAAACACGGCCGACAGATCACCCAGATAGACGAACACATCGGCCGCGACGACGAGGTCGAAGCGCTCGTTGCAGGCGGCCAGCCAGGCCGTCAGCTCGGCACAGTCCAGCGTGTCGTACAGGCCGCGCTCGCCGGCTTTGACCAGCATCTTCTCGGACAGATCGATACCCACCAGCCGCGCTGCCCGCGGCCGCAGGAAGGCGCCGCACAGGCCGGTGCCGCAGCCCAGGTCGAGCACGGCCAGCGCGGCGTCTGGCTGATCAGGCAGCAGCTCGGCCAGCAATTGCGGCGTGCGGTAGTCCAGCTCCTGCACCAGCGCCTGATCGAAACCCTCGGCATAGCCGTCGAACAGTTCTCTGACGTAGGCGGCGGGGGCTTGCTCCGGCATCGCGTCCGCGCCCACGGTGGCCAGTACGAAGCGCATATGCTGGGCGCGCTGTGCGTCAGCACCCAGGCCCAGCGCCCGCTGCAGCGCCTGCACGCCCTCGTCGCGCCGCCCCAGGCGCAAGAGCACGTCCCCGCACTGCATCAGCGAGATCGCGCAACCGGGCTCCAGCGCCAGGGTCGCGTCATAGGCGGCCAGCGCCTCGCTCAGGCGGCCCAGCGCATACAGGCTGCGCGCCCGCCCGCGGGTGGCGAACAAGTCCCCGGCCTGGGCAGCAAGCACGGCATCAAAGCTGGCCAGCGCCGCGGCCGGCTGGCCCGCCGCCAGCTGGGCATTGCCCAGATTGGACCGCGCCGGCATGAAGTCCGGCCGCTGCGCGGTAACCCGCGTCAGCAACTCGACCGCCTCATCGTGCCGCCCCTGCTGACCCGCGACGATGCCCAGCAGGTGCAGTGCGTCGAGATACACCGCATCGTCGGGCGCGATCGCGCGGTAGGCGCTAGCAGCCTCGTCCAGCCGGCCCGCGCGGTGCAATGCAAAGGCCGCATCGAGGCTGGCTTCGCTCATCCCAGCACTCTATGCGTCAACGCCGGCAGCTGCGCACGCACCGCCGCCAACCGCGCCGCATCGATCTCGGCCACCACCACGCCCTCTCCTTCGGGCAGCACGGCCAGCACCTCGCCCCAGGGGTCGACAATCATGCTGTGGCCCCAGGTGCGGCGGCCGTTCTCGTGCTTGCCGCCCTGGGCCGCGGCGATCACATAGCACTGGTTCTCGACCGCGCGGGCGCGCAGCAGCAGCTCCCAATGGGCCTGGCCGGTGGTGTAGGTGAAGGCGGCCGGCACGCTGATCAGGTCGCAGGGCGCGGCGCCCGGCGCAAAACTCATCGCCCGGTACAGCTCCGGAAAGCGCAGGTCGTAGCAGACGCTCAGGCCCACACGCAGCGGCCCGGCCTGCACGGCGGTGGGCGTGTCGCCGCGCTCCAGCACGCGGCCCTCGTCATAGTCTTCGCGGCCGTTGTTGAAGCGGAACAGATGGATCTTGTCGTAGCGCGCGGCCTGGCTGCCATCGGGCGCGAACACCAGGCAGGCATTGCGCACGCGGGCCACATCGGGCGTACGCAGCGGCAAGGTGCCGGCGATCAGCCACAGCCCGTGCTCTTGTGCGGCCTGACTGAGCATCTGCTGGATCGGCGCGTGCAGATCGCCCGGCTCCTCTGCAATGCTCAGCTTGTCGGTGTCCGCCCGGCCCATCAGGCAGAAGTACTCGGGCAGGCTGACCAGCGCGGCGCCCTGGGCCGCAGCCTCGGCGATCAGCCGCCGGGCACTGTCCAGATTGCGCGCCACATCGGGCGTGGAGACCATTTGAACGGCGGCCAGCTTCATTGCCTGCTCCTGACTCAGTTATGGGGGGCGGAGGCGGCCTCGGCAGCCCCCTCGACCTTGCGCTCCACCCGGTCCACCTTGGGGTCGGCCCAGGTGCCGGTGACATGGAATTCGCGCGTGCCGGCCGCCATCATCGGTTTTCTCAGCAGCAGCTGGGCGAACAGCGTGCCCAGGCCGATGGCCGGATTGATGGCCGCATAGGCCAGCGACGCGGTGGTGGCGCTGATCTCGGGCACGACGATGATGCGCAGGTCCTGGATCTCTCGGGCCAGATCGGTCTGACCCTCGGTCAGCACCACGGCCGAGACGCCGCGCATGCGCAGATTGTTGGTGCTGGCCAGGCCCTGATTGATCTTCACGTTGCCGCTGAAGCTGTCGAAGGCAAAGCCCTCCTGGAACAGATCGCGGAAGTCCAGGGTGAAGCGCCGCGGCAGCGACTGCAGGCTCAGCACGCCCAGCAGCCGGCCGACGCCGGGGTCGGCCTTCAGGAACTGGCCGGCGTCCAGCGCCACCGCGACCTGGCCGGTCATGCTCGGGTAGTCGGGGCTCAAGGGTGAGCCCAGCCAGCCGACCTGGCCCGACATCTCGCCCTTGCCGCCGCGCACCACCCGGCCCAGGCCCAGGCGCTCGAGCAGATTGCCGGCATCGGCGATCTTCATCTTGAAGTCCATTAGCGCGCGGCGCCGCGGCTGGCCGGGCTCGGCCGCCCAATTGCCAGTGGCCGTGAGCGTGGCATCGGGCTGGGCCAGCTGCAGGCGGCTCAGCCGCCACTCGCGCGCCGCGCCGCTGTGCTGGGCCTCGACCTCCAGCTTGCCCAGCTTCAGTCCGCGCAGCTCGAAGTCGTCGATGACGATGTCCAGGGCCGGCACGCTGCTGGGCTGGCTGTCGAGCAGGCTCTCCACCGATTCGGCATCCGACTTGGGCAGGGCCAGCCGCGCCAGCCGCGCATAGACCCGGCCGGCGCCGCTGCGCGCGTCGCGGTACTCGATATAGCCGCCGAGCTGCTCGGCCTCGACATTGACCCGCCACAGGCCCTGGTCGGCGGCCGTGGTGGCCGAGCCGCGGTTGACGGTCGCCGCCAGCCTGTTCAGCTTGCGGCCGCTGAACTGCAGCTCCTGGGCCTTCAAGGTGAGCGCGCTCGGTGCGTAGCCGGCATCCAGCACCTCGGCTGTGCCGCTGCCGTTGCCCAGCACCCGCGCCGCCAGCGCCTGCCAGGCATCGACATTGACCGTGCCCAGATTGGCGCGCCCGTGCACGCCCGAGGGCGGCAGGCTCGGCAGACTGTCCTGCACGGCGATGACGCCGCGCAGCACCCGCGGCTGGGCGGCGCTCAGATCGCGCTGGTACTGCAGCTGCAGCAGATTGCCCAGCTCGAAGCGCAGCGTGTCGCGCGGCGCGCTGCCGGCGGCGCGAAACTCCGGTGCCAGCTGGGTCTGCAGGCGCAGCGGCAGCAGACTCTCGGCCTCCTTGCGCAGCGGCGCGGGCAGGTCCAGCGCCAGCCCTTGCAGATTGCTGGTCAGCTGCAGCTCGGTCAGGCCACGCACCACGCCCAGCTCCAGCCGGTAATTGGTCTGGCCGTTGAAAGACTGCGCCAGGCGCGAGAGAGCCCCTAGCTCGGCACTGCGCTTCAGCGCCTCGGCCGTGGCCAGGCCCTGGGCTGTGAAGCGCAGATGGCCATCGACCTGGCTGCCACCTTCGATAGACAGGTCCCCCCCCAAGGCCCGCGCGGTGACGCCCTGCAGGCTCACGCCCTTGTGACTGAAGTTGATGCGGCCCCGGGCATTGGCCAGCGCCGGCACATCGGGGCGCAGGCGCAGCTCGTTGCCGGCCAGGCTGATGCTGCCCTTGACCGTGGACTTGGCCGCATCGCTGAGCGGAATCTGCACGCCCAGGCTCAGATCTGCCATGCCGGTGCCTACCGCCGGGGTCAGGCCTTGCCCGGTCCATTCGGCCACCGGCGAGCTGCGCACAAAGCGCAGAAACTCGTTCAGCGGCCCGCGGCCCGTGCCGTCCAGCACCAGTACCGCGTTATGGCTCAGATCGCTGATACCGCCCTTCACGCCCGACAGCTCGACACCAAAGATGCGTGCCCGGCCGTTGCGTATCTCCATGCTGCTGCGGTCGAACACCAGGTCGGCATTCAACTTTTCCATCGCCGGCCAGGGCGATTCGAAGGCCGGGCGCCCGTCGCTCGCGCCGTGGCTGGGCACATAGGCGAACTGCAGGTCCCGGGCCTTGGCGGTGATGTGAAACTGGCCCTGGCGGCCGGCGTCGAACGGAAAGTCCCACAGATCGCCGCGCACCTTGAAGGTGGCGTCCTGGGCACTGCCGGACTGGATCGCGTCGCGCACCCAGTGGCGGGTGTCGGCCGGAATTTGCAGGGGCAGGTAGCGGGCGGTGGCGGCAGCGCGGCCCTCGTCCAGGCGCCCGCTCATGTCCAGCAAGCCCGGAAAGCGGCCCCCGCGCCCGGTGCCCGTGCCGGGGCCGGTGGTCCAGGTGGCGGTCAGGTCGCCATGCGCGTCGGCATTGGCGAAATTCACGTCGCTGAGCTTGAGCTCGATCTTCGGCGCCTGGCCGGCGGGCTGGGGGTCGATGCGCCAGTTCAGCTGGGCGCTGAACTTGTCGAGCTCGACCAACGGGTCCTCGAACACGCCGGGCAGCTCCAGCGCGCCGTTGTCGATCAGCAGCCTGCCCTCGCCGCCGCGCTCGGTGGCGCTGAGCTGCAGCTGCGCATTGCGCAGGCCCGGGCGGCCGGCGACCTTGGCGTCGCCTGTCTGGTGCGACGCAAAGCTCAGGCCGTTCAGCACGGTCTTGACCTTGTAGCTCACGGGCTGGTCCAGCGGCCCCTCCCACTGCGCCGACACCTCGCTGGCCATGCCCTTGGCCTGCAGCTCGACCAGCAGCCGCCGCAGCGCCTCGCCCATCGGCAGCCGCGAGCCGATCTGGGCCATCACCGCAAGGTCCAGCTGCTGTGCGCTGAACTCACCACCGCTGACGGCGGCCAGGCTGCCGTCCTTGGCGCGCGTCTGCCTGACCTTGATGCCGAGGTCGGCCCGCTGCCAGACCAGGCCATCGCCGGTAACAAAACCCAGCTGGGTGGCCGTCACGCTCAAACCCTTGCTGTCACGTTGCAGGGCCAGGCGCCCCTGGATCTGCTCCAGATCGATCGCATCGGCCTTGGGAGCCAGCCGCATCTGCACCGAGCGCAGGGCCAGATCAACGGTGGCGCCGGCGACCTCGCCGTCCTTGACGTCGATCCAGGCGCGCAGCGCGCCATCACCCTCGCTGAGCTCGAACGGCAGCTGTACGTGGCGCTTGAGTTCGCGCACATCGGCGCGCGGCAGGTCGGCATGCAGTTGGCCGCTCCAGTGGCGCAGCTCGCCGGGCCGCTTCAGCAGCGACTGGGTGAAGCGGCCGCGCAGGCTCAGGCGTTCACCCCATTGCGGCGGCGGCGTGGCGTCCAGCCGCAGCTGATGGCTGCGCAGGCCGTTGCGTATCACCAGGTTCACATCGCTGAGCTTCAGTGGCGGAGCGTCGCGCCCCTCGTCCAGCCAGCGCAGGGTGCCGCGCAGCACGACGAACTCATGCTGGCTGAAGAACCAGTCGGCCAGCTCGGCGCCGTCGGTCGAGGCCCGATCGGTATCGTCAAGGCTCAGGCCGGCGACGAAGATCTTGCCCTGCTTGTCGCGCCGCACCTCCAGCTGCGGGCCGTCGATCAGCAACTGCTCGAAGCGCAGTTCGAAGGCCAGCAGCGAGCGCGCCGACAGCGCGGCCGACACCATGGGCAGGCGCAGCACCTCGCGGCTGTGCGCGTCGGAGAAGCGCAGATCGCGCATTTCGATGGCCGGCACCCAGCCGCCGGAGCGCACCTGGATGCTGCCAATGCTCAGCTTTAGCCCTAGTGCTGCCGAGGCCTGAGTCTCGATGCGCCCGCGCCAGTCATCGATGTGCGGCAAAATTGCCCAGTGCAGCACCAACCAGGCCACCAGCACCAGGCCCCATGCCAATAACATCAGGCCCACCGCCCAACGGGCCAGGGCGCGCAACAGGCGGCCTGGGCGACGGGTGGCAGCGAGAGCGGACGTGAACAAAGACATGAATTCGGGGGCACCAGCAGTGGTACGAACAACAACAGCGCCGACGCGTGGACGGACCGGCCCTGAGCCCGTTCCCTCTTCGACCCCCGGCAGCGGGCGCGATCAATCTAGCACAGCGCTGTTGTCCTCATGACTTCACCCGACACGCTTCCCCTCGCATCGGCATCGCCAGCCGCCCTGGCCGAGCACAGCCGCTTCGTGCAGCGGGTGCGTCGCCGCTACGAAGCCGAACTCGCCCTGCTGCCTCCTGGCCTGCCCGATCGGGCCGCCATCGAGGCCCTGGTCGCCACCTTGCAGGCCGCCGGCCGGCCGCTGGCCGCCGCCCTGCGCGTGGCCCGGCATCTGGTGCTGGAGCGGCTGGCGGTGCTGGACATCGAGGCCGGCGCGGCGATGGAAGACATCACGCTGGTGATGACGACCCTGGCCGAGGTCAGCCTGTGCCTGGCCCTGGCCGACGCCCGGGCTACCCAGGACGCCGTCAATGGCGTGCCGCGCGACGCCCAGGGCCGCGAGATCGAGTTCTGGGTCATAGGCATGGGCAAGCTGGGCGCGCGCGAACTCAATGTCTCGTCCGACATCGACCTGATCTATGTCTATGAAGACAGCGGCCAGACCGATGGCGCCAAATCGATCAGCGCGCACGAGTATTTCTCGCAGGTCGCCAAGCGGCTGTACACCTTGATCGGCGATGTTACCGACGACGGCAATGTGTTCCGCGTCGATCTGGCGTTGCGACCCAATGGCAACTCGGGCCCGGCCGTGGTCAGCCTGGCGATGCTGGAAGAGTATTTCCTGGTCCAGGGCCGCGAATGG
This sequence comes from Roseateles toxinivorans, assembly GCF_004362525.1. Classification (GTDB taxonomy): domain Bacteria; phylum Pseudomonadota; class Gammaproteobacteria; order Burkholderiales; family Burkholderiaceae_C; genus Paucibacter; species Paucibacter toxinivorans. The sequence continues at coordinate 649,877 of NZ_SNXS01000002.1, forward strand.
GAGCGTTTTGCCTGGCTGAAGAGCCGGGTGGTGGCGCCGCTCGCGAGCGTGACCAACGGTAGAGCCCTGGCCCTGCGCGATCTGGTCACCCCCTTCGTCTACCGCCGCTATCTGGACTACGGCGTGTTCGAGGGTCTGCGGCAATTGCATCGCAAGATACGTGACGAGGCGCAGAAGCGCGCCGCCGGCCGGCCCGAGCGGGCCAATGACGTGAAGCTGTCCCGCGGCGGCATACGCGAGATCGAGTTCACCGTGCAGCTGCTGCAGGTGGTGCGCGGCGGCCAATTCCCCGAGATCCGCACCCGATCCACCGTGAAAGCGCTGCACCGGCTGGCCGCGCGGGGGCTGATGAAGGTCAGCGCCGCCGAAAAGCTGGCCGAGGCCTATGTGTTCCTGCGCCGGGTCGAGCACCGCATACAGTTTCTCGATGACCAGCAGACCCATCTGCTGCCCACCGGCGATGGTGATCTCAACTGGATCGCTGCCAGTCTGGGCATGACCTGCCGTGCCGACGCTTGCCAATTGCTGGACCGGCTGTGCGAGATCCGCGAGATTGTCGCGATGGAGTTCGACGCGCTGCTGCACGACGGCAATGCCCCGCCGGCCAGCAAGGCCGGTGGCTGCAAGGGCTGTGGCGGCCCGCCGCCGACCCTGGATTCCGAAGACCTGCTGGAACGCCTGCCGCTGGACCTGGCCACGCCGGTGCGGCGCCTGGCGCTGACACCCAAGGTGCAGGGTCTGCGCGAGGAGTCAAAGCTGCGCCTGGGCAAGCTGGTGGCCCGTGCCGCGCAGGCGGTCGAGCAGGGCCAGTGCAGCATGGTCGCGGCGGTGCGCTTCGTCGATTGGATAGAGCCGCTGCTGCGCCGCGAGACCTATCTGGCCCTGCTGGTCGAGCGCCCCGCGGTGCAGACCCGGCTGCTACGGCTGCTGGGCCTGGCCCGCTGGCCGATGCGCTATCTGATGCTGCACCCCGGCGTGATCGACGAGCTGGCCGACGAGCGCGTGATGCACGAGCGCTTCGACGGCACAGCCTTCGTCGCCGACCTCGAAGCCCGCCACAAGGCCTGGCAGCGCGCGGGCGAGGCCGACGAAGGCGCGCTGCTGGACTCGCTGCGCCGCGCCCACCATGCCGAGGTGTTCCGCATCCTGGTGCGCGATGTCGAGGACCACATCAGCGTCGAGCAGGTGGCCGATGAGCTGTCGGCGCTGGCCGATGCGGTGTTGCAATGCACGATCACCTGGGCCTGGGACCGGCTCAAGCAACGCCACCGCGAGGTGCCGAGCTTTGCCGTCATTGCCTACGGCAAGCTCGGCGGCAAGGAGCTGGGCTACGGCGGTGACCTGGACGTGGTGTTTTTGTACGACGACGAGGACGAGCGCGCCTCCGAGGTCTATGGCGCCTTTGTGCGCAAGCTGATCACCTGGCTGACCCTGCGCACCGCCGCCGGCGAGCTGTTCGACATCGACACCGCGCTGCGGCCCAATGGCAACTCGGGCCTGTTGGTGACCTCGCTGCAGTCATTTGCCAACTACCAGCAGGGCCGCGGCAGCAATGTGGCCTGGACCTGGGAGCACCAGGCGGTGACCCGTGCGCGCTTCAGCGCCGGCAGCCCCGAGCTGGCGGCCGGCTTCGAGGCCGTGCGCCGCGCGGTGATGACGGCACCCCGCGATGCCGCCGCGCTGAAGGCCGAGGTCAAGGCAATGCGTGAGAAGGTGCGCGGCGCGCACCGGATCGCCGCCGAGCTGTTCGACGTCAAGCACAGCCCCGGCGGCATGATGGACGCCGAGTTCGCCGTCCAGGTGCTGGTGCTGCTGCATGGCGCAGCACACCCGGCGTTGTTGGACAACGCCGGCAATATCGCCCTGCTGCAGCGGGCCGAAGCCGCCGGCCTGCTGCCGGCGGGTGTCGGCGTGGCCGCGGCCGATGCCTACCGCGAGCTGCGCCGCGCCCAGCACCGGGCCCGCCTGGACGAGCAGCCGACCTCGGTGCCACCGGAGCGCATGGCCGCACAGCGTGATGCCGTGCTGGCGCTGTGGCGCGCCGTGTTCGATTGAAGTTCAGCGCCTGGACGGCGCTGTGCCTGCTGCTGGCCTGGGGCGCGGCGCTGGTGTTCGCCCTGCCCACAGCGGCGCTGGACTGGCAGCCCGGCCTGACCCATCAGGCCTGGCGCTGGTGGACCGCCGCCTGGGTGCATTGGAGCGCCCAGCACCTGATGGCCAATCTGGCCGGCACGCTGGTGCTGGCCGCGCTGGGCTGGGCCGCCCGGCTGCCCAGGCGCGCCGCGCTGGCCTGGGCGCTGGCCTGGCCACTGACGCAGCTGGGCCTGCTGACAAAGCCCGAACTGCTGCACTTCGGCGGCCTGTCCGGCGTGCTGCATGCCGGCGTGGCGGTGGCTGTGATCTCGCTGGCCTTCGCCTCGCGCCGCAGCGAACGGCTCTGGAGTCTTGTTATCGGCCTGGGCCTGCTGATCAAGATCGCGCTGGAGCAGCCGCTGGGCCCCGCCCTGCGCCAGGTGCCCGGCTGGGACATCGCGATCACGCCGCTGGCCCATGCCACCGGCGCGCTGGCCGGGGCGTTGTGCGCCCTCCTGGTGCATTTCGTTGCCCACCGCAGGGGCAGATACTGATTTGAGCGGGCATCATGCTCGGCCCCGTGCCGCACGCTGCTATGCCTAGAAAAACTCATCTCGACACCCTCGCCCTGATCACCCTGCTCGCCTGCTGCGCGCTGTGGGGTCTGAATCAGGTCGCCAGCAAGATCGCCCTGGCCGAGGTGCCGCCGCTGTGGCAGGCAGGCCTGCGCTCGCTGTGCGCGGCCGTGCTGCTGCTGGGCTGGTGCGGGTGGCGCGGCATCAAGCTGTTCGAGCGCGACGGCTCGCTGGGCGGCGGCCTGCTGGCGGGTAGCCTGTTCGGCCTGGAGTTCGCCTGCATTTTTGCCGGCCTGCAGTTCACCACAGCCTCGCGCATGATTGTGTTCATTTACCTGGCGCCCTTTGTCGTGGCGCTGGGCATGCCCTTCATCTCCAAGGCGGAGCGGCTGCAGCCACGGCAGACGGTGGGCCTGCTGCTGGCCTTCGGCGCCGTCGCCTGGGCCTTTGCCGAGGGCTTCGGCCAGAGCGACGCGCCGCCGCGGCAGTGGCTGGGCGACACGCTGGGCGTGCTGGCCGCGCTGTTCTGGGGCGGCACGACCCTGGCGATCCGGGCGACGAAGCTGTCCGGCCTGTCCGGCGAGAAGACGCTGTTCTATCAGCTGTGCGTGTCCGGGGTGGCGCTGAGTCTGGGTGCGCTGCTGCTGGGCGAGCCGTTCCCGACCAGCCTGTCGCCGCGCATCTCGGCCATGATGGCCTTCCAGATTGTCGTCATCACCTTTGCCAGCTATCTGCTGTGGTTCCGGCTGATGCGGCAGTACCCGGCGACGATACTGGCCTCGTTCACCCTGCTGACACCGCTGTTCGGCCTGCTGGCCGGTGCCCTGTTGCTGGGCGAACCTGTAACCCTGCGCCTGGTCGTCGCCCTGGTTGGGGTGGCCGCGGGCATCGTGCTGGTGAACCGGCGCTGATTGTCACGTTGGCTACAGGCCTGGCCCGGGCGCGGGTCTAGACTGTTGGCCACCTCCAACCTCGACAGGACCACCACCATGATCACCTTGTGCGGATTCAGCGCCTCCAACTACTACAACAAGGTCAAGATGGTCTTGCTGGAAAAAGGCATTCCGTTCGAGGAAGAGATGGTCAAGACCGGCAGCACCGACGAGGCCGTGCTGAACTGCACGCCGCTGGCCAAGGTGCCCTTCATCCGTACCGAACAGGGCGCCATGTGCGAGAGCCAGGCGATCGCCGACTATCTGGAGCTGGCCTATCCGCAGCCGGCCCTGCTGCCCGCCGACCCCTGGGCCGCCGGCAAGGTGCGCGAGCTGGTCGTCTATGTCGACTGGCACCTGGAAATGGTCGCCCGCCAGCTCTATTACGCAGCCTACTTCGGCGGCACCATCAGCGACGAGGCCAAGGAGAAGGTGCGCCAGCAACTGGTCAAGAACATCGCCGCCTTCAAGCGCCTGGCCAAGTTCTCACCCTATCTCGCCGGCGACACCTTCACGCAAGCCGACGTGGCCGCCTGGGTCAGCCTGCCGCTGATCTCGATGTCCACCAAGGCGATGTACGGTGAAGACCTGCTGACCGCCGGCGGCATCGACTGGAAGCCCTACGCGAAGATGATCGGCGAACGCGCCAGCGCGCAGAAGATCACCGCCGACCGCAAGGCGGATCAGGAGAAGGCGGCGGCCAAGACCTGAGCGTCTTGTTATCCGCCGCTGAGCGCGAGCACGACGGCCACAAAGTCATCCGGCTTCAGGGCATGCTGCATGTCCCGCACACCGAGGCCGTTGACGAAGATGCGCATATTCGGTCGCAGCTGGCCCTGCTCGTCGACGACGCGAAAGCGCAGCCCTGGATAGCGCCGGTCGAGGTCGGCGAACAGCTGGTCCAGCGTGTCGCCCTCCGCATCGACGTGCGACTCGCCGGTGTACGAGCGCAGCGCACCCGGGATCAAGACCTTCATGCGAGCTCGGCCACTTCCACCGCGTAGATCTCCGGCAGGTGCCGTGCGATGTTCGTCCAGCTCGCGCCCTCGTCGCGTCCTATCCACAGCTCGCCGCTGGTGGTGCCCAGATAGAGTGCCGGTTTCGCCTGCGCATCCACCGTCATCGCCTGGCGCTTCACTGTCCACCAGGCCTGGCTTTCGGGCAGGCCCTGGTCCAGCCGCTGCCAGGTCTTGCCGGCATTGCGTGTGACGTACGCCGCCGGCTGCCCGGCCGGACTGGTGCGCGGCCAGACATCGGTGCCATCCATCGGGAAGACCCAGGCCGTGTCGGGATCGCGCGGGTGCACGACCATCGGAAAGCCGACGTCGCCTACGCGCTTGGGCATCTTGCGGCCTATGCGCTGCCATACATCGCCCGCTGGACGCCCCGTCCGGTCCATGCGGTAGATGCCGCAGTGGTTCTGCTGGTACAGCCGGTCGGGCATGCCCGGGCACAGCCGCACGCAATGCGGATCGTGGAAGGTGACGGTGGCCGCATCGAAGCCCTCGACCACCTCCATGCCCTGGATCAACGTGGTCCAGCTCTGTCCGCCGTCGCGCGATTCATGGACGCCGCCGCCGGACATGCCGAAGTAGAGGTGCTTGGGGTCCCGCGGGTCGACGATCACCGAGTGCAGCTTGGGTCCGTCCGGCGTGCCGTCCTGCGCCGAGCCCATCCATTCGCGGAACTTTGGATCGTCGTTGACGGACGGCAGCGGCGCCCAGCTGACGCCGGCATCAATCGAGCGGAACAGGCCCTGCGGCGAGGTGCCGGCATACCAGCTGCCTGGCTCGCTGGCGTGGCCGGGCGTCAGCCAGAAGGTGTGATCGACCGAGCGGCCGGGCAGACCGTTGCTCGCCGGGGTAAAGGCTGGTGGCTGCTGCGCCTCCTTCCAGCTCCGGCCCAGATTGGTCGAGCGAAAAACCGTCGGGCCCAGGTGGCCGGTTTTGGCCGCCGCCAGCAGCGTGCGGCCGTCACGCGGGTCCAGCATCACATGGCTGATGGTGTGGCCCAGGAAGTGCGGCCCATTGACCGTCCAGGTCTTGCGCTGACCATCGCTGTGGAAAAGCCAGGCCCCCTTGCGTGTCGCCACGAGGACGACGAGGCGTGTGGACGACGCGGAAGACTTGCCGCGCGCGGCGGCTTTCTTGGCAGACGGAGAGGAGGGGGCGGATGTTCGACTCATGGCGGCTCCTGGGCAAGGGAAAACGAAGGGGCTTCCTACTCACTGCACGACGAACGAGTGGAGCCGAATTCGACAAGCTGCGTGAGGGAATTTTCACCCAACCGTCGTCCAGACCCTGCAGTTCGTCCGGCGCTTGTGCAGTTCATCGCAGCGGGTTTGGGGGGGCTGAACCCCGGTGATATGGTGTGCTACATCGCTAACACACCAGGTCAGACATCATGCAGACATGGACCTCTCAAGCTCCGATTTACCAGCAGCTCGCCGACCGCCTGGCCGACCGCCTGCTGGACGGCGAACCTGATGAGGGCGAGGCCATGCCCTCGGTGCGCACGCTCGCCAGCGACTATGTGCTCAACCCTTTGACCGTCAGCCGCGCGCTGCAGACCCTGGTCGACGAGGGGGTGCTGGAGACGCGGCGCGGCGTCGGCATGTATGTGCAGCCCGGCGCCCGTTTGCGGTTGCGCCTGGCCGAGCGTGAGAAGTTTCTGAAGGAAGAATGGCCGGCGATCGTGGAGAAGCTGCGCCGGCTGGGCATCAAGGCCCACGAACTGAACTGGGAGATCTGATATGAGCGCAGCATTGATTGAAGCAGGCAACCTGACCGTGCGCTATGGCAGCAAGGCCGCCGTGGACGGCGTCAGCTTTCAGGTGCCCAAAGGCCGCGTGGTTGGCCTGCTGGGCCATAACGGCGCCGGCAAGACCTCGCTGATGAAGGCGCTGGTGGGCCTGAGCAGCTTCGACGGCAATTTGAGCGTGCTGGGCCTGAACCCGCTGCGCGACCGCGAGAAACTGCTGGAGCAGCTCAGCTACATCCCCGACGTGGCCATCCTGCCCCGTTGGGCTCGCGTCGATCAGCTGATCACACTGATGAGCGGCATGCACCCGCGTTTCTCGGCCGACCGCGCCCGCACCTTGCTCAAGCGCACCAGCGTCGGGCCGCGCGACAAGATCAAGACCCTGTCCAAGGGCATGGTGGTGCAGCTGCACCTGGCGCTGATGGCGGCCATCGACGCCAAGGTGATGATTCTCGATGAGCCGACGCTGGGCCTGGACATCCTGTCGCGCAAGTCCTTCTACGAGATGCTGATTGACGAATGGTGCGACGGCGAGCGCAGCGTGCTGATCTCCACCCACCAGGTCGAGGAGATCGAAACCCTGCTGTCCGACGTGATCATGCTCAACGAGGGCAAGCTGGTGCTGAGCATCAGCCTCGAAGACATGGATACCCGTTTCGTCGGCCTCAGCCACGACCCGGCCCAGGCCGAGCAGATCGCCAGCGCCCATCCGCTGCTGCGCTACCGCCAGGCCGGCCAGTCGGCCGCGCTGTTCGACGGCGCGCCGCCCGAGCACATCACGGCCCTGGGCCAGCGTTTCCGCCCCAGCCTGGTGGACCTGTTTGTGGCGCTGACCCGCGCCCCCGAACGCAGCCGCCAACAAGCCTGAGCGACCAAGGAGAAATCACGATGACCCAATTCAAGACCCTGCTGCAGCGCGAGTGGATGCAACACCACCGCGGCTGGCTGCTGATGATGCTGGTGCCGCCGGTGCTGCTGCTGCTGGCCGTGCTGTTCGGCCAGATCGAGGGCCTGCACGAGGGCGACGGTGCCGAGTTCGCCTCCAGCCCGCTGGTGCTGATGATGATCAGCACCGGAGCGGTCACCGCCCTGGTGTTGTTCATCACCTGGGCGGCGGTGGGCCTGCAGGCCCCGGGCCAGGCCCGGCGCGACCAGCAGGACCGCTCGATCGAGTTCTGGCTGTCGATGCCGGTCAGCAACAGCGCCAGCATTGGTGCCACGGTGCTGATGCAGTTCTTCCTGGTGCCATTGCTGGCGGTCGCCCTGGGATGGGCCTGCTCGCAGGTCATCGGCCTGGTGGCGATCGCCCGCTTCGTCGGTCCGGGTGCCTGGTTCAGCCTGCCCTGGGGCGCCCTGCTGAATGCCGACCTGGCCCTGCTGCTGCGCCTGACCCTGGGCGTGGTGCTGGCGATGCTGTGGTTCATGCCGCTGCTGCTGCTGAGCATGGTGGCCTCGGCCTGGCTCAAGCGCTGGGGTGTACCGGTGATGATCGCGGCCATCGGCGCGGGCGGCCTGGTGCTGGACAAGCTCTACGGCATCACCTGGGTGTTCGACGTCATCAAGGCCCTGACCTCCTATGGCTCGCAGGCGCTGCTGCACGTCGGCCGTGGCGGCGGTGATGATGTCCAGATAAAGAGCCCGGACGACATCCTGCCGGTGCTCGACCAACTGCCCAGCTTCCTCGCCCACGACGGACTGGCCGCGCTGCGCGACTGCGCCCAGCCGCTGTTCCTTGGCGCGCTGCTGTTCAGTGCCGGCTGCTTTGCACTGCTGGTGCTGCGCCGGCGCAGAGGCGCCTGAGGCTTCGACCAGTGAAAAGGCCCGCAGATCGCGGGCCTTTCTTCATTCTGCGTCCGATGCTCAGCTGGCGGCCGGGGTCGGATCCACTGGCTTGGCGATGCGCGCCGCCATTTCCTTGCGGAAGCGATTCAACTCCTGCACGCTGGCAAAGCTGCGCTCCATCAGCAGGCTCATATTGTGGAGGATGCGCTCGACAACCTTGGTTTCCCACACGGCGTCGAACTGGATCTGCTTGTCCAGCCACTGCTCCAGCCATTCTGGATCGGGCACCCGGCTCTGGATGGTGTCGCGCGGGAACAGCTTGGCGTTGACATGAAGATTGGTCGGGTGCAGCGCCTGGGCGGTGCGGCGCGCGCTGGCCATCAGCACGCCGACCTTGGCGAACGCCGCCTTGGCCTCGTCACCGAACTTCTGCATCGCCCGCTTCATATAGCGCAGATAGGCGCCGCCGTGGCGAGCCTCGTCTCGGGCCAGGGTCTCGTAGATGGCCTTGATGACCGGCTCGCTGTGCCATTCGGCGGCGCGGCGGTACCAGTGGTTCAGACGGATCTCGCCGCAGAAGTGCAGCATCAGCGTTTCCAGCGCCGGGGCGGGGTCGAAGTCGAAGCGCACCTCGTGCAACTCGGCTTCGGTGGGCACCATGTCGGGACGGAAGCGGCGCAGATACTCCATCAGCACCAGCGAGTGCTTCTGCTCTTCAAAGAACCAGACGCTCATGAAGGCGGAGAAGTCGCTGTCATCGCGGTTGTCGCGCAGGAACATCTCGGTGGCCGGCAGCGCCGCCCACTCGGTGATCGCATTCATCTTGATCGTGCGCGCCTGATCATCGGTCAGCTGGCTGGCATCGAACTTGTCCCAGGGGATGTCGGTGTCCATATTCCAGCGCACGGCTTCCAACTGCTTGAAGAGTTCGGGATAAAGCATGATCCGTCCTTGAGTAGCTGCGGAGATTCTATGCCGTCCGTGTGACAAGCTGTCGTAAACCCTGGGGTTCAGCCCGGTACGGCGGACACATCACCGCCGGCATGCCAGCGCAGCAACTCGGTGCCGATCTCGCCCAGGCCGGCCACCCGCCGCACGCCCGGCAGCTGACGTCGGCGCAGGCTTTGCGAGGTGCCGCCAACCCACAGCTCCAGCGGCTCGGGCAGCAGCGCGCGCAGACGGGTGAGCCCGTCCAGGACTTGCTTGGCCGGCAGGAAGCCGGTGAAGCTCAGCGCCACCACATCGCTGCGGTGCACCGCAGCGGCCTTGACGATGTCGGGCAGCGGCGTCTGTGTGCCCAGCGACAGGCACTGGCAGCCCTCCAGCGCCAGCAGGGCCTCGACCATCAACAGGCCCAGGCCATGGGCTTCGCCAGGCAGGGTGGTGAGCAGCACCCGGGGGCAGCCCGCCTCGGCCGCCACCGGAATGCTCAGAATCGCCGGGCGCAGCACGCTCTGGATCGCCTCGGAGTAGATGTGCTCCTCGAAGATTTCCAGCTCGCGCTGCATCCAGGCCTCGCCGACCTGCGTATTGAGCGGCGCCACCACTTCGATCACGAAGCGCGCCAGCCCCAGCCGCAACAGCCACTGCGACAGCTGCCGTCGCACGCCCTCCACATCATGACTGCGCAACAAATCGAAGAATCCGTCCAGGTCGTGTGCCTGAGCATTGATTGCGGGCGCCTGGGCGGGCGTGCTGCGCGACTGCTCCAGCAGGGCCTCCAGCGCCGGCACCTCGCCCGGCACGATGCGCCCCGGCCGGTGGCCCAGCAGCATCAGCCGCTTGATCAGGCGCAGCTTGTGCATCTGTGCCGGGCCGTAGACGCGTTCGCCCTGGGCGTCACGCTCGGGCGTCGGGAAGCCATAGCGGCGCTCCCAGACCCGCAAGATGTCCTTGCTCAGGCCGGTTTCCAACTCAACCGCCGCAATGTGCAAGCCGAGCGCATCCATCAGCGACGGTCCGTCCGCTGGTGCGAATCACGGCACCGGCAGCTTTTGTGCTGAATCCAGCAGAAATTCATTTTGTCCAGGACAAACATATGACAAATCCCCATCAATGCCCTAATATAGCGTTGCCATGCGTATTTGCCTAGGACAGAAATGTTGAATCCACGACGCCACACCGCCTTCTCCGGCCCGCTCGCCAGCCTTGTGCTGGGCATGGCGCTGAGCGTGCCCGCCTGGGCCCAGACCCCGCCGTCTGCCTGCCCGACGCTGCTCAAGCGCGAGGCGCCGCGCCTGCAGGACGAGAAGCCGCAGAACCTGTGTCAGTACGCGGGCAAGGTGGTGCTGGTCGTCAACACCGCCAGCTACTGCGGTTTCACCTCGCAGTACAAATCGCTGGAGACCCTGTACGGCCAGTACCGCGAGCGGGGCCTGGTGGTGCTGGGCTTTCCGTCCAACGACTTCGGTTCGCAGGAGCCGGGCAGCAACAAGGACATCGCGGAGTTCTGTGAGAACACCTTCAGCGTCAAGTTTCCGATGTTCGCCAAGTCCCGGGTCAAGGCCGGGGACGCCTCGGTGAACCCGCTGTTTGCCGAGCTGGGCCAGCGCACCGGCAAGACGCCCAGCTGGAATTTCCACAAATACCTGATCTCGCGCGACGGGCGCGAGGTGCAGAGCTTCAGCTCGATCACCGACCCGATGAGCAAAAGCGTGGTGCGCGAGGTCGAGCGCCTGCTGAGCGCTGCGCCCTGAGTTCGCCCGCCACGGTGTCAGCAATGAAACTTCACATTCGATCGATGGAACTTCAAACCGACGGGCCAGTCAGACCGGCCAGTTCGCGGCGTGTTGTTCGGATTTCGAGCCCAACGCCCTTGAATATTGCGCGATTTCAAGTTAAAAATCGTACTACTGTTTTTAGTGTTTCGCTGTCGCACGACCGGCCTGTCTCAGGCACTGCAATCCCGAGGCCCTTCTCCTCCTCCTCCCTCCCTCCCTCGTTGGCTTCGGGGCGTCGTGCGGCACTCTTTATGACCGGGGCTTCCGCTCGCAGCGGAGGCCCCCTTCCTTTTGCCTTAGGCCCGGCCGGGGGGGGCTCATGAGCTGGCGTCGCAAGGTTGCTGTGGTGGGCTCGGGCATTTCGGGCCTGTCCACCGCCTGGTTGCTGGCCGAACAGGCCGATGTGACGCTGTTCGAGGCGGGTAGCTATTTCGGTGGCCATACGCACACGGTTGATGTCACGCTGGAGGGCATCACCCATGGCGTCGACACCGGCTTTCTGGTTTTCAACGAGCGCACCTATCCGCAACTGATCGCGCTGTTCGCCGAGTTGCAGGTCGACACGGTGGCCAGCGAGATGTCGTTCTCGGTTCAGCACCCCGCAGCCGCGTTGGAGTGGAGCGGCAGCGATCTGAACAGCGTCTTCGCCCAGCGCCGAAATCTGGTACGCCCTGGGTTCTGGCGCATGTTGGCCGACCTGCTGCGCTTCAACCGCCTGTGCACCGAACTGGCCGTGGGCAACGAGGAGGCGCGGCTGGCCCAGCCGATTGCCGACTTCCTGCGCGAGCAGCGCTTCGGCGCCGAGTTCCGCGAGTGGTATCTGCTGCCGATGGTGGCCTGCATCTGGTCTTGCCCGACCGCGCAGATGCTGCAGTTCCCCATCGCCACCCTGATTCGCTTCTGCCATAACCACGGGCTGCTGCAGGTGGCGAACCGCCCGCAGTGGTTCACCGTGCGCGGCGGCGCCAGGCACTATGTCGACAAGATGCTGGCCCGCCTGCCCGACGCGAGGCTGAACACGCCGGTGCGCCAGTTGCGCCGCACGGCCACCGGCGTTGACCTGGGCACGGACCAGGGCAGCGAGCATTTCGACGAGGTCGTGCTGGCCTGCCACAGCGACCAGGCGCTCGGCCTGTTGAGCGACGCCAGCGCGGCCGAGCAGCGCCTGCTGGGCGCCATCGGCTACCACCGCAACCGCGCTGTGCTGCACACCGATACTCGGCTGCTGCCGCAACGCCAGCGCGCCTGGGCGGCCTGGAACTACGAGAATGCGGGCGGCGAGCAGGAGCGCTCGGCCGTCTGCCTGCACTATCTGATCAACCGGCTGCAGCCGGTGCCGTGGCGGCAGCCGGTGGTGGTGTCGCTGAACCCGGTGCGCGAGCCCGCTACCGCCACCGTGCTGGGCGAGTTCGACTATGCGCATCCGGTGTTCGACCGGGCCGCCATCGCGGCCCAGCAGCGCTTAAGCGAGATCCAGGGCAAGGCCCACACCTGGTACTGCGGTGCGTGGACGCGCTATGGCTTCCACGAGGACGGTCTGATGTCGGGCCAGGCGGTGGCGCAGGCCCTGCTGCAGCGCTGGGCGCAGACCGATGAGCGCCTGAAGGATGTCGCAGCGTGAGACTGGATCAGCGCTCAAGTCTGCCGCGGGTGCCGCTGTTGGGCATGGGCCGCGTGCTCCATCGACGGCTGCGGCCCAGCCCACATGCGTTCGGCTATCCGAGCTATTTCCTGATGCTGCCGATGCGCAGCCTGCGCGAGCAGGGTGCGGCGGGCCCGCTGCGCCGCAATCGCTTCGGCCTGCTCAGCTTCCACGACGAAGACCATGGCGATGGCGGTCCCGACAGCCTGCAATGGCTTGACGCACTGTTGCAGCAGCAGGGCGTTGCCGACGCGCTGGGCGAAGTCTGGCTGCTGTGCTTTCCGCGCGTGCTGGGCTATGTCTTCAAGCCGGTCAGCTTCTGGTATTGCCATCGCTTGGACGGCAGCCTGCGCGCCATCGTCGTCGAGGTCAACAACACCTTTGGCGAGCGCCACTGCTATCTGCTCGACGGCCCGGCCCTGGCCTATGGGCACGAGCAATGCGCCGATAAGGTCTTCCACGTTTCGCCGTTTTGCGCCGTGGCCGGCAGCTACCGCTTCAATTTCATGCACAGCCAGACCCAGGGCCTGCGCACGGTGGCGCGCATCACCCACGAGGACGGTCAGGGCCCGCTGCTGCTGACCAGCATCAGCGGTGATCTGGCTCCCCTGGACCCGCAGCGCGTGCGCCGGGCCTTCTTCGGCGTGCCGCTGATGACCTTCGGCCTGATCCTGCGCATCCACTGGCAGGCCCTGCGGCTGTGGCTCAAGCGAGTGCCCCTGTTCCGCAAGCCCGCGCCCCCCAAGGCATTCGTGACCCGTTGAACTGCTCCAGACCGACTATGCGATCCACCTTGACCGCTCCCTTCTGCCTGCCCCAAGGGGCACCCGCCGCCGCCCGCCTGGTCGTCAAGCTGCTGAAGAGCCTGCGCCATGGCACGCTGGAGCTGCGCATGCCCGACGGCAGCCATGCGCACTTCGGTGATGCCAGCACCGCCGACGGGCCGCGCGCGGCCATCAGCCTGCGCAACTGGGATGTCTGCAGCGCCGCCCTGCAGTCGGGCGACATCGGCTTTGCCGAAACCTATGTCGCCGGCCACTGGACCACGCCGGACCTGCTGGCCCTGTTGAACCTGTTCATCGCCAATCGCGACGCGGTGGAGCAGGTGATCTACGGCCGCTGGTGGGGCCGTCTGCTGCACCGGCTCAAGCATCTGCTGAACCGCAATTCGCGCGAGGGCAGCAAACGCAATATCCACGCGCACTACGACCTCGGCAACGCCTTCTACCGGCTCTGGCTGGACGAGACGATGAACTACTCCAGCGCCCTGTTCGACGGCCGGCCGGAGCAGGCGATGGCTGATGCCCAGTGGGCCAAGGTCAGGCGCGCGCTGAGCGAGTGCGGGGCCGGCCCCGACGTCCGCCTGCTGGAGATCGGCTGCGGCTGGGGTGCGCTGGCCGAATGCGCGGCGCGCGAGTTCGGCGCCCGCGTCACCGGCGTGACCCTGTCCAGCGAGCAGCTGAGCTATGGCAAGGAGCGCCTGGCCAAGGCCGGCCTGCTGGACCGCGCCGAACTGCGCTTCCAGGACTATCGCGACATCCCCGAGCCGCAATTCGACGCCATCGTCTCGATCGAGATGTTCGAGGCGGTGGGCCGCAGCTACTGGCCCAGCTTCTTCGCCACGCTGCGCAGCAAGCTCAAGCCCGGCGGCCGCGCGTGCATCCAGACGATCACGATACGCGACGACCTGTTCGAGCGCTATGCCAGCGGCAGCGACTTCATCCAGCAGTACATCTTCCCCGGCGGCATGCTGCCCAGTAGCAGCGTGTTCCATGCCGAGGCGGCCAAGGCGGGGCTGAAGGTCGTCAACCAGCTGGCCTTCGGTACGGACTATGCCGAGACCCTGCGCCGCTGGCGCGAGCGCTTCCACGCGCAAGACGCGGCCGTGCGCAAGCTGGGCTTCGACGACCGCTTCATGCGCCTGTGGGAGTTCTATCTTGTCTATTGCGAGGCGGCATTTGCCTCCGGCAACACCGATGTCGTGCAGTTCACCTTGCAGCACGACTGACATGAACCGGCGCCAGGTCTTGCTGCTGAGCCTGCCCGCCTGGGCCAGCGCGCCAGCTTTGGCGCAAGACATGGCCCCAGTGGAGGTGCGCGCAGAGCTGCCCCGGGCCCGGCGCCAGGGCCAGGGCCTGATGCGCTTCTTCGGGCTGAGCATCTACACGATACGACTCTGGGCGCCGGAGCCGGTCGGGGCCGAGGCCTGGGCGGAGCGGCCGCTGGCGCTCGAGATCGAGTACGCGCGCAGCCTGGACGGCGCCGAGATCGCGAAACGCTCGCTGCAGGAAATGCAGCGCATCGGCGAGTTCACGGCAGGGCAGGGCGAGCAATGGCTGGCCGCCATGCGCGAGGCCTTTCCGAACGTGCGCAGCGGGGACCGCATCACCGGCTTCCAGCGACCTGGCGAGATGGCGCGCTTCTACGTCAACGGCCGAGCCGGCAAAGACATCACGGACGCGCTGTTCGCGCGCCTGTTCTTCGGCATCTGGCTGTCGCCGCGCACCTCGGAGCCCCGTTTGCGCGAGGCCCTGCTGGGCCTGAGCCCATGAGCGTTGCACGCATCGGCTCGGTGGCTGCGGCCCGCTATGGTGCGCTGGGCCTGCCGCTGGCCTTCGTCGCTCTGCCGCTGTATGTGATGCTGCCCAACCACTACGCTACCCAGTTCGGCGTGCCGCTGGCGGCGCTGGGCCTGTTGCTGCTGGCTGCGCGTCTGTTCGATGCGCTGGTCGACCCCTGGATCGGCCGTGTGGCCGATGCCGCGCTGGGCCGCTCCAGCCGGCGCGCCTGGTGGCTCGCCGCGGGTGCCAGCGCGGCGTTGCTGGTCGGCTTCGTGCTGCTGTTCTTTCCGCAGGTGCGTGGCACCGATGCGCTGCTGCTGTGGTGCGGTGCGGCGCTGTTGCTGACCTATCTGGGCTATAGCGTGGTCAGCGTGATCCATCAGGCCTGGGGTGCGCGCCTGGGCGGCGACGAGCTGCAGCGTGCCCGTGTCGTCAGCTGGCGCGAGGGGCTGGCCCTCGTGGGCGTGCTGCTCGCCAGTGTGCTGCCCAGCTTGGCTGGCCTGGCTTTTACCAGCGCCAGCCTGATCATGCTGACCCTGATCGGCCTGTGGCTGCTGCGTCAGGGCCCGGCGACCCAGGCCGCCGTGCAGGAGACCCCGCCGATCAGCCTGGCGCTGCCCTTCAGGAGCGTCGCCTTCCGCCGCCTGCTGGCGGTCTATCTGTGCAACGGCATTGCCAGCGCGGTGCCGGCGACCCTGGTGCTGTTCTTTGTGCGCGACCGGCTGCAGCTGCCTCAGGACGAGGCCCTGTTCCTGGGCAGCTACTTCGCCGCCGCGGCGCTGTCGATAGCGCTGTGGATGCGCTGCATACAGGCTATCGGCCTGGCACGCAGCTGGCTGCTGGCCATGGGGCTGGCCGTGCTCAGCTTCGGCTGGGCGCTGGCGCTGGATAGCGGCGACCGCCTCGGTTTCCTGGGCGTTTGCATTGCCAGCGGAGCGGCGCTGGGCGCCGACCTGGCCGTGCCCGGCGCGATGCTGGCCGGCGTGATCCAGACCGCAGGCCACGCGCGTCAGGCGGAGGGGGCCTACTTCGGCTGGTGGAACTTCGCTACGAAGCTGAACCTGGCCTTGGCCGCCGGCCTGGCCCTGCCGGCCCTGCAGTGGCTTGGCTATGCCCCGGGCGAGCAGGACGCGGCCGCCCTGTCGGCCCTGAGCCTGGTCTATTGCGCGCTGCCCTGCGCGCTAAAGCTGCTGGCCGCCGGCCTGCTGTATGGATTGTTGATAAGAAACGAGACCCCCCGATGATGAAACGTTATCTGCCGCTGCTGCTGTGCGCCTTGCTGACACTGGCCAGTTGCGCGTCCGCCCCCGTGCCGTCCGACTACGCGAGCGAGAAGCCCGTGCTCGATCTGGCCAGCTATTTGAACGGCCCGCTTACCGCGCACGGCCTGTTCACCGATCGCAGCGGCAAGGTGGTGCGCCGCTTCACCGTCGCGCTGAAAGGCAGCTGGCAGGGCGACAAGGGCGTGCTCGAAGAGGACTTCGTCTACAGCGACGGCAAGAAGGAGCGCCGCGTCTGGACCCTGCAGAAATTGCCCAATGGCCGCTACACCGGCACCGCCGACGATGTGGTCGGCGTGGCCCAGGGCGAGGTGGCCGGCAATGCGCTGCGCTGGGCCTACACCCTGCGCCTGCCGGTGGACGGAAGCGTCTACGAGGTGCAGTTCGATGACTGGATGTATCTGATGGACGACAAGGTGATGCTGAACAAGGCGGTGATGAGCAAGTTCGGCATCAAGCTCGGCGAGGTCACGCTGTCGTTCTACAAGCCCTGAGCCATGGCACTGAATCCCAAGCTTCGGGATTGGCAGGGCCGCTGCGTCTGGCTGGTGGGTGCCTCCAGCGGCATCGGCGAGGCGCTGGCCCATGAGCTGCACCGGCGCGGCGCCTTCGTCGTTGTCAGCGCGCGCAGTGCGAGTCGTTTGCAGGCCTTCGAGCGCGAGCACCCGGGCAGCCTGGCCCTGCCGCTGGATGTCACCGATGCCGACGCGATGCGCAACGCGGTTCGAACCATCACCACGGGCCACCGCGCCATAGCCCTCACCGTCTATTGTGCCGGCCACTACCAGGCCATGCGTGCCACCGACTTCGATCTGGCCCAGGCGCACCGGCACCTGGAGGTCAACTATGGGGGGGCGCTGAATCTGCTCGATGCCCTGCTGCCGCAGCTGGCCGCTCAGGGGCGTGGCGGACGCGGCGGCCACCTGAGCCTGGTATCCAGCGTGGCCGGCTACCGTGGCCTGCCCAAGTCCTTGGCCTATGGGCCGTCCAAGGCCGCGCTGGCCAACCTCGCCGAGACCCTGTACCTGGATCTGCATGGGATGGGCCTGGGCATCTCGCTGATCTGTCCGGGTTTTGTGGCCACGCCGCTGACCGCCGGCAATGACTTCCACATGCCCGCACTGATCACGCCCGCAGAGGCGGCAGAGGCGATGCTCGACGGCTATGCGAAGGGTCGCTTCGAGATCCACTTCCCGAAGCGCTTCACGCTATGGCTCAAACTGCTGCGTCTGCTGCCCTATCGTCTGTACTTCATGCTGGTCCGCCGCGTCACCGGAGTCTGAGGCATGCTGCAAAACCCCATCCTGCAGTCGCCCTCGACCTCGCATGCAGCCGACGACTCGAGGCTGCAGTCCGTGATCGACCTGTTCGAGCATTTGAAGTTCGAGGATGTGATGCGCCTCGGTGACTGGTACAGCGAGGACTGCTTCTTCAAGGACCCGTTCAACGAGGTCCAGGGCCTGCCCGCCACGCAGCAGATCTTCGTCCACATGTTCCAGGAGCTGCTGGAGCCGCGCTTCGTCGTGCTCGAAGCGGTGGCCCGCGGCGACCAGTGCTTTCTGACCTGGGACTTCCGCTTCCGGCTGAAGAGCCGGCCGCTGCAGCTGCAGACCATTCACGGCAGCAGCCATCTGCGCTGGAATGCGCTGGGCCGTGTCAGCTACCACCGCGACTACTGGGACGCGGCCGAGCAGTTCTACGAGAAGCTGCCGCTGCTGGGAGCCGTGCTGCGCTGGATCAAGAGGCGGCTCGCCGCTTCCTGAGCGATCAGCGCAACCAACCTTTGCGACGGAAGTAGATGAAGGGTGCGGCCACCGAACACAGCATCAGCACCAGGGCGAAGGGGTAGCCCCAGGCCTGGTCCAGCTCGGGCATGTACTTGAAGTTCATGCCGTAGATGCTGGCGATCAGCGTAGGCGGCAGCAGCGCCACGCTGGCCACCGAGAAGATCTTGATGATCTTGTTCTGGTTGATGTTGATGAAGCCCACCGTGGCATCCATCAGGAAGTTGATCTTGTCGAACAGGAAGGCGGTGTGCGAGTCCAGCGAATCGATGTCGCGCAGGATCTGCCGCGACTCCTCGAACTGCTCGGCATTGAGCATGCGGCTGCGCATCATGAAGCTGACCGCGCGGCGCGTGTCCATCACATTGCGGCGGATGCGGCCGTTCAAGTCTTCCTCGCGGGCGATCGCCGCCAGCACCTCGCCGGCCTCGGCGTCGTTGACGTCCTTCTTCAGCACGCTGGCGCTGACCTTCTCCAAGCTGTCGTAAATGCCCTCCAGCGCATCGGCCGAGTACTCGGCGTCGGCGTCATAGAGCTTGAGCAGCACATCCTTGGCGTCTTCGATCAGGGCCGGGATGCGGCGCGCCCGCAGGCGCAGCAGCCGGAACACCGGCAGGTCTTCGCCGTGGATGGAGAACAGCACGTTGTTGCGCACGATGAAGGCCACGCGCACATTGCGCGGCGTCACATCATCGTCGATCAGGAAGTCGGAGCGGATGTGCAGCTCACCGTTGTCCTCCTCGTAAAAGCGCGCCGATTCCTCAAGGTCGTCGTCGACCGCGTCGGCGGGAATGATCAGACCGAAGTGGTTCTCGATCCAGCCTTTTTCTTCGACGGTGGGATCTTCCAGATCGACCCAGACGGGCTGCACATGGGCAAGCGCGTCCAGGCTTTCAATCTCTTCCTGAAACAACCGGCCATTGGCCAGCGAAAAGACGTTGAGCATGAGAGCTCCAGCAGAGCTGACGGCGCTCACGCGCCGCCGGGGCCAAGTGGTGAAACGGGGAGGCTCGCAACCGTCTCACTCCGGCGCCTCGGCGCTTATCGCAGGCGCTTGAGCCTGCGTGGAGTGGACGGCTGCCGAGAAGGGGGCACGTCCAATTCAATCTCCGAAAGATTCGATGCGAAATTATGGCGCCTGGCGCCCCGCCGACTGCGAGGCGACGGGCTCAGCCGACGGCGGGTGTCGACGCCAGGGCGGTCGGCACGCGCTCGCGCACCAATTGCTCCAGCTCGGCAAACGGCACCGGCTTGATGAAGACCTTGACGCCATCGGGCAGGCCACCTCGGTTCTCGATGTCCTGCGGTCCGAGCGCCGTCACGGCCACGATCTCCAGGGTTTCCAGCCCCTCGCCGAAATTGCGCAGCGAGCGGATCATGCGGAAGCCGTCCATGCCGGGCATGTTCAGATCGGTGATCAACAGGTCGGGGCATTGCTCGCCGATGCGCACCAGCGCCTCGAAGCCATTGGTCGCCGTGCGAAGGGCCACCGGCAGGCCCCAATCCTCGATCACCATGGTGAACAGGCGCAACAGGTCGGGTTCGTCTTCCACGACCAGGATGCGAAAGGGTTGCGGCACATCGGGTTTGGCGACTTCGCCGCTGATCGCCATGCGGCGCTCTTCCAGCAGCTTCTCGACCGCCGACTTGGCAATGCGGCGGTGACCGCCGGCCGTTTTCCAGGCCGGCAGCACGCCACTTTCCACCCAGAGTTGCACCGTGCGCAGGGCCACGCCCAGGCGCTCGGCGGCGTCCCGGGTGGACATCACATCATCGTTTGCGGCACTCTTTCTCATCGGTGCGACCCGTTTCGTGGCGCTTGTGGGGCCGGTGCGGCCCTCAGAAGATCAATCGACTTTATCATTTTTCTATCTGTGGTTGTTCTGCCAGGCCCCTCACCCAACGAAGCCGATCATGCCATGCGCCCGGTCCGGCCCGATGCACCGGGCCTGTGCGCGTTGAGTGGCCCTATTCTGGCCCCTGTCAATGGTCTTGTGCAGCGGGCAAGCCTAACTTGCTGTTGCCGGGCCTGTCCAGTGCGCCCGGCGGTGGCGCCCAGTGGTGCGGGCGCGCGAAGTCAGGTGTCTACGTCAATCAATTTGTCAAGGCACAAACTGTCACGGAATCGGCCTCGAACTGATCGCTTTCCTGCATCGTCACCGGCTTGTCACATCCAAGGTTCAGGCGCACACTGAGTTCGCGATAGGTGAATCAAGTGGAACTCCTTCCTCCTGCATTCGTCCCACCGTGCCCTCGTCTCAATCCTGTGAAAGGAGGCTTTATGAACCTGACTATCAGTGGCCACCATCTCGAAGTAACGCCGGCCTTGCGTGAGTATGTGCTCACCAAGCTGGACAGGGTGACCCGCCACTTTGATCAAGTCGTTGACATCAACGTCTTGCTCACCGTGGAAAAGCAGAAAGAAAAGGACCGCCGTCAGAAGGCCGAAGTGACGGTACATGTCAAAGGCCGCGACATCTTTGTCGAACAATCCCACGAGGACCTCTACGCCGCCATTGACCAGTTGATGGACAAACTCGACCGCCAGGTCTGCCGACACAAGGATCGATTGCAAGACCACCACCACGCGTCCGCCAAGCGTCTGGACGTGCCTGCGCCGTAGCGCCCCCATTCCTTACACGAGGAGGCGGCCCAAAGGCCGCCTTTTTGTTGGCCGAAGCCGTCTCGGTGGGCGGAAACCAGCGCTTGTTGCTGCGCCGCCGCAAATTTGGTGCAATCCTCTATCCGGGGGGCGCACACAGGCCAACATCAAAGCCCCGGGCTTCCTATAATCCCCAGACCTGACATTGAACAAGCGTCCCGCCCAAGGCCTCGGCCGAAATCGGCGCTGCGACCCGATGAACCGTCTTGCCGCCATCCTTCCCATCAGCAATGTGCTGGTGAATGTGGACGCTTCCAGTAAAAAACGCGTGTTCGAACAAGCGGGGCTGCTGTTCGAGAACAACCACGCCATCTCCCGCGCCTCGGTCACCGACAATCTTTTCGCCCGCGAGCGCCTGGGCTCCACCGGTCTGGGCCACGCCGTGGCCATTCCGCACGGCCGCATCAAGGGTCTGAAGAATCCGCTGGCGGCGGTGGTGCGGGTGCAGCACGCGATTCCGTTCGATGCGCCGGACGACGAGGCCGTCAGCCTGCTGATCTTCTTGCTGGTGCCCGAGGCGGCCACCCAGCGCCATCTGGAAATTCTGTCCGAGATCGCCGAAATGCTGTCGGACCGCGAGTTGCGCGAACGGCTGATGCAGACCGAGCTGGCCAGCGAGCTGCACAAGCTGATCTCCGCCTGGGAACCGCTGAAGTCGGTCGCCTGACGCCCTCGTCAAACCACCACCCCGGCCTGCCTCACGCGTGAAACCCACCTCCATCAGTGCCGAGCGGCTGTTTGAAGAACACCGCGAGGCCATGCGCTGGGAGTGGATCGCCGGCCATGCGCACCCGGAGCGCCGTTTCGACGAAGCGGCCGTGCGCGACGCCCAGTCGGCCGCCGACCTGGTCGGCTATCTGAATTACATCCACCCCTACCGGGTACAGATCGTCGGCCGCCGCGAGGTCGCCTATCTGCAGGACTGCTCGCCCGAGGACCAGGAGCGCCGCATCTCGCGCATCGTGACCTTGGAGCCGCCGGTGTTGATCGTCGCCGACAAGCAGGTGCCGCCGCAGGCCCTGGTGGCGATGTGCGACCGCGCCGACATTCCGCTGTTCGTCACCGCGGAGTCGGCCGGGCATGTGATCGACGTGGTGCGCAACCACCTCAGCCATCTGTTCGCCAACCGCACCACCCGACACGGCGTGTTCATGGACATTCTGGGTCTGGGTGTGCTGCTGACCGGCGAGTCCGGGCTGGGCAAGAGCGAGCTGGGCCTGGAGCTGATCTCGCGCGGCCACGGCCTGGTGGCCGACGATGCGGTGGACCTGTATCGCGTCTCGCAGATCTCGCTGGAGGGCCGCTGCCCCGAGCTGTTGATGAATCTGCTGGAGGTGCGCGGCATCGGCCTGCTGGACATCAAGGCGATCTTTGGCGAGACCGCCGTGCGCCGCAAGATGCGGCTCAAGCTGATCGTGCACCTGGTGCGCAAGGAAACCTTGGAGCGCGATTTCGAGCGCCTGCCCTACGAACCGCTGTACGAGGACATCCTCGATGTGCCGGTGCGCAAGGTGGTGATTGCGGTCGATGCCGGCCGCAATCTGGCCGTGCTGGTCGAGGCGGCAGTGCGCAACACCATCCTGCAGCTGCGGGGCATAGACACTTACAGCGAGTTCGTCGAGCGCCACCAGCGCAGCATGACCCAGCCCGACCCGGATCGGTAAAAGCCCGTCTACCGTGCCCCGCGGTGCGGGCAGTCCTTGGTCTGGCAGGAGGCGTACAGGGCCAGCGAGTGCTCCTGCAGCGCAAATCCTTTTTGCTCGGCAATGGCGTGCTGACGCTGCTCGATCTCGGCGTCGAAGAACTCCTCGACCCGGCCGCAGTCCAGGCAGACCAGATGGTCGTGGTGGTGGCCCTGGTTCAGCTCGAACACCGATTTGCCGGTCTCGAAGTGGTTGCGTGACAGCAGGCCCGCCTGCTCGAACTGGGTCAGCACGCGGTAGACGGTGGCCAGGCCGATGTCGGCATCCTCCAGCAGCAGGGCCTTGTAGACGTCCTCGGCCGTCATGTGGCGCTGGCTGGTCTTCTGGAAGATTTCCAGGATCTTGATGCGCGGCAGGGTGGCCTTGAGGCCGCTGTTCTTGATTTCTTCGGTGCGGTTCATATGTGGGCGGGGCGGGCGGTGATGGAGGCAGGCGGCCCCCACGGGCCTGCCGCTAGAATGGGCTCATCATATCCAGCTTGCTCCCGCCCCGGGCGCCCAAAGCCACACGCCATGCAACCCCTCTCCAGATTTGCTTCTTGTGCGCGCCTGCTGGGCGCCGCTCTTGCGTTGTCGGCTCTTGGCGCCTGTTCCTATATGCCCTCCGTCACCGCCGACCGGGTGCTGGGCATCGTGACGCCCTACAAGGTCGAGGTGGTGCAGGGCAATGTGCTGACCAAGGAAATGGTCGCCCAGGTCAAGCCGGGCATGAACCGCAGCCAGGTGCGCGACCTGCTGGGTTCGCCGCTGCTGGCCGACATCTTCCATGCCGAGCGCTGGGACTATGTGTTCTCGATCCGCCGTCAGGGCGCCGAGCCGCAGAACCGCAAGGTCATTGCGATCTTCGATGGCGAGAATCTGAAATCGCTTGACGTGCCGGGTGACCTGCCCAGCGAGAGCGACTTCGTCGCCTCGATCACCACCTTCAAGCGCCGTGGCGACCTGCCGAAGCTTGCGTTGACCGAAGACGAGCGCAAGGCCCTGCCTGTGCCAGCCAAGGTGGCCCAACCTGCGGCCGAGCCGGTCGGTGCCGTGCGCAGCTACCCGCCGCTGGAACCGAAGTCGTG
Source organism: Roseateles toxinivorans (assembly GCF_004362525.1). Taxonomy (GTDB): domain Bacteria; phylum Pseudomonadota; class Gammaproteobacteria; order Burkholderiales; family Burkholderiaceae_C; genus Paucibacter; species Paucibacter toxinivorans. The sequence goes on from NZ_SNXS01000002.1 coordinate 673,417, forward strand.
AGCGCCTCGCCCTTGCGCATTGCCGTGGCCGGGGCGAACGGCCGCATGGGCCGCATGCTGATCGAGGCCGTGACCCAGGCGAATGACTGCGTGCTGGCTGGCGCCCTGGGCCTGCCGGGCAGCCCCGAGCTGGGCCAGGACGCCGCCGCCTTTCTGGGGCGCGCCAGTGGCGTGCTGATCACCGCCGACCTGCATCAAGGCCTGGCCCATGCCGATGTGCTGATCGACTTCACCCGTCCCGAGGGCACCTTGGCCCATCTGGCCGTGTGCCGCGAGCTGGGCGTCAAGGCCGTCATCGGCACCACCGGCTTCAGCGACGAGCAGAAGGCCCAGATCGCCGAGCATGGACTGCACATCGCCCTGGTGATGGCACCAAACATGAGCGTGGGTGTCAACGTCGTGCTGCGCCTGCTGGACATGGCGGCCCGCGCCCTGAATGAGGGCTTCGACATCGAGATCGTCGAGGCCCACCACCGCCACAAGGTCGATGCCCCCAGCGGCACGGCGCTGGCGATGGGCGAGGTCGTGGCCTCGGCCCTGGGCCGCAATCTGAAGGAATGCGCCGTCTATGGCCGCGAGGGCGTGACCGGCGAGCGCGATCCATCCACGATAGGCTTTGCCACCGTGCGCGGCGGCGACATCGTCGGTGACCACACGGTGCTGTTCGCCGGTACCGGCGAGCGTATAGAGATCGCCCACAAGAGTTCCAGTCGCGCCACCTATGCCCAGGGCAGCCTGCGTGCGGCGCGCTTCCTGAGCGGCCAGAGCGTCGGCCTGTTCGGCATGGACCAGGTCCTTGGCCTGGGCTGACACGGCATATGAGCGGCTTCTCCACCTTCTGGGAGCAGGGCGACTGGGTGCTGCACAGCGTCACCCTCTTGCTGCTGCTGATGTCGGTCAGCGCCTGGGTGGTGATCTTCTGGAAGGGCTGGGTGCTGAACCGCGCCCGTGGGGACCTGAACCGCGCGATTCCTGCCTTCTGGGCCGCAGCCTCGCTGGCCGATGCCCGCCAGGCACTGGCCCATTTCGACCGCGAATCGGTGCTGATCCCGCTGCTGGACGCCGGCATGGCCACGGCGCCGAAAGGCACGCTTGAAACCTCGGGCAGGCGCGAGTCGCAGCTGACCCGCCGCCTGCGCGACGCGCTGCACGGTGTGCTGCAGCAGCTGCAGTTCGGCCAGGTAATGCTGGCCTCGATCGGCAGCACTGCTCCCTTCATCGGCCTGTTCGGCACCGTCTGGGGCATCTACCACGCGCTGGTCAGCATCTCGACGGCCGGTGCGATCACGATCGAGAAGGTCTCGGGCCCCGTCGGCGAGGCACTGATCATGACGGCCGCCGGCCTGGCGGTGGCAATTCCGGCCGTGCTGGCCTACAACATCTTCGGCAAGCTGGTTGGTGCCTGCGAGGCCGAGCTGGAAGGCTTTGCCCACGATCTGCGTGAGATGCTGGGCGACGACGCCCCGGCCCGGTCGGAGTAAGCCAGCATGGCTTTCGGTCGGCTTGAACGCACCACCGGCCCGACGCCGATGAGCGACATCAATATGACGCCGCTGATCGATGTGATGCTGGTGCTGCTGGTGATCTTCATGATCACCGCGCCGCTGATGAGCTCCAGCCTCCGCCTGGACCTGCCCAAGACCGAGGCGGCCACGCCCAGCGATGCGCCGCAGTTTCTGATCGTCGCGCTGACGCCCGACGGCAGCCTCTACCTCGGCGACCAGAGGATGGCGGCGGCCGAGCTGCGCCAGCGCCTGGCCCAGGCCGCCCAGCGCACGCCCGGCATCGAGCTGCAGCTGCGCGCCGACAAGATGGTGCCCTATGGCCAGGTGGCCGAGCTGATCGGCTGGGCCCAGGATGTGGGCCTGAACCGCATCGCCTTCGTGGCCCAGCCCGGCGAGCGCTGAAGCCCGGCATCGGGTGGCCTGCAAACGCCTCCTACAATCGGAGGCACAGATTGCCGCAAGTCCTTGCGGCCGGCAGCCCACCATGAACGACAAGTACAGCCCCTCCGAGATCGAATCCGCCGCCCGCGCCCATTGGCAGCAGCTGGACGCCTACCGCGTCAGCGAAGACCAGAGCAAGCCCAAGTACTACGCCTGCTCGATGCTGCCCTACCCCAGCGGCAAGCTGCATATGGGCCATGTGCGCAACTACACGATCAACGACATGCTGGCGCGCCAGCTGCGCATGAAGGGCTACAACGTCTTGATGCCCATGGGCTGGGACGCCTTCGGCCTGCCGGCCGAGAACGCGGCGATCAAGAACAAGGTGCCGCCCGCGAAGTGGACCTACGACAACATCGCCCATATGAAGGGCCAGATGCAGGCCATGGGCCTGGCGATCGACTGGTCGCGCGAGGTCGCCACCTGCCAGCCCAGCTACTACAAATGGAACCAGTGGCTGTTCCTGAGGATGCTGGAGGCCGGCGTGGCCGAGCGCCGCACCCAGGTCGTCAACTGGGACCCTATCGACCAGACCGTGCTGGCTAATGAGCAGGTCATCGACGGCCGCGGCTGGCGCTCGGGCGCCCTGGTCGAGAAGCGCGAGATCCCCGGCTATTACCTGAACATCACGAAGTACGCCGACGAGCTGCTGTCGGCCGTGGCCAATCCGGAAGACCCGAACTACCTCAGCGGCTGGCCCGAGCGCGTGCGCCTGATGCAGGAGAACTGGATAGGCAAGAGCGAGGGCGTGCGCTTCGCCTTCCCGCACCAGATCACGCAGGCCGACGGCAAGCTGATACAGGACGGCAAGCTCTACGTGTTCACGACCCGTGCCGACACCATCATGGGGGTCACGTTTTGCGCCGTGGCGCCCGAGCATCCGCTGGCCACCCATGCGGCCGCCGGCAATGCGCAGCTGGCTGCCTTCATCGAGGAATGCAAAACCGGTGGCAACACCGAAGCCGAACTGGCCACGCAGGAAAAGAAGGGCATGGCCACCGGCCTGTTCGTGACCCACCCGCTGACCGGTGCGCAGGTCGAGGTCTGGGTCGGCAACTATGTGTTGATCAGCTATGGCGACGGCGCCGTGATGGGCGTGCCGGCGCACGACGAGCGCGACTTCGAGTTCGCCAAGAAATACGGTCTGAAGATCCAGCAGGTGGTGGCCGTCGAAGGTCAGAGCTACAGCCTGGAGGCCTGGGCCGAGTGGTATGGCGACAAACAGCGCGGCGTCTGCGTCGAGTCCGGCGTCTTGAACGGCCTGGCCTACAAGCCGGCCGTGGACAAGGTCGCCGAGCTGCTCGGCGCCCAGGGCCTGGGCGAGAAGAAGACCACCTGGCGCCTGCGCGACTGGGGTGTCAGCCGCCAGCGTTACTGGGGCACGCCGATCCCCATCATCCACTGCGATGCCTGTGGCGCCGTGCCGGTGCCCGAGAAGGATCTGCCGGTCGTGCTGCCCGAGGACGTGGTTCCCGATGGCAGCGGCAATCCGCTGAACAAGCATGCCGCCTTCCTGAACGTGGCCTGCCCCAGCTGCGGCAAGCCAGCCCAGCGCGAAACCGACACGATGGACACCTTTGTGGACTCGTCCTGGTACTTCATGCGCTATTGCGATGCCGGCAACGAGCAGGCGATGGTCGGCGCGGGCACGAAGTACTGGATGCCGATGGACCAGTACATCGGCGGTATCGAGCACGCCATCCTGCACCTGCTCTACGCCCGCTTCTGGACCAAGGTGATGCGCGACCTGAAGCTGGTCGACATCCACGAGCCGTTCACCAAGCTGCTGACCCAGGGCATGGTGCTCAAGGGCGCCTTCTCGCACAAGCCCGAAGGCGGCGGCAAGCACTACTACTGGGAGCATGAGGTCGAGGTCCAGACCAACGAGCATGGCCAGATCGTGGGCGGCAAGCTCAAGTCCGACGGCACGCCGCTGGACTATGAGATGACGACCATGTCCAAGTCCAAGAACAATGGCGTGGACCCGCAGCAGCTGATCGATCAGTACGGCGCCGACACGGCCCGGCTGTTCGTGATGTTCGCCTCGCCGCCCGAGCAGACGCTGGAGTGGAACGATGCCGGTGTCGAGGGCGCGCACCGCTTCCTGAAGCGGGTCTGGGGCTATGGCGCCAAGCAGGCCGAGGCGATACAGGCCGCCGGCCGTGACTTCGCCGCGCTGAACGACGAGGGCAAGGCCCTGCGCCGCGAGGTCCATCTGGTGCTCAAGCAGGTCAGCTACGACTACGAGCGCCTGCAGTACAACACCGTCGTCTCCGGCACGATGAAGCTGCTGAATGCGCTGGAGGGCTTCAAGGCCCAGGGCCAGGGCGCCGCCGTCCGTGAAGGCTATTCGGTGCTGCTGCGCGTGCTCTACCCCGCCTGCCCGCACCTGACCCATGCCTTGTGGCAGCAGCTGGGCTATGCCAACGAGCTGGGCGATCTGCTCGACGCTCCCTGGCCGCAGGTCGATGAGGCTGCCCTGGTGCAGGACGAGATCGAGCTGATGCTGCAGGTCAATGGCAAGCTGCGCGGTGCCGTCAAGGTCGCGGCCGCAGCGGACAAGGCAACGATCGAGGCGGCCGCGCTGGCGCATCCGGAGTTCATCCGCTTCGGCGAGGGCAAGCCTGCCAAGAAGGTCATCATCGTGCCGGGCCGGCTGGTCAACGTCGTCGTCTGATGGCCATCACTTCGCGCCGCACCGTCATCGCCACGCTGGGCGCGGGCCTGCTCGCGGCCTGCGGCTTCGAGCTGAAGCGCCCGCCGGTGCTGCCCTTCGACCGGCTGGCGCTGCTGGGCTTCCGCGCCGACTCGCCGCTGGGCCTGGAGCTGCGTCGCCAGCTGGCCCTGAGCGCCAACACCCGCGTGGTGGACAGTCCGGCCCAGGCCGAGGCGATATTCGAGGCGCACCGTGACCTGCGCGAGAAGGTGGTGGCTGCGTCCACCGCCGCCGGCCAGGTGCGCGAGTTGCAGCTGCGCGTGCGGCTGGAGTTCAGCCTGCGCAGTGCCGCCGGCAAGGAACTGATTCCGCGCACCGAGCTGCTGCTCAAGCGCGACATGAATTACAACGAGCGCGATGCGCTGGCCAAGGAGCAGGAAGAGGCGCTGCTGTTCCGCGCCATGCAGGCCGACGTGGTGTCGCAGGTGATGAGCCGTCTCGCGGCAGCGCGCCCATCCTGACACCATGCAACTGAGAGCCGACCAGCTTGCCGCCAGCCTCTCCAAGGGCCTGCGCAAGATCTACACCATCCATGGCGACGAGGCCCTGCTGGCCCAGGAGGCCGGCGACACGGTGCGCGCCGCCGCCCGCGCCGATGGCTATAGCGAGCGCAAGGTCTTCACCGTGGCCGGCGCCTATTTCGACTGGGGGCCGGTGCTGGCCGCAGCGCAGGCGATGAGCCTGTTCTCCGAGCGCCAGCTGATCGAGATCCGCATCCCCTCGGGCAAGCCCGGCAAGGACGGTTCCGAGGCCTTGCAGCGCTACTGCGAGCACCTGCCCGACGATGTGGTGACCCTGATCACCCTGCCCAAGCTGGACCGCCAGCAGCAAAGCAGCGCCTGGTTCACCGCGCTGGACGGTGCCGGCGTGGTGCTGCGCGTCGATGCCGTCGACCGCCAGGCCCTGCCGCAATGGATTGCCCAGCGCCTGGCCCGGCAGGAGCAGCGCGTGCCCGCCGGCGAGGCCGGCCAGCGCTGCCTGGCCTTCTTCGCCGACTGCGTCGAGGGCAATCTGCTGGCCGCCCACCAGGAGCTGCAGAAGCTGGCCCTGCTCTACCCCAAGGGCGAGCTGACATTCGAGCAGATCGAGGCGGCGGTGATGAACGTCGCCCGCTACGACGTGTTCAAGCTCAGCGAGGCCGTGCTCGCGGGCCAGGTGCCCCGCGTGATGCGCATGCTCGACGGCCTGCAGGCCGAGGGCGAGGCCGCCGTGCTGGTGCACTGGACGCTGGCCGAGGACATACGCGCCTTGAAGCGGGTGAGAGACGCGATCGACCAGGGCAAGCCCATGCCCATGGCGTTGCGCGAGGCCCGGGTCTGGGGCGTCAAGGAGCGCTTGTTCGAGCGCGCCGTGCCGCTGCTCAGCCCGCTGAGCCTGGCCCCGCTGGTCGAGGCGGCGCAGATCTGCGATGGCATCGTCAAGGGTTTGAAGCATCCCGAGTGGCCCCATGATCCCTGGGCCGCGCTGCAGCGCCTGGCGCTGATGCTGGTGCGCTGCACCCAGCACCCGAACAAGCAGGCGGGGGCGCCGCGCCAAGTCGGAGCGCACTAGAAGACATTGCGCTTCATCGCGACAGAAAGCCGCGGCTTTCGCCCACAACTCAACGGAAACCGCCGCGATCCCGACAGCCGCGGTTCAAGACGGGCATAAGATGGGCCGATACCGAGCGGTAGGCCCGGTCTTGCGCCCCGTCAGCCTGCTCCCTGCGATGAACGTTCTGTCCACCTTGCCCCGTCGTCTGACCCCCGTTTTTCTGGTGCTTGGCCTCAGCGGCCTGCTGCTGGCCTGCGCCTCGAACGAAGCGCCCAGCCTGTATGCCCGGCTCGGCGGCGAGAAGGGGCTGACGACCCTGGTCGATCGCAGCATAGCCCGCGCGGTGCAAGACCCGCGCACCCGGCGCGGCCTGGCCGGCGTCACCCTGCCGCCGTTCAAGCAGCATCTGCGCGTCCAGCTGTGCTCGCTGGCAGGTGGCGGCTGCAACGCCCAGGACCAGACGCTTAGCGGCACGCTCAAGGGACTGTCGTTCACGGCCTCGGAGTTTGATGCGCTGGTGGACATCCTGCGGGAGGAGCTGGATCAGGCCGGGGCCGGCGCCGCGGCAAAGAGCCAGCTGCTCAGAATGCTGGCACCGATGAAGCACGATTTCGCCACGCCAAACGCCTGAAAGTGAAGACCATGCGAGCTCCTGCCCATCACCCGGTACACTGGGTCGCGCTGTTCGTCAGTGCCGCAGGGCTGGCGATGGCCGGCACACCGCTGCTTGCTGCCCCGCTGACCGTGCAGGTGCGCAACAGCCAGGGTCAGCCGCTGGCCGATGCGGTGGTGGCCGTCGAGGTCCGGGGCGCGCGCCGCACCGCTGCCGCCAGCACGGTTGCACAGATGTCGCAAAAAGACCGGGAGTTCCAGCCCATGCTGTTGGTGATACAAACCGGCAGTGCGGTGAACTTCCCAAATTTCGATACCGTGCGCCATCATGTCTACTCGTTCTCGCCCATCAAGACCTTCGAGATCAAGCTCTATGCCGGCACGCCGACCGCGCCGGTGGTGTTTGACAAGCCCGGCGTGGCGGCCCTGGGCTGCAATATCCATGACCGCATGAGCGCCTACATCGTCGTCGTCGATACGCCGCTGTTCGGCCGCAGCGATGCCAAGGGCCAGGTGCAGCTCGATGTACCGGCAGGCGAGCATCAGCTCAAGGCCTGGCATGGCGGCATGGGCCCCGACGCGGCGATGCTCAGCCAGACCGTCACGGTGGCGGCCGCAGGCGGCCAGGCGACCGTGAGCCTGCCCGTCAAGTGATCCCTGCGATGCGCTGGCCGGGCTTTCTGAATCTGCGACGCCTCGAGGGGCGCATCGTCGCCTTGTTCCTGTCGCTGCTGCTGGTCGTGCAGCTGCTCAGTTTCGGCCTGATACGCAACAGCATCGAGGGCAATGCCCAGGCCTCGATCGCGGCCGAGTTGCGCAACGGAGAGAAGCTGTTGCACCGGCTGCTGGCGCAGCAGGCCGAGACGCGCACCGATGCCGCGCGCCTGCTGGCCGCGGACTATGGTTTTCTGACCACCATCGCCACCCGCTCTTCGGCGCAGGACATCGAGACCATCAAGGATGCGCTGCTCAACTACGGCGAACGCATAGGCGTGTCGGTGGCGGCCTATACCGATCCGCAGTTCCAGTTGATCGCGGCCACCCACGACAACGCCGGCCCCTTCATCCAGGAGGCGCAGCGCATCATTGCCGCCGAGAAGGCGCTGAAGGCCAAGCCGGCCGCCGGCGCCTCCGCCCCGACCGCGCAGCCTGGCCCGGACCGGGCTCAACTGGTGCTGATCGCTGGCGAGCCCTACCAGGTGGTGGCCGTGCCGGTCAGGGCGCCGCAGCTGGTGGGCTGGGTGCTGATGGGCTTTCGCCTCGGCGCCGAGCCGCTGCAGGATCTGGCCGAGCTGTCATCGCTGCACAGTCTGGTGCTGACCCGAGCGGGCAGGGGCGACTGGCGCGTCGCCCTGCGCGCGCTGGTGCAGACCGATGCCGACCCCGACCTGAGCCGCATCAGCACCACCGAGCCGAGCTTCTCCATGATGCTGGGCGGCGAGAAGCAGCGCGCCCGCTATGTGCCGCTGATGCAGCCCCGAGACGGGCAAGACATGGCCCTCGGTGCCGTGCTGCTGCGGTCCTTCGACGAGGCCGTGGCGCCCTACCGTCAGCTGCAGCTGACCCTGCTGGCGCTGACGGCCATAGGCGTGGCCGTGTTCGCGCTGGGCAGCGTGCTGTTTGCGCGGCGCATCACCGGGCCGATCACGGCGCTGTCACGCTCGGCCGAGCGCCTGGGCCAGGGCGACTACGCCACGCCTGTACGCATCGAAGCCAGGGACGAGGTCGGTGACCTGGCCCAGGCCTTCGAGACCATGCGCCAGGGCATACGCCACCGCGAAGAGCAGGTCGAGCGCCTGGCCTACTGGGACACGCTGACCGGCCTGCCCAACCGCGAGCAGTTCGCCCAGAGGCTGCAGCGCAGCCTGGACAGTGAACGCGACACCGGCCGCGCCTGTGCCGTGTTGATGCTGGACCTGGACCGTTTCAAGCATGTCAACGATGTGCTGGGCCATCATTTCGGCGACCGCCTGCTGTGCGGCGTGGCCTCCCGGCTGCAGCGTCCGGCGGTCTGCAAGGAGGGGTTCATCGCCCGTCTGGGCGGCGACGAATTTGCCGTGCTGCTCGATGGTGCCGACCTGGAGCAGGCGGTCGAGGTGGCCCAGCGCATCCTCACCGCCTTCGAGGAGCCGCTGACGATTGACGACAACACGGTGGATCTGGGCGCCGGCATCGGCGTCGTCGGCTGCCCACAGCATGGCCACGAGGTGCAACTGCTGCTGAGCCGCGCCGAGCTGGCGATGTACACCGCCAAGCAAAAGCAGAGCGGCACCATGGTCTACCACCCGGGGCTGGATGCGCACAGCCAGGAGTCGCTGTCCCTGCTCAGCGAGCTGCGCCGTGCGGTCGAGCACAACGAGCTGCGCCTGTATCTGCAGCCCAAGGTCGATCTGCACACCGGCCGCATTCTCGGCGCCGAGTCGCTGGTGCGCTGGCAGCATCCGCAGCGCGGCCTGGTGCCGCCGATGCTGTTCATCCCGTTTGCCGAACAGACCGGCTTCATCCGCACCCTGACGACCTGGATCATCGAGCAGTCGGCCCGGGCCTGGCGCGAGATGTACGCGCATGGCCTTGACCTGCGGCTGAGCATCAATCTCTCGACCCGCGATCTGCTGGACCAAGACCTGCCGGCCAAGCTGGAGCAGCTGATCAAGACCCATGACATGAACGCCCAGGTGCTGTGCCTGGAGATCACCGAGAGCGCCATCATGGACGACCCGCAGCGTGCCCAGCAGACGCTGGAGCGCCTGCACGAGCTGGGCTTCAAGCTGTCGATCGACGACTTCGGCACCGGCTACTCGTCGCTGGCCTACCTGAAGCGCCTGCCGGTGCACGAGCTGAAGATAGACAAGAGTTTCGTGATGGCCATGGAGCGCGATCTGGACGACGCCAAGATCGTGCGCTCCACCGTCGACCTGGCCCACAACCTGGGCCTGCGCGTGGTGGCCGAGGGCATAGAAACGGCCAAGGCCTGGAAGCTGCTCGACGCGCTGCACTGCGACGAGGGCCAGGGCTATTTCATTGCCAAGCCCATGCCCGAGCAGGAGTTCGTCGCCTGGGTGCAGGCCTGGCAGGCGCCGGTGCTGGACGACGAAACGCTGGAGAGTGCGTTCGCGAAGCTGGCTTGAGCTTGGGGTCCCAGATTCCATCCGGGCTACCTGACGTTCGTAGCCCGTATGCAGGCCGCAGGCCGGAATGCGGGGTTCAGTAGCCCTTGCTGCGCGCCACCAGATGAGCCAAGGGCCTGCCCTCGCGCAGTGCCGCCAGATTGGCCTTCACGACCTCGGCCGCACTGCGCGGATCGGTCTGTGCCGCGGTGTGCGGGAGCACCGTGATCTTCGGGTGAGCCCAGAACGGGTGCGCCGCCGGCAGCGGCTCGACGCTGAACACATCGAGCACCGCGCGGCTCAGCTGGCCGCTGTCCAGCGCAACCAGCAGATCGGCCTCGATCACATGGGCACCGCGCGCCAGATTGACCAGCGTGCTGCCCCGCTTCATTGCAGCAAAGCGGGCGGCAGCGAAGAAGCCGCGGGTCTGATCGGTCAACGGCAGCAGATTGATCACCGTGTCGGCCTCGGCCAGTAGCTGTGCCAGTTCAGCCTCACCGCTGCCCGTGCGGACGCCGGCTATCGTTGCCGGGCGCGTGCTCCAGCCACAGACGTCATAGCCCAAGTGCGCCAAGGTGCCGGCCACGCGGCCGCCCAGCTCGCCCAGGCCCAGCACCAGCACCCGCCACTCGTGGGCACGGCATTGCGCCGGCGCCTGCCACAGCGCCTGCTGCTGCTGGTGCTGCACGTCGTAAAAGCCGCGGTGCAATGCCAGCACCGCCCAGAGTGCCGTCTGCACCATGGCCTCATTCATGGCAGGGTCCACCATGCGGGCCAGCGGCACCTCGGCCGGCAGGCTGGTATCGGTCAGGAGCCTGTCCACCCCGGCCCACAGCGACTGGATCAGCCGCAGCCCGGGCAGGTCCTGCAGACTGCCCTGCGGCGGGTTGGCGACCACGGCCACCTCGATCTGCGCCTCCTGCCCGGGGGTGACCTGCTCGACCCAGTCTTCGCCGGGCATGGCCAACTGCAGGACCTGCAGCCATTGAGTGCGTTCGGCCTCGTCCTTGGCATTGCCGCGCTGCCAGCCGCCGATGAACAGGATACTCATGGGCGCAGCTCTGCCTGGGCCTGATCGAGCAGCGCCTGCAGCGCGCTGATCACCGTGGCCTCGCGCACCTGGGTGCGGTCGCCGCCAAACTGCTCGCGCCAGGCGCGCAGCACGCCGCTCCTGCCGGCCAGCGCCAGCCAGACGGTGCCGACCGGCTTGTCGGCCGAGCCGCCATCGGGCCCTGCAATGCCGGTGACGGCGACGGTGAAATTAACCGGAGCTCGCGCAAGCAGGCCGCTGGCCATCGCCAGTGCAACCGGCTCGCTGACCGCGCCATGGGCCTTGATCAGGTCCGTAGGCACGCCCAGCAGCTCGATCTTGGCCTCATTGCTGTAGCTGACCACGCCGCGCTCGAACCACAGGCTGGAGCCGGCCAAGGAGGTGCAGGCTGTGGCAATCATGCCGCCGGTGCAGGACTCGGCCGTGGCCATGGTCTTGCCCCCGGCGCGCAGGGTGGTGGCCAGGGCAGACAACAGATCATTCATCAGATGGCTCTCCACAGCGCGATCACCAGCAGCGTGCACAGCGCCGCCACCAGGTCGTCAAAAATGATGCCGAAGCCCTGGGACCAGCCGGGCGGCACACCGGGCCGGCCCTTGAACAGCCGGTCGGCCCAGCCCACCGGGCCAGGCTTGGCTGCGTCGAAGAAGCGGAACAGGCTGAAGGCAACGGCCTGGCCCCAGAAGCCCATGGGCATGGCCAGCCAGAGTATCAGCCAGAAGGCCAGCACCTCGTCCCAGACAATGGAGCCGGGGTCCGGTGTGCGCAGATTCCGTGCCGTCACCGTGCAGGCCCACCAGCCGATCAGCGTGCCGATGGCCAGCACCCAGGCCCATTGCACATCGTCCAGCCAGCGGTTGAGCACCAGGAAGGACACCCAGGCCCACAGCGTGCCCACGGTGCCCGGCGCCTTCGGCGACAGGCCGCTGCCGAAGCCCAGCGCGATCCAGTGCGCCGGGTGGCCCAGCATGAAGCGGCCGGTGGCGCGGCGCGGCGCGCCGGTGAGAACAGCGTCTTCGACCGGGCTGATCATGACTTGAAGTGGTCGAAGGAGCCGTAGCGGGCAGGCAAGACCTGGCCCTGCGCGTCCGTCAGCCGCAGGCCCGGCTCGGCATCGATACGGCCGACGCGGGTCACCGCCACACCGACTCCGGCTGCCGCGGCCTCGACGGCGGCACGTGTTGACTCAGGCGCGGTGAACACCAGCTCGTAGTCGTCGCCGCCAGCCAGGCCGAACTGGCGCTGCAGCTCGATGGGCAGGGTCTGCAGCAGGGCGCTGCGCGGCAGGCTGTCGGCCTGCACGGTTGCACCCACCCCAGAGCGCTGCAGGATGTGGCCCAGGTCGCCCAGCATGCCGTCCGACACATCGACGGCGCTGCTGGCCAGCCCGCGCAGCGCCTGGCCCAGCGCGACGCGCGGCTGCGGCAACTCCATCGCCCGGCGAACGCTGTCGAATCCGTCGCCGAGCAGGCTCAGCGTGCCACGAAACACCTCGAGCGCCAGTCGCGCATCGCCCAGAGTGCCGCTGACAAAAACGTCGTCACCGGTCTGCGCGCCACTGCGCAGCAGGGCCTGGCCGGGCGGCACCTCGCCGAACACGGTGATGCAGATGTTCAAGGGCCCGGCCGTCGTGTCGCCACCGACCAGCTCGATGCCATGGGCATCGGCCAGCGCGAACAGGCCGCGGGCAAAGCCGTCCAGAAAGGCCTCGTCGATGCGCGGCAGGGCCAGCGCCAAGGTGAAGGCGCGGGGCGTGGCGCCGCAGGCCGCGAGGTCGCTGAGGTTGACCGCCAGCGCCTTGTGGCCCAGGCGCTCCGGCGCCACCGTGCTGAGGAAGTGCCGGCCCTCGACCAGCATGTCGCTGGAGACGGCCCACTGCATGCCGGCTGTCGGCGCCAACAGCGCGCAATCGTCGCCGACGCCCAGCACCTGGGTGCTGGGTCGCGTGAAGAAGCGCTTGATCAGATCGAATTCACCCATGGGGGGATTGTCTCAGCCTGCGGCGGGGGCGTGGGCTATGGCGACCATAGAGAAATTTCGCCCATGACGCGGCGCCCGAACTCTAGACTGGAGCGGTCAGCCCATCGCCAATTCTTAATGGAGTTTTTCATGTCAGCGGAATCCAAATGCCCGTTCGCGAGCGACGCCCGTCCCCACACGATCGCGGGAGCCCGGTCCAACGCGAACTGGTGGCCCAATCAGCTCAAGCTGAACATCCTGCATCAGCACTCATCGCTGTCCGACCCCATGGGCGAGGCGTTCGATTACGCCGCCGAGTTCAAGAGCCTTGACCTCGACGCCGTGATCAAGGACCTCCATGCGCTGATGACCGATTCGCAGGACTGGTGGCCCGCCGACTATGGCCATTACGGGCCCTTCTTCATCCGCATGGCCTGGCACAGCGCGGGCACCTACCGGGTCGCCGATGGCCGTGGCGGCGCGGGTTCCGGTGCGCAGCGATTTGCGCCGCTGAACAGCTGGCCGGACAACGCGAGCCTGGACAAGGCGCGGCGCCTGCTCTGGCCGGTCAAGCAGAAGTACGGTCGCAAGATCTCCTGGGCCGACCTGATCGTGCTCGCCGGCAATGTGGCGCTGGACTCTATGGGCTTCAAGACCTTTGGTTTCGCCGGCGGGCGTCCGGACATCTGGGAGCCGGAGGAGGACATCTATTGGGGCAGCGAGGGCCAGTGGCTGGGGGACCAGCGCTACAGCGGCGACCGCGAGCTTGAGAACCCGCTCGCCGCTGTTCAGATGGGCCTGATCTATGTGAATCCGGAAGGGCCCAACGGCAAGCCGGACCCGATCGCCTCGGCGCGTGACATCCGCGAGACCTTCGCCCGCATGGCCATGGATGACGAGGAGACCGTGGCACTGGTTGCCGGCGGCCATACGTTTGGCAAGTGCCATGGCGCCGCCGACCCGGGCCAGTATGTCGGGCCCGAGCCGGAGGGGGCCGGTATCGAGGAACAGGGCCTGGGCTGGAACAACCGATTTGGTACCGGCAAGGGTGTGCACACCATCACCAGCGGCATCGAGGGGGCCTGGACCACCAACCCGATCAGGTGGGACAACGACTACCTTGAAATCCTGTTCAAGTACGAGTGGGTGCTGACCAGGAGCCCGGCCGGGGCCCATCAGTGGACGCCCAAGGAGGCCGCGGCCGCGGGCACGGTGCCCGATGCCCATGACCCGGCCCGGCGCCATGTGCCGATGATGACCACGGCGGACCTCGCGCTTCGCATGGACCCGGCCTACGAGAAGATCTCGCGGCACTTCATGCAGAACCCGCAGGCCTTTGCCGATGCCTTTGCCCGCGCCTGGTTCAAGCTGACGCACCGTGACATGGGCCCGCGCGCCCGCTACCTCGGGCCGCTGGTGCCGGCAGAGGTCTTGATCTGGCAGGATCCGATCCCCGCCGTCGACCATGTCTTGATCGACGCGGACGATGTGGCCGCCCTGAAGGCCCGTATCCTTGCCTCGGGCCTGTCCATTTCGCAGCTGGTGGCGACGGCCTGGGCCTCGGCCTCAACCTTCCGCGGCAGCGACAAGCGCGGCGGCGCGAATGGCGCGCGCATCCGCCTGGCCCCGCAGAAGGACTGGGAGGTCAACCAGCCGGCCGAGCTGACACGGGCGCTGCAGGTGCTGCAGGCGATCCAGCAGGACTTCAACGGCGCCCAGACGGGGGGCAAGAAGGTGTCGCTGGCCGATCTGATCGTGCTGGGCGGTGCCGCTGCCGTCGAGGCCGCGGCGAAGCGGGCCGGTACCGAGGTGCAGGTCCCCTTCTCGCCGGGGCGCATGGATGCCTCTCAGGAGCAGACCGACGTGGAATCCTTCGCCGTGCTGGAGCCCATCGCTGACGGCTTCCGCAGCTACGCCCGCAAGGGGGCCGAGGGCGCGGCAGCCGAACTGCTGGTGGACCGGGCACAGCTGCTGCGCCTGACCGCTCCCGAGATGACGGTGCTCATCGGCGGCCTGCGTGCGCTGAATGCGAACGTCGGTCAGTCCAGCCATGGCGTGTTCACCGAACGGCCCGAGACCTTGAGCAATGACTTCTTCGTGAATCTGCTCGACATGCGAACGAAGTGGCAGAAGTCCACCACCGCAGGCGTGCTGGAAGGGCACGACCGGGCAACGGGCGCGCTCAAGTGGACGGGCACCGTCGTGGACCTGGTCTTCGGCTCCAACGCCCAGCTCCGCGCCCTCGCCGAGGTCTATGCCTGCAGCGATGCGCAGCCGGCATTCGTGCGTGACTTCGTGGCGGCCTGGAGCAAGGTGATGGACCTGGACCGCTTCGACCTGGCCGGGCGGTGACCGGGCTTTGCGTGACCGCCCCGACCGGGGCGGTTGCGCAAATCGAAGAAATTAATCAAAGTCGCCTTATCGAGCACGATCTGTGACCGTTTCGACAAGGACCTCGCCCATGAAGTCGCTACAGAACATCAAGCTCGGCCCGCGCCTGGCCCTGGCATTCGGCATGGTGCTGCTGCTGATGCTGGTGATCGCGGTGGTGGGCCTGCGAGGCATAGGCTCGGTCAGCGACGCGCTGCGCAATGTCTACATCGACCGCACCATTCCGCTGCAGCAGCTCGGCGACGTGAACCGCATCATCAACCGCAACCGGGTGCTGGTGATGGACATCATGGCCAGGCCGACGAAGGAGAATATCGAGCGCCGGAGCGCGGAGCTGAGCAGCAATGTCCAGGCGGCCAACGAGCTTTGGAAGGCCTATATGGCCTCCGCGATGACGCCGGAAGAGGCGAGCCTGGCCGCGGAGTTTGCCAAGGCCCGTGAAGCCTATGTCAAGCAGGGCCTGCTTGCCGTGCGCGATGCCATCGTGGCGGGCCAGGATGAAGAGGCCGTGAAGATCTACACCGAGTCGGTGTCCAAGCTCGGTCCGCCGGCCGAGAAGGCTATCAATGAGCTGGTCAAGCTGCAGGTCGCGCAGGCGGCCAAGGAGTACGAGGCCGCTCAAAGCACCCGCGCCACGGCCACCGCCGTCGCCATCGGCGTTGCGCTGATCGCGCTGTTCAGCGGCGCCTTCCTGGCCTGGGTCATCGTCAAGTCCATCACCCGGCCGATTGGCGAGGCCGTGGCCCTGGCCAAGGCGATCTCGGCCGGCGACCTCACCTCGCAGGTGCATGCGCAGGGCAGGGACGAGGTGGCCGAACTGCTGCGCGAACTGGCCGAGATGAACGCCAGTCTGGTGCGCATCGTCGGTCAGGTGCGCAACAGCTCGGACTCGATTGCCACCGGTTCGGCCCAGATTGCCTCCGGCAATGCCGACCTCAGCCAGCGCACCGAAGAGCAGGCCAGCAATCTGCAGCAGACGGCGGCCTCGATGGAGCAGCTCACCGCCACCGTCAAGCAGAACGCCGACACCGCACGCCAGGCCACCCAGCTGGCTGGCGGCGCCTCCAGCGCGGCCAGCCAGGGCGGCCGGGTGGTCGAACAGGTGGTCGTGACCATGGGCGAGATCACCGAAAGCAGCCGCAGGATTGCCGACATCATCGGCACCATTGACGGCATTGCCTTCCAGACCAATATCCTGGCACTGAACGCGGCGGTGGAGGCCGCCCGTGCCGGCGAGCAGGGCCGGGGCTTTGCCGTGGTGGCCTCCGAGGTGCGCAGCCTGGCCCAGCGCTCGGCCCAGGCGGCAAAGGAGATCAAGACCCTGATTGGCGCCAGCGTCGAGAAGGTGGAGAACGGTTCGCGCCTGGTCCACGAGGCCGGCCAGTCGATGGGCGAGATCGTGTCACAGGTCAGGCGGGTCAATGACCTGATCAACGAGATCAGCGCCGCCAGCGTCGAGCAGAGTTCAGGCATCAGCCAGGTCGGTGATGCGGTCAACCAGCTTGATCAGGTGACCCAGCAGAATGCTGCCCTGGTTGAGGAAAGCGCTGCCGCGGCCGAGAGTCTCAAGCACCAGGCGGCCAATCTGGCCAAGATCGTGGCGGTGTTCAAGCTGTCCTAGTTTGTATCAGCGGGAGGCCGGTGCGACGATGGCCCCACTGATGCTGTGCCGCGCCAGCGACTGCGCGACAAAACCGCTGGCCTTGGCTTCCTCGACGAAGCTGGCCAGCATCGCCCTGGCCGCGGCGCCACGGCTCAGGGGCAGCCCCATCGCCTGCTCGATGACCATGAAGCGGCCGGGCAGCAGGCGCAGCCCGCCCAGGCGCGCGGCATCGGCCTCCAGCTGCTGCCGAACGCCGGCGGCGACGTCCGCGTTCTCCGCCAGAAAGCGCTCGACGACGGTGGGCGAGGTCGGCGTGCGCATCAGCTGCGCGGTTTTCAGCTCCCGCGACAGATAGAGGTCGTAGGCGCTGCCGCGCCCGACCATGATGCGTGTGCCGGCGCGATCGACCTGGGCATTGTCGGTGAGGTCCGAACCCTGCCGGACCAGATAGGCGCCTTCGATCAACACATAGGGTGCGGTGAAGCCGATGCCGTCGCTGCGCCGCGGGTCGATCGCGAAGAAGCCGATGTCGGCCTGGTCGGCCTTCACCGTGTCCACCGACTTCAGTGCCGCCTCGACCACCACCAGCTCCAGCGGTACCGCCAGGCGTTCGGCCAGCAGGGTCGCCAGGTCCACCGACACCCCGCTGACGACGCCCGCACCGCTGCGATTGGCCAGAATCGGATTGCCGAGGTTGATGCAGGCGCGCAGCCGGCCGCTGGGCGCCAATGCCGCCCGGGCTCCGGCGGGCAGCGAGGCCGTGCTCATGCAGGCCGTCAGACCGGCGATGGGCGCCAGGCCGGCGGACAGGACCAGGCGACGACGCGACAGCAACTGGGGCATGGCGGAATCCTCGGATCGTTGGGGCGCTCCCAGTATGGCGCCGCCGGCCGCGCCGCGCCTGCGGGCACGGGGCGGATAATCCCGCATTCGCACAGCCATCCGCAGGCCCCCGACCATGGACTACCTGAGCTTCGACCTCAGCGAAGACACCGAAGGCGTCACCACGCTGGAAGCGCTGGCCTCCACCTCAAAGGAGCAGCACGGGGCGGTGATGGCCGAGGTGCAGCAGGTGCTGGACTGGGCCTGGCGCAGCTTCCCGCACACCCATGGGCCGGTCGATGAGGGCATGGACTGGGACCATGACCTGCAGGTCAGCGTGGAGCCAGGCGGCTGGCATGCCGTCACCCTGACGCTGACCGGATCGCAGCGCTTTGTCGAGGAGTTCTTCGCCCGGTTTGGTGGCCCGCAAGACTGACAAAAGCCCGGGCATTCGATAGCGGCGACACTAGCCGGTCCGTTTTCCCCCGCAATCGCCCACCTTGAATTCCACCGCCCCCCGCCTCGCCACCCTTTCCAACGGCCTGCGCGCCGTCGCCATTGAGATGCCCTGGCGCGCCACCGTGTCGCTGAGCGTGTTCATCCGCACCGGCAGCCTGCACGAGAGCGCGCGGCTGAATGGCATCAGCCATGTGGTCGAGCACATGGCCTTCAAGGGCACGGCCACGCGGGACTGCCAGCGCATCAATCTCGATGCCGAGCGGCTGGGCGCCGAGGTCAATGCGCACACCGACAAGGACCACACGGCCTTCCACCTCGAGGGCCTGCCGGGCGACCTGGACGCCTTCGTTGCGATGCTGGCCGACATTGTGTTGAACAGCAGCTTTCCGGCCGATGAGCTGGAGCGCGAGCGCCGCGTCATTGCCCAGGAGTTCAGCGAGTTCGACGACGACCCGACCACGGTCGCCTTCCAGCTGTTCGATCGTGCCTGCTACGGGGCTTCGCATCCGGCCGGGCGGCCCATCATCGGCACGCAGGCGAACATCCTGCGTTTCAGCCGCAAGGACCTGCTGGACTATGCAAAGACCCAGTACACCGCCAGCAATGTGGTGGTCGCGGTCGCCGGCCCGGTGAAGTTCGAGCCCTTTGTGCGTGCCGTTGAGGCCGCGTTTGGCGCGATGCCGGCCGGCATACCGAACGAGGTGGCGGCGCCGGCCTGGCTGGGCGGCCTGAAGACGCGCCGCATGGCCGGCAGCGGCCAATGCCAGGCAGTGCTGGGCTTCGAGGCGCCCGCGCTGGACGATGGCGACCAGCATGTGCCCTTTGTGCTGGCCGCCGCCCTGCTGGGTGAGGGCATGAGCTCGCCCTTGCTGGACGAGATCCGCGAGCGCCGCGGCCTGGCCTATCACGCGGCCTGCACGGCCGACATCGGCCCGCTGGCCGGGCAGTTCGTGATCGAGGGCTCGACGGCGCCGGCCCATGCCGAAGAGTTTCTGACCGCCGTGGCCGGTCTGCTGCGCCAGCATGCCGACGGCAATATCGATGCGGTGGGCCTGGAGCGGGCCCGCAAGCAGCTGACGGTGCGGGCACTGCGTGCGCTGGAGCAGCCGTCGCGCCAGCTGGAGACGGCCGCGCAAGACCTGTTCACCTTCGGCCGCCTGCGCGACCCGCAGCGATGGCTGGCGCATCTGCAGGCCGTGACGGCGCAGGATGTGCATGCGGTGTTCGTCCGCCTGCTGGATCCGCAGCGCCCGGTGGCGATTGCGCTGACCGGCAGCGTGCCGGCGCGGGCGCGCGAGCGGGCTGAGGCACTGTTTGCCTGAGGGCGGTCAGGCTTCCCTCAGCAGATTCGACAGCTCGACCGCCGACTTCACATCCATCTTCTCGAACACCCGGGCCCGGTGCACCTCGACCGTGCGCACGCTGATGTTCAGGTTGTCGGCGATCAGCTTGTTGGGCAGGCCCTGGACGACCAGGGCCATCACCTCCCGCTCGCGCTCGGTCAGCTCGGCCATGCGCTGGCTCATCGCGCGCATCGCCTGGCGCCGCGCGATCGCCTGGCCGCTGGCGGCCAGCGCCTGCTCGACGCGGTCCACCAGCGCGTTGTCGGAGAACGGCTTCTCGACAAAATCGAAGGCGCCGCTCTTCACCGCCGCCACCGCGGTCGGCACATCGCCATGGCCGGTCAGGAAGATCACCGGCAGCACCGGCGTCAGGCCGCGCTCGACCAGGCGCTCGAACAGCACCAGGCCGCTGATGCCCGGCATGCGCATGTCCAGCACCAGGCAGGACGGGGCCTGGGGCCAGTCGCCGCCGGCGCGGGTGTCGGGGCGGCCGTCCAGCATCGCCTCGAAGGCCTCGCCGCTGGCAAAGCCCTCTGACAGCAGGCGGCGCGAGCGCAGCAGCCAGGCCAAGGCATCGCGCACCACGTCCTCGTCGTCGACCAGGTAGACCATGGGCAGGCCCATGGCAGGGTGGCTGGTGCTCATGCTTCGCTCCTCATTGTCTCTGTCTCGGCGGCAACGGTCGGCGCATCCGTCGGCATATCTGCCGGCAGGGTGAAATGGAACTCGGTGCCGGTGGGTCTGTGCTCGGTGGCGACGGTGCGGCTTTCGAAGTCCAGCGCGCCGCCATGCTGCTCGACCACCGTGCGGCACAGGCTCAGGCCCAGGCCCATGCCCTCGCTGCGGGTGGTGAAGAACGGCGTGAACAGGCGCTTGGCCACATCGGGGGCGATGCCGGGGCCGCGGTCGGTGACGAAGAAGCTGACCCAGCGCCCCTGCTGACGCACGCGCAGCGTCAGCACGCGTTCGGCCAGCGGCGTGGCCTCGCCATCCATCGCCTGGATGCCGTTGCGCGTGAGGTTCAAGAGCACCTGCTCCAGCATCGTGCGGTCGCAGCGCATGCGCGGCACCGGCGTGGGCAGGTCCAGCTCGACCCGGGCGCCACTCTTGCGCGCCTGCAGGCGCACCAGCGGCATCACTGCCTCGACCAGCTGGTCGGCCCCCACCGGCTCGCGGGCCTGCTCGCGTCGGCGCACGAAGTCGTGCACGCTCTTGATGATGCGGCCCGCCCGCTCGGCCTGCTCGGCAATGCGGCCCAGCGCCTGGTGCAGCATCTGCGGGGTCTGCGCATCGTGGGCCTCGCGCTCGATCAGGTTCAGCGAGCCGGTGGCATAGCTGGCAATCGCCGCCAGCGGCTGGTTCAGCTCGTGGCTCAGCAGCGAGGCCATCTCACCCATCGTGGCCAGGCGGGCCGTGGCCTGCAGCCGCTCCTGCTGCTGGCGCGAGATCTCCTCGACGCGGCGCTGCGCGCTGACGTCGAGCACCGCGCTCATCCAGCCGCGATGCCGGCCCTGGGGGTCGAGCAGCGGGGCCTCGAACAGCAGCACCGGAAAGCGCTCCTGGTTCTTGCGCATGAACACGGTCTCGAAGCCGGCGCGCGGATCCTGCTGGGCTTCCAGGCGCCGGGCCAGGCTCTTGTAGCGCTCCTGGTAGGACTCGCGGAACTCGGGTGGCCAGTAGGGTGGCACTGTGCTGCCCAGCATCTCCTCGGCGCTGAAGCCGACCATGGTGCAGAAGGCCGGGTTGACGTAGGTGATGTTGCCGTCCAGATCGCGGGCGCGCAGGCCGGTGATCAGCGAATCCTCCATCGCCTTTCGGAAGGCCAGCGCCTCGGCCAGTGCGGCCTCGACCTGGGCTCGGCGGCGCACATCGCGGGCCAGCAGCAGCACCACGGCGAACAGCGCCAGCGACAGGCCCATGACCAGCGCCGTGGCCAGATTCGGGATCAGCCTCGGCGCGCCGGCGCCGCTGTCCACGCGCAGCTGCAGGGTCAGACCGGGCAGATCGACCAGGCGCTCCATCAGATAGACGCCGGCGCCGCGGGTCAGGCCGGCGCGTGCCAGCCGCGTGCCGTCGCCCTCGACAAAGCTGAACTCGTGGCCCCGCGCATGGTCGGTGGCGACCGACTCCTCCAGCAGCATGCGCAGGCTGATCGTCGCCACCAGATAGCCGGCGATCTGGCCGGCGCGCATCTGCGGCAGGCACAGGTCCACCACCTCCAGCCCCTCGCCGCCGGCCATGGGCACGAAATAGCTGCGCGAATACAGCTGGGTGCCCTGGCGGCGCGCCGCCACGCAGGCAAGCTCCGGCTCCAGGCCTATGGCCTCGCGCGGCAACAGGGTGAACAGTGGCTGAGCGAAGGGGCTGTCCACCGCCTCGTCCACGCCCAGATTGAGGTTGCGCTGCTCGATGCGCAGCAGCGGCCGGTGCTCGCGCAGCAGCTCGGCCGCATGGCTGCGCCACAGCACCGGGCCCGGCTCGCGCAGCCACATCAGCGCCTGCAGGCCCTGCAGATAGCGCGAGGCGCTCTGCTTGACCCGCCCGGCCACCTCACCGGCCACCTGCTCGACCTGCTCCTGCGAGCGCGTGGCCTCATAGCTGAGCGTCAAGGCCACCAGCAGCGACTGCGCAATCAGCAGCAGGCCCACCAGCGCTGCCCACAGCAGCGGCCGGCGCCAACGCCGGGCGCGGCCAAGCAGGGGTTCGGAAGGGCGGGGGCTGGGCATGCGCTTGAATGTAGGCGTAAGCAGTCAGTATCGGCGGACGCGCGCGGTGCGGCATGCGCAGTTCCGCGTACCCGCGCGCGTCTTGACACTCCTACAATCCAGCTCCCTGCTGTCAAGCGAGCCACGCCCCATGATCAACTCAGAAGAAAAGAGCGCCCAACTTCGTCAAGCGGCGCTGGAGTATCACGAGTTCCCGACGCCGGGCAAGATCGCCATCGCCGCGACCAAGCAGCTGGTCAACCAGCGTGACCTGGCCCTGGCCTATTCGCCGGGCGTGGCCTATGCCTGCGAGGAGATCGTCGCCGACCCGGCCAATGCCTTCCGCTACACCTCGCGCGGTAATCTGGTCGCCGTGGTCACCAACGGCACGGCCGTGCTCGGTCTGGGGAACATCGGCCCGCTGGCGTCCAAGCCGGTGATGGAGGGCAAGGGCGTGCTGTTCAAGAAGTTCGCCGGCATCGATGTGTTCGACCTGGAAATCCAGGAGAACGACCTCGACAAGCTGGTGGACGTGATCGCAGCACTTGAGCCGACGTTTGGCGGCATCAACCTTGAGGACATCAAGGCGCCGGACTGTTTCTACGTCGAGCGCAAGCTGCGCGAGCGCATGAAGATCCCCGTCTTCCACGATGACCAGCATGGCACGGCCATCGTCGTCGGCGCGGCGCTGCTGAACGGCCTGAAGGTGCTGAACAAGGACATCACCCAGGTCAAGCTGGTGACCTCGGGCGCCGGCGCCGCGGCGCTGGCCTGCCTGGGCCTGCTGATGAAGCTGGGGCTGCCGCGCGAGAACATCTGGGTCACCGACCTGGCCGGCGTGGTCTACGAGGGCCGGGTCGAGCTGATGGACCCGGACAAGGAGCAGTTCGCCCAGAAGACCGATCAGCGCAGCCTGCGCGATGTGATCAAGGGTGCGGACGTGTTCCTCGGCCTGTCGGCCGGCGGCGTGCTGAAGGCCGACATGGTGGCGACGATGGCCGAGCGGCCGATGATCTTCGCCCTGGCCAATCCGAACCCCGAGATCCTGCCGGAAGACGTGCACGCCGTGCGCAGCGACGCCATCATGGCCACCGGGCGTACCGACTATCCGAACCAGGTCAACAACGTCCTGTGCTTCCCCTACATCTTCCGCGGCGCGCTCGATTCGGGTGCGACGACGATCAATGACGAGATGGAAATTGCCGCCGTGCGCGCCATCGCCGAGCTGGCCCAGGCCGAGCAGAGCGAGGTCGTCGCCGCCGCCTATGCCGGTGCCAATCTGAGCTTCGGCCCCGAGTACCTGATTCCCAAGCCCTTCGACCCGCGGCTGATGATGAAGATCGCTCCGGCCGTGGCCCAGGCCGCCATGGACTCCGGTGTGGCCGCGCGTCCGATCACCGATATGGAGGCCTACCGCGAGAAGCTGCAGAGCTTTGTCTATGCCTCAGGCACGACGATGAAGCCCATCTTCACTGAGGCCAAACGCGCCAAGAACAAGCGCGTGGCCTACGCCGAAGGCGAAGAGGAACGCGTGTTGCGTGCGGTGCAGGTGGTGGTGGACGAGAATCTGGCTCGCCCTACCTTGATCGGCCGCCCGGCCGTCATCGCCGAGCGCTGCGAGCGTTTCGGCCTGCGGCTCAAACAGGGCCAGGACTACGATGTGGTCAATGTCGAGCACGACCATCGCTACCGCGACTTCTGGCAGACCTACCACCGCATGACCGAGCGCAAGGGTGTGACGATACAGGTGGCCAAGATCGAGATGCGCCGCCGCCTCACCCTGATCGGCGCCATGATGCTGCACAAGGGTGAAGTCGACGGCATGCTGTGCGGTACCTGGGGCACCACGGCCAGCCATCTGCACTACATTGATCAGGTCATAGGTAAGCGCGCCGGTGGTTGCCCGCAGACGCCGCAGGATGTGCCGATCTATGCCTGCATGAACGGCCTGATGTTGCCCGGCCGCCAGGTGTTCCTGGTGGATACGCATGTCAACTACGACCCGACCGCCGAGCAGTTGGCCGAGATTACCGCCATGGCCGCCGAAGAGCTGATGCGCTTCGGCCTGCATCCCAAGGCCGCTCTGCTGTCGCACTCGAACTTTGGGACGAGCGAGCACCCCAGCGCGCAGAAGATGCGCCAGACCCTGGCCCTGCTGCGCGAGCAGGCCCCCTGGCTGGAGGTGGACGGCGAGATGCACGGCGACACCGCGCTGGACGCCAAGTACCGCGCCGAGCTGATGCCCCGCAGCACCCTGACGGGCGAGGCCAATCTGCTGGTGCTGCCGAATATCGACGCGGCCAACATCAGCTACAACCTGCTGAAGACTGCTGCAGGCGGCGGCATCGCGATCGGCCCGGTGCTGCTCGGCGCAGCCAAACCGGTCCATGTGCTGACCCCGTCGGCGACCGTGCGACGCATCGTCAACATGACGGCGCTGACCGTGGCGGACGCCAACGCTGCCCGCTGAACCACTGAAGTGGCGCGAGACAACGCCCCAATCTGGGGCGTTTTTTCATTGATGGGCGCTTTGAGCAAAATTTGTTTGCGAACGCTTACCCGAAGGTGACGGCTCCATGAAGTGATTGAAGTCACTCGCTTTCAGGAACTGTGTGCGCCTACTCACAAGCGCCGTATTTCCGGGTTTGGCGCAGGACAGCCTTGAGCTTTTCGCCCTCATTCTGTACCATGTTGCTTTCAGGATTCAGGGTAAACCCGTGTCTTTGCTCCACAGACCCACGCCGTGGTCGGCCTTTCGCAAGCTCAGCGTTGCCACCGCCTTGGTGCTCGCCAGCAGCTTAGGCGGCTTGGCCCAGGCCAAGGGACTGGCAGCAGACGAGACGGTGGCCCTGGCAGCACTTCCGGTCGAGGCGCAAGCCACTCACCGTCTGGTTTTGGCCGGGGGACCCTTCCCCTACAGCAAGGACGGCACGACCTTCGGCAATCGTGAACGTCTGCTGCCCACCAAAGTCAGAGGGTACTACCGCGAATATACCGTGCCGACGAAAGGCGCCCGTAACCGGGGCGCTCGTCGTCTGGTGTGCGGCGGCCAGCCACCCACGAAACCTGAGGCGTGTTTTTACACCGACGACCACTACGCAAGCTTCAAGCGCGTGCGGCCGTGAGTCGGCGGGGTGTCGAGTTCGTGAACAAGTTTTCGTGACTAAAGGAGGATCGTGACCATGCTGTTGCAGACCGTCCGTCCAAACATCGTGCAGTCCATACGGGCTTATCGAGTGGAGGATTTGATGCAGGCGGCCCAGGAGGCCGGCCAACATTTCCTCTATGCCAATCTGACTTCAGCGCAGTCAAAACAGGACGTACTGGAGGGCATAGCCCAGGCCTTTTTGTTCCCGGCGCACTTTGGCAAGAATCTGGATGCCTTGTACGACTGCATGACCGACCTGGTCCACAAATCGGGCGCCCAGCCCGGCTTTGTGGTGGTGCTGGAGCAGATTCCCGACAGCGTCAAGTTTGACCGCGAGGCCAGGGAACAACTGCTGGATGTGTTCCGAGACGCCGCCGACTACTGGGCGGATCGAAAGATTCAGTTCAGGTGTTTCTATTCTTTTCAGTAGCCCGCTCTCAAGAAAATGGGTCATGGGAGCGGGCTACTGAGGTGGCCCCCAGCGTCAGCGACAAGCCGGCGCCGAAAAACACGTCAAAGGCAGCAGCAAATGCCATGTTCGGCATGAATATGCCGATGATGAGCAGCGCGTTCGACACCGCAATGTGGTTGAACGCGGCCTGACCTTCCGTCAGAGCCAAAAAAAAGCGACCTCCGGGTCGCTTTTTTGTTGGCCAGGCCGGGCGGCAGTATCAGGAAACGGCCAGCGCCAGGGCCAGATACTCGGCCACCGGCACCTCCTCGGCGCGCCGCTGCAGATCGAACTGCCCGCCAAAACCGCGCTGCTCCAGCCAGGCGCCGAGGGTGTTTCGCAGAATCTTGCGGCGCTGCGAGAAGGCCACGGCGACCAGTTCGCCAAGCAGCTTCTGATCGACGGCCGCCGGCACGGGCAGAGGGAGCATGCGCACGATGGCCGAGTCCACCCGCGGCGGTGGGTCGAAGGCGCTGGGCAACACGTCCAGCACCGACTCGATCTGGTAGCGCCACTGCAGCATCACCGTCAGCCGGCCATAGTCCTTGCAGCAGGGCTCGGCGGCCATGCGGTCAACGACCTCTTTTTGCAGCATGAAGTGCTGGTCCTGCACCTGGTCGACGAAGTCCAGCAGGTGAAACAGGATCGGCGAGGAGATGTTGTAGGGCAGGTTGCCGACCACGCGCAGCTTCTTGCCGTGTTCTGCGGCCAGCGCCGCAAAGTCCACCTTCAGCACGTCGGACTCGATCACCTTCAGGCCGGGCCGCTGACGCAGCCGCTCGGCCAGGTCGCGGTCCAGCTCGATCACGGTCAGCGGATTGACATAGGCCAGCAGCGGCATCGTCATCGCACCCAGGCCCGGGCCGATCTCGACCATGGCGTCGCCGGCCTGCGGTTTGATCGCCTGGACGATGTCCTCTATGACGATGCGGTCGGTCAGGAAGTGCTGACCGAAGCGCTTGCGCGCGACATGGTGCGTCACAGGGTACTCACTGCGAAGCGTCGCCGCGCATTTCGATGAAGGCGCGCCCGCGCAGATCCTTCACCCAATCGGTGAAGGCCGCCGCGTACTTCTGCTCGCGCAGGGCCGCCTGGGCCTGGGCCCGCACCTGCTTGGGGTCAGGAATGGTGCTGCGGCGCTCCAGCACCTGTATCAGATGCACACCGAAACGCGAGACCACCGGCGCCGAGATGCCGCCGAGATTCAGCGCGTTCATCGCCTCCTCGAACTCGGGCACAAAGCCCCCCGGCGATGACCAGCCCAGATCGCCGCCGTTCGGTGCGCTGCCGTCTTCGGAGTTCTCTCGGGCCACGGCCTCGAAGGTGGTCTTGCCGGTCTCGATGCTGCGCTTGAACTCGGCCAGGCGGCGGGCGGCCAGTTCGGCCGTCAGCTGCGGGGACACGCGCAGCAGCACGTGGCGGGCGCGGGTCTGCACCACCGAACCGTCGGAGCCGTCCTGCTTCTCGATCAGCTTCAGTACGTGGAAGCCGGCGCCGGAGCGCATCAACTCGGGAGCCACCTCGCCCGACTTCAGGTCCTTGACATGTGCCAGAAAGGCGTCCGGCAGCTTGGCGGCGGGGCGCAGGCCCAGCTCGCCGCCCTTGTCCTTGTAGGCATCCTCGGAGATCTGCTTGGCGACCACGTCGAAGGCCTCGCCGGCCTTGATGCGGGCCAGCGCGGCCTCGGCCCTGGCGCGCTTCTCGGCCAGCACGGCGGCGTTGGCGCCCTCGGGCACGATCACCAGCACCTGCGCAATGTTGTACTGGGCATTGGCCTTGCCGGCCTCGCGCTTCTTGGCCAGAAACTCCTCGACATCAGCTTCGCTGACGCGGATGCGGCCCTGCACTTCGCGCTCGCGCACCCGCTCGACCATCATCTGGTCGCGCAGGTTCTCGCGGAAGCGCCGGTACTCAATGCCCTCGGCCTTCAGGCGGTCACGCAGCTCGGGCAGGCTGAGGCTGTTCTGCGCGGCCACATTGGCGACCACCCGGTCCAGCTCGACCTCGTCGATCTTGGCGCCGGCCTCGCGGGCATAGGTCAGCACGACCCGCTCGTCGATCAGGCTGTCCAGCGCCGTCTTGCGCAGCTCGGTCGCGGACAGCGCGCTTTCGCCGCGCTGCTTGGCCTCCTCGCGGACTCTTTCGGCACGCTGGCGGACCTCGATCTCGGTCACCAGGTCCTGGTTGACGATGGCGGCGATCGAGTCGGCCGGGCGAGTGGCTGCCCTGGCGGACTGCGCCTGGGCCAGCGGCGCCAGCAGCAGGGCGGCCAGGGTGGCGGCAAGAAGAGCAGGCTTGAGTGAGGTCGGCAGGTCAGTCATAGGAGGCATCTGTGAGCGCCGCGCGATCCTCGCGCAGCAAGCGGTAACCAGGGATATTGTCCCTCAAGACATTCAGGGGGTTGTTCCCTAGCCGGCCCAGGCCCACCAGCTCGAGCTGGAACATCCAGCGCGTGTTGGCTTCGGCCCGTCCGGTGGAGCGGCGCTCTACCACCACGCGGCCTATCCAGCAGCCGGCATCGTATTCGAAGCCGACCAGAGAATCGGTGATGCGGCGGTCCTGCATGCTGTAGAGCACGCGGCCGACGCTGTACCAGCTGCCCGAGCAGGAACTGCCGCCGGTCGCCTTGCGCACCGCGCTCTCGGCGTTGTTGCCCGCGGCCGGGCCCGACAGCGGCCATTGCCAACCCAGCTCGGCCTGCTCGCTCTGGCCGCGGGCCAGCCGGTAGGTGGCATTGATGGTGCGGAAGGGCCCGGGCGAGTAGCGCAGGCTCATCACCGAGCGCACGGTGCGGTTCAGATCCGAGTTGTACTGGATCGCGCCATCGGCCCACCACTGCGGGCTCAGGTGCGCCGAGCCGAGCAGCAGCAGATCCGACAGCTTCTGCGTATTGGGCGTGCCCTCGGGCGTGATGCGCTGGTCGCGGAACAGCACGCGCTGCACCACCCCCAGGCGCAGCAGCTCGCTGCCGTCGCGCAGCGAGGTCAGGCGCGAGCTGACGCCCAGCGTCAGCTGGTGCGCGTCCGAGACCCGATCAACGCCAGAGAAGGAGTTGTCGGTGTAGATCGAATCAAAATTGAAGTCCTTGGCCGCCGCGTCGAAGTTGGGCAGGCCCAGCTGATCACGGAAGGGCGTGCGCACATAGAACAGGCGCGGCTCCAGCGTCTGCAGCAGCGCGCGGCCGAAGTACTCGGTCTTGCGCTCAAACAGCCAGCCCTGGTCGATGCTGAAGGTCGGCACGACCCGCGACGCGGAACGGCGGCCATCGGCCATCGACTGATCCAACTGGTAGCTGGCCGCGTTGAAGGACATGCGGGGCTTCAGCCACCAGCCGGTGTCACCCAGGGTCCAGCCCAGGTGGCCCAGTGCGTGCACCCGCGTGCCCGTGGGCAGGGGCAGTGGTGCGGCATTGCGCGGCAGATCGAAGCGGTTGTACTCCAGGCTCAGCCCGGCATCGAAGCCGCGCGGCAGCCGCTCGGCACTCCAGCGGGCGCCCAGCTGGGGCGAGCGCTGGTAGGGGGTGTCGATGCGCGCGGCCGGGTCCAGGTCCTGCAGCACCTGCCACTGCTGGAGGCGGCCATACAGGCGCAGCTCGCCGACGGCCGGCGTCCAGGTGCGCGAGGCGCCCAGGTCGGTGGCCAGCAGGCGCGGCGTCAGGCTGGTGATGCCGTGCGGAAAGTCTTTCCAGTAGATGTCGTCCGACACCCGCTCGGCATTGATCTGATAGCGCCAGTCCATCGCCGCCGTGCCGCTCTGGCTCAGCCCCCAGGCCCAGCGCGTGTGTCCGGTGATGCGGTCATTGGGCAGCACATCCAGCGACACCTGGCCCTGGTAGCCGGGCTCCAGGTAGCGGAACTCGCTGTCCAGGCCCAGGCCGCGGCGGGTGATGATCTTGGGCGTCAAGGTGGCATCGCGTTGCGGCGCGATATTCCAGTAATAGGGCACACCGAACTCGACGCCACTGCGGCTGTCCAGATTGAACTTGGGCGGCAGCCAACCGGACTTGCGGCCGTCGCCCAGCGGAAAGCTCAGCCGTGGCGCGGCCAGTATCGGCACGCCGTAGAAACGCACCACGGCGCCGTCGGCCACGCCCTCATTGGTCTCGAAGTCGAGCCGTATGCTGCGCGTGCTCAGCTCCCAGGCCGGGGCGCGGTCCGGGTCATCGGCGCGGCAGCTGCTGTAGGTGCCGGCCAGGGCGCTGCTGCGGTACTCGTCGATGAAGTCGACCTGCTGGGCCTTGCCGCCGGCGCCATTGCTGGCAAAGAAGTAGCTGGGATTGAGGAACTGGCCCTCGAAGCGCTGGACGAAGAGGCGCAGCTCGGGGCCAGTGAAGCGGTTGCCATCGCGCTCGATGCTGACCGCCCCCTTGGCCGTGGCCAGGTCGGTGGCCTGGTGGTAGCTCAGGCTGTCGGCCTTCAGGGTCAGGTCTCCACGGCGCAATACCGCACCGCCCTCGGCGCGGGTCTCCTGATCCAGTCGGCTGCTCAGGCTGGCGGCGTCGAGCAGCACCGGCTGATTCCTGTCGGCCTCGGTGCGCGACAGGGTCTTGGCGGCCGGCCGCGCGATCTGCCGCACCTCGGTGCCCACCTGTGACTGGCCCTGCGCCCAGGCGCTGCCCGGCCCGGCCAGCGCCAGGCAGGCGGCCAGGGCCAGCGGCGTCAGTCCAGGCGGTGGCGATGAGTTTGTATGGGTCTTCAACAAGAGGCGCAGCACTTCAGCAGCAGCGTCGGTCCGGTTTCGGCGCCACGAGCGGGTCGGCCGGGTCAAGGGGATGGTTCGCCGGGCCGTCAGGCCTTTGGGCAAACCGGAGGTTTGTAGAATTGATTATCCATGAGGCCTGCGGTTTTGTTCGCAGGCCTCGTCTGTACCTTCACGGTATCCCTCTGAGCCACTCCCCTTCATGACCGCAATTGCCTGGCCCGATGACACCCGCCGCCAAGACTTCGAGGCCTGGCTGGCACCGCTGGCGCAAGCCCGCGGCCTGCTGCCGCAAAGTCTGCGCCCGGCCTCGGCCGATGCCAGCTTCCGCCGCTATTTGCGCATAGATGCCGGCGACGGCCGGTCCTACATCATCATGGATGCCCCGCCCGCGCTGGAGGACTCGCGCCCATTCGTTGACGTGGCGGCCCTGATCACCGATGCCGGCCTGCACGCCCCGGCGGTGCTGGCCCAGGACCTGGAGCGCGGCTTTCTGCTGCTGGCCGATCTCGGCGAGCGCCTGTATCTGCAGGAGCTGCAGCAGGCCACGCCGGGCCAGGCCCACAGGCTGATGTGTGATGCCATCGACGCGCTGGTGCAGTGGCAGACGCAACTGGACGGCAGCAGCCTGCCCGCCTTCGACGAGGCGCTGTTGATGCGCGAGCTGGCCCTGTTCCCCGACTGGTGCGTGGCCCATGAGTTCGGCGTCACCTGGGACGCCGCCCAGCGCGAGCAATGGGACAAGATCTGCCGCCTGCTGATCGACAGCGCCCTCGCCCAGCCCCAGGTGCCGGTGCACCGCGACTACATGCCGCGCAATCTGATGGTGACCGAGCCGAACCCCGGCATCCTGGACTTCCAGGACGCGGTGCGCGGCCCCATCAGCTACGACATCGCCTGCCTGCTGCGCGACGCCTTCCTGTCCTGGGACGAGGAGCGCGAGCTCGACTGGGCGATCCGCTACTGGGAGCAGGCGCGCAGGGCCGGTCTGCCGATCGATGCCGACTTCGGCGAGTTCTGGCGCGCGCTGGAGTGGATGGGCCTGCAGCGCCATCTGAAGGTGATGGGCATCTTCTGCCGCCTCAAGCACCGCGACGGCAAGCCGCGTTACAGCACCGATCTGCCCCGCTTCTTCGCCTATGCCACCAAGGTGGCCCTGCGCTACCAGCCGCTGAAACCACTGCTGGCGCTGATCGAACCGTTGTCGGGCGATGCGCTGGAGACGGCTTACTTCTAGGCGGCCTGCTCGGCGGTGACCATCGCCTGGGCCCTGGCCATCGCCGTCGGGCAGCCCGCCGCAATCAGCCAGGGGTCCTGGGCCAGGCCGCCAAAGGTCTCGACCAGGAAGTCGAGGAAGGCGCGGGTGCGCTGCGGCAGGTAGCGTCGCGACGGCAGCGCCGCATAGACGCTGTAGGTGACCAGGCTCCACTCGTGCAGCACCCGCACCAGCTTGCCGGTACGCACCGCGTCCTCGATGACGAAGCTGGGCAGGGCGACGATGCCCAGGCCGGCGATGGCCGAGGCCATCAGCGTGTCCGGGTGGCTGGAGGTCAGCACCGCCTGCATCATCGGCACCTCCTGCATATCGCCATCGTCCAGATGGGCGGCGCCTATGGCGTGGCTGGCGCAGTTGCGGCGCAGCTTCCATTGCTTGGGCACATCGGGCAGGTCCACCACCAGGCCGTCGTGGTCGCCCAGATCCTCGGCCACCTGCGGCGCGCCGCGGCGCTTCAGATAGCTGGGGGAGGCACACAGCACCACTTCGGACTGGGCCAGCAGCCGCGCGACAAAATCGCCCGACAGCGGGCGAAAGCCCTCCAGCAGAATCGTCAGGTCATGGTCCTCGTCGGGCACATCGGGGTTGCGTACGGCCGTGATGTCCAGCGTGACCTGCGGATAGCGCTCGCGAAAGCGCGGCAGGTGCTTGGCCAGCTGGTTGACGACAAAGGAGGGCGAAACGGCGATGTGCAGCCGGCCGGCCGGCGTGCTGGTGGCGTCGCCCGCCACCTGCTCGGCCTCCTCGATGCGCTCCAGCACATCCTGCACACGCACCAGATAGAGCTCGCCGGTCTGTGTCAGTGCCAGGCGGCGCGTGGTGCGATTCAGCAGCCGCGCGCCCAGGTGCTCCTCCAGATCGGCGACCAGGCGGGTGACCACGGCCGGCGACAGGTCCAGCGCCCGTGCCGCGCCGGAGAAACTGCGCAGCTCCGCCACCTTGGCGAAAACGCGCATCGACTGCAGGCGGTCCATGGCTCGCTTACGGGTGGGCGGCCATCACCTGGGCCACCGCGGCGGTCAGGCGCTTGCCATAGGGCACATGGAGGAACTCGTTGGGGCCATGGGCATTGCTCTTGGGGCCCAGGACGCCGCAGACCATCATCTGCGCCTTCGGGAAGCCCTTTTGCAGCATGCTCATCAGCGGAATCGTGCCACCCTGGCCGATATAGCCCAGGGGCGCACCGAAGTGGGCATTCGAGGCCTCGTTCAGCGCCTGGTCCAGCCAGGGCGACAGCTCGGGCGTGTTCCATCCGGTGGCGCCCAGGGCGCCGGCGCGGCCGTCGGGCACGAAGGTGACCTTGGCGTTATAGGGGGCGTTGTCTTCCAGCAGGGTCTTGAGCTTCAGCGAGGCCTCGTTGCCGTCGATCAGCGGTGGCAGGCGCAGCGAGAGCTTGAAGGCGGTGTAGGGCCGCAGCACATTGCCGGCATTGCCCAGGTCGGGGAAGCCCTCGACGCCGGTGACGCTGAGCGTTGGCCGCCAGGTGCGGTTCAACAGGCCCTCGACTGGATCGGTGGTCGTCGGCAGGGTGAAGGCCCCGTCGGCACCGCAGGACCAGGGGTAGCGCTTCCAGACCTCGTCCTGCAGGATGGCGGCGGTGGCACGGGCCTGGGCCACGCGCGCGGCCGGCACCTCGCAGTGGAAGCTGTCGGGCAGCAGGCGGCCGGTCTTGCTGTCTTCCAGCCGGTCCAGCACCTGGCGCAGGATGCGGAAGCTCGACGGCACCAGGCCCGAGGCATCGCCGGAGTGGATGCCCTCGGTCAGCACCTCGACCTTGAGCACGCCGCTGACCATGCCGCGCAGCGAGGTGGTCAGCCACAGCTGGTCGTAGTTGCCGGCGCCGCTGTCCAGGCAGACGACCAGGCTGACATTGCCCAGACGCTCGCGCAGCATGTCGATATAGATCGGCAGGTCGCTGGAGCCGCTTTCCTCGCAGCTTTCGATGATGCCCACGCATCGCGGGCGGGGGATGCCCTGCTTGTCCAGCGCCAGAATGGCGGTGATGGCGGCATAGACGGCATAGCCGTCATCGGCGCCGCCGCGGCCGTAGAGCAGGCCGTTCTCATACTTGGGCGTCCAGGGGCCCAGATCGCTGCGCCAGCCGCTGAACTCGGGTTGCTTGTCGAGGTGGCCGTAGAGGCAGATGGTGTCGGTGCTGCCTGATTTGGTGGCCGGCACCTCGAAGAAGATCACCGGGGTGCGGCCCTCGACGCGAATCACCTCCAGCTTCAGGCCGGCCACCTTCTTGCTCTCGACCCAGGCCGCAGCATCGCGGGTCACCCGGTCGATATAGCCGTGCTTGGCCCAGTCGGCATCGAACATCGGGCTCTTGGCCGGAATGGCGATGTAGTCGGTCAGTGCGGGAACGATTTCTTCATCCCAGGCACTGGCGGCAAAGTCGGCCAGGCCGCTCAGTTCATCGGCTTGCAGGGGCAGGGAAGGGTCACGGGCATTCATGGGGGCGTCTCCGTCGATCAACGGTCATGGAGCGCGAAGTTTATGCCTCCCGGCAAAGCCTTGCACCTCAGGAGCCTGTCGGCCTTGAGGTCGGGCCCCAAGGCCGACAGGCTTCTAGGGCCAGCGGGCCCCCAGCCATTCGCCCAAAAGCGCCATCACCTGGGCCTGTTCGGGCTCATTGAATATCTCGTGGTACAGCCCGTCGAAGCAGCGCGCCTGCAGCAGCGTCTGCGGCAGGGCGGCGGCAAAGGCGGCACTGCCACGCGGCGCCACGCAGCGGTCGGCGCCGGCCCACATCAGCAGCGTCGGCACGCGCCAGGTCGGGCACAGCTCCAGCACCTCCTCGCCTTGGTCGGCGATCATGCGCACCAGGATCGGCGTGACGCGGTCGTGCACCAGCGGGTCGGCCTGGTAGGCGGCGACGACGGCCGGATCCCGCGAGATCCATGCCGGCTTCAGGCCATTGCCCACGGCCAGGTGCGGGGCAATGGGCCCCAGCAGCGCCAGCGCCAGCTTTTGCAGCGGGTTCATGCCGGGGTCCAGTGCCGGCGAGCTGAGCACCAGGCCATCGACGGCCTGGAACCAGGCGGGCATCGTCTGTCCGACATTGGCGCCCACGCCCTCGGCCACATAGCGGGCCGCGACCAGGCCGCCCATGCTGTGGCCCAGCAGCACCAGCGGCCGCGCGGCCAGCTGCGCATCGCTGCGCACCAGCTGTATCACTCGGCCCAGGTCCTCGACCAGCTGCAGGCCATGCGGCACATCGCCACGGGCACCCCCCGAGGCCCCATGGCCGCGCTGGTCATAGGCCAGCACCAGCCAGCCCTGTTGGTTCAGGAACCGCGCCACATGGTCGTAACGCCCGACGTGCTCTCCCAGGCCATGCACCAACAGCACGCAACCCTTGGTTGCCGAGACAGGCGCCCATTGGCGCAGATGCAATTGAAGCCCGTCCTCGGTGCTCAATGTTTTCATGCGCTGCAGTGTAGGCAGGGCCGTCGTCATCATCCCCCGGTGCTTGCCCGGGGTTGTGGTGTTCAGCCGATGTCGCCTACATGATTGACATGCGTATTGACACAGAGAAAGATGGGTCATCTCAATGAATTAGGGATGGACAAGCAGCATGAATGACTTCTTCAGTCTCGATCAAGCGGAGTCGGGTCTTGCCCACCTGCAACTGAATCGCCCGGAGCGCATGAACACCATGAGCCCGGCCTTCTTTCCGGCGCTGCGCGACGTGGTGCGTGCCCTGCATGACCAGGGCAGCACCCGGGCGCTGGTGATCTCCAGCACCGGCAAGCACTTCTCCGCCGGCATGGCGCTGGACACCTTTGCCGGTGACGACGCGATGCTGGCCACCGACAGCGCACGGGCCCGCTTGAGCTTCCAGGATTCGTTGCGCCGGCTGATGGATTGCTTCACCGCCATCGACGAAGCCCGCTTCCCGGTGTTGTGTGCCATTCAGGGTGGCTGCATCGGCGGCGCACTTGATCTTGCGGCCGCGTGCGATTTGCGTTATGCATCGGCCGATGCGTTCTTTTGTGTGCAGGAGATCAATATCGGCATGGCCGCCGACCTCGGCGTGCTGCAGCGCCTGCCCAGGCTGATACCGCCCGGTGTGGCCCGCGAGCTGGCCTACACCGGCGAGCGACTGGGCGCCGAGCGGGCGCTGAGTCTGGGCCTGGTCAATGCCCTGCTGCCCGATGCCGACGCACTGCTGGCCCATGTGCTTGGCGTGGCGCGCAAGATCGCTGCCAAATCGCCGCTGGCCATCGCCGGCTCCAAGCTGGCGATGAACCATGCCCGCGACCATGGCACGGCGGCCAGCCTGCACCATATGAGCGTGCTGCAAAGCGCGATCTTCGACACCGCCGAGATGGCGCTGGCGATAGCGGCCTGGCAGCGCAAGCAGGCCGCGGAGTTTGCGCCGTTGGCCGAGGTGGGCCACCCCTGACACCATGGGGCGGCCTCCGCCCCACCCGCACAGTCCCCTATGGGCGCGGGCCGAACACCTTCCTATACTGGTCCGAGAGGCCGGCGCACTGACCCGGCACATTCGTCGTTTTGGGCTCCAGATGAACAACTCCGCCGTCTATTCCCTCCTCGGCCCCGCCGAGCCCGCCGTGCCCGTGGTGCTTGACTCTCCGCACTCGGGCCACCATTTTCCGGCCGACTTCGGCGCCCAGGTCGGCGAGTACGATCTGCGCGAGAGCGAAGACACCTATGTCGACGAGCTCTATTTGCCGGCCACCACCCAGGGCGTGGCTCTGCTGACGGCCAACTTCCCGCGCACCTTCATCGACGTCAACCGCCACGAGGGCGATATCGACCTGGCCCTGCTCGACGGCACCTGGCCCCATGAGCTGCGGCCCAGCGGCAAGGCCGAGATCGGCAAGGCGCTGATCTGGCGCACGCTGTCAGACGGCCGCGACATCTATGCCGCGCGGTTGCGGCCCGAGCAGGTGCTGCAGCGCATCGCGCAGTACCACCGGCCCTACCACGAGGCCTTGCAGCGGCTGCTCAATGCCAGCATGGCGCGCCATGGCCAGGTCTTCCACATCAACTGCCACTCGATGGCCTCCAGCGCCGGGGTGATGGGCGTAGGCCAGGTCGGCGAGCCCCGAGCCGACTTTGTGCTCGGTGACCGCGACGGCAGCAGCTGCGGCGCCGCATTCACCGAGCTGGTCTATTCGCAGCTGCGCGCCAAGGGCTATGACGTGGCCATCAACAAGCCCTACAAGGGCGTGGAGCTGGTGCGGGCCTACTCGAACCCGGCGCAGCGCCGCCACAGCCTGCAGATCGAGGTCAACAAGCGCCTGTACATGGACGAGACGACGCGCGCCAAGACGGCCGGCTTCGCCCAGGTGCAGAAGGATTTGATGGAGATGATCCAGGTGCTGATCGCCTTCACCGGCCAGGGCAGGCAGCCTCGGCTCAAGGAATTGCAGCATGGCTGAGTACAAGGTCGAACTGACGCCGCCCGACATCAGCCCCTATCGTGCCGGCAACACCGGTGTGGACTGGGTGCACTGCCTGGACTCCGGCAAGCCGGGACCGACGGTGATGATCCAGGCCCTGACCCATGGCAACGAGCTCTGCGGCGCGATCGCACTGGACTGGCTGTTCAAGCAGAACATCACCCCGCTGCAGGGCAGGCTGGTGCTGGCCTTCGCCAATGTCGAGGCCTATGCCCGCTTCGATGCCGGCAAGCCCTCGGCCTCGCGCTTCTGCGATGAAGATCTGAACCGCGTCTGGGCCGACGATGTGCTGAACGGCCGCGGCGATTCGATCGAGTTGCGGCGTGCCCGCGCGCTGGCGCCCTTTGTCGATGCCGCCGACTACCTGCTGGACATCCACTCGATGCAGGAGGCCTGCCGCCCGCTGATGGTCTGCGGCATGCAGGACAAGGGCGCGGCCTTCGCCAAGCGGCTGGGCATGCCCGGCGACCTGCTGATAGACACCGGTCACCCCTCGGGCCTGCGCATGCGCGACCGCGGTGGCTTCGGCGACCCGCTGAGCCCGCGCAACGCGCTGCTGATCGAATGCGGCCAGCACTGGGAGCAGAGCGCGGCCGATGTGGCCCTGGACAGCGTGGTGCGCTTCCTGGCGCTGACGGGCATGGTCGAGCAGAGCTGGGCCGATGCGCACCAGCGCCTGCCCTTGCCGGCCAGGCAGCATGTGATTCGCGTCACCGAGCCAGTTGTGGCCCGCACGGCCTTCTTCCGCTTCCTGAGTGCCTTCCAGGGCCTGGAGGTGATACCGAAGGCCGGCACGCCGTTCGCCCAGGATGGCGAACAGGTCTGGGTCACGCCCTATGACAACACGGTGATGGTGATGCCCTCGCTGAACAATGCCAAGCCCGGCACAACCCGGGTGAGGCTCGGCCGGTTCGAAAGCTGAGTCAGCCTACACAGAAAGCATTCAGCTTGTTGCCATCGAGATCGCGGAAGTAGGCGGCGTAGAAACCCTCGCCGCGCGGACCCGGTGCGCCCTCGTCCTTGCCCCCCAGGGCCAGGGCCTTGGCGTGCAGCGCCTTGACCTTGTCCTGGCTGTCCACCGCCAGGGCCACCATCACGCCGTTGCCCACGGTGGCCGCCTGGCCGTCGAACGGAATCATCACGCCAAAGCCGGGCTTGTCCATGCCCGCACCCCAGGCGTAGCCGCGGCCGAAATCCATCATCCGCTTGATGCCGATGACGGCAAACAGCTCGTCGTAAAAGGCCGCAGCGCGCGGCAGATCATTGGTTCCGAGAGTTGTGTAGCCGATCATCAGAGTCTCCTGTGAAACGATGTGCTTCAAACCGGCAGCGTGTAGACCTGGGCCTCGCGGCACTCGGCCTCGCTATGGCCCTTCAGTGCCGAGCCCCAGAGTTCGGGGTCTGCGCCAGGCGCCGGCCTGAGTCCGGCCAACATGCCAGGTATCTCTTCGGTGGCCGAATCCAGATCGGCCACATGGCGGCGTTGCGCGTCGAACAGCCGTGCCTGCATGGCACCGGCTGCCTCGATCAGGATCAGGTACTTGACGGGTGGGCTGTGCATGATGCGCCGCCTTCTGAAGTTGCTGTCAGCATAGCATCGGTGCCGGCCGGCGAGCCTCAGCCCCGCTCGAACTTGAAGACTGCCATGCTGGACAGCAGATTGGGCATGCGGCGCACGCTGCGGCCATTCTGGATGCCAAAGCTGTCGAGTATGCGCAGGCGGTTCTTGTGGGCCAGGATCTCGAAGTCGGCATAGGTGCCGACGCGGATATTGGGCGTGTCGTACCACTCATAGGGCAGCACACGGGTCACCGGCATGCGGCCCAGCATCACCTGCAGGCGATTCGGCCAGTGGGCGAAGTTCGGGAAGCTGACGATGCCCAGCCGCCCGACCCGCGCCGTCTCGCGCAGCATTGCCTCGGTATTGCGCAGATGCTGTAATGTCTCCAATTGCAGCACGACGTCGAAGCTCTGATCCTCGAAGATGGACAGGCCATCCTCCAGGTTCAGCTGGATGACGTTGACGCCCCGCTGCACACAGGCCAGCAGATTGGCGTCATCCAGCTCCACGCCATAGCCGCTGCAGCCGCGGTGCCTTTGCAAATGGGCCAGCAGCTCGCCGGTGCCGCAGCCCAGGTCGAGCACGCGCGAGCCCTCGGGCACCAGGGCGGCTATCGTCTCCATCACCTGCAGATCACTCATGTCAGCTCCCCCGCGATGCGTTTGAAATAGGCGCGCAGCACGCCGTGGTAGCGCGGGTCTTCGAGCAGGAAGGCGTCGTGCCCATGAGGCGCGTCGATCTCGGCATAGGACACATCGAGCTTGTTGTCGAGCAGGGCCTTGACGATCTCGCGCGAGCGTGCCGGGGCAAAGCGCCAGTCCGTCGTGAAGCTGGCCAGCAGGTATTTGCAGCGCGCGCTGGCAAAGGTGCGGCTGAGGTCGCCGCCATGCTCCAGCGCCGGGTCGAAGTAGTCAAGCGCGCGGGTGATCAAGAGATAGGTGTTGGCATCGAAGTAGTCGCTGAACTTGTCGCCCTGGTAACGCAGATAACTCTCGATCTGGAACTCGATGTCCTGGGTGCTGTAACCCAGCTCGGTGGCGCGCAGCTCGCGGCCGAATTTCTGCTCCATCACGTCGTCCGACAGATAGGTGATGTGGCCTATCATCCGCGCCACGCGCAGGCCGCGCTTGGGCACCACGCCATGCTCGTAGAAGTGCCCGCCATGGAAATCTGGGTCGGTGATGATGGCGCGGCGCGCCACCTCGTTGAAGGCGATGTTCTGCGCCGACAGATTCGGCGCCGTGGCAATCGCGATGCAGTGGCGCAGCCGATCGGCATAGCGCAACGACCAGTCCAGCGCCTGCATGCCGCCCAATGAGCCGCCCAGCACGGCCGCCAGCTGACCGATGCCGAGATGGTCGAGCAGGCGGGCCTGGGCATCGACCCAGTCCTGCACGGTGACGACCGGGAAATCTGCGCCGTAGATGCGGCCCGTCACGGGATTGCTGTGCATGGGCCCGGTCGAGCCGAAGCACGAGCCCAGGTTGTTGACGCCAATGACGAAGAACTTGTCGGTGTCCAGCGGTTTGCCCGGGCCGATCAGGTTGTCCCACCAGCCCTCGCTCTTGTCCTGACCCTCGTAGGTGCCGGCCAGATGATGGCTGGCATTCAGCGCGTGGCAGACCAGCACGGCGTTGGACTTGTCGGCATTCAGCCGGCCGTAGGTCTCATAGACCAATTCATAGCTTGGCAGCTGCGCACCGCTCTTCAGCGGCAGCGGCTGTTCGAAGCGCAGCGACTGCGGCTTCACATGACCCAGGCTTTCCATGGGATGCCTCCAGAAAAACAAAACCGGCTCCGCTGCTGAGGTGCGGACGCCGGTGTGAAGTCTTGGCATCCCTCTTTAGCGGCATTTTTAAAGCGCCCGCAATTCGGAACAAATCGGCGCTGTGGGAGCGAAGTATAGCTAAGGGCCGTATTGATACAGCAGGCTCAGCGCCAACAGCAGCACATACGGAAACGCCACCGTCGGTCTGGCGGCGTTGCTCAGGTACTCGCGAATCAGGCCCACCGTGCCGGGCCGGGTTGCCAGCCAATCGCTGTGCAACTGGAACGCCCGCGCAGTCGCCGTCGTGCCCTGCGCCAGCGCCTGCTCCACGCGCAGCAGCCGCGCGCTCAGCCGCGACTGGAAGGCCCGGTAGATGCCCTCCTGCAGCCACAGCATCAGCAGCACCGGCGCCAGCCACAGCGCATCGAAGCCCAGGGCCATGCAGGCCAGGCACAGCACAACGGCCAGCAGCTTGATCAGCAGGCCGCTGCGTTCGTACTGCTCGTGGTCGTGTTGCAGTTGGGCCCATTCCTGGCCCAGCGCTTGATGCAGATCCATGCCGCTCCTCGAATTTTGACTACCGCGCGATCTTGCCTTGCAATTACTGGTCAAGTGACCAATAATCGCGCCATGGCACGCCCTTCACAAGCCCAGGACCAGGCTCTGCTCCAAAGCGGTCGCGAGCTGTTTGCCGACGCCGGCTGTGCCGGCCTGTCGGTGCGCAAGCTGGCCGAACACGCGGGCGTCAACCCTGCAATGTTCCATTACCACTTCAAGAGCAAGGAGCTGTTCCTGCGCACCCTGCTGCAGCAGATCTACGAGCAGATGTTCGAGTCGCTGCAACTTGAGGCCACGCATGACGGCTCTGCCCTGCAGCGGCTGGAACAAAGTCTGCTGGCCATCGGCCGCTTTCTGGGCGCGAACCGGCCTGTGATCGCCCGCGTCTGGGCCGATGCCCAGGGCGGCGAGGCGGTGGCGCTGGACTTCATGCGTGCCAACGCACCGCGCCATCTGTTCCTGCTGATGGGCCTGCTGGACGAGGCAGAGCGCGACGGCGCGATCGCCGCCATGCCTGGCCTGCAGCGTTTCGTGTTCCTGATGAGTTCGGTGCTGGCGCCGATCCTGATCGCTGGCGGGGTGGCGAATCTGGGCGTGGCGCCCGTCGCCGTGGCCGGAATGCTGGAGCCGCAAGTGCTCTCCGACGACGCACTGCGGGCCCGCATCGCCCTGGCCCTGAAGGCGCTGGCGCCCGCCGGACCCGGACCCCGTTCCAAAGGCAAATCCCATGCGTAGATTGATTCTCCTGAGCGCCCTGATTGCGCTGACCGGCTGCGGCGAGCCCGCGGCGCCCGCCTGGTCCGGCTATGCCGAGGGCGAGTACGTCTATCTGTCATCGCCGGTAGCCGGCAGCCTGCAGGCGCTGAATGTGCAGCGCGGCCAGCAGGTGGCCCAGGGCGCGGCGCTGTTCACCTTGGATGCCGAGCTTGAGCGCGGCGCCAGCGCCGAGGCCAAGGCCAGGCTGGATGCCGCCCAGGCCCAGGCCGCCAACACGGCCAAGGGCCGGCGCAGCGACGAGATCCAGGTCGTGCAGGCGCAGCTGGCCCAGGCGCGCACGCAGGCCGGCCTGGCCCAGCGCGAGCTGGAGCGCCAGCAGCAGCTGGTGGCCCAGGGCTTTGTCTCGGCCGCGCGTATCGACGAGGCCAAGGCCGCGGTCACCGCCACCCAGGCCCGTGTGGCCGAGCTGAGCGCCAGCCTGCAGGTCGCGCAGCTGCCGGCCCGCGTGGACGAGCAGCGCGCCGCCCAGGCCCAGGGCGAGGCCGCCCGCCAGGGTCTGCAGCAGACGCTGTGGCGCGAGCAGCAGAAGCAGCGCAGCGCGCCGAGCAGCGGACTGATCGCCGACACCTTCTTCCGGGTCGGCGAATGGGTGCCGGCCGGCCAGCCGGTGCTGGCCCTGCTGCCGGCAGGCCACGTCAAGCTGCGCTTCTTCGTGCCCGCGGCCGAGCTGGCCGGCATCGCGCCGGGGCAGATGGTGAACGTCGGCTGCGATGGCTGCGGCGCCGCCATCAAGGCGCGTATCAGCTTCATCGCCACCCAGGCCGAGTACACGCCGCCGGTGATCTACTCCAACGCCCAGCGCAGCAAGCTGGTGTTCATGGTCGAGGCATTGCCCGAGGGCGCGGATGCCAGCAAGCTCAAGCCCGGGCTGCCGGTCGATGTACGCAGGGTCGCGCCATGAGCGATCTCGCCATCGACGTGCGCGGCCTGAGCAAGATCTACGGCGGCCGCGCCGTCGTCGACAAGGTCGATCTGCAGGTCAGGCGCGGCCGCATCTGCGGCTTTCTGGGGCCCAACGGCAGCGGCAAGACGACGACCATACGGATGCTCTGCGGCCTGCTGACGCCGGACGCTGGCGAGGGGCAATGCCTGGGCCTGGACATTCAGCGCGAGGCCGCTCAGATCAAGCGCCAGGTCGGCTATATGACGCAGAAGTTCGGCTACTACGAAGACCTGTCGATACGCGAGAACCTGGATTTCGTCGGCCGGCTGTTCGAGTTGCCGGAGCGCCGCCAGCGCGTTGACGAGGCCTTGCAGCGCCTGGGCCTGGTCGAGCGCCAGCAGCAGCTGGCCGGTTCGCTGTCCGGCGGCTGGAAGCAGCGCCTGGCCCTGGCCGCCTGCCTGCTGCACAAGCCTCAGCTGCTGCTGCTCGACGAGCCCACCGCCGGCGTCGACCCGAAGGCGCGCCGCGACTTCTGGGACGAGATCCACCGCCTGGCCGATCAGGGCATCACCGTGCTCGTTTCGACCCACTATATGGACGAGGCCGAGCGCTGCCACGAGCTGGTCTATATCGCCTACGGCAAGGTGCTGGCCCGCGGCACCGAGGCGCAGATCATCGAGCAGGCCGGCCTGCACGTCTGGTCTATCCAAGGCCCGCTCAACGGCCAGATCGACGCATTGAAGGCCGCACCCGGTGTGCTCAGCGTGGCGGCCTTCGGCAACTCGGTGCATGTGGCCGGCCAGGATGCGGCGCTGCTGGAGCGGGCGCTGGCGCCGCTGCGCCCGCAGCCCGGCCTGACCATCACTGCCACCGACGCGAACCTGGAGGACGTGTTCATCAGCCTGATCGCTCAGGCACCGGACAACTTCGCGGCGAAGGCAACGATATGAGCGCCCGCTTCTCCTGGCCACGCACGTGGGCCGTCTTCATCAAGGAGTTCCAGCAGATGATGCGCGACCGCCTGACCTTCGCGATGGCGGTCGGCGTGCCCATACTGCAGCTGGTGCTGTTCGGCTATGCGATCAACACCGACCCCAAGGGCCTGCCGACGGTGCTGGTGGCCCAGGACAACGCGCCGATGGCACGCAGCCTGGTGGCCGCCTTGCAGAACACCGGCTACTTCCAGATCACGGCCGTCAGCGGCAGCGAGCGCGAGGCCGAGCAAATGGTCGATGACGGCCAGGTGCAGTTCATGATCGTCATACCGCCGGACTTCTCGCAGCGCCTGGTGCGCGGCGAAAAGCCGGTGCTGCTGGTCTCGGTCGATGCCACCGACCCGTCCGCCTCGGGCAATGCGATCGCGGCGCTGAACCAGCTCAGTCAGCAGGCGCTGCGCCATGACTTGAAAGGACCGCTGGCGCAGTTGCAGCAGCCGCCGCCCCCGTTCGAGCTGCGCATCCACCGCCGCTACAACCCCGAGGGCCTGTCGCGCTACAACATTGTGCCCGGGCTGATTGGCACCATCCTGACGATGACCATGGTCATGCTGACCTCGCTGGCCATGACCCGCGAGCGCGAGCGTGGCACGATGGAAAATCTGCTGGCCACGCCTGTGCGCCCCGCCGAGGTGATGGTGGGCAAGATCCTGCCCTATGTCGTGGTCGGCTATGTGCAGCTGGGCGTGATTCTCGGCGCCGCCTGGCTGCTGTTCGAGGTGCCGATGGAGGGCAGCTTCGCACTGCTGATGGCGATGATTGGTGTCTTCATGCTGGCCAATCTGGCCGTGGGCTTCACCTTCTCGACGCTGGCCCGCAACCAGCTGCAGGCGATGCAGATGACGTTCTTCTTCTTCCTGCCTTCGATGCTGCTGTCGGGCTTCATGTTCCCGTTCCGCGGCATGCCGCCATGGGCCCAGTACCTCGGCGAGGCGCTGCC
The DNA here is from genome assembly GCF_004362525.1 of Roseateles toxinivorans. Taxonomy (GTDB): domain Bacteria; phylum Pseudomonadota; class Gammaproteobacteria; order Burkholderiales; family Burkholderiaceae_C; genus Paucibacter; species Paucibacter toxinivorans. The sequence goes on from NZ_SNXS01000002.1 coordinate 718,154, forward strand.
GCTGACGCACTTCCTGCGCATCGTGCGCGGCATCCTGCTCAAGGGCAACGAGGCGTGGCAATTGCTGCCGGAGCTGTGGCCGATGCTGCTGTTTCTGCTTGTCGCCGGTGCGGTCGCGTTGAAGCGCTATCGGCAGACGCTGGATTGACGGTGGCTCCCGGATTGCATCCGGGCTACCGAAGCCCTGTAGCCCGGATGCAATCCGGGGCTCAATCCCCCCGCAATATTTGCTTGCGCGTGACCCGCCCCGGCGCGAACGAGGCCTCCAGCCTCGCCATCAGCCGCTGCGCCTTGGTCGAGTTGTCGCCGCCGAAGTTGCAGACATAGACATCGAGCGTGACGGCCGCCCTCTCGGGCCAGGTGTGAACGGCCAGATGCGATTCGGCCAGCAGCACGACGCCGGTGATGCCGACGAGCTGGCCCTCCGCGGCGGGCTGAAAACGGTGGAACAGCTCGCCGACGGCCAGCAGGCCCGCCTCGGCGACGGCCGCCAGGCACAGCATTCGCAGCGCAGTGATATCGGTCAGCGGCGCCAGGCCGGCCGGGCAGCCGTGCAGATCGGCGGTCAGGTGCAGGCCTTGCATATGGCGTCAACCAGTTAGGGACTTGTGCGGCATGCGGCACTATAGCCTCGCGTCTTCGGTTAGGCTGCGCCCACAAATCTCCGGAGAACCACCGTGCAATACCGACGTCTGGGCCGCAGCGGCCTGCAAGTGAGCGAGCTCTCGCTGGGCTCCTGGGTCACCTATCACAATCAAGTTGATACCAAGTCCGCCACCGAGATGCTGGCCGCCGCCTTCGACGCCGGCGTCAACTTCTTCGATAACGCCGAGGTCTATGCCAAGGGTCAGAGCGAGGTGGTGATGGGCGAGGCCTTCAAGGCGCTGAAGTGGCCGCGCCTGAACTACATCGTCTCGACCAAGTTCTTCTGGGGCCTGGACCGCGACGGCCATGCCACCAACCGCCGCGACACGCTGAACCGCAAATACCTGATGCAGGCCATCGATGGCTCCCTGCAGCGCATGCAGCTGGACTTCATCGACCTGATCTACTGCCACCGCCCCGATCCGCACACGCCGATTGAGGAGACGGTGCGCGCGATGAGCGACATCATCAGCCAGGGCAAGGCGCTGTACTGGGGCACCAGCGAGTGGAGCGCCGCCGACATCCGCGCCGCCTGGGAGATCGCCGAGCGCCACCACCTGCACAAGCCGGTGATGGAGCAGCCGCAATACCACCTGTTCCACCGCACCCGCGTCGAGCAGGAGTATGCGCGGCTGTATGACGAAATCGGCCTGGGCCTGACGACCTGGAGCCCGCTGGCCTCGGGCCTCTTGACCGGCAAATACCTCAAGGGCGTGCCCGAAGGCAGCCGCGGCGCGATGGAGAGCATGAGCTTTCTGCGCGACGGCCTGACCGACCCGGCCAAGAACGCCGCCGTGGCCCGGCTGGCCGAGATCGCCACCGAGCTGGGCGGCAACGTCGCTCAGCTGGCGATTGCCTGGCTGAACAAGAATCCCCGCGTCAGCACGGTGATCCTGGGCGCCAGCAAGCTCAGCCAGCTGCAGGACAACCTCGGCGCGCTGGACCTGACGCCGAAGCTGACGCCCGAGGTGCTGGCGCGCATCGACGCGATCGCCAAGCCGCTGGCGGTCTAGCTCTTGCGATCGAAGCCCTGCTCTTGCAGCAGGGCCTGCAACTGCTCGGAGATCTTGCCCATCGCAATCGGGCTGTACTTCAACTCGCTGGTGTAGAACTGCGCCAGTGACTTGATGTCATGCTCGGCGAAGCGGGCCGCCATATCGGGGCCCATGCCCAGGTAGCGGTTCCAGCCGCTGACCTCGCGGGCCTCGTAAAGCGCATCGATCTCCGCCTCGCTGTGCGGCCGATAGATCTCGTCGTGCACATAGGCGCGCAGCGGCAGGCGGTCGCGGGCCTTGGGCGCCTCGTCGGGGTAGCCGACCACCAGGCTGGTGACCGGGAACACCGTCTCGGGCAGCTGCAGGAATTCGGCGATCGCCGAGGCCTGGTTCAGGGTCGTGCCCATATAGCAAATGCCCAGGCCGCGCGCCTCGAAGGCCAGGGCCACCGTCTGCGACAGGATGACGGCGTCGAAGGCCGCGACCATGAAGCCGTGGAAGTTGTTGAAGTTGTCGCGCGCCTCGCGCATCTTCAGCCACTGCCGCGTGCGCGCCGTGTCGGCGTTGAAGGTGATGACCAGCGGCGCCTGCAGCACCATGTCCTGCTCCAGGTGCAGCTGGAACAGGCGCCGGCGACGCTCGGCATCGCGTGTCAGCACCATGCTGAAGGTGTTCAGATTGCCCGAGCTGGAACTGCCGGCTATTGATTCGCTCAGCACCTCGTCGATCAGCGCCGGCGCGATCGGCGTGCTCTTGTACTTGCGGATCGAGCGGTGGGCGCGCAGCAGCGGTGAGAGGTCGATGGTGGTCATGGGTCAGTGCCAGGGTCAGGAGTTGAGGGCGTTCAGGCGTTCGACGGTGCCGACATCGGTCCAGGGGCCCGGGTACAGCTCGGCGGCTATGCGACCGGCCGCGATGCCGGCGTCCAGCAGCGGTCGCAGCGCCATGCGCGTGCCAGCGGCGATGCTGCCGAACATTGCCGGACGAAACAATCCGACGCTGCCCCAGGTGTGGCGCTGTTCGCCCTGCAGTGCGGCCCGGCCGGCCGGCGAGATCGCGAAATCGCCCTGCGGGTGGTGCGGGGCATTGGGTACCAGCCACAGATGCGCGTCGTCCTGACCGGCGGCAAAGCGCTGTGCACGGCCCGCCTCGAAGCGGAACTCGGGCAGGAACACATCACCGGAGACCACCCAGAAGGCCTCGTCGCCATCGGCCCGAAGCAGCGGCAGCGCGGTGGCAATGCCACCGGCCGTCTCCAGCGCGCCGCCGTAAGCCGCCTGCTCGTCGGAGTAGTGCAGGCGCACGCCCAGGCGGCTGCCGTCGCCCAGCCGGGCCGGGAACTGCTCGCCCAGCCAGGCGGTGTTGATGACGATGTCGCGCACGCCGCCGGCGCGCAGCGCCTCGATATGCCATTCGATCAGCGGCTTGCCGCGCACGGCCAGCAGCGGCTTGGGGGTGTGGTCGGTCAGCGGGCGCAGCCGTTCACCGCGACCGGCCGCCAAAATTAGAGCTCTCATGTGCCCAGTCTATCGGCGCCGGTCGGCCGCTTGACCCCTGACAAGCGGCCGGCGGTGCGCCCCCGGCTAAAATCAGTGGTTTTCCCCAACCCCAACACGGATCTCCCATGGGCCAAACCGCTGACAGTTCCACTTCCTTGATGGCCAACGCCATCCGCGCCTTGGCCATGGATGCCGTGCAACAGGCCAATTCCGGCCATCCCGGCGCGCCCATGGGCATGGCCGAGATCGCCGTCGCGCTTTGGCGCCGCCACCTGAAGCACAACCCGGCCAATCCGCAGTGGCATGACCGCGACCGCTTCGTGCTGTCCAACGGCCACGGCTCCATGCTGATCTATGCGCTGCTGCACCTGACCGGCTATGACCTGCCCGTCGAGGAACTGCGCAACTTCCGTGTGCTGCACAGCAAGACCCCGGGCCACCCGGAGCTGGGCATCACCCCGGGCGTGGAAACGACCACCGGCCCGCTGGGCCAGGGCATCACCAACGCGGTGGGCATGGCGCTGGCCGAGAAGCTGCTGGCCAAGGAATTCAATCGTGAAGGTCATGCCGTCGTCAACCATCACACCTACGCCTTCCTGGGCGATGGCTGCCTGATGGAGGGCATCAGCCACGAGGCCTGCGCGCTGGCCGGCGCCTGGAAGCTGAACAAGCTGATCGCGCTGTACGACGACAACGGCATCTCGATCGACGGCAAGGTCGCCCCCTGGTTCATCGACGACACGCCCAAGCGCTTCGAGGCCTATGGCTGGAACGTCATCGCCGATGTCGATGGTCATGATGTCGACGCCGTTGACGCGGCAATCGCCAAGGCCAAGGCCAGCAGCGACAAACCCACGCTGATCTGCTGCAAGACCGCCATCGGCAAGGGCTCGCCGAACCGCGCCGGCACGGCCAAGGCCCACGGCGAGGCGCTGGGCGCCGAAGAGATCAAGCTGACCCGCGAGGCGCTGGGCTGGACGCACGAGCCCTTCGTCATCCCCGAAGAGGCCTACGAGGCCTGGGACTGCCGCCACACAGGCCTGGCCGCCGAGAGCGCCTGGGTCGATGCCTTCGAAGCCTATGGCAAGGCCTACCCCGAGCTGGCGCTGGAACTGAACCGCCGCATGAATGGCGAGCTGCCGAAGAACTTCGCGCAGGTCGCTGTGGACGCGGCCGTCGCCGCCCACACCAAGGGCGAGACCGTGGCCAGCCGCAAGGCCAGCCAGATCGCGCTGGAAGCCTTCACCGGCGCCCTGCCCGAGCTGCTGGGCGGTAGCGCCGACCTGACCGGCTCCAACCTGACCAACACCAGCCACACGCCGGCGCTGCGCTTCGAGGCCGACGGCTCGTCCAACGGCGGCCGCCACATCAACTACGGCGTGCGTGAGTTCGGCATGGCCGCGATCATGAACGGCGTGGCCCTGCATGGCGGCTACATCCCTTACGGCGGCACCTTCCTGACCTTCAGCGACTACAGCCGCAATGCGATCCGCATGGCAGCACTGATGAAGCTGCGCGTCGTCCACGTGTTCACCCATGACTCCATCGGTCTTGGCGAAGACGGTCCGACGCACCAGAGCATCGAGCATGCCGCCTCGCTGCGCCTGATCCCCGGCCTGGACGTCTGGCGCCCGGCCGACACGGCCGAAACCACCGTCGCCTGGACCATGGCCATCGGCAACAGCACCCGCCCCAGCGCGCTGCTGCTGAGCCGCCAGAACCTGCCCTACGCGCCCAAGCGCGGCCTGGACGAAATCGCCAAGGGCGCCTACGTGCTGGCCGAGCCCAGCGAAGTCGGCATGAAGAAGGCCAAGGCGGTGATCATCGCTACCGGCTCCGAAGTGCAGCTGGCGATGCGCGCCCAGGAGCTGCTGGCGCTGGACGGCATCGCCGTGCGCGTGGTCTCGATGCCCAGCACCTCGGTGTTCGACCGCCAGGATGCGGCCTACAAGAAGAGCGTGCTGCCCGCCGGCCTGCCGCGCATCGCCGTCGAGGCGGGCGTGACCGACTACTGGTGGAAGTACGGCTGCGCCGCAGTCGTCGGCATCGACACCTACGGCGAATCGGCCCCGGCCCCGGCCCTGTTCAAGCATTTCGGCTTCACCGCCGAGAATGTGGCGGCCACGGTCAAGGTGGCGCTGGGCAAGAAGCGTTGATTTCGAAGGGGTGCATGGCGCCCCTTTTTTCTTAGGTTTCTATTTTTTGTTCTTCAGGAGACTCAGATGACGATCAAGATCGGTATCAACGGCTTCGGCCGCATCGGCCGCATGGTGTTCCGCGCCGCCATTGCCAACTTCAAGGAAATCGAAGTGGTCGGCATCAACGACCTGCTCGAGCCCGACTACCTGGCCTACATGCTCAAGTACGACTCGGTGCACGGCAAGTTCGACGGTGAAGTCTCGGTCGACGGCAATACGCTGGTCGTCAACGGCAAGAAGATCCGCCTGACCCAGGAGCGTGATCCCGCCAACCTGAAGTGGAACGAGGTCGGCGCCGACATCGTCATCGAAGCCACCGGCCTGTTCCTGGACAAGGCGGGCGGCGAGAAGCATCTGGCCGCCGGCGCCAAGAAGGTCGTGATGTCGGCCCCGAGCAAGGACGACACGCCGATGTTCGTGTTCGGCGTCAACGACAAGACCTATGCCGGCCAGGCCATCATCTCCAACGCCTCGTGCACGACCAACTGCCTGGCCCCGCTGGCCAAGGTGCTGAACGACAAGTGGGGCATCAAGCGCGGCCTGATGACCACGGTGCACGCCGCCACGGCGACGCAGAAGACCGTTGACGGCCCGAGCAACAAGGACTGGCGCGGCGGCCGCGGCATCCTGGAAAACATCATTCCCTCGAGCACCGGCGCTGCCAAGGCCGTGGGCGTGGTGATCCCGGAGCTGAACAAGAAGCTGACCGGCATGTCGTTCCGCGTGCCGACCTCGGACGTGTCGGTGGTCGACCTGACCGTCGAACTGCTGAAGGAAGCCAGCTACAAGGAAATCTGCGCCGAGTTCAAGGCTCAGAGCGAAGGCGCGCTGAAGGGCGTGCTGGGTTACACCGAAGACAAGGTGGTCGCCACCGACTTCCGCGGCGACGCCCGCACCTCGATCTTCGACGCCGATGCCGGCATTGCACTGGACTCGACCTTCGTCAAGCTGGTGGCCTGGTACGACAACGAGTGGGGCTACTCGAACAAGGTGCTGGAGATGGTGCGCGTGATCTCCAAGTGAACAAGCGTGCCTGCCAAGGCATCCCCGGAGGCCCCTCACGGGGCCTTTTTTTATGGAGGCGGGGCTAAGATGCCCACTTCACCCATCCCGCACGCCAACCCACGCCCATGACCATTGCCTGGAATCTCTTCACCCCGGGAGCTGCCCTCGTCGGCGGCCTGCTGATCGGACTGGCGGCGGCGCTGTATCTCCTGGGGGTCGGGCGGATCGCGGGGATTTCCGGCATCGTTGCCACGCCCTTGCGTGCGCTGCTGGGGCAGTCCAAGCTGCTTGCGCAGCGGATGGAGCTGCTGTTCCTCGCCGGCCTGCTGCTGGCGCCCTGGTTGTGGCAGCTGGCGGCGCCGTTGCCGACAGCCACGGTCGATGTTGGCCCGCTGGCGCTGGTGATTGCGGGCCTGTTCGTTGGCGTCGGGGTGCGCATGGGCCAGGGTTGCACCAGCGGCCATGGCGTGTGCGGGCTGAGCCGTTTCTCACTGCGCTCGCTGGCCAATGTGCTGGCCTTCATGGGGGCGGGCTTCGTCACCGTGTTCCTGCTGCGCCATGCGCTCTGAGGCTGAGACATGACCCGCTATCTGATTGCACTCGTCAGCGGCCTGGTCTTCGGCCTGGGCCTGATCGCCAGCGGCATGACCAACCCGGCCAAGGTGAAGGGTTTTCTGGACCTGTTAGGCGCCTGGGACCCCAGCCTGGCCCTGGTGATGGGGGGCGCCATCGCGGTGGGCGTGATTGCCTTCGCACTGGCCAGGCGCCGCAGCCGCTCGTGGACCGGTGAACCGTTCGAGATCCCGCCCGCCACCTTGATCGACCGGCGCCTGATCGCCGGCGGTCTGCTGTTCGGCGTCGGCTGGGGGATTGCCGGCTTCTGCCCGGGCCCTGCCCTGTTGGCGCTGAGCAGCGGCCTGCCGGCCGCGTGGATCTTTGTACCGACCATGCTGCTGGGCATGCTGGCTCACGATTACTTTGCCAAGCGCTGAGGAGCACCGCCATGCTGATCTTCCGCCAACTGTTCGACCCGACCTCGTCGACCTACACCTATCTGCTAGGCGACTCGGCCTCCGGCGAGGCGGTCATCATCGACCCGGTGTTCGAGCATGAGCGCCGCGACGTGGCTCTGCTGCGGGAGCTGGGACTGCGCCTGGTGGCCACGCTTGATACGCACGTCCATGCCGACCATGTGACCGGCGCCTGGCTGTTGAAACAGCGCTGCGGCAGTCAGATCCTGCTGTCCGAGGCCGCTGCGGCCGAGCATGCCGACCGCGGGCTGGTCCATGGCGATCATGTCAAGTTCGGCACCCGCCATCTGGAGGTGCGGGCCACGCCGGGCCACACCAGCGGCTGCCTGACCTATGTGCTGGACGATCAGCGCATGGCCTTCACCGGCGACAGCCTGCTGATACGCGGCTGCGGCCGCACCGACTTCCAGCAGGGCAGCCCCGGCCGGCTCTACCACTCGGTGCATGAGCAGATCCTGTCGCTGCCGGCGGCCTGTCTGCTCTATCCGGGCCATGACTACCGCGGCCTCACCGTCACCAGCGTGGCCGAGGAGCGGCGCTTCAACCCGCGCCTGGGCGGTGACGTCAACGAGGCAGACTTCACCGGCTACATGAACCACCTGGGCCTGCCCCACCCCAAGCTGATGGACATCGCCGTGCCGGCCAATCTGCGCTGCGGCCGGCCCGAGGCCGAGGGCCAGGGGGGTCAAATCGGTGAAAAGAACGCCGACTGGGCTGCGCTGACCTGCACCTTCAGCGGCATCTGGGAGATCCAGCCCACGGCGCTGGCCGAGCACATCGCCGGTGTCGGTGCCGGCGAGATCCAGGTCATCGACGTGCGCGAGCCGCAGGAGTTCACCGATGTGCTGGGCCATATCCCGCAGGCGCGGCTGCTGCCGCTGTCGGAGCTGGCTTCGCGGGTCGGCGAGCTTGATGCCCAGCGCCCCGTCGTTGCCGTCTGCCGCTCCGGCGCGCGTTCGGCCCAGGCCACGGTGCTGCTGCAGAAGTCCGGCCTGAAGCGAGTGGCCAATCTGGCCGGCGGCATGCTGCGCTGGCGGGCCGAAGCCTTGCCGGTTGAAGGCGGCGCGGAGTAGGCCAGCGCCTGCCCGGCCATGTACAAGCCTGTAGCCATTGTGTGAACAGAGGTAAAGCGACTCTTATTTGGCGCTTTTTGGCTTCCAAAGCGGCGCCGACTCGGGTCTGATGGGAGGATGATCGTGGCCTGCCTGTCGGCAGCCACCCCACCCGTCATTGGAAGGGCCCTCCGCCATGAAGCTTCTGCGCTCACTCTTGCTCGGCACCGCGGTCACCGCGATGCTGCCTCTGCCCATTGGTTCAGCCCTGGCTTTCACCCCCGTGGTCGCCAGCAGCGAGCAGAACGCGCGGCTGATCGTGCGCTTCAAGGCCACGGCCGCCAGCGTGCGCGCCAAGGCGCTGTCGGCCAATGCCAGCGCCAGCGACGCGGCCAGCACCACCCAGCGCCGGGCGCTGAGCCTGGGGCAGCGCATGGGCGTCACCCTGGCCGGGGGCCGCGCGGTGGACGAACGCACCCAGGTCGTGACCGCCAGCGGCGTTGATGCGGTCGCCCTGGTGAAGCGCCTGAGTCAGGACGCCGAGGTCGAATGGGTGGCCGTGGATCAGCGGCGCAAGCACTATGCCGTGCCCAACGACCCCCTGTTCGAGACGGTGCCGGCGGGCAATGGCGGACCAGTCAGCGGCCAGTGGTATCTGAAGGCACCGGATGCGGGCGGCGCGACGCGCGAAGGCGGAAATATTGCCTCCAGCATCAATGCCCTGGGTGCCTGGGAGCGCACCACCGGCAGCGCCAGCATCGTCGTGGCCGTGCTCGACAGCGGTGTGCGTTACGACCATCCGGACCTGGCGGGCAAGCTGCTGCCGGGCTATGACATGATCGAGCAGACCCTGGTCTCGAATGACGGCGATGGTCGCGACAGCGATGCCAATGATGCCGGCGACTGGCTCACCAGCACGGAGAAAGCCGCCAACGACTTCTACAAGGACTGCGAAGTCGAGAACAGCTCCTGGCATGGCACCCAGGTGGCCGGCCTGATCGGCGCGGCCACCAACAACAATGTGGGCATGGCTGGCGTGAGCTGGGGCTCCAAGATCCTGCCGGTGCGGGTGCTGGGCAAGTGCGGCGGCTATGACTCCGACATCGTCGCCGGCATGCAATGGGCCGCCGGCATTGCCGTGCCCGGCGTGCCAGCGAATCCGAACCCGGCCCGGGTGTTGAACATGAGCCTGGGCGGTGTCGGTACCTGCCAGGGTAGCGGCACGCCTGCGCTCTACCGGGAAGCCATCACCGCCATCACCGCCAAGGGCGCCGTGGTCGTCGTCGCCGCCGGCAACAGCACCGGCCATGCGATCAATCTGCCGGCCAACTGCCCGGGTGTGGTCGGCGTGGTGGCCCTGCGCCATATCGGCACCAAGGTCGGTTTCTCGGACATCGGGCCCGAGGTCACGATCGCCGCCCCGGGCGGCAACTGCGTCAATATCGGCCCGGGTGATGCCTGCATGTACCCGATGCTGAGCACCTTCAACGCCGGCACCACCGCGCCGGGCGCCTCGAACTACACCGACAGCTTCCGCGCCGCGGTGGGCACCAGCTTCTCGGCACCGCTGGTCAGCGGCACGATCGCGCTGATGCTGTCGCAGAAGCCCTCGCTGGCCCCGGCCGAGGTCATCAGCCTGCTGAAGAGCACGGCGCGGGCCTTCCCGAGCTCGGGCGCGGCGAACAATGCCGACGGCGAACCGATCAAGCAATGTGTGGCCCCCAACGGCATCGACCAGCTCGAGTGCTACTGCACCACCACCACCTGCGGCGCCGGCATGCTGGATGCCTCGGCGGCGGTGGCTGCCGTCACCACGGCCGCCCAGGCACGCATTACCTCGACCCCCGCGGCGCCTCAGGCCGGTGACGCGATCCAGCTCAGCGCCAGCACCAGCGCGGCCGCCACCGGCCGCACCATCGCCGGCTATGCCTGGACGCTGGTCAGCGGCGGCGGCATCGTCAGCGGCTTCAGCAGCGCCACCAATGCCAGCACCGCCGCCCTGGCCGCCGCCACCGGCGCCGGTACGGTCACCGTGCGCCTGCAGATCACCGACGACCGGGGCGCCGCCACCGCCAGCGAGGCCACCATCACGGTGGCCGCTGCGCCGGTCGTGGTGCCGCCGCCGGTCACTTCCTCGGGCGGCGGTGGCGCAATGAGCTGGGCTTGGTTGCTGGGCCTGGCGCTGGCTGTTCTGGGCTTGGCCCGTCAGCGAAGGATTTCGTAGTTGCCAGCCCCGGATTTCATCCGGGCTACGTATGCATTTGTAGCCCGGATGCAATCCGGGAAAAGTTCAGCGACTGGCCGCTGCCGAAGCAGCCGCCACCGCAGGTGCCGCCTCACAGCGAGCAAAACCTGCCCCCTGCAGCTTGGGCAACCAGGCGGGGTCGGCCTGCGCCAGGCGCAACTGATGCTGGGTCGCGGCAGGGCTCAGCTGCATCACCCGCAGGCCCTTGATCAGGCGCTGGCTCAAGGCCTCCATGGCCTTCTCCGCCGCCGCCTCCGAGTCATGTTTGCTGATCAGCAGGCTGGGATCTTCGGCCGGCAGTCCCTTCAGCGGTTCGAAGGGCACGCGCATGCGCTTCAGCGTTTCTTCCTTGCGGGTCTGGAAGTCGCGGTTGGGCATCTTGATCGTCAGCACGGCCCAGACCCCCGGGCGCTCGGTGCGCTGGTCGGCGATGGCCCCGGCGGGCACACCGGCACGCTCGAGTGCCGCGCTGGCGCTGCGCAGCGCTTCATCGCCGCTGAGCAGGGCGGTTTCCAGGCAGATGGGCTGGGCAGCCACCGGCGGCGCCGGCAGTGCCGGGGCCACCTTGATAGTGTCCGGCGCCAGCTGACGCTTGAGCCGTTCGGGTTCACGCCCGCCGTGAGCGGGCTGGCCGCTGATCTGCTCGATCCAGCCCGAGCTCCAGGCCAGGAAGCCCAGGTTCAGCACCAGCAGCAGCAGCACCAGGGCCCGGAGCATCTGGGTCACAGTGTGGTCTGGGTCAGGCGCACGCTGACCTCGCCACCGCTGAGGGCCTGCAGCCCCTGTGCGGTCTGCAGCAGCAGCTCGCCCTGGGGCGAGACGCCCCGGGCCACGCCCTCCAGCGCACCGGCGGTGATGGCACGGCCGTTCAGCGCGTCGCGGCGCTGGTAGCGCTCCAGCCAGGGCGCGAAGCCCTGGGCCTGGAAGTCGAGCAGGGCCTGCACCAGCGGCTTGGCGATCAGGGCCAGGACTTGCGGGGCGCTGGCATCCAGGTCCAGCTCCTGCATGCAGGCAAAGCCGCTGCTCAGCGCATTGAGGCTGTCGGTGTCGCGCCAGGCCGGGGCGATGTTCAGGCCCACACCGATCACAGCCATGCGGTGGCCGCCGGCAGGCACGGTCTCGATCAGCACACCGCCGAGCTTGCGGCCGTCGAGCCACAGGTCATTGGGCCACTTCAGGCTCAGGCGCGGGGCTTCATCGCCTCCCGCCTGCCAGGGCTCCAGCGCATCGGCCAGGGCCACACCTACGACCAGTGACAGGCCCGACCAGTCGCGGAGCTCCAGCGGCACGGCCAGCGAGAAGGTCAGCGAGGCGCCGCTGCTGGAATGCCAGGCCCGGCCCATGCGGCCGCGGCCGTGGGTCTGGTGCTCGGCCACCAGCAGGCAGGGCTGCAGATCATGTTGGCGGCGGCCGAAAGGCTGGGCCTCGCCGGGGTTGCGACCCTCGGCACGCACACGCTCGATCAAGGTCGAGTTGGTGGACTCGGTGCGGGCCACGACCTCGACGCTGAGGCCCGGCAACAGCGGTTCCAGCTGTTGCCAGAGGGCCTCGCCTCCCCAGTGCTGGTGCGGTGGCGGCAGATACTGGGACTCGGTCATGCTGGGCGGGCGCGTGTCGTCATGATTTGGGTGCCAACATGGTGCCACGACACTTCTTTGCTCCGCAACGGCATTCGAACTGTTTTTTCAACTTAGGGGTGTAGCGCTCGTCTATGACCAGGCCGTAGTCGTAGAACAGCTCCTCGCCCGGCTTGATCGCCCGCAGCGCCTTGATGAAGATGCGGCCATCGGCCTCGTCGGCCTCGCAATTGGGCTGGCAGGCATGGTTGATCCAGCGCGCCGCATTGCCGCCCACATTGGCGTCGATGACGCGCTCGTCATCGATGTGGAAGTAGAAGGTGTGGTTGGGCTGGCTGGGGTCGTGCGGGTGGCGGCGCAGCGCCTCGGGCCAGTCTATGACCTCGCCCTTGTACTCGATGATGACCTCGTCGCGCTGCAGCGCGGCCAGGGCGAACACGCCCTTACCATGCACGCCGGAACGCCTCACCTGGATGCGGCGCCCTCCGGTAGATGCGGCAACCGGAGATTGGAGGACCAGGCTTTTTCGTGAGGCTGCTTGCGTCATCGACTTGTTTGGGTACATTGAAATCATGGGTGCGCGCGTGCGTGTGCGTGCGCGTGAGAGCCCGGATTGTAGGCAGGTGTTGGAAAGACACCGGTTTGATCACATAGAAAGAAACATGAGCAAGTCACTCATCATTGCGGAAAAGCCCTCGGTGGCGCAGGACATCGTGCGCGCACTCACGACCACATCGGGCAAGTTCGACAAGCACGACGAGTACTTCGAGAATGATCGATACGTCGTCAGCTCGGCCGTCGGCCATCTGGTGGAGATCAAGGCGCCGGAAGAATTCGACGTCAAGCGCGGCAAGTGGAGCTTCGCCAATCTGCCGGTGATACCTCCGCGTTTCGACCTGAACCCGATCGACAAGAGCAAGGGCCGCCTGAACGCACTGGTCAAGCTGATACGCCGCAAGGACGTGACCGACCTGATCAATGCCTGCGACGCGGGGCGCGAGGGTGAGCTGATCTTCCGGCTGATCGTGCAGTACGCCGAGCCGGCCAAGGGCCCGCTGAACAAGCCGGTGCAGCGCTTGTGGTTGCAGTCGATGACGCCGGCCGCGATCCGCGACGGCTTCGACAAGCTGCGCAGCGATGCGCAGATGCTGCCGTTGGCCGATGCCGCGCGCTGCCGCTCCGAGGCCGACTGGCTGGTGGGCATCAACGGCACGCGGGCGATGACGGCCTTCAATTCGCGCGACGGCGGCTTCTTTCTGACCACCGTCGGCCGGGTGCAGACGCCGACCTTGTCCATCGTCGTCGAGCGCGAGGAGAAGATACGCAAGCACGTCTTCCGCGACTACTGGGAGGTGCGCGGCAATTTCGATGCGCAGGCCGGCCAGTACATCGGCAAGTGGTTCGATGCCAAGTGGAAGAAGAATCCGGACGATGCCGAACAGCGTGCCGACCGCGTCTGGAGCCAGCCCGAGGCCGAGGCAATAGCCGCCGCCGCGCTGGGCCAGCCCGCCACCGTCACCGAGGAAAGCAAGCCCAGCACCCAGGCCAGCCCGGGCCTCTACGACCTGACCACCCTGCAGCGCGAGGCCAACTCGCGTTTCGGCTTCTCGGCCAAGACCACCCTGAGCATCGCCCAGGCGCTGTACGAGAAGCACAAGGTGCTGACCTACCCGCGTACCGACTCGCGCTATCTGCCCGAGGACTATCTGGCCGTGGCCAAGCAGACCGCCGAGATGATTGCCAGCGAGGACCTGCCTGGCCCGCTGCGCGAGTTGGCAGTGCATGCCAAGAAGGCGCTGAAGGAAGGCTATATCAAGCCGACCAAGAAGGTGTTCGACAACGCCAAGGTCTCGGACCACTTCGCCATCATCCCGACCTTGCAGGCGCCGCGCAGCCTCAGCGAGATCGAGGCCAAGCTCTATGACCTGGTGGTCAAGCGCTTCCTGGCGGTGTTCTTCCCGGCGGCCGAGTTCCAGGTCACGACCCGGATTTCCACGGTGAAGACCGATGGCCAGGAATACAACTTCCAGACCAATGGCAAGGTGCTGGTCAAGCCGGGCTGGCTGGCCATCTACGGCAAGGAGTCGCAGACCGAAGACGCCGCCGATGGCAGCGGCGCCAACCTCGTGCCGGTGCAGCCGGGCGAGGTGGTGCGCACCGAGAGCGTGGACGTGAAGGCCTTGCAGACCAAGCCGCCGGCGCGCTACACCGAAGCGACGCTGCTGTCGGCGATGGAGGGCGCGGGCAAGCTGATCGACGACGACGAGTTCCGCGAGGCCATGGCCGAGAAGGGCCTGGGCACGCCAGCCACGCGGGCGGCCACCATCGAAGGCCTGCTGACCGAGAAGTACATGCTGCGCGAGGGCCGTGAGCTGATCCCCACCGCCAAGGCCTTCCAGCTGATGACCTTGCTGCGCGGCCTGGGCGTCGAGGACCTGACCAAGCCTGAGCTGACCGGCAACTGGGAGCACCAGCTGGCCGAGATGGAGAAGGGCAAGCTGAACCGCGCGGTCTTCATGGCCGAGATCGCGGCCATCGCCGAGCGTGTGGTGCAGAAGGCCAAGGAGTACGACCGCGACACCATTCCCGGCGACTATGCGACCCTGAAGGCCCCCTGCCCGAACTGCGGCGGCGTGGTCAAGGAGAACTACCGCCGCTTCACCTGCGTCGGCAAAACCGCTGACCTGTCAAGCGACGCTGATGGCGTCGCGGCCGAGGGCTGCGGCTTCTCGGTCGGCAAGATTCCCGGCGGGCGCAGTTTCGAACTGCACGAGATCGAGCAGTTCCTGACCAACAAGAAGATAGGCCCGCTGGAGGGCTTCCGCTCCAAGGCCGGTTGGCCCTTCACCGCCGAGCTGGCCCTGGTGTTCGACGACGAGATCAAGAACTGGAAGCTCGAGTTCGACTTCGGAGAAGACGCCCGCAAGGCCGAGGGCGACGGCGAGCCGGTGGACTTCAGCGCGCAGGAGAGCCTGGGCGCCTGCCCCAAATGCCAGGGCCGTGTGTTCGAGCACGGCAGCAACTATGTCTGCGAGCACAGCGTCGGCGCGCACGTGACCTGCGACTTCAAGACCGGCAAGGTGATTTTGACCCAGCCGATCGAGCATGCCCAGGTGCACAAGCTCTTGACCACCGGCAAGACCGATCTGCTGGAGAACTTCGTCTCCAACAAGACCCGCCGCAAGTTCAAGGCCTTCCTGGCCTATGACAAGAAGGAGGGCAAGGTCAGCTTCGAGTTCGAGCCGCGCGCGGCCAAGCCGGGTGCGAAGACCACGGCCAAACCTGCCGCCAAGGCAGCCGCTGCAGCAGAGGAGAAGGCGCCGGCCAAGGCGGCGGCGAAGAAGGCACCGGCCAAGAAGGTGGCCGCGAAAAAGGTGGCCGCCAAGAAAGTGGTGGTCAAGAAGGCCTGAGCCCGCCCTGAGGCGCCGGGCCGGACGCAGGCTCCAGCCCGCCCCCCTGCAGAATCGGCTCGCGCCGCAGCCGCTCGGCCGCAAAATCCACAAAGGCCCGTACCTTGGCCGGGGCCCGCCGCCCGGCCGGGTAGACGATGTGCACCGGCACCGGCGGCGGCTCGAACTCGGCCAGTACGATGGTCAGCGCGCCGCTGCGCAGGTACTCGGCCGCCTGGTAGGCCAGGCAGCGGGTCAGGCCCTGACCGGCCAGGGCGGCGCCGATGGCCACGTCGCTGAGGTTGCAGACCCAGTCTATGGTCGGCGTGACGGTCTGCTGCCCCCGCCCCGAGCCGAACTGCCATGGCTGGGCGACCACGCCATCGAAGGAGAAGCCTATCGCCCGGTGCTGGGTCAGGTCTTGCGGCTGCTGCGGCCGGCCATGGCGCGCCAGATAGTCCGGCGAGGCGACGACGACGCGGCGCAACGAGCCCAGCTGCAACGCGGTCAGTCCCGAGTCGGGCAGATGGGCAATGCGCAGGGCCACGTCCATGCCCTCGTCTAGCAGATTGACCAGACGGTCGGCGAACAGGGTGCGCAGCTGCACGCGGGGATGCTGGTGCAGAAAGTCCTGCGCGATGGCAGCCACATGCAGGCGGCCGAACATCTGCGGGGCGGTGATGGCCAGCATGCCGCGGGCCTCGGTCTGCACGCCTGAGGCCGCACCTTCGGCCTCGTCCAGATCGGCCAGGATGCGGCGACAGTCGTGCACAAAGCGCTCGCCGGTGTCGGTCAGGCGCACGCTGCGGGTGCTGCGCTGCAGCAGCAACACGCCCAGGCGCTGCTCCAGCGCCGCGATGGCGCGTGTCATGGCCGGGGCCGAGACGCCCAGCCGCCGCGCCGCCGCCGAAAAGCCCTGGGCCTCGGCCACGGCAACAAAGCTACGCAGGCTGTCCAGATGGTCCATTGATGCAAATCCGGTAATTCTGAATGGTTGACTATGAGGATTCCAATCAAGACATGCAATACCTAAGCTTGGCTTTGTCATGTCAACACCTTGGAGCCTCGCCTGATGAACACCCCACTGCGCCTGCACCGCCTCGCCATCTCCGGCCACTGCCATCGCGTTGAGCTGATGCTGTCGCTGCTGGGCCTGCCCTACGAGAATGTGGAGGTCGATCTGTTCAAGAAGGAGCACAAGTCCCCCCGCTTCCTGGCCCTGAACCCGCTGGGCCAGGTGCCGGTGCTGGAGGATGGGGATCTGGTGCTCAGCGACAGCAATGCCATCCTGGTCTACCTGGCCCAGCGCTATGCGCCGGATGCCGGCTGGCTGCACTGCGATCCGGCCGCAGCCGCCCGGCAGCAGCGCTGGTTCAGCCTCGCCGCCAGCCTGCTGGACGAGGGGCCGGCAACGGCACGCTTCGGTGCGCTGATCGGGCGCGAGGTCACGCCGCAAAGTCAGGCCACGGGCCACAGGCTGTTCGCCATGATGGAGGCTGAACTCACCCAGCATCCCTTCCTCGTCGGTGCGGCCCGCAGCCTGGCCGACATCTCGCTGTACAGCTATACCTCGCAGGCACCGATAGGCGGCATCTCGCTGGCCGACTATCCGCACATCCGCGCCTGGGTGGCCCGCGTCGAGGCCCTGCCGGGCTTCATCCCACTGTCGAGTGCCTTGTCATGAGCGCCTTCCATGCCGGCGAGCAGGCGCTGCAGGAGCGGGTGGGCGTGCGTGAACGCCTGGAGCGCGGCGCCGCCAGCTTCATGCGAGAGCACATGCCCGAGCAGCACCGCGAGCTGTTCAACAAACTGCCGACCCTGCTGCTGGGCGCGCTCGATGCGCAGGGCCAGCCCTGGGCGACGATGCTGGGCGGCGCGCCGGGCTTCGTCAGCACACCGGATGCCAGGCAGATGCGGATCGAGCTGGTCCGCCGCAGCGATGACCCGGTGCTGCAACAACTGCAATCCGGCGCGGCCATCGGCGTGCTCGGCCTGGAGCCGCACACGCGGCGGCGCAACCGGATGAACGGCCGGGTCGGGTTCATCGATGAAGGCGGCCTCGGCATCGAGGTACGGCAGAGCTTCGGCAACTGCCCCAAATACATCCAGGCGCGCGAGCCGCGGGCCTTTCAGGTGCCGACGGTTCAGGTGACCGCGCAGGCGCTGGGGCCAGGTCTTGATGACAAGGCCCTGGCGCTGATTCTCCGCGGCGACACGCTGTTCATTGCCAGCGCATCGGCGCCACGACCTGGCAACGAAGGCGGCGAGGGCGTCGATGTCTCGCACCGCGGCGGCGAGCCGGGTTTTGTGCAGGTCGAGCAGACGCATGGCGAGACCGTGCTGACCCTGCCCGACTACCCCGGCAACCAGTTCTTCAACACGCTGGGCAATCTGAATGCCCATCCGCTGGCCGGCCTGCTCTTCGTCGACTATGCCAGCGGCGATCTGCTGCACCTGGCGGCGCGGGCCGAGATCCTCTGGCCGCAGGATGCGCCGTTCGCCTTCCATCGCTGGCCCGGTGCGCAGCGCCTGCTGCGCCTGCGCGTGTCGGCTGGCCTGTGGCGTCCGGCGGCGCTGCCCTGGCGCTGGAGCGAAGCGCAGCCGGCGCCGCAGTTTCAGCTGCTGCGCGCCGGCCCACCTTCACCGGGGCCCTGACTGCCATGCCGCTGCGCGGATTTCGCTCGATGAGCATGCCGGATCGGTGCGAATCGCGATTTGACAGAAAATAGGGGGCAGAACCCGAACCGCCTCCCCAACTTCGTCATCTCCTGCCCATGTCAACCATTCTTCAAAACCTTCCCGCCGGCCAGAAGGTCGGTATCGCCTTCTCCGGCGGCCTGGACACCAGTGCGGCCCTGCACTGGATGCGCAACAAGGGCGCGATCCCCTACGCCTACACCGCCAATCTGGGCCAGCCCGACGAGCCGGACTACGACGAGATCCCGCGCAAGGCGATGCAGTACGGTGCCGAGAAGGCGGTGCTGGTGGATTGCCGCTCGCAGCTGGTGGCCGAGGGCATTGCCGCGCTGCAGGCGGGCGCCTTCCACATCACCACCGCCGGTGCGACCTACTTCAACACCACGCCGATCGGCCGCGCCGTCACCGGCACGATGCTGGTGCAGGCGATGAAGGAGGACGAGGTCAATATCTGGGGCGATGGCAGCACCTACAAGGGCAATGACATCGAGCGCTTCTACCGCTACGGCCTGTTGGCCAACCCGGCGCTGAAGATCTACAAGCCCTGGCTGGACCAGCTGTTCATCGACGAGCTGGGCGGCCGTGCCGAGATGTCGGCCTTCATGACGGCGGCCGGCTTCGGCTACAAGATGTCGGCCGAGAAGGCCTATTCGACCGACTCGAACATGCTGGGCGCCACCCACGAGGCCAAGGACCTGGAGCACCTGAGCAGCGGCATGAAGATCGTCAACCCCATCATGGGCGTGGCCTTCTGGCGCGAGGACGTGGCGATCAAGCATGAGGAGGTTACCGTGCGCTTCGAAGAGGGCATGCCGGTGGCGCTGAACGGCCAGACCTTCGCCAGCACGGTGGACCTGCTGATGGAAGCCAATCGCATCGGCGGCCGCCACGGCCTCGGGATGAGCGACCAGATCGAGAACCGCATCATCGAGGCCAAGAGCCGCGGCATCTACGAGGCCCCGGGCCTGGCCCTGCTGTTCATCGCCTACGAGCGCCTGGTCACCGGCATCCACAACGAAGACACGATAGAGCAGTACCGGGACAACGGCCGCAAGCTGGGGCGCCTGCTGTATCAGGGCCGCTGGTTCGACCCCCAGGCCATCATGCTGCGTGAAGCCGCCCAGCGCTGGGTGGCACGTGCCGTCACCGGCGAGGTGACGATTGAGCTGCGTCGCGGCAATGACTATTCGCTGCTCGACACCCGCTCGGCCAATCTGACCTACCACCCCGAGCGGCTGACGATGGAAAGCGGCGCGTCAAGCTTCACGCCGCAGGACCGCATCGGCCAGCTGACGATGCGCAACCTCGACATCGTCGACACGCGCGAGAAGCTGATGACCTATTCGCAGGTCGGCTTGCTGACGCCCGGCACGGCTAACTCCTTGCCGGCGCTGAAGAACGGCTGAGCTTGAGTCGCAAATGAAACGGGGGCAGCGCGTGATGCGCTGCCCCCGTTTTGCTTTCTGCCCCGGCTGCGACCGGGGCTTGCTTGCGGTCAGGCCTTCTTGCGACGGACCATGAAACCCATGGCCGCCAGACCGGCCAGCATCAGCGCATAGCTTTCTGGCTCGGGCACGGCGGTGGTCAGGGTGTAGCTGCCGAAGCCGCCACCGGCCGCTGTTGAGTAGCTGAGATAGGCATCAGAGAAGGCGCTTGGGCCAGATGCCATGCCGACCGTGTGCTGGCCGCCTGCGTAGTCAAAGCTCAAGCCGAGGAATTGGCCGTCGTAGAAGTCCGCAAAGGCCTGCTGCGCGACGGTGTCGCTCTTGGTGATGCTTAGGCCGAAGATGTTCAGCTGCAGCTGGCCCAGTTCCAGGTTCTGGAAGCCGCTGGCGGCAATCAGGGACTCGTCGTAGCTGAAGCTGCCGCTAAAGCTCTGGCCGTTCAGAGGGCCGCTTTCGGTGGCACCGGTGAAGTTGAAGCTCGCGGCCTGGGCGGCGCCCAGTGCCAGGGTTGCGGCCAGGGCCAGCAAGGTATTGCGAATCATGGTGATCTCCTAAAAAGCTAGTGAACTTGCTTGCCGGAATGCTTCAGAACTTGAAGCTGCTGGCATTGATGGCGGCGCAGCTGACACCCTTGAGGGTGACCATGGCGCGGCTCTTCAAGGCGCCGGCACTGCCGTCGGTGTCGACGCCGATGACGGCGCCCAGCGGTCCGGCGCTGCAAGTGACGAAGCCCTGGCCCAACGGGTCGGCGCTGACGATGCCCACGTTCTGCAGCAGCTTGGTCAGCACCAGCAGGTCGGTTCCCGGCTTGAAGTCGGTGATGGTGTCGCCGCCATCGACTGCACTGCTGTAGACGAACTGATTGCGGCCGCCCTTGCCGGTCAGCGTGTCAGCACCTGCGCCGCCTTCGATCACGTCGTCGCCATCGGTGCCGACGATCACGTCGCGGCCACCCGTACCCGTCACCGATTTGACCAGATTCAGCCCGAGGATGACCGGATCATGATCCGATGAGCGATAGGCGGTGGGCGTGTAGTAGTCCGGGCCGCAGGTTGCGCAGACGGGCTGCTTGAACTCCTGGTTGTAGTCGATGATGGTCGGCTCGTCGGCATTGATGTGCCAGTTGTTGGCGCCGACGATCTTCGGTGTGATCGACGGTGTGGCCAGCGCATGGTCCAGACGCCCGGCCATGCCGTCGAAGACATAGGAGTAGGCGTTGGGGTTGAAGCGGCCGAGCTGGTCGATGACGAAGCCGTCTTGCGTCAGCGTGTGGATCGGGTCTTCCTGGGCCAGTGCGTTGAAGTCGCCGAGCAGTATCACGTCCGGGGTGCCTGCGGCGGCCTGCACCTGGCCGACGAAGTTGCGCAACTGCTGGGCCTGTTCGACGCGGGTGGCGTTGAAGCAGCCCTGCAGGTCGCCCTGGTCGGCGTCCGGGTCGCCGGCGCCGGGGCAGCTGCCCTTGGACTTCAGGTGGTTGACGACCACGGCGAAGCGCTCGCCGTTCGGCGCCACGAAGCCCTGCGCAAAGGTCGGGCGGTTGTTGACCGGATGCGGGTCGGACAGCGTCGAGCCGCTGATCAGGCCCAGTGTGGCGGGCTTGTAGATCAGGGACACGCGGATCGCGTCGGTGCCGGTGTCGGCCGGCAGCGGGGCGGCCGCATAGACGGTGGCGCCGACGGCCGTGTTCAGTGCCTCGACCAGGGTCTGGGTGGCGGCGTTGCCGTTGTTCTGGATCTCCATCAGGCCGATCACGTCGGCATTGAGTGCGCGCAGATTGGCCACGATCTTGTCGCGCTGGCGCACGTACTCGGCGAGGTTGTTGGCGCCGCGGCAGTTGCTGGCCGAGTTGCTGGCACCCAGCGTGCAGCCCTGGCCGCTCTGGCCCAACACGTTCTGGCCGTTGGTGAAGGTGGTGAAGTAGTTCAGCACATTGGCGCCGGCCACGCGCACATTGCCGCCGGATGATGCCGGTGCTGCGGTGCGCGGATTGCTGCGGGCAAACACCGGCGTGGCGACCGGCTGGATTCGGTACATCGTGGCACCCGCATTGCTGGACGTTGCCAAGCCATAGTCCACCACGCCGACGATGGCGTCGGTGGTGTCACCGGCGCGCACCGTGTTGTCGGCGCCGATGTAGGGCGTCGGGTTGACGTTCTGCGCCGAGCTGCCGTCGTCAAGAATCACCGTGCGGCGCAGGTTCTGCGTCAGCAGGGCCTGGGCGTCCACGCCGGGGCGCAGCACATTGGTGGGCGACATCAGGCGCTCGCCGCCCGAGACGGTCAACTGGCCGTAGCGGCCCAGGAAGAAGTTCTGCTGCACCATCAAGGGGCCGGTCAGCTTGACCAGCATGCCCTCGTAGGGCTCCAGGCCATCGGCGCCGAGCTGGGTCAGGTCGACCTCAACCGGGGTGATTGCGTTGCCCGAGCTTTGCACCGAGATGCCGCTGACCGTGGTCAGCTGGGTGACCGGATTGGCGGCGGATTGCGCGCTGGCCCCGGTGTTGAACTCCGCGACCTTGGCGGTGAGCGCGATCTTCTGGCCGACCGCCACGGTGGGCGCCGTGCTGGTGAAAACGAAGATGCCGTCCGAGGTGGCCGGATCGCCGTCGCCATCGCTGTCCTGCATGTAAAAGCCATTGCCCATCAGCTTGGTTACCACGCCGCCGGTGCTGACGGTCTGGTCCTTCAGCGGGCTCTGGCTGCCGCTGCCCTGAATCGTGTAGATGGGGGTTGCGCCGCTCACCGCGACCTTGATGCTGCACGTGGCGTTCTGCGCCTCGTTGTTGGACCACAGCAGGTCCATCGTGTAGCTTCCAATCGCGACATCGCCAGCGACCGAGATCTTGGCCGTGGCCGAGCCGCCGTCGGCGGCAGCCGGGGTGACCTCGTCCAGGCTGAAACCAGTGGGCCAGGTGCCGACCTTGGTGGCGCCGGTGACGATGCTGTCGGCATCCTTGGCCGTGACGGTCACCAGGCCGGGCTTGCCGGCGGCCGCAGAGCCGTCCGGGCACTCGGGAACGATGGGCGCATCGACGACAACACCGCCGCAAACGTTTGCCGGTGCTGAAGAATTGCGCGGCGTGGGGGCGGCAATGGCGAAGTCGGTGCTGTTGACATCAGTGTCGGTGCAGCCGGCGGCTTTGCGGATGGCGGCCGTGGTGTTGCTGATGGCCGCGGTGGGTGCGGTTTCGAAGCCGGTGGCGCTGGGGCCGGCGCCGACCAGATCAACAAGTGCGCCACCGCTGGGGTTGGCACCGCTCAGGGCCGTGGTGTTCGAGACCAGGGCCACCTTGCCTCCGGTGCCGCCCATCGCGGTCGTGCCGGTCGCATCGGGTGTGGGCAGATCGGTCGTGCCGCCCGCCCCGGCAGCCTGCTGCACCAGCAGATAGCGGCCGGGTTGCACGGTAACGGCGGGCAGGTTCGTGACTTGCCAGGTGGTACCGCCAGCGCCCGCATATTGCACAGACCAGCCGGCGACGCTGACAGGCGCAGACCCGCCATTGAAGACCTCGATGAAGTCGTTCCTGTAGGTGGCGCCGCTGTTGCCGCCGCCGCCATAGACCTGGCTGATGACCAGGCCATTGGCCGAGGCCAAGGCCGCGGGCGCTGCGAAAGCTGCCGCGAGTAGTGAGACAAGGGGTTTGAGTTTCATGGACCTGACCGGTTGTTGAGTGGCTTGGGGAGACCAGTGCGGCAAGCGCTGGTCGGCGGATGGCTTCGGGTGCTGGGACAGCTTGCGAATCGTGCGTATCGTTTGTGCAAAATGGCACGAATCTGGTCGTTATAGCGGTTCGCGCCTCCGCGCTTTACCGAGTAAACCATGAGGTCCGTGACGCGCCTGTGACGAACGGCGTATAGGGTAAACGCCAGGTTTTTGCGCTTTTAAGGGTCTGCGGCGCGGTCCTTGCCCTCGGGCAAATGAGGGAAATTGAAAAAAAATGACAGAAATAGGGTGGGGTTTAAACTGCTTTGATGGTTTTTTGGCGCGCGGCTTGCGAGGCGCGCATCTGCCGGCAAGGGCCTCAGGCATGGGTGGGCAGGCCCCTGTGTCGGCGCACCCGATTCGGGGGGGGGCTGGCTTGGCTCGGTCCTGAATCCGCAACCAGAACAAAGGCATGAACGAAGCAGTTGAGATGTTTGTGCCCGACGATGTTGTGGTCACCCTTTCGGCGGCCCTGACGAGCCTGGGCGGACGCGAACGCATCAGCGGCATGGTCTGTCTGGCCTGGTGCGCGCCGAGTCGGCCTGGCTGGGCGCGCGGCTGGATCAGGCTCGCGATCTGGCCTGGGCGGCCCAGCAGGGCTTTGCCGCGGCACAGGAGTCGGCCGGTTGTGCCGACGCCTGCGGGTCTTTGTCTGTGCCGACGCTGGTGATGTGCGCAGCCGTGACGGCCTGCTGCAGACCTGCCGGGACGTGGCCAAGTCACTGGCCAGCCGGATCCGGCAGGACGGGCACAGCCTGACCGTGGACATCCCACCCGATCTGGAGCTGGACAGCTACCCCGGCCCCTTGTGCCAGGTGCTGAACAATCTGATCGACAACAGCCTGCTGCATGGCTTTGCCGAAGACGTGCCCGGCCAGATGCGACTGACGGCCCAGGCCCATGTGCCCGGCCGTGTGCGCCTGTGCTTTGCCGACGACGGCCGCGGCATTGCCGCCGAGCATCTGAAGCGGGTGTTCGAGCCCTTCTTGACCACCCGGCTGGGCCAGGGCGGCAGCGGCCTGGGCCTGAGCATCGGCTACAACATCGTCAACTCGCTGCTGCAGGGGCAGATCAGCGTGGAGAGTGGCCCGGGCGCGGTGCTTGTGCTGGATCTGCCTTTGAGTGTGGGGTCCCCGGATGAAATCCGGGACCACCAGCTACCGCCGTCCGAACATCATCTGCCGTGCCAGCGCCGACTTGAGCCCCGGCAAGGCCTGCACTGCAGCCAGCCCCAGGCCCCGCGCCGCCGGCAGGCCCGGCCAACGCCAGGTGAAGCTGCGCGCCAGGAAATCGGTGGCCAGCAGGGTGCTCCAGCGGTCGGGGGCTCGCTGCCACTCGACGCTTCTGAGCGCGGCATCGACGTCCGAGCGGTTCAGCGCATGGACCAGCGCAAACGCATCGCGCAGGCCCAGATTCATGCCCTGACCGGCGACCGGATGCAGGGTCTGCGCCGCATTGCCTATGCGCACCGTGCGGCCCTGCACCAGGCTGCGCTCGGCGTTCAGGCCCAACGGGAATGACTTCAACGGGCCGATGCCGGTGACGCGACCGGTGCTCGCGTGCAGCAGGTGGTTCAGCACCGTGACGCGCTGGGCGTCGCTGAGGTCGGCCACATCGTCATCGCGTGCATCCACACACCAGACCAGGGCCGCGCGCGGCTGGCCGTCCAGCGGCTTCAGCGGCAGCAGGGCCAGCGGACCCTGGCGGGTGAAGCGCTCGTAGGCCACGCCCTCGGGGCTGCCGGGGGCCAGGGTGACGGTGCCGACCCAGGCGGTCTGCTGATAGTCATGGGCGATGGCCTTGCGCGCCTGTTCGGCAAACACCCCACCCTCGGCCACCACGGCCAGATCGAATGCTTCGGCGATGCCGGCATCGACCTCGACGCCGAAGCCATGGGGCTTGAGCCCCTGCACCGCTTCGCCAAAACGATTGACGAGGCGCTGCGGCTGCTGCGCCTGCAGCGCCTGCCAGGCCCGCTGAAGCGGCGCCAGCACCTGCCCATAGCTGAGCACGGCGCCCAGCTGCGGCACGGCCTGCTCCAGGGCGGTGATGCGCACCTCGGGTTCACCGAGCTCCAGCCCCAGCAGGCGGCGCGGCGTTGGCGGCGCCTGCGAAACCTGTACCTCGCGTATGGCCTGGGCCTGGGCGGCCGGCCAGGCGCCCAGGCGTTGCAGCAGCTGCACGCTGCCCAGCGACAGGGCCAGCGTGCGCGGATCGCCGGAGACGTCCTTGCTCAGCGGCCGGGCGTCGAACAGGCTGATCTGGGCCTCGGGCAATTGGGTCGCCGCATGCAGGGCCAGGGCCAGGCCCACGGGGCCGGCACCTATGACGGCAATGCGCGGCGGCCGGGGCACGGGCAGGGAATCAGGCGAGGTGTTCATGCGACATCTTGATGCATTCCGGGGCGCGTATTATTCGTCGCACCCGAATATCCGGGGCGGTTCAGGGAGTGGATCATGGGACTGATGGATTTCATCAAGAAACAGTTCATCGACATCATCGAATGGACGGAGGCTGGCGACGGTGTGCTGGCCTGGCGCTTCCCCATCGCCGACCGCGAAATCCAGTATGGCGCATCGCTGACGGTGCGCGAGTCCCAGCTGGCGGTGTTCGTCAACGAGGGCAAGGTCGCCGATGTGTTCGGCCCCGGCATGCACAAGCTGACGACGCAGACCCTGCCGGTGCTGACCTATCTGAAGAACTGGGACAAGCTGTTCGAGTCCCCGTTCAAGAGCGACGTCTATTTCGTCAGCACCCGCCAACAGATCGACCAGCGCTGGGGCACCACCCAGCCGGTGACGATACGCGACAAGGACTTCGGCGCCGTGCGCCTGCGCGCCTTTGGCAACTATGCCTACAGCGTTGTCGATGCCAAGCTGTTCCATACCCAGATCTCGGGCACCCGCGACACCTACACGGTGGCCGACCTCGAAGGCCAGCTGCGCGGCCTGATGCTGCAGCACATAAGCGATGCGGTGGCGGGAAGCGGCATCCCCTTCCTGGACCTGGCCGCCAACCAGATCGAGTTTGCCAAGCAGCTGCAGGAGGCGAACCAACCCGAGTTCGCCAAGCTGGGCCTGCGCCTGGACGCGGTGACGGTGCAGAGCGTATCGCTGCCCGAGGAGCTGCAGAAAATCCTCGACCAGAAGATAGGCATGGGCATGGTCGGCAACGACATGGGCAAGTTCATGCAGTACCAGACCGCGCAATCGCTGCCCAAGTTCGCCGAGGGCGCGGGCCAGGGCGGCGTGGTCGGCGACGCGATGGGCCTGGGGGCAGGTGTTGCCCTGGGCCAGGTGATGGCCCAGCAGCTGAATCAGGGTCTGCAGGGCGCGCCTGCCGCTGCGGCCGCGGCGCCGGCCAGCCTGCGGCCCGACGAGGTGATGGCCACGCTGGAGAAACTGGCCGATCTGAAGAGCAAGGGCATCCTGACCGAGGAAGAGTTTTCGGCCAAGAAGGCGGAGCTACTCAAGAAGCTGGTCTGAGGCCTGATCGTTGGCCTCCGAACCGTCCCCGCAACGCAGCTATCGTGCCGCCTGCCCCAATTGCGGGGCACCGGTGGACTTTCGCTCGGCCGCCTCGGCCAGCGCCGTCTGCAGCTTTTGCCGCAGCACGCTGCTGCGCGAGGGCGATGCGCTGCGCCGCATCGGCCTGAGCGCCGAGCTGTTCGACGACCACTCGCCGCTGCAGTTGGGGGCGTCGGGCCGCTACCAGGGCGCGGCGTTCATGCTGGTCGGGCGGCTGCAGTACGGCTATGCCGAGGGCACCTGGAACGAATGGCATGCGCTGTTCGACAGCGGTGGTGCGCAGAAATCGGGCTGGCTGTCCGAGGACAACGGCGCCTATGTGCTCAGCTTCGAGGCGCCGCTCAGCGGCGAGGTGCCCACTGCTGATGAGCTGAGCGCCGGCGAGCGCCGGCTCGTCGCCGGTGTTGCCTGGGATGTGGCCTCGGTCACCCGCGCCAAGTTGCTGGCGGCGCAGGGCGAGCTGCCGCATGCGCCTAACCTGAGCGGCGAGTTCGTCGTTGCGGATCTGCGCAACGAGCGCGCCGAGGTCGGCACGCTGGACTATGCCGATCCGGCGCAGCCGACTTGGAGCGTGGGCCGGGCGGTCGCGCTGTCCGAGCTGGCGATGACCGGCCTGGCCGAGGGCACCGAGAAGACGCTGAAGGGCCGCTCGGCCGAATGCCCCAGCTGCGGCACCTCCTTGCAGATCACGCTGGACAGCACCCAGTCCATCGTCTGCCAGCAATGCCATGCGGTGGTCGATCTGTCGCAGGGTATCGGCGCCGATCTGAAGCACTATGCCCAGGCCGCCAACACGCTGGAGCCACTGCTGCCGCTGGGCAGCAGCGGCGTGCTGACTTTCGGCAAGCTGGGCCCGCTGCCTTGGGCAGTCGTCGGCTATATGGAGCGCTGCGACGTCCCCGATGGCGACGACGAGCAGACCTTCTGGCGCGAGTACCTGCTCTATAACCAGCGTGCCGGCTTTGCCTTTCTGGTGGACACCGAGGACGGCTGGTCCTGGGTGCGGCCGCTGACCGGCACACCCACCGGCCGTGGCGACCGACTGCAGTTCGAGGGCGACAGCTACCAGAAGCGCTACAGCTACCCGGCCAAGGTGACCTATGTGCTGGGCGAGTTCTACTGGCGCGTCACACGCGACCAGCGCAGCCTCAACACCGACTACCAGGGCACGGGCAGCGCCGCGCGCAAGCAGCTCAACCGCGAGGAGACCGGCAACGAGGTCACCTGGTCGGCCGGCGAGAAGCTGGACGCCAGCGCAGTCGCTCGCGCCTTCAAGCTGCCCGACGATCGCCTGGCCGCGCTGCAGCGCGATGCCGCACCCACCGGCCTGGGCGATCTGATGGGCTCTGCAGGCGGCCTGCTCAAGCCGTTCCTGATCTTCGGCCTGCTGGTGATCGTCATCATCGCCGTCACCCGCTGCGGCAGCGACGACTGTGACGCCTACCGCAACACCTATGGCGTCGACAGCGCCGAATACAAGCAATGCCAGCGAGGCGGCGGCACGCGCACCAGCGGCGGCTCCTACGGCGGCTTCAGCAGCAGTGGCGGCGGCCACAAATAGTTTTCAACCCAAGCATCTTTCCAAGGAGAAGGCTATGGAAGGCTTTGAATGGCTCAAACCCGGCATCGTGCTGGGCTCCATCCTCTACGCCCTGATCGGCGTGCTGGTGTTCTGGATCAGCTTCATCATCATCGACAAGCTGACCCCCTACAAGCTGTGGGACGAGATCGTGCACCACAAGAACGTCGCCCTGGCCATAGTCGTCGGCGCGATGTGCATCTCGATCGGGCAGATCGTCGCCGCGGCGATACATGGCTGAGGAGGGACCGGTGCCACCGGTGGAGGCTGAGGCACCCGCCAACCCCGGGCGTGCCTCCCTGCCCGAGGTGCTGCTGCTCGCCAGCGTCTTCGTCATTGCCGCTTGCGGCCTGATCTACGAGCTGGCTGCCGGTGCGCTGGCCAGCTATCTGCTAGGCGATTCGGTGCTGCAGTTCTCCACCGTCATCGGCACCTATCTGTTCGCGATGGGTATCGGCTCGTGGCTGTCGCGCTTTGTCGAGCGGCAGCTGGTGGCGCAGTTCCTGCGCATCGAGCTGCTGGTGGGCGTGATCGGCGGGCTGATGCCGGCGGCGCTGTTTGCCGCGCACAGTCTCCTGCCCAGCGCAGCGACGGGCGCCTTCCGGGCGCTGCTGTACGGGCTTGTGCTGCTCGTTGGTGCGCTGGTGGGGCTGGAGATTCCGCTGGTGATGCGCATCCTGAAGCGCCATTTCCGCGAGCGCTATGCCTTGAAGCATCTGGTCTCGCAGGTGCTGACCTTCGACTATCTGGGCGCGCTGGTGGTGGCGCTGGCCTTCCCGCTGCTGCTGGTGCCGCAGCTGGGGCTGATACGCACCGGCCTGCTGTTCGGCCTGCTCAATGTGGGCGTGGCGGTGTGGGCGCTGTGGCTGTTCCGCGGTGAACTGCGGCGCTTGAGCAGCCATGTGCTGGCCTGTGCCGCATCGGCGGCGGTGCTGGGTGTGGGCCTGGTCTGGGCCGACCGGCTGACCACCTGGGCCGAGGACCGCTTCTACGGCGAGAACATCATCCTGCGCCAGAGCAGCGACTACCAGCGCATCGTCGTCACCAGCGGGCCGGCCGGGGTGCGCCTGTTCCTGAACGGCAATCTGCAGTTCCACTCGCGCGACGAGTACCGCTACCACGAGGCCCTGGTGCACCCGGCCATGGCCGCCCACGGTGCGCCGCGCCAGGTGCTGGTGCTGGGCGGCGGCGACGGTCTGGCGGTGCGCGAGATCCTCAAGTACAGGAGCGTCGAGCAGGTCACCCTGGTCGAGCTGGACCCGCGCATGACGCGGCTGTTCTCCGAGCAGCCGCTGCTGCGTACGCTGAACCAGGACGCCCTGCGCTCGCCCAAGGTCAGGATCGTCAATGACGATGCCTTCACCTGGCTGGAGCAGCACCAGAAGAGCTTTGACGTGATCGTCATCGACTTCCCCGACCCGACCAATTTCTCGCTGGGCAAGCTCTACACCACCAGCTTCTACCAGCTGATCGACCAGCACCTGTCGGCCGATGGCTATGCGGTGGTTCAGACCACCTCGCCCCTGGTCGCGCGGCGCAGTTTCTGGACCGTGGCCACGACGATAGAGACGGTGGGCCTGAGCGCCACGCCGTACCACGCCCATGTGCCCAGCTTCGGCGAATGGGGCTTCATCATGGCCAGCCACCGGCCCTGGCACCGGCCAGCGGCCCTGCCCGAGGGGCTGCGCTTTGTCACCCTGTCCGGCCTGCCGGCGCTGTTCGACTTCCCGCCCGATATGGAGCGGGTGCCGGCTGAGGCGAATCGCCTGTCCAGCCAGGTGCTGGTCCACACCTTCGAGGAAGAGTGGGGGAAGGTGCATTGAGCTTCAGTCGGCGGGGCCTGCTGCTCGGCACGGTGGCAGGTCTGCTGGGCTGCCGCCCGGACGCCGTGGCGCTGCAGGGTGAGTGGGTCGGTGCCTCGCATGCCCGTGGCCACCGGCTGCGCGAGCTGAAGTCCGGTGCGCTGCCTGCGCCGCAGGTCCGGCACCGCGCCCAGGTGCTGATACTCGGTGCCGGGGTGTCAGGTCTTGCTGCCGCGCGCGGTTTCACGCGGGCCGGCGTCGGCGATGTGCATCTGCTGGAACTGGAAGACCAGGCCGGCGGCAACTCGCGCGGCCACCAAATGGGCGGCCTGCGCTGCCCGCTGGGCGCGCACTACCTGCCCTTGCCTGGTGAGCAGGCACCCGAGGTGGTCGAGCTGCTGGAGGAGCTGGGGCTGTCCAGGGTGGAGTCCGGCCGCCGCGTCTATGACGAGCGCCATCTGTGCCACAGCCCTCAGGAGCGGCTGTTCTACCAGGGTGCCTGGGTCGAGGGTCTGCTTCCGCCGGCCGAGGGCGATGCCGCCACCCTCGATCAGTACCGGCGCTTTGCGCGCCTGGTCGAGCAGGTGCGCAGCGAGCTGAGCTTTGCCATGCCCAGCCTGCGCGCCCGCGGCTCGGCCGGGCTGGCGCGGCTGGATGCGATGACGTTTGCCCATTGGCTGCAGCGCGAAGGCCTGAGCGACGCCAAGCTGCGCTGGTACCTGGACTATTGCTGCCGCGACGACTACGGGGCGGGCCCCGAGACGGTCTCGGCCTGGGCCGGCCTGCACTACTTCGCCAGCCGCCATGGCTTCCATCCCCCGAGCGAGGAGACCGAACCCGAGCCGGTGCTGACTTGGGCCCAAGGCAATGCCTGGCTGACCGAGCGCCTGGCCATGCCGCAGCGCGAGCGCCTGCATACCGGCATGACGGTGCTGCAGGTGGAGGAGCAGCGCCATCAGGTCGAGGTGCTGGCCTGGAACGAAGGGA
The DNA here is from genome assembly GCF_004362525.1 of Roseateles toxinivorans. Classification (GTDB taxonomy): domain Bacteria; phylum Pseudomonadota; class Gammaproteobacteria; order Burkholderiales; family Burkholderiaceae_C; genus Paucibacter; species Paucibacter toxinivorans. Next base: position 749,529 of record NZ_SNXS01000002.1, read on the forward strand.
TGCAGCGCGTCGAACAATGGACGGCGCGGACGGTGGTGTTCGCGCTGCCGCTGTTCATCGCCAAGCGCCTGCTGCGCACAACGCTGCCGGCACTCCAATCAGCCGCCGAGAAAATGCGTTATGCACCCTGGTTGGTGGCCAATCTTCGCTTGCGCGAGCCGCTGCTGCAGCGCATCGGTGCACCGCCGGCCTGGGACAATGTGGCCTATGGCGGCGGCGCCACCGCGCTGGGCTACGTCGATGCCTCGCACCAGGGCCTGCGGCCACAGGCCGGGCCGACGGTGCTGACCGCCTATCACGCGCTGCCTGCGTCGCAGCGCGGTGCGCTGCTGAGCGAGCCCTGGTCCGTCTGGGCCGAGCGGGTGCTGGGCGATCTGCTTGCTGTGCACCCGGATCTGTCGGCCAAGACCGAGCGCATCGATCTGATGCGCTATGGCCATGCGATGAGCATGCCGGTGCCGGGCCTGCATACCGATGCGGCGCTGCAATCGCTGTCTGCGCTGAAGGGCCGGCTGCGCTTTGCCCATGCCGACCTGGCCGGCTATTCGGTGTTCGAGGAAGCGTTCTGCCGGGGTATGGCGGCAGCCTAGACTGCCCAACCGGTACTGAGCGTGCTGCGCACCGGCCCGACGATCTGCTGCAGCTCGACCAGACCGTTCTGGCGCGCCTGCTCGAAGTCTGACTCGATGGCCTGCAGCTTGCCGGCCTCGTGCACATGGACGCTGCTGATGCCGATGGCGCGGTTGCGGCCCTGGCTCTTGGCGGTGTAGAGCGCCATGTCCACCAGATTGACCGCCTGTTCCCAGCGCAGCGGCACCTGGTGCGGGGGCAGCGGGAAGCGGGCGAAACCGATAGACACGGTGATATCCAGCGGCCCGGTGTCCAGCGTCGCCGGCGTGTCGCAGATCTTGAACAGCACGCGCTCGGCCAGCAGCTCCAGCTGGTCGGCGGGCACGTCCGGGGCGAAGATCAGGAATTCCTCGCCGCCCCAGCGCACCACCAGGTCCTCGGTGCGCACCGCCTCGTTGAGGCGCCTGGCCACCTCGCAGATCACCACGTCGCCGGCCGCATGGCCGTGACGGTCATTGACATGCTTGAAGTGGTCGATGTCCACCATCAGCAGTGCTCCCTCGAAGTGCGCGGCGGCCTGTTGCTCCATCACCGCCATGAAGTGACGGCGGTTGGCCAGGTCGGTGAGCGGGTCACGCTCGCTTTGCGCGCGCAGCAGTGCATGGCTGGCAGCCAGGCGGCGATTGGCCTCGCGTACGCGCTTGACCATGATCACGGCCAGCACCACCGACAGCGCCATCAGCAGGGCCACCGCCATCCAGGCCTGGCGGGCCAGCTGGTGGTTGGCCAGTGCCTCGGCCTGCAGCATACGGTCACGCTGCAGCAGGTCGAGATCGGCGGCCAGGCGCAGGCTGTCGTACTTGATGCCCAGTTCCTGCATGGCGCTCGCGCGCAGGGCTTCATGCGCCTTGGCGCTGAGGGCGCGCTCCTCGTGGTACAGCGCCAAGGCCTGCCTGTGCTGGCCCGCCCGCGCCATCGCTTCGCCCAGTTCACGCAACTCCAGCGCCTGCCTGCCCACCGCCTTGCCAGGGTCACCCAGCGAGCGCCCTTTGTTCATCTCGGTCAGGGCCGAAGCGATCTGGCCCATGGCCGTGTAGGACATGGCCATGTTCAGGCGCAAGGTGCGTTCTATGCGTTGGTCCTGGAACTCCAGCACCACCGGCAGCGCCCGCCGGGCTTCAATGAGGGCTTCCGCCGGTCGGTGCAGCTTGAGGTAGTTGTCGCTGGCGTTGACTCGTTGCATCGCCGCCAGCCGCACGGCGCCGGCCTTTTCTGCCAGGCTCACGGCCTCCAGTCGGGCGCGCAGGCTGGCCTCGATCTGTCCCTTGATGTCGCTCATCAGCGCCTGCGCCATCTTCACCAGGGCCAGCGCGTGGGGATCCTCGCCGGCCAGCGCCTGGGCGCGCACCATCAGGTTTTCGGCAGCAGCATTCTCATGCTGGCGCAGCAGAGCAACGGCCTGCGCGCCCAGCGACTGGATCAGTCGGAAGTCATCCCCGGCCCGCTCGGCCAGGGTGAGCGAGCGCCCCAGCAGCGCGTCGGACTGGGCGCGTGCGCCGGTGCTGGCACGGAAGCGTTCCGACATGCGCAGCGCGCGCCAGACCGAGCGGTAGTCGCAGGCCTCCGGCAGCGCGCCCGTGCCGCCGCAGTCGGGCTCAAGCACCGCCAGCGCCCGCTCGGACAGCCCGCCGGTGGTATCGATCTGCCCTGCGGTCTCAGCCACCATCGCGCCGACGAGATCGGCCCAGGCGGCCAGCGCCGGCAGCTTGGCTTCCGAGGACTGGGCCCGCAACCGGTCGGCCAGCGCGCGGGCCTTGGCCGCGCCGCTGCCGCGCGAGGCCTCGATCTGCGCCTGGGCGTACCAGGCCAGGCGCTGGGTGTGTGGCGTGCGTTCGAGTTCCGGGCGCAGGGCCTGCAGCTGGGCCAGCGCGGCCTCCGGCTGTTCATTGCCCTGGAGTACCAGGCGATCGAGCCTTGCCTCGAGATTCGCTTCGGCATGGGCCATCTGCAGTGGCAGCAGGCCCAGCCAAGCCGCCTGCATCAGTGCGCCTTGCCAGCCGAGGCGCATCATGTCAGCGCCTCGGTTTGCGGGCCCTGCAGCGCACGCAGGCCGACCCGGCCCTCGCGCCACGCCGCATCCATGCCCTGGGCCAGTTCATCGAGCGCCGACTCGTCCTGCACGTCGAGCTGGTCGATGCCGTAGGCGCGGTTGCGGCCATGGGCCTTGGCCATATACATCACGGTGTCCACCAGATTGATGGCTCGCTCCCAGTTGACCGCCAGGTCATGGGGCGCAATGGGAAAGCTGGCGAAGCCTATCGACGCCGTGACGGTGATCGCCTGGCCGGCGTAGCTGACCGGCGGCTTGCCAATCATGTCCAGCAGGCGCTGGGCCAGGGCCTGCACCGTCTCGGCGCTGCGTGACTCGACGACGATCAGGAACTCCTCGCCGCCCCAGCGCACCACCAGGTCGTCGGCGCGCACCGCCTCACGCAGGCGGTGCGACACGTCGACCAGCACCGCATCGCCGGCGGCATGGCCGAAGCGGTCGTTGATGCGCTTGAAGTGGTCGATGTCGATCAGGAACACGGTGCCGCGCAGTTTGCCGTCGTCGGCCAGACGCTTGATGGCGAGCTGGAAGTGCCGCCGGTTGGCCAGGCCGGTGAGCGGGTCGATCTCGCTCTGTATCTTCAGCTGCTCGTTGCTGGTAGCCAGCGCCGCATTGGTCTTGCGCACGCGCTGGTAGAGCAGGGCCAGCAGGATGCCGGAGACGACGAAACAGCCGGCCAGCAGGGCCCACAGGCGCATCTGCAGATTGCCGCGGCGCAGCTGTTCGGCGGCGATGCCGTTGTCGCGATTGAGCAGCTCGATCTCCTTGGCGCGGCGTTCGCTGTCGAAGCGCTCCTGGGCTTCCAGAATCGCCTTGCGGTCCTCCTGCTGCAGGTCCTCGTCGGAGATCTGGCGATAGGCGTGATAGGCCTCTATCGCCCCGGCGGCATCTCCGGCGCGCTCGAGGTAGATGCCCAGCTCGTTCAGGGTGTCGCCGACCGAGCTGACACCGCCGCCCTGCTTGTCCATGACCATCGCCTGCTCGACGAAGCGCTTGCCCTCGGCGATCTGGCCCAGCGAGATCTTGGCCAGGCCGATATTGGTCAGTGCCACCAGCTCGCCGGTGCGATCCTTGGCCTGGCGGGCCAGCGGCAAGGCTTCTTCCGACAGCGTCAGCGCGTGCGCAAAGTCGGCCTTGCGCAGATAGTTGTCGGCCAGATTGGCCAGGCTCAGCGCCAGATCACGGGGCGAGTTGGCCTCGCGGGCGTAGCGGATGGCGGCCTCGGCCGAACGCAGCGATTCCTCGGGCTTTTCGAGCTGCGCATAGACGATGCCGCGCTGGGTGTAGACGCGCAGCAGGGTGATCGCGTCACGGTCCTGCTCCGCCAGCCGCGTCGCCTCATCCACCATGGACAGTGCGCGGTCGGGTTGCTGGGCATGCAGATAGGCCTGGGCCAGTTCGCCGCGGCACAGCGCCTGCAGCCAGCGTTGACCGCTTTGCTCGGCCAGCGCCAGCGCCTGCAACTGCAGCGAGATCGCGTCCTCGATGCGCCCCGAGCCGTCCTTGAGGCGACCCAGCGCGCGCAGAAAGCGCATGCGCAGCGGCGGCGGGGCATTGCTCAGTTGCTGCTTGTCGATGCCATCCATCATCAACTCTGCTTCGCGCAGATTGTTGGCCGCCCAGAGTTGGCGGGCGCGCAAGAAGCTGACCGTCGCCCGGGCGGTCTCGGTCAGCTGTGGATTGGGCCAGTTCTCCAGCCGGGTGACGACGTCGGCGAGGGCCGCATCATCGCGCGCCTCGGCCAGCAGAGCGCCTTGCACACTGAGGATGTCCAGGGCGCTGAAGCTGCCCTGCGGCGCATTTTCGTACAGCGCCTTGGCCTTCTCGGCGGCGGCGGCCGGGGCGGCTGTGCCGGTACGCTCCAGCTGCTCCAGCTCGGGCGAGCCGGAGGCAAACTGGCCGGCGGCCGGGGTGTCGGGCGCCGGGCTGCAGGCCACCAGGCATGCGGAGCACAGAATGACGATGTGGCGCAGATGGCGTTGTATGCACAGCGACTCGCTCAAGCCCGAACCCTTTGTCCACCCCAAAGCACGCACCCAGACCCTTAGCATCAGTTTTTATCGACGCCCCTGCGGCGTGACTTGAGCCAGTGACGCGGATCGATTTGTGCAGATTGTCTCAGGAGCGAGCGCTTGTTCGCCTATGCGCTTACCCGAGGTAGGGGGCGACTTGCAGGTGGGTCAGCACGGCGGTGGCCACCTGCGGATCGGCCAGCAAGCGGCGGTGTCCCAGGCCCCGGGTGATTTGCAAACGGGCCTGCGGCAGGCTGCGGGCGATCAGCCTCGAGTTGGCCAGCGGCGCCGCGCGGTCCTGCTCGTCATGCAGTATCAAGGTCGGCTGACTCAGGCGCCGAGCCAGCCAGGCGGGCTCGAACTGCTGCAGAGGCACGCCCTCGCGGGCCTCGATCTTCTGCACCATATGCTGCAAGGTGGCCGGCCTCAAGCCGAAGGCCTGGGCAAACCACGTCAACACCTGGCTCGGGGCGGAAGAGGGGGCCAGCAGCACCAGGCGCTGCACCGGCCAGCCCTGGGCGGCCGCGTGCATGGCCGCTACCGCGCCCAGCGAATGTGCGACCACCCCATGCAACGGGCCCAGCCGGGACGTGGCGGCATGCAGGGCGCGGCCGAACTGCGGCAGGGTGCTGCTCCAGCCCCGGCTGCGGCCATGGGCGGGCAGGTCCAGCATCACCGGATTGAGGCCGGCGCCCCAGAGCGCGTCGGCCAGCGGGCGCATTTGTTGTGCGTCGCCGGCCCAGCCATGCACCAACAACACGGTAGGACGCCCCTCGATGGACCCGGCCTCGCGCTGCCAGGCGGTCAGCGACACGCCCTCGAACAGCCATTGGCTGGCGCGCCAGTCGGCGGGCACCGGGCGCCGCCGTGCCGCCCACTTGCTCGGCAGCGGCGTGAAGAACAGCTTCAGCGCCGCAGCGCTGGCGGCGTTGGTGCCGAGCGCCTGGCTGGCACGCAACAGGCCCGCCAGGGCCCGCGCCAACGGGTTGGCGCCATAGAACAGGGTGCTCGGATTCGCAGGGGTGGCAGGCATGGTCAATCCAGTACAAAGTCGTCGTTGCTATCGGGCACGCCGGTCATCAGACGGTTGAGGCGGCTGAGGGCCACCACCGGCAGCGCCAGCGCGGAAAAACCCAGGAAGATGAAGAACAGTGGGGCCATGGTGGTGCTCCTTGAGCGTGAGGGGGTATCCAGTCCATTCAAGAGTCGTGCCAGCTTTTGTGCAGCGCAGCAAAATGAGTATTAATTTGCGCACGATCGTGCGAAATTGCGGCGAGGCAGGGCGGCATCTGGTCATTCCTCGGGGTTCAGTCGGGGGATTTGCCGATCAGGCGGCGGTAGGCCCGCAGCGAGCGCAGCAGCGCCTGGGGATTGCGCATGAAGCGTGCCTCGCGCATCAGGGCCACGAACAGGCCATCCAGCTCATAGGCCAGCTGTTCGGCGTCGGTGTCGGCGGGCAGATGACCTTCGCCAATGGCCTGCTGCACGGTGCGCAGCAAGGCCTGGCGCCAGCGCAGCAGATTGCCCAGCAGCAGCTCGCGCAGCGGGCCCTCGACATCGTCCAGCTCGAAGGCGCCCGAGCAGTACAGGCAGGTGCCATAGGTCTCGTCATCGACGGCGCGGCGGAACAGGCGCTGCACCATCATGTCCAGCCGGGGCAGGCCGCGCGGCTGCTGCAGCGCCGGCGTCATCACATCCGCCACAAAGCGCCGGTTGAATTCGTCGAGCACCGCGCATTGCAGGGTCTCGCGCGAGCCTATGCGCGAGAACACGCCGCTCTTGGACAGATTGAGACGTTTGGCCAGCTCGCCTATGCTGAGGCTCTCCAGACCCTCGTTGCAGGCCATCACCAGCGCGGCATCGACGATGGCCTGCTGGGTGAGTTCGCTGCGCTGGGTCTTGGCTTCCATGGGGTGTAATTTAGCACGATCGTGCGAAACGGCAGGTTCTGCATGAAAAAAAGGGGCCGCAGCCCCTTTTCACAGGAGGGCCAGCGTCGCCTAGCGGGTTTGAAACCGCGTCAGCATCTGCACCAGATTGGCCGCCTGCATCTTCATCGAATCGGTGGCCGCGGCCGCCTCCTCGACCATGGCGGCGTTCTGCTGCGTCGAGCGGTCCATCTCGGCCACCGCCTCGTTGACCTGGGCAATGCCATGGGCCTGCTCTTCGGTGGCGCGGGCGATGTCGTCCACCGTCTGCGTCACGCGCGAGATCGCCTGCTCGATGCGACCCATGGTCTGGCCGGCCTGCTGAACCTTGCCGACGCCGGAGTCGATCTGCTCGACCGAGGAACTGATCAGGGTGCGTATCTCCTTGGCCGCCCCGGCGCTGCGCTGGGCCAGTGTGCGCACCTCCTGGGCCACCACGCTGAAGCCGCGGCCATGCTCACCGGCGCGGGCCGCTTCCACGGCTGCATTCAGCGCCAGGATATTGGTCTGGAAGGCGATGCCGTCGATGGTGCCTATGATCTCGCCGATCTTCTTGGCCTGGGCGTTGATCGCGCCCATGGTGGTGACGACATCGGCCACGACCGTGCCTCCTTCGGCGGCCACGCTGGACGCATCGCGCGCCAGCCGGTTGGCCTCGCGGGCGTTCTCGGCGCTCTGCTTGATCGTGGCCGACAGCTGCTCGATCGACGCCGCCGTTTCCTCCAGCGCCGAGGCGGTGCTCTCGGTGCGCGATGACAGATCGGAGTTGGCGCTGGCGATCTCGTTGGAGGCGGTGCTGATCTGGTCGGCCGTGGTGCGCACATTGGTGACGATGCCGCTCAGGCCGCTGGCCACATCCTGCAAGGCGGTGAGCACGCGGCCGGTGGCATCGGTCGAGGCATCGACTTGCTGCGGCCGCAGATCACCCTGGGCGACGCCGGCGGCGATGCGCGAAGCCTCACTCAAGGGTGCATTGATGGCCCGCGCACAGAACAGGGTCAGGCCAGCGGCCAGGACCACGGCCAGCACGAAGGAGCCGAGCATGATGGCGGTCTGGCGCGAGGCCATGGTGCTGGCCTCGTCAACCGTGGCTTCGGTGCGCTTGCGCTCGCCGGCCACGAAACTGCGCACCGCGTTCATGCAGTCCTTGTAGGCCTCATCCATCGTGGTGACGAAGCTGGCGGCGGTGGCCACACCGGCGCTCTTGATGTCCAGCGTGTCCTTGGCGGCCTTCACATAGACGGCATAGGACTTGGCGAAGCGTTTCAGGATGTCGCGCTGCGCGGCCTCCACGGCACTGTCATCGGCGCTGGCGTTGACCGACTTGGCGAAGGCGTCAAGCTCCTTCATCAGGCTGTCGTCCAGGGCCTTGATCTTGGCCGGGTTTTGACCGATGGCCTCCCACGTCAGGCTGGTCATCAGCTGGATCTGCAGGCCCTGCAACTGTTCGCTCATGGCCTGGGCGTTGAGGAGGCGTTCCACACCTTCGCCGCCCACCGCCTTCAGCTCCTGAGTCAGACTGCGGTTGCCCATATAGGACAGCAGCGCCACCAGGGCCAGGCAGACGATGGCGAACAGCGGTGCCAAGGACACCTTCACGCCCACCGGGGCGTTGCGAAACAGATTGCTCATGGCGTGCCGAGTGTCAGCGGTAGATGCCCACGCCGACGAAGCCGTCCGGGCTGGCGATCTTGCGCACATAGGACGACTTCGGCTCGATCTTCTTGCTGACCGGGTGGGCCCAGTCATAGTCGACCCAGCCGTCCTTGCCGGCGCTGGTGAGCTTGATCATCTCGACGATGATGGGCTTGCCGTTCGAGTCCTTGACCTGGCCCATGTCCTTGCCGACCAGTTTCTCGTTCGCGCCGTGAGCCAGGCACAGGCCCTTCATGTCATAGGCGAACACGTACAAGTCCTTCTTCGACCATTTGGCCTTGTCGGTGGTGAAGTCCTTCATGGCCTGCGCGCCGCCGACCTTCTTCACATGCTCAACCGCGGCATCGACCATGGCCTTTGCCTCGTCCTTGCTGCCATGCTCCTGGGCCAGGGCGGTGGTGGTCAGGCTCAGGGCGGCAATGCTCGCCAACATCCAGTGCATCAAGATCTTCATGATGTTTCGTCCGATCAAATGGAGGGTAGGTAAGGGCGCACCGGGCCAGGCCCCAGCGCGGGTCAGTTGTTATCGACGTTCAAAGTCGATTCTTGACCGGTGGGCCGATGACGAAGTGATGAATAGAACGCAAAAAAGGCGGCCAAGGCCGCCTCTTCTCGCAAAGCGTGACTTTGTGCCCGCTCAGGCCGCGGCGGCTTCCTGGTAGCCACGCGGAATCGCGCCCAGCAGCCGGCGGGTGTACTCCTGCTTCGGGTGGGCCAGGATCTCCTGCGCGCTGGCCTGCTCGACCACTTCGCCGTCCTTCATCACCAGCACCTCGTCGGCCATGAAGCGCACTACGGCCAGGTCGTGGCTGATGAAGATATAGGCCAGACCCAGCTCGTCCTGCAGGTCCTTCAGCAGGTTCAGCACCTGGGCCTGCACCGACACGTCCAGCGCCGACACCGCCTCGTCCAGCACCAGCACCTCGGGGTCCAAGGTCAGGCAGCGCGCGATGGCCACGCGCTGGCGCTGGCCGCCGGAGAACTCGTGCGGATACTTGTGCATCGCCGAGGCATCGAGCCCGACCTTGACCAGCAGCGCGCGGGCGCGCTGCTCGCGCTCGGCGTCATTTGCGCCGATGTTGTGGATCTGCATCGGCTCGATCAGGGTCTGGCCGACGGTGAAGCGGGGGTTCAGCGAGGCATAGGGGTTCTGGAACACGATCTGGATGCGCCGGCGCATCGGCAGCCAGTCGGCCTTGCTGAGCTTCATCAGGTCGTGCGAACCGTCGGCGCCGTGGAACACCACCTGCCCCCCGGCCGCGCCGCCATTGGGTTCGTGCAGGCGCAGCAGGGCCAGGCCCATCGTCGTCTTGCCCGAGCCGGACTCGCCGACCACCCCAAGCGTGTGGCCGCGCCGCAGCTGGAAGCTGACACCCCGGCCCTCGCGGCCGACGGCCTTGAATTCCTTGCGGCCGAACACGCCGCTCTTCAGCCAGAAGCTCTTGGTCAGCGCTGTGGCCTCGACCAGCACCGGCGCATTCGCATCCTTGGCCTTGCCCTGCACGGCAGCGGCCGTGGCGCCGCCCTGCTGCACGGCGATGTGGTCGTCGATGACCATCAGCCGCGCGGCCTTGTTGTCCAGGGTCGGGCGGCAGGCCAGCAGCGCGCGGGTGTAGCTGTCCTGCGGGTTGTTGAAGATGTCCCTGACCGCGCCCTGCTCGCGCACGGTGCCGCTGCGCATCACCACCACATGGTCGGCAATCTCGCCCACCACGCCCAGGTCATGGCTGATGAACAGCATGCTCATGCGGTGCTTGTCTTTCAGCTTGGCGAGCAGCTCCATGATCTGGCGCTGTATGGTCACGTCCAGCGCCGTGGTCGGCTCGTCGGCGATCAGCAGCTTGGGCTCGCAGGCCAGGGCCATGGCAATCATCACGCGCTGCTGCTGGCCGCCGGACAGCTCATGCGGATAGGCCTTCAGCCGGCGCTTGGGCTCGGGCAGGCCGACCTCGGCGAACAGGCTCTCGGCCTTGGCCAGCGCCTCGCGGCGGTTCATGCCCAGATGGCGCACCAGGGTCTCGACGATCTGGTCGCCGACGGTGAACACTGGATTCAGCGAGGTCATCGGGTCCTGGAACACGCAGGCGATCTCCTTGCCGCGCAGCGCCTGCAACTCGGCCAGCGAGGTCTTCAGCAGGTCACGACCCTGGAAGTTGATAGCCCCAAGTCGTTCGGCATTGGTCGGCAGCAGGTTCAGTATGGACATGGCGGTGACGCTCTTGCCCGAACCCGACTCGCCGACCAGCGCGACGGTGCCGTTCTCGGGGATGTCGAAGCTCACGCCCACATCACCCCGACCCACCGCCTGTGCATAGGTCTGCACGCCATCGTTCTTGCCCATGCGGAACTGCACGCGCAGGTCTTTGATACTCAACAACATAGTCGTCCCAATCGGTAGTCGTAGCCCGGATGAAATCCGGGATCCCCGGATTGCATCCGGGCTACGGAAAGATCATTCCAATCCACGCAACTTCGGATCCAGCGCATCGCGCAGCGCGTCGGTGAACAGCGAGAAGGCCGTCACGAACACCGCCATGAAGGCGGTCACGGCGACCAGCTGCCACCAGTGGCCCAGGATCAGCTCGGACTGCGCCTCGGCCAGCATCGTGCCCCAGGAGACCTGGTCCACGCCGACGCCCAGGCCCAGATAGGACAGGATCACTTCCGACTTGATGAAGCCCACCACATGCAGCGACAGCTGCACCAGGGCCACATGGGACACATTGGGCAGGATGTGCTTGAACATGCGCGACATCTGGCTGGCGCCGATGGCCTCGGCCGAGCGCACATAGTCACGCACCGAGTGCTTCAGGAACTCGGCTCGAATCAGGCGGTAGATGCCGGTCCAGCCGGCCAGGCCCAGGATCAGCGCCACCGACATCACGCCGCGGCCGAAGATCACCGCGAAGGCGAAGATCAGCAGAATGCCGGGGATGGCGGTGAAGACGTTGTAGATCCACTCCAGCAGATCGCCGATCTTGCCGCCGAAGAAGCCGCTGATGGCACCCAGCACGGTGCCGATCAAGGTCGCCAGCAGGGCGGCGAGCAGGCCCACCAGGATGGAGACCTCGGCACCCTTGACGGCCTTGGCCAGCACGTCGCGGCCCAGACGGTCAGCGCCGAAGGGCAGGGTGTCGGCCTTGACGCTGTCGGACGTCTTGAACTTCGCGGCGCGCTCGGCCCATTCCTTGTAGCGGGGGGCCAGCGGGTCAATGTCGGTCAGGTCGACATTCGGGCCCGTGGGCACGGCAATGGTGCCGGTGGCGTCCTTGGGCGTCGGGCCCATGAAGGTCGGCTGCGCATTGGGCACGGCCACTTCCTTGGTCCAGTCTGCCGCCACCAGACCGGTGCCGGCCAGCAGCATCAAGAGGATGAAGGCGCCGACGATGGCCATGCTGAACATGCCCACCTTGTCGGCGCGCAGGCGGCGCCAGGCGGCGTGCCACACGCCCTCCGAGCGTTGAGAGCCATTGCTCGGCACCGGGGTGTTGGTAGAAAGAACTGCGCTCATTTCAGCACCACCCGCGGGTCAACAAGCTTGTACATCACGTCGGTCAAGAGATTGATCACCATCGTGATCACGGCGATATAGATGGCGAAGGCCTGGATGACCGGATAGTCGCTGCGGTTCACCGCCAGCAGGATCTCGCGGCCCAGGCCCGGGATCGAGAAGAACACCTCGAGCAGGAAGCTGCCTACGAACACGCCGGGCAGGGCCACGGCGACGTTGGTGAGGATGGGGATCATCGCGTTGCGCAGCACATGGCGCAGCAGGATGGTCTTCTCGGTCAGGCCCTTGGCACGGGCGGTGCGCACATAGTCCTGGCCGATCTCGTCCAGGAAGAAGGTGCGGTACAGGCGCGTGTAGGGTGACAGCGCCACGAACACCGCCACCAGCACCGGCAGCGGCGCGTAGGTCGTCAAATTGGTCCAGAAGCTGTCGGTCCAGCCCTGCACCGGGAACCAACCCAGGCGGAAGGCAAATACATACTGGCCGACGATCACATAGACCAGCAGCGAGATTGACACGGCCACGGTGGTCAGAATCATCACCACGCGGTCGCTCAGCGAGCCGCGCACATAGGCCACGCCCAGGGCCAGCGGAATCGCCACCAGCACCTCGAGGATCAGGATCGGCATCATCACCGTCAAGGTCGCCGGCAGGCGGCTGGAGAACAGGCTGGCGACCGACTCATTGGTGGCCCAGCTCTTGCCCCAGTCGAAGGTGACGATCTGCTGGATGAAGATCCACAGCTGCTCCCAGACCGGCTTGTTCAGGCCCAGCTGCTCGCGGATCGACTGGATCTGCTCGGGCGAGGCGTTCAGGCCACCGAGGATTTCGGCAGGATCGCCGCCGAAATATTTGAAGAGAAAGAACACCAGCAGCACGACGCCGAGCAAGGTCGGGATCATTTGCCACAGGCGCCGTATGAGGTATGCCGCCATTGCTGTCGGGTCTCCAAAGGGACGTCGTGGTTTCGACAAGACTGCGAGCCCGGCGGCTTGTGGCATCCGGGCAGGCAAGATTTAAGCAGGCGCGAGTCTAGACCAGTTGCCCGCGGCAGCCACTCACGTTTGCCCGCAATGGCTACGGGTTACACCCTAGATGAGGGACGTTGGGCTCGAAATAATGCCCCTCGGCCATGGCCTAAGGGCTTGCACGGCGTAGGCGGCGGGCCGCGGGGGCACTAGACTCCGCGCCTTGGACGGTCGGCGGCCTCAACTGCCGCGATCGGATGAAAGCGCCCACAAGGCGCGGCCCAGGACAAGGATGAAGAAGTAATGCGAGCTCGTGTCAACAAAGCGCTCAGCGCCCTGATAGTCGGCCTGATGCTGGCCAGCGGCCTGCCGGCAGCGGCCCAAGGCGACGCCGCCCCGGCGACCAAGACCCTGCGCTATGCCTTTCTGATTGCCGAGACCGGTTTCGACCCGGCCCAGATCACAGATCTGTACTCGCGCACCGTGGCCTCGGGCATCTTCGAGGCGCCGCTGCAGTTCGAGTATCTGGCGCGGCCCTTCCGCATGAAGCCGGCCACCGCGGCAGAGATGCCCGAGATCTCTCCCGACTTCAAGACCTTCACCTTCAAGATCAAGCCGGGCATCTATTTCTCGGACGATCCGGCCTTCAAGGGCCGGAAGCGTGAGCTGGTGGCGGCCGACTATATCTACTCGCTGAAGCGCCACTACGACCCGCAGTGGAAGAGCGGCAATCTCTACATCCTGGAGAGCGCCAAGATCCTCGGCCTGTCCGAGCTGCGCAAGGAGCTGATGGCGGCCAAGAAGCCCTTCGACTACGACCGCGAGGTCGAGGGTCTGAAGCTGATCGACCGCTACACCTTCCAGATCAAGCTGGGTGAGCCCACGCCGCGCTTCCTCTACAACTTTGCCGACGGCTCCTTCACCGGCGCCGTGGCGCGCGAGGTGGTCGAGATGTATGGCGACAAGATCATGGCCCACCCGGTGGGCACCGGCGCCTGGCGCCTGGCGGACTGGCGCCGCAGCTCGCGCATCGTGCTCGAGAAGAACCCAAACTACCGCGACGAGTTCTACGACGAGCAGGTGCCCGATGACGCGCCGGCCGCGATCAAGGCCCAGGTCGCCCAGCTCAAGGGCCGCAAGCTGCCGATGCTGGACCGGGTGGAGATCTCCATCATCGAAGAGGCCCAGCCGCGTTGGCTGAGCTTTCTGAACAAGCAGGGCGACATGCTGGATCAGCTGCCCGCCGAGTTCGCCACCATCGCCATACCGAACAACAAGCTGGCGCCGAATCTGGCCAAGCAGGGCATACAGATGGTGCGTTACCCTCGCGCCGATGTGTCGGTGTCCTACTTCGGCATGGAGAACCCGGTGGTTGGCGGCTACACGCCCGACAAGGTGGCGCTGCGCCGCGCGATCTCGCTGGCCATCGACCTGGACAAGGAGATCCGCATCCTGCGCCGCGGCCAGGCCATACCCGGCCAGTCGGTGATCAGCCCCGGCGCCTGGGGCTACGAGTCGGGCTTCAAGTCGGAGATGAGCGACTACGACCTGGAGCGCGCCCGTGCCCTGCTCGACACCTTCGGCTATGTGGACAAGGACGGCGATGGCTGGCGCGACCTGCCCGATGGCTCGCCGCTGCTCTTGACCTATCACACCCAGCCCGATCAGGTCTCGCGCCAGTCCAACGAGCTGTGGCGCAAGAACATGGACGCGATCAAGATCAAGATCGAATTCAAGACCGCCAAATGGCCCGAGAACCTGAAGTCCTCGCGCGCCGGCAAGCTGATGATGTGGGGCGTGGGCTGGAGCGCCGGCGCGCCCGACGGCGACACCTTCCTGGCCCTGGGCTATGGCCCGAACAAGGGGCAGGCCAACCATGCCCGCTTCGACCTGCCGGCCTTCAACGGCCTGTATGAAAAGCAGCGCGCCCTGCCCGATGGCCCCGAACGTCTGCAGGCGATGACCGAGGCGAAGAAGCTGATGGTCGCCTATATGCCCTACAAGGTCCATGCCCACCGCACCTTCACCGACATGGCCCATCCCTGGGTGAAGGGCTATCAGCGCAATATCTTCATGCGCGATTTCTGGCGCTTCGTTGACATCGACACGGCGGCCCAGCCCAAGCAGCAGTAAGAAGAAGACAGGAAGTCGTCCTTGTTCGCCGTCAACTCAATCCGCCTGCGCCAGGCCCTGGCGGCCCTGTTGCTGGCCGCCACCTCGCTGGGTGGCCATGCCGCCGAACCCAAGGTGCTGCGCTATGCCTTCCCTGTGGCCGAGATCGGTTTCGATCCGACCCAGCTGTCCGACATCTACTCGCGCACCGTCACCGCCCACATTTTCGAGGCGCTGTATGCCTATGACCATCTGGCCCGGCCGATCAAGTTCAAGCCGCTGATCGCGGCCGCGCTGCCCGAGATCTCGCCCGACTTCAAGACCTTCGTCGTGCGTCTGCGGCCCGGCATCTACTTCGCCGACGACGCGGCCTTCAAGGGGAAAAGACGCGAGGTGGTGGCGCAGGATTTCGTCTACAGCTTCAAGCGTTTTGCCGATCCGGCCTTGAAGGCGCAGGGCTGGAGCACCTTTGAAGAGGCCGACTTCGTGGGCCTGACGGCGCTGCGCAAGCAGGCCATCGCCGACAAGACGCCGTTCGACTACGAGCGGGAGATCGACGGCATCAAGGCGCTGGACCGCTACACGCTGCAGTTCAAGGTCGTGAATCCGCGCCCGCGCCTGCTGCAGTCCGTACTGGCCGGCAATGACCTGCGCGGCGCCGTCGCGCGCGAGGTGGTTGAGTTCTACGGCGACAAGATCATGGGGCATCCGGTCGGCACCGGCCCGTTCCAGTTGAAGAGCTGGACGCGTTCGTCGCGCATGGTGCTGGAGCGCAACCCGGACTACCGCGAGCGCTTCTACGACGCCGAGCCAGCCGCCAATGACGCGGAGGGGCAGGCCTTGTTGGCCCGCTTCAAGGGGCGCCGCCTGCCCATGGTCGACCGGGTGGAGATTGCCATCGTCGAGGAAGTGCAGCCGCGCTGGTTGTCGTTCCTGAACGATGAGAGCGACTTCGCGGAGCGCGTGCCCAACGAGTTCATCACGCTTGCGATGCCGGGCGGCAGGCTGGCACCGAACCTGGCCAAACGCGGCATGCACAGCGTGCGCACGGTTGGGGCCGAGCAGGTGCTGACGGTCTTCAACCTCGACGATCCGGTCGTCGGCGGCTACTCGGCGGACAAGGTGGCGCTGCGCCGCGCGATCGGCCTGGGCATCGACGTCGAGCGCGAGATCCGGCTGGCGCGCCGCGGTCAGGCGATCCAGGCCCAGTCGCAGATCGTGCCGCACACGACCGGTTACTCCGAGACCTTCAAGTCCGAGATGGGCGACTTCGATACCGCACGCGCCAAGGCCTTGCTGGACATGTTCGGCTATGTCGACAAGGACGGCGACGGCTGGCGCGACCAGCCCTCCGGAGCGCCGATGCTGCTGGTGCGCAACACCCAGCCCGACAACGCGTCGCGCCAGCTCGACGAGTTGTGGCAGAAGAACCTGGCGGCGATAGGCATCAAGATCGAGTTCAAGACCGCCAAGTGGCCCGAGAATCTGAAGAGCGCACGCAGCGGCAAGTTCATGATCTGGGGCGTGGGTTCGTCGGCCGACCGGCCCGACGGCCAAAGCGCGCTGCAGCGTCTGTACGGCCCGTCGACCGGCACTCAGAACCTGGCGCGCTTCAAGCATGCCGAGTTCGATGCGCTGTACGACCGCATGCAGGGCATGCCCGATGGCCCGGAGCGCGATGCGCTGTTCCTGCAAGCCAAGCGCATCGGTGTTGCCTTCATGCCTTACAAGGTGCATCTGCACCGCATCCATACCGATATGTCGCAACGGTGGATGAGCGGTTTCCGCCGCCCGCTGTTCTGGCAGGACTGGTGGCAGTACGTGGACATCGACGCCGACCACCGGCAGTCGCACTGACATCAGCGCCACAACACCCGAGGAAGCCGCATGCGTCGCACGTCGTTGTTGAAACTGGCCGCCGGTGTGGCCTTCGGATTCATTCTTGGCCTGACGCCGTGTGCCCGCGCCGCCGAACTCAAGGTACTGCGCTATGCCTTCCCGATCGCCGAGACCGGTTTCGATCCGGCGCAGATCTCCGATCTGTACTCGGCCACCGTGGTCTCGAACATCTTCGAGTCGCCGCTGACCTACGACTATCTGAGCCGGCCGATACGGCTCAAGCCGCAGACCCTGCAGGCCATGCCGGAGGTCAGCGCCGACTTCAGGACCTTCACACTGCGCGTCAAGCCGGGCATCTACTTCTCCGACGATGCGGCCTTCAAGGGCCAGAAGCGGGAGTTGGTGGCGGCCGACTATGCCTACTCGCTGAAGCGCCACTACGACCCGCGCTGGAAGAGCCCGCGCTATGCGGCGCTGCAGGGCGAGAAGATCAGCGGCATGGACGAGTTGCGCCAGCGTGCCACCAAGTCCAACCAGCCGTTCGAGTACGACACGCCGGTCGCCGGCCTGCAGGTGCTTGACCGTTACACGCTGCGCATCCAGCTCGACCGGCCGAGCCCGCGCTTCGAGCACAACCTGGCGCACAGCGGCATCTCGGGTGCGGTGGCCCGCGAGGTGGTCGAGGCCTATGCCGACACCATCATGGCCCACCCGGTGGGCACAGGCCCCTTCTATCTGGCCAAATGGCGGCGCTCGTCGCAGATGGTGCTGGAGCGCAACCCCAACTTCCGCGAGGTCTATTACGACGAGCAGCCGGCCGCCGGTGACGCCGAGGCCCAGGCGATCGCACTCAAGCTGAAAGGCAAGCGCCTGCCGCTGCTGGACCGAGTCGAGATATCCATCATCGGTGAGTCGCAGCCGCTGTGGCTGGCCTTCCAGGCCGGCGACTTCGACCTTGTTGCCGTGCCCTACGACTATGCCAATCTGGCCGCGCCGGGGGGCAAGCTGGCGCCCAATCTGGCCAAGCGCGGCATGCGCCTGCACAAGGCACTGCGCGCCGATCTGGTGTTCACCATCTTCAATATGGAGGACCCTGTGGTTGGTGGCTACAGCCCCGAGAAGGTGGCGTTGCGCCGAGCCATCTCGCTGGCCTATGACACCGACGAGGAGATACGCCGCCTGCGCAAACAGCTGGCCGTGCCCGCCCAGGGCCTGGCGCCGCCGGAGACCTTCGGCTACGCGGCCGACTTCAAGTCCGAAATGAGCGAGTACAGCCCGGCCAAGGCCAAGGCCCTGCTCGATATGTATGGCTACGTCGACAAGGACGGCGACGGCTGGCGTGACCTGCCCGATGGCTCGCCGCTGGTGCTGCAGCAATACACCCAGCCCGACAGCAGCTCGCGCCAGTTCAGCGAGCAGTGGAAGAAGCATATGGATGCGGTGGGTCTGCGCATCCACTTCAACATCAGCCAGTGGCCCGAGCAGCTCAAGCAGGCGCGCGCCGGCCAGCTGATGATGTGGAATCTGGGCAATACCTCGACCCGGCCTGATGCCGAGGAGTCCCTGGTGATGGCCTATGGCCCGGCCAAGGGCGAGGACAATCTGGTGCGCTTCGCCCTGCCCGACTACGACCGCCTGATCGAGAGGATGCGGGCACTGCCCGACGGCTCCGAGCGTGCCGCCTTGATCAAGGAGGCCAACCGCCTGCTGGTGGCCTATATGCCGATCAAGGCACATGTGCACCGCATCGGGCTGAGCCTGACCCAGCCCTGGCTGACCGGGCTCAAGCCCCATCCCTTCATGAACGGTTTCTGGCGCTTCATCGACGTGCAGGCCCCGGCCGGCCGCGACAAGCCGCAGGGCTGATCGGGCGATGCGGCGCCGCACCCTGCTGGCCCAGGCCGGCGCCCTGAGCTTGGCCCCGAGGCTGACCGCCGCGGCCGCTGAGCCGGGCCTGAAGACCCTGCGCGTGGCCTTCAACACCGGCGAGGTCGGCTTCGATCCGCCGCTGGTGTCTGACCAGGCCTCGGTAGTCATCAACGCACACATCTTCGAGTCGCTGCTGACCTATGACTGCCTGGCCCGGCCGGCCCTGCTGCGACCGTTGACGGCGGCGGCCATGCCCGAAGTTTCGGCCGACTTCAAGCGGCTGGTGTTCACCGTGCGGCCGGGCATCTTCTTTGCCGACGATCCGGCCTTCAAGGGCAGGCCGCGTGAGCTGGTGGCGGCCGACTATGTGTACAGCATCAAGCGCTACTACGACCCCCAGGTGCGCACAGAACATCTGTACCAGTTCGAGAACGCCAAGTTGCTCGGCCTGTCCGAGCTGCGCCGACGCGCGCAGAAGAGCAAGCAGCCCTTTCCGTACGACGAGCCGGTGGCCGGCCTGCGTCTGCTCGACCGCTACCGCTTCGAGGTCAATCTGGCAGAGCCCGACCCGCGCTTCGTTCATGTGTTCGCCGCGCCGGGTTATAGCGGCGCGGTGGCACGTGAGGTGGTCGAGGCCTATGGCGATGAGTTGATGGCCCATCCGGTCGGCACCGGGCCGTTCCGGCTGAAGACATGGCGGCGCGGCTCCAGCGTGGTGCTGGAGCGCAACCCTGGCTTTCGCGAGCAGATCTTCGACAGTCTGGCGCCGCCCGGCGATGCCCAGGCCGAGGCGATGGCCGTCCACCTGCGCGGACGCCGGCTGCCGCTGGTCGATCGCGTCGAGGTCAGCATCATCATCGAGAGTCAGCCGCGCTGGCTGGCCTTTCTGGGCGGCGAACTCGACCAGCTGCTGCTGCCCTCCGAGTTCGCCACGCTGGCCATGCCTGGCGGCAAGCTGGCGCCCTATCTGGCCCAGCGCGGTGTGCAGGCGCGCAGCCAGGTGGGTGCCGAGATCAAGCACAGCTATTTCAACTTCGATGACCCGCAGGTCGGCGGCTACACGCCGGAGAAGGTGGCGCTGCGCCGTGCCATGGCCCTGGCCTACGACGCTCCGACCGAGGCGCAGCGGGTCTACCAGGGCCGGGCGGTGGCCGCGCAGTCGCTGCTGGTGCCGCACACCTATGGCTATGACCCGGTGTTGAAGACCGAGCTGAGCGGCAGCGACCGGGCCCGGGCCAATGCGCTGCTGGACCTCTACGGCTATGCCGACCAGGACGGCGACGGCTACCGCGAGAACCCCGACGGCAGCCCGTTGACGCTGCGTATGGCCGCCACCAGCAGCCAGCGCCAACGCCAGATCAACGAGCTGTGGAAGAAGAGCATGGACTCGGTGGGTCTGCGCATCCAGTTCGAGGATGGCACCTTCGGCGAGCTGATCAAGCGGGCGCTGGCCGGCAAGCTGATGATGTGGGGCTTCACCTGGACGGCCGGCACGCCCGACGGCGACTTCTTCCTGGGCATGGGTTACGGGCCCAATGCCGAGCAGTCCAACGACGCCCGCTTCCGCCTGTCCGCCTTCGACAAGCTCTACGAACGCCAGCGCCGTCTGCCCGACGGCCCCGAGCGTCTGGCCCTGATGCAGCAGGCCAACAAGCTGCTGCTGGCCTATATGCCCTATATCCCGCACCTGCACACGATCAACACCGATCTGTGCCAGCCGCGCGTGCGCGGCTTCATGCGGCACCCGTTTGCGCGGGACTACTGGCGCTACGTGGACCTGGTCTGACGCCTCCGGGCCAGCCCGCCGAGCAAAGCCAATCCGGCAACGGCGAGCAGCGCGCTCGCCGGTTCCGGCACGGCCGCCAGCGGTTCGGCGTAGAGGAAGTCGTCCATCACGACCACATCGTCGTTCGGATTGCCGAGCACACCGTTGGCGACGATGGTGTTCAGGCCCGAGGTGATGCGCACCCGGCTGATGGCGCCGCCGCTGACCGTGGCGCCGAGAAAGCTCAGACCCTGGTTGCCGGCCACCATCGCGTCACGCGAGTAGATCAGCGCATTGTTGGCGTCGAAGAACTCCAGCTTGCTCAGGCCGCCGACCTCGACGTCGACGAAGACCAGGCCGAAGGCCGTGGTGGTGGCCGCCTGCGCGGTACCGGCCACGAAGAAGTTCACATCGGTGACATTGCTGTTGACGGCGGTGAACAGCTTTTGCGCACTGAAGGCCTGGAAGTCGTTGGGGAAGCCGAACAGCACGGGCGCGGCCCCGCCGGCATTGGCGCTGACCAGGAAGCCGGTGCCCGGTGTGCTGAAGACTGCACCGCGCGGCGAGTTGACGTTGAAGAAGTTGGCCGCCAAGGGATTCGGGTCACTGCTGCCTGCGGGCACGCCGTCCCAGTTGATCTCGCGCCGCAGCCCGCCGAACGAGCCGTTGGCCCCGGCGACGGCGCCGCCGCCGACGGCGACGCGGAAGGCGTCGCGCGTGGCCGTGATGGCCGCGGCGTTGGCGCCTGCGGCTTCGAAGGTGGTGATCACCGGCACGGCCGAGGCCGTGGTGCCCAGCAGAGATCCGGCCAGCGCGGTAAGTCCAATCAGTCGCTTCATGTCATCTCCCGGCAAACAAGTGGCAAGTCCAGCGGCGGAGCG
Organism: Roseateles toxinivorans; assembly: GCF_004362525.1. Taxonomy (GTDB): domain Bacteria; phylum Pseudomonadota; class Gammaproteobacteria; order Burkholderiales; family Burkholderiaceae_C; genus Paucibacter; species Paucibacter toxinivorans. The sequence goes on from NZ_SNXS01000002.1 coordinate 770,750, forward strand.
TACGACCGCAGTCGCGAAAAGGCCAGTTCGCCGGCCCCCTAGGTTCGCAGGGGGTCGGGGCTGTACGGTGAGAGCACAACCGGCATCTTTCCCGCTTGACCCGCGCGGCGGCGGGGGCGAAGCTGAGCGCATGACGCTGCCCATCCCCCACATCACCCGCTACCAGGACTGGCTGGCCCGCACGCGCGGCCTGCACTTCGATGGCTATGACGCGCTATGGCAGTGGTCCGTCACCGAGCTGGACGCCTTCTGGCTCAGTATCTGGGACTATTTCGAGCTGCAGTCGGCCACGCCCTTCGAGCGGGCCCTGTGCGAAGAGAGGATGCCCGGCGCGCGCTGGTTCGAGGGTGCGAGCCTGAACTACGCGGCCCAGGTGCTGCGCCATGCCGACGCGGCCCATGCGGCCGGCCACCCGGCCATCGTCTGGGCCAACGAGGCGATGCTGGCGCAGGGCCCGTCCTGTGCCTTGGGCGAGCTGAGCTGGCCCGAGCTGCGCCGCCAGGTCGGCACCTTGGCCGCCTCGCTGCGGCGCCTGGGCGTGCAGCGGGGCGACCGCGTCGTCGCCTTCCTGCCCAATATCCCGCAGACCGCGGTGGCCTTTCTGGCCGTGGCCAGCCTGGGTGCGATCTGGTCGGTCTGTTCGCCTGACATGGGGCCGGTGGCGGTGCTGGACCGCTTCAGCCAGATCGAGCCCAAGGCCCTGATCACCGTCGACGGCTATGTCTATGGTGGTCAGGGCTTCGACCGCATGCCGCTGCTGCGGCAGCTGCTGGCGGCCCTGCCCAGCGTGCGCGATGTCGTGCTGCTGCCCTGTCTGGACGCCCAGGCCGAGGCGCAGTTGCTGGCCGGGCCGGCGCGGGCGGCGCACGCCTTTGCCGACCTGGTGGCACCGGGCCTGCCGCAGCTGGCGCCGGAGCCCATGCCCTTCGATCACCCGCTGTGGATCGTCTACTCCAGCGGCACCACCGGCCTGCCCAAGCCCATCGTCCACGGCCACGGCGGCGTGGTGCTGGAGGCGCTGAAGATGGGCAGGCTGCACAACAATGTCGGCGCCAGCGCGCAGGACGGCGACCGCTTCCACTGGTACAGCTCGACCGGCTGGATCATGTGGAACTGCCAGATCGCCGGGCTGCTGAGTGGCACGACGATCTGCCTGTTCGACGGCAACCCGGGCGGTACGCGCGAGCATCCGGACTGGAGCACGCTGTGGCGCTTCGCCGCGCAGGCCGGCGTGACCTTCTTCGGTGCCGGCGCGGCCTTCTATGCCAACTGCCTGAAGGCCGGCGTGCGGCCGCAGCAGGGCACCGATCTGTCGCGGCTGCGTGCCGTCGGCTCGACCGGCTCGCCGCTGGCCGACGAGTGCTATGACTGGATCTGGAGCAGCCTGCCCCAGGTCGAGGGCAGGCCGATCTGGATCAGCTGCATCAGCGGCGGCACCGACTTTGCCGGCGCCTTCCTGGCGGGCGTGCCCACCCTGCCGGTGCACCGCGGCCAGATGCAATGCCGCTGCCTGGGTGCTTCCGTGCAGGCCTTCGGTGAGCCTGATGCGCAGGGCAGGGGCCAGGTCTTGATCAACGAGGTCGGTGAGCTGGTGTGCACCCGGCCGATGCCGTCGATGCCACTGATGTTCTGGAATGATCCCGGCAACGCACGCTACCTGGAGAGCTACTTCGACATGTACCGCGGCGCGCAGGGCGAGGGCATCTGGCGCCATGGCGACTGGCTGAAGATCACACCCGAGGGCGGGGCCATCATCTACGGCCGGTCGGATGCGACCATCAACCGCCATGGCATTCGCATGGGCACGGCCGAGCTGTACCGTGCCGTTGAGGCCCTGCCCGAGGTGCTGGACAGCCTGGTCGTCGATCTGGAGTATCTCGGCCGCGACAGCTATATGCCGCTGTTCGTCGTGCTGCGCGAGGGCCTGGTGCTTGACGAGACACTGACCCGCCGCCTGCGCGAGGCCATCAGGCAGGCGCTGTCGGCCCGCCATGTGCCCAACGAGATCTTCCAGGTGGCGGCGATTCCGCGCACCCTGTCGGGCAAGAAGATGGAGCTGCCGGTGAAGAAGCTGCTGCAGGGCGCCAGCGCCGACGCGGTGCTCAAGCGCGACGCGATGGCCAACGCCGAATGCGTGGACTGGTTCGTGGCGTTTGCGGCGCAGCGCGCCGGGCTTTGACCCTGATCAAACCCGGGCCACGGGCCGCCCGCCCGTTCAGCTTCGGTTCACCTCTGCTGCGCATGCTGGGCGCCCACCCTGCACCGCCATCGGAGGCCCTATGCCCAGACTCACCCCACTCGCATCGCTGACGGCGATGTCCCTGCTGCTGCCGCTGATGGCCCAGGCCTCGGTGTTCGGCACCTTGGGCAACTTCGACGTCGTCAATGACACCGGGCACACGGCCCACGGCTTCGAGATCGAGCTCGAGGGCCTGCATCTGTCCGACATCACCGACACCTTCGGCGGCGCCGGCCGCGGCTTCCCGACCACCGTGGAGCGCTACGGCTCACCCGAGGTCAGCGAGTACAGCCTCGGTGGCGTGTCCGGCGTGCACGTCACCTACAGGGCCACGTTCGCCGGCGGCGTGTGGAATGTGGGCACGCCCAGCGGCGTGTTCAACACGCCCGGCGAGAGTTGCTGGACCGGCGGCGGCATCGGTTACGGGCCCGACACGCCCTGCGACCATTTCGGTGTCGGCACCGTGGGCAATGCCAGCAAGGTCGGCTACAGCTGGCTGGTCGAGGCCGCGCCCGGCTCGGGCCTGCTGACGCCGGTGGCCGCCGCGCTGCCGGCGCCGCTGTGGGTGGTCACGCCCTCGCCGCTGCCGGCCCAGCCGCCGATCGTGGTGGCGCGCATACAGGCGCCCAAGGTCGAACCCGGCGAGCCGCAGTTCGGCCTGCCGATCTGGGTCAAGGTCTACACCACCGAGACCGAGGGCCCGGTGGGCCTCGAAGAGCTGGTCGGCAATGGCGAGAAGATCGAGATCGCCAAGAGCCATACCGAGATCGAGTGGCAGCTGCTGCAGACCGACCCCGGCAACCCCGACTCGGGCGTGCTGGAGAACGGCGGCCTGGCGCCCATCGGCGAGCATGCCGAGGCGGTGGTGCGGCGCTACGAGTTCTTCCACTACACCGGTGCGCTCAAGGCCGAGGACAACGAGGCCCTGCCGATCTTCGGCGACTCCCATCCCGACCCCAGCGAGATCGGCGACTATATGGGCGCGCAGAACGCGGCCATCAATCTCAATGGCAATATCCCCGCCGTGCCGGAGCCGGCCACGGGCCTGCTGCTGGCGCTGGGCCTGGGCAGCCTGGGACTGCTGCGGCGGCGCGGACAGGCCGAGCGCCCTTGACGCCGATGAAGCAGCCCTGCCGCCGCGGTGCGATGATCGCGGCATGCAGATCCTGCTGCTTGAGGACGATATCGATCTGGGCCAGGCGGTGGTCGAGCACCTGGAGGCGGCCGGCCATGGCGTGCACTGGTGCAAGCTGCTGGCCCAGGCGCCTGGCGCCGCCAGTCCGCCCGATCTGGCCCTGCTCGACCTGAACCTGCCCGATGGCGACGGCCTGGACCTGCTGCGCGCCTGGCGCAGCGCCGGCCTGAGCCTGCCGGTGCTGGTGCTGACCGCGCGGGACCAGATATCCGACCGGGTGCGCGGCCTGCGTGCCGGCGCCGACGACTATCTGGTCAAGCCCTTTGATCTGGACGAGATGCTGGCCCGCGTCGAGGCTCTGTGGCGCCGTGGCCGCCCCTTGCCGCTGCTGCAGCTGGGCGATCTGACCCTGGACCTGGGCCAGCATGTGGCCCGACGCGAGGGCCTGCCGGTGGAGTTGACCGCGATGGAGTGGGCCCTGCTGGCCGTGCTGGCCGCCCCGCCCGGACGCATCTGTCCGCGCGGTCAGCTGGACGAGGCGCTGGCGCCGCACCAGCTGGCCCAGTCCGGCGGCAGCTCCCTCGAAGTGATGATCAGCCGCCTGCGCAAGAAGCTGGGCGCGCGGCGCATCAGCACCCACCGTGGGCTGGGGTATCGCTTTGAGCGCTGACAGTCCCGGTGCCTGGCGTCTGGAACGCCGCCTGCGCGGCCGTCTGGCGGCCCTGCTGCTCGCGGCCTGGACCCTGGGCACCGGCCTGGCGCTGTTCAGCGTGCAGGAGGAAACCGACGAGGTACTGGACAGCGCCCTGATCGAAACGGCACAAGTCCTGCTCAGCTTGCCCGATGCCGCCTTCGACAGCGGCCCCGACGGGCGGGTGCCGGCCGGTTTCGGCCCTCACCGCGAGTACCTGGTCTACCAGGTGTTCGACGGCCAGGGCCGTATGCGCCTGCGTTCGCATCAGGCGCCGCTGCAGCCCTTGGCGCCGCTGCCGGCCACGGGTTTGAGCGAGCAGGGCGTCTGGCGGGTAGCGGCGCTGCAGGTCGGTCCGCGCCGTGTGCTGGTGGCCGAGCCGCTGGCGCACCGCCGTGAGGTCATCTGGGAGACCTGTCTGTGGCTGCTGCTGCCCTTGCTGCTGGTGTTGCCGCTGGGCGCGGTGGCCCTGCACCGGGTGCTGCGCAGTGTGTTCGGGGCCCTGCGTCCGGCCCGGCAGGCGCTGGAGCGGCGTGAGGAGCTGCCCCTGCGGGGAATGCCCGAGGAGTTGCTGCCGCTGCTTGGCGCCGTCAACGAGATGCGCCGGCGCCTGCAGGAGCAGGTCGAGACGGAACGCGCTTTCGCCGCGCAGATGGCGCATGAGCTGCGCACGCCGCTGGCCGCGGCGCGGGCCCATGCCCAGCGCCTGCTGGGCGAAACCGACGCCCGGCAGGCGCGTCAGCGTGCGCAGGTGCTGCTGCGCCAGATCGACCGCGTCACCGCGCTGGCCAGCCGGCTGCTGCAGATGGCGCGGGTCGACGCCGGTCTGGCGCTGCGCCGCGAGGCCGTCGATCTGCGGCTGCTGGCTCGAATGGTGCTCGACGAGTTTGCCGCCGACCAGCAGGCCGCGCGCTTGCGCCTGCACGCCGGCGAGCAGGACTGCGTGGTGCAGGCCGATCTCGATGCGCTGGGCATCGCCCTGCGCAATCTGGTCGACAACGCGCTGCACCATGGCGGGCCTGCGGCCCATGTCGATGTGTTCGTCGAGCCGACGGGGCTGCGGGTCTGCGACGACGGGCCAGGCATGGACGCGCAGTCGCTGCAACAGCTGAATGCGGGGCTGGCGCCGGCCCGGGGGCGCTCCGGGCTGGGCCTGCCCCTGGTGCGCAAGATTGCCCAGCAGTCCGGCGCCCGGTTGAGCCTGCGTTCGCCGCTGCAGCAGGGCGCGGGCTTCGAGGCGGCGCTGCGCTTCGACCCCTAGCCAGACGTCCTTGACCTGACTCAATACGCGACCTAGTGTGAACTTTCGAGGTTTGTCATCGTTCAATTCCCAGTTGCCGGAGGGCGGCATGAAGGCATTCACTTTCACAGAGGGTCTGCGTCTGGCCACCGCCGCGGCCGCACTGTTCACTTTGCAGGCCGGCGCCATGGCTGAAAATGGTTATGTGACCACCAAGGAAGCCAAGCTGGACACGATCTTCTGGCAGGCCGGCTTTGCCGCCGCCGACTGAACCAAGCCTACTGGCCTGGCCGGCAATCTGGCCGGCCATGAGCTGGGTCACCACCTCAGCCTTCCCCACCTTGCGCCGGACGACGCGACCTATCTGATGAACGACACCCGCTCGACCAGATCCAAGCTGAAGGCCGGCCAGATCACCGCCAGCCTCGCCGGTGCCGTGGTACGGAGCGACGGCGCGGGCAAGTTCATCACCATCCAGCCGTTTGCGGTGCTGGGCGCCGCGCCCGTTCCAGAGCCAGCCGAATAGGCCCTGCTGCTGCGGGTGCCGGCCGGGCTGACGCAGCAGGCCGGTGGCATTGATTCAAGTGCCGGCTGGCTGCTCGGCGATGCGCTGCGGATCGACTATGACCTGGGCATCCATGCCGCCCCCTGATTCCGCGCGAAGGCACCAGCGACCGAGAAGAGCGCGCCGTGGTCGTCGATGGCCGACCGGCGCGCCCGGTCAGCCGGCGGGTCGAGCGGCCGGTGCCCGCCCGCCACTTCATCGGTCTGCACCTGCCCCAGGTCGGAGACTCGGTGATGGGCCCGATCCGGTTGACGCTGCTGGCCCAGACGCCGGACCCCGCCCGGCTGGCCGAGGCCCAGGCCATGCTGCTGAGCCTGCGGCTGGCACCGCGGCATTGATATCCCGCTGCAGCTGCCGATCTCCTACGGGGCGCCTCGACCCGCCCCGGGCTCCTCTATCGGGCTTGCCATGCTGCGCAGGAAGGCAGCCATCTGGCGTGCCTCCTCGTCCGACAGGCGGATCGGCTGGCGATTGGCCACGGACGCGCCGTCGCGTGCGAGCTCGGTCCGCCCGGTCGCGGCGGCCGGCGAGCGCCGGCATCGGCCGCGAGTTTGGCCAGCATAGGGATCGGCCCGAACACCATCTCGTAGTCCGCCCGGTGGTGGGCCTGCAGCTGCTGCACCAGGCGCGCTCGGTTGCTGCCGTGCTCCAGACCGTCCTCCAGGGGCCCGAGCGCCGGTGACCAGAGGCTGTCCTTGCGGCCATCCCAGAAGAACCAGGGGCCGTGGGCGGTGGCCGGCGCGGGCATGGTCCGGCGCAGGACACCTTGCCGTCACGAGACAGGCGTGTATAGACGACCAGCTGTCGATGCGGGAGGTGACGCCATCCTGGCTCCAGCCGAAACCGAGGAGGGCGGGCAGCATCATGGCCAGGGCCAGCATTGCCAACCGGGCCGCCTGTGTCACTCGTTGCTTGATGCCTTCTCCTGCGCACGACGAAGCATGGTGATGACTCCTGTGACGGATGGATAGCGCGATAAAAGTGCGCATCACCGTGCGGCCGCCAGCGGCGGCTGCTGCGTCGAATCACCAGCCAGGCGGAGCCCGGCCATGGAAGAAATGCGATACGCGAGTCGATCAGCCGGCAGCGTCGATCAGGTGCTGCAGATCCGGAGGGATGGGCATTGGCTTGAGCGCGCTGACGTTGGCGCCGCCGGTATTGCCCCGCGGGACCGCGCCCCAAACCGTCTTGGTGGCGGCGCCGAGAATCCGCAGCAGCTGACCAAAGGCCTCCCGTCCAACGCCTTGACGAACCGCCCAGCCGAGCATCGCCATGTGCACGCGGACGTGCTCGCGGGTGCTCGCCTGGCCGAGCACGTGGGCGCGCTCGAGCCGGCCAAAGGCCGACGCGAACTCGCCGCGAGACTCGAGGGTACGAGCCGCATCGAGTTCGACTTGGACGAAGGGGCGGATGCGCTGTGAGAAGGTATTCATCGGAGGGTCCCTATGCAGTGCTTGCTGAGCGTGATTCTTCGCAAAACCCGGCTGGGCGGCTTGAACAAAGGGGCTGACCTTGCATATGGCTGCTGCCGCAACTCAGGTGCTGGTGCCGACCTGCTCGCGATAGCTGCCGGGCGTTGACCCGACTTGCCGCATGAAGGCACGATGCAGTGCGTCGGAGCTGCCGAAGCCAGCGCGCTGGGCCACTCTCGCCAGGGGCCAGGCGGCCGACTCCAGATAGGCCTTGGCGCGCTCCACACGCACGGCTTCGACAAACCGGGCCGGGGTGCAGCCGGTGGCCTTTCTGAAGCTGCGCGAGAAGGTTCGCTCAGACATGCCGACCCGGTCGGCCAGGACGGGGCCGCGCAGGTCGGCCGCCGGCTGGTCAACGATCTCGGACAGCAGCGTCAACAGGCGGGGGGCCGCGTTCGCCTGGGCCTGCAGTCCGACGCTGATTTGCGACTGGCCGCCAGGCCTTCGCATGAACAGCACCAGGTCTTTTGCGACGGCCGATGCGACGTTGCGGCCCCGGTCCTGCTCGACGAACTGAAGACACAAGTCGGTCGCCGCCGTCATGCCTGCACAGGTATAGAACGGCGGCTCCGCGATGAATATCGGGTCCGCATCGACCGTGATGGCGGGATGCCCCGTCTGAAGCAAGGGGCACAGACTCCAGTGCGAGGTCGCTCGTCTGCCGCCCAGCAACCCCGCATCGGCCAGAAGCCGGACACCGGAATTGAGGCCGGCGACGCGCCGCGACGCAGCGGCTCGTCGCTTCAACCAGGAGGCCACCCTCGTGGGCGAGGCGTCGATGCGCATCGCATCCGGGCTGCCACCCGCAATGATGAGGGTGTCGATCTCATCCGGCAGCGCTTCCATGGGCAAGGTGCTGGCCAGACGCAGGCCTGAGCGGGTCGAGATCTCGCCTCCGGCTGGCGTGACCAGGGTGAGCCTGTAGGGTCTGAGATCTGCGGTCGCGCGTGTGTTGGCCGCCGCGAAGATATCCATGGCGCCGGCCACATCCAGCGCTTGAACGCCGTCCATGGCCATGATGGCGACTTCCAGGAAGTTCTTTTGCATGGCAGTGCCCCTACTCAGGAATGACGCCAGCCTTGCGCGCGACCTCTGCCCAGTGCGCCACCTCGCTGCGCATGAAGCTGCGCAGCTCGGTGGGGCTCGAACCCTTGAGTTCGATGTTCAGCGCGTTGAGACGCTCCCGCGTGCCCGGATGGGCCAGTGCAGCCAGCACCTCCTTGTTGAGCCTCTGCACGATCTCGACCGGCGTGGTGGCGGGGGCCACCACGGCCCACCACTGATTGAACTGCATGCCCGGAATGCCAACTTCGGATGCGGTGGGAACGTCGGGCATGCCGGCAAAGCGGGACGAGCCCGTCACCACCAATGCCGACAGCTTGCCGGCGCTCAGCAGCGAGGCCCCGCTGGCCAGCGTCGAGAAATGGCCGACCACCAGGCCTGCCGCCACGTCGGTGAGGGCGGGTGCCGAGCCCCGGTACGGGATGGCGTCGATCTTGATGCGCGACGCCGCCGCGAACAACTCGCCGGACAGGTGACTGATGGAACCGTTGCCGCTGTGCGCGATCGGCCAGGGCTTCTTGCTGGCGCGTCCGTCGGCGATGAAGCCCTTGATGTCGCCGGTCTTGTACTGCGATGAGTTGACGAACAGCATCAGTGGCGAGGTGCCGATCATCGAGACAGGCGTGAAGTCGCGCAGCAGGTCATAGGGCACCTTGAGCAGCACCGCCGGCGCGATGGCGTGCGGCAACTCGATGATGTTGATGGTGTAGCCATCGGGCGGCGCCTTGGCGGCCGCCTCGGTGCCGATGCGGCCGGAGGCGCCGGAGCGGTTGTCCACCACCACCGTGGTGCCCATGGTCTCGCCCATGCGCTGGGCGATGGCCCTGGCCACGGCATCGGTGCTGCCGCCCGCCGCCCAAGGAACGATGAGGTGGATGGGCTTGTCAGGATAGGCGGCGTGCGCGCTTGCGCTCAGCAGGGCGGCGGCAAGAACAAGGGATTGGAGCGGTCGGGTCAGCATGGATTTCCCCATTGAACGGTAAAGAAGTGGATTCAACAAGCGACGTCGAATGTGTCGCGGTCGCCCTTGGCGGTGAGCAGCAGCAGGGCATGTTCCGAGGGCAAGATCTGTCCCCGGTCGCAGAGGCTGCGCAACGCCGCAAGGCAGGCTCCGGCGCACAGCTCGACCCACAATCCCTGGCCGGCCAACTGAACGGCGCCTCGGGTGGCCTCCGCGTCGCTGGTGGCGACGGCCCCGCCCCCAGACATCTCGACTGCCAGCTTTTGCTGCAGCGTGACCGTGCTGCCGGCAATCGAGAACTGCGCGGTCTGCCCCTCGAACTCCGCTTGAAGCGAGGCGCCGGCCAGCACCCGGCTGAGGCGCGGGAAGGGTTCGATGGCCCAAAGCCGCGGCATGTGCGGGATCAGGCCGGCGGCGAGCAGGTCGCGCAGGCCGCTGTACAGACCCCAGAGCAGATCGCCCCGCGAGGTCGGCACCAGGATGTGATCGGGCAGGCAGCCATCGGCCGCCAGCTCCAGCGCCACCGCGCGGTAGCCTTCCACGCCGAACACGGGGCTGCCGACGGCCGGGACGCAGTAGTTGGTGAGCGCAAAAGCGCCTTCACGCTCCACCTGCTGGCGCACATAGCTCCAGCGGTCCAGGCTGCGCTTGAAGGTGACGCGCTTGGTTCCAAAGCGATGCAGGGCACGGGCATAGGGCTCCGGCATATGGCCGTAGGTGGCGACCTCGCAACGCAGGCCGGCGACCGCGCAATAGGCAGCGGCCGAGACCGCGGCGTTGCCGCTGGAGGCCAGCACGATGGTCCGGGCGCCGATATCCAGCGCCCGGCTGATGCCCTGAGCGGACATGCGGTCCTTGTGCGAGCCGGTGGGGTTCATGCCCTCATGCTTGGCCGTCAGCTGCCGGATGCCGACCTCGGCCGCCAGCCTGGGCAGGTCCAGGCAGGGGGTGTTCCCCTCGTTCAGGGTCAGGCCGTGGGTGTAGGGCAGCCAGGCGCCAAACTTATAGCCTGAGCTGGCGGATAGGAGTGATGTCGGCAGTTCGCGAAACGTCGCCTCGACACTGGCCGGCGTGCCGATGTCCGCGCAGCGCGGGCAACCTGTCGGCATCTCCTGGACCGGGTACGCCTCGCCGCAACCTATGCAGCGCAGGCCGTGCATCGATGCATTGAGCCGTATCAGAGGCCGTGGGAGCGGGTTCGTCCCGGCCGTGGAAGAAAGTTGATTCATGAACGAATAGTAGGAAGATTGCCCCCCTTGTGGTCTCATCTGTTTGTCGATCAGAATAAGTAGAACTTATTGAATGGGCGGGCTGATGCAGGACTTGAGAGACGTCAGTGCACGACAGATAGACGTGTTTCGCATGGTCATGCGGCTCGGCACCACCAACCGCGCTGCGGCCGCGCTGCACGTCAGCCAGCCGGCGGTGACGCAGATACTTCAGCAGTTCGAGGCCCGCGCGGGGCTGAAGCTGTTCGAGCGAGCCAGGGGCAAGCTGGTGCCGACGCCGGAGGCCCATGCGCTGATGGAGGAGGTCGAGCGGGTCTATCTGGGGCTGGATGCGGTGCAGCGAAAGATCGCGGCGCTGCAGTCCCACGAAGAAACCGTCTTGAGGGTGGGCGCGCTGCATGCGCTGGCGGCCAGCGTCATGCCCTGGGCCCTGGCCGAATTCCAGCGCAGCTATGCCAGAACCCGCTGCCAGCTGCTGGTGGACAGCTCCAAGGCGCTGCGGGAGGCCCTGTTTCAGGGCGTTGTGGACCTGGCGTTTCTTGGCGATGAGGCCGACACCAGTGGCCTGAACTCCTCGGTCTTCTACGAGGTGCCGGCCGTGTGCGCGATGCCGGCGGCCCATCCGCTGGCGCGCAAGACAGCGTTGCAGATCCATGATCTGCGGGAGGTGCCACTGATCGGCCTGTCGTCGCGTGACCCGGCGCAGCAGCGCCTGGAGTCAGCGTTTGCGCAGGCCGGCATCGCCCCCCGCTTTGCCATTGAAACGCCCTACAGTGCCACCCAGTGCGCGCTGGTGCTGGCCGGCGCCGGCCTGGCGGTGACCAACCCGCTGGTGGCGCGCGAGTACATCGCGCTGGGCCTGCGTTGCGTACCGCTGACGTTCGACCTGACGTTTCGCGCCCTGCTGGCCTTCAATCCCCGCCAGGCTCAATCACGCGCGGCCCAGGAATTTGTAAGCCTGTGCCGCCGCCATATCGCGCGCAATCTGCCTTAGGCCAGCTGTGCAAGTGCCGCCTTGACGATGCTGGCCGCATCCACGCCGAAGAAGGCGCGCAGCGCGGCGCGCGTGTCGCTGCGGCCGAAGCCGTCCGTGCCCAGGGTGAGGTAGTCACGCTCCGCGGGTATGAAGGCGCGCACGCTCTCGGGCACGGCACGCACATAGTCCGTGGCCGCGATGATGGGCCCGCCGCTTTCGAGCAGCAGGCGGGAGATGAAGGGCAGGGGCTGCGAGCAGGCCTGCCCTTCGCGAGCGAGTTCGCTCCAGCTGGTGACGCTGAACACCGTGGCCGAGATGCCCTGTCGGGCCAGCTGCTGCGCGGCCTTGATGACTTCAAGAAGGATCGCCCCGGAACCCATCAAGGTCACTTCACCGGATGCTTGCGCGCCACCTGCCTCATCCGCGGTGCCCACGTAGCTCGCAAACCTGTAGCCCCCTCGAATCACGTCCTGTGCCACGCCGACGGGCAGGCTGGGCTGGGCATAGTTCTCGTTCATCAGGGTGACGTAGTAGAAAACGTCCTGCTGCTCGACCAGCATCTCGCGCATGCCATGGTCGATGATCACGGCCAGCTCGCCGGCAAAGGCCGGGTCATAGGCCTTGCAGTTCGGAATCGTCGCGGCCACCAGATGGCTGCTGCCGTCCTGGTGCTGCAGCCCCTCGCCGCCGAGCGTGGTGCGACCCGAGGTGGCGCCGAGCAGAAAGCCGCGCGCCCGCTGATCGGCGGCCGCCCAGATCTGGTCACCGACGCGCTGAAAGCCGAACATCGAGTAGTAGATGTAGAAGGGCAGCATCGCCAGCCCGTGCACGCTGTAGCTGGTGGCCGCCGCCGTCCAGCTGGCCAGGGCGCCCGCCTCGGAGATGCCCTCCTCGAGAATCTGCCCGTCCATCGCCTCGCGGTAGCTCAGCACCGAGCCGATGTCTTCGGGCGCATAACGCTGGCCCACGCTGGAGTAGATGCCGACCTGCTTGAACAGATTGGCCATGCCGAAGGTGCGGGCCTCGTCGGCCACGATGGGCACCACACGCGGGCCCAGCGCCGGGTCCTTGAGCAGATTGCCCAGCATGCGCACAAAGCCCATCGTCGTGCTCATCTCCTTGCCCTCGGCCTGCAGGGCAAACTGGGCGTAGCTGGCAAGGTCCGGCACCGGTACCTGGGCGCAGTCGGTGTAGCGCCTGGGCAGGTAGCCGCCCAGCTTGTGCCGCTGCGCCTGCAGGTACTGCATTTCCGGGCTGTCGGCCGCCGGCCGGTAGAAGCTCAGTGAGGTGACCTGCTCATCGCTCAGCGGCAGCTGGAAGCGGTTGCGGAACGCGATCAGATCGGTTTCGTCGAACTTCTTCTGGCTGTGCGTCGTCATCTTGCCCTGGCCGGCGCTGCCCATGCCGTAGCCCTTCTTGGTGTGCGCCAGTATCACGGTGGGCTGGCCCCGGTGCTGCGCCGCGGCGGCATAGGCGGCGTGGATCTTCACCATGTCGTGGCCGCCCCGCTTCAGACCGTCGATCTGCTCGTCGGTCATGCCGCGGACCAGGGCCGCCAGCGCCTCGTTCTGGCCGAAGAAGGTCTCGCGGTTGTAGCGCCCGTCCTTGGCGGCAAAGGTCTGCATCTGGCCATCGACGGTGTTGGCAAAGGCCTTGGCCAGTGCGCCGGTCAGGTCCCGCGCAAAGAGGCCGTCCCAGTCGCTGCCCCAGACCAGCTTGATGACATGCCAGCCGGCGCCGGCGAAGAGCTGCTCCAGCTCGTCGATGATGCGGCCATTGCCGCGCACCGGCCCGTCGAGCCGCTGCAGATTGCAGTTGACGACCCACACCAGGTTGTCCAGCTTCTCTCGGGCGGCCAAGGTCAGCGCACTCATGCTCTCGGGCTCGTCCATCTCGCCGTCGCCGAACACGCCCCAGACCTTTCGCGCCGAGCAGTCCAGCAGCTGGCGATGGCTGAGGTAGCGCATGAAGCGTGCGTGGTAGATGGCACTGATCGGGCCTATGCCCATCGAGCCGGTCGGGAACTGCCAGAAGTCCGGCATCAGATAGGGGTGCGGATAGCTGCACAAGCCTCGCGGGCCCTGGGCGCCGTTGGCTGCCGGCGCGGTCAGCTCCTGCCGGTAGTAGCCCAGGTCTTCGGCGCTCAGCCGGCCCTCGAGATAGGCCCGCGCATAGACCCCCGGCGCGCTGTGCGGCTGGAAGAACACCAGGTCGCCCAGCTGCCGGCGCCCGGGTTCGTCGCAGCGGGCATGGAAGAAGTGGTTGTAGCCGGTCTCGAACAGATCGGCCGCGCTGGCATAGCTGGCAATATGGCCCCCCAGTTCGCCATAGGCCTGGTTGGCCCGCACCACCATGGCCAGTGCGTTCCAGCGTATCAGCGACGCCAGGCGTTCTTCCATGTCCAGATCGCCGGGGAAGACCGGCTGCTGATGTTCGGCAATGGTGTTGACGTAGGGTGTGCCGCGGGCGGGCTGCCAGGCGATCTTCGGGTCGCGCCCCATTGCTGCAAGCATGTCGAGCAGCTGGCGTGCACGCTCCGGCCCGGATGCCTGCAGCACCGACGCGAGTGCATCGCGCCATTCGGCGCTTTCCAAGGGGTCTGGATCGGCGGACTCCACCGGGCAGTGGGGGGCAGCTTGCTGATGCATGGGGGTTCGTTGCGAAGGAGTGAAGGGCTCCGCCAATCTAGGGCCAAGTCGGCGGACGTGCTGGCGTGAATGGCCGCAGTTTCAGCCATTCGGCGGCGAAACAGGGATTGGAGCCAAATCCGGGCCGACTGTCGAAATTCATTGAAGTCTGAACCGCGCTCTTGAGCGAATCAACGACTTGCGCGTTTCGTGCGCATTGAAGTCTGTCGCCTCCATTCATTCAAGTCTGAACTTTTCAGGTTCTTTGTCACTTAAGTCTGAACTTCTCCAGAATTGGGGGCCAGGTTTGGCCCTTGATTCTGTGGACGCTAGGCCACCCTCTATGGGCCGTCCCGCTCAAGAACTTGCACCACCTCCTGGGACATCACATCTTGCCCATCGAGCGCACGCAGCGGCAGATGTCATTCGATTGAGCAACCTTATCGGCCCCGGCCAGTCTGATCCCGATGTTCGCTGGGCTGCGGCTCCGCAGCGGTTGCAGTCAGTGGCCATTGCTGTGCGGACTTGCGCTAACTGGTACCAAGCGGTCGTTCGGCTCGGCGATAGACGCCGGCTTGAATGCCGCCACTGCGAGGTATTGCAGTCGTAGGGCGCTCAAATGTCGAATTGCGCCTCGCCTGAGACCGTTTCTCTACTACCGCTGCCTGCTGTCGGTCGGGAGTTCGGCGGCATGGGGTGCTCGATCCCGCAGGTTGTCAGGCCATCGGAACAGCTCGCGGGTGTCTTGCTGACGTTAAAGTCCTAGAGCAGCTGCCGCTTCAGTTCAAGATGTCCATCTGACATCGGCGTTGAATGGAACCACGGTTGAGCCCAGCTAGTTGCGCGCAAAAAGGCACTCCTGCATGCCTACGCCGGGCCTGAGAATGCAACTACCCCAACGACCTCAGGAGCAAGTCGTGAACCGCACACCCAATCAGATGCTGGAGACAGTTGACTCTGCGCGAGCGGTCGCGGAACAACTTCTGATGCGACTATCGACGGAGCGCGGTGTCATGGACGTGGGCGACCTCGCGCACATTCAAACCACAGTCAGGAAGATCGAAGAGCTTCTCGGAGTTGCGGCGGAGTACGAGGAAATTCTTCGCAACCGACTGGAGCGGACCGAGGCCAGGATCGGCAAGGCACCGGTTTAGATGTCGCAGTTACTCCGCACTGTCAGCTTGGCCTGCTCAAAGGCAAGCTCAAAGTGTCTGCAGACTTTGATGCGCCCGTGCCCGACGATATTCTGAACGATTTCGAAGGGCGCCGTCCTGTGAGTTAAAGGCGCTGGCAAAGCAGGTCTGGCTGGCCTGGGATACTGGCAATCGGCAATTACCGCTGCATTGCTGCTCACTGCCAACGGGATGTAGGTTCTAGGCTGGCCGCCGTCCTACGCAGCATGAATCTGAACGGCAACTCCGTGCCGATTCTGTTGAAGAACTCGATTCAGAAGGCCACTCGCCGGAACTCCTTTTCCATGTCACAAGCCGGGCGCGCCTCGCTGGTCCCTACCGAGGCCACGGAAAGGATCAATGCCGCGTTTTCTATCGCAGCACGCCCGGCGGGACGACAGGTGAAGCGGCAACGCCTCTAAAGCCCGATTTGCTCGGGCAACGCAGGCAAATCCGAGTTTTTCAACAGAATATGCCTATAGCCGTCGTCCGGTTTACTGGCCGCATGGCTAGCGGGGACGATCGCCGGGCTGTTGCTTTTGATTTGCTTGGTCGCAGCACGCACACGAGTTCACCTCAGCCGCGTCACTTCCCATTGACCGCTCCAATGCGGCAAGCGGCCGTTCGAAGGCGATACACGCACAGGTCCAGCGGCGTCACGGCCAAACGGCAGCATCTGCGGGTGCTGACCAGACGCTACCGACCCTGAGCCGATATCCCGCGCCCTGATCTCACGGCACGCGAACTGCCGGTCGAGTCCGTAGCTTCAATCTGGGTCACTCCAAGTTGAAAAGCTGGACATGCTAAAAATCTTCTCAGGTGAATTTAGGTTGACAGCATCAATCTCAACAATACCTTCCAGAAGACTGGACCAAGCGAAATCATGGGTCGACAACCACATTTTGCTAGCCTGTCTGACTAACGCAGCGGCGATCGGTCCGATCTTCAAGCTGAATTCGCCCCACCCTTCAACCGACGAGATCCTTGCGATTCGACCGGGCGGCGTGGCCAGTATCACGGGGTGCTGGTCGGAAAGAAAGGTCGGCTGTGCGACACTGAGCCAAATATCGTAATACCCTGCCTTTTGAGCTTTGGTCAAACTATCCCAAGCATCGAGCATATCCTCGTCATCGTAGAACATTGCCGTTTGCCCTTCAACGCTCGCCGCAGAACACCCGTCTATTAAGATCGCGGTCGCGAGCAGTCCATATTTTGGTAGGTCCTTATTCGCTGCATCGTAGATTCGCTGCAACGCGATGGTGTTTGGTATCCCTGTCGGCTCGCGATCTCCCCCAGCCTGGAGGCCCGACGCCAACTCACCTGCATCACTGGGATATTCGATCTTTACGCCTTGAAAGCTTTCGATGTCGAAGCTGCCTCCCATCAACTCATCAACTTCTTCCTTGAAATTTCCCGTGATTATGTAGGGATGGCCATCTGCGCCGAGGGCACTATGTCCTACGTAGTACAGTGCAATAGCATCCAATCCTAGGCTTCTGGCTTCCTCCTTTGCTTCCCGAACGAGTTGGAGCACCTCCTTCTCACTCCAAGTTCGTAGAGCCCGTTTCTGAGATTGCAGCCTTTTTGCGCCGAGTGCTTCAAACACGCCGACCACTGTCTCGATGCTGGCTCGGGCAGCCGGCAGATCACCTAGGTTGGTGCTGCGAAATGATTCAGTACCAAACGCCATAAACCCAACCTTCAGACCAGTTGCGGGTATCAGTCCGTCTGTCTGCACCGAGTCAGGTGCATCCATTGGTTGAAGTTGCACCTCAGTGGGCAGCCCCGGACCAAGGCTTTCGGTTATGTATTTGACAGTCGAAGTTTCATAGGCAACTATCAATCTCTCTTTAGATGTTATTACCAAAGTGCCATCCGGCAACTGCTTTGCACCTCTTGCCTTGGCTTGAGCTAAGAATTCGCTCATTTCCGGCGGCGGCGCCTGGAGGGAAATTATTAGAGAAGCTTCCAGCGCCCGCGTCACAACCTCAGTAGCGATGCCGTTTTTTCTCTGCCGCAGGACGGTCTCATCCTTGAGAAGCAGTGAACGCAGATTCTCCAACCCCTGAGGCACCTCTAGCACGATTGGACTGGTAAGCCTTATCGTGCCCTGTGTTCGGCCTGTTGGCCTTGTTGTGAACTGTGAAGCGCCGAAAACTGCCCAATCTAGATCAGGAAGGTCGAGCACAACTTCGACCGGGGTCGCGCCAGTCGCTGTTTGGGCGCTTGGTCTTATGGTGTCGAATGTGCCGTCGGGTCTGCGGACTAGAAGCGTTCCCGGCAGCCGACCTGCCGCTGGAGGCAAGTTCAAATTAATTCTTTGTGGGGTCGTTTGCAGAATGCGGGATAGCACTTCTTTTGCGTTGGAAGTTCCTGCAGGGGAACGCTGAAGTAATGGGCGAAACTTGGTTTCATAGAAATCGACCACCAGAGAATGAGAAGGGTGCGCTGAGCGATCGGGCTTAACTATGCTGAAGTGATCGGTATCCGGCACGATGCGAAAAGCGCCAAAGTAAGAGGCCGTATCCTCCGCCTTAACGAGGCGTTCACTGTCTAAGAAGCCAAAGAAGCCTTTAATGATGAATTTATTCTCGAATGCGTCGACGCCTGCCATCAACGGAATAGTCTTGTCGTCCACGAGTTTTGAAAAACGGCGGTCCAGATCCATAACCAATTCGCCGTCGCGCGCAAGATTCCCGGCCATGCGATTGCCAAACACTGAGCGAATCGCTTCGAGCCGGTTGCTCCACGCTGACCCCCTGGATGGCGACGCCATCAGAACCAGACCGACCCGCTTGGTTTTGAACTGCTCTCGATGCTTTTCTATCATGTACCGCACCACAAGCCCGCCGGTGCTGTGCGCGATAAAGACGATGTTGGACTTGCGTAGCACTGCCTCTTCGCCCTTAGGGCCTGTCGAGCGGAGAGATTGAAGCAGATCGTCCGCTGCTTGAGGGACGTCATAGATGCTGCTTGAGGGGGCCGTGTAGTAGCCGCCGAGATATATGGCGGGGGCAACACCGTTTTCGTGGAATCTCGTGTCCGATCCGAGAAGTTGCGGCCAAAAGGTTCCATTCTCTGCCGTGAATGCCTCGGTTGAGTTCGAAAATAATCCATGCACAAAAACGAAAGCCGTATTGCCACTCGTTTCCTTGAACCATCGTGTATTTTCGGTGCGCTGAGCGCTTGCACTGCCGATAGCAAATGCAAATGCACCCAAACCGAACACGATTTGGAAGGATAGGCGAGCAAACCCTCGCCGAATTTTGTTTGTAAGACTCATGGCTGACCGTGCTCGCGTGTGAGTAATCTTTGTCGCCCTCGGCCCCGCGGACAGGGCCAAGATTGCTGGCGGTCGGCGCTCGGGCTGCTTCCCGTCAACTTCAGATAGTGCAATGCCACGTGGCTGCTGTGAAGTGGCATGAACGAGCATTTGGCCGAACGAAGGATGCGGCGCTCCGCTGAAGGCGTCCTTTCTATACATCAGGCGCCGTTGGACCAAGTTGGCTCCAAGACGGCGGCCCGCCGCTGAGAGTCAGCGCATCTGATCGGAAACGAAGTGCCGTAGAAGGGCCCTTAAGAACGCCGCCTGTGCAGGTTACATGGGGCGCGCGCTGCGTTGCGGTGGTCGAAGTTGGGGGCGGGTGATCGGCCTGCGAACACGTCGGTGTCGCAGCAAGCTGCCGGTTTCCAAGGGCTGCTCATGATCGAAGCAGCCGCTGAGGCCGCCAGACTCGAATTACCCTGATCAGCCTGTTGCTGTCGCGGAACTGCAGCAATAGTTGCGGGCGCACCTCTGCGCCGACGCTAGCAGCGACACCACGCGCATATTCGGGCATCCGCCGGGTCAGTCGGGCAATAGCCGGTGAAGCCCGACTCCAGCGGACACTAGTGTGGTGATGGTTCTGACACAGACCTGGTCGCAAACACGAAGCACCTCGTCCGCCTTGAACGCGTCGTTATGAATTAGCTGGAGACTCCGGCAGTACTTTGAGCCGGTGTCGAGTGCGAAAATCAGGTCAGGGTGTGCCTGTGCTCATTTAGAGCACGACGACGCCGCGGCCGTCGTGTTTCTCTTGTCCGTAGAGACCAAGCAGTTGGTTGACCATCGGCTGGATGCCGCGCTGCTGTTTGGTATTCATGGGAGCGCCTCGAAGTCGCCCAGCAATTCGTCCAACTTTGCCTTGTGGGCCTTCGCCGCAGCGTGGTCCGGGATTCGCCAATCCGGGAAGCAGCAGCTGAACCCGTGGAGGTCGCCGGCCTTGGCCATGCACGCGGTCGCGCATTGCGTCCCGGGCGCAGCGTGTGAAGCCTCAAGTGAGACTACGACGGCAATGACGGCTCGTCCTCGGCGCTGACCTATTCGTCGTTGAAGCCGCCTGCGAATGCCGGATACAGGAGATTGTTCCGGGTCAGACTGCGCGGCAAGATCAGAGCCGCTTCCTCGGCTGTACAGGCATGTCTTCAGAAATGCTGACCCCGCGTAGGAATCGCCCCTTCAGCTCGGGATCGAAAACGCCAACACCGTTGCGGCGGTCTTTGTCCATCAGGCGCTCAAAGTCTGGGCTACCAAACTCGCGCCCGACAGGACGCATGTTGTCCCAAAGCCAGTCTTCGTCTGCGCCGCTCGCGATCCTTCCAAGCAGTGATCGGCAGAGGGCAATCTTTCGCTTTCGCATGGAAGTCATTCAGTGCCTCACTGGATCATGGCGTCTTCTCGCCGAAGCCCTGCCCGTCAACGCAACCCAGTGCTTCGCCTTCGGCTGCTGTCGAAGCTGACCCCCCGTCGCGAACTTCACGGCGGACTTTGGCGCAGCAACGACCACACTGAATTCACCTTCGCGCCTACGTGATTTCTGAAGACTCCAATTGTTCCCTGAGCCCGAGTTGGCGCTGGCGCTCCGAAATACTGAAGTATTGGGCATCAACAGCTATTGCTGACTAATTTTAGTCACATTCGAATCGCAAGTGACCTTCATGGCGTTCGCCATTGGCAAAATTGCGTGATTTCACATCATTCGGGCATATGCCGGATTAGTCGGGCATGAAGTATCGATGCCCGAATATCAGCGCGCACTTTCTTATAGTACTAATTTGCGCCATTCGGGGATCGAGACTAATATCGCGGCCAGTCAATCCCGGCTGCGTGAGCTATTCGTCACATCTCTGTACATGGTGGTATGAATTGGTATGGCTAAGTTCAATAGCAGTGATTTGACACGTGTTCGCGACGAGTTCTACATGCGTGGTCTGTCGGTCGCCGCATGGGCTCGGGATCACAGCTTTGATCCGAACTTGGTCTATCAAGTGCTTAGCGGGCGCTGCCATGCACAGCGAGGCGTCTCACACGAAATCGCGCTTGCCTTGGGGCTCAAGACCCAATGCAAGCAGGGCAATTTAAGTAAGGAAGTACCAACATCTAAGGAGATGGAGATGTAGAAAAGAAAACGCCGACCGATCTTTCGAAGGGTCGGCGTGGGGTCGTAGAACGACCGTAGGCAACGTAAGTTTCTACCTCCCCGTGCCCCCCGTCAAGTCCCCGGCAATCGCCGGGGTGGATATTTTTTTGCCTGTTCGGGGATATGAAGCCAGCTCGCCAAATCATTACGACGTCACCGCATCGGTCGGTAGGGGCCGTGCATGCATCTTGGCTTCAGGATGACCCTATCCATCACGAGTCATTTCTGGAGAAGGGCGGCATTGAGATACTGCTGTTGATGCCGATGGCGGCGCACATTAAATCTCAGCCAATTAAGTTGATCTATGTGTCGGAAGGTAAGGAGCGCACCCACTACCCAGACTTCCAGGTGCGACTCAAGGACGGGCGTCACATCATCGTGGAGGTCAAGCCCTCGGTTTTTGTGGACGAACACCGGCACAAGTTCAACAGTTGTTCCGCGCAGTTGGCCCGCGCTGGGATTGAGTACTACGTCTGTACCGAAAAGTCCTTAGACGCAGAGCGTGTGGGTCGCGCGGAAAACCTGCGAGACCAAGCTAGGCGCGCCGCACCATCGGATGAGTTGGCCGAACTGCTGCATGCGGTGCGCTTGGGCGGGCATCTCTTGATTGCTGACGCACTCGCGCAGGGGTTCAACCCTCAAGTGATTGGTCACGCAGTTGGACGTCGGCTATTGACGGTTGGCCCCAGCCTAGAGCTCTCCCCAACGAACAGGCTCAGACTCATGGAGAACGAGGATGGGCACTTACGTTGTAGCGATTGGATTGGTAGTCCGCCATGGGGAGCGCACGTGGCGATTTGAGCGAGAGGTCAACGACGCGGCAAAGACGCTTGTCTTCGTCGATCAGGTCACGGGCGCACCGCGAACGATGACCTTGGCTACGTTGCAGCGCGACGTGCTCGCCAAGCGCTTGGTCGTTGTCACTGGTGAAAGCCCAACGCTGGCCAGCCCGACGGCTCGGCCGGTCAGCTTGGTCACGACCCTGGAAGATATCGCCCCGAAGCATCGAGCGGAGATCTCCCGCCGCCGCGCCTACATCACGTATCTGCACCGCCAAGGGCTGACTCGCGGCCAACGTCGCCAAATCGCTGCGGCAATTCGCAAGCTTCAGGGCAAAGTTCCCATGCAGGCCGATGTCCAGGATGGCAAGCCGGACAACTCAGTGCCATCGACGTCAACGGTGATGGAATGGATGCGTCGATGGGACCTGAGTGGTGGAAGTGTCGCCGCGCTCATGAACCGTGCCGCGAATCGGCGATCAAGCCGGCGGGTTCATCCGTCAGTGCTGTCGACGGGTCGTGAGTTCATCCGCACTCACTACTGTCAGCAGACACGCCCCCCGCTGGCGGAAACCAAGCTGTTCGTTGATCGAAAGCTCGAGGCGCTGGCTGCGGCGCAGCAGATCCCGCAGGCGGCCGCCCAAATCAGCATGTCGACACTACAACGGCTCGCGAAGGAGATTGATCCCTTCGCGCTTGATCTCGCCCGGTACGGACCCAGCTACGCAAACAACGAGTGGCGCTATTCACTTGAGGGCATCAATGCAGCCCGAGTGATGCAACGCTACGAAATCGATCACACCATTGTCGATGTGGTGGTCATCAGCGATGCTAACGGCATGCCGCTCGGGCGTCCGACGATTACTGTTGTCGTTGACTCGCACAGCGGCTATGTCTGCGGGTTCTTCATCAGTTTCTGGGGGACAGGACTTGCATCGACGCTCTCTGCCCTCAAGGTTGCAATCTCCCCTAAGGGCGATCTGACGGAGGGTCAGGGACTGTCAAACCCGTGGTTGGCCTACGGCATTCCGATGATGTTCGTGGTTGACAACGGGTTGGAGTTCCACTCGCCGCAGTTCCATTCGGTGGCCATGCACCTCAACGCCGACTTGCTGTTCTGCGCAGTTCGCCGGCCATGGTTGAAGCCATTTGTGGAGCGAACCCTTGGCTCCTATTTGCGGTACTTGCCGGCGGCCGGCCGCGTCGAGAAGCCCAAGACCAATTACCTGCCGCTGAAGCCGGACAAGACTGCTGTTGTTACCTTCGGCGCCCTGTGCACCGGCTTGCTCAAAGCCTTTGTCGACATCCTCCCGATCGAGATCAATCAACGTAGTCTTTCCCTGCCCTTCGACAAGTTTGGTGATGGGATGGCAAAGCTGCTCCCCCCCGCGCTGCCGACAAGCACAGAAGAACTGGACATCATCGTTGCTGCCAGCAAGTCGTTGACCGTCACCGGCGAGGGGGTCGTGTCTGACTATCTCCGCTACAACTCGCTGGAACTCAAGGATCTGTGGCGGGCGACGCGCAGTACGTTCAAGACAGTCGTCAAGTTCAACCCCGAGGATCTCAGCTACGTGCATGTGCAGGACCCTCGGACCAAGGGATGGCTGCGAGTTCCCAGCTGCCTGCCTGAGTACACCGACGACCTTTCCCTGGTGCAGCACAGGGCGATCAGGGAGCGGATTAAAGGCGAGCTGGACAGACGAAAGATTCCGGAATTGCTGGTCGCATCCAAGTTGGAGCTGCTTGACATGTGGAGCGCGCAGGCCGTGAGCGGCAAGCGCTTGAAACAGGCGCAGCTGCGCGCTCTAGGAGGCCTGACCTCGGCACATGTCTACCGGCCACCGGGGCGGGAAACGCCTTCAGCAACACCGCCCAAGACACGGATGATTTCCGTCAGTGAGATGGAAGTGCCCGCATTTCAGATTCCGGCGTTCGATACCCTTTCCTTCAATGGGGGGCGCCATGTTTGAGCTTGACGCCGACATTGACACCGACGAGTTTGAGCGCAAAGTCGCAGAGCGTCGCCAGAAGACCTATAGCCCCGACGCGATCCGGCGCGGCTCGGAAATCGACGTGGCCATCGTCCTTCATGGATCGTTCCAGGCGGCTCTGGGGGCCGCAGATCGCGTATTTCAACTTGGCACTGCACTCAGCGTTCCAGCCGGCCTGCGCCTCATCGGGCCGCCCGGGTCTGGGAAGACAACCCTTCTCCGCTACTACGCTGATTCGGTCCCACGCAGCGCACTGTTTGATCGAGGTTTGGGCGCGATCAGAATCCGACTGCGCAAGCGGCCGTCGCTCGGCCATACAGTCGAATCCGTGCTGAGAGCGTTGCGGCATCCCTTCCCGAAAGTCAGTAGTCAGACGGTCGGGATGAAGCGAGACATCTCGATTGATGCGCTCAAGCAGAGGCGTACGCACCTCCTGCTCGTCGACGAGGCGCACAACCTATGCAGTCGTGCGGGCGGGTGGCGGGCAGGCAGTGATGAGGGCAACGAAACCACTGAATATCTGCGAGAAATCATGGATGCGCAGATCGGTTTGATTCTGGCGGGTGGCACCGGACTGGAGCAGCTGCAGGAGCGTGACAAGTATCTCCACAGCCGCTGCGCCGCCAAAGCCACGCTCGGCGACTTTGCCCTCGATAACGCCTGGGCCGGCATCGTGCATGGCTTGGCGGGGCACAACCAACATCATTGCTTGAAGTTCCTCACCGACTCGCGGCAGATTGTGTTGCTTCATCGAGCAACTCGGGGCAACTTGCGCACGCTGAAGATGCTCGTGGTTGAAGCCATCTTGATCGCGGCCGACTCAAGCCGAAGCGACTTGTGTGCCGCCGACTTGCGAAGTGGCTTTGGCCTTGCATTGAACGGGCTCGTTGACATTGCCAATCCGTGGGGTGCATAGATGCTGCCCCTCCCGATGACAAAGCCGCCGGAACGGGCCGAATCGGCCTCCGGATACATGCTTCGCTTGCTGAGCTTGAACGGTGTCGGCGTCAGGGAGGCGCTAGCGCTGTGCCGGGCTACGCGCCGTAGGGTTCCGCAAGCTGCTGATACAGATCTGCTCTCCGGCCTCGCTGGCATATCTGCGGAGTGGTTCGACCATCGGACGCCAAGACCCTATGTCCGAGATCAGTGGAATGAGGTTGCCTTGTTCGGGTTCACCTGGAGAGACGCGTGGCTGTTGCGCGGTTTCCGCCAACAGGTGTGTCCACTGTGTATTCGTGAGCAAGGCATTGCTCGGCTGGAGTGGGACTTGGTCGCCTATCCGGTGTGTCACATCCACGGAATTGTTCTGCAAGACGCTTGCCGAATCTGCGGAAAAGGCCTCAGTCCCAATCGCCCCGCGCTGGACGTTTGCGGTTGTGGTGGCTACTTCGCCGCTCGTGATAACGAGACAAGCGCTGCTACCCCATCCGTGAAGGCATGGACGGTATGGCTCTCGCAGCAATTGCTGGCGGACGCCGGCATCGCCCAACAGAGCGGCTTGCTGCCATTCGCCCCCCAGCTCCATGGCGCGAGCCCGGACGGCGCCTACCGGCTGATTTGTGCCTACGCGGGCGGGGCAAAGGCCTTTCGTGGAGAACTGATCCTCGCGGGCAGGCCGTGGCTCAGTAGCCATCAAGTCAGTCGTTTGATCGCTCAAGGGTTAGATGCCCTACATGCGGCGGCAGGAGGCGCCCAGACTTCGATAGGTCTGGGGAGCGGCACGCCGTATGCGCTTGCTGAACAGGCGGTTGCGGGCATCACTGCATGGGATCGCGCTGTTGCCTCCCGCGAAATGCTCCGCTTGAGGCTCGGGCGACGCTGGCGCAATGCGCTGCCTCGATGCCCGAGTCAGCAAGAGCTGTTTGCGGACGTATCGTGAGCATGCCAAACATGGTGAGACACGATAAGAGGCCGGACAGCAATGGTATGAAACGCGGGCTCTGTCCGTTGCTTGGAGATTCACTGTGTTGTTGACCAAGGTCCGTCAATTGGCTTATGTGCCGACAGCGGCGCAAGGCGAGTCGCCCAGTTCCTGGATCACTCGCGCCGCGCTTTCGCAGGGCGTCCGTATCCGTGCATTCACGAACTTCCTGGGATGGAAATTCGCGTATGACTGGGACCAGGACATCCTTTTCACCCGGGCATTTGGTCATGAGGTAGCGACGATGCCTGAGCTCGTCGGATTGAGTGAGGCGACCAACTTGATCAGCGCGCTCCTTGTGGCGAGGGCGTTTCGAGGATCGCACCTGCTCTATAGAAGCAGCGGCGCGGGTCGATCAGCCCCTTTCTCACGATACTGCGTGGAATGCTTGGAGGAGGCCGTGTCGCCGTTCTTCAGGGTGCAATGGCGCTTTCAGAACTGGAGATACTGCCCTAAGCATGAGTGCCTGCTGGAAGACGCTTGCCCCAGTTGTGGCATTCCTCCTTGCCTTCCAATCAGCATGATGTGTGCGAAGCGGCAAGGCGGCATCCTCAGAAGCCTCAAGCATTGCGGAAAGTGCGGGCTGTTGCTTACCAAGCTAGCACCCGTCACGCTGCAGCAAGCAAGGCTCGCAGGCATCTCCGATGCGGATCTAGCCACCATGCAAAGAGTCCAAGCTCATATCGAAGAAATCTCCCATTCCGGATCTTCCGACGCGGACTTGCCTCATCGCATGTCGGCGCGGAAGCCGGAAGTCTTCGTCGAGTCTTTTTCCATGCCAAGCACGATCATCGACGCCACACAAGCGCGACGCAGGCTTGGCCTGCTGCCGCCAGTCGCGATGCCTGCGGTTTATCCATACCCGGTTGCAGACAGATAGAGATTCCGTGCCCGGGCCATTCGCCCGAATCGACATGTTGAACAGCAACGAAATGCTTCAAGCGCATGTGCGAAAGCGGAGACCGGTCCATGCTGGCGCAGGCCCACCGGGGACTGCAGAAGGTAGACCGACCCGGCAAATGCCCGAATGGCGACGTATCGAACAAGGGAACGCTGGTCAACGGGCAATCGTTGGCTGACCACAGCGCCTGCGCAGCGGTATTAGTATCCCGCGGCGATGTCCATCGCTATCCGGCCAACCCGGCATTTGCCCGAATAGATGCCGGCTCTGCGCCGTTGCTCGTTGCTTCGTCAAATGCACTCGTTACCTTTTGCCGATTGCTGCCAAGCGAAGCAGAGCGCCTTGGCGTCGTGCAGCGCATGGTGATCGCGGCGACCGTTAAGCCGCCAATACTCTTCAATGTCGCGCGGATCGATGCTCGATCTGATCGACTGGCCCCTTATCCAGTCGGGCACCTTCAAGGTGTCCTCGTCGCGGGCCAGATAGGTGAATAGCTCCCAATCAGTTGGATGGTCGACGCTGACAAGCACCTGGCCGGCATGTTCGAACTTCGCCAACCACGCTTTGAGCCGGGTAGAAAGCTCGGCCTCGGTGCAAATTGCTGCCTGCTCGGAGCCAAGCAGGGGCAACACGGCCACGCGGCAGAAATCACTGCACTGCGCGAGATCGGCGTCGCTCCGCTCAGCGTAGAACTCCTGGCCATCTTCGGTCACGATGCCGATAGACAGCAACTCGCAATGCAGCAAGTCGGTGAATTCGGTATCGAGAAACAAATGCATGGGCGCAGTATCGTATTTGAAATAAGTGGCGATGACCTGCATAGGGTTCGACCCCAGGGCACATTTGATGGACAAACGCAAATAATCCTCCGACACAAGCGCCGCGGCAAGTAGCCCAATCCTCTAGTGGCTAATCTTCGACGCGCAGCTCAGGAGGATTCATGTCTGCACTGGCCGCTGAGGCGCCTCCGGCGCCAAGCAAGCAATCGATGTCGGTCGATGCTACTGAGGAAGCTATTGAAAGCCTTACTCCTGAGTTGGTAATTGCGCTCTGCGGTCCGATCGGATCGCCACTCCACGAGACAGCGACTCAGATTGAAAACACCTTGCGTGAATTCAACTACAAGACCGAGACTGTTCGCCTGAGCAATCTGATTCGGCTGAATGCCAAGAAGGTAAGCAAGGCCATTGATACCTCTTCAAAATTTCGGGAGATCAAGGCGCTCATTGAGATTGGCGACCAGCTCCGTGACCAGTACGGCAGCGACGTGCTGGCAAAGCTTGCGATCGCCAAGATCGGCGCAGACCGAAAGAAGAGCTATGGCGCGTTCGAGGATGTGGCAGCCGAGGGCGCCAAGCCGAACGACCAGAAAATTCGCAACCAACGCATTTGCCACGTCATTGACTCGATAAAAAACAAGGCCGAGCTAGATCTGCTGCGGTTGATTTATGGAGACGCACTATTCGCAGTAGGAGTCTTTTCCCCTCTTGAGCTTCGCAAGATCAACTTGGAGCGTCCGGGTAAGCTCTCAAAAGATGAAATCGGCCTGTTGATTGATACCGATTCAGGAGAGGAATTTGCTCATGGCCAGTCCGTTCGGGATACCTTCCCGCGATGCGACTTCTTCCTCAGAGTTGACCATGCAGTGGTTGGCCCTTCAGAGCCAAAAGCGGTTGGGCAGCTAAACGAGCGAATTCGCCGTTTTTTCGATCTGATTTTTAGAACCGCAGTTGTCACTCCCTCCGCTGAAGAGAGTGCTATGTACGCTGCAGCCTCTGCCGCAAGAAATTCAGCTTGCATGTCTCGCCAGGTGGGTGCCGCGGTGACAAGCTCGACTGGCGAGTTGCTAGCCGTTGGATGGAATGATGTACCGCAAAGCGGCGGCGGCCTGTATGGCATGAAGCCGATCGCTGCAAGAATCGTTCAGCAAGCTCAAGCGGAAGACCAACGCTGCTTCGCGCAGACCGGAAGGAAGTGTCGAAATGATGAGGAAAAGAGTGCCATAGCTGATAAGGTCGTCGAGAGCTTGATACAGGGGGGCGTCCTGTCTGCCGAGTCCAAGGAGGCGGCGATCGATGCCATTCTTGGTGACACTCGGGTCAAGGATCTGATTGAGTTTTCCCGCGCCGTGCATGCTGAGATGCATGCGATCCTGGGCGCAAGCAGAGTTGCGGGCGACCGAGTGGTAGGGGGCAGTATCTACGTGACCACCTATCCGTGCCATTCCTGCGCCAGGCATTTGGTCGCAGCAGGCATTGCCGAAGTTCACTACATCGAGCCATACCGCAAGAGTCTTGCGACACGACTCCACGAGGACGCTCTCACCGAATCCACTGATGCCCAGGGCAAAGTCCAGGTACGGCAGTTCGACGGTATCGCGCCACGTCGCTTCATCGAGATGTTCGAAGGAGGCTCTCGGAAGAAGGCGGGAGTGTTAGCATTGAAAAGTCGGATCCAGGCGATCCCCCTGACCCAGGTCAGCCTTAAGGCTATTCCTCGGCTCGAAGAGGTGGTAGTCGCAGAAATCGAGACCAAGGACCTTCAGCTCCACAGTCTTCTTCCGAGTGAGATTAACGATGGCAAAGCCCCAGGACAAGACAACACAGCAGCTTGAGTTGCGGCTGCTCGTGGATATCAATGGCCGGACTGGCACTATCGGTGCCGTCGCAGCAACCGATGTCGTAGAGGGACGCTCTGAGGTAGCTCTGGACCAAGCTGCATCCGATAGAGACATGGATGTCTACAAGCAGATGTCCGGGAATTACTTCAGCAGCCTTCAGAAGGTGTGAGTGCTCGCATTCATGTAAAAAACGCCGGCAATGCTGGCGTTTTTCGTTTCAGCTCGTTCCCGGTACAGCGTCGAATCCCAGATCTACCGGCCTCGCCGGTAGAGTTCGAACGACGCCATTCCCCAAAGACAATTCTGGGGCGATTCATCCATCGAAACCTACTCGATCGAACGCTACAGGATACGTGAGGTAGAGCCCGCATGCCGCTGAGCTGGAGCGAGATACGAACAAGAGCTTTTGTGACGCCTTCTTCCATGCCTCCTAACCCGCAAGGGGTGCTAAAAGACTGATTTTGAGCCAGAAGCCATAACAAATAAAGGGAGTGGATTGACATGACTAAGCATAGAGCTGGGGTTGTAGTCGTTGGTGATACCGTGACCGTTGTGCTCGCAGAATTGCCAACCGACACCAGCTCGCCAGTCAGCATCATTTCGGACAGCAACTGGGTCCTTCAGAAGGGCGATCGCGGTCCCGCGCTAGCCGTACTGCATCAACGATGCGCCGACTTCTTCCGCCAGAATGCGGTCGATTCAGTCGTTGTCAAGGCGAGCGCTGTCCCCCAGGGCTCTGTGAAGCTTGCAGTGCTGGAGAGCGCGGAAGTCAGGGGTGTGATCATCGCCGCGGCGTCGTCGGCGACGAAGGTTTCTTGCTTGTCAAAGGCTGTCATCAGCCGAACGTACGGCAACCGAAAGGTTGACGAGTACCTGAAGGATGACGGGTTCTGGGGAGAACAGACGATCGGAGAGAAGCTGAAGAAGTCCAGCCGTGAGGCCGCGATGCTTATCCTTGCGACGAGGTGAATCGGATGGCCACGGTGATCCCTCAACTTAGGCTCGGCGCGAAGCTCGGCAGCGGCCATTTTGGAGAAGTCTTCCTTGGCCATGACAGCGTCCACGGCGAGGTGGCAGTCAAGGTAATTGCGCGCAATGTCGGAGAGAGCGACGGCGCCTGGTTGGCTCGCAGGGCCGGGCTGCTTGCAGAGGCTCGGAATCTCTCGAAGGCCAGCCATGACAACGTAGTTCAGGTTTACAGCATCCACGAGTTACCTGACGGCAGCAGCGTCCGCTTCTGCATGGCCTACTGCCCGGGGGGATCACTTCAGAGCGCGTTCGATGCTGGCCCGACAGCTCTACTGCGCGTGCGCAAAGTCGCAACAGAGGTCGCCATCGGCCTCGAAGCGCTGCACGCGCGGGACATGCTCCACCGCGATATCAAGCCGGGAAATATATTGCTTAACCGATCGGGCGTCGCTCAACTTGGTGACTTTGGGCTCGTGACCGACGACCTGATCTTGGGGTATGGGTCACAGGCCGGCTACTCGGATCACATCGCGTACGAAGTCTGGCATGGGCGCGGGACGAGTCGCAAGACCGACATCTGGGCGCTTGGCATGACGCTCTACCGGCTATTGCATGGCAAGACCTGGTACGAACTTGCTCCATCTCCTGTGGACTTGGTCAAACATGGCGGATTTAGCGACTCGCTCCGCTGGCTTCCCCACGTTCCGAAATCCTGGCGTCGGGTGATCCGGAAGATGCTCAATGATGATTCGGACCTTAGATACCAGTCTGCTTCGCAGGTTCTGAACGCGCTTTCCGGTCTTCCTACGCCAGCCTGGGCGACCCAGGTCACTCCCGGGCGTGTCAGTTGGGAACAAACGATGGGTGACAGGCGCAGGATCGTAGAGTGGACTGAGCACTCAGCCAGGAAGCATGAGTGGAAAGCTTGGAGCGAACCGGTCGGAAAGCTCGGCCGAAAGATGTCGCTCGCTGGTTCGACAGGCGTAGTTTCGAAGAGTCAGTTGCTCCGCGAACTAGACGCCTTCTTCGAGGGGTAACAGCTCAAAAGGCGCGAAGCGCGCGGGGCAAGATGTAAGGTCCACTCATATCTGCAGGCGTTAGCGGTTTGAGACCAAGCGACGCTGCGGCAATGGCGCGGCGAGAGTCCGCGCAGCTAGAGCAATAGGAAGAACTGGCAACGATACCGTCTTCCGGCGTCCAGTAGCGCTTGCAGAAGCGGCACTGAGGACGCACTAGGCTGAGGCTCCCGGACCTTTTGCGCATAGCGTTCTCCCGCGGCATTTCGTTGCAGTTCCTCGAATCGAGGACCATGGTATCTGTTTATTTATACAGTATAAGCCTTGGGCCGCGCCTGTGCAATGCCCTAAATGTCGGCACATAAGTTCGCTAGAGCGGACATCTGAGATATGCCGAATTGAAGCAGGGACCGGTCAACCGGCCCTAGAGGTCAAACGGCCATGGGATGCTGACTAGGCGGCGTCGGCGTGTCAGCAGCCTGCGCTTGGAGTCCGATATCCACCGTCATAAGCTGCAGCTGCTGCAGGCGAATAGACATCGCCTGCTCACTTACCTCAAAATTCCGAGCAAGCGATGCTACTGAGATCTCGTCAAAAAGATCTCGCTCAAGGGCGGCACGAATGACGTGGTGAGTTGGCATCAGTAGGCATGCCGCAAATGCATTTGCTTCACGCTCTTGCTGAACAGTCGTTTGCGAGCCTTCTTGCTGGTAGACGGCAGAACTCGCCTCGCCTACTCGTTGATAGACCCGAATTTGGCGATCGATATACATGCGTTGACCGGACGCATCGCCGTTCGTTTCATCATCGTGAAGCACTAGATGCCCCAGCTCGTGAGCGATCGTGAATCGCCGTCGATTGTGAGGATGATCCTTGTTCACAAGGACATGGCGCTCTTCGCCTTTGACGATGAGTACGCCTGCCGTTTCAGCGTCCATTTCTTCATCATGAAGACGAACGTTTAGGTTTTGAAGGACCTTGTCGAGGTCTACAGGGATCGTCAGCGCACCTGCGTTACGCAACACCTGTTGGGCCTTGCGCTCGACTACTTCGGCGTTGATTCGACTCATCGCTGTTCTTTCATTTCAAGGATGGCAGCAATTTTCTGCAGAGTCTTCTGTGGGGCGACGTAGGTCTTACCCCCAAACTCCAGTGCGGTCATCTCTGGCAGGGCCTTCTCTTGCACAACCTCCGCAGGCCTAGGCAAGATGTCAAGCACATTGGCATCAAAAACCTCGCAGATTTTATAAAGCACGTGAAGGCTGACCTTCTGCGCACCCTTCTCGATATTAGTGATGGAAGTTCGCTCCAAGTCCACCATCGCAGCTAGTCCGGCCTGAGTCATTCGACCCTCAGGAGTCTCAAACCCCTCGCGAAGCTTGCGTATGCGTTCGCCAAGGAGTTGGTAGAGGCGCGCCTCATTGATCACTTTGATTCTTCCCGCGGTTCCTGTGCTCGGATTTTAGATCGACAACGTGAAAATGTCAATATCTTTGACATTGAAGAGAACCTCTAAAGTCAAATGTCATTGAAAATCACATGCATGGCCGCATATGCCAACACAGTTGGCGATTTATTGCTGGCATGTGGTAGCATTGCTGTGCTGATGAATAGCAAACGGCGCTCGGGACGTGTGAACTGACCGGGTGGAGACGAAAAAAAGCGCCTTGAGGGCGCTGAGGAGGTGCGATGAAGCAGTTGGAATGAAACAAGGGGTCTTACCTGGACGGCAAGACCCCCTGAGTGGACTCGTTGAACAACACTCGTCCGGTTTGGCGACCATGAGTGTCAGCGAATCCAGTTCAGGCGTCAACCGCCCAAGTAAAGGCCGTAGGTCAGTCGGAGTGAATTCCGACCGCATGGATCCTTTCTTAAATACGGAGATTCCGTTGAACACTTCGCACATTCATATCGCTGGCAAAAAGCTGGCAACTTCCCCTGGCGCCAAGCGCGGCCAGGATCTCATCAACATGGGCAAGCTGGTACCTCCCGAGCAACTGGTGCTCGAGGTGGACGGCGACGTTGACATCGCGATCAGCCCGGACGACGTCATCGTCATCCGTGGCGGTGAGCGATTCAGCGTTGGCGATGGCAGCCCCCAACTCCCCGACAACCCGGTGATGCGCAAGCCGATCGCAGCGACGCTGAACGAGCAGCCGTTGTCGAACTTCGGTGGCGGCCGGCACGGCAAGGCGTCTGTCGCGGAGTTGGTGATCTGGGCCGGTGGTGGCAGTCAAGACATCTGGATTGACCTCGATGGCCTGGCCGACGAACTGCTACAGCCGACCGATCGTGTCGTGGTCCAACCCGCGGACCACTACATCTCGGTGCCGCGTGAAGAAGAAGACCGGCTGTACGAGGTCACGGTCATCCTCGACGGCGAGGACAAGGCCCGGCGCTTCCCAGCCGCCATGACCGTGCTGCAGGCCATCCGCCGCAGTCTGCCGCCTCGTGACCGGCCGAACGCCTCTGACTTCGACATGGTGGATGGCAATCTCGGCACCTCTGCGCTCGACGTCAATCTCACGTTGAAGGCGGCGGGCGTGCGCGATGGCCATGTCCTGTCCATCACCAAAAAGAACGGCGGCGGCGGGTGAGCGCGGCGGTCATCGTCAACCCGAAACTGGCCGCGGCCAGTTTCGGGAAGGCGATCCAGCCGCTGCTCACCGGACGGGAACGATACGCAATGCTCGGGGTTCGCCTCGTAGCGTACGCGTTCCCGTTCCTCGACGTGGAGCTGGACTGGTCCGCCCATGGGCGGACCATCCGACTCCGCGTTGACGGTACGGACTATCCGTACCGACCGGTGGGCGGCTGGTGGATCGATGCATCCGGCGAGCGCCTGATGCCGGGTCAACAGGCGGTACCGGCGAGCAACGGCTTTCACCTGAACAAACAGGACGGCACCACGCCGGCGCCCTGGTTCTGCTTCATGGGTTGGAGGGAATACCACGACCATCAGGGCCATCAGGAGGTGTCCTGGGCCTCGATTCGCAACGTGCCGCGGTACTCCGTCCTACAACTGATCGTGCAGCTCCAGCGAGAGCTGAACAAGACGGGGGTCACACTGGGATGAAGATCAAACAATGGAAGATTGGCAGCGACGTGCTGGTTCAGACTGAGGCGGCATTTCGCGCCGGGGCACATGAAGTGTTCGCCATCTGGTCCGCCGAGCATGTCAAGGCTGAGGTCCTCGAGGAGCTGCAAGTTGACGGCTGCATTGTGCCCACACAGACGCCGGGGGTGACCGCGGAAGGGGTCTGGGTGCATATCGAAGGCCGCGAGCTTCAGCGCATTCAACTGGACAACTTCAAGGCCGGGCGCCGCAGCGTAATCCAGCTTCATACGCATCCAAGCGCAAACGTGCGGATGTCGCAGCTGGACCGCGCTTGGGAGGTCGTGCGCCATGTCGGCGCACTCAGCATCATCGTGCCGCACTACTGCCGGTTCGGCTTGCAGCTTGGGGCCGATGCAAATGTCTACGAGCGCGAGGAGAACGATTGGCGACTGTGGTCGCCAGCGGAAGCGCGGGAAAGGCTGGTGATCGTATGAGCGCCGCTGAAAAAAATCGCCAGGCGTTGCTGGCGCTCTTTGGTGACGACGCGCTCGTGTTGAAGCTGTCCAGCACGCGCATCGCCTTGGCGCTTCCGTCGGCCAACACCCCACCCAGTGCAGTGCTGCTGGCCACAGTGCTGGCCGATGTCCTAGGCCGCCTTTGGCCGAACATCGACTTCTTCGGTGAGATCGCTGAAGTCGCGCTCGCCGTCAGCCACGATGCCGCCAGCTCAGGTGGTGCGCCTGTCGACGG
This sequence comes from Roseateles toxinivorans, assembly GCF_004362525.1. Taxonomy (GTDB): domain Bacteria; phylum Pseudomonadota; class Gammaproteobacteria; order Burkholderiales; family Burkholderiaceae_C; genus Paucibacter; species Paucibacter toxinivorans. The sequence continues at coordinate 805,586 of NZ_SNXS01000002.1, forward strand.
CATGAAGGTGGGCTGGGCGCCGCCGTACGATATGGTGATCAGCGTCGGCGCAGCTGCGCCCGACGCGACATCGCCTTGCATCCGGGTGGGCGCTGATGGATGGCAGGTGCAGTTCGGCGACGAAGCCACTTGCGGTGACAGCATGAACCCAGTAGGACCTGCGTTTGCCGCCGGCCTGGCGGCTGCGCAGTTGTTCTCGGTCTGCTTTTCTGCCGCATTGGAAGGCTCAGGCCTCCGACCCATCGGCGATTGGGGCACCGACGTGAGGGGGCTATTTGAAGCACCGGGGCTCGAATTTCGCGCCTTCGACATTCAGGAAACGCACGTCTTTGGAGTTGGCGCAGTCACCCACGCGTTGGTATGGCTGATTGAGAACTGGCCGGAGCCCGTTTCAGGCGAACTGCACCTGGTGGACGGCGACGCCTATGGTGAAGGCAACGGTCAGCGGTACGCATTTATGAAGCCGGGCAGCATCGGTACGTCCAAGGTGGAGGCGGTCGCGACGCGCTTGAAATCAATGCACCTGGCGGCAGAACCGCATAGCAAGGGCATGAATGACTACTGCGAGGAACGTGGGCACGACCGGCCCTTGCTGCGCGTCATTGCGGGATTGGACTCAGAAGAGTCTAGGCGCCAGGCGGGGCTGAAAGACCCCGAGCGCGCCATCAACATGTGGACGAGCGGAAGCTATATCGGTGCGGGTCAATATGTTCCAGGGCATGGGCGCGGCTGCCTAGTCTGCGCCTATCCTGAGTCAATTGAGGCGCCGCTGGACGAGGTGGCAAAGTTTCACAAGCAGACGGGTCTGTTGCCGGATGTGGTTCGTGAACTGTTGGATTCCGCCCGCGGGCTGACCGCGGAAGAAGCTCATAAGGTCGCGCAGGCGAAAGGCGTCCCGGCCGAACGAATCGTCGGCGAACCATTGCGCTCCGTCATCCCTGTGCTCTGCGCGACCGGCAAGGTGCCATTGAGCGAAGCCAAGGAGGCGGTCGACGTGCCCTTCGCCTTTTCCTCGCTACTTGCTGGGGTGGCCGGCTTCGTCATGCTGCTTCGCGACGTGCAGATTCGCGGCGAAACAAGCGTGTGCTGGACCCAGCATGTCTTTAAGCGACCTTCGCCTTCGATGTTGAAGGTCGAGGGAAGGCATGCGCGGTGCGTCAGGTGCGATGCCGCTGAACTGGTGGACGAGCCCGCGTGATGTGAGAGGTGAGATCCGCCGGCCTCCGGCTCCAGTGGGTCCGACCTGGTGATGCCGTGCACACACCGAGTACGCTGGCCTTGCATTAAGCAAGGCCAGCGGCTCACCCCTCGGCACATGACATTTCGGGCGCGTCGCGCGCGCCGTCAGGATCGCCTCCAAAAGTTCAGACTTGAGTGAACAAAGTTCAGAGTTGAATGGTTTTCGACACCGACCGAAAAGAGCCCCCCCGCGACTGCGCACCTGTTGACAGGTGGCACCTAGGTGTACTACTGTATTGGTACACCAACGTAACCCCCGTCACCCGTGCCTGCCCTGGACCTCTTCCACATCAACACCGGCTCCACCGAACCGATCTACCGCCAGTTGGTGGAGCTGGTGCGGCGGCTGGTGGCCAGCGGGCAGCTTAAGGCCGGCGACGAGATTCCTTCGGTGCGCGAGCTGGCCCAGGGCCTGGTCGTGCACCCGATGACGATTTCCAAGGCCTATGGCCTGCTGGAGGCCGAGGGCCTGCTGGAGCGCCGTCGCGGCCTGGCCATGCGTGTGGCCGCCCAGCATCGGCGGGCCCAGGCGCCGCTGGACCGGGCCGAGCTGCTGCGGCCCAGCCTTGAGCGCGCCGCCCAGGAAGCACGCCAGCTGGAGCTGTCCACGGCGCAGGCCCTGGCCCTGTTCAAAGAGATTCTTCAGGCGGAGGAGCCGCAGTCATGAACACAAGCTTGTCAATCGCCGCCGACGGTGGCCTGGCCCTGCAAGCCGGCGCACCGGCGGCCTCGGTGCAGCTCAGAGGCCTTTGTCTGAGCTATGGCGGCCAGTCCGTGCTCCAGGGCCTGGACTGGGCCCTGCAGCCGGGCCAGGTGATAGGCCTGCTGGGCCGCAACGGGGCCGGCAAGACCAGCTTGCTGGAGAGCCTGCTGGGCCTACGCGAGCCCGATGCCGGCGAGGTCAAGCTGTTCGGTCAATCGGTCGCCGGGCTGGACGATGGCCTGCGGTCCCGCATCGGCTATGTGCCACAGCAGTCAGATCTGTTCGAGGGCTTCACCGCCGGCCAGTTGCTGGCCTACTTTCGCAGCTTCTATCCGCGCTGGAACGAGGCCAAGGTGGAGGGCCTGATGTCGCGCTGGGAGGTGCCGCGCGACCGGCTCATCGCCAAGCTCTCGGGCGGCCAGCAGCAGCGCCTGTCCATCATCCGCGCGCTGGCCCATGAGCCCGATCTGCTGGTGCTGGACGAGCCGGTGGCAAGCCTCGACCCCGCGGGACGGCGCGACTTCCTGCGCGAGCTGGTCGAGCGCGTGCTCGACCGCGGCACGACGGTGGTGTTCTCCACCCACATCCTGTCCGATCTGGAGCGGGTGGCCTTCAATGTCGCCTTCCTGAAGGAGGGTCGCATCGCCTGCCAGGCGCCGCTGGAGGAGCTGCTGGACCAGGTTCGCATCGCTGTGGGCAGTCCGGTCGAACTGCAGTCACTGCAGGCGGTTCATGGTGCGCAGCTGCTGCGTCGAGGAGCCTTGGCCCCGGGGCAGGAGCAATGGCTGCTGCGCTTCACGCAGGGCGCGCCGGCCGATGCGCGGCTGCGGGCGCTGAACCTGGAAGACCTGTTCATGGAGCTCAGCTGATGCGCGCGCTGGCGGCGCTGCCCCAGGCGCAGATCCTGCTGGGCCCCTGGTGGTCGGCCGGCACCTCCTGGCGCCGCGTCTGGTCGCTGCTGTTGGCCGCCGGCTGGCTGGTGCCGGTGGCCCTGCTGGCCTATTTCAAGGGCAGTCATGTCGCCACTCAGCTGGGGCTGCTGATCGCGGTGGTCTATCTGCAGCTGCTGGGCCTGGCGCTGCTGATCAATCTGGTGCGGCAGAACCATCCCCATGCGGCGCGTCTGGTGCCCGGCCATCTGCAGCATCTGCGTGCCTGTGCTGCGGTGCTGATGCTGGTGCTGGCACCGGCCTGCGGCTTGCTGGCCGCTGCGGCGCTGGGCGAGCCGCTGGCCTGGGCGCTGGGGGCCGGGGTCTGCCTGCTGCTGATCGGCGTCAGCGTGCGCTGGCCCGAGATCTGGTGGTGGCTGTGGATCGTGCCGTCCACGGCATGGTGGTGGTCTGACGGCATGGTCTGGGGTCTGCTTGGCGGTGCCATGCGCCGCTGGTATGTCGAGCAGCCGCTGAGTCTCGCCGCCTGCGCACTGCTGTTTCTGCCCTGGCTGCTGAGCCGTGTCGTGCTGTCCGGCGGCACCGCGCATCGGCGTGCCCAGGCCCGTGCGGCCGAGTGGCGCCGCAAGATCGGCTCGACCCGCTGGAGCGTCGCCGAAACACCGGGCGCGGGCGGGGTGGGCGGTGCCTTCAACTGGCTGTACGGTCTGTGGCGTGGCTTCCTGCTGGCCCGTGCCCGCCCGCAGCCGCGCAGCGTGCTCGCGCGCGCGGAGCTGGCGCTGTACGGCAGTTCGCACTGGAGCGCCCACCTCGGCGGCGTGCTGCTGGTGATGGCGCTGGTGGTTCTGCTGCTGGTCGGGGTGCTGATCTGGACGCCGGTGACCTGGGAACATGTCGTACGCCGGGGCGGCGTCGGCCTGACTATCGGTGTGATGAGTGCCTGCTTCAGCCCGCTGATCGGTCTGCCGGCCGCGCTCTACCAGTCGCGTCGCGAGCAGGCTCTGCTGATGTTGCTGCCGGGCATGCCGCGCGGCTCGGCACTGAACCGGGCGCTGGCGCGGCGCCAGATGTGGCATGCCGTTGGCGCGCTGGCGGTGGTGCTGGGCCTGCTGCAGCTGCTGCTCGGCACTGCGGCGCTGGAGAATGGGGCGCTGATGGTGGCCGTGGGTCTGCTGCTGTCGGTCTCCTTGTGGGCGGACTGGTCGCGGCGCGGCCTGCCGCGCGAGCTCTGGTACGTGGCGTTGGTCGGCGGCGGCATGGCGCTGGCCATCAGCCTGGCGGTGGTGCTGGACGCGCTGGCCTGGGGCCGCTGGCTGGCTCTGCCGCTGGCGCTGCCGGTCTGGCTGGGCCTGTTGCGCTGGCGCTGGCTGCGTCTGCAGACCTGGCCTCAGGCCTTGCCGGCCGGGCGCAACATCGGCCGCTGATCAAGGCATCAAGCGCGAGCCAGCCCCACGATCTGCGCCGCCGGCAGCACGCCCGAGACGCGCTGCACCTCCAGACCCTGGCGTATCTTCACCAGGGTCGGGATGCTGCGAATGGCAAAACGCTGCGCCAGGCGCGGGTTCTCGTCGCTGTTGACCTTGACCAGCAAGGCCTGACCCTTGAGCTGGGCGGCGGCCTGCTCGAACTGTGGCGCCATCTGCCGGCAGGGGCCGCACCAGGGGGCCCAGAAGTCCACCAGCACCGGCAGCTCGCTGCCCTTGACGACGGCGTCGAAGCTGGCGTCGCTCAGCGTGATTGGCTTGCCGTCCAGCAGTTCGAGACCGCAGCGCCCGCAGACCGGATCCTGCTGCGTGCGCTCGTCGGGCACGCGGTTCTTGGCTTGGCAGTGGGGGCAGGTGATCAGCATCGGGGTTCCTTGGTGCTCAGTCTCGCATCTTGGGCGGCTGGCGCGCTTTTCAAGGCGCGGCCTTGAGCCGCTGCTCCAGCGCCGCGCCCACCTCCTGCATGAAGGCGCGCACCCGGCCGGTGTGGCGCAGGTCCGGGTGTGTGAGCAGCCAGACCGGCGTGCTGACATCGGGCAGCACCTCGGACACCGCCACCAGCTCGGGTTCGCTGGCCTCTATCACCGTGGGCAGCAGGGCCAGGGCCAGACCCGTGCGGGCCATGGCCACGGCCGGGTGCAGCAGGTCCAGCCGCATCACCACCTGCTCGGGTGGCACATGGTCCAGCATCCAGCGGTCGAAGAAGCGGGTGCGGCGCTCGCTGTCGAAGCCTATCCAGGGATGGCCGCCGCAGAGCTCGGACAGCGGCGTGAGGCGCTGCGGCAGGGTGGCCGAACCGCGCCGGGCATAGACACGCATGCGCAGCTCGCCGAGGTTGCGCCCGACCAGATGCTCGGGCACCAGGCGGCTCATGCGCAGGGCGACATCGGCGTCGCGGCGCGACATATCGACCAGGGCCGAGTTCTCGCTGACCTCGACCATGATGCCGGGGTGGCTGCGCCGGAAGGCGGCCAGCGCCTCGGGCAGCAGGTGCAGGGTGGCGACGAAGGCGGTGGTCAGGCGCAGCACGCCCTGCAGCTCCAGGTCGCGACCGATGATGCGGCGCTGCATTTCGCCAATCGCGTGCTGCATCTCGCGCGCCTGCTGCGCCAGCAGCGCGCCGGCCTCGGTCGGCTGATAGCCCTGGCGCAGGCGCTCGAACAGACGCGTGCCGAGGTCCTGCTCCAGCGCGTTCAGGCGCCGCAGCACCGTGGTGTGGCGCACGCCCAGGGCCTGGGCCGCGGCATTCAAGGAGCCCTGCTCGGCGATGGCCAGGGCGTAACGCAAGTCGTCCCAGTCGGGCAGGCCTGAGGTGGTGATCGCTGTCATTGTGCAAATTTGCAAACTCAGAGTGCAGTTTGCGCAGTTGTTGGTGCGAATTTGCAAACATACCATGGTCGCACCGAATCACCTCACCGGAGTGCGCCATGAAACTGCCCCCTGTCCCCACCCCCATCTGGCTCGGTCCCTTGCTGGACCGCTGGTTCAGCGCCTGGATCGCCCGCAGCGAGGCGCGCTGGCGGACGGTTGAACTGCGCCAGCGCTACTACTGAATTGACCTGATCTGAACGGAGAGCCTCATGCCCCATCTGCACCTCAGCCTCAGCCCCGCCCCCGGGCGGGAGCCCGATCACACCCTCCTGGCCCATGCGTTGACCGAGTTGACGGCCCGGCATCTGGCCAAGGACCCGGACCTCACCGCCGTGCGCCTTGCCCGCGTGCCGGCGCCGGATTGGTTCGTTGCCCGGCGCTCGCTGGCCGAGCAGGCGCTGGCCAGCTATCACCTCGAGGTGCAGGTCACGGCCGACACCAATACCGAGGCGCAGATCGCGGCTTGGCTGCAGGCCGTGCATCTGCTGCTGGGCGATCAGCTCGGCGCGCTGCATCCGGCCAGTTACGCGGTGGTTCAGCAGTTGCCGGCCGCGGCCTGGGGCTATGGCGGGCGTTCTCAGCTGGCCCGACGCCTGCAGGCCGCGGCCGAGGCGGTAGCCGCCGCCTGAGTTTGATGCTGCGAGTGTCCGCCGGCCCCGTTAGACTTGCCCTCTGGCCGCGCTACCGGCGCCGCCGGTCACCCGGTGCGGAGCCGGGGCTCATGGAAGGCTTGTGGACACAGCAGCATTGCAAGGATCAGCGACGGGCGAGGGCCGGCGTGCCTGCCTGCAGCGCCTGGCAGTGGCGCTGTGTGCGGGCGGCGGCCCCTGGCTTGGCGCGCGGGCGCAGGGCGTGCGCGCCGAATCGCTGGCCGTGCTGTACCCCGAGATCGGCGAGCCCTTCCGCGCCATCTTCGCCAAGATTCTCGAAGGCATAGACGATCGCTTGCAGGCCCGCGTCCTTAGGGTCGCGGTGCCGGCCGAGGCCGATATGGCGGGCCTGGCGGCGGACATGCAGCGGCGCGAACCCAAGCTGGTGATCGCCCTGGGCCGCGCCGGACTGCGCCTGGCAAGTGTGCTGGACCGCCGCATCGAGGTCGTTGCCGGCGGCGTGATCAGCCCCAGCGAGGCCGAGGCGCGCGACGCCACCGTGCACAGCCTGGCGCCCGATCCGCTGCTGCTGATGCAGCGTCTGAAGGGCCTGCTCCCAGGCGTCAAACGGGTCAGCGTGGCCTATTCGGCGCGCCACAGCGCCTGGCTGATGCGCTTCGCCCAGGACGCCGCGCGCCAGCTGGGCCTCGAACTGCAGGCCCAGGAGGTTGGCGACCTGAAGGCCGCGCTGCGCCACTACCAGGAGTTCTTTGCCCAGGCCTCGCCGCAGCATGCGCTGTGGCTGCCGCAAGACCCCCTGTCGGTCGATGAGTCGACGGTGTTGCCGCTGGTGCTGCAGGAATCCTGGAACCACGGCGTGCCGCTGTTTTCCAGCAACCTTGGCCATGTGCGGCGGGGCGCGCTATTCGCGCTCTACCCCAACAATCTCGAGCTGGGCCGCAGCCTGGGTGGTTCGGCACTGGCACGCCTGGCGGGCAATGCCGGGCCACGCAGCGCCCTGCCGCTGCGTGACGTGCATGCGGCGCTGAACACCCGTACCGCCAGCCATCTGGGCCTGGACCTGAGCCCTCGATTGCAGCAGGCCTTCGAGCTGCTGCTGCCCGAACGATGAGTCGATTGCTGGCGCGCTGGAGCGCCCGCCTGCGAGGCGCAACCTTTCGACGCCAGCTGACCCTGGCGGTGGCCGGCGGCGTGCTCGGGGTGGCCGCGGTGTCGGCGGTGCTGTCATCCTGGCAGGGCAGCCTGCAGGTCCGCGAGACCCTGGTGCGTCAGGGCCTGAACCTGGCCACCAGCCTGGCCCAGCAAAGCCAGCTCGCCCTGCTGACGGAGGGGGCCGACAATGCCCGCGAGCCGATTGAGCGGGCACTGTCCTTCCCCGATGTGCTGCGGGTGGAGCTGCTGCGCGCCGACGGCCGGGCCCTGCTGGCACGTGGCGCAGCGGCACCGGCGGCGGCCATGCCGCCGATGGCGGGCGCGCTGGAGCCCTACCTGGAGGCAGAGACCGGTGCGGCCTGGACCTTTGTTGCGCCGGTGCGCATGCAGCCCGGCGAGGCCTCGCCGTTCGAGGCACCGGCGGCGCAGGCCGAGCTGCTGGGCTTTGTCCGCGTGACCCAGGGCAAGGCCGCGCTGGTGCAACTGGTCGGCCGGCTGGTGGCGATCAACTTCGGCGTCGGCCTGGCGCTCTCGGCCCTGCTGCTGTGGGCCTTGCGGCAGCTCGCGCGCCGCCTGACCCGGCCGCTGGGCGAGCTGGCCGCGGTGATGGCCCATGCCGGCGAGGGGCGGCTGGGGCTGCGTGCCCAGGTCGAGGGGCCGCGCGACATCGCCAATATGGCCCAGGTCTTCAACGGCATGATGCACGGCCTGGAGCTGCGCGAGCAGGAGCTGCAGCAGAAGAACGCGGAGCTGGCCCGCCATGCGCTGACCCTGGAGGAGCGGGTCGAGGAGCGCACCCGCTCGCTGAGCAGCGCCAACCGCGAGTTGCAGCAGGCGCTGGACACCCTGCGTGACACCCAGCGGCAGTTGATCGAGGCCGAAAAGCTGGCCTCGCTGGGCAGGCTGGTGGCCGGCGTGGCCCATGAGCTGAACACGCCGCTGGGCAATGCGTTGATGGCGGCCTCGACGATGCAGGCCGAGCAGACCCAGCTGTCCGAGGCCATGCATGCCGGGCAGCTGCGCAAGTCCGAGTTCGACCGCATGCTGAGCAAGACCATCGAAGGCAACACCCTGGTGATGAGCAATGTGCGGCGTGCCGCCGAGATCATCCGCGACTTCAAGCAGTTGGCGCTGGACCAGACCACCGATATGCGACGCGGCTTTCTGGCGCACGAGGTCATTGGCGAGTTGCTGGCCACGCTGCAGCCGATGTTCCGTCATTCACCCTACGAGCTGGCGGTCGAGTTGGAGCCCGGCCTGCGGATGGACAGCTATCCCGGCCCGCTGGGCCAGGTCATCAGCAATGTGGTGCAGAACGCCCTGCTGCATGGCTTCGCCGGCCGCGACCAGGGGCGGGTGACGGTGCAGTGCCACGCGCTGGGCGATGACCGTGTGCAGGTCATCTGCAGCGATGACGGCGAGGGTATGACGGAGTCGGTGCGCCTGCGTGTGTTCGAGGCCTTCTTCACCACCAAGCTGGGCCAGGGTGGATCGGGCCTGGGCATGCAGATCGTGCACAGCCTGGTGACCGGGCTGCTGGGGGGGCGGGTGCAGGTGGAGAGCGAGCCGGGGGCGGGCACGCGCGTGCTGATCAGCCTGCCGCGGCAGGCGCCGCAGGCACCGCAGACGGGGCCGTACGCCGCGAACGCTACGGCGCTGGACAGTCCTCCCGGTGCGTAGCAAGATGAGCCCCGGGCAGCGACCGTTGCGGAGGAAGCAGGCCATGCAAGGTCTGAGATGTATCGCCGTGGTGGGCCTGGCGTGGCGTGCCGTCGCGGCGGCACAGGGCAGCGAAGAGCAGGAGCTGGCCGAGGTCTATGGCGACCAGGCCACGCTGAGCATTGCCAGCGGCACCGCGCAGACCCTGCTGCGTGCCCCGGCGGTGGCGACAGTGATTACCGCGCAGGACATCCTGGCCATGGGTGCCCACGACCTCGACGAGGTGCTGGAGCGCGTGCCCGGCCTGCATGTCGGCCGCAGCAGCGGCAGCTACCCGACGCTGTATCTGGTGCGCGGCATCTACAGCGCCTACAACCCGCAGACCCTGGTGCTGCAGAACGGCGTGCCGATGACGACCCTGTTCGTCGGCAACCGCGGCAATGGCTGGGGTGGACTGCCGGTGCAGCACATCGCCCGCATCGAGGTCATGCTGAGCCCGGGCTCGGCCCTGTACGGTGCCGACGCCTATGCGGGCGTGGTCAACATCATCACCAAGAACGCGCAAGACATTGCCGGCACCGAGGCCGGCCTGCGCCTGGGCTCGTTTGGCAGCCGCGAGGCCTGGGTCCAGCATGGAGGCAGCTGGGGCCCGGTGCAGCTGGCGGCCTTCCTGCGCCGCTACAGCAGCGACGGCCCGGGCTCGCGCATCGAATCTGACGCCCAGAGCTTCAACGACCGCACCTTCGGCACGGCCGCCAGCCTGGCCCCCGGCCGCATGAATCAGGCCAATGAAAGCGTTGACGCGAATCTGGATCTGGCGCTGGCCAGCTGGCGCCTGCGCTTCAACTACAAGCAGCGCGAGCTGGGCGCGGCGGCAGGGGTGTCACAGGCGCTGGACCCGACCGGCCTGTACCGTACCGCGCGCCTGGTCAGCGACCTGTCGTGGAGCGAGGCCCAGCTGGCGCCAGAGCTTGGTGCGGGCTTCACGCTCAGCGCGATGCACTATGCGGTGACCTTTCCTCGTCCGCTGCAGATCTATCCAGCCGGCGTGCGCTTCCCGACCGGGGTGTTCCCGAACGGCATGTTCGGCGCCCCGGAGACCTGGGAACGGCAATGGCGCTGGCATGGCCATCTAAGCTACACCGGCTTGAAGGGCCACCAGCTGCGCATCGGCCTGGGGCTGGAGGACCTGGATCTCTACCGCACCCGCGAGCTTAAGAACTTCGGCTTTGCGCCGAATGGCCTGCCGGTTCCAGAGCCCGAGATCACCGACCACACCGGCACCGACCCCTTCATGCGGCCGCAGCGCCGCCGCGTCGCCTATGCCTATGTGCAGGACGACTGGCAGATCTCGCCCGACTGGGCGCTGACCCTGGGCCTGCGCGCCGACCGCTTCTCGGACTTCGGCAGCACCGTCAACCCGCGCGTCGCCCTGGTCTGGGAGGCGGCTTACAACCTCAGCCTCAAGTTCCTGCATGGCCGGGCCTTCCGCGCGCCGACCTTCAACGAGCAATACAGCATCAACAACCCGGTGTCGCGCGGCAACCCCGACATCCGGCCCGAGACCCAGCGCACCACCGAGGCGGTGCTGATCTGGCAGCCCAACCGAGCGGCGCAGCTGGCGCTGTCGGTGTTCGGCTACAAGATGGATGACATCATCCGCGCCACGCCGAATGCCCTGGCCGGCACTGGCACCACCTACAACAACACCGGCGATCAGCGCGGCAAGGGCTTCGAGCTCAGCGGCAGCTGGGAGCCGGTCAATGCGCTGCGTCTGCAGGCCAGCTACAGCTACCAGCGCTCCCGCGACGAGGCCACCGGCGTCGATGCCGGCTATGCGCCGCACCACCATGGCTATCTGCTGGCCGACTGGCGCCTGAGCAGCGCCTGGCGGCTCGGTGCCCAGGTCAATCATGTTGCCGGCCGCGCCCGGCCTGCCGGCGATGCCCGCCCGCCGGTGGCCGACTACACGGCCCTGGACCTCAGCCTGCGTCTGGCCCTGCCCGGCACTGGCTGGACCCTGGCCGCCCAGGTTCACAATGCACTGGACACCGACATCCGCGAGCCCAGCCTCGCGCCGGGGCGCATTCCGAATGATCTGCCGATGGCGCCGCGCACGTTCAGCGTCGAGGCGAGCTACCGGTTCTAGCTAGAGCGGCAGTTCCGTGTAGTAGCGCCCGCCGTGAAAGATCAGCGGCAAGGCATTGGCGGCCCAGCTGCAGCGCTCGACCTCGCCGACAAAGATCACATGGTCGCCTTCCTGGTACTGGCTGCGGTTGGCGCATTCGAACACCGCCGCCGCGCCCTCCAGTACCGGCGCGCCACCGGCACCCTCGCGCCAGGCCACGCCTGCGAAGCGGTCGATGTCGCGCATCGCAAAGCGCTGGGCCAGGTCCTTCTGGTCGGCGGCCAGGATGTTGATCGCATAGTGCGAGCCGCGGCTGAACACCGGCATCGAACCGGCACGCTGGGCCAGGCTCCACAGCACCAGCGGGGGCGTCAGCGAGACCGAGTTGAAGGAGTTGGCGGTCAGGCCGACCAGGCTGCCGTCGGCCCCGCGCGCGGTGACGATGGTCACGCCGGTGGCGAACATGCCCAGGGCGGCGCGGAAGTCGCCGGTGCTGAAGGCGGCCGCGGCGTCGTTGGGGAGGGGAGGGGCTGATCCGGGCGCAGTCATGCCGGCATTGTCGGTGTTTTGGTCAAGCCCTGTTTTCACGGGGTACTCCTAGAATCGCGCCATGCTCCAGCCCCCTGTGTCTGCCCCTGTGCCCCTGTCCCTCACCCAGCGTCTGGCCGCGCTGCACCGGCTGGCCGTCGTCATCGTGCTGGGTTTTGCCTCCGGCCTGCCGCTGGCGCTGACGGGGCAGGCGATGCAGGCCTGGCTCAGCGTCGAGGGCATTGATGTGGCGACGATAGGCTTTCTGAGCCTGGTCGGCCTGCCCTATACCTTCAAGTTCCTGTGGGCACCGTTGATGGACCGCTTCGACCTGCCCTGGCTGGGCCGGCGGCGAGGCTGGCTGGTGCTGACCCAGCTCCTGATGGCCGGTGCGCTGCTGCTGCTGGCCGCCACCTCGCCCTCGCAGGCGACCCGGGCCTTTGCGCTGCTGGCGGTGCTGGTGGCCTTCATCTCGGCCTCGCAGGATGTCGTCATCGACGCCTATCGCACCGACCTGCTGGCCCCGCAGGAGCGGGGCATTGGTTCGTCGCTGAATGTGCTCGGCTACCGGCTGGCGATGATCGTTTCCGGTGGCGTGGCCTTCATCTGGGTCGACCCGACCCAGGGCGGTGGCTGGACCTGGCCCGAGGTCTATCGCCTGATGGCCGCGCTGATGGCTGGCGCGGCCGTGGTCTCGGCGCTGTGCCTGCCCAGGCTCAGGACCGTACCCGCGCCCAGCAGCGTGGCGCGCAACGACATCCTCGGTTTTATGGCCGTATTGGCGGCCGTGGTGGTGGGCTACAAGCTCAGTGACCTGTTCGGTCTGAGCATTGCCCAGGCGCTGCTGGGCCCGCTGCTGCAGCAGAGCAGCCTGCCGGCCGCTCTGCAGGGCCGCTGGGTGGAGCTGCTGGCGCTGATGCTGGGCATAGGCTTGACCCTGCCGCTGGCCGCCTGGGCGGCGCGCCGGGCACGCTTCGAGACGCTGCTGGGCGGGCTGCGCAGCTATTTCTCCATGCCAGGCGCGGGCGCGTTCCTGGCGCTGATCGTGCTGTACAAGCTTGGCGACGCCTTTGCCGGCTCGCTGATGACGCCGTTCCTGATCAAGTCCATGGCCTATGGCACGGCCGAGATCGGTGTCGTCAACAAGGTCATCGGCCTGTGGCTGACGATAGGTGGTGCACTGCTGGGTGGCCTGCTGATGATGCGCCTGGGGTTGTGGCGCTCGCTGCTGCTGTTCGGCCTGCTGCAGATGCTCAGCAATCTCGGCTTCTGGTGGCTGGCCGTGCATGGCCAGGGGGCGATGGGGGGCTTGACCGTGCCGGCCTTCGACTGGGGCTTCGTCAAGCTGGCGCAGACCACACCGGTCGATGGTGGCCTGCTGATGGTGATTGCGGCCGAGAACATCTCGGGCGGCATGGGCACGGCGGCCTTTGTGGCCCTGCTGATGAGCCTGTGCAACCAGCGCTTCACCGCCACCCAGTACGCGCTGCTGTCGGCCTTCGCCTCGGTGGGCCGGGTCTGGGTCGGGCCGCTGGCCGGGGTGCTGGCCGAGTCGATAGGCTGGCCCAGCTTCTTCATCACCTCCACCGTCGTCGCCCTGCCCGCCCTGGTGATGCTGTGGCTGCTGCGTGACAGCGTGCGCGCGCTGGAGGTGCCTCTAGGCGCCGCGCTTGATGATTGATAGGCTGGCCCAAAATAGGGAACCGGCCGCCCTCACTTTGCTCTGACGCCCCATGCACCCGACACCCGACTTCAATCCTCACGGCAATCTTGAATTGCCCCATGTGCCCAGTTGCAGCTGCGCCCTGCATTCGCGCCGGCTGTTCACCGGCCTGCTGCTGGCCGGCGGGGCTACTGCCGCCATGCCGGCACTGGCCCGGGAGGGCGTCGAGGTCGGCGGCACCTCCAAGTTCGCCAAGCTGGTGCCGGCCGAGCAGGTGGAGCAGGCCGCGGCGCAGCAGTACCGGCAGATGATGCAGCAGGCGGCCCAGCAGCGCGGCCTGGCGCCGGACAAGCATCCGCAGCTGGTGCGCCTGCGCGAGATCGCCAAGCGCATCATCCCGGTCGCCATGCCCTGGAACGAGCGGGCCAAGCAATGGCGCTGGGAGGTCAATCTGCTCGGCGACAAGCAGCTCAATGCCTTCTGCATGCCTGGCGGCAAGATCGCCTTCTACTACGGCATCCTGGCCCAGCTGAAGCTCAGCGACGACGAGGTGGCGATGATCATGGGCCACGAGGTGGCTCACGCGCTACGCGAGCACGCGCGCGAGCGCATGGGCAAGACGGCGGCCACGCGCATCGGCGCCAATGTGCTGTCCAGCCTGCTGGGCCTGGGCAATACCGGCGATGCGCTGCTGAATATGGGCGGTCAGTTGCTGACCCTGACCTTCAGCCGCGAGGATGAGTCCGAGGCCGATCTGGTCGGCATGGAGCTGGCCGCCCGCGCCGGCTACGACCCCGGCGCCGGCGTGACCCTGTGGCAGAAGATGGGCGCCCAGTCCAAGGGCGCGCCGCCGCAATGGCTGTCCACCCATCCGGCCGGCCCGACCCGCATCCGCGACATCGAGGCCAATCTGGCCAAGGTGCAGCCGCTGTTCGAGCGGGCGGCCAAGCCGGCGCAGCGGTTTGAGGTGGCAGCCTAGGGGCCTTGCGGGTCAGACCTTGGGACCTGCGCGCAGCGCAGCCCCACGCTCTGACCCCAACCGGCTGGAAAGCGCGCGCCTCAGTGCATTGCCACCCGAAGCGCGCTGACCAGCGGTGGCAGCGAGGCCACCTTCTGCACCAGATCGCGGATATTCAATGCGCCGGTCTTGGCGCGGATGCTGCTGATCTGGGAGCGCACCGTGGACAGGGCCACGCTGTGCTCCTGCGCCACCTCGCCGGGTAGCCGTCCGCGACACAGGCCCTGCAGCACCTGGGTCTCGGTGGGGGTCAGGCCATGCTGGCGGGCGAACCAGTGGGTGGACAGTTCCTGGCAGACGCGCTGCTTGCCGAACACCATCAGTATCGTCACCGCATCCCCGCCCGGAGCGGCCAGTGGCACCACCGCCACGCTGAGGCCGTGCGAGGCCGGTCCCAGGGTCAGCAGGCGGCGCAGCTTGCGCTCGGCGGCACCCTGCATGGCCTCGCGCAGCGGAGCCACGTCTGAACTGTGGCGGGCGCGCAGCTCGGTGCCCTGCAGCTGCAGCGGGTGGTGAGCGTCCATCTCGGCGCGGGCCGTGTGGTTGGCATGCAGCAGGTGGCCGTCGGGGCTGAGCACCAGCATGCCGTAGTCGATCTCGTCCAGCATCAGGGTCAGCCAAGGCTCGTTGCGCAGACCGTTGGCGGCACGGCGCTCGGGGCCGCGGTAGGAACGCCCTTCGGTCTCGGTCTCGGCCGAGACTGACTGCCGGGCGGTCTGGGGCTTTTCCAGCGTGTCGAACATGGTGCTGCTCCTGTGAAGTGCCGAGCGCGGGAATGTTCGCGCTACAAGAGCAAGACTAGGAGTCCGGGTCCGCGCGAGGCGGTGAATATGCGCCGCGCCGTTTGTGCGAAATTCACCTTTCCAGGCAAGCGGCCGAGGCGCCTCAGGTGCCGCCGACGAAGGGATTGCTGCGCCGCTCGGCACCGAACGTGCTCTCCGGGCCGTGGCCGGGGATGAAGACGGTGTCGTCGCCCATCGGCCACAGCCGTCGGGTGATGCTGGCGATCAGGGTGTCGAAGTCGCCCTGCGGGAAATCGGTGCGGCCGATGCCGCCGGCAAACAGCACATCGCCGACGAAGCAGCGCTTGGCCTCGACGGCGTGGAAGACCACATGGCCCGGCGTGTGACCGGGGCAGTGGCGCACCTGCAGCGTGCAATGGCCCACGCTCACGCTGTCGCCGTCGTGCAGCCAGCGCGTCGGCGTGAAGGTCTCGGCCGGCGGAAAGCCGAACATCTGGCTCTGCTGCGGCAGGCCGGTGATCCAGAACTGATCGGCCTCCTGCGGACCGATGATGGGCAGGCCCAGCTCGCGCGCCAAGGTGCTGGTGCCGCCGGCATGATCGATATGCGCATGGGTGAGCAGGATCTGCTTGAGCGTCAGGCCTCGTTCCTTGACGGCCTGCAGGATGCGCGGCAGGTCGCCGCCGGGGTCGATCACCGCCGCCTCCAGCGTCTCATCGCACCAGACGACGGAACAGTTTTGCTGGAAGGCGGTGACGGGGACGGTGTGGTAGCGCAGGCTCATGGCTTGGGGGCAGGGTTGGGGGCGGGAGGCGGCATGTCGAACTGGCCGCCAATGTAACGAACTTCCTCGGCGCAGGCCTCGCGAACGCAAGCTCGCAGCCAGCGATGCGCCGCATCGCCATCCATGCGCGGATGCCAGAGCAAGGCTACCGTGATCGGCGCCAGGGGCAGCGGCAGGGCGAAGCTGTGCAGGCCGGCGCGCAGATCGCCGGTATGTCGCTCCGGCACGCTGGCGACCAGATCGGAGGCACGGGCCAGCGCCAGCGCGGCCGAGAAGCCGCCCACGGTGACGGCAATCCGTCGTGGCAGCCCGAGCGCTGCCAGCGCCTCGTCGACAGGGCCCCTGTCCAGGCCTCGCCGCGACACCTGGATGTGCTGCGCTGCGGCATAGCGGGTGGGGATGATGTCGCCCTCGGTCAGGGGATGGCCTGCTCTGACGACGCCCACCAGGCGGTCGCGGAACAGCGCCTGTGCACGCAGCTCCGGGCCGGCCGTCTTGCCCACCACACCGGTTTCCAGATCGACTCCGCCATCGCGCAGTGGCGTCATGTCCTTGTCGGGCTTGGGCAGGAAGCGCAGACGCACGCCCGGCGCCTCGGCAGCAACACGGGCCAGCAGCCGGGCGCCGAAGTTCTCGACGAAGCCTTCGCTGGTGCGCAGCGTGAAGGTCCTCTCCAACTGCCCCAGCTTGAGCGCCGTGGCCGGGCGCAGCGCGGCTTGCGCCTCGTGAACGAGCTGGCTGACCCCTTCGCGCAGCTCCAGCGCCCTCGGTGAGGGCACCAGGCCGCGCCCGGCCCGCACGAGCAGCGGATCGCCGGTCGCCTCGCGCAGCCGTGCCAAGGCCCGGCTCATCGCCGAGGGGCTGAGCCGCAGCCGGCGGGCGGCGCCCGCCACGCTGCCTTCGGCGAGCAGCGCGTCCAGCGTGAACAGCAGATTGAGGTCGGGTCGGCTCATGGGGTTCGCCCTTTCTACCTTCGATGGTATGGCGTTTGATGCACTGATGGAATGCAAATGCTGCGTCTTTCGCTATATCAGACGGCGGCCTATCGTCTGGTGCAGCTGGTCCCGTTCGGGCCCATGGTCAGAACAGAGGTGACGCGATGAATGCAGCGAGCAAGGATGTGCCGGCGGATGTGGTGAAGGAAAAGGGCGGGCCGGCCTTGGTCTGGGTGCTGCCCGGCCTGGCCCTGTTCACCCTGGCCTCGGGTCTGTGCGGTCTCGCGCCGAGCCTGGGCTGGCTGGTCGCCGCCCGCGGGCTGCAGGGGCTGGGCGCGGCGCTGATGCTGGCCTTGACGATGGCTTTTGTCGGCGAGGCGGTGCCCAAGGCCCGTGCCGGCAGCGCGATGGGCCTGCTGGGCTCGATGTCGGCGGTGCCCAAGAGCGCGCCGCGGCCGCGGCCCGACTGACCGTTGTTGCGCGATCGGCGGCTGACGGCCGGCCTGGCGATGAGTGTGCTGGTCTCCACGGTGTTGATGGCGACGCTGGTGGTTGGTCCCTTCTATCTGGCCCGCGGCCTGGGCCTGGGCATGGCCAAGGTGGGTCTCGTGATGTCGGCGGGGCCGCTGGTGGCCGCCTTCGCCGGTGTTCCCGCCGGCCGCCTGGTCGATCGCTTCGGCGCGCCCGGCATGGTGGTCGTCGCCCTGGCCGGCATGCTGCTGGGCTGCGTCGCGCTCGGCGTGATGCCGGCCGCCGCTGGTCTGGCCGGATTCATGTTGCACATCGTCATCATCACCGCCCACTACGCGCTGTTCCAGGCGGCCAACAACACCGCGGTGATGACCGATGTGTCGCCGGACCGGCGGGGCGTCATCTCCGGCCTGCTCAATCTGGCGCGCAATCTGGGCCTGATCGGCGGCGCCTCGGTGATGGGCGCGGTGTTCGCCTTCGCCTCGGGTGCCGGTGAGCCCGCGGCCATCGCCCTGGGCCTGCGGGTCACGGTTGCGGTGGCGGCGGCGCTGCTGCTGGCTCGAGGCCGCCAGACAGCCTAGCCGCCGTACACTCGGCGCAAGGCAGGAGGCAGGCGGCGATGGAGACTGACTATCTGATCATCGGCAGCGGCGCGGTCGGCATGGCCTTTGCCGACACCCTGCTCGACGAGAGCGACGCACACATCACGCTGGTGGACCGCCGCGCGGCGCCCGGCGGGCACTGGAACGATGCCTATGCCTTCGTCGGCCTGCACCAGCCCTCGGCCTATTACGGCGTCAACTCGACCGAGCTGGGCAGCCGCCGCAAGGACGACCACGGCCCCAACGCTGGCATGTACGAGCTGGCCAGCGGCCCCGAGGTCAGCGCCTATTTCGACCAGGTGATGCGGCGGCGCTTCCTGCCCAGCGGCCGGGTCAGTTTTCATCCGATGAGCGAATACCTGGGGGATGGGCGCATCGTCAACCTGCTGTCCGGGGCGCAGACCGAAGTGACCGTGCGCAGGAAGACGGTCGATGCCACCTTCATGTCGCCCGCCATTCCCGCCACGCACAGGCCGAACTTCAGCATCGCCGACGGCGTGCGCCTGGTGCCGCCGAACGCCCTGCCCCAGCTCTGGCGGCAGCGATCGGCCACGTCAACGCCGCAGCAGTTCTGCATTCTCGGCGCCGGCAAGACCGCCATGGACGCCGCCGTCTGGCTGCTGCGCAACGGGGCCCGGCCCGAGGCCATCCAATGGGTCGTGCCGCGTGACGCCTGGGTGCAGAACCGTCTGCATACGCAGCCCGGCCTGGAGTTCTTCGGTGACAGCATTGGCGGAGAGGCCGACAAACTGGCGGCCTTCGCCGAGGCAACGACTATCGACGAGGTCTTTCTTCGGCTTGAGGCCCAGGGTCAGATGTTGCGCATCGATCCGACGCAGATGCCGACGATGTTTCACTATGCCACCCTGTCCACCGGCGAAGTGGAACTGCTGCGCAGCATCACGCGGGTGATTCGCCAGGGTCGCGTGCTGGCGCTCGAGCGCGAGGCTATGGTGCTGGAGCGGGGTCGGGTGGCGGTTGCCCCGGACACGCTGTTCGTCGATTGCACGGCTTCGGCCATCCAGCAGCGCCCCAACGAGCCGGTGTTCCAGGGCGAGCGCATCGTGGTCCAGCTGCTGCGCGCCCCGTTGGTGGTGCTGAGCGCGGCGCTGACCGCCCATGTCGAGGTGCACGGGGCGGATGACGCCAGCAAGAACCTGATGTGCACGCCGGTGCCGTTCCCGAAGAACCTGGCGGGCTATGCGCGCGCCATGCAGGTCAGCATGATGAACCAGTACCACTGGTCGCAGGACAAGGCCCTGCGCCAATGGATGCGCGCTTCCCGGCTCGACGCCTTTGCCGCGATGGTGGCCGAGGTCGCAAGGGCCGATGCGGAGGCCGACAAGCAGGCGACTCTGGCCCGGCTGCGCAACAGCATCATGCCGGCCATGGGCAATATGCCCAGGTTGATGAACTAGGGTCAGAGCGAGAGGATGTGCCCGATGCGCGGGTCGCCCTGGCCGGCCAGGACGTCCCGATAGGCCGCCGCCACGGCCGCCTCGCCCTGGTGCCGCTGCACCTGCAGCCAGGGCCGCTGCTTGTCGCCGACAGTGGCCAGGAATTGCTGCCAGGCCTCCACCAGCCGTTGACCCAGCACCTGCGGGCCCCACTCGCCGCTGCGCTTCTTGATTTGCGCCGGTGCGAAGAACAGCACCGGCTTCGGGCCGGCCAGGTCGCGGCCGCCGCCCAGCTCGGCGACATGTGTGCCACCGATAGAGCTGCTGTAGGCCAGGGCCGTGCAGTGGGCGTGCACCGCCTTGCGCAGGGCCGCGTTGCCGGCGAAGTCCACATAGATGGCCGGCGCGTCGGCGGCAATCTCGCCGAGCTGCTCATAGCTCAGCACCCGGCTGTAGCAGCCCAGGCTCTCGCAGAAGGCGATATTGCGTGACGAGGTCAGGCCGACGACCTCGATGCCGCCGCGCCGGGCCATCTGGAAGGCCGTGCCATAGGCCGTCTTGCTCGACGCGCTGGACAGCAGCATCAGCGGAGGGCGGGCTGGATCACCGGCGGCGCCGAAGTAGTCGTTGTCGGCCAGGAAGTCGTCGATCAGCCAGGAGGTGGTGAACAGCGGCCGCAGCAGCGACTGCAGGTCCTCCGACTCGGCGGTGTAGAAGGGGTCGGCGCCGCAGCGGGTGTACTGGTTGTAGACCGGATGCAGCTCCGCGCGGTGCGGCGCGCTGTCGCTGAAGGACAGCGGCGAGACACGGGCGGGGGTCAGGTCAACACTGGAGCCCATCGGGAAGTAGCCGTAGAGCCGCTCGCCGACGGCAATGTCAGGATGGCGCGATTCGGTCACCGTGCCGAAGCCCCACACCGGGATGCAGCCCCAGGCGGCGTCAGCGGCGCCATCGGCACCGATGACCGGAAAGAAGCGCCAGTAGTTCATCGCCTCGCCGAAGGCGGCGTAGGTGATGTTGTTGGAGGTCAGCGCGAAGCTGTCAATGTGCACACGCACCTGGCCTTCTGACAGCGGCGCGGCGGGCAGGGAGCGCAGTTCGGCGGACTGAAGCCGGTCTTTGCGGACGACGAAGGTCTGGGTACTCATGGGCTTGTCCTAGTGTTGTTCGGCCTGCCGGGCCGCCCGCAGGGCACCCGCCAGCGCAGCAACCGCCGTCAGCACCGTCTTCACCGACTGCACCGAGCGGGCATCCTTCAGTTCGCCCGCCTCGTCGAAGGCCTCGTGGGCGCGGCCCAGCGCGAACTGCTGCGGCACCACAATCATCTGGAAGGCCATCTGCAGATACTGGCGCAGGAAGTTCATCGAGCGCAGCGCGCCGCCCGGCCCGGGCGAGGCCGACATCAGGGCCACCGGCTTGTTGGCCGTGGTCGACAGGCCCGGCGCCTGCGACTCGGTGGCGGTGATGCGGGACAGCCAGTCGAAGGCATTGATGACCAGCGGCGTCGGAAAGCCGTTGTACTCGGGCGTGACGACGAGCACCGCATCGCAGCCGGCAATCGCCTGCTGCAGCTGCAGGGCCTCCTTGGGCACGCCGGTCGAGGCCTCGAGATCGCCGTCATAGATCGGCAGCCTGAGCCGCCGCAGGTCCATCAGCGTGGTCTTCAGACCGAGCACATGGGCCTGGCGGGAGGCAAAGGCGGCCAGGGTCGCATTGAGCGAGTCGCTGCGCAGGCTGCCGGGAATGATGAGGATGTGGATGTCGTCCATCGTGGGCTCCTGGTGTCTGGGGGCGGCTAGCTCTGCTCCTGCTCGAACCACTTGGCCTCGGGCAGCCTGGCGAACACCTTGCGCAGGCCCTCGCCCCAGCCGCGGCGCAGCTTGTTGAAATAGGGGTCGTCGCCGGTGATGCGCTGCGGCCGGGCAGCGGCGAAGCTGCCGGCGCGGTAGAGCAGGATGTCGATCGGCAGGCCCACCGACAGATTGCTGCGTATCGTCGAATCAAACGAGATCAGCGTGCACTTGGCGGCCTCGGCCAGCGAGGTGTCGTGCTGGACGACGCGGTCGATGATGGGCTTGCCGTACTTGGACTCGCCGATCTGGAAATAGGGCGTGTCCTTCGAGGCCTCGATGAAGTTGCCCTCGGCATAGACGTGGAACAGGCGGCAATGCTCGCCCTGGATCTGGCCGCCAACGAGGAAGTGGCCACCGAAATCGACGCCCTGGTCCAGGGTCGGTTCGGCGTCGCGGGCCAGCACCTCCTTGATCGTGCGGCCCACCAGCTCGGCTGCGTCATACAGCGTCGGCACATTCATCAGATGCGTGCCCTCGCCATGCAGGCGCTGGCGCAGCAGGCTGATGACGCTCTGTGTGGTGGCCAGATTGCCCGAGTTCAGAAGCACGATCAGCCGCTCGCCGGGCAGCTCGAACACCGTCATCTTGCGGAAGGTGGCGATATGGTCCACCCCCGCATTGGTGCGCGAATCGGAGGCAAACAGCAGGCCTTCATCAAGCCGCATGGCAACGCAGTAGGTCATGGGAGGTCGCAGGCAATGTCAGCCGGCTAGGGTAACCGATGGTCCGCGCTCAGGTGCGTCCCTGGCGCAACAGCCGCAGGCCATTCAGCACCACCAGCACGCTGGCGCCGGCATCGGCGAACACCGCCATCCACAGCGTCGCCATGCCCAGCAGGCTCAAAACGAACACCACCGCCTTCAGGCCCAGGGCGAGCACCAGGTTCTGCCGCAGCACCGCCGCGGTGCGGCGTGACAGCGCAATGAACTCGGGCAGCTTGCGCAGATCGTCCTGCATCAGCGCCACATCTGCCGTCTCCAGCGCGGTGGCGCTGCCGGCCGCGCCCATGGCGATGCCGATGTCGGCGCGGGCCAGGGCCGGCGCATCATTGACCCCGTCACCGACCATGGCCACCACGCCTTGTGCGGAGAATCCGGCGATGGCCTGCAGCTTGTCATCGGGCAGCAGCTGGCCACGGGCGTCGTCCAGGCCCAGCTGGGCGGCGACGGCGTCGACCGTGCGCTGGTTGTCGCCGCTGAGCATCACGGTCTTGATGCCGAGGGCGTGCAGCGCGACGATGGCCTCGCGGCTGTGCGGACGCAGCGTGTCGGCCACTGCCAGCAGGCCCAGCACCTGTTGTTCGCGGCTCAAGATCATGACGGTCTTGCCCTGGGCCTCCAGGCCGTGCAGCTGCTGCTCGATGGCCGGCGTGCACAGGCCCAGTTCCTCCAGCAGGCGGTGATTGCCCAGCTGCAGCAGCTCGCCATCGATGCGGCCGCGCACGCCGCGGCCGGGCAGGGCTTCGAAGTCAATGCCGGCTGCCAACGCCCGCTGCGGCGCGCGCTCGTTCTGCGCGCCGACGATCGCAGCAGCCACCGGATGGCTGGACAGCGCATCGAGGCTGGCAGCCAGGTGCAGCACATCCACGTCGCTCAGTCGCAGCAGATCGGTCAGCCGCGGCTTGCCCTCGGTCAAGGTGCCGGTCTTGTCCAGGGCCAGAGTCTTGATCTGCCGGCCCTGTTCGAGATACAGTCCGCCCTTGATCAGCATGCCGCGCCTGGCGGCGGCGGCCAGCCCGCTGACGACGGTGACCGGGGTCGAGATCACCAGCGCGCAGGGGCAGGCAATGACCAGCATCACCAGCGAGCGATACACCCATTCGGCGAACGGCTGGCCCAGCAGCAGCGGCGGCACCACGGCCAGCAGCAGGGCAAACACCACCACCACCGGCGTGTAGATGGCGGCGAAGCGATCGACAAAGCGCTGACTCGGCGCGCGCTGGCCCTGGGCCTGCTGCACCGACTGGGCGATGCGGGCCAAGAGGCTGTTCTGCTGTGTGGCCGTGACTTCCACTTCCAGCAGACCCTGCTCATTGACCGTGCCGGCCAGCACGGCGTCGCCCACCGCCTTGGGCACCGGCAGGCTCTCGCCGGTGATGCTGGCCTCGTTGACGCTGGAGGCGCCCGCGACGACCCGGCCATCCAGCGCGACCGCCTCGCCGGGGCGCACGCGCAGCCGGGCGCCGATGTCCAGCTGGGCCACGGCCTGCTCCGCCCACTGGCCGTCAGCCTGCAAAACCATCGCCTGGGCCGGGGCCAGCGCGACCAGGCTGCGGATCGCGTTGCGCGCGCGGTCCAGGCTCAGCGCCTCCAGCATCTCGGCTACGGCGAACAGCCAGATCACCATCGCCGCCTCGGGCCACTGGCCCAGGGCCAGCGCGCCCAGCACGGCCAGGCTCATCAGCAGATGGATGTTCAGCGCCAGACTGCGCAGTGCAATCCAACCCTTGCGCAGGGTCGGCAGACCGGCCAGGGCCACCGCACCGAGGGCCAGCAGGGCCACCGGCAGACTGGTCTCATTGCCGCTGATGTAAGCGATGGCTTCGCTGGAGACGGCCAGCAGGCCAGCGGCTGCGATGCGCCAGCGCAGCGCGACCGGCACGCTGGGGCCGGTGTCCATCGCGGGCACGGGGGTGCCGGGCTGCAGCACCTCGGCCTGCATGCCGACGCGGGCCACCGCATCGAGCAGCGGTGTCGTGTCGGCCAGATCGTGGGCGACGCGCAGGGTGCGCGCCATCAGGTCGAAGTCCAGCGCGAGCACGCCGGACATGGGCGTCAGGGTCTTGCGCAGCAGGGCCTCTTCGGTCGGGCAGTCCATCGCGGCGATGCGCAGCAGGCTGAACTGAGTACCTTCGGGCAGGGCTGCCGCTGGCGTGACCGGGGCCGGCGGGGGAACGGGCGCGCCATGGCAGCAGTGGTCATGCGCGTGATCGTGATCGTGTGAAGCGTGGGGCATCGTTGGGTGCAACCTTTCTGGCACCCATTGGAATCCCTGTAGTCACTCCAGAGTCAAGCCCGGTCTCCCGGGTGACAGGGCTGCCGTCGTCACGCCCAGGGCCGCCACGTCGGCCGGCAGCTCGCGGCCCAGGGCCAGCGCGGCCGTCACGCGGCCCAGGGCCGGCGCGGTCTGTATGCCATAGCCGCCGGGACCGGCCAGCCAGAAGAAGCCGTCGACCTTGGGATCGAAGCCGATCACCGGTGTGCGGTCGGCGGCAAACACGCGCAGGCCCGCCCAGCGGTGCTTGACGCGCCGCACGCTGCGGCCGCTGGCCTGCTCGAAGCGGTCCACCGCCTCGGCCACGTCCAGTTCCTCGGGCTGGGCGTCGCAGGGCGGGCTGTCATGCTCGTCGGCCGGCGACAGCAGCAGCAGGCCGGCGTCGGGCTTGAAGTAGAACTGCTCATCGATGTCGACAGAGGCCGGCCAGGCGTGCGCGTCCATCCCCTCGGGCACCTCGATCAGCAGGGCGGTGCGGCGCTTCGGCTTCAGGCCCACCGGCCGTGCGCCGGCCAGCAGGGCGATCTGATCGGCCCAGGCACCCGCGGCATTCACGACCACCGGTGCGCTGAACTCGCCGGCAGGCGTTGTGACCACCCAGCGGCCGTCGCGTCGCGCCATGGCCTGCACGCCGGCCTTCAGCTGCACCGCCCCGCCGCGGGCTCGCAGCTGGCGCAAAAAGCCCTGGTGCAGGCCGTGCACATCGATGTCGGCCGAGCCGCGCTCGATCGCCGCGGCGGCGAGATAGCCGGGTGCGAACACCGGTGCCAGTGCCTGGGCCTGCTCGGCCGTCAGCAGCTCGGTGGCGGCGGCCACGTCGGGGCTGTCGCGGAAGCGGTGCAGGGCCGCGATCTGGTCGGCGCGGGCAAAGTACATCGTGGGCCGCGGCGAGACCAGCGGCGCCTCGGCAAAGCCGGCCGGCGGCTCGAACAGGAAGGCGCGGCTGGCCCGGGTCAGGCCGCGAATCGTGTCATTGCCATACATCTCGGAGAACAGCGCCGCCGAGCGGCCGGTGGTGTGATAGCCGGGTTGGTCTTCGGCTTCGAGCAGTATCACCGTGCCTTCAAGGGCCAGATGGGCCGCGGCCGAAGCGCCGGCCATGCCGGCGCCGATGACGAGAAAGTCGCTTTCAACTGTCATGGAGGTTTTCTGGGGAAAGGAGTTTTCAGGAGGCAGGGCTGGAGATTCTGATCTCGTCGCCCTGCTGCTGCACCTCCAGGCCGAAGCCCACATGCAGCAGCCGGGCGAAGGCTTCGACATTGCCGGCGTCGAAGCTGCCGCCGATGCGGATCTGCGCGGCGGCCGGGTCGGCGATGACCAGCTGCCGGTGGCTGTAGCGGTTGAACTGCTGGGCGGCCTCGGCCAGGCTGATCTGGTCGAAGATCAGCTTGCCCTGCAGCCAGCTCAGCGAGGCCTGCAGTTGCTGCGGCGTCTTCTTGGTCACCAGCAGATTGCGGGCGTCGGCCACCGCCGCATCGTCACGGGTCAATACAGCGGCCTCGGCGCTGTCGGACTGCACCTTGACACGGCCCTCCAGCACCGCCACCTGCAGCCGCTCGCCGTCGCGGCGCAGCGAGAACTTGGTGCCCAGCACGGTGACGCGCTGCGTGCCGACGATGACGACAAAGGGCCGCGAGGCATCGTGCGCGATGTCGAAGAAGGCCTCGCCCTGGTCAAGCCAGACCTTTCGCTCCTGCGTCGTCACCGCCGTGCGCACCTGGGTGGCGGTGTTCAGGGTCAGCCGCGAGCCGTCGGCCAGGGCGACCGCCTCGCGCTTGCCCACGGCGGTGGCATGGCGCTCGGTGTCGGGCTTGGCCAGATTGAAGTCACCGACCAGCACCCAGGCCATCAGGGCCAGCGCCAGGCCGCCGAGCGAGCGGCGCATCCAGGGGCGGGCGAGCAGGGCGGCGGGTACCCTGGGCACCACAGGCTGCGGGCGCTCGGCCGCCTGCAGCGCGCGCAGACGGTCGGCGCGCTGCCAGGCGCTGTCCAGGCGTAGATAGGCGACGCGGTGCAGGGTCGAGGCGGCCAGCCAGTCGTCCAGCGCCTGCTGTTGCTCGGGCGTCCAGCGGTCACCGTCCCTGCGCGCCAGCCAGTCGGCCGCCTGGCTCTCGATCACATCATTGGCTGTCATGACAGCGCCCTCCCGGCCCGATGTGGTGTGGACTCGGACTTTTTCTCTTGCGATCCGGCCCCGGTCTGCAGCAGTGCCAGCGCCAGGGCGCGCACCCCCTTGGAGACCTGGCGCTCGACCGTGTCTTCGGTGATGCCCATGCGCGTGGCCACCTCGCGCTGCGAAAGGCCCTCGATCTTGCGCAGCTCGATGACCTCGCGGCAGCGCAGCGGCAGCAGGTTCAGCGCCGCCTGCAGCAGCCGCAGCTCGCTGCGCGCGGCGCTGTGGCGTTCGGGGCTCAGGTGGTCCACCGTAGGGGTGAGGGCATCCATGTCGGCATAGGTTTCGATCGAGACGATTTGCGCCCGGCGCGCGCGGTCGATCAGCAGATTGCGGGCGGTTGACAGCACGAAGGCCTGGGCGGAGTCCGGCCGACTGTGGGCGCAGCCATCGAACACGCGGGCATAGACCTCCTGGCGCAGGTCGGCAATCTCATCCACATCGCGCCAGTTGCGACGCAAAAAGCGCTCGAGCACCGGCTCGAGGGGCAGGACCTCGTCCACAAACCAGGCGCTCAACTCATCTTGCGTCAAAGCGGTTCCTTCGTTCTTGACATGCCCGCGGCGGTGTTTCGCCAACTCTATAGACGAATGGCCGCCGGAAATCCGGTATCCGTGTTCGACGAGTGCTTTTGCAAATCGCTGCGGCCTCGGGACTTACCCGCAGATCGTGGCCTGACCGTACCGGAAGCGGGCGGTGATTTCGTCTTTGCTGAGCAGGAAGTACCCGGCGCTCCCGCCTATTTCAATCGAAGAGATGTCCATCATGAGTGAATCGAAAGCGGTCGAGTTCAAGACCGGCGTGGCGGCACTCGACGAGCTGTTCCAGCCGGTCAACCGCAGCGACGCACCGGGCCTGGTGGTCGGGGTGGCCCAACATGGCAAAACCGTCTACCGCCGCGGCTTCGGCTTGGCCAGCATCGAGCATGGCGTGGCCAACACGCCGGCCACTCGCATGGCGATGGGCTCGTCCAGCAAGCACTTCACCAGCCTGGCCCTGCTGCTGCTGGCCGAAGAGGGCCGGGTCGATGTGGATGCCAGCGTCCGACGCTACCTTCCGGAGCTGCCGGTGTTGAGCGGTGAGCCCAGCTTGCGCCAGCTGATGTCGCACACCGGGGGCCACCGCTGCTATGCGGATATCGGCTTTCTGTCCGACGGCATGGCCATCAAGCCCGAGGGCGCCGCGTTGGCCGCGCAGGTGCGACAGACCGGCGTGAATTTCGCACCGGGCGAAAAGATGATCTACAGCAATGGCGGCTACCACCTGCTGTCGCTGGTGATTGCGCGGGTCAGCGGCCAGAGCTTCGAGGCGTTTCTGAAGGAGCGCATATTCACCCCGATCGGCATGCCGGACACGGAGTCGATGCGCAGCGACTTCGAGATCCACCGCGGCATGGCCACGCTGCATGTGCCGCAGGCCGACGGCCGCTGGCGGCGTGGCATCTTCCCCAGCGAGGAGACCAGCGGCGACGGCGCGACCATCACCACTGTCGATGACGTGCTGCGCTGGCTGGCCCATCTGCGCGCGCCGCAGAAGGTGGTCGGCAGCGCGGCCAGCTGGGCCCAGATGCTGAGCCCGGCCAGACTCAACAGCGGCCTGGTCGACACCTACGGACTGGGCTTGTTGCGGCACGACTACCGCGGCGTCGAGGTGGTGCACCACGGCGGTGGTGTGATCGGTGGCCGCTGCCAGATGCTCACCGTGCCCAGTCAGGCGCTGGACATCATCATCATGAGCAATGGTGCGCCGGTGGATCCGATCGCGCTCGCCTACCAGGTCATCGACCAGATGTTGGGCGACGATGTGCTGGGGCCGCCCCGCGAGAAGGCTTCCGCCGCGCGCTTCAAGCCGATGCTGGGAACACGCTATCACGCGCCGGCTTCCGGCCTGGTATTCGGCTTTGCCGAAGCGGCCGAGGGAAAGCTGGGCCTGAGCTTCATGAACCAACCACCGATGCCGTTGTGGGACATGGGCCTGGTCCTGCGCCTGGGCTTCGAGGACATGACCATCGGCCCGCTGGAGCTGCGGGCCGAGGCGCTGGCCGGCGAGGGCCAGCCGGCGCCGGCCCTGCTGGTGATGAGCGAGTCGGGGCACGCCGTGCGCTGCGAGCGCTTGCCCGACGTGCCGCCGCCGCTGGCCGTTGCAGGGGCCGCGCTGCTGGGCCGCTACCGGGCAGCGGACCTGGACGCCGAGGCCGTGGTGAGCTTCGCCGGCGAGCGGCTGCAGCTACGGGTCCAAGGCGCCTACGGCAGCACGCTGATGGACCTGGAGGCCTTCTCGTCCGAGGTATTCGGCTGGCAGATGCCAGATGTCAATCTGCCGCTACGCGGCGTGCTCAGCCTGCAGCGTCAGGACGGCCGCGTCACCGGCTTCCATGTCGACACCCCGCGCACGCGGCAGATGGCTTTCGAGCGCCTGTCGGCCTGAGCCGTTGGCGCCTGGTGAATACCCTCGCCTGGCGCGGATTTCCTGCCCAGCTTCGTCCTTGCTGGAGAGTGGCCGTGTCGGTCGCCTCCCCTTCCCGTCCACCAAAGGCCCTGCCATGGATACTCACGCCTTGCCTCGCGCAGCCCCAGCGCGCCGCAGCGCTTTCGCCGCCAGCAGCCTGCTGGCCGGTTACGGCCTGCTGGTGCTGATCATGGCCTCTGTCTTCAGCGCGCTGAACCGACAGATCTTCGTGCTGCTGGCCGAGCCGATGCGCCTGAGCCTCGATCTGTCTGACACCAAGCTGGGACTGCTGCAGGGCGCGGGCATCACCCTGTTTGCCGGCGTGGCGGCCGTGCCGCTGGGCTGGCTGGCCGACCGCTACGGCCGGCGCAGCCTGCTGGCCGCCTGCGTGCTGGTGTGGGCCGCTGCCACCGCGGCCTGCGGCCTGGCCCAGGACTTTCCGGCCCTGTTCCTCGCGGCGGCCTGTCTGGGCATCGGTGAAGCGGGCCTTGCGCCCATCGTCTATGGCCTGATTCCGGAGATCGTTTCCGCCCGCCGCCGCCTGCTGGCCAACGGCATTTTCGCATTGGCGGCGATCCTGGGCGCGGGTCTCGGCATCGCGTTGAGCGGGTGGCTGGTGGCGGCCCTCGATGGGCTGCGCCCGCTGCTGCCGCCGGCGTTGCAGGCCATGGAATCCTGGCGCCTGGCCTTTCTGGCCGTGGCGCTGCCGGGCCCGCTGGTGGCGCTGGCCGTGCTGCTGATTCGCCTGCATCCGCAGCGCAGTGATATCGATGCGCCACCGACGATGGTCAAGCCGGCCCTGCTGCCCTATGCCCGCGCGCACCGGCGCACGATGATCTGCGTGTTCGGCGGCTCGGGCCTGGCGGGCCTGGGCGTGGCGGCCAGCGGCAGCTGGGTGCCTGTCGTCGCGACGCGCATCTTCGGTGCGCCGCCGGCCGAGGTGGGCCAAGGCATAGGCGTGGCCTATCTGCTGGGCACGGCCTTGGGCGCCCTGATGGGTGCTGCCAGCGTGAAGCCGCTGGGCAGGCGCGTGGGGCTGGCGCTGCCGATACGCGTCGTTACCATCGGCGCGATGCTGTCCGCGCTGGCCTCGCTGCTGATGCTGTTCACGCATAGCGCTGCCGCTCTCTACCTGCTGTTCGGCCTGCAGATAGCGCCCCTGATCGCCGGCAGCGTGCTGGCGCCAACGATGTTGCAAGACATGGCCCCCGCCGCGCTTCGCTCGCGGGTGATCGCCATCGGCAGCGCGGTGGCTATAGGCATGAGTGCGCTGAGCCCGGTGCTGGTCGGCGTGCTGTCCGATCTGCTGCAGACCGATCCTCGCGGCCTGCTGGTCGCGACCGCCGGCGTCTGCGCCGCCTCCTTTGCGCTGGCCGCCGTGGCCATGCGCGCGGCCGAGAAGCCCTTCGCGAGCACCGTGCGGGAAGTCCACCCCGAATTGATAGCCACGGGAAAACTCTGATGTCCGAATCAACCTCCACAGCCGCGCTGGACGAGCTGTTCCAGCCCCTCAACCGCAGCGATGCTCCCGGCCTGGTGGTCGGCGTGGCCCGACACGGCAAGCTGCTGTATCGCCGCGGCTTCGGCCTGGCCAGCATCGAGCACGGCAGGGCCAACACACCGACCACGCGCATGCGCATCGGTTCCACCAGCAAGCATTTCACCTGCCTGGCCGCGTTGCTGCTGGCCGAGGATGGCAAGCTGAACATTGACGGCGGCGTGCGTACGTATCTGCCCGAGTTGCCCCTGCTGAAGGGTGAGCCGACGCTGCGCCAGTTCATGAACCACACCAGCGGTTACCGCTGCTATTTGGACGTCAACTCAATGGCCAGCAGCATGGCCGTTCCGCCCCGGGGCGCGGCCTTGGCCACGCTGGTGGGCCAGACCGAAGTGAACTTCGCGCCGGGCGAGAAGATGATGTACAACAACGGCGGCTATCACCTGCTCTCGCTGGTGATACAGAAGGTCAGCGGCCAGCCCTTCGAGCAATTCCTGAAGGAGCGCATCTTCACGCCGCTGGGCATGGTGGACACCGTCTCGATGCCTAGCGACATGGCGATACTCCCCGGTGTGGCGACCCTGCATGTGCCGCAGCCGCCCGAGCTCGGCGGCGGCTGGCGGCGTGGCCTCTTCCCCAGCGAGGAGGTGCGCGGCGAGGGGGCAATGGTCTCCACCGTGGATGACATGCTGGTCTGGCTGGCCCATCTGCGCTCGCCGCGCAAGATCGTGGGCAGCGTGGCCAGCTGGGAGCAGATGGTCACCTTGACGAGGCTTGACAACGGCGTCGTCAGCCCCTACGCGCTGGGCCTGATGCGCCACCCCTACCGCGGCGTCGAGGTGATTCACCACGCCGGCGGCGTGGTCGGCGGCACCTGCCAGATGCTGACCGTGCCCAGTCACGGGCTGGACATCATCATGATGATCAATGGCGCGCCGGCCGACCCGAGGGAGTTGGCCAACAAGATCGTCGACCGGGTGCTGGGCGACAGCGTGCTCGGCGCCGTGGTGAAAAAGCCCGCCGCAGCGCGCTTCAAAGCCATGCTGGGCAGCCGCTACCACGCGCCCGGCTCGGGCCTGGTGTTCGGCTTTGCCGAGGCGGCCGAGGGGCGGCTGGGCCTGAGCTTTCTGAACAGCCCACCGGTGCCGCTGCGCGAGGAGGGCGACACGCTGCGCCTCGGCTTCGAGGACGTGGCCCTTGGCCCGCTGGAGCTGAAGACCGCTCAACTCGCCACCGAGGGCGAGGCACCTGCGGCCCTGGACTTCAGCGAAGCCGGCCACGGCGAACGCTTCGAGCGCCTGCCTGCCACGCCCCCGGCATTGGCCGAGGTCGCTGCGCCCCTGCTGGGCCGCTACAAGGCCCGCGATCTCGATGCCGACGCCACGCTGTGCTTTGTCGGTGAGCAGCTGCAGCTGCAGATCCGTGGCCCCTACGGCCCGAATCCGATCGCGCTGGAGGCCTTCTCGGCCGAAGTCTTCGGCTGGAAGGATCTGGATCCGGCCCAGCAGAACGGCGGCATGGGCGCGCTCAGCGTGGAGCGCCGGGAAGGCCGAGTTATGGGGTTTCGTCTTAACACTTCACGCACGCGCCATATGTGGTTCGAGCGCCAAGCCGACTGAGGAATGCAAACCATGAAATTCTTTGTTGCCCAGCTGGAAACCGAAACCAATACCTTTGCCGCGGCGCCCACCGGCTGGGGCGGCTTCGAGGCGTGCGGCATCTATCGAGGTGATGCCAGCGTGCGTGCACCGGACACGACCGGCGCCTTCATGCAGGCCATCCGCAGCATCCTCGAAGCCGATGGCCATTGTGTGGTCGAGGGCCTGTGTGCCTCGGCCGAGCCGTTCGGGCGCACGGTGCGCGAGGTCTATGAGTCGCTGCGCGAGCAGATGCTGGCCGATCTGCGCATGGCGATGCCCGTCGACGCAGTGCAGCTGCTGCTGCATGGCGCGATGGTGGCCGATGGCTATGACGATTGCGAAGGCGACCTGATGGCGCGGGTGCGCGAGATCATCGGGCCGGACGTACCCTTCGGCGTCGAGCTCGATCTGCACTGCCACTTCACCGAGCGGATGCGCGCCTCGGCCGACGTCATCATCGCGTTCAAGGAGTACCCGCACACCGATGGCGTGGACCGCGCCCGCGAGCTCTACCGCATCCTGCTCGACATGCAGGCCGGCCGGTTGCGGCCGACCACCGCTGTGTTCGACTGCAAGATGGTCGGCATGTGGCACACGACGCGCGAGCCCATGGCCGGCTTCGTCAAGCGCCTGCAGTCGTTCGAGGGGCATGACGGCGTGCTGTCGGTCTCGCTGGGCCACGGCTTCCCGTGGGGCGATGTGCCGGAGTCCGGCGCCAAGCTGTGGGTGGTGACCGATAACGACACCGCCAAGGCGCAGCGCCTGGCCGAGCAACTGGGTCGTGAGTTCTGGGAGCTGCGCGCACTGACTGGCGGCAATGCCCTGGCGCTGGACGATGCACTGGACCAGGCTTTGCAAATCGACGGCGGCCCCGTCGTGCTGGCCGATGTGGCCGACAACCCCGGTGGCGGCGCGACCAGCGACTCGACCTTCATCTTGCGGCGCTTGATTGAACGCGGCATCGGCAATGCGGTGATCGGCGCCTTCTGGGATCTGGGCGCGATTCAGATCTGCAAGGACGCCGGCGTGGGCGCCGTCATCGATCTGCGCGTCGGTGGCAAATGCGGGCCTGCCTCGGGCGCGCCGGTCGACTTGCGCGTGACCGTGCGTGCCGTCGTCGAGGCGCATTCGCAAAGTGCGGTGGCGATGGGCGTGCGGGCGCCCATGGGCACGGCGGTGTGGGTGGAAAGCGCGGCCGTGCCGGGCGGCCTGCACCTGCTGCTGGCCTCGGTGCGCGGCCAGGTGTTCGGCACCGATGCCTTTACCGGCCTGGGCCTGAGCCTGGCGGACAAAGGCCTGGTGGTGGTCAAGTCCAGCCAGCACTTCCATGCCGAGTTCGCACCGATCGCCAAGGCGGTGCTCTATGCCGCCACGCCCGGCGCCATCAACCCCGATTTCGCGCGCATCCCCTATGTGTTGCGCGACCTGGACTACTGGCCGCGGGTCGAAACCATTACCCATCAGAAAGCCATCTCATGACCTTGGAACTCCAGATCGCCACCGAATGCCTGCCGCTGAGCGAGCCGTTGGAGATTGCGTGCGGCGTGTTGGCCAGCATCGACGTCATTGTTGTGACCTTGCGTGACGCGCGGGGCCACAGCGGTCGCGGCGAGGCCGCCGGCGTGGACTATGCCGGCGAGTCGCTGGTCTCGATGACCGCGCAGCTTGCAGCGATCGCGCCCAAGCTGCATGCCGAAACCAGCGCGGCCGAGCTGATGCAGTGGCTGCCGGCCGGCGGTGCGCGCAATGCGCTGGACTGCGCGCTGTGGGACCTGCGCGCCAAGCAAAGCGGGCAGCGGGCCTGGACGTTGGCCGGGTTTCGCACCGTGCTGCCGGTGACCACGGCCTACACCATAGGCCTGGGCAAGGAGGCTGATGTGCGGCGCAAGGCCCGCGCCGCACGCCATATGCCGCTGATCAAGATCAAGGCCGATGCGATCCGCCATCTGGACATGGTTCGCTTTGTCAAGGAAGAGCATCCGGGCGCGCGCCTGGTGATCGATGCCAACCAGGCCTGGGATCGCGACCTGCTTGAGCAACTGCTGCCCGAGCTGTACGCGCTGGGTGTGGAACTGATCGAACAGCCGGTGCGGATGGGCGAGGACGCCCAGCTTGATGGCCTGCGCTCGCCGATTCCGCTGGCGGCCGACGAGAGCTGCACCGACCGCAGCTCCCTGCCCGACCTGCTGGGGCGCTACCAGTACATCAATATCAAGCTCGATAAATGCGGCGGCCTCAGCGAAGGCCTGGCCCTGGTCAAGGCGGCCCAGGAGCTGGGTTTCGGGCTGATGGTGGGCTGTATGGGCGGCAGCTCGCTGGCCATGGCGCCGGCCTTTCTGGTGGCACAGGACTGCAGCTATGTCGATCTGGACGGTCCGCTGCTGCTGGCCGCGGACCGGCCAGAAGCAATGGCTTATGCGTCAGCCCAGCTGAGCCCACCCGAGGTGGCGCTGTGGGGTTGATGTCCCCTCGGTGAATACCCGCAATACCCGCGGATTATTCACCGGCCTTCGTCTTAGTTGGACAGAGGGCAATCACGCCATACTGACGAGGACGCAGATGAAGACACCCGCTCCCAAGACCCGCCTGACCCAGCTTGCACGCCTGACCGCGGGCGCCCTGTGCGCACTCGCCTTCAGCGCCAGTCTCCAGGCGCAGGTGCGCAGCTTCGATATCGCCGCCGGCGACATGAAGGCCGCGCTCGATGCCTATGCCGCCCAATCCGGCACCCAGCTGATCTACAAGCTCGAGGATGTGCGCGGCCGCACGAGCAAGGGCTTGAGCCGCAGCGCTTCGCCGGAAGAGGCGCTGCAATTGCTGCTGGAGGGCAGCTCGCTGTCGGTGCGCCGCGATGTGTCCGGCGCGGTGGTGATCTTTGTTGACACGCCGCCCAAGCCGGAGAAGCCGGAAAGACGCGCCGAGGACGATCTCAGTAATCTGGGGACGGTGGTCGTCTCGGCGAGCCGGCGCCGCGAGCCGCTGCGCGAGGTGCCGATGCAGGTCAACATCCTGTCCACCGACAAGCTCAACCGTGCCGGCGCCAAGACCTTGCAGGACTATCTGGGCAACGAGGCGGGGGTGGACGTCAAGAGCCTGGGAGGCGCCGGCGTGGGTTCGCTGAGCATCCGCGGCGTGAGCACCGGTTTTTCGCCCAGCTCGACTGTCGGCGTCTACATCGACGAAGTGTCCTTCGGCTCCAGCACGGTGGCGGGCAATGGCGCACAGATGGCGCTGGACATGGCCTTGCTCGACTTGCACCACATCGAGCTGCTGCGCGGTCCGCAGGGCACGCTGTATGGGGCGAGCGCGATGGGCGGGCTGCTGAAGTACGTGACCAATGAGCCGGATACCTACGAGTTTTCAGGCAAGGCCTCGTTGGCGGGATCGGTCACGCGGGGCGGTGGCAGCAGCCACACGCTCAGCGCGGTGGTCAATGCGCCGCTGAAGGAAGACGTGGCCGGCCTGCGTGTCTCGGCCTTCAGCGACCATGCCGGCGGCAGCACCGACGCCGTCGGCATCATCAGCCGCAACAACAACGACCGCGGCACAACCCGTGGGGCGCGGGCTTCGTTGCTGCTCACACCGATGAGCAAGCTGAAACTGCGCCTGACCGGCACGACGCAGACCATACGGCGCGATGGCATCGATTATGTCGACTACTCCCCTGCCACCGCCCAGCCGATCGAAGGCCCCCGGGCGCGCCGCCTGTTTGCCGCCGAACCCTATGATGTGAAGACCGATCTGCTCAGCGCCGACGTCGAGTACGACTTCGGCTGGGCGCGCCTGAACTCGATCACCGCGCGGCAGCGGGTGCGTTCCGACACGGTGGTGGACTTGACCTCCGGCTACATCCCGCTGCTGGTCGGCACCGGCCTGGACCTGGCCAGCACGCCGGGCTTGTTTACGGTTGGCCTGGACAAGCGTTCGCAGGAGCTGCGCCTGACCTCCAAGTCGGACAAGCGCCTCGAGTGGCTGGCGGGTTTTTATTACAACCATGAGGAGTCCACCAACACGCAGCGCGTCGCTACCTTCCTTCCCGACGGCACGCCCGGCCCGGACCTGGCGACCTTCGAGCTGCCGGCCGAGTACCGCGAGCTGGCCTTCTACGGCGACCTGACGTGGAAGACGGCCAACGGCCTGTCGGTGACCGGTGGGCTGCGCCTGGCGCGCAACAAGCAGCACTTTGTGCAGGTCAGCGATGGCATGCTGGCCGGCGGCTCGCAGTCGATTGATTCGCGCTCCAACGACAGCAGCAAGACCTGGCTGCTGACCGGACGCTACGCACTGAGCCCGGGCAGCGACGTCTATCTGCGTGCTGCCACCGGCTACCGCCCGGGCGGCCCGAATGCGGTGCTTTACGACCGGCAGACCGGCGAGCCTCTGGGCCCGCCTTCGTTCGGGCCCGACACGCTGCGCAGCCTGGAGG
Source organism: Roseateles toxinivorans (assembly GCF_004362525.1). Lineage (GTDB taxonomy): Bacteria > Pseudomonadota > Gammaproteobacteria > Burkholderiales > Burkholderiaceae_C > Paucibacter > Paucibacter toxinivorans. The sequence continues at coordinate 841,996 of NZ_SNXS01000002.1, forward strand.
CCGGCTACAAGGCCGATCTGCTGGACAAGACGCTGTCGCTGGAGGCTGCGGTGTTCGACATCCGCTGGAAGGACCTGCAGCAGCTCTACTCGGTCAACGGTGTCGCGGTGATCGTCAACGCCGGCGCGGCTCAGGTGCGGGGGGCAGAGTTGTCGGCCAGCTACCGGCCCAATCAGCGCTGGACCTTCAGCGGCAATGCCGCACTGCTCGATGCCAAGCTCACCGAGGACGCGGCCGGCCTGGGGGGCAAGGCCGGCGCCCGGCTGCCGGGCAGCGCGAAGTTCTCGGCCAGCTTCAATGTCAACTACGCCTTCGATCTGGCCGGCCATGCCAGCTACGTGGGCCTTAGCCAGCGCTACGTCGGCCAGCGCAATTCCGGATTTGCGGACAGTAGCTCGAGCCCGCTGTTCTCACTGCCGGCCTATGGCCTTACCGATCTGCAGGCCGGCATCGACTTCAAGCGCGTCAGCGTGGCGCTGTTCGTGCGCAATCTGTTCGACAAGCGCGCCTTGCTGGCCCATGAGGGCACGGTGCAGGCAATAGGCGGGCCGGCCTGGGTGTCGCCGTCCAAGCCGCGCACCTTGGGTGCCACCGTGACGTTGCCGTTCTAGGCCGTAAGCCCATTCATCCCGAGGTTCTCAGAAGCCCTTCCGGAACGAGACAACTGCGACCCAGAAGAAGGCCGACATGGCGACGCTTGACGCGTTGTTCGAGACAGTCAACCGCAGCGATGCGCCCGGCCTGGTGGTCGGCGTATCGCAGCTGGGCAAGACCGTCTACCGCCGCGGCTTCGGCCTGGCCAGCGTCGAGCTGGGTGTGGCCAACACGCCGTGGACGCGCATGCGCATGCGCATGCGCATAGCCTCCACCAGCAAGCACTTCGCCTGCCTGGCCGCGCTGCTGCTGGGCGAGGCCGGCACACCGCTGGTCGGCCGCTACCGCGCCGCCGACCTGGATGCCGATGCGCAGATCGCCTTCGTCGGCGACAAGCTGCAGCTTCAGGTCTTCGGTGCGTTCGCCACCAACTTGATGGAGCTGGCGGCCTTCTCGGGTGAGGTCTTCGGCTGGACCATCTTGGACGCCGGCAATCTGCCGCTGCGCGGCGTGCTCAGCGTCGAGCGTGCGAATGGCGTGGTCAAGGGCTTCCGCATCAACACGCCGCGCATCCGTCATATGCTGTTCGAGCGTGTCACCGCCTGAGCCTCAACCGCCCCAAAGAATCAGAACCAAATGATCTTCGTCAGCCAGCTGTCCACCGAAACCAATACCTTTGCCTATGCACCCACCGGCCGCGGCGGCTTCGAGGGGTACAGCATCTATTTCGGCGATGCCAGTACCCGGGTGTTCGACTGCAAGATGGTCGGCGGTGGCACACCACGCGCGAGCCGATGATCAGCTTCGTCAAGCGGATGCAGGCCGTCGAGGGGCGTGACGGCCTGCTGTTGGTGTCGCTGGGCCATGGCTTCCCCTGGGGCGATGTGCCCGAGTCCGGTGCCAAGCTCTGGTGGTGACCGACAACGACCCAGCCCAGGCGCAGGCGGTAGTGCGCCGGGCGACAGCACCTTCATCCTGAATCGCCCGCTCGAACGCGGTGTCGGCCAAGCGGCTGATCGTCGTCAAGTCGACACAGCACTTCCACGCCGAGTTCGCACCGATCGCCACGGCGGTGATCTATGTGGCCACGCTCGGCGCAATCACTCCGGACTTTGCCAGTATCCGGTACAAAGCGCGAGGCCTGAATTACTGGCCGCGGGTGGGGAATCCGCACGCCGATTGAGTCGTCGCGCGCGGGGTGCTCGGTTACAGTAGTCCGAGATGCGGCGCGGCCGCGATTGTGACTACTCACCGGGCTCATGGAACAGGTCTCAGACAGCCGTCCTCAGTACCTCGACGCCCTGCTGCAGCAGCATCTGCGCACCTTTCTGGGCGAGTTGGAGCCCGGCGCGATGGCGCTGCTGCTGGAGCATCTGCAATGGGTGGAGCTGGCCGGCGGCGAGACCCTGATGCGCCAGGGCGAGCCCGGCGATGCGATGTACATCACCGTCAGCGGCCGGCTGCGCACCTATATCGCCGATGAAGACGGCCGCCAGCGCATGGTGCGCGAGGTGACGCGGGGCCAGGTCGTCGGCGAGATGAGCCTGTACACCGACGAGCCCCGGTCGGCCACCCTGGTGGCGATACGCGACTCCGTGCTGGTGCGGCTGTCCAAGGCCGAGTTCAAGCGCCTGCTCGCGATCAGCGCCCAGGTCTCGATCGCGCTCACAAGGCAGATCATCCGCCGTCTGCAGACCGAGAGTGGGCCGACGACCAACGACCGGCCGGTCACGATCGGGTTGCTACCGATCACCGAGGGCGTCGAACTCGCCGCCTTGGCCGAAGCGCTGGCCACCCAGCTGCGGAAGCAGGGCCGCGTGGCCGTGCTCGACCGTGCGCGGCTTGATGCCCAGCTGGGCGAGCCCGGCATCACCGAACGGCCGCGCACCGATGCCGACGCCAACCGACGCATTGCGATGCAGCTCGATGCCATCGAGGCCGCGCACGACTTTGTGCTGCTGCTCGGTGACACCACGCCCACGCCCTGGACCTCGCGCTGCAGCCGCCATTGCGACGAGCTGCTGCTGCTGGCCAATGCCGATCAGTCGGTGCGCCTGCATGCGATCGAGAAGGAGTGCCTGGTGCGTCACGCACCGTATGGCCAGGCGAGCGAGGCCTCGCAGATGCTGGTGCTGCTGCACCCGGCCCAGCTGCATATGCCCGCCGGCACCAAGGCCTGGTTGAAGCACCGCCCGCTGGCCGAGCCTGTCCATATCCGGCCGGCGCTGGAGCGCGACCTGGCCCGGCTGGCGCGGCTGATCAGCCGCACCGCCGTCGGCCTGGTATTTGCCGGCGGCGGCGCGCGTGGGCTCGCGCACATGGGCGTGTATCGCGCGCTCCAGGAGCGCGGCATCGAGATCGATGTCGTCGGCGGCACCAGCATAGGCTCGGTGATGGCCACCCTGGTGGCACTGGACCAGCCGATCGCGACCCTCACCGCCACCGTGCGCAAGGCGTTTGCCCGCAGCCCGACCGGCGACTTCAATCTGATCCCGATGCTGTCCTTGATCAAGGGCCGGCGCCTGCGCCGCATCGTCAGCCAGGCGTTGGCGGAGCTTGGCGGCGCCGGCACCCAGATCGAAGACCTGTGGAAGGGCTATTACTGCGTGGCCACCAACTATTCGCAGGCCAGCGAGCAGGTGCTCAAGCGCGGCCCGCTGCTCGACGCGATGCTGGCCAGCATCGCCATCCCCGGCGCGCTGCCGCCGCTGATCCATGAGGGCGATCTGCTCTGCGACGGCGGCACCTTCAACAACTTCCCGGTCGACGTGATGCGCGGCCTGCGCGGCGTCGGCAAGGTCATCGGCGTGGACCTGAGCTTCAAGCGCCTGCGCCGCATGGACCATGCCGACATGCCCGGCACCTGGGCCCTGCTGCGCGACCGCCTGCGCCCGCGCGCCAAGCGCCGCTACCGCCTGCCCTCGCTGGCCACCTATCTGATGAACGTCACGATTCTGTACAGCACCTCACGCCAGCGCCAGGCGCGCAAGCTGACCGATATCTATATGAACCCGCCACTGGACCGCGTCGGCATGCTGCAGTGGAAACGCTTCGACGAGATCGAGCAGCAGGGCTATGAGCATGCCTGCCTGGTGCTGGATGGCAGCCTGCAGGTGGCGCAGGAGTCGGTGTTGCAGCCCTGGGTCTAGCAGGGTGTTGCAAAGCTACTGCGGCGGCCATCTGCGTCGTTGCGCGGTGCTCGGAGTCCTCACGTACAGGAAGTACGTTCCGGCTCCTGTGCGCCGCACGCCTAGCATCTGGCCGTCCTCGCTACGCTTTTCAACACCCTGCGAGCTGCCTCAAAGCTTTTCAGTTTCGCCCGACTTCGGCTGCCACTTCATCAGGCGTTTCTCCAGCTTGCCGACGCCGGCGTCCAGCGCCAGGGCGAACACCGTCAACACCAGGATGCCGGCCATCACCGTGTTGATGTCGAAGGACCCTTCAGCCTGCAGTATCAGATAGCCGACGCCGCGCGACGAGCCCAGGTACTCGCCGACCACCGCGCCGACGAAGGCCAGGCCGACGCTGGTGTGCAGCGAGCTGAACACCCAGCTGGTGGCGCTGGGCAGATAGACATGGCGCAGCAGCTGCTTCTGCGAGGCGCCGAGCATCCGCGCATTGGCCAGCACCACCGGGCTCACTTCCTTGACGCCCTGATAGACATTGAAGAAGACGATGAAGAACACCAGGGTCACGCCCAGCGCCACCTTGCTGGCGATGCCGAGGCCGAACCAGACAGCGAAGATCGGCGCCAGTATCACGCGTGGCATGCTGTTGAGCGCCTTGATATAGGGGTCGCAGATCGCGGCGGCCATCGGGCTCAGTGCCAGCCACAGGCCGCAACCCAGGCCCAGGCCGGTGCCGATGCCGAAGGCCAGCACCGTCTCCAGCAGCGTGACCCAGAGGTGCTGGTAGATGTCGGCATTGGTGACGAACCAGGCCCAGACGCGGCCGAAGATCTTCAGCGGCTCGCCGAAGAAGAAAGCGGCCTGCTGGTCGTTCTCGAACACGATGGGCGGGATCAGTCCCGGCTTGGTGGCCACATGCCAGAACACGAAGATCGCCACCAGCAGGCCGACCTGCCAGGCCAGCAGATTGCTCTGGCGGGGCTTCAGATATTTCCACATATGCGTGCGTCCTAAGCGGCCAGCTGCTGCTGGTAGCCCTTCAAGACCTCGTCGCGCAGCACCGCCCAGATCGCCTGGTGCAGCTCGACGAAGCGCGGCATGACGCGCACCTCGGCCACGTCGCGCGGGCGCGGCAGGTCGATGGCGAACTCGCCGATCGGCCGCGCGCCGGGGCCGGCACTGAGGCAGACGACGCGGTCGCTCATGGCAATCGCTTCATCCAGATCGTGGGTGATGAACAGCACGGCCTTCTTCTTGGCACTCCACAGCGCCAGCACCTCGTTCTCCATCAGCTGGCGGGTCTGGATGTCGAGTGCCGAGAACGGTTCGTCCATCAGGATGATGTCGGGGTCCAGCACCAGTGTCTGGGCCAGGCTGACGCGCTTGCGCATGCCGCCCGACAGCTGGTGCGGGTAGCGGTTGCCGAAGCCCCCGAGGCCCACGCGCTTGAGCCACTCTTCGGCCTGCTCGCGGGCATCGGCCACGCCACGGAACTCCAGCCCGGCCATCACGTTCTGCAGCGCCGTGCGCCAGGGCATCAGGCTCTCGCTCTGGAACATATAGCCGGCGCGGGCATTGATGCCCACCAAGGGCTCGCCGAACACCTTGACGCTGCCGGTGCTGGGCTGCAGCAGGCCGGCGGCGACGTTGAGCAGCGTGCTCTTGCCGCAGCCGGTCGGGCCGACCACGGAGACGAACTCGCCGGCGCCGACCGTCAGCGCCACCTCGCGCACGGCGGTGTAGCGCTGGCTGGGGTCGTCCTTGGAGACGAAGGTGCAGGCGACGTTGTCGAGCTGCAGCGCGGGAGCGGTCATTGCTTCAGCCCTTTGGATACTTGGCGTTCGCACGCTTGACAAAGTCATTGGTGTAGATCGCCGCCAGGTCTATCTTGGCCTCGGCGATCTCCTTGTCGATGCTGGCCAGGGCGCGGCGCGCGGTCTCCGGGCCGGCCTCGGGGAACATGCCGTCCACCGACAACGCGCCCTTGGCGGCCAGGAAGGCATCGATATAGACGGCGCGGTCGCCGAGCAGAAAGCTCTCGGGCACCGCCTTGATGATGTCGCCCGCGCCGGCCTGCTGAATCCACTTGTCGGCGCGCACGATGGCGTTGGCGATCGCCTGGGCGGTGCCCGGGTTCTTGTCCAGAAAGCTCTGCGGCGCGTACATGCAGCCGGCCGGCATGGGCCCGCCGAAGATCTTGTCGGCATCGGCAACGACCCGGGTGTCGGAGACGATCTTCAGGTCGCCCGAGCGCAACAGCAGCGTGATCACCGGGTCGAGGTTGCTGATCGCGTCGATCTGGCCGGAGCGCATCGCCGCCACCGCACCGCTGCCGGCACCGACGCCGACGATGGACACATCGCTCGGCTTCAGTCCGGCCTTGGCCAGCACGAAGTTGGCCAGCACATTGGTCGAGGAGCCCGGCGCGGTGACGCCCAGCTTCTTGCCCTTCAGATCGGCGACCGTCTTGAAGTTGGGCATGGTCTTGGGGTTGACGCCCAGCACGATCTGCGGCGCCCGGCCCTGCAGCGCAAAGGCGCGCAGGCGCTGGCCCTTGACCTGCATATTGATGGTGTGCTCGAAGGCACCCGACACCACGTCGGCGCTGCCGCCGATCACCGCCTGCAGCGCGCGCGAGCCGCCGGCAAAGTCGGCGATCGTCACGTCCAGGCCCTCGGCCTTGAAGTAGCCCAGCGTCTCGGCAATCGTCAGCGGCAGGTAGTACAGCAGGTTCTTGCCGCCCACCGCGATCGTCACCTTGGGCTTTTCAACCGTCTGGGCAGTGGCAAAGCCGGGCAGCGCGATCAGGGCGCTGCCGGCCACGACAAAATTGCGGCGTTGCATGGTGGCGGTCTCCGTTGGAATGATGGGCAGACTCTAACCCGGCCGGCGGCCTGGCAACAGCCGGGCGAACGCTGCATCGCACAGTGCTAGTCTGCAGACCAACCCAAGGAGGCTTCCATGCGCATAGGCGCCCTCAGCCAGGCCACCGGCGTGGACATCGAGACGATACGTTTCTATGAGAAGCAGGGCCTGCTGCCAGGCCCGGCGCGCAGCGACAACGGCTACCGCGATTACAACCACGCCCATCTGGAGCGGCTGGCCTTCATCCGCCATTGCCGGGCGCTGGACATGTCGCTGGCCGACATCGCCCAGCTGCTGGCCTGCGTCGATCAGCCCGGCGCCAATCCGGACGGGGTTGACCGGCTGATCGAGCAGCAGCTGCAGCGCGTGCAGGCCCGGCTGAAAAGCATGCAGGCGCTGGAGCAGCAGTTGGTGGCGCTGCGTGCCCAGTGCGATGCCAACCATGCCCAGCATGCCTGCGGCATTCTGCACGAGCTGGTGTCGGCGGCCCATGGCGAGGCCTGCGCCTGCCACGAGCCACCCGCCGCCGCATCCGCTTAGCGCGCGGCCTTCGTCACCGCAATCAGCTCCTGGGTTGTCGTCACCGCGCCGGTGGGTGCCGGCAGCGTCGTCACCGTCACGCTCTTGGGCAGCATGAACGGCACGGCATTGGTGGTCCACAGGCTGACATTGGTCGGCACGACGAAGCTGGACTGCAGCAGCGGCAGCGTCATGGCCAGCAGCGGGCTCGAGGCCGCCGGGCCCTGCACCTGGAAGTCCTTCAGCTGGAACTCGACGCGGAACTTGCACGAGTTGGCAAAGCTGCCGGCGGCGGTGGTGACGGTCTCGTTAGGGTCGCGGTTGATGGCGAACTCGTACTTGATCACGATGGCGGTGGCACCACCCAGCGCGGCAAAGCCATCGGTGACGCTCTTGCCGGTGATGGTGGCTGTGACGGCGATCTTGCCGCTGCCGCCGTTGACGATGCCGGCATTGGTCAGGCGCTGCTGCCAGTCGGCGGGTTCGTAGGTGGTGACGGTGTCATTGGCGCCGCCAGCCACCGCATCCTGACCCAGCGCCGCGCCGGTGACCGGATCCAGATAGAAAGTGGACAGGCCGACCGAGGCGGCGGTGACGCCGGTCACGGTGACCGTGCCGACGGTGGCCGCCGCGCCCTTGTAGGTGCCCGAGCTGAAGTCGTACTTGACGGTGTAGGGCGCCGAGCCGCTGATCGAGCTCGTCTGCCGGTAAGTCACCGAGTCACCGGCCTTGGCGACCAGCGGGGCACATTCGTTGCCCGAGGGTGCGGGTGACGGAGCAGGTGTCGGGGCTGGCGCAGGGGCGGGTGTTGGCGCGGGAGCTGGAGCTGGAGCAGGGGTCGGCGCGGGTGCCGGTGTCGGCGCAGGCGCAGGCGCGGGGGCTGGAGCAGGTGTTGGAGCCGGGGCAGGTGTGGGTGCCGGCGCAGGTGCGGGCGTTGGCGCTGGGGCCGGTGCGGGAGAAGGTGCCGGTGCCGGTGCCGGAGTAGGTGCTGGAGTAGGTGCTGGAGTAGGTGCAGGCGCAGGTGCAGGTGCTGGAGTAGGTGCCGGGGCAGGTGCCGGTACGGGGTCCGGATCACCGCCGCCGCAGGCCACCAGGGCCACGCTGGCCATCAGGGCGGCCAGATGTTGCAGATTGCGCTTGGCAGGGACGAAGGGCTTGTTGCTGGACATGAAACTCTCCTGAGGTTGGCTGGACGCGTGAGGCCGTCTTGCACGACCCGTATCTGCTTACGCCAGACCGCAGGCGCAGAAGGCTCATCGACAGCGCAGGCCTCAGCGCGGCCCGCTCAGCCCCCAGGCCACCAGCGCGGCGAAGAGCATGGCGTAGGCCAAGGTCGAGGCCCAGACGATGGCACCGGCTTTGCGCGGCTTCGGGCCGACCGCTGCCAGGCCGATCAGCGGCAGCACCTGCCCGGCATGGATGCCGACAAAGTGCGCCGGGCGCAGGTCGCCGCCGCCCAGCGCCCAGCCAAGCAGTGGCACGGTCGCGCCGCCGTCTGGCGGCTGGCGATCGCCGAGCAGCATGCCGACGCCGGCACCGAACACAAAGGTCAGCGCCAGGCCCAGCAGCACGGCCAGGCGGTAGGCGGCCGGCCGGTGGCTGTCGGAGTGGCGATAGAGCTGCCAGGCCAGTAGCGGCTGGGTGGCCGTCAGCACCATCGCCCCAATCCCCATCAAGGTGTACATCGCGCCATGCCAGGCGTCGGCCACGTTGTAGTGCGAGGCCTGGCCTAGCGCAGCCTGCAGTGTGATGTAGGCCAGCTCGAAGCTGCCCGTGCCTATCAGCAGCCAGACGATCCAGTCCACGGCCCGACCTCGTCGCCGCGCCGCCGGCAGATGGCCGACGAACCAGGCCGTGGTCAGCGCCAGCACGGCGATGGACAGGGTGAACTTGATCGGCTTGATCCAGACATTGGCGCCGCGCAGCAGGCGCTCGTCCAGGCCCCAGGCCAGGCCAAAAGGCAACAGCAGCGCAAGCAGCAGGCCGCCATAGAGGGCCAGGCGGCGTTCTCGGGCCAGCAACTCGGTCAGCCAGGGGCTGGGTAGCAGCGAGACGGTGGTGCGCAAGGGCTGGGCGGGGTTCAGCGTAGGCATGGGTCGTGGCTCCGGCGGGTTATCTAAACACTGTTCAGATAAAACGATAAAGTATGATCTGAACGCTGTCAAGTTCAACCTCGACGAGAGGCTTCCCCCCATGCCCAAACCCAGCTCAAGCCCTGCCGCGGCGACGCATCGCGACGGCTATCACCACGGCGCCTTGCGCGAGTCGCTGATCGAGGCTGCCGAGGCGGTGCTGGCCGAGCGTGGGGTCGAGGGCTTCTCGCTGCGCGAGGTGGCGCGCCGCTCGGGGGTATCGCCGGCGGCCCCGGCCCATCACTTCGGCGATGCCGCCGGCCTGCTGGAGGCCGTGGCCACCCAGGCCTTCGATGGCCTGACCGCAGCGCTGCAGGCCGGCAATGCGCGTGGCGGTGACGACCCCCTTGCACGGCTGGTCGAGCAGGGTCTGGGCTATGTCGGCTTCGCGCTGGCGCACCCGGGGCGCTTCGGCCTGATGTTCCGCTGCGGCGCGCAGCGGGGCGAGGCGCTGCAGCTGAGCGGGCGGGCCGCCTTCCTGACTTTGGAACAGGGCATACGCGAGCTTTGCGGCGTGCCCGCGCCCGAGCCGCTGGCGCCGGCGCAGATGCAGGCGCTGCTGTCGGTCTGGTCGGTGGTGCACGGCTTTGCCCACCTCGCCCTGGCCGGGCAGTTCGACGGCCAGCTGCCACCGGGCGGCCGCGACGGCCTGCTGCGCGAGACCCTGGCGCCGATGCTGCGGGCGCAGCTTGCGGGCCTGCAATTGATCTCGCTTGCGCGGCGCTGATCGGGCAATATCGCGGAACTCTCAGAAAGAGGCCGTGCCATGGCAGACACCTCCAGCAAGACGATGGACAAGAAGAACGTGGTCTGGCCGCCCGGCGGCCACGCCAAGCTGGCGATGTGGGCAGGCATCAAGGGTCAGCTGGACAAGATCCTGCTGCCCTTTGTCGATGGCGATCTCGGCAGCATCAAGACACGCGATGCCGATGAGCTGATCAAGGAAGCGATCGCCAAGAAGGATGCCGTCAAGGACACCTACTTCAAGATCGGCCTGATCGGCAGCGACCTGGTGCTGCGCGTCAAGGCCAAGGAAAAAGGCATTGCCCAGATCCTTGGCTATGACCAGCAGGACGCGCTGCTGCTGAAGAAGTGCGAGCTGAAGAAGGCCGGGGCGGCCGAGCCGGCGAAGGTGACCGAGACGATCAAGTTCCCGACGTATATCGCGCTGTCCAGCGATGACTGCAAGCCGCTGCTCAACGAGTACCTTGACGTCGGCGATGGCTTCAAGATCACCCTGGAGATCAAGGTCGAGGGCGTGGCCGAGAACTCCGGCCTGAAGGGCCGCGTCACCGAAGAGCACAAGCGCCTGTGCGAGCGCTATCAGAAAGAGGCCAAGGCAATTGCCGACGAGGCCGCCACCACCCTGTCCAAGCTGACGGTGCGCAGCGGCCGCACCTTGCAGGAGGTCGCCGACGACGCCAACACCAAGCTGAAGAAGCTGTTCGATCAGGCGACCGTGGCCAAGGCCTTCGAGGTCGCCGTGCTGGCGATGGCGCAGAAGGACTCCAACCTCAAGCAGCATGTGAAGGAGTGGAAGATCAAGGCCGCCTGCACGGCCGTGATCACCACCATCAAGCTGGCCACCGCCTTTGCCCGCCTGGCCGCCAGCCATGGCGCCGACGTCACCGCCTACGGCAGCATCGTCACCTGCGGCTTTTCCATTTACACCCTGATCAAGGACTTCGCCAAGACCGAGGAGGCGGCGGCCGCCGAGCTGGACAAGTCCATCGATCTGTACAAGCGCAGCGCCAATGACCTGCTGGCCGAGGTCGAGGCCGCCTTCAAGGACAACAAGCTGAAGTCAGGCACGGTGCTGGGCACCCTGGGCACGCTGGGCGACGCCGCTTCCCTGGCGCAGGACAGGATCACCGCCAAGATCAAGAAGCTCACCGGCAAGGACGTGGCCCAGGAGCCCGAGTCGGTGCGGCTGCGTTACCTGGTCGAGCTGGGCAAGCTGCTGAACGCGCTGGACAAGCATTTCGAGACCATGAACAAGGCGATGGAGACCTTCCGCGCCTCGTCGATCAACGAGGCCGTCAAGGCCTGGCCCAAGCTGCAGGAGCTGAAGACGGCCTGCAAGGAGGCGATCGACTACTTTCGCACTCGCGAGACCTATGCCGAGAACGCCAAGGCCGAGATCCAGGCGCTGAATATCGCCGTCGACGACTCGACCACCCTGGACAAGCTCAAGAGCTTTGTGGCCGGCGTGCGCGGTCTGGACTCGAGCAAGGTGATGGCCGGTGCCGGTGGCGTGCTGACGGTGGCCAACACCACGCGCACGGCCTACTCGGCGGTGTCCGGGCTGGTGACGGCGGTTAAGGCCTTTGTCTGAGCCAGCCGGCGAAGCTCATCGCGTGACGATGGCAAAGGTGCCCGGCGCCTTGTCGATCAGGCTGAAGAAGCGCAGCAGATCGATCTTGCTGCCGGCGGTCTTCAGATCGTCGGACAGCAGCGTGTCCTTCACCCCGGCGGTGCCGGCCATCATCTTGATGAAGATGGGCTTGGTCAGCGTCAGCGTCGCGTTGGCCTGCGCAGCCGGCTCGCCACGCTTGTGATGCAGCACCGCGTTCTCTATCCACAGCACATAGTTCTCCTTGCTGTCGCTGAGCACCAGGTTGATCGTCAGATTGATGCCCTCGGCCTTGGGGCCGTTGAGGCCGGCCGCCATCGCCTCGAGAAAGCGCTCGGTCGGCGTCTGGGCCAGCATCTCGATGAAGCTGGCGCGGTTGACGCCCTTGTCCGGCGCGCCCCTGCGCAGCTCCATCGCGGCGGTCAGGTAGCTGTTGCGCCAGGTCGAGGCCTCGCTCTGGTAGCCCAGCTGCTCGTAGGTGCGGGCCAGCAGCTCCTTGGCGCCCTGGTGCTCGGGCGCGCCGAACACGGCCTGGTTCAGCAGCTCGGCGGCCCAGCGGAACTCGCCCTTGTCGAAGGCCTCCTGCGCGGCGGCCACCGCCTTGTCGGCGCCGCCGATCAGGGCCAGATAGCGCTTGGCCGACTCCTGTGGCGGCAGCGGATTCAGGTTGGCCGGGTTGCCGTCATAGGCGCCCAGATAGTGCTGATAGACCGCCTTGACGTTGTGGCGCAGGTCGCCGTAGTAGCCGCGGGCGCCGAAGTGGCTCTGCAGCGACGGGGGCAGCTTGAGCTCGTCGGCAATCTCGCGCGGGGTCCGGCCGGCGTTGATCAGCCTCACCGTCTGGTCGTGCGTGTACTTGTAGACATCGCGGTGCTTGGTGATGAAGTCGGTGATGCGCTCGCGGCCCCAGATCGGCCAGTTGTGCTGGCCGAAATAGACCTCGGCGGCCGAGGCCTCGACCTGCTCCAGCGCCTGCTGCATGTACTTTGACCAGCGCAGCGCATCGCGCACCTTGGCGCCGCGCACCGGCAGCAGGTTGTGCATGGTCTGGGCCAGGTTCTCGGCCCCGCCATAGGCCTTCAGGTCCGGCAGGTGAAAGCTCAGCTCGGCCGGGGCTTCGGCGCCGGGCACGTTGTGGAAGACGAAGCGCACTCCGTCCAGGGTCAGCTCTTGCCTGTCCTGCGTGATCAGCTGGTTGGGCGGCAGGATGCCGAAGCAGCCATAGGCCACGTTCTTGCCCAGGCCGGTGTCGACCAGGCCCTTGGCCGAGCGCTCCAGGTCCTTGCCGAACTGGTAGCTGGAGCGTCGGCCCATCGCCGTGCCGACCATCACGTTCTCGCTGGTCGCCTCTTCCATGAAGCCGGCCGGGGCGACGACCGGGATCTTGCGCGCCGCGACCTCCTCGGCCGTGGCCACGCCCAGCACGCCACCGAAATGGTCGATATGGCTGTGCGTAAACACGATCGCCGAGACCGGCTTGTTGCCCAGGTGCTGGCGGGCGAAGGCCAGGGCGGCGGCGGCGCTTTCGCGTGCGGTCAGCGTGTCGACGACGATCCAGCCGGTCTTGCCCTCGATCAGGGTCATATTGCCGATGTCGAAGCCGCGCAGCTGGTAGATGCCGTCCACCACCTTGAACAGGCCGATCTGCGCATTCAGCACGGCATGACGCCACAGACTGGGGTTGACGGTGTCCGGCGCCTTGCCATCGATGAACTTGAAGGCGTCGAAGTCGATCAGTACTGCGCCATCCGGCCCCAGCACCTGGCCGCCGGGCCGCGCGATGAAGCCGCGCCGGGCGTCCTCGAAGTCCTGCTGATCGGCCAGCGGCAGGTCCTTGGCCATCTGCGCGTTGGCGGCCAGCGTGCTCGGTGCGGCGTCACCGCCGCCGCCCACGCCGGGAGTCTTGCCGCAGGCGACAAGGCCGCAGAGAAGGAGGCTCGGCAGGGTCAGCCGCAGGCGGGCGCCGGGATGATGCATGGGGTGTCTCCGCGATGTTGTGTTTGTCGGAGACGGAGACTGCCACACACGCCAGCGTCTTGCACTCCAGGGCTACATCTCTTTGAACAGATGCAGATAGCTGCGGCTCACCGGCAGACGCTCGGGCCGGCCCTTGAGCGCGATCTCGGCGGTTTCGTTATCGCCGCGGGTGACGCGCTGGACGGCGCCCAGATTCACCACCACCGCGCGGTGCACCTGGGCAAACTGGCTCGGGTCCAGCTGGGCCAGAAGCTCCTTCAGTGACAGGCGTATCACCGCCTCGACGGCCGCGCCATCGTCGTCGTTCCAGGCCACCAGCGTGTATTTGGTGTCCGCGCGCAGATAGGCAATCGCCTGCACCGGAATCATGCGCAGCGCCCCGCCCACGGTGGCGCGAACCCAGCGCAGCGGCTCCACCCCCGGCGCCGCCACGCCCGCGGCCCGCGCCAGCTGCACGGCCAGCTGCTGCAGCAGCGCGTCCGAGTGCACCACCGGCTGGGCCGTGGCCATGCGCTCCTGCAGGCGCAGCACCGTCTCGGCCAGCCGGCCGGGCGTGACCGGCTTGACCAGGTAGTCGAGCACACCATGCTCGAAGGCCTGCAGCGCGTACTGCTCGAAGGCGGTGACGAAGACCAGATGGGCGCGCCTGCCGATGCGCCGCGCCGCCTCGACGCCCGACACGCCGGGCATGTGCACGTCGAGAAAGCAGATATCCGGCTGCAAGGCTTCGAGTTGCTCGACCGCCTCGCGGCCATTGCGCGCCTCGGCCACGATCTGCAGCGCCGGCCAGGCCTCGGCCAGGCGGCGGCGCAGCACCTCGCGCAGCAGCGGCTCGTCATCGGCGATCAGGGCGGTGGGCTTGCGTTCGGTCATGTGGCCATCTCTTGTGCGGGCAGGTCCAGTTCGGCACACACGCCATGGGGCACAACCTCACGCAGCGTCAGCGTGGCGTCACCGTCGAACACGAGGGCCAGCCGCTCGCGCAGGCCGGCCAGGCCGGTGCCCAGGCCGCTGCCGCTGGCGCGCAGGCCCACGCCGGTGTCACGCACCTGCAGCCGGCAGCGGCCACCTTCGCGGCGCACCGACACATCGATGCGGCCGCCTTCCTCGCTCGGGTCAATGCCATGGCGCACGGCATTTTCCACCAGGGTCAGCAGCGTCATTGCCGGGCAGCGCAGGCGCTCGGTGCCGGGCTCGACGGTGATGCCGAAGGCCAGCCGGTCGGGCAGGCGCATCTGCATCAGGCCCAGGTAGGCGCGCACCAGATCCAGCTCCTGGCTCAGCGGGCTGTGGGTCTCGTCCAGTCGCGGCACGGCGGCGCGCAGGTACTCAATCAGCTGCTCCAGCACCGGCGCGGCGCGCGGCGAGCCGGTTTCCACCAGCGCATGGACATTGGCCAGGGTGTTGAACAGAAAGTGCGGCTGCACCTGGGCGCTGAGCAGGCGCATGCGCGCGTCCAAGGCCTGGCGGGCCAGCTCGCTGCGCTCCAGCTCGAAGGCCAGCGCCTGCTCGCGGGCCCAGGCCTCGCGCTGGCGCACCAGGGCCGACAGCGCGACCCAGGGAGCGATCAGCAGGGCCGGCAGCGTCAGGATGCCGAAGCCGGCGAGCCGGCCCTGCACCTTCCAGAACGGCGGCGCATCGGGCGCGGTGCTGAGCACATAGATGATCACGGTGGTCAGCGGAATCGCCACCGCCACGGCCAGCACCTGCAGGGCCCAGCGTGCCAGCCAGGGCGGCAGCCGGCGCGGCCATTGCTCGAACAGGCCAAAGGCCAGCATCGCGCAAAAACCCACCGCGAAGGCGCGCAGAAAGAAGGTCCAGGCCGGGTCCTGCCAGGTCAGGCTCAGCGGCAGGGCCAAGAGCAGCGTGGCGATGCCGCTGACCCGCAGCCGGCGCGTATTCAAGAGCAGGGCCAGGCCTTGCGGCTTGCCTGTTGAGGGAGGGCGGGAAGGGTTCATGCCGCAACCATAGCCGGTCTCACTGTATGCGCGGCAACCACATCAGCATGCCGGCCGCGGCAATGCCCACGGCGGTGGCCAGGGTCAGCAGGGCCAGTCCGGTCGCGGTGGCCGCCTGCAGCGCCGGCCGGCCGCTGGCCTGGGCGCGCAGCACCGCCTCCAGCACCGCCAGCGGCAGCAGGGTCTGGGCAAAGCTCAGAAAGATCAGGAAGGGCCCTTCGAAGGTCTCTGGGTCGAAGCCCACCGGGCCCTGGTTGACGATCAACCACAACATCAGGCCGATGCGGAAGAACCAGACCCCGGCCACCACCAGGAACAGGCGCAGCATCCAGCGGCGGTGTGCGTCGAAGCGACGCAAGCGCGCGGCCCGCCAGCCCAGCCAGGCGAAGGCCAGTATCAGCACCGCGTTCAGGCTGATGCCCAGGCGCTGGCCGGTGCCGCCCAGGCCCACGCCCTCGCGCGTCCACACCATCACCAGGCCGCCGACGCTCAGTATCAGTGCCGAGACCAGATAGAGCCGCCCGTTCCAGCGGTGCAGGGCGGCGACGCGGCGGCGCAGCAGCGGCCACAGCTGCAGCGCGCCGCCCAGCAGTATCACGACTGTGAACAGCAGATGCCCGGCCAGCACCGTATTGCCCAGCACATCGCCGGCCACCCAGCCATGGGGCAGCACCTTGTTCCACAGCTCGGGCCGGCCCTGCAGCGCATGGCGGCCGTAGAAGCCCAGCACGTAGATGACGAAGAACAGCTGCCCCAGCAGGGCCACGCCCAGCCAGGCGGCCATGGTGCGGGACAGGGCCCTGGCGGCGGTCTGCCTCGGCAGGGTGGGGAGGGCGGGCGTCAGGATGGCGCTCATCGGGAAAGCCTCGGTGGTGGATCAGGAGCCCGAGTCTGCGCAAGCTGCCGCGTCGGTTGTGCGGCGGCGCGACCGGCGGCGACAGGCCGCCACCGAGGCACGATGAGTGCCGACGAACTGCAGCCGCCTGTCAAGTCGCTTGGCGGGGCACGATACGATCCGCCGGCCATCAAGACCACCCGGCCCTACGCATGCTTTGCACCCAGTCAAGACGAGCCATCATCCCGAGCGCCCGCCTGGCGCTCTGTTTCGCGGCCAGCAGCGCGCTTGCGCATACTTCGGAACCGAGCAGCCTGCGCGCCAACGAGGCTTTGCTGACACTGGAGTACCAGACCATCAAGGTGCCCGGTGACCGGCCCATCGACCTGATGGGTTTTCACCTTTATCACAAGGTGTTCGACGGGGCTTACCTCGGCGCCGGCTTCTATGCGCCGCTGTTCAAGGGCGAGTACGGCGGCTTTGTGGCCGCAGACCTTGGCGCCCATGTCCGGCGACGCCTGGCGGGGCCTGTGTGGGGCATTGCGGGCCTTTCCGCCGGTGGCGGCGGCGGTGGCCGCAGTGTCGAGCACAGCAAACTGCTCTCGGGCAGCGGCGGATTCGCCAAGGGCTATGTCGGGCTGGGCTACGATTTCGGCAGCTTTACGTTGGGCGCCACGGTCTCGAAGCTGAAATTCCGCAAGGCCATCATCGACAGCACCCAGGCCAATCTCCTTATCGAGGTTCCCTACAGCTACCTCACCGGGCCGTTCTCCGATCATGGCCGGCCGCTGCCGCCCGCGGACGATAGCCGCGCCGGCCAGCAGATGGGCGAGAACATGCTGACCTTGGCGCTGGACAACTACCTCCAACTCGACCCCAGGGGCACGAACAAGGACACGATAAGGATTGCCGATCTGCAGTACGCGCACTTCTTTGCCCCGGACACCTACTGGTTCGCCGCGCTGGGCATGGGCGTTCACGGCATGCCCCTGTACAACCAGCTGCTGGGCGGGCTGGGGCGGCGCCTGCGGCTCACCCCCGACATCACCTTGTACGGGCAGCTGGGCCTGGGCTCCGGCGGCTACTCACCCGAGCAGATCGACACCAGCTCCGGGCTGTTGGTGTATCCGAAGCTGTCCGCCGAGTACGCGCTGACCCGTGACCTCGGGCTGGCCTTCTCGCTCGGCTATATGGCGGCACCCAAGGGCAGCTCGCGTAACCAGACCTATGGCCTGAGCCTGACCCATCACCTGCGCTCCGGCCAGACCGCCGACGCTGCCGGCCCGCCCAGCTACCGGGGTTTGCGGTTTTCGGTGTTCCAGCAAACGGGCTATCACCTGCGCTACCGGGACATAGACCGGTCGTCGCTGCAGATGGTGGGCCTGCAGCTTGATCTGCCGATTGGGCAGCGCTGGTACCTGCCGTTGCAGGCTTCGGGGGCCTATACGGCGTATCTCGGCTACCCGGGATACGCCGAGATACTGGGCGGCATCGGCCTGCAGTCGGGTGTGCTGCCAGGTGAGCGCTTGCAAGCCTATGGTCAGCTGATGGGCGGTGCGAACGTGCATGGCAAGGCCGTCAAGGCCAGTGCAGGCCTACGTTACATTCTCAACGAGCGCATGGCCTTTAATCTGAGCGTCGGTCACATCGTGGCCCGCAGTGCCTCGGGCGGGCGCTTCAGCGCCGACAACCTGGCCTTGGGCCTCGACTATCGTTTCTCGATACCAACGCGCTGAGGGTTGGCCGATCCGGCGTCAGCCCGACGCAGGGCCTGAACCGCTACCGTCCGGCGTCGCGTTGCTCAAGCCGGAAGATGCGGACCACCTCGGCCAGGCGGGTGGCCTGCTGCTTCAGGCTCTCGGCCGCCGCCGCGCTCTGTTCAACCAGTGCGGCATTCTGTTGTGTACTGCGGTCCAGCTCGGAGACTGAGCCGCTGACCCTGCCGATGCCGTCGGTCTGCTCCTGAGTCGAAGCGCCGATCTCGTTGATCAGGTCTGACACATTCTTCACCTGGCTGACGATGTCGTCCATGGTGGCGCCGGCATCGCTGACGAGCAGGGTGCCCGCCTCGACCTTGACGACGCTGTCGCCGATCAGCGACTTGATTTCCTTAGCCGCCTCGGCGCTGCGCTGAGCCAGACTGCGGACCTCGGAAGCCACAACGGCAAAGCCTCGACCCTGCTCGCCCGCCCGGGCGGCCTCGACGGCGGCGTTGAGCGCCAGGATATTGGTCTGGAAGGCGATGCCGTCGATGACGCCGATGATGTCGGCGATCTTCTTCGAGCTGGCGCTGATGTCTTCCATGGTCGCCACCACTTGCCCCACCACCTGGCCGCCCTTGGCGGCCGCGGCGCTGGCCGATGCTGCGAGTTGCGTGGCCTGACGCGCGGTGTCAGCGTTGAGCTTGACCGCCGCGTTCATCTCGCTCATCGAAGAGGCCGTCTGCTGCAGGTTCGATGCCTGCTGTTCGGTGCGGTTGGACAGATCCGCGTTGCCGGTGGCGATCTCTGCCGATCCGGTGGCAATCGAATCCGAGGCTTGCCGCACCTGGGCAACGATGCCTGCCAGGCTCGCACGCATCCCGCTCAATGAGGCGAGTACGCTGTCAGCTGGTGCGTGAGAGGCGCCAGGCACCGGGTTGAGATCACCTTCCGCCACGCGCCGGGCGGCGTCGCCCAGGGCCTGGGGCTCGGCACCCAGCTGGCGAAGGATGCTGCGCGACAGCGCCCAGGCGAGCGCCGCGCCGCAGAGCAGCGACAAGGTCAAGGCAGACAGCATCACGGTCAGGAAACCGTCCGCCTGGGCCAGCGCGATCTTGCTCTCGACCTGGATACGGTTTTCCTCGTAGTCGATCAGCTTGTTGATCGCCGCCAGCCACTGCACATACTGAGGCTTGGCCTGCGACCAGAGCAGGGACTGTGCACCGGTGGCGTCGCCCGCCTCCACCATCTTCACGACGGACTGGGTGGTCGCGACGGCCTGCGCCTCGATTTCCTTGATGGCGCCATACAGCTTGTCCAGTTCCGGCTTGTCCTCGGCCTTCGCAAGCAGTGCCTCCAGCGGCTTGGCAGACTCGGCATAGAACCGGGCCAGCGCGTCGATGGTGGCGAGTTCCTTTTGCCGGTCGGCAGGGCTGGTGCTCAGCACCACATCGCGCACGGCGATCGCTCGGTCATGCGCCGAGCCACGGAAATTGATCGCAAAACGTTGGATCGAGGCGTGGACATCGCTGTTGGCGTGCAAGGCGGCATTGATCGCATTCACCTTGACCACGGCCACTGTGGTGACGACCACGAGTATCAACAGCACGAGCCCAAACCCGAGGTTGAGGCGTTTTCCCACAGACATCTGGTCAATCTTCATCGAAGTAGTCGCTTCCGGTTTGAATTCGTACAGGGATGCCGCGATAGGGCGGCGAGTCCCACAGCCGGCGGCAAAGAGACTCAATGCTTGTCCGCTGTTTGTCCAGGACAAATGATACATAGCATCCCGGTGAAAACCCCAGCTGTCGCGACCCGACGGCGGGCATTGGTGCAGTTTTTGCACTTTTGCGGTAGAAAGTCTTGACAGCACTTGGCCTACGGGCAGGCGAGCGCCGCCAGCTGGCTTGAGTTGAATCAAGTCGTGACGTGCGGGGGCATGCATGCTGCGCCCGGCCGCGCGGCAGCAAGCGGTATGGGAGAGGTGGGGGCTTGGGGCGAGCTCGTGCCGCCGGCAAGCAGGCTGCAGCGGCTACAGCTTGAAGTCGTAGTCGATCGTCAGTGGCGCGTGGTCGCTGAACTTCTGGGCCTTGTAGATGGACTCGCTCTTGGCCAGGGCCGCCAGGCCCGGCGTGGCCAGGTGGTAGTCCAGTCGCCAGCCCACGTTCTTGGCATAGGCCTCGCCGCGGTTGCTCCACCATGTGTAGCAGGCGTCGGTGGTGTCGGGCTGCAGCACGCGATAGACGTCCACCAGGCCGCCCTGTGCGGTATCGGTCAGCTGCGTCATCCAGGCGCGTTCCTCGGGCAGGAAGCCGCTGTTCTTCAGATTGCCCTTCCAGTTCTTCAGGTCGGCTTCCTTGTGGGCGATGTTGACATCGGCCACCAGAATGAATTCGCGTTCGGCCTTCAGTGCCATCAGGTGCGGAAACATCGCGGCGAGAAAGCGGAACTTGGCCTCCTGGCGCTCGGGACCGCTGGAGCCGCTGGGGAAGTAGCAGCTGATCAGGCTGAGCTTGCGGCCGGGCTTGTCGAAGCGCTTCTCGACCCAGCGGCCCTCGTTGTCGAACTCTTCGACACCAAAGCCAAGGATCAGGTCACTGGGTTCTAGCCTTGTGTACAGGCCGACGCCCGAGTAGCCCTTCTTCTGGGCGTAGTGGAAATGGCCCTTGAGCTTGTCCGGGCTGCAGAACACGCCGTCCACGTGCTCGTCCTGCGCCTTGACCTCCTGCACGCCGACGGCGTCTGCCTGCTGCTGTGGCAACCAATCGAAAAAGCCCTTGTTGGCGGCGGAGCGGATCCCGTTCAAGTTGGCAGTGATGAAGCGCACGGCGAGTGTCCCGATGGTGTTGGCGAAAGTGGTCAGTATCGCAGCGCCCCGGCTTCTTCTGGTCTGCAGTGTTTTGGCAACAGTCCAATGTTGCACCGCACAGCGAGGTGACATTTTTTTGAATGAATTGATAAAGTTCAAACTTCCAATAATCGCAAACGTTTGCGCGCCATTTTGCATGCTGTTTGCAGAGGGTTTGGACGTGCGAACCGAGCAGCGCCGAGGGGCTCTTGACCCGGCGGGCAGGACCTGGGATGCAGGTGTCGGCGCTTGGCGCGACGGCCTCAGGCAAGGCCTGTGCTCGGTGACAACGGAATTGGCTCAGCAACCACCCAACGGAAGGGCGACAGTGATGAACTACCACCGCGTTAAACCTACAGTGATCGCGCTCGCGCTCATTGCCGCGTTCCCTGTGTCTTCGGCCCTGGCGCAGAGCGCCGAGCCCGCAGCACCCGAGGCCAAGAAATCCGGCGCCACGCAGCTGGAAGCCGTCATCGTGACCGCTACCCGCCGCGCGGAAAACGTCAAGGAAGTGCCGCAGTCGATCTCGACCATCAACACCGAGGCCTTGGACAACCTGACCGCCAGCGGCCAGGACATCCGCGCGCTGTCGGCCCGGGTGCCCAGCCTGAACATCGAGTCCGACTTCGGCCGCACCTTCCCGCGCTTCTATATCCGCGGCCTGGGCAATACCGATTTCGACCTGAACGCCTCGCAGCCGGTGGGTCTGGTCTATGACGACGTCGTGCAGGAAAGCCCGATGTTGAAGGGTTTCCCGATCTTCGACGTCGAGCAGGTCGAAGTGCTGCGCGGCCCGCAGGGCACGCTGTTCGGCCGCAACTCGCCGGCCGGCGTGATGAAGTTCGACTCGGCCAAGCCGGGCAAGAAGCGCGAGGGCTATGCGCAGATCGGCTTCGGACGCTACAGCACGGTCAATCTGGAGGCCATGGTCAATGCGCCGCTGAGCGAGGACTGGTCCCTTCGTGCCTCGGTGCTGATGCAGCGCGCCAGCGACCGCGTCTTTAACCCGCTGCCGGACGCCGAAAAAGAACTCGAGGGCTATAACGACAAGGCCGCTCGTGTGCAAGCCGCCTACAAGAACGGCGGCTTCTACGGCCTGTTCAACGTTCATGGCCGCGACTACAAGGGCAGCGCCACGACCTTCCGCGCCAACATCATGAAGCGCGGCACCAATGATCTGGTCGATGGCTTCGATGCCAGCTACTACCCGACCGACGGCCTGAATGTGCAGACGCTGAAGTCCAGCGGCGCCAGCGCCCGCCTGCGCTGGGATCTGGACGGCATCACCGTGCACTCGATCACCGCCTACGACACCGCCAAGTTCTACAGCCGCGCCGACGTGGACGGTGGCTTCGGCAGCCGCTTTGCCGGCATCAAGGACGGCCCCGACTATCCTGGCCAGGCCGCCCTGGTGCCCTTCGATGCGCAGACCGCCGACGGCCTGCCCGAGCTGAAGCAGATCACCCAGGAGATCCGCGTCCAGTCCAGCACCAAGGATGCCTTGCAGTGGATCGGCGGCCTGTACTACTTCCATGAGAAGCTGCAGGTGGACAGCTTCAACTACGACTCGTTCGCCCCCGGCGATCCGCAGAACGGTTACGCCGTGCAGCACCAGACCTCCAAGTCCTGGGCCGCCTTCGGCAGCCTGAACTATCAGGTCACGCCGGACTTCAAGCTGCGGGGCGGTCTGCGCTACACCGATGACAAGAAGGACTTCGACGCCTCGCGCACGCAGCACCCCTTCCTGCCGAACATCGCAACGGTGACGACCAATCCCAAGTCCACCAATTGGAGCTGGGACCTGGGTGCGAACTACACGCTGAACAAGGATGTGTCGCTGTTCACCCGCGTGGCCACCGGCTACCGGGCACCGAGCATCCAGGGCCGCGTGCTGTTCTTTGACGCGTCGGTCGTGCCGGCCGGCACCTCGCCGATTTCGGTGGCCAAGGCCGAGAAGGCGCTGTCCTTCGAGGCCGGCTTCAAGGCCGATGTGCTGGACAAGAGCGCCCGCATTAGCGGCACCGTGTTCAGCTACCGCGTCAATGATCTGCAGCTCACCGCCGGCAGCGGCAGCGTCAACCAGAATCGTCTGGTCAACGCCAATAAGGCCACCGGCCAAGGCTTCGAGCTCGATGCGCAGGCCATCATCGCCCGCGACTGGAAGACCACCCTGGGCCTGAGCTACAACGACACCAAGATCAAGGACGACGCACTGTTCGTCACGCCTTGCGGCAATGCCACCTTCCAGTTCCTGCAGCCCAATACCGGCTGCACGGTCCTGAACAAGCCGGGCCCGGTGGCCGGCACGGTGCTGATCGGTGGCAACCCGCTGCCGCGCGCGCCGAAGTGGGTGGCCAACTGGACGCTGAAGTACAGCACCGAGTTCGCCAACGGCGACCTCTATGTGCTGACCGACTGGGCCTACAAGGACCAGTACAACATGTTCCTGTACGAGGCCGTCGAGTACCGCGCCAAGTCCATGCTCGAAGGCGGCCTGCGCGTCGGCTACGGCTGGGGAAATGGCAAGTATGAGGTGGCCGGCTATGTGCGCAACATCACCAACCGCCAGCAGGTGATTGCCGCCATCGACTTCAACAACCTGACCGGCATCATCAATGAGCCGCGCAGCTATGGGGTGCAATTCAAAGCCAGCTTCTGATCCGACTGGCTGAGTCATTTCCACGCTTCGAGGCCCGGGTTCCCCCCAGAACCCGGGCCTTTTTCATTCTGTTACCTCGCCCCTACAATCCCCCGAGCCCCCTCACGCGTTAATACCCACATGACCACCTCCCCCGCCGTCGCCCAGGAATTCGTAGCCTTCGCAGTCGAGGCCGGCGTGCTGCGCTTTGGTGAGTTCAAGACCAAGGCCGGGCGGCTGAGCCCCTACTTCTTCAATGCCGGCCTGTTCGACGATGGCGCCAAGCTGGGGCGCCTGGCGCAGTTCTATGCCCAGACCCTGATCGCGTCAGGCCTGCAGTTCGACATGATCTTCGGCCCGGCCTACAAGGGCATCACCCTCGCCGCGGCGGTGGCGATGGAGCTGGCGCGCATGGGCCGCAACGTGCCCTACGCCTACAACCGCAAGGAGGCCAAGGACCATGGCGAAGGAGGCACCCTGGTTGGTGCTCCGGTCAAGGGTCGGGTCTTGATCATCGACGACGTGATCTCGGCCGGCACCTCGGTGCGCGAGTCGATTGCGATGATCCAGGCCGCCGGCGCCACGCCCTGCGGCGTGACGATCGCGCTGGACCGCCAGGAGAAGGCGGCCGAGGGCGGGGTGGACAAACCCTGGTCGGCTGTGCAGTACGTCACCCGGGAGCTGGGCCTGCCGGTGGTTCCCATTGCGACCTTGACCGACTTGCTCCAGTATCTGCGCTCCGGCAGCAATTCGGCGCTGGGAGAGCATGTGGAGCGCGTTGACGCCTACCGTCAGCGCTACGGAATCTGATGCAGGTTTTGTTCAGGAGCAGGGTGATTGGCGCATGGGTCGGACCGGGCCTGGTCCTGCTGTGCTGCGCCGTACTTGCTCCAGCAGCCCAGGCCGCCATCACCGGCATCTACACCTGCACCACCCCCGACGGCCGCAAGCTGACCTCGGATCGCATCATTCCCGAGTGCGCCGCGCGCGAGCAGCGGGTGCTCAACAGCGATGGTTCGCTGAAGGCGGTGGTGCCGCCGCTGATGTCGCCCGAGGAGCGGGCCGAACAGGAAATTCTGGATCGCAAGCGCAATGCCGAGCGCCTGGCCCTGGCCGATGCCCAGCGCCGCGACCGCAATCTGATGCTGCGCTACCCCAACGAGGCCGCCCACCGCAAGGTGCGCGACGCCGCGCTGGACGATATCAACAAGGCGATGCGCATCTCGCAGAACCGCCTCAAGGAACTGGCCCAGGAGCGGGTACCGCTGACCAATGAGCAGGAGTTCTACAAGGGCAAACCCCTGCCTCCCAAGCTCAAGCAGCAGCTCGATGCCAATGACGCCGCCGCCGAGGCGCAGCGCGAGCTGATCGAAAACCAGAAGGTCGAGCTGGTGCGCATCACCGCGCTGTACGACGTGGAGCTGGCGCGGCTGAAGCAGTTGTGGGGCGGCGCGGCGCCAGGCAGTCTTCCTCCAGCCAAGAAGTAGCCCGGATGGAATCCGGGGGTCTTGTGGCCGTCATGGCCCCGGATTGCATCCGGGCTACGCGCCGAGCTTCTTCTTCAGCACTTCATTGACGGCCGACGGATTGGCCTTGCCCTTGGTCGCCTTCATCGCCTGGCCGACCAGCGCGTTGAAGGCCTTCTCCTTGCCGGCGCGGAACTCCTCGACCGACTTCGGGTTGGCGGCCAGCACCTCGTCGAGGATGCGTTCGAGTTCGCCGGTGTCGCTCATCTGCTTCAGGCCCAGCGAGTCGATCAGCGAGTCAACCTCGCCGGAGCCGCTCCACAGGGCCTCGAACACCTGCTTGGCGCCGTTGTTCGAGATCGTGCCATCGCTGATGCGGCTTATCAGGGCAGCCAGCGTGGCGGCATCGACAGGGCTGTCGGCGATGGTCTTCTCTTCAGCATTCAGTCGCCGCGACACCTCGCCCATCAGCCAGTTGGCCACCAGCTTCGGCTGGCCGCAGGCCTTGGCGGCGGTCTCGAAGAAGCCGCTCAGCGCCACGCTCTGTGTCATCATCGCCGCGTCATAGGCGGGCAGGCCGTAGTCGCGCTGGAAGCGCTCCGCCATCAGCGCCGGCAGTTCCGGCATCTCGCCGCGCACCCGCTCCACCCACTCGGGGGCGATCACCAGCGGCGGCAGATCGGGGTCGGGGAAATAGCGGTAGTCGGCCGCGTCTTCCTTGCTGCGCATCGCCCGCGTCTCGCCGGTGTCGGGGTTGAACAGGATGGTGGCCTGCTGCACCTGGCGGCCGTCCTCGATTTCGTCGATCTGCCAGTTCACCTCGTAGTCCACCGCCTGCAGGATGTAGCGGAAGCTGTTCAGGTTCTTGATCTCGCGGCGCGTGCCATAGGGCGCGCCGGGCTTGCGCACCGAGACATTGACGTCGCAGCGGAACGAGCCTTCCTGCATATTGCCGTCGCAGATGCCCAGCCACATCACCAGCGCGTGCAGGGTTTTGGCGTACTCGGCGGCCTCGGCGCCGGAGCGCATATCGGGCTCGGACACGATCTCCAAGAGCGGCGTGCCTGCGCGGTTCAGGTCGATGCCGGTGAGGCCGTGATAGTCCTCGTGCAGGCTCTTGCCCGCGTCTTCCTCGAGGTGGGCACGGGTCAGGTTGACGGTGTGCTTCTTGTCGCCGACGAAGAACTCCAGCTTGCCGCCCTGCACGACCGGGATCTCGTACTGGCTGATCTGGTAGCCCTTGGGCAGGTCGGGGTAGAAGTAGTTCTTGCGCGCAAAGATCGACAGCGGCGCGATCTTCGCGCCGACCGACAGGCCGAAGCGTATCGCCCGCTCGACCGCACCGCGGTTCAGCACCGGCAGGGTGCCGGGCAGGGCCAGGTCCACCGGCGAGGCCTGGGTGTTGGGCTCGGCGCCGAAGGCGGTGGAAGAGCCGCTGAAGATCTTCGACTGGGTGGACAGCTGGACATGGTTCTCCAGGCCTATCACCACCTCGTAACCGCGTATCAGTTTGCTGTTTGTGCTCATGTTCAGAACCCTGCCGGCGCGCGCTGGTGCCAGTCGGTCGCCTGCTGGAAGGCGTGGGCCGCGTGCAGCAGGCCGCCTTCGTTGAAATAGTTGGCTATCAGCTGCAGGCCCACCGGCATGCCACCTTCGCCGAAACCGGCGGGGATGCTCATGCCGGGCAGGCCGGCCAGCGAGCCGGGCAGGGTGAAGATGTCGGCCAGATAGGCTTTGACCGGGTCGTCGCCCTGCTCGCTCAAGCGCCAGGCGACGGTGGGCGCCACCGGGCCGGCGATCAGATCGCACTGCTGGAAGCACTGCTGGAAGTCGTCGGCGATCATGCGGCGCAGCTTCTGCGCCTGCAGATAGTAGGCGTCGTAATAGCCATGGCTCAGCACATAGGCGCCAATCATGATGCGGCGCTTCACCTCGGCGCCGAATCCCTCGCTGCGCGACTTCTTGTACATGTCCAGCAGATCGCCGTACTGCTCGGCGCGGTGGCCGTAGCGCACGCCGTCGAAGCGGCTCAGGTTCGAGCTGGCCTCGGCCGGGGCGATGATGTAGTAGACCGGAATCGACAGCTCGGTGCGGGGCAGGCTCACATCGACCAGCGTGGCGCCCAGCTTCTCCAGCTCGGCCAGTGCCGAGCGCACGGCACCGTTCACATCGACGGCCAGGGCGGCCGGGAAGAACTCCCTGGGCAGGCCGATGCGCAGGCCCTTGAGCGGCTGCGCGGCGGTGGCGCCTTCCCGCGGCTGCAGCATCTGTGCATGGAAGTCCTGCGGCGGGCGCTCGGCGCTGGTTGAGTCGCGCTCGTCAAAACCGCTCATTGCCGACAGCAGCAGCGCGCAGTCTTCGGCCGAGCGGGCCATCGGGCCGGCCTGGTCCAGGCTGGAGGCGAAGGCGATCATGCCGTAGCGGGAGCACACGCCGTAGGTCGGCTTGATGCCGGTGATGCCGGTGAAGCTGGCCGGCTGGCGGATCGAGCCGCCGGTGTCGGTGCCGGTGGCGGCGGGCAGCAATCTGGCGGCCACGGCCGCGGCCGAGCCGCCCGACGAGCCGCCCGGCACGCGGGTGCGGTCCCAGGGGTTGAGCACCGGGCCATAGGCCGAGTTCTCGTTGGCCGAGCCCATCGCGAACTCGTCGCAGTTCAGCTTGCCCAGGGTCACGGTGCCGGCCGCGGCCAGGCGCGACACGACGGTGGCGTCGAAGGGGCTCCTGTAGTCGGTCAGCATCTTCGAGCCGGCCGTGGTCGGCAGGTCCCGGGTGACGAAGATGTCCTTGTGCGCCAAAGGCACGCCCAAGAGCGCGCCGCGCTCGCCGGCAGCCCGCCGCGCATCGGCGGCCCGTGCCTGGGCCAAGGCGAGCTCCGGGTTGCCGGCCAACAGCGTACCGAGGCCGGCATGGCTGGAAAATTGTGTCAGCAGATGTTGCGTGATCTCGACGCTGGACAGCGTTCTGGCGGCCAATGCCTGGCCGATCTCGGCCACGCCCAGGTGGTGCAGCGGCTTGCTCATTCGATCACCTTGGGCACGAGGAACAGGCCGTCTTCGACGGCCGGGGCGCTGCGCTGATTCAGTTCGCGCTGGTTGCTCTCCGTGACGGCGTCGTCGCGCAGGCGCAGATGCACGGCCTGCACGGCGGACAGCGGGGTGTACAGCGGCTCGACGCCGCTGGTGTCAACCGCGCTCATTTGCTCGACGATGGAGAAAAAACCGTTCAGTTGCGTCAGCATCGCGGCGGCCTCGGCGTCCTGAAGTTCCAGGCGGGCCAGATGGGCGATGCGGCTGACGTCTTGCGGGGTCAAGGCCATGGAGATGCAGTCGGAGAAGTTCAAAAAACAAAGCGCTCCTGCTTACGATACTTAGAGCGCCTGATCGGTCGAAATAGCGGGGTGATCGGGTATTATCTACGGTTATCCACATACTCAAGCGGCGCCGTGCACCTCGGGCGCCACCCACCCTCCGATTCACGCTGAAAAGCACGCTGCAAAGGCTGTACGGCGACTCTCTCTCAAGACGCTTTGCCGAGGCCTTTGCGCCAACCCACACACCATGTTCGCATCTCTGCGCCGCTACTTTTCCACCGATCTGGCCATCGACCTGGGCACCGCCAACACGCTGATCTACGTCCGCGGCAAGGGCATCGTGCTTGACGAGCCCTCGGTGGTTGCCATCCGCCACGAAGGTGGCCCGAATGGCAAGAAAACCATCCAGGCCGTCGGCCGCGAGGCCAAGGCCATGCTGGGCAAGGTGCCCGGCAATATCGAGGCGATACGCCCGATGAAGGACGGCGTGATCGCCGACTTCACCGTCACCGAGCAGATGCTCAAGCAGTTCATCAAGATGGTGCATGACTCGAAGATGCTCAAGCCGAGCCCGAGAATCATCATCTGCGTGCCCTGCGGCTCGACCCAGGTCGAGCGCCGTGCGATCCGCGAGTCGGCTCTTGGCGCCGGCGCCAGCGAGGTCTACCTGATCGAGGAGCCGATGGCCGCGGCGATCGGCGCCGGGCTGCCGGTGTCGGAAGCGTCCGGCTCCATGGTCGTCGACATAGGCGGCGGCACCACCGAGGTCGGCGTGATCTCGCTGGGCGGCATGGTCTACAAGGGCTCGGTCCGCGTCGGCGGCGACAAGTTCGACGAGGCCATCATCAATTACATCCGCCGCAACTACGGCATGCTGATCGGCGAGCCGACGGCGGAATCGATCAAGAAGCACATCGGCTCGGCCTTCCCGGGCTCCGAGGTGAAGGAAATGGAAGTCAAGGGCCGCAACCTCAGCGAGGGCGTGCCGCGCAGCTTCACCATCTCCAGCAACGAGATCCTCGAGGCGCTGACTGACCCGCTGAACCAGATCGTGTCGGCGGTGAAGAACGCGCTGGAGCAGACGCCGCCCGAGCTGGGCGCCGACATCGCCGAGCGCGGCATGATGCTGACCGGCGGCGGCGCGCTCTTGCGCGACCTGGACCGCCTGCTGGCCGAGGAAACCGGCCTGCCGGTGCTGGTGGCCGAAGATCCGCTGACCTGCGTAGTGCGCGGTTGCGGCATGGCGCTGGAGCGGATGGAGCGCCTCGGGTCCATTTTCACTTCCGAGTAAGGTCGGTCCCAGGTGCAGTCCCAGGCCGGCACGTTGCTCACGTCGCCGGCCTTTTCGTTCCCAGCAGGCCCTGCTCTTTCCGTGATCTGACTGTTCCGCCATGTCGCTCGGTTCCTTTGATCGCACCCCCCCGCCGTTCTTCCGGCAGGGCATGTCTGCGCTGACCAAGCTGCTGGTATTTGCCGCGCTGGCGGTGTTCCTGATGGTGGCCGACACCCGCTTCAAGATCACCTATCCGCTGCGCGCCGCCCTGGCCACTGCCCTGCACCCGGTGCAGCGCCTGCTGTTGGCGCCGGTGGAGAGCTGGGAATCGATGGTCGACTACTGGCACAGCATGCAGGCCGCGACCAAGGCCGACGACCAGTCGCGCCGGCTGCTGGCCGCGCAATCGGCCCAGGTCCTGCGCGTCGCCCAGCTGCAGGAGGAGAACACGCGGCTGCGTGCGCTGCTGGAGCTGCGCCCCAGCCTGCAGGTCAAGGTGGCGGCGGCCGAGGTGCTGTACGACACACCCGACCCGTTCTCGCGCAAGGTCGTCATCGACCGCGGCGCGGCCCAGGGCGTGAAGGCCGGTTCGCCGGTGATCAACGAGGTCGGCGTGCTGGGCCAGGTGACGCGGGTCTATCCGCTGTCGTCCGAGGTCACCCTGCTGACCGACAAGGACGCCGCCGTGCCGGTGCTCAACAATCGCACCCAGCACCGCAGTGCCGCCTTCGGCAATGGCGACAGCAGCGGCATGGAGCTGCGCTATATGGCCGGCAATGCCGATGTGCAAAAGGACGATCTGCTGACGACCTCGGGCGTCGATGGCGTCTATCCGGCCGGTCTGCCCGTTGCCAGGGTGGTGGCGGTGGAGCGCCGCGCCGAATCCGGCTTCGCTCAGATCAGCCTGGCGCCGGTGGCCGCCAGCGACAGCGTGCGCCATGTGCTGGTGCTCGACCCGGTGGGCCTGCAGCTGCCGGCCCGGCCCGCTGCCACCGCCGCCTCCGAGCCGGCGCGCGGTGCCGTCAGGAAGGGAGGCCACAAGTGATCATGCCGCGCGCCCATGGCCAGCTGTTGCTGCCGGCCAACCCGCTGTTCATTGCCTTCAGCCTCCTGATCGCGCTGGGGTTCAATCTGATCCCGATGGGGCGCCAGCCGGCGATGCCCGATCTGCTGGCCCTGGTGCTGGTGTTCTGGAATGTGCACCAGTCGCGCCGGGTCGGCGTCGGCCTGGCCTTCTTCTTCGGCCTGGCGATGGATGTGCACCATGGTGCGCTGCTGGGCCAGCATGCGCTGTCCTACACGCTGCTGAGCTTTGGTGCGGTGGCCCTGCACCGGCGGCTGCTGTGGTTTCCGCTGCTGCCGCAGGCGCTGCATGTGCTGCCGCTGTTCGTGGCCGCCCATGCGGTGTCGCTGATCGTGCGCATGATCGTCGGTGGCATGTGGCCGGGCTGGAGCCTGTTGCTCGCGCCGGTGTTCGAGGCCTTGCTGTGGCCATTTGTGTCGGCCCTGCTGCTGGCACCTCAGCGCCGGCCGCCGGATCCGGACAAGCACCGGCCGCTGTGAGCGCTGACCCCGTGCTGAATCACGTGCTGACGGCGGCGACATGACCGAACTGAAGAACCTTGGCCAGGAGCTGAGCCGCTTTCGCCTGCGCATCTTCGCCGCGGCGGGTTTCGTGCTGTTCTGCTTCTCGCTGCTGGCCGCCCGCCTGGTGTTTCTGCAGGTGTTCAAGCATGAGGAGCTGTCGACACGCGCCGAGGCGAACCGCATCGCCGTCGTGCCCATCGTGCCCAACCGCGGCCTGATCGTTGATCGCAACGGCGTTGTGCTGGCCAGCAACTACTCGGCCTTCACCCTGGAGATCACGCCTTCCAAGGTGCCGGACCTGGAGCAGACCATCAACGCGCTGGCCGAACTGGTGGAGGTGCAGCCGCGTGACCGCAAGCGCTTCAAGCGCCTGATGGATGAGGGCAAGAGCTTCGAGTCGCTGCCGATACGCACCAAGCTGAGCGACGAGGAGGTGGCGCGCTTCACCGCCCAGCGTTTCCGCTTCCCCGGCGTCGAGATCAAGGCGCGGCTGTTCCGCAGCTATCCGCTGGGCGCGGTCGGCAGCCATCTGATCGGCTATATCGGTCGCATCAACCAGGCCGAGAAGAAGCTGATGGAGGACTGGCCCGACGAGGATCTGGCGAACTACCGCGGCACCGACTACATCGGCAAGCTGGGCCTGGAGCAGGCCTACGAGAAGGAACTGCACGGCCAGACGGGTTTCGAGGAAGTCGAGACCAGTGCCGGTGGCCGAGCCGTGCGCCGCCTGCGCAGCAACCCGCCGACGCCAGGCAACAAGCTGGTGCTGTCGATCGACATCCGGCTGCAGGCCCTGGTCGAGGAGCTGTTCGCCGACCGTCGTGGCGCCCTGGTCGCGATGGATCCGCGCACCGGCGAGGTGCTGGCCTTCGTCAGCAAGCCGACCTTCGACCCGAATCTGTTCGTCGATGGCATCGACGCCGACAGCTGGCGCGAGCTGAACGAGGATGCCGACAAACCGCTGCTGAACCGTGCCCTGCGCGGCACCTACCCGCCGGGCTCGACGTTCAAGCCCTTCATGTCGATCGCCGCGCTGAACTCGGGCAAGCGTGCCGCCAGCACGGTGATCATGGACAACCTGACCTTCAGCTTCGGGGGCCGCACCTTCGGCAGCCCGGAGAGCGACCGGCCCGGCCCCAAGGACATGCGCCTGGCCATCGTGCAGTCCAGCAACGTCTATTTCTACAGCCTGGCCAACGAGATGGGCGTGGACCTGATCCATGACCAGCTGGAGCCCTTCGGCTTCGGCCGCAAGACCGAGATCGACATGCAGGGCGAAGTCACGGGCCTGCTGCCCAGCACCGCCTGGAAGAAGCGGGCCTACAAGAAGCCCGAGCAGCAGAAGTGGTATGCCGGCGAGACCATCTCGCTGGGCATAGGCCAGGGCTATAACCACTTCACCATGCTGCAGATGGCCACCGCAACGTCCACGCTGATCACCGGCGGCCAGCGCTACCGGCCACGCCTGGTGCGCGAGATCGAGGATGTGGTCGATCATCGCAAGCGCCGGGTCGCCAGCGATGCCCTCGAACCCCTGCCGCTGCTGCCCGAGCATGTGCAGGTCATCACCCAGGCCATGCATGGCGTGACCGTCGAGGGCACATCGCGTGCGGCCTTTGCCGGTGCGGCCTACCAGAGCGGCGGCAAGACCGGCACCGCCCAGGCCATCGGCCTGCGCGCAGGCGAAAAGTACAGCAATATCAAGGCCGATGAATACAAGCGCGATCACTCGCTGTATGTGGCCTTTGCTCCGGTCGAGGCGCCTAGCATTGCCGTGGCGGTGATCGTCGAGAACGCCGGCTTCGGTTCGACCTCGGCCGCGCCGATCGCCCGGCGGGTGTTCGACTTCCTGCTGCAGGGCCAATATCCCAGCGAGCAGGACATCGCGCTGACGCAAAAAGGGCAGACCACCGCCCCGGTGGGCGCGACCCGGCCCATCGCCAGCGTGCCCTTGCCAGGTTCGGCCGAGGCGGTGGCCGCGGCGGCGTCGGCTGCCGCATCGGCCGCCAGCAATCCAGCCAAAGCCGCATCGGCAGGAGCCAAACCATGAGCCCCCGCGCGGCCGTTCCGAAGGGGACTCGCACCGGAGTGCGAAGCACGGAGGTGACCCAATGAGCGTGGTGTTTGACCGGCCCTCCCTGTGGCGCCGCCTTCGGCCGCTGCTGTCGGGCTTCGACGGCCTGCTGCTGGTGGCCATTCTTTGGCTGGTCGGCCTGGGCCTGATGACCATGTATTCGGCCGGCTTCGATCACGGCACGCGCTTTGTCGATCACGGCCGCAATATGCTGCTGGCCGCGGGCATCCTGTTCCTGGTCGCACAGGTGCCGCCGCAGCGCTTGATGGCTCTGGCCGTGCCGCTCTATGTCGTCGGCGTGGCGTTGCTGATCGCCACCGCCTTGTTCGGCATCTCCAAGAAGGGTGCAACCCGCTGGCTCAATGTGGGCATCGTGATCCAGCCCTCCGAGATCCTGAAGATCGCCATGCCGCTGATGCTGGCCTGGTGGTTCCAGAAGCGCGAGGGCCAGCTGCGCCTGCTCGACTTTGGCGTGGCCTTTGTGCTGCTGGCCATACCGGTGGGGCTGGTGGCCAAGCAGCCCGACCTGGGCACCTCCATCCTGATCCTGTCGGCCGGCCTGTATGTGATCTTCTTCGCCGGCCTGCCCTGGAAGCTGATCGTGCCCGCCGTGCTGGCCGCCGGTATCGGCATCACCGCGCTGGTGCTCAGTGAAGACACGATCTGTCAACCCGGCGTGCAGTGGCATGTGCTGAAGGATTACCAGAAGAACCGCGTCTGCACGCTGCTGGACCCGACCAAGGATCCGCTGGGCAAGGGCTTTCACATCATCCAGGGCGAGATCGCGATCGGCTCCGGCGGTATCGGTGGCAAGGGCTTCATGAAGGGCACGCAGACCCATCTGGAGTTCATCCCGGAGCGCACCACCGACTTCATCTTTGCAGCCTATGGCGAGGAGTTCGGCCTGGTCGGCGTGGCCGGGCTGATGCTGGGGTTTCTGTTCCTGATCCTGCGCGGGTTGATCATTGCCGGCGACGCGCCGTCGCAGTTCTCGCGGCTGCTGGCCGGGGCCATCACGCTGAGCTTCTTCACCTATGCCTTTGTCAATATGGGCATGGTCAGCGGCATCCTGCCGGTGGTGGGCGTGCCGCTGCCCTTCATCAGCTATGGTGGCACGGCAATGGTGACCTTGGGCCTGGGTCTGGGCATTCTGATGTCCATCGCCAAGAGCCGCAGGTTGATCCAGTCATGACCAGGACGGTTGGCCTGATCGGTGCCGGCAATATGGGCTTTGCAATGATGCAGCGCCTGCTGGATCAGGGCTGGGCCGTGGCGGTGTGCGACACAGCCCCGGCCGTGCAGCAGCGTGCGTTGGCCGAGGGCGCGACCCTGGCCGACAGCCCGGCCGAGCTGGCGGTGCATTGCGAATCGCTGATCGTGGCCGTTGTCGATGCCGCGCAAGCGGAGCAGGTGCTGTTCGGTGACCAGGGTGCTGCCGAGCAGTTGCCGAAAGGCGGCACCGTGCTGCTGTGCCCGACCCTGGGCCCGGATCAGGTGGAGGCCATTGCCGCCCGCCTGGTGGCGCTGGGCCTTCACTGCATCGACAGCCCGATGTCCGGTGGCCCGGCCCGAGCCCGTGCGGGCGAGATGAGCCTGATGCTGGCCGCCCCGGCGGCGGTGCTGGCGCAGCACGAGGCGCTGCTGGGCGTGCTGTCCAGCAAGCGCTTCGTGATCAGCGAGCGACCGGGCGACGCGGCGCGCACCAAGCTCGTCAACAACCTGCTGGCCGCCATCAATCTGGCCGGCGCGGCCGAGGTGCTGGCGCTGGCCGAGCGGCTGGGCCTGGACGGCGGGCAGACGCTGGACGTGATTGAGCAGAGCAGCGGCCAGAGCTGGATAGGCAGCGACCGCATGCGCCGCGCGTTGGCCGGCGATCTGGTGCCCCGTGCCCATACCAGCTTGCTGCGCAAGGACTCGGCGCTGGCGCTGCGCGCCGCGCAGCTGCAGGGTTTCGATGTGCCGCTGGGCGCCCAGGCCGCCGCGTTGTTTGAGCGTGCCTGCCAGGAGGGCCTGGCCGGGCTGGATGACGGCTGCCTGCTCGGTCTGCTGCGGCGTTAGGCATCCCCCGGCTCGATCGCCTTGGCATAGGCATGGAAGCGCACGGTGAAACGTGCGCCCGGCCCCTGGCCCTCGGCATCGGTGTTGAGGCCGGGCTTGCGTGGCCGGGTGTCGTCCACGCTCAGCTCGGCCTCATGCTGGAGGGCAATCTCGCGCACGATGGCCAGGCCCAGGCCCGAGCCATCGACATTGGTACCCAGTGAGCGGTAGAAGGGCTGAAACACCTGCTCGCGCTCGGTCGGGGCAATACCCGGCCCCGAGTCCTCGACCTGCAGCACGGTGACCTGGCCGAACGGGTCTTCCATGATGCGCACCGTCACCGTGCCGCCGGTGGGTGTGTAGAGCAGGGCGTTGTCCACCAGATTGCGTATCAGCTCGCGTATCAGCACCGGATGGCCCAGCAGGCGCAGGCTGCTGGTGCTGGTCTCGGGGCCCTCGTAGCCGAGGTCGATGCGCTTGTCCATCGCCCGCGGAACGAAGTCGCGCACCGTTTCCATTGCCAGCTCGACCAGATTGACCTCGACCCGTCGCGCCGAATGCTCGTTGTCCTCGGCCCGAGCCATTGCCAGCAGCTGATTGACCATGTGCGCGGCGCGCTGGCTGGACAGCGAGATCTGCTGCAGCGACAGCTTCAGCTCCGAGGGGCTGCTGCGGCCCAGGTCGATTTCGCGCTGCGCCAACTCGGCTTGCATGCGCAGACCGGCCAGCGGCGTCTTCAGCTGGTGGGCGGCATCGGCCAGGAAGTGCTTCTGGCCGCTGATCGACTGGTCGAGCCGGCCCAGCAGGTCGTTGATTGCGCGCACCAGCGGCGCCACCTCGTCGGGGATGCGGCGCTCGTCGATCGGGCTCAGGTCCGAGCTGTCGCGCGAACGGATGCGTCGCTGCAGCTCATTGAGCGGCGCAATGCCGCGTGCCAGCGCCAGCCAGACAAGCAGCACGGCCAGCGGCAGTATCACGAACTGCGGCAGTATCACGCCCTTGATGATTTCGTTGGTCAGCCGCGAGCGCTTGCCCAGCGTTTCGGCCACCTGCACCAGCATCATCTTGCCGCCGGCCTGACCCTCGGGCCAGACCCAGAGATAGGCGACGCGCACGCTGTCGCCCGGCAGCTCCTCGTCGCGGTAGCGCAGCTCCCAGGCGGCCACCGGCTCGTCCTCGCCGGGCAGGGGCAGGGCGCGGTCACCGCTGAGGAACTCGCCCTGGGTGCCCAGCACCTGGTAGTAGACGGTGTCGGTCTCGTCGGCGCGCAGCAGGGCCGCAGCCTCGGGCGACAGCGCATAGCGCGCCTTGCCGCTGCCGCTGCCCCTGGCCGCCTCGACCGAGACCTGCAAGCCCAGCGTGCGTGCCATCTCACCCAGCTCGCGGTCATAGGGCTTGTTGGCAATGCCCTGGGCGACCAGCCAGGTCAGGAACACGCTCATCGGCCAGATCAACAGCAGCGGCGCGAGCATCCAGTCAAGGATCTCGCCGAACAGGGAGCGCTGGTCGGATTCGGCGCGCATCGTGGGCAGCCAGTGCGGCTAGCTTGCGATTTTCTCCAGGCAATATCCAAGCCCGCGGACGGTGGCGATGCGTATCGGCCCCTGCTCGATCTTCTTGCGCAACCGGTGGATATAGACCTCGATCGCGTTGTTGCTGACCTCTTCACCCCATTCGCACAGGTGCTCGACCAACTGGTCCTTGCTGACCAGACGGCCGGCGCGCTGCAGCAGCACTTCCAGCAGGCTCAGCTCGCGGGCCGACAGTTCGATCATCTGCTCGTTGATATAGGCCACGCGACCGGTGGCGTCGAAGCTCAGCGGCCCGTGCTTGATGACGCTCGATGCGGTGCCCAGGCCGCGGCGGGTCAGCGCACGCACGCGGGCTTCCAGCTCCTGTAGCGAGAAGGGCTTGGCCATGTAGTCGTCGGCGCCCAGGTCCAGCCCCTTGACGCGCTGCTCGACGCTGTCGGCCGCTGTCAAGATCAGCACCGGCACCGAGGAGCCGCGCCCGCGCAGCTTGCGCAGCACGTCCAGCCCATGCATGCGCGGCAAACCCAGGTCCAGTATCAGCAGATCGAACTCATGCGAGGCCAGTGCCGCGTCGGCCTCGGAGCCGCTGCTCACCTGATCCACCGCATAGCCGGCATTGCGCAAGGAGCGCAGCAAGCCATCGGCCAGCACCTGGTCGTCTTCAGCAATCAATATGCGCATGCGCTCTCCAATTCAGCCCGAGGGACAAGACCGCCCCCAATTCTAGGGACGCTCACAGACAGCTCAGCTTGACCGCACAAAACTACTGTACGAATATACAGATTGAGTCATAATTCGGCACCGAACCCGGAGACACACCATGGACGCCCCAGTGAAATCAGTCAACCCCGAAAAAGCCAAGGCCCTGGCCGCCGCACTTGCCCAGATCGAAAAGCAGTTCGGCAAGGGCTCCATCATGCGGCTGGGCGAAGGCGAAGTCATCGAAGACATCCAGGTGGTGTCCACCGGCTCGCTGGGCCTGGACATCGCGCTGGGCGTCGGTGGCCTGCCGCGCGGCCGCGTGGTCGAGATCTACGGCCCTGAATCCTCGGGCAAGACGACCCTGACCCTGCAGGTGATTGCCGAGATGCAAAAGCAGTCAGGCGTCTGCGCCTTCATCGATGCCGAGCATGCCCTCGATGCGCAATACGCACAGAAGCTGGGCGTCAATCTGCAAGAGTTGCTGATCAGCCAGCCGGATACCGGCGAACAGGCGCTGGAAATTGTCGATGCGCTGGTGCGCTCCGGCTCGGTGGACCTGATCGTTGTCGACTCGGTTGCGGCACTGACGCCCAAGGCCGAGCTGGAGGGCGAAATGGGCGACTCCCTGCCCGGCCTGCAGGCCCGCCTGATGAGCCAGGCGCTGCGCAAGCTGACCGCCACGATCAAAAAGACCAACTGCATGGTCATCTTCATCAACCAGATCCGCATGAAGATCGGTGTGATGTTTGGCAGCCCCGAAACCACGACCGGCGGCAATGCGCTGAAGTTCTATGCCTCGGTGCGCCTGGATATCCGCCGCATCGGCAATATCAAGAAGGGCGAGGAGATCATCGGCAGCGAAACCAAGGTCAAGGTCGTCAAGAACAAGGTGGCGCCACCGTTCAAGACCGCCGAGTTCGACATCCTCTATGGCGAGGGCATCAGCCGCGAGGGTGAGGTGATCGACATGGGCGTCGAGGCCAAGATCCTCGACAAGTCCGGCTCCTGGTACGCCTACAACGGCGAGAAGATCGGCCAGGGCAAGGACAATGCCCGCGAGTTCCTGCGCGAGAACCGCGACATCGCGCTGGAAATCGAGAACAAGGTGCGTGAAGCGATGGGCGTGCCGCTGCAGGCCGCCGAGGCGCAGTAAACCCATCCGGCCTTCAGTCGCAGCCTCGTGAAGCCGCTGTCGCTGAAGGCTCGCGCCATTGCGCTGCTGGCCCAGCGTGAGCACAGCCGCAGCGAGCTGCAACGCAAGCTGCTGCGCATTGCACGCCAGCAGGATGAGAAGGCACATCAGGCCCGCCGGGAGGCGGAGGGCGATGTGCTTGAGTTCGAGTCAGATGCCGAATCCGGCGAGGTCAGCGCCGCGAGCGAAGTCGATGCCTTGCTCGACTGGCTGCAGGCCAACCGCTACTTGAGCGAAGCCCGTTTCGTCGAGTCACGCATCAACGCCCGGGCCCAGCGCTACGGGAATCTGCGCATCAGGCAGGAGTTGTCCCAGCATGGCCTGGCAGCCGACGCAGCCAGCCAGCAGGCGCTGAAGGACAGCGAGTTCGAGCGCGCGCGCCAGGTCTGGCAGCGCAAATTCGGCGAAATCGCCGCCGATCCCGCCGCCCGTGCCAAGCAGATGCGCTTTCTGGCCGGCCGCGGCTTCTCGCCCGAGGTGATACGCAAGGTGGTGCAGGGCACCGAAGCCGACTGAGTCGGCAGGCGGGTGATCTGGATCAAGCGCTTGAAAGCTTGGTGAAAGCCTTGGTGCGGCGCAGCATGCTACATTGCCGCCTGTTGCCCGGCGCCCCCACGCCGGGGTGTTTTCACGTCCCTCCCCGACGGCCCTCCCGCGCGTTGACCTGATGTCCCTGCCTCCTGCCTCGTCCGAGCGCAAGCTCATGCACCGACGCAGCATAGACGTGCACGTCTATGCCCGCGACGACGGGCTGTGGGAGGTCGATGCCCATCTGAGCGACACCAAGACCCACGATGTCACCTTGGCCCAGGGCGTACGCCTTGCCGGCGAGCCAGTGCATGACATGCTGTTGCGCCTGGTGGTCGATACGCAGCTGACGATACGCGAGGCCGGAGCCGAAACCCGGCGCATGCCTTACCCTGGCCGCTGCGACGACCATGGCGATGCCTATGCCCGCCTGGTCGGCCTGAACCTGCTCAAAGGGTTCCGGCATGCGGTCAAGGAGCGGCTGGGCGGTGTGCAGGGCTGCACCCATCTGACCGAGATGAGTCAGGTTCTGCCCACTGCGGTGATGCAGGCCTTTGCCGGCGTGGTGCTGGACACCCGCGAGGGGCCCGGCGGTGACGTGCCGCCCTTCCAGCTTGATCGCTGCCACGCGTTGAGGCGCGATGGCGAGGCTGTCAAGACCTACTACCCCCGCTGGTACCGGGCACCGTCGAGCACGCTCGCGGCCGCCACGGCCGACGGGACGTCAAACCTTTCCTGAACTTTTCCCAAGCGAGACCCCCATGAAGATTCACGAATACCAGGGCAAGGAAATCCTGCGCCAGTTCGGCGTGCCCGTGCCCCGAGGCCATGCCGCTTTCACCGTGCAGGAAGCACTGGAAGCCGCACAGAAGCTGGGTGGCCCGGTCTGGGTCGTGAAGGCGCAGATCCACGCCGGTGGCCGTGGCAAGGGTGGCGGGGTCAAGCTGGCGCGCTCGATTGATGACGTGAAGGCCCTGTCGGAGCAAATCCTGGGCATGCAGCTGGTCACGCACCAGACCGGCCCCGCCGGCCAGAAGGTGCGTCGCCTCTACATCGAGGAGGGTGCCGACATCCAGAAGGAGTACTACGTTTCGCTGGTGACCGATCGGGCCTCGCAGAAGGTGGCCTTCATCGCCTCCAGCGAAGGCGGCATGGACATCGAGGAAGTGGCCCACTCCACGCCCGAGAAGATCATCACCGAGGTGATCGACCCGCAGACTGGCATGACGGCTGAGCAGGCCACCCGGATCGCGAACGCGATCGGCCTGCCCGCCGACTCCACCGCGCAGGCAATCGACCTGTTCCAGAAGCTCTACAAGTGCTACATGGACACCGACGCTTCGCTGGTCGAAATCAACCCGCTGAACCGCGACAGCAAGGGCAATCTGATCGCCCTGGACGCCAAGTTCAATTTCGATGCCAATGCGCTGTTCCGTCACCCCGAGATCGTTGCCTACCGCGATCTGGATGAAGAGGATCCCGCCGAAGTCGAGGCCAGCAAGTTCGATCTGGCCTATATCAGCCTGGACGGCAATATCGGCTGCCTGGTCAATGGCGCCGGTCTGGCCATGGCGACGATGGACACGATCAAGCTGTTCGGCGGCGAGCCGGCCAACTTCCTGGACGTGGGCGGTGGCGCCACCGCCGAGAAGGTCACCGAAGCCTTCAAGATCATGCTCAAGAACCCCGAGGTCAAGGGCATTCTGGTCAATATCTTCGGCGGCATCATGAAGTGCGACACCATCGCCGAGGGCGTGATCACGGCCTGCAAGGCGGTGAACCTGTCGGTGCCGCTGGTCGTGCGCATGAAGGGCACGAACGAAGACCTGGGCAAGAAGATGCTGGCCGAGTCCGGCCTGCCCATCAT
Source organism: Roseateles toxinivorans (assembly GCF_004362525.1). Classification (GTDB taxonomy): domain Bacteria; phylum Pseudomonadota; class Gammaproteobacteria; order Burkholderiales; family Burkholderiaceae_C; genus Paucibacter; species Paucibacter toxinivorans. Next base: position 883,111 of record NZ_SNXS01000002.1, read on the forward strand.
TGCCGCCGACACGATGGCCGAAGCGGCCACCAAGATCGTTGCTGCCGTAGCCTAAAGAAATTGCGGGACAGACCGACCGAGCGAAGCGAGTAGCTCTGTCCCCAACTGACTAGAAAGATATCGCCATGAGCATCTACATCAACAAAGACACCAAGGTCATCACCCAGGGCATCACCGGCAAGACGGGCCAGTTCCACACCCGCATGTGCCGCGACTACGCCAACGGCAAGAACTGCTTCGTGGCCGGCGTGAACCCGAAGAAGGCCGGTGAAGACTTCGAAGGCATTCCGATCTACGCCAATGTGAGCGAGGCGGCCAAGGCTACCGGCGCGACCGTCAGCGTGATCTATGTGCCGCCGGCAGGCGCGGCCGCCGCGATCTGGGAGGCCGTCGAGGCCGATCTGGACCTGGCGATCTGCATCACCGAGGGCATCCCGGTCCGCGACATGCTGGAAGTGCGCAACCGCATGCGCGCCAAGGTCGCTGCCGGTGGCAAGAACACGCTGCTGCTGGGCCCCAACTGCCCGGGCCTGATCACGCCGGAAGAAATCAAGATCGGCATCATGCCCGGTCACATCCACCGCAAGGGCCGGATCGGCGTGGTCTCGCGCTCGGGCACCCTGACCTATGAAGCGGTGGCGCAGCTGACCGAAATCGGCCTGGGCCAGTCCAGCGCCGTCGGCATCGGTGGCGACCCGATCAATGGCCTGAAGCACATCGACGTGATGAAGGCCTTCAATGACGATCCCGACACCGATGCGGTGATCATGATCGGCGAGATCGGCGGTCCGGACGAGGCCGAAGCTGCCCGCTGGTGCAAAGACAATATGAAGAAGCCCATCGTCGGCTTCATCGCCGGCGTCACGGCTCCGGCCGGCAAGCGCATGGGCCACGCCGGAGCGCTGATCAGCGGCGGCGCCGACACCGCAGACGCCAAGCTGGAAGTGATGGAGGCCTGCGGTTTCACGGTCACGCGCAATCCGTCGGAAATGGCCAAGCTGCTCAAGGCCCTGCTCTGAGCATCGCCAATCCGAAGTCTGCGAGGCCGCCTTCGGGCGGCCTTTCCGTTTGGGATGCGTAGAACCCCGCACCGCCGCAAACCCTGCTGCGGCGACACTTACGGCCACACGCGCATTGCCGTCCCATCCACGCCCGCCGGGCCACGCCTTAAGATCGCATCATGGAACAGTTTATGACCCCCGAGTTCTGGCTCGCCGTTGCCCAGATCATCATGATCGACATCCTGCTGGGTGGCGACAACGCGGTGGTGATCGCGCTGGCCTGCCGCAAGCTGCCGCCGGCACAGCGACGCCTGGGCATCATGTGGGGTACCTTCGGCGCCATCATCCTGCGCGTGATCCTGATCTTCTTTGCCCTGACCCTGCTGCAGGTGCCCTATCTGAAGATCGTCGGCGCGGTGCTGCTGCTGTGGATAGGCGTCAAGCTGCTGTTGCCCGAGGACGGTGACGAGCACAGCAATATCCAGTCCAGCGACAAGCTCTGGGCCGCCGTCAAGACCGTCATCGTGGCCGACTTCGTGATGAGTCTGGACAACGTCATTGCCATTGCCGGCGCGGCCGAGTCCGCCGGTGGTGGCCACGAGATGATTCTGGTGATCTTCGGCCTGGTGGTGTCCATTCCCATCATCGTCTGGGGCAGCCAGTTGGTCATCAAGCTGATGGACCGCTTCCCCATCGTCATCACGCTGGGCGCGATGCTGCTGGGCTGGATCGCCGGCACCATGGTCGTCGGCGACCCGGCGCTGGAGAAGTGGGTGCCGATGGAGGCTGGCAAGGGCGATGCGATGCAGGTGAGCAGCATGTTCAACTATGCGGCCGGCGTGATCGGTGCGCTGCTGGTGCTGGCGGTCGGCAAGCTTCTGGTTCGCCGCCAGGCGGTCGAAACCTGAGCCTTGCCCCGCGCCGCCATGAGTGACTCCCCAGGCTTTTGGCGGCGCTTGCTGGGCAAGACGCAGGCGCCTGCTGCGGCGCCAAATCTGCAGCCGCCGCCCGCTGCTGCCGCAACCGTCGCCGAGCCGCAGTCGTCAGACGCGGCGCCTGCCAGCGGCCTGACGCGCTATCGGCGTGATGGCGAGTTGGGGCGCGGGTCCATGGGCGCGGTCTATCTGGCCACCGATCTGCAAACCGGCCGCCAGGTCGCGCTCAAGCTGCTGTCGCTGCAACGCGAGTTCTCGCCCGAGGACCTGGCCGAGGTGCGCCAGCGCTTTCTGCGGGAGTCGCGTGCGGCGAGCAGCCTGCACCATCCCGATATCCTGGAGGTGCTGGAGTCTGGTGAGGCCGGATCGGATGCCTGGATTGTCATGGAGCTCGTGCAGGGCCAGGACTTGAGTGCCTACACGCGCAGTGGTCAGCTGCTGCCGGTGAGCCAGGTGCTGAAGATCACCGCCCGCGTGGCCCGAGCGCTGGCCTATGCCCACCGCCAGGGCGTGGTGCACCGCGACATCAAGCCGGCCAATGTGCTGGTCGACCCGGTGCACGACAGCGTCAAGCTCAGTGATTTCGGCATTGCCCGCATCGCCGACGGCAGCCGCACGCGCACAGGCCTGGTGTTGGGCACTCCCTCCTTCATGTCGCCCGAACAACTCGCCGGTCTGAGAGTGGACGGCCGCAGCGACCTCTACTCGCTGGGTGTGCTGTTGTTCCAGCTGCTGACCGGGCAGTTGCCGCACCAGGCCGAGTCGATGGCGCGTTTGATGAATGCCATTGCCAACGAGCCCGCCGCCGATGTGCGCCGCCTGCGGCCGCAACTGCCCGAATCGCTGGCGATGGTCGTGGCCCTGGCGCTGGAGAAGCGCCCCGAGCTGCGCTACGCCAATGGTGATCAGTTTGCCGATGATCTCGATGCGGTAGCGCGGCAGTGGGTCGAGGCCATGCCGGAGCTGGATCTTGATCTGGCAGCTCAACAGCCGCCAGGTGCGCAAACTCTTCACGCCCCGGCACAAAACGTCGACGCCTTTGCGCAAACCCAGGCCTTGGACGCTCGCGATCCAAGGCACAATCCGTAGCCGCCAAACGCATTCTTCATACCGTTCAGACATGACATTCGAGTTCTTCAGCGCCACCGACGTAGGCCGTGCGCGCGACAACAACGAAGACTCGGTCGCGCTGGACGAGACTGTGGCCCTGGCGGTGCTGGCCGACGGTATGGGTGGCTACAACGCCGGCGAGGTTGCCAGCGGCATGGCCACCTCCTTCATCAAGTCTGAGCTGGGGCGCTGGCTGGAAGAGGCGGCCGGCACCGTCAGCGACAGCGACGTCAAGCGTGCGATGGACATCTGCGTCGACAACGCCAACCGCGCCATCTTCAACGCCGCCAACAGCAACCCCAAGTACGCCGGCATGGGCACGACCCTGGTGGTGGGCGTGTTCCGCGGCGAGCGCCTGTTGCTCGGCCATGTGGGCGACTCGCGTGCCTACCGCTTCCGCGACGACCGCCTGATACAGCTGACCCGTGACCACTCGCTGCTGCAGGAGCAGCTCGACGCCGGCATCATCACGCCCGAAGAGGCGGCCTATTCGTCGAACAAGAATCTGGTCACGCGGGCCGTGGGCGTGGAAGACACGGTCATGCTGGAGACTCATCTGCACGAGGCATTGCCGGGCGATGTCTATCTGATGTGCTCGGATGGGCTCTCTGACATGCTCGATGACGACAATATCGCCCAGGTGCTGCGTAGCAACAACACTCTGCCCGAGACGGCCGCCGCTTTGATTGCCGCCGCCAATGACATGGGCGGAAAGGATAATATCGCTGTCATCCTGGCCCGCATGGAGGGCCGCACAAGCGCTGGAGGGCGCTCCTGGTGGCCTTTCGGGCGGCGCTGAGGTCGGACACAATGCCCCGGAGGGGCAGTGCCGGTGATGGCCAAGGACGAACCATGGCCTTAAGCTGAGCCCTCAGGCCCTGGCTGCAGGCAATAATCGCAACACAAGACGACGGATTCGAGGTCAAGCATGGGCAAGCTGGTGGTGTCGCTCGACGGAGTGGTAATCAAGGACGTCCAGATCACCAAGGACAAGACCACGCTCGGGCGTCGTCCCTATAACGACATCGTGATCGACAATCTGGCGGTCAGTGGCGAGCATGCCGTGCTGCAGATGGTGGGTGCCGACGTCTTCATCGAAGACCTGAACAGCACCAACGGCACCTACATCAATGGCAAGGCCATCAAGAAGCAGCTGCTCGCCCATAACGACACGGTCGAGATCGGCAAGTACAAGATCAAGTACCTGGTCGAGGAAAGCCACGACTACGAAAAGACCATGATCCTGCAGCCCGGCACGCCGATGAGCGCCGGCTTCGCGCGGCCGTTTGCCCCGAGCACCTCGGCCGCCAGCCTGGGCGCCATGAGCAGCAACACCCTGCCGGCCTCGATCAAGGTGCTCAATGGCGCTGCGGCGGGGCGCGAAGTCATGCTCAGCAAGGTCGTCACCACGGTCGGCAAGCCGGGCGTGCAGGTGGCCTCCATCACCAAGCGCCCCAGCGGCTATGTGTTTGCCCATGTCGAAGGTGCTGTTCGCCCCAGCGTCAATGGTGCGGCCCTGACCGGTGAATCGATCCCGCTCAAAGACGGCGATGTGATCGAACTGGCCGGCACGCAGATGCAGTTCATTCAGGCCTGAGTGGCCGACTGAACTGCGGACTGAACTGCGGCCCGCTGATGCCGCGCTGATACCGCCGTGAAGCAATTCACGCGCTGGCGCGATGTGCGCTCAGGCATCCCAAGATCTGACTAGAAATGCGGATTTCCGCCTTGTGCAGGGCGGGGTCGGGGACGACCATAGGGGTTGAGACTTTCAAGCCCCGTGAGCACCCGCCTGCGGAACAGCCAATTCACCTCAGCGGCCGTTGCCCGCTGCATTGATGGACGGTTCATGAAAATTCGCGTCCTCGGCTGCTCAGGCGCCATTGCCGCCGGTTACAAGACCACTGCATTCCTGCTGGACGACGATGTGCTGATCGACGCCGGCACCGGCGTGGGCGATCTGCCTCTGGAGGCGCTGGCCGCCATCGACCACATCCTGATCAGCCACTCACATCTGGACCATGTGCTGTCGATCGCCCTGCTGGCCGATGCGGTGATGCGCCTGCGCCAGCAGCGCGGCCGTCCGCCGATCCAGGTGCATGGCCTTGCGCAAACGCTGGACGCGCTGCGCCAGCATGTCTTCAATGGCATCATCTGGCCCGATTTCACCCGTCTTCCCAGCCCCGAGGCGCCCGCGCTGCAACTGATGCCTTTCGAGACCGGCGAGGTGCTGCGTCTGCCGGGAGCCCAAGGCGAGCGGTGCATCGAGGTGCTCAGTGCCCTGCACACCGTGCCGGCGGTCGGCTTCGCCGTGCAATTGCCCGACGGCGGCTTCGGCGACGCCGCCGCCTTCTGGGTCTATACCGGCGACACCGGCCCTAATCCGGCGCTGTGGGAACGCTTGCGCTCCATGCAGGTGGCCCATCTGGTCATAGAAACGGCGTTCGGTGACGACGAGTGCCAGCTCGCCCGCATCAGTCGCCACCTATGCCCGCGCATGCTGGGCGAGGAGCTGACCCATCTGCCCGGACGCATCCAGGTGCACATCACCCATATCAAGCCCGGTGAGGTCGACGCGGTGATGACCGAGGTCGCCGCGCTCAGCACCAGCCACGAACTGCGTGCGCTGCAGGCCGGCTACAGCTTTGAACTGGCCGGCCACATTCCGGGCCGAGGCGGCGACTGACAAAAATGGTCACTCCGCCGCCGAGGCGACCAAAACCGGCAGCCCGCCTGACAAAAACTGTCACCCGATTCCCGAAAGTGCCGTTCAAAGCGTGCGAAACCGCACGGTTCAGAAGATTCGCAGCCTGGCACGACCCCTGCATTCATGGGGGGTGTTCCCTCCCCACCCCACTCTCTGACGGAGATTTGCACATGAGCATGAAGCGCGTACAACAAGGTTTCACCCTGATCGAACTGATGATCGTCGTGGCCATCATCGGCATCTTGGCGGCTGTGGCCATTCCGGCCTATCAGGACTACACGGTCAAGGCCAAGGTCTCGGAAGGCCCCAGCCTATCGGCACCTGCTCGCACGGCGTTGGGCTTGGCCTGTAGCGAGGGCTCGATTTCTGCGGCCAGTACCACTAACACTGACTTGGGCTTGCCGTCTTACAGCGGTACTTACACCAAATCGGTTGTTGTCAGCGCGACCGATGCAAGCAACGTCAAAGTCACGATTACGATGAAGGCCATTGGTACCTCCGTGGTCGACGATGCGACGGTCGTGTACAACGGTCTTTGCACCTCTAGCGGGCTGGCGTGGACCATCGGCGGGTCCGTGCCTACCAAGTATCTTCCCAAGGTCTAACGCGGCCGCTAAGCCCGAGTGAAGTTGAACTCACCGCGAAGCACTGATTGAATCTGCGTTGAGTTCCCAGGCGCCCACTTCGGTGGGCGTTTTCAATTTACGGCGAGCGTCAAGTGGCGCGCTAGCGGGGCCTCAACCAAGGCTGATCAATACGATGGATACTGTATTCAGTTCGACAGCCGGAGGCCCGGCCAATCAAGGTCGATCAGTTAAGTGTGCCAGCCTTGCGGCGTTTCAGTGGGTTGTGTTGATCTTGGCGACAGTTGTGCCGCCGATGATTGTCCCTAGCCTGTTGCCGGCTCCGGCCTTCCTGAACGAGTTGGCTGCGATGGCGGCTTGGGCGGCGGCGACACTGCTGATTGGCATTTCGATGCGCCGCCGAGTGCTCATGCTTACTGGGCTCGAGCCTGCGTTGGCGGGGCTCGCCTTGTTGCTGCTGGGGATACTTTCCTCTTGGGCGTTCGCGCGTTACACCTTGCCAAGCCTGATAGCCGGCATAGGGGCGGTGGTGGCAGCCGGCGTGATGATGCTGTTAGGCGCTGCTGTGCGCCAGGGTGGGGGCGCGCGCTCGACGCTCGCGGCCCTCGCCACCGGATGGGTGGTGCTAGGGATTTTCTCAGTCGCCGTGGCCGCCATGCAGGTGTTTTTCCCGGAGTCGGTTGGTGGCTACTGGCTTGCAAACTCTTCGGAGATCGGGCGCGCTCAGGGCAACATTCGCCAACCGAATCACCTGGCCACCTTCATGATCTGGTCCTGCATTTCCGTGGTCTGGCTCGGAGAGGTGGGGTTTGTGCGACGAGGTTTGGTGTTGGCCCTGCTCTTCGGGTTTGTCTTTACGGTGGTGCTTTCTGCCTCACGCATGGGCTTGCTGGCTGTCTTGCTGCTGTGCGCCTGGGGTTTGTTTGATCGCAAGCTCTCCAGCGGCTCACGTGTTTCGTTGCTGGCCACTGGCTTGATGTTGGCGCTCAGTTGGTGGTTGATGAGTGTCTGGGCGGCCAGTGGGGAGCATGTGTTCGGCGCGGCCAACCGGGTGGAGTCGGGTGCGCTCAACAGCGTTCGCTTCACGCTGTGGCCCCATGCCATCGAGTTGATCAAGCAGCATCCGCTGAGTGGGGTGGGGTGGCACGCGTTCAACCTTGAATGGACGTTCGGGGCGTTCACAGGCCGGACCAATGCATATTTTTCCCATGTACATAATCTTCCACTGCAGCTGGTGGTTGAGCTAGGCGTACCAATTGGCCTGGGGATCACCGCTTTGCTGGGTTGGGCACTTCTACGGGCGTTCGGTTCGGCTCCCGATGAACCGCGCGGGCTTGCTGTCGATCGGCGCAGCGCATTCATGATGGTCGGCATGGTGGTCTTGCACAGCATGCTTGAGTTCCCTCTTTGGTATCTCTTTTTTTTGTTGCCCTCAGCCTTCTATCTTGGTTTCTGCCTGAGCATGGCCTCAGCTCGGCGCTTCGTAACGCAACTGGCGATGCCTGGCCGCGCGGCGGTTCTGGCAGGGGGCAGTCTGTGCGCACTGGGTGTTGCAATGTACGCAGATTACATGCGGGTAGCCGTGATTTACAGGCCGGATGAGTTCGATCTGCCGTTGATCGAGCGGATCGAGAGAGCCCAGTCGGCGTGGGTATTCGGCCCAAGGGCTGACTATGCACTGGCCACCAATTTCCCGCCGGGACAAGTCGCACTGAATGCCGCCAAGCGCGCGGCCCGTCACTACATCGATCCACAGCTGATGATTGTTTGGGCAACCTCTCTGCATGCGACCGGCGATCACGAGCGAGCAGCCTATATAGTCAAGAAACTGAGCGAGTTCCCCAATCCGATGGCCCAGAAATGGCTCGAACCCTGTAAATCGCCTCCGCTGCCGGGGCAGGAGATGCCGTTTCAGTGCGCGGCCGGGACCAAGGATTTCACGATTGACGAAATGTTGCGTTGAAGCCGTTGCAAGGGCGTGATCCTGCGGCAAGGTTAGATTACCGGCTTCGCCATTTGGGTTGAGCCACTTGTCCACCAGTCCTGAACGTCAATCGCCTGAGCTCCTGCTGGCCGCGCTGGTCGCCTGCAGCCTTGCCAGCCTGATCGCCTACAACCAGCCGCCCTCGGCCACCTTGTTCAATCAGGTGGCGGCGCTGCTTGCCTGGGGGGGCTTTGCGATGCTGCTCCTGATCGACAGGCCTGCGCTGCGGGTAGAGCTGAAGCCGGCGTCGGCCGCGCTTGCTGCGCTGCTGCTGCTGATGCTGGCGGCCGGTGCTTCCGTGCTTTGGGCGGGTTTGCCGACGTCGCTGGCCCTGCATGCCGTGGCCCTGCTGGCAGCGGCGATGGTGATGCTGCTGGTCGGCCGTGCCGTGCATCAGGCCGGTCAGGTGCAGTACCTGCTCACCCTGCTGTGTCTGGGCTGGGTGCTGGTCGGCGTGCTGAGCGCCGCCGTGGGTGGGGTGCAGGTGTTCGCGCCGCAGTGGGCCGATGGCGACTGGATTGCGCGTTCCACCGTGGCCGGGCGAGCCATCAGCAATATGCGCCAGCCCAATCATCTGGCCAGCCTGTTGATGTGGTCCTGCGTGGCCGTGATCTGGCTGGGCGAGTCACAACGCCTGCGGCGCGAGGGCGTCTGGGCGCTGCTGGGCCTGTTCGTGTTCACCGTGATGCTCAGCGCCTCGCGCACCGGCATGGTGGGTGTGGCCATCCTGGCGCTGTGGGGCCTGCTGGACAGCAAGCTCACGCGGGCTTCGCGCCTGGCCTTGCTAGGCACGCCGTTGATGCTGGGGCTGAGCTGGTGGCTGCTGGGCTTCTGGGCGGACAGTGGCCATGCCTTTGGGGCCGCCACCCGGCTCAGTGCGGAAGGGGCGGGCTCGCCGTCGCGGCTGGCCATTCTTGCCAATGCCTGGGAGCTGGTGAAGCAGAACCCGCTGACCGGTGTTGGCTGGGGCGAGTTCAATCTGGCCTGGACGATGACGCCTTTTCCCGGGCGACCGGTGGCCTTCTTCGACCACACCCATAACCTGCCGATGCAGCTGATGGTCGAACTGGGCCTGCCGCTGGCCCTGCTGGTGCTGGGCCTGCTGGGCTGGGCGCTGTACCGGGCCTTTGCTGCCGGCCAGAGGGCCGTGGGCAGCGAGGCGGTGGCGCTGCGCTGCGCCTTCATGATGGTGCTGATGATAGGTCTGCACAGCCTGCTGGAGTATCCGCTCTGGTATGCCTACTTCCTGCTGCCCACGGCGCTGTTTCTGGGCCTGTGTCTGGGCCCTGCCGGTGATGCGGCCGAGGCTTCTGCGGGCTGGAGCTTGCGCGCTGGTGTCTTGGTGCTGGGCGGCGGCTTGATGGTGCTGGGCAGCCTGCTGACCCTGGTCGACTACCGCAGCGTCGTGGTCATCTACGCCCCGCCGGCAGGCGCGGCATCGCTGGAGACGCGCATTCACCGTGGTCAGCAAAGCCCGCTGTTCGCCGCCCAGGCCGATTACGCGGCGGCCACCACGCTGCCCCCAGGCCCCGAGGCTCTAGAGGCGACCCGGCGCACGGCCCACAACCTGATCGATGTGCGATTGATGATGGCCTGGGCGCAGTCGCTGCATGCCATCGGTGACGATGAGCGCGCGCGCTATGTGGTCGAGCGTCTGCGCGAGTTCCACAGCCCGCAGGCCGAGGAGTGGCTGGCGGTCTGCGGCGAGCCGCGTGCGGAAGGTGAGCTACGGCCCTTTCAGTGCGAGCCGGTGACGCGGGTGTTCGAGTTCCGGGAGATGCGGTGAGCTGCATTGGGTAGCCCGGATGCAATCCGGAGTTCTTGGTGCGGATCAGCGCTGGCCCCGGATTGCATCCGGGCTACGAAGCTACTCGGCGACCCAATTGCCCGACTTGCCGCCCTGCTTTTCCAGCAGCCGGATCTGGCTCATCACCATGCCGCGGTCGACCGCCTTGCACATGTCATAGACCGTCAGCAGGCCAATTTGTACTGCGGTCAGCGCCTCCATCTCGACACCTGTCTGCCCCAGTGTCTCTGCCTGCACCGTGCAGTGCACGCGGTTCAACTTGTCATCGATGGCGAACTCGGCCGCCACGCGCGTCAGCGGCAGCGGGTGGCACAGCGGTATCAGGTCGGCGGTGCGCTTGGCGGCCTGGATCGCGGCGATGCGGGCAATGCCGATCACATCGCCTTTCTTGGCGCTGCCGCTGCTGATCAGGGCCAGCGTCGCGGGCTGCATCTCGATGTAGCCGGTGGCGCGTGCGATGCGGTGTGTCACCGCCTTGGCCGCCACGTCCACCATATGGGCCTGGCCCTGGGCATCAAAGTGCGTCAGAGGGGAGGGGTAGGGAGTGGGCGGGGAGCTCATCGCAGCAACAATCGCGAAACCTTGGGGCTGTCATGATACGAGAGTGCCCGCGAACAAGCGGGCCGTCCGGGCGCTATGCTGCGGGCGTTTGCTGAAGAAGAGAGTTCTTGATGTCCCTGATGACCTTGCCTCGCCGTCGCCCCAGCTTCGTCGTGTTGGTGCGCAAGCGGGCGCTTGCCAGCGCCGCCGCCCTGCTGCTGTGCCCCGCGGCAGGCATCTACGCTCCACCGGCCCTGGCCCAGATCAATCTGCCCAGCCTCGGTGACTCGGTCTCGGAGGGCTTGGGTGTGGGCACCGAGCGGCGCATCGGCGACCAGATCATGCGCGAGATCCGCGTGGATCCCGACTATCTGGACGACCCGCTGCTGCTGGAGTACATCCAGCAGTTGTGGGCCCCCCTGATGGCGGCGGCGCGCCAGAACGGCCATATCGTGCCCGAGACCAACGAGCGTTTCGCCTGGGAGATATTCCTTGTGCGTGACCGCAATGTGAACGCCTTTGCGCTGCCCGGTGGCTTCGTCGGCGTGCACCTGGGGCTGATCGCGATGACCACCAGCCGCGACGAACTGGCCTCGGTGATGGCGCATGAGCTGTCCCACGTCACTCAACGCCACGTCGCGCGGCGCATTGCCAGCGATTCGCGCCAGTCGATGATGGCTCTTGCCGGCATGCTGGTGGGCCTGCTGGCGGCCGCGCGCAGCAGCAGTCCGGACGCGGCCAACGCGGTGCTGGTCGGCTCGCAGGCGGTGGCGGCACAGGGGCAGCTGAATTTCTCGCGCGATATGGAGCGCGAGGCCGATCGAGTCGGCTATGGCCTGCTGACGGGGGCAGGTTTTGCCACCTCGGGCATGGCCAGCATGTTCGAGAAGCTCGATCAGGCCTACCACCTCAATGACAGCGGCGGCTACCCCTATCTGCGCACCCACCCGATGACCAGCGAGCGCATCGGCGACGCACGCGAGCGCCTGGCCACCGGCCCGTCGGTGCCGCCGCAGAGCTCGCTGGAGCATGCGCTGATGCAGGCACGCGCCAAGGTCTTGATGGACGCCCGCGCCGAGGCCTGGCAGCAGCTGCAGGCGCTGGACGCCGGCGTGCGTCAGCCGGGCGTTGGCGAGCGCTTGTCGGCACTCTACGCCAGCGCGTTCGCGTCAATGAAGATGCGCAACTGGCCGCGGGCCGAGACCGCTCTGAACAGCGCCCAGGCGGTGGCCGATCTGATCAGCGGCGAGCCGCGCGTGCACCGGGCGCTGAGCCTGCTGCGAGCCGAGCTGGCGCTGGCGCGAGCGCAGCCTCTACAGGGTCAGCAGGCACTGTTGCCGCTGGCTGGGGACCGTTCGCGACCAGTGGTGCTGCAGCGGGTGCAGCTGGCGCTGGCCGGCGATGACAGGGCCCAGTTGCAGCAAAGCGCCGATACGCTGCAGACCTGGGTGACGCTGGACCGTCACGATGCCCTGGCCTGGGGTTTGCTCGCCCAGCTGTGGGAGCGGCTCGATCACCCGCTGCGTTCGGTGCGGGCGCAGGCTGAGACCCGCGTGGCGCTGGGGGATATCGTCGGCGCCATTGACCGGCTGCGTTCGGGCATCCGCCTGTCGCGCAGTCGCGAGGCCGATCAGGTCGAGGCGGCGGTGCTGGAGTCGCGGCTGCGTGCCTTGCTGGCCGCGCGGCGGCAGGAATTGCAGGACCTGAATCCGCGCCGCGAAATACCGGCCGGTGTGGATGAGCCGGTCACCCGCTGACGGGGCAGGGCCTCGGCCGTTCAGACGTCGGACGGGAAGATTCGCTCGACCACCACATCGATGGCCATGCCGCACAGGCTGTAGATCAGCGAGCCGATCAGGGCCGCACTGAAGCCGGCGACGGCAAAGCCGTCCAGCAGATTGGCGGCGGCCCAGAACATCAGCGCATTGATCACGAACAGGAACAGGCCCAGCGTGATCACCGTCACCGGCAGAGTCAGCAGCACCAGCACCGGCCGTAGCAGCGTGTTCAGCAGGCCCAGCACCAGGGCGGCAATCATCGCCGCGCCGAAGCTGGTGACATGCACGCCCGAGTACAGATGGGCCACCAGCAACAGGGCGGCGGCCAGCAACAACCAGCGAACGATGATTTTCATGGGCGCCAGCATACAGGCGTGGGCCGGGCGCCGCCTATAGATCGAAATCAACGATTACCCGCAGGATTGGATCTTCCGGCCGCCGGTTGCGGCACAATTCAAAAAGCTAATGAGAATGGTTCGCATTGGTGTTAAGATTTGCAAAACAAGTCTTCCAAGCGCCTTCGACGCGCAGCCGTTGTGAACTCAGCCATCTCTTTCCCCGTCGAGCCCAGAGCCCCGTTGCAGCCAGCCCCTGCGGCGCAGGCGGCTCCCCTGCGCGCCGGTGTGGGGGCGGTGCGGCTGCAGCTGGCGGACGAAATGTCGCCATCGGTGCGGCGCTGCCTGACGGGTGGCGTGCTGGCCGCACACCTGTTGGGAGGCTGGGCGCTGCTGCAGGTCGACGCGGTGCGCCAGGCGGTGATCGAGGTCGCGCCGATGATGGTCAGCCTGATCGCCCCGCCCGATGTGCCCAAGCCGGTGCCGCCGCCCCCACCGCCGCCGCAGCAGATCCAGAAAGCGCGCCCCGCGCCTGCGCCCTTGATTGCCGCCGCGCCCACGCCCGCGCCCGCCGCGCCCAGCTTTGTGGTGCCCGAGCCCGCACCAGCGCCACCCGCGCCGGTGGCCACGGCGCCGGCGCCGCCCGCCCCTCCGGCGCCGCCCGTGGTGGCAGCGCCTCCGGCGCCCAAGGTGATACCGGCCAATGCCGTGCGCTACCTGGCCGAGCCACGGATGACGGTGCCGGTGCTGTCTCGCCGGCTTGGTGAGCAGGGCATCGTCTATCTGCGCATCGTCGTGGACACCCGCGGCGTGCTCAAAGAGGCCAGCGTGAAGAAGTCATCAGGCTTCGCCCGCCTCGATCAGCAGGCCCTGCAAGACATACGCAGCGCTCGCTTTGCCCCGCAAACCGAGAACGGCCAGCCGATTGAGTGGGAAACCACCGCGCCGCTGTCTTATGAACTCGATCAGTAATTCGACTCCGACCCCAATTTAAGAGATCAACATGGACGTCACCGCAACCAATGCCATGGGCTTTGCCCACTTCATCACCCAATCCGACTTGGTCGGCAAGTTTCTGCTCGCCGTGCTGGTCATCATGTCGGCCGCCTCTTGGGGGCTGATCGCCAGCAAGGGGTTGACGCAGTACCTGCGCAGCAAGCGCAGCGCCGCTTTTCTGGACTTCTTCTGGAATGCGCGTTCGCTGGACGCGGTGCAGGCCGAGCTCAGCACCCATGGCGCGCGGGATCCGTTCTCGCACCTCAGCGCCCATGCGCTGCATGCCCAGGCCCACCATGCGCGCCATGGCGCGGCACGGCTGGCCGAGGCCGGCACGGCCAATGACTTCATCACCCGCACGATCAAGAAGGTGCTGGATGAAGAGACCACCCGCCTGGACACCGGCCTGACGACCATGGCCACGATAGGCGCCACCGCCCCCTTCGTCGGCCTGTTCGGCACTGTCTGGGGCGTCTATCACGCGCTGCTGGCCATAGGCATGAGCGGCTCCGGCACCCTGGACAAGGTGGCCGGTCCGGTCGGCGAGGCGCTGATCATGACCGGCATCGGCCTGGCCGTCGCCATCCCCGCCGTGATGGCCTACAACGCCTTCACGCGCAGCAACCGCGTGCTGGCCGCCCGTCTGGATGCCTTTGCCTACGAACTGCACAGCTTCCTGACCCTGGGCGAGGCGCCGGGTGCGGCCGCGCTGCAGGTGGGCGCCAATGTGCGGCCGCTGAAGCCTGCCGCTGCAGTGACTGCCTGAACGGAGACTAGAGATGGCCTTCGCCTCCTTTGACAGCAAGCGCGGCAGCGCCCCGATGGCCGACATCAATATGGTGCCGCTGATCGACGTGATGCTGGTGCTGCTGGTGATCTTCATCGTCACCGCGCCGCTGCTGACCCACGCCGTAAAGCTCGACCTGCCCAAGGTCAGCTCCAATGTCAACGAGCTCAAGCCCGACAAGATCGCCTTTGCGATCGATGCTCAGGGCCAGCGCTTTTGGAACGGCGAGCCGGTCAGCCGCGCCGAGGCCGCGCAGCGCTTCGTCGCCGAGGGCGCCAAGCCGGTGCAGCCCGAGGTGCATTTGCGGGCCGACCAGAACGTCGCCTACCGTGCCGTCGCCGAGACCCTGGGCGATGCCTCCAAGGCTGGCCTGAGCAAGGTCGGTTTCGTCAGCGAGCCAGAGCGCCCCTAGGCCACCAGCCACCCCAGCACGACCCCTGTTTCTACAGGTGGCCCGAGGCCACCTCGGGCAGCGCTTTGCCCGAACACATTGCATATCAAAGGAGAAGAATTCATGTCCAGCAAAAAAGATCGTATGGCACCCGGCCTGCTGCTGCCCCTGGGCGCCCTGGCCGCCGGCTTCGGCCTGGCCTCGTCGGCTGCCCTTGCTCAGGCTCAGCCTGCCGAAGAAGCGAAGAAGCCGGTGGTCGAGAATGCGCTGCCGGTGGTGCGCGCCAAGGCCAGCGCCGAGCGCGCAGGCAAGGACGACTACCAGGCCATCGAAACCCGCATCGGCAAGGGCAGGCAGGAACTGCGCGATGTGCCGCAGTCGATCACCGTGGTGACCGAGCGGCTGATCGACGACCGCAACCTCGACACGATGAAAGAGGTCTTGAAGAACACCGCCGGCATCACCTTCATGGCCGCCGAGGGTGGCGAGGAGGACATTCGCCTGCGCGGCTTCTCGCTGCAGGCCACCGGCGACATCTTCATGGACGGCATGCGGGACCCGGCCTTCTATGAGCGCGACACCTTCTTTGTCGACCGAGTCGAACTGATGCGCGGCTCGGCCTCGATGCTGTTCGGCCGCGGCTCGACCGGCGGTGCGGTGAATATGGTCACCAAGGTGCCGCGCCTGATCAACGAGAACCAGATCGACGTCGAGCTCAGCAGCCACAGCGGCCTGCGCACCGTCGGTGACTTCAACGTCAAGATGGGCGACAGCGCGGCCCTGCGCGTCGGCGCGATGCTGACCCGCGCCGACAACGACGGCACCGGTGCCTCGCAAGACAAGGCCGGCATCGCCGGCACCTACCGCTTCGGCATCGGCGAGGTCGATGAGTTCTCGGTGGGGCTTTACCACCTCGAGAATCACAACGGCATGAACTACGGCATGCCCTGGGTCCGCCCGACAGCGACCTCGCCGGTCGGCGACACCACGCTGTTGCCGCTGGACCCGACCGCTTACTACGGCATGGCCAGCGATCGCAACGACGGCCATGTCAGCCAGCTCACCGCCACGCACACCCATCGCTTCAGCGCCACCGACGAGCTGCAGACCCGCGTGCGCGTCGCCGACTACGGCCGCGACCAGCGCGCCGGCACGGTGCGCTTCGGTGGCGCCACCACCCAGCCCGACCGCACCGCCGTCACCCTGGCGACCTTCGGCCCGAACACGGTGATCACCCGCGGCACGCAGAACAAGATCCAGGACATGCAGACGCTGAGCGTGCAAAGCGACTACACCGGCAAGTTCAAGGCCTGGGGCCTGCGCCATGCCGTGCAGGCCGGCGCCGACTTCTCGCAGGAGGAGAAGCAGGTCTTCGCCGCCCGCAGCGCGGCCCAGGGCGGCGTCAATCTGACCAAGCCGAACACCAGCATCGGCCGGCCCAATGACGGGGCCTGGATCGATGAGAACTCCCGCGTGCTGCGCACCGCCAGCGAGTACACCTCCCGCGGCTTCGGTCTCTATGCGCAGGACCTGATCGAGTTCGCGCCGCAATGGAAACTGCTGCTCGGCCTGCGCTACGACAAGCTCAAGGGCGACTACGACACCCTGACCATTCCTGGGACCGCGGCCGGCCCGGAGACCAAGACCAGCTACCGCATGAAGGTGTCGGAGATCAGCAAGCGCCTGGGCCTGATGTTCCAGCCGAACGAGCGCATGTCCTTCCATGCCTCGGCCGCGACCTCGTTCAACACCTCGGGCGACGCCTACTCGCTGGGCGCCGACAACCAGAACATCCCGCCCGAGCAGTCCATCAATATGGAGCTGGGCGCCAAGATCGACTCGAACGACGGCAAGCTGAGCACGCGCTTTGCGTTGTTCCGCTCTACCAAGCTGCATGAGCGCAACACCGACCCGCTGGTGAACCTGATCACCCTGTCGGGCAAGCGCCATGTGGCCGGTTTCGAGATGGATGTGATGGGCCGGCCGGCGCCGGGCTGGGAGCTGTACGCCTCCTACACCTTCATTCCTGTGGCCAATATCGACATCGGCGTGGCCGGCTCCGAGGGCCAGGGCACGCGTCCGTCGCTGACGCCACGCCATTCCGGCACCGCCTGGGCCACCTATCAGCTCACGCCGAAGTTGCGCGTCGGCGGCGGACTGAACGCACGCAGCGGCCAGTCACCGAACCGCAACCCGGGCTGGTATGCGCCCAAGTTCATCACCGCCGATCTGATGGCCGAGTACGCGGTGATCGCGGAGCGCCTGACCTTCCGCGCCAACCTCAGCAATGTGGCGAACAAGCTGTATGCTGATTCGCTCTACTCCGGGCACTACATTCCCGGTGCAGGTCGGATCTTTGCGCTGACCGGCACATACAAGTTTTAACCGTTGACCGCAGAGCCGCCGCCATGCTGATCCGCATCCCCGCCGTCCTGAGTGCCGATGCTTTGCGCCAGGCCCAGGCCTGGCTCGCCGAGGCGAAGTGGGAGAGCGGGTCCGCCAGCGCCGGCACCCAGGCCGCCCAGGTCAAGAACAATGAGCAGCTGCCGCCCACCAGCGAAGTGGCGCGGCGCCTGCAGGACTTGATCCTGGGCGTGCTGGAGCGGCACCCGCTGTTCTTCTCGGCCGCGCTGCCGAAGAAGGTGCTGCCGCCGATGTTCAACCGTTACGGCGGCGCCACCAACACCTATGGCGCCCACGTCGATGGCGCGGTGCGCTACGCGCCCGGCACCGGTGTGCGTGTGCGCACCGACATCAGCGCCACCCTGTTCCTGGCCGATCCGGCCAGCTATGACGGCGGCGAGCTGGTGATTGCGGACACCTACGGGGAGCAGCGCGTCAAGCTGGCCGCCGGGGACATGGTGCTGTATCCCGGCACCAGCGTGCATCGCGTCGAGCCGGTCACGCGCGGCCAACGCCTGGCCAGCTTCTTCTGGATCGAGAGCATGGTGCGCAGCGACGAGCAACGCCGCCTGCTCTATGACATGGACATGAGCCTGATGAAGCTGCGCCAGCAGCATGGCGAGACCGAGGCCGCCGTGCAGCTGACCGGCACGTATCACAACCTGCTGCGCATGTGGGCCGACACATGAGGCTGGAGACGCTGCCGGACGGCCTCATCAATCTGGCCGATTTCGAGGGGCCGGCCCGCGAGCGCATGAGCGCTCAGGCCTGGGCCTATATGAGCGGCGGCGCTGCCGACGAACTGACGCTGCGCGCCAACCGCTGCGCCTGGGATGCGATCAAGCTGCAGCCCCGCGTGCTGCGAGACCTCAGCGGCGGCCACACCCGCCTGCCCCTGCTGGGCCGTGAGTTGGCCCATCCGATCCTGCTCGCACCGATTGCCTACCAGCGCCTGGCCCATGAGGACGGCGAGCTGGCCAGTGCCTACGCGGCCGCCGCGCAATCGGCCGGCATGGTGCTCAGTGCCCAATCCAGCGTCGAGATGGAGGCGGTGGCCAAGGCCTTTGCCGACGAGCCGCAGAGCGGTCCGCTGTGGTTCCAGCTCTATTGGCGCAATGATCCGGGCTTCATGCTGGAGTTGATACAGCGCGTCGAATGGGCCGGCTACCAGGCCCTGGTGCTGACCGTCGATGCCCCTGTGCATGGCGCGCGCGACCGCGAGCGCCGCGCCGGTTTCCAGCTGCCGGACGATGTGCGGGCCGTCAATCTGGGCGGGCGCAAGCAACCTATCGAACTGGCGCCGGGTCAGAGCATGATGTTCGACGGCCTGATGCCGCGCGCCGCGACCTGGCGCGAGATCGACTGGCTGCGTACACACAGCCGCTTGCCCCTGCTGCTCAAGGGTGTGAGCCATGCCGACGATGCGCGCGAGGCGCTGCAACGCGGTGTGTCGGGCCTGATCGTTTCCAACCACGGCGGCCGCACGCTCGACACCTTGCCGGCCACCGCCGAGCTGCTGCCGGTGTTGCGCGCGGCCGTCGGCGAGGCCGTGCCGCTGCTGGTCGATGGGGGCATCCGCCGTGGCACCGATGTGCTGAAGGCGCTGGCGCTGGGTGCCGATGCCGTGCTGCTGGGCCGGCCCTATGTGTTTGCTCTGGCGGCTGCCGGTGCGCTAGGTGTGGCCCATGGACTGCGCCTTTTGCGCGATGAATTCGAGATCGCGATGGCCCTCACCGGCTGCAAAACACCGGCCGATGCGGGGCCTCATTTGCTCTGGTAGCGCAGCTATCAAGCCCCGAGTGATGCAAGGCCGCGACAAACCAGGGTAAACAAGGGCCTGTTGAGTGCCACATAGGTCAATCTTCCCCTATGAAAGCCTTCTCAACGCCATAGGTGCGCAGTATCATTGCCCGCGCAGGGTGCTAGAGAGAAATGAAGGCTTATGCGGCCTTCACCCGGCCCGGCACATCAACTAACTTTTGATGGAGAGAATCCAAATGGCAACTGCGAAGAAGGCCGCACCCGCGAAATCGGCGGCACCGGCAAAGAAGGCCGCCCCGGCCAAGAAGGCGGCGGCACCTGCGGCTAAAAAGGCAGCACCGGCCAAGAAGGCGGCAGCTCCTGCTGCAAAGAAGGCGGCTCCCGCGAAGAAGGCTGCTGCTCCTGCAAAGAAGCGCACCCCCAACGCAGCCTTCATGAAGGCCATGACCCCGAGCGCAGCCCTGGCTGCCATCGTTGGCAGCACCCCGCTGCCGCGTACGGACGTGACCAAGAAGGTGTGGGAGTACATCAAGAAGAACAAGCTGCAGGATGAAGTGCAAAAGCGCATCATCATTGCCGACGCCAAGCTGAAGGAAATCTTCGGCAAGGCCAAGGCCGACATGTTCGAGATGACCAAGCTGATCAACAGCCACCTGAAGTGATGTTTGGTTGATCGGCCTGCTCCGTCAGGCCCTGATCAAGAAAGGCCCGGTTCTCCGGGCCTTTTTTTACGTCCGCGCGTTGTTGCTAAGACGGGCTTGCAGCGCGGTGTGCAAGGACTGCACATCAATCGGCTTGAGCCAATAGTCTGCAAAGCCGGCGGCTCGGGCCGCTGCCACTTGCTCGGGCAGTCCGTCGGCCGATAACGCGATACAGGGTGGCAGTGCGCGCGGCTGCAAGCGCAGCGCCTGCAGCAGCTGCAGGCCATTCATGTCGGGCAGGTTCATGTCCACCAGCAGCAGCGCGGGCGATTCGTCCAGCACGCATTGCAGGGCCTCGGCGCCGGTCTCGGCGATCAGCAGCTCCCATTGCGGGGTGTCACGGAACACCTCTTCCATCAGGACGATGTTGAGGCGGTCATCTTCTACGTACAAAACCTTCAGCCCCAGATCAGCGCTGTGCATGCGAACGTCTCCCCGGGCAAAAGCCGGCGCGGCATCATAGCTTCCTAGGGTGCCAGCAGGCCATAGAGCCGCGCGCCATTGCCCCAGGCAATGCTCTGTGCCACCGTCGGCGGCAGCTCGCCAAGCCAGACGCGGGCCTCCTGCATCAGCCCCTCGTAGTAGGCCCAGCGTTGATTGACCCAGGTGTCCGAGCCGATCAGAAATCGCTCGGGAAACTCCAGCATCAGGGCCCGCCAGGCGGTGCTCAGGCGACCGTTCTCGGTCAGGCCCGGGCGGTAGGACAGCTCGCCCATCAGACTCGGGTAGCGCCGCAGCAGCTCGCGCACGCGTGCCTCGGGCACGCCGCCGATGCCGGTATGGGCCCACACCAGCCTGGCCTGCGGCGCATGGGCCAGCAGCTTGTCGATCGCTACATCGTCCACATGGGCCAGCACTACCAGGTTGCGTTGCTGGGCCAGCTTCATCAGCGCCACCGCGGTGCTGCCATCGGCATTGGCGCTGTCGTACAGATGGAACTCACCCAGGCCGCGGTAGGGGCCGGCCGGCGTGCCCTGGGCCAGCTCACGTTCCACCATGGCGATGATGCTGGGGTCGCGGAACCAGCTGGAATAGTCGTCCCGGTTGCGGTAAAGGCGCACAAAAGGCACGACCGTCACGCCCGCCGCAGCGGCGGCCGCCCTGGCTGTGGCCAGGGTCAAGGTGCCATCATTGGGTCGGCTGTTGGCGACGATGGCGCGCACGCCGCTGCGCTGCATGCGGCCCAGCACATCGGTCAGTGGATGCGGCGCTTGCGCCTCCACGTTGTAGTGCAGGTGAGCATCGAACAGGGGCCCGGCATAGGGCGGCGGCGCATCGGCCGCGAGCGCTGCGCTGCTCAGTAGCAGCACAAGGGCAGGTATCAGTGCGATGGCCCTCCGGCTGCGGGGTCGGGTGTTGATAGAGTTCGCGGCCATGCTGACTCCGTGCTGCGCATTGGAGTGGGCAGTCTAGTTCGGTTTGATCATTTGCGCCTTGCGGGGCACAGGGGGCCACAAGGTGTGACAAAGCACCGCCGCCGCTCCCCGCGATCCGGGGGGTTGGGCTGCCCTTCGGGGGGCTTGCCTTTTGTAAACTTCCTGTATCGGATCTGCCCACCGGTGACTCCAGGGTGATTGGGCACACGAGAGCAGCGCGAAGAGGGCAGCAAGGCCCCGGCGTCGCAGGACTCTCACAACAAAAGTAAATACTATGTCGTTGGTTGCCTCTCTCGCGCTTGCCGCATCCGTGTCCGCGCCGACCTTGCCCAGTTGTTCCTGGGACAGGCCCGGGGTGAATCCCTTCATGGGAGATGTGGTCGCGGCCGTGGACCGCTACAAAGACATCCCTGAAGCGGTGCGCAACAAGCTGAAGGCCCGCATGACGGCGCGTAGCTATGACGAGATGGTCAGCATCAAGCGCGACGGCATCGACGGCAAGCAGCTCTACGCCAGCGAGATCCGCGACATGCACTTCGGTGCCGGCAGCGTCTGCGGCACAGTGACCCGCGCCAAGTGGACCGACAAGATGGAAGAGCGCGGCCTCGTCTATTGCGAAGACGGCCACTGCATCCTGGTGCCCACCGTCTGCCGCAACGTCAGTCGCATCACGCGCCTGGCGCCACGCAAGACGGCCGAGGCGCCGGCCCAGGCCACCAACGTGGCCTCGTCTGCGCGCGATGGCGATGACGATGCCGACAGCGAACTGATCTCCGAGGCCCCCGGCGCCGGCGTGCCGGCACTCGGTGCGGGTGGTGGCCAGACGCCTCCGAGCTTCACGCAGATGTCGGGTTCGGGCGGCTCCGATGCGGGGCCCAGCCTGATCGGTGGTGGCGGCGGGCCCGGCCCCTCGGGCGGCCCTGGGCCCGGTTTCCCCGGCACCGGCCTCGTCCCCCCGGGCGGCATTCCCGATGGCGACAACCCCACGCCACCGGTGCCCCCGCCCAATCCGGTGCCTGAGCCCGGCACCTGGGCCTTGATGGCGCTGGGTCTGAGCGCGATGGCCTGGAAGCGCCGCCGCCGCGCTTGATTGTCAGCGCCATATGAAAAAGGGTCGCCTCGGCGACCCTTTTGCTTGGCGCTACCGCATCAGAGCAGCGTCTTCAGATAGCGCCCGGTGTGGCTGCCCTCGAAGGCCGCCACTTCCTCCGGCGTGCCGGCCAGCAACAACTGGCCCCCACCCGAGCCACCCTCGGGGCCCATGTCTATGACCCAGTCGGCGGTCTTGATCACGTCCAGGTTGTGCTCGATCACGACGATGGTGTTGCCTGCGTCGCGCAGCTGGTGCAGCACCTTCAGCAGCAGCGCAATGTCGGCGAAGTGCAGGCCGGTGGTCGGCTCGTCGAGGATGTAGAGCGTGCGGCCGGTGTCACGCTTGGAGAGCTCCAGCGCCAGCTTGACCCGCTGCGCCTCGCCGCCCGACAGCGTGGTGGCGCTCTGGCCCAGCTTGACGTAGCCCAGGCCCACGTCCAGCAAGGTCTGCAGCTTGCGCGCCAGGGTCGGCACGGCGCTGAAGAAGCCATGCGCGTCTTCCACCGTCATGCCCAGCACCTGGGTGATGTTCTTGCCCTTGTAGAGCACCTCCAGCGTCTCGCGGTTGTAGCGCTTGCCGTGGCAGACGTCGC
The DNA here is from genome assembly GCF_004362525.1 of Roseateles toxinivorans. Lineage (GTDB taxonomy): Bacteria > Pseudomonadota > Gammaproteobacteria > Burkholderiales > Burkholderiaceae_C > Paucibacter > Paucibacter toxinivorans. The sequence goes on from NZ_SNXS01000002.1 coordinate 905,992, forward strand.
AAGGCACATAGACGTCGGGCAGGAAGTGCATCTCCACCTTCAGCACACCATCGCCCTGGCAGGCCTCGCAGCGGCCGCCGGCGACATTGAAGCTGAATCGCCCCGGCCCGTAGCCGCGTTCCTTGGCCGTGTTCATCTCGGCGAACAGCTCGCGAATCGGCGTGAACAGGCCGGTGTAGGTGGCCGGGTTGCTGCGCGGCGTGCGGCCTATCGGCGACTGATCGACATTGATGACCTTGTCGAAGGCGTCCAGCCCCTCGATCGTGTCGTGCGGCGCCGGCTCCTGGTGGCTCTGGTAGATCTTGCGCGCCACCGCGGCGTACAGCGTGTCGTTGACCAACGTTGATTTGCCCGAGCCCGACACGCCGGTCACGCAGGTGAACAGGCCCACCGGTATGTCCACCGTCACGCCCTTCAGATTGTTGCCGGTGGCGTTGACGACGGTCAGCTTCTGCTGATCCGGCATGTCGGCGAGGCGACGGCGCTGCTTGGGCACCTCGATGCGCACGCGCCGCGACAGGTACTGGCCGGTCAGAGAGTCCGGATGATCGGCCACCTCCTGCGGCGTGCCCTGGGCAATGATGCGCCCGCCGTGCACACCGGCGCCGGGACCGAGGTCCAGCACATAGTCGGCGGCCCAGATCGCGTCTTCGTCGTGCTCGACCACCAGGACGCTGTTGCCCAGATCGCGAAGATGGCGCAGGGTGGCGATCAGCCGGTCGTTGTCGCGCTGGTGCAGGCCGATGCTGGGCTCGTCCAGCACATACATCACGCCGGTCAGGCCCGAGCCTATCTGCGAGGCCAGGCGGATGCGCTGGGCCTCGCCGCCGGACAGCGTGTCGGCGCTGCGATCCAGGCTCAGGTAGTTCAGGCCCACGTCGTTGAGGAACTTCAGCCGCGAGCTGATCTCGCGCACGATCTTGTCGGCGATCTCGGCCTTGTTGCCCTTGAGCTTGATGGTCTCGAAATACTGTTGCGCCTCACGCAGCGTCGCGTGCTCGACCTCATAGATCGGCTTACCCTGCTCGCCGGCTTTGGCATCGGCAGGCTGCAGCAGCACATGGCGGGCCTCGCGGCGCAGGCGCGAGCCCTCGCACTGCGGGCAGGCCTTGGCGGCCTGGTAGCGGGCCAGGTCTTCGCGCACGGCGGCCGAATCGGTCTCTTTATAGCGGCGCTCCAGATTCGGCAGGATGCCCTCGAAGGGATGCGAGCGCTTGACGCTGCGCTTGCGCGCCGTGCCGCCCTCGGCCTGATAGACGAACTCGATGTCATCCGCACCTGAGCCATACAGCAGCACCTGGCGTGCATGTTCGGTGAGCTCCTCGAAGGGCTTCTCGATATCGAAGGCATAGTGTTTGGCCACGCTCTCCAGCATCGAGAAGGTGTAGGCATTGCGTCGGTCCCAACCCTTCACTGCACCGCTGCCCAGGCTCAGGCTGGGGAAGGCAACCACTCGCTCCGGCACAAAGGCCGTCACATGGCCCAGGCCCTCGCAGCTGGGGCAGGCGCCCACCGGCGAGTTGAACGAGAACAGCCGCGGCTCCAGCTCGGCCAGCGAGTAGCTGCACACCGGGCAGGAGAATTTGCTGGAGAACAGATGCTCGGCGCCAGTGTCCATGTCCAGGGCCAGCGCGCGGCCCTCGGCCAGGCGCAGCGCCGCCTCGAAGCTCTCGGCCAGGCGCTGGCGCAGCGCGTCGGCGTTCTCGCGCTTGATCTTGACGCGATCGACGACCACGTCGATGTCGTGCTTCTCGGTCTTCTTCAGCTCCGGCAGCTCGCCTGCTTCGACCGTCGCGCCATCGATGCGAAAGCGCACATAACCCTGGCCCTGCATCTCGGCCAGCAGATCGGCGAACTCGCCCTTGCGGTCACGCACCACCGGCGCCAGCAGCATCAGCTTGGTGTCTTCGGGCAGGGCCAGCGCGGCGTCCACCATCTGGCTGACGCTCTGCGCCTCCAGCGGCAGATGGTGATCGGGGCAGAAGGGCGTGCCGGCGCGGGCGTAGAGCAGGCGCAGATAGTCGTGGATCTCGGTCACCGTGCCCACGGTCGAGCGGGGGTTGTGGCTGGTGGCCTTCTGCTCGATCGAGATCGCAGGCGACAGGCCCTCGATCACATCCACATCGGGCTTGTCCATCAGCTGGAGAAACTGCCGCGCATAGGCCGACAGGCTTTCCACATAGCGACGCTGGCCCTCGGCATACAGGGTGTCGAAGGCCAGGCTGGACTTGCCCGAGCCGCTCAGGCCCGTGATCACCACCAGCTGGTTGCGCGGCAGATCGACGTCGATGTTCTTGAGATTGTGGGTGCGCGCGCCACGCACGCGAATGGCGGGCGTTTCGGCGGCAATGCGCACCGCGCTGGGGCGTGAAGAATCGAAGTCGGGCATGTTGGGCGGAGGCAAGAGAACCCTAGATCATAGGCTGCCGGGCGCTTGACGCCGTATCTGCCGGCGTTGGCTCGATGGCAGCGCACCCTTCATCGCGTGCAGAAGCAGTCTGGCGCGCTGCGCCTGCGACTCATCGCAAGGCCTTGGCGGCGCGCGGTGCGGATGCCGATACTGACTACATCGACACAGCAAAACGTGTCTCTTCAGCCACTCGGAGCCCACCATGAACACCACCGCCAAGACACTGATCCAAGCCCTGATCGCCGGCGCCGTGCTGGCCGCTGCGGGCTGGATGCTCAAGCCCGCGACACCGGCACCCGACATGCAAGTCGTGCAGTTGGAGCGCGTGGTCATCACCGGCAAGCGTATGCAGGAAGGTGTGCAAGAACAGCGGATCGCCCAGCTGCCTCGCGTCGTCATCACCGGCAAGCGTCTGCCGGCCGAGGGCGACACGATGCTGGCGCAGGCGCCGCGCGCCGCTGCTGCCAAGATCTGACGGGGCGCTCGTCCCGTCAATTGGCACCTTGCGGCGCATAAAGCGCCACTCGTCGCAGGTCGCTGGCATGCGCACGCTGGCTTGCCGATACTGGCCACCCTGACCGCAACGACCCGTCTGAGCAAGACCAAGGAAGCCGCCATGAACACCGCCCCGCTCACCGAAGCCTCGGGCCTGATACGCGCCCTGCTGGTGCTGACCGCATTGGCCGTCGGTGCCGCCCTGTTCTGGCCCTATAGCAAGGTCACCTCGGTCGAGGCCGAGACGGCGCAGTTGCGGCAGGTGGTGGAGCCGATCCAGCGCCTGGTACCGACCGAGGCGACCGTGGCCCAGCGCAGTCAGGTGCGAGCAAAGCCGGCCTGATGACCCGCTGAAGCTCGTATCTTCAAGCCCGCGTCTTCAAGCCCGATTTCGCGGGCTTTGTCACTTTTGCACCACCTGCCACCACCGCATGGGCTGGTAAATCCCGTGCGTGCGTTCCGAAGCCTCTGCCAGAATAGGTGAGCGTCGCGCGGGCGCCGGGGCCAGGTCTGAAGATGGCTCCGCGTCTTGCCGCGGGAGTGAATCGAAATGACAGGGAGCGCGTCAATGCAACGCAATCAAGCTATGCCCGGCAAGGGCCGTGGGCAAAGGGCCGTACTGTGGCTGGCCGGTCTGACGGCCGCTGCCTGCCTCGCAATCGGGGCGAAGGCTCAGCCGGCCGCTGTGCCGGCGGTGGCGCCGCCATCCGCGGCCGATTTCTTCCGCATGCCTTTGGCGGCAAGGCCAGTCTTGTCGCCCAGCGGGCGCTATCTGGCCTATGCGCTGACGCAGGAAAAGGCACGCACCGTGCTGGCGGTGCTGGACCTGGGGCAGCCGGGGCCGCCGAAGGCCATTGGGGGCTTTCGGGACAATGATGTGAACCAGATCTGGTGGGTCAATGACGAGCGGCTGGTGTTCGACGCCGTCGACCGTCAGCCGCGCCGTGATGGCCCGACCGGGCCCGGACTCTGGGCGGTGAACCGCGATGGCAGCGACTTTCGCCAGCTGATCCAGCCCGACTACGAGGAGCTCAAGCGCACCGGTTCGCGCGTGCAGGGCAAGGACCGGGTGCTCGACTGGGACTGGCGCCTGTACAAGGTGCTTGCCGACGGCTCCAGCGACGTGGTGGTGTCGAACTTCATCACCAACGGGGTACGCGAGGTGACAGCGATCACGCTGTCGCGGCTGGACACACGCACCGCGCTGCGCACCTCGCTGACCGACGGCGCGCCGCCGAACATCACCGATTGGACCTTGGATACGCAGGGCAAGCCCATTGCCGCCACCAGTGACAAGGATGGCCGCTACACCATGTACCGCCGTAAGCCCGACGGTGATGGCTGGGTGGTCTGGAAAGAGGGCGACTCCGTGCGCGACAGTGCGCCCGAGGTTCTTGCGGTGGGGGCAAACAAGGAGACCTACGTTGTTCAAGCCACGGCCAAGGGCACCAATGCCCTGTTCCGTATCGAGCCAGGTGCGGATCAATCCGGCACCACGCCCGTTTTGAGCCTTGAGGGTTACGACTTCCGTGGCGAGGTCGTCGTGGACCGCGAATCCAAGCGGGTGCTGGGCGTGCACTACGAGACCGACGCCAGTGGCACAGCCTGGTTCGACGCCGGTATGAAGGAGGTGCAGAGGCTGGTTGACGCTCAGCTGCCGAACACGGTGAACCGCATCGAGTGTCTGCGCTGTGAATCTTCGTCCCGCCTGCTTATCGTGGCCGAGTCGGACCAGCGGCCGGTCGAGTACTACGTCTATCTGCGCGACAGCAAAAAGGTCATGGGCCTGTTTCCAAGCATGCCCTGGCTGCGTGGCAAGCCCATGGGTCAGCGCGATATGCAACGCTTTGCGGCACGGGACGGCCTGCCCATTCCGACCCTGGTGACCTGGCCGATCGGCAAGCCCAGGGGCCCGCAGCCGGCGGTGGTGCTGGTCCACGGCGGCCCCTGGGTGCGTGGCACGCACTGGGCCTGGGAGCCCCAGGCACAATTCCTGGCCTCGCGCGGCTATGTTGTGATCGAGCCCGAGTTCCGCGGCAGCACCGGCTACGGCCACCCGCACTTCCGGGCCGGCTGGAAGCAGTGGGGCCTGGCCATGCAGGACGATGTGGCCGACGCGGTGGACTGGGCCGTCAAGCAGGGCTGGGTTGATCCGAAGCGTGTCTGCATTGCCGGCGCCAGCTACGGCGGTTACGCGGCCCTGATGGGCCTGGTGCGTCACCCCGAGCGCTATCAATGCGCGGTCAATTGGGTCGGCGTGACCGACATCGAACTGAAGTATGCGATTCACTGGAGTGACACCGGCGATCAATGGAAGCAGTACGGCCTGCCTGCGCTGGTCGGTGATCGCGTCAAGGACGCGGTCCAGATCAAGGAGACCTCGCCCATCACCCAGGCCGCCAAGATCCGCCGCCCGCTGCTGATGGCCTATGGTCTGGAGGACTGGCGCGTGCCGATCAAACATGGCACGGACTTCAAGGACGCGGTCGCCAAGACCAACCCCGATGTCGAGTGGGTGGCCTATGCCGACGAGGGGCATGGCTGGCTGATGCACGAAACCCATATCGACTTCTGGACCCGGGTCGAGAACTTCCTGGGCAAGCACATCGGCGCCAAGGCCGCGGTGAAATAGTCGCCACCGGCAAGCCCCTCGCCGAGCACACAAAGCGCGCGCGGATCTGAAAAATCCGATACGCTGCGGGCAAAACCTGCACGACAGGCTTTGCTCAGAGAGGGGCACCATGAACGATGCCAGCGGCCCGCCGTCCGAATTGCCGGACCATTCTTCGGGATCTGCCAACGATGCCGGCATCGGGCTTGCGCCCGAGGCGCATCTGCTGCACATCGTCGGCCGCATGGCCCATCTGGGGGCCTGGTCGCTGAGCCTGCCTCGGCGCGAGCTGATCTGGGGGGCGAGTGCCTTGCGCATCTTCGAAGCGCCCGAGCATCACGCGCCCTCGGTCGAGGCGTTGCTGGACTTTGTGGCACCGGTCCACCGTGATCGTGTGGCCGAGGCGCTGCAGCGCTGCATCGAGTGGGGTGACACGCTGGACGAGCAGTACCGAGCCCTGACGGTGACGGGCCGCGAGGTCTGGGTGCATACCTTGGCCGAGGCGGTGCGAGACGAGCAGGGTCACATTGTGCGGGTCGACGGCGTGTGCAAGGACATCACCGAGCAGAAGCTGGCCGAGGTGGCCCTGCAGGAAAGCGAGGCCCGCTTTCGCAGCCTGGTCGAGGGTGTCGAGCGGGTGTCGGTGCAGGGTTATGACAGCGCCCGGCGGGTGATCTTCTGGAACAAGGCCAGCGAACGCCTCTATGGCTACACCCGCGAGGAGGCCATAGGCCAGCAGCTGGAGGACCTGATCATCCCGCCCGAGATGCGCGAGCTGGTGATCGAGGGCACGCGGCAGTGGCTGGAGGCCGGCGTGGTCTCGGTGCCGGCAGAGGAGCTGGTGCTGCGGCACAAGAACGGTTCGCCGGTGCCGGTCTACTCCAGCCACACGATGCAGCGCAGTGCCAGCGGCGAGGCCCAGCTCTATTGCGTCGATGTGGACCTCAGCGAGCGCGTGCAGGCCGAGGCCCTGCGCCATCAGCTCGAGGGCCAGTTGCGCGAGGCCCAGAAGCTGGAGGCCATGGGCACCATGGTCGGCGGCATCGCGCATGACTTCAACAATGTGCTGGGTGCCATCCTGGCCAATGTCATGCTGGCCCGCGAGGCCCTGCCGGCCGATCATTTGGCGCAAAGCCATCTGGGGCTGATCGCCAAGGGCGGGCAGCGCGCGCGCAGCATGGTGCAGCAGATCCTCGCCTTCAGCCGGCGCCAGGCGCAGGAGTTGCGCGTTGTCAATCTGCAGAAGCAGGTGCAGGAGTCATTGGCGCTGCTGCAGGCCGGCCTGCCGCCCCAGGTGGCGCTGGGCCTGAAACAGGGTGACCCCAGCCTGTGCGTGCTGGCCGACCCGGCCCAGCTGCAGCAGGTGCTGATGAACCTCTGCACCAATGCCCAGCAGGCCCTGCCCGCTGGCGGTGGCCGGGTCGAGCTGAGCCTGGAGCGGGTGCGCTTGCGCAGTTCGCCGCACGAGCCGGGGCCCGATCTTCCCGATGGCGACTATGCCCTGCTGACCGTGGCCGACAACGGCTGCGGCATGGACGCCAAGACCCGCCTGCGCATCTTCGAGCCCTTCTTCACCACCAAGCCCACCGGCCAGGGCACCGGCCTGGGCCTGTCGGTGGTGCACGGCATCGTGCTCGCACACCGCGGCGCGATCACGGTGCACAGCGTGCCCGGCGCGGGCACGCGCTTCCAGATCTACCTGCCCCTGGTCGACGCGGTGGCCGACCCGTCGTCCGAGTGGGGTGCGCTGCAGGCCGCCAGCGGCCAGGAGCAGGGCCTGCACATCGTCTATGTCGATGACGACGAGGTGCTGCGCCTGACCGTGGAGAGCCTGCTGCGCCGCGTCGGTTACCGGGTCACCCTGTGCAGCAGCGCCGACCAGGCGCTGGCCGAGGTGATGGTGCCCGGCGCCGGCATTGCGCTGCTGGTGACCGACTACAACATGCCCGGCCGCAACGGCCTGGAGCTGGCCCAGATGCTGTCGCAGCTGCGTCCCTTGCTGCCGGTGCTGTTGAGCTCGGGCTATTTCAGCGACGAGATGCATGCTCAGGCCCTGCGCCTGGGTGTGCGCGGACTGCTGCACAAGGAGCGCCTGCTGGAGGAACTGGTGGACAAGGTGCGGGAGGTGCTGCAGACCGCGGCCTGAGTCCGGCTTGCGGGATTGACCGAGTGACCATCGTCGAGCCGCTCGTTGATACTGATGCACATAACAGATCAGTACAACGGAGAGGTTCGATGTCAATTGCCTGCGTTCTTCGATACGTGTTCGCCGGCTTTGCTGCCTTGTGGCTTGCTGCCCCTGAAGTCCGCGCGGCCGAGCCGTTACTCTCGGCGCCCACGGTGGCCGATTTCTTCCGACCGGCCAAGATGCTCAAGCCGATGTTGTCGCCGAGCGGCCGCCATCTGGCGGCGGCCGTGTCCGGCGATGATGGGCGCATCCGCCTGGCGGTGCTGGACCTGGAGAATCTGCAGGATTCCAAGATCGTCGCCAACTACTCCGACGCCGATGTGCAGCGCTACTGGTGGCTGAACGACAAGCGTCTGGCCTACACCATCACCGACTTGCAGGCCGGCAGCGGCGAGTGGACGCCACCGGGCCTGTGGGCGGTTGACCGCGACGGCAGCGACGCCCGCAAGTTGATCAAGGCCCACTTCCAGTTCATCAGCGACAAGTCCAGCCTCATCGTCGATCGCAGCCTGCCCTGGCATTGGCGGTTTCACAGCAGCTTGAACGACGGTTCGGACGATGTGCTGGTGCAAAACCACCACTTCGGGCTGGATGGCAACGTGGACGACACCTCCCTGTCGCGCTTGAACACCCGCACCGGACTGATGCGCAGCCTCAGTGGCAGCGTGGCGAGCCACGTGAAGAACTGGTGGGTCGATGCTCAGGGCCAACCGGTGGCCAGCGAGGGCTGGCACCAGGGCCGCTACACCAGCCACTGGCGCAATGCCCAGGGCGTCTGGGGTGTGTGGCAACAGGGCAGTACCTACGACTCCGCGCTGCCGCGCATCCATTCGTTCCTGCGCGATGGCACGGTGCTGGCGCTTGCCGCTTCGGCGTCCGGAATCCGGGCGCTGTATCGCGTCGACACCGCGAGTCGCCAGCTCGAGTCCGAGCCGCTGGTCAGCCTCAAGGGCTATGACTTCGATGGCGACTTGATCGTCGACATGGACAGCGGCGCCCTCGTCGGCGTGCATTTCGAGACTGACGCCGAGGGTACGGCCTGGCTGGACCCGACGCTGAGCAAGGCGCAGGCCGAGGTGGACGCCCTGGTGCCGGGCATGGTCAATCGGCTCGACTGCCGGCGCTGTCTTGCCGCGCCGGTGCTGTTGGTCAGCTCGCACTCCGACACCCAGCCGCCGGTGTATTCCATCTACCGCCGGGACAGCAAGAGTCTCAGCGTCGGGGCCCGGTCCCGTCCCTGGATCAATGCCCGGCAAATGGGCCAGCGCGATATGTTCAGCATCAGGGCCAGGGACGGCATGAGCCTGCCCCTGCTGCTGACCCGACCCGCGGGCAAGGCCGCCGCACCGCGCCCGGCCGTGGTGCTGGTGCATGGTGGGCCCTATGTGCGTGGTGCGCATTGGGCCTGGGAGCCTCAGGCCCAGTTCCTCGCCTCGCGCGGCTATGTGGTGATCGAGCCGGACTTCCGCGGCAGCACCGGCTACGGCTTCGCACACTTCAGGGCCGGCTGGAAGCAATGGGGCCTGGCCATGCAGGACGATCTCGCCGACGCGGTGGAGTGGGCCGTCAAGCAGGGCTGGGTCGATGGCAAGCGCGTCTGCATTGCCGGCGCCAGCTATGGCGGCTATGCGACCTTGATGGGGCTGATCAAGCACCATGACCTCTACCAATGCGGCTTCGAGTGGGTTGGTGTCAGCGACATCGAGCTGATGTACACGATCAACTGGAGCGACTCCAGCGATGAGTGGAAGCGCTTTGGCATGCCGGTGCTGGTTGGCGATCGTCAGCGGGATGCCGAGCAGCTGCGCGCCACCTCACCGCTGCAGCAGGCGCAGCGCCTGAGGCGGCCGCTGCTGATCGCCCATGGTGGCAGCGACCGCCGCGTGCCCATCCAGCACGGCAGCGACTTCTACGACGCGGTGAAGAAGACCAACCCGCAGGTCGAGTGGATTGGCTATCCCGATGAGGGCCATGGCTGGCGCAAGCTGGAGACCCAGATCGACTTCTGGACCCGCGTCGAGCGTTTCCTCGACAAGCACATCGGGCCCGGACGCCGTGACTGAGCGTCTTCAGGATTTGTAGCCTACACGGGTTGGGGCGCCAGCCCGGGTTGCGGGCCTATTCCACGCGAACGGAGCCGAGGAGTTCTCGGAGCGATCGAGGGGCAGGCTTTGTGCAGCGTGCTTGTGCTTTGTCGTCGGCGAGGGCTTCAGCAGATGCCGGCGGACCGGCCTTGCCATCGCCATTGCCCTGCACAGCAGTCCCTCGCTCACCGTCACAGGCACTCAGTGCCAGCAGGGCCAGGAGCGATAGACGCCTACGCCATGGCACAGCTGAGCTCGCCGGCACCGAAGACTCCTGCGTCAACTCGGCTTGCGGGCCATGATGAACGCCCGGATGTCTTTGCCCCGGGTGCCGTGCCGCTCGACGCTGACGATCTCCAGACCCTGCCGCGCCATCGCCGCCAGCAGTGCCTCCTCCTTGAAACACAGCACCTGGGGCGCCTTGCCGATGGCCTTCATCAGTGGCAGCGCGAGATAGGGAACGAGCCGGTTCATCTCGCCGATGCAGGGCGTCTTGGAGATCAACAGGCCGCCCGGCCGCAGGGCTTGCACCGCCAGCGCCAACGCGTGGTCGAGATCGTCCACGAGGTGTAGCAGGTTGAAAGCCAATACCGCATCGTAAGCACCCTGCCCGAACTCTGGGGCGTCGGCGTCGGCGACCGCGAAGCTCAGCTGCGGCACCGGCTGGATCGCCAGCTTCTCGCGCGCGATGTCAATCATGCTGGTCGACACATCGGTGGCCAGCAGGCGCCGCGTGAAAGGCGCCAGACGCAGCGCGGTGGTGCCGGTGCCGCAGCCGATCTCAAGCACGTCCTGTTCGGCAGACAGCAGGCCCTGCACGCGCGCCAGGGTGGCCTCGTAGCCGGCCAGGTCGGCAATCGGGTCGGCTGCGTACTTGCGCGCGATGCGATCCCAGAAGCGGGCCTTGCGGGCGGTCGAGGCGTCCGCCGCTGGTGGTGGCGGCGAGGCTTCGGGGTGCGACGTGAGCGTGGGGGAGGGCATCTGGGGTGGGGACGGAATCCGTGCAAGAGGCGGTTGCTGGATGCTATCCATACGCAAGGCCGCTGGAAATAGCGGAAATCTGCACAGGAGATATACATTTACGTATGGAAAAGGTCGACTGGAACCAGCTCAGGGCGTTTCTGGAAACAGCTGAAACCGGCTCGCTGTCGGCGGCCGCCCGCAAGCTGGGCCTGACCCAGCCCACGCTGAGCCGTCAGGTGGCCGCCATCGAGCAGCGCATGGGCGTGACGCTGTTCGAGCGGGTGGGCAAGGCCATGGTGCTCTCGCCGACGGGCATCGAGCTGCTCGAACACGCGCGTGCCATGGGCGCCGCCGCCGAAGCCCTGGGCCTGGCGGCCACCGGCCGCTCGCAGGCCATCGAGGGCGTGGTCTCGGTCTCGGCCACCGATGTGGTGGCCGCGCACCTGCTCCCGCCGCTGGTGCGGCAGCTGCGCGAACAGGAGCCGGGCATTGCCATCGAGGTGATCTCGTCGAATGCGCTGAGCGACCTGTTGCGCCGGGAGGCCGATATCGCGATTCGCCACGTCAAGCCCGAACAGCCGGACCTGATCGCTCAGCTGATACGAGAGGCCTCGGCCGGTTTCTATGCGTCAGAAGACTGGGTCAAGGCCCACGGACATCCGCGCAGCGCCGAGGATGCCGCCCACCTGCCCTTTGTGGGCTCAGACCGCTCCGGCCAGTTCCTGGGCTATCTGCGCCAGCACGGCCTGCCCCTGAGCGAGGCCAACTTCAGCTGCTACTGCGATCACTCGGTCCCCCACCTGGCCCTGATGCAGCAGGGCATGGGCATAGGCGCCATGATGGACGAGATCGCCCGGGACACCCCGGGCCTGGTACGTGTGCTCGACGACGTGCCGCCGGTGCGCTTCCCGATCTGGCTGGTCACGCATAGAGAGCTGCGCACCTCGCGGCGGATTCGGGTGGTGTTCGAGGCGCTGGCGCTGGGCTTGGCTGGTGGCGGCTGATGGCGGCTGAAGAGGGCTACTCGTGGGCGCCGACGAAGCTCGGCCTGCTGATCACCCCTCGTCCAGCACCCTCAAGATTTCCCGCCCATAAGCCTCCAGCTTCTTAGCCCCGACGCCGCTGATCTCGCCCAGCTCGTCCAGCGAGCCGGGGCATTGGCGGGCCATCTCGGCCAGCGTTGCGTCGTGGAAGATCACATAGGCCGGCAGGCCGTGTTCCTTGGCGACTTCGGCGCGCCAGGTCTTCAGCGCCAGATAGCGGGCCTGGGCGATCTCGTCCAGATGGGCTGGAGCGGCCTTGGGCGCACTGCGACTGCCTCCGCTCTTGCTGCTGCGGCCCTTCTTGGGCGCTTCGGCGGGCACGCGCAGCAGCAGCTGGACCTGGCCCTTGAGCACCGCCCGGGCGCTGTCGCTCAGCGCCAAGGTGTTGTACTCGCCCTCGCTGACCACATGGCCCAGCGCGACCAGCTGGCGCAACACCGAGCGCCACTGCTGCTCGCTCAGATCGGCGCCTATGCCGAAGGTGCTTAAAGCTTCGTGGCCGTACTGCGTGACCTTGTCGGTGCGCTTGCCGCGCAGCACGTCCAGCAGATGGCCTGCGCCGAAGCGCTGGCCGCCGTTCTGGTGGAAGCGGTAGATGCAGCTCAGGGCCTTGCGCGCGGCCTCGGTGGCGTCCCAGGTGGCGGGCGGGTGCAGGCAGTTGTCGCAGAGGTTCTGATAGGGCCGGCAGGGCGGGGCGTTTTCGTTGAAATAGGCCAGCAGGCGCACGCGGCGGCAGTCGTGTGCCTCGCTGAGCGCCAGCAGGGCATCGAGCTTGCCGCGCTGCACCCGCTTGAACTCCTCGCCGGCCGGGCTTTCGTCGATCATGCGGCGCTGGTTCACGACATCGGCCAGGCCGTAGGTCATCCAGGCGTCGGCCGGTGCGCCATCGCGCCCGCCCCGGCCCGTCTCCTGGTAATAGCTCTCGATATTCTTGGGCAGATCCAGGTGGGCGACGAAGCGCACATCGGGCTTGTCTATGCCCATGCCGAAGGCGATCGTGGCCACCATGGTGATGCCGTCCTCGCGCAGAAAGCGGTCCTGGTGGCGCTGCCGCACGCCGGCGTCCAGGCCGGCGTGATAGGGCAGGGCGGGGATGCCCTCGCCCTCCAGCCAGGCGGCGGTCTCCTCGACCTTCTTGCGGCTCTGGCAATAGACGATGCCGGCATCCCCCTCATGCTCGTCGCGGATGAAGCGCAAGAGCTGGCCCCGCGGATTGTCCTTCTCGACGATGGCGTAGCGGATGTTCGGCCGGTCGAAGCTGCTCAGGAAGATGCGCGCGTCCTCGAGCTGCAGCCGGGCCAGGATGTCGGCGCGGGTGTGCTCGTCGGCGGTGGCCGTCAGCGCGATGCGCGGCACGCCGGCAAAGCGCTCGTGCAGCACGTTGAGCAGCAGATAGTCTTCGCGGAAGTCATGGCCCCACTGGCTGACGCAATGGGCCTCGTCGATGGCGAACAGGCTCAAGAGGCCGCGTTCGTGCAGCGAGTCGAGCTGGGCCAGAAAGCGGGTGTTGGTGATGCGTTCAGGCGCCGCGTAAAGCATCACCAGCCGGCCGCTCATCATCTCGCGCTCGATGTGCTGCGCCTGCTCGCTGCTCAAGGAGGAGTTGAGGAAGGCGGCATGGACGCCTGCCTCCTCCAGCGCACCGACCTGGTCGTGCATCAGCGCGATCAGCGGGCTGACGACCACGGCCACGCCGCGGCCCTGGCGGTGGCGGGCAATGGCCGGAATCTGGTAGCACAGGCTCTTGCCGCCGCCGGTGGGCATCAGCACCAGGGCGTCGCCGCCGGCGGTCACATGGTCGGTGATGGCGGCCTGCTCGCCGCGGAATGCGCTGTAGCCGAACACCTCTTGCAGGATGCCAAGCGGTGCGTGAAGATCTGAAGTCTGGGACATACCGGGATTAGGCCATGACTGACAAAGCCGCCGAGCTGCGCGCCAAGCTGATACGCAATTTCAACCAGGTGGAGCTCAGACATGACCTGCGCGAGCCGCTCTATGACAGCCGGGGCGCGCGCCTGGCCGAGGGCACCGCCGCGACGAAACTTGGCGCCAGCATAGACATCGTGGCACCCGGCATGCGCAGCTGCCCCTACCACCTGCACTACGCCCAGGAGGAGATGTTCGTCATCCTCGAAGGCGAGGGCACCTTGCGGGTGGCCGGCGAGATGCTGGCGGTGAAAGCCGGCGACACGATCTTCATCCCGCCCGGGCCCGAGTACCCGCACCAGCTGATCAACACCTCCGATGCGCCGCTGAAGTACCTGAGCATCAGCACGCGCGAGAAGCCCGAGATCTGCGAATACCCCGACTCCGGCAAGTACCTGGCCTATGCGCCGGACTTCGACGTGCTGGGCCGTACCAAGGAGACCTTGGACTACTGGGAAGGCGAACCGTAAGCTAAGGCCCCTGGTCGCGAGCCGGCGTGACCGAGCCCACGCCGGAAATCGACTTGTGCACATGAGGGTTGCCCCAGTAGCGCACCGAGCCGGCGCCCGACAGCCGCGCCACCAGGTCTTCGGTGACCCAGAGACTGACATCGCCGACGCCGGCAATCGACACCTTGGCCCGCTCGGTGCGCAGGCGCTGGCCGATGAAGTCGCCGGTGCCTGAGATCATCAGCTGCAGGTCTTGCACACTGCCGGTGACCTTGGCATCGCCCGAGCCGATGATGCTCATCGCCAGCCGCCGGGCATGCAGCTCGGTCAGGCGCAGATTGCCCGAGCCGGTGATCTTGGCCGTCAGCTGCTCCAGCTTCAGCGGGCCGTCGGCGATCACGTCGCCGGCGCCCTGGATATTGATCTCGTCCAGCTCGCGGGCGGTGATCAGCACCAGCGTGCGGCGCGAGTTCCAGAACTTCCAGCCGCCCGCCGGCTCGATGCGCAGGCTGCCACCGTTCAGGTCCACCTCGACGCGCTTTTGCGCCTCGGCATCGCCCTCGATGACCAGCTGGTTGACCTCCCCCTGCACCAGCCGCACATCGGCCGCACCGGCCAGCACGATGCGCTTGAAGCTGCCCAGCGCATAGGTCATCTGCGTGGGCGATGACTGGCCGACCAGCTGGGCCTGGGCGCCGGTGAACATTGCCAGGCACGTCAGCGTTGCCAGCCAACAGGCAAGCCTCGTCTTCATATCGCCTGGCCTCGCAGCATCTTGGACACCTCGCGGCTGGCGGTGAACTTGGTGCCGTCGCGCATCTTGACGATCAGCTGCGAGGTGTCATCGGGCGTCATCGACTCGACGAAATCCATATTGACGATGCAGGAGCGCTGCAGTTTCAGAAAGCGGGTCGGGTCCAGCCGCTGTTCGAAGGCGGCGATCGGCAGACGCACCATGAACTGCTTGCCACGGCTGTTGATGGCGGTGTACTTGGTGTCGGAGCGCAGGTACTCGATGTCGTCGGTGCTGAGCGGGAAGATCTTGCCCTGGTCGCGCACCAGGATGCGCGACAGCGCCTGCACCGGGGCGGCCTCTTCCTCGATGGCCTCCAGCGCCTGCAGCGGCTGGCTTGGTTGATCGGGCTGGGCCAGCTGCGTCTGCAGCGCATGGGCCACCGCCTCGTTGAAGCGCTCCTGCGAGAAAGGCTTGAGCAGATAGTCCGCGGCGTGCAGCTCGAAGGCCGTCAGCGCGTGCTCGTCATAGGCGGTGGTGAAGATCACCGCCGGCGGTGAGGTGCTGCCGTCCCGGGCCAGCTCGCGCAGCACCTGCAGGCCGGTCAGCCCGGGCATGTGGATGTCCATCAGCACCAGTTCGGGCTTCAGCGCGCGGATCTGCGCCAGCGCGCTGTCACCATCGGCGCAAATCGTCAGCAGCTCCAGGCCGTGCAGGCCGGGGGCGCTGAACTGGGCCACCCACTCGGCCAGACTCTCGCTGGCCAAGGGTTCGTCTTCGGCGATGAGGGTGCGGATGCGGGGCTGGTTCATTGCGGAATCCATAGATCGGTGCGAAAGCCCGCGCCGGGCGCGGTATGGGTCTTGAGTCGGGCGCGGCCGCCATAGTCCAGCGCAAAGCGCCTGCGCAGTGCGGACAGGCCGATGCCGCTGCGGCTCTGGCTGGCCTCCAGCCGGGCCGGTTCGCAGCCGGCGCCGTCGTCGCGTACGCACAGGGCCAGGGCTTGCGTCATAGCGTCGCGCTGGGCGCTGATATGCACCTGGCCACCCTGGGTGCGCGGCGCAATGCCGTGCTGGATGCTGTTCTCCACCAGCGGCTGCAGGCTTAAAGGGGGAATCTCGTC
This sequence comes from Roseateles toxinivorans, assembly GCF_004362525.1. Taxonomy (GTDB): domain Bacteria; phylum Pseudomonadota; class Gammaproteobacteria; order Burkholderiales; family Burkholderiaceae_C; genus Paucibacter; species Paucibacter toxinivorans. The sequence goes on from NZ_SNXS01000002.1 coordinate 922,017, forward strand.
GTCCAGGGTCTGCGGGTCCAGCTCCCAGACGACCTGCAGGCGCTTGCCCAGGCGCAGGCTCTCCAGCGCCAGGTAGTCGCGCACGAACTCGATCTCCTCGCGCAGCGCCACGCGGTCGCTGCCGCCACGCTTGTTGTCGAGCACATAGCGCAGCATGCCCGAGAAGCGCAGCAGCGCCTGCTCGGCCGCCTGGGCGTCCTTGCGGGTCAGGGCGATCAGCGAATTCAAGGTGTTGAACAGGAAGTGCGGATTCAGCTTGCCGGTCACCGCGGCCAGCTCGGCCCGTACCAGCGCCGCCTCGGCCTGGGCGGCGGCCAGCGCGCTGGCCCGCGCCCGGCGGGCATTCAGCACCGCCGAAAAGCCGGCGGCCAGCGAGCCATAGACAAAACAGCCCCACAGCGCCTGCCACAGCACCGTCTGGTGCAGGGTGGCCAGCGCATGCTCGAACTCGAACAGGGCCCAGGCCGCCGCAAAGCTGCTGGCCTGCCAGAGAAAACTGAACAACAGGGCGGCAACGGCATGCAGCAGCAGCTGCCAGGGGGCGGCCAGGGCCAGCCGCTGCATCCCGCGCATCCAGGGATAGACCGCCAGACCCCACAGCGCCGCCGGCCACAGGGTCCAGCTCGCCTGATAGACGGCCGACAGCGGCCGCCAGCTGCCGCGCTGCAGGTCGGCCTGGATGCCGGCCAGCATGAACAGCAACCAGGCCAGGGTCCAGACGCCGGCATAGGCCAGCCACAGGCGCAGATTGCCTGGCTTGCCGGGTGTCGGGAGGGGGGCGTCGGGGGACAGCATGGCGCTATCGTAGAGGGAGGCGGCGGCTTGGCCGGGCGACCGGTGACCAAATGCAGGGATCGTGCCCTCAACTGTGGCTCGGATGGGGCGGGATTCAGCGCACGCCGGGCGTGCTCGCAACCAGCCCTTCGGCTTGCCGGCATCGAATCGCAATCAAAGTAGCATCGACGGATGTTGAAACGAATAGGCGATGCGTGCCGACGCGGCACAGCGGCCCATGGCTGAGTTGCGGACACTGATCGTCGTGCTGGGTGATCAGCTGGACATGGAGGCGGCCGCGTTCGATGGCTTCGACCCTGAGCAGGACCGGGTCTGGATGGCCGAGGTTGCCGAGGAGTCCAGCCATGTGTGGTCCGGCAAGCAGCGCACGGCCCTGTTTTTGGCGGCCATGCGTCATTTCGCCCTCGCCTTGCAGGCGGCGGGGCGGCCTCTTCACTACACGCGCCTCGACGCCGTTCAGAACGCAGGCAGCCTCGGTGCACAGCTGCAGGCCGATATCCAGCGGCTGAAGCCGGCTCGTTTGGTGATGACCGCGCCCGGGGACTGGCGCGTGCTGCAAGCGGTCAAGTCGGTTGCCGCCGCCAATGGTCTGCCCCTGGATGTGCGCGAGGACCGCCACTTCTTTGCCTCCGTGCGCGAATTCGCGGCCCATGCCAAGGGCCGCAAATCGCTGCGCATGGAGTACTTCTATCGGGAGCAGCGCAAGCGCCACCGCGTGCTGATGGGGGGCGATGGCGCATCCGACGAGCCTGAGGGCGGCCAGTGGAACTTTGACAGCGACAACCGCGAGGCCTTCGGTGCCGACGGGCCGGGCTTCGTGCCGCCGCGCGCCTGCTTCGAGCCCGATGCGCTGACGCGCGAGGTGATCGCGCTGGTCAACACCCGTTTCGCCGCGCACCCCGGGCGGCTCGACAGCTTTGCCTGGCCCGTCACGCGGGAGCAGGCGCTGCAGTCGCTGCGGGCTTTCATCGAGGACCGGCTGCCGCTGTTCGGTCGCTACCAGGACGCCATCTGGCCGGGCGACCCCTGGCTGTACCACGCCCACCTTTCCGCAGCGCTCAATCTGAAGCTGCTGAATCCGCGTGAGGTGGTCGCAGCCGCCGAGGCCGCCTATCGATGCCGGCAGGCGCCGCTGGCCAGCGTCGAGGGTTTCATCCGCCAGATCCTTGGCTGGCGCGAGTACGTGCGTGGCATCTACTGGACCCAGATGCCGGGCTACGCCGAGCGCAATCTGCTGGACGCCCAGCACCGGCTGCCCGACTGGTACTGGACCGGCGAGACGGACATGGCCTGCCTGCGCGATGCGCTGGCGCAGACCCTTGCCCATGGTTATGCCAACCACATCCAGCGCCTGATGGTGATTGGCCTCTATGCGCTGATGCTGGGCGTGCAGCCGCAGCAGGTGCATGCCTGGTTTCTGGCGGTGTATGTGGATGCGGTGGAGTGGGTCGAGCTGCCCAACACCCTGGGCATGAGCCAGTACGCCGACGGCGGCGTGATGGGCAGCAAGCCCTATGTCGCGACCGGCAAATACATCCAGCGCATGAGCCCGCACTGCAAGAACTGCCGCTACGACCCCGGGCAGCGTACCGGCGACAGCGCCTGCCCCTACACCACCCTGTACTGGGATTTCCTGATGCGCCATCAGGGGCTGCTGGCCAAGAATCCACGCATGGCGCTGCAGGTGAAGAACCTGGCCCGCCTGAGCGATGTGGAAAAGCAGGCCGTGATGGAGCGTGCAACAGCGCTTCGCCGCGAAGTCCAGGGGGCCATCGGGCCCTAGCCCTCGCGCTCTGCGGTAAGCTTCGGCCTACGTGTCCGCATTGCGCTTGGTGTGAGTTGCCCTCAGCCTTGGAACCGCGAACAATGCTTGGCAATCCGGTCCGGATGTACCCCTTTGGCGGCGGGATCGGGCATCGGAATCGCCTGCCGGACAGCAACAATTTTCCCTATACAGCTTCGGAGCGCACCATGGCCTCGGTCAACAAAGTCATCCTCATCGGCAACCTCGGGCGCGACCCCGAGGTTCGCTATATGCCCAGCGGTTCGGCCGTGTGCAATCTGGCCATCGCCACCTCGCGCGGCAGCAAGAACCGCGAGTCCGGTGAGCGCCAGGAAGAAACCGAATGGCACCGCGTGGCGCTGTTCGACCGCCTGGCCGAGATCGCCGGCGAGTACCTGAAGAAGGGCCGCCCGGTCTATATCGAAGGCCGCCTGAAGACCCGCAAGTGGCAGGACAAGGACGGCAAGGACCAATACACGACCGAAATCGTTGCCGAACAGATGCAGATGCTGGGCGGCCGTGACGGCGGCGGTGGCGGCGATGAAGGCGGCGGTGGTGGCGGCAGCTACGGCGGCGGTGGTGGCTACGGCAACCGCGGCGGCGATGCCGGCGAGGGCGAGGCGCCGGCCCGCCGCGCCGCGCCCGCAGCGCGCGCGCCGGCCCCGGCGCCCCGCCCGGCACCGAAGTCCTCGACCGGTTTCGACGATATGGATGACGACATTCCCTTTTAGCGAGCGGTGTTTGAGAAGTGTCAGGATTCCAAGGTGAATTCCTGAGCTTCTCTCTATGAAAATATGACTGAAGTAGCTGCGGAGAATCTGTAAAGATTCTCCGCTCTTTTTTAGCAGCTTCCTATCCGTTTAAGCGGTTAAATTGTTGTAAACTTTAGGCTTCCTTGCTGCCGTTGGAGAGACGCTTTGGGAAGCAGTTGTCCATTCGTAGTCACGCGCATCATCATGCGTGGTGCCGGCAACGCCGGCGAGCGGATGCCAATGATCTTGAGACGGAGTACTCGCGTGCCCGTTGGCAGTGCTATGAACTGGGCGTTGGGTACTTTGAGACCTTCGCTAGCCAGTTCCACGATAGAACGCTATCTCCGGCATTTGGCGCTTTTGCAGTGGTGGATTGAGAACGAGGAGTTGACTCTCGATGAGCCACTCGCACTCATTGACGCCCTTACGCCTTCATTGATTGAGACGGGGCTGAGGCCATGGCTTGGCAAGGACATGTCCGCGCGAAAGGTGAAAAAGCTTGCTGTAGACCCGGAAGAGATTCGCGAGCGCCTGACAGTCGTACGGGACTACATCGATTGGGTATTGCTTTCGGCGCAGCGAGGTCTGTCTGTTCGTACCCAGGCGCAGGAGTGCCTCGCGGTTGAGGCGGCCCGGCACAGCATCAAGAGCAACTTTGATCGGTTGATGCCGGTTGGCTCTGGCTCTTCAGAGAAGCTTGGACTGACCAAAGCTGAGGTCGTGCGTCTGCTGGAGATCGCCAGCCCATCAAGCTCCGAGAACCCCTGGGGCAGAGGAGCCTCAGCGGAAATGGTGGCGCTTCGCGCACGCAATGAGCTCGCCATTCGACTCATGCTGGCGTTCGGCCCTCGCCGTGGCGATGTTTTGAAGATTCACACCGGAGATGTAAAGACTCATGGCGCCGAGCCAACTCTTTGGATTCGACGGCGACCTGATGACCCTAGGGACCCGCGAGTATGGGAGCCGAACGCAAAGACAGAGGAGCGCATGCTTCCGCTGGATATGAGTCTGGCCCGATTGCTTGATGACTACATTCAAGAGTATCGGCCCCTAATCCCTGGGCACAAGAAGTCCCCATATCTCTTCCTGTCGGCATCAGGACTGCCGCTGTCAACGCGAGCGTTCAATGACGTCTTCGCGGCGGTAAGGCCGCTGATTCCCGACTTCCATCCGCACCGGCTTCGACATACGCATAACGATCGATTGATTGAGCATTGCAAGCAGAACGGCGTCCCGGAGAAGGAGACGATTCAGCACGCCAAGTACATAAATGGATGGCTCGGGGATAACACAGGGATCTACACCAAGAGAAGTGCTCGCGAGGCGGCTCGGAAGATCAGCATGGGTGTTCAGCGGCGGGTCTTCGAACTCGTGGAAGATGTACCGTTCTAACTATGAATTTCCATGCAATCTGATAACTTGATTGACTCGGCTCATTCGGCAAGCATTGCAGAGCGCGAGCCGCTTCCTGCTCAGATCGTGGATTCCCACGGATTGCCGATGGATGTCTCCCAAGGGGTCTGGCGATTCAATGTTCCAGCAGACGACGTTTCGTTCAATTTCGACCGTCATTGCATCAAAAATGAACACCTGCTCTATGGACTGAAGCGCCATTTGATCTACTGCGCTAGGCGCGTCTCGCCTAGAGAAGCGTACAACATCATCGTTCTCAATGTGGGCTGGATGAGTAAAACGGGCAGTTGGGCCGAACTGACAACTGCGGATAGCTTGTCGTCACATCAAGGCCTGCTGGGTCGAGTCATGTCTGAAGCGCTCGCATTGATGAGGCGAGACAACGTCGACTACAACTTTCATCGACTCAGAGCTTGGTATTCGTGGTGCACGGACTTCGTTCCGGATTGTGGCTTTGATCCCGAGGATGCTTATAAGTGGGAGCGAGTCCAAATATCGGGCAACGAAAAGGGCGTCGCAGTTCGGCGATCAGATCCAACCGAAGGCCCGCTGAATGACGCCGAGCTCATCCTTCTTCGCAAGGCGTTGCAGCGCGACGAATCAATGGAGTTGCAGCACATTTTCGAGCGATCTGCGGTGTGGCTGGCACTGGTCTACGGACGCAATCCAGCGAACTTCTGTCTGCTCCGTCAGCATGACTTTCACCTTGTAGACGACGATGATGAAGTCTGGGTTCTGGATATCCCACGTATCAAGAAGCGAGCACTGCCACGCGCGCAGTTCAAGGAAGAGTACGTCGCCCCCGCCTTGGTCAAAGTGATTCGCGATCAGATGCAGGCCGCATGTCGCATCATTGATCTCTCGGGAGAGACCCCTCCGGGTGAGCAACTCTTGCCACTGTTCCCTCGATTCGAGCCGCGAACCCATCAGATCGGGACAGCCATGCACCAATGGGCTTGGCATCGACGCTCGACGGAATTTACCCAGCTTATTCAAGCCGCGGTCAAACGCTACGGATTGATTTCGCCCAGAACCAATGAACCGTTGTTTGTCACTACAAGACGCCTGCGATACACCTTTGCCACGAATCGCGTTCGTGAGGGCATCAGCGCTCGCGACTTGGCAGAGGCTCTCGATCACTCGGACCTCCAGCACGTGCGGGTGTATTTCGATGCCCGATCCACTGTTGTCGAAAGACTAGATGCTGCAGTCGCCAAGGAGATCGCACCGAAGCTTCGACTATTCGAGGGTGAACTTGTCAGAAATGCTGTGGAGACCAAGGTCGCTGGCCCCACCCACAAGCGAATTCGCATTATCCCGGAGCTCATAGCGCAGGACCACCATGTTCGCGACCTTGGTGAATGCGGCAAGGAGGAGTTTTGCAACCTTTTCCCTCCCTATAGCTGCTATCCCTGCAGTCGATTCCGTCCGTTCGAGGACTCAGCTGAGGAACATGAGGCAGTGTTCGACTTCTTGATCAAGCGGCGAGAGCGCTTGCGTTCTGATCCCTTGGAGCAAAGCCGGATTGCCGTACAGCTCGACGAGGTCATCTACGCATGTGCTGAGGTGATCGTGACGATCAATGACTTGGAGTCCAAGCATGCGGCCTAAGTACGACGACGCCAGGCGTCGGCCCAAGGCGGATGAGCGCACGAGACGCAACAGCGCAACGAAAGTTCGGTACCTCAGCGCAGTGCATGACAACTGCTACCTCAATACCGAAGCCTTCATCAAACAAGGCAGGCAGTGCGCCATGTACGAAGGGATCGACTTCGACTCGGCAGAGTGGAATGTCACGGGTTCGAAGCAGGCGCGTTCACACAAGCAACGAGATAGCTATCTCAATTTCACCGCGCACAAGACGGATCAGGATGTTGGCAGCAAGGTGGGGGTCGAGTTCAGCAATGAGTCTCAGTTTGCGGAAACGGTTAAAGCGTTCATTCGGCTTCGGGCGGAGATTGGTGGGCAAAGCCCGAACAATCAAAGCGAGATGGTCATTGCTTTTCGGTATCTCTATGACGCGCTGAAAAACGATCAATTCGATCTGAAGCTCCTCACCCGAGAGCATCTGGACATCGCGGCTCGCGTGGTCGCCGCGAGGGAAAAGCCGATCTCACGGTACAAGCGAATTCAAAAACTGGAGGAAATTGCGCGGGTGCTAGACAGCAATCGGCTGACGATGGCGCAGTTGGACTGGCGTTGTTCTTGGAATTCCAAACCAGCCGACCATGAAGGCACTCTGGCTGAGTCGAAAGACAGCGATAGACCGCACCCGAAGTTGCCGAAGGATGGTGTGATCGAAGCCGTCGCCCACCTCTACAAGACAATCCCCAGCGAAGCATGGGCGGACCGTGTCCGAATCTGCCTTGTTGCCCTACTCCCGATTTTGGGCTTCCGAATTGGTGAATTGCTGACTCTGCCAGCGCTGCGACTACAGACCGAAGATGACACGGGTCGAAAGTACCTAATCTATTACCCGGAAAAGGGTGCCCCGCCTCAGAAGAAGTGGCTTATGACCGCAGGCGGCATTCTCGTGGAGCAGATGATCGACGAGATCCTTGGTCTCACTGCGGGGCCTCGCGGCGTAGCTGCATGGCTGTACGACCATCCTGGCTCCATCAATCTGGAGTTTCCCAGCAATGACGGGGAGACGGTCGCGCTCGCCGATATTCAACGTGTGCTCGGTATTGGCTCGCCGTCTGGGACTCGTCAATTCGTGACCGGCGAAGGGCGCGGTCTGAAGGTCAAGCGGGCGAGAGTTGCTAAGTCGGACCTTGTGGCAGTGCTTCGCTCAGAGACCTATTCAGAGCCTGTCAGCGTGGTTGAGGGAACTGGTGAAGAGCTCCTCTTGAAGGACGCTCTCGCCTGTGCGTTCAAGCATGCGTTCCATGCCAAGAAGCTCACCCTCAGCTACGCCGTGCTGCCAATTTCTGAACAACAGATCTCGGACTTCATCTGCGGTCGTGCCGGTATGTCGGCGGTCTTTGCACGCTATGGCATTGAAGGGCCGAATGGTTCGACGCTGAAGGTTTCAAGCCATGCGTTCCGCCACTGGTTGAATGACTGCTACGACCGTGGCGGCTTGTCAGATGTCGAGCAAGCCGTGTACTTCGGACGCCGCAACCCGAAAGACAATCGGGCGTATCAACACAAGTCTCCTCAAGAGCGTGTTCGTGAAGCACGAGAGGCTCTAAAAAAGGGCACCATGAAGGGCCCGTTGGCAGAGAAAATTAGGAGCCTGCCCGTTGGAAGGCAGGACGCAATTCTCGCTGCGCGAGTGCAGGCCGTGCATGTTGTGCCTGGCGGTGCTTGCTTTCACCAGTTCTCGCAGAGCCCCTGTCCGAACCACATGGCGTGCAAGAGCGGGTGCGGTGACTTTCACTGGCAGACTGATGACCAGATTCAGACCAAGGAACTTGAGTTTGAGAAGGGCATCCTTGAGGCCGCCATTGAGGCGGCAAAGCTGGAGCTTGGTGAGGACACCTACGGCGCCGACGTCTGGCTGCAGCACAACTTAGAGAAACTTGCTCAGGTGGATCGGTGCATTGCGGATTCCGCCCCCGTTGGAAATTAGCGATGGCAAAAGTTCCCAAGATGACAGTCGCCGACGTTGAGTATGCAAAGAAGGAACTCGAAGCTTGGCGTGATCAACAGCGCGGACGGCGGCTGACGTGGGAGCTCCTCGCCAAGGCCACGGGTTTTTCGCGGCAGACGCTAACTACCCACGCCGACATTCACGCGCTTTACCTAGAAGCCAAAAAGGCTCTCAAGAGTGGAGTGCGCCCCAGGCCAGCGAGAAGCGACGACTACTTCACCGATCGCATCGCTCATCTTGAGAGTGAACTTGAGCGGTACAAAACGTTGGAGTCGGGGTGGCTAGAGCGCTGGGTCCGGATTGCATATCACGCACGCGGAAAGCGAACGAGCATTGAAGACCTCGACAAGCCGTTGCCTCCGGCTGCACGGAAGTGATGCCCTCGTAATCAGACGGCGTGACGGCAACAACGCGGATCAGTTGTATGCGTTCGGCAAGATCATCTTGAATCCGGCCGGGCACATGCGAACTCAGGAAGTCTGGCTGTCCTTCCACTCTTTGATTGGCACGAAAGACTCCTCGTGGACGTCATCAAAGACGATCCAGCCGCCGCACTCGGCACTCATGGCATTGAGCTGCTGAACTTCCTCGGCTGTCAAACTCAGTGGTGCGCCACCGAACCCGGGCCTGTGCATTGCGCTCCAGACTTCGCGTTCAATGCCTTGCATCCAGCCCGCTCGATAGCTCCGTTCCGAGATACCGGAGATGAAGTCAGCAAGGTTCCTTTGCTCTTGGGTAAGGTCTTTAAGGGCCACACTTCTTTCCTGCGTTCGTTTCGGGCCGAATTGTCTTGACGTAGGCGGCCAGCATTCCCAGGGTATCCGCCCGGCTGGGCTACCTTGACGCGGATAGCGCCGAAGGTCAAGCCGTCGACTTCCACCGATACGGCAGCAATTCGGCCGGTGCAGAGGCCGGCTGCGCAATCAGGCGCTCCAGCTGGTCCTTGAGGTATGCATAGGGCTCATGCCCGTTGAGGTGGGCCGTGTGCAGCAGACTCATGATGGCTGCAGCCCGCAGCCCGCAGCCCGCAGCCCGCAGTCCGAATGCCGAACGTGCGCCATCAGCGCGAAACGGCGCTCTGGCGAGAGCGCATCCATGCCTGGACTACATCCGCACCATCAGCGGTAACGTCGCGGCATAACCTAGCAATGGGGGGACGGCATCCCCGATCCACTTCTGAATGCCGGTACGGCTGGGAGGGTTGGCCGCGTCGACGACAAATGAGAAGGTGTCTGGAAACGACTGGATGCGAGCCGCCTCGTGTGGCGTGATCACTCGAGGCCGCAGCGGATGGACATAACGACCGCGGCCGGGCGTCAAGAAACCTGTGGTGATCGTCTGGGAAGGCTTGTCCCACCACAGCCGGCCGTATACCGACGGATAGGTGTGTCCGTCCTTGTGGCAATCCGGTCGCACCTCGTTGGGTAGATCGTAGAGATCGTTGTCGAAGAGGTGATGGATTCGGGTCAGGTTGTCGGCCGAGAGCATCGGCGTCGTGTCCATGATGCCTGTCTTCGGCTCCTGCGACGGGTCGCTTAGCAGGTCGCCAATCGCCCAGCTCAGCGGGCGGGCGGCGTGCTTCAAGCCCTTCGCCACATCCTTGATTGACAGCTCGGCCACCGGTTCGGAGACGCGCGAGGCGACCAGGAAATAGCGCTTGCGGGTCTGCGCTCCGCCCATGTGGTCGGCGGCCAAGACGCCGCTGTCGATCCACGTATAGCCGGCCGCCTTCAACAGCGCCTTGGCGATGTTGACCACGTCGCTTTTGTCATTGACGACCTCGGGGACGTTCTCGATGACGATGGACTTCGCCCGCAGGCCCACCCCCAACGCCACGGCTGTGACGTAGAGCAGGTTGCGAGGGTCTTCGCGCCGGGTCTTGTTGTTGAGGTTCGAGTGGCCTTGGCAGGGCGGCCCCGCCAGGAATAGGTCGATGTTTCCGATCTCGGACGCGAGGTTGGGGTCGAGGATTTCGGGCTCATAGGCGAAGCGCGACTTCTCGCCTTCGCCGCTGACGTGCCAATCGACCAGGCTCGAAGCGTTGGAGTGCAGGATGTGCTTAGTCTCGAAGTTGGCCTTGTGAATGGCTAGCCCGTCGTCGTCCACGTCGATCGCCGCCACCGACTCAAGGACATGGCCGGTGGCGATCGCCGCCTGCGTCGCGCCCAGGGTCAGGCCGCCGCTGCCGCAGAAGGCGTCAACGCTGCGGATCTTCTTGGGCTTGCCGACGGCCGAGTCGACGTAGACCGTGCCGCCGCGCAGGAAGCTCTGCCACCAGGCTCCGGCGGGCTGCAGGCCCTCGTCAGCTCGGTTGTCCACCGCCGATGTCCACGATCTTTCTCCGACCGAAACGGTCCGCAACACCCGCCCCTCCGACAGGGAGTAGGACTCTAACGATATATCGCTCATTCAATTGGCCACAACGACTGCCGCCTCCGCTTCGATAACGGCACGGCATTCCTCCTCGGGGAGGATTTCTAGGAATAGGTTGGATCGCATCCGGCGCAGCCGCTTGACGAGATCACGGATCTCCAAGAGCTTGAGCTTCGGCTCCGTCGGATTCGACTTCTTTGGGTATTGGAACTGCAACAGCGCCCGGGCGAAGTTGCGGGCGTTCGCGTAACCCTGTCGGAAGAGGTGGCTTCGATAGAAGTCAATCTGTCCCGAGTCCGCAAGATGATAGCGATCGGCTGCCTCTTCGTCGAGCACAAGTTCTGCCCGCAGCCAGAGGCGGTAGAGCAGGTTCTCCGTGCGGGAGCCGACGCCGTAGTTTCCAAGCTGTGCAGCGCAATCTTCCTTGCCGTAGCGGTAGCGCCATTCGATGACATCCGGAAAGTGCGTCACGGCCAACCAGATCCAGAACTCGGGATCGGCCAGGACTTCGCTGCCGACCGTGAGACTCTCATGGATGACGCGGGACGCCTTGCCCTCAAATCCATTGGCCTTCGGGTCCGACTTTGACTTGATGCCCTCGGGGAAGCTCGCCATCAATTTCGTGAGTGCGGTCCGCAGCGGCTGCAAGAACGAGCTGTCGAATTCGTCGCCAGAGCCCGAGAATCGGGCGAGGGATTCAACGTCCACTTGGTTCCCCGCGCGCTTGGCTTGCAGGTAGGTGCTGGCGTCGCCCGCCATCATGGTTGGATATCGCATGTTCCTCAGCCCTCAGCGATGGAGCGGACCGACTGTTGGTCGGCATGGAGCAGAGCCTTGAGCCGCGGCATGCCCGGCTCTTTGGCGTATTCCTTGAATTTTTCGAACGTGAACGCGGGATCTATCCGCTCAATCCGCTTCAAGAAAGCGGACAGCGGGCTGCTGGCGGCGGCCTCGTCTGCGTTCTCCCATTCGGACACGCTGGCCGCGATGATGTGGCCCGTGATCTCGGCGGCCAGCGAAGCCATCATGGGCTTGGCCAGGCGTTGCGCGGATTCAAGCGTCAGCTTCTTGTGCACGTCCGCATGGATGCGCACCGTGGCAAGGTGGCTGTCCTTGGCCACAGGGTCGTTGAAGCCGCCGATGTATTGGACGGAGTAAAGCGTCTTGGCGGGGTAGCCGATCAGCTTCCATTCTTCGTCCGTCATCGGCTGGATCGGGAAGGCCTCGGCCAGCTTGGGAGTCTTGATGGCGAAGCTCTTCTTCGAGAGCCAATGGCCGAGTAAGAACGGGCTGCCGGGCTTCTTCGTAAGCTGCTTGCCAAGGCAAAGAGCCACTTCAATGATCACATTGGAGCCGCCGCCGAGCTTGTCGATGATGTTGCTGCCGACCGCGATCTCGTCGGGGATCTTGCCCGACACCTTGTGGGTTTCGACGACGATGGTTTTCTTCATGAACGGCTGGACCGCCGTCACGGCCAGGACCAGATCGCCTTTGGCCATCGGCATCTCGGCGGGCAGCGCGAGATTGGGCCGAACCACGATGTCGAGCGGCTGGCTGTCCGTCGGCTCCACCGCATGAGCGGTGTCGGGCATGAATGCGCCGTCCTCGTAGAGGCGGATCTCGGCCAGATCGACACTACTTTCCAGCGTCGCCGCGCCGAAGAATGGACGAACGTCTTTGGTGGCGGACTTGCGCCAGGTGATGTTGCTCATTGCGCCTCCATGCGGTCGATGTCAGGGCGCAGGCGGACTGTCCACGCCGGGTCATAAGGAGCCGACTCGACCTTGAATTTCGCCTTTCCGTTCTTGGGCAGCGTGAAGCGATAGGTCCATGGGTTGGCCTCGTCGTTCACCGCTTCCACGCCTTCGACGACGATCGACAGCGGCAGGTTGTCGCCTTCCTCGTTGTTGTCTTCGAGCACGGGGCAGTTCATCTGCAGCCGCAGTGGCACGGAGTCTTCCTCCGATGTGTCATCGAGGCGCACAGTGAAGACGCTCCTCAAGCGCAGCATTCCGCCTTCGGCTGCTTCCGCGTAGGGCGCCTTGGAGAATTCCAGGTGGAGCGGAGACGGTCCCGTGTCTGGCGGAGGCGGATTTCCAGGGCTGCCGCTCGGCTTGAAATACGTTCCCAGTGCGCGCTCGAGCTGAGTCATGCGACGCTGCTTGACCGGAGTGGCCGGAGCCGCCTCGGTCTGGAACTTGCGGAGGTGTTGCTTGATCCGGTTGAGGATCGATTGGACGATGCCATGACCCTTCTGATCCGCGTCGCGCAGATTCGTCGAGTCTGGATCCCAGCGATCGTGTGCGGGCGGCTCGCTCTTGCGCAGGAGCTGCTCCACAACGTCCTCGTCGGGCGCCACGTAGGCGCCGACGATCGCGGGATTCGCCTGCGAAACCGGGTGATAGGCCACCACCATGAGCGGGCCGCGGATCAGCGCGACGGAGTTGACGCGCTCTGGCGGAACGGTCGCATTACCGCTCGGATCGAGCGGCGCGACGACGAAGCCGCAGCGCCCCATCTCCAAGCCGCCTTCCTTGTTGAAGGGGGCGAGCTTATGGACGCCGCTCTTCGCCACCGCGCGGCCCACCGCCACGTCATAGGCTTCGATGAAGGGCTTGATCGCCGGATTCTTCTTGGGCTTCGGATAGTGGTCGGTGCCGCTGCTGTCTTGGATGACCACGTCGAGCTTGTTCTCGATCAGGCGGGGCCACCACCAGTCTTCGATGCCGCGCTCAATGGCCTTGATGTCTACGGCGGCATCGACGATCAGGATCGAGGTGCCGAGCTCGCCAGCCTTGCGCAGCGTGAAGCCGAGCTTGGCCGCAAGCTCATCGGCCTTCGCGCCCTCGATCGGGTCGACGACGACCCGGCCCTTGTCGTCCTTCTTCTCGGGCATGCCGAGCCAGGCGCGTCCGCTATATGGGTTCTTCTTAAAGTCGTGGCTGACGAAGTAGCCGCAGCCGAAGATTCGCGTGCGCTCGGTGTTGCCGTCCTTGAACCGCGTGTAGGCGAAGATGGTCTGGATCGCAGAGCTCGACGAATAGACCGACTTGCCGAACCCGTAGGAGCCGCCGGTGCTGCCCAGCGCAGTCCGCGATTTGGAGCGATCTCCCAGCGAGAGCAGTAAGCGGTAGAAGTTCGAGTCTTTGTCGTGCGGGTTGCCGGAGAGGCCAACGGCGTTGTAGTCCTCAACGTAGAGAAGGCAGAGCTCCTTCTGCGGCTTGTCGAGCGTCGCCAGGCAGTTCGGGCCGGCGAGCATCAGCTCCTTTGAGCGCTCGGCGATGCGGCCGAGGTCGGCGGCTTGGACGAAGGTCGTCTTTTTGGCCCCCTTCACAACGCTCGCGCGGAATCGCACTTCGACCTTCGCGCCGTTGCCGGCGTCGACGGAGTTCTGGATCGCTTCGCGCGCCAGAACGTGCTCGGGCAGCATGCCCGGGGATTTCAGCGTGTTCGCGAACGCTTCGCCTGCGGCGCCCCCCATGGGGTCGCTGGCGTGAAACAACCATGCCATCTTGTCTCTCCCTTAACCGAGCTTGAATTCGTCCTTCGGCCGCTTGCTCAGGGCGGTCTGGAACTTGGCTTTCAACAGCTTCATTTCGGCGTCCAGCGCCGTGAAGATCTTTTGGGCATCCTCAGCCGAATACTCGTAGTTGTTCGAGTTCGCCAGATTGCCGATGAGCCGCAGCATCTGGGTCGCCTTTGTGACCCTTGCTTCACCCAGCTCAATAAACCGACTTCGCTTGTCTCGCATAGCGACCTTTCGATCTCCGTTCACTACTGGTGCAAAATGTAGCACACAAAATCGCCACGTTTTGCGCATTGTTGTGGGGCAGTAGACAAGCTTATTTTCTGCCCAGCTGACGAGCAGCGTGTTGCAGATGGTTACTATCTGGCGGGAGGCGGTCTGGGATGGGCCGCGTTCTCCCTAGGGCGTGGCTGCTGGCCAGCCGCAATTTGCAATGGAGGATCGATGCGCGACCCCGGCAAGCTCTTCGTAGACGATCGCCTGACGGGCATTTGCGTCTATTGCGGAACGCGGCCAGACACAAGGGACCACTCCCCCTCAAAGGTTCTGCTGGATGAGCCCTACCTGCCCGGCAGGTGGCGCGTGATCACGCGGGGCACGAGCGGCAGCACTGACGCCACCAGCATGGGTTGCGCGGCCAGCAGCAAGCGCAGCGGGATCGGCAGTGACAGCACCCACTGGCGCAGCGGCACAGGACCGGAGGGATCCTGCGACACCCGGGTGAGTCGGCGAGATGCCCGATCAACGGCTACTGAGCAACAGCAAAGACCTCTGGTCTCTTTCTCCATTCGTCCCATGTGACCTTCGGGTCAGTCGGAAACGTCTTGAGGATGCGCTTCTCGCCGCTCGCCTTCCGCTTCGCGTTCTCGTCCCACGCTGCCTGGCCTCCAGTGCGAGTTGCGGCGTAGAGCATCGCTGCCGTTCGCGTGTCGACACCAAGGTCGGCCATGGCTTGCTTGAAAATCTCATCGGCCTCACTCCGAGATCGAGTTTGGCTCCAGTACAGGTAGTCATGCAGAACAGCGGCCTGTGCGAAGGTGCCGTCGGGCCTGATGAGAGACCAAAAGGCTCTCGGGATGCTGTCCAATGTGAAAACGAAGCCAGCCGGTACGGTCACAGGTTCCTGCTTCGTTGACAACTCGCTGCTCCATTAGGACTCCACACGAACTTCTCTTGAAGAAAGTATGTCGGATCGGCGAATCGCCCCATTCTCAAGACACCGGACAGCCCACTGCCGATCGGGGGGTCAACAGTTCGTGGATTTCCTGCCGCGCTGCGGTTCTTGGCGACGTATCCAACTTCAGCGTATGCCCAGTCCAAGTTCCGGACCAGTCGAGCGATCTGTACCTCGTCTCGCTCCGGAGCCGAAGACATCGAGGACAGGTCAGCCTCCATCTTGTCGATGCCGGTTCGGATTTCCGTTCGCTTCGATCGAAGGTCGTCCAGGTAGGTGAGCCAATCTTTGCGAGAGGGCTCAGTCGACACGCGCGCGAAGTACTGCGCGAAGCGAATCCGCAATTCAATGTCCTGGTTCAGTGCGTTGCTGATGAACTCCTTGATGTATTGGTCTCGAAACTCCTGCTGCTTCGCTTGCCGTTCGGCGTTCGCCTTCGTGTGCTCAAGCACAGCCGTGGCTAGCTGAAAGAGAGGAGGTATGGCCGCTATGGCGAGTGCAACGAATACGCTGCCCAGCACAAACTTTCTGTAGTCGAGCTGAACCTTATACCGATCCAACTTGAGCCTCTCTCGCTCAAGCTCCAAGATGTCGGATCGCGAGAGAGTAGGTAGCTGCTTGCTAGCTTCGTCCATAGATCCTCACATTTCACCGCACCTCATGCCGAGGGTGCTATTTCTTGGCGTGACTCTTTGGTTGCCGGACCTCACCGTACAGCAGCGCAAGGTCCTCGTCGAGCTTCCGCGCTTCAGCAGTCAGTTCGTCTAAGCGCTTGATGGTGATGGACTTCTCCTCGTCACGGGCGCTGCGAAGCTCGATCAGCAAGAGCAGCTTGCCATCCTGATCCCGGTAAGCGTGCAGGAGCGGCCCGTTGTGCGCCACGAGGTTCCTTGTTCCCGCCAGCCCTTTCAGTCTGCTGAACGCGTCTTCGACGCGCTTGTGCACATCGTCAATCAACCCGATGTCGAGCACCAGCGACTTGGCAAGAGGTGCCCTCGCACCAAGCATCAGGTCGCCCGTCGCATCTCGCAGTCGCTTCGACCCGAATGTCTCAACGAACAGGTACGTCCAGTACTCGCAGCTCGTGAAGGCAACCATGAAGCGCCCAATGGCGAGCGCCCATTCGTCCATGAGCTTCTGATGCTCAGCAGCATCAACGGTGAAAGGATCGCCAGCCATGACTACTACCTTGCCAGTGCTTGTTTGTGCGTCCCGCCTTGCCAACCCATGTTCGAGACTTTGACAAAGTCCGTGAACAGGCATTTGTCGCATAGCAGCTTGAACGCGAGCGTAAAGCCCTTTGGCGCGACAACGTCCACGTGGTCGGCGTACGGGTGCTTCTCTTCCTTGGCTCGAACCTCATAGTCCAGCAGCCGCAGCAGCCGCTTATCCGGACACATGGGGCAGAAGAAATAGAAGTAGTCAGTCCCATCGGTGGCTCCGGTGAGCTTCCCGTCTTGGACCGCCTCAGAGCCGTGGTACGGCTTGCCGTCATTGAAGGTCGTCATGGTTTGTAATGCTACGCCGCCACTGCGACTCGAAACCCCGACGCATACGCCCCCACATCCTGGCCGTCGCAGCCACCAACTTCCCAACTCCACCAGAACAGCAATGTGATCCTATGAATTGCGCAGTGTCCTGATGCCCGACGTCTATGCGGCCCGAGGCAAAGCAGAACTCCAGACGTCGCAGTGGCTTGCGGCCAGCATCAGCCAGGGCGACCAGTTGTCCCGTTCAAGGCAGCAGGTGACTCGCTGAAAAGCAGCCGTTGGCGACCGGCCGCTCCTGGCCGGCTTCGTGAATTCGCCGCCATCCGCCGAATACCCGCTCCCGCTGTGGACCTGCTCGTCGATACGCAGAGGGCAGGTCAAGGCTGTCTGCGGTCAGTCGAACAGTGCGGCCGGGAGAACCGCGTCTCGGGCTATGACCGGACATTCCGGCAGCCTTCCCGGGCCTGTCCAAGCATCTGCGTGCAAGGATTCAAGAGCCCCGACGAAGGTGCGGCACACGCTCTGATCTTAGGCGTGCAAGCTCTGTCCAAGGTAATCCCGGACCTGGAACAGATTCAATGAGAATTTCGACGCGTCCTCTGGGCGCACAACAATGATCAGCTTATTCGAAAACGCCCGTTCGCTCGCCGCATTGGCGAAGGACTGCGCGATGCGCTCAATCATCTTCTTGCGGGGATACGGAACTCGCCCGCGTCCGGTGCCCATCAATGGCATAACGATGTCGCCTACCTCGGCCTTAGACGCCAGGCTAATCCACAGTTTCTCAAGTGCCTCGTCAATCATCTTCAAGTTCGACTGAGCGTTCTTGCTTTCCTCCATTTGCGACATTGCCACGAGGTAGAAATTCTTTTTGTGAGCGCTCACGCGGGCGACGGTGCCGATTGGATATTCCTTCTTCTTGCCAGGTCTCTTGTCGTTGATGGTGTGATGCTCTCTCTCGAGCGACGCCTCTATCTGCCGATCAATCTCCGTGGTCTGGCCGTTGAAGTAGTTTGTGGCCAATTGCCCTTGCAAGCTCGACGCAGCAATCAACCCTGACGCCATGTCCGTATCGAAAGTCGAGCTGGTACTGATAATGACTTCGCCGGGAATATTGAAGATGTCGCCGATCACGACCTCGATCGCAAAGTCCTTCTGCGGAATCTTGTAGCTGACTCGTGAAAGTGGCCGACGTGTGGACAGCACGTACAGCAGCGCGAGCACGACCAAGATGAACAACCCGTAGTAGCTGTACCGATCCTTCTTGTAAACATTGAAGGCGTCTGCCAAGTCAACGCACAAGTACAGAATGCCCATGACGGCGAAGAACTTGCCAATCGCCTCCCCCGAGAAAAGCGCGTAGCGCCAATAGGCCCAGGTCCTGATCGACTCGAAGAAATACCTCACAGGCCGAGCCGCCTGTACACGTCATCGTTATAAAAGCGGGCACCAGTCATGCCGGCGCTGCGCAGGTTCTGGAAATCGGTCGGCCAATTGTCCATTGCGTACTCAATGATGTTGTGGTTGAACGATGTGTACGCAACTAGCTGATCCCGAATGGTAGCCGGGCAACGATCATCCATCTGCCGACTCCCATTCAAGTTCACCCCGATGATCGGAAGCCCCAGCCGCAATCCCACCTCAAGCTCCCACTTCACGAACTTGGTTAGGTACTTGGTATTGGCCCCGATGAGCACCACGAGCAGTTTGGAATTGGCGAAGCGCTCCCGAAGCTGCCGCTTGATACTCTCTTCTTGGCTCGAATCCCGTGCCGTATTCAAGTCATGTGCGTTATGGAAATTGAGCGAAAACCCGTCATTTGCTTGCCACGCCGTCATGAGACGGTAGTAGTGCATGTCGTTGTCGCCGTCGAAGGCGATGTAGGTCTTATTTCGGTATGCCATTAGTCTTCCCTACCACGGTCAACAGATTCTAGAGTGCCTAAGCCGGCCGAGGTACTGGTGAAGACCGTTAAGATTTGAGCAAGTCGCCCTCAAGGGCGTGCAGATCCTCGATTCACGCCGTCGGGCTGCAGGTCGCTATGCCTTGACCTAGCCGTGTGCCCTAGAAGGCATCCCGTGACGACCTGGACCGTTGAGGCACCGGCAGGATCGAAAAGTCAGGGAACGGGGTTCCGGAAGAGTTCAAACCCCAAAGTGCGGTGCGGTAGCGCCTGATCGGCCCCAGCAGGTTCGATTCACCGGGCGGAACATCGGGTTCAAGCGATAACCGCAGGGGCTCCGTTAGGTTCCGAGTACAGGCCATACGAACCCTTGAAGCCCAGAAGTCTTAGCAGGTACTCCCGGACCAGATCCTGAACCTGCTCGTACGCCTTCCAGTTTTCCTTATGCGTCAGGTCAGACACGCCCGAGTGCACGATGGAATTCCGCAAGGACACGATGTCATCAAGGGCTGGCATCATTCCAACGACCTTGAACATCCGTGTCAGCATGGCCTTGAATGAGATGGTTGGGTCCTTTGGACCCGGGCCTACTCGGAAGAAGCCATTGACGAACGGGATCCCCTCGCTCGTTGCATACGTATGCTTTAGGTTCTCCAACAGGACAAAGGCAAATATCAGCCGGCACTCGGTAGGCTGCGCTTCGCGTTCTGCCTGCAACTGGTAGTCGATGGCCACGTTCAGCATGCGGGACTGCTCAAGCTGGGTGTACACCGGATAGGTCTGGTCGATGAACTCTCTAATGACCGCAGCGTCTCGAATCTCAAAGACCGGGCGGAAGACCCGGGTTGTGCCAACCACCGCTTTCCTGGCGCCGGCCTTGCCATCGGCTGGGTAGTCATGCCCATAGCAGACCACCTTTGACTGGCACGCGAAGGAGAGCAGCCAGCAAATGCGGTCGATGGTCGCTAGAACCTTTGGGACGGCTGACTTCGCTACTCCCTGCACCAAGATCTGCGTCGTTGCGGTGAACTGTCCATTGAGTTGGGATACGGGGCCTTTGATCACTTCTGGCTTCTGGGTCACGATGAACTTGCGGCGTTCACACGTGAATGTCACTGTGTCCCGGATGAACGATCCCTTCCCAAGATCGGTGATCGTTTCCCCACCAATCAAACAATTGGCGACATGTGCGCGTAGGTCTGGCATCTTGAACTCCCTGTAGGAGCAGTATTGCCTCGGGCGTTGCGGGACGCTAGCTGGATGACCCCAACAACGCCGTCCGTTGGCGCGCGCTGCGCATGCGCTGGGACTCGGCCGGGTTGTTCAAGCACAGCAGACCTCACCGGGCTTCTGAACATCGACAACGTCGAGAACTACGATCACATCGTCCCTCTGTCGAGCTGGTGGCTCAATGACATCACCAACTTGCAGTTGCTGTGCGTGCCTTGCAATCAATACGACAAGCGCGACGGCGTCCCCATCACGTCCGGGCGTTACCAGTCTTGGTATCCCATGGAAGACAGTGAATCATGATCGGCTGGGGTATCTGCAACGTTACTATACAAGCAAACGCTTTGTATAGTAACTGCTGCGTAGGCGGCACTCAAGGTGTTTGAAACGGCCAAGGTGCATTGCCTGAATAAAGGTATGGCAATGCAAATCGGCCTCCGTCGAAAGGGGATGCCTCAACGGTGCGGAAACTCGAGTTGCGGCCTTGAACGGATTAGGCCGCTAGACCGCCACGCATGCGTTCAAGGAGCGTTTCCAACTCGTGGAGGCCACGCGAACTGGTAATGATCTCGGCTGGAGTCAAGCCACCAAGCTCCGCCAGGGGGCTGTACATCCAACCGTCCAACCAAGTTTCAAGGTCTGCCGATGGGACAGGTTCGCCACTCTGATCAAGCAGATTCCTCAGCCGGGCCAGTAAAACTTCCTTAGCCTGCTGCAAGCAGAGTGGATGATTCACACACGATTTCGATGAGTTGGCGGGGCGATCGTCGCTCAAGCCGCTGTGGGCTTGGCGCGAATCCACGCTGAAAGTAGATCTTTAAAACAGTCCTCGCAGATATCCAATTGAACGAGGCTCCCATCTTCGAATGGGGATGTGTAGCGCGCGCAATACTCAATGGAAATCATCGAATCAAAAATAATATCACCTGGTGTGGCCTCAAGCTTGCATCGATCGCATTCAATTAGCTTGACTACAGAATAGGATATCGAGCCAAGCTGTTTCATAGCGACTTTTCTTCCCGTGAGAATCGCAGCACCTCGGCAACGTCATTTACGCCGAGCTCTGCCACTTCGAGAGGAAAGCCGCCATACCTCGTGCCGTCTTGGCACAAGAAAGTCAAAGGCATGGCATGAGCCATTTCCGGATTGGTCGGGCGCTCAATGCTGATGACTGAATTGGTGTGCCATTGCCTGGTGGGCGATTGATTGGGTGGCGAAACGATCGATAGCCCAATGAATTGGCCCGGCGCAGGAGGCTCTTTGAGAAACGCGCCGACGTCCTTGTCTGTCGACAGAATGAAGGACTGTCTTGCGCCACTCTCCTCGTCAATGATTACGGTGGCGATGAACCATGGCCATTGCGCAATCAACTCGACCGTCTTCCAAAGGGTCCTTTGGGGATCAAGTTGCAGCGGATTCTTGAAAGCTGGACGGGTGGCAAACATGGCGACTCAAATCGCCAATTGTGACTTAAACGCGGCTGACTCAAACGCAGCATCTGGCCAGACTTGCGCCCGTGAGTTCAGAGCGCCGAGAGACAGACCATCCAGGAACCAATGCGCGCGCATTGCTTGCCGCAAATCTGCTTCGTCTGCGCCGTGAGCACGGCTTGACGCAGGAAGCCTTGGCGTTTAACTCGGGGCTGCATCGCACATTCATTGCCCATGTCGAACAGCAGTCGCGGAACATCTCCATTGACAACATTGAGCGACTCGCCGGTGCGCTCGGGGTGCAGACATTTGAGCTCTTGGTGCCGGGCTGAAGTCGCGAAACGAAAGTTATCCACAGAGCCTCCGTCTCCCGGCACGCCTCAGGGTTAGAATCTTCACAAATACAGGAGAAATTCAGTGAGAACTTGTCAATTTGACCGCTCACCTCCCTTCTGACCGGACTTCGCCAGCATGGCAAGCAAGAGGCTCGTGGCTTCCCGGCACGAGCCTTTTTTGTTGGTGGAGCCTGATCAGTGACCGAGCCCCTGCACCTCAGACCCGAGACCATCCCCGGCGTGGGTGAGCTGGGGCTGCTGGGCGGCGGCGGCCTGCCGCTGCTGCGGGCGCTGCTTGACGCCATTCCCGCCCGGGTGGTGGTGCTGGACGCCTGCGAATGCCTGGTCTATGCGAATGACGAGTTCTTTGCCTTCACCGGCCTGCACCCCAAGCAGGTGCTGGGCCAGGCGATAGGGCGGGTGATCGGGCCCGATGCCTATGCTGGCTATGCGCCCTTGCGCGAGCGGCTGAAGCTGGGGGCGCCGGTCAGCTGGGAGGGCTGGGTCACCCTGGCCGGGCGCGGTCGACGCTATATGCGCGAGCAGCTGATTCCCTGCGGTCCGGCCCATGCGCCGATGGACGCCACCATCGTCATCAGCCTGGACTGGACGGCGCTGAAGCAGCGCGAGGCCGAACTGTCGGCCAAGGTGCAGGAGCTGGAGACCACCGAGGCGCTGAAGTCGTCCATCGTCGACCATGCCTTGGCCGCCATCGTCTCCACCGATGCGGCGGGCCGGGTGGTCGAGTTCAACCCGGCGGCCGAGACGATGTTCGGCGTCTCTCGTGAGCAGACCCTGGGCCGACCGGTGGCTGAGGTGATCATCCCCATGCAGCACCGTCAGGCCCATGAGGCCGGCATGCGCCGGGTGACCGAGGGCGGGGCGCCGCGGCTGCTCGGGCGGCGGGTCGAAATGACAGCGCTGCGTGCCAATGGAGGCGAGTTCCCGGTCGAGATGGTGCTGTGGCGCACCATGGTCGGCGGCCAGACCTTCTACACCGCCTCGATGTTCGATCTGACCGAGAGGCGCGACGCCCAGGCCGAGATCGAGCGCCAGCGCGACGCGCTTCGTCAGAACGAAAAGCTCACCGCCATGGGCAGCCTGCTGGCTGGCGTGGCCCATGAGCTGAACAACCCGCTGGCCATCGTCATGGGCCGTGCCAGCCTGCTGGAGGAGAAGCTGGTCAACACCCCCGCCGCCGCCGATGCGCTGCGCATCCGCGAGGCCGCCGAGCGCTGCGGCCGCATCGTCCGCGCCTTCCTGAACATGGCCCGCCAGCGCCCCAGCCTGCGCAGCCCGGTGCTGCTCAACGACCTGGTGCAGGCCGCCACCGACATGCTGCAGTACGCGCTGCGCAGCCACGACATCACGCTGCAGCTGGAGCTGACCCCGGGGCTGCCCGAGATCCATGCCGACCCGGACCAGGTCGGCCAGATCGTGCTCAATCTGCTCGTCAATGCCCAGCAGGCGCTGATGGCGGTGGACGGGGTGCGGCGCCTCAGCGTCGGCACCGGCCTGGAGCAGCGCCGCAGCGACCGCGAACCGCGCCTGTGGCTGCGCGTGCGCGACAACGGTGCCGGCGTGCCGCCCGAGCTGCGCGAGCAGATCTTCGCCCCCTTCTTCACCACCAAGGCCGAGGGGGTGGGCACCGGCATGGGCCTGGCGGTGTCGCGCTCGATCGCCCAATCGCACGGCGGCAGCCTGCTGCTGGAGGAGGGCCCCGGCGGCGCCTCCTTCCGCCTCAGCCTGCCGCTCAGCGGCGAGGCAGGCCCGCCCTCGGCCGCGGCGCCGCTTGATGCCCTGGACAGCGCCGGCGCGGCGCGCCTGCTGGTTGTCGATGACGAGGGCCAGATCGCCGAGCTGATGCGCGATTTCCTGTGCAGCGCCGGCTACGAGGTGGCGGTGGCCGAATCGGGCTCGGTGGCCCTGGCCATGCTGGGCGAGACCCGCTTTGACGCCATCGTGTCCGATCTGCGCATGCCCGATATCGATGGCGCCGCGCTGTGGCGGGCCGTGCGCCAGCATGACCCGGCCCTGGCCCGGCGCATGCTGTTCGTCACCGGCGACACCCTGTCGCCCAGCGCCCGGGTGTTCCTGGACCAGTCGCGCTGCGCCGGCCTGGACAAGCCCTTCACCAAGGCCGAGTTGCTGCGCGCGGTGCAGGAGCTGCTGGCGGGGCCGGCCTGAGGCCCCCCGGCCTACAATCGTCCGAAGGCTTGGCCGAGCCCCCACCCGTTCGCGGGGTGCCCCGGTCAAGCCCGTATTGAACTTGTCATCATCTGCTGCAATAGTGCGCGGTTCGGGTGTCGCGCCGCAGGCGTGCACCGCCTTGTTGAGATCGAAGGTGCCGGTTTGAATCCAATGCTGTCTGTTGGCCGTGCGTCGCGCACCTCGGTGCGCGGCTTTACCCTGCTTGAGCTGCTGGTGGTGATGGTCATCATCGGCCTGCTGGCGGGCTATGTCGGCCCCAAGTTCTTCGGCCAGATCGGCAAGTCCGAGGTCAAGGCCGCCAAGGCGCAGATCGACGGCCTGCAGAAGGCGCTGGACCAGTACCGCATCGACATGGGCCGCTACCCGAGCACCGAGCAGGGCCTGGCCGTGCTGGTCACCAAGCCCTCGGACGAGCCGCGCTGGGCCGGCCCCTATCTGAGCAAGGCCGTGCCCAAGGACCCCTGGCAGCACGAATTCCAGTACCGCTCGCCGGGCGAGCATGGCGAGTACGACCTGCTGTCCTTCGGCAAGGACGGCCGTCCCGGCGGTGAAGGCGAAGATGCCGACCTGGTCAGTTGGTGAGCCGGCTCCCGGCACCAGGCGATGCCTGACTTCCTGATTCGCGTCTTCGACCCCGTGCATGGGGTGCAGCAGAGCCGCATCAGCGCGCCCGACCGCCACGCGGTGGCCGCGCAGCTGGGTGTGGCGCCACAGCGCATTTTGAGCGTCCAAGAGGTGGGTGCGGCGGCGACGGGCGGCCTGAAGCTGTGGCCGGCCGCACGCGGCACCAAACGCTTTCCGCTGCAGCTGTTCAGCCAGGAGCTTGCTGTGCTGCTGGACGCCGGCATTGCCCTGCTCGAAGCCTTGAGCACGCTGCGCGAGAAGGAGTCACGCACCGATGTGCAGCAGGCACTGGACGCGGTGATCGCGATGGTGCGCGAGGGGCGGGCCCTGTCGGTGGCGATGCAGGCCCAGCCGGCGGTGTTCGACGAGCTGGTCTGCGCCATCGTCGCGGCCAATGAGCGCACCGGCCAGCTGGCCCTGGCGCTGAGCCAGCATGCCAAATACCTGGCCTGGGTCGAGGCGTTGCGCTCGCGGCTGGTGGCGGCCTGCGTCTATCCGCTGCTGCTGCTGATCGTGGGCGGTGCGGTGATCATGTTTTTGCTGCTGTTCGTGCTGCCGCGCTTTGCCGGCATCCTCGACGGCCTGGGAGACAAGCTGCCCTGGGCCTCGCAGGTGCTGATCAGCTTCGGCCGCGTGGCAGGCGAGCATCCGGGCCTGGCGCTGGGCGGGGCGGCGATGCTGGTGTTCGCCGGCGTGGTCGTGTGGCGCCATCCGTCGACGCATCAGGCCTTGATCCACTGGGCCTGGCGCATGCCGGGCCTGGGCCCGCGGCTGCGCGTGTTGGCGCTGGCTCGGCTGTACCGCAGCCTGGGCATGCTCTTGGCCTCGGGCGTACCTGCGCTGGCCGCGCTGCGCATCGTGCGCGGCGTGGTCGCCCCGCCCTGGCGTGCGCCGGTTGCTGCGGCCGCCGACATGGTGGCCCAGGGCGAGCGGCTGTCCGCCGCCTTCGAGGCGCAAGACCTGGCCACGCCGGTGGCGCGGCGCATGCTGCGCGTCGGCGAGCGCAGCGGCGAGCTGGCGGCGATGCTGGAGCGGGCCGCCGCCTTCCATGACGAGGAGGCGGTGCGCCTGACCGAGCTGCTGACCCGCGCCATCAACCCCATCCTGATGCTGATCATGGGGGTCGTCATCGGCGGCATCATCGTGCTGATGTACCTACCGATCTTCCAGCTGGTGGAGCAAGTCCAATGACCGACGCAGCACTTGACAGCACCGCCCTGTCCAGCTGGCTGCCGGCCGAATCCGGCCCCTGGCACCTGGACTTCGAGCGCTGGCCACAGGCCCAGGCGCTGCGCTGGCGCGCGGTGCTGGCGGCGGGCGCCAAGAGCGGGCCCATGCTGCTGGCCGACCGCGAGCCGGATCTGATGCTGCTGCAAAGCGTCGAGTCGCGGCTGCTGTGCCCGGTGCGCTGGTTGCGCGTCGATGCCGCGGCGCTGGAGCACTGGCTGGGCGCGGGCGAGGCGGACTTCCGCGCGCTGTCGGGCCTGGAGGAGTCTCTCGCCCAGAACGGCGGCATCAACAATGTCGATGACCTGTCGGCGCGCTCTTTAAGCGAGCAGGCCAATCCGGTCATGCGGCTGCTCGATGCGACCTTGTACGACGCGCTGCAGGACGGCGCCAGCGACATCCACATCGAATGCACGGCCCGCGGCGCGGTGATACGTTTCCGCGTCGACGGCGTGATGTCCATGGTGCGCAGCGTCGATGGCATTCCGGTGGCGGAGCAGCTGGTGTCGCGTCTGAAGGTGATGGCCGAGCTGGACATCGGCGAGCGCCGCCTGCCGCAGGATGGTCGCTTCAAGCTGCGTGTGCAGGGCCGCGAGGTGGACTTCCGCCTGTCCATCATGCCCAGCGTGTTCGGCGAAGACGCCGTCGTGCGCGTGCTGGACCGGGCCAATATCGAGCAGGAGCATGGCCAGCTGACCCTGGATGCGCTGGGCTTCGATGCCTCCGAGCGCGCCGCCGTGCGAGCCCTTGCGCGCCAGCCGCACGGCATGCTGCTGGTCACCGGGCCGACCGGCAGCGGCAAGACGACAACGCTTTACGCGACGCTGTCCGAGATCCACACCGGCCAGGACAAGATCATCACCATCGAAGACCCGGTCGAGTACCAGCTGCCCGGCGTGGTGCAGATACCGGTCAACGAGAAGAAGGGCCTGACCTTCTCGCGCGGCCTGCGCTCCATCCTGCGCCACGACCCGGACCGCGTGATGGTCGGCGAGATCCGCGATCCCGAGACGGCGCAGATCGCGGTGCAGGCGGCGCTGACGGGCCATCTGGTGTTCAGCACCGTCCACGCCAACAACGCCTTCGACGTGATCGGCCGCTTCATGCACATGGGGCTGGACCTGTACAACGTGGTCTCGGCGCTGAATGCGGTGCTGGCCCAGCGCCTGCTGCGGCTGAACTGCAGCCATTGCGCCAAGCCTTTTCTGCCCGAGCCCGAGGTGCTGGCGGCCCACGGCCTGAAGCCGGGCGAGGGCCTATTCAAGAAGGGTGACGGCTGCGGCCATTGCCGCGGCACCGGCTACAAGGGCCGGCGCGCGGTGGCCGAGCTGCTGAAGCTGGATGATGGCCTGCGCGACCTGATTGCGGCGCGGGCGCCGATGTCGCAGATCAAGGAGGCGGCGCGCTCGCGCGGCATGCGCTCGCTGCGCAGCGTGGCGCTGGCGGCCGTCTGCCGCGGTGAAACGACTTTTGAAGAGCT
The DNA here is from genome assembly GCF_004362525.1 of Roseateles toxinivorans. Lineage (GTDB taxonomy): Bacteria > Pseudomonadota > Gammaproteobacteria > Burkholderiales > Burkholderiaceae_C > Paucibacter > Paucibacter toxinivorans. The sequence goes on from NZ_SNXS01000002.1 coordinate 949,358, forward strand.
GGATCGGGTGACCCTGGATGACTGAGCTGGCCACCACCTCCACTGTCGGCAGCGCCTTGCGGCGGCTGCGCGCGCGCTGGGCCCGGCCGCAGACGCTGTGGCTGCAGGCCGATGGCGTGCGAGAGCTTCGGCCCGATGGCGCGACCGCCGTGCAGCCCTGGAGCAGCTGGTGCCAGGCCCATGCGGGCGGCGCGGCGCAGGTCTGGGTCAGCGGCGCGCTGCTGCACCATCTGGTCGCCGAGGCCGGCATGCCTTTGGAGGACGACGCGGCGCTGAACGCTTACGCCAGCCAACTGCTGAGTCACTACTTCGGCGCCGCCGCCCAGCGCTGGGCGCTGGCGCCCTGGCGCTCCGGTGAGCGCGGCGGTGCCTGCGCGCTGCAGGGTGCCGATCTGGCCCAGTTGCAGGCGGCAGCGCTTGCCCACGGCGTCGATCTGCGCAGCCTGCGCCCGGCCTGGAGCGTGGCCCTGGCCGCGCTGCAGGCCAGTGAGCCCGACTGGGCGCGTGCGCCGCAGGCGGCGCTGGCCTTCGTCGAGGGTCAGCTGGTGACCTGGGTGGGCCTGCAGCAGGGCCGGTGCGTGACGCTGCGCCATGCCCGGTTGGCCGAGGCAACGCTGGAGTCGCTGGGCGAGGCGCTGAACCATTTGCGCGCCGAGCGGGTCTTGGGCGCTGCCGTCGAAACGCTGGTGCTGGGCTATGGCCTGGCCACGGCGGCCACCCCGGTCTGGCCTGGCGTGCGCGTGCTGGGTCGTCTGGACGGCGATGCGCCGACCCTGGCGCAGCTGAGCCCGCCGGCCAAGGCCGCCGGCGCGAACCTGCCTCAGCCCGATTTCCTGGCCACCGGCCCACGCGGCAGCCCGCTGGGCTGGGCGCTGGCCGCCACCGGCCTGCTGGTGCTGCTGACCGCCGCCTGGTCGGCCTGGGAGAGCCATGCCGCCCGCGACGCAGCCCAGCAGGAGCTGGCCCAGCTGCAGAACCGTGCCCGTGGCCGCCCGGCCGCTGTGGCAGCGCCGGTGGCGCGCAACAGCGCCCAGGCGGGCTCGCAACAACAGGCGCAGCTGCAGGCCCAGCAGGAGGCCACCCGCGCCGCCCGCGAGGTCGCCGGCCTGCTGCAGGAACCCTGGGGTCAGATCTTGAGCCAGGTCGAAGCCGCTGGCGGCAAGCAGGTGCAATGGCTGGGCTTCGACTACACGGCCGTGCGCGCCGAGCTGCGCCTTGAGGGCCTGAGCGCCGACCGCAAGACCGCGCTGGATGTGGTGGACCGGCTAAGCGCGCTGCCCGGCTGGCAGGACGTGGTGCTGAGCCGGTTGATGACCGGCGACCAGGGCCTGACTGGCCTGAAGCTGGATGTCAGTGCCAAGCTGCTGCCCCAAGTCTTGACATCGGAGGCCAAGCCATGACGCGCGGCGAACTGGTACGCCATCTTCGTCGCTTCGGCCTGCCCGGCGCCTTCGGCCTGCTGTGCCTGCTGGGCGCGGCCCTGCTGCTGCTGGGCCCGGTGCGCAGCTGGGAGGCACAGGCGACCGCCAGCTTCGCGGATGCCGATGCGCTGCGCGCCAGGCTGAAGCGCCAGCCGGTGGTGGTCGAGGCGCCGCAGGAAACCCAGCCCCGCCATCTGGTCGCCAGCCTGCCCGAGGTCAGCGACCGGCAGGCCCGGCTGGGCGATCTGCTGACCCTGGCGTTGAAGCAGGGCCTGAACAGCAGCCGAACCGAGCACCGCATCACCCGCGACGACAAGCTCGGCCTGGAACGCCTGCGCATCACCATGCCGGTGCAGGGCACGTATGCCCAGTTGCGCGGTTTCATCGAGCAGGCCCTGCGGCAAGACCCGGCCCTGAGTCTGGACAGCCTGAAACTGCGCCGCAACAACCCGGCCGCGGCCGAGATCGAGGCCGAGCTGGTCTGGTCGCTGCATGCCCGCTCAGCCGTCGTCGAGGGCCGGCAGCCATGAAGCCGCGTCAGCTCGCCCTGGGCGCCGGTCTGGCCGCCACCCTCGCCGCCACCGTCTGGCTGGCGATGAGCCCGGAGGAGGAGACGGTGGTCGCCACCGCCGGTGCACGACGCGACGCTGCACCGCGCGCGGCTGCGGCCAGCACGCCGGCGGCCAAGCCTGCAGCATCCAACTGGCCGATCCGCCTGGTGGCCCCGCCGCGCGAGGCCTGGGCGCCGCCGACCGATCCGCTGTTCGCCGCCTGGTCACCGCCGCCCCCGCCGCCGCCCCCTCCGGCTCCGCCGCCCCCACCACCGCCGCCCCCGCGCGCGCCCAACTTCCCCTATCAGCTGATGGGCCGCATGGAAGAGGGCGGCGTCGCGCAGGCCCTGCTGTCCGGCCCGCTGCGCAGCTTCGGCGTGCGTGCCGGCGATGTGATCGATGGCCAGTGGCGCGTGGAGCAGGTCGGCGCCACCGGCGTGAAGCTCGTCTGGATACCCGGCGGGCTGCCCCAAACTCTCAGCTTCAAACCCTCATGACACGCTCATCACCACTTTCCCCGACGCTGGGCATGCTGCTGCTGGGCGTGCTTGCGCTCCTGGCCTCCTGCGCCAACCCGGCGCTGAAGCAGGCCGACGACCTGGCGCGCGGCAATCAGCCCCTGCAGGCTCACGCCCTGCTCAGCACGGCGCTGGTGCAGGAGCCGGGCAACGCCAATCTGCGCGCCGCGCAGATCCGCATGCGCGAGCGCGCCAGCTCGCAGCTGGTGCTGCAGATCGATGCCTCGCGCACGGCCATGCGCTGGGACGACGCCCGCGACTATCTGGACCGGCTGACCGAGCTGGAACCCAAGCACCCGCGCCTGAAGCAGCTGAGCAACGAGATCGTCCGCGGCCAGAAACAGGAGCGCCTGCTGGGCGAGGCCCGCCAGCTCTTGAAGGCCAATCAGCTGGGTCAGGCCGAGGCGCGTGTGCGCGAGGTCTTGATCGAGACCCCCGGCCACCCCGGCGCCCGCGCGTTGGCACAGCAGCTGCATGACCGCAAGCCGCTGGAGGCGCTCAATACCGAGCTGGCGCCGGCCTTCCAGAAGCCGGTGACCCTGGAGTTCCGCGAGGCGCCGCTGCGCAATGTGTTCGAGGCGCTGTCGCGCAGCACCGGCATCAACTTCGTGTTCGACAAGGATGTGCGCGGCGACAGCAAGGTCACGATCTTCCTGCGCAACGTCACCCTGGACGAGGCCATGCGGGTGATCCTCAGCACCCAGCAGCTGGACCGCAAGCTGCTGAATGAATCGTCGGTGCTGATCTTCCCCAACACCCAGGGCAAGCAGCGCGAGCATCAGGAACTGATCACCCGCACGCTGTACCTGGCCAATGCCGATGTGAAGCAGGTGCAGACCCTGGTGCGCACGATCGCCAAGGTGCGCGACATCTATATCGACGAGCGCCTGAACCTGATGGTGGTGCGCGACACGCCCGAGGTGATGCGTCTGGTCGAGCGGCTGATTGCCTCGGTCGATCTGCCCGAACCCGAGGTCATGCTCGAGGTGGAGGTGATGGAGCTGGCCACCGACCGCGTCGACGCGCTGGGCCTGCAGTGGCCCGATTCGGTGCAGTTCGGTCTGCCGACCCGCGACTTTGCCGGCAACGTCAACGGCCTGGCCACCGGTCAGGTGCCCGTCGGCCGGCGCAACGAGTTCCGGGCCACTATCGCCAACCCGGCCCTCTTGGCTACGCTACGCGGCACCTCGGGCAACGTGAATCTGCTGGCCAATCCGAAGATACGGGTGCGCAACAAGGAAAAGGCCAAGGTGCAGATCGGCGAGAAGCTGCCGGTGTTCACGACCACGACGGCGGTCAACGTCGGCACCTCTGCCTCGGTGTCCTATCTGGACGTGGGCCTGAAGCTGGACGTCGAGCCGACCATTCAGCTGGACAACGACGTCAGCATCAAGGTGGCGCTGGAGGTCAGCAATTTGATACGTCAGGTGCAGGGCCCGGCGGGCTCGATCGCCTACCAGGTCGGCACCCGCGTCACCAGCACGACCTTGCGGCTGAACGATGGCGAGACGCAGATCCTGGCCGGCCTGATCAATGATGAAGACCGCCACACGGCGGCCGGCGTGCCGGGCCTGTCTTCGCTGCCGGTGGTGGGACGCCTGTTCGGCCTGCAGACCGACACGCGCAACAAGACCGAGGTGGTGCTGCTGATCACGCCGCGCATCGTGCGCAATCTGGCCCTGCCGGATTCGAGCTTCACCCAGCTGGCCGGTGGCACCGACAGTGCCCCGGGCGCCTTCAGCAGCCTGCTGCGCTCGTCCGGGGCCAAGGCCGGTGTCGGTATCAGCAGCGGCGGCAGCGCCGCCCCGGCCTTTGCAGCGCCCGCCGCAGCGCCTGCGCAGGCGGCTCCCGTTGATGAAGTGGTGCTGAACTTTGCCGTCACGCCCCAGGTGGCGCCGGGTGGCACCCTGTCGGTGACCTTGAAGCAGGACGGCGGCGCCACCATTCGCGGCGAGGTCGAGTTCGACCCCAGCCTGCTGGCACCCGCCCAGGCCGCGGCCAACACCGGCACCGGCCGCGTGCCCTTCGAGCTGGGCCCGCGCGGCGAGCGGGTGGTCGTGTTCCGCGCCCTGCCGGCCGCCAGCGGTCAGATGCTGGCCGTCAATATCGTCAGCGTCTCGGCCACCGGCCCGGGCGGCGAGGCGCCGACGGTGCGGCTCGATGGCCAGGGCTTGGCGACTGTAGGCAAGGCACCCTGAACCGACATGAGCAGCGAAGAAGCACGCGTCCAGCGTTCGAGTCGTGGTTTCACGCTCGTCGAGATGCTGATCGTGCTCGCCATCATGGGCGTGCTGGCGGCGGCGGCGCGGCCCATTCTCGAGCTGTCGGTGCAGCGCAGCCAGGAGTTCGCCCTGCGCGAGGCGCTGCGCACCCTGCGCACCGGCATCGATGCCTACAAGAAGGCGGCCGAGGCCGGACGGATTGCGGTCGCGGCCGATGCCTCGGGCTACCCACCCAGCCTGCAGGCCCTGGTGCAGGGTGTGCCCGACGCCAAATCGCCCAAGGACATCAAGCTCTACTTCCTGCGTCGCCTTCCCCGCGACCCGTTCTCGGACCCCACGGTACCGGCCGAAGACAGCTGGGGCCAGCGCAGCTCGGATAGTCCGCCCGATGCACCGCAGGCCGGCCGCGATGTGTTCGATGTGTTCTCGCGCTCGGAGCGCGTGGCGCTGGACGGCAGCAAGGTGAAGGACTGGTGATGAAGGCTTCCAAGGGCTTCACCCTGATCGAGCTGCTGGTGGTGATGAGCATCGTCGCCCTGCTGGCCTCCATCGTTGCGCCGCGCTACTTCGCCAGTCTGCAGCGCTCGAAGGAGACGGCGCTGCGCACCTCGCTGAACGTGATGCGCGATGCCATCGATCAATACGCCGCCGACCGTGGCCGCTATCCCGAGACCCTGGAGGAGCTGGCCCAGGCACGCTACATCCGCGGCGTGCCCGAAGACCCGCTGACCGGCAGCGTCGAGACCTGGGTGCTGGTCACCCCGCCGCCCGATCTGCCGCTGAAGGGCTCGCTGTACGACGTGCGCAGCGGCGCCGCCGGTCGTGCGGCCGACGGGCGGCTGTATGCGGATTGGTAGCAGGACAAGGCCGCAGGCCGGGTTTACCTACATCGGCCTGCTGCTGTTCGTCGCCATCACCGGTGCCGCCCTGGCCGCCCTGGGTCAGGCCTGGACCACGGCGGTGCAGCGCGAGAAGGAGCGCGAGCTGGAGTTTCGCGGCCGCGAGATCGCTCAGGCCATTCAGTCCTACCGTATGGCCAGCCCGGCCCAGGCCAATCAGCCGCCGCAGTATCCGCGCAGCCTGGACGATCTGCTGGTCGATGCCCGCCAGCTCAAGCCGCGCCATCACCTGCGCCGGCTCTATCCCGACCCGCTGACCGGCAAGGCCGACTGGGTGCTGATCCCGGACCCGGCCAACCCGCAGGCCTTTCATGGCCTGCGCAGCCGCTCCGAGCAGCAGCTGATGCGCCGCCAGCGGCCCGACGGGACGCCGCTGCTGAAAGCCTCGGAATGGGTCTTTCTGGCCCAGGACGGTGCGCCTGCCGCACCGGCGCAGGGAGCCTCGGCCCCCGATGGCAATGCCTCGGGAATTCCCTGACACGGAATCTGGCCCCGCTCTACCGCGCAGGGCTGGTAATTACCCGAATCCCCCCTTGTTCGAGGGGTGGGCAACTCAGGATGTCAAGTGAATACCGCGCGCCCACAATCGATTACTCAATGTTGTGGAGTGTTTTCACTAATATTTCACATATTGCATCGCCGGGTTTGCTGATGCTTTGGTACCACCAGGGCTGCACAGCTCGCGCCAAACCGTGGTGTGCAACACCAAAACCATTGGTAAAAGGGCTTGTATATGAAGAAGATGTTGAAAACAGCGCTGGCCACCGCGGCACTCGCCGGCATGGGCCTCGCGCAAGCGGCGGTCATCACCTTTGATGGCCTGGCGGATTCGCCATTTGCCACCGGTATGCCTCTGCTGGGCCATGACGACGAGTTCTATCAGGCCGGCTACTGGCTGGCGCCCTTCTCCAACCAGGCCGGCGCCACGGCAGGTGACCTGGTGGGCGCGATTGTTGACGGTTCCGATCTGGCCAACACCTGCTGGAGCGTGGCCTGCCCGACCAATAACTCGAGCAAGTTTTTCACCGCGCTGAATGACGGCGCCTTCGCGATGGGCGCATTGAGCGGTCAGGGCTTCAAGCTGGACAGCTTCCAGGCCAGCTTTGTCGGCGCCGGCGGCGAGGTGTTTCCGAGCACGACGCTGCTGCTGCGCATCCAGGGTGCCAAGGTCGGTGGCGGCTCGCTGACGGCCCAGTTCAATCTGCCGGGTCAGAGCGGCGGTGTGTTCAGCTTCCAGAACTACGCCACCAGCGGCGCATTTGCCTCCCAGCTGTTCACCAATGTGATTTTCTACGGTCTGGCCTGCAATGCCCAGGGCAGCTGCTCGGCCTTCTCGTCCGACAAGGGCCAGTTCGCGCTGGACAACATCGCTGTGACGGCAGTTCCTGAGCCGTCCAGCTGGCTGATGATGGGTCTGGGTCTGGCCGCCTTCGGCGCCTTCGCCCGTCGCCGCAACGCCGCCTGATCCAACGATCAGCGCCGCACGCCGCATCCGCCAAATTTAAAGGAATCTTCAATGAAACTACGTCCCGTTTCCCTGGCCGCCCTGGCCCTGTTCGCCGGCATGAGCACCCATGCCATTGCCCAGGAACGCCGCACCTACATCGTCCAGCTGACCGGTGAGCCCGCCGCCACCTATGCCGGTGGTGTGGACGGCTATGCCGCCACCCGCGTCACCGAAGGCCAGCGCTTCGTGTTCCAGGCCGACGCCGTCCAGGCCTATGTCGGCTATCTGGAAGGCAAGCAGAAGAGCGTTGCCGCCATCGTCGGCAACGCGCCCATCCTGGCCACCTACACCACGGTGCTGAACGGCTTTGCCGCCAGCCTGACCGAGTCCGAAGTGCAGCAACTGCGTGCCAGCTCGCTGGTGCTGGACATCCAGGCCGACGAGCCTCGCCAGCTGCTGACCACCACCACCTCCAAGTTCCTGGGCCTCAGCGCCCCCGGCGGCCTGTGGTCGCAGACCGTGGGCGGCAACCTGAACAAGGGCGAGAACATCGTCATCGGCATCATTGACAGCGGCATCTGGCCCGAGAACCCCGCCTTCGCCGACCGCGTTGACGGCATGGGCGTGCCGACGCACGACCTGAACGGCACGCAAGTCTATGGCGCACCTGCGGGTTGGGCCGGCGCTTGCGTCCCCGGCACCGGCTTCAACCCTGCCACCCATTGCAACAACAAGCTGATCGGTGCGCGCTACTTCAATACCGGCTTCAAGGCCGGCCAGCCGGTCCTGCACTGGACCGACTTCGCCGACTCGCCGCGTGACTCCGGCTCCGGCGGACCCGCCGGCAACAGCGGCCATGGCGGCCACGGCACGCACACCGCCTCCACCGCCGGCGGCAACAGCCTGAACCCGGCCACCGTCAGCGGCATTGCCATGGGCGATGCCTCCGGCATGGCCCCGCGGGCCCGCATCGCGGCCTACAAGGTTTGCTGGACCTTCCCGAACGCCGCTGCCACCGATGGCACCGGCAGCCAGAACACCTGCTACAGCTCGGACAGCGTGGCCGCCATCGACCGCGCGGTGCAGGACGGCGTCAATGTGCTGAACTACTCGATCAGCGGCAGCCAGACCTCGGTCAATGACCCCGTCGAGCAGGCCTTCCTGCGCGCGGCCAATGCCGGCGTCTTCGTCGCCGCCTCGGCCGGCAACAGCGGCCCCGGCAATGCCGTGGCCCACGTCAGCCCCTGGCTGACCACTGTCGCGGCCTCCACGCACGACCGCTTCAACCAGGGTGATGTGAACCTGGGCAATGGCGCCAAGTACTCGGGCGCCTCGCTGAACGTGACACCGCTGGGTTCGTCGCCGATGATCCGCGCCGAAGACGCCGGCATGGGCGGTGGCAACGCCAATCTGTGCTTCAGCTCCAGCCCCCCGGCGGGCCAGGTCCTGCTGGACCCCGCCAAGGTCGCCGGCAAGATCGTCGTCTGCACCCGCGGCAACAACGCCCGTGTCGACAAGAGCTTTGCGGTCGCCCAGGCAGGTGGCGTCGGCATGGTGATGGCCGACAACGGCTCCGGCCTGGTCGCCGAAGCCCACTCGGTGCCGACGGTCCATGTCAGCGCCGCCGACGGTGCCCTGGTCAAGGCCTACGCCGCGGGTGCCAACCCCACCGGCGCGATCTCGGCCTTCTACCCCGGCAGCGTGCCCGCCCCGGTGATGGCCAGCTTCTCGTCGCGCGGCCCGAACATGGGTGACGCGAACATGCTCAAGCCCGATCTGACCGCGCCCGGCGTGGACGTGATCGCCGGCGTGACCTACGACCTGACGATGGCCGAGAAGGATGCCGTGGCCGCTGGCACCTGGACGCCGCCTGCAGACTTCGCCTCCTACCAGGGCACCTCGATGTCCAGCCCGCACATTGCCGGCCTGAGCGCCCTGCTGAAGCAGGCGCACCCGAGCTGGTCGCCGGCCGCCATCAAGTCCGCCTTGATGACGACGACGATGTCGACGCTGAACGACGGCCAGGCCGGCATGGCCAATGGCCTGCTGCCCTGGGCGCAGGGCACCGGCCATGTTGTGCCGAACAAGGCCACCGACCCGGGCCTGGTGTTCGACAACAGCAACATCGACTGGATCCGTTACCAGTGCAAGGCCAACCGGACGGCCGTCACGGCATCCGAATGCAGCACCTACGGCACGCTGGACGAGACCTACAACGTCAATCTGCCCAGCATCACCGTGGGCGCCGTCACCGGCTCGACGACCGTGACCCGCCGTGTCAAGAATGTGGGCGGCTCCACGGCCACCTATACGCCGACCATCGTGGCACCGACCGGCTTCACCGCCGTGGTTGCACCGGCGTCGCTGACCCTGACCGATGGCGCCACCGGCACCTTCACCGTCAAGCTGACGGCTGCGGGCGCCGCCGAGAACGTGTGGGGTTACGGTTCGCTGACCTGGAGCGATGGCACGCACAACGTCAAGATCCCGGTCACCGCACGCGTGGGCAAGGCCATCACCGCTCCGGCGGAGCTGACCGCCACCTCGGCTGCAGGCACCCGCCTGGTGACGGTCAAGACCGGCTTTGCCGGCCGCATGACCGCCAACAAGGGTGGCCTGAAGGACGTGGTCATGGGTGACCAGGCCAGCCTGGCCCCGGGCGCGCTGACCTCGGCCGGCCTGAAGACGGCCTGCACGAACGGCAACGATCTGGCCAACGTCAAGGTCTATAACGTGGCCATCCCGGCCGGTACCATCGTCGCCCGTTTCGCCCTGCGCGATGCGGACGTCGGCACCGACGGTGATGACAACGACATGGGCCTGCTGACACCCGGCGGTACCTGGATCTATTCGGGCAGAGACGGCTCGAACGAGGATGTGCAGATTGACAGCCCGGCCGCCGGCAACTACAAGGTCTGCGTGGTCGCCTACGGTGGCGCTGCAACGATGACGCACCGCCTGTCCAACTGGGTGGTGACGCCCGCCGATGTGGGCGGCAAGTTCAACGTCATGCTGCCGGGTCAGGTCTATGCCGCAGGCACCTCGACGGTGGGCTTCGCATGGTCCGGCCTGGGAGCCAACGGCCGCTATGTCGGTGGCGTCCAGTTTAAGGACGCCGGCGGCGTGGTGCAAGCCACGACCGTGGTCCGTGTCGACACCGGTGCAGCTCCGCTGTCCGCGTCGACCAAGGACCTGTCGCCGAAGGCGCTGTCCAAGCTGAACTGATGTGAATGAAGCGGGCCACCTCACGGTGGCCCAACCTTCAGGAGGCCGCAGGCGTGATGCTTGCGGCCTTTTTCATTTACTGCGTCGAGCTGGCCGGCCCGGCCTTGTTCAGCTGGCAGCGGCCGGCCACGCAGCTGGCCCCCGGATCGGGCAGGTACTGACAGTTGGACAGCATGCCGCTGCGCGCCTGTTCTTCGGCCTGCAGCTTGGCATGGCGCTCGACCAGGGGCTTCAGCGCAGCCTCGTCTGTCTGCTTCGACGACCATGCCAGATAGCCGCCCGGGCCGCCGCAGGGCTTGTGGCCCACGCCTATGCTGCGGCATTGGGCCTGGCTGTCGCAGGGCGCGTCCCCAACCTGGGCAACGATGCGCGGCCACAGCGCTGCGCTGGTTTCTGGCGTGGCTGCTTCAGGCCTGCCGGCGCAGGCGCTGCCGAGCAGGGCCAGCAAGAGCAGCAGCGGCGGGCGATAGGGTGTGTTTGTCATGCCCGATGCTCGGGCATCGCGGGCGCGCTGGCAAGCGCTCGTCAGAAGCGGCCCTGTGCCCGCAGCATCAAGGCGGCTTCGCTCGGGGCGTCGGCCTGGTGGCCCGGCTGGCTGCGCAGGGCAAGCACGGCGTCCAGCCACAGCGGCTGGCCGCTGGCGAGCTTGTAGGGCCGGCCGTAGCTCAGCTCCAGCAATTGTTCGCGACCGGTGGGCACCAGGCTGGCGATGCGCTGGCTGCGCTGCTGCATGCCAAATTCATCCAGCCCCGACACCACATTCATCTGCAGCTGGCCCGACACGGCGCGCATCGGCTGCGACAGCGACAGGGTCAGGCGGTCACCGTCCACCCACCGGTTGGCGCCGGCCAGGCCCAGAGACCAGGACTGGGTGCGCTGCGCGCTCAGGCCGGTGATCAGGCTGTCGGCACTGAGATAGCCGGGCGTGCGGCCGAAGGCGGCTTGCGCGCCCAGGGCCCAGCCCGGAGCGAGCTGCCAGCCGGCGGCAAAGCTGATGGCCTGGGTGCGCGCCTGACCCGCCAAGGCCAGGCCACCGGCGGACTGTGTGCCCAGATAGGCGCCGCGCTCCTGCGTGCCCGACCATGACAGGCTCAGCGCGGTGTGCGTGAACTGGCGCTGCAATTCGACCACGGCGGCCTCGGCGCGGCCCGAGTCGGCGAGCAGGCCGAACTGGCCCTGCCATGCCGGCTTGAGGCCGGAGCTCAGCACGCCCGCCTTCAGCCGCAGGCCACCGGCCAGCGGCAGGCTGCCACCGGCATAGGCGGCATTCGGCACCAGGCCCAGATAGGGGTTGGCCAGCGCGCTGATGCCGCGCAGAGCTTCACCGGTGGCGGTGCCGGTCAGGCCGAAGTACTGATTCGCCAGGCCCAGACCGAAGGCCTGCTCCAGGCCGTCATCCTTGGCGCGGCTGACATAGCCGAAGGCGGCCAGCTTCTGCTGGCTGTTGCGCCCCAGAAACGGCAGCGGTGCGGCGGCCGGCTGCACTTCGGGCATTTGCAGCGCCAGGGTGAAGCGGCTGCCATCGGCCAGCACCTGCTCGGTGACCTGCAGCCGGCCGCTGTGCTCGGCCAGCATCTGGTCCAGCGACAGGGCCTGGGGCTTGGTCACATTGGCACCCAGATCGGCCTGGAAATCGCGCTGGTAGTCGTCGAAGGCGATGACCTTCAGGCCGCTGTTCTTGGCCAGGGTCCAGATGCCGCCCAGCGCCGGCGATGGGTTGATCTTGCTGTCCAGCACCTTGATCGTGCGGCCGTTCCAACTGGTGGTGGTGACGTTGCCGACCGGCTGCATCGCCTTCTCGACATTGATCAGTCCACGGCCATAGACCGCGTCGATGCCGGGCGCGCCCAGATCGGTGGCGGTGACGAACAGGATATTCGCCACCTGATCGGCGCGCAGCGTCTTCCAGCGGCTCTTGATCAACGCGGCGGCGCCGCTGACCACGGGCGTGGCCATCGAGGTGCCGCTCATGCTGGCGTAGCCGGTGCCCAGATACGACGAGGTAAGGCCCACACCGGGTGCGACGACGAACCAGGCGGCGGTATCGCCGGCGCGGTTGCTGAACGAGGCGATGACGTTCCTGGAGTCGACCGCGCCGACGGCAATGATCTGGTTGTTGGCCCAGGTCTCCCTGGCAAAACGCGCCGGCCAGCCGGGATTGGCCAGACCGTCGTTGCCGGCGGCGGCGACGATCAACAGGCCCTTGCCGATCGCGTACTTCATCGCGCTGGTGTCGCCGGGCTGGCTGCCGCCCAGACTCATGTTGGCGATGTCGGCACGGCCGGCGATGGCGCGCAGTGCGGCGTCGCTCATGCCGGTATTGCCCGCGCCCTTGTCGTTCAGGACCTTCATCGGCAAGAGGCTGGCCTCGAAGGCCACGCCCATCATGCCAATGCTGTTGCGGCTGGCGCCAATCAGCCCGGCCACATGGCTGCCGTGGCCCTGGCGATCCATCGTGTCGGTCGCGGCGCCGCTGCCGCTGAAATTGCTGCCTGTCAGCAGGCGGCCGCTGGCGGCGAACTCGCCGTGCTTGTTGTTCAGCCCGGTGTCCAGCACGGCCACGGTCACGCCCTTGCCGGTGGCGCCCAGCGCGTAGGCGGCACTGGCCTTGATCTGGGTGATGTAGTTGCTGCGGTTCAGCTCGGCCGTGGCGGCTGCCGTCTGCGCGTGGACCTGCGCCGCGACCAGGCAGGCGAGGGCGGCAATGGCAAGACTCAGAGCGGTGGGGCGACGGTGCATGGCGGACTCCAGGATCTTGAAACATCGATCTGGGCAAGCGCCTGAACACAAGGAGTTGAGCCCTTGCGGCGGCCCCGCTGGCATGCAGCACAGCGCTGCTGTACTGGGTAGCCCGGAAGCTTTGCGTCTCCGGCTTTCGCCGGATTTGCCCTGGACGTCTGGCGGTGCGCCAGCGTCCGGCTCAATGGTAGGGGTTGATGATGGGTTTGGGGGCGGTTTGTCGAGGTGGCGCCGTGAAGGGCGTCACGCTGGTGGACACCAGCCACGTCGTCAGGCGCCGACCCCCGTGATCGCCCGTGCCACCGGGAGATACTTCTCCAAGATTTCCACCATCGTTCTTGCATCCGCCTTGGACAGCGGTGGAAATGGAGATCGGTAGGAGGTGTCGTTGCGCCGGTCGTGTGCGCGGATGACGGCCGCCATCTCGGGGGCAGACAGTTTCAGGTCGGCGCTGACGCGCTGGATGGCCAGGGCACGACCGGATTCCTTGGTGCGTACTTCGTGGAATTCGAGCACCGCTTGCACCAACTGGTGATAGCCCTCGTAGGCATTCGTGAAGGTCTGCATGGGCTCGGTCGCTACCGGCACGCCTGCGAGCAGTGTCTTCGACAGCAGCAGAAAATTCTCGGCATTCTTCAGAAAACCGGCCACGGCGCCGGGCGTGGGCTGGACGGCTTCGAGCGCTCGCGTCTTGATCAGGTTGTCGTATTCAATCGGTCTTGGCATACGGAAGAACCTCCAGCCTGGGTCCGCCGGCGATTTGGGAGACCACCGGGTCGTTCGCGACCAGATCACGCCATTCCGCCGGTTCGTAGACGTTGAATTGCACCCTGCGTCCGAGCGTTTGCTGCAGCCGGCTGGTGACCTCGAACAGTTCCAGTTGAGGCACCAGGCCGATCACCATAACGTCTATGTCGCTCTGACTGGTGTCTGTGCCTTTTACCACCGAACCAAAGACAAAGGCCTTCTCAATGCGGTCCGCATAGGGTTGCAGGGCTTCGCGAACCGGTTCGATGAGACCGAAAGTCTTCAGGGCGATGCTTCTGAGCTCGGGGTAGAGGAAGAACTCGGTGTTGGCTCGAATGCTGCGTTGACGTCCCCTGCGCGGCTCCTCGACGAGCACGCCGGCCTGCACCAGGCGGTCGATCTGCTGCTGGGCGCTACCTCGACCCGCTGCAGCGCTGCGCAGCAATTCTTGAAGGGTGAACGAGCGGTCCGGGCGGGTCAGCGTCGTGCCCAGCACGCGCTGGACCGTGGGGGTGAAGAGAAAGTCCACGGAACTCATGTAATCCCTGAATAGTGGATGAACATCCCTATTATAGGTACTTCCCTGGAATGGGGATATAAATCCCTATTCCAGGGATTTTCTCGTCCATTCGCAAGGAATCAAGCCGCCCGCAGGCAATCGACGATCTTCAGCCTTGCTGCGCGCCAGGCCGGCACGAATCCGCCCAGCAGGCCCATGAACAGGGCGAAGGCCAGCGTCTGCACGACGATGCCAGGAGTCAGCTTGAACTGAAAGGCCAGTTCGGAGAAGGTCTGGAAATTGGTCGTGGAAATGTCCACGCTCTGCATCAGCGCGGCCAGCCCCAAGCCGATCAGGCCGCCGACCAGGGACAGCAGCAGCGACTCGCCCAGGAACGCGATCAGCACCGCGCCGCGCCGGAAACCCAGCGCGCGCAGCGTGCCGATCTCGCCGATGCGCGAGGCCACGGCGGCGAACATGGTGATCATCGCGCCGACGATGGCGCCGATCGAGAAGATCACCGACAGCGCCGTGCCCAGGATGCTGATGAAATTGGCCAGCGCCTCGGACTGGTCGGCATAGAAGCGCTGCTCGCGCTTGGGCTCGACGGTCAGGCGCGGGTCGGCGTCCAGCGTGGCCTTGATGCCATCGAAGGCGTCGACGCGGCCCAGGCGGAACACCACGCTGGAGAAGGCCTGGCGGCGGAAGGCCTGCATCATCTGGTTGGCGTCGCCCCAGATCTCGGAGTCGAAGCCGGTGCGGCCGGCATCGAACACACCCACCACCACCCAGTCGCGGCCGGCAAAGCGCAGGCTGTCGCCCAGCTTGGCGCCCTGAAAGCCCTTGGCCACGGCGGAGCCGGTGATAATCTCCGAGGTGCCTGGCCGGAACATGCGGCCCTCGACCAGCCTGACCTGGGGGCGCAGCTGCAGACCGATCTCGGACGTGCCGCGCACCGTCACATTGCTGGGCTTGCCGCTGCCGCTCTTGGGCAGATTGTTCAGCACCACCGGCTCTTTGCTGACCAGGGGCCGGCCCTCGGCGCTCAGCGCAATGCCGGGCAGGCTCTCGATGATGGCGGCCTGGTCCCGCGTGATACCCGAGTTGATCTCGGCACCGGCGCCCTTGCGCAGGACCATCACATTGTCCGGCTGGCCGGTGGCCACAAGCGTGGCGCGTATGCCCTCGCTCATCATCAGCACGGTGGCGAACACATAGACGACCAGGGCCATGCCGCCGGCCGTCAGCAGGGTGGTGACGCGCCGCACCCAGAGGTTGCGGGCGATGTAGGACAGGGGGATGGCTTTCACTTCTCCGCCGCGCTGCGCGCGCCCTTCGCCGCAGGAAACGTGGAGCGGCAGGGACGAGGGCGCGCCGGCCGCTGCGGGCTGAAGCCTTGCCCGGCCCTGGACGGACCGGACTCCGGCTTCTCTATGCCCGCTGCGACCGGCCCGCCCTCGCCCCTGCTGCAGCCGATGTGCGGGCTCGCCAATCCGCGAGCCACGGGCACTACTCTGGGTTGGGGGCCAACAGCGTATCCGCAGAGGGGGTGGGGGGCCGGCCATGGCGGGCATAAAGAAGCTGGAGGTCGGTCCGAAGGGACCGGCCCAAGCTTCAGCCCGTCGTGGCCGGCCCCCCGCCCCCTCCGCCACGCGAACAACTCCAGGCGCCAAGCACCGACACCCAGTGGCAAGTCGATCAATTCCATCTCAGCCCCCGCATTCCGGCCTGCGGCCTGCATACGGGCTACGCCACATGACGCAGCCCTTGAACGATATCGATACGGCTCATCTTCCACGCCGGCCAGGCGGCGGCCACCAGGCCGACGATCAGCGCGGCCCCCATCTGCAGCGCCATGGTGCCGGCCGAGACATGAAAGCGCGGCAGCAGGCTGCCCACGGCCGCACCAAAGCCGCTGGCCAGCGGCAGGGTCAGCAGCAGGCCCAGCAGGCCGCCCAGCAGCGCGATGAACAGGCTCTCGCCGAACAGCAGCTTGACGACGAACTCGGGCGGGAAGCCCAGCGCCTTGAGCGTGGCGTATTCGGCCAGTCGCTCGCGGGCCGTCATCGTCATGGTGTTGGCCATCACCGCCATGATGATGATGACAATGATGAAGCTGACCGCCTGTATGGCCACCAGGATGGCCTCGCTCATCGACACAAAGCCGAGCTGGAAGGCCTTCTCGGTCTCGGTCAGCGTTTCGGCCAGCGAGTTCTTGAAGGCGGTGTCCACCCGCTGCGAGATCAGCGCGGCGTTGTTCGGTTCGTTGATGCCGACGATGTAGACGCCCACCGTGTCCGCGCGATTGCCCAGGCGCTTGCGCAGGCTCTCGTTGATATAGGCCCAGTGGAACAGCAACTGGTTCTCGTCGGTGCTGGCCTCGGCGCCGGTCCAGATACCGCGTATCGTGAAGTTCCAGGTGCCGGGGTAGATGGTGCCCTTGATGGGCACCACGTCGCCGAGCTTCCAGCCGAACTTGTCGGCCAGCTTCTTGCCGACCACGCAGCCCTTGCGGTCCCGGTAGAAGGCCAGCTTCTCCTCGTCGGTCAGCTGGTACTCCGGGTACAGGGCCAGATAGCTTTGCGGATCGACGGCGAACTGCGGGAAGAAGTTGCGTGGTTCCTGGTAGATGCCGCCAAACCAGTTCGACCAGGAGATGCCGGTCACGCCGTCGATGGCCTTGATGCGGCCGGCGTAGCTCAGCGGCAGGCTGAAGGTCAGCGAGACCGCGCTGCGCGTCACCAGCCGGGTGCTGGAACTGCTCTCGACGCCGGCATACCAGGCGCTGACGATGGTGCGTAGCAGGCCGAAGGCGCAGATCGCCACCACCAGGCCGACCATCGTCAGGCCGGTGCGCAGCTTGTGGCGGAAGGCGTTCTTCAGCAGCAGCTTGAACAGGAACATGGTGCGTTGCCGTTCGCGTCAGGCCGGGGCGTCGTCGACCAGCACGCCCTTTTCCAGGTGCACCATGCGCCGCGCGCGCGAGGCCGCCTTGGGGTCGTGCGTCACCATCACGATGGTCTTGCCCAGGCTGCGGTTCAGGTTGTCGAGCAGGCTCAGCACCTCTTCGCCGGTGACGCGGTCGAGGTCGCCGGTCGGTTCGTCGGCGACGATCAGCGTCGGGTCGCTGACCAGGGCGCGGGCAATCGCCACGCGCTGCTGCTGACCGCCGGACAGCTCGTTGGGATAGTGGTCCATGCGGTCGGTCAGCCTCACCATCTCCAGCGCCGCCTGCACATGCTGCTTGCGTTGCCTTGACGACAGGCTGGTCAGCAGCAGCGGCAGCTCGACGTTCTCGAAAGCCGTCAGGACCGGCATCAGGTTGTAGAACTGGAAGATGAAGCCGACGTTGGCGGCGCGCCAGTCGGCCAGCGCGGCCTCGCTCAAGGTGGCGATGTCGACGCCGCCGATATGGATGCTGCCGGAGCTGGGCTTGTCGATGCCGGCGATCAGGTTCAGCAGCGTGCTCTTGCCCGAGCCGCTGGGGCCCATCAGCGCGACGAAGTCGCCGGCGGGCACGTCCAGATCGATGTTCAGCAGCACCGGGATCTGCTGATCGGCGCGGGTGTAGGACTTGGACAGCCCACGAATGCAAATGAGGGCTTCCTCGCTCATTTGGCGCTGACACTCACCTTGGCGCCGGTCTGCAGCCTGGCATCGGGCTTGAGCACCAGCTTGTCGCCGGCCTTCAGCGCGCCGCTCACTTCCAATGCATCGCCGAGCTTGCGGCCGGTCTTGACCTCGACCGCCTCGACGGTCTGTGCGCCGGCCTCGCCCTGGATGCGCAGCACCAGCCTCTTGCCGTCGCGCTCGAGCACGCTGCCCGGATTGACGGCCAGCACCTTCTGCTGGTCGGCCTCGCTGGCAGCCTGGGACAGGAAGCTGACCTTGGCGCTCATCTCGGGCAGGATGCGCGGGTCCAGCTTCTCGAACTGGATCTTGGTCATGACGGTCGCCTTGGCGCGGTCCACCGTCGGCACGATGCTGCCGACCTTGCCGCGCAGGCGCAGCTCGGGCAGGGCGTCCAGCGTGATCTCGACCGGCTGGCCGATGGTGGCCTTGGACAGATTGCTCTCCGACACATCGGCCTCGACCTCCAGGGTGCTCATATCGGCCATCGTCACCACCGCGCCCTGGCTGCCGGCGGCGCTGGAGAAGGGCGTGATGATGTCGCCCACGTTCGCGTTCTTCACCAGCACCACGCCATCGAAGGGCGCGCGGATCTCGGTGAAGTCCTGGTTCACCTGCTGCACCCGGGTTTGCGCCTGGGCCTGGGCGACGCTGGCCTGGGCCTGGGCCACGGCGGCCTGGGCGGTGGCCAGCGAGGCGCGGGCGGCGTCGAAGCGGCGCTGCGTGGCCTCCAGGCTTTGCGCCGAGATGAAGCCCTGGCCCTGCAGGCTCTGCGCCCGCTTGAACTCGGCCTCGGCATTCAGCTGCTCCACCTGGGCCTGGCGCACGCCGGTCTCGGCCTGGCGCTGCGCGGCCTCGGCCTGGCGCACGCCGGCCTGGGTGGCAGCCATCGCCGCCTGCACATCGCTGGCGTCCAGCCGCGCCAGCAGATCGCCCTTCCTGACCTTGCTGCCCTCGCGCACATTCAGCTCCAGCAGCCGCCCCGTCGCCTTGGAGGCCACAGCCGCACGGCGCTGGGCGACGACATAGCCCGAGGCGGTGAGCTGCACATATTGCTGCGAGGGATAGCTGACCAGCACGGCCGTGGCCTGCACATCCTGCGAGCGCGGCATCAGAGCCACGGCCGCGGCGCCGGCCAGCAGCACCGCCACCACCGCCCAGCGCACCCAGCGGCGGCGCTTGCGCGCGACCGGCGCGCTGCGATCGATCTTGAGCTGGGTCAGCGAAGCCTTGTCGTTCTCTGCCATGGTGCTATGCGCTTGTGCTTGGAGTGAGCGCATTGTGCACGGCGCGGCGCTCCGATCGTTACCATCTCCGTCCATGACACGCTTCAAGCCCTGCCTGATGCAAGGCCTCATGCCGTTCGCACCGGCCTGGGGCCTGCTGCTCTGCTTGGCCACGCCGTTGGCGCTGGGCGAGCCAACGCCCTGCAGCGCCATGAACACCCAGGCCGAGGCCCTGCGTCAGCTCAACGATTTGCGTGCCCGGGGCGGGAGTTGCGGGGCCTCCGCCTTTGCCGCCGCCCCATCGCTGCGCTGGGACGAACGCCTGGCGCAATCGGCCCATGGCTATGCGCGCGAGCTGGCCGAGCGCGATCAGATCGATCCGCTGCGCCACAGCGTGTTGCGCGACCGCTTCCGCGCGGCGGGCTACCGCCTGCGCCTGGCCGGCGAGAACCTGGCCGCCGGCCCCGAGCAGGTGGACGAGCTGCTGGCCCTGTGGCTGACCAGTCCGGCGCATTGCGCCAATCTGCTGGAGCCACGATTCGTCGATGTAGGCATGGCCTGCGTGCCTGGTCGTGCCAGTGGCGAGCCCTTCTGGGTGCTGCACCTGGGGCGCGGCTTGCAGGAGTAGCAGCTGGCGATCAGCAGCCCTCGATGCTGTGGTTGATGATGCGGTCACTGCGTTCGTTGACGATGTAGCGGACCACGCAGCTGAAGGTCACCGGGCCCTTGGGCCCTTTGAGTTGTGCCGACCGGGCATAGAGGTGGACGAGCGTGCCGTCACCGCTGCGGGTGCTCGACTTCGGTGCCCCCAGCTTGGCAAACAGCTCCTGCGTGCGTGCGCCATGCCAATGGTCCAGGCTGCGGTCGAACTCGGTGCGGCGCTGCGCGTCGGTCTGCGCGGGGGCGGGGCGTGCAGCGGGTGGCGGTGGGGCGGGCAGCGGCTTGGGCGGCGGCGCCGAGGCACAGCCGGCCAGCAGCCCCAACGCGATCAATGCCAGTCTCCAGGGTTGCTGCTTCATGCCGGGTTTCCATGCGCCCGGATCGGGCCCAGCGGTCAGTGTGCCGGCATTCGGCGCCTGTGACGCGCCGAGCATGTATCCAAAAGGAACAGAAGCGTTGTGGCTACAGCGCGCGCTGCACGCGCAGCACGGTCGCATCGCCCGGCACCGGCTCCACCTTGAAGTGGAGCCTGCGTGCCAGCATCAGCATTGACGTGTTCGCCGCGGTCACCCAGCCTTCCATCGTCTTGTAGCCATCGCGCCGCGCCCGGCGCAGCAGACTGGCGAGCAGGCGGCGGGCGATGCCGGTGCCGCGCCAGTCTTCGGCCACGGTGATCGCGAACTCGCAGGTCTCGACATCGCCCGGAGCCGTGGCGACGTACTGCGCGGCCGCAACGATGTCGATGCCGTCGGCGGCCGGAATCGTTACCACGAAGGCAAACTCGCGGCCGGGCTGCGGGCGCACCCCGCGCTCAAGGGCGATATCACTGATGCGTTTCTTGTGCTGCATGAAGCGGCTGTAGCGCGACTCGGGCGACAGCCGCTCGAAGGCCTGCACAATCTCCGCCGCATCGGTCTCGGCAATCGCGCGCAGCGTCACCTCGCGGCCATTGCGCAGGACGATGCGCCGCGGACGAAAGCGGGGCGGCGGCTTCACACGCGCAACTCGCGCCGCAGGATCTTGCCGATATTGGTCTTGGGCAGGGGCTCGCTGCGGAACTCGACGATGCGCGGCATCTTGTAGCCGGTCAGGTGCTGCTTGCAATGGGCGAGCAGCTCGGCCTCGGTCAGCGCCGGATCCTTGCGGACCACCACCACCTTGACCGCTTCACCGGAGCGATCATCGGGCACGCCGATCGCTCCGGCCTCCAGCACGCCGGGGTGCATGGTCAGCACATCCTCGACCTCGTTGGGGAAGACCTTGAAACCGGAGACCACGATCATGTCCTTCTTGCGGTCGGTGATGCGTATGCCACCGCGCTCGTCCATCAGGCCCATGTCGCCGGTGCGCAGCCAGCCGTTCGCTGTGAACACCTTGGCGGTTTCCTCCGGCCGCTGCCAGTAGCCCTGCATCACCTGCGGCCCGCGCAGGCAGATCTCGCCCACCTGACCCGGTGCGACGGGCTTGTCGTCGTCGCCGAGGATGGCGGCTTCGGTGCTGGGCAGTGGCACGCCGATCTGGCCGCTCCACTCCTGGATGGTGACCGGGTTGGCGATCGCCACCGGTGCGCTCTCGGTGAGGCCATAGCCCTCAACCAGGGGCACGCCGGCGCGCTCCTTCCAGCGATGGGCGATCACATGCTGCACGGCCATGCCCCCGGCCACCGCGAGCTTCAGATGATGCAGATCGACATCGGCGAAATCCGGTGTGTCGAGCATGGCGCGGAACAGGGTGTTCACGCCGATGATGGCGGTAAAGCGCGTCTGCCTGAGCGCCTTGAGGAAGGCCGGCATGTCGCGCGGGTTGGCGATCAGCAGAATCTGCGCACCCTTGCTGAAGAAGGACAGGCAGCCGGTCAGTGCGAACACGTGATACAGCGGCAGCGGAATGACCACGGTCTCCTGGCCGTCGATCAGATTGGGCGACATCCAGGCCGCCACCTGCAGCACATTGGCCACCATATTGCCGTGGCTGAGCATCGTGCCCTTGGCCACGCCGGTGGTGCCTCCGGTGTACTGCAGGAAGGCCAGGTCGTCGCGGGTCAGCGGCACGTCGTCGAGCGCCTGCGCACGGCCGGCGGCCAGCACCTGCCTGAAGTCCACCGCACCGGGCAGCCGCCATGGCGGCACCTGCTTGCGCACCTGCTTGACGACGAAGTTCGTCAGCAGCCGCTTCAGCGGCGGCAGCAGGTCGCCGGCCTGCGTCGTGATCACCCTGCGTACCGACGTGGCCTTGATGACCTGCTCCAGCGTGTGCGCGAAGTTCTCCAGCACCACGATGACGGTGGCGCCGGAGTCGCTGAGCTGGTGCTCGAGCTCGCGTGGCGTGTAGAGCGGGTTGACGTTGACCGCCACCATGCCGGCGCGCAGCACGCCGAACAGCGCCACCGGGTACTGCAGCAGATTGGGCAGCATCAGGGCGACGCGATCGCCGCGCCGCAGCTGGGCCACCTGCTGCAGCCAGGCCGCAAAGGCGCGGCTGGCCTCGTCGAGCTGCCGGTAGGTCATGACCGTGCCCATCGAGTTGAAGGCGGGCAGGTCGGCAAAGCGCGCGCAGCTGGAGGCCAGCACTTCCTTCAGCGAGGCGAACTGTTCGATGTCGATCTCGGCCGGAACCCCGGGCGGGTACTGGACGAGCCATGGCTTGTTCATCTGTGCCGCTCCTTGCCGCGGGACAGGGCCCGCGTGCACGGCCGAGTATGCGGCCTTGGTGGCAGCCCGGGACTGCGCTGGAACAAGGGAATGGCGCAATCGGTGGTGCGCGCCGGATTCAGGCCCAGGCCGCGCAGATCACCCCGCCGCCCAGGCAGACCTCGCCGTCGTAGAGCACGGCCGACTGACCCGGCGTGACGGCCCATTGCCTGTCGGCGAAGCTCAACTTGAAGCCGGCCTCGGTGGGCTCGAAGCCGCAGGCGGCGTCGCTCTGACGGTAGCGGCTCTTGGCCGCGTAGGCACCTGTTGGCGGCGGGTGGCCGGCCGCCCAGCTGACGTCTTCGGCCGTCAGGGCGGTGTACTGCAGCCAGGGGTGCTCATGGCCCTGCACGATGTACAGCGTGTTGGTCGCCATGTCCTTGCGCGCCACGAACCAGGGCTCGTGCTCGCCGCCGCCGCGCGGTGCGCCCTTCTCCTTGACGCCGCCCACGCCTATGCCCTTGCGCTGGCCCAGGGTGTAGAAGCTGAGCCCCACATGCTCGCCGAGCTTGCGGCCGCGATCGTCCTTGATGGGCCCGGGCTGATGCGACAGATAGCGGTTCAGGAATTCGCGGAACGGCCGCTCGCCGATGAAGCAGATGCCGGTCGAGTCCTTCTTCTTCGCGTTGGGCAGGCCGATCTCCTCGGCCAGGCGGCGCACCTCGGTCTTGGGCAGTTCGCCGACCGGGAACAGGGTGCTGGCCAGCTGGGCCTGGTTCAGACGGTGCAGGAAATAGCTCTGATCCTTCAGCGGGTCCAGGCCCTTCAACAACTCGAAACTGTTGTTGCGCTCCCGCACCCGGGCATAGTGGCCGGTGGCGATCTTCTCGGCGCCGAGGCGCATCGCATGGTCCAGAAAGGCCTTGAACTTGATCTCGGCATTGCACAGTATGTCGGGGTTGGGCGTGCGGCCGGCCTGGTACTCGCGCAGGAACTCGGCGAACACGCGGTCCTTGTAGTCGGCGGCGAAGTTGACGTGCTCGATCTCGATGCCGATCACATCGGCCACGGCCGCGGCGTCGACGAAGTCGATATTCGACGAGCAGTATTCGCTGTCGTCGTCATCTTCCCAGTTCTTCATGAAGATGCCGACCACCTCGTGGCCCTGCTGCTTGAGCAGCCAGGCGCTCACCGCCGAATCGACACCGCCGCTCAGGCCCACCACCACGCGTTGTTTTTTACTGTTCATCACCATCGGCGGATTTTATCGACCGGCCCCCGGTCCGGTCGGCGCGGGGCCTTTGCTCAGGTGAGTTCGGGCAAACAGGCTTCCAGCAACCGCGCCATATGCACACCGGCCTGGGCCGCGTGGGCCAGCACCGCCTCTATCGTGTCCGGCTGCTGGTGCTTGGAACCGGTGGCGACATTGCAGATCGCCGATAGGCCCAGCGCGTGCAGCCCGGCGTGGTTGGCGGCAATCACTTCCAGCACGGTGGACATGCCCACCGCGTCGCCGCCGGCCAGGCGCATGAAGCGGCGCTCGGCCGAGGTCTCCAGCGAGGGGCCCGGCGTGGCCACATAGATGCCGCGCTGCAGCGGCGTGCCCAGCCTGGCGGCCTGCGTCGCGACAAGCTCGCGGTGCGCCGGCCAGTAGGCCCGCGACAGGTCGGGGAAGCGCAGGCCCAGTCGCTCGTCATTGGGGCCGGTCAGTGGATTGACGCCCAGCAGATTGATGTGGTCGTCGATCAGCATCACCTCGCCGGGGGCGAAGTCGGGGTTCAGTGCGCCGGCGGCGTTGGTGACGATCAGGTGGCGGCAGCCCAGGCGTTGCATCGCATAGACCGGGCAGGCCACGTCCTGCGCGCTCCAGCCCTCGTACAGATGAAAACGCCCCTGCATGGCGACGACGCGGCGGCCGGCGAGAAGCCCCAGCACCAGCTGGCCGGCATGGCCAGGCGCGGTGGAGGTGGGCAGGCCGTCGATCTCGGCATAGGGGATGCGACGTGCGTCGCCGATGGCGTCCACCATCCGGCCCAGGCCCGAGCCCAGTATCAGGCCGACTTCCAAGCCCTCGCCCACGCCATGCCGCTGCAGCGAGGCCTTGATGCGATCCACTCGTTCCATCATCTGACTCATCGGTGTTTCTCCGGCGTGCCGAACATTGCCGCAATCGCCGCCGGGTTGGCGGCGCAGACTCCCCGCTCGGTGATCAGCCCGGTGACCAGGCGCGCGGGCGTGACATCGAAGCCCGGATTGGTTGAGCAGGAGCTGCCGTGCGGGGCGATGCGCACGGTCTCCAAGCGCCCGTCGGCGGCAATGCCGCTGACCATGGCGATCTCGTCCGCCGAGCGGTTTTCTATGGTGATCTCGCGCAGGCCGTCGCTGACCGTCAGGTCCAGCGTTGGCGAGGGCATGGCGACGTAAAAGGGCACATCGTTGTCATGCGCGGCCAGCGCTTTCAGATAGGTGCCTATCTTGTTGCAGACGTCGCCATGGGCCGTCACGCGGTCGGCGCCGACGATGCACAGGTCGACCTGACCATGCTGCATCAGATGACCGCCGGCGTTGTCCACGATCAGGCTGTGCGGCACGCCGTGCCGCCCCAGCTCCCAGGCCGTCAGCGAGGCGCCCTGGTTGCGCGGCCGGGTCTCATCCACCCAGACATGCAGCTCAATGCCGGCGTCGAAGGCCTGGTAGATGGCCGAGGTGGCCGTGCCCCAGTCCACCGTGGCCAGCCAGCCGGCATTGCAGTGGGTCAGGATGTTCAGCCGGCGGCCGGGATGGCGCGCTGCGGCGGCCTTGATCAGGGCCAGGCCGTGATGGCCCAGGCTCTGGTTGATGGCCACGTCCTCGTTGCACAGCTCGGCCGCCAGCAGATAGGCCATCTGCCTGCGGTCCGCCGCCGGCGCCGGGCGCAGCTGGCGGCTCAGGCGATCCAGCGCCCAGCGCAGATTGACGGCGGTCGGCCGGGTGGCCAGCAGGCGCGCGCAGGCCTCGTCCAGCGCCGCATCCGAGGCCTCTTCGCGCATCGCCAGGGCCAGGCCGTAGGCGGCGGCGGCGCCTATCAGCGGCGCGCCGCGCACCCACATATCGCGGATCGCGACTTCGACCTCGGCGCAGCTACACAGGCGCCGCGTCTCCAGGTAATGGGGCAGGGCGCGCTGGTCGATCACGCCGACCGCGCCATCGGGCTCGCGCCATATGGTGCGCCAGGCTTCTCCGTTGATCAGCATCTTGACCTCTCAGCGCAGCATCGCGGCGACATTGCCGCCGTCGACGCAGATGATGTTGCCGGTGGACTTGGTGAGCTGGGCCGACAGCACGAAGGCCTGGGCCACATCGTCGGCCGTGACCTCCCGTTCCAGCAGATTGCCGGCCATGTACTGGGCCTCGCTGACGCCGCGCGCCTGGGCGCGGCTGGCGATCATCTGCTCGTTGAGCAGGCCCGAGCGTATGCGGTCGGCATTGACGGCGTTGACGCGTATGCCGTCGCGGCCGTGCTCCAGCGCGTACTGCCGCACCAGAGCCAGCAGCGCCGCCTTGGCTGTGCCGTAGGCGCCGAAGTCGGGGCCCGGGTTGACCGCCTGCTTGGACACGTTGAACAGCAGCGCACCGCCCATGCCCTGCGTCTGCATGATGCGTACCGTGGCACGCGCCACATTCTGGTGGCCGAAGAAATTGACCTCGAAGCTGCGGCGCAGTGCGGCATCCTCCAGGCCCAGCATGCTGCCCTGGGTGGCCATGCCGGCGTTGGACACCAGCACATCGATGCCGCCGAAGCGCCGCACCACCGCATCGAAGGCGGCCTGCACCGACACGACATCGCAAACGTCGCATTGCAGCGCCAGCGCGTGGCGGCCTATCGACTGGGCGACGGCCTGCGCCGCATGGCCGTCAAGATCGAGCAGGGCCACCTCGGCGCCGCGGGCCGCAAAGGCCTTCGCGGTGGCCGCGCCAATGCCGCTGCCGGCGCCGGTGATCACGACCACGCGGCCCTGCTCGGGTGGCGGCAAGGTCCTGCCCAGCTTGGCCTGCTCCAGCGACCAGTACTCCATGTCGAACTCGTCGGCCTCGCCGACCGGCGTGTAGCGGCCTATCGCCTCGGCCTGGGTCACGACCTGCATCCAGCATTCGATGATGTCGGCATTGACCGCCGCCTCGGCGGCCGAGCGGCCCACACCCAGGAGCCCCAGATGGGGCACAACGATGGCGCGGGGCAGGCGGTCCAGCTCGATCTTGATGCCGCCGACGCGGGTGTTGTTGCGGCGGAAGTAGGCGTGGTAGTGGTCCTGGAAGCCGGCCAGATGGCCGCGCAGGCTCAGTGCCCAGTCGTCTATCCGGCCCTGCTCAGGGGCTTCCAGCACCATGGGCCGGCCCTTCATCCTGATCACATGGTCTGGCGTGGCCACACCGCGTTGAGCTGCCTTGCTTCGGCCCAGTCCCGATGAGAAGGCCAGCGCCGCCGGTGAATCGCGCAGATCGAATACCCAGTGGCGGCCCTGCAGAGGCGACTGCTCGGCATAGGCGGCGCGCAGATGCGGGGCGATATCGGCGATGCGGGCCAGGTTGGCCGGGGCTGCCTCGGTGGGCGATGCCGGGGCGGCCCGCCGGGCAATGAAGTCCTCGGCCAGCGTGACGAATTCGATCATCCGCTCGTAGCTTTGCCGGGCCGTGTCGCCGAACGAGAACAGGCCATGCTGGGCCAGCAGCAGGCCCTGGGCCTCGGGCCGGGCCTCGACCGCGCGAGCCACCACCTGGGCCAGCTCGAAGCCGGGCATCACGTACGGAATCCAGATCAGCCGCTCGCCGTAGATCTGCTGGCACAGCGCCTCGCTGTCGGGCTGGTCGGCGATCACCATTGCCGCCACCGCATGGGTATGGTCGATGTAGCGGGCTGGTACATAGGCGTGGAGCAGGGTCTCGACCGAGGGCGTCGGCGCATTGCAGTCGAGCAGGTTCAGGCGCAGGACATTGACCATATCGGGGTCCGACAACTGGGCCAGCTGGCGCAGCCGCTGCAGCGGGCCCAAGCGCACCGCCGGATGGCCGGCCGGCTCGATCTTGGCCAGATCCCAGCCGCTGCCCTTGACGCACAGCACCTCGACCTCGTCGCCGAACACATCGCGCTGGGTCAGCTTGACCGAGGTGTTGCCGCCGCCATGCAGCACCAGGCTGGGGTCACCGCCCAGCAGCCGCGCCGAATAGGTGCGCAGCGCCAGCTCTGCCGGCACGTGCTGGTAGTTGTCGATAAAGCGCTGAGCTTCGTCGGGCTTCCACAAACTCTTCATGCTGCTGATGCCTGAGGTTGAACAGGGCACAGCGTAGCGGGCCGCGGGCGCGGCGACCAGCGTTGGATCAAAAAATAGCTTCATCGCCGCCGGACGCGGGCGCCGAGGCGCGCAGGAGACTGGGCGAGCCCGCAGCTCCGTGTCCCCCGGGCGCTGCGCGCCCTCCTCCTTTACCTACGCTGCGGGCCCACCCAGCCTCCTGCTTGTGCCACTTCGGTGCTCTGCAACGCACGCCCGCAGCCCGAGTCACGCTACCACCGGGGCCCCGGAAAGCGGCGATGAACCGAAAAGCCGGGGAGTCAGTCGCGCAGCTCTGGGGAATAGACGGTGGCGTCCGTTGTCACCAGATTCAGCTGGTGGCGGATGCCGACCAGATGGTCTTCGATGCAGCGCAGCAGCAGCGGGCTGCGGTGGCGATCGACGCTGGCGCGTATCTCGTCCACCGTCATCCACAGCGTGCGCAGGATGCCGGTGTCCAGCTGCAGGCCGGGCAGTTCATCGCCGACCGTGCCGCAGAAGGCGAAGCGCATATAGGTCACGTCTTCGCCGCTGGCCTGCCGGTGAAAGCGCGACAGATAGACGCCCAGCAGCGCCTCGGGCTTGAAGGGCCGCATCGTCTCTTCCAGCGTTTCGCGCACAACCGCCTGCTCGGGCGACTCGGCCGGGTCCAGGTGGCCCGCCGGGTTGTTCAGCTTCAGGCCCTCGGGGGTCTGCTCCTCGATCAGCAGATAGCGGCCGTCCTGCTCGATGATGGCCGCGACGGTGACGCTGGGCTTCCAGCGCAAATCATTGTTGCTCATGGTTCCCTCGTGTCGTTCAGGCCCAGCGCGCCATTGACCATGGCCAGTATCGTCTCGCGGGCCTGGGCGAATTCCTCGCCGTCGGGCGTCGGCTTGCCCAGCAGCATGCCGGTCTGCCAGGCGAAGTCGGCATAGGTCTGTGTCATGGCCCAGAGGGTGAACAACAGGTGCGGCACCGGCACGCGCTTGATCTGGCCGGCGGCCATCCATTGCTCCAGCAGGGCCGTCTCGGCCTTGAAGGCGGGCAGCAGCTTGGCCTCGATGTCGGCCGCGCAGAGCGGGGCCTGGGCCATGATCTCCAGCGCGAACAGCCTTGAACCGGTCGGGTTGTCGAACGAGAACTGGAGCTTTTGCGTTACATAGCGCTCCAGCGCCTGGCGTGGCGTCGAGGCCGGATCGGCCAGCTCGCTGAGGTCCTGCACCCAGGCGTCGAGCACGTCGTTGAAGACGCGCCGGTACAGCGACTCCTTGGTGGCGAAGTAGTACAGGAGGCTCTGCTTGGACATGCCGGCGCTGGCCGCAATGTCATCCACCGACACGCCCTCGTAGCCGTGGCGGGCGAAGCGCTCCTGCGCGGCGGCCAGCAGCTTGGTCTCGGTCTGCTGGCGTTTGGTGGTGCGGTTGTCGCTCATCGCTGGGTCTCGTTTTCTGCTGCTGACCCTAAGCAAACCGGAGGTTGCAAGGCCTAGGTGTTTCGCCCTATAGGCCAAATGCTGCGCTTATCTGACCATTTGGTCAAATTCAGCCAGGAGTCCTCCGATGAGCGAAGCCAAGCAACCCGACGTGCGCGCCGGCCGACTGAGCCCGGCCCAGCTGAAGCAGAACTTCTGCGACGCCCATCCGCCGCTGAATGCGGTGCAGGCCAATATCGAGGCCGAGCGCTGTTACTACTGCTACGACGCCCCCTGCCAGACCGCCTGCCCGACCGGCATTGACATCCCGACCTTCATCCGCCGCATTGCCGATGGCAATCTGCGCGGCGCAGCGCGGGCCATCCTCGAAGAGAACCCGCTGGGTGGCATGTGCGCCCGTGTCTGCCCCACCGAGGTGCTGTGTGAGCAGGCCTGCGTGCGCAACACCAATGAGGACAAACCGGTCGAGATCGGCATGCTGCAGCGTCACGCGACCGATGCGCTGCTGGCCAACCCGGGCAAGCCGCTGTTCGTGCGTGCCGCCGAGACGGGCAAGCGTGTCGCCGTCGTCGGCGCAGGCCCGGCCGGCCTGGCCTGCGCGCACCGGCTGGCGCTGCTGGGTCATCAGGTCAGCCTGTTCGATGCAGCACCAAAGCCGGGCGGGCTGAACGAATATGGGCTGGCGACCTACAAGACTGTCGACGACTTTGCCCAGCGCGAGATAGCCTGGCTGCTGTCGGTGGGCGGCATCACGGTGCACTGCAATCAGGCGCTGGGGCGTGACATGCATCTGAACCAGCTGACGGACGAGTTCGACGCCGTGTTCCTGGGCCTGGGCCTGGGCGGCGTCAACGAACTGGGCCTTGACGGCACCGATCTACCCGGCCTGCGCCCGGCAGTGGACTTCATCGCCGAGCTGCGCCAGGCCACCGACTACGCCGCGCTGCCGGTGGGCCGCAGGGTGGTGGTGATAGGCGGCGGCATGACGGCGGTGGACGCCGCCGTGCAATCGCGCAAGCTCGGTGCCGACGAGGTGACCATCGTCTACCGCCGTGGCCCCGAGGCCATGGGCGCCAGCGGCCACGAGCAGAGCTGGGCCAAGGAGAACGGCGTGCGCATCGTTCACTGGGCCGCGCCCAAGGCCCTGCTCAGCGAGGCCGGCGTCTTGAGTGGCATGGAGTTTGCGTGCACCACGCTGCAGGAGGGCAGGCTGATTGAAACCGGGGAACGCTTCACGCTGGCCGCCGACTGGGTGCTGGGCGCCATCGGCCAGAGCTTTGTGGCCAGCGCGCTGGAGGACAGCGGCCTGGAGCTGCAGGGTGGGCGCATCAAGACCGATGCCGAGGGCGGCACCAATCTGCCCAAGGTCTGGGCCGGCGGCGATGCCCGCTACGGCGGTCGCGACCTGACGGTGGAGGCGGTGCAGCACGGCAAGCTGGCCGCGGCGTCCATTCACAACGCGCTGGTTGGTTCTTGATTCATACCTGACCCCCAAGCAAGCAGGAGCGAACAAACATGGCAGACCTGAGCAGCACCTTCGTCGGCATCCGCAGCCCCAATCCCTTCTGGCTGGCCTCGGCCCCGCCGACCGACAAGGAAGTCAATGTCCAGCGCGCCTTCGAGGCCGGCTGGGGCGGCGTGGTCTGGAAGACCGTCGGCGAGGACCCCTGTGTCGTCAATGTGCACGGCCCGCGCTACGGCGCCATCTACGCCGCCGACCGCCGCGTGATCGGCTTCAACAATATCGAGCTGATCTCCGACCGGCCCTTGCGCACCAATCTGGACGAGATGGCCCGCGTCAAGCGCAACTGGCCGGACCGCGCCGTCGTCGCCTCGGTGATGGTGCCCTGCACCGAGGCCGCCTGGAAGAACATCCTGCCGATGATCGAGGACACCGGCTGCGACGGCGTCGAGCTGAACTTCGGCTGCCCGCACGGCATGAGCGAGCGCGGCATGGGCTCGGCCGTGGGCCAGGTGCCCGAGTACATCCAGATGGTCACCGAATGGTGCAAGCAGTATTCGAAGCTGCCCATCATCGTCAAGCTCACCCCCAACATCACCGACGTGCGCCAACCGGCACGTGCGGCGAAGAAGGGAGGGGCCGACGCGGTGAGCCTGATCAACACCATCAACTCCATCATGGGCGTGGACCTGGAGGCGATGGCGATGATCCCCAACACCGCCGGCATGGGCTCGCACGGCGGCTACTGCGGCCCCGGCGCCAAGCCGATCGCGCTGAATATGGTGGCCGAGATCGCCCGCGACCCGCTGACCGCCGGCCTGCCGATCTCCGGCATCGGCGGCATCACCACCTGGCGCGACGCGGCCGAGTTCATCGCACTGGGCGCCGGCAATGTGCAGGTCTGCACCGCGGCCATGGTCTACGGCTTCAAGATCGTTGAAGACCTGTGCGACGGCCTGTCCAACTTCATGGACGAGCAGGGCTACCAGAGCGTGGACCAGATGAGCGGCCGCGCGGTCAAGACCGTCACCGACTGGAAGTTGCTGAACCTGAACCATGTGGAGAAGGCGGTCATCCACCAGGACGCCTGCATCCAGTGCGGCCGCTGCCATGTGGTCTGCGAAGACACCTCGCACCAGGCCATCAGCGCCACCAAGGACGGCAAGCGCTTCTTCGAGGTCAAGGAAGAGGAATGCGTGGGCTGCAATCTCTGCGTGGCGATCTGCCCGGTGCCGGGTGCCTTGAGCCTGCGGGCGCTGAAGCCGGGCGAGGTGGATCTGCGCACAGGCAAGACGGTCAGCGGGGAGTATGCGAACTGGACCACGCACCCCAACAACCCGTCGGCCGTGGTGTAGCCCGGATGCAATCCGGGGGCCGCCGTTCCGCCGCACCGCAAGCCCCGGATTGCATCCGGGCTACGGCGTAAACACCGTTGCGGCCTATCGCTGCCGCGTCGTACCTTCAAACACCCATTCACTCACAGGAAGCCAGCATGATGATGAATACGCGTCGATTCGCTCTCCTTGCAGCCGGCGCCGCCGCGCTGATGTCACTGGCGCCTGCCGCCATGGCGCAGGCCAAGCTGAAGGTGGCCGGCATCTACACCGTGCCCTTCGAGCAGCAATGGGTGAGCCGGCTGCACAAGGCCCTGCTGGCGGCCCAGGCCCGCGGCGAGATCGAGTACAAGGCCAGCGAGAACGTCGCCAATCCCGACTACGAGCGGGTGATGCGCGAATACGCCACCGGCGGCAACCAGCTGATCGTCGGCGAGGCCTTCGCCGTCGAGGCTGCCGCCCGCAAGGTGGCCAAGGACTTCCCCAAGGTGTCCTTCCTGATGGGTTCGTCGGCCAAGCCGCAGGCGCCGAACTTCTCGGTCTTCGACAACTTCATCCACGAGCCCTCGTACCTGGCGGGCATGGTGGCCGCAGGCGTCAGCAAGAGCGGCAAGATCGGCCTGGTCGGCGGCTTCCCGATCCCTGAGGTCAACCGGCTGATGAACGCCTTCATGGCCGGCGCCAAGGAGATCAACCCGAAGATGCAGTTCTCGGTCAGCTTCATCAACAGCTGGTTCGATCCGCCCAAGGCCAAGGAAGCGGCCTTCGCGATGATAGACAAGGGTGCCGACGTGATGTACGCCGAGCGCTTCGGCGTCAGTGACGCGGCCAAGGAGCGCGGCAAGCTGGCCATAGGCAATGTCATCAACACCCAGGACAAGTACCCCGACACCGTGGTCGCCTCGGCGCTGTGGCATATGGAGCCGTCTATCGACCGCGCGATCAAGCTGGTCAAGGAGGGCAAGTTCGCGCCTGAGGACTACGGCGTCTATTCGATGATGAAGCACAAGGGTTCAGAGCTGGCCCCGCTGGGCACGTTCGAGAAGAAAGTGCCGGCCGACGTGGTGACCAAGATGCGTGCCAAGGAGAAGGCCATCCTGGACGGCACGTTCACCGTCAAGATCGACGACAGCCAGCCCAAGGCTGCTTTCAACTGATCGACCGCTGATCCGGTGCCTGCATGACTGAATCTGCGCTTCGCATGCAGGGCATTACCAGACGCTTCGGCGAGCTGGTGGCCAACAACAATATCTCGCTGGAGCTTGGCTCCGGCGAGGTCTTGGCCCTGCTGGGCGAGAACGGCGCCGGCAAGTCCACCTTGATGTCCATCCTGTTCGGCCACTACTCGGCCGACGAGGGGCACGTCGAAGTCTTCGGCCAACCGTTACCGCCCGGTGACACCCGCGCGGCGCTGGCCGCCGGCATCGGCATGGTGCATCAGCACTTCACCTTGGCTGACAACCTCAGCGTGCTCGACAACGTGATGCTGGGCAGCGAGAGCCTGGCTGCTTTGAAGAGTGCTCGCGGCGAGGCACTGGCCCGGCTGAAAGAGGTGGCGCAGCGCTCCGGCCTGCCGGTCAATCCGCAGGCCCTGGTCGGCAGCCTGTCGGTCGGCGAGCGCCAGCGCGTCGAGATCCTGAAGGCGCTGTACCGTGGCGCGCGCATCCTGGTGCTGGACGAGCCCACCGCCGTGCTGACGCCGCAGGAGGCCGATTCGCTGTTCGTCACGCTGCGTCAGCTGGTGGCTGAAGGGCTGGCGGTGATCTTCATCAGCCACAAGCTGCACGAGGTGATGGCGATCTCGCACCGGGTGCTGGTGCTGCGCGGCGGCACGGTGGTGGCGCAGGCCAATACGGCCGACACCGACAAGGCCGAGCTGGCGCGCTGGATGGTGGGGCAATCGGTGGTGTCGCTGCAACGCGAGGCGGCCGTGCTGAAGCCCGACGCGCCGCTGCGGTTGAGTCTGAAGCAGGTGAACGCCAACGATGGCCACGCCGCGCTGCGCGAGCTGAGCCTGGACCTGCGCGCCGGCGAGATCGTCGGCATTGCCGGTGTTTCGGGCAATGGCCAGACGCTGCTGGCCGATCTGCTGTTCGGTCTGCTGCCGGCCAAGGGTGGCACGCTGAAGGTCGATGGCCAGCCGTTGGCCAGGACGCCCGCGCGCATCGTCGCCCAGGGTCTGGCGCGGATACCGGAAGACCGGCAGGCGGTGGGCATCGTCGGGGATCTGCCGATCTGGGAGAACGCCTGCGCCGAAGGCCTGCGCACGCCGGTGTTCTCGCGCTGGGGCTGGATACGCCGCCGCGCCGCGCGGGCCTATGCCAGCACGGTGCTGCAGGCCTTCGATGTGCGTGGCGCGAGCCTTGACAGGCGCACCCGCGCGCTGTCCGGCGGCAATATGCAGAAGCTGATTCTGGGCCGCGTGCTGCGCCGGCCTGGCGGTGCGTCGGCCGGCGTGATCATCGCCCACCAGCCGACCTGGGGGCTGGACATCGGCGCCGTCAATTTCGTGCACGCTCAGCTGCGTGCCGCGCGCGATGGTGGTGCGGCAGTCTTGCTGATTTCCGACGATCTGGACGAGATCGAGTTGCTGGCCGACCGCATCGCGGTGATGCACCACGGCCAGCTGAGCGCGGCCCTGCCCAGCGCTGACTGGAACCGTGAGCGCCTGGGCTTGGCGATGGCAGGAGCAACCCATGCGGCTTGAGGCGCGCAGCCATGTCGGCCCCCATTTGCTGTTGATCGCGGGACTGGCCTCTTTCGCCGCCGTGATGCTGATCGCCGCCTTGCTCGTTGCCGCCGCCGGTGCGCCGGTAGCCCAGACCTTCGCGCTGTTGATACAGGGCGCCTTCGGTTCGGTGTTCGCCTGGAGCGAAACGTTGACCCGCTCGATACCGCTGATGCTTACTGGGCTTGCCGCCACGGTGGCCTTCAAGGCACGCTTGTTCAATATCGGCGGCGAGGGCCAGCTCTATGGCGGCGCGCTGGCAGCGGTGGCCATCGGCGGCTTGCATGACGGCGTCGGCCTGGCCACCCCCGGCCCGCTGCTGTTCACTGCCATGATGGCGGCCGCGATGCTGGCAGGTGCCCTGCTGCTGCTGGGTCCGGCGTTGATGAAGCTGCGCTTCGGCGTTGACGAGGTTGTGAGCACCCTGCTCCTGAACTTCATCGTGCTGCTGGGCGTCGGCGCGATGCTGGACGGTGCGATGAAAGACCCGCTGGCCATGGGCTGGCCGCAAAGCGTGGCGCTGCAGCCGGAGCTGGAATTGGCCAAGCTGGTCGAGAAGACTCGCGTGCACACCGGGCTGCTGTGGAGCGTTGGCGCCGCCCTGCTGCTTTGGGTGATCATGCGATTCACGACGCTGGGCTTCGACATTCGCGCTCTGGGTGCCAACTCGCGCGCCGCGGCCTTTGCCGGCGTGCCGGTGACGCGCACGGTCGTGCTGGTGGCCCTGCTGTCCGGTGGTTTGGCGGGCCTGGCCGGCGCGATCGAGGTGGCCGGGCGCACCAGCTATGTGACCCTGGACATGTCGCCAGGCTATGGCTACAGCGGCATCGTCATCGCGATGCTGGCGGGCCTGCATCCGCTGGCGGTGGTCGGTTCCAGCGTGCTGGTGGCCGGCGTGCTTGTGGGCGCCGACAGCATGAGCCGGCAGATCGGCGTGCCCAGCTATCTGGCGGATGCGGTGGTGGCCTCGGCCCTGCTGGTGGTGCTGGTGGCGGCGATGCTGACGCGCTACCGCGTGCGGCTGGAGTTGAAGGCGGCCGCATGAGCGACGTCTTGGACATGCTGACCACCATCCCCTTCTGGGTCGCCGTGCTGCGCGTGGCCACGCCTCTCATCTTCGGTACCCTGGGCGTGCTGTTGTGCGAGCGCTCCGGCGTGCTGCATCTGGGCATCGAAGGCCTGATGGTCGTAGGCGCGTTCGCCGGCTGGTATGCCGTCTTCCTGGGCGCGCCGCTGTGGGGTGGAGTCATCGCGGCGGCAGCAGTTGCCGCCATCTTCGGCCTGCTGCACGCGCTGCTGACGGTGGGCCTGGCCCTGTCCCAACACGTCGCCGGCCTGGGTCTGACGTTGCTGGGCACGGCGCTGAGCTACTTCTGCTACCGCGTCGCCTTTCCCAAGGTCAATACGCCGCCGACGATCACGCCGTTTGCCGAGATGTCATGGCTGCCGATCCCGGTGCTGCAGCAGCAGACGCCGCTGACCCTGCTGGCCCTGCTGCTGGTGCCGCTGATCGGTTACGGCCTGTACCGCACGCCGGCCGGTCTGGCGCTGCGCATGGTCGGCGAGAGTCCGCAGGCGGTCGAGAGCCAGGGCATTTCGGTGGCGCGGGTGCGCACCACCGCCATCGTGCTGGGTTCGGCGCTGATGGGCGTGGCGGGGGCCTTCCTGACGCTGTCGGCCTTCAATTCCTTCTACTTCAATATGGTCAACGGCCGAGGCTGGGTCTGTGTGGCCCTGGTCGTGTTCGCCGCCTGGCGGCCGGGCAAGGCGCTGCTGGGCGCGCTGCTGTTCGCCTTCTTCGATGCGCTGCAGCTGCGTCTGCAGCAGGCCAATGCGGGAGGCTTACCCTATCAGTTCTATCTGATGCTGCCCTATCTGCTGTCGATCGCGGCGCTGATCGTCGCCTCGCGCCGATCGGCCACGCCGCAGGCCTTGATGAAACCCTATATCAGGGGAGAGCGCTGAACCATGTCCCAACTCGATCTGCTGATCACCAACGCCTCGCTGGCCGATGGCCGGCGCAACATCGGCGTGGCCGTGCGCGAAGGCCGCATTGTGGAAGTGAGCGGGGGCCTGCAGGCGCCGGCTCACGAGACCGTCGATGCCAAGGGCCTGCTGCTGAGCACGCCGTTCGTCGATGCCCATTTCCATATGGACGCGACACTCAGCTACGGCCTGCCGCGTGTCAACCAGAGCGGTACGCTGCTGGAGGGCATCGCGCTGTGGGGCGAGCTGAAGCCGCTGCTGACGCAGGAGGCGCTGGTCGAGCGCGCGCTGGCCTACTGCGATTGGGCGGTGGCCAAAGGGCTGCTGGCGATACGCAGCCACGTGGACGTCTGCGACGACCGCTTGCTGGCCGTCGAGGCGCTGCTGGAGGTGAAGAAGCGCGTCGCACCGTACCTGGATCTGCAACTGGTGGCCTTCCCGCAGGACGGTGTGCTGCGCAGCGCGACTGCCTTGGCGAATCTGCGGCGCGCGCTGGACTTGGGCGTCGATGTCGTCGGCGGCATCCCGCACTTCGAGCGCACGATGAGTGACGGCGCCGCCAGCGTGAAGTTGCTATGCGAGGAGGCCGCCGCGCGCGGCCTGCGCGTGGACATGCATTGCGACGAGTCGGACGATCCGCTGTCCCGGCATATCGAGTCGCTGGCCAGCGAGACCCATCGCCTCGGCCTGCACGGCCGGGTCACCGGCTCCCATGTCACCAGCATGCATTCGATGGACAACTATTACGTGTCCAAGCTGATACCGCTGATACGCGAATCCGGCGTGTCCATCATCGCCAACCCGCTGATCAACATCACCCTGCAGGGCCGGCATGACAGCTATCCGAAGCGCCGCGGCATGACCCGCGTGCCCGAGCTGCTGGCCGCCGGCGTACCGGTGGCCTTCGGCCACGATTGCGTGATGGACCCCTGGTACAGCATGGGCAGCGGCGACATGCTGGAGGTGGCCCATATGGGCCTGCACGTCGCCCAGATGACCGGCCAGGCGGCGATGCGCCAGTGCTTCGAGGCGGTGACCAGCACGCCAGCCCAGATACTGGGCCTGGACGGCTACGGCATCGCCGCGGGCTGCCATGCCGACCTGGTGCTGCTGCAGGCCCGCGACCCGGTCGAAGCGCTGCGCCTGCGTGCCACTCGTCTGAAGGTCTGGCGCCGCGGCAAGCTTGTCGCCCAGGGCCCGGCCGCCACGCATCAGTTGCATCTGGATGGCCGGCCCGGCCAGATCGATTTCATGCCCCGGCAGTAGAAGTCCAACACCACAAGATCAACAGGAGAGCCCATGAGCAATACCCAAGCGATTCGATCCGCACCGGCCGACGCCGCGCTCAGCAACGAGGACCTGCAGCCCACGCCGGTCGCCCATCGCACCTGGACCTGGAAGGACTTCGCCGCGCTGTGGGTGGGCATGGTCGTCTGCGTGCCCACGTACACCATGGCCAGCTCGATGCTGGACCAGGGCTTCAGCTGGCAGATGGCCGTCTGGCTGGTGCTGCTGGCCAACTGCATCGTGCTGATTCCTATGGTGCTGATCGGCCGCGTCGGGCCGCGCCACGGTATTCCGTTCCCCATCCTCGCGCGGGCCTCGTTCGGTGTGAAAGGCTCCAATCTGCCGGCCGTGTTGCGCGGCCTGGTGGCCTGCGGCTGGTTCTCGATCAACTGCTATTTCGGGGCGCTGGCCCTGCACGGCTTCTTCAATGTGATCGGCATGAACCTGGCCGGCCCGGGGCCGGGCGAGACGATCTCGACCTCGCAGTTCCTCTGCTTCCTGGCCTTCTGGGCGATGCATCTGTACTTCATCTGGCATGGGCCCGAGTCGATCCGCAAGCTCGAGGTCGTCGCCGCGCCGCTGATGATTGCCGCCTCGGCCGCGCTGGTGATCTATCTGATGATCAAGGTGCCGGCTGGCCAGCTGTTCAATCTGCCGGCCAAGGTGGTGGAGGGCGGGCCCAAGACCTGGGCGGCGCTGACCGGCCTGGTCGGCTTCTGGGCCACGCTGGCGCTGAACATCCCCGACTTCACCCGCTTTGCCAAATCGCAGAAGGACCAGACCCTGGGCCAGGCGATAGGCCTGCCGATCCCGATGGCGCTGTTCTCGATGGTCGGCGTGATCGGCTTTTCGGCCTCGGCGATCCTGTACGGCAAGGCCCAGCTCTTCCCCGACGGCCTGCTGACGCAGATGGGCACCTTCGCCTCGGGCCTGGGCCTGCTGGTGATCTTGCTGGCCAACCTGACGACCAATGTGGCGGCCAATCTCGTCTCGCCCTCGTATGACTTCAGCCAGCTGGCGCCCAGCCGGGTGAGCTTTCGCACCGGTGGTTTCATTGCTGCCACCATAGGCCTGCTGTTCATGCCCTGGAAGCTGCTGGCCACCTCGGGCGGCTATCTGTTCACCTGGCTGGGCGGCTACGGCACCCTGCTGGGCGCGATTGCCGGCATCCTGCTGGTGGACTACTACTTTGTGCGCAAGGGCGAGCTGAAGGTCGATGACCTGTACCGCCGTGGTGGCGAGTACGAGTACAGCGGCGGCTGGAATGTCCATGCGCTGGTGGCCTTTGGCTTGGGCGTGCTGCCCTGCCTGCCGGGCTATCTGGTGGTGTCGGGCCTGTTGCCGAAGGAGTCCGTGCCGCCGGTGCTGGTGAGCCTGTTCGACTTCGGCTGGTTCTTCAGCCTGTTCGTCGCCGGGGTTTATTACTACCTGACGGCGAAGAAGCGCTAAGGTTGAGTTGGGATGGGTCCCGGATTGCATCCGGGCTACCCGCCTTTCGCGGCCCGGATGTTTTCGTAGCCCGGATGCAATCCGGGGAGCATTGAGGAGTTGTCATGAGCCCTACCGTGTTGATACAAGGCGGCACCGTCGTCAATGCCG
Source organism: Roseateles toxinivorans (assembly GCF_004362525.1). Classification (GTDB taxonomy): domain Bacteria; phylum Pseudomonadota; class Gammaproteobacteria; order Burkholderiales; family Burkholderiaceae_C; genus Paucibacter; species Paucibacter toxinivorans. The sequence goes on from NZ_SNXS01000002.1 coordinate 988,888, forward strand.
ACCGCGAGTTCCGCGCCGATGTGCTGTGCATTGACGGCAAGATCGCGGCCGTCGGCCCTGATCTGGAGGTGCCGGCGGGCGCCACGCGGCTGGACGCCAGCGGCCAGTACCTGCTGCCCGGCGGCATAGACCCGCACACGCACATGCAGCTGCCCTTCATGGGCACGGTGACGATGGACGACTTCTTCACCGGCACGGCCGCGGGCCTGGCCGGCGGCACGACCAGCATCATCGACTTCGTCATCCCCAACCCGCAACAGCCGCTGATGGAGGCCTACCGCACCTGGCGCGACTGGGCGCAGAAATCGGCCGGCGACTACAGCTTCCACGTCGCCGTGACCTGGTGGGCCGACAGCGTGCGCGAGGACATGGGCACCCTGGTGCGCGACGAGGGCGTGAACAGCTTCAAGCACTTCATGGCCTACAAGAACGCCATCATGTGCGACGACGAGACGCTGGTGAACAGCTTCAAGCGCGCGCTGGAGCTGGGCGCCATGCCCACCGTCCATGCCGAGAACGGCGAGCTGGTGTTCCTGCTGCAGCAGGAGGTGGCCAAGATGGGCATCACCGGGCCGGAGGGGCATCCGCTGTCGCGCCCGCCGATGGTCGAGGCCGAGGCTGCTCAGCGTGCCATCGCCATCGCCGACGTGCTGAACGTGCCGATCTACGTCGTCCACGTCTCCTGCACCGAGGCGGCCGACGCGATCGCCCGCGCACGGGCCCGCGGCCAGCGCGTCTATGGCGAGGTGCTGGCCGGTCATCTGGTGATAGACGACAGCGTCTACCGCCACCCCGATTTCGCCACCGCCGCGGCCCATGTGATGAGCCCGCCGTTCCGGCCCAAGGGCCATCAGGAGAATCTCTGGCGCCATCTGCAGGCCGGCAATCTGCACACCACCGCCACCGACCACTGCACCTTCTGCGCAGCGCAGAAGGCTGCGGGCCGCAATGCCTTCGCGCAGATACCCAACGGCTGCGGCGGCATCGAGGAGCGCATGGCCGTGATCTGGGATGCCGGCGTCAACACGGGCCGCCTCACGCCCAGCGAGTTCGTCGCCGTGACCTCGGCCAACGCCGCCAAGCTGTTCAATATCTATCCGCGCAAGGGCAGCATCTCGGTCGGCGCCGATGCCGACCTGGTGCTGTGGGACCCGGCCGGCACCAAGACCCTGTCGGCCAAGACACAGTTCTCCAAGGGTGACTACAACATCTTCGAGGGCCGCACCGTCAGGGGCGTGCCCAGCCATACGCTCAGCGCCGGCAAGATAGTTTTTGCCAGCGGTGATCTGCGCGCCGAGCAGGGGGCAGGGCAGTACATCAAGCGCCCGCCGTTCGCGCCGGCCTTTGGCGCGCTGGCCAAGCGCACAGCCGATCTCGCGCCGACTGCAGTCACCCGTTAAGACTTCGAGAACATCATGGACATGACCACCACCCAAACGAGTATCGACAGCTTGCGCATCAATGGCGACCGTCTGTGGGCCGCGCTGATGGAGCTGGCCCAGATCGGCGCCACCAAGAAGGGCGGCGTTTGTCGTCTTGCCTTGACCGACCTCGACCGCCAGGGCCGCGATCTGGTGCTCGGCTGGGCCCGCGAGGCCGGCATGACCGTCACCATCGACAAGATAGGCAACGGCTTCATGCGCCGCGCCGGCCGCAACAACAGCCTGCCGCCGGTGATGACCGGCAGCCATATCGACACCCAGCCCACCGGCGGCAAGTTCGACGGCAACTACGGCGTGCTGGCCGGCCTCGAGGTGGTGCGCACCTTGAACGACCATGGCATCGAAACCGAAGCACCGATCGAGGTCGCCTTCTGGACCAACGAGGAGGGCTCGCGCTTTGTGCCGGTGATGATGGGCTCCGGCGTGTTCGCCAAGGCCTTCACCCTGGAGAAGGCCTATGCCGCCAAGGACACCGAGGGCCTGACCGTGCAGGGCGAGCTGGAGCGCATCGGCTACATCGGCAGCGAGGAACCCGGCGCCCATCCGATAGGCAGTTATTTCGAGACCCATATCGAGCAGGGCCCGGTGCTGGAAGACCATGATGTGACGATAGGCGTCGTCAACGCCGTGCTGGGCATCAAGTGGTATGACTGCCTCGTCACCGGCATGGAGGCCCACGCCGGACCCACGCCGATGGCGCTGCGCAAGGATGCGTTGCAGGTGGCCGCCAAGCTGATGCAGGAAGTGGTGGCCGTCGCCCACCGCCATCCGCCCCATGGCCGCGGCACGGTGGGCATGGTCCACGTCCACCCGAACAGCCGCAATGTGATCCCCGGTCAGGTCAAATTCAGCATCGACCTGCGCAACAACACCGATGAGCTGGTCGAGGCGATGGACGCCGACATCCGTGCCACCGCTGCCCGCATCAGCGCCGAGTCCGGTCTGCCGATCACGATCGAGCTGGTGTCGCACTACCCGGCCCAGCCCTTCCATCCGGATTGCGTGGACGCCGTGGAACGTGCGGCGAAGAAGCTCGGCTACTCGAACATGCCGGCCGTCTCAGGCGCCGGGCACGATGCCGTCTATATGGCCAAGCTCGCCCCGGCCGGGATGATCTTCATCCCCTGCAAGGACGGCATCAGCCACAACGAGATCGAGGATGCCAAGCCGGAGCACATCACGGCCGGATGCAATGTGTTGTTGCATGCGATGCTGGAGAGGGCACGAGTGGCGTCGTGATTGCTGGCTGAAGAACTCAAGCCGCCGGAATGTGAAGCCGTGTGAGCGGAGGCCACTGGATGGCCGTTTTCTTCGCGCAGCTACCTCGGGGTTCTCACCATTCAGTCGTGAGGCGGTCTCGAAGTAAACTCAGCAAAACAGTTAGTTGAGCGTCATCTTGCCCGCCAGGATGAGCGTGCGCCTGGGGAGGCCGTCGATACATCTGCCATCGCAAGATCGGGCAACGGGCTCGGTCTGGTTGCCCTGTGCCTGCGACTGAATAGATGCAATAGAACACCACATCAATCGAGGAGGGAATATGAGAAAACTGTTCATTTTGGCCAGCATGGCTCTGGGTGCCGCGTTAAGTGGCTGCGCATCATTTGTCACACCCGAGTATTCGGCCGACTATGCTGCAGTTGATGCCCTCAAGCGGCAGAGTCTGAAGCCCGCATCGGTGGGCAAGGTGCAGCCGGAGGACCCGGGTGCCAAGGTCAACAACATCACGCTGAGAGGTACCAAGCTGGCGGCCAGCACCGGTACTTTTGCCCTTTATGTCGAGCAGGCATTGATCCGAGACCTCACCGAGGCTGGGCTGTACGACAAGGCAGCGGGCAAGCGCCTTGATCTGCGCCTGGTCCGCAACGACATCGATGTGTCGGGCTTCAGCACTGGCGCGGGTGATATCGCGGCCGAGGTCACCGTGACCGAGGGCAGCAGCGTGCTCTTCAAGAAGCAGTTTGACGCCAGGACCCAGTTCGAGTCTTCCTTTGCCGGCGCCGTGGCCATACCCAAGGGCCAGGCCGAGTATCCGCGCCTCGTGCGCGAGCTGCTGTCGGTCATCTATCGCGACGCCGGTCTGGTGGCTGCGCTGAAGAAGTAGAACAAGCTCATCCACCATTGTTCAGGGAATCAAGAAGATGAACCGTATCACCTCTCATCCCGCATCTGCAGCCCGCCTGCTGAAGCTGGCACTGGGCCTCGCCCTTGTGCTGATACTGGGTGCTTGTGCCCACCCGATCTCCATCGAGGCCAAGAGCGTGCCGCAGCGCAACGCTGGCGCCACCTCTTCGGCCAAGAAGGTGGTCTATGTGATGAGCGATACCGATCGCGCCAAGCAGGTCACGACGGAAGGCGGCGGCGGCGACAAGATCACTTATTTCCCCTACCGCGATTTCGAGCGCTCGCTGCGTGCGGCACTGGGTGCGAGCTTTGCCGACGTCAGCGTCGTCAAGGCGGCCACTGACCTACCGGCCATAAAGGAGACCGGCGCGAGTTATGTGTTCGTGCCAGACATCATGACCCACTCCAGCTCGCCCTCGCTGCTGACCTGGCCACCGACCCGCTTCACCGTGACCTTGGCGGTCGAGGTGCTGGATGCCACTGGCGCGCCCCAGACGAAAGTGCGCGTCGTCGGCAACGGTGCAGCCGAGTTCGAGGAATTCAAAGGTGATTTCGGCCTGGCAGGCCGCCGCGCGGTCGAGGCTGCCGCGCAGGAGTTGGTAGTCGAGTTGAAGCGCAACGACAAGCTTCGCTGATGGTCTCTTTGGTGTCGGCAGGAACGGCGGATCGATCAGATGGCCGTCTGCCAGTGCCATTGCAGCTGGTGTCGCATTACCTGCCCAGCCTTTTCATCCGGACTGCGTGGATGCCGCGGCACGCGCCGCGACGAAGCTCGGCTACTCGAACAAGCCGGCCGTCTCAGGCGCCGGACATGACGCCGTCTACATGGCCAAGCTCGCCTCGGCCGGCTGCAATCTGCAGCTCCACGCCATGCTGGAGCGGGCTGAGCCCGTGCACAAATAGGCCGGCGGCCTGTTTGTGACTGGCGAAGGGCCGGGCCACTGGCCCGGCGCGCCCTGCAAGGGGAGCCCGTGCACAAATAGGCCGGCGGCCTGTTTGTGACTGGCGAAGGGCCGCTCGGGAGTCTCAGCGCAGCAACGCCAGCACGGCCTTGGCGGCCTGCTCCGACGAGGCCGGATTCTGGCCCGTGACCAGTTTGCCGTCGGTCAGCACATAGGGCTGCCAGTCAGCATCCTTGCTGTAGATGCCGCCGTTGGCCTTGAGCATGTCCTCGACCAGAAAGGGCACGACGTCGGTCAGCTGTACCGCCGCCTCCTCGCTGTTGGTGAAGCCGGTGACCTTGCGGCCGTTGACCAGCGGCGTGCCGTCGGCGTTCCTGGCGTGGCGAAGCACCCCGGGCGCATGGCACACCGCGGACACGGGCTTGTCGGCGCGGACCATGGTTTCGATCAAGGCGATCGAATGAGGGTCTTCGGCCAGGTCCCACAGCGGGCCGTGGCCGCCCGGATAGAACACGGCGTCGAAATCCTCGGCCCTCATGTCGGCCAGTAGCGCGGTCTTGGCAAGCAGCGCGGTGGCCGCAACATCAGCGCGAAAGCGTTTCGTCGCCTCGGTGTGTGCGCTTGGGTCATCGCTCTTCGGATCCAGTGGTGGCTGGCCGCCCAGCGGCGAGGCCAGGGTGATGGCTGCGCCGGCATCCTTGAACGCGTAGTACGGTGCGGCAAATTCCTCCAGCCAGAAACCGGTTTTCTGGCCGGTGTTGCCGAGCTTGTCGTGCGAGGTAAGAACCATCAGGATATTCATGGCATGTTCCTTGTTGAGTGGGTGGGGCCGGGGGGCATAAGGGCGGTGAGTGAGTGTGCCCCCGTGCATCGGGCCGGCGGCAGAGGACGGTGCCGCGCCTCGGTGTCAGGATTTGCCGCGTCTCCTGCCGTGTTAGCTTCGGGCTTACCGTCAGACTGGCATGGCGCTTTCGGCCCGGCGATCCTGCCGGAGGGCCTTGCTCACGCCACCACCCCCTTGCTGCGCAGTGCGGCGATCTGCTCTGCCGTAAGGCCCATGCCGGCCAGCACCGCGTCGGTGTCGTCGCCCAGGTGCGGGGCCGAGGTGCGCAGGCTGCCCGGCGTGGCCGACAGCTTGGGCACGACGCCGGGCACGTCCAGCGTGTAGCCGTCGCGGGTTTCCTGCGGAACTATCATGTCGCGGGCGCGGTAGTGCGGGTCCTCAACGATGTCCCTGGCGGTATAGACCTTGCCGGCCGGCACGCGGGCTGTACCCAGCAGGGCCAGCACCTCGTCGACGCCGCGGCTCAGCGACCATTGCTCGATGGCCGCGTCGATCTCGGCCACGCGCACAACGCGGCCGGCGTTGTTGGCCAGGTCGGGCGCGTTGCCCAGGTCCATCCGGCCGATAGCCTCCATCAAGCGCTTGAAGATGCTGTCGCCATTGCCGGCGATCAGCACATAGCCGTCGCTGCATTTGTAGGCGTTCGAGGGCGCAATGCCGGGCAGGGCAGAGCCGGCCGCCTCGCGCACCGCACCGAAGGCGCTGTACTCGGGGATCAGGCTTTCCATCACATTGAACACGGCCTCATGCAGGGCCACGTCGATGACCTGGCCCTGGCCACCGTTGACCTTGCGGTGGTACAGGGCGGTCAGCACACCGATCACCCCGTGCAGGGCGGCCAGCGTGTCGCCGATCGACACGCCCACGCGCACCGGCACTCGGCCCGGCTCGCCGGTCAGGTGGCGCAGGCCGCCCATCGCCTCACCGATGGCGCCGAAACCGGGCAGGTCGCGGTAGGGGCCGGTCTGGCCGTAGCCGGAGATGCGCAGCATCACCAGGCCGGGGTTCAGCGCACTCAATTGCTCCCAGCCCATGCCCCAGCCTTCCAGCGTGCCGGGGCGGAAGTTCTCGATCAGCACATCGGCCTCGGCTATCAGCCTGCGGGCAATGTCCTGGCCTTCCTCGGTGCGCAGGTCCAGCGCCAGCGACTGCTTGTTGCGTGACGACACCTGCCACCAGACCGAGGTGCCATTCTTCAGCAGTCGCCAATTGCGCAACGGGTCGCCGGCGCCCGGGGCCTCGATCTTGATCACCTCGGCGCCGAAGTCGCCCAGCGTCTTGCCGGCAAAGGGCCCGGCAATCAGCTGGCCCATCTCGATCACGCGCAGGCCCTGGAGGGCGTTGGGGTGCAGCGCAGGCGGGTTTGGCTTCATCATCGGGCTCGCGATTGGGGAGCCCCGATGGTAGCGAGTGGCGGCCAGCGACGGCCACAGGGCAGCCGCCGGATCGACCCTTGCGTCAGACCTCGAAGGCGCTGACCAGGGCGGTCAGGCGATGCGTCTGCCCGCGCAGCGACTCGGCTGCCGCGGCGGCCTCCTCGACCAGCGCGGCATTCTGCTGGGTGGTGCGGTCGATGTCGGCAATCGCCAGGTTCACTTCCTCTATGCCCGAGGTCTGCTCGCGACTGGCGGCGCTGATCTCGCTGATGATGTCGGCCACCTTGCGCACCGACAGCATCACCTCGCCCATCGTGCGGCCGGCTTCATCCACCATGTCCGAACCCGCCTGGGTGCTGGTCACGGCCGAGCGGATCAGGGTCTCGATCTCCTTGGCCGCCTGCGTCGTGCGCTGCGACAGGGTGCGCACCTCCGAGGCCACGACGGCGAAGCCGCGGCCGTGTTCGCCGGCCCGTGCCGCCTCGACGGCGGCATTCAGCGCCAGGATGTTGGTCTGGAAGGCGATGCTGTTGATCACCGAGGTGATGTCGCCGATCTTCCGCGAGTTGTCGTTGATGGCGCTCATCGTGCCGATGACCTTGCTCACCACCTCATGACCCTGCTCGGCGCGGCGCGCCGCGCCCTGCGACAGCTCCTGGGCATGGGCGGCGTTCTGCGCGTTCTGCTTGACCGTGCTGGTCAGGTGCTCGACGCTGGAGGCGGTCTGCTCCAGCGCGCTGGCCTGCGATTCGGTGCGCGAAGACAGGTCCGAGTTGCCCTGGGCGATCTCGGTCGAGGCGCCATCGATCGCATTCGCACCCATGCGCACCTCGCTGACCATGCGGGCCAGGCTGTCGCGCATGTCGCGCAGCGCGCTCAGCAGCAGCGTGGCCTCGTCATTGCCGCTGAGGGCGATGTCCGAGGCCAGGTCGCCCTTGGCGACGCGGGCCGCGGCATCGACCGCGGTCTGCAGCGGGCGGGTGATGCTGATCGTGAGGCGCCAGGCGGTCAGCGCGGCAAGCGCCAGCAGCAGCACGCCCGCGGCGGCAATCACCCGCTCGGTGTTGCGGTTGCTGGCGTTGGCCTGCGCGGTGGCTTCGGCCGTGTGCTCTTTTTGCATCTGGATGAACTTGGCCAGCTCGGCGTTGGCCTGGTTCAGCAGGGGGTCGATCTTGCCGGTGATCACGGCACCGGCCTGCTCGGTGTTGAACTGCGCCGCCAGGTCAACGGCTTCCTTGAAGTGCTTTTCCATCAAGTTGTCGATTTCGCCCAGCCGCTTGAAGACTGCGCGCTCGTCGGCATCGAGCTCGGTGGCCTCCAGCTTGTTGCGGGTGGCCAGGTAGTTGCCGCGTTCCTTCTTCGCCTGCGCCTCATCCTTCTGCACGGCCTCGACCTGGGTCTGCAGGCCCATGTTTCGCACCGCCACGGCGCTGCTGAGCAGGGCGTGGCGCATGGCCACCGCCTGGTCTTCCTGGGCTGCTGACACCTGCAGCGTCTGCAGCAGGGCGCCACGGCTGCTCGCATTGCTGACCATGGCGCCGACCAGCATGGCGCTGGCCGAAGCCAGGATGACGCCGAAGCCCAGCCCGAAACGGGCACCTATCTTGAGATTGCGCAAATTCATGGCGGTGACGAGCTCCCGAGAAGAGAAAGGCCCGCAACATCGCCGCGGGCCTGGGGTGCCGATGCCAGGCCGCCTGGGCAGCATGGCCGGCAGCGAGGATCAGCCCTTGTAGATGCCGCAGCCGACCAGGGTGTCGCCCACGCGCTCAAGATACATGGCCTTGCCTTCGATCTTCTGCGTCACCGGATTCAGGAACTTGTAGCCCTCGACCCAGCCCTTGCCCTTGGTCTTGGCCAGTTCGACGAACATCTGGATCAGCGGCTTGCCGTCCGGGTCCTTGAGGCCGATCAGGTCCTTGCCCACCAGCTTGGGGTTGGCGCCCTGGGCCAGGTTCTTGCCATTCAGGTCGTAAACAATGATGTAGAGGTCACGGTCCTTGAATGACTTGCCATTGGTGAACTCCTCGTATGACTTCTCCGGCCCGTTGGCCTTGATATAGGCCACGGCCTTCTTGACCATGGCCTCGGCCTCGGCGGCCGTGCCTTGCTCGGCGGCGTGGGCCGCGCCCAGCATCACCAAGCTCATCAGCGCAGCGCGCACAAAACCCTTGAACAGCGAAAAACTCTTCATTGACCGTCTCCGTTGGAAAATTGCGTGAGCCCTGAGGATCCTGAGGTGGACGCCCCGTGTGCCTTCATATCGGCAGCGAAACGGGCGGATTGATGTACGAAGGCAATTAAACCCACGGTCTGCAGCCCTTGTCCTCGAAATCTGTGGGGTCCCGTCACATTGGCGACAGCGCAGCTGGCAATACTTGGCACCTGGCCTGTTCATGAGGCTGCACCCGCTGCGGTCAGCTTGATGAAAATCAACGCGTCGGCGCGCTGATCGCACAACACCGGTGCACGCAGGATTAGTATGAAAACCTTGTTCATTCAGCGCCCGGACCGTCGCTGCCCGGTAGCGCGGGCGGCCTGTGAGGTCGCTGACAATTGATTGGCTACCTCGGAAAATGAGCGAAGCGGCAGACAACAGCGTCAACCCCCACTATCTGGATCATGTCGTGGCCACCGGCCGGCAGTATGAGGTGGAGGCCAGCGAGGACATCATGGCCGGCAACGGCATGAAGCTGCTCGCCAAGGGCGCCCGAATCAACGCCGATGTGCGCGACCGCCTGCTGCAGCACAAGCTGAGCAAGCCGCTGGAGGACTGCGTGCAGGTGGTGGACGGGGTGGTGCCGGCCCGGTTCGGCCCCATCGCCGAGGAATTGATGGGCCAGCATGCGCTGCTGGCCGCGCTGTGCACGCCTAAGCTGGCCCAGCAGGGGCTGCCGCAGTCGCTGGCCAAGCTGCGCCTCAGTCTGCCGGTGCAGTCGTTGCTGACGGTGTATTCCGAGTATCAGGGCGACCGGCTCAGGCACACGGTCGGCGTTTCGCTGATCGCGATGGCGCTGGCCCGCCACCTGCTGCCGGGCCAGGTCGATCACCAGCGCATGCTGGCCCTGGCAGGCCTGGTCCATGATGTCGGCGAGCTGTACATCGACCCTGTGTATCTGCGCCGCGAAGAAACGCTGAGCCCGGAGGGCTGGAAGCACATCGTGCTGCACCCTGTGGTGGGCCATCGCGTGCTGCACAAGATGCTGGGCGCCGGCCCGGCCGTGGCCGAGGCGGTGCTGATGCACCATGAGCGGCTGGACGGCTTTGGCTATCCGTATGGCATAGCGGCCGAGCGTCTGAGCCTGGATGGCCAGATTCTTGGCGTCGCCGAGTGGCTGATGGCGCTGATCGAGTCGGGGCTGTCGCCGCTGGAGCGCGCCAGCGTGGCCACCAAGCTGATACCCGGCGAGTTCAGCAGCGAGTTGCTCGAATGGGTGGCGGCCTCGGCCGGCGCCAGCCCCGGCATGCAGCAGGCCCGCGAGGCCCCGGCGCCGCTGGAGCTGGCCGTGCCCCGGCTGGAGCGGCTGGCCACGCTGTTGGCGCGCTTCGGCGCCCTGCGCGGCTGGATTGACGCCCACATCGCCGAGGCCGGGCCCGAGCTGGGCCAGCAGCTGCAAAGCGGCGCGCAGCGCCTCTTGCGCATCCAGCGTGCCTTCAGCAGCGCCGGCCTGGACATTGCCGAGCCTGTGGTGCTGTTGCGTCAGCTGGCCGCCGTCCGCGAGCCCGGCATGCATCTGGAGGTGATGCTGGTGCTCAGCGAGCTCGAATGGCGCTTGCGCGAGCTGGAGCGCGAGGCCCTGCTGCGCGGTGGCCTGATGGGCGCTGACGACCGTGCGGTGATGCTGGAAATGGTGCAGCGGCTGACCGAGGGCTTGGGCGACGCCCCCGTCTGATCACGGCCCAGTCGAGTTTGGGGCGGGCGCGCGAGGGCGGCCGCCCGCATTGCGTGGACAATGGGCCCCCGTCTCAACGCAGAAAGCAGCCCCCGATGTCGATTCAATGGTTCCCCGGCCACATGCACCTGACCCGTCAGGCCATTGCCGAGCGCATCAAGGACATCGATGTGGTGCTGGAAATGCTCGATGCGCGGCTGCCGGGTTCCAGCGCCAATCCGCTGCTGGCCGAGCTGACCAAGGCCAAACCGGCCCTGAAGGTGTTGAACAAGCAGGATCTGGCCGATGTGGCGCGCACCGCGCTGTGGCTGGCCCACTACAACGCCAGGCCCAACACCCGGGCGATCAGCCTGGACGCCAGCGTCACCGCGCCGGCCAAGGCCCTGATCAAGGCCTGCCAGGAGCTGGCGCCGCTGCGCGGCGGGCTGACCAAGCCGATGCGGGTGCTGGTCTGCGGCATTCCCAACGTCGGCAAATCGACTCTGATCAACACCTTGACCGGCAAGCGCGCCGCCAAGACCGGCGACGAAGCAGGTGTCACCAAGGCCGAGCAGCGCATCAATCTGGCGCCCGACTTCGTGCTCTACGACACCCCGGGGGTGCTGTGGCCCAAGATCATTGTCGCCAAGAGCGGCTACAACCTGGCTGCCAGCGGCGCCATCGGGCGCAATGCCTTCGACGAGGAAGAGGTGGCGCTGGAGCTGCTGCACTACCTGATCCCCAACTACGGGGCGGCGCTGCAGGCACGCTACCAGCTGGACGTGGTCGAGGGCCAGAGCGACGAGCAGGTGCTGGAGGCGGTGGCGCGCAAGCGTGCGCCGTTGCTGGGCAGGGGCCGTGCCAATCTGCAAAAGGCGGCCGAGATCGTGATTCACGATTTTCGCCACGGTGTGCTGGGCGCCATCAGCCTTGAGACACCAGAGGAGTTCGCCGCCTGGCATGCCGAGGGCCACAAGCTGGACGCCGAGCGCAAGGCCAAGAAGCAGTCGCTGCAGGACCAGGGGCTGATCAAGGTCAAGCCGCCGAAGAAGGTCAAGACCGACGCGCGGGCCAAGAACAAAGCGTAGGGTCTGGCCTCAAGCGCGCCCTCACGATCTTTGTGTAAGCTCCGGGTCAGTCAAGCTATAACGAGCCCGAGGAGCCAGCATGTTGATCGGAGTCCCTAAAGAGACCGCCCAGGGGGAGACACGCGTGGCCGTGACCCCCGAGACGGCCAAGAAGCTGAAGGCCCAGGGCCACACGCTCAAGGTGGCCGCGGGCGCGGGTCTGGCGGCCAGCGTCACCGACGAGGCCTATGTGGCCGCCGGGGCCGAGATCACGGATCAGGCCGGGGCCCTGGGTGCCGAACTGGTGCTCAAGGTGCGCAGCCCGTCGGAGCAAGAGCTGACCCTGATGAAGGCGGGCGCCAATCTGGTCGGCATGCTCAACCCCTTTGACCGTGAGGGCCTGCAGCGCCTGGCCGCGGCCGGCCTGACCAGCTTCGCTCTTGAAGCCGCCCCGCGTACCACACGGGCGCAGAGCATGGACGTGCTGTCCAGCCAGGCCAATATCGCCGGCTACAAGGCGGTGATGATGGCCGCCGACAAATACCAGCGCTTCTTCCCGATGCTGATGACGGCGGCCGGCACGGTGAAGGCCGCCCGCGTCGTGATCCTGGGCGTCGGCGTGGCCGGCCTGCAGGCGATCGCCACGGCCAAGCGCCTGGGCGCCGTGATCGAGGCCTCGGATGTGCGGCCCTCGGTCAAGGAGCAGGTCGAGTCGCTGGGCGCCAAGTTCATCGATGTGCCCTACGAGACCGCCGAGGAGAAGGAAGCGGCCGAGGGCGTGGGCGGCTATGCCAAGCCGATGCCGCAGAGCTGGCTGGACCGTCAGAAGGTCGAGGTCGCCAAGCGCGTGGCCGCCGCCGATGTGGTGATCTCCACCGCGCTGATTCCAGGCCGCGCCGCGCCGGTGCTGGTGACCGAGGAGATGGTCAAGGCGATGAAGCCGGGCTCGGTGATCGTCGACATCGCCGCCGGCAAGGGTGCCAACGGCGTGGGCGGCAACTGCCCGCTGAGCGTGGCCGACCAGACGGTGGTTGCGCATGGCGTGACCATCATCGGCGAGACCAATCTGGCCGGCCTTGTGGCCGCTGATGCCTCGGCGCTCTATGCCCGCAATGTGCTGGACTTCCTGAAGCTGGTGCTGCCCAAAGACGGCGGCTTCACCGTGCCTATGGACGACGACATCGTCGCCGCCTGCCTGATGACACAGGCCGGCGAGATCAAACGCAAATAGGTCGTAGCCCGGATGGAATCCGGGGCCGATCCCGGATTTCATCCGGGCTACGAACTCGAAAAGAAGGAGAACTCCATGGACATCGTTTCACCCACCGTCACCAACCTGATCATCTTCGTGCTGGCCATCTATGTCGGCTACCACGTGGTCTGGAATGTCACCCCGGCTCTGCACACGCCGCTGATGGCAGTGACCAACGCGATCTCGGCCATCGTCATCGTCGGCGCCATGCTGGCCGCGGCCCTTACCGAGACCGACCTGGGCAAGGCCATGGGCACGCTGGCCGTGGCGCTGGCCGCAGTCAATGTCTTCGGCGGCTTTCTGGTGACGCGGCGCATGCTGGAGATGTTCAAGAAAAAGGACAAGAAGACCGTGGAGGGCAAGCAATGAGTTTCGATCTCGTCACCCTGCTGTATCTGTTCGCCAGCGTCTGCTTCATCCAGGCGCTGAAGGGCCTGTCGCACCCGACCACCTCGATACGCGGCAATTTCTTCGGCATGCTGGGCATGACGGTGGCGGCGCTGACCACCGTTGCGTTGATCGTCAAGCTGGCCCATGGCGAGCTGTTCGGCCTCAGCTATGTGCTGGTGGGCCTGGTCATTGGTGGCGGCATGGGCGCCTATATGGCCAACAAGGTCGAGATGACCAAGATGCCGGAGCTGGTGGCCTTCATGCACAGCATGATCGGTCTGGCCGCCGTTTTCATCGCAGCCACCGCCGTGGTCGAGCCCCATGCCTTTGGCATCACTTCCAAGGGCGGGCCGATTCCGGGCGGCAACCGCATCGAGCTGGCGCTGGGCGCCTTCATCGGCGCGGTCACTTTCAGCGGCTCGGTGATCGCCTTCGGCAAGCTCAGCGGCAAGTACAAGTTCAGATTGTTCCAGGGCGCACCGGTGACCTTCGCCGGCCAGCACAAGCTGAACCTGGCCCTGGGTCTGGCGGCGGCCTTCTTCTGCTTCGGCTTCTGGCACTCACAGAGCTGGATGGACTTCGGCATCATCATCGCGCTGGGCTTTCTGCTGGGCGTGCTGCTGATCATTCCGATCGGCGGCGCCGACATGCCGGTGGTGGTCTCCATGCTGAACAGCTACTCGGGCTGGGCGGCGGCGGGCATCGGCTTCTCGCTGAACAATTCGATGCTGATCATTGCCGGCTCGCTGGTCGGCAGCTCGGGCGCCATCCTTTCGTACATCATGTGCAAGGCGATGAACCGCTCCTTCTTCAACGTCATCCTGGGAGGCTTTGGCGGTGATGCCGGCGGCCCGGCGGCCGGGGCCAAGGAGCAGCGCCCGGTGAAGAGCGGCAGTGCCGACGATGCGGCCTTCATCCTCGGCAATGCCGAGACGGTGGTGATCGTGCCCGGCTATGGCCTGGCCGTGGCCCGCGCCCAGCATGCGGTCAAGGAACTGGCCGAGAAGCTCACGCACAAGGGCATCACCGTCAAGTACGCCATCCATCCGGTGGCCGGCCGCATGCCGGGCCACATGAACGTGCTGCTGGCCGAGGCCGAGGTGCCCTACGACCAGGTGTTCGAGATGGAGGACATCAACGGCGAGTTCGGCCAGGTCGACGTGGCCATCATCCTGGGCGCCAACGACGTGGTGAATCCGGCCGCGCTACAGAAGGGCAGCGCCATCTATGGCATGCCGATCCTCGAGGCCTACAAGGCCAAGACCATCATCGTCAACAAGCGCTCGATGGCCGCCGGCTATGCGGGCCTGGACAACGAGCTGTTCTATATGGACAAGACCATGATGGTGTTCGGCGACGCCAAGAAGGTGGTCGAGGACATGGTCAAGGCGATCGAGTAAGCCGCAGCCGCCGGGGCCCGCAAGGTGGAGGCTGCAGTCAAGCCCGCCCGACCCAGAGGCCTGCGGCGTATCGCCCTGGCGCTGCTGCTGCTGTTGCTGCCGCTGCTGTTGATGGCGGTGGTGCATGAGGTTTCGCAGTACTACAACATGGTCACGCCGCCGCAGGTGCTGCGGTTGGTGCTGGCCGACCGCATCTTTGATACGGGTGAGTTGCCTCCGTTCGGTGCGGTGCTGCCCCCGGCACGGCCGGCACAGGCAGTCACGCTGCCCGACGCGGTGCCCGAGACTCAGGCCGACGGCAGCCCCACCGCGGCCAGTTGGTACCGCCTGCCCTTCGAGCTCAGCGAGCCGGCGCGCGAGCCCTATCTGCTGAGCCTGCAGCACCGGCCCGAGGCGATGGTGTATCTGGACCAGTACCTGGTCACCCGCTCGCATCCCGATGACGCCAGCAACCGGCTGCAGCGCAGTCTGGGCCTGGGCCGCCAGCCGGTGCTGATCAATATCGCGCCCGACATGCTGGACGCCGGTCCGCATGCCATCTATGTGCGGCTGGCCGAGCCCGGCTTCGAGGGCACCAAGCTCTCGGCCGTCCTGCTGGGCCCCGCCGCTCAGATGCAGCGCTTTCATTCCTCGCGCGACGTGCGCCAGTCGCTGCGCGCCGCCACTGCCCTGGCCGGCCTGGTGATAGGCATCTTCCTGCTGCTGGTGTGGCTGGCCCTGCGCCAGGAGTGGGTGTACGGCCTGGGGGGCTTTTTCTGCCTGTCGGTGGCCCTGCTTCTGTCACCCTATCTGTTGGCCGCCGCGCCCCTGCCTTCGCCCTGGTGGCGCATGGTGCTGGACGTGGGCGATCTGCTGTCCAAGGTGGCCCTGCTGGTGCTGGTGGCACGGCTGACCGCCTGGCCTGCACGCTGGCCGGTGATGCTGGCCCTGGGCGTGGCCGCCATCGGCCTGCCCATAGATGCCTGGGCCGCGCTGACCGGGCAGACCTGGCTCGACTTCAGCCGACCCTGGCCCTGGTGGGCGCTGGGCAGCCGCCTGACGCTGCTGGTCGCGGCGGCCGGGCTGATGCTGCTGGCGGCGCTGCGCAGCGGGCGGCTGGTTGCGGCGGCGGCGGCCCTGGCGGTGGGGCTGTCGTTGTGGGCCTGGGTCTATGTGAGCTTCTTCGCGCTGATCATGAACAAGCTGTTCCTGGTGGTGGACGTGAATATGGTCGGCCATGCGGCCCTGGTGCTGCTGGCCGGCCTGACGCTTCAGCAGCGCTTTGTGGCCTCGCTGCGCGAGCAGCAGCGTGTGCGGCAGGATCTTGAGCGCCAGGTTGAAGCGCGCTCACGGGAACTTGAGCAGCGCTTTCGCGAGCTGCAGCACAGCGAACAATTGCGCAGCGCCGCCGCCGAGCGCGAGCATCTGCTGCAGGAAATGCACGATGGCCTGGGCTCGCAGCTGCTGATGGCCAAGCTGGGAGCCGAGAGCGGGCTGGACAAGCGCGAACTGGCCGCCCTGCTGGACGACTGCATCGACGAGATGCGGCTGACCGTCGATGCGCTGTCGGTCAGCGACGGCGACCTGACGCAGTTGCTGGCCAATCTGCGCCATCGGCTGGGCGCCCGGCTGGCCGCCGCCGGCCTCACGCTGAGCTGGCAGCTGGCCGACACGCCGCTGCTGCCCTGCCTGGCCGGCACCGGCGGGCGCGAGCTGGTGCGCATCGTGCAGGAGACGCTGAACAATGTGCTGCACCATGCCGGCGCCACCGAGGTGGTGTTCTGCACGCAGCTGGAGGCTGATGGCACTGCCGTGCGTCTGTCGATCAGCGACAACGGCCTGGGCATGCCCGCCGAGCCGAGCGCGGGGCAGGGCATGCGCAATATGCGCAAGCGTGCAGCGCGGCTGGGCGCCACCTTGAGCTGGCACGCGGCGGCATCGCTGTCCGTTGTGCCCGGCGCGCCGCCCCGGGGCACCGAGCTGCGCCTGCGCCTGCCGCTGGATGCGCCGCGTATCAGCCGTGCCTAGGCCATTTACCTAGGGACTGCCGCCCAAATCCCGCTATCGAATCCCCTGATTTCGGTGACCCCATTCCTTGGTCACAATGCCCCTCAATAATTGGAGACCGTGCTGATGGAGAAAATCTGGCTGAAGCAGTACCCCGCAGGCGTGCCGGCGGAGATCGATACCAAGCTCTATCCCTCGCTGGTGGCCTTGCTGGACTCAGGTTTCAAGAAATATCGTGACCGGCCCGCCTACAAGATGATGGGCAAGGCGATGAGCTTCGGCGAGATGGACGAGCTGTCGCAGGCGCTGGCCGGCTATCTGCAGGGCCTGGGCCTGGAGCGCGGCGACCGTGTGGCGGTGATGCTGCCCAATGTGCCGCAGTACCCGGTGGCGGTGGCAGCCATCCTGCGCGCCGGCTATGTGGTGGTCAACGTCAATCCGCTGTACACCCCGCGCGAGCTGGAGCATCAGCTGAAGGACTCGGGCGCCAAGGTGATCGTGATCCTGGAGAACTTTGCCGCCACCCTGCAGCAGGTGCTGCCCCATGTGCCGACCAAGCACATCCTGCTCACCGGCATGGGCGATCTGCTGGGTTTCCCGAAGCGTTACATCGTCAACTACGTCGTGCGTCAGGTGAAGAAGCTGGTGCCGGCCTTCGAGCTGCCCACGGCGGTGACGCTGGCTGCGGCCCTGTCGCGGGGCGCCAAGCTGCCCTACAAGGCGCCGACCATGGGCCCGGAAGACATTGCCGTGCTGCAGTACACCGGCGGCACCACCGGTGTCAGCAAGGGGGCGGTGCTGGTGCACCGCAATCTGGTCGCCAATCTGCTGCAGAGCGAGGCCTGGTACGGCCCGGCGCTCAAGAAGGTGCCGGCCGGCGAGCAGCTGGTGTCGATCGCGGCGTTGCCGCTGTATCACATCTTCGGCTTCACGACGAACATGATGCTGGGCCTGCACATGGGCTCCTGCAATGTGCTGATCCCCAACCCGCGCGACATCCCGGCCCTGTTCAAGGAGCTGTCCAAGCACCGCTTCCACAGCCTGCCTGCGGTCAACACCCTGTTCAATGCGATGGCCAACCACGCGCTGTTCAACACGGTGGACTGGAGCGGCCTGATCATCTCGGTCGGCGGCGGCATGGCCGTGCAGCAGGCCACGGCCAAGCTGTGGCTGGAGAAGACCGGCTGCCCGATCTGCGAGGGCTATGGCCTGTCCGAGACCTCGCCCTCGGCCACCTGCAACCCGACCGACAGCCTGGCCTATACCGGCTCGATCGGCCTGCCGCTGCCCAGCACCGAGCTGTGCCTGCTCGACGACGACGGGCACGAGGTGGCCCCGGGCCATTCGGGCGAGATTGCCATCAAGGGCCCGCAGGTCATGGCCGGCTACTGGCAGCGTCCCGACGAAACCGCCAAGGTGATGACGCCGGAGGGATTTTTCCGCACCGGTGACGTGGGTACGGTGGACGATCAGGGCTTTTTCCGCATCATCGACCGCAAGAAGGACATGATTCTGGTCAGCGGCTTCAATGTCTATCCGAACGAGATCGAGGACGTGCTGACGCAGATGGAGGGTGTGCTCGAATGCGCCGCCGTCGGCGTGCTGGACGAGAAGTCCGGCGAGGCCGTCAAGGTGGTGATCGTCAAGAAGAATCCGGCGCTGACCGAGGCCGAGGTCAGGGCCTATTGCGAAACCACGCTGACCGGTTACAAACGGCCCAAGGTGGTGGAGTTCCGCACCGAACTGCCCAAGACGCCGGTAGGCAAGATACTGCGGCGTGAACTACGCGACAAGAATTGAGTTTGCGCAGCGGGTGACCACCGCCTGATCGGGCCGGCCTGCGCTAAGGTCGCGGCGGAGGATTTGAACGCCGATGCTTGACCAGTGCTACACGAAGACCGATGCGGGTCGCGCCGAGATCAAGGCGCGGGCCCTGGCCTTGTCGCGCAGCACCCGCAATCTCTTGCTGGTGCTGGACGGTTCGCGCACGGCCCGTGAGTGGCTGGGCCTGGTGCAGGGCGTGACCGAGGCCGACATCGCCTACTTGCTGGAGCATGGTCTGATCGGCGCTGCCGGCGCTGCCGCTCCCGCCCTTGCTGCAGCGGTGCCGGTTGCCTCCACGCCGGCCATCGCGGTGCCTCCGTCCAGCCGGTCGGAGCGCCAGCTCGCCGCCTTCGGTGATCCTCCGCAGCTGGACTACCAGCAGCTCTACGCCTACCTGAGCAGCCAGGCCACCAAGCAGCTGGGCCTGATGAAGGGCTATGTGTTTGCGCTGGAGGTCGAGCAATGCCACGACCTGGCCGAGCTGCAGGGCCTGGCGCTGACCCTGGTCGAGCGGGTGGAGCAGAACAAGGGCGCCGAGGTAGCCGGTCCACTCCGCCTGGCCTTGGGCATCCGGGCTTAGACCACCAGCGCTTCCGTCTCGGCCATCAGGCCCAGTGCGGCCTTGACCAGGCCTTCCACCTGCGGCACGCCGGCCTGCTCCAGCACCCAGGACGCCGCCGCCGGCGCATCGGGCCCGGTCACGCGCCTGATCGGCGCCTTCAGCGCGGCAAAGGCCTTCTCGCTGACGATGGCCGCCACCTCGGCGCCCACGCCGCAGGGCGCCGCCGCCTCATGTACCACCACC
Organism: Roseateles toxinivorans; assembly: GCF_004362525.1. Classification (GTDB taxonomy): domain Bacteria; phylum Pseudomonadota; class Gammaproteobacteria; order Burkholderiales; family Burkholderiaceae_C; genus Paucibacter; species Paucibacter toxinivorans. The sequence goes on from NZ_SNXS01000002.1 coordinate 1,008,169, forward strand.
AGGCGGCCGGTCTTGCGCACCGAACGCAGAATCGTCGCCTCGTCCAGCGGCTTCAGCGTGCGCAGGTCTATCACCTCGGCGTCCACGCCCTGGGCGGCCAGCTGTTCGGCCGCCTGCAGGCAGCTGCCCACCGTCTTGGCATAGGACACCAGGGTCACGTCATGACCGGCCTTCAGCACGGCGGCCTGGCCCAGCGGCACCACATGCTCGCCTTCCGGCACTGGGCCTGGAGTATGGGCCAGGGCCAGATCCATGAAGAACAGGACCGGGTTGTTGTCGCGGATGGCGCTCTTCAGCAGGCCCTTGAAGTCGGCCGCGCTGCTGGGCATCACCACCTTCAGCCCGGGGGCGTGGACGAACATCGCCTCCAGATTGTGGTTGTGCTGGGCGCCGACGGCCCAGCCGGCGCCGGTCATCGTCATCACCACCATGGGGAACTCGAACTGGCCGCCGGACAGATAGCGAAGCTTGCCGGCGCTGTTCATGATGCCGTCCATGGCCAGCGACAGAAAGGGCGCGAACAGCAGATCGACCACAGGGCGCAGGCCCATGGCCGCGGCGCCGGCGGCGGTGCCGGCGATGATGCCCTCCGCCAGTGGTGTGTTGCGCACGCGCTGCGGGCCGAATTCGGTCAGCAGGTCACCGCGCTTGGTGGCCACGCCCTCGCCGAACATCATGACGCGGGGGTCGCGGCGCATTTCCTCGACCAGGGCCTGGCTGATGGCATCGCTTACAGATATGGTTTGCATTTCGGATACTCCTTGATGGCGTTCAGGCGTAGACATCGGTGGTCAGCTCGCGCAGATCGGGCCAGGGCGAGGTCTGGGCATAGCTGAAGGCGGCCTCGACCAGGGCGGCGACGCGATGCTCGATGTGCGCGTATTCGCCATGGCCCAGCTGGCCGCTGGCCAGCAGCCGGTCGCGCTGCAGCGCGATCGGGTCACGGGCCTTCCAGCGCGCCAGCTCGGCCGGCGGCACATAGGACTGGTCGTCGGGCTCGAAATGGCCGCGGGTGCGGTAGGTGTTGAGCTCGAGGAAGTAGGGCTTGCCGGTGCGGCGCACCTGTTCGGCGGCGGCCAGGGTCGCGGCATGGACGGTCTCGACATCATTGCCGTCGACCGTCAGCGCCGGCAGGCCATGGCCCTCGGCCCAGGGGCGCACATGCTCATGCGGCATCGTTTCGTCGCGGCGCACAAAGGCCTGCCACTGGTTGTTCTCGCAGATATAGAGTACCGGCAGCTGCCAGGTCACGGCCAGGTTCAGCGACTCGTGGAAGATGCCCTCGCAGGCGGCGCCGTCACCGAAGAACACGGTGGTGATGCCGCCCGGCTCGGTGCCGGCGCCGCCCATTTTCTGGGCCAGGGCCACGCCGGTGGCCAGCGACAGCTCGCCGCCGACGATGGTGGATGTGAGCACCACGCCGAGCTCCCGCGCCGAGACATGGAGCGAGCCGCTCTTGCCCTTGCAATAGCCGGTGGCGCGGCCCATCACCTCGGCCATCAGGCGGCCGGGGTCGGCGCCGCGGGCCAGCAGATGGCCGGCGCTGCGGTGGTTGGTCAGGATGCGGTCCCGCGGCTGCAGGGCCGTGACCGCGCCGACGGCAGCGGCCTCCTGGCCGACGGCGGTGCAGGTGCCGGGCGATTGACCGGCGATGGTGGCGAGCTTCTCCTCATGGGCGCGGATCAGCATCATGGCTTCGAGCATGGAGATGCGGCTGGGGCTGGGCATGGCGGTCCTTCGGGTGGCAGGTGGGGTGATTCGATTCTGGGCAAACGGGCCTCTGCCGGCATCGGCCAAAGGAGTCACGGCCCGGGGCACGACGGGCCATGGCCCGAGGGCCCCTGGCCCTGGGGCACAATTCGCCATGCCCTCCCGCCTCCATGTCGATACGCCGCTGCAGACCGGTGTGACCCTGCTGCTGCCGCCCTCCGCTGCCCGCCATGCACAGGTGCTGCGCCTGCAGCCCGGTGCCGAGCTGACCCTGTTCAATGGCCTGGGCGGCGAATGGGCCGCCACCGTCACCCGCATGGGTCGCAGCGAGGTCGAGGTGATGATTGGTGCCCATGACAACGTCGAACGCGAGTTGCCCCAGGCCATCACCCTGGCCCTGGCCATGCCCGCGAATGACCGCATGGACTTCCTGGTCGAGAAGGCCACCGAGCTGGGCGTGGCTGCCATCCAGCCGCTGATGAGCGAGCGCTCGGTGCTGCGCCTGGCCGCCGAGCGGGCCGAGAAGAAGATCAACCACTGGCAGGGCGTGGCCATTGCCGCCTGCGAGCAAAGCGGCCGCACCCGCGTGCCGCGGATCGCTCCGGTGCGCACGCTGGCCCAGTGGTTGGCCGGGCTGGAGATGCCCGCCGGTGATCAGCGCCGCTGGCTGCTCAGCCCTACCGCCGCCAGACCGCTACCCGAGCTGTTCCAACAAGCAGGAACTGGCACCATCGTGCTCAGCGGCCCCGAGGGCGGCCTGAGCCCGGCCGAGGAAGACGTGGCCCGCGCACGCGGCTTCGAGGCCGCGACACTGGGCCCGCGCATCCTGCGTGCCGACACCGCGCCGCTGGCGGCGCTGGCCTGGCTGGGGCTGCAGACCTCATGAATCCTCAACTGCTGCTGCTGACCTTCTGCCAGGGCCTGTTCCTGACCAACAACGTCACCTTCATCGCCATCAACGGCCTGGTTGGCCTGGCCTTGGCGCCGCAGGCGTGGATGGCCACGCTGCCGGTCTGCGGCTATGTCGCCGGCGGTGCGCTGTTCGCGCCGCTGGTGGCGCGTCATCAGCGCGCCTGGGGGCGCAAGCGCGGTTTCCAGCTGGGCCTGGTGGTGGCCATGTTCAGCTGCGCGCTGGCCGCCTGGGCGGCGAGCACCCAGCAGTTCTGGTGGGTGGTGGTGGCCACGGTGCTGGCCGGCTACTACAACGCCAATGCCGGCCTGTACCGCTTTGCCGCCACCGAGCTGGTGGCGCCGGCGTTCAAGGAGCGGGCCATCTCCTGGGTGCTGGCCGGCGGCATCATGGGTGCGGTCACAGGGCCGAATCTGGCCAAGGCGAGCAAGGATCTGCTGGTCCAGCCCTTTGCCGGCGCCTATCTGGTGCTGATCGCCGTGGCCCTGCTGTCACTGTTGACCCTGTCCTTCATCCGCTTTCCGCCGCTGCCTGTGGCGGCGCCCGGCGCGGCGGCCGGGCGCACGGTGCGCGAGCTGATGCGCCAGCCGGTGTTCGTGGTGGCGATCGCCGCCAGCGCCCTGGGCTATGGCGTGATGAATCTGCTGATGGCCGCCACGCCGATCGCGATGGCGCAATGCGCGCACCCATTCGATAACGCCGCCATCGTGCTGGAGTGGCATGTGCTGGGCATGTTCGTGCCCAGCTTCTTCACCGGCAGCCTGATCAAGCGTTTCGGGGCCCTGCCCATCATGGGCGTCGGCGTGCTGCTGAACCTGGCCTGCGTGATGTTTGCGTTGTCCGGCACCGACCTGATGCATTTCGTCGGTGCGCTCCTGGTGCTGGGCGTGGGCTGGAACTTTCTGTTCATAGGCGGCACTACGCTGTTCACCCAGGCCTACCGGCCCGAGGAAAGAACCACCGCCCAGGGCGCGATGGATTTTTGCATTTATGCGACTATGACCGTTACCTCGTTCAGCTCCGGCGCCCTGGTCACGACCGGCGGCTGGACCTGGATGAATCTGGGCTCGTTGCTGCCGTTGGCGGCCACCGGTTTGGCGCTGTTGTGGCTGGCCACGCGCCCCAGACTGGCGCGTGTTTGAACTGTTACACCGTTGCCCTCTATTTGACTTGAAATAGGCCGAAACTCGGCAATACTCGTTGTCCACACCCGCGCATCGTCAACCTGGGAGACGCATGATGGGACTGCTGAATGCCGTGCTGATTGCGCTGTCGCGCCGCAATGGCTTCGAGAATTCGGAGCTGGGCGCCGTGGCCGGATTGCTGGGGCGCGACGCCCCGGGCGAGGGCGTGACCGGTCTGGTGGAGCAGTTCGAGTCCAGCGGCATGGGCGAACTGGTCGACTCCTGGATTGGCCCCGGCGAGAACCTGCCCGTCGAGCCGCACCAGATCCAGCAGGTGCTCGGTCGCGAAACCCTGCAGGGCATGGCCGATCAGCTGGGCCTGTCGGAGCTGGAGGTGGCAGTGCGCATGAGCCAGCTGCTGCCCGACGCGGTGAACCGGCTGACGCCGCAGGGCCATCTGCCACCCCGAGGCCTGGGCAGCGTCAACGAACTGCTGGGGCGGCTCAGCGCGCCGAACTGATCACTCGGGCGCGGATTCGGCGGCTGGCTTGGGCGTACGCGCCGAGCCGGCGACGAGATCGAACCTGAACAGCCGACATTCGATCGGGCCATTCCACATCGGCACCCGGCGCGACTCCTTCAGCCGCATCTTGCTGGGCAGCTTCATGTCCGGTGTCAAGAGGTAAGCCGTCCAGCCCGGGGTCTGCAAGGTGTAGGCCCGCTTCCAGTGGGCCGACAGGCGCGGGAAGAAGTCGTCCGTCGCGTCACGCTGCTCCGATCCGGATGCATCGCGGCTCATCGTCTGCAGTCCGGCCTTGCCGCGCACCTCGATCCGTTCGCCATAGGGCGGATTCATCATCAAGGTGCCGGGCATGCCCTCGGGCAGCACGGGGGCCGGGCGCTCCAGCGCATCGCCGCCATTGAACTGGATGTACTGGGCGACGCCGGCGCGCTCCGCATTGCGGCGGGCAAAGTCCACCATGCGGAAGGCCACATCGCTGGCGTATATCGGCACCGGGCAGGGACGGATGCGCTGCTTGGCCTGGTCCTTGATCTGCTGGAAGCGCGAGCGCAGGCCGGCAAAGGGCAGCAGGCGCTCGAAGGCAAAGCGGCGGCCCATGCCGGGCGCCATCTGGCAGGCGATCTGGGCGGCCTCGATGGCAATCGTGCCCGAGCCGCAGCAGGGGTCGTGCAGGGCGCCGCCCGCCTCGGGCGTGCCCTTCCAGCCGGCGGCGGCCAGCATCGCGGCGGCCAGCGTTTCCTTCAGCGGGGCGTCGCCCTTGTCCTCGCGCCAGCCGCGCTTGAACAGCGGCTCGCCGGAGCTGTCGACATACAGCGTCGCCCACTCCGGGCCCAGATGCAGCACCACCGACAGATCGGGGAAGCGGGTGTCCACGCTGGGCCGCTCGCCGGTGGCGTCGCGCAGCACATCGCAGATCGCGTCCTTGATGCGCAAGGTGGCGAAGTTCAGGCTTTGCAAGGGCGAGCGGTGGGCGGTGGTGTCCACACGTATCGTCTGGTGCGGGGTGATCCACTGCGTCCAATCGATGCGGCAGGCCAGTGTGTACAGCGCGTGCTCGTCGAAATAGGGGCCGTCGGTCAGCTGTATCAGCACCCGCTGGGCCAGGCGGCTGTGCAGATTGAGCTGCATCACCACGTCCAGATCGCCCTTCAGGCCTATGCCGCCCTTCAGCGTGTTGACCGGGATGTCGGGCAGCAGGGCCTGCACCTCCTCGGCCAGCAGGGCTTCGACGCCGGCGGCGCAGGGGAGGAACAGGGTGAAGGTGGTGGGGATTGAGGCTTCGGACATACGAGATTATCGGCCCTGCCGATAGTGCCCGCCTTAGAGCTGTTTTCGCAGATTGGCGGGGGCTATCCGCAAGCCCTCGCGGTACTTGGCCACCGTCCGCCGCGCCACCTGTATGCCCTGCTCGTCCAGCATATCGCTGAGCTGGCTGTCGGACAGCGGCTTGGTCGGCGACTCGGCGGCAATGAACTGCTGGATCAGCGCACGCACCGCGGTGCTGGAGGCATTGCCGCCGGCCTCGGTGTTCAGCGAACTGCCGAAGAAATACTTCAGCTCGAAGGTGCCGAAGCGGGTGGCCATGTACTTGGCGGTGGTGACGCGCGAGATGGTGGACTCGTGCAGGCCCAGCTCGTCGGCAATCTCGCGCAGCACCAGCGGCTTCATCGCCAGTGCGCCGTGGGTGAAGAAGGCCTTCTGCCGCTCCAGGATGGCCTGGGACACGCGCAAGATGGTGTCGAAGCGCTGCTGGATGTTCTTGATGAACCAGCGCGCCTCCTGCAAGTGGGTGCCCAGCGTCGAGCCGCTGGCGCCGCCGCGCTGCTGGCGCAGCGCCCGGGCATAGAGCTCGTTGATGCGCAGCTTGGGCATCACGTCCGGGTTGAGCACCACCTTCCAGCCCTTGCCCGCGGGCAGCACCAGCACGTCGGGCTGTATCGCCGCCGCCTCGGTGTGCGAGAAGGCGCGGCCGGGCTTGGGCTCCAGCGAGGTGATCAGGTTCTGCGCCTCGCGCAGCAGGTCCTCGTCGGCGCCGGTGGCGGCCATCAGGCGCTTGTGGTCGCGCCGCGCCATCAGCTCCAGATGCTGCTTGCAGATCAGGATGGCAATGGCCTGGGCCTGGCTGCGTGGCAGTGCGCGCAGCTGCAGCAGCAGGCATTCGGACAGATCGCGGGCGCCCACGCCCAGCGGCTCCATGCTTTGCAGCCACTTCAGCGCGCAGCGTAACTGGTCAAGGATCTCGTCATGGCTGTCTGGCTCATCGGAGGCCAGGGCCTGGGCCAGCTCCTCCAGCGGGTCGAGCAGATAGCCGTCCTCGGTCAGCGATTCGATCAGGTACATCAGCGCTGCACGGTCGGCTTCGCTGAGGTGCATGCCGGCCATCTGCGCGCGCAAATGCTCCTGCAGGCCGATGCCGGGGCTCTCCTGCTCGCGCTCCATGCCGTCGTCGGATTCGCCGCTGCCACTGCTGCTGCTCGGGGTCTCGCGAATGCCGTCGAAGTCTTCCCGCTCGGTGCCGTTCTCCCAGTCCTCGCGCTCGGTGCCGCCGAAGTCGCCGGCCTGCAGCTCGGCGCTGGGCTCGTCGCCGGCGCCGTCGGCGCTGTCCCGGGCGCTGGGCTCGTCGGCCTGGGCCGTGCTGTTGTGCAGCGGTTCGATGCGCTCGGGCAGGGCGCCGGGCTCGAAGCCGTCGTCCTCGGGCTCCAGCATCGGGTTCTGTTCCAGCATCTGCTCGACTTCCTGGTGCAGCTCCAGGGTCGAGAGCTGCAGCAGACGTATCGATTGCTGCAGCTGAGGCGTCAGCGCCAGATGCTGTGACAGGCGTACCTGCAGGGACTGCTTCATCTATCGTCCCCGGGGCTCACATCCGGAAATGTTCGCCGAGATAGACCTTGCGCACATCGGCGTTCTCGACGATCTCGCCCGGCGTGCCCTCGGCCAGCACCGCGCCCTCGCTGATGATGTAGGCGCGGTCGCAGATGCCCAGGGTCTCGCGCACATTGTGGTCGGTGATCAACACACCGATGCCGCGGCTCTTCAGGAAGCGGATGATGCGCTGGATCTCCAGCACGGCGATCGGATCGACGCCGGCAAAGGGCTCGTCCAGCAGGATGAAGCGCGGCTGGGTGGCGAGCGCCCGGGCGATCTCGACGCGCCGCCGTTCGCCGCCCGACAGTGCCGGTGCCGGGCTGTCGCGCAGCTTCTCTATGCTCAGATCGTGCAGCAGGCCTTCGAGCAACTCGTTGATGCGCTGGGTCGGCAGCGCCTTGCCATCGGGGCCGATCTGCAGCTCCAGCACGGCACGGATGTTCTCCTCGACATTGAGCTTGCGGAAGATCGAGGCCTCCTGCGGCAGATAGCTCAGCCCCAGGCGTGCGCGCTGGTGTATCGGCAGGCGCTGCACGCTCTGGCCGTCGATGGTGATCTCGCCGGCATCGGCCCGCACAAGACCGACGATCATGTAGAAGCTGGTGGTCTTGCCGGCGCCGTTGGGGCCCAGCAGGCCCACCACCTCGCCGCTGTTCACGGCCAGATGCGCGTTGGTCACGACCTTGCGCATGCCGTAGCTCTTCTGCAGCCCCGTCACTTCCAGGCGGCTGCGCGGAGCGCTTGCGGACTCCAGCACCTGGCTGCTCATCGGCGCCTTCAACGAGCGCTGGCCGGCTTGGCGCCGGGAACGGCCGACGCGGCGGCCTCGGCGTTGCGCGGAGCCAAGGTCATCTTGACCCGGCCGTTGGCCGCCGGTGTGGCGCCGCCCGCGGCCGAGAACACCTCGGCCAGATTGTCATAGGTGATCAGCGCGCCGGTCACCTCGTCGGCCACGGCCGTGCCGCGCAGGCGGCGCACCACAGCGCTGCCGATGAAGCGCACCGTCTCCAGCTTGCTGTCGTATTCGATGCGCTCGGCCGAGCCATCGATGAATTCGTCGACGCCATCGCGCTTCTGCCGGAAGCTGACCATCTGGCCCGCCCCTGCGGTCAGCACCGCGGTCTTGTAGCCATCGGGCGTCTCGCGCACCTCGGCCTGGTGGGCGCGCATCGTCAACGTGCCCTGGCTCATCACCACATTGCCGTTGACGACATAGTGGCGGCGTATCAGATCGAGCACGCTGCGCTGATCGGCCTCTATCGTCAGATCTTTCAGGCGGTCGGCTTTTTCCGCCTGCGTGCCCAGGGGCAGCAGGGCGGCAACGGCGATCAGGGCGAGAAGGCGTTTGGAGGGCTTTGGCATGGCGGCACAGTTCTTGCAGACCATTCTAGACCAGGGTTTGCACGCGTTGGGCGCTCAAAAACGACAAGGGACGCTCACGGCGTCCCTTTGTCATGTGGGGCGAGGCGCGCCGCGCTTACACCTTGCCGCTGCGCACGCGCTCGATCAGGAAGCTGGCCGTGACCACGGCCTGCTGCAGTGCCACGTTCTCGCCCGCGCCCTGGCCGGCCATGCTGGGCGAGGTCAGGAAGCGGCCACCGACACCGATGGCCGGCACACCGTCGATGCGATAGGCCTCGGAAAGCTTGACCGCCTGCTGGCATTTCGATTGCACGCTGAAGGAGTTGTAGACCTCCAGGAACTTCGGCGCCTCCAGCCCGTTCTTGCCCAGGAAGGCGGCCATGCTGTCGGCCGTGTCCAGCGGCTGGCGCTGCTGGTGGATGGCGTTGAAGATCTTCGGCCGAAACTCGGCCTCGCGGCCCAGGGCCTCCAGCGCAAAAAAGCTGCGCTGATGGGTCTTGGTGTTCTCGCGGAAGGCGACGTGCGAGCGGCGAAAGCCCACGTCGGCGGGCAACTGCTTGGTCCAGTTCTCGACCACCGGCTCGAAGGCATAGCAGTGCGGGCAGCCGTACCAGAAGAATTCGACCACTTCGATCTTGCCCGGCGCCACCGGCACCGGCGTGCCCAGCTTCTGATAGTGGCGGCCTTCAAGCGGGCCACCCTGGGCCATGGCCAGGCCGGGGATGGCGCCGGCCAGGGTGCTCAGCGCTAGGCGGGTGGAGAAGTCACGACGGTTCATTCGGTGTCCTGTCTGGAGGGAGTGCTTGCAGTGGAGTCGCGCCAGCCGGCTTGGTTCCGGGGCGCCGTCAATTTAGCGTTGTACGCGCACCAGCTGGGCTTCCTGACCGGAGCCCTCGATCTTCTGCTGTTGGGCCTCGGCCTCGTCCTTCTTGTCGAAGGGCCCCAAGCGTACGCGATAGACGGTGCGGCCGGCCTGTTCGCGTTCGAACACCTTGGCGCTGTAGCCCAGCATCGCCAACTTGGCACGCTGCTGTTCGGCATCTTCGGGCTTGCCATAGGCGCCGGCCTGGACGAAGTACATGAAGGGGTCCGCGCCGGCAGCGGCGGAGGCTGCGGCGGCCTTCGACGCTGCGGCCGTGGCCGGGGCAGGCCTGGAGGCTGCTGGCGCGACGGCGGGAGCCACAGGGGGCGCGACGACGGGCGCGACGGCGGGAGGCTGAGCCTCGGCCTCCGCCCTGGGTGCGCTGATCACGCCGCTGGCCGCCTTGGCCGCATTCTTGCCGGCCAGCGGCGCATTCGGATCCCAGTTCTTGTTACGCTCGGTTTCCATTGCGTCCTGCTCGGCGGTGCGCTGCGGCACCTTGTTCAGGAAGGGCACCGGCACCTTGGTGATGTACAGCGCCACGCCCAGGGCGATGGCCAGGCCGATCAGCAGGCCCACGATCATGCCCAGCACGAAGCCGCCCTTCTGGCCGCCCCCGCCACTCTTCTTGGCGGCCGGGGCCTTGTTCGCAGAATTTCTCATTCAGTCTCCATCTCGCGGGACATCACATCGGGTGCGCTGACGCCCAGCAGGGCCAGCGCATTGCGCAAGACCTGGCGCGTGGCCGTCAGCAGGGCCAGGCGCGCGCGGGTCTGGGCCGCATCATCGGTCAGGAAGCGCTCGGCCGCATAGTAGCTGTGGAACAGGCCGGCCACATCGCGCAGATAGAACGCCACATCATGCGGGGCCAGGTCTTGCGCCGCGCCACTGAGCATGCGCGGATAGTCGGCCAGCTTGAGCATCAGGGCGACCTCGGCGGGCGCGGTCAGCAGGCTCAGATCGGCCTCGCCCAGCGCGCTCTCGTCGCCGCCCCACTGTCGTATCACCGAGCAGATGCGTGCATGGGCGTACTGCACATAGAACACCGGGTTCTCGTCGTTCTGCTTCAGCGCCAGGTCCACATCGAAGGTGAACTCGGTGTCGGCCTTGCGGCTGATGAGGAAGAAGCGCACCGCGTCGCGGCTGGTCCAGTCGATCAGGTCGCGCAGGGTGACGTAGCTGCCTGAGCGCTTGGAGATCTTCACCTCCTGGCCGCCCTTCATCACCGTCACCATCTTGTGCAGCACATAGTCGGGGTAGCCCAGCGGTATGCCGACGCCGGCCGCCTGCAGGCCGCCGCGCACGCGGGCGATGGTGCCGTGGTGGTCGGTGCCCTGGACGTTGATGACCTTGCTGTAGCCGCGCTCCCATTTGTTGATGTGATAGGCCACATCGGGCACGAAGTAGGTGTAGCTGCCGTCCTGCTTGCGCATGACACGGTCCTTGTCATCGCCGTAGTCGGTGGTGCGCAGCCACAGCGCGCCGCCCTCTTCGAAGGTCTTTCCCGAAGCAATCAGCTTTGCAACGGTGGCCTCGACCAGGCCCTTGCTGTACAGGCTTGACTCGAGGAAGTAGTTGTCGAAGTGCAGACCGAAGGCCTGCAGGTCCAGGTCTTGCTCGTGGCGCAGATAGGCGACGGCGAACTGGCGGATGCTGTCCAGATCGGCCGGGTCGCCGGAGGCGGTGAACTCGCGGTCATCGGCCTTGACGGTGGCCTTGGCCATGAAGTCGTCGGCAATGTCCTGTATGTAGTCGCCGTTGTAGGCGGCCTCGGGCCAGTCGGCATCGCCGGGCTTCAGGCCCTTCAGGCGGTTCTGCGTGCTCGAGGCCAGCGTGGCGATCTGCACCCCGGCATCGTTGTAATAGAACTCGCGCAGCACCTTCCAGCCCTGGGTCTGGAACAGATGGCACAGCGAGTCGCCCAGCGCCGCCTGGCGGGCATGGCCCACATGCAGCGGGCCGGTCGGGTTGGCCGAGACGAATTCGATCATCAGCTGCTGGCCGTTGGCCGGCTGTTGGCCGAAGGTCTCGCCTGCGCTCAGCACCTCGGTCACGACGGCCTGCCGGGCGGCGTCGGTCAGGCGCAGATTGATGAAGCCGGGGCCGGCGATTTCCATGCTGGCCACCCAACGCTGCACCGCCGGGCGGCGCTGCAGCGCGTCGATCAGCGCCTGGGCCAGCTCGCGCGGGTTCTTTTTCAGCGGCCGCGCCATCTGCATGGCGGCGGTGCAGGCGAAATCGCCGTGGCTGGCCTGCTTGGGCGACTCGAAGGCGATCGGAATGGACAGCGCCGGGCCGTCGGTGGGGCTCAGTTCCCGGATCACTTCACCCAGGGCTTGGAGCAGGTCTTGCTTGGCTTGAATCATGAGCTGATTCTACGTTTGCTGCCCGAACCTCCCTCGGCTTGCTTTGCTGGTAGCAAAAGCCGAGACTGGCAGCACTTTTGCACATCTTCGCTCCCGGGCGAGCCTTCACAAGGTGGGAAGATAGCTCCTTCAGATGTCCAAATCAGACCTGACCCACTCCGAGCCCGACCATTTCGACCTGCCGCTTGACGGTGGCGGCGAGCCGCCCCTGCCTGCCTATGTGGGCAAGTACCGCATCCTTAAGCGCCTGGGCGAGGGGGCGACCAGCGAGGTGTTCCTGGCCCGGGACGAGTTCCGCGACACCGAGGTGGCGATCAAGCGCGTGCGCGGCGGCAGCGGCGAGGACGGCCCGTCGGGCCACTTCCCGAGCCGGCTGTTCGCCAACGAGGCGGCACTGGCCGGGCGGCTGCAGCACCCGAACGTGGTGCAGATACTTGACGCCTTCCCCGACCCGCACGAGCCCTATCTGGTGATGGAGTATGTGCCGGGCGTGACCTTGCGGCGCTTTTGCCGGCCCGACAACCTGTTGCCGCTGGACGTGATGGTGGAGGTGGGTTTCAAGTGCGCGATGGCCCTGTCCTATGTGTTCCGCCAGGGCGTGATACATCGCGACGTCAAGCCGGCCAATCTGCTGGCTGTGCTCGACGCCCAGGGCCAGGTCACCGACATCAAGGTCAGTGACTTCGGCAGCGCGCTGAACCTCAATTCCGACCGCACGCAGATCCACCGCGTCGGCTCGCTGGCCTATATGTCGCCCGAGCAGCTCGATGGCGGCGATCTCGATTGCCGCTCCGACATCTACTCGCTGGGTGCCGTGCTCTACCACCTGGTGGCCGGCCGGCCGCCCTTTGATGCGCCTGCTCAGGCCAGCCTGATGCACCAGATCTACAGCCAGGCGCCGGCCACCCTGCAGGGGCAGCGCGGGGGGGTGACGCCTGAGCTGGATGCGGTGATCCTGAAGGCCCTGGCCAAGCAGCCGCAGGACCGCTACGACGACTGGGAAGGCTTCGGCCGCGCCCTGTCCGACCTGGTGGCCAAGCAGCTGGTGCCGCTGGCGCAGTTCCAGGAGGTGATGGACTCGGAGCGCTTCAATCTGCTGCGCAGCCTGGACTTCTTCGTCGGCTTCGACGATGTGCAGCTGTGGGAGGTGGTGCACCGGGCGCGCTGGCGGCGCTACAGCATCGGCCACTCGCTCTACAAGAAGGGCCAGGAGGGCAATACCTTCCACATCATCGCGCACGGCGATCTGGAGGTGTTCCGCGACGGCCAGCGCGTCGCCCAGCTGGGGGCGGGCACCTCAGTGGGCGAGATGGCCTATCTGGCGCCCAACCCCGATCTGCGCCGCCACAGCACCGACGTGCTGGTAGCCTCGCCCTGCACGACGATCTCGTTCACGCCCGAGTCACTGGGCCAGCTCAGCGAGCAATGCCAGCACCGCTTTGACAGTGCCTTCATCCGCGTGCTGGTGCGCAGGCTGCATGCGGCGCATGAGGCGCTTGCCCACCCAAGACGAATCCTCTAGCGCGGCTCTTGGCCGCTGTGCTTCAATCACCAACGGCAATCATGCCCACCCTCTGGACGGAGAAGTCATTCATGAAAAAGATCTTCATCGCTTTCACGCTCGCCATGGCCGGACTGTCAACGTCTGCGCTGGCCGTCGATGCCAGCTGCGAGGCCAAGGCCACCGAGAAGAAGCTGGCCGGCGCAGCCAAGACCAGCTTCATGAAGAAATGCGAGAGCGATGCGAGTGCCGCCACCGCGTCGGCGGCCTGCGAGGCCCAGGCGGCCGAGAAGAAGCTGGCGGGTGCGGCCAAGAACAGCTTCGTCAAGAAGTGCAGCACCGACACCATGGCCGGCAATGCGCAGAGCGCCTGCGAGGCTCAGGCGGCCGAGAAGAAGCTGGCCGGCGCGGCGAAGAACAGCTTCGTCAAGAAGTGCGCCGCTGGAGGCTGAAGTCCTTGCGGGACAGACCTTGCGACCCACGCGCAGCGTGGCCGCACGCTCTGTCCCCAACTGACTAGGTAGTTCTGTAGCCCGGATGAAATCCGGGACCCCGGATTCCATCCGGGCTACTGCCAATATCCCTCATCCCCATAGCTGGCCTTTAGGAAATCAATCCACAGCCGCACGCGCAAGGCCAGATGCTTGCGCTGCGGAAACACCGCATAGATGCCGTTCGGCGGCGCGGCGAAATCATCTAGCACCGGCTGCAACCGTCCGGCCGCGATATCGGCCTCGACCTCCCAGGTGCTGCGCCAGGCCAGTCCCAGGCCGGCCACGCACCAGTCGTGCAGCACCTGGCCATCGCTGCAATCGAGCCGGCCGCTGGGGCGCAGATGGGTCAGCTGGCCTTCCACCGTGAAGGCCCAGCCGCGCGTCTGGCTGGCGTCCGAGCTCAGCGTCAGGCATTCATGGCGGCTCAGCTCGGACGGATGGGCCGGCACACCGGCGCGCTTCAGATAGCTGGGCGCGGCCACGCACAGGCGGCGGTTGTCGGCCAGGCGCAGGCTGACCAGGCTGGAGTCGGGCAGGTCACCGACGCGCACCGCGCAATCAAAACCCTCGTTGACGATGTCTATCACCCGGTCGCTGAGATTCAGCGACAGATGCACGTCCGGATGCTGGGCCAGGAATTTCGGTATCAGCGGCGCCACATGGCGGCGGCCGAAGCCGGCCGGCGCGGTGATGCGCACATAGCCGCTGGCCTTCAGCCCGCCGGCACTGACGCTGGCCTCGGCATTGGCCAGATCGCCCAGCAGGCGCTGGCAGTCCTCCAGAAAGGCGCTGCCCTCATGGGTCAGGCTGATCTTGCGCGTGGTGCGCACCAGCAGCTTGACGCCCAGGCGCTCCTCCAGGCCATCGATGCGCCGGCCTATCACCGCCGGTGCCACGCCCTCGGCCTGGGCGGCGGCCGTCAGGCTGCCCTTGGTGGCCACCAGGGTGAATGACTCCATCTGTTTGAGGCGATCCATGGGCCGGCATTGTGCGCTTTGATTCGGGTAAATAGTCAATTTTCGACCGGACTGCAATCAAAAAAGTCATGTATCAACTGCCGGGCAGCGTGTGAATGCACCGGGCAAACGGGCTTAAATTTCGGCCAAGGCTGGCAGATTCGCGCCGCCGCCCGGTTCCTATCTTCTTGATTGAGGTTGATGTCCATGACCACTGCCCGCACCACCCGCCACCGGCTCCAGATCGCCACGCCGCTGTACCGCTTCATCGAGGACGAGGTGCTGCCCGGCACCGGCGTGGACCCGGCCGCCTTCTGGGCCGGTTTCGATGCCATCGTGCACGACCTGGCGCCCAAGAATGCGGCCCTGCTGGCCGAGCGCGACCGGCTGCAGACCGAGCTCGACGCCTGGCACCGAGCCCATCCGGGGCCGATCGCCGACATGCCCGCCTACCGGGCCTTTCTGGAGCGCATCGGCTACCTGGTGGCGCAGCCGCAGCAGGTGCAGATCAGCACGGCCAACGTTGACGCCGAGCTGGCGAGCCAAGCCGGCCCGCAGCTGGTGGTGCCGATACTGAACGCACGCTATGCCTTGAACGCGGCCAATTCGCGCTGGGGATCGCTCTATGACGCGCTCTACGGCACCGATGCCATCGCGGAGACCGACGGCGCCGAGAAGGGCTCGGCCTACAACCCGGTGCGTGGTGCTAAGGTCATCGCCTTCGCCCGTGCCGTGCTGGACCAGGCCGCCCCGCTGGAGGGCGCATCACACCGCGATGCGAGCGGCTACCGAGTCGAGGCCGGTCGCCTGGTCGTGAGCCTGCTCGGCGGCGGGCAGACCGGCCTGGCCGACCCCAGCCAGTTCCTCGGCTACCGCGGCGAGGCCGCCACGCCCAGCTCGGTGCTGCTGCGCCACAACGGCCTGCACCTGGACCTGCAGATCGACCGCGGCACCGCCATCGGCCGCAGCGACGCCGCCGGCGTCAGCGACCTGGTGCTGGAGTCGGCCCTGTCCACCATCCTCGACCTGGAAGACTCGGTCGCCGCCGTCGATGCCGAAGACAAGCTGCTGGCCTATCGCAACTGGCTGGGCATCCAGCTGGGCACCTTGACCGAGGAGATCAACAAGGGCGGCCGCATCAGCACCCGCAGCCTCAACCCGGACCGGCACTACACCGCTGCGCAGGGTGGCGAGCTGGCCCTGCATGGCCGTTCGCTGATGTTCGTGCGCAATGTCGGCCACCTGATGACGAATCCGGCCATCCTGTATGCCGACGGCAAGGAGATCCCCGAGGGCATCATGGACGCGGTGATCACCGTCACCATCGCCCTGCATGACCTGCAGCGCCATGGCCGCGACGGGCTGCGCAATTCGCGCCAGGGCTCGGTCTACATCGTCAAGCCCAAGATGCACGGTCCGGCCGAGGTGGCGTTTGCGGCCGAGCTGTTCGGCCGCGTCGAGCAGGTGCTGGGCCTGGCGGATAGCACCGTCAAGCTGGGCATCATGGACGAGGAGCGCCGCACCAGCGTCAACCTCAAGGCCTGCATTGCCGCGGCCAGCAGCCGTGTGGCCTTCATCAACACCGGGTTCCTGGACCGCACCGGCGACGAGATGCACACCGCCATGCTGGCCGGACCGATGCTGCGCAAGGGCGATATGAAGACCAGCGCCTGGATACAGGCCTATGAGCGCAGCAATGTGCTGGTGGGCCTGTCCTGCGGCCTGCGCGGCCGTGCCCAGATCGGCAAGGGCATGTGGGCCATGCCCGACCTGATGGCGGCGATGCTGGAGCAGAAGATTGCCCATCCGAAGGCCGGCGCCAACACCGCCTGGGTGCCCTCGCCGACGGCCGCCACCCTGCACGCGCTGCACTACCACCAGGTCAACGTGGCCTCGGTGCAGCGCGAACTCGAGCAGCAGGATGCCAATGCGCTGCGCGACGAGCTGCTGGACCGCCTGCTGACGGTGCCGGTGGTGGCCGAGGCCCGCTGGAGCGAGGCCGAGCGCCAGCAGGAGCTGGACAACAATGTGCAGGGCATTCTCGGTTATGTGGTGCGCTGGGTCGACCAGGGCGTGGGCTGCTCCAAGGTGCCCGACATCCACAATATCGGTCTGATGGAGGACCGCGCCACCCTGCGCATCTCCAGCCAGCACATCGCCAACTGGCTGCACCATGGCGTGGTCAGCGCCGATCAGGTGCGCTCATCCTTCGAGCGCATGGCCGCGGTTGTCGATGGACAGAACGCTGGGGACGGCGCCTACCGCCCGATGGCCGGCCACTTCGCCACCTCGGCCGCCTACCAGGCCGCACTGGATCTGGTCTTCAAGGGCAAGGAGCAGCCCAGCGGCTACACCGAACCCCTGCTGCATGCCTGGCGGCTGAAGGTCAAGGCGGCGGCAGCCTGAGGCCCGTCAAGCTGCAAGCCCGTCGATCAGGCATAAAAAAACGGCGCCCGAGGGCGCCGTTTCTATTGGCCTGATGCGAGATCAGAACTTGGCGGTGGCGCCCAGGAAGAACGAGCGGCCGAAGACGTCGTAGTAGCCAGGGATGGTGTCCAGGGCCTGCGTACCCGAAGTGCCCGATGCGAAGATCGGCGGCTTCTTGTCGAACAGGTTGGTGATGCCGGCGAACAGCTCGACGCCCTTGCGCAGGTTGTAGCCCACGCGCACGTTGTGGTACGTGTGTGCGCCAATCTTCGGGAAGCCGTCGGCCGTCGTGCCCACGGCCATGTCGGCGCGGCCGATATGACGCATGTTCCAGTTGGCCTTGAACGGACCCTTCTTCCAGCCCACGTTGGCGTTGGCCGTCATCTTGATGAAGCCCTGGTCGGAGGTCGAACCGCCGGCCTGACCCAGGAGGTCAACTTCGGGTTCGCCGGCCAGCGGCAGCTGGGTGGCCTTGTCGTAGAACGTCGCAATCGCCGACAGGTCGAAGTCACCCCAGTTGGCGGTCTTGAAGCCGTAGCGAACGTCCAGGTCCACGCCCTGGATGTCCAGCGAGGCCACGTTCTGCAGCTCTTCGTTCACCGAACGCAGCACGTAGTTGGCGCCGGGCAGCAGCGGGTGGGTGCCACGGGTCTTGGATCCGCACAGCAGACGGTTCGGCGTGTCGTAGCACAGGTTCACAGCGGTCTGACGCGAGACCGTGGTGATCATGTCCTTGACCTTGATGTCGAAGCGGTCGATCGCCAGCGAGAAGCCCTTCAGCGCCTTGGGCGTGAACACCAGACCATAGGTCATGGTCGTGCCGATTTCGGGGTTCAGGTTGGCATTGCCACCCGAGAAGCCCTCGACGCTCTGCTCGATCGACTGTGCCGGCACGTAGTTGGTCGGCACGCCGTCGGCCGCGCAGTTGGCGGCGCGGGTCGGGTTGGCATTGCGACGCGATTCCGTGCAGGGGTCGTTGACGACGCCGAAGGTCTGGCCGATGCCGGACAGCTCGCCGGGCACCGGGGTGCGCACGGCACGGGCCTTCATGGCACGCAGGCGCAGGCCATCGGTGGGCTCCCAGTCGCCGCCGAACTTCCAGGTGTTGTAGCTCTTGCTGTTGCTGCTGGAGTGACGATATGCGCCTTCCAGGTTCAGCGAGTTGATGAAGGGCTTATCGGCCAGCACCGGAACCAGCATTTCAACAAACACTTCGCGCGTCTTGATCTTGACGTAGTCGGTGTCGCCGATCTGGTTGCCGGTCACGTTGCCCAGATTGATCTGGGTATCGTGGTCCAGGCCGCCCTTGAGCGTGCGCGACTCGGCACCGAAGGCGGTGCGCACATCACCGGCGGGCAGCTTGAACGGCGAACCGGACAGGCTGACGATGGTGTCGTTCAGTGTGCTCTTGCCGCGCGAGGAGGTGTCCACCGTCAGGTAGTCGGCCATCGCCTTGGTGTAGGGAGCGAAGGGGTTGATCGGCACGCAGCCATTGCCGCGAGCGGCTGCGTCGATGCAGCGGTAGGTGCCGGGCGCGCCGGGAACCGGTTCAACACGCAGGCCGTGGTACAGCTGGCCCAGGCCGACCGAACCTTCGGTGCCCAGGTTGACCGTGGTGCGGCCGAACACATGAGAAGCTTCCCAGCGCCAGTCCTGGCCCAGGCCCATCAGGCTGTCCAGTTCGCCCTTGACGCCGAACACGGTACGTGCCACGTCACGGTCGCTGCTGGCGCCGCGGTTGCCGCCCAGCGTCTCGTTCGAGAAGCGCTGCCACCAGTTCATTTCGGTCTGGCCGGCGGCGTCCAGTGCGGCCTTCATGGCCGGAGGCACGAAGGGGTTGGTCGCGGGGATCGAGGGCTGCAGGCCGCCAAAGGTGTTGGCATTGGCCTGGAAGGGGTGACCTTCGAACGACGAGTCCACCGAACTGGTCGAGAAGTTCACTTCGCCGAAGGCGGTGACGTTCTTGTTGATCTTGTACTCGGCTTCGCCGGCGGCGACGACGCGCTTGGTCGGGATCGCCAGGTCGCGCTGGGCATTGCGGTTGTAGCCGTCGGTTGCCGTCGAGAAGGGGATCAGGTTGCCGTTGGCATCGGTGAAGCTGTTGCCACGGCGCGTGAAGCTGCCGGTGCCGATGAAGAAGCGACCGTTGGCGCCCACGCCCGAGCGAGCGGCCGGGCCCTTGATCAGCGAGTCGGGCGAGCCCCAGAAGATGTCGTCCTCGCAGATCTCGCGGTCCTTGCAGCTGACGCGGCCGTCCTTGTGGAATTCCAGCGTCAGCAGCGCGCGGCCGCCGTCACCGAACTTGCCGCCCATCATCACATGGGCCTGCGTGCCCTTGTTGTCGCCCTTGGAGGCTTCGCCGTACTGAACGCCGACTTCAACGCCTTCGAAATTCTTCTTGGTGATGATGTTGATCACACCGGCGACCGCGTCGGCGCCATAGACGGCCGATGCGCCGCCGGTCATGACTTCGACGCGCTCGATATTGGCAAACGGGATGGAGTTGAAGTCAACGCCGGTGCCCGTGGTCGTGCCACCGGGGAAGCGACGACCGTTGACCAGCACCAGGGTGCGGCCCGCGCCGAGGTTGCGCAGATTGGCCTGCTGCAGACCGGAGGACTCGACACCGGAGAAGGTGGACTGCGTGCGCGAGGAGCCGAAGGACGGCGTGAACTGCGGCAGCTGGGTGGCCATGTCGGCGAAGTTGGTGACGCCGATATTGGCCATCGTCTCCGTCGTCACTGCCAGCACCGGCGTCGTGCCTTCGAGGTTGGGGCGAACAATGCGCGAACCGGTCACAACGACGGACTCGATCTTCTCGACCTTGTCTGTGGTCTGCGCCATCGCGGGCAGTGCCGGCAACATGCCGGTGACCAGCAGCGCCGCCGCGGCGCTGAGCTTGTTTCTCTTGAACATGGGAATCTCCAGATAAGGATGTGTGGTTGCATTGCCCCTGTCAGGCCGTACCCGCCGGATGGGCGGGCGCAAACACAGCGTGACAACAACTTGACTTAGGGTAGTTGTTCGGAAATTTTAGGAGGGGGTGGCTGCGGTGAAAAAAGGGCTCGTTTCCTGTTGCAGCAGTGCAACGAGAAAGGCCCAGGTTTTCCCGTAGAAAGGGCATTCGAAAGCTGCGCGCGGCGGCCTGAATGCAGCCCCGCGATTCGCCGTCAGCGAGGCCGTTTCCAGGGCGTAGGCTGTCCTGGCCCGGGGCGCACGCAGCGGCCGTGCGGGCTGCAACAAATTGCATCCCCCCGCGTCAAGGAATACCCTAAAAAAGCATCAAGGAATACCCTTAAATTGCCCCTGTTGGTCGCTGTGACAATCTAATTTCTTACGTACTCGCCGGGCATTTTCAATCAGGTTTACAAGACCTGGGCATCGAGGATGAGCCGGCGGTGGATCTATCCCTCAACCATTCAAAATTGTCACTGGGGCAGCATGTTCAGAAGAAATCAGGTCAACTTTGCCGCCATGCTTTGTCTTGGCGCGCTGTCGGCGACGCCCGCCTTGGCGCAGCAGCAACTGGACCGTATTGAGATCACCGGCTCGAGCATCCGTCGTATCGCCAATGAGAGTGCACTGCCTGTGCAGGTGATTACCGCGGAGCAGATCCGCGGCTCGGGCGCGACGAGTGTGGCTGATGTCATCCAGCGCCTGCCTTCGATGCAGGGCTTCGCGATTGCCGACACGGCAATCGGCAGCAACTCCGGCGGTATTGCCACCGCCTCCATCCACGACATCGGGGCGTCTTACACACTGGTGCTGCTGAATGGCCGGCGTGTTGCACCGACAGGGTCTGGCTCCACGATCAACCTGGCCGCCATTCCGATGAGCGCGATCGAGCGCATCGAAGTGCTGACAGATGGCGCTTCTGCTTTGTACGGCTCGGATGCGATTGCCGGCGTCGTCAACTTTGTGCTGAAGCGCAACATCCAGGGCGGTACGGTCACGGTGCAAGCCGATTCGCCTCTTGAGGGCGGCGGCAAGTCGGCCAATGCCAGCGTCACATATGGCTTCGGCAACCTGGACAAAGACCGCTTCAACGTGGTGGCGACCTATCGCCACGACGAGCAAAAGCCGATGAAGTCTGGCGATCGCGAATTCGCGAAGTCCGCCTATCTGCCGTTCGAGTACAACGGCCGCAAGTACATCTACGACCGCACCAGCACGTCGGCGGATCCGGCCAATGCCACAGTGACCTTCAAGCGGCTTGGTACTGAAACGACGACATTGCCCGCCTACGCCTTCAATCCGTACTACAAGACCCACGGCAACACCTGCGCGCCGAACAACGTCTACAGCCTGAGCAACGCGGCAACCGCAACCTCGGTCAGCGAGATGTGCGCGTTTGACTTCGTCAGCACCATCGACGTGTACCCCGAGTCCAAGCGCGACTCCTTCTACATGTCGGGCCAGTTCAAGGCCAGCAATACGGTGACCCTGTTTACCGACATTGCCTACTCGCGCATGGATCTCACGGCGCGTATCGCTCCGAATCCTGTGCCGGTGTCAATTCCCGTGACGTCGAGCCTTTTCACCAAGTATGTGGCGCCCTATCTGACCGCCGATCAGATCGCGCACATCAACACGGTCACCGCCAACTACCGCGCCACCGACTTCGGTACCCGTGATTCACAGACCATCACTGACTCGAAGCACTTCGTGATTGGCGCTGAGGCCGAAGTGGGCAATTGGCTGCTGTCCACCGCTGCCACCTGGTCGCAGAATGCCATCGACGAAAAGTATGTCGGTGGGTATTTCAAGGACAAGGAGTTCCGTGACATCGTCAAGAATGTCTCGGTTGATCCCTTCGTGCCCTCGGGTGGTCAGTCGGCCGCGGCGCAGTCGCTGATTGCCGGCTCCATCTTCAACGGCAGCGTCCGCAGTGGCTCGACCACGCTGACCGGCCTGGATGTGCGCGCCTCGGGTGATCTGTTCAAGCTGCCCGCGGGCACGGTTGGCGTCGGTGTGGGCGCCGACGTCCGCAACAACCGCTTCAAGAACACGCCCTCGGCTTCCGCACTGGCCGGCGAGATCTACAACTACGCACCGGTCACGGCCTTCGACCTGGAGCGCAGCAACGCAGGCGTGTTCGCCGAAGTGCTGGTCCCCGTGGTCAAGAATCTCGAACTGACCGGCGCACTGCGCTACGACACCATCGGCGCCATCAAGGACGCAGTCAACAACAAGGACGTGGGCGAGCGTGTCAGCGCCACCACCTACAAGTTGTCGGCGCGCTACCAGGTCTCGAATGCCGTGCTGCTGCGTGGTTCCTACGGCACCGGATTCAAGGCCGCCTCGATGTTGGATATCGCCCAGCCGCTGATCCCCAACGGCGTGACGGCTGCCAACTATGACTGCCCGTTCCCCGGTACCCCGGCCTGCAAGCCGACCAAGACCCAGTACAGCCAGATGGCTGGCGGCAATGACCAGATGAAGCCCGAGAAGTCCAAGCAGGGCACCGTGGGCATCCGCTTCGAGCCGACGGCCGACTTCGGCATCGGTGCCGACTACTGGAACGTGAAGATGACCGACGCCGTCAGCGGCGTGTCGGCCAACCAGGCGTTTGCCGATCCGCAGAAGTACAAGGACCTGTTCACCCTGTATCGCACGCCGGCCGAGACCCAGGACTACTGGGCCTTCAAGAGCGTGTCGACCAATATCGGCAAGGCCAACTACAGCGGCGTCGACTGGGATGTGGTGGCACGGTTCCAGACCGGTATCGGCCGCCTGACCACGGGCTTGGCGGGCACGTACATGATCGAGTCGTCCTACACCCGTGCCGGCACGGACAATGACTTCACCGATAGCATGGGCAAGTACGGCGAGAACGCTGCGGTGACTTTCCGCAACATCATCCGCGGCACGCTGAAGCTGGAGACGGGCGCTTTCACCAACTTGCTGACGGTCAAGCTGCGTTCGGGCTACAAGGACATCACGACCACCGCGCGTGACGTGGCGACCAACAAGAACGTGGCGGTTTCTGTCGATGTGCCGCGTTACGGCACCCTCGACTGGCAGGGCACGTACAAGCACAGCAAGGCGCTGGAACTCCGCGTGGGCATCAACAACCTGCTGAACGAAGCGCCTCCGTTCACCCTGCGTGACTCCTCCGGTCACCAGGTGGGCTACGACCCGCGTTACGCAGACCCCAAGATGCGTACTTTGTACATGATGGGCACCTACAACTTCTGAGTTGTCGGACGCCATCTCCAGAAAGGGGCCGCTTGCGGCCCCTTTTTCATGGTCCCGCCGTTCGGTATGGGGCGGGACCGCCTTCCCTGCCTAGAATCAGGCTTCATGCCAAGGAGAGTTGATGTCTGAAGCCGCTGCAGGCGCATTGAGCTGCGAAGTCCTGATCATCGGTGCCGGCCCCGCCGGCAGCGCGGCCGCACAGTTGTTGGCCCGTGCCGGCGTCGATGTGCTGCTCGTTGACCAGCAGCTGCTCGGCCGGGACAAGATCTGTGGCGACGGCCTGATCCCGGATGCCCACGCCGCCTTGAGGCGCCTGAACCTGCTGGACAGCGTGATGGCCCGGGCGCAGTTCGTCAGCCATGTCGGCTGCATCGGTCCCAGTGGCGGGCGCATCGACGTGCCTGGCCACCTGGCCGTGCTGCCGCGCCGCGAACTTGACCAGTTGCTGGCTCAGTCCGCCATCGACGCAGGCGCACGTTGGCTGGCCCCCGCCCGCTTCGAACGAACCGTCGAGAATGAACGGGGCGAAGTGGTGGGCGCGGTGCTCAAGCAGGGTGATGCGCTGACCGAGGTGCGTGCGCGCTGGGTGCTGTTGGCCACCGGCGCCGTGCCCAAGGCGCTGACGGCCGCCGGCATGTGCGAGCGTCACACCCCCAGCGGCGTGGCGATGCGGGGTTATATCCGCGCGCCATCCATGGTGGGGCGTATCAGTGCCATGGAGGTGGTCTGGAACAGGGCGGTGCGGCCGGGCTACGGCTGGGTCTTCCCCGCGCCCGGGGGCTGCTTCAATATCGGCGTCGGCGTGACTGACAGCCACAAGGCGGTCGGCGGCAAAGGGGCCAAGCAGGAGCTGAATCTGCGCGCGATCTTCGACGCCTTCTGCGCCTCCTATGAGCCGGCGGCTCAGCTGGTGCGCGAAGGCGAATGGGTGGGCGAACTCAAGGGCGCCCCGCTGCGCTGCACGCTGGAGGGGGCTCGCTGGAGCCGCCCGGGCCTGCTGGTCACCGGCGAGGCCGCCGGCAGCACCTATTCCTTCACCGGCGAGGGCATAGGCAAGGCGATGGAGACCGGCATGCTGGCCGCCGATGCGGTGCTGGCCGGCCGGCGCGAGCACCTGGCCGATGCCGAAGTGCGTGCCCGTTACGAGGCCGGCCTGCTGGCGCTGAAACCCAAGTTCCAGCTTTACGCCCGCGCCAATCGGGTGAATGCCTTCCCCTGGCTGGCCGATCTGCTGATCTGGCGCGCACGCAAGAGCCCGCGCCTGCTGGCGCGCATGAGCGGCGTGCTCAACGAGACCAGCAACCCGGGCAATCTGATCAGCGTCAAGGGCTTCTCTCGGCTCTTTCTTGAGTAAGTCGCCTGCCATGTACCCCCAAGCTCACTTCGTTCACTGCCCCCCGAGGGGGCGCTCAGCGCCCTTCGGGCGGCCGGGCGGGCGCTGACATGTGCCAACTCCTCGGCATGAATGCCAACACCCCGACCGACGTGATGTTCAGCTTCACCGGTCTGGCGACGAGGGCCGAGGAGCACAAGGACGGTTTCGGCATCGCCTTCTTCGAGGGCTGTGGTCTGCGCCTGTTCGTTGACCACCACAGCGCCCGGGTCAGCCCGGTGGCCGAGCTGGTCAAGCACTATCCGATCAAGAGCGACAACGTCATTGCCCATATCCGCAAGGCCACGCAGGGGGTGGTCTCGCTGGAGAACACCCATCCCTTTGTGCGCGAGCTGTGGGGGCGCTACTGGGTGTTCGCGCACAACGGCGATCTGAAGGGCTTTGCGCCGGTGCTGCACGGTGCCTTTCGCCCTGTCGGCCGGACGGACAGCGAGCTGGCCTTCTGCTGGCTGATGCAGGAGCTGGCCAAGGCCCATGCCAGCGTGCCCAGCGTCGAGGAACTGACCGCCACCCTGAGTGAGCTGGTGCCGCGCCTGGCCGCCCATGGCACCTTCAACATGCTGCTGTCCAACGGCCAGGCCCTGTGGGCCCATGGCACGACGAGGCTGCACTATCTTGAGCGCAAGCACCCTTTCGGCCCGGCCCACTTGCAGGATGAGGACGTGCGCGTGGACTTTGCTGCCGAGACGACGGCGCGCGACCGCGTTGCGGTCATTGCCACCGAGCCGCTGACCCGCGACGAGCCCTGGATTGCCTTTGCTCCCGGCGAGCTGAAAGTCTTTGTCGATGGCCAACTGCTGGTCAGGTCCGAGACCGGGCGCCTCACGCACGCCTGAGGGAAGGCCCGCTCGCGCTTGACGCGAAGTCCTGAGACACTGGGCGGATACAGCGCGGCCGGCCATCGCGGCGGCGCCGAGTCACAACCCAACCCCCGCCTACCCATGCCCACACCCCAACACCCGGCGCCGCGCTTCGACCTGTTTCACCGCCATGACGCGCTGACCCAGATCATCTTCGGCTATGCCGAGGCCTATCCCAATCTGGTGTCGGTGCGCAGCATCGGCAAGAGTTTCGAGGGCCGTGACATCTGGCTGCTGGTGCTGACCAACACCGCCACCGGCCTGGACACCGACAAGCCCGCCTTCTGGCTGGACGGCAATATCCACGCTGCCGAGCTGACTGCCAGCACCACCTGCCTGTACTACCTGGAGCATCTGGTCACCCAGCACGGCCAGGATGCCCAGGTCAGCCATCTGCTGGACACCCGCACCATTTATATGGTGCCGCGTCTGAACCCCGACGGTGCCGAGCTGGCCCTGGCAGACCGGCCGCGTCACATCCGCTCCTCGACCAAGCGCTATCCCTTCGAGGACGAGCCTGTCGATGGCCTGACCGTCGAGGACGTCGATGGTGACGGCCGCATCCTCTATATGCGCGTGCCCGACCCGCACGGCGCCTACAAGAAGCATGCCGGCGACCCGCGCCTGATGGTGCCCCGCGAGCCCGGCGAGTTCGGCGGCGAGTACTACCGCCTGCTGCCCGAGGGCTTCATCAAGAACCATGACGGCCTGACCGTTACCGTCAACAAGGACGCCGAGGGGCTGGACCTGAACCGCAACTTCCCCAGCGAGTGGCGGCAGGAGTACAAGCAGGTCGGCGCCGGGGCCTTCCCGACCAGCGAGCCCGAGGTGCGGGCGATGGTGGAGTTCATCGTCGCCCACCCGAATATCGGCGCGGCGATCAGCTATCACACCCACAGCGGCGTGATCCTGCGGCCCTTCGGCTCGCAGAGCGACGACGAGATGATCCCGGAGGACCTGTGGTCCTACCAGCGCTTCTCGGCCATGGGCGAGAAGCTCACCGGTTACCCGGCGGTCAATATCTACAAGGACTTCCGCTACCACCCCAAGGAAGTCATCACCGGCACGCAGGACTGGGTCTACGAGCACCTGGGGGCACTGTTCTGGGTGGTCGAGCTGTGGTCGCCGAACAAGGAGGCCGGCATCACCGACTACAAGTGGATCGACTGGTTCCGCGAGCATCCGGTCGAGGACGACCTGAAGCTGCTGAAGTGGAGCGACGAGCAGTGCGGCGGCCAGGCCCATGTGGAATGGCGCCCCTTCCAGCACCCGCAGCTCGGCGCGGTCGAGATCGGCGGCTGGGACAAGATGAACTACTGGCGCAATCCGCCGCCCGAGCTGCGCGAGCGCGAGGCCGCCCGCTTCCCGGCCTGGATGAACCAGATTGCGCTGAGTCTGCCCAAGCTGGAACTGCTGCGCACCGAGGTGCGGGCTTTGGGCCCGGACACCTGGCGCATCCGCCTGGCCGTGGCCAACAGCGGCTGGCTGCCGGCCTATGTGACCAAGCGGGCGCTGGAGCGCAAGGTGGTGCGTGGCGTGATCTTCGAGATCCACCTGCCGCTCGATGCGAACAGCGGTGTCAGCCTGGTCAGCGGCAAGGAGCGCATGGAGGGCCCGCAGCTCGAGGGCCATGCGCCCAAGGCGACCCTGCATGCCTTCCTGGGCAACCGCGAGGTCACCGCCGACCGCGCCGTCGGCGAGTGGGTGGTGCGCGCACCCAAGGGCACGCGCCTGGCGTTGACCGCACGGGCCGACCGGGCCGGTGTGGTGCGTACCGAGGTCAGCCTCGACTGAGCCGCGCGCTCAAAGCGCGCGGCGGGTCAGTTCGGCGCGCTTTTCGTCCCGCTGCGCCTGCAGGGCCCCTGCATGGGCCAGCGCGGACTGCACACGGTTCGGGTGCTGGTAGCGCACCCGCAGTTCGCCAGCAGCATCACGCAGCAGCTCGATCTGCAGGCCCTCGGCCATCTGCCAGGCAGTGCCGCTGCCCGGTGCCGGCGGCAGCGTGCCGCGGCTGGGTGGGCCGTATTTTTCGCTCAACGAACGGCCCAGCCGGGCCAGCAGCTCGATCGTGGACCGACCCTCGCGCGCAGCGAAGCGGTAGCCCATGGCGGCCGGGTAGTACATGCCGGAGCCGGGATCGCGGTCGTAGCTGACCTCGAAGCTGCTCGCATCGGGCAGCACGGCGGCGGGGTTGTACTCGTCGGTCCAGACCTGGCGCGAGGGGCGTGGCGCCATGCCACTGGTCTTCAGCCAACGATCGAGCTGGGGGCGCAACAGGCAGAACGCGGGCCGATCCAGCAGCCGGAACTGCGAGGCCTCCTGGCAGGCATCCGATTCATCGAGCACGGCCAGCAGCTTGCCTGCCTTGGGCATGCCGGCTGCCTGGGCTTCCTCCAGGTGGCGGCGGGCGGTCTCTGCGTCCATCTGCACCGCGCTTTCGCCGTTCAGGCCGTGATAGGCCCAGAGATACTTGCCCGCTGGGTTGCCGAGCCTGGTGGCAGCCTCGGCGTGAACGGCCGATTTTTTCACCTCGTTGGGCTCCATCAGCATATAGGCCGAGCTTGAGACGGCATGGGCGCGAGCCCCCAGCGAGGGATGGTCCAGGAAGCCCGCGCAACCCTTGATGGCGGTGTCCAGCGCATTGCTGAGCAGTGGGCGTTCGCACTGTGCGACGAGTTCGGTGGTCTGCTCTTCCAACTGGCGGGGATCGGCTGCCGCGCCGGCCTCCAAGGTGGCCGATATCGTGCCGGACAGTGTGGCGCGGGGCGCCGTCGCCTCCGGGTATCGACTGCCGGCCAGTGCGAGCACGGCCACGCCACAGCCGGTCAGCATGAGGGCGGTCATTGCCACGCGCGAACGCCTGCGGGCCGGGCTGTTGGGTTGTTGCGGGTTTGCCTTCATGGCCCTAGTGTCTGCGCCGCAGACGACAGGCGCCGGACGGTTGTCGGCGCTCCGTGGTCCGGCCGGGATGGGCCGTTGGGCTCAGGCTGCGGATGCCTCTGTCACGCCGGCCCGGTCAGGTTTTTGCTCGACGCCACCGTGTTTGCCAACGGCGCCTGCTCATAGGCCTCGCGCCACAGCCGCTTCGGTATGAAGCCGCGCAGTTGGGCGATGGCCTTGTCCAGCAGCGCCGGGGCCAGTTCGTGACCGATGCCGGGCAGCAGGTCGGCGGTGACGTCGGCATCGAGTGCCACCAGGCGCTTGGCCGAATCGAGGGTCGGACCATGCGGCACGACAGCATCGGCCAGGCCATGGAACAGATGCACGCAGACATCCTGCGGCGCATGGTCGGGCGGTGTGCCGTGGCGGCCCGAGAAGGCCAGCACGCGGCCGGCCAGCTGGCTTTCAGCCTGCACCGCCTCCAGCGCCATGATGGCGCCCTGCGAGAAGCCGGCCAGGGCGGTGCGCTCCCAGGGCAGGCCGAAATGCTGCTGCAGCTGGCGCACGATGGCGATGAAGCCCGGCATGGCCGCGGCGATGCGCTCGGGGCGATTGGCCTCGGTGATGGCTTGAACAGAAAACCACTGGAAGCCGGCACCACCTCCGGGCACGCCGTCGAAGGGCTCGGGGGCATCGATGCAGACCACGGCGGCCTGCGGGTACTCGCTCGCCAGGCGCTGCACCAGCGGCGCCATGTCCGAGGCGCTGCCGCCGACGCCGTGGTAGAGCAGGTACAGCAGCTCGACGGGGCCGCTGTCCGGGGTGTGGGCCAGGGCGGAGATTTTCATGGGGCGTTCCTGTGGGCGGGGCGGACAGTATCCACCAGCTGATCAAGCCCCGGATGCAATCCGGGGAGCCCTCAGCCCCAGCGACTGTCCGGATCCCGCTGCCCGATCAGTTGCACCAGCACCTGGCGCAGGCGCGGGGCATCGATGGGCTTGGTCAGGAAGTCGTTCATGCCGGCGGCCAGGGCCTCGTCGCGCTCGGAGACCAGGGCGGCGGCGGTCAGCGCGATGATGGGCAGGTCCTCGGCGTCGTGATGCTTGCGGATGATGCGCGTGGCCTCGTGGCCGCTCATCACCGGCATCTGCACATCCATCAGCACCACATCGAAGGGTTTGCCGGTGCTGTCGGCGGCGGCCACCGCCTCGACGGCCTGGCTGCCGTCGCTGGCCTGGGCCACCTCCATGCCCCATTGCTCCAGCAGAGCCACGGCGATCATCATATTGACCGGGTTGTCCTCGGCCATCAGCACGCGGGTGCCCTGCAACTCGTTGTGGCGGCGGGCCGCGTGGGTGGACAGGGAGCTGACCGGTGGCGCGGTCGCCGGCAGCGGCAGCTCGGCCCAGAACACGCTGCCCTTGCCGGGCTCGCTGTCCGCGCCGACCTTGCCATGCATCAGCTCGGCCAGCTCGGCGCAGATCGACAGGCCCAGGCCGGTGCCGCCGTAGCGGCGCGTGGTCGATTCGTCGGCCTGGGTGAAGGGCTGGAACAGGCGGCCGCGCATCTCGTCACTGATGCCCGGGCCGGTATCGGCCACCTCGAAACGCAACACGCCCTCGGCGGGCATCCTGACGCGCATCGCCACCGAGCCATGGGCGGTGAACTTCAGGGCATTGGTCAGGTAGTTGCTGATGATCTGCCGCGTGCGCACCGGGTCACCGACGACCCAGGCCGAGACCTCCGGGTCGATA
Source organism: Roseateles toxinivorans (assembly GCF_004362525.1). Classification (GTDB taxonomy): domain Bacteria; phylum Pseudomonadota; class Gammaproteobacteria; order Burkholderiales; family Burkholderiaceae_C; genus Paucibacter; species Paucibacter toxinivorans. The sequence continues at coordinate 1,038,354 of NZ_SNXS01000002.1, forward strand.
TCGACCTTGAACTCCAGGCCGCGCGAATGGGCCAGGGTCAGATAAGCCATGCGCATCGTGCCCAGCATGTCGCGCAGGGCGAAGGGCAGGTGCTCCAGGGTCAGGCGGCCGGCCTCGATCTTGGACAGATCGAGGATGTCCGAGATCAGGCCCGACAGGCTTTCGGCGCTGTCCAGCATCTGGTTCAGGTACTGGCGGCGGGTGTCCTCGTCCAGATCGGGCTGCTGGGCCAGACGGGCCAGGCCCAGCAGGCCGTTGAGCGGCGTGCGGATCTCGTGGCTGGTATTGGCCAGGAAGGCGCTCTTGGCGCGATTGGCGGATTGCGCCTCGTCCTTGGCCTGGGCCAGCGCGCCCTCGACGCGGCGGCGCTCGGTGATGTCTTCCAGTATCCAGATCGTGCCGCCGCGGCTGGGATGGGTCGGGTCCACCGCCTTGGCCAGCAGGCGGCACAGAAAGGTGCTGCCATCGCGCCGGCGCACCATGCGCTCGGCCTCGACCTGCTCGCCGCTGGCCAGGCGCGGGCCCAGGTCGCGGCCGATGCGGGCGTAGTCCTCGGCGCTGGGCCAGATCACGCTGCCGGGCTGGCCCACCATGCTGCCACGCGGCCAGCCGAACATGTCTTCCACACAGGGATTGGCCTGCACAAAGGTCTGGTCGCGGGTGAAGGCAATGCCGATCGAGGCGTTCTGCAGAATCGCCTCGTGGGCCAGTCGGGTGCGCTCGTTGTCGGTGACGTCGCGGGCGTTGATGACCAGATAGTCCTGGCCGTCCATCTCGAACGGCGCGGCCGACAGCAGCATCGAGATGTTCTCGCCGTTCTTGCTGTTGAAGGCCATCGGCAGCTCGTTGACACGGCCGTGCTGGCGTATCAGCTGCACCATGCGCTCGCGTTCGCTGTCCTTGGCCCAGATGCCGATCTCGGCGGCGGTGCGGCCTATGATCTCGTCGGCGCTGTAGCCCGACAGGCGCTCGAAGGTCTTGTTGACCATCGCATAGCGGCCGGTGTGCATATCGGTCAGGGTGATGACGTCGGGGCTGGTCGCCACCAGATGGGAGAGCAGGCTCTCCGAGCGGCGCAGCGCATCCTGGGCGCGGGCCTGCTCGGTCTGGTCGACGAAGAAGGACAGGGTGGCGGGGCCGCTGGCGGCGTCCACGCGCACGCTGGTGGCCTGCACCAGCAGGCGCCGGCGCGACAGCGTGCGCAGCCGGAACTCGCTCATCGGCATCATCGTGCCCGAGACCATGGCCTCGATCTTGGCGGCGCGCTGGCGGGCCCGTTCGTCGTCGCCCGGTTCGTAGTGCGAGAACAGGTCCTGGCCGATCATGCTGCTGCGTTGGGTGTAGCCGAACATCGCCATCGCCGCCGGGTTGGCGTCGATCACGCGGCCCCAGCGGTGCAGGACCAGGGGGCTTGGCGAGCGACGGAACAGCTCGCGGTAGCGGCCCTCGGTGGCCTGTATGGCCTGCTCGGCCTGCACCTCGTGGGTGACGTCGCGGCCCACGCCCCAGAAGCCCAGGAAGCTGCCGTGCTCGTCAAAACGCGGCTCGCCGCTGATGCTGACATAGCGGAGGCTGCCATCGGCCTGCTGGCGGCGCGCGACCACGCCGTAGAAGGCGCGGTGGCCTTCCAGATCGGCGCGGTGGGCGTCCAGCTCGTCGTCGGACAGGCCCAGGTCGTCGATCTCCCAGGGTGTCTTGCCCAGGCGCATGTCGGGGTCGACGCCGGAGGCGCCGGGCTTGTCCTCGGTCACATGGGTGAAGCGGAACTCGCTGTCCATCTCCCAGTACCAGTCGGCGGCCATGGCCAGCAGGCGACGGAAGCGGTTGCTGCGGTCGGCCGCCTGGGCCAGCGAGCTGGTGATGATGTGCAGGCTGCCCAGGCCAACCACCAGGCCGGTGCCCAGCAGCAGCAGCTGCGCGCCGAGATGGGCCAGCAGGCTGCGGGTCAGGCCGATACCCGGCACATTCGGTGCGAACACCCCCAGGTACTCCATGGCGGCAACGCCGCCCAGCAGCACCCCGCAGAAGGCGGTCAAGACCAGACCCTTGCGCAGGCCGTTCAGGGCGGTGGCCAGGGCCACCATCAGGCCCAGCAGGCCCAGCGTGTTGGAGCCCAGGCCGATATTGCGCAGCACCGCCACGGTCACGGCCAGCACCACCACCAGGGCCATCAGCAGGGTGACGACATTGCGGCAGCGGGCCGGGGGCACGACCCACAGGCCGATCAGGCTGGTCAGCGCGATGAACAGCGATAGGGCGGCCGGCGCCAGTGTGCTGATATGTGTCAGCCGGCCCTCGCCGCTGAGCAGCAAGAGGCCGGTGACGAGCAGGCACAGGGCAGAGCAGGTGCCCATGAACAGCCGGCAGGAGCGGGCATGCACCGCGCCGTCCAGGCTCGGCGATGTCCAGGGCGCGGTCGTGCCCCCATCCAGAGGCCCCAAGTCTTCGAGTTGTCCTGCGTTCACGGCCCCTATTGCTCCCTTGGCTCCCACGGCTCCCACGGCTCCCATCGCCGGAACCCTATCCCGGCGCGGCCCACAGTCTTAACCAGAACCCGGCCCAACGGAACACGGGCTGGCACCCGAAATGGGGGGCAAACGCGATCTATGTACGCATTCCGGACCCGCGTGAGCGCTGAATTGGGCGATTCAGGCCTGCCTGGCCTGGTTCAGCTCGTCGCGGGTGCGCAGAGCCACGGCGCGGGCGGCGGCGGCAAAGTCCTCGCCGGCCGATGCATAGAGCACCGCGCGCGAGGAGTTGACGATGATGGGACCCGTGGTTCGGCCGGCTTGGCCGCGCCAGCCGGCATGCACGGTGGCGCGGGCATCGCCGCCTTGGGCGCCGACGCCCGGGATCAGCAGCGGCAGGTCAGGCGCCAGCTCTCGCACCCGCTCGATCTCGGCCGGGAAGGTTGCGCCGACCACCAGACCCAGCTGGCCGTTGCGGTTCCAGGCGGTCTGGGCCAGCTGCGCCAGGTGTTCGTAGAGCAGGGGCTGGCCGGGGATGTCGGCCAGGCGCTGGTTCTGCAGATCGCTGCCACCGGCGTTCGAGGTGCGGCACAGCAGGATGGCGCCCTTGTCCGGGTAGCGCAGATAGGGCTCTATCGAGTCGAAACCCATGAAGGGCGACAGGGTCACCGCATCGGCCTGGTAGCGTTCGAAGGCCTCGCGGGCGTACTGCTCGGCGGTGCTGCCGATGTCGCCACGCTTGGCGTCGAGAATCACCGGCACGTTTGGCGCCACGCGCTTGATGTGGGCCATCAGCCGCTCGAGCTGGTCTTCGGCGCGCTGCGCGGCGAAGTAGGCGATCTGCGGCTTGAAGGCGATCACCAGGTCCTTGGTGGCATCGACGATCGCGCTGCAGAAGTCATAGATGCGCGACGCATCGCCGCGCCAGGAGCCGGGAAAGCGCGAGGGCTCAGGGTCCAGGCCCACGCACAGCATCGAGTTGTTCAGCTTCTCTGCCTGTTGCAGCATCTCGATGAAGTTCATGCGTGGGGTCTCCTGGGTAGCTCTGTCGGTTCGTTGCTGGGGATCAGCGCAGGCGCTTGGCCAGCTCGGCGGCCTTGCCGGTGTAGCTGCCGGGGGTCAGGTCACGCAGGCGGGCCTTCTCGGCCTCGGGCAGCTCCAGAGTTTCGATGAACCCGCGAATCGCCTCGCGGGTGATCGCCTTGCCGCGGGTCAGCTCCTTCAGGCGCTCGTAGGGGTTGGGCAGGCTGTAGCGGCGCATCACCGTCTGGATCGGCTCGGCCAGCACTTCCCAGGCATGATCCAGGTCGTCGGCCAGCATCGCCTCATTGACCTCCAGCTTGTCCAGGCCGCGCTGCAGCGAGTCATAGCCCAAGAGCGCGTAGCCCAGGGCCACGCCCATGTTGCGCAGCACCGTCGAGTCGGTCAGGTCGCGCTGCCAGCGGCTGACGGGGAGCTTCTGGCTCAGATGGGTCAGCATCGCGCTGGCCAGGCCGAAATTGCCCTCGGCGTTCTCGAAGTCGATAGGGTTGACCTTGTGCGGCATCGTCGAGCTGCCGATCTCGCCGGCCTTGGTGCGCTGCTTGAAATAGCCCACCGAGATATAGCCCCAGACGTCGCGCGACCAGTCGATCAGTATCGTGTTAGCCCGGGTCAGCGCATCGAACAGCTCGGCCATGTAGTCATGCGGCTCGATCTGAATCGTGTAGGGGTTGAACGTCAGACCCAGCGACTGCTCGACGACCTTCTGCGAGAAGGCCTCCCAGTCGAAATCGGGCCAGGCCGACAGATGGGCGTTGTAGTTGCCGACCGCGCCATTCATCTTGGCCAGCAGCTTCACATCGGCGATGCGGCTGCGTGCAACCTGCAGGCGGGCCACCACATTGGCGACTTCCTTGCCGACGGTGGTCGGGCTGGCGGTCTGGCCGTGGGTGCGGCTGAGCATGGGCACATCGGCCAGCGTGTGGGCCATGTCCAGCATCTTGGCGATGATGCGGTCCAGCGCAGGCAGCAGCACCTCGCTGCGCGCGGCCTTCAGCATCAGGCCGTGGCTGGTGTTGTTGATGTCTTCGCTGGTGCAGGCGAAGTGCACGAACTCGCCGGCGGCCTTCATCTCGGGGTGGTGCTCGAAGCGGGCCTTCAACCAGTACTCGACCGCCTTCACATCGTGGTTGGTGGTCTTCTCGATGTCCTTGATGGCCTGGGCATCGGCCTCGGAGAAGCGCAGCACAAAGCCGCGCAGCAGGCCGCGGGCGGCCTCGGACAGTGGCTTGAACTCCGCAAAGCCGGCGTCCGACAGCGCGATGAACCATTCCACCTCGACCTGCACGCGGCGGTGCATCAGCCCGTACTCCGACAGCAGCGGGCGCAGGCCGGCCACCTTCGAGGCGTAGCGGCCATCCAGGGGCGAAAGGGCGGAGAGGGCGGAGAGGTTCATGGCTTGGGGCGGTGGGGGCCGCTGCGCTAGAGTGACTGGGGCAAACCCGTGGATTTTAAGCGCCCGGCCGCAATGCCCAGAACAGACCCCGGGAGATGGCCGCCGGGAAGACGGTCAGATGCCCCTCGCCGGCCAGTATCCGGCTCTCGACATGCAGCCCGGGCAGTCGCGCCGATCTGAGCATGGCCTCGAAGCGGCGCAGGTCCCCGACCATGTCTTCGTCCTTGCCTCGCTCCAGCCCGCCGACCAATAGCAGCACCCGGGCCTTCAGCCCGCGCTGCTGGCCCACAAAGGCCTGAGCACGCTTGAGCATCAGGCCGTCGTCGTACCACAGCGAGGGGCTGCTGAGGATGTAGTGCTGGAACATGCCCGGCTCGGTCAGCAGCATATGGGCGCCCAGCAGGCCGCCATAGGAATGGCCGGCGAAGATCTTGCGGCCCATGTCGGCGCGCAGGGTCTTCTCGACATAGGGAAACACCTCCTCGGCGATGAATCGGCGATAGGCCTCGGCCTGGCCATAGACGGGTGTGCTGTCCCCGCCCTTGTCGCGCCTCGCGCTGGGCGTGTAGTCGCGATTGCGGCTGGCCTGGGGGCTGTCGCCATCGGCATAGGACAGGCCGACGAGGATGAAGTCCTGCAGATCGCGGCCCTGGTTGCGCGCCATGTGCGAGATGCTGCGCAACAGCGGAAAGGCATAGTTCGTGTCGGTCAGGAACAGCACCGGATAGCGGCGCGCGGGCTGCTTGTCGTAGTCCACCGGCAGGCTGACAAACAGCCGGTAGTCGCGCTGCAGCAGTCGCGAGCGCAGCGGGTGGACCTCGGTGTTGGCCAGGGTGTAGGGCTCCAGGGGGGCCGTGCGGCCGTCAAGGGCGCCGAGGGCGAGCAGGGCGATGAACAGCAGGCGGGCAACAAACATGGTGGTCTCGATCGGGCATGCGGCGGCCGCACCGGGTCCTCAGGTGGGGCTGTAGTCAGGGGTTCAGGCGGGGCGCTTTTCCAGCGAGCGGCGGATCTTGGCGGCGTCGCGCAGGCGGTCGGCCGAGCCGTCGGCATCGAGCAGCACGACGGTGACGTTCTTGCCGCCGCTCATCATGCGCATCGTCAGGCAGCGGCCGGCCTCGTCGGTGTAGCCGGTCTTGGACAGGCGTATGTCCCAGCCCTTGCTGCCGACCAGCCGGTTGGTGTTGCGGTACTCGACCGAGCGGCCATTGATTGGAATCAGCGCCCTGCGGTCGCTGGTGATCTGGCCGATCTCGGGATAGCGCGATGCCGCTGCGGCCAGCTTCGCCACCTCGGTGGCGGTGGAAGTGTTCTTCGGTGACAGGCCGGTCGGTTCGGCGATGGCGGTGTGCGTCAGGCCCAGTGTCCGTATCTTCGCCTGCACCGCCAGCTCGAAGGCTTCGAGGCCACCAGGATAGGTGCGGGCCAGTGCCGCGGCGGCGCGATTGTCGGACGACATCAGGGCCAGCTTCAGCGCCGCCAGCCGGGGCATCCTGGCGCCGACGGGCACGCGCGAGGGGCTGTGCTTGAGGGTGTCCACATCGTCGCGGTCTATGCGTATCTTCTCGGCCGGGTCGAGCTTGGCATCGAGCACCACCATGGCCGTCATCAGCTTGGTCAGCGAGGCGATGGGCACCACCGCATCGGCATCCTTGTGCATCAGCACCTGGCCCGTGCCTTCCTCCAGCACCAGCGCATGGCGGGCGTTCACCGGCAGGGTGAACGGGGCCGGCGCACTGGCGGCGGGCCGGGTTGGCTCGGCGGCCTGCGGTGCGACCGGCTTGGCATTGGCCTGGACCAGCAGGCTGCCCATGGTCAGGGCCAAGGCTGGCAGGAACAGCTTCCAGGCCGAGCTGTGCCGGCGCGGGGCCAGCAGGGTTTGAATGCGCTGCAACAGATCGCCTCCTCGGGCTGACTGGGCCAGGGTTTGCGGATTCGGGTTCATCAAGCTCAGTTCATGCAGCGCCAGCGCCAGGCGCCGGGGCTCGCCCAAGGCCTGGGCGGCGAGTTCATCGGCCACCTGCTCCCGCTCGCGACGCATGCGGCTGGACAACCACCAGACGACCGGATGGAAGAACAGCAGCGCCTCGATGCCGCTTTGCAGCAGGTTGATCAGATAGTCCAGCCGCCGCACATGGGCCAGCTCATGGGCCAGCAGGGCCTCCAGCAGCGGGGCCGGCATGCCGCTGATCAGTGCCGCCGGCACCAGTATCACCGGCCGCCACCAGCCCACCGTCAGCGGGCTGCTCAAACGCTCCACCACCTGCAGCGGCACGCAGCCGTGCAGGCCGATGCGCCGCGCCAGCGCATCGGTGCGCGCCTGCCACTGCGGGTGCTGCGCATGCGGGCCGGCCCTCAGTCGCGCCACCCAGGCCAGACCCAGGCCCATGCGCAATGCCATGAGGGCCACGCCCAGGCACCATGCGAGGACCAGCTCGGGCATCACGGACTGCAGCGTGATCAGCCAGTCCGGTGCCAGCATCGCGACGTCCGGGGCGCTTTGTGGCATTGGCTCCGGGCCGCCACTCAGTTGCAGCGCCGGCAACAAGAGACAGAGCAGCAGTGCCGCGCCGCAGACGGCATAGCGGCTGCGCGGCCCGTAAGCCCGCAGCAGGAACAGCAGCAAAGCCGCAACGGCACCCACCAACAGACCCTGCCAGATGAAGTTGAGCAGCGCCCAGCCCAGCGCCGGCACCCAGTCCTGTAGCAGAGCTTCAATACCGCTCATGCCTCATCCCCATGCAGAAACTTCTCGATCTCGGCCCGTTCCTTCTTGCTGACGTGGCCCTTCAGCGCCGCCAGCACCAGGGCCTTGCCGGAGCCGGCAAAGGCCTTGGCGATCAGGTCCTTGAGCAAGTGGGTCTGCAGCGCATCCTGCGATTGCGCAGGGGCGTAGACGTGCGAGCGCTGGCTCTCGTCGCGCGTCAGCAGGCCCTTGCCGTGCATGATCTGCAACTGGCGCAGCACGGTGGCGTCGCTGGCGTCGGGGCGGTCGGCGAGCAGGGCCTCATGGACCTGCTTGGCGGTGGCCGGGCCGATGCGCCACAGCGTGCGCAGCAGATCCAGCTCGGCGGCGGTGGGTTTGGGTGGCGGGGTTTGCATGGCGTGCAGAATATAAGTTCTAGAACATCTTGTCTAGAACTTTCTGTCTAGATGGCGATGCGAGGCCGCGGCTCTGCACCAGATCAGTTGTTTTGTACAGACTGCCGCGCAACAGATGCTTCGCTAGAATCGTTTGCACAACGAGGACCGCAGTCCCCAAAAACCCCATATGAAGCTCATCGGATCACTCACCAGCCCTTACGTCCGCAAAGTCCGCATCGTGATGGCCGAGAAAAAGCTCGACTATCAGCTGCTGCTGGAGGACGTCTGGGCCAGCGACGACATTCTGAAGGTCAACCCGCTGGGCAAGGTGCCCTGTCTGGTGATGGAAGGCCAGGACTCGATCAGCGGTGCGGTCTTTGATTCCCGCGTGATCGTCGAATATGTGGACACGCTGTCGCCGGTGGGCAAGCTGATACCCGAGCGGGGCCGCGAGCGCACCGAGGTGCGTACCTGGGAGGCGCTGGCCGATGGTCTGCTCGATGCGTCCATCCTGGCACGCCTGGAGCAAACCTGGAGCGGCCGCACCGAGGCCCAGCGCTCGCAGGTCTGGGTGGACCGGCAGATGGGCAAGATCAGCGCCGTGCTGAAGGCCATGAGCCAGGGGCTGGGCGACAGAAACTGGTGCTCCGGCAACCACTTTTCGCTGGCCGATATCGCCGTCGGCTGTGCCCTGGGCTATCTGGACTTCCGCTTTCCGCAGATCGACTGGCGCGCCGACCACCCGAATCTGGCCAGGCTGTACGAGAAGCTGGCGCAGCGCCAGAGCTTCATCGACACCCGTCCGCCCGTCTGATCAGACCGTCATCGGGCAGGGCGCCGCGGCATGCAGCTTGCGGTAGAGGCTGGCGATCTGCCGTGCCACCTGCTCCAGTGCCTGGCCCCAGCAGCGCGCAATTTCACCGGCCAGCAGACCATGGGCGAGCAGGCTCAGGAGGCTGCGTTCGGACTCGGCCAGTTCGCCGCTGCGCACCGGTGCTATGAACGGCCAGCTAGGGGGCTGGCTGGCGCGGTGCAGCGGCGTGCGCGGCTCGCCGAAACAGGCCAGCATCTGGCGCGCGATCATCGGTGACATCGGCGCCTGGCCGGTCAGGAAGTCGATCGCGGCGTGCTGCAACTGCTCCGGGTCGCCGGCATCCAGCGCATAGCCATCGGCCCCGGCGCACAGGGCCTGGAACAGCAGCTGGTCATCGGCCGAGGGTGTCAGCAGCAGCACACGCGGTGGCGCGGCATTGGCCAATGGCGTCTTGTGCAGCGACTTCAGCAAATGCATCGCGTTGCCGCCGACCAGGCGCAGATCGCACAGCAGCAGCTGCGGCTTGTGCAGCCGTATCAACTCGGCCGCCCGGCTGAGACTCTGGGTGCCGCCGGCCCAATGCAGCTCGGGAATCGCGGCCAGCTCGGACTGGGCGCGCTGAACCGATTCCAGGGTTCTTCTGACAACGACGACTTCGGACATGGGGCGGGGAACTGGGGGGGGCGGTATCAACAGCACATTGTTGGTGCGCCGACCCGGCTTGCCATCCCCCCGACCCGGTGCTGTAAGGATATGCACTCCCCCCGATTCAGGGGGCGGCGGTGAGCGCGGCGCTGGCATGGAAGCTGTGCGCGCTGGCCACAGGCCAGTAAAGCTTGAAGGTGTTGTGCGGCAGCTCGCCGTGCAGCAGCGCGCCGCGCGCCACAAAGGGCAGCAGCCCGCTCAGCAGCTTGACCTCGTGCGCGCTGATACGCTGAACGATATGCGCGGCCGAGATCTCACTCGGATGCTGCAGGCCGGCGGCCTGCACCAGCTCCTTCAAGGCCTTCAAGGTGTTGTCATGGAAGTGGAACACGCGCTGCGCCTTGTCGGGCACGACCAGGGCCTGCTGGCGCACCGGATCCTGCGTGCTCACCCCGGTCGGGCAGTGGCCGGTGTGGCAGTTCTGCGCCTGTATGCAGCCCAGGGCGAACATGAAGCCGCGCGCCGAGTTGCACCAGTCGGCGCCCAGCGCCAGCATGCGGGCGATGTCGAAGGCGCTGACCACCTTGCCGGCGCAGCCTAATCTGATCTTGTCGCGCAGGTCCAGACCGACGAGCGTGTTGTGCACCAGCAGCAGGCCTTCCTGCAGCGGCGCGCCGACATGGTCGGTGAACTCCAGCGGCGCCGCGCCGGTGCCGCCCTCGGCGCCATCGACGACGATGAAGTCCGGCGTGATGCCAGTTTCCAGCATGGCCTTGCAGATCGCGAACCACTCCCAGGGATGGCCGATGCAAAGCTTGAAGCCGGTCGGCTTGCCGCCCGACATATCGCGCAGCCGGTCGATGAAACGCATCATCTCGATCGGTGTCGAGAAGGCGCCGTGCGAGGCCGGCGAGATGCAGTCCTCGCCAATGGCCACGCCACGCGCCTGGGCGATCTCGGCCGTCACCTTCGGGCCCGGCAGCACACCGCCATGGCCCGGCTTGGCACCCTGGCTGAGCTTGAGCTCGATCATTTTGACCTGCGGATCGCGCGCATTGGTCATGAACCTCTCGGGATTGAACGAGCCGTCGTCATTGCGGCAGCCGAAGTAGCCCGAACCTATCTCCCAGATCAGGTCGCCGCCATGCTGGCGGTGGTGCACGCTGATCGAGCCCTCTCCGGTGTCGTGCGCAAAGCCGCCCTGCCTGGCGCCGGAGTTCAGCGACAGGATGGCATTGGCCGACAGCGCGCCAAAGCTCATCGCCGAGATATTGAAGATGCTGGCCGAGTAGGGCTGGGCACGACCCGCCCCTATGGTGATGCGAAAGTCGTGCGAGTCCAGCGCGGTGGGCACCATCGAATGGTTGATCCATTCGTAGCCCGAGGCGCGCACATCGCGCTGGGTGCCGAAGGGGCGCTTGTCGGAATCGCCCTTGGCGCGCTGGTAGACCAGTGAGCGCTGCTGGCGCGAGAACGGCGTGGCCTCGTTGTCGCTCTCCAGAAAGTATTGGCGGATCTCGGGGCGTATGAACTCGAGCAGAAAGCGCAGATGGCCGATGACCGGATAGTTGCGCAGCACCGAGCGCTTGACCTGGCGCACGTCGCGCAGCCCCAGGGCCGCGAGGCCCGCGAACACCAGCGTCGCCAGGCCCATCTGGCCGGTGACGACCCAGACAAAGGCGCACAGCAGGCAGCCGACGATGCACAGCAGCCAGGTGCTGTAGCGCAGCGGGAAGTGGCGGTCCAGGGCAAGCAACCAGGCGGGCATGGGCAACTCCGTATCGGGCAATGCCGGATCCTAGACCGGCCTGCGCCTGCCGATGTGGCATGTAAACCCGGGGAACCGACCCTGTTCTCCGCCCCGGGCACAATCGCCGGCATCCGACATTCTTTGCAGCTGGCCACCATGAGCGAATCTCCAAGCACTACTTCCTCGTCCTCCCCCTGGTTGTTGACGGGGGCGCCCCAGCAGGCGCCCATCGCCGTGGTCGGCGCCGGCACCATGGGCGCCGGCATCGCCCAGGTGGCCGCCCAGGCCGGCCACCCGGTGCGCCTGCTCGATGTGCGCGAGGGCGCGGCCCAGGCCGCCTGCGATCAGATCGCCAAGGGCCTGGCCGCCCTGGTGGCCAAGGGCCGCCTGGAAGAGACCGAGCGCGCGGCGGTGCTGGCGCGCATCTCGCCCGCCGCAGGCATCGCCGACCTGGCCGACTCGGCCCTGGTGGTCGAGGTCATCCTCGAGCAGTTGGCACCCAAGCAGGCGCTGCTGCGCGAACTCGACGCGCTGCTGGCGCCGGGCGCCATCATCGCCAGCAACACCTCGTCGATCTCGATCACAGCCCTGGCCAATGGCATGAAGAACCCGCAGCGCCTGGTCGGCATGCACTTCTTCAACCCGGTGCCGCTGATGAAGCTGGTCGAGGTCGTCTGGGGCGCCGAGACCTCGCCCGAGGTGGCCCAGGTGATCTTCGACCTGGCCACCGCCTGGGGCAAGACGGCCGTGCATGCCAAGTCGACGCCGGGCTTCATCGTCAACCGCATCGCCCGGCCCTATTACGCCGAGACGCTGGCCCTGCTGCAGGAGCAGGCCGGCACGCCCGCCCAGCTGGACCAGGCGCTGCGTGGCGCGGGCTTCCGCATGGGCCCGTGCGAGCTGATGGACCTGATCGGCCACGACATCAACTACTCGGTCACCCAGTCGGTGTTCGAGGCCAATTACGGCGACCGCCGCTACATGCCCTCGCTGGTGCAGAAAGCCCTGCTCGATGGCGGCCGCCTGGGCCGCAAGGTCGGCAAGGGCTTCTACGACGGCGTGCCGGTGGCTCCGGCTGCAGAGTCGGCTGTTGCGGCGGAACTGCCGGCCATCACCCTGCATGGCGACGGCGCGCTGGTCGAGGGGCTTGCTGCCTGGTTGACCCACAAGGGCCAGGACTTCGCCCGCGAGACCGAGTCGGGCTGGCAGGGGCTGCAGCTGGGTGAGGCCGAGCTGCACTTCAGCAGCGGTCGCAGCGCCATGCAGCTTGCCGCACAACGCAGCCAGCCCGAGCTGGCCGTGCTGGACCTGCCGCTGGCGCCCGACCGCATCACCGGCTTGGGCCTGGCCTTTGCCGCCACGGCCGACGAGGCCACCCGCGAGTCCGCCCGCGCCCTGATGCGCGCGCTGGGCTGGACGCCGCTGGAACTGCGCGACTTGCCAGGCCTTGCCGTGGCCCGCACCGTCTGCATGCTGGTCAACGAGGGCGCCGACGCGGTCTACCAGGGCGTCTGCGACGAGCAGGGCGCCGACCTGGCGATGAAGCTGGGCACCAACTATCCGGCGGGCCCGTTCGAGTGGCTGGCACTGATCGGCGTCGAAGCCGTCTGCCAGGTGTTGGATGGTCTGTATGAGGCCACGCGCAGCGAGCGCTACCGCGTCAGCCCGCTACTGCAGCAGCGGCGCTGGGCGGTCAGGCTGGTCGCTTAACGCTTGGCCTTGATGCGGGCCTGGGTCCAGCCTCGCATCTGCTGCTCCAGCACGTCGAGCGGCAAGGCCCCCTGGGCCAGCAGCGCGTCATGGAAGGCGCGCACATCAAAACCTGACCCCAGTGCCTGCTCGGCCTGGGCGCGCAGGGCCATGATGCGCAGCTGGCCGATCTTGTAGGCCAGGGCCTGGCCGGGCCAGCCGATATAGCGATCGACCTCGTTGACGATGTCGGTCTCGGTCTTGGCGGCGTTGTCGCGGAAGTAGTCGATCGCTTGCTCGCGCGTCCAGCGCTGGCTGTGGATGCCGGTGTCCACCACCAGGCGCACGGCCCGCCACATATCGTAGGTCAGCTGGCCGAAGCGCGAGTAAGGGTCCTTGTACAGGCCCAGCTCGTAGCCCAGGGCCTCGCCGTACAGGGCCCAGCCTTCGAGGAAGGCCGAGTAGCTGGCGAAGCGGCGGAATTTGGGCAGCTCGGCCTGCTCCTGTGCCAGCGCGATCTGCAGGTGATGGCCGGGCACGGCCTCGTGCGAGGCCAGCACCTCCATCTCGTATTTGGGTCGCATCTCGGGACGGTACAGATTGACGTAGAAGTAGCCGGCCCGCGTGCCGTCCACCGACGGGCCGCTGTAGTAGGCGGCGGTGGTGTTCGGCGCGCTGGTCATCGGTATCGCACGCACGCCGAAGGGCGTGCGTGGCAGCTTGCCGAACAGCTTGGGCAGCTCGGGCTCTATGCTCTTGGCCACCACCACATAGGCATTGAACAGCTCTTCTGGCGTGGCGTAGTAGAACTGCGGGTCGCTGCGCAGCTTCTCGAAGAACTGCTGGCGCGTGCCGGTGAAGCCGACCTGCTCCATCACCTTGCGCATCTCGCCATGGATGCGCGCCACTTCCCTGAGGCCGATCTGGTGGATCTCGTCGGGCGTCAAGGTCGTCGTCGTGTGCTCGGCCACGCGGTTGGCGTAGTAGGCCGCGCCGCCTGGCGTGTCCCAGATGCCCACCGACTCGCGGCAGGCAGGCAGGTACTCGGTGCGGAAGAAGACCTCCATGCGCGCATAGGCCGGCAGCACCTTGTTCTGTATCACCTGCGCCGCCTGGCGGCTGAGGCGCTCGCGCTCGGCCGCGGGGATCCTGTCCGGGAAGCTCTTGAACCGGGCATAGAAGGGGCTGTCCTCGACCCTGGCGACCTGCTGGCCCTGCAGCTGGGGCAGCACGCGGGCCATCAGCATGCGGGGCTGGGTGCGGCCGGTCTTGGCGGCGGCGCGCAGCCTGTCCATGTACTGCTCGAGGTAGGCGGGCAGGGTGTCCAGGCGCTTCAGCCAGGTCTCGTAGTCGGCCACGGTGTCGAAGGGCATGTTCTCGGCCACCTCGTTCAGCGCCTGCGGGCCGTCGCGGGCCGTCATCTCGTAGGCCCAGGGCTGGTGCGGCCACAGCGCCAGCCGCGACTCCAGCGACTTCTTGAACAGTTCGTGGTTGAGGCGCTCGGCGGCCGGCAATTGCCGGCTGTCGATGCGTGCCAGCTGGGCCAGCAGATCCCGGTCCTGCTGATGGCTGCGGGCCATGGCGGCAGGGCTGATGTCGGGCCAGCGGTCGTTGAAGCCCTTCTCGCCGTAGTAGGTGGCGGACAGCGGCGAATCGGCCATGTCCTGGGCCCAACTCTTTTCTATCAGCTGATGCAGGCGCTCGGTGGCGGTGCCTGGGCCCGCGGCTGCGGCGGGGAGGACGGAGAGCACCGCGCAGGTGGTGATCAGGGTCAGCAGGGGACGCAGCATGGACGCACTCTCAAGCTTGATCGAAGCCCGCATTGTGCGGGGGCCGGCTGCAGGTCGGGGGCGTTGATCGCCCGTTGCCTCAGTCGGCTGGTGCCAGCTCGATTTCGCGTTCGAACAGCGCCACCGCCGTCTTCGCCACCTGACGGGTGTCGTAATAGGCATAGGCGCCGACGCCCATCGCCCCGACCACCGGCAGCCAGCGCGACACGCCCTTGCTCAGCACCCGCTCGCTGATGCGCAACCCGATCACGCCGGCCAGCGCGCGCGTCGCCTGCGTGGTCAGCTGGCGCACGATGAAGCGCTCGCCCAGGCGCACCGTCAGGTCGCGCACCGCCTGCGAGGCCATGTGCTTGAACAGGCAGTAGATCATCTGCTCGCGCGTCATCGTCGCCTGCCTGCCGTACAGCGCGGCGATGTCGGACACCAGCTGCGCCTGCACCCGCCACACCGCCATCAGCTCGGGCACCAGGGTCAGCCAGCCCAGTGGGCCCGGCGGCAGGGCCAGGCCGCCAGCGGTCAAGGCGGCCGCACGGGCGGCGGCCTGGGTCAGCGCCTCGGCGCGGGCGGCCGGGGTGCTGCTGATCGGCTCCTTGCTCGACGGAATGCGGCTGACAAAGCCCAGCACCGCGTCACCCATCTGCTGGGCCAGGCCGGTCTTTTCTGGCAGGGTGGTGAGGGCGCGGCTGCTCATGGTGGCCTGAATATAGCGTTGCAGCCGTACCATTGGCGACTTTCCCGCTCAAACAGCAGCCGAACCGATGGAAATCTACCTAGACGCAAACGCGACCACGCCGGTGCTGGCCCAGGCCCGGGTGGCCGCGATGCAGGCCATGGCCGAGGAATTCGGCAATCCCAGCAGCATCCACAGCACCGGCCTGAAGGCGCGGGCGATGATGGATGCGGTGCGCCAGCGCGCCCGCCAACTGCTGGATGCCGGCGCCGGCCAGCTGCTCTTCGTCAGCGGTGCCACCGAGGGCATACAGACGGCCGTGCTGTCGGCCCTGAGCGCGTTGCGCGAGCGTCGCGAGAACGGCGAGGCCATCGGCAGCCTGCTGCTTTACGGCGCCACCGAACACAAGGCCGTGCCCGAGACCTTGAAGCACTGGAACCAGCTGCTCGGTCTGCGGCTGCAGGTGCAGGCGATCCCGGTGGACCGCGATGGCCGTCACGACCTGGCCTGGCTGCGCCAGCACGCGGCCGACGCCGGCATGGTCTGCGTGATGGCGGCCAATAACGAGACCGGGGTGATCAGCGACCTGGCCGGCATCGCAGCCGTACTGGACGAGGCCGGCAGCCGGGCCCTGTGGATGGTCGATGGCGTGCAGGCGCTGGGCAAGCTGCCCTTGCATCTGAGCCAGACCCGCATCGACTACGCGCCGTTCTCCGGCCACAAGCTCTACGCGCCCAAGGGCATAGGCCTGCTCTATGTGCGCGAAGGCGCGCCGTTCACACCGCTGCTGGCCGGCGGCGGTCAGGAGAGCAGCCTGCGCTCGGGCACCGAGAATATGTCGGGCATCGCCGCTTTAGGCGCCGTGCTGGCCGCGCTTGACGATGGTCGGAGTTTTCGCAGTCATGCCGAACTGGAGGGCTTCCGCTTCCGCCTGGCCGAGGCGCTGCAGGCGGCGTTTCCGGGCGTGGTGTTCAATGCCTCGCTCGCCCTGTCGCTGCCGACGACCTTGAATTTCTCCGTGCCCGGCCTGAGCAGCAAGCTGTTGCTGGACATGTTCGACGCCGCCGATGTGCGTGTCAGCGGCGGTTCGGCCTGCAGCGCCGCCAAGGCCCAGCCCAGCTTCGTGCTGCAGGCGATGGGGTTGCCCGAGTGGCAGACGGCATCGGCGGTGCGCATGTCCTTCGGCCCGGCGGTCGAAGAAGCCTTCATCGCCGAGGCGGTGGCGCGCATCCATGCCTGCGGCCAGGCGATGCGGCGCACTTGCCTCAGCGGGGCCGACGACGAACCGCTGGCCGGCGATGGTGTCGTGCAGCTGAACTACGGCGGCGCCTGCACCTGGTTGCTGGCGGACCAGGCCGACCAGAGCTGCGTGGTGATCGATCCGCAGCCGGAGCTGGCCGGGCGAATCGAGCAATACCTGCGCTGCCAGGGCTATCGCGTGCTGGCGGTGCTCGAGACCTCTCCTGCGTCGGACTGGCCGCAGCCATCGACATCGCTGACACTCGCTGACGGCCAGGTGGTGCAGGCGCTGCAGCTTGGCGGGCAATGGTTGGCGCGCTTGCCCATGGGACAGGCCCAGGCCTATCTGCTGGGCAAGGCCCGCGAGGGGCGCCTGGTCGCTGCCGACGTGACGTTGGCTTTCTGCGGCGATGCCTTGATGCCCGACCTGATAGGCAGCGCTGATCCCATGCGCGAGCAGCAGCTGCAGCGCCTCGCCGCCGTGATCGGCCCGCAGACCTTGATCTGCCCCGCCCACGACTTCGACAACCGCCTGGCCACGACCTTGGCGGCCGAACGGCTCCCTCCAGGCCGGGCGGCGGGTGTCGAGCTGAATGCGGCGCAACTGGCCGACTTCCTGCTTCGCCACCCCGAGACCCTGGTCGTCGACGTGCGCGAACCCTATGAGCAACTGCTCAGCCAGACGCCCAGGCTGTCGGACTGGGCCCTGCAGGCCATGCCGCTGTCACGGCTGGTCAACGGCCTGCAGTCCTGGTTGACCGAACCGCAGCGGCCACTGGTGTTCTTCTGCCGCAGCGGCAATCGCAGCGGCCAGGCCGTGCAATGCCTGCGCCGTCTCGGCCATGCGAACAGCTACTCGCTGGCCGGCGGGCTGGCGCTGTGGGAGCGGCATGAGGCTTTCGCCCATAGCATCTGACCGCCCGGATGCAATCCGGGGCTGACCGGAACCCCGGATTCCATCCGGGCTACTCCAAAGGCAAACCGACGTAGTTCTCTGCCATCACCGTCATCGCCGCCGTCGAGCCGACCAGGTAGTTCAGCTCCGCCTGCTGCAGCCTGGCCTCGAAGCCGCCCTCGTCGGGGAACTGGTGCAGCAGCCGCGTCATGGACCAGGAGAAGCGCTCGGCCTTCCAGATCCGGCGCAGTGCCTTGGCCGAATAGGCGTCCAGGCCCGCCGCGCTTTGCTCCTGGTAGTGCTCGATCAGGCCCTGTGACAGATAGCGCACATCGGCCGCCGCCAGGTTCAGGCCCTTGGCGCCGGTGGGCGGCACGATGTGGGCGGCATCGCCGGCCAGGAACAGGCGGCCGAAGCGCAGCGGCTCGGCGACGAAGCTGCGCAGCGGGGCGATGCTCTTCTCGATCGAGGACGCGGCCCGCACGCGATCAGCGGCCTCGGGGTCCAGGCGCAGGCGCAATTCGTCCCAGAAGCGTGCATCCGACCATTGATCGACCGTGTCGCTGGCGCTGCATTGCACATAGCAGCGGCTGCGCGTCTTGCTGCGCATGCTGCACAGCGCGAAGCCGCGTTCATGCTGGGCGTAGATCAGCTCCTCCGAGACCGGTGGCGTGTCGGCGAGCACGCCCAGCCAGCCGAAGGGATAGACCCGCTCGAAGGTCTGTATCGCCGTGGCCGGCACGCTGGCGCGGCTGATACCGTGAAAACCATCGCAGCCGGCGATGAAGTCGCAGGCGATCTCATGCAGGGCACCGTCCTTGCGGTAGCTGAGCCGTGGCGCGGTGCTGTCGAAGTCATGCAGCGCGACCTCGGCGGCCTCGTAGACGGTGGGCAGCAGGGCGGCACTGCGGGCGGCCATCAGATCCCGGGTCAGCTCGGTCTGGCCATAGACCATCACCGACTTGCCACCGGTCAGCCCCTGCAGATCGATGCGGTGACGCTGGCCATTGAACGAGATCTCGAAGCCGTGGTGCTCCAGCCCATGGGCCAGCATATTGCCGCCGACGCCGGCCTGCGTGACCAGGTCCACCGTGGTCTGCTCCAGCAGACCGGCGCGGATGCGGCTCAGCACATAGTCGGCGCTGCGCTGCTCGATGATGATGTTGTCAATGCCCGCACGGTGCAGCAGGGCGCCCATCAGCAGGCCGGACGGGCCCGCGCCGACGATGGCGACTTGGGTTCTGGTCGTCATGGACTACCCCTTGATAGGCAAGGGCTGCAAGGCTAAATCAGGCTCGCCGCTGAGTTGCGGCGGCCGAAGCTCAACGGATGCGGCCGTTAGAGAAGCATGCGCAAATGCGCCTGCGCCTGCAACAGCGGCGGCAGGCATTGCTCGACCAGCTGATCCATGCTGATGCGCGAGGCGTGGACGCTGATATTCATCGCCGCCACGGCATCGCCGCGGTAGTTCTTCAGCGGCACCGACACGGTGCGCAGACCCAGCTCGTACTCCTGATCAACGCAGGCATGACCCTGGGCGCGGGCCCGCGCCACTTCGATGCGCAGGCGGTCCGGGTGGGTGATGGTGTAGGGCGTCAGCGGTGTCAATTCCTGGCGTGCAATCCAGGCATCGACCTCGCCCTGCGGCAGCGCAGCCAGCAGCATGCGGCCGTTGGCAGTGCAGTAGGCCGGCACGCGGGTGCCCGGCTGCAACGTGGATGAGACGACTCGGCCGGCGCTGGTGGCCGCAATGCAGATCACGTCGGCGCCGTCCAGCACGCCAGCCGAGCTGGCTTCCTTCAGCGCGTAAGCCAGCTTGTGCAACTCGGGCTCGACGATGCGCGGCAGGCGGGCCGAGTGCATATAGCTCTGACCCAGGCGCAGCACCTTGGGCGTCAGCGCGAACATCTTGCGGTCCTGCGACACGAAGCCCAGGTGCAGCAGGGTCAGCAGATAGCGGCGGGCGGCGGCGCGGGTCAGGCCGGTGCGGGTGGCCACCTCGCTGATCGTCAGGCGGGGGCGTTCCTGATCAAAAGCCTCGATCACGGCCAGTCCTTTTTCAAGGCCGGCCACCAGATCGCGCTTCAACGGCGCACTGCTGACCACGGCAGCGCTCGGAGACTCCCAGGCCGTTGCCGGGAAGGGGCTGGGCGAAAAATCGTCTTGCTCGTCGTTGGATGACATCGGGCGTCGCTATGTTGTGCGCATATCGCCCGAAACGGGGTGCGCGAACCAAGAATTCGCTGACTATAGGCCTGTGGCCTGGGTTTGTCCCCGTCGGATCGCCGTATATGGGCGCTATACGCACGGAAGCTGCGAGTCTGGCCTGAATGCACCGGCATGGGGCGCACGGGTTTGCGTGCCATCAAAGCGAAACGCCGCCGGGCTGTTAGGCAGCCCGGCGGCGTTGATGAGGGGTTCAGCGTCTAACGCCTGTTCAAACGCGCTCAACAATCAGCGCAATGCCCTGGCCGACACCTATACACATCGTGCACAGGGCGTAGCGGCCGCCGGTGCGGTGCAGTTGGTTGACGGCCGTCATGACCAGCCGTGCGCCGCTGGCCCCCAGCGGATGGCCCAGGGCGATCGCGCCGCCGTTCGGGTTGACGCGGGCATCGTCGTCCGCCAGGCCCAGGTCGCGCAGCACGGCCAGGCCCTGGGCGGCAAAGGCTTCGTTCAGCTCGATCACGTCCATTTGCGCCAGACTCAGGCCGGTCAAGGCCAGCACCTTGCGCGTGGCCGGTGCCGGGCCGAAGCCCATGATGCGGGGCGCCACGCCGGCCGCCGCCATGCCGACGACGCGGGCGCGCGGCGTCAGCCCCTGCTGGGAGGCGCCGGCTTCGCTGGCCAGCAGCAGGGCCACGGCGCCGTCATTGACGCCCGAGGCATTGCCGGCGGTCACCGTGCCATCGGGGCGCACCACGCCCTTGAGCTTGGCCAGCGCCTCCAGGCTGGTTTCACGCGGATGCTCGTCCTTGGCGACGATGATGGCGTCACCCTTTTTCTGCGCGATGCTGACCGGCAGGATCTCGGCGTCGAACACACCGGCCTTCTGCGCCGCCACCGCCTTGAGCTGGCTGGCCAGCGCCATGCGGTCCTGGGCCTCGCGCTCAATGCCGAAGTCGCTGGCCACGTTCTCGGCCGTCTCGGGCATTGAATCGACACCGTACTGCGCCTTCATCAGCTTGTTGACGAAGCGCCAGCCTATCGTCGTGTCATAGACGGCGTTGCTGCGCGAGAAGGCCGATTCGGCCTTGGGCATCACGAACGGCGCGCGGCTCATGCTTTCCACACCGCCGGCCAGCATCAGCTGCGCCTCACCCGAGCGGATGGCCCGCGCCGCCTGGCCCACGGCGTCCATGCCCGAGCCGCACAGCCGGTTGATGGTGGCGCCGGGGAGTTCGATCGGCAGTCCGGCCAGCAGCGCGGCCATGCGGGCGACGTTGCGGTTGTCCTCGCCGGCCTGGTTGGCGCAGCCGTAGAGCACGTCGGTCACCGCCGCCCAGTCCACCTTGGGGTTGCGCTCCATCAGCGCGCGCAGCGGCAGGGCGCCCAGATCATCGGTACGGATCGAGGACAGGGCGCCGCCGTAGCGTCCGAACGGGGTGCGGATGGCGTCGCAGATAAAGGCTTGGTTCATGGTCATGGGGGAGGGAGGTTGGAATTCAGGATTGGAGCAGGGGTTGGCCGACCAGGCGCTGTAGCTCGGCCGCTTCGAGGCCGGGGCAGCGCTGCAGCACACGCAGGCCTTCGGGCACCACCTCGAACACGGCCAGATCGGTATAGATGCGGCTGACGCAGGCGGGGGCGGTGAGCGGATAGCTGCACTCGGGGACGATTTTGCTCTCACCCTTCTTGCTCAGCAGTTCCATCATTACAAACGTGCGCTTGGCGCCCAGGGCCAGGTCCATGGCGCCGCCAACGGCCGGTATTGCATCGGCAGCGCCGGTATGCCAGTTGGCCAGATCGCCGCGCACCGAGACCTGGAAGGCGCCGAGCACACAGATGTCCAGATGGCCGCCACGCATCATCGCGAAGCTGTCGGCATGGTGAAAGAAGCAGCCACCCGGCCGCAGGGTCACCGGCTGCTTGCCGGCATTGATCAGATCGTAGTCCTCGGCGCCCGCGTCAGGCGCCGGGCCCACGCCCAGCACGCCGTTCTCGCTGTGCAGGATGACCTCGCGGTCGGCCGGGATCTGATTCGCCACCAGGGTCGGCAGGCCTATGCCCAGGTTGACGACCGAGCCATCGGCGATGTCCTGCGCGACGCGTTGTGCCATCTGCGCATGGGTCCAGGCCTGGTATGCGCTCATGACTTGACCCCTCCGGCAAGCGTCGAGGCGCGTGGAATCTGCACCACCCGCTGTATATAGATGCCTGGCGTGACGATCGCCTCCGGGTCCATCTCGCCCAGCTCGACCACCTCGTGCACGCTGGCAATCGCCGTGGTGGCGGCCGCGGCCATGATGGGCCCGAAGTTGCGCGCCGTCATGCGGTAGCTCAGATTGCCCCAGCGGTCGCCCCGCTCGGCCTTGATCAGGGCGAAGTCGGCCGCCAGCGGGTACTCCAGCACGTAGTGCCGGCCATTGATGACCCGGGTCTCCCTGCCCTTGGCCAGATCGGTGCCGTGGCCGGTGGGGGTGAAGAAGGCACCGATGCCGGCACCTGCGGCGCGTATGCGCTCGGCCAGATTGCCCTGTGGCACCAGTTCCAGCTCGATCTGACCGGCGCGATAGAGCCGGTCGAAGTGATGCGAGTCGGCCTGGCGCGGGAACGAGCAGATGATTTTGCGCACGCGACCGGCGGCCAGAAGGGCGGCCAGGCCGGTGTCGCCATTGCCTGCATTGTTATTGACCACGGTCAGCTCGCGTGCGCCCTGGCGCAGCAGAGCCTCGACCAGCTCGTTGGGCAGACCGGCGGTACCGAAGCCCCCAATCATCACGGTGGCGCCATCGCGCACATCGGCCAGCGCCTGGTCCGGCGTGGCCACGAATTTGTTGATCATGAGGTGAGAGCGACGGGCCCCCGGCTGGGATGGAACTTTGATGCTATGCCGCCCCCGTAGAGGGGTCAAGGCGTGCCGCTGGTGGGCGTCAGGTCGTGTCTTGTTGCCTCTTATGACGAAAAAGTGACGAGAAATTGCTAAAAACGCCGCCGATTTGGTCGATATGCGGGAAAGCACTGAGTCGTGGCGCCCGTCGCCGTCGCGGGCCGAATCGGCCCTCAGATGCGGGTTGGCAGTCGATCAGCCGGGTGAATGCGTGTCTTTTCCACGCTTTGCGGTACTCAAGAAACTGCACTCGGGAACGAGCCCCAAATCTTGACGTTTTTTGGCGCTCAAGCACACTCAAGTTGTCTCAAGGCGTTGCCGAAGACAGCTCAGGACGTGCTCATCAGCGGAGCCGCCTAATCTGAATGAAGGACAGATCTTCCGAACCGTTGATTGATGTCGGCCAGCTCAAGGTGGGGATGTTCATCCACCTGGATCTGGGCTGGATGTCGCATCCCTTTCCGCTGAGCAGCTTCAAGCTGACCACCGAGGAGCAGCTCGCCACGGTGCGCAGCCTCAAGCTCAAACAGGTGCGCTGGAGCCCGAGCAAGAGTGATTTGCAAGCGGACGCTGAACCGATTGCGCTTCCTGTTGCTTCGGCCGAAGGTGCCGCCTCGCCCGAGCCTGTGGCGGCCGCTCCTGCCGCGCCCAGCGCCGAGGAGTTGGCCAGGCAGGTCCACAAGGACGCCCTGAAGGCCCAGCGCGACGCTTTGAACCTGTGCGAGAAACAGTACGCCGAGGCCTCGACCGCCTTCCGGCAGCTGATCGAGATGGTGCCGCGCCAGCCCACCGGCTCGCGCGAGCAGGCTGAGGCGCTGACCAAGGCGCTGCTGGCCAAGATGCTCGGCGATTCCGACCTGAACATCCGTCTGTTGAGCGAGGGCGCAGGCGACCGCAACACCGCCCATGCGCTGAATGTGTCCATCATCTCGCTGCTGCTGGCCCGCGTCTTCAATATGTCGGCCGACGAGATGACCGATCTGGGCGTCGGGGCCCTGCTGCACGATATGGGCAAGCTGGAGCTGCCGGCACGGGTCCGTAGCCGCGACGACGGTTTCTCCAGCGCCGAGCTGCAGGCCTACCAGACCCATGTGGCCAAGGGCGTGGCCCTGGCGCAGAAGATGGGCCTCAGCGCCGGTCCGCTGCTGGTCATTGCCCAGCACCATGAGAATGCAGACGGCACAGGCTTCCCGCAGCGCCTGAACGCTGACCGCATGAGTGCCGCGGCCCGCATCGTGGCCCTGGTGAACCGGTTTGATGGGCTTTGCAATCCGGCCATACCGGCCAAATCGATGACGCCGCACGAGGCGCTGTCGCTGATGTTTGCCCAGGGCCGCAGCCGGTTCGACGCAACGATGCTGAATGCCTTCATCCGCATGATGGGGGTCTATCCCCCGGGCTCGGCGGTGCAGCTGACCGATGACCGCTTTGCCCTGGTCGTGGCCGTCAACTCGTCGCGGCCGCTGAAGCCTCGGGTGATGGTTCACGATCCCAAGGTGCCGCGCGAAGAGGCGCTGATACTGAATCTGGAGACCCAGCCCGACCTGGGCATACGCCGCAGCCTCAAGCCGGCGATGCTGCCCCAGTCGGCGCTGGACTATCTGTCGCCGCGCCAGCGGGTGGCCTACTTCTTCGAGCCGGTGGTGACTCGGCCAGAGACCTACCAGGAGCTGGCTGCGTGACATTCGGCGCGGTGTCTCAGGTCGCCCTGGGCGACCGCCCCGGCGTCTTGAGCCGCTGGGCGCCCCTGATCGGCGCCCTGCTCGAGGCCGTCTGGCTGGTGGACGCCGCGTCGCTGAAGATCATTGCGCTGAATGCCCCCGGCGCCCGCATGCTGGGCATGGACAGCTCCGAGCTGCTGGGCGTGTCGGTCGAGTCGCTGGTCTGCACACCCGAGGACATGATGTTCTGGTCGCAGGTCAGCGCCGGTGCGACCGAAGCGCTGTTCTCCGATACCCTGCTGCGCCACAAGGACGGCCACACCGTCTGGGTGACGCGTCGCATCAGCCATCTGCCGCCGGCCGCCGACGAACCGGGCGCCGGTCACTGGCTGGTGGCTCTGCACGACCAGACCCGCCAGCGCCAGAGCGAGGATGAGCGCGAGACCCTGCTGGCCGAGCTTCGCGCAACGCTTGAATCGACGGCCGACGGCATCCTGGTGACCGACCTGGCCGGCCGCATGCGCTCGTTCAACCAGCGCTTTGCTTCGCTTTGGAGCATTCCGGACGACCTGCTGGTCGAGAAGAACGATGAGGCGGTGCAGGCCTGGATGCGGCGCAGCGTGACAGAGAGCAGCGCCTATAACATCCGCCTGGCGGCCATCCAGGATGCGCCGCTGATGCAGGCCAGCGACGTCATCAAGCTGCACTGCGGCCGGGTACTGGAGCGCGTGTCGCTGCCCCAATGGAGCAAGGGCCGGCCAATCGGACGTGTCTATTCCTTCCGCGATCTGAGCGAGAAGCTGGCGGCCTCGCAGCGCATCGAGGAGCTGTCGCATACCGATGCGCTGACCGGTCTGCCGAACCGCCGGGCCCTCTCCGAACGCATCGACTATGCGGTGGCGATGGCGCGCCGCGAGGGCTCGGGCTTCGGCCTGCTGAGCATCAATCTGGACCGTTTCAAGCAGATCAACGACACCCTGGGCCACTCGTTCGGCGACCGCGTGCTGGTCGAGGTCACCGAGCGCATCAAGCGCAGCCTGCGCGAGGTCGACACGGTGGCGCGACTCGGGGGCGACGAATTCGCGCTGCTGGTGCATCAGGCCGACCCCCGTGGTGCCGAGGCCACTGCACGGCGCGTGCTCGATTCGATGGTCAAGCCCTTCACGCTGGACAAGCTCAGCTTCACGGTCACCGCCAGCATCGGCATCGCCCTGTATCCCAGCGATGGCACCAACACCGACGAGATGCTGGCCAGCGCCGACCGCGCCATGCACCGCGCCAAGGAGAGCGGCCGCGCGGGGTTCCGCTTCCACCAGCCGCGCAAGGACGTCGATCTGCTGTCACGGATGCGCCTGGACCACAGCATGCGTCAGGCACTGAAGGAGGGGCAGTTCCGGCTGCACTACCAGCCCCAGGTCGATCTCGATTATGGCCGGGTGATAGGCGCCGAGGCGCTGATACGTTGGCGCGATCCGGTGCGCGGCGAGATCTCGCCGGCCGAATTCATTCCGGTGGCCGAAGACAGCGGTTTCATCATCGCCATCGGCGACTGGGTGCTGCACGAGGCTGTCCGCCAGGCGGCGCTGTGGCAGCGGCGCGGTGCCTTCATGCCGGTATCCGTGAACGTGTCGGCGCTGCAGTTCCAGCAGCCGCGCTTTGTCGAGCACGTGGCCGATGTGCTGCTGGCTGCCGGCCTGCCGGCTGCGTTGTTGGAGCTGGAGCTGACCGAATCCATCCTGGTCCATGACGCCCACGAGGCCTTGCAACGTTTGCAGGGCCTGGCCGATCTGGGCGTGCGACTGGCCATCGACGACTTCGGCACCGGCTACTCCAGCCTGGGCTATCTGAAGCGCTTCCCGATCCAGCGGCTGAAGATAGACCGCAGCTTCGTCAAGGGCCTGCCCGACGACGCCAGCGATGTCGGCATTGCCAACGCCATCATCCAGATGGGCCGGGCCTTGAAGCTGCAGGTAATTGCCGAGGGCGTGGAGACCGTCGCCCAGCGCGAATTCCTGGCCCAGGCCGGTTGCCATGAGTTCCAGGGCTTTCTGTATGCCCCGGCGCTGGATGTGGCCAGCTTCGAGCAGCGCGTATTTGCGCCGCCGCGCATCAAGCCGCCGGCCTCGCTGCGGATGATGCGGCACGCCAACGGCGTTTAATGCGCTAACCCCAGCAGCGCGCCTTGAGGGCGTTGCACAATGGCGGCCAACACGCCACTGCAGCAAAGGCCCGCCATGCTCTACAAGTTCAAGTCCAAGGACTCCGCCGACGTGATCATGATGGGGCCGGCCGGCGATCATTTGCTCAAATTGCTAGGTCGCCCGGTCACGGCCAAAGGCATCTTCGAGCCCGCCGATCTGCCAGCGCTGATGGCTGCCATCGAGCAGGCGGTGGCCGCCGATGAGGCGGCCTATGCACAGGCGCAGGCCGAGGCCAGGGCGGAGGGCGTGCAACTGCCGCCACGCGAGGGCGTGAGCCTGCGCCAGCGCGTCTGGCCGCTGCTGGAGATGATGCGCCGCGCGCTGGCCAAGCACCATGACGTGGTCTGGGGTGTCTGAGCGATGACCCATCCCGCCGTGACCCGCATCCTGGCCATACGCCATGGCGAAACCGCCTGGAACGTCGATTCGCGCATCCAGGGGCATCTGGACATTCCGCTGAATGCCGTGGGGCGCGAGCAGGCGAGGAGGCTGGCCTTGTCGGTGGCCGGCGAGGACCTGACCGCGATCTACTGCAGCGATCTGTCGCGCGCCCATGCCACCGCCAGCGCCGTGGCCGAGTCGGTCGGCCTGCCCCTGAGCGTGGACAAGGGCCTGCGCGAGCGTTCCTTCGGCGCCTTCGAGGGGCTCAGCTTCAAGGAGATCGAGCAGCGCTGGCCCGATCAGGCCCTGCGCTGGCGTCAGCGTGACCCCCTGTTCGCGGCCGAGGGCGGTGAAAACCTGCAGACCTTCTATGCCCGCTGCGTCGGGGCCGTCAGGGCGCTGGCCGAGCGCCATGCGGGCGAGCACATTGCCGTGGTGGCCCATGGCGGGGTGATGGACTGCCTGTACCGGGCCGCCTCGCGGCTGGAACTGCATGCACCGCGCAGCTGGGAGCTGGGCAATGCCAGCATTAATCGGCTGCTCTATATGCCAGAGGGTTTCACCCTGGTGGGCTGGAACGACAAGTCGCACCTGGAAGGCCCGGCCCTGGATGAATTCAGCGATGGTGAGCGCCAAGGAATGACGACATGACTGCCGAAGCCATTCAAGTAGGTGACCCGGTCTCGGCCGTGGCCACGCCGGCCCTGGTGCTGGACCTGGACGCACTGGAACGCAATATCCAGAAGATGGCGGACTTTGCCGGCAACCACGGCATGCGGCTGCGGCCCCATGCCAAGACGCACAAGAGCGGCCACGTCGCGGCGCTGCAGAGGGCGGCTGGCGCTGTCGGCGTCTGCGTGCAAAAGCTCAGCGAGGCCGAGGCGCTGGCCGCCGCCGGCGTGGACGACATCTATATCAGCAACGAGATCGTGGATCCGCGCAAGCTGACCCGCATGGCGGCGCTGGCCCAGCGCGTGACCCTGGCCATCGCGGTGGACTCGCGGCTGGGCATAGACCGCCTGGCTGCTGCTGTGCGCGAGGCCGGCGCCCAGCTGGACGTGTTCGTCGAGATCGACGTCGGCCAGGGCCGCTGCGGCGTGGCGGCGACTGAGGCCGGTGCGCTGGCCCATCTGGTGGCCTCCCATCCCGGCCTGCGCTTTGCCGGGCTGCAGGCCTATCACGGCAAGGCCCAGCATCTGCGCAGCGTGGCCGAGCGCGAGGTCGCCATCCACCATGCGGTGACGGTGGCGCGCACGGCCCAGGCAGCGGTCACGGCCAGCGGTCTGAACTGTCCGTTGGTTACAGGCGCCGGCACCGGCAGCTTTGCGCTGGAAACCGCCAGCGGCCTCTACGGCGAGTTGCAGGCCGGCTCCTATGTGTTCATGGATCGCGACTATGCCGACAACGAGCCGCAGCGTGGCGTGCCGGTGTTCGAGCATGCGTTGTTCGTGAAGAGTCAGGTCATCAGCCGGGGCCTGTCCCACGCCGTTGTCGATGCCGGCCACAAGGCCCATGCGATCGACAGCGGCCTGCCCCGGGTCTGGGGGCGGGATCTGGAGTTCGCCAATGGCGGTGACGAGCACGGGATCCTGCGCGCCCGGGGCGACACCCTGCCCGAGCTGGGTGACACCGTCTGGCTGGTGCCCGGGCACTGCGACCCGACTGTCAATCTGCACGACCGCTATGTGGTGGTGCGCGGCGGGTTGGAGCAGGGGGTGGTGGCGCATCTCTGGCCTGTCCATGCCCGGGGTTGCCTGATCTGAATCGGGCGCCTATCAAAGATCAAGGGTTGACCCATGCAAGGTTCGCAAATCATTGTCCTGGCCACCCCGGTGTTCCTGGCCCTGATACTGCTTGAGTGGTGGGTCGGTGTGCGGCGCGGCCGCAATACCTATCGTGTGAACGATGCTGTCAACAGCATAGGCCTGGGCATGCTCAGTCAGGTCGCCGAGGTCTTTGCCACGGCGATGAAGCTGGGTATCTACACCCTGGCTTTCGAGCACCTGGCCATCTGGCAGCTGCCGGTCCAGTCGCTGTGGGTCTGGGGCCTGGGCTTGCTGCTCTACGACTTCTTCTATTACTGGCACCACCGCTTCGGCCATACCAGCGCCGTGTTCTGGGCCGCCCATGTGGTGCACCACCAGAGCGAGGACTACAACCTGTCCACCGCCCTGCGGCAAACCAGCAGCGGCTGGCTGCTCGGCTGGATCTTCTATCTGCCGATGGCCGTGCTGGGCTTTCCGCCGCTGGTGTTTGCCGTCGTTGCGCTGATCGACCTGCTCTATCAATACTGGGTCCACACCCAGCAGATCGGCCGCCTGGGCTGGTTCGACCGCTGGTTCTGTGCGCCGTCCAACCACCGCGTCCACCATGCGGTGAACGATGTCTATCTGGACCGCAACTATGGCGGCATCCTGATCGTCTGGGACCGCATGTTCGGCAGCTTCCAGCCGGAGTTGGACGAGCAGCCCTGCGTATACGGCACACGTAAGCCGCTGCGCAGCTGGAATCCGCTGTGGGCCAATCTGGAGGTCTATGCCGCCCTGGCCAAGGACAGCTGGCATGCCCGCAACTGGCTCGACAAGGTGCGAATTTGGTTCAAGCCACCGGGCTGGCGGCCGGAAGAGCTGGAGGCGCGCTTCCCCCGCGAACCGTTCGACTGCGCGCGGGTGCAGCGCTTCGATCCGCCGATGAGTCTGCTTCGGCAGGGCCTTGTGCTGGCCCTGTTCGTCGTCGTGTTGACACTGACGGCGGTATTTCTGTGGACGGTGCATGGCCTGCCCCTGCTGCAGCAGATCGTGTTTGCGCTGGTGC
The DNA here is from genome assembly GCF_004362525.1 of Roseateles toxinivorans. Lineage (GTDB taxonomy): Bacteria > Pseudomonadota > Gammaproteobacteria > Burkholderiales > Burkholderiaceae_C > Paucibacter > Paucibacter toxinivorans. The sequence goes on from NZ_SNXS01000002.1 coordinate 1,067,942, forward strand.
TGGCCCTGGGCCTGTGGCTGCTGGGCCGGCTCTGTGGTGGGCGGACTTCGGCGTCCGTAGTCTCGCGCCACGCTCCCGCGGGGCTTGGAAAGCAGGCTTGACCGGCGGTTGTTGTTTTTACGCTGCGTCAAGGGTACCGAGTAAACCCTGCAACTTCTATACTGCGTCCACTTTCCGAACACAAGATCAGGCTGAAAAAAGCCCGGCAAACCCTCAACTCTCAAAGGCAAACGATGAAAAAGATCGCTCTTGTTGCTGCCATTGCAGCTATTTCCGCCCCGGCTTTCGCTCAAAGCTCGGTGACCCTGTACGGCCGCATCAACACCACCGTTGAGAGCCAGAAGATCAACAACCAAGGCCGCAAGATTGTTGTCGCCAACAACTCGTCGCGTTTTGGCTTCAAGGGCGTTGAAGACCTGGGCGGCGGCCTGAAGGCTTCGTTCGTGCTGGAAAGCGGTTTTGACTCCAGCGACGGCAAGGCTGCCGCTTCGTTCTGGGGCCGTGAGTCGCACGTCGACCTGACCGGCAGCTTCGGCACCATCCGTCTGGGCAACTGGACTCCCGGTTCGTACTACGCCACGTCCGACTATGTCGGCATGCACAACCACGAAACCGGTTCGTCGTCCGACGCGCTGTACGGCGGCCCGTTCCCCACGACCAACAAGGTGGGCTGGTTCTCGCCCAACTTCGGTGGTTTCACTGCTGAAGTCGCCGTCCACGCCGGCGAAGGCGTCGACAAGAAGGCATTCGACCTGTCCGCCAACTACGACCAGGGCCCTCTGCACCTGGGTGCTGGCTACACCAAGCAAGGTAATGTGAAGCAATTCGCTGGCCGTGCACTGTATGAGATGGGCGCATTCACCATCGGTGGCTACGTTCAGCGCGAAGACGTCAACGGCTCGTCGCGTACCATTTCGCGTCTGGCTGGCATGTACGCCCTGGGTGCTTCGGAGTTCCACGTGAACTTCGGTGCCACGGGCAAGAACGTGTCGACCAACAAGGCCAACCAGTTCACGCTGGGCTACAACTACAACCTGAGCAAGCGCACCAAGGTGTATGGCTACTACACGGCCATCGACACCAAGAACACGCTGAACAAGGCAGGCGACTTCACGTCGCTGGCCGCTGGTATCCGCCACAACTTCTGATGCCGCGCGGACAAGTCCGGAAGGGCTTGTCCGGCTGCAGCAGGCCCTGGCGCGATACACGCGACAGGGCTGATCTTCGGATCACAGTTGAAAGAAGCGACCTTCGGGTCGCTTTTTTTATGTCTATTCGTCGAACAGATCCGCGGCGGACTTCGGTGGCGTCACGCCCAGGTGTCGGAAGGCGGCCAAGGTGGCGATGCGCCCGCGCGGCGTGCGTTGCAAGAAGCCCTGCTGGATCAGATAGGGCTCGATCACGTCCTCTATCGTGCCGGGCTCTTCGCCGATCGCAGCAGCCACATTGTCCAGACCGACCGGGCCGCCATCGAAGCGGTGGATGACGGCCTCCAGCAGCTTGCGGTCCATCACGTCGAAGCCGCGCGGATCGACGTCCAGCATGGCCAGGGCCAGATCGGCGATGCGCTTGCCAATGCGGCCGTCGCCCTTGACTTCCGCATAGTCGCGTACGCGGCGCAGCAGGCGGTTGGCGATGCGCGGCGTGCCGCGCGAGCGGCGGGCGATCTCGAAGGCGCCCTCTTCATCGGTGGGCACATTCAGGAGCCCTGCCGAGCGGGTGACGATGCGTGCCAGTTCCTCCGCCGAATAGAACTCCAGCCGGGCGACGATGCCGAAGCGGTCGCGCAGCGGATTGGTCAGCATGCCCGCGCGCGTTGTGGCGCCGACCAGGGTGAAGGGCTGCAGATCAAGCTTGATCGAGCGGGCGGCCGGGCCCTCGCCGATCATGATGTCGATCTGGTAGTCCTCCAGCGCCGGGTAGAGGATTTCTTCGACGACCGGGCTCAGCCGGTGTATCTCGTCGATGAAGAGCACATCGTTGCGCTCCAGATTGGTCAGGATGGCGGCCAGGTCCTTGGGCTTTTCCAGCACCGGGCCCGAGGTCTGACGCAGATTGACGCCCAGCTCGTTGGCGATGATGTGGCTCAGCGTCGTCTTGCCCAGGCCGGGTGGGCCGAACAGCAGCACATGGTCCATCGCCTCTTCGCGCTTCTTGGCCGCGCCGATGAATATCTCCAACTGCTCGCGTGCCTTGGCCTGGCCGACGTATTCGCGCAGGCCCTTGGGTCGCAGCGCGCGCTCTATTGCTTCTTCGTTGGGCGAAGTGGGGGCTGGGCTGACCACGCGCCGTGTAGGCTCGAACTCATCGGTTTGAATGCTCATATGCGCATTATGTGCGCGAGCTGTTCAGATATACAGGTTTTGAGCGCTCAGCGCGCCAAGGCTTTGAGGGCCTGCTTGATGCCTTCGCTGACGCCGATGTCGGCCGGCAGCGCCTTCAGCGCGCTCGCCGCTTCCTTGTCGCTATAACCCAGCGCGACCAGGGCCTGCAGGATGTCGCCCTGCGCGTCATTGGCGATGCTCGCCGGCAGGGCCAGATCCGGGCCCAGCTTGCCCTTGAGTTCCAGAAGCAGGCGCTCGGCCGTCTTCTTGCCAATGCCCGGCACCTTGACCAGGCGGCCGGCCTCCTGGCGGGTGATGGCCTGGGCCAGCTCCTGCACGCTCAGGCCGGACAGGATGGACAGGGCCATGCGCGGGCCGACGCCGCTGATCTTGATCAGCTGGCGGAAAGTGGCACGCTCTTCGATCGTCAGAAAGCCGAACAGCAGATGGGCGTCTTCGCGCACCACCTGGTGGGTCAGCAGGGTGACGCGCTCGCCCAGGCCGCCGAGGTTGTAGAAGGTGCTCATGGGTACGTCGACCTCATAGCCGACGCCATTCACGTCCACAAGCACCAGCGGGGGCGATTTCTCCGCGATTACGCCAGTCAGTCGTCCGATCATCGACCGGATTATCCGCGACCGAACAAGCCCAGGCGTTGTGCTTCCAGGGCGGCCTCGGCGCGCGAGGACACATTGAGCTTGCGGTAGATCTGCTTCACATAGTCGGCGATGGTGTGTCGGCTCAGGCCCAGTTGCACGCCGATCTCGGGCAGGGTATAGCCCTTGGCCACGCGCAGCAGCACCTCGGTTTCGCGGTCGGTCAGCGAGACCTCGTGCACCAGCGTGTTCGAGGCCTGCGGACGGCGCTGCTGGCCGGTGAAATAGGCAATCACCTTGCGCGCGATCGAAGGCGACAGCGGCGGCTCACCCTGGCTCATCCGTTGCAGTTGCTCGACCAGCAGCTCACGCGACTGCTCCTTCAGCAGATAGCCGAAGGCACCGGCCTGCAGGGCGGGGAACAGGTGCTCGTCGTCGTCGTGGATGGTGACGATCACCGACTGCACGTCGGGCTGGGCATCGCGCAGGGCGGCGACCACATCGACGCCGGAGCCGTCTGGCAGACCGAGGTCGAGCAGGGCGAGGCTGAACTTCTGTGCCGCCACCAGCTGCAGCGCGTCATGGATGCGCGCGCACTCGATGATCTCCGAGGCCGGGAACACTTGTTTGATCAGGGCCTTCAGCCAGGCGCGAATCTCGGGCAGATCTTCCAGCAGCAGAATATTGTTCATTGCTCTCGCCTTGTAGGGATACGGGGTTATCGACGCCGTGGCGGGTGAATCAAGCGATGGGGGCACACGCTCAGAGCGGAATCGTGAGACGAATCACGGTTCCCCAGCCCGGTCCCGACTCGACCAGGCACTGGCCATGCATCTGCTTGGCGCGCGACTTCATGCTGGCCATGCCGTGGCCCCGGTCCAGCCTGCCGTCCAGTTCCATCGAGATGCCATGGCCGTTGTCCTGGATCATGACCTGGAAGTCGGTGCCAAGCACCGCGCAACTGATGGTGCAGTGGGTCGCACCGCTGTGCTTGATGATGTTGCTGACCGACTCGCGGAAGATGCGGGTCGTCTGCACATAGGCCCGCGCCGGCAGGGTGTGCACGATGTCCTCGGGCGGCGACTTCCATTCGGCGACGATATTCGCCTGGCTGAGCCGCGACACCACCTCGGCCCGCCAGTCGCCCAGGGCGTCGAGCAGCTGAACCGGCTTGCCGGTCAGGCCGCGAACCGACAGGCGCATCTCCTCCAGCGCTTCGCGCGCCAGAGTGGAGATGCGATCCGACTCGCTGGTGTGAACGATGGTCAACAGCTTGGCACCCAGGTCATCATGCAGGTCGGCGGCGATGCGCTTGCGCTCGCGCTCGGTGACTTGTTCCACCTTGGTCTCGGCCAACTGGGCATAGTTGCGCTCGATCTCGGTCACGGTGTCGCGCAGGCGCTGTTCCATCACACTGCGGTCCAGCTCGGCCTGGTTGCGGCCGTGGGCCTGCAGGACGACCAGGCGCAGACCTATCATCAACATGCACAGCGGCATGGCCACGGCCGCCAGGCCCACCGGTCCGGCGACGAGGCGGTGCTGTGTCAACACCTCCAGCACCAGCAGCAGCCCGGCCAGCCCCAGGATGCCGGCCATCAGCCAGAATTCCTTGCGCTGGTTGCGCCAAGCCAGCCACAGGTGAAAGGCCATTGCGGCCAGCACCTGTGCGGTCAGCACCAGATACCAGGCACCGGCAAGCGTATGGTGGTGCAGCGCTCCGGCCCACCAGAGACTCACCGGCACCAGCAGGCATTGCAGCGCCAGCGCCATGTTCAGGGCCCGGTGTTCCCAGCCGACCTGGCGCAGCAGGAACTGCACCACGCACAGCACCAGTGGCGGCACCAGGCTGGCCAGCAGCCACTCAAGCTGATCGCGAGGCAGCGGGACTTCGCCGACAAAGAAGCGCAGGCTCAGCAGGGCCGTGAGCAGGGCCATGCCGGCCAGATAGCCCAGATGACGTTCGCGATGGCTGATCAGCGCTCGCGCGCCGGCAAACAGGGCCAAGCTGAGCATGACCGCCGACAGCAGGGCCGGCAAGCCCTGCCGCCATAGATTGGTACGGTGAGTCCGCTGCGTCAGTTCATCCAGCGGGCCCAGCTCCACTGCCGACAGGCCGCCACCGCGCTGCACCGCATTGACGCGCTGCCGGGCATAGCCGGCCAGATGCAGGTCCAGCACATTGCCCTGAGCCTTCAGCAGGCCGCTGGGCAGCTCCACCAGCTGGGCGGCATAGCAGTGGTCGCTGATCGGGTCCTGCATCGCGCCGATGCTCTTCAGCTTGATGCCGTTGAGTACCAGCTGGTAGTTGGAGCAGGCGCGGTCGATGTAGAGCCCGAGTGGCTGACCTGGGGCTTGCGGCGCCGCATCGAAGCCAAGGCGATACCAGACCGCGCCGCTGTAGCCAGGCCGGCTCTGCGCCCAGTCATCCGGCAGGGCCTGCGCACGCGCGGCGGCCCCGTCGGGGAACAGCGGGGCATCGCTGGCCACGGCCAGTGCCTGATTCAGGGTCAGGTATTGCTTGGACTGGGCCAGGGCCGGCGTCAGCCAGGCCAGCGCGGCGCTCAAGCACAGCAGCCGGGCCAGTAGTCGGATCAGTACGGGGACGGCGGACAGGCTTCTCATGGTCGATGATTGTGCAGGACGCGGCCCCCTTGCAGCCTCGGTGTCCACCCGGGCGACAATGCAGCTTCACACACAAGCGAAGCAAATCGTGATACTTCGACATGAATTCGTCCCCCTGGACAACGCCCGGCTGGCCCATTTATGCGGCATGCTGGACGAACACCTGCGCCAGATCGAGACCACGCTGGACGTCAGCATCTCGCGCCGCAACGAGTATTTCCGCGTCGAAGGCGCCAAGGCCTTTGCCGAGCGTGCGGTGACGCTGATCAAGAGTCTGTACGAGCGCGCCGCCAAGCCGATACCGCCGCAGGCCTTCCAACTGGCCCTGGTCGAGGCGGCCGGTGATCTGGCCCAGGCACGGCCCCGCAAGCGTGCCGCTGTGGCCGCGGCGCTGGGCGACGGCACGGCGGACGCCCATCCCGTTGACGGCGCCATCACCCTGCGCACGCGCCGCGCCGAGCTGGCCGGCCGCACGCCGAACCAGCATGACTATCTGCGCAAGATCCTTTCGCACGACATCACCTTCGGCCTAGGGCCGGCCGGCACCGGCAAGACCTTTCTGGCCGTGGCCTGCGCCGTTGACGCGCTGGAGCGCAACACGGTGCAGCGCATCATCCTGACGCGACCGGCGGTCGAGGCCGGCGAGCGGCTGGGTTTTCTGCCCGGCGATCTGGCGCAGAAAGTCGATCCCTATCTGCGCCCTCTGTATGACGCGCTCTACGATCTGATGGGCTTCGAGCGTGTCACCAAGGCCTTCGAGAAGGGCCTGCTGGAGATCGCCCCGCTGGCCTTCATGCGCGGGCGCACATTGAACCATGCCTTCGTGATCCTGGACGAGGCGCAGAACACCACGCCCGAGCAGATGAAGATGTTCCTGACACGTATCGGTTTCGGCAGCAAATGCGTGGTCACCGGCGACACCAGCCAGATCGACCTGCCCAAGGGCATGGCCAGCGGCCTGGTCGATGCCGAGCGGGTGCTGAGCGATGTCGACGGCATTGCCATGACCCACTTCACCGCCGCCGACGTGGTGCGCCATCCGCTGGTGGCGCGCATCGTGCGCGCTTATGAGGCCCAGACCTCTAGGCGGGAGGGTGCCGTATGAGCAAGCCCGAGCTGAGCCTGTCGCTGCAGTTTGCCGATGCGAGCCACCGCGCGCTGCTGCCCCGGCACAAGGTCGTTCGCTGGATACGCACGGCGCTGGAGCTGCCGGGCGAGCTGACCGTGCGCATCGTCGGCGCCGAGGAGGGCCAGGCGCTGAACCGCGACTACCGGCAGAAGGACTACGCCACCAATGTGCTGACCTTCGACTACAGCCACGAACCGGTGGTGGTGGCCGATCTGGTGCTCTGCGCGCCGGTGGTGGCCCGGGAGGCGCAGGAGATGGGCATAGCCATCGCCGACCACTATGCCCATCTGCTGGTCCATGGCACGCTGCATGCCCAGGGCTATGACCACGAGGTCGACGACGAAGCCGCCTGCATGGAGGCGCGCGAGACCGAGCTGCTGCTGGCGATGGGCTTTGCCGACCCCTATGCGGGCGGCAAGACCCGATAGCGTTCAGCGCTGGCTGCTCAGATAGCGCTTGCGCCAGAAGAAGGCGCCCAGGCCCAGACCCAGGGTCAGCATCATCAAGGTCGCCACCCAGAAGCCGGTGGCGCTGTGTATCAGCGGCAGCGCGTCGAAGTTCATGCCGAAGATGCCGGTGATCAGGTTCAAGGGCATGAAGATGGCGGTCAGCACCGTCAAGGTGCGCATGATGGCGTTGGTGCGATGGCCCAGCGCCGAGAAGTGCATCTGCACCGCCGCCTCGGCCGAGGACTCCAGCCGCCGCACATGGCTGAGCACCCGCTCGACATGCTCCAGCACATCGCGCGAGCGCACGCGCAGCAGCTCGCGTTCGCGGCGCGCCTGGGCGTCGACCTCGGGCGGCCACTCGTCCAGCGCGTCTATCCACTCCTGGATGGCGCTGCGCTGGTCTTCGCAGGTGTCGTCCAGCAGGTGCAGGCTGTTACGCGAGTCCAGCAGCAGCTGCCAGTTGTCGAAGTGGCTGTGCGGGTCCAGCAGTTCCTGCTGCAGCGTGCCCAGCTGACGGGTCAGCAGGCGGCGCAGCTCCAGATAGCTGTCCACCATATGGTTGACCATGCGCAGCATCAGGTCGGCGCTGCTGTTGGGCAGACGGCTGCTGCCGCGAAAGTCGGTGCCTTGGGTCAGCTTGGTGATCTTCTGTGCAAAGAACTCGCGCACCTGGCAATCGGCCGGGTGCACCGTCAGCAGCACGCGGTCGAACACTGCAAACCCGACCGGGCTGGTGTCTATGGCCTTCAGCGCCCGCTCGGCAGAGGCCATCGTGCCATGCTCGGCGTCGACGAACAGCTCGGCGCTGCCCGGCGCCGCGGCCAGCCGGCGGAACACCAGCAGGTCGTACCAGGAGGTGTAGTCGAAGTGCGAGGGCAGTTGGTTGTTCAGCAGATCGGACACATGCAGGTCCACCAACTGGCTGCTGGTCCAGCGCTGCAGCGCGGCCTGGATGTTGGCGGCGTTGACCTCGAACTCGCGCCGGGCGCTGCCCACCCACAGAAAGCCCGTGGCCGGCATTTGCTCGGGCATGGCGTCCAGCTCGGTGAACTGGTCGCCGCTGAGGTGAAAGATGCGCATCAGCGGCCGGCCTTGATCAGGCGGGCCGCGTCGAGTGCGAAATAGCTCAGCACGCCATCGGCGCCGGCGCGCTTGAAGGCCAGCAGCGACTCCATCATCACCGCATCGTGGTCCAGCCAGCCATTGGCGGCGGCGGCCTTCAGCATCGCGTATTCGCCGCTGACCTGGTAGGCGAACGTCGGCACGCGAAACTCGTCCTTGACCCGGCGCACGATGTCCAGATACGGCATGCCGGGCTTGACCATCACCATGTCGGCGCCCTCGGCCAGGTCCAGGGCCACCTCGCGCAGCGCCTCGTCGCTATTGCCCGGGTCCACGTAATAGGTGTTCTTGTCGGCCTTGCCCAGGGCGCTCTTGGAGCCAACGGCATCGCGGAAGGGGCCGTAGAAGGCACTTGCGTACTTGACGCTGTAGGCCATGATTCGGGTGTGAATGTGGCCGGCCGCTTCCAGCGCCGCGCGGATGGCGCCAATGCGACCGTCCATCATGTCGCTGGGGCCCACCATATCGGCGCCGGCCTCGGCCTGGGTCAGGGCTTGCCGCACCAGCAGCTCGACCGTGGCGTCGTTGATCAGATAGCCGGTCTCGTCCGGCAGGCCGTCCTGGCCATGGCTGGTGTAGGGGTCCAGAGCCACATCGGTCAGCAGGCCCAGCTCCGGGAACCGCGACTTGAGCGCCCGCACGGCGCGCGGGATCACCCCCTCCGGGTTGAAGGCCTCGGCGCCGTCGATGGTCTTCAGCTGGGGTTCGATGGCCGGGAAGAGGGCCATCATCGGAATGCCCAGACTCACCGCCTCTTCGGCGGTGCGCAGCAGGTGGTCCAGGCTCTGCCGGGCCACTCCGGGCATCGAGTCAATGGGGTGAAGCCGGTTCTCACCCTCGTGCACGAAGACCGGCAATATCAGATCCTTGACGCTCAGCCCATGCTCGCGCACCAGGTCACGGGTGAAGCGGTCACGACGCAGGCGGCGAGGGCGGTTGGTCGGGTAGGGGGTGGGCGTGCGCAAGGTCTGTTTCTCCGAGGAACGAGCGTGAAAATTTGGGACTGACCCCATGAACCAATGGTATCCGTAACTCCCCGTATACGGTGCGTGGTGCGATATCTGGTAAAATCTGCACTGAGCGATAGCCGTGAGGTGGTCGCTCCCTGCTTTTCCTCCCTGAGCAGGAGCCTTAGCGTGATGACAGCGATAAGGCTTTCCAGCCCCGGCCCAAGGTCGGGGCTTTTTTTTGTGCCGCCACTTTGCGTTTGTCGAGATCCTCGCGTCAACGTTACAGCGTCGTTCTCGGCTTGGTATGCACGCCATAATGGCTGATGCTCTGGGTCAAAGCCTTTCACATCATCTTCGTCGCCAGCTGGTTCGCTGGTCTGTTCTATATGCCCCGGCTGTTCGTCAATCTGGCCATGGTGCCGGCCGACAGCCACGCCGAACGTGAGCGCCTGCTCCTGATGGCGCACAAGCTCTACAAGTTCATGACCCTGCTGATGGTGCCTGCGCTGGCCCTGGGCCTGGTGCTGTGGCTGTACTACGGCATCGGTCGCGGGCCCGGCAGCGGCTGGATGCATGCCAAGCTGCTGGTGGTGCTGCTGGCGGTTGGCTATCACCATATGTGCCGCTCAATCCTGCGCAAGTTCGAGCAGTTGGCCAATCGCCGCAGCCACCGGTGGTTCCGCGTGTTCAACGAGACCTCGGTGCTGATCTTCGCCGTTGTGGTGATCCTGGTTGTGGTCAAGCCCTTTTGATGCCTGACTGACCATGCGCCGCCGTCGCAGCCTGGCCTCCCTGCTGGCGCTTGCCTACGGCCTGCTGGCGGTCTATGCCAGCCTCTACCCCTTCACCGGCTGGCGCTGGCCGCCGGGGGCCGGGCTGGTGGAGGTGCTGCGCCTGCCCTGGCCCCGTTACTGGCTGGCGTTCGATGTGTCGTCGAATCTGCTGGCCTATCTGCCGTTGGGCGGATTGCTGTTTGCCGCCCTGGTGCGCAGCGGCTTCGGGCTGCGATGGGCCTTGCTGGCCGGATTGCTGCTACCCAGCCTGCTGTCGTTCCTGATCGAGACCCTGCAGCATTTCCTCCCGTCGCGTGTTCCGTCGCTGGCCGACTGGGCGCTGAACACGGCCGGTGCCGCGCTGGGCGTGCTGCTGGGTCTGCTGGTCCATGCCTTGGGCGGAATGGAGCGCTGGCAGACCCTGCGCGACCGCTGGTTCGTGCCATCGAGCGCCGGCGCCCTGGCCCTGCTGCTGCTGTGGCCGGTGGGATTGCTGTTCCCTGCCCCTGTGCCGCTGGGTCTGGGCCAGGTGCTGCCCCGCCTGCGTGAGTGGCTGATACTGGCATTGGAAGATACGCCCTGGGAACTGGGCCATGCGGCAGCCTCGCTGGCCGAGCCTGGCCGCGCGCTGCCGCCGGGCCTGGAGGCGCTGACGATCGCCCTGGGCCTGCTCGCGCCCTGTCTGCTCGCGTTGGCGGTGGCCATGCCGGGATGGCGCAAGTTGGGCCTGGTGCTTGGTGCCGCGACCCTGGGTGTGTGCGCTACCGCTTTCTCCGCAGCGATGAGCTTCGGCCCCCAGCATGCGCTGGCCTGGATGACCGGCCCGGCGCAATGGGGCCTGGCCTTTGGCGGACTGCTGGCGGTGTTGCTTTGCTGGGTTCCGGCCCGCGCGGCAGCGGCCCTGGGACTGATAGGCATCACCGCGTTGATCGCCCTCGTCAGCGTTGCGCCTACCGACCCGTATTTTGCGCAGAACCTGGCGTCCTGGGAGCAGGGCCGTTTCATCCGCTTTCATGGCGTGGCGCAATGGGTCGGCTGGCTGTGGCCTTTCATGAGCCTGCTGTGGCTGCTGGGGCGCGTCAGCCGCCGAGATCCGGCTTGAGCCGCCAGATGCCTTTGGATACGGGGGCGCGCAGCGCCCGTGCGCTGCGCGCACTGCCTACAATCCAGCCATGAGTTATTACCAGCGCCACATCTTTTTCTGCCTCAACCAGCGCGACAGCGGCGAGAACGCCTGCGCCCAGCATGGTGCGCAGGAAGCGTTCAACCACTGCAAATCACGCATCAAGGCGGCGGGCCTGTCCGGCGTCGGCCAGGTGCGCGTCAACAAGGCCGGCTGCCTGGACCGCTGCGCCGGCGGCCCGGTGGCGGTGATCTATCCGGAAGAGACCTGGTACACCTTTGTCGACAACAGCGACATCGACGAGATCGTCGACAAGCACCTGATTGGCGGCGAGGTGGTCGAGCGCCTGGTCCTGCCACCGAATGTGGGCCGCTGAGCCTGACCGCCGGTGAACTCACAGACCAAAACCATGCTGATTGCCGGCCCGACCGGCGAGCTCCAGTGCGCGATTGACAATCCTGCCGACGCACCGCGCGGCGTGGCCGTGATCTGCCACCCCAACCCTGTGCAGGGGGGCACCTTGGACAACAAGGTCGTGCAGACCGTCGCCCGCGCCTTTGTGCAACTGGGTTATCGCGCGGTTCGCTTCAACTTCCGTGGTATCGGCCAATCACAAGGCGTGTGGGACGAGGGCCGGGGCGAGATTGACGACGCGCTGGCGGTGATCGCCGCGCTGCGCGAGCCCGGCCTGCCCTTGCTGCTGGCGGGCTTCTCCTTCGGCGGCTATGTGGCCTCGCAGGCGGCGTTGCGCCTGCCCGAGGACCAGCGTGCCGAGCGCCTGCTGCTGGTGGGCCCGGCAACCAGTCGTTTCGACACCGCTGCCGTGCCGGCCGACACCGTGGTGATCCACGGTGAGGCCGATGATGTGGTGCCGTTGCAGGCAGTGCTGGACTGGGCGCGCCCGCAGGTCCTGCCCATCACCGTCGTGCCCGGTGTGGGCCATTTCTTCCATGGGCAACTGCCGCTGCTGAAAAGTCTGGTGCTGCGCGCCTTTGCTGGCGGCTGATCGGACTGAACTCTTTTTCCTGCCAGGACTCTGGCTGACTCCTTTGTTGTTGATCCCCCGATGAAATCACTGATTCCCTTTGTGCTGGCCGTGGCCAGCTCCGTCGCTGTTGCCCAGGCCCCCCAGCCGCCCGAAGTCGCGGCGCGCCAGTACCTGCTGCTGGACATGACCTCCAACCAGGTGCTGGCCGAGCGCGATGCCGACACCCCGACCGACCCGGCCTCGCTGACCAAGCTGATGACGGCCTATATCGTCTTTCAGGCGCTGCGCGAGAAGAAGCTGACCCTTGACGGCACCCTGGCCGTGTCGCAGCGTGCCTGGGACGCGCGCAAGGGCGGCGCCTCGGTGATGTTCATCGACACGACGATGCGGCCCAAGGTCGACGAACTGTTGCGCGGCATGATCGTGCAGTCGGGCAATGACGCCTCGGTGGCCTTGGCCGAGGGCGTTGGCGGCACGGTCGAGCAGTTCGTCGCGATGATGAACCGCCAGGCCCAGGCCTGGGGCCTGAAGAACACCGCGTTCAAGAACGTCGAGGGCATGAGCGAGCCGGGCCACAAGACCTCGGCGCGGGACCTGTCGGTGGTGGCCGCCCACATCATCCGTGACTTCCCCGAGTACTACCCCTATTACTCGGTCAAGGACTTCACCTTCAACAAGATCCGCCAGGACAACCGCAATATGCTGCTGCGCCGCGACCCCACGGTCGATGGCATGAAGACGGGCTACACCGACGCTGCCGGCTACTGCCTGGTGGCCAGTGCGCAACGCGATTTCCCCAATGGCAAGCGCCGTCTCTTGAGCATCGTGCTGGGCACCGACTCGCGTGAGGCCCGCGCCAGCGAGAGCCAGAAGCTGCTGAACTGGGGCTACCAGGCCTTTGACGCGGTGCGCCTGTTCGAGGCCGGCCAGAGCGTCAGCACCGGCCAGGTCTGGAAGGGTGTCGTCAACCAGGCCAAGCTGGGCGCCGAGGGGGCCGTGTTCGTGGCCGTGCCCAAGGGCGAGGGCGGCAAGCTGCTGACCAAGATCGAACGCACCGACCCGCTGGTCGCGCCGCTGAACAAGGGGCAGCGCGTCGGCACGCTGAAGGTCACGACCAGCACCGGCACTCCGGTGGCCGACGTGCCCCTGGTGGTGCTGGAGCCGGTGCCGGTGGCCGGCATCTTTGGCCGGGCCTGGGACTCGATCCGGCTCTGGATCAAGTGATGGTGGCGCTGGCAGGCGTAAGCTAGGCGACTCGACGAGGAGAAGCTGATGATGAACGCGCTGCCCGATATTGCCTGCTACCTGAACGGGGCCTTCACGCCCCTGGCCGAGGCACGTATCTCGCCGATGGACCGCGGCTTCATCTTTGGCGATGGTGCCTACGAGATGATTCCCGTCTATGGCGGGCGCATGTTCCGTTTCGACGAGCACATCGCCCGGCTCGAGCGCAGCCTGGCCAAGCTGCGCATACCGAACCCGATGTCGCGGGAGCAATGGCTGGCCCTGGGCCGCGAGCTGGTGTCGCGCCTGCCGAACGGGGACCAATGGTGGTACATCCAGGTCACCCGTGGCGTGGCGCCGCGCGATCATGTGATGCCCAAAGACCTGAAGCCCACCGTGTTCTCGTACAGCAATGCACAGCGCGCGGTGCCGGCCGAGCAGCGCCACCACGGCGTGGCCTGCGTCAGCGCCCGCGACTTCCGCTGGGAGCGCGGCGACATCAAGAGCACCTCGCTGCTGGGCAATGTGCTGGCGCGCCAGATCTCGGCTGACCAGGGCGCGGTGGAGACCATCATGCTGCGCGAGGGCTTCCTGACCGAGGCCTCGGCGTCCAACGTCTGGATCGTCAAGGAGGGCGCGCTGCTGGGTGTGCCCAAGAGCGAGCAGGTGCTGGAGGGCATACGTGTCGAGTTGCTGCGCGAGCTGTGCGAGGAGGTCGGCGTGGCCTATAACCTGCGCCCGATCTCCGAGGCCGAGCTGTTCGCCGCCGACGAGGTCATCCTCAGCTCGGCCACCAAGGAGGTGCTGGCCGTCACCACGCTGGACGGCGAAGGTGTCGGCCATGGTGCGCTGCGCGGCAAGCCCGGGCCGGTCTATGCCAAGCTCTATGAGGCCTACCAGGGGGCCAAGCGGCTGCAGTCGATTTGAAATACCGGGGATGAGCCCCATCTATCCGGCATGAACACAAGCATGGACATTCCTCCCGAGCAGTCGCTGATCGAGTACCCGTCTCGCTTCCCCATCAAGGTGATGGGCGCGAATGTGGAGAGCTTTGCCCAGGTCATCGCCGATCTGGCCCTGATGTTCGACCCCGAGTTCGACGTCGCCACCATCGAGCGGCGCCCCAGCTCGGGCGGCAAGTACATGGGCCTGACGGTGACCATCACGGCCACCAGCCGCGAGCAGCTGGACGAGTTCTACCGGACCCTGTCCACCCATCCGATGGTGAAGATCGTCTTGTGATCGTGCTTCAGGTTGGCGCTCAGGTCGGCGCTCACGTCGGCGTTTCGGCCAACCTGGCATCCAGCTCCTTCAGCTTGGCTGGCGCGGCCTCGTCGCCGTTGCGGGCGGCCGCGTCATACCAGTAGCGAGCCAGGCGCAGGTCCCTGTCTACGCCGCGGCCATGCTCGTACATGGAGGCCAGGATGTACTGCGCGCCCACATCGCCGCCCTTGGCCGCCTCGCGGTACCAGCGGGCGGCCTTGCCCATGTCCTTGGCCACACCCCGGCCGAGAAAGTGGGCGGTGGCCAGGGCCAGTTGGGCATCCACATTGCCGGCCGTCGCGGCCAGAGTGAACCAGCGCACGGCCAGCACCTGGTCGGGCTTGCCCAGCAGCCCCTGCTCATAGAGTTGCCCCAGGCTCAGTTGCGCGACCACCAGATTCTTGCGAGCGGCGCGCTGCAGCAGACGCAGGGCCTCATTGACATCGGGCTTGGGCGTCTCGGCACGCAAATGCATCATTGCCAGGTTGTAGTCGGCCAGCGGCTCACCCTGCTTGGACAGGCGCTCGAAGCCGGCCAGCGCCGTGGCCAGATCGCCAGTGGCATAGGCCGCGATGGCCTGGTCGATGGGGGGCGAGTCGCTGGCGAGGGCCGGCGTCATGGCCACAACGATGGCGAGCCAGAGGCCGCAGCGGAAATGGGTCGGTCGCATGGGGTGTCCTGCTCGGCCCGGCAACATCGCCGGGGCACGAGGCCACCGTACTACAGATCGCCTTGCCCCGCATCATGACCAGGTGATGTCGGGCGCGATTAGCATATCAAGATGCTGATCAAAACCCTGGGCCTGGCAGACTACGTGGCCACCTTCGATGCGATGCGCGCCTTCACCGACGCCCGCACGTCCGACACCGAAGACGAGCTGTGGTTGGCCGAGCACTCGCCGGTCTACACCCAGGGCCTGGCCGGCAAGGCCGACCATGTGCTGAACCCCGCTGGCATCCCCATCGTGCAAAGCAACCGCGGCGGCCAGGTCACCTACCATGGACCTGGTCAGGTGGTGGCCTATCCGCTGGTCGATCTGTCGCGGCTGGGCATCTATGTGCGCGAGTACGTCTACCGGCTGGAAACGGCGGTGATACAGACGCTCGACGGTTACGGCCTCACCGGCCACCGGGTTGCCGGCGCGCCGGGCATTTACGTGAAGCTCGATGATCCCGGCGGCCATGCGGCGCTGACCGGCCCGGCCGATCCGCGCGACCCGTTCCGCGGCCTGGGCAAGATCGCCGCTTTAGGCATCAAGGTCAGCCGGCACTGTGCCTATCACGGCGTGGCCCTGAACGTGGCTATGGATCTGCAACCCTTTTCCAACATCAACCCTTGCGGCTATGCAGGTCTGGCCACGGTGGACCTCGCTACACTCGGGGTTTCCACGGACTGGGCCACGGCGGCCCAGCGCTTCGGTGAGCGGCTGTCCGCCCAGCTGAGGCCCTAACTGCCAGAGTCGGCCCATGACAAGCGAAAACATCACCTTCGAGTCCCAGTCCGCAGCGGACTATGACGCCACGGCCAAGCAGAAGTCGCAGGCCAAGACGGCGCGCATCCCGATCAAGATCGTGCCGGCCGAGACCCTGAAGAAGCCCGACTGGATACGCGTCAAGGCCGGTTCGCCGAGCACCCGCTTCTACGAGATCAAGAAGATCCTGCGCGAGCACAAGCTGCACACGGTCTGCGAAGAGGCCTCCTGCCCGAATATCGGCGAATGCTTCGGCGGCGGCACGGCCACCTTCATGATCATGGGCGACAAGTGCACTCGGCGCTGCCCCTTCTGCGACGTCGGCCACGGCCGGCCCGATCCGCTGGACGTCAACGAGCCCGAGAACCTGGCCAAGACGATTGCCGCGCTGAAGCTGAAGTACGTCGTCATCACCAGCGTCGATCGTGACGATCTGCGCGACGGCGGTGCCGGCCACTTCGCCGAATGCATTCGCAAGGTCCGCGAACTGAGCCCCGGCACCCAGATCGAGGTGTTGGTGCCCGACTTCCGCGGCCGCATGGACCGCGCGCTGGACATCCTGAAGGCCGCCCCGCCCGACGTGATGAACCACAACCTGGAAACCGCGCCGCGCCTATACAAGGAAGCGCGCCCGGGCTCGGACTACCAGTTCAGCCTGGATCTGCTGAAGCGCTTCAAGGAGGCCGTGCCCGGCGTGCCCACGAAGAGCGGCATCATGGTCGGCCTCGGCGAGACCGACGAAGAAATCCTGCAGGTGATGCGTGATATGCGCGCCCACGGCATCGACATGCTGACTATAGGCCAGTACCTGGCGCCGTCAGGTCACCACCTGCCGGTGCGTCGCTATGTGCACCCGGACGTGTTCAAGATGTTCGAGGACATGGCCTACAAAATGGGCTTCAGCCACGCCGCCGTCGGTGCGCTGGTGCGCTCCAGCTATCACGCCGACCGGCAGGCGCATGACACCTTGAAGGCCGGCGCCGAAGCCAAGGCCTGATCAGGTCTCGGCGAGCAGCTTTTCCACCAGGCCGTGCAGGGCGGCGAAGTCGGGCTCGCCGACATAGCGCTTGACGATTTCGCCGCGCTTGTTGATCAGCAGGGTGGTGGGCGTCAGCTGCACCTTGCCGAAGCTCTTGGCGATGCTGCCGGTGTTGTCGATGGCCACGCCAAAGGGCAGCTTGCGGCTTTCGGCGAAGTTCGCCACAAAGGCCGGCGGGTCGTAGCTCATGGCCACGGCCACGGTATCGAAGCCCCGGCTCTTGAACTTCTCGTGCGTGGCGACGATCTGCGGCATCTCGCGCACGCAGGTGGTGCAGCTGGTGGCCCAGAAGTTGACCAGCATCACCTTGCCCTGCCATTGCTGGCTGCTGAGCTTGCTGCCATCGAGCAGCACGTACTCAACCGCAGGCGCAGTCTCGCGGCTGTTGACGCTCTGGTACGCCAATGTGGCGCCCACCGCCAGAACGGCGGCAAGCAGGGCGGGAGCGGTGTAGCGGGGAAGTTTCATCGGGCGTGACCTGTGAGCGAGCCGCAGTGTACGCCGACGGCCCGGGCCCGGTAGAGCCTGGGGATTTGCCGGAGTTCCCGGCAAATCACGCTTACATGCTCTTGGACAGCTCGAACAGCAGGATGGACGGCAGCGAGTCGTCCAGCGCGCGGATGTCCACATGGGCCAGGCCGTCGACGCTGGCGGTGGACAGCTGGGTGCCGCGCCCATCCTTGTGGATCTCGATGAAGCTGAAGTCCGCAATCTCGTTGCGCAACTCGTCGAACAGCGCCTGGAACGATGCACCGCGCAGCGCGGACTCGAACACGATGCCATGCGGCAGGCCGTCCTGGCAGAAGGAGATGGCCTCATCCATCGAACCGACCTGGTCGATGATCAGGCCCATATGGCGCACCGCGTCCTGCACCTGCATGCGCAACTCGCGCTTGGAGGCAACGATCAGCAGATGGCTGCCCGCCAGCGGCTTGGAGTTGGCCGAGGGCTCGAAGTCGTCCTGATCGACCTCGATCTTTTCGTCCAGATTCTCCAGCTCCGAGGTGATGGTGCTGGGGAACTCCAGCGAGAAGGTGGTGATGCCGCTGTCGTCCTCGCGCTGCGGCGTCAGGCCCATGGTCAACGCGGTCTGCTCGACCAGGCGCCAGGTCAGCGAGTTCAGGCCGGCGCTGGCGGCATCGAGCTGGCGCTCGTCCAGCACGTCCATCGCGCGGTGGGCAAAACGGCAGCTCAGGCGGGCGCGTACCGGCCAGGGGGTGAATTCGACGCGCATCTCGATCGGCGAGTGGGTGCTGGCCAGCGCCCAGTCCATCAGGGCATTGAGCAGGGCGAACAGCAGGGAGCCGTCGACCATCACCTCGGCGGGTTTGAGCACCTGGCGGATCTGGATGCCGCGGGCCTGGGCCTCGCGGGCACGGTGGGTGAGCACGCTGCGCAGCATCTGGGTCAGGTGCAGGCGCTCGCGCGACAGCTGCAGCCGCCCCGAGGCCAGGCGCGCCAGCTGCTGACCCACCATGCCGGCCTCGCGTGCATTGGCCACACTCTCGCGCAGCGCGCGCAGGCTCTGGCGGTCGATCTGGCCGGTGACGATCAGGTTCTGAATGCGCTCCAGTGCCGAACTCAGCGGGCCGGCGATCTCGGCGCCGAGCTGCTGCACGATGTCTGCCCAGTCGGCACGCTCCGCCCCCGATGCGGGCGCCAGTGTGGCGGCCGGCAGGGCGTTGAAGGGGCCAGGCTTTGGTTCAGACATAGATGCTTATTCTCCCTCGTCCCTGTTCTTGCTTGGCGCCCCGATAGGCCGAGGTCTGTTCCGTTGCGTGATATGCAGACATTGCATGGAGCGACAACGGGTTGCCATGGTGCTGGCCGGGCCCGTCTACCGTCCATCCCCCGAGTTGGGGGTTTTTCGCAACAGAGGGGCGGCCCCCCGCAGATGGGCGTGCAGGCTGGCCGGGAATCGGGTCGCTCAGGGACGCAGTGCCTGCCGGGCCTGGTTGAGTCTTTCGTCCAGGTAGCTGGCATAGAAGTCGGGCAGCAGCGCACCAATCAGGGGCTCGGCCAGGGCCTGGCCGCGGGGGCCCAGCAGCAGCACGGTGGGGGCGAAGCGAACGCCCAGCCGCCGCAGCACGGCATCCTGGCTGCGGCGATGGCCGTCGAAGTCGATCAGCATCGATGGGTTGCGAATGTCCAGCTGGACGGCATACAGGCGCGCTGCAGCCGTGTCGGCGCGCAGCCCGGGCAGCAGGTGCGAGCGGCGCAGCTCCTCGCAGAAACGGCAGCCGGGCAGGCTGGCCAGCAGCAGCAGTGGTTGGCCCTGGGCGGTGGCCTGCTCGGCCGCTGCGGGCAGCGATTCGGGCGTGGGCAGCCGGGTTTCTGCCGCCGTGGCAGGGTTCGGTACGGCCAGCGCGGCCGGGACCGCAAGCCATTGCAGCAGTTCGCGTCGGCTCAGGCTCATCCCAGCACGCCTTGCTGCCGCAGCAGTTCGGCTTCCCCCTCGCTGATGCCGAACTCGGCCAGGATGGCCTGGGTGTGCTCGCCCAGTAGCGGCGGGGCCTGCCGGTAGCTCACCGGTGTGGCCGACAGCTTCATCGGGCTGGCGACCAGGCGCAGCTTGTCGGTCAGCGGGTGGGCCATGGGCACCACCATCTCGCGCGCCAGCACCTGAGGGTCGGCGAACACTTCCCGCAGATTGTTGATGGCGCCGCAGGGCACCTTGGCGGCTTCGAGCGCGGCCAGCCAGTCGGCGCGCGGCCGGGTCTTCATGATTGCTGCGAGTTGGGGCACCAGCTGTTCGCGGTTGCGTACGCGGTCAGCATTGCGGGCATAGCGCGGGTCGGCAACGAACTCTCCGCAGCCAGCGATCTCGCAGAACTTGGCGAACTGGCCGTCATTGCCCACCGCCAGTATCAGGTGGCCGTCGGCGACTTCGAACACCTGGTAGGGCACGATGTTCTGGTGCGCATTGCCGACGCGCTTCGGTGCGACGCCCGTGCTGAGGTAGTTGGACCCGAGATTGGCCAGCATCGCCACCTGGGTGTCGAGCAGGGCCATGTCTATGGCCTGGCCCTGGCCGGTGGCCTCGGCATGGCGCAGCGCGGCCAGTATGGCCACCGTGGCATACAGGCCGGTGAACAGGTCGGCCACCGCCACGCCCACTTTTTGCGGCCCACCTCCGGGCAGATCGTCGCGCTCGCCGGTCACGCTCATCAGGCCGCCCATGCCCTGCACCGCATAGTCGTAGCCGGCGCGGTCCTTGTAGGGGCCGGTCTGGCCGAAGCCGGTGATCGAGCAGACCACCAGCTTGGGGTTCAGCGCCAGCAGGCTCTGCGCATCCAGGCCGTAGCGGGCCAGGTCGCCGACCTTGAAGTTTTCGACCAGCACATCGCTCTGCGCCGCTAGTCTGCGTATCAAGTCCTGGCCCCCGGGGCTGGCGATGTCTATGGTGATCGAGCGCTTGTTGCGGTTGGCGCCCAGGTAGTAGGCGGCCTCGGCGGTGTCATGGCCCTGGTCGTCCTTCATGAACGGAGGGCCCCAGCCGCGGGTGTCGTCGCCGGCACCGGGGCGCTCGACCTTGATCACGTCGGCGCCCAGATCGGCCAGGGTCTGGGTGCTCCAGGGGCCGGCCAGCACGCGGGAGAGGTCGAGCACGCGCACGCCGGCGAGTGCCATGGAGGGGATAGCATTGCTTGTTCGCATGGCAGCGATTGTGCTGCAGTCGCCCCGAGCCAGGCACCGGATAATGGCCGGATGCCGCACCGCCACCCCCCCTCCCTGATTTCGCTGCGTACCTGGGCGCTGGCCTGCCTGCCCGTCCTGGCGGCCTGTGCCCCCGGCCTGGACTGGCGCGAGGTGCGGCCCGAGGGGGCGAATCTGCTCCTGATGTTCCCCTGCAAACCGGCCAGCGATGCGCGCCAGGTCGAGATGCAGGGCCGGACCTTCGATATGCGCCTCTATGCCTGCAAGACGTCGAACCAGAGCTTTGCGCTGTCCTACGTCGATGTCGGTGACCCAGCCCTGGTCGGTCCGGCACTGCAGCAGATGCGCCAATCATTGGCGGCCAAGCTGGCAGCCAATCCGGCGGCCGGTGCGGCGTCCGCCGTGCCGGTGCAGGTCGGCGGCATGACGCCCAACCCGCAGGCGCTGCAGCAGTCGCTGGCCGGCAAGTTGCCCGATGGCTCGGGCACCCAGGGCGCGGTGGCGGTGTTCGCCCACGGCACGCGGGTGTTCCAGGCCGTGGTGCTGGGCGCCAAGCGTGACGCCGCCGCCGAGGAAGGCTTTCTCAATGGCATGAAGTTCGCTTCATGACCGCGGCTGTCGAGCGCCAGGATCGGGCCATGGGCCTTCGCGCGGCCGCGTTGCTGTTCCTCAGCTTTGCCTTCGCCTACTTCTTTTCGGCCCTGCTGCGGGCGGTGACCGCCACCTTGGCGCCGACCTTCAGCGCCGAGCTGGAGCTGCAATCGGCCGATCTGGGCCTGCTGGCCGGGGCCTTTTTTCTGGGCTTCTCCGCCATGCAACTGCCGCTGGGCAGCGGGCTGGACCGCTTCGGCCCCAAGCGCGTGCTGCTGGTGCTGTTGAGCATGGCCGTGCTGGGTTGCGCGGCCTTTGCCCTGGCCACCAGCTTTGCCGGGCTGGTGGCGGCGCGGGCGCTGTGCGGTGTTGGGGTGTCGGCCTGTCTGATGGCGCCTATGACGGCGTTTCGCCGCCGTTTCGATGCCCGCGCGCAGATGCGCGCCACTTCGTGGATGCTGATGACCGGCTCGCTGGGCATGGTGGCCTCGACCCTGCCGGTGCAGTACCTGCTGCCGCTGGTCGGCTGGCGCGGCCTGTTCTGGGGACTGTCCGCGCTATTGCTGCTGGCCATGCTGGGCATTGCGCTGATCGTGCCGCGCGACGCGCCCGTCCAGCCCCATGCCAGCGAGGCCGGCGGTCTGCGCGCCTATGCCGCCGTCTTCCGCCACCCCAGCTTTGTGCGCATGCTGCCGCTGGGTCTGGTGCAGTACGGGGCGATGGTGGCCGTGCAATCGCTATGGGCCGGACCCTGGCTGACGCAGGTCTGCGGCTGGACTCAGGGCGAGGCGGCGCAGGGTCTGTTCTTCATCAATCTGGGCATGCTGGTGGCCTTTCTGAGCTGGGGGCTGGTGCTGCCGCGCCTCTATGCCAGCGGCTGGACGGCCCAGGCCTTGCTGAAGCGGGCGATGCCGATCAGCACCGGGGTGTTGCTTTTGGCCCTGTTGCTGGGCGAGCAGGCCAGCGCCTGGGCCTGGGGGCTGTTCTGCGTCAGCAGCACGGTGGTGTCGCTGTCTCAGCCGGCCGTCGGTCAGGCCTTCCCGGACCGTCTGGCGGGTCGCGCCCTGTCGGCCTTCAATCTGGTGATCTTCTCCGGCGTCTTCCTGGTGCAATGGGGCATTGGCCTGGCGCTGGATCTGATGCGCGGTTGGGGTTGGTCGGTGCTGGCCGCCTACCGCGGCGCCTTCGCCCTGCTGGCCCTGGCCAGTGTGCTGTCCTATCTGTGGTTTTGCTGGCGTGATGACGGCCAGGAAGCCTTGCAGGCCCACGCGGCCGGTGCGACTGCCCATAATTGAGCCATGACCGGAATCCTGCTCATCGCCCACGCACCGCTGGCCTCGGCTCTCCAGGCTGTGGCGCGCCACACCTTTCCCGACTGCGCCCGCCAGCTCGAGGCGCTTGACGTGACGCCGGACATGTCGGCCGACCAGGTGCTCGAAGCGGCGCGCCCGCTGCTGGCCCGCATCGCCCAACCCGAGGCGCTGATACTGACCGATGTGGCCGGTGCAACGCCCAGCAACGCCGCGCTGCGCCTGGCCGACGAGATCCATGTGCGGCAGCTGGCCGGCGTCAATGTGCCGATGCTGTGGCGCTCGCTGTGTTACGCCAGTGAACCGCTGGATCAATTGATCCAGCGCGCCGTCGACGGCGGCAAGAAAGGCATAGTCCCTGTGTCGAATCCCGATATCGCGCCCGCTCCTTCACCAGCCCCATGATCAAGAACACCATCACCATCATCAACAAGCTGGGCCTGCATGCCCGCGCCTCGGCCAAGCTCACCAAGCTGGCGGGTGGCTTCAAATCCGAGGTCTTCATGACCCGCAATGGCCGCCGCGTCAATGCCAAGAGCATCATGGGTGTGATGATGCTGGCCGCCGGCATGGGCAGCACGGTCGAGATCGAGACCGAGGGCGAGGACGAACAGGCGGCGATGGACGCGCTGACTGCCCTGGTCAACGACAAGTTCGGCGAAGGACAGTAGTCAAGGCGGCGCTCAAACGGCGCCGGGCCGCCCCAAGCCGTTTGAGCACCCGCCCGGCGTGTCGCAGTGGTACCCCGCTGCCGGGTGCTCTATTTCTCTAGGAAGTGCTTGCGGTAGCGCGCGGGCAGGTCGGAGATGCGCATCATCATCGGCAGATCGGCGGTGTTGAAGTCCGGATCCCAGGCCGGGCGGCCCAGGATGCGGGCGCCGCAGCGCAGATAGCCCTTGATCAGCGGAGGGGCCTCGACGGCAAGGTCGGTACGCAATTCATCGACCGGCAGCGGCAGGCGCGGGCGCACCTGCCATTCGATCGCCGCCAGATGCGTCTTCTGCAACTGGTGCCAGAGGCTGGCCGCGAAGTGGCCACCATCGCACATGCTGACGCTGGCGCAGCCGATCATCGTGTCCAGTTCGTTGCGCAGCATGAATTCGGCCAGCGCGCCCCACAGTGCCATGATGGCGCCGCCGGAACGATAGTCCGGATGCACGCAGGAGCGGCCCAGCTCGACCATGCGCGAGCGCAGGCTGCGCAGCCGGGTCAGATCGAACTCGGTCTCGCTGTACAGGCCGCCAGCGCGTATCGCGGCCGCGGGCGTCAGCACCCGGTAGGTGCCTATCACCGGGCCGGGCTGTTCGCCATCGATGACGGCACGCACCAGCAGATGCTCGCAGTACGGATCGAACACATCGATGTCATGGCCGGCCGGTGCGCCGCGGGGCGTACTCAGCCGGGCCCCCATCTCGTTCACGAACACGTCATAGCGCAGGCGCTGGGCCTGGCGCACATCGTCTTCGGTGCGGGCCCAGGCCACGTCGAGGCGGGCGGGGGCGGACGGCGTCAGCAGGGACCGGCGCGCTCCCGTGGGGCGCAGGTCGGTGTAGGGCAGGGTGGGCAGGGGAAGATCACGCATGTGATGGCTTTCTGTTGGCTCTTTGAAGTTCAGCCATGCTCGGTCGGCGGGGTGACGCAGCTGTGACGTCTGTATGACGTTGCCGTGACGTCCGGCGTTTGGCGCCTGACTAAGTAGTTGCATGCCCTTCGCCGGGCATGCGCGCTGCTACAGTGGGCTCATGAGCTTTCAGGTCTTCGGTATTCCCGTGTCCAGGGGCGTGGCCATAGGCCGGGCCGTGCTGGTGGCGTCCGGTCGCGTCGATGTGGCGCACTATTTCATCGAGGTCGGCGGCGTGGAGGCCGAGGTGGACCGCCTGCTGCATGCGCGGGACGTCGTTGCCCATGAACTGGAAACATTGCAGCGAGAGCTGCCAGAGGACGCGCCTCAGGAGCTGTGGGCCCTGCTCGATGTGCACCTGATGCTGCTGCGCGACGAGACGCTGACCGGCGCCACCAAGCACTGGATCATCGAGCGCCACTACAACGCCGAATGGGCGCTGTCGGCCCAGCTGGAAGTGCTGGCCCGCCAATTCGATGAGATGGAAGATGAATACCTGCGCGAGCGCAAGGCCGATCTGGAGCAGGTCGTGGAGCGGGTGCTGCGGGCGCTGAGCCGGGACCCGGCGGCGGCGACGTCCTCCCACGTGGCGGCTGATGTGACGGCCCGCGACTTCGGCGGCGAGGATCCGCTGCTGCTGGTCGCTGCCGACATTGCCCCGGCCGACATGATGCAGTTCAAGCGCAGCGTGTTCCACGGCTTCATCACCGACATCGGCGGCAAGACCTCGCACACCGCCATCGTCGCGCGCAGCATGGACATCCCGGCCGTGGTCGGCGCGCGTGAGGCCAGCCGGCTGATACGCCAGGACGACTGGGTCATCATCGATGGCGACGTCGGTGCGGTGATCGTCAACCCATCCCCTATCGTGCTGGAGGAGTACCGTTTCCGCCAGCGCCAGAGCGAGCTGGAGCGCGCCCGCCTGGCCCGGCTGCGCCACACGCCGGCCGTGACCTTGGACAGCGAGCGTGTTGAACTGCTGGCCAATATCGAGCTGCCGGCCGATGCGCCGGCGGCCCTGATGGCCGGCGCCACCGGCGTCGGGCTGTTCCGCAGCGAGTTCCTGTTCATGAACCGCGACGGCGAACTGCCCGGCGAGGACGAACAGTTCGAGGCCTATCGTGCCGCCGTCGAGGCGATGAAGGGCATGCCCGTGACGATACGCACGGTCGATGTGGGCGCCGACAAGCCGCTGGACCGGATGTCAACCAGCGAACTGCGCCACGAGCATGTGCTCAACCCGGCCCTGGGCCTGCGCGCCATCCGCTGGTGCCTGGCCGAGCCCAGCATGTTCCGCCAGCAGCTTCGCGCCATCTACCGCGCCAGCGCCTATGGCAAGGTGCGCCTGCTGGTGCCCATGGTCGCCCATCTCAGCGAGTTGCGCATGATTCACGAGGCGCTGACCCGCGTGCGCCAGCAGCTCACCGACTCGGGCCACGCCTTCTCCCATGTGGAGATCGGCGTGATGATCGAGGTGCCCGCCGCTGCGATGATGCTGCCCCTGATGCTCAAGCATGTGGACTTCATCTCGATAGGCACCAACGACCTGATTCAGTACACCCTGGCCATCGACCGCGCCGACGAAGCCGTCGCCCATCTCTATGACGCCTGGCATCCTGCGGTGCTGCAGCTGATTGCCCAGTCCATCTCCCAGGCCCATGCGGCCGGCAAGGGGGTCAGTGTCTGTGGCGAGATGGCCGGGGACGTGGCTTTCACCGACCTGTTGCTGGCCATGGGCCTGCGCAGCTTCTCGATGCACCCCTCGCAGATACCGGCGGTCAAGCAGCGCCTGCTGCGGGCCGACGCGTCCCGCCTGGCCAGCCAGCTGCCCGAGGTGCTCGCCAGCGAAGATCCGCAGCAGACGGCGCAGGCGCTGTTCTCCTCTGCCCGCAGCCCGACCGCCGCCTCTCTATATAAGCACTAGTTGCTGGGGCCGCTGGCCGCGAGGCCTTGCCCGAGCTGGCCCGGGCGCGTCTTCAACCCGCGCTGAACCAGTCGCTGTGAGATTTTTCCGCCGGCGTCTTGCTGCCCCCAAAAAACTCGTGCTATAGTCGTGGGCTTCGCTGCTGAGAAACACAAGTGACCCAGCGGCCGGATTCGAAGATGGTTTGAAAAAGCAATCAACGAAAACGGTAGCGAAGAAAAAGAAGAAAACAGTTGACGCAGGATTAAAAAAACTGCCATAATCATGGTCTTCGCTGATGACGAAAAACGAAGTCAGCAACGCAGCAAGTAGCGATAGCCGCAAGGCGAATGTGAAGCGCGATGTTCTTTAAAAATTAACAGCCGATAAGCGTGGGCGTTTGAAGATGGGTGCTTGGGATCCTGGGTAAAACTGGGGTTCCGAAGTCTCCTGGACTTTAAACGCTCATGGAAGTGAAGTTCACTTCAATTCTTTGAGCAAAAATTCAAGATCGAACTGTAGAGTTTGATCCTGGCTCAGATTGAACGCTGGCGGCATGCCTTACACATGCAAGTCGAACGGCAGCACGGGAGCAATCCTGGTGGCGAGTGGCGAACGGGTGAGTAATGTATCGGAACGTGCCCAGTTGTGGGGGATAACTACTTGAAAGAGTGGCTAATACCGCATACGACCTGAGGGTGAAAGCGGGGGATCGCAAGACCTCGCGCAATTGGAGCGGCCGATATCAGATTAGCTAGTTGGCGGGGTAAAAGCCCACCAAGGCGACGATCTGTAGCTGGTCTGAGAGGACGACCAGCCACACTGGGACTGAGACACGGCCCAGACTCCTACGGGAGGCAGCAGTGGGGAATTTTGGACAATGGACGCAAGTCTGATCCAGCCATGCCGCGTGCGGGAAGAAGGCCTTCGGGTTGTAAACCGCTTTTGTCAGGGAAGAAACGGCCTGGGATAATACCTTGGGCTAATGACGGTACCTGAAGAATAAGCACCGGCTAACTACGTGCCAGCAGCCGCGGTAATACGTAGGGTGCAAGCGTTAATCGGAATTACTGGGCGTAAAGCGTGCGCAGGCGGTTATGCAAGACAGATGTGAAATCCCCGGGCTCAACCTGGGAACTGCATTTGTGACTGCATAGCTAGAGTACGGTAGAGGGGGATGGAATTCCGCGTGTAGCAGTGAAATGCGTAGATATGCGGAGGAACACCG
Source organism: Roseateles toxinivorans (assembly GCF_004362525.1). Lineage (GTDB taxonomy): Bacteria > Pseudomonadota > Gammaproteobacteria > Burkholderiales > Burkholderiaceae_C > Paucibacter > Paucibacter toxinivorans. The sequence goes on from NZ_SNXS01000002.1 coordinate 1,095,325, forward strand.
ATGGCGAAGGCAATCCCCTGGACCTGTACTGACGCTCATGCACGAAAGCGTGGGGAGCAAACAGGATTAGATACCCTGGTAGTCCACGCCCTAAACGATGTCAACTGGTTGTTGGGAGGGTTTCTTCTCAGTAACGTAGCTAACGCGTGAAGTTGACCGCCTGGGGAGTACGGCCGCAAGGTTGAAACTCAAAGGAATTGACGGGGACCCGCACAAGCGGTGGATGATGTGGTTTAATTCGATGCAACGCGAAAAACCTTACCTACCCTTGACATGTCAGAGATCCCGAAGAGATTTGGGAGTGCTCGAAAGAGAATCTGAACACAGGTGCTGCATGGCCGTCGTCAGCTCGTGTCGTGAGATGTTGGGTTAAGTCCCGCAACGAGCGCAACCCTTGTCATTAGTTGCTACATTCAGTTGGGCACTCTAATGAGACTGCCGGTGACAAACCGGAGGAAGGTGGGGATGACGTCAGGTCATCATGGCCCTTATGGGTAGGGCTACACACGTCATACAATGGCCGGTACAGAGGGCTGCCAACCCGCGAGGGGGAGCTAATCCCAGAAAACCGGTCGTAGTCCGGATCGCAGTCTGCAACTCGACTGCGTGAAGTCGGAATCGCTAGTAATCGCGGATCAGCTTGCCGCGGTGAATACGTTCCCGGGTCTTGTACACACCGCCCGTCACACCATGGGAGCGGGTTCTGCCAGAAGTAGTTAGCCTAACCGCAAGGAGGGCGATTACCACGGCAGGGTTCGTGACTGGGGTGAAGTCGTAACAAGGTAGCCGTATCGGAAGGTGCGGCTGGATCACCTCCTTTCTGGAAAATGACAAAGCAGTTGATTGTTGAAGCTTGCTTCAATAGTTGATGAGCTGAGTCCATATGGCACTCAAATTTGGGCGCCCACACTTATCGGCTGTAATTCACAACAGTGAGTGATTGATCGTAGAAATACGGCGTGAGCCTGCCGGGCGAGCCTGGAGAAGGCTGCGTTGAGACAAGCAGGCCTCATGCAAACAAACGCGTGGGTCTGTAGCTCAGTCGGTTAGAGCACCGTCTTGATAAGGCGGGGGTCGTTGGTTCGAATCCAACCAGACCCACCACGGATCGAGCTTTATGCTTGAATCAAGTCCCGGGGGATTAGCTCAGCTGGGAGAGCACCTGCTTTGCAAGCAGGGGGTCGTCGGTTCGATCCCGTCATCCTCCACCAATCACTTCATTGAGATGACAAACCAAAGTTTGCCGCGAATCACGAGATTGCGCGGGAATTCTGGTTTGTCAGTTCAAAACTGGCTGTTGTTCTTTAACAATTTGTAGAGTCGAATCAGCGTTGTCGACGGAAAGCTTAACTTCTTCGTAAAGGGGGTTGAGCACCGTGCCGTCGGCAACATATTTGATTGCGTCAACATAGACTTCAACTAAGCGAAGCAGCGAAAGCTGAAAAGTTTAGATATGAAGTTCGGCATAACGCGTGAATTACTCAAACGTTCCTTGACCGATGTCTCAGTAGTCTGCATGTCAGTGCGGCGAGACGTCAAAGTTATAGGGTCAAGTGAATAAGTGCATATGGTGGATGCCTTGGCGATTACAGGCGACGAAGGACGTGATAGCCTGCGATAAGCTTCGGGGAGCTGGCAAATTAGCTTTGATCCGGAGATTTCCGAATGGGGAAACCCACCCTTAGGGGTATCGCATACTGAATACATAGGTATGCGAGGCGAACCGGGTGAACTGAAACATCTCAGTAGCTCGAGGAAAAGACATCAACCGAGATTCCGAAAGTAGTGGCGAGCGAAATCGGAACAGCCTGCACGTTTTAGCAGTCAGCATATCAGAACGGAATGGAAAGTCCGGCCATAGCGGGTGATAGCCCCGTATGAAAAATGCAGATTGTGGAACTAGGCGTGCGACAAGTAGGGCGGGACACGTGTAATCCTGTCTGAATATGGGGGGACCATCCTCCAAGGCTAAATACTCGTAATCGACCGATAGTGAACTAGTACCGTGAGGGAAAGGCGAAAAGAACCCCGGGAGGGGAGTGAAATAGATCCTGAAACCGTATGCATACAAAAAGTCGGAGCCTGGAAACGGGTGACGGCGTACCTTTTGTATAATGGGTCAGCGACTTACATTCAGTGGCAAGGTTAACCGAATAGGGAAGCCGTAGAGAAATCGAGTCCGAATAGGGCGTCCAGTCGCTGGGTGTAGACCCGAAACCAAGTGATCTATCCATGGCCAGGATGAAGGTACCGTAACAGGTGCTGGAGGTCCGAACCGACTAGTGTTGCAAAACTAGCGGATGAGCTGTGGATAGGGGTGAAAGGCTAAACAAACTTGGAAATAGCTGGTTCTCTCCGAAAACTATTTAGGTAGTGCCTCAAGTATTACCATCGGGGGTAGAGCACTGTTTAGGCTAGGGGGTCATGGCGACTTACCAAACCTATGCAAACTCCGAATACCGATGAGTACAGCTTGGGAGACAGAGCACCGGGTGCTAACGTCCGGACTCAAGAGGGAAACAACCCAGACCGCCAGCTAAGGTCCCTAAAATTGGCTAAGTGGGAAACGAAGTGGGAAGGCTAAAACAGTCAGGATGTTGGCTTAGAAGCAGCCATCATTTAAAGAAAGCGTAATAGCTCACTGATCGAGTCGTCCTGCGCGGAAGATGTAACGGGGCTAAGCCAGTTACCGAAGCTGCGGATGTGCAATTTATTGCACGTGGTAGGAGAGCGTTCTGTACGCCTGTGAAGGTGGCTTGTGAAGGCTGCTGGAGGTATCAGAAGTGCGAATGCTGACATGAGTAGCGTTAAAGGGGGTGAAAAGCCCCCTCGCCGAAAGCGCAAGGTTTCCTACGCAACGTTCATCGGCGTAGGGTGAGTCGGCCCCTAAGGCGAGGCAGAGATGCGTAGCTGATGGGAAACAGGTCAATATTCCTGTACCGATCTATAGTGCGATGTGGGGACGGAGAAGGTTAGCTCAGCCGGGTGTTGGATGTCCCGGTTCAAGCGTGTAGTCGTATCCCTTAGGCAAATCCGGGGGAATTAGATGAGGCGTGATAACGAGTCTGCTTGCAGACGAAGTGAGTGATACCCTGCTTCCAGGAAAAGCCACTAAGCTTCAGCTATAGATTGACCGTACCGCAAACCGACACTGGTGCGCGAGATGAGTATTCTAAGGCGCTTGAGAGAACTCTGGAGAAGGAACTCGGCAAATTGACACCGTAACTTCGGAAGAAGGTGTGCCTCTAGTATGTGATCCATTTACTTGGTGAGCAGAATGGGGCCGCAGAGAATCGGTGGCTGCAACTGTTTATTAAAAACACAGCACTCTGCAAAGACGAAAGTCGACGTATAGGGTGTGACTCCTGCCCGGTGCTGGAAGATTAAATGATGGGGTGCAAGCTCTTGATTGAAGTCCCAGTAAACGGCGGCCGTAACTATAACGGTCCTAAGGTAGCGAAATTCCTTGTCGGGTAAGTTCCGACCTGCACGAATGGAGTAATGATGGCCACACTGTCTCCTCCAGAGACTCAGCGAAGTTGAAATGTTTGTGATGATGCAATCTCCCCGCGGAAAGACGGAAAGACCCCATGAACCTTTACTGTAGCTTTACATTGGACTTTGAACAGATCTGTGTAGGATAGGTGGGAGGCTTTGAAGCGGTGCCGCTAGGTGTCGTGGAGCCAACGTTGAAATACCACCCTGGTGTGTTTGAGGTTCTAACCTTGTCCCGTTATCCGGGATGGGGACAGTGTATGGTGGGCAGTTTGACTGGGGCGGTCTCCTCCCAAAGTGTAACGGAGGAGTTCGAAGGTACGCTAAATACGGTCGGAAATCGTGTTGATAGTGCATTGGCATAAGCGTGCTTGACTGCGAGACTGACAAGTCGAGCAGGTACGAAAGTAGGACAAAGTGATCCGGTGGTTCTGTATGGAAGGGCCATCGCTCAACGGATAAAAGGTACTCTGGGGATAACAGGCTGATACCGCCCAAGAGTTCATATCGACGGCGGTGTTTGGCACCTCGATGTCGGCTCATCTCATCCTGGGGCTGTAGCCGGTCCCAAGGGTATGGCTGTTCGCCATTTAAAGAGGTACGTGAGCTGGGTTTAAAACGTCGTGAGACAGTTTGGTCCCTATCTTCCGTGGGCGCTGCAAGATTGAGAGAGCCTGCTCCTAGTACGAGAGGACCGGAGTGGACGCACCTCTGGTGTATCGGTTGTCACGCCAGTGGCATCGCCGAGTAGCTAAGTGCGGAAGAGATAACCGCTGAAAGCATCTAAGCGGGAAACTCGTCTCAAGATGAGTCTTGCCGGGGCCTTGAGCCCCCTGAAGAGTCGTTCTAGACCAGGACGTTGATAGGCTGGGTGTGGAAGCGCAGTAATGCGTTAAGCTAACCAGTACTAATTGCTCGTGAGGCTTGACCCTATAACTTTGAAGTCACGCTGGACATGAAAATGGCCAACGAACATCAAAGAGAAACGGTTGAGTGATTCAAAATAGTTATGCCCGAATGTGGGCGCAATCGAATAAGCTGATTCCGAGGGTATGTCATAGCAATCTGAGGGTATCTACCCAATAGGATGGTTATGAGATACAATCGCCAAAGACTCTACAAATTGGGTTTGTTGATCCGCCAAGCGGATCAGCAAGCCAACCAGTTAAGCCTGATGACCATAGCGAGTTGGTCCCACTCCTTCCCATCCCGAACAGGACAGTGAAATGACTCAGCGCCGATGATAGTGCGGGTTCCCGTGTGAAAGTAGGTCATCGTCAGGCTATTAATCGAGAAAACGCCCAGCTCTAGGCTGGGCGTTTTGCTCTCTGCAAGCTTCCAGATGTGAGTGCAGCTGATGCGCCTTCGGCGTAACGGGCTGTGTTGACATCTGCGAGCTGGGTGCAAAGCAAGGAAGTCAAGCTTCTGCGTGATGTGCAAAGTTCTCGAGACGAGTGCTTGACAGTGTTTCAAAAGCGCTTCATAATCTCGCCTCTTTGCTGCTTTCGACGAAAAGCGAAGGCAGTAGCAAGCAAGAAGGCAAAAGTCTGATTGCTGCAAAACACCGCAAGGTGCGCTCTGATGAGCGATGTTCTTTAAAAATTAACAGCCGATAAGCGTGGGCGTTTGAAGATGGGTGCTTGGGATCCTGGGTAAAACTGGGGTTCCGAAGTCTCCTGGACTTTAAACGCTCATGGAAGTGAAGTTCACTTCAATTCTTTGAGCAAAAATTCAAGATCGAACTGTAGAGTTTGATCCTGGCTCAGATTGAACGCTGGCGGCATGCCTTACACATGCAAGTCGAACGGCAGCACGGGAGCAATCCTGGTGGCGAGTGGCGAACGGGTGAGTAATGTATCGGAACGTGCCCAGTTGTGGGGGATAACTACTTGAAAGAGTGGCTAATACCGCATACGACCTGAGGGTGAAAGCGGGGGATCGCAAGACCTCGCGCAATTGGAGCGGCCGATATCAGATTAGCTAGTTGGCGGGGTAAAAGCCCACCAAGGCGACGATCTGTAGCTGGTCTGAGAGGACGACCAGCCACACTGGGACTGAGACACGGCCCAGACTCCTACGGGAGGCAGCAGTGGGGAATTTTGGACAATGGACGCAAGTCTGATCCAGCCATGCCGCGTGCGGGAAGAAGGCCTTCGGGTTGTAAACCGCTTTTGTCAGGGAAGAAACGGCCTGGGATAATACCTTGGGCTAATGACGGTACCTGAAGAATAAGCACCGGCTAACTACGTGCCAGCAGCCGCGGTAATACGTAGGGTGCAAGCGTTAATCGGAATTACTGGGCGTAAAGCGTGCGCAGGCGGTTATGCAAGACAGATGTGAAATCCCCGGGCTCAACCTGGGAACTGCATTTGTGACTGCATAGCTAGAGTACGGTAGAGGGGGATGGAATTCCGCGTGTAGCAGTGAAATGCGTAGATATGCGGAGGAACACCGATGGCGAAGGCAATCCCCTGGACCTGTACTGACGCTCATGCACGAAAGCGTGGGGAGCAAACAGGATTAGATACCCTGGTAGTCCACGCCCTAAACGATGTCAACTGGTTGTTGGGAGGGTTTCTTCTCAGTAACGTAGCTAACGCGTGAAGTTGACCGCCTGGGGAGTACGGCCGCAAGGTTGAAACTCAAAGGAATTGACGGGGACCCGCACAAGCGGTGGATGATGTGGTTTAATTCGATGCAACGCGAAAAACCTTACCTACCCTTGACATGTCAGAGATCCCGAAGAGATTTGGGAGTGCTCGAAAGAGAATCTGAACACAGGTGCTGCATGGCCGTCGTCAGCTCGTGTCGTGAGATGTTGGGTTAAGTCCCGCAACGAGCGCAACCCTTGTCATTAGTTGCTACATTCAGTTGGGCACTCTAATGAGACTGCCGGTGACAAACCGGAGGAAGGTGGGGATGACGTCAGGTCATCATGGCCCTTATGGGTAGGGCTACACACGTCATACAATGGCCGGTACAGAGGGCTGCCAACCCGCGAGGGGGAGCTAATCCCAGAAAACCGGTCGTAGTCCGGATCGCAGTCTGCAACTCGACTGCGTGAAGTCGGAATCGCTAGTAATCGCGGATCAGCTTGCCGCGGTGAATACGTTCCCGGGTCTTGTACACACCGCCCGTCACACCATGGGAGCGGGTTCTGCCAGAAGTAGTTAGCCTAACCGCAAGGAGGGCGATTACCACGGCAGGGTTCGTGACTGGGGTGAAGTCGTAACAAGGTAGCCGTATCGGAAGGTGCGGCTGGATCACCTCCTTTCTGGAAAATGACAAAGCAGTTGATTGTTGAAGCTTGCTTCAATAGTTGATGAGCTGAGTCCATATGGCACTCAAATTTGGGCGCCCACACTTATCGGCTGTAATTCACAACAGTGAGTGATTGATCGTAGAAATACGGCGTGAGCCTGCCGGGCGAGCCTGGAGAAGGCTGCGTTGAGACAAGCAGGCCTCATGCAAACAAACGCGTGGGTCTGTAGCTCAGTCGGTTAGAGCACCGTCTTGATAAGGCGGGGGTCGTTGGTTCGAATCCAACCAGACCCACCACGGATCGAGCTTTATGCTTGAATCAAGTCCCGGGGGATTAGCTCAGCTGGGAGAGCACCTGCTTTGCAAGCAGGGGGTCGTCGGTTCGATCCCGTCATCCTCCACCAATCACTTCATTGAGATGACAAACCAAAGTTTGCCGCGAATCACGAGATTGCGCGGGAATTCTGGTTTGTCAGTTCAAAACTGGCTGTTGTTCTTTAACAATTTGTAGAGTCGAATCAGCGTTGTCGACGGAAAGCTTAACTTCTTCGTAAAGGGGGTTGAGCACCGTGCCGTCGGCAACATATTTGATTGCGTCAACATAGACTTCAACTAAGCGAAGCAGCGAAAGCTGAAAAGTTTAGATATGAAGTTCGGCATAACGCGTGAATTACTCAAACGTTCCTTGACCGATGTCTCAGTAGTCTGCATGTCAGTGCGGCGAGACGTCAAAGTTATAGGGTCAAGTGAATAAGTGCATATGGTGGATGCCTTGGCGATTACAGGCGACGAAGGACGTGATAGCCTGCGATAAGCTTCGGGGAGCTGGCAAATTAGCTTTGATCCGGAGATTTCCGAATGGGGAAACCCACCCTTAGGGGTATCGCATACTGAATACATAGGTATGCGAGGCGAACCGGGTGAACTGAAACATCTCAGTAGCTCGAGGAAAAGACATCAACCGAGATTCCGAAAGTAGTGGCGAGCGAAATCGGAACAGCCTGCACGTTTTAGCAGTCAGCATATCAGAACGGAATGGAAAGTCCGGCCATAGCGGGTGATAGCCCCGTATGAAAAATGCAGATTGTGGAACTAGGCGTGCGACAAGTAGGGCGGGACACGTGTAATCCTGTCTGAATATGGGGGGACCATCCTCCAAGGCTAAATACTCGTAATCGACCGATAGTGAACTAGTACCGTGAGGGAAAGGCGAAAAGAACCCCGGGAGGGGAGTGAAATAGATCCTGAAACCGTATGCATACAAAAAGTCGGAGCCTGGAAACGGGTGACGGCGTACCTTTTGTATAATGGGTCAGCGACTTACATTCAGTGGCAAGGTTAACCGAATAGGGAAGCCGTAGAGAAATCGAGTCCGAATAGGGCGTCCAGTCGCTGGGTGTAGACCCGAAACCAAGTGATCTATCCATGGCCAGGATGAAGGTACCGTAACAGGTGCTGGAGGTCCGAACCGACTAGTGTTGCAAAACTAGCGGATGAGCTGTGGATAGGGGTGAAAGGCTAAACAAACTTGGAAATAGCTGGTTCTCTCCGAAAACTATTTAGGTAGTGCCTCAAGTATTACCATCGGGGGTAGAGCACTGTTTAGGCTAGGGGGTCATGGCGACTTACCAAACCTATGCAAACTCCGAATACCGATGAGTACAGCTTGGGAGACAGAGCACCGGGTGCTAACGTCCGGACTCAAGAGGGAAACAACCCAGACCGCCAGCTAAGGTCCCTAAAATTGGCTAAGTGGGAAACGAAGTGGGAAGGCTAAAACAGTCAGGATGTTGGCTTAGAAGCAGCCATCATTTAAAGAAAGCGTAATAGCTCACTGATCGAGTCGTCCTGCGCGGAAGATGTAACGGGGCTAAGCCAGTTACCGAAGCTGCGGATGTGCAATTTATTGCACGTGGTAGGAGAGCGTTCTGTACGCCTGTGAAGGTGGCTTGTGAAGGCTGCTGGAGGTATCAGAAGTGCGAATGCTGACATGAGTAGCGTTAAAGGGGGTGAAAAGCCCCCTCGCCGAAAGCGCAAGGTTTCCTACGCAACGTTCATCGGCGTAGGGTGAGTCGGCCCCTAAGGCGAGGCAGAGATGCGTAGCTGATGGGAAACAGGTCAATATTCCTGTACCGATCTATAGTGCGATGTGGGGACGGAGAAGGTTAGCTCAGCCGGGTGTTGGATGTCCCGGTTCAAGCGTGTAGTCGTATCCCTTAGGCAAATCCGGGGGAATTAGATGAGGCGTGATAACGAGTCTGCTTGCAGACGAAGTGAGTGATACCCTGCTTCCAGGAAAAGCCACTAAGCTTCAGCTATAGATTGACCGTACCGCAAACCGACACTGGTGCGCGAGATGAGTATTCTAAGGCGCTTGAGAGAACTCTGGAGAAGGAACTCGGCAAATTGACACCGTAACTTCGGAAGAAGGTGTGCCTCTAGTATGTGATCCATTTACTTGGTGAGCAGAATGGGGCCGCAGAGAATCGGTGGCTGCAACTGTTTATTAAAAACACAGCACTCTGCAAAGACGAAAGTCGACGTATAGGGTGTGACTCCTGCCCGGTGCTGGAAGATTAAATGATGGGGTGCAAGCTCTTGATTGAAGTCCCAGTAAACGGCGGCCGTAACTATAACGGTCCTAAGGTAGCGAAATTCCTTGTCGGGTAAGTTCCGACCTGCACGAATGGAGTAATGATGGCCACACTGTCTCCTCCAGAGACTCAGCGAAGTTGAAATGTTTGTGATGATGCAATCTCCCCGCGGAAAGACGGAAAGACCCCATGAACCTTTACTGTAGCTTTACATTGGACTTTGAACAGATCTGTGTAGGATAGGTGGGAGGCTTTGAAGCGGTGCCGCTAGGTGTCGTGGAGCCAACGTTGAAATACCACCCTGGTGTGTTTGAGGTTCTAACCTTGTCCCGTTATCCGGGATGGGGACAGTGTATGGTGGGCAGTTTGACTGGGGCGGTCTCCTCCCAAAGTGTAACGGAGGAGTTCGAAGGTACGCTAAATACGGTCGGAAATCGTGTTGATAGTGCATTGGCATAAGCGTGCTTGACTGCGAGACTGACAAGTCGAGCAGGTACGAAAGTAGGACAAAGTGATCCGGTGGTTCTGTATGGAAGGGCCATCGCTCAACGGATAAAAGGTACTCTGGGGATAACAGGCTGATACCGCCCAAGAGTTCATATCGACGGCGGTGTTTGGCACCTCGATGTCGGCTCATCTCATCCTGGGGCTGTAGCCGGTCCCAAGGGTATGGCTGTTCGCCATTTAAAGAGGTACGTGAGCTGGGTTTAAAACGTCGTGAGACAGTTTGGTCCCTATCTTCCGTGGGCGCTGCAAGATTGAGAGAGCCTGCTCCTAGTACGAGAGGACCGGAGTGGACGCACCTCTGGTGTATCGGTTGTCACGCCAGTGGCATCGCCGAGTAGCTAAGTGCGGAAGAGATAACCGCTGAAAGCATCTAAGCGGGAAACTCGTCTCAAGATGAGTCTTGCCGGGGCCTTGAGCCCCCTGAAGAGTCGTTCTAGACCAGGACGTTGATAGGCTGGGTGTGGAAGCGCAGTAATGCGTTAAGCTAACCAGTACTAATTGCTCGTGAGGCTTGACCCTATAACTTTGAAGTCACGCTGGACATGAAAATGGCCAACGAACATCAAAGAGAAACGGTTGAGTGATTCAAAATAGTTATGCCCGAATGTGGGCGCAATCGAATAAGCTGATTCCGAGGGTATGTCATAGCAATCTGAGGGTATCTACCCAATAGGATGGTTATGAGATACAATCGCCAAAGACTCTACAAATTGGGTTTGTTGATCCGCCAAGCGGATCAGCAAGCCAACCAGTTAAGCCTGATGACCATAGCGAGTTGGTCCCACTCCTTCCCATCCCGAACAGGACAGTGAAATGACTCAGCGCCGATGATAGTGCGGGTTCCCGTGTGAAAGTAGGTCATCGTCAGGCTATTAATCGA
>NZ_SNXS01000002.1:1106159-1245319 GCF_004362525.1 Roseateles toxinivorans
ACTCCTTCCCATCCCGAACAGGACAGTGAAATGACTCAGCGCCGATGATAGTGCGGGTTCCCGTGTGAAAGTAGGTCATCGTCAGGCTATTAATCGAAAAGCCCAAGCAGCAATGCTTGGGCTTTTTCCATTTCTGGGCCTATTTGACTTATCGGTCGAGCACCACGCCGTCCTCGATCGCGATGGCGCCGCTGCGCCGCAATTCCTGCAGGACGCTTTCCGTCCATTCGGCGATAGGCTGCGCGCTGAAGTGGCGTTGCCAGAGCTGCCCATGCACCTCGGTGTTGGTCAGCCAGGCCAGCAAGTCGTGCATGCTTTGTTGTCTGACTTCGATCAGGTGGAATTTCAGCAGGGCCTTGGCGGCGTAGCGTGCGTGGCGCGGCGGATCCTGTCGAAAGCCCTGCAGGCGACGGCGCGCCTCAGCAACGGCATTTGTCGCGTCGGTGAATGGTGCGCCATGGCCGGGAATCACGCGTGCGACCGGCAGGCTGGTGATCAAGTCCAGCGTTGCTTGGACCTCATCGAAGCCGGACTCCCCATCCAGTTCGGGGAAGACGATGCCGAAGCCGTGCTCCCACAGCGCGTCGGCGGAGATCAGTGTGCCGCTCCGTGACTCAAACAGTATCACCGAGTCTGGATCATGGCCCGGCGCCGCCAGCACATGCCACAGGCCGTCGCCGAGCTTCAAGGTGCTGCCGGGCATCAGTGCGCGATCGGGGGTGAATCGCTCACAGCGTTGCCCCGTGGCGCGATAGCTGAGCGCGCTCTCGTCCCAACGACTGGCGGCATCGAACTGCCCTGGCGGAATCAGCACAGGCACCCGATAGCGCTCGACCAAGCGGGCATTGCCTCCGCAATGGTCGGAGTGCAGGTGAGTATTGAGGATGGCGCTCAGCCGCCGCTCACCCAGGGCCGACTGAACCAGACTCAGCGTCTGTTCGGCATGGGTGCAATAGCCGGTGTCAACGAGGACGGCTTGATCTTCGCCGTCGCCGATCACGACATTGTTTGACGACAGCCAGCCTCGCTGCAGAACGATCAGATCGCTCTTCCGGTTCACGAGGAACGCAGCTCGCGCCGCAGTATCTTGCCGACGTTGCTCTTGGGTAGTTCGTCGCGGAACTCGATGTATTTGGGGCGCTTGTAGGCGGTGAAGCTTTGCTTGCAGTACTCGGCGATGTCTTCCTCGCTGAGCGCCGGGTCCTGTTTGACCACGAAGAGCTTGACCGCCTCGCCCGAGCGCTCGTCTGCCACGCCGATGGCCGCGCACTCCAGCACACCGGGGAGCAGGCTGACGACCTGCTCGATTTCGTTTGGATAGACGTTGAAGCCGGAAACGAGAATCATGTCCTTCTTGCGGTCGACGATGCGCACATAGCCCTGGTCATCCATTACACCGATGTCACCCGACTTGAAGAAGCCATCCGCAGTCATCACCAGAGCGGTCTCGTCGGGCCGGTTCCAATAGCCGGCCATCACCTGCGGGCCGCGGATGCAGATCTCGCCTCGCTCGCCCAGCGCCACATCGTAGCCGTCGTCATCGCGAATGGCGATATCGGTGCCAGACACCGGCAGGCCGATGCTGCCGTTGAAGTCGTGGATGTCGAGCCGGTTGATCGTGGCTACGGGCGAGGTTTCAGACAGGCCGTAGCCCTCGACCACCGGGCAGCCGGTGACTTTCAACCACTTCTCGGCGGTGGACTGCTGGACGGCCATGCCGCCGCCGTTGGAGATCACCAGCCCGCTGAAGTCCAGGCGGGCAAAGTCCGCATCATTGGCCAGCGCGTTGAACAGGGTGTTCACCGCCGGGAACAGATTGACCTTGTAGTTGCGCAGGGTCGCAACGAAGCCCGGGATGTCGCGGGGGTTGGTGATCAGCAGGCACATCATGCCCAGGCGGGCGCCGAGCATATAGCAGGCCGTCAGCGCGAAGATGTGATACAGCGGCAATGCGCACACGGTGGTCAGCGCGCGATCGCCCAGCTTGTCGAGCATGGGCTTGAACCAGGCCTCGGCCTGCAGGATATTGGCTACCACGTTGCGGTGCAGCAAGGTGGCGCCCTTGGACACACCTGTCGTGCCGCCGGTGTACTGCAGGAAGGCCACATCATCGGGGCCGACCTGCACCCGCCGCAGGGTCATGGTCGTGCCCTCGGCCAAGGCCATATTGAAGCGGGTCACGTGGTATCCATCACCGATCGGCAGGCGGTACTCGGGCACCATCTTGCGCAGATGGCGCACGACGAAGTTCACCAGCGTGCCCTTCCAGAAGCCCAGCAAATCTCCCAGCGAGGCCACCACCACATGGCGTACCGGCGTCTGCTGGATCACCTCCTCCAAGGTTCTGGCAAAGTTCTCGAGCACGATGATGGCCTCGGCGCCCGAATCCTTGAGCTGATGCTGCAACTCCCGCGCGGTGTAGAGCGGGTTGACGTTGACCACGACATAGCCGGCCCGCAGCACGGCGGCAATGGCCACCATGTACTGCAGCACATTGGGCATCATCAACGCGACGCGAGTTCCCTTGGCCAGACCCTTGGACTGCAGCCAGGCGCCCAGCGCCTGCGACATTTCGTCGATCTGACCGAAGCTCAGGCGCTTGTCCATACAGGCGGCTGCGTCCCGTGCGGCGTACTTGCGGAAAGCCTCCTCCAAGAGTTCGACCAGAGAGTTGTAGCCCGGCCCGGTGAGCTCGGCGGGCACGCCCGCGGGGTAACTGTTCAACCAGGGTTTTTGCACAAGCACTCCAAGACACTGACGATCGTTGATGGTCCCTTGTAGCACCCGGCCGCGGCTACGGTAATTGCACTAGGACCCTGTCGCCTCAGGGACAGCCGGCAAACAGCGCGTTGGCCAGGCTGCGCTCCCGCTCGCCGACGATGCGCATGAACTCCTGCGAGCCCCGCATCGCCTTAAAGGTGTCAAAGCCGGTCTCGAGAAAATGCTGCAGGCTGGACAGCCCGGCTGCCTTGGCCGGTCCGCGCATCATGCGCAGCGCATGGCGCAGCAGTGGCTTGGCGGTGTATTCATCCAGGGCCTTGCCCAACTCGGTGGTCAGGGCGATCTGGCGCTCGCGCGCCAGCGGCTGGCCGGTGGCGCGCCACGCCTTGGCATAGTGCTCGGCGCTCAGGTTTTCGCCGGCAATGGGCGGCGCCAGATGCCCAGCCATCTGCGTATCCATCTGCTCGGACAGCGCATGCAGCTCGGCCAAGGTCTGCACCGTGTGCAGCACATCCCTCGGGAAGATTCGCGCCAACGCGGGGACAACCCGCGCGAACTGGGCATCGCGCTGGCTGAAGTCCTGCGGTCCGTACAGCTCATCGAGAAAGAAGCGCGCCGCGCCCTGATAGCGATCGCTGGCCAGCAGATCGGCATAGGTAGCCGCAAAGCGCTGACGCTGATAGGCCTTGACCGCTGCCACTATGTCATTGAGCCGGGCATCGCTGCGGCGCCGCTGGCGTTCCTGCTCCACCGTCTGCAGGTGTTGCAGGATGGTTTGCGCTGTTTGCTGGGTTGGGGTGAGGGCTTGGTTCATGCTCGACAGGGCTGCAACACGCCTGCATTCTGACGCCATGCCGGCCATGTGCACGCAGGCCCCGTACCATCAAGGCCTTGGCAACTCCGACCGCGGGCTCTGATGAATGCGCATTTGCAGAAGTTGATCGTGTTGCTGCGCTGGGGCCTTGCCCTGGGCCTGGGCGGCTGGCTCTGGCGGCAGGGCCACCCCATCGGCGCCATGATGCTGGCGGCCGCCGTGCTGTGGGGCCATGTGTTGATACTGGCGTTGGAGTTCCTGATGCTGCCCGTCATCAACCGCCTTGACCCGGCGCCTGCCGCCGGTCTGCGCCAGCATCTGCGCGCCTGGTGGATAGAGTCGCTCGCCTGCTCACGGGTGTTTGGTTGGCAACAGCCGTTCGCCTCGCGGCGCGAGCCTGATCATTTGCCAACCGATGCCGCGGGCCGGCGCGGCGTGCTGCTGGTGCATGGTTTCTTCTGCAATCGCGGTCTGTGGAATGACTGGCTGGCGCGCCTGCGCAGCGCGGATGTGCCGGTCATTGCACTCACGCTGGAGCCCGCATTCGGATCGATAGACCGCTACGCAGCCGCACTCGAGGCGGCTGTTCAGGAGCTGGAGCACCGCACCGGTAGCGCCCCGGTGCTGGTGGGCCACAGCATGGGGGGGCTGGCCATCCGAGCCTGGTGGCGGGCGCATGGGCATGACACCCGGGTGCACCAGGTGCTGACCCTGGGCACACCTCATGCCGGCACCTTCATGGCGCGCTTCTCGGCGGCCCGCAATGCCGGGCAGATGCGGCTGGGCAGCGCCTGGCTCAAGAATCTGGCAGCACAGGAGTCAGCCGCAATGCGGGCACAGATGCGCTGCTACTACAGCCACACCGACAACATCGTCTGCCCCGCCAGCTCGGCGGCATTGGCCGGCGCGCAGCATATTCATCTGCCCGCCACCGGCCATATCGGGTTGCTGTACGAAGCGCAGGTGTTTGATGACCTGATGCAATGCCTGCGTTTGCCAGCAGCCTCCTGACGCTCAGGCAGACGGGGTGTCGCTCAACACGCCGCGGCGGATCTGGTCCAGCTCGATGCTCTCGAACAGGGCCTTGAAGTTGCCTTCGCCGAAGCCTTCATTGCCCTTGCGCTGTATCAGCTCGAAGAAGATCGGGCCGATCACCTCCTTGGTGAAGATCTGCAGCAGCAGCTCGTGCGGCGCACCCTGGTGGGTGGCCCCATCGATCAGGATGCGCAGGCGGCGCAGTTCGGCAATGTTCTCGCCATGGTTGGGCAGGCGCTTGTCGATCAGATCGAAGTAGGTTTCGATGGTGTCCTGGAAGATCACACCAGTGGACTTCATACCCTCCACCGAGCCATAGATGTTGTTGGTGCCCAGTGCCACGTGCTGTATACCCTCGCCGTGGTACAGGTGCAGGTACTCGGCGATCTGGCTCTTGTCGTCGCTGCTCTCGTTGATCGGGATGCGGATCTTGCCGCAGGGGCTGGTCATGGCCTTGCTCTTCAGTCCGGTCAGCTTGCCTTCGATGTCGAAGTAGCGCACTTCCTTGAAGTTGAACAGGCCCTCGTAGAACTCCGCCCATTCCTTCATGCGGCCGCGATAGACGTTGTGCGTCAGGTGGTCGATATAGCCCAGACCGTGACCGACCGGGTTGGCCTTCACAGGCTGACCGTTGGCGTCCAGCATCGGCACAAAGTCGACGTCATAGATGCTGATGTTGCCGATCTCGCCGGGCGCGGCGCCGTTCTTGCCCTGCCAGCGGTCGACGAAGTAGATCAGCGAGTCGCCGATGCCCTTGATCGCCGGGATGTTCAGTTCCATCGGGCCGGTCTTGTTGTCAAAGCCCCAGGCGCCGAGCTCCAGCGCGCGCTTGTAGGCGAAGGCGGCGTCCTTGACGCGGAAGGCAATGGCGCAGATCGACGGGCCGTGCGTGCGTGCAAAGCGTTGCGCGAACGAATCCGGCTCCGCGTTGATGATGAAGTTGATCTCGCCCTGGCGGTACAGCGTGACGTTCTTGTGCCGGTGCTTGGCCACGGCGGTGAAACCCATGGTCTCGAACAACTGGCCCAAGGCGGCGGGATCGGGGGCCGCGTACTCGATGAACTCGAAACCGTCGGTGCCCATCGGGTTGTCCCAGGGGGTGAAAGCCATGTCGGTGCTCCGGTAAGGAAAGAGATGCAAAAGCGCTTGAGGTGGCTCAAGACTGTAGGCGTTCAGCGGCGCAGGATTGAAGCCAAATCATGTGCGAATGCGCATCGGCGCACAGGATTCCTGCAAGAATTGAGGCATGGACAAAGCTATTCAGCTTGATACGATTGATCGACGCATCCTCAGGGCTCTGCAAGTCGATGGCAGGGTGACTTTTGACGCCTTGGCGGCCCAGGTCAACCTCTCGGCCTCGGCCGTGCTGCGCCGGGTGCGGCGGCTCGAGGAGTCCGGCGCGATCTCGGCCTATGTGGCCCTGGTACCGCCCGAGCGCGTGGGCCTGGGTCTCACCGCCTATATCAATGTGCGGCTCGAGAAAAACACCGAAAGCCACAAGCGCAACCCGATGGATCTGTTCCGCGCGGCGGTGCAGACCTGGCCCGAGGTGGTGGAGTGCGCGGCGCTGACCGGCGAGATGGACTACATCCTGCGCGTGGTGGTGGAAGACATGGCGCACTACTCGCGCTTCATCACCGACACCCTGCTGCGTCACCCCAGCGTGCAGGATTGCAAGACCAGCTTTGTGCTGGACCGGGTCAAGAACACGACGGCCGTGCCGGTGTGACTCTTCAAGGCCTGCGTCGTGCGATGGCGACGGCGGCCAACCCGGCCAGCAACATCAACCAGCTTGAGGGCTCGGGCACCACGCCGACGAGATTGACGTTGTCGAGCTCGGCATGGTCATTGCCGGCGGTCTTCCAGTCGGCGTTGATATAGATGCCCTGCAGCGCGCCCAGCACATTGCTCAGGTCGGCACTGCTGGCGGCGGCCAGTATCGGCAGGCCGGTGACCTCGTAGCCGACGATCTTCTGCCAGGCGGGCGACGCCGTCAGCACGGCGGAATAAGAGGTCATGGTGCTGCCAGGAGCGCCGCCAAACCAGGCCAGCAGATTGGCGCCCGATTGCAGCACCAGCGTCGGGAAGATGTCGGCGGTGGTGTCCTTGAGGCTGTCGCTGAGATCGAAGCTCAAGCTGCCACCGAGAAAGGCCGACTGGTTGCCCAGGAACTTGGCCGGCGCAGCGAACACCGTCCAGCTGAACAGGTCATTCGTGCTGATGCGCTGCG
Source organism: Roseateles toxinivorans (assembly GCF_004362525.1). Taxonomy (GTDB): domain Bacteria; phylum Pseudomonadota; class Gammaproteobacteria; order Burkholderiales; family Burkholderiaceae_C; genus Paucibacter; species Paucibacter toxinivorans. The sequence continues at coordinate 1,112,960 of NZ_SNXS01000002.1, forward strand.
TGCCGGCCTCGAAGCTGGCCGCCTGGCTGGCGGCGGACAGACTCAGCAGATTGGCGACACGCCAGTTCTCGGTGTCGGCGTTGAAGCGGCTTTCCACCGGGGCGGGGGCTGCCTGGGCAACCGTGGCTGTGATCAGTAGCGTGGCCGCAGCAGCGGACTTGAACACGTGGCTGGACTTCATCTGCTGCCCCTGGTTGGCTCAAGCCCTGCAGTGTAGGCCTGCCGTGGCCCGCCGTCACGCCTGGTCTTTGCGTGTCAGCACCACGGCCAGCTCATGCCAGCCGCGCTCGTGGGGGGTGGCCGCATAGGGCGGGGCAGGCCAGCCCCACAGCGTGGCTGGGAACAGCGCACGCATCGCATTGATGTCGCAGTTATAGGGCGGCCCTTCGATGCGGCCTTGAGCCGCTGATTCGCGCGGTGCTTGCATGAACAGGGCCAGCAGCCTGCCACCGGGCCGAAGCCAGCCGTGGAGCTGGTCGGCGTAGCGACGCCAATGGTCGGGGTGCAGCGCGCACAGGCAGGTCTGTTCATAAACGATGTCCAGCGGCTGCTTGGGTGCCCAGCTGAGCACATCGGCCAACTCGACATCGGCCTCCAGGCATGCCTGCGCCAGACGCTCCTGCACCCGCGCGACTGCCGCCGGAGCGTAGTCCAGGGCAGTCAGCTGGCGTACGCCGGCCTGGGCCAGCAGCAAGACCTCGTGTCCGTTGCCGCAGCCAGGCACGGCCACCCGGTCATCGGGGGCGATCTGACCCTGCTCCAACCACCGTCTCAGCTGCGGATGGGCCTGACCGCGGTCCCAGGGGGTCTGACCCGATTCAAACCGGGCCTGCCAGAAACCGACGTCGGGGCCATGTGTCATTCCATCTCCAACAGGGTTGCCAGGGTCGGCCCCTCTGCCATGTTCAGCAACTGGCTGATTTCCTTCACATCGTCGGGTACGGCGGCGTTGTCCCAGCCATTGGCCGTGTGACGCGCCAGCTGAATGGCCAGCTTGACGGTCAGCACCTGCGGGTTGGTGGTTGGGCGATCGTCGGTGATGCGCACCAACAGCTCGGGCAGATGCCAGGCCTGCATCAGCGAATGTTCGAGGTCGGTCAGCTTGATGTTCAGCACCTCGCGCTGGGCCACGGCGCTGCGCAGGGTGGAGTCGGCTCGTTGCCTGGCCTGGATGTCCAGGGCCAAGGCCGGGGCATGGCACCACAGCAGCATCTCGGCAAAGTCATGCAGCAGGGCCGCGCTGTAGATCACCGGTGCATCGTGGTCCATGCGCATCAGTGCAAAGCCCATGGCAAAGTTGGCCGCGCGCTCCGCTCGCTTGATCACCTGGTAAAGGCCGTCCAGCGCCTCGGGTTGATCGGCGAAACGCTCCTCGACCGTGGGCTGCGGACCGAAGTCGCGGAAGAAGGGGGTGATGCCTGTCAGCACCAGGGCGGCGGTGACGGTTTCGGCGTCGGTGACCCGGCTGCTGGGGCGGTTGCTTGCCACATGGGCCATCACCTTCAGTGTCATCAGCGGGTCGCGGGCAATCATCTCGCCCAGCATATTGGCATCGACAGCGTCCTCATTGGCGCGCAGCAACTCCAGCTCGGAGGCGGTTTCGGCCAGCACCGGGATCTCGGCATCGCGGAAATAGGCCGTCCACCAGCCCAAATCAGGCAGGGCGCGCGTCAGCGGCGTGAATGGAAGGGAGGCGGCAGTCATGGGCGGACCTGAAATGGGGGCATCTTGCTACGTCTATCGGGTGGCGCCATGCCCGACTTTAGCCGTCCGGCCCAAGGGCAAGAGCCCACTGCGCATTTCTGCGCAGCGGGCTCTTGTTTTGAGGAGGCTGACGGGCTTGGGGGCAGGCCCGACAGCCTCCTGGGAATCACAGGCGGTTGACGCCGGGCAGGTAACCGATCAGCTCGCCGTCAACGAACAGCGCGCCTTCGGGTGCGCCGGCCTCGGCGTAGAACTCGACCACGGGGGCCTTGGTTCTGCGCTCAACCAGGTTCATCTTCGCGGCCAGCTGCGCCAGCATCGTGCTGGCGGCCTGCAGCAGCAGCGCCAAGGTGCGGCGCCAGCTCGGGGTCGCGGCCAGTGCGTCTGGCCAGCGGGGCAATGTCGTGCGTGTCATGTCAGGTCTCCGGTGGGTCCGGGGCAGGGCTTGCCTTCAAGGACCGTTGTCGTCTATCGATTTGGCGAGTTGCTTGAGCTCGAAGCGCAGCAGTTGCTTGGTTTGCTGGCGCTGGCCCTGCACGGGGCTGCCGTGAGAACCGGCGCGGCGGAACAGGCTCGGGGCAACCAGCGGATTGCGTGGTTTGCTGTAGGTCTTGCCCTTGGCAATGACCGGGCGGGGTGCGGTGAATACGGCCATCAAAACTCCTTGTACTTCTGGTGCCCACGCGGGGCCTCGTCTGTTCGCGTGTCAACGCGGGCTGCAAAAGCACCACGGCCCGGGGCAGTGATGCATCCCGGGCCGTGTGGTGATCAAGACTGAGCGTGCTTGCTCAGCGCTGTCGCCATCGCGGTCGGGCCGGGGCTGCCCCATCTCGGGTGCCTTCGATCAGCGACTTGAACGCCTTGGCCGTCAGCAGCTGATTCAGCGCTGGGAGGCAAACAAAACGGTTCAGGGTCGTCGAAGACATAGGGCGGCCGGTCTCGGGGCTGGAGGTGGAAGGGCGGGGATCGCTGCGGGACTGCACTGCAACTTGCGCAAATGATAAACGATTGATTATCTTGCGCAAGTGCTTTTTATCGGCTGAAACACAAAAGTTCAGCGTTTGTTTTTCAGCGGCGCCACGGCCTGCTGGAGCTTGCGCCATTCATCGACATCGTTCTTGGCGCTGGCGGCCGGGGCGGCAGGTGCCGGGGCCGCGGGTCTGCGCACGCCGGGCGCCAGCGCGGGTGTCGGTGCTGTCGGTGCGCTGGGCGGCGTCAATACCTCGCCCAGCAGGTCCAGCAGACGGGTGCGGGCCCGCTGCGGGTGGCGGCGGTAATAGGTCAGCACCAGGCCGACGATGAAGCGCTCGTCGTCGTCCTGCGGCATGCTGGGCTGGGTGTCGGCCAGCGGGGGCGTGCCGGGTGGCGCCAGCGTGGTGGCGCCCTTTGAGGCCAGGTTCTGGGCCAGGCTGTGGTCCTGGTCCATCCAGCCTATCGGCTTGTGGCACAGTTGCTCGAACTGGCGTGCCAGGCGTTCGCCGATCTGGCGTGAGCGGCCCTTGATCTGGCTCCAGTAGCTGGGTTGGATTTGCAATCGCTCGGCGAAACGCCGCTCCAGACCGCGCAGGGTGGCGGCATCGGGGTGTTTGATGGTGGCGCTGACGAACTCTTCGAACAGGACGAGCGCGTTGTCCAGACGGATCTGGGCCACGTCCTTGGGGGCGGAATACATATGCGTATGATAAAGCTGCGTTGTCCTCGCCCGTTTTGCGCCCGGTCCGACCTCAAGGAGTCTCCATGAAGATGCTGCTTGCGTTGCTTGTTTTTGGCTGGCTCACAGGGGGCTCTGCCGCAGCCGCCGAGCGCAGTCTTGATAAAGAAGTCGTGATCAACGCCAGCCTGGATCAGGCCTGGGCCGCCTGGACCACCCGGGAGGGCATCACCAGCTTCTTTGCGCCCGATGCGCAGATCGAGGCCCGCGTCGGCGGGGCCTTCCACATCTATATCGACCCCGGCGCCATGCCGGGCAACAAGGGCGCCGACGATATGCGCTTCATGGCCCTGAGCCCCAAGCGCATGCTGTCCTTCGACTGGAATGCGCCGCCCAGCCTGCCCGAGGCGCGCCAGCAGCGCACCTTCGTCGTGCTGCGCTTCGAGCCGGTCGATGAAAAGCAGACTCGCATCAAGCTGCACCACACCGGCTGGGGCGATGGCGGTGAATGGGACAAGGCCTATGCGTACTTCGATCGCGCCTGGGGTGGCGTGCTGGCCAATCTGAAGGCCCGCTTCGAGACCGGCCCCAAGGACTGGACGTCCTGGCTGGCCCAGTTGGAAGCCTACCGCGCCCAGGCCAAGGCGGCGGCGGCCGCCTCGGCGCCCAAATAGTCTGATCGGCGGCGCGATCTACTCCTCCTCGTGCACGTGGTGCGCCGCCACCAGCTGGGCCTGGGTATTCGGCGGCACCGGCTCGTAGTGCGACAGCAGCAGCGTGTAGCGCCCCTGACCGCTGGTCATCGAATTGAGCCGGGTCTGGTAGCTGCTCAGCTCGGACATCGGCGCTTGGGCCTGCACCGTGATGCTGCCCGGCACCAAGGTGCGCGTACCGTTGATCTGCGCCCGCCGTGAGGCCAGGTCGCCGGTGATGTCGCCCATGGACGCATCGGGCGCGGTGATGTCCACATGGACGATGGGTTCCAGAATCAGGGGCCTGGCCTCGCGCACCGCCGCCATCAAGGCCTTGCGGCCGGCGGCGATGAAGGCAATTTCCTTGCTGTCCACCGAGTGGTGCTTGCCGTCGAACACGATCACGCGCAGATCGACCAGCGGATAGCCGGCGATGACGCCCGTCTCCAGCACCTGGCGCACGCCTTTTTCCACCGCCGGCATGAACTGGCCCGGAATCGTGCCACCCTTCACCTCGTCGGCAAACTCGAAGCCCGCACCGCGCGGCAGCGGCTCGATGCGCAGATAGACCTCGCCGAACTGGCCGGCGCCGCCGCTCTGCTTCTTGTGCCGGTGGTGGCCCTCGGCCGGGGCCGAGATCGTCTCGCGATAGGCAATGCGCGGGGGGCGGGTGTTGACCTCGAATTTGTAGGCCTCGCGCAGGCGCTCCAGCAGCATGCGCAGATGCAGCTCGCCCAGGCCGTAGACGATGGTCTCGTTGGTCGAACCGGAGCGTTCGATCTTCAGGCAGGGGTCTTCGTCCACCAGACGGGTGAGGATCTCCCACAGCCGCTGTTCGTCGCCGTGGCGCTTGGGCTCGATGGCCAGGCCGTGCACGGGCTCGGGGAACTGGATCGGCAGCAGGTGGATGTGGTCGTCCTCGGCGGCGTCGTGCAGCACCGCGTCGTAGTGCAGCTCATCGACCTTGGCGATGGCGCAGAGATCGCCAGGCAGCGCATGCGCGACCTCGACATGCTCCTTGCCCTGCAGCATGAACAGATGGCCGACCTTGAACGGTTTGCGGCCGTCGCCGACGTACAGCATGCTGTTGCGGCTCAAGGTGCCCTGATGCACGCGCACGATGCCCATCTTGCCCAGGTAGGGGTCCATATTGACCTTGAACACATGGGCCAGCACATGCAGGGCCGGATCGGGCTCGGCATGCAGCGGCTTGGCGGCCTCGCCCTCGCCCTTGACGAACTGCGGCGGGTTGCCCTCGGTGGGGTTGGGCAGCAGGCGCACGATCACGTCCAGCAACTCGGCCACACCGGCGCCATTGCGCGCCGACATGAAGCAGACCGGGATCAGATGGCCCTCGCGCAAGGCCTGCTCCAGCGGCGCATGCAGCTCGCTGGCATCGACGTCGCCATCGTTCAGATAGCGGTCAACGAAGTCGGGGTCCACCTCGACGACCTGTTCGACCAGCGCGCGGTGGGCCTCATCGACCGAGGAGAAGTCGGCCGTGCCGCTGGACTGGAAGAAGCAATCGGCCACCGCCGTGCCGCCGCCCGAGGGCAGGTTCAGCGGCAGGCATTCGCGGCCGAAGGTCTCGCGTATCTGCGCCAGCAGCGCCGGCAGGTTCACGCCCGGCGCCTCGATCTTGTTGATGATGATCAAGCGGGCCAGGCCGCGCTGGGCGGCGGTTTCCATGAAGCGGGCGGCCATCAGCTCGATGCCGGTCTGGGCGTTGATGACGATGGCCGCGGTGTCCACCGCCTCCAGCGCCGGCAGCGACTGGCCGATGAAATCGGGCGCTCCGGGCGTGTCGATCAGGTGGATGCGCGTGCCCTGGTGCGTCAGATGGACCAGGCTGGTCTGCAGCGAATGCTGCATGCGGCGTTCCAGCGGGTCATGGTCGCTGACGGTCGAGCCTTTCTCGACCGTGCCCGTGGTGGAGATGGCGCCCGCCTTGTGCAGCAGGGCCTCGATCAGGGTGGTTTTACCGGCTGCAGCGGGGCCCACCAGGGCGAGGGTCCGTATCGCTGCAATGCCGGGATGCGTGCTTGAAGACATGAGCACTCCTTGCAGCCCTCCGGGCTGCGTGACCAGCGTGGCTAGGCAGGTCTGAGCGCGTCTCTATCGGGGCGTGTTCACGGCCTGATGTGGCTTGAGCGTAAGGGATACGCCCAAGCGGCACAAGCCGAGTTTGCACCAGCGCGCGAATCAGGTCGCCGCGACCGCGCCACCCCACCAGCGCTGAGGTGCCGGCTGGCCCATGAATCCATAGTCCACCTGCGGCACGCGGCCGCTGACGATGTCGGCCACCGCCGCGGCCGAGCCGCAGCTGTGAGTCCAGCCCAAGGTGCCGTGGCCGGTGTTGAGGAACAGATTGCTCACCACGCTACGGCCGATATAGGGCAGATTGCTCGGCGTGGCCGGGCGCAGGCCGGTCCAGTACTGTGCGCCCTGGCCATCGGTCATGTTCGGGAACAGCTCGCGCACCCGCCGCACGATGGCCTCGCAGCGCAACAGGTTCAGGTCGGTGTTGTAGCCATTGAGCTCGGCCGTGCCGGCAATGCGCAGGCGGTCGCCGAGCCGTGAGAACACCAGCTTGTATTCATCGTCGGTCAGCGACACGCTGTACGACTGCTCGGGCGCCGTGACCGGCAGGGTGACCGAGTAGCCCTTGGCCGGATAGATGTTCAGCGAGATGCCCAGATCGCGGGCCAGGCCGCGGCTGAACGAGCCCAGGCACAGCACGTAGGCATCGGCGCGCTCGATGCGCACCACACCCTGCGCGTCGGCCACCTGCACGCCTGTCACGACCTGACCCTCGCGCTGCACGCCCAGGATGCGGGTGTCGTACAGAAAGCGCACGCCCTGCTGCTGCGCCAGTCCGGCCAGGCCCTGGGTGAAGCGATGGGCGTCACCCGACTCGTCGCTGGGCGTCATGCTGCCACCGACGATTTTTGCGCGGCATTGCGCCAGCGCCGGCTCGATGGCCACGCATTCGTCCGCGGTCTTCATGTCCAGCTCGCAGCCCTGCTCGCGCATCAGCCGGGCCGGCGCCTGCGCGTCGTCGAACTCTCGCTGGCTGGTGTAGAAATGCAGGATGCCTTGGGTCAGCTGGTCGTACTGCAGGCCGGTGCGCTGGCGCAGGCTTTGCAACTGGCCGCGGCTGTACAAGCCCAGGCTGACGATCTGGCGGATGTTGTGGCGGGTGCGTGCCGGTGTGCACTCGCGCAGGAATTGCAGGCCCCAGCGCCACTGCGCCGGGTCGGCGCGCAGGCGGAACAGCAGCGGCGCGTCTTCGCGCATCAACCACTTCAGCACCTTGAACGGAGCGCCGGGATTGGCCCAGGGCTCGGCGTGCGACACCGACACCTGGCCGCCATTGGCGAAGCTGGTTTCCATCGCTGCGGCCGGTTGGCGGTCTATCACCGTCACCTCATGGCCGGCCTCGTGCAGATACCAGGCGGTGGTCACGCCGGTCACGCCGGCGCCAAGAACGATTACTTTCATGGAGAACTCTCATCGGGTTTGAACAGAGCAAACGAGACGACGCATTCCAAAAAACAGGTGAGCGCGCGCATCTCGCGCCGCTCCCCCTGTCCTTGGTACCTGAGAGATTCCGCTCAGGCCTTGCGGCCTTGCGTTGCTCCTTCGGTGGGGTGCAGACCTTGCGTCCGCGCCCTCTCTCCAGTTCGGCTGTGAATGGAAACAGTACGGGGCCTGAGCGAGTATGGGAGCTTGCGCCTTCGGCGGCAGGCCAGCGTGATTGACGCCTGCCTGCTCTCTCCTGTGTTCCGGGGGGCAGTGTAGCGGGGGCCGGCTGGCAGCGTCAAACCAGGGGCATCACGGCCGGCGAAAAACCGTGCACACTGCGCGGCTTGAATCAAGAGCCTCGGGGAGGGGAGCGATGTTCGATCTGGACGCCTATCTACAGCGCATCGGCTACACGGGCGAACGCGCGCCCACCCTGGCCGTGCTGCGTGCCGTGCACCGCGCACATGCGCTAAGCATACCGTTCGAGAACCTGGACATCCTGCTCGGCCGCCCGATTTGCATTGACATTGACAGCGTCCAGGCCAAGCTGGTGCAGGCCCGGCGCGGCGGTTATTGCTTCGAGCAGAACCGTCTGCTGGCTGATGCGCTGCTGGCGCTGGGTTTCGAGCTGCAGACGCTGATTGCGCGGGTACGCTATCGCGCGACATCCGTGCGTGCGCGCACCCACATGATGCTGCTGGTGCAGATCGACGGCCAGCCCTGGCTGGCCGATGTCGGCTTCGGCTCCCAGGGCCTGATGCAGCCGATGGTGCTGGTCGAGGCCGAGGAGCAACGCATCGGCCTGTGGCGCTACCGGCTGATGCGCGAGGGCCCGTTGTGGCTGCTGCAGGTCTGGGAGGGGCAGCAGTGGACGGACGTCTATATCTTCTCGCTGGAGCCGCAGATGGCGGTCGACTACGAGCAGGCCAACTACTTCACCGCCACCCATCCCGATTCGCGCTTCACCTTCACGCTGGTGGCGGTGCGCAGCACGCCCGAACGGCGCTATCTGCTGCGCAATCTGGAGCTGAGCATCAACGAAGGCCAGGGCGCGCAGATCTCGCACCGGCTGCGCGACCAGGATGAGTTGCTGGAGGTGCTGGCCACCACCTTCGGCCTGCGGTTTCCTGCAGGCACACGCTTCAAGTTCATCGAGCCCTGATCCCCCACGAATCAGGGGGGCGGTGGGCAGGGGGAACGCCTAGTGTTGGAGGTGCCTGTTGCACGTCGATGGAGCGCAATCATGAAGCTGCCGCTGCCCCAAGCCCTGCACCGTTCACTGCTGGCCTCGGCCCTGTTCGCGGCGTTGGCCCCCCCGGCAGCAGCCCTTGACTTCGCCTTCAGCGCCGGCTTCTACAACCCCGGCGTGACGGCGCCCCAGCCGCTGCTGCTGGGTGACGCGCTGCAGATCAACGCCGGGGGCAACAAGTTCTTCAGCGGCGTCGGCTTCACGAATCTCAGCGGCACGGTGAACTGGAACACCACCGATTCGCTGTTCCTGCAGAGCGGCGCCCTGATCAGCAACGCCGGCCTGTGGGATGCGCGCAGCGACAACGCACTGGTCAACAACGGCGGCGCCACCTCGACCTTCAACAACAGCGGCATCTTCCGCAAGAGCGTCGGGGTGGGCAGCACCAGCATTGGCAGCATCGCCTTCGTCAACAGCGGCACCATCGATGCGCAGACCGGGGTCATCGACTTTGGCGGCGGCAATGTCACCTTCAATGCCGGCACGCAGTTCACCGGCGCGGGTCTGACGCGCATCACCAGCAACGCCAGCTTCAACGGTGCGTTCACCTCGGCGAATCTGCGGCTGCAGGGGGGCACGTTCACCGGCGGGGCGGCGCAGATCGGTGGCACGGTGGCCTTCTCCGGCGGGGCACTCACGGGTGACTGGACAGTGGCCGGCGGTCAGACGCTGCTGGGCGTCGGTGGCGGCAACAAGTTCCTCAGCGGGGCCGCATTGACCCAGCAGGGCAGCCTGTTGTGGCAGACCACCGATTCGCTGTTCCTGCAAAGCGGCAGCGGCCTGGACAACCAGAGCCTGGTTGAGTTCCAGGCCAGCGCGAGCCTGGTCAACAACGGCGGAGCGACGTCCAGCTTTACCAACAGCGGCACGCTGCGTGCGCTGGCCGGACAGGTCGGCACCGTCGGCAGCATCGCCTTTGTCAGCAATGGCGGCACGATGGACGCGCTGGGCACGCTGAACTTTGCCGGCAACAACGCGACCTTCAATACCGGCTCGCAGTTCACCGGAGCCGGCGTGAACCGTATCACCGGCAATGCCAGCTTCAACGGAGCCATCAGCTCCAGCAATCTGCGCCTGGAGAATGGCACCTACACGGGCGGTGGCGCGGTCATTTCCGGCTCGGTGGCCTTTCTCGGCGGCGCGATCACCGGCGGCTGGGAGCTGGGCACCGGCCAGACCCTCTTGGGCCAGGACGGCAACAACAAATTCCTCAGCAGCGCGGCCCTGGTCAACAAGGGGCAGTGGCTGTGGCAGAGCGGCAACTCGCTGTTTCTACAGAGCGGCAGCGTGCTCGACAACCAGGGCAGTTTCGTGATCAGCACCGGCATGTCGCTGGTCAACAACGGTGGCGCGACATCCAGCTTCATCAACAGCGGCACCCTGAGTGTGGCCAGCGGGCAGGCCGGATCGGTGGGCACCATCGCCTTCGTCAACAATGGCGGCACGCTCGATGTGGCCGGCACCCTGGCCTTCAACGGCAACAACGCCCGGTTCAACAGCGGCAGCCAGTTCGTCGGTAGCGGCGTGACCGTGCTCAACAGCAATGCCATATTCGTTGATGACTTCCAGTCTCAGAACCTGCGCCTAGTCAATGGCACGTTCAGTGGCGGCGACGGCAGCACTGGCTCCAAGGCGCTGGTCGGCGGCATGGTCGAGTTCACCGGCGGCTTCCTGACCGGCGGCTGGGAGCTGGCCAGCGGCCAGACGATCGCGGGCAAGGCTGGCGGCAACAAGTTCCTCAGCACGGCCAATCTGGTCAACAAGGGCCTGCTTGCCTGGCAGACCACCGATTCGCTGTACATGCAAAGCGCTGCTCTGCTGGACAACCGGGGCCTGTTCGACGCCCAGGCCAGCGTGGCGCTGGTCAACAACGGCGGCAGCACCTCGGTGTTCAACAACAGCGGCACCCTGCAGGTGGCGGCGGGCCAGACGGTCAATGTCGGCACCATCGCCTTTGTCAACGACGGTGGCCAGCTGACGGTGGCCAGCGGCGGCCTCCTGAACTTCGCCGGCAACAATGCCACGTTCAACACCGGCACGCAGATGAGCGGGGCCGGTGTGGTCGCAGTAACGGGCAATGCCAGCTTCGCCGGCGAGATCGCCGGCAGCAATCTGTCGCTGCGCAGCGGCAGCTTCACGGGTGCGGCGGCCCGGCTGAGTGGTGCGGCCGAGTTTGGCGGCGGCTTCCTGGTCGGCGTCTGGGAGATCGCGCCGGGTGCCACGCTGACCGGCGCCAGTGGCGGCAACAAGTTCCTCAGCACCGTCACCCTGACCAACAAGGGCACCTTGGCCTGGGCGACCGGCGACACGCTGTTTCTGCAAAGCAATGGGCAGCTGATCAACGAGGGCCTGCTGGACGTGCAGACCGATATGAGCTTGGTCAACAACGGCGGCGCCACCTCCAGCATCGTCAACCGGGGGCGGCTGGTGAAGTCCGGCGGTGCTGGCGCCATGACCATTGGCGGCGGCCTGGCCTTCAGCAACCCGGGCGTGATTGAAGTGCAGGCGGGCACGATCCAGCTGCCGACCAACTTCAGCAACCCCGGCACGATGATGGGCACCGGCGCCTTTGCGACCAATGAGCTGACCAACACCGGCCATCTGGCGCCCGGCAGCTCGGCCGGCACGCTGACCCTGAATGGCAACTATACGCAAACCGGTGCCGGCAGCTTCGATGTCGAGCTGGCCAGCAGCCTGGCCTTTGACCGCTTCATGATCAATGGCACGGCCAGCCTCGATGGCACCCTGGCCCTGCACTGCATCGCCGCCTGCGCGCTGAGCAATGGCGACGAGTTCGTGATACTGGACGCCGCCGGCCATCTGACCGGCACCTTTGCCAGCGTCAGCGTCGATGGCTTCGGCGCGGGCTTCCAGTACGACGTGTTCTATGACTACAACCAGGACCTGGTCAAGCTGACGGTGCTGCAGGTGGGCGCGGTGCCCGAGGTGCCGATCTGGGCGATGTTGCTGGGCGGCGTGGGGCTGTTGGCCCTGCGCCGGCGCAAGCCCACCTGAGTCACTGGAAGGCTACTTCCGCAAAGCTGCGCAGCTTCCGGCTGTGCAGCTGATCCATCCGCTGCTGACGTAGCAGCTCGATCGCGCGAATGCCAATCTTCAGGTGCTGATCGACCCGCTCGCGGTAGAAGTGATTCGCCATCCCGGGCAGCTTGATCTCGCCGTGCAGCGGCTTGTCGCTGACGCACAGCAGAGTGCCGTAGGGCACGCGGAAGCGAAAGCCGTTGGCGGCGATGGTGGCGCTCTCCATGTCCAGCGCGATGGCTCGGCTCTGGCTGAAGCGGCGCTCGGGTGTGGTGGCCTGGCCGCGGAAGGGCAGGAGCTCCCAGTTGCGGTTGTCGGTCGAGGCGACGGTGCCGGTGCGCATGATGCGTTTGAGCTCGTAGCCCTGCAGCTGGGTCACCTCCTCGACCGCTGTCTCGAGCGCCTGCTGTACCTCGGCCAGCGGCGGGATCGGCACCCACAGCGGCAGGTCTTCATCCAGCACATGGTCCTCGCGCACATAGCCGTGGGCCAGCACATAGTCGCCCAGGGCCTGCGAATTGCGCAGGCCGGCGCAGTGGCCCAGCATCAGCCAGGCGTGCGGGCGCAGCACGGCGATGTGGTCGGTGATGGTCTTGGCGTTCGCCGGGCCGACGCCGATATTGACCATGGTGATGCCGCTGCGGTCTTCGCGTATCAGGTGGTAGGCGGGCATCTGCGGCAGGCGCGGCAGTATCACGCCCAGCTCGTCGCCCGGCTGGGCGGCCAGGCCCTTGCGCCGCGTCACCACATTGCCAGGCTCGACAAAGGCGATGTATTCGTGGCCGCCGTCCTGCGCCATCAGCGCATGGCCCATGCGCACGAATTCGTCGATGTAGAAGGCGTAGTTGGTGAACAGCACGAAGTTCTGGAAGTACTCGGGCAGGGTGCCGGTGTAGTGGCGCAGCCGGTGCAGCGAATAGTCCACCCGCGCGGCGGTGAACAGCGCCAGCGGCAGCGCCTCGCCGGGCGCCGGCTCATGGGTGCCGTTGGCAATGCCGTCGTCCATCGCCGCCAGATCGGGCAGGTCGAACAGATCGCGCATCAGCTTGCGGCGCTCGGGCGTCAGCGAGCCTTCCAGATGGTCATGCTCGGCGAGCGAGAAGTGCACCGGTATCGGCTGGCTGCTGGTGCCTATCTCCAGCGCCACCCCATGGTTCTGCAGCAGCAGCGTGAACTGCTCGGCGTAGTAGTGCTCGAACAGCTCGGGCCGGGTCAGCGTGGTCTCGAAGGTGCCGGGCCCGGCGACGAAGCCATAGCTGAGCCGCGAATCGGCGCGGGCCACCGTGTCTGTGTGCACGCGCACAAAGGGATAGCAGGCACGCACGCGCTGGGTGAAGGCCTCGCCGGCCACGAAGCGCTGCAGGCTGTCACGCAGGTGGGCGACGCTTTGCTCGTAGATCAGTCGCGCCTGGGCCAGCGCGGCCTGGGGGTCATCGAAACGGGCGGGGGCGACGAACAGGCCGGTGTCGGCATGGGGATTGTGGTGCTTTCTCATGCCCCCGATTGTGAGCGCTGGCCCGTGACGCAGGCCAGCCAGTAGTCGCGCTCGCCAGGGCCCACGCCCAGGTCCAGCAACTCGCGGGCGTCCATCTGGGCCAGCGCCTGCGCATCGGCGCGGCGGCGTTGGGCCTGCAGCAGGATCTGGTACAGCTTGATCAAGAACTTCATGGCAACTCCTCAACGATGAGCCGCTATCCTGGTATTTGCCCTAGTATTTGGGAAGTTGAATCATCTGACCGAGTAATTCAGAAATACTGATGCGTAGCCTGAACCTGGACCAGATCCGCACCCTGGTGGCGATTGCCGACCTCGGCACCTTTGCCGCTGCCGCCCAAGCCCTGCACCTGGCGCCGCCGACGGTGAGCCTGCACATCAGCGAGCTGGAGGCGCGGCTGGGCACGCCGCTGCTGCTGCGCGGCGGCCGCAAGGTGCTGGCTACGGCGGCCGGCGCGGCCCTGGTGGAGCGCGGCCGGCAGCTGCTGCGCGACAGCGAGGACGCCATCGACCTGGTGCAGCACCATGCCCAGGGCCGCGTCGGCAAGGTCAGGCTGGGCACCTCCACCGGCGTGGTCGTGCACCTGCTGCCGCGGGTGCTGGAGGCGCTGGCGCGGGCCCATCCGGGCATCGACGTCGAGGTCAGCGTGCTGGGCTCCAGCGACACCTTGCAGCGCATCGCCGCGCGTCAATTGGAGATCGGCATCGTCACGCTGCCGCAGCCGGGCACGACCGAGCTGCCGGTCACGCCCTGGCGCAGCGACCCGATGATGGCCTTTCTGCCGCTGGCCTGGGAGGCTCCGGAGGCGGTGACACCGGCCTGGCTGGTCGAGCGGCCCCTGGTCTTCAATGACAGCGGCACGCGCATGTTCCGGTTGACGATGGAGTGGTTCGGCCGGGCCGGCTTCAACCCCGCTGCGCGCATCGAGCTGAACTACACCGAGGCGATGAAAAGCCTGGTCGCCGCCGGCTATGGCGCGGCCCTGCTGCCGGTGGAGCAGCCGCCGGACGAGGCACTGCAGATCGCCGCCCAGCAGCGCCTGCAGCTGCGCCCCTTGCAACCGCCGCTGCAGCGCGAGCTGGGGCTGGTGCATCCGGACTCCGCGCTGCTGCCGGCCGCGGCCCTGCACGTGCTGGAGACCTTGAAGGCTTTTTCTGGTTGACCCGGATGCAATCCGGGGCTTGTGGCGCCAGTCAACGCTGGCCCCGGATTCCATCCGGGCTACCCAGGTCAAGTCCGGCGTGGGAACTCGATGCTCACGCCAAGGCCCCGCCCATCAAGACCTGGCCCCAGGCGCACGGTGGCGCCATGCTGGGCGGCTGCTCGCTCGACGATGGACAACCCCAGGCCGCTGCCCGCCTGCTCGTGGCCGGGCAGGCGGAAGAAGCGCTCGAACACCTTCTGGTGCAGGTGCTCCGGAATGCCCGGGCCCTGGTCTATCACCGACAGCCGGACGCAGTCGGTCTCTTCCGCTATGCGCACCTGCACCTGGCTGCCCGCGGGTGAATACTTGACGGCGTTGTCCACCAGGTTGTCGATCAGCGAACCCATGCTTTCACGGTGCAGGCGCAGCCAGCATTCCTCGGGTGCGTGCAGCTCCACCTCGATGCCGCGCTGGTGGGCCAGCTCGGCTGCCAGCACGATGCGGTCGCGGGCGAGGGCCACCAGCTCGTGCTCGATCAGATCGACA
Source organism: Roseateles toxinivorans (assembly GCF_004362525.1). Lineage (GTDB taxonomy): Bacteria > Pseudomonadota > Gammaproteobacteria > Burkholderiales > Burkholderiaceae_C > Paucibacter > Paucibacter toxinivorans. The sequence continues at coordinate 1,128,005 of NZ_SNXS01000002.1, forward strand.
TTCTCCTGGTCGCCGCCCGACCGGGCCAGCGCCAGCAGCTGATGCACGGTATGCGTGGCGCGGCGCACGCCCTCGTTGAGGCGGGCCGAGGCGCCGGCCTGCCGACCCGTCAGGCCCGTGGCTTCACCGGCTGGCGGCTGCAGGGCCTCGGCATTGAGCTGTATCACCGCCAGTGGTGTCTTCAGCTCATGGGCGGCGTCGAGCAGGAATTCGCGCTCGCGCTCCAGCCGCTGCTGCAGCCGCGCCATCAACGCGTTCACCGAGGTCACGACCGGGGCCAGCTCGACATAGGGCGAGGCGGGCAGGGGCGACAGGTCCTTGGCCGAGCGCTGGGCGATCTGGTGGCCGATGCGCCGCAGCGGGCCGAAGCCGAGGCGGAACAGCAGCCACACCGGCAGCATCACCAGCGGCAGACCGTAGAGCAGCGGACGCGCGTAGTAGCTCAGGCCGGTGAGGCTGAAGTGCCAGTCGCCCGGCTTCTCCTGCCAGCGGCGGATGATCAGCTCCTGCTCCGGGGCATTGGCCTCGGCATACAGCCATTTGTCGTCGCTGGCATACAGGTCTTCCTGGGGCGGCGCGCGGCGGTCCTTCAGCGTTGGCCCCAGCTGCGCCAGCAACTTGCCCTGGTGCCAGACCTGCACCAGGCTCAGCGGCGTGCGGTGGCCCTTGTGCTTCCACTCGGTGTGGCGCAGCTGGTCAAGGTCGGCCAGCGCGGCGGCAATGGCCGGCGGCGCGTCGAGCTTGTCGCGCACCTGGGCTCGGGTCAGATGGGCCCACAACTGGTTCTCGGCCTGGCCATTGCGGCTTTGCAGCCAGCCGATGTCGATCAGCTCGCGGGCCGTGAGGCCCACCCAGATCACGAAGATCACCGCGAATACGGCGCCCAGGGTGCGCTTGAACAACGAGCGCCGTGCTTCGCCGTAGTCGGCCACCGTCACTCTCGCTCCACCAGGAAGCCGACACCGCGCACGGTGCGGATATAGCCCTCGCCGATCTTCTTGCGGATATTGGAGATGTGCACATCCAGGCTGCGACCATCGGCATGCACAAGGGCCTTGGCCTCCAGCTGGCGGCGGGTGACCACCCGGTCGGGCAGCCTCAGCAGCGCCAGCAGGATGGAGAACTCGGTGCGCGACAGCGTGATGCGGCTGCCCGCTCGCTTCAGCGTCATGCTGTGCTCGTCCAGCTCCAGGTCCTTGATGTGCCAGGTGTGCTGGACCTCGTCTTCGGTCTGCTGGCCCGAGCGCCGCGCCACCGCGCGCAGACGCGCCAGCAGCTCGACGCCTGCAAAGGGCTTGACGAGATAGTCGTCGGCGCCGCTGTTGAGGCCGGTGAGCCTGTCCTCGATGCCATCGCGGGCGGTGATGACGACGATCGGCAGCTTCTTGTCGATCAGCCGGATGCTGCGCAAGAGCTCGATGCCGTCGCCATCGGGCAGGCCCAGATCGAGCAGCAGCGCATTGAACTCGCGCTCGGCGGTCCAGTAACGGGCGTCGGTGGCGCGGCGCACCCACATCACCTCATTGCCCTCTTCCTGCAGCAGCACCTGCAGCGAGCGTCCCAGCTCCAGATCGTCTTCCACCATGCAGATCTTCATGGGTCCGGACTCTAACAAGCCAGGTGTTAACGATGTCTTAACAAAGTCTTGAAAGTCCCTTTGGGGTTCGCGCCCGATAGTTAGCCCCAGCCCAGCGGTGCCGGATGCGCCGCGGCAGAAGAAGAATCGACAACGCATGAAAAGAACAACGATCCTGACAAACCTCGCCTGGCTGCTGTGCCAGCCCGTGCTGGCGGCGCCGACGGCGCAAGTGCTGCCGACGGCGGCGCAATTCGAGGCACTGTTTCCGAAGCGCTTGCCCTTCTACAGCCACGAGGGTTTGCTGAAGGCGGCGCGCAGCTTCCCGGCCTTTGCCGGCACCGGGGATGAGGCGCAGCGCAGGCGCGAACTGGCCGCCTTCCTGGGCAATATCGCGCACGAGTCGGACGAGTTGCGCGCGGTGCGCGAGTACCGCAAGGAAAACTATGACCACTATTGCAGCCTGGCTGACGGTGAGCGCTGCGCGCCGGGCCAGCAGTACTACGGCCGCGGCCCCATCCAGCTGTCCTGGAACTACCAGTACCGCCGCGCCGGCGAGGCCCTGGGCCTGGATCTGTGGGCCGACCCCGACCTGGTGGCGCGCGACCCGGCCGTGGCCTGGCAGACCGCGCTGTGGTACTGGATCACGCAGAACGGCCCCGGCACCATGACGGCCCACCAGGCCATGAACGGCGGCCCGGGTTTCGGCGCCACGGTGCGGGCAATCAATGGCGTGGTCGAGTGTGACAAGCCCGGTGACCCCGACGCGCAACGCAAGATCGCCCGCCGCGTGGCCTTCTATGCCCAGGCCGCACGCCTGTTCGACGTTTCTCTGGGCCCGAACCTGGGCTGCTGAATTCACAAGCCAACAAGTCGTAGAACCAAGGAGATACTTCGTGAGCAAGAACAACAATGGCCGCCGCAGTGAACCCGGTTGCCCGGTGCGTCTCAGCGCCACCCACGCGGCGGTCTGCGCCCTGCTGGCCCTGAGCCTTCCCGCCCATGCGCAGCCGGCACCGAAGCCGGACGGTGCCAACAAGCTGGACACCGTCGTCGTCACCGGCATCCGCGCCAGCCTGAAGCGGGCGCTGGACACCAAGCGCGACGCCGAGTCCATCGTCGATGTCGTCACCGCCGAGGACGTGGGCAAGTTCCCGGCCACCAATGTGGCCGAGGCCATCACCGTGATCCCCGGCGTGAGCATAGACAAGGCCTTCGGCCAGGGCGAGAAGGTCTCGATACTGGGCACCGACCCGGCACTCAACCGCACGCTGCTCAACGGCCAGGCGATTGCCTCGGGCGACTGGTTCATGTCCGAGCAGCAGGGCCGCACCTTCAACTACTCTCTGCTGGCGCCGCAGCTGGTCAGCAAGGTCGAGGTGCACAAGTCGCCCGAGGCATGGCTGGACGAGGGTTCCATCGGCGGCACGGTGAACATCTCCACCCGCAAGCCGCTCGAGCTAAAGGGCCTGACACTTAACGGCGCGGTGAACTATCTGCACAACGACCGCATCGGGGGCGGCAAGCCGTCGGTGTCGGGCATGTTCGGCTGGAAGAACGAGGCCAACACCTTCGGCGTGCTGGTGTCGGCGCAGCGCTCGAAGGAGCAGATCCGCCGCGATGGCGTCGAGTCCTACGGCACCGTGCGCGGCAGCGACTACATCAACGGCCGTGGTGGCTCGCCCAACTCCGTCACCACCACCACCACCGACTGGTCGCAGAACCCGCCCGCGACGATGCCGCCGAGCTGCGTCGGGGCCTGCAAGACCACCTTGCTGGCCAATCCAAACGCCGTCACCCCCAATTCGATCAGCGCGCACTACTTCGACCAGACGCGGGACCGCGACACGCTGTCGCTGTCCTTGCAGGCTCGGCCGCACAAGAAGCTGGACGTCGAGTTCAACGCGCTCGACGTCAAGGCCAAGTACGACAACATCACCCATTCGATGTTCGCCTTCAATGGCAACCCCTGGAACTCGCTGAACGCCTTGACCGACCTGAGCGTCGATGGCGGCGTCATCAACAAGGCCTCGTTCCGCAACGCGCTGACGGTCTATGACCTGATCAACCGCCGGGCCACGGTGGACACCGACTCCTACGACCTGAAGCTCAAGTGGAAGGAGGACCGCTGGTTCGCCTCGGCCCATGCCGGCGCCTCCAAGGCCAAGGGCGGCACCGACCGTCAGGTCTTCGGCGAGTTCCTTGGCAAGGCCAACTACAGCTATGACCTGAGCGGCGCTGTGCCCAAGCTGCAGTTCAGCGGCTACCAGACCGCGCCGATCAGTGACATCGCCGCCCATATGGCGCCGGCCAAGACGGGCAGCCCCTTCAACGACCCGCAGGGCTTCCGCCTCGACGGCGGTGGCCCGGCCGGCGGCTGGCACACCAACCCGCCGACCGCCACCAACTGGGGCGCTGGCTGGGGCGGCAACATCGTCACCAAGCCGACCAGTGACCAGGAGAAGTACTTCCAGGCCGACTTCGGCGTGCAGTTCGATGCGCCCGTGCATCAGGTCCGCTTCGGCCTCAAGCACCGCGAGCACAAGACCTCGCAGACCATGTCGGGCGTGTCGCTGGCCTCGATCAAGGGTTATGGCGACCTGAGCGCCACCCAGTTCGGCCCGCAATCGGTGCCCAGCGGCTACCTCGCCGGCTTTGGCGACGTAGGTGACCTGAGCAAGCGCTTCATGATCGACGGCTGGGCACTGGCCGACTACATCAACAGCGGCAAGTGGCTGGCGCCCTGGCAGACCATGCCGACCCCGAGCACCTTTAGCGACCCGTCTTATGCCTCCAATACCTGGACGGTGAAAGAGAACGTCAACGCCGGCTATGTGCAGGCCGACTTCAGCCATGAGCGCCTGCGCGGCAATGTCGGTCTGCGTCTGGTGAAGACCGAGTCCGAGAGCATGGGCTGGGCTTGCACCGTCAACATCAGCCCCTGCCCGGCGGACAAGTACGGCCCAAGCAGCGTCAAGAAGAACTACACCAACACGCTGCCCAACCTGAACGTGGTCTATGACCTGAACGACAGCGTGGTGCTGCGCGGCTCGGCGGCCAAGGTGATCGCCCGCCCGAACTACGGCGACATGTCCAGCTATCTGTGGATAGGCGACGCGACCCTGACCGGTGGCGGCGGCAACCCCGACCTGAAGCCCTACAAGTCCACCAACCTGGACTTCTCGGCCGAGTGGTACTTCGCCCCCAACTCGATCGTGGCCGGCACGCTGTTCCACAAGAAGGTGGACGACTACGTGCTGATCACGACGCGCAAGGAAACCCACTACAACCAGAACCAGCAGAAGGACACGGAATACGACATCTCCCGCCCCAGCAACGCCGGTAGCGCCACCATCAAGGGTTTCTCGCTCGCCTTCCAGACCAGCTTCAGCAACGGTTTTGGTCTGCTGACAAACTACACCCATGCAGACGCCAAGGCGGCAAGCGGCGGCCGGCTGCCGTTCAACTCCAAGCACCAGGTGACCTTCAGCCCGTTCTACGAGAACGACCGCTGGAGCGCCCGCACCACCTACTCCTGGCGCTCCAAGTACTACACCCAGGCCGATCGCGGCAACTTCCTGGTCACCGATGACTACGATTCGCTGGAAGCCAGCATCAACTTCAAGCTCACCGACAAGCTGACCCTGGGGCTGGATGGCATGAATCTGCTCGACAGCGAGTACCGGTCCTATGCCGAGGTGCCGGGTGTGGCCGCCACCGAGAAGCTGACCCGCGGCATCTACCGCACCGGCCGCCGCTTCATGATCTCGCTGCGCTTCGTCAACTGATAGCCGATGTTGCCCCTGATGCCATGGCCGCGCGAGCTGACGTGCCTCGGGGGCCATTTGCCCGGTGCCACCGTTCCGGCGCTGCCGGGCACGCGCTCGGCCCTGTCCGCATGGCCCGGCCTGCCCGGTCTGCGCCTGCTGCTGGACAGGCCCGACGACGGCGCACCGCCGCCGCCGGCGATGGACGAGGGCTACCGGCTGGCGGTGCGGCCGGACGGCATCGTGCTGCAGGCCGCGACGGTGTTCGGCGCGCTGCGCGGCTTGCAGACGCTGGCTCAGCTGCTTGGAGCTAGCACCGATCTGCCCTGTGTGGAGATCGAAGACGCGCCGCGTTTCCCATGGCGCGGCCTGCTGATCGACAGCGCCCGCCGCCATCTGCCGCTGCCGGTGCTGAAGCGCCAACTCGACGGCATGGCAGCCGCCAAGCTGAACGTGCTGCACTGGCACCTGACCGATGACCAGGGCTGGCGCCTGGCCTCTGACCGTTACCCGCAGCTGCAGGCCAAGGCCAGCGGCGGCGCGTTTTACACGCTGGACGAGGCCCGCGAGCTGGTGGCCTATGCCGGCGAGCGCGGCATCCGCGTCGTGCCTGAACTGGACGTGCCGGGCCACGCCACGGCCCTGGGCGCGGCATACCCCGAGTTGATGAGCGCCCCGGGCCCGGCCGCACCCGAGCGCGGCTTCGGCGTGTTCAAGCCCTGCCTCGACCCGCGCAAGCCCGAGGTGGCTGAGTTTCTGGAGCATCTGGTCGGCGAATGGGCCCAGGCCTTCCCCGACCCCTACTTCCACATCGGCGGCGACGAGGTCGAACCCAGCCACTGGCTTGCGCTGGGCCTGGAGCCGGCACGCGCTCAAGCTGATTTCAATCAAGCCATGGCCGCGCTGCTGGCGCGCCATGGCAAGCGCATGGTGGGCTGGGACGAGATCGCCGGCCCCGATCTGCCGAAACACGTGCTGGTGCAATCTTGGCGCGGGCCCGACAGCCTGGCCGATGCGGCGCGGGCGGGGTACGAGGTGCTGCTGTCGGCCGGCTTCTATCTCGATCAGCCGCAGACCAGCGCCTTCCACTGGCGCAGGCCGGTCCTGCCGCCGGTGGCCATGCTACCGATCCGCGAGATGCAGCAGCACTGGCGCCTGGATGTGCATTTGCGCGTGCAATGCCTGCGTGCAGAGCTGGGGCTGGCCCAGGCGGCTGATGGTACGTGGCAGGGCTGGATCGCCTTCGACGGCCAGGCCCGCCAACTGCTGGCCGATGTGCACTGGCGCGGCGCCGAGATGCCCGAGTTGCACTTTGCGCTCGACACCTGGATGGGCGAGACCGCGGCGCGCCTGCGCCTCGATGGTGGTGAGCTGCAGGGTATTGTTCGCATCGCCAATGTGCGCTACCCGGCAGTGGGCGAGGCGATCAACGCTGAGCAGCTGGCGCGACCGAGACTGCCCGCGACCTTGGCCGCGCCGGCCGCGCAGCGCGTGCTGGGTGGCGAAGCGGCGCTGTGGAGCGAGTTGGTGGACGAGCATTGCATCGATCTGCGGCTGTGGCCGCGGGGCTTTGCCGTGGCCGAGCGCTTCTGGTCCGACCCGGTGCCTGCCGATGAGGCGGACTTCTATCAGCGCCTGGACGCCACCAGCGACTGGGCCGCGCGCAGCATCGGCCTTGCGCATCACGCTCAGCATGAGCAGGCCCTGCTGCGCCTGGCTGGCGCCTCGAACCTTGCAGCGTTGAAGATCTTCTGCGAGGTGCTGGAGCCCGGTGGCTACTACGCGCGCCAGCACGAGAAGAAGGCGGCCGGCCGCTACCACCTGGACGAGCCGCTGGACCGTCTGGCCGATGGCCTGCCGGCCGAGAACCGTGCGATGCAGCGGCTTGCCGCGGTGCCGCTCGATGCAGCGGGCCTTGCGCAGTGGCGCGCGCAGCTGCTGTGCTGGCAGGCCGAGCTGCCTGCGGTGCAGACGCTGCTGCCTACCCAGCCGCGGCTGGCCGCCCTGCGGCCGCTGGCGCCGCATTGGCAGGGGCTGTGTGTGCTCGGGGTTGAGTTGCTGCTTGTGATCGAGCAGGGCCGGGTCTTGCCTTATGCACGCAGAGCCGCAGCCCAGGCGCAGATCGACGCAGCCGCGGCCATGGTTGACGAAGTAGTGCTGGCCCTGGTCGCCCCGCTGGAGCGCCTGCTGGACGCCTGCCGATGAAACGCATGTTGACGGCTCTGATGGGAGCGCTGCCGCTGCTGGCTGCGGCCCAGCCGCTGGATTTTCTGCACTGGTGGACGTCCGGCAGCGAGGCGCAGACCCTGGCCGAGCTGCGCCAGACGGCGCGTGCGGCCGGCGTGCCCTGGCAGGAGTCGCCAGTGGCCGGTGCGGTGAATGCCAACACGCTGCTGAAGACGCGCTTTCTGTCCGGCCATCCACCGGCGCTGGCGCAGATCGACAAGGCCGTGGCGGTGTGGGGCGAGGCCGTGCCTCTGGCCGATCTGAGCGAGGTGGCCCAGGGCTGGCGCCAGGTCTTGCCACCGGTGATCGCGGCCGAGCTGCAGTACCAGGGCCGCACCGTGGCCGTGCCCATCAATGTGCACCGGCTCAATACGCTGTGGTGCAACCTGGCGCTCTTGCAGCGTCACGGCCTGGAGGTGCCTCGCACCTGGGAGGCCTTCTTTGCGGCTGGCGACAGATTGAAGGCCGCAGGTGTGATCCCGCTGGCCATCGGCGGCTCGGTGGGCCAGAAGTTCAGCGTGTTCGCCGATGTGGTGCTGGGCCAGGGCGGGCCGCAGTTCTTCCGCCGAGCGCTGGTCCACGGCGACGCGGCCCTGCTGGCCGGCCCCGAGATGCTGCAGATGCTGCGCGACTTCAAGCGCGTCAAGGCCTATACCGATGCTGGCCAGGCGGGGCGCGACTGGTCGGTGGCCACCGCGCTGGTGATTCAGGGCCGCGCGGCGATGCAGCTGACGGGCGACTGGGCCAATGGCGAGTTCCTGAAGGCGGGCAGGGTGGCCGGGCGCGACTATGACTGCACGCCGGCACCGGGACACGGCGCGCTGCATTACTTCGAGTTCGACCGTATCCTGTTCTTCAAACCGGCGAGCGCGCAGCAGGCGGACGATCAGCAGCGCCTAGCCGCGGCGCTGATGCAGCCGGCCGACTCGACCCGCTTTGCCCGCGTCAAGGGCGGCATACCGGTGCGTGTCGATGCCGACCTTGCAGGCTTCAATGCCTGCGCCCGGCGCTCGCACCAGGACTTCAGGGCCGGCAGCGCCGATGGCAGCCTCACGCTGGCGCTGGGTGCGCAGCTGCCCGAGGCCACGCATGGTGCCTACCGCGATGTGATTTCGGCCTTCTGGGCCAGTGACAAGATGACGGCCGAGCAGGCGCAGCAACGCCTGCTCAGGGCCTCCAGGGTGATCGATTGAAGAGTTATCTGGAACGTTGGCAGCCGCAACTGCTGCTGGCCCCATCGCTGATCGCGTGCCTGCTGTTCTTCTACGGCTTCATGCTGTGGACCGGCTGGATCTCGCTGACCCGCTCGGGCATGCTGCCCAGCAGCGAGTTCGTCGGCCTGCTGCAGTACCAGCGCCTGTTCGCCGACGAGCGCTGGCTGGGCGCCCTGGGCAATCTGGCGCGTTTCGCCACGCTGTTCGTGATCATCCCCCTGGTCCTTGGCCTGCTGCTGGCCATTCTGCTGGACCAGAAGCTGCGGGCGGAAGGGGCGCTGCGCCTGGTCTATCTGCATCCGATGGCGCTGTCGCTGATCGTCACCGGCACCGTCTGGCGCTGGCTGCTGGACCCCGAGCTGGGCCTGGCCCTGGGCGTGCGCGAACTCGGCTGGACGAGCTTTCGCTTCGACTGGCTGGGCGATGAAGACCTGGCCCTGTACACGCTGGTGATTGCCGCCGTCTGGCAGATCAGTGGCTTTGTGATGGCGGTGTTCCTGGCCGGCCTGCGCGGCGTGGACGAGGCCATCGTGCAGGCGGCGCGGCTCGATGGCGCCGAAGGTTTCACGCTGTACCGCCGCATCCTGCTGCCCACCCTGGGGCCCAGCCTGTTCTCGGCCCTGCTGGTGCTGCTGCCGGCGGCGATCAAGAGCTTTGATCTGGTGGTGGCGCTGACCGATGGCGGGCCCGGCCACGCCAGCGAGCTGCCGGCGCTGTATATGTTCCAGATGGCCTTCGAGCGCAGCCGGCTGGGCCTGGGCGCGGCCAGTGCGATGGTGCTGCTGATGATGGTGCTGTCGGTGGCCCTGCCCTACGTCTATGCGCGTCAGCGCAGGCTGCGGAGCGCTGGATGACGGCCCCCATACCTGCCGTTCCACGTCAGGCCCCCCGAGGGGGGCAGGCAAACTCGGGAACGGCCCATCGTTTGCCTGTGATGCTCAGGCGCGGCTTGATCTATGCGCTGCTGGCGCTGTTCGCCATCTACTTCGCCATGCCGCTGCTGTTCATGGTTTTGAACTCGTTCAAGAGCGCGGCCGAGCTGCAGCAGGGCGGCTTTCTGGGCTGGCCGCGGGCACCCGATCTGGACGCCTGGCGCGAGGCCTGGAACGCGCTGGGGGGTGGCTTCAAGAACAGCCTGCTGCTGGCGGTGCCGGTGGTGGCCCTGTCCAGCCTGCTGGCGGCGTTGAACGGCTTCATCCTGTGCAAGCTGCGCTTTCGCGGCAGCGAGCTGGTGTTTGTGCTGCTGCTGGTGGCGCTGTTCCTGCCGATCAAGGTCTATCTGCTGCCGCTGGCCATCAGCCTGGCCAAGCTGGGTCTGGCCAAGTCACTGGGCGTGCTGATCGCCATCCACGTGATCTACAGCCTGCCGCTCGCTCTGTTCTTCCGCAATCACTACCTGGGCTTTCCGGACGAGCTGCTGCGTGCCGCCCGCGTCGATGGCGCCGGCTTCTGGGCGCTGTTCACGCGCATCGTGCTGCCGCTGTCCAAGCCGGTGTTCGTGGTGGTGGTGATTCTGCAGTTCACGACGATCTGGAACGAGTATCTGTTCGGCCTGGTGTTCACCGACAGCGACAGCCGGCCGGTCACCGCGGCGCTGGCCCAGCTCGGTGCCAGCGGCGAAGGTGGCGTGCGCCAGTACAACGTGGAGATGGCCGCGGCCCTGCTGGCGGCCCTGCCGACCCTGGCGGTGTATCTGCTGGCCGGGCGGCACTTCACGCGCGGCCTGGTGGCCGGCGCGGTCAAAGGATAAGAAGAGAAAGCATGACGACGACAGGGTTGCGTATCACCGGCTTGAGCAAGGGCTTTGGCAATCAGGCCGTGCTCCAGCACATAGCCCTGGACATCGACGAGGGCGAGTTCCTGATACTGGTCGGCCCCTCGGGCTGCGGCAAGTCCACGCTGCTGAACCTGATCGCCGGGCTGGAGCAGGCCGACGTCGGCGAGATCCATATCGCTGGCCGCCGCGTCGATGGGCTGAGCCCCAAGGACCGGGACATTGCGATGGTGTTCCAGAACTACGCGCTGTACCCGAACATGACGGTGGCGCAGAACCTGGGCTTCGGCCTGGAGATGCAGCGCTGGCCGCGCGCCGAGCGCGAGGCCCGTGTGCTCGAAGTGGCCGAGATGCTGCAGATCGTGCCGCTGCTGACGCGCCGGCCGGCGCAGCTGTCGGGCGGCCAGCGCCAGCGTGTGGCCATGGGGCGGGCGCTGGCGCGCAGGCCCAAGGTGTTTCTGTTCGACGAGCCGCTGTCGAATCTGGACGCCAAGCTGCGCGCCGAGATGCGGGCCGAGATCAAGCTGCTGCACCAGCGCCTGCGCACCACGGCGGTCTATGTGACCCACGACCAGGTCGAGGCGATGACCCTGGGCCACAAGATCGCGGTCATGAACAACGGCCAGATCCAGCAGTTCGGCACGCCCGAGAAGATCTACCACCGGCCGGCCAATGTGTTTGTGGCGGGGTTCATGGGCTCGCCCGCGATCAACCTGCTGCCGGCCCAGTGGCTGCAGCTGGACGGCCGCGCCGTGCTGCGCCTGGCCATCCAGGGCGTGACCCAGGACTGGCCGGTGCAAGACCTGGCCCCGGGCGGGCGCGGCGCGGTGACCCTGGGCCTGCGGCCCGAGAACGTCTGCCCGGCCGAGGGCGAGGCGCCGCCGCTGGGCGCCCTGCGCGTGATCGCGCCGGTGCTGCTGATCGAGCCCACCGGGGCGGAAACCTATGTGGTCGTCGATCTGGGCGGCGGCCAGCGCCTGTGCGCCCGTTGCGCGGGAGGCAGCCGCGCCCGTGTGGGTGTGCCGCTGGCGCTGGATCTGCTGCCCGAGGGGCGTTCGGTGTTCGATGCCAAGAGTGGCCTGCGCCTGAATTGAGCTCGGCTCATTTGCCGGCCAATCGCGGAAAGCTCACCATCACGCAAAGGCCGTGCCCCTCCAGCCCTTCGCTCAAGGCGATGCTGGCGCCATGCAGGGCCGCCACCCGCTCGACGATGGCCAGACCCAGGCCGCTGCCCGGCTGCTCCTGGTCGGGCCCTCGGAAGAAGCGCTCGAACACCTTCTGGTGCAGGGCGGGCGGTATGCCTGGCCCCTGATCTGCCACGCTCAGGCGCACGGCCTCGCCATCGGTCTCTATCTGCAGCAGCACGCGGCTGTCCGGGGGCGAGTACTTGACGGCGTTGTCCACCAGGTTGTCGATCAGCGAGCCCATGCTTTCGCGGTTCATCTGCATCAGGCAGCTCTCGGGCGCCAGCAGCTCCACATAGGTGTTGCGCCGCACCGCCAGCTGGCTGGCCAACAGAATGCGGTCACGGGCCAGGGCCACGAGGTCGTGCTCGCGCAGATCCATCGCCTCGGTGTCGCCGCCGGAGCGCGCCAAGGCCAGCAGCTGGTGCACCGTGTGGGTGGCGCGGCGCACGCCCTCGACCAGACGCTGCGTGCTCTCGGCCTTGCGCACAGCCTCGGGCGTTTGCTGCAACGATTCGGCGTTGAGTTGAATCACCGCCAGCGGCGTTTTCAGCTCATGGGCCGCGTCCAGCAGGAACTCGCGCTCGCGCTCCAGCCGGTCATGCAGCCGCGCCATCAGCGCATTGACCGAATTGACCACCGGCGCCAGCTCCACATAGGCCGAGGGGCGCAGCGGCGACAGGTCCTTGGCCGAGCGCCGCGCGATCTGCTTGGCCATGCGCCGCAGCGGTCCGAAGCCGGCACGCAGCAGCAGCCAGGCCACGGCCAGCATCAGCGGCAGGCTGTAGAACAGCGGGCGGGCGTAATAGGCCAGTCCCTGGAGGCTGAAGTGCCAGGCGCCGGGCACCTCCTGCCAGCGCCGCACCACCACGCCCTGTTCGGGCGCACGGGCCTCGACATACAGCCACTGATCATCGCTGGCGAAGCGTTGCACATCGGGCGGTTCCCTGTCGCCCAGGCCCCGGGGCCCGAAGCGGTGGATCAATCGCTCATGCTGCCAGACCTGCAGCTCGATGATGGGCGGCTCGTAGCCCATCTCCTGCCACTCCTGGGCGCGCAGCCGCTCCAGCTCGGCCAGCACGGCCTGCAGCTTGTCGGGCTGATCGAGCCAGAGCTGGGTCTGCAGCCGCACATGCTGGGCCCAGACATGGTTCCAGGCCTGGCCGTTGCGGGCATGGACGATCTTCACGTCGTAGATCTCGCGCGCCATCAGCCCGCACCAGACCAGCAGCACCACGCCGAAGAAGGCGCCGAAGGTGCGCTTGAGCAGCGATTTGCTGGGGGCCTCGGCGCCCGTCGGCGTCAGGGCCCGCATCAGGCCTTCTCGATCACGAAGCCGACGCCGCGCACGGTGCGGATATAGCCCTCGCCGATCTTCTTGCGCAGATTGAACATATGTACGTCCAGCGCATGGCTGTCGGCGTGGAGCAGGGCACGGACCTCCAGCTCTCGGCGCGCCACCACGCGGTCGGGCTGCTTGAGCAGGGCCAGCAGGATGGAGAACTCGGTCTTCGACAGATTGATGGGCTGATCTTCGCGGGGGGTCTTTCGCACCAACACCATGCGGCGCTCGTCCAGGCACAGGTCCTTGATGCGCCACTCGTGCACCTCGTCGGGTGTTGCCAGCAGGCCGGAGCGGCGTGCCACCGCGCGCAGCCGCGCCAGCAGCTCCACCCCGGCAAAGGGCTTGACCAGATAGTCGTCGGCGCCGCTGTCCAGCCCATGCAGCCGGTCCTCGATGCCGTCGCGGGCGGTGATGACGAGTATCGGCAGTTGCTTGTCATGCTGGCGGGCGCTGCGCAGCAGGTCCAGGCCATTGCCGTCGGGCAGGCCCAGATCGAGCAGCATGGTGTCGAACTGCTGCTCTGCGGTCCAGTAGCGGGCATCGGTGGCACGCCGCACCCAGACCACTTCGTGACCGGCATCCTGCAACAGCGATTGCAGCGACCGGCCCAGCTCCAGGTCGTCCTCCACCAGGCAAATTCTCATGCGCCGGACTCTAGCAAGACTTGCATTAATTCAATCTTAAGAATGTCTTGAGCCGATCTGGATACAGAAGCGGAGATAGTTACTACCGGTTGCGTACCAGTCGTGGTGCGCCGCAAGCCGTAAAACACAGAGGGCACGGTGCACGTACTCGCAGCGTTGGTTGTGGGGGGCTTGATCGTAGCGGCAGAGGCTGCAATGGCGGCCGCGCCAAAACCCTTCATGCCCAGCCAGGCGCAGTTCATTCCCCGGCCAGCAGCTCACCTGCTGAGGGCTGCCATCTCGATTCCGTCCCAGATCCAGCATCAACAGAGGAGACAAGCATGCAGCACACACAATCCCCCCGCCAACCGGGCGCGCTGACGGCCTGCGCCGCCGCGGTCGCCGCCCTGCTGTGGGCCGCGCCCGCTGCCTGGGCCCAGGACAGCAAGGCCGAGCAGGAAGCAAAGGACAAGAAGGACGTCAAGGAGCTGCCGCAGATCACCGTCACGGCCACCCGCGTCAACAGCAGCCTGCTGAAGACGCCGGTGGCGGTGACGGCGCTGAAGGGCGACGACCTGGTGCGTGACAATGTCAAGGAGCTGATGAACCTCAGCGGCATGGTGCCCAATCTGCAGTTCGGCCTGTCCAGCGCCGACTCGGGCGTGCAGATATCGATCCGCGGCGTGACCTCGACCAACTTCACCGAAATCGGCGATCCGGCCGTTGGCGTGCACATTGACGGCATCTACTCGCCGCGGCCGCAAGGCTCGCTGGCCCTGATGTTCGACCTGGACCAGGTCGAGGTGCTGCGCGGTGCCCAGGGCACCTTGTTCGGCCGCAACTCGACGGCCGGCGTGGTCAACATCCTGCCGGCCAAGCCGGACTTCAAGTCCAACTACGGCTGGACCTCGGTGCAACTGGGCAACTACAACGCCAAGCAGCTGCGCTCGGTCTATAACCTGTCGCTGGGCGACAACCTGGCGGTGCGCGCCGCAGTGATGGTGGACAAGCGCGACGGCTACATCAAGCAGGAGCAGGACCTCGACGACCGCGGCATCAAGAAACCCGACGGCACCTTCTCGCCCGATGGCAAGCCCGATGCGGACCAGCGCCTGAACAAAAAGGTCTCGCCGAGCGAGTACTACACCAACACCGATCAGTGGGCGGCCCGCCTGACGGCGCGCCTGGCCGTGAACCGCGACATCGAGTGGATAGGCGGCTTTGAGCATTACAAGAACGGCAGCGCCGGCGAGGTCGGTCTGAAGGATTGCGAGATGGCGGCCGGCACCCGCTTTGCCTGCGGCTCCCAGGGGCAGTGGTATGCCAAGGTCAATGTGCCTGGCAAGATCGACATGACCATTGACACGCTGCGCAGCTCGCTGACCTGGAAGCTCAACGACAACACCGAGCTCGGCTACAAGGTCGCCTATGCGAAGCAAAGGCGCTACCAGCAGCATGACGACGACGGCGGCCAGAACTGGCTGCCCGGCGACGTGGGCATGATGCAGGAGTGGGGAAACTGGGGCAATCAGCATGCGATCGACTGGGCCAGCTACACGCTGAGCTCCAACTACCGCTCCTGGGTCAATGAGCTGCAGCTCAAGCAGAGCTTCAGCAAGTGGCGTTATGTGGCCGGCCTGTTCACCTTGTCGGAGAAGAACGCGATCGACTTCGCCCAGGACAATCTGATTGCCGCGCCCTATGCGATGCCCCAGGGCCAGTTCTATGGCCAGCCCGATCGTCGCGTCGAGTCCAAGGCCCTCTTCGCCCAGGCCGACATCGCCCTGGCCGACAAGCTGACCGGCACGGTCGGCTTCCGCTACAGCCAGGACAGCCGCACCGACAACGGCGGCGTCAGTGCCGGCCTGTGGGACGCCAGCACCCCCTGGTACTACAACGGCAAGTACGTGCCGCCCTGCGTGCCCGGCCTGTGCACACCTCACAACGGCACCGATTTCACCTTCGGCATGGGCCCGTTCGCCGGCATCGGCGTCTATCCCTCGCCGACCATCAACTCGCACACCATGAGCTGGAAGAAGCCCACCTACCGCCTGGGCCTGCAGTACGACTTCAACCCCAAGCAGATGGTCTTCGCCTCGCTGGCTACCGGCTACCGACCGGGTGGCTTCGGTGACAAGTTCGACACCTGCGGAGGCGGCACCTGCGCCGACGGCTCGACGCAGAAGTACAACTTCCTCGAATACAACCCCGAGACCACGACCAACTTCGAGATCGGCCACAAGGGCCGCTATTTCGACAACAAGCTGGAGCTGAGCGCCGTCTACTTCAACACCAAGTACAAAGACATGCATGCCACCGGCATGAACGCCGTCGGCGTGCGCAAGCTGCGTGAGGGCGAGACCTGCCCGGACTGGAATCCGGCCTGCGAGGTGGTGCAGGGCTGGAAGACCGAGAACATCGGCCGCTCCACGATCCAGGGCCTGGAACTCGAGTTCAAGGCCCTGCCTTGGAAGAACGGCAACCTCTCGGGCTATGCCTCGGTGCTGCACTCCAAGGTCGATGCCTACCCGACCTTCGACGACAACTGGATCTGCGGCTACCGCGCCGAGTTCGGCGCCGCGCCCTGCGCACCGGTCTATCTGGGCACCGATACGACCAAGCGCGGCCGCGCCATCCTGGACGTGACCGGCCATCAGCTGCCGATGGCGCCCAAGTACTCGTTCGCGCTGAACTACGGGCATGACCTGGCCCTTGGCAATGGCATGACCCTGACTCCGTCGCTGGGCATGCGCTACCAGAGCCGCATGTACTTCACCGTGCGCAACCTCGACAACCCGGTCATTGGCGATTACCAGAAGGCCTACACCAACTGGAACGCGGCCATCAAGCTGGCCGGCGCCGACGGCAAATGGGATGTCGAGCTGTGGGGCACCAACCTCAGCAACAACATCGTGAAGAACTGGATGGGCCAGGGCAACGCCGGGGGCTACACCTACAACAGCTACAACCCGCCGCGCATGTTCGGCGTGCGGGCCACGGTCAACTACTGATGGTGCGCGCCGGGAAAACGCCCTTCGGGCCGCCGGTACGCGCCGGTCGCATCGTCTCCATCGATGCCTTCCGCGCGCTGACCGTGCTGGTGATGATCATCGTCAACGAGTGGCATGGCGTGGCTGGGCTGCCGGCCTGGATGCAGCACATGCCGGCGGATGCCGACGCGATGAGCTTTGTCGATGTCGTGTTCCCGGCCTTTCTGTTCATCGTCGGCATGTCGGTGCCGTTCGCGCTGCAGCAGCGCCTGGCCCAGGGCGATGCACCGCTGCAGGTGCAGCTGCATGTGCTGCAGCGGGCGCTGGGCCTCGTGGTGATAGGCGTGTTCATGGTCAACGCCGAGAGCGGCTTTCACCAGGCCAGCATGGCCCTGCCCATCACCGCCTGGGCCCTGCTCAGCTATGTCGCGGCCTTTCTGATCTGGGGCAGTGTGCGGGGCGGTCCGGCGCTGGCCCTGGGTTGGCGGGTGGGCGGCGTGGTGCTGCTACTGCTGCTGGCCTGGACCTACCAGGGCGGCGAGGGCGGCGAGGCCGGCATCACCCCGCAGTGGTGGGGCATTCTGGGCCTGATCGGTTGGGCCTACCTGCTGGCCTGCCTGGGCTTCTGGCTGGTGCGCGGCGGCCTGCCCGGTGTGATGAGCTTGATCGCGCTGTGCCTGGGCTACTACCTGGCCAGCCATGCGTCATTGGTGGCGGGCAGCGCCTCCCTGAGCCTGCTGTTCGGCCAGGCGGGTCATGCCATTCATGCGGCCATCGTGCTGTGCGGCTGCGCTCTGAGCCTGATCTTCTTTGACTCGACGGCAAAGCGCAGCGAGGCAGGGCGCTTTGCGCTGGCGTTGGCCTTCGCCATGGCGCTGGCCCTGCTGGCCGCGCTGCTGCGACCCCACTACAAGATATCCAAGATCTACGCCACCCCCAGCTGGGCCCTGTACAGCGCGGCCAGCTGCGTGCTGATCTTTGCCGCGCTGTATGCCTGGATCGAGCTGAAGGGCCGCGCCTTTCTGCCGGGCCTGCTGGCACCGGTGGCGGCGAATCCGCTGGTGGCCTATCTGATCCCCTTCGTCGTCGGCGCGCTGCTGGCCTTGGCCCATGTGCAGCTGCCCTCGGTGCTGCGCACCGGCATGGCCGGTATTCTGTACGCCGTGATCTATGCGCTTGGGGTGGCGGTGCTGGTGCGCTGGCTGGCGGCGCGTGGCGTGCGCCTGCGCATCTGAGAAGGTTCTTAACGCGCTCTTAAGCGAATCTTGTCCATTGCTGAACTCGCTGCATGCCACATTGCTGTGCATACACGAAGCATGAGTCGCGGCATCCTGCGGGCCACAAGCCCGGGCCGCGGCCGGGGGATGAGAATTGATGGACAAGTCGGGCTTGGCAATGGCGTTGATGCGTTCGGCCCATACGCCGCTGTACCTGCAGCTGGCCAGCAAGCTGCACGACGGTCTGCAGCATGGCCGCTGGACGGTCAATGATGCGCTGCCCTCCGAGCGCATGCTGTCGGATGCGCTGTCGGTCTCGCGGGACACCGCGCGCAAGGCCCTGGCCCTGCTGTGCGCCCGTGGTGTGCTGACCCGGGTGCGGGGCTCGGGCACCTATCCGGCCGGCACCGTGCCCTTGGGTGACGCCGGACCCGCACGCGAGCCGGCCAAGCCCGGTTGGCAGAGCCGGGAGCTGGGCCGCGCCAGCGCCGAAGAGGTGCTGGCCCTGGGGCTGTCGCCCGAGGCCGAGGTGGTGCGATGCACCAGCCTGCGCGGCCCGGCCGCCGAGCCTCTGGCCATCGTCTCCAGCGTCGTGCCGCTGCGCTATATGCCGCAGCCGGTGGACTGGCATGTGGACATGGGCAGCTACTTCGAGGCTCAGGGCTGGACGGACACCCGCGTGCTGCAGCGGGTGCGCGCCGTCTGCGCCACGCCGGAGCAGGCTCGGCAGCTGGGGGTGGGGCCGGGCACCGCCCTGCTGCAGGTCAAGCAGGTGCGCTATGCCAGGCAGGGCCAGGCGTTGGAGCTGTGCCACACGCATTGGCTGGGCGCCCAGGCCGACTATTGCGTGGAGCTGCGGCGCACGCCGCCAATCTGAACGTGGATACTGCGCGGCCGCGTCATGACTTTTCCCCAAGCACTCAAGGCCATGCCCATTCTCTCCCGCCCCAAGTACGCCTATGTCGGCACCTCCGGCCCATTGAGCCAAGGCATACATGCCTTCACCCATGACGAGCACAGCAGCCTGCTGCAGCCCATGGGCGTCACGCCGCATCGTCACAACCCGAGCTGGCTCACAGTGTCCGCCGACGGGCGCATGCTGTACGTCGTCAACGAGCATGGCGATGACGAGGGCCCTGGCGGCTCGCTCAGCGCCTACCGCATAGCTGAGGACAGCGGCGCGCTGAACCTGCTGGGTACCGTGCCCTCCGGCGGCATTGGGCCGGTGCATATGAGCCTGCATCCGGGTGGGCGTCACGTGTTTGTGGCGCACTACGGTTCGGCCGATGTGGCGGTGGTGAGCCTGGCGGCCGATGGCCGGCTTGGCGAGGTGCTGTGCACGCGCCGGGCGGACGAGACCGGCGCCACCCTGGGCCCGACAAGAGCCGCGCGGGGCCCGGCCGGCAGCCATGCCAACAGCGGTCATGACGCGCCCCATGCCCATATGGCGCAGTGCGATCCCGGCGGCCGCTATGTGCTGGTCACCGACCTGGGCCTGGACTGCATCGTCGCCTGGCGTTTCGATGCCACCCGCGGCGAGCTGAGCGCGCCGCAGCGCTGGCAGGCCTCGCCGGGCGCCGGACCGCGGCATCTGGCCTTTCATCCGCAGCATGCCGGGCATTGCTATGTGCTTGGCGAGGAGTCATCGACGCTCAGCTGGCTGGCCTTCGATGCGGGCAGCGGCGCCCTGACGACGCGCAAGGAGCTCAGCAGCCTGCCGCCCGGCCATCAGGGCACCAGCTATGCCTCGGACCTGGGCATCTCGGCCGACGGCCGGCATCTGTACGCGCTGAACCGGCTGCACGACTCGATCGCAATCTTTTCCCTCGGCGCCGATGGTGCCCCGAGCTGGCAGGGCGAGGTCTGGGCCCAGGGCTCCTATCCGCGCAGCTGCACCCTGGATCCCGGTGGTCGCTGGCTCCATGTCTGCAATCAGCGCAGCGACCAGATCACCAGTTTCGCCATCGCCGCCGATGGCAGTCTTCAGTTCAGCGGACAGTACGTGGGCGTGGGCAACCCAACGGCCCTGGTCTTTGCCTGAGTGTTCTCAGCAGTGCCGGGTGCGGCTGTCCTGCGGCGCTTGCGCACGATCGTGCAGGCCGTAGTCTCGCTGCACCTCGGCCACGCGCAGCCGGTAGTCGGCGAACACCTGGGCCCGGCCCAGCGCCTGGGTGGCGCGGTGCGCCTCCAGATTGCGCCAGGCCTGCACGGCAGCGTCGTCGCGGAAGAAGGACAGCGACAGCAGCTTGCCCGGCCTGCTCAGGCTCTGGAAGCGCTCGATGCTGATGAAGCCGTCGACCTGCTCCAGCAGTGGGCGCAGCTCGGCGGCAAGGTCCAGGTAATGCTGGTACTGCCCGGCATGGGGTTCCACTTCAAAGATGATGGCAATCATGTCGGTACCTTGTGGTGAACGAAGATGGGCGCGTGCAGATTGGCGGCGGGTTCATAGCGCAGATCATCGACGGCGGGCCAGGGCATGCCGCTGTGCAGGGCCTGCTGCAGCGCCGATTTTGCGATCAGCAGGGCCAGATCTTGCCCGGGGCAGGCGTGGGGGCCATGGCCGAAGGTCGAGGTGCCGGCGCCGGACAGCCTCACGATGATGCAGGCACCGGCCGGCAACAACGTGCCTGCCACTTCGATCGCCTGCGGCGCAAAGCGGCGGGTGTGCCGGATTGGCGCATCGCGGCGGCAGACGCGCTTCAGCAGGGCCGCCCAGTCGGCATCGCGCTCGCGCATCCGGCCGGCGAGTTCGGCATCGCGGGCAAGCGCCACCAGGCCATTGCCCAAGAGGGCGGCCGTGGCCTCGAAGCTCTGCCAGATCAGGCCGGCCAGATTGGCCTGCACGTCTGAAGCATTGTCCCAGCCCTCGGCCTGGATGGCGCGCAGCAGGCTGCTGGGCGCGGCGGCCGCGATCAAGGCCTGCAGGGCCTGCGCCGCTTGATGTGCCGCCTGGGCCGCCGCCTCATCTGCGGCCGGCGCAAAGCCCTTGGCCAGTGCGCGCAGCAGCGGGGTCAGCGCGTCCGCCTGCTCGGCCGCAATGCCCAGCATCTGCGCCATGCTGGAGGCGGGCGTGACCCACATCCAGTCGGCCCAACCATGAATGAGCCGGCGTGCGGCGGTGCTCTGCACCAGTGCCCGCCACTCGATCTGGTGTTCATAGCTCCAGCGCTGCAGCGCCGCCTGCAGCGCCGGTTTGCCGGCCTGGTGTGCCGCGCCATCGCTCATGCGCAGCCAGCGGCCGAACATTGCCCCGGCCGGCCCACCGACCAGGGCCTTGGGTATTGACTCGGCGGCGGGGCGCACGCGCAGGCCGCAGTGGTGCAGCACGGCCTGCACCGTGTCGGGATGGGCGGCGATCCAGTGCTGGCACTCGGCATCGAACTGCAGGCCGGTCTGCAACTGCTGCGGCATGGTGGAGGAGTTCATGCGGGTCAGTATTGACTTGCCATCGCTGGTACGCTTCGCCTAGCATCGAAGCATGAATGCAGATCTGCAACTCTCGCTGGTGGCCGGCGCCATTGCCGACCCGGCCCGGGCCCGCATGCTGTGCTGCCTGATGGATGGCCATGCCCGCACCGCCACCGAGCTGGCGGCGGTGGGCGAAGTCGGCGCCTCCACGGCCAGCAGCCATCTGGCCAGGCTCAAGCAGCAGCATCTGGTGGAGGTGCTGGCCCAGGGCAAGCACCGCTATTTCAAGCTCGCCAGCCCCGAGGTGGCAAGGGCGCTGGAGGCGCTGCTGGTGCTGGCCGGCGTCAGCGCGCCGCGCTTCCAGCCCAGCACGCCGCAACCACTGCGCCTGGCCCGGCGCTGCTACGACCATCTGGCCGGGCGACTGGGCGTGCTCCTGCACGAGCATGCGCAGGCCCGGGCCTGGCTGGCCCCCGACGATGGCGCGGCCGAGGCCGGTGCCTACGCGCTGAGCCCGGCCGGCGAGCAGGCCCTGCAGGCGCTGGGTGTCGATGTGGTCGCGGCGCGAGCCAAACGCCGCCGCTTTGCCTGCGCCTGCCTGGACTGGAGCGAGCGCAAGCCGCATCTGGGCGGGGCGCTGGGTGCCGCCTGGTTGCAGCGCCTGTGCGAACAGGAGTGGTTGCAGCCCGAGCTCGACAGCCGCGGCCTGCGCCTGACGCGCAAGGGCCAGGCCCGGCTGGCGGAGCTGCTGGACGTCGAGGCCAGGAGCCTGCAGTAGTCGCTAGAACAGCCGCCCGACGTTGAACAGCGTCAACACCCCCAGCACCGCAAAAATCAGCGCCGCCACGCCGTGCACGATGGGCATCGAGATGCGCTTGGCCAGCCCATCACCCAGCAGCACCACCGGCACATTGGCCAGCATCATGCCCAGGGTGCTGCCGCCGACGACGGCCAGCAGATCGGTGTAGCGGGCGGCCAGCGCCACGGTGGCGATCTGCGTCTTGTCGCCCATCTCGGCCAGGAAGAAAGCCAGCACCGTGGTGCCGAACACGCCGAACTTGTGATTGCTGCCCTCGGCCTCGTCGTCCAGCTTGTCGGGGATCAGCATCCAGCCGGCCATGGCCAGGAAGGACAGTCCTATCACCCAGCGCAGCCAGTCCGGGCCCAGGGCCTTGGCAATCCAGTCGCCGACCAGGCCGGCAAGCGCATGATTGACCAGCGTGGCGACCAGGATGCCCAGAATGATGGGGATGGGCTTGCGAAAGCGCGCAGCCAGCAGCAGGGCCAGCAGCTGGGTCTTGTCCCCCATCTCGCCCAGGGCCACCACGCCGGTGGATATCAGGAAGGCTTCCATTGAGTTCTCCAGGGCCGGATGCGAATACCAATGACCACACCGCTTCCCCGGCCCAACCGGAGGCAGTGAGGTCAAAGGTCTTGCCAGGCCTCAGGCCGCATCCCATGGACACGGCTCAGGTGCTGCCCGCGCCATGATCCGGAGCGGATCAAGTGTGTTGACGCGGGCCTCTGCCAATGCAGAGCGGCTACTCCCCAATGACGAGTGCTGGGGGTAGTTTAACAGTCCCCATCGGCCCCCCAATCAGTAGCGGTACACGCCGCGGCCGCTCTTGCGGCCCAGCCAGCCGGCGGCGACCATTTCCTTGAGCAGCGGCGCCGGGCGGTACTTGGAGTCGGCGAACTCGTTGACATAGACCTCCATCACCGCCAGGCAGACGTCCAGGCCAATCATGTCGGCCAGGGCCAGCGGACCGATGGGCTGGTTGCAGCCCAGCTTCATGCCGGCGTCTATGTCTTCCGGCGTGGCCAGGCCCTCGGCCAGCACGAAGAAGGCTTCGTTGATCATGGGCACCAGGATGCGGTTGACGACGAACCCGGGCGCGTTCTTGACCGTGATCGGCGACTTGCCGAGGCGCTCCGACAGCGCCTTGACCGCGTCGTGCGTGGCGTCGCTGGTCTGCAGGCCGCGGATGATCTCCACCAGGGCCATCATCGGCACCGGGTTGAAGAAGTGCATGCCGATGAAACGGTCGGCGCGCTGGGTGGCTGCGGCCAGCTTGGTGATGGAGATCGACGAGGTGTTGGTGGCGACTATCACCTCGGGCGCCAGCAGCGCGTCGAGCTGCTGCAGGATCTTCACCTTTAGCGCCTCGTTCTCGGTCGCCGCCTCGATCACCAGCTGGGCGCCAGTCAGCGCCGCATAGTCGGTGCTGGTGGTGATCAGGGCCAGGGCGGCGTCCTTGTCGGCGGCGGAGATCTTTTCCTTCTTGATCAACCGGTCCAGGCTGCCGGCCACGGTGGCCAGGCCGCGCTGCACGGCGGCCTCGTTGATGTCGACCATCACCACCTGGATGCCGCGCGCCGCGCAGGCCTGCGCGATGCCGTTGCCCATGGTGCCGGCACCGATGATGCCCACGGTTTGAATTGTGCTCATGCTGAACTCCTTGCTGCTTGAAATCAAGTGCGCACTGTAGCTGCCATGCGGGGACTGCTGTCACCAATCCCGCCGACAATAGCGCCTCAAAGGAGAGTGACCGCACCGATGAGCCTGGACATCCCGACCCTGATGTTGACCCTGCTGCTGGGGTATTTGCTGTTGTCCATCGTGTTGGCCGTGGCGCTAGGCGGGCGTCGCCACGACCAGGAACTGCGCAGCTGGACCCTGGGCTCCTGGGCCCTGCTGGGCGGCTTCCTGATGCTGACGGCGCGTGTGTGGGTGCCGATGCCGGTGTCGGTGCTGGGTGGCAATAGCCTGATACTGCTGGGCATGTGCCTGCACACTGAGGCGCTGTACCGCTTCTTGCTGGACAAACCGGCGCCGCGCTGGGTCTGGGGGATTCTGGGCGGCGGCATGGTGATGCTGCTGGCGGTCATGTTCCAGCCGCTGAGCCAGCGCTCGCCGGTGATTTCTGCCATGCTGGGCCTTGCCTTGCTGCCAGGTGTGCATGTGATCTGGGTGCATGGCCGGCGAGCGGAGCGCTCGCTGCGCACGGTCGGCGTGACCTTGGCCCTGGCCGCACTGGTCCTGATGTTTCGCGGCGTGCATGGCCTCGTCAGCCCGCATGTCTATGCCAGCCTGACCCACTCCAGCCTGAGTCAGGGGCTGACCTTTCTGATTGCCTTCCTGTGCCTGCTGGGCGCAGGTTTCGGCTTTGTGCTGGCCAGCTTCGAGCGGCTCGCGCAGCGCATGGAGGTGCTGGCCACGGTCGATGGTCTGACCGGGTCCATGAATCGCGCCACCACCGACACCATGCTGGCCCATGCCCTCGCGCGCTGCCGGCGCGAAGGTCAGCCGCTGGCCTTTGTGGCCCTGGACCTCGACCACTTCAAGCGCATCAACGACCTGCACGGCCACAGCACCGGGGACGCCGTGCTGCGCGCCTTCGTCGCGACGGTGAAGCTGCGCCTGCGCGCCGGCGATGTGGTCGGCCGTCTCGGCGGCGAGGAGTTCGGCCTGGTCCTGCCCAACACAGGGGCGGCCGGAGCCGAGCATGTGGCGGAGGCTGTGCGCCGGGCGATCGAGAAGATGCAGGTGTCCAATGCCGATGGGCAGCTGGTGCCGGTCACGGTGTCGGCCGGCGTGGCCGTGGCACCTGCAGGCCCCGGGGTCAGCGGCGAGCAGCTCTACCGCGAAGCCGACCGGGCGCTGTACCGGGCCAAGGCCCTGGGGCGCAATCGCGTCGAGCCCAGCGAGGCGGTGGGCTCGGGCCTGTTCGAGACGGCACAGGCCTGAGGTCCAAGTGTGACTTTTGGCCGCCTCGGCGGCCAGGCGAGGGCCGAAAATGCCGCATGACACCGGCCCTGCCTCCTACGCTGCTGCAGACATTGCTGGATGCCCTGCCGCTGCGCCTGACGCTTAAAACCGAGCAGGGGCGGCTGCTGTGGCTGAACCGGGCTGCGGCCGAGGCACTGGGCGCAACCGCCGCCGAGTTGCTGGGCCGCGCCGAGCAGGATTTGCTGCCTGAGGCCACCTGGCTTGCGCAGAGTCTGATCGAGGCCGGCCTGCTCACCGACGGCCCGGCCGATGTGCGCGACGAGTTCGACGCCGCAGCGAGCCGCCGCTGGCGTGTCACCCGGCTCGCGCTCAGCGGGGCCGAGGGCGAGCGCCTGCTGCTGCGCTGCGTGGCCGACGCCGGCCAGCTGCCCGATACCCTGTCGCTGAGTGAGGCGCACGCGCCCGGGGCCTGGCGCAGCCTGATCGACCAACTGCCCTTCGGCCTGTCGCTGAAGACGGCCGCAGGTGAGCTGAAGCTGGTCAACCGCTACACCGCCCAGCGCGTCGGCCAGACGCCGCAGCAGCTGGAGGGGCGCACGATGGCGGCCGTCTCCACGCTGGTGCAGCAGCAGATGGCGGGGCTGGACGCCCAGGTGCTGGCCACCGGTGGACCGGTCAGCGCCGATTTCGAAACCCGCCAGGCCTTCGGCCTTGATGAGGAGCGCTTCCAGCGCGTGTCCAAGTCCCTGGTCGAGCTGCCGGGCTTTGCCACGCCGCTGATATTGACGACCACGGTCGAGGTCACCGATCTGCGCCGCGCCGAGCAGCAGGCCCAGCGCAGCATGGAGCTGTTGCGGGCGGTGACCGACACCTCGCCCAGCATGGTGTCCGTCAAGGACCCGGACCAGCGCTATGTGCTGGTGAACCGCGTCTACTGCGAGATCTGCGGCCTCAGCGAGGCCGAGATGTTGGGCCGCACGCCCTTTGAGGTGCACCCCAACCACGCCGAGGTGCAGCGCTGGGTGGAGGCCGATCGCCGGGTGCTGGAAACCGGCGCCACCCACGAGCAGGAAGACCATATGGTGGTGGGCGGCGTGGAGCGGGTGGTCTGGTCGATCAAGCGCCCGCTGCGCCTGGCAGATGGCAGGCTGCAGGTGCTGTGCGTGGCCACCGACATCACCGCCATGCGCCTGGCCGAGTCGGCCCTGCGCGACGCGCTGCGGCGCGCCGAGCAGGCCAGCGAGGCCAAGAGCCGCTTTCTGGCCAATATCAGCCACGAAATCCGCACCCCGATCAACGGCATGATGGGCATGACCGACCTGGTGCTGGCCTCGCCCTTGCAGCCACGCCAGCGCGAGTACCTTCAGGTGGCGCGGACCTCGGCCGATGCGCTGCTGGCCATCGTCAACGAGGTGCTGGATCTGTCCAAGATCGACGCGGGTGCCATGGGCATCGAGCGCCTGCGCTTCGATCTGCATGCCTTGCTGCGCGAGCTCAGCCAGTCCGCCGCGAGCACGGCCCATGCCAAGGGACTGGACTTCGAACTGCAGCTCTCACCCGAGCTGCCGCGCTGGGTCCTGGGCGACCCGGTGCGGCTGCGCCAGGTCCTGGCCAATCTGCTGGGCAATGCCTGCAAGTTCACCGAACAGGGGCACGTCTTGCTGACGGTGATGCCCGGCCCGCAGTGGACCACCGGATTCATCGTTCGCGATACCGGCCCCGGCATTGCGCCGGACCGCCGTCAACGGGTGTTCGAGGCCTTTGCCCAGGGCGATGACTCGACCACGCGGCGCTATGGAGGCACCGGCCTGGGCCTGACCATCAGCCAGCGACTGGTCGAACTGATGGGTGGGCGGCTGCGGCTGGACAGCGTGGATGGCCAGGGCAGCAGCTTCGAGTTCGCGCTGGCCCTGCCGGGCGATCCGGGCGAGCCTGGTGCACCCGCCCAGCCGCTGGCGGGCCGGCGCATCGCCTGGCTGGCGCTGCGGCGGCCCGGCTCGGACTTTCTACCTCAGCTGCTGCGTGGCTTCGGTGCCCGGGTGCAGCGGATCGAGGCCGAGGCTGAGGGCGGTGGACCGGTACACACGGCGGCGGCACTGGAAGACTTCGACACCCTGGTGCTTGACTGCGCATCGGTCTCGACCCTGCCCGAGGCGGTGCAGTCGCTGCTGCGCGGCTGGCAGGCGCTCCTGCCGCTGCGCCGTCTGCTGGTCTTGCAGCGGCTGGACCTGGGTCTGAATGCGGCCGCGCCGGGCATGGGGCGCCTGCAACGCCTGGCCCTGCCGGTGCTGCCGCTGGATCTGCTGCGGGCCTTGCAGGGTCACACCGACGAGGGCTCGGCCGGCCCTCCGATGCCTGGGCCGGGCCGTGCCGATGAAGGCCTGCTGCGGGGCATGACGGTGCTGCTGGCCGAGGACAATCTTGTCAATCGCCTGGTGGTGCAGGCGGTGCTGGAGCGCCTGGGTGGCAGCCTGACCCTGGCTGAGGACGGGGCGCAGGCCTGGCAGCTGCTGCAGCACCGGCGCTTCGACCTGGTGTTGATGGACATCCAGATGCCGCGGCTCGATGGCGTCGAGGTGCTGGCGCGCCGACGCGCGCTGGAGGCTGCGCAAGGCCTGCCACCGGCCCGTGTCATCGCCATGACCGCCCATGCCATGCAGGGCGACCGCGAGCGCTTTCTGGCCAGCGGCTTCGACGCCTATCTCAGCAAACCCTTCTCGATCGAGCAGCTCGCGGCCGAGATCGTGCGCATGGCCCCCCTTGCCTGAGGGTTAGAGCCCGTGTTACCGGGGCTTACACGGGCCTAGAATGAACCATGATCTCGATGCAAGGTGTGCCCTCCGCGCTGATAGCCAGGAATGAGTCCTGGGTGCGCAAACAGGCTTCGGCCCTGGTGCGCCACCTGCCGGCGAATGTCGAGAAGGCCGATCTGATACAGGTCGGCTTGATTGCCGTGGCCCAGGCGGCGATGGGCTTCGAGTGGGAGGGCGACCGCGAGACCGAGGAGGCCAAGGAGGCTTTCGTGCGCTATGCCCGCATGCGCGTCAAGGGCGCCATGCTCGATGAGCTGCGCCAGATGGACCACCTCGGCCGCGCCCAGCGGCGCAAGGTCAAGGTCATACAGATCGCCCAGGAGCGCTGGCGCTCCACCCATGGCAGTGACGCCGGCCTGGCCGAGCTCAGCGAAGTCTGCGGCATGAGCATCGCCGAGATCGCCGAGCTGGAACAGGCCGACGAGCAGGGCCGCACCCGCAGCAGCAGCGCCGAGGATGACGACGATGCCTCGGACGGCATCTCGCCCGAGCGCTTCCACCCCGCCACCCCTCAGGACGAGGTCGAGGCCCGGGTCGACACTGCCATCGTGATGCGTCGCCTGGAGAGTTTTTTTGCCCAGCTGCCCGAGCGCGAGCGGCTGATCATCGACTCCTATATGGGCGTGGGCCTGACGCCCACCGAACTGGCGGCCTCGCTGAAGGTCAGCCCCTCACGGGTGTCCCAGGTCTACAGTCGCCTGCTGGGCCGCATTGCCGACCACTTCGGCAATGGCGAGCAGGTCCAGAACCGGGGCGTTGATCGCTTGGCCACCAGCAAGTCGGGGCCAGGTTTTGCCGATCTGGTGGCACGGCGCGAACAGGAGCTGCAGCTGGCACCCGATCAGGGGCCATGGGGCAAGCTGATGGAAGATGTGCTGACCAAGCCGCTGGTACGCCGCCGCGGCGGCCCGGGCGGCGGGCACACGGCCTCGGCGAACTAGCTGCACCGCCATGGCTGAGTCCGCCAGCGCCTCAGCCAACCGGCCGAACGCGCGGCCGGGCCCTTGGGTGGCGCTGGGCCTGGCCGGCCTGCTGATCGCGGCCATTACCGCCGGCCTGGTGGCCCTGCGCTATGAGCAGCAGCGCGAGCGCATGGCGACCCGGGTCGAGGCCGTGGCCCAGTTGCAGGCGGCCCAGATCGCGCGCTGGCTGCGCGACCGTCTCGGCCATGGCGAATTCATCGCCAGCAGCAGCTTTCTGGCCGAGCTCTACCAGCGCTGGCAGGGCGGCGACGCGGCGGCCGGCCAGCGTCTGCTTGAGCGCCTGACGGAGATTTGCCGCAGCAACAGCGACCGCAGCGTGACCCTGTTCAATGCCCGGGCCGAGCCGGTGCTCGGTGCGCCGCAGATGCGTATGGTCTCGCCCTCGCTGGCCGCCGCGGTACGCCTGGCGCTGGACAGTGGACATGTGGCCCAGGATGGGCTGTTCGAGCCCCAGGCCGGTGGCGAGGCGGCCCTCGACATGGTGGCGCCGCTGCGGCTGACCGGCGCCGGCGCGCAGGCGGTGGTGGTGTTGCAGGTGGCGCTGGATGACTTCCTGACCCCCACGCTCAAGGCCTGGCCCGGATCCAGCGGCAGCGGCACCTCGCTGCTGGTGCGGCGCGAGGGCGAGCAACTGCTGGGCATGCGCGGGCGGCCGGTGCCCCTGGCCGCGCCCGAGCTGCTGGCTGGCCTGGTGATACGCGGCGACTGGGCCATCGGGGTGGCCCATCAGGCGCTGGACTTTCAAGGGGTGCCGGTGCTGGGCGTGGTGCGGCCCATCGAAGGCTCGGACTGGTATCTGATGACCAAGGTGGACCAGGCCGAGATCTATGCCGACGCGCAACGCGACATGCTGGTGATCGTCGCTGCCGGCCTGCTGGCCCTGGTGGCTGCGGGCGCGGCGGCATGGCGCTGGCGGGACCGTCAGGCGCTCGAACAGGCTCGCCAGGAGCAGGGGCGCCAGGCCCAGCGACTGGACGCCCTGGCATTGCTGGAGCGTGTGGCCGACGGCTCGACCGACATCATTTTTGCCAAGGATCTGCAAGGCCGCTACCTGCTGTGCAATCCGGCTGCGCTGGCTGTGATGGGCCGCACGCGCGAGCAGGTGCTGGATCATGACGACGCGGCGCTGTTCCCGGCCCACCATGCGGCCCAGCTGCGCGCCAACGACCTGCTGGTGATGCAGGGCCGGCGCACCCAGACCTTCGAGGAGGCGCTGCCGACCTCGCGGGGCACGATGCTTTACCTCGCCACCAAGGGGCCGCTGCTGGACGCCCAGGGCGAGGTCATCGGCCTGTACGGCATCTCGCGCGACATCACCGAGCGCAAGCAGATCGAGCAGGAACTGCAGCTCCACCGGGACCACCTGGAGGAGTTGGTGCAGGAACGAACGGGCGAGCTTGAGGCCGCGCGCGTGGACGCCGAGACGGCCAACCGGGCCAAGAGCGCCTTCCTCGCGAACATGAGCCACGAGATTCGCACGCCGATGAATGCCATCGTCGGCCTGACCGAGCTGCTGCGTCGTGACAGCCCGTCACCGCAGCAGCAGGAGCGGCTGGACAAGGTGGCCGACGCCGCCCAGCATCTGACCCAGGTCATCAACGACATCCTCGACCTGTCCAAGATCGAGTCGGGCAAGCTGCAGCTGGAGCAGACCGATTTCGAGCTTGATGCCTTGCTGGCCCGGGCCTGCGGCCTGGTGGCCGAGCGCGCCCGCGCCAAGGACCTTGAGCTGGTGATCGATGCCCGGGGCCTGCCCGCGCAGTTGCATGGCGACCCGACGCGATTGCTGCAGGCGCTGCTCAATCTGCTCAGCAACGCCGTCAAGTTCACCGAGCGGGGCCTGGTGCTGCTGCGCGTCGAGTTGCGGGAGCAGGACGCCGGCAGCCGGCTGCTGCGCTTCACCGTGCGCGATACCGGCATCGGCATCGCCGCGCAACACCTGCCCCTGCTGTTCAATGCCTTCGAGCAGGCCGACAGTTCGACCACGCGCCGCTTCGGTGGCACCGGCCTGGGTTTGGCGATCACCCGTCGCCTGGCCTTCCTGATGGGCGGCGAGGCCGGTGCCGAGAGCACCTTGGGCCAGGGCAGCAGCTTCTGGCTGACGGCGCGCCTGGGGGTGGCCATGGCGCCATCGGAGGCGTCACCGGCGCCGCGCCTGCACCTCGATGGCCGCACCGTGCAGGTGCTGGCCAGGCGGCCGGAGCTCGCCGAGGCACTGCAGTCCATGCTGGACGAGCTGGGCGCACAGGCGGAGTGGGTGGATGCCGAGGCCGAGCCGCCGCCGCCGGGCCAGGCCGCCCTGGTGGTGCTGGACGAGCGGGTGATGCTGGAGCGCGGCGTGGCCTGGGTGGCGAGGCTGGGCGAGCGGCCCGGTGCGCCGCCGGTGCTGCTGCTGAGCAGCAGCGAGGCTGCGACGCCGGAGCCGGTGGCCGGCGTCAGCGCCCGGTTGGTCAAGCCCGTCACTCGCCGCAGCCTTGGCGCGGCGCTGAACGGGCTGCTGCTGGCGTCGCCCGCCCCGGCGATGCAGGCGCAATATGCCCCCGCGGTTGCACCCCCGGGATCGATGGCCGACGCGCGCATTCTGCTGGTCGAGGACAACCCGGTCAGTCGCGAGGTGGCGCAGGCGTTTCTGCGCGGCATGGGCTTGCAGGCCGATCTGGCCAGCGATGGCGTGGAGGCAGTGCGCCTGGCCGGTGCCACGCGCTATGACCTGATATTGATGGACCTGCAGATGCCGCATATGGACGGCCTTACCGCCACGCGGGCGATACGCCGGCTGCCTGGCTACCAGGCCACGCCAATTGTGGCCATGACGGCCAATGCCTATGCCGAGGACCGCGCCGCCTGCCTGGCCGCCGGCATGAACGACCATATTGCCAAGCCCGTCAATGCCGCGCTGCTGGAGCGCGCGGTGCACCATTGGCTGCCCGGCGTCGAAGACCCGGCAGGGGACGATGCGGAGTCGTTGGCCGGGCTGCAGCGCATTCCGGGCCTGGACTGGACACGGGCGCTGCAACAGTTTGGCGGCCGGGCGGAAAGCCTGCAGCGCGTGCTGCGGCAGTTCGTGCTGCTGTATCGAGACGGCCTGCCCGATCTGGACGTGCATCTGTACCGCGGTGCCTTGCCCGAGGCCAGACGCCTGGCCCATTCTCTGAAAGGCGCCAGCGCCGCCATTGGCGCCACCCGGGTGCAGGCCCTGGCCGCGGCGCTGGAGGCGATGCTCAACGTGCCCACCCCGGTGCACTTGCTGAACCAGGCCGCCGCCCAGCTGCAGACCGAGCTGGCCGCGCAGTTGGCGGTGATACAGGCCAGCGTCGGCGACGCGGGCGTGCCCGCCGCCGTCGACCCCGAGCCGGCCCAACTGGACCGTCTCGAAGCAAGACTTGCTGCGGGCGACTTCGAGGCCGTGGCCCTGCATCGCGAGCTGATGCCCGGCCTGCACCGACTGTACGGCGATGCCGCCCGAGAGCTGGCCCGCCAGCTGCGCGACTACGACTATGCGCAGGCGCTGGAGCTGTTGCGCGAGCTGCGGCGCAAGAGCTGACCCTGTGACCCGGTCACGCCAGCCACTTCAGCCCGGCGATGCCCAATACGATCAGGCTCAGGCAGACGATGCGCGGCGCGCTGAGCGGATCACCCAGCAGTATCACGCCCAGTATCACCGTGCCGACGGTGCCTATGCCCGTCCACACCGCATAGGCCGTGCCGACCGGCAGCGTCTTCATCGCCAGGCCCAGCAGGCCGATGCTGGCCAGCATCGCGGCTATCGTCAGCGTGGTCGGCAGCGGGCGGGTGAAGCCCTCGGTGTACTTGAGGCCGATGGCCCAGCCGATCTCGAACAGGCCGGCAAGGGTGAGGTAGGTCCAGGGCATGGGAGGCTCTGCTGAAGTTGTGTAGGCCCGGAGCCTAGACAACTTGGCGCGGCCGGCCAACTGTTGTCAGCCAACCACCCATGGCCAGCAGGGGCTCACATGCTGCGCCGGTACTGCCCACCCACCTCGAACAGCGCGCTGGTGATCTGACCCAGCGAGCACACCCGCACGGCCTCCATCAGCACCTCGAACACATTGCCGTTGTTGATCACGGCCTGCTGCAGCTTGTTCAGCATGGCCGGGGCCTTGGCGGCATGGATGGCATGGAACTCGTCCAGGCGCTTGAGCTGGTTCTGCTTTTCCTCATCGGTCGAGCGGGCCAGTTCCAGGGTGTCCGGGGTCAGGTCGCCATGGGGGTTGCGGAAGGTGTTGACGCCGATGATGGGGTACTCGCCGGTGTGCTTGAGCATCTCGTAGTGCATGCTCTCTTCCTGGATCTTGCTGCGCTGGTAGCCGGTCTCCATCGCGCCCAGCACGCCGCCGCGCTCGGCGATCTTCTCGAACTCCTGCAGCACCGCTTCCTCGACCAGCTCGGTCAGCTCCTCGATGATGAATGCACCCTGGTTCGGGTTCTCGTTCTTCGCCAGGCCCCACTCGCGGTTGATGATCAGCTGGATCGCCATCGCGCGGCGTACGCTGTCTTCGGTCGGCGTGGTGATCGCTTCATCAAACGCATTGGTGTGCAGGCTGTTGCAGTTGTCGTAGATCGCGATCAAGGCCTGCAGGGTGGTGCGTATGTCGTTGAACTGGATCTCCTGCGCGTGCAGACTGCGGCCCGAGGTCTGCACGTGGTACTTCAGCTTCTGGCTGCGCTCATTGGCGCCGTAACGGTCGCGCATGGCGACGGCCCAGATGCGGCGGGCCACGCGCCCCAGCACCGTGTACTCGGGGTCCATGCCATTGCTGAAGAAGAAGCTCAGGTTGGGCGCGAAGTCATCGATGTGCATGCCGCGCGCCAGGTACGCTTCGACGAAGGTGAAGCCATTGCTGAGCGTGAAGGCCAGCTGGCTGACCGGGTTGGCCCCGGCCTCGGCGATGTGATAACCGCTGATCGACACCGAGTAGAAGTTGCGCACCTTGTTGTGCACGAAGTACTCGGCGATATCGCCCATCACCTTCAGCGAGAACTCGGTCGAGAAGATGCAGGTGTTCTGGCCCTGGTCCTCTTTCAGGATGTCGGCCTGCACGGTGCCGCGCACATTCTCCTTGACCCAGGCCTTGATCTTCTGCGCCTCGTCGTCGGTCGGCTCGCGGCCGTTGTCGCACCTGAACTTGTCCATCTGCTGATCGATGGCCGTGTTCATGAACATGGCCAGTATCGACGGCGCCGGGCCGTTGATGGTCATGCTGACGCTGGTCGCCGGATGGCACAGATCGAAGCCGCCGTAGAGCACCTTCATGTCGTCGAGCGTCGCGATCGACACACCGGAATTGCCGACCTTGCCATAGATGTCGGGCCGCACGGCCGGGTCGTTGCCGTAGAGCGTGACCGAGTCGAAGGCGGTGGACAGGCGCTTGGCCGCCATGCCCGAGCTCAGCAGCTTGAAGCGGCGATTCGTGCGGAAGGCATCGCCCTCGCCGGCGAACATGCGCGTCGGGTCCTCGCCCTCGCGCTTGAAGGCAAAGGTGCCGGCGGTGTAGGGGAAGCTGCCGGGCACGTTGTCGAGCAGCAGCCACTTCAGGATCTCGCCGTGGTCTTCATAGCCGGGCAGGGCGACCTTGCGGATCTTGGTGCCGCTCAAGCTCTGCGTGGTTAGCGCGGTGCGGATCTCCTTGTCGCGGATCTTCACCACGTATTCGTCGCCGGCATAGGCCTTTTGCATCTCGGGCCACATCGCCAGCAGCTTGCGGGCGCCGGCGTCGAGCTGGTTGTCGCGGGCCTGGGCCAGGTCCAGCACGGCGGTTACCGCATTGGTCTTGTCGGGGTTGTCCAGGCGCAGCATGCGGCCCGTCTCGCGCAGCTGCTGGATCTCGCGGGCCAGCCGCGCCTGGGCCACGGCGCGCTTCTTGTAGCCGCGCACGGTGTCGGCGATGTCGGCCAGATAGCGCACGCGGGCGCCCGGCACGATGGGCACCTGGTGGGTGCTGTGGCGGGTATCGACCAGCGGCAGGCGGCCCGGGCCTTCGGCCAGCTGCAGGCCCAGCTCGGCCAGGCGAGGCTTCAGCGCCTGGTACAGCGCGGTCACGCCATCGTCATTGAAGCGGCTGGCCATGGTGCCGAACACGGGCATCTGGTCGGGCTTGATCGTCCAGGCTTCCTTGTTGCGCTGCACCTGCTTGGCCACATCGCGCAGCGCGTCCTGTGCGCCCTTGCGGTCGAACTTGTTGATGGCCACGAACTCGGCGAAGTCCAGCATGTCGATCTTCTCGAGCTGGCTGGCGGCGCCGAACTCGGGCGTCATCACATACATCGGCACATCGACATGCGGCACGATGGCGGCGTCGCCCTGGCCTATGCCCGAGGTCTCGACGATCACCAGATCGAAGCCGGCCAGCTTGGCCGCGGCCACCACCTCGGGCAGGGCCGGGCTGATCTCGCTGCCGAAGTCGCGGGTGGCGAGCGAGCGTATGAACACGCGTTGACCCTTGCTCCAGGGGTTGATGGCATTCATGCGGATGCGGTCGCCCAGCAGCGCGCCACCGCTCTTGCGCCGGGACGGGTCGATCGAGATCACGGCCACGCGCAGCGCGTCGTCCTGATCCAGGCGCAGGCGGCGTATCAGCTCGTCGGTCAGGCTGGACTTGCCGGCGCCGCCGGTGCCGGTGATGCCGAGAACCGGCACCTTGATGTCCTTGGCGCCGTCGTGCAGCTGGGCCTTCAGTTCCTCCGAAGCCTTGCCGTTTTCCAGCAGGGTGATCAGCTGGGCCAGGGCGCGCCAGTTGGCCTCGCTGTGGCCCTGGATGGCTTCGATGCTCTTGGGCGCATAGCCGCTCAGGTCCAGATCCGAGCGCATCACCATCTCGCCGATCATGCCGGCCAGGCCCATGCGCTGGCCGTCCTCGGGGCTGTAGATGCGGGTCACGCCATAGCTTTGCAGCTCCTTGATCTCGCTGGGCACGATCACGCCGCCGCCACCGCCGAAGACCTGAATGTGCTCGCCGCCGCGGCTCTTCAGCAGGTCGACCATGTATTTGAAGTATTCGACATGGCCGCCCTGGTAGGAGCTGATGGCGATGCCCTGGGCGTCTTCCTGCAGCGCGGCCGTAACCACCTCGTCGACCGAGCGGTTGTGGCCCAGGTGTATGACCTCGGCCCCCATGCCCTGGAGGATGCGCCGCATGATGTTGATGGCGGCGTCATGCCCGTCGAACAGGCTGGCGGCGGTGACGAAACGCACCTTGTGGGTCGGGCGGTAGTTCGCCAGCGCCTTGAATTCGGCGGACAGATCGGTCATGAGCGTCTCCAGCGTGGGTGGCCAGCACCCGGTTCTAGCAGCAATGCTGCCGCGATTCTAGTGTGTGGTTGACGTTAACGTAAACGTCAATTAGGGGCAGGGAAAGTCCCAGGTGTTTTGGCGGGCTCGGCCCCTCGAATTGGGGGGCGGTGCCCGGCTTGATTTGCGTTAAGGTGAAATTGTTCACAAATCGACATGCGGCGAGATCAATCCGCAGTCATTTGTCTGTGGCGTTTTGCGTCAGCCCGCAAGAAGCGTCAAGGTCGCCGTCGCTCACTGCATCGAGCGCGGACAGCGACGAATGCCGGGGCTGTGGTCTTTACAAATCATCGAGGGGTTTCCAGTCATGAAGCACATTCACTCCCGGTCCGCGGGCGGCCTGGCCATCGTCGCGGCGGCCGTGCTGGCGCTGATGGCGTCGCAGGCGCAGGCGCAAACGATCAAGTCCTACTTCGAGTTCAAGAAGCCGAAGATGATCACCATCGAGGGCGATCTGTCGCTGGACACCAATGGCAAGTCGGCGCCGGTCTTCAATCTCGCCAGCCCCTATGTACGCGGCTTCGAGGGCATCAGCCAGTACGACGGCGCCAGCTTCGGGCGCAACTTCGTTCCGCCGGACACCATAGGCGCGGTCGGTGCGACGCAGTACATGGAGACGACCAACGGCGCTTATGCGGTGTTCGACAAGACGACCGGCAACCGCACCTCGCTGGTGTCCGATGTGGCCTTCTGGGCCACGGCCGGCCAGACTGGCACCAACGGCGACTCCCGCGTGATGTACAACGCCGCGGCCAATCGCTGGGTGGTGGTGGCCTTCGGCGGCAATGCCAAGGACCTGCAGATCGCCGTCTCGGACACCTCCGATGCGCTGGGCGGCTGGAAGTCGACCAAGTTCGAGGGCTATGCCGGCTTCGGCTTTGGTGCCACGGCCGACTACCCGACCCTGGCGATGGACACCAATGCGGTCTATATCGGCACCAATAATTTCGCACCCAAGACCAATGGCGGCACCAACAGCTTCCGCGGCACGACGATGAACGTCATTCCGCTGGACAGCCTGTTCAATGGGGTCGCGCCGACCACCACCAATATGGCCCAGATCGTCACGCCCTATAACGGCGCAGTCGGCGATCAGGATCGCGGCTTTGCCCAGCAGGGTGTCAACAGCTCCAGTGCCGGCAGCACGGGCACGGTGATCGCTACGTCGGCATTCATTTACGACGGCCTGGGCTTTCGGGTGAATGGCCTGACCTCATCGTCGGCCACCGGCTCCAGCGCAACGGCCGTGAGCTATCTGGGCCAGGCGGCTTTCACCACCCCTGGCGCGGCCCGCCAGCCCTCGGTGGCCATTCCGCAGAATCAGCGCATTGTCGATGCTCTGGATGAGCGCATCAGCAGCAGCGTCTATGAGGCCAATGGGCGCATCTATATGGTCAACACGGTGAACCCGGACGGCGACGGCCTCGACGAGGCCCGCGTGCGCTACACCGTGCTGGACGCAACCACGCTGGCCGTCCTGTCGGAAGGCGATATCGGCCAGGCCGGCTACGACTACTACCAGGGCTCGATTGCCGTCAACAGCTTTGGCGAGGTCGTGATCGGCTACAACCGCTCGGGGCTCGATGCCGCCACCGGCAAGATCAGCTTCATGGGCCAGTCCTTTGCCACCGGTGTCAGCGGCAACCTGGTCGCACGCAGCGGCGAACTGCTGCTGAAGGAAAGCCTGACCGACGACTATCACAACGGCAGCCTGTTCGGACAGGTCAATGCAGGCCGCCAGCGCTGGGGCGACTACAGTCAGGTCTCGGTTGACCCGACCGATCCGCACCAGTTCTATCTGATCGGCGAGTTCGCCCGCGAGTACAACAATGCCGCGGGCGGTCACCCGGGTGGCACCGGCGGATCGCGCTGGGGCACCTGGATTGCCGTCATCGACGCCAGCGTCGTGGCTGTGCCCGAGCCCTCGACCTACGGCATGATGTTCTTCGGTCTGGGTGCGATGGGTCTGATGGCCAAGCGCCGTCGCCGTTTGGCAGCGGAAGCTTCGCTCGCCTGATCATCCGGCCGGCCAGCCGACTATGGCGCGGGCAGGGGTATCCTCTGCTCGCGCCTTCTCTTTTGGGCCGACGCAAACTGGCCACAAGGAGGCTTGCATGATCCGCCTGAAGACTGTTCTGGGACGCGCTTTGCTGGGGGGAGTCGCGATGGTTGCCGAGTTGGCATCTGCAGGGGCCCATGCCGGGCCCATCGAGGGCCGATGGGCCGGTGATCGATTGCAACTGGTGATAAGCCCGGGCGGCGGGCGGGTCGAGATGGAGTGCGCCAGCGGCAGCTTTCCCGGCCCGGTGCTGGCGGACGCCTCCGGCGGCTTTGTGGCCATGGGCACATTCGATCAGCAGCGGCCGGGCGCCCAGCAGGCGGACGCTCCGGTGACGCCGGGCAAGGCCCGCTATGCCGGCGAGCTGAAGGAGGGGACCCTGCGCCTGACCATCAGCCCCGAGGGCGGGGCCGCGCCCGAGGTCTTCAATCTGCGCAAGGACGCTCGCATCAAGCTCGTGCGCTGTCTGTAAGTGTCGGGCCGGGTGGCGCGCTTCTTGCGTCGCTGACCTGAGCCCATGAGCACCTTCAACACCCTGACCTCCGGCCTGCGCGTCCTGCTGATCGACGACGGGGCGCATCGCGTCCAGCACATCAGCGATCAGCTGGCGCGCCAGGGCTGCGAGGTTGTCGGCGTGATCGCCCAGGCGACCCTGATACACGACTGCGTTTTGCGCCTGAAGCCCGATGTGGTGATCGTGGACAGCGAGTCACCAACGCGGGACACGCTTGAGAATCTGGCCACCCTGTCGGCCCAGATGCCGCGCCCGGTGGTGGTGTTCTCCGAGGATGCCAGCGACGACCCGATGCGCCGCGCGCTGAAGGCCGGCGTCAGCGCCTATGTGGTGGCCGGGCTGACGGCCGAGCGCCTGGCCCCGGTGCTGCAGGTGGCGATTGCCCGTTTCGAGCAGGATCTGGCCCTGCGCCAGCAACTCGGCAAGGCCCAGGCCCAGCTGGCCGCGCGCAAGACCATAGAGCGGGCCAAGGGAGTGCTGATGATGGAAAGCGGCCTGGATGAGGATGCTGCCTATCAGCGCATGCGCAAGCTGGCGATGGACCGTGGCGTGACCCTGGCCGATGTGGCGCAACGCATCATCGATGCCCAGGACCTGCTGCGCTCGATCTGAATGCATGGTTTCATGTTGCGGCGCACCAAATCGGCGCGCCAGCAGCATCCCGCCGCCATCAAACGGTGCGAATGGTGGCTCAAACCGCCGCAACAACCCTGGCACGCATCCTGCAACGTGAGTGACAAGGTCTGCAACGGCGCAGGCCCCTGATTTCAAGTTCTGGACAAAGGCGTCCGGTCAGTGCTTCTCGGTTTTCGTTCGAGATGCGGCTGCCCGTGGCGCCTTTTTGCATTTCTGGCTGTCTTTTTCTGTCTCGGAGGATGTGATGACCAAGGTACTCAAGGAGGGGCTCATGAGCGAAGAGCGACGCAAGTTGGTGGTCGGCGGTGCGGCCGCGGCCGTGGGTATGGCAACCTCGGCTGGCGCCTGGGCCGCCGGCTCGGACAAGCCCGAGAAGGAGGAGGTGCGCATCGGCTTCATCCCGCTGACCGATTGCGCCTCGGTGGTGATGGCCGCCGCGCTGGGCTTCGACAAGAAGTACGGCATCAAGATCATCCCGACCAAGGAGGCCTCCTGGGCCGGCGTGCGCGACAAGCTGGTCAACGGCGAGCTGGACATGGCCCATGTGCTCTATGGCCTGATCTATGGCGTGCACCTGGGCGTCAGCGGCGCCAAGAAAGACATGGCCGTGCTGATGACACTGAACAACAACGGCCAGGCGATCACGCTCTCGAAAAAGCTGGCGGACAAGGGCGCCGTCGATGGCGCCTCGCTGGCCAAGCTGATGGC
The DNA here is from genome assembly GCF_004362525.1 of Roseateles toxinivorans. Classification (GTDB taxonomy): domain Bacteria; phylum Pseudomonadota; class Gammaproteobacteria; order Burkholderiales; family Burkholderiaceae_C; genus Paucibacter; species Paucibacter toxinivorans. Next base: position 1,168,078 of record NZ_SNXS01000002.1, read on the forward strand.
CACCGAGAAGCGCGAATACACCTTCGCTCAGACCTTCCCCACCGGCACCCACGCGATGTGGCTGTACTACTGGATGGCGGCCAACGGCATCAACCCGATGAAGGATGCCAAGGTCATCACCGTGCCCCCGCCGCAGATGGTGGCCAATATGCGCGTCGGCAATATGGATGGTTTCTGCGTCGGCGAGCCCTGGAACCACCGCGCCATCATGGACGGCATCGGCATCACCGCCACCACCACCCAGGACATCTGGAAAGATCACCCCGAGAAGGTGCTGGGCACGACCGGCGACTTCGTCAAGAAGTACCCCAATACCGCGCGGGCCGTGATCATGGCCGTGATGGAGGCCGGCCGCTGGATCGACGCCGGCCTGCAGAACAAGCTGAAGATGGCCGAGACGATTGCCGACAAGGCCTATGTCAATACCAGCGTCGATGCGATCAACCAGCGCATCCTGGGCCGCTACCAGAACGGCCTGGGCAAGACCTGGGACGACCCCAACCACATGAAGTTTTTCAACGACGGGCAGGCCACCTTCCCCTACCTCAGCGACGGCATGTGGTTCCTGACCCAGCACAAGCGCTGGGGCCTGCTCAAGGAGCACCCCGACTACCTGGCCGTGGCCAAGCAGATCAACCAGATTGACCTGTACAAGGAGGCCGCCGCCCAGCTCAAGGTCAGCGTGCCCAAGGACGCACTGCGCTCGTCCAAGTTCATGGACGGCGTGGTCTGGGACGGCAAGGAGCCGGCCAAGTACGCCGATTCGTTCAAGGTCAAAGCCTAGGAGCTAGCCATGGTCAGCGCCGTCTTTCATTCCCCCCGTGAAGCCGCCCTGGAGGCCGCCGCGGCCGCCAAGGCCGCAGCTGTTGTCGTTGCTGCCAAGCCTGTCGAACCACGAGCACCGCGCCCCCCCTTCGACTGGCGCGGCCTGTGGCTGCAGATCATTCCGCCAGTGCTGGGCCTGGCCCTGATGGTGGGCATCTGGGCGCTCTTGACGATGAAGGGCGGTGCCTTCCCGACGCCGGCCGCCACCTTCGAGGCGGCGGTCAAGCTGTTCGCAGACCCGTTCTACAGCAAGGGGCCCAATGACCAGGGCATAGGCTGGAACATCCTGTTCTCGCTGCAGCGGGTGGCCCTGGGCTTCGGCCTGGCGGCGCTGGTGGGCATACCGCTGGGCTTCATGATCGGCCGCTTCGACTTTCTGAACCGCATGCTGTCGCCGCTGATCAGCCTGCTCAAACCCGTCTCGCCGCTGGCCTGGCTGCCGATTGGTCTGCTGGTGTTCAAGAGCGCCAACCCGGCGGCGATCTGGACCATCTTCATCTGCTCGATCTGGCCGATGGTGGTCAACACCGCCGTCGGCGTGCAGCGCGTGCCGCAGGACTATCTGAACGTGGCCCGGGTGCTGAACCTCAGCGAGTGGAAGGTGATGACGCGCATCCTGTTCCCTGCGGTGCTGCCCTACATGCTGACCGGTGTGCGCCTGTCGGTGGGCACGGCCTGGCTGGTGATCGTCGCGGCCGAGATGCTGACTGGTGGCGTGGGCATCGGTTTCTGGGTCTGGGACGAGTGGAACAACCTCAATGTCCAGCACATCATCATCGCCATCTTCGTGATCGGCATCGTGGGCCTCGCGCTCGAACAGCTGCTGATGGCCGTGGCCAGGCGCTTCTCATTCGACGACTAAGGACATGGCCATGCATAACCCCGCATTCATCGACGTGCAAGCGGTCGAGATGGTGTTCAGCACCCGCAAGGGCAGCTTCCATGCCTTGCGCGACATCCATCTGCAGGTCCAGCAGGGCGAGTTCATCACGCTGATCGGCCACTCGGGCTGCGGCAAGAGCACTCTGCTGAACCTGATCGCCGGCCTGCTGCTGCCCACCAGCGGCCTGCTCTTGTGCGACAAGCGCGAGATTGCCGCGCCAGGCCCCGAGCGCGCCGTGGTGTTCCAGAACCACTCGCTGTTGCCCTGGCTGACCTGCTTTGCCAATGTGCATCTGGCGGTGGAGCGGGTGTTCGGCGCTCGCGAATCCAAGGCCCAGCTCGATGCGCGCACGCAGGCGGCGCTGGAGCTGGTCGGCATGGGTCACGCCGCGCAGAAGCGCCCGCATGAGATCTCGGGCGGCATGAAGCAGCGCATCGGCATTGCCCGGGCGCTGGCGATGGAGCCCAAGGTGCTGTTGATGGACGAGCCCTTCGGAGCGCTGGATGCGCTGACCCGCGCCAAGCTGCAGGACGAGCTGCTGAAGATCGTGGCGCGCACGCGCAGCACGGTGGTGATGGTGACGCACGATGTCGACGAGGCCGTGCTGCTCAGCGACCGCATCGTGATGATGACCAACGGGCCGGCGGCGACGATAGGCGAGATCCTGAGTGTTGATCTGCCTCGCCCGCGTGACCGCGTGGCGCTGGCCGAAGACCCGACCTATGTGCACGCGCGCAAGTCGGTGATCGAGTTTCTCTACAGCCGGCATGCCCATGTGGAGAACGCAGCATGAAGAAGATGAAGCTGGTGATGGTGGGCAATGGCATGGCTGGCGTGCGTACGCTGGAAGAGCTGTTGAAGATCGCTCCCGACCTCTACGACATCACCGTGTTCGGCGCCGAGCCGCACCCGAACTACAACCGCATCCTCCTGAGCCCGGTACTTGCCGGCGAGCAGACGCTCGACGAGATCGTGCTCAACCCCTTGAGCTGGTATGCCGACCAGGGCATCACCCTGCATCTGGGCAAGAAGGTCACCACGATCGATCGTATCCGCCGCAAGGTGATTGCCGAAGACGGCAATGGATCCACAACTTCGGCCGAGTACGACCGCCTGCTGATCGCCACCGGCTCCAGCCCCTTCATCCTGCCCATCCCCGGCAAGGAGCTGAAGGGTGTGATCGCCTATCGCGATATCGCCGACACCAACGAGATGATCGAAGCGGCCACCAGGTACCGGCACGCGGTGGTCATCGGCGGCGGCCTCCTAGGCCTGGAAGCGGCCAACGGCCTGATGCTGCGCGGCATGCAGGTCACCGTGATCCATATCGCCGGCTGGCTGATGGAGCGCCAGCTTGATGACCAGGCCGGCGCGCTGCTGCGCCAGTCGCTCGAAGCGCGCGGTCTGAAGTTCATGCTCGGCGCGCAGACTCAAGCCTTGATCGGCGACAAGGACGGCCGCGTGATGGCGGTGCATTTCAAGGATGGCAAGGAGATCCCGGCCGATCTGGTCGTGATGGCCGCCGGCATACGCCCCAACACCGCACTGGCCGAGAGCGCCGGCCTGCACTGCAACCGCGGCATCGTCGTCAGCGACACGATGCAGACCACCACCGACCCGCGCATCTACTCGGTCGGCGAATGCGCGGCGCACCGTGGCATTGCCTACGGCCTGGTCGCGCCGCTGTTCGAGCAGGGCAAGGTCTGCGCCACGCACCTGGCGCAGTTCGGCATCGGCCGCTACACCGGCAGCCAGACCAGCACCAAGCTCAAGGTCACCGGCATCGACCTGTTCTCGGCCGGCGACTTCATGGGGGGCGAGGGCTATGAGGAAGTCGTGATGAGCGACCCCTTTGCCGGGGTTTACAAGAAGCTGGTGATCAAGAACGACCAACTGGTCGGCGCCTGCCTGTACGGCGACACCGTCGATGGCAGCTGGTACTTCAAGCTGCTGCGCGAGGGCCGCAAGATCAGCGACATCCGCGACAAGCTGATGTTCGGCGAGTCGAATATCGGCGACGTCGGCCACCAGGGCCATAACAAGGCGGCGGCGATGCTGGACGCCGACGAAGTCTGCGGCTGCAATGGCGTGACCAAGGGCACCATCTGCAAGGCGATCAAGGACAAGGGCCTGTTCACCTTGGAAGAGGTGCGCAAGCAGACCAAGGCCAGCGCCTCCTGCGGATCGTGCACCGGCCTGGTCGAACAGCTGCTGATGTTCACCGCTGGCGGCGACTACTCGGCTGCGCCGAAGAAAAAGGCGATGTGCGGCTGCACCGACCAGAGCCATGCCGATGTGCGCGCCGCCATCCAGGACCAGCGCCTGCTGACCATCGCCGCGGTGCAATCGACCTTGGGCTGGCGCACGCCCAACGGCTGCTCCAGCTGCCGGCCGGCGCTGAACTACTACCTGATCTCGACCTGGCCCAAGGAGGCCCAGGACGATCCGCAAAGCCGCTACATCAACGAGCGCAGCCACGCCAATATCCAGAAGGACGGCACCTACTCGGTGATCCCGCGCATGTGGGGCGGCGAGACCACGGCCTCGGAGCTGCGCCGCATTGCCGACGCGGTGGACAAGTACAAGATCCCCACCGTCAAGGTCACCGGCGGCCAGCGCATCGATCTGCTCGGCGTGAAGAAGGAAGATCTGGTCGATGTCTGGAAGGACATCGGCATGCCCTCGGGCCACGCCTATGCGAAGGCGCTGCGCACGGTCAAGACCTGCGTCGGCTCCGAGTGGTGCCGCATGGGCACGCAGGACTCGACGCAGATGGGCAAGGACCTGGAGCGCGCGATGTGGCGCATGTACGCGCCGCACAAGGTCAAGTTCGCCGTGTCGGGCTGCCCGCGCAACTGCGCCGAGGCCGGCATCAAGGACGTCGGCATCATCGGCGTGGACAGCGGCTGGGAGATGTATGTGGCCGGCAATGGCGGCATCAAGACCGAGGTCGCCCACTTCTTCTGCAAGCTGAAGACGGCCGAGGAGGTGCTGGAGTACACCGGCGCCTTCATGCAGCTCTACCGCAAGGAGGGCTGGTATCTGGAGCGCACCGTGCACTACGTCTCGCGCGTGGGCCTGGACTATGTGAAAGCCAAGATCCTCGATGACCACACCGGCCGCAAGGCACTGTGGGCCGAGCTGCAGTTCGCGCTCGACGGCGAGCCGGACCCCTGGTTCGATTTCGACAAGGCCAAGGTGGATTTGCGGCAGTTCAAGGCGGTGGAAGGGAGCTTGGCATGAGCGAGTGGAAAACAGTTTGTGCAGTGGACGACATTCCGGTGCAGGGCGCGCGCCGGGTGCAACGCGAGGCCGGCCCCCAGGTGGCGGTGTTCCGTGCCGCCGACGATCGTGTGTTTGCGCTGCTTGACCGCTGCCCGCACAAGGGCGGCCCGCTGAGCCAGGGCATCGTCTTCGGCCACAGCGTCGCCTGCCCGCTGCACAACTGGACCATCGCGCTGGACAGCGGCGAGGCCCAGGCGCCCGACGTCGGCTGCGCGGTGCGCTTTGAGGTCCGCCTTGTAGAGGGGCAGGTCTTGCTGAATCAGATCGAGCTGGACACTCTGGCCATCGATCTGCCGGCGCTGGTGGCCGGGCCTTGCAGCAAGGTGGCCTGAGGTGAAGCTGACCGACTCGCCTCTGGTTGGCAGTCCTATGTACTTTGGTGCTTCGAGGCTGCAGAGGGGGCGGGGGGCCGGCCACTGCGGGCTGAAGTTTTGGTCCGCCCTCGCGGACGGACCTCCAACTTCTTTATGCCCTCCGTGGCCGGCCCCCCACCCCCTCTGCGGATGCACTGGTGGTCGCCGGCACATCCGCTCCAGCAGGGATGAGGGCGTGCCGGTCGCTGCGGGCATAAAGAAGCCGAAGTCCGGTCCGTTCAGGGCCGGACGATGCTTCAGCCCGCAGCGGCTGGCGCGCCCTCGTCCTTGCCGCTACACCTCCGCAGGGCCGCAGCATGGCTGAGACTCGATCGACCTGCCCCTACTGCGGCGTCGGCTGCGGAGTCATCATCGAGAGCGAGGGCGCGCAGATCAGTGGCGTGCGCGGCGACCCGGACCACCCGGCCAATTTCGGGCGCCTCTGCACCAAGGGCTCGACCCTACACCTGACCGCCACGCCCGAGGTGCTGCAGACCCGGCGGCTGCTGACGCCGCAGTGGCGGCCGCAGCGTGGTGGCGCGATGCAGCCACTCGGCTGGAGTGACGCCACCGCACGCATCGCCGACAAGCTCGATGCGATCCGCGCCGAGCATGGTCCGGACGCGATCGCCTTCTACATCTCCGGCCAGCTGCTGACCGAGGACTACCACGCCTTCAACAAGCTGGCGCGGGGCCTGGTCGGCACCAACAATATCGACAGCAATTCGCGGCTGTGCATGAGCTCGGCCGTGGTCGGCTACAAGCAGAGCCTGGGTGCCGATGCGCCGCCCTGCAGCTACGAGGATCTGAACCACGCCGACTGCGTGTTCATCACCGGCGCCAACCCGGCCTGGGCGCATCCGGTGCTGTTCCGTCGGCTCGAAGATGCCCGCGCGGCCCGGCCCGACATGAAGTTGGTCGTCGTGGATCCGCGCCGCACCGAGTCGGCCGAGTTCGCCGACTTGCATCTGCAGATCGCTCCCGGCACCGATGTCGCGCTGTGTCTGGGCATGCTGCATGCCTGCATCTGGGAGGAGTGGCTGGATCGCGATTTCATCGCCGCCCACACCGAGGGCTTTGCGGCGTTGAAAGACCTGGTGCGCGGCATGCCGCCACGCGAAGCCGCGCGCATCTGCGGCATCGCACTGGACGACCTGATGCAGGCCGCGCAGTGGTTTGCCCGTTCGCCGGCCACCCTGTCGCTGTACTGCCAGGGCCTGAACCAGAGCAGCAGCGGCACGGCCAAGAACACCGCGCTGATCAATCTGCACCTGGCCACCGGCCAGATCGGTCGTGCCGGCGCGGGCCCGTTCTCGCTGACCGGCCAACCCAATGCGATGGGCGGGCGCGAGGCCGGTGGCATGGCCACGCTCTTGCCCGGCCATCGCGACCCTGGCAGTGCCGCACACCGCGACGAGATCGCCCGGCTGTGGGGTGTGCCCGCCCTGCCCGAGACCCCGGGCAAGACGGCCGTCGAACTGTTCGAGGCCGCCGCGCGCGGTGAAATCAAGGCACTGTGGATTGCCTGCACCAACCCGGCCCAGTCCATGCCCGACCAGGCGCTGGTGCGCCGGGCGCTGGAGCGCTGCGAGCTGGTAATACTGCAGGAGGCCTTTGCCGACACCGCCACGGCCGCCTACGCCGATCTGCTGCTGCCGGCCGCGACCTGGGGCGAGAAGGAGGGCACGGTCACCAACAGCGAGCGCCGCATCAGCCGGGTGAGGGCGGCGGTGCCGCCGCCCGGCCAGGCGCGGCCGGACTGGCAGATCGTTTGCGACGTGGCCCAGCAGTTGGAGGCGCGCTGGCGCCCCGGCCAGCCCAGCCTGTTCGCGCACACCGGCAGCGAGGCTCTGTGGCTGGAGCACCGCGAGGCCACCCGCGGTCGTGACCTGGACATTTCCGGCCTGAGCTACGCGCTGCTCGACGCACAGGGTCCGCAACAGTGGCCGTTCCCGGAAGGCGCGACCAAAGGCACGGCCCGGCTCTACCAGGACGGCCACTTCGCCACCGCCAACGGCCGCGCCCGCTTCATTGCCAAGCCCTACCAGCCCGCCGCCGACAAGCCCGACGCCCGCTATCCGCTGGTGCTGAACACCGGCCGCATGCGCGACCAGTGGCATGGCATGAGCCGCAGCGGTGTCGTCGGCAGGCTGTTCAGCCACGAGGGCACGCCGGCCCTGCGCATGAGCCCGCAGGACCTGCCGCGCCGCGGCCTGAGCGATGGCGATCTGGTGCGTGTGCGCTCGCGCCGCGGCGAGCTGGTGCTGCCGCTGCTGGCCGACGAGGGCATCAAGCCGGCCCAGGCCTATGTGGCGATGCACTGGGGCCAGGAGTTCGTTTCCGGCCGCTCCGCTCAGGGCCAGGCCTTGCTGGGCATCAATGCCGCGACGCAAAGCGCCTACTGCCCCGACTCCAAACAGCCCGAGCTGAAGTTCAGCAGCGTCAGCGTCGAACGGCTGGAGCTGCCCTGGAGGCTCAGCGCCGCCGCCTGGTGCGAAGCCGGCGAGAGCGCGGCCATGGCCCGGCGCCTGCGCGCGTTGATGGGCGAGCTGGATTACGGCAGCTGTGTGCCGGTGGCCGGCCGCGACGGCCTGGAGGGCTGGAGCTTCGAGGGGGCCAGCGCCGCACCCCTGGCCCAAACCTTGATCACCTCCTTTGCCGAGGCGTTGGGGCTGAACCAGCCCGGCCTGCTGCGCTATGTCGACACCCGTCGCGGCCGTTGCCGGCTGCTGCGTCTGGCCGGCGCCGGCGAGGACGCTCGGCTGCAGGCGGTGCTGCGCGTCGGCGAGGGCCGCGAAGGTGCCTGGCTGCTGAATCTGTGGCGCGAGGCCGAACCGGTCGCACCGCATGGCCGCTGGCTGCTGGCGCCGGAGGCCGGCACGCCGGCGGGCCTGGTCGAACGCAGCGCCCAGATCTGCAACTGCCTGGACGTCAGCGAGGCACGCATCACCGATTGCCTGGGGCGGGCGTCCGGCGATGCCGGCACCCGTCTGGCGACCTTGCAGAGCGAGCTGCGCTGCGGCACCCAGTGCGGCTCCTGCCTGCCCAGCCTGCGCCGGCTGGTGGCGGCCAGTCCCATCAAAGTTGTCGAAGAGGTAACTCCATGAACACAAGCTCCACCCCATGCGTCAGCCTGGTCGGCGCCGGCCCCGGCGATCCCGAGTTGCTGACCCTGCGTGCGCTGAATCGCCTGCAGGCCGCCGATGTGGTGCTGTGCGACGACCTGGTCGACCGCCGCGTGCTGGCCATGCTGCGCTCCGATGCGCGGGTGCTGCACGTCGGCAAACGGGGAGGCTGCGTCTCGACCTCCCAGGCCTTCATCCACCAGCTGATGCTGCGCGAGGCCCGTGAGGGCAAGCGGGTGGTGCGGCTCAAGGGCGGTGATCCCTTTGTGTTCGGCCGCGGCGGCGAAGAGTGCCAGGCGCTGCGCGAGGCTGGCATCGAGGTGGAAGTGGTGCCCGGCATTACCTCGGGCATAGCCGCACCGGCCGCCGTCGGCATCCCGGTCACCGACCGCCGCCACGCACCGGGGGTGGCCTTCATCACCGGCCACAACCGTGCCGATGCGCAGTCCGGTGCCGGTCCCGACTGGGCGGCGCTGGCGCGCAGCGGCCTGACCCTGGTGATCTATATGGGCCTGGCCCGCTGCGAGGCCCTGGTGGCCGAGCTTCGCGCCGCCGGCATGGACGGCGACATGCCCGCCGCCGCGATTGCCGCCGCCCACACGCCGCAGCAACGCCAGCTGCTGTGCACCCTGGACGGCCTGGCCCAGGGCCTGCGCGACGAGCAGATCAGCAGCCCGGCCATCCTGGTCATCGGCGAGGTGGTGCGCGAGGCCCATGGCTGGGCCGAGCTGACGCAGGAGCTGCAGCAGCGCACCGCACTGGTTGGCTAGCTCAGGCGGAAGCCCCGCACCAGCCCCGACAGCTTGATCGCCTGCTCCTTCAGCGACTCGGCCGCCGCGGCGCTTTGCTCGACCAGCGCGGCGTTCTGCTGCGTCATCTGATCGAGCTGTATCACCGAGCCGTTGACCTGGCCTATGCCCTGGCTCTGCTCGACGGTGCTGGCGCTGATCTCGGCAATGATGTCGGTCACGCGCTTGACGCTGGCGACGATCTCGCCCATCGTCGTGCCGGCGTCCTGCACCAGGCGGGCCCCGGTCTCGACCTTGTCGACGCTGCTGCCGATCAGGGTCTTGATCTCCTTGGCCGCCTCGGCGCTGCGCTGGGCCAGTGAGCGGACCTCGCTGGCCACGACGGCAAAGCCGCGGCCCTGCTCGCCGGCACGGGCCGCCTCGACGGCGGCATTCAGCGCCAGGATATTGGTCTGGAAGGCGATGCCGTCGATCACGCCGATGATGTCGCTGATCTTCTTCGAGCTGGTGTTGATCTCGTCCATCGTCGACACCACCTGGGCCACCACCGAGCCGCCGCGTTGCGCCACCTCGGCGGCGCTATGGGCCAGCTGGTTGGCAGTGGCGGCGCTGTCGGCGCTCTGGCGCACGGTGCCGGTCAGCTCGGTCATCGCGCTGGCGGCCTGCTGCAGGTTGGAGGCGGTCTGCTCGGTGCGCTGGCTGAGGTCGGTGTTGCCGGTGGCAATCTCGGCGCTGGCGGTCTGGATGCTGTCGGCGCTGTGTCGCACCTCGCCGACCACCTGGTTCAGCGCCGCCTTCATCTTGTCCAGCGCGCGCAACACGTCGCCGATCTCGTCGCCACGGTCGGTGGCCAAGCTGCCGGTCAGATCGCCCTGGCCGATGCGCTCGGCCATCTTGGCCACCTCAGCCAGCGGGGCGGAGATCGCCCGCACCAGATACATCGTGCTCACCGCCAGCAGCAGCACCACCAAGCCCATCACGCCGGCCACCGTCCAGACGGTACGCATCCGTTCGGCCCCGGCCTGCTCGCGCAGCTGGTCGGACTTGGACTGCTGCAGCTTGACGAAGTCCTGTTGGCGGGCCAGATAGTCGGCCACGGCGGGCAGCATCTTGTCCTTGAGCATGGCATTGGCGCCCTCGGCATTGCCACCGGTCTTGAGCTTGGTGGCATCGCCGCGTATCGCGATATAGCTCTTGCGCGCCTCGGCCACGCGGGCCATGGCGGCCTTCTCGTCGCCCTCCTGGGCCAGAGCCTCCAGCTGCTTCTGGATCTCGGAAATGGCGGCCGTGGTGGCGTCGATATCGGGCTTGAGCATGGTGCCGACATTCGGATCGGTGCTGGCCAGGCTTGCCACCGCACGGCTGGCATTGGTCTCGGTCATGCCGCGCCAGCGCAGGGCCAGCTCGAACTTGCTCTGCTGGCGCTCCTGCACCAGTTTGGCTGCGGCCTGCAGGCTGCTGGTGCGGCTTGCCGAGGCCACGGTCATCAAGGCCATCGCCACGCCCAGGGCGATGGTCGGCATCCAGAGCCGGGCGGAAATGCTGAGCTTCTTCATGGCGTGAAGGTCCCTTCCAAACGGTTCGACAAGATGGCGGGCCCAGCTTAGCCGGCTTTGCCCCGAGCTGGTGCGCGCACCCTCTGTTAGGCTGTGGTTTCTGTGAACTCTCACTGGCAGCGATGAGCTTTCTGGCCATAGACATCGGCAATACGCGCCTGAAATGGGCGCTGTACGCCTCGCCCCAGCCAGGCGCCGCCTTGCTGGCCCATGGCGCGGTGTTCCTGGAGAACATCGACCAGCTGGCCGAGCGCGAATGGCAGGCGCTGCCTGCGCCGCATTCCATACTCGGCTGCAATGTGGCCGGCGACGCGATCCGCCGCCGCGTCGAGGAGCAGGTGGACGAGCTGTGGGAGATCGAGCCGCGCTGGGTCGTGTCCTCGCTGCAGGCCGGTGGCATCACCAACGGCTATGACCACCCCGGCCGCCTGGGCGCGGACCGCTTCGTGGCCCTGATCGGCGCCCGCTGGCATGTGCTGGCCCGTGGCCCGGCCCGGCCGGCCCTGGTGGTGATGGTGGGCACGGCGGTGACCGTCGATGCGCTGGATCAGAACGGCCACTTTCTCGGCGGCCTGATACTGCCCGGCCACGGCATCATGCTGCGCGCGCTGGAGGGGGGCACGGCCGGCCTGCGCGTGCCCACCGGCGAGGTGCGCGAGTTCCCGACCAATACCTCGGATGCGCTGACCAGCGGCGGCACCTATGCCATCACCGGCGCGATCGAGCGCATGCACCGGCACCTCAGCCAGCGCTGCGGCCCGCACTGCCCCCACGCGCCCGTCACGCTGATGACCGGTGGTGCCGGATGGAAGGTGGCACCGGCGCTGGACCTGCCACACGAGCTGGTGGAGTCGCTGATCTTCGACGGCATCCTGTCGTTGCAGTCGCATCGCTTGGCGCTGTAGTTTTCTGCTTGTTGTCGCCGCAGTGGCGCGCCTTCTTGAAGTTATGTCATCATTCGGCAGAACTTCTGGGAGGAAGTCATGCAGCTCGAAGAGCGCGGCTTGAATGGAGTGCTCCGTCTGGCGGAAATGGTGGCCCAAGGCCTGACCTCGCCTCAGCACCTCTTGTCTGAATTGCGGGTCGTCTTCAACGCGGCCTCGGCCATGCTGGTGACGCCCTTCGCGCGCCAGGCCCGCGGCTCGCCCTGGCTGGCCCAGGGCCTGACCTGCTCGGTGGGCATGGATTGCCGGCAGCAGTATTACGAACGCTGGATGGACAACGATCCCTGGCGCATGGCCTGGCTGGAGCGCGGCCTGTCGATGAAGGCCGGCACGGCCCATGCCGGGCGCGAGTATCTCAGCGGCGAGCAGCTGACGCATACCCATTGCTACGCCGCCTTTGCGTCCCAGCACGGGCTTTGGGATGTGAGTTGCCTGATCGTCGATGACGGCCAGGGTCCGCAGGGCGGGCCGATGCTGGTGCTGGCCCTGAACCGGGCTCGCCACCAGCCTTCGATGAGCGATGCCGACGTCGCACGGCTGCGCAGCCTGCACCTGCCGCTGCAGCGGGCGCTGTCGCTGTATGCGGCCCAGCAGCACTCGGCGCCGGACCTGTCAGGCCCGGCCGCGGCCTTTGCCAGCATGCCGCAGGCGGTGCTGGTGTTGCGCACGGACCGGCAGCTGATCTACACCAACCCTGCGGCCGAGTCGCTGCTGACCCTGGGCGATGGTCGGTCGTCCGGAGGGCGGCTTGAACGCCTGGGGCAGTTGGAGGCCGCCGAGCTGGACCAGTTGCTCGCCCGGGCCGCTGCCGGCAGCGCCGAGGAGCAGGGCCTGTGGTTCGGCCCCGATCTGCAGACCGGGCGCGTCCACGCCGCCAGCCTGGCCGGAAGAACCGCCCGTGCGGCCGCATGGCCCGAGGGCGCGCTGCTGCTGACGGTGCAGCGCGACGCCCCGCGCATCAGCCAGGCCGCGCGCATCGCCGGTCTGGCCGCGCGCTGCGCGCTGAGCCCGGCCGAGCGCCAGGTGCTGGAGCTGCTCTGCACCGGGCTCAGCGTGGGGCAGGTGGCGCAGCGCCTGGATGTCCGCGTCTCCACCGTGCGCACCCATGTGCGGGGACTGCTGGGGAAGACCGGCGCCGGGCGGCTGATGCTGCTGCTCGCGCAGATGGGGGCGGTGTCAGGTCATGCCGAGACGGTCTGACACGCTGGAGTCAAAGAATGTAGCGAGAGAGGTCTTCATTGCGCGCCAGCTCGGCCAGCTTGCCGTCCACCACCGCCGCGTCGATGGTGAAGGTCTGACCGGCGCGATTGGGCGCATCGAAGCTGACCTCGTCGAGCAGGCGCTCCATCACGGTGGAAAGGCGGCGTGCGCCGATGTTCTCGGTGCGCTCGTTGACGTCGTAGGCGATCTGCGCCAGGCGGCGTATGCCCTCGGCGGCAAAGTCCAGCGTCACGCCCTCGGTGGCCAGCAGGGCCTGGTACTGCTTGACCAGGCTGGCATGGGTGCTGGTCAGGATGGCTTCGAAGTCATCGACCGACAGCGAGCCCAGCTCGACGCGGATCGGGAAGCGCCCCTGCAGCTCCGGTATCAGATCGCTGGGCTTGGCCAGGTGGAAGGCCCCCGAGGCGATGAACAGGATGTGGTCGGTCTTGACCATGCCGTACTTGGTGTTGACCGTCGTACCCTCGACCAGGGGCAGCAGGTCACGCTGCACGCCCTGGCGCGAGACCTCGGCACCATTGCCCTCGCTGCGCGAGGCGACCTTGTCGATCTCGTCGATGAAGACAATGCCGTTCTGCTCGGTGTTGTGCAGGGCGCTGGTCTTGATCTCGTCCTCGTTGACGAGCTTGCCGGCCTCTTCCTCGACCAGCAGCTTCATTGCCTCGGCGATCTTCACCTTGCGTGTCTTGCGCTTGCCTGCGCCCATCTGCGAGAACATGCCCTTGAGCTGCTCGGCCATTTCTTCCATGCCCTGCGGGCCCATGATTTCCAGCGCCGGGCGGGCCTCGGCCAGATCGACCTCGATTTCCTTGTCGTCCAGCGCCCCCTCGCGCAGGCGCTTGCGCATCACCTGGCGCGCCGTGTTCTCATTCGCAACAGCGGGGCCGGGTATTGCTGCCGGAGCCGGAGCGGCAAAGCCGAACTCGCTGCCGCTTGAGGCGCCGCGCGGCGGCGGCACCAGGATGTCGAGCACGCGCTCCTCGGCGGAATCTTCGGCGCGGGTGCGCTGGCGACGCATCTGCGTCTCGCGCTCCTGCTTGACGGCCATGTCCACCAGGTCGCGGATGATGGAGTCCACATCCTTGCCGACATAGCCGACCTCGGTGAACTTGGTCGCCTCGACCTTGATGAAAGGGGCGTCGGCCAGCTTGGCCAGGCGGCGCGCGATCTCGGTCTTGCCCACGCCGGTGGGGCCGATCATCAGGATGTTCTTGGGCGTGATCTCGCCGCGCAGCTTTTCATCGACCTGCTGGCGGCGCCAGCGGTTGCGCATGGCGATGGCCACCGCGCGCTTGGCCGCCTGCTGGCCGACGATGTGTCGGTCGAGCTCGGAAACGATTTCTTGAGGAGTCATGGACATGGCGCTTATGCCTTGGCCGCCGGACCATCGAGCGTCTCGATGATGTGGCTCTGGTTGGTGTAGATGCAGATGTCGCCGGCGATCTCCAGCGAGCGCTTGACGACATCGGCCGGCGCCAGCTCGGTGTGCTGTATCAGCGCACGGGCCGCCGCCTGGGCATAGGCGCCGCCGGAGCCGATGGCGACGATGCCATGCTCGGGCTCCAGCACATCACCATTGCCGGTGATGATCAGCGAGGCTTCGCGGTCGGCCACGGCCAGCATGGCCTCGAGCCGGCGCAGCACTCGGTCGGTGCGCCAGTCGCGGGTCAGCTCGATGGCGGCACGGACCAGATGGCCCTGGTGCTTCTCCAGCTTGGACTCGAAGCGTTCGAACAGCGTGAAGGCATCGGCCGTGGCGCCGGCAAAACCGGCCAGCACCTGGTCACGGTAGAGCTTGCGCACCTTGCGTGCGCTGGATTTGACGATGATGGTGCCCAGCGTGACCTGGCCGTCGCCGCCGAGGGCGACCAGATTGCCGCGTCTTACGCTGAGGATGGTTGTTCCGTGGTATTGATCCATCGGCGGCAGTTTGGGGCGTTGAAACGCATTTCAAGTTCGTAGCCCGGATGAAATCCGGGGCCCCGCATTCCATGCGGGCTACGCCTATACGGCGTGCACCTTCACCTTGGCATGCTCATTGATCCCCATCGCGCCGAAGAACAGCGCCACCAGGCGGTGCGCCTCGGTGAAGGTGACGGCGCGGTTCTCGCCACGACGGCTCAGGACCCAGTTCAGCAGGTCACCGGCGGCGATGAAGTCCACCCGTATCAGCCGTGTGCAGGACACATTCACCTGGGTCGAGTTGCCCAGCTCGGCATTCATGCGCTTGAGCGTGTCGCTGATGTCGCCGACCAGCTGGCCCGACAGCTCGAATTGAGCCACCTGCACCATGCCGGCCTGGTCGAGGATCTGCGACTCCATGAAGCTGGTGCTGGCCTCGGTGACGATGGAGGTCGGCGGGGCGACGGTGGACTGGGTGGCGCCGCTGATGCGGGCGCGGCAGGTCACCCGTTCCCAGGACGGCGGCGAGACCTCGTAGGTCACGCAGTAGTCGATCGCGGTCTCGTCGAACTGGTCCGGGCGGTTGGCCACGCGCAGCGCGTCCAGGCGCAGCATCCAGTAGGCCGGATCGGCATCGCGCACGCCGGTCGGCGAGGCTTCCTTCAGCACATTGAAGAAATGCTCACCGGACAGCCAGCGCAGGTCCAGCGGCTGGACAGCCCACTGGCGCATCAGCTCGCTCAGCCGGCCGCAGGCCTCGACCTCGACCTGGCGCAACGGGCCCCAGTCGAACACCCAGGGCAGGGGCATCTGCAGCGTCTGCGAGCGCAGTTTCGAGACGGCCTCCAGGTCCAGCACCTCGGGCGAGACCCAGCCGATGTCGCCGCGGTCCTGGCTGGGCTTGGGCGGCTCGGCACTGGCCGCGGCGGCCACCAGCTTGGGCAGCGAGAACCATTGCGGCGAGGACAGCGCGAACTGCTGCGCATAGTTCAAGGCCAGGGCCTCGAATTTGTCCTGCTGGCCAGTGGCTCGGTAGAGGTCGAACAGCACCAGCCAGGTCTCGCTCTGCAGATTGCGCGGGCCGCCTGGCAGTGTCATGTTCAGCAGCGCGCGCTCGCACTGCTCGAAATCGGCATTGGCAAAGGCGATCACCGCCTCGTCCAGCTCGGGGTCGTGGACCACCTCGCTGACCTCGATCTCCGGCAGAACCGTCCGGTCGTTGAGGAAGTCCAGTGCCACCAGCGAGATCTCGGCCGGCTTGTTGGCTTCGCTCAGCGGCGGCATGCTTTGTTTCATCGTCGCTGCGGCGGGCGGCGGCGTCAGCTCCAGGCGCTCCAGCTCCTCGGCGCTGGCGGCATCGGCCACGCTGGGGCTGGGCTCGCGCTCCAGTCGACCCGGGCGGGTGTTGGCCGGGCGGGCCATGGCCGGAGGGCCGCCGGGATGCTCGGGCGTTGATGGAGGTTGGGGCGGGGAAAAGTGGGCCGGCTGGGTAGCGGTGTCGTAGAACGACGGTGGTCGGGGGCGGTTGCCGCCGATCACGTTCTCGCTGACCATCTGCTGCTCGATCGCGTCGATCTTGGCCTTGACCCCCTTCTCGGGGCGGCCGGAGGCAGGCTCGCTGTGACGGCCCGAATCCTCCATGCGCGAGCTGGCGCTGCCCAGGGCGGCCAACTGCTCGTTGGTCAGGCCCTCGCGGCGCACGCGGCGCAGCATGTCCAGCTCGTTCTTGCGCACGAAGTCATTGCGGCGCTTGCGCTCAATCATCGACTTGAGCTCGCTCTTGGCGAGATCGTCCTCGAGATTGCTGTCCTGCTTGGTGCTCAGCTCGGCCCAGTCCGTGGCCGGGTTGGCCACGAAGCGCACGACCTTGCGGAAGAAGCTCTCGCCGTCTTTCGGATCTGTCATGAGGCTTCTTTGAGGGGTGCTGCCGGGGGCCGGGGCGAATCAGTCGCCGAACATCTTCTGCTTCATCTCGCGGCGCTGCTGGGCTTCCAGCGACAGCGTGGCGGTCGGGCGGGCGATCAGGCGGCCCAGGCCGATGGGTTCGCCTGTCTCGTCACAGTAGCCGTACTCACCGGTGTCCAGGCGGGCCAGCGACTGCGTGATCTTCTTCAGCAGCTTGCGCTCGCGGTCGCGGGTGCGCAACTCCAGCGCGTGCTCTTCCTCGATGGTGGCGCGGTCGGCCGGATCGGGGACGATGGAGGTGTCTTCGCGCAGATGCTCGGTGGTCTCGCCGGCATTGGACAGCAGGTCTTCCTTCAACTCCTGCAGCTTGCCGCGGAAGAAGTCGAGCTGCTTGTCGTTCATGTACTCGCTGTCGGGCATGGCGAAGATCTCGGCTTCGCTCATCTCGCGGCCGGACTTGGTCTTCCAGGCATTGGCCAGCTTGGGGTCCGGCTTGGCGGCGATTCGGGGGGTATCAATCACAGGGCTGTTCATTTGTCGCGTTGGCGGCTTAGGGGGAGCAAAACGGTCCGCGAACCGGCTGGAGCCAACCAGCGGCGCATGCACCATGGCCGGGCCCGTATCCACTTTGGACGCCGCCGCCTTGGCGGAGGATTTGCCCGCGGGCTTGGGGGCCGGGGCTTGAAGCGTTGACTTGGTGCTCATGGTGTCCATTGCTGTATCGCCCGACTTCGGGCTTGCCGCCTTAGTTGCGACCTTCGCTGCGGCTTTCGCTGCAGGCTTTTCTTCGGCCTCAACGGCCGGGTGTTTGGCCTTGGCTGGGGCATGGGCGGCAGCCGGGGCTGCCGCAGCGGTCACTGCTGTTTTGGCGGATGCCTTGGTCGGACTGGATGCTGGGGCCGGGGTCTTGCTCACGTCTGTCTCCTCGCATCGGCAGTTATACCTGCTCTATGGGTCGGCTGTGGGTCACATCTGCATTCCCTGCCACTTCGGGCGCCGCGGATTGTAGCCACGTTGCAGGAATGCCAACGGATTCCAATCAAATTTAGACCAGACAGCCCTCCAAACCCTGTAACAAGATATCTTTTGGCAGGTCTATGCCGATGAAAACCATCTTGCTGGTCTTGGTTTCGCCGGGCGCCCATTTGGGGCCCAGATCGCTGCCCATCAGCTGGTGCACGCCCTGGAAGATCACCTTGCGGTCCGAGCCCTTCATGTTCAGCACGCCCTTGTAGCGCAGCATCTTGGGGCCGTAGACCTGGACGATGGCACCCAGGAAGTCTTCCAGCTTGGCCGGATTGAAGGCCTTGTTGGACTTGAAGACGAAGGACTTCACATCGTCGTCGTGGGCATGGTGGTGCGGATGGTCGCAGTGCTCGCCATGCTCGTGGTCGTGATGGTCGTGCTTGTGGCCATGGCTGTGACCGTGGGGCTCGTCGGCCTTCAGGAAGTCGGGGTCGATGTCCAGCTTGGCATTCAGATTGAAACCGCGCAGATCGAACACTTCGGCGATCGGCACCTCGCCGAAATGCACGCGGCGCTGCGGCGCGCGCGGGTTCATATGCTTGATGCGGTGGCTCAGGTCCTCCAGCTTCGCGGCATCGGCCAGGTCGCTCTTGCTGATGAAGATCTGGTCGGCAAAGCCGATCTGGCGACGCGCTTCCTGGCGCTCGTTGAGCTGGGTGTCGCCGTGGACGGCATCGACCAGGGTCAGGACCGAGTCGAGCAGATAGCTCTCGGCGATCTCGTCATCCATGAAGAAGGTCTGGGCCACCGGGCCGGGATCGGCCAGGCCGGTGGTTTCGATGACGACACGGTCGAACTGCAGTTCGCCCTTGCGACGCTTTTCGGCCAGATCGTTCAGCGTGGTGCGCAAATCCTCGCGGATGGTGCAGCAGACGCAGCCATTGTTCATCTGGATGATCTGCTCGGTGGTGTCCGAGACGAGGATCTCGTTGTCGATGTTCTCCTCGCCGAACTCGTTCTCGATCACGGCGATCTTCTGGCCGTGGGCCTCGGACAGCACGCGCTTGAGCAGGGTGGTTTTGCCCGAACCGAGAAAGCCGGTCAGGATGGTGGCGGGGATCAGAGCTGGGGTGGTCATGATGGAGACTTTATAAAGCGGATTTGCCGAGGCGAGGCTCTGACAAATGGGGGCCGCAGACTGTGGTTCAAGGGCGGGCGGCTGTCAATGGGGTATTCTGTGCTTTGTCGCAACTCCCTCGCGCAAGCGCGATGTCCGAGCCTTCACCTAGGACCAGTCCGAAACCGGGCGCCCGTCATACCGCCGCTGCCGATAGACGCACCGTGTTCGAGCGCTTGCTCGAATTCCTGCATCCGGGGCCGGATTCCAAGCTTGAACTGATCGCCACCCTGGCCGATGCGGAGCAGCGCGAGCTGATCGAGCCCGAGTCGCGGCTGATGCTCGAGGGTGTGCTGCGCATGGCAGAGCTGAGTGCCGGCGACGCCATGGTGGCCGCCCCGCGCATGGACCTGTTGGACATCGACGCCCCCTATGACGACCTGCTGGCCGCGGTGATAGACACCGGACACTCGCGTTTTCCGGTATTCGAGGGGCAAAAAGACAACATCATCGGCATCCTGCTGGCCAAGGATCTGCTTAAGCTGCAGCGAGCGCCCGAGATCAATCTGCGCATCCTCCTGCGGCCGACCGTGTTCGTGCCCGAGTCCAAGGGGCTGAACGAACTGCTGCGCGACTTCCGCTCGAACCGCAACCATCTGGCCATCGTGATCGACGAATTCGGCAACACCGCCGGCCTGATCACCATCGAGGACGTGCTGGAAGAGATCGTCGGCGAGATCGAGGATGAGTTCGACGACAAGGACGGCGACAGCAGCATCTACACGCTGGCCGATGGCAGCCAGCGGGTGGCCGGAGACGCCGACATCAAGGCCGTCAACGAGGCCTTCTCGGTGCAACTGCCGGAGGAAGATTTCGACACCATCGGTGGCCTGGTCGCCCAGGAGCTGGGCCGCGTGCCGCGGCGCGGGGAGATCGTCGAGCTGGCCGGCCTGAGCTTCAACGTGATGCTGGCGCGCGGCGGTGCGGTGCGCTGGTTCAAGGTCACCCGCGCACCCGAGCGCAAGACGGAAGCCGACGGGGCACCCACCGCGTGAAGGCGCTCGCCTCCGTGCGCGGCTGGTTCGCCAGCGCGCCGGCCATGCTTGTGGCCGGCCTCGGCCAGACCCTGTCATTCGCGCCCTTCGAGGCCTGGTGGCTGCAGCCGCTGTCGCTGGCCCTGCTGGCCTTTGCCACGGTGCAGGCCGCGCCGCGCCGCGCCGCTTTCCTTGGCTGGCTGTTCGGTGTGGCCTGGCTGGTCTCGGGCCTGTGGTGGCTCTACATCAGCATGCATGACTTCGGCGGCATGCCGGCCTGGCTGGCGGCGCTGGCCGTGGTGGCGCTGGCAGCGGCCCTGTCGCTGTACTACGCCGCGGCGATGGCCCTGTTTGCCCGGCTGCGCGGCGCCAACCCCTATCTGAATGCGCTGCTTTGGGCTGCCTGCTGGCTGCTGGCCGAGCTGGCGCGGGCGGTGCTGTGGACCGGCTTCCCGTGGATCGCCTCCGGCTATGCGCACAGCGTCGGCCTCTTGAGCGCCTGGGCGCCGTGGATAGGCGTCTATGGCCTGTGCGCGCTGGGGGCGGGGCTGGCCTTTGTGCTTGCATCGCTACTGGGCCATGGGCCGTCGCGAAGCAAGCTGATTTTGGCGGCCGGCGGCCTGGCCGTGCTGGTGGCCGGCCCGCTGCTGCCAAGCGTTTTTACGCAAGACGCCGGTACGCTGAAGGTCAGCCTGCTACAGCCCAATGTGGCGCAGAACCTGAAGTTCGATCCGAACCGGCTGGAGGTCAATCTG
The DNA here is from genome assembly GCF_004362525.1 of Roseateles toxinivorans. Taxonomy (GTDB): domain Bacteria; phylum Pseudomonadota; class Gammaproteobacteria; order Burkholderiales; family Burkholderiaceae_C; genus Paucibacter; species Paucibacter toxinivorans. The sequence goes on from NZ_SNXS01000002.1 coordinate 1,188,698, forward strand.
CAGCTGCTGCTGCGCCAGATCGCCAGTGCCAAGGGCGATCTGGTGGTGACGCCTGAATCGGTTGTGCCGCTGACCCGGGCCGAGCTGAGCCCGGGTTTCTGGGCCGATCTGCAGGCGCCGTTTGCCGCCCAGGGCCGGGGGCTCCTGATCGGCATCTTTACCGGCAGCGAGGCCGAGGGCTATGTCAATTCAGTGCTGGGCCTGCCGGGGCCGGGCGGCGCCGATTATGTCTACGGCAAGCGCCATCTGCTGCCTTTCGGCGAATTCATCCCTCCCGGCTTTCGCTGGTTCGTAGCCCTGCTGCAGATTCCGCTGGGCGACCAGGCCAGCGGCCGCAGCGAGGCCGCCTACGAGGTGGCCGGCCAGCGTGTGCGGCCGCTGATCTGCTATGAGGATCTGTTCGGCGAAGATGTGGTCGCCAGCATGGTCGGCCCGCGCCCGGCCACCCTGTTCGTCAATGTCAGCAATCTGGCCTGGTTCGGCGAGTCGCTGGTGCAGGATCAGCACCTGCAGTTCTCGCAGATGCGAGCACTGGAGTTTCAGCGCGCGGTGGTGCGCTCGACCAATACCGGCGCCACTGCTGTGGTTGATCACCTCGGTCGCATCGGCCCGCGCCTGCCGGCGCTGACCGAGGGCATTCTGGAGGCCGAGGTGCAGGGGCGGGTGGGCGTGACGCCCTATGCGCGCTGGCTGTCGGCGCTGGGGCTGTGGCCGCTGTTCGGGCTGGCCGTGGGGGTGCTGTGCTGGGCCTGGCGCCGACGTGGTGGCTGATCGCTAGCGCCCCATCCGCACCAGCCGACCCGGCCGCTCGCCGGTGATCTCGCCATCCCGCTGCACGCAGCGCCCCGCGACCCAGGTGGCCCGATAGCCCTTGGCCTTCTGCAGAAAGCGCTGGCCGCCTGCCGGCAGGTCGCGCACCAGCCGCGGCACGCCGACCGACAACGCGGCCGGATCGATCAGATTCAGATCGGCGCGCAGCCCCACCGCGATGCAGCCACGGTCGGCCAGGCCCAGATAGTCGGCATTGCGCTGCGTCAGCATCTGCACCACAGTCTCCAGCGGCAGGCGGTCCCTGGCCCGGTCACGCACCCAGTGGGTCAGCATGAAGGTGCTGAAGCTGGCGTCGCATACGGTGCCCACATGGGCGCCGGCGTCGCTCAAGCCCAGCAGCGCGCGCGGGTGGTCCAGCATCTGGCGCACCACGTCCAGCGAGCCCTGGTTGTAGTTGAAGATAGGGAAATAGATCAGATTGCCGCCGTCACCCCCGGCCAGGTGGTCGTACAGCGCCTCCAGCGCCGTGCAGCCGCGCTGCTTGGCGCGGACCAGAAAGCTCTGCATCACCGTCGGCTCGTAGTCCGGCTCGACCCCATCGGTCGATGACAGCGGGAACATGCGGCCGCTGATCAGCTCGATGCGGGCCAGCAGGATGTCCACCAGCGGCGGGATGGCCGTGCCGTCACCGGCCAGGCGGTCCGACTTCTCGGCCAGGATGCGGGCCTTGCGCGCCGGGTCGCGCAGCGCCGCCGCACGCTCGGCCAGCGGCAGATGGGCCACCTCCTTGTAGCCGGGGAAGCCCATGAAGGGATGAAAGCTCGCGTCCAGCCCGTTGATCACGCCGATGCCGCGCGCGGCCGTCTGCAGGTACAGCGGCAGGCCCTTGGCGACAGCCGCTTCGACACGGGCGGCAATCGCCTTGTACTGCTCGCCGCCGGGGTCGCGCTGCAACCAGGTCATCGACAGCTTTCTGCCGCTGGCTGCGGCCAGTTGCTCCAATAAATCGAACTCGGCATCGAAGCGCTCTGCGCCGCGCAGCAGATCGAAGTCGCTGACCATCTGCACCACGCCATGCTGCAAGCCCTCGAAGGCCCGGGCCAGGCCGATCAGCTCGGCGGCGCTGGCCTCGGAGGCCGGTGTCTCGTGACCCTCGGCGGTGCGATGGTTGTCGCTGCGGCCGGTCGAGAAACCGACCGCGCCGGCCTGCAGAGCTTCGCGCAGCAGCGCGCGCATCTGCTCGATGTCGTCGTCGGTTGCGGCCTGCTGCGCCACGGCCCGTTCGCCCATCACGAACATGCGCAGCGGGTCATGGGGCACCTGGACCAGATAGTCCAGGCTGCGCGGCCGGGTCGCCAGCGCGTCCATGTACTGCGGGAAGCTCTGCCAGCAGAAGTCGATGCCCTCGGCCAGCGCCACGCCGGGGATGTCTTCCACGCCCTGCATCAGGTTGATCAGCCGCTGCTGCTCGCCGCTGCGCAGCGGCGCGAAGCCGACGCCGCAATTGCCCATCACCAGTGTCGTCACGCCATGGTGGATGCTGGGCGAGAAGGTCTCGTCCCAGCTGGCCTGGCCGTCGTAATGGGTGTGGATGTCGACGAAGCCTGGGGTCAGCCAGGCGCCTGCGGCCTGGACGGTCTCGGCCGCGGCGCCGGTGAGGGAGCCGATCTCGACGATCAAGCCATCCTTCACGCCCACATCGGCAGTGAACGCCGGCGCGCCCGTGCCATCGACGATGGTCGCGCCTTTAACGAGCAAGTCCAGCATCGCTCTTCCTCCAGTAGATTGCCAGGCCCATGCCCGACACGATGTGCCAGATGCCCCACAGGCTGGCGATGATCACCATGCCCAGGTCGGCATTGAACTGCACGGCAATGATGCCCAGGGCCAGGCCCGAGTTCTGCATGCCGCCCTCAATCATCACCGCGCGCTTGTCGGGCTCGGACATGCCCATGGCCTTGGACGTGACCCAGCCCAGCAGCAGGCCGGCGCCGTTGTGGAGCACGACGATGGCCAGCATCGGCAGGATGGCGGCATTCAGCAAATGGCGCTGCGCCACCAGGCCCAGCGCGATGAAGGCCAGCAGGGCCAACAGGCTGAAATTGCCCAGCGGCTTGCGGATGCGCTCGGCCAACGCCGGTTGGTGGTGGCTCAACGTCAGGCCCAGGGCCATCGGTATGGCCAGCATCAGCGCCAGGCTGATCCAGATGTCATTCGGGTTGATCGCAATCTCGCGCAGCCAGGCGGCGGTGGCCGGGTTGGCGGCCATCATCCAGCCGAAGTTGAACGGTGTCAGCACAAGCGCCATCAGGCTGGCAACGGCCGAGACACTGACCGACAGCGCCGTGTTGCCGCGGCCGTAGTGGGTGACATAGTTGCTCAGCGAGCCCCCCGGGCAGGCGGCCACCAGCATCATCGCGGCCTCGACATTGGCCGGCAGGTCCAGCGCCAGCGTGGCCAGCCAGGTGCCCACCGGCAAGAGCAGAAACTGCGGGATCAGGCCGCAGACCACGCTTCTGGGCATCTTCGCCACGCGCCGGAAATCCTCTACCTTCAGCTCCAGCGCCACCGAAAACACCATGGTTGCCAGCACCAGGCTCAGTATCAGTTGTTGTGTGCTCACACGCGCCTCCTCCCGATTCACAGCGTAGCGGCTGTCAACCCCCGTAAAATCAATCGTTTACGCCTAGACCGAGAGCTCCGCGCCATGCTGACCTTCCAGCAAATCATCCTGAAATTGCAAGACTATTGGGACCAACAGGGCTGCGCCCTGCTGCAGCCCTACGACATGGAAGTCGGCGCGGGCACCAGCCACACCGCCACCTTTTTGCGCGCCATCGGCCCGGAGCCCTGGAAGGCCGCCTATGTGCAGCCCAGCCGCCGCCCCAAGGACGGCCGCTATGGCGAGAACCCGAACCGCCTGCAGCACTACTACCAGTACCAGGTCGTGCTCAAGCCGGCACCGGCCAATATCCTGGAGCTGTATCTGGGCTCGCTGGAAGCGCTGGGCTTCGACCTGAAGAAGAACGATGTGCGCTTCGTCGAGGACGACTGGGAAAACCCGACGCTGGGCTGCTGGGGCCTGGGCTGGGAGGTCTGGCTCAATGGCATGGAGGTGACGCAGTTCACCTACTTCCAGCAGGTCGGCGGCCTGGACTGCAAGCCCATCACCGGCGAGATCACCTACGGCCTGGAGCGCCTGGCCATGTATCTGCAGGGTGTCGAAAGCGTCTATGACCTGGTCTACGCGCCGGGCATCAGCTACGGTGACATCTATCACCAGAACGAGGTCGAGCAGAGCACCTACAACTTCGAGCATTCGGATGTGGACTTCCTGCTCGGAGCCTTCGCGAGCCACGAGCAGCAGTCCAAGTACCTGATGGAGCAAAACCTGGCCCTGCCAGCCTACGAGCAGCTGCTCAAGGCCGCGCACAGCTTCAATATGCTGGACGCCCGCGGCGCCATCAGCGTGACCGAGCGCGCCGCCTACATCGGCCGCATCCGCGACATCGCGCGCAAGGTGGCCAAGAGCTATTTCGACAGCCGCGCGCGGCTGGGTTTCCCGATGGCGCAGAAGGAGCGCGCCGACGAGGTACTGGCCCTGATCCTGAAGAACGAGAAGAAGGCTGCCTGAGATGAGTACGCAGAATCTGCTGGTCGAGTTGTTTGTCGAAGAGCTGCCGCCCAAGGCGCTGAGGAAGCTGGGCGATGCGTTTTCGTCGGTGCTGGCCGCGAGCCTGAAGGCGCAGGGCCTGACGTCTGAGGCCTCGGTCGTGACTTCGTTCGCCTCGCCGCGCCGGTTGGCCGTGCACGTCACACAGGTCGCCGCCAAGGCCGCCGACCGTTCGGTGCAGCAAAAGCTGATGCCCGTCGCCGTGGCGCTGGACGCCGGCGGCAATGCCACGCCGGCCCTGCTGAAGAAGCTGGCCGCGCTGGGCGCCGACGCCTCAGCCGTGCCGAATCTGAAGCGTGCACCTGACGGCAAGGCCGAGGCGCTGTTCCTCGATTCGATGGTGGCCGGCGCGACGCTGGCCGAGGGCCTGCAGAAGGCGCTGGATGAGTCGCTGGCCAAGCTGCCCATCCCCAAGCTGATGACCTATCAGCTGGGCGATGGCTGGAGCGACGTCAAGTTCGTGCGCCCGGCCCATGGCCTGGTGGCCCTGCATGGCGGCGAGGTCGTTGCGATCTCGGCCCTGGGCCTGACGGCCGGCCGCAATACCACCGGCCACCGCTTCGAGGCCGGCGTTTCGCCCATTGTGCTGAGCGATGCCGACAGCTATGAAAAGCAAATGGCCGAGCAGGGCGCCGTGATCGCGAGCTTTGATGCCCGCCGCGCCGAGATCGTGCGCCAGCTGCAGGCCGCCGCCGCGCCGCTGGGCCTGACGCCCATCGACGACGAGGCCCTGCTGGACGAGGTCACGGCCCTGGTCGAGCGCCCGAACGTGCTGCTGTGCCAGTTCGAGCCCGAGTTCCTGGGCGTGCCGCAGGAATGTCTGATCCTGACGATGAAGGCCAACCAGAAGTACTTCCCGCTGCTGGATGCCAAGGGCAAACTGACGCATCAGTTCCTGATCGTCAGCAATATCAGCCCGGCCGACGCCAGTGCGGTGGTCCAGGGCAATGAGCGGGTCGTGCGGCCGCGCCTGTCCGACGCCAAGTTCTTCTTCGACCAGGATCGCAAGAAGACACTGGAATCGCGGGTGCCGGGTCTTGACAAGGTGGTCTACCACGGCAAGCTGGGTACCCAGGGCGAGCGCAGCGAGCGCGTGCGTGCCATTGCCCATGCCATCGTCAACCAGCTGCGCATGGCCACCGTGCCCTACACGGCCGAGGCCAAGGACGAGTTCGAGGTGCTGGACGCCAAGGCCCAGCAGGCGGCCCGCCTGGCCAAGACCGATCTGCTGACCGATATGGTCGGCGAGTTTCCGGAGCTGCAGGGCATCATGGGTGGCTACTACGCCCGCCATGAGGGCCTGCGCGACGGCGTTGCGATTGCCATCGAAGACCACTACAAGCCCCGCTTTGCCGGCGATGCGCTGCCGCGCAACCACACCGGCACCGTGGTGGCCCTGGCCGACAAGCTGGAAACCCTGGTCGGCCTGTTCGGCATCGGCCAGCTGCCCACCGGCGACAAGGACCCGTTCGCTCTGCGCCGCCATGCGCTGGGCGTCATTCGCATCCTGGTCGAGAAAAATCTGCCGCTGGACCTGGCTGCCCTGGTCGAATCGGCCTTGCCGGCCTTTGGCGAACTGATAGCCAACCCGGCCGAAGCGCTATTGATCTTCATGCAGGACCGCCTGGCCGTGACGCTGCGCGACCAGGGCTACAGCGCCCAGGAAGTGGACGCCGTGTTGGCCCTGGCGCCGCAACGCCTGGGCGATGTGCCGCGCCGCCTGGAGGCCGTGCGTGCCTTCGCGGCCCTGCCGGAGGCGGCCTCGCTGGCCGCGGCCAACAAGCGCGTCTCCAACATCCTGAAAAAAGTCGAAGGCGAGCTGCCCTCGGCGGTGGATACCGGCCTGCTGAAGGAGGCGGCCGAGCAGCAGCTGAATGCGGCCCTGGCGCAGATCCGTCCGCAGGCCGACAGCCTGTTCGAGCAGCACGACTACGCGGCCTCGCTGCGCGCACTGGCGGCGCTAAAAGCCCCGGTTGATGCCTTCTTCGACGGCGTGATGGTCAATGCCGAAGACGCAGCCCTGCGCGCCAATCGCCTGGGCCTGCTGAAGAACCTGCACGAGGCGATGAACCGCGTCGCCGATCTGTCAAGATTGGCGGCATGAGTCATAGCCTGCCGGGCTGGGGAACACGATGCGCATAGACCACGCCCACGCCATCAAGCTCGTGATACTCGGGCGCGATGGCACGATCAACGAGTTCCGCGACGACCACGTCAAGTCGCCCGAGGAACTGCTGCCCATCCCCGGCGCGCTGGAGGCGGTGGCCCGGCTCAATCATGCCGGCTGGCACACGGTGCTGGCCACCAACCAGCCCGGCATCGGCCGCGGCCTGCTGGACATGGCATCGCTGAACACCGTGCATCTGCGCCTGAACCAGATGCTGGCCGAGAAGGGCGGACGCATCGACGCCGCCTTCTTCTGCCCGCACGCGCCGGAAGAGGGCTGCCTGTGCCGCAAGCCGCTGCCCGGCCTGATCGAGCAGATCGGCGAGCGCTTCGGCGTCGATCTGAGCCATGTGCATATGGTCGGTGCCAGCCTGCGCGACATCCAGACGGCCAAAGCCGCCGGTTGCGTGCCGCATCTGGTGCGCACCGGCAAGCTGGCGGCCTTGAGCGACGAGCAGGTGGCCGAGCAAGTGGCGCAAGTGCCCGGCGCCCAGGTACATGACGACCTGGCCGCCTTTGCCGATGATTTGATTCAACGCGAACGCCGCGCCCGGGCCGACGCTCGGGGCGAGGCGATGGCGCCGATTACCGCTCCCGGAGCCCTCAGTTGATGCTGTCTGCCATTCGTTCCCTGCTGTTCGTGCTCTACATGACGGTCACCGTGGTGCCTTGGGCGCTGGGCGTGCTGCTGCTGTCGATCTTTGTGCGCGGCAACGTCATCTACTGGGCTTGCGCCGGCTGGCTGAAGCTGGTGATCTGGGGCGCCAAGGTGATCTGCGGCGTGAAGTACCGCGTCACCGGCATGGAGAACGTGCCCAGCCAGGCGGACAGCAAGTCGGCCGTGGTGCTGCTGTCCAAGCATCTGTCGACCTGGGAGACTTTTGCGTTCCCGGCGCTGATGTCGCACCCGCTGTGCTATGTGTTCAAGCGCGAACTGCTCTACATCCCCTTCTTCGGCTGGGCGATGTCGCGCATGGACATGATCCATATCGACCGCAGCAAGCGCTCGCAGGCCTGGGCCAAAGTGGCCGAGCAGGGCAAGCGCTTGATGGGCCAGGGCAACTGGGTCATCATGTTCCCCGAGGGCACGCGCGCGCCGCGTGGTGGCAAGGGCGAATACAAGGCCGGCGGCACGCGGCTGGCGATTGCCGTCGGCGTGCCGGTGGTGCCCATCGCCGTCAGCTCGGCCAAGTGCTGGCCGCGCAAGAGCTTTCTGCTCAAGCCGGGGCTGATCGACGTGGTCATCGGCAAGCCCATCCCGTCGGTGGGCCGCCAGCCCGATGAGTTGATGCGCGAGGTCGAGCACTGGATCGAGGCCGAGATGCGTCGCATCGACCCCGAGGCCTATCTGAGCACGCCCCATGCCGGCGATACGGCCGCCGCTCACTGACATAAACTGACGGTCCATGCAGCCCGCCGCGACCGTCACCGCACAGCTCTCGCTCTTCGATATGGACATGCACCCGGTGCAGAGCTCGCTGCCCGCGCCGCTGCCCTTCCCTGGGCCCAAGGCGGCCGCGCCAGAAGCTCCCTCCAGCTACCGCCATCCGCGCGCCCATCACGAGGTGAGGCTTGGCGAGCACCTGGTCGGCTACGAGCTGCGGCGTGCCAAGCGGCGCAGCATCGGGTTCACAATCGACGAGGAAGGCCTGCGCGTCAGCGCGCCCAAATGGGTGCCGCTGGGCGACATCAACCAGGCTCTGCAGTCCAAGCACGGCTGGATTCTGCGCAAGCTGCACGAGCAGCGCGAGCGGGCCAGGCGGCTGCAATCGGCCCGCGTCGAGTGGCGCGACGGCGTCAGCATCCCCTATCTGGGCGAGGCCATGGTGGTGGTGCTGGACCCGCGTGCCGCCGGCGCGCCGGGGGCGGCGCGGCTCAGCAACGGTGACGATGGCGAGCAGGCGGGCCTGGTCTCGGGCCTGACCCTGCATGTGGGCCTGCCGCAGACCGCGACGCCCGAGCAGATACGCGACATCGTGCAGAGCTGGCTGCAGCGCCAGGCGCGCCAGCTGTTTTTGCTGCGCTGCCAGCACTTTGCGGCGCAACTGGGCGTGCGCATGAGCAAGCTCTCGCTGAGCTCGGCTCAGACCCGCTGGGGCAGCGCCAGCGCCGATGGCTCGATACGGCTGAACTGGCGGCTGATTCACTTCGCCCAGGCCACCATCGATTATGTGGTGGCTCATGAGCTGGCCCATCTGCGCGAGATGAACCACAGCCCCCGCTTCTGGGAGGTGGTGCGCTCGGTGGTGCCCGACTACCAGCAGCTGCGCGGCTCGCTAAAGCGCGAGCACGCGCCGATACTCGACTGAGTTTTTAGCATTATTGCGCCTTGCGCAGTTACTTGATCTTGCCAAGCAGTTTCATCCCCCTTTAGGGGGGGGGTTGTCCCTCCCTGATGGCCTGGGCACACTGCTCGCACTGCTGTCATCACGGCAAGCCAAACGGCCATATCAGTCAGATTGGCCGGGCGGCGATCAGGGAGTGTGTGGGGAGGAGAACTCGCGCCGGGCCAGGGAGTTGGGCCGCGAGCCTGAGAGGGGGCAGTACGCATCGGGTCAACGCTTGGGAGGGCGATGACCGATGCACCCGATCAGAACGAAAAGGCGCTTGAGGACCGGGTTTTCCGGCTTCTCAAGCGCCTTTTTTCCTTGGCCTTCTACAAGCCGAAGCGGATGATGCCGTCTTGATCCCGTCGGCGTCTGACCAGACCGGCCAGCCACAGCGTGTGCAGATGGGCGACCGACTCGCCCATTGCGAAGGTGGTCTGGTGCAGGTCCAGCTTGCGCTTGAACAGCAGGTCCAGCAGCTCGGCGGCGCAGCGCGGAGCGCTCTTGCAGGCCTCCAGCACCTCGGCCAGCCGTTCCTCATGGTGCTCGTGCAGCTGGGCCACGCGCTGGTGCAGGCCGGTGAAGGGCTTGCCATGCGAAGGCAGGACCAGGGTATCTGTCGGTAGTTCACCGAGGCGACTGATCGAGGTCAGGTAGAGGGACAGCGGATCGGCCTCGGGCTCCACATCGACGACGCTGACATTGGTCGAGATGCGTGGCAGCACCATATCGCCGGAGATCAGGATCTGGTGATGCGGCGAATACAGCGCCATATGCTCGGGCGCGTGGCCGTAGCCGGCGATGCAGCGCCAGTCATGATCGCCGATGCGAACCTGCAGCCCGTCCATGAGCCGGCGAAAGCTTGAGGGCACGGCCGGTACCATGCTGGGGTAGTAGCTGGCGCGGCCGCGTATCTTCTCCAGCGACTCCGGGTCCGTCAGCCCGTGGCTGCCGAAGAAGCGCGCAGCCGCCTCGCCGCCCATGCCCACCGTGCTCTGGCTGGCCATGCGGCCGACGTTGTAGTCGGTGGCGCTGATCCACATCCGGCAGTTCCAGCGCTCGGTCAGCCAGTGGGCCAGGCCCATATGGTCGGGATGGAAGTGGGTGACGATGACGCGCAGCACCGGCAGGCCGTCGAGGTGGTTGGCGAACACCTGCTCCCAGGCGGCGCGGGTGGCGTCATTGCTGACGCCGCAGTCCACGATGGACCAGCCCTGTGCGCCGTCCAGCTCGTCGCGCAGCAGCCAGAGGTTGATGTGGTCCAGCGCGAACGGAAGGCCCATGCGCAACCAGCGCACGCCGGGCGCCAGCTCGAGCACCTCGCCGGGTGCGGGCAGGGCGTCGCCCAGGGGGTAGTGCAATTCCGACTCTTTGAGATTGGCCATGTGCTTTTCCAGTCAGTTGGGGACAGAGCTTGCCGAAAAACGGCAAGGTCCATCCCGCAAGCGCATTAAACTTCCGTTTACGTTAACGTCAATGTGAGTCGAGTGTAGCCATGAGCACCGAAACCCGCGCGAGCAAAGAGGGTGCCAATCGCACCTTCACCATCACCGAGCTGGCGGCCGAGTTCGACGTCACGCCGCGCGCCATCCGCTTTTATGAGGACATGGGCCTGCTGGAACCGGCCCGTGCCGGCCGCAACCGCGTCTACACCCATCGCGATCGCACGCGGCTGAAGCTGACCCTGCGCGGCAAGCGTCTGGGCCTGAGCCTGCAGGAGATCAAGCAGCTGGTGGACATGTACGACTCGTCGGGCGACACCACCCAGCAGCTGAAGGCCTTTCTGGCCGTGCTGAACGCCCATCGCGAGCAGCTGGCGCGCCAGCTGGAAGACATCGAGATCACCCTGGCCGAGATCACCCAGCACGAGGAGCGCTGCAAGGGCCTGCTGAGCGAGGCCCAGCGTGCCGAGCGCAAGACCAAGCCGACGCCCAAAGCCGCGGCGGATTCCGCCGCCTGACAGTGCCGTAGCGAATTCCACGTTTAGAATCTTCGCCAAATTGACGTTTACGTAAACGTCAACCAAACTCAACCGGAGCCGCCATGCTGCAAGCCGCCGATGACCAGTTCGCCCAGCGCGTGCGCGACTCCTTTGCCCGCCAGGCGGTGATGCAGACGCTGGGTGCCGAGCTGGAGGCCGTGGAGGCCGGCCGCGTGCTGATGACCATGGGCCACCGGCCCGAGCTGACGCAGCAGCATGGCTTCCTGCATGCCGGCATCGTCGCCACGGCGCTGGACTCGGCCTGCGGCTATGCCGCCTTCAGCCTGATGCCTGTGGATGCGGCCGTGCTGACGATCGAATTCAAGATCAATCTGCTGTCGCCGGCGCGTGGCCCCTTCTTCAGATTCGAGGGCCAGGTGCTCAAGGCCGGTCGTACCATCAGCGTGGTGGAGGGTCGGGCCTGGGGCTATACCGGCGCCGAGACGCCCGAATCCGAGAAAAAATTGGTGGCCAGCATGAACGCCACCGTGATGACGGTGCTGGGCCGCGACGGCCTCAAACATTGATCGATTACCTGTTTTTAGGAGACACCCAATGAACCTGCCCGGCCTGAACTTCCAACTCGGCGAAGACATTGATGCGCTGCGCGATGCGGTGCGCGACTTTGCCCAAGCCGAGATCGCGCCTCGCGCGGCCGAGATCGACCGTAGCGACCAGTTCCCGATGGACCTGTGGCGCAAGATGGGTGACCTGGGCGTGCTGGGCATCACCGTCAGCGAGGAGTACGGTGGCGCCAACATGGGCTATCTGGCGCACATGATCGCGATGGAGGAGATCAGCCGCGCCTCGGCCTCGGTGGGCCTGAGCTATGGCGCGCACAGCAATCTCTGCGTGAATCAGATCAAGCGCAACGGCAGCGCCGCGCAGAAGGCCAAGTACCTGCCCAAGCTGATCTCCGGCGAGCATGTCGGCGCGCTGGCGATGAGCGAGCCGGGCGCCGGTTCCGACGTCATTTCCATGAAGCTGAAGGCCGAACATAAAGATGGACCCGGGGGCGGCTACTACCTGCTCAACGGCAACAAGATGTGGATCACCAACGGCCCCGATGCCGACACCCTGGTGGTCTATGCCAAGAGCGAGCCCGAGCTGGGCGCGCGCGGTGTGACGGCCTTCCTGATCGAGAAGGGTATGAAGGGCTTCAGCATTGCGCAGAAGCTCGACAAGCTGGGCATGCGCGGCTCGCACACCGGTGAGTTGGTGTTCAGAGATGTCGAGGTGCCGGCCGAGAACGTGCTGGGCGCTGTGAACGGTGGCGCCAAGGTCTTGATGAGCGGCCTCGACTACGAACGCGCCGTGCTCACCGGCGGCCCGCTGGGCATCATGCAAAGCGTGATGGACAACGTCATTCCCTACATTCACGACCGCAAGCAGTTCGGCCAGAGCATCGGTGAATTCCAGCTGATCCAGGGCAAGGTGGCGGACATGTACACCGTGCTGCAGGCCGGCCGGTCATTCGCCTACACGGTGGCCAAGAACCTCGACCTGCTGGGCGCCGAGCATGTGCGCCAGGTGCGCAAGGACTGCGCCTCCGTCATCCTCTGGTGCGCCGAAAAGGCCACCTGGATGGCCGGCGAGGGCGTGCAGATCTTTGGTGGCAATGGCTATATCAACGAGTACCCGCTGGGCCGTTTGTGGCGCGACGCCAAGCTGTACGAGATCGGCGCCGGCACCAGCGAGATCCGCCGCATGCTGATAGGCCGCGAGCTGTTCGCGGAGACGATGTAACAGGACTCCGCGACAATCTGACCATGAGCCAAAACCTGCAAGAACTGTTTGACCGCAACCAACAGTGGGCCGACGCGACCGAAGCGCGTGAGCCCGGCTTCTTTACCCGTCTGCTGAAGCAGCAGAGCCCGCAGTATCTGTGGATAGGCTGTGCCGACAGCCGCGTGCCGGCCAACGAGCTGGTGAATCTGCTGCCGGGCGAGTTGTTCGTGCACCGCAATGTGGCCAATGTCGTCGTGCACTCCGACCTCAACTGCCTGTCGGTGATGCAGTTCGCCATCGACGAGCTGAAGGTCAAGCACATCATGGTCGTCGGCCACTCCGGCTGCGGCGGCGTCAAGGCCGCGCTGACCGATGCGCGTGTGGGTCTGGTGGACAACTGGCTGCGCCACGTGCAGGACGTGCGCAACAAGCACTGGCCCTGGCTCAGCAGCTTGACCGAACAGCCCCGCCAGATGGACGCGCTGTGCGAGCTCAACGTGCTGGAGCAGGCGCTCAACGCCTGCCAGACCACGGTGGTGCGCGATGCCTGGCTGCGTGGCCAGCAGGTGGTCGTCCACGGCTGGGTCTATGGCCTGCACAACGGCCTGCTGAAGGACATGAATATGACGGTTGCCAATGCGGCCGAGGTTGATGAGGCCTATGCGCGGGCGCTGGACGGCATCAAGGGCCGCTACAGCCCCGGCTGATCCGGCATTTCAGCTCGGCTGCTTGGCCAGCCAGTCCAGCAGCGCGTCGAGCGGCATCGGCCGGCCATACAGATAGCCCTGCACCTCGTCGCAGCCCAGCTCCAGCAGGATGTTGGCCTGCGCTTCGGTCTCGACGCCTTCGGCCAGCACCTTCAGGCCAATCTTGTGGCCCAGGGGCACGATCATGTCGGCAATGCGGCCTCCGGTGCCGCTGTCCAGTGCGTTGACAAAGGCGCGGTCGATCTTGACGCGGTCGGCCGGCAACTGGTCCAGATAGCTCAGTGACGAAAAGCCGGTGCCGAAGTCATCGATGGCAATCGCGATGCCGGTGGAGCGCAGCGTCTGCAGCCGCTCGACCATCACCTCCATGCCCAGCGCGGCCACCGATTCGGTGACCTCCAGCTCCAGCTCCTGCGGCGCCACGCCGCTGGCTTCCAGTGCCGACTGCACCATGGCCACGAAATTGGGCTGGCGCATCTGCATCACCGACACATTGACCGCCATGCGCAGGCCCGGAAAGCCGGCCTGGTGGATGGTTTTCAGCGCCGCCAGCGCATTGTTCAGCACCTGGGCGCCCATGGCGACGATGAGCCCGGACTGCTCGGCCACCGGTATGAAGCGGTCGGGCGGTATGAACTGACCCTCCTCGGTGCGCCAGCGCAGCAAGGCCTCGAAGCCGACCACCTTGCCGCTCTTCAGATCGAACTGCGGCTGGTAGTGGGGGAACAGCAGCCCATGGCTGAAGGCCATGCGCAGGTCCTGCAGCAGCCGGGTGCGGTCGCGCGTCTCGGTGGCGATGGCCGTGGTGTAGTGGGCGAACTGGCCCTGGCCGGCGCTCTTCGCCCGCTTCAAGGCGATATGGGCGTCCTTGATGCCATCCAGCGCCGAGCCGGTCATGTCGCGCAGATCGGCCAGGCCGATCGAGAAGGTCACCGGGCGCTCGAAGCCCCCGACCTTGGGCGGCGTGTGGAACACGCCGTAAAGGCAGTCGTCGGTCAGCTGGTTGCTGGGGCCCAGCACGCCGAACACATCGCCCGAGACGCGGGCGACGAAGCAGTCGGGCAGGGCCTCGCGCAGGCGGCGGGCGATGGCCATCAAGAGCTGGTCGCCGTACTGGTGGCCCAGCAGGTCATTGGTTTCGGCAAAGGCATCGACATCAAGCAGGGCCAGCGAGTAGCTTTGCCGGTCGGCCCCGGCCAGGCGGGTGTCGAGTTCGTTGACCATGGCAGCGCGGTTGGGCAGGGCCACCAGGCGGTCGAAATACGCCTGCGTGCGCAGCTCGGTGACCAGGGCCACGTTGGCGGCGCACAGGCCGATATTGGTGCAGAACACGTCCAGCAGATAGTGGTCCACCTGGCTGACCGGGCCGTCGGTGTCGATGAAGGCGGCCAGGGCATTGTTCTCGTGCACCGGGAAATACAGTGCCACGCCGTCGTCCTCGAGCAGATTGCGCCGCTCGTGCAGGCAGCGGGTCAGCAGATGGACGATGCGCACATCGCCAATCGAGGAGATGTCCTGGTCGATGTACTGGCGGTAGCGGCCGGCGGCGGCAACGACGCGAAAGCGCTCGTGCTCGACACCGTCTTCCGCGTCGCGATTGACCTCGCAGCAGACCAGGCCCTCGGGCGCCAGGCCGATCAGGCCGGCAATCTGGGTGATCACGCCCTCGGAGAAGGAGCGCAGGCCGTCCTCGGCGATGAACTGGGCGCTGGCCTTGACGATCTTCTCCAGTCCGTCGCGGGTGGCATCCAGCCGGCACAGCTGGTCATAGGCGCGCAGCGAGGCGACCAGGGTAGTGAACAGGCGGCTGCGCGTCAGCTCGCTCTTGACGCGGTAGTCATTGATGTCGTAGCGGGTGATGACTTCCAGGTCGGGCGCGTAGCCCGGCTGGCCGGTGCGCAGCACGATGCGCAGCCGGGTCAGGCCCAACTGCTCACGTATCGTGCCGACGATGCCCAGGCCGGCGTCGGCGGTTTCCATGACAACGTCAAGAAAGACGACGGCCACATCGGTCTCGCGCTTCAGCACCTCCAGCGCCTGGGCGGCCGAGAAGGCGTGCAGGAACTTCAGCTGCCGGCCGAGCACCGTCGGGCCCTGCAGGGCCAGCACGGTGGCGTCGTGCACGCCCTGGTCATCATCAACGATCAGCACCTGCCAGGGGCCGGGCCGGTGCTTGCCATGTTGAGACGCGCCGGCGCCCTCGTCGTCCAAAAGTTGTAGAAAGTCGTCTTCCACTTGGCTGTCCAGGCGCTTGGTTGGCCACAGCATAGCGCGGATTTGCGGGCCGGGGTGCAGCGTTCGCCTGCGTTTTTGCCAGCCAGGCGGCCGCGACACCGCCGGTGGCCGAGGCTTGCTTACACTGTTCCGTGCCAACGCCAACAGGAGTGCGTCATGTTTCCGCGCGAGCTGACCGATACCCGCGCCTATGACATCGCCGCGGCGATGCTCGATGGTTTCAACACCCACTACCGCCTGTTCCGCGGCACCAGCGCCCTGGCCAAGCAGCGCTTCGAGCGGGGCGACTGGCATGGCCAGCAGCGCGCCCAGGCGCTGCGCATCGAGTTCTATGACAGGCGGGTCGAGGAAGCGGCGCTGGCGCTGGAGCGGGACTACGCGGCCAGCACCCTGGCCATGGACCTGTGGCATCAGGTCAAGTTGCATTACATCGGCCTGCTCGTCAATCACCACCAGCCGGAACTGGCCGAGACTTTCTTCAACTCGGTGACGACGCGGATGCTGCACCACAGCTACTTCCACAACGACTTCATCTTCGTGCGGCCGGCGGTCTCGACCGAGTACATCGAGAACGACGAGCCGGCCTCCCAGCCCACCTACCGTGCCTACTACCCGACCCGCGACAGCCTGCAGGACGCGCTGTCCCGCTGCATCACCAACTTCCAGCTGCAGGGCGAGTTCGTCGATCTGGCCCGCGATGTGGCCCTGGTGCTGGCGACGGTCAACCGCCACCTGGGCGCCGACTTCCGCGCCCGCGCCAACTTCCAGATCCAGGTCTTGAGCTCGCTGTTCTTCCGCAACAAGGGCGCCTATGTGGTGGGCAAGTTCATCAATGGCTTCAGCGAGCTGCCGTTCGCGCTGCCGATACTGAGGAATGAGGAGGGCCGCTACTACATCGATGCCCTGCTGTTCGGCGAGGACGATCTGCTGATGCTGTTCAGCTTTGCCCGCGCCTACTTCATGGTGGACATGGAGATACCGTCGGCCTATGTGCAATTCCTGCGCTCGATGATGCCCAGAAAGCCGCGTGCCGAGATCTACAACGCGCTGGGCCTGCAGAAGCACGGCAAGAACCTGTTCTACCGCGACTTCCTCTACCACCTGCGCCACTCGGGCGACCGCTTCCGCATCGCCCCGGGCATCAAGGGCATGGTGATGCTTGTGTTCGACCTGCCGTCCTTCCCCTTTGTGTTCAAACTGATCAAGGACTTCTATCCGCCGCAGAAGGAGAACACCACGCGCGAGACCATCAAGCGCAAGTACCTGCTGGTTAAGCAGCACGACCGGGTGGGCCGCATGGCCGATACGCTGGAGTTCTCCAATGTGGCCTTCCCGCGCCAGCGTTTCGAGCCCGAGCTGCTGGCCGAGATCCAGCACTTCTGCCCCAGCCTGCTGGAGGAGAGCGGTGACGACATCGTGCTCAGGCATGTCTATATCGAGCGACGCATGGTGCCGCTGAACATCTACCTGCAGGACGCCAGACCCGAGCAGCTGGAGCATGCGGTGATCGAGTACGGCAATGCCATCAAGGACCTGGTGGCGGCGAATATCTTCCCGGGCGACATGCTGTGGAAGAACTTCGGCGTGACGCGCCATGGCAAGGTCGTGTTCTACGACTACGACGAGATCGAGTATCTGACCGACTGCAACTTCCGCAAGGTTCCCGAGCCGCGCAACGAGGAGGAAGAGATGTCCGCCGAGGTCTGGTACACGGTCGGACCGCGCGATGTCTTCCCCGAGACCTTCGGCCCTTTTCTGCTCGGCAACCCCAGCGTGCGCGGCATCTTCATGAAGCATCATGCCGAGCTGCTGGACGCGGCGTTCTGGCAAGCGCACAAGGCACGCATCCTGGCCGGCCACGTGCACGATGTGTTTCCCTACGACCCGCACCGCCGTTTCGGGCGGCACGCGATTACCTGAGCGGGCGCCGGGTGTTTCATCGCTGTGGTTGACGTTTACGTAAACTGCGGGAGCACAATAGCGCTTCTTTCTGACCCGTGACCAGGAGCTTTGTCATGTCCGACCCCATCGTGATCGTTTCCGCCGCCCGCACGCCCATCGGCGGCCTGCTGGGTGATTTTGCAGGCCTGGCGGCCTGGGAGCTGGGTGCCGTTGCCATCAAGGCTGCGGTCGAGCGCGCCGGCGTGCCTGGCGACGCGATACAGGAAGCCTTCATCGGCAACTGCCTGATGGCGGGCCAGGGCCAGGCGCCGGCCCGCCAGGCGGTGCTGAAGGCCGGCCTGCCGCAGTCGGTGGGCGCGGTGACGCTGTCCAAGATGTGCGGCGCCGGCATGCGCGCGACGATGTTCGCCCATGACACCCTGAAGGCCGAGAGTGCCGACATCCTGATCGCCGGCGGCATGGAGAGCATGACCAATGCCCCGCACCTGATGTTCGCGCGCAAGGGCGTCAAGTACGGCGCCGCGCAGATGTATGACCACATGGCCATGGACGGCCTGGAAGATGCCTACGAGCGCGGCAAGGCCATGGGTGTGTTCGCCGAGCAGTGCGTCGACAAGTACGCCTTCACCCGCGAGGCGCAGGATGCCTTCGCGATTGCCTCGACCGAGCGCGCCCAGCGGGCCAACACCGATGGCAGCTTCGCCTGGGAAATGGCCCCGGTGACGGTGGCCGGCCGCGCCGGTGACACCGTCTTCAGCAAGGACGAGCAGCCCTTCAAGGCCAAGCTGGACAAGATCGCCGGCCTGAAGCCCGCGTTCAAGAAGGACGGCACGATCACCGCCGCCACCTCGTCCAGCATCTCCGACGGCGCCGCCGCGATGGTGCTGATGCGCGAGAGCACCGCCGCCAAGCTGGGCCTGTCGCCGGTGGCCCGCATCGTCGGCACGGCCGTGCATGCCAATGCGCCGGCCTGGTTCACCACCGCGCCGGTCGGGGCGATCCAGAAGCTGTTGGCCAAGAATGGCTGGGAGGCCAAGAGCGTCGATCTGTGGGAGGTCAATGAAGCCTTTGCCGCCGTGACCATGGCCGCGATGGCCGAGTTCAAGCTGCCGCACGAGATCGTCAACGTCAACGGCGGCGCCTGCGCGCTGGGCCACCCGATCGGCGCCTCGGGCGCCCGCATCATCGTCACCCTGCTGGGTGCGCTGAAGCACCGCGGGCTGAAGCGCGGTGTGGCGGCGCTGTGCATCGGGGGTGGCGAGGCCACCGCCGTGGGCGTCGAGCTGATCTGATGGCGCAGATTCTGATCGTCGGCGCATCGCGCGGCATAGGGCTGGAATTCGTGCGCCAGTACCGTGCCGCCGGCGCCCAGGTGGTGGCCACGGCACGCAGCGATGCCGCGCTGGTGGCGCTCAGCGACCTGGGAGCGACGGCACTGAGACTGGATGTTGCTGACACAGCCAGCGCCTCGGGCCTGGCCTGGCAGATCGACGGCCACCAGTTCGACGAGGTGGTGATCGTGGCCGGCGTCTACGGCCCGCGCACCGGCGGCCTGCAAACTCCCACCGAGGCGGATTTCGACGAGGTGATGCACACCAATGTGCTGGGGCCCATGCGTGTGATGCCGCAGCTGGTCGATGCACTGGCTCCGGGCGCGCGCCTGGCCGTGATTTCCTCGCGGATGGGCTCGATCTCGCTGCGCACGGCCACCGGGGGCTGGCTGTACCGCGCGTCCAAGGCGGCACTCAACTCGGTGCTGAAGGATGCCTCGCTGGTGCTCGACGGCAAGGCCGTCTGCGTCAGCCTCCACCCCGGCTGGGTGCGCACCGAGATGGGCGGTGACGGCGCCGACATTGATGCGCGCACCAGCGTGGCGGGCATGCGTGGCGTGCTGTCCCGACTCACGGCGGCCGACAACGGCGGCTTTTTCAATTACGACGGGCAGCCGCTGGGCTGGTAGGCCGCAAATTCCCCGGAAAGAGTTCCCGGATTGCATCCGGGCTACGGAGACAAATCCATGATTCTTAGCGAAGACCACCGCGCGGTGCAGGATGCTGTGCGCGCCTACGTGCAGGACCAGATCGCGCCCAAGGCGGCCGAATGGGACAAGACCCATCACTTCCCCGCCGCCGAACTGAAGGGCCTGGCCGCGCTGGGCTGCTATGGCGTGGCCGTGCCCACCGAGTGGGACGGTGCCGGCCTGGACTATCTGGCCCTGGCCATCATCCTGGAAGAAATCGGTGCGGGCGACGGCGCGACCTCGACCGTGGTCAGCGTCAACAACTGCCCGGTCTGCTCGATCCTGATGGCCTGGGGCAATGATGACCAGAAGGAGCGCTTCCTCAAGCCCTTGGCGCGCGGCGATATGCTGGGCGCCTTCTGTCTGACCGAGCCGCATGTGGGCTCCGAGGCGGCTGGGCTCAAGACCACGGCGACGCTGGACGGCGACCATTACGTGCTCAAGGGCGTCAAGCAGTTCATCACCAGTGGCAAGAATGGCGACGTGGCCATCGTCATGGCCGTCACCGACAAGGCCGCCGGCAAGAAGGGCATCAGCGCCTTTCTGGTGCCGACCAGGACGCCCGGCTACACGGTGGCCCGCATCGAAGACAAGATGGGCCAGCACGCCAGCGACACCGCGCAAATCCTGTTCGAGGACTGCCGCGTGCCGGTGGTCAACCGCATCGGCGACGAGGGCCAAGGGTTGAAGATCGCGCTGTCTGGGCTGGAGGGCGGCCGCATCGGCATCGCCTCGCAGTCGGTGGGCATGGCCCGCGCGGCCTTCGAGGCGGCGCTGCGCTACTCGAAGGAGCGGGTCGCCTTCGGTCAGCCCATCTTCGAGCACCAGGCGGTGCAGTTTCGGCTGGGCGAGATGGCCACCCAGATCGAGGCCGCGCGCCAGCTGATCTGGCACGCCGCCAGCCTGAAGGACGCCGGCCTGCCCTGCCTGAAGGAGGCGGCGATGGCCAAGCTGTTCGCCAGCGAGATGGCCGAGCGCGTCTGCAGCGCGGCGATCCAGACTTTCGGCGGCTATGGCTATGTCAGCGACTTCCCCGTAGAGCGCATCTACCGCGATGTGCGTGTGTGCCAGATCTACGAGGGCACCTCGGATGTGCAGAAGATACTGATAGGCCGCGCGCTGGCCTGACGTACCCATTGCGACGATTTCGGTTGCGTCGCGCCGACTTTTGAATAGGGATTGCCTCGGCTCGGCCGGCGGGATACACCCACAGAGCTTCGATGCGTCGAGGCCCGATCCTGGTTTACGCGGCGGCGTCCAGGGTTCGGGTGTGAGCCGCTGCCTTGCTAGGAGATCTCGCAATGAAAATCAGAACGCTGTTCGCCGCCAGCTTGTTGTTGTCGGGTCTTGCCGCCCCTGCGCTGGCGCATACCTATTTGTTCGCGGTATCGCTGAGCGGACCGAATGAGTTTCCCGTCAACGCGTCACCGGGCACCGGTTCGGGCATGGTCACCTTTGACATGGACCTGGCCACGCTGCGGGTCGAGGTCAGCTTCAGCGGCTTGATTGGCAACACCACCAACTCGCACATTCACTGCTGCACCAGCGCTCCCGGCTTCCAGAACGCCGGCGTGGCGACGATGACGCCGACTTTCCTCGGCTTCCCGTCGGGGGTGACGAGTGGCAGCTATGACGCCACCTTCAATCTCGGCCTGGCGTCCAGCTTCAACGCGGCCTTCGTGACGGCCAATGGCGGCACGCCGGGGTCGGCGATGAACGCCCTGCTGGCCGGTGCGCAGGCGGGCAAGGCTTACCTGAATATCCACAGCTCGTCCTTCCCGGGCGGTGAGATCCGCGGCTTTCTGATGCCTGTGCCGGAGCCCGAGACCTATGCCTTGATGGGGCTGGGCCTGGCGGTGGTCGGGGCGGCGGCGAAGCGACGCCGGGCCTGACTTCCGGCTCCGGCGCGGCGGGGCTGAGCGAGCCAACGGACGCGCACTCATTCATGAGTTCTGTGTGATGCGCGAAAATACGGCCCATGTTGCGAATCACCGAACTGCGCCTGCCCCTTGATCATCCCGAACCCGCGCTGCGCGCCGCCATCCTGGCGCGCCTGGGCCTGGCCGGCCGCGAGGCCGAGCTGAAGGGTTTCACCGTCTTCAAGCGCAGCTATGACGCGCGCAAGAAGACGGCCATCGTGCTGATCTACACGGTGGACTGCGAGGTGGGCTGTGAGACGGAACTGCTGCAGCGCTTTGCCGGCGATCCGCACATCCGCGTCACGCCGGACACCGGCTACCACCTGGTCGGCCAGGCGCCGGCGGACTTCTTCATGCCCAATGGTGGCGAGGCCCGGCCGCGGCCGCTGGTGGTCGGTTTCGGCCCCTGCGGCATCTTCGCCGCGTTGATACTGGCTCAGATGGGCCTGCGGCCCATCGTGCTGGAGCGCGGCAAGGAGGTGCGTCAGCGCACCAAGGACACCTGGGGCCTGTGGCGCCAGCAGCAGCTGAACCCGGAGTCGAATGTGCAGTTCGGCGAGGGTGGTGCCGGCACTTTCTCGGACGGCAAGCTGTGGAGCCAGATCAGCGACCCGCGCCATCTGACGCGCAAGGTGCTCAGCGAGTTCGTCAAGGCCGGGGCGCCGGAGGAAATCCTGTTTGTGGCCAAGCCCCATATCGGCACCTTCCGCCTGGTCGGCATGGTCGAGAAGATGCGGGCCGATATCGAGGCGCTGGGCGGCGAGGTCCGCTTCGAGCAGCGCGTCAGCGATGTGCTGATCGTTGACGGTCACATCCGCGGCGTGACCCTGGCCTCGGGCGAGCAGCTGCGCGCCGACCATGTGGTGCTGGCCCTGGGTCACAGCGCCCGCGACACCTTCACCATGCTGCACGAACGCGGCGTGTTCATGGAGGCCAAACCCTTCTCGGTCGGTTTTCGCATCGAGCATCCGCAGGGCATCATCGACCGTGCCCGCTTCGGGCCGAACGCCGGTAACCCCATACTCGGCGCGGCCGACTACAAGCTGGTGCACCACGCCAGCAACGGTCGCTCGGTCTACAGCTTCTGCATGTGCCCCGGTGGCACCGTGGTGGCTGCGACCTCGGAGCCGAACCGCGTGGTCACCAACGGCATGAGCCAGTACTCGCGCAACGAGCGCAACGCCAATGCCGGCATCGTCGTCGGCATCAACCCGCAGGATTACCGGCAGGACGGCCTGAAGGAGGGCCCGGTCAGCCCACTGGACGGCATGGCCTTCCAGCGCATTTGGGAGTCACGTGCCTATGAGCTGGGCGGCGGTGGCTATATTGCGCCGGGCCAGCTGGTCGGCGACTTCATCAAGGGCCAGCGCTCGACGGCGCTGGGCACGGTCGAACCCTCCTACAAGCCCGGCGTGCTGATGACCGACCTCGGCCAGAAAGGCAATAGCAGCCTGCCCGACTATGCGATCGCGGCGGTACGCGAGGCCCTGCCGGCCTTCGAGCGCCAGATCCGCGGCTTTGCGATGAATGACGCGGTGCTGACCGGCGTCGAGACACGCACCTCCTCACCGCTGCGCATCACCCGCGGGCGCGACTATCAAAGCTTGAACACGAAGGGCCTGTATCCGGCCGGCGAGGGCGCGGGCTATGCCGGCGGCATCATGTCGGCCGGCGTCGATGGCATCGAGGTGGCCGAGGCCTTGGGTCGGGCTATGCTGGCGGGCGAATGATGATGTCAAGCAGCAGCTGAATCGCCAGGGTCAGGTCTTGTCGATCAGCGCCGACTCCGGTCAGAATGGTGGCTCGGGAGGGGTCACTCGGACATCAACAAGAACAGGCGCCGACTCAGGGACTCCGTTGTTCACTGTCATGGAGTCCTCTGATGCATATCCTCTTGGATGGCGGGCCGCTGATGCGCGCCTGTGTCTTTTTCTGCGTTCTGCTGTTGGGCGGCTGCGGTGGCAGCCCCGAAGACCTGCTGATCGACAAGAAGTTCAGCTTTGCGCTGTCGCAAGCCGAGTTCCGTTGCGAGGCCATGGTGGGCGGCGGCTGCGCCGATATCACGATCGCGGCCACCCCGCTGAGCGGCTATTCGGACGCCAGACCGTCCTGGACCGAGCGGGCCGACACCGCCGGAGCTTCGGTGGTGAGCCGGATCGACAGCCACAAGCTGGCCGATGGCAAATGGCAGCTGAGGATCGTGCTGAAGAACCATCTGCCGGTCGGCAGCTATGCGGGGGTGCTGGAGTTCACGCCCTTCGTCCTCTTTCCCCTCTTCGAGGAGTACCGCCCGGCCAGCCTGAGCTATCAGGTGACGGTCAGCTCGCCCCCGACCCAGAGGCCCGCGCTCAGAGCCTTGCCCGGTGCCGGAGACTGGCAAGGCTCGGCCGGCAATCCGGCACATACCGGGGCCGTGGCGGTCACGCTGGACGCGGGCAGATTCAGTCTGCGCGGGGTTCATGCGCTCCCCGGCAAGGGGGAGTTGAGCACGATGGTGGCGGCCAACCGCATGCTGTACCTGCGCCAGACCGAGCGGCCGGACACTCCGGGCCAGATCATCTATCGGTCCAGGCTGCTGGCGCTGGACGAGCAGGATGGCAGCCTGAAGTGGAGCTATGCCCACCCTGACGCGACCCGGCCCATGACCGCGCCTGCCGTGCAAGGCGCGCGCCTGATGGTGCTGGCCGATGGCGACAAGCTGATCAGCTTCGATGCGGTGAGCGGCGCCAAGCAGCACGAGGCCCTGCAACCCAGCACCGGCAGGACGCCGTTCTTTGAGGAGCTGGCACCGACCCTCGTCGGCGGCGCAGCCTATCTGGGGCGGGACAATGATCTCGTCAGTGCCGATTCGGTGACGGCCGTGCCGCGGTGGGCCCGGTCCTTTGGCGAGAGCGTGTTCAGGCGCCGTGCCGGTTGGGCCGCAGCGGTCAATCAGCAGATGGTGCTGGCGCCGAGCTTTGGGGCACTGAGGGCCTACGGCGTGGACGATGGCCGCGAGCTGTTCAGCGTCGGTCTGCCGGGCTTCTCGATGAGCGGCGTGGCGGTGCTGAACGAAGCTCCGGTGCTGGTGGATGACCGCAGCGCCCTGGTGCTGAACTACCGCGGCGCCCCAGGCCAGGATATGGACAATATCCTGAGCCTGGTGAACCTCGAAACGCGGAGCCTGGCCTGGTCGCTCCCGGGCAAGTTCGTCACCCATCCGGTCGTGGGCAATGGCGTGCTGTACGTGGGCAACCGTGCCAGCCAGCAGCTGGAGGCACGCCGGCTCAACGATGGCAGCCTGCTGTGGGCCTGGCCCTTGGCCGACGTGCAGGAAACCGGCTTCCGCGGCGGCCTGATACTGACCAACAATCTGCTGTTTGTCGCCGGTGAGCGCAAGGCCTATGCAATCGACCTGGGCACGCACAAGCCGGTCTGGAGCTTCCACCTGTCCGGCACCCTGGCCCTGTCGGCCAATGGCCTGCTGCACATCCTGAATCAGGACTCAGGGGCGCGCTGGTTGTCGACGATCAATTTGCACTGACGCGAGCCAACGCGCCGGTTTCAGCGCCGGGCCCAGCGCCGCCTGGCCAGCAGGCCGGCCACGCCCAGACCCATCATCAGATAGGTGGCGGGCTCGGGGATGGGCGTCTGCACCACATGGCCGGCCAGGCCGGCCGAGTCCATGCCTGTCAATACGAAGGACACGGTGGCGCCCATCATGACCTGGGTGGTGCCGAAGTTCAGCACGTTCGAGCCGCTGTAGGGGCCACAGAACACGGTGCTGCAGGCCTGGCCGACATCCACGCCCTTGTTGGTGGCCTTGAGCGTGGCATCAAAGTCCTGCGCCACCAGCACATTGGGGCCAAAGAAGGGTGCGAGGGTGACGCCGTCGCCCAGTCCATCGTTCAAGGTGTAGCTGATCTGGGAGTTCGCGCCGACGGTGCCGCTGAGCGATATCGGCGTCGAGAAGCCGAACGAGAAAACGACTGGATTGGCTGTGTAGTTGGCAACGCCGATCCCGAACAGGATCATCGGGTCTGGATCCATCCACAGATTGTCAATGCGCACGCCGCCCAGCGTGCCCTGGGCGACAAAGTCCTTGACCCAGCCCTTGCCGTCTTCGCTGACATTCATCGGCACGCTGAAGACCTCGTCGCCGATCGATACCCAAGCCGTGCAATCGCTGCCGCAGACGGCGTCTCGCGGATTGGCCAACGCCGAGCCCGAGACGGCCAATAGGGCCGCCGCCAGAAGTGTCTGAATAGCTTTGCTCATGGTCCGTTCCCCCGGGAGGTTGGTTGAATGCAAGCGAAACGCTTCAGGCCATGGAAACCGCAGCACGGATTTCGAGCCCCAGCCTGTTGAGGCTAGTTGGCAAGGAGCGAATTACAAGCCCCTAGTTCTAGGCGGTCTATTGGCAGTTCTGGGCTCACAGCTCGGCAACGCTTTTCACCCTGATCGGCACGGCGATGGTCTGGACTTGAGGCTCGGCGACGCGGCCATGGAAGCGGTCCAGCAGCGCCTGGCGCTGGGCCGTGGCGGTGACCACATTGGCGTGCTTGACATGGCCGTACCCGCGTATGGTCTCCGGCAGGCGGGCGAGCTTCACAGCCACGTCCAGCCGCTCGGCGTTGAGATGGGCGAGGACTTCGGCGATCAGCGCCTCGTACTCGGTGATCAAGCGGCGCTCCATGCGGCGCTCGTCGGTGCGGCCGAAGACGTCCAGCACCGTGCCGCGCAGGCCCTTGAGCCTGGCCAGCACGCGAAAAGCCTTCAGCATCCACGGACCGAACACCATCTTGCGGGCACGGCCGTCGGCACCGGGCTTGGACAGCAGCGGCGGCGCCAGGTGATAGCTCAAGGAGTCCCAGTTCTCGAACTGGGCCTTCATCGAGGCCTCGAACTGGCCGTCGGTGTAGAGCCGCGCGACCTCGTATTCGTCCTTGATGGCCAGCAGCTTGGCGTAGTAGCGGGCCACGGCTTTCGTCAGGCGCAGCGCGCCGCCGGCCTCGCCCAGGGCCAGTTCGGCCTTGCGCACCTGTTCGACCAGGGCGACGTAGCGCTGGGCATAGGCGGCGTCCTGGTAGTCGGTCAGCAGGCGGGTGCGGCGGGCGATCAGGCCCTGCTCGCCGTCAAGTGCGTCCCAGTCGATCACGGCGGTGGCTTCCTGCTTGCCGGCCAGGCGCAGCAGCGCCTGCGGGTCGGCGGCGGCCAGGCGGCCCAGGGCGAAGGCCGTCTTGTTGCCCTCGACGGCCACGCCGTTCAGCTCGAAGGCGCGCAGCAGGGCGGCCTCGCTGACCGGGATCAGCCCGCGCTGGAAGCAGGCGCCCAGCATGATGATGTTGGACGGCATGGTGTCGCCCATCAGCTCCTGGGCGATGGCCTGGGCGTCGATGCTGCTGACTTGGCTGTCGCCGGCGGCGAAGCGCATCTTCTGCAGCAGCTCGGGCGCATGCAGCTGCGCATCGGGGTTGCGCACGAACTGCGCGGTGGCGATCTCGTGTGTGTTGGCAATGATCACCGTGCGGCCGGGCTTGACGGTGCCCAGGGCGTCGCTGGACGCGCCAACGACCATATCGCAGGCCAATAGCACGTCGGCCTGTTGCGTGTCTATGCGCACCTGGTTCAAGAGGTCCTGCGTCGGCGCCACGCGCACGAAGCTCAGGACTGCACCGCCCTTTTGCGCAAAGCCCATGAAGTCCAGCACCGAGGCCTGCTTGCCCTCCAGGTGGGCGGCCATCGAGACCAGCGCGCCGACGGTGACGACCCCGGTGCCGCCGACGCCGGTGACCAGCAGATCGAACGGGCCGCTCCAGTCCCAGGGCTTGGGCAGACCGATGGCGGCCAGCTCACGTGCCATATCTTGCGCGGTGAAGCCCGAGCCGACGCGCTTCTTCAAAACTGCGCCGTGCACCGACACGAAGCTGGGGCAGAAGCCGTTGACGCAGGAGAAATCCTTGTTGCAGGAGCTCTGCTCGATATGGCGCTTGCGGCCCATATCGGTCTCCACCGGCACGACGCTCAGGCAGTTGGAGGCCACGCCGCAGTCGCCGCAACCCTCGCAGACCGCCTCGTTGATGAAGATGCGCTTCGGCGGATCGTAGAATTCCTTCTTCTTGCGGCGGCGGCGCTTCTCGGCCGCGCAGGTCTGGTCGTAGATCAAAACCGTCACGCCCTCGACTTCGCGCAACTGGCGCTGCACCGCGTCGAGCTCCGAACGGTCATGGAAGGTCGTGCCCGCCGGGAACTGCGACTCATGGCCCTTGTACTTGCTGATCTCGTCCGAGACGACGACCAGCTGCTTGACGCCCTCGGCCTCGACCTGGCGCGCGATCTGCGGCACGCTGATGCTGCCGTCCACCGGCTGGCCTCCGGTCATCGCCACCGCGTCGTTGTAGAGGATCTTGTAGGTGATATTGGTCTTGGCGGCGATGGCCTGGCGTATCGCCAGATAGCCCGAGTGGTAGTAGGTGCCGTCGCCGAGGTTCTGGAACACATGCTTCTCGGTCGTGAAGCGGCTCTGTGCCGCCCAGTCCACGCCCTCGGCGCCCATCTGTATCAGGCCCGAGGTGCCGCGTTCCATCCAGCTGGCCATGAAGTGGCAGCCGATGCCGGCCAGGGCCCGCGAGCCGTCCGGCAGCTTGGTGCTGGTGTTGTGCGGGCAGCCGGAGCAGAAATAGGGCTGGCGGCGCACCGCGTCGGCGGCATTGGACAGCAGGGTCGGCGTCTGGAAATCGACCACCAACTCGCGGCGGTCCAGCGCTGGGTTCAACCGCGCCAGCCAGTCGGCCACCATATTCATGATGCGCGAGGGGCGCAGCTCACCCAAGGCGCTGAGTACCGGCTTGCCGTGCTCGTCGCTCTTGCCTATTACCTTGGGCCGCTGCGCATCGGGCAGGTGGTAGAGCAGTTCCTTGATCTGGCGCTCGACCACCGGCGCTTTTTCTTCGATCACCAGCAGGTCGGTCAGGCCTTGCGTGAACTCCAGCATCCGCGTCGTTTCCAGCGGGAATACCAGGCCGACCTTGTAGACGCGCACGCCGGCAGCGGCCAGGGCGTTCGGGTCCAGGTCCAGCCGGCGCAGCACCTCCATGAAGTCGTAGTGCGCCTTGCCGACGGTGACGATGCCCAGCGTCGCATTCGGGCTGCTGACGATGTGCTTGTCGATCGAGTTGAGCTTGGCGAAGGCGCTGACCGCCTCCAGCTTGTGGGCCAGACGCGACTCCAGCTCCAGCGAGGGCAGGTCCACCGAGCGGATATGCAGATTCACCGGTGCCTGGTAGTCGATCGGGTGCTCGAAGTCCAAGGTGACCTGGTCCAGATCGACTGTCATGCCGGACTCGACCACCTCCGAGATCGCCTTGAAACCGACCCAGGCGCCGGAGAAGCGGGAGAGGGCCCAGCCGTAGAGGCCGAACTCAAGGTACTCGGCCACATTGGCCGGGTGCACGAGCGGCATGCTCCAGGCCTGCAGGGCCAGATCGGACTGGTGCGGCGTGCTGCTGGACACGCAGCCATGGTCATCACCGCAGACCACCAGCACGCCGCCCAGCGGCGAGCTGCCATAGACATTGGCGTGCTTCAGCGCATCGCCCGCGCGGTCCACGCCCGGGCCCTTGCCGTACCACATCGCGAACACGCCATCGACGGTGCGCTTGGGGTCCAGTCCCACGCGCTGCACGCCCAGGCAGGCGGTGGCGGCCAGGTCTTCGTTGATCGCGGGCAGGAAGTTGATCTGCGCGGCGTCGAGGAATTTTTTTGCCTTCCACATCTGCTGGTCGACCATGCCCAAGGGGCTGCCTCGGTAGCCCGAGACGAAGCCGGCGGTCTTCAGTCCGGCGGCCTCGTCCAGCGCCTTCTGCATCAAGGGCAGGCGCACCAGCGCCTGGGTGCCGGTCAGGAACACGGCGCCGTGGGTGGCGGCGAGGTTGTCCGACAGTTTGTAGTCGCGCAGCGCTGGGCAGGAAGCTAGTTCGGACATGGGCGGGCCCCGAGAAGTAAGTTGCGAGCGATTTTTCGCCAAATTGGCGAGGGATAGTTTCCCCAATTGGCCTGAACCGCGAATTCCGGAACCAGTATTTACTCCAAAATGGCGGATATGGAAAATGAACGTTTCGATCGCGCCACCAAGCTGATACTGCAGGAGCTGCAGCAGGATGGACGGCAGAGCACGCAGCAACTGGCCGACAAGGTCGGCCTGTCGGCCACGCCGGTCTGGCGGCGCATCAAGGAGCTGGAGGAAAGCGGCGTGATACGCCGCCACGTCGCCCTGGTGGACCGCGAGAAGCTCGGCCTCAACATCTGCGTGCTGGCCAATGTCAGCCTGGTGCGGCACAGCGACGGCGCGGTCGAGAACTTCGAGCGTCTGGTCAGCGCCAGCCGGGAGATCATCGAATGCCACGGCATCACCGGCGAGGCCGACTACGTGATCAAGGTCGTCGTGCCGGACATGAAGGCCTACGACCTGTTCCTGCAGAGCCAGGTCTTCAAGGTGCCCGGCGTGGCCAGCGTGCGCAGCAATGTGGTGCTGCGCGAGGTCAAGTACGAGACTGCGCTGCCTGTCGACTGAGTGGGCCGAGGGGGCCGGCCACACCTGTGCGCATTGCAAACCCGTTTGATGTGCGCCGTCATGGACAGACGCTAAGCTTGCCCGCACATAACAATCTCAGGAGATCACATGAGCTCATCCACCCATGCCTTGCAGCGTCGCGGCCTGACCCTGGTGCTGGCCTCAACCCTGCTCGGCTTCGGCGCGTCGGCCCCGGCCGCCGACTTCCCGGTCAAGCCTATCCGCTTCGTCGTGCCCTATGCGGCCGGCGGCACCACCGACCTGGTGGCGCGCACGGTGGGCCAGAAGGTGGCCGACAAGCTGGGCCAGCCGGTGGTGGTGGAGAACAAGCCCGGCGCGGGCGGTAATCTGGGCATGGACGCGGTGGCCAAGGCCCCGGCCGATGGCTACACCATAGGCTTTGGCGCGATCTCCACCAATGCGCTGAACCCGCATGTCTACAAGTCCATGCCCTTCGATCCGCGCAAGGACTTCACCGCCATCAGCCTGCTGGGCCATTCGACCATCGTGGTCGAGGTCAATGCGGCCTCGCCGATCAAGACCGTGGCCGACCTGATCGAGGCGGCCAAGAAGACCAAGGGCATGACCTACGCGACCGCCGGTGCCGGGACCTCGATGCACCTGTCGGCCGTGCTGTTCGAGCAGATGACGGGCACCGACCTGACCCACGTTGCCTACCGCGGCAGCGCGCCGGGCATCACCGATCTGCTGGGCGGCCATATCGGCCTGATGTTCGACAATCTGCCGGCCTCCCTGCCCCATATCCAGCAGGGCAAGCTGCGCGCGTTGGCGGTGGCTGGCAAGGCCCGCTCGGCATCGCTGCCGAACGTGCCCACGCTGGCCGAGGCCGGCCTGCCCGGCTATGCCGTCGATCCCTGGTTCGGCGTCTACGGCCCGGCCGGGCTGCCGGCGCCGGTGCTGAAGGCGCTGAGCCAGGCCTTCGTCGAGGCGCTGGCCCTGCCCGAGGTCAAGGACAAGCTGGCACAGGCCGGTTTCACGCCGCGCAGCTCCAGCCCGCAGGAGCTGGCGGCCCTGGGCGCCAGCGAGTACGAGCGCCTGGGCGCGGTGGCCCGCAAGGCCAATATGACGACCGATTGACGCCGTTGGGCGTGGATTGCGGAAACACTCCACGTTTGAGTGTGGTTTGCCGCCCTCCGTGCACCTCGGCCCTCGGTTAAGCTGCCAGCTTCCTTGAGGGGCTTGCCGATGCGTTTGTCTTCTCGCCTGTTGGCCGTTCTGGTCGGTCTCTGTGCCGCTGCCGCCGGAGCTGCGGAGCTGCCTGATTGCTCCCGGCCGTTGAGCCTGGCCCTGCACGATCACGGGCTGCTGTACTCGGCGGAATCCGGTGAGGGCATAGACAAGGATGTCGCCGACGAATTGATACGCCGCAGCGGCTGCAAGGTCAACGTCAGCTTGATGCCCCGTGCCCGCATCTGGCAGCTGATCGAGTCGGGCGCGCTCGACTTCAGCCTGTCGGGCATCACCAATCCGGCGCGTGACCAGTTTGCGGCCTTCGCCTGGTACTTCTCCAACAAGTACTACCTGCTGCTGCGCCGCGATGCCGGTGTGGTCAAGCGTGCCGACTTCGAAAGCAACCCGGCCCTGAAACTGGGCGCCATCCGCGGCTTTCGCTACAGCGCCACGGCGAATCGCCTGGTCGACAAGCTCGAGGCCGAGCGCCGCGTCAGCTATGCCGGCACCTTGGGGCCGCTGTACCAGATACTGCTCGAGAACCGCGTCCAGGCGATGATCATCGAGCCCTTCGACTATCCGACCCTGGAAACCGAAAAGTTGCGCGCCCAGACGCAGATCATCGAATTCGACGACCCGCCCGTGCCCCATGGGCTGATCATGTCCAGGAAGGCGCTGTCGGCCACCGAACAGCAGCGCTGGCGGGCGCTGATGGACGGCATGCGCGCCGACGGCACCGTGCTGCGCATCTTCGAAAAGTACTTCAAGCCCGAACTGGCGCGCGCCATGACGCAGTTCTGATTCGGGCCGCCCCTTGAAGCGTCTGGTGCATCTGTCTGTATCGCTGGCTCTGGGACTGATGTGCCTGGCGGCCACCTTGGCCCTTTGGCGCCACGAGCAGGCGGTGACGCAGAAGAACCTGTGGGCCAATTTCGACTTTGCCCTGCGCCAGAGTGCCAACCGCATCGAGCAGCGCATGGCTGCATTCGAGCAGCTGTTGCGAGGGGCCCAGGGCCTGTTCGACGCGTCGGACCTGGTCGAGCGAGAGGACTTTCGCCTCTACGTCGATGTGGCCCTGTCGGGCACCAATTTCAGCGGCTTGCAGGCCCTGGCCTTCACGCCCCGGCTTCCGGGCGAGGGCCTGGGCGACTTCGTGGCCGCGCAACGGCGCATGGGTGTGTCGGGCTATCGGGTGTACCCGGAAGGTCAACGCGAGTGGCACGCACCGGTGGTCTATATCGAACCGTTCTCTCGCCTGACGGAGCGCGCGCTGGGCTTTGACGCGCTGAGCGAGGCGGCGCGCCGCGAGGCCATGTTCAAGGCCCGTGACTCGGGTGCCATGGTGATGACGGGCAAGACCCGGCTGGTGACCGAGGCCGACGGCGAGGCTCCGGCGGCCTTCGTGCTCTTCTTGCCGCTGTATGCCAAGGGCAAGGTGCTGAACAATGTCGCGCAGCGTCGTGCTCATCTGACCGGTTGGGTGTTTGCCACCTTCCGCATGGGCGATCTGATGTCCGGCCTCTATGGAGAGGGCACGCCCGGACTGGATCTGAGCATCTACGATGGCGTGACCCTGAGCGACGAAGCGCTGATGTACCGCTCGGCGAAGACCGCCAACCCATCGGTCTCGCCAGACAAGGCGGCGCATGAATACATCGCCATGGCCAACCACACCTGGACCCTGGTGGCCAGCATGCGCCCCGAGTTCGAGCAGCGCTACAGCAGCAACTCGGCCGACATCATCGCCATCTCGGGCGTCGGCCTGAGCCTGTTGCTGAGCCTGCTGAGCTGGCTGCTGCTGACGGCCCGGGCCCGGGCCTTCGGCCGTGCCGAGGCCATGACGCGCGAGCTGCGCGAGAGCGAGGAGCGCATGCGCCATATGGCCCAGCACGACGCGCTGACCGGCCTGCCCAACCGCCGCACCTTCCGCGATCGCCTGGAGCAGGACGTCAAGAAGAGCCGGCGCGACGGCCTGCCGGTGGCCGTGCTCTTCATTGATCTGGACCTGTTCAAGGAGGTCAATGACACCCTGGGCCATGACCAGGGCGACGTGCTGCTGAAAGAGGCGGCGCAGCGCATCTGCCACTGCGTGCGCGAAGCCGACACGGTGGCCCGTCTGGGTGGTGACGAGTTCACCGTGATCCTGGCCGAGTTGCATGACCTGGCCCGGGTCGAGGCGATTGCCCAGCACATCAACCAGACCCTGGCCGCGCCGTTCGAGCTGCGCGGCGAGCAGGCCTATGTCTCGGCCAGCATAGGCATCACGCTCTACCCCCATGATGCGACCGAGATCGACGACCTGCTCAAGCAGGCCGACCAGGCCATGTATGTGGCCAAGGACGCCGGCCGCAACTGCTTCAGCTTCTTCACCCCGGCGCTGCAGGTGGCGGCCGTGGCACGGATGCGGCTGACCAATGACTTGCGCGGCGCCCTGGCCAACGAGGAGCTGCGCCTGTACTTCCAGCCGGTGGTGGACCTGGCCAGCGGCCGCATCCACAAGGCCGAGGCCCTGCTGCGCTGGGAGCACCCGACCCGCGGCATGGTCGGCCCGGCCGAGTTCATTCCGCTGGCCGAGGCCAGCGGCCTGATCCACGACATCGGCGAATGGGTGTTCCAGCAGGCCGCGCAGTGGGTCAAGCGCTGGCGCCAGGAGCTTGATCCCTACTTCCAGGTCGCGGTCAACCAGTCGCCGGTCGAGTTCCAGCGCCAGGGCCGGCGCAGTGCGCAGTGGCTGGCGCACCTGAAGACGCTGGGCCTGTCGGGCGGGGCCCTGGTGGTCGAGATCACCGAGGGCCTGCTGCTCGATGCCAGCCCCGGCGTGACCGAGCAGCTGCTGGAGTTTCGCGACGCCGGCGTCGAGGTGGCGCTGGACGACTTCGGCACCGGCTACTCCTCGCTGTCCTACATCCAGAAGTTCGACATCGATTATCTGAAGATAGACCAGAGCTTTGTGCGCAACCTCAAGCCCGGCGCCCGCGACGTGGCCCTGTGCAAGGCCATCATCGTGATGGCCCATGAGCTGGGCATCAAGGTCATCGCCGAAGGGGTGGAAACCGAGGCCCAGCGCGACTTGCTGGCCGCCGCTGGCTGCGACTATGGCCAGGGCTATCTGTTCGCCAAGCCGCTGGCGGCCGAGGCCTTTGACGCGCTGTTGGTGCGCCAGCGCGACGATGCGCTGGCGAATTGACCTGGATCAGGCCAATTCCATCACGTCCCTGCGCCCGGGCTGATTGATTTGTGGCCGCAGCGGCCGATAGTGCTTGGATAGCCGGTATCAAGACCGGCGTTCGCCTGACCGGAGTGTTCATGCTCCGCGTCCATCCTTGTCATCAGGAGTTTCATCCATGCGTTTCACCACCCGATTGCTGGTATGTTCAACGGTTCCGGCCGCCCTGTTTGTCGCCGCGTTGGCCACCAGTATCTGGGGCCTGACGCGCACCCAGTCGCAGTTCGATACCTATATCCGCACCGAGCAGGCCTTTGCCGCCGGCGTGTCGGAGATGTATGCGCAGGGTCTGCAGATGGGCCAGGCGCTGCGCAATGTGGTGCTGGATCCGGCCAACAAGAAGGCTTTCGAGAACCTCAGCGCGGCGCGGGCCGCCTATGAGAAGGCCGCCACCGAGAGCGCGCAGATTGCGGCCGGCACGCCATTCCAGAAAGATCTTGCGGCCCTGGAGCCGCTGCGCACCGCGCAGGCCCAGGCGCAGGAGAAGGTGCTGGCCCTCGTGGGCAGCGATGTGCCCGCGGCGATTGTCGTGCTCAACGGCGAGGAGACGCCGGCCTGGCGCCAGCTGCGCGCCGGCCTGCTCAAGCAGGTCGAGGCCTCGGCCAAGCAGTCCAGGCAAACCCATGAGGACGTCAACACCCGGGCCAACCGCACGACCTGGGTCGCCGGACTGCTGGCTGCGCTGGCGGTCGCCGTGGCCGGGGTGCTCTGCCTGATCCTGCAGCGCTCGGTGCGGCGCGAGCTGGGCGGCGACCCGGCCGAGGCGCGCGACGCCCTGCTGCTGATTGCCCAGGGCGATCTGTCCGCGCGTCTGACCACATCTGGCGCCGACGCCAGCCTGATGGGCGCCTTGGGCCAGATGCAGCAGTCGCTGCGCCAACTGGTCAGCCAGGTGCGCAGCTCGACCGACAGCATCTCCACCGCCTCCAGCGAAATCGCCACCGGCAACGCCGACCTGTCGACCCGCACCGAGCAGACCGCCAGCAATCTGCAGCAGGCGGCCTCGTCGATGGACCAGCTGACCAGCACCGTCAAGCAGACGGCCGACGCCTCGCGCCAGGCCAATCAGCTGGCCGGTTCGGCCGCCGAGGTGGCCGCCCGCGGCGGCTCGGTGGTGGCCCAGGTGGTGTCCACCATGGACGAGATCAACAGCAGCTCGAAGAAGATCAGCGACATCATCGGCGTGATCGACGGCATCGCCTTCCAGACCAATATCCTGGCGCTGAATGCGGCCGTCGAGGCGGCCCGCGCGGGCGAGCAGGGCCGCGGCTTTGCGGTGGTGGCTGCGGAGGTGCGCAGCCTGGCCCAGCGCTCGGCCCAGGCGGCCAAGGAGATCAAGAGCCTGATCGGCGCCTCGGTGGACAGGGTCGAGGACGGTGCCCGCCTGGTCGCCCATGCCGGCCAGACCATGCAGGAGATCGTCGGCTCGGTGCAGCGCGTCGGCGACATCATCGGCGAGATCACCGCCGCCACTTCGGAGCAGAGCGACGGCATCGCCCACATCAACGGTGCCGTCAATCAGTTGGACCAGATGACGCAGCAGAATGCCGCGCTGGTGGAGGAGGGCGCTGCGGCGGCCGAGTCGCTGCGCGACCAGGCGGGGCGGCTGGCGCAGGTGGTGGGCACCTTCAAGTTGGCGTAGGCAGGCGCTCCGGCCGTGCACAATGGCGCAGCGTCATTGTGCAAATGCCGAGGAGGCCCCGCCCATGTCATCCGGAAAAGTCCTGGTCGCCCAAGGCGGCGGCCCCACCGCCGTGATCAACCAATCGCTGGCCGGCGTGGTGCTCGAAGCGCGCCGCCATCACGGCATACAGCGGGTCTATGGCGCGCGCCACGGCGTGCGTGGCATCGTCAACGAGGATTTCTGGGACCTGACCCAGGAGACCAGCCACAACCTCGAGATGGTGGCCAACACGCCGTCCTCGGCGCTGGGCTCGACCCGCGACAAGCCCGACCTGAAGTACTGCCATGAGATCTTCAAGGTGCTGCGCGCGCACCAGATCGAGCACTTCTTCAATATCGGCGGCAATGACTCGTCGGACACGGTGCGCATCATCAGCGAGGAGGCCGCCAAGGCTGGCTATCCGCTGCGCTGCATCCACATCCCCAAGACCATAGACAACGACCTGGTCAGCAATGACCACACGCCGGGCTTTCCGTCGGCCGCGCGCTTTGTCGCCCAGGCCTTTGCCGGGGCGAACCTGGACAATGCCTCACTGCCCGGCGTCTATGTCGGCGTGGTGATGGGGCGGCATGCCGGCTTTCTGACCGCCGCCGCCGCCCTGGGCAAGAAGTTCCCGGACGACGGCCCGCACCTGATCTATCTGCCCGAGCGGGTGTTCAGCATCGAGCGCTTTCTCTCCGACGTGAAGGCGGTTTACGAGCGCCACGGCCGCTGCGTGATCGCCGTCTCCGAGGGCATACACGACGAGAGCGGCACGCCGATGCTGGTCAAGCTGGCCAAGGCGCTGGAGCATGACGCGCACGGCAATGTGCAGCTCTCGGGCAGCGGCGCGCTGGCCGATCTGCTGTGCGAGGAGATCAAGACGCAGCTGAAGATCAAGCGCGTGCGCGGCGACACCTTCGGCTATCTGCAGCGCTCCTTCATCGGCTGCGTGTCAGATGTGGACCAGCGCGAGGCCCGCGAGGTCGGCGAAAAGGCGGTGCAGTTCGCGATGTGGGGCAGCCGCGATGGCTCGGTGGCGATCAAGCGCACCGGCTACTACTCGGTGGATTACGAGCTGCTGCCGCTGGCCGAGGTGGCCGGCAAGACTCGGGTGATGGAGGACGAGTTCATCGCCGCCTCGGGCACCGACGTCACCGATGCCTTCCGCCTCTATCTGCGGCCGCTGCTGGGCTCGGGCTTGCCGGACGCCTTCCGGCTGCGCGCGCACAGCGTGCCCAAGGTGCTGGGCGGCTGAAGGTCGGCGGGCGCGGGGCCACCCATCCCCGACTTGCCGCCATTCGTCGCATGGGTATGCTGTGCCCGCCGAATCGGACTACGATTCTCCGAACAGCGCCGGTTCAGCTGCGGTGTCGGTGCTGCGGTACCTGGAGGCGATCACCATGAAATCCCTTGCAGCCATCGTCCTGGCGCTGTCGCTGGTCGCCTGTTCCAGCCCCCCGCTGCAGGCGCCGCCTGCGACCATGGGCCTGTTCGCCGACCAGGCCTTCGCGCCGCCCGCGAAACCCCCGGCGGCGATCGATGTGTTTGCGCTCAGCGACGAGATGCGCAGCTATCTGGCCAGCGGCGAGATGAGCAGCCAGCTGCGGCTGAAGGGTCGCCAGCGCGGCCTGATCGAGGCGCTCTACAACAAGAAGCAGCTGCGCCTGGAGTACGACTCGGCGCTCACCCGCAATGCCAGCGAGGCCTTTGCCGCACGCACCGGCAACTGCCTGTCGCTGGTCATCATGACCGCCGCCTTTGCCCGTGAACTCGGCATGGAGGTGCAGTTCCAGAGTGTGCTGACCGAAGAGGTCTGGGGCCGCAGCGGTGACCTGTACCTGTCCATGGGCCATGTCAATCTGAGCTTGAGCAAGCGGCGCAGCGAGGTGGTGGCCAGCTATCCCGAGGCCGATTCGCTGGTGGTGGACTTCATGCCCGCCGCCGACATCCGCGGCCAGCGCACCCGTGCGATCTCCGAGGAGAACATCGTCGCCATGTATATGAGCAACCGCGCCGCCGAGTCCCTGGCCGCGGGCCAGGTGGACGAGGCCTATTGGTGGATTCGCGAGGCCATACTGCGGGACCCCAAATACCTCAGTGCCTACAACACGCTGGGCGTGGTCTACCGCCGCCATGGCGACCTGCAGCGGGCCGAGCGGGTGTTCCAGCAGGTGCTGGAGCGCGAGCCGGGCAATACGCAGGTGATGGCCAATCTGGCTCTGACCCTTGAAGACCAGGGCCGTCTGGCCGATGCCCAGGTGCTGCGCACGCACCTGGCGCAGATCCAGCCGAACCCGCCGTTCAGCTACTTCAACCGCGGCCTGACGGCGATGCGCCAGGGCGACTTCAAGGCAGCCAAGCAGCTGTTCACCAAGGAGGTGGACCGCGCCGCCTACTACCATGAGTTCCATTTCTGGCTGGCCCTGGCCCACTACGCGCTGGGCGAGTTGCCCCAGGCCCGCCAGCAGCTGACCCTGGCGCTGGACAACACCACCACGCGCCGGGACCACGATCTGTACGCGGCCAAGCTGGACAAGCTCAGGGCCGCGTCCCGCGCGCATTAGGGCCCTAGCCCGGCCCGCGCCGCGCCGGTACCCGGTTCTCCAGCGGCGCGGGCCGGTAGTCGGCCTGGAATCTGCAGCTTGACGGGAAGCGCAGCGCCGCCATGCGGCAGCCGTCGGCCACCGCTGCCGGCGTCGGCTTGCGACCCTGGGTGACCCAGGCCTGCAGCGCGTCCAGCAGGGCCACATAGCTGGCGTCGCTGAGGTAGCTGTGCTCGCGGTCGTCGCTGAAGGTCTGCACCAGGGCGTCGGCGCGGCCGGCCTTGGCCATGGTGTCGGCAAACACCGACTGCAGTTCGACAAAGGCGATCGGGTCATGAATGCCGTGCACTGTCAGGACGGGCACCGGGATTCGGCCTGTCGGGTCGGCGTCTGCAGCGAAGCGTGCCACGGCCGCCGGGTCGGCCGCATAGCGCAGCACGCCGTCGTTCAGGGCCCGGTCGTCGGCCGAGCCCCGGTAGACCGCGCCGGTATTGCCGAACACGCTGGCGCCGGCGCTGCGCCTGGTCGCGATGTCCTGGAAGTGGAAGGTGGCCCAGTTCAGATGGCCCTGCACACTGCGCTCGGGAATGCCAATCACATCGACCAGGGTCTTGAGTTTGTGCGCCTGTTCGGCGCTGCGCTCGGCCGCCGGCCTGGCCAGGCCCAGGCAGTCGTTGCTGCGCTGCGCCAACTCGGCCGCGGTCAGCTTGCTGCTTTCGGGCAGGCCCATCCACAGCGGGTACTGCGGCTCGTCGGGGCGTGGATGGTTGTGGCACAGGTATTGGTAGACCACCCGCAGATCGAGCCGGAAATCGTAGGAGCGGGTGCCGCCGGCCAGCACGCCGCTGGTCAGCAGCACGCCGTCGTAGGGCTTGCCCGCGGTGAAGCGTTCGGCCCCCTTGGCCGCCACGCCGGCGCCCCATGACTGGCCGTGCAGAATCGTCAGCTTGGGCACCGCCACATGCCGGATGAAGATGCCGCGCAGGCGCTCGGTGTCCTCGGCCGCAGCCGTCACGGCCACACCACCTTGCCGGAAGCTTGAGGCCGCCCAGGCATAGCCGGCACGCGGCATGATGGACCAGCGCTGCAGGTCTTCGGCCACCCGCTTGGCTGTGGGTGCGCCCAGGAAGGGGCCGCCATGGGCATGCATGACCAGATGGCCGTTCCAGGCCTTGGGCATGGCAATCAGGTAGAAGGCCCCCGCGCTGTCCTGGCCGCCCAGGCATTGGATGTCAGCGCCGAGGCCGGCCGGGCAGGCCTGAGGCTGGGGCGCGGCCTCGGCCACCGGCGCCGCCTGGTGGGCGCAGGCCGCCAGCAGCGCAGCGGTCAGCCCCAGCGAAAGTCGTTGGATCATCGGCATTTTGTGTGGCTCCTAGAAGCTGTGGCGCAGGCCGAGGTCCAGGCCCGAACTGCTGCCGCCGGGCCGGGTGGGTGACAGGCCGGTGTTGAAGCGGGTGCCCGCGCCCTTGTTGTCGATGCGGGCGGCCGTCGCATACAGCGCCGTGCGTTTGGACAGGTCATGCACATAGCCGATGGCCAGATGCGTTGCGTCGCTGGCCACGCCGCTGGCCTTCAGCGTCGTGTAGGCAATGCGCACTTCGCCCTGGGCGCTGAGCTCCCATTGCGTGCCCAGCATCAGTGCGCGGGTGCGGGTCGCGCCGACCTTGTTCTCGCCCCAGAGGGCCATCAGCCTGGCCGCGCCGAGCTTGTAGTTGATGCCGGCATTGCTCTGTGTGTAGTCGCCGGTGGCGTAGCGGGTCTTGCCGATCGCGGCCGCCATATTCCAGCCACCGCTGCGCCAGCCCAGCCGCAGGCCCTGGTGATTGCCGTCCTTCGAGGTGGCCGCACCGCCAGGCTGCTCGCCGCTGGCCAGCATCACCGCGCCATACACGCCGGCGGCATTGGCGGGCAGGTGATAGCCGACCGAGTTGGACGCCCGCACGCTGGTGCGTACCGTCGTGCCGCCGGCATTGACCGGGTAGAAGAGCAGGCCCGAGCTGCCGACGCCGTTGGTGCCGAAGGGGTGCATGGACGTGGTCAGGTTGCTGAAGCTGGGCACATAGTCTCGGCCCAGGCGCAACTCGCCCCAGGGGCCCTGCAGCCCCACCGTGGAGCGCCGGCCCCAGGTCAGGCCGCCGCTGACCGAGTCCTTGTTGTTGGTGCTGGTGGCGCCGCTGGTGCCCGTGTCAACATTGATCGCCGACTCGATCCAGAAGTTGGCCTTGAGCCCGCCGCCCAGATCCTCGGTGCCGCGAAAGCCGATGCGGCTGGAGGTGTTGCCATCGCCGTTGAGCAGGGACTGGCCCGACGTGCCGCTGGCGCTGAGCCGGCTCAGGCCCAGGTCCAGCACGCCGAACACGGTGACCTGCGCCTGGGCGGCCAGGCTGAGGAAAAGTGCGGGCGCGAGCGCGGTCCCCGCGAGAAGGCGGTGCAGTTTCAAGTCTTGTCTCCTGGGTGTTTTTTGAACCTGGCCGAAGCGATTCAGGCCATGTCCGACACCTTAGAGATCGTGTGACATTGCGTCAAATATACCAACAACGCAATCTCAAGACGTTCTGTATATGTACTTGCTCTGCCCCGCCAGCCGCTCAATAGAACAGCGACGACAGGTCAACGCTGGAGCGCTTGCCCAGCGCGCCATGGTGGGCGTCCAGCCAAACCCGGGCGCGGCCTCGGCCCAGGCCCTTCAGACGTTCGAAGAACTTCTGGTTCGCCGCCAGCTTGGAGTCGGGCGAGAGGGCGCGCAGCACCTCCTCGTCCTCGATCAGATGAAAGTGCGCGCGCTGCACGCGCCGCTCCAGCCGCCCCAAGGTCACGAACCAGCTGGGCCTGACCTGTTGGCGCAGATGGGCGAACATGCGCATCTCGCGCAGAAAGGTCGAGTTGAAGGCGATCTCCAGCACCCGGGTCTGAATGTCGGTCGCGCTCAGCGGCGTCTGCGCATGCTTGAGCGGGCTCAGCAGCACCATCAGCAGGTCGGGCGCATGGCATTCGAAGAACAGCGGAAATACCGCCGGGTTGGCGGCGAAGCCGCCGTCCCAGTAGGGCTCGCCGTCGATCTCGATGGCGCGGTGCAGGGTGGGCAGGCAGGCCGAGGCGAGCAGCACGTCGGCACTCATCTCGGCATTGCGGAACAGCCGCAGCTTGCCGGTGTTGGCCTGGGTGGTGGCGACAAAGAGCTTGACCGGGCTTTGCGTGCGCAGGCGGGCGAAGTCGATCTGCGCCGTGACGATGTCGCGCAGCGGATTCAGGTCAAAGGGGTTGATCTGCTCGGGCGACAGATAGTGCGTCCACTGCAGCATCAGCTTGACCAGCGGCGACAGGCCGGTCTGCGTGCCGTCGGCCGAGGTTTGCGTCAGTTCCAGCGGTGCGGCGCCCGCCACCGCCGTCCAGAACTTCTGCAGGGCCTCGCGCGCGCCGTCGGGCCCGCCCACCATCAAGCCATGGGCCATGGCCAGCGCATTCATCGCGCCGGCACTGGTGCCGCTGATGCCTTCGAAGCCCAGCCGGCCGTCCTCCAGCAGCGCATCCAGCACGCCCCAGGTAAAGGCACCATGGGCGCCGCCGCCCTGCAGGGCCAGATTGATCGTATGGGGAGGGCGACGTTTGCCAAACTGCATGGATCGACCATACAGGGCTTTCCATGGGCTGTCCTGCTTGCGGTGTGACGCCCGCTACTGGTGCGTAGGTCTCGCTGTGCCGACCTCAGGCGGCGGCGCGCAAGGGCGTGGCCAGTGCACCGACTTGTTGCAGATGCGCCTGCATTTCGCCGACCACAGCGCTGCTGTGCGTCAGCGGGCCCATATGGCCGGCAGCGCTCAGCGTCAAGGTCTTCACCCGCGGCAGCGCGGCCTGCAGCAGCTCGGCCACCCGGGCGGCCGAGGCGCGGGTCTGTGCCCCCTTCATCAGCAGCACCGGCATGCGCAGCGCGGCCAGCAGCGGAGCATCCCAGGTGGCCGCGAACAGGGCCTTGAAGTGCAGCGGCACCGTGGCCATGCGCGTGGCCATGGTGGACCGCTGCACCTGGTTCATGCCGACCCAGGCCGATTCGCCCGACCAGTAGCTGGCAAACACACGGGCGGCCTCGAGCAGCTCGTCCTGGCGCACCAGGGCGGCCACGCTGGCGGCGACCTCCTCGACCTCGGCCAGCGCCGCATCGTCGGGGCTCGCGCGGCGCATCATGCCGAAGGCGACCGGTTCATACAGCGTCAGCGAGCGCACCCAGCGCGGCTGGCTCAGCGCCAGCTGCAGGGCCACTGCGGCGCCGTAGGAATGGCCGACCAGGTGCACGCCCTCGTGCGGCGCGCTGCGCTGGGCCGCATGGGCGATGCGGGCCACCGCCTGGGCATCGACCTGCAGGCTGGCCGGGGTGAAGGCCGGCCAGGCCGGGCTGCGGCCATGACCGTGCAGATCCACGCCCAGCATTTGGCAGCGGCCCGACAGGCTCTCGGTCAGCGCCCGCCATTGTCCATGGCTGCCGGTGCTGGAGTGTATGCAGACCACCAGCGGGCCATTGCCCTGGCTGTGCGAAAACAGTGACGGCAGTTGGGGGGCGATGGGCATCATGAGGTTGCTCCGTGCGGTGCTGGACAGGTGCATGCAGATTAGGCAGCGGCCGTATCAGCCAGGTTTCGGGCAGGGGGCGATTCGCTTCAATTGTTGCAAGGCCCGTGGGCAGCCTCGCCTGGTCCGTTCGGACTATGCCGGCGGTGATTCGCGCATCCCTGCGCAATATGCGCGGCTCAATATCGGCGGGCAGCTCGTTCCTGGGCCTGCACCCACTGATCACACCCGCCGGAGGATTTATCCCATGTTTCGCCTGAACCAACTCACTGCCCTGATCGTTGCAGCCGTCGCCGCCCAGGGCGCGATGGCTGCTGCCACGAACTTCGAGAACTTCACACCGCTGCTGACCAATGTCGCCGCCGGCTCGCTGCCGGAAAGCGCTCCGTTCCAGTTGTCCTCGCCCAATTTCAGCCAGAAGACGATTGCCGCCCGCGTCGCCGGCGCGGCCGATGACACCGGCAGCTGGGACATGGTGACCGCCAACGAGACCGGCGCCAGCGCCGGTCGTTACCTGTACTTCCCGATGGAAACCGGCGCCGCCGGCGTCAAGCGCATCGACCTGCAGACCGGCACCGCCACCACCATCGTCACTCCCGGCACCCAGGGCTTTGTCTCCGGCGACGCCTCGCGCTGGACTCCCTGGGGCAGCTACCTGACCGCCGAAGAGTCCTGGGGCAATGGCAGCACCAAGGGTCGCCTGTTCGAACTGACGAATCCGGTCACGACCACCGGTTCGGCCACCAGCAACTTCGTGCACCGCAGCATCCTGCCGCGCGTCTCGCACGAGGGCCTGGCCTTCGACAAGAACAACAGCCTGTACTTCATTGACGAGCTCAACGGCGGTTCGATCTACAAGTACACCTCGGCCAACCCGAATGCCAGCAACGGCGATGACTACTTCGCCAAGGGCCAGAGCTTCGTGATGCGCGTCGGCAGCGGCAACACCTTCGGCGGCACCGGCGCCGCTAGCTGGATCGCGCTGACCGATGTGAACGGCGTGGCCCTGCCCGGCGTCACGACGGTGCTGGGCGGCCAGATCGACGGCC
This sequence comes from Roseateles toxinivorans, assembly GCF_004362525.1. GTDB lineage: Bacteria > Pseudomonadota > Gammaproteobacteria > Burkholderiales > Burkholderiaceae_C > Paucibacter > Paucibacter toxinivorans. The sequence goes on from NZ_SNXS01000002.1 coordinate 1,232,916, forward strand.
GTGCCACCGCCAACCTGGCGGCCTTCAAGGGCACCGACTACAACCGTCCCGAGGATCTGGAAGTCCAGACCCTGGCCGACGGTTCGCAGACCCTGTATGTGCCGACCACCGACGCGCAGCAGGTGTTCTCCATTCACCTGAATACCGACGGCACCAGCACCGTCAAGGTGTTCGTGGACCGCAACACCATCAATGCGGCCACCGGCCTGGCCGTCGGCTCGGCCCTCACCAGCCCGGACAATGTGGCGATCGACGCCGCCGGCAATATCTATATCATCGAAGACCAGCCGGGTGGCGCGGCCGATATCTGGTTCGCCACCGATGCCAATCGCGACGGCGTGGCCGAGTCGATCAGCCGCTGGGCCTCGATGTCCACCATCGGCGCCGAGCCCACGGGCCTGTACTTCGACAAGTTCAACCCGAACGTGGCCTACGTCAACATCCAGCACCCGAACAGCGGCATCGACCGCATGATCCAGATCACCGCCGTGCCGGAGCCCGAAACCTATGCACTGATGCTGGCCGGTCTGGGCCTGCTGGGCGCCGTGGCCCGTCGTCGCAAGGCCTGAGGTTTCATTCGGTCACTCTGACCCTTGGGGCCTGGCGCTTGCGTCGGGCCCTTTTTTCTTGCGCGCGCGGCTAAGCTCGGTGGTATGAGCACCGACACCCCGCATCACCTGGCCCCATGGCAAGTCATCACCGGCGGCATCTGTGGCCTGGTGCTGACGATAGGCCTGGCGCGGTTTGCCTACACGCCGCTGCTGCCACTGATGCAGGCCCAGGCCGGCCTGAGCGACGCGGCCGGCGGCGGGCTGGCGGCGATCAACTACCTCGGCTATATGAGCGGTGCGCTGCTCGCCTCCTGGCTGGATGATGCCCGGCTGCGCCATCGCATCTATCTGGCCGGCCTCGTGCTGGCCCTGCTCAGCACGGTGCTGATGGGTCTGACCACCCACCCGCTGCTATGGGCCTTGTCGCGCTATGTCGGCGGGCTGTGCGGCGCGGCCGGCATGCTGTTCGGCTCCGGCCTGGTGCTGAACTGGTTGATGCGCGCCGGGCGCCGGCCCGAGCTGGGCCTGCACTTCATCGGCCTGGGCCTGGGCATTGTTGTTTCCGCCGTCGGCGCGATGGGCCTGAGTGCCTGGCGGCTGGACTGGGCCGGCCACTGGCTGGGGCTGGCCGCCACGGGGCTGCTGTTCCTGCTGCCGGCCTGGGGCTGGCGCCCGCCGGTGCCGCCCACGGTCAAGCCCGGCCATGGCGACGGCGCGGCGCCATCACGGCGCTGGATGGGGTTGATGATTGCCTGCTACTTCTGCGCCGGCTGGGGCTTTGTGATCAGCGCCACCTTCACCGTGGCCATCGTCGAGCGCCAGCCGCTGCTGGCGGGGCGCGGGCCGCTGGCCTGGCTGCTGGTCGGCCTGGCGGCCATGCCGGCGGTGTTTCTTTGGGATCGCATCGCGCGGCGCATCGGCGAGCTGAAGGCCCTGCTGCTGGCCTTCGGTCTGCAGACCCTGTCGGTCGTGCTGCCGGCGCTGTCGGGCTCGCTGCTGGCGGCTCTGGCCGGCGCGCTGCTCTACGGCGCCACCTTCATCGGCATCGTCAGCCTGACGCTGGCCCTGGTCGGCCGCCGCTCGCCGGCCAACCCTGGCAAGGCGATGGCACGGCTGACGCTGAGCTATGGCCTGGCCCAGATCACCGCGCCGGCCCTGGCCGGCAGCATGGCACAGGCCAGCGGCAGCTACCAGGGCGCGCTGTGGCTCACGGCGGCGGTGCTGTTGGTGGGCATGGGGCTGCTGGCCGCACTGCTGAAGGAGCCCGAACAGGCTCAGTGAGCCCGCGCCGCCAGCACCTCCCGCACCATCGCCTGAGCCAGCTCCCGCTCACCGAGGAACACGCGGCCGGCGCCGTCGGCCTGCAGGCGTTGCGCCTCTTCCTCGTTGTGGCTGCGCACCAGGGTCTGGATGCCGGGGTTGAGCGTGCGCGCGACTTCGATCATCTTGCGCACGCTGACGGTGTCGGGTGTTGCCAGCACCAGCACTCTGGCGTGGGCGATATGGGCCTGTATCAGCACCGCGGGCTCGCTGGCGTCACCCAGCACGGCCGGGATGCCGCGCTCGCGCAGGGCCTCGACGCGTTCGCGGTTGTGATCGGCCACAACGAAGGGGATGCCGGCCGCGGCCAGCGCCTCGGCGATATGCCGGCCGACCCGCCCGTAGCCGACCAGCACCACCTGGCGGGCCAGGTATTTGTCTTCGGTGGCGGCCGGCAGCTCGGCCAGCGGGTCGTCGCGGGCTTCGAGCTTGCGGGCCAGTTCCGAGCGTGCGCGGACCCAGCGCTGCGCCGGCTCGATCAGCGAGAACACCAGAGGGTTGAGCGCCATCGAGATCAGCGCGCCGGCCAGTACCAGGCTGTAGCCCTCGGTCGGCAGCAGCTTCAGTGACACGCCAAGACCTGCCAGGATGAAGGAGAACTCGCCGATCTGCGCCAGGCTGGCCGAGACGGTCAGCGCGGTGTTCAGTGGGTAACGGAACAGCAGCACCACGGCCAACGCCACCAGCGACTTGCCCAGGATGATGATGGCCACCACGGCCAGCACCTGCAGCGGGCGGTCGACCAGCACATGGGGGTCGAACAGCATGCCCACCGAGACGAAGAACAGCACGGCGAACGCATCCCGCAGCGGGAGCGACTCCTCGGCCGCACGATGGCTGAACTTGGACTCGCGCATCACCATGCCGGCGAAGAAGGCCCCCAGCGCGAACGACACGCCGAACAACGCCGCCGAGCCATAGGCGATGGTCACCGCCGCGGCGACCACGCACAGCGTGAACAGCTCGCGGGAGCCGGTCTTGGTGACCTGCCACAGCAGCCAGGGGAAGAAGCGCCGGCCGACCACCAGCATCAGGGCGATGAACAGGGCCACCTGCAGCAGGGTCTTGCCCAGGGCCAGCCAGATGGCCGCGGTGTCCGCAGGCGCCGCGGCGCCGCCCGGGGTGACACCACCCAACACTCCGGCGAGGGCCGGCAGCAGCACCAGCACCAGCACCATGGCCAGATCCTCGACGATCAGCCAGCCGATGGCGATGCGGCCGTTCATCGAATCGACAATGCCGCGGGCCTCCAGCGCCTTCAGCAGCACCACCGTGCTGGCCACCGACAGGCTCAGCCCGAACACCAGGCCGGCCCCCAGACTCCAGCCCCATATGTGGGCCACCCCCATGCCCAGGCCCGTGGCCACGGCCATCTGCGCGACCGCGCCGGGCACGGCGATCTTGCGCACGGCCATCAGATCGTCGAGCGAGAAATGCAGGCCCACACCGAACATCAGCAGCATCACGCCGATTTCGGCCAGCTGCGAGGCGATGGCCATGTCGCCGACGAAGCCGGGGGTGAACGGTCCGATCGCCACGCCGGCCATCAGATAGCCGACCAGGGCCGGCAGCTTGAGCCGCAGGGCGACGAAGCCGAGCACGAGAGCGAGGCCGAAGCCGGCGGCGAGGGTGGTGATCAGCGTGACGTCGTGCGGCATCCTGGCAGGGCTCCTGTTTGAGGGTTCTGGGCGCAGTTTGGCACAGGCAATTTCGCGGCCCGCAGCGTCGGTAAAAGTCAGACAATCCGGGCCAGGGGAACTTGATGAGCGAAGTCAATCCACATTATCTGGATCATGTCGTTGCATCGGCGGCCACGCACGATGTCGAGGTCACTCAGGACATCGTCGGGCGCAATGGCATGAAGCTGCTGGCCAAGGGCGCGCGCATCGACGCCGAGGTACGCGACCGCCTGTTGCAGCACAAGCTCAGCCGGCCGCTGGAAGACTGCGTGGCGGTGGCCGGTGGCGTCAGCGGCGAGCAGATCCGCGATACGGCGCAGGCCTTGCTCGACCGCTACCCTCTGCTGGCCGCACTCGGCGCGGATGCCCGTGCGCAGGCGGTGGCCCAGTCCCTGGGCGGGCTGAAGCTGGCGCTGCCGGTGCAGTCTCTGCTGACCGTCTATGCCGAGCACCAGCCGGATCGGTTGGAGCACTGCGTCGGCGTGGCCCTGCTGGCCATGTCGCTTGGGCGCCGGCTGAGGCCCGGCGATGTGGACAGCCATCGCCTTTTGGCCATCGCCGGCCTGCTGCATGATGTGGGCGAGCTCTATATCACCCCGGCCTATCTGCAGCGCGGCACCGATCTGCACCTGGACCAGTGGAAGCACATCGCCAGCCATCCGGTCAGCGGCCACCATGTGCTGCGCGAGATGGAGGGCGCCGGGCAGGCGGTGGCCGAGCTGGTGCTGAGCCACCATGAGCGGCTCGACGGCTTCGGTTATCCACGAGGCCTGGCGGCTGAGCAGTTCTCGACCGATGCGCAAATCCTGGCCTGTGCCGAATGGCTGATGGGGCTGATCGAGTCAGGCGCCAGCCCGGTGGCCCATGCCAGTGTGGCAACCAAGCTGATGCCCGGCGAGTTCAGCGACACCCTGCTGCAGATCGTGCGTGCTGCCAGCCGCGCCAGCGATGAGTCCAGCCATCTGGCCGACGAGGGGCGCAATCTGCACGAGGTCCTGCCGCGAGCGATACGGGTGGCCGAGGTCTTGCGGCGCTTCACTGAATCGCGGCTGCTGATACGGGCCCGTATCAGCGACACCAATCCCGAGCTCAGGGCGATGCTGGCGCTATGCGGGCAGCGCATGCAACAGCTGCAGGCGGCGTTCTCCAGTGCCGGCCTGGACCTGCACAGCCCACAGCACATCGTCCAGGAGCTGGCACCGCAGGACGCCGAGGTCGAGTTGGAGGTCGTTGCCCTGGTGCGCGAGTTCAGCTGGCGCATGCGCGAGCTCAAGCGCGCCGCCCTGCTGCGCTCCGGGCTGATGAGCGCCGCCGATCAGACCCTGGTGCAGGAAGTGATTGCCCTGCTCGAGGGTGTTGTGCACGCAGATACCCTGCGGTAGGAGGGCAAAGTACCGCGGGCGTTGCTCCACGGCAGCAGGCGGATTGCGCCACGTCAACACTGGGCCAGATTGGCGCACGGCTCCGCCAGGGGTGGACAGAATGGGTCGAGCCGTCGTGGCGCCAGGAAGGCGGCGCGGCCAGATCCTTGACCACTCTTGCAGGACCCGCCATGAAGACTTCATTCCGATCGCCCGCCAGGCCCAGCGCCTTCGCCCTCGCTGTTCTGGGCTTGGCCGCGTGCCTGCCTCAGCAGGCCGCAGCCACCGCCCCCAATCTCGGCTTCAACAGCTGGGCCCAGGTCTATGGCTATGTAAACACCAGCTACAGCAGCCCGTACTTGGGCAATGTTTCGTTCACGCTGAATGGCACCCAGGACTACCGCAGCAATTACAGCGGCTCCGGCTCGCTGACCACCGGCGTTGCGACCGCCAGCTACACGATCGAGAGCGGCCATGGTGGGCTGGACCCGATGTATGACATCGTCACCAGCAACGGCGAGTACGGCTTTCACTACGACGGTCGGGCCGAGGTTGCCTCCCTGAACCTGCGCACCCAGATGACGTCGGCGACCACCGACAGCAGCGGGCAGCGCGTCGAATCAACGCCGTACAGCTCGACCTACAGCTATGCCCAGGCGCAGTGGAGCCAGGGCTTCTACATCGGCGCCACGACCGCGCACAAGGTCGGCGACTACGGTGCCGTGCTGGTCGGGGTGACGCTGGACGGCGGCTTCCCTGCCTTGGCCAATAGCTCCGTGTTCAACAATGGCTGGACCCGTCTGCAGGCCAGCAGCAGCTTCACCGACCTGGCCGGGGTCAGTTACACCAGCAGCTTCTCCATCAACACCGACTCATCCGACAGCGGCTGGAGCGGCGCGAAGACGGTCTACAAGAAGCTGCTGTTCCAGTACGGGACACAGTTCAATATCGATCTCTGGCAGTACGCCGGCGTGGGCAACAACGGCGATGCCGACTTCTTCAACACGGGACGGGTCAGCTCCTTCGAGATTCCATTCGGCGCCACGCTCGACTCCGGAGCCTCGCAGGCCGGTCTGGGCAGCCTCGCCCAGCTCTATGGCAATGTCTACAACTCGCCCACCGTCGATGACGAGAACACCAACTGGGATTTCGGCAACGGCGGCGGCGGCTTCCACCCGCCAGTGCCCGAGCCTCAGACCTATGCCCTGCTGCTGACCGGCCTGGGGGTGTTGGGCTGGTCGGTGCGGCGCCGCCGGACGACGGTCGGCAAGGGCTGAGCCGGCCCTCAGGGCTGGACACTATTGCCGGCTTTGCGGGCTTTGCGACAATGGGTTTGATTCCATTGTCCAAGGCTCCATGCTTCCCGTGTCTCGCCCGTCCCGCCGGTTCGCGCGCCTGCTGGCCCTCGTCGTCCTGTCCTGTCCGCTGATCCAAGCGCCGTCGGCATGGGCGCAGGGCGCCGAGTCGCCGACCTTGCGCAAGCTGCTCGACACCGGCGTGCTGGCGCTGGGCTTTCGCGTCGCCTCGCCGCCGTTTTCCTACCTCGACGCCAAGCGCACGCCGGTGGGTTACTCGATCGACCTTTGCCGGCACATCGTCGAGGCGGTGAAGAAGCGCCTGGCGATGCCGGAGCTGGAAGTGAAGCTGGTGCCGGTGACCTCGGCCACGCGCATGCCCATGGTCGCCAACGGCACGGTCGATCTGGAGTGCGGCATCACCACCAACACCGTCGAACGTCAGCGCACCCAGGCCTTTTCGCTGACCACCTTTGTGGCCGAGAGCCGGCTGCTGTCCAAGCGCGCGGCGGGCATACAGGGTGTCGATGACCTGCGCGGTCTGCCGGTCAGCTCGACGATTGCCACGACCAGCATCCAGTTCCTGCACCAGCTGAACCAGACCCGTCATCTGGACATGAAGATACTGGCCGGCCTCGACGACCGCGATGCCTTCCGTATGGTGCAGACCGACCGCGCCGTGGCCTATGCGATGGACGATGTGCTCTTGCGCGTGGCCCTGGCCGGCATTGCCAATGCCGGCGAGTATGTGATCTCCGACACCGCCTATTCGGTCGAGCCCTATGCCATCGGCCTGCCACGCGACGACCCGCAGTTCAAGCAGCTTGCCGACGGCGTGCTGGCCGAGCTCTACCGCAGCGGCGAGATACTGGCCATCTACCGGCGCTGGTTTCTCGCGCCGATACCGCCCAAGGGCGTGAACCTGCAGCTGCCGCTGAGCGAGGCGTTCAAGCGGGTGATACAGCAGCCCACCGACTCGCCGGACCCGCTGCACTACCGCTAGTTCAGCGGCCGATCAGCGGTATTTGTCCAGGTCGATGGCGTGGCGGTTGAGCTTGTCGTACAGCGTCTTCTTGGCAATCCCCAGCAACTCCATGGCCGCCGGCACACGGCCCTGGGTGCGGGCCAGCGCCTGCTCGATCAAGGCCTTCTCGACCAGGTCCATCTGCTGGGCCAGGGTGGTGGCGGCGCTGTCGGCTGCGGCTGCGCCCTCCATGCTGTCCAGGGCCAGCACAAAGCGGTCGGCGGCATTGCGCACCTCGCGCACATTGCCGGGCCAGTCATGGGCCATCAGCTCGCGCAGGCGCTGCGGCGTCAGCTCAGGGGCCGGGCGGCCGTAGCGGGCGCAGGCCTGGGCGACGAAGTGCTCGAACAGCAGCGGTATGTCCTCGCGCCGCTCGCGCAGCGCCGGCAGCTGCAGCGTGGCGACATTGAGGCGGTAGTAGAGGTCGCCACGGAACTTCTGCTGCTCGCTCAACTGGCGCAGATCGGCCTTGGTGGCGGCGATGATGCGCACATTGATCGGCAGCTCATCATTGGAGCCCAGGCGCTCGATCTTGCGCTCCTGCAGGATGCGCAGGAGCTTGATCTGCAGCGCCATCGGCATCGTCTCGATCTCGTCCAGCAGCAGGGTGCCACCATTGGCATGCTCGATCTTGCCGATGCGGCGCTTGCCCGCCGAGGTGAACGCGCCCGGCTCATGGCCGAACAGCTCGCTCTCGAACAGGGCCTCGGGCAGACCGCCGCAGTTGATGGCGACGAAGTTGCGGTCGCGACGCTGGCTCTGGTCATGCAGGCAGCGAGCCACCAGCTCCTTGCCGGTGCCGGTCTCGCCGAGGATCATCACATCGGCCGAGGTGTCGGCCAGGTTCAGGATGTGGCGGCGCACCTGCTGCATCACCGCCGAATTGCCCAGCAGCACCGCCTCGATGCCGCTGCGGTGGCGCAACTGCTCGCGCATCTCGTCCAGCGCCACGCGCAGCACGCGCTTGTCCAGCGCGCGCAGCACGGTGTCGACGAAGCGCTCGGGGTCGAAGGGCTTCTCGATGAAGTCATAGGCGCCGGTGCGCATCGCCCGCACCGCCATCGCCACATCGCCATGGGCCGTGACCAGCACGACCGGAATGCCCGAATCGATGGCCACCGCATGGTCCAGCAGGGCCAGGCCGTCCATGCCGGGCAGGCGCACATCGGTGACGACCACCAGCTGGGCGCCGGGCTGGAGGTGCGGCAGCGCCTCCTCGGCCGAGCCGCAGGCGGTGACCTCCAGGCCGGCCAGCTCCAGCGTCTGCGTCAGGCTGGCGCGCACCGGCGGGTCATCCTCGACAAACAACACCTTGAAGCCGTCAAACATGCGGGTCATCCTCTTGTGCAAGCGCTAGGTCGAACTCAAATGTCATGCCGGTGCCGTCTTCGGCGCGCCGGCCCCGCAGCGTACCGCCAAACTCATGGACGATCTTCGATGAGATCACCAGGCCCAGGCCCAGACCCTCGCCGGCCGGCTTGGTGGTGAAGAAGGGTTCGAACAGGCGGGCCAGCTGGGCATCGTCGAGGCCGCAGCCGCTGTCGGTGACGCGCACCCAGACCCGCTCGCCCTCGACCGCGGCGCTGATGCTCAACTGCTTCAGCGTGGCGTCGCGCATCGCATCCAGCGCATTGGCGGCCAGATTGACCAGCACCTGCTCCAGCCGGTAGCTCTCGCAGCGCACGCGCAGGTGTCCATCGATCTCGGCGCTGAACTCCACCTGCTCGGCCTGCAGGCGATGCTCCAGCAGCTGTTGTGCGGCCTGCACGGCGGCGGCCAGCGACACCGGTCCATGGGTGGGCTCGGCCTTGCGGGCGAAGTTCTTCAGCTGGCGGGTGATGCGGCCCATCCGTTCGACCATATCGTCGATCGCGCGCAGGTTCTCGGCCACGCTGGCATGGCGCCCATGTTCCAAGAGCTGCAGGCTGTTGCGCGACAGCGCGCGCAGCGCCGTCAGCGGCTGGTTGATCTCGTGCGAGATGCCGGCCGATAGCTGGCCCAGCGCGGCCAGCTTGCCGGCCTGCATCAGCTCGTCCTCGGCCTGCAGGCGCTGGGCGATCTGGCGCTTCAGCTCCTCGTTGGTGTTGCGCAGCTCGCCGGTGCGCTCGTCGACGAGGCGTTCCAGCTGGCCATGGGCGCGCTGCAGCTCGTTCTGGGCCCGGAACAGCTGGCGCAGCGCGCGCTGGCGCGACACCAGGTACAGGGCCAGCATGCCGACGAAGGCACCGAAGGCGCCGCCGCCCCAGGCCGAGTAGCGGGCCTGCTTCCAGACCTCGGCCGGGTCCGACAGGGTCACCAGGCGCAGGCCCAGCGGCACGACGGCCCGCTCCTGGGCCAGCAGCCAGGAGCCCGGCCGCGGCTGGCCGGGCTCGGTGATAGGCAGGCGCACCAGGCTGGCGTCCAGCTGCGGTATCGGTTCGGTGTCGGCCCCCAGCGGCTGCAAGGTGCCGCCGGCATAGCGGCCGGTGGCCTGCAGCTCGGCGCGGCGGGCCGAGTCGGCCTGGCCCAGCAGGTGGTACTTCCAGCCCGGCACCGAGGACATGATGACGACGTCGTTCTCGTCCACCACCATCAGCTTCTCGGCCTGGGAGCGCAGGCCCAGGTCCACCCAGGTCGCCTCCAGCGGCCCCAGATTGAGCTTGACGACGATCAGGCCGACCCGCCGCCCGCCACGGTGCAGCGGCTGCACGAGGAAGAAGTCCACGCTGCCATTGGCGGCATTGGCGGCGAAGAAGTGGCCGGGGTTGTCGCCAAAGCTCATCGCCTGGCGGCGGGTGCTGGCGTCGGCGACGGGCTTGGTGCCGGTCTGGCTGACCGCCAAGACCTGACCCTGATCATCGGTGATGTAGCTCATGATGGCGCCGGCCCGCGCATTGATGCGCGCCAGCCGCAGTCCGGCCTGCTGACGCAGGCGCGGGTCCTCGGGCGCCTGCAGCATGGCCAGCACATCGGTGTCGATGGCGATCAGGCTGGGCAGATAGGCGTGCCGCGCCATCTCGGCTTCCAGGGTCGCGGCATAGAGCTCCAGCCGCTCGCTGGCCACCGCGGCCAGCTGGGCCATGCCGGTGCGCTCGCTCCAGCGGTAGCCGGACAGCATGCCCAGCGCAAACAGGCCCAGGCTCAGATAGGCGACGAAGCTGGGGCGGCTCAGGCGCTGGGCCAGGCGCCGGACCAGCAGCAGGAGCAGCTGCCGCAGGCTGGCGGAGAGGGGGGCGGGTTGGACGGGGTTGGGCGGCGACATCGGGCTCACAGTGTGCCCAAAGGCCGGGGCGCTGTCCTGCCAGGGCTGTGGAGGCCCCGGCGGGCGGTTGTGCCGAAGTCCGCACTGCTGCGCCGGGCCCAGTGTCGATTTCCGCACTTTCCAGCCTGCTGCTCGCACGCCGGCCCGCCAGCGGTCCTGGGTGGGCTTGGTAGTTACCCGCGGAACGTGACTTTTGGCACGTGGCTTGCAAACCCGGGAGGGTCAGGCGGCAAATCCGCTCGCAAAGGAAGCTGGGATATGGAGACTTTTTTGCAACAGATCATCAATGGTCTGGTGCTGGGCAGCATGTACGCGCTGGTCGCACTGGGCTACACGATGGTCTACGGCATCATCAACCTGATCAACTTTGCCCATGGCGAGGTGCTGATGGTCGGGGCCCTGGTCAGCTGGACCGTGGTCACCGCGCTGGCCGATAGCGGTCTGCCCGGCTGGGCGCTGATGGCGATCGCGCTGCTGTGCGCCGTCGTGGTCTGCGCCGGCCTGAACTACGCGATCGAGCGCATCGCCTACCGGCCCTTGCGCAATGCACCGCGCCTGGCGCCGCTGATCACCGCGATGGGCATGTCGCTGCTGCTGCAGACCCTGGCCATGATCGTCTGGAAGCCCAATCCCAAGCCCTTCCCGCAGCTGCTGCCGGCGCAGGCGATTGATCTGGGTGGCCCGGTCATCACGGTGACGCAGATCCTGATTCTGGTCACCACCGGCGTGATCCTGGTCAGCCTGCTGTGGTTGGTCAATCACACCAAGCTGGGCCGCGCGATGCGCGCCACCGCCGAGAACCCCCGCGTGGCGGGGCTGATGGGTGTGAAGCCCGACTCGGTGATTTCGGCCACCTTCGTCATCGGTGCGGCGCTGGCTGCCGTCGCCGGCCTGATGTGGGCGTCGAACTACGGCACGGTCCAGCATTCGATGGGCTTCATGCCCGGGCTGAAGGCCTTCACGGCCGCGGTGTTGGGCGGCATCGGCAACCTCGGCGGCGCGATGCTGGGCGGGGTGCTGCTGGGCCTGATCGAGGCCATCGGCGCCGGCTATCTGGGCGAGCTGACCGGAGGCATTCTGGGCAGCCACTATGCCGACATCTTCGCCTTTGTGGCCCTGATTCTGGTGCTCACGCTGCGCCCCTCGGGCCTGCTGGGTGAGCGCGTGGCCGACCGGGCCTGACGGAGAAAGCAATGCTGAACAACAACAGACTCTTCAAATATGCGCTGGGGGCCATAGCCCTGCTGGTGCTGCCCCTGATCGCACAGCAGTTCGGCAACGGGCCGGTGCGCATCATCGACCTGGCCCTGCTGTACGTGATGCTGGCCCTTGGCCTGAACATCGTCGTCGGCTATGCCGGTCTGCTGGACCTGGGCTATGTCGCCTTCTACGCCTTGGGCGCGTACATGTTCGCGCTCTTGGCCAGCCCGCATCTGAGCGAGAACTTCGTTGCCTTCGCGGCGATGTTCCCCAACGGTCTGCATTCGCCGCTGTGGATCGTCATCCCGGTGGGGGCGGGTCTTGCCGCCTTTGCCGGCATGCTGCTCGGTGCCCCGACACTGAAGCTTCGCGGCGACTACCTGGCCATCGTGACCCTGGGCTTTGGCGAGATCATCCGCGTGTTCCTGAACAATATGGAGCACCCGCTGAACATCACCAATGGCCCGCGCGGCATCGGCCAGATCGACGGCATCCACATCTTCGGTATCGACCTTGGCCAGCCGCGCCAGCAGTTCTTCGGCTTCGAGATTCCCTCGGTGACCCTGTACTACTACCTGTTCCTGGCCCTGGTGATCTTCAGCGTCGTGATCTGCTATCGCCTGGAAACGTCGCGCATCGGCCGCGCCTGGATGGCCATACGCGAGGACGAGATCGCCGCCAAGGCGATGGGCATCAACACCCGCAACCTGAAGCTGATGGCCTTCGGCATGGG
>NZ_SNXS01000003.1:0-842007 GCF_004362525.1 Roseateles toxinivorans
CAAACTCCTGCGCATCGCTTTCGCCGTCTGGACTTCAAAGAGCAGTTTTGATCCTCAACGCCTTCGCGGGGCTTGCGCTGCTCCATAGAATCTACCGAACACCAGCCAGTCGCAACTACTTCTTCTTTGGACGCTTCCAGCCGCTGATCGACACCTGCTTGCCCCGCGCCACCGTCAATTCGCCGGCCGGCGTGCTCTTGCTGATCGTCGAGCCGCCACCTATGGTGCCGCCTTCGCCTATCGTCACCGGCGCGATCAGCACGCAGTTCGAGCCCACATGCACGTCGGCCTCGATCACCGTGCGGTGCTTGTTGGCGCCGTCATAGTTGGCGGTGATGCTGCCGGCACCGTAGTTGACGCGCTCGCCCACCGTGGCGTCGCCCAGATAGGCCAGGTGATTGGCCTTGGCGCCACGCGCCATCGTGGTGTTCTTGACCTCGACGAAGTTGCCGATGTGCACCTCGGGGCCTAGATCGGCGCCGGGGCGCAGCCGGGCGAACGGGCCGATCAGCGCGCCGGCGCCGACCTTCACGCCCAGCGCCTCGCCGTCGATGTGCGTGAACGGATGTATCACCGCGCCATCGGCGATCTGCGCATTGCGTATCACGCAATGGGCGCCGATGCGCACCTCGTTGCCCAGCGAGACCTGGCCCTCGAACACGCAGCCGACGTCGATCTCGACATCGCTGCCGCAGCTCAGCGTGCCACGCAGATCGAAGCGCGCCGGATCGGCCATGCGCACGCCGGATTCGAGCAGGGTCTCGGCCTGCTGGCGCTGGAAGCGGCGCTCCAGATCGGCCAGTTGCAGCGGGCTGTTGACGCCCAGCACCTCGGTCTCGTTCGACGCGTGGCTGGCGACCACCGGCACGCCCTCGGCCACGGCCATGGCGACGATGTCGGTCAGGTAGTACTCTTCCTGGGCGTTGTCATTCTTCAGCGCGGCCAGCCAGCGCTTGAGCAGCGCCGTCGGCGCGGCCATCATGCCGGTATAGCCCTCGCGGATCTCGCGCTGGCGCTCGGTGGCGTCCTTGTGCTCGACGATGCCCAGCACGTGGCCGCCGCGGGCGTCACCGCTGCGCAGGATGCGGCCGTAGCCGGTGGCGTCGGCCAGCTCGACGGTCAAGAGGGCGAGGTTCTTGCCGGCGCAGGCTTGCACCAGCTTCTCGGCGGTGGCGGTGCGTATCAGCGGCACATCGCCGTTCAGTATCAGGGCCGTGCCGCCTTCCAGCAGCTCGGGCACGGCCTGCTGCACCGCATGGCCGGTGCCCAGCTGGGGCATCTGGCGGACGAAGTGCAGGTCCGGGCCGGTGACGGCTGCTTCCACGGCCTCGGCACCATGGCCGGTGATGACGATCAGGCGCTGCGCGCCCAGGCCGCCGCAGGTGTTCAGCACGTGCTGCAGCAGCGATTGCCCGGCCAGCTTGTGCAGTACCTTGGGCAGGCTGGACTTCATGCGGGTACCTTTGCCCGCAGCCATGATGACGACGTTCAGAGCCATGCTGACCTTTCTTGTTGAAGGTCAGATTATCGGGGCTGGCTGTGACAGGGCGCGCAGCCGCCGCGCGCCCCGGATGCGACGCAATTAACGCTGCAGGCTTACGGCCACCTCGTGGGGCTCGGGGATGGTGCGCGGAAAGTCCTTGATGGCGGCCTCGAACATCGCACCCAGCAGAGCGTCGTCGCCGACGCTCAAACCATCCGAGTTGGCCCGCGTCTCATAGATTGCCTCGCCACTCTTGCGGTCACGCAACACCAGGGCCACCTCACGCTCGTAGCGGCGGTTGCCCAAGGCATTGTTGTAGGCATAGGGGCGGTGCAAGGGGCTGTGGCGCCAGAAGCTGGTGCGGTACTGCCACCAGAAGGGGTCCTCCCAGGGGCCGCGCTCCTGCAGGCTGACCCGGGCGCCGACCATGACCAGCACATCGGCGGTCTTGGTGTCGGTCGCCGGGCCGAAGCCTGCCTTCAGCAAGGCCGCCGTGGCCGCCGTTTCCAGCTGGGCCTGGCGGGCGTCATCCTTGCCCTGCGAGGGCAGGCGCTCGAAGGCGAAGCTGGCGGGCTTGCGCTCGGCCGGCCAGGCGCCGTAGCTGGACACCTCGGAGCGCACGGTGTACATGCCGGCGCAGCCACTGAGGCCCACCACCGCAGCCACCAGCAGACCATAGAGCGCGAATCGAGTCTTTTTCATCATGCTGCCTCTCCTGTGAACGAGCCAGGCCTGATGCCTAGTTCTCTCGCCGCAGTTGTATCACCGACTGCGGCGCGGGCATGGCGCAGCCCTCGTCGTCTTCGTCGAAGGCGCGATCCCCGTTGGGATCGGCCACGCCGGTGGCTTGGAGCGTGGTGAAGGGGAAGAGGTTCCGGTCCATCATGTGCGAGGGCACCAGCTTGCCCATTGCATTGAACATATTGTCGACCCGGCCCGGGTACTGACGTTCCCATTCGCGGATCATCTTCTTGACCTGCACGCGCTGCAGGTTCTCCTGGCTGCCGCACAGCGAGCAGGGGATGATGGGGAACTCGCGGTGCTGCGCCCAGCGCTCCAGATCGGTCTCGGCCACATAGGCCAGCGGGCGTATCACGATGTGCTCGCCATTGTCGCTCATCAGCTTGGGTGGCATGCCCTTCATGCGGCCCTGGAAGAACATGTTCAGCAGCAGGGTGACGACGATGTCGTCACGGTGGTGGCCCAGCGCGATCTTGGTCGCGCCCAGTTCGCCGGCCACGCGGTACAGGATCGCCCGGCGCAGCCGCGAGCACAGGCTGCACAGCGTCTTGCCCTCGGGGATCACGCGGGTCACCGTGCTGTAGGTGTCCTGCTCCTCAATGTGGAAGGCCACGCCGCGGGACTTCAGGTACTCGGGCAGCACATGCTCCGGGAAGCCGGGCTGCTTCTGATCCAGATTGACGGCGATCAGCTCGAACTTGGCCGGCGAGCGTTCGCGCAGATTGATCAGGATGTCCAGCATCGCATAGCTGTCCTTGCCACCGGACATGCAGACCATGACCTTGTCACCGGCCTCGATCATGTTGTAGTCGCCAATCGCCTGGCCGACCTGGCGGTGCAGGCGCTTGCTGAGCTTGTTGATCTCGAGCGCGGCTTTCTTGGCCTTGGTGGCTTCGTCGGCAACTGCAGGGTCTTGTTCGATCGCGATCATGATTTCATTCCAAAAACTTCCACCCCAACCGCATCGCAGTCAGGGTACACATCCGGCTTTTCGGTCGACACCCGCGCCGCCTTGACGCGCGGATGGGCCAGCATCAGCGCCAGCACGTCGTCGCACAGGGTTTCCTGCAGATGCACATGGCCCAGCTTGACCCGTTCGGCGATGGTGCGGCGCATGAAGTCATAGTCCACCACCTCGTCCAGCTCGTCGGCCTTCGGCGTTGACAGGGCCAGCGGGATGAACAGATCGACATTGATCAGCACGCGCTGCTCGCCCTTCTTCTCGAAGTCGTGCACGCCGATATTGATCCAGACCTCGTAGTCGCGCAGGAACAGCCGGCGGCAGTCCATCAGCGAGGGGTGGGAGAGGGGGCTGTGCATATCTTTACTCCACCGCGCTTGGCGCGACATATGTGAACTTTAAGCGGCAGGGACGAGGGCGCGCCGGCCGCTGCGGGCTGAAGCCTTGTCCGGCCCTGAACAGGCCTGACTCCGGCTTCTTTATGCCCGCTGCGACCGGCACGCCCTCGCCCCTGCTGGCACCGGCGTGCACGGCGCACCAAATTCTTGGTTGGCAGCCACCAGCGCATCCGCAGAGGGGTCGGGGGGCCGGACACAGCGGGCATAAGGAAGCTGGAGGCCGGTCCGTTCAGGAACGGCCCAAGCTTTCGCCCGTGGTGGCCGGCCCCCCGATCCCTCTGCCTCCCCGAAGCAGCGAGGCGCAATTCACCACCACCCAGTTGCCAGTCGAAAAGGTCCACATCAGTCCTTTTGGGAACCAGGCGCCAGAAACATCACGTCGCGCGGTTGGGCGCTGAGGTGCTGGCCGCCATCGACCAGCAGGGTGGTGCCGGTGATGGCCGGTGATTCGATCAGAAAGCGCACGGCGCGGGCGATGTCGTCCGGCGTCGAGGAGCGCTGCAGGGGTGTCAGCCGGTGCGCCGCCTGGAAGGCCGCGTCGTCCATGGGCCCGGAGGCCAGGGTCACGCCCGGCGCCACGCCGCAGACCCTCACGCTGGGCGCCAGCGCCTGGGCCAGCAGCGTGGTGGCGGCTTCCAGCGCGGCCTTGGACAGGGTGTAGGAGAGATAGTCCGGATTCGGGTTCCAGAGCTTCTGGTCCAGCAGGTTGACTACGCAGCCGCGGCGTTGTTCGGCGGTGACATCAGCCACCAGATGAGCATGCAGCGCGCGGGCCAGCAGCATGGCCGGGCCGGTGTTGGCGCGCCAGTGCCTGTCCATCGCCGCGTAGCTGAAGCTGGCCAGATCGTCGTATTCGAACAGGCTGGCGTTGTTGACCACCGCATCGACCCGGCCGAAGTGCTGGATCACGGCCGGCAGCAGGGCCAGGGTGGCGGCCTCGTCGCCCAGATCGGCGGCAAAGGCCTGGGCGCGGGCGCCGAGCTGGCGCAATTCCTCGACGACGCTCAGCGCCTCGGTCTTCGAGCCGCGGTAGTGGACGGCGATGTCATGGCCATGCGCGGCCAGGTCGAGCGCAATGGCGCGACCCAGGCGTTTGGCACTGCCGGTGACGAGGGCAACGGGACGCAAAATCTCTGGCCTTGCTGAGGGAAGTGGCGCCGTGAACGCACGGCGGAACAGGCCGAGAGTGTATCGGGAGCCTAGTTGGAGAGCCCGCGGACCCTTCCCAAAGCCTGCGCCGCCGCCGCCGTGCGCGTCTCCACGCCCAGCTTGGCGAACACATGCTCAAGGTGCTTTTTCACCGTCTGCGGGCTCATGCCCAGGATGGCGCCGATGTCGCGGTTGATCTTGCCCTTGACCACCCAGTACAGCACCTCGGCCTCGCGCAGGGTCAGGCGCAGGCCCTGGGAGATGCCGTCGATCAGCACCGCGTCGGACGACTCGCGCATCATCACCAGCCATTCGTCGTCGCCGGTCTGGCCGTGCAGGCTCAGCTCCAGCCGGCGGCCGCCCCGGGCGCTGATCATCGCGCCGGGCTGCGAGGACGCAATCGATTGGCGCAGCCAGCGCAGCACGCTGGGCGGCGTCACCATCTCGGGCACCTCGAAGTGGAAGTGCATCAGCTGGCTGGCCAAGGGCGTGTGCCAGATGCGCGCGCCGTCGACCGAGCGCAGCACCAGCGAGGCATGGCCAAAGGCATCCAGCGCCTGGCGCGCCTGTCTTGCTTCTCTTCGGCCACGCACATGAACGGCCACCCGGGCCAGGACCTCGCGGGCACGCACCGGTTTGGGGATGGTGTCCACGCAGCCGGCCTCCAGCGCCGCCAGCACCTGTTCGCTATCGGGTTTGGGGCCCATCAGGATGCTCGGTACATGGGCAAGGCCGGGCATGGACAGCAGGCGGGTGATCTGGCCCATGCCCTCGTGAGCGCACAGCTCCTGGTCCAGCAGCACCAGGTCGGGGCACCAGCCTGGTGCAATCAACAGTGCGTGCGGCACGCTGCGCGCCACGGCCACGTTGTAGCCCGATTCTTCCAGCACGTCTTGCAGCACCTGCAGATTCGCCGCATGCTCGTCGACGATCAGGACGCAGGCGCTGTTGCCCGGGCTTTGCAAGGCCTCCGGAAATGCACCCTGTTGGGGCGCCGCCGCGGCTCTGCCGTCGGGCCAGGGCGCGGTGGGGGTGACGAACTCTGAGGTCTTCATTGTGTGGGGGGCGCCTTGAATCCAAGCCACAAAGCTTGTACCGCTGCAACAGTGCAGATTCCGTGCCACCACCCGCCTCCTAGTGGCACGGAATCTGCTGGCATTTCGGCATCAGGAGCACAAGACCCATGGATCTGACCCCCAGAGAAAAAGACAAGCTGCTGATCTTCACCGCAGCCCTGCTGGCAGAGCGCCGCCGCGCCCGCGGCCTGAAGCTCAATGTGCCCGAGGCGATCGCGCTGATCAGCGCCGCCATCATGGAGGGCGCCCGCGACGGCAAATCGGTCGCCCAGCTGATGAGCGAGGGCAAGTCCGTGCTCGGCCGCGCCGACGTGATGGAGGGCGTGCCCGAGCTGGTGCCGGAGATCCAGGTCGAGGCCACCTTCCCCGACGGCACCAAGCTGGTGACCGTGCATCAGCCCATCATCTGAACCCGAGGACCTGCGCATGCGATATCCCATTCCGAAATCCCTTGCCGCCGCGATGCTGCTGCTGCCGGCCCTGGCCTTCGCCCATGCCGGCCATGCCGACTCCAGCTTGCTCGCAGGCTTGATGCACCCGTTCACCGGCCTCGACCACCTGCTGGCCATCGTCGGCGTGGGCCTGTGGGGCGCCAGGCACGGCGGCTCCTTCAGCCAGACGCTGCGGCTGCCGTTGTTGTTCATTGCCATGATGCTGCTGGGCGCGCTGGCGGCGCGGGCCGGTCTGCAACTGCTGGCGCTGGAGCCCCTGCTGGCCGTGTCGCTGCTGGGCATAGGCCTGGCGTTGTTCCTGCGACGGCGCAGCCCGGCCCTGCTGGCCGGTGGCCTGTGCGCGGCGGCCGGCTTACTGCACGGTGCCGCCCATGGTCAGGAATTGCAGGGCACCGGCGCGCTGGTGGGCATGTTGGTAGCCACCGCCGTCGGCCACGGCCTGGGCCTGCTACTCGGCCGCCGCCTGGGCGGACGTGGTGCCATGGTCTGGCGCCTGCTGGGCCTGGCTTTGGCAGGGGCAGGCACTGGCCTGTTGCTGACATGAGCGGCGTGATCCCCGGCGAGCTGTTGATCGACGAGGGCGAGCACGAGCTGAACCCTGGCCGGCGCTGCATCAGCCTGCAGGTCTCGAACCGCGGCGACCGGCCGATTCAGGTCGGTTCGCACTACCACTTTGCCGAGACCAATGGAGCGCTGGACTTCGACCGCACGGCCGCCCGCGGCATGCGGCTGAACATCATCGCTGGCACGGCGGTGCGTTTCGAGCCGGGCCAGCAACGCAGTGTCGAGCTGGTCGACTTCGCCGGTGACCGCATCGTCCATGGCTTTCGCGGCCTGGTTCAAGGGAGTTTGTAATGGCCACAGTCGGACGACGTGCCTATGCCGAGATGTTCGGCCCGACGGTGGGCGACCGCGTGCGCCTGGCCGACACCAATCTGATCATCGAGGTCGAGAAAGACCTGACCCTGCTGGCTGGCGGCTATGGCGAGGAGGTGAAGTTCGGCGGCGGCAAGACGGTGCGCGACGGCATGGGCCAGAGCCAGCGGGTCAACGGCCCGGGCCGGCTGGACGCGATGGACTGCGTCATCACCAATGCCCTGATTCTTGACCACTGGGGCATCGTCAAGGCCGATATCGGCCTGCGCGCTGGCCGCATCGCCCATATCGGCAAGGCCGGCAATCCGGATGTGATGCCGGGCGTGGATATCGTCATCGGGCCGGGCACCGAGATCATTGCCGGCGAGGGGCTGATCGTCACCGCCGGCGGTGTCGATTCGCACATCCACTTCATCTGCCCGCAGCAGATCGAAGAGGCGCTGATGAGCGGCGTGACGACGATGATTGGCGGCGGCACCGGCCCGGCCACCGGCACCCTGGCCACCACCTGCACACCCGGCCCGGACGCGATGGCGATGATGCTGCGCGCGGCGGAGGCCTTCCCGATGAATCTCGGCTTTCTGGGCAAGGGCAATGCCAGCCGGCCCGAGGCGCTGCGCCAGCAGGTCGAGGCCGGCGCGATCGGCCTGAAGCTGCACGAGGACTGGGGCAGCACGCCGGCGGCGATCGACAATTGCCTGAGCGTGGCCGAGGAGCACGACGTGCAGGTGGCGCTGCACAGCGATACGCTGAACGAATCCGGTTTCGTCGAAGACACGATGGCCGCCTTCAAGGGCCGCACCATCCACTGCTTCCACACCGAGGGGGCCGGCGGCGGCCATGCGCCGGACATCCTGCGCGTGGTCGGTGAATCGAATGTGCTGCCCTCATCGACGAATCCGACCCGGCCGTTCACGATCAACACCATCGACGAACACCTGGACATGCTGATGGTCTGCCACCACCTCGATGCGTCGATTGCCGAGGACCTGGCCTTTGCCGAAAGCCGCATCCGGCGCGAGACGATTGCCGCCGAGGACATCCTGCACGACCTCGGCGCGATCAGCATGTTCTCCAGCGACAGCCAGGCGATGGGCCGCGTCGGCGAGACCTTGATCCGTTGCTGGCAGACGGCGCACAAGATGAAGGCGCAGCGCGGAGGCCTGCCCGGTGACAGTGCTCGCAACGACAACGCTCGCGTCAAGCGCTATGTCGCCAAGCTGAGCATCAACCCTGCGCGGGCCCACGGCATCGCGCACGAGGTGGGCTCGGTGGAGCCGGGCAAGTGGGCCGATCTGGTGCTGTGGCGGCCGGCCTTCTTCGGCGTCAAGCCCTCGTTGGTGATCAAGGGCGGCTATATCGCCGCGGCGCTGATGGGCGATGCGAATGCCTCGATCCCGACGCCGCAGCCGGTTCACTACCGACCGATGTTCGCCAGCTTTGGCGGCGCCATCGCGCAGACCTCGCTGACCTTTCTGAGCAAAGCCGCGCAGGACGGCGGCGTCGCCGAGCAACTTGGCCTGAAGCGCCGCACGGTGGCTGTGAAGGGCTGCCGCAGCGTCAAGAAGCAGGACATGGCGCACAACGACTACACGCCGACGATGAGCATTGACCCGCAGACCTATGAGGTACGCGCCGACGGCCAGCATCTGCATTGCGAGCCGGCCACCGAGCTGCCTATGGCCCAACGGTACTTCCTGTTCTGATGGCGCTGCAGATGATCCATAAATGCCTGCCGCAAGGCGCTGGCTTGGCCGCGCCGCTGCTCAGTCGGGCGGCCGTGTTCGCGCTGGACTGGGACCTGCGCCAGCGCAGCCGCTTTCAGGCCAGCGACGAGCAGGGCCGCGACTGGGGCGTGGTGCTGCCGCGGGGCCAGGTCGTGCGCGGCGGCGACGTGCTGGTGGCCGAGGACGGCAGCCTGCTGCGCGTGGTCGCGGCGCCGCAGCCGGTGATGGTGGTCACCTTGAAGGAGGGCGCTCCCGGGTTTGAGCTGCTGCGCGCCGCCTATCACCTGGGCAACCGCCACGTGCCGCTGGAACTTCAGCCGGATCGCTTGTTGCTGGAGCCCGACGCCGTGCTGGCCGACATGCTGCGGCAGATGGGCCTGGTTGTCACCGAGGCGATGCTGGGCTTCGAGCCCGAGGGCGGGGCTTACAGCGGCGGTGGGCATGGCCATGATGGCCACGATCACTCGCACGGCGAACACAGCCATCAGCACTGAGGCAGCATGCTACCGCTCACCCTGCCCCCGGCCCGCTTGCTGCAGCTGATGTGGCTGGCCTCGCCGGCCCTGCCCGTCGGCGGCTTCAGCTATTCCGAGGGCCTGGAGGCGGCCTGCGAGTCGCGCTTGGTGACCAACGAGGTGGAGGCGCGGGCCTGGCTGACAGACCAGCTGCAGCTGTCGCTGGCGCGCTTCGATCTGCCGCTGACGGCGATGGCGGTCGAGGCCTGGGCAATGCCCGATGCTGCGCGGCTGCAGGAACTGAACGACTGGATGCTGCACACCCGCGAGAGCGCCGAGTTCCGCCGCCAGACCGAGCAGACCGGCCGCTCCTTGGCCGAGTGGCTGAAGCTGCGGCTGGACGCGGACGACGCAAGGCTGCTGATGCTGCAGGCGCTGCAGCCGGCACCGACCTGGCCGCTGGCCTTCGGCCTGGCCGCCAGCGTCGTCGGCGCGCCGCCGCGCGAGGCGCTGCTGGCCCTGGCCTTCAGCTGGGCCGAGAATCAGGTGCAGGCGGCGATCAAGGCCGTGCCCCTGGGCCAGAGTGCCGGCCAGCGCATCCTGATGAGCCTCAGCCTGGCCATCACCGATGCCGTCGAGCGCGCGCTGACGCTGCCACCCGAACAGATGCAGGCCTTCACCCCGATGCTGGCGATACTGAGCGCTCAACATGAAGCGCAGTACAGCCGTATCTTTCGATCCTAGAAAGCTTCGCCATGAACTCCTCGCTCCACAACATCCCCGGCCGCAGCAAGAAGCTGCCCCCGCTGCGCGTCGGCATCGGCGGCCCGGTCGGTTCGGGCAAGACCACGCTGCTGGAAATGCTCTGCAAGGCGATGCGCGAGCGCTACGACCTGGTGGTTGTCACCAACGACATCTACACCAAGGAAGACCAGCGCCTGCTGACCGTCTCCGGCGCACTGGAGCCCGAACGCATCATCGGCGTGGAAACCGGTGGCTGCCCGCACACCGCCATCCGCGAAGACGCGTCCATCAATCTGGAGGCGGTGGACCAGATGCTGAAGGCCTTCCCGCAGGCCGATATCGTCTTCATCGAAAGCGGTGGCGACAACCTGGCCGCCACCTTCAGCCCCGAGCTGTCCGACCTGACGATTTACGTCATCGACGTGGCCGGCGGCGAGAAGATCCCGCGCAAGGGCGGGCCCGGCATCACCAAGAGCGACCTGCTGGTCATCAACAAGATCGACCTGGCCCCCTACGTCGGCGCCAACCTTGACGTGATGCGCGCGGACACGCACCGCATGCGCGGCGCCCGGCCCTTCGTGATGACCAACCTGAAGACCCAGGCCGGGCTCGACGAGGTGATCCGCTTCATCGAGCAGAAGGGTTTGATGCTGGCCTAAGGCTTGCGCGTCGCCAGGTGCTCGTCGAGCAGGGCGACCAGCCGCTCGCGCGGGTAGTGCAGCGAGGAGCCGTCGTTGGCATCGAGCAACTTGTCGATCAGCGCATGCAGCACGCGATTGCCTTCCCACTCGGTGCCGACCATATAGCGCAGCTTAGGCGCGGCGCTGAACAAGGCCTGCTCCACAGCCGTGCAGACGATGGCCGGATCGGACAGCTTGCGGTTCGTGGACGATTCCGGCTCGTCGGGCTGCGGTGGAGGCGGCTTGTTCATCGCCGTCAGCACCTGCAAGGCCTCGGCGCGGAAGGGCTCCGGCGCCTGCTCGAAATGCGCCCGCGTGGCGGTCTGTGCGTTCTCGCCCACCTTGCTGACAATTCCACCCGGCTGCACGATGCTGACCGCCACGCCATGGGGCGCGAGCTCCAGCTGCAGGGCCTGGGAGTAGGCCTCCAGCGCGTGCTTGGTCATCGTGTACGGGCCGTAGAACTTGCTGGTGATGCTGCCGCCCTGCGAGCCGATGTTGACGATGCGCCCGCGCGACTGCAGCAGCAGCGGCAGCATGGCGTTGGTCACCCGATGAGGGCCGAACACATTGATGTCGAACAGCTGCTGCAGCTGGGCGTCGCTCCAGCTGACCAGCGGCCCCAGCTCGCCAACCCCGGCGTTGTTTACCAGGCCGTAGAGGCCCTGGCCCTGGGCGGTGACGAGCTCCACCGCGGCCCGAACCTCGTCGGCCGAGCGCACGTCCAGCCGCAGCGGCACGACGTTGGCGATCTCGGCCAGCGCGGCCAGATCAGCCGGCTTGCGCGCCCCGGCATAGACGCGATGACCCTGGCCGGCCAGATGCCGGGTGATGGCCAGGCCTATGCCCGAGCTGGCGCCGGTGACGAGGATGGCTCGGCTGTCCATGGCTATTTGCCACCCAGCTTGGTCTTCACATCCAGACCCACGCCCTTGTTGACGAACTGGAAGCTGGCCACCTTGGCCAGGTCCACCTCGCCGGCCTTGTACAGCCCCGCCTTGACCATCTGCTCGTAGAAGTCCTTGATGCGCGGCGCGCTCATCGCACCGATGCCGCCCTTCAGCGCCTCGCCGGAGTCGACGATCCCCTGGCTCTTCATCAGCGCCACCGAGGCCTCCATCTCGGCCTCGCTCATCTCGGGGTTGTCCTTGATCATCAGCGCGCTGGCGGCCTTGCGGTCGCCGTACAGGTAGTTGACCCAGCCCAGGGCCGAGGCATCGACGAAGCGCTGCACCAGGTCGGGCTTGTTCCTGACCGTGTCGGTGCGCGCCTCGATCACCGTCGAGTAGGTCGAGAAGCCATGGTCGGCCAGCAGGTGCACGACCGGCTTGAACTTGCCCTGGTTCTCGACATAGATGGGCTCGGCCACCGAATAGCCCTGCTGGATCGCCTTCTTGTTGGCCAGGAAGGGGCCCAGGTTGTAGTTGTAGGGCTTCAGCGCCTCGTCCTTGAAGCCGTGGGTGACCTTCAGCCACTGCCACCAGCTGAACTGGCCATCCTTGGCGATCAGCGCCAGCGGGGCGTTCTTCAAGGTGTCGAACTTCTCGTAGCCCTGGCCCGGGTGGGCGATCAGCGCCTGCGGGTCTTTCTGGAACATGGCCGCCACCACGACGGTGGGCACGCCGTTCTTCACATTGTCGAAGCTGTGCAGCAGATTGCCGGTCATCAGAAAGTCAATCCGGCCGGCCGGCAGCAGGGGCCGGTTGTTGACCGAGGGCCCGCCCTGCTGGATGGTCACGTCCAGGCCGTACTTCTTGTAGGTGCCGTCGGCCACGGCCTGGTAGAAGCCGCCGTGGGCGGCCTGGGCCTTCCAGTTGGTGGCGAAGGTGATCTTGTCCTGGGCCTGGGCGCCGGTGGCGGCGAGCAGGGTCAAGGCGATGAGGCTGAAGGTGTTGCGCATGGTGTTTTCCGTCGAAGAAACATCAATCAGGGCGGGCAGATTCTGACGCATGCCAGCGCCCGAGCAAACGGCGCGAGAGGCTGTTGAACAGCCAGAAGATCAGCACACCGGTGGCCACCAGCAAGGTCAATGCGGCAAACATCTTCGGCGTCTCGGTGCGAAAGCTGGCCTCGAGGATGCGCGAGGCCAGGCCGGTCTCGCGGCCGGCGGCACCGGCCACCATCTCGGCGGTGACGGCGCCGATCAGGCTCAGCCCACCGGAGATCTTCAGCCCGGCGATGAAATAGGGCAGGGCGGTCGGCGCCAGCAGCAGGCGCAGGCGCTGCCAGCGGGTGGCGCGGTAGAGGCGGAACAGATCGCGCAGATTGTTCTCGGCCGCGCGCAGACCTATCACCGTGTTCGACAGAATCGGGAAGAAGGCCACGATCCAGGCGCACAGCAGCAGAGCGGCCGTGGTGCTCTCGACATAGATCAGTATCAAGGGCGCCACCGCGACGATGGGCGTGACCTGCAGCACCACGGCCACCGGGAACAGCGCCCGCTCCAGCGGCCTGGAGAGCGCGAACACCGAGGCGATCAGCACGCCGCCGAGGCAGGCCAGGGCCAGCGCGCCGAAGGTGATCTTCAAGGTGTACCACCAGCTGCCGGCCAGGGACCCGAAGTTGGCATACAGCGTGGTCGCCACCAGCGAGGGCGCGGGCAGGGTATAGGCCGGAATCTGCGCCAGCCGTACCAGCAGCTCCCAGCCCAGCAGCAGCCCGCCCAGCACCAGGGCCGGCCATACCCACGAGCGGCTCAAGACACGGCCCCCGGAGCGTCGAAGGCATGGGCCGCTTCCAGCGCCAGAGTCAGCTCGCGGCAGATCGCCGCATAGCCCGCCGAGGTGCGAAAGGCCGCCGTGCGCGGATAGGGTTCATCGATCCGCACCTCGGCCACCACGCGGCCCGGGCGGGCCGCCATCACCAGCACGCGCTGGCTCAGGAACACGGCCTCGAACACGCTGTGGGTGACGAACAGCGCCGCCAGCCGCTGGCGCTGCCACCAGTCCAGCAGATCGGTGTTGAGCTTCTGGCGTGTGATCTCGTCCAGCGCGGCAAAGGGTTCGTCCATCAGCAGCAGCTGGGGGCTGGTGACCAGGGCCCGGGCGATCGAGGCGCGCATCTTCATGCCGCCCGACAGCTCGGCCGGAAAGGCCCGCTCGAACTCGGCCAGGCCGACGCGGGCCAGCACCTGGCGCACCCGCTCGGCCGCCGCCTGGCGCGACACACTCTGCAGGCGCAGCGGCAGCCAGACGTTGTCGAACACACTCGCCCAGGGCATCAGGGTCGGCTCCTGGAATACGAAGGCGGTCTCGGCGGCAGCCGTGCCGTGCAGCGCCGGTGCATCGACCTGGCCGCTGCTGGCCTGGTCCAGCCCTGCGATCAGGCGCAGCACCGTGCTCTTGCCGCAGCCCGAGGGGCCCAGCAGCGAGACGAATTCGCCCGGGCTCAGATCCAGGCTGACGTCCTGCAAGGCCTGCAGGCCGCCGGGGAAGCGCTTGTGCACCTGCTGCAGCGAAACAAGTGGCGTTTTGTTCATTGCCGCGAGTGTGCCCGCAATTCCGGCTCGCCCTGGCGGGTGGGGCCTTGCGAGACAATTCGCCCATGCACGCGAACCGTTTGCTCCGAATCATCTCTGTCTCCATCCTGCTGCTGGGCACCGCTGCGCAGGCGCAGGATGCGGTTCCTCAGGACAAGACCCGCCCCCGCATCGGGCTGGTGCTGTCGGGCGGCGGCGCGCGGGGCCTGGCCCATGTGGGCGTGCTCAAGGTGTTGGAGCGCGAGCGCATCCCGGTCGATCTGATCACCGGCACCTCGATGGGAGCCATCATCGGCGGCCTGTATGCCAGCGGCATGAATGCCGAGCAGCTGGAGCGCGAGCTGATCCAGCTCTCCTGGGGCGATGTGTTCGCCAGCCGGGTGGACCGGCAGAACCTGTCGCAGCGCCGCAAGGAGGAGGATTTCGAGTTCTCCGCGGTGCTCGAATTCGGCATGCGCGATGGCGAGTTCCGGGCGCCCCAGGGCACGCTGTCCAGCCGCGGCCTGGAGACGCTGCTGCGCCGCTTCACGCTGCCGGTGCGCAAGATCCGCAGCTTCGACGCGCTGCCCACGCCCTTTCGCGCCGTCTCCACCGACCTGGAGACGGGCGAGCAGCAGGTGATTGGCGAGGGCGATCTGGCGCTGGCGATGCGCTCCAGCATGAGCGTGCCCGGCGTGTTCGCGCCGCTGGAGTGGGAGGGCCGCATCCTCGGCGATGGCGGCCTGGTCAACAACCTGCCGCTGGACATCGCCCGAGGCATGGGCGCGCAGCGGCTGATCGCGGTGAACGTGGGCACGCCGATTGGCGGCCGGGAGTCGCTGGGCTCGCTGCTTGGCGTGACGGCGCAGATGATCAACATCCTCACCGAACAGAACGTCAAGCGCAGCCTGGCCACCCTGTCGGACGGCGATGTGCTGATCAAGCCGCAGCTGGGCAAGCTCAGCTCCAGCGACTTCGAGCGCGGAGTGGATTTCGTCAAGCTCGGCGAACAGGCGGCCGAGGCAGCGCTGCCGCAGCTGCGCGCCTACGCCGTGGACGAGGCCGGCTACCAGCGCTGGCGCGAGGCGCGCAAGGGCTCGCAGCTCGACAAGCCGGTGCTGGTGGAGGTGCGCATGGAGGGCAGCGACATCGCCCAGCCCCAGCGCTTCGCCGAACAGCTGGAGTCCAAACCCGGCGAGCGCTTCGATCTTGCCAAGGCCGAGCGTGACACGCGCTTTCTGGCCTCGTCGGGCGACTTCGAGCGGGTGGACTATCACGTCGCGCAGCGTGAGGTCGGCGACACGCTGGTGTTCAGCATGGAAGACAAGTCCTGGGGTCCTAACTACTTCCGCGTCGGCCTGGACCTCAGCACCGACCTCAGCGGTGACAGCTCCTTCAATCTGCGCATCTCGCACAACCGTCATTGGCTGACACCCGGCGGCACCGAATGGCGCAACCAGCTGACCCTGGGGCAGACGCCGAGGATCTACTCCGAGCTGTACCACCCGCTGGGCGTCAAGCTGGGCACCTCGCGCGACTGGTTCGTCTCCGGCTGGGGCAAGGTCGAGCGCCGGCAGCTGAATCTGTATGACGATGCCGGCAACGGCCGCGCGCGCTTTCTGCGCACCGGCGCCACGCTGGGGGTGGATCTGGGCCAGCCCTGGGGCAAATGGGGCGAGGTCCGACTGGGCGTGGTGCACGAGACCTGGCGCCTGCGGCCCAGCTTGCTGACCATCGATCTGCCGCTCGACGAGCTCAAGCGTGACGCCAGCGAGACGGCGCTGCGCCTGAAGGCCGTGGTCGACCAGCTCGACTTCGCCAACTTCCCTCAGCGCGGCTACCGCTATACGCTCGAAGCGCTGTACGGCCGCCAGGTCAACAAGGAGCACACCAGCGGCAGCTTTGCCCGCCTGGAGCTGCAGGCCACCGGCGTGCAGAGCTGGGGGCGGCACACGCTGAATCTGCATCTGCGCGGCCTGGTGGCGCGCGAACCCGAGGACTCGATCCAGGGGCCCTATTCGCTGGGCGGGTTCCAGCAGCTGTCGGGCTACAAGCAGGGCCAACTGATAGGCCCGGCCCTGCTGTTCGGCCGTGCCAGCTACTACATGAGGCTGAAGGACACGCCGGTGCTGACCCGCGGCTTCTTCGTCGGCGGCTCGCTGGAGGCCGGCAACACCTGGGAGAACCATCGCCAGATGAGCCTGAAGGGCCTGCGCTGGGCCAGCAGCCTGTTTCTGGGCACCGACACCACGGTGGGGCCGCTGTATGTGGGTCTGGGCTACGCGCCCAAGGCCGGCTCGGCGATCTATCTGTTCATCGGGCGACCCTAGGGCTTGGCCGGCTTCGCCAACTGCCGCAGGGTCTTTGCCTCCTGCGCCTCCTGTGCCGAGCCGCGCAGTTCCAGCAGCGCCGCCAGATTGTCCATCAAGCTGCGGCGCCGCCAGTCTTCCAACCTCTCGTCGCGCATCAGGTTGCGGATCTGGGGCATATGCTTCTCGGCGTAGCGCGTCGCCACCTCGGCCAGCCCATCGTCCTGGGCCCGACGCGCGGCCCGGTGCGTGTGGGCCAGTGACAGCGTCAGATTGTCATAGGCCATTTGCAGGCGCTCCGGACTACCGCTTTCTCGCGCCAGTGACAGGGCCTGCATATGCAGCGATTCGGATTCCTGCAAGTGGCCCAGACGCGCCTGGAGATGGGCCGCGCAGGACAGGGCCACTGGCCGAAGCATGAAGTGGGGGCCGACCTCGCTCAGCGCCAGCGCCTCGTCGGCCAGCGGCAATGCCTGCTCGGCGCGGTTCAGTTCGGCCAGGGCAAAGGCTGCCAGGGTGAGTGCCGAGATCTGGGTGTCCTGCTGTGCGGCCTGGCGGGCCTGGGCCAGCGCCAGCATCGCGTCGGCCAGGCAGGCGTCCAGGTCGGACAGATGCCAGGCGGCCCGAGCACTCAGCAGCCAGGCGCGCCCCAGCCAGACAGGCTCTTTGCAGATGGCAGTCATGGCCTGTGCCGCCTCACGTGCCGCGGGCCATTGCTGGGCGGCGAGATGGCCCTCAGCCTTCGACAGGGTCGTCTGCCAACTGGGATGCGTGTTCACGGTCTGACTCCCCCGGTCCGGGTGTGGTAGCTAGGGTAGCAGCTCGGGAGCGGATTCGCGCTAGTCCAGGGCTCGCCGGATCTCCGCCTCCACCAGTGCCGGTTGCTCGTGCACGATCCAGTGCGAGGCGCCGGGCACGCGGGTCAGCGTCAGCTGCGGCACAAAGGCCTCCAGCCCGTCGATCAAGACCAGGGGCAGGGCGATGTCGGCCTCGGCCCAGATCACATGGGTGGGCAGCTTGACGGTGACGAACTCGGGCGGGAACTGCAGGCTCATCACCGTCTGGTCGTCGACCGTCGGCGGGCGCAGCGGCGAGGCGCGGTAGTAGTTCAGCGCGCCCTGCAGGCCCAGGTTCCAGACCTCGCGGTATTGCTGCTTGACGGCCTCGGTCAGCCAGGCGGGGTCGCCGCTTTCGCCCATATCGTGGCTGAAGAAGGGCCACAGCCTGGCGTAGTCGTTCTCGCGCAGCAGCGATTCGGCGTCCGGCCGGCATAGAAACGTCATGTAGGCGCTGGACGCCTGCTGGACCGAATTGGACTGCAGCTCGCGCAGAAAGGTGGCTGGGTGCGGCGAGTTGATGATGATCAGCCGCTTCATCAGCTGCGGCCGCTGCACCGCCATATTCCAGGCCACGGCACCACCCCAGTCGTGGGCCACCAGCGCCTCCAGCTGCGTCACCCCCTGGTGCTTGAGCAGGGCCTCCAGATCGGCCATCAGATGCTTGGCGCGATAGGCCTCGACCTCGGACGGCCGCGAGGACCGTTCGTAGCCGCGCAGATTCGGGGCGATGCAGCGGTAGTCGCTGCCGAGCGCCATGATCAGCTCATCCCAGACGAAGGCGGCCTCCGGGAAGCCGTGCAGGAACAGCAGGACGGGCGCGTCTTTCGGGCCGAAGGCGCGGCAGGACAGCGTGATGCCGTGCGGCAACAACGCTTCAAAGGTTTCAATCATTGGAGGCTCCCGTTGGGGTCGGCGCAGTATCCCGCGCCGCCGGGGGCCCGGGTGTCAATCGGGTGACACGTCCTGCGCTTGCGGATGCACCCACTCATGCAGGATGCAGGCCACATCGCCGACGCCCATCTTCTTCAGCGCCGAGAACAGGGTGATGGCGATGTCGGAGTCATCGGTGGCCAGATCGGCCAGTTCGGTCTGGGTGCTGGCCAGTATGGCGGCCTGCTCCTTGCGGTTGAGCTTGTCGGCCTTGGTCAGGAGCACCAGCAGCTTGACCTCGCCGGTGCCCACGCGGGGGGCGACGAATGAAAGCAGCTGCTTGTCCAGATCGGTCAGACCCAGGCGCGAATCGACCATCAGCACCACCCCCGACAGGCTGCGGCGGATTTCCAGATACTCGGCCATCACCTGCTGCCAGCGCAGCTTGGCGGCGCGGGCCACGGCGGCATAGCCGTAGCCGGGCAGGTCGGAGAACCAGGCGTCGGCAGCGTCCTTGGGGCCCAGCTCGAACAGGTTGATGTGCTGGGTGCGGCCCGGCGTCTTGGAGGCAAAAGCCAGGCGTTTTTGCTGGGCCAGCGTGTTGATGGCCGTCGATTTGCCGGCATTCGAGCGGCCGACAAAGGCAATTTCGGGCAGTTCGGAGATCGGCACCTCGACAACCTTGCTGGCCGTCGTCAGGAAGCGTGCGGTATGCGTCCAGCCCAGGGCTACCTTCTCGCTGACGGGGCCGCTTTGGGGGCCGGCCTGGGCCGATGCAGCGCCGGATTCTTGCGGTTTTGGAGTTGTAGTTGTCATGAAATTCTCGGGCTGGGTGGCCGAGCATTGTAAAATCCGACGGTTGCGCTTTTGGTGATACCCATCCTCTCATGAAAACAGCCGCCAATTTGTTGACCCTGATATCTGGCCTCGTGTTTGCCCTTGCGGCAAATGCTGCGGAAACGAAGGCCCCGGCCAAGCCCGATTTGGCCAAGGGCCAAGCCACGGCCACGCAGGTCTGCGCAGCCTGCCACACGGCCGACGGCTCGCGCGGGAGCCCCGCCAACCCCATCATCCAGGGCCAGCACGCCGAATACCTGGTCAAGCAGCTGACCGAGTTCAAGTCCGGCAAGCGCGCCAACCCGATCATGGCCGGCATGTCGGCCGCACTGACCGAGGAGGACATGAAGAACGTCGCGGCCTTCTATGCGTCCAAGCAGGCCAAGCCCGGCTTCTCCAAGGACAAGGACCTGGTCGTGCTGGGCGAGAAGATCTACCGCGGTGGCATCGCCGACCGCAGTATCCCGGCCTGCGCGGCCTGCCACAGCCCCAACGGCGCCGGCCTGCCCGCCCAGTACCCGCGCCTGGCCGGTCAGCACTCCGACTACACCGAAGCCCAGTTGCTGGCCCTGCGCGCCGGCACCCGCGGCAACAGCCCGATGATGAAGGGCATCACCGCCAAGATGAATGATCGCGAGATCAAGGCGGTGTCCGACTACATCGCCGGTCTGCGCTGACCCGCTCCCCCCGTGGAAGGACAAAAGGCCGGCTTGATCCGGCCTTTTTCTATGGTGCCGCACCCTCTTAAGCCTTAGGCCCGACAATCTCGCCATGCCTGACTCCACTCCCGCCCCTCGGGCCGTTCCGTCCTCCAGCACCGCCCGCGAGCTGTTCGACCTGCTGGCCTCGATGCGGTTTTCGATCTCGCTGCTGACGGTGATCTGCATCGCCTCGGTGATAGGCACCGTGGTCAAGCAGCGCGAGCCGCTGAACAACTATGTGAACCAGTTCGGCCCGTTCTGGGCCGAGGTCTACCAGAAGATCGATCTCTACACGGTCTACAGCGCCTGGTGGTTCCTGCTGATTCTGGCCTTTCTGGTGCTGTCCACCAGCCTGTGCATCGCGCGCAACACGCCCAAGATCCTGGTCGACCTGAAGAGCTACAAGGAAGATCTGCGCGAGCAGTCGCTGAAGTCCTTCCACCACCGGGCCGAGGGCCAGCTGAGCCTGAGCCCGGCGCAGACCCTCGAGCGCATCAACACCCTGCTGGCCAAGGCCGGCTGGCAGGCCAAGCTGCAGCAGCGAGACGGCGGCCAGATGGTGGCGGCCCGCGCCGGCACCAGCAACAAGATCGGCTATATCGCTGCGCACTCCGCCATCGTGCTGGTCTGCCTGGGTGGCCTGCTGGACGGCGACCTGATCGTCAAGGGCATGATGCTGCTGCAGGGCAAGTCGGTGTATTCCGGTGCCGGCCTGATACGCGATGTGCCGGCCGCGCACCGGCTGGGGGAAGCCACGCCAACCTTCCGCGGCAACCTGATGGTGCCCGAGGGCGGCCGCGCCGGCACGGCGATCCTGAGCATGCCCGACGGTGTGGTGCTGCAGGACCTGCCCTTCGACGTGGAGCTGAAGAAGTTCATCGTCGAGTACTACGACACCGGCATGCCCAAGCTGTTCGCCAGCGAGGTGCTGATTCATGACCGCGATACCGGCAAGACCACGCCGGCCACCGTCAAGGTCAACGAGCCCGCCCATCACCGCGGCGTGGCCATCTACCAGAGCAGCTTTGATGACGGCGGCTCCGAGGTCACTTTGCAGGCTCAACCGCTGGTGGCGGGCGGCAAGACCTTCAAGATCCAGGGCACGATAGGCAGCAGCACCTCGTTGAGCAATGGCAATGACAAGCTGATGCTGGAGTTCACCGGCCTGCGCGTCATCAATGTCGAGAACACCATTGCCGATGGTGGTTCGGGCGCCGATGTGCGCAAGGTGGATCTGGCCAGCTCGCTGGACAAGCATCTGGGCTCGGGCGCCAAGGTGAAGACCGAGAAGACCTTGCAGAACGTCGGCCCCTCGGTCAGCTACAAGCTGCGCGACGCCAGCGGCCAGGCCCGCGAATACAACAACTATATGGTGCCGGTGGAGCTGGACGGCCAGCGTTCCTTCCTGGTCGGCGTGCGCGACACGCCGGCCGAGAGCTTCCGCTACCTGCGCATTCCGGTCGATGAGCAGGGCAACATCGATGGCTGGCTGCAGTTGCGTCAGGCCTTGAGCGACCCGGCCCTGCGCGAACAGGCGGCGCTGCGCTATGCCCGCCTGGCCACCCCTCAGGACAAGCCCGAGATGACCCCGCAGCTGCAGGGCACGGCGCGGCGTGCGCTGTCGCTGTTTGCCGGTGCCGAAGGGGTGAAGCCG
The DNA here is from genome assembly GCF_004362525.1 of Roseateles toxinivorans. Taxonomy (GTDB): domain Bacteria; phylum Pseudomonadota; class Gammaproteobacteria; order Burkholderiales; family Burkholderiaceae_C; genus Paucibacter; species Paucibacter toxinivorans. The sequence goes on from NZ_SNXS01000003.1 coordinate 21,410, forward strand.
GGCGAGACGCCGGTGGGCGGCCTGCCGGGCCTGTCGCAGTTCATCGAGCGCGAGGTGCCGGAGAGCGACCGCTCGCGCATTTCCGAGGTCCTGCTACGCATCCTCAACGGCAGCCTGTTCGAGTTGCACAAGATGGTGCGCGAGCAGGCCGGCCTGGGCGAGCCCAAGACCGACGAGGCGGCGCAACGCTTCATGACCCAATCGGTGCTGGCGCTGTCGGACAGCATGTTCTACCCGGCGCCGGTGATACTGCAGCTCAGCGACTTCAAGCAGGTGCAGGCCAGCGTGTTCCAGGTTGCGCGGGCGCCGGGCCAGAAGCTGGTCTACCTGGGCGCAGTGCTATTGATTGTGGGTGTGTTCACGATGTTGTACATAAGGGAACGCCGGATGTGGATCTGGCTCCAAGCCGTGCCCGAGGGCACGCGCGTGACCATGGCCCTGTCCACCACGCGCCGCACCCTTGACACCGACACCGAGTTTGATCGCCTGCAACAGGCGGTATTGAAAGATAAAGCCACATGAACACGACGACGATGACCATGGGCCGCCCGTCCTTGGGCGCGCGCCTCGGCGGCCTGAACCTGTTTGACTGGGCGTTTGCCGCCCTGGTGCTGGGTGGCGCCGCCTATGCCTTCATGCGCTACGGTCACTCGATGGACGGCTACGAGCAGGGCATCCTCCTGTTCGCCACGCCCTCGCTGATCGCCCTGGGCTGGTTCTGGAAGCCGCTGCGGGTGCTGATGCTGCTGGTCGGCGCGGCCAGCCTGCTGGCCATCAGCCTGTACAACCGCACGCCGGACGGCTTCGGCGCCGACCTCGGCGCGGCCGACCGGGTGTTCCTGCTCAAGTACATGCTGTCCAGCCAGAGCGCCATCCTGTGGATGAGCCTGCTGTTCTTCATGAGCACGTTGTTCTTCTGGGGCGGCTTCTTCACCAAGCGGGGTGAGGCCAGCGCGGCCGAGGCGATAGGCTCGCGCCTGGCCTGGGGTGCTGTCTTCATGGCCCTGACCGGCACCATGGTGCGCTGGTTCGAGAGCCACCAGATCGGCCCCGATATCGGTCACATCCCGGTCAGCAATCTGTACGAGGTGTTCGTGCTGTTCTGCTGGATGACGGCGCTGTTCTATCTGTACTACGAAAGCCGCTTCAAGACCCGGGCGCTGGGCGCCTATGTGCTGCTGGTGATCAGCGCGGCGGTCAGCTTCCTGCTCTGGTACACGGTGGCCCGCGAGGCCCATGAGATCCAGCCGCTGGTGCCGGCCCTGCAGAGCTGGTGGATGAAGATCCATGTGCCGGCCAACTTCGTCGGCTACGGCACCTTCGCGATGTCGGCCATGGTGGCCATGGCCTATCTGCTGAAGACGGCCACGCCGCGCGCGCTGGTGATCGGCCTGCTGGGCGTGCCGGCCGCGCTGATTGCCGTGATCCTGGCGGTGCGCTTCGGCGCCGGCCTGCCCGAAGCCTCGATCGCCGGGCTGGACAGCTGGGCCGGCAAGATGGCGGGCCTGCTGGTCTTCTTCGCCCTGTGCGTGCTCGCGCGCAAGCCGCTGACGGCGCGCCTGCCCTCGCTGGAGCTGCTCGATGACCTGATGTACAAGGCCATTGCCCTGGGCTTTGCCTTCTTCACCATCGCCACCATCCTGGGCGCCTTCTGGGCCGCCGAGGCCTGGGGCGGCTACTGGAGTTGGGACCCGAAGGAGACCTGGGCGCTTATCGTCTGGCTTAATTACGCGGCCTGGCTGCATATGCGGCTGATCAAGGGGCTGCGCGGCGTGGTTGCCGCCTGGTGGGCGCTGGTGGGCCTGGTCGTCACGACCTTTGCCTTCCTGGGGGTGAATATGTTTCTGTCGGGGCTGCATTCCTACGGAACCTTGTAAGGTTCTCGGGGCTCTTTCGACCAAGTGATGACGATGTACCCCGGAGACCCCAGATGCACTTGATCAAAGACCACGGCTTCACCCATCCGCACAGCTCGGAGATCACCCCGCGCGAGCAGTTCGAGCGACGCCGTGAACTGTTGCGCCACCTCGCCACCGGCGTGGCCGGTGTCGGCCTGGCTTCCTGGGCCGCCCGCGATGCGCTGGCACAGACCACGGCAGGCCCGGGCAAGCTGGCCAAGCTGGCGGGTAGCCGCAGCGCGGTGGCCGGCGGCATGGTGATGGACAAGCCCACGCCCTACCAGGACGTCACCAGCTACAACAATTTCTACGAGTTCGGCACAGACAAGGCCGACCCGGCCCGCACGGCGGGCACCCTGAAGCCCCGGCCCTGGACCGTCAGCGTCGAGGGTGAGGTCGGCAAGCCCGGCACCTTCGATCTGGACATGCTGCTGAAGTTGGCGCCAATCGAGGAGCGCATCTACCGGCTGCGCTGCGTCGAAGGCTGGTCCATGGTCGTGCCCTGGATGGGCTACTCGCTGTCCGAGCTGATCAAGAGGGTGGAGCCCACCAGCAAGGCCAAGTTCGTCGAGTTCATCACCCTGGCCGACAAGTCGCAAATGCCCGGCCTGCGCTCCGGCGTGCTGGACTGGCCCTACACCGAGGGCCTGCGCATCGACGAGGCCATGCACCCGCTGACCCTGCTGACCCTGGGCCTCTACGGCGAGGTGCTGCCGAATCAGAACGGTGCGCCGGTGCGCCTGATCGTGCCCTGGAAGTATGGCTTCAAGTCGGCCAAGTCCATCGTCAAGATCCGCCTGGTCGAGAAACAGCCCGTGTCGAGCTGGACGCGGGCGGCAGAGCAGGAGTACGGCTTCTATTCGAACGTCAATCCGAGCGTCGATCACCCGCGCTGGAGCCAGGCCAGCGAGCGCCGCATCGGCGAGGGCGGCGTGTTTGCCAAGAAGCGGCCGACCTTGATGTTCAACGGCTATGAGGCCCAGGTCGCCTCGCTGTACGCCGGCATGGACCTGAAGAAGTTCTACTGAAGAGCTTCACCTCGCCACCATGAAGAATCTGCTGCTGCACCCCGCAGCCAAGCCGCTGCTTTTTGTGCTGGCCCTGCTGCCCCTGGCCTCGCTGGCCTATGGCGTGGTGTTCGACACGCTGGGCGCCAATCCGGCCGAGGCGCTGATACGGGGCCTCGGCGACTGGACGCTGCGCATGCTGTGTTTGACGCTGGCCATCACGCCGCTGCGCCAGTGGTTCAAGCAACCGGCGCTGGCGCGCTTTCGCCGCATGCTGGGCCTGTTCACCTTCTTCTATGGCTGCATGCATCTGCTCAGTTATGCCTGGTTGGACATGGGCCTCGAGTTCGGCGACATCGCCAGAGACATCGCCAAGCGCCCCTTCATCCTGGTCGGCTTCACGGCGCTGCTGCTGATGCTGCCGCTGGCCCTGACCTCGTTCAACCGCGCGATCAAGGCCCTGGGTGCCAAACGCTGGCAGTTGCTGCACCGGCTGGTGTATGCGGTGGTGCTCCTGGGCCTCTTGCACTTCTTCTGGATGCGTGCCGGCAAGAACAATTTTGCCGAGGTGGGCATCTATGCCGCCATCGTCGCCCTGCTGCTGGGCTGGCGCCTCTTCAAGGCCTGGGGCGGCCGGCGCGTGAGCCGGGTCGCCGCCATCGGCTGAGCCGCAACACCATCCGCATACGCCATCCGGCGTATTTGCCCCGCGCGGCATAGTCGCAACACTGTCCCTCAAGGCAGCCGGCTTTCATCCAGAAAGCAGCCGCCAGACGTTTCACAACGAATGAGGACTCACAGCATGTCACTATCGCGTCGCAGTTTCAGTGCCTCCATCACCGCCATGGCCGGCGCTATCGCCGCCCTGGGTCTGAGCGCACAGGCTCTCGCTGCCGACACCATCAAGGTCGGTGTGCTGCACTCGCTGTCGGGCACGATGGCCATCTCCGAGACGGTGCTGAAGGACGTCACCCTGATGGCCATCGACGAGATCAATGCCAAGGGCGGCGTGCTGGGCAAGAAGCTGGAAGCGGTGGTGGTGGACCCGGCGTCGAACTGGCCGCTGTTCGCCGAGAAAGGCCGCCAGCTGCTGACGCAGGACAAGGTGGCCGTGACCTTCGGCTGCTGGACCTCGGTGTCGCGCAAGTCGGTGCTGCCGGTGTTCGAGGAGCTCAACGGCCTGCTGTTCTACCCGGTGCAGTACGAGGGTGAAGAGCTGTCGAAGAATGTGTTCTACACCGGCGCGGCGCCCAATCAGCAGGCCATCCCCGCGGTGGAGTACCTGATGAGCAAGGACGGCGGCGGCGCCAAGCGCTTCGTGTTGCTGGGTACCGACTATGTCTATCCGCGTACCACCAACAAGATCTTGCGCAGCTTCCTCAAGTCCAAGGGGATTGCCGAGGCCGACATCATGGAGGAGTACACCCCCTTCGGCCACAGCGACTACCAGACCATCATCGCCAAGATCAAGAAGTTCGCCGCCGAGGGCAAGAAGACGGCGGTGATCTCCACTATCAACGGCGACTCCAACGTGCCCTTCTACAAGGAACTGGGCAACCAGGGCCTGAAGGCGACCGATGTGCCGGTGGTGGCCTTCTCGGTCGGCGAGGAAGAGCTGCGCGGCGTGGACACCAAGCCGCTGGTCGGCCACCTGGCCGCCTGGAACTACTTCATGAGCCTGAAGAACCCGGCCAATACCGAGTTCACCAAGAAGTGGGCCGCCTATGCCAAGGCCAAGGGCATCGCCGGCCACAAGGACAAGCCGCTGACCAACGACCCGATGGAGGCCACCTACATCGGCATCAATATGTGGAAGCAGGCGGTCGAGAAGGCCAAGAGCACCGATGTCGACAAGGTCATCGCCGCGATGGCCGGCCAGACCTTCCCGGCGCCGGGCGGCTTCATGTCCAAGATGGACGAGAAGAACCACCACCTGCACAAGCCGGTGTTCATTGGCGAAATCAAGGCCGACGGCCAGTTCAATGTGGTCTGGAAGACCCCGGGCCCGGTGCGCGCCAATCCTTGGAGCCCGTTCATCGCGGGTAACGACAAGAAGAAGGATTCGCCCGAAAAGATGTGATTGAGCAGTAGTTAGCAAGCGCGGGGGTAGGCATGTGCCCACCCCGGGGTGCGCCCTGTCGTTCGGGGGATCGGCAGGGCGCTCTCTTTTTTCAGGCATCGCAATGTTCAGGCCCATGTTCCAACGTCACCTCAGGCATCTTCTTCTGGCCGTGCTTTGTCTGTTCGGGCTGCAGGCCCAGGCAGCGGTGAGCTGGCGAGACATCGCCGCGGGCGAAACCGACGACCGCGTCACCGCGCTACGCAATGCCTTGCTGGAGTCCAACCCGCGGCTGCAGACCTTTGTACAGGCCCTGCTGGACGACAAGGTGCGCGTTAGCCCGGCCGGCGTGTGGATCGTCGAGGGCGAGGCGGTGCGCGACTTCGCCGCCGACCAGGTGGCGGTGCTGCCGGCCGACGCCGAGGAGGTCAGCAACAACAATCGCATGCGCCGCGAGCTCGGCGTGGCGCTTGCCGTGTTGCAGCTGCGCTCGCCCAAGCTGGCGCAGCGCGAACAGGCGGTGCAGGTGCTGCAGGAGCAGGCCGACATCAAGCACCAGGCGATGATCGAACAGGCCTGGTTGCACGAGATCAACGAACCCCTGAAGGAGCAGCTGCAGACCTTGAGGGCCAGCCTGCTGCTCGATGCACCCGCGGCGGCCGACCGTGTGCTCGCCGCCAAATGGCTGGCCGCCCAGGGCAGCCCCAAGGTCAGTGCCTTGCTGGAGGCACGCCTTGCGGCCGAGACCGACCCGGCCGTGCGCGCCCAGCTGTCTCTGGCCATCGGCCAGGTCAAGTCGCAGCTGGACTGGGGTGAGCGCCTGGGTCTGCTGTTCGCGGGCCTGAGCCTGGGCTCCATCCTGCTGCTGGCCGCCCTGGGCCTGGCCATCACCTACGGGCTGATGGGCGTGATCAATATGGCCCACGGCGAGCTGATGATGGTTGGCGCCTATGCCACCTATCTGGTACAGCAGGGCTTCAAGGCCTGGCTGCCCGGGCTGTTCGACTACTACCTGCTGCTGGCCGTGCCCATGGCTTTTCTGGTCACGGCCGCCGTGGGCGCGCTGCTGGAACGCACCGTCGTGCGCTGGTTGTATGGCCGGCCGCTGGAAACACTTCTCGCCACCTTCGGCATCAGCCTGGTGCTGATGCAGGCGGTGCGCAGCCTGTTCGGCGCGCAGAACGTGGCGGTCGAGAACCCGGCCTGGTTGTCGGGCGGCTGGGCGGTGATGAGCAATCTGACGCTGCCGTTCAACCGCCTGGCCATCATCGTGTTCGCAGCCTTGGTATTGGGTGCGGTGGCCTGGGCGTTGTCACGCACGCGGCTGGGCCTGTTCGTGCGCGGCGTGACGCAGAACCGCGCGATGGCCTCCTGCACCGGCGTCAACACCGCGCGTATCGATACGCTCGCGTTTGCACTGGGCTCGGGCATTGCCGGGCTGGCCGGTTGCGCCTTGTCTCAGATCGGCAATGTCGGCCCGGATCTGGGTCAGTCCTACATCGTCGACAGCTTTCTGGTCGTCGTCACCGGCGGCGTCGGCCAGCTGGCCGGCACCGTCTGGGCTGCGATGGGCCTGGGCCTGATCAACAAGGGGCTGGAGGGTTATACCGGTGCGGTGCTGGCCAAGATCATCGTACTGGTGGCGGTGGTGGCCTTCATCCAGAAGCGGCCATCCGGCCTGTTCGCCCTGAAGGGCCGGAGTGCGGAGGCATGAGTCCAATGAACGGCCGTCCGGAATTGGGCTTGCTCCCGCTTGGCGGGAAGGCGCGTAGCGCCAGGGTGCAAACATGAGCGCGGTGTTGCCATCTGTTGCGATCGAAAAGTCGAACTCACCCATCTCGGCCTCGCGCCTGCTGCGCTGGTGGCAGGTCTTGCTGGCGCTGTGGGTGGTGACCCTGCTGGTGCCCTTCCTGAACCTCTGGGTGCCCGAGGGCCACTGGCTGCATGTATCTGACTACCTGGTCAGCCTGCTGGGCAAGATGCTTTGCTATGCGATGTGCGCGCTGGCGCTGGACCTGATCTGGGGCTACACCGGCATTCTGTCCCTGGGCCATGGCCTGTTCTTCGCGCTGGGCGGCTATTGCGTGGGCATGTACCTGATGCGCGAAGCCGCCGGGCCCGGCGCGCTGCCGGCCTTCATGGTGTTCCTGGACTGGAAGGCCTTGCCCTGGCACTGGGCCTTGAGCGACTCGCTGGTGGTGCAGCTGCTGCTGGTGCTGGTGGCGCCGGGTCTGCTGGCCTGGGTGTTCGGCTACTTCGCCTTCCGTTCGCGCATCAAGGGCGTGTACTTTTCCATCATCACGCAGGCGCTGACCTACGCGGCGATGCTGCTGTTCTTCCGCAACGAGACCGGCTTCGGCGGCAACAACGGATTCACCGACTTCAAGTCGCTGGCTGGCGTGCCGCTGGCCGAGCCGACCACCAGGCTGTGGCTGTTCGTCATCAGCGGCTGCGTGCTGATTGCCTTTTACCTGCTGGCACGGTGGATCGTGGGCAGCAAGTTCGGTCGCCTGCTGCAGGCCATACGCGATGCCGAGAGCCGGGTCATGTTCACCGGCTACGACCCGCTGCGCTACAAGCTCGCGATCTGGGTGCTGTCGGCGCTGATGTGCGGCGTGGCCGGCGCGCTGTATGTGCTGCAGGTGGGCATCATCAACCCGAGCGAGATGTCGACCGCGGCCAGCATCGAGATGGCGGTCTGGGTGGCGGTCGGCGGGCGCGCGACGCTGGTCGGGCCCATCCTCGGTGCCTTCTTCGTCAATGGCACCAAGAGCGTGTTCACGGTGCTGTGGCCCGAGGCCTGGCTGTTCGTGCTGGGCGGCCTGTTCATCGTCGTGACGCTGTTCCTTCCGAATGGTTTGCTGGGCCTCTTGAAGTCCTTGAAGCGCAAGGTGAAGCCATGAGCCCGGACTTGATGGAGCAGGGCGCCGAGCGCCTGCAGCATGCGACGCAAAGCGGTGGCCGCAGCGCCGCCTATGGCCGGGTGCTGCGCGAGGGCGAGCTGGACCTGAGCCATGGCACGGTGCTGTACCTGGAAGACATCAGCGTCAGCTTCGATGGCTTCAAGGCCTTGAACAAGCTGAGCCTGGACATTGCCGCCGGCGAGCTGCGCTGCATCATCGGCCCCAATGGCGCCGGCAAGACGACGATGATGGACGTCATCACCGGCAAGACCCGGCCCGACGCCGGCCAGGCCTTCTTCGGCAGCACCATCAATCTGCTGCGCCACCGCGAGAGCGAGATCGTGCGCTTAGGGATTGGGCGCAAGTTCCAGAAGCCGACGGTGTTCGAGCAGCTGACGGTGCTGCAGAACCTCGAGCTGTCGCTGCAGGCCGATCCGCGCGTGCTGGCCTGCCTGCGCTTCAAGCCCACGGCCACTCAGCTGGACCGCATGGACGCTGTGCTGACGCAGATCCGTCTGTTGGGCGAGGCCGGACGTCAGGCGGGCCTGCTGTCGCACGGCCAGAAGCAATGGCTGGAAATAGGCATGCTGCTGATGCTGGAACCCAAGCTGCTGCTGCTCGACGAGCCGGTGGCCGGCATGACCGACTTTGAAACCGAGCGCACGGCCGAGCTGCTGCTGTCGCTGCAGGGCCAGCACTCGCTGATGGTGGTGGAGCACGACATGAAGTTCATCGCCGCGCTGACGGCTGACGATGTGCGAAAGAAGGTCACCGTGCTGCACGAGGGCAGCGTGCTGGCCGAAGGAACACTGAACCAGGTGCAGGCGAATCCGCAGGTGCTTGAGGTCTATCTCGGACGATGACGGGGCGCGCAAACATGCTGAAGGTCGATGGAATCCAGCAGTACTACGGCGGCTCGCACATCCTGCGCAATGTCGGCTTCGAGGCCAAGGCCGGCGAGGTCACCGTGGTGCTGGGCCGCAACGGCGTGGGCAAGACCACGCTGCTGAAAAGCCTGATGGGCCTGGTGCCGCTGCGCGCCGGAACGATCAAGCTCGGCGAGCATGACCTGACCGGCAAGGCGCCCTACGAGCGCGTGCGCGTCGGCATGGCCTATGTGCCGCAGGGGCGTGAGATCTTCGGCCGGCTGACCGTGCTCGACAACCTGTTGATGGGCCTGGCCTCCAAGCCCGCGAACACCGAGCTGCCGGCCGAGCTGTACGACTTGTTTCCGGTGCTCAAGCAGATGCTGCACAGGCGCGGTGGCGATCTGTCCGGCGGGCAGCAGCAGCAGCTGGCGATTGCCCGCGCGCTGGCGGCCGGCCCCAAGGTCTTGATACTCGACGAGCCGACCGAGGGCATACAGCCCAGCGTGATCAAGGACATCGGCCGCGTCATCCGCATGCTGGCCAGGCGGGGCGACATGGCCATCATCCTGGTCGAGCAGTTCTACGACTTCGCCGAGGAGCTGGCCGACCAGTACCTGGCGATGGAGCGGGGCGAGATCATCGCCCGCGGGCCGGGGAGGCTGATGGAGGCCAACGGCGTACGGGCGCTGGTGTCGGTGTAACAGCTGGCAAGCTAGGGAGTGACAAGGCGGGGCGGGCTTGGCTATGGTCTTCGGGTCCGCTTTGAACCCGAGGAGCTCCAATGAAATCAGCCGTTCTCGCCGCCGCTGCGGCGCTTGCCATTTCCCCTGCGTTTGCACAGACCGCCATCGCCCCGGGCGGCAGCGCCTCGTTCAACATCCCCGGCCTGGTCAGCCTCTACCAGGTGTTCGGCCATTCGGGCTCGGTGGTGGGGGCGTCGTCCGACGCGCCTTACGTCACCTTCAGCGCCGGGGCCGGCAATGTCTTCACCTTCACCTCGGTCACCGGCGGCCTGAACTGCTGCGGCAATCCGGGCGACCTGGCCACGCCGGAAGGCGGCAACTGGCTGGGCCCGGCCTCCACGATAGGCGGCATCAACGGCATCTCGGATGCCTTCGGCAACACCCAGCTGCCGCTGGTGGCGATGTTCGGCTCCGAGAGCGACCCGTTCGGCAATGCCGCTCCGGCGGCCTTGCCGGCCTGGGACGCGAACAACCCGCTCAGCCAGGCCCCCGGCCTGTACCAGGTGTTCTTCGTCGGTGACGGCCGTGCCGGCTTCAACAACGCCGCTGGCGCGCTGCTGACCTTCACCGCACCGACCAATGCCACGCGCCTGTACATCGGCTTTGTCGATGCCGGCAACTTCAGCGGCACTTCGGCCTATTACTTCGACAACCCCGGTTCCATGGACGCCACCGTGACGCTGGCAGTGCCCGAGCCTGGTAGCTATGCGCTGATGGGCCTTGGCCTGCTGGGCTTGGCCCTGGCCCGCCGCCGCCGCGGCTGAACCGTCGTCACTGCCGCCAGATCCGCGGCTCATGGGCCGGCAGGCCCAGGGCCAGCGGCCGCCAGCGGGCGCGCACGGCACGCAGCAGCGCAAAGGCGGTTTCGGTGTGGGAGGCGAGCAGGCGCAGCACCAGCAGGCGCGGGTCGGTGGAGCTGACACCGGCGGTGATGTCGGCGCCGGCCTGGCCGATTTCTTCGCGCGCTTCGTCCAGCAGCTGCTCCAGCAGCGCGCGGTCCAGCGCCGTGCCGCTGGCCAGCCACATCGTGCCCACGCAGCTTCTGCCGGCCAGACCCAGCGGGCTTTGGCGCAGTTGCACATCGTCGGCGCGCAGCAGCGATTGCTCCAGCCACACGCCGGGCCAGTGGATGCGGGTGGCGAACTCGCCCTGGGCGAAGGGCCGCTCGGCCGCCGGCAGGCCCAGGGCCAGCAGGTCCCAGCCCATCAGCAGCGAGCCAGGCTCCAGCTGCATGCTCAGGGTGTTGCGAGCCAGGCATTGGTCGTAGGCCAGCGTCTCCAGCGGCAGCCATTCGAGCATCGCGCCTGCGGCCAGGTGCAATTCGGTGCGCTGTTCGGCCCAGGGGCCGGCGCTGCGGTAGAAGCGCGTGGCGCCGGGGGTGGTGATCAGCGCGCGGCTGCCCGCGCCGGCCTCGACCGTGACGCGCAACTCGTCGCCACCGACCACGCCGCCCGGCGGGTGCACCAGCACATGGTGGCAAATGCCGGGGCCTTCCGGGTAGAGCGCCTGCAGCACGCGCAATGGGCCGCTGTGCAGATCATGGGCCAGCGTGCGTTCGGCCTCGGCTCGGTAGGTCAATTGCAGATGCGCGGCCCAGGCCGCCTGGGTTCTAGGCGCGTCAATCACTGATTCAGGTCTTGCATCATCGTGTCCACGGCGCGCTGCACCAGGTTGCGGTCTTCGAGTTCGGTCAGCAGGCCGGCGGCGCGCAGCTGCAGCAGGGCACCCCGTGTCAGTGACTGCGGCGGTGCGCCATGCTCGCCGGAGAAGACGAAGTAGTTGCGGCTGTCGCTGATCCAGGTCAGCTGGGCGGTGGTCCACTGGCTTTGCACAAACATATGGCACCAGCTGCCGGGCTTGAGCGAGCGCTGCCAGGCCTCCAGCGTTGCCTGCAGCTGGGCCTCGTCCTGCGTGGCCAGAGGCACGGGCACGGTGGGCAGGGTGCCGCGGTCCACCATGCTGTCGCTCCAGAAGCTGCTGCTCGCGCCCAGCGAGTCCATTGTGTCATGCACGCTGGGCGTGGTGTCTTCGTCGGCCAGGCTGCCCATCTTGCTGGGCGCGGGGCGCGGGTCGGGCGGCAGTCGCAGCAGCTTGGAGTGGCGATCCATTAGCTCGTCGAGCAACTCAGCGCGGCGCGAGTCGGGCCAGTTGATCAGGTCGAAGCCGAACTGCAGGCGCGCGGTCAGCGTGGGCAGCATCTCGCGCAGCTGCTCGCGCTCTTCGGCATGGCGCAGCGGCTGCACGCTCCACAACAGATCGTCCACCAGATCGATCATCGGCTGCACCTGCGCCGCCTGCGGGCCGAAGCGCACCATGGCCTCGGCCATCGCATTCACCCAGGGGCCCTCGAGAAAGCCGCGCACCGTGGTGCTGACCACCGCCTGCGACAGTTGCTCACGCACCTGCTGGCGCAGGATGCCGTGCCATTTCTCGCGCTGCTGGGCACGCTCCAGCATCTCGATCGTGTTCTGGGTGCGGGCCACCGTCTGGCGGGCGCTGGTTTCGATGAACTGCTGTGTCTCCTGCAGGGCCTCCCAGTACAGGCTGGCGTGGGGGTGGTGCTCGGCGGCGACCCGCTGCACCAGCCCCTCGACAAAGGCGAGGAAGGCCTGCAGGCGATCACGGTCGCCCTGGTTGAAGCCGGTGCTGTGCGAGGCCACGCAGTTGATGAACTGCCAGGTCGGATGCTCCTGCTGGCTGAGCAGTTGCGGGTCTTCCACCGCCACGCGCAGCACCGAGACCTGCAGCCGACTCAGCAGATTGCGCACCTCGGGCAGCAGGATGGGGTCGTCGAGTATCTTGTCGTAGACCCGTGACAGCAGCTCCACCGCGCCGGTGCTGGGCACCGGATCGTCGGTGGCCGCGTCCGGGGTGATGGGCGGGAAGTCGCGATTGAGCTCGGGCGGTGGCCTGGGTTCGGCCGCCTTGTCGTCGGCCGCAATGCCCATTGAGGCCAGCAGGGTGTCCAGGCTGGGCAGGGCATCGGCCGACAAGGGCGTGGGGTGGGTGCTTTCCTCGGCCGCGCGCTGCTGCATGCGGCGCAGCAGATTGTCCAGCGTGTGCGGCACCGTGGGCACCTCATCACGAATCGGCATGGAGGGCTCTGCGGCTGGTGCGGCAGGCAGCGATGTGAAGTCGGTCTCGTTGACCTGCGCGCACAGCCCGGCATAGATCGGTTCAAGCACCTCGGCCATCGCTTCTGCGGCCACCCGCAACAGCGCCACGCGGGCGGCCGGGGCCAGCGTCAGCGCATGCAGCGAATGACACAGCAACCGGGCGAACACGGCCGGGCGCAAAGGGTTGGCATCGCGCTTGCTGAAGGCCGTGCCGGCGCGCATCGCCTCGAACATGGTGTCCAGCTGCTGCAGCGACAGGCGGGCGGCCTCCTGGATGGTGCGTATGGCGGCGGCCACAGCCACGTCTTCCAGCGCCTGCTGTTCATCCACCAGGCTCAACTCGTCCAGCATGACCATCGGCTTGGGCCTGTGGGCCAGGCCGGTGGGCGGCGCCTGCAGCGCGGCAGGCAGCTCCAGCACCATGCGTTCCTGCAAGGCCAGCACAAAGGGCTCGCGTAAACGCCTCAGGGCCTCGGCCAGATTGAAGTACAGGGCCAGTTCGGTATCGCGGGGCTTGACCTGATGCCGCCCCTCCAGCCGCGCCAGCGTGCCATCCAACACATCGCGGGCCAGCTGCGGGGCTTGGCTCAGCACCGACTCGACGAGGGACTGGGGGGTGATGGGGGGCATTTCGCGTTTGGGTGGTGCAGCAGGGATTATGGCGGCACTGTTTGCCCAAAAAAGAAAAGGGCCGCATTGCTGCGGCCCAGATCTAGGGAGACGAACAGTTGGGGTCGGAGCATGCGGCTGGCCGAAGGCCAGGTCGCATGGTCCATCCCCAAGGACTTACATGTCCATACCGCCCATGCCACCCATGCCGCCCATGCCACCAGGCATGCCGCCGCCGGACGATTCGTCCTTGGGCGATTCGGCGACCATGGCTTCGGTCGTCAGCATCAGCGACGCGACGGAGGCAGCGTTCTGCAGAGCAGTGCGCGTCACCTTGGTCGGGTCCAGGATGCCCATTTCGATCATGTCGCCATAGGTGTCGTTGGCGGCATTGAAGCCGAAGTTGCCGGTGCCGGCCAGAACGGCGTTCACCACGACGGAGGCTTCGCCGCCAGCGTTGTAAACGATCTCGCGCAGCGGGGCTTCGATGGCCTTGAGCACCAGCTTGATGCCGGCGTCTTGATCGGCGTTGTCGCCGACGATCTTGCCTGCAGCTTGCTTGGCACGCAGCAGAGCCACGCCACCACCGGCCACGATGCCTTCTTCAACGGCTGCGCGGGTTGCGTGCAGCGCGTCTTCGACGCGGGCCTTCTTTTCCTTCATTTCGACTTCGGTCGCAGCGCCGACCTTGATCAGTGCAACACCGCCGGCCAGCTTGGCCACGCGCTCTTGCAGCTTTTCACGGTCGTAGTCGCTGGTCGCTTCTTCGATCTGGATGCGGATTTGCTTGACGCGGGCTTCGATGTCGGCAGCGGCACCGTTGCCATCGATGATGGTGGTGTTTTCCTTGCCCACTTCGACGCGCTTGGCCTGGCCCAGATCGGCCAAAGTGACCTTCTCCAGCGTCAGGCCGACTTCTTCGGCGATGACCTTGCCGCCCGTCAGGATGGCGATGTCTTCCAGCATGGCCTTGCGGCGGTCGCCGAAGCCAGGCGCCTTGACGGCCACAACCTTCAGGATGCCGCGGATGGTGTTGACCACCAGCGTGGCCAGTGCCTCGCCTTCAACTTCTTCGGCAATGATCAGCAGCGGACGGCCGGCCTTGGCGACGGCTTCCAGCGTCGGCAGCAGGTCACGGATGTTGCTGATCTTCTTGTCGAACAGCAGCACGAACGGGTTGTCCAGCAGCGCGGCTTGCTTTTCGGGGTTGTTGATGAAGTAGGGCGACAGGTAGCCGCGGTCGAACTGCATGCCTTCGACGACGTCCAGCTCGTTGTCCAGGCTCTTGCCGTCTTCAACGGTGATCACGCCTTCCTTGCCGACCTTGTCCATCGCCGAGGCGATGATCTTGCCGATGGATTCATCGCTATTGGCCGAGATCGAGCCGACTTGAGCGATTTCCTTCGAGGTGGTGGTGGCCTTGGAGGCCTTCTTCAGCTCGGCGACCAGGGCAGTCACTGCCTTGTCGATGCCGCGCTTCAGGTCCATCGGGTTCATGCCGGCGGCCACGTACTTCATGCCTTCGTGCACGATGGCTTGAGCCAGAACCGTAGCGGTCGTCGTGCCGTCACCGGCGTTGTCAGACGTCTTGGAAGCAACTTCCTTGACCATCTGCGCGCCCATGTTCTGCAGCTTGTCCTTCAGCTCGATTTCCTTGGCCACGGACACACCGTCCTTGGTCACGGTGGGGGCGCCGAACGAGCGCTCCAGCACCACGTTGCGACCCTTGGGGCCCAGCGTGACCTTGACCGCGTTGGCCAGGATGTTCACGCCTTCGACCATGCGGGCACGTGCCTCGCCGCCGAAAATTACGTCTTTAGCTGCCATGTGAAATTCTCCGAATTCAGTATTTGGGGGTCCACGCCTTCGATCACGCCACAGTGGTTGGGAAGGAAAGCGCAGCGAGCGACCGTCAGGCTAGGCGGACGGAGCGCAGGAACCGGAACGTACTTCCTGTACGTGAGGATTCCGAGCATCCGGCCAACGACGCATCACGGTCGCGCAGTAGCTTTACTTCTCAACCACAGCGAAGAGGTCTTCTTCGCGCATCACCAGCAGTTCGTCGCCGTCGACCTTGACGGTCTGGCCCGAGTACTTGCCGAACAGAACGCGGTCACCGACCTTGACGTTCAGGGCGATCAGGTCGCCGCGGTCGTTGCGCTTGCCGGCGCCAACGGCCAGCACTTCACCCTGGTCAGGCTTTTCAGCAGCTGCGTCGGGGATCACGATGCCGGAGGCCGTCTTGGTTTCTTGTTCCAGGCGCTTGACGATCACGCGATCGTGCAGAGGACGAAGTTTCATTGCATCTCCTAAATAGATTCAGTGAGCATTAACAAAGAGCGCTGAGGAAGTCAGCGCTCGTTCACATGCTTGAAACCCGCGGCAGAACCGTCTGCCTGGGTCGTTAGCACTCGCGATGTGTGAGTGCTAGCAGAAAGCATTATAGGGGCGGGTGTCGGGGATTCAAGAGGGGTGCTTCGCTTTCTAGCTAGCGAGCGTCGAGCAGAAGTTCGACGGCCTGGTCGATGTGCAGGCTCAGGTCGGCGGCCGAGGCCATCTGCGCGACCACCTGGTCGACCATCCGGAAGAACCCGGGGTCGCCGAGCAAGTTGCTGCCGAACTCGGCCAGCAGCGTGTGCTCGATGAATAGCCTCAGGGCCTTGCTGCGTCGGTTCGGATCATCCGGATCCAGGGCCTTGACGCGGCTTGCCAGCAGGGCTGCCAGGTCGGGTTCCGGCGCCGCCAGTCCCGCTGCGCTTCCGATGCCTGCTCCGGCCTTCTTGTCGGTTTTCTGACCAGGGGCACGGTTGAGCCGGCGTACCTGGCTTCGTAGCAGGCTGGCGAGCGCACCGGCCGGGTCGATGTGGGACATGCAGCTGAACCCAATGCCGCCGGCTTCAGTGCGGCGAACCGTTGGGTCGATAGTTGGCCAGCAGTACGTGCATCTGGGCAGATGCGTCGGGGGTCTTGCCATCGTGCGCAACAGAGCCAACAAGACACAAAGCCGAAAGCTGCTGAATGACCATCTCCACATCCCGATTCATCGGTGGATTCTCGCTGTTCAGCTCGATGCCGCGCTTGAAGTGCTGGATGGCCAAGGCGGGCTCGTTGCGCTGCATCTCCACAAATCCGGCGACGAAGTAGCGCAGCGGATCGGATTCAGGCAGCGCCAGCAAGGGTTGCCACGTCACCAGGGCCATGGGCAGCCTGTCTGACGCGAACTGCAGCAGGCCCAGCTGATAGCGCGCGAGCGACATCTCGGGTGACAGCAATACAGCGCTGGAGAACGCGGCCTCGGCATCTTGAACGCGACCCAGCTGCGCGTGTTCGGCGCCGATCAGAAAGTACGGCAGACCCGACGCGGGTTCGCAGTCAATGGCTTGTGAAAAACAGTCCAGCGCCGTGTCGGACTGATTGGCAAGGCTCGCGGCCAAGCCTTGCGCGATCAAGGCATCAAATGAGCTGTCCATGGTTGGCCTCGCGAAGGGGGTAAAGCCAGTGTATCGAAGGCTCTAGCCAGAAGTTTAGTGCGATGACTGGCGCCGATCGCGATTTGCTTGGAAGCCACTTTCTTTGTGCTCTTCGCTAAACAAGTGCCCGCAGCTGAGGATGAATTCAGCGAAGGACCGCAGCGCCCGGCGGGGTCAAGCGTCTAGCAAGGGAGCAGCACATGGTAGCGATCGTCAGCGGCAACAGCCTGGGCCTTGGCTTGAGTTCCTGGGCCACTCTGGGTCAGCGCGGAGTCTTCGGCGACGCCAGTCTGGGGCGCACGGGCGGCAACGGCTATGTGAACGTGGCCACCGGCAATCTGGTATTGCAGGGTCAGGATGAAGGCCTGATGGGCCGGGGCCTTGATGTCGCCGCGCTTCGTACCTACAACAGCCAGGGCAGGCTGAATGACGATAACGGCGACAACTGGAGCGTGGGGATCTATCGGCAGCAGATCAAGTGCAACGACGCTCCAGAACTGGCTGCCACAACGCTGACGCGTACCGGTCGTGACGGCGCCGAGGAGGTCTATTCCTGGAATGCAGCCGGGGCCCGCTACGTCAGCTCGAACGGATTCGGCGCGTACGACACCATTCGACCCGAGGGTATTGAGTATGTGTGGACCGATGGCGACACCAGTGAAAAGGAGCGCTATGACATCACCAGCGGGCGCCTGAGTTCGCACACTGACGCGCAGGGCAATACGGTGGTCTTCACCTACCACGGTGACGGCAACATCGCCAGCATGAAGACCGCCAATGGCGAGACGCTCTTCTACGACTACAGCGGCAATAAGCTGACGCAGCTTCGCACCGTCACGGCCGACGCCATCACGACCACCCGCGTGCGCTACGGCTACGACGGCAGCAATCGTCTGTCCACCGTCTCGGTGGACCTGACGCCGGCTGATGGCAGCGTTGCCGATGGCAAGACCTACACCACGACCTACACCTATGACGGCGCGAGCAAGCGTGTGGCCAGCGTCGCGGGCAACTACGGGTCCTACAGCCTGAACTTCAGCTACGTGCAGGTGGGCGCCGAGTGGCGCGTTGAATCCGTGATGGATGGTTTGAATCCTGCGACCAAGTTTGCCTACGACCCAGCCAATCGGCGCACCACGGTGACCAACCCGCTCGGTCATGCCACCGTCTATGAGTACGATGCTGCCGGGCAGCTGACCCAGGTGACGACCCCTGCCGTGGCAGGCGTTGCCGCAGTCACCCGCTATCAGTACAACGCCAGCGGCGACCTCGAATCCATCATCGATGGGGAGGGGCGGGCGCTGACCATGCGTTACGACCTCAGTGGCAACCAGATTCTTCAGCGCGACGCGGCAGGCAACACCATCGAGCGCACGTTCAACGCGAACAATCAATTGCTCACGGAGACCAGATACCTGGTGCCGGACCCTGACGGCAGCGGCAGCGCGCTGCCCCGCGAGCCGGTTACCGAGCGCTATGTCTACGACCTGGCCAACAAGAACCGGCTGCGCTTCGTGATCAGCGCCGAGGGGCGCGTGACCGAGCACCAGTACAACTCGTTTGGCGAGCGCGGGAGCACGATCCAGTATGTGGCGGCCAGGTACAACCTGTCGGGGCTGCCCGTCAGTGGCGTGCCCACCGACACCACGGTGGCCATCTGGGCGGCTGCTCAGCCGCAAGGCCAGATCACGCGCACCGACATGAGCTATGACGCACGAGGTCAGCTCAAGAAATCAGTCAGCTTTGCCAACGTCGATGCCAGCACCGGTGCCGGGCTGTGGGACTCCAGGCAATCGGTCAAGGACTATATCTACGTCCCGGCTGGCTTGTTGCTGACCACCATCGAGGGCAACGGGACCGCGAACGACAGCGTCACCTCCTACACCTACGATGGCATGGGCCGGGTGTTGACTGTCACAGATGCGCTGCTGCAGACGACGATCACGGCCTATCAGGACGATGCAAGCGGATCGAAGGTCAACACAACCTTTGCCAACGGGCTAACGACGAGCCGGTACTACGACCGTGTTGGGCAGCTTGCCTGGGTGTGGCAATCGGGATCTGCCGGTGCGGTGGATCTGGGTACCACGCACTACTTCTACGACCTCAACGGCCGCCTGGCCATGACGGAGGATCCTTCCGGTCAGCGTGCCTGGCTGATGTACGACGAGGCGGGGCGCCAGATCGCGGCCGTCGACTCAAATGGCAGCGTGACGGAGTATCGGTACAACAATAGCAATGAGGTGGTGCGCACTACAAAGTACAAGACGCCTCTCGATCGGGCTGTCTTGGATGTCCTGTACAAAAATCAAATAACGGGTTGGAGGAACCCTGCGGGAATAACACCAATATTCGGAACAAACGCCGACGACGTCATCGTCACAGGTGCGGGAATTCTCAATGTAATCATCGGGTCCTCCGGTCGAGATTCGTATATTGTTTCAGTCGATCATGGGCGGGCAGACACCCTTTACTTTTTTTCTCCAGGTGAGGACTACATTGATATTGGCGGGCTGCTGCAGTCCATTGGGTATCTAGGCAGCGACCCATTTGCCGATGGCATTGTTCGACTGGTCCATACCCCGCCGACATATCAACTGGTGCTGGACAAGGATGGCGCTGGCCCAGGCGCCGCCAGGGTATTCATGAATATCCGTGGAGCGGAGCCGCTGCAGGCGGGTCAAGTCGTGCCGGGGCGCGATATCCGTTGGTCGGGCATCATTCCCAAAAGCCTCAAGTTCAACGAACTGGGTCTTGTCAGGGATCCGCAAGCTGACGTCGATACCTGGAACTTCTACGACGCTGCAGGCCGACTGTTCAAAACCGTTGATGCACTGGGCTATGTGACGGAAGCGAAGTACGACGGCGCCTCGCGCGTGCTGTCCACCGTCAGGTATGCCAAGGCTGCGGATATGGCGCGATTCAAAGCGAATCCGGTGGTTGCCAATGCAGTACCGTCGGGCCTCAATCCCCTTGCGGATCGTGTCACCCGCAACATCTACGATGCCGATGGCCTGCTGCGTGGCAGCCTCGACGGCGAGGGCTTCCTGGTCGAGTACCTGTATGACAGCGCCGGCCGACTCGTCAAGAAGCTGGCCTATGAGAGCAGTGTGGACGCCGCCCTGCGTGCAACCGGCGACCTGGATGCCATGCGGCCCAGGCCGACGCTCCGGGTGTACTACCAGCCCGGCAATAACAGCAGCGCGGTGCGCAGCCTGGGATCCTTCCAGGCGGGCGATGTGGTGACCGCCACGGTTCGGTTCAAGTCGGACAGCCTGACATCGGGGCGGGTGTTCCTGGGCGACTCCGGCGGGCCAGATCCCTACGACAACGCCGTCTATTCGGCGGTGACCTATGGCAATGACGGCTGGAAGACGATCACCGTCAGCCTGACACTGTCGCACGACGATCAGCTGTGGCTCTTCATCTATGGTGACCGTGATGGTGCCTACCGAAAGATGGGCAACTTTGTTGACTACGACGGCATGGTGGTCAGCAGCGTCAAACGACCGGAGGTTCTGCGATTCGACGGCAGCCTCTCGGGCTGGAGCTTCAACCAGGCCAAGATCACCGGCGCCAGCGCGACGCACTATCTGCTCAACGGCCTGGGCCAGGTGGCCGGCGAGGTCGATGCCGAGGGCTACCTGACGGAGCGGGTCTATGACGCTGGCGGTCATCTCGTGCGCGAGATCCGGTATGCCACGGCCCTGACGGCCGCGGCCTCGGCCTCAGTCACCAGCAGCAGCCCGATTCAGTCGCTGCGCCCGGGCAGCACGGCGCGTGACC
Source organism: Roseateles toxinivorans (assembly GCF_004362525.1). Classification (GTDB taxonomy): domain Bacteria; phylum Pseudomonadota; class Gammaproteobacteria; order Burkholderiales; family Burkholderiaceae_C; genus Paucibacter; species Paucibacter toxinivorans. Next base: position 41,870 of record NZ_SNXS01000003.1, read on the forward strand.
GCAGCCAGAGCTGGCACCACGACGCGCTCGGCCGCCTGGACTCGGAAACCAACGCCGAGGGTACCGTCACAACCTACGAGTACAACAGTGCGGGGCAGCTGATCAAAACCAACAGGGCCTTCGGCCGGCCCGAAGTGCGCACCTTGAACGTGCGCTACGACCTGCTGGGCCGATTGACCGGCGAACTGAGTGCCAAGGGCGGTGCGCTGCTGACAGGTAGCCAGACCTCCGAACAGGTCGAAGCCATCTGGGCGCAGTACGGCACGCACTACAGCTATGACCTGGTGGGCAACCGCACCAGCATGGTTGCGCCCGGGAGCCATGCACGCACGCTCTATTTCTACAACGAAGACAGGCAGCTCACCCACACCGTGAACGCCCTGGGCGAGGTCGAGGAACGCCAGTACGACGGACTGAATCAGCTCGTGCGCACGATCCGCTATGGCGGGCGGATTGCTGCGGGCACTTTGGGGCAGCTGAGTGGGGGGCTCGTGACAACTGCGATTACTGGCGCGGTGCAGGACTTGCTGGCGCAAAAGCAGGAGGGCTCCGATGAGGTGTTTGCCAACGCGGTGACTGACTTTTACCGCAACGTCCGAGGCGATTTGATCATTGAGGCTGGGCCGCAAGGCTCTGCCTCGTTCAACACCTACAACGCGTTCGGTGAGGTGTGGATCAATGCCAGGATGCAGACATCAAGCGTGTTCGAGGCGTCGATGTTTGAGTATGACCGCCGGGGTCTTCAAGTCAAGGTAACTCAGCAAGGAGGCGCCGGCAGTCCGGTCATGACCTACCGCTACGACGCCTTCGGCCGCCTTGAGAGCAGCATAGACGCCAATGGCATCGGCCAACGCTGGAGCCACGACCGCCTCGGCCGCGTCGTCGAGCATCGCGATGGCCTGACGACGCTGAGGCGCACCGGCTACGATGCTTTTGCACGCGTGCTCACGCAGGTGGATGCCTACAACCGCACCACGACCTACGGCTACAACGACGCCACGCGCAGTGTCAGCGTGCTGACAGCGGCCGGTGTCACCACCACCACGACCCGCAACCGCTTTGGCGAGACCGAGTCGGTCCTGGATGGCACTTCGAAGCTCACCCGCTACGACTACAACCGCGATGGCAAGCTCACCGCCGTGAGCGGCGAGGATCTGAGCACCGGCAGCCACTATGACGAGCTGCAACGCCTGATCGAGAGCACCGATGCCAACGGCATCAAGACCCGCTACGAGTATGACGAAATCAACCGTGTCAAGAGCAGCACACTGGATCCGTCAGGACTGAATCGCAAGACCAGCTTCGACTACCTGAACACCGAGTTTGGCAGCAGCGTCATCACGACCGACTCCACGGGCATCAAGTCCCGCGATGACTTTGACCTGAAGGGCCAGCTGCTGCGCCATATCGACGACGCAGACGGGCTCAAGCTTGTAACCGGCTACAGCTACGACTTCGCGGGCCATCAACTGACTGTCACTAACGCCAAGAAGGTCAAGACCAGCTACACATACGACACATTGGGCCGGCGCATCTCCGAAGTGGCCGATGATGGCGGCCTGAGCCTGAAGCGCAGCTACCGCTACGACCTCAAGGGCAATCTGATTGCCGTAATCCAGGGCAATGGTGACCCGAGCTTCGACCGCGTGACCGTCCATGCCTACGACGCACTGGGCCGCCAGACCCTGAGCATGGATGCCTTGGGCGGGATCGTCGAGCAGGTGTATGACCTCGAAGGTAACGTTGTCAAGCGGATGGCATACGCAGCGGTCAGTGCCGAGGCCGCCAAGCTGGCCGCCGCGCGTACCAATCCCAGTGACGCCACGCTGCGTGCCGCCTTGGTGGCTACGCCTGGACAAGATCGCGTTGAGCTCGCCGTCTTCGATGCCGATGGCCGCAAGAACTATGCGATCGATGCAGAGGGCGGTGTGACCCGGCTGAAGTACGACGGCAATGGCAATGTGATCGAGCGGCTCCAATATGCCCGCGCCCTGACTTCTGCCCAGGTGGCGGCCCTGCCCACCCCGGCGACGACGGCCAGCCTGTCGGTGGTGGCGGCAGGGCCTATGGATCGCAGGACCAGCTATCGCTACGACTCAGCCAACCGGCTGCGCTTTGAAGTGGATGCGCTGGGCTATGTCACCGAGACCCGCTACAACGGTTTGGAGACCACGTCGATCCGCTACAAAAATCCGGTGGCTGTGCCATCGGCTACTCCGGCTCCCACGCCGGGCGAAGATCTGGTGACCACACAGATTCTTGACGCCGCCGGCCGCGCCTGGCGCAGCATTGACGCCATGGGCGTCGAGACGCAAAACCACTACGACGATGTGGCGCGCACGCTGGACCAAACACACGCCTATGGCCTGCCCGAGGCCAGCACGACCCGCTACAGCTACGACGCCGTCGGCCGGGTCCAAAGCAAGACCGTTGCCTACGGCACCCTGGCCGCCGCGACCACGATCTACGAGTACAACGCCCTGGGTCAGCTCACGCGCGAGATCGAGGCCCGTGGCGTCGCGCTGGCGCAGGGCAACAGTGATTGGGCGCGCGGCGAGCGGCTCAAGCTCGGTCTGCCTGAAGATGCGGCTGGCCTGACCCAGCAGCAGAAGCTCGACCTGCAGGCCGCCTACGCCACCAAGCATGAATACGACAACCTCGGCCGCCGGACTCAGACCACCAATGCCCTGGGCGCCACAACGCTCACCCGGTACGACACCTTTGGCAATGCCGTCAAGGTCACCGACCCGCGGGGCAATACGGGCTACTTCTACTTCGACAAGCTCAATCGAGTCACCGTGCAGGTGGACCCTGAGGGTTTCGCCACACAGACCGCCTATTGGAATGCGGCCAGCAATCAGATCGGCAGCGTCAGGCGCTTCTGCATCAAGGTGCCAAGTAATACCACCGAGGCGCTGCCCCCGGTCCTGACGCCGCATGCCAGGGATGCGCTGACGATCAATCTGTATGACCGCCTGGATCGGCTGGTCAGCAGTACCGATGCGGCTAGCGCAAGCGAGCGCATCGAGTTCGGAGTGGATGGCAACCGCTTCGACAAACGCGTCACCAACAAGCTGGGCGGTGTGGCGACCTATCGCTACGACACGCTGGGACGGCAGGTCACCGAGACGCTGCCGGTGGCCGTCAGCGGGGCAGCCGTCGTCAACGTCTATACCTACGATGCGTTTGGCAACCGCATCCTGACGATCGAGGCCCAGGGTCTGGCCGAGCAGCGCACCACCAGCTATCGCCATGACAAGGCCGGGCGAGTCACGCATCGCATTGGCACCCCGTATACGTCGATCGATGTGCCCGCGGGAGCGACCAGCGATGTGACGCCGCTGGAGTTCACCCGCTACGACGCGCTGGGTCGCGTGATCGAAAGCATCTCCGGCGCCATTTTGGTCGACAGCGCCGTGGCGGGTGGGGCACGCACGCTCAGCTACTTTGATGCCGCAGGCAACAAGCTGGCGCAGATCGCAGCCGATGGGGCCATGATCAGCTACAGCCACGACCCAGCCGGGCAAGTGATCCTGGAGAGCGCCTGGGCCACCCGGATTGTGCCGATGCCCGCGGCCGGCACGACGCCGGCGGCGCCTGCGTCAAGCCCGGCCATCGATCGCATCACGCAGATGGACTACGACCGTCTTGGACGCCTGCTGTCCAAGACACGGTTGGCCGTCATCTGGTGGGAGTCCGCGCCCAATGCCGACAAGGTGGAGCTGCTGAGCGTCTCCCCGCGCCCGGTGGTGCTGCAGCAGCTGCACTATGACGCGGCCGGCAATCTGATTGAGGAAATTGATGGGCGGGGCAACTCCGTCTTCAACTATTACGACAAGCTGGGCCGAAAGATCCTGCGCATCGACCAGGAGGGTTATGCCATCGGCTGGGACTACGACAGCTTCCATGCGGCCGTCTCCACCGAGATCAAATACGCCCAGAAGGTGGCCCAGCCCTACACGCGGCAAGACGACCCAGACGGCGGGACCGCGCGCACCTTGCGCCAGGTCCTGTCCGTGGCGGGGGCGCGCACCACGCAGTACCAGCTGGACAAGCTCGGGCGGGTGGAACTCAAGACCGTCAAGGATGTGCAGACGCAGTATGTAGAAGCCTCGGGCTTCGTCAGCAGCCGCACGCTGGATGCGACCACCAGCTACGTCTACGACGGATTGGGCAACATCACCTACATCCGCGAGCGCGTCGGCCTGGACACGGCGGCCAAGGAGATCTACAACGAAACGGACGTCGAGTACGACAAGCTCGGGCGCGAGACGCGCAGGCGCGATGCCGGCTTCACGGCGGTCGATGGCGCCTGGGTGCGGCCGGAGGTGCTGACCGAGTACACCGGGCTGGGAGCCGTGGCGAAGGTGGTGCGGCTGGGCGGCATTGCCGCGCAGGACCGCATCACCCGCTACGACTACAACGCCAATGGCGACCGCGTGGGTCAGGTGGATGCCGGAGACAACATCACCGTTTTTATCCTCGACAAGAGCGGCCGAGTCGGCAGGACCATCGCCTGGGGGGTGAAGGATGCCGACGGCCAGAGCGTCACGGCGGAAACGCTGTATCGCTATGACGAGGCAGGCCGTGTGACCTGGCAGCAGGACGTCGCAACGTCCGAGATCCGACAGACCCGCTACAACAGCTTCGGCGAGGTCTCGGGCAAGGGCCTGGGCGATGGCTGGCAGGAGTTCGCCGAGTACAACACCTTGGGCAAGGTGCTTCGCAACAACAGCGGGGACGGTACAAGCAAGATCTATCTGTATGACCGCAATGGCAACACCACGCGCGAGATCAAGGGCTCCACGCAGAACCTGCAAGCCATGTCGATCTCGGATGCAGCCCAGAGCACCGAACTCAACCAGACCTTCAGCGCCTACGACCGTCGCAACCTGCTGGTGAAGACGGTGGAGATCGACATCAGGTATCTGCAGGCATTTGATTCGATGCGAACCGCGTTCGAGCGCAAGCTCGCGGAGCTGACGGGTGCATTCAGGGTGGAGTCCGAGAACGCGGGGCAGTATGGGGGGGCCACAGGCGGATATGCGGGCAGCGGCGCGTCGACCAGCGTCATCGGCAACGGCGACGATACCAAGTTCAAGGCAGACTCCCTGCCGTCGATGGGCAGTGTCACGATCTCGGCGACACCTCGCACGGCGGTGTCAGTACCAGGCCTCAATGTGGGTGCCACGCGGATGTTCACGCTGCTGCCCACTCAGCGGCAGTCAGTGCGCAGTCCTGGCCAGCCGGGAGCCGTGAAGCGGGTGTTGGAACTCCCAGAGAGCTTCCTGCCCGGAAAGTACCAGGTGATTCGGGCAGGTGGCGATCCTGCGGAAATCCCGATTCTGACCAAGGACCGAGCGCTGCTGCAATTCGTTGTCCCGGTGCCGATGACCCTTGGCGACGTTTCGACCCACTACAAGATCCGATGGAGTCCGCCGACGACCTCTGCAGGGGTGGACGAATGGGTCGATGTTGCCGAGGCCTACATCAAGATCGACACATGGGAGCCAAATACCAATGGCACCCATGACATTTCGACCTCAGGCTCGATCTCGGGCGTGCGTGGCCTGCTGGTTCAGGGGGATGACTCGGCGACTTCCAGCTTCCGAGTGCTCACTGTGCTCGACGGCATTGAAACGCCAGTTGCGGTGAGTGCAACGAAGGTGGCGAAGGGCTTCTGGCGGCTCGATGTATCGAGCCTGCCGGCCGGCGAGACGCGGGTCGCAGTCAAGTCCTACGACCAGTCCGGCCGCCTGCTCGCGGGCTCTACGGCCATGGTCACGACCAGCGTCGATGGCGAGCAAGTGTCATCGTTGGGCGCCATCAACACCGCCGAAGCTTCGGTGACCGGGACCGACAAAGACTTCGTGATCCGGCTGGCTCCGTCCTTGCTTGATGCTGGCTCCACCTACACCTTGCACATGCGACTCATGGGCGCGGGGAGCTGGACATCTATTGCCATCACCCCCGCAGGTACAGCCCGCGTGCAAGGGCAGACCATGAACGGCGGGGCGCCGTGGGAGTTCCTGATCGCCCCGGATCGCGCTGGAGCCCGGTACTACGGCACCATGACCGGACGGACGGGTCAGGCGCCAGCCCTGGACAGTCAGATGCTCAGTCAGGTCACTTCTCTCGGGCAGCCGGACCTGAGCTTTGGCATCGGCAGCCTGCCGCCGTTGCCGCCAGGCCAGAGCTATTACTTCGGTGGGTTGGTACTGGAAGATGAAAGCGGCGGCCTGAAGCACACGTATGAGGGCCGAAACGTCATCACCTGGAACGAGCTCGTCGCCAACCATGCGGTCACGGCACTTCAGTCAAAGAATCTGAAGTACAGCTACAAGATCTACATCGAGTCGGGCGGTGCGCGACGGCAGGTCGGCCAAGCGACCGGCGGTGTGACCGTGGGCGCGTCCTTCAGTGCCACGCCTCCCAGAAATGATGACTACGCGCCCTATGTGAAGCTGGCGTCGGCCGTCCCGCTGACCGGCGACATCACCTTGACCCCGGTGGGCGGAGGCGCAACGGTCACGCTGTCCAACGGGGACATCCGCCGCTGGACCAACCCTGCAAGGTCTGGCGTGCTGTTCGTCGACGTGAGTCAATGGGTACCGGCGCGGCCACTCGGTCCGGTGCAGCTGACCGTCGCATGCACCACGCCCGGCAGCAGGTTCAGCGGCACGATCACGATTCAATCGGATGGCCGTGTCCAGGTGAGCATGACGTCCACCTCGGACACCCCCGGCACTGTGCAGCTGACCATCCCCAATGCCCTTGCATTGACCGTGCTGCGCTATGTGAAGAAGGGCGATGACCCCAAAGCCGATGGCGTGCCCAACCGGGCGTCCTACACGACTCAGAATGGTCCACCCACCTGGGGTTGGGCCGTGACACCGGCTGACGCAGGGGACTGGGATTTCTACTATGAGGCGATCGGATGGGACACCCAATCGGTGAGTGTCGGCCACGGGACCTACAAGGTGGGCGCCGACGGGAAGGTGACCTTCTCCTTGCTCGTCGCAGACCCGAAGCCCCCACAACTCGAGTTCGCGCCACCCTCTGGCACGGAGCGCTTGATGGTTCAGATCCGCAGCCCGGGGGGTGAGTGGGGTGCGCCCATCGAGGTGCCGCATCCATGGGTCTATCAGGTGAAAGATCTGGTGCCAGGTGCCGGGCAAGACATCAAGTTGCTCGAGTACAAGTTCGAGGCCACCAGTGGCCCCACGGTCAAGGGCCGTGGCCACGGCCAGTTCACCATCTCATCCGCGGGGCAGGTGGTGGTGACCAGCTCTGCCGAGGACCGCAAACCGCTGGAGCCGATCACGTTCACGCTGGCGCGGCCCAACGCCCCCAAGCTGAGACTGAGCTATGCGCCCCTCACCGACCCGACCAACCGCACCGAGGTGCTGCTGGACGGGGTCTGGGACCCCGTGAAGAAGGAGACACGGTACGTGTGGCAAAAGCCGCTGGACGGGCGCCCGCCCGAGCCCACGGACCGGTTTGTCTACAGCCTGGCGGCCCTGGGCAACCAGGGGCAGGCCCTGCTGGACGAAGTCGGAGACCCGGTCGTACTGGACGGCGAGATGTCGTTCAATACCTACGCCGACACGATCGCGACGCGTTTCCCGCTGTCGCAGTACGCCTACTCCTTGAACAAGTCGGCCCAGGTGGTGTTCACGCAGCAGCACAACGCCTTCGGCGAAGTGATCTCGGAATCCGATCAGCGCGTCCGGGAGCGCGCCGACGCGATGGTGGCGCAGTACAACTCCATCAGAGAGCTGGGGGGGCAGCAGTTCGTCGTCAACCCGTCTGCGTTGCAGACCGAGTCCGTCTACAACAATCTCGGCCGGCTGATCAGGAAGACCGAGGCCGAGACCTTCGTCACCGGGGAGGATGGCCGCGTGGCGCGCCAGCGGCCCATCACCGAGTACGGCTACGACCTGGTAGGCCGCCTCACAGTGAGCACGGATGCCAACGGCAAGGTGGGCAGGCAGGCGTTCGCGGGCTCCGGGGAGCGCTTGAGCCGGCGCTGGGCGGGCGACGGGGGACTGCAGCAGACCGAGTACGACCGGCTGGGCGACGCGGTGAAGCTCGTCAACGAGGTGGGTGTGGCGACACAGCACACCTTCGACAAGCTGGGCCAGTTGGTCAAGGCCGAGCGGCATGTGAGCCGCCGGCAGGACTTCGCGTCCAATGAGTTCTCGGGTGTCGCGCGGACGACGGGTGTGCTGACGGACCTGTACGGCTACGACGCGCTGGGCCGAAGAATCTGGCACACCGGCACCTTGGCGCAAAGCGAGCTGGGCAACACGCTCGCGATGCAGAACAACACCGACAAGACCTGGTACGACAGCCTCGGGCGTATCACCAAGACGCGCACGGCCGGGGGCTTGGCCACCACCTACACATACCAGCAAGTTGCCAAGGATGACACGGGCAACCCGGTCCTCGGCGTGGGCGGGCTCAGCGTCGGTGGGCACATCAAGACAACGACCTTTGCCGACCAGAGCAGCCTTGTCGACGAGATCGACTACTTCGGCCGCACGACCTGGCACCAGGACATGGGAGGCCGAAAGTACACCTACGAGTACAACCTCGGCGGCCAATTGGTCAGGCAATCGAGCAAGGACGCACAGGGAGTCGATAAGCAGAACATCAACTACAAGTACCTGCTTAATGGGTATGTGTCCGAAGTCATCGACACAGGCAACGGGGCGGGAAAGAGCATCTCGAGCTACGGCTATGACAATGCAGGCAACCGCACCTTCGAGCACTACGGGCACTTGAGCGTGTCAGACCAAGAGGATCTCACCCTCCAAAGCAGCAATATCGAATACGACGAGCTCAACCGCATCAGCCGGGTCAGGGACAACGAAAAGACCCACGACCTGCGCTACGAGTACGACGCCGTGGGGAACCGGCGAGCGGCCATCGCGGTGTACTGGGATCCTCAGACGTACAACACCTTGCAGCGAGACGACCACTGGTACACCTACGACGGTGCCAACCGGTTCTTGACGACCAAGGGGTCTTTCGCGGGGGACCGAGTCGCGGGGGGCAGCATCCAGCGGGGCGAGCGCGGCATCAGCATCGGGTACGACCTGGCCGGGCAACGCACCAAGGCCACGGCCGCCGACGGAACGGTCGAGGAGTACAGCTACAGCGAAGATGGCTATCTGGAGGACACCAAGATCAATGGCTTGCTGCGAGCCAGGCGACGGGTGGACGCCGAGGGGCGCACGCTGCAGTACCTGGAGTGGGAGACCGGCGGGGCCACCCGGCAGGTAAGAACCACGCAATACGATCGAGACAACCGTCTTCTGCAGGAGACGGTGACTGGCAGCACGGCGGCCAATGGCGCCACGAGCTACTACTACCTGGACAGCAAGAACGGCACGAGCGTGAGCGTCACGGGCGGCGGGGTATTGGGCAAGACCGTCTACCAGGGAGAAGCCGGTGGCGGTCAGCAGACCACCACCTACAGCTACGAATACTGGGACAGCGCCAAGCAAACCTCCATACAGGGGCAGGCCAACGGCATGTCGGGGCTGACCTCGCTCACGTACAACGCCAACGGACACCTGATGAGCGCGTATGACGCGAGCAAGAGCCGCACGCTGAGCTACCTGACCAACGCGCAAGGCTTGGTGCTCAGGCGGGAGGAGTGGGTGCCGGAGTACCAGCAAAGCAATCTGAAGAAGTACGTGACGAGCTACTACTACGCGACCGGGCGGCGGGTGGGCGACGTGAGCACGGACCCCGAGGCATACCAGTACCGCATGTCCTACGCCGAGCAACTGGCCCAGGACATCAGCAAGCCGCGCGACCTGATGGAAAAGTTCAAGAACTTCAGGCCGGTGACCAGCGCAGACTTCGACCAGAACTACGAGCCCATCAACGCAAGCTACCCAGGCGGCGCCAGCACGTCCTACACGGCCCGCACTGGAGACACGCTCAGCTCCATCGCTCAAAGCGTATGGGGCGACGCTGAGATGTGGTACCTGATCGCGGAGGCCAACGGGCTACGGGCCAACAGCGCCTTGACGGCCGGCCAGGTGCTGGTGATCCCCAACAAGGTCACCAACATCCACAACAACGCCAACACCTTCCGCCCCTACAACCCGGGCGAGGTGATCGGGCACATCGACCCGACGATACCGGCACCGCCGCCACCGCCTCGCGCCGATGGTGGGTGCGGTGGTCTGGGCACCATTCTGATGATTGTGGTGGCGGTGGTGGTGACGGTCTATACGGCTGGGGCGCTGAGCACTGCATTGGCGGCTCCCGGCCCAGCTACAGCGGGAACATCTGGATTTGCAGCCACGATGCAGCTTGGGGGCGCTGCCTTGACCGGTGGCGGAGGGCTGTCATTGGCGGGAAGCCTGGCCGTTGGTGCGGTCGCCGGTGCAGCGGGTTCAGTGGCGAGTCAGTTGATCGGCATGGCCATAGGCAACGTCGAACAGTTCAGCTGGAAGGCAGTCGGGAGGTCAGCGTTCTCGGGCGGCACTACCGCGGGTGTGGGCAATGTGCTCAGCTCAGCGGCGCAAATCGGAAGCACGCTGGGCAATACCGCAGCGGGAGCCCTGATACGAGACGGGGGCACTGCCGCCGCGGCCATCAAGGCAGGAGCAGGTTCCGCGGTCAGCCTCGCACTGCAAGGTCAATGGAGCTGGCGCGAAGTGGCGGCGTCCACGGTCGGTGCGGCGGCGGGCTATGCGGCGGGAGACGCGGTGGGTAGGGCATTGAGCAATACGGGGTCCATCGGCCGCGTCGCCGCGAGCACGGCTGCGGCCGTTGCTGGGGGCTGGGCTAGCAGCCAAGTGCTGGGACTCAGCAGCCGAGAGACCCGGACCCGTGTGGGGCAGGCGTTCATCAGCGGGCTGGCCAATGGGATGGCGGACGCGCTGGCAGACCCCAAGCAAGGCCATGGTCTTTGGCCCGATGGAGACTATCGCAACGGCTCGGACATCCAAGACGATCGCTGGGTGGCACAGCGCGATGCTCGGTATGGCTTTGGCGGTACAGGTGCAAAGCTTGGCAGCCTCAATGGAAACTCTGCCGCAAACTGGAGCCGGCAGGTCGATCAAGGCATCCGGGACACGGCGCTGGGCCTGCAGAACTTTGAAGTTGTGGCCAGTGGTGTCTGGGCGGCACAGGAAACGCAGACGGCGTTGACTGCCAGGGCTGTGTGGCGGGCGGAGAACGTACGGGCTGACGCATATGGCAAGGAGTTAGACACTGCACGGACTCGCGAGCTGTTTAACTTCGGTGATGGTCGCGATACGCGCGACATTCGCATGGGCTTTGGGTACCAGTCGCGGTTGTCTGTGGAGTCGAGCAGCATTGCGGCCTATAGGGCACTTGCGACGGACAGGTATCAAGAAGTGCGGCCAGTGCCGCATTCAGCACGCGAGCAGGCCACAAGCTGGTTCAGCTCGATGGTAGGCAGCAGCCGCGCTGGCAATGTGCTGACTGGTGTGCTTGACGGATGGCTGGCAGGCGGCGAAGTACTAGCGAATCTTCCGAGCGTGGCGAGTGCGTTCCCATCGATAGTGGGGCGTCTTGCCACTGGCACGGCGGACTTTGCATCGAGGCTGTGGGATAACCCACTTGGAACCGTCAGCAACACGATGGCCACCGCGGCCGATGGGGTGCGGGGGGGATTTAGCCGCGTCGTGAATGGCGACGGACGTGCCTTGGGATCAGTCCTTTTCGCGGCAGGAACAATAGGGATTCCGCTTGGACGGGTTGAGGAGGCTGTTGGCAGTGTCGAAGGTGCGATGCGGATAGGGGTGCCGGCCACGCGCTCAGCAAACCGCCTCAGCCCTGTCCTTGAGTACGACATCTACGGCAACGAGATCTATTACCGAGCCATGAAGGAGTCGCACTACAAGAGGTTGGCCGAGGACGGTCGACTCATTGGGACGGGTGAAACCTCGTTAGCTCCGCTCAAAGCGTATTCAGCCGGATACGACGGCGCGCTGGTACGTCTCACGGTCAAACCTGGCACATCCTCGCAACTTCAGGACATCGGTATCGCTGCCAACAATCCTGCTGCGGCCGAGTTTCCTGGCATGTCTACCGGAACCGGCCCTTGGAACCAAACGAACGCGCGCTTCAAGGTCGAGGCCGTAGGCGTCAGGAACATAAACGATGGGCTCGGTATCATGAACACCCAACTCGGTAAAGGCCGTGCGCTAGACATTTTTAACGCCAACCTACTGGACTTCGAGCGTCTGAATTGAAGGTGGAAGCGATGTATATCAACAACCCCCTAGGAAAGCGGGTCTACGAGCTCTCGAAGGAGTTGGCCGACAACCCCGCACGCATTGCTAAAACCCAAGCGTTGACGCTAAACGCCGACAAGCCGCTACTCGGATTGCTCGGTGACCACGGCCTCTTCGGTTCCAGGGAATGGTGGCTTAGCATCAAAGAAGGGAGGATTGAAGTGCGCGTGTACAAGGGGACCATTCAACGCTTGTATGTTGCGGGCCAGGATGCCGAGGAAGACGATGGCAAAGACTTCGAGTATCTCTGTGACGATGGCAGTGTGAGGCGCGAAAGCTGCGTCGCGAATGACCATGTAGACCTCGGGCTGTATCGTGAAGGGGCCACAGTTGCACTCGCTTACGCCTTGGACAAACTTAAGAAGCAGCCCGCGCGAGACGGTGGAACGAATTTCACTGAGGTCCTGCTGGAAGTTGCTGTCTCGTAACCCTCACACCTCCACCACAGCCCTCACCTCCCGCCCCCTACCATCCGCTGCCGCGCGCCGCAACCCCAACCACCCCGCCAGCGCCTCCGCCGCCATCGGCCGCGCCACCCAGTAGCCCTGCAGCTCATCGCAGCCGGCGAGGCGCAGTGTTTGCGCCTCGCGTTCGGTTTCCACGCCCTCGGCCACTACCTTCAGGCCCAGGGTGTGGCCCAGGCCGATGATGGCGTGGGTGATGGCCAGGTCGGTCGGGTCTTCGAACATATCGCGGATGAAGGAGCGGTCAATCTTCAGCCGCTCGATCGGGAAGCGGTTCAGGTAGTTGAGGCTGGAGTAGCCGGTGCCGAAGTCGTCGATGGCCAGGTCCACGCCCAGGGCCTTGATCGCGTGCAGGCGGGCGAGGGTCTGCTCGGCCTTGTCCATCAGGGCCGACTCGGTCAGCTCCAGCTCGATGGTGCCGGGGGGCAGGGCGTGGCGGGCGAGGGCGGCCTGCAAGGTCTCCAGCAGGCCGTCGTCCACCAGCTGCAGGGCCGAGACATTGACCGAGACCTGGGGCAGGTCCAGGTCTTGCGCCCGCCATTCGGCCATCTGCCGGCAGGCCTCTTCGATGACCCAGGCGCCGATGGGCGCGATCAGTTTCGTGTCCTCGGCGATCGGGATGAACTGGGCCGGGGTGACGGGGCCCAGCTCGGCGCTGTGCCAGCGCAGCAGGGCCTCGGCGCCCAGGGTGTGGCCGGTCTGGGCGCACACGCGCGGCTGGTAGTGCAGGCTCAGCTCCTGGCGCTCCAGCGCCAGGCGCAGGTTCGACTCCAGCCGCATGCGGCGCTGGGCGCGCTCGTTCAGCTCCGGGGTGAAGAAGTGCGCGCTGTCGCGGCCCTGGGCCTTGGCCTGGTACATGGCCACATCGGCGTGGCGCATCAAGGAGTCGAGGTCGTCCGAGTCGTCCGGATAGACGGCCACACCCACGCTGCAGGAGATCTGCAGCTCCGCGCCGTCGATGTCATGCGCCTGGCGCACCAGCGGCACCAGCCGCTCATCGACGATGGACGCGACCTCATGCACCTCGGTCACGCCGGTCAGCACGACGACGAATTCGTCGCCACCGAGGCGGCTGACGGTGTCGCCGGCGCGCACGGCCTGCAGCAGGCGCTTGGCGACCGAGCGCAGGAGGCCGTCGCCGATGTGGTGGCCCAGGGTGTCGTTGATGTTCTTGAAGCGGTCGAGGTCGATGAAGAGCACGGCCACCTTGTCGCCGCGGCGCTGCGCCTGCTGCATGGCCATGCGCAGGCGCTCGATGCACAGCGAGCGGTTGGGCAGCTCGGTCAGCACATCGTGCTGGGCCAGGAAGCGGATGCGCTCCTCGTTGCGCTTGCGGTCGCTGATGTCTATGGTGGTGGCGATGGTGTGCGAGACATTGCCCTGCTGGCCCTCGCGCATCACGCTGAGCATCAGCCAGGCCGGGTAGCAGCTGCCGTCACGGCGCTGGATGACGATCTCGCCCTGCCAGTTGGAGTGGTGGGCCAGCAGCGGCTCCAGCGCGGCCATGAAGGCACCGGTGCCCGCCTCGCCCTGGCCGCGCACCGGCTCGCCGATCAGCTCGTACAGCTCGTAGCCGGTATTGCGGCAGAAGGCGCTGTTGGCGGTGAGGATGCGGTGCTCGGCATCGATGATCAGGATGCCTTCGTTGGAGGCCTCGAAGACCTTGGCCCACAGCTCCAGCCGGCGCTCCATGAATTTCAGGTGGTTGATCGGCGTGAAGGCGGTGAGCACCGCGCTCTGGCCCTGGAACTCCAGCCGCCGGGCGGAGAGCACGGCCCAGGTCGGTTCGGCGCCGCTCTTCCAGCGCACCTCGAACTCATCCACGGCATCGCGATCGGCCAGCTGCTGGAAGAAGCGCGCCCGCACCGCCGCGTCCAGGCCACTGCGCCAGGGGTCGTCGGTGCCTGTGCCCAGCCAGGCCAGGGCTGGCTTGTTGGCGTGCAGGACCTGGTGGCCGGGCACGGCGGTGACCATCATCGGGATCGGCATCGCCTCGACCAGCTGCTGCTGGGCCTCGGCGGCGCGGGCGCTGGCGGCCAGCTCCTGCTGGGCCAGGCGTTCGCGGTCGAGTTGGGCCAGCATGTCGTTGAAGCCCAGCACCAGGCGGCCGATTTCGTCGCTGCTGTTCCAGTGGCCGCGCAGCGAATGGTCGCCGGTGCGCTTGACCTCGTCGGTGACGCGGGCCAGGTGCTGCAGCGGCAGGGCGATCTGCCGGGCGACGAAGAATACCGCCGTCAGGATGACGCTGAGCAGGGCCAGCGCGGTGCCCAGATGCAACCACATGCGGGTGAAGAAGCCGTCAATGCGCTGGCGCAGCAGCTGCTCCATCTGCGTGCCGGCGGTCTGCCAGGCCTGCTGGGTGCTGTCCAGCAGATGGGCATGGGCCTGCACCAGCGTCTGCTGGGCTGCGGCATGGCTGCTGCCGGCGTCGATCGCCTCGCGGGCGGCCTTTCGGTAGCTGTCGATGGCGGCCAGCAGGGCCTGCAGGCCCGGGTTCAGCGCCTGGCGCATCGTCGGCCCGCCGGCGGCAAAGGCCTCGGCGTAGTCGGAGGCCAGGGCCTGGCGGCTGGTGTCGAGGCGCCCCTCCAGCAGCAGGAAGCGGGCGCGGGCATCACTCTCGCTGATATTGCTGGCCACCGTATGGGGCAACACATGGCCGCTCAGCCCCGCCACCGCCTCCAGCAGCTCGGGCATGCGCAGCAGGATGATGGACATCGTGTAGTAGCTGTCCAGGTCGGGGTCGAGTATCAGGTTCGACTGGTTGCCGACGCGGGTGACGAGCTCTCGGCCGCTGTTCAGCGCCGCCTGGGCCAGCGCCAGATCGCCCGGCCGGGCCTGCAGGCGCTGCAGCGCCTGCTCGAAGGCCTGGCTCAGCGCCTGGCTGTCCATGCCCTCGCCCAGCTTCTGCTCGGCCATTCGGACGGACTGCAGCGCCTGGTCCGCCGTGCCGGCATCGATGTGTGAGGCGGCGCTGCTGGCCAGCAGGCCGCCGTGCAGCGCGGCGATGTAGCTGTTGCCGGCCAGCTCCTTGCGGGCAAAGTCGATCGCCAGGTATTTCTCGTTCACCAGAATGCCGCTGATATAGATCACCGCACTCATGTCGAGCAGGAAGATCAGCAGCAGCTTGCGGCCCACGCTCAGGCGGCCGAGAAAACGGGAGAGCAAGGTCAGCATGGGGTGCGAGGGTTGACCCTGGTGCGACGCAACATCTATGCCACCAGCGATGAGGGCGTACCCGCCGCATAGCGCCCGTTTGTGGTGCGCACGCCAACAATTGGTGCGCGGGCTGGCGGTGACCCTGGTGCACGGTGCACACTGGGCAGGCGCCGGGCCGGCTGCGGGCCGCAGAGGCCGGAATGCCTGGTGCGCTTATTGCTCTAGCAAGAATGCAGGAGGGACTCCATGAGACCGAGCTTCGATGAAATGCATGCCGGCAATGCGCTGGCGCGAGAGCACTACAAGACCTTCGAGCGCTGGCTGGCGGTGCAGCCGGTCGAGCTGATGCGCGCCAGGCGCGAGGAAGCCGAGGTCATCTTCCGCCGTGTTGGCATCACCTTCGCCGTCTATGGCGACAAGGACACCGGCGAGGGCACCGAGCGCCTGATCCCCTTCGATCAGATACCGCGCGTGATACCGGCCCATGAATGGCGCGAGATGGAGGCCGGCCTGGTGCAGCGCGTCACGGCGCTGAACCGCTTCATCCACGACATCTATCACGGGCAGGAGATTCTCAAGGCCGGCATCGTGCCGCGAGAGCAGATCCTGCACAACGCGCAGTTCCGGCCCGAGATGATGGGCGTGGATGTGCCCAAGAACATCTATTCGCACATTGCCGGCGTTGACATCGTGCGCGCCGCCAACCCGGACGGCAGCGGCAGCTACTACGTGCTGGAAGACAATCTGCGCGTGCCCAGTGGCGTCAGCTACATGCTGGAAAACCGCAAGATGATGATGCGGCTGTTCCCGGACCTGTTCGCCCAGCACCGCATCGCGCCGGTGGCCCACTACCCGGACCTGCTGCTCGAAACCCTGCGCAGCGTGGCGCCGCATGGCGTCAGCGAGCCCATGGTGGTGGTGCTGACGCCGGGCATGTACAACTCGGCCTACTTCGAACATGCCTTCCTGGCCCAGCAGATGGGCGTGGAGCTGGTCGAGGGCCAGGACTTGTTCGTGCAGGACAAGGTCGTCTACATGCGCACCACCCGGGGCCCCAAGCGCATCGACGTGATCTACCGGCGCCTGGACGACGATTTCCTCGACCCGCAGGTGTTCCGCAAGGACTCGACCTTGGGCTGCCCGGGCCTGATCGAGGCCTACAAGGCCGGCAACGTCTGCCTCAGCAATGCGGTGGGCACCGGCATCGCGGACGACAAGTCCATCTACCCCTATGTGCCGCAGATGATCGAGTTCTACCTGGGCGAGCGGCCCATCCTGAACAATGTGCCGACCTACCAGTGCCGCAAGGCCGATGACCTGCAGCATGTGCTGGCCCATCTGGGCGAGCTGGTGGTCAAGGAGGTGCACGGCGCCGGCGGCTACGGCATGCTGGTCGGCCCGGCGGCCACGCATCAGGAGATCGAGGACTTCCGCGCCCACCTGATCGCCAACCCCAGCAACTACATCGCTCAGCCGACCCTGAGCCTGTCCACCTGCCCGACCTTTGTCGAGTCCGGCATCGCGCCGCGGCATATCGACCTGCGGCCCTTCGTGCTCTCCGGCGCCACCGTGCAGATGGTGCCCGGCGGCCTGACCCGGGTGGCACTGAAGGAGGGCTCGCTGGTGGTCAACAGCAGCCAGGGCGGCGGCACCAAGGACACCTGGGTGCTGGAAGACTGAACCGGAACGGAAACATCAACATGCTGTCAAGAACCGCAGACCACTTGTTCTGGCTTTCGCGCTATATGGAAAGAGCCGAGAACACCGCTCGGATGCTGGACGTCAACTACCAGACCTCGCTGCTGCCGCAGTCCGCCGCGGCGGCCGAGCAGGGTTGGCGGGGCATTCTGTCGATCTCGGAGTTGATCGGGTCCTACCAGGAGCGCCACGGCGACGTCACGCCGCGCAAGGTCAAGCACTTCATGGTGGCCGATGAGGGCAACCCCTCGTCAATCATCAGCTGTCTGCGTGCGGCGCGCGAGAACGCCCGCGCGGTGCGCGGCACCTTGACCACCGAGGTCTGGGAGACCACCAACCAGACCTGGCTGGAGTTCAGGCGCCTGCTCGCCGATGGCCTGCTGGAGCGCGACCCCTCGGCCCTGCTGGAGTGGGTGAAGTTCCGCTCCCATCTGTCGCACGGCGTGACGGTGGGCACGATGCTGCAGGACGAGGCCTTCAGCTTCATCCGCATCGGCTCCTTCCTGGAGCGGGCCGACAACACCGCTCGCCTGCTGGACGTGAAGTTTCATGCGCTGGACGGCGAGTTCCATGGCACGGAGCGCGACAACTCGCACGACTTCTATCACTGGTCGGCCCTGCTGCGCTCGGTGTCGGGCTTCGAGATCTACCGCAAGGTCTACAGCAATGTGATTCAGCCCGACAAGGTGGCCGAGCTGCTGCTGCTGCGGCCCAATATGCCGCGCTCGCTGGCCTATTGCATGGCGCGGCTGGTCAGCAACCTGAAGCAGGTGGCCAACAAGCAGTCGGACGACACGCTGCGCCGCGCCGGCCGCCTGGCCGCCGACCTGGAGTACGCGCGAATCGACGAGATTCTCGACACCGGACTGCATGCCTATCTGACGCAGTTCCTGGAGCGGGTGGGCGAGCTGGGCGCGGGCATCAGCCGCGATTTCCTGATGCCGTCGAGCTGATGCTTCCCTACTCCCCATTCCTGCAACCTTGAAGGAAGCATTTTGTCCATCCACGTTGCACTCAAGCATGTCACCCGCTACCGGTACGACCGCCTGGTCGAGCTCTCGCCCCAGGTGGTGCGGCTGCGTCCGGCGCCGCACTGCCGCACGCCCATCCTGTCGTACTCGCTGACGGTCGAGCCCGAGGGCCACTTCATCAACTGGCAGCAGGACGCCTTCGCCAACTACCTGGCGCGTCTGGTGTTCCCGGAGAAGACGACCGAGTTCAAGGTCACCGTCGATCTGGTGGCCGAGATGTCGGTCTACAACCCCTTCGACTTCTTCCTCGAGCCGCAGGCGCAGCAGTTCCCGTTTGCCTACGACGACGCGCAGCGCGCCGAGCTGGCACCCTATCTGGTGGTCGATGAGGCGACGCCGCTGCTGGCCGCCTACCTGGCCGAAGTGGACCTCAAGCCCCAGGTGACGATCGACTTCCTGGTGGCGCTGAACCAGCGCGTGCAGGGCGATGTGTCCTATCTGATACGCATGGAGCCTGGCGTGCAGACGCCCGAGGAGACGTTGACCTCGCGCTCAGGCTCCTGCCGAGACTCCGGTTGGCTGCTGGTGCAGATGCTGCGCCATCTGGGCCTGGCCGCGCGCTTCGTCTCCGGCTATCTGATCCAGCTCGCCCCCGACCAGAAGGCACTCGACGGCCCCAGCGGCACCGAGGTCGACTTCACCGATCTGCACGCCTGGTGCGAGGTCTATCTGCCCGGCGCCGGCTGGCTCGGCCTGGACCCGACCTCGGGCCTGCTCGCCGGCGAGGGCCATATCCCGCTGGCCTGCACGCCGCAGCCCTCGAGCGCGGCGCCGATCAGCGGCGCGGTCGACAAGGCCGAGGTCGAGTTCGGCCACGAGATGGGCGTGACCCGCATCTGGGAGTCGCCGCGCGTCACCAAGCCCTACACCGAGGAGCAATGGGCCGAGGTGCTGAAGCTGGGCGAACGGGTCGATGCCGATCTGAAGGCCGGCGATGTGCGGCTGACGATGGGCGGCGAGCCGACCTTTGTCTCGGTCGACGACCGCGACGGCGCCGAATGGAACACCGATGCCCTGGGCCCGACCAAGCGCACCCTAGCCCAGCAACTGGTGCAGCGCCTGCGCGCCGAGTACGGCCAGGGCGGGTTTCTGCATTTCGGCCAGGGCAAGTGGTACCCGGGCGAACAACTTCCGCGCTGGGCGCTGTCGATCTTCTGGCGCGCCGACGGCCAACCCTGCTGGCAAGACCCGACCCTGTTCGCCGACGAGCGTGAACCGCACGCCTACACCAGCGCCGACGCCCAGGCCTTCATCACCGCGCTGACCACCCGCCTGGGGCTGAACACCCAGCACATCCAGGCCGGCCACGAAGACACCTTCTACTACCTGTGGCGCGAGCGCCGCCTGCCGGTCAACGTCGATCCGTTCGAGTCCAAGCTGGAAGATGAGATGGAGCGCAGCCGCCTGCGCCGCGTGTTCCAGCAGGGGCTGGAGCATGTGGTCGGCTATGTGCTGCCGATCAAGCGGGCCGACGACGAGGACGTGGTCAAGAACCCGGCACTGAGCAGCAAGCCCTGGATCAGCGGCCCCTGGTTCTTCCGCGACGAGCGCATGTATCTGTTCCCCGGCGATTCGCCGATGGGCTACCGCCTGCCGCTCGATTCGCTGCCCTGGGTGGCCGAGGCCGATTTCCCCTTCCATATCGAGCAGGACCCGTTCGCCCCGCGCGGCATGCTGCCGGGGGCGGCGCAGCTGCGTGCGCAATCCACCGTCGGTGGCCCGGCGGCGACCTATTCCTCTCACGTGGCCGGTGGCGGCCTGGCCGAGGGCGGCACGGTCGGCATACAGGCCGGCGTGCCCGTCAATGGCACCGGTCCAACCGAAGGCAGCTCTCTGCCGCTGAGCCAACGCCCCGATCGCTTCGAGAGCGCGCACTGGATCACCCGCAGCGCGCTGTGCGTCGAGGTGCGCGACCCGCGCCGTGCCAGCGGCCCCAAGGCCGAGAAGGTCGGCAAGGCCAGCGGCGTGCTCTATGTCTTCATGCCGCCGATCAAGAAGCTGGAGGACTATCTGGAGCTGCTGGCGGCGGTGGAAGCCACGGCCGTTGCCCAGGGCGTGAAGATCGTGCTGGAGGGCTATCCGCCGCCGCGCGATCCGCGCCTGAAGATGCTGCAGGTCACACCCGACCCCGGCGTGATCGAGGTCAATATCCACCCGGCGCACAACTGGCGCGAGCTGGTGCAGCACACCGAGTTCCTGTACGACGCTGCCTGGCAGACGCGTCTGTCCAGCGAGAAGTTCATGATCGACGGCCGCCACACCGGCACCGGCGGCGGCAACCACTTTGTGCTGGGCGGCGCCACGCCGGCCGATTCGCCGTTTCTGCGCCGGCCCGACCTGCTGGCCTCGCTGCTCGCCTACTGGCACAACCATCCCTCCTTGAGCTATCTGTTCTCGGGCATGTTCATCGGCCCGACCAGCCAGGCGCCGCGCGTTGATGAGGCGCGCAACGACCAGCTGCGCGAGCTGGAAATCGCACTGGCCGAAATCGCCCGTGCCACCGAGGAGCGCGGCGAGCAGATGCCGCCCTGGTTGGTGGACCGCTCGCTGCGCAATGTGCTGGTCGATGTGACCGGCAACACACACCGCAGCGAGTTCTGCATCGACAAGCTCTACTCGCCCGACTCCTCCACCGGGCGCCTGGGCTTGCTGGAGCTGCGCGCCTTCGAGATGCCGCCGCACGCGCGGATGAGCATCGTCCAGCAATTGCTGCTGCGCGCGCTGGTGGCCCGTTTCTGGAAGACGCCCTACCGCGAGAGCCTGGTGCGTTGGGGCACCGAGCTGCACGACCGCTTCCTGCTGCCGACCTTTGTGCAGATGGACTTCGACGACGTGATGGAGGACATGGCCCGCGCGGGCTATGCCGTCGATCCGGGCTGGTTCGCGCCGCATTTCGAGTTCCGCTTCCCCAAGGCCGGCGAGATCACGGTGGCCGGCGTGCAGCTGACGCTGCGCAATGCGCTGGAGCCCTGGCATGTGATGGGTGAGGAGGGCTCGGCCGGCACCACGGTGCGCTATGTGGACTCGTCGCTGGAGCGCATTGAGGTCAAGGTCACCGGCCTGATCGATCCGCGCCATCGCGTTACCGTCAATGGCGTGACCGTACCGCTGCAGCCCACCGGCCGCGTCGGCGAATATGTGGCCGGCGTGCGCTACCGCGCCTGGCATCCGCCCTCGGCCCTGCACCCGACCATTGGCGTGCATGTGCCCCTGACCTTTGACCTGGTGGACACCTGGATGCAGCGGTCTCTGGGCGGCGGCAAGTACTACGTCGCCCACCCGGGCGGCCGCAGCTACGAGACCCTGCCGGTCAATGCCTACGAGGCCGAGAGCCGCCGCCTGGCCCGTTTCTCGCCGCTGGGCCACACGCCTGGCAAGCTGGAAACCCGCCCGCCCGAGCGCAGCCTGGAGTTCCCGTTCTCTCTGGATTTGCGGCGGGTGGGGAGGTGACGCGAAGCCGCCTCGGGCCTTCAACGATGGAGCGCATTGCGAGCCGGCGCCGCCGACACCCCGAATGCGGCGCTTGGCCCTGCGGGCCAAGTCCCCTGCGCTGCTCGCGCCCTGAGGCTACGCGCCCAACTCGCCCTCGCACCCCCTGCGGGGCCGGCATCTGCCGTTGGCAGCTGCCTGTGCTCGGTGCTCAAACAAAGGGCGCTCGACCCATCGCCTGGAGCGATGGGCAACCTCATGCCGCTGCGCTGCTCGGCGCCGCAAAAGGGGTGCCGTCAGCACCGGCTCGCAATGCTGGCAGCGTTGGGGGCACTCGACTCGCAGCACGCCACGGTGCATCAGCACAGGCGCAGCTCCGCCGGCCGACGGGCGCCTGTGCGGGGCTGAGGAGCACAGTGGCTTGGGCCAGCGCGCCTCGGCGCGCGATTCCACATCTGACTGGGCGCGATTGTCCGAACATAGTGAGCGAAGCGAACGGCGTGAGTTTTGCGCCCGGCCCAAGGCGCGAGCACCGAGCCCGGACAGAAGGCAGCCCCTGCGGGCTGTCTTCTGCCTGGCGAGGGACATGGCGCATGCTTGCGCCATGGCTGCAAGGCAATCATCAAGACCCCCGCACTGAAGCCCGGCGGCTGGCGGGGCTGGGCCTGTGCCGCGACAAGCCGAACCTGGGCCTACTGACTGCTGCCAATTCCGCATGGCTGCAGGGCCGGGCATGATATCGATATGTCCAGCCCCCTGAATGCCCTGCCGCAGCAGTCCAGCCTGCTTGCCGATGAATCCGTTGACCCGGTCGCCCTGGCGGCGGAGGCGGCCCTGCGCGGGCAGGACGGACACTACAGCGAGCTGCAGGGCCGGCTGAACAAGGCCGGCGCCACCGACCGCGAGCTGGCACCGCTGTGGCAGCAGTTCTTCGAGGCCAGTGGCGCCGCCGGCTGGCAGGACCTGAGCAGCCGCGCCGCGCGCATCCACCGCCGCGTGCAGGACGATGGCGCGACCTACAACGTCTATGACGATGGCGGCCAGTCGGCCCGCGTCTGGCCGCTGGAGCTGCTGCCGATGCTGGTGGGCGCCGACGAGTGGCCGGGCATCGAGCGCGGCGTGATCCAGCGCGCCAAGCTCCTGAATGCGACCCTGGCCGATGTCTATGGCCCGCGCAAGCTGCTGGACGGCGGCCTGCTGCCGGCCTCCCTGGTGTTTGCCCATCCGCAGTATCTGCGGCCGATGCATGGCTGCGTGCCGCTGGGCGGCGTGCATCTGCACGTCGTGGCCTTCGATCTGGCCCGTTGCGCCGACGGCCTGTGGTGGGTGGTCGGCCAGCGCACCCAGGCACCCTCGGGCCTGGGCTATATGCTGGAAAACCGGCTGATACTGGGCCAGCAGTTCCCGGAGGCCTTTCGCGAGATGTCGATCCAGCGCCTGGGCGCCAGCTTCCAGGGCCTGCTGCAGGGGCTGATGCGGCTGTCGCCCGAGGGCGAGCGCTCGCGCGTGGCCCTGCTGACTCCCGGCCCGCACAGCGAAACCTATTTCGAGCATGCCTTTCTGGCCCGCTATCTGGGCATCACCCTGGTCGAGGGCGGTGACCTGACGGTGCGCTCCAACCGCGTGTTCCTGAAGACCCTGCATGGCCTGGAGCGCGTCCACGTGCTGCTGCGCCGCGTCGATGACGACTATCTGGACCCGCTGGAGCTGCGCTCCGATTCGGCCCTGGGCGTGCCCGGCCTGCTGCAGGCGATGCGCGCCGGCGAGGTGGTCGTGGCCAATGCGCCCGGCGCCGGCTGGCTGGAGAGCCCGGGCCTGTCCGCCTTCTGGCCGGCGGTGGCGCGCGAGCTGCTGGGCGAGGAATTGCTGCTGCCGGCCACCACCTCCTGGTGGTGCGGCGAAGACAGCGCCTGGCGCAAGCATCAGGCGGACCTGAACGACTACGTGGTCGCGCCGACCTTTGCCGCCAGCGACACCACCCAGGCCTTCTCGCCCAGTGTCGTGGCCGGCCTGTCGCTCAAGGCGCGGGCGGCGCTGCTGGCGCGCATCAAGGAAGACCCGGCGGCCCACACGCTGCAGGAGCGGCTGCGGCCTTCCGAGCTGCCGGTCTGGCACAACAATGCGCTGGAGCCGCGCGCCGCCGTGCTGCGCGTGTTTGCGCTGGCCGATGGCATGGGCAGCTGGCGCGTGTTGCCCGGGGGCCTGACGCGGGTGGCCAACCGGCGTGACGGCGGTGCCGACCCCTGGCTGTCGATGCGCCATGGCAGCGCCAGTGCCGACACCTGGGTGCAGACCAAGGGCGAGGTGGACCGCACCAGCCTGCTGCCCAAACCGCTCACCGCCGCCGATCTGACCGGCGCGCACCGCACCGTCACCAGCCGCTCGGCCGAGAACCTGTTCTGGCTGGGCCGCTACACCGAGCGGGCCGAGAACAGCGTGCGCCTGGCGCGGCTCACGCTGGAGGCACTGTCGGGTGCACAGCGTGGCGGCAGCTCGGTCGAGGTACTGCGCGTGCTCGACTCGCTGGCCCGCCGGCATGGGCTGATCGGCGCCACCGTGCCCAAGGCCGAGGCCTCCGCCCGCGTGTTCGAGCGCTCGCTGGTGCATGCGCTGGCCGACACGCGCAAGAGCAGCAGCGTGGCCTGGAATCTGCAGGCCCTGGCCGGCTGCTCGCAGGCACTGCGCGAGCGCCTGTCGTCCGAGCACTGGAAGCTGATACACGAGGTCGGCGAGCACTTCCAGCAGCATCTGCAGGCGGTGCTCGATGCCGGCACGGTGGCGCCGCTGCCCGATGTGCTGGGCGTGCTGTCACGCGCCGGCACCCATCTGGCGGCCATCACCGGCGCGCAGACCGACCGCATGACGCGCGACGATGGCTGGCGCCTGCTGAGCGTGGGCCGGCAGATCGAGCGGCTGGACTTCTTGTCGAATGCGCTGGCCGAGGGATTCGAGCAGGGCCTGCACAAGAGCGAAGACGGCTTTGCGCTGCTGCTGGGCCTGTTCGACTCGACCATCACCTACCGCTCCCAGTTCCAGGGCCGGCGCGAGCTGCCGCCCTTGCTGCATCTGCTGGTCCATGACAAGGACAACCCCCGCTCGCTGGCCTGGGTGGCACGGACCATGCACGATCGCTTCCTGAAGCTCGCCCGCCACGAGGCCGAATGGGCGGCCGAGGTCGCCGCGCCCTTGCCGCGCCCCGAGGACTGGCCGCTGGAGGCAATCAGCGCCGCCGACGCCGATGGCGGTCATGCGCTGCTGGTCGGCCATCTGCATGACTGCAGCCAGCAGGCGCTGGCGCTGTCGGTGGCGATCGGCCGACGCCTGTTCACTCACGTCGAGACGATGGACCGGATGGTGTGGCAATGAACGCCGGACAGTCGCAGTCACAGTCTCAAGGCGAAGGTCAATCGCAAAGCCAGACGCAGGGCGTGCCCGACGAAGCGCTGCCGCTGCGCTGGCTGCGCGTCGAGCACGAGACCGTCTACGACTATGACGTGCCGGTCGAACTGGCCCATCACCTGGCCTGCCTGAGCCCGCGCGTCACGCCCTGGCAGCAGGTGCGCAACTGGCGGCTGACGATAGATCCGCTGCCCGACTGCACGGTCGAGCTCGACGACAAAGATCTGGATGGCGACGGCACGCGCAATCCCTTGAGCCTGGACCCGTGGGGCAATATGCGCCTGGTCTTCAGCCACGAGCATGTGCACGAGCGGCTGTCGGTGACCAGTGTGTTCGAGGCCGGCCTGGCTGCTGCGCCCGAACTGCATCTGCAGCTCAGCCCGCCGTGGGAGGAGGTGGCCGAATCGCTGCGCTACCACGCCGGTGCGGTGCGCAGTGAGGCGGTGGAGTTCACCCTGGCCTCGCACTTTGCGCCGCGCGATGCGGCCCTGGCCGCCTTCGGCCGCGAGGCCTTCACGCCGGGCCGGCCGCTGGCCGAGGGCGCGTACGCGCTGATGAGCTTGATCAACGAACAGTTTGCCTACAAGCCGCTGAGCACGCAGGTGGACACGCGTGCCCCCGAGGTGCTGGCCCTGCGCAGCGGTGTGTGCCAGGACTTTGCCCACGTGATGATTGGCGCGTGCCGCTCGCTGGGCCTGGCTGCACGCTATGTCAGCGGCTATCTGCTGACGCACCCGGCCGCCGGCCAGCCGCGCCTGGTCGGCGCCGATGCCTCCCATGCCTGGGTCGCCGTCTGGTGCCCGGCCCTGGGATGGCTGGCTCTGGACCCGACCAACGACGTCGTCGCCGGTCATGACCATGTGACCCTGGCCTGGGGCCGCGACTATGCCGATGTGGCTCCGCTGCGCGGCGTGATACGCGGTGGCGGCAAGGCCCAGCCGCGGGTGGCGGTGACGGTGGCGCCGATCGACGGCTGAGCCGGGACGGACAAGGCTGAGCTGCCCTGCGTGCGACAGCGCACAGACGGCCGGGTCGGGCCGACGCATCGTGGGCCATCGCGCTTTCGCGTTGCCCAGGAGTACTCCCCATGTCGCTTGCCCATGCCGTGGTCTGGCTCGACCATCACAACGCCCAGATCCTGCATTTCGACGCCGAGCAGGTGCGCTCCCACAGGTTGAAGGAGCAGGAGCACGACACCCACCAGCATGGCAGTGGCGTGCGCACCGAGCATGAGTTCTTCGCCGCCGTGTGTGACGCGTTGAGCGACATTGGCGAGGTGCTGGTCACTGCGGGTCACACCGCGCAAAGCGACTTCCGCCGCTATGTCGACAAGCACCGCCCGGCCATCGGCAATCTGATCGTCGGCTGGGAGACGGTGGATCACCCGAGCGATGCGCAACTTGTGGCTCGCGCGCGGCAGTTCTTTGCGCAGCGTGATGGGCGGGCGGTTCCGGTCACCTGATACGCAGACGCTCAGGGTGAGGGCATCGCCCTTACCGCCTGCGCACAGAATGCCGCCAGCTCGCCCAGCAACTGCTGTGCCGCCCGATTGGCCGCCCACACGCCACCATAGGCATCTTCGCTGGGCGCGGGCAGGCTCAGATCGAACTCGCGCGCCGCGACGGCGCGGCGCGTCGCCGTGTTGACCAGCACCGCGCGCAGGGTCAGCCGCACCTGGCTGGGCGTGGTGGCGAAGTCCTGCTGCAGCCGTAGCAGCTCGGTGTCCAGTCGAAAGTCGCCGGCGGCGGCAGCCGGCGCGGCCAGCACCGCGCGGAAGGCTCCGCCGCGCTCCAGCGCGCGCAGCAGCATGGGCGCCAGCATCTGCGAAGGTGTATCGGCCCACTGGCTTTGAGCAAAGTAATCCAGCTGATGGGCCTGGCGCTGATAGACGATGTGGCGGGTGTCGAAGCCGGCCGCCGCGCGGGGTGTGCTGATGATCAGGGTCGGTGCCGAGGCAGCTGGCGGCGCAGCCGCCACGGTGGTGACGTCATCCAGCGAATACAGCGTGGGCGGTGCGGCCGGCTTGGGCAGCAGCGAGCCGCAGCCGGTGAGCAGGGCCAGGCCGCTCAGCGCAATAGCCACTCCGAGTTGATTGATATTCATGGCGTGACCTTCTCTCCGGGGCCGGGTGGCCGGGCCGGGCCGCCCAGTATCAGGCTGCTCGGTGTGCGTTCGGTCTGTTCGCTGAAGCGTCGCATCGCGCTGGCGAGCTGGTTCAGCTCCAGCAACAGGCGCTCGACCTCGGGCATGGTTTCGTTGCTGAGGCGCTGCACGCCGCTGGCGGCGGCGTCTGCGGCACGGCCGGCGCCGGCGCTGGCCAGCGCCGCGGCATCGGCCATCTTGCGCACCGCCTCAGCGCTGCTGCTGATCTGGGCCAGTGTCGGTGCCAGCTGCTCGCTGGCGCTCGCCGTGCGGGCAGCGGTGCGGGCGGCGTCGGCGATGCCCGCACTGATGGCGCCCTGCTGCGCGGCCAGCGCATGCGTGAGCGATGCCACATCGGCCAGTGTGCCTTTCAGTGCCGCTCGGTTGTCGGCATCGAACACAGCATTCAGATTGGTGGACATGCGGTCCACATTGGCCAGCACGCTGGTCGCCACATTCTCCAGCCGGGCGCTCAGCGAGGGCTTGGAGACAATCGTCGGCACCGGGTCCTGCTCGGTGGGCAGCAGCGGCGGCGAGCCTTCGCTGCCGCCGTTGAGCTCGACATAGGCGATGCCGGTCAACCCTTGAGTCTTCAGCACCGCCTCGGTGTCGCGCTTGATCGGCGTGCCGGTCTCGATCTGGAACAGCAGTCGCACCTGGCGCGGATTGGCCGGGTCGATGGCAATGCTCGTGACCTTGCCGACATTGACGCCCAGGTACTTGACCGGTGCGTCGAGGTTCAGTCCGGCCACCGACTCCTGCACGATGGACTGGTAGGGCACCGTGTTCTGCTTCCCGCCCAGGCCCGATGCCAGCCACAGCACGCCGCCGATCAGCGCCGCGCCCAGGGCCAGCACAAAGGCACCGACCACGCCGTAGTTCACCTTGTCTTCCACGCCGGCACCTCCTCTTTGGCGCCGGGCCTGCCCGCGCGCGTGTCAACGAAATAGGCCTGCACGATCGGGTGCTCGTGGTGCGACAGCTCCTCCATCGTGCCGATCGCCAGCACCCGGCCCTCGCCCAGCACCGCCACGCGGTGGCTGACGCCCCACAGCAGGCCCAGGTCGTGGGTGATCATCACCACCGTCAAGCCATACAGCGCATGGGTGCTCAGGATCAGCTCATCGACACCGGCCGAGCTGGCCGGATCCAGCCCCGCGGTCGGCTCGTCGAGGAACAGCAGCTCCGGGTCCAGCGCCAGCGCGCGGGCCAGCGCCGCGCGCTTGATCATGCCGCCGCTCAGCTCGCCGGGCAGCTTCAGGCTGGCATCGGGCGGCAGACCGGTCAGCGCGAGCTTCCACTCGGCGATCTCGTCGATGGTGGTGTCATCCAGCTCACTGTGCTCGCGCAGCGGCAGGCTGACATTGGCGCGAACCGTCAGTGCGCCAAACAAGCCGCCCTTCTGGAACATCACCCCCCAGCGCTGGCGCAGTGCATGGGTCTGTGTCTCGCTCAGCGTGGCCAGGTCGTCGCCGAACAGCCGGATGCTGCCCGAGCTGGGTTGGTGCAGCAAAATCATCTCGCGCAGCAGCACCGACTTGCCCGAGCCGCTGCCGCCGGCAATCGCAAGGATCTCGCCACGCCTCACGTCCAGGTCCAGATCGGCATGGACGACATGGTTGCCGAAGCGCGTGCCGACCTTGCGCAGCTCGATGACGTTGTCGTCGGTGGCCATCTCAGCAATTCCACTGCGGTGAGCGGCAGCGGCGAGGGCGTGCCGGCCGCTGCGGGCTGAAGCCTTGTCCGGCCCTGGACGGACCGGACTCCGGCTTCTTCATGCCCGCTGCGGCCGGCACGCCCTCGCCGCTGCTGCAACCGGTATGCCCCGTGCGCCCTGCTCTGGGGTGGCGGCCACCAACGCATCCGCAGAGGGGATGGGGGGCCGGCCACGGCGGGCATAAAGAAGCTGAAGGTCCGTCCGCGAGGACGGGCCCAAGCTTCAGCCCGCAGTGGGCGGCCCCCCGTCCTCTCTGCCACCCCAATGCGGCGACAAGCAAAGCACAGCCGAGCCGTTTCATCTCATATCCCCAGCAGATTGAAGACGACCGAGAACAGTGCGTCGGCGACGATCACCAGGAAGATGCCCTGCACCACGCTGAGCGTGGTCTGGCGCCCGACGCTGTCGGCGCTGCCGCGGGTGCGAAAGCCCTGGAAGCAGCCGATCAGCGCGATGATCAAGGCAAATACCAGCGACTTGCCGATGCCGATCAACAGTGTTGGCCCCTGCATCTCGGTGCCGAAGCGGGCCAGGAACTCGTGAAAGCCGATGCCCAGCTGCGAGCGCGCCATCACCATGCCGCCAAACACGCCGGCGATGTCGGCAAACACGGTCAGCAGCGGCAGGGCGATGGCCAGGGCCAGCAGCTTGGGCAGCACCAGCAGCTCGATCGGGGCGATGTCCAGGGTGCGCATCGCATCGATCTCCTCGGTCACCACCATCGTGCCGATCTGCGCCGCATAGGCCGAGCCGGAGCGGCCGGCGATGATGATGGCGCTGATCAGCGGCGCGAACTCGCGCAGCATCGCGTAACCGACAAGATCGACGACAAAGATGTTGGCGCCATAGTGGCGCAACTGATTGGCGCCCTGGTAGGCCACCACGACGCCGATCAGGAAGGAGGTCAGCCCGATGATGGGCAGTGCATTGAAGCCGTCGATCTCGATCTGGCGCAGCAGCGCACGCCAGCGCATCCGGCGGGGATGCCGCAGCAGCCCCAGACCTGCCACGGCCGCCTCGCCGACGAAATGCAGCAGCGCCCAGGCCTGCTCGCCGGCCGCCGCAGCGCTGCGGCCGGTGCGCTCCAGCAGGCCATGGCGGGGCGGCTGAGACAGGGGCTCGACGGCATGGCCGGCCACCCGCTCCAGCAGGGCCAGCAGGCGCGGCGGCCAGTGCTCCGGTTTGGCACTGGCGTCGTGGCTGCTCAGCCAGCGCTGCAGGACCCAGGCGCCAGCGCTGTCCATTGCCTCCAGCTTCTCGCCGTCCAGCACCTGGGGGCCGCTGTTGCAGGCCAGGGTCTGCAGCTGAGTTGGCCAACTGCCCAGGCCGTGCACGGTCCAGCTGCCCGACAGCGCCCAGGCGCCGTCGCTTGCCGCCTTGAGTTCTGCCGGCTGCATCAGCCCTTGTAGGTTTCGACCGTCAGCACATCGCGGATCGCGGCTTCGGCCGGGTCGTCGCCGAACTCGCGCTTGGCGCGGCGCTGGCGCAGCAGGTCCCAGCACTGGTCCAGCTGTTCGGCCAAGTGGCGCAGGCGCTCGGCATGCTGGTCGCGTGCGGCGTGATCGTCGCGCAGCCGGTGTTCCTCGTCCACCAGGGCGGTGATGTGTTCAAGGATCTTCTTGTCGCTCATGGTGGGGCCCCTGCAAAGCTGCAGCTTGGCCGACTGCGGATGGACTGTCTGTATGCCAGCGCACCGACGGATGAAGTTCTGGCGCGCAGGCTGTGACATTCGGGCGTGACTCGCCTCAATCAAGCACATTTCGCAGGAGCCTCCATGCCACTCAGCGCTCTCACTCGCAAGCGGGGCTTGGCGTCCCACCCACTGGCCAAGCTGGCTTGGGCCCTTGGGCTGGCGCTGCTGCTGGGCCAGGCGCCCGCCGCGCAGGCCCAGGTCAATGTCGGCATCGGCATACAGCTGCCCGGCGTGGACATCGGCATCAATATGCCCAGCTACCCCCGCATGATGGCCGTGCCCGGCTATCCGGTCTATTACGCGCCGGGGGCGAACTCGAACTATTTCTTCTACGAGGGGCAGTACTGGGTCTATCAGAACGACGACTGGTACGAGAGCGTCTGGTATGACGGCCCCTGGCGCCGCGTGGACCGGGATGTGGTGCCGGTATTCGTGCTGCGCGTGCCGGTGCGCTACTACCGCCAGCCCCCGCCGTACTTCCGCGGCTGGCGTGCCGACGCGCCGCCGCGCTGGGGCGATCACTGGGGCCCGGACTGGGCGCAGCAGCGGCGCGGCTGGGACCAGTGGAACCATCGCACGCCGCCGCGCGCCACGCCGCTGCCGGTCTATCAGCGCCCCTACTCGGGCGAGCGCTACCCCCGTGCGGCCGAGCAGCAGGAGAACATCCGCTCGCGCCATGAGCGCGCGCCCCAGCCCAGCGTGACGAGACCTGTGGACATGCCGCGCAGCCAACCGGGCGAGCCGACCCGGCGTGGCAATGCGCAGCCGGAAAGGCAAGTCCGGCCTGAAGCAGCAACCCGGCCTCCGCAGGCCCATACGCCCGCCGCAGAGCGTGGCCGGGACCGTGATCGCGACGACAAGGGCGGTGCGCAGAACCGTGGCCGGGACAAGGATGACGAGAAGGGCGGACGCGGCAAGTAGGTCCGGCCGTCTCAGGGCTGAAGCCGCAGCTCCTTGCGCTTCATGCTCAGGTAGTCGTCGCGCTCCATCTCATGCAGCTGCAGCGCATAGCGCTCGGTGGCGTCGAACCAGGCTGCCAGGCGCTGCCCGGTGCGCGTCGCCGCCGGAGCGGACAGGCTGTCCATATAGGCGCCCAGGGCCAGGTAGTGCCGCATCGTGTTGCGCTCGATCGCCGCGCGCAGGCCGTCGATAGGCCGGGGCGGCGCACCGGCTCGCGCGGGGGCCCGGCTGAAGCCGATCTTGCCGCGGCCGGCCAGGCTCAGATAGGTCTGCATTGCCAGCCGTGCCGGCAGGCCGTAGCCATAGGCATAGCTGAAGTGCACAAAGGACTGCCCGTCCTCCGTCGGCACCGCTTCCAGCAGGATGCGGTACTGGCGTGTGCCCAGCGGGCCGTTGGCGGCCTTCATCTCGATGCGCAGGTAGTCGGGGCTGTCGCTGGGCACCTGATAGTCCAGATTCAGGCGCAGGGTGCTGGCCAGGGGCAGGGCATAGCGCGGGCCGAAGTGCAGCGCCAGCACCCCGGGTGCGGGCTCGCAGTGCTTGATATTGATCTGCAGCATCAGCAACTCACACCATTGCGCGGCCTGGGTCAGTGAAGCGCGCAACGCGGCAAAGGGGTAGGGCAGCAGCGCATGCACATCGCCGCTGAGTTCGCCTTCGCGCTCCTGCGACTCCAGCCACAACGGCTGCTGAAAGTCATTGTGGCGAAGCGCCTCTGCCAGGGTGCGCTGGCTTCGGTGTAGCGCCTGTGCGGCATCGCCGCCCGCCGCCTCGGAGGCAGCCGCTCCCCCGGCGCTCAGCAGTGCCGCCAGCAGCAGCGCGAGGTGACCCCTCACCCGGCCGCGATGAAGCGGTCGGCCCGCGCCGCGCCGAGTACCGCGTTCAGGTTCGACTCCAGCAGATCCACCGGCCGGCGACCTTGCAGCCAGGCCGTGGGGCGGGCGAACCAGGCCGCACGCGTCCAGCCGTCGAAATCGTTGGAGAGCTCCTCCAGCACGGCGTGCGGCCCGCGCTTGATCGACAGGTCGGCGAGGTCGAACTGGAACATCGGTATCCACAGACAATGGCGCCAGCGGAAGCCGAACACCGCGCCCTCGGCCATCAGCTCCGGCAAGGTGGCGCCGTCGGCGCTGCGCCGGTACTCCAACAGGCGCGCCAGGTCATCGGCGCGTGCCGTTCCGCCGGTGGCCCGGAAGGCCGCCTGCAGCCCGATGAAGCCCAGGCTCGAGGGCAGATCGCTGATCTGCTCCTCCGGCGCCGCCAGGCCCGGTGTGAACCAGCGCCCGGGTGGCGCCTCAGACGGAGCCGCGCCCCAAGCCACCGCCTTCAAACCCGTTGTCGTGGTGCGCATCTTCAGACCTCCGCAGGCTATCGATGTGCCTTTGTAAAGCCATCGCCGGCAACGGTCTGTGCGCTCGCCAACAAAGCCTTGAGGCCCTAGCGTGACCCTCGTGCCATCCAGGCCAGGATGGCGATGGCCGATTCGTCCGACACCATCTGGTGCCCGTGGATGGTCTTGCCTTCGCGCATTTCCTTGAGCAGGTGCTGCAGCGCCTCGGGGCTGTCGCCCTTGCGCTGCAACTTGGCGCTCAGGCCCTGCAGGCCCGGGGCCGACTTGGCTGCCGGGCCGTGGCAGTTCATGCAGCCATGGTCGGCGGCGAGCTGCCCGCCATCGCTGGCGCCAGCGGGCAGGCTCAGCAGGGTGCCAAGCATCAGTGAGGCAATCGGCCGAATTGACATGGTGGCTCCGTTTGCGCCTGTGTTCGCCAACGCACGGAACTATTTCCCCAGTCGGCATAGGCTGTGACCATCTTGTACCAAACCTCAACCACCAAGGATTTGCGATGAATCATTCGATGCTTGTTTCCGCACTGCTGCTGTCGCTGGGCCTTGCCGCCTGCGACAAGCCGACTGTCGTCAATGTGCCGCCGGCACCGGTGGCAACTCCTGTCCCCGGCCCGGCAGGCCCTCCCGGCGTTCCGGGCACCCAGGGCGAACAGGGTACACAAGGCACCCAAGGTACCCAGGGCACTCAAGGCACACAGGGCGCACAAGGGACTCAGGGCTATGACGGCAACAAGGGTGATACCGGCAGAACCGGTGGCACGACCGTGATCGTGGTGCCGCCGGCATCGTCGCCGTCGAACTGATCGTCAACAAGGAGACATCATGAGTCTTGCCACCATCCTGCTGATTGTTCTGGTCCTGATGCTGATCGGGTCTTTTCCGGCCTGGCCGCACAGCCGCGGCTGGGGCTACGGCCCCACCGGGGGGCTGGGGCTGATCGTCGTGATCCTGCTCGTGTTGCTGCTTTTGGGCCGGATCTGACCCACGCAGCTTGAATCATCAAGGGACCGCATGGGCTGGTTTTCGATGGAACACGGAAGTACCGCCTACCGTGCCGACTTCGCCCTGTATGGCGGTGCGTCGGCGGCCCTGGCCGGCTTCTTGATGCTGGCCGGTCCGCCGGCACAGCGCCTGCCACTGCTGGCACTGGCGCTTTTGGGCCTGGCCGGCTGGAGCTTGGTCGAGTATGTGCTGCACCGCTTCGTGCTGCATGGCTTGCGGCCCTTCAGCACCTGGCATGCTGAACACCACCGCCGACCGACGGCGCTGATCTGCACGCCGACGGTGCTGAGCGGCAGCCTGATCGCCGCCCTGGTCTTCATGCCCGCGCTGTTGCTGGGTGATGTGTGGCGGGCCTGCGCCGTGACCTGGGGGCTGCTGACCGGCTATCTGGTCTACACCATCACCCATCATGTGATGCACCATGGTCGCAGCGAGCGTGCATGGATAGTGCGCCGCAAGCGCTGGCATGCGCTGCACCACGGCAGTCCGCAGGAGCCGATCCTGGAGCGTGGTCGCTACGGCGTGACCAGTGGCTTCTGGGATCGGGTGTTCCGCACGGCGGGGTCCGGCCTGTCCCGCTGACACGCGACTTGACGCAAGTCAATCCGCCGGATCGCCTCTGTCGGCATGCTCGACGCATGTCCCGTGGCTCGCCTGCGGTGCGCCAATTGCCTAGAACTCCGCCATCTTGACGATCGCCTCTTTCTCCGACTCGCTGCGGCGCCATGCGCTCAAGCTTGCCCTCCTGCTGGCCTTGCTGGCGCTTGCGGCGCTGGCCGGGCCGCGCTTGCTGCTCGGGCCCGAGGTCGCGATGCAGCCCGTGCTGCAACGAGACTTCGTGCAGACCGTTGTCGCCAGTGGGCGCGTGGCCACGCCGCATCGGGCCGATATCGGCGTGCAGATCACCGGCACCGTGCGCGCGGTGCCGGTCATCGAAGGCCAGGAGGTGGCGGCCGGCATGCCGCTGATCGAGCTGGAATCGACCGAGTTGCGGGCCCAGCTCAAACAGGCCGAGCTGGCCGTCCAGCAGGCCCGTGCCCGGTTGCGCCAACTGCACGAGTTGCAGGCACCGATGGCCGAGCAGGGCCTGCGCCAGGCCCAGGCGAATCGACAGGCGGCCGCCCATGCGCTGCTGCGCAGCCATGACCTGAAGGCGCAGGGCTTCATCGGCCAGGCCGCGCTCGACGAGGCGCTGCGCGCCGACCAGGTGGCCCAGGCCCAGCTGACCAGCGCCAGGCAGCAACTCGACAGTGCGAGGCCGGCCGGCAGTGATGCGGCGATTGCCGAGGCGGCCCTGGCCCAGGCCCAGGCCGGAGCGGATGCGGCCCGCGCGCGCCTGGCCTATGCCACCGTCAGCGCGCCGTCGGCCGGCACCGTCATCACCCGCAATGTCGAGCCCGGCGATGTCGTGCAGCCCGGCAAGGTGCTGCTGCTGCTGTCGCCTGCCGGTCGTACCGAGCTGGTGGTGCAGATCGACGAGCGGAATCTGCGACTGCTGCGCCTGGGCCTGTCCGCCCTGGCCTCGGCGGATGCCTATCCGCAGCAGCGCTTTGAAGCGAGGCTCGACTTCATCAACCCGGCCGTCGACGCGCAGCGCGGCGCGGTCGAGGTCAGGCTGGGCGTGCCGCAGCCGCCGGCCTATCTGAAGCAGGACATGACGGTGTCGGTGGACATCGAGGTTGCCAGGCGGCCCATGGCGGTGCTGGTCTCGAACGATGCGCTGCACGAGGCCGATGGCGCTGCGCCCTGGGTGCTGAAGCTGGACGGGCGACATGTGCGGCGCCAGCCGGTCAGGCTGGGCCTGCGCAGCAGCGGCCTGTCCGAGGTGCTCGAGGGCCTGCGGGCCGGCGACCAGGTGGCGCCGGTGGGGGCCTTGACCATCGTCGATGGCGCGCGTATCCGGCCGCTGCCCGCGGCCCTGCCGCCATGAGTGGGGAGGCCGGCGCCGCCGTGCCTGCGCCCGTGCCCGCGCTGGCGCAGCTGCCGCGCTGGCAGCCGTTCGAATGGATCGTGGCACTGCGCTTCCTGCGCGAGGGTCGCATGCAGACCGCCTTCATCATCGGTGGCGTGGCCATAGGCGTGGCGGTGATCGTATTCATGTCGGCCCTGCTCAGCGGGCTGCAGGCCAACTTCATGCGGCGGGTGCTGACGGGCCAGGCCCATATCCAGCTGCTGCCGCCCAAGGAGACGGTGCGACCGCTGCGCGCCGACACCTCCGGCCAGAAGCCCGGATTGGTCGAGGGTGCCGTGCTGCAGGCGCCGTTGCAGAGGCTCAAGAGCCTGGACCAATGGCAGGGCGTGGCCGCGCAGATCCGCGCCATGCCCGAGGTGCTGGTGGTCTCTCCGGCGGCCACCGGCTCGGCGCTGGTCGTGCGCGGTGACGCCAGCCGCGCGATCTCGGTCGTCGGTATGCAGCCCGAGCTCTATTTCCGCATCGTCTCCATGGACGACAAGATCGTGCGCGGCAGGTCGCGACTGGGCAGCAGCGACATCCTGATCGGCACCGAGCTGGCCGCCGACCTGGGCGTCGATCTGGGCGACAAGCTGCGCATCACCGCTGCCAGCGGCGCGGCCAGCACGCTGACCATCTCCGGCATCTTCGATCTCGGCAACAAGGCCGCCAACGAACGCAGCACCTTCATGGCACTGCGCAACGCGCAAAGCCTGCTGGGCCTGCCCGGCGGCGTGTCGGTGCTGGACGTGACGGTGCGCGATGTCTATGCCGCCGAGGCCGTGGCCCAGCGCATCACCGCCGCCACCGGCGTGCAGGCCGACAGCTGGATCCGCACCAATGCGCAGTTCTTCACCGCCGTCAATGCGCAGCAGAGCTCGAACACGCTGATACGCCTGTTCGTGGCCCTGTCTGTGGCCCTGGGTATTGCCAGCGTGCTGGTGGTGTCGGTGGTGCAGAAGTCGCGCGAGATCGGCATCCTGCGCGCGATGGGCATCTCCCGGGGACAGGTGTTGCGGGTGTTCCTGCTGCAGGGCGGCCTGTTGGGTCTGGGCGGCGCCCTGGTCGGCTCGGCCCTGGGCGGCATGGCCCTGCTGGTGTGGCAGCGCGTGCAGCGCAACGCCGACGGCACGCCGCTGTTCCCGCTGACCTTCGAGCCCGGCCTGTTCGTGGCGGCGCTGGTGCTGGCCACGCTGACCGGCCTGGTGTCGGCCTTCGCCCCGGCGCTGCGTGCGGCTAGGCTGGACCCGGTGGTGGCAATCCGTGGCTGAGCCGGGGCAGGCCACAAAGCAGGCCGCAAAACAGACCGCAAAACCGGCCGATCAGCCGGTGGTCGTCGAGCTCAAGGGCGTGCGCAAGTCCTTCAACGTGGGTCTGCCCAACGAGACCGAGGTGCTGCACGGCATCGACCTGACGCTGCGGCGTGGCGAGTTCTGTGCGGTGATGGGGCCGTCGGGCTCGGGCAAGAGCACCCTGCTGAACATCGTCGGGCTGCTGGACCGGCCCACGCAGGGTCTGCTGAAGGTCTGTGGCGAGGAGACCACGGCGCTGGCCGATCATGCGCTGACGCGGCTGCGTGGCCACAGCATCGGCTTTGTGTTCCAGTTTCACAACCTGCTAGGCGCCTTCACCGCGCTGGAAAATGTGCTGATGCCCCTGCTCGGCGACGCGGGCTTCCCGAACGCGGCCATGGCCGAGCGCGCGGCCGAGCTGCTCGACAGTGTGGGCCTGTCGCCCTGGCGCAACCAGCCTGCGGGCCTGCTCTCGGGCGGGCAGCAGCAGCGGGTCGCGCTGGCCCGGGCACTGGCCATGAACCCGGCGCTGCTGCTGGCCGACGAGCCCACCGGCAATCTCGACACGCAGAGCGCCGATGCGGTGTTCGACCTGCTGCGGCGGGTGAACCGGGAGCAGGGCACCAGCGTGCTGTTCGTCACTCACAATCCGGAGCTGGCCCTGCGCTGCGACAAGACCATCGAGGTCGTCGATGGCAGAGTGGTGGCACAGGCCGGTGGCTGAAGCCGGCCCGGTGTGCCGGCCAGCAGACGCAAGCCGTTCGAAACCGGAGGCAATGACGATGAGCAAGAAGGCCGTGAACAAGACACAGGGCGAAGCCGAAGCTGAGCCGGCGCCGGCCCGGCCCGCGCGTGAGGAGTACGAAGCCCAGTTGCGCCTGCTGCAGATCGAGCTGGTCAAGCTGCAGCGGCACTTCATTCGCTGCGGGCAGCAGATACTGGTCATCGTGGAGGGGCGCGACGGGGCGGGCAAGGACGGCAGCATCAAGCGCGTCATCGAGCACCTCAGCCCCCGCGAGACCCGTGTGGTGGCCCTGGGCGCACCCTCGGACCGTGAACGCCATGCCTGGTACTTCCAGCGCTATGTGGCCCAGCTGCCGGTGGCCCAGGAGCTGGTGTTCTTCAACCGAAGCTGGTACAACCGCGCCGGCGTCGAGCGCGTGATGGGCTTCTGCAGTGAAACAGAGTACGAAGACTTCATGCTGTCTGTGCCCAGCTTCGAGGCGCTGCTGGTTCACTCCGGCATCAAGCTGCTGAAGTACTACCTCGATATCGACAGGGACGAGCAGAAGCGTCGCCTCGCCGCCCGCCTGCGCGACCCGCTCACCCAGTGGAAGAGCAGCCCGGTCGATGCGGTGGCACTTAAGCACTGGAAGGCCTATTCCCATGCACGCGACACGATGCTGCTGCGCACCCACACCGAGGCAGCGCCCTGGCATGTGGTGCGCGCCAATGACAAGCGTCTGGCCAGGCTGAATCTGATCCGCGACATCCTGTCGCGGCTGGACTATGACGGCAGGCGAGCCAAGCTGGTGCGGCCCGATCCGGCGATCGCCTTCGAGTTCACTCCGGACTGTCTGGTGAACGGTCGCCTGGCGCGCTGAAGGTTCTCAGTCACTCAATCCGATTCCGTTGCGACCATGTCGCGCCCTTGCAGAGACGCCGTGACCAGGCCCTTGACGAGTTCTCGCTGAGCCTCGTCGTGCGTGCGCACCACCAGCACCGTGTTGCCGACCTGGATCGCGTCGCGCAGCAAGTCCGAGAACTTGCCCTGCTTGCTGCCCGCACCGGCCACGGCGCCGACGACACCGCCCAGGCTGGCGAACCAGCCCAGCATCGCCAGCGGCGCAATCAGCGGGCTGGCCACGAACAGGGTCACGTTGGCGGCGACCAGTGCCACGGTGCCCAGCACGCCGACGCCGGTGCCCACGGCGGTGCCGATGGCGCCGTCCATGAGCACGTGTTTGAGCACCTCGTCGCTGCCTTCCTCGGCAGCCTGTGCCGCATGCTCGGAGTGCAGGAAGATGTCGCCGTCGGCGATGCCGGCGCCGAGCAGGTGCTGGCGCACGCCCTGCGCCTCAGACTTGGTCGGGTAGAGCGCGGAAATCTTGTGCATGCTTGATTCCATGATGACCTCAGATGGTTGGAGTGGCCAGGGCGTGCACCTTCACACGCTCACTGATGTCCGAGCCCACGCCGCGGTAGCCGATGAAGGCGCTGCCGGCGTCGAACATCGGTTCGCCGCTGACCTGCAGGTATTGCACCGTGCCGTTGGTCAGTGTGCGGCTGTAGATATGGTCCAGGAAGGGGCGACGGGCGGCGATATTGGCGTCGAGCTGGGCGCGCTCGTCCGAGTTCCAGCGCGGCGCGGGCTGATCCACGCTCGCATCGGCGGGAGTCTCCATACCCAGCATCTCGAACACCGGGCCCGAGGTCTTGGTGAACACGCCGGCGGCGTCCTGCTCCCAGTACCAGTCGGACGACAGCTCGGCCAGGCTCTTGAAGCGGGCCTCGCTGTCGCGCAGCGCGGCGGTGCGCTCCAGCACCTTCTGCTCCAGCAACATATTGTGCAGAGCGAGCTGGCGGTAGAGCAGGCGCACCTCCAGCATATTGCGGATGCGGGT
Organism: Roseateles toxinivorans; assembly: GCF_004362525.1. Taxonomy (GTDB): domain Bacteria; phylum Pseudomonadota; class Gammaproteobacteria; order Burkholderiales; family Burkholderiaceae_C; genus Paucibacter; species Paucibacter toxinivorans. The sequence goes on from NZ_SNXS01000003.1 coordinate 82,062, forward strand.
CTGCACCTCCACCAACTCAAACGGCTTGCTGACGAAGTCTTTGGCGCCGGCCTGCAGCGCGCGCAGCTTGTGGCCGGGCTGGGCGGTGATCACCAGCACCGGCAGATAGCCGCCGGTCTCGATGCCGGTGAGCGCCTCCATGACCTCGAAGCCATCCATCTCGGGCATCTGCAGGTCCAGCAGTATCAGGTCGTAGCGGTGCCGCAGATGCAGGCCGCAGACCGCCTTGGGGTCCATCGTCGAGCTGCAGTTGCCGTAGCCGGCGTCGCGCAGCATGCGCTCCAGCAGCAGCACATTGGCCGCTTGGTCATCGACGATCAGGATGCTGGCATTGAGGATTTCGGCGGGGTCTAGCATGGGGGGCCTCAGTCGGTGGGCAGCAGTTCGGGTGGGGTGGTCTGGGCCAGGGCGAGATCGAGCGCCTCCATGAACTCATCGACCTTGATCGGCTTGGTCAGGTAGCGGAAGAAGCCGGCCGCCAGCCCCTTCTCGACATCGCGCAGCATGGCATTGGCCGACAGGGCCAGCACCGGAATGTGCGCGGTGGCGCGGTCGTTCTGCAGCATGGCCAGCGCGCCAAAGCCGCTGAGGCCGGGCAGATTGATGTCCATCAAGATCAGGTCGGGCGCGAAGCTGCGCGCCATCTGCACGCCGCTGTGGCCATCGATGGCCGTCAATAGGCGCAGGTCGCTGCGTCGGGCGATCAGGCGCTCGACCAGGGACAGATTGGCCGGGTTGTCCTCGACGTACAAGAGCGTGCGCTGCGACGAGGGCGGCAACTGGACCACCGCCTCATCGGTATGCAGGGCTTCGCGGAAAGGCTCGTCCAGCAACAGCTCCGGTGCGCCGGCCAGCCCCAGCTCGACCCAGAACACGCTGCCCACGCCGACCTGGCTTTCCACGCCCATCGTGCCGCCCATCAGCTCGACCAGCTGGCGCGTCACCACCAGGCCGATGCCGGTGCCTTCCTCGCTGCCGGTTTCCTGGCCGAGGCGGTTGAAGGGCTGGAACATCTGCGCCAGCTGGTCCGTACTGAGGCCGATGCCGGTGTCCTGGATGCTCAGCCGCACCCGCGTTTCGGCGCTCATGCCGCATTGCACGATCACGGCGCCGCCATCGCGGTTGTACTTGATCGCGTTGGACAGCAGATTGATCACCACCTGCTTGAGCCGGGTGCGGTCGGCATGCACATAGAAGCGGCCGTCGATGCGCGGCAGCATGACCTGGATGCCGCGCTTGCGGGCCTGCGGCTCCACCATCGCCTGGCAGTCCTGCAGCACCTCGGTCAGCGACATCGACTCCTGCGAGATCGAGACCTTGCCCGACTCGATCATCGCCAGGTCCAGGATCTCGTTGATCAGCCGCAGCAGATACCAGCCCGATTGCAGGATCTGGTCGATCGACAGCTTCTGCGATGCACTCGGTGGCGGCTGCTCCGAGGCCATCAGCTGGGCAAAACCGAGCACCGCATTCAGCGGCGAGCGCAGCTCGTGGCTCATGCTGGACAGGAAGTCCGACTTGGCCAGATTGGCCTTCTCGGCCACTGCCTTGGCCAGCTCAAGCTCGGCATTGCCCTGCTGCAACATCGCCTCGAACTGCTTGCGCTCGGTGATGTCGCGGGCCGCCGCGAACACGCCCTGCACCTTGCGCTCGCGGTCGTGGAAAGTGGTGGCGTTGTAGGACACCACGGTCTCGCGGCCATCGACGGCCTGGGCAGTCAACTCATAGTTGGTGACCTTGCCCTCGCGCAGCACACGGGTGATGGCCTCCTCGGCACGCTGCGGGTCGGTGAAGTAGTTCTTGAACGGGGCGCCGATCAGCTCGTCGCGGCTGCAGCCGGTCAAGGTGGCCATCTGCTGGTTGACGTCGCTGATGATGCCGCGCAGGTCGGTGGTCATCAGCGCATCGATATTCGATTCGATCAGCGAGCGGGTGTAGAACTGCTGGTCGCGCAGGCGCTGGTCGAGCAGGGCCTGCTCGGCCTCGACCTGCTTGCGCGCGGTGTTGTCGGTGCCTATCAGCAGGTAGCCGATGATGGCGTCCTGCGCGTCACGCAACGCCGTCACCGACACCAGGGCCGGCAGCCGGCTGCCGTCCTTGCGGATATAGGTCAGCTCGTAGATGTCTTCGATGCCGCGCGAGGCCTTGAACACCAGCGCCTCGAAGCCGGGGGTAATGGCGGCGTCCAGTTCCTGGCTCAGGGTGGCGGCACGGGCGATCAACTCCTGGGCGTCGGAGATGTCGGCCGGGGTGACCTTGTTGACCACATCGGCCGCCTGGTAGCCCAGCATGCGTTCGGCACCGACGTTGAAGATCTGGATCACGCCCTGCGCATCGGTGGCGATGCTGGAGAAGTTGGCGCTGTTGAAGATCGCGTCCTGCAGCGCGCCGGCAATCACAAAGGGTTGCGCGGTCGGGGCCACGGCCATGGCGGGCGAGGGCGTCTGGCCCAGGGCCAGCAGCAGGCGCGTGTACCAGCGTGTCAGTGACTCGATCAGGGGCATGTTCAGTGTTTCTAGCGTTGCCTGACGTCGCACAGCAGGCGCGCCAGTTCCTTCTTGACGACGCCGTAGCATTCGCAGACCCGACCCTCCAGGCCGGCCCGGTCCACCACGGTGATATGGCCGCGGCGGTAGCGGATGAAACCCTGGGTCTGCAAGTGGCTGGCCGCCTCGGACACCCCCTCGCGGCGCACGCCCAGGGTGCTGGCGATCAGGTCGTGGGTGATGGTCAGCTCGTTGCCGGGCAGGCGGTCCAGGGTGAATAGCAGCCAGCGGCACAGCTGCTGCGACAAGGAGTGGTGGCGGTTGCAGGCGGCCGTCTGCGCCATCTGCGTGATCAGGGCCTGGGTGTAGCGCAGCAGCAGGCGCAGCACCGGCCCGGTGCGCTTGAACTCGTCCATCAGCAGGGCCGAACCCAGCCGGTAGCCATGGCCACCCGTCTGCACCACCGCGCGGCTGGGCGTGGAGTTGCCACCCATGAACAGCGATATGCCCAGCATGCCCTCGTTGCCGACGCCGGCGATCTCCGACGAGCCGCCGTTCTCCAGCACATAGTGCAGCGAGACGATGGCCGTGGTCGGGAAATAGACGTGACGCTGCTTGCCGCCCGACTCATAGAGCACCTCGCCCAGCGGCATGGTGATCAACTCCAGCTGCGGGGCCAGACGGTCGAACTCGGCATCCAGCAGGGCGGCCAGCAGATGATTCTGGTTCGGATTGTGGGTGCCGGACAGGTCAGGGGTCATGGCTTGCGTGGCGTGGCTGGCGTAGGAGTCGGGCGCCAGCAGCAGGGCCTGGGCATGGCGGCAGCGCCGCGCCTCGGGAGGGGCATGGCTCTGTGCCTGAGCTCACCCTAGGGCCCAGGCTTGGACCTGTCTGTACGCTGGCGTACACAGCAGCCGGACACATTCCGGCAACGAAGCAGCAATGAGGCCGGCCCATGCTGAGCCCCATGATGAAATATGCGTTGGCGCACAGACCGGTTGGCCCCCGGCTGGCAGACTTGAAGCGTCGGCACTCTGAGAGGACATCCATGACACTGCACGGTATGGTGACCGGCCTGCTGCTGCTGGGCCTGGGGGCCTGCTCCAGCCTGCCGAGCGGCCTACCGGCCGGCGGTGGCGTGCAAGTGCCCACGGCCTGGGTTGAATCAGCCGCGTCGGCCCGCTCCACGCCGCTGGCCCGGTGGTGGCTGCGTTTCAATGATCCGCTGCTGGCCGCGCTGATAGCCGAGGCCCTGGACGCCAACCGCTCGGTGAAAAGCGCGGTGGCCGCACTGCGCCAGGCCCGCGCTTTGGGCGATGTGCAGACGGCCGGCCTCGGTCCGTCGCTGGGCCTCAGCGCCTCGGCCCAGCGCAATTACTCTGGCGCCAGCCGCAGCAGCAGCAATGGCTTTCGTGCCGGGCTGGATGCCGGCTGGGAGCCCGACCTGTTTGGCGGCCAGCGCGCGGGCGTCAGTGCGGCCGACGCCGACACGGCGGCCAGCCTGGCCAGCCTCGGCGACGTGCAGGTGTCGGTGGCAGCCGAGCTGGCCCTGAACTATCTGCAACTGCGCGGGCTGCAGGCGCGCCTGCTGATTGCCCAGGCCAGCCTGGCCAGCCAGCAGGAGACCTTGCAGCTGACCGATTGGCGCGCCGAGGCCGGCCTGGTGGGTTCGCTTGAGCTGGAGCAGGCCCGTGCCGCCGTGGCGCAGACCCAGGCGCAACTGCCGGCCCTGCAGGCGGCGGCACTGCAGACCGAGCATGCGATTGCGGTGCTGACCGGCCAGGCACCGGCCGCGCTGCACGGGCGCCTGGTGGCGGTCGAGCGCACGCCACAGGCCAGCGATGACCTGGTGCTGGCCTTCCCGGCCGAGACGCTGCGCCAGCGCCCCGATGTGCGTGCCGCCGAGGCTCGCGTTGCCGCCGCCTGGGCCCGGATGCGGCAAGCCGATGCGGCGCGCTATCCGAGCTTCCAGCTGAGCGGCTCGCTGGGCCTGAGTTCGCTGGCCCTGGGCTCGCTGACCAGCGGGTCCTCGGTGGCGGCCGGCCTGCTGGGCAGTGTCTCGGCCTCGCTGTTCGACGGCGGCGCGGCGCGGGCCCGGGTGCGGGCCCAGGAGGCCGGGTTCGACCAGGTGCAGTCGACCTATGAGGCCACCGTGCTGGCGGCGCTGCAGGAGGTGGAGGACGCGCTGGTCGCCCTGCGCCATGACCGCGAGCGCCTGCAATACCTGCGCGCCGCCGCCGAGTCGGCGCAGAGCGCCGCCCTGCTGGCCCGCCAGCGCTACAGCAGCGGCCTGGTGGACTTCCAGGTCGTGCTGGAGACGCAGCGCAATGCGCTCGGCACCCAAGACAGCGTCGCCAACCTGCTGGCCACCCTCAACACCGACCATGTGCGTCTGTACAAGGCGCTGGGTGGTGGCTGGGTGCCCGACCAAGACAACACGATCCGCGTATCGCCCGCCAAGCCATGAACATGCCCTCGTCGACCCCACCCAAGCCCGTCACCCCGCCGGCCGCTGGCGATATTGCCACCCTGCTGGACGATCCCGGGCGGCAGCCCTGGTGGCGGCGCTGGACCCTCTGGCTGGGCCTCGCGCTGCTGATGGCGGCGGGAGCCGGCTGGTACTTCTGGCAGCGGCAGCAGGCCAGCGATGCCGCGCCCGCCTACACCACCGAAGCGGTGACCCGTGGTGACCTGACCCTGTCGGTCACCGCCAACGGCACCTTGCAGCCCACGCGGGCGGTGAACATCGGCAGCGAGCTGTCGGGCACGATCAGCAGCGTGCTGGTGGATGTGAACGACCGCGTCAAGAAGGGTCAGGTCCTGGTGCGGCTGGACACGGCCAAGCTGTCCGGCCAGATCGCCCGCTCGCGCGCCTCGCTGGCCGCCGCCCAGGCCAGGGTGCTGCAGGCCGCCGCGACCGTGAAGGAGGCGCGCAGCAATCTGGCCCGGCTGGAGGAGGTGGCGCGCCTGTCGGGCGGCAAGGTGCCGTCCAAGGCCGAGCTGGACAGCGGCCGCGCCGGCCTGGACCGGGCCGTCGCCGATGAAACCAGTGCCCGCGCCGGTGTCGCCGACGCGCAGGCGGCACTGGGCACCGACGAGATCAATCTGTCCAAGGCCTCGATCCAGTCGCCGATCGACGGCGTGGTGCTGACCCGCTCGGTGGAACCGGGCAACGCGGTGGCCGCTTCGCTGCAGGCCGTGACCCTGTTCGCTATCGCCGAGGACCTGGCCAAGCTCAGGCTGCAGGTGAATGTGGACGAGGCCGATGTCGGCTCGGTGCAGGTCGGCCAGAAGGCCAGCTTCACCGTCAGCGCCTACCCCAGCCGCCAATACCCGGCCAAGGTGACGCGCGTCGCCTTCGGGTCCACCACCACCGACAACGTGGTGACCTACATCACCTATCTGGAGGTCGACAACACCGACCTCAGCTTGCGCCCGGGCATGACGGCCACCGCCACGATTGCCGCCCGGCAGGCCAGCGATGTGCTGCTGGTGCCCAGCAGCGCCCTGCGCTTCAACCCGGCTGCTGCGGCGGCCAAGCAGGCGGCGGCCGCCAGCAACAGCGGCAGCCTGGTTTCCAAGCTGATGCCGCAACGGCCCGGTGGCCAGGGCCAGCGCCGCGCCGGTGGCAATGGTGGAGGGCAGGGCGGCTCGGCCAAGCGCCAGGTCTGGGTCTTGCGCGACGGCCAGGCGGTGGCGGTCGCCGTCACTGCCGGCATCAGCGACGGCCGCCTGACCGAGGTCACGAGCCCGGAGTTGAAGGTCGGCATGGCGGTGATCACCGACCAGCGCAGTGGGGCTTTGAGGTGAGCGAGGCGGTCGACAAGCTGCCGCTGATACGCCTGCGCGGCATCACCAAGGTCTATGGCGAGGGCCAGGCGCAGCTGATGGCGCTGAAGGGCATTGATCTGGACATCCACGCCGGCGAGTTCATTGCCGTGATGGGCCCCAGCGGCTCGGGCAAGTCGACGGCGATGAACACCCTCGGCTGCCTGGATACGCCGAGCGCGGGCGAGTATCTGTTCCAGGGCGTGCATGTCGAGCGGCTGTCGCGCGACCAGCGGGCGCGGCTGCGGCGGCGCTTCCTGGGCTTCGTGTTCCAGGGCTATAACCTGCTGGCCCGCACCTCGGCGCAGGAGAACGTCGAGCTGCCGCTGCTCTACCGCGGCGAGAGCGCGGCGATGCGCCGACAGGCGGCCCAGGAGGCGCTGGCTTCGGTCGGCCTGGCCGGCTGGGAGACGCACACGCCGGCCGAGCTGTCCGGGGGGCAGCAGCAGCGCGTGGCGATCGCGCGCGCCATCGTCACCCAGCCCGCCGTGTTGCTGGCCGACGAGCCGACCGGCAATCTGGACACGGCGCGCAGCCGCGAGATCATGGACCTGATACGGATGCTCAATGTGCAACGCGGCATCACCGTGGTGATGGTCACCCACGAGCCCGATATGGCGGCCTATGCGCGCCGCCTGGTGCGCTTCGTCGATGGCGAGATCGCCAGCGACGAGCCCAACCCGCATCCGGTCGGCGAAGGCGCCGACACGAGCGTGGCCCTGCCGGCCTGAGGAACCCACGATGCTGCTCAATTCACTGCTGCTGGCCCTGCGCGAGATCCGCCGCAACCTGCTGCGCTCGTTTCTGACCATCCTGGGCATCGTCATCGGCGTCAGCGCCGTGATCACCATGGTCACACTGGGCAAGGGCGCGACCCAGTCGGTGCAGGACCAGATCGCCGGCCTGGGCAGCAATCTGCTGATGGTGCGGCCGGGCCAGCGCCAGGGCCCCGGCGGCGGCGGCGGCGCGCCCAGCTTCAAGGAGACCGACATCGACGCCATCGCCACGCAGATCGGCGGCGTCAGGGCGGTGGCACCCGAGGTGCGCACCGGTGTGACGGTGGTGGCCAACGGCCGCAACTGGGCCAGCAGCGTGACCGGCAGCAGCAATGCCTATTTCGACACCAGCAACTGGAAGCTGGCCAGCGGCCGCATCTTCAGCGAGGCCGAGCTGCGCGCCGGCGCCGCCGTCTGCCTGATCGGCGAGACGCCGCGCCGCGAGCTGTTCGGCAGCCTGCCGTCCCTGGGTGCGCAGCTGCGCGTCAAGCAGTTCAGCTGCGAGATCATCGGTGTGCTGGCCTCCAAGGGCCAGGGCGCGATGGGCAATGACCAGGACGATATGGTGCTGGTGCCGCTGCACACCTTGCAACGCCGCGTCACCGGCAACCAGCGCATCTCGACCCTGCTGGTCTCAATGCAGGACGACACCGACAGCGAGCGCCTGAAGGCCAGCCTGACGGATCTGCTGCGCGAGCGCCGCAAGCTCAGCGCCGGCGATGAGAGCAACTTCAACATCCTCGACACCAAGCAGATCGCCGACACGCTGTCGGGCACGACGCAGATCATGACCACGCTGCTGGGTGCCGTGGCGGCGGTGAGCCTGCTGGTGGGCGGCATCGGCATCATGAACATCATGCTGGTCAGCGTCAGCGAACGTACCCGCGAGATCGGCGTGCGCCTGGCCATAGGTGCGCTGGAGCGTGAGGTGCTGCTGCAGTTCCTGATCGAGGCGGTGGTGCTGGCCGCGCTGGGCGGGCTGATGGGTATCGCGCTGGCCACCGTGGCCTCGATTGCGCTGGCCCAACTGATGGGGCTGCCCTACCTCTTCGATCCGGCGATCAACCTGCTGTCGTTCGCTTTCTCGGCGGCGATTGGCGTGGTCTTCGGCTTTGTGCCGGCGCGGCGGGCGGCGCAGCTGAATCCGATTGAGGCGTTGCGGCATGAGTGATAGGTCGGCGTTGGGTGGCGGCGCAGCCGCAGCCCCGCCAGCCGCCGGGCTTCAGTGCGGGGGTCTTCGACTACCTTGCGGTGCTCGTACCTTGGGCCGGTCGCGCAACTCGCCCCGTTCGCTTCGCTCACTAAGCTCGGACAAACGCGCCCAGTCAGTTTATTGATCCGCACGCTGGCGCGTGCTGGCCCAAGCCGCTGCGCTCCTCAGCCCCGCACAGGCGCCCGTCGACCGGCGGGGCTGCGCCTGCGCTGATGCACCGTGGCGTGGCAAAAGCTGGGCGACGCCGGCTCGCAATGCGCCACCGGCAGCGAAGGCATGGCTAGAGCCGTGCGCTGGCAGACAGACATTCGCCGCCACTTTTATCACTATTGATCGTGGATTGCGTCGAATGATGTAGATCAATGCAAGTCGCTGCGTGCGTCGCGATCATCAGCGCCCGAGGCCATGAAAGGATCACGATGAGTACGCTGACATCCCAAGCCACACCCAAGGCATTACCGGAAAAGTCCGCGGCGGTCGCCGCCGCTCCGGCCAGGCTCTCGCTGGGCCTGCTGACCGCCCTTGTCGTGGGTTCCATCATCGGCAGCGGCATCTTCGGTCTGCCGCAGAACATGGCGGCCGGCGCGGGGGCCGGGGCGGTGCTGATTGGCTGGTTGATCACCGGCGCTGGCATGCTGAGCCTGGCCCTGCTGTACCAGATGATTGCGCTGCGCAAGCCGGCGCTGAACAACGGCGTCTATGCCTATGCCCGGGCGATTGCCGGCGACTATGTCGGCTTCAACTCGGCCTGGGGCTACTGGGTCAGCGCCTGGCTGGGCAACGTCGGCTATCTGGTCGCGGCCTTTGGCGCCCTGGGCTACTTCTTCCCGGCCTTCGGCGAGGGCAATACGACCGCCGCCGTGATCGGTGCCTCGGTCGTGCTGTGGGTCGTGCACGGGCTGGTGCTCAAGGGCATCAAGGGCGCGGCGGTGCTGAATGCCGTGGTCACCGTGGCCAAGGTGCTGCCGCTGCTGCTGTTCATCGTGCTGGTGGCGCTGGCCTTTCAGGTCGATGTGTTCACGCTCAGTCTGTGGGGCGACGCCAAGCTCGGTTCGGTGCTGGACCAGGTCAAGAGCACGATGCTCGTCACGGTCTGGGTGTTCATCGGCATCGAGGGCGCCAGCGTCTATTCGGCCCGGGCGCGCAACCGTGCCGATGTGGGCAAGGCGACGATCGCCGGTTTCCTGATCACGCTGGCGCTGCTGATGGCGGTATCGCTGCTGTCGCTGGGCATCCTGAGCCAGCCGGACCTGGCCGGGCTGAAGAACCCTTCGATGGCCGGCGTGCTCGAAAAGGCGGTCGGCACCTGGGGCGCGGTGCTGATCTATATCGGTGTGATCGTCTCGGTCGGTGGCGGCTTTCTGGCCTGGACGCTGCTGGCGGCCGAGTCGCTGTTCACCCCGGCCGGCGATGGCGTGATGCCCAAGGCGCTGGCGAAGCAGAACGGGCAGGGCGTGCCCGCCAACGCGATGTGGTTGACCAGCGGCATGGTGCAGCTGTTCCTGCTCGTGACCCTGTTCTCCAAGGCCTCGTACCTGGCGCTGATCTCGCTGTCCACCGCGATGATCCTGCTGCCCTATCTGTTCAGCGCCGTCTATGGGTTGGTGCTGGCACTGCGCCGTGAAGGCGAAGCCGGCACGCTGCGCGGCATCGATCTGCCGATCACCGGGCTTGCCACCGTCTACTGCGTCTGGCTGCTGTATGCCGCGGGCCCGAAGTACCTGCTGCTCAGCGCCTTGCTCTACGCACCGGGCGCACTGGTCTTCATGCTGGCCAAGCGTGAGCAGGGCAGGCCGCTGTTCCGTTCATTCGAGTGGGCGCTGTTTGCGGCGCTGGTGGCGTTGGCGCTGCTGTCGGGCTACTGGTTGAGTGCCGGCAAGCTGGCCCTTTGATTCCTGGGAGAGAAAAGATGAGCTATGGCGTGCATTCCGAAGTCGGCGTTCTGCGCAAGGTGCTGGTCTGCCGGCCGGGCCTGGCCCAGGCGCGGCTGACGCCGGCCAATTGCAAGGAACTGCTGTTCGACGATGTGCTATGGGTCTCGCAGGCGCGCAACGACCACCATGTGTTCACCAATGCGATGGGCGAGCGCGGCGTCGAGGTGCTGGAGTTGCACCAGCTGCTGGCCGAGGTCGTGGCACTGCCCGAGCCCCGCGCCTGGCTGCTGGACCGCAAGCTCGGCCCTGACTTCATCGATCCCGAGGCCGCGGCCGAGCTGCGCCCCTGGCTGGAGGCGCTGACACCGCAAAAGCTGGCCGAGCATCTGATCGGCGGCCTGCTGCGCGGCGAGCTGCCGTTCGCGGTGCCGGGCCTGAGCGCCCAATGCCTGGGCGCGGCGGACTTTCTATTGCCGCCACTGCCCAACACCCTGTTCACCCGCGACTCCAGCTGCTGGATAGGCGATGGCGCGGTGCTGGGCGCGATGTACTGGCCGGCACGCCGCCACGAGACGCTCTTGATGACGGCCGTCTATCGCTTCCACCCGGCCTTCAAGGGCCAGATCACCGAATGGTGGGGCGACCCCGACCGTGGCCACGGCCAGGCCTCGATCGAGGGCGGCGATGTGATGCCGCTGGGCAATGGCCTGGTGCTGATAGGCATGGGCGAGCGCAGCTCGCCGCAGGCGGTCAGCCAGCTGGCGCGACGACTGTTCGCGCAAGGAGCTGCCAGCCGGGTGATTGCCGCGCAGCTGCCAAAATCGCGTGGGGCGATGCACCTGGACACGGTGTTCACCTTCTGCGACCGCGATCTGGTCACCGTCTTCCCCGAGGTCGTGGCCGAGATACGCGCGTTCAGTCTGCGGCCGGGCGAGGCGAGCGGCGCGCTGGATGTGCGCGCCGAAACCCAGCCCTTCCTCGATGTGGTCGCCGAGGCCATGGGCCTGAAGGCCCTGCGCGTCGTGCAGACCGGCGGCGACGGCTTCGAGGCCGAACGCGAGCAGTGGGACGACGGCAACAATCTGCTGGCCCTGGCCCCGGGCGTGGTGATGGCCTACAACCGCAATGTCTACACCAACACGCTGCTGCGCAAGGCCGGCGTCGAGGTCATCACGATACCCAGCAGCGAACTGGGCCGCGGTCGCGGTGGCAGCCACTGCATGAGCTGCCCGGTGCAGCGCGATCCTCTCTGACACCCTCACCAAGGCCACACCATGAGCTTCAATCTGCGCAACCGTTCGCTGCTGGACCTGGCCGATTTCGAGCCGCGCGACATCCGCTATCTGCTTGACCTGGCGGCCGAGCTGAAGCGCTCCAAATATGCTGGCAACGAGATGCAGCGCCTGCAGCGCAAGAATATCGCCCTGGTGTTCGAGAAGGCCTCGACACGCACGCGCTGCGCCTTCGAAGTGGCGGCCCACGACCAGGGCGCCCATGTCACCTATATCGACCCGGCCAGCTCGCAGATCGGCCACAAGGAGTCGCTGAAGGACACTGCCCGCGTGCTGGGCCGCATGTATGACGGCATCGAGTACCGGGGCTTCCACCAGAGCGTGGTCGAGGAGCTGGCGCGCTTCTCGCATGTGCCGGTCTGGAACGGGCTGACCGACGAGTCGCACCCGACCCAGATCCTGGCCGACCTGCTGACGATGGAGGAGTTCGGCGAGAAGCCGCTGCACGAGATGTCGTTCTGCTACATCGGCGACGCGCGCTTCAATATGGGTTGCTCGCTGCTGATCGGCGGTGTGCAGATGGGCATGGATGTGCGCATTGCCGCGCCGCCCGGCCTGCAGCCGCCGGCCGAGCTGGTGGCGTCCATGCACGTCTTGGCCGAGCGCACCGGCGCCAGGATCACCATCGTGGCCGACCCGCTGAAGGCCGTGGCAGGTGCCGATTTCATCTACACCGATGTCTGGGTGTCCATGGGCGAACCCAAGGAGGTTTGGGCACAGCGCATCGAACAGCTGCTGCCCTACCAGGTGACGCCCGCACTGATGCTCGCCACCGGCAAGCCGCGCACCAAGTTCATGCACTGCCTGCCGGCGCTGCACAACCTCGACACCGAGCTGGGCCGCCAGCTGCACGAGCAGTTCGGCCTGACGGCGCTGGAGGTCACCGACGAGGTGTTCGAGTCAGAGGCCTCCATCGTCTTCACCCAGGCCGAGAACCGCGTGCACACGATCAAGGCGGTGCTGGTCGCCACGCTGGCATGAAGCTGGTCATTGCGTTGGGCGGCAATGCGCTGCTGCGCCGGGGCCAGGACTTGAGTGCCGGCAACCAGCTGGCCAATATTCGTCGCGCCGCAGCGCAGATTGCTCTGGTGGCACCGGGCAACGACCTCGTGCTGACCCACGGCAATGGCCCTCAGGTCGGCCTGCTGGCCCTGCAGTCGGCCGCCTATGCGACGGTTCAGACCTATCCGCTCGACGTGCTGGGCGCGCAGACCGACGGCATGATTGGCTATTTGCTGGAGCAGGAGCTGAGCAATCTGCTGCCCGAACGGGTGGTGGCAACCTTGATGACGCGCATCGCCGTTGATCTGTCCGACCCGGCCTTTGCCTCGCCGACCAAGCCGATCGGCCCGGTCTACACGCAGGCCGAGTCGGAGCGCATCGCGGCCGAGCAGGGCTGGACGATGGCGCCCGACGGCAAGGCCTTCCGCCGCGTCGTGCCCTCACCGGCGCCAAAGTCCGTGCTGGGCCTGCAGCCGATCCGCTGGTTGCTGGCGCAGGGCGCGCTGGTGGTGGCGGCCGGCGGGGGTGGCATTCCGGTGGCGGCCGATGCGCAGGGCAGGCTGCAGGGCGTCGAGGCGGTGATTGACAAGGACGCCTGCTCCAGCTTGCTGGCCCGCGATCTGGGCGCCGACTGCCTGGTCATCGCCACCGATGTCGACACCGTCTATCTGGACTTCGGATTGCCCACGCAGCGGGCCGTGGGCCATGTGGCTCCCGAGGCCTTGGCTTCAGTGCGCTTCCCGGCGGGATCGATGGGCCCCAAGGTGGAAGCCGCCTGTGACTTTGTGCGCGCCACCGGCCAACGCGCGGTAATCGGCTCGCTGGACCGTATCGAGGCGATGCTGCGCGGCGAGGCCGGCACGCAGGTCAGCCCCACAGGCGCCCGTACGCTGATTTAGGCCGGGCTGCGCAGGTCGTACTCGCGCAGCATCACCGGCTCGATCGAGCCACCGGCCACGCGGCGGCGCACGGCGGCGGCGAGGTCCTGCTCATGCTTGTGATAGGTTTCCAGCGGGTCGTCGCCCTGCTCGGTGGGGCGGTAGCGGTAGTGCAGTGTGGCGCTGCTGATGCTGGCGCCCACCAGTTGTTCATCGACCATGACCCAGAAGCGTATCGCTCCGGAGTCAGCGTGGTAGTGAGGGGGGTGTGACATGGCGCTCCCTTGGCGGCAATGGAAAAGGCCGCGACGCTGGTCGCGGCCCATGAAAGCCCCGCAGGGCTCCCGGATCAGAACACGCTCAGGCCTTGTGCTTGGCGTCTTTCAGCATTTCTTTGGCGTCGCCCACAACTTTCTGGGTCTTGCCCTCGACCTGCTTGGCAATGCCCTTGACTTGCTGATCGGTGTTGCCTATGACTTCACCGAGCTTTTCCTGCACCTTGCCCAGGGTCTCTTTGGCGGTGCCCTTCACTTGGTCTTTGTTCATGGTGTTTCCTTTCGGTTGATGTTGCAAGGCGGAGCGCGCTGTTGCGCCCCGTGGAGTCAAGATTAGGGCCGGCATCGATCGGCTGACATCGGCACGCGCCGCAAGTCAATGTCGGTGTTGTCCTACCCCGTCAACTCCGCGCCGCTGAGGCCTGCGTCTTGGTGATGGTGTTAGGGTGGGGACATGCACAGCTGCCAGGATCGTGCGTCTGGGCGAGGTCGGGCGTCTGTGCGCCAGCCCACTCATCGAGAGATCACTATGGCCTTGGTCAACGACAATCGCGACGACGCTTCTTCCGGTTCCCGTCCACGGAGGCTCACTCTGGTGAATGTGCCGAATCCCCGCCGCAACCAGCTGCTCGCCGCGCTGCCGCCGGAGGAATGGGCGCGCTGGTTGCCGCAGCTCGAAGCGGTGGAGATGCCTCTGGGTCAGGTGCTGTACGAGTCGGGCGGCCATCTGAGCCATGTCTATTTCCCGACCACCGCCATCGTCTCGCTGCTCTATGTGATGGAAGACGGTGCCTCGGCCGAGATTGCCGTGGTGGGCCACGAGGGGCTGGTCGGCGTGTCGCTGTTCATGGGCGGCGAGTCAACGCCCAGCCGCGCGGTGGTGCAGAGCGCGGGCCAGGGCTTCCGGCTCAAGGCCCACCTGATGCTGCAGGAGTTCAACCGTGCCGGCCCGGTGCTGCACCTGCTGCTGCGCTACACCCAGGCGCTGATCACCCAGATGTCGCAGACGGCGGTGTGCAACCGCCACCATTCGCTGGACCAGCAGCTGTGCCGCTGGCTGCTGCTGAGCCTGGACCGCCTGCCGACCAATGAGCTGGTGATGACGCAGGAGCTGATCGCCAATATGCTGGGTGTGCGCCGTGAGGGCGTGACCGAGGCGGCCGGCCGTCTGCAGGAGGCCGGGCTGATCAGCTACCGGCGCGGCCACATCACCGCCCTGGACCGTCCCGGCCTGGAGCGCCGTGCCTGCGAGTGCTATGCGGTGGTCAAAAAGGAATACGACCGGCTGCTGCCGGCCACCGTGGCGAGCTGAGTTTGTTGGCGCCAGTGTGCGCTGCCAGACAGACGGGCCGATGCAAACCGGCAAGACTTGGACTTGAACCAAAGTCCAAGGAACCGACATGACACTCCATCACCTGATTCCCGCCCGTGCCACCGCGCTGGGTCTGACGCTCGCCGCGTCCGCCGTGCTGATGCTGGGCGGTTGCGCCAGCAACGCCCCCATGCCCACGGCCCAGATGGCAGTGGCCGAGGCCGCCGTGCAGCAGGCCAATAGCAGCAGCACCGCCGAGGGCGCACCGGGCGAGTTGCAGGTGGCGATTGCCAAGCTGGCCAGCGCCCGCGAGGCGGTCGCCGCCAAGGACTACGACCGTGCCACCCGGCTGGCCGAGCAGGCCCAGGTCGATGCCCAGGTGGCCGAGCTGCATGCTCAGTCGACACGCTCGCGCAAGGCCGCGCAGGAGTCGCAAGACGCCGCCCGCGTGCTGCGCGAGGAAATCAGCCGCAAGACCCCGCGCTGATCCATCCACCATCCACATTGTTCGCCGCGCCCCTGCGTGCGGCGAATCAGGAGTTCCCCATGAAGACCCGCTTGATCGTACTTTCCACCTTGGCCGCCGCCCTGGCTGCCTGCAGTTCCGTGCCTGCTCGCAACGGCGAACTGGAGTCGGCGCGCAGCCGCGTCACCGCGGCCGGCAGTAACCCGCAGGTGACGGCCCTGGCCCCCGACGAACTGAAGCGTGCCAACGACTCCCTGCGCATGGCCGACCAGGCCTGGACCGCGGGCGACAAGAGCTACCGCGTCGATCACCTGGCCTATCTGGCGAACCAGCGTGCCGTGATTGCGCAGCAGACCGCGATGTCCAAGGCCGCCCAGGCCGTCACCGCCGGTGCCGCCGCCGAGCGCGACAAGCTGCGCCTCGAGGCGCGCACCAATGAGGTGGATGCCGCGCAGCAGAAGCTGGCCACGGCGCAGCAGGCAAATGTGCAGAAGACCGCCGAGCTGGCCGCCGCCGATGCCGCCGCGCAGCGCGACCAGGCCCGCGTGGCCCGGCGTGACGCCCGCGTCAGCGATCTGGAAATGCAGCTGCAGGCGCTGAATGCCAAGAAGACCGACAAGGGCATGGTCGTGACCCTGGGCGATGTGCTGTTCGACAGCGGCAAGTCGCAGCTGCTGCCTGCCAGCAGCGGCAATCTGGGCAAGCTGGCCGACTTCTTCAAGCGCAATCCGCAGCGCTCGGCCTCGATCGAGGGCTATACCGACAGCATGGGCGGTGATGCCGCCAACCAGGCCCTGTCGGAGCGCCGCGCCGGTGCGGTGAAGATGGCCCTGGTGAGCCTGGGTGTGTCATCCGATCGCCTGACCACCCAGGCCCATGGCGAGGCCATGCCGGTGGCCAGCAATGACACCGCCTCGGGCCGCCAGATGAACCGCCGCGTCGAGATCGTGTTCGCACAGACGGCTGACGATGTGGCCGTGAAGTAAAGCCCCCGTTTGCCAGCGGCCGCGCCTGGGCTAACGCCCGGCGCGGCTTCTTTCATTCAGGCGGTCTTGTTCTGTTCCACCCACTGCTCGAACGCCGCCATGAACTTCTCCAGGAAGGCCTGGGTGTCGGGCTTCTTGATCGCGCCGGCGTCATCGAACAGATCGCCACCGCCACCGAGATAGGCCTCGGGCTGCTGCAGGGTCGGCATGTCCAGGAACACCAGCGATTGGCGCAGATGGTGATTGGCGCCGAAACCGCCGATGGCGCCGGGCGACAGGCTCACCACCGCGGCGGGCTTGCCGCTCCAGGCGCTTTGGCCATAGGGGCGGGAGGCGATGTCGATGGCGTTCTTCAGCACGCCCGGTACCGAGCGGTTGTACTCGGGGGTGACGAAGAGCACAGCGTCGGCGGCCTGGATCTGCTGCTTGAAGGCCACCGAGGGTGGTGGCGGGCTGGCGTCGTCATCCTGGTTGTACAGCGGCAGCGCGCCGATCTCGGCCATCTCCAGCTTCAGGCCGGGCGGTGCCATGGCCGCCAGTGCCAGGGCCAGCTTGCGGTTGATCGAATCCTTGCGCAGGCTGCCGACGACGACGGCAACGCGATAGGGTGTGCTCATGGGTGCTCCTTGCAATGTGGCTGACGGACCCCTCTTGTACTCCCTCCGGCGTCGCCCTGGGGTTTGTTGCGCTGTCGCCCCTGGGATTTGGACGTAATCTCGGCCCCATGATCCGCACCTCGCCCACGCTCAGCCTCAGAACCCAGACCGCCGGCGTGTTCGGCCTGCTGGTGGTGGCTCTGTCGGTGTCTCTGTCATGGGGCCTGTCGGCGATGCTGACACAGCAGATCCGGCGCGACGAGGGCCAGGCCTTGCAGGTGGTGGCGCAAAGCGCCGCCCACGTGCTGGCCGAGGAGCTGTCCCGGCGCAGCCGTGAGGTGCAGGTCATCGCTGATGCCCGGGAGCTATGGCTGCAGGGGCTGGATTCCGAGATCGCGAAAGCCGCCCTGGCGCGCAGCCAGGCCAGCAATCCCTGGAACACCTGGATCGGCGTTGCCGATGGCAGCGGCCAAATTCTCGCCGCCACCGGCGGTCTGATGGTGGGCCGCAATGCCAGCGAGCGACCCTGGTTCGAGCCCGGCAGCAGGGGCATCTATGTCGGTGACGTGCACCCGGCGAAGATGCTGGCCGCCTCGTTCCCGCCGCTGCCCAGCGGCGAGCCGCTGCGCTTTGTCGACTTTGCCGCGCCGATCCGGGTCGATGGCAAATGGCTGGGGGTGCTGGTCACCCACGGGAGCTGGCAGTGGGCCGATCAGGTGGTGGAGAGCCTGGCACCCGGCAACGCCGCCGAGCGCCGGCTGGAGACCTTCATCTTCGATCGCCTGGGCAAGATGATCTATGCCCCGGCGGGCACCTTGGCGCAGCAGCTGGCCCGGCAACAGACGCTGCCGCTGGTCGCGGCCGACGGCAGGGCCGAGCCGGCCGGCGTGACGCGCTGGAACGATGGGCAGCAGTATCTGACCTCGGTGGTGGCGGTGCTGCCGCGCAGCGCGGCCAGCGACCTGGGCTGGACCGTGGTGTCCCGCGAGCCCGTGCTCACCGCCTTTGCCCGGGCCCGCGCCCAGGCCTGGACGGTGTTCGGCATGGGCCTGCTGGCGGCGGCCCTGGCGGCCCTGCTGGTCTGGTGGTTGGCCGGACGGCTGACGCGGCCGCTGTCCAGCATTGCCGGGGCCGCGCGTGCACTGGAGCAGGGGGCGCCAGGGGCAGCCATGCCGGTGCTGAGAGGCAGTGCCGAGGTGGCCCAGCTGTCGGGGGCGCTGTCGGGCATGACGCGGCGCCTGCTGGATCTGAACCATCAGCTGGAGGAGCGCGTGCAGCAACGCACCGCCGAGCTGGAACGTGCCAATGAGGAGCTGTCGCGGCTGGCGCTGGTCGATCCGCTGACCCTGCTGCTGAATCGCCGCGGCTTCGACGAGCAGTCGCGTCTGCTGATCGCCCACGCGCGCCGCAGCCAGCAGCCGCTGAGCCTGGTCACCATCGATGTCGATCACTTCAAGCGCGTCAACGACAGCTTCGGCCATGAGGCCGGCGATCAGGCGCTGAAGGTGATTGCGGACACCATGCGCCGACGCCTGCGAGCCTCCGATGTGCTGGGCCGCCTGGGCGGCGAGGAGTTCATGGCCCTGCTGCCCGACACCGACGCCGAGCACGCACTCGCCTTGGCCAATGAGCTGCGCGAGCTGGTGGCCGGCACGCCTATCGCCGAGGTGGGCCAGATCACCATCAGCTGCGGCTTCACGCTGCTCGATCCGGCCCATGACGATATGGTCTCGGCGCTGAGGCGCGCCGACCAGGCGCTGTACCGGGCCAAGGCCCAGGGGCGCAACCGGGTCTGTGCCGGTTAGGACAGTTTCCACCAGCCCGGCAGCAGCGCCTGTACCTCGGCTCGTGCGAAGCGGTCGTCGATCAGGTGCACCACGCCCCGGTCGCTGCTCCCCCGTATCACCCTGCCGGCGGCCTGCACCACCTTCTGCAGGCCGGGGTAGAGGTAGGTGTAGTCGTAGCCGGCGCCGAACAGTGCCTGCATGCGCAGCCGGATCTGCTCGTTGACCGGGTTGATCTGCGGCAGGCCCAGCGTGGCCACGAAGGCGCCGATCAACCGCCGCCCGGGCAGGTCTATGCCCTCGGCAAACGAGCCCCCGAGCACGGCAAAGCCTATGCCTCGGCTGTGGTCGGTGAAGCGGGCCAGGAACTGCTGCTGTTCGGCCTCGGCCATGCGGCGTGACTGCTGCCACAGCGGGATCTCGGGGTGGTCCTGCATGAACTGCAGGGCCACCTGCTGCAGATAGTCGTAGCTGCTGAAGAAGGCCAGGTAGTTGCCCGGCTGCTGCTTGAATTGTTCGGCCATCAGGGCGGTGATGGGTGCCAACGAGGCCGCGCGGCGCTGGTAGCGGGTCGAGATATGGCCGGCCACGCGCACGCGCAGCTGCTCGGCGCTGAAGGGCGAGGCCACTTCGAGGCCCCGGTGCGATGCGGGCAGGCCCAGCAGATCGCTGAAGTAGTGGGGCGGCTGCAAGGTGGCCGAGAACAGCGTGCTGGTGCCGCAGGCCTCGAAGCGGGGCCGCAGAAAGGGCGCAGGCACCAGATTGCGCACGCTCAGCACCGCGCCCTTGATGCCCGGCTGGCGGCCCATGTCCACCATCGAATGGCGGTCCAGCAGTTCGGCCATGCGCACCAGGTGCAGGGCCTCGAAGTAGAAGCCCTGCAGTGCGGCATCGACCTGCGTCGGGTGCTCGGCCAGATGCTCGGTGATGGCGCTGCAGCATTGCTGCAGGGCCAGCAGCAGCTTGTCGGGGAAGCTGTCATAGACCTGGTAGTCGGGCTGCTGGGCCTTGTTCAGGGCGTTCCAGGCTCGGTGCACCTTGTCCAGCGCCTTCTTCAAGGCCGTGCTGGTGCCGGCGGCCGGGCTCTTGCGCGCCGCTGCCAGACCGGCCGGCTGCAGTTCGGCGGAGTACATCTTGCGGCCGCGCTCGACCAGGTTGTGGGCCTCGTCGACCAGCAGGCCGACCTTCCACTGGTTGACGCTGGTGAAGCCGTGCAGCAGGGCGGTGACGTCGAAGTAGTAGTTGTAGTCGCCCACCACCACATCGCTCCAGCGCACCATCTCCTGGCTCAGGTAGTAGGGGCAGACCTGATGTTCAAGCGCCAGCTCTCGCAGCCGGGCCTGGTTCAAGGGAGCGGCCTGCGCGACGGCGGCCCGGCGTGCGGCCGGCAGGCGGTCGTAGAAGCCCGCAGCCAGGGGGCAGGATTGACCGTGGCAGGCCTTGTCCGGGTGCTCGCAGGCCTTGTCGCGGGCCACCAGCTCCAGCACGCGCAGCGGCCGCGCAGCGATGCGTTGCAGCGCATCCAGCGCCAGCTGCCGGCCCGAGGTCTTGGCGGCGAGGAAGAAGATCTTGTCCAGCTGCTGCGCCGGCGCGGCCTTCAGCAGCGGGAACAACGTGCCCACCGTCTTGCCGATGCCGGTGGGCGCCTGGGCCAGCAGGCACTGGCCGCTGGCGGCGGCGCGGTACACCGCCTCGGCCAGCACCCGCTGGCCCTCCCGAAAGCCGTCGAACGGGAACTGAAGCGCGGTCAGCGCTGCGTCCCGCGCCGCGCGGTGCTCCAGCTCCTGCCCGGCCCAGGCCAGGAAGCGCTCGCACAGCAGCTCGAAATGCTGCTGCAGCTCGACAGCGCCGCAGCGCTGGGTCAGTACCGTCTCCTGCTGACTGCCGACATTGAAGTACACCAGGGCCAACTCGAGCTCGGCCAGACCGCTGCGCTGGCACAGCAGCGCGCCATAGACCTTCAGCTGCGCCCAGTGCAGCTGGCGATGCGAATCGGGCTGCGTGTCCAGCCGGCCCTTGAAGGTCTTGACCTCCTCCAGGCGCTTGGTGACCGGGTCATAGCCATCGGCGCGGCCGCGCACGGACAGGCCTTTGTGCGCGCCCTGCAGGCTCAGCTCCGCCTCATAGCCGGGGCCACGTCTTGCCGCCACCAGCTGATGGCCCTCGATACCTTCCTGGGACGAGGGCGCGGGTGTGAAGCGCAGGTCCAGATCACCCTGCTTGGCGGTGAACTCGCACAGCGCGCGCACCGCGACGACGTAGCTCAAGGCGGCTCCGCGCCGTCGCCGGCGCCCAGCTGGGCCTGCGCGCCCAGGCCCTCGGCCTGCAGCGGCGTGGCCTTGGCCAGCGCCAGCCAGACGGCAAAGGGCAGGGTGCAGCTGGCGTGGCGGGCCGGGCGCAGCGGCTCCAGCCGGCCGCCGTCGATGTCGCCATGCAGCAGCCAGATGCCGAAGGCCTCCGGTATCTCTTCGGGCTCGGCGATGCCGGCCGGGAACACGTAGTGGCACTCACAGCTCAGCCATTGGTAGGACTGGCGCTTGGCATCGTGGCGCAGGTCGGACAGCAGGTCGGCTCGGCTGACCTTGATCTCGTGCACCAGCGGCTGCAGATAGGCCTCGACGCTGGTGTTGCGCACCGAGAACAGGTCGGGCCGGGCGATGCGCCAGGGCGCCTTGGTGCGGGCTTCGGCCGCGCCGGCCTCGGGCCATAGCGGCGAGGCCTCCTCGACCTGCAGCGCTGCCGTGGGCTCGATCTGCGCCCGCAGCGACAGCTCGCGCCAGACGATGCGGCCCGCGCCCATCAGCTGCTCGGCCATCTTCAGTGCCAGGCGGTCATGGGCGCTCAGCGCGCGCTGATTGCGCTGGCGCTCGGCCGCCAGCCACTGGATGCCGGCCTCGCTGAGCTTCAGCGTTTCGCGGCCCTCGGCCGAGCCGTGCAGGGTGATCATGCCCGCGGCCAGCAGATCGATCTCGACCGCGTCCTTGCAGGGCCAGCCCGCCGAGCGCCAGATCTGCATCAGGCGGGTGCGGTGGGTGCGGGGCAGTTTTGTTGCTGGGGGCTCAGCCATGGCAGGCCTGCGGATGCGCGACGGGGCCTGATTATAAATACAGTATTCCGCCGCGGGCGCGGCCCGCCCGCCCCACTTACGGGGCTGAGGCGGCGCTGCCTGGCTTGCCCACCGTGCGGGTCACCATCTCGCGCACGATCGCGCCTTCGGCCACGCTGCCGCTGCTGCTGCCGGCGCCCGTCACCAGGCGTCGGCAGTCGGGCCGGTCGGCCTCGGGCTGGCGATCACAACGCAGCAGCGCGTTGGCACGGTAGTCGGGTTCGGTCTGCGGCTGATGGCCCGGCTTGCGAGCCTCGGCCAGCGCAGCCCCGGCCTCCTTCAGGCAGGTGGCGCGGTCCTGGCTGGAGCTGCCGTTCAGGCAGGCCGCACGTTCGGCGCGGTAGCGCTCCTGGGCGGTCGCCGCCTGGGCATCGAATGCCAGCAGGGTGGTGAGCAGGGCTGCGCACAGGGGCAGGGCAAAGGCGGTACGTGAGTGATTCATGAGGGGCGCTCCAGTGATGTGGGGACCCTTTCATTGCATGCCTGAACGCGGCAGCGCACCATCGGACGTCCACGCCATCGCGGGTCGGACAAGGCCTACTCCGCGAGTGGCGCCGGTGCGCTGGCGACCCTGAAGGTGTTGCGGCCGGCATGCTTGGCCTCGTACAGCGCCTGGTCGGCCAGCTGCAGCAGTGCCGCCGGGGCCAGATCGGCCCCGCCATGGAAGCCGACGCCGATGCTGGTCGTGACCTCCAGGGTGCAGGTCGGCAGCTCGAACGGGCGCTGCATCGCCGCCACGATCTTGGCCGCGATGACCTGGGCCTCGCCCTCGCCGTGCAGCCCCTCGAGCAGGACCACGAACTCGTCCCCGGCCAGCCGTGCCACCGTGTCGCAGGCCCGCACCGCCTGCTTCAGGCGCTGGGCGAACTCGACCAGCACGGCGTCGCCGCTGGCATGGCCCAGCCGGTCGTTGATGCCCTTGAAGCGGTCGATGTCCAGGAACAGCAGGGCCAGCGCCTGGCGGTTGCGATGCTGGCGCAGCAGCGCTTCGGCGAGCCTCTCATCGAACAGGCGGCGATTCGCCAGGCCGGTCAGGGTGTCGGTGCGGGCCAGGGCGAGCAGTTGGCGCTCGACCCTTTTCAGGGCGCTGACATCCATCGACACCGAGTAGAAGCCCTGCACCTGGCCCTGTGCCGACAGGTCGGGCACATAGTGCTGCTGGAAGAACTGCAGCTCGCCGTCCAGCCAGGCATGGCTCTCGAAGCTGACCGCCTCGCCGGCCAGCACCCGCTGGACCTGGGGCCGCAGCTGAGCCCAGCCCTCCTCGCCGCGAACCTCCAGCACGGTCTTGCCGATCAGCTCGGCCTGGCTGCGTCCGTAGCGCTCGGCGCACTGGCGGTTGGCGAAGATGATGCGCCCCTCGGCGTCGAACTGGCTGATCAGCGCCGGGATGTTGTCGGTCAGCAGGCGTACGCGCTGATCGGCCTCGCGCAGGGCCTGCTGCGAGGCCAGCATCTCGCGCTCGCGGGCCCGCGCGGCGCTGATGTCACGGGTGGTCAGGGCCACGCCATCGCCGACCGGCACTATCTGGTGCATCAGCTCAAGCTGTGGGCCCTCGGGGGTAGTGATCCGCGACTCGGTCTCGGCCGGTTCACGGCTGTCCATCACCCGGCAGAACAACTCGAAGAAGCCGGGCTCGACGAAGCTGCCCAGCACCTCGCTGCGCAGGCGCCCGACGATGCGGCTCTTCGGACGGCGCAGCAGCCGGGCGCCCCGCTCATTGCAATGGGCGAAGCGGAAGTCACTGACACGGCCCTGGTCATCGCGCACCGCATCCATGATCCAGAAGGCGTCGAGGCTGGCATCGGAGGCGGCCTCGAACTGCACGCGGGCGCGTTGCGCGGCCAGCTGACTCTGGCGCACATGGCGCGTCATCAGATGCAGGCCGGCAAAGGCCAGCACCAGGGCCAGGCTGGCCAGGCCGAACACCTGCATCAGGCGGGTGCGCCTTCTGTCATGGGCGGCGAATACTTCGGCCTCCGCCAGGCCGGTGACAACGGCAAACGGGTGGCCGGTCACGGTCTTGTAGGCCAGCAGGCGCTGCACCCCATCGACGTTGCTGCTGCCCTGGTAGGTGCCCGAGGGGGCTCTGGCGATCTGATTGGCCAGGCTGGCCGCTCCGGCCGGACTGCCGTGCCAGACGCGGTCGCCGGAGCGGCGCGCGCGGACCACCCAGTCCAGGCCGACAAAGGTGACCAGGCCCTGCTCGCCGAGCTGGTCGCGGTTGTAGAAACTGGTGAAGTAGCTCGGGTCGGTGGCCACCAGTACCACGCCATCGAAGCGTTCATCGCCCAAGCGGCGGCTCATCTGCAGGGTCCAGCCGTTGGCGGTCGGCCCGGGGTTGGGTTTTGCGATGAAGAGACCCGACGCCACCCGCTGGGCATGGACTCGAAAGGCCTCGTGCTGCTGCCACTCCTGACGGGCCATCGTGCCGCTGGACGCGATCACCCGGCCCTGGGCGTCGGTGACCGCGATACCGGTCAGTTGGGGCTGACCCTCCAGTGCCAGACGCATCAGGGCAACGAGCTCGCTGCGGTCGTTGCCGGCGGCCACCCCATGCGCCACGAATCGGGTGATCTGGTCGACCTGCTGCAGGGTGCCCAGGATCTGCTCTTCGAATGCCTGGGTCAGGCCGCGCACCCGCGTGAAGGCCTCGGACTCCACCAGCTTGCGCTCGGTCTGCAGCGCACTGAGCAGCAAGGCCCAACCGACCAGCACCACCAGCAGACCCAGTACCGGCGATATCCAACCCAGCCACAAGAAGCTGCGACGCAGGCGCCGGGATTGCACAGCGGACATGGAGCCACCTTCGATCGAGGGTTCGGCGCTCCTCCTCCGCGACGCTGGTACACGTCAGGAGCCAGCCCAGCATAGGCCATGTGATGCCTGCTTGACACCCCCTGGGCGCATGGACGCTCCGAATCGTCAAGCAAAAATCTTGGTTATGGCCGATGAACGAAATGTCATGACCCTCGGTAGAAACCCCCGTTTGTCGCGTGGCGGCGCTCCGGCCCGATGGCTGCGCCCGACTGTTTCTCCCTATGAAGAGCGCCTGCCATTGGCGCGGCGGACGCGTGGCAGGCAAGACAGTTCGTCGCACGGCGGGGGCTGCATTTTCAGGGGGGGTATCTTTTTGAGTATTTCCAGATCTTCTACGGGTTTTTACGATGCGCCCCAGGTTGAAGTGGACAGCAGGCGAGCGAGTCATCGCACATCGGTAGAGCTGCCCATCCGCCGCTTTCAGGAGTGATGCCATGAACGAACTACTCGATCCGGTGCTAGAGCTGTCCCCCGGCCAGGGCGCTCCCGCGCGCCACCGCATCAGCTGGGCCCAGTACCAGCATGGTCTGCAGACGCCGCAGATGAGCGTCGCCAAGGTGGGCGTGTCGGCCACGACCTTCCTCCAGCAGGCAGATCTGTACGAGGAGATCCAGCGCGCGCTGCTCCAGGTGTTCTCCGAAACCCTGGCCCGTGTGGCCCAGCCCGAGACGCTGGACGCCATGCTGGCCCAGACCCTGCGCAACCAGGCGGCGCAGCAGGGGGGGCAGCTGCCCACCGCAAGCCCGTTGTCCAGCCAACCGCAAACGGTTGCGGCCCCGCCACCGCCCTGCAATCCGCTGGATTCCTTGAGCCCGCGCGAGCTCGAGGTGCTGCAGCGCCTGGCCGCCGGCGAGAGCAACAAGCTGATTGCACGCGCGTTTGACCTGAGCCCGCATACGGTCAAGCGCCATGTCGCCAACATCCTCAACAAGCTGGGCGCGACTTCGCGTGGCCAGGCCGCCGCCTGGCTGCGGGCCCTGCCTTGAATCCGATGTACACGCTATCCCCCGAGCGCATTCTTCAGCTGGAGCAGGGCTTCTGTGCGGCCCAGGCCCTGGTATCGGCCATCGACCTGGGCCTGTTCACCGAGCTGGGCAAGGGGCCGCGCTCGGCGCGCCAGCTGCGCCGGGCCCTGGGCCTGAGCGAACGCGCCATGCCCGATCTTCCCGACACCCTGGTGGCCCTGGGCCTGCTGGAGCGCGAGGGCGACGACGCCGACGCGGTCTATATCAACACCCGGGAGAGCAGCCATTTCCTTGACCGCCGCAGCGCCGCCTATATCGGGCAGGACCTGAGCCTTGCCCATGCCCGCGCGCAGATGCTGTGGGGCCGCCTCGGTGACGCGCTGCGCACCGGCCGCGCCCAGGGCGAGCCCGAAGTCGCGGCCGAGCTCGCCCTGGCCCCCTGCTGGGATGATCCGGCGCAGCTGGCGCAAGCCTTGAGCGAACGGGTGGACTTTTCCGCGCCGCGCCGCCTCGCCCACTTGGGCGGTGGCAAGGCGGGCCTGTGCCTGCAGCTGGCGGCGCTGCATCCGCAGCTGCATTGCTGCAGCCTGGACCTGCCGGGCCCCTGCGAGGCCGCCCGTGAGCAGATCGCGGCGGCCGGTCTGGGCGGGCGGGTCAGCGTGCTGCCGCTGCAGCTGCCGCTGCAGCTGGCCTCCCAGGGCTGGCCCGCGGCCGATCTGCTCATCGTCAGCCTGCTGCATGCCTGCAGCGAGAAGCAGGCACTGCTGGCCCATCTGCACGAGCTGCTGCCGGCGGGGGGCAGCCTGCTGGTGCTGGATCATCTGATCGACGACGAACGGCGGCGCAATGCCGCCGGCCTGCTGGCCTCGCTGAACATGCTGGTCGAGTTCGGCGAGGCGCAGGCCTTCAGTGCCGCCGATTGCAAGCGGTGGTGCCTGGACGCCGGCTTCGCCAGCGCCGAAACCCTGCTGCCCGCCGCAGCCTGGGGCGCCGGTCTCGGCGCCGTTCTGGCCCGCAAGTAGGGCCGGTCCGCAGGGCCGGTGGCAGGGTCTTCGGCAGCTGTTTGCGGGCCCTGGCCCTCCCTATAATCGGCGTCCAAATCGGCCGTCCGGCCGGTCACGAACTTGGCCGATGCGTTGAGGAGAGCCATGCCTGTTGCTCCAGCCAGCCGACACATTCCGCGTATGCGAGTGCGCACGCTGAGTCGGCACGATCTGGTCGAATGCATGGAGCTGCTGCCCGACTGGCTGGCGCTTGACACCGGTCTGCGCCAGGCCCTGCCGGCGCTGTGGGAACGTCTGGTCGAATCGCCGGCCATGGTCACCGGTGTCAACGAGGACATGGCGCTGCCGGCGGGCCGACGCATCCAGAGCTGGGGTGTCACCCTGATCCTGCAGCCGCAGTGGGTCGAGCGTATCCAGCTGGAGACTGCGCCGCAGCCCTATCTGTCACGCCGGCTCTATGCCGCCTTGGCGGAGGGCAGCCTGCAGCCCATGAGCGACCGCGAGATCGGCCTGGCCAATGCCGGTGCCGGCCTGACGATGATGGTGTTGCACCACTCGATCCGGCCCAACAGCTTCGGCGAGTCCTATCTGGGTGCCGTGCTGAACTCGGCCAATGAGGCGTTCCGGGGGCATCACGGCGGCTACAACCTGAAGGCCATCTATTTCGAGACCAGCGCGGCGCTGGCGCCCGGCGTGGCGGCCGCGGGCTTCCCGTCGACGCGCTATGCCGACGATGCCCCGCCGCTGGAGCATCTGCCCGAGCATCTGCGCCCGGTGCTGTTCTGCATGCGCCGCGAGGACGCCCTGCAGCAGCTGCCCGGTACCTCGGCCCGCCATGTGTTCGAGTACCAGCCGCCGCTGTTCCGCTTCTCGGCCTCGCAGCGCCGCCTGCTGTGGTTGAGCCTGTTCGACGACAGCGACGACTATCTGATGCAGGCGCTGGACGTGTCGGTGCACGGCCTGAAGAAGCTGTGGCGCGGCATCTACGAGCGCATCGAGGATGTGGCCCCCGAGTTCTTTGGCGACACCGGCGCCAGCGACGACGGCAAGCGCGGCCCCGAGAAGCGTCGCCAGGTGCTCGGCTATGTGCGCCAGCGTCCGGAGGAGCTGCGCCCCTGGCATGAGGCCTGAGGCAGCTGCATTCGCCATGTGTCCGGCCCCGACCCATATTCCCCGCCTGCGCTACCGGCCCACCACACGCCACGACCTCGACGAATGTCTGGGGCCCTTGCTGCCGCCCTGGCTGGGGCTCGACGAGGCGCTGTCGAGCGCATTCCGGGGCCTGTGGTGGCGATTGCTCGGCGAGCCGGGCATCACCTCGACGGTGATGGAAGACCTGGCCCTGCCGCCGGGCCAACGCATCCAGGGCTGGGGATGTGGCATCGCACTGTCCAGCGCCAGGGCGCGCGAGCTTGAGCTCGACACGGCGCCCAGGGCCTTCATGGCGCGCCAGATCTATGCCCGGCTGCAGCGCGTCGACTGGGCACCGATGACTGACCGCGAGCTGGGACAGGCCAATGCCCGGGGAGAATTCTGCTTCTTCAATATGCACTATTCGCAGCGGCACAACGACCTGGACGATCCCTATGTGCACAGCGTGATCAATATCGCCAACGAGGCCTTCCGCGCCGCGGCCGGTGGCTACAACACCCAGGCGATGTATTTCGAGACCAGCGTGCAGGGTGGGCCGGTGATGCTGGCAGCGGGCTTTCGAGCGCGGCCCTTTGCCGATGCCTCCAGTCTCGCCGGCCTGCCGCCCGAGCGCTGCCCGATGCTGTTCGCGATGAGCCGGTCCGATGCCCGCGCGAGCCTGCCGGGCACCTCGGTGCGCCATGTGTTCGAGCACCATCCGCCGCTGTTCCACTTCTCGGCCACCCAGCGCCGACTGCTCTGGCTGGCCCTGTTCGATGACAGCGACGAGCACCTGATGCCCTTGCTGGAGGTCTCGGTGCATGGTCTGAAGAAGCTCTGGCGCGGCATCTACGAGCGCATCGAAGACCGTATGCCCGGCTTCTTCGGCGACGCCGCAGCCGAGGACGAGGGCAAGCGCGGCCCCGAGAAGCGGCGTCAGGTGCTGGCCTATGTGCGCCAGCGGCCCGAAGAGCTGCGGCCCTGGGCGAGCAGCTGAGCGGCCATGCAAAGACCGCCCACGCATTTGCCGCGCTTTCGCTACCGCCCCACCACGGTGGCCGACCTGGCCCAGGGCCTGGAACTGCTGCCGGCCTGGCTGGACCTGGAGCCCGATCTGCGGGCCGCGCTGCCCATGCTCTGGGAGCGCCTGATACAGGCCGGCAACCTGTCGATGATGAGCATGGAGGACGCGGCACTGCCCGCGCATCAGCGCATCCAGGCCTGGGGCATCAGCATGCCCGTCGCCACGGCCACCGTGGAGGCGTTCCGGCTCGACGGCCGCCCCGATCCGCACCTGAGCCGGCGCATCTATCGCGCCATGCTGGACGGGCGCCTGCCGGTCATGACGGACCGCGAACTTGGTGTGGCGAATGCGCGCGGCGAGCTGGTGCTGTTCAACCTGCACTTCTCGATGCGCAACGACGATCTGAGTGACGCCTACGTGCTGGGCGTGTTGAACATGGCGCACGAGGTGTTCCGCTTCGGCCATCGCGGCTTCAACCTGAGGGCGATGTACTACGAAGGGGGCGTGCGTGACGAACCCTATGTGACGGCGGCCGGCTTTCCGGTCCGCCCCTACGCCGATCCCGCCGCGCAGGACGGTCTGCCGCCGGAGCACCGCACCCTGTTCTTCGGCCTCACGCGCGAGGAGGCGCGTGCCAGCCTGCCGGGCAGCACGGCGCGCCATATCTTTGAGCACCAGCCACCGTTGTTCCGCTTCTCGACCTCGCAACGGCGCCTGCTGTGGCTGGCGTTGTTCGATGACAGCGACGAACACCTGCTGCAGCGTCTCGAGGTGTCGGTGCATGGCCTGAAGAAGCTCTGGCGCGGCATCTATGAGCGCGTCGAGAGCCGGATGCCTGACTTCTTCGGTGCGTCGGTCGGCGAGGATGAGGGCAAGCGCGGCCCCGAAAAGCGCCGCCAGGTGCTGGCTCATGTGCGCCAGCGTTCCGAAGAGCTGCGGCCCTGGATCGAGGGCTGATGATGACTCCACCCGTCGCCCGCCGCGTGCCACGCCTGCGCTACCGCCCGACGGCGCTGCAGGATCTGGACGAATGTTTCGAGCTGATGCCCGCCTGGCTGGGACTGGACGCAGCGCTCAGCCATGAGCTGCGCCGCCTCTGGGACAGCCTGGTCGATCAGCCGGCAGTGCTCACCGGGGTGATGGAGGACATGGCCCTGCCGCCGGGCCAGCGCATCCAGGCCTGGGGCGTGACGATGGCCTTGCGGCCGGCCCAGGTGCAGGCCCTGGCGCTGGACTCGGGCCCGCATGCCCATGTCACGCGGCGCATCTACGCCAGCCTGCTCGATGGCAGCCAGCCGCCGATGAGCGACCGCGAGATCGGGCTGCTCAACGCGCGCGGCGAGCTGGTGCTGATGATTCTGCACTTCTCGCAGCGGCACACGGATCTCAGCGATCCCTATGTGAGCAGCGTCATTGCCATTGCCAATGACACCTTCCGCGCCTTTCATGACGGCTACCAGCTGCGCGCTTTCTTCTACGAGACCAGCGCCGAGGTCGAGCCGATCGCTGCCGCCTCGGGTTTCCTGCCACGCCGCTATGCCGATCAGACGGCGCTGCAGGCCCTACCGCCCGCGCTGCGCCCGAGCCTGATGGGGCTGACGCGCGAGGAAGCCCGCTCACGCCTGCCCGGCTCGCCGGCGCGCAACACCTTCGAGCACCAGCCGCCGATGTTCCGCTTCTCGGCCTCGCAGCGGCGCCTGCTGTGGCTGAGCCTGTTCGATGACAGTGACGAACACCTGATGCAGGCGCTGGACGTTTCCATCCACGGCCTGAAGAAGCTGTGGCGCGGCGTCTACGAGCGCATCGAGGATGTGGCGCCCGACTTCTTCGGCGAAGCCGCCGGTGACAACGAGGGCCGGCGCGGTCCCGAGAAGCGCCGCCAGGTGCTGGCCTATGTGCGCCAGCGGCCCGAGGAGTTGCGGCCCTGGGTGGAGCAGGGGACATGAACTCAACGCTGCGCCCACCGATACCGCGCCTGCGCCATCGGCCCTCGCTGCGCGAGGACATTGCCGAATGCATGCCGCTGCTGCCTGCCTGGGCCGGCCTGGATGCCGCGACGCGGGCCGCGCTGCCGGCGCTGTGGGAGCGGCTCTGCGACGAGCCCTCGGTGCTGTCCAGCATCACCGAGGATCTGACCCGTCCGGCCGGGGAGCGTCTGCAATCCTGGGGCGTGGCGATGATCGTGCCGGCCGCGCAGGCTGAAGCGTGGGGGCTGGATGGCGAGCCGCGGCCCGGCCTCGTCAAGCGCGCCTACGCCGCCCTGCTGGACGGGAGCTGGCGGCCGATGGCCGAGCGCGAGATCGGGCGAGACAACGCGCGCGGCGAGCTGCGCATGCTGTCTATGCATTACGACATGCGCGAGCGCGATCTCGCCAGTCCCTATGTGCAGAGCCTGCTCGTCATGGGTGTGGAGAGCTATCGCGCCGGCCTGTCGGGCTACAACCTGCGTGCCATGTACTTCGAGAACCACCCGGGCGCGGAGCCCTGGATGCTCAACACCGGCTATCTGCGCCGGCCCTATGCGCCGGGGGCGGGCGAGGGTGAGAACGGCTGGCCCGGTGGCGAGCCGCTGCTCTACTTCCGGCTGACCCGCGAGGAGTCACGGCACAGCGCCGCGACCAGCACCCTGCGCCAGATCTTCGACCACCATCCGCCGCTGTTCCGGCTGTCGCCGACGCAGCGCCGCCTGCTCTGGCTGTCGCTGTTCGACGACCATGACGAGACCTTGATGCAGCGCCTGCAGGTCTCCATCCACGGCCTGAAGAAGCTGTGGCGCGGCATCTACGAACGCATCGAGGACCAGATGCCCGACTTCTTCGGCGACGGTGGCGGCGCGGACGACGGCAAGCGCGGCCCCGAGAAACGCCGCCAGGTCCTGGCCTATGTGCGCCAGCGTCTTGAGGAACTGCGGCCCTGGGACGACGCGCGGTGAGTCTCGGCCCTGCCCGAATGCAGCTGCCGCGGCTGCGCCATCGCCCGCCCGGCCGCGACGACGTTGCGGAGCTGATGTCGCTGCTGCCCGCCTGGCTGGGCCTGGACCCGGCCACCCGTCAGGCCTTGCCGGCACTGTGGGAGCGACTGGTCGACGAGCCCGCCCTGATCGCAGGCCTGACCGAGGACCTGAGCCGGCCTGCCGGCGAGCGCGCGCAGGCCCTGGGGGTGGGCATGGTGCTGCCGCAGGCGCTGGTGCGCGAGTTGCGGCTGGACGCCGAGCCCGAGCCCGGCATTGCCCGCCGCCTCTATACCGGACTGCTCGCGGGCCGCTGGCAGCCGCTCGGTGACAAGGACATCGGCCGCGCCAATGCCCGCGGCGAGCTGCATCTGCTGACCCTGCACTTCGACATGCGCGTGCGCGACCTCGACGACCCGATGGCACGCAGCCTGATGATCATGGGCGCCGAGACCTTCCGCGCCGGCTTCTCGGGCTATCGCAGCCAGGCCATGTATTTCGAGAACACGGTGGCCAGCGCGGGCTGGATGCAGATGAACGGGTTTCTGCGCCGGCCCTACCAGCCGGGCGGGCAGCAAGCCCCGGGCGGCGAGCCGCTGGCCTTCTACCGGCTGACCCGCGCCGAGGCCCTGGGTGCGGCACCCGGCAGCACCGTGCGCGACATCTTCGACCACCATGCGCCCCTGTTCGGCTTCTCGGCCACGCAGCGCCAGCTGCTGTGGCTGTCGCTGTTCGATGCGCCCGATGAGTTGCTGATGCAACGCCTGGACGTCTCCGTCCATGGGTTGAAGAAGCTCTGGCGCGGTCTCTACGAGCGCATCGAGGACGCAGCGCCCGAGTTCTTCGGCGATGCGGCCGGCGACAACGAAGGCCGCCGCGGCCCCGAGAAACGCCGCCAGGTGCTGGCCTATGTGCGGCAGCGGCCCGAGGAACTGCGGCCCTGGGCCTGAGCATGGCCCGCCATGGGCGGCTGCGGTGGCTCCTTTGGCGGATGCCTCGAGACGGATGAGTTGGGACACTGGACTGCTCTACCAACACCCTTTGCGAGCCCGCCATGCACCAAGCCAGCCCCAGCGCCGTCCGCGCCGATCTCTACGCCCCCATCCACAAGGCCCTGCGCAGCCAGATGTGCCACACGATGTGCCGTGTCGGCGAGATGGATGTGCATGACGCCGCCGACCTTCAAGCCGGACTGGCCCAGCTTGACGAGCTGCTGACGGCCTGTCTGAGCCATCTGAAGCACGAGAACGATTTCGTCCACGCCGCCATCAATGCGCGCCAGCCCGGCGGCGCCCACCGCACCGCCGGCGAACATCTGGAGCATGAGCAGAGCATCGCCGCCCTGCAGGCCGAAACGCAGGCCCTGCGCGAGGCCGCGCCCGAGCGCCGCGGCGCGCTGGCGCTGCGCCTGTACCGCCACCTGGCGCTGTTCGTGGCCGAGAATTTCCAGCACATGCATATCGAGGAAACGGCCAACAATACGGCGCTGTGGCAGCACTACAGCGATGCTGAGTTGATGCAGATCCACCACGCGCTGGTCTCCAGCATCCCGCCGACCGAAATGATGCAGACGCTGCGCTGGATGCTGCCCGCGCTGAGCCCGCAGGAGCGCGCCGGCATGCTCGGCGATATGCAGCAGGGCATGCCGCCCGAGGCCTTCCGCGCCGTGCTGGACATGCTGCGCCCGCGCTTGAACGATGGTGCCTGGCGCAAGCTGGCCGGCGCCCTGGGTCTGCCGGCGCAGCAGCGCGCCGCGCACTGTGTCTGAGGAGCGCCAGCATGAACAAATGGGTGAAGCGCGGCGCCTTGACCTTGGCCGGTGTGGTGGGCACGATCGCCCTGGCCCTGCTGGCGGCCCAGCCCTTGGCCGAGCGGCGCATGCAGCGCGTGCTGGACGTCAAGGTGCAGCCGCTGGCCTACCGCGATGACTTGCCTGCAGTCGAGCGGGGCCGCTATCTCTACAACTCGCGCGGCTGCGCCGAATGCCATGGCGCCGACGGTGCCGGCAGGGTCTTCGTCGAGGCGCCGGACGGCCTGAAGCTGAAGGGGCCCAACATCAGCCCCGGCCCGGGCAATGTGGTGGCCGGCTACAAGCCCGAGGACTGGGTGCGCACGCTGCGCCATGGCGTCAAGCCCGATGGTCGGCCGGCCCTGATCATGCCCAGCGAGGACTATGCCCGCTTCACCGATACCGATCTGGCCGCCCTGGTCGCCTATGTGCGCCAGCTGCCGCCGGTGGCCGGCGAGGCCGCCGTCGTCAAGCTGCCCCTGGTGCCCAAGGCCCTGTATGCGGCCGGCCTGATTCCCGATGCCTACGAGAAGATAGACCACAGCCTGCCACCCCCGCAGCCGGTGCCCGAGTCGGTGACGCTGGCCCATGGCGCCTATGTGGCCAGCATGTGCATAGGCTGCCACGGCGCCAGGCTGTCGGGCGGCAAGATCCCCGGCGGCCCGCCCGACTGGCCCGAAGCAGCCAATCTGACCCCTGGTGCCGGCAGTGGCATGACCCGCTACGCCACCGCCCAGCAGTTCACGCAGATGCTGCGCGATGGCAAGCGCCCTGATGGCTCGGCCGTCAGCCCGGTGATGCCATTCGGTGCGCTGAAGGAGTTGAACGATACGGACGCGGCGGCGCTGCATCTGTATTTGCAGAGCCTGGCGCCGCTGCCTGCTGGCGGGCGCTGAGTTCAGGCCAAGAGCCTGGGTACCGATGAAGCCAGCAGTGCCGCCCCCGAGGCGGTCAGCAGGCTCAGCACGATCTGGCGAAAGCGGGCCTCGCTGATGCCGATGTAGACGCGGGTGCCGATCAGGGTGGGCACCAGCATGGCGGGGGCGACCACGCCGAACAGCGGCAGCATCTCGCGCGTGACCATGCCCTGGGCCACGTAGGTGACCATGGTCAGCGCCAGGGCGCCAAGGTTGAAGTTCTGGATGATGGCGCGCTGGGCGTCCTTGTCCATGCCGCGCAGCGTGCACCACAGCGTCGGTATCGCGCCGGTGAAGCCGCCCAGGCCGCCCATCACGCCGCCGATGGTGCCGACCACCGCGTCGGCCACGCGGCCTCCGATGCTGATGCGCGGCAGCTGCCTGGCCATCAGCATCAGCGGGCACCAGATCACCAGCAGCGCGCCAAGGCCCGCCTTGAAGACCTGGGCATTGACCTGGGGCAGCAGTGCCGTGCCCAGCGGCACGCCGACCAGGCCCCCGAGCAGGAAGGGCAGCAGGCGCCGCCAGTCGAAGCCGCGGCGCACCGTCAGCGCGGCCAGCAGCTGGCCGGTCAGGCCGCCGAACACCGCCATCACGGCGGCCAGGCGCGGATCGACGGTCCAGGCCCAGATCGACATCGACACCATGCCGAAGGCAAAGCCCGACAAGCCCTGGACGAAGCCGGCCAAGGCCGCACCGACGGCCAGAATCACCAGCAGCTGATCCATCAGCCTTTGTGACCCAAGAGCCTCGCCGGCAGGAACAGCATCGCGCGCAGCAGTGCGAACAGGGCGTCGAAGGTGATGCCGATCAGTCGGAAGGGCAGCGACAGCAGCCAGAACAGCGGCCACAGCACCAGCGCCAGCAGGGCCAGCGGCCAGCACAGCACGAACAGCAGGCACCAGAAGACCAGGGTGAACAGCGAACTCATGGCAGACCCTCAGGAAGAGACTGTTGATTGTTGCACCCACGGTCCTGCTTCGACCAATGCTTGACGTCCCGGTGCCTAGTCTTAGGTGTTGCAGCGACCTCGGACCGCTCCGATACTCGCGGGCGTGTCCGGCCAGGGCACGGACAGGGAGAACCGCGATGAATCGAATTCCGGCCCGTATCTGGACCTGTCTGCTGTGCATCTCGGTCGCCCTGCTGGGCGGCTGTGCCAGCAGCGATGGCGGCAAGAGCGACTTCGCCAGCTGTGTGGACATGGTGGCTGGCGGTTTCAGGCCGGTGGCGGCCGAGCGCGACCAGCGCTTCCAGGGCAAGGTCGGCGAGGACGTGGCCCGCTGCCGGGGCGGTGACAAGCCGCTGGCCTTCCGCAGCACGCCCTATGTGGACTGGGCCAATTACTGGGCCGCCGGCGACACCTCCACGCTGGCACCGGGCACCACTTCCGTGGGTTTGCACCTGTCACGCAACGGTCGCGGCATCGATGGCGCGCTGATGGACCTGGAGTACCAGCGCATCGAGCTGGTCAAGTTCAATCTGTTCGACAACGCCGGCAGCTATGCCGACTACGTGCTGGGCCGCGACGGCGTGGCCGGCCCGGCGTTGAAGGTCTGGCCGGTGATGCGCCTGCCCGCCACCTCGCCGGACTATGCCGCGGTCGGCGGTGCTGGCGAGCAGCTGTGCCAGGGCGAGCTGATACGCGGGCGCACGGTCAGCGGCATCTGCAATGACCTGCGCAATCCGCTGATGGGTTCCAGCGGCACACCGTTCGCACGCAATGTGCCATTCGAGGCCACCTTTCCCGATCTGGGCAGGAACCAGCTGGCGCTCAACCGCCATGGCGACCGGCTGGGCCTGCTCAAGCCCGACCCTCAGGTCATCAGCCGCAAGCTATTCACCCGTGCGCAGACCGCGCCCGACAAATGCCGCGAGGGCCAGGGCTTGCCCGGCGACGACGCCGACGCGCAGTGCGACTACCAGAAGGCGCCGTTCTTCAATGTGCTGGCCGCGTTCTGGATCCAGTTCATGACCCATGACTGGTTCACCCATCTGGACGAGGGTCACAACGCCGCCGCGCAGATGCCGGTGGGCTGTGCGATCGACAGCCAGGGCCAGCCACTGAGCGCGGCCGAGATCGCGCGCCTGGGCTGCCGGCCGGATGACCGCATCGACAGGACCCTGGTCGCACAGGATGGCGAGCCGGCCACCGTGATGACGAACAGCGGCCCGCAGCTGACGCGCGCCTACAAGACCATGGCCAATAACAACACCGCCTGGTGGGACGCCTCTCAGCTCTACGGCTACGACGCCCGCTCGCGCCAGCGCGTCAAGCGCGACCCGCGCGACGCAGCCAGGCTGCTGCTGGCGCCCGGCTCGCGGGCCGGGGCCGGCGAGCAGCAAGGCTATCTGCCCGCCTTCGCGCCCGGTGACCCGATCGCGCCGCAATGGGCCGGCCAGGAGGCCACTGCCTTCCCGGACAACTGGACCATTGGCATGAGCTTCTATCACAACCTGTTTGCGCGCGAGCACAACAGCTTTGTGAACGCCTTCCGCGCCCAGGCGGCGCTGACTCCGCGTGCCGACTCGGGCCTGCGCAACCCGGCGCAGCCGACGCAGCCCATTGCCTATGCCGACGTCGCGCCGGACGAACTGTTCGAGGCCGCGCGGCTGGTGGTGGCGGCCATGATTGCCAAGATACACACCATCGAATGGACGCCGCAGCTGCTCTACGACGAACCGCTGTACCTGGGCATGAACTCGAACTGGAACGGCCTGTTCGCCGATGCCAAGCTGGTATCGGCAGCGCTGGAGCGCATCGTCGTCAACAACTTCGGCACCTCTGATGACGCCAAGAAGGCCACCCAGTGGTACTCGGTGTTCGCCTCGGGGCCGGGCATCTTCGGCCTGGGCAACCGTATCGCACCCGACAACGCCGAGATGGCCAGGACGGCGCCCAATCCCGGCGATATGTGGAGCCTGGCCAATCCGCAGCATGTCAACGGCGGCATCAACCACTTCGGCTCGCCGTTCAATTTTCCGGAGGAGTTCGTCAGCGTCTATCGCCTGCATGCGCTGGTGCCGGACCTGATCGAGTACCGCGAGTGGGACGCCAACCCGAACCGGGTGCGCGCCAAGGTGCCGGTGGTCAGTACCTTCCGTGGCAAGGCCACCCAGGCCATGCAGGGCAAGGGCGTGGCCAACTGGGCGCTGTCAATGGGCCGTCAGCGCCTGGGCCTGCTGACCCTGAACAACCTGCCGCAGTTTCTGCAGAACCTGGACCTGCCACGGCTGCAAAGCGCTACCAACAAGATTGATGTCGCGGCGCTGGACCTGATACGCGACCGCGAGCGCGGCGTGCCCCGCTTCAACGAGTTCCGCCGCCAGTACGGCCTGCGCCAGCTGACCCGCTTTGACGACTTCATCGATCAGCGCCTGGCCGCAGGTTCGCCGGCACGGCAGCAGCAGGAGCGCTCGGTGGCGCTGCTGCGCGACGTCTATGGCCAGCATCGCTGCGACGCGTCCAAGATCATCACCACGGCCCAGCGCAATGCCGACGGTTCGGCCATCAACGACTGCCTGGGCCATCCGGACGGTAGCCTGGTGGACAATATCGAAGACGTCGACAACGTGGTCGGCTGGCTGTCGGAGTACACCCGGCCCCATGGCTTTGCGATCTCGGAGACGCAGTTCCAGGTCTTCATCCTGAATGCCTCGCGGCGGCTGTTCAGCGACCGCTTCTTTACCTCCAGCTTCCGACCCGAGTTCTATACCAGCCTCGGTGTGCGCTGGGTCACCGACAACGGCCCGACCGGCCCGCAGATCGAGAAGGTGAAGTCGAACGGCCACGAGGTGCCGGTATCGCCGCTGAAACGGGTGCTGTTGCGTGCGATGCCCGAGCTGCAGGCCGAACTGGAGCCTGTGATCAATGCCTTCGACCCCTGGGCGCGCGATCGCGGCGCCTATTACTCGCTGGAGTGGAAACCGCGGCCCGGCGCCGAGGCCGACCCCGCTTTCAAGCCTTAGCGGCCCGCTAGGCCTGCACGACGACTTCGTCCTGGTGATTGGCGATGTGCATGCTGTGGGCGGCGGCGAAGTCGCTCTTGCTCAAGGCGCCATAGGCAAAGTGCGGCTTCAGCGCGCCGTTGTGGGCCTGGAAGCGCTGAATCGCCTGGCGCAGGCGCCGGGCGCCGATCTTCCAGTCGCCCTGCATGTGCAGCGGTGCCGCGCCGGGGATAGGTTCGTCGAGTTTGTGGCTCATCTTGCCGCGCCACTTGAAGACGGCAAAGGCCGCCGCGCCGGCGGTGTGCTGGAACAGCGCGCTGTTCGGCTGGGGATAGCCAGTCAGACTCATTTCTATGCTCTGGGCCAGGTGGTCCAGCACGGCGCCCAGCGGCCAGGCACCGGTGGTCTTGGCGCTGTCGGCCTTGTCCAGACCGTCCAGCCAGGCCAGGGCCTGATCCAGGCTCTGCACCTTGGGGCTGTCGGCCAGGGTCCAGGCGGGCAGCAGGGCCAGCGATGTCATCAACAGGGTGCGGCGTTTCACGGGTCCTCCTTCAGGCGACGCGGCTGGGTTTCATGTCGGCCTGTGCCTGGGCTTCGACCCGGTTGCGGCCGGCAGCCTTGGCGCGGTAGAGCGCCCGGTCGGCCTGGCGCAGCACCGCCTCGGCGGCATCGACGCCCGGCCTGGCCTCGGCCGGCGAAGCGGCCGCCACCCCCAGACTCACTGTCAGCCGCAGCTGCTCGCCCTCCCAGGGCAGGCTCATCGCGGCAATGCGTGCGCGCAGCCGTTCGGCCACCAGCAGCGCGCCGTCCAGATCGCACTGCGGCAGCACCAGGCAGAATTCCTCACCACCCATGCGCGCGGCATGGTCGATCTCACGCGACACGGCGCGAAGCTCCTCGGCCAGGCCGGCCAGCGCAAAGTCCCCGGCGGCATGGCCATGGCTGTCGTTGAGCTGCTTGAAGTAGTCGATGTCCAGCATGATCACGGCAAAGCCCGCTTGAGTGCGCATCATGCGGCGCGACTCCAGCTCCAGCCGCTGCTGCAGCGCACGCCGGTTCAGCAGTCCGGTCAGGCTGTCATGCAGGGACAGGCGCTGCAACTGGCTGAGGATGCGCGACACGACCAGGTAGGACAGGCTCAGATTCGTCACCAGGCCCATCATCAGGAAGCCCAGCACCAGGGCCTCGTTGAAGGCACCGGCCACATTGACCGGTTGGCCCACGACGTCGGGCCGCAGCATGCCGCCGATGAAGCGGGTGAGGAAGGCCAGACCCATCAGCGCGAAGGGCAGGCTCATGCCGGTGGCGCGACCGACGCCGAACTCCAGGCGCAGCGAGAAGAACAGCGTCTGTGCAGTGCGCAGCAGCGCCCAGGCCACGGCGGCGGAGGTGGCCAGCACCAGGCCGGTGGCATGGTGGCCGTCGGTGGCGGCGATCCAGGCCATCGCCAGGGCGGTGACCAGCAGCAGGGTCAGCATCTCCCAGGGGGCCGAGCGTGTGCGGTTGAAGATCTGCACACCCCGCTGTATCAGGGCCATGCCCAGCACGGTCAACCAGTCGGCGAGCGGGTAGCTCAGCCAGTCCG
This sequence comes from Roseateles toxinivorans, assembly GCF_004362525.1. Classification (GTDB taxonomy): domain Bacteria; phylum Pseudomonadota; class Gammaproteobacteria; order Burkholderiales; family Burkholderiaceae_C; genus Paucibacter; species Paucibacter toxinivorans. The sequence goes on from NZ_SNXS01000003.1 coordinate 122,069, forward strand.
GCACCTGACCCCGCATCGAGATCAGCCCCAGGCCAGCGGCCGTGATCAGGGTCGCGACCGACCAGTACAGACTGGCCTTGCGCGCCAGGTTCAGCCCCATGCCCGCAGCAAACCACCCCAGCGCAAAAATGCCCTGCTGCACCATGACGAAGGCGAGGGTGTTGGTGATCGATTGCATGAGTGGTCGGTCCGCCCATCCTTGATGGCAAGGAGCAGGTCGGCGTCTATCTTCGCATGCATACATCTACTTGCATGCTGCCGGCCTGCCGGATCTTGCCAAGACTATCATTTTGGACACTTGGCATTCGGCCATCCGTGGAGGAACCGTCATGAACTGTCCAGCCCCAGCGATTGCCCGTCAGGGGAGGTCGAGTGTGGCGGCGGCCTGTCGAGGCCTGGCCCTGATCGTGGCCGGTCTGGCGATGGCGGCCTGCGGCGGTGGCGATTCACAAGCAGCATCGCCCGCTCCCGCTCCTCAGCTCAGCAGCCTGAACTCAAGCCTTGCCAGCCCCTGGGCGCTGGCCCTGCTGCCGGACGGGCGCATGCTGGTGACATTGAAGGCAGGCCGGCTGGCGCTGCTGGGCGCCGATGGCAAGACCCAGGCCACCTTGAGCAGCGGCCTGCCCGTTGTTGATGCCAGCGGCCAGGGTGGCCTGCTGGACATTGCGCTGGACCCGGACTTTGCCAGCACGCCCTGGGTCTATCTTTCCTATGCCGAGCCCGGCAGTGGCGCCCAGGCCGGCCGCTCGGGTACGGCGGTGGCCCGCGGCCGCTGGACCGGCGCCGGCCTGAGCGAGCTGACGGTGATCTTCCGGCAATCGCCCAAGGTGTCGGGCGGCGGCCACTATGGTTCGCGCCTGGTGTTCGGCCGCGACAAGAGCCTGTTCGTGACCCTGGGCGAGCGCCAGCAGGGCAGCCCGGCGCAAGACCTGGCCTCGCACCTCGGCAAGGTGGTGCGCATCCAGCGCGATGGCTCTGTGCCGACCGACAACCCTCAGCTCGGCGCAGCCGCCGCGCCTGGCCTGTGGAGCTATGGCCACCGCAACCCGCAGGGCGCGGCCCTGCATCCGATGACCGGCGAGCTGTGGGTCAGCGAGCATGGCCCGCAGGGGGGCGACGAGATCAATATCGCCCGCGCCGGTGCCAACCATGGCTGGCCGCTGCGCAGCTATGGCTGCGACTACGGAAGCCCTGTCGGAGAGGCCTGCCGCATTGGCGGTGGCGTCCATGCCCCGGCCTATGTCGAGCCGCTGAGCTTCTGGGTGCCGACCTCGATCGCGCCCAGCAACCTGGCCTTCTACACCGGCAGCATGTTCCCGGAGTGGCAGGGCCAGCTGTTCATGGGTGCGCTGGCCGGCCAGGCGCTGTGGCGTCTGCAGCTGAGTGGCAACACCGTGGTGGGCCGCGAGGCGATGTTCGGCAGCATGGGCGAGCGTTTCCGCGATGTGCGCCAGGCGCCGGACGGCGCACTGCTCCTGCTCACCGACAGCGGCAAGCTGCTGCGCCTGGCGCGCTAACATGCGGCGATACACCCCCGGGAGCACAGCATGAAATGGGAAGGCAATCGCCAGAGCGACAACGTCGAGGATGTGCGTGAGGGCGGAGGCTCCACCGGCCGGGGCATCAGCATCGGCGGGCGCGGTCTGGGCGTGGGCACCATCGTCATCGCCCTGCTGGGCAGCTGGATGTTCGGCATCAACCCGATGACGCTGCTGAACATTCTCGGTGGCGTGGAAGGCGGCGCAGAGGGCGGGGTCTCGACCGAGGTGGAGCGGCCGGCGCCGCGGGTCACGGCCAATGACACGATGACCCAGTTTGTGCGCACCGTGCTGGCAGACACCGAGGACGTCTGGCGCGAGCAGTTCGCCCGAGCCGGCGGCACGTACAAGGATCCCAAGCTGACCCTGTTCCGCGGCAGCGTGCCCACCGCCTGCGGCCAGGGCCAGTCGGCGATGGGGCCGTTCTACTGTCCGGGCGACCAGAAGGTCTATATCGATCTGGGCTTCTATGAGGTCATGAAGACCCGTATGGGCGCGCCCGGCGATTTCGCCCAGGCCTATGTGATCGCCCACGAGGTGGGCCACCATGTGCAAAACCTGATGGGCATCTCGGGCAAGGTGGACGCGATGCGTGGCCGCATCAGCGAGGCCAAGCAGAACGCGCTGAGCGTGAGGCTGGAGCTGCAGGCCGACTGCTTTGCCGGCGTCTGGGCCCACCACGCCCAGGCGGCGCGGCAGATCCTGGAGCAGGGCGATGTCGAGGAGGCGCTGAACGCCGCCAGCCAGATCGGCGACGACACCCTGCAGCGCAAGTCACAGGGCACGGTGGTGCCGGAGAGTTTCACCCACGGCAGCAGCGCCCAGCGTGTGACCTGGTTCAAGCGCGGGCTGCAGACCGGGGCGATCGCGCAGTGCAATACGTTTGAAGCGAAGCAGCTCTAGCTGAGTCGCGCGGCAGCCCGCCGCATCTGCTGGTCCGAGCTGAAGCCGGCGTCCAGTGCCGCCTGGGTGACCGAGGCGCCTCGGGCCAGCGCCTGGCGCGCATGCTCCAGCCGGATGTTCTGCAGATAGTGCAGTGGCGTGACCTGGGCATGGGTGGCGAACAAGCGGCTCAGATGGCGGGGTGTGACCGCCCCCTGCGCGGCCATGCGCTGCAGTGACCAGTCCTCGGCCGGCTGGCGGGTGATGGCGTCCTGCACCCTGTGTACCGCCGGGTGCAGATGGTTGCGGTGCTGCAGCAGCGGCGACAGCTCGGGGTCGCGCGGGCCGCGGCGCAGGTAGACCACCATGTCCTGGGCCACCGCGGCGGTGATGTCCTCGCCGCATTCCCCGGCGATCAGGTGCAGGGCCAGATCTATGCCTGCGGTGACGCCGGCGCTGCTGGCCACCGGACCGTCGATCACGAACACACGGTTGTTGACCACCTCGGCCGTCGGGGCCAGGTCTTGCAGGGTGGCCAGCATCTCATGGTGGGTGGTGCAGTGGCGCCGCGCCAGCAGGCCGGCATCGGCGGCGAGCAGGGCGCCGGCGCAGACGCTGAGCAGGCGGTGCGGCGAGTCGGCCTCCAGCAACCGGGGCGCGATCAGGCGGCCCAGCCACAGGCGCACCGCCTGCCAGGCCGGGCTGCGCAGCATCTGCCGATCCTGCAGCAACTGGCCCCGCTGGCCCAGCAGCACCGTCCAGCTTGCCTTGGGCAACTGCTCGGGCAGCGGCTCCAGGCCGCTGAGCATCAAGCCCACCGACGAGATGGCCTCCGGCGCAGGGCTCAGATAGCGCAGCCTGAAGGCGGCCGGCTTGCCGCGCTGCTCCAGGTGCCGATTGGCCAGGCGAAAGGCCTCGGCCGGGCCTGCCAGGTCCAGCAGCAGGCTGCCGGGCAGCACGAGGAACAGCAGATCGATCATGGTGTCGGCATTGTGCTTCAGGCCAGATTCAAGCCGTGGCCCGCTCCAGTGCCTGCTCGACGGTGCAGATCGTCGCAAACCTGCCCGCCAACACCGTCTCGGTGCGGGCCTTGATCTGCGCCGCCGTCAGCGGCTGGCCATCGGGCTGCACCATGTCGAAGGTCAGTGTGGCCTCGGTCACATAGTCCACCTCCCAGCCTTCGTCGCTGGCGTGCCGCGTGGTGGTTTCGCAGCACTGCTCGGTGCGTATGCCGGCGACCACCAGGCGGGTGATGCCCTGCTGGTGCAGCCAGATGCTCAGGCCCGAGCCGACCAGGGCGCTGTGGCGGTGCTTTTCGATCTCCAGGGCCGGGGTGAAATCGACCAGGCCGTCCAGGGGACGCACGAAACCAGACTCCAGCGAGAAGGCATTGCCGGCCGGCAGCGGGTCCACATGCATCACGCGGACGATGGGCAGGCCGCGGGCCTCGAAGCCCTTCACCAGCGCATTGCTGCGCTCCAGAAACGCCGGCACGTCGGTGGGCGACCAGTAGGGGCGCTGGGCGAAGGATTGCTGAACGTCGATCAGGACTAGGGCGGTACGCATATCGGACTCCTGTTGAGAGAAGCCTCGATCATGGGCAATCAGGCCGCCCCGGTCGCCTCGGTCAGGGACAGCTTGCAGGCAAATCCGGACATGCCAGACAGCCTCCTAGCGCTGTATTTCCAGCAGTTCGACCTCGAACAACAGTGTCGCATTGGCCGGGATCACATTGCCCCTGGCGCGTTCGCCATAGGCGATGTGCGGCGGGCAGGTCAGCTTGGCCTTGCCGCCGACCTTGATGCGCTGCACGCCTTCGGTCCAGCACTTGATGACGCGGTTCAGCGGAAAGCTGGCAGGTTCGCCACGCTTGTAGGAACTGTCGAACTCGGTGCCGTCGGGCAGGGTGCCCCGGTAGTGCACCTTGACGTTGTCGGTGGCCAGCGGGCTGGCGCCCGTGCCCTCGCGCAGCGAGCGGTAGACCATGCCGGTCTCGCTGACCAGGGCGCCGGGCTCCTTGGCCGCCGCCAGGGCGGCCGCGGACGGCGCAGGTGTGGTGGCCGCAGGCGCGCTGGCCTGGGCGCGGCTGCCGGCGCTGGCAAATGACAAAACGGCGGCCAGCAGGGTGGCGATGCAGAGTTGGTTCATCGAGTGATCAGCTTTCTTCGCTGGCAATGGAGCGGTAGATGGTAGCGCCCAGCACCGCGCCGACGATGGGCGCGACCCAGAACAGCCACAGCTGCTCGACCGCCCAGCCGCCGACGAACACCGCCACGCCGGTGCTGCGCGCCGGGTTGACCGAGGTGTTGGTGACCGGGATGCTGATCAGGTGGATCAGGGTCAGGGCCAGGCCGATGGCGATCGGTGCAAAGCCGGCCGGTGCGCGCTTGTCGGTGGCGCCCATGATGATGATCAGGAAGAAGGCCGTCATCACGATTTCGCAGACCAGGGCCGCGACCATCGAATAGCCGCCGGGCGAATGCTCGCCGAAACCGTTGGAGGCGAAGCCGGCCGAGACGTCAAAGCCGGCCTTGCCGCTGGCGATGGTGTACAGCACGGCGCCGGCAACAACTGCCCCCGCCACCTGGGCGACGATATAGGGCAGCAGCTTGGCTCCCGGGAAACGGCCACCGGCCCACAGACCGATGGACACGGCCGGGTTCAGGTGGCAGCCGGAGATATGGCCGATGGCAAAGGCCATCGTCAGCACGGTCAGGCCAAAGGCCAGAGATACCCCATGCAGGCCTATGCCTACGCCGGGAAAGGCGGCGGCCAGCACGGCGCTGCCGCAGCCGCCCAGCACCAACCAGAAAGTGCCCAGGAACTCTGCGCCGTATTGTTTCATGTGCCCCTCAACCATAACGTGGATTTGAAGTGGGGGAGTCTAACCAAGGCCTGTGTCACCGATCAAGCGCCGGCCCTGGGATAGAGAATCATCTGAGTGCAGCGGAACAGCGCGATCGTCTTGCCCCTGTGGCTGACGACGGCGTCCCAGACCTGGGTGGTCCGGCCCCCATGTGCCAGGGTGGCCAGGCATTCGATTTGGCCGTCGAGTGCCGTGCCCAGATGGTTGGACTTCAGCTCGATGGTGGTGAAGCCGCTGGCGCCCTCGGGCAGGCTGGCCAGGCAGCCATAGCCCGAGGCGGTGTCGGCCAGGGTGACGACGCTGCCGGCGTGCAGATAGCCATTGGGTGCCATCAGGTGCTGCTTGACGTCCAGCGTGGCACTGACACGGCCAGGCTTCACATCGGTGACGACGATGCCCAGATGACCGGGCAGGGCCTGGGCGCCGCGTTGGTTGAAATGCTCGGGGGTGGACATGGTGGGCTCCGATGTGACTGAGGTGTCGGCATTGTCAGGCCACCGTGTAGGACAAGGCGTACAAGGCCTAGCGCCCGCCGCCGATGTGCAAGGCGCGTCGATGGGCATATCGTGCACAGCAGTCGATCGATAAACCCAAGGCCGCCACCCTGTTGCTGCGATATCGCCATGAACGCAATCAAAACCACCCTGCTGCTGTTCGTCCTGATGAACGTCCTGGCCATTGCCGCCTGCCAGCCGATGGCGGACTTGGACGAGCAGACGGTCCCCGACCTTGGTCAGAATGCCCAGCAGGCCAAGGGCACCGCGAACGAGGCTGGCCGGTGAAGACAATGAGTCAACCTTTCCCGATGGCGACACGATGATGAATTTTCTTCGTGGCGGAGCGCGGTGAAGGCCCAAAATGCGAGCCTGGTGATGCCGGGCCGTACGGCGCCGGCGGTCGACGCCCCTGTGCTGGCCCAGCCCTTGAACCGCTCCAAGCCCACGATGCCGCTGCTGAAGATCTATATCGTCGAAGACAGTGTGGTGATCCGAGACAATCTGATCGCGACCCTGGAGGAAATGGCTCCCGTCACCGTGGTCGGCAGCGCCGTGGACGAGGCCTCGGCGCTGGCCTGGCTGTGCCCCGGCGAGGCGGCCTATGACCTCGTCATCATTGACATCTTCCTGCGACAGGGCTCCGGCCTGGGCGTGCTCAAGCAGCTGCGCCCCCTGCGCCCCGAGGCCAGCCTGGTCGTGCTGACCAACTACGCCACGCCCGATATGCGATCACGCTGCCTGGCCCTGGGAGCCGACCGCGTGTTCGACAAGTCGCACGAGATCGACGCATTGCTGGACTACTGCAGCGGCTTGGCCTCTGCCGCGCGCTGACTCATTGAATCAGCCCGTTCTTCAGCGCGTAGTAGGTCAGATCGCTGTTCGAGGCGAGCTTCATCTTCTCCATCACCCGCGAGCGGTAGGTACTGACGGTCTTCACGCTCAGCGACATGCCTTCGGCCATATGGCCTATGGTTTCGCCCTTGGCCAGGCGCAGAAACACCTGGAACTCACGCTCGGACAACTGCTCATGGGGCAGTTGCTCGCTGTCGGCGCCAAGACCGTCGGCCAGCAGCTCGGCCACCGTGGGGCTGATGTACTTGCGCCCGCGGGCCACCGTGCGAATCGCCTTGACGATCTCCTCCGGGTCGCACTCCTTGTTCAGATAGCCGCTGGCGCCCTGGCGAAGCAGGGTCACCGCGTAATGCGCCTCCGAAAAGCCGCTGAGTATCAGCACCGGCAGCTCAGGCGCACGGGCCTTGATGGCCAGCAGCGCATCGACACCGCTCTGGTCGGGCATGGACAGGTCCATCACCATCACGTCCAGGTCGCCCTGGCGCACCAGCTCCATGGCCTCCCGGCCCGAGGCCGCCTCGCCGGTGACGCGCAGATCCACCTGCTCGGAGAAGTACTGGCGCAGTCCGGCCCGCACAATGGCGTGATCGTCAACGATGGCGACGCGAATCATGAGCTGCCTTTTTGCTTTGGGGAAGGACCTCGCTGTGCGCGGTCCCCAACTGATTGAGCTAGGAGTTTAGATGCAAGCACCCGCCCTGGATCTGCTGTCACCGCACCGGCGCCGCGCGCTGGTGTTTCCGCTTGCCCTGGTGATGGCGGTGGCCTTGATACTTATCAGCGAACTGGCGTTCTGGCGCTCCACCGGTTCGATGGACAAACTGGGCACGATGGCCGTGGCGCGCCTGGACATCCAGCAGGTCCTGCGCCGCATGATAGACGCCGAGACCGGCCAGCGGGGCTATTTGCTCAGTGCGCGCAAGGCCTATCTGGAGCCCTATCGCGAGGCCTCGCAGGATGTGCAGCGCGCCTTGGCGGCGCTCAAGCACTACTACGAGGGCAACAAGCCGGCGGCCGCGCCCATGCTGCAGCTGGAGACGATGGCGCAGCGCCGCCTGTCCGAGCTGGACCTGATCATCGAGCTGTTCGACCAGGGCAAGGAAGAGGCCTGGCGCAACATCCTGCTGACCGATATCGGCAAGGAGCAGATGCAGGCGCTGCGCGACGCCGCACAGGAGCTGCTGGCGCTGGAGACGGTGAAGGTCGAGGCCGGCCGCAAGGACGTCTATGACACCCTGCTGTTCAACCGCATCGGGGTGGCCCTGACGACCCTGATCAGCCTGCTGGCGCTGTTTCTGTATCTGCGCCAGAGTGCTGCCCTGCAGGCCCAGCGCGCGGCCCTGCAGCGCGCGGTGCAGGCCGAACGCGACCAGCTCGAGATCGAGGTCGGCCGCCGCACCGGCGAGCTGACCGAGTTGACACGCCATCTGTTCACCGCCCGCGAGGATGAGCGCAGCCGCCTGGCGCGCGAGCTGCATGACGAACTCGGCGCCCTGCTGACCACCGCCAAGCTCGACGCCGCGCGCATCAAGGCGCGGCTGGGCCAGGGCAGCCCGGAGGCCAGCGAACGGCTGCAGCACCTCAACGAGACGCTGAACCTGGGCATCGCACTGAAGCGACGCATTACCGAAGACCTGCGGCCCTCGTCGTTGAGCAATCTGGGACTGGTGGCGGCGCTGGAGATACTGGCGCAGGAGTTTGCCCAGAGCTCGGGCCTGGATCTGCATTGCGAGCTGCAGGCGGTGGCCCTGAACGCCTCTGCCGAGCTGACGGTATTCCGCCTCGTGCAGGAGGCACTGACCAATATCGCCAAGTACGCGCAGGCCGCTCAGGTGCATATCCGCCTGGCGCCGCAGCAGCAGGAGGTGCTGGTCGAGGTGCGCGACGACGGCGTCGGCTTTGACACCGCCCAGGCGACGCGCTCCGCCCACGGTCTGCTGGGCATGCGCTTTCGCGTCGTGGCCGACGGCGGGCGGCTGACGGTGACTTCGGTGCAGGGCGAAGGCACCTGCATCAGTGCCCTGCTGCCGCAGTCGCAGGCGTAGTTCTCGTCCTACAAGCATCGTCTGCGCTGGCCGACAGGGCCTCGCGCCCTCGGACGATGGCTTGCTCCCGGCCCTCGGCGCAAAGTCACTCCATCGCATCTACCTTCTTCGGCCTCGTCGAAGACACCGGATGCGAGCCGTGAATACCGGGCGCCCAGGCGCCTCTTGCCCAGGAGTTTCGTCATGCTGCATTACGCCATCGTCTTCTTTGTCATCGCCTTGATCGCCGCCGTGTTCGGCTTCGGTGGCATTGCCGCCAGCGCCGTGGGCATTGCCAAGATTCTGTTCTTCGTGTTCGTCGTGCTGGCCGTGCTCAGCTTCGTGGCCAGCCTGTTCCGGCGCGGCTGACCTTGCCTCGCCGGGGCCTCAGTTCCTTTTCATCCATCACCAGGAGATTTTCATCATGAATGCTCGTTCCACTTTGACCGTCCTGTTCACCGTTGCCGCTCTGGCTGCCTTCTCCGGTTGCGCCGTGACGCGCGGCCAGGAAACGGTCGGCGCCTACATCGACGACTCGGCCCTGACCACCGCGGTCAAGGCCCGTTTTGTCGACAACAAGGACGTTGACGCCTCGGCCATCAGCGTCGAGACGATGAAGGGCACCGTCATGCTGTCCGGCTTCGCCAAGAGCGAGAAGGAGCGCGTCATTGCCGAGAACATCACCCGCGGTGTCAAGGGCGTGATGGCGGTGAAGAACCAGGTCGTCGTTCGTCCTTGATCCATTGAAGCAGGAGACCTCCACATGAAGCGCAGCATTGCCCTCTTTCTCGCCGTCTCGGCGATGGCCACCCCCGTGCTGGCTCAGGTCGGGGTCTCCGTGCAGATCAACCAGCCCGGTGTCTATGGTCGCATCAACTTCGGTGATGCACCGCCGCCGATGGTGGTTTATCCGCAGCCGGTGATCTACGCGCCGACGCCGGTGGCCGTGCATCAGCGCCCGATCTACCTCTATGTTCCTTCAGGCCATCAGCGTGAATGGGGTCGCTACTGCGGCCGCTACTCGGCCTGCGGCCAGCCGGTCTACTTCGTGCAGGAGCGCTGGGTGCAGGAGCACGCCCGCCAGGCTCGCGACGACCGTGGACGCGGCCACGGCCGTGGTGACAGGGGTCGGGGCCATGGCGATGATGACAATCGCGGCCGTGGCCACAGGGGCCGGGATTGAGCTAGTCTAGAGGCTGGTCATCAAGAGGTATCAGCATGCAAGAGTTTGATCAGCCAGCCGCCGGTGCGCAGTCCCGGCGTGACGCCTTGCTGCGCCTCGGTCAATGGGGCGCAGGCCTGGTGCTGGCCAGTCCCTGGTTGCCGGCCCTCGCGGCCGACGACAACACCTATGACCAGGACTCCATCCTCACCGCCGCCACCGATTTCTTCGGCAATACCACCGAAGGCCTGGCCAAGGTGATCGAGAAGGCCTTCAAGGAACAGGGCCGGCCCAATGGCTACATCAAGGGCGAGGAGGCCTCGGCCGCCCTGACCGTCGGTGTGCGCTATGGCGACGGGCAACTGACCATGAAGGGCGGCAGCACGGCACGCGTCTACTGGGCCGGGCCGTCCATCGGGCTGGACGTGGGCGCCAATGCCTCCAAGGTCTTCACCCTGGTCTACAAGCTGCCCAAGGTTTCGGCCATCTACCAGCGCTTCCCCGGCGTCGAAGGCAGCCTGTATTACATCGGTGGTGCGGGCATCAACTACCAGCGCCTGAACGGCATCACGCTGGCGCCGATACGCCTCGGTGTAGGGCTCCGCACAGGCGCCAGCGTGGGCTATGTCCACTACCGGCGCGAGAAGAGCTACAACCCCTTCTGAGCCAGGTGTCGCGGCGTTCGCACGCCGCCGCTTGATCGTGGTCAGGGATTTGCGAGGCTTGATGAGATAGACTCTCATTCGCAATTAGATTGCGACTCCGGCCTCCGCCATTCTTCCCCATGATGCTGAACGAACTGGCCAACGGTGCCCATGCCACCGTCGATCACCTGAGCGCCGCCTCACCTGAACTCGGCGAGGCCGGCTTGAGGCGTCTGGGCGAGCTGGGTTTCATTCCTGGCGAACCGCTGCAACTGCTGCGCCGCGGCCCCGGTGGCCGCGAGCCGCTGGCGGTGCTGATCGGCGACACCCTGTTCGCCTTGCGCCTGCTCGAAGCGCAGTGCATCCATGTGCTGCCGATCTGTGCGCAGCCATCATGAGCAGCGCTGAGCAAAACCTGAAGTCCTATGCCCCCCCGTTGTGGAGTGTGGCCCTGGTCGGCAACCCGAACTGCGGCAAGACGGCCCTGTTCAATCTGCTCACCGGTGCGCGCCAGAAGGTGGCCAACTACGCCGGCGTGACGGTCGAGCGCAAGGCCGGCCAGGCGCGGCTGCGCGACGGCCGGCTGGTCTCTGTGATCGATCTGCCGGGCGCCTACAGCCTGACGCCGGCCACGCCGGACGAACAGGTCACGCTGGAGTTCATCGAAGGCCGCCGCGCCGGCGAGGCCGCACCGGACGCCATCGTTGCCGTCGTCGACGCCACCAATCTGCGCATGAATCTGCGCCTGGTGCTGGAACTCAAGCGCCTGGGCCGACCGATGCTGGTGGCGCTGAACATGGCCGACGTGGCCCGCGAGCAGGGCCTGGTCATCGACGTGGCCAAACTCTCCGCTGAACTGGGCTGCGCGGTGGTCGAGACGGTGGCCGTCAAGCACGATGGCCATCTGCGCCTGCTGGCACAGCTGGAGACGCAGCTGGCCACCGCTTCATCGACGCCCGCGGCCGAGTTGCATGCGGTGTCGGCCGCGCCGGCCCAGCTGCAGCAGGAGGTACGGCGCATCCTGGCCGCCGCCGTCGTGCAGCCGGCTCGCTTTCAGCGCTTTCACCACCGCATCGACACCTGGGTGATGCACCCGGTCTGGGGCCTGGCGATACTGGCGGCGGTGCTGTTCCTGATCTTCCAGGCGGTGTTCTCCTGGGCCAATCTGCCGATGGATGCGATCAAGGCCGGCATGGCGGGCCTGGGCGAGTGGGTCACCGCGCACATGGCCGAAGGGCCGCTACGCAGTCTGCTGGTCGATGGCGTGCTGGCCGGAGCCGGCGGCGTGCTGGTGTTCCTGCCGCAGATCCTGATCCTGTTCTTCTTCATCCTCTTGCTCGAGGACTCGGGCTATCTGCCTCGCGCCGCCTTCCTGCTCGACAGGCTGATGGGCACGGTGGGCCTGTCGGGCCGCGCCTTCATCCCGCTGCTGTCCAGCTTTGCCTGCGCGATTCCCGGCATCATGGCCACGCGCACCATCGCCAACTGGCGCGACCGTCTGGCCACCATCATGGTGGCGCCGCTGATGACCTGCTCGGCGCGCCTGCCGGTCTATGCGCTGCTGATCGGCGCCTTCGTGCCGGAGCGCAGCGTCGGCTGGTTCAATCTGCGCGGGCTGACCCTGTTCGGCCTTTATGTCGCTGGCGTGGTCTCGGCGATGGCCGTGGCCTGGCTGTTCAAGCGCCTCTGGATGAAGAGCCGCTACCAGCCGCTGATGCTGGAGCTGCCGCCCTACCGCGTGCCGGGCCTGCGCAATCTGGTGCTGGGTCTGGCCGAGCGGGCGCGCATCTTTCTGCGCCGCGTGGGCGGCATCATCTTCGCGCTGATGGTGGTGCTGTGGTTCCTGTCCAGCTATCCGGCGCCGCCCGAGGGCGCCACCGGCCCGGCGATCCAGTACAGCATTGCCGGCTGGCTGGGCCAGGCGCTGCAGCATGTGTTTGCGCCCATAGGCTTCAACTGGCAGATCTCGATTGCCCTGGTGCCGGGTCTTGCTGCACGCGAGGTGGCGGTGGGCGCCCTGGGCACGGTCTACGCCCTGTCGGCCGCCGGCGAGGGCCTGGCCGACAGTCTGACGCCGGTGATTGCCCAGGGCTGGTCGCTGGCCACCGCCTACTCGCTGCTGGCCTGGTATGTGTTCGCGCCGCAATGCATCTCGACCCTGGCCGTGGTCAAGCGCGAGACCAACTCCTGGCGCTATCCGCTGCTGATGGCCGCCTATCTGTTCGTGCTGGCCTATGCGGCGGCTTTTGTCACCTACCGGGTGACGCTGTGGCTGGGGGGCTGAAGTGAAACGGATAGCGTCGCCACGGGGTGTCGGTGCTTGGCGCCTCGCTGCTTCGGGGTGGCAGAGGGGGCGGGGGGGCCGGCCACTGCGGGCTGAAGCTTGGGCCGGTCCCTTCGGCCCGACCTCCAGCTTCTTTATGCCCGCCGTGGCCAGCCCCCCACCCCCTCTGCGGATGCGCTGGTGGCCGCCGACCCCGCGTGGTGCGCGTGCTTTGCGGATTGGCGAGCCTGCGCACCCGTTGCAGCAGGGACGAGGGCGTGCCGGTCGCAGTGGGCATAAAGAAGCCGGAGTTCGGCCTGTTCAAGGCCGGACAAGGCTTCAGCCCGCAGCGGCCGGCGCGCCCTCGGGCCTGCCGCCTCATGTTTCATGTATCGGAGGCGCCCAGCGCGGTGGAGAGCTGAGATGAGCGTTCAGTGGATGGTGGTGGCCTTGTTGGTGCCGGCTTGCGGCCTCTACGCAGCCTGGACCCTGATGCCGGCCGCCGCACGCCGAGCGCTGGCCCTGCTGCTGTTGCGCATCAAGCCCGATGGCGTCGGATCTGCGGCGCTGCGCAAGGCAGCCATGCCGGGCTCGGCCTGCGGTTGCAGCGGCTGCGACCGTGCGCCGCCCAAGGCCCAAGCGCAGACGCTGCACTTCCATCCGCGCGCCAAGCGCTGAGCGACCGCCAGGCGCGAGAATGCGCCCATGCTCCGCTACCAGCGCCTGATTGCCGTCGTCCTGTTCCTCGCCCTGCTATGGGCGCTGTTCCAGTTCAATGGCCTGCGCGCCCACTTCAATCTGCAGTTCCTGCATGACAGCTTCGAGCAGCACAAGCTCGGAGGCCTGCTGCTCTTCACCGTGCTGTTCGCGCTGGGCAATCTGATACAGATCCCGGGCTGGGTCTTTCTCGCCGCCGCTGTGCTGGCCCTGGGCCAGTGGTGGGGTGGCCTGGCCACCTATGTCGCGGCCTGCATTTCCTGCCTGTTCACCTTCTGGCTGATACGGCTGCTGGGCGGCGACTCGCTGCGCCAGCTCGGCGGCCGCATCGCGACCCGGCTGTTCGCCCGGCTGGATGCCCACCCGGTCCAGAGCGTGGCCCTGCTGCGCCTGCTGTTCCAGACCGTGCCGGCGCTGAACTACGCGCTCGCGCTGTCGGGGGTGCGCTTTCGCAGCTATCTGCTGGGCACTTTGATCGGGCTGCCCCTGCCTATCTTGCTGTACACGGTGTTCTTCGACTATCTGGCGCATTGGTTGCATTTGCCTCTGTCCTAGAAGCATCGGCCACAATGCAGCCCATGCCCAAAGAAGCCACCGCTCGGATCAAGCTCAACAAACTTCTGGAAAGCGCCGGATGGCGCTTTTTTGATGATGAGCACGGTCCGGCCAACATCGTGCTGGAACCCAAAGTCAAGCTCACCCAGGCGCAGGTGGACGCGATGGGCAAGGACTTCGAAACCACCAGCAACGGCTTTGTTGACTTCCTGCTGACCGACGACAAGGGCTTCCCGCTGCTGGTGCTGGAAGCCAAGGCCGAGAGCAAGAACCCCCTTGTTGGCAAGGAGCAAGCGCGCAAGTACGCCCGGGCACAGAACTGCCGCTTTGTGATCCTGTCCAACGGCAATCTGCACTACTTCTGGGATCTGAGCCTTGGCAACCCGCATGTCATTACGCGTTTGCCCGCGCCGCAGGCCATCAAGGGCTATGCCTCGTTCCAGCCCGATCCTGCGCGCCTGGTGGCCGAAGATGTGTCGCTGGACTACATCGCCCGCACCCAGCTGCCCAACTACGACGCCGAGGCCGGTTGGAAGAACCCCACTGAGCGCGACGCCTTCATCGCAAAGAACCGGTTGCGCTTCATGCGCCTGTACCAGCAGCGTGCGGCGAAAGCCATCCAGCTGGCGGTGAAGGAGGGCAAGACCCGATTCCTGTTCGAAATGGCCACCGGGACTGGCAAGACGCTCACCGCAGCGGCGGTCATCAAGCTGTTTCTGCGCACCGGCAATGCCCGGCGCGTGCTGTTCCTGGTGGACCGACTCGAACTGGAAGACCAGGCCAACAAGGCCTTCACCTTCCTGCTCAAGAACGACTACCGCTCATCGGTCTACAAAGAGAATCGCGACGACTGGCGCAAGGCCGAAGTCGTGGTCACCACGGTGCAATCGCTGCTGCACAACAACAAGTACCAGCAACTGTTCGCGCCAACCGATTTCGATTTGGTGATCTCCGACGAAGCGCATCGCTCCATCGGGGGTAATGCCCGCGCCGTGTTCGAGTATTTCGTCGGCTACAAGCTGGGCCTCACCGCCACGCCCAAGGACTACCTGAAGAAGTACGACGCCACCAAGCCGACCACCCGGGACCCGCGCGAGCAAGAGCGCCGCCTGCTGCTGGATACCTATCGCACCTTTGGTTGCGAGACCGGCGAGCCCACCTATCGCTACTCGCTGCTGGACGGCGTGCGCGATGGCTTCCTGATCAACCCGGTGGTGGTGGATGCGCGCACCGAGGTCACGACCCAGTTGCTCTCCGAGCAGGGCTACACGGCGATGGTCATTGACGAGAAGCCCGATGGTGAAAAGGCCAGCCAGCAGCACTTCAAGCAGCGCAGCTTCGAGAAGAGCTTCTTTTCCAAGCCCACCAACGAGTTGTTCTGCGACACCTTGCTCAAGCATGGCTTGCGCGACCCCATCAGCGGCGAATTTGGCAAGGCCATCGTCTTTGCCGTCAGCCAGCACCATGCCGCCAAGCTGACGCAAATCCTCAACGAGCAGGCCGACAAGCTGTTCCCCGGCCTATACCAGTCCGACTTTGCCGTTCAGGTGACATCGCAGGTGGCCGACGCGCAGCAGTTCACCATCAACTTCACCAATAACAATCTGCTGGGTTCGGCCAATGTCCTGCCGGCCTACAAGAGCGCCAAAGCCCGCGTCTGCGTGACCGTGGGCATGATGACCACCGGCTATGACTGCCCGGATTTGCTGAATCTGGCCCTGATGCGCCCCGTGTTCTCACCGTCGGAATTCGTGCAGATCAAGGGCCGCGGCACACGCAAGCATGACTTTCGCGAGCAGTTGCAGGACGAAGGCCTCAAGGCCGAAGTTACCGCTCCCGAGAAGGTCGCCTACAAGCTGTTCGACTTCTTCGCCACCTGCGAGTATTTCGAGCAGACTTTCAAGTACGACGAGGTGTTGAAGCTTCCCGCCCGAGGATCGAGTCCCCGCAATAGCGGTGACGCTGGTTCAACAGGCGAAGCTGGAGAGGGTGAATCCGGCGGCACGCTGCAAGACGGCCATTACGTCCATACAGCCCCCGACGCCATTGCCAGCCATGTTGAGCAGCAAGTCGGCTTCCAGGGCATGAAGATCGACCGCATGTTCTTCGAGAAATTCGAGGACAAGGTCAAGGCCGATCCGACAGTCGCCGCCCAGGTCAGCAATGCCCAATGGGACCAGGCCATCGACTACATCACCACCGAGCTGTTCGACAAACCCAGCGAGTACTTCAACCTCGATAAACTGCGCCGCGCCGCCGGGGTGGACCGCCGCCTGGGCCTGCGCGAAATCCTGGAAAAGGCCTTTGGCTTCATCACCGGCTTCAAGAGCAAGGACGATTTGCTGGAGGAGGAGTTCGACAAGTTCCTGCTCGACCAGCAAAACGCCACCGGCTTCAGCGCCGATTCGGCCGCCACGGCCATCGTGGCCATGAAGTACTACTTCAAGGCCTATGCCACCGACAGCCGCCTGCGCGACATCATCGAGGCCAAGCGCCTCACCGAGCTGAACGTCTATCCGGCCTTCGGCATGAGTGACTTCAAGGCCGTGCCGCCGGCTTGGCGCGAACGTATTCCCGAGTATGTGAAAGACTATGTGCCGCTGAACCAGTTCATGTAAGCACGACTTTTCATTGCGCCGGCCGCACTCCGCGGCCGGCCCCCGTTTTGTTCCGAGAGAGATCCTTCCCATGCTCGACGCTGAAACCAAGCGCCGTATCGACTCCTGCAGAGACATCCTGGTCGGCAAGGTGCCCGACCCCAAATCGCAGGTCGAGCAAATCACCATCGCCCTGATCTACAAGTTCATGGACGACATGGACGCCGAGGCCGAGGAACTCGGCGGTGCGCGCAGCTTCTTTGCCGGCGAGCACGCCCGCTTCGGCTGGGCCAAGCTGATGGCGCCCAGCCTCGGTGGCTACGAGACGCTGGCGCTGTACAGCGAAGCGCTGCAGCAGATGAACCAGAACCCCGGCGTTCCGCCGCTGTTCCGTGACATCTTCAAGAACGCCTACCTGCCTTACCGCGACCCTGAAACGCTGAAGAGCTTTCTGAAGGAAATCAACTACTTCAGCTATGACCATTCCGAGCGCCTGGGTGACGCCTTCGAGTACCTGCTCTCGGTGCTGGGCAGCCAGGGTGACGCCGGGCAATTTCGCACGCCGCGCCACATCATTGACTTCATGGTCGAGGTGCTGGACCCGCAGAAGAACGAAACCATTCTGGACCCGGCCTGCGGCACGGCCGGCTTTTTGATCTCGGCCTGGAAGCACATCCTCAAGGCCAACACCCGCGCCAACGGCAGCAGCAAACTGACACCCGATGAGCGTGCCCGCCTGGCCGCCAACATCCACGGCTACGATATCTCGCCCGACATGGTGCGGCTGAGCCTGGTCAACCTCTATCTGCACGGCTTCACCAACCCGCGTGTCGAGGAATACGACACCCTCACCAGCGACGAAAAGTGGGGCGAGGTGGCCGACGTGATACTCGCCAACCCGCCGTTCATGTCGCCCAAGGGCGGCATCAAGCCCCACAAACGCTTCAGCGTGCAAGCCACGCGCAGCGAAGTGCTGTTCGTGGACTACATGGCCGAGCACCTGACGGCCACCGGCCGCGCGGCCATCGTCGTGCCCGAGGGCGTGATCTTCCAGAGCGGCACCGCCTACAAGGCGCTGCGCAAGATGCTGGTCGAGAGCTCGCTGGTAGCCGTGGTGAGCCTGCCGGCCGGTGTGTTCAACCCCTACAGCGGTGTGAAAACCAGCATCCTGATTCTGGACAAACGCCTGCACAAGCAGCTCGACAGCGTGCTGTTCGTCAAGATTGCCAACGACGGCTTCAACCTCGGCGCCCAGCGACGGGCGGTGGTGAACAGCGACCTGCCCGAGGCGACCCGGCTGCTGCGTGCTTGGATGACGGCGCCGCAGCGGTTCGAGGGTGATGGCTCGATGGCGCAGGCCGTCGGGCGGGAGAAGATCGGCGAGAGTGGCGACTTCAATCTGAGCGGTGAACGCTATATAGCCGTAGAGGCTACGGACTCGGTCTTTCCGCTTGTGACATTGGATGATGTCTGCTGGATTGAGCGTGGAGGTTCACCACGACCGATTCAAGACTACATGACCGATGACCCAGCCGGCGTCAATTGGATAAAGATCGGTGACGCGCCCATCGACGCAAAGTACATCACCTCAACGAAAGAACGGATCACACAGGCCGGTGCCAAGAAGTCGAGATACGTCCAGCCGGGCGACTTCATTCTCTCGAATTCGATGAGCTTTGGCCGTCCATACATCTTGGCAGTAGAAGGTTGCATACACGACGGATGGCTGCTGCTTCGCGCGCGCAATGACAATCTCTTGAAGGACTACTTGTACCTAGTTTTGGGGTCAGCAAAGGTCTACGAGCAGTTCGTTCGATCTGCAACTGGAGGGGTTGTCAATAATCTCAATATCGGTCTGGTCAAGAGGGTAAAAGTTCCTCTCCCGCCTCTCGAAGTCCAACAGCAACTCGTGGCCGAAATCGAGGGCTACCAAAAGGTAATCGACGGTGCGCGGCTGGTGCTGGACAACTACCAGCCAGGCTTTCCCATCGACCCAGCGTGGCCTGTCACTGAGCTATCTGCACTGGCAGAATTCAAGAACGGACTGAACTACGAGGCCGATGGCGCTGGACCGAGGATCAAGATCTTCGGCGTGAGTCACTTCCAAGACCACTTGCTTGCGCCGCTAGCTGAGCTACCGGAAACGCAAGTCAGTGACATGGTGGATGAATCCTATCTGCTCAAGCAGGGCGACATCCTATTCGTTCGCTCAAACGGCAATCCGGCCCTGGTGGGTCGCAGCGTCCTTGTTCCCGCGACTGACGAGTCGATCACTTTCTCTGGATTCACGATTCGCTGCCGTTTCACTGCCGAAGTCGATCCGTATTTTTATGCCTGCCTCTTCAAGTCTGCGTTACATCGCGGTCTTTTGAAAGATGCCGGACGAGGTGCGAGTATTCGCAACTTATCGCAGGGCATGCTCAAAGAGATCAAAGTCCCGCATCCCAACATCGATACGCAGCGCGCCATCGTCGCCGAGATCAAAGCCGAGCAAGCCCTGGTCAACACCAACGGAGAGTTGATCCGCCGCATGGAAGCCAAGATCAAGGCCGTGATCGATCGTGTTTGGGGCAATGCCCAGTGAGCAGAAGAATGAATCCATCGTTGCAAAGCCAGCTGGATGCACTGAAGCCGCGGCGCGAGCAGAAGATCATGGATTTGGTGGGTGCCGCCGGCGTTGATATCAAACCTTGGGGTGTGCGCCAGGATGGCACTGCGGTCAATAACGCGGCTGCCAATCCGCGCTATTGCTACGAATGGGCATTCGGCGGCGGAGGCCAGCCAGCGGTGGTCTGCGTGTGGCACCGGTCTCTCTCGGTGCGCGGCGAGGAGATCGTCTATGAAGACAACCTGCGCAGTCACGCGCTGCAGCTTGACCGTATTGCCACCGAGACGCGCAGCCCGCCGCATGTGAAGTCGAGGGCACGCGACCAGGCACGACGCGCACGGAGCTTTGACATGCTGTTGCAGCGAGCCTATCGGACTGGGGCCCGCGTGCATGTAGTGCTGTTGGACGGCAATGCGCGAGCCAGCGAAGAACTCGGCTGGGAACGATCGGAAGTCCGGTTTCGCGAACTCGACGGTGAGACTTGGAAGGTGGAGGAATACAGCGACTCCACAGGTGACCTGTCATTGGTGCGTGGGGGTGCTTCGGTTGGCGGAGAGGCAGAGCCAGCATTGGCTCATCCGGCCATCGTGCCGACGCCTACTCCCGCGCCGGAAGCTGCGGAGCCCTTTGAGCCGGCGACTACACCACCTCAGCCGCCTGTGTTTGTGGATCAGTTTTCACTGCCCCAGCGCCATGCGACTGTCGGCACGGCCTTTGATCGATCTGCGAAAGTACGCCGCGAAGTCTTGGAGCGAGCGCAGGGCGCATGCGAGCTGTGCAATGAGCCCGGCTTTGTCACAGCGTCGGGGGCCATCTTTCTTGAGACACATCACGTCGTTGCCTTGTCGGACGAGGGCCCCGACGAGGTCTGGAACGTGGTGGCCGTTTGCCCAAACGACCACCGCCGCGCCCATTTCGATGAAAACCGCGACGCCATTCAGACGCAGCTGCAAGCGCTGCTGGTTCAGCACTATCCAGCAGTGGAGGAGGCATTGGACCAACTCAGGGCACGGCACAGCGGCTTGATGCCTGCGACAGGCAGCAGTGATTCGGCAATGGGCTGAAAACTTGCGGCGGGCTGTTGGCTATTTGCGCTCGTCCCAGTACCCGGGTTTTCGACGCTGGTGCATCACGGCCAGTACGTGAATGACAGCGCCGTCGATGCGATAGATCAGGGTGAACGGGTAGCGTCGCAGCGGCAGCTGCCTAGCCTGTGTCGGCGCAGGGCTGCCGAGCTCGGGATGAGTCATCAGCAACTCGCCCGCGCGTTCAAACTGAAGCCGCAGCCGGGTACTCGCACGCTGGCCGTAGTGCGCTTTGCACCAGTTCAGCGCCTCATCCAGCTCGTGCTCGGCGGCTGGGTGGATGCGCAATTCCATCGCTCAGCCATGCTTGGCGCGTAGCTCTGTCATTACC
Organism: Roseateles toxinivorans; assembly: GCF_004362525.1. Classification (GTDB taxonomy): domain Bacteria; phylum Pseudomonadota; class Gammaproteobacteria; order Burkholderiales; family Burkholderiaceae_C; genus Paucibacter; species Paucibacter toxinivorans. The sequence goes on from NZ_SNXS01000003.1 coordinate 142,690, forward strand.
TCGGCCCAGGGCCGGCAGACCACTTCGCCGCTGTCGATCTGCTGCATGCGGCGTGCGATCTCGGCCTCCCAGGCCGGGTCCAGCGGAGCGGCATCCGTGTCGGCCTGGACGCTGAGCCACAGCCGTTCGGCCAACTCGGCGCGCTCGTCAGGTGTGAGCTTCATGGCCTGGGCTTCGACGAGATCAACAGGGTTGGGCATGACCGGCTCCTTGCAATTGGCTGAGTTTATCGCCGCTGGCAGCTGCGCGTTCAGCCCTTCAGCCCCAACGCCCGCCAGCCCTCCAGCCCCAGCTTCTCCAAGGTCTCCATATTCGCCTCGTAGATCGCGTCGGTGTCCTTCATCGTCGCCACGGCGTTCTCGATGCTGGACTCGCGCAGCAGATGCAGCGTGGGGTAGGGCGAGCGGTTGCTGTAGTTGGTGATGTCGTCGGGGGGCACGCCGTCGAACTGGTATTGGGGGTGAAAGCTCGCCACCTGCAGATCGCCCTGCATCTCCAGCGCCTCTATGGTGCCGTCGGCGGCTTCCAGGAAGTCGTTGAAGTCCAGGAAATCGGTCAGCACCAGCGGGTGTATCAGCAGCGTGGTCTCCACCTTGTCGGGCGGCGCGGCCTGCAGGAACAGCAGCTCATTGGCGAGTTGCTGCAGCAGGGCGTCCTCGTCGGTGGCCTCGCTGACGACATAGCGCACCCGGTTGTTGACATGCACGCTCTTGGCGAAGGGGCAGAGGTTCAGGCCGATCACGGCGCGCTCCATCCACAGGCGGGTGTCGGCTATGACTTGATCGGCGTTGATGTCCATGGGGGTCTGGCGGTTGGCTTGGCGGGGCTGCCATTATCGACGGGCACCGGGCACCGGTTCGGTGCTGAACTCCTGCGGCGGCTTGTTGGCGCCGCCAACCTCGAGCCGTTCGTACTCGCTGATCACCTGGGCGCCGAGCAGCAGCAGCGTGGCCGCCAGCTCGAGACTCAGCAACACGGCAATCGCCGTGGTCAGTGAGCCATAGACGGTGCCGATCTGCGACAGCGTCGAGAAGTACCAGACCAGCAGCCGCCGCGACAGCTCCCACAGCAGCGCCGCGACAAGGGCGCCGACCAAGGCATGGGCCAGCGAGGGCCGGCCCACCGGCATCACCAGATAGATCGAGGTCAGCACGAACACCTCGCCGGCAAAGCCCAGCAGGTAGAGCAGCAGGCCGGACACGCCGGTCAGCGACCAGTCCCGCCACAGAAAAGTGACCTGATGCTCGCCCATCGCCTGCAGGCTGCCCGCCACCAGGGTGACGAGCAGCAGCCCGGCACCCAGGCAGAGGATGTAGGCATAGGGAATCACCGCCGACACCAGGAAGTGACGCCGCCGTATCGCCACGCGGTGGTGGAAGACCACCGACATCGCGTTCTCGAGCACGGTGAAGGCCAGCGAGCTGAAGAACAGCATGCTGACCAGCAGCACCCAGCCCATCACATCGCGGTGCAGCAGGAAGTGGGCCAGCTCGGCAATGATGGCGGCCGACTGCCCGGGCACCAGCCACTCGAGGTAGCGGCCCAGCGTCATCAGCAGCTCGGCCTGATCGACGAAATGCGACAGGGCGATCACCGTCAGTATCAGCAGCGGCACGATGGACAGCAGCGCGTAATAGGCCACCGCCCCGGCCAGCAGCAGGCCCTGGTTGGCGCGAAAGGCCTTGAGCACGCGCAGCGCGAAGGCCCAGGGATGCCTCAGGACGCGGGCGGATTTTTGCTTGTGCGAGTGCAGTGCCATCGGCGCAGTTTGCACGAAACGGCCGAGCTCGACGCTGACGATGCACACCGTCAGCCAGGCAATGCCCGAGGCCAGGCCGGCGGCCACGTCGCTGGCGAAATGTACCTGCAGGACGACCCGGCTGGCGCCCACGGTCAGCGCCGTCGCAGCCGCGCCCAGCACCGCCGGCAGATGCCAGCGGGCGGGCAGGGTACGCACCAGCACATAGGCCAGCATGCCGTAGGCCACGATGGCGCCGGACGTGTGGCCGCTCGGGAAGCTCCATCCTGGCTCGATGCCGTGCTCCGGCGCCAGCAAGGGCCTGGTGCGGGCGAAGATGTCTTTCAGCAGCGGATTCAGCAGCGCATTGCCGCTCAGCGCGAGCCCCCAGCCGAGCAGCAGCATGGTCTGAGCTGCAAGCCACAAGCGCCAGGCCACCACGATGCCCAGCAGCGTCAGCGTGATCGGGTCGCCGAGATGGGTCAGCGCCGCGAACACCTGGCGCGTGCCGGCACCAATATGCTCGGTGACAAACGCGCTCAGCGCCGCGTCGACCGCAGACAGCGGGCGCCCGGGCGCGAGCTGCGCACTGATCTCGGCGAACAGGGCCGCGGCGATGATCACGATCGCGAAGCCGGCGGCTGCGAGCGCACCGGCGCGCGCCAGCGGTTTGGCCGCACCCTGGGTATCAGTCGTCATGCGACCGCGACATCGGGTGCGCGCGCACGAGCTCGAAGCAGCGTCGGGTGTCGTCATGGTCCCAGCGCTCGACGCTGCAGCCGCGCCGGGTGCCGTCGTCGAGATGGGCGGCGTCGATGCGCAGGATGTTGACCGAGTTGCCCGCATCGGCGCGAATGCGGGTGCTCAGCGCCGTGCCCGCCTGCACGGCCCACATCGGGTGGGCCAGGCCGGGCCACCGCTCCCGCAGAGGCAGCACGAACGGCAGGTGGATATGCCCGCCGACGACCATATCGGCACCGGCCTCGGCCCAGCGGCGCAGGGCGGCCTCATGGCCGTGCAGCAGATTGTGGCGGTCCTGCTCACGCGTCACGGCCACCGGCTGGTGGGTCATGACAATGCGCCACTGGCCTGGCCGCGCCGCCATCAGGCGCTGCGCAACCGATTCAATCTGCGCGGCCGAAACTTCGCCATCGGTGTGCCGGTAGCGGCGGGTCGTGTTCAGGGCCAGCACCAGTACCTCGTCGTTCTCGAACTGCGGCTCCAGCCCGTCGCCAAAGGCGCGCGCGTAGTGCGCGTAGGGCGCCAGCAGGCGCGCCAGCGGATTGAACAGCGGGATGTCGTGATTGCCCGGAATCGCCAGCACCACGGGCACTTGCAGACGGTCGACAAAGGCCCGCGCGGCTTTGAACTGGGCGTGCGTGGCGCGCTGGGTGATGTCACCGGACAGCAGCAGCACATCGGGCCGCTGGGCCAGCGCCAGCGCCACCAACGCCTCGACGACCTCGGCGCGTTCGGTGCCGAAGTGCGGGTCGGAGACCTGCAGCAGCACGGTCATGTTTCGGCCCGTTCCGGCGCCGGCGCGGCGGGCCGTATCAGCAGCAGCGGCTGCGGCGACACGCTGAAGCGCAGCGGCAGCCTCAGCCGCGAGACTTCACCGTCGATGCCGACCTTGATGTGTTGCATGCCCCAGGCCCGCGACCGGCTCACCGTCAGCTGCTTGAACGAGAAGTTGCGCACCTTGTCGGCATCGCCCAGCTGACCGAGCGCACCGCGCAACAGCAACCACAGCATGGCCAGCCGGCCCACCGGATGCAGCATCACCCCCGCCAGCCGGCCGGAGTCTATGGCCTGCGCTTCCGGGAAGCCCAGTTGCTCCATTTGCAAGGCGTTGTTACCGATGAACAACGTCGGGGTGCGCAACTCCCGCGTGCTGTTGTCGAGCTCGACGCGAAGGCGCAGATTGCGATGGCCGCGCAGCAGGGTCAGCAGCCCGGCGCCGAAGGCCACCAGCCGGTGGCGACCGAACTGCTTCTTCCAGGTTTCGCGGTCTTCCAGCAGTTTCGGATACAGGCCCAGGCTGGCGTTGACCAGAAACACCCGCTGGTTGACCAGACCGACCTGAACCGCCTGCGGCGATTCGTGCAGCAGGACCTGCATCGCCTGTGCAATGTCGGCGGGAATGCCGTGCGTGCGGCTGAAGTAGTTGAAGGTGCCCTGTGGCAGCACGCCAAAGGGCACACCGCTGCCGAGCACAACCTGCGCCACGGCGCTGATCGTGCCATCGCCGCCGGCCGCAACGACGATGCCGCCGGCCTGCTGTGCACCGCGCACGGCCTGATGGGCCACCTGGGCCAGGCGCCCGGGCGCGTCGACCAGCATCACAAAGCACCGACGGCCGGCCTCCGCGCAGGCGTTCTCGATGGTTGCACGCGCAAGAGCCGCGTCGCCATGACCCGATCCGATATTGAAAACGATGAACAGCGGCTTCACGTCGCCATTGTTGCCGCGCCCGGTCACTCCTCGGGATCGACCATGCGGTCGTGTTCCTCGTCGGCCGGAATGTGATCAGGCACGAGGCCCTCGTCGGGCTCCACCGGCAGCGTGTCCGGCTCGTCTTCCTCGGGGGTTTCGATAGTGTCGCTGTGGCGCTTGTGCGGGGTCTGGCTGCTCATGATGATGAACTCCGGTAAGGGAGTCCATCATCGGCGGGCGTGAACGTGGCGTCGCTCGGACTGGGGCGCGTCCTGTTGTCAGCCAACGCTGACATGCAACTCCGCCCTGTCAGCCCTTCAATCCAAGCACCGCCTGGTGGGCGGCAGCGACTGCCTGCTCGACAATCTGCCGTTTCCACTCCGGCGTATCGGTGTAGAACGCGTCCCGCACCTGGCGCTTCAGTCGTGTGCGCGTGGCCTCGTCCAGCTCGGGATGGTTCTCCACCCACTGGTCGCAGCGCAGCGCACCAATCATCTGATCGATGGGCAGGGTGCCGTACTCCAGCGCGATGCCGGTGAACTCGGCCTGGGCACATTCGTCGTAGATCACGTTCCACATCAGGCCGCTGAGCGGGGCGGAGCTGGAGCTGCCGTCGTAGGTGGACGTCACCTCGGGGCCCCACCAGGCGCGCGAGCGGGTCACCGCCACCGGATCGTTTCTGCCGGCAAAGATCTTCTCGCCATGGCCGCTGGGGCCCAGGCCCGTGTGCAGGTCTATCCAGGCGAGCTTGGCGGCCTGGCGGCCATGTTCCTGCAGCACATGGCGCAGGGTGATATGGCTCCAGGTCGGGTTGCGCCCGCCATAGAACAGGCCTTCCGGGAATTCGTACTGCCCGCCGGAGATGGCGCCCTGCAGCGCGAACGCACCGTGCTTCGCGGCATAGGCGGCCAGCACCGCCTCGTTCTCGGCCGAGGGCGGCCACTGGCTGGGCACCAGGGCCCCGGCCAGCTCGGCATAGCCGGCGTTGTGTGGCAGTTCCTGGTGGAAGTCGTGGAAGTTGCGGTTCAGGTCGACGTTCTCCTGGGTGACGCGGCGCCACCAGGAGAAGCCGTAAGGGTTCAACGCATGGATATAGAGCACTGCCACGCCGGCTGCATGGGCCGCGGCGCGCCATTGCGCATCCTGCAGCAGGCTGACCTGCACGCCCGAGCCGCAAAAGCCCTCGACGCCATGGCAGGCGCTGCTGATGATCAGCAGCCTGCCGGCATCGGCCGGGCCGTCGCGCACCACGTCCATGGCCAGTTGCTCACCGTCCTGGCCCAGCAGCGGGTGGATATGGCTGTGCACGTCCAGACCGGCCGCCTCGGCGGCGGCCAGGAACTTGCCGCGCGCCTCTGCGTAGCGCTGGGAGAAAGCCTGTTCGATTGCGCTCATGGTGTCACTTCTGCGGTTCGGCCAACCAGGCTTCGGCCAGGCGCACCCACATCGAGCCGCCCAGCGGTATCAGGTCGTCGTTGAAGTCGTAGCTGGGGTTGTGCAGCATGCAGGGGCCCATGCCGTGGCCGCCAATGCGGTGCGAGCCGTCGCCATTGCCGATCAGGAAGTAGCAGCCGGGCTTCTCCAGCAGGAAGAAGCTGAAGTCCTCGGCGCCCATCGTCGGCTCGAACTCCTGCACCTTGTCGGCGCCGACCATCGCGCCGAGCTGCTTGCGCACGAACTCGGTCTCGTTGGCATGGTTGATCGTCGGCGGGTAGTTGCGCTTGAAGCTGAACTCGCAGGTGGTCTCGAAGGCAGCGCAGGTGTTCTCGGCTATTGACTTCATGCGGCGCTCGATCAGGTCCAGCACCTCCAGGGTGAAGGTGCGCACCGTGCCTTCGATCACGCAGCTGTCCGGCACCACGTTCGTCGCCTCGCCGGTGTGGATCATCGTCACCGAGATCACGCCGGCGTCGATCGGCCGCTTGTTCCGGGTGATGATGGTCTGGAAGGCCTGCACCATCTGGCAGGCCACCGGCACCGGGTCGATGCCGTTATGCGGCATCGCCGCATGGGCGCCCTTGCCGCGTATCACGACCTTGAATTCGTTGCTCGACGCAAACACGGGACCCGAGCGCAGCGCGAACTCGCCGGCTGCCATGCCGGGCCAGTTGTGGGCGCCGAACATCGCCTCCATCGGGAATTTCTCGAACAGGCCGTCCTTGATCATCTCGCGGGCGCCGCCGCCGCCTTCTTCGGCGGGCTGGAACACCAGATAGATGGTGCCGTCGAAATTGCGGTGCTTGGACAGATGCTTGGCCGCCGCCAGCAGCATGGCCGTGTGGCCGTCATGGCCGCAGGCGTGCATCTTGCCCGCATGCTTGCTGGCGTGCTCGAAGGTGTTGTGCTCGGTCATCGGCAGCGCGTCGATGTCGGCGCGCAGGCCGACGGCGCGGTTGCTCGTGCCATTCTTGACGATGCCGACGACGCCGGTCTTGCCTAGGCCGCGGTGCACCGGAATGCCCCAGTCGGTCAGCGCCTTGGCAATCACGTCGGCGGTGCGTTCCTCCTGGAAGCACAGCTCGGGGTGGGCATGGATGTCCCGTCGCAGGGCCTGGATGCTGGCCGCATCCGCAAGAATCGAGTCAATCAGCTTCATCGCGCGCACTCCAAAGTTTGACGGCGCGCGGGCTCACCTGGGCAGCGCGCGCCTGGTGAAAATGAGTGTACTCCGGCCGTTTAGGGGCGGCACCGGGGCTGGCGGGGCTTGTGCGGTCAGCGCGCTTTGACAGCCGGCTTCAGCGCTTCACCCGTCCGTCGCCGGTCAGCAGCGACAGCTCGACGAAATTCGAGGCCACATGCTTTTGCGGGCTGAACTTCACCTGGAAGCCGCCGGCGTTGTAGTTGCTCAGCGTCTCCAGCGCGGCCACAAGGCTGTCGCGGCTGACCTTGCCCATGCGGCGCAGGCCCTCGGTCATGACCTTGGCGGCCAGATAGCCCTCGGTGGCGGTGTAGTTGGGCCGCTGGTCGCCGCCGGTCTTTTGCAGCGCCATCTGGTACTCGGCGACCACGCCGGTGGCCACGCCAAAGGGGTAGGGCATGACCTGGCTGACGACGACGCCGCGCGCCTCCTTGCCCAGCTCGTCCGACAGCGCCTGGGTGCCGACAAAGGACACGTTGTAGAACAGGCCGCCGTAGCCGGCCTTGCGCGCCTCGCGGATGAAGGCCGCGCAGCTCTTGTAGGCGCTGATCAGCACGATGGCCTCGGGCAGGCCGGGTACCAGATCCTTGACCGCCTTGGCCACATCGACGCTGTTGCGCTCGACGGTGGACGTGGCCAGCGGCGTCAGGCTCAGCGCCTTCAACGCGCGCTGCACACCGTCCAGCCCGGCGCGGCCATAGGCGTCGTTCTGATGGAAGACCGAAATCTTGTTCAGGCCCAGCTGGGTCAGCTGGCGCACGATCAGCGCCGTTTCGTCGAAATAGGATGCGCGCAGGTGGAAGACCCAGCGGCTGAATGGCTCGCGCAGCGCCTCGGCGCCGGTGAACGGGGCGAAGAAGGGGATCTTGTGCTGGTTCACCAGGGGCAGGGCGGCCAGCGAGGTGGGCGTGCCCACATAGCCGAACAGGGCGAATACATCGTCCTCGATGAATTTCTCGGTATTGGCCTTGCAGCGCTCGGGCTCGTAGCCATCGTCCAGCGTCTTCAGCTCGATAGGCAATCCATTGACGCCGCCGGCGGCATTGACCGTATCGAAGTACAGCTTGGCGCCGGCCTGCATCTGCAGGCCCAGCTGGGCGGCCGGGCCGGTCAATGGTACAGATTGACCCAGCACGATGCGCCGGCGCTCCTGGGCCTGGGCCCACAGAGGCAGGGCTCCTGCCGCCAAGCCACCAAGGCCCGCCAAGCGTTTCAGGCAATGTCTTCGTTGCAAGCTGACTCCCTGTCGTGGCTCAAGGGCTTGCGTCGGCGAAGCCCAGTTCAGCGGCATTTTCCTCGCGGGGATGCGGCTTTGACGGCGGCGGCGCGGCAAGGCCGGCCGCTGTGTGCAATAGTGCGCGCATGAATTCCGCAGTTACGCCTTCCGCCGACGCTTCTGTGTCGAATAGCACGCCCAAAACGGTCCACGGGGCCTGTCCGCACGATTGCCCCGACACCTGCGCGATGCGCATCACGGTGCAGGACGGCCGGGTGATCAAGATCCAGGGCGACCCCGATCACGCCACCACCCAGGGCGCCCTGTGCACCAAGGTGTCGCGCTATGCCGAGCGCAGCTACCACCCGGAGCGGGTGTTGACGCCGCTCAAGCGCGTTGGCCCCAAGGGCCGGGGTCAGTTCGTGCCGGTGAGTTGGGACGAGGCGCTGAGCGATATCGCCGGCCGCCTGAAGGCAATCGCGGCCCGCGACCCCGAGGCCATCCTGCCCTACAGCTATGCCGGCACGATGGGCCTGCTGCAGGGCGAGTCGATCGCCGCACGCTTCTTCAACAAGCTGGGTGCCTCGCAGCTGCTGCGCACGATCTGCGCCTCGGCCGGTGGTGCGGCGCTGGCGGCGACCTATGGCCACAAGGTGGGCATGCGGGTCGAGCAGTTTGCCTTCAGCCGGCTGATCATCATCTGGGGCAGCAATTCGATTGCCTCGAACCTGCATTTCTGGACCCTGGCCAATCAGGCCAAGCGCCAGGGCGCCAAGCTGATCTGCATAGACCCGCGCAAGACCGAGACGGCCGACAAATGCCACCAGCACATCGCCCTGCTGCCCGGCACCGACGGTGCGCTGGCCCTGGGCCTGATGCATGAGCTGATCGTCAACCACTGGCTGGACCAGGACTACATCGATCGCCATGTCGATGGCTGGGACGGCCTGCGCGAACGCGCGCTGCAATGGCCGCCCGAGCGCGTGGCCGAGGTCTGCGGCATCAGCGCCGATGAGGTGCGCCAGCTGGCGCGCGACTACGGCACGACGAAGCCGGCGGCCATCCGCCTGAACTACGGCATGCAGCGTGTGCGCGGCGGCGGCAATGCAGTGAGGCTGGTGGCCCTGCTGCCCTGCCTGACTGGTGCCTGGCGTCAGGCGGCCGGCGGCATGCTGCTGTCCAGCTCGGGCTTTTTCGCGCCGTACAAGAACACGGCCCAGCTGGAACGGCCCGATCTGCTGGCCGGCCGCACGCCGCGCACCATCAATATGAGCACCATTGGCGACGATCTGCTGCGCGAGGCCTCACCCGAGTTCGGTCCCAAGATCGAAGCGGTGATCGTCTACAACAGCAACCCGGTGGCCGTGGCGCCCGAGTCGGGCAAGGTGGTGGCCGGCTTCCAGCGGGAGGATCTGTTCACCGTCGTGCTGGAGCACTTCCTGACCGACACCGCCGACCAGGCCGACTATGTGCTGCCGGCGACCACTCAGCTGGAGCATCTGGATGTGCACACCAGCTACGGCCACACCACGGTCCTGATCAACGAGCCGGCTATTTGCCCGCAGGGCCAGGCCTTGCCCAATACGCAGATATTCCGCGAACTGGCCGCACGCATGGGCTTCACCGAACCCTGCTTTGCCGACAGCGACGAGACCCTGGCTCGCCAGGCCCTGGTGGACGGCCTCAGCTTCGACGAGCTGCGTGCCACCGGCTGGCTGCAGCTGCCGATCGCCGACGCGCCTTTCGCCCATGGTGGCTTCCCTACGCCCAACGGCAAGGTGCAGGCCGATGCGCCGGGCCTGGGCCTGCCGGACTACGTGCCGAATTACGAAAGCCGGCAGTCCTCGCCCGAGCTGGCGCGGCGCTATCCGCTGGCGATGATCTCGCCGCCGGCGCGCAACTTCCTGAACTCCAGCTTCGTCAATGTGAAGAGCCTGCGCGACATCGAGGGCGAGCCCCTGCTGGAGATGCATGGCGATGATGCCGCCGCCCGGGGCATCCAGGACGGGCAGGTGGTGCGGGTGTTCAACGAACGCGGCACCTACCGCTGCCGCGTGGCGCTGAACCCGCGCGCGCGGCCCGGCGTCGTCAACGGCCTGGGCGTCTGGTGGCGCAAGCTGGGGCTGGACGGCACGAATGTCAATGAGCTGACGCATCAGCGCCTGACCGATATGGGCGAGGCGCCCAGCTTCTACGACTGCCTGGTCGAGGTGCAGGCCGACAGTCTCCGGGCGGCGTGAAGCGGAAGCGCTGGATGGCTTGGGCAGGGTTGGCAAGTCTGATGGCCGTCGGCGCCGTGCTGCTGAGTACAGGCTGCGCCAATGTCAGCTATCTGGCCCAGTCGGTGTCCGGCCATATGCAGCTGGTCAGCGCGGCCAAGCCGGTGCAGCAGTGGCTGGATGACCCATCCCAGCCGGCTGAGTTGCGTCAGCGCCTGGCCCTGAGCCAGCGCATGCGTGACTTCGCTGTTCAGGAACTGAAGCTGCCCGACAACCGCAGCTATCGCGCCTATGCCGATCTGAAGCGCCCGGCGGCCGTCTGGAATGTGGTCGCCGCACCGGAGCTGAGCCTGAGCCTGAAAACCTGGTGCTTCCCGGTGATGGGCTGCGTCGGCTACCGCGGCTACTTCCAGCGCGAGCGGGCCGACGCCTTTGCTCAGGGCCTGCAGCAGGAGCCGGGCCTCGAGGTCTCTGTCTACGGCGTGCCCGCCTACTCGACCTTGGGTCTGACCAACTGGCTGGGCGGCGACCCGCTGCTCAACACCTTCATCCGCTACCCGGAGGGCGAGCTGGCCCGGCTGATCTTCCACGAGCTGACGCATCAGGTCGTCTATGTGAAGGACGACACCATGTTCAACGAGTCCTTTGCCACCGCGGTGGAGCGCCTCGGTGCGCAGCGCTGGCTGGCCACCCAGGGCTCGGCCGCGGCCCGCGACGAGTTTGTGGCGCTGGAACGACGCCGCGAGGATTTTCGCGCGCTGACGATGCGCTACCGCCAGCGCCTGGACCGGCTCTACCGCAGCGATGCCAGTGCAGAGGCCAAACGCGCCGGAAAGGCCGCCCTGATGGCCGAGCTGCGGGCCGACTACGCCGCGCTCAAGGCCGGCACCTGGGGCGGCTATGCCGGTTACGACGGCTGGTTTGCCCGCGCCAACAATGCCTCCTTTGGCGTGCTGGCGGCCTACAACGAGCTGACGCCGCAGTTCGAGGCACTGTTCGAGCGCGAGGGCCGTGACTTCGAGCGCTTCTATGCGGCCGTGCGCGCAATGGCCAGCTTGCCGCGCGACGAGCGCCGCGCCACACTGAAACAAAACCTGCCACCGGAGACGCACTGATGTCCGATATACGCATACACCGCGACCACAATCTGGGGCTGGTACGCGCCCGTGAGGTGGCCTGGGCCTGGGCCGAGGAGGTCGAGCGCAAGTTCGACATGGACTGCACCGTGCTCGAGGGCGAGACCAGCGACACCGTGCAGTTCACCCGATCGGGCGTCAAAGGCCAGATGATCGTTGCCGCCGATCACTTCGATCTCAGCGCCAAGCTGGGCCTCTTGCTGGGTGCATTCAAGGGCACGATAGAGCAGGAGATCCAGAAGGAGCTGGACGCCCTGCTGGCCGCCGAGGTGAAGCCCAAGAAGGCGGCGGCCAAGAAAAAACCGGCCTGAGCGGCCGGTTTCGGGCATCAGGCCGGGCGCGCTGCCCGGCTCGGCCCGTCACTTCAGCGATTCAATCAGGTCAATGTACTCCTGCATCGCTTCTTCGCTGGACTTGCCCTTCAGCTCCTTCCAGGCGTCGTACTTGGCACGGCCCACCATGTCGGTGAAACCGGGGCGCGAGCCCTCGACGTCGCCACTGCTGCCCTGCTTGTACAGCGCATACAGCTTCAGCAGCGTCATATTGTCGGGGCGCTCCGGGAGCGACTTGGAGCCGGCAACGGCGGCTTCGAATTGTTCTTTCAGGCTCATCGTGTCTCCTTCAGGACGTTGGGTCGGTGCAAAGCTTGGTATCTATCGCTATGGACGACTCGGATATTAACCAGCATTGTTGCTCCAGAAAAACAAGGAGACGGAATTGAGCCCAACGCCTGAACGCATGTCGCGTGTGGACACCGCCTGGCTGCGCATGGATTGCGACGCCAACCTGATGATGATCGTCGGCATCTGGCTGCTGCGCCCGCGGCTGACGGTAGAGCAGGTCTCGGCCCGCGTGCAGGAGCGCTTGCTGCAGTACACACGCTTTCGCCAGAAGGTGGTGCACGACACGATGGGTGCCAGCTGGGTGGAGGACGAGGACTTCGACATCTCCCGCCATGTGGTCAAGGAGGTGCTCAAGCCCCGCCGCGGTCAGCCGGCCGAGGAGGCGCTCAAGCAGCGCGTCGGCGAGCTCGCCGCCGAGCCGCTGGACCCGGACCGCCCGCTGTGGCAGTTCCGCGTGGTCGAGGAGATGGATGGCCAGAGCGTGCTGATCGCCCGCATCCACCACTGCATCGCCGACGGCATCGCGCTGATGTCGGTGCTGTTTTCGATCACCGATGGCGGCAAGGCGCCGCCGGAAAAGGCGCAGCGCCCGGAGGCCGAGCACGACTTCCTGTCCGATGCGCTGCTCAAGCCCCTGACCGACCTGATGGTCAAGGCCATAGGCATGACCGGCACGGCCGCCGCCAAGTCGATGGAGACCCTGGCCCGCCCGGCCGCACCGGCCCAGGCCTCGGCCGACGTGCTGCGCATGGGCTACCAGGCGCTCAGCGACGTGACCGCCTTTGCCATGATGCCCGACGACTCGCGCACCAGCCTGAAGGGCAAGCCCAATGGCAGGAAGCATGTGGCCTGGGGCGAGCCGCTGCCACTGGACGCCGTCAAGGCCGCCGGCAAGGCGCTGGGTTGCTCGATCAACGATGTGCTTCTGAGCTGCGCCGCCGGCGCCATCGGCAGCTATCTGCAGGCCCAGGGCGACGACCCGGCGGGCAAGGAAATCCGCGCCATGGTGCCGGTCAATCTGCGGCCGCTGGAGAAGGCCTACCAGCTGGGCAATCGCTTCGGCCTGGTGCCCCTGGTGCTGCCGGTGGGCATCGCCAACCCGATCGAGCGCCTGTACGAGGTGCGCAAGCGCATGAGCGAGTTGAAGGGCAGCTACCAGCCACTGCTGGCCTTCGGGCTGCTGTCACTGGCCGGCCTGTTCATCAAGCCGGTGCAGAACGCGATGCTGAACCTGTTCGCCAAGAAGACCACGGCGGTGATGACCAATGTGCCGGGGCCGTCAAACGCGCTGAAGTTCTGCGGCGCCTCGGTCGAGCGCCTGATGTTCTGGGTGCCGCAGTCCGGCGACGTCGGCATAGGCGTCAGCATCCTGACCTATGCCGGCAATGTGCAGTTCGGCCTGATCACCGACGACGCCCTGTGTCCCCACCCGCAGCTGATCATCGACCGCTTCCAGCCGGAGTTCAACAAGCTGCTGGTGCTGGCGCTGATGCTGCCTTGGGAAGCTTAGGTCTTGTAGCCCGGATGCAATCCGGGGCCCCGGATTCCACTCGGGCTACTCCTCCAATTCCTCCCGCGCCATCTCCACATCCAACCGCTCCATTGCGTCCAGCGGGTCGCTGGCGGCCGCGTCGGCATAGAGCTGCTCGGCCTCCTTCATCCGCTTGTCGCCTTCGAGCATCACCAGGCCGTTGGCGTATTCGATCATCGCGATGGCCGAGGTGGGGTTCAGCTTCAAGGCCTCCTTGAACATCTTCAGGCCGGTGGCGGTGTCGGCGCCCTGGGTGCGGGCCAGGAGCTTGCCGACCTTGTCTATCACCTCGGCGTGGAAGGCGCCCAGCGCGATGTGCGCGTCGGCATGCTTGGGGGCCAGCGAGATGGCTGTTTCGAGCGCGTTCTTGCACTTGGAGCCAAGGCCCTGGGCCAGCGCCTTGGCGACGCTGATGCCCTGCCCGTAACGGCCGATCGCATAGGCCTGCCAGTAGTAGGCATTGGCATTCTTCGGTTCGGCGGCTTGCTGGGCCTCGGCCCGCTGGGCGACCTCCAGGAACATCTCCAGCTTGGTCTTCTCGCTCTTTTCCAGGTAGTTGGCGTAGATCGCCTGGGCCTTGTTGGCCACCGTGATGCCGGCGCCGCCCGCCTTCAGGCCGGCCTCGCAGGCCTTCTGGAATTCGCCGGCATGGAACAGTGCCCAGGCCGCCAGCACCTTCTCGTCCTTGGGGAAGGGCTCGGTATCGCCGGCATGCAGCCGGGCCCATTTCTTCTTCAGCGCGGCGGCGTCATAGACATAGTCGGCGTTGTCGTGGGGGAAGGCGGTCCATTTGGCCATGGGTGTCTCCGTGGGCGGTGGTCAGGGGGATGAAAGTGACGATTGCGAGGTCTTGGCGGCCTCGTTGGCATGCTCGGTGTAGTTGGCCGCGAGCGTCAGCAAATGGGCGCGGGAGGCGCTGTCCAGATAGGGCGTGAGCAGGCTCAGCAAGTGGTAGGCGCCACGCATCAGGGCTGCACCGGCGCGGCTGGGCTCCAGCGCATGGCGCGGGTCGCGCACATACTCGAAACTCAGCCAGTAGCTGAGCAGCACGACCATCGCGGTGGCCACCGGTTCGGCCTCCTGATCGCTCAGCCGTATGGCTCCGGCCCGCTGCATGCCCTGCAGCACGGCGCGCACGGCCAGCGACTTGTCTTTCAGCACGGTCTGAAAATGGGTTTCCAGGCGGCGGTTCTTGCTCAAGAGGTCGTTGAGGTCGCGGTACAGAAAGCGGTATTGCCAGATCAGCTCGAACAGCATGTGGAAGAACAGCCACGCGTCCTCGACATTGCGCACGCTGTCGGCGGCCCGCAGCAACTCGTTCAGCGCCATCTCGTAGCGATCGAACAGCGCGTTGATCAGCTCGTCCTTGGCCGGGTAGTGGTAGTAGAGATTGCCGGGGCTGATCTTCAGCTCGGCAGAAATCAGCGTGGTGGAGACATTGGGCTCGCCAAAGCGGTTGAAGAGGTCCAATGTGACCTCAAGGATGCGTTCGGCCGTGCGGCGCGGCTTCTTGGCTTGCATTCAGCTTGTCTCCTGTGCGCCTGCATTCTGGCATCAAGGCTGCTGAGACCTGCCCGCGACAAGAAAAAAGGCCGGCAATGCCGGCCTTGGTGTGATGCGTGACAGCGCTCAGGCGCTGCGGCGGCGGGCGATGCGGCCCACGGCCAGCAGGCCGGCCAACAAGAGCGCATAGCTGGCGGGTTCGGGCACGGCGCTGACGTTGAGTGCCCCGGCGGCCAGCGGATTGGCATTGCTGCCGTTCCACAGCCCGGCGGCGTCGATCTGGTTGACGTTGCCGGTGTTCCAGCCGAAGAAGTATTTGTTGTTTGAGTTCTTCTGTGAATAGACCAGCCAGTGAAAGCTGTTCAAGCCGGAGTGCTGCCAGTCGGTGACGGCCGAGCCGTCCCAGGTCAGGAAGTAGGGTGCTGCCACGGAGTTGGCGAAGGCCCCCATCGTGTACTGGCCGCCGGACAGGCTGCCCAGCGCCGCAAAGGCGCTCGCGGTGACCGAGAAGTCCAGCACCTGGTACTGGCCCGCCACCGGGCTGCTGCCGTCGGTGACGAATTGCCCTGCCTCCGAGCCGAACGACCAGTTCCAGACCTGATTGGCCTGGGCGCCGCTGACCAACAAGGTCAAGGCGGCAGCAATGCCGGAAAGCTTGCAAACATTCATGGTGGACCTCGGTGCCGGGTTCTATCACTTTGCTCGCTGATATTGACCGGGTGCCATGCCGCCCGCAACCCCTTGTATTGGGGGGCGAAGACCGCACGCCAGCGCCAAGGGCTTGCCCTGCCTACAATCGCTCGCACCATGAGTTCATCCCCCCCGGCTGTATCCCTTCCCGCCCTGCGCTTTGACAATGTCACCAAAACCTACCGCGGCGGTCAGGTCCGGGCCTTGGGCGGCGTCAGCTTCGAGATTGCACAGGGCGAGTTCTTTGGTCTGCTGGGGCCCAATGGCGCGGGCAAAACGACGCTGATCAGCATCCTGGCCGGTCTGGCCAAGGCGACGAGCGGCTCCGTGTCCGTCCACGGCCATGATGTCGTGGGCGACTATGCCGCCGCCCGCCGCGCCCTGGGCGTGGTGCCGCAGGAGCTGGTGTTCGACCCCTTTTTCAGCGTGCGCGAGACGCTGCGCATCCAGAGCGGCTACTTCGGTGTGCGCAATAACGAGGCCTGGATCGACGAGTTGCTGGAAAACCTGGGCCTCGCCGACAAGGCCAACGCCAATATGCGCCAGCTGTCCGGCGGCATGAAGCGCCGCGTGCTGGTGGCCCAGGCCCTGGTGCACCGCCCGCCGGTGATCGTGCTGGATGAACCGACCGCCGGGGTTGACGTCGAGCTGCGCCAGACGCTGTGGCAATTTGTCGCCCGCCTGAACAAGGAAGGCCACACGGTGCTGCTGACCACCCACTATCTGGAAGAGGCCGAGGCGCTGTGCGGTCGCATTGCAATGCTCAAACAGGGCCGCATCGTGGCACTGGACCGCACCTCGGCGCTGCTCGCCGGCACCGCCAGCACGATGCTGCGCTTCAAGCTGGACCAAGCGCTGCCGGCCGGCCTGGCCGAGCGCGCCCGGGTGACAGGCCGCATCGTCCAGGTCAAGGCCCATGACGCGGCCGAGGTCGAGCAGATCCTGGCGGCCTTGCGTGCCGCCGGCTGCCAGATCGAAGACCTGGAGATAGGCCGCGCCGACCTCGAGGATGTGTTTCTGGAAATCATGCAAAGCGAGCCTGCGGCCGCGGAGGCCCGCTCATGAGCAATACCCATATCGTCAGCCAGAGCCGCCACCCGCTGGCCGGCGCCCGCACGCTGTTCTACAAGGAGGTGCTGCGCTTCTGGAAGGTCGCCTTCCAGACCGTCGCCGCGCCGGTGCTCACCGCCGTGATGTATCTGCTGATCTTCGGCCATGTGCTGGAGGACCACGTCAAGGTCTATGACTCGGTCGGCTACACCAGCTTTCTGATTCCCGGCCTGGTGATGATGAGCGTGCTGCAGAACAGCTTTGCCAATTCATCGTCCAGCCTGATACAGAGCAAGATCACCGGCAATCTGGTGTTTCTGCTGCTCACGCCGCTGTCGCACTGGGCCTGGTACAGCGCCTATGTCGGCGCCTCCATCGTTCGCGGCGTGGCTGTGGGCCTGGGCGTGATGGTGGTCACCGTCTGGTTCGCGCCGCCGGGCATGGCCCAGCCGCTGTGGGTGCTGGTGTTCGCCGTGCTGGGCGCGGCGATGATGGGCACGCTGGGCCTGATCGCCGGCCTGTGGGCCGAGAAGTTCGACCAGCTGGCCGCCTTCCAGAACTTCATCATCATGCCGATGACCTTCCTCTCCGGCGTGTTCTATTCCGTGCATTCGCTCCCCCCGTTCTGGCAGGGCGTCAGCCATCTGAACCCGTTTTTCTACATGATCGACGGTTTTCGCCGCGGCTTCTTTGGCGTCAGCGACGTGTCGCCTTGGTTGAGTCTTTCCGTGGTCGGAGTCAGCTTTGCGCTTGTTGCAGGGATTGCGTTGCAGCTGCTGAAGTCGGGCTACAAGATCCGTAGCTGAGGTCAGCCACTAGAATCTCCCCATCATGGCCGATCCCACCGCAGCTGAAGTTCAGCACTACATCTCCCAAGGCCTTGCCTGCGACACCCTGCAGGTCGAGGGTGACGGCCGGCATTTCTTTGCCACCATCGTCTCGCCCGAATTCGAGGGCCTGAGCCGCATCAAGCGACATCAGCGCGTCTATACCGCCCTCGGTGACCGCATGCGCGAGCAGATCCATGCGCTGTCGATGAAAACGCTGACGCCGGCCGAATGGGCCGCCGCACCTGCCACGCAGCAGCACTGACAGCGCCTGCGGGCGCTTCGGCTTGACGGCCACCAACAGGATCACCACATGATCACCCTGGCACTTTCCAAAGGCCGCATCTTCGATGACACCTTGCCGCTGCTGCGCGCGGCCGGCATCGAGGTGCTGGACGACCCCGAGACCTCTCGCAAGCTGATTCTCGACACCAACCAGCCCGATGTGCGCGTCGTGCTGGTGCGGGCCACCGATGTGCCCACCTACGTGCAGTACGGCGGCGCCGATCTGGGTGTTGCCGGCAAGGACGTGCTGATCGAGCACGGCGGCGAGGGCCTGTACCAGCCGCTGGACCTGAAGATCGCCGCCTGCCGCATGAGCGTGGCGGTGCGCGCCGACTTCGACTACCAGGCGGCCGTCAAGCAGGGTTCGCGCCTGCGTGTGGCCACCAAGTTCACGACCATCGCTCGCGACCATTTCGCCGACAAGGGCGTGCACATCGACCTGATCAAGCTCTACGGCTCGATGGAGCTGGCGCCGTTGACCGGCCTGGCCGACGCCATCGTTGACCTGGTCTCCACCGGCAACACGCTGCGTGCCAACCATCTGGTCGAGGTCGAACAGATCATGGACATCTCGTCGCGCCTGGTCGTCAATCAGGCCGCGCTCAAATTGAAGCGCGAGCCGTTGCGCCGGCTGATCGACGCCTTCGCCTCCGCCATACCCACCTGAATCTCCGACCCCGCCGCCATGAACCTGCGTCAACTCAGCACCGCCCAAGCCGATTTCGAAGCCGAGTTTCAGCGGGTGCTGCATTGGTCGGCCGAGACCGATGACGCGATCGAGCAGCGTGTGGCCGAGATACTGGCCGATGTGAAGGCGCGCGGCGACGCGGCGGTGCTGGAGTACACGGCCCGCTTCGATCTGGTGCAGGCCGATAGCGTGGCCGCGCTGGAGCTGACCCGTGAAGAATTGAAGGCCGCCTTCGAGGCCATCACCCCGGCACAGCGCCATGCCCTGCAGGCCGCCGCCGAGCGGGTGCGCAGCTATCACGAGCGCCAGAAGCAGGCCTGCGGCCTGAGCTGGAGCTATCGCGACGAAGATGGCACCCTGCTCGGCCAGAAGGTCACGCCGCTGGACCGCGTCGGCATCTATGTGCCCGGTGGCAAGGCGGCCTATCCGAGCAGTGTGCTGATGAACGCCATTCCGGCCCAGGTGGCCGGTGTGCCCGAGATCATCATGGTGGTGCCCACGCCGCGCGGAGAGAAGAACGCACTGGTGCTGGCGGCGGCCTATGTGGCCGGCGTGCACCGCGCCTTCACCCTGGGCGGTGCCCAGGCCGTCGGTGCGCTGGCCCATGGCACGGCCACAGTTCCGAAAGTCGACAAGATCACAGGTCCGGGCAACGCCTATGTGGCCAGCGCCAAGAAGCATGTGTTCGGCCTGGTCGGCATCGACATGATTGCCGGCCCCAGCGAGATCCTGGTGCTGGCGGACGGCACGACCCCGCCCGACTGGGTGGCCATGGACCTGTTCAGCCAGGCCGAGCATGACGAGCTGGCGCAAAGCATTCTGCTGAGCCCCGATGCGGCCTATATCGCCCAGGTGCGCGAGGCGATTGAGCGACTGCTGCCGACGATGCCGCGCCAGGCCGTGATCCGCGCTTCGCTGGAAGGCCGCGGCGCCTTGATACACACCCGCTCGATGGAAGAGGCCTGCGAGATCAGCAACCGCATCGCGCCGGAGCATCTGGAGGTGTCGAGTTCCGACCCACACCGCTGGGAGCCCCTCTTGCGCCATGCGGGCGCCATCTTCTTGGGCGCCTACACCAGCGAGAGCCTGGGTGACTACTGCGCCGGCCCGAACCATGTGCTGCCCACCTCGGGCACGGCGCGCTTTTCGTCGCCGCTGGGCGTCTACGACTTCCAGAAGCGCTCAAGCCTGATCGAGGTCAGCGAGGCCGGCGCACAGAAGCTGGGTCCGATTGCCGCCGAGCTCGCCTATGGCGAGGGCCTGCAGGGCCATGCACGTGCCGCGGAAATGCGTTTGAAACGTTAGGATGTAAATCACACGAACTTCGTGTTGCACGAAGTTCGTGTTACTCTTTGCGCCATGAAGAACGTCACCGTCACGATGGAAGATGGCGTGGCCGACTGGGCCCGCATGGAAGCGGCGCGCCGCAACACCAGCGTGTCGCGCCTGGTCGGCGAGCTGCTGGCCGAAAAGATGCGCCACGACGACGCCTACGAGCGCGCAATGCGCGAGGCGCTGGAGTTCAAGAGCTGGGGTTCCTCCGGCGTCAAGCCCGAGCAGCGGGCCGACAGCTACACGCCGAGGCCGCGCTGATGCTGGTTTTCGTGGATACCGGCCTGCTCCTGAGCTGCTTCGATGACGAAGACACGGCACGCCGCGACCGCGCACGCGACTGGGTCGGCCAGTGCTGGCAGCGCCGCTGCGGCCGGCTCAGCACCCAGGTGCTGAACGAGTTCTACAGCAGCGCGCGGCGCCACTTTCCGCAGGCCATCACGGCCGGCGATGCCCGTGCCGAGGTGCGCCGCTACCAGCACTGGAAGCCCTGGTCCATCGACCATCCGACCGTCGAGACGGCCTGGGCGGTGGAGAGCCGCTACGGCGTCAACTACTGGGACGCGCTGATCGTCGCCGCCGCGCAGCAACAGGGCTGCGAGCTGCTGCTGAGCGAGGCCCTGCCCCACGAGCAGCGCTATGAAAGCGTGCAGGTCATCAACCCATTCACCGTCGGGCCCGAACGGCTCGATCAAAGCCCCGCATGACAAACCTCAAGCAGCTGATGGCGCGCAGCCTCCGCGCCGATGTGCAGACGATGAAGGCCTATCCGATCCAGTCCTCGGCCGGCCTGGTCAAGCTGGACACGATGGAAAACCCGTTCCGCCTGCCTGAGGCCCTGCAGCAGGCGCTGGGCGAGCGCCTCGGCAAGGTCGCGCTGAACCGCTATCCGGCCGAGCGCCTGAACGATTTGCGCGCCGCGCTGGCCGCCCATGCCCAGATGCCCGAGGGCTGCGACATCACCCTGGGCAATGGCTCGGACGAGATCATCACCATGCTCAGCATGGCCTGCAATGTGCCCGGCGCGGTCTATCTGTCGCCGCTGCCCAGCTTCGTGATGTACGCCATGTCCGCCCAGCTGCAGGGCGCGAGGTTCGTCGGCGTGCCGCTGACGGCCGATTTCGAGCTGGACGGCCCGGCGATGCTGGCGGCCATTGCGGCCGAGAAGCCCAATCTGATCTACCTGGCCTACCCGAACAACCCGACCGGCAGCCTGTGGGATGACGCGGTCATCGAGCAGATCATCGCCGCCGCCGGCGAGATCGGCGCCCTGGTCGTGATGGACGAGGCCTACCAGCCCTTTGCCGAGCGCGACTCGATGCCGCGCCTGATACGCCACGAGCATGTGCTGATCATGCGCACGATGAGCAAGTTCGGCCTGGCCGGCGTGCGCATCGGCTACCTGATCGCCCGCAAGGCGCTGATCACCGAGATCGACAAGCTGCGCCCGCCCTTCAATGTGGGCGTGCTGAACACCGAGGCGGCGCTGTTCGCGCTGGAGCATGTGGGCGAGTATTCGCGCCAGGCGGCCATCCTGCGCGCGCAGCGCGAGCTGCTGTTTGCCGAGCTGCAGGCCCTGCCCGGCGTGCACCCGTTCCCCAGCCAGGGCAATATGATTCTGGCCCGGGTGCCCGACGCGGCCGCCACCTTCGAGGGCATGAAGGCGCGCGGTGTGCTGATCAAGAACGTCTCGGCCATGCACCCGCTGCTGGCCAACTGCCTGCGCATCACGGTCAGCAATGCCCAGGAAAATGCCATGATGCTGTCTGCCCTGAAAGCGAGTCTGTGATGAGTAGCGTTGTGCAACGCGTTGCCGAAGTCGAGCGCAATACCAAGGAAACGCAGATACGTGTGCGCGTCAATCTGGACGGCACCGGTGAGGCCAGGCTGCACACCGGCATCGGCTTCTTCGACCATATGCTGGACCAGATCGCCCGCCACGGCCTGATCGATCTGGACATCGATGCCAAGGGCGACCTGCATATCGACGGCCACCACACGGTGGAAGACGTCGGCATCACGCTGGGCCTGGCCGTGGCCCAGGCGATTGGCGACAAGAAGGGCCTGACCCGTTACGGCCATGCCTATGTGCCGCTGGACGAGGCGCTGTCGCGGGTGGTGGTCGATTTCTCCGGCCGGCCGGGCCTGCACATGCATGTGCCGTTCAAGAGCGGCATGGTCGGCGCCTTCGACACCCAGCTGACCTATGAGTTCTTCCAGGGCTTTGTCAACCACGCGCTGGTCAGCCTGCATATCGACAACCTGAAGGGCGAGAACGCTCACCACCAGGCCGAGACCGTGTTCAAGGCCTTCGGTCGCGCGCTGCGCATGGCGATGACCTTGGACCAGCGTTCCTTGGATGTGATCCCGTCCACGAAGGGAAGCCTGTGATGGGTCAGCGCACTGTCGCCGTGGTGGATTACGGCATGGGCAATCTGCGCTCGGTATCGCAGGCGGTGATGCACGTGGCGGCCGGCGAAGGTGTCGAGGTCATCGTCACGTCCAGGCCCGACGAGGTGTTTGCCGCCGAGCGCATCGTGCTGCCCGGCCAGGGCGCGATGCGCGAGTGCATGCGCGAGCTGCGCGAGTCGGGCCTGCAGGAGGCGGTGCTGCATGCCGCCGCCAACAAGCCGCTGATGGGTGTCTGCGTGGGCATGCAGATGCTGCTGGACAGCAGCGAGGAGCAGGACACGCCGGGCCTGGGGCTGATACCGGGCCGGGTGCACCGCTTCCAGCTGGACGGCCAATTGCAACCCGACGGCAGCCGTTACAAGGTGCCGCAGATGGGCTGGAACCAGGTCTTCCAGACAAATGCGCAAGCAGAAGGTCAGGCGCAGCGGCACCCACTGTGGCAGGATGTGCCCGATCAGGCATGGTTCTACTTCGTGCACAGCTTCTACGCCCTTCCGTCTGACCCGCGCCACAGCGCGGGCGAGACCGTTTATGGCCAACGCTTTACCTCTGCCGTGGCTAGGGATAATATTTTCGCCACCCAGTTTCACCCCGAAAAGAGCGCCGCCCATGGGCTTGCCCTGTACCGCAATTTCCTGCACTGGACACCCTGAGGCCATGCCCCAACGCTCGACCGAATGCCCCTCCCGCCAGGCGGGCCCCCTTTCCTCACTACGACTCCATCGGCCATGCTGCTGATTCCTGCGATAGACCTGAAAGATGGCAAGTGCGTGCGCCTCAAGCAGGGCGACATGAATGACTCCACCACCTTTGGTGAGGATCCGGCCGAAATGGCCAGACGCTGGGTCGATGCCGGCGCCCGACGCCTGCATCTGGTGGACCTGAACGGCGCGTTCGCCGGCAAGCCGGTCAACGAGGCGGCGATACGGGCGATTCTTCGCGAGGTCGGCAATGAGGTGCCGGTGCAGCTGGGCGGCGGTATCCGCGACCTGGACACGATCGAGCGCTATCTGGACGGCGGCCTGAGCTACATCATCGTCGGCACGGCCGCGGTGAAGAACCCCGGTTTCCTGCTCGACGCCTGCAGCGCCTTCGGCGGCCACATCATCGTCGGCCTGGACGCCAAGGACGGCAAGGTGGCCACCGACGGCTGGAGCAAGCTGACCGGCCACGAGGTCATAGACTTGGCCAAGAAGTTCGAGGGCTATGGCGTCGAGGGTGTGATCTACACCGATATCGGCCGCGACGGCATGCTCTCCGGCATCAATATCGAGGCTACGGTGAAGCTGGCCCAGGCACTGAAGATTCCGGTCATTGCCTCGGGCGGCCTGTCCGATATGGCCGACATCGAGCGCCTGTGCGAGGTCGAGAGCGAAGGCATAGAGGGCGTGATCTGTGGCCGGGCCATCTACACCGGCGATCTGGACTTCAGCGCCGCCCAGGCCAGGGCGGACGAGCTGAATGGCTAGGTTTTTGCATTTTCCGCCCGCCGCCTGTGATTTACACACGACCGGGCGACCATCTCCGGCCATGGTGGTGTAAGTGACATGGTGTAATCCATTTGCAATCACCGCATCACAAACGGAAAAATGGAATACGCCTCGGGCGACCCCGCTGACGACCTGGTCAGCCTGCTGGACGAAACAGACCTCGAGCTGCCGGCACCCAGCAGCAAGGTCTGGCGTGTGCTCGTGGTTGACGACGATCCCGGCGTGCACAGCACGACCGAGTTCTCGCTGCGTGGCGTGCAGATACTTGGGCGTCCGCTCGAATTGCTGCATGCACACTCGGCCAAGGAAGCCCGCGAGCTGCTGACCCGCGAGGACGATGTCGCCGTCGTCCTGCTCGATGTGGTGATGGAGCGCGAGGACGCCGGCCTGTCCCTGGTCAAGGTGATTCGCGACGAGTTGGGCCTGAGCGAGCCCCGCATCATCCTGCGCACCGGCCAGCCGGGTTATGCGCCCGAGCTGGACGTGATTCGGCTCTATGACATCAACGACTACAAGACCAAGTCCGAGCTGACGCAGACCAAGCTCTATACGGCGCTGACCTCGGCGATACGCTCCTACAAGCAGATCCGCGCGCTGGCCAGCAGCCGGCGCGGCCTGGAGATGATTGTCCGCGCCAGCACCGAGCTGATGGCAGTGCAGGGCCTGCACCGCTTCTCGGCTGGCGTCGTGACGCAGATCTGCGCCCTGCTGGAGCTGCCGCCCGA
Source organism: Roseateles toxinivorans (assembly GCF_004362525.1). Classification (GTDB taxonomy): domain Bacteria; phylum Pseudomonadota; class Gammaproteobacteria; order Burkholderiales; family Burkholderiaceae_C; genus Paucibacter; species Paucibacter toxinivorans. Next base: position 167,226 of record NZ_SNXS01000003.1, read on the forward strand.
CGGCCTGGTCTGCGTGCAGTCCACCAATGAAGCCCAGGCGCCGCGCATCGTCGCCGCCGCCGGGCGCTACCGGGGGCTGATCAATTCGACCCTGGACAATATCGACCAGGACGTGGTGCGCAGTGCCTTGACCCGCTGCCTTTCAACGCAGCGCAGCTTCTTCGATCAGGGCACGGCCCTCTATATCAAGGGCTCCAGCGGCAAGGCGCTGGCGGCCTATATCGACACCGAGCATGTGCTCAGCGACATCGACCACCAGCTGCTGGAGGTGTTTTGCGCCAATGTGGCCGTCGGTCTGGACAATGTGCAGCTGTTTGCAAGGCTCAACGAATCGGTCTTCGTTGACTCGCTGACCCGCCTGCCCAACCGCAACCGGCTGATCGCCCTGCTTGACGAGCGCTGCCAGAACGCGGCCGCCAGCACGACGCTGGCCCTGGTGGACATCGACGACTTTGCCGACATCAACGACGCGCTGGGCCATGAACTGGGCGACAGCCTGCTGCAGGCCGTTGCCGACCGCCTGACCCGTGCACTGAAGGCGCCGGTGGTGGTGGCCCGGGTCTCGGGCGATGTGTTCGGCGTGCTCGGTCCCGATGGCCATGTCACGCCGGCACTGCTGGCGGCGCAGTTCCTGCTGCCGTTCGAGTGCCAGCAGGGCAATCAGAAAGACAGCCAGCAGGAATCTCTGCAGATCACCGCCACGATCGGCTTTGTGCGCCTGGCCGATTCGTCCGGCAAGGGCACCGAGGTGCTGAAGGACGCCAATATTGCGCTGAAGCGCTCCAAGACCCGCCAGCGCGGCGGCCATGGCTACTACACCCAGGACATGGGCGCCGACATCCGCGAGCGCGTCAAGCTGCTGCGCGGCCTGCGCTCGGCCTTCGAGAGCGAGCGACTGTTCGTGATGTACCAGCCGCAGCTGCAGCTGATGGGCAACCGGGTGCTGGGTGCCGAGGCCTTGATACGCTGGAAGACCGAGGACGGCAAGTTCGTGCCGCCCGACCGCTTCATACCGGTGGCCGAGTATTCCGGGCTGATTGTCGCCATTGGCGAATGGGTGCTGCGCACCGCCTGCCGCGAGCTGAACCGCCTGATTGATCTGGGCTACCCGGATTTCCGCATGGCGGTCAATGTTTCGGTGGCCCAGTTGCGCCACCCCGACTTCATCGCCATGCTGCAGAGCGCGCTGGCCGACACCGGCGTCAACCCGGCCCAGGTGGAGCTGGAGATCACCGAATCGATGGCCATGGAGGATGTCAACTTCATCGTCCAGATCGTCGATCAGATCAAGCAGACCGGGGTGACGATTGCCATCGATGACTTCGGCACCGGTTTCTCGTCACTCAGCCAGCTGCGCCATCTGCGGGTTGACCGGCTGAAGATAGACCGCGCCTTCGTCAACGAGATTGTCGCCATCGACAAGGGCTGCGACATCGCCCGCATGGTGGTCGAGCTGGCGCGCAGCCTGCATCTGGAGGTGCTGGCCGAGGGCATAGAGACCGAGCAGCAGGCCGCTGTGCTGCGTGAGCTCGGCTGCCACGAGGGACAGGGCTATCTGTTCGCCCGGCCGATGGAGCCGGCGCAACTGGTCACCTGGCTGGCCGAACACAGGGGCTGACGAGTCCCGGGCCAGGCGCCCCTGGTTTACCCGGGGCTATACTCGCCGCGCACTCCTGCACGCCCTGCGCCGAAAGCTGATCCGCATGCTCGCCAAACGCATCATTCCCTGCCTGGACGTGACCGGCGGCCGCGTCGTCAAGGGCGTCAATTTCCTGGAGCTGCGCGATGCCGGCGATCCGGTCGAGATTGCCGCCCGCTACAACGACCAGGGCGCCGACGAGCTGACCTTCCTGGACATCACCGCCACCAGCGACGGGCGCGACCTGATACTGCACATCATCGAGGCGGTGGCCTCGCAGGTCTTCATTCCTCTGACCGTCGGGGGCGGCGTGCGCGTGGTCGAGGACGTGCGCCGCCTGCTCAACGCCGGCGCCGACAAGGTCAGCTTCAACTCGGCGGCCGTGGCCAACCCGCAGGTGATACGCGACGCGTCCGACAAGTACGGCGCCCAGTGCATCGTCGTCGCCATCGACGCCAAGCGGCGCCAGGGCGACGATCTGGCCGTCCGCGGCCCCGGCTGGGATGTCTACACCCATGGCGGGCGCAAGAACACCGGCATGGATGCCGTGGCCTGGGCGACGCAGATGGCCGCCCAGGGTGCCGGCGAGATCCTGCTCACCAGCATGGACCGCGACGGCACCAAGATCGGTTTCGACCTGGAACTGACCCGCGCCGTCAGCGATGCCATTCCGGTGCCGGTGATCGCCTCCGGCGGCGTCGGCTCGCTCGAGCATCTGGTCGAGGGCATACAGCTGGGCGGCGCCGACGCGGTGCTGGCCGCCAGCATCTTCCACTACGGCCAGCACACGGTTGGCGAGGCCAAGGCGCTGATGGCGTCGCGTGGCATCACGGTCAGAACATGAAACAGCCCAAACCGAATGAAGTCCGCATCATTGGCGGCATCTGGAAGCGCAGCAAGCTGCCGGTGGCCGACCGCCCAGGCCTGCGCCCGACGCCGGACCGGGTGCGCGAAACCCTGTTCAACTGGCTGGGCCAGGACCTGAGCGGCTGGCGCGTGCTGGACGCCTTTGCCGGCAGCGGTGCCCTGGGCTTCGAGGCCGCCTCGCGCGGCGCCGCCGAGGTGCAACTGGTCGAACGCGACAGCCATCAGGCCCGGGCGCTGCAGGCCTCCAAGGAGCGGCTGAAGGCCGAGGGCGTGCGCGTCGAATTCGGCGACGGCCTGTCCTTCATGGGTCGCAGTGCCGCGGCGCGCTATGAACTGGTCTTCATCGACCCCCCGTTCGATGCCGGCCTGGGCCATCCGGCGATCAAGGCCGCGACACGGCTGCTGGTGCCCGGTGGCTACCTGTATGTCGAAGGCCCCGAGGCGGTTGCCGCGCCCGAGGACGGCAGCCTGGAGCTGTGGCGTCAGGACAAGGCCGGGGCGGTGCACTACCATCTGTTCCGTCGCCCGGAATGATCCGGTACTGCCTCACCACCGCAAGGAGCGCCGCTTGACCTCCGTGACCGTACTGACCGCCGTCTATCCCGGCACCTTCGACCCGATGACCTTGGGCCATGAGGATCTGATGCGCCGTGCCAGCCGATTGTTCGAGCGGCTGATCGTTGCCGTGGCCGCCGGCCACCACAAGCGCACCATGTTCACGATCGAGGAGCGGCTGGAGATTGCTTCCGAGCTGTCGCAGAAGTATCCGAATGTCGAGGTGATACCGTTTCGCGGCCTGCTGCGCGACTTCGTCGTCGCCCATGGCGCCAAGGTGGTGGTGCGCGGCCTGCGCGCGGTCAGCGACTTCGAATACGAGTTCCAGATGGCCGGCATGAACCGCCAGCTGATGCCCGATGTCGAGACCGTTTTTCTGACGCCCTCGGACCAGTACCAGTTCATCTCCGGCACCTTTGTGCGCGAGATTGCCACCTTGGGCGGTGATGTTTCCAAGTTCGTGTCACCCTCGGTGCGCGAACGCCTGCAAGAGCGCATCAAGCAGTCCTGAGTTTGCGATGAAGTAGGTAGCTAGCCATGGCCCTGATGATCACCGACGAATGCATCAACTGCGATGTATGCGAGCCCGAGTGCCCGAACGATGCGATTTCGATGGGCGACGAGTTCTACCAGATTGATACGAACAAGTGCACCGAGTGCGTGGGCCATTTCGATGAGCCGCAATGTGTGCAACTGTGCCCGGTGGCCTGCATCCCCATCCATCCGCAGCATGTGGAAAGCCGCGAGATGTTAATGGCCAAATTCAACCGCTTGCAGGCCCTGAAGGCCTGAGGTGACTCAAACCTACTCGGCCGAGCGCCCGCTGCGCTGGGGCATCATCGGCTGCGGCAATGTCACCGAGCTGAAGAGCGGGCCAGCCTTCAACAAGGCCGAGGGCTCGCGCCTGGTGGCGGTGATGCGCCGCGATGCGGCCAAGGCCGAAGACTATGCGCGGCGCCATGGCGTGCCGCGCTGGTATGGGGATGCCGATGCACTGATCAATGACCCGGAGGTGGACGCTGTCTATGTGGCCACCCCGCCGGGCAGCCACCTCGACTACGCGCTACGCGTGGCCCGGGCTGGCAAGCACTGCTGTGTCGAGAAGCCGATGGCGCTGAATGCACCGCAGTGCATGGCGATGATCCAGGCCTTCGAATCGGCCGGCCGTGAGCTCTTCGTTGCCTACTACCGCCGCTCGCTGCCGCGCTTCAATCAGATCCGCCAATGGCTGGACGAGGGTGCGATCGGCCAAGTGCGCCATGTGCACTGGACATTCAGCCGAGCGCCGCTGGCGCAGGACCTGGCCGGTGACTACAACTGGCACACCGACCCGGCGGTCTCGGGAGGCGGGCATTTCGTCGATCTGGCCTGCCATGGGCTGGACCTGATGATCCATCTGCTGGGCAGCATCAGCCGCGTGGCGGGCATGGCGGCGAATCAGCAGGGGCTTTATGCGGCCGAGGATGCGGTCACCGGTAGCTGGCAGTTCGCCAGCGGCGTGACCGGTTCGGGCTTCTGGAACTTCGGTTGCCAGGTACGTGAAGACCAGCTGGTGATTCACGGCAGCATGGGTCGCATCGAATGCTCGGTGTTCGATGCCCATCCGCTGGTGTTGCGCAGGACCGAGGGCGTGCAACGCCTGGAGATCGCGCACCCGGAGAACATCCAGTTCTTCCACATCCAGAACATGGTGCGCCATCTGAACGGCGAGATCGTGCACCCGTCCCTCGGCCGCGATGCGCTGCAGGCCTCCTGGGTGATGGACCAGATGCTCAGCTCATTCAGACGGCAGGTCAGCCAGCGCGTTTAGCGCGGGCTGACCTGCATGGCTGGATGGAGAATCAGCCGCGCGGTACGCCGTCCTTGTTGACGGTGATGGTGGCGCCCGGTGCCGAGGTCATCTGCACCCGGTGTTCCTGGCCGCGGTGGTTGTAGGTCACGTCCCAGAACTCGGGTTTGGCCTGGCTGGGCACGCTGGTGCACCGCTGCACGTTCTGGCTGACCTGCTGGTCGCGGTCGCGGCCGACATTGGAGCCGATGGCCGCACCGGCGACGACGCCGCCGACGGTGGCAATGTCCTTGCCCGTGCCACCGCCGACCTGGTGGCCCAGGATGCCGCCGATCAAGGCACCGGCCAGTGCGCCGCCAACATTGGGCTTGCTGCGCTCCTGGGTGACCTGTTCACGCTCGGTCCAGCAGCGCTGCTCGGGCGAGCCGACCACGGCGCGTACCGAGGTCACCTGGGCCTGGTAGAGGCGCTCGTTCTTGCGGCGGCTGTAGTCGACATAGGGCGGCGCAGCCGGGGCGTAGCGATCGTCACTGACATTGGTTGCGGTGCCCACCATGCGCACCGAGGACACGGCGTCATCCATGCCCATGGCGGCCAGCGAGATGTAGCGGCCCGGGCGCAGCACGACGCAGCGGCCTTCGAAATTCTGGTGTTCGCAGACCTCCCAACGGCCGCTGCGCACGATCGCCGACGAGGCGTTGTCGTTGAAGCCGGCGCGCTCGAAGTTGCGTGTCTGCCTCTGGGCGGTGTAGGACTGCCCCTCGAAGCGTTCGTGCTCGTAGAAGGTGACCTGGGCCATGGTCTGGGTGGCCAGTGCCAGGCCGGCCGCGGCCAGCAATGTCTTCAAGTTCGCGTGCATGATTTTTCCTTTGCTTGAGCGTCCGAAGCTGCGGTGCCTTGTCAGGCGCGCAGGTCTTCAGCCGATGCCTCAACTATGGAAAATTCCCGGCCTGCCGCACAGCAGACGTGACCGCTTGATCGCGTAGTAACTGTCCTACGCGGGAAGCCGCCACCGTTCGCCGTAGGCCGGTGGCTTGGGCCATTCGGCCGCCACCGGCACGGGCCGGTTGATGCCCCAGCGCCGTGCCAGCATCCAGCCGCCATGGGTGACGACGATCACACCGGTTGACCGCTGGGGCAGCCAGTCGGCGGCGCGCTGCAGCAGTTGCTGCAGACTCTCGCCGCCGCCCGGCCGGTGGGCGGCAAAGTCAGCCACCCAGGCATCGACCTCGGCCTTGGCAATGTCGCTCCAGGGCAGGCCATCCCATGCCCCGAAGTCCAGCTCCAGCAGCGCGGCGTCCAGCACATGCCGCCAGCCCCAGCGGCGCAGCCAGCGGCCCACGTCGGCGCAGCGCCGCAGCGGCGAGGTGTGGACGCAGTGCGGCAGGCGCTCGCGGCGGGCCTGCTGCTGGATGCGCCGCGCCAGCCGTTTGGCGCGGCGCCGGTGCACCGGCAGATCAGTGCCTGCGCCGATGCAGCGGCCGGTGGCGCACTCGGGGCGCGGATGGCGCCAGGCCAGAATGGCCTCAGCCATGCAGCAGGGCCAGCAGCGCAAGCAGGCAGACCAGTTCGACCAGTTGCTGCGTTGCGCCCAGCGTGTCGCCGGTGAAACCGCCCAGCCGTTGATTCAGCCAGCGCCGCATCTGCCAGGTGGCCAGCAGGGCCGCGACCGATGCCAGGGCCAAGGGCAGCAGCAGCGCCGCTTCAAGCCAGACAAACAGCGCGCCGATCGACAAAACCCACAGCAGGGCCACGCCCAGCCCCGTGCCGCCGATCTGCATCGCCAGCGGCTTGGCCTTGGCGTGTTCCGCATCGCCGGCATAGGCCAGCGCGTGCAGCAGCCACACCGGCGCGGCGCGCGAGGCGGCGTGAGCCCAGACCAGGCACAGCAGGGCCGCCAGCGGCTGGGCCTGCACCAGGGCCGTCAAGGTGGCGGCCTTCAGCCCCAGCATCAGCACCAGGCCGATCGCGCCATAGGCGCCGATGCGCGAGTCCTTCATGATCTGCAGCGCGCGCTCGCGGCTGACCGCGCCGCCTAAAGCGTCGCAGCTGTCGGCCCAGCCATCCTCGTGAAAGCCGCCGGTCATCCAGACGGTGGCCGCCATGCTCAGGCCCACGGCCACAGATGGCGGAAACACCAGCAGCGCCAGCCACAGCACCAGCGCGCCGAAGGCGCCGACGCAGGCACCGACCAGCGGGTAGTGGCGGGCGCAGTCCTGCAACCAGGCCGGCTCGTAACCCACCCAGGCCGGGATGGGCACGCGGGTGAAGAACTGCAGGGCAGTGAAGAACAGGCGCAGTTCGTGAATCATTGGGAAGAACGACGTCAGGAAGAAGAGGAGCTGACGCCGGCCGACTCGAAGCTGGCCATCTCGCGCAGGATGCGGCAGGCCGACTCCAGCAGCGGCCAGGCCAGCGCGGCGCCCGAGCCCTCACCGAGGCGCAGGCCCAGCTGCAGCAGCGGCTCGGCGTTCATCGCCTGCAGCATCAAGGCATGGCCCGATTCGTCGGACTGGTGGCCGAACACGCAGCGCTCCAGCACGGCCGGCTGCAGCTGGGCGGCCACCAGCACGGCGCTGCTGGCGATGAAGCCATCGACGACGATGACCCTGCCTTCGAGTGCCGCCTGCAGCATCGCGCCCAGCATCATCGCGATCTCGAAGCCACCGAAGGCGGCCAGCGCCTGCAGCGGTTCTTTAGCCTGTGGATGGGCGGCCAGCACCTGGCGCAAGAGGGCGGTCTTGCGCTGCACGCCGGCGTCATCGAGCCCGGTGCCGCGGCCGGTGCACTGCTCGATCGGCGCGCGCGTCAGCCGGGCCAGGAGCAGGGCCGCGCTGGAGGTGTTGCCAATGCCCATCTCGCCGAGCAGCAGCGCATTGCCGGGGGTCTTTGCCAGCAGCTGGCGGCCGACGGAAATCGCCTGCGCGCATTGCGCCTCGCTCATCGCCGGCTGCTCCAGGCTGTCGGCCGTGCCGGGGGCTATCTTGCACAGGGCCAGGCCCTCGCGCGGGGCGAAGTCATGGCGCACGCCGGCATCCACCACCGTCAGGGTCAGGCCATGCTGGCGGGCCAGCACGCTGACGGCCGCGCCGCCGGCCAGGAAGTTCTCGACCATCTGCCAGGTCACATCGCTGGGATAGGCCGACACGCCGCGCGCCGCCAGGCCATGGTCGCCGGCGAAGACCATCATCTGTGGCGCCTGCAGCTCGGGCGTCTCGCTGCCCAGTATCAGACCCAGACGCAGCATCAGCGCCTCCAGCCGGCCCAGTGAGCCCAAAGGCTTGGTCTTGTTGTCTATGCGCCGCTGCAGCGCTTCGCCGAGGCCGGGCTGGTCAAGAGGGGGAATCGTCGGAATCAGATCGTGCATGGTCTGGGTTCAGAAGGAGTGCTGGTGGTGGGGCCGCAGCAACGCCATCAGGGCGCCGGGCGCGAAGTGGCGGTCAGCGAAATCGGCCAGGCCGTCGAACACGCTGTCCAGGGTCGGCACGCCGGCGCCGAACAATGCGCGCATCACCTCGGGTGACTCGAACAGGCCGTGGGCATAGACGCCCAGCACCGAACCCTGGGCCCAGCCGGTGACCTCGCCGCTGTCGCTGACCAAGGCCTCGGCGGCGGGTGGCAGCGCCGGATGCTGGACCGTGCGGCCGTGGTGGATCTCGTAGCCGCTCCAGGCCACGCCGCTGAGCGCCTGCCAGGGCCCTTGCAGCGCGGCAAAGCGGCTGCGGCTGGGGCGCAGCAGCTTGTGGCGATCGAACTGAGTTACCAGCGGCAACAGCCCCAGGCCCGGCGCGTTGGCGCCCAGGCTCATGTCGGTGGCCTCGACGCCCTCGGGATCGGTCAGTGCCTCGCCCAGCATCTGCAGGCCGCCGCACAGGCCCAGCACCGGCTTCGCCAAAGCCGCATGGCGGGAGATCGCGGCATCGAGTCGGTGCTCGCGCAGCCAGGCCAGGTCGCTGCTGGTGTGCTTGGAACCGGGCAGGATGATCCAGTCGGCGGCCTCCAGCGCGGCCACGTCGCGTGCCCAGGTCAGCCGAACCTGGGGCAGGCTGCGCAAGGGCTGGAACTCGTCCAGATTGCTGATGCGAGGGTAGGCGACCACGGCAATCTTCAGGCCGGTGCTGGCGCCGGTCGGCGCATCGTCATAGACCCCGTCCTCCTCGGGCAGGCCATGGCCGCGCCACATCGGCAGCACGGCCAGCGTCGGCACGCCGGTCAGCGCCTGCAGCTGCTCGGGGCCTGGGGCGAGCAGCGAGGCATCGCCACGAAAGCGATTCAGCACAAAGCCGCGCAGCAGCGCGCGCTCGTTCGCCGGCAGCAGCTGGTGGGTGCCAAAGAGATGGGCGAAGGCGCCGCCGCGGTCGATGTCGGCGACTAGCAGGCAGGCGGCATCGGCGGCCAAGGCGGTGCGCATATTCACATAGTCGCTGCTGTGCAGATTGATCTCGGCCGGCGAACCCGCCCCCTCGATCACGACCACATCGTTCTCGGCCATCAACTCATGCAGCGCCGCCTGCGCGTGGGGCCACAGCAGCTCGCTGCGCTCGCGCCAGGGCATGGCCGTGTAGGCCGCGTTGACCTCGCCCAGCACGACGACCTGGCTGGCCGTGTCGCGCTCGGGTTTCAAGAGCACCGGGTTCTGCCGCACCTCGGGCGTGCAGCGCGCGGCCAGGGCCTGGAAGTACTGGGCGCTGCCGATCTCGCCCATGCGACCGTTCAGGCCCGGCACCACGCGGGCGTTATTGCTCATGTTCTGCGCCTTGAACGGCGCGACCTTCAGCCCTTGGCGTGCATACCAGCGGCACAGGGCGGTGGCCAGCCAGCTCTTGCCGGCATTGCTGGTGGTGCCCAGCACCATCACGGCTTTGGCGGTCATTGTTGAAGTTCTTTCAGCAAGGCTTGTTGGGAGGGTGGGGGCAGGGTGGCGATGCGCACCCAGCCCGGCAGACCGAAGGATGAGGCATCGCGCAGCTTGATGCCAGCGCGGCGCAGATCGGGCAGGGGGTGGTTGGGTCTGGCCAGCCAGAACGGCGTGCAGCTGTCGCGCTGCAGCCAGTTCAAGGCCGCCAACAGCGCGCGTTGCTCGGCCGTCCATACGCGCAGCTGGGCACGCGATTCCGCCAGCCAGGTCTGGATCTCGGGCCGGTGCAGCTGCATCAGCAAGGCCTGGCCCTCGGCCGACAGCACCCAGCTGGCGGCCAGCAGTTGGACGCGCCGGGTCAGTGCGCCGCCGTCAGGTGCGATCAGGTACGCTGCGCGCACCCCGGTGTGGCCCAGCGCCTTGTTGGGGCAGAGCAGCTGCCAGCAGTTGCCGGGGATGGCGGGTGCCTCGCCGTGCAGGCGCAGCGGCTCGTAGGCGCGGTCGATCACGCACAGGCCGGCACGCGCCGCAATGGCGGCAATCTCGGCACTGGAAAGACTCGTGCCGGTCGGATTGCAGGGCTCGCAGATCCACACCAGGGCCTCGGCAGTCAGTTCGCGCAGCAGCTGGGCGCTGTCGGCATAGGGACGCAGGCGCAGCCCCAGGGCCGAGGCGGCGGCAGCATAGTCGCCAAAGCCGGGTGCTGGCACCCAGGCCTCGCGCAGACCCTGCAGCAGGGCGGCCAGGCTGAGGCGGCGGATTGCTTCGGCGCCGCCAGAGGCCGGCAGTATCAGCTCGGGCGCCACACCATGGGCCGCGCCCAGGTGCTGGCGCAGGCTCAAGTATTGAGGATCGGGATAGTGGCGCCGGTCGGCCTGCTGCAGTGCCAGGCTCAGCGATGCGGGCGGCAGCCGCGGATTCGCGTTGGTCGAGAAGTCATGCAGCGGGGGCGGGCCGCTGTCGTTGCCGCCATGGATGTTCATGTGGGCAACCTCGCGATCAGCGCCATGAAGGCCAGCAGCAGCGCGCAGCCGAGCATGGCGCGCCGGGCCAGGCGCAGGGCCTGCGGCAGATCGGCACTGCCGGGCGGGCGGCCGCCGTCGTTGAGGCTGTAGACCCCCGGCTTGGCCAGACGCAGGCCCAGGCGCAGCGCCATGGCGGCCATCGGCCAGCCGCTATTGGGCGAGGGAGTGCGGATCGCCTCGGCCTGCAGCTTCATCAATAATGCCGGACGCAGGCCTAGCAGCGCCAGCGCGGTGATGCGTGCGGGAATCCATGACAGCACATCATCGGCCCGCGCCGCGACCTTGCCCGACCATTCGCGGTGATCGCGGTAGCCCCACATCGCATCGGCGGTGTTGGCGAAGCGATACAGCGCCGCACCGGGCAGGCCCGCGATGGCGAACCAGAACAGCGGTGCGACGACCGAGTCGTTGAGGTTCTCGGCCAGCGTCTCGATCGCAGCCTCGCGCACGGCGGTCGCGTCGAGCGCCGAAGTGTCGCGGCTGACCAGGCGGGCCAGCTGCAGCCGTGCGACCGCGATACCCTGGGCCTGCGCGGCCTCGACCGCGTTGACCTCGTCGCCGAGCATTCGCCAGGCCAGCAGCGGCTTGAGCAGCAGGCCCAGCGCGAGCGCCATCACCAGGGCCCGGCCACCGGACTGCCAGGGCTGCAGCCACTGGAACAGCAGCGCTTCCAAGCCCAGGGCCAGTCCTGCGCTGAGGAGCGCGCCGGCACACCAGGCCAGCGCACCGCCGATGAAGGCCTGCCGCGGTGGCCAGGCGCACAGGCGCTCGCCGAACAGGCTCAGCCAGCGGCCCATGGCGACAACCGGATGCGCCCAGGTCGGCGGCTCACCCAGCAGCCTGTCCACGGCCAAGGCCACCCCCATCGCGGCGGGCAACAGCCATGGCATCAGCGAACTCAATCCTCTATGCCCCGCTGCGCCGGCACGCCCGCGCGGTAGTGGTGCTTGACCAGGGCCATCTCGGTCACGGTATCGGCCAGGTCGATCAGCTCCTGCGGGCAGTTGCGGCCGGTCAGCATCACATGCACATGGCTGGGCCTTTCGCGCAGCGCCTGCAGCACCGGGTCCAGGGGCAGCCAGCCATAGCGCAGCGGGTACATGATCTCGTCCAGCACGACCAGGAAGAACTCTCCGCTGCGAATCGCGCCCTCAGCCCGCACCCAGCCGTCGCGGGCCAGCTGGCCCGAGTGCTCGAGATCCTTGCTCTTCCAGCTGAAGCCGTCGCCCAGGCCCTCGATGGGCACGCCCAGCTGCTCGAACATGCGGTGTTCGCCGAAGCGGGCGCTGGGCACCTTCATGAACTGGTAGATCTTGACCTTTTTGCCGCGGCCATGGGCGCGCAGGGCGAGGCCGAAGGCCGAGGTGGACTTGCCCTTGCCGTCACCAGTGTTGACCAGTATCAGGCCGCGGCGTTCGGCCGTGGGCTCGACGCGCACGCGATCGACCGGGGGGGCTTCAATTTCCATGAGTGGACGCTCCAGACTGAGGCGAAGAAAACAAGGCCGCAGCGGCCTCTGGTTGGGACGGAAAGTAGTGGTGGATGTAGCTGGCCGTCAGCGAGCCGACGCGATAGACGGCCTCCTGCGTGCTGCCGCCATTCGGGTTGCTGCCGCGGGCGATGGGCGCCAGCGGGGTCTGCAGGGTCGAATAGTGGAAACTGTGGCCGCGCAGCTCGCCGTCGGGGTAGCTCACGGCCTGCAGGCCCAGCGCGGCAACGCGTTTTTGCATCTGCGCTTCGCCGGGCAGCAGCGCCCACATCGCATGGCGCCGGCCCTGCACGTCCTGCAGGCCGTCGAGCAGGCTCAGGAGGCCGCCGCACTCGGCCAGCAGCGGGCGGCCCTGGCTGTGGTGCGTGCGCAGTGCGGCCTTCAAGCCGTCGTTGGCGGCCAGCGTGGCCGCATGCAGCTCGGGGTAGCCGCCGGGCAGCCAGACGGCGTCGCAGTCGGGAAGGGCCTCGCCCGCCAGCGGCGAGAAGAAGAGCAACTCGGCCCCCAGCGCGCGCAGGCAGTCCAGATTGGCCGGGTAGATGAAGGAGAAGGCGGCGTCTTGCGCGATGGCGATGCGCCGGCCCTGCAGCAGCGGCTTCGGCGGCGGCATGTCCACCGCCTGCAGCGCCACCGTTTCGAACTCGAAACCTGGGTTGGCCCCCGTACTCAAGGCCTGACCCCAGATGTCGGCCCAGGCATCGAGCTGGGCGTCGAGTCCGGGCAGCTCCATCGCCTGCACCAGGCCCAGATGGCGCTCGGGCAGGCTCAGCTCCGGCTGGCGCTTCAGCGCGGCGACCAGGGGCAGATCGGCGGGCAAGGCTTCGCCGACCATCCGTGCATGCCCGTCGCTGCCGACGCGGTTGGCGACCACACCGCAGACCCGCACATCGGGCCGGAAGCGCGCCAGCCCGGTGGCCAGCGCGGCGAAGGTCTGCGCCATCGCGCTGGCATCTATCACCGTCAGCACCGGCAGGCCAAAGGCGGCGGCCAGGTCGGCGCTGCTGGGTACGCCGTCGAACAGGCCCATCACGCCCTCGACCAGGATCAGATCGGCCTCCAGCGAGGCCTGATGCAGCAGCCGGCGGCAGTGCTCCAGCCCACCCATGAACAGGTCCAGCTGATAGACGGCCTGGCCGCTGGCGCGGGCCAGAATCATCGGGTCTATGAAGTCGGGACCGGTCTTGAACACCCGCACACGCTGGCCCTGGCGGGCATGCCAGCGGGCGATCGCCGCGGTGATGCTGGTCTTGCCCTGACCCGAGGCCGGGGCACTGATCATCAAGGCTTGGCTCATGGGGTATGCGGCAGCGCCAACCACTGCCCTTCGACTTGCAAGAGCTTCAGTCGCCGGTCGAACACGTCCTGCAGCGCCGCATGCGTAGCGACGTCAGCCGGCAGGCCCTGGTGCGCGATACGACCCTTGGCCATCACCACCAGCGCATCGGCCTGCAGCGCCATGTTCAGCTCGTGCAGCACGCTGATCACCGTCTGGCCGCGGGCGACCAGTTGGCGCACGATATTCATCCAGTCGGCCTGGTGCGGTGGGTCCAGATGGGCCAGCGGTTCGTCCATCATCAGGACGGGTGCCTGCACGGCCAGTGCGCGGGCCAGCAGCACGCGTTGGCGCTCACCGCCGGAGAGGGTGCCCAGGGCCCGCTCGCGCCAGTCCCAGCTCTGTGTCTGCAGCATCGCGGCCCTGACGGCCTCGCGGTCGGCCTCACTGGGCGGTGCCAGCCAGGCCTGGTGGGGCAGGCGGCCCAGCATCACGACATCGTGGGCGGTCAGGTCATCGGCGCTGGCCTCGTTCTGACCCAACCAGGACAGCGTGCGCGCGCGCTCCTTGGCCGGCCAGCCCTGCAGTGGCCGGTCCAGCAGGCGGATTTCGCCGCTGGACGGTATCAAGCCGGTCAGCGCCCGCAGCAGCGTCGATTTGCCGGCGCCGTTGGGGCCGACGATGGCCGTCCAGCGGCCCAGCGGCAGCTCGAGCGCGATCGGGCCCAGCACCTCATGGCCCTGCAGGCGCACGCTTTGCAGCCTGCCCGAAATTGCGGCGCTCATTGGTGCACCTTTCGCGCTGCGCGCTGTCCCGCCAAGCGGGAATTCGCGCCTTCGGGCGGCCGTGCGGCGCTCATGCGGGCCTCCGACCGGTGCGCCGGTGCATCAGCCACAACAGATAGCTGCCGCCCAGGATGGCGGTGATGATGCCCACCGGCAACTCCTGCGGCGCGAACATCCAGCGCGCCAGGATGTCGGCGGCCAAGAGCAGCACGCCGCCGGCGCAGGCCGACAACAGCAGCAGCTTGCCGTGGGTGGTGGGGCAGTGGTTGCGCACCAGATGGGGCGCGACCAGGCCGACGAAGGCAATCATGCCGGCCTGGGCCACGGCGGTGCCGGTGCCCAGCGCGAAGGCGCCAATCATCACCACGCGCACCAGGCCCAGACGCACGCCCAGCGAGTGTGCGGTGGCCTCGCCCAGGGTCAGCGCATCGAGCGCGCGGCTGCCGCCCAGCGCGACCAGCAGGCACAAGGCCAGCGCAATGGCCATCAGGATGACGCTGTTCCAGCCCAGCAGGCCGGTCGTGCCCAGCATGAAGGCCTGCATCGAACGCATGATCTCGGGCGAGTTGAGCATGATCAGATTGGTGGCGGCGGTGAGCACCACGCCGACCACGACGCCGGCCAGCAGCAGGCGCAGCGTGTGCTCGACGCCACGTGCCAGCAGCAGGGTGGCCAGCACGCCAGCGACGGTGCCCACGAAGGCCACGCCGGTCAGGCCCAGGCGGTCCAGCCACAGGCTGCTGGCCGGCGACATGCCGATGAAGGCCAGTGCCAGGGCCACGCCCAGGCCCGCACCCGAGGCACTGCCCAGCAGATAGGGATCGGCCAGCGGATTGCGGAACAGCCCTTGTGCGATGGCCCCGGCCAAGCCCAGCAGCGCACCGGCCGTCCAGGCGCCCAGCGAGCGAGGCAGGCGGATCTGCCAGAGGATCTGCCGCGCCATACCCTGGTCGTCATGGATCCAGTTGAAGGCAAAGCCGGTGCTGCCCACGGCCACACCGAGCACGGCCAGACTTGCAGTCAGCAGCAACAACAGGGCAAGCAGGGGGCCAGGTCTGCTGATCACGGCTTCTTCTCACTCATTTCGCGCAGACAGCGGGCCATGATCTGCGCCGCCTCGGCAATGCGTGGGCCGGGCCGGCCCAGCATATCGCTCTGCTCGCGGGTGAAGATGCAGACCTTTTTGTCGCGGATCGCGGCGATCCTGTCCCAGCCGGGACGCTGATAGATGCCGCCGGCATCGCGCTGGCCCATCATGATCAGCTGCGGATTGGCGCGCACGACGAACTCGGGGTTGATCTTGGGAAAGGGCCCCAGGCTGGCCGGGATGATGTTGCGTGCCCCCAGCTTGATCAGGGTCTCGCCCATGAAGGAGGTCTCGCCGGCCGCGTAGGGCCCGCTGGCGACCTCGTAATAGACCAGGGTGCCCTTGGCCGCGGGCGGCATGGCCTGTGCGGCGGCTGCGACGCCGGCTTCGATCTGGCGCCACAGGCGCGGCGCATCGGGCACGGCCAGCAGCTCGCCGACCTTGCCGAGCACACGCTGCACATCGGCATAGGACTTGGCTTCGAGCGTCACCACCTTGAGCCCCAGCCCCTGCAGCCGCTCGGTGACGCGCGACGACGGCGCGACGAGCACCACGTCGGGCTTGAGCGCCACGATCATCTCGACATTGGTGTCATCCAGTCCGCCGAGCTTGGGCAGGGCGTTCACAGAGGCCGGGTGGTTGGAATAGCGATCGACGCCGATCAGCCGGGCGCAGGCGCCCAGTTCGCAGACGGTCTCCGTCAGCGATGGCAGCAGGCTGACGATGCGCTGCGGCGGGGCGGCCCAGCGTGTGGTCTGACCCACATCGTCTTTGATGACGACATCGGCGGCCACCGCGCCGCCCTGCGACAGCAGCGCGGCGAGCAGCACGAACAGTGGCTTCATGGCAATTCCTTTGTTTCGACTTCGCGGGTCCAGGCCTGACCGGCCACCATCAGGGTCAGCTTCGCGCAGCGCGCTGCCAGCTGTTGATTCAGCCGGCCCAGCTCGTCGACGAATTCGCGCACCTCGCGCGACATCGGGCTGATGCCCCAGCCCACTTCGTTGGAGACAAAGATCACCGTCGAGGCCAGCGCCGGCAGCGTGTCCAGCAGCGCCTGCCGGGCCTGATTCCAGCCGGCCTCGTCAGCCTGGCCGCTGATCGGCATCAGCCAGTTGGTCAGCCACAGGGTCAGGCAATCGACGATCAGCAGGCGCTCCGGTGCGGCGGCTTGCGCCAGCGCAGCGGCCAGGTCCAGCGGGGCTTCGAGGGTGTCAAAGCCTGCGGGCCTGTCCTGCCGGTGCCTGGCGATGCGCTCCCGCATCTCCTCGTCATGAGCCATGGCGGTGGCCACCACCGTCACGCGGTGAGCGGCATCCGCGCGCTGCCAGGCCAGGGCCAGGCGCTCGGCCTGGCGTGACTTGCCGCTGCGCTGCCCGCCGACGATCAGGTGGTGGTCCGCCATGGTGAGACCCTGCTTAGAGCTTGGGTGTGTAGCGCAGGCCGGCGAACACCGCGCGCGGCGAGCTGGCATAGGTGTTGGCCGTCTGGTAGGCGCGGTCGAACACATTGTCCAGCTGCAGTTGCAGGCGCAAGGTCGGCGTCAGGTTGTACTGCGCGTCGAGGTTCAGCAGCGCGTAGCCGCCGAGCTTGACCGTGTTGGCCGCGTTGTCGAAGCGCCGGCCGCTGATCAGGGTCTGCGCACCCAGGCTCCAACCCCACAGCTCGGTGTCGGCGCGCAGCGAGGCGTGCTTGTTGCTGCGCCGCGCCAGGAGCTTGCCGTAGCTGGCATAGTTGGGCGTGTCGGTCACGTCCTTGGGCGCTTGCAGGTCCAGGGTGCCCGAAAGGCGTACCTCGGCCACGCGGGTGCCGGCCCTGAGGGTCAGGCCTTGCAGGCGGGCCTGGCCGACGTTCTGGTAGCAGCCGAACTGGCTGTTGCAAGTGCCGGCCGAGCCGAAGATGATCAGGTTGTTGATCAGGTTGCGGTAGGCCGTCAGGCCGAATTCATTGCTGCCAGCCTTGTACTGCAGGCCAAGCTCGGTGTTGCGGCCTCGCTCGGCCAGCAGCGGCTTGCCGCCCTTGGTGGCGTCGGGGCCGTAGGGGCTGAAGCTCTGGTACAACGTGGGCGCCCGGAAGGCGGTGCCGGCCGAGGCTATCACCCGCCAGGCCGGCGACAGGGTGTAGCCGGCCGCCACGGTGCCGGTCGTGGCGCCGCCGAACTGGCTGTCACGGTCATGGCGCAGATGGGCTTGCAGGCCCCATTCCTTGTTCTGCCCCGCCTCCAGGATGTAGCCGGCAGCGACGGCGTTCTGATGTCGGTCCGCCTCACCGGCCGTCGGCGTCTGCGTCAGTCCGGTGTTGAGCAGCCGGTCTTCGCGGCGCTCCAGCAGCGTGTTCAGCTGGCCGGGGCCGATCTTGAACGAGTTGTTCCAGGCAAAGTTGCGGATGCGGGTCTCGGTCAGATAGACCGAGGGCGATGTTTCATAGCGGTCGCGCGACTCACCGGCGCTGAGCTCGCTCTGCCAGCCGGGCGTGAACTGGGCCGACCAGCTGCCGCGCAGCGCCTGCATCTCGTTGAAATTCTGGTCATCCACCTTGGGCTTGGCGGCACCGTCGTACTGCGACCAGATGAAACTCTTCATCGCCACCACCTCGAAGCGGTGCTCGGCCGTCACCTGGGCACCCAGGCGGGCGGTGGCGCTGTGGCTGCGATGGCCGTCGATGTCGGGCGTATAGGCCGGGTCATTGAGCACCGGGCGCGAGTTGAAGCCGGTGCCGCGCTCGCTGGCCAACGACAGGGCATAGTCGAACAGGCCGCTCTTGCCGGTCAGCGAAGCATCCAGCTTGGCCAGGCCCAGATTGCCGATGCCGGCGCCGAACTCGAACTGCGGCGCGCCGTCGCCCTTGCGGGTGAAGATCTGCACCACGCCGCCGATGGCGTCCGAGCCGTAGATGGCGCTGGCTGCGCCGCGCACGATCTCCACGCGCTCGATCTGGGCCAGCGGAATCGACTGCCAGCTGGCGCCGCCGGTGGCCTGCGAGTCCACCCGCACGCCATCCACCAGCACCAGGGTGTGGCGGGTGTCGGCTCCGCGCACGAACATCGACGTGTTGGCGCCGGGGCCGCCATTGCGCACCATCTCGAAGCAGGCCTGGGTGCGCAACAGATCGGCCAGGCCGCCGAGCGCCTGGCGTTCGATGTCGGCGCGGGTCAGCACCGTCACGTCGGCCAGCACCTGGCTCAGGCTCATGGCACTGCGCGTGGCCGTGACCATCACGGTGGGCAAGGAGTTGTCTTTGGGGGCCGCCAGCGCGGAGGTGGCCAGGGCGATTGTGGACAGGGCCATGCAGCAGCGCAGGCCAGTGGTGTGGAACTTCGAAGTCATGAGATACCGCAACAAGTGAGTACGGTCGCCAGCTCTCCCGCAGGCTTCCGTGGTGTGAGGGCGCGGTGAGGCGCCATCGCTTGTTGGCCGGTATCCGGGCTGGCGGAACGACCCGTGCATCCTTCCCAGCGGCCTTGGGGCCTCCAGTGGACTGTGCACACGAGCGGAAGGCTTTTATCAGGCCTTCGTCCGCTTACCGTTGCGGGGACAGCTCAGGTTAGGTTGCAGCAGGCTTGCCGCGATCCATTCTGATTCCCGTTTAACTGCTCAGGCGCAATGCCTGTGCGAGCACCAACAGCGCGCATTCTATGCGTTGTCGCATAAGCCGAACTGACCGGCCTCAAGGTTTGGTTGCGGGCGCGGCCTTGCGTTCCTTGCTCGGCTTGGGTGTAGTGACCGTGAAACCCTCGGGCTTGGCCGGGGCCTTGGCCTTCTTGGCGGGTTTCTTTTCGGGTTCCTCGGCGGCCGCATTGCCTCGGCCATGGATGCCGGCGGCGCCCTGTGCCTGGCGAGCGTTCTCGGCCTCGCGCTGACGCCGGTCGCGCTCCAACTGCTTGGCCAGCTGCGCATCACGCTTGGCCGTCTCTGCGGCCTGGCGGCGCTGCTCGGCATCCGGTTGATCTATCTTGGGCGTCAAGGCCTGGCCCCCATCGTCGCAGGGCTTCTGGCTCAGCTCGCGGCCCTCGGGGCCGCAGCGATAGACCTTGGTGTTCTGGGCCAGCCCTGAGCCGGACAACACGATCAGCGTGCAGGCAACAAGCAGGGCGGGCAGGGTGTTCATGGCATGACGGGTGTTGGTGGCGGCTCGGGGCGGGGCGGCTTGGGGCGCGGCGGCTTGGCGTGTATCTTCATCAAGGCACGATCCATGTCACCGGCGATCAGCAGGTCCAGCGCATCGGCGATCGATTTGTTGATGCAGTCGTGGATGGCCTCGCGCTCGGCCGCCGGCGGCTTGCGCAGCACATAGCTGGCGACTTCGGCCTTGTCGCCGGGGTGGCCGATGCCCAGGCGCAGGCGCCAGAAGTTGGGCGAGCCCAGCTGGGCCTGCATGTCCTTCAGGCCGTTGTGGCCGCCGTTGCCGCCGCCCTGCTTGAACTTCATCTGGCCCGGCTCGATGTCCAGCTC
Source organism: Roseateles toxinivorans (assembly GCF_004362525.1). Classification (GTDB taxonomy): domain Bacteria; phylum Pseudomonadota; class Gammaproteobacteria; order Burkholderiales; family Burkholderiaceae_C; genus Paucibacter; species Paucibacter toxinivorans. The sequence goes on from NZ_SNXS01000003.1 coordinate 187,044, forward strand.
GTCGTGCACGGCCAGTATCTCCTCGGGTGCGATCTTGAAGAAGCGCGCCAGCGGTGCCACCGCCTTGCCCGACAGGTTCATATAGGTCATCGGCTGCAGCAGCCAGATCGGGCCGGCGGGCAGATTGATGCGCGCAACGCGGCCGAAGTAGTTGCGCTCGGGCACGAGATGGCCGCCGAGCTTGCGCGCCACCTCGTCCACCCACCAGAAACCGGCGTTGTGGCGGGTGTCCTCGTATTCAGGGCCGGGGTTGCCCAGGCCAACAAAGAGTCGAATCATGGGGCGATTATCGGCGCTGCTGCGGGTTCCCCGTATGGGCGCCCGGCGTGCCGGCGCTAGTATGGATTGATGAGTAAACACGCTGCCCTGATCGAAAGCCTGGACTTCGCCGGCCTGCAAGCGGCGCTGGCCCGGCGCATTGCCTACCGCACCGAGAGCCAGCTGCCCGAGTCGGCGCCGGAGCTGCGTCGCTATCTCACCGAGGAGATGGCGCCCAGCTTCGCCGCCCTGGGTTTCCAGACCGAGATCTGGGAGAACCCGGTGGCCGGCGGCCCGCCCTTCATGTTCGCCAGCCGGCATGAGGATGCGGCGCTGCCGACGGTGCTGATGTATGGCCACGGCGACGTCGTGCCCGGCGACGAGGCCCGCTGGCGCAAGGCCGCCTCGCCCTGGACGCTGGAGGTCAAGGACGGCCGCTGGTATGGCCGCGGCAGCGCCGACAACAAGGGCCAGCACAGCATCAATCTGGCCGCCATTGGCCATCTGCTCAAGCATCAGGGCCGCCTGGGCTTCAACGTCAAATGGCTGCTGGAGATGGGCGAGGAGGTCGGCTCGCCGGGTCTGCAGCAGATCTGCGAGCAGCGCAAGCCGGCGCTGGCGGCCGATGTCTTCATCGCCTCCGATGGCCCCCGCCTGCGCACCGAGGCGCCGACCCTGTTTCTCGGTTCGCGCGGGGTGATGAATTTCAAGCTGGAGCTGATCGCCCGTGAGGGCGCCCATCACTCGGGCAACTGGGGCGGCCTGCTGGCCAATCCGGGCGTGATTCTCGCCAGCGCGATTGCCAGCATCGTCGACGCCCATGGCGTGATCCAGGTCGAAGGCCTGCGCCCGCCGCCTCTTCCCGACTCGGTGCGCAAGGCGCTGAGCACGGTGCAGCCCGGCGAGCCCGGCGGGCCGGTGATTGACACGCAATGGGGCGAGCCGGGCCTGAGTCCGGCCGAGCGGGTGTTCGGCTGGAACTCGGTCGAGGTGCTGGCCTTCCGCGCCGGCAATCCGGACCGGCCGGTCAATGCGATACCGCCGCGTGCCGTGGCCTTCATGCAGATACGTTTCGTCGTCGGCAGGGACCCGCAGGGCTTCATCCCGGCCTTGCGCGCGCATCTGGATGCCAAGGGCTTCGGCCAGATTGAACTGTCGCAGGAGGGCTCCGAGATCATGCTGGCCACGCGGACCGATCCCGACAGCGCCTGGGTGCGCTTTGCCGTGCGCTCGCTGACCGAGACCACGGGCCAGGCGCCGGTGCTGCTGCCCAATCTGGGCGGCTCGCTGCCCAATGACTGCTTTGCCGGCACCCTGGGCCTGCCGACGATCTGGGTGCCCCATTCGGCGCCGACCTGCTCGCAACATGCGCCCGACGAGCATCTGCCCGCCTACTCCGGCGAGCAGGGCCTGGCCATCATGGTGGGCCTGCTGGCCGATCTGGGCGAGGGCTGGCCGGCAGGAACCAGGGCCTAGGCCCGGAAACGAAAAAGCCCCACCGAGGTGGGGCTTTAAGCAGTTCCAGTCCCGTCGAACTGGAACGCTTCGGTATTACTTCTTGCCCTTGCCCTTGGCAGGAGCTGGTGCCGGAGCGGCAGCCACGATCACTTCTTCCTCGACCTTGGCGGTCACGGAGACGATCACCGGGTTGGGCTTGCCGTGGGTCACGACCTTGGTGCCGGCGGGCAGCTGGATGTCGTTGACGTGCAGGGTCGTACCCTTGGTCAGTTGACCCAGGTCCACGGTCAGGAACTCGGGCAGTTCCTTGGCCAGGCAGGTGATCAGCAGTTCGGTGACGACGTGGTTGACCAGGCAGTTCTCGGTCTTGACGGCCGGCGAGGTCTCTTCGTTGATGAAGTGCAGCGGGATCTTCTTGGTGATCTTGGTCGTCGCGTCGACGCGCTGGAAGTCCACGTGCAGGATCAGCTGGCGGTACGGGTGCATCTGGAAGTCGCGCAGCAGCACTTGTTCCGTCTTGCCGGCCAGTTCCATTTCCAGGATGGTGCTGTGGAAGGCTTCCTTCTTGATGGCGTGGTACAGCGCGTTGTGATCGAGTTCGATCATCGCGGGCTCGCCGGCACCAAAAACGATACCAGGCACCTTGCCTGCGATGCGCAGGCGGCGGCTCGCTCCGGTCCCCTGCAATGTGCGCTCAAAAGCGGCAAATTTCATGATTGACTCCAAGTATGGAAGGGCGCCCGCGACCAGGTCGCCCAGAAAAAACGGCCTTGCGGCCGCGGCTTTATCAACCGCCCCACTTGCGCAGGGCGGTCAAGAATCAGAAATTGTTGTTCTGGTCAGAGAACAGCGAGGTCACCGACTCGCCATCGGAAATACGGCGAATCGTCTCGGCAAACAGGAAGGCCACCGACAGCTGGCGGATCTTGCCGCAGGCCTTGGCCGCATCATTCAGCGGAATGGTGTTGCTGATCACCACCTCGTCCAGCTGCGAACCCTGGATGCGCTCGATCGCCGGACCCGACAAGATGGGGTGGGTGCAATAGGCAAACACGCTCTTGGCGCCACGGTCCTTCAGCACCTCGGCGGCCTTCACCAGGGTGCCGGCTGTGTCGATCATGTCGTCCATGATCACGCAGTTGCGGCCGTCGATCTCGCCGATCACGTGCATCACTTCGGACACATTGGCGGCCGGACGGCGCTTGTCGATGATGGCCAGGTCGCAGCCCAGCTGCTTGGCAAGGGCCCGGGCGCGGACCACGCCGCCGACGTCGGGGCTCACCACCACCAGGTCCTGGTAGTTGCGGCTCTTCAGGTCGGACAGCAGCACCGGCGAGGCGTAGATATTGTCGACGGGAATGTCGAAGAAGCCCTGGATCTGGTCGGCATGGAGGTCCATCGTCAGCACGCGTTCGACGCCGACGGTTTCCAGCAGGTTGGCGACCACCTTGGCCGAGATCGGCACGCGCGTCGAGCGCGGGCGGCGGTCCTGGCGGGCATAGCCGTAGTAGGGGATCACGGCGGTGATGCGGCGAGCGCTGGCGCGCTTCAGGGCATCGACCATGATCAGCAGTTCCATCAGGTTTTCGTTGGTCGGCGCGCAGGTCGGCTGGATCACGAAGACATCGCGAGCCCGCACGTTTTGCTGGATCTCGACGGTGACTTCACCATCGGAGAAACGGCCGACCACGGCCTTGCCGAGTTCCACACCGAGGTGGGTGGCAATTTCCTGGGAGAGAACTGGATTGGCGTTCCCGGTGAACAGAACGGTGTTGAACAGCACGCGCCCTCCGGCTTTAGGCTAAGGGCCGCTGGCTTCACATGGCGTGAAACCGACTGGGCCGGGATCAGAGAAAAAATTTGGCAGGGGCGGAAGGATTCGAACCTGCGCATGTCGGAATCAAAATCCGATGCCTTAACCAGCTTGGCGACGCCCCTACACTGGAATTCCGCTGTTGCGAAACCCCGTAACTTTCAGTCTGCAGCCCAACCGACCAGCGGGTGAAGCTCCAGACTTTGGCACATCCGGCCCGCCCATCCTGGAGGAAGTTCCTCCGGCATTTTAGGCGATTCAGACATGCCCTGAATCCTATCAATTCCAGCACCCACTCTGGCAAACACTGCACTGCCCGAGCCCGTCATTCGGCTATTGCCAAACCGGGCCTTCAGCAGTTCCAGCGCTTGAGCCACCTCAACACATCGACTCTCTGCCGGCGGCTGAAGGTCGTTGTGACCAAAGCCTTCGGCGATCATCTCCGCGGTGATTTTCTTCAACTGGTTCGAAGAAGTGTCTGCAGGAAAGCCCGCTACTATAACAGCAGGTGTGTCACGTGCCAAGAGGGGACTAGAAAAAATTTGAGCAGTGGGCAGCGAGGCCTGGGGTTTGAGCACTGCGAACCGCTGCGGGGGCAGTTGCAGGGGCGTGAGGATTTCGCCAATGCCTTCGACGAAAGCGGGTCGGCCGCCGAGAAAAAAAGGCACGTCGGCGCCGAGGCTCAGGCCTATGGGCAGCAAGCGCGACAGCGGCCAGTGCAGACCCCACAGGCGGTTCAGCGCCAACAGCGTGCTGGCCGCATCGGACGAGCCTCCGCCCATGCCGGCCCCAGAGGGCACCTGCTTGGCAATGTGGATGTCGGCGCCGAAGCTGCAGCCGCTGGCCGCTTGCAAGGCATGTGCGGCGCGCAGGCACAGATCGTCGGCAGGCAGGGCCTCGGTCAGGTCGTGGCGGGCCAAGCGGCCATCGCCACGGCGCTCAAAGTGCAGGGTGTCGCACCAGTCGATCAGCACGAACACCGATTGCAGCAGGTGGTAGCCGTCGGCACGGCGGCCGATGACGTGCAGGAACAGATTCAGCTTGGCCGGCGCGGCCACGTCATAGAGGGCCAGCATCAACGGGCTTCCGGTGGATCCAGTCGCGCCCGCAACTGCACCTCGGTCGGCTCCTTGCGATGGGCATTGATCAGGCCCTCGTCATGGCGTTCGAGGTCCACCGTCCAGCCCAGTTGCCGGAAGCCCGGCTTGCCGTCCAGTCGCGGGCGGCTGACAGCGCCCGCCCAGGGCCGGCCCTTGAGCCAGTCGAACAGGGCGGCAACCGGTACCGACTCTCCAAGCAGGTCGCGGGTAAGGGCATCTAGGTCCGCATAGCGTGTCTCGGTGTCCGAGCGCTGCAGCAGCGCCTGTCCAGGCTGCCAGCTGGCCCGCGCGGCGAGCGTGCCCAGTGGCGTGCTCAGCTCCAGCTGGCCGGCCTCCGGTGTGCCCTGCAGCTCGAATGCAGCGGCGCCGCCCTGGGCGGTGCCCGCGCTGTTGTGCGCCACCTGCACCGACAGCCGGCCGCTCAGGCGATCGCCGGCAAAGGCGGCGGGCTTGGGCGCAGTGGCGCAGCCCCAGAGCGAGGTGCAGAGCAGCAGCAGACTCAGTGGCCGGGTGAGCGAGGTCATGCTCACAGCGACACACGCAGGCGCGCCAGCGTCTCTTTGAGCACCTCGTTCGTGCGGTCGCGGCCGGCGCCCTCGCGCCAGACGCGCTTGGCCTCTTCCTGCTTGCCCATCACCCACAGCACCTCGCCCAGGTGGGCGGCGATCTCGGTGTCGGGTCTTGACTTGTAGGCCTGCTGGAGCAGACGCAGCGCTTCATCCTTCTGGCCCATCCGGTACTCGACCCAGCCCAGGCTGTCGAGCAGGAAGGGTTCGTTGGGCGCCAGCTCCAGCGCCTTCTGTATCAGGCGCTTGGCTTCGTCCAGGCGCGTGTTGCGCTCGGCCAGCGAGTAGCCCAGCGCGTTGTAGGCATGGTGGTAATCGGGCTTGAGCGCGATGACCTTGCGCAGCAGGCGCTCCATCTCGTCCATGCGGTCGAGCTTCTCGGCCAGCATCGATTGCTCGTAGAGCAGGTTGGCGTCGTTCTCGAAGCGCTTGTTCGCCGCCCCCAGCACCTCGTAGGCCGCTCGCCACTGCTTGGCGTCGCGCAGCAGCTGTGCCTCGGCGGTGAGCTTGGATTTGATGTCGTCGTCGTTCTGCTCGGGCAGGCTCTGCAGCAGCTTGCGGCCCTGCTCCAGCTTTCCCTGACGCGCCAGCACCGAGGCCCGGCGGTATTGCACCTGCAGCAGCTCCTTGGTGTCGCCGACCTTGGCCAGCCAGGCCTCGGCGGCCTTCAGGTCACCCTTTTGCTCCGCCACCTGGGCCAGCAGCAGATAGGCCTGCTGGCGTGCCTCGGGACCGGCCTCGGGATTGGTCTTGCCGTCCCGGGTAGCGGCCTCGGCGCGTTCGAGGTAGGCGTTGAGGGCGGTTTCGGCCTCCTTGGGGTGACGCAGGTCCAGCTGCAAGGCACCAAGGCTCATCCAGGCGCCCAGCATGTCGGGGTCTGATTGGGTCACCGCGCTCAGTTCGCGTATCGCGTCGCCATGCCGCTGCGCCCGCGCCAGCGCGCGGCCATAGGCCAGCCGAACGAAGTCGCTGGCCGGCTTGGCTTTCAGGTGTGCCTGCACCAGCGCCTCGGCCTCGGGTTCGCTGGACAGCATCTCCAGCGCAACCAGCGCCGGCCCCTCGGCACCTGGCTCCTGGCTTGACGCGGCCTTGAGCAGGCCCAGCGCGGCCGTGGCCTCGCCGGCCACCAGGTTCAGCCGGGCCAGGCTGACATGGGCGGCCGTCGAGGTTTCGGGCTGGAGCAGATAGGGCTGTAGCACCGGTTCGAGAGCCGACAGCACACGCTTTGGCTCTGGCAGGCGCTGCAGCAGGCGCGGCAGCGCGGCAATCGCGCCGGCGCGCTGGTCGGGGGCGGTGAGCTTGAGCAGCGCGCCCAGCGGCTCGCTGAGCTCGGGCAGCCGATTCAGGCCCAGCAGCAGTTGCACCGTGGTCTGCAGCGCCTCGGTGGATTCGGGCGCGATCTGGCGCCAGGCCCGGGCCGCGATCAGGGCCTGATCACCGGCGCGTGCCTGCAGTGCGATGCCGATGACGCGGCGGAACAGCGCCTCGTCTCCGGTGCGCCGGGCGGCGTCCAGCAAGACCTGGAAGGCATTGCCGGGCTCGCCCGCGCGCAGCTCCATTTCGCCGATCAGCAGCTGATAGAACAGCGGTGCGTCCAGTTCCGAGTTGTAGATCGGCGCTGCCGCGGCCGGCGTTTCGGCCGCGGGCTGCTCCTGGGCATGGCTGCTGGCAGCGGCAAGTGCCGAGCACATCACGGCGACGGTCAACCCTTGGGACAGCAAACGGGCAAGGGTTGTACGGCGAAGAAAGTCGGGCATGCATGCTCCTGAGCGAATGGCTCATTCTAGGAGTTGGCCATCACGGGATAATTCCGCCATGCCCGAACTCCCCGAAGTTGAAGTCACCCGCCGCAGCTTTGCCCAGCGCATCGCTGGCGCGCGCGTCACCGCCGTCCGGCTGGGCAAGCCGCTGCGCTGGCCTATGGGCCGCTCACCTTGCGATCTGGTCGGGTTGACGGTGGGTGAGGTGACGCGCCGGGGCAAATACCTGTGGCTGCCCTTGGCGCCCGGCGGCCTGCTCTTGCACCTGGGCATGTCCGGCTCGCTGGCCTTTGGTGATGGCATGGGGGCACCCGCTGCGCATGATCACTTCGATCTGGTGACGACCCAGGGCACCCTCAGATTGACCGACCCCAGGCGATTTGGCGCGGTGGTCTGGTCCGCAGGGCTGGACCAGGAGCCGGCTGTCAAGCTGTTATCTAAGCTTGGTTTCGAGCCTTTTGACCCGCTTTTTGGCGGTGCCTACCTGTATTCGGCGTTGCGCGGCCGCCGTGTTGCCATCAAGCAGGCGCTGCTGGCGGGGGATATCGTCGTTGGCGCCGGCAATATCTACGCTTGCGAGGCCCTGTTCATGGCCGGCATCGATCCGCGCCTGGCGGCACACAAGCTCAGCAAGCCGCGCAGCGAGCGTCTGGCCAGGGCGGTGCGTCAGGTGCTGGGCGAGGCACTGGCGGCCGGCGGCACGACCCTGCGCGACTTCAAGGACTCGCACGGCGTGGCCGGCAGCTTCCAGATGCAGGCCCAGGTCTACGGCCGGGAGGGTGAGCCCTGCAGTCATTGCGGCACCGCCATACGGCGTATTGTTCAGGCCCAGCGATCTACGTACTTTTGCCCAAAATGCCAGATTCGCTGATTTAACACCCCTGTCGAACCTCAAACACGCCGCCGTGGCCCCGCACAAACCCGCTGATTGGTCTATCCCTAAGGTGAACCCCGCACAGAATCGTCATGGGATTGCGCTAGCATGCGCGCACATGAATGGCAGCCCACGCTCACTGGCGCAACGCTTGGATGGCTTGAATGCCTGGCGCGCATCCCTGGATGCGGCGCTGGCAGAGCTTGTCCAGCACTTGGCTGGCCAAGGCCTGCTGGACGAGACCGCCAGCGAGCAGCTCGACCGTCTGCGCCTGCGCGTCGGGGGCGACAAGCTGGTCGTAGCCTTTGTCGCCGAGTTCTCGCGCGGCAAGTCCGAGCTGATCAATGCCATGTTCTTCAGCGACACCGGCCGGCGCGTGCTGCCGGCCACGCCGGGGCGCACCACGATGTGCCCGGTGGAGATGTCCTATGACCAGGGCGAGCCGGCGATGCTGTCGCTGCTGCCCATCGAGACCCGCATCGAAGGCCGTTCGCTGTCCGATCTGCGTCTGCGCCGCAGCATCTGGACCCATGTGCCTTTGGACGACCTGAGCCATGAAGAGCTGGCGCTGACCTTGATGGAGGTGACGCGAACCCGCGCGGTCAGCGTCGAGGAGGCGCGCAAGCTGGGTCTGTGGAGCGACGAGCCCGACGCCAATGACAAGACCTCGCCGTCGCCCGACAACCCGCCGCTGCGCGAGGATGGTCTGGTCGATGTGCCGGCCTGGCGCCATGCGCTGATCAAATACCCGCACCCGCTGCTGGCCCAGGGCCTGGTCGTGCTGGACACGCCGGGTCTCAACGCGGTCGGTGCCGAGCCCGAGCTGACCCTGAGCGTGATTCCGGCCGCCCATGCCGTGGTCTATATCCTCGGCGCCGACACCGGCGTGACCCGCTCGGACATGAACGTCTGGCGCGAGCACCTGAACGAGGGGGCGATGGCGCGCTTTGTCGTGCTGAACAAGATTGACACGCTGAACGATCCGCTGCTGCCGGTCGATGTGGTGCAGGCGCAGATCCGCAAGCAATGTGCCAATACCGCCCGCACCCTGGGTGTGGAGCCGGACCGCGTGTTCCCGCTGTCGGCACGCCAGGCACTGACCGCCCGCCTGCGCGGCGATACCAAGGGCCTGGAGGCCAGCCGTCTGCCTGCACTGGAGACGATGCTGGCCAAGGCTCTATTGCCGCAGCGCGGCGAGTTGCTGGCCAAGGCCGTGCAGGAGACGGTGCAGGGCGTCCAGAACCATGTGCAGCGTCAGCTGACCCTGCGTCGCCGCCACAACACCGAGCAGGCGCTGGAGCTGCGCGGTGCCCGCGGCAAGAACGCGACCAGCCTGCGCGCGATGCGCGATCGCGTCGATCTCGAGGGCCAGCGCTTTGAGCTGTGCTCGCAGCGCATGCAGGCGCTGAAGGCCATCCATAGCCGCTCGCTCAAGGAGCTGCTCGACGGCCTGGCCGGCGAGCGGGTGCGCGAGCAGGTGCGTCAGATGCAGCTTGGCATGGACGCCTCGTTCTTCCATGTCGGCGCGCGCAAGGTCTTTGTGGCCATGTGCCGCGAGCTGCACCAGCTGTTGAACCAGGCCCAGGTGCGGGTCGACGAGATGCAGGGCATGCTGGTCTCCAGCATCCAGATGCTCAACACCGACTATGGCTTTGCGCTGGCGGTGCAGCAGGCGCCGGACTTCTCGCGCTGCTCGCGAGAGCTGGAGATGCTGGAGCGCAGCTACAGCCAGTACCTGGGCATACGCTCGGCGCTGCGCCTGCTGCAGCCCGATTTCATGGAGCAGTTCCGCCGCATGTTGCTGGCCAAGCTGCGCGCGGTTTTCGATGCCGCCCGCGTCGAGGTCGAGCGCTGGAGCAAGACGGCCACGGTGCAGATCGATGCGCAGCTGCGCGAGCGCCGCGACACCTTTGTGCGCCGCCGCGAGGCTTTGACTCGCATCGAGGCCGAGGCCGGCGAGCTCGAAGCCCGCCTGGCCCAGCTGGTGGCGCTGGAGCAGCGCCTGAGCCTGGCCCAGGTGCGCATACAGCCGGTGGTCAATATGGTGCTGGCCGCTGCGCAGTCCATGCCCACCCGCGGTGATGATGGCGAGTTCGAGTTGCCAACGGTGGCCGCTGGCGAGTTCGACGCCAGCTGGGCCCAGGTCGCGGCCGAGTAAGCCGCCGGTTCCCGTTGTGACCGACGTTTTGCGGCCCGCGCCGCTTGCTCCTTCTTTGATCCAGGGTTTTGCCCCGGCGCTGATCGCCTGGCAGAAGGTCCATGGCCGCCACCAGCTGCCCTGGCAGAACACGGACGACCCCTATCGCGTCTGGCTGTCAGAGATCATGCTGCAGCAGACCCAGGTCAGCACGGTGCTGGGCTATTACGAGCGCTTTCTTGAGCGCTTTCCCGATGTGACGGCGCTGGCCGCAGCCCATCTGGACGAGGTGCTGGCGCTGTGGGCGGGCCTGGGTTACTACAGCCGCGCACGCAATCTGCACCGCTGTGCCCAGGCCGTGGTGGCGCAGTTTGGCGGCCGCTTCCCGCCCACGGCCGAGCAGCTGACGACACTGCCAGGCATAGGCCGCTCGACGGCCGCCGCGATCGCCTCGTTCTGCTTTGGCGAACGGGTGGCGATACTGGACGGCAATGTCAAGCGCGTGCTGGGTCGCGTGCTGGCCTTCGATGCCGATCTGGCCAAGCAGGCCAACGAACGCCAGCTGTGGGCACTGGCCACCGAGCTCTTGCCCGACCAGGACATGCCGTCCTACACCCAGGGCCTGATGGATCTGGGCGCCACGCTGTGCAGCCGCAGTTCGCCGCAATGCCTGCTGTGCCCCGTGGCCGAGCTGTGCCTGGGCCGCAAGACCGGCCAGCCTGAGGACTACCCGGTGCGCATCCGCAAGCTCAAGCGCAGCCGGCGCGAGAACTGGTGGCTGTGGCTGGAGCACGAGGGCCGAGTCTGGCTGACCCAGCGGCCCGACACCGGTGTCTGGGCGGGTCTCTGGACCCTGCCGCTTTTCGACGACGAGGCCGCGCTGCAGGCCCAGGCGGATGCGCTCGATGCCAAGCTCTCCCGTCTGCCGACGATAGAACACAGCTTGACGCACTTCGACTGGGTGCTGCATCCCCGCCAGGCCAGCCTGAGCCAGGCACCCGGCGAGGCGCTGCCCGGCCCCGGCGTCTGGGTGGCCCGGGAGGCCTTGGCCAGCTATGCCGTGCCGGCGCCGCTGAAAAAGCTGCTCACTTGATTGGACAGGGCGGCCCCAGGCCTGCTAGGCTTGCTGGCCTCGCACCGTGACCCAGAACAAGACCAAATCAATGAAGCCAGCCGTCAAAAGCGCCATCGAATCCGCCGCCCTGGCCCTGCTGGTGGCCGCCTGCAGCCTGTGGTTCCTGATCTCGATGAACGAGTCCGAGGTCGAGCACACCGCGGCCAAGATCACGTTGGTGGCCATCACCTTGGCAGCCTCGTTGATCCTGCATCTGATCTTCGTCGGCCTGGCCGTGCAGCGCGACGGCCGGCCCCTGGCTGGCTGGATGGCCCTGTCCATCCTGCTGTGTCCGGTGGGGTCCATCATCACGATGGTGCTGATCGGCTGGCTGTCGGCCGAGCGCGAGCGTTCGCTGACCTGATCTACTCCAGCACGCCCTTGCCGCGCAGGAATTCATCGACGATCTGCAGCCGCATCAGCGGGCTGTCCAGCTCCATCAGCTTTTGCTTGGCCGCCAGCGGTATTGGCAGGATCTCGCACCAGCGGTTCGCCACCCACGCCGCGTCGTCAAGGCCATAGGGCTCCAGGAATGGTTTGTTGCCCTGCTCGGCCAGGCTGTGTATGGCCTTGGCCAGGCCCTCGGCCGCTGGCTTGAGTTCGGGCGGAATGGCCTGCGGCGCGTCGTCGTCCAGCCACTGCACCTGGCCCATCCACAGCCCATCGGCCGCCTGAGCACAGGACTGCAACTCGAAGCGCCGCCTGCCGCTGCAGCGCACATGGAGGATGCCGGCCTGCTCGCCATCGACCTCCAGCAGCTCGGCCGCCACGCCCACCGGTTCGAATTTCACGCCGGCCTCGTCGCGGCCCACCTCGCTGCCCTGACGCAGCGCGATCACGCCAAAGGCGGACTGCTGGCGCAGGCAGTCGGCCATCAGATCGAGATAGCGGGCCTCGAAGATCTTCAGCCGCAGCTGGCCGCCGGGGAACAGCACCGTCTGCAACGGGAACAGGGGCAGGGCTTGCGTTGGCACCGTGGCTCCCTGTGCGGTTTCAATCCCGGGCATCGAGCTCGCGGTGGCGTATCAAGGTGGCGCCATGATGGGCGAACTGGCGGGCCAGCGTCTCGACCATATAGACCGACCGGTGCTGGCCGCCGGTGCAGCCTATGGCCACCGTCAGATAGCTGCGGTGGTCGGCCTCGAAGGCCGGCAGCCACTGGGTGAAGAAGGCGCTGATCTGCGACATCATGATCGCTACCTCGGGCTGGGCCTCCAGATAGGCGGCCACTGGTGCATCGCGGCCATTCTGCGGGCGCAGCTCGCGGATGTAATAGGGGTTGGGCAGCACACGCACGTCGAATACGAAGTCGGCGTCCAGCGGCACGCCGTGCTTGAAGGCGAAAGACTCGAACACCAGGGTCAGCGAGGTGCCGCTGACCTGCACCAGGTCACGCACCCAGGAGCGCAGCTGGGCCGGGCGCAGCGCGCTGGTGTCCAGCACAGTGGACTCGACGCGCATGCTGGCCAGCAGCTCGCGCTCCAGCTCGATCGCATCGATCAGGATGCGCCGTGCATCGCCCGACTCCTGTTCGCTCTTGCTCAGCGGGTGGGCGCGGCGCGTCTCGGAGAATCGGCGCACCAGCGCGTCGGTACTGGCGTCGAGAAAGATCGACCGCACCCGCACACCGCGCGCTCGCAGCTTCTTCAGGGTAGGCAGCAGATGGGGCAGGGAGCCGGCGCTGCGGGCGTCCATCGCAATCGCCACATGGCGCTGCTCGCGTTGTGATTCCAGCTTCAGGAAGGAGGTCAGCAACTCGGGCGGCAGATTGTCCACACAGAAATAGCCGGCGTCCTCCAGCGCATGCATGGCCACCGACTTGCCCGAGCCCGAGATGCCGGTGACCAGCACCACGTCGCGTGGCGCCAGTGCCTCGGCCAGGCCGCCAAAAGCGGTGTCGGATTCAACGGCGCCGGTCATGATTTGGCCTTCTTTGCGGGGACAGGTTTTGCGGGACTCACGGCAGCCTGCTTGGACAGGTCCAGCATCTCCTGCGCATGGGCAAGGCTGGTGGACGACAGGCGCTCGCCACCCAGCATACGCGCGATTTCCGCCACGCGGGCCTCGCCGGCCACCGCCTGTACGTCGCTGGAGGTGCTGCCGCCCGAGGCCTTCTTGGCGACGACGAAATGATGGTCGGCACAGGCCGCCACCTGGGGCAGGTGGGTGACGGCCAGCACCTGGCGGTCGCGGCCCAGCTGCTTCATCAGTCGGCCCACGGTCTCTGCCACCGCGCCACCGACGCCGGAATCGATCTCGTCGAAGATCAAGGTGCCGGCACCGGCCTCGCCCCCGTCCTTGCCCTCAAGCTGGCAGGTGGTAACGGCAATCGCCAGCGCGATGCGCGACAGCTCGCCGCCCGAGGCCACCTTGCCCAGCGGCCGCGGTGTGCTGCCGGCGTGGCCGGCGACCAGGAACTCGGCCGACTCCAGGCCGAAACTCTGCGGCTCGGCTTGAGGCAGCAGGGCCACCTCGAAGCGGCCGCCGGCCATGCCCAACTGCTGCATCGCAATCGATACGGCATCCGACAGCTTCGGGGCGGCCTTGGCGCGGGCCTGGCTGATCTTTCTGGCCTCGGCCGTGTAGGCGCTCAGCGCGGCCTTCAGCGCGCGCTCCAGGCCCTCCAGATCGCTGGCCGCATCAAGCGCGGCCAGCTCGGCGCGCCATTGCGCATGCAGGGCCGGCAGGTCGGCCGGCGTGCGGCGGTAGCGTCGGGCCAGGCCCATCCAGGCCGACATCCGTTCGTCCAGCTCCTGCAGCCGCTCGGGCTCCAGATCGGCATCCGACAGATAGCTGGCCAGGGTGTGGGCGGCGTCCTGCAGCTGCGACTGGGCGCCGGCCAGCGCCTCGATCACGGGGCCAAGGCGCGGGTCGTAGTCGGACACCGAATTCAAGGCGTCGATCGCCTGGCCGGTCAGGCTCTCGGCGCTGGTATCAGCTTCGCTGGCGGCGCCCAGCGCCACTCGGGCGGCATCCATCAGGCTTTGCGCATGGGCCAGGCGCTGGTGTTCGGCGCTGAGCGTTTCCCACTCGTCGGCGCCGGGCGCCAGGCGGTCGATCTCGGCAATCTGCCAGGCCAGGCGTTCGCGTTCGGTCGCCAACTTGTCCTGGCTCTTGCTGGCTTCGGCCAGCTGCTCGCTGGCGGCCTTCCAGTGCTGCCAGGCGCTGGCCACGGCGCTGGCGTCGAGCTGGGCATAGGCATCGAGCAGGGCGCGCACCGAGGGGGCGCGGGTCAGGCCTTGCCAGGCATGCTGGCCGTGGATGTCCACCAGGTGGTCGGCCAGCTCGCGCAACTGGGCCACGGTGGCGGCGCTGCCATTGATCCAGGCGCGGCTCTTGCCCTGGGCGTCGATCACGCGCTTGAGCAGCAGGCTCTCCTGCACGTCGAAGCCGGCCTCCTCCAGCCAGGGCGAGATCGCCGCCGGTGCATCGAACTCGGCGCTGATCTCGGCCCTTGCCGCGCCCTCGCGCACGACGCCGGCATCGCCCCGGCTTCCGAGGGCCAGCTGCAAGGCATCGATCAGGATGGACTTGCCGGCACCGGTCTCGCCGGTGAGCACCGAGAAGCCGCCGTCGAAATCGACCTCCAGCGCGGTGACGATCACAAAATCGCGCAGCGACAAGCGCCTCAACATGGCATTGCCCGCCCGGCCGCCCGAAGGGCAATGAGCGCCCCCTTGGGGGGCAGTGAGCGAAGCGAGCGTGGGGGCGTCATCCAAATCTCCGGGTTCATCTTCATACTTTCAGACACCAGGGGCATCAACTGACCCCTTCGTTCCAGCGCAGCTTGCGGCGCAGCGTGGCGTAGTAGCTCCAGCCGCGCGGGTGCAGAAAGCACACTTGATGCTCCGAGCGACGCACGGTGATGCGGTCGCCGTGCAGCAGGCTGGCCAGGCTTTGCATATCGAAATTGACGCTCACGTCCCGCCCGGCCACGATCTCGACGCTGACCGTGCCGGTGTCCGGCAGCACGATGGGCCGATTGCTGAGCGTGTGCGAGGCAATCGGCACGACCACCCAGCCGGCGATGCTGGGGTGCAGGATGGGCCCGCCGGCCGACAGTGCATAGGCGGTGGAGCCGGTCGGCGAGCCGATGATCAAGCCGTCGGCGCGGAAGTTGGCGACGAACTCGTCGCCCACGTCGACCTTCAGCTCCACCATGCCCGAGGTACCGCCGCGGCTGACGACCACATCGTTCATGGCCAGCGCCTCGAAGATGCAGTGCTCGTCGCGCCAGACGCAGCCCTCCAGCATCGAGCGGTGCTCGCGCTCGAAGTCGCCGGCCAGCATCGGCATCAGCGTCTCGCGGTACTGGTCGATGGCGATGTCGGTCACAAAGCCCAGGCGGCCCTGGTTGATGCCCACCAGCGGCACACCGAAGCGTGCCATTTCGCGGGCAAAGCCCAGCATCGTGCCGTCGCCACCCACCACCACGGCCAGGTCGCATTGCGCGCCCAGCTCGTCGGTCGAGAGGCTTGGGAATTCGGTGATGCCCGTGTTGAGCGCCGTCTCACGCTCCAGGGAAACATCAAGACCTTGCTGCGCCAGAAAATGGGCGATGTCCTCCAGCACGGGGCGAATGCCCCGGGCCTGGAACTTGCCCACAATCGCCGCATGACGGAAGCGCTTCGCCATGGGCGGGATTACACCACAGCGCCGGGGCCAAACCGGGCCGTAAAAGCCTCACACTCCGTACAATGAAGACCATGCTCGACGAGCGCTCCAAATCACTGCTGAAAACCCTGGTTGAACGCTATATCGCGGACGGTCAGCCGGTGGGCTCGCGCACGCTGTCCAAGGCCTCGGGCCTGGAGCTGTCGCCGGCCACGATACGCAATGTGATGGCCGATCTGGAAGAACTGGGCCTGATCGCCAGCCCGCACACCAGCGCCGGGCGCATACCCACGCCGAAGGGCTACCGCCTGTTCGTCGACACCATGCTCACCGCCAAGCCCGCCGGCTCTGGCATGGGCGGCGGCGCGCTGGAGCCCCATCTGCAGCCCGACCAGCCGCAGCGCGTGATTGCCAATGCGGCGCAAATCCTGTCCAATCTGTCCAGCTTTGTCGGCGTGGTTACCACGCCGCGCAAGGCTTCCGTCTTCCACCACATCGAATTCCTGCGCCTGGGCGAGCGGCGTGTGCTGGTGATCTTGGTGGCACCCGACGGCGATGTGCAGAACCGCGTCATCTTCACCGCGCAGGACATCAACCAGGGCCAGTTGCTGGAGGCCAGCAACTACATCAACGCCCATTACGCCGGTCTGACCATAGAGGCGGTGCGCGAACGGCTCAAGCATGAGGTCGATGCCCTGCGCGGCGAGATCGCCATGCTGATGCAGGCGGCGGTGCAGGCCGGCACCGAGGTGATGGAGGGCAACCAGGAGCAGATGGTCATCTCCGGCGAGCGCAATCTGCTCACCGTGCAGGACTTCAGCCACGATATGGGCAGCCTGCGCCGCCTGTTCGACCTGTTCGAGCAGAAGACGCAACTGATGCGCCTGCTCGATGTCTCCAGCCGCGCCGAGGGCGTGCGCATCTATATCGGCGGCGAAAGCCAGGTCGTGCCCTACGAAGAGCTGTCCATCGTCTCCGCCCCCTATGAAGTCGACGGCCAGATCGTCGGCACCCTGGGCGTGATCGGCCCCACGCGGATGGCCTATGACCGCATGATCCAGATCGTCGACATCACCTCGCGGCTGGTGACGAATGCCTTGTCGCAGAAGTAGCGCCCGGAGAACCCCGCCACTTGCCCCTACAATCCACGCCTTCGGCGCACAGCCGGACCGCAGTTCCCGGGGGGCCGTTAGCTCAGTTGGTTAGAGCAGAGGACTCATAATCCTTTGGTCGTAGGTTCAAGTCCTACACGGCCTACCAAAATTTATGTGAGAAAAATCAAGGGCTTGCGTTCGCAGGCCCTTGATTTTTCGGTTCCGAGTCTGCCGCTGGGACAGGGTGTTGGGACTAAGCTTCCGTCATTGCAGTCTCATCCTGAAGAACGACAGAATCTCGTCTCGGGCCGCCAATGTGGGCTGGCCCGCTTCATCGATCAGATGGGTCGTCACAACGCTGTGCGGGCTGGCCACCACCTGCTCGAAGAAGGGCGGCAGGTTTGTGCGATTCGCCGCGCTGTCGGGCAGTATCCGCGCGACGAATCGGTCGCCGAGGGCCTCGGCATAGGCGGCAAAGCGCTCGGCCTTGCAGTAGTGGTCGCCGTCGAAGCGATAGGCCAGGGCGGTCAGATCGTCCCGCTCCAGGCGGCTTCGCACGGCGGCGAGTTCCTCGGGTGCTATTTCCAGCCCGGCCGGGTCGTCGAACGGCAGCGAGGGCTGGCACAGCACCGGTGCCAGCAGGGCGGGCTCCAGCATCATCGTCAGCGCAAAGTTGCCGGTGAAGCACATGCCGATTGCCCCCACGCCGGGGCCTCCGCACTCGGCGTGTGCCAGCCTCGCCAGTGCGCGCAGCCACAGCGTCACCGGGCTGGCCTTGTTGGCCCCTTTCTTGTTGGCAAAGGCGCGGAACTCGGCACTGACGCAGGCCTTTTGCATGATGGCCATGCCCTCGGCGGCAGCCGGCACCGCGCCGTCGCGACCGAACAGCGAGGGCATATAGACCGTGAAGCCGGCATCCCGGACCCAGCGGCTGAAGCGGGCGACCTGGGGGCTGATGCCGGGCATCTCGGTCATCACGATCACGGCTGGGCCGGTGCCGGCCACGTGCACGACTTTCGATGCACCGTCCAGACTGATCTCGCGAGCCTCGAAGTCTTCGAGCGCATCGTGCTCGTTCATATTGCGATGGGTCATGTGCGGGCGCTCCTGGGCCGGTCTGCGGGTTCAGCTAGCAACAAAGCCCTGCTGAAAGACGGCCACGCCGTCGGGGATGGTGACCCAGGCGCATTTGGACCGCACCCAGACATGCCTGTCAATGTTGAACCAGCCCGGCTCGTCGAAGGTGCCGGCGGCGATGGTGCGCATGCCGGCCCGCAGCTCGCTGCAGTGAGAGACGGTGGTGCCGCAGCTGCCGCAGAAACTCATTCTCAGCCACCGGCCGCTCTCGTCGGAGCGATGCTCGTACTCGAGTGGCTGGCCCTGGGTGAGCTCGACGGCGGCTTCGGGAAAGGTCGCGAAGATGGCAAAGGCGCTCGCCAACCGCCGCTGGCAGAAGGTGCAATGGCAAACGCCTCCGGCCGTGGGGCGGCCGCTGACGCGGTAGCGGACGGCGCCGCAAACGCAGCCGCCGGTATGGACTTCGGTCATGGGTTCTCCTGTGAGGGTGGATTCAGGTGCAGAACGCAGCGAGCAGCAGCCAGGATGCGACGTTGGCGGGATTCAGCCACGCACAGAACACCAGCAGACACAGCGCGGTCAGCAGTGCCCAGCCGGCGGTGGTGCGCCAGCTCATGCCACCGCCCCGGCCTTGGGCAGACGCACCAACTCGCGGTCGTCGATCGGCCAGTGCAGCAGTGCCGCCAGCAGGCCCAGGCCCAGCGCGCACAGCCAGATCAGGTCGTAGGATTTGGTGATCTCGAACAGCCGGCTGCCCAGCCAGACGCCCAGAAATGCGCCCAGCTGGTGGCCCAGGAATACAAAGCCGAACAGGGTGGTGATGTAGCGCACCCCGAATACCTGCGATACCAGGCCATTGGTCAGCGGCGCCGTACCGAGCCAGACAAAACCCATCACCGCAGCAAAGGCGTAGAGGCCCAGCGGGCTTGGCGGCAGCAGCAGAAACAGCGCCATGGCCGCCGTGCGCACCAGATAGATGCCGGCCAGCAGATGCTTGCGGCGATAGCGCGCACCGAGCTGGCCGCTGTAGTAGGTGCCGAAGATATTGGTCAGGGCAATGATGGCCAGGGCGGTGACGCCCTCGGACGGCCGCATACCCCTGTCCAGCAGATAGGCCGGCAGATGCGTGGCGATGAAGGCAAGCTGGAACCCGCAGGCCAGGAAGCCCAGGTTCAACAGCCAGAAGCCGCGATGGGCGAAGGCCTCGCGCAGGGCAGTTGCCAGGGGCAGGTCGGCATCGCTGCGCGTGGCGGCCTGCGGTTTTTCCTGTAGTGCCCGCGCCAGCGGCAGCGCCATCAGCATCACGAGGGCCAGTGTCATCAGGGCGCCGCTCCAGGCCCACCGGCCAAGAAGTTCCTGCGTCGCCGGCACCATCACGAATTGCGCGAGCCCGCCGATCGCGCCCGCCAGGCCCAGGGCCCAGCTGCGCCGCTCCGGCGCGACCAGCCGGCTGAGTGCGCCGTACACCGCCCCGAAGGTGGTGCCCGACAGGCCTATGCCTATGCACACGCCGGCGCTGAGCATGAAGCTGGTGGTGGTGTCGGCCTGGATCATGAGGTACAGGCCAGCGGCATAGCAGGCAAGGCCTGCCGCCACCACCTTGGCCGACCCGTAGCGGTCGGCCAGCATGCCGGTGAACGGTTGCGCAATGCCCCAGGTCAGGTTCTGTATGGCCATGGCCAGGCCGAAGGTCTCGCGGGACCAGCCCCGGTCCATCGTGATGGGCAGAAAGAACAGGCCCTGCACGTGGCGCACGCCCAGGGCCAGGCCCATGACGATGCCGCCGGCCAGGACGAGTACCCAGGCCTGCTGCCACCAGGCGGTGGACGGGTCGGAGGCGGCGCCGTCGGGTCGGGGTAAGGGGGCTGTTGTCACGGTGTCTCGTCCTTGGCTGGCTAAGTGTCGATTTGAGGCTTTCAGGCGCTGTGCTTCAATCGATTCTTCGGCCGCTTCACATGAGCAACGGTAATGTCACTTCCGCTGGTTCGCCTGTCGTCTCTCGATCTGATTCGAGGCTTTGTCGCGGTCGGGCGTCGCATGAGCATCACGCTCGCGGCCCAGGATCTGTGCCTGACCCAGTCTGCGGTGAGCCGGCAGATCCATGCGTTGGAGGAGCAGCTGGGCCTCAAGCTGCTGATGCGTGGCCATCGCTCCATCGCATTCACGGCCGAGGGCGAGCGGCTGTTCCGCAGTGCCGATGGTGCCGTGCAGCAGTTGCAGGATGTGCTGGGCGAGCTGCGAGCAGACGGCGTGCAGCGCCCGGTGATGCTCAGCGCCAGCATAGGCTTCACCGGCCTGTGGCTGCTGCCGCGCCTGAGCCGGCTGCAGACCCTGCATCCGGGTGTGGACCTGCGCGTCTCCGCCAACAACCGCATCGTCGATCTCCGCCACGACGGCATCGACCTGGCCATTCGCTACACGACGCCTGCGCTGGCGCCGGCGGGTGCCAGCCGCTTGTTCGGCGAGTCGCTGGCGCCGGTGGTCCATCCCGCGCTGGGCCTGCGGTCCATGGCCGAGGCGCTGGGGCAGGTGTCGCTGCTGGAGTTCGACAACCCGCTGCATCCCTTCCTGCAATGGGGCGATTGGCTGCAGGCCCAGGGCCTGGGCGAGGCACGGCCCAGGGGCTTTCTGCGATTCAATCAGTACGACCAGGTGATACAGGCGGCCCTGGACGGGCAGGGCGTGGCCCTGGGGCGGCTGGAGCTGATACAGCCGCTGCTCGATGCCGGCCGCCTGCAACGGCTCACGCCGCCGGAGCTGAGCATCGCAACGAGCCATGCCTACTGGCTGATTCGCGCCAGCGAGCCGCCACGCCCCGATGTGCAGCGCGTGGCCGCGTGGATCGAGAGCGAGGCGGCGCTACCAGTTGCCGCGCAGGCTCAGCCGCCAGGTCCGTGGCGCCTCGGCCCAGGTGAACAGGCTTGAGCGCTCGGCCAGCTGGGTATTGCCCAGATTGGTGACGCCCAGGTCCAGCGCCAGCCGCGGGCTGAAGTTCCAGCCCAGGCTGGCATTGCACAGCGTCAGCGCGGGCACCGGCTGGGGCGGCTGGCCGACCACGGTGGAGGCCAGAAGCTGGCCGGCGCTGTGCTCGGCGCGCAGGCTGGCGCGCCAGGGGCCAACGGCCCAGTCGAGGCCAGCGCCGAGGGTGTGGCGGGGGCGCTTTTCGAGGCGGGCGCCTTGGCCGTCCAGCGCGTCGAGGTACTGGTAGTTGGCGGCCAGGCTGAAGCCGCTGGCGAGGCGCCAGCGGGCGGAGGCCTCGAGGCCGCGCAGGCGGGCGCGGTCGACATTGGCGAAGCGGAACAGGCTGCGCGGGCCGGTGGTGCTGACCAGCACCGGCACGATCAGGTCGCGCACGCGGTTGTTGAACACCATCAGCTGGGCCCCCGCGTCCTGCGTGTCCCAACCCATGCCAAGCTCGACGGCGCGGTTGCTCTCGGGGCGCAGGGTCGGCTCTGACTGGTAGGTGTAGGGGCCCTCGTCCTCCTGATAGCCAGGGCTGATCTGCTTGAGCGTCGGCGGCTTGTAGCCATGGCTGGTGCCGCCCTTGAGCGTCCAGTGCGGGGCCAGATGCCAGACGGCGTAGAGGCGCGGGCTCCATTCGCCGCCGAAGCGCTCATGGTGATCGCGGCGCAGGCCGGCGGTGACGGTGAGCGCGGGGCTCAGCGTCCATTCATCCTGCACGAACACCGAGCGGTGCGAGGCACCGGCCTCGCCGCCGACCAGGCCCTCGTTGCGCAACTTCTCCTCGCGCAGCTCCAGGCCGGTGGTGAGCCAGTGGGCGGCGCTGAGGCGGCCGTTCAGGTTCGCCTCCAGCACATGGTCGTTCAGCGTGTTGGGGCGCAGCGAGGCCACGCCGTTGCTGCGCAGATTGCTCATCGCGACACGGCTGGCGTAGGCGCGCAGCACGCTGTTCCATTCGCGGGCGGCGCCCCAGTTCGCCGTCCAGCCCAGCATCGCATGGCTGCGTTCCAGCAGGGTGTCGCTTGCATACACGCGCTTCTTGCCGCTGCGCTCGACGGCCAGCGCATCGCGCTCCTCGCGGCCGCCGCGGCCTTCCAGCTCCAGCTGCTGGCCGGGGCTGAGCGTCCATTGCAGTGCCAGGCCGGCATCCTGCTTGTGGCGGCCCTCGATGTCGGAGATGCGCGGGTCCAGGCTCGATGACACTGCATCGCGCCGGCTGTCGGCAACGGTCAGCGAGGCGGCGAGGCCCGCGGCCAGCGGGCCGGCCAGGCGGGCGGAAACGCGATGCCCGTCGCCACCGCGGCCGCCATCGGCCCATGAGCCTTCCAGCCTTGCGCTGCCCTGCCACTGCTCGCCGGGCTGGCGGGTGATGATGTTGACCACGCCGCCCATGGCCTCGGCGCCGTAGAGCACCGACAGCGGGCCACGCACGATCTCGATGCGTTCGATCTCGTCGGCGGCCACCCAGTCGAGCTGGAAGTCGGAGTGGCCGATCACGCCGTCGCTGGCGCCTATGCGTTTGCCATTGACGAGGAACAGCGTGTGGCGCGCATCCATGCCGCGCAGGCTCACGGTCTTGCGGCCGCTGATCGTGCGGCCGAAGACGCTGATGCCGGTCTCGCCGCGCACCGCCTCCAGCACATTGTCGGCGCCGCGCTGCGCAATCTGCTCGGCGGTGATCACGGTCACTGCGGCCGGCGCGTCGACCAGCGCCATCGCATGGCGCGTGGCCGAGACCAGCACGATGGGCAGTTGCTCTGGCTCGGCCCTGGCCGTGCCGAGGCAGGCGAGTGCGGCGAGGGCCAGCAGGCTGTGGGTGTACTTCGGGGATCTCATGGCGGTGTCCGTTGACCAGTGTTGGCGCCAGCATGCAGACAAAGGTCTTGCCGCGCCTTGACCCAGTTCGGGTTTGCCCCGCGGTACGCAGCAAGCCAGCAACAGGCGAGCAACAAGCGAGCAGGACTTGAACCAGTTCAAGGACGCAGGGCGCCGTGCGCGGGACGATGTCCTCACAAACTGGATACCAAACCCCTAGGAGTCACCATGAAGAAGCTGCCCACCGCCAAGCTGCTGATGCTCGCCGCGGCCTTTGCCGTATTGCCGGCCCAGGCACAGGAGAAGAAGGACGTCAGCCCCGGCGATGTGAAGTACCACGCCGCACCGTCCGCCCTGAGCGACGTACCGATGGTGCAGAGCACCAACCCCAAGGCCCCGGCGATGACGCAGGCCGAGTTCGACGTCGCGCGCAAGATCTATTTCGAGCGCTGCGCCGGCTGCCACGGCGTGCTGCGCAAGGGCGCCACCGGCAAGCCGCTGACACCCGACATCACGCTGGGCAAGGGCACCGACTATCTGAAGGTCTTCATTGCCTACGGCTCGCCGGCCGGCATGCCCAACTGGCAGACCTCGGGCGAGATGTCCGAGAAAGAAGTGGACATCATGGCCCGCTACATCCAGCATGACGCGCCGGTGCCGCCCGAGTTCGGCATGGCCGACATGAAGGCGACCTGGAAGGTGATCGTGCCGCCGGACCAGCGGCCGAAGAAGAAGATGAACAAGTACAACATCGAGAACATCTTCTCGACGACCCTGCGCGACACCGGCGAGGTGGCCCTGATCGACGGTGACACCAAGCAGATCATCAACATCGTCAAGACCGGCTACGCGGTGCACATCTCGCGCACCTCGGCCTCGGGGCGCTATCTGTTCGTGATCGGCCGCGACGCCAAGATCAATATGATCGATCTGTGGATGGAGAAGCCCGACAACGTGGCCGAGATCCGCATGGGCCTGGAGGCGCGCTCGGTGGACGCCAGCAAGTACAAGGGCTTCGAGGACAAGCTGGTCATCGCCGGCGCCTACTGGCCGCCGCAGTTCGTCATCATGAAGGGAGACACGCTGGAGCCGCTGAAGATCGTCTCCACCCGCGGCAACACCGTGGACAAGCAGGAGTACCACCCCGAGCCGCGCGTGGCCAGCATCGTCGCCAGCCACTTCCGGCCCGAGTTCGTGGTCAACGTCAAGGAGACCGGCCAGACGCTGATGGTGGACTACACCAACCTCGACGCGCTCAAGATCACCAGCATTGGCACCGCCCGCTTCCTGCATGACGGCGGCTGGGACAGCACCAAGCGCTACTTCATGGTGGCGGCCAACCAGAGCAACAAGATTGCCGTGGTCGATGCCAAGGAAGACAAGCTGGTCAAGCTGGTCGAGGTCAGCAAGATCCCGCACCCGGGCCGCGGCGCCAACTTCATCCATCCGAAGTTCGGCCCGGTCTGGAGCACCGGCCACCTCGGTGACGAGGCGATCTCGCTGATCGCCACCGACCCGATCAAGCACAAGCAATATGCGTTCACCGAAGTGGCGCAGATCAAGGGCCAGGGCGGCGGCGCGCTGTTCATCAAGACCCATCCGAAGTCCAAGCACCTGTACTCGGACACGCCGCTGAACCCGGATGCCGCGATCTCGCAGTCGGTGGCCGTGTTCGACATCAACGCGCTGGACAAGGGCTTCAAGGTGCTGCCGATCGCCGAATGGGCCGGCCTGAAGGACGACGGTGCCAAGCGCGTTGTGCAGCCCGAGTTCAACAAGGCCGGTGACGAGGTCTGGTTCTCGGTCTGGTCGGCCAAGGACAAGCAGAGCGCCATCGTCGTGGTGGACGACAAGACTCTCAAGCTCAAGGCCGTGATCAAGGACCCGCGCCTGATCACGCCCACGGGCAAGTTCAATGTCTACAACACCCAACACGACGTGTATTAAGAAGGGCTGCACGATGACGACAAGCAAACTCCTATGCGCCGTCGCGGCGGCCCTGCTGGCCGCAGTCCCCGCCGCCCGGGCCGATGAGGCCCTGCTCACCAAGGGCGGCTGCATGGCCTGCCACACCAAGGACAAGAAGCTGGTGGGGCCTGCGTTCAAGGACATCGCGGCCAAGTACAAGGGCCAGGACGCTTCGGCGAGCCTGGTGGCCAAGGTGCGGGCCGGTGGCAAGGGCGTGTTCGGCCCGATCCCGATGCCGCCCAGCGGTGCCGACAAGATCAGCGACGCCGATCTGCAGGCCTCGGTGGGCTGGATACTGAGGCAGTGAGAAGGTGAACAGGCGTCTGGCGCTGGCCCTGTTCCTGGCCGCCCCGGCACTGGCCCGCGCACAGGCCCTCGTCAGCAATGCCGAGGGCCTGCGCCTTTTCGCGCAGGGCCAGCAGCTGATCTTGAGCGGAGCCGATGGCACCGAGCTGCGCCGCTGGCAGGCGGCCGATGCGCGCGGCCGCCGCGGCACCGTGCAGGCGCTGCGAGACGCCAGTGCGCGGCGCAGCTTCATCGTCGTGCTCAGCGGTCTGGCCGAACTCTGGGAGATTGCCTACGACCCCGCCGCCGCACCGGTCTACGAGGGCCTGGTGCATGACTACCGGATGGGCGAGGGCATTGCCAGCCCGGGCTATCTGACGCCACGGCGCATGCCGCTGGATGCGCCCATCGGCGCCATCTTCTTCGACCCGCGCATGCCCTGGCTGCTGGCCGAGCAGGGCGGCCAACTGGTGGTGCTGCATCTCGATGTGCGGCGTCGCATCGCCAGCCTGGGGTCGGCCGATATTGGCAGTGCCAGGCTGCTGCAGCGTGAGGGGCAATGGCTGCTGAGCCTGGACCATGGCGAGGGCCAGGTCATGTTCGACACCCGGCGCTGGCGGCCGGTGCAGGCCGCGCCTGCCTACTGAAGCGTGTAGCTGGCCAGGCTTTGCGGGCGCAGGATGCGGATGTCGCGGCGCGAGATCGCGATCAGTCCCTCGTCCTCCAGCTCGCGCAGCACGCGCGAGAAGTACTCCGGCGTCAAAGACAGGCGCGAGGCGATGGTCGCCTTGCTGACCGGCAGCGACACCGTGTGCGGCAGGCCAGCACCGGGCTGCGGCGGCGC
This sequence comes from Roseateles toxinivorans, assembly GCF_004362525.1. Taxonomy (GTDB): domain Bacteria; phylum Pseudomonadota; class Gammaproteobacteria; order Burkholderiales; family Burkholderiaceae_C; genus Paucibacter; species Paucibacter toxinivorans. Next base: position 212,782 of record NZ_SNXS01000003.1, read on the forward strand.
ATGCCGGCCCAGCAGGAAGCCGGCCACGCGCTGCACGCCGCTGTGCAGGCAGTAGGACTCGACATCTCGCTGCAGGCTCTGGATGCGCTGCGAGGCGTGGTCCAGCAGGCGCAGCGCAAAAGCCGGGTCGCGGCTGATCTGCGCCGTGATCGCGGCCTTGGGTATGCGCAGCAGCAGCACATCGGTCAATGCCTGGCCGTTCACCTGATGGGCCTGCTCGTTGAACATCAGGGTCTCGCCCACGCTCTGCCCGGGCCCCACCAGCTCCATCACCTTCTCGCCGCCGTTGCTGGCCAGCGCAAACAGCTTGAGCTGACCGGTGACAACGATGTGGAAGCATTCGCTGCCCTGCGGGCAGCCCTGCGGCAGCGGCTCGCCGCGCACCAGGCGCAGCAGGGCGCAGCCATCGGCGGCGATGCGCTGCAGATCGGCCTCGCCCAGGCCGCTGAACAGCGGCTGCAGGGACAGATAGCGTGGCAGATCGAAGCTGGCCGGGTGCTTGCTGACGAACATGGGTGTTACCTCGCTGATGAGCAGCATTGCCTGCTCTGCGGGGCGATTTTGTTCAGCCTCGCTGTCCGGCAGTTGATCAAGGTCAAGCGCGGCTCGCCGCTAGGTCCACAGAACGAGGGCGCCTAGTTCCAAAGGAGTAGGGCTACCTTCAGGCCGCCACGGCCGGATAGCAGGCCAGGCGACGCGCGTCGAGGATGCGGATGTCGCGCTTGTCCACCTCGATCAGCCGGGCCGACTCCAGCTCGTGCAGCACGCGCGAGAAGTACTCCGGCGTCAGGCTCAGGCGCGAGGCCACGGTGGCCTTGCTGACCGGCAGCGAGACGGTGATGATGTCGCCGCTGACGCAGTCCTCGGCCTCATGGTCGCGCAGCAGATAGCCGATCACGCGCTGCACGCCGCTGTGCAGCGCATAGGCCTCGACGTCATGCACCAGGCCGTGCAGGCGGCGCGAGATGCCGGCCAGCATGCGCAGGGCAAAGCGCGAGTCCTGCTCGATCTCCTTGATCACCGCCGCCTTGGCGACGCTGAGCAGCAGGCAGTCGGTCAGCGCCTGGGCGTTGATGATGTAGGGCTTGCCGGTGAACATCAGCGCCTCGGCAAAGCTGTGGCCGGGGGCGACCAGCTCGATCACCTTCTCCTGGCCCGCGGGCGAGAGGGCAAACAGCTTGACCTGGCCGGTCACCGTGACATGAAATTCCTCGCAGGGCTGGCCCACATGGAAGATCGATTCGCCGCGCAGATAGCGCCGCAGCTGGCAACCGCCGGCCAGGCGCAGCAACTCGGGCGGGCTGAGATCGGAGAACAGCGGCAGGTTTGAAAGATAACGCGGCAGATCGAAGGCGCGCATGTCCATGGCAGGTCTCCACAAGGCAGCGCATTTTGGTCACCGGGGCCGGCGGATTGGCTTGACCTTCGTCAAACGGCGCGCGTCAGCCGGGCATAGACCGCTGCCAGGCGCAGCGGCAGTTCGGACGGCTGGCGCACATGGGCCCAGCCCTGTTGGCCGAACAGATGGGGCAGGTAGTCATGGGCCTCCTCGTCGATGCTCAGGCAGAAGGGCAGCAGACCGGCGTCGCGCGCCTGCTGCACGGCATGGCGGGTGTCCTCGATGCCCCAGCGGCCCTCGTAGACGTCAAGGTCATTGGGTTTGCCGTCGGTCAGTATCAGCAGCAGGCGCTGGCGCTCGGGGCGCTCGGCCAGGCGGCGCGTGGCCAGCCGTATGGCCGCGCCCATGCGGGTGTAGTAGCCGGGCTTGATGGCGCCCACGCGGGCCTGCACGCCGGTGTTCCAGGTCTCGTCGAAGCCCTTCAGATGCTGGATGCGCACATGGTTGCGGCGCACCGAGCTGAAGCCCAGCATCGCATAGGCGTCGCCCAGGCCTTGCAGTGCCTCGCCAAAGACATAGAGGCTGTCGCGTATCACGTCGATCACGCGCGCCTCGTTGCTGATGTGGGCGTCGGTGGACAGCGACAGATCGGCCAGCAGCAGAGTGGCCAGGCTGCGCTCCCCGCGCTGTCGGCGGGCATAGACGGCCGGCTCGCCCCACTGCGGGCCGGCACCGGCCGAGGTGGCATGGCGCACCCAGGCGTCCAGATCGATGGCCTCGCCGTCGCTGCAGCCGCGCTGCCAGTGCGGTGCGGCGCGCAGCAGCTCCAGGCCGCGGCGTACGCGGCGCGCCGTGGCACGCAGGCTCGGCGGCGGCACAAAGCCCTGGGCCGGGCAGGCCGCCAGCGTCTGGACGCGGCAATGATCGGCCAGCAGCCGTTGCTGCTTCCAGTCCCACTCGGGCAGGGCCTCGCCGGGGCCCAGCGGCTGGTCGTCGGCACTGGCGCTGGGCAGGTCGAGGTCGAATTTGACTCGCGAGGCCGAGGCCTTGCCATCGCGGCTCAAGGTCAGCCTGTCCATGTCGTCGGCGGCGGCCTCGGCCTGGCCATCGTCCTCGTCGTCGGTGCCGCGGTCCAGCGGCACATGCTCGCTCCAGGTCAGTATGGACTCGACCTTGGAGGGCAGCAGCAGCGGCGCGCGGCCCTGCGGCTGGGCCTGGGTGCGCGTGCGGCGGCGGGTGCTGTTGCCGAGGCGGGGCTTGGCCGCGTCATGGGCCGTGGCGTCGTCGGGCTGGCTGCGGGCGGCGGCGGCGGGCGCATCCGTCCAGGGCTCCAGCCAGAGCCAGACGGGGGCCAGCTGCGCGCCGGCTAGCGGTTCATCGAGGCTTTCGCCACCTGTTTCGCCACGCAAGAGGGCCTGCAGCTGCCGCTCGGCCTGCGCCGCTTCCGCGCCCAGGCCGGCCGGGTCCGGGCGATGCTGCAGGTGGGCGGCGAGCAGGCGTTCGTAGCGCGGACGCAGGCCCGGGCAGCGCTGCAGTGCACGGGCGCTGGCGGCGAGGTTGGCGCCGGCCCAGCCGAGGCCCGGCTCGAACGAGGCGGCCAGCGCGGCCAGCCACAGATAGAGATCGCGGTTCAGGCCGGTGTCATTGAAGACATCGATCTGTGGCGGCAGGGCGAGCGTTTCGGCGTCCAGGCGCGGTCGTGCGGCGCGTTGGCCGGAGCCGGCCAGGCGCTGCAACCAGCCGCGTGGCCCGGCAATGCGCTCCTGGCTGGCCGGCACGACGCGCACCGCGCTGGCGCCACCGGCGGCCCGGTAGAGCAGGGCGGCTGCGCGCTGCACCTCGGGCAGGCGCACGGCTTGGTCCGGAAAGCCGCTCTGCGCCGCCCGGTTGATGAAGCGGTGCCACCGCTCGCCGACCCACTCTTCCATCTCAGCTACTCCACAGCGCTTGGCGCCACACACGACACATTTGAAATGCCAGGCGGCAGGGACGAGGGCGCGCCGGCCGCTGCGGGCTGAAGCCTTGTCTGTCCCTGAACGGGTCGAACTCCGGCTTCTTTATGCCCGCTGCGACCGGCACGCCCTCGCCCCTGCTGCAACGGGTGTGCAGGCTCGCCAATCCGCAAAGCACGCGCACCACGCGGAGTCGGCGGCCACCCGCCCCCTCTGCCGCGCCAACAACGCGAGGTGGCAAGCACCGACACCCAGTAGCGATCCGATCAGTTTCACTTCAGCGTCCGTTGTCGGCGCGGCGCTGGCGCAGCGTCTCGCGCAGCGCATCGACGCCCACCGTCCACTCAAGATTGGGGTTGGCGCCGCGTGGGGCATGCGAGGTCTCGCACTCGGTCACGCACTGGCCGCACTGCACGCAGGAGAACATCAGGCGCTTGACATTGCGCGGCTTGAGCCGCATCGGGCAGGCCGTGTCGCAGGCTGCGCCCTCGGGAGACTTTGCGGTGCTGCAGTCGCGGCAGTCGCGGGCGCGTTCGCGGGCGAAGGCCACCACCAGGGCGCGCGGATTGGCCATCCAGGCCAGGCTCTGGAACAGACCGACGGCGCAGCCGAAGCGGCAGAACAGATGACGGGCCAGCAGCAGCTCGGCGCTGAACACCGCTCCGGCGATGACGATGAAGCGAGCCTGGTTGGGCGTCAAGGTGCCGCCGAAAAGGTTGCCCCAGATCAGTGCCGGCGGCAGCAGATAGGTCAGCAGCGTGATGGACCACAGAAAGCCGAAGAACAGGCAGCTGATCAGGAACAGGGGCCACCAGCGGCGCTGCGGGCTGCGGCCGGTCTTGGCCGTGGCCTGTCTGTCCCAGAGGCTGAACCTGCCGGTGGCGCGGTGCAGCAGGTCGTTGAGCGTCTCGACCAGCGAGAAGTGCGGGCACAGCCAGCCGCAGTAGATGCGGCCATGGCGCCATGCCACCGTCATGAAGCCGGCCACGAACAGCAGGGCCGGCAGGATGCCGCGCAACAGTATCGAGGCCGCCGCCTCATTGGCGCTGATTTCGCCGCGCACAAAGGCATCAATGCCAAGCGACCAGCGAAAGCCCAGGAACCAGAGCTGGGTCTCGCCCAGGTCGAAGCGCAGCAGGTTCAGCGCCGGAGCGAGCAGGAACAGCGCGAAAAAACCCAGCTGGGTGGCGCGGCGCAGGCGCTGCAGGCGCGCCATGCGGCCCACCTGCGTCAAAGGCGGCGCGGCCAACACCATCTCCGCAGCTTCGCGGCGCTTGGCGCTACACATGACGCGTTCGAATTTTGAGGCGGCAGGGACGAGGGCGCGCCAATCCGCAAAGCACGCGGGGGCGGCGGCCACCATCGTATCCGCAGAGGGGGCGGGGGACCGGCCACTGCGGGCATAAAGAAGCTGGAGGTCGGGCCGAAGGGACCGGCCCAAGCTTCAGCCCGCAGTGGCCGGCCCCCCGCCCCCTCTGCCGCACCAACAAAGCGAGGCGCCATGGACCGGCAAGTGGCGGCGAATCGATCCCGTGCACTTCAGGCACCACCAACCACCGCTGCCACCACCTCGGCGAGCGCGACGGCAGTTTCGGCATCATCGGTCAGCGCATCGACGATGGCTGCCTGGCAGGCCTGCTCCACGCTCAGGCCGGCAACGGTCAGCCGTGCAGCCATCACCAGCAGGCGTGTGCTGGCGGTTTCTTCCAGATCGTGTTCGGTCAGCCGCCGCAGTGCCTGCGCCAGGCGCACCAGCCGGCTTGCCTGCTCGGCCGTGCAGCCGCTCTCGGCCTGGACGATGGACTGCTCCACCTCCGGCTTGGGATAGCCCAGGCCCAGCGCGACGAAGCGCTGGCGGGTGCTGGGCTTGAGCCCCTTGAGCAGGTTCTGGTAGCCGGGGTTGTAGCTGATCACCAGCATGAAGCCAGGTGCGGCGTCGAGCAGCTCGCCGGTGCGCTCGATCGGCAGCTGGCGCCGGTCGTCGGCCAGCGGGTGCAGGACCACGGTGGTGTCCTTGCGCGCCTCGACCACCTCGTCGAGGTAGAGAATCGCGCCCGATCGCACCGCCCTTGTCAACGGGCCGTCGCACCAGCGGGTGTCGCCACCTTCGATCAGATGGCGGCCCACCAGGTCGGCGGCGCTGAGGTCGTCGTGGCAGCTGACCGTCACCAGCGGACGGCCCAGCCGTGCCGCCATGTGCTCGACCAGCCGCGTCTTGCCGCAGCCGGTGGGGCCCTTGATCAGCAGGGGCAGGCGGCTCGCATGGGTCCGCTCGAACAGCCGGCACTCACCGGCCTGTTCTGCATAGTAGGGCAGTTCGCTCAGGAGCCGCGCGCTGCTCATTTCCATCACGCGGTCCTCAGCCGGGCATTGGCCGGCACTTCATCCTCTTCGACTCCGGGGCCGACGAAGAAGCTTGCCAGGTAGACCAGCAGGCCGGCCAGGAACATCACCCCGCCGCCAACGCGTATCCAGTAGAAGAAGCGCAGCTGGTCCTGCGTGGCCATGAAGCTCATCGCGCCCTCGGTGGGCATGCGTTGCAACCAGATCTGCAGCACGCCGGCGCCGGTCAGGGCCAGCACCATCACCGCCATGCCTATGGTCATGATCCAGAAGCTCCACATCTCGTAGCCCTGGGCACGGCGCGAGTTGGCCTCGCGGCCGCGCAGTATCGGCATCGCGTAGCTGATCATCGCGATCACCACCAGCACGTAGGCGCCATAGAAGGCCAGGTGGCCGTGGGCCGCGGTGATCTGGCTGCCGTGGGTGTAGTAGTTCACCGGGCTGAGCGTGTGCAGAAAGCCCCACAGGCCGGCACCCAGGAAGCCCATCACCGAGCAGCCGACGGCCCACAGCACGGCGGCCTGGTTCGGATGCTCGCGCTTGCGACGCTGCACCATATTGAAGGCGAACAGGGTCATCATGAAGAAGGGCACGGGCTCCAGTGCACTGAACACGCTGCCCACCCAGTGCCAGTAGCCCGGCAGGCCGATGAAGAAGAAGTGGTGGCCGGTGCCCAGGATGCCGGTGACCAGGGCCATGGTGACGATCAGGTACAGCCACTTGTCGATCACCTCGCGGTCCACGCCGGTGGTCTTGATCAGCACAAAGGCCAGCAGCGCGCCCAGTATCAGCTCCCAGGTGCCCTCCACCCAGAGGTGGACGACGAACCACCAGTACATCTTGTCGCGCACCAGATTGCTGGGGTTGACGAAGCTGAACAGGAACATCAGCGCCAGGCCCCACAGGCCCATCAGCAGCACCAGGGTGATGGCGGTCTTGCGGCCCTTCAGCACCGTCATGCTGATGTTGAACAGAAAGGCCAGCGCGACGATGACGATGCCGACCTTGGTCGGCAGCGGCTGCTCCAGGAACTCGCGGCCCATGGTGGCCAGGAAGTCATTGCCGGTCATCTGGGCCAGGGTGGCGTAAGGCACCAGCAGATAGCCCAGTATGGTGGCGGCACCGGCGGCCAGGAAGACCCAGAACAGGATCTTGGCCAGCAGCGGGCTGAAGAGCTCGGTCTCGGCCTCTTCGGGCACCAGGTAGTAGGCCGAGCCCATGAAACCCATCAGTAGCCACACGATCAGCAGATTCGTGTGCACCATGCGGGCGATGTTGAACGGTATGGCCGGGAACATCAGGTCCCCGATCACATACTGCAGGCCCAGGGTCAGGCCGAAGACGATCTGGCCGACGAAGAGTGCGAGCGCGCCGATGAAGTAGAGCTTGGAGACGGACTGCGACTGGAATTTGAGGGTGGCGGTTTTCATGTTGTTCTCTCCTCAACCTTCAATGTTCGGCGGCCACTTCTCAGTGTTCACGCCATTGGTCCATTTGAGGAACTCGACCATGTCGTCGAGCTGCGCGTCGGTCAGATTGAAGTTGGGCATCTGGCGGCGGCCCGGCGCACCGGTGGGCTGGGACTTGATCCAGGCCTTGATGAACTCGGGCCCCCGGCGCTTGTAGACATTGCCCAGCTCGGGCGCGAAATAGGCGCCCTCGCCCAGCAAGGTGTGGCAGCCGATGCAGTTGCGCGTTTCCCAGATGTGCTTGCCGCGCACCACGGCCGGGGTGATGGCGGCGGCGTTCGATCGCTCGGGTATGCGTTGCTCGGTATCAAAGATCAGCACGGCGAACAGCAGCACGAAGAACAGGGTGCCGCCATAGAAGATGTTCCGTGCCATCTGGCTGGTGAAGCCTCGGCTCATGGTTTTGCTCCGATGTGGGATGAGATGTCAGTAGCCTAGTGATTTGCTAGGGAATTTCCTTGAACAGGAACAAGGAAGCGGGAGCTTGGGTCCGCCGCGGGTCGGTGTCCGCGCCTGTGCTGAACGGCCTGCTCGTCCTGGTCCGGTTGGCTTCGGGCGACGCGGCAGATCTCGCTGGGCGGCAGGTCCACCACCGGCGAGCTGGCACGGGCGCTGAACAGCAGCGGGCTGGCGGCGGCGCAGGCCAGCGCCAGCAGCGCCGCCATCGGTAGTGCCTTGAACATGAGCGCTGGCTACATGCGGCTGTCGTGCAGTGCGCCACCGCTGAGGTCCACCATCTCGGGCTTGACCTCGGCATAGCGCAGCATTCGCCCGCCGTAGCGGGCGATGAACTTCTGCGCATCGGCCTCCTGCTTGAAGCTGGCCACGGTGGGACCCATCGAGCCATGGCGCTTGCTGCCCAGCACGTAGAAGCCGGTCTTGGCGTCGAACCAGTGGCCGCGCGGCTGCTCCCAGTCGGCCTGGCCCATGTCCTGCACAAAGACGGCCAGGATGGGCCTGACCTGCTCGGGTCTGAGCAGGGTGTTGAACATCTCGACCGTGTCGCAGTACCAGGTCGGCTTTGGCGCGCCGCTGAAGTGGATCTGCGCCTTGGGGCCGGGGTAGTCGGCCAGCAGCATGCCGTCCAGGTCGCAGGTGCTGCTCGGGTCTATCTCGACGGCGGCGAGCTGGGTGCTGGTCTTGTCGCCGCAGGCGGCAAGCACAGCGCTGCCGGCCAGGGCGGCGAACAGCCACTGACGACGGGTGAGGATGTTCATGAGCGGAATCTCCAGGTGGCGAGGGCCAGGGGCGCACCGATCCAGGCCAGCATGGCGCAGCCCATCAGCCAGGGATTGGCGAGGGCGGGGGGCACGATGCTGGCCAGGCCGTAGAGGCTGCGCACCTGGTCCAGTGAAAAGACATTGAGGATGCGGAAGATGTCGGTCGGGTTGAGCAGCAGCAGATAGGCCAGGGCCTGGCCGCCAAATTCACCGCCGCTGGCCACCAGCAGGCCCAGCATCAGCAGATCGAACACCAGCACCAGGCCGAACCACAGCGCGATCGCCAGGCCCGAGGCCTTGGTGCGCTCGCGCGTCAGCACCGAGATCAAGAGGGCCAGGCTCAGGAAGGCCAGGCCCAGCAGCACCGAGCTGAACACGAAGCCGAGGTAGTGGTAGAGACCGGGCCAGCCGAACTGGCGGAACAAGAGCAGGCCGTCCAGCGCAAAGCCGATCACGGTGGACAGCGTCAGCGCCGCAGCCAGGCCCAGGTACTTGCCCAATAGCAGTTCCAGCCGGGTGATGGGCAGGGCCAGCAGCAGGTCCAGCGAGCCGCGCTCACGTTCGCCGACGATGGCGTCGAAGCCCAAGAGCAGGGCGATCAGCGGGATCAGATAGATCACCAGGCTGACCAGGCTGGCGATGGTGAATTCGATCGAGCGCGGCCCGAGCTGCCCCTGCTGGGCCGCGCCGAAATAGGTGATGACCAGCGAGAACACGGTGAACACCAGCGCGACGGCCAGCACCCAGCGGTTGCGCATGCGGTCGCGGAACTCCTTGCCCGCCAGGGTGGCGAGCTGGCGCCATTCGATGTCAGGCATGTGGGCCCCTCAGTCCGAAAAATACGTCCTCCAGCGAGGGCTCCTGAATCTGCAGATCGAGCAGCAGGTCGCCCAGCGGTGCGAGTGCGGCCAGCACGGACATCTTGGCCGTGCGCGGGCAGCTGATCAGCTGCTGCCCCGGTTGGCCCGCCACGGCGCTCAGGCTCAGTCCGGGCACTACGCCCAGGCAGCTGCGCAGCAGCTCCAGCGCCGACGGCGGCAGGCGCAGCACGATGTGCAGCGGCATGTCCTGCTGCTCGCGCAGCTCCGGCACGCTGCCGAGCGCCTGCACCCGGCCGCTCACCATGATGGCCAGCCGGTCCACCCGCTCCTGCAGCTCGGCCAGGATGTGCGAGGTGATCAGCACCGTCACGCCCTGGTCGCGCAGCTCGTGCAGGATGGCGTAGAACTCGCGTATCGCCGCTGGGTCCAGGCCGTTGCTGGGTTCGTCCAGGAACAGCACCTGCGGCGCGCCGAGCAGGGCCTGGGCAAAGCCCAGGCGCTGGCGCATGCCCTTGGAGTATTCGCGCACCGGACGCCTGGCCGCGGCGGCCAGGCCCAGGCGCTCCAGCAGTGGCGCGCAGCCCGCGAGGTCGGCGCCCTTGAGCCTGGCGAAGAAGCGCAGCGTCTCGATGCCGCTGAGGTTGTCGTACAGCGCCAGGTGCTCTGGCAGGTAGCCGATCTGCCGGCGGGCGGCGCGGAAGTCGCGGCCGCGCACCGAGGCGCCAGCGATCGCGATCTCGCCGCTGCTGACCGGCAGCAGGCCCAGCATCATCTTGAACAGGGTGCTCTTGCCGGCGCCGTTATGGCCGATCAGGCCGAACAGCTCGCCGCGACGCACGCTCAAAGAGACGCCGTCGACCGCGTGCACGGCGCCGAAATGCTTGGTCACGTCACGCAGCGCGATGGCCGCGGGCACCTCATTGACCGGGGTAGTGCTTGTCACGCCAGAGGCTCCAGTTCTTGTGGGTCGGCTGCATTTGCGGGTGGGCGTCAACGACGCTGGGCACGCGCAGCACAGGGAATTGCTGACCGACCAGGCGCAGCGCCTGCACGGCCGGGCTGGCCAGCAGCAGCTTCATGCTCGGGTGCCGGAAGCTCAGCCGGTCCACCATGTCATTGGCCTCATAGGGCAGGTCGCCGACGCCGTCGCCGTTGCGGTCCCAGCCGAGGTAGTTGCTCCAATGGTTTCCGCCTGCGATAGCGCCTGGTTTGGCACCCCAGGGTTCGTCTCGCGCGCCGACATAGCGCACCTGCTCGCGGTTGGCGATGAAGTCGTTGCCCTGGACGACGTTGCGCGTCGAGCCGGCCGACAGATGCACGCCGACATGGTTGTCGACGACCAGGTTGCCGCGCAGGGTGGCGTACTCGACGTCGTAGATGAACAGGCCGCGGTTGTTGCCGGCGACCACATTGTTCTCGACCACCGAGTCCTGCAAGGTGCGCAGCATGATGCCGTGGTCGGAGTTGCCCCAGGTGCGGTTGTTGCGCACCACCTGGTTGCGCACCTCCATCAGGGCCAGGCCGCCGCGGTTGTAGTAGCTGTCGTTGTCCTCCCACAGGTTGTAGTAGGAGTTCATATAGTGGCTGCCGTAGCGGCTGTGGTGCAGCTTGTTGCCGCGGAAGATCGCCTGGTGCGACACATCGACATACAGCGCATCGCGCACGAAGCCGATGTTGTTGCCGATGATGCGTGCACCGGTGGTGTTGTAGAGCTGCACGCCGTTGCCGCGCTGCGAGGAGTTGTACTCGCGCTTGCCGGTGATCAGATTGCCCTCAATGCGCACGTCGTTGGCCTTCTCTATCCACAGGCCGAACAGGTTGTAGGTCAGGTCGCAGCGCTGCACCACGGCGCGGTGGGCGCCGGGGCGGATGTAGATGCCGGCGTTCTGGTCCTTCAGGCTGTCGCCCGAGTCGCGCACGATCAGGCCCTCGATCACCACATCGGGCGCCGTCACCCGTATCGTGTCGCCGCGCTGGCCGCCGCTGAGCGTGGGGCGCTGGAGGCCGCGCAGGGTCAGCGGCTTGGTGATCAGGAAGTTGCCGGTATAGAAGCCGCGCTCGACCTCGACCACATCGCCGGCCTTGGCCGCGTCCAGCACCGGCTGCAGGGCCTCGCCGGGCTTGACGCGCAACGTCGCCGCCTGCGCACCCAGCAGGGTCATGCACAGCGCAACGAGGGCCAGGACTTGCCTCATGCCGGCACCAGCCCCAGGGCCTTCAGCGTCAGGAACAGCGCCGCGCCGATCAGCAGGTTCTTGAAGCCGACATAGCTGAGCATGTCCATCACGCTGGCGCGGCGGTAGTTGCCTTGCCACCAGGGGCCGTCCTTGACGTAGCGCTTGCCGGCCAGGCGTATCAGCACCTCATAGACGCTCCAGCCGAACCACCAGCCGATGATGGCGCTGGCGGACAGCCTGCCGGTGCCGGCCAGCACCCAGGCCAGGCTGGCCGCGATGGCCAGCGAGAAGCCGGCGATCTGCAGGCCGCGCTGCGTCTTCCAGCCTTCGGCACTCCAGGGCCAGAGGTGGTCGACCAGTTCCAGCCACAGCCACCTGATGCCGGTGGCATCGGCCTTGTGCGGCGGCGTTGCCGGATCGGTGGGCATGCGCGGGTCGGGACCGTTGGCCACCTTGGGGTTCATCGCCGGCATCGGATGGATGGGGATGAAGTAGCCGTCACGGCCGATCGGCGTGATCTCCAGGCCGTCGCGCTCGCGCCGCTTGCGCTCCTTGGACAGCGGCGGGCAGCCCTTCGCATCGGTGTAGAGCACCATGCAGTCCAGGCAGTGCAGGCATTCGCGGTGGTCGATGCGGCCATCGGCGTCGATCGCCTGGGCGCCGCATCCCACTGCACAGGCCTTGCAGCTGTTGCAGTCCTGCTTGCGCTTCAGACCGAACCAGCGGAAGGTGCTGGGCATGGCAAGCGAGGCGCCCAGCGGGCAGATGTATTTGCAGTAGGGCCGCTCGATGAACAGCGACACACCCAGGATCGCGGCCACAAACAGTCCGTAGGGCCAGGCGCGGTTCGTCACGCCCACCAAGAAGGTGGTCTTGAAGGGTTCGACTTCGGACAGTTTCTCGGCCAGGCCCATGTCGAACATCGAGACCGCCAGCAGGGCGAAGAAGATCGCGTACTTGAGCCATTTGAGCCGGTCGTGCACGGCCTGCGGCACGGGCTTCTGCCAGCGCTTGAGGCCCAGCTTGCGCCCGATCTTGAAGATCGCTTCCGACAGCGAACCGAACGGGCACATCCAGCCGCAGAACAGGCCGCGGCCGAACAGGAACACGGTCAGGATGATGAAGATCCAGAACAGGAAGATGAAGGGGTCGCTCAGGAACAGCGACCAGGTCCAGTTGAACAGCAGCGAGTGGAACCAGGTCAGCACCTGGGTGATCGAGGGCTGGGCCATCGCGCCGAAGCCGACGAAAACGATGCTGATGGCCCAGGCGCTGTACTTGAAGGCATTCACCGGCCATTTGTTCTTGTGCGTGGACCGCCGGGTCAGCGCTTCGCGGAAGGCATAGACCACGGTCACCGCCACCAGCAGCAGGGCGAATAGCGCGATCTCGATGGCGCGCGTCTTCCACACCTGAACCCAGGGCGCGGCGGCCTCTTCGATGACCGGACGGCCGCCCTGCAGCAGCTCGTCGGACAGCCAGTAGTTCGCATCGAAGACGGTGAAGCTGCGCGTGCCGGTGGCACGGTCCACCCGGTTGCCCAGAAAGGCCAGCTTCCACGGATAGGAAGCCGAGAATGCCTTGCTGCGGATGACGAAGATCGCCGACTCGTTGAAGGCCGGTGCGCCGGCCGCCTCCAGCCCGTAGAGGTTCAGATAGTCGAGGTCGCGGAAGGTGAACGAGTCGGCGCCCTGCTTGACCTGCACGCGGTCATAGATGCCGCCGCGCACAAAGCCCGAGCCCTTGAACGATTCGACGCCACCGGTGCGCACGACAAACAGTGCATGCTCGCCCGGCTTCAGCTGCCCCTGCAGATTGCTGCGGCCCAGCTCGCCCAGCAGGCTGCGCGCGAGGTCGGGGTGGTTCAGATCACCGAACCACAGCTCGATGAAGGGCTCGCCGGAACGCTCAAGGCCCACCTGTTCGGGTTTGACGAGCAGTCGCTGCACGGCGCCGAGCTTGACCAGCTCGGCCCAGCTCAGGGGCTTGCCGCGCTCCAGGTACTTGGCCGGCTCGCGCACGGTGGGCGCGAGGATGCCGACCTGGCGGGCCACGGCGGTGCCCGAGGTCATCATCACCTGGTTCTGCGCGATCACGGTGACGGTGGCGCCCGAGATGGCGTCCACGCCCAGCACGCCCTCGTCGGGGCGCGACTGACCGACCTCGATCTTGTCGGCCACCGACTTGCCGAGGTATTGATCATTGAATTTCAGCAGCGCCGATTCCGGTATGCCCAGCAGCAGGATGGGCTCGGAATGCTTGAGCACCTTGACGCCGACAAAGCGGCCCTTGATGTCCATGCCAATCAAGGTGACGACCGGCTTGCCCGAGTAGGCGGGCGTGTCGGTGATGTCGGTGGACAGCATCACATAGCCCAGCAGCGGCTTCTTGCCGGCTATCGGGTCTCCATAGGCCTCGACGTAGGGCGGTGAGCCGATGCGCTCGGAGAAGCTTTTCGCGCCGGGGAACACCGCCGCGCAGGGCAGCAGCGCGCACATGTCCTTGGCCGTGGCCAGGTCGGCGGGCAGCTCGGCCTCGTAGGCGCCGCCGGCCGCATGGACTCGGCCGCCGCTCAGCAGGAGCGCCAGAAAAAACGCGGCCAGCAAGGCCGCGAACCGGTAATGTTGAAGCTGCATTTCTATCCCTGGCTGCGCCCCTGTGGCCGCGTGTGCTCGAGACACGCGGCCTGGGGCTGGCTCTATCAGGCTTCAACAATCATGCGAGTGCGCATCTCGAGATGCAGCGCATGGCAGAAGTGGGTGCAATAGCACCAGTAGACGCCCGGCTTGTCGGCCACAAAGCTGACCGAGGCCGTCTCCTGCGGATTGACGATGAAGTTGACGTTGTATTTCGGGATCGCGAAGCCGTGCGTCAGATCCTCGACCTTGTCCAGATTGGTCAGGATCAAGGTCACCTCGTCACCCTTCTTCAGCTTGAACTCGCGCAGGCTGAAGGCCGGTGCCTGGGAGGTCATCTTGACGGTAACCTTCTTGCCGTTGCGCACCACGCCCGAGTCCTTGGGATCCTTGATCGCCAGCGGGAAGTCATCCAGCGCATAGACCTGCTTCGGACGCACCAGATCACGCTTGAAGATGATGAAGTCATGGGGCTCGCCGCGTACCGGGTGGTCGGCCAGCAGCACCATCTTCTCGCCCGAGATGTCGATCAACTGCTCGTTCTCCGGGTGCAGCGGGCCAACGGGCAGGAAGCGGTCCTTGGAGAACTTGCAGCCCACGGCCAGGTACTTGCCGTCGGCCGCGATGGTCTCGGACTGCGAGGCGTTCAGGTGGCCCGGCTGGTACTGCACATCGATGCGGTCGACCACGTACTTGGCGGTCTTGTCGCCCTTGTGGAAGGCGATGGCCTTCTCTACGTTCCACTTCACCACCTGGCTGTCCAGGAACAGCGTGGTGTAGGCATTGCCGCGGCCGTCGAAGGCGGTGTGCAGCGGGCCCAGGCCCAGCTCGACCTCGGCGACGATGGCGTCGTCGAGCTTCTCCAGCTTGCCGTCGAACCAGTCCAGCACCTTGGCCAGCTCGATCACCGTGCCGGTGGGCGAGAGCTTGCCGGCGCAGATGAAGTACTTCTGGTCCGGGCTGGCATTGACGCCGTGCGGGTTCTTGGGCACCGAGACATAGGCGGTCAGCGCGGTCTTGGCGTCCTTGTTGGCCTCATGCGTGCCATCGACCACCGGCACCTTGGAGTCGCCATAGGTCTTGAACTTGCCGGCCTTGACCGCGGCCTCGATGCGGGCGACGTTGAAGAACAGGCAGGCGTCGCGTTCGGCGGACATCATGTCCTCGTATTTGGCACCCATCTCGGTGTTGTACTGGTTGGTCGCGGCCAGCTTGCCGTCGTACGAGGTGGCGGTCAGGTCGCAGTTGCCGTCGATCAGCACCTGCCAGCGCACCTCCATCGACTCGGCGTCGACGCAGGTGAACATCGAGCGGTACTTGCTGGCGTCATCGCTGCCGGTATTGGGCAGCGGGATCGAGAACTCGGCGCCGCAGAACACCCGCGTCGTGTAGTTGATGGCGGGATCGACCGGGTCGCGCTTGTCCGGGAAGATGCCGTGGAAGCCCTGCACATTGGGCAGCTCGGTGATCTTGTCGCAGACGAAGTAGTCGAGCCGGATGCGCGCGATGCGGCTGTTGATCTTGTCGTTGATCCAGGCGTAGCGGCCGTCGTAGTTGCCGTCCTTGTAGGAGGCATGAGTGTGATGGCTGTCGGCCACCGTGTACTTCAGGTTGCCGTCGGCCTTGGTGCCCATGATCTTCTTCGACTCGTTGGTCACGCCCCAGCCGACCAGCGCATCCGGCACGAAGCAGGGAATGCGATGGATCTCGCGGCCCGAGGGCAGGCCCAGCACGCGCATGTCACCGGTGTGGCCGCCGCTCCACAGGCCGTAATAGGTGTCCAGCTCGCCCGGCTTCAGGTGCGTGCTGTTGCTGGCGGCGTGCGCGCCACCGGTCGGGGCCGAACCTGCGGCTGGCGTGGCCGTGGCGGCGCTGCCGCCCTTGTCGGTACAAGCCACCACGCCGGCCAGGCTGGCCAGGGCGGCGGTGTTGATGAATTTGCGGCGGCCCGGGATGGTGGGGGGCAGGCCTGCGGTGTCTTTGCTCATGAGGAATCCTCGAAGGGTTGCCGGCACCTGGCGGGTCCGGTCTGGTTTGAAATATTCGTTGGCAGGCCGATGTTCGTGTTCTCCGCGATTTAAGGAATTGATGTGGATCAATTGCCTTTAAAAAGAATGAAATTTATGCACCTTTAAGCAGAAGGGGTATGGCTTCGAGGGCCGAATGGTTTCTAGAATCGCGTCAAACCTTCACGGAGAACCCCATGAGCCTGAAAACCAGAACCCTTTTGTTGATTTGCAGTGCCGTATTGATGGCTTGCGGCAAGCAGGAGGCCGCGGCACCTGTAGCAGCCCCCGCTGCAGCCCCTACGCCGGTGGCCGCAGCCCCGGCCGAGCCCGACAACGCACTGGGCAAGAGCGTGTTCGGCAAGACCTGCGCGATGTGCCATGCGGCCGGCGTGGCCGGTGCGCCGAAGCCGGGCGACAAGGCCGACTGGGGCCCGCGCATCGCCCAGGGCAACGACACGCTCTACAAGCACGCCCTGGAGGGCTACACCGGGGCCAAGGGCATGATGCCGCCGCGCGGCGGCGGCACGACACTGAAGGATGAGGAGGTCAAGGCTGCGGTGGACTACATGACGGCCCTGTCGCGCTGAGTGCGCATAGCGCGACACCACCCCATGAACTCACTGCCAAGCCCCGATCTCCTGCGCCGCCGCTGGCTGGCCGCGCTGCCGCTGCTGGCCACCGGCCTGTACCTGAATCCGGGACTGGCCCGTGGTCAGGCGGCCGGGGTGCACCAGGCCGCGCGCCCGCTGATGGGCACGCGGCTGGACATCACCGTGCAGGCCGATGACGCACAGACCGCTGGCCGGGCGATGGACGCGGCCTTCGTCGAGATGGGCCGCCTGGCCGACATGATGAGCCGTTATCCCGGCAGCCGTGCCACGAGCACGGTGCATGCCTTGCACGAGGCCGCGGGCCGCAGACCGGTGCCGGTGGCGCCCGAGATGCTGCAGGTGCTGAATATGGCAAAAACGATTTCTCAGCGCAGTGCCGGGGCTTTTGATATTACCGTCGGGGTATTCGACGGGTGGGGTTTTGATCCAGATCAAAAAAAGATACCGTCCATCGAAGATATTGCGCGTGAAATACCCCTGGTGAATCACCGGGATTTGATTATTGATAATAAATCAGCCAGCGCTTATTTAAGGCGGCCGGGTATGCGCATCGATTTGGGCGGTATTGCCAAACTGCCGATATTGCAGGCCGGCCTGCGCGTGTTGCAAGCCCATGGCATGGGCAGTGCCATGCTCAATGGCGGCGGTGACGTGCTGGTCAGCGGGCAGTTGCAGGGGCGCGATTGGCGCGTCGGCCTGCGTGACCCGCGCGACCCCAGCCGCCTGCTGGGCGTGGTGGGCTTGAGCGAGGGCTTTGTCGCCGCCTCGGGCGATTACGAGCGCTGCTTTGTGCGCAATGGCCGCCGCTACCACCACATCCTCGACCCCAAGACCGGCCAGCCGACGCAGGGGCCGCACGGCGTGACCCTGGTGTCGCGCCAGCTGGAGGCCATCAACGGCCTGGGCGCAGCCATCATGGTGGCCGGTGCCCGTGCCGGCCGGGAACTGCTGGCGCCGCTGGCCGGCGTCGATGCGCTGATCGTCGAGGCCGATCAGCGCCTGTGGCTGTCGCCGGGCATGGCGCGCCGTCTGCAGGTCTGAGCAACGCCGATGCAAGCGATCGTCCGCGGTCCTCGCTCCCCGGCGCCCGAACAGCTTGAGCACTGGCGCCTGAGCCTGCTGCTGGCCGCGCCGCACCGGCTGGCCTTTGGCGCCGCGGCCGCGATGCTGGCCCTGAGCGGGCTCTGGTGGTGCCTGGCCCTGGTGGCACAAAGCCAGGGCCGGCCGCTGACCTGGACCATCGCGCCGGCCATGGCCCATGGCCTGGTGATGAGCTTCGGCTTCATGCCGCTGTTCTTTGCCGGCTTTCTGTTCACCGCCGGCCCGAAGTGGCTGGCGCTGCCCGCCGTAGATGCCCGCCAACTGCTGGCACCTGTGCTGGCCCAGCTGGGCGGCTGGGGCGTGTTCATGCTCGGCGTGCATGGGCCTGAGCCGGCCTTTGGCGCGGCGCTGTGCGGCTTCGGCCTGGCCGCGGTGGCGCTGGGCTGGGGTCAGGTCTTGTGGCGCTTCATGGGCCTGCTGAGGCTCAGCGGCGCCGCGGATCAGCTGCATGCCCGGCTGATCGCCACCGGCGGCGTGCTGGGGGCACTGGCACTGTGGGCCGCCGCCCTCGGCCTAGCCACCGCCCGGCCTGCGCTGGTGCAGGCCGCCATCCATGTCTCGCTGTGGGGTTTTGCCGGCACTGTGTTTGCCGCGGTGTCGCACCGGATGATCCCCTTCTTTGCAGCCGCCGCGCTGCCTGCGCTCGATGCCTGGCGCCCGCGCTGGCTGCTGTGGGGCTGGACCGGGCTGTTCGCGCTGGAGGCTGTGGTCTTGCTGGCCGAGCTGCTGTGGGGCCCGCTGTCGCCGGCACTGCGCTGGCTGCAGGCGCTGCTGGAGGGGGTCGCCGGCATTGGCCTGCTCGCGCTGGCCCTGCGCTGGGGCCTGGTGCAGAGCCTGAAGCTGCGCCTGCTGGCCATGCTACATCTGGGCTTTGTCTGGCTGGGCCTGGCCCTGCTGCTGATGGCCGCCTCCCATGGCCTGATTGCCGCCACCGAGGGTCGGCTGTCGCTCGGCCTGGCGCCGCTGCATGCCTACACGATGGGCTTTCTGGGCTCGACCCTGCTGGCCATGGTGACCCGGGTCAGCTGCGGCCATGGCGGCCGCACGAACACGGCCGACAACTTTATCTGGCGCCTGTTCTGGCTGCTGCAGCTGGCCGTGCTGCTGCGCGTGCTGGGCGGCGTGCTGCAGGCCGTCGGCCTGGGCGATGTCCTGCCGCTGCTGGCCTGGACGGCGCTGATCTGGGCGGCCGTGTGCATCGCCTGGGCGCTGCGCTATGGCCACTGGTATGGCCTGCCCCGCGTCGATGGTCGACCAGGGTAAGGCCCGCTCACTTTTTCGCTATCGGATTCATCATCATGTCTGCTGTGCGCAAGCCCGAACTCGTCTGCCCCGCCGGCTCGCTGCGGGCCCTTAAGCTGGCCATCGATGCCGGCGCCGACACCGTCTATCTGGGCCTGCGCAATGCCACCAATGCGCGCAACTTCGCCGGCCTGAACTTCGATGACGATCAGCTGCGCGAGGGCGTGGCCTATGCCCATCAGCGCGGGCGCCAGGTCTTGATGGCGCTGAACACCTTTGCCCGCGCCGACGATGTGCCGACCTGGCACGCGGCGGTGGACGCCGCCGTCGCGCTGGGCGCCGATGCGTTGATCGTGGCCGACATCGCGGTGATGGCCTATGCCTGCCGCACCCATCCGCAGCTGCGCCTGCATCTGTCGGTGCAGGCCTCGGCCACCAGCCACGAGGCGATCGCCTTCTACCGCCGCCACTACGGCATCCAGCGCGCGGTGCTGCCGCGGGTGCTGACCCTGTCCCAGGTCGGCCATGTGTTGCGCAACACCGATGTCGAGATCGAGGTGTTCGGCTTCGGCAGCCTGTGCGTGATGGTCGAGGGGCGTTGCGCGCTGTCCTCCTATGCCACCGGTCAGTCACCCAACAATGCCGGCGTCTGTTCGCCGCCCTCGGCGGTGCGCTGGAATGATCTGCCCGATGGCGTCGAGGCGCGTCTGAACGGCCTGCTGATAGACCGCTATGCCAAGGACGAGCCTCGCGGCTACCCGACGCTGTGCAAGGGCCGCTTCGACGTCAACGGCCAGCGCGACTATGCGATCGAGGAGCCGACAAGCCTGAACACCTTGGCCATCCTGCCGGAGTTGATTCAGATGGGCGTGCGCGCGATCAAGCTCGAGGGCCGCCAGCGCAGCCCCGCCTATGTGGAGCAGGTCACCCGCGTCTGGCGCCAGGCCATCGATGCGGCCGCCGCGGCGCCTGAGCGCTTTCGGGTCGAGCCCGGCTGGACCGCCGCGCTGGGCCATCTGGCCGAGGGCCAGCAACACACACTTGGAGCCTACGACAGACCATGGCGATGACACATTCCCACGCCGGTGCTGCGCCGGGCCCCTTCACGCTCAGCATAGGCCCGGTGCTGTACTACTGGCCACGCGAGACCCTGATGCATTTCTATGCCGAGGTGGCCGAGTCCGCCGCGCTGAGCGTGGTGCTGGGCGAGGTGGTGTGCTCGCGCCGGCACGAGATCAAACTGACCGACTGGCTGGCGCTGGCGCGCGACCTGAGCAGCGCCGGCAAGGAGGTGGTGCTGGCTACCCAGGCGCTGATCGAGTCCGAGGCCGATCTGCGCGCATTGCGCCGAATGGCCGAGCAGGGTGAGTTCCTGATCGAGGCCGGCGATGCCTCGGCGTTGAACCGGCTCAGCGAGATCGGCGCGCCCTTTGTGCTGGGCCCACACCTCAATGTCTACAGCCGGCCGGCATTGCAGGAGTACCAGCGCTTCGGCGCCACGCGCTGGGTGGCGCCGCTGGAGCTGTC
Source organism: Roseateles toxinivorans (assembly GCF_004362525.1). Classification (GTDB taxonomy): domain Bacteria; phylum Pseudomonadota; class Gammaproteobacteria; order Burkholderiales; family Burkholderiaceae_C; genus Paucibacter; species Paucibacter toxinivorans. The sequence continues at coordinate 233,229 of NZ_SNXS01000003.1, forward strand.
ATTGAGCGCGATTGGCCAGATCAATGCCGACGCACCGCTGATGCCCACCGAGGTGTTTGCCTACGGCCGCATGCCGCTGGCCTTCTCGGCCCGCTGCTTCACCGCCCGTCATCACAGGCTGAGCAAGGACCAGTGCGAGTTCCGCTGCCGCGACGATGCCGACGGCCTGCTGCTGTCCACCAGCGATGGCCAGCCCTTTCTGGTGCTCAATGGCATACAGACGCAATCGGCCGCCCGCACCTGCCTGCTGGGCCATAGGGATGAACTGCTGGCGGCCGGTGTGAGCCGGCTGCGCTTGTCGCCGTCGTCGGTGGACTTCGGCGTCGTCATCGACGCCTTCGATGCGGTGATGAACCGGGGCAAGGATGCCCGCCAGGCGCTGGCGATGCTGGACGCGGAGGCCCTGCCCGGCGGCTTCAGCGACGGATTTGCGCGGGGCCGCGCCGGCCTCGAATGGAGTGGGGCATGAGCGCGGCAACGCAGGGGGCACCGGCGCTGCTGAACGCCGTGGCCGCCCGGCTGAAGCCGGTGCTGCAGCGCCTGCCCATGCAACCGCCCAGCCTGGTTTTGGCAAAAGCCATGAACCACTGGCTGCTGCCCCGGCTGCCCGTTGATGCGCGTCAGGCGCTGTCGCATCGCGCGGTCGAGGTCTGCATCATCGATCTGGGCCTGAAGCTGCGGCTGCAGCTGGGCGAGCGCGGCTTTGCGCTGGCGCCCGCCCGTGCGCCGGTGGTGTTGCGCATTGCCGCCGCCGCGCCCGACTACTGGCGCCTGCTGCGCGGCCAGGACGATGCCGACCGCCTGTTCTTCGAACGCGCCCTGGTCATGGAGGGTGACACCGAGATGGGGCTGATGCTGAAGAACACGCTGGACGCGATCGGCCCGCTCTGGGTTTAGCGTTTCATTGCTGGTGTCACCAGCAGCCTGGCCGCCGGCAGCTTCAGCCCCTTCGTCGAAGCGCCGGCCGCCGGCACCTCGGCCCAGTTCGATTCGCCGACGGCGCAGACCTGACGCACCTTGAACCACAGTTCGCCGGCTTGCTCCGGCAGGCCGGCGCGCAGCTCGAATTCGTCGTACCAGGCATCTTGCAACTGGTCGGCCTCGGTCTGGGCCGTCCAGGTCACCTCGGCCAGTCCCTCGGTGACCGGCTTGCCATGGCTCTCGAACGGTTGGGCCAGCTTCTCCATGCGCAGGCTCAGGCGCCAGCCGGGCTTGGGCACCGGCTTGGCGCTGCGCAGGCCGGCAGGCAGGGTGACGACCAGCTGGCGCGTGGCCGAGCCATCGCAGCCATGGCCCACTTTCAGGACGGCCTTGTAGCTGCTGCCGGCCTCGGCCTCTTTTTGCTCCAGCACGATATGGGCTTGGGCCGTGCCGGCCAGGGCCAGCAGGCCCGCGATCAAAGTCTTGTTCATGATGTCGGGTCCTTGGTTCACAGATCGAAGCTCAGCTCGGCGCTGTAGCTGCGCTGGGGATAGGGGTGGAAGTTCCAGTACTTGTAGTTGTTCAGGTTGTCGATGCCGGCGGCAACGCTCCATTGCCTGTCGATGCGGTAGCGCAGGCGCAGATCGCCACTGAAGAACTTCGAGAAGCCCTGGTAGGCGAAGCCGTTGCCATCGCTGTTGTTGAGCGTGCCGTACTGGCTGCTGCCATAGCGCGCGCCGTAGCTGGCCGACAGCGCAGGCGTCAACGGGTAGCTGACAAGCAGGCTGGCGCGCCACTTGGGCACGCGCGGCTGCTGGCGGCCCTGGGTGTCGCCGGGCGCGGCGACGAAGCCGCTGTTCTCCTTGATCTTCGAGTCGGCATAGGTCAGGCTGGCCTGCAGCTCCAGACCCTTGACGAAAAGATCGCCGGCCTGCAGCGCCAGTTCGAAGCCGGTGGTGGCGATGCGGCCTATGTTCTGCACACTGGAGACCGTCTTGCCCTCGAACACGCTGGACTGCGAGTACAGCGCGTCGCGCGTGTCCTCGTGGAACAGGCTGGTGCGCAGCTGCTGGCCGCCCAGGGTCCAGATCGCGGCGAACTCGGTGGTCCAGCCGCGCTCGGGTTTCAGGCCCGGGTTGGTGGTCGGATCGCCGGGCACATAGACGCCCGCGGCGCTGACGCCGCCCTGGTAAAGCTCGCCGGCCGTGGGCATGCGCACGGCCTTGCCGGTCGAGAGCTTGAGGGTCAGGTCTTCAGCGGCCTGGTAGCCCAGGGCGGCCTTGGGCGAGAAGTGGCTTTCGCTGCGTGCCGCGTAGTCCACGCGGGTGCCATTGCTGGCGGTCTTGCTGCCGGCCAGCGCCTGCCATTGCTCCAGCCGGCCGCCGATCAGCGCCTTCAGCTTGTCATCGAGCTGCCAGGCGTCCTGCGCATAGAGGCTGCGCAGCTGGGTTCTGCCGCTGAAGGCGGTGAACAGCGCGGTGGGGGCGCCGTTGATCCAGTCGCCGGTGTCGCTGACCCGCTGCTGCCATTGATAGCGTTCCTGCTGCGCACCGAGCTCCACTTGATGAGCTGACTGGGCCGGGCGCCACACGCCGCGCGCGGCCAGTGTGGTCCAGCCGGTGCCCGACAGATCGGTGATGCGGCCGGCCCCGCCGGCATCGGCGCCGGGCCGGGCCAGCAGTGGCGAGCGGGCCAGGTCGCTGGCGTAGTCGTACCGGCTGGCGGCCAGCTCCCAGTCGAACACGCCGCGGGTCTGGCTCTTCAGCGAGAGGCCCTGCATGCGGTGCTCCAGCGCCTCGCGGCCCTGGCCGAAGTCATTGGCGGCCAGCGTGTAGGCCTTGCCGTCCAGGCTGATGGGCGTGGGCCTGGCCGTGCCGCTGTTGGCCGCAGCGGCATGGAAGGGCTGGCCGTTGGCGTCTCGCAGATAGCTGCTGGACTGGCCCTCCGAGCCGTTGCGCCACAGGCCGACCGTGTAGCTGGCGCGCAGGGTGGGACTCAGGTCGTAGGCGAGCTTGAGCTTGGCGTGGTCCTGCACCGTGTGGTACTGGGTGCCGGCGCCGATGATGACCCAGGGGGTGTTGCTCTTGTCCAGCCCGGCCACGCCACCGCTGACGATGGTGGTGCCGGCCGCGGCCGCGGTGCCGGACACCGGCTTGGTGACGAAGGTCAGCGGATGGCCCTCGCTGTCCAGCCGGTTGACATTGACCCACCAGCTGAGCCCGCCGCTGCGGCTGCCCAGCGAGGCGCTGGCCTGGTGGCCGCCATAGTTCTGGTGGGTGCTGTACAGGTCGAACGGTTGATGGAAGACGCCCAGCTTGGCGTGGGCCTCGAAGCTCTTGGGCATACGCGTCTGGTAGTCGACCACGGCGCCGACCGAGTTGCCGGCATAGGCGGCCGAGAAGGGGCCGTAGAGCACATCGACCCGGGCAATTTCTTCGGGCGTGACCAGGCCCCAGCGCGGCGTGAAGCCCGCGCCATTGCCCAGCAGGTTGCTCAGGAGGATGCCGTCGGCATAGACCAGCGAGCGGGCACTGTTGCCGGTGCCCGAGGCGCGGGTGGATAGCACGGCATGGTTGTAGTCGCCGATATAGCGCTTGCGCACCAGCAGGCTGGGCAGGTATTTGAGCGCATCCTCGGCGTCAGTGGCGTTGATGTGGCGCGCGATCTCGTCGGCGCTGATGCCCTCGATGGTCGTCGGGATATGGGTGGGCAGCGAGGTCAGCGCCGCGCCGGTGACGATCACCAGGCCCAGCTGGCGGGTGGGCGCGGTGGAGGAGGGGGCGCTGCTCTGCGCCAGCAGCAGCGGTGTTTCGACTTCATCTTCATCGCCGCAGCCCTCGCAGGCATGGGCGGTGTGCAGGGCCAGCAGCGAGCAGGCCAGGGCGACGCTGTGCAGCGTGGCCGGAATCCGGGTGTTCATGAGGTATCCGTGAGACGTCTGAGATCGTCCGGCGCGGCGGCCGTGACGACGGGGGCACGTGCCCCGACCTTCAAAGGCAGGGCAGCAGCGCCGCGAGCTTCAACTCAGGCGTTCAGCGGTGGGGCGCGGGCCGGCGCGGCGCGCCAGGCATGGGCCGTGTGCGGCGCGCTGTAGAAGCGCTCCGGCATGGCGAAGTCCAGGCCTTCGATCAGCAGCACGGGGGCGGGGGCCGGCGGCGGTGCCAGATCGGCATGGTGCAGATGGCACATCGCGCAGTGGCCGCTCAGCAGCATGTCCAGTGCCTCGCCCGGGCCCCGCTGCTGCGTGTCGCCGGCCGCTTGCGGGCTGACGGCGCTGCGGCAGATCTCCTGCCAGCGGTAGTCGCTCTTCAGATGACTGACCGCGGCGCTGATGGACGGCGCGAGCATGCCCAGCAGCAGGATCGCGATGGCGAACCAGGCTTGCAGTCGGTGGGGGCGCTTGAGGCTGTGCACGGGGCGCATTCTAGCCATGGCTGTGCCGGCGCCGGGTGAATCGGGCCTGCGGCGCCGGGTCTTGGCGCACCGGTCTGGGCCGCGCATGATCTGCATCAAACCGCCGTCCATGGGGTTTACTAATATAGGTACACTTTAAATGCACCTTTAGGCCCACCATGACCCAGACCACCGCCATCGACGTTCGCAGCATCGCCCCGCGCGACCGCCATCCGACCATTTTCTCGACCTTCCGCGGCCTGGCTAGCGGTGAGGCCATCGAGCTCGTCAATGACCATGATCCGCGCCCGCTGTACCACCAGCTGCAGGCCGAGTTCCCGGCCGGTTTCAGCTGGGACTACCTGGAGGCCGGGCCGGCCACCTGGCGCGTCAGCATCACCCGGCTCGGCGACGCACCCAAGAAGAGCGGCTGCTGCGGCTGCTGCGGCGGCGGCGCCTGAGCCGACACACAATCACGTCATGAGACTCACCAGCTTCACCGACTACAGCCTGCGCGTGCTGATCTATCTGGCCGCCGAGCCGCAGCGGCGCGCGACGATTGCCGAGATCGCCAACGCCTTCCAGGTCTCCGAGAACCACCTGACCAAGGTGGTGCACTTCCTGGGCAAGAGCGGTTGGCTGGCGAATGTGCGCGGCAAGGGCGGAGGGCTGGCGCTGGCGAAGTCGCCGGAGCAGGTGATCGTCGGCCATGTCGTGCGCGACACTGAGGGCGTGGCCCTGCCGGCCGAGTGCTTCAGCGTCGATGGCGGGCATTGCAGCATTGCCCCGGTCTGCCAGCTGCGCGATGTGCTGGGCGAGGCGGTGAACGCCTTCTACCTGGTACTCGATGCCTACACCCTGGCCGATCTGGTGCACAACCGCGAGGCCCTGGCCGGGGTGATGTTCATCCGGCCGGCGCAGGCGGGACCCCCGTCATGAATGCCGACGCGCCATCGACGACCGAGGCGGCGCCCTATCCCTACAGCGGCCCCGAGGCGCTGCGTCAGCCCATCCTGCAGGCGCTGACTTCCGTGGTGGACCCCGAGGTCTCGTTGAGCATTGTCGATGTCGGCCTGATCTATGGCGTGACGGTCGATGACGGCCGCGCCCATGTGCTGATCACCATGACCTCGGCCGCCTGCCCGGTCGCCGATGTGATCCTCGACGAGGTCGAGACCGCGCTGGACCGTGTCGTGCCCGCCGCGCTGCAGATCGCCGTCGAGCTGGTCTGGGAGCCGCCCTGGCATGCCGATCGCATGAGCGCGCGGGCCAAGCGCTTCATGCGCTGGTGAGACGCACCGTGAGAACCCAGTCCGCAGGCCGCAGGCCGCAGGCCCTGGCCCTGTTGTTCAAACCCCTGATCTTGCTGCTGGTCGCCGCTGCACTGCTGTCCGGCATCGTCGGCGGCCTGCTGCGCGCCGGGCTGCCGCTGCCGGGGGCAGGAAGCGACTGGGTCGGCCGCGCGGCCCTGGCCCATGCGGCGTTGATGATGGTCGGCTTTCTGGCCAGCGTGATCGGCATCGAGCGTGCCGTGGCGGTGAAACTGCGCTGGGCCTTTGCCGCGCCGCTGGGCAGCGGCCTGGCGGGTGTGGCGATGCTGTTGGGCCACAAGGAGCTGGCGGCAGGTTTGAGCGTGTTGGCGGCGCTGGTCTTCGTTGGCGTCAACTGCGTCGTCGTTTCTCGCCAGCGTGCCGACCACACCGTGCTGCTGCTGGTCTCGGCCCTGGCCTTGCTGACGGGCACGCTGCTCTGGGCCGCGGGCATGGGCGGCGGGGCCGTGCTGCCCTGGTGGTTTGCCTTTCTGGTGCTGACGATTGCCGCCGAGCGGCTGGAGATGACGCGGCTGATGCGCCGCCGCCCGTCTGCCCAACGCTCGCTGTATCTGTTGATGGCCGCGCTGCTGGCCGGTGCGACCTTGTCGGCGTTTGATGCACGTCTTGGCGGCCTGCTGTTCGGCGCCGCCTTGAGCCTGCTGGCGCTGTGGCTGATGGTGTTCGACATCGCCCGCCGCACCCTGTTCGCGCGGGGCCTGAGCCGCTATATGGCGGTGTGCCTGCTTGGCGGCTATGGCTGGCTGGGCCTGGCCGGTGCGGCCTGGGCGGCCACGGCGCTGGGCGGCCCCTGGCGTGACGCCGCGCTGCATGGGCTGGGCCTGGGCTTCATCATCAGCATGGTGATGGGCCATGCGCCGGTGATCCTGCCGGCGGTGGCCAGGGTCAAGCTGGCCTTCGGGCCCTTCTTCTACGTGCCGCTGGGGCTGCTGCATCTGTCGCTGGCGCTGCGCCTGGGCGGCGGGGCGCTGGTCCCGCCATGGCGTGCGCTGGGCGCCGGCTTGAATGCCGCCGCCATCGCGCTGTTCGCCTTCACCGTGATCGCCGCCGCGTGGCGCTGGCGCATCCACCATGGCGCATTGAGCGCCAGAGAGAGTCAAGCATGAGCTCATTCATCAAGATCGAGGAGCCGGTGCGCCCGGTACCTGCGAACGGCGCCTCGCGCCCGTCAGCACTCTGGAAGCTGGGCTTCCGGCCCTTCTATCTGCTGGCCAGCGGCTTTGCCGCACTGTCGATCGCGCTGTGGGCGCTGCAGTTCTCGGGCTGGCTGGGCCGGCCCTACCTGCAGGGGCCGATGTGGCATGCGCATGAGATGCTGTTCGGCTTCACCCTGGCCGTGGTGGTGGGCTTCCTGCTCACCGCCGGCAGCAACTGGAGCGGCCGGCCCACGCTCAGCGGCAAGCCGTTGGCCGCGCTGGCCCTGCTGTGGCTGGCCGGCCGGGTGCTGGTGCTGACGCCGTTCGGCTGGACGGCGGCTCTCGTCAATGCAGCCTTTCCGCTGTGTGCGGCGGTGGCCCTGGGCATCCCGTTCTATGCCTCCCGCAACCGCCGCAACTACTTCTTCGTCGGCCTGCTGCTGCTGATGTCCCTGGCCCAGCTGGGTGTGCACCTGGCGCAGCTGGAGGTGCTCAGGCTGCCGGCCTGGGTCGGCATCCAGGTGGCGCTGGACGTGGTGCTGTTCATCATGGCGGTGATGGGCGGCCGGGTGATTCCGATGTTCACCAACAATGGTGTGCGTGGCGCCCAGGCCCAGCGCCAGCCCCGGCTGGAGCAGCTGACCCTGGGCTCGACCTTGGCCGTGCTGGCCGCCGATCTGCTGCAGCTGCCTGGCACCTTGCTGGTGCTGCTGCTGGGCGTCTGCGCTGCCGCGCATCTGGCGCGCTGGGCCCTGTGGCAACCCTGGAAGACGCTGCGCGTGCCCATTGTCTGGATACTGCACGCCGCCTATCTGTGGATACCGCTTCACCTGCTGCTGCGCGGCCTGGCGGGCTTGGGCTGGATAGCCAGCTCGACCGCCGTCCATGCGCTGACCGTGGGCGCCATCGGCGCGCTGGTGCTGGGCATGATGACGCGCACCGCACGCGGCCATACGGGCCTGCCGCTGCAGGCCGGCCGGGCCGAGATCGCCTGCTATCTGATGGTGCTGCTGGCCGCGCTGGTGCGCGTGTTCCTGCCCTTGATTGCACCGGCGCAGACGCTCAATGCGGTGCTGCTGTCGGCGGCGCTGTGGTCCGCCGCCTTCGGTCTGTACTTCGTGCGCTATTGGCCGATACTGACGCGGCCGCGCGTGGACGGCAAACCGGGTTGATCGAACACTGCGATGGACTACTTTGTTGTCAAGACGGTGCATCAGGGCGCCGTGCTGCTGTCGATCAGCGGCTTCTTTGCCCGCGGCCTGGGCAGCCTGCTCGGTGCGGCCTGGGTGCAGGGCCGCCTGGCCAAGAGCCTGCCGCACGGCGTCGACGCGGTGCTGCTGCTGTCGGCGCTGTGGCTGGCCTGGATGCTGCGGCTGACGCCGGACGAGGCGCCCTGGCTGCTGGCCAAGATCATCGGCCTGCTGGTCTATATCGCCCTGGGCATGCTGGCGCTGAAACCTGGCCGGCCCTGGGGCTTGCGCGCCGCGGCCTGGCTGGCGGCGCTGGCCACCGTCGGCTGGATGGTCTCGGTGGCGATCACCAAGAACCCGCTGGGCTTTTTCAGCTGAGGCCAGGCCCGGCGCCGCGGTTCAGGGACTGGATGCGTTCGACGAGCAGCGGATAGATCTGCTCGGCCTGGGCCGCATCGAAATCGGCGTGGTATTTCTTGGCCACGCCGGTCTTGGCCAGCATCACATGGTCGATCGCCGTGACACCGCGCTCGGCCAGGCAGCTCCTGGCGCAGGCCAGCATGCAACCATCAATGGCAACGATGGGCCGGCCCTCGCTGGCCGCATCGCGGGCGCGCCGCACCAGGCTGCGCACATTCCCGCCGACACCGGCGATGCAGGACATCTCGGCCACACCCTCGCGGTCCAGACGCAGGGCCAGATGGTTGGCCAGCTGCGCGGCGCTGGAGCAGCCGGAGCAGGAATAGACCAGTGGCAGGTCGGTGTTCGATGCGCTCATGACACTCTCCTGCAGCTGCTTGCTTGGCTGGCCATCAGCAGCGGTGCTGAGTGCTGGCCGCGACGCTCGACGGCGCGCACCATGAACACGCCGGGGTCGTGGGCCAGGTCCAGCAGCAGATGCCGGACCCGCTGCTGCCACAGCCGTCCCATCAGTGCCAGCTGGTCGGCGGGCAGGGCCTCCTTGGCGTAGCGGCCGAGCAGCGCGTCGAGTGCGGGATCGGCCGGCGCCAGGGCCAGATCGGCCTGAGCGTCGACGGCGGCATGGTTGTCCAGTCGCGTGTAGCGCAGCGACAGCGGCAGATCGGGTGCGAAACGCTGCAGACCGACGCGTGAATGACGGCCGGCAAGGCCCTTGAAGCCGCTGCGGCCGGCCGCGCCGGTGAGCATCTGCACGACGGTGGCCACCACGCCGGTGCTGCCGGCGCGGGCGTCGTCGCGGAACTCGACCTTGATGCCGCCGCGCTCGGGCAGACCCTGGGGATAGAGCTCACGCAGGGCCAACCAGGTCAGCCAGTAGGCGGCGGCCACCGTCGGACAGGAGTGGCCGGCCAGTCGCACGGCGTCGCCATAGCCATACTCAAGCACGCCGCCCTCGGCGCAGGCCAGGGTCTCGGCCAGTGCGTCGTGGACGCGCAACCGGGGCACGTCGGCGTAGAAGTCGGGGAGTTGCATGGCGCTGATTGGGACATCTCGCGCCGCGCCCGTCCTTGATGCATCACAAGCCTGCGCGGCAGGATCGTGCCGCTGGGCCTGCTTTGATGCACATCAATAGTTGCCCCAACGCGGCGGCCTCAGGCCCTTATCTCGCGCTGCGCAAATCCGATGGCAGGGCATCACTTTTCGAGAACAAGATGAATGCACTGAAGAACTTCAAGCTCGGCACCCGGCTCGGCCTGGGCTTTGCCATCGTGTTGGTCATGATGGCCGCAATGCTGCTGCTGGCGCAGGCGGGCTTCTCCCGCCTTGGCAGCGAGACCGACAAGATTGTCGGCAAGGACTGGGCCAAGGCCGAAGCCGCGGCCACCGTCAACACGCTGGTGCGGGCCAATGCACGCCGCACGATGGAGCTGTTCTTCGCCAAGGACAGGGCGCAGCTGGACAAGACACGGCAGTTCATCGACAGCAACAAGCTCCAGATCAGCGAGGCATTGGCCACCTTGGACAAGCTGGTCTATCTGCCCGAAGGCAAGGCGCTGCTGGAGCGCGTCAAGCGGTCCCGTGCTGCCTATGTGGGCTCGTTCTCGGCTGTTGACCGCCTGATCGGCGAGGACCAGCGTGATGCCGCCACCCAGCTGTTGCTGACCGAAACCCTGCCGGCCATCGATGTGCTGCAGGCCGATGTGGCAGCACTGACCTCCTTGCAGAACAAGCTGGTCAATGCCAGCGGTGCATCGATCGCCGAAGGCATCGTGTCGACGCAGCGGCTGCTGCTGGGCTTGGGCATCGCCGCCCTGCTCGCCGGTAGCGCACTGTCCTGGCTGCTGACCCGCTCGATCACGGTGCCGATCCACGAGGCAGTGTCCGTGGCCGAGAGCGTGGCCGCTGGCGACCTCAGCGTTCACGTTGAAGTCGCGGGCAAGGACGAGACCGCCCGTCTGTTGCGTGCCTTGCAGGTCATGACGGCCAGCCTGTCGGCGACCGTGAGCCAGGTGCGCCAGAGTTCGGACTCGATCGCCACCGCCTCCAGCCAGATCGCCAGCGGCAATGCCGACCTGAGTCAGCGCACCGAGGAGCAGGCGGCCAATCTGCAGCAGACCGCGGCCTCGATGGAGCAGCTGACCGGCACCGTGAAGAGCAATGCCGACACCGCCCGCCAGGCCTCGCAGCTGGCCGGCTCGGCCAGCGATGTGGCGGCCCAGGGCCGCGAGGTGGTCGGCGAAGTGGTGCAGACGATGGATGACATCAATGCCTCCAGCCATCGCATCGTGGACATCATCGGCGTGATCGACGGCATTGCCTTCCAGACCAATATCCTGGCCCTGAATGCCGCGGTGGAGGCGGCGCGGGCCGGCGAGCAGGGCCGCGGCTTTGCGGTTGTGGCCGGTGAGGTGCGCAGCCTGGCGCAGCGCAGCGCCCAGGCCGCCAAGGAGATCAAGACCCTGATCAACGACAGCGTCGAGCGCGTCGAGAAGGGCAGCCAGTTGGTCGGCAGCGCCGGACGCACCATGGGCGACATCGTCAACCAGGTGAAGCGGGTCAGCGACCTGATCGCGGAGATCAGCGCGTCCACCCAGGAACAGACCACGGGCATCGGCCAGGTCGGCAGCGCCGTGCAGCAGCTGGACCAGGTGACGCAGCAGAATGCCGCCCTGGTCGAGGAGAGCGCGGCGGCGGCCGACAGCCTCAGCCAGCAGGCGGCGGAGCTGGTGCGCTCGGTCGGCGTGTTCAAGATCGCCGCATTGACCTGAATCGGGGTGGCGGCGGCGCGACTGGCGCTATGCTCCTGCCACGAATGACCCGGCCCTGTGCCGGGTCTTGTGGTTTTCGCAATATCGTTTTCATCGCCATGCTAGCAATCCTGCCTCCCTTCCTGCTGGGCTGCCTGTCGCTGACCCTGCTGATACTGAACACCCTGTTCTGGTGCGCGCTGCTGTTCAGCTTTTCGCTGGTCAAGCTGCTGCTGCCCTTTCATGCGGTACGGGTGCGCATGGACCCGCTGCTGAATCGCATCGCCACCGCCTGGATCACCTGCAACAGCCTCTGGTTCGGGCTGATACAGAAGCGGCCCTGGCGGGTGGAGGGGGTCGACGATCTGCGCTACGAGGGCTGGTATCTGGTCAACTGCAACCACCAGTCATGGGTGGACATCTTCGTGCTGCAGCGGGTGCTGAACAGGCGCATACCAATGCTGAAGTTCTTCCTGAAGCAGCAGCTGATCTATGTGCCGGTGATAGGCCTGGCCTGGTGGGCGCTGGACTTTCCGTTCATGAAACGCCATTCGAAGGCGGCCCTGCGGCGCAACCCCGAACTGCGGCTGCAGGATCGCGAGACCACCCGCCGCGCCTGCGAGAAGTTCGCCCTGGTGCCGACCAGCGTGATGAACTTTGCCGAGGGCACGCGCTTCACCGCGGCCAAGCACCGTGACCAGTCCTCGCCCTACCGCCATCTGCTCAAGCCCAAGGCCGGCGCGATGGCGCTGGCGCTGGGCGCGATGGGCGACAAGTTCCGCTCGCTGATTGACGTGACCATCGTCTACCCGGGCGGCACGCCGACGTTCTGGCAGTTCCTGTGTGGCCGGACCGCCGGCGTGGTGGTGCAGGTGCGCCAACTCCCGCTGCCGATGGAGTTCAGCACCGGCGACTATGGCGGCGACTCGGCCTTTCGCAGCCGCTTCCATCAATGGCTGGCCCAGCTGTGGGAGCAGAAGGACCAGCAGATCGCCGACGTGCTGGCCGCCGATCAGAAGCGGTGACGGATGCCCAGTGAGTAGCTGGCGCCGCTGGACAGGCCATCGATCTTGTCGCTCATATAGACGGCGTACAGGTCGGTGCGCTTGGACATCAGGTGGTCGTAGCCAAAGCTGAAGGTCTTGCGCTTGGCGCCGGTCGAGGGCGAGATCAGTCCGTACTGCGCCAGCCACTTGCCGCTGCCCATGGGCACCGAAGCGCCAAGCGACGTCAGACGGTAGTCGCGCTTGGTGCTGAGGTTGTCGACCTTGCCGAACTGGCCAAAGAGCTTGGCCACGCTGAGGTCGTAGGACATGGCCAGCTGCCAGGTCTTGGTGTCGTCCATCGGCACCGTGGCGCTGCCGTCCTTGGCGACCTTCTGGAACACCGCGCTGGCCGAGAAGGCGCCCTCGGAGTAGCCGGCATTGGCGCCCCAGTTGCGGCCACCGGCGCCTTCACCGGCGGCGACGATCAGCCCGAAGCCGAAGCCACCGAATTTGGGGCTCGTGTACAGCACCGAGTCGCTCCAGCCCGAGTCACCGCTGACGGTGCCGCTGGTGAAGTACTGGCGGATGCTCGGTGAATAGCCGAACGAGTCACCGAAGGCGTTGTAGACCAGGGTCGTGACGAACAGCGGCGTCGTGTTGCGGCCCAGCTTGACGCTGCCATAGTCCTTGTGCCCCAGACCGACGAAGGCATTGCGGGCCCAAAAGCCGTCGCCATTGAAACGCCCGGAGTTGCCAACGTCGGCGCGCAGGAAGGAATCCAGCGTGAAGAAGGCGCTGAGGCCGTCGCCGAGATCCTCGCTGCCCGTCAGGCCGAAGTAGCTGGTGCTCAGCTTGCCGCTCTCGGCACCCTTGACGGCCTTGCCTCCGGGGTTCTTGGTCGAGCCGGCGCTCATGTCCACCAGGCCATAGAGCTTGACCGAATTCTGGGCCTGGGCGGCGCCGCAGCACAGCAGGGCGGCGGCAACGGCGAGTCGTATGTTCATCATGCTTGGGGTCCTCATTTCAATGGTGAATCTGTCGTCAATGGTTCTCGCCACCGCGGTGGGCCCAGCCGGTCAGGCGGCGCTCGAGCACGGCGAACAATTCGTACATCAGCATCGCCATCGCGCCGACGACGACCAGGCCGGCAAAGGCCAGGCCCATCTGCATCGAGGCACCGGCCGAGATCAGCAGATAGCCGATGCCCTCGTTGGCGGCCGTCATCTCGGACACCGTGGTGCCGACGAAGGCCAGGGTGATGGACACCTTCAGCGCGGCGAAGAAATAGGGCATGGAGCGGGGCAGACCGATCTTGGTCAGCACGTCCCAGCGGCTGGCGCCGAGCACGCGCAGCACGTCTTCCAGCTCCGGCTCCAGCGTGGCCAGGCCGGTGGCGATATTCACCATGATGGGAAAGAAGCTGATCAGAAAGGCAGTCAGCACCGCCGGCCCCGCGCCAATGCCGAACCAGACCACCAGGATCGGCACGAAGGCGGCCTTGGGCAGCGCATTGAATCCTGTCATCAGCGGGTACATGGCCCGGTAGGCCAGCTGCGAGCTGCCCATCAGAAAGCCAAGCAGCACGCCGACAACGATGGCGATGCCGAAGCCCAGCAGCGTGACCCAGAAGGTGCGCCAGGCATGGCCCAGGATGGCGCTGTGGAACTCGACCAGCGCCTGCCCAATGCGCCAGGGGCTGGGGAAGATGAAGTCCGAGACCTGGAACAGCGTGCAGGCGCCCTGCCAGAACAGCAGGATCAGGGCCAGCAGCAGCCAGGGTGCATAACGTTGCACGAACGAGGTCTTGATCATTGCGCCACCTCGCCGCCGCTCTTTCGTAGTGCGCCAATGTGGCCGCGCAGCTCGTGCACGATCTCGGTGAAGGCCGGTGTGTAGGTCACCTCCAGGTCGCGCGGGCGGGGCAGCTCGATCTTGCGTGCATGCAGCAGCCGGCCGGGGCTGCGGCTCATCACATGCACGGTGTCGGCCAGGAACACGCTCTCGCGCAGATCGTGGGTGACGAGAATGACGTTGAACTGCTTGGCCGCCTGCAGGTCGCGCAGGGTGCACCACAGCTCCTCGCGGGTGAAGGCGTCGAGCGCACCGAAGGGCTCGTCAAGCAAGAGCAGCTGCGGCTCATGGATCAGCGCGCGGCAGATGCTGGCGCGCTGCTGCATGCCGCCCGACAGCTGCCAGGGGAACTTGTCCTCGTAGCCGGCCAGGCCGACGCTGGCCAGCAGCGCACGGGCGCGGGCCTCGAACTCGGCGCGCCGGGTTTTCAATTGCGAGCGAAAGGGCTCGACGATCTCCAGTGGCAGCAGCACATTGGCCAGGGTCGTGCGCCAGGGCAGGAGCGAGGGCGCCTGGAAGGCCATGCCGCTGATCTTCAGCGGCCCGGTGACCGGCAGGCCATCGACGAAGATCTCGCCGCGGCTGGGCCGCTTCAGCCCAGTGGCCAGCTTCATGAAGGTCGACTTGCCGCAGCCCGAAGGCCCGACGATGGCCACGAACTCGCCGCGCTGCAGCTGCAGCGAGACGTCCTCGACGGCGAACCTGCCCTGCGCCAGCAGGGCCTCGTTGTAGGCCAGCCAGACGCCGCGGAAATCGACAAACGGCTGATCCATCAACGCTTGGCCGGCAGGATGTTCAGCTCGGCCTTGCCCGGCAGAAAGCTGCCGTTCCACACCGCATCGGCGTTGACCCGCGTCTTGGTGCCGTAGGCATCGGAGATCTGGCTGGCCATCAGCGCCAGGCGCGGGGCCAGGACTTGACCGAAGCCCTCGCTGCGGGCATCGGGGCTGGCAATCACCGCGTCGATGGCCAGGCGCAGGCGGCGCTTCTCCAGCGCCTCGTTGATGATGCCGTCGCGCTCCTTGACAAAGGCAATCGCGGCGTCGGGGTTGGCCATCACCTCCTTGGCACCGCGGGTAAAGGCGAGCAGGAAGGCCTTGATCAGCTCCGGTTTCTCCTTGATCAGCTTGGGGCTGGCGATGATGGCGTTGCCGTAGAGCTTGACGCCATGGTCGGCATAGGGGAAGACAATCACGTCCTCGGCCTTGACACCGCGCGCCTCCAGATTCAGCAGCGAGGTGAAGGAGAAGCCGGTGATGGCGTCCACATCGCCGCGCATCAGCATCGTTTCGCGCAGCGGCGGGTCCATGCTGGTCCAGGTCACGGGGCCCAGGCCGTTGGCCTTGGCAAAGATCGCAAAACCGCGCCGGCCGGCGTCGAACACCGGTGCGCCCAGCTTCTTGCCGCTCAGCGCCGCCACCGTGGTGATGCCGGACTTCTTCATTGCCAGCACCGCGGCCGGGGTGTTGTTGTAGACCATCATCACCGCCACGGGCTTGTTCGGTGCGTCGGGGTTGTTGGCGTGAAACTCCATCAGCGCGGCCATGTCGGCAAAGCCGATGTCGTAGGAACCCGAGGCCACGCGGGTGACTGCCCCGCCCGAGCCATTGCCGGCGTCTACGCTGACATCGAGCTTGGCCTCCTTGAAATAGCCCTTGGCCACCGGAAGCAGGAACAGCGCCGCCGGGCCCTCGAAGCGCCAGTCGAGCTGGAATTTGAGCGGGGTGGTTTGCGCGTGGCCGAGCTGGCTCGTGAAGCCGAGAGCGCCGGCAAGGGCGGCTGCCAGCCAGGTGCGGCGGGCGGGGAAGCGGGGCATGGGGAGTCTCCGTCAAAGCAGGGGTTGACTGCCCTGCTCGCAAGCTCCGTGCCAATGACCCTAGGAGGGGTAGGGGATGCCCGCTAAAACGGTATACAAAACAGTGGCTTCACTGTGTACGAACTCGCATTGACCGCAGGATGGCCGATACCTAGGCACGCAGGCCTCGGGAACTCGGTGCACCAGTCTGGTGTGTCTGCAGTCTTGTCGGCGCACCACCGTGAACGGTGGTGCAGCGTCAGAAGGCGTAGCTCAGGCCCACCTGGATGACCGGGGTGAAGCGCAGGTCGCGCAGCACATCGTCCAGGCTGCGGGCGAGGCTTGGATTGCGGCCCAGGCGCAGGCCATTGCTGGCGCCGATGCCGACCAGGCCGAAGTCGGCCTTGAAACCCCAGGTGCCCTGGGCGGATTGGCCGGTGTAGCCGATGCCGATATAGGGCAGGGTGGTGTTGGGGTCGCCGCCGTCATGACCGGGGCCCCACAGATTCATCGATTGGCGGCTGACCGAAAGGCCGCTGGGGGCGCTCAAGCCGCCCAGGGTCAGCGAACTCGGGCCCATCAGCAGGCCGCTGGTGGCGCGCAGGCCGCCACTGGTGCGCGAGCCCAGCAGCGAGCCGGTCAGGTAGTAGTCGCCCAGCAGGCTGGCGCTGAGCAGGCGCGGGGCGCTGCTGTGGCGTTCGCCGTCGGCGGTGTTCAGCTGCAACCGGCCCTGCCAGCGAGGCCAGTCGGCCTGGTTCAGGCTGAGCTTGGGGCCGAGCCCATCGGCCGCCTGTGCCGGAGTGAAAGCGCCGGCCAGGAGCAGGCTTGACAGTGCTGCCGTGAGCGAAAAACGCGCGAACTTCATGGCGGTCTCCTGGGCTAGATGTCGAAGGATGTCGAGGGCTGGTGGTTATGACCCGACCCCGGCGCTTGAGTTCATGCTACCCCGCGCTTGCCCGGTCTGTCTAACCAGTTGCGTGCTTTTTTGGGCACTGTTGCGCCTTTGCCGCCCCCTCGGCTGAAGGGTGTTACCGCGGGTATCGGCCGCCGGTCACGCGCGGCTGGTCGCCCAGGTCGCGACGGTTCGCGATGGCCTCGAAGCCGGCGCGGGCCAGCATCGCCGCCACCGGCTCGGCCTGGTCATAGCCGTGCTCCAGCAGCAGCCAGGCGCCGGGACGCATGCGGCCAGGCGCGCCATCGACGATGGTTTGCAGCGAGGACAGGCCATCGCCGCCGGGCGTCAGCGCCAGCGTGGGCTCATGGCGCAGGGCCGGCAGATGGGGGTCGCCGCCGGCGATATAGGGCGGATTGCTGAGCACCAGGTCGAATATCTGGCCCGTCGGCAGCGCCTGCCACCAGCTGCCCAGATGGGCGGCCACGTCCAGGCCCAGACGCCGGGCGTTGGCGCTGGCCACGGCCAGCGCGTCCGGGCTCACGTCGGCCATCTGCATGCTGATGTGAGGTGCACCATGCTTGATGGCCAGGGCGATCGCGCCGCTGCCGGTGCCCAGATCGACGACCCGCGGCGCCGGCTCGGACGGCAATGTCTGCAGGATTTCCAGCGCCCAGTTCACCAGGGTTTCGGTATCCGGGCGGGGCACCAGCACGGCCGGGCTGACCTGCAGGCGCAGGCCATGAAACTCCTTCTCGCCCAGCAGATAGGCCAGCGGCACGTCCTGTGTGCGCTCACTGACTTGGCTGGCAAAGGTCTGGCGCTGGGCCTCGCTCAGCACCTGATCATCGTGTGTCACCAGCCAGGCCCGGTCCACGGTGAACAGGTGCGCCAGCAGCAGCTGGGCGTCCAGCCGGTCCACCCCCTGGCTGCGCGCCCAGGCCTGGGCCTCGGCGATGGTGCTGAACATCAGGACTTGCCTTCGAGCATCGCCAGCTGTTCGGCCGCCTGGGCGGCCTGCAGCGCCTGGAACACGTCGCCGAGGTCGCCGTCCATGATGGCGCCGAGCTTGTACAGGGTCAGATTGATGCGGTGGTCGGTCAGCCTCCCCTGGGGGAAGTTGTAGGTGCGGATGCGGTCGCTGCGGTCGCCGGTGCCGATCAGGCTCTTGCGCTCGGCGGCCTCCTTGGCGGCGCGCTCATTGCGGTCCTTGTCGCGCAGACGGGCAGCCAGCACGGCCATGGCCTTGGCCTTGTTGCGGTGCTGGCTGCGGTCGTCCTGGCACTCGGCCACCAGGCCGGTGGGCAGGTGGGTGATGCGGATCGCGCTGTCGGTCTTGTTGACGTGCTGGCCGCCGGCACCGCTGGCGCGAAAGGTGTCTATGCGCAGCTCGGCCGGGTTCAGCGTCACCTCCTCGGCCTCGTCGGGTTCGGCCATCACCGCCACCGTGCACGCGCTGGTGTGGATGCGCCCCTGGCTCTCTGTCACCGGCACGCGCTGCACGCGGTGGCCGCCGGACTCGAACTTCAGTCGGCCGTAGGCGTGGTCGCCCTCGACGCGGACGACCAGCTCCTTGTAGCCGCCCAGGTCGGATGGGCTCTCGGACATGATCTCGGTCTTCCAGCCGCAGCGCTCGGCATAGCGCAGATACATGCGTGCCACGTCGCCGGCAAACAGCGCCGACTCATCGCCGCCGGCACCGGCGCGGATTTCCAGGAAGGCATTGCGCTCGTCGTCCGGGTCCTTGGGCAGGAGGGCGGTCTGCAGCTCGGCGTGCAGGCGGGCGATGTCGGCTTCGGCCTCGGCGATTTCTTCTCTGGCCATCTCGGCCATTTCCGGGTCGTCCTGCATGTCGCGGGCGGCGCGCAGATCGCGCTCGCGCTGCTCGTACTGGCGAAAGCGCTGCACCAGGCCCGAGACCTCGGATTGCTCCTTGGTCAGCGCGCGGTAGCGCTTCATGTCGGCTGCCACCGAGCCGTCACTCAGATTGGCATCGAGCTCGGCCAGGCGGTGGCTCAGGCGTTCGAATTGTTGGCGGAGGGAGTCTTTCATGGCGCTCAGGAACTAGGAGGTTTGAGCGCGGAGGCGTAGGCAGCCCGGTGATTTGCACGGGCCCGGCAGCACGCCACCGCGAGCGGTGGAGCCTGAGGGCTTCGCTAGAGCTCGCCGTCGTCGGGTTTGACCGAGCCCGGCGCAAAGGCGCTGTTGCGCAGGAACAGGCGCGACACGGTGTGCGCCAGCTGCTGGCGCTGGGCGCCGTCGCTGGCATGCAACTCGGCCAGCGCGCCATGCATCATCTTGTTGGTCAGGCCGCGGGACAGCGCTTCCAACACCTCGTCCACATCGGCGCCCTTGGCCAGCAGCTTGCGGGCGCGGGCCATCTCGGCGGCACGCCAGTCATCGGCCTGGGCATTCAGCGCCTGTATCAGCGGCACGGTGCTGCGCTGCTCCATCCAGTGCTGGAAGCTCTGCACGCCGGTCTCGATGATGGCCTCGGCCTGCTCGACGGCGGCCTGGCGCTTCTCGCCAGCGGTCTGCACGACGGTGGACAGGTCATCGACCGTGTAGAGATAGACATCGTCCAGCTTCGCGACCTCGGGCTCGATATCGCGCGGCACGGCCAGATCGACCATGAACATCGGCCGGTGCTTGCGGGCCTTCAGCGCACGCTCGACGGCGCCCAGGCCGATCAGCGGCAGCGAACTGGCGGTGCAGGAGATCACCGCATCGAACTCATGCAGGCGCTGCGACAGGTCGGACAGGCGTATCGCCTCGGCGCCCAGGCGGCCGGCGAGCTTTTCGCCGCGCTCCAGCGTGCGGTTGGCCACGGCCATCGACTTCGGGTTCTTCGCGGCAAAGTGCGTGGCCACCAGTTCGATCATCTCGCCGGCGCCGACAAAGAGCACGCGCACGTCCTTCAGATCCTCGAACAGCTGGCCGGCCAGGCGCACCGAGGCGGCGGCCATGCTGATCGAATGGGCGCCGATCTCGGTCGCGGTACGCACTTCCTTGGCCACCGAGAAGGTGCGCTGGAACAGCTGGTGCAGAGTGCTCCCGAGGGTGCCGGCCTGGTCGGCCTCGCGTACCGCCTGCTTCATCTGGCCGAGGATCTGCGGCTCGCCCAGCACCATCGAATCGAGCCCGCTGGCGACGCGGAAGGCGTGCCGCGCCGCGGCGCTGCCCTCCATCACATAGGCATGGTCCAGCAGATGGCTGCTCGCCACATCGCCGAGGCCCGCCAGCCACTCAACGGCGGGGCGTACCAGCGCAGGGCCACCGGCCACATAGAGCTCGGTGCGGTTGCAGGTGGAGAGCATGGCCGCCTCGGGCAGGCCCTTGCGGGCCTGTTTCGGCTGCTGCACCCGCTCGCGAAAACCTTGCAAGGTAGGCGCCAATTGCTCCAAGGTGAACGCAAACCGCCCGCGCAAATCCAGCGGGGCGGAGCTATGGTTCAGGCCGAGGGCAAACACACTCATGGGTCGATTATAAAATTGCTGGGCAGCTTGCGCCGTCGTGGGGCTGCGTTCTGCGACCATCCGGTTGATGAGGATCAAGCGAAATTCGTCTTGAGCCGCTCTAATCGTCGCACCCGCCGCTTTTGCCGAGACATCTATGAGCCCCCTGGACGCCCTGTGGCATGCGCTGAATTTCTTTGCCCCGGCCCTGGGCGTGGGCCTGATCAGCGCCTTGCTGGCCAAGCTGCTGTGGCGGCGCGAACTCAAATCCGTGCCTTGGCAGCGCCTGGCCATCTGGGCCACCGCGGCCAGCGCCGTGGCATTGGTGCTGAGCCTGGTGTTCCTGGGCCGTGACGGCAAGATGCTGGGCTATGGCGCGATGTTGCTGGCCTGCTCCTTGAGCCTGTGGTGGGCCGGCTTCAAGCGATAGCTGCTTCTTCGCTCTCCGTGATCAGCACCTCGCCGCGCAGCGAGTTGGTGAAGGCGGCGGTGATGTTGACGTCCACCATCTGACCGATCAGCCTTGCCGGGCCGGCGAAATTGACCTTGCGGTTGCATTCGGTGCGGCCCATCAGCTCCATCGCATCCTTGCGCGACGGGCCCTCGACCAGGATGCGCTGGGTCTTGCCGACCAGGCTCTGGCTGATGCTCTGCACATTGGCGTCGATGACTGACTGCAGATGCTGCAGGCGCTGGATCTTCAGCTCATGCGGCGTCGTGTCCTCCAGGGCCGCGGCCGGCGTGCCTGGGCGGGGGCTGAAGACGAAGCTGAAGCTCTGGTCGAAGCCGATGTCGGTGATCAGCTTCATCATCTTCTGGAAGTCTTCCTCGGTCTCTCCGGGGAAGCCGACGATGAAGTCGCTCGAGAGGCGGATGTCCGGCCGCACCGCGCGTAGCTTGCGTATCGTGGACTTGTATTCCAGCGCCGTGTAGCCCCGCTTCATCGCCGAGAGGATGCGATCCGAGCCATGCTGGACCGGCAGGTGCAGATGATTGACCAGCTGCGGCACCTTGTCATAGGCCTCTATCAGGCGCTGCGAGAACTCGTTCGGGTGGCTGGTGGTGAAGCGCAGCCGCTCCAGGCCCGGGATCTCGGCGACGTATTCGAGCAGCATCGCGAAGTCGGCGATCTCGTCCGTGCCGCCCATCTTGCCGCGATAGCCGTTGACGTTCTGGCCCAGAAGCGTCACTTCCTTGACGCCCTGGTCAACGGCGGCGGCCACCTCGGTCAGCACGTCCTCGAACGGGCGCGAGAACTCCTCGCCGCGGGTATAGGGCACGACGCAGTAGGAGCAGTACTTCGAGCAGCCTTCCATGATCGACACATAGGCGCTGCCACCCTCGACGCGGGCCGGCGGCAGGTGGTCGAACTTCTCGATCTCGGGGAAGCTGATGTCCACCTGGGGCCGGTTCTGGCGCGCGCGGGCGTCCAGCATCTGCGGCAGACGATGCAGCGTCTGCGGGCCAAACACCACGTCCACATAGGGCGCGCGGGCGATGATGGCAGCGCCCTCCTGGCTTGCCACGCAGCCGCCGACGCCAATCATCACGCCCTTGGCCTTCAGGTGCTTGACTCGGCCCAGGTCGCTGAACACCTTCTCCTGCGCCTTCTCGCGCACGGAGCAGGTGTTGAACAAAATCAGATCGGCCTGCTCGACATCGGTGGTCGGCTCATAGCCTTGGGCGGCGCCCAGCACATCGGCCATCTTGTCCGAGTCGTACTCGTTCATCTGGCAGCCGAAGGTCTTGATGAATACTTTTTTAGTCATGGTGGTGTCCGCCCTTCAGCGCTTGGTCCAGGTCTGCGCACCCGAGTCGAAGACCCAGCTGGCGGCTTGTTCGGCGGTTTGCGGCCAGGGCGTGTTGGCCAGCTCGGTCGTGTTCAGGATCCACAAATCCTTCAGCAGGCCGTAGGAGTCGATCGTGTAGTGCACAGTCAACTTCTGCCCCGTGATGCTGGCCGAGAGCAGCATCAGATTGTTGTCGCCGCGTATGCGCGCGCCGGGCGCCAGCCGGGCGGCCTGGCCATTGAGCGTGACATCGGGGGCCTGCACGACGACCAGCTCGCCACGCAGGGCTGTGGCCGGAAAGGGGCGGTGGTTCTGGGCGCTGGCGCTGACGGAAAAGCCAAGGCTCAGCGCCGCCGCGGCAAAGGCCACGGCAGAAATAGCACAGCGGTACATGGGGTACATCCAGTGGCTGCGTCAATGAAATCAGCCCAAGGCATGCCTCGGGCCGGGAAGGTGCCTATTGTAAGAGCTCTTGCCAGATTCAAAGCGGCGTGAGCGAGGCATGCCAGCGTTGCGCGGTTCCGCTATATTTGCGTACATGTACGCATCAATTTTTTGCTCAGATCGCTGCGCCGCATGCGCCGCTGACGGGCGCCACCAGCGACATCGATGAAGGCGCCCGCCCTGCGTCCCGGCCACCAGCATCCGTACCAGAGCGCCATCGGCTGGGGCCTGCTGCTGCTGGCTGTGCCGCTGCTCTGGTGGGTGTCGCATCCGTCTCGGCAGATCGTGGTGGACCCGGCGCAGTTCGTGTTCCTGCACAGCTTGGTGGAACTGGCGGCGGTGGTGGTGTCACTGCTGGTCTTCGTCACCGGATACCGCGCCATACTCCCGGCCCGCCAGGGCACCGTCGTGCTCTTGGGTGTTGCCTTTCTGGGGGTCGGACTGCTCGACTTCCTGCATGCGCTGAGCTATGTGGGCATGCCCGCGGCCCTGACGCCCAACTCCGCGCACAAGTCGATCTTCTTCTGGCTGCTGGCCCGATTGCTGGCCGCCACCGCGCTGCTGGCCTATGCCCTGCTGCCCGCCCTGCCGGCGCTGGGCCGCTTGCACAGGCGCCTGGCGCTGCTGGCGATGCTGCTGTTGGTGGGCCTGGCCGCCGCGATCGGCCTGGCCTGGCCGGAGCGCCTACCGGCCCTGTTTGTGGAAGGTCAAGGGCTGACTCCGCTGAAGATCACCACCGAGTGGCTGATCATCGGCCTCAATCTGGCGACGCTGGTCGCGCTGTGGCGCCGCCGTGCGGAATTGGTGCGCGAGTGCGTGATGGCGCTGATCTTTACCGTGGCGCTGTCCGCCGTGTCCGAGCTGTTCTTCACCATGCTGGGCGTGATCGACAAGGACGGCGCCAATGTGCTGGGGCATGCCTACAAGATCGCTGCCTATCTGTACCTGTTCCATGCCACCTTCAACGAGGCCCTGCGCCGGCCGCTGGAGCGAATGGAGGCCCAGCATCTGCGCGAGAAGCTGGTGCTCAGCGCAGCGCCGGACGGCGTGTTGTGGGTCCATCACAGCGGCACCATTCTGATGGTCAATCCGGCGATGGAGGCGATGTCCGGCTACCCGCGCGATGAGCTGGTGGGCCGCAATGTCGACATCTTCCTGCCGCCCGCGCTGCGCGCCAGGCATGCCCGGTCCATGCGCGACTACTTCACCGCGGCGAACGCCCGGGCGATGGGCTCCCTGGACCTGCGGCTGATGCGCCGCGATGGCCAGATGCTGCCGGTCGATATCTCGCTGGGGCATTGGCAGGACGAGAACGAGCAGCATGCGATCGCCTATGTGCGCGACCTGACCGAGCGCAAGGGATTCGAGGAGTCGCTGCACCATCGGGCCACGCACGACGAGCTGACCGGCCTGCCCAACCGTTGGCTGTTCCGCCTGCAACTCGATCAGGCGCTTTCGCATGCCAGGCGCAGCGATCGGCGGGTGGCGGCGCTGTTCCTGGACCTCGATGACTTCAAGACCGTCAATGACAGCTTCGGCCACCTGGCCGGTGACGAGCTGCTGAGGCATGTCAGCCAGCGCCTGCGCTCGGTGCTGCGCGAGAGCGACACGCTGGCCCGGCTGGGCGGCGACGAGTTCGGCATCCTGCTGTCGGACCTGGGCAGCGTTGACGAGGCGGTCAGCGTTGCGGAGAAGCTGCTGCAGTCGCTGGACGCACCCTGCCGCCTGCAAAACCAAGTGGTCGATATCGGCGGCAGCATCGGCCTGGCCTTCTGCCCCGAGGATGCTCGCGACAGCGAGGACCTGCTGCGCTACGCCGACCTGGCCATGTACCAGGCCAAGCGGGCCGGCCGGGGCACCTACGCCTGCTACTCGGCCCAGCTGGATCAGCATGCCCACGAGAACATGCAGCTGCATGCCCGCCTGAAGGAGGCCATCCACCGCGGCGGTCTGCGCCTGCTCTACCAGCCGCAGGTCGATGTCCGCAGCGGCGCCATCGTCGGCGCCGAGGCCCTGGTGCGCTGGACCGATGAGCTGCTGGGCGAGGTGCCGCCCGGACGCTTCATCCCGGTGGCGGAGACCACCGGCCTGATACTGCCGCTGTCGGACTGGGTGCTGGACACCGCCTGCCGTCAGATCGCCGCCTGGAGCGGCGCCGGCACGCCGCTGCGCGTGGCGGTCAACTTCTCGGCCCAGCAGTTCCGGCAGCGCAATCTGCCCGACAAGGTGGCTGCGTTGCTGCAGCGCAGCGGCGCACAGGCCAAGCTGCTGGAGATCGAGATCACCGAGTCGATTGCCATGGTCCAGCCCCTGCTCGCGCGCGAGCAGCTCGACGCCCTGGTGGCCCTGGGCTGCACCGTCGCGCTCGACGACTTCGGCACCGGCTACTCCTCGCTGGCCTATCTGAAGGCCCTGCCGGTGTCCAAGCTGAAGATCGACCGGGGCTTCATCAAGGACATTCCGCATGACCTGAGCGACGTCAAAATATCGAGGTCCATCATCGCGCTGGCCCACAGCCTGGGGCTGACCCTGGTGGCCGAGGGCGTGGAGACTGAGGCGCAGCTGGATTTTCTGCGCGAGCACGGTTGCGAAACCTATCAAGGCTGGCTGTTCGCGAAGGCGCTGGAGGCCGGCGAGTTCAGTGCGCGCCTGCATGCTTCGTCGGGGCCGCCCTGAAGCTTGTGTCCTTGCTATAGGCCTCGGGCAGCCAAGGGGCGTCGCGGCCCTCAGCCCGTATGGCGAAGCTGGTGCTCGATGTCGTCCAGCATGGCCTTCAGCAGCAGCGGCGTCGGTGTCAGCGGCTTGGAGATGAGGCTGATCGACGCGAACAGAAAGCCTATGACCTTGAGTCGGCACAAGTCGTAGGCGGCCTGGCGCCGGGCCGCGTCGAGCTCGGGTGGCAGGCAGGCGTCGATCAAGGTTTCGCATTCCTGCCTGAAGCCGGAGGCCGGGCCTGCCGCCAGGGTCGACGGCGCTGCTCGGCTTCCGGGGTCGAACACCAGCTTGAAGTCTTCCGGGTGTTGGAGCCAGAACATCACATAGGCTTCGTACAGCTTGCGCAGGCGGCTCATCGGCGAGTCCGACGCGCTGCTTGCTGTCCGGACCATCTGCAGCGAGGCGTCCAGCACATCGGCCCACACCCCCTCCAGCAGCGCCGACTTGTTCGGGAAGTAGCGGTACAGAGACATCGGCGGCATGCCCACCGCCTGCGCGACGCTGCGCATGGTCACACCGCAGTAGCCGCTTTCGGCATGCATCTGCCGCACCGCGCGCAGGATTCCCTGCCGCACATCATCGCGTGCGGCGCCGCGCCGGTGCGGCCGGGTGCGACGTTCGGTGTCTCCACTGTCTTGGCCCGGGGCGGGCGATTGGTCGGGGCTTGGCACGGTGTCGGGAAGCTGTCGTGGATGGGGCCCCTCGGATACTCGCACTTTCGCCGCTGGATGACAGCTCCCTAGTGAAAGACCTGACGGATGCGCCAGGAACCTCTTGCGATGTCGCGTGGGCTGTGCTGATGGCCGGGCGCAAATGAAAAAGCCCTGTAAGTCGTTGACTCACAGGGCTTTCATTTTTGGTGGCGCTTCAGGGATTCGAACCCCGGACCTGCGGATTATGATTCCGTCGCTCTAACCGACTGAGCTAAAGCGCCTAAGCCCGCCATTATATGCGATATTTTTGGTGCGCAAGCAAGATCTGCAAGGCATGATGCGCGTTTAGCCCAAAATTTCTTGGCGCCTCACTCTGCCGCAGCCGCCGGCCCGACTCGATGTTCAGCTTCTTTCGTAAAAAACCCGCTCCCGTTCCAGTTGCCGAAAGCCCGGCCGTCGCGGCTCCGCCCGTGGCCGTTGCTGCCCCGGCCATTGCCAGTCCTGCCGAGGTGCAGGAGACGGTGCTTGTCGTTGACGTGCCGCGCCGCAGCTGGATGGACAAGCTGCGCCAGGGCCTGCGCAAGACCGGCTCCAGCATCGCCCAGGTGTTCACCGGCACGCAGATCGATGACGCGCTGTATGAGGAGCTGGAGGCCGCGCTGCTGATGGCCGATGCGGGTGTCAAGGCGACCGAGTTTCTGCTGGCCGACCTGAAGCGTCGCGTCAAGGAGGCCAAGGCCACCGAGCCCTCGGCCGTGCGCGGGCTGCTGGTGCAGGCGCTGACTGATTTGCTCAAACCCTTGGAGAAGCCGCTGACGGTGGGCGAGCACAGCCCGACGGTGATGATGGTGGTGGGTGTCAATGGCGCCGGCAAGACCACCAGCATCGGCAAGCTCACCAGGCACTTTGCCGACTCGGGCCTGAAGGTGCTGCTGGCCGCGGCCGACACCTTTCGCGCGGCGGCGCGCGAGCAGTTGGCCGTCTGGGCCGATCGCAACCAGGTCGAGATCGTCAGCCAGGAGGGCGGCGACCCCTCGGCCGTGACCTTTGATGCCGTCACCGCCGGCCGCGCGCGCGGCCGCGATGTGGTGATTGCCGACACCGCCGGTCGTCTGCCCACGCAGCTGCACCTGATGGAAGAGCTGAAAAAGATTCGTCGCGTGATCGGCAAGGCACAGGCCGACGCGCCTCATGAGGTGCTGCTGGTGGTCGATGGCAACACCGGCCAGAACGCGCTGAGCCAGGTCAAGTCCTTCGACGAGGCGCTGGGTCTGACCGGGCTGATCGTGACCAAGCTCGATGGCACGGCAAAGGGCGGGGTGTTGGCGGCGATTGCGCGCGAGCGGCCGATCCCGGTCTATTTCATCGGCGTCGGAGAGAAGCTCGAAGACCTGCAGACCTTCAACGCCGCCGAATTCGCCCAGGCCTTGCTGGAGTAATTCTTCAGCTCAGCCGGTGCGGCTGGGTGGCCTGGTCCAGCGTCGGCAGCGGCGTGGTTTCCATCTCGTCGAACCAGGTCGAGGGCGTCGGTTCGTGCTGGTCGGAGTTGTCGTCGGCGGCGGGCACCGATTCGCGCTGCGCCTCACGCAGGCTCATGGCCAGGCCGGCCATGGCGTTGTTGCTGAGCCGGGCGCCATTGGGCTCGGGCCGGCCCGAGGGGCCGGGCGGAATTTCACCCAGCAGCATATTGCGCAGCACCGAGGCCGAGGGCAGGCGCTTGGCGGGCAGGGTGTACATGGCAATGCCGGCGCCCTCAAGCACGCGGCGCACGCGCTCCAGGCGCTGCTGGCGGCTGGCCGGGGTGTTTTCCTGCTGCAGCTCGATCACCGCCAGCACCTCGGTGGTCTGGGTGCACAAGAGCAGATCCACGCAGTGATGGCCGACGCGCTGCAGCCAGTCGCCATAGGCGTTATCGGTGGGCACGCGCAGAAACCGCGACAGTGGCACCTGGGCCAGTATCAGGTGGTCGGGGCAGGCCTCGCGCAGCACGCCAAGCGCCTTGCGCTCGCTGCTCATCAGCACGCGCATCGGCTTGGGGTGCCAGGCTTCGACGGTGTCCAGCGGGTCGGGTCGGGCGCTGACCTGTTTGCGCGCCTGGCCGGACTTGTGCCGCAGCCAGAGCAGGGCCACCGCCAGCAACAGCGCGGTCCCCCATGCAATGGCCAGGCCCAGGGTCATTACATGCCCCCCATGCCCTTCATGCCACCCATGCGCTTCATCATTTTCATCAGGCCGCCGCCCTTCATCTTCTTCATCATGCCCTGCATCTGCTCGAACTGATTGAGCACGCGGTTGACTTCCTGCACATGCACGCCCGCACCGGCGGCGATGCGGCGCTTGCGGCTGGCCTTCAAGAGTTCGGGCTTGCGGCGCTCCAGCGGCGTCATGCTATTGATGATGCCTTCCATGCGGCGCACGTCGCGCTCGGCCCGGTCCATATCGGCCGCTCCTGCCTTGGCGGTCATCTGCGAGGGCAGCTTGTCCATCAGGCCGGCCAGGCCGCCCATCTTCTTCATCTGGCTGATCTGGGACAGGAAGTCATTCAGATCAAAGCCGCTGCCGCTGCGCAGCTTGTCGGCCAGCTTCTGTGCCGACTCGACGTCCACACCGGCCTGCACCTGCTCGACCAGGGCCAGGATGTCGCCCATGCCCAGCACACGGCCGGCATGGCGCTCGGCGTCGAACACTTCGAGGCCGTCGATCTTCTCGGACACGCCGGCGAACTTGATTGGCGCACCGGTGACCTGGCGCACCGACAGCGCGGCGCCACCGCGCGAATCGCCGTCCAGCTTAGTCAGCACGACGCCGGTCAAGGGCAGCGCTTCCTTGAAGGCCTTGGCGGTATTGATCGCGTCCTGGCCCTGCATGGCGTCGACGACAAACAACGTCTCGACCGGATTGAGCACCGCATGCAGCTCGCGAATCTCGGCCATCAGCGCTTCATCGATGGCCAGGCGGCCGGCCGTGTCGACCATCAGCACGTCGAAGTAGTGCCGCTTGGCGTAGTCGAGTGCGGCCAACGCGATGTCGCGCGGCTTCTGACCCGGGTCGGACGGGAACCACTCGGCCCCGGCCTGCTTGGTCACGGTCTTCAGCTGTTCGATGGCTGCCGGGCGATAGACGTCGGCCGAGACGGTCAGCACCTTCTTCTTGCGCTTCTCGATCAGGTGCTTGGCGATCTTGGCGGTCGTCGTGGTCTTGCCCGCGCCCTGCAGGCCGGCCATCAAGATGACCGCTGGCGGCTGCGCGGCGAGGTTGATGTCACTGATGCCGGCGCCCATCGTCGCGACCAGCTCCCTGTGCACCACGCCCACCAGGGCCTGGCCTGGTGAGAGCGAGCCCACCACCTCGGTGCCCAGCGCCTTCTCCTTGACCCGGGCGATGAAGTCACGCACCACGGGCAGGGCGACGTCGGCTTCGAGCAGAGCCATGCGGACCTCGCGCAGCATGTCCTGGACGTTGTCTTCGGTAATGCGGGCCTGGCCGCGCATCGTTTTAACGAGGCGACTCAGGCGGTCTGTCAAGGTGGAGGCCATGGGGCTGGCGCAGCCGGCTGAAAAGCTGATGCGCAAAAGTACACTGTGCGGATGATTCTATCGTTCGCGACCTCCAGTCAGTCGGGCCTGGCGCTTTGGAGCCTGCTGGGCTTCAGTGGCGCGGCGGCTTTGGGCTATGCCGTGACGGTGCTGAAGGCCCATGCCTCGGCACCGCAGCCGCTGGTCCTGCAGCATGCGTTGCTGCTGGCCTGGCTTGCCCATGCCGCGGCCCTGCTGATCGATATTGCCGGCATTGGGCTGGTCGACCCCGGCGCACGTTTCGGCTTCGCGCCGGCGCTGTCGATGACCCTGTGGCTGGTGCTCGGTGTCTATATGGTGGAGAGCCGGCTGCTGCCGCTGCCCGGTGTGAAGCGGGTGCTGTCGGCGCTGGGCCTGGTGGTGGTGGTGCTTGCCTGCATCTTTCCCGGCGAGAGCCGGCCACAGGCGGGCTCACCCTGGGCGCCGCTGCACTGGGTGCTGGGCCTGGCCTCCTATGGCCTGTTCGGTGTGGCGGTGCTGCATGCGGCGCTGCTCAATATGGCCGAGCGGCAGATGCGCCTGAAGAAGGCCCCGGCAGCGGGTGCGATGGGCCTGCCGCTGCTGCGACTGGAGCGGCTGACCTTCCAGTTCGTGGCGGCGGGCGTGTGCATGTTGTCGCTGGCGATTGCACTGGGCTGGTGGTTCACACCGCACTGGCGCTGGGATCACAAGAATCTGCTGTCGATGCTGGGCTGGCTGGTGCTGTCCAGCCTGCTGGCCGGGCGTCAGGTGTTTGGCTGGCGCGGCCGACGCGCCACGCGCTGGTTGTATCTGGGAGCGGGCCTGCTGCTGCTGGCCTATGTGGGCTCCCGTTTCGTGTTGGAAGTGCTGCTGCAGCGGCCCCTCAACTGAGCTGCGATGAAATACCTGATTCTGTTGCTGGTGATTGGCGTCGTGGCATTGCTGCTGGGCTTCAAGCGGCGCACGCCGCCGCCGGTGCGGCGCGACGACGAGACCAAGAAGAAGGCGCTGACCATGGTCAGCTGCGCCGAGTGCGGCCTGCATCTGCCGGTGGCCGAGGCGCTGCCAGGCCGTGGCGGCCACTTCTGCAGCGCCGAGCACCGCAATGCCTTTGAGGCCCGGCAGGGCGGGGTGCAATGAGGCTGTCCGACCTCGAGGCAGACACAGAACCCGCCTCCAACGGCAACCGGCGCGCCAGCGATCGCCGCCAGGGCGACCGGCGCCGCGTCGACAGGCGCGGGCCGGCGGCGCGCGACGAGGCGCAGCATTCCTGGTTCGGGCCGGCGCCCGCCGACGAGGGGCATGCCGAGCTTGATCTGGAGGCCGAGGCGCGGTTGGCTCATGAGCTCGAGGCCGATGCCGGAGAGACCGATCAGCCCGCCTCGGGGCTGCGTGCGGGCACCCAGGGGGGCTCCAGCTTTCAGCGCATCTACCGTGTCTTTCTTGCCGCTCGGGCGGCGTTGGGGCTGGCCCTGCTGGCCACGCAGATCAGTCTGGCCCTGCTGGGCTCCAAGCCCGATGTCTGGGTGATGGTGCTGTGTGGCGGCTATGCGGTGCAGACCCTGGTGCTGTGGCTGTTGCCACGTTTTCAGCAGCCCACCAGCCCCAAGGCCCTGGCGCGTCTCGCCAGCCCGCAGTGGCTCGGCAGCATCGGCGTCGATCTGCTGGTGTTCTCGATGTTGCATGCCTTGGATAGCAGCAGCAGCCTGAACTTCGTGGCGCTGCTGGTGCTGCCGGTGCTGATGTCGGGCCTGCTGACGCCGCGGCTGATGGCACTGGCCACCGCGGCCGGGGTGACCCTGATGCTGCTGGGCACGGCCTGGCTCAGCGTGCTTCGTGGTCTGGACCCGGCGCTGCGCATGACCCAGTCCGGCCTGGCCGGCAGCGGCCTGTTCATCGTCACCCTGCTGGCGGCCGAGCTGGCCAGCCGTTTGGCGCGCGAGGAGCGCAGTGCCCGCGGCAGCCTGGAGCTGGCACGCCAGCAGGCCCAGCTGAACCGGCTGGTGATAGATGAGATGCAGGAGGGTGTGCTGGTGGTGGACCGGCGCGGCCGCGTGCGTGCCGCGAACCCGGCCGCGCGCAGCCTGCTCAGCGCCCATGGCATGGTGCGTGCCGCGCCGTTCCAGCTGCGCGGCATGCCGGTGTGGGCGCCGCTGGTGGCGGGGGTCGAGAGCGCCTTTGCCCTGGGTGAATGGCCCGAGGAGGGGGCTGATCTGAGCCTGCAGTTCGAGCCCGGCAACAGCCGCTCGCTGCGCGTGCGCGTGCGCTTCACGCGCCGCCAGGCCTCGCGTGCCAGCGAGGAGCTGTGCGTGCTCTTTCTCGAAGACCTGCGCACCGTGCAGGCGCGCAGCCGCCAGGAGAAGCTGGCCGCGATGGGCCGCGTCTCGGCCGGCATCGCGCACGAGATCCGCAACCCGCTGGCTGCTATCGACCAGGCCAATGCGCTGCTGTCCGAGGATTGCCTGGAGCCGACGCAGCAGCATCTGACCGCCATCGTGGCCAGCAATGCACTGCGCCTCAAGCGCATCGTCGATGACGTGATGGCCCTGGCTCCCGGGGTGGCCAGCGATGCCAGCGAGGCCAGCATCATCGACGCCCAGGCGCTGCTGCTTGAGATCTGCCAGGAATGGGCACGCACCAACGAGGTCACGCTGGGCGACGACGGCCTGTTGCAGCTGCACCTGCCGCCCCACGCCCTGATGATTGCCTTCGAGCCGGACCACCTGCGCCGCGTCGTCGTCAATCTGCTGGACAACGCCTACCGGCATGCGCCCAAGCGAACCGGGGCCCTGCTGGTGAGCCTGGGCCTGCGCTCGGACCGGCTGGCCGAGTTGGGCGTGTTCAGCGAGGGCGATCTGATTTCGCCCGAGGTTGAGCGCCATCTGTTCGAGCCCTTCTTCTCGACGCGCAGCCGCGGCACCGGCCTGGGGCTGTATATTTGTCGCGAACTGTGCGAGCGCTATGGCGGCAATATCGAGTACATCAGCCGCCGGCAAAGCCAGGTGCAAGGCAATCAGTTCGTCGTCACCCTGAGGCGCCAGGCACCCTTGGTCGGCGCCGCAGCCAACACTCCCAGCACAGCAGCCCCCTCATGAGCGCCCCCAAACCCGCCGCTTCGCGTCAGGCCCCCCGAGGGGGGAGAAACAACTTGGGGCGGCCCGGCGTTTGTTTCTCATGAGCGCAGAAGTCGAATTCAGCCTGCTGGTGGTGGACGACGAGCCCGATCTGCGCACCTTGTATGAGCTGACCCTGGTGCGTGAGGGTTACCGCATCGAGACGGCCGCCTCGCTCGAGGAGGCGATGGCGCATCTGAAGCGGCAGCGCTACAGCGCCGTCATCACCGACATGCGCCTGCCCGATGGCTCGGGCCTGGATCTGCTGCAATGGCTGGAGACCACGGGCCGACCCGAGAAGGCCATCGTCATCACCGCCTTCGGCTCGGCCGAGAATGCGGTCGAGGCGCTGAAGGCCGGCGCCTATGACTATCTGACCAAGCCGGTGGACCTGCGCCAGTTCCGCATGGTCGTTGCCTCGGCGCTGGGCCGCATGCCGCAGCAGGGGCCTTCGGTTGTGCCGGCCAGGCTGCCGTCCGAGCAAGGGCAGCCGGCGGCCGACCAAGCAGCCAGGCAGGCCGCACTGGCCGCCGAGCCCAAGCACGTCGCCAAAGCCCAAGCGCGGGCCTTGGCCACCGGCCTGCAGCGCATGGCCGGCGGCTCGACGGCCCTGCAACAGGTGCGCAGCCTGATCGAGAAGGTGGCGCGCAGCATGGCGCCGGTGCTGGTGCAAGGCGAGTCCGGCACGGGCAAGGAGTTGGTGGCGCGGGCCATCCACGAGGTCAGCCCGCGCACGGCACAGGCTTTCATCGCCGTCAACTGTGGCGCGATTCCCGAGCAGTTGCTGGAGGCCGAATTCTTCGGCTACCGCAAGGGCGCCTTCACCGGCGCCAATGAAGACCGCGAAGGCTTCTTTCAAGCCGCCAATGGCGGCACCCTGTTCCTCGACGAGATCGGCGAGCTGCCTCTGAGCATGCAGAGCAAGCTGCTGCGCGTGATCCAGGAGCGTCTGGTGCGGCCGGTGGGTGCGGTGCATGAGCTGCCGGTCAATGTGCGCATCCTCAGCGCCACGCACAAGGATCTCGGCGCCGAGGTGCTGGCCGGCCGCTTCCGGCAGGACTTGTTCTACCGCCTCAACGTCATACAGATCCGTGTGCCGCCGCTGCGCGAGCGTATCGAGGACCTGCGCGAGATCGCCGAGCATGTGCTGGAGCGTATTGCACGCGATGCCGGGGTGTCGCCGACGCCTCGGCTCACGCCGGCGGCCTTCTCGCATCTGGCGCGCTACCCGTTCCCGGGCAATGTGCGCGAGCTGGAGAATCTGCTGCATCGCGCGCTGGCCCTCTCCGGCGGCGCCGAGATCGATCTGGCCGATCTGGACCTGCCCGATGCGGCGTTTGCCGACAGCAGCCAGGCCAGCTTCGATGCCCTGCTCGATCTGCCGGCACCAACCGGCCGCGAGACCGGCACCGATGCGCCGGCAGCGCTGCCCAGCGACTTGGCCCAGTACCTCGACGAGGTCGAGCGCGACATCCTGATGCGTGCGCTGGAGCGCCACCGCGGCAACCGCACGGCGGCCGGCGCGAGCCTGGGCCTGTCGTTGCGGCAGATGCGCTATCGCATGGCGCGGCTCGGTGTGGGGGCCGAAGGGGCAGGGGGCGACGGTGACGGCGACTGAGCCGCTGTTTGCGGATGGCTGGTATGCGCGGGCCGCTCATCTGGCCTCGCCGAATTGCAACGAGCGGCCCGCCGGGCTGCCGGTCAGCCTGGCACTGATCCACTCGATCAGCCTGCCGCCGGGTGAGTACGGTGGTGAGGCGATCACGCGGCTGTTCACCAACCAGCTCGACTGGGACGCCCATCCCTATTACCAGGGCATTCGCGGGCTGCAGGTGTCCGCGCATTTTCTGATTCGGCGCGACGGCGAGTTGCTTCAATTTGTGTCCTGCGAGCAAAGGGCCTGGCATGCCGGGGCCTCGCAGTTCGAAGGCCGCAGCAACTGCAATGACTTCGCTATCGGCATCGAGCTCGAGGGCCTGGAAGGCCTCAGCTTCGAAGCGCCGCAGTACCGGACCCTGGTGCAGCTGCTGCACGATCTGGCCGGTGCCTATCCGATTGCCCATGTCGTTGGCCACGAGCATGTGGCGCCGGGGCGCAAGAGCGACCCGGGTGCGGGCTTCGAGTGGGCGCTGCTCGCGCAAGGCCTGGGCTGGCCCGCTCGGTGTTTCCCCGAGGGCCTGGTCTTGTCGGGCGAGTCGGGGGGCTGAGAGGGTCATTTGCCGCACGCGGATGGGCCTCGCGTCGCGCCAGCATTCATGCGGCCTGGCGCGCGAAATGGGCCGCCAAGC
This sequence comes from Roseateles toxinivorans, assembly GCF_004362525.1. GTDB lineage: Bacteria > Pseudomonadota > Gammaproteobacteria > Burkholderiales > Burkholderiaceae_C > Paucibacter > Paucibacter toxinivorans. The sequence goes on from NZ_SNXS01000003.1 coordinate 267,885, forward strand.
CAATGCCGGCGCGGCCTGCGATTGGCAAACGCAGAGTCGGTGAGACCTGGCATCCGATGTGTGTCCTCGGCACCCCGGACAGGGCCATGCGCCTAGCGCGAGTCGCCCGGGCGGTCAATGGGGGTCGAACGCTAGCGGTAGTGCTTGAAAGGGGTGCCCCCCCCAGATATAGTGTTCTTTCACGCTATACTGACCGCCTGGCAAATCAACAATATGCCTGCCTTTACCGTAGTGCCTGATAGTCCATCGACTGGTTTGTTTCATACACCGGTCGTCGCCATCGCCACCGTCCTGTGGGCAGGAGCAGAGATCAACATACCACTCGACTCGAGTGCCGCCCCCAGGCCAGGCCCTGACGGGAATGATCTCCACCGGTTGGAGCCAAGTCGATAAATGAAATCGCGCTGCGCCTGATCGGAAGGACTGGCAGGTGTTGCGCCGCTGTTTTTTGTTTCAGAGTTTTTCTGATTGACCGTCGTCGAGACAAGAGGGAATCCATGCAATCCACACACACGCCCGAAGCCAGCACCCTGCTGCAAGCCGCGCCGCCCCACGCCATCAGCAGCCCGCAGTCGGCTTACCAGGGCTACCAGATCCTGCGTCGCAACGGCGCCGTGGTGGCCTTCGAGCCGAGCAAGATTGCGGTGGCCCTGATGAAGGCGTTTCTGGCCGTGCATGGCACGCAGGGCGCGGCATCGGCCAGCGTGCGCGAGACGGTGGACGCGCTGACCGAAGCGGTGGTGCGTGGGCTGATGCGTTCGCGCCCCAGCGGCGGCACTTTCCATATTGAAGACGTGCAAGACCAGGTCGAGCTGGGTCTGATGCGCGGCAGCCATCACGAAGTGGCCCGCGCCTATGTGCTGTACCGCGAGCGCCGTTCGCAAGAGCGTGCCAGCCATGCCGTACCGGTGCCCGACCACTCTTCCGGCCTGTACGTGATCGATGGCGGCCAGCGCCTGCCGCTGGACCTGGCGCGTCTGCGCACCGTGGTCACCGCCGCCTGCCAGAACCTGGGCGCGGACGTGACGGCCGAGCCCATCATGAACGAGACGCTGCGCAATCTGTATGACGGCGTGCCGCTGGACGAGGTCTACAAGGCCGCCATCCTGGCCGCCCGCACCCTGATCGAAAAGGACCCCGGCTATTCGCACGCCACCGCCCGCCTGTTGCTGCACACGATCCGCAAGGAGATCCTCGGCCAGGAAGTGCTGCAAGGCGATATGCAGCAGCGCTACGGCGAGTACTTCCCCGGCTACATCGCCAAGGGCGTGCAGGCCGAGCTGCTGGACGAGCGCCTGCTCAAAGAGTACGACCTGGCCAAGCTGGGTGCCGCACTGAAGGCCGAGCGCGATCTGCAGTTCGACTACCTGGGTCTGCAGACGCTGTACGACCGCTACTTCCTGCATATTGAAGATGTGCGCATCGAAATGCCCCAGGCCTTCTTCATGCGCGTGGCCATGGGCCTGGCGCTGCGCGAAGAAAACCGCGAAGCCCGCGCGATCGAGTTCTATGAAGTGCTGTCGAGCTTTGACTTCATGTCGAGCACGCCGACCCTGTTCAACTCCGGCACGCGCCGCTCGCAGCTGTCGAGCTGCTACCTGACCACGGTCGGCGACGACCTGGAAGGCATCTACGAAGCGTTGAAAGAGAACGCGCTGCTGAGCAAGTTCGCCGGTGGTCTGGGCAATGACTGGACGCCGGTGCGAGCACTGGGCTCGCACATCAAGGGCACGAACGGCAAGAGCCAGGGTGTGGTGCCTTTCCTGAAGGTGGTGAACGACACGGCCGTGGCGGTGAACCAGGGCGGCAAGCGCAAGGGGGCGGTCTGCGCGTATCTGGAATCCTGGCACCTGGACATCGAAGAGTTCCTGGAGCTGCGCAAGAACACCGGCGACGACCGCCGCCGCACGCATGACATGAACACCGCGAACTGGATCCCCGATCTGTTCATGCGCCGTGTCATGGAAGGCGGCGACTGGACGCTGTTCTCGCCGTCGACCTGCCCGGACCTGCACGACCTGTTCGGCAAGCCCTTCGAAGTGGCCTACACCGCCTACGAGGCCAAGGCCGACCGTGGCGAGATCAAGCTGTTCAAGCGCATGCCCGCCAAGGACCTGTGGCGCAAGATGCTGTCGATGCTGTTCGAGACCGGCCACCCCTGGATCACGTTCAAGGACGCCTGCAATGTGCGCTCGCCGCAGCAGCATGTCGGCGTCGTGCACTCGTCCAATCTGTGCACCGAGATCACGCTGAACACCAATGACAGCGAGATCGCCGTCTGCAACCTCGGCTCGGTCAATCTGGTGCGCCACCTGCAAGCCGACGGCAGCATCGACCATGCCAAGCTGAAGAAGACCATCGCCACGGCGATGCGCATGCTCGACAACGTCATCGACATCAACTACTACGCGGTCAAGAAGGCGCGTGACTCGAACCTGCGCCACCGCCCGGTGGGCCTGGGCATCATGGGCTTCCAGGACGCGCTGTACACGCTGCGCACACCCTACGCCTCGCAAGCGGCCGTCGAGTTCGCCGACCGTTCGATGGAAGCCGTCTGCTACTACGCCTACTGGGCCTCGACCCAGCTGGCCGAAGAGCGGGGCCAGTACGAGACCTACAAGGGCTCGCTGTGGGACCGCGGCATCCTGCCGATCGACTCGATCGATCTGCTGGCCGAGGCCCGCGGCGGCTATGTGGAAGTGGACCGCTCGACCAGCATGGACTGGGACGCGTTGCGCGCCCGCATCCGCCAGCACGGCATGCGCAACAGCAACTGCGTGGCGATCGCGCCGACGGCGACCATCTCCAACATCATCGGCGTGGATGCCTCGATCGAGCCCTGCTTCGGCAACCTCTCGGTCAAGTCGAATCTGTCCGGCGAGTTCACCGTCATCAACGAATACCTGGTGCGCGACCTGAAGCGCCTGGGTCTGTGGGACGACGTGATGGTCATGGACCTGAAGCACTTCGACGGTTCGCTGCGCCGCATCGACCGCGCACCGGAAGAGCTGAAGTCGCTGTACGCCACGGCCTTTGAAGTCGAGACGCAGTGGCTGGTCGAAGCCGCCGCGCGCCGCCAGAAATGGATCGATCAGGCGCAGTCGCTCAATATCTATATGGCAGGTGCCTCCGGCAAGAAGCTGGACGAGACCTACAAGCTCGCCTGGACCCGCGGCCTGAAGACCACCTACTACCTGCGCACGATGGGCGCCACGCACGCCGAGAAGAGCACGGTCAAGGCCGGCCAGATGAACTCGGTGTCGAACAGCACGGCCGAAGTGAGCTCGTACTCGGCGCCTGTGGCCGCTGCCGATGCAGGCGTTGAAGCGATGCTCGGCGAGCCCGCGACCGATGTGAAATTTTGCTCTATCGACAATCCTGATTGCGAAGCCTGCCAGTGATTTGAAGTGCACTGAGTGACGCGCGACTCGGCAGATCTTGTTGCCGACATCGCGCGAAGTTCAGTGCCTCGTTTGACATCCTGTTGCACGCATCGCGAGTTGATGAAGCCTTCGAAGTTGATGTGAAAGTCGGGTCCGCGAGACCAGGTCTGAAGGCCTCGCATCGCGGACCTCTTTCGCTTCGACGTGATCACGCAAATTGATCACGCAATTTCGATGCACACCAGCAACAGCGAAGTCGCTTTGATGTCAAGAAGTCCTTGGTGTTTGAACGCAACACTCAGATAATCCGCAACCATAGGAAGTCCACCATGTTGGTTTGGGAAGAAGAATTTAAGCCCTCTCAAAGTCTCAATGCGTTGAACGCAGCGAGCGAGCCCAGCGCACCGCGCGCGGCCGCATCGGCGTCTGCAAATGCAGCCTTCACGGCCGACGCAAACACACCGGCCCCCACCATCTCCACCGTCCTCGCCCCCGCTTCGAACGCAGCCACAGTGGCACCCGTTCAACGCCGCGTCAATGCGGCCGACAAGCGCATCATCAACGGCCAGACGGACGTCAATCAGCTGGTGCCGTTCAAGTACAAATGGGCCTGGGAGAAGTACCTCGCCACTTGCGCCAATCACTGGATGCCGCAAGAGGTGAACATGTCGCGCGACATCGCGCTCTGGAAAGACCCGAACGGTCTGAGCGAAGACGAGCGCCGCATCATCAAGCGCAATCTCGGCTTCTTCGTCACCGCCGATTCGCTGGCCGCCAACAACATCGTGCTGGGCACCTACCGCCACATCACCGCGCCCGAGTGCCGCCAGTTCCTGCTGCGCCAGGCCTTTGAAGAAGCGATCCACACGCACGCCTATCAGTACATCGTCGAGTCGCTCGGTCTGGACGAGTCCGAGATCTTCAACGCCTACAACGAAGTCAAGTCGATACGCGACAAGGACGAGTTCCTGATCCCCTTCATCGGCGCGATCATGGACCCGCACTTCAACACCGGCACGCCCGAGAACGACCAGACGCTGCTGAAGAGCCTGATCGTCTTCGCCTGCCTGATGGAGGGCCTGTTCTTCTACGTCGGCTTCACGCAGATCCTGGCCATGGGTCGCCAGAACAAGATGACTGGTGCGGCCGAGCAGTACCAGTACATCCTGCGTGACGAATCGATGCATTGCAATTTCGGCATCGACCTGATCAACCAGCTGAAGGCCGAGAACCCGCATCTGTGGACGGCGGCCTTCAAGGCCGAAATCAAGGCGCTGTTCCTTCAAGCAGTGGAGCTTGAGTACCGATATGCCGAGGACACCATGCCGCGTGGCGTGCTGGGCCTCAATGCGTCGATGTTCAAGGGCTATCTGCGCTACATCGCCAACCGCCGCGCCACCCAGATCGGTTTGGAAGAGTTGTTCCCGAATGAAGAGAACCCCTTCCCCTGGATGAGCGAAATGATCGACCTGAAGAAGGAGCGCAACTTCTTTGAAACCCGCGTCATCGAGTACCAATCCGGTGGCGCACTCTCGTGGGACTGAGGCACTGAACAGCGCGGCGCTTTCAGCGATTCAAGAACACGAGATCAAGCAGTACGAAAGATAGATTGGCAAGACAGATCAGTGATGCCGTAGAAGCATTGCGCTTGTGTCTTGCGACCCCATTCACCGCACCGGGGCGCCCCTCCTGGGCAGACTTTCGGGTGGTGGATAACTGCATCGAGCCGAGCTAGATCGACTCGGGCAGTGCTCTTTTAACTTGATCAAGGAGATTGAAATGGCAACTGCAAAGAAAGCGCCGGCCAAGAAAGCCGCACCCGCTAAGAAGGCCGCAGCGAAGAAAGCTGCACCGGCAAAGGCCGCGGCACCCGCCAAGAAGCCCCCGGTGAAGAAGGCTGCACCTGCGAAGAAGGCAGCCGCTCCGGCGAAGAAGGCCGCTGCACCGGCAAAGAAGGCCGCTGCACCGGCAAAGAAGGCCGCTCCGGCGAAGAAGGCAGCCGCTCCGGCGAAGAAGGCAGCTCCGGCCAAGAAGGCCGCGGCACCTGCGAAGAAGGCAGCAGCTCCGGCCAAGAAGGCCGCTGCACCCGCGAAGAAGGCTGCAGCCCCGGCCAAGAAGGCCGCTGCACCCGTCAAGAAGGTTGCTGCCAAGAAGTCCAGCGCTGCTGCACCGAAGCCTGCTGCAAAGCCGGCCGCCAAAAAGGCTGCGAAGAAGCCTGCTGCAAAGAAAAGTGGCCCTGCCCCTGCGGCACCTGCCGCACCGAAGCCTGCCGCGGCTCCGGCGTCGTCTGCCAAGACCGCGCTGAGCCCGCAAGCTGCTTGGCCCTTCCCGACCGGCAACAAGCCGTAAGGATAGGTCTCGTGACAGTCAAAACCCGGCCTCGGCCGGGTTTTTTTATGACTGTGGACATCGCATCTCTCATGCGCCAACGGTGCTGGGAGAAGGGAAACCCCTGATGCGAGCCCCTGCCTTTTTTGATCGGCGCAAATATACAATAGCAAACGTTTGCGCTTATAGTGGCGCGGGCCTGATCCAGCCACAAGCCTCCTCACTTTGTCATCTATTGCATGAGCACCATCAAGGACGTTGCAGCACGAGCAGGGGTGTCGTTCACCACGGTCTCGCACGTCTTGAATGGCACGCGGCCGGTCAGCGAATCGGCACGGGCGCGTGTGCAGCAGGCGGTGGCCGATCTGGGCTACTTTCCCAGCGCGGTGGCACGCTCGCTGAAGACCAGCGAGACCCACATCATCGGCGTGCTGGTGCCCAACGTCACCAACCCATTTTTCGCCGAGCTGACCCGGGGCGTCGAGGACTGCGCCCACCAGGCCGGATACTCGGTGTTCCTGTGCAATTGCGACGACAACCCGGGCCGGCAGTCGCGCTATCTGCAGACCCTGGTCGAGCGGCGAGTGGACGGCATGCTGCTGGCTTCGGCCGGCGGCGCGGAGTCGCTGCCCCATGGCTGGGCGGCCTATGGCATGCCCTCGGTGATCGTCGACCGGCGCATGCCCGGCGTCGAGGCCGATCTGGTGCGTATCGACAACCAGGCCGGCGCGCGGCTGGCGGTCGAGCATCTGCTCTCGCTCGGTCATCGCAAGATTGCCTGCATCAGCGGCCCCGAGTCATTCGAGGTCAGCAACTCGCGCGAGGGCGGCTGGCGTCAGGCGCTTCTTGCTGCAGGTATCGCGCCCGAGAGTTCCTGGCTGGAGCGAGGAGACTTCAGCAGTTCTTCGGGCTATGCCGCCGGCCGGCGCCTGTTCGAGCGCAATGAGGTCAGCGCCGTGTTTGCCAGCAATGACTTGATGGCCCTGGGTGTGCTCCGTGCCGCTGCCGAATGCGGCCTGGCCGTGCCCAGCGCGGTATCGGTGATAGGCTTTGACGGCATTGATCTGGGCGCCTATTCCTTTCCTGCCTTGACCACAGTGGGCTACTCGATTCGCAAGCTCGGCGAGCGTGCCGCGAGCATGCTGATGCAGCGCATCGAGTCACCGACCCATGCCACGCAGGAACTGGTGCTGGCGCCCGAGCTGATGCTCAGAGAATCCACCGCCGCAGTGCGGCACTATTGACCCAACCCTGTCCACGGGAGTTTTCTATGACCCAAGTACTGCGTTTCTCCAAGCCTGTTCAACGTCTGCTCGGTCTGGCCTTGCTGGGCGCCTGTGCGCAGGCGATGGCGCAGGCCGATCCGGCCGTGGTGTTCGACATGGGCGGCAAGTTCGACAAGTCCTTCAATCAGTCGGCCTACGAGGGTGCCGAGGCCTACAAGAAGGCCACCGGCAAGAAGTACGCCGAGTTCACGATGACCAATGAGGGGCAGCGCGAGCAGGCACTGCAGAAGCTGGCGCAGAGTGGCAAGAACCCGATCGTGACGGTGGGTTTCGGCGGCGCTGCCTCGATGGAAAAGGTGGCACCGCTGTTCGCCAAGACGCAGTTCTACATCATCGACATGGTGGTCGAGAAGCCGAACGTGAAGTCCATCGTGTTCCGCGAGCAGGAGGGCTCCTTCCTGGTTGGCGCGCTGGCGGCTCTGAAGTCCACCACCGGCAAGGTCGGCTTTGTCGGCGGCATGGACATCCCGCTGATTCGTCGCTTTGCCTGCGGCTATGAGCAGGGCGCCAAGTTCGTGAATCCCAAGGCCGAGGTGTTCTCCAACATGACCGGCACCACGCCCGCGGCCTGGAATGACCCGACCAAGGGCGGCGAACTGGCCCGCTCGCAAATGGACCGCGGCGCGGACGTGATCTTCGCGGCGGCAGGCGGCACCGGCATGGGCGTGTTCCAGGCCGTCAAGGACGCGAAGAAGTTCGCCATCGGTGTGGACAGCAATCAGAACTATGTGCACCCGGGCACCATCCTGACCTCGATGGTCAAGCGCGTCGATGTGGCAGTGCAGAACGCCTTCAACGATGGCGCCAAGGGCGCACCCAGCGCCGGCATCACCTCGCTGGGCCTGAAGGAGGGCGGCATCGACTGGGCACTGGACCAGCACAACCGCGCGCTGGTCACCAAGGCCATGGAGGAACGGGTGAACCAGATCAAGGCCGACATCGTCAGCGGCAAGATCAAGGTCATCGACTACATGGCCAAGAACGAATGCAAGTGAGCGTTGCAGCGGTCAACACGGACTTGTGATGAGTGGCGATACGACACCCGCACCCATGGGCTATGCGGTCGAAATGCTTGGCATCACCAAGCGTTTCGGCACCGTGCTGGCCAATGACCAGATTGAGCTGAAGATCGCCGCCGGCACCATCCATGGTGTCGTCGGAGAGAACGGCGCGGGCAAGTCGACCTTGATGTCCATCCTCTACGGCTTCTACCAGGCCGACGAGGGCGAGATCCGCCTGGCCGGCAAGCCGGTGCAGATACGCAGCAGCACCGAGGCGATTGCGCAGGGCGTGGGTATGGTGCACCAGCACTTCATGCTGGTCGAGCCGCTGAGCGCGCTGGAGAACATCCTGCTTGGCGCCGAGGACGGCTGGCTGCTGGCCAAGGCGCGGCAGAAGGCCGAGGCGCGGCTCAAGACCCTGATGGAGACCCACCATCTGCCGGTGGACCTGCACAAGCTGGTCGAGGCGATGCCGGTCGGCGAGCAGCAGCGGCTGGAGATTCTGAAGGCGCTGTTCCGCCGCGCCCGCATCCTGATACTCGACGAGCCCACCGGCGTGCTGACGCCGCAGGAGGCGGCCCAGCTGTTCACCATCCTGCGCGAGTTGCGGGCCCAGGGCGTGACCGTGGTGCTGATCACGCACAAGCTGCAGGAGATCATGGACGTGACCGACAACGTCACCGTGATGCGTGCCGGCCGCGTGGTCGCGCAGCGCCGCACGCAGGACACCAGCCGCGAGGAGCTGGCCGAGCTGATGATTGGTCGGCCGGTGCTGCTGCAAGTGGACAAGGGCAGCAAGGCCGGCGCTGACAGCGAAGTGCGCCTGGCCGTGAAGAATCTGCGCGTTCACGATGCCCGCGGCGTTGAGCGGCTGAAGGGTCTGGATTTCGAACTTCGCGCCGGCGAGATCCTGGGCATTGCCGGGGTGTCGGGCAATGGCCAGACCGAGTTGCTGGCCGTGCTGGCCGGGCTGCTCAAACCCAGCGCCGGCGAGTTGCAGCTGAACACGCGCGGTCAGCAGCGTCGCTTCGATGCGAAGCACTGGCTGCCGGCCTCCGAGCTGCGCGCCTACGGCTGCGGCCATGTGCCGGAAGACCGCCTGGGCGAGGGCGTGATCAAGAACTTCAGCATGCAGGAGTCGGCCGTGCTGGGCTTCCATCAGGATGCCGAACTGGGCGGCTGGGCCTGGCTTTCACCGAAGCGCATCCGCGAGCGCACTTTGAAACTGATCGAGGCCTTCGATGTGCGGCCGGTGCTGCCCAGCCTGCGCACGGCCGATATGTCGGGCGGCAATCAGCAGAAGCTGGTGATCGCGCGTGAGATGGCGCGCCGGCCCGAGGTCCTGCTGGTCGGCCAGCCGACGCGCGGCGTGGACCTGGGTGCGATCGAGCGCATCTACCGCGAGCTGATCAACGCCCGCGACGCCGGTGCCGCCATCCTGCTGGTCTCGGTCGAGCTGGAAGAGATCTTTGCGCTGACCGACCGCATCATGGTCATGAATTGCGGTGCCATCACCGGCATCGTCGAGACAGCCCAATCCAGTGCCAAGGAAGTCGGCATGCTGATGACACAAGAGAAGGCTGCAGCATGAGCCCCGTACGGCCGCCCGAAGGGGCGAATTCCCGCTTGGCGGGACTGCACGAAGTGCGTAGGGTGCACCAATGAGCGAAGCTGCAAGTAGCTTGCCGGCGCCGGTGCCTAAGCCAAAGCCGATCACCAACAAAATGCCATGGTGGATGAATGGCCTGGCCATTCCCGGCGTCCAGCTGCTGTTGGCGCTGGCCGTGGCCTCGCTGGTCGTACTCGGTGTCGGTGAGAGCCCCTTCGCCACCTTGAAGGTGATGCTGGTCGGCGCGCTCGATCCGCAAGCCGGGCTGTCGTCCACCCTGTACTACGCCACCAGCCTGATCTTCACCGGCCTGGCCGTGACCGTGGCCTTCCATGCCGGGCTGTTCAATATTGGTGGTGAGGGCCAGGCCTACTTCGCCGGCCTGGGCGTGGCGCTGGCCTGCCTGTGGCTCGACGGCACGCTGAACGCGCCGCTGATGTTCCTGGTGGCCATCCTGTCGGCGGTGCTGTTCGGTGCCGCCTGGGCATTGGTGCCGGCCTATCTGCAGGCGCGGCGGGGCGCCCATGTGGTCGTCACCACCATCATGTTCAACTACATTGCGGCAGGCCTGCTGAACTATATGCTGGCCGGGCCGATCCGCTCGACCGAGGGCATGGCGATCGAGACACGCCCCATCGCCGAGGCAGCGCTATTGCCCAAGGCCCAGCCCTGGCTGCAATCTATGGGCATCGAGGTCGGCCCGTCCTATCTGAATCTGTCGCTGCTGGTGGCGCTGATCTGCGTAGTCCTGGTCTGGTGGCTGCTCTGGTACACGCGGCTGGGCTACGCGCTGCGCACCTATGGGCAGAACCCGCGTGCCGCCAGGTACGCGGGACTGTCGGCCACTTCGATGATCGTCATCGCGATGCTGATCTCGGGTGCCTTGGCCGGGTTAATGGCGGTCAATGACGTTTATGGCGCCCAGGGCCGGCTGGTGCTGAACTACACCGGTGGCATGGGTTTTCTTGGCATCGCCGTGGCCTTGATGGGCCGCAACCATCCGCTGGGCGTGCTGGCCTCGGCCCTGCTGTTTGGCGCGCTGTACCAGGGCAGCACCGATCTGCAACTGGAGTTCCCGCGCATCAGCCCGGAGCTGATACTGGTCATCCAGGGCCTGGTGGTGTTCTTCGCCGCCGCGCTGGACCGCCTGGTGCGTGATCCAATGGAGCGCTGGTATCTGCGCCGCCAACTGAAGAGCGTGGCCCGCTGAAATGAAACCCCCACGCTCACTTTGTTCGCTGCCCCCCAGGGGGGCGCTCAGTTCCTGCGGAACGGCCGGGCGGCACTGAGGCCATCATGGAAGACCTTATCCTCAATCTCTTCAGCATACTGGCCTCGACCATCCGGCTGGCCACACCGCTGATTCTCGCGGCCATGGGCGGCATACTCGCCGAGCGCTCCGGCACCGTCGATATCGGCCTGGAAGGCAAGATGCTGGTCGGTGCCTTTGCGGCCGCCACCGTGGCCAGCCTGGTGCAGTCGCCCTGGCTGGGCCTGGCGGCCGGCATGGCGGTGGCGGTGGCGATGAGCCTGCTGCATGGCGTGGCGACGATTCGCTACAAGGGCGACCATGTGGTCTCCGGCATGGCGCTGAACTTCCTCGCCTCGGGCCTGACCCTGGTGCTGGGCCAGGCCTGGTTCGAGCAGGGCGGGCAGACGCCGATGCTCAGCAACGAGCAGCGCTTCACGCCGATCTTCCTGCCCGGCGCCGACTACCTGGCTGCCAACGTGCCGGTGCTGGGGCCGTTCTATAAAACCGTACTGTCGGGTCACACGATACTGGTCTATCTGGCCTTTGTGATCGTCGCGGCCATGGTCTTTCTGCTCGGCCAGACCCGCTTCGGCCTGCGCCTGCGCGCCGTCGGCGAGGAGCCCAATGCCGTCGATACCGCCGGCATCTCGGTGCCGCTGCTGCGCTACCAGGCGCTGATCGGCACCGGCCTCTTGTGCGGCATGGCCGGGGCCTACTATTCGATGTCGCAGAATGCCGCCTTCGCACGCGAGATGACGGCCGGCGGCGGCTATATCGCGCTGGCGGCGATGATCTTCGGCAAATGGCGGCCGGTGTCGGCGATGCTGGCCTGCCTGCTGTTCGGCCTGCTGACGGCGCTGGAGGCGCGGCTGCAGGGCCAGAGCCTGCCCTGGGTGGGGGAGGTGCCGACCCAGGTGTTCCAGGTCCTGCCCTATGTGCTGACGGTGATACTGCTGGCCGGCTTCATCGGCAAGGCCGTGCCGCCCAAGGCTGTGGGTCGGCCCTATGTCAAAGAACGTTGATTTCAGACAGAACAACAACCATGGCAATCATCAACATCGGCTCGATCAATGTCGATCACAGCTATCAGCTGAAGCGCTTTCTGCAGCCCGGCGAGACGGCCAGCTGCGAGCATTATCTGCGCGGCCTGGGCGGCAAGGGCATGAACCAGTCGATCGCGTTGCAGCGCGCCGGTGCCGAGGTCGTGCACCTCGGTGCGATCGGCCGTGACGACAGCTGGGTGCGCGCCGCCATCACGGCGGCCGGCATCTCGTTGCTGGACGTGTTCGAGACCGGCGCCGACACCGGCCACGCCATCATCCAGATTGATGCCCAGGGCGAGAACTGCATCCTGCTCTACCAGGGCGCCAACCATGCGCTGGCCGAGGCCGATGTGGCCGGCGTGCTGCAGCGCTACCCCGATCACGGCTGGGTGCTGACGCAGAACGAGACCAATGTCGTCGCCCAGACGATTCACCTGGCTGCCGCCGCCGGCCGCAAGGTGGCCTTCAACCCGGCACCCTGCGATCCGGCGCTGGCGCAGCTGCCGCTGGAGCGGCTGGCCCTGCTGCTGGTCAACGAGGTCGAGGTCTGCCAGTTGAGCGGTGAAAGTGATCTCACCGCCGCCTATGCCGCGCTGCGCCAGCGCTGCCCCGACACCCTGGTCGTCGTGACCCTGGGCGCCGAGGGCCTGTGGGCCGCGCAGGGCACACAGCAGTGGCAGGTGCCCAGCTACCCGACCCAGGTGGTGGATACCACCGGCGCTGGCGACACCATCACCGGCTATCTGCTGGCCGGCCTCGACGAGGGCATGGCTGTCGAGCCCGCTTTGCATCTGGCGGCCAAGGCCGCGGCCATCACCGTGTCGCGGCGCGGCGCGGCGGCCTCCATTCCGCAGCGTTCAGAATTGTCTTGATCCCTACACAAGGAACCCCCATGAGCACCAAGCACACGATGATCATCGACACCGACCCCGGCGTCGATGATGCGCTGGCCCTGATGCTGGCCGCCTACAGCCCCGAGATCGAATTGCTGGGCCTGACGACGATCTTCGGCAACGTCAGTGTCGAGCAGGCCACCAAGAATGCCGGCTTCCTGGTCTCGCTGATGCCCAAATCGGTGCCGGTGGCCCAGGGTGCCGCCACGCCTCTGGTCAACGACCTGCACCCCTATCCCGACTTCGTCCATGGCAAGAATGGCTTCGGCGACATAGCCGTCGCCTACCCCGCCGACTTCAAGCCGGACCCGCGCTCGGCCGCCCAGTTCATCGTTGACCAGATCAATGCCCGCCCCGGTGAGGTGACCCTGGTGCCGGTGGGCCCGCTGACCAATATCGCGCTGGCCCTGCATCTGGACCCCAGCATCAAGACCAAGGTCAAGCAGGTCGTGATCATGGGCGGTGCGGTCTATCGCGGCGGCAATGTGTCACCGGCGGCCGAGGCCAATATCTGGAATGACGTGCACGCCGCGCAAGTTGTGTTCGCCGCCGATTGGCCGATCGTCATGGTCGGCCTTGACGTCACGCACCAGACGGTGATGCCCGAGGCGCGGATGAACGCCGCGTGCGCGAACTCGCCCAAGGTCGGGGCTTTTCTCGCCAAGATCTGCGAGTTCTACGCCAACTTCTATCGCAACACGGCCGGCTTCGACGGCTTCTGCGTCCATGACCCGGCCACCGTCGTGCAGGTGCTGCGTCCCGACCTGTTCGGCACCCAGCGCGGCCAGATCGAGGTCGTCACCGAGGGCCTGGCCCTGGGCAAGACGCTGTTCGGCCCGGCCGGCTTCATGTATGCCGAGCCCGGCTGGGGCAAGCGCACCAACGTCGAGGTCTGCACCACGGTGGACAGCGAAGGCGTGCTCAAGTTCATCGAGGACGTGATCAAGACAGCGCCTTGAACTGCGCAGGTCGAATCGCTACTACCGTTTGGAGCCATCATGTCGAATCCCTTCCCCGTCGCAACCGTTGATCTGCGTGACTACCGCAGCAACGACCCGGCGCGCAAGCAGCGCTTCATCCAGACCCTGGGCGACTCATTCTCCGGCATAGGCTTTGCCGTCGTCACCGGCCATGATCTGGACGATGCGCTGCAGAACAAGCTGTTCCAGCAGGTCGAGGACTATTTCAAGCTGCCCGTGGCGACCAAGCAGGCGCACGAGGTGCCGGGTCTGAAGGGCCAGCGCGGCTACAGCGCTTTCGGCACCGAGGTGGCCAAATCGGAGAAGGTGGCCGACATGAAGGAGTTCTGGCAGCACGGCCAGACCCATGCGGCCGGCGATGCGCTGCATGGCAGCGAGCCGGGCAATGTGCAGGTTGCCGAGCAGCCCGACTTCACGCCGACCTTGAAGCAGGTCTATGAGGCGCTGGAGGCCAGTGGCCGCGATCTGCTGCGCGGCATCGCCGTCTATCTGAACCTGCCCGAGGATTATTTCGACGCCAAGATCACGGGCGGCAGCAGCATCCTGCGCGCCATCCACTACCCGCCAATCACGCAGGAACCCGACAGCGCCGTGCGCGCCGCCGCCCATGAAGACATCAATCTGATCACGCTTCTGATGGGTGCCTCGGCCTCGGGGCTGGAGGTGCTGACCAAGGCCGGCGAATGGCTGGCCATACAGGCACCCCCGGGCTATATCACCATCAATGTCGGCGACATGCTGCAGCGCCTGACCAACAAGCGACTGGTGTCCACCACGCACCGCGTCGTCAACCCGCCGCGCGAGCTGTGGCACACCTCGCGCTACTCGGTGCCCTTCTTCCTGCACCCGCGGCCCGAGATGGACCTGACTTGTCTGGACAGCTGCGTCGACGCCACCCACCCCAAGCAGTTCGACAGCATCACCGCCGGCGCCTATCTGGCCGAGCGCCTGGACGAGATCCGCGCCGAGAAGCGTGCAGAGAAAGCGGCCAAGGCCTGAGTCATGAGCGAGCAGCAGTACCTGATCATCTCCCCGCGCTGGGTCGTGCCCATGGAGGGCGCCCAGCCGGTGCTGACCGGGCACAGCGTCGTGCTGCGCGCCGAGCGCATCGTCGCCGTGCTGTCGACGGCCGAGGCCCGCGCCCAGTACGGCGCCCAGGCCGAGGAGGTGTTGCTGCCCGAGCAGGTGCTGATCCCCGGCTTCATCAATATGCATGCGCACTCGGCGATGACACTGCTGCGCGGCGTGGCCGATGACCGAGACCTGATGGACTGGTTGGAGAACGCGATCTGGCCAATCGAACGCGCCTTTATGGGCCCGGAGTTCGTCTATGACGGCACGCGGCTGGCGGCGGTAGAGTCGCTGCGCGGCGGCATCACGTACACCAATGACATGTATTTCTATCCCGTAGATGGCGCCCGTGCGGCCATCGACGCGGGCATGCGCCTGGGCACATCCATCAATGTGCTGGAGTTCCCGACGCCGTACGCGGCCAATGCGCAGGAGTACATTGCCCGCGGGCTCGAAGCCCATGCGCAGTTCAAGAATCACCCGCTGATCGACATCACGATCGCCCCGCATGCGCCGTACACGGTGAGCGATGCGACGTTCCTGCAATTGGGCACGATGTGCCAGGACCTGGGCCTGCGCATGCACTGCCATGTGCACGAGACGCAGGTCGAGGTCGATGGCGGGCTCAAGGAGCATGGCATGCGCCCGCTGGCGCGGCTGGACAAGCTGGGCCTCTTGAACGAGCGCTTCCAGGCCGTGCACATGGTGGCGCTGGATCAGGCCGACCGCGAGCTGTGCACGGCGCGCGGCCTGCATCTGCTGCACAACCCCTCATCTAACATGAAGCTGGGCTCGGGCATCAGCCCGGTGCAGGCGGTGCAGGACCTGGGTGTCAATGTGGCGCTGGGCACCGATGGCGCGGCATCGAACAACCGCCTGGATATGTTCACCGAGATGCGTGCCGCGGCATTGCTGGCCAAGGTCGGCAACCATGCGCCGCGCGCCGTGCCGGCCTACAAGGCGCTGGAGATGGCGACGCTGGCCGGCGCTCGCGCACTCGGCCGAGCCCACGAACTCGGCTCGATCGCCGCCGGCAAGCTGGCCGATCTGACCGCCGTGGACTTGAGCTCACCCGAGTGCCAGCCGGTGTTCGATCCGATCTCGCAATTGGTCTATGCGGCCGGGCGTGAGCATGTCAGCGACGTCTGGGTCGGTGGCCGGCGTGTGCTGAGCGCTCGTCAGTTGACGACGGTCGATGTGCAGGACGTCAACGCCAAGGCGCGGCAGTGGGGCGAGCGCATTCTCGCCCGCTGAACCCTTCTTCCTAAGGGTAGAACACTTCCACCGTGTAGCCGACCAGGCGCGTGTCACCCGCGCGCAGCTGAGTCTGCAGGCTCAGCTCGCTGCGAGGCGCGATGGTGCCGGCCGGGTTGCCAGCT
Organism: Roseateles toxinivorans; assembly: GCF_004362525.1. Lineage (GTDB taxonomy): Bacteria > Pseudomonadota > Gammaproteobacteria > Burkholderiales > Burkholderiaceae_C > Paucibacter > Paucibacter toxinivorans. The sequence continues at coordinate 284,110 of NZ_SNXS01000003.1, forward strand.
GCAGGAGCGCTGGCCGCAAAGTCCGCCGGGCTCAGCACCTTGCGCACCAGCAGCGCACCGGCCGAGTCGCTGAGGCTCAGCTCGAACGAGGGCATGGCCAGCGCGGCATCGGCGCGATTGCGCAGGGTCACGGCCAGGCGGTAAGTCCCGGCCTCGTTGGGCGCACGGGTCAGCGAGCTGCCCTCGACACTGAGTGACTCGATGCGCTGCAGCGGCCGGATCTCGCAGCTCAAGACCTGGCACAGCTGCTGCAGCGGCCCGGCCAGCGCCGGTTGCTGAGCGGCCAGTGCATCGCGGAAGTGGAACAGCGCCTGCAGGGCCAGCAGCAGTGTCAGCAGCAGGCCCGCGCCACCCCAGAGCAGGCGTTGCTTGGTATTCATCGGCGCGCGCACCTTGGCAGCATCGCGCACAAAGGTCGGCACATGGGGGGAGTCGTCGGGATCGGCGGCCAGCCCGGTGATGTCTGGTGCGCCCATGCGCTCGTCCGAGATCGGGGCAAAGTCGGCGGTGGCGGGCTCGGGCGGCAGCTCGGAGGGCGGCCAGGGTTGTGAGCTCGCGAAACGGCGCGGTGGGGTTTCGTCGCCCGGCACGCTCGGCGCCATGCTGCCGTCATCGCCCTCGCGCATCTCCCAGGTTGCTTCTTCAGGCGGCAGCGACTGCGCGGCCAGGGCCTCGTCGTCCTCCGGCTCTGGGGCCGGGTATTGCTGCCCATAGCCGGTGTCGTCCAGCGCGATGTCCAGCGGCTCCGGTTCGGGCTCCGGCTCGGGTGGACGGGGCCAGGGGGGCGGCGCCTCGCGCTCCAGATCGAACAGCTGCTCGCGGGCGTCAAACACCTCGGCGCAGCGGCCGCAGCGCACCCAACCTTCGGAGACTTTCAGCTGGTCCTGCACGACCCGGAAAACGGTGCCGCAGGCAGTGCAACGGGTGGCAAGACTCATGCTGGAATCATGCCATGGAGAGCGCTCAGTTCCGCTGCGCTGTCATCAAAATCCAGCCCTCTTCCGAGTCGCTGACCTCGAGCTTGAGCCAGGGTTCGTAAGCGGCCTTCAGCTCATCGGCCTGGCGCTCCAGGATGCCGGCCAGCACCAGATGGCCACCGGCCGCGAGGTGATTGCACAGCAGCGGCGCGAGCAGCTTCAGCGGCGTGGCCAGGATATTGGCCAGCACCAGCGGATACGTGCCCTTGGCCTTGTCGGGCAGGCCGACCGTCAAGGTGACATTGTTGGCCGCGGCATTGGCATGAGACGAGGTCACCGCAGCGGGGTCGATGTCCACCGCGTCGACATCGCGTGCGCCGAACAGCGCCGCGCCAATGGCCAGGATGCCCGAGCCGCAGCCGTAGTCCAGCACGCGGTTCCAGCCCGGGGCCAGGTCGGCATGGCGGGCGATCCAGCGCAAGCACATGCGGGTGGTCGGGTGCGTGCCGGTGCCGAAGGCCAGGCCCGGGTCCAGCCGCATGATCTGCTCGGCCTGGGCCGGCGCCTCGTGCCAGGAGGGCACGATCCAGAAGGTCTCGGTGATCTCGACCGGCGCAAACTGCGATTGCGTCAGCCGCACCCAGTCCTGCTCGGGCACCGCCTGAATCGCCTGCACATGGACGTCGCTGGCCCAGTCCTGGGCCAGCAGCAGGGTGGCGGCATCGGTGGCCGAGGCTTCGTCAGGGTAGAGCGCGCGCAGCACCGAGCGCTGCCAGCCGCCCTTGGGCGCCGGCATGCCGGGCTCGCCGAACAGGGCCTGCTCGGCCGGCGTGTCGGCATCGGCGTCTTCGACCGAGACCGACAGCGCGTCCAGCTCCACCAGCGCGTCGCTGACGTTCTCAACGTCGTCTTCACGCGAGATCAAGACGAGTTCAAACATCGCGGGGGTTTTCGGCTCGGACATCAGCGCTTGTGCTGGCTCATCCAGCCTTCCAGGTAGTGGATGCTGGTGCCGCCCTCGATGAACTTGGCGTCCACCATCAGCTCGCGGTGCAGCGGGATATTGGTCAATATGCCTTCGACCACGGTCTCGGACAACGCAATGCGCATGCGCGCCAGTGCCTGGTCGCGGGTATCGCCGTGCGCGATGATCTTGCCAATCATCGAGTCGTAATTCGGCGGCACGTAGTAGTTGGTGTAGGCATGGGAGTCAACACGAATGCCGGGGCCGCCGGGCGGGTGCCACATCGTGATGCGACCGGGCGAGGGGGTGAACTTGTACGGATCCTCGGCATTGACGCGGCACTCGATCGCATGGCCGCGCATGACGATATTGCGCTGCGCAAACGGCAGTTTCTCGCCGGCTGCGATGCGGATCTGCATCTGCACGATGTCGATGCCGGTCACCAGCTCGGTCACCGGATGCTCGACCTGCACGCGGGTGTTCATCTCGATGAAGTAGAACTCGCCGTTCTCGTACAGGAACTCGAAGGTGCCGGCGCCGCGATAGCCCATGCGCTTGCAGGCGGCGGCGCAGCGGTCACCGATCTTCTCGATCACGCGGCGGGGGATGCCCGGTGCCGGCGCTTCCTCGATGATCTTCTGGTGGCGGCGCTGCATCGAGCAGTCGCGCTCGCCCAGCCAGACGGCGTTCTTGTGGGTGTCGGCGAGGATCTGGATCTCCACATGGCGTGGGTTCTCCAGGAACTTCTCCATATAGACCTCGGGGTTGCCGAAGGCCGCGCCGGCCTCCGCCTTGGTCGTCTGCACCGCATTGATCAGGGCCGCCTCGGTGTGCACGACACGCATGCCGCGTCCACCGCCGCCGCCGGCCGCCTTGATGATGACCGGATAGCCCACCGCCCGTGCCTGGCGGATGATTTCCTTGGGGTCGTCGGGCAGGGCACCTTCGGAGCCAGGCACGCAGGGCACGCCGGCCTTGATCATCGCCTGCTTGGCCGAGACCTTGTCGCCCATCAGCCGGATCGACTCGGAGGTCGGGCCGATGAAGGTGAAGCCGGAGTTCTCGACCCGCTCGGCGAAGTCGGCGTTCTCCGACAGAAAGCCGTAGCCCGGGTGAATGGCCTCGGCATCGGTCACCTCGGCGGTGGCGATGATGGCCGTCATGCTCAGATAGCTCTGGGCGGAGGCGGCCGGGCCAATGCAGACGGCCTCATCGGCCAGCTTCACATACTTGGCGTCGCGGTCGGCCTCGGAATACACCACCACCGACTTGATGCCCATTTCGCGGCAGGCGCGCTGGATTCTCAGCGCGATCTCGCCTCGATTGGCAATTAGGATCTTTTTAAACATCGGTCTTCAATCACTCGATGATGAACAGCGGCTGACCGAATTCGATCGCCTGGCCGTTCTCACACAGGATCTGGGTGATGGTGCCGGCGCGGTCGGCATCGATCTCGTTCATGATCTTCATCGCCTCGATGATGCACACGGCGTCACCTTCCTTGACCTGGCTGCCGATCTCGACGAAAGGCTTGGAGCCCGGGTTGGATGAGCGGTAGAAGGTGCCCACCATCGGCGACTTCACGACATGGCCGGTCTCCACCGGAGCTGCAGGGGCAGCGGCCGCTGCGGCCACCGGTGCCGGGGCGGGCGCATAGACCATGGTCTGCGGCGCCGGCTGCATCTGCTGCACATAGGGCATGGCCTGGCCGCCCTCGGACTTGACGATGCGCACCTTGCCTTCGGCTTCGGTGATCTCCAGCTCGGAGATGTTTGATTCGGACACCAGGTCGATCAGGGTCTTGAGCTTGCGCAGATCCATAGGTTTTCTCCAACGGACATATTGTTATGGGGATGGGTGCCGGCCGAGCCGTAGGCCCGGACTCTAGCTCTTGCCAGGGGCGGGCGAGGTCAGGGAATGCGCGAGCGCATAGTCCAGGGCCAGCCGGTAGCCGGCCGGGCCCAGGCCACAGATCACACCGACGGCCAACTCGGAAAAGAACGAGTGATGGCGGAAAGCCTCTCGCTTGTGGATATTGGACAGGTGCACTTCAACAAAGGGCAGGGCCACCGCGGCCAGGGCATCGCGCAAGGCAACGCTGGTGTGGGTGTAGCCGGCCGGATTGATGATGATGAAGGCCGTGCCATCGGCTCTTGCGGCCTGCACGCGGTCGATCAGGGCGCCTTCGTGGTTGCTTTGAAAGCAATCCAGTTTCGCCCCGGCATCTTCGGCGATCTTCGTCAATTCAGCGTTGATTTGCTCCAAAGTCGCCGCGCCATAGACCCCGGGCTCGCGGATGCCCAAGAGGTTCAGATTGGGACCGTGGATGACAAGAAGCTGTTTCAAACTGGGCTGGGACCCCGGTAATTCCGGTGATCCTGAAGCGGAAAGGCGGAAGTTTAAGCGTTTTAAGCTCAGATCGCCAATTCAGCTCGGAAAGAAAGCACTTGACTTATCACAGGCAAGCGAAGGGCCGTTCCCGAGCTTGCTTTCCCCCCTCGGGGGGCCTGGCGCAAAGCGACAGGTTCGGGGGTCTCAAGATGCCCATTCAGCGGCTTTGGCGGCCAGTTCATCGTAGTGGCTGCCGCCCAGCTTGCGCCACAGGGGTTTGCCCGTGCGGCCGATGACGACGGTGAAGGGGAGGCCGCCCTGCTTGTTGCCCAGCGCCCGGCCCAGGTCGGTGCCTTCGAACCCGGCCAGGCCAATAGGAAAGCTGATTTTCACTTTTTGCAGAAACTCGCGCACCGGCGTCGGGCCGTCGATCGCCAGACCGACGACCTGCCAGCCCTGCTTGGCAAAATCTTGCTGGAAACGGTCCAGGTCCGGCATCTCCTTGACGCAGGGCGCGCACCAGGTGGCCCAGAAATTGATCAGCAGCGGCTGGCCGCGCAGCCCGGCCATCTTCAATTCGCCGCCATCGGGTCGCGTGAAGCTGGCGGCCCACAGCGCGCTCAAGTCCTCGCCGTCGGCCGCCACGGGGGTAGCCGGTGGCGTCGGCGCCGCCTGTCGGCGCCAGGCCCAGCCCGCGCCCACCAGCGCCGCCGCGGCTCCGACGCCGCCCACCAACCAGTCACGCCGCTGCATTGCTGCTCTCCATCAGCCGGCGCAGCGCCGGCAGGTCACCACGTTCACGTTCGCCCTTGGCGTCGGCCTTCAGGCCCCCGCGCAGGTCGTCATAGTCCAGCACGCTGCAATGCACGGTCACCAGCTCGCCCAGGGTCGGGCTGGGCGTGGCGACCGTCAGCACATCGACCTCGCGGCCCCGCGGGCCCGTGGTGCTGCCCACGTCATAGTCCACCCCCTGATTGATCAGCGCGATCTCGGCCGCCTTGGAGTCGTCGCAGTAGAGCTGCAGATGCACGGCCGACAGCCGGGTCGCCGTGCCGCGCCAGACCGCGCCGGTCAGGTGCGGGCGGAACTCGGCCAGACGCTGCATCCACAGCGCGGCCACCTCTCGCATCGCGGCCAGCTCCTGCGGCTGGGTGTCGCCGCAGAACAGCGCGATGTGCTCGCGAACCTGTTCTTCCAGCAGATCGTTATCGGGCAGCTCGACCCGCCGCTCCAGGCCACGACCCAGGCTTTTCAGCGCGCGCCGCTTGGCCGGGCCATATTCCATGCCCTCATCGACGACCAGACGGGCGGCGATGGCGGCGATTTCAATCGTCAGATCAGAGGCGGGAGGCATGGCGGCATTCTAGGCAGACGGGACGAGCCGTCCCGCTGCAGGGCTATCAGGGCAGCTCGATGGCGCCCATGCGAGCTTCGATGGTGCCTGCCCGGCCCAGCACATAGCCGGTGTTGGGGCGTTTCTCGAAGCGCTTCGGCGCCGGCAGCATCACCGCCAGCCGCGCGGCCTGGTTGGCGCTGAGCCTGGCGGCATCGATGCGGAAGTAGTGCCGCGCCGCAGCCTGGGCGCCGAACACGCCTTCGCCCCATTCGACGCTGTTCAGATAGATCTCGAGGATGCGCTGCTTGCTCAGGACCGCCTCCAGCATCAGCGTGATGACGAACTCCTGGCCCTTGCGCGCCAGGCTGCGCTCGCTGCCCAGGAACAGGTTCTTGGCCAGCTGCTGGGTGATCGTCGAGCCGCCGACGACCTTGGGCGCGGGCTTGGGCTTCTCGATCGCCGTGCCGGCCTTGGGTTTCGGTTTGAGCTTCTCCAGCCGGGTCTCCTCGCGCTGATTGCGCTCCCAGGCCTTCTCGATCGCATCCCAGTCGACGCCGCCGTGGTCGGTGAAGCCGGCGTCCTCGCTGGCAATGACCGCTCGCTTGAGGTTCTTCGACAGCGCCGCGTCGTCCACCCATTGCTGGCTCCAGGCGATGTAGTGCTTCTCGGTCAGCAGGCGCCAGGCCTCGGAACGCTGGAAGGTGGTCGATTGCGGATCGACCACCACCATCAGCGCGATGCGCAGCAGGAAGTAGAGCTGCAGGGCGAACAGGGACAGCACGAGCAGCGCCAGCAGCCGGCCGGCATGGCGCAGTGCAGCGTTCATGTGGCCAGCCCCAGCCGCTCGCGCAGTGCCTTCAGCACAGGCGCACCCTCGGGCCGCACGCCGCGCCAGACATAGAAAGCCTCGACGGCCTGTTCCAGCAGCATGCCCAGGCCATCGCGCGGCACAGCGCCATGGGCGGCGGCCCAGCCCAGAAAGCCCTCGGCCTTGGCGCCATACATCATGTCCAGCGCCAGCGCGCCGGGCGCCAGTACCTCGTGCGCAACCGGCACCTCGGCCCCGGCGATGCTGCTGGCTGTGCCATTGATCAGCACGGCGAAGCCCGTGCCGCAGTCGTCCAGGCGGGACGCGACGAGACGCACGCCATGCTGCGCTGCCCAGCTGGCGTGCGATTCCACCAGCGCCTGCGCCTTGGCCACCGTGCGGTTGGCCAGCACCAGCTCGGCCGGGCGAGCGGCGATCAAGGGGCCCAGCGCGCCGGCCGCCGCGCCACCGGCGCCCAGCATCAGCAGGCGCTTACCCGCCAGCGTGATACCGGCGTTCTGCTCGATATCGCGCACCAGGCCGATGCCGTCGGTGTTGTCGCCGAACCAGCCGTCGGCGTCGAAGCGCAGCACATTGGCGGCGCCGGCCAGCAGTGCCCGCTCGCTGCGGCGGGTGGCCAGCTCATAGGCTTCGAACTTGAACGGCACGGTGATATTGCAGCCCTTGGCCCCGCCATCGGCGAAGGCCTTGACCGTGGCTGCAAAGCCGTCCAGCGGGCACAGCAGGCGCTCGTAGCGCACGGGTTCGCCGGTCTGCGCCGCGAACTGAGCGTGGATGAACGGCGACTGGCTGTGCTCGACCGGGTTGCCGAGGATGGCGTAGAGGTCCATGGCTTGCTTGTGCTCTTTCAATTGGACAGGCTGGTCTCGAGGCCGTCTTCCCGCGTGAAGCGGAACTTCGAGGTGATCACCAGCACCTCGGCACCCTGGCGCATCACCGGGGTGAACAGGCCGAAGGGCCCGGCGGCGCGAACGATGGCCACCGCGCGGCGGTCGAGTTGCTTGTTGCCGGAGGAGGCGACGATGTCGGTCTCTATCACCCGGCCGCGCAGGTCGACGTGGATATTCATCGTCAGCTCACCGTAGAGCTTCTTGCCCCGGTGCTCGGGGAAGTCGCGGGTGCCGCGATCTTCGATGCGGCGGCGCAGCGCATCGTAGTACTGGGCGTAGACGACTTCCTGGGTGGCCGGGCTGACATAGCGTTTGCGCGGCCGTGCGTTCTCGGCGTTGACGCGCTTTTCGATCTCGGCCAGCAATTGCACCAGCTGGCGGCGGCGCTCGTCCTGGTCCCTGGCCTTGGGCGATCCCTTGTCGCGGTTCGGGTCGGGGGCGGGCAGCAGGGCCAGCTCGCGGCGGATCTGGGCCAGCAATTGCTGCTGCTGCTCCTGCAGCTTGTCGATCTGGGCGCGCTGCAGCCCGGTGGTCTCGCCGACCTCCATCACCGCGGACGGCGGCAGCGGCGAGGTGGCGCGGCCGCTCTCGGCCATGCCACCGCCATTGAGATTGGCCTGGGCCAGCGCCTGGGCCTTGGCCGGCGCCGTCTCGGAGCGCGAGTTGACCAGCACCACCTCCAGCGGCGTGTCCTTGAACACCCGGTTGAAGCCCTCCGGATCGACAAAGCGCACCGTCAGCAGCGCTGCATGCACCGCCACCGAGGCGAGCAGGGCGATCTGAACGGTGCTGAGCTTGGGCCAGGCCGGCATTGGGGGTGTTAGGCCTTGCCTTCCGCCACCGGCGCGGCTTCCTCGCCCTCGCCGGTCATGTCGATCGCCAGCGTCAGCGGGCCGGCCGTCTCTTCTTCATCGCCTTCGGCGTCTTCGATCTCCTCGGCCGCGGCCACCGCCTCATCGAGCTTGGCGATCACGTTGGCGTGCAGGTCCAGGGTCATCTCGTCCATGCCGGTGATGCGCACCCGCACATGGGCGCCGCGCGCCATGTTCTCGGCGCCCAGGGCCTTGAAGACCAGGGGCAGGGTGTCGGCGCGGACCAGGCCGTCCTTCATCACGCTGGCGTCCAGCTCCTGGATCTCGTTCTGCGCCAGGTAGCGCAGCGTCCAGTAGCGCTCGATGCCCGACTGGAAGCCGTTGTAGGCGCTGTAGGCAGCGTCGAAGCCGGAGATGATGGAGAACAGCGCCGCGTCCTTGGGCTTGAACGGCGCCACCAGGGCGGCCGTGCGGCCGTGGCGGGCGCAGGCAATGATCTGCCACTGGTTGACCAGGTCCACATAGCGGCGCAGCGGGGAGGTTGCCCAGGTGTACTGCGCCACGCCCATGCCGGCGTGCGGCGCGGCCTTGGTGCCCATGCGCACCTTGATGCCGGGCGCGAGGCTGGCCTGGCTGCGGTAGATGCCGGGCAGGCCCAACTCGTTGAGCCAGCCGCCCCAGGTACTGTTGGCCAGAATCATCGCCTCGGCGACGATCAGGTCCAGCGGCGCGCCGCGTTGGCGGGTGCTGATGCGCACCGTCTCCTGGCCCTTGGGCTCGCTGCCGTCGCCATCGAGCTTGAAGTTGTAGTCCGGCCGGTTGAAGGTCTCGGGCTTGCCGCGCACGACCTCGCGCCCGGCCTTCAGGTGCTTGGCCAGGCGGAAGGTGAAAGCCAGTTCCTTGGCGAACTCGTAGTCGGCCGGGGCTTCGCCGGTCAGCGATGCCTCGGTGACGACGGCATCGAGCTGGTCGTGGCGCAAATTGGCGACGATGGGCACGCGCTCGATCCTGGTCTCGCTGCCACGCACTTGCAAGGTGGCCTCGTCCATCGTCACGTACAGCGAGATGGCGGGGCAGTCTCGGCCGGCCATCAGTGTGTAGGTCTGCACCACCTCGTCGGGCAGCATGGTCAGCTTCCAGCCCGGCATGTAGACGGTGGACAGGCGCTCGCGGGCGACCTTGTCCAGCGGCGAGTCGGGCTGTATCGCCAGGCCCGGCGCGGCAATGTGCACGCCGAACACGATGGTGCCCGTGCCCATGCCCTGCACCGACAGCGCATCGTCGATCTCGGTCGTGGCCGAATCGTCGATCGAGAAGGCCTGCACGGTGGCGAGAGGCAGATCATCCTTGATGGCAGGCGCGGCCAAGGCCGGAAAGCCCGTGCCCTTGGGGAACTGCTCGAACAGGAATCGCCGCCAGTGGAACTGGTAGGGGCTGGCAATCGCGCCGGCCGCCTGCAGCAGGTCCAGCGGCGCCTTGTGGGCCAGCTTGGTCGCCTCGACCACGGCCTTGTACTCGGGGCCGTTCTTGTCGGGCTTGAACAGGATCTTGTAGATCTCGCTTCGCACCGGCTCCGGGCACTGGCCGGCGGCCAGTTCCTTGGCCCAGGCCTCGATCTGCAGGGCCTGCAGGCGCTTGCGCTCGATGCCCAGCAGGGCGGCCTTGACGATCTCCTCGGGCGCCTTCTTGAACTGGCCTTTGCCGATGCGGCGGAAGTAGTGCGGCGCCTCATACAGCCGGAACAGCGCCGCGGCCTGGTGGGCCATGCTGGCTTTGGCGTCGAAATAGTCGCGCGCCAGCTCGGCGAAGGTGAATTCGCTGTCGGGGGCGAATTCCCAGGCCAGGTCCAGGTCGATCTCCTGGGCCAGGCGCTGGCCTTCGGCAATCAGCTCGGCGGGGGCCGGCTTGTCGAATTTCAGCAGCACATTGGCGGCTTTCACCTTCACGCGCTTGCCCGAGTCGAGCTCCACTTGCATGGAGCTGTCGGCTTCGGACATCACACGGCCGGCCAGGAATTTACCGGCGTCATCAAAGAGAGCATACATAGGCGGCGGATTGTCGCAGATGGACCCGACCCCGAATCCGACGGTCTTCCTGGACGTAGACTGAGCCATCCCCCCGACGGAGCTGGTCCATGCATCCGAATCTCCCCCGGCAGCAGGCCCTTGGCGTGGCTCGCAGTGACAAGATCGTCAGCGCCGCCGAGGCGGTGCGCCTGATCCATGACGGCGACACCGTGGCCACGGCTGGCTTTGTCGGCATCGGCTTTGCCGAGGGCATCGCCATCGCGCTGGAGGAGCGCTTCCTTGCCACCGAGCTCGAAACCGGCCTGGGCGCGCCGCGCAACCTGACCCTGGTCTATGCCGCCGGCCAGGGCGACGGCAAGGAGCGCGGGCTCAATCATTTCGGCCATGCCGGCCTGCTCAAGCGGGTCGTTGGCGGCCACTGGGGCCTGGTGCCGAAGCTGCAGGCGCTGGCGGTGGCCGGCGAGATCGAGGCCTACAACCTGCCGCAAGGCGTGATCTCGCACCTGTTCCGCGACATCGCCGCCGGCAAGCCGGGCACGTTCAGCGCGGTCGGCCTGGGCACCTTCGTCGATCCGCGCTTCAGCGGCGGCAAGATCAACGCGTGCACCACCGAGGACCTGGTGCGGCTGATGGAGATCGACGGCGAGGAGTTCCTGTTCTACAAGGCCTTCCCGGTGCATGTTGGCATCATCCGCGCCACCACGGCCGACCCCGACGGCAATCTGACCATGGAGCGCGAGGCGCTGACGCTGGAGGCGCTGGCCATCGCCATGGCCGCGCACAACAGCGGCGGCGTCGTCATCGCCCAGGTCGAACGGCTGGCCGAGCGCGGCTCGCTGAACCCGCGTCAGGTGAAGATTCCCGGCGTGCTGGTCGACTGTGTGGTGGTGGCCGAGCAGCCGGAACACCATATGCAGACCTTTGCCTGCCAGTACAGCGCCGCCTTCGCCGGGGAGATCCGCGTGCCGATGAGCACGCTGGCGCCCATGGCGATGAGCGAACGCAAGCTGATCGCCCGCCGTGCGGCGCTGGAGCTCAAGCGCAATGCGGTCGTCAATCTGGGCATTGGCATGCCCGAGGGGGTGGCCGATGTGGCGGCCGAGGAGGGGGTGATACAGCTGCTGACGCTGACCGCCGAGCCCGGCGTGATCGGCGGCATACCGGCCAGCGGGCTGAACTTCGGCGCCGCGGTCAACACCCAGGCCATCATCGACCAGCCCAGCCAGTTCGATTTCTATGACGGTGGCGGCCTGGACATCGCCGTGCTGGGCCTGGCCCAGGCCGACGCCCAGGGCAATTTGAACGTCAGCAAGTTCGGCCCCCGGCTGGCCGGTGCCGGCGGCTTCATCAACATCAGCCAGGCGGCGCGGGCGGTGGTGTTCGTGGGCACGTTCACGGCCGGCGATCTGCATGTGCGCGTGGCCGACGGCAAGGTGCATATCGACGCCGAGGGCAGCCTGAAGAAATTCGTCGCCGAAGTCGAACACCGCACCTTCAGCGGCGAGCGCGCACGGGCGCGCGGCCAGCGCGTGCTGTACGTGACCGAGCGCTGCGTGTTCCGCCTGGCCGACGCTGGCGGCCTGGAGCTGATCGAGATCGCGCCGGGCATAGACCTGGAGCGCCACATCCTGGCGCAGATGGACTTCCTGCCCTTGATCAGCCCCCAGCTGCGGCTGATGGATGCCGCGCTGTTCGCCGACGGGCCCATGGATCTGCGCGAACGCATGCTGCAGCTGCCCCTGGCGCAGCGCATCGAGTTCAACCCGCGCAGCCAGATCCTGTTCATCAATTTCGAAGGCCTGGCGGTGGACGGCGAGGCCGATATCACTGCCATCGAGGCCGAGGTCCAGCGTCAGCTGGGGCCGCTGGGCAAGCGGGCCAATGTGGTCGTCAATTACGACCACTTCAGCATCCGTCCCGAGCTGATCGAGGCCTATGACGCGATGGTGCGCCGCCTCACCGAGCGGTACTACGCGCGGGTGACGCGGTACGCGGCCAGCGGCTTCCTGAAGGCGCGGCTGGCCGCCATTCCAGTCGGTTGAGGACGGACCTTGCCGAGTACGGCACGGGCCGTCCCCAGTGTCTTCAGAACGACCAGCCCGCCGCCACATAAGCCTGACCGCGCTGCGGCAGCTGGGCCAGCACCGAGGCGGACGGTCCGCCGTAGCGCCGCAGGCCGGCATCGATGCGCAGGCGGTCGCCCTGCCAGCCCAGCGAGGCGGTCCAGACCTGGCCCCCATCGGCCGGGTGGTACAGGCAATCCAAGGCCGGCGTCCAGCCTTCATGGTCCCAGGACAGTCGCAGAAACAGATTACGTTGCTGCAGGCTGCTGCCACCGCCGAAGCCCTGGGCCTGCCAGGCCAGATTGCCAGCCAGCGCCTGGGCCGGTGCCCTGCCGGCCAGCCCGAGCAGCTGGGCGCCGCGAGCGTTCCAGGTGCCCCAGTCCTGGCTGCTCGCGGCATTGCCGTCGAACCAGGCCTCGGCCAGCACGCTGATGCGGCTCTCGCCCGTCCAGCTCAGGCCGACCAGGGCCTGCGTGACGTTGCTGCGCATACCGGAGACCCAGGGCGCGCTGCGCGCCAGGCCGCTGGCCGAGCTGTCTGCCAGCAGCGCGTCGGCGCGTTGCGCATGGCGCAGCGATCCATGCAGCTCCAGCGACTCGGTCGCCACCCAGGCCAGCGCCGCGCCGACGCTGGCGCCCGTGTGCTCGCCCCAGCGGGCGAAGCCGTGAGCATCAAGCCCGCCTATGCGCTTGTAGACGCGGCCGGCCAGCGCTTGCTCGTCGCCGTTGCGTTCGTGGTCGCGGTGGTTCGGGTTGACCCAGACCAGGGACCAGGCGGTGTCGGCATCGAAATACTCGACCGAGACCAGCGGCCGGCCCCGCACCTGGCTGGACAGCAGCGTGCGGCGCTCCTCCTGGGCGACCACGTCATTGGGGCGGAAGGCATAGCCGACGTCCCAGCTGACAAGCTTGCGGCCGGCACTGAACTGCCACAGGCCCAAGGCGCCGGAGGCGTATAGCTCGTTGACGACGCCCGTGCTGCGGCCGGGCAGACCCTCGGCCTTCTCCTGGCGCAGCGCCACGGCGGCATTGAGCCAGCGCCACTGGCCACGCAGCTCGGCGTCCAGGGCCAGCACATCGGCTGGTGCGGCCGCGGTGCCGGGCTGCAGGGCATTGGCGGCGGCCACAGGGCCTCGGGCATTGACCGATTTGTCCTCGACGCGGGCGCGCAGCTGGCCGCTGACATCCTGGGCCTGTGCCGCGAGCGCCAGCAGGCCTGCGGCAACGGCCGCCAGCAAGGGCTTGACCTTCATCATCAGTCCAGACTCGGGTTGCGGGCCAGGAACATCGGGTTCAGCCAGTTCTCGGGCACGGTGCGCGGCTGGCGCGAGACGTAGCGGATGCGCGTCTCCTTCTTGTTGCTGAGCTGGTCTTGCAGCACCATCTCGGTGACCAGGGACTGTGCCTTGTCCATGACGAAGCGGGCCTGCTTGGCCAGCTTGTCGGACTGCACATACAGATCGGCCTTGATCGGCTCGTGCCGGGCCTTGCCCAGCCACAGCTCGATGCGCTGGTAGCTGACGCTCTTGCGGCTGGCCGTGAGGCTCAGGTGCAGGCAGGGGGCGTCGCCACACTTCTCCTCTCCGACCAGGGTGCCGGTGTAGTCCTCCGACCAGGACAGCGTGGCAATGTCGCCGGTCGAGGCATCGCCCAGCAGCTTCTGCATCGGCGTGATGCGCATCGGCCGCTGGCTGCCGGGCATCAGCAGCCAGAAGTCATCCCCCAGCATCAAGACCTTCTGGCCCTTCTCGGCCGGGCTCTGCATCAGCACCAGCGACTGGTGCCTGGCCTGCACGAAGACCGTGTAGCGGCGCTCCTTCTCCTGGCTGCCGTCGGCACCATGCAGGGTGACCAGGCTTTCGACCTGCATATTGACGTCGCTGCCATTGCGGAAGCGGTCGGCGGCCTTGAGCAGGGCGCTGACGTCCTGGGCCTGGGTGGCAGCGCTCAGCAGGGCGAGAGCGATGGAGGCGAATGTGGTTTTCATGGTGTTCTCTCAGGTGTGGGCAAGGGCATCGACCACCGGCTTGTGCACGGTCTTGCGGGCCACCAGGGCCGAGGCCAGCATCACCAGCAGCAGCATGGCCAGCAGGGTGGCGGCATAGACGGTCGGGTCGATCGCGATGCTCAGCGGATAGCCGTCCGAGCGGCCGGGCGGCGGCGGCATCTGCACCGGGAACAGGTACAGCAGCACGCTGACGCCCAGCGCCATGACGGCGCCGAGCAACGCACCTCCACCGCCCAGCACCATGCCCTCCAGCGCCAGGCTGCGCAGCAGCTGGCCGGGCAGGGTGCCTAGGGCGCGCAGCGTGCCGATCTCGCGGGTGCGTTCGATGATGGCCATGGCCATTGCATTGGTGACGACGAAGACGACGATCAGGAAGATGATCAGGCCCAGGGCGCCGAAGATGCGGTCGTAGAGTTCGCGCACGCTTTTGTAGAAGAAGGCCTGGTCCTGCCAGTTCTGCACCTTCAGTTCCGGCAGGGCCGCAGCCACGCGGGCCTGGGCACCGGGTGTGGCCTCCATGCTGCGCAGGAACACGCCCAGGCTGCTGACGCCCTGCTTGTTGAGCAGCTTCTGCGCCGTCAGCACATCGGTATAGACCAGGCGCTTGTCCATGTCCGGGATGCCGGTCGAGAACACGCCACGCACGCGCACATCGAGCGCATTCAGCGCGCCATCGGCCGTGCTGGACAGCAGGGTCAGGCTGGTGCCGGGCTCGGCCTTCAGGCTGCGTGCCAGGCCTTCACCCAGCATCACCTCGGCGGTGGCCTCCTTGCCGCTGACCAGGGCCTCGCCGGCCTTGATCTTCAGGAACGGGCCCTTGACGGCGAACTCGCTGTCCGGGTCGACGCCGACGGCCATCATCACGGTGGACTTGTCGCCATTGCTGATCAGCCCGCTGAAGTCCACCCGGGGCAAGACCTGGCGCACGTCGGGGTCGGCCAGCAGTTGGGCCGTCAGCGCCGCGGCATTGTCCAGGCCGTGCTGCAGCGGCGTGTCCTCGTCCCTGCTGAACTGCTCGGGCTTGGCCACGATCAGATGGCCGGTGCTGCGCGCCGCCATCTGGGCCAGGCCCTGGTAGGTGGACAGCGCAAAACCGCTGGCCAGCAGGATGGCGGCGGTGCCTAAAGCGGCGATGGACACCGTTACCAGCGAGCGGCGGCGGTTGCGCAGGGCGTTCTGCCAGGCAAATTTGAGCCAGCGCAAGTTGTTCATGCGGCTTCTCCGAGGGCGGTGAGTTCGGGGTGGGTGATGCGGCCATCCAGCAAGGCCACGATGCGGTCGCAGCGCCGCGTCAGCCGCCCGTCATGCGTGGCGATGACGAAGGCCGCGCCCTGGCCATGGGCCAGCTCGCGCATCAGGTCCAGCACCTGGTCGGCGGTGACCGAGTCCAGGCTGGCCGTCGGTTCATCGGCAATCACCAGCTTCGGCCGTTTCACCAGCGCGCGGGCAATCGCCACGCGCTGGCGCTGGCCGCCGGAGAGGGCGTCGGGCCGGTGTTTCGCATGCTCAAGCAGGCCGACGGCGCGCAGGGCCTCGCCCACCCGATCATTGCGCTCTTTCGTCGGCACGCCAGCCAGGAACAACGGGTAGTCCACGTTCTCGGCCACCGTCATCACCGGCACCAGATTGAAGTTCTGGAAGATGAAGCCGATGGCGTCGCGGCGCAGCAGGGTCGAGCCGGTCTCGTCACTGGCATCGACGGGTTTGCCCTGCAACAGGATTTCGCCGCTGTCGGGCGCGTCGATCAGCCCGCAGAGGTTCAGGATCGTCGACTTGCCGCTGCCCGAGGGGCCGGTCAGCGCCAGCAGCTCGCCGGCACGCACCTGCAGGTCTATGCCCTGCAGCGCCGGCACGATGTGCTCACCCAGGCGGTAGGTCTTGTGCACGCCGCGCATTTCGATGACCACGGGCTTGATCATGACTGCAACGCCTTCAGCTGAGCGCCGGCCTGGGCGGCCTGAGGCGCCTTGCGCTCGGTCACCATCTGATAGAACTTGCGGGCGTCTTCGGGCCGCTTGTCCTGCTCCGCCCACTTGGCGGCGCGCATCCACACGGCGCCCTGGAAGGGCAGCGGCGCCTGGGCAAACTGCGGGCTGGCCAGCAGCTCACCGAACAGCTTGGCGCCGCGCGGGCCGCGGTTGAACATGGACGGCAGGGCCAGGAAAGTGTTGATGGCGGTGAAGCGTGTTTCCAGGCTGGCAGCAACCTGGCCGGGCGCGGGCACATCATGCTGGGGCTGCAGCAGCACCAGGGCCTTGTCCAGCCAGGCCAGGCCGTCCTCGACGTGGCTCATCTTCTTCCAGGGCAGCATGGTGGTGGTGGCGCGCAGCGTCGTGGCCGCGCCCAGATAGGCCATCAGCACCGGGTTGCCCGGTTCGGCCTTGAGCAGGGCTGTGTAGGTCTCGACGGACTTTTCGATCGCATCCGAGTCGCCCTTGGCCGCGGCCTGGAACTGGGCTTGAGCGGCCTGCAGCTGGGCCTCGGGCGCGGCCAGGCTGAGGCTGCAGGCAAGCGCCAGACTCAGGGCGAGCAGGGTGTGGGTGACGTGGCGGCGGTTCTGATTCATGGAGGCTCCTCTGGCGACAGGGTTGGATCAATCAACCCCGTCAGGCTAGAGAAGCGGCCCCGGCGCCGCAGCCGCTTTGCGACCCGCGACCGGCCGCAGGCGCGAAACGACATCGATGCGGCGCGAAATGCGGGTGCTTAAATGAACGCTTGCAGCTTGGCGGCGATGAGGCGCCACCGCGCTTCGCCGGCCTCGGCCAGCCAAGCCAGCGGCGCCCAGCGCACGGCATGGACCTCATCCAGCTGGGCCTGCAGCGCAATGGAGTCGTCGGCCCGGGCCAGGTAAAGGAAGTCATGGTGCCAATGGGCCGCCTCGCCCTTGCGCGGGTTGGCGGCGATCGCGTGGCTGTCGATGTCTATAGGCATGGCGCCTAACGGCCCCAGTGCCAGGCGCTCGACGGCGGACACGCCGGTTTCCTCTGCCACCTCCCGGCAGGCCGAGGCCCACAGATCCTGCCCCGGCTCGACATGGCCGCCGGGTTGCAGCCAGCGGCCGATGATGCGGTGGTGTATCAGCAGCAGCTTGCTGTGGTCGGCGCTGAGCACCAGAGCGCTGGCGGTGATGTGGCCGCGCATGGTCGTCCGGGCGAAGATGTCTTCGCCGGCGGGGTCGAGCAGTTGTGCCTGCAGGGCGGTCAGGCGCTGGAACTCGTCCGGGAAGTGGGCCAGGTAACGGGTCAGTTCCTGCTGAGCGGCGTAACGCATCTAAACCGTCATCCCGCCCGACACCTCAAGCACCGCCCCGTTCACATAGGAGGCCTCGTCACTGGCCAGGAAGGCATAGACGTTGGCGATCTCCTCGGGCTTGCCCAGGCGTCGCAGCGGCACCTGCTCGCGCATATGGTCCAGCACCTTGTCGGGGATGGTCGAGAGTATCGGTGTCTCCACAAAACCCGGCGCCACCGCATTGACGCGCACGCCCTTGGGGCCCAGCTCGCGGGCCCAGGTCTTGGTGAAGCCGATCACGCCGAACTTGGATGCGGCGTAATTGGTCTGGCCGAAGTTGCCGTAGATGCCCACCACCGAGCTGGCATTGAGGATCACGCCCGCGCCCTGCGCGACCATCGTGTCGGCCACCGCCTGGGCGCAATGAAAGACACCGCGCAGATTGACGTCGATGACGGCGTCGAACTGCTCCAGGGTCATCTTCTGCAGCCGTGCGTCCTTGGTGATGCCGGCGTTGTTGACCAATACGTCGATGCGGCCGAACTGTGCCTTGACGGAGGCCACCATCGCATCGACCTGCTCGCGGTCGGTCACGTTCAGCGGATGGCCCTGGGCCTGGGCGCCTGTGGCTCTCAGCTGGGCCACCGCCTCGGCCACGGCCGCGACCTTGACGTCGCAGGCGATCACGATCGCGCCTTCGGCGGCGAATTTCAGCGCGGTGGCCAGGCCTATGCCCTGGGCGGCACCGGTGATGATGCAAACCTTGTTCTGGAGTCTCATGGATTCAGATGTAGAAATTGAAGTACGGAAGGAAGTTGGGTCTCGAAGTCGCTGAGCCCATGGTCGCTGCCTTCCAGCAGCAGCACCTGGCATTGCTGGTAGCGTGCCCACATCTCGCGCCAGTCCAGCACCTCGTCGCCCTTGGCAATGACGGCGAAGTAGCGTTCGGGGCGGGTCAGGGTCGGCGGCGTCAGCGCGCGCAGCTCGGCGACGAATTCGGGGCGAAAAAAGAAGTGCTCGTTCGGGTCATGCCAGGCGGTCTGCTCGCCGATATGGCGTGACAAATCACGCGCCGGATCGACGGCCGGGTTCAGCAACACGGCCGGACAGCCCATTTCCTCGGCCAGCACGGTGGCATAGAAGCCGCCGAGCGAGCTGCCCATCACCGCCATGCGCTCGCGCGGCCAGTCGGCCAGGAGATTGCGCACCAGGCACAGCGCCTCGGCCGGCGAGGGCGGCAGTTGCGGGCAGAGCCACTGCAGCTCGGGGCGCTGCTCAAGCACCCAACGTGCCATGCGCTGCGCCTTGGCCGAGCGGGGTGAGGAGCGAAAGCCGTGCAGGTACAGCAGATGGGTGATGGTGGGCATGGGCGCCAAGTCTAAGGCGCTAGCCTCGCGCTCGCAGACCGCACAAATGCCCCGGGGTTTTCCCTTGTTGGCCGACGAACTGGGGATTTCTGGGTACTAATGGCGGTCCGAGCGCGTTGACGCCGGGCCAATGGGCGCGGCACAGTCATGCTTTTGAGCGCGACGTACGCACTCCGTCTGAGAGCCGGGCCACGAGCCAGGCTTTCTTTTTTTCGGGCACCCAAGCACTGGACCTCATGAGCGTGAAATCTGCTGTTTCTTCGAACCCCCTGAACCTGTCGCTATTGGCTGCTGCCGTGACGCTGCTGTACGGCTGTGCCGCACCGGCGGCCAAGGAAGGTGATGCGGCCAAGGCGGCCGCGCCAGGCGCTTCGGCACCCACGGCGGCGAACAGCTTCACGCCGATGGCCAAGGGTGCCGTGCCGCCGGCCGGTGCTGCCTCCGGTGCGGCTCCCGGTGCCCCGCGCCCCCCGGCCGACCCGACCGCCCCCAAACCCTTTGCCGATGTGATCAAGGACGCCAAGGTGCAGCAGGGCCTGTTCCCGATCTGGCGCAAGGACGAAAAGGTCTGGATCGAGATCCCGAAGGCGCAGCTGAACAAGCCCTTTCTGTTCAGCGTCAACATCGCCAACTCGGTGGGCGAGCGTGGCCTCTATGCCAGCCAGATGGGCACCGACCATATGGCCGAGTTCCGCAAGATCGGCAACCAGCTGCAGCTGATGGCACTGAACACCAAGTTCCGTGCCGTCGCCGACCAGGGCTCCAAGCGTGCCATTGACCAGGCCTTCTCGCCCAGCCTCCTGGGCGCCGGCCCGGTGGCCAGTGCCGAGCATCCGGAGCGCAAGTCGGTGTTGGTCGATGCTGCCTTCCTGCTCAGCGACATTCCGGGCTACTCCACCCGGCTGGAGATGGCCTACCGCCTGCCCTACGGCCTGGACCGCTCCAATTCCTTTATCGAGACGGCGCGGGCCGACGAGCGCCTGAGCACCCTGACTGCGCGCGTGCACTTCGCCACACCGCGCATTCCGGCGCCGCCACTGGTGCCAACGCCCAGCCCGGTGCCCACGCCCACGCCACCGCAGGCCACGCCGGACCCGCGCAGCCTGTTCGTCAGCTATGTCTACAACTTCGCGCAGCTGCCCGAAACACCGATGGCGGTGCGCAAGGTCGACCCGCGCCTGGGCCATTTCGCCGAGTCCTTCACCGACCTCGGTGGTGACTTGAAGGCGAATCCCCGCGTGCACTATGTGCAGCGCTGGCGCCTGGAGAAGAAGGACCCGGCGGCGGAACTGTCCGAGCCGGTGACGCCCATCACCTACTGGATGGACAAGAACATCCCGGTGCGCTACCGCGCGTCGGTGGAGGCCGGCATCCTGGAGTGGAACAAGGCCTTCGAGAAGATTGGCTTCAAGAATGCCGTGGTCGCCAGGCAGCAGGCCGACGATGCCGATTGGGACAATATGGACGCCGGCCATGCGTCGATACGCTGGTTCGTCGGCGCCGACGTCGGCTTTGCCATCGGCCCCAGCCATACCGATCCGCGCACCGGCGAGATACTGGACGCCGACATCGGCATGAGCGATGTGTTCGCGCGTGGCTCGCGCCGCTTCCTGGTCGAGGATGTGGGCATGAGCAGCGAGCAGCGTCTGGCACAGATGACGGCCGGCTGGCGCGATGGCCAGGGCGCGGCCGTTTGCAGCTACGCCAAGGAGGCTGCGGCCGAGATGGACTTTGCGCTCGATGTGCTCGAAGCCCGTGGCGACATCGCACCCGATGGTCCCGAGGCCGAGGCCTTTGTGCAGGCGGTGATCAAGGACACCATCATGCATGAGGTGGGTCACACGCTGGGCCTGAAGCACAACTTCAAGGCCAGCACCACCATCACGCAAAAGCAGCTGCAGGACCGGGCCTTCACCGATGCCAAGGGCATATCAGGCTCGGTGATGGACTACAACGCCTACAACCTGGCGCTCAAGGGCGAGGCGCAGGGCAACTACAACTCCACCACGCTGGGCCCCTACGACTACTGGGCGATCGAGTACGCGTACAAGCCGCTGGAGCCGGCCGCGGAAGCCGCCGAACTGGGCAAAATTGCCGCCCGCAGCACCGAGCCGGCGCTGGCCTATGGCGATGATGCCGATGCCGGCGGCTTCGGCCCCTACGATGGCATGGACCCGCTGGCGAACCGCTTCGACCTGGGCGACGACCCGCTGGCCTACTTCAAGAAGCGTCTGAAGCTGTCGCAGGAGCTGTGGGAGCGGGTGCAGGACCGCAAGCCGCTGGCCACCGACGATCCGCTGCGCCAGCGTCGTGCGCTGATGGGCGGCTTCAATCAGCTGTTCCGCGCCGCCGAACTGGTGGGCAAGTATGTGGGTGGCATGCATGCGCTGCGCGATCTGCCCGGTTCGACCGGCCGTGCCAGCTACAGGCCGGTGGAGCCGGTGAAGCAGCGCGAGGCCTTGCAGTTCCTGGCCACGGGGCTGTTCAGCGTGGACAGCTTCCGCTTCCGTCCGGAGTTTCTGTCCGGCCTGACGGTGGACTACAACGAGTGGGACCGTGGTGGCCCGCTGGACGTGCCGGCCGCCGTGGCGCGCATCCAGATCGTTGCAATGGACCGCTTGCTGAGCCCCAACACGGCCCGCCGCCTGCTGGACCTGCCCGGCTATGTGGCGCCGGGCGAGCGCAAGGGCATGATCTCGCTGAGCGAGGTCTATGCCACGGTGCAGGGTACGGTCTGGTCCGAGTTGAAGAGCGGCACCGAGATCGACCGCATCCGCCGCAATCTGCAGCGCGAACATCTGAAGCGCTTGCAGGCGGTGCTGACCCGCGCGCCGGCCAGCCTGCCGCCCGACGCACTGAGCCTGGCCCGTCTGCATGCCGTCGAGCTGCAGGGCCAGCTGCGCGCGGCCGTGGCCAAGGGCGGCCTCTCGGTCGAAAGCCGCGCCCATCTGGCCGACAGCCTGGGCCAACTGACCGAAGCGCTGCGCGCGACCATGCAGCGTAGCTGATCGCGAAAGTGACCCCGGTCCAGCGCTTCAGGCGCTGGGCCGGGTCCAGAGCCAAATGCCTACCGCCAGGCCAATGGCCATTGGTAGAAAGTGCCAGGGGCCGGGCAATGTGAACCAGCCGCCCACGGCGCTGATCAGCAGCAGCAGGGTGGCGGCCCGTTTGGCGCTCAGTGGCACGGCGCCGCGGGCGCGCCAGGCGCGCAGGCTGGGGCCGTAGCGGGGGTGGCTCAGCAGGCGCTGCTCCCACTCGGGGTGCGCGCGGGCAAAACACCAGGCGGCCAGCAGCAGAAAGGGCGTGGTTGGCAGCAGCGGCAGGAAGGCGCCGATCACGCCCAACACCACGCAGGCCAGGCCCAGGGCCTTGAGCAGCAGCTTGCGGGCGGCCATGTGCAGGAAAGGTCTGCTCAGCCGCGCTCGGCCAGTGCCTTCAACAGCCTGGCATGGATGCCGCCAAACCCGCCATTGCTCATGCACAGCACCTGATCGCCGGGCCTGGCGGCCTTGACCACGGCCTGCACCAGGCTGTCGATATCGGGGCAGACCACCGCCTGCCTGCCCATGGGGGCGAGGGCCTCCCCGGCGTCCCAAGCGAGCTGGCCCTGGTGGCAGAAGGCGATATCGCATTCCTCCAGCGCCCAGGGCAGCTGGGCCTTCATGGCGCCCAGCTTCATGGTGTTGGTGCGCGGCTCGAACACGGCCAGGATGCGCGTCTCCAGGCCGACCTTGCGGCGCAGGCCGTCGATGGTGGTGCGCATCGCCGTCGGGTGGTGGGCAAAGTCGTCATAGACCTTGACGCCACCGGCCTCGCCGCTGAGTTCCATGCGTCGGCGCACATTCTCGAACGTCCCCAGGGCCTGGGCGGCCACCTCGGGCGCCACACCCACATGCTCGGCCGCGGCGATCGCCGCCAGCGCGTTCAGCTGGTTGTGCTCGCCCAGCAGCGGCCAGTCCACATGGGCGACCTTGAGGCTGCCGCGCAGCACGTCGAAGCTTTGTGGTTCGCCGCGGGCGCGCAGGGCGCCGGGCTCTTCCTTGCGCGGGCCGAAGCGCACCAGCTCGCTCCAGCAGCCGCGGGTCAGTACGCGCTGCAGGGCCTCTTCGCGGGCGTTGACGACCAGGCGGCCGCTGGCCGGCACGGTGCGTATCAGGTGGTGGAACTGGGTCTCGATCGCCGCCAGGTCGGCGAAGATGTCGGCATGGTCGAACTCCAGGTTGTTGAGGATCGCCGTGCGCGGCCGGTAGTGGACGAACTTGCTGCGCTTGTCGAAGAACGCGGTGTCGTACTCATCGGCTTCGATAACGAATGGGGCGCCTTCACCCAAGCGCGCCGAGACGCCGAAGTTCTGCGGCACGCCGCCAACCAGAAAGCCGGGCTTGAGCCCGGCCTGATCCAGTATCCAGGCCAGCATCGAGGTCACGCTGGTCTTGCCGTGCGTGCCGGCCACGGCCAGCACATGGCGGCCCTGCAGCACATGCTCGGCCAGCCATTGCGGGCCGCTGGTGTAGGGCAGGCCGGCGTCGAGAATGGCCTCCATCAGCGGGAACTTCTCGCCGCGGGTGACCAGGTTGCCGATCACGAACAGATCGGGCTGGAGCTCCAGCTGTTCCGGGCCGAAGCCCTCGATGAGCTCAATGCCCAGCGCGCGCAGCTGGTCGCTCATCGGGGGGTAGACATTGGCGTCGCAGCCGGTGACCCGGTGACCGGCCTCGCGGGCCAGGGCGGCCAGGCCGCCCATGAAGGTGCCGCAGATACCTAGGATGTGAATATGCATGGCGGCATTGTAGGAGCGTGGTCCGCCGTGCCTGGCCTCGCCGCCGTGGTAGTTTTGCGCATGGCCTCGCTGATCTCCCACCCCTATGCCTACCCGCTGCTGGAGGCCCTGCACATCGTCGGCATTGCGCTGCTGCTGGGCAGCCTGGTGCTGTTCGAGCTGCGTGTCTGGGGCGCGGCGGCCGAGCTGCCGGCGGCCCCGCTGGCGCGGCTGGCCCTGACTCTTTCGCTGGCCGGTTTCGGCCTGGCGGTAGCGACCGGGCTGACCATGTTCGGCACCCAGCCGGGCGAGCTGATCGCCAACCGCGCGTTTGTGCTGAAGATGGGCCTGCTGATGCTGGCCGGCCTGAACGCCGCCGCCTTTCACTCGCGCGGCGGCCTGGCCAAGATGGATGGCGTCGCGCGGGCGCAGACCCTGCTGTCACTGGGTCTTTGGCTTGCGGTCATCATCTGCGGTCGCTGGATCGCCTATGTCTGAGGAACGCTCATGAACCGTCGCCATTGCTTGATGTCCGCCGGCCTGACCTTGCTGCTGCCGCGGGCCGTCCTGGCTCACCACGGCTGGAGCAGCTTCGACCAGAATCGCCCGATCTGGCTGGAAGGCAAGGCCGCCAAGGTGGCCTGGCGCAATCCGCATGTCGAGCTCGAGCTGGCGCTGGACCCGGAGCTGAAGCTGCCGGCCGACCTTGCCAGCCGCCCGTTGCCGGCCCAGAGCGCAGGCGTTGACGGCGCTCGGCTGCTGGCCGCCGCCACCCTGCCGATGCGGCGCGACCGGCTCTGGCAGATCGAGCTGGCGCCGCTGACCCGCATGCAGGCCTGGAAGGTCGAGGAGATCAAGCCCGGCACCCCGCTGGGCCTGCTCGGCTTCACCTTCTCCGGCGAAAAGGGCGATGCGGTCCTGCGCGTCGAATACCTGTTCGTTGCCGGCAAGACCTACGGCCTGCGCTCCTCGCCTGCCTGAGGCGCTGTCAGCGCAGCGCCTGGCGTGCGGCGTCCAGGGTGGCGTCGAGATCGGCGCTGCTGTGCGCCGCGCTGACGAAGCCGGCCTCGTACAGCGCCGGGGCCAGATACACACCGCGGTCCAGCATGCCGTGGAAGAAGCGGTTGAAACGCTCCTTGTCTGTGGTCATCACCGTTGTGTAGTTCTGCGGCAGTTGATCCATCAGGAAGAAGCCGAACATGCCGCCCTCGCTGTCGGTGCTGAAGGGCACGCCGTTCTCGCGGGCGACCGTCTTCAGGCCATCGGTCAGGGTGCGGGTCTTGGTGCTCAGCGCCTCGAAGAAGCCGGGCTTGGCGATTTCGCGCAGCGTGGCCAGACCGCAGGCGGTGGCGACCGGGTTGCCGCTCAGCGTGCCGGCCTGATAGACCGAACCCAGCGGGGCCAGATGGCTCATGATCGCGCGGCTGGCGCCGAATGCCGCCAGCGGCATGCCGCCGCCGATGACCTTGCCGAACACGCTCATGTCCGGCTTGAACCCCGGAATCAGGCGGGCGTAGTGGGCCTGGGCGCCGCCGAGCGCGACGCGAAAGCCCGTCATCACCTCGTCGAACACGAACAGCGCGCCGTACTCGGTGCACAGCTCGCGCAGGCGCTTGATGAAGGGCACCGAGGCACGCACGAAGTTCATATTGCCGGCGATCGGCTCGATCATCACGCAGGCCAGCGCCTTGCCGTGCAGCGCGAAGGCCTCTTCCAGCTGGGTGAGATTGTTGTACTCCAGCACGATGGTGTGCTGGGCCACCTCGGGCGGCACGCCGGCGCTGGTCGGGTTGCCGAAGGTGGCAAGACCCGACCCGGCCTTGACCAGCAGCGCGTCGGTGTGGCCGTGGTAGCAGCCCTCGAACTTGATGAACTTGGAGCGGCCGGTGGCGCCGCGGGCCAGGCGGATGGCGCTCATCGTCGCCTCGGTGCCGGAGCTGACCAGGCGTACCTGTTCCATGCTGGGCACCAGCGCCAGGATGGCCTCGGCCAGTTCGACCTCACGCTCGGTCGGCGCCCCAAACGAGAAGCCCTCGACGGCGGCCTTCTGCACCGCCTCCAGAACGGCCGGATGGCCATGGCCTAGGATCATCGGGCCCCAGGAGCCGATGTAGTCGATATAGCGGCGGCCGTTGGCGTCAAAGATGTAGGCGCCATCGCCGCGGGTGATGAAGCGCGGCGTGCCGCCGACTGCGCGGAAGGCGCGCACCGGCGAATTGACGCCGCCGGGAATGACTTTTTGAGCGCGCTCGAACAGCGCCTGATTCAGATCGGGTTCAGTGGACACGTCGCGGGGCTCCGTCAATATCGTCAAGAGAGGGTTCGTCAAGATCAGACTCTTCTTCCTCGTTGGGCGGCAGGGCCCAGAAAAAGCGGTCGGGCACGACATTGCCCATGCCGGGGCGGAAGCCCGCGTCCAGCGCCTGGTCGAGGAAGGACAGGGCCTCGCCGACGGCGATATGCGGCTCGCTGCCGACGGCCATCAGCGCGGCCAGCGAGGCCGACAGGGTGTCGCCCGCGCCGATGAAGCTGACGTCGAAGCGCTCGAACTTCTCGCCGGTGATGGGGCCCTGGGGCGTGGCCAACACGTTGTCGACGAAGTGGTCGGGCAGGGCCATGCCGGTGACCAGCACATGGGCCGCGCCATGCTCGGCGGCGGCCACGGCCAGTTCGCGCGGCGAGGCCGGGCGATCCAGCTCCCAGTCGGGCAGCAGCAGGTCGGTCAGGGTCTTGTGGTTGCCCACCAGCACCTGCGTCTGCGGCAGTATCAGCTCGCGGAAGGCATCGCTATAGCTCTGCTGCTGCTCTTCATCGAGCCAGGACAGGCTGGGGATATAGGACACCAGGGGCACCTCGGGGTAGTCGCTCAAGACCTCGGCGACGGCGCTGATGCCCTCCGCGCTGCCCAGGAAGCCGACCTTCCAGGCCGAAATGGTCACGTCTTCGAGGATGCCCCGCGCCTGCTCGGCAATCGTCTCGGCGTCCAGCACATGCTGGTCGAAGACCTCGGCGGTGTCGCGCAGCACGATGGCGGTGACCACCGGCAGGCCGTGCGCACCCATCGCGGCGATGGTGGCGATGTCGCCGGCCAGACCGCCCGCTCCGCTGGGGTCATTGGCATTGAAGGTCATCACGCAGGCCGGAGCCGGCGACTCCTGGTTCTCGACCTGGGAGCTGGTGACGGAGGTATCGGTGGTGCTCATGGCGTTATGCGGCGCAAGGCCAGGTAGGCGTTAGGGCAAGGCCGGGCAGGGCGCTAGGGGAGTAGGTAACAGAAAATCGCAAATGGGCAATGTTCGACAAATCGGTGAGGAATGTTGCGTAAGTACCTATAAGCCCGGGTATTTTTGCCAACTGGCGTGGCTACAATCTTTCTCCATTGTAGTTAAGCAAACCGGGCTCCGACCGCCCTTGAAAACATCGTGACCGAACCCTGTACCTGGATGTGCCTGATCTGTGGCTGGATTTACGACGAAGCCACCGGAGATATCGAACATGGCATCAAGCCCGGCACGTCTTGGGCCGATGTACCGATGAACTGGACCTGTCCTGAGTGCGGCGCACGCAAGGAAGATTTCGAGATGGTTCGCATTTGACGGCAGCCTCCCAGCTGCGCGTCACCAGGAGAACAACGCTTGAGTTCCGCAGCCGAAATTAGGGCCTGTCATCATATGAAAGCCCCCTGCGCCGGGGTTGCAAGGCATGCAGCGCTAGGCGTGGGCCGCAGCCCGGGATGGGCCCCCGAGCAAGGACCGCAACGACGCGAAGCGTGTCTTGCAGCCCCGGCCCTTCGGGTAGCACCCCCAAGCGGGCGCACTCGTCGTTGCAAATGCTCACCGGGGGGCCTACCCCGGTTCCGCTTTGCGCCTAGATTGCGCCCGCTTGGGGGTGCTACGCAGGGGGCTTTTATATGGTGACAGGCCCTGACACCCAGCTGACCCGGGTGCTGGTCATTGACGACAGCAACACCATCCGGCGCAGTGCCGAGATCTTCCTGAAACAGGGTGGATACGAGGTGGTGCTGGCCGAGGATGGCTTTGATGCGCTGGCCAAGGTCAACGACTATCAGCCCGATCTGGTGTTCTGCGACATCCTGATGCCGCGGCTCGACGGCTATCAAACCTGCGCCATCATCAAGCGCAATCCCCGCTTTGCCCATTTGCCGGTCATCATGCTGTCGTCCAAGGACGGGCTGTTCGACAAGGCGCGCGGCCGCATGG
This sequence comes from Roseateles toxinivorans, assembly GCF_004362525.1. Classification (GTDB taxonomy): domain Bacteria; phylum Pseudomonadota; class Gammaproteobacteria; order Burkholderiales; family Burkholderiaceae_C; genus Paucibacter; species Paucibacter toxinivorans. Next base: position 311,863 of record NZ_SNXS01000003.1, read on the forward strand.
TCGGCTCGCAAGACTATCTGACCAAACCCTTTACCAAAGACCAGTTGTTGGGCGCGGTGCGCCAGCACCGACCGCAGGCATGAGACCCCCCGGTCCCGTGCCGCTGAAGAGTAGATCGAGGTAACACCCCATGGCCATTCACAAGATCCTGCTGGTGGACGACTCCAAGACCGAGTTGCACTACCTGACCGACCTGCTGAGCAAGAAGGGCTTCAATGTGCGCACCGCCGTCAATGGCGAAGAGGCGATGAAGCGTCTGGAAGAGGAAGTGCCCGAGCTGATCCTGATGGATGTGGTGATGCCCGGCCAGAACGGCTTCCAGCTGACCCGCGCCATCACGAGGGACGAGCGCTATGCCCATATCCCGGTGATCATGTGCACCAGCAAGAATCAGGAGACCGACAAGGTCTGGGGCATGCGCCAGGGCGCGCGCGACTATGTCGTCAAGCCGGTCAAGGCCGAAGAGTTGCTGGCCAAGATCAAGGCCCTCGAGTAAGCGGTTCGCGCCACCATGTCCAACAAGGAAGCCCTGCGCGAGTTGCAGCACCGATTGGCCGAGCGCATGCAGGCCGCGCGTTCCCAGGCGCCGGGCAACTCCTGGCTGGCGGTGGAGTGCGGCGGACACGATTTCCTGCTGGCCCTGCAGCAGGCCGGCGAGATCTTCCCGGTGCCCGCGATCACGCCGGTGCCGCACACCCAGGCCTGGCTGGCCGGCGTGGCCAATCTGCGCGGCGGCCTCTATGCGGTGGTAGACCTGGGCGGCTTTCTTGGGCTGCGCCAGCAGGCTCCCGCCCGCAACGATCAGAGCCGGCTGGTGGCGGTGAATGCCAAGCTGGACATCAATTGCGCGCTGCTGGTGGACCGGCTGGCCGGCCTGCGCAACAGTGCAGAACTGACCCCCGTCGAGGCCCCAGCCGAGGCGGCCGCGCTGCCGCCCTTTGTCGGGCGCAGGCTGCGCGACGGGCAGGGCAGGGTGTGGCAGGAGTTGCTGCTGCAGGCCCTGGTGGTGGACGAGCATTTCCTGAGCATCGTGGCATGAGGTGCGCTCAGCACTTCGGCACGCTGCGGCACAACGACAGGCTATTGGGCACAAGGGTGACAGAGACATGAGCTTCCTGGACAAGATCAAGGGCTTCGGCAAGCGTCAATCGGCTCCTGCCGGTGGTGGCGCGGCCCAGGCCGACAGTGGGTCGCCCGACACCATCACGCTGACCGAGTCCAGCGGCATGCCCAGCACGCGCATGGGCCCGGCCACCACCTCGATCATTTCCGAGGCCATGCCCACCGGCATGCAGGCCGATTTCGCCGACAGCCAGGCCGCCGAGGCCCGCCGCCGCGTGCCGCCGGCCCAGATGCCCTTCATCGGCCATCTGGGGCTGGCCAGCCAGCAGAAGGTGCTGGCCCTGCTGGTCGTCGCCGGGGTGATCGGGGTCGCCGGTGCGGTGGTTTCGACCTTGATCAGCGCCGGCCGCGTGTCGGCACAGGTGGGCGCCAGCGGCCAGGCCCTGATGCAGTCGCAGCGGCTGGCCAAATCGGTCTGGCAGGCGGTGGCCGGCAATCCCAAGGGCTTCCCGGAACTGCGCGAAAGCGCCGACACCATGGCCAGCCTGGTGCGCAGCCTGAAGACCGGCGAGGGCGCTGTGCCCCAGGCCTCTGGTGCGGTGCAGGAAGTCATCGATCCGCTGCTGCCGATGGTGGACCGGGCCGAGAAGAGCGCCAAGGTGGTGCTGGCCCAGGAGAAGGTGCTGACCCAGGTCGGCACCGCGCTGCGCACCATCAACCGCCAGTCCTCCGACCTGCTGGAGAGCGCCGAGGCCGTGGCCTCGCTGGCGATGCAGCAGAACGCGCCGGTGGCCGAGAGCGCCGCCGTCAGCCAGCTGGTGATGCTGACCCAGCGCATCGGCAAGAGCGCCAACGAGTTCCTGACGCAAGAAGGCGTCAGCCCCGAGGCGGTGTTCCTGCTCGGCAAGGACTTGAACACCTTCAAGGAAATCACCGAGGGCCTGATCAGCGGCAGCCAGGACCTTCGCCTGACCGGCGCCAAGGACGCCCAGACCAAGGAGCGCCTGCAGGCCCTGCTCAAGCAGTATGAGCAGACCCGCGCCCAGGCCTATGCGATCCTGGGCAATCTGCAGGGCCTGGTGTCGGCACGCGAGGCGCAGACCGCCATCCTGGCCGACAGCGAACCGCTGCGCCTGGGGCTGCAGGACATGCAGAACCGAATCCAGGCCGAGAGCGGCATGCAGCCGTGGGTGCTGATCGTGCTGTTGCTGTCGGTGCTGATGCTGGCGCTGGGGGCTTTTGGCTTCCTGCGCCTGTATGTGTCCGATCAGGGCCAGCGTGCCGCCCTGGCCGAGACGCAGAAGAACGCCGCCGAACGCCAGGAGCAGGAGGCCAAGCGCGTCAACGATGCCAACCAGGCTGCCATTTTGCGATTGATGAACGAGCTGCAGCTGGTCGCCGAGGGCGACCTGACGCAGCAGGCGACGGTGACGGAAGACATCACCGGCGCCATCGCCGACTCGGTGAACTACACGGTGGAAGAGCTGCGCACCCTGGTGGCCCAGGTGCAGGGCACGGCCGCGCGGGTGACGGAAACCACCCAGCAGGTGGACCAGAACTCGACCGAGCTGCTGGCCGCCTCGACCGAACAGCTGCACGAGATCCGCGACACCGGCGAGGCAGTGCTGCAGATGGCCGGCCGCATCAACCAGGTGTCGGCCCAGGCCCAGCAGACGGCCGAGGTGGCGCAGCGCTCGCGGGCGGTGGCCGAGTCCGGCCTGCAGGCGATGCAGAACACCATCGGCGGCATGAACGCGATCCGCGAGCAGATCCAGGAAACCTCCAAGCGCATCAAGCGCCTGGGCGAGAGCTCGCAGGAAATCGGCGAGATCACCGAGCTGATCTCCGACATTACCGAGCAGACCAATGTGCTGGCCCTGAATGCCGCCATCCAGGCCGCCTCGGCCGGTGAGGCCGGTCGCGGCTTCTCGGTCGTGGCCGAGGAAGTGCAGCGGCTGGCCGAGCGCTCCGGCAGCGCCACACGCCGCATTGCCGCGCTGGTGAAGACGATTCAGACCGACACGCAGGACGCGGTGGCCGCCATGGAGCGCTCGACGCAGAACGTGGTCGAGGGTACGCGACTTTCCGACGCGGCCGGCACGGCGCTGACCGACATCGACCAGGTGTCGCGCCAGCTGTCGGACCTGATCGTGAAGATTTCCGACCAGGCGCTCAGCGAAGCCAGCCAGGCCAATATCGTGGCCTCGAACATCCAGCACATTTTTGCGGTGACCGAGCAGACCGGTGAGGGCACACGCTCCACCGCGACGCTGGTGCACCAGCTGTCGCGCACGGCCGAGGAGCTGAAGGCCTCGGTGTCGCGGTTCAAGATCGACTGACGCCGAAGCCGCCGCAGCATGATGATGAACAACGCACCGACCTGAACAGAAGGCACGCCAGCGCATGGACCTCCCGCGTGATTCCGAGTTTCCGGCCGACCTCAGCCCCCTCGCATGGGTGCAGGAAGAGCTGCGCCGTTCGCTGGAGGCCGCGCACAAGGCCTTGCGCCGCTATGCGCGCGATGTCGATGCGCCGCGTATTTCGTCCGGAGTGGCCGGCCAGGACACGCTGGACCTCAGCGCGCTGAACAGCGCCCGCCAGCAGGTGCACCAGGCCGCTGGCGTGGTTTCCCTGGTCGGCCTGCCGGCCGGTGCGACGATGCTGCGGGCCTGCGAGGCCGGGCTGCAAAGCCTGATCGACCACCCGGAGCGCATCAAGCTCGATGCGATCGAGACCCTGGAGCGGGCTGACTTTGCGCTGCTCGACTATGTGGCCAGGCTGTTGGCCGGCCGGCCGGTCTCCTCGCTGAGCCTGTTCCCGCCCTACCGCGCGGTGCAGGCGCTGGCCGGCGCCGAGCGCATCCATCCCGCCGATCTGTGGACCCATGAATGGAGCTGGCAGGAGCCGCCCAGAGAGATCACCGTCACCCCGCGCAAGCCCGAGAGCGCACGTTCGGCGTTCGAGACCACGCTCTTGAAGTTCATGCGCGAGGGTTCGGCCGATGGCGCGCGCGCGCTGAGCGAGTTGTGCGCCAGCATGGCCGCCGGCGCGCCGACGGCCGCCGCACGCAGCCTCTGGCATGTGGCCGCGGCCTTCTTCGAGGCCCAGGGCATTGGCATGCTGCAACCCGACGCCTTTGCCAAGCGCATCGGTTCGCGCCTGCTGGCCCAGCTGCGTGCCGGAGCTGCGGGCGACCCGGCCGTGGCCGACCGCCTGGCCCGTGACCTGCTGTTCTTCTGCGCCCAGAGCGCCGCGCCGCCGTTCCCTGCTGCCGCACCTCGCCTGCATGCGGTGCGTCAGGCCTATGGGCTGGACGAGCACCAGGCGGTGGACTATGAAGAGGCCCGTCTGGGCCTGGTCGACCCGGCCTGGGTGGTGCAGGCGCGCAAGCGCGTCTCGGTGGCCAAGGATGCCTGGTCCTCGGTGGCCGAGGGTGATGTGCAGCGGCTGCAGGGCCTGGACGAGTTGTTCGCCCTGGTGTCCGAATCGCTGCAGCGCCTGTTCCCCCGCGGCGAGGTGCTGGGCCAGACCCTGCAGCGCGCTGTCGTCGGCACGGCCCGCGCCAGTGCGGCACCGAGTTCGGCCCTGGCCATGGAGGTGGCCACGGCGATGTTGTACGTCGATGCGGCGCTGGAAGATGCCGCCTTCGATGCCCCCGAACAGGCCGATCGCGTGCAGCGCCTGGCCCAGCGCGTCGAATCGGTCGCCCATGGCGATCCGGCCCAGCCGCTGGAAGCCTGGATGGAGGAACTGTACCGCCGCGTCTCCGACCGCCAGACCATGGGCAGTGTCGTGCAGGAGCTGCGCAGCTCGCTGTCCGAGACCGAGAAGCTGGTCGACGAGTATTTCCGTGACACCAGCCGGCGCCAGGTCTTGATACCGGTGCCCGGCCAGCTGTCGGCGATGCGCGGCGTGCTGACCGTGCTGGGCATGGAGCAGGCCGCCCAGGCGGTGCTGCGCATGCGCGACGAGGTCGATGAGCTGGTCAACACCGAGGTCGACGCCACCCGTCAGGGCCCGCGCCAGATCTTCGAGCGTCTGGCCGGCAATCTGGGTGCCCTGGGCTTTTTGATCGACATGCTCAGTGTGCAGCCGCATCTGGCCAAGCGCCTGTTCAAGTACGACGACGAGACCGGCGTGCTGGCCCCGGTGATGGGCCGCCGCGAAGGCGAGACCAGCGGCTTTGTCGGTCTGGACGAGCTGCTGCCGCTGGCCGAGCCGGTGGAGGTGCCGACCCAGCCCGAACCCCTTGCCGAAGCTCCGGCCGAACAGCCCGAGGTGCCGGACTTCGGCCTGGATTTTGGCCTGGACGAAGCCCAGCCGCCGGTCGCCGAGGAGCCCGAGTTTGCGGCACTGCCCGATATCGATGCACCGCCGCCGCTGCCCGATCCCGTGCGCTCGCCACTGCCGGCGGCTGCGGCCTTGCCGGTGCTGACGGCTCAGGCCACCGACACCGAGATCGACGCCGAGATGCTCGAAGTCTTCCTCGAGGAATGTGACGAGGTCGTGGCCAACGCACGCGAGGCCCTGGCCCAGCTGCAGCTGGACAGCAGCGACCAGAACCAGCTGACCACCGTGCGCCGCGCCTTCCACACCCTGAAGGGCAGCTCGCGCATGGTCGGCCTGCTCGACTTTGGCGAGGGGGCCTGGGCCTGCGAACAGCTCTATAACGCCCGCCTGGGCGACAACCGGCCGGCTGATGCCGGCTTGCTGGGTTTCAGCGCCGAGGCACTGGACTATCTGTACGACTGGCGCAATGCCATCGCCGAGAAGCGCCAGGGCGGCCATCAGTCGGCCAGCCTGCGCCGCGCCGCCGATGCCTTGCGCATCGAAGGCCGGGTCGAGGCGCTGGAATGGCCGCAGGCGGCGGTCGCCGAGCCCGCGGCTGACGGGGTGGCCGAAGTCGCGGGCGAGGTGCCGGAGTTTCCGGTGCCGGAGCCCGAGGCCGTTCTGGAGCCCACCGAGCTGGCCGCGCTGGAGCCCGAGCTGATGCTCGACCTGCCGGTGGAAGCGATCGCAGCGCCCGAGACTCAAGAAGACGATTTCTTCGAACTCGATCTGCCCGATCTGGCTGTCACAGCCCTGCCCGAAACCATCCCGGAAGCGGTGGCCGAACCGGCCCTGCCCACCTTCGAGCTGGATCTGGACTTCGGTGAGGTCAAGCCGCTGGTGGTCGCCGAGGACGAAGCGCCACCGGCCTTGCCGGACGACGAGTTGCCCGCGCTGCCCGTACCGGCCGATGTGCCGCTGTCGCTGGACCAGCCTGATGACGAGGACCTGCTGCTGCCCGAGGACGAGCCGCCGGTGGTGGGGCCGGAGCCCGAAGTCATCGAGGTTGCCGAGCCTGCGGCGCCTGTCGAGCCTGAACCCGAACCTGAACCAGAGTCAGAGCCAGAGCCAGAGCCAGTGGCCGAGCCGGCGGCCGAGGAGGTTCCGCCCAAACCCCATCTGGAGCTGGTGCACTCGGTCGATGCCCTGGTGGCCGATGAGGAACGGGTGCAGGCGCTGGCCGAGCAGGCCGAGGCCGTCAAGGTCATTGGCCCGCTGCGCATCAGCATTGCGCTGTTCAATATCTTTCTGAACGAGGCCGACGAACTGTCGCGGCGCCTTTGTGTCGAGCTGGCCGAATGGGCGCTGGAGCTGAACCAGCCGCTGCCCGAAAGCAGCGTCTCGCTGGCTCATTCGCTGGCCGGCAATGCCGCCACCGTGGGCTTCGAGGATCTGTCGCGCCTGGCCCGTCTGCTGGAGCATGCCCTGGAGCGCAGCCATCCGCTGGGCCGTGGCACGGTCGAGGAGGGCGAGCTGTTTGTCGAGGCCGCCGACGAGATACGGCGCCTGTTGCACCAATTTGCCGCCGGCTTCCTGAAGACCCCCGACGCGGCGCTGAACCAGCGCCTGATCGATCACGAGCACCGCGCCGCCGAGCGCCTGCAAGACCTGGCCCTGCATGCGCCCCTGGTCGAGCCGGACTCGGATGACATGCCACTGGCCGATGTGATCGAAGACCCGGCGCACACCGCGCCCGATGACGAGGCGTTGGCCGTGCTGGCCGCCGAGACGCTGGCCGGCGTGGAGGAATCGCCCGAGGTCATGGAGCTCGTCGAACCCGAACCCGAACCTGCCCAGAGCCTGCTCGGCCAGCTGGGCGAGGTCCTGAGCGGTCCGCTGCAGCCGGTGGCCGAGGTGCATGCCGTACCGGGCAGGGCCCATGCCCAGGACGAGCTGGACGTCGCCGATCTGGATGCCGAGGACGCGATCGACGAGGAGCTGTTCCCGATCTTCGAGGAAGAGGGCATCGAGCTGTTGCAGCAGCTGGCCGCACTGATGCGCGATTGGCAATCCAAGCCGGCCGATATGAGCAGCGCCTCGGCCTGCATGCGCAATCTGCACACCTTGAAGGGCGGTGCCCGCCTGGCCGGTGCGATGCGCCTGGGCGAGATGGCCCACCGCATGGAGTCGGTGGTCGAGTCGCTGCTGGGCAGCGGCCAGGCCGATGCCCATGACATCGAGCGTCTGCAGTCCCATGTGGATGCGATGGCGGCGGTGTTTGATGCGCTGCGTCACCCGCCGGTGCCGGCCGAGGTGGAGCCGGTGATGCTGGCCGCGGCGGTCCCTGCTCCCGAACCCGAACCGGCACTGCCCGTTGTGGCCGAAGTGGTGGAGCTGGAGGCGCTGGAGGCGCTGGAAGCGCTTGACGCGCCGGAGCCCGAAGCGGCCCAGCCCGCCGCGCCCGCCGCGCCGCTGCCGGCGCCGGTCGAGATCGACTGGTCCCGCTTTGCACCGAGCGGCACCGCCGCAGCGCCTCAGGAGCGTGCCCAGAGTGCGGCCGCCCAGGGCATGGTGCGCGTGCGTGCACCGCTGCTGGAGCGGCTGATCAACCAGGCCGGCGAGGTCAGCATCCGGCGTTCGCGGATGGAATCCGAAGTGGCCCAGATGAAGGGCTCGCTGAACGATCTGACCGACAATCTGGAGCGCCTGCGCCAGCAACTGCGCGACATGGAATTCCAGGCCGATGCGCAGATCAGCTCGAGCCTTGAGTCGGCCAAGCAGGCTGAGCGTGACTTTGATCCGCTGGAGTTTGACCGCTACACCCGGGTGCAGGAACTGACCCGCATCATGGCCGAGTCGGTCGGCGACGTGGCCACCGTGCAGCGTACCCTGCAGCGCGCGCTGCAGGCGGCCGAGGACGAACTCGCCGCACAGGCCCGCCTGACCCGCGATCTGCAGGACGATCTGCTCAGTACCCGCATGGTCGAGTTCGACAGCCTGTCGGACCGCCTCTACCGCGTGCTGCGCCAGGCCGCCAAGGAGACCGGCAAGCAGGTGCGGCTGGATGTGCAGGGCGGCTCCATCGAAGTGGACCGTGGCGTGCTCGAGCGCATGACCGCTGCCTTCGAGCACTTGCTGCGCAACAGCGTCATCCACGGCATCGAGGCGCCGGAGAAGCGCGTCGCCGCCGGCAAGGAGGCGACCGGCAATATCGTCGTCGCGCTGACCCACGAGGGCAATGAGGTCGCGGTCGAGTTCCGTGACGACGGCGCCGGCCTGGACCTGGAACGCATCCGCCAGCGCGCGGTGCAGATGGGCCTGCTGACCGCCGATGCCAGGCCCGGCACGGCCGAGCTGACCCAACTGATCTTCATGCATGGCTTCTCCACCGCCAGCGCGCTGACCGAGATGGCCGGCCGCGGTGTCGGCATGGACGTGGTGCGCGATGATGTCAATGCCATGGGCGGACGCATCGCCAGCGCCAGCTCGCCCGGCCAGGGCACCAGCTTCAAGCTGCTGCTGCCGCTGACCACTGCCGTCACCCAGGTGGTGATGCTGCGCTGCGGCGACGACGTGGTGGCGGTGCCGGCCACCCTGATCGAGGTCGTCAAGCGCGTGCCGGTGCCCGAGATCGAGTCGGCCTACCGCAGCGGCACGTTCACCGTCGGCGAGCCCATGCCCTTCTTCTGGCTCGGTGGCCTGCTGCAGCAAAGCGCCGCCGGCGTGCTGCAGGGGCGCAACCAGCCGCTGGTGATCGTCAAGAGCGCCCAGCAGCGCGTTGCCTTGCATGTGGACGAGGTCATTGGCAACCAGGAAGTGGTGGTCAAGAACCTCGGCCCGCAGCTGGCACGGGTGCCGGGTCTTGCCGGCATCACCCTGCTGGCCTCTGGCGCTGCAGCCCTGATCTACAACCCGGTGGCCCTGGCCACCCTGCATGGCGACCGGGCGCGGCAGCGGGCCGAGGCGGCCTTGCATGCGCAGACGCCGCAGGCGCAGGAGATTGTTGCGACGCTGGCGCCCACGGTGATGGTGGTGGATGACTCGCTGACGGTGCGCCGCGTCACCCAGCGTCTGCTGGAGCGCGAGGGTTATCGCGTCATCCTGGCCAAGGACGGGCTCGATGCGCTGGAGAAGCTCGCCGACGAACTGCCGGATATGGTGCTGTCCGACATCGAGATGCCGCGCATGGACGGTTTTGACCTGGTTCGCAATATGCACGCCGATGCGCGGCTGCGCGGATTACCGGTAATCATGATTACTTCACGCATTGCGCAGAAGCATAAGGACTATGCGGCAGAGCTGGGTGTGCAGCACTACCTGGGCAAGCCCTATGATGAAGAAGAACTTTTAGCATTGATTGCCAGATACACTTCACGCCGAATAAACGGGTAGGTCGCAACGCTTGGATGTAGGGGCGCGGCGGTCTCAGGCTCATCGCAGAGTCCATCAGTCCTTGGGGAAACCAACATCATGCAAGCGCTGGCTGGCATTCGTATCCCATGTCCGAAGTCGTAGACCACCTCGCCGAGCTGACCGGCTACCGGGACCGCGATGTCATGGACGTCACCCTGGTGGGCTCGCTGCGCGACCTGCTGGAGCCGCTGTCGGTAGCCATCTACCGCTGCGTCGGCGAGACTCCCAATGAGCGCTGGCTGACGCGGGCGCGCATGAGCGCCACCGATCCGGTGGCCACCGCCGACCCGCTGTGGGCCGATCTCGAGGCACTGCCCCTGCTGGCCGATCATGCGGCAAGGCTGGAGTGCTTCCGCTCCCGCACGGTGATCGTGGTGCCCGGCATGCCCTGTGTGACCCTGTTCCCGCTGGCCAATGACCGTGAGGTCGTTGGCGTGCTCGAGGTGCAGAGCGTGCAGGCGCTGGACATGGCGATGCGTCGCATGGTCAGCAGCGTGCTGCGCATTTATCACAACTTCCAGGGCCTCTTGGACTACAGCGAGCGCGATACGCTGACCGGCCTGCTGAATCGCAAGACCTTTGACGAGAGCTTTCTGAAGGCGACGATGGAGATGCCGGCCGGCAACGATGGCCGCCGCCACTGGGGCAGCGAGGCCCGCTACTGGCTGGGCCTGATCGACATCGACCACTTCAAGTCGGTCAACGACCGCTTCGGCCATCTGATTGGCGACGAGGTGTTGCTGCTGCTGGCGCGGTTGATGCGCAGCAGCTTCCGCTTCCATGACCAGCTCTACCGCTTCGGTGGTGAGGAGTTCGTCGTGCTGATGCGTTGCGACAAGGATGTGGACGCCGCCCTGGCCTTCGAACGCCTGCGCCGCAACACCGAGCACTACGGCTTTCCGCAGGTGGGCCATATCACCGTCAGCGTCGGCTACAGCGAGGTCAAGCCCAGCGATTCGCCGGCCGCGGCCTTCGAACGCGCGGACAAGGCCGTCTATCACGCCAAGGCTCATGGCCGGAATCAGGTGTTCTGCTATGCCGACCTGGTGGCCGCCGGCCACTTCAAGGATGAGGACGAGAAGGTCGGAGCAATGGAGCTGTTCTAGCTCACGGGCTCGTTCCAAGGAAAAAAAGGATCGCCTGGCGATCCTTTTTCTATTTCCGTCAAGCGCACTACAAAATCAATCAAGCGCTTGAATTGATTCGTATCATGCCGGCGATGCTTGCCGACAACGACTCAAAAATCAGTGTAAACCCGAGGCCAGACGGCGCCTCGGGCCAGGAAACCGTGCCCGCTCGCCTGTTGGCCGCCGCCATCCGCATCTTTGCCGCCAAGGGCTATGCCGGTGCCAGCACGCGCGAGATCTGCCAGGCGGCCGGGGCCAATGTGGCCGCCATCCACTACTACTTCGGCGGCAAGCAGGGCCTGTACCAGGCGGTGCTGGCCAAGCCGGTGCAGGACGTGGTGTCGCTGATCCCCTGCGCAGGCGATGACCAGCCCATGCCTTCGATGGAGGAGGCGTTGCGCCAGTTCTACGGCGCCTTCCTGACGCCGCTGATCCATGGGGGGGATGAGTTCGCCGATCTGCGCCGCGTCACCCTGCGTGAAATGGTCGAACCGACACAGGCCTTTGCCGATGTGCTGCACCGGAACATCGCGCCCGAGCACCAGGGCCTGGTGGACATGCTGGCCCAGCACTGCGGTGTGGCCGAGGCCGACGACGCGCTGCACCAACTGGCCTTCGCGCTGGTGGCCATTGTCGAGAACTACTGGATGTCGCTGGACTATATGCGGCTGCTGGCGCCTGGCCTGATGGCCAGCCCGCAGGCCTACGCGCAGCTGGTCGAGCGCCTGGTCGGTTACGGCCTGGCCCTGGTCGAGCATGAGCGGCGCCAGCGCCAAACGAATTGAGGGAGAGGAAGAGAACCATGTCGATCAAGACCCGATTCAAGGGCACTAAGCTGGCGACGCTGGCCCTGGCAGCGCTGCTGAGCGCCTGTGCCGCCACTGCGCCAACGGTGCCCGCCTTGAGCGCCACGCCGGTGGCCTGGGCCGCGCCGCTCCCCCATGGCGGCCAGGGTGGTCAGCTCAAGCAATGGTGGTCGCGTCTGGACGACGAGGCCCTGGTGGCGCTGATTGCCAGCGCTCAGCAGAGCAATCCCAGCATTGATGTGGCGCTGGCGCGCATGGCCCAGGCCCGCGCCCAGCTGGGCAGCAGCCGGGCCGATCAGGGGCCGCAGCTGAACGGCACCGTATCGAGCCTGCGCAGCCGGCCGACCACATCGAGCAGCGCCCGCGCGCAGACCCTTGGCACCGTGGGCCTCGACGCCTCCTGGGAGCTGGACCTGTTCGCGCAGCGCCGCCGCCAGATCCTGGCCGACGAGGCCCGCGCCCAGGCCGGCGAGCTGAGCTGGCACAGCGCCCGCGTCAGCCTGGCCGCCGAGGTGGCGCAAACCTATCTGGCTTTCCGTGCCTGTGAGGCCGGCGCCGCCATCCTGGCTCAGGACGCCGAGGCGCTGTCGCGCATGTCGGGCCTGACGGCGAAGAAGGTCGCCGCCGGCATGGAGGCCCAGGCCAACGGCCAGCAGCTGGACGCCAGTGCCGCCGACGCGCGCTCGCGGCATCTGGGCCAGCAGGCCGAGTGCGAGGTGCTGATCAAGGGCCTGGTCGCGCTGAGCGGCAAGCCCGAAGCCGAGCTGCGCCAGTTGCTGAAGCCGGGCAGCGGGCGCCTGCCTCAGGCGGCTGCCTTCGAGGTGGCCAGCGTGCCGGCTCAGGTGCTGGCCCAGCGTCCCGATGTAGCCGCGGCCGAGCGTCAGGTGATGGCGGCCCTGGCCGAGGTTGGCTCGGTCGAGGCCGCGGGCTGGCCGCAGCTGCGACTCGGCGGTGCCCTGTCTCGCGGTGAACTGCGCGTCGGCGGCGGCAGTGACAGCGGCACCGGCTGGTCGATTGGGCCCATCCTGCACATTCCGCTGTTCGACAGCGGTCTGCTCCGCGCCGCTGTCGATGCAGCGCGAGCTCGCAGTGACGAGGCCTATGCCCAGTACCGTGCCAGCGCCATTCAGGCGGTGCGCGAGGTCGAGGAGGCGCTGGTGCGCCTCGATGCGGCGCAAGCCCGCGAGGCCGATGCCCGGCGCGCCGCCAGCGGCTATGAGCAGGTGCAGGGCGCCACGGCGGCGCGCTGGCAGGCGGGCTTGGGCAATCTGATCGAGCTGGAAGAGTCGCGGCGCAATGCGCTGAATGCTCGCTCAAGCCTGCTGCAGGTGCAACGCGAGCGCGTAGGCGCCTGGCTCAGTTTGTACAAGGCGGCGGGTGGCGGCTGGGACCGCAGCGACCCCATGCCGCAAGCAACCGTATCGAGGTGAGGACATGATGATGACGAAGAACGCATACCGACTCGGCGGCGTTGCCGCCGCCTTGGCCCTGCTGGCCGGCACGAGCAGCTTCCTGGTCCAGGCGGCCGACGACAGACAGGCCACCAGCGCACCGGTCAAGACCGCGCTGACGGTCAGCGTGACCAGTGCGGCCCAGGCCGACTGGGCCCAGACCCTGCAGGCCAATGGCAGTGTGGCCGCCTGGCAGGAAACCGTGGTCGGCGCCGAGCTCAGCGGCCTGCGCCTGGCCGAGGTGCAGGCCAATGTGGGTGACAGGGTGAAACGCGGTCAGCTGTTGGCGCAGCTGTCGGCCGACTCGGTCAAGGCCGAGCTGGCGCAGAGCCGGGCCGGCGCCGCGGAGGCCCAGGCCACGCTGGCCGAGGCCCAGGCCAATGCCGAGCGCGCCCGTAGCCTGCAGACCAGCGGCGCCATCAGCGCCAGCCAGGTGCAGCAGTATCTGACCGCCGCGGCCACCGCCAAGGCCAGACTGGAGGCCGCCCAGGCCCGCGTGCAGGCCGACGAGCTGCGCCTGAGCCAGACCCGCATCGTCGCCAACGACGACGGTGTGATCTCGGCCCGTGCCGCCACCGCCGGTTCCATGGTGCAGCCGGGCCAGGAGCTGTTCCGGCTGATACGCAAGGGCCGGCTCGAATGGCGGGCCGAGGTGCCGGCCGACGAACTGTCGCGGCTGAGCTCCGGCATGGCCGTTCGCGTGAATGTCAGTGACAAGGCCAGCGGCGCCGCGCCGGTCAACGGCAAGGTGCGCATGGTCGCCCCGACCGTAGATCCGCAGACCCGCATGGGCCTGGTCTACGTCGATCTGGACAGTGCGAACAGCTTGCGCGCCGGTACCTTCGCCCGTGGCGAGTTCCAGCTCGCCCGCAGCCAGACCCTGAGCCTGCCGCAGACGGCGGTGCTGCTGCGCGATGGCTTCAGCTATGTCTATCGCGTCGGCGCCGACAACAGGGTCACCCGGCTGAAGGTGCAGACCGGCCGCCGACTGGGTGACCGCATCGAGGTGCTGGGCGGTGTTGATGCTGCCGCCAAGGTGGTGACCAGCGGCGCGGGCTTTCTGAGCGAAGGTGACGCGGTGCGCGTGGTCGCGGCACCGGTGGCACCGGCGCCCGTCGCTGCCGCCGCCCCTACCACCGTGGCCAAGTAACGGCGCGGAGACACAGACCATGATGAATGTTTCCTCCTGGGCCATACGCAACCCGATCCCGTCGGTGCTGCTCTTCATCCTCCTCACCTTGGCCGGCCTGATGGGCTTCAAGGCAATGAAGATCCAGAACTTTCCCGACATCGACCTGCCCACCGTGTCGGTGACGGCCTCGCTGCCGGGCGCCTCACCGGCGCAGCTGGAAACCGAGGTGGCGCGCAAGATCGAGAACTCGGTCGCCACGCTGCAGGGCGTCAAGCACATCTACACCAAGGTGCAGGACGGCACGGCCACGATCACGGTCGAGTTCCAGCTCGAAAAGCCCACGCAGGAGGCCGTCGACAATGTGCGCGACGCCGTCTCGCGTGTGCGCTCCGACCTGCCCGGCGATCTGCGCGACCCGGTGATCTCGAAGATGGATCTGTCGGGCGCGCCCATCCTGACCTACACGGTCGAGTCGGCCAAGATGGACGAGGAGGCCCTGTCCTGGTTCGTGGACAACCAGGTGGCCAAAGCGATTCTGTCGGTCAAGGGCGTGGGCGCGGTGTCCCGCGTGGGTGGCGTGACGCGCGAAGTGCGCGTCGAGCTCGACCCGGCCAAGCTCCTGAGTCTGGGCGCCACGGCGGCCGATGTGTCGCGCCAGCTGCGCCAGATCCAGCAGGAGGCCTCGGGTGGTCGCAGCGATGTGGGCGGCATCGAGCAATCGGTGCGCACCATCGCCACCGTGGCCAGCGCCGAGGAGCTGGCCCGCATGGACATCACCCTCTCGAACGGCCGCCATGTGCGACTGGACCAGCTGGCCACGGTCAGCGACACGGTCGGCGAGCAGCGCTCGGCCGCCCTGCTCAACGGCAAGCCGGTGGTGGGCTTCGAGATCACCCGCTCGCGCGGCGCCGGCGAGGTGGATGTGTTGAACGGCGCGCGGGCCGTGCTGGAGCGGCTGAAGACCCAGCATCCGGACGTGGTCGTGACCGAGGCCTTCAATTTCGTTGACCCGGTGATCGAGAACTACGACGGCTCGATGCTGCTGCTCTACGAGGGCGCCATCCTGGCCATCATCGTGGTCTGGTTCTTTCTGCGCGACTGGCGGGCCACCTTTGTGGCCGCCACGGCCCTGCCGCTGAGCGCGATCCCGACCTTTGCGCTGATGTATGTGCTCGGCTTCTCGCTGAACGTCGTGACGCTGCTGTCGCTATCGCTGGTGGTGGGCATCCTGGTCGACGACGCCATCGTCGAGATCGAGAACATCATGCGCCATCTGCGCATGGGCAAGACGCCCTACCAGGCGGCGATGGAGGCGGCAGACGAGATCGGCCTGGCGGTGATCGCCACCACCTTCACCCTGATTGCCGTGTTCCTGCCCACCGCCTTCATGGGCGGCATTCCGGGCAAGTTCTTCGTCCAGTTCGGCTGGACGGCGGCGATCGCCGTGTTCTTCTCGCTGGTCGTGGCGCGGCTGCTGACGCCGATGATGGCGGCCTACATCCTGCACGCGATTCCGCCCAAGGAGCATGAGCCGCGCTGGATGCAGGTTTATATGCGCTGGGCCCGCTGGTGCCTGAAGCACCGGGTCAAGACCTCGATCGCTGCGCTGGTGTTCTTCGTCGGCTCCTTTGCCCTGGTGCCCTATTTGCCGACTGGCTTCATCCCGCCGGACGATCTGAGTCAGACCCAGGTCACGCTGACCCTGCCGCCGGGCGCCAGGTTCGAGGAGACCCGGGCGCTGGCCGAGGCCGCGCGCGAATTGGTGCAGAAGAATTCCCATGTGAAGCTGGTCTACACGGCCATCGGCGGCGGTGCGGCCGGCTCCGATCCGTTTGCGATGAGCGGCGCCAGCAATGTGCGCACCGCGGTGCTGACCCTCAACATGACCCATCGCACCGAGCGCAAGGGCGTGAGCAAGCAGGACATCGAGCGCCAGCTGCGCGACGCGCTGCAGGACCTGCCAGGCGCACGCATCAAGGTCGGCTTCGGCGCCTCCAGCGAGAAGTATGTGCTGGTACTGGCCGGTGAGGACGGCGGCGCGCTGCAGGCCCATGCGGCGGTTGTCGAGCGCGAGCTGCGCACGCTGCCGGGCATAGGCGCGGTGACCAGTAGCTCCAGCCTGGAGCGGCCCGAGCTGGTGGTGCGCCCCGATGCGGCCCGCGCCGCCGACCTGGGCGTGACCACCGCCGCGATTGCCGACACCCTGCGCGTAGCCACCGCCGGCGACTACGACCAGGCTTTGCCGAAGCTGAATCTGTCGCAGCGCCAGGTCCCCATCGTCGTGCGCCTGCCGGCCTCGGCGCGTCAGGACCTTGACCTGCTGTCGCGGCTGCCCGTGCCCGGCAGCCGCGGCCCGGTGGCGCTGGGCCAGGTCGCCTCGCTGAGCCTCGAGAGCGGCCCGGCCGAGATCGACCGCTACGACCGCGTGCGCAATATCAACTTCGAGATCGAGTTGAATGGCCAGCCGCTGGGCGAGGTGGCCGAGCGGGCCCTGGCACTGCCCAGCCTGGCCCATCTGCCCCCCGGCGTGACGCAGACCACGATCGGTGACGCCGAGGCCATGGCCGAGCTGTTCGCCAGCTTCGGCTTGGCCATGCTGACCGGCGTGCTGTGCATCTACTTCGTGCTGGTGCTGCTGTTCAAGGACTTCGTGCAGCCGGTGACCATCCTGGCCGCCCTGGTGCTGTCGATCCCGGGCGCCTTCCTGGCCCTGTTCGTCTCGCACACGGCGCTGTCGATGCCGTCGATGATTGGCCTGATCATGCTGATGGGCATTGCCACCAAGAACTCCATCCTGCTGGTGGACTATGTGGTGCTGGCGCGGCGCGACCACGGCATGAACCGCTTCGACGCGCTGCTGGACGCGGCCTCCAAGCGGGCTCAGCCCATCGTCATGACCACCATCGCGATGGGCGCGGGCATGCTGCCGATCGCGCTGGGCATAGGCGTCGACCCGAGTTTCCGCGCGCCGATGGCCATCGTCGTCATCGGCGGGTTGATCACCTCGACCTTTCTGAGCCTCTTGGTGATTCCGGTTTTGTTCTCATATGTGGACGATGGCATGCAAAAGGCCGGGGCCTTGTTCGGCCGCTTGTTTTCCCGTTTCGGCCGCAAGCCGGCCAAAGCTGCTAGCGTTGCACCAGCCGTCGCCACGGCCAATCGATCGGAGTGAATCTTGAACCCTCGAATCTTGACCGGAACCACCCGCCGCAAGGCCCTGCTCGCGGCCTGCGGCCTGCTCGGCGGCGGCCTGCTGATCTGCCAGGTGCAGGCGCAGAGCGATCCGCTGAATGCCCTTGCTCAGACCGAGGCGCAGCAGCCGCTGCTGGCCGAGGTGCCCGCAGGCAGCTACCAGGTCAAGGAGTTCGACTGGCGCGACGCCGGCCGCCAGCGCGAAGTGCCGGTGCGGCTGTACTGGCCCAGCCAATTGGCGGCCGACGCCAAGGCGCCGCTGGTCGTGTTCTCCCACGGCATCGGCGGCTCGCGGCGGGGCTACAGCTATCTGGGCGCTTATTGGGCCAGCCAGGGCTATGCCAGCCTGCATCTGCAGCATGTCGGCAGCGACCGCCAGCTGTGGATGGGCAACCCCTTCAGCCTGCCCGGCCGGCTGCAGGGCGCGGCCCAGGACACCGAGGCCATCAACCGCGTGCAGGACCTGCACTTCGCGCTGGATCAGATCCTGGCCAGCCCCCAGGGCCAGCAGATCGACAAGAGGCGCATCATCGCCGCCGGCCATTCCTACGGCGCCAACACCACGCTGCTGGCGATCGGTGCCCGCGTCGAGCGCAAGGGCGAGCTGCTGGACTTTCGCGACAAGCGCATCCAGGCGGCCATCATCCTCTCGGCCCCGCCCTTCTATGGCGAGACCGACCCGGCCAAGGTGCTGGCCGGGGTGACCGTGCCCAGCCTGCACATCACCGCCACCGAGGACGTGATACGCGTGCCCGGCTACTTCTCCGATGCCAGCGACCGCATCGCCATCTATGAGGCCACCGCCGGCCCGCGCAAGACCTTGGCCGTGTTCCAGGGCGGCTCGCACAGCATCTTCACCGACCGCGGCGGCACCGGCGGCGTGGCGCTGAACCCCCGCGTCAAGACGGCCACCCGCGAGCTGTCGCTGGCCTTCCTGCGCAGCGTGTTCGACGGGCTGGACGATCCGCTGCAGCAGTGGGGGCTGCAGAACAAGGGGCTGCTGGCGCGCTACGTCAGCGGCAGCGGGTCCTGAGCCTTGCTTTTGAGCCTTACTTGGCTGGCTTGGGTGCCTTGACCACTTCATAGCGCTTCAGCGTTGCGATGCGCGCCTCGTCGTGCCGCACGATGGGCGTGGCGTAGTCCCGCCCCAGCACCAGGCCGCAGGCTTCCAGTTCGGGCGGCTTGGCCAGCCAAGGCGCGTGGATCAGCTTGGCCGGCAGTGAGGCCAGTTGCGGCAGATAGCGCTTGATGAAACGCCCTTCAGCATCGAACTTCTCGCTCTGCGTCACCGGGTTGAAGATGCGGAAATAGGGCTGGGCATCGCAGCCGGTGGAGGCCGCCCATTGCCAGCCGCCGTTGTTGGCGGCCAGATCGAAGTCGTTCAGCTTCTCGGCGAAATAGGCCTCGCCGCGACGCCAGTCGATGCCGAGGTCCTTGATCAGGAAGCAGGCGGTGACCATGCGCAGCCGGTTGTGCATATAGCCGCTGCGGTTGAGCTGCAGCATCGCCGCATCGACCAGCGGATAGCCGGTGCGGCCCTCGCACCAGGCCTTGAAGAGGGCGTCGGCCGCCTTGCCCTTCTCCCAGTGAATCGCGTCGTACTCGCGCTTGAACGCATTGCCGACGACATGGGGGTGGTGATAGAGGATCTGGTGATAGAAGTCGCGCCAGATCAGCTCCGACAGCCAGGTCTGCGCGCCCTTGGAGCCTGCCTCGACCCTTTCGTAGGCCAGCCTGGCCAGCCGCCGTATCGACACCGTGCCGAAGCGCAGATGCACGCTCAGATAGCTGGGGCCCTTGATGGCCGGGTAGTCGCGGGCATGGTCGTAGGCGTCTATGCGCTCCAGAAAGTCGTCCAGCAGCTCCAGCGCACCGGTGCTGCCGCTGGGCAGTTTCAGCTCATGCAGATTGCTGGTCTGGAAGCCCAGATCGGTCAGGGACGGCAGCGGCCGGGCCAGCGCGGAGGGGCAGGGCGCCAGATGGTCGGCGTACCTGGCCACCGGGTAGGCGCGCAGATAGAAAGGGCTCAATTTGCGCAGCCAGGCGTTCTTGTAGGGCGTGAACACGCGGTAGGACGGGCCGCCCTCGGTCAGCACCTCGTCGCGCTCGAAGATCACATGGTCCTTGCTGGTGTGCAGCGCAATGCCGGCCCCGGCCAGTGCGCCACGCACGCGACGGTCGCGCTCCTGGGCATAGGGCTCGTCGTCATGGTTGGCATAGACGGCCACGGCGCCGAGCTGCTGCGCCAGCTTGGGGATCTCCTCGACCGCCGCGCCGTGGCGCACGATCAGGCCCACGTCGTGAACGCCGTGCGACAGCGCGAGCGCCCGCAGCTCGGCGTCCAGCACGGCTACGCTGTCGTGGATGAACTCGACCCGGCGGTCCTGGCGCGGCAGGGCGTCGAGGATGGTGCTGTCGAACACGAACACGCACCAGACCTTGCGCGCGCCCTTTAGCGCATGGAACAGGGCGGCCTGGTCATCGACGCGCAAGTCTCTGCGGAACCACACCAGGGCGGAAGAAAGAGAGGTTTCCATCGGCCTAGTTTCGCTCAGGAACGAACCTATCCCCCACCACCCGCTCTTTCCCAGGGGTGGATAGGTTCTAAAATCAATGCATGCCAAACGACCGGATCGACCTCACCAACCAGTTTCTGGTCGCCATGCCCGGCATGGTGGATGAAACCTTCGCCGGCAGCGTCGTCTATATGTGCGAGCACACCGAAAAGGGCGCGCTGGGCCTGGTGATCAACAAGCCGATCGACATCAAGCTCAAGAACCTGTTCGACAAGGTGGATCTGAGCCTGGAGCGGGAAGACCTGGCCAGCACCCCTGTTTTCTACGGCGGCCCGGTGCAGACGGAGCGCGGTTTTGTGCTCCACGAGCGGCTGGGCGAGGAGGGCGGACACTACAGCAGCACGCTGGCCATTCCCGGGGGCCTGGAGATGACTACCAGCCGCGATGTGCTGGAGGCCCTGTCCAGCGGCGCCGGCCCGAAGAAGATCCTCGTCACCCTGGGCTACAGCGGCTGGAGCGCCGGCCAGCTGGAGGACGAAATCAGCCGCAA
This sequence comes from Roseateles toxinivorans, assembly GCF_004362525.1. Classification (GTDB taxonomy): domain Bacteria; phylum Pseudomonadota; class Gammaproteobacteria; order Burkholderiales; family Burkholderiaceae_C; genus Paucibacter; species Paucibacter toxinivorans. Next base: position 332,381 of record NZ_SNXS01000003.1, read on the forward strand.
CGGCTGGCTCAATATCAATGCCTCCGTCGACGACTGCGCCGACATCATCTTCGACACCCCCATCGACGAGCGCTATGACAAGGCCTTGCGCCTTTTGGGCATAGACCCGCGCATGCTCAGCCAGGAGGCAGGCCACGCATGACGGCCTCCTTCCTGGCTTTTGATTTCGGCACCAAGCGCGTGGGTGTGGCCAGTGGCAACACGCTGATGAACCTGGCGACCCCGCTGCGCACGATCGCGCTGGAGGGCGACGCCCGCTTTGCCGCCATTGGCAAGTTGATCGACGAATGGAAGCCCGACGCGCTGGTCGTCGGCGTGCCCTGCCACCCGGACGGCGCACCGCACGAGATGACGGCCAAGGCGAAGAAGTTCGCCCGCCAGCTGCAGGGCCGCTACGGCCTGACCGTCCATGAGGTCGATGAGCGCTACACCACCACCGAGGCCCATGCGATGGGGGCTTCGGACGTGGACGCGGCGTCGGCCGCACTGATTCTTGAACAATTCTTCAGGGCTTTGAAATGAGTACCCTTCTTTTGGACGCCGAGGCGCTGTACACCGATCTGGTGCGCGGCGTGCGCGGCCTGCTGAAACCCGACACGGCCCTGGTGGGCATCTGGTCCGGCGGCGCCTGGCTGGCCGAGCGGCTGCAGCGTGATCTGGGCCTGAGTGGCGCCATCGGCGTGATCTCCAGCACGATGCACCGCGACGACTTCGGCTCCAAGGGCCTCGGCGGCTCCGACCACACCAGGCTCCCCTTCGATGTCAACGGCCGCCACATCCTGCTGATCGACGACGTGCTGTTCACCGGCCGCACGACGCGGGCGGTGATCAACGAGCTGTTCGACTTCGGCCGCCCGGCCAGCGTGACCCTGGCCGTGCTGGTGGACCGCGGTGGCCGCGAGCTGCCGATCGAGCCGGCCTTCTCGGCCGCAAGGATGACGCTGCCGCGCGAGCAGCGCCTGCGCCTGGCAAGAGACGATGCCGGCCGCTTCAGCTTTGACCTGAAGGGGGATTCCGACCATGCTGCATAAGCGCAACCCGCAGCTGAACAGCCACGGCGAGCTGGTCCATCTGTTGTCGATCGAGGGCCTGCCTCAATCGGTGATACACCACATCCTGGACACCGCCGGGAGCTTTCTGTCGGTCAACGACCGCGATGTGAAGAAGGTGCCGCTGCTGCGCGGCAAGTCGGTGTTCAATCTGTTCTTCGAGAACAGCACCCGCACCCGCACCACCTTCGAGATTGCCGCCAAGCGCCTCAGCGCCGACGTCATCAACCTCGACATCGCCCGCTCCAGCACGGCCAAGGGCGAGACCCTGCTCGACACGGTGGCCAACCTCAGCGCCATGCATGCCGACATGTTCGTCGTGCGCCACAGCGAGAGCGGGGCCCCCTATCTGATCGCCCAGCATTGCGCGCCCCATGTGCATGTGGTCAATGCCGGTGACGGCCGCCATGCCCACCCGACGCAGGGCCTGCTGGACATGTACACGATCCGGCATTTCAAGAAGGACTTCCGCAATCTGACGGTGGCCATCGTCGGTGACATCGTCCACTCCCGCGTGGCGCGCAGCGACATCCATGCGCTGACGACCCTGGGTGTGCCCGAGATCCGCGCCGTCGGCCCCAAGACCCTGGTGCCCGGCGATCTGCGCGAGATGGGCGTGCGCGTCTGCCACGACATGGCCGAGGGCATACGCGGCGCCGACGTCATCATCATGTTGCGCCTGCAGAACGAGCGCATGAATGGCGCGATGCTGCCCAGTGCCGGCGAGTTCTTCAAGAACTTCGGCCTCACGCCCGAGAAGCTGCAGCTCGCCAAACCCGACGCCATCGTCATGCACCCGGGGCCGATCAACCGCGGCGTCGAGATCGCCTCCGACGTGGCCGACGGCAAGCAGAGCGTGATCCTGCCCCAGGTGACCTTCGGGATTGCCGTGCGCATGGCCGTGATGTCCATCATTGCGGGGAACGACGCCAAATGAAGATACTGATCAAGAACGGTCGCCTGATCGACCCCGCCAGCGGCCTCGACCAGATCGGTGATCTGGCCATCGCCGGTGGCCGCATCGTCGGCCTGGGCCAGGTGCCGGTCGACTTCGATGCCGGCCGCGTCATCGACGCCAGCGGGCTCATCGTCGCCCCGGGCCTGGTCGACCTGGCCGCACGCCTGCGCGAGCCCGGCCATGAGCACGAGGGCATGCTGGAGACCGAGCTGAACGCGGCCGCCGCCGGCGGCGTGACCAGCCTGGTCTGCCCGCCCGACACCGACCCGGTGCTGGACGAGCCCGGCCTGGTGGAGATGCTGAAGTTCCGCGCCCGCAAGCTGAGCCTGTGCCGGCTGTTTCCGCTCGGCGCTCTGACCCGCGGCCTGGCCGGCGAAGCGCTGACCGAGATGGCCGAGCTGACCGAGGCCGGCTGCGTCGGCTTCTCGCAGGCCGATGTGGCGATCCGTAACACCCTGGTGCTGCAGCGCGCGCTGCAATATGCGGCCACCTTCGACTACACCGTCTGGCTGCGCGCCGAAGACCCCTGGCTGGGCGGCGGCGTGGCCGCCAGTGGCGCGGTCGCCACCCGGCTTGGGCTGAGCGGCGTGCCCGCCGCGGCCGAGACGGTGGCCCTGCACACCCTGTTCGAGCTGATGCGGGTGACCGGAGCCCGCGTCCACCTGTGCCGCATCAGCAGCGCCGCCGGCGTGGCCCTGGTGCGCGCGGCCAAGGCCGAGGGCCTGCCCGTGACGGCCGATGCCAGCATCAACTCGCTGCACCTGACCGATGTGGACATTGGTTACTTCAATTCGGCCATGCGCCTGAACCCGCCGCTGCGCCAGGGCCGCGACCGCGATGCGCTACAAGCGGCGCTGGCCGATGGCACCCTGGACGCCCTGGTCAGTGACCACATGCCGGTGGCCGAGGACGAGAAGAATGTGCCCTTTGCCGAGGCTACGCCCGGTGCCACCGGCCTGGAACTGCTCTTGAGCCTCGCACTGAAATGGGGCCGCGATCAAGGGCTGAGCCTGGGCCAGGCACTGGCGCCGGTGACCAGCGGGCCGGTGCAGGTGCTCGGCTCGACGCTCGGTTCGCTGGCCGCCAGCGCCGGCCGCCTGGTCGAGGGTGGCGTGGCCGATGTCTGCGTGTTCGATGGCGAGGCCCACTGGGCCGTCACCCCGGACAAGCTCGAAAGCCAGGGCAAGCACACGCCGTTCGCCTTCGACATCACCGGTTTCGAGCTGCCCGGGCGGGTGCGCTACACCGTTGTGGCGGGGCACGTCGCACACGAATCCACTGTCGAGACGAACTGACGCCGATGCGGACCCTGTTGGCTTGTTGGCGCCTGGTGCGCGTCGTTGTGCACTTGCTGCATGGCTTGTGGATCATCAAGGCGCAGTTCCCCCGCCTCGACGTTGCGGGGCGCCACCGGCGCATTCAGTGGTGGTCGGGCAAGTTCCTGTCTGTGCTCGATGTGCAGCTGGAGCTGCAGGGCCAGTTCAAGGCCGGCAGTTCTCTGATAGTTGCCAATCACGTGTCGTGGCTGGACATCGTCGCCATCCATGCCGTGCATCCGCGTACGCGCTTCGTCTCCAAGGCCGACGTCAAGACCTGGCCCATCGTCGGCCCGCTGGTCCATGCCGCCGATACCCTGTTCATCGAGCGCGAGCGCAAACGCGATGCGATGCGCGTCGTCCACCAGATGGCCGAGGCGCTGCAGGCCGGTGACAGCGTCGGCATCTTCCCCGAGGGCACGACCGGCGCCGGCGACAAGCTCCTGCCCTTTCATGCCAATCTGCTGCAGGCGGCCATCGCCGCCGAGGCGGCCGTGCAGCCGGTGGCGCTGCGCTTCTCGGACGCCGACGGCCCCATCAGCCAGGCCGTGGTCTACGTCGGCGACACCACCATCGTGCAAAGCCTCTGGCTGATCGTCATGGGCCGCGGCTTGCGAGTGCGCGTCGCCGTGCTGCCACCGGTGGGGGCGCGCCACGCCGACCGGCGTGCGCTGTCGCAGCATCTGCAGGAGCTGATTGCCGCGGCCCTGTGAGGCCGATCTGTGCGACAGTGACACCATGACCGCCGCCCAACTCCAGATCCGCCGTGTCGGCATAGACACCTGGCGCGAGAACGTGGCCTATCTGCACCGTGACTGCCCGGTGGTGCGGGCGGCCGGCTTCCAGGCCCTGTCCAAGGTCGAGATCCATGCCGACAACGGCAATGGGCGGCAGGGCATCCTGGCGGTGCTGAATGTCGTCGACGACGAACGCATCGTGCGCAGCTGCGAGCTGGGCTTGAGCGAGGAGGCCTTTGCCCGCCTCGGGGTGGCCGACGGCCATGCGGCGACGATTGAGCATGCCGAGCCGGCCGGCTCGATCGCCGCCCTGCACCGCAAGATCGCCGGCGAGCGCTTGTCCCGCGAAGACCTGTCCGCCATCATCCGTGACATTGCCCAGGCCCGCTATTCGAAGATCGAGCTGGCCGCCTTTGTCGTCGCCACCCACCAGTACGAGCTGGACCGCGACGAGGTGCTGCACCTGACCGAGGCGATGATCGCCGCCGGCCGCCATGTGGACTGGCATCAAAAGGTCGGTGCCGGCCCGGTGGTGGACAAGCATTGCATCGGTGGCATACCGGGCAACCGCACCTCGATGCTGGTCGTGCCCATCGTCGCCGCCCACGGCATGCTGTGCCCCAAGACCAGCTCGCGGGCCATCACCTCGCCGGCAGGCACGGCCGACACGATGGAGGTGCTGGCCGAGGTGGCGCTGCCCTTCGACCGGCTGGTGGAAATCGTCCGCGCCAATCACGGTTGCCTGGCCTGGGGCGGCACGGCCGACCTGTCGCCGGCCGATGACATCCTGATCTCGGTCGAGCGGCCGCTGTCCATCGACTCGCCGGGCCAGATGGTGGCCTCGATACTGTCGAAGAAGATCGCCGCCGGCTCCACCCATCTGGTGCTGGACATCCCGCTGGGCCCCACGGCCAAGGTGCGCACCATGCCCGAGGCGCAGCGGCTGAAGAAGCTGTTCGAGTACGTGGCCAAGCATCTGCGCCTGCAGCTGGACGTGGTCATCACCGATGGCCGCCAGCCGATAGGCCGCGGCATAGGCCCGGTGCTGGAAGCGCGCGACGTGATGCAGGTGCTGGAGAACCACCCCGATGGGCCCAGCGACCTGCGCCAGAAGGCGCTGCGCCTGGCCGGCCGCATGATCGAGTTCGATCCCGATGTGCGCGGCGGCGACGGCTACGGCATCGCCCGCGACATCCTCGAATCGGGCCGGGCGCTGGCCAGCATGAATGCCATCATCGATGCGCAGGGCCGGCGTTCGCCACAGCCCTCGATTGCGCCGCTCAGTTTCGAGGTGCTGGCCAGCGAGGCCGGCATCGTCATTGGCATGGACAATCTGCGGCTGTCGCGCATCGCCCGGCTGGCCGGCGCGCCCCAGGTGCCGGGCGCCGGGCTGGACCTGCTGAAGAAGCTCGGCGATGCGGTGCAGGTCGGCGAGCCGCTGTACCGTGTGCATGCCGCCTTCGAGGCCGATCTCCAGTTTGCGCGCAAGCAGGCCGACAAACACACGGGCTACTCTGTGGCCGATGGCGTGCATCTACCCGCCCAACTGCTGGCCGAAAGCTCCCTGCACAGCTTCTGACATCCGAGCCATGACCGACACCCTTTTGCTTGCCTTCGATGACGAGGCCGCCCTGGCCAATGAACTGGCCGTCGCGCTCGACGTGCAGCTGCATTTCATCAAGCGCCACCGCTTCCCCGATGGCGAGCTGCGGCTGGTGCTGCCGGCCCGGCTGCCGCCGCGGGTGGTGCTGCTGCGCGGCCTGCATCAGCCCAACGAGAAGCTGGTCGAGCTGATGATTGCTGCGCCCACGGCGCGCGAGCTCGGCACACGGCACCTGACCCTGGTCAGCCCCTACCTGGCCTATATGCGGCAGGACATGGAGTTCACCCCCGGCGAGGCTGTCAGCCAGCGCCATATCGGCAAGTTGCTGGCCCAGTACTTTGACGCCGTCATCACCATAGACCCGCATCTGCACCGCATCCAGTCACTGGACGAGGTGCTGCCGGGCCGCCGGGGTCTGAGCCTCAGCGCTGCGCCGCTGCTGGGTGCCTGGGTGGCCCGGCATGTGCCGGACGCGCTGCTGATCGGTCCCGACGAAGAATCCGCCCAGTGGGTGCATGAGGCCGCCGCGGCCCATGGGTTGGACAGCGCCATCGGCCGCAAGGTACGCCACGGCGACCACCAGGTCACACTGGCCCTGCCCGATGTGCCGGTGCAGGGCCGGGCCGTCGTGCTGCTGGACGATATGGCCAGCACCGGCCGCACGCTGATGGGCTCGGCCGAGGCGCTGCTGGCGCGCGGCGCGGCCAGCGTTGACGTGGCTGTCACCCATGCCTTGTTCGTTGGCGAGGCCTATGTGCAGCTCAAGGCGGCCGGGGTGCGCCATGTGTGGAGCACCAACGCGGTGCCGCATGCGAGCAATGTCATCTCCATCGTGCCGTTGCTGGTGGCAGCCCTGAAAAGCTAGCCGAAGGTGAAGGCATAGGCCCGCGCCTCGGCCTCAAGGAACTCCATCTCGAACAGGTGAGGCTTGTCGGCACCACCTTGCCGCGCAGCTCGTCCAGCTTCAGCGGCGCCGAGTTGAACCAGTTGTCGACACCGCGAAACTCCGGCACCGGCCGGGCGTCGGTGGCTATCGGGGACTCAGGCGGCGACGACGGCGACGAACAGCAACGCGTTGGTTCGGATGCTCATGGTGATGCGGCCCAGCGGGGCCTTGGTGGATGCGAATGAGCGCACGCTTGGTCGCGTCAGCCCCGCTTGGCCCGGAATATGTGCGCCTGTGTATCCGGGCCGGACATCGACACACGACATTGTTCCGGGGCTCGGCCCTTGATCAAACGCAAGCCCATTGCCCCCGTCGCGACGTACCGTCAGCAGCTCATACCGAGCATCGGAACGCCCCATGGAGTTCAAGGACTACTACGCCACGCTGGGCCTGGAGCGCAGCGCCACGCAGGACGAGATCAAACGTGCCTACCGCAAGCTGGCGCGCAAATACCATCCGGACGTCAGCAAGGAGCCGCAGGCCGAGGCGCGCTTCAAGGAGGTGGCCGAGGCCTACGAGGCGCTGCATGACCCGGAGAAGCGGGCCGCCTATGACGACATCGGCCGTGGGCCAGCGGGCGGGCAGGACTTTGCGCCGCCGCCGGGCTGGGCCAGCGGCTTCGAGTTCAGCGGCAAGGATGGCGGCATTGGCGCCGGCATGGACCGCAGCGATTTCTTCGAGGCACTGTTCGGCCGCCAGGCCGGTGGTGCACGGGGCCCGCGCGCCGCGACCCATGCGCCCGGCGGCGACCACCATGCCAAGGTGCAGATCGCGCTGGAGGATGCCTTCACCGGCGCCACGCGCACCATCACGCTGCGCTTGCCGGTGACGGACGCACAGGGCCGTGTCGCCATGCAGGAGCGCAAGGTCGAGGTAGCGATCCCCAAGGGCGTGCGTGCCGGTCAGCATCTGCGGCTGGCGGGGCAGGGCGGCCCTGGCTTGGGCGAGGGCCCGGCGGGCGACCTGTATCTGGAGATCGTGTTCAAGCCGCACGCGACCTTCCGCGCCGATGGCCGCGATGTCTATTTCGATCTGCCGCTGGCGCCCTGGGAGGCCGCGCTGGGCGCCACGGTGAGCGCACCCACGCCGACAGGCAAGGTCGAGCTGACGATCCCGCCGGGCTCGGCGGCCGGGCGCAAGCTGCGGCTCAAGGGCCGGGGGCTGCCCGGTGATCCGCCGGGCGATTTGTATGCGGTGTTGACGATCGCGCTGCCGGCCGCGGACACCGACGCGGCCAAGCAGGCCTATGCCGAGCTGGCGCGTGGCTTCCAGCAGTTCAATCCCCGTGTGGAGGCAGCATCATGAGCACGGCAGTCGTTGTGCAGGGCGTGATCGTCGAACAGACCTCGTACTTCAGCCTGGGCGAGCTGTGCCGGGCCTGCCGTGCCGAGGCCGAGCAATTGATGGCCCTGGTCGAGGAGGGCGTGCTCGAGCCGGCCGGCAACGGCCCCGAGGACTGGCAGTTTGCCGGCTCGTCGCTGCGCAGAGCCCAGGCGGCCCTGCGCCTGACGCGAGATCTGGAGCTCAGCGCTGCGGCCACGGCACTGGTGCTGGACCTGCTGGACGAGATCGAGGCGCTGCGATCGCGACTGCGGCGTGCCGGCCTTGAGTGAGATGTCGACCGAAGCCGCGGCGCCGGTGTTCCGCGCCCGGGGTCTGAGCAAGAGCTATGGCACTGGCGAGGTCGTGGTCAACGCGCTCAGCGGCGTGGACCTGGACATTGCCCGTGGCGAATTCATCGTGCTGCTGGGCCCCTCGGGCAGCGGCAAGTCCACGCTGCTGAACATACTGGGCGGCCTGGACGTGCCGAGCAGCGGCCAGGTGATGTTCGCCGACCACGACCTGAGCGCCGCCAGCGAGTCGGAGCTGACCCGCTATCGCCGCGAGCATGTCGGTTTCGTGTTCCAGTTCTACAACCTGATCCCGAGCCTGACGGTGCGCGAGAACGTCGCCCTGGTGACCGATATCGTCGAGCACCCGATGTCGGCGGACGAGGCCATAGACCGCGTCGGCCTGACGCCGCGGCGCGACCATTTCCCGGCCCAGCTGTCCGGCGGCGAGCAGCAGCGCGTGGCGATCGCCCGGGCCATCGTCAAGCGCCCCGATGTGCTGCTGTGCGACGAGCCCACCGGCGCGCTGGACTACCAGACCGGCAAGCTGGTGTTGGAGGTGATTGCGCGCATCAACAAGGAGATCGGCACGACCGCCGTGGTCATCACCCACAACGCGGCGATCGCCGGCATGGCCGATCGGGTCGTCTACCTCGGCGACGGCAAGATCCTGCGCATCGAGACCAATGCGCACAAGCTCGACCCTTCCGAGCTGACCTGGTGAAACACTTTTTATCATGAAAGCCCTTGACCGCAAGCTGCTGCGCGATCTGCGCCGCATGTGGAGCCAGGCACTGACGATCGCCCTGGTGGTGGCCAGCGGCATCGGCGGCTTCATCACCAGCCTGTCGGCGGTCGATTCGCTGGCGCTGGCGCGTGACCGCTTCTATGCCAGCGGCCGCTTTGCCGATGTGTTCGCCGGACTCAAGCGGGCGCCGCTGGCGCTGACCGAGCAGCTGCGCGCCGTGCCCGGCGTGGCCGATGTGCAGACGACCCTGGAGCAGGTGGTGCGAGTCGAGCTGCCGGGCCTGGCCGACCCCATCATCGGCCAGCTGATCGGCGTGGACTGGCGCGCGCCGGCGCGGATGAACCTGGTCACCGTCAGCAGCGGCCGCGCGCTGGCCGGTGTGCAGGAAGGGCGCGGCGCGGCGCGCTCCGATGGCAGCCTGGAGGTGCTGGTGTCCGAGGCTTTTGCCCAGGCCCACAGGCTCAAGCCCGGCGCGCGTCTGAATGCGCTGATCAATGGCAAGCAGCGCGGCCTGGTCGTCGTCGGCACGGCGCTGTCGCCCGAGTTCATCTTCGCCGGTCTGTGGGGCATGCCCGATGCGCGCGGCTTCGGCGTGTTCTGGGTCGACCGCGAGGCGCTGGCCGCGGCCTACGACATGCAGGGGGCCTTCAACCGGGTAGCCATCAAGCTGGCGCCGGGGGCCTCGGAACAGGCCGCCATCGATGGCGTGGCGCGGCTGCTGTCGCCCTATGGCGGGCGCGAGGCCCATGGCCGCACCGAGCAGACCTCGCACGCCATGCTGGACAACGAGATCAAGGAGCAGCGCGTGCTGGGCACGGTGCTGCCGGCGATCTTTCTTGGCGTGGCCGCCTTCTTGCTGAACGTCGTGGTGGCGCGGCTGGTGTCGACCCAGCGCGAGCAGATCGCGGCGCTGAAAGCGCTGGGTTATCCGAACACCGCCATCGCCGCGCACTATCTGAAGCTGGTGTTGCTGATCGTGGCACTTGGCCTGGGCCTGGGGCTGCTGGTGGGCGACTGGCTGGGCGGCCAGCTCAGCGGGCTGTACGCCGAGTTCTTCCACTTCCCGCTGCTGGAGCATCGCATTGCGCCCTGGCTGCTGGTGCTGAGCACCGGCGTCACCGTCGTCACGGCCGTGGCCGGCACCTTGAACGCCATCCTGGCCACGGTACGCCTGCCGCCGGCCGAGGCCATGCGCCCGCCCGCGCCGGGCAGCTACCGGCGCACGGTGCTGGAGCGGCTAGGCATCCATCGCATGGCGCCGGCGCTGCGCATGATCCTGCGCAATATGGAGCGCCGCCCGCTGCGCACCCTGCTGTCGGTCGGTGGCGTGGCGGCGGCGCTGGCCATCGTCATCATGGGCAACTACATCCGCGATGCGATGGATGTGGTGCTGGACACGCAGTTGACCCTGGGCCTGCGCGGAGACGTCACGCTGTGGACGGCCGAGCCGGTGCAGGACAGCGTGCGCCACGAGATCGCGCGATTGCCCGGCGTCAACAGCGTCGAGGCGACGCGCTTCGTCTCGGTCACCTTCGTCAATGGCCACCGCCGCGAGCGCAGCATGATCCGTGGCTATGCCGGGCGGCCCGAGCTCTACCGGGTGATCGACGTGGACCGCCGCGAGACCCTGCTCGATGGCCGCGGCCTGGTGCTCACCGACCGCCTGGCCGACAAGCTGGGCCTGCGCGTCGGCGACCCGGTGCAGATCGAGGTGATGGAGGGCCGCGCGCGCACCCTGACCCTGCCCGTCGGCGCCACCGTGCGCGAGATGATGGGCCTGAACGCCTATATGGACCGCGATACGCTGAACCTTGCCCTGGGCGACGGCGATGTGACGACCGGCTATGTGGTCGCCGTGCAGCCCGGAGGCGAGGCACGGGTGCTGGAGGCCAGCAAGGCCATGCCCCGTGTGGCCGGGGCCTGGAGCAAGGCGACGATGCTGCGCAATATGGAGGAGATCAGTGCGCGCAATGTGCGCATCATGAGCACCATCCTGACCGTTTTTGCCAGCGTCATCGCCGTCGGCGTGGTCTACAACAATGCGCGCATCGCGCTGTCCGAGCGGGCCTGGGAACTGGCCAGCCTGCGCGTGCTGGGCTTCACCCGGGCCGAGGTCTCGGGCCTGCTGCTGGGAGAGCTGGCCATCGTCATCGCCGTGGCGCTGCCGCTGGGCATGCTGCTGGGCCTGTTGCTCACCCATGGCATCACCGAGCTCCTGAAGTCCGACCAGTTCTTTTTTCCGGTGGTGATACGGGCCCGCACCTATGTGGGCGCGGCGCTGTGCGTGGTGGTGGCCGGTGTGGCGAGCGCGCTGGTGGTGCGCCGACGCATCGACCGGCTGGACATGGTGGCCGCCTTGAAGACGAGGGAATGATGAAGAAGACGACATGGTTGTATATCGCTGGCGGCGCGGTGGCCGCCGTGGCCCTGGTGGTCTGGGCCTTTGCGCCGCGGCCGGTTGAGGTGGAAGCCGCGGCGATCAGCCAGGGCAGCTTCCAGACCACCATCGACGAGGACGGCAAGACGCGCCTGCGCGAGCGCTATGTGGTCTCGGCACCGCTGGCCGGCCTGCTGACGCGTATCAGCCTGCGCGAGGGCGATGTGATCGCTGCCAATGCCGTGGTGGCCGGCATCACGCCGGTGATGACGCCGTTGCTGGACGAGCGCAGCATGCGCGAGCAGCGCCTGCGCGTGGAGAGCGCCCAGGCCCGCGAGCAGGCGGTGCTGGCACGCGTCGAGGGCGCCAAGGTTGCCGTGCTGCGCGCGCGCAACGAGGCGCAGCGCAGCGAGCAGCTGGCCAAGCAGGGGTTTGTCGCACCGACCAAGCTGGAGACCGACCGCCTGGGTGTGCTGGCAGCGCAGAAGGATCTGGACGCCGCCGTGCAGGAGCGGCATGTCGCCGCCCACGAGGTCGAGCAGGCCCAGGCCGCGCTGCTGGCGGTGCGCGAGCCGCAGCGCCTCGGAGCGGCGGGCTTTGCGCTGCGCTCGCCAATCGCCGGCTCCGTGCTGCGCGTGCTGCAGACCAGCGAGACCGTGGTCGCCCTGGGCACGCCGCTGGTGGAGCTTGGCGACACCCGGGCACTGGAGGTGGTGGCCGAGCTGCTGACCGCGGATGCGTTGCAGGCCAGGCCGGGCAGCCCGGTGCTGATCGAGCGCTGGGGTGGCACCGGCACCCTGCAGGGCCGCGTGCGCCTGGTCGAGCCGGCGGCCTTCACCAAGGTCTCGGCGCTGGGCGTCGAGGAACAGCGCGTCAAGGTATTGATAGAGATCACCAGCCCGGCCGAGCAGTGGCGCGCGCTGGGCGACGGTTTTCGCGTCGGCGTGCGCATCGTCACGCTGGCCATGGACACCGCGTTGCGTGTGCCGGTCAGCGCGGTGTTTCCGCTTCCCGGCCCCGAGGGACAGATGGCCGTGTTCGTCGTCGACGGCGGCCGGGCCCGGCTCACTAAGGTGCAGGTTGGGGCGCGCAACGCCAGCCATGCCTGGCTCAAGCAGGGGCCGGCGGCCGGCACCTCGGTGATCGTCTATCCGCAGACCTCCGTCAAGGACGGGGCCCGGGTCAAGGTGCGCACTGTCTAGCCCCATCGCTTTTGCGTCTATATTTGCGCGCAAGTTGCGCGGCGCAGATAGAGAACAAAGGGGCGAGGCATGGCGGAACTGTCGAAGACGAAGCGAGCACTGATCACGCTTGCGCTGACGGCCGGCTTTGGCGGGAGCCTCTTTTTCGCATTGCGTGGCCAGAAGGAAGAGCAGACGGCGCAACAGGAGCAGGCGCAGCTCGCCTCCACGGTGGTGCTGAAGGGCCTGATCGCGCTCGACGTCGAGGCCTATTTCAAGGACGAGCGCGTCGTCAAGCGGCTGGCCGCCAAGCGCCTGCCGGTGGCGGTGCAGCGTGTCGGCAGCCGCGACATGGCGGCCAAGGTCAGCGCCGAGCAGGACTTTCTGTTCCCGTCCGGCGTGGTGGCGGCCAACCAGGTGGTGGACGCGGCGCGCAAGGCCAATCTCAATGCTGCCCAGGTTTCGCCCTTCCACACGCCCATGGTGATCGCCTCCTGGGAGCCGATTGCCAAGATCCTGGTCGCCAATGGCCTGGCCAGGGCGATCTCGCCCAAGGTCTATGGCGTGGACATGGCCAGGCTGACCGAGCTGATGCTGGCCAAGAAGAAGTGGAAGGACCTGAAGGAGGCCTCCGCCTATGAGGTCACGCGTAGCGTGCTGGTCTCCACCACCGACCTGCGCCGCAGCAACTCGGGCGCCATGTACCTGGCGCTGACCAGCCAGGCACTGCTGGGCGATGTGGTCACCGACCGCGCCACCGCCCAGCAGACCGCCCTGAAGCTGGCCGAGCTGTTCAAGCGCCAGGGCTATCAGGAGAACTACGTCAACGGCAACTTCGATGACTATGTCGCCATCGGCATGGGCAAGGCGCCGATGGCCTTCATCTACGAGAACCAGCTGGTCAGCCACGCCATGGCCAAGAAGGGCGTCAGCGCCGACATGGTGCTGCTCTACCCGCAGCCGACCATCGTCAACAAGGTCGTGTTCGTGTCGCTGAACGAGCGCGCCAAGGCGCTGGGCGAGCTGCTGGCCAATGACGCCGAGCTGCAGTCCATTGCTGTGGAGTACGGTTTCCGGATCGCGGACACCCAGCGCTTCATGGCCGCACTGCAACCCACCGGCCTGGCCGTCGAGCCGCGCCTGAGCCAGGTGGTGGACCCGCCCTCGTTCGAGTTGATGGCGGAGATGATCGATGTGGTGGCCAGGGAGATGGCGCAATGAAGTTCAAGTGGTGGATGGGCGTGGCGGCGCTGGCCCTGGTCTATGTCGTGGTCAAGAAGGTGGGCAGGAGCGAAGCGCCTGTTGCGGCACCCGCGGCGGTGTCGGCCCCGGCGGTAGCTGAGGCCGAGTTCAAGGTGCTGGCCACCAGCGATCTGCGCGATGTGCAGCCGCTGGAGGAGATGGTGAAGAAGGCCACCGGCGTCAATCTGCGCTTCAAGTTCGGCGGCACGATGGAAAGCACCGAGGCGGTGCTGGGCGGCGAGGCCAAGGCCGACGCGGCCTGGTTCGCCAATGCCAAGTACCTGCTGTCCAGCCCGCAGGGTCAGGGCCGGGTCAAGCTGCAGGAGAAGATCATGCTGTCGCCGATCGCCGTCGGCGTCAGCGAATCCGATGCGAAGAAGTACGGCTGGGACCGAGCAGACGCCAAGCTGACCTGGAGCGACATCGCGGCGGCTGCGCGCACCGGCAAGCTGCGCTATGCGCTGTCGAACCCGGCCACCTCGAACCAGGGCTTCATGGCCTTGATGGGCGTGGTGGCCTCGGCCGGCGGCAAGGCCGAGGCGCTGAACGCGGCCGACGTGGACCGTGGCGCCATCGCCGATTTCCTCAAGGGCTACAAGCTGCCCGGCGACAACTCGACCTATCTGTCCGAGCAGTTCATCCTGCAGCAGGGCACGCGGGTCAATGCCTTCATCAACTACGAGAGCTGGCTCTTGAGCCTGAATGCCTCGGGCAAGCTGCGCGAGAAGCTGCACCTGATCTACCCGTTTGAGGGCGTCAGCACGGCCGACTATCCCTTCATGCTGCTCGACGAGGCCAGGCTCGCCGACTACCTCAAGGTGGTGGACTATCTGAAGAGCGATGCGGCTCAAGCGTGGCTGGCGCGTCAGACCTTGCGTCGGCCGATCAAGCAGGACATCGCGGCCAAGGTCGAGGAGCTGCTACCCCGCCAGGGCCTCCAGGTGGAGCTGCCGTTCTCGCCCGACCGCGCGCTGGCCGATGGCCTGATAGCCGCCTATCTGAACGAATTCCGCACACCGATTGCCAGCACCTTTGTGCTCGACACCAGCGGCAGCATGGCCGGCGGCGGCCGCCGCGATCAGCTGGTGCAGGCGCTGCACTACATCGCCGGGGCCGACGCCTCGCTGACCGGGCGCATTGCCAAGCTGACGAATCGCGAGCGCCTGTGGCTGCAGCCCTTTGCCGAGAACCCCTATGGCCTGGTGCGCTTCGAGCTGCCCGCCGGCAAGGTGGGGGCCAAGGGCGTGCAGGAGCAGGCCGACAGCGAGGCCAAGCAGGCCGTGCTGGCCGAGGTGCGCGACAAGGCCGAACGGCTGCGCATGAAGGGCGGCACGGCGCTGTATGACGCGGTGTTCGAGTCGCTGCAGCACATGCTGGCCGAGCGCGAGAAGTCTCCTGGCTACCAGTATTCGGTGGTCGCCTTCACCGATGGTGAGAACAACCAGGGCCGCAATCTGGAGGCCTTCAAGCGCGACTATGCGGCCCTGCCCGAGGACGTGCGCGCGATTCCCGTGTTCATGGTGCTGTTCGGCGAGGCCAACGAGGCCGACCTGAAGGCCCTGGTCAAGATCACCGGTGGCCGCGTGTTCGACGCGCGCAGCACGCCGCTGTACACGGTGTTCAAGGACATCCGGGCCTATCAATGACGGCGCTGTTTCGCCTCCTGGCTTCCCCGGCCAACTGGTGTGGCCTGGGACTGGCCAGCCTCATGCTTGTTCTCAAGGCCATGGGCCTCTTGGGCAGCCTGGCCCTGCCGATGGCCGGCCTGGGCTATCTGGCCGGTTTCGTGATCGGCGGCCTGTGGCTGGGCTGGCCCTGGACGCGCGAGCCCGAGTGGGCGGTGCTGGAGTTCAGCGACGAGGGCGATGCCCGTGAAGCCATGGAGCGTGCTCTCAAGGGCGTGCGCCAGCTGACCGAATACAACCCCGACAAGCGCATTCCGCTGGCGCTGCAAAAGCGCGTGCTGGAGCTGTGCGAGGCGCTGGAGGCCCTGCTGCAGCAGTGGGAGCGCTCGCGTGGCAGCCTGTCGCTGCAGGACAGCTTTCATGCGCGCCATATCGCCATCAGCTATCTGCCCGACGCGCTGAACACCTATCTGGCCATACCGGCGGCCTTTGCCACGACCAAGGTCCTGGACAACGGCAAGACCGCCCAGGCCACCTTCACCGACACGCTGGACGAGCTCGACGCCAAGCTGCGCCAGCTTGGTGACGATCTGTCCGCCCAGGACGCGCATGCCTTCCTGGTGCACTCCAAGTTTCTGAATCAGAAGTTCGGGCCCCAGGGCCTGGATGCCCCTGCGCTCAATCTCGCCGACAAGGAGCTCAAATCATGAACAGCCCGACCACGACCACCACACCCGCAGCCACTTCATTCCAGCTGCAGCCCCCCGAAGCGCTGACGCCGGTGGCCGTGGAGGCGGCGCGCGAGGCCGTGCCGCTCAAGCCGGAACTGCAGCAGCAGGTCGATGCCCAGGTGCTGCGCTTCATCGACGCGCTGGCCAGCGAGGACGTGCAGTCCGACGCCTTTCGCGCGCGGCTGGACAGCGCCTTTGCGCTGGGCAAGGAGGAGATTGCCGGCGCCTCCGACCTGATGCAGAGCCGCTTCATGCAGCGCAATTTCGACGGCATCGAGGACAGCTCGGCCTACAAGGCGATCTCCAGCATCCGCGCCCAGCTCGACGAGCTGAACCCCGGCAACGAGGGCGACCTGATGCAGCCGCGCAAGCTGCTGGGTCTGATCCCGTTTGGCAACAAACTGGAGGCCTATTTTCGCAAGTACCAGAGCGCCGCCGAGCAGCTGAAGACCTCGATGGGCCAGCTCTACGCCGCCCGCGATGACATGCAGAAGGACGTGATCGACATCGAGGCCACCCGCGCCAAGCTGTGGGACGCGATGCAGAAGCTGGCCGCCGCGGCGCGCTTTGCCACGACCCTGGACACCCAGCTGGCCGCCAAGGTGCAGTCGCTGGAGGCGACCGACCCGCAGCGTGCCCATGCGCTGAAGCAGGAGGTGCTGTTCTATGCCCGCCAGAACCTGCTCGACGTGCAGACCCAGCAGGCCGTCTGCGTCAACGGCTATCTGGCGCTGGACGTGCTGAAGAAGACCGGCCGCGAGATGATCAATGGCTGCACCCGCGTGGCCACCACCGGCATGAGCGCGCTGGCCGTGGCGCAGACGGTGGCCCGCGCCACCGGCAACCAGATCCGCGTGATGGAGATGCTGTCGGGCGTCAACGAGACCATAGGCAACCTGATCAGCGAGACCGGCCGCGCGCTGAACCAGCATGTGGACCAGACCACCCAGTTCGCGCAGAACCCGATGCTGGGCATTGACAAGATGAAGGAAATGTTCGACCAGACCTTCCAGGCCATGGATGCGATGGACAACTTCCGCGCCAAGGCCATCGATGTGATGGGCCAGAACAATCTGATGCTGCGTGAGCAGTTGGACCGCGCCGACACCCATGTGGACCGGGTGCGCCAGCAGCGGGCGCGGGAGGCCGTGGGCGCCGCTGTGGATGTGGCAGGGCCGGTGAAGCTGTAAGGAGTGTTGATCTAAACTGAGGGCAACCCGCTAGGAGTCTTCCATGCCAGATCCTGTCGCTGAACTTGTTGAGCGTGGGCGTGCGTTGCCGCCGGAGGACCGTGAGCGCCTCGTAGATCAACTGCTCGAATCGCTCAATGAGCCTGCCGCCGCTCAACTGGATGCCGCATGGGAGTCGGAGATAGAGCGTCGGCTGGCCGAATACGATCAAGGCTCGGTGCAGGCGATTGATGCTGAAGAAGTCTTCGCCAAGGCTAGGCACATTGCCAAGTGATCAAGGTCCGCTTCCTTCCCGCAGCAGAGATTGAGTTCCTTAAGGAAGTTGCCTACTACTCGAAAGCTCGAACAGGTACCGGCCTTCGCTTTCAATCTGCCGTCCAAGCGGCAGTGGCTCGCGCCGCCAACCATCCCCTCGGCGGCGCGCCATCGTTCAAGGAAACCCGCAGCATTCTGGTCAAGGGTTTTCCGTTCAACGTCGTCTATCGACCTTCACAGAGCGAGCTTCTCGTGGTCGCCATCGCACCGCATCGCAAGCGCCCGCAGTATTGGGCTTCTCGCATCGAGTGACCCCTAGTCCACCTTGATATCCGACTTCTTCACCAGCCTGGCATAGCGCTCGGTCTCGCTGCGGAAGAAGCGCGCGGCGGCCTCCGGCGTGCTGGGGTGGATGTCATTGCCCTGGCGGGCCATCGCGTCCTTGACCTCGGGCGTGGCGAAGGCCGTGATGAAGGCGGCATGCAGGCGCTTGACCTCGGCGGCGGGCAGCTTGGCCGGGGCGATCACGGCGAACCAGCCGCTGGCGTCGTAGTTGGGCAGGCCCTGCTCGGCAATCGTCGGGATCTCCGGTGCAGCCGCCGAGCGGCTCTGGCCACCGACGCCGATGGCGCGCAGCGCGCCGCTCTTCAAGTGGCCCTGTATCGCAGGCAGGGCCAGCACGCCCATCTCGACCTGGCCGCCGATCAGGTCGGCAATCATCGGGCCCGAGCCCTTGTAGGGGATGTGGCGTATCACCACGCCGGCCTCATCGACGAACATCTCGGCCGCCAGGTGCAGGATGGTGCCGTTGCCCGATGAGGCGTAGTTGTAGGCGTCGGGCCTGGCCTTCAGGAAGGCGATCAGCTCCTTGACGTTCTTCGCCGGCACCTTGACCGGATTGACGACCAGGACCATGGGCGTGCTGCCTATCACCGAGATCGCGGTGATGTCCTCGACCGAGTCGAATGGCATCTTCTTGTAGACGCTGGGGTTGATGACATGGTTGTTCGAGACCACGCCTATCGTCAGCCCGTCGGGTGCGGCCTTGACCAGCGACGCCGTGCCGGTGATGCCACCGGCGCCGGGCAGGTTTTCTATGATCACCGGCTGGCCGCCCAGCGCCTTGGACAGGGCCGGGCCGACGGCGCGGACAATCGTGTCAACACCCGACCCCGCGCCGACCGGCAGGATGATGCGCAGCGGCTTGTCAGAGGTCTGGGCCCAGAGGGGAGGGGTGGCGCAAAGCAGGCCGGTGGCGAGCAGGGCGATCAGGCGGCGATGTATCTGGATCATGGTCATGTCTCCTGCGGAGGGCAGTGGTTCTTGTGGATCAGTTCGTCGACTCCAATCGGGCCAGCACTTCTTCGGTGTGCTCGCCCACGGCGGCCAGCGGCTGGCGCACCGGCAGGCGCTCGCCGCCCATCAGCATCGGCAACAGGACGACGTCGGTGCTGCTGCCGTCCTCGCACTGCATGGGGGCCAGGCCGCCGCTGGCGCGCAGATGCGGGTCCTGCAGCAGTTGGTCGGGGCGGGCGATCGGGGCGTAGGGTAGGCCGGCGGCTTCGAGCTTGGCCGACAGCTCGGCGATGTCGTGCCCGGCCAGGATGGCGCCCAGCCGCTCCAGCAGCTGCGGGCGTATCGCCACGCGCAGCTCATTGGTGGCCAGGGCCGGGTCGGCCAGCAGGTCGGGGCGTTCCAGGACCTGGCACAGCTGGGTCCATTGCTTGTCGCTGACGGCGGCGATGAACAGCTGCTCGCCGTTGGCCACCGTGAACACATCGTAGACCGACCAGGGCGAGGCGCGGGCCGGCATCGGCGGCGGCGATTCGCCTGTCATGGCCGCCTGCTGCATATGCGAGGCGACGAGGAAGGTGCAGTTCTCGAACAGTGCGCTCTGCACCTCCTGGCCGCGGCCGCTGCGCTGGCGTTCCCACAGCGCGGCCAGCACGCCGATCACGCCGAACATGCCGCCCATGATGTCGTTGACCGAGGCGCCGGCGCGCAGCGGCCGGCCCGGCGGGCCGGTCATATAGGCCAGGCCGGCCATCATCTGCACGACCTCGTCCAAGGCAAGACGGTGCTCGTAGGGGCCGGGCAGAAAGCCCTTGTGCGAGGCATAGATCAGGCCGGGGAAGTCTTTCGACAGTGTGGCGTAGTCCAACCCTAGTCTGGCCATCAGGCCGGGGCGGAAGTTCTCCACCATCACATCGCTCTGGCCGATCAGCTCGCGTGCGCTGGCCAGGCCCTCGGGGGTCTGGATGTCCAGCACCACGCTCTTCTTGTTGCGGTTGAAGCTGCGGTAGAAGCCCATGCCGACACCCGACATCCTGCGCGTGCGGTCGCCGCTGGGCGGCTCGATCTTGATCACCTCGGCGCCCAGATCGGCGAGGATCATGCCGCAGGTCGGGCCCATCACCATATGGCTGAATTCGATCACGCGCACGCCGGCCAGGGGCAGGGTGCGCTCGGTGTTGGGGGCTGTGCTCATGATGCGTGCTGATTGAAAAAGGTCTTGGGCAGGCCGGCGCGCCACAGCGTACCGTGCAGCGCTTCGCCGCTCAGCCAGTCGGCGACATCGGCGCGCAGCGCCAGCAGGGCCGGCAGATCGACGCCCGTCTGCACGCCCATGCTCTGCAGCATGAACAGCAGATCCTCGGTGGCCGCATTGCCGCTGGCGCCGGGCGCATGGGGGCAGCCGCCGATGCCGGCCAGCGAGGCGTCGAAGCGCCCGATGCCCAGCCGCAGCGCCGCGTAGACATTGGCCAGGGCCAGGCCGCGCGTGTCGTGGAAATGGCCGCAGGCCAGGCGCTCGCCGGCAATCTTCAGGGCCCGGCCGAACAGGTCATCGACCATCGCCGGGTCGGCATAGCCGACCGTGTCGGCCAGGCTGACGCGGTCGGCGCCGGCATCGAGCAGGGCCTGCATCAGGCGCAAGACCTCGGCCGTGGAGACCTGGCCCTGCAAGGTGCAGCCAAAGGCCGTGCCGACGCCGCCTTCGATGATGGCTTTTGAACCGCTGGAGTCACGCAGCGCGCGCATCCTGGCCACCTCGGCCACCACCTCGTCCGGCGTCTTGCGCAGATTGGCCAGGCTGTGCGCATGGCTGGCCGACAGCGGCACGACCATCAGCGCGGCACCGGCGGCCATCGCGTGCTCGGCGCCCTTCAGATTGGGCACCAGCACCGAGGCGATCAGGCCGGGCAGGGTCTGGGCGTAGGCCAGCACCTCGGCGGTGTCGGCCAGTTGC
This sequence comes from Roseateles toxinivorans, assembly GCF_004362525.1. GTDB lineage: Bacteria > Pseudomonadota > Gammaproteobacteria > Burkholderiales > Burkholderiaceae_C > Paucibacter > Paucibacter toxinivorans. The sequence continues at coordinate 353,196 of NZ_SNXS01000003.1, forward strand.
GGCAGCAAGCGGGCTGGCACGAAGGATCCGACCTCGATCTCGCGCTGGCCGGCGGCATGGGCGCGCCGCAGCCACTCCAGCTTTTTCGCGGTGGGCAGCACGGTGGCAATGCTTTGCAGGCCGTCGCGCAGACCGACTTCGCGCACGATGACCGAAGAGGGGAGGGTGGACATGGGGCGGGGCAGAAGCTGGGGATGAGCAATGTTCAGCCATTCCGGAATGCCGCACTAGCGGTATTTTGGAACTATCAGCGTTCCGGATGGGAATGTCACAATGGGTCATGAGCGCCGCCTTTGACCCCATCACCCTGAGGCTGTTTGTCGCCGTCTGCGAGGAGGGCAACATTGCCCGCGCCGCCCAGCGTGAGGCCATCGTCGCCTCGGCGATCAGCAAGCGCATTGCCGCGCTGGAGGCCGATCTGGCGGTGCCCCTGCTGGTGCGCGGCCGGCGCGGCATTGCGCCCACCGCCGCCGGCGAGGCGCTGCTGCGCCAGGCGCGGGCGATGTTGTCCGGCATGGGCCGGCTGCGCGCCGAGCTGAGCGAGTTCGCCAGCGGCGTGCATGGCAGCGTGCGGGTGCTGGCCAGCATCTCGGTGCTGTCGGAGTTCCTGCCCGATGATCTGGCCGGTTTCTTAAGCCAGTACCAGGCGGTGCGCATCAGCCTGGAGGAGCGCGTCAGCTCCGAGATCGTTCGCAGCGTGCGCGAGGGCTCGGCCGACTTCGGCGTGCTCTGGGATGCCGGCGATATGCAGGGCCTGCAGACCCTGCCCTACCGCGCCGACCAGCTGTGCCTGCTGACCCATGCCGAGCATCCGCTTGCGCAACGCCAAAGCATCGAGTTCATCGACGCGCTGGACCATGACACGGTGGGCGTCGTGCCGGGCAGCATCATGGAGACGATGTTGCGCCGTTACGCGGCGATGGCCGGCCGGCAATGGGTCAGCCGCATCCAGGTCTCGACCTTGGATGCCGCCTGCCGCATCGTCGCCGCGCGTCTCGGCGTGGCCGTGCTGCCGCGCGAGGCCACCGAGCCCTATGCCCAGGCGCTGGGCCTGGCCGTGCTGCCGCTGCAGGACGCCTGGGCGCGGCGCCGATTCGTGATCTGCATGCGCTCGATCGAGGAGCTGACGGCCACGGCCCGGCTGCTGGTCGATCATCTGCAACGACAAGCCGTGGGCAGCTGAGCGCGCACAGCGCACGCTGCTGCACGATGCCGGGGTTTGTGCGGTAACCCGGCGGCCGGCCTGGCACCTATGCTGCGGGCCAGTCACCGAAAGAAGCCCATGCCCGCCTGGAAGCCCCGCCTCACCGCCCTGAGCCTCGCCCTGATGGCTGTCGCAACCGTGCAGGCCGCCGATGAGCCAAAAAGCAAGAAATGGGACGTCAACAACCCGCCCGGCGAGAAGCTGACGGTCAATATCGACACCCGCAGCGGCACCTGGATGAGCGTCGACGTCAGCCCCGACGGCCAGCAGATCGTCTTCGACCTGCTCGGCGATCTCTACCTGCTGCCCATCGCCGGTGGCGAGGCCAAGCCGCTGACGCACAGCATCGCCTGGGAGATGCAGGCCCGCTTCTCGCCCGATGGCAAGCGCCTGGCCTTCATGAGCGATGCCGGCGGCGGCGAAAACATCTGGACGATGGACCTGGATGGCACGAATGCCAAGGCGCTGAGCAGCGAGGATTTCCGCCTGCCCAACAACCCGGTCTGGCACCCCAGTGGCAACTACATCGCGGCGCGCAAGCACTTCACCGGCACCCGTTCGTTGGGCTCGGGCGAGATCTGGTTCTACCACCTGGGCGGCGGCAAGGGCGTGCAGCTGAACGAGAAGCCGAACTGGCAGAAGGACCTCGGCGAGCCGGCCTTCTCGCCCGATGGCAAATACCTCTACTACTCGCATGACGCGACGCCCGGCCGCCAGTTCGAATACAACAAGGACGCCCACCAGGGCATCTTCAAGATCTTCCGCATGGACCTGCAGGACGGCTCGGTCGAGCCCTTCGTGGCCGGCAGCGGCGGCGCGGTGCGGCCCACGCCGTCGCCGGATGGGCGTTACCTGGCCTTTGTGCGGCGCGTGCGCATGCAAAGCACGCTGTTCCTGAAGGACCTGAAGACCGGCGAGGAGTTCGCGGTCTGGGACAAGCTTGAGCGGGACATGCAGGAGTCCTGGTCGGTGCACGGCCTGTATCCATCGTTCGCCTGGCTGCCGGACGCCAAGTCCCTGGTCGTCTGGGCCCAGGGCAAGATCTGGCGCGTCGATCCGTTCAAGAAGACGGCCGTCGAGATTCCCTTCCATGTGAAAGACACGCGCGAGGTCCGCAAGGCGCTGCGCAACGAGGTGGCGGTGGCGCCCGAGCAGTTCGACGTCAGGCAGCTGCGCTGGCCGGCCGTATCGCCGCAGGGCGACAGGGTCGTCTATTCGGCGCTGGGCTATCTCTACGTGAAGGACTTGCCGAACGGAACGCCGCGGCGTTTGACGAAGCAGGACGATCACTTCGAGTTCTTCCCCAGCTGGTCGCGCGACGGCCGCGAGCTGGTGTTCACGGCCTGGAACGATACATCTCTCGGCACCGTGCGCAAGCTCGATCTCGCCACCGGCCGGGAGACGGTGCTGACCCCGGCACCCGGCAAATACACGCAGCCGCAATTCGCGCCGGATGGCAGGGCCGTGACCTACGTCAAGCTCAAGGGCGGCTACCTGACCTCGCCCTGGCATGGGCTGGAGACCGGCGTCTATCTGGTCGGCAGCGATGGCAAGTCGGCCCCGCAACGGGTGGCCAAAGAGGGCTCGGCGCCGCAGTTCGGCAAGCGCTCCGATGAGCTGTTCCTGACACGCCGTGGCGTCAACAACGAGGTCGATCTCTACAGCAAGCTGGTGCGCATCGATCTTGCCGCCGACAAGAAGGAGACCGAGGTCGCCAAGAGCGAGTTCGCGACCGAGTTCGCGCTGTCGCCCGATGGGCAGTGGCTGTCGTTCATCGAACGTTTTCATGCCTACGTCACACCGCTGCCTCCGGTCGGCAAGTCCATCAGCATCAGCCCGAAGATGGATGGGCTGCCGGTGCGCCAGCTGGACTCGACCGCCGCCGAGTACCTGCGCTGGTCCGGTGACAGCAGCAAGCTCTACTACGCGCTGGGTGACGAGCTGTTCACGACCGAGCTGAAGAATGCCTTCGCCTTTGTGCCTGGCTCTCCGAAGGACTTGCCCAAGCCGACCGAGGCCGGCCTGAAGATCGGCTTCAGCCAGACCGCCGACAGGCCGCGCGGCCTGACCGCGATCACCGGCGCGCGCATCGTCACGATGAAGGGCGACGAGGTGATCGCCAATGGCGTGATCGTTATCGACGGCAACCGCATCCAGGCCATTGGCTCCGCCGGCGCGGTGGCGATTCCGGCCGGCGCGACGCGTATCGATGCCAGCGGCAAGACCATCATCCCGGGCCTGGTCGATGTGCACTGGCACGGCACCATGGGCGAGGACGACATCATTCCACAGCAGAGCTGGGTCAACTACGCCTCGCTGGCCTTCGGCATCACCACCCTGCATGACCCGTCCAACCGCAGCGGGCAGATCTTCACCCAGGCCGAGATGCAGCGGGCCGGCCTGGTGGTCGGGCCGCGCATCTATTCGACCGGCAATGTGCTGTATGGGGCCAAGTCGCCGCAATCGGCGGTGATCAATTCCTTCGATGACGCGCTGGCCCATCTGAAGCGGCAGAAGGCGCTGGGGGCGGTCACGGTGAAGAGCTACAACCAGCCGCGGCGTGAGCAGCGCCAGCAGATAGTTGCCGCCGCGCGCGACACCGGCATGATGGTGGTGCCCGAGGGCGGCAGCCTGTTCCAGAACAATATGACCATGGTGGTCGATGGTCACACCGGCGTCGAGCATGCGTTGCCGGTGGCCCGCACCTATGACGACGTCAGGCAGCTGTGGAGCCAGACCCAGGTGGGCTACACACCGACGCTGGTGGTGGCCTTCGGCGGCCTGGACGGCGAGCATTACTGGTACGCGATGACCGATGTGTGGAAGCATCCGATCCTGTCGAAGTTCGTACCCCGCTCGGTGCTGGAGCCGCGCAGTGTGCGTCGCGAGCTGGCGCCGGTCGGCGACTACAACGTCATCGAGGTGGCCAAGACCGCCACGGCGCTGCAGCGCGCCGGCGTGCCCGTGAATATCGGCGCCCACGGCCAGCGCGAGGGCCTGGCCGCGCACTGGGAGATGTGGACCTTTGGCCTGGGCGGCATGAGCCCGCTGGAGGCCCTGCGCACGGCCACGATCAACCCGGCCCGCTACCTGGGCATGGACCGCGACATCGGCTCGCTGGAGGCCGGCAAGCTGGCCGATCTGGTGGTGCTCGACGGCGATGTGCTGGCCGACATCCGCCAGTCCGACCGCATCCGCCAGGTGATGATCAACGGCCGCTTGTACGAGCTGCCGACGATGAACGAAGTCGGTGCCCGCAGCAAACCGCGCAAGCCGTTTTTCTTCGAGAGTGCGGACGGTAGCCAGGTGCCGGTCAGCGACGAGGGGCTGGGCGACAGCGTCAGCGACGGCCACGGGCACTGAAATCGGGGTGGGCCGGGCGCAGGGCTTCGGGTAGAGTCAGCGCAGACTCCGAGAGCCCGATTGAGGCATGCCCGATGAAGCGCGATGACTTGGATGGCGAGGTGCTGTGCCCGGCTCCCGAGCAGCTGGAGCTGGTGCTGGCGCGCATCGAGAGCAGCGCCGCCTTCCGCGGCTCGGCGCGGCACCGTGCGCTCTTGCGCTACCTGGTCACGCGCTCCGTGCAGGGCGACGCCTCGGCGCTGAAGGAGACGGTGATCGCGCTGGAGGTGTTCGAGCGCCCGGCGGCCAGCTTCGATCCGCGGCTGGACAGCATCGTGCGCGTCGAGGCGCGGCGTCTGCGCCTGCGCTTGAGCGAGTTCTTTGCCGGCGAAGGGCGCGAGCTTTCGCTGCGCATCACGCTGCCGGTGGGCAGCTATGTGCCGGTGCTCGCCAGCGTCGAGGTCCGCGAGCCGGAGTCCGCCACGCGTCGGGCCCGTGATCTGGTCGAGCGCGGCGAGCATTTCCTGCGTCTGCCGCTGACCCAGGCCACGTTGGAGCAGGCCCTGGAGCGCTTCGACATGGCGGTGCGCGAGTCCCCAGGCCATGCGCCTGCCTACGTCGGCCTGGCCCGGGCCTGGTTCAATCTGGCCAGCGGCTGGTACCACCCGCCGGCGGTGGCCTCCGAGCATGCGGCCGAGGCCTTGCGCCAGGCCCTGGTGCTCGATGACACGAATGCCGTCGCCCATGCGCTGCTGGGGGCGATCCAGCACCAGTTCGAGCACGACTGGGAGGGCGCACAGCGCAGCTTCCGGCGCGCCGTCGAGCTGGCGCCGCAGGTGGCTTTCGTGCACTCCGCCTACGGCCGGCATCTGGTCGCGCAGGGCCTGCTGGATGAGGCCGAGCGCGAGCTGCTGCTGGCCCGCAACCTGGACCCGCAGTACCTGAACACGCGGCTGCACATGGTCAACCTGCGCATCGGCCAGGCCAGACTCGATGATGCCGAGCGCGAGATCGAAGGCGCCACTGACCTGGCCCCGGACAATATGGCGCTGGAAGGGCTGCGCGGCCTGCTGGCCCTGCAGCGCGGCGACGGTGCGGCGGCGTTGCGCCACTATGGCCGTTGCTGCGAGCTGTTGCCGGACCATGCGGGCTGCCAGGCCAGCCTGGCAGCGGCCCAAGCCTTTGCCGGCGATCAGGCGGGGTCCGACGCCACGATGGCGCGCCTGCAGGGGCGAGCGGTGCCGCCCTATATCCGGGCCATTGTCGACACGCGCAGCGGCAGGCTGGCGCAGGCCTTGGCCCAGCTGCGCAGCGCGGTGCTGGAGCGTGACCCAAACATCGTTTTCGTCCGCGTGGACCCCAGCTTCCAGCGTATGCATGGAGAGCCGGCCTGGCGGGAGCTCTTGGCCAGCATCAAGCCTCGACCCGCCGACTGAAACGGCTGCCGAGAAGCACCAGGCCCGCCAACAGCAGGGCCGAGCCCGGCAGCTCCGGCACCGCACTCAACACACCGATGGAGATCACTCCGCGCTCGGCATAGGTGCCGGTGCCGACATTGGCCTCGACCAGGCTGTAGCCATCGGTCAGGCCGTTGACGGTGCCGTCGGCGGTGAAGAAGGCAATGCGGCCGCCGCCGCCGTTGTAGCCGCCGCCTTTCGCGTGCACGGCGGCCTGCTGCGGGCCGAACTGATCGAGCGTGATGCTGGCCGCATGCAGCAGCAGGCCGCCGCCCGATCCACCGCCGCCGTAGTAGCCGAACACATCGCCGCTGAGGCCGCCGTAGCCACCGTTGGCCAGCAGCTGGCCGGTGATGGTCACGTCAATAAAACTGATCGCCCCCAGCTCGATGGCGCCGCCACCGCCGCCACCACCACCGCCGCCACCCCAGGCGCTGCCCGAGCCGCTGCCGCCGCTGCCGGCCTCCAGGGTCTGGCCCAGATTGCCATAGGTCGGCCCGTAGCCGGCCTCGACCGGATGCAGGCCCTTTCCGCCATAGCCGCCGCCAACGCCTATCGTGCACTGGCACAGGCCCCACCAACCGGTGCTTGGACCGGCGCCAGGGCCGAAGCCGGTGAGGCCCGGGCCGCCGGTGGCGCCGTTGCCACCATCACCCCCACCCGCGCTGCCCGCATTGCCCGCCGCGCCCGCACCGCCTGGGCCGCGGAAGATGCCGTCCACGCCGTTCAAGCCGCTGGCATCGACAATGCCGGCCAGGCTGACGCTGCTGCGCGACAGCAGCGCCAGCGGCTGGCTGCCGGTGACGCGCACGGTGACGCCCGCCGCAATGCTGATCGCATCGAAGTCCAGCACACCGACGCTGGGGTTGAAGTCGCTGGCCTGGGCGCGGTTGACGCCGGTAAACAGCACGGTGTTGGCCGCATCCATCAGCACCGGCGCGCCACCCGCGCCATCGGTGATCAGCTGGTAGCTGCCGCTGACCAGGTTCAGCGTGCCCAGCGAGGCGACCGAGAACGGGTCCATCGGCGCGGCTGCGGCCAAGCCGGTCTGAAGGACCAGGGCAAGACCTGCCCACTTGTGATGTAGCGCCATGTTCGACTCCTGTTGTGTGGAGCCAAGGCTAGGGGCGCGCTGCGGCGGCCGCAACAACGGGCAGGTGACATCGGGGTGACATGACGGGGCTCAAGGCTCGGACTTGTCTGCCTGGCTCGCCCGGGCTTACAGTGGGCCATCCACACACGAACGATTGGGAGCCACCTCATGCTGAATATCCTGCTGCCGTCCGACGGTTCCGAACTGGCCCTTGACGCCGTCCACCATGTGCTGCGGCTGGCGCAGGAGGGACTGCAGGTCAGCGTGGTGCTTGCCAATGTGCAGGAGCCCACCTATCTGTACGAGATGGTGCTGGCGCCCGGCGCCGAACTGCTGGAGGCCAGTCTGGCCGCCGGCATGCATGCCCTGGAGCCGGCCCAGGCCCTGCTGGATGCGGCAGGGCTGCCCTATGAAAACGAGGTCGGCAGCGGCGACCCGGCCCACACCTTGCTGGACATTGCCGAGCGCTATGGCTGCGACGTGATCGTGCTCGGTGCGCGCGGCATCGGCGGCCTTCGCGACGCGCTGCTGGGCTCGGTGTCCAAGACCCTGCTGCATGACGCGACTATCCCGGTCACTGTGGTCAAGCATGCCGAGCCAGCGGAATCAGCCGAGGAGGCCGAGGCCGGGGCCGAAATCGAGTCTTAGGCCTTGCCCTGGCTGGCCACTGCCGCGGCTGCCTTGGCCGCGGCCTCGGCGTCACCCAGGTAATAGCTCTTGATCGGCTTCAAATCGGCGTCCAATTCATAGACCAGCGGAATGCCGTTGGGGATGTTGACGCCGACGATCTCGTCGTCACCGATCTTGTCCAGGTACTTGACCAGCGCGCGGATGCTGTTGCCGTGCGCGGCGATCACCACTCGCTGGCCGCTCAGAATCGCCGGGGCGATGCTGTCGTTCCAGGCCGGCAGCACGCGGGCCACGGTGTCCTTCAGGCATTCGGTCAGCGGCACCTGGGCCGGGTCCAGCTTCTCATAGCGGCGATCCGAGCGCTCGCTGCGCGGGTCGCTGGCGTCCAGCACCGGCGGCGGCGTGTCATAGCTGCGGCGCCAGACCAGCACCTGCTCGTCGCCATACTTCTTCGCCGTCTCGGCCTTGTTCAGGCCCTGCAGGCCGCCGTAATGGCGCTCGTTGAGCCGCCAGTCCTTGACCACCGGCAGCCAGGTGCGGTCCATCTGGTCCAGGCTGTGCCACAGGGTCCAGATCGCGCGCTTGAGCACCGAGGTGTAGGCGATATCGAAGTCCAAGCCGGCTTCCTTGATCAGCCGACCCGACTGCTTGGCCTGCTCGACGCCGGTGGCCGTCAGGTCCACATCGGTCCAGCCGGTGAAGCGGTTTTCCAGATTCCAGGTCGATTCGCCATGGCGGATGAGCACGAGCTTGTACATGGGCAGGGGGGCTTGAGTGGGTTGAGAGGCGATTTGCGCCCACTTGATTGATGGGCGAAGCGCGAATTCTATAATCCGCGCTTCTCTCACCCTGGACGGCGCACCTGTGAAGTTTCTTCTCGACAACTGGATGTTGGTTTTGATGGCGGTCGCTTCGGGCTCGATGCTGCTGTGGTCCACGTTTGGCCGCGGTGTCGCTGGCGGTGCGGTTTCCACCGCCGAGGCTGTGCGCCTGATCAACCGCGAAAAGGCGGTGCTGATCGACGTCTGCGAGCCGGCCGAATATGCCGCCGGCCATGCCATCGGTGCCAAGAACGTGCCGCTTGCCACAATCGACGGCGCCAAGAACCTGCCCTCGAACAAGGCCCTGCCCCTGGTGGTGATGTGCGCGACCGGCGCACGCGCCACGCGCGCCGTCGCTATGCTGAAAAAAGCGGGTTATGCGAACGTGCAGCCCGTGTCGGGTGGCCTGGCGGCCTGGCGCGAAGCCAATCTGCCGATCGAAAAGGTGTAATCGCCTTTCGCTGGAAAACCGCCGCCTGACCGTTTTTTTGCCGATCGAATCGAGGTTTTGTTGATGGCTGCCGTGAAGATGTACACCACCCAGGTCTGCCCTTATTGCATACGGGCCAAGTCCTTGCTCAAACAGCGCGGCGTGGACCAGATCGAAGAAATCCGTATCGACCTCGACCCGGTGCAGCGCAACGAGATGATGGCGCTGACTGGCCGGCGCACCGTGCCGCAGATCTTCATTGGCGACACCCATGTCGGGGGGTGCGACGACCTGATGGCACTCGATCAGCGCGGCGGATTGCAGGCGCTGCTGCAGGCCTGAGCGGCATACAGGGGCGCCCCGGCTCGATTTCAAGGGCGGGCAGACCCCCAGCAAACTGTCATTGGGCCTGGGTGATAATCCCGCGCTCTGCCGTGCCTTCCCATTTGAAAGAATTCCATGTCCGACGACAACAACACCCCCGTGTTCCAGATTCAGCGCATGTACCTGAAAGACATGTCGCTGGAGCAGCCGAATTCGCCCGGCATCCTGCTGGAGCAGACCCAGCCCCAGGTTGACATCAACCTGAACCTGGCCGCCGAGCCGGTGGCCGACGGCATCTTCGAAGTGGCCGTCACCGCCACCGTCACGACCAAGGTCGGCGACAAGACGCTGTTCCTGATCGAAGCCAAGCAGGCCGGTATCTTCGAGATCCGCAATGTGCCGGCCGAACAGCTGGAAGGCATCATCGGCATCGTCTGCCCGCAGATGATCTACCCTTACCTGCGCGCCGTGGTGTCGGACATCTGCACCCGTGCCGGCTTCCCGCCGGTGCTGCTGTCGGAAGTCAACTTTCAGGCCATGTTCGAAGCGCAGCAGCAGCAACGCGCTGCGATGGCCGCCGGCGCCGACGCCACGTCGCTGCCGAACTGAGCTGATCCCAACACGCCGGCCCAGCGCCGGCGTTTTGCCGCATGAATATCAGCATTCTCGGGGCCGGCGCCTGGGGTACGGCCCTGGCCGTGCAGGCCAGTGCGCGCCATGACGTCTGCCTGTGGGCGCGCGACGCGGCCTGGGTCGAGCAGGCGCGCAGCAGCCGCCTCAACGAGCGCTATCTGCCCGGGGTGGTCCTGCCTCAAGGCCTGACCCCTACAGCTGATCTTGCTGCTGCCATTGAACATGCGCAGGGCGGCCTGATCATCGTCGCCACACCGATGGCCGGCCTGCGCGGCATGCTGAAGCAGCTGCCCGATGGCGCGTCCGTGCTGTGGCTGTGCAAGGGCTTCGAGGCCGGCACCGGACTCTTGGGCCATGAGATCGCCCGCGAGGTGCAGCCCCGGCTGCGCGTGGGCATTCTGTCCGGGCCGAGCTTTGCCCAGGAAGTGGCCGCCGGCCAGCCGACCGCCCTGGTGGCGGCCAGTGCCGATGCCGAGCTGGCGCAACTGGCCGTCGATGCCTTTCACAGCGAGCGCCTGCGCGTTTACACCTCCTGCGATCCGGTGGGGGTGGAGGTCGGCGGTGCGGTAAAGAATGTGATGGCCATTGCCGTGGGCCTTGCCGATGGCCTGCGCTTGGCGGCCGAGGCGGCCGATGACGTGTCTGCCGCGCCGGGTCTGAACGCCCGCGCTGCGCTGATCACCCGCGGCCTGGCCGAGATGATGCGGCTGGGCCAGGCGCTGGGCGCACGGACCGAGACCTTTATGGGCCTGTCCGGCATGGGCGATCTGGTGCTGACCGCCACCGGCGATCTGTCGCGCAACCGCCAGGTCGGCCTCTTGCTGGCCCAGGGGCTGAGCCTGGACGCCATCCTCAAGCGGCTGGGCCATGTGGCCGAGGGCGTCTACAGTGCCGCCACCGTCCTGGCCCGTGCGCGCAGCAAGGGCGTGGACATGCCCATCACCGAGGCCATGGTAGCCGTGCTGCAGGGGCAGCTGACGCCGCAGGCGGCCCTGGATCTGCTGATGGGGCGGCAGGCACGCGCAGAACACTGAAGCGCTGCATGGGCGGCGCGAACTGGAGAAGAAATCAATGCAACGTCGCCATTTCCTGCATACCGCCGCGGCCGGCGCTGTGGCCCTGAGCACACCCGCCTGGGCCCAGGCCTGGCCCTCCCGCCCCATCAAGCTGTTGGTGCCGTTCCCGGCCGGCAGCTCACCGGACCTGATCGCCCGTGCCGTGGCCGAGCCGCTGGCCGCCGCACTCGGTCAGCCGGTGGTGGTGGACAACCGCCCGGGCGCCGGTGGCAATGTGGGCACCGGCATGGTGGCCAAGGCCGAGCCCGATGGCTACACGTTTCTGTTCACCATCCAGGGCCCGCTGGTGACGGCGCCGCTGCTGAGCAAGCAACTGGGCTATGACCCGATCAAGGAGCTGGCGCCGGTGACCCTGGTCGCTACCTCGCCGAATCTGTTGGTCGTCGATCCCAAGCTCGGCGCCAGTACGCTCGCCGACTTCGTGCGCATCGCCCGCGAGCAAAAGGGCAAGCTGAACTACGGCAGCGTCGGCAATGGCAGCGCCTCCCATCTGGCGATGGAGCTGTTCAAGACGCGCAGCGGCGCCGATCTGCTGCATGTGCCCTACCAGGGCTTCCCTCAGGTGGTCAATGCCATCCTGGCTGGCCAGGTGCAGGCCGGCTTCATGGTGCCTGGCATCGCGATGGGCCAGGTGCGCGCCGGCAAGCTGAAAGCCCTGGGCGTGACCACGCTGGGCCGCGTCGGCGCACTGCCCGAGATCCCGACCCTGGCCGAGCAGGGGTTTGCCAATTTCGAGGCCATCTCCTGGCAGGCCGTGCTGGCCCCGGCCAGGACGCCTCAGGCCATCGTCAACCGCGTCTCGGCCGAGCTGGTGCGCATCATCAAGAGCGACGAGGTGCGCACCCGCATGCTGAGTCAGTACTTCAGCGCCGCCGGCACCACGCCTGATGCGCTGGCGGCCTTGATCAAGAGCGAGCGCGACAGCTGGGCCAAGGTGATCAAGGCGGCGGGGGTCAAGCCGGAATAATGTGGCCGACGGCCCCGGATTTCATCCGGGCTAATGTGATCAGCTCGTAGCCCGGACGTAATCCGGGACTGCCGTTGAGCGACTGCGCGCCAGACCCAGCACCGCCAGGCCCAGGCCGAGCAGCGCATAGCTGCCCGGCTCCGGCACGGCGCTGGGGCCGAAGGTTGCCATCAGGTCCGAGGCCTTCGTTGTGCCGATGTTGGCAACGTCCATCAACGAGGTTTCGTTGTAGTAGACGGCGCTGGTGTCCATCAGGATGAAGTTCGATGACTCGCCCGGTGCCAGCGAGCCGGCGCCTGAGGCGGCCGACAGGAAATTGAAGTTGATATAGCCCTTGCCGATGCTGGCGCCGCCGTACATGCGCGCGCTAGCCGGGCCCACATCGCCCAGGCCGTCGATGCGCCAGTTGGCATTGAACTCCGGCGCATAGAACTCGCCGATGCGGAACACGCCCAGGGCGCCGCTCGAGTTCGGGTCATTGAAGATGCGCCAGTAGAAGTCCAGCGTGCCGTCCAGGTCGCTGCGCACCACGCGCGACTGGATCTTGCCCGAGATGCCCAGGGCGGCAATGCTGAAGTCGCTCATCTTGTCTTCCAGCACCACGCCGGCCAGTTGCGGCTCTGCTGCCGATGTGGTGCCGGGCAGGGCGAGGGTGGTGTCATAGACCAGGGTCACGGCCTGGGCGGTGTGCAGGGACAGCGCTAGCGCGGCGCTCAGAAGCAGGCGTTTCATGGGGGCTCCCCAATATGGATGGCAAGGTGTCTGCACTGTGCGCGCTGCGCCCCCCCGACGGCTATCGTGTGATCTAGGGATAGCCCCACACTTGAGGGGGGAGTCAGGTGGCGCCGTTGTAGCCGTTCTGCCTCCAGCCCTCGAACACCGCCACTGCCACGCTGTTGCTGAGGTTCAGGCTGCGCTGGCCCGGGCGCATCGGCAGGCGCACGCGCCGGGCGGCGTTGAAATGTTCACGTATCGCCTCGGGCAGGCCGGCCGTCTCCGAGCCGAACACCAGATAGTCGCCCGGCTGCCAGGCTACCTCGGCGAAGGGCCGCGAGCCGCGGGTGGTGAAGGCGAACATCCTGGCGGCGTCGGGTCGAGCCACCGTGATGAAGGCTTCCCAATTCGCATGCCGCAGCACGGCCGTGTACTCGTGGTAGTCGAGACCTGCGCGCTGCAGCAGCTTGTCCTCCATCGAAAAGCCCAGCGGTTCGATCAGATGCAATGTGCAGCCGGTGTTGGCGGCCAGGCGGATGATGTTGCCGGTGTTGGGCGGAATCTCGGGGTGCACCAGCACGATGTTGAACATAGGGTCTCTCAGGGTGGCAATGGCGTGCGCGCGATTATCCAGGCCTGCACATGGATGACCCCGGCGGCCCTGAGCACCCGGGCAAGTTCACGCAGCGTGGCGCCGGTCGTCATGACGTCATCGACGAGGGCCACCGAGCGGCCGCGCAGCTCGGCCAGGCGCAGCGGCTCGACGGCAAAGGCGCCACGCATATTGGAGGCGCGCTGTGCGGCCGGCAGGGCGATCTGGTGCGGGGTGTCGCGCAGGCGCAGCAGCAGCCGCGCGTCACAGCGCAGCCCGCGGCGGCGGGCCATGCGGCGTGCCAGCTCCCAGCTCTGGTTGTAGCCGCGCTCGCGCAGGCGGGGCAGGGCCAGCGGTACCGGCAGCAGCCAGTCGGGGGCCGGGGGGCGGGCGTCATCGAGCGCCGCGTCGAGGCGGTCGAGCAGCAATTCGGCCAGTTCGGGCCGGCCACCAAACTTGAACTGTTGCAGCAGCTCGTTCCAGGGGAAGCCATAGTCGACGCCGGCCACGCTCAGGTCCAGCGCGACCTCCTGACCCAGGCAGGCGCCGCAGCGCCGCACACCGCCTGGCACAGGCAGCGCGCAGCCGAGGCAGCGCGGTTGGGATCCGGCGTGCCGGCGCAGGCAGTCGCCGCACACCGCCGCTAGGCAGGCGCCATGGCAAAGCGCACACAAGGATGGGCACAGGCCCAGCCAGTGCCGCCATCGGCCTTGGACCGAGGGCGGGATTGTGGGGGCGGCGGGCGGCTGGGACACCGTCTCAATATACTGCCGGCCATGACCGACACGACCCCCCGCCACGGCGGCAATCCGTTGCTGGACCCGCGCGCCGTGGCCAGGCAGCTGCGCCGCCTGGCCGCTCTGCCGCAAGCCCCCTGGCTGCATGCCGATATCGCGCGCCGCATGGCCGAACGCCTGGGGGTGATCAAGCTGCAGCCTGCCGTGCTGCTGAACTGGTGGGGGTTTCTGGGCGACAGCCGCGAGGCGCTGAGCCAGGCCTATCCGAAGGCGAAGCAGGTCTGGGTCGAGCCCACCGAGGCCTTGCGCCTGCGCAGTGCCGAGCTGGTGCGCCGCTCCTGGTGGGCCGCCCTGATGGGCGGCGCGCCGGCCATCGAGGTGCAGGCCGAGTCGGCGTTGGTGCCCGGGGCGGCGCAGATGCTCTGGGCCAATATGGTGCTGCATGCCGCGCCCGATCTGCCGACCCAGCTGCGGCGCTGGCAGGCCGCGCTGGCCGTCGATGGTTTCGTGATGTTCTCCTGCCTGGGCCCGGACAGTCTGCGCGAGTTGCGTCCCGTCTATCGCGCCATGGGCTGGGGCGCACCGCTGCAGGACTGGGTGGACATGCATGACATCGGCGACATGATGGTCGAGGCCGGTTTCGCCGATCCGGTGATGGATCAGGAGCGCATTAGCCTGACCTGGGCCACGCCCGCGGCCCTGCTCAAGGACCTGCGTCTGCTCGGCGGCAATGCGGCGCCGCTGCGCTTCGAGGGCCTGCGCACGCCGCGCTGGCGCGCCAGGCTGGAGCAGGCGCTGCTGCCGCTGGCCGGACCGGACGGCCGCTTGTGGTTGAGCCTGGAGGTGATCTACGGTCATGCCTTCAAGGCCGCACCGCGGCTGCGCATGGCGCAGGAGGTGAGTCTGTCGGCCGAGAGCCTCAGAAGCATGGCCAAACAGGGCGCAAAGCGCCCGGCATGAGCACAAACCCGGTGCGTGCGGCGAAAACGCCGCATCGGCATGCGGTCGGTGCGCTCGCGTACGCTAAAATCGCGAACTTGCCGAAATGGTCGGGGCTCAGCTGGCGAGAATGTACCGGCCCGGCAGCCGGCCGGGCTTGAGCTGGATCAGGACCTTGTTGCGGGCACCGGTCGGTACTTGCGGGCAGAAGGATTGAAATACGAGGTGCGGGTTTGCCGATCGTTGTCGGCAGATCCGGTCATTGCAGATGGGCCAAGTGCCATGACGAGAAGCGGGGCGCCATGTGCGCCCCGAACTTCGGTGGGCTTGGGGAGCGAATACGGAGGCTGGGATGGCCAGAGGCGGGCGCGCAGCCCGGCTGGGTCTTGCCGGGCTGTGGGTTGGAATTGAAACAGAAGTGACGACCATGAAGACGATGAACGTACTTGAAGTCGGGCGCAGGCTGGGGCAGCTGGGGGTGACCCTGGGCGCGACGCTGGCGACGCATGCGGCCCTGGCGGTGGGCGATCTGCCCGGCGGCCCGGCGGTCAATCAGATCGATCTGCACCCGCCGGTGACCAAGATCGCGACCGAGCAGATGTGGCTGCACAACTTCATGATGATCATCTGCCTGGTGATCTTCGTGGCCGTGTTCGGCGTGATGTTCTATTCGATCTTCAAGCACCGCAAGTCCAAGGGCGCGGTGCCGGCCAACTTCCATGAGAGCGTCAAGGTCGAAGTGGCCTGGACGCTGACCCCCTTCATCATCGTCATCTTCATGGCCCTGCCGGCCACCAAGGTGGTGGTCGCGATGAAGGACACCACCAATGCCGACCTGACCATCAAGGCCACCGGCTACCAGTGGAAGTGGGGCTACGACTACCTGAAGGGCGAGGGCGAAGGCCTGGGCTTTCTGTCGACCCTGGACACCGCCCAGCGCGAAATGTCCAACGCCGGCAAGCCCGAGGGCGACAACTACCTGCTGAAGGTGGACAACCCCCTGGTCGTGCCGGTCGGCAAGAAGGTGCGCATCATCACCACCGCCAACGACGTGATCCACGCCTGGATGGTGCCGGCCTTCGGTGTGAAGCAGGATGCCATCCCCGGCTTCGTGCGCGACACCTGGTTCCGCGCCGAGAAGACCGGTGACTTCTACGGCCAGTGCGCCGAGCTGTGCGGCAAGGAGCACGCCTACATGCCCATCCATGTGAAGGTGCTGTCGGCTGCCGACTACTCCGCCTGGGTCGATGGCAAGAAGAAGGAAATGGCTGCCAAGGCCGATGATCCGGCCAAGGTCTGGAAGCAGGAAGACCTGGTCGCCCGTGGCGAGAAGGTCTATGCCGCCAACTGCGCCGCCTGCCACAAGGCCGACGGCAAGGGTGCCGGCCCGATCAAGGCGATCGACGGTTCGCCGGTGGTGCTCGACGAAGACAAGCTCAAGCAGGTTGCGGTGTTGTTGAACGGCCAGAACAATGGCGCGATGCCGGCGTGGAAGCAGTTGAGCGACACCGAGATTGCCGCCGTCATCACCTACACCAAGAACAGCTGGTCCAACAAGACGGGCCAAGCGGTGCAGCCGGCCGAAGTGCTGGCCGCCCGCAAGTGACCGTCTGAACGTCGAGAAAAGGAAACAACATGAGTGCAGTGCTTGACCATCATGGTCACGACGTTCATGACCACGATCATGATCACCACGCCCCGAGCGGCTGGCGCCGCTGGGTCTTCGCGACCAACCACAAGGACATAGGTACGCTGTACCTGCTGTTCTCGTTCACGATGCTGATGATCGGCGGCGTGCTGGCTCTGTGCATACGCGCCGAGCTGTTCCAGCCGGGTCTGCAGTTCTTCAATCCGGAACTGTTCAACCAGTTCACGACGATGCACGGCCTGATCATGGTGTTCGGCGCCATCATGCCGGCCTTCGTGGGCTTCGCGAACTGGATGATTCCGCTGCAGGTGGGCGCGGCCGACATGGCTTTCGCGCGCATGAACAACTTCAGCTTCTGGCTGCTGATTCCGGCGGCCCTCATGCTGGTGGCCAGCTTCTTCATGCCCGGTGGCGCCCCCGCCGCCGGCTGGACGCTGTACGCCCCGCTGACCCTGCAGATGGGTCCGTCGATGGACGCCGGCATCTTCGCGATGCACATCATGGGTGCATCGAGCATCATGGGCTCGATCAACATCATCGTCACCATCCTGAACATGCGCGCGCCCGGCATGACCCTGATGAAGATGCCGATGTTCTGCTGGACCTGGCTGATCACCGCCTATCTGCTGATCGCCGTGATGCCGGTGCTGGCAGGCGCGATCACCATGACCTTGACCGACCGCCACTTCGGGACTTCCTTCTTTGTCGCGGCAGGCGGCGGTGATCCGGTGATGTACCAGCACATCTTCTGGTTCTTCGGTCACCCCGAGGTCTACATCATGATCTTGCCGGCCTTCGGCATCGTCAGCCAGATCGTGCCGGCCTTCTCGCGCAAGAAGCTGTTCGGCTACGCCTCGATGGTCTATGCGACGGCCTCGATCGCCATCCTGTCCTTCATCGTCTGGGCCCACCATATGTTCTCCACCGGCATGCCGGTGACGGGCCAGCTGTTCTTCATGTATGCGACGATGCTGATCGCCGTGCCCACGGCCGTGAAGATCTTCAACTGGATCGCCACGATGTGGCGTGGCTCGATGACCTTCGAGACACCGATGCTGTTCGCGGTGGGCTTCATCTTCGTGTTCACGATGGGCGGCTTCACCGGCCTGATCCTGGCCATGGCGCCGGTGGACATCCAGTTGCAGGACACTTACTACGTCGTTGCCCACTTCCACTATGTGCTGGTGGCAGGCTCGCTGTACGCGCTGTTCGCCGGCGTCTATTACTGGGGGCCGAAGTGGACTGGCGTGATGTACTCCGAGACCCGCGGCAAGATCCACTTCTGGGGTTCGTTGATCTTCTTCAACGTCACCTTCTTCCCGATGCACTTCCTGGGTCTGGCCGGCATGCCGCGCCGCTATGCCGACTACCCGATGCAGTTCACCGACTTCAACGCGATCGCCTCGGTGGGCGCCTTCGGCTTCGGTCTGATGCAGGTGTACTTCTTCCTGTTCGTCGTCGTGCCGATGATGCGCGGCAAGGGTGCCAAGGCGCCCCAGCGCCCCTGGACCGACCCGGACGGCAAGGGTGCCGAAGGCCTGGAGTGGGAAGTTCCCTCGCCCGCGCCCTTCCACACCTTTGAAACCCCGCCCAAGCTGAATGCGGCGGCAACCAGGATCATCGGTTGATGATCAACAGCGAGGCATCCGTCATGAGCACTGAACAGCAACGCAAGAACAATCTGCGTCTGGCCCTGATCCTGGCCTCGGTGGCCGCGGTCTTCGCCATCGGCTTCGTGACCAAGATCGTCTTGCTCGGTTCCTGACATCCATGGGCACTTTCAGCATCAGCTCCGGCCTTCGCGGCGACAACCTGCGCATGGTGGGCAAGCTCGCCGTCGTGGCGGCGCTGATGTTCGGCTTCGGCTACGCGCTGGTGCCGATGTACAAGGCCATCTGCACGGCCCTGGGCATCAATGTGCTGTCGCTCAGCGAGCGCCAGCCGGGCGCTTCAACCGCGAACGGCCAGAACAGCCAGATCGACTACAGCCGCAGCATCAGCATCGAGTTCGACGCCAATGCGCGCGGCCCCTGGGCGTTCAAGCCGGCGGTGAACACGCTGAACGTGCATCCGGGCGAGCTGACCACCGTCATGTACGAGTTCCGCAACACGCAGGACCGTGTCATGTCGGCGCAGGCGATTCCGAGCTATGCACCGAAGCAGGCCACGGCTCACTTCAACAAGTTGGAGTGCTTCTGTTTCAATGAATACACCTTGCAGCCGGGCGAGGTGAAGCAGTGGCCGGTGGTGTTTGTGGTTGATCCGAAGCTGCCCCGCGATGTGAAGACCATCACCCTGTCCTACACCTTCTTCGAGGTGCCGGGCAAGAACGTGAAACAAGGCCAGGCGCCCAAGCTCGAAGCGGAGCCGCGCACATGAGCAGGCCTGGTCAGGATTTGAAGGAAGCCGCGGCGCGCCCGGGCTCGTTTTTGCAGACCCTGCGCGCGGTCGCATGGTCTTTTTTTGGCGTGCGACGTGGCGCCGGATATGAAGAGGATGTTGCCAAGCTCAACCCGGTGCATGTGATCATCGCCGGGGTGATAGGGGCAGCACTGTTTGTGCTGGCGCTGGTGCTGGTGGTCAATTGGGTCATCGGCAGCGGCGTCGCCGGCAGCTAACAATCAGTTTGAAGTCTTAGGTTCGAGGAGAAATCATGTCGGCAGCGACAACACCTGGCCAAACGCCGTATTACTTTGTGCCCGCGCCTTCACGGCATCCGGTCATGGCCGCCTTTGGCCTGCTGCTGGTGATTCTTGGCGCAGGCCAGTGGATCAACGGCCATCAGTGGGGTGCCTATTCGCTGGGCGCCGGCCTGATCTGGTGGGCCTTTGTGCTCAAGCAGTGGTTCGGTGAGGCGATTCACGAGAGCGAGTCCGGTCTGTACAGCGACCGCATCGATGTCTCCTTCCGCTGGAGCATGAGCTGGTTCATCTTCTCCGAAGTGATGTTCTTCGCCGCCTTCTTCGGCGCACTGGGCTGGGCGCGGATGTCCTCGGTGCCCAATCTGGGCAACATCGAGAACATGCTGCTGTGGCCCGACTTCAAGTCCATCTGGCCCAGCGTTGCCGCCGGCTTCACAGCCGCCCCGGCCGGCGTGGTCGAGCCCTTCACGACCATGGGCCCCTGGCCGCTACCGACCATCAACACGGCGCTGCTGCTGACCTCGGGCGTGACCCTGACGATTGCGCACCACGCGCTGATCGCCGGCCAGCGCAGCAAGACCATCGCCTGGATGTGGATCACCGTGCTGCTGGGCGTTACCTTCCTGGGCGTGCAGGGCTATGAATATGCCCATGCCTACAAGGACCTGAACCTGAAGCTCAGCTCGGGCATCTATGGCTCGACCTTCTTCATGCTGACCGGTTTCCACGGCTTCCACGTGTTCGTCGGCATGCTGATGCTGCTGTTCATCACGCTGCGCCTGCAAAAAGGCCACTTTACCCCCGAGCGCCACTTCGGCTTCGAAGGTGCGGCCTGGTACTGGCACTTCGTGGACGTGGTCTGGCTCGGCCTGTACATCATCGTCTACTGGATGTAAGCGCTTCAGGTGGGTCCCATGGGCCCGCCGCCATGAGAAAAGCGCCGCTGACAGCGGCGCTTTTTCGCTTGGGTGTTGGTCGGGTTCTTCAGCGTCCGGCGGGTATGCCCGTCGGCTGTATCCATCCCAGCTTGTAGCTCAGCAGAATGAACAGGAACAGCGCCACCGACAGGCCGACCCGCAGCGCCAGCGCCCGCGCCATGCCGCCCGGCTTGTTCTTGCCGCTGCGCTTGAGCATGAACAGGCCGGCAGCGGCCAGGGCCACGAGGATGCCGACCAGGATGAGCACGATGATGATCTTCATGGGGCTTGATTATTCCACCCCGGGGCTGTGGGCGCCGAGATGAGCAAGGCCCCCTCATCGCGCGCCTGGGTCGTGCTGCTCGCCGCGCTGCTGGCCGTGGCCCTGACCGCCCGCCTGGGTTTCTGGCAGCTCGACCGCGCTGCGCAGAAGCAGGCCATGCAGACGCGGCTGGACGAGCGCGCCCAGTTGCCGGAACTGAAGCCATCCGAGCTGGCGCTGAATGCGGCCGCAGCGCCGGTCCAGTACGAACGCCATGTGCGCGTGCGGGGCCGCTGGCTGACCGACAAGACCGTCTTTCTCGACAACCGGCCGATGGCGGGCCGGGTCGGTTTCTATGTGCTGACGCCGCTGCTGCTGGACGATGGCACACCGCTGCTGGTGCTGCGCGGCTGGGCGCCCCGCAATGCGGCGCAGCGTGCCGAGTTGCCGGCGTTACCGACACCGGCCGGCCTGGTCGAGGTCTGGGGCAAGCTTGGCCCCACGCCGTCAAGGCTGTATCAGTTCGGCGCGGCCGAGTCAGGAACCATCCGGCAAAATGTGGACCTGAGCGACTTCGCCCGCGAGACCGGGCTGGCGCTGCGGCCGCTGGTGCTGCAGCAGCTGGCCACCCCGGCCGATAGCAGCGACGGGCTGCTGCGCCAATGGCCTGCACCGGCGGTGGACATCCACAAGCACTATGGCTATGCCTTCCAGTGGTTCGCGCTGAGCACACTGCTGGTCGGTCTGTACATCTGGTTCCAAATCATCCAACCCCGCCGCAAAGGCCGTATCCCTTCATGAGCACCGACCCTGAAGCTGTTTCGATGACCGTGCACAGCCAGCCGACGTCGGCCTCTCTGGTGAGCCCGGAGCGCACACGAGGCGGACGCATCCGCATGCTGTTGATCATGGCCGCCTGCGCCGCGCCGGTGATCGCCTCCTATTTCACCTTCTTCGTCATCCAGCCCAAGGGCCAGGCCTATAGCGAACTGATCACGCCGATGCGTGACCTGCCGCCGGACCTGCCGCTGCAGGACCTTCAAGGCAAGCCGGTGCAGGCCGCATCGCTGAAGGGCCAGTGGCTGCTCATCGCCGTGCAGGGTGCGGCCTGCGACGCGGCCTGCGACAAGCAGCTGTTCATGCAGCGCCAGCTGCGCGAGATGCTGGGCAAGGAGCGCGACAAGCTGGACAAGGTCTGGTTGATCCCTGACTCGGAGCCGGTTTCGGCCGCTGCACTGCAGGGCCTGAACCAGGGCGCCGACGCCACCGTGCTGCGCGTGCCCAAGGCGGCCCTGGAGACCTGGCTGGCGCCGGCTGCCGGCCACCAACTGAATGAGCATCTGTTCGTCGTCGACCCGATGGGCAACTGGATGATGCGCACGCCTGCGCAGGCCGAGCCGGGCAAGGTCAAGCGCGACCTGGACCGCCTGCTGCGCGCCGCCGCCAGCTGGGACCGGGCAGGGCGCTGAGCGATGGCGGACGCTGGATCTGCTGTGTCACCGCTGCTGAGCATGGCCGCCCTGGGCCTGCTGCTGGCCGCCGGGCCGCTGCTGTGGCTGCAGCTGCGCCATCGCGGCGCGGCACCCACCAGACGCCTGCGCGCGCTGACGCTGCTGACCCTGTTCCTGACCTTCGACCTGGTGCTGTTCGGCGCCTTCACCCGTCTGACCGATTCGGGTCTGGGCTGCCCCGACTGGCCCGGCTGCTATGGCAGCGCCAGTCCCCTGGGTGCCACTGCCCACATCGATGCGGCGCAGAGCGCCATGCCCTCCGGCCCGGTCACCCACGGCAAGGCCTGGGTGGAGATGATTCATCGCTACCTGGCCACCGCCGTGGGCGTGCTGCTGCTGGCACTGTGCGCGATGACCTGGAGATTGCGGACTCGCGCCGGCCCGCTGCTGTCGCCCTGGTGGGCCACGGCCACCCTGGTCTGGGTCTGTGTGCAGGGCGCCTTTGGCGCGCTGACGGTGACGATGAAGCTGTTCCCGGCCATCGTCACGATGCATCTGCTGGGCGGTATGTTGCTGCTGATGCTGCTGGCCGTGCAGGCCCAGGCCTACGAGCCCAGGCCACTAAGCATGGCCCGTGGATTGCGCCGCGCCGTCTGGGCCATGCTGGGCCTGAGCCTGCTCCAGGTCGCGCTGGGCGCCTGGGTCAGCACCAATTACGCGGTGCTGGCCTGCACCGACTTCCCGACCTGCCAGGGCCGTTGGTGGCCCGAGACTGACTTCGAACACGGCTTCGCGCTGTGGCGCGAGCTCGGTGTCGGCAAGGACGGCGGCTGGCTGCCCTTTGCCGCGCTGACGGCCATCCACCTGACCCACCGCCTCGGCGCTGCCGTGGTGCTGACCGGGTTGCTCGCCCTGGCCTGGGCGCTGCAACTGTCGCGCAACCCCGACCTGAAGCCCTGGGCCCTGCGCCTGGCCCTGGTTGCGCTGTGGCAGCTGGCGTCTGGCCTGTCCAATGTGGTGCTGGGCTGGCCGCTGATCGCGGCCGTGGCCCATACCGGCGGCGCCGCCGCCCTGCTGGTGCTGCTGACCTTGCTGCTCACACGGGTCCATCAGTCGGCCCACCGCACGCTTTCGTAGAATCGCCTCCTCATGTCCTCGACCACCCTGCCTCCCCAGACCACGGCCTCGCGCTTCCGCCAGTACTACGAACTGACCAAGCCGCGCGTGGTGCAGCTGATCGTGTTCTGCGCGGTGATCGGCATGGCCCTGGCCGTGCCGGGTGTGCCCAGCGCGGCGGAGTTTGGCGTGGCCCTGGCCGCCACCGTGGGCATCTGGCTGGTGGCCGGTGCCGCGGCGGCCTTCAACTGCCTGGTCGAGCAGCAGATCGACGCGAAGATGAAGCGCACCGCCTGGCGCGCCACCGCCAAGGGCCAGCTGAGCCAGATGCAGGCGCTGCTGTTCTCGGCCGTGTTGTGCAGCCTGGGCATGGCCATCCTGCTGATCTGGGTGAATGCGCTGACGATGTGGCTGACCTTCGCCACCTTCATCGGCTATGCGGTCATCTACACGGTGATCCTGAAGCCGATGACGCCGCAGAACATCGTCATCGGCGGCGCCTCGGGTGCGATGCCTCCGGTGCTGGGTTGGGCCGCGCTGCGCGGCGATGTGGGCTACGAGGCCCTGCTGCTGTGCCTCATCATCTTTCTGTGGACACCGCCGCATTTCTGGGCCCTGGCCCTGTACCGCACCGAGGACTATCGCAAGGCCGGCCTGCCGATGCTGCCGGTCACCCACGGCTCGGAGTTCACCCGCCTGCATGTCTTCCTGTACACGCTGATACTGCTGGCCGCCACCCTGCTGCCCTTCATGACCGGCATGAGCGGCTGGCTCTATCTGGTCAGCGCGCTGGTGCTGGGCCTGGGCTTTTGTGCTCACGCCTTCGCGCTTTGGCGCAACTACTCGGACGCGCTGGCGCGCAAGACCTTCTGGTTCTCCATCTGGCATCTGTCGCTGCTGTTTGCCGCGCTGCTGCTGGACCACTATCTGATCAACTGAAAGCCCGCATGAACCTCAGACGCAAGATTTTGCAGGCCGCCTTGTTGATGGCTTTGCTGCCCGGCCTGGCTGCTTGCGACAGGCTGGGCCTGGGCGGCGCCGGCAACAAGCCGGTGTTCAAGGGCGTGGACATCACCGGCGCCGAGTACGCGCGCACGCTCAATCTGAGCGATCAGATGGGCCAGCCGCGCACGCTGGGTGACTTCAAGGGCAAGGTGGTGGTGGTGTTCTTCGGCTACACCCAATGCCCCGATGTCTGCCCGACCACGTTGGCCGAGTTGGCCCAGGTGAAGAAGGCACTGGGCGCCGACGGCGAGCGGGTGCAGGGCGTGTTCGTGACGATTGACCCCGAGCGCGACACCGCCGAGCTGCTGAAGGCCTATGTGGCCAATTTCGACCCTGGCTTTGTGGCCCTGCGCGGCACGCCCGACCAGACCGCGGCCGTGGCCAAGGAGTTCAAGGTCTTCTTCGCCAAGGTGCCCGGCAAGACGCCGGAGAGCTACACCATGGACCACACGGCTGCCAGCTTCCTGTTCGATGCCCAGGGCAAGGTGCGCGTGTTCTCGCGCTACGGTGCCGGCGCCCAGGTGCTGGCCGACGATCTGAAGATCCTGCTGGCCGAGAAGACCTGAGGGCGCGCGAGGTCCGGACGAAAAAAGAGCTCCCGAGGGAGCTCTTTTGCTTTGTCGCGCGGCCGCTGGTTCAGGCCAGTTCGACCAACGCCTTGCGCATCTTCTTCATCGCCGCCACCTCGATCTGGCGGATGCGCTCGGCGCTGACGCCGTACTCGGCCGCCAGCTCGTGCAGGGTCATGCCGCCCGACGAGTCGTCATTGACCTTCAGCCAGCGCTCCTCGACGATGCGACGGCTGCGGTCGTCCAGCGCATCCAGCGCCAGCGCGATGCCGTCGCTGGCCAGCACGTCGCGGCGGTGTGCCTCGATCACGCGGGTCGGCTCCTGGCTGTCATCGGCCAGGTAGGCGATCGGAGCATAGGACTCGCCGTCGTCGTCGGTCTGCGGCTCCAGCGCCACATCGCCGCCGGACATGCGCGTCTCCATCTCCAGCACCTCCTCACGCTTGACGTTGAGGCGGCTGGCGACGAGGTCGACCTCCTGCTCGGTCAAGGTGTTGCGGTGGGTGTCCACATCGGCCGCGTCTTCCTTCAGGCTCTGCTTCATCGAGCGCAGATTGAAGAACAGCTTGCGCTGGGCCTTGGTGGTGGCCACCTTGACCATGCGCCAGTTTTTCAGGATGTATTCATGGATCTCGGCCTTGATCCAGTGCATCGCGTAGCTGACCAGGCGCACGCCCTGGTTCGGGTCGAAGCGCTTGACGGCCTTCATCAGGCCGACATTGCCTTCCTGGATCAGGTCGCCGTGGGGCAGGCCATAGCCCAGGTATTGGCGGGAGATCGACACGACCAGACGCAGGTGCGAGAGCACCAGCTTTCCGGCGGAATCGACATCGCCCTGCTCCTGCAGCTTGCGTGCGAACGAGACTTCCTCTTCGGCGGTCAGCATGGGCATGCGGTTGACGGCCGAGATATAGGCGTCGAGATTGCCCAGCGAGGGCACGGGGGCCCAGCTGTTGCGTACGGTGAGGGCAGCGGTGTTGTTCATGGACATCTCAGATACCTCCAAGCTCCTTTGGTTCCACACATATTAGCACTCGTGGCGGACGAGTGCTAAACGCTGGGGCTATTCCGGGGTTGACCGGAATTTAAGGGCTCAAAAGGCAGTGTCTGCTAACTTTGGAGCGCAAGCTTGCGCCAGATCAGTCGCGCGATGCCTGCCGGGGCCTCAGGCCAGGCCCATCTGCTCGCTGCTCATCAGGCCTTGGATATCCATCAGTATCAGCATACGTTCGCCGACCCGGCTGATGCCGGTGATGAAGCGGGTGTCCATCGATGAGCTGACCTCTGGGGCGGGCTTGATACTTGCCGGATCGAGCTCGAGCACGTCGGACACGGAATCGACGACCACACCCATCACCCGGCTTCGCACATTGAGGACGATCACCACCGTGGAGCTGTCGTACTCCGCCTGGCCGCCCATGCACAGGCGCAGATCGATGATCGGCACGATGGCGCCGCGCAGATTGACCACGCCCTTCATGAAGTCCGGCGCATAGGCCACCCGGGTGGGTGCCTCGTAGGAGCGGATCTCCTGAACCCTAAGGATGTCGATGCCGTACTCCTCGGCTCCCAGGCGGAAGCTCAGGTACTGGCGGGTGGCCGGGCTCTGGGTCGTGCTGAGTTCGGTTTGGCCGCGCAGGGCAATATCGGTGGAGCTCATGGTGGGGCGCAATCAAATCGACAGGAATGGGTGTGGCAGGCGGCTGCAAAGCCGGGCTCTGTATTTTGCGCATGCTCCGGGCCTTGCCCAGCGCCCGGAAAGTGCGAAATTTCTCGGATATCCGGATTGAGTGGACGCTCAGCCGAAGCGCGTCTCCATCACGTCCAGCAGCTCGTCGAGCACGCATAGCAGTTCGGGCACATTGACAGGCTTGGTCAGGTAGCGATAGACGCCCTGCTGATAGGCCGCCTCCATGTGCAGGGGCAGGGCGTCGGCCGAAACCACCACCACCGGCGTGTCTGCGGTTTCATGGTGCTTTCGGAGCTGGTTCAGTACGTCCATGCCATTCATGTCGGGCAGGTGCATGTCCAGCAGGATCACATGCGGCGGGTGGGCCCGCGCTGCGGCGATGCCGGCCTGACCGGTCATGGACACCAGCAGCTCGACCTGCGGTCGCTGGGCCAGTATGCCGCGCATCACCTCGGCGTTGGTTTCGTTGTCCTCGATGTAGTGGACCATGCGCTTGCGGTACTCGGGCGGCAGGCCGGGTGCCGTGTCGCGCACCGGCCGCACGCCGGAGGGCTCGACGGCGCGTGGCAGGGTGACGATGAAGGACGACCCTTCGTCCTTGGTGCTACGCACCTTCAAGGTGCCGCCCATCAGTTCGACCAGGCGTTTGCAGATCACCAGGCCGATGCCGGTGCCCTCGGTGGCGCTGTGCTCTCGGCCCAGGCGGTTGAAGGGCTCGAACATCGCGGCCAGCTGCTGCTCGCTCATGCCCAGGCCGGTGTCGGTGACGGCCAGCTCCAGATAGTCCGGCCCCAGCACCCGTGTGGCGATATGGATGCGCCCATGCTCGATGTTGTACTTGACGGCGTTGCTCAGCAGATTGGTCAGCACCTGCTTGAGCCGGGTGGCATCGGCCAGCACCAGTGCGGCATCCGGATGCAGGGCCTGGGTGACGGACAGGCCGCGCTGCTCTGCGTCGTTGTGCACCATCGCCAGCGCCCAGGTCAGCAGGTCGGGCAGCGACAGCGACTCGACCGTCAGCTTGATCGCGCCCGACTCGATGCGTGACAGGTCCAGCGTGTCATTGATCATCTCCAGCAAGTGCCAGCCGGCCTGCTGTACTTGCATCATCCAGCCCTGCTGGCGTTGGCTGAGCGGGTGCTCGCGGTCCATCTCCAGCAACTGGGTGAAGCCCAGCATGGCGTTCAGCGGCGTGCGCAGCTCATGGCTCATGCGCGACAGGAAGTCGCTCTTGGCCTGGTTGGCGGCCTCGGCAGCCTCGCGGGCCCGCTCCAGCTCATGCAGCTTCAGGTGCTCGCTGATGTCCTCGACGACGCCCACGATGCGATAGGGCTTGCCGGTCTCGTCGTGCAGCAAGGAGACCAGCACCTGCACCGTGACCTCGCTGCCGTCCTTCGCGACATAGCGCTTGCGCCGCCGGTACATCGGTATCTCGCCCAGCACCAGCTGGCGGCTGAGGCGGATGTCTTCTTCGCGGTCGTCCGGATGGGTGAACTCCAGCGCCACCATGGACGACATCTCCGCCTCCTCGTAGCCGATCATGCGACGGATGCGCGGATTGGACTCCTTGGTGTAGCCCCGCAGGTCGGTGAAGATGATGCCGATAGGCACGTTCTCGAAGATATTGCGAAAGCGCTGCTCGCTGGCTCGCAGTGCGCTGGCGGTGCGCTCGCGCTCCTGCATCTCCTGCTGCAACTCGGCCGTGCGCTCATGCACGGCCACCTCGATGCGATGGGCGCGGCCGGTCACCGTCAGCAGCAGCGCGCCCAGCAGCGAGATCGCCAGCAGGCCCACGCCGGCGAACAGCCAGGTGCCCAGCACCACCGGCGCCGGCAGGTGGCCGCCGACAACATAGGTTCGGATGTCCCATTGCCGGCCGGCAAAAGGCAGCGCGTGGACCTTCATGAAGCTGGTCTGGTGCAGTTGCTCGCAACCCTCAGGCCCGGCGAGTCGCCGGTAGCGGGCCAGCGGGTCGGTGTCGACCAGGCAGACCTGGAGATAGTCGGGCACGTTGCTGGCAATGCTCTTGAGCAGGGTGTCGGCCCGGACGGTGGCGAACACCGCGCCGCGCATCGCCTCCATGCGCTCGGTCACCGTTTGCGCCGGCCCGGCATAGACCGCGTGGTAGACGACCACGCCGACCCCGCTGCTGTCGCCACTTTGCGGGTCCTGGGACAGGCGAAAGCCCGCCGAGGCGGCCGGCGCGTCGATGCGCTGCGAGCGCAGCGCCGCCTCCCGCGCCGCGGGCACCGACAGCACATTGATGCCACGCGCCCCGCTGTTGCGCGCGGCCGGGCTGATGTGGCGTATCGCCAGCTTGTGGCCGTCCTGGGCCAGCGCCTCGGCATCGCCGTCCGCCCGGTCTTTGATTTGATAGTCCGCGCCATCGGCCGTGCGCACCGTGGCCTCGAAGTCGGCCACCGCCGGCAGTGCCACCCGCGCGGCCCAGCCCAGGGCCAGCAGACCATCGCCTGGCAGCAGCCAGACCTCGCTGGCGCGGCGGAAATCACTGGCCGGCAGCTGCGGCGCCACGACCATCACGCCGCGGGTGGCCTCCAATGCGCGCAGCGGCTCCTGCAGCGCCGAGATCAGCGCGTTGGTCACGCCCAAGGCGTCGCGCTCGAACACGCTGCGCGCCCGCTGCTCGTCCCAGCGGCCGACCTGGCTGATGCCCAATGACATGAACAGCGTCGCCACCACCATGGTCAGACCCACGCTGAGGCGGCGCGGCGCCCAGGCCGAGCGCGGCTGACCGATCAGCGTCAGCGCCACCGGCGCGCCTATCAGCACGCCCAAAGCATCGCCGACCCACCAGGTCAGCCAGTTCAGCACCGTCTGGTCGGGCTCCATCATGCCGGCCAGGCGCAGCGAGAGCACGCCCACGGTCGGGCTGACGGTGCAGGCCAGCAGGGCTCCCAGCAGATTGAAGCGCAGCAACTCGCGCGGCCCCTCGAGCGAGACCGGGGTGCCCACGCAGCGCCGTACCAGGGCTGCGCCGGCGATGGCCTGCAGCGCCGCGCCAATGCCGATCAGCGCCGGACCCAGCAGATTGAGCTGGCCGCGGTCGGCACTGAGAAGCACATTGGCCACAAAGCTGCCCAGCGCCACCGCGGGCGCCATGCGATAGCCGTAGCACAGCAGTGCGGCCAAGGCGATGCCGGCGGAAGGGTAGAGCGGCGAGGCGTAGTTGGGCGCAATCGTCAGCTCAAGCGCAAGCACCGCCACCAGCACATAAGCCAGGGCGACGCCTGCAGACTGCAGCAGCCAGGCAGGAGCGAGACCTAGGTAACGAGACATTGAGCTCACTGTAGAGTGCGCTGCAGTGCCGCCGGTCGCATCAACTCCGGAACCCACGGGGTCAAGTATTGACGGGCCGTCTCGGACGAGCGCGTTGTCGCTAAGCCTACACGCTTATTGCGGGCAGGTGGAGCCACCGGCCCGCCGGGCAACGCCCGCTTACACGTTGAACAGGAAGTTCAGCACATCGCCGTCCTTGACGACATACTCCTTGCCCTCGGCGCGCATCTTGCCGGCGTCCTTGGCTCCCTGCTCACCGTTGAAGGCGATGAAGTCCTCGAAGGCGATGGTCTGGGCACGGATGTAGCCGCGCTCGAAGTCGGTGTGGATCACGCCGGCCGCCTGCGGGCCGGTGTCGCCGATGTGTATGGTCCAGGCGCGCACTTCCTTGACGCCAGCGGTGAAGTATGTATGCAGGCCCAGCAGCTTGAAGGCGGCGCGGATCAGGCGGTTCAGGCCGGGCTCGCTCTGGCCCATCTCGGCCAGGAACATCGTGCGATCGTCCTCTTCCATCTCCGACAGCTCGGCCTCGGTCTTGGCGCAGATCGCCACCACGGGTGCCTTTTGCTGCTCGGCATAGGCGCGCAGCTTGTCGAGGAAGGGATTGTTCTCGAAACCGCCCTCATCGACGTTGCCGACGAACATCGCCGGCTTGGCGGTGATCAGGCACAGCGGCTTGACCAGCGCCCACTCCTCCTTGCTGAAGTCGATCGAGCGCACCGGCTTGGCCTCGTTCAGTGCCGCCTGGCACTTCTCCAGCACCTTGACCAGGGCCGCGGCCTCCTTGTCATTGCCCGAGCGCGCCGCCTTGTTGTAGCGGTGCAGGCTCTTCTCGACCGTGCTCATGTCGGCCAGGCACAGCTCGGTCTGTATCACCTCGATGTCGGAGATCGGGTCAACCTTGCCGGCAACGTGGATGACGTTGTCGTCCTCGAAGCAGCGCACCACATTGACGATGGCGTCGGTCTCGCGGATGTGCGACAGGAACTGATTGCCCAGGCCCTCGCCCTTGGACGCCCCGGCCACCAGACCGGCGATGTCCACGAACTCGACCACGGCCGGCAGGATGCGCTCAGGTTTGACGATGTCGGCCAGCTGCTGCAGCCGCGGATCGGGCAGTTCGACCACGCCGACATTGGGCTCGATCGTGCAGAAGGGATAGTTTTCGGCCGCGATGCCGGCTTTGGTCAGCGCATTGAAGAGGGTGGACTTGCCCACATTGGGCAGGCCCACGATGCCGCATTTCAGGCTCATGGATGACTTTCTAGGTGGCGTAGCCCCAGGGGCAGGCGCGGGAGGCAAAGGCGGGATTTTAGTCGCCAAGGACGACCCGCGCTTGCCGCCTGGCTGGCTGGCCATTTCCGACCTTGCGGGAAAACCCTCTGCGCATGCCTACAATCCGCCGGATGAAACGCTTCGACGTGATGGTGTCTGGTGCCGGCTGTGTGGGTCGCAGCCTGGCTTTGGCCTTGGCGCGCCAGGGCTTGAGCATTGCGCTGCTGCCGGGCAAGGTCGCCGCCCCTGTGGGTGAAGACGTGCGCGCCTATGCGCTGAATGCGGCCTCGGTGGCCCTGCTGCAGGCGCTGAAGGTCTGGGACGCGATGCCGGCCGACGCCGCCACGCCGGTCTATGACATGCATATCGAGGGCGACCGCCCCGGCGCCCAGCTCGACTTTTCGTCGTGGCAGCAGGGCGTGCGCGAACTGGCCTGGATCGTCGATGCCGCTGCGCTGGAGGCCGAGCTGGCCACGGCGGTGCGCTTTGCCCCCCATATCCAGATCGTCGATCAGCCGGTGCCGGCCGCGCTGCAGGCCCTGTGCGAGGGCAAAGCCTCGCAGACGCGGGCTTCGTTGGGCGTGGAGTTCAAGAATCAGGCCTATGGTCATACGGCCATCGCCGCGCGCCTGGTGGCCGACCGGCCTCACCTGGGCTGCGCGCGCCAGTGGTTCCGGTCGCCCGATGTGCTGGCCCTGCTGCCGTTCAACCGACCCGCGCCCGAGCAGTCCTTCGGCCTGGTCTGGTCCATGCCCGAGGACCGGGTGCCTGAGCTGTTGCAGGCCAGCCCTGAGGCATTTGAGGCCGAACTGAATGCCGCCACCGGCGGCGCGGCCGGCGCGCTGCGCCTGGCCAGCGAGCGCACGGCCTGGCCGCTGAGCCTGGCGCGGGCCGAGAAGTTCACCGGCCCGGGCTGGGCCCTGCTGGGCGACGCCGCCCATGTCGTGCATCCACTTGCCGGCCAGGGGCTGAACCTGGGCCTGGCCGATGTGGCGGCACTGAGCCGTGTGTTGGCCGAGCGGGAGGGCTGGCGCGATCTGGGCGACGAGCGCCTGCTGCGCCGCTACGAGCGTGAGCGCCTGGCCCCGACCTGGGCCATGGGCCAGATGACCGATGGCTTGTTGCGACTTTTTGCCAGTGATCAGGCCCCGCTGCGGGAACTTCGCAATCGCGGACTGACTCTGGTGAATACACTGACGCCGCTCAAGCGCTGGCTGACAGCCCGCGCCTTGGAAGGCTGACCCGCCCCGTTTTAAGGACATTCATGCTGATTCGTAAATTGACCGCCATGGCCGCGCTGGTGCTGCTGGCGGGCACCGCCCTGGCGCAAGAGGCGG
This sequence comes from Roseateles toxinivorans, assembly GCF_004362525.1. Taxonomy (GTDB): domain Bacteria; phylum Pseudomonadota; class Gammaproteobacteria; order Burkholderiales; family Burkholderiaceae_C; genus Paucibacter; species Paucibacter toxinivorans. The sequence continues at coordinate 385,364 of NZ_SNXS01000003.1, forward strand.
TCATCCGCAAGAACCTGGTCGAGCGCCTGCCGACCCTGCCCAAGATCGACGAGGTCAAGCAGTCCGCGATGGCGGGGCTGTGGGAGATCCGCATCGGCACCGAGATACGCTACACCGATGCCCAGGGCAACTATCTGATCGAGGGCGATCTGATCGATCTGCGCAGCAAGCGCAACCTCACCGAGGAGCGTGTCAACAAGCTGACCGCGATCGACTTCGCCAGCCTGCCGCTGAAGGACGCCATCGTCTGGAAGGCCGGCACCGGCAAGCGCCGCATTGCCGTGTTCGCCGATCCGAACTGCGGCTATTGCAAGCGCTTCGAGCGCGCACTGCTGGAGATGAAGGACATCACCGTCTACACCTTTGTGGTGCCCATCCTGGGCGGTGATTCACCCGAGAAGAGCCGTGCCATCTGGTGTGCCAAGGAGCAGCAGAACACCTGGCGCAACTGGATGCTGGAAGGCACGGCGCCGCCCAAGGTGGCGGGCGCCTGCGACGACTCGGCGATCGAGCGCAACAATGCGCTGATTCGTAAGCACCGCATCAATGGCACCCCCGCCATCGTGTTCGAGGACGGCCAGCGCGTGCCTGGCGCCCTGACCGCCGAACAGCTGGAAAAGCGCCTGCAGACGCAAGCCGCGCGTTCCTGATCGCCCATTTGAAGGCGCCGGCGCACCCGTCGGCACTCCGGTAAGAGACAATCTGGCCCGCCGGCCCATGCGCGGCGGTTCAGTTTCAAGTCTTTGATCGGAGCGTTCAGTGATGCAAGCGGCCCCAAAAGGGGATTTGGACAAGGCGAGCGACAGATCGGCCCCCGCCAGCTCGCCGGCCAGCAATCCGGTGGCGATGCGCCTGGCCTATGCCGGCCTGCTGCCCTTTGTGCTGGGCACCCTGCTGGTGTGGCTGATCGGCGACCGCAATCTGGAGGCACATGCCTTCGTCTGCCTGGCCCTGTCGGCCTATGCGGCGCTGGTGATCTCCTTCCTGGGTGGCATCCACTGGGGCCTGGCCTTCCGTCAGAAAGTGCCTTCGCCGGTGCCCTTTGTCTGGGGCGTCGTGCCCTCGCTGGCCGCCTGGGTGGCGGTGGTGATGCCGGCCTATGCCGGTCTGGTGTTGCACGGCGTGATGCTGGTGCTGTGCTATCTGGTTGACCGGCGCCTCTACCCGGCCCAGGGTGCAGCCGCCTGGCTGACCCTGCGCTTTCGGCTCAGCGCGGTCGCCGCCTTGAGCTGTTTCGTTGCCGCCGCTGGCAGCTGAACCCCGAAAAAACACTACACCTGCTGCCGATGATCACCTATCGCATCGCGATTGCCGACCTCCACGCCCACCAGTTCCGCGTCACGCTGACCCTGCCCGCGCCGGCCGCCGACCAGGAGCTGAGTCTGCCGGTCTGGATACCGGGCAGCTATCTGGTGCGTGAATTCGCCCGCCATCTCAGCGACCTGCAGGCGACGCAGGGTGGGGTCGAGGTGCCCTTGATCCAGGCCGACAAGACCCGCTGGCGCGCCGCCTGCAAGGGCCGGACGGCCCTGGTGGTCAGCTACCTGGTCTATGCCTTCGACAACTCGGTGCGCACCGCCTTTCTGGACGCCCAGCGCGGCTTTTTCAATGGCACCGGGATGTGCCTGAGGGCAGAGGGCCGCGAAAACGAGCCGCATGCGATCGAGATCGGCCGCCTGCCCGCCGGCTGGCAGGTCGCCACCGGCATGAAGGCCGCCAAGGTGGATGCCCGCGGTCAGGGCCGCTATGAGGCGGCCGACTATGACGAGCTGGTCGATCATCCGTTCGAGCTGGGTCGTTTCTGGCGCGGCGAGTTCGTCGCTGCAGGCGTGCCGCATGAATTCGTCATCGCCGGCGCCCTGCCCAGCTTCGATGGCGAGCGCCTGCTGGCCGACACCAGGAAAATCTGCGAGGCCGAGATTGCCTTCTGGCATGGTACGGCCAAGCGCGGCAAGGCCCGCGCGCCGTTCGAGCGCTATGTGTTCATGCTCAATGCGGTGGAAGACGGCTATGGCGGCCTGGAGCATCGCGCCAGCACCGCCTTGATCGCCAACCGTCGCGACCTGCCGCGGCTCGGGCAGGAAGAGACCAGCGATGCCTATGTCAAGCTGCTGGGCCTGATCAGCCACGAGTACTTCCACACCTGGAACGTCAAGCGGCTGCGGCCCGATGCCTTCATAGCGTTCGACTACTCGCGTGAGAATTACACCGAGCTGCTGTGGTTCTTCGAGGGCTTCACCTCTTATTACGACGATCTGTTCCTGGTCCGTCAGGGCCTGATCGACGAGCGCCGCTATCTGGAGCTGATCTCGCGCACCGTGACCGGCGTGCTCGACTCGCCGGGCCGCAAGGTGCAGAGCGTGGCCCGGTCCAGCTTCGATGCCTGGACCAAGTACTACCGCCAGGACGAGAACACGCCCAACTCGACCATCAGCTACTACACCAAGGGCGCGATGCTGGCGATGGCGCTGGATTTGAGCCTGCGCACCGACGACCAATCAAGGGGCAGCCTGGACGACGTGATGCGCGGCCTGTGGTCGCGCAGCGGTGGCGGACCGATTGCCGAACAGGATGTGGTCGAGGTGGTCGAGCAGGTGGCCGGCCGCTCGATGGCCACCGAGCTGCGGGCCTGGATTCATGGCACCGACGACCTGCCGCTGCCGGCGCTGCTGGAGCGGGTGGGCGTGCGCTGGGGTGCGGGCTGCAAGCCCAGTCTGAGCCAGCGCCTGGGCCTGCGGGTAGCTGAGTCGGCGCTGACCGGCGTGCGCGCAACCCATGTGCTGACCGCCTCGGCCGCGCAGGCGGCGGGCCTGTCGGCCGGCGACGAGCTGCTGGCCTGCAATGGCTGGCGCCTGCGCCGGCTGGACGATGCGCTGCTGACCCTTGATGCGGCACGGCCCGACCAACTGGAGCTGCTGGTCTCGCGCGACCAGCGCGTGCTGAACCTGGCGCTGAAGCTGCCCCAAGAGGTCTGCGCCGTGCCCATCAAACTCAGCCCGGCCGAGAAGGCCAACGCCCGCGCGATCGGCCTGCGCCGAGCATGGCTGACTGGCTGAAACAGGCCGCACTGCGCACGGCAGGTCGCCGCTGGGGATTCGCCCTCGGTGCGCTGGCCGTGCTGGCCCTGCATCTGTGGCTGGCCGTGGCGCTGGACGAGATGCGCCTGGACTGGGAGGCGGTGGCCGAGATGCCCAAGCGCCTGCAGGTGGCCTATGTGCGCGAGCTGGCGCAGGCCGAGCCGCCGGCGCCACCGGCCAAGCTCGTGCCAAAGCCCAGGCCACGAGTGCCGGAGGCGCCGGCTGTGCCCGCTTCGGCCCCCGATCCCGCGCCAGAACCCTCGCCTGAACCGGTGGCCGAAGCGCCGCCGCTGGTCGTTGCTGCCGCTTCGGAGCCTGTGGTGGAAGCTCCAACCGTGCCCGTCGAGCCGGCGGCCAGCGCGGTTGCGGCGGCCGAGCCCTTCGATTGGCCGGCCAGCACCAAGCTCAGCTATGTGCTGACCGGCAACTATCGCGGCGAGGTCAACGGCAACGCGCAGGTCGAATGGATACGCCAGGGCGAGCGCTACCAGATCAATCTGGATGTGGCCGTAGGCCCCTCATTCGCGCCGCTGATTTCGCGCCGAATGACCAGCGACGGCGAACTCACGCCCCAGGGCCTGAGGCCGCTGCGCTATGACGAAGACACCAAGATACTGTTCCGTGATCGGCGACGCGTCAGCGTGCTGTTTCAGGGGGCCGATGTGGTGCTGGCCAATGGCAAGCGCGAGCCGGCCGAGCCCGGCGTGCAGGACACGGCCAGCCAGTTCGTGCAGCTGACCTGGTTGTTCCTGACCCAGCGCGAGCAGTTCGAGCTGGGCCGTGTGGTCGAGATGCCGCTGGCCCTGCCGCGCAAGCTCTATCGCTGGCGCTATGAGGTGATAGGCGACGAGACGCTCCACACCCCTATGGGCCCGCTTCAGACCTGGCACCTGAAGCCGCAGCGCGAGGCCGGTGGCGGCGATCTGACGGCCGAGGTATGGATTGCCCCGCGCCTGCAGTACCTGCCGGTGCGGCTGCGCATCCATCAGGATGCCAACACCTTCATCGACCTGATGCTGAAGGCGCCGCCTCAGCAGGCTGCGCCGACGCCATAGCCTCTGCACCTATAGTTGCAACCATCAAAACCCAGGAGCTCGCAATGACCTATGAATGCATCCTCACCGACGTGCGCGGTGACGGCCCCCGCAAGACCGGCCTGATCACATTGAATCGCCCCAAGCAGCTGAATGCGCTCAACGACCAGCTGATGGACGAGCTGGGCCAGGCCCTGCTGGCCTTCGATGCCGATGACAGCATCGGCTGCATCGTGCTGACCGGCTCCGAGCGTGCCTTTGCCGCAGGCGCCGACATCCCGACGATGGCGCCGCACAACTTCATGAGCGCCTTCAAGAGCGGGCTGATCTCGAAGAACTGGGAGACGATTCTGCAGGTGCGCAAGCCGGTGATTGCCGCGGTGGCCGGTTTCGCGCTGGGCGGTGGTTGCGAGCTGGCGATGATGTGCGACTTCATCATCGCCGCCGACACCGCCAAGTTCGGCCAACCCGAGATCAAGCTGGGCATCATCCCCGGCGCCGGCGGCACCCAGCGCCTGCCCCGCGCCGTCGGCAAGAGCAAGGCGATGGACATGCTGTTGACGGCACGGATGATGGACGCTGCCGAGGCCGAACGCGGCGGCCTGGTGTCGCGCGTGGTCGCCGCAGATCAGCTGCTGAACGAGGCCCTGGCCGCGGCCGAGACCATCAACGGCTTCAGCGGCCCCTCGGCGATGCTGATCAAGGAACTGGTCAACCTGGCCTACCAGGGCCCGCTGATCGACGGCGTCAATGTCGAGCGCCGCTACTTCCACGCTCTCTTCGGCAGCGATGATCAGCGCGAGGGGATGGACGCCTTCATCAACAAGCGCAAGCCGGATTTCAAGCACAGCTGACAGTGCCGGCGGGCGATTCTTCTTAATTTCGAAACGGTCACTTGCTAATTGCCTGGTTTTTCAAACTAGGTGGAATCCCTAGAGTTCAGCCCATGGACACGGCGACAAGCAAAACAGCTTCGCGGCGTCCAGACAGATACCCAACCCAAGGCTGTACTCAAAGGACCCCATCATGAAGAACCTGACCATTTTTGCCGCTGCCCTGCTCGCCGCCACCGTTGCCATGGCCGATGCGCCGACCAACACCCAATTGACCCGTGACCAGGTCGTGGCCGAGCTGGTGCGCGCACGCGCCAGCGGCGAACTGACTGCGATGAACAGCGAGAATACCGCCGAGTTCACCGGCGGCGCCCTGGTCGCCACGGCCAAGACCCGCGCCCAGGTGCTGGCCGAGCTGAAGCGCGCCCAGGGCAACGGCGAGCTGGCTGCCCTGCAGGCCGACGGCGCCGATGCCGGCTACCTGGCCAAGCTGAAGCCGGCCAAGGCTGACCCGGTGGTGGCGGGCAAGAGCGGCGTGGCTCGGCAAGAGTGATGCATGCACTGAGTTGAGACTCAGACCGAATCGGCCCGGCTAGGCGGCATGGTCGCCCTGCGGGCCGTTGTCGCGCAGTGCTGGCCAGTCCTTGAATGAAAGATAATCCGGGAGCGTGCGGAGGAACCCGCATTCTGACCGGGAGCATTCGAGGGGATGAGTTCTATCAAGGTAGGGCGCAATGACGCCTGCCCCTGTGGCAGCGGCAAGAAGCACAAGCAATGCTGCTTGCAGGTGCGCCAGCAGGCGGCACCATTGCCGAAGACCCAGGGCGGGGCAATGGGGTCGCCGGCCGAGCTTCTGTCACAAGCCATCCAGTTGTTCGTTCAGGGGCATGATGAGGCTGCGGCTTCACGGTGTCAGGCGGTGCTGCAACGGGTGCCATCGCAGCCCGATGCCTTGCATTTGTGCGGCCTGATAGGGCTTCGGCAGGGACGCCCGCTCGAAGCCTTGCAGTTTATCGACCGTGCGCTGTCCTCCGAGCCTGCCAATGACACGATGCACTCCAACCGGGGCATTGTCCTGCAGGCGCTAGGCCGTCATGAGGAGGCTTTGACCTCCTTGAGGCGCGCGCTGGACCTGGACCCCCGTGGCATCGCCGCCTGGACTCACCAAGGGCTGTCGCTGATGGCCTTGCTCAGGCTCGATGAGGCGGAGCTGTCCTTTCGAGCGGGGTTGGATCTCGCGCCGTCCGACGCTGCGGCGCTGAACGGTCTGGGGCAATGCCTGCTGAGGGCAGGCCGTCTCGACGAGGCGGCTCGGGTTCTGACACAGGCTTGTATCGCGGATCCGCAGTCGGTGACGGCGCGCACGAATCTTGGCGTCGTGCATGCTGCGCTGGGGCGCCATGAGGAGGCCTTGGTCGATTTTCAGCAGCTTGTTGCGCTTGCGCCCGATCGTGCAGAGAGCTGGGATCGTTTGGGCGGCCTACTTCAGGAAATGGGCGAAGCCGAGCCTGCCCGCGACGCTTTCACGCGTGCCTACCAGCTTGAACCGCAACCCGCACGCCTGCTTCGGAAGTCGCTGGTGCTGAGTCATGTACATCGATCGCTCGAGTCGATGCGAGAGGAGCGGCAGCAGTTCGAAGCGCAGCTCGAGGCACTGCTCGCGGCGCCGGCCGCCCCCGCCGAGTTCGATATGAGCTCGTTCCTCCCCGGCATTTTCAGCTTGGCCTATCAGGGTGATGATGTGCTGCCCGCCTTGCGCAAGCTGGCGACCCTGTACCTGAAACTCTTTCCGGGTCTTGCCTGGACGGCACCTCACGTGACGCGGCCGGCGGACGGGGGGCGAGGCTTGCGAATCGGGTTCTTCACGTCGTATGTGCACGACCATGCGGTGGCCCATTGCTTTGCGCCGTTGATGCAGGCACTCGTCGAGAACGCTGGATTCGAGATTCACCTCATCTCGCACCGCCAGCTGCCGCTCGGCGAGGGGCGCCGACCCTATGCTGGGTACACGGGACGCTTCGTCGAGGTCAGTGACCGCCTGACTGACGCAAGGCAGGAAATTGCCGCCCTTGAACTTGACATCCTTGTCTACCAGGACATCGGCATGGAGGCCCTGAGCTACTTTCTGGGTTTCGCACGATTGGCGCGGCTGCAGTGCGTGATGGGAGGGCATCCTGTGACGACCGGGCTTCCGGAAATGGATGTCCACCTGTCGTCGTCACTGGGGGAACCCGACGATGCACAGGCGCACTACAGTGAACGCCTGGTGATGCTGGATGCAATTCCGGCGTCTTGCGAGCAGCCGACTCTGCCGTCGCGTTTCAAGTCGAAGCTGGAGTTGGGTTTGCCATCGGAGGGCAATCTATACGTTTGCCCTGTCATGCTGCAGAAGATCCACCCGGACTTTGATCGCGCTGTGGCGGGAATTCTCGAAGCCGATCCGCACGGGTACGTGGTCTTCTTCAAGCATGCCAGCTTGCCGCTGGACCGCCATCTGAGGAGCCGTTTCGAGCAGACCATAGCGCCCGAGTTGCGCGAGCGCGTACTGTTCCTGCCATGGGTCCGAAACCGTGACGACTTTGCCGCCATCAACGCCCTGGCTGCGGTCATCCTCGACCCGTTTCACTTTGGCATCGGCTCGACAGCGGCGACGACGATGGCTGTCGCAACACCGTTTGTGACCCTGCCTGGCAAGTTTTTGCGCGGGCGCGTCGGGCTTGCGTATGCCCGGATGCTTGAGGTCGAAGCGTGTGTCGCGATCGACGCCGCCGACTATGTCAGGAAGGCGGTACAGATTGCCTGTGACCCAGCGCTGCGGGACCGCCTCAGTGCCGGGATTCAAGAGAACAGGTCGCGCTTCTTCGACAATCAGGCCTATCTGGCGCAGATTCGCGGCTATCTGGCTTCCGGCAGGGAGGGGCCCGGGGCCGCTCCTCGGAAACTCATGGACAATTGAGAGTATGAGTTCAATGAAAGTGGGCCGCAACGACCCTTGTCCATGCGGCAGCGGCAAGAAGTACAAAAGCTGTCACGCGCTGGTCGAACAGCGGCGGCCACCTCCGGCTCCGGTCGATGACCTCACCCGGCGTCGTCTGTACGAGGCTTTCGCGGCCTATCAGCGGGGGCAATTATCCGAGGCCGAAACGATCAGCCGAGCGATACTGAACAAGGCCCCGAGCCAGCCCGATGCGCACCATATCCTGGGGCTGATCGCCATGCAGCAGGGCCATTTAGGGGACGCGCTGGGGTTGATCGATCACGCCATCTCGTTGGGCGAGAACGACTCCATGCACTCCAATCGGGGGATCGTGCTGCAGGCCTTGGGACGCCATGAGGACGCCCTGCAGGCCTTCAACGCGTCCATTGCCCTTCGTCCGGCGTCTGCCCCCCTGTTGTGCAATCTGGGCGCGAGCCTGCTCAAACTCGGGCGTTTCGACGAGGCAGAGCCGGCGCTGCGGGCGGCGGTCGCGGCGGATCCTCGATTCGCCGAGGCCCACTCCGGTCTCGGGGCGCTGATGTGGGCTCGAGGTCGACCGAGTGTGGCCTTGGAGCACTACAACGACAGCTTGTCGATCGAATCGCGCCAGCCCGAAATCTGGGACCGCGTCGGCGTGATCCTCAACGCGGTGAATCGCACCGATGAGGCCCGTGAAGCCTTCACTCGCGCCTACCAGCTTGACCCTAGCCCGGTGCGACGGCTGCGCAAGACCTTGCTGATCAGCCATGTGTTCGAGTCGCTCGACGATATGTGGGCACAGCGCAGGCGCTTCGAGGCCGGCTTGGATGAATTGATCGAGGCCGGAGGGCTGGTTGAGAGCTCCAGCGGGCATCTATTTTGTGCAGCACTCTTCAATCTCGCTTACCAGGGCGACAATGTCCTTCCCGTCTTGCGCAAGGCGGCGGCCATGTATTCGGCGCTCTGCCCTTCATTGCAGTTCCGTGCCTTGCATGTCGACCGGCCGCGTGACGCCGCCCGACCGGTGCGCCTCGGCTTTTACAGCGCGTATGTTCATGATCACCCGGTTGCCCATTGCTACGCGGGTCTGGTCAAGGCGCTCGCCGAAGATCCGGGTTTCGAAGTGCTGCTGATCTCCGATCAGGCCCTTCCGCAAGGTGGAGGAAGGAAGCCCTACGAAGGATTCGCGGGCCGTTTCGTCCGGGTTTCAGGCTCCCATGAGGACGTGCGACGTCAAATTGCGGGTCTCGAACTCGATGTCCTGGCCTACCAGGATATCGGCATGGACGACATCAGCTATTTCATGGGCTTTGCCCGACTCGCGCGTACGCAGATTGCCATGGGTGGGCACCCGGTGACGACCGGTCTGCCCGAGATGGACATCGTCCTTTCATCGTCCCTGGGCGAGCCGCCCGACGCTCAAGCGCATTACAGCGAGCGTCTGGTCGCACTCGATCCGGGGCTCGCGAAGTTCGAGCGGCCAACCCTGCCCGAGCGGTTCAAGGACCGCGGCGCGCTGGGGCTCCCCGAGCAGGGGAATCTCTATGTCTGCCCGATGATGCTGCACAAGATCCATCCGGATTTCGACGTGGCGGTGGCCGAGATACTGCGGCGCGACCAGCACGGGCATGCCATCTTCTTCGAGCACCCGAACGCCGGCTGGGAGCGTGATCTGAGGGCGCGGCTGGTGCATCGTCTCGGCGATCGATTGTCAGAGCGCCTGCACTTCCTGCCATTTCTCCGGGATCGCGAGGACTTTGCGGCCGTCAATTACCACGCGTCGGTGGTGCTCGATCCGTTCCATTTCGGCATTGGATCGACGGTTTGCACCACGGTCGCCGTTGGAACACCTGTCGTGACCTGGCCCTCCGGCTTCCTGCGGGGACGTGTTGGCCTAGCCTTTGCAACATTGCTGGAAGTGCCGGAGTGCATTGCGGTCGATGCCGAGGACTTCGTCAGCCGAGCCTTGCGCATTGCCGGCGACGAAGCCCTGCGAGCAGAGTTGCATCGGCGCATCCTCGCGCATGGCGACAGACTGTTTGAAGGCAGCCTGTTCCCTGAAGCAGGGCAAGCCTTCTTCCATTCCTTGCTGCCGGCCCTGCTCGACGAGCCATTGCGCCCTTCTTCCAATGACTGAACGGCCGCTCTACGTCACGCAGCCACAACTGCCTCCGCTGGACGAGTTCCTGCCGATGCTGGAGGAGATCTGGCACAGCCGTCAACTGACCAACGGCGGACCGTTTCACGAGAGATTCGAGCAAGCCCTCTGCGAGTACCTCGGCGTCCCTCACGTCTGCTTGTTCACCAATGCAACGATCGCGCTGGTCACTGCTTTGCAGGCTTTGCGCATCGGCGGCGAGGTCATCACCACACCATATTCCTTTGTAGCCACCTCGCATGCGCTGCTGTGGAATGGCATCAAGCCTGTGTTCGTCGATGTCGACAGGGTCACGATGAATCTGGACCCGGCAGGCATCGAGGCTGCCATCACGCCGCAGACCACGGCCATCCTGCCGGTCCACTGCTATGGCCAGCCCTGCGATGTGGCCGAGATCGAGCGCATTGCCGACACCTACAATTTGCGCGTCATCTACGATGCGGCGCACGCGTTCGGCGTTCGCACGCCTGCCGGCAGCATCTTGAATCACGGTGATCTGTCGGTGCTGAGCTTTCATGCCACGAAGGTGTTCAATACCTTTGAGGGTGGCGCCATCATCTGCAGGGATGCGAAGACCAAACAGCGCATCGACCAGTTGAAGAATTTCGGCTTTGTCGACGAGGTCACCGTTGTCGCACCGGGCATCAACGGCAAGATGAGCGAGTTCAACGCCGCGCTCGGACTGCTGCAACTGCGCCATATCGACCGCGCACTGGAGGTGCGCGAACAGGTCGCGCAGCGCTATCGGGCAGCGCTTGCCGGCGTCGCGGGCCTGCAATGTCTGCCGGCGGGTCCTTCACAGGGCCGTAACAATGCCTACTTTCCGATCCGTGTGCTGCCCCGCTATCCGCTGAGCCGCGACGGGCTGTATGAGCGCTTGCAGGAGTCCGGCATCTTTGCTCGCCGCTACTTCTATCCCTTGATCAGCAGCTTTCCTATGTACCGAGGCCTGCCGTCGGCCGCTGCTGGCCACTTGCCCCTGGCCGAGCAGGCGGCTCGCGAGGTGCTGTGCCTGCCCATGCATGCAGAACTGGATCCCGGTGATCAGCAGCGCGTCATAGACGTGCTGCGTGATCCGCTGACCCGATGAACGCGACGGATCGGGTGGAGCAGGACGGTTCGGAAGACGCCAGGCGGCGAGTTGCCGTGATGCAGCCCTACTTCCTGCCCTACATCGGCTACTTCCAGCTGATGTCGGCAGTGGACTTGTTCGTGGTGTTCGATGACGTGAACTACATCAACCGCGGATGGATCAATCGCAACCGCATGCTCGTTGGCGGGGGGGCACACCTGTTTTCAGTGCCGCTGTCCGGTGCCAGCCAGAACCGCCTCATCTGCGACATCGAACTGGTGGCTGATGGGCACTGGCGGGAGCGCCTGCTGCGCACCGCCGGCCAGGCCTATGCGAGAGCACCGATGCGGGGGCGGGTGCTGCCGCTGCTGGAGCGTGTGATCCAATGCCCTGCGCAGCGGCTTGACGAGTTCCTGCTTCACAGCCTTCAAGAGGTGGCCGCTTACCTGGCGATCAGCACCGAGATACGTCCGAGTTCGCGGGTGTACGACAATACGCACTTGAAAGCGCAGGATCGGATCATTGACATCTGCAAACGCGAGCGCGCGGGCACCTATGTCAATGCGATCGGAGGTCGAGAGTTGTATGACGCCGCGGAATTTGCGCGACAAGGCTTGGAGCTCTGTTTTGTTCGGCCCCGGCTGGAGGCCTATGCGCAGCAGGGCGTGTCGGAGCCTGTGCCAGGCCTGTCCATTTTGGACGTGCTGATGAACAACGACGTTCCGACAGTTCGCGCGATGCTGAGCCAAGCCGATCTGGTTCACACCCCTTGATAGACGACCATTGACCCATGGCCGCTGCTGGCGGCCCCTTCATCACCATGTCCCTTGAACACGTTTTCGCCGAAGTCTTCAATATCCCCCAAGAGCAGGTGACGGATCTGCTTCAACTGGACCAGATTGCCAGCTGGGACTCCCTGTCCCACATGATGCTGATAGGCAGGTTGGAAGACGAGTTCAAGGTCCAGCTCAGCGGTGACGAGATTGCCGATCTCCGTTCGGTCGCCGATGCGCGCCGCGCATTGCTTGCGCATGGAGCGGCAGTGTGATTTTGCATGGCGCACAGGTGTTGCTGACCGGCGGCGGTCGTGGCCTCGGCAGGCACCTGCTGGAGCGGTTGCTTGAGCAGGGTTGCCGGGTCGGCGTGCTGGAACGTGACGAATCACTCTGCGCCGAGTTGCGTGATCGCCACGGTGACGGCGTGATGGTGGAGGTCGCCGACCTTTCCGATGCGCAGTCGGCCGACAGCGGCGTCCAGGCCTTGATTGCTCGCGGCTTGGCGCCGGAGTTGCTGGTCAACAACGCCGGAATCATCCACAACGAGCCGTTGGTGAACATGTTGGCCAGAGGGGACCGCGTGCATGGTCTGGACAGCTGGCGCCGCGTTCTCTCGGCGGATCTCGACTCGGTGTTCTTCGTCACTCGCCGCGTCGTCGATGACATGCTGAGGCGGCGTTGCCGCGGCGTGATCGTTTCGATCAGCTCGATCGCCGCCCATGGCAATGCCGGGCAGAGCGCCTATGCCGCAGCCAAGGCCGGCGTGAACGCGTTGACGATGACCTGGGCCAAAGAGCTCGGGCCCCTGGGCCTGCGTTTTGCCGCCATTGCCCCAGGCTTCATCGACACGCCGTCAACCCGCGCAGCCCTGAGCGAAAGCACGCTTCAGAAGCTTCAGCAAATGGTGCCGTTGCGTCGGCTGGGCGATCCGGAGGCAGTGTTCCTGGCAGTCAAGCATGTGGCCGAAAATGACTATGTCAGCGGCACCGTCCTCGAGGTCGACGGAGGGCTCAGCCTGTGACGGGTGGGCAGCCATCGCCACATTGCCATTTCAATCTGGGCACCGCCTTTGCCGAGGTCTGCTCTCGTTTTGTTCAGCGCACGGCGCTTCTCTACCCCGCCGATCAGCGCCGTGTCAGTTACGGCGAGTTGGCCGAGTTGGTGGATGTTGCCGTCGGTGCGCTCGCCAGCAGGGCGATGCCCAGGGGCGGCATCGTTGCACTCTTCCATGACAAGTCGCCCCAGGCCTTTGCCTTGATGCTGGCCTGTCTCCGCTTGGGCCTGCCCTATGTGAATCTGGATCCGGACAGTCCCTGGGAGCGGATTCGACGCATCCTTGAGCGCTGCCAGCCCGCCCTGGTGCTGAACGCGTTCCCATCGTTGGCGTGCGATGCGCAGCTCCAGGCCGCGGTTGCGGTGACGCCCCTGCAAGACCTGTACCGCCCTGGCGCGGCATCGTCGAGCGCGGACGAGCCTGTCGTCAGCGGCAATATGCCGGCCTATCTGATGTTCACCAGCGGCTCGACCGGTCAGCCCAAGGGCGCGGTGATGTCCCACGCTAACGTGCTGTGGTTCATCGCCTGGGCCCGGCGGCGCTTCCAGATTGGTCCCGATGACGTGCTGAGCAATGCGAACCCGATGTACTTTGACAACTCGGTGTTCGACTTCTATGCCGCCATATTCTCCGGGGCCACGCTGGTTCCGCTCACATCCGTCCAGGTGCGCGACGCACGCAAGCTGGTGCGGCTGGTGGATGAGGCGGCCTGCACGCTTTGGTTTTCTGTCCCGTCGTTGCTGGTCTTCCTGCTCACAATGCGCGCCTTGTCGGCCGGAAGCTGGCAGGGCATGAGGTGCATCGCTTTCGGCGGCGAGGGCTTTCCAAAGCGTCGATTGCGCGAGCTGTTCGAGCTGTTCGGCCCGCGAGCGCGCTTCGAGAATGTCTACGGCCCGACCGAATGCACCTGCATCTGCTCGGCGCACCGTGTCGAAGCCACTGATCTGGATGACCTCCATGGCTTGGCGCCGCTGGGCCATCTGGCACCAACCTTCGACTATCGCCTTTTGCCGGTAGAGGGAGAAGGTCCGGAGTGCGGTGAGCTCATGCTGCTCGGTCCTCAGGTCGGACTGGGCTACTACCGCGATCCAGAGCGGACCGCGGCCGCCTTCGTGCAGAACCCCATGCAGGAGGCCTATCTGGAGACTGGCTACCGGACCGGGGATATTGTTGAGCGCGATGCGACCGGGCGCTTGCACTTCCGGGGGCGCGTCGATCACCAGATCAAACACATGGGATATCGCATAGAGCTCGAGGAGATTGAGGCCGCGTTGTCAAGTCTTGATGGTGTGCAGGAGTGCGCGGCCATCTACCTGAAATCGACCGATGGTCTGGGGCAGATCCTCGCCTATGCCGTCGCCCATGGCGAAACCGCCGGCCTGCGTGAGGCCCTCGCGCAGCTGTTGCCTGCTTACATGTTGCCGAGGCATCTTCATTTCATCGATGCGCTTCCGAAGAACGCGAACGGCAAGATTGACCGCCGTGCGTTGCTCTCGCGTGCGGCTCAAGGAGGAACTCCATCTTGAAAACGGAATCGGTCCACAAGCCCCTGGTCCTGTTTGGCTGCGGCAAGATCGCTGAAGTGGTGCTTCAGGTGCTGAAGCAGGCGGGTGATCGTGAGGTCGTGGCTGTCTGCGCGGACCGCGAGTTCCTGCCAGGCGACCGCTGGCAAGGCTTGCCGACAGTGGCCTTCGAAGACTTGCCGGCGCAGTTCCCACCCGATCGCTTTGATCTGTTCGTGGCCCTGGGCTATCAGCAGATGAATCGATTGCGTGCCGACAAATGCCAGGCGGCACGGGCCCTCGGCTACACGCTGGCATCGGTGATCGACCCGGTGGCCCGATTGCCGGCGGACTCCGTCCATGGGGACAATTGCTTCTTCATGGGCCCGCTGCATGTGCATCCCTGCGTCAGCTTCGGCAGCAACGTCTTCATGTGGAGCGGTGCAATCGTTGGCCACCACAGCAGCATCGGGGACAACTGCTGGATCACCTCCGGGGCCAATATTGCCGGTGTTGTTGATGTCGGGCAAGACAGTTTCTTTGCCATCAACAGCACGGTTGCCCATGGGGTCAAGGTCGGTGCACGCTGCTTTGTCGGCGCCAATGCGCTGATAACCCGGGCAACCGAGGATGACCAGGTCTTTGTCGTCGAGAGCACCAAGCCGCAGCGGCTGACCAGCGCCCAGTTTTTCCGGATGTCCCGAATCGGTGATCTTTGAATCGCCGCAACTCTTATTGCCTTGTTGACTTGCCATGAAACTCGATCTGTGCAGGCTCTATGTCTGCCCCCTGACTCATACGCCTCTTGAACTGCTGGTCGATCAACAAGACGGCGACGAGGTCTTGGTCGGCCGCCTTGCCAGTGCGGTGTCCGGCCTCAGCTTTCCCGTCGCCGATGGTGTTCCGGACTTCACCCACCCGAGCAAGTTGCCGCCCTCCGACCAGGCCGCCAAGGACTGGTACGACGCCAATGCGGACGTCTACGACGAGTTCCTGCCGCTGACGTTCAAGACCTTTGGTGAAGACGAGACGGCGGTGCGTCAGGATTTGGTGGACCGTCTGCACTTGCAGCCGCATCACAAGGTGCTCGAAGTGGGGGCTGGGACGGGGCGGGATTCGATCGTCATTGCGCAACAGCTGTCGGCCCTAGGCGAACTGCATCTGCAGGACCTGGCCTGGTCAGTGCTGTCGCACAGCCGAGCCAAGCTGGAGGGCTTTGATGTCCCGGTCTCATATCACGTGGGCAACGCCGCCTTCCTGCCCTATCCGGACCACTACTTCGACGCAGTGTTCCATTTCGGGGGGCTGAACACCTTCGCGGACATCCAGCGCTTCCTGGCTGAATGCGTGCGTGTCACCAAACCGGGTGGCCGTATCGTTGTCGGGGACGAAAGCATGCCGGCCTGGCTGCGCGAGACCGAGTTCGGTCGGATCCTGATGAATTCCAATCCGCATTACCGCTACGAACTGCCGCTGCAGCACATGCCCGTGCAAGCGCGCAAGGTCAAGCTCGAGTGGATCATCGGCGGCGTGTTCTATGTGATCGAGTTCGACGTGGGGCAGGGCGTGCCTGAAGCCGACTTCGACTTCGAGATTCCGGGGCCCCGTGGGGGCAGCCACCGAACACGTTACTACGGTCACCTGGAAGGTGTCTCCGAGGCGACGCGCCAGCTGGCCCAACGTGCCAGAGCTCAGTCGGGCAAGAGCATGCATGGCTGGCTGGAAGAGGTCATCGCCGAGGCTGCCCGCCGCGAACTTGGCCAGGAAGGGAAGCAATGATCAACACGGCCAGGCAGGAGTAGTCGGGTCATGCAATGGATCAAGCAAGGCCTCATTTTCAACCCCAGCGCGATCGGCTCCGTGCCGGCAACGCACGCGCAGTGTCCGGTTCCTTTGCTGGTCGGCGAACGGCTGCGCCTCTATTTCTCATGGCGCCCGCCGGCAGCGGCCGATGGTCAGTACCGCGCGCAAGGGGGATTTCTGGAGGTTGATCCCCAAGACCCGTCGCGCGTGCTCTATGTTCATGACCAGGCGATACTTCCTCTTGGGGCTGCCGGAGACTTCGACCACTTTGGTTGCATGCCGGGTGGTGTCGTGTCGCATGGCGGCCGGGTCTACCTGTATTACTGCGGGTGGGACCGCCGCGTCAGCGTGCCCTACAACTGGGCCATTGGTCTGGCCGTCAGTGAAGACGGAGGCCGGTCGTTCCAGCGTGTCGGGCAGGGCCCGGTGCTCGGCCCTACTCTGGATGAGCCCTTCCTGCAAGCCTGCCCGACGGTACGAGTCATCGATGGCCGCTGGCATATGTGGTACCTCTCCGGCCTTGGCTGGCTGTCGACGGCAACCGGCCTGGAGTCCAGGTACGTTCTGATGCATGCCGAGTCCGACGACGGTATGCGCTGGCGGCGAAACGGCAAGCCGCTGCTGACTGCGCGGGTCGAAGAGGAATGCCAGACCAGCGCCGCGTTCCTCGAGCGGGACGGTGTCCACCATATGTGGTTCTCCTACCGCCACGGCATTGACTTCCGCAACCCAGCAAGAGGCTACCGCATCGGGCATGCCACGTCGGTGGATCTGCGTCACTGGGAGCGAAGCGACGATGCTGCCGGCATTGATCTGTCACCAACCGGATGGGATGCCGAGATGCAGTGCTATCCCAGCGTGATCTCGATCGGCGAACGCACCTATATGTTTTACTGTGGCAATCAGTTTGGTGCGGGCGGATTTGGCTACGCCGAGCTGGAGCGTTGAGTTGCCCGGAGGTCGCTAGGGCATCAGCCTGACGAACAGCGCCTTGCCGCACACGAAGGCGCGTTCTATCCGGTGGGCCTGCGCCGCCAGCAAGGCGTCGCCAACGCGTTGTGGGCCGTTTCCATGGGCCCAGATGTAGTCGTCCAGTATCAGCCAGCCACCCGGAACCAGCAGCGGAAACCACCGCTCGGTGTCGGAGGCCACGGCCGAGTAGTCATGGTTTCCGTCGATGTGGAGCACGGCGATCTTGCCGCAGTAACGGGTCTGCCCGAATTCCGGGCTTTCGACGGTGCCCGTCCTGCAATAGTGGGCGTGGCCATCGATCGAGCGCATCTGCAGATAGTTCAGCTGCCCCCATCCAACCGACTGCAGGTTGATGGCAAAGTCCTTCGGCAGCAGTGAAAAATCCCAGTCGTCGCTCAGTACCGTGCGCACCAGCTGCGGCGAGTCGTGCTGCTGTGCCGCCAGTGGTTCCCAAGGATCGATCGCAAGAACCTGACCGATGTCGTAGCGCCTGGCGAGCCAAGCCAGCACGGCCGCGGACCGGCCGACCAGGGAGCCGATCTCGACCACGTCTCCCTCCGGACTGCTGGCGAAAATCGCGATCATGGCGGCGATCTTGAGCTCGTTGCTCTCACCGTAAATGCCATCGGCCAGTTGAAGGACGCTGGCGATCGATGCCAACGGCAGCGGCTGGCCCCCCTCCGCCGTGCTGGAGATGAAACCTGCCATCGACTCTGCACGGGACATCAGATTGCGGCATCGCGCCACTTCGCGTGCAATCGGTGAGCGCCCCAGCAGCCGCAGAGGAAGCGCGCATTCCCGGATGGCTTGCGCGAGGCCTCCGTGTGCCGCGGCTACGGGTGAGTAGACCCTTGCGATGTTGTGCCGGTCGGCCAGTGCCATCAAAGCATCGGCAAAGCCTGCCTCATGAACAAAGGGCAGGGCCCAGACCTCTTGGCCCTCAATCTGCACACCATGGGCAGAAGGTCCGGAGGCGGCGAGAACGACGACCTCGCTGCGCTCCCTGGCCTCTTCGCGATAACGCAAACCATCCGGGTGATTGGCTGGAAAGATCAGCGTGCAGGAGGGCTTGATGCTGGGGCTTGTGGGCCGTTCGGGAGTCATGTTGGCGTGACGTATCAGATCTGGGGGTGCCATCCGGTGCGATGGTCCGGTAGGCATTTGCTTCGCGTTACCATGCGCGGCTTGGTGAAGCGGCTGCGACCTGTTTTCAACGGATGGAACGGGCCGCGGCGCGCATTATTATCCCGCGTAACTTACTTCGAACGAGTCAGCTCTATGTTGCATTGCTTCTACTGCAGCAGCCGCTCTTGGCTGCGGCTGCCCGATCCACACCCGGATCGTTCCCTGACGACCTCATGCATCCTCGTCAATGAGTCGCTCGGCAAGAGCCAATGTGCAGACTGTGGCCTGGTACAGCGGACCGCCCACCCGTTCCTGGGCCTTGGCGATTTCTATCAGCGGCAATACGCGCCGTACTACGAGCGGCTCGGCGTTGAGGAGTTCAATGCCGAGCGCTATCGCCAACTGGCCGAGTGGGTGGGTGAACTGGCCGGCCTGGCAGCGCGGCCTGCTGCCTCGGTGCTGGAGATCGGATGCGGCCGTGGCTGGACGCTTGAGGCTTTGCGGGCACAGTTTCCTGACCTGACACTGGCCGGTGTGGAGCCGTCCCTGGACAACAGCACGATCGCTCGTGAGCAAGGATTCGAGGTATTGACGGGGACCTTGCAGCAGGTGTTGCCGCAGATTGACCGACGCTTCGATGTGCTGTTCTCGAACCATGTGCTGCAGCACACCGTTGATCCGGTGCAATTCCTGGCGGACCACCTCCCGCTGCTGGCCGAGGACGGCTTGGTTGTGCTCAGCATGCAAGACGCATCGTCGCCGTCGAATGAGTTGCTCTTCTCCGACCAGAATTTCTCCCTAACGCCGGCACACCTGGCTGGCTTCGGCCGGCGTGCCGGGTTGGAGCCCATCGCCGTCTTGCCTGCGCCCCCGGAACGGGCGGGTTTGTATTTGTCTATGCTGGCCGTGTTCAAGCGCGCCGCACCAGCACCGCGCCCCGAGGCACCCGTGCCCGACGAAGCCAGTCGCAAGGCGCTGTTCGATAGTCGCCAGCACTATCTGAGTCAGTGGGCCGCCCTCGATGCCGGCCTTCAAGAGCGAGCCGCCGGAGCGGTTCGTCTTGTGAACTTTGGCGCAGGCATGTTCTCGAGCCTGTTGGCCGCCTATGCGCCGAAATGCTGGGCTCGGGTGGAAGCCTGTGTGGTCGATGGTCAGGGCGGGCAATTCTCCGGGCTGCAGGTCTATCCATCGATGGATGCCCTACCCGCCGGTGAAACGCCCGCTGTCGTGATGGGTGTCAGACCATGGATTCAGCCCGCGTTGAGCGCCCGGCTCGCGGGGCAGGGCTATCGGTGCATCCGCTGGGATGATCTTGTGTCCACTTGAACGCGGCACCGCAGGGGCAGCCTTGGGCAGGCCACATCGGCTTGTCAGGCTGCCTTGCGGCAGACCACAGCCAGTTGGTTGACCTGGATCCCGTAGTAGTTGTCAAACATCTGCCCGACGGAGAAGTCGCAGAACAGTGGAGACAATGTCTGTTCCAACTCAGTGGCATCCTTGAATGCCTTGAACTTGTAGCCGTTGCGCAGGCCGTAGACGTCGTTGCGAATGATCACATGGCCATCGGCGGTGGGTTCGCACCCCTTAAGAATGAAGTTCTCGTCGATGATTTGAGGTGCCGGACTGAAGACGGGGAAATTGGCGATCAGATAGCCCCCAGACTTTAAGACACGTGACATTTCGGCCAGGTTGTCTGCAAACGAGCCGCCGTTGTCGATGTAGTAGCTCGATGCGCAAGCCAGGATGTAGTCGAAACAAGCGTCTTCGAAAGGAATGCGGGCATTGCTGCCGACGCGCAAGTCTGCCGCCACGCCCGTCCCTGCCAGCCTGCCACGGACGAGTTCGCAAGTCTCCTCTGACACCTCCACGCCATGGATGGCGAGGCCGCAGTTGTGCAGCAGCTGGATGTTCCGGCCATCGCCGAAGCCCAGATCCAGCACCTTGCCGCCCGGGTACCGGGACTTGTCCAGCCTCAGCCCAGGATAGCTGCCGAGCATCGTCCTGATCACCCACTCAGTCGGGTAGCTGTGAATGGAGGCCTTGCTGAGATGAAAGGAGGAGTATTCTTCTCTGACGTTGTTCTTCATCGGACTCAGTGCAAGGGAGCATGTGATTCAAGTCCCGGGGCGGCATAGGCCGGACGTGTTCCGTATCCACTCCGCCGCCATCGTCGATCGGGCATGCCAGGCCCCTGCTCAAGTCTCCCTGCGCAAGGCGGGGAACAGGATCACGTCGCGAATGCTGGGCGAATCGGTGATCAGCATCATCAACCGGTCGATGCCGATGCCGCAGCCGCCGGTCGGGGGCATGCCGTATTCAAGCGCGCGGATGAAGTCGGCGTCGTAGTACATCGCTTCCTCGTCGCCGGCCTCCTTGTTGGCCATCTGGGCCTGGAAGCGGGCGGCCTGGTCTTCGGCGTCGTTCAGCTCCGAGAAGCCGTTGGCGTACTCACGGCCGGTGATGAACAGCTCGAAGCGCTCGGTGATTGCAGGGTTGGCGTCTGAGGCGCGTGCCAGCGGTGACACTTCGACGGGGTAGTCGATGATGAAGGTCGGCTGCCAGAGCTTTTCTTCCACAACCGCTTCGAACATGCCGAACTGCAGCTCGGGCAGCTTCCAGTGCTTGGGCGCCTCCTCGCCATGCTCCTTGAGCTTGGCGCGCAGCAGCTCGGCATCCTCGGCCTGCTCGATGGTCAGGCCGGCATGGACGACCAGCGAGTCGCGCACCGACAGGCGGGTGAAGGGCTTGTCGAGATCGACGGGCTTGCCGGCGTAGGTGATGGCGGCCGAGCCGGTGGCCACACGGGCGGCGTGGCGCAGCACCTCTTCGGTGAAGTTCATCACGTCATGGTGGTTCCAGTAGGCGGCATAGAACTCCATCATCGTGAATTCGGGGTTGTGCCGGACCGAAATGCCTTCGTTGCGGAAGTTGCGGTTGATCTCGAACACGCGCTCGAAGCCGCCGACGATCAGGCGCTTCAGATAGAGCTCGGGCGCGATGCGCAGGAACATCTCCTGGTCCAGCGCGTTGTGGTGGGTGATGAAGGGCTTGGCGTTCGCACCGCCGGGAATCGGGTGCAGCATCGGCGTTTCCACTTCCAGGAAGCCGTGCTCGACCATATGGCTGCGGATCGCCGACACCGCCTTGCTGCGGGCCACGAAGCGGGTGCGGGCGGACTCGTCGGCGATCAGGTCGACATAGCGCTGGCGGTACTTCTGCTCCTGATCGCTCATGCCGTGGAACTTGTCGGGCAGCGGGCGCAGGCTCTTGGTCAAGAGGCGCAGCTTGGACACGCGCACCGACAGCTCGCCGGTCTTGGTCTTGAACAGCACCCCTTCGGCGCCCAGGATGTCACCCAGGTCCAGGTGCTTGAACTCGGCATAGCCTTCCTCGCCCAGCGCGTCCTTGGTGACGAACAGCTGCAGGCGGCCGGTGGCGTCCTGCAGGGTGCCGAAGCTGGCCTTGCCCATCACCCGCTTGAGCATCAGCCGGCCGGCCACCGAGACCTGCACCGCTTGCGGCTCCAGCGCCTCGTTCTCCAGATCGCCATAGCGGCGCTGCAGGTCCAGTGCGCGGTGGCCCGGTTTGAAGTCGTTGGGAAAGGGCACGGCCACGCGCTGGCGCAGGGCGCCGAGCTTCTCGCGGCGCTCGGTGATGAGCTGGTTCTCGTCGATGGCGACAGGGGCGGGGTGGTGGGGTGCGGTGTGCTGGGTCATCATCAACTCGTTGAATTTGCTTGCAATTTTAGGCTGTGCGCGAGGCAAGCGCCGAATGCGCGCCGTAAAATCGCCGGCTTGGGCCCTTCGCGGCCGCGCCAGGCCTTTTGCATGAGCACCAATCTCCCCATCGTTGACCGCCCGATCCGCTTTGCGCTGGTGGGCTGCGGCCGCATTGCGCGCAACCATATCGACGCCTTGCGTGCGCACCATGCGCACGCCCAATTGGTGGCGGTATGCGATATCCGCGCCGAGGCCCTTCAGGCAACCGTGGCCGCCACCGGTGCGCCGGGCTTCGATTCCCTTGAGGCGCTGCTCGCAGGCAGCGATGCCGATGTGGTGATCCTGGCCACTCCCAGTGGCCTGCACCCGCGCCAAGCCATGCAGGTGGCCGCGGCCGGACGGCATGTGCTGAGCGAAAAGCCGATGGCCACGAAGTTCGACGAGGGCATGCAGATGGTGCAGGCCTGCCGCGATGCCGGCGTGAAGCTCTTCGTGGTCAAGCAGAACCGCTTGAACAGCACCGTGCAGCGGGTCAAGCAGGCGATCGACGAAGGACGCTTCGGCCGCATCTTCATGAGCACCGTCAACGTGTTCTGGACGCGCCCGCAAAGCTATTACGACGATGCCAAATGGCGTGGCCGTTGGGACATGGACGGCGGCGCCTTCATGAACCAAGCGAGCCACTATGTGGACCTGCTCGATTGGCTGGTGGGCCCGGTGGACAGCGTGCATGCCTACACGGCCACGCTGGCGCGCGACATCGAGGCAGAGGACACCGGTGTCATGAGCGTGCGCCTGCGCCACGGGGGGCTGGCCTCGATCAATGTGACGATGCTGACCTTTCCGCAGAACCTGGAGGGTTCGATCACCATCCTGGGTGAGAAGGGGACCGTGAAGATCGGCGGTACGGCAGTCAACAAGATCGAGCACTGGCAATTTGCGGAGCCTCGCGACGACGATGCCAAGGTGTTCGATGCCAGCTACACGCCCACCAGCGTCTATGGCTTCGGTCATCCGCTGTACTACGCCAATGTGATCCAGACCCTGCGCGGGGAGGCCAGCGCCCAGGTCGACGGCTACGAGGGTCTGCGCTCGCTGGAGATCCTGATCGCCGCCTATCGCAGTGCCCGCGATGGCCAGCGCGTCGGCCTGCCGCTGGTGTTCTGACCATGGCTTTCTGGAAGCATGAATCAGCCATCGTTGACGAAGGTGCGCAGCTTGGTGAGGGCAGCAAGGTCTGGCACTTTGCCCATGTGAGTCCCGGCGCCCGCATCGGCGCGCGATGCGCCCTGGGGCAGGGTGTCTACGTTGGCAACGACGTGACGATAGGCGACAACGTACGCATCCAGAACAATGTCTCGGTGTATGACGCCGTGACCCTGGAGGACGATGTGTTCTGCGGCCCCAGCATGGTCTTCACCAATGTCTACAACCCGCGCGCGGCGGTGGCGCGCAAGAACGAATATCGCCGCACCCTCGTGCGGCGCGGTGCCACGCTGGGAGCCAACTGCACCGTGGTCTGCGGTCATACGATAGGCCGCTATGCCTTCATCGGGGCCGGTGCGGTGGTGCAAAAGGATGTGCCCGATTTCGCCCTGATGGTGGGCGTGCCGGCGCGTCGCATCGGCTGGATGAGCCGCTTCGGCGAGCGGCTGGAACTGCCGGTCAGCGGGGTGGGCGAAGCCAACTGCCCGCACACCGGCGATCACTATGTGCTGCAGGGTGAGACCTGTACACTCGAAAAAGAAGGAACCCTGCCTTGAGCCTGCCATTCATCGACCTGAAGTCGCAATACGCGGCGCTCAAGACCAGCATTGACGCGCGCATCCAGCGCGTGCTCGACCACGGCCAGTACATCATGGGCCCCGAGGTCAAGGAGCTGGAGCAGGCGCTGGCCACTTATACCGGCGCCAAGCATTGCATCACCGTCGCCAGCGGCACCGAGGCCCTGCTGATTGCGCTGATGGCCCTGGATTTCAAGCCCGGCGACGAGGTCATCACCACACCGTTCACCTTCGCCGCCACCGCCGAGGTGATCGTCCTCCTGGGTGGGGTGCCGGTGTTCGTCGATATCGAGCCCGACACCTGCAATATCGATGCGAGCCTGATCGAGGCCGCCATCACGCCGCGCACACGCGCCATCATGCCGGTGGGGCTGTACGGCCAGGTGGCCGATATGGACGAGATCAACGCGGTGGCCGCCAGGCATGGCCTGGCCGTGATCGAAGACGCGGCGCAGAGCTTTGGCGCGAGCTACAAGAGTCGCAAGAGCTGCAACCTCAGCACCTTCGGCTGCACCAGTTTCTTCCCCAGCAAGCCGCTGGGCTGCTATGGCGACGGCGGTGCGATCTTCACCAACGACGATGCAATGGCCCAGGCCAGCCGCGAGATCCGTGTACACGGCCAGAGTCAGCGCTACACCCACACACGGCTGGGCGTTGGCGGCCGCATGGACACCTTGCAATGCGCCATCGTGCTCGGCAAGCTGGAGCGCTTCGACTGGGAGGTCGCCCAGCGCCTGGCGATCGGCGAGCGCTACCAGCAGCTGCTGGCCGAGCTGCCGGCATCCTTGAACATTCAGCGCCTGGTTGTGCGCGACGACAGAGACTGCGTCTGGGCCCAGTTCACGCTGTCCGTCGATCATCGCGAGCAGGTGCAGCAGCGGCTGCAGGAGGCCGGCATCCCGACCGCGATCCATTACCCGAAGCCCCTGCATCAGCAGCCCTTTTACCAGCGCTATGGCCAGGGCCAGAGCCTGCCGCACAGCGAGCGCGCGGCGCGGCGGGTGATGAGCCTGCCGATGAGCGCCGATCTCGCACCGGCGCAGCAGGACAGCGTCATACAGGCATTGATTGCCGCCACCAGGGTTTCAGCATGATCGAGAACAAAACCATCTTCATCACCGGCGGCGCCGGCTTCATCGCCAGCACGCTGATTGCCCGGCTGGCCGAGCGCAATCGCATCGTCGTGTACGACAATTACACGCGCAACACGCTCAAGGACACGCCCTTCGACCAGCACCCCAACGTGACCCAGATCCGTGGCGACGTGCTCGATTTCGAGCATCTGAAGGCCTCGATGCAGGGCGCCAACATCGTTGTCCACGCGGCGGCCATTGCCGGCATCGAGAGCACCGTGAAGAACCCGGTCACGACGATGCGGGTGAACATGATAGGCAGCGCCAATGCGCTGGAGGCCGCGCATCAGATCGGCGGTGTCGAACGTTTTCTGGAGTTCAGCACCTCGGAGGTGTTCGGCTCGCAGGCCTTCAAGGTCACCGAAGGGGCCAGCACGGTCACCGGCGCGGTGGGCGAGGCGCGCTGGACTTATGCCGTCAGCAAGCTGGCCGGCGAGCACCTGGCCCACGCCTACTTCAAGCAGCATGGCCTGCCCACGGTCACGGTGCGGCCGTTCAATGTCTACGGCCCGGGCCAGACCGGCGAGGGCGCCCTGTCCATCTTCATCCGCAAGGCGCTGAAGGGCGAGGACCTGCTGATCTTCGGCGATGGCGCGCAGATTCGAGCCTGGTGCTATGTGGACGATATGGTCGAAGGCCTGATGTGCGCGCTGGAGCACCCCAATGCGGTGGGCGAATCGTTCAATATCGGCAATGCCCGCGCCGTGGTCACCATCTACGGCCTGGCCGAGGCCGTGTGCCGGGTGGTTGGCAGCCAGAGCAAGATCCTGTTCCGCCCGGCGCTCTCGGCCGACATCGAGTTGCGCATTCCGAATGTGGACAAGTCCCGCGATCTGATCGGGTTTTCGGCCCAGGTGGATCTCGACGAAGGCCTGCGCCGCACGGCGCAGTGGATCGCCGCCAACGAGTCGCTGCTGCCTGCCCTGGCGCCGATCTTCCGCAGCTGAGGGCCGGCGATGCTGCGCCTTTCAAGGCCGAATATCGACGAGGCGGCGATTGCCGCCGCCGCTGCCGTGCTGCGCAGCGGCCAGCTTGTGCAGGGCCCGCAGGTGGCCGGTTTCGAGGTCGAGCTGCAGGCCTGGCTGGGCTGCCGGCATGCTGTGCTGGTGTCCTCAGGCACGGCGGCGCTGCATCTGGCGCTGGTGGCGCTGGGCATAGGGCCAGGGGACGCCGTGCTGGTGCCCGACTTCACCTTTCCGGCCACCGGCAATGTCGTGCGCCTGGTCGGCGCGCGGCCGGTGCTGGTCGATGTCGACCCGGTCCGCTATTGCGTCACACCCCAGGGGCTGGAGGCTGCGCTGGCGCGCTGGCAGGGGCCGCAGACGCTGCGGGCGCTGATGCCGGTGCACGAGTTCGGCGCGCCCGTCGACATGGCCGCGGTGGCGGCGCTGGCGCGAGACCGGGGCCTGCATGTGATCGAGGATGCGGCATGCGCCATCGGGGCACGCTTTGGCGCGATGCCGGGCACCCTCGTGGGCAGCGGTGGCGATGTGGCCTGCTTCTCCCTGCACCCCCGCAAGACGCTGACGACGGGTGAGGGCGGCATCCTGACCACCGACAACGACGAGCTGGCCCTGCGCCTGCGCCGGCTGCGCAACCACGGCATGGAGCGCAGTCCGGTGGGTCTGGTGTTCCATGAGGCGGGCTACAACCTGCGTCTGACGGAATTCCAGGCCGCCCTGGGCCGGGCCCAGCTGCCTCATCTGTCCGGCTGGATCGAGCAGCGCCGGGCGCTTGCCGGTGCCTACCGTGCGGCGTTGCAGCCCCTGGCGCAGGCCGGCCTGCTGAGCCTGCCGGCCGATCACGCCGGTCACAGCTGGCAGACCTTCATGGTGGTGCTGAGCGAGCATTTCGATCGCGCCCGGGTGATTCGAGACCTGGCGGCCCAAGGCGTCGAGGCCAATCTGGGCGCGCAGTGCCTGTCGGCGCTGGCGGCATTCGCCGGCTGCGCACTCGATGCGAACACCGAGGGCGTTTCACCGGTGGCATCGCGCTTGTACGACCAGGGGTTGGCGCTGCCATTCTGCGAACAGTATGGCGAGGCGGAGGTGCAGCAGGTGACCTCGGTGTTGAGCCAGGTCCTGCAGCCAAACCGTCATGGATGAGTTCCTGAAGGCGCTGGAGCCTCGTATCGGCGAGTTGATGCAGGAGGTGCTTGGCGCCCGCATCGACAGCGAGCGCAACCGCGTCCTGCGCCGTGACATCGCCCTGCGCTTTCTGTCGCAATTGCTGACCGATGACGAGCGGGCCCGCCTGCTGGGCCTGCCGGCCAGCTGCCGGGTGCGCGAGAACAGCAAGATACTGATGCCCGAGAAGCTGGTCTGCGGCGAGCATGTCTGGGTGGGCGAGAACGCCTACATCGACGCCTCCGGTGGACTGGAGATCGGCGACCACACGACGATTGGCGTGGGGGTGTATGTCTGGACGCACACCAGCGCATTGGCCAATCTGCTGCTGGCCAACCGGCCCGGCGGAGCGCAGGTCATCAGGCGCCCGACGCGCATCGGCAAAGGCTGCTACATCGTCGGCCACTCGGTCATCAATCCGGGCGTGACCATTGGCGACGGTGCCATGGTGCTGCCGATGTCGGCGGTGACACGTGACGTGCCGGCGGGCAGCATCGTCGCCGGTGCGCCTGCCGTGCCGGTGGCCGAGGTCGACGAAGCCTTCATCGCGACCCTGCAGGCTGAACTGCGCACGCAGCGCGGCGCCTGACCGATACATGCGCGTGTTCGTCGGCCCTCAGGAGGTCGCCGGCATAGCGGCCGGTCTGGTGGCGGGCCTGCGTGCCATTGGCGTTGCCGCGGATCTCCATTGCGCCTACCCACATCCGTTTGCCTACACCGACCAGCCCGGCCGGGGAGATGAGCGGCCTGCCTGGCCTCTGCGTCTTTGGTCTTGGGCCGGCGCGCAGCGACGGTCCTTGCCTCGCGGGCCGCGCAAGGCAGGCGCCCTGGCGCTTCAGAGCCTGTTCGGCTGGTGGGTGCTGGCCTGGGCCCTGTCGCGCTACGACGCTTTTGTCTTTCTCTATGGCCAGAGCATCACCAACACCGCGCTGGAGGGCCTCTTGCTGCGTGCCGCCGGCAAACGGGTGGTGGCGGTGTTCGTGGGCTCGGATGCCCGGCCGCCCTATATCGACGGCGGGCTGTGCCCGGCCGATCGTCCGTTCGACGCGGAGGCGGCCATCCGGGCCGCGCAACGCCAGCGGCGCCGTGTTGCGCGGGTGGAGCGCTACGCCAGCGTCTGCGTCAATGCAATGGCCACCGGGCACTTCCACACTCGGCCCTTCGTCAACTGGTTTGCACTGGGCATTCCGCGCGCCCCGGCCCCCTGCCCGCCGGCTCCGGAAGCAGGCGTGGTGCGCGTGCTGCACAGCCCCTCACACCCGCTGCTCAAGGGCACGGAGCGCATCCGTGCCGCGGTGCAGCGCCTGCGCCAGCGCGGCGTACCGCTAGAGCTTGTCACCATCGAGGGACGGCCGAACGCCGAGGTCCTCCAGGCCCTGAGGGACTGCCACCTGGTGCTGGATCAGCTCTATAGCGACACGCCGATGGCGGCATTCGCGGCCGAAGCCGCCAGCCTGGGCCGCCCCGTCATCGTCGGGAGCTGCTCCGCGCATCAGGCCCGCATGCAGGTCGGGGCACTGCCGCTGCCGCCCACCGTCTACATCAATCCCGACGACCTGGAGCCCGTGCTCGAGTCCCTGGTGGCCGACGCCGGCCGGCGGCGCGAGCTGGGTGCGCAGGGCGCTCGGTTCATTGCCGAACACTGCGCACCGGCCCTTGTGGCGCAACGCCTGATGCGTTTGCTGCAGGCCGACATTCCTGCCGAATGGTGGTGCGAACCGCGGGCCGTCACCCATCTGCCCGGCTGCGGTTTGAGCGATGAGAGGGCCCGCGCCCATGTGCGCGCCGTGATTGCCCACGGCGGCGTCGCGGCCCTGCAGCTGAGCGACAAGCCCGAGCTCGAACGGGCCTTCAAGGTCTACGCCGAAGGAGGTGCCGCTTGATTCGCCAGCTCTGGAGCGACGGTCTCGTGTATGCGGCCGGAACCATCCTGTCCCGCGGGCTCGGCTTGTTGCTCTTGCCGCTGTATGCCCGCACGCTGGACCCGGCGGGTTTTGGCCTGCTGGACTTGATCGTCACCACGGGCGTGCTGGCGAACCTGATTGTTCCGATGGAGACTTCGCAGGCGGTGGCGCGGTTCTGGAACGAATGCAAGACCGATGAGGCGCGCCGTCGCCTTGTGGGCACCGCTCTGTGTTTTGCCTTGGGCGGCTATGCGCTGTTCGCCCTGGTCGGGATGCTGGCTGCGGGCCCGCTGGCACGCGCGCTGATGGGCGGCGGCGAGCAGGCTCAGGCGCTGCGGGCAGGGGCGCTGTTCATTGCGTTCAATGGCCTGATGCTGATGTTGCAGGCCCAGTTCCGCTGGGAATTGCGACCGCGTGCCTTCGCGGCCGCCAGCATCGCCTATGGCTTGCTGACGCTGGGCGGTCTCGCCGCCCTGGCTGCCTCGGGATCGGCGACCGTGGCCCATGTGCTGGCCATGCAGGCCCTGGTGTCTGCCCTGGTGGCTGCGGCCTGCCTGGGCGGACTGCGAGGGCGGTTCGCCTGGAGGGTGGACGCAGTCGAGTTGCGTCGCATGCTGCGCTACTCGCTGCCGCTGGTGCCGGCCGGCGTGGCGGTGTTTGCGACCGTGTACCTGCACCGCTTTGTGCTGGGTGCACAAGCCACCATCGATGAGGTGGGCCTGTTCGCCATGGCCAGCCGGGTGGCCGCGCTGGCCACGCTGGTGCTGATCGGTGTGCAGAGCGCCCTGACGCCGCTGATCTATGCGCACCATGCCGAACCGCAGACGCCGGCACGGCTGGCACGCCTGCTCGAGATTTTCTGGTCGCTGGCACTGCTGGTCTGCCTGGCGCTGAATATCATGGGCCCGGCGCTGCTGGCCCTGTTGACGGCTCCTGCCTATGCCCGCGCCGCACCGCTGCTGGTCTGGCTGGCGCCTGCGGCGTTGATGTCTCAGATGTATATCTTCGCGCCCGGCATTCCGCTGGCCCAGAAGACCGGATGGCAGCTCTTGCTGACCCTGGCCGCGGCGGCGCTGGGCCTGATACTGGACCTGCTGTTGATCCCGCGCTTCGGTGCCGTTGGCGCAGCGGTGGCGGGGTGCATGGCGGCAGCGGTTTTCTTGGGTGCCTGGCTCGCCGCGGGCCAGCATCTCTACCCCTTGCCGCTGCGCTGGCTGCGCCTGGCGGGTGCGACGATCATGTTCTGCATATTGACATGGGCGCTGGGCTCGGGCGCTCTGACCGACCAGCCTGATGAGTCGGCCCTCTGGTCCTGGGCCCTGCGGCTGGCCGTGCTGCTGGCCAGCGCCGCCGGATTGTGGGCCGCCGGCCTGTTGCGACCGTCCCGCGGTGCGGGCCCCCTTGTTGCGGAGCAAAGCTGAATCTATGTGCGGGATTGTCGTTTGCCATGTGCCGGCCGGCAGCGCAGCGCGCGATGTGCTGCGCATGAACCAGGCGCTGAGCCATCGCGGGCCGGATGGCGAGGGCTATCTGCTGGTGCGCGACCGGCGGACGCTCAGCGTCGGTGGGCCGGACACGTCTGCCCAGGTACTGGCCTCGCCCCACGGCGCCGTTGACGGCCGCATCGAGGCCCATCTCGACAGCCGTTTTGAGCTGATGCTGGCCCAGCGCCGCCTGGCCATCGTCGATCTGTCCGCCGGCGGCCATCAGCCCATGCAAGGTGCGCCCGGGCAGTGGGCGATCTTCAATGGCGAGATCTACAACTTCGTCGAGCTGCGCGAGGAGTTGAAGGGTCTGGGCCACAGCTTTCGCTCGCACAGCGACACCGAGGTGCTGCTGGCAGCCTTTGCCCAATGGGGCGAGGCCGCGCTGCCGCGGCTGAACGGCATGTGGGCGCTGGTGATCTTCGATGCGCAGCGCCGCGAGCTTTTTGTGGCGCGCGACCGCTTTGGCGTCAAGCCGCTCTACGTCTGGCAGGGCCCGGCCGGCGAGTTGCTGCTGGCCTCGGAGATCAAGTCCTTGCTGTGCCATCCGCTGGTGCAGGCTGCGCCCGACCTGCAGGTTTGCGAACAGTTTCTGAGTCATGGGCCGGACGAGGCGCAGCGGGCCACGCCGTTCCAGGGCATCACCCGCTTTCCGGCCGGGCACTGGGCCCGCTATGCGCTGGACGGGGGGCGTCTCGATCCGCAGCCGTTCTGGCGTTGGCCGGCCGAACCCGAGGCGGGGGCAGGTTTTGACTCTGCCCATGCCCGCGAGTTGCAGCAACGCTATCTGGCCCTGCTGGACGACGCCGTGCGCCTGCGTCTGCGTTCCGATGTGCGCGTGGGCACGGCGCTGAGCGGTGGGCTGGACAGCTCCAGCGTGGCCCTGCTGGTGAACCGGCAGCTGCGTGCCCTGCAGGTGGCTGAGCAGCAGGAGGTGTTCTCCAGTGTCTATCGCGACCCGCAATACCGCGACGCCGACGAGAGCGCCTATATCGCCGAGGTGGCCCGCCAGCTGGATGTGCACAGCAACACCATCGAAGCCCGCTGGGAGGACCTGGCGGCGGAGCATGAACGGATGATCTGGGCGCTGGACACGCCGCCGGCCAACACGCTGATGTCGAGCTGGCACACCTACAAGCTGGTGGCCGCCAGCGGCGTGACGGTGACGCTGGACGGGCAGGGGGCCGATGAACAACTGGCCGGCTATGCCCGCTATGCCCGCAATCATGTCGTGAATTCGGCCTGGGGCG
Source organism: Roseateles toxinivorans (assembly GCF_004362525.1). Classification (GTDB taxonomy): domain Bacteria; phylum Pseudomonadota; class Gammaproteobacteria; order Burkholderiales; family Burkholderiaceae_C; genus Paucibacter; species Paucibacter toxinivorans. The sequence continues at coordinate 417,126 of NZ_SNXS01000003.1, forward strand.
AGGCGCTGGGCACGGCGCGCGAGTTCCATCGCACGATGCCCGGTTTCGCGCCGCAACTGCTCAGCGGCCTGGCCGTGAAGGCGGCGCGGTCCATCGTTGGCACCGGAGCAACGGCCTCGCTGACCCGCCTGCTGCGCATGGGCAGCCGGCCGCTGCAGACGGTGGACCAGGCCCTGCGCGGCGATTTCGACGGCCCGCTGGCGAACCTGATCCACTATGCCGACAAGACCGCGATGGCCTGGTCGGTTGAATCGCGCATGCCCTTCATGGACTACCGCCTGGTCGAGTTCCTGGCCACCGTGCCGGCGGCCTACAAGCTGCACGAGGGCTGGACCAAATGGCTGGCGCGTGCCGCCGTGGCGCCGCAGCTGCCCGAGCAGATCGTCTGGCGCCGCGACAAGCTGGGTTGGCCGATACCCGAGGCCCAGTGGTTTGGCGGGCCGCTGAAGGACTGGCTGGCGCAGCAGTTGCAGCAGAGCGACTTTGCCCGCGAGATCGCCGCCCGAGCGCGGCCACGGCCCGGACTGGCCGCGCAGCTTCGCCAACTGAATCTGGCCACCTGGCATCGGCTCTATTTTGAAGAGGCCGGCCGACCGGGCCGCCCGCTGGGCCGAGGCCTGTTGAGCGGAGTCCGGCCATGACCGCCCAGCGCGTTGTTCATCTGACCACCGTGCACCCGCGCGACGACATCCGCATCTTCCGCAAGGAATGCGTGTCGCTGGCGCGGGCCGGCTATGCGGTGACGCAGGTCGTGGGCGACGGGCTCGGCGCTGCTGTGGTTGATGGCGTGCGCATCGTCGACTTCGGCCCCCGGCCGGCCGGCCGGCTGGCGCGCATGCGCGAACAGCCGCGCCTGGGCCTGCAGGCGGTGCTGGCCGAGCAGCCGGCCCTCGTACATGTGCATGACCCCGAACTGCTGCCGCTGGCCGTGCAGCTTGCGGCGCGTGGCCTGCCGGTGGTCTATGACGCCCATGAGGACGTGCCGCGCCAGATCCTGACCAAGCAGTGGATTGCCGCGCCGCTGCGGCCGCTGCTGTCACGCGCCTTTGAGATCTATGAGAACCACCAGGTGCGACGGCTGGCGGCGGTGGTCGCGTCCACGCCGCACATCGCGGAGCGCTTTGCCCGGGTGGCGCACCGCAGCGTCAATGTGTCCAACTTCCCCTTCCTGGCCGAACTGGCGCCACCGGCCGACCCCGTCGAACGCGAGTGGCGCGTCTGCTATGTCGGCGGACTGATGCGCACCCGCGGCCTGCTGCAGATAGTGCGCGCGGTGGCCCTGGTGCCCGATCTGCGCCTGACCCTGTGTGGCGCCTTCGAGGATGCCGCCTTCGAGGCCGAGATGCGTGCCGAGCCCGGCTGGGCGCGGGTGGACTATCTGGGCCTGGTCGGCCGTGAGCAGGTGCGCCAGGTACTGGCCTGTAGCCGCGTCGGCCTGGTCACCCTGTTGCCGCTGCCCAGCTATATGGACGCGCTGCCGATCAAGATGTTCGAATACATGTCGGCCGAGCTGCCGGTGCTGGCCAGCGACTTTCCGTTGTGGCGCGACATCCTGGGGCGCAGCGGCGGCGGGCGCTGCGTCGATCCTGCCGATCCGCAGGCGATCGCTGCCGTCTTGGGCGAGATGTTGGCCGATCCGGTTGCTGCCTCGGCGATGGGCAAGGCGGGCCGGGAGGCGGTGCTGGCGCACTACCACTGGCCTCGTGCCGAGCAGGTGCTGCTGGGCCTGTACCGCGAGCTGATCGGGGCGCCCTGACACCATGCGCATCCTGCTCATCAACCACTACGCCGGCTCGCCTGATTTGGGCATGGAGTACCGCCCCTACTACCTGGCGCGAGAGTGGGTCAGGGCGGGCCACCAGGTGCTGATACTGGGGGCCAGCCAGTCCCATGTGCGCAGCCACCAGCCGCGGCCGGGCAGCCAGGTGCTGGACGGCATCCACTACTGCTGGTACGAGACGCCTCCCTACGAGGGCAATGGTCTGGGCCGGGTGAAGAATATCTGGGCCTTCTGCCGCCAGGTGTGGAGGGACGCGGACATCCTGGCCCAGTCCTTCGAGCCCGATGCGGTGATTGCGTCCAGCACCTACCCGATGGACGTCTGGGTGGCCCGGCGGATTTCTCGCGCAGCGAAGGCCAGGCTGGTCTACGAGGTGCACGATCTGTGGCCGCTGTCGCCGATCGAGCTGTCCGGCATGTCACCGCGCCACCCGTTCGCGCTGCTGTGCCAGAAGGCCGAGAACGACGCCTATCGAGATGCCGATGTTGTGGTGTCGATGCTGCCCAAGGTGCAGGACCACATGAAGTCGCATGGGCTCGATCTGCGCAAGCTGGTCATTGTGCCCAATGGCATAGCGCTCGATGAGTGGCAGGGCGAGGGCGAGCCACTGGCTCCATCGTTGGCAGAATTTCTGGCGGCGCAGCGCGCGGCCGGCCGCCTGGTGCTGGGCTATGCCGGTTCCCATGGCCTGCCCAATGCGCTCGATGTGCTTCTCGATGCCGCCAGGCTGCTGAAGGACGAGCCGGTGTCCATCGTGATGGTGGGCGGCGGCCATGAGCGGGCCCGGCTGGAGGCGCGCGTGCGCGGCGAGGGCCTGGCCAACGTGGCGATGTTCGAGCCCATCCCCAAGGCGCAGATTCCCGCTCTGCTGGCGGCCTTCGACATCGCCTACATTGGCTGGCAGCGCGTGCCCATTTACCGTTTCGGCATAGCGCCCAACAAGCTGATGGACTACATGATGGCGGGCTGCGCAGTGTTGCATTCGGTCGAGGCAGGCAACGATCCGGTGGCGGAGGCCGGCTGCGGGCTGACCGTGGCGCCGCAGGATGCCTCGGCCGTTGCCGAGGGCGTGCGTCATCTGGCCAGGCTGACGCCGCAGCAGCGCCGCGAAATGGGCCAGCGCGGCCGCGAGTTCGTGCTGGCGCGTCATACCTACCCGGTACTGGCGCAGCGCTTCATCGAGGCACTGCAATGAGCGAGCAGGAGAGAGACCGGGAGCTGGCTGCCATCCACCAGCGCTACGCGCGCCGCGAGGACAGCGCTGCACTGGACCGCTACAGCCTGCTGCGCCCCGAAGTCTGGCAGATGCTGCAGGAGCGGCAGCGCGCGATGCTCAGGCTGCTGGCCCGGCGCCCGGGGCGCTTGGCCGACTGGCGTTTGACCGAGGTCGGCTGTGGGGCCGGCGGCAATCTACTGGAGATGCTGCGCCTGGGCTTCACCCCCGAGCATCTGAGCGGCATCGAGCTGCTGCCGCAGCGCTTCGAGGAAGCGAGGAGCCGCCTGCCGGCGAGCTGCGTCCTGCACCTGGGCGATGCCTCGCAGGCGCCTATCCCCGCCGCCAGCCAGGACCTGGTGCTGCAGTTCACGGTGTTCTCGTCCATCCTCAGCGACACCGTCCAGCAATCGGTGGCCGATGCGATGTGGCGCTGGCTCAAGCCCGGTGGCGCCGTGCTCTGGTACGACTTCACGGTCAACAATCCCCGCAACGCCGATGTGCGTGGCGTGACCATGGCGCGCGTGCGCAGCCTGTTCCCGCAGTCCCGCATCAACCATCAACGCCTGACCCTGGCGCCGCCGCTGGCGCGCTTGGTGTGCCGCCTGCACCCGGCCGCCTACCCCCTGTTCAACAGCCTGCCAGTGCTGCGCACCCATGTGCTGGCCTGTATCGAGAAACCGCTATGACGACGCCCGATTTGCCTTTTCTTCCGTTCGCCCTGCCCGATATCGGCGAAGACGAGATCGCCGAGGTGGTGGACACCCTGCGCTCCGGCTGGGTCACCACCGGCCCCAAGACCAAGCGCTTCGAGCAGGCCTTCACCGAGTTCCTGGGCGACTCGGTGATCGAGTCGATCGCCGTCAACTCGGCCACCGCCGGTCTGCATCTGGCGCTTGAGGCCCTGGGCATAGGCCCGGGTGACGAGGTCATCACGACCACGCACACCTTCACCGCCACGGCCGAGGTGGTGCGCTACCTCGGCGCCGATGTGGTGCTGGTCGACATCGACCCGAAGACGCTGAACATCGACCCGAAGCTGGTCGAGGCCGCGATCACGCCGCGCACCAAGTGCATCATCCCCGTCCATTTCGGTGGCCTGGCGGTGGACATGCTGGAGATTCTGAACATCGCGCGCCGCCACGGCCTGCGCGTGGTGGAAGACGCCGCCCACTGCCTGCCCAGCACCATCGAGGGCGAGCTGATTGGCACCATGGGCAGCGATGCCACCGTGTTCAGCTTCTACGCCAACAAGACCATCACGACGGGTGAGGGCGGCATGCTGTGCACGCGCAACGCCGCATTGGCCAAGCGCGCCAAGGTGATGCGCCTGCATGGCATGAACCGCGATGCCTTCGACCGCTTCACCGCCAAGGTGCCCAGCTGGTACTACGAGATCGTCGCGCCCGGCTTCAAGTACAACCTGACCGATATTGCTGCCTCGATGGGTCTGCATCAGTTGAAGCGTGCCAGAGGCTTCCAGCAGCGGCGTGCCGAGATCGCCGCGCAGTACCAGGAGGCGTTTGCCGACCTGCCTGTGATCTTGCCGCCCGACGCGCCCGAGGGCGATATGCACTCATGGCACCTCTATGTGCTGCGCCTGCGCGACGATGCGCCGCTGTCGCGCGACGGCCTGATCGAGGCGCTGTTCGCCGCCGGTATTGGCTGCAGCGTGCACTACATCCCGTTGCACCTGCATCCCTACTGGCGTGATCGCTATGCGCTGAAGCCCGAACAGTTCCCGCACAGCCACAAGGCCTACGAGCAGATGCTGAGCCTGCCGATCTACACCAAGATGACGGACGCCGACGTGCAGCGTGTGATCGCGGCGGTGAGTGATTGCCTGCAGGCCTGAGCGCGCCGCAAGCATGGCCAAACGACTGTTCGACATCCTGCTTTCGGCCCTGGGCCTGCTTTTGCTGAGCCCCCTGCTGTTGGCCATCGCGCTGTGGGTCAAGCTCGACTCGCCGGGGCCTGCCCTGTTCAAGCAGCAGCGCGTCGGCCGGCACGGCAGGCCCTTCGCGATCCACAAATTCCGCACGATGCGGATCGATGCGCCTGCGCTGGGCCCGCAGATCACCATCGGCGCCGACCCCCGCATCACCCGCAGCGGTGCCACCCTGCGCCGCTACAAGCTGGACGAGCTGCCCCAGCTGTGGGACGTGCTGCGCGGTGCGATGAGCCTGGTCGGCCCGAGGCCCGAGGTGGCTCGCTATGTGGTGCTGTATCCGGATGAACTTCGGCAACTGGTGCTGTCGGTGCGGCCCGGTATCACCGATCTGGCCTCGATCGAGTACCGCGACGAGGGCGCGGTGCTGGCGCGCTCAAGTGACCCCGAGCGCAGCTATGTCGAGGAGGTCATGCCCGCCAAGCTGGCGCTGGCGGCGCAGTATGTGCGCACGCAAAGCCTGGCCGGTGATCTGCGCTTGATCTTGCGCACGATCAAGGCCATTTGGGGCGGCTGAGCAGGCCAAGCCCTGAATCCGCTGCTGTCACAATCCCGCCCACCATGTTCTGGCTCTCCCTCGACGCATTTCTCACCCGTATTCGCCGCCACCGCGAGCCGCTGTCGCTGGTGCTGGACGGTCTGGCTGTGGCCCTGGCCTGGCAGGCCACCTATCTGTTCCGGCTCGGTTTCGATCGCTGGATCTCGGCACGGCCCCGCTACGACCTCTGGGTCATGCTGGGCCTGGTGCTGCTCTATGTGCTGGTGTTGTGGCTGCTGCGCGTGCCCCGGGGCATGTGGCGCTTCTCCGGTTTTGGCGAGGTCAAGCGCCTGCTCTTTGCCTGCCTGATCGCCGGCAGCCTGGGCGCCACCGGGGTGCTGATGGCCGAGCTCAAGGCCGTGCCGCGCGCGGTGCTGGCCCTGCATCCGGTGTTCTGCGTGATCGTGCTGGCCATGACGCGCATGGGCTACCGCATGCTCTATGAGCACATGCGCAGCCGCATCAGCGGCGGCTCGGTCGAGTCGCACCGTGTGCTGGTGCTGGGGGCGGGTCATGCGGCCCAGCTGCTGCTGGCCGGCATCCAGCACCAGGGTTGGGTGGTGGTGGGCCTGCTCGATGACGATCCGGCCAAGCGGGAAGCCCGCGCCGGTGGCATCCCGGTGCTGGGCAGCCTCGACGATGCGGGCCGGCTGGCCGCACTGCATGGCATCACCCATGTGATCGTCGCCATGCCCTCGGCCTCGCCGAAGCAGCGCCGCCGCGCGCTGGACCTGGCGGCGGGCACCGGTCTGCATGTGCTGACAGTGCCCAGCAGCGCCGAGCTGATGTCGGGCAGCAGGCTCGAGCAGCTGCGTGATGTCGAACCCGAGGATCTGCTGGGCCGCGAGCCGGTGCAGCTGGACGAGGCCGGCATCAGCGAGGCGATCAGCGGCAAGGTGGTACTGATCACCGGCGCCGGCGGCAGCATTGGCAGCGAGCTGTGCCGCCAGGTGGCGCGCTTCGCGCCCCAGAAGATCGTGCTCTACGAGCTCAGCGAGGTCGCGCTGTACCAGATCGAGCAGGAGTTGACCGAGCAGTTTCCGCGCATCCCGCTGGTGCGCCTGATCGGTGACGTCAAGGATCTCGAACATCTGCGCCACACCTTCGCACGGCTCAAGCCGCAGGTCGTGTTCCATGCCGCCGCCTATAAGCATGTGCCGCTGATGGAGGAAGAGAACGCCTGGGCCGCGCTGCGCAACAACACCCTGGGCACCTACCGCGCCGCACTGGCCGCGGCCGAGGCGGGGGCCGAGCGCTTTGTGCTGATCAGCACCGACAAGGCCGTCAATCCCACCAATGTGATGGGCGCCACCAAGCGCGCCGCCGAGCTGGTGATCAGCCATCTGTCGGCCCAGGGCCATGCCACCCGCTTCATGGCCGTGCGCTTCGGCAATGTGCTGGGGTCGAGTGGCAGCGTGATCCCCAAGTTCAAGGAGCAGATCGCCAAGGGCGGCCCGGTCACCGTCACCCACCCGGACATCACCCGCTACTTCATGACCATCCCCGAGGCTGCCCGCCTGGTGGTGCAGGCCGCGGCCATGGGCGAGACGGGACAGGTCTATGTGCTGGACATGGGCGAGCCGGTGCGCATCGTCGATCTGGCCCGCGACATGATCCGCCTGTCGGGCCACAGCATCGACGAGATCCGCATCGTCTTCACCGGTCTGCGGCCGGGCGAGAAGCTCTATGAGGAGCTGCTGGGCGACAGCGATACCGCCATCCCCACACCGATCGCCCGACTGAGTGTGGCCAAGCTGGACGACGCTGTGGCTGCGGCGGCAGTCCTCGACTGGCTGAGCGAACTGCTTGCCAGCGGAGGGGCTTCGCTGGACGATGCCAGCGTCAGACAGGCCTTGCGCCGGCTGATCAGCGAGTTTGGCGCCCGGGACCGGTCCTGATCTGCCGGCACTATGCTGCCCAGCGTACCTACAATCGAAAAGATCGACGGATTTCTGGATTCAACGATGAGCGTTCATCAGGGGGAGCGGCAATGACAATTCTAGTGACCGGTGGTGCCGGATTTATTGGCAGCAATTTTGTGCTGGACTGGCTGCGCGGCAGCGACGAGACCGTCGTGAATCTGGATGCATTGACCTATGCCGGCAATCTGCGCAACCTAGCCAGCCTGCAGGGGGACGCTCGGCATGTGTTTGTAAAGGGCGATATTTGCGACCGAGCCCTGGTCGGCTCGCTGTTGCAAACCCATCAGCCCCGGGCGCTGCTGCACTTCGCGGCCGAAAGCCATGTGGATCGCAGCATTCACGGCCCGGGCGACTTCATGCGCACCAATGTGGAAGGCACGTTCGCGCTGCTGGAAAGCGTGCGTCCCTGGTGGCTGGCACTCGACAGTTCGGCCAAAGAGGCTTTCCGCTTCCATCATGTCAGCACGGACGAGGTCTACGGCAGCCTGGGCATGGACGACGCGGCCTTTCACGAGGCCCACCCCTATCAACCGAACAGCCCCTATTCGGCCAGCAAGGCGGCCAGCGATCATCTGGTGCGCGCCTGGCACCACACCTATGGCCTGCCGGTGCTGACGACCAATTGCAGCAACAACTATGGGCCCTACCATTTCCCGGAAAAGCTGATTCCCTTGATGATCGTGAACGCGCTGGCCGGCAAGGCGCTGCCGATTTACGGTGATGGCCTGAATGTGCGCGATTGGCTATACGTGACCGATCACTGCAGCGCCATTCGCGAGGTGCTGGCGCGCGGCCGCGTGGGCGAGGTCTATAACGTGGGCGGCTGGAACGAGAAGACCAATCGCGAGATCGTCGAGACGGTCTGCGCCTTGCTGGACGAGCTCAAGCCCGATCCGGCCGGGTCGTATCGACGCCTGATCACCTTCGTCAAGGACAGGCCCGGCCATGACCGGCGCTATGCGATCGACGCGCGCAAACTGGAGCGTGAGTTGGGTTGGCGACCGGCCGAAACCTTCGAGACCGGCATACGCAAGACCGTGCAGTGGTACCTCGATCACACGGACTGGGTCACCGAGGTGCAAAGCGGTGCCTACCGCGACTGGGTGCAGGCCAACTATGGCGAGCGTGCGGCAACTGCATGAAGATTCTGCTGTTCGGCCGCAATGGGCAGTTGGGTTGGGAGTTGCAACGGGCCTTGGCCCCGCTTGGCGAAGTCTGCGCCTTGGTCAGCCGTGACCTGACCCTGCATGCCGACTTCTCGGAGCCCGATCGCTTGGCCGAGACGGTTAGGACCGTGCGCCCCGATGTGATTGTGAATGCGGCCGCCTATACCGCCGTCGACAAGGCGCAGAGCGAGCCCGAGTTGGCCCATCGCATCAATGCCGAGGCGCCGGGTGTTCTGGCGCGGGAAGCGGCCGCCCTGGGTGCCTGGCTGCTGCACTACAGCACGGACTATGTTTTTGACGGCAGCGGCGAGGCGGCGCGGGCCGAGGATGCCGCTACGGGGCCATTGAATGTCTACGGGCAGAGCAAGCTCGAAGGTGAGAGCTTGATTCGTGCCAGTGGCTGCCAGCATCTGATCATGCGCACCAGCTGGGTCTATGCGGCGCGTGGCGGCAATTTCGCCAAGACGATGTTGCGACTGGCCGGCGAACGAGAACAGCTGTCGGTGATTGCCGACCAGTTCGGCGCGCCTACCGGCGCCGACCTGCTGGCCGATGTCAGCGCCCATGCCTTGCGCCGTGCGCGGCTGGCCCCTGAACTGGCCGGCACCTATCATGCGGTCGCGGCGGGGGAGGTCAACTGGCACGGCTACGCCCGCTTTGTCACCGATTGGGCCCGCCAGCGTGGTGTGGCGTTGAAGGCCTTGCCGGAGCAGATCAAGGCGGTGCCGACGAGTGCCTATCCGACACCGGCGCAACGCCCCCTCAATTCACGCCTGGATACGCGCAAGCTGCGCCAAGCGTTCGATCTGACGCTTCCCCCCTGGCAACAGGGGGTGGAGCGCATGCTGACGGAAATTCTCGACAAACAACCATAGGTCTGCCATGCAACAAGCAATCGAACGCAAGGGCATCATCCTCGCGGGTGGATCGGGCACCCGCCTGCACCCGGCCACCCTGGCCATCAGCAAGCAGCTGCTGCCGGTCTATGACAAGCCGATGGTGTATTACCCCCTGTCCACGCTGATGCTGGCGGGCATGCGCGACATCCTGCTGATCAGCACGCCACAGGACCTGCCACGTTTCGAGGCCCTGCTGGGCGACGGCAGCCGCTGGGGCATCAACCTCAGCTATTGCGTTCAACCCAGTCCCGACGGGCTGGCCCAGGCCTTCATCCTGGGGCGCGAATTCATCGGTAACACCGCCAGCGCACTGGTGCTCGGGGACAATATTTTCTACGGCCATGACTTTCAAGGCCTGCTGGCCGATGCCACCCATCAGCAGCGCGGTGCGAGCGTCTTTGCCTATCACGTGACCGACCCGGAGCGCTACGGTGTGGTTTCGTTCGATGAGCATCGCCATGCCCTGAGCATCGAAGAAAAGCCGGCCAAGCCCAAAAGCAACTATGCGGTGACGGGGCTCTACTTCTATGACACCCAGGTGTGCGACATTGCCGCCTCGATCAAGCCCAGCGCGCGCGGCGAGCTGGAGATCACCGACGTCAACGCGGTCTATCTGAAGCAGGGTGAACTGAACGTCGAGATCATGGGGCGCGGCTACGCCTGGCTGGATACCGGCACCCATGACAGCCTGCTGGAGGCCAGCCAGTTCATTGCCACCCTGGAGAAGCGCCAGGGCCTCAAGGTCGCCTGCCTGGAGGAGATCGCCTACCGCAATCAGTGGATCGATGACGCCCAGCTCGAAGCGCTGGCGACCCCGATGCTGAAGAATGGCTACGGCCAATACCTGTTGAAACTGTTGAGAGAGAAAGCGAGTAGCTGATGAAGCCCGTGGCGACCCCTATCGAAGGGCTTGTGGTGCTGGAGAGCCGTGTTTTCGGTGACGAGCGCGGCTGGTTCACCGAAAGCTTCAACCAGCGAGGTTTCGAGGTCGCGCTGCGTGACTTGGGCCAGAGCGCTCCTCCCGCATTCGTGCAGGACAACCATTCCTGCTCGCAGCGCGGCGTGTTGCGTGGTCTGCACTACCAGTTGCCTCCGCACGCGCAGGGCAAGCTGGTGCGCGTGGTCCGAGGTTCGGCCTATGACGTTGCGGTGGATATTCGCCGAGGATCACCCACCTTTGGCCAATCATTCGGCCTTGAGCTGAGCGCTGCCAATCGTATTCAGCTGTGGATACCGGCAGGTTTTGCCCATGGCTTCCTGGCGATGGAGGACGACACCCATTTCCTCTACAAGACCACGGATTACTATGACCCGAAGAGTGAGCGCAGCATCGCTTGGAATGATCCCGGCATTGGCATCAACTGGCCAGGCGTGGCCGAGGGACTGATCACGCCAAACCTGGCGCCCAAGGATGCGGCTGCGCCGGAATTCGCAGCCGCTGAACTGTTCTGACGAGAGACCGGAGCCAGAACGACCTCAAGGGTCTCGGCGACCCTGCGCCGGGTTCGCAGGCCGACTGGCAGCTCGCTGGCTTAAGGCTTGCCGTTCTGTGAGCTTGGGGTCGGCTTTGCAGGCTCGATCTTGTAGTACCTGGTGATCTCTTCCCGCACCTCGGCCCAGAGCCGCGGCCAGTCTTCCTGCTTTGCTGCCTCGTGCGGTGGGCAGGTCGTGCCTGCGGGGCAGAAATCCAGGCCTTTGCCCAAGGCAGTCACCCACTTCACGTCGTACTCTGGATAGCGCGCCTCAGTCTCGGCCAGCTTCAGGCCTTGTTGAACCAGTCTGGCCGCCACTTCGGACTTGTCAATGAGAAAGTTGCGCGACTTTGCGGCCTGCTGGGGCCCCGCGAGAATGAAGGCACGTTCGAGGAATTTCTCACCCTGCAGCAAGTCGGCCATTGCCCCGGGGCTGGCGAATCGTTTTGCGTCATACAAACCCAGCGCTGCCTGAGCCACAACCAAAGGCATGAGTTTTTCCAGCCCCGCTTGGGGTACGAACACCGAGCCCAGCAGGTCCATGCTTTCAAGTGGCGTCAACTGGAACGGGCGCGACTCATAGTCGCGGATGATGCGTGCAAAGTTGCTTCGCGCTTCGGTATCGTTGCCTGTCTGCAGTGCCTTGGTGATTTGGGAGAAACGCTCGCGCCGGATTTGCCATGGCTGCAAACCCGCAGCGGCGGTCTCGGCGGCCGGCGGCGCCGCGTTGTTGGTCGGAGCGGATTGTTGAGCCTGGATAGGACTGCCCAACAGCAGCGCGGCGGCAATGAGGGGGATGCTTCGAGTCAGGAACATGGTGATTGTGTGAAGTACGGTCAAAGAGGAGCATCGATCGGGCGGAGCGGCACCGGAGTCAGGTCGGCTCAAGAAACTGGCTGCCCGCCAGCGCCACAACCTCGGATAAACTGGTTTCCCCCCGCCAGAATTTCAAGAGGGCGTCTTGCTGCAGTGATCTGAATCCAGCGGGGGCGTGCTGACGGACCGCTTGATCCGACAATCCCGGGGCAGTCAAGGCATGCCTGAGTTCAGGACTCACAGTCAAGACCTCATGAACGCCGATACGGCCTTTGTAGCCGGTGCCCGAGCATTGAGCGCAGCCCACCGGGCCAGCAGCCTGATACTCGGCCTGGAGCAGGCCCAACTTACTCGCGCTGGTCTGCAGCTCCCCCTCCCACTCGTTCAATGCCAGCGGTTGGGCGCAGTGCTTGCACAGACGCCGAATCAAGCGCTGAGCAATCACGGTGCGCACACTCGCAGCGAGCAAGAACGGTTCAACGCCAATGTCTATGAGACGGACGAAGGCCGACGGTGCGTCATTGGTGTGGAGCGTGGACAGCACCATATGGCCGGTGAGAGCCGCTTGAATGGCTATGGCTGCGGTTTCTGGGTCGCGGATCTCGCCCACCATGATGGTGTCGGGATCATGCCGCAGAATGGCGCGCAGGGCGGCTGGAAAGGTGAAGCCGATGTCGCTCTGGACCTGAAACTGTGTGACGCCGGGCAACTGGTATTCCACCGGGTCTTCGACGGTGAGCACGCGGGTGCTCTCAGTGTCGGTGGCAGCCAGTGCGGCATACAGGGTTGTGCTCTTTCCTGAGCCTGTGGGGCCGGTGACAAGAATGATGCCGTCCGGCTCCTTCAGCGCGGCTTGCAGGGCTGCCAGATGATCCGGCTCAAATCCGACCGCATCGAGCTTGAATCGGCGGTGCGCTGTCTTGGGCAGCAGTCGCATCACGACGGACTCGCCATGCACACCAGGGATCACCGACACACGAACTTCGGTTTCAATGCCCGCCGCACGGGTCGAAAAACGGCCGTCCTGCGGCAAGCGGCGCTCTGCAATGTCCAGTCCGCTCACCAGCTTGATGCGGCTGATGACGGCATCAAAGCGCTCCCGGTCATGGCTCTCGGTGGCCCGCAGGGCTCCGTCGACGCGGTAGCGCACCAAGAAGCCGGTTTCGGTTGGCTCAATGTGAATGTCGGATGCGTTCTGATCGGTGCCGCGCGATAGCATCGTTGCCACAAATTCGACGATGGGCGCGTCCTGTGCCAGCTGGCGGAGATCGCCTTGTGCAGCGGCGGCGTTACTGCGAATCGATTTTGATTCATAGACGGCGTTCAGAGCCGCGCTCATGTCCTGCGGAAGTGCCAGTAGTGCGCTGATGGGCCCGGAGGTCCAGTGGCGCTGCACATACTCCAGCAACTCGGGTAGCAGGGGGTCCCGGGCCAGCAGCGTCAGCGTCTGACCGTCAGGTTCCGGGCAAGTGATCGCATTCCAGCGGCGTGCCAATGGTGCCGGCAGCGCATGGGCGTCGTTCAGTGACGAGATAGCACGTTCCAGCACGTCGGCTTGAATGACCCGGTTCCACAGTGGAATGGCGAGTTGCTCGGAAAGCGCCGCATAGAGGCTTGCCTCGGAGACTACGCCCTGACGCACAAGGATGGCGCCCAGCCGTTGCCCATTGGCAGTTTGGCGCTGCTCGGCCAGTGCCTGTTGCAACTCGGTCTCGCCAAGCAACTTCTTGGCAATCAGCAAACGCCCAATCTGCATGGTCAATCGATACAAAGTGTTTCACAAACAAAAAAGCGGGGGCCGAAGCCCCCGCTTAACGTACCGCTGTCTACTTGCGCAGATTAACGGTTGGTAGCCTTGGTGTCGCCGTTGGCCGAGTAGTTCGGGCCTTCGTCGCCCTGGGCGCTGGAAGCTTCCAGGTAGTTGCCGGTGGCCGGGTTGAAGTGGTAGTTCTGAACGCGGATCGAAGCGCTGGCTGCCGAGATGCGCAGACGTGCGTTCGCAGCGATGTCATCCGCACCGAAGGTCTTGGCGGTTGCCGTTGCAGCTGCATTCAGCACAGCGTCGATCGAAGCAGCGCTCAGGTAGCGCACTTCACGCGGCTTCATGGCAGCAGCGATGATGCCCGAGGCACCCAGCGTACCGTCACGCAGAATGGCTTGGCCGATCACGTCAACCGATGTTTGGTTCTCATCGGTGTTGATGATGCGGATCACATTCTTCCAGCCACCCGACGGTGCTTCGACGATTGCGGGGATGTAGTTACGAACATCGAGCTGCACGCCATTGGCAACCAGCGTGTAGATGTCGCCCGGGCACACCGAGTTGGCCACTTCAAGCGCGTTGGAATCCTTGTTCAGGGTACCGCTGGCGATCTTGAACTGAGCAACAGGCACAATCTTCGTGCCAGGCACGGTGTACTCGATGTGCAGGATGCGCTTGCCGCCGCTGAGGGTTGCAGCTTGCACGCCGGCGTTGGCGATGGTGATCGTGGCTTCCGTGCGATCGGCGTTGAACGTCACGGTCGGGTTGACCGTTGCGCCGACCACATAGTGACCGTTGACGACCGTGTTGGCCTTGACGTCCACGGTGCCGTCAGCACCGAACTTGCCCGTCACCTTGAAGGTCAGGTTCGACGCTTCAACACGACCGGTGGTCACGTTTGCGGCAACACCCCAGTTGGCATCCGTCACGCTGTAAGCTGCCGAACCGCCCAGGTCGAACAGAGTCGACTTGTCGGCGATCACCAGAGCACCCAGGTTGATGGTGGTGGTCGAAGCAGCAGTGATGTCACCGTCGTTGGTGAACTTGGTGCCCAGCGAGGGGTTCAGCACGTCAACGCGGGCCGACTCGATGTCAGCAGCCAGCGAGCCACCCGTGGTGCGGGGGAACTTGGCCGAGCTCAGAGCGGTCAGGCTCAGGGCCATTGCCGAGCGGGCGATCGACTCGGTGTTCTTCAGCGGGGCCAGGGCGAAGTTCGATTCGAACTCGCTGCCGGCGGCGTTCGCCAGCTTGACCGTCACGCTGACACTGGCTTCGTCGTTGCCGCAAGAATTGGCAGCAGGAGCACCCAGCTTGTCACCGATCTTGGTGATCTGCACGGCACCGCCGGAACCCAACACGATTTGCGAGCTGGTGGTGTAGTTGGCAGCCACGGTGAACGCAGCGGTCAAGGTCTTCTTGTCAGTGCTCAACGTCACCGAGTCGGGGTTCAAGCTCAAGCTGTTGTCCGGGCGAACCAGCTGAATGAAGCCGACAGCAGGAGCTGCAGCCCACTCACCATCGCTCAACGTCCAGGAGATGTTGAACTGGTTGGGGTTCAGTGCGGTACCCGACAGCGGAGTGGCCAGCGCGTAGCTGATCGTGGGAGCCGTCAAAACCACGGCGTTGCTACCGAACACTTCGGCAGCGTAGTTCTTGTACGAAGCCTGGATCACACCAGCGCTAGCCGTAGTTGCCACGCCAGCGAAAGCGCTCATCAGCAGTGCAGAAAGAAGCTTTTGTTTCATTTAATTTCCTCAAATATATGAAGTTGACACCTCAACAAGCACGCCGGTGCACTGACGTTGCTTCCAGCGGCCGCTGCACCAGTGGTTGATGTGACAGCTGGCAGCAAGTATACCCATTGATTCAGGGGATGCAATCAGACGAACTGGCGCTTGTTTAAGGTTTTGTTGCTTTGTACCTACTTGGTACTGGGCTTGTCGCCCACCGAAACTACTTTTTTGGTCTTTACGTGCAGTGTCACCAAGGAATAACCGCAACGTTTTGGGTTCATCGTTTGCGATTCAGTGCATCCGTCAACTCCTTAAGTAACTGTGGGTCATCCACCGGTTTTCCAACGCCGACGCCACTGCTGTTTCCCGGCGCGACCGCAGCGCCGGGCTTGACGCCCGCCCTACCGGTAGACCCCGGCAATGCGACATTAGACGAAGCGCCGGGTGAAGTGCTTGACGGGACGCCACCCGAGCTGCTTTCCCCGGGAAAGTCCCGAGGGGATTGTTGTGGTCGAACAACGTTCTTCCCGATGCTGGGGACGTTCCGCTGTTCAGTCTCGGGGGCATCTGGCGGCGGCAAGACGTAGGGGCGCGGGGCAGGAGTGGCGTTTCGAGCTGCATCTCCGTTCTCCGGGGCTTTGCTGAGGGGGCCATTCTGTGGTGGGCGCAGACTGTGAGTTGGCACCTTCGCGTCCCAACGAAACTGGTTGCGGAAGGCTTCGGTGATGGCCTGTGCCTCAAACTCATCGGAGATGATGTAAGGCGTGACCAGCACTACCAATTCCGTACGGGTGCGATCGGTGTTGCTGGTCTTGAAAAGGTGGCCTGCGACCGGAATGTCCTTCAGCCAAGGCACGCCCGAGTCGCCACCTTTGGCCTCTTCCTGCATCAGTCCACCCAACAGCACGGTGGTGCCATCGGTGACGGAGAGCTTGGTGCTCAGCTTGCGGCTTTGAATGGTGGGCGTGGTAGTGACACCGATCGTGGTGCTGATTGCAGTGCTGACTTCCTGATCCACATCAATGTCAATGCGCCCACCCGCGTGAATCACCGGTTTCACCTTGAGGATGACGCCGGTGTTGCGGTACTGGATGCTCTGCAGCACATTGTTTTGAGCAATGCCGCCCGGCACATTGCTTGTGCCACCCACCGTCTGTTGCTGGCTGGTGATGATGGGCACGTCCTGGCCGACCTGAATGCTCGCGGTCTCGCCGTTGCGCGCCATCACCGACGGGTTGGCGAGGATGCGGGCCTTGTTCGTCGATGCCAGCATGTTCAGCAAGGCGTTGGTGCTGCTGTTAGGGCTGGTAATGGTTGCCACCAAATTGGCCGAGTTGCTGACGCCGAGCACGTTCTTCAGGTTGACGTTGTAGCCGCCCACCGAGAACTGCTTGAGCAACCACTGGAAGCCCAGGTTCTCGGTGTCGGTCAGCCTGACCTCGGCAATCGTGACCGATACCAGGGCGGTGCGTGTCGGGCGATCCAGCTCCTGCAGCAGGCCGAACCATTGCTGGTACTCGGTCGGGTTGCCCTGGATGATCAGCGTGTTGGTCGAGGCATTGACAACCACACGCGAACGGACCGACCCGCTGTTGGCGACGGCGGGCCCGGCCGGATTCATGACCTCCTGCAAGGTCTTGGCCAAATCGGCGGCGTCCATGTTCCTCACCGGGTAGGTGAAGTAGCCGGCCGTGCCGCGACCACTGGCAGGTTGATCAAGCTCTGTGGCCCAGCGCAGGGCGTGGTTGAGCACCGCCTGGCTGGACGAGAACACGATGACCGAATTCAGCGCTCCAATCGGCAGCAGGATGATGGGCGCTTGAGCGGCAGCGTTGGTGCTCACCGCGTAGCCCTGGGCCTGCAGAATATCGGACAGGCGTTTTGCGAGTTCATCGGCAGACCAGAACATCGGCGCTACGCGAGCGCTGATACGGCCACGCATCTGCGGCTGGTCCAGCACCTGGATGGCCTCCAGCGCGGCGGCGATGTCATCGCTTTGTCCGGCCAGCAGCAGCGCTTGCCGAGTCGGATCTTCCTGTACGTTGATGCGCTGGCCAAACAGCGTTTTCAACCAGTTGCTGACGTTGCTGGGAGATACGCTTTCCATCTCGACCATAAAGAACATCGGGCGCAGCGATGCGGGCACATCGGGCAGGGTGCGGCCGCGCAGCAGCTCGGGTAGATAGCCACTTGCGCCCGTCGCCGGTGTGATGCGTACCAGGCCGCCCTCGAACTCGGTGACAGCCAGGCCATAAGACTTCAGCACTGCCTTCGCCGTTTCGAACAGGGCCTGCGCCGATTGCGGCTTGCCGCTCTTGAGTGAGACCAATTCCTTGCGTTGCGCGATGCTCGGATCGACCGAGATGTTGCGCTTCAGAATGGTGGTGAAGACGGTGTCTATGAAGACCGGAAGCGGCAGCTGCTCAAGCGAAACGGCGCTTTCCATCACCGGCTGACTCGTGCCTGAAACGGCAGGAGAAGGGCTCGTTGCCGTCCTTTGCGAAGGGGGTAGCGGCGTTTCGAACAAGCGGCCGGGAGTGGTTGGCGCGGCGCTGCGCGCGGGCGCCGAAGACGCCACGTTTGGCGCAGGGGCTGAAGCGGGACCACCCGATGTGGTGGCTGCAGCAGCAGGATCGGTCGCCATGCCCTCCTTGGGCACCAGCTTGGCTGGCAGGCGGTCCGGCAGTATCGGCGCGGGCATGTTGGCGCAACCGGTCAGACATGCAACCGCGAAGGCAATGCTGCGCATGGCAAGGCTGGAGGGGCCGTTGAATTCGGCTTTGGAAGATGTCATGGCTCGGTCAGGTAGATCTTGCGGGTGGGGCCGCGTGGCCCTTGAATCTCTGCGTGGTCAGCCTTGATGGCCTTCACTCGGCTGCCGTCGGGGAGCTTTTCGCCTACGCCAACCTTGAGCGGCATTTGGTCGGCGGCGGTCATCAATAGATAGCGCTCGTTGCCGCGCACCACCAGGGCTGCGAAGCGCCAGACTATGGCATTGCCGCTGGTCGTGACGGCCGCCGCCGCATTGAGAGGCACCGTTCGCGCGAGGCCGAAGGGGTCGCGGGAGGCGACGCGCTTGCTCATGTTTTCGTCATGCACGGCGGCGCTGCCGCGGGCCGGCGGCTCGAGCCTAGGTTGATTGAGCGGTGTGGCCGCTTGCACGCTCGCGGGTGGTCTTTGGACCCACCATCCGATGGTTCCAGCCAGTGCGCAGGCAATCAGTGCCACGGCGGCTCGTATCCAGATGTTCATGGGGCCAACGACCTCGCAGGAGGGGTGGAGTTGTTCGTGGCAAGCGCTGGCTCGACCAGCACCGGCATCGAGACGCTCAGCTCAACGCGGCGGCTGCGACGCGACACCGTGATGCTGTCGACATTGGCCAGCTCGCCGCCATGTTCCAGCCCGAAAAGCACGGTCTCAAGCGTACTTGGAGCCAGCTCAAAGCTCAGGCTTGCACGGAGACGAAGGGCTCGTTGCTGCATCGACTCGCGCAGTGATGCTGACGGGGGCGCGTCCCCTTGTGTCACAGCAGGGGCGGCGGGCGGCTGAGGCGGTAGCAGATTGATGGTGAATCGAGTCAGCCCTGCCGCCCTGAGGGTTGCGGCCAGCCAGTCGCGCAAACGCGCCTGGGCTTGGGCCTCGCTAGGTGAATGCCATAGCTTGCTCTCCAGATCGGCACGCATTGTCTGCATGATCTGCGTCTGCTGCGCCCAGTCGACCTGGTCGGCCGACTGGCGCATGAGCTGCGCTCGGGCGCGCACTGACTTGAGCTCTTTGCTCAGTTCCTGGTGTGATTCCCAGGCCCTGAGCGAAAGCTCACCCGCGACGGCCAGCAAGCCGACCAGCAACAGCCAAGTCAGTCGGCGATCGATCTTCAGTTTCTGAAAAAGAGGGAACCTCCGTACCAGGGTCATTGCCCGCTCCGGCTCGGTTGTTGCGCTACTCCTGCGAGCGAATCCACGCGCATGGTGAGCGCCAGGGTGTTCGCCGCCGCATCCTGCCCCACCTTCAACTCCGAGAGTCCCGGAGTGGCTTCTATCCGTCGGGTGATGTCCAGCATTGCGATATCGCCGTCAGGAATCTCCAGTGTGATCTTCAATTGTTGGTTGCGAAACTCCCAGTCCGAGAACAAGGCTGTAGGCGCTGCCTGAGGTGCTGTGCTCTGAGCGGGGGCTACCACGGCGTTTGCGCCGGGGGTGGGTGTGGGGGCGGGGCCGTTTGCCTGCGGCAGGCTTCCCGCTACCGACAGCACACCGCTGGCAAGGACGCGATCAAGCAGCTCTAGCTGCGAGAGCTGGGGGGCCAGGGCCTGTATGGCGTCCAGTTCACGGCGAGCCTTTTCAAAGGCCGCGCGGCTTTCCAACGATGCTTCGCGCTGTTTGCGCAGGTCGGCGAGCGCCTGTCGATCTAGCTCGAGTTGGGTTCGTGTTTGCAGATGGGCGCCCAGGGCTGCAAATAGAAGTGCGGCCAGCGCCAAGGTGCCAGCCTGCCAGCGCCAACCCTTCCATGGGTCGGACTTGGGCAGGTTGTCAGCCCGCATCCAGCCATTGACTGTCGTTGCCAGCATCAAAGGCTTTGCCGGGGCAGGGAGGGGATGCTGGTCCGGATCGGCCGCGCAGGCACGCACAAATCGCTGCCACTCCTGGGGCGACGGGGGCTGGGCAAACCACTGGCTTGCCTGCAACTCGCCATTCAACCAGCTTTGTGCCTCCGCCCCGGATGCTCTGCTCAGAAGTCGAAAACCGCTTCCAGGCTGCTCAAGCAGGGGCTCGGGCCAATATGGGCCCGATGCGGGTTCCTGCCCTTCGATGGGGGCTGGCAGCTGCCATGACCACACGGCAATCTGGCCTGAGGTCTCGCGCCTGCAAACGAAGGCGAACTGGCCAGTCGGGTAGAACTGCAGCATCTGCAAGCGAAGTGCCGCCAGCAGTTTGCGTTTCGGCAGCTCTGGCATGCTCAACTTGACCAGACTGAGCTGCTCGCGAGCAACCGCCTTTGCCGCGCGGCGCGACTGCAGGGGAGCAAGAACTCTCGTTAGGGCTTCAATCAAGGCAAATTACCAAAAGGGGAATACAGTGGCGGAGGCTTGGCCGGAGCGTCTTCTGGCAAGAGCTCAACACTGCTGGGTGCAGGTAGCGCCGCTTCTCGGGCGAACCGATAACTATAGGCGATGTGCCAAGGAGCATGCGCGGTTTCGCCGGATGAGGTGATCGACAATCGCTGGCACCAAGCAACGGTGGGCGGGCAGATCGTAAGCAACAGCGTGGGCGACGGAACGGAAATGAACCGGCTCTCGGCAAGGTAGCTGCCGCCAGCAATGATGGGGAGAGATTCTATCTTCAGCAGCGTCCCGGGCAGTCGCTGGGCGACCAGATCCTTGGCGGCCTGCAGGTCGAGTTGAGCGATGGCCGACAGCACCGGGGCCTGCACCGTATACCGATTCACCACCCGGCTGGGGCCCACATAGGCATACTCAAGCAGCGCGCTTCGCTGGGTCGAACTGAGTTCGTTCCAGGCTGGAAGCCGGGCCAGCTCCATGGGCGAAAGCAGCTTGGCGTTGCGTGGTTCGGGCAGTTTGGCGCTCAGATACTCCGGCGCTTCGGCGCCGTTGAGATGCTGCAAATGATCTGCGTCGACATAGTCTGCCAATTGGTCCGTTAGGCGGTCCGTCAAGCTGGCATCTGAGACGCCGGAAGCCAACAGCAGACGGGCAAAATCATCGCGCGAGCTGTTTCTCAAATTGAAGAGTGCCCCAGCATCGTGGTAGCGGACGAACACGCCGTCGGCGGTTCGATAGAAGCGCCCATCCAGCCGGATGTTGCCCAATGTGTCGCCGCGGCGGTACATGCTGCTGCTGATATAGATGGCATGCGCGACCGCGCGGTCGGTGGCGGTGCTGGCACGTTGCTCCTCGAGCGAGAGCGACACCAGTGAGCGCATTTCATCGCTGCGCTGCGAAATCAGTGCGACGCCGACCGCCACCAGAGCCAGCAAGACGACGGTGACGGGTAGCACAAAGCCACGTTGAGGCAGGCGAGGGCGGGGCATAGGCTCAATTGCCTCCCAAGCTGATGATTGGGGGGGTGGGCTCGGGCATGTTCCAGGTGGAGGGTCTGGGGGCGGCCAGCAAGGTTTGCTGACGTTCATCCCCTTCGAACTGGATGCTCAATTGCACCAGCGCAGGCAGTTGCAATGCACCTGTGATGTTCGCCATGGGATCTTGCCGCAAGGGCGGCGGCCAAGTCTCATAACGATTGCCCGCATGGTCGTAGTAGGCCAGGCTGGCTCGCAAAAAGAGCCAGGGGTAGACAGTCGCGGCTTCGGCGGCGGGCCGTATGCTCAACTGCTTGAGCGCTCCTTTGGCCAGGATGCGCAGCTCCGTCGGCGTGGGGGCCGCCCCAACCCGTGGCGTCAGCGATGCGCTGGACTCGGTGTCGAAGCCGTTGGCGTCGCCCCTGAATTTCAAACCGCCATTGAACGGCGGGTTGAGGCCCTCCGCCACCATGCGGCGGAAGACCTGACTGAGTTGCTGCTGGCGTTGCAATCGCTTTGCCGCGACATCCAGTTGGGACTGTGCGCGCATGGCCTGATACCAGCCGCTCATCAGCACCGAGAACAGCAGCGCAAAAATGGTGACGGTAACCAGGACCTCCAGCAACGAGAATCCACGGTTGCGCCTGAAGCGGGGGTCATCGCGCATGTCAGGGTTAGAGCCCAAAGCCCATCGGACCACCGGATCCGCGCGGCCTGACTTGAAGGAAGCCCGCAGCTTCGCGCTCGCTGGTCAGCACGACCTTGTTCGTGTCGTTTTCGGTCACGATGTAACTGAGCTTGTAGAGCCCGACCTGGTAGGGGCTCAGGCCTTGCGGATGGCGAACATGATCGACCGGGCCGAGAATGGCGGTGGCCTTCCAGGCAAAGCGATGGGTCGGCGTGTCCAGGCGACCTTCGCTCGTGGCCGCAGGGTTGATGCTCGCAGCGTGCTCGGAGACATTGCGCTCCAGCTCGGCTTCTTGTTGCAGGACTTGCGCACGTGTGGCAATTTGCAGGGTCTGGCCCGCCCATACGAACAGCGCGGCACCAAAGCTGGACAGAATGACCAGGGCGACTATGACCTCCAGCAGCGAAATGCCGCGTTGATGAGCCCGGAGTGGCATCAAAGATTGCCCTGCAAGGATGTAATGGTGAGTTCGCAGCTGATCCGTGCGAACTGAAGGCGCCAGCGCTGCCCGGCGATCGGCTCGGTCAGCACCAGGGAGCCTTCCTCGCAACTCCCCGAGCGGCCGAAGACAGGCGCTTTCTCGATCTCCAGCGACCACCTCGGAGGCAGATCCAGCGGTAGCTTGGCGTCCGCCAGCGCTGTTCGTGCCGTGGCGGTATCCAGCTTCAGCTCCGTGCCCAGAATGGCCAAGCGCACAGGAAGCATTCTTGCGCTGGACACGATCTGGGCCAGGTCGGCGTCGGAGAAGGCGCTGTCAAGCCGGTTCGACAGCTGCGGCACGGCTACGGCGGCGACAAAGCCGAGAATGCTGAGCGCAATCAAGGCCTCCATCAAGGTGAAGCCGCCCTGAGCCCGAAGCATGCCGAGCTTGGCTGGACTCAGCATGCGCTGCCTGTGCGCACGCATGGCGTCCTCAACGAGGAGGCTGATCGGCGGCGGCTCCGCGCCCGATATCGGCGTCATTGCCCTCGCCGCCAGCCCTGCCATCGGCACCGAAGCTGTAGATGCCAAAGGGGCGACCATCGTCGCCAGGGATCTGGTATTGATAGGGGTTGCCCCAGGGGTCCAGCGGCACGGCTTCGTCGAGATAGGGGCCCTTCCATCTTCCTCGCAACGTAGGCTCGGACGGCGGCGTAACGAGCAAGACCAGACCCTGTTCCGGTGTCGGGTAGCTGCCGATGTCGAGGCGCATGGATTCAATGGCGCCGCGCAGCAGCTTGATTTGAACCCCTGCGGTCTGAACTTTTGACGAGTCGACCTTGGCAAACAGGCGCGGGCCAACCAACCCCGCAACCAGGCCGATGATGACCAGCACCACCAGCATTTCCAGCAGTGTGAAGCCCGAATGGGGGTGCCGCGATCTCATTTTGAACATGCTCAGAACTTGACTTCAGATAGCGAGGTAAGGGCCAGCACGACGCCGACGATGACGAGCGCGATGATACCGCCAAGCACGATGATGGCCGCCGGCTCAATGAGGGCAACCAGCCGTCGTCGCTGGCGCCGGTTTTGCTCGAGCGCGTAGGAGGCTACATGGCTCATCATCTGACCCAGCTGCCCGGTGCGCTCGCCGACTCTGACCATGCTGAGGGCACTGGCGGGAAGGAGCCCCTGTTCGTTGAGCGAGTGGGAGAGCGACTCGCCGCGCCCGATGTCGCCCATCGTCGTGCGCAGCCGCGTGGCCACTTCCGGCAGCGAGACGGCGCCGGCGGTCAGATCGAGCGCCGTGAGGATGGGCACCCGGCTTTGCAACATCAGGGCCAGCATGCCCGTCCAGCGGGAAAGCTCCTGTTGTTGCAGCCAGGCCCCCAGCACCGGCAGCCTCGCCATGGCGCTGCGGATTCGTGCCGGGCCCAGCGCCTTCCTGACAAAGAGACCACCTATCAGCAGACCAACGGCCATGAACATCAGCAGAACACCATGCCTGTTGACGAACTCGCCGGTGCTCAAGACAGCGCTGGACAGCCACGGCAGCTCAACCTTCTTGCCGGCCAGCAGGGTGGAAAACCGGGGCACGACAAACGAGAAGACGAACAACACGGCCGAAGCACCTGCGGTGACCAGTATCACCGGATAGATCAGGGCCTCGGAGGTCTCGGAGCGGATCTGCTCATCGAACTCCAGCTGGTCCGCCGCTCGTCCCAATGCAGCCGCGAGGTCTCCAGTTGACTCTCCAGCAGTTACCAGTGCAATGACATAGGAGGGCAGGGGCAGCGCCTGATCGTTCGCGTTTGCCTGCAGCGCAAGCGAGAAGCGTTCACCCGACAGCACGGCGGTCAGCACCGCCGACAGGGAGGCCTCCAGCGGAATGCCCCTCCGACCATCGAGCAGCGTGCGCAATGATTCTTCCAAGGTCACACCGGCCTGCAGCAGCGACGCCAGCTCGCGGATGAGCAGCACGGTGGCGATCCGCGGCGATCCACCCTTGGGCCGTCGCAGCATGGACTTGGTGCGGGACGTCGGGGCCGCTGCCGCGCGCAAGGCCACGGCAGTCAGGCCTTTTGCACTGAGTTGCTGGACCGCCTCGGACTCGGTTGCGGCCTCGATATGGCCGTTCAACTGCCGGCCGCTGATGTCCAGTACGGTGTAGTCAAAGTGCATTTTGGATGGGTCGCGGCTGGTGAAGCACTCACGCCCCGCCAACCGGCGCTGAACTGCCGCTCGGGGGCGCTGTCAGCGCCTTGGTCAGACGATCGCGACGCACAAAATGGCAATCGAAGTCGATCATCTCAGGGAAGTGCTCGTAGTCATGAGCCGGTATCGAAGACAGCACATAGCCGGCGGTATCCAGAAAGCGAAGAACTTCCATATAGCCGGGCTGATTCTCGTAGAGCGGGATCACATTCAGCTCAGACTGAAGCGCGCAGATCCTTGACATCGCAAGCTGAGTTCCTTTGAGCACCTCAAGCTCATAGCCTTGCACATCCAGTTTCAGATAGATGTTTCGACATTCGCGGGTGCGCGGATTGTCATTCAAGCAAGTGTCGAGCGTAGCGATCTCCACTTCGACGCGCTGTTCAACCTGGTTGAACTGCTTCATCGAGCTTTGGCTGTCTCGCTTGGGTTGCAGCAGGGAGCTCATGGGCGAGGTGTTCATGACATTGAACTGTGCCTGTCCCGGGTTGGCCCCAAGAGCCTTGTTGACGACGATCCAGTTGGGGTCGGACGCGGTTCGCCGCTGCAGTTCGGCAGCCAGCCAGGGTATCGGTTCAAACGTGATCATCAGCCCCTTGTAGCCGACGCGCTTGCGAATGAACTCGGCAAACTGCCCCGAATTGCCTCCAACGTCGATGACCAGGTCGACTTCCTGCCAACGGAACAGGCGGCGCAGATACCATGCTTGCTGGTAGCGCGCCAGCTGGTACCAACGTACGACACGATAGTCCAGCGCGCGGCGCAACCGGCGCCGCAAGCCGGCAATTAGGCGATTCATGGTGATCATGGGGCGTATTTTCGCGTGTTGCTCTGTGGGGCGCTGATCAGTATCAACCCCGCAGGGCTGCAATGTAGCTGGCGGCAATGCCATCGGCGGAATAGCGCGTTCGAAGGGCGTCGCGTGCAAGGCGGGTCGGCTGTGGGCCGTCCAGCAGGATGGTCAGGGACTGCTTGTCGGCGAAGTACTGCGCGCAATCGCCCGCGGTGTGGCGATTGAAGGTGACATCCAGGCAGAGTATGTCGCAGTCGTAGAAAAGCATCTCGACCAGCGACGGATTGGTTCCTCCAACGCTGTGGCCATGGAGATAGATGGCACAGCCTTCTCGGTGTTCTGCCAGTGTGGTCGCGTCGTAGATCGGGTCCAGCAGGTGCAGGCGCGGTTCATCGGAAAAGCGTGCCCGCAGTGCCCGGGCGTAGGCGCTATGGGACCAGTTGCCGATGATGGTGTAGCTCGACAGGCTGGAGCCCAGGAAGCCGGTGATCATCAGTTCGAGATTGTTCTCGGGCTCGATGCGGCATATCGTCAACGCGCTGCCGGCCACTGGGCGCGAACCGGGCAGACGCAGGACGTGATCGCCCGGGTAGGCGATGCAGCAGGACTTGCTGGCGGCGGCCGGGCGCAGGTACTTGCGCAAGCCTTCGCTGTCATAGATCACGACATGCGCGAAGGTCTGGGCCAGCGTGTCAAGCAACCAGAGCAGGGCCCGCTTTGCCGGTCCGAACTTGCTGCGACGCCATTCGATCCCGTCGATATTGACGATCAGGCGCTTGCCGGCAAGGGCGCACAACAGTCTGAAAAGTGGAAACCAGAGCCCGCCGGAGACACCGAGCAGTACCAGGTGCGTGCTGCGGCTGAATGTCCGAACAAAGGCAATGAGGTCGTGAATGATGGACCACCCGCCATTGGCCGGGGTGTCAATGAACAGGCGATGAACGCTCCGGAAGTCGGGCTCTCGGTCCGGATAGAGCCGGGCGTCGCATGTCACGGTGACCTGGTGCCCGTTCCCGGCGATCACCGGCGCGCAGTGCTCCAGGAACGACTCGAATCCGCCATAGCGGTTGGGGATGCCGGCAGTCCCGAGAAAGGCGATGCGCATGGCGGAGTTGCTCATGCGCGTGATCCTTGGTTGTGCTGCTCAATGGCCTTTGCATAGCCCGCCATCAGCAGCTGGTAGTGGTGCTCTGGGCCGTGGTGTGCGGCGATCATCTGCACGGCCCGTGCCGACAGCCGGGCACGCTCCTCGGGCGGCATGAGCGAGGCTGTATCCAGTGATCGAGCCAGGCTGGCCGGATCCGAGGGAGCAAACAGCAAGCCTGTTTCGCCGGGAATGACGAGTTCGGGGATGCCGCCGATGTCCGCGGCCAATACGGGTGTGCCAAGCGCAAAGCTTTCAAGGATTGCCATCGGGTTGTTTTCATACCATTCCGACGGCGCGATGGTGAACCAGGCTTGGCGGATCTGTGAGGCCAGTTCGGCGGCGCCGAGCTTGCCCAGGAAGCGGATGTTCGGGCAGTCGGCGTAGCGTGCGCGCAGTTCATCCCCTAGCGGCCCATCCCCGGCCAGCAACAGGGTCTCGGTCGGGCGCTGCGCAAAACTGTCGCACAGCAGCGATACGCCTTTCTCGCGCGACAGCCGGCCGCAATACAGGTAGCGGCGATCGGCCCCGGGCTGCTCGAAGTCGGATCGCTCCGGCTCGGCTGCGACGAAGTTGTAGAGCACCGAAGACTTGTCCGCGATGGCCGGCAGATACTGGATGTGCTTGTCACGGCAGAAGTGCGAGACCATCAGGAAATGGTCGACGTGCTCGAGATAGTTGAAGCGCCTGTCCCTGACGGAGCACTCCAGCGCGGACAGCATGCTGGCGGCAAGGCTGCCGCGGTTGCAACGGTTGAGCACCACATGCCGCAGCTGACCTCCGGCGCACTTTTCGCAAACGCCCTCGCGCTCGGTGAACAGTGTCGAGACCGGGCACAGCATGCGGTACTCATGCACGGTCATGACGCAAGGAACCCGGTGATGCCGCAGGCGCTGCAAGACCGAGGAACTGAGCTGACCGTAGAAGATGTGCAGATGGGCAACCTCGGGCCTGTGGGTCTCGACAATCTCGTCGATCATGGCCGCCGCCGCCGGCCGGTAGACGAAGTCGCGAATATTGCGCAGAGTCGCCAGCGGATTGCGCTCGATGTAGCCATTGCGCGGCAGGAGATGGCTTTGCTTGTCCTTGTCAAAAGGTTCGTCGCCGCAGGCCAGGGTCGCGACCTGGTGGCCCTTGCTGCGCAGCAGTCGGGTGGTGAGCTGATAGACGCGGTCAGATCCGCCGCCTATCGCCTCGAAGTTGTTGAGCTGAAGCACTCGCATGTCAGGGGCCTGGGTTTGCCGAAACGACGGTGAGTCGCGATGCGGCCGTTCCGTGGGTCAAAGTAGGGGAGCGTAGAGCTCGGAAATGGCGGACGCATTCTGCTTCCAGCTGAATTGGGCGGCTCGCGGCGCTGCGTCTTTGGCCAGTCGCGTCAGAACTTCGGGCCGGCTGCATAGCTCGTCAAGTATCCGTGTGATGTCTTGGCGCATGGTGTTCGGGTCGGATACCCGAACCTTGATACCGCAGGCCTCGGTGACGATTCCCGAATAGCCATGGTGATCGAGGCACAGCACCGGCAAGCCGTTCCCCAAGGCTTCGAAAACAACATTGGTGGTCAGATCCGAGATGCTCAGCAGCACGAACAGATCAGAGTTGTGAAAGTGAGTCAGCGTTTCTTCATGCGGACGCCAGCCAAGGAAGTCGGCGCGGACGCCCAACTGCCTGGCATGCGCCTCGAATCGCGCGCGTGAGTCGCCATCGCCCACAACGGTGAGGCGCAGTCTGGATGCATGCCGAGGGACGGCCGCGATTGCGTCCAGCAACATGTTCAGGGGCTTGCGGTCTATCAGCGCGCCGACCCAGAGCAGGCGAAGCGCCTCGCCGGTGCCGCGCCGAATGGGGGGATCCCTCGGCTCTGCCGGAGCGTCGTGGCTGCCGGTCTCCGGTATCCAGAGGCAACGCCCGCCCCAGCGGCGCTGAAAACGTGCCCCGATGTCCGCCGTGGCGGCGATGAAGGCGCCGCCGGGCCGCTGAGTCGCCTTGTAGGCAAGCCGAACGCGTGGACTCAGATGGAACTGTAGCCAGGTGATGACGGCCCGCAGGGTCTGAAACAACTTGGTCTTCGCGGGCAGTTCGGCGTAAAGCCTCCAGGGCGTGTAGACCAGACCGCCAACCGGACCCCAGATGAAAGGCAGGCCTAGCATCCACAGGAAGCCGGGCTCACGAAACCCGACAATATTGAGGTGGTGCACCGCCGCTATCTCGTGCTGCGACACCAGACGCTTCGCAAGCTGGTACACACGCCACTGATAGGCGATATAGGTCAGGTAGTAGAAGAGCCGCAGGTCGTTCTTTCGGCCATCCGTGCTTGTGCCATGCCTGACGAAGTAGGCCAGCACATTGCAGCCGTCGGCTTTCAACTGCTCTATGCCGGCCTCGATGCTTGCACGGTACTCATTGTCCTGGGTGACGAGGATGATGTTGTGCACCCTGGCCAGTTGCGACACAAGATTCCACCCGACGGCATGTTCGCTGCCCATGCCGGGTGCGCAATGGTGGGCCGAGATGAGAACGTATTTTCTGGAGGTCATGCTATCGCTGGGGCGCGGTCAATCCGGCAGGGCGGGGGCGCCCCCCCGAGCTTCGTGGCCGAGCCAGCTCGACGGCCAACGGCAGCAGGCCGATCAGCAGTGCCGTGGTGAACGAGCGCACGGCGAGAATTTGATTCAACCAGCCGGCGAGAAAGATGACCAAGGCGATCATCATGAGCAGGGAGCGAGTTTGCCGGCTCGTCGATGGTCCTTGGAAGTAGGCGACAAACAGCTTCGATGACTTGAAAAGGTAGTAGGCGACCGCAGGCAGGCCGATGGCGAGAACCATGGCGACCCAGAACACGTCGTTGATCACCGAGGCGACGTCGTCATAGGTGAACACCAGCGGTACCTCGGGCAGGCTCTTGAGCAGAGCGTCCACCACCGTGAAGTCTGCGCCCGTGCCCGTGAACAGGGTCATGGGGTTGATTTGTGCGATCGCGGGAAGGCTGATGAAGATCAGCCCAAGGCGGCTGAACATCATGTTTTCGATTTTCGCCGTCACCAGCTCGGTCACCAACTCGGCATTGGCGAACAACAGGGCGGCGCCGGTGGCAGCACACAAGACGAGCAGCGCGCGTCTTCCCCTCGGCTTGATCAGCCGGATATAGAGATAGAGCGCGTAGAGGGTGAAGCAGACGGCTGCTGCCACACTGCCTGTGGCGTAGGTGAAGTAGCCCAGCACGACAGTCAGCACCAGCGATGGTGCGCGTTGACGGCGCCAGTGCTCGGCGGTCAATGCCATATAGGCGGCCACCAGGAAGTAGGCCAGATCGATGGAGTTGGCGAATGTGCCCGAGACATCGCCATCCTCGAGCGCAGCGGCGGCCGACTGCGTTTCGACAAAGACTGCGACGAAGTCGGCGCCCGCCAATGGGTCCAGCAGTTGCAGGGTTGCCACCGCCAGTTGTGCCGTCACGAGCAGCAGCAGGTCACGGTTGAGCGTGCGCCGCAGCTTTGCGGGGCTGGGTGTCCTCCGGGATGGGGTATGGGCATACACATAGAGTGCCATCAGCGTCAGCACGGGCCGCACGAGTACGCCCATGTACTTTGCCCCATCCAGCAAGTCGCCACCCTTGCCGACGGTGATGGCCAGTCCGTAGGCGGCGAAGATGAGCAGGCACAGCGCTGTCGAACGCACGACCTGGCGCTCTTGAAAGCCCCTCAAATTCTTGCTGTTATGAAGTACGTAGACGCCGGTGATCAGCATCATCGCCGCATCTGCACCCAGCAGCAGCGCGGGGACTGCCTTGAGCAATCCGAAGGTGGGGTGCGCGAGGAAACCCCACAGCACGGTCCAGTACAGATAGGCGCGCAAGAAGCCAAGCATCATCCGGCTCCGATGACTTGGGCGACTCGCCCGGCATTGACTTCGTCATCCATGAACTGCTCAAAGATCGCGAGATAGTCTCGATAGACCGCCGGGCTGTTTGGCGAACTGGCGCTCAGTTCACAGATTCTGTTGGCGATGTCCGCGTGGGCATCGGGGCCCGCCACAACGACCTTGTACGCTGTGTTGCTCAGCATGCTGACCAAGGCCGGGGTCGCGGTGGTGACGACCGGAATGACGCCCGCTGCCATATAGGTGCTGAGCTTGGTCGGCGTGCTGACCCTGTTGATGCTCATCTCGGCCCGCAGTATGAAGCCGAAGCTGAAGCGGCGCAGCTCCTGCACCAGATCGGCCGGCGACACGCTCATGATTTGCACGCCCGTCAGTCCGGCATCGTCGCAAAGTGACTGAGCTCTCTCGATCTCACGGGTGAACAGGGTCAGCCTGGCGTCCGGGCGCAGCTTCAACACCTGCTTGTACGTCTGCAAGACGTCGATAACGCACTGCCATGGATACAGTGACCCCGCGTAAACCAGGTCAAGACGCCCGTAGCGATCGGTGCCGACGAAAGCCGGTGCATCGATCGATGCGTTGTAGCAAGGCATGACGATTGAACGGCTGGACGGGGTGCTTCGATCGCCCAGGAAGTCGCGCATCTCCTCGGAAACAAACAGCTTGAGCCATGCGTGCTTGAGGAGATATCGCTCCATGCACGACCAGAGCAAGAAGCGGAGATAGCCTTTCACGCCACCGTGCAGATAACGCCGCTCGACCGCTTCGATGCCCTGGAACCAATGAATGATCCTTGCACCGTGATGCCCCAGCACGATCCTGGCCGCAGCCAGGCAGCTGATGGTGACCACATGGCTGGCTTGGCGGGCCGTCTTCAGGGAGTCGGTATTCCCCAGGTCGTGCAAACCAGCCTTGACCAGAGCATGACGAATGACCTCCACATAGCGGAAGGTCGCGTCATTGATCTCGTGTGGCCTGCAGTAGATGCAGAAGGACTGCTTACTGGCTGCCATCGTGGCTCCTGTGGGTGGCAAGAAGGTACAGCGCGAGCCCCAAGCTTGCCGCATACGCCAGCATGAGGCCCCAGCCGACGGCAATGGCACCGCCGGGCATCAATAGGGCGAGACCCAGATAGGTCACCGTCCAGAGTGCGTTGATCGTCAGACCCAGCGCCATTTTCTCGCTGCTGACGAGATAGTTGGAGATGGCGATTGACGTGCTCGCCAGTATTCCGGCCGCGACGAAGCAGTAGACGACGTGCATGGACGAGGCGTCGGAAAACCGATAGAGGCTGGAAATCGGGCCGCTGAGCAACCACAGGACCAAGGGCGCCGGGCAGGTCAGCAAGAAGGTCAGCAGTGCCTGGCGCCGCGTATGCGCCTTGTTGTCAGCGCTGTCGCTGGTGCTGTACTTTCTTATGGTCCACGGCAGGATGATCTTGTTGAGCACCGTTGGCAGGAACACGACCATATTGAAGAACTGCATGGCGACGGTCAGTATGGCCACATCGCTGTAGCGGGCGGCCTTGTTGACGGCAATCAGGTTCGCACACCAGTGCGCCACGGGCACCATGCTGGCAGCCAGCGTCGCGGGAACGACAAAGCTTTTGAAGGCCTTGGAGCTCAGACTGTCCCGCAACTCCTGCCAGGTCGGTCGTGGCTGCACCGTCGAGATGGTCACGCGACAAGCCAGCTGGGAGCATCCGCACTGAAACACCGAGCCCAGCAAGAAGCCCACAAGATAGCCCAGTGGACCAAAAGCCAGAGCGCCGGCCAACTGCATGCCGACCAGGATCAGGGTGCCCAGTACGGTGACCAGCGACAGGGCACCGATATGCTGGTGCCCGATCAACTTGTTTTTGGCCAGTGCGTCCGCCGTGATGAAGGGCAGCGCGAGGGCGGCCAGTGCGAATCCACCCGGGCCGAGATCGCGCTGCACCCAATAGCCGTACAGGATCAGCAGGGCGGCAATGCATGCCGCAATCAGTTGTCCGCACAGCGATGCGGCCGTCACTTCGGCAGCGCTCGTTCGCTCCGTTTCCGGATGGTGCGTCACCATCGATATGGAGCGAATGATGTAGAGGGCCAGGCCGGCGGTCGCAAATGAGCTGAGCGCGGATGCCGCCGTACTGATGAAGGCCACGCGACCAAATGTCTCGGTGCCAAGGCTGCGCACCAGCAGGGCCGTGGCGATGACGGTGGACAGATTGCTCGCCACCGAGCTGCCGACCGTGAGTGCCATCCCCCACAGTCGCGCGCGCCGGCCGCCCGGCTGACCTGTCGGCGCAGGAGCGGTGGGCGATCTCACGTCGGCATGGTTGCTTGCGCGGGTCAAGATTGCATCAGCCGATTGACTATGCGTTCAGACGCGTGCCCATCGCCAAAGGGATTGTGCGCACGTGCCATGCGTGCATAGGCTTGCGCATCGTCCAGCAGCAGATGGACGGCCGCTTCGATGGCTGCGGGATCGGTGCCGACCAGCCTGGCCGTGCCGGCCTCGATCGCTTCGGGGCGTTCGGTCGTGTTGCGCATCACCAGCACGGGCTTGCCCAGGGCGGGCGCCTCTTCCTGAATGCCGCCGGAGTCGGTCAACACCAGTTTGGCCTTGCCGAGTAAATGCAGGAAGGGCAGGTACTCCATGGGAGGGACAAGCACAACATTGGGAATGCCCCCCAACATCTGATTGACGGGTTGCTGCACCTTGGGATTCAGATGTACCGGATAGACGATTTGAACGTCGGCCCGCTTGGCGATGACCTGGATGGCCTGGCAGATGCCGACAAAGCCCTCGCCGAAGTTCTCGCGACGGTGCCCGGTCACCAGGATCAGCTGTCGATTGGGGTCAACGAATGCGAGTTGCTCGTCCAGCGAGGCAGCCAGCGTCGGGGTTTGTGCAATGCGCTGAGCACCGATTTGCAGCGCATCGACCACGGTATTGCCCGTGACCTGAATGGACCGATCGGCTACCCCCTCGCGCAGCAGGTTTGCACGCGCACCTTCGGTTGGCGCGAAGTGCAGGCTTGCGATCGCGCCAGTCAGCTTGCGGTTCAGCTCTTCGGGCCATGGCGAGTAGATGTCGCCGGTGCGCAGCCCCGCCTCGATATGCGCTACAGGGATGCGGGCATAAAAGGCCGCCAGGCTGGCTGCCATGGTGGTGGTGGTGTCGCCATGGACCAGCACCAGATCGGGCTTGGCCACTTCCATCACGTCCTTGCAGGCGCTCAGTACGTCACAGGTCAATGACGTCAGCGTCTGCCCGGTTTTCATCAGGTCGAGATCGAAATCGGCAGTGATCTGGAACAGGCCCATGACCTGGTCCAGCATCTGCCTGTGTTGACCCGTGATGCAGACCTTGACTTCGAGGCCGACCTCCTGTTTGGCTCGGAGAATGACCGGCGCCATCTTGATAGCCTCGGGCCTGGTTCCGAAAACGAACAGAATCTTTCTTGCACGAGCGCTTGTCATTGTCGGGTCATGATGGCGGGCTGAGCCGCCACTGCGATGCCTGTTTCTTTGCTGGTAGGAAAGGGAGTTTCATGCCCTGCGGCGCTTCGTCACTGCGGGCGCCACGCATCAGCCCTTGAAGGCACCGAGGAACTCGCGCCAGCGCTGCGCGCTGACAGGATCCTGATGGCCGCGCCTCAAGCTGTCGATCAAGAGCAGGCCGCCACAGATGAGCAGGAAGCCCAGCGCACCGAATGCCAGGCCCAGGCGGACCCGGCGCGGCTTGGAGCGTCGGTCAGGAGGTGCGGCCGCGTCAACCACTTGAATCAGTGCACCTTCCCGACTTTCGTCGAGCTTGGCGAGCTCGAACTGGCGGGAGAACAAGTCGAACAGGGCCTCTTGGTACTTGAAGTCACGGTACTTGCCGATGTAGCCGCTCTCGGCCTCGGAGTTGGCCGGCCGCCGGCTCGCCAGGCTGTCAAGCTGTCGCTGAAGCCCGGCAATGTTCGACAGGGCCTGTTTGATCTCGACGGCCTCGTCACTGAGGTAGCTGCGCAGGGTCTGCAGCTTGACTTCGGCCGCAGTGTGTTCAGCTTTGAGCTTGGCGTACGTCTCTGCGGCTGCCTTGGGCTCGGCTGTCAGCGTTTCCGCGCTGAAGCCGCTGCTCTGCAGGGCCTGCTGAGCGCCTGTCAGCTTGACACGAGTCTCGGCGAGTTGCTGCTCAAAGAAGGCGCGTCGCTGCTGCGCTTCGGTCAGCGCCAGTTCCGCGGTCAAGCGGCGCAATTCCTCAACATAGCTGTTGGCAATGTCCGCTGCCCGCTGGGGGGACTCGTCGTCGACGGCAATCGAGATCAAGCCATCCTTCTTGCCCAGGCTGAAGCGAACATTCTCGGCCAGCTCCTGTCGGGCCGATGAACGCAATTTGGCTTGATAAACCTCCTGCAGCTTGAACTTGTCGATGATGCGGTCACCTACATTGACACTTTGCAGCAGCGAAACATACTGCTCCGCCGGACTCTTGATGCCCGCAGCGGCGCCGGCGAGCCCGGCCAAGGGGCCGAGGGTAGCCAGTGCTGAAGAGGTCAGGCTTTGCTGCTGCTGCGGTGGCAGGAAGGTCGTTGATGCCGTGTAGGTTGGCGGCAGCAGATAGCTGACGCCGATCGCTGCCGCGCCGGCGCCAACGGTCAGCGCGACGATGAGGCGCCAGCGCCTCGCCAGCACGGTTGCCTGCTCGATCAGTGTCGGGCCATCCTCGTCTGCGCTCGGCTGGAAGTCGGATGAGGTTTGCTCGAAAGTGTGGTGTGCCACGAACAGTGTTGCTCCGGTGATCGGTATCGATCAGTTCTTGATGGTCTTCAGCGCCGCGGCGCCGATGCCAAACTGATACAGAATCTGTGTCCACTCCTTGGCTTCTTGAACGAAGGAGGTCTTGTTGAGTTCTTCAGGCACAAAGATCGTGTCTCCCGGCTCGGCGGGAATGGCCTCCAGCTTGTCGCCTCCGGCCAGTATCCAGCCGCTCGACCGCTGTCGGGCACTCACGACGCTGCCGTTGGCGCGCAACACGAAGATGCTGTTGGTGTCTGCGCCTCGGGTGGGGCCGCCGGCCAACCTGAGAAACTCGTTGACCGAGCCGCCCGTGGCGAACAGGTAGCTGCCTCCGTTGAACACGCTGCCGAATACGCCCACCGTGGTAGGACGCGGAGGAATGAGCAGGCGATCCCCGTCCTCCAGCGCAAGCTCCGGCAGGGTCGATGCGTTGGGGGTCAGCTGCAGCACGATGCGCCCGGTCGGTCGGACCGCCCGCAGGCGCTCGATCAGCTTTGTGGACCCTTGGGACCGCGTTGCCTGGGCCGTGGCCTCATCAGCGCTCAATGCTCGCTGTGTGGTTGTGCTGCGGGTGAACTCGGTTTCGAGATCTCGGAGCGCGCGCTCGTAATTGTCCTGCTGGCTCAGCCGGACGCTCTCGCGATTGAACTCGGTGCCGAAGATGTAGGCGCCCGGTGTCAGCCCGCCTGCGGCTCGGATGGCATCGGCCAGCGTGCTGTTGGCCGGCATGATGAATTCCCCGGGCCGCAGCACCTCCCCCTCTACTCTGACGCGCTTGTTCTGCTTGTGCTGGGGCAGCGTCATTTCGACGGCGCTGTAGGCGCGATACAGATCGCCGCTGCGGGGCTGCAGTGTGCCGCTTGCCGGCAGGTTGAGGTCGCTGATGCGCAGATCGTTGCGGGCATCCAATCGTTCGACCGTGACACGCGATCGATCTGCCACGGCGGTGAAGCCGCCGGCCATGGCCAGCAAATCGTCAACAGTCTCGTTGGGGCGCAGCTCAAAGATGGCCGGCGTGTTGACGCTGCCGATCAGGGCCACCTGCGGACCGACCGATCCGATGTGTATTACATCCTCGCTCTGCAAGGACTTGTCTGCCGTCTTGTCGCCCTTGAGCAAGAGCGCATAGAAGTCAAAATTCGAGACCAGCTTTCCTGACCGGCGCAGCTCGATATTGCGGAAGCTGCCCGCCACCGATGGGCCTCCTGCCTGCATCAAGGCATTGACCAGCGTTGAGAGGCTGCTGACGGTGTACGCCCCCGGACGCTTGGTGGCCCCCGTCACATAGACGCGGATGCTGCGCAGGCGACCGAGTGAAGCGCTCAGCTTGTAGTTCTTGAAAACATGGGAGACCCGCTGATCGATGGCCGAACCAAGTTCGCCATAGCGCAGTCCTGCCACCATCACCGGGCCGATGCGCGGCAGGCTTATCCGGCCGCTGCGATCCACTGTCAGCTTCAGATCGGCTTCCACCGATCCCCATAGGGTCACCAGGACTTCGTCGCCGATACCGATGACATAGTCTTGTGGAATCTGGTTGCCGCTTTCCTGGGTCAGCATGGGGGTGGCGGCCTGGAGCAACTCGGCGCCGAAGCGACGGATGATGGGCGCTCCGGTTTCCGGCTCACCGGCTGCGCGTTGGGCGTAGCGCTCGAACTCGCTGGACAGGTATGAGCCGACGGGTGAGCGATCACGCGGGAGAACGGTTTCGCGCTCGGTCTCCGACCTGCGCCGCTCGTCACGCTGGTTGTCCTCGGTAACGTTCCGGCGAGCCGGACGCTGCGTTGTCGGGCGTTCGGTGTTGTCTTCGTTGCCGCGGGTTTCCGTGTTGCTGGTGCCGAGGCGCACCGGCCCCAAGCCATCACTCTGGCTGTTCTGTGCCAATGACCATGATGGCGCCAGAATTTGCCCGGCAATGAGCGCTGCAGCAAGAACTGGTCGCGCTTTCCAGGGGTCCGTTGCGGGACTTGGTGTGGCTGCAGGGGCCGCCGACTCAGCGCCTGTGCCAAGCCTCAAAAAACGCCAAAACTCGCAGAGCCTCATGGATTCTCGCTATGAATATCTATGTGAGCCCGCCAGCGGCGAGCTTTCAAACCGACCGCATTCTAGCGGCCGCCCGCCGTCTCGCTCGGTAAGTCGTCAACGGCTCGGCGGCTACACTACCGGGCATGCCTCACTTGCTCGTCCCGTTCTTTGTCGCCGTCTTGGTTACCCTGTTCGTCATTCGTTCGGCTCGCTCGCATGGGCAGCTCACCGGGGATATCGATCTGTCGGGACCGCAGAAATTTCATGCCCGACCCGTGCCGCGCATTGGCGGGGTCGGCCTGTTCCTCGGGCTGCTGGCCGGTGCAGCCTTTGTTTGGTTCCAGGGCAGGGGGGATGCTCAGCTGGGATTCTTGCTGCTGGCCTGCGGCGTGCCAGCGTTCGCAGCGGGGCTTGCCGAGGATTTGACCAAGCGGGTTTCGCCGCTCAAACGCCTCTTCGCCACCGGTGTGTCGGCGGCCCTGGCGGCCGTCTTGCTGGGCGGTCAAATAGTCCGGACCGATATCCCCGGGCTGGACTGGTTGGTGGGCACAACGGCCGGCGCATTGGTGGTCACGGTTTTTGTCGTGGCCGGGGTCGCCAACGCGGTCAACATCATTGACGGGTTCAATGGGCTGTCGTCGATGTGCGTTGTGCTGATGCTGCTCGTCATCGCCTATGTGGCCAATCAGGTGGGCGACAGCACCTTGGCGCTGTGGGCCCTGGCCGGGGTGGGCGCCGTTCTGGGGTTCTTCGTCTGGAACTTCCCGGCGGGCCTGATATTCCTTGGCGACGGTGGGGCCTACTTTCTAGGCTTTTATGTGGCGGAGTTGTCGATCCTGCTTGTGGCCCGGCATAGCGAGGTCTCGCCACTGTTTGCTCTCATGGTCTGCATCTATCCCGTGTTCGAGACCGTCTTCTCGATCTACCGACGACGTTTCCTCCGCGCTTCACCACCCGGACTCCCGGATGGTATTCATCTGCATTCACTGGTCTACCGTCGCGTCATGCGGTGGGCCGTCGGGGTTTCCGATGTGCGGATGATCACCCGCAGGAATTCGATGACGGCTCCGTACTTGTGGATGCTCTGCACCACGTCGCTCGTGCCTGCTCTGCTGTTCTGGGATTCGACCCCGATGCTTGCCGCCTGTATTGTGCTGTTTGGTGTTTCCTATGTGGCAATCTACTGGCGTATTGTCAGATTCAGAACGCCGAAGTGGTTGGTGTTTCGCGGCAGCTCAAGCGCTGCGCCTGTGGGTGACAGTGACCTGGTGCGCACCGACAAATCCTAGGTGCTTGGGCAAATAGCGGATAATCGAGGACTATGACCGAACAAACAGTCCCTGAAGTTTTCGCCACACGTTTTGACTCGCTCGCGCTGGACGCGAAGCTTTTGCGGGCTGTGATCGACTCCGGCTACACGGAGATGACCCCCATCCAGGCCAAGGCGATCCCCCTTGTTCTGGACGGCCGTGACGTGATGGGCGCCGCCCAGACAGGCACCGGCAAGACCGCCGCCTTCTCGTTGCCGCTGCTGCAGCGCATGCTCAAGCATGAGAACGCCAGCACCTCGCCGGCACGGCATCCGGTGCGTGCGCTGGTACTGGCGCCGACGCGTGAACTCGCCGATCAGGTGGCCAACAACGTCAAGGCCTATTCCAAACACACGCAGTTGCGCGCCACCGTGGTGTTTGGCGGCATCGACATGAAGCCGCAGACGGCGCAGCTGAAGGCCGGCGTCGAGGTCTTGATCGCCACGCCAGGCCGCCTGCTGGACCATATCGAAGCGAAGAACTGTTCGCTGGGTCAGGTGGAATACGTGGTGCTGGACGAGGCTGACCGGATGCTCGACATCGGCTTCCTGCCGGACCTGCAGCGCATCCTCAGCTATCTGCCCAAGGCCCGCCAGACGCTGCTGTTCTCGGCCACCTTCTCGCCCGAGATCAAGCGTCTGGCCGAGAGCTATCTGCAAAACCCCATTCTGGTCGAGGTGGCACGCCCGAACGCCACGGCGACCAATGTCGAGCAGCGTTTCTACAGCGTGGCGACCGACGACAAGCGCGGCGCCGTGCTGAAGCTGATCAAGGACCGTGCGCTGACCCAGGCCATCGTGTTCGTCAACTCCAAGCTCGGTTGCGCCCGCCTGGCCCGCTCGTTCGAGCGCGACGGCCTGCGCACCAATGCGCTGCATGGCGACAAGTCGCAGGACGAACGCCTGAAGGCGCTGGAAGCCTTCAAGCGCGGCGAGGTGGACGTGCTGGTCTGCACCGACGTGGCCGCCCGCGGCCTGGACATTGCCGATCTGCCGGCCGTGTTCAACTTCGACGTGCCCTTCAATGCCGAAGACTATGTGCACCGCATCGGCCGCACCGG
Organism: Roseateles toxinivorans; assembly: GCF_004362525.1. GTDB lineage: Bacteria > Pseudomonadota > Gammaproteobacteria > Burkholderiales > Burkholderiaceae_C > Paucibacter > Paucibacter toxinivorans. The sequence continues at coordinate 456,707 of NZ_SNXS01000003.1, forward strand.
CCGTGCCGGCGCCTCCGGCCTGGCCGTGACCCTGGTGACCCGTGACGACCAGCGCCTGGTGGCCGATATCGAGAAGCTGATCAAGAAGAAGATCGAACTCGAGGCGATCGAGCTGGACGATCAGCGCCCGGCACGTCCGCCGCGTCGCAGCCACGAAGAATCGTCCGATGCCCCGCGCAGCGAGCCCCGTGAAGTGCGCGAACGCAGTGCGCCGGCACGCTCCAGCTACAGCGCACCGCGCGCGGCGCCGCGCAGTAGCGACCCCTTCTTCGACAAGCCCTACGAGCCCAGCAGCGCCTCCAGCGATGCACCGGCCTGGGAGTCGGCCGCCAATGCGCCGTCTGCGGGCAAGGCCATTTCGGCCAATATCAAGCCGAAGAAGAAGGTCGCCGCCCTGTTCGGCGCCAAGGTCGCTGAGACCGCGGCCTCATCCTGATTTGTTCTGATTTGTTCTGATTTGTCCTGATTTGTCCTGAATCGTGCTGGCCTAGCCGGCCAGCAGCGCAAACACCGCCGGCACCTTGTCCGGCATCGCCTTGGGCTTGGCCTTCCACTGTGCCACCGTGCTTGTGCGTGTCCAGCCGCCGGGCAGGGTCAGCCCGCAGCTGACCGACAACTGCGTCTGCGGCTGCAAGCCGGCCAGCAGACCATCGAGCAGGGCCTGGTTGCGGTAGGGCGTTTCAATCATCAGCTGGGTCTGGCCCAGCCGCCGCGACAGACCCTCCAGCTCGCGCAGCTTGGCCGTGCGTGCGGCCGCATCGACCGGCAGGTAGCCGACAAAGGCAAAGCTCTGGCCGTTCAGGCCGCTGGCGCCCAACGCCAGCAGCAGGGAGCTGGGCCCGCTCAGCGGCGCGACTTCGATGCCCTCCGCATGGGCGGCGGCCACCAGCAAGGCACCCGGATCGGCGATCGCGGGCAGGCCGGCCTCCGATATCAGGCCGATGTCATGCCCGGCACGTGCCGGCGCCAGCAGGGCCGGCCAGGGGCTGGTTGCCGTGTCCGGCTGAGCCCGGCCCTTGGGCGGGCGAGGCATCTCGACGATATTCAGGCTTTGCAGCGGCTGGACCAGCGGCTGTATGGCATCGATCCGCTTCAGGAAGGCCCGCGTGGTCTTGGCGTTCTCGGCCACCCAGTAAGTCAGCCTGGCGGCGGTGCGTATCACCTCCAGCGGCAGCACCTCCTGCAGGTCCACCGCAGCGCCGTCCACGCCAAAGTCCAGCGTGTTGGGGATCAGTATCAGTTTGCCGCTCATGACAAGGGATCCAGGCCGGCGGCTCGCAGCATGCTGCAGACGCGTATCAGCGGCAGGCCCACCAGGGCCGTCGGGTCGTCCGACTCCATTGCGCTGACCAGGGCAATGCCCAGCGCCTCGGACTTGGCGCTGCCGGCGCAGTCGTACGGCTCCTCGGCGCGCAGATAGGCCTCGATCTCGGCATCGCTCAGGTCACGAAAGCGCACCGTCACCGGGGCCAGGTCTTGCGCCTCGAATCCCGTCGCCTGGCAGACCACGGCCACGGCAGTCTGGAACACCACCGCCTGGCCGCGCATCGCGCGCAGCTGCTCGACCGCGCGCTCATGGGTGCCGGGCTTGCCCAGGCTCTGGCCATTCAGGTCGGCGACCTGGTCGGAACCGATGACGATGGCCTGCGGATGCAGGGCCGCCACGGCGCGCGCCTTGGCCAGTGCGAGGCGGCGGGCCAGCACGACAGGCGCTTCACCGGGCAGAGGGGTTTCATCGACATCGGGTGCGGCCACGGTGAAGGGCAGGCGCAGGCGCTCCAGCAGTTCGCGCCGGTAGCGCGAGGTGGAGCCCAGAATGAGGGCGGGGCGGTTTTGCATGCTGGCATTGTCCCATCCGGGCGCGGCACCGCCCGTGGGCCAGCCTTTACACTCGACCCATGAGAGTTCGTGTATTTGATCCCCTGAAGCTGGACATGGAGCTGTTCGCCCGCGATGGCGCCGAGCTGTCTGGCACCTGGCCCGCTGCCTCCCTGGAGCGTCTGGCCGAAGATGCCGCGCCCGAAGCGCCCGCCAGCGGCTGGCCCGAGGTGACCTGGTCGGCGCGCGGCGAGGAGCGACAGCCCCGAGGCGGCGAGGCGCAGACCTGGCTGCATCTGCAGGCCGGCGCCACCGTGGCCCTGACCTGCCAGCGCTGCCTGCAGCCGGTGCGCGCGGCGCTGAAGCTGCAGCGCGATTTCCGTTTCGTGCGCGACGAGCAGCTTGCCATCCAGCTCGATGCCGATGCCGAAGAGGATGTGCTGACTCTGCAACGCCATATGAGCCTGCTCGAGCTGGTGGAAGACGAACTGCTGCTGGCCCTGCCCATCGTGCCGCGCCACCAGACCTGCCCCAAGCCCCTGCCTATGCCGATCGACGACCTGGATATGCCGGCTCTTGAGGGCGAGCAGGACGGCGAGAAGGAGCGCAAAAATCCCTTCGCGGCGCTGGCGGCGCTGAAGAAGACGGAGCCCAATGATTGAGGTCCGGCACGGCCATCTGGCCATGTTGGCCGTATCGTGCTAGAATCTTTGGCTTTCCCCGGTGCGAAGAACTCGCAGGCATGTTGCCGCGAGCGGGCCCGGGAGTCGGAAGGCAGGCGGCTTGTGGGCCGAACAGACCAAGCCGGTCTGTTTCCAGAGCCACCCCCGCCGCATTGTTAGGAGAATCCCCATGGCCGTTCAGCAAAACAAGAAGTCGCCTTCCAAGCGTGGTATGCACCGTTCGCACAATGCCCTGGTCACCCCGGGCACCGCGATCGAGCCGACCACCGGCGAGCAGCATCTGCGTCACCACATCAGCCCCAACGGTTTCTACCGTGGGCGCAAGGTCCTGAAGACCAAGGCCGACGCCTGAGTTGAAACTCAGCACGGGCGGTGGGTGCCAGGCACTCATCACTCGTCGGACATGTCCTCGTTGACCGCTTAAGATCACCCGGCCTGCAATCCCCGCAGCGCCGGGTTTTTGCGTTGGCGCGCCGGGTTTGAGGTGGCGCAGGGTCGCCCCGCTTGCTCTATGCTCGGCGCTCGCGTACCTTCTGCGTCCCACGCAGCGCCTTGCCGAGTTTCATTTTTCCCCGCGGATGCCTATCTCCTCTTCTACGTCCCCCGCTGTGATCCGTCTGGCCATTGACTGCATGGGCGGCGACCACGGCCCGTCGGTGACCCTGCCTGCCACGCAGGCCTTTCTGGCCGCACACCCCGAAGCCGAGGTGGTGCTGGTCGGTCTGCCCGAAGCGCTGCAAGCCGCGGCCCAGTGGCCGCGCTGCCATCTGCTGGCCGCGTCCGAGGTCGTCAGCATGGACGATTCGGTCGAGGTGGCGCTGCGCCGCAAGAAGGATTCGTCGATGCGCGTGGCGATCGCGCAGGTCAAGCAGGGCGCCGATGTCGTGGTTCAGGCCCATGCCTGCGTGTCGGCTGGCAACACCGGTGCGCTGATGGCCGTGGCCCGCTATGTGCTGAAGACGCTGGAGGGCATCGACCGCCCGGCGATTGCCGCGGTGCTGCCGAATCAGCTGAATGGCTTCACCACGGTGCTCGACCTGGGCGCCAATGTCGATTGCACGGCCGAACACCTGCTGCAGTTCGCGGTCATGGGCAGCGCCCTGGTTGCCGCCGTCGATGGCAAGGAGAACCCCAGCGTGGGCCTCCTGAACATCGGCGAGGAGGCGATCAAGGGCAGCGAGACGATCAAGCGCGCCGGCGAGTTGCTGCGCGCAGCGGACGCCGCCGGCCACATGAACTTCTACGGCAATGTCGAAGGCAATGACATCTTCAAGGGAACGACCGATCTGGTCGTCTGCGATGGCTTTGTCGGCAATGTCGCGCTGAAGACGGCCGAGGGGGTGGCCGCGATGGTCTACAACATCATCAAGGAAGAGTTCACCCGCAATGCCTTCACCCGCCTGGCGGCAGTGGCGGCGATGCCGATGCTCAAGCGCTTCAAGGCCCGGGTGGACCACCGTCGCTACAGCGGCGGCGCGCTCTTGGGTCTGCGCGGGCTGGTGTTCAAGGCCCATGGCTCGTCGGACGCCTTCGCCTTCGAGCAGGCCCTGAACCGCGCTTATGATGCCGCCCGCAACCATCTGCTGGAGCGGGTACACGACCGCATTCTTTCCACGCTCTCATCAATGCCCGCCAGCGCGGCCGACGAGACGCCACAGACCGTCAAGGTCGCCACCGCCGCATGACTACCTCATCCCCCCGCTACGCTCGCATCACCGGCACCGGCAGCTACCTCCCGCCCAAGCGCCTCAGCAACGCCCAGCTGGCCGAGGAACTGGCCAAGAGCGGGGTGGAGACTTCCGATGAATGGATCGTCGAGCGCACCGGCATCCGTGCCCGGCATTTCGCCGATAGCGATGTCGCCTCCAGCGATCTGGCCCTGCATGCCTCGCGCGCCGCACTTGAGGCCGCCGGCATCGATGCCACGCAGATCGATCTGATCATCGTCGCCACCTCGACACCCGACATGGTGTTCCCATCGACCGCCTGCCTGTTGCAGCACAAGCTCGGCGCGCCGGGCGGTGCGGCCTTCGACGTGCAGGCCGTCTGCTCGGGCTTCGTCTATGCGCTGACGATTGCCGATTCGATGATACGCACCGGCGCCGCCAGCAAGGCCCTGGTGATAGGCGCCGAGACCTTCTCGCGTATTCTCGATTTCAAGGACCGCACCACCTGCGTGCTGTTTGGCGATGGTGCCGGCGCCGTGGTGCTGGAAGCCAGCGACACGCCGGGCATCCTGGCCTGCGAGCTGCATGCCGATGGCCGCCATGCCGACATCCTGTGCGTGCCGGGCAATGTGTCGGGCGGCCAGATCCTCGGCGATCCGCTGCTGAAGATGGACGGCCAAGCGGTGTTCAAGCTGGCCGTCGGCGTGCTCGAAAGCGTGGCCCGCTCGGTGCTGGCGAAGGCCGGCAAGACCGACGCCGATATCGACTGGCTGATCCCGCACCAGGCCAATATCCGCATCATGCAGAGCACGGCCCGCAAGCTGAAGCTGTCTATGGACAAGGTCGTTGTCACCGTGGCCGAGCATGGCAACACCTCGGCCGCCTCGATCCCGCTGGCGCTGGACCACGCGGTCAAGACCGGCCAGATCAAGAAGGGCGACACCTTGATGCTGGAGGGCGTCGGTGGTGGTTTCACCTGGGGCGCTGTTTTGGTCGACTACTGAGAAATTTGATATGAGTTCGTTTGCATTCGTATTCCCCGGCCAGGGTTCGCAAGCCGTTGGCATGCTGGACGCCTGGGGCGACCATCCGGCCGTGCGCAGCACCCTGGATGAAGCCTCGACCGCACTGGGCGAGGACATGACCCGCCTGATCCACGAAGGTCCCAAGGACCAGCTGGACCTGACCACCAACACCCAGCCGGTGATGTTGACCGCCGGCATCGCCTGCTACCGCGCCTGGATCCAGGAAACGGGCCTGGCGCCCGCTGCAGCCGCCGGCCACTCGCTGGGCGAGTACACGGCCCTGGTGGCCGCCGGTGCGCTGAGCCTGGCCGATGCGCTGCCGCTGGTGCGCTTCCGCGCCCGGGCGATGCAGGAGGCGGTGCCCGTCGGCGTGGGCGCGATGGCCGCCATCCTGGGCCTGGAGGCGCAGGCCGTGCGCGAAGTCTGCTTGCAGGCTGCCGCTGCTAGCGGTGAAGCGGTCGAGGCGGTCAACTTCAATGATCCGAAGCAGACCGTCATCGCCGGCACCAAGGCTGGCGTCGAGAAGGCCTGCGAGCTGCTGAAGGCGGCCGGTGCCAAGCGCACCCTGCCGCTGCCGGTGTCGGCGCCTTTCCACTCCAGCCTGATGCGCCCGGCGGCCGAGGCGCTGAAGGACAAGCTGCTGACGACGAACTTTGCCGCTATGCAGTTCCCCGTCGTCAACAACATCGACGTGGCCGTGGCTGCCGATGCCGATGGCCTGCGCGATGCGCTGTACCGCCAGGCCTTCGGTCCGGTGCGCTGGGTCGAGGTGGTGCAGGCGCTGAAAGCCCGTGGCCTCACACATGTGATTGAATGCGGCCCTGGCAAGGTGCTGGCCGGCATGGTCAAGCGCATAGATAGCGAGCTGCAAAGCGCCACCCTGCTGGATCCGGCCTCGCTGGCCGAAGTGAAGACCCTGCTGGCCTGAACACGAAGACTATGAGCGAATCACAATTCAAGGGCCAGGTGGCCCTGGTCACCGGCGCGAGCCGCGGCATCGGCCGCGCGATCGCGCTGGGCCTGGCCCAGGCCGGCCTGACCGTCATCGGCACGGCCACCTCGGAAGCGGGCGCTGCCGGCATCACCGAGGCGCTGTCACCGCTGGGCGGCCGCGGCGTGGTGCTGAACGTCAATGACGTGGCGGCCATCGACGCCGTGCTGGACGACATCACCAAGACCCATGGCGGCCTGCATGTGCTGGTCAACAATGCCGGCATCACGCGCGACACCCTGTCGATGCGCATGAAGGACGATGACTGGGACGCCGTGCTCGACACCAATCTGAAGGCCGTGTTCCGCATGAGCCGCGCCGTGATACGCCCGATGATGAAGCAGCGCTACGGCCGCATCATCAGCATCACCTCGGTGGTGGGTGCCTCTGGCAATGCCGGTCAGGCCAATTACGCTGCGGCCAAGGCCGGTGTGGCGGGCATGACGCGCTCGCTGGCCCGCGAGCTGGGCAGCCGCGGCATCACCGTCAATTGCGTGGCCCCGGGCTTCATCGCCACCGACATGACCGACGTCCTGCCCGAGGCGCAGAAAGCGGCGCTGCTCGCACAGATTCCGGTCGGCCGCCTGGGCCAGCCACGAGAAATCGCCGATGCCGTGGTGTTTCTGGCATCGCCCCAGGCCGCCTACATTACCGGCACCGAATTGCATGTCAATGGAGGCATGTTCATGAATTGAGGAGAGGGCATTTCGCCTTCGCCCGCCGGTCCCGCCCAACCGGTAGGCCTGAGGGGCGGTACCCCTGACCCGGACCCCTGCGCTGCGGGTGTCCTAGGGGTGTCACTCTACAGGCCTTAGAATCCTGGGCTGTACCTAGCTAAATCCCTCCCGGAGGAGTCATGAGCGATATCGAAACACGTGTCAAGAAAATCATTGCCGAGCAACTCGGCGTGCCTGAGTCCGATGTGACCAATGAAAAAGCCTTCGTGGCCGATCTGGGCGCCGACTCTCTGGACACGGTGGAACTGGTGATGGCACTCGAAGACGAGTTCGGCATCGAAATCCCCGATGAAGAAGCCGAGAAGATCACCACCGTGCAACTGGCCATTGACTACGCAGTCAAGAGCCAGAAAAGCTGAGCGCTGATTTTTCAGCGCCCGTGTCAATCTACTGATCCCCTTACCGCATGACCCGTCGTCGCGTTGTCGTTACAGGACTTGGTCTCATCAGCCCCGTGGGTAACACGGTGGCCGAGGGCTGGGCCAACATCCTTGCCGGCCAGTCCGGCATCGATCGCATCACCAAGTTCGATGCATCGGCCTTCTCCTGTCACTTCGCGGGCGAGGTCAAGGGCTTCAAGATCGAGGATTACATCCCCGCCAAGGAAGCCCGCCACATGGACACCTTCATCCATTACGGATTGGCGGCGTCCATGCAGGCCGTCCAGGACGCTGGACTGCCGACTGGCGACCAGCTCAGCGAAGAACAGGCTGAGCGCATCGGTTGCATGATCGGTTCGGGCATCGGTGGCTTGCCACTGATCGAGGAGACCCATGGTGAACTGGTTGCCCGCGGCCCACGCCGCGTGTCGCCGTTCTTCGTGCCGGCCTCCATCATCAATATGATTTCCGGCCATGTGTCCATCAAGTATGGATTCCAGGGCCCGAATCTGGCCATCGTCACTGCCTGCACCACGGGCCTGCACTGCATCGGTGAAGCCGCTCGTCTGATCGAGTACGGCGATGTCGACGTGATGGTGGCCGGTGGCTCCGAGGCGACCGTGTCGCCGCTGGGCCTGGGTGGTTTTGCCTCGGCTCGCGCCCTGTCAACGCGCAACGACGATCCCAAGACGGCTTCGCGCCCCTGGGACAAGGACCGCGACGGCTTTGTGCTCGGCGAGGGTTCCGGCGTGCTGGTGCTCGAAGAGTACGAACACGCCAAGAAGCGCGGCGCCAAGATCTATGCCGAGCTGATCGGCTTCGGCATGGGCGCCGATGCGTATCACATGACCGCCCCCAATGTGGACGGTCCCAAGCGTTCGATGAAGGCTGCCCTGCGCAATGCCGGCATCAACGCCGACCAGGTGCAATACATGAACGCCCACGGCACCTCGACGCCGCTGGGTGATGTGAACGAGAGCAATGCGATCAAGCTGGCTTTTGGCGACCATGCCAAGAGCCTGGTGGTCAGCTCGACCAAGTCGATGACCGGGCACCTGCTCGGTGGCGCGGGAGGCATCGAATCGGTGTTCACCGTGCTGGCCGTGCGCGACCAGATCGCGCCGCCCACGATCAATATCTTCAACCAGGACCCCGAATGCGACCTGGACTACTGCGCCAATACGGCGCGGGAGATGAAGATCGAGATCGCCGCAAAGAACAACTTCGGTTTCGGCGGCACCAACGGCACGCTGCTGTTCAAGCGCGTCTGAAGCCTTCCTCCTCACCCTGGGCAGGCCATGCGCCACCCGCCGGCGTTTCAAGTTGAAGTGGCCTCAGGCCGGGCCTGGTGCCTGGCCTGGGCGCTGCTGGTGATGCTCGCCTCGGCCAGTGTGCTGGCCTGGCTGCAGCAATGGATGAACCTGCCGCTCGTGATCTTGCTGCTCGCCTTCCTGCCGGGCCTTCTGGCCGGATGGCGCTTGCAGCGCCAGCCTTTGCAAAGCCTGCGCTGGGACGGTCAGACCTGGCTGCTGGGGCAGGCCGCCAGCCGTGGCGGCGAAACCCGCCAGGGCAGCTTGCGACCGATGCTCGATCTGGGTGGCTGGTTGCTGCTGCGCTTTGCCGATCGCCCCGAGCGCCGCTTCGGTCAAGGCCGCAGCTACCTGGCCTTGTCTCGCGCCGATATGCCCCAGCAATGGCCGCTGTTGCGCCTCACGCTATATTCGGCGGCAGGTCCTTCCGAGCCGGCCCGTCACCCAGAGTCTCCCCCCATCCGATGAGCACCGAAGATTCCGATGCCCTGCTGGTCGAGCGCGTGCAGCGCGGCGACGTCAAGGCATTCGAGATGCTGGTCGTCAAGTACCAGCGCCGCGTCGAGAGGCTGATCGGCCGCATGGTGCGCGATGTCGACCTGGTGCAGGACATCGCCCAGGAAACCTTTCTGCGCGCCTACCGCGCGATGCCCAAGTTCCGCGGCGACAGTGCCTTCTACACCTGGCTGTACCGCATTGCGGTGAACACGGCCAAGAAGTTCCTGCTCGAGCTCAAGCGCGACCCCACCGTCTCCGAGTCTTCCCTTAGGTCAAAGGATGACGACGACGAAACTTCCCGCACCGAGAATGAACTAAGCGATGCCTCCACGCCGGAAGCCGAGCTGGCCAGCAAGGAAATTGCTACAGCAGTGAACGCGGCGGTGGAGGCTTTGTCCGAGGATTTGAGGCAGGCCATCGTGCTGCGCGAGATCGAAGGTCTGAGTTACGAAGAGATTGCCGAAGCGATGAATTGCCCGATAGGGACCGTCCGGTCGCGTATTTTCCGCGCGCGTGAAGCGATTGCTGCACGGCTGCGGCCCTTGCTCGACACGCGAGACGGCGCACGCTGGTGAGGCCCTGCCATGAATAGTCTGGAGTCAAGCATGTCACCCCAAGAATCTCCCTCCCCGAAGGCGCAGGGTCTGTCGGCCTTGATGGATGGGCAGGCCAGCGCGGCCGAGGTCAAGGCCTTGTGCGAGGCCTGGGGACAGGACGAGGGGCTGCAGCAGGACTGGCAGCTCTACCACCTGATCGGCGACACCCTGCGCTCCGATGAGCTGGCTCAGCAGCCGGGGCACGATGCCCGCTTCCTGAGCCGTCTCAGCGCCCAACTGGCGCTGGAGCCGGTGGTGCTGGCGCCGCAGGCCGCGGCGGCGCCGGCGGCCGCCGTCCAGGTCCGCAAACGCGCCCGCTGGGCTGCGCCGATGACCGTGGCCGCCGGCTTCATGGTTGTAGCCGGCGCCCTCGTGGTGCTGCAGGGCAAGGGCATGTGGGAGCATGGCGCCGAAGCGACGCTGGCGCAGGCTGGCAACCCCGGGGGCAGGGCCATTGCCGCCTCCTCGCTGGCCGCCACGCCGCAGCCGGATGTGGGCTTCGTCGCCGTGGGCGGGCCGGTCAACGCCTTGGTGCAGAGCTATCCGGCCAACCAGCAATTGGTGCGCGATGCACGGCTGGACCGCTATCTCCAGGCGCACAAGGAAATCGGTGCAGGCACGGCGCTGGGCGTGTCTACCGGCTACCTGCGCAACGCCAGCTACGATACGCCGCAACCCTGAGCCCAAGCCTGAACCTCTACATGCGCTTTTCCGCGATCGCCTCTGTTGCGCTGTGCCTGGCTCTTGGGGCTTGCAGTTCGCAGGCTCAGACGGCTGCACCGCCGACCAAGCCTGCCGCCGGAGCTGAACTCGATGCCGGCTCGGTGCGGGCCTGGCTGTCGCGCATCCATGAGGCGGCCGGCCGGCGCGACTTCTCCGGCACCCTGGTGGTCAGCGCCGGGGGCGGCGTGCACAGCGCCCGCATCGTTCATGTCTGCAACGGTGCGGAACGCTATGAGCGTATCGACGCGCTCGATGGCCAGCCGCGCCAGATCTACCGCCAGAGCCGCGTCGTCCACACCTTCTGGCCCGACAGCCGTACCGTGCTGATCGAGCAGCGCGGCGCGCTGTCCGACTTCCCGGCCCTGCTGCACGGAGGCGTCGACCGCATTGCCGAGTTCTACGAGCTGCGCAAGCTGGGCGTCGATCGCGTTGCCGGCCATGAGGCCGATGTGCTGCTGCTGCTGCCGCGCGATGGGGCCCGTTTTGCCCATCGACTGTGGGCCGAGCGCAAGACCGGCCTCTTGCTGCGCGCCGAGGTGCTGGGCGAACGCGGGGAGGTGCTGGAGTCCTCGGCCTTCTCCGAGCTGGTGATGGGCAGCAAGCTCAGCGCCGAGAGCCTGATGCAAGGCATGCCCAAGCTGGACGGGTTGCGCGTGATCCGCAAGGTCAGCACGCCCGTCAAGCTGGAGTCTGAAGGCTGGACCCTGCGCGAGTTGGTACCAGGCTTTCAGCAGGTCAGCTGCGTCAAGCGACCCATGCCCGGCGAAGAGGCTGGCGCTGATGCACTGCAGCTGGTGTTCTCCGACGGCATGACCTATGTGTCGCTGTTCATTGAGCCTTTCGTCGCCGCCAAGCACCAGAAAGCGCTGCAGACGGCCATGGGCGCGACTCAGACGCTGATGCGCCGTCAGGGCGACTGGTGGATCACCGTCATGGGCGACGTGCCCATGCCGACGCTGCAAAGCTTCTACTCGGCATTGGAGCGCAAGCGCTAGCCCCGATTTCCCACCCTCTGTCTTTTCTTCAAGCGAATGAACTCTTCGAGGTTGACGATGAACGCTATACCCGCAACGGATCTGCGCCGCTGGGTGCTGACCCTGTCCACCGGCCTGCTGCTGGGCACCGCCCTGGTGTTGACACCTGGCACCGGCCACGCCCAGGGCAAGGAGCTGCCCGACTTCACCGAGCTGGTGGAGCGCTCCGGCCCGGCGGTGGTCAACATCCGCACCGTGGAACGCGTGCGCGCCAATGCGCGCGGCCTGCCCGAGATGGATGAGCAGATGCAGGAGTTCTTCCGCCGCTTCGGCATTCCGGTGCCGAATCAGCGCCGCGGCCAGCCGCGCAATGACGAAGACCTGCCGCAGCGCCGCGGCGTTGGCTCGGGCTTCATCATCAGCGCCGACGGCTTTGTGATGACCAATGCCCATGTGGTGGACGGCGCCGACGAAGTCATCGTCACGATGACCGACAAGCGCGAGTTCAAGGCCAAGCTGATCGGCGCCGATGCGCGCACCGATGTGGCGGTGGTCAAGATCGAGGGCGCCGGCCTGCCGCTGGTGAAGATAGGCGACGCCAACCGGCTCAAGGTCGGCGAATGGGTGATCGCCATAGGCTCGCCCTTCAACCTCGACAACACAGTGACCGCCGGCATCGTCAGCGCCAAGGCGCGCGACACCGGCGAGCTGCTGCCCTTCATTCAGACCGACGTGGCCATCAACCCCGGTAACTCGGGCGGTCCGCTGATCAATATGCGTGGCGAGGTGGTGGGCATCAACTCGCAGATCTACAGCCAGTCGGGTGGCTATATGGGCATCTCGTTCGCGATCCCTATCGACGAGGCGATGCGCGTGGCCGATTCGCTGCGCAGCAATGGCCGCGTCGTGCGCGGCCGCATCGGCGTGGGCATCGGTGACGTCAGCAAGGAAGTGGCCGAGGCCATAGGTCTGGGCAAGCCCACCGGTGCAGCGGTCAGCACCGTCGAGGCCGGCAGCCCGGCCGACAAGGGCGGCGTCGAGGGCGGCGACATCATCACCAAGGTGGATGGCAAGACGATTGAGAAGTCGGGCGATCTGCGCCGCCTGATCAGCGGCATCAAGCCCGGCACGAAAACCACCCTGCAGGTGTTCCGCCGTGGCGCCTACAAGGAGCTGAGCGTCACCGTGGCCGAGATGGAGGCCGAGCAGCGCCCGCGCCGCCAGGCCGAAGGCGACAACAAGGCGACGCCTGCCCAGCCCAGCGTACTGGGCTTGACCGTGGCTGACCTGACGGATGCCCAACGCAAGGACCTGAAGCTCAAGATCGGTGTGCGCGTCGAGAGCGTTGAAGGCGCTGCCGCGCGTGCCGGCCTGCGCGAGGGCGACATCATCCTGGCCGTGGACAACACCGAGATTGCCAATGCCAAGCAGTTCGGCGCCGTGGTCACCAAGCTCGAAAAGGCCAAGGTCGTGACGATGCAGGTGCGGCGCGAGAACGCGGTCAGCTTTGTGCTGGTGAAGCCGGCCAAATAGGCGGCTCCGGCGGCGCCGGTCGGGTTGAAGCTCAACCTACTGCGCCGCCGGGTCTTTTCACGATGCGAATTCTCGCTAGTATATTTACGACCGCGTGACGCTGGCCATGTTGACAACTTGAGCACGGAAGTGGTCGGTGATCACTCACATAGGGAGGGCCAGCGGCGGGATTGAACTGCTTCTCGGATAGAATGCGGGCCGCCAAGCCCGACTTTTGACGCCTGCACGGTCGGATGCCCCTGGCGCCCCAGGCTATCCCCAAGTCATCCACAACGACATGTTGATAACTTGTGAATAACTTTGGTGTTGGTGGGCTGCAACGTCGGGTTTTCCGGCCTCGCCACGGTTTTCAGACTGGCGGTTTTGGCTACAATGAAGGCCCAACAAGCAGTTGCCAAAAGTTTTGTTGGAAGGCGCGTCACCGATTCGACGTGCCTTTTTTTTACCCTCAGCATGACCCTTCGGGTCATCACATCGCTCAGCGATTGAGAGCTTGCGCTGCAACGGCTACGCCGTTGTGTCTCCCGACTCGGCGCAAAAAAGATCAGCATGAACCACATCCGCAATTTCTCCATCATCGCCCACATTGACCACGGCAAGAGCACGCTGGCGGATCGCATCATTCAACGCTGTGGGGGGCTGTCCGATCGGGAGATGGAGGCGCAGGTGCTGGACTCGATGGACATCGAGAAAGAGCGCGGCATCACCATCAAGGCACAGACTGCCGCGCTGCAGTACAAGGCCCGCGACGGCAAGACCTACAACCTGAACCTGATCGACACGCCTGGGCATGTGGACTTCTCTTATGAAGTGAGCCGCTCGCTGTCGGCCTGCGAGGGGGCGCTGCTGGTGGTCGATGCCAGCCAGGGCGTGGAAGCGCAGACGGTGGCCAATTGCTACACCGCACTGGAGCTGCACGTCGAGGTCGTGCCGGTGCTGAACAAGATGGATCTGCCCAACGCCGATCCGGACAACGCCAGGGCCGAGATCGAGGACGTGATCGGCATCGACGCGACCAATGCGATTCCCTGCAGCGCCAAGACCGGCGAGGGCATAGATGAGATCCTGGAGGCGGTGATCACCCGCATGCCGCCGCCCCGTGGCGTGCTCGAGGCGCCGCCGCGCGCGATGATCATCGACAGCTGGTTCGACAACTATGTCGGCGTGGTGATGCTGGTGCGCGTGGTCGATGGGGTGCTCAAGAAGAGCGAGCGCATCCGCATGATGGCCACCAACGCCGTCTATCCGATCGAGCAGATGGGTGTGTTCACGCCGCACTCGACGCCGCGCGAGCAGCTCAGCGCCGGTGAGGTGGGTTTCATCATTGCCGGCATCAAGGAGTTGCAGGCGGCCAAGGTCGGCGACACGATCACGCTGGACAAGAAGCTGCCGAACAACCTGGGCCCGGCCACCGAGGCGCTGCCCGGCTTCAAGGAAATCCAGCCTCAGGTGTTCGCCGGTCTGTACCCGACCGAGTCCAGCGAGTACGACTCGCTGCGCGACGCACTGGAAAAGCTCAAGCTCAATGACTCGTCGCTGCACTACGAGCCCGAGGTGTCTCAGGCGCTGGGCTTCGGCTTCCGCTGCGGCTTCCTGGGCTTGTTGCACATGGAGATCGTGCAGGAGCGGCTGGAGCGAGAATTCGACCAGGACCTGATCACCACCGCGCCCAGCGTGGTCTATCAGGTGCAGATTGGCGACGGCACGATCATGGAGGTGGACAACCCGTCCAAGGTGCCTGAGCAGGGCAAGATCGTCGAGATCCGCGAGCCCATCGTCACCGTGCACCTGTTCATGCCGCAGGACTATGTCGGCCCGATCATGACCCTGGCCAATCAGAAGCGCGGCGTGCAGCTGAACATGGCCTACCACGGCCGCCAGGTCAAGCTGACCTACGAGATGCCGCTGGCCGAGATCGTGCTGGACTTCTTCGACAAGCTCAAGAGCGTGTCGCGCGGCTATGCCTCGATGGACTACGAGTTCAAGGAGTACCGCGCGGCCGATGTGGTGAAGGTGGACATGCTGATCAACGGCGACCGCATCGATGCGCTGTCGCTGATCGTGCACCGCTCGCAGGCCCAGTATCGTGGCCGCCAGGTGGCCGCCAAGATGCGCGAGATCATCCCGCGCCAGATGTATGACGTGGCCATCCAGGCCGCCATCGGTGCCACCATCATCTCGCGCGAAGACATCAAGGCGCTGCGCAAGAACGTGCTGGCAAAATGCTATGGCGGCGACATCTCGCGCAAGCGCAAGCTGCTCGAAAAACAAAAAGCCGGCAAGAAGCGCATGAAACAGATCGGCTCCGTCGAGGTGCCGCAAGAGGCCTTCCTGGCCATTCTTCAAGTGGAAGATTGATGAGTGCAATCACCGGAATTTTTTACGCGGGGCTGATCGCCTATCTGGGCGGCTGGTATATGGGATCCTGGAGCGGCAATTTCTCGCTGCTGCTGTTTGTGATGACGGTGGTCACGCTGGGTTACTGGCTGGCCGAGCGCTTCTACTTCCTGCCGGCTCGAGTGGCTGGTGCGGCCAGGCTCGAGGCCCAGGACGCTGCGCGCCGTGAAGAGCTCAAGCGCCAGGGCATCGTCCGCGTCGATGGCGATGTGGCCGGTGCGCGCGACGAGATCCTGCGTCAACCCTGGTGGCTGGACTGGACGGCCGGCCTGTTCCCGGTGATCCTGGCCGTGTTCCTGCTCCGTTCCTTCCTGTTCGAGCCCTTCAAGATTCCGTCCGGCTCGATGGTGCCCACCTTGCTGGTCGGCGACCTGATCCTCGTGAACAAATTCCACTACGGCGTGCGTCTGCCGGTGATCAACAAGAAGATCATCGCCAACAACGACGTGCAGCGTGGCGACGTGATGGTGTTCCGCTACCCGGAGGACCCCAGCATCGACTTCATCAAGCGCGTGGCCGCCATCCCTGGTGACGAGATCCGCTACACCAATCAGCGCCTCTACATCAATGGCGTGGCGACCGAAGTCCAACCCAAGGGCGACTTCTATGACGAAAGCGGCATGCGCTACAAGCCCTGGTTCAGCGAGAAGCTGGGCAAGGTCGAGCACGAGATCCTGGTGGACCCGAAGCGTCAGTCGATGTATCACCCTGACCGCAAGGACGGGCCGTTCCCGTTCCAGGACCAATGTCAGTACACCGCCGAGGGTGTGACCTGCAAGGTGCCGGCCGGCCACTACTTCATGCTTGGCGACAACCGTGACGATTCGCGCGATTCCCGCTACTGGGGCTTTGTGCCGGACGAGAATATCGTCGGCCGGGCCTTCTTTGTGTGGATGAATTTCGGTAATCTCAAGCGTATCGGCGCGTTCCATTGAGCGCGTCCGGCGGTGGGCAATCCTCAAAGGTGCAGATCTTGATGCGGCAACAACAACGTGGCGTGACGATGCTGGGCCTGGTCTTCTGGGCCATCCTGATCGGCTTTGCGGGTCTGATCACGATCAAGGTCCTGCCTACCTTGAACGAGTACTACACGATACGCAGCGCGATCAACAAGATTGCCAAGTCCAATCCGCCGACGGTGGCGGCGGTGCGCGGCGAGTTCGAGCGCCAGCAGGAGATCGAATATTCGATCAGCAGCATCAGCGCTAAAGATCTAGACGTCACCAAGGAGGGTGACAAGGTCGTGATCAGCTTTGCCTACGATAAAGAAATTGCCCTGATGGGCCCGGTTTTTCTCTTGATCAAGTACGAAGGGCGGTCCGAATAGTGCCGGTGTGGGTGGGCGCAGCAGCGCCTTGCCTGCTTGAACACTGTTGCGTACCAACAGATATTGCATGAGTCAGATGCTTGAAACTCTGCAAGACCGGCTGGGCTATCGCTTCAAGGAGCCGGCTCTTCTGAAACGCGCGCTGACGCACCGCAGCTTTGGCGCGGATCACAACGAGCGGCTTGAATTCCTCGGTGACACGGTGCTGAGTCTGGCCGTGTCCAGTCTGCTGTACGAACGCTTCCAGGGCTCCGACGAGGGTGATCTGACCCGCGTGCGCGCCCACCTGGTGCGCGAGGACAGTCTGCACCGCCTGGCCTTGGGACTGGGCCTGCCGCAGGTGCTCAAGCTCAGCGAAGGCGAGGCCCGTGGCGGCGGCGCCCAGCGCCCCTCCATACTGGCCGATGCCTTGGAGGCGCTGATCGGTGCCGCCTTTGTCGAGGGCGGCTATGAGGCGGCCCAGGGCGTGGTCCAGCGTCTGTTTGCCGATGTCATTGCCAACACCGGCATGGATAACTGGGCCAAGGATCCGAAGACGGAGTTGCAGGAATGGCTGCAAGCGCGCCGCCTGCCCGTGCCCGACTACCGCATCATCGAGACCCGTGGCCAGGCCCATGCCCAGACCTTCGCGGTCGAATGCGTGGTGCCGGCCCTGGCCGTCACCCAAAGCGGCGAAGGCCGTTCGCGCCGTGCTGCCGAGCAAGACGCTGCCAAGCGTGTGCTGGACGAACTGAAATCCCGTGACCGGCCTGGCAGCGGCCTGCGCGACTGAAAGAACCGGTCACAAGCCGCACCCTATGAATAACACCCCCGAATCTCCGCCCGAATTGCCCTCCGAAGCCCCCGATGACGAGGCCGCCGAGGTGCAGGGCGGTGCCGGCGAGCCCCCCGAGTACGACAGCAAGGGCCGCCGCTGCGGCCTGCTGGCCATTGTCGGCCGGCCCAATGTCGGCAAGTCCACCTTGCTGAACGCGCTGGTCGGCCAGAAGGTCAGCATCACCTCGCGCAAGGCGCAGACCACGCGCCACCGCATCACCGGCGTGCGCACCGTCGAGGACTCGCAGTTCGTGTTCGTCGACACGCCCGGCTTCCAGACCAAGCATGGCACGGCGCTGAACCGCAATCTGAACCGCACCGTGCTGTCCTCGCTGTCCGATGTGGACGTGGTGCTGTTCATGGTCGAGGCCTGCCGCTTCAACACCGACGATGCGAAGGTGTTGAGCCTGCTGCCCGAGCACAAGCCGGTCATCCTGATCGCCAACAAGCTCGACGCGGTGAACC
The DNA here is from genome assembly GCF_004362525.1 of Roseateles toxinivorans. Taxonomy (GTDB): domain Bacteria; phylum Pseudomonadota; class Gammaproteobacteria; order Burkholderiales; family Burkholderiaceae_C; genus Paucibacter; species Paucibacter toxinivorans. Next base: position 474,647 of record NZ_SNXS01000003.1, read on the forward strand.
GCCGCGCCGACATGGTGCCCTGGCTGAAGGCGATGCAGGAGCGCCGCAATTTCAGCGAATTCGTGCCGCTGTCGGCGCAGAAGCCCAGCGATGTCGAGCGCCTGTTCGCCATCCTCAAGCCCTATCTGCCCGAGCAGGACTGGTTCTACGAGGAAGACGCGCTGACCGATCGCAGCGACCGTTTCCTGGCCAGCGAAATCATCCGCGAGAAGCTGTTCCGCCTGACCGGCGACGAGCTGCCCTACAACTGCACCGTGGTGATAGACAAGTTCGAGGAGGAGGGCCATCTGAAGCGCATCGCCGCCTCCATCGTCGTCGAACGCGATGCCCACAAGGGCATGATCATCGGCGGCGGTGGCGAGCGCCTGAAGCGCATCGGCTCCGAGGCGCGCCAGGAACTGGAAACGCTGATGGACTCCAAGGTCTATCTGGAGCTGTGGGTCAAGGTCCGTTCCGGCTGGGCTGACAGCGAGGAACATCTGCGGTCCTACGGTTACGAGTGAACGCGTCCCGCGTTTCCGTCAGAGCACCGCGGGCCCATGCCACGCAGCCCGCGTTCGTGCTGCACCACTACGACTGGAGCGAGACCAGTCTGATACTCGACCTGTTCACCCGCGAACTCGGTCGCGTGGCCGTGGTCGCCAAGGGCGCCAAGCGTCCTTACTCGCAGCTGCGCGCTGTGTTGCTGCCCTTTCAGCGCATCAATGTCAGCCTGTCCAAGGGCAGCAAGACGGAGGAGGGCGCGGCCGAGATCTTGACCCTGCGCAGCGCCGAATGGGGCGGTGGGGCCACCCTGCCAGGTGGCGCGGCCATCTTCTCCGGCTACTACCTGAACGAATTGCTGCTCAAGCTGCTGGCCCGGCAAGACCCGCACCCGCTGCTGTTCGACGCCTATGCCCAGGCCCTGCCGCAGCTGCATGCCGAAGACGACGCCAGCAGCCAGGCCGGCCTGCGTGCCTTCGAGTTGATGCTGCTGCGCGAGATCGGCCTGCTGCCCGACCTGAGCCTGGCCACAACCACCCAGCAGGCGCTGCGTCCGGAGCGTGACTACGCGCTGTCGCCGCAGTCCGGCGTGATCGCGCCTGCCGGTGATGAGGCCCGGCTCAGCGGCGCCACGCTGATCCATCTGCAGGCGGCGCTGGAGCATGGCAGCCATGCCGCGCTGCTGCAGGCCTGCGGCACGGCCTTGCCGGCACTGCGTGCGGCATTGCGCGGCCTGCTTCACTATCATCTGGGCCATGCGCCTTTGCGCACCCGGCAGGTGATGCTGGACCTACAAAAACTTCTGGATACCAAAACGCCATGAATCCACTTGTCGCCCCCGAAGCCGGCCCGCACGGCCAGCGCACCGCGCTGTCGGTCAACGTCAACAAGGTCGCTCTGCTGCGCAACACCCGGCACCTCGGCATCCCCAGCGTCGCCAAGGCTGCCCAGCTGTGCCTGGAGGCCGGCGCGCAGGGCATCACCGTGCATCCGCGGCCCGACGAGCGCCACATCCGCGCCCATGATGTGCGCGAGCTGGCCGACCTGCTCAAGGCCTGGCCCCAGGCCGAATACAACATCGAGGGCAATCCAACGCAGAACCTGATGGACTTCGTGCGCGAGATCCGCCCGCACCAGGTGACCTTCGTGCCCGATGCCGAGGACCAGTTCACCTCCGACCACGGCTGGAACCTTCCCGCCGACATGGCGAGGCTGAAGCCGCTGATCGCGGAGTGCAAGTCGCTTGGTGTGCGCGTCAGCCTTTTCATGGATCCGCTGCCGGCGGCCATGCCCCTGGTCGCCGAGCTGGGCGCCGACCGCATCGAGCTGTACACCGAGACCTATGCCAGCGCCTTCGGCACAGAGCGTGAAGACGTTGTGCTGGCCGGCTTCACGGCCACCGCGCGCGCGGCGCTGGCCTTGGGTCTGGGCATCAACGCCGGCCACGACCTGAACCGCGACAACCTGACGCGCTTTCTGCGCGAGGTACCGGGCGTGCTGGAGGTCTCGATCGGCCATGCGCTGATAGCTGACGCGCTGGAGCTGGGTTATGCCGAAACGGTGCGTGACTACCAGCGCTGCATCCAGCGGGCCTTTTCAGCGCAATGATTTACGGAATAGGCACCGACATCTGCGATCTTCGCCGCCTGCGCGCAACCTTGGATCGCCGTGGCGAGCGCTTCGCCGAGAAGGTGCTAGGCCCGCATGAGCTGGCCGTGTTCCGCGTCCGCCGCGCCCGCGTCGAGGCGCGGGGCCTGAGCTTTCTGGGTACCCGCTTCGCGGCCAAGGAGGCCTTTTCGAAGGCCATAGGCCTGGGCATGCGCATGCCCATGACCTGGCGGGCTTGCGAGATCGTCAACGCCGCCAGCGGCAAGCCCGAGATACTCCTGCATGGCGAGCTGGCCGAATGGTTCGCCGCCAAGGGCCTGCGTGCCCATGTCACCGTCACCGACGAAACCGAATATGCCGCCGCCTTCGTGGTGGTGGAAACCATTTGAGAAGAGACGAACCCATGACCGAGCTGCAACACGCCCCCGTGATCCTGGACATCGCCGGCCTGGCCTTGACCGATGACGACCGCCGTCGTCTCCAGCATCCGCTGACCGGCGGCATGATTCTGTTCGGCCGCAACTGGCAGAGCCGGGCCCAGCTGACCGAGTTGACCGCCGAGATCAAGGCCCTGAGGCCCGATCTGCTGATCACCGTCGACCACGAGGGTGGCCGCGTGCAGCGCTTCCGCAGCGATGGCTTCACCCACCTGCCCGCGATGCGTGATCTCGGCGACCTCTGGATGCAGGACGCGATGCGTGCCACCAACGCCGCCACGGCCGCCGGTTATGTGCTGGGTGCCGAGCTGCGTGCCTGTGGCGTCGATCTGAGCTTCACGCCGGTGGTCGATCTTGATCATGGCCGCAGCGAGGTCGTCGGCAATCGGGCCTTCCACCGCGACCCGCGCGTCGTCTCGATGCTGGCCAAGAGCCTGATGCATGGCCTGCTGCAGTCGGGCATGGCCAATTGCGGGAAGCACTTCCCGGCGCACGGCTATGCCCAGGCGGACTCGCATGTGGCTGCGGCCGTGGACAAGCGCTCGCTGAAAGCCATCCTGGCCGAAGACGCCAAGCCCTACGACTGGCTGTCCACGTCGCTGACCTGCGTGATGCCGGCCCACGTGACCTATCCCAAGGTCGATGCCTTGCCGGCCGGCTTCTCGGCCCGCTGGCTGAAGGACATCCTGCGTGGCCAGCTGGGCTTCAACGGCGCCATCTGCTGCGACGACCTGAGCATGGAGGGCGCACGCCTTGCGGGCAGCCCGACCGAGGGCGCCATCACCGCGCTGAATGCCGGCTGCGATCTGGTGCTGCTGTGCAATCAGTCGAAGATCGATGGTGGCAAGCCGGTCGATGCCTTGCTGGACGGCCTGGCCAAGGCACTGAAAGCCGGCCGCTGGCAGGCCGAGCCCGACAGCGAGGCCCGCCGCCTGGACCTGCTGCCGCAGACCGCGCCGCTGACCTGGGACGAACTGATGCATCAGCCGGTGTATCAGCACGCGCTGGAGCGCCTTCCCTGAGCCGCGCTGACGGCGCGACGAAAAAAAGCCGCCTGCATGCAGGCGGCTTTTTTGTGGGTCAACGGGCTCAGTGCCCGTCACGCCATCAGCGTTGCTCGAACGGCAAGGTGATCTGCGCCAGATCCTTGCGCGTCTCGACCAGCACCAGCGGGCCCTGGTCGATCTGCTCGACCGGCTTGGGTTCGCGGGGCACATGCACGGGCTTGGGCTCGGCGGCCATCGCCTCCTGCACGGCGCGGATCTTGTCGGCGTCGGAGTTGACCCACTGCAGGCCGGCATTGGCCGCCACCGCGTTCAGATCCTCGATCGGCAGGGCGAAGGCTTCGACCACGACCGGTGCGGCGACCGGTGCGGCGACAGTAGCAGGGGCGGGAGCCGCTACCGGAGCCGGGGCCGGTGCTGCCACCGGCTCGGCCACCGCTTCCACGGGAGCAGCTTCAGGCGCGGCAGCCACTGGTGCCACAAAGGCCGAAGCCTCGATCGGGCGGGCAACCATCACTTCGATTGCGGCAGGTTCGTCAACAGCGGGAGCGATGGCTTCGGCCGGCGCCTCGGCAACACCTTCCGCAACGGCTTCGCCGGCGACGTTCTCTTCGCCTTCGCCGCGTTCGCGACGGGGGCCACGATCACGACCACGGCCACGATTGCGACGGCCTTCGCGGGCCTGGCCTTCACCTTCTGCGGCGCCTTCGCTGCCTTCGGCGGCGACGGCATCCTGCGCTTCGGCGTTGGCCGGTTCGGCGGCAACTGCGCCATCACCCAGCAGCGCGCCGTCGGCATCGGTGCCGGTGCCTTCGGTGCGGGTATCGTCACGGTCGCGGCCACCACGGCGGCGGCGGCGGCGGCCGCCTTGGCGTTCGCCTTGGTCTTCACCTGCTTCGGCGCCTTCGGCGGCCGGGGCGGTGTCGGCAAAGGCGGGTTGTGCACCGGCGTCGGCGCTCAATTCGGCCACGGCCTCGGCACTGCGTTCTTCATTGCGCGGGCCGCGCTCGGCACGGTCACCACGGCCACGGCCACCGCGCTCACCACGTTCGGCGCGCGGTGCTCGTGCCTCTTCAGCGCCGGCAACTGCCACACCGGCAGCCACGGCAGCGCCTGCCGCGACATCCAGGCCTTCGGTGCGCTCGGTCCGCTCACCACGTTCGCGACGCGGACGGCCACCGCCTTCGCGGTTCTCAGGACGGGCATCACGCTCGCCACGGCCACCACGGCCGCCTTCACGTTGACCATCGCGCTGACCGTCACGGCCTGCGGACTCGGCACGTGTGCCTTCCGGCTTGGCTTCGCGGTTGCCGTCACGGCCACCATCGCGTCCGCCGTCGCGACCACCACGGCCGCCTCGGCCGCCACGATCGTTGCGGTCACCACGGCCGCGCTGGCCGTCACGGCCTTCGCGGGCCGGCTTGGCTTCGGGGTTGGCCACAACGGGCTTGACGGGGGCCGGTGCCGGAGCGGCAGTCTCGCCACCGCCGAACAGGCTCTTGATCCAGCCGAAGAAACCACCGCCCGCGGCAGCGGGTGCGGCCACCGGTGCGGGAGCAGCCACCGGTGCTGCGACCGGGGCGGGCGCGGGAGCGGGCTTGGGCACGGCAACAGGTGCGGGCGTCTCGGGCAGGATGCCCTTGATGACCGGCTCCTGCTTGGCCTTTGCCTTTTCGCGGCGGGTGATGCCCACCTCGTCTTCCGGCTCTTCGATCATCGTGTAGCTGGCCTGCAGATTCTCCAGACGCGGGTCATCGTGGCGCAGGCGTTCCAGCTTGTAGTTCGGGGTGTCGAGGTGCTTGTTGGGCACCAGCAGCACGGTGATGCGCTGCTTCAACTCGATCTTGGTGATTTCGGTGCGCTTCTCGTTCAGCAGGAACGAGGTCACTTCCACCGGCACCTGCACATGCACGGCGGCGGTGTTGTCCTTCATCGACTCTTCCTGGACCATGCGCAGGATCTGCAGCGCGCTGGACTCGGTGTCGCGGATATGGCCGGTGCCGTTGCAGCGCGGGCAGGTGATGTGGCTGCCCTCAGACAGCGCCGGGCGCAGGCGCTGGCGGCTCAGTTCGAGCAGGCCGAACTTGCTGATCGAGCTGAACTGCACGCGGGCACGGTCGGAGCGCAGCGCGTCGCGCAGGCGCTGTTCGACCTCGCGGCGGTTCTTGCTCTCTTCCATGTCGATGAAGTCGACGACGATCAGGCCACCCAGGTCGCGCAAGCGCATCTGGCGCGCGATTTCGTCGGCGGCTTCCAGGTTGGTGCGGGTGGCGGTTTCCTCGATGTCACCGCCGCGCGTGGCGCGGGCCGAGTTGACGTCGACCGAGACCAGGGCCTCGGTGTGGTCGATGACGATGGCGCCGCCCGACGGCAGGTTCACCGTGCGCGAGAACGCGGTCTCGATCTGGTGCTCGATCTGGAAGCGGCTGAACAGCGGCGCATCGTCACGGTAGCGCTTCACGCGATTGGCCGTTTCGGGCATCACGTGGTTCATGAACTGCTGGGCCTGCTCGAAGATATCGTCCGTATCGATCAGGATTTCGCCGATGTCGGCGGTGAAGTAGTCGCGAATGGCGCGAATCACCAGCGACGATTCCTGATAGATCAGGAAGGCGCCCTTGCTGCCCTTGGACGCGCCGTCGATGGCGGTCCACAGCTTCAGCATGTAGTTCAGGTCCCACTGCAGTTCGGGAGCCGAGCGGCCGATGCCGGCGGTGCGGGCGATCAGGCTCATGCCCTTGGGATATTCGAGCTGGTCGAGGTTCTCTTTCAGCTCTTCACGGTCTTCGCCCTCGATGCGGCGCGAAACGCCACCGCCGCGGGGGTTGTTGGGCATCAAGACCAGATAGCGGCCGGCCAGCGAAACAAAGGTGGTCAGCGCCGCGCCCTTGTTGCCGCGCTCTTCTTTTTCGACCTGGACCAGCAACTCCTGGCCTTCCTTGATCGCGTCCTGGATGCGGGCGGTGCGCACATCCGTGCCTTCGCGGAAGAACTGGCGCGAGATTTCCTTGAAGGGCAGGAAACCGTGGCGGTCTTCGCCGTAGTCGACGAAACAGGCTTCGAGCGAGGGCTCGACGCGGGTCACGACGGCCTTGTAGATATTGCCCTTGCGCTGTTCGCGGCCCTCGATCTCGGTCTCGAAGTCCACCAGTTTCTGGCCATCGACGATGGCCAGGCGACGCTCTTCAGCCTGCGTCGCATTGATCAGCATGCGTTTCATGTTCACTCTCCTCTGTGCGCGCCCGGCCTGTTCGACAGGACCTGGGTCGCGCATACATCACCGCCGCCTGCGGTCCGAGAACCGTGGGCGACTCACCGATGCACGAGAAACGTGGAGGAACCGAGTAAGGAATCGCCCTGGACTGCGCGGTTGATCGTTTAGCCGATCAAGAGGAGCAGCGTTGGCGCATGCGTGGCAGTGAAACATCAGCGCTTGTGGCCCCATCCCTTGGTGCGAGCGACGGGCGCCACGCGGCCCAGGCCTGATCCATGGCGCGGCCGGCGCCGGCATTTAGCCGGGGCAGCAAACACTTGGAGGGCATGGGGGAGGGATTGAAGGGGAACATCCGCTGATCACTGAACGCGGGCATGAGATCTGCAAACTGTAATTGCGCGCCTCATGCCTATATAAACCTTTGTCTTTCCCTGTCCTGATAGGACGGCGGGTTGGCTCGTTCTACGTTTGCTCTGCCACGTGCTGCCGCTGGCCGCGCTGTCACTTGGGGACAGCGCCCGCCCACGGCAGGGCGCGTTGCATCACCGATTTTTGACCCGTCTTGTCTTGTTCAAACCCTACGGGCCGCCACTTGCACCGCTCTTGCCCAGTTAAACTCAGGCAAATCAAATACTTACGGCGCAAACGTGGTGCAAAGCATTATAGGGCGGAAAGCAGCGGGTTCGGCCAAGGCGGCGAAGCCACGCGGCGCAAGCCCGCGCCGAACCGGCAAAAAGGTGGCCTTAGGCATTCGTGTGCCGGTGAGCCCGCCCAAGCACACAGTGGCAAAAACGATAGCGCAGCGGCCAGCTGAACCGGCAAAAGCGAGTGCTGTGCCGGCGGTGAAGCGCGTCACCATCGACGATGGCTCGGCCGGCCAGCGCCTGGACAACTTCCTCTTGCGCGAACTCAAGGGCGTGCCCAAGACGCACGTCTACCGGCTGATCCGTGCCGGCGAGGTGCGTGTCAACAAGGGCCGGGCCCATGCCGACACGCGGCTGGAACTGGGCGACGAGGTGCGCATTCCGCCGGTGCGCCTGCCCGAGCGGGTGGAGAACGGCGCACCCGCAGCGCCACCGCGCGAGTTTCCCATCGTGTTCGAAGACGAGCATTTGATCGCCATCAACAAACCGGCCGGTGTGGCCGTGCACGGCGGCAGCGGCGTCAGCTTCGGCGTGATCGAGCAGCTGCGCCAAGCCCGGCCGACGGCCAAATTCCTGGAATTGGTGCATCGGCTGGACCGCGAAACCTCGGGCCTGCTGTTGATCGCCAAGAAGCGCAGTGCGCTGACCGGCCTGCAGACCCAGTTCCGCGAGCGCGAGACCGGCAAGACCTATGCCGCCCTGGTGGTCGGTGCCTGGGACGCGTCGAACAAGGTCATCGACGTGCCGCTGCACAAGTTTCTCGACGCCGATGGCGAGCGCCGGGTGCGCGCGGTGACCTCATCCCATGATGTCAATGCCGAGGACGCCCGCCGTTCGATCTCGCTGGTCCGGCTGGCCAGGGCCTTCGACGGCTTCAGCTTGCTGGACGTGACGATCAAGACCGGCCGCACGCACCAGATCCGCGTGCATTTGCAACATGCCGGCCACCCGATTGTTGGTGACACCAAGTACGGCATCTTCGAGCTCAACCATGCCTTGGCCCGGGGCGAGCGCCTCGGTGGTCACAAATTCGAGCGCATGTTCCTGCATGCCCGGCGGCTGAAGTTCAACCACCCCGCCACGGGCGAGGAGATTGAACTCGTCGCACCATTGCCTCCCGAATGCGAAGCCTTGCTCGCTGTGTTGAAAGTAACTGCGTGAACCGACCCCGCCAATTTGATCTGATCGTCTTCGACTGGGATGGCACTCTGTATGACTCGACGGCGCTGATCACCCGTGCCATCCAGTCTGCCTGCGCCGACGTCGGCACCACCGTGCCCAGCGACCAGGCGGCCAGCTATGTGATAGGCCTGGGCCTGCAGGACGCGCTGCGCCATGCCGCGCCCGATCTGCCGGCCGACAAATACCCCGAGCTGGGCCTGCGCTTTCGCCATCACTACTTCGAGAGCAAGCACGAGCTGGTGCTGTTCGAGGGAGTGTTGGCGATGCTGGACAGCCTGAAGGCCCGCCACCACTGGCTGGCCGTGGCCACCGGCAAGAACCGCAGGGGCCTGGACGAGGCGCTGGACAGCGCCCAGCTCAAGGGCATGTTCGACAGCAGCCGCACCGCCGACGAGACCGCCTCCAAGCCGAATCCGCAGATGCTGCTGGAGCTGATGCGCGAGCTGGGCACGGAGCCCGAGCGCACGTTGATGATTGGCGACACCACGCACGATCTGCAGCTGGCCGTCAACGCCGGCACGGCCTGCCTGGGTGTCAGCTACGGCGCGCACGAGCACGACAGCTTCCATACCTTTGCGCCGGTCCACGTGGCGCATAGCGTGGCCGAGCTGCATCAATGGCTGGACTCCTATGCATGAAGCACCCACAGGCGAGCCGCTGCTGTTGTGCCGCTCCGACGAGTTGGCCGAGCGGGGCACGGCCGTCGTCTTCGATGTGTTGCAATGGGGTGAGGCGGTGCGCGCATTCGTGCTGCGCTTCGATGGCGAAGTGTTCGCCTACCTGAATCGCTGCGTCCATGTGCCCACCGAGATGGACTGGCAGCCCGGCGAATTTCTAGACAGCTCCAAGGAATACATCATGTGTTCCATCCACGGCGCGGCCTATGAGCCGCGCACCGGGCAGATCGTGTCCGGCCCCTGCTCACGCGGCAGGCTGACGCGCATCCAGGTGCAGGAGCGCGAGGGCCAGGTCTACTGGTTCCCGAACCGGGACACCAAGCCCGTTCAGGCCCTACCCTCCGATATTGAAGGCAAAGCATGACTCCGAATGACGATCTGCCCGGCGCGGTGCCCGATCCGGGCCCGGCCACACTGAATGTGGACAACACCCCCGCGCCGCCCGGCACGCCTCCGGTGGCCGCGGCTGCCCCCGCGCCCAGCGCCGCCGCCTCGGCCACCCACTCGGTGGTCGGCCTGGAGCCGGTGCTGGAGCAGTTTGCGCGCGAGTACCTGCGTGACCGCCGCAGCGACCGCCGCTGGCGCAGCTTCTTCCGGCTGATCTGGCTGGGCATCATTGCCTTGTTCGCCTGGTTCCTGTTCCTGCAGCGCCATCACACGCCATCGCCCAGCGGTCCGCACACGGCCCTGGTCGAGGTGCGCGGTGAGATCGCCGTGGACACCGAGGCCAGCGCCGAGAACCTGCTGGCAGCCTTGCGGCCGGCCTTCGAGGACCATGGCGCCCAGGCCGTGGTGCTGCGCATGAACTCGCCCGGCGGCAGCCCGGTGCAGTCGGGCATCGTCTATGACGAGATCCGCCGGCTCAAGGCCCTGTACAAGAAGCCGGTCTATGCCGTGGTCGAGGAAATGTGCGCCTCGGGCTGCTATTACATGGCCGCCGCGGCCGACGAGATCTATGTGGACAAGGCCTCGGTGGTCGGCTCCATCGGCGTGCTGATGGATGGCTTCGGCTTCACCGGCGTGATGGAGAAGTATGGCGTCGAGCGCCGCCTGCTCACCGCCGGTGAGAACAAGGGCATGCTGGATCCGTTCTCGCCGGTCAGCGAGAAGCAGCGCGGCTTTGCCCAGGCGATGCTGGACCAGATCCACCGCCAGTTCATCAAGGCCGTGAAAGACGGCCGCGGCAAGCGCCTGAAGGAAACGCCGGAGACCTTCTCCGGCCTGTTCTGGAACGGCGAGGAGTCGATCAAGCTGGGCCTGGCCGACAAGATCGGCAGCCTGGACTTCGTCGCCCGCGAGGTCGTCAAGGCCGAGGACGTGATCGACTACACGCCCAAGGACAATGTCGCCGAGCGCCTGGCCAAGCGCTTTGGCGCCGCCATCGGCGAGGGCTCGGTGCGGGCCATGCGGGGCGTGATCAATCTGCGCTGATGACCCCGCGGCAATGAAAATAGAGCCGGAGCCCTTGCGGGTTCCGGCTCTTTGCGTTGTGGGGCTTGTACCACCCCATCCCCGAGCGACGTCTTCTTGTTTTACTGGGCCTTGCGGCGGCGCGAGACCAGGGCCACGGTCAGCAGACCGGCCATCATCAGCGCATAGGTTTCGGGCTCCGGCACGGGCGTGGTCGGCACGAAGGGCTCGTAGCCCAGCTCCAGCTTGCCGTTCGGCCCTGCGCTCAGCGAGTTGGCGATCAGGGTGCCTTCCAGGTGGCCGCTGCCGATGACATTGGCGTTCACCGCCAGCACGCTGCCGTTGAGGAAGGTGCTGACATTGACGCTGGTGGCATTGCTCAGGTTGTAGATCACGCGGTCGCGGTGCGAGGCCAGACCGTCGCTGGAATTGGCCTGGTCGCCACCCAGATTGCCGGAGAACACGACGTTGGTCAGCGAGCTGTTGATCACCACATGGGCGCCGGCCTTGACGTTGTTCAAGGTGATATTGCTCAGCGCGGTGTTGCCCAGATTGAAGATCTGCACGTCGGAGCTGCCGTCACCGGTCAAGGTCACGCCGCCGGCGCTGGCGGACCAGCTGCCGATCTGTGCCTGGCCCGCCAGCGTGCTGGACAGGCCGCTGAGTTGCGTCTTAGCGCCAGCGAAGTCCAGGTAGCTGGCGTTCTGCGTGGCCGTGCCGTACTGCCAGCTGACCGCGGTCAGGCTGGTGCCGTAGACGATGTCACCGGCCTTCAGCTGGCTGGGCACCCAGGGAGCGGTGCTCGGGCCGATCGAGGCATTGGTGTTGGTGTTGTAGGTCGGGCCGTTGTAGATCGAGCCGGCAACGCCCCATTGACCGGTCAGCGAGACGCTGCCGCCCACAACCAGCGACGGAGCCGTCGAGCCGAAGGCATTGCGGTAGCCGACATCGAAGCCGGAGGTCAGGTTGCCACCGACGGCCAGGCGGCCTTCGACGTCGGAGGCGGCGTTCACATTGCCGAAGAAAAAGCCGCTGTAACCGGCGGCCGGGCCGAGGTCGATCAGGGGCAGGGCCTGGGCGGCGCCGCAAGCGGCGGCCAGCAGGCTCAAGGCGGCGAAACGATTCAGACTCTTCTTGATATTCATGGTGAATCTCCCTAGTGGCTTTCAGTGGTTGGCCGTGTTGAGCCGGCCAGGTGGTTTGCAATTGGTTTGCAACCGGAGCGGATTCTAGGGAGGCGGGTCGCGCTGTGATCCCCCTGGCTAAGGGGGATCACCTGGGGCGATGTGCGTTTCTTCACGTGCTGAGAATTGGTATCTCAGTGGTTTTGTTCAGTGATCGCGTTTTCAGCAGATCAAGCCCGCAAACCTTGCCCTCACGGCGGGGTTTGGGGGCCAAGGAGACGACCTTTAGTGATTACACCCCGGGCCGTGCACATGACCCGCGTGTCCATGGTCATGGTCGTGATGATCATGATCGTGGTTGTGTTCCATGACCTCGGGCAGCTGGCTCAGCAGCGCCGGCGGATCGAAGGGCGCGACCTCGGGGGCCAGCACGAAGTGCTGGCGTTCCAGCCACTGGGCCAGCTGTGGGTCGCCGGGCAGGCGCAGATGGTCGTCATGGGCTTCCATATGCACATGCATCTCGCCCAGCTGATGGGCCAGGCGCAGCAGGTCGCCCGGCTTGCCGTGCTCGGCATTGGCACGCACCAGCAGCAGGTGCTCGGGGGCGGCCTCGACGCGCAGCAGCGAGCCGTCCTCGGCCACCAGCACATCGCCGCCGCGCAGCGTGCTGCCCTTGGGCAGGCGCAGGCCCAGCTCCAGGCCCTCGCCGTTGCTCAGATTGGCCTCATGGTGCTGACGGTGGGCAAAGGGCAGGGCCAGCACGCCGGCGCGCTTGAGCAGCACCGGGGCCAGGCCTTCGCCCTGGGGCAGGAGTTTTTGGATGATCAGCATGGGTGAGACCGGCATGAAGTGGGGTGTGGGGCAGGACTGTACGGCAAGTGGCCCGGTGGCGGTGGTGACGGCGACAATGCCCGGACCACAGGCTGATCCCGCAGGCAACTCGATGAAACTGGCAGTTGACGTTCACTACGACGCCGAAGGCGCCCATGCCGCCGCCGTGGCCTTCGAGGACTGGGGCGCCGCGGAAGCCCTCCGCGCCTACACCTCCCGCATCAGCCATGTCGAGAAGGCGCCGCGCGGCGAGCTGGATCTGCGCGAGCTGCCATGCCTGCTGCAACTGCTGCGCGAACATGCGCTGGACCCCGAGGTCATCGTCATCGACGGCTTCGTCCACCTCGACGCGCAGGAGACCCCGGGCCTGGGCCAGCACCTGTTCCATGCCCTTGGCGGCCGCGTTGCCATCATCGGCATCTCCAAGACGGCGATGGCCGAGACTCCAGCGCAGTTCGAGGTGGTCAGGGAAGAAGAAACCCGCCCGCTGATCGTGACCTGCGCCGGCATCGACCTCGGCGCGGCCAAGGCCCGGCTGCGCACCATGCATGGCAGGAAACGTGTGCCGACGCTGCTGAAGCTGGTGGCGAGGTTGGCTAAGGGGGCAGGGGGGTAGTGGTGTGCTCGGGCACGACGTTGGACGGTGACCAGCGGTGCTCCAGTACCTCGGCGAAGCCCCGGGCATGCAGGGCAAGCGACAGGTCAAGGCGGTCGGCTATGCGAAGGGGGGCGCTTCCGGCGCGCGCCTTTGGCCGCAGCCTCCCTCAGTCGACTGATCAGCAGTGCCGCGTTAGCCGGGCCTGCTTCGACGCTGGCCACGACCAGCGACGGTGTCGGCGACATCAACCCCGGTGACCACCGCGTGCGGGCTATTTGGTCAGTATCAGCTTGCCCAGCTGGGTGAGCCTCAGGCGGTAGGTGCAGCCCTGGTGGTCGATCTGCGCCTCACGGGCGCCGCCGAGCAGGATTTCGCTGGTCCAGCGGGCAGGCGGCGGGTTAGTCTCGACGTGACGGGGCGCCTGGGGCTGGCCCGTTGCGGCATCTGGGCAATGAGAAGAGGTGTCCATGCCCGCATAATAAATGCGAATTAGTCGCATTTGCAATCTTGTTTTTTTTGGGGCGCTCTGCTAGTGCTTCTCACTCATCGCTGACAGCGCGCGCCCAGGCGTTCAGAATCGTCGAATTGATTTTCTCAGGAGCAAGCAATGAAGGGCGATGCCAAGGTCTTGGAGTACTTGAATCTCCAGCTGAAGAACGAGCTGACCGCGATCAACCAGTACTTTCTGCACTACCGCATGCTGGACAACTGGGGCTTCAAGCGCCTGGCCAAGCATGAGTACCAGGAGTCGATCGAGGAAATGAAGCATGCCGACAAGCTGATGACACGCATCCTGATGCTGGACGGCCTGCCGAACCTGCAAGACCTGGGCAAGCTGATGATTGGCGAGAGCGCCGTCGAGGTGCTGCACTGCGATCTGAAGCTGGAGTTGGGCACGCAGCCGCTGCTGCGGGACGCCATCGCTCACTGCGAAAGCGTGCGCGACTATGTGTCACGTGACCTGTTCGTCGAGATCCTGGACGACACCGAGGAACACGCCGACCACCTGGAAACCGAGATCGAGCTGGTGGCCAAGCTGGGCGAGCAGAACTGGATGCAGAGCCAGGTGCACGAGGCTTCATAAGCGCTCGGACAGAGGCAAAACCCCTGAACCCTGGGGTTGTTCTCTGTAAACAATTGAGAAGCGTTCGCATTTCGATTAGAGTGCTGGCATCCGCTGAACGTGTTGCCTCACACCATGATCGTCTGCCTTTGCCACCGAGTTTCCGACCGCGACATCAAGCGCGCGGTCGCCAATGGCGTGCACTGCTTCGAGCAGATGCAGGACGACTGCCATGTGGCCAGCGCCTGCGGGGCCTGCCATGACTGCGCCCGCGAGGTCTTCGATGAGGCCCTGTCGGGTCAGGCCTGCTCCACCGGCCACGGTGCCGGCCGCGTGATCAATATCCACGCCGTCACTGCCTGAGTTCAACAGGAAAAAGGGCAGGTCCTGCGGGAGCAGGACCTGCCGAACGCGCTGGCGGACGCCACCCGAGACATTGCGGCTCGATCTGAGCCAAACGTGGGGCCGTGGCGTGGAGCCTTCTCTGGCGCGGACAACGCGGGCCCCGGCGAGCTGTCAGCAGCACGCGGCCCCGGCGATGTGGTGGACGAACCGGCGAACTACCGAGCTCGGTTCATGCCCTGCATCTTGCCGCTTCAGTTGCGGCTTGAAGGGCCGAAGAGCCCCCACAAGCCCCCGTCATTTGTCTGGGGCTGGATTTGCCCGTATTTCATCGCAGTGACCGGTCGGGCCGGCGTCATGATGTTTCGGCAACCAGGCCCATCCCGGCTTCACATCAAATAGAGCAAGAGACATATGCAACCCGATACCTCGGCCGGCACCACCATTTCCCTGTCGCGCACCGCAGACCTTGTCCTGATGCTGGCCTTGATGGTGGGCGCCTTGCTGGCGCTGGCCATTGGCCAGCAGTTCGATCAGCTGGGCCTGGCCTTTACCGGCTCGCTGCTGCTGCTGGGCATCGCGGCTGCCGTCTTCTTCATGGCCAGGGGTACAACGGCGTCGCGTCTGGTGCTGGCGGCGGCGGCGATGATGATGGTGGCGCTGCAGATCCAGCTGGCGCGGGGCATGCTCGAGTTTCACTTCGGCGTCTTCGTCACCCTGGCCCTGTTGCTGATCTACCGTGACTGGCGGCCCATCGTCGTGGCGGCGGGGGTGATTGCGGTCCACCACCTGGGCTTTGACCGGCTGCAGGCCGGAGGCGCCGGCATTTACTGCCTGACCGAGCCCGACTTCGGCCGCGTCATGATCCATGCCGGCTATGTGGTGGTGCAGACCGGCTTCGAAATCTATATGGCCCTGCGCCTGCGCGAGGCCGCGCAGCAGGGCGACGAGCTCAGCCGGCTGGTGGACCACATCAATGCCCGCGACCAGATCGCGCTCGATGTGGGCCGCTTGGAGGCCGACACGCCCGGCGCGGCGGCCCTGAAGGCGGCGCTGATGCGTATCAACAATGCGCTGCAGCAGGTGCAGTCCACGGCCTCCAGCATTCAGGTCGCTTCGGGCGAGATTGCCTCCGGCAACCAGGACTTGAGCCAGCGCACCGAGCAGACCGCCAGCAGCCTGCAGCAGACCGCCTCCAGCATGGCCCAGCTGACCGGCACGGTGGCGCAGTCGGCGGACTCGGCGGCCCAGGCCAATCAGCTGGCCGGTTCGGCCGCCGAGGTGGCCCGCCGCGGCGGCGCGGTGGTGGCCGAGGTGGTGACCACGATGGACGAGATCAACACCAGCTCCAAGCGCATTGCCGACATCATCGGCACCATCGACGGCATCGCCTTCCAGACCAATATCCTGGCCCTGAACGCGGCCGTCGAGGCGGCGCGTGCCGGCGAGCAGGGCCGCGGTTTTGCCGTTGTGGCCTCCGAGGTGCGCAGCCTGGCCCAGCGTTCGGCACAGGCCGCGCGCGAGATCAAGACCCTGATCAGCGCCTCGGTGGACCGGGTCGAGTCAGGTGCACGCCTGGTGCAGGACGCGGGCGCGACGATGAGCGAGATCGTGGCCTCGGTGCAGCGCGTGACCGACATCATCGGCGAGATCAGCGCCGCCGCCAGCGAGCAACGCAGCGGCATCGGCACCGTCAACACGGCGGTCAACCAGCTCGATCATGCGACGCAGCAGAACGCCGCCCTGGTCGAGGAATCGGCCGCCGCAGCCGAGTCGCTGAAGGCTCAGGCCCAGGCGCTCAGCGGCGTGGTCGGCACCTTCAGGCTGCAGCGCTGAGCAGATCGAACAGCGTGCGCGCCACCACCTTGGTGGCGCCGCGGAGGTCGCTCAGCACGACATGCTCGTCGGCGCGCTTGGCATTGCTCTCCAGCACCGTGCGCGGCCCGGCGCCGTAGATCGCGGCCGGAATGCCCTGCTCGCCGTACAGCCGCACATCGGTGTACAGCGGCGTGCCCGAGGTCGGGATGGGCTCGCCGAACACCGCCTCGCCGTGCTTTTGCAGCGCTTGCACCAGGGCCTTGTTGCCGGCCAGCGGCTTGAGCGCGCGGGCCAGCAGCAGGCGCTTGATGTCCACGGTGACGCCGGGGCAGGCGGCTACCGCATCGGCTATCACCTGGCGGATGCTGGCCTCGACGGCCACCGGATCCTCCTCGGGAATCATCCGCCTATCGAGCTTGAACACCACCTTGCCGGGCACGACATTGGTGTTGGTGCCGCCCTCGATGCGGCCGACGTTCAGGTAGGGGTGGGTGATGCCTTCAACGGCTGAGGTGACCTGTTTGTAGAGCTGGTTCTGCGCGTACAGCGCGTTCAGGATGGCCACCGCCGCCTGCAACGCATCGACGCCGGTATGCGGGATCGCGGCGTGGGCCATCTTGCCGTGCACCGTGACCTCCATCTGCAGGCAGCCGTTGTGGGCGGTCACCACCTGGTAGCTGAAGCCGGCGGCCAGCAGCAGATCGGGCTTGGTCAACTTTGCAGCCAGCAGCCGGCCGGGGCCCAGCTCGCCGCCAAATTCCTCGTCGTAGGTGAAGTGCAGCTCGACGCCACCCTTCAGCGGCAGGCCCAGCGACTCCAGCGCGCGCAGCGCAAAGGTGTAGCTGGCGAAATCGCTCTTGCTGACGGCCGAGGCGCGGCCGTAGAGCTTGCCATCGACCACCTCGCCGCTGTAGGGGCCGTGGCTCCAGCCCTCACCGGGAGGCACGACATCGCCATGCGCGTTCAGCGCGATCACCGGGCCGCCCTCGGCATAGCGGCGGCGCACGATCAGGTTGGTGATGCTTTGCAGGCCGTAGGCCTGGACCTCGGCCGCGGGCACGGCATGCTTTTCAGCCGCCAGGCCCATGGCAGCCAGTAACTCGGCCGTGCGCTCGGCGTGGGGCGCGTTGTTGCCGGGCGGGGTGTCGGTGGGCACCTGGACCAGGGCCTGCAGATAGCGCACCTCCTCGTCGAAGTGGGCGTCTATCCAGGCGTCGAGTTGTTCGTGCGGTGTGCTCATAGCGATTCCAGCAGGCCCTGAAAGGCCCGCACGCAGAGCTGGGCGTCGTCGTTGGTGATCGACTCCAGCGGGTTGTGGCTGATGCCCGAATTGGCGCCGCGCAGGAACAGCATGGCCTGCGGCATCGCCTCGTGCAGCTTCATCGCGTCGTGGCCGGCCCCCGAGGGCATGCGATGGACCGGCAGGCCCAGGCCGGCGACGACGGCCTCCCAGCGCTGCTGCCAGGCCGGATCGCTGGGTGCGGCCGAGGCGCTCTCGGTCTGCGTCAAGGTCCAGTGCAGGCCGCGGCGTTCGCAGATCCGCCGCAGCTCGGCCTGCACATCGGCATCCAGTGCGTCGCGCGCTGCATTGGTGGTGGCGCGCAGGTCGAGGCTGAACAGGCAGCGGCCGGGGATCACATTGATCGAACCGGCCGGCACCTGCAGCATGCCCACCGTGCCGACGACGTTGGGTACCGAAGCGGCACGCTGCTCGACATAAAGAATCAGCTCGGCGACCGCGGCAGCTGCGTCACGGCGCCGGTCCATCGGCGTGGTGCCCGCATGCGAGGCCATACCGGTGACTTCGCACAGATAGCGCACATTGCCATTGATCGAGGTGACGACGCCCAGCGGCAGATCCATCTCGTTGAGCACCGGCCCCTGCTCGATATGGACCTCGACGAAGCCCAGGTACTGCGCCGGATCGCGCTGCAGTGCGTTGATCGCCTCAAGTGTTGCCGGCAGGCCGGCCGCCAGCATCGCCTCGCGCATGCTGATGCCCTCGGCATCGCGCTCGTCCAGCCAGGCGGGCTTGAAGCGGCCGATCAGCGCGCCTGAGCCGAGAAAGGCGGCCTTGAAGCGCTGGCCTTCCTCCTCGGCAAAGCCGACGACCTCGAGGCCGAAGGGCAGGCGGCGCTGCTGACGGTGCAACTCGCGCACGCAGGCCATGGGCACCAGGATGCCCAGGCGCCCATCGTACTTGCCGCCGTTGCGCACGGTATCAAAATGCGAGCCGGTCAAGAGGCGCTTGTCGCCGGTGCCGTGATAGATGCCGACGACATTGCTCAACGCATCGATCCTGACCTCGTCGAAACCGCACTCCAGCATCCACTGCCGCAGCTGCGCGGCGCAGGCGCGGTGTGCCTCGGTCAGGTAGGTGACGGTCAGCTGCCCCTGCTCCTTGAAGCCCGGGTCGCTGTGCACGGCCAGCGCCTCGGCCCAGTCCCAGACCTGATCGCCCAGGGCCGGCACCACGCCGAACTTGTCATTCAAACGAACTTCGGCGATGCGGTGGATATTGCGCAGGCACTCGGCGCGCTCAAAGTCCGGGTGGCCGGCCAACCGCCGCGCAAAGGTGGCGATGATCTCGGCCCTGGGCAAGCCCTGGCCCCGCGGCCCGCGCACGGCGAGGATGAAGGGCCAGCCGAACTTGGCGTTGTAGTCGGCGTTGAGCTGCTGGATGCGCGCGAACTCCTCGTGTGTGCAATCGGTCAGGCCGGCCTTGCTCTGCTCGTTCGTCGATTCGGCGGTCAGGCTCTTGCTGACCATGGCCTTGCCGGCCAGCTCCGGGTGGGCGCGTATCAGGCCCAGCTGTTCGTCGGGTGCGGCCTCGCGCACCACACGGGCAAGCTGATGTTTCAGATGCGCCAGGCTCTGGAACGGGCGCGCAGCGGCGGCGCGTTCGGCGATCCAGGGCGAGTGTTCGTAGGTGCCGTCCAGCAGGGCGACGAAGTCCGCCGCGCTGGCGGCATTCAGGTGTTCCAGCGTCAACATCAATCATGACTCCCAGATAAAAGCGGTGTTGGCGTCGAACGGTTGGGTGGCGCGCCAGTGGCGGGCGATGTCCACGCGGCGGCAGACCCAGACGCGGTCATGCTTCTCGACATGGTCCAGAAAGCGCTGCAACGCGCGCATGCGGCCGGGCCTGCCCAGCAGCCGGCAGTGCATGCCTATGCTCATCATCTTCGGCGCTTCGGCGCCTTCGGCATAGAGCACGTCGAAGCTGTCGCGCAGGTACTCGAAGAACTCGTCGCCATGGCTGAAACCCTGGGGCAGGGCGAAGCGCATATCGTTGCAGTCCAGCGTGTAGGGCACGACCAGGTGCGGGGCCAGATCGCCATCGCTCTTGCGCACATTCAGCCAGCACGGCAGGTCGTCGCCGTAGTAGTCGCTGTCGTATTCGAAACCGCCGTAGTCGGCGACCAGACGCCGGGTGTTGGGGCTGTCGCGGCCGGTGTACCAACCGGAGGGGCGCTCGCCGGTGAGGCGCTGGATGATGTCCATGCCGGTGTCCATGTGCTGGCGCTCCTCGGCCGGCGGCATGTTCTGGTAGTGGATCCAGCGCCAGCCGTGGCAGGCGATCTCGTGGTTCAACTCGACAAAGGCTTGCGTCAGCTCCGGGTGGCGTTCCAGCGCCATAGCCACGCCGAACACGGTCAGCGGCAGCGCGCGGCTTTCGAACTCGCGCAGCAGGCGCCAGACGCCGACGCGGGAGCCGTATTCGTAGATGCCCTCCATGCTCAGATGCCGCGCGGCAAAGGCCGGCGGGTTGAACATCTCGGACAGGAACTGCTCGGAGCCAGCGTCGCCATGCAGCACCGAGTTCTCGCCGCCTTCCTCGTAGTTCAGGACGAACTGCACGGCGATGCGGGCCTGGCCGGGCCATTGCGCATGGGGCGGCTTCTCACCGTAGCCGATCAGGTCGCGGGGATAGCGGGCGTTTTGTAGTTGGCTCATGCTTGCAACGCGCTGGCAAGGTCTTGCACGCGCGGGTTCAGTCTCAGATTGGCCTCGACGTTGCCGAGGTGGGCGTCCAGCAGCTTCAGGGCGGCGCTGGCGTCTCGGCGCTCCAGCGCGTCGACTATTGATTCATGCTCGGCCTGCGACTCGGCGGCCGAATGGGCGCTCTGGTACATCAGCGCGATCAGCGAGCTGCGCGACAGCAGGTCGGTGAGGATCTGCGCCAGCACCTCGTTGCCCTGCAGCCGGGCCAGGATCACATGGAAGTCGGCCAGCAGCCTTGTGCGCCCAGGCACATCGGTGCGGCCCACGGCCTCTCGCTCGGCCGCCAGATGGGTGCGCAGCTGAGCAATCTGCGGCTTGCTGATGGTCTGGGCCAACTGGGTGATCATCGCCGCCTCCAACATCTTGCGCACCTCGAACACCTGGCGCGCCTCATCGACGCTGGGCTGGGCGACGAAGGCGCCGCGGGCCGGCTCCAGTGTCACCAGGCGGTCGCGGCTGAGCTGGTTCAGCGCCTGGCGCACCAGGGTGCGGGAGACCTTGAAGATGTCGGCGATCTGCTGCTCGGCCAGCTTGGTGCCGGGCATCAGCCGCCGCTCGACGATGGCCTGGGTGATGGACTCGGCGATGCGTTGCGTGGCCGATGGCGGTGTTTTGGCGGGCATTGTGTTCCGAAGTGTATACACTTTGCCTTCTCGACAGAAACACAGGATGAATGCGATGGGCAAGCTCACCACCCATGTGCTGGACACCATGCACGGCAGCCCCGCCGCCGGCATGGCCGTGCGCCTGTATCGCCTGGACGGGCCGGCGGTGCAGCCGCTGAAATCGCTGCTGCTGAACGCCGATGGCCGGGCCGATGGCCCGTTGCTGGAGGGCGAGGCGCTGGAGGCCGGCCGCTACCGCCTGGTGTTCGGCGTGGCCGACTACTTCAGGGCCCGTGGCGTCGAACTGCCCGAGCCGGCCTTTCTGGACGAGGTGCCGCTGGACTTCGGCATTGCCGACGCCGATTCGCACTACCACGTGCCGCTGCTGGCCAGTCCCTGGAGCTACTCCACCTACCGGGGCAGCTGAATGAGGTCTTGGCGGGCGCTGGAGCAGGCGCTGGCACAGGGACCGGCTGTGCTCGTCAGCGTCGCCAGGGTCGAGGGCAGCGGGCCGCGCGAGGAGGGGGCCTGGATGGCGGTGACACCCGCGCGCGTCTTTGACACGTTGGGCGGGGGCCAGCTGGAGTTCGAGGCCATTGCCCAGGCCCGTGCCTGTCTGGCGGCCGGCTCGGTCACCGAGCCGCTGCGCCGCTACGCTTTAGGCCCCAGCCTGGGCCAGTGCTGCGGAGGCGTTGTCCATTTGCGCTACGAGTGGCTGGGTGCGGAGCATATCGCCGGCCTGCGCGAGCGCCTGACCAATGAGCAGGGGCAGCTGTCGGTGGCCTTGTTCGGCGGCGGCCATGTCGGCCGGGCCATCGTCGAACTGCTCGGCCGCTTGCCCGCTCGGGTGCAGTGGGTGGACAGCCGCGACGAGATCTTTCCGCCCGGGCTGCCCGACAACGTCGTCGCCGAGCATTCCGACCCGGTGCAGGCCGCCGTGCAAGACCTGGCCCCGGGCGCCAAGGTGCTGATCATGAGCTTCAGCCATGCCGAAGACCTGGACATCGTCGCCGCCTGCCTGCATCGTCGGCGCGAGCGGGGCGATCTGCCCTTCATCGGCCTGATCGGCAGCAGGAGCAAGTGGGCGAGCTTTCGCCAGCGGCTGGACGCGCGCGGCTTCACGGCGGCCGAGTTGGCCGGGGTGACCTGCCCGATCGGTGTGCCGGGCATAGCCGGCAAGCAGCCCGAGGTGATTGCCGTGGCGGTGGTCGCCCAGCTCCTGCAGCGCTGAACCCTGCACCAAGTCAATCGGCATCAACGCGCTGATGCCTGACGGCTGCCACGTGCTTTGATGAATAGTCCGTTCGGACTATGGCAAGCCCCAGGGCCGCGCGGACGCATTTCATCGAAGCACTCGATGATCCAAGCACCCAATGGGAGACATACACATGAAATCGACTTCTGCACTGTCCAGCTTGGCCGCCGCCCTGCTGCTGGCCGCCGCCCCCGTCAGCTCCGCGCTGGCCTGGAACACCCTGGACGGCAATGCGCCGCTGGTGATCGCCCACCGCGGCGCCTCCGGCTATCTGCCGGAGCACACACTGGAGGGTTACAAGCTGGCCATCCAGATGGGCGCCAACTACATCGAGCCCGACCTGGTGATGACCCGGGATGGCGTGCTGGTGGCTCGCCACGAGCCCATCATCGGCGACTCGACGAATGTCGC
This sequence comes from Roseateles toxinivorans, assembly GCF_004362525.1. Classification (GTDB taxonomy): domain Bacteria; phylum Pseudomonadota; class Gammaproteobacteria; order Burkholderiales; family Burkholderiaceae_C; genus Paucibacter; species Paucibacter toxinivorans. The sequence continues at coordinate 497,358 of NZ_SNXS01000003.1, forward strand.
CAGCCTGGCCCAGTTTGCCGGCCGCAAGACCACCAAGACCATCGACGGCGTGACCTATGCCAACCAGTACTTCGTCGAAGACTTCACGCTGGCCGAGCTGAAGACGCTGGGCGCCAAGCAGACCCGAGCCGGCCGCCCGACCACCTATGACGGCCAGTTCCAGGTGCCCACGCTGGACGAGGTGATCGCCCTGGCCAAGGCCCAGAGCATTGCCACCGGCCGCCAGATCGGCATCTATCCCGAGCTCAAGCACTCGACCTATATGCAGGGCGTGTCGCAAAGCCTGGGCTTCTCCAAGACCTATTTCGAGGACAAGCTGGTCTCCACGCTGCACGCGGCCTACGGCAATACCGGCAATGCGCCGGTCTTCATCCAGAGCTTCGAGATCTCGAATCTGCAGTATCTGAACCAGCACACCGACATCAAGCTGGTGCAGTTGGTCGATGCCGACGATGTCAATGCCGACGGTTCGATGTCCCTGGTGGCGCCCTATGACCGGCCCTATGACGTGGCGGTGAAGAACGGCAAGCTGACATTTGCCGACATGGTCAGCGATGTGGGCATGTCCTTCGTCGCCACCTATGCCGACGGCATCGGTCCCTGGAAGCCCTATCTGCTGAAGACGGTGGCCGATGGCGTGGACCGTGACGGCGACGGCGTGATCACCGGCAAGGACCGCCGCGTCGATGGCAGCACCGGCGTGATCGAATCGGCCCATGCCAACGGCCTGTTCATCCACACCTGGACCTTCCGTAACGACGCCTCGTTGCTGGGCTATGCCGATCCGCAAAAGGAGATCGAGGCCTATCTGAAGCTGGGCGTGGACGGTATCTTCACCGACTTTCCCGACACCGGCGTGGCCGCCGTTGCCGCGCTGACCCCGGTGCCCGAGCCCGAGAGCTATGCGATGCTTTTGGCCGGCCTGGGCGTGCTCGGCCTGCTGCGTCGCCGTCAGTCGCGCTGATGCAGATATCGCAGTAACTGCAAATCTGCTTGTTTTGCCTGCGCGCGATCCCCCCGCGACCCGGGGGGGATGCGTGCAACAAATACCGGGTCTGTGCGATAGCGCACGGATTGGGGCGCTCGACGCGTGCAGACTGCGGTCCATGTACAAGCCCTATGTATCTCCCGGCACTCAGGGTATCGAGCCCCGTAGGCCGCTGTTGTGCTGCCCCCGCTGCAAGGGCCAGGTGCAACGCATACCGCGCCGCCTGATCGACCGCCTGCGCAGTCTCTTCAGCCCGGTGCGGCGCTTTCGCTGCCCAGCCATCCCTTGCGGCTGGGTCGGCAATCTGCCCGCCGGCGATCGCAGCCGCGACCAGCCCGCAGACGGCAGCAACTACATCCTCTGAGCGAGGCAGGTCCAGCCAAGCGCTGGGCTGATTGCCGCGGAAAAGTGTATACACTTGCGTCTACACGTCGCCGCGGCGCCGGTGCGCAGGCTTCGGTCGAGGTGGGCGCGCCTTCAGCGCGACGCTCGGCCGGTTCACAGCGCCCGCAGTGGTGAGCCGCCACCCGTCTGGATCCGTGACCCATGGACGCTTACCTGCTCGACTGGGCCAATCTGCTGCTGCGCTGGCTGCATCTGATCGTGGGCATTGCCTGGATCGGCGCCTCGTTCTACTTCGTCTGGCTGGACAACCACCTCGTCAAACCCGAGTCGCCCGAACTCAAGGCCAAAGGGGTCGATGGTGAGCTGTGGGCCGTCCATGGCGGTGGCTTCTACAACCCGCAAAAGTACATGGTGGCGCCACCCTCGCTGCCCCAGCACCTGCACTGGTTCTACTGGGAGAGCTACTGGACCTGGATGAGCGGCTTCGCCCTGTTCGTCACCCTCTATCTGTTCAATGCCAGCACCTTCTTGATCGACAAGCGGGTGCATGACTGGGGCGCGCCGGCGGCCATCGCCGCGGCCCTGGGCTTTCTGGCCGCCGGCTGGCTGGTCTATGACCAGATCTGCCGCCGCTTCGGCCACACCAAAGACGGCAGCATAGGCAACGACGGCCGCGTGCTGGGCCTGATCGCCGTCTTCATCGCCTTGGCCTGCTGGGCCGCGACCCAGCTGTTCGCCGGCCGGGCCGCCTTTCTGATCATCGGCGCGATGATTGCCACCATGATGAGCGCCAATGTGCTGGTCTGGATCATCCCGGGCCAGAAGCAGGTGATTGCCGATATGCGCGCCGGCCGGCCCGTGAATCCTGTGTTCGGCCAGCGCGGCAAGCAGCGCAGCGTGCACAACACCTATTTCACGCTGCCGGTGCTGATTGCCATGCTCAGCAACCACTACGGCATGCTTTACGGCCACGCACACAACTGGGCCGTGCTGCTGCTCTTGATGGCGGTGGGCGTGCTGGTGCGCACCTGGTTCGTCAAGCGCCACAAGGGCGTCAATGCCTGGGGTCTGATTGTTGCCGCCGTCGCCCTGCTGGCCGGACTGATGGTCTGGCTGGCGCCGGCTCCCGTGGCAGCGCCGGCCTCTGCGCCTGTGCCGGCCTATGCCCAGGTGCAGGCCATCGTCAACGAGCGCTGCGTGATGTGCCACAACGCCCAGCTGGCGAGCAAGAACGTGCAGCTGCACAGCCCCGAGCTGATCGCCCGGCATGCCTTGCAGATCAAGCAGCAGGCGGTGCTACTGAGGCTGATGCCGCAGAACAACGCCACCCAGATCACCGAGGCCGAGCGGGCGTTGCTGGGGCGCTGGGTGGATGCCGGCGCGCCGCTGCACTGAATCGACCCACCGGGGCGGACTGTCGATAATGGGGTCATGACGACCCCCACGCCCGATCCCCGTCGCGAGCCCCGGCAGTTTTTGCAGGCGCTCTACCAGGCTGCCGTGCAGCGTGCGCTGCCGGCGCTGAACATGGCCTCCTGCCTGCCGCCGCCACCCAAGGGCCGCACGCTGGTGCTGGGCGCGGGCAAGGCCGGTGGCGCGATGGCACAGGCGCTGGACGCGCTGTGGCCCGCGACAGCGCCGCTTTCAGGCCTGGTCATCACCCGCTATGGCCATGTGCCGCCGGACTATCTGGCGCGGCCAGGTCGCATCGAGGTCGTCGAGGCCTCCCATCCGGTGCCCGACCGCGCGGGCGAGCTGGCCGCGCAGCGCATCGTCGCGCTGACCGAGGGCCTGACCGCCGACGATCTGGTGATCTGCCTGATCTCCGGCGGCGGCTCTGCGCTGCTGGCCCTGCCTGCTGAAGGCCTGAGCCTGGCCGACAAGCAGGCGGTGAACCGGGCGCTGCTGAAGAGCGGCGCCAGCATCGACGAGATGAACTGCGTGCGCAAGCACCTGTCGGCCATCAAGGGCGGGCGGCTGGCCGCGATGTGCGCGCCGGCCCGGGTGCTGACCCTGTTGATCAGCGATGTGCCCGGTGACGCGCCCGAGGTCATCGCCAGCGGCCCCACCGTGCCCGATTCGACCAGCTGCGCCGATGCGCTGGCCATCCTGAAGCGCTATGACATTGCCGTGCCCGAGGCCGCCCGCGCGGGCCTGGAGAGCGGCGCCTTCGAGTCGATCAAGCCCGGCGACCCTGCGTTCACCGGCCAGCAGGTGCAGATGCTGGCCACGCCGCAGCAGGCGCTGGAGGCCGCCGCGGCGCTGGCCCGTGCGTCCGGCCTGGAGGCCCACATCCTCAGCGACGAGATCGAGGGCGAGTCGCGCGAGGTCGGCAAGGTCCATGCGGCGCTGGCCCGGGCGGTGGCCCGCCATGGCCAGCCGTTCGCGCGGCCCTGCGTGATCCTGTCCGGCGGCGAGACCACGGTGACCGTGAAGAGCTCGGGTGGGCGGGGCGGGCGGGCCAGCGAGTTCCTGCTCGGCTGCGCGATCGCGCTGCAGGGCCAGGCCGGCATCTGGGGCCTGGCCGCCGACACCGATGGCATTGACGGCATCGAAGACAACGCCGGCGCCCAGATGGCCCCCGACACCCTGGCCCGGGCTGCGGCGCTGGGCATGAAGGCGCAGGACTTTCTCGATGCCAACAATGCCTACAACTTCTTCAAACCGTTGGACGATCTGCTGATCACCGGGCCCAGCTTCACCAACGTCAACGACTTCCGGGCTTTGCTGGTCTTGTAGCGCTTGTAAATCTGCTGCATGACACGCCAGCTTTTGCTAAGGTAGACGGCACGGGCGTGCCGGTTCCGGGGCGCCGAGTGGAAAGGGGCTCGATATGTCTGCAGCCACGCGTTTCATCCACGACCAGAACGCCTTGCCGACCATGCCCGAGGTGGCCAGCGCGCTGCTGGGTAGCCTTGACGACGAGCGGCTCAGCCTGGACTATCTGTCCCGGCTGATTGCCCAGGACCCCAGCCTCTCGGCCAAGGTGCTGCGGCTGGCCAACTCCACTCACTACAGCCCCTCGCACCAGGTAGACAAGCTCAGCGACGCCGCGGCGGCCCTGGGCCTGCAGACGCTGCGCAATATCTCGATGGCGGCCTGTATGTCGGATGCCTTCCCTCAGGTGCCGGGCCTCGACCGCAAGCGCTTCTGGCACCACAGTCTGGCCACCGCCGGCTACGCGCACATGCTGGCGCGCTGGCTGCAGCTCGATGGCGAGTCGGCCTACCTGGCCGGCCTGATGCTGCGCACTGGCCAGTTGCTGATGGCCCGGGATGATCCGGACCAGGTGGCCGATGTCGAGGCCCATGCCCAGGAGCCCGGCAGCCGGTCCTCGCTGGAGATGCATCGCTTTGGCTGCACCCATGCCGACGTGACCGCCGAGCTGGCGGCGCTGTGGCATTTCCCCGCCGGCCTGATCGAGGCCTTCAAGGATGCCAGCGAGCCCATGGACGTGCGTCCGTTCTCGCTGCTGGCCGGTGTGCTGCGCATGGCCGAGATACTGGCCGATGCGCTTGATGCCGGCCAGTCACCACGCAAGGCGCTGCAGCAGGCGGTGCCTGATCTGCTGCAGCACCTGCATCTCGATCTGGACTGGCTGGAGGCCAAGCTGGCCGCCGCCGGTGACCCGGTGGCGGGCATGGACAGCCTGCTTCATTGATTGATCTTTAGTCGTCTGAGGAAAAGCCGGAAGCCTTGACGACGGGCACCCAGCCCTCGCGCTCCAACTGCAGCTCGCGTGAAAACACGGCAGGCGAATTGCCCACCGCCTCGAAGCCCAGCTTGGCCAGTCCCTCGGTGACGGCCTTCTCGCGCAGGGCCACGCGGGCCAGGTCGTAGAGCCGATCGACCAGGGCAGCACTGGTCCGCGCGGGCAGGTAGAGGCCGTAGCTCTCGACACCGACGATGCCCTTGAAGCCCTGCTCCTCGAAGGTCGGCGTGTCGGGCGCGAAGCGCGAGCGCTTGGTGTCGGTCACGCCCAGGAGGCGTACACGGCCCGAGGCCAGATGCGGCACGAAGTCGCTCAGCGAGAAGCAGCCGGCGGCGATCTGGCCGCCCATCAGGTCCTGCATGCCGGGCGCGGCGCCGCGGTAGGGCACGTGGGTCATGCTGATGCCTGCCGCGCGCTCGAACTGGTTGCCCAGGAAGTGGGGCATCGCGCCGGCAGCCGGCGAGGCATAGGCGCTGTCTTTCACATTGGCCTTGGCCCAGGCGGCGAACTGCTGCAGGTTCTTGACGCTGTCCGGCACCTTGGGGCCGACGCCGAAGCCGCAGGTGGACAGGGCCACCGCGGTGACCGGAATCGCATCGGTGGCGGCGTTGTACTGCAGCTTGCGGAACACATGGGGATAGATGGTGAACATCGACGAGGGGCTCAGGAGCATCGTCAGCCCGTCGGGGGCGCTGTCCTTCAGCGCGGCCACCGCCAGGCGGCCGCCGGCGCCGACCTTCTGCTCCACCAGCACCGACTCGGCCATGCGCCCGCGCCAGGCCTCGGCCAGGCGCCGCGCTGTGGTATCTATCGAGCCGCCGGCCGGAAAGCCGACAAGGATGCGCGGCAGATTGCCACCTTGCGCACGGGCCAGGCCAGCGGCGCTGCCCAACAGGGCGGCAAGGGCTTGGTTGAAATGACGGCGATGCAGGCTCATGGTGTGTCTCCTGGGGGGGGGCTTGTTGTAGGGGGCTATGCGGGTCGGGTGATCACGGCCGAGGCATTGGCCAGCAGGGCCAAGTGCTCCAGCGTCTGCTTCAGGCCGGTGGCCTGCTTGCCCAGGGCCTGGCTCAGCGCGGCGTCATGGGCACGCACGACGGCGGTCAGCGCCTTGACCTGGGCCAGGCCGCTGGCGGTGAGGTGCAGGCCCCAGCTGCGCGCATCGACCGGATCATCGCGTCGCTCGACCCAGCCGCGCTGGGCCAGCCAGTTGGTCAGGCGCAGTGCGCCGCTGCGGTGCAGGCCCATGGCCTGGGCCAGCAGGCCCTGGCGCAGGCCGGGGTTCTCGGCCACCAGCACCAGGGCGGCAAAGCGCTGCGGGCTGACGTCGAAGGCCTCGGTGGCGCGGAAGAAGTCCAGATACAGCGCGTTCTGCGCCCGGCGCAGCGCATAGCCCAGCAAATCGTCCAGCACACCATAGGCCAGGCCGGCCACCGGCAGCAGCGGGGCATCGGGCGCATCGGGGGCGGGGCTGTGGGTCGCGGATCGGTTCATGGGTGCAGCATAAATACTGTTGCATAGCGCAACTATCTCGCTTACCCTTAATCTGGATCAAACAAGTGACGCGAACCATGAACGAGACACTGGACATCCTGATCGCCGGCGGCGGCATAGGCGGCCTGACCACGGCGCTGACCCTGGCCCGCGCCGGCCACCGCGTCACGGTGCTGGAAGCCGCGGCCGATCTCAAGCCCCTGGGTGTGGGCATCAATCTGCTGCCCCATGCGGTGGCCGTGCTGACAGAGCTGGGCCTGGGGGACGATCTGGCGCGCATCGCCGTACCCACCGCCGCCCTGGTCTTTGCCAACCGCCATGGCCAGAGCATCTACAGCGATGCGCGGGGTCTGGTCGGCGGCTACAGCCACCCGCAGTACAGCATCCACCGCGGCGAGCTGCAGCAGCTCTTGTGGACCACGGCACAGCAGCGCCTCGGCGCGGCGCAGCTGCTAAGCGGCCAGCGCGTGGTCGGCGCGACACAGACAGGCGAGCGGGTCGCTGTGCAGATCCAGCCGGCCGATGCACCGCGGGGCCAGGTCTTGCGGCGCGAGTGCGATCTGCTGATCGCCGCCGACGGCATCCACTCGGCGCTACGCCGCCAGTTCTATCCTGACGAAGGTCCGCCGCGCTGGAACGGCATGATGATGTGGCGTGGCACCAGCTGGGCTAAGCCGTTTCTGGATGGCCGCACGATGGTGCAGGCGGGTCATAGACGCGCCAAGTTCGTTGTCTATCCGATCGCGCCGCCGCGGGCCGACGGCCTGCAGCTGATCAATTGGATCTGTGACCGGCGCCTGCGCGAGGATGGCATCGGCGGCGGCCTGCAGGCACCCAGCCGCGAGGACTGGAGCAAGTCCGGCTCGCTGGACGATCTGCTGCCCACCTTTGGTAGCTGGCACTTCGACTGGCTCGATGTGCCTGGCCTGATTGCCGGTGCCACCCAGCTGCTGGAATGGCCCATGGTGGACCGCGACCCGCTGCCGCGCTGGAGCTTTGGCCGCATCACCCTGCTGGGCGACGCGGCGCACCCGATGTACCCGATAGGCTCGAACGGCGCCACTCAGGCCATCATCGATGCGAAGTGCATCGCCGACTGCCTGCAAGTCGATCCGGTCGAGGCTGCGCTGGCTGCCTACGAGGCGCAGCGCAGGCCCATGACGGCCAGGATCGTCGAGATGAATCGCCAGGAGGGGCTGGACGCGATACTGGACATGGTCGAGGAGCGCGCACCGGACGGTTTCGAGCGGCTGGAGGACGTGATAGACCCGGCCGAGGTGGCCGCCTTCGTGCAGCGCTACAAGGCCGCCGCCGGCCACCAGACCCTGCGCGCGCAGCCCTGATCCGCATCTGATACCGCGAGGCCGATACCGTCGATAGGAGGGTCGCCGCGGCCCCAATACGGTAGATAATCCGCCCAGCAACTGACCGGGTGGCGATGAAATCAGCAGCAGTGCGGGCAATCTCAGATGGGCGTATCAACGCCTTCGACAGGACTTGAGCATGGATCTGCGCGCCCTGTTCAGTCGCAGCTCGCTGCGCTATGCCGTGGTGGGTGCCCTGCTGTTGGGCCTGCTGCTTCCCTCGGGCCTGGCCCTTCTGTACGAAACCGACCTGGCGCAAAAAACGGCCAAGGCCGATCTGCAGCGCGACCTGTCGCGCACCGCCGATGTGCTGGCGCTGTCGCTGGCCGAGCCGGTCTGGCAGGTCTCGCCCGATCTGGCCGAGCCGATGATCAAGGCCCATGTCAACGACCCGCGCTTCGTCTCGGTGGTGGTGCGCGAGGTCGGCGCGCAGCGGCCCTTCCTGGAGTTCCAGCGCGAGGCCGGGGCTGAAGACCTGACCTTGACCGAGCAGCGCCCGATCCAGCGCGATGGCAAGGCCATCGCCAGCCTGACCGTGGTCATGACCGCCGCCCCCTATGCCCAGCGCCTGCAGGACGATCTGGTGCGCGCGCTGTGGCGCAGCGCGCTGACGCTGAGCCTGTCGCTGGCACTGATTCTGTGGGTGATGCAGCGCCGCGTGCTGCAGCCTATGGGCCATCTGACCGTGGCGGCTGAGGAACTGGCCGCCGGCCGGTTCGACCGCCCGCTGGAGATCCGCGGCCCCGATGAGGTGGGCCGGGTCGGCGCGGCGATGGAGCGCATGCGCAAAGCGTTGCTATCGGCCTTCGAGACGCTGCGCAACCATGCGCAGACACTGGAGGACCAGGTCGGCCAGCGCACCGCCGAGCTGACCTCGGCGAATGCCGAACTGATGCAGACGCTGGCACACCTGAAGACGGCGCAGGAGGGCCTGGTCGAGTCGCAGAAGCTGGCCTCGCTGGGGCGTATGGTGGCCGGCGTGGCCCATGAACTGAACACGCCGCTGGGCAATGCGATGACGGTGGCATCGACCCTGGAATACCGCTACGACCAGCTGCAGGAGATGCTGACCGGCGGCACGGCACTGCGCAAGAGCCTGCTGATGGCCCTGGTGCAGGATACCCAACAGGGCCACGACATCCTGCTGCGCAATCTGCGTAAGGCGGCCGATCTGGTCCTTAACTTCAAGCAGGTAGCCACCGACCAGACCAGCGACCGTCGCCGCGAGTTCGACCTGGCCGAGGTCATCGACGAGGTGCTGCTGATGACGCAGCCGCGCTATCGCCACACCCCGTTCAAGATCGAGACCCAGCTGGAGGACGGCCTGTCGATGGACAGCTACCCCGGCTCCCTGGGTCAGGTCTTGACCAATCTGCTGATGAACTCACTGGTCCATGCCTTCGAGGGCCGTAGCGAGGGCCACGTATGGATCAAGTCCCATGCGCTGGACGGCGACCGGGTGCTGTTGACCGTGCAGGATGATGGCGTGGGCATGGAAGACGCGGTGCGCCGCCGCATCTTCGACCCCTTCTTCACCACCAAGCTGGGACAGGGGGGGTCGGGCCTGGGCATGAACATCGTGCACAACATCGTGACCCGCGTGCTGGGCGGCCAGATCGAGGTCAGCAGCACCCCGGAGGGTGGCGCCCGTTTCGAGATCGTGCTGCCGCGCGTCGCGCCGATGCACGAGGCGGCGGTGGTCAGCGAGCCGCTGCCTCTTGCTTAGTCAGTTGGTGCCCGAGCTTGATGAGTACATCAAGGTCCGGCACGCAAGGAACTAAACTTCCATCACTGCCGTAGAGACGAACACCCGCACGGTGTCGCCGCCGGCCGCCTTGGCCTCGGCGCAGGCCTGGGCCGCAGCGCCCATCACGGCATCCACATTCTCCAGCGAGGGGTGCAGCTGCACCACGCCCAGGCAGGCCTTGACGCGGGTGCGATGCAGACCCCAGCGCAGCCGGAAACCGGCCACCGAGGCGCGCATCTTCTCGGCGATGATCTGTGCGTAGTGCTGGTCGCAGTCGGGCAGGAGGATGGCGAAGCGGTCGTCCTCCAGGCGGGCGACGATGTCGGAGGCGCGCACCTTGGTGATCAGCATCTGGCTGAGGTGGTACAGGAAATGCTCGGCCACCTCGGCCCCGGTGGCGTTGACGACCTCGCGGAATTTGTCGACATCCAGCCACAGCACCGACACCGGCTCGTGGCGGCGGCTGCCCACATGCTCGGCCAGGCGGCGCTCGAACTCGGCCCGGTTGGCCAACTCGGTCAGCGGGTCGTGCTTGCCTATCCAGGTGGGCTGCATGCGCAGCTGGCGGGCGGCGGTGACGTCCTCGATGATCCACATCGCCTCGCCGGCGGGGGCGTCCCAGCGCACCGGTGTGGCCTGCAAGCGGCCCCAGAAGCGGCCGCCATCGGCGCGCACATACTCGATTTCCTCGTCCACCGGACGGCCGGCCGCGAACGAGGCCTGCAGCCGTTCCATCAGCGCGCTGTGAGCGCCATCGGAGACATGGACGACGCGGGTCGGCTGGCCGCTGAGATCGGTGTGGTCGCCATGGCCGAACAAATGGTTCAGATGCTCGCTGACGACCTGGAAATGCTGGTCGCGGGTGAAGGCGATGGACATCGGCGCGCGCTCCAGCAGCGCGTGCATGCGCGTGGGGATCGCGTCTTCGGCCTTCGCGATGTCGTCGGCCGCTGGGGAAGATCCGGTCTGTGCTTGCATCAGACACTCCTAGAGAGTTGTACCCGTCAGGCTACGATGCCAGAGTGTCCAGTATGGCGCGAACAAACCCGGATTTGCGGTCTTATTTGGCGTTCGCCCGCACCGCGTCTATGGCGTCGAGGATGGCCTCGCTGGTGGCCGGGGCGCGCAGCGGCGGGTCGGCCCGGTGCCCGCCCACGGCCGAGACTGCATCGCGTATCGCCAGCAGCACCGAGAAGGGCAGCAGCAGCGGCGGCTCGCCGACGGCCTTGGAGCGGTGGATGCTGTCCTGCACATTCGGTGCGTCGAACAGCGCCACATTGAAGATGGGCGGGCAGTCGTTGGCGGTCGGGATCTTGTAGGTGCTGGGCGCGTGGGTCAGCAAGAGGCCCGTCTTCGGATGCCACACGAGCTCTTCCATCGTCAGCCAGCCCATGCCCTGGATGAAGCCGCCTTCGACCTGGCCGATGTCGATGGCCGGATTCAAGGAGCGGCCGGCGTCGTGCAGCACATCGACGCGCAGCGGCTTCCATTCGCCGGTGAGGGTGTCCACCACGACTTCGCTGACGGCGGCGCCATAGGCGAAGTAGTAGAACGGATTGCCCTGCAGCCTGGCCCGGTCCCAGCTGAGGCCGGGCGTGGCATAGAAGCCGTCGCTCCACAGTTGGACGCGGGCCAGATAGGCCTTGGCCACCAGCTCGTCGAAGCTCAGCACCGCACCATCAGGCAGCGTGGCGGCAAAGGCGTCCAGCCGCTGGCGGATCTTGCGGGCGGCGTCCTGGGCGGCCTTGCCATTGAGGTCGCTGCCGGTGGAGGCGGCGGTGGCCGAGGTGTTGGCGACCTTGTGCGTGTCGGTGGCGGTGCAGCGCACGCGGGCCAGATCGACGCCCAGCTCATGGGCCACGACCTGGGCGACCTTGGTGTTCAGGCCCTGGCCCATCTCGGTGCCGCCGTGGTTGACCAGTACCGAGCCATCGGTATAGACGTGCACCAGCGCACCGGCCTGGTTGAGGTGCACGACATTGAACGAGATGCCGAACTTCAGGGGCGTCAGCGCGAGGCCCTTCTTCAGCACAGCGCTGCTGGTGTTGAAGGCGGCGATGGCCTCGCGCCTGGCGCTGTACTCGCTGCTGGCCACCAGCTGATCGACCAGCGGCTGCAGGATATTGTCCTGCACCACCTGGCCATAGGGCGTGGTGTTGCGGCCGGCATCGGGTGCGTAGAAATTGGCGCGACGCACGGCCAGCGGGTCCAGGCCCAGCTTTCGCGCAACGCTGTCGAGAATCATCTCCACCGCCAGCGCGCCCTGCGGCCCGCCGAAGCCGCGGAAGGCGGTATTGCTCTGCGTGTTCGTGCGGGCGCAGAAGCCCCGCACCGAGACATCGGGCAGCCAGTAGGCATTGTCGAAATGGCACAGCGCCCGTGTCATCACCGGCGCCGACAGATCGGCCGACCAGCCGGCGTTGGAGACCATCTCGACCTCGGCCGCCAGCAGCCGGCCTTCGTTGTCGAAGCCGACCTCGTAGGCATAGTCGAAGCCATGCCGCCGGCCGGTGATCAGGAAGTCGTCATCACGGTCCAGTCGCAGCTTGACCGGGCGCTTCAGCTGGCGCGCGGCCACGGCCGCCACGCAGGCGAACACGGCTGACTGAGACTCCTTGCCACCAAATCCGCCGCCCATGCGCCGGCATTCGACCTGCACCTGGTTGCTGTGCAGGTTCAGCGCGTGCGCCACCAGATGCTGCATCTCGCTGGGGTGCTGGGTCGAGCAGAAGACCTTGATGCCGGCATCCTCCAGCGGCAGCGCGTAGGAGATCTGGCCTTCCAGATAGAACTGCTCCTGGCCACCAACGTTGAAGCTGCCCTGCAGTCGGTGGGGCGCTGTGGCGAGGGCCGCCTGCGCATCGCCGCGCTGCAGGTGCATGGGCGGCACGACATAGCTTTTTGCTGCATGGGCCTCGGCGGCGGTCAGCAGGGCCGGCAGCGGCTCCAGCTTGAGGAAATCCTTGGCGCGGGCGGCAGCTCTGCGGGCCAGCTCCCGGTCTTGCGAGATCACGGCAAAGACCGGCTGGCCCAGATAGTGGACCTCGCCCTCGGCCAGTATCGTTTCATCGGCGATCAGCGGGCCGCAATGGTTGGAGCCGGGGATGTCGGCCGCGGTCAGCACGGCGATGACGCCGGGCAGAGCGTGCAGGCCTTCGATGTCGATGCTCAGCAGCCGGCCATGGGCGATGGGGGACAGGCCAAGGGCGGCATGCAGCGTGCCCTGCAGCTCGGCAATGTCATCGGTGTAGGTGGCCTCGCCGCTGACATGCAGATGCGCCGATTCATGCGGGCGGTTGATGCCGACCTGGGGCCGGGTGCTTGCCGCCAGCTGGGATGGGTCCAGCATCTTGTTCATGCTTGCACTCCCACTTGAGTGGCCCAGACGCTGACCTCCTCGCTGGCCAGCGGTTGGTCTTCACGCGTTTCGAGCCAGAAGCGCCGCAGCAGATTCTGCGCCACGCGCAACCGATAGTTGGCGCTGGCGCGCAGATCGCTCATCGGTGTGAAGTCCCGGGCTAGCGCGGCGGCGGCGGCCTCCGCCGTCGCTTCGGTCCAGGGCTGGTTCAACACAGCGGCCTCGGCCAGGGCAGCGCGCTTGACGATGGCGGCCATGCCCCCAAAGGCGAAGCGCACGGCGCTGACCTTGCCGTGATCCAGCGTCACCGCCAGCACCGCACAGACGGCCGAAATATCGCTGTCATAGCGCTTGGAGATCTTGTAGCCGCGCAGCCGTGTGTGGGCATCTGGCAAGGGCAGGTGCAGCGCCTCGACCCACTCGCCGGGCTGCAGCTGGTTCTTCATATAGTCGACGTAGAAGTCCTCTAGAGGCAAGCGGCGCTGCGTGCCGCCCCTGCGCAGAATGATGTCGGCGCCCAGCGCGATCAAAGCCGGTGCGCCGTCGCCGATCGGCGAGCCGTTGGCGATATTGCCGCCCAGGGTGCCGGCATGGCGCACCGGCGGCGAGGCAAAGCGCAGCCACAGCTCGCGCAGGGCAGGGATGTGATCGGCCAGGCGGCTCCAGGCGTCTTCCAGCGTCGCACCGGCGCCTATCCACAGGCCCGACCGGCCGTCGAAGGCGCGCGGGTGGATGCGCTTCAGCTCGGCCACGGCGCCGAGATAGATCACATCGCCCAGATCGCGGAACTGCTTGTTGACCCAGAGGCCTATGTCGGTAGCGCCGGCCAGCAGCCGGGCTTCCGGATGGGCTTCGCGCAGCGCGGCCAGCTCTGCGACGGTGCGCGGGGCATGGAAGCTGTCGCGGCGGCCGGGGAAGGCCGGATGGGCGGCCTGGTAGTGCAGCGGCGGGTCCTGGGCGAGAGTCGTCAACGCCGCGATGAGGGGGGCGGTGTCCAGCCGCTGGGCGGGCAGGTCGAACATCTGCTGGCCGGCGTCGAGTATCGGCCGGTAGCCGGTACAGCGGCACAGATTGCCGGCCAGGTCATCGGCCAACTGCTGGCGCGTCGGCAGGGTGCCGTCCTCGCAGTGGCGCTCATAAGTCGAGGCCAGGCTGATCACGAAGCCCGGGGTACAGAAACCGCACTGCGAGCCGTGGCAGTCGACCATCGCCTGCTGGGCCGGGTGCAGCGTGCCGTCGCGTTGCTTCAGGTCATCCACCGTCAGCAGGGCCTTGCCGTCCAGCGTGGGCAGGAACTGTATGCAGCTGTTGACCGGCCGCAGGCTCAGGCCGCCAACCACCGTGTCCGGCGGCGAGTCCGGCGTGGCCAGCTCGGCCACCAGCACCGTGCAGGCGCCGCAATCACCCTCGGCGCAGCCTTCCTTGGTGCCCGAGCAGCGGGCATGTTCGCGCAACCATTGCAGGGCGGTCGTCGTGCTGGCAAGGCCCTGCACCTCGGCGATCTGGCCCTGATGGAAGAAGCGGATGGCGCGTGAGGTCATGGCGGGCGTCGGCATAGGGATAAACGTGGAAGGTACTGCGTCGCGTCGCTGACGTTATACGATGTCTCCCATAATCCTCATGCTTGCCACTGTATGACGCCGCGCAACCCCTTCGACAAGATCGAGCTCCAACTCGTCCGGGTATTGCATATGCTGATCAGCGAACGCAGCGTTTCCAAGGCGGCCCTGCGTCTGCACACCAGCCAGCCGGCGGTCAGCGCCCAGCTGAAACGCTTGCGTGCGCTAACTGGCGATCCGCTGCTGGTGCGCACCGGCACCGGCATGATGCCCACGGCCGGTGCGCTGGAGTTGCTGGAGCCCGCCGGTCGCCTGCTGCAGGATGCCGAGCGCCTGTTCAACCCGCGGGCCCGCAGCAAAGGCTTCGAACCGGCCACGGCCCAGCTGCAATTCCGCATCGCCGTCAGCGACTATCTGGACCCGCTGTTCCTGCCCGAGCTGGTCGCCCATGTGCTGCGATTGGCGCCCCAGGTACGCATCGACCTGCAGCCGCTGTCCAGCGACTTTGATTACCGCTCCGGCCTGGCTCGCGGCGAGGTCGATCTGGTCATAGGCAACTGGCTGGAGCCGCCGGCCGAGCTGCATCTGGGCCGCCTGCTCAGCGACGAGGTGGTCTGCCTGGTATCGAAGGAGCATCCGGTGGCACGAGGCAAGGCCAGGCAGTCCGACAAGCACTGGACCGTCGAGCAATACCTGGCCTGCCAGCATGTGGCGCCGACGCCGCTGGGCATGGGCCTGCCCGGGGTGATTGACCAGCATCTGGCCAGCCAGGGCCTGAGCCGCGAGATCGCCGTGCGCAGCGCCCACTTCGGCCAGCTGCCCGAGATGGTGGCGCGCAGCCTGCTGGTGCTGACCACCGGCCGCATGTTCTGCGCCCGCTATGTCGATCATCTGCCCGTCACCATCGTGCGTTGCCCGGTGGCCTTCCCGGCCATGGCCTACTACCAGCTGTGGCACGAGCTGAGCCACGCCTCGGCCCCGCTGCGCTGGCTGCGCGAGCAGGTCAGGGACGTCGCGATGCGTATGAATCAAAATCTCGTATGACTGGAATGAAACGTATCGACTTGCCCGAGGCTGACGGTGCTTTGCGCTTCGCTGCCATGGGGTGGCAGAGGGGGCGGGGGGCCGGCCACGGCGGGCTGAAGCTTGGGCCGGTCCCTTCGGCCCGACCTCCAGCTTGCCCGCCATGGCCGGCCCCCCACCCTCTCTGCGGATGCGCTGGTGGCCGCCAACCAAGAATGGAACCGAGCCTGCACACCGGCCGCAGCAGGGGCGAGGGCGTGCCGGTCGCAGCGGGCATAGAGAAGCCGAAGTCAGGACCGTCCAGGGCCGGACGATGCTTCAGCCCGCAGCGACCGGCGCGCCCTCGCCGCTGCCGCTTCAAGGTGGGTGTGTCACGGTGGATCAACTGAAATGACGGCTTCCCTCGGTATCGCCCTTCGTGGCGATCTGCTTGATTTCGTCGCGCAACCGGACTTGGCAGATGTCGCCAGCGCGGCGGTGCGTTTTCGTCCCGACCAATGGCTGCTGATTGACGCCGACGGCCGCATCGCCGGCGCCCAGACCGAAGACCCGCCCGCGGGCTGGACCCGCATCGACCACCGCGGGCGGCTGATACTGCCCGGCTTCATCGACACCCATGTGCACAGCCCGCAGCTGGACGTGATCGCCTCCTATGGCACCGAGCTGCTGGACTGGCTCAATACCTACACCTTCCCGGCCGAGCGCCGCTATGCCGACCCCGCGGTGGCCGAGCAGGGCGCGGCAATGTTTCTCGATGCGCTGCTGTCCCACGGTACGACCTCGGCCATGGTGTTCGCAACCGTCCACAAGGTCTCGGCCGAGGCCTTGTTCGCCGCCGCCGAGCAGCGCGGCATGCGCCTGATCACCGGCAAGGTGCTGATGGATCGCCACGCCCCCGACGGCCTGCGCGACGATGTGGTGCAGGCCGAGGCCGATTGCAAGGCCTTGATCGCCCGCTGGCATGGCCGCGGCCGACTGGCTTATGCGGTAACGGTGCGCTTTGCGCCGACCAGCACGCCGGAGCAGCTGGCCATGGCCGGCGCCCTGTGCCGGGCCGATGCGAGCCTCTATATGCAGACCCATGTCGCCGAGAACCGCGACGAGGTGGCCTGGGTGGCGGAGCTCTTTCCCGATGCGCGCAGCTATTTGGATGTCTATGCCCGAGAGGGCCTGCTGCACCCGCGCGCGGTGCTGGCCCATGGTATCTGGCTGGACGATGCCGACCGCGCTGCCCTGCGCGAGGCCGGCGCGCAGATCGCCTTCTGCCCCTCGTCCAATCTGTTCCTGGGCAGCGGCCTGTTTGACTGGGCGGCGCAGCGGGCGGCCCGCGTGCCGGTGTCGATTGCCACCGATGTGGGCGGCGGCACGAGTTTGTGCCAATTGCGCAGCCTGGCCGATGCGTACAAGGTGCAGGCTCTGGCCCAGCGCCGGATGACGGCCTGGGACGGCCTGCATGCGGTGACCCGCGGCGCTGCTCAGGCGCTGCAGCTGGGCGACGAGATCGGCCATCTGGGCGTGGGCGCTGTGGCCGATGTCTGCGTCTGGGACTGGGCCCATGGCCCGGTGGCCACGCAAAGGCAGTCGGTGGCGCGGGAATTGCATGAGAAGGTGTTTGCCTGGATGACCTTGTCGGATGAGCGGAGCTTGGTGAGTGCCTATGTGGCGGGGGAGCAGCGGTATGCGCGATCATGATGGCTTGGCGGGGCCCCGGATTCCATCCGGGCTACCCGGCTCCTGTAGCCCGGATGAAGCGCAGCGCAATCCGGGGGCCCCGCGGCTTGAGCTGCAGGGCATCAGCAAGCAGTACCCGGCGGTCAAGGCCAATGACCAGGTCAGCCTGATCGTGCGTGCCGGCGAGATCCATGCCGTGCTGGGCGAGAACGGCGCCGGCAAGTCCACCCTGATGAAGATCATCTACGGCGCCGTCAAGCCCGATGCCGGACGCATATTGTGGAACGGTGAGCCGGTGCAGGTGGCCAGCCCGGCACAGGCACGGGTCCTGGGCATCAGCATGGTCTATCAGCACTTCTCGCTGTTCGATACCTTGACCGCCGCGCAGAACGTCTGGCTGGGGCTGGACAAGTCGTTCACGTTGGCCCAGGTCACGGCGCGCATTATCGAGGTGGCGGCCGAGTATGGGCTGGAGGTTGATCCGCTGCGGCCGGTGCACACGTTGTCGGTCGGTGAGCGCCAGCGCGTCGAGATCGTGCGCGCGCTGCTGACGAATCCGCAGCTGCTGATACTTGACGAGCCGACTTCAGTCCTGACCCCGCAGGCGGTCGATAAGCTGTTCGTCACCTTGCGCGTGCTGGCCGACAAGGGCTGCTCCATCCTCTACATCAGCCACAAGCTGGACGAGATCCGCGCGCTGTGCCAGCGCTGCACGGTGCTGCGCGCCGGCCAGGTGACCGGCGAGGTCGATCCGCGGCAGGAGAGCAATGCCAGCCTGTCTCGGCTGATGATTGGGGCCGAGCCGCCGCAGCTGCAGCATGTGCAGGCCCATGCCGGTGCCGTGGCGCTGGAGGTCAAGGCGCTGAGCCTGGTCAAGCAGTCGCCGTTCGGCACCACGCTCAGCGGCATCTCGCTGCTACTGCGGGCTGGCGAGATCCTCGGCCTGGCCGGGGTCTCGGGCAATGGCCAGCAGGAGTTGATGGCGGTGCTCAGCGGCGAAGACCCTCGCGCACCGACGGGCAGCGTGCGGCTGTTCGGTCAGGACGTGGCCCGCGCCAGCCCCCGCTCGCGACGCAGGCGCGGCCTGCATTTCGTGCCCGAGGAGCGGCTGGGCCGCGGCGCGGTGCCGACGCTGTCGCTGGCGCAGAACACGCTGCTGACCCGCACCGAGGCGGTCAACCGCTGGGGCTGGATAGACACCGGACGCGTCGAGCGCCTGGCGCAGGACTTGATCGCCCGCTTCAAGGTGCGGGCCGGTGGTGCTGGCGCGGCGGCCAAGAGCCTGTCGGGCGGCAATCTGCAGAAGTTCATTGTCGGCCGCGAGATCGAGGCAGGCCCGAAACTGTTGATCATTTCGCAGCCGACCTGGGGCGTTGACGTGGGCGCGGCGGCGCAGATACGTGCCGAGCTGCTGAAGCTGCGCGACGGCGGCTGCGCCATCCTGGTCGTCAGCGAGGAGCTGGACGAGCTGTTCGAGCTCAGCGACCGGCTGGTGGTGATGGCACAGGGCCGGGTCTCGCCATCGCTGCCGATTGCGGAAGCGACGATAGAGAAGATTGGTGAATGGATGAGCGGTTTGTGGAATCAGTCGGGGGAGCGCGAACATGCTGAAGCTTGAAGTCAGGCCGCAGCCCTCGAAGTTGATGGCCGTGGCCTCGCCGCTGCTGGCGCTGGCCCTGACCGTGCTGCTGGGCATAGGCCTGTTCCTGCTGCTGGGCAAGGACCCGCTGCGCGGCCTGCAGATGTTCTTCTGGGAGCCGATCAAGTCGGCCTATGCCTGGTCGGAGCTTGGCGTCAAGGCCACGCCGCTGGTGCTGATCGCGCTGGGGCTGGCGGTGTGCTTTCGCTCCAATGTCTGGAACATCGGCGCCGAGGGCCAGTTCGTCGTCGGCGCCTGCTGCGCCGGCTGGGTGGCGATGCAGGCCGATGCCGAATCGAGCCGGCTGATCGTGGTCTGGATACTGCTGGCGGGTGCACTGGGCGGCATGGCCTGGGCAGGCATCACCGCGCTGCTGCGAGACCGCTTCAATGCCAACGAGATACTGGTCAGCCTGATGCTGGTCTATGTGGCCGAGATGCTGCTGGGCTATCTGGTCTACGGCCCCTGGAAAGACCCCAAGGGTTACAACTTCCCGCAGACCATCACCTTTCTGGCGGTGACCAAGATCCCGCGCCTGTTCGATGGCTGGCGGGTCAATATCGGTGTGCTGATTGCGCTGGCCTCCGTGCTGCTGTTCTGGGTGCTGTTGTTCCGCACGTACATGGGCTTTCAGCTGCAGGTTGGCGGGCTGGCGCCTGCCGCAGCGCGTTATGCCGGCTTCTCGTCGCGGCGCGCGCTGTGGACGGCGTTGTTGCTGTCCGGCGGCATGGCGGGTCTGGCCGGCGGGCTGGAGGCCGCCGGTCCGCTGGGCCAGCTGACGCCCTATGTGCCGGCCGGCTATGGCTTTGCGGCCATCATCGTGGCCTTTGTCGGGCGGCTGCATCCGGTGGGCATCGTGTTCTCGGCCATTCTGATGAGCATGTTCTATATCGGTGGTGAACTGGCGCAGTCGCGCCTGGGCCTGCCCAAATCGCTGACCGGGGTGTTCCAGGGCCTGCTGCTGTTCACCCTGCTTGCCTGCGACACCTTGATCCACTACCGGCTGCGCTGGGCCACCAGGCCCGCCGCCGTCACTGCAACCGGAGCCACCTGATGGAAGGCATTGCTTTGCTGCTGGCCGCCACCTTGAACGCGGGCACGGTGCTGGCGATCGCCGGCCTGGGCCTGTTGATCAACGAGCGCGCCGGCATCGTCAACCTGGGCGCCGAGGGCCTGATGCTGGTGGCGGCCATCGCCGGCTTTGCCACCGCCGTGCACACCGGCAATGACTGGCTGGCCTTTGCGGCAGGGGCCGGGGCGGGCGCGCTGATGGCCATGGTCTTCGGCCTGCTGGTGATCTGGCTCAACACCAACCAGTACGCGGCCGGCCTGGCGCTGAGCCTGTTCGGCACCGGATTCTCTGCCTTTGTCGGCATCCGCTATGCGCAGGAGAAGTTGACCGAGCGGGCGCGCTTCGAAATTCCGTTCCTGTCGGACATTCCCTTCCTCGGTTCGGCCCTGTTCAAGCAGCATCCGATGGTGTACTTCGCCATTGCGCTGGCCGCCGGCCTGGCCTGGTTCCTCTACCGCTCGCGCGCCGGCCTGGTGTTGAGGGCGGTCGGTGAGTCGCCCGAATCGGCCCATGCGCTGGGCTATCCGGTGCGTCGCATCCGGCTTGCCGCGGTGATGGTCGGTGGCGCGTTGTGCGGCGTGGCCGGCGCCTATGTGTCTGTGATCTACACCTCGCTGTGGGTAGAGGGCATGATCGCCGGCAAGGGCTGGATCGCGCTGGCCCTGACCACCTTCGCCACTTGGCGCCCGGCCCGAGTGCTCTTGGGCGCCTATCTGTTCGGCGGGGTGACGATGCTGCAGTTCCATCTGCAGGGCCAGGGCGTCGAGGTCGCCAGCCAGCTGCTGAGCATGCTGCCCTACGTTTCGACCATCGTCGTGCTGGTGCTGATCTCGCGCAATGCCGGTTTCATCCGCGTCAATATGCCGGCCTCGCTGGGTAAGCCGTTTTTCCCGGGGTCCTGATCAAGGGCGTCGGCACGAATCCTGCTCATAATCCTTTTTTCTCCCATCCACTTTCGGAGCCTCCATGACATCCCCATCCAAGCGCCATCTGCTGAAGCTCGCCGGCTGGTCCACCCTGGCCGT
Source organism: Roseateles toxinivorans (assembly GCF_004362525.1). GTDB lineage: Bacteria > Pseudomonadota > Gammaproteobacteria > Burkholderiales > Burkholderiaceae_C > Paucibacter > Paucibacter toxinivorans. Next base: position 518,355 of record NZ_SNXS01000003.1, read on the forward strand.
CACCGCCGCCCTGGTCGGCTGCGGCAAGAAAGAAGAGGCGGCCGCACCGGCAGCCCCCGCACCGGCCTCGGCCGCCGCGCCCAAGCCCGAGCCGCTGAAGATCGCCTTTGCCTATGTGGGCCCGGTGGGCGATGGCGGCTGGACCTTTGCGCACGACAACGCACGCAAGGCGGTCGAGAAAGAATTCGGCGACAAGGTCGTGACCAGCTTCGTCGAAAAGGTGCCCGAGGCGGCCGATGCCGAGCGCGTGTTCCGCGACATGGTGGGCCAGGGCAACAAGCTGATCTTCGGCACCACCTTCGGCTATATGGAACCGATGCTGAAGACGGCACCCGATGCCAAGGATGTGAAGTTCGAGCATGCCACCGGCTACAAGCAGGCCGACAATCTGCGCACCTATGACTCGCGCACCTACGAGGGTGCCTATATGGCCGGCGTGATCGCCGGCAAGATGACCAAGACCAATGTGCTCGGCGTGGTCGGTTCCATCCCCATCCCCGAGGTGATCCGCAACATCAATGCCTTCACCCTGGGTGCGCAAAGCACCAACCCCAAGATCAAGACCAAGGTGGTCTGGGTCAACGAGTGGTTCAACCCGCCCAAGGAAACCGAGGCCGCGCAAAGCCTGATCAATGGCGGCGCCGACGTGCTGATGCAGAACACCGACTCCTCGGCAGTCTTGCAGACCGCCGAGAAGAACGGCAAGTACGCCTTCGGCTGGGACAGCGACATGACGGCCTACGGTCCCAAGGCCCATCTGGCCTCGGCGGTGATCAACTGGGGCCCGTACTACATCAAGGCCGTGGGCGAGGCGCTTGAGGGCAAGTGGACCGGCAACCAGCACAGCTGGTGGGGTGTCAAGGAAGGTGCGATCGACATCGTTTCCGTCGCCGAATTCGTACCGGCCGATGTCAAGGAATCGGTCGAGAAGGTCAAGGCCGGCCTTAAAGACGGCAGCTTCCAGATCTGGAAGGGCCCCATCATCGGCTCCGACGGCAAGGAACAGTTGAAGAAGGATGAGGTCGCCGACGACAAGTTCTTGAGCGGCATCGGCTTCTACGTCAAGGGCGTGGAAGGCAAGGTTCCGAGCAGCAAGTAAGCCGGGCCAGATGGGCCGCCCGACCGGGGTCGGGCGGCCTTTTGTTTTTCAGTGAGAATGGCCATGAGTAGCATCAATTTCGACCATATTGACCGCGCCCAACTGCCGGCGCTGCTGCGTGCCGCGCCCAAAGCCGAGCTGCATATGCATATCGAGGGCTCGCTGGAGCCCGAGCTGATCTTCGAGCTCGCCCGGCGCAATGGCGTGGCCCTGCCCTATGCGGATGTCGAGGCGCTGCGTGCGGCCTATGCCTTCACCGATCTGCAAAGCTTTCTGGACATCTACTACGCCGGCGCCAGCGTGCTGATCACGGAAGCCGACTTTCACGACATGGCCTGGGCCTATCTGCAGCGTGCGGCGGCCGACCATATCGTCAACGCCGAGATCTTCTTTGACCCGCAGACGCACACGGCACGCGGCATCGCCATGGGCACGGTAATCACCGGCCTGCATAGCGCCGCGAAGCGGGCCGAGAAGGAGCTGGGCCTGCGCGCAGTGCTGATCCTGTGCTTCCTGCGCCACCTCAGCGAAGACGAGGCGCTGGCGACGCTGGACGCGGCCCTGCCTTACCGCGAGCTGTTTGTCGGCGTGGGCCTGGACAGCAGCGAGCGCGGCCATCCGCCGGAGAATTTCGCCCGGGTGTTTGCCAAGGCCGCCCAGCAGGGCCTGCACCTCGTCGCCCATGCGGGGGAGGAGGGGCCGCCCGAGTACATCTGGAGTGCGCTCGATGTGCTCAAGGTCGAGCGCATCGACCATGGCGTGCGCTGCACCGAAGACCCCGCGCTGGTGCAGCGCCTGGTCGAGCTGCAGATGCCGCTGACCGTCTGCCCCTTTTCCAACGTCAAGCTCTGCGTGTTCGACAGCCTGCCCCGGCACAACCTCGCCACCTTGCTGGACCTGGGGCTCAAGGCCACCGTCAACTCCGACGATCCGGCCTATTTCGGCGGCTATCTGAACCAGAACCTGGTCGAAACCTTCGAGGCGCTGCCGGCTCTGGGGGCGCGCCATGCCTACCAACTGTTGCGCAACAGCCTGGAGGCGAGCTTTGCCACCGCCGAGCAGAAGGCGCCGTGGCTGGCCGATCTGGACCGCCTATTCCTGACCGCGTCGGTGCGCTGAGGCACATAGCCCCCCCGAATGCAGGGGGCCAAATGGCGTATTGCCGGCCCTGAAATGGCAAAAACAACCTAGTTCTAGGGGTATGGCTCCTCAAGCCTGTCGGTCATCATCAAAACGTTGGTCCTGTCCACCACCGGAGGTTTTTGATGATGCTCAAGCTCCTTTCCACGGCTGCCGCTGCTGCCTTCAGCCTGGTGCTGGCAGGGGTGGCCCAGGCGGTGCCGCTCAACACGACCTTCGTGGCCGAGCCGTATCTCGTCACCATGCTGCCCGGCACGACCTCGGCGCTGCGACCCGAGCTGGCCGGCACGGTGCTGGAGGATGACGTCCAGTCCTTCTCCTATGGCTCGGTGTCCGGCACGGTGCAGAGCCGGGTGGTGCGCGAGGATGTGGCCGGCACGCTGGACTTCTACTGGCGCATCGAGGTGGACCCCAATTCCCTGGGCACGGTGCCCGAGTTCATGGTCCGGGACTTCGGCTACAGCCATCTGACCGACGCGGACTTCCGCATCGACGGCCTCGGGTCGTCCTTCCCCTACGCCGCCCTGGTGTTCAATCCCGCCGCAGCACCGACCGGTGTGATCGACTTCATCATGGGTCCACCGGTGCAAGCCGGTTCCGGGTCGCTGTTCGTGTTCCTGCGCACCTCGGCCACCGACTATGCGAAGACCGCCGTCTATGTGGTCGGCAATCCCTTCACTGCCGATCAGGCCGCGTTCAATCTGACCTTTGCTCCAGTGCCCGAGCCGGCCTCCTGGCTGATGCTGGGTCTGGGTCTGGCAGCGCTGGGTTGTACTTCGCAGAGCCGTTCCCGGCAGCGTCAGCGTCTGGATGACTTGACTCGCGCCCCCCAGCGAGTCTAGCCAGCCCGTGCTTGGCGCGAGCTTTCGCGCCGAAGGCCGTTCAGCTTGTATCCGAACCACCTTTGGAACGAAACATGAGGGGAACCACCGTGACCGACGCTGCCGCCTACACCAACAGTGCCGAGGGCCGAGACGCGCCCACAGCCACGCCAATTCCCGTGCTCGCGGGCGCCGATCCGAGCCTGGCTCACCGCCTGTTCGAGATTGCTTTTTCGGCCGTCGTACTGGTGCTGACCGCGCCCGTGATGCTGCTGATTGCGCTGGTCATCCGCCTGGACGGACCGGGCCCGGTGCTGTTCTTCCAGCAACGGCTGGGCAAGAACGGCAAGCCCTTCACCTTCGTCAAGTTCCGTACCCTGCATGCCGATGCCCGGCAGCGCTTTCCCGAGCTTTACGCCTACCAGTACAGCCATGAGGAACTGGCCGATCTGAAGTTCAAGATCGACAACGACCCGCGCGTCACCCGCTGCGGGGTCTGGCTGCGCAAGTCAAGCCTCGATGAGCTGCCCAATTTCTGGAATGTGCTGACCGGCGACATGGCCCTGGTCGGCCCGCGGCCCGAGATTCCGGAGATGCTGCGCTACTACCACGGCGAGATGCTGATGAAGTTCAGCGTGCGACCCGGCGTCACCGGGCCGGCTCAGATCTCTGGCAGGGGGCGGCTGAAGTTCACCGACACGGTGGCCTACGACCTGGAGTATGTGCGGCAGCACTCGTTTCGCTACGACCTGAAGGTGCTGGTGAAGACCTTGCAGAAGGTGTTGATGCACGACGGAGCCTTCTGACATGAGCGCCACCCTCAACCATCGCAGCAGCCTGGCCGGCAAGCGCGTGCTCGTCACCGGCGCCAGCGGCTTCATCGGCAGCCATCTGGTCCACAGGCTGAATGAGCTGGACGCGCAGACCAGCGGCCTGGCGCGCAGCCCGGGTCGACTGCGCCAGCATCTCAGCGACGCCCAGAGCTTTGTGGCCTGCGATCTGCGCGATCCGGAGCAGACGCGCGAAACCGTGCTCAATCTGCGACCACAGATCGTCATTCACCTCGCCGCCCATCCCGATGGACGCGAGGACGGGCCGCAGACCGCGGCCGTGCTGGCCACCAATGTGACGGCGCTCAGCCATCTGCTGGAGGCCCTGCGCGAGTTGCCCGCCGTGTCCCTGGTCTACAGCGATTCGGTCAAGGTCTACGGCAATGGTGACGTGCCCTATCGCAGCGAGCAGCCGCTGCAGCCCTTGTCCACCTACGCCGTGTCCAAGCTCGCGGGCTGGGGTCTGGTCGATGTCTATCGCCGGGTGCATGGCCTGCAGGCCGTTTGTCTGCGTCCCACCCTGGTCTATGGCCCCGGTCAGGGCTTCAATCTGTTCACCTTCCTGCTCAATGCGATAGCGGCCGGTGCGCCCGAGATCGGGCTGGATGGCGGCTCGCAAACCCGTGACCCGCTCTATATCGATGACACGGTCGATGCCTTCATCGCGGCCGCCGAGCACTGCCAGTCGCTCAGTGGCAGCGTGCTGCCGCTCGGTGGCGGCCGCGAGATCACCGTGCAGGCGCTGGCCGAGCTGGCCGTGGGCCTGATGGGCGGGCAGCAGCGGGTGGTGTGCCGGCCGACCTGCGTGCGGCCCACCGAGACCTTCCGCAGCTGGTGCGACAACGCCGAGATCTCCCAGGCACTGGGCTGGACACCGCGCACCTCGCTGGAAGACGGCATCGCGCGCACGGCGGAGTTCCTCAACGCGGCGCGCGTCGCACCCAGGCAGGCCGAAGAGGTATGACGATGTCGCTGGCAGACCGGTTGCTGCAGAAGATTCCGCAATACACGCGCAACGCGAGGCATCTGCGCTCGGTGGTGCAGCATGGCACGCCGGGCAAATGGGCCAATCTGGCGCGCGTCGAGTACGAGCGCATGCGCAAGCGCATACAGGTGGCCAGCCACCCCTATCTGCTGATCATCGATCCCTGCAATTTCTGCAATCTGCGCTGCCCGCTGTGCCCCACCGGGCTGAACGATCTGGGACGCGAGCAGTCGATGCTGTCGTTCGAGCACTTCAAACACTACTTCGATCCGCACGCACCCTATCTGTTCGAGGCCTATCTGCACAACTGGGGCGAGTCGCTGATCAACAAGGACGTGTTCCGCATGATCGACTATGCCCAGTCGCGCAATGTGGGCACGAACCTGAGCTCGAACATGGTCATCCCGACCTCGGATGACCTCGACCAGCTGATCGACAGCGGGCTGGAGTATCTGGTCGTGTCGCTGGACGGCGCCACGCCCGAGACCTATTCGAAGTACCGCATTCGCGGCGACTTTGACCGCGTGCTGGCGAACATGACCGAGCTGATACGTCGGCGCAATGCGCGGGGCAAGAAGACGCCGGTGGTCGAGTGGCAGTACATCGTCATGAAGCCCAACGAGCATGAGGTGGCCCAGGCCGAGGCGATGGCCAAGAAGATAGGCGTGGACCTGATCCGCTTCATCCCGGTGGGCATGCCCTTCGAGTTCCGCAACCGCCAGGAGGTGGCCGACGTCTGGTACCCGGAGAGCGTCAAGGGCCGCAAGGACAGCGACGGCACCGAGCAGCAGTTCGGCCAGGCCGGCAAGCCGGGGCCCTGCTTCTACCTCTACCGCTCGATGGTGGTCAACCCGGACGGCGGCATCTCGCCCTGCTGCGTGGTCTATCGCAAGAACCGCGATTTCGGCCAGCTCGATCCCGAGCAAGGCATAGATCTGCCGCGGCTGTGGAACAGCGAGAAGTACCAGTCGGCCCGCTCGCTGTTCTCGCCCGAGGTGCTGCAGGGCCGCAAGCCCACCGTCTGCGATACCTGCGACATCTTTGCCTACCACCCTTCCAAGGCCAGGCCGCGACGACGACCCGAGGGCGAGCCCATCCAGCTGCACCGCAGCAAGTCCTGAGGGATGGGTGGAAGCAGAATAAAAATGTTGGGAGAAACCTGATGAGCGAGCACCCCACCAAACCCCGGTTCGGCGATGCGGCCGTGCGCCTGGGCTATGTCAGCGCCGACGCCCTCAACGTCGCCTTGAGCGAGCAGGAGCGGCAGCGCCAGAACGCCGGCTCGGCCGGCCAGATCGGTGCGCTGCTGATGGAAAAGGGCCTGCTCACCCGCGAGCAGATCACAGCCGTGCTGCGCCATGTCAGCGGCAGTGATCTGCCGCTGTCCGAAGATGGCATTCGTCTCGCGGCGCGGCTGAAGGTGCTGCACCCGGCGGCCAGCAATGTGATCGGCATCACCGGCACCCTGGCCGACGACGCGGCACAGGCCGCCGTCGAGCTGGCCGTGGCGCTGGCGGTGATGGAGCAGGGCCAGGTCTTGCTGATCGACGCCAATCTGCGCAACCCGTCCCTGCATCTGGCCCTGGGCACCGAGGCAGCGCCGGGCTGGATGGAGCGCATCCGCCTGGACGAGGCGGCCGGCCCCGCGCAGGCCACGGCAATTGCCGCGCTGAGCCTTATGCCGGCCGGGCAGGTCGAGGGCGATTTTGTCGCGCTGAGCATGTCGCCCGAGGCCGGCGAGCGCCTGCAGGCCTGCCGTCAGCGCTACCGCTATGTGCTGGTCAATCTGGGCCAGGTCCTGCATCATCCGGAGGCGGCCGTGGTGGCGTCCCGCTGCGACGGCGTGGTCACCGTGCTGCGGGCCGGCCATTCGCAGAAGAGCGAGCTGCGCGATCTGCAGCGCCTGCTGCAGGGGCTCAAGGTGGGCCTGTCGGGCATCGTGCTGGCCAGTGCCGCGGGCCGGGCGGAGCGGAGGAGGGCTTGATGGACATGAAGGCCGGCCCCGAGGTGGCGCGCAAGCTGCGGGTCATGCATGTGATTCACACCATGGCCTACGGCGGCGTCGAGACCGCCGTGCTGAACTGGCTGCGTTCGCTGGACCGCTCGCAGTTCGAGGTGCACCTGGTCTGCTTCGCCAATCCGGGCGAGACCGAGAAGCCCTTTGTCGAGGCCGCCGAACGCCTCGGCTTCAAGGTCGGGAAGATCCCCTGGAACCGGCGCAAGCCGGTGTGGCGCGCGGCGCGACTGCTCGCGCAGATGGTGCGCGACAAGCAGGTCGACATCGTCCACGCCCATAACTGCTATGCCGATCTGGTCACCGTGGTGGCCGCGCGGATGGCGCCGGTCAAGACCATCACCACGGCCTACGTCTGGTTCGACTTCGACTGGAAGCGCAATCTGCTGCAGTGGATAGACGCGCAGGCGATGCGCTGGTTCGACCGCGTCACCGCGCACTGCGAGAACACCCGGGACGAGACGCTCAAGCGCGGCTTCAGGGCCGAGGACATCAGCACCCTGATCTGCGGCTTCGAGACCCATCGCCTGGAGCTCGAGCCGCAGCGCCGCCGCCAGCTGCGGGCCGACCAGGGGGCGGGCGACGAGGACACGGTGCTGATCAATGTGGCCCGCTTCTATCCCGAGAAGGCCCATGTGTTCCTGCTCGAGAGCTTTGCGCTGCTGCTGGAGCAGCGGCCCGACACCTGGCTGTGGCTGGCCGGCGTGGGGCCGCTGGAAGACGAGATACGCGAGGCCGTCGAGCGGCTGCGCATCGCCCATAGGGTGCGCCTGCTGGGCTTTGTGGTGAACCTGCCCGAGCTGCTGGCCCTGGCCGACATCCAGGTCCATCCGGCCCATATCGAGGGCGTGCCACTGGCCATCTGCGAGGGCATGGCCGCGGGCCTGCCCATCGTCGCCTCGCAGGTTGGCGGCCTGCCCGAAATCCTGGACCATGGCCGCAACGGCGTGCTGGTGCCGGGCCTGCAGCAGGCCCAGTTTGCCGCGGCCGTGCAGGCGCTGATGGACGAGCCGCAGCGCGCGCGCGACTATGGCGCACGGGCCCGGCATTTCATCGAGAACGACTATTCGCTGCAGACCGCCGTGCGTCGCGTCGAGGCCACCTACCGGGAGCTGGCGGCATGCTGAACATCGGCCTGTTCCTGGTGATGACCGGTCGCCAGGCGGGCGGGCCGGAGACCTATGAGCGCTGCCTGGTCGAGGGCCTGGCGCGGCTGGACCCGGACAACCACTACCGCACCTTCTGCCTGGACGACGGCGCACCGGCGCTGCTGCCGCCGCCGGGTGAGCGCCTGCAGCACCAGGTGCTGGCGCCGAAGCTGCGGCTGATCAGCACGGCCGTGTCCTTGCCGCTGGCCCTGCTGCGCCACCGCATCGACCTGCTGCATGCGCCGTTCACGCCGCCGCCCTATTCGCCCAAGCCCTATGTCTTCACCCACCACTGCTTCAGCACCTTCAACCACCCGGAGTTCTATGCGCCGGGCATATTGCTGCGCCTGAATGCCCTGCTGATCAAGGGCCTGAGGTCGGCGACGCGAACGATCTGCGTGTCCGAGTGCACGCGCGAGCTGACGGCCGAGCGCTTCAAGCTCGACCGCAGCCGCATGCATGTGGTCTACAACGGCGTGGGGGCGCAGTATCAGCCGCAGGACGCGGCCCTGGCGCGCCGGCTGGTGGCCGAGCGCTACGGCCTGCATGAGCCCTTTCTGTTGTATCTGGGCAAGATCGAGTCGCGCAAGAACATCGTGCGCCTGCTGCAGGCCTTCGATCAGTTCCGCCGCGAGGCCCGCGAGCCGGTCAAGCTGGTGCTGGCCGGGCGCCGCTCGCCGATGACCCAGGGCATTGACGAGACGCTGGACGAACTGGGCCTGCGCGAGCACGTGGTCGAGATGGGCTATGTGCCCGATGCCGATCTGCCGCTGCTCTACGGCGCGGCGCAGATGTTTCTGTTTCCCTCGCTGTGGGAGGGCTTCGGCATTCCGGTGATCGAGGCGATGGCCTGCGGCACGCCGGTGATCACCTCCAACCTGTCCTCGCTGCCCGAGGTCTCGGGCGACGCCGCGCTGCTGGTCGATCCCTACCGTGTCGAGGACATTGCCGCCGCGATGCTGAAGTTGTGGCAGGACCAGGCGCTGCACGCCGAACTGCGCGAGCGCGGCCTGCGCAATGCCAGGCGCTTCAGCTGGGACAAGACGGCGCTGGAAACCCTGGCCGTCTACCGCCAGGCGGCCCTGGCCTGAACGGACTAGGCGATGCGCAAGCCCCGTTTACTCAAAGGTCCAGCGCGCAATCCAGACATTGCGCTGCCCCCGCGCCTTGTTTTGCGCGCCGGCATCGGCGATCAGCAGCTTGGTGATGCGCTCGGGCATCAGTACGCCATCACGCTTCTTGGCCGGGTCGGCCTTGAGCTGGCTCAGGTCCAGACTGAAGTCGCTCCAGGCGCTGCGTGGCTCGATCTGGGCGAAGAAGGTCTGGCCGTCGGCCAGCTCCACCTGGACGAACAGCGGGCCCGGGCGGTCGCTGCGCAGGCGCAGGCTCATGCGTTTGGTGGTGGTGTTCAGCCGCGTGCCAAGGTCGCGCGTGGCCCAGGCCCATTCCGTGCCCTTGTAGTCGAAGGTCCAGCGCATGCCGGCGTCGGGCTCCAGGCTGGCCTTGCCGCCGGGGCCGGTCAGGAACAGCTGCTTGGCCGAGCTGAAGCCGACCTCGGTGGCCGTGATGGCGGTCGGCGCCAGGGCGCTGCTGACCGTGCTGGTCTTGGCCGCCAGCGGTTCGATGCGGCCGGCCAGCGCGTTCTGCCATTCGGCCCAGCCGGGCTTGGCCTTGATGTCGCCGCTCCACAGGCCGATATTGCGCCACAGCAGATTGACCTCGTTGTCCGGCGTGCCGCTCATGCGCTCGTAGAGCAGGTCGTAGTCCACCGACAGGAACCAGACCACGAACAGGTAGTTGTCGCGCTCGGCCAGCTGGGCCAGTTCGCGCACATAGCTGGCCTGCAGCACCGGGTCGCCCTTGATCTTCAGGCTGTAGCTGGGCAGCTCGGCATTCATGCTGGAGTAGCCGGTCTCGCACAGGGCGATCGGCTTGTTGGTATAGCGCTGCACCCAGTCCAGCGGCGCGCGCCAGGCCTGCTCGCGCTCACCGAGCGGTGGGTCGCCGAACTTCTCGCCGAAGGGCGACATATGGGGGTAGAAGCTCAGGCCCAGGTAGTCGCTGCTTTGCACCAGCGGCTTGGCCAAATCACCGACGCCGGGCTTCATCAGCGACTGCAGGCCAAACGAGACACCGATCTGCAGCCGCGGGTTGTCGCGCTTCAGTGCCTGCGACACATGGCGGTACAGGGCCTCGAATTGCGGCCAGCGCTTGGGGTCGCGGGCGGCCAGCTCGCCGGCCTCTATGCCCAGGTTCAGGTAGCTGGGTCGGAATTGCTTGACCGCACGGCGGGCGTATTCGAGATAGGCGGCCTTGACCTTGTCGTCGTCCAGACGTGCCAGCTTCAGGCTCCAGGGCAGGGCGCTGCTGGTGCCGGCCTCGCCCTTGGTCGGTGCCAGGCTCTTGCGGTCCTTGGCCAGCGGCGCCAGCGCCAGATAGACCGGACGGCCGGTCGGAATGACGCGGGTCCAGTCGTCCCATTCGCGCTGCACCCGCTTCGGGTTCGGTTTGCCGTCGAGCAACTCGTCCCAGGGAATGCCGTCGTCCAGATGCAGAGCGTGGACATTGGCGTTGTTGCGCACGATGTCCAGCGTGCGGGTCACCGCCTCGTCGGTCGAATCGTAGGGAAAGGGCGTGAAGCCATACAGGGGCCGGGCGCCAACCGGAACTGTCGTCAGCGCGACCAACGCGCAGGCAAGAACCGCAAATCGCTGCAATTGCTTCATGGCATGCGGGAGCCCGAGGGCCTTGTACTGCAAAGAGACGAACACTGTAACGCCGCTGTGGCATGCGTGGCAAAGACCTTTACACCATGAAAAAGTCTTTGCAGCAAACGGCCTGTGTAGCCCTGCCCAAGGGCCTGGGCGGCGTGCTGACGGTGGTGCTGAACAGCATTCTGCTGACGCATATGGCGCCCGCCGACTTCGGGGCCTACGCGATCTGTCTGACCCTGGTGGCCCTGGCCGATGGCGTGCTGGGCTCTGCCATAGACATGAGCGTGATCAAGCTCGCCTCGGTGCACCGCCTCAGCGATCTGCCACGGGCCGCGGCCGTCGAGCGCTGGGGGGTGGCCGTCAAGCTGGCCGCCAGCGGGGCCTTGATCAGCGTGGCGCTGCTGCTGGCCCAGCAGCTGTCCGGAGCGCTGTTCAAGCGGCCGGAGCCACAGCTGCTGATGCTGGCTCTGGCGGTGGCGGCCGGCGTGCTGCTGCTGCGCTCGGCCTTTCTGAGCCTGCAGCTGCAGCAGCGCTTCGGCGCATATGCCGGGCTGGAGTTGCTGGCCCAGGCGCTGCGCGTGGGCGGCATCGCCGCGGTGCTGCTGTGGTTCCAGCCATCGGCCCAGGCGCTGATGACCGTGGCCGCCTTGTGCACCTTGACCGCGTTGCTAGGGGCCGTTTGGCTGGTGCGGCCGCGCTGGCCCAGGCAAGACCTGCTACCGCGCCGCGAAGGCCGCGAGCTGGGGCAGGCGGTGCGCTGGATGTTCCTGACCTTTGCCTTCTCGGCCCTGCTGTCGCGCGCCGACCTTCTGCTGCTGACGCAGTTCTCCAGCCTGGAGCAGGTCGGCCTGTTCGCCGCCGCCCAGGTGTTCGCACAGATTCCCGAGCTGCTGGGTACCTATCTGGCCGTGGTCGTCAGCCCCAAGGTGGCGCCGGCCAGCCATGCCGGCACCCTGCGCAGGCTGATGTCTCGTGTTCAAGGCGGCCTGCTGGCGCTGGCCCTGCTGCTGCTGCTGGCAGTGCCGGTGCTCCTGCACTTCGGCGCCGCTTGGCTGCCCCGTGGCTATGCCGGCTCGGCCGAGGTGCTGATGCTGCTGCTGGCCGGCTCGCTGGCCGCGATGTGCGCGTTTCCGGTCGCCATCCCCTATCTGATGTTCGTCAAGCCCGATTTCATCTTCAAGCTCGATCTTTACACCCTGCCGCTGCTGCTGGCGGCTTACTATTTCGCCATACCCGCAGCCGGTGCCGTCGGTGCCGCCTGGGTGTCGGGCGGCGCACGCCTGCTCAAGCTGGGCTTGATGCAGGCCTGCGCCTGGAACTGGGCGAGACAAGGTCTGCCCGCTGGGGCCGCAACACAATGAGCAACGCCGATCACGACGTCGATCAAGTCATGCAGCTGGGCTCGGCCTTCGTGGCCGATCTGGTGCGGGCGCTGGACTATCACCGCTGGCTGATCGTCGCCACCACACTTGGCGCCGTGCTGACGACCTATGGCGCGATGCAGTTCGTCAGCGAGGAGTACGAGTCCACCGCCCGGCTGCTGGTCAAGCTGGGCCGCGAGAACGTCGAGGTGCCGGTGTCGGTGGAGAAGGGCGGGCTGATCTCGAACGGCGTGCGCAAGGAGGACATCAACTCCGAGATCCAGATGCTCAGTGCGCGCTCGCAGCTGGAGGCCGCCGTCGATGCGCTGGGCCCCGCGGCCTTCAAGATGGCGCCGCCACCGCCGCAGACCCTGTTCCAGAAAGTGAAGTACGAGCTGCGGCGCGCGGTGCGCTGGACCAAGGCCCAGTTCAAGGAGCTGAGCATCCTGCTGAACCTGCGCCCGCGGCTGAGCGAGCGCGAGGAGGCGGTGACCCTGGTGCAGAAGGCGCTGCGGGTCGAGCGCGAGAAGGACTCCGACGTGATCTCCATCGCCGCCCGTCTGCCCTCGGCCGATCTGGCGATGCAGGTGGTGGACATGGTGGTCAAGCTCTACCTGGAGAAGCGGGTCGAGGTGCGCCGCGAGCGCGGCATGAGCAGCTTCTTCGACGAGCAGCTGCAGACCCTGCGCGAGCAGCTCAGGCTGCTGGACGCCAGCCGCCTGCAGCTGCGCGAGGGCCAGCAGATTTCGACCATTGGCGAGGAGCGTTCGCTGCTGCTCGGCCGCCTGCAGCTGCTGAGCAAGGAGGCGCAGAGCGACGAGGGCGAGATGAAGCTGCTGCGCCTGCCCGCGGGCGCGGTGCCCGCCACCGATGCGGCGGTGCTGGCACGCCTCAGCTCGCAACCCAACCACGAGCAGCTGCGCGCCAAGCTCACCGAGCTGCGCATACGCCGCACCGAGCTGCTGCAGCGCTTCAGGGATGATGCCGAGGCGGTGCAGCGGGTGGACCGCGAGGTGGCCCAGATCGAGGCCACCCTGCGCCAGTCCATCGAGGCGCAGCAGACCGAGCGCCGCACGGTGGCCGCCGGCATAGAGACGCGGCTGCGCGCGCTGAACCGTGCCGAGTCGGAGCTCGAGCGCATCGAGCGCGATCGCGCGGTGGCCCTGCAGACCTTCCAGACCTATGCCAAGCGCAGCGAGGAGGCCCGCGTGTCTGAGGCGCTGGACCTGCGGCGTGTGTCCAATATCGCCGTGCTCAACCAGGCCGAGCGGCCTATCGAGGCGGTGTCACCGCGCAAGCTGCTGATGGTCGGCCTGGCCCTGCCGCTGGGCCTGCTGGTGGGGCTGGCGCTGGCCCTGTTCCTCGAGTATCTGAACCAGACGATTCGCGATGAGCGGGATCTCGGCGCGGCCGACAAGGCGCTGTTCCTGGGCCGCCTGCGCACCAAGGTGAGGCGGACATGAAGGCCTGGCTGCGCCGCCTGACACTGCTGCTGACCGGCCTGCTGCTGGTTGGCTCGCTGCAGGCCCAGGTGCGCAGCTGGCGCCCGCTGGGCCCAGACTATGGCACGGTGCTGAGCTTTGCCCACCAGCCCAACTACGAGCAGGTGGTGCTGGCCGGCACCTATTTCGGCGGCCTGTACCGCAGCATCGACTGGGGCTTTTCGTGGAAGGCCGTCAATGTGCCGTTCTCGGCCCGCTCGGTATTCGCGCTGGCCTTCGACCCCTCGGGCATAGGCCGGGTCTATGCGGGCGTCTATCAGGATGGCGTCTGGCGCTCGGACGACAGTGGGCAGAACTGGACACGCATCGTTGCCGGCCTGACCGATCTCGATGTGCAGGCGCTGGCGGTCGATCCGGCGCAGACGCATCGGGTGCTGGCCGCCACCGCCCAGGCCGGCGTGTTCCTGAGCCAGGATGGCGGTGCGCAATGGGCGCCGATCGCGGCGCTGGCCGGCGTGCGCAGCCGTGCCATCGCCTTCGATGCGCGCCAGCCTTCCAATGTCTATCTGGGCACGGTGGGGCAGGGCGTCTATCGTTCGCTGGACGGGGGCTTGAGCTGGGCGCCGCTGGGTCTGAACCTGGGCACGGTCACCGGCCTGAGCTTCGATGCCGCCGGCAACCTCTATGCGGCCACCGAGGGGGGCGTGTTCCAGCTCAAGGCCGGTGCGAGCAGCTGGACCGACCTCAGCTTCAACCTGCCCAAGCTGCCGGTGGCCCATGTGCTGGCCCATCCCAGCGTGCCCAACTTCCTGTTCGTGGCCACCGTCTACGGCGTCTATGCACTGGCCAACTGGGACACCACGCCGACCTGGTTCCAGTGGACCACCGGTGACAGCCGCCTGGTCGGCAGCGACAGCCGCGGCCTGATCCTGCATGTGGCACGTCAGCATGGCTCCATGCTGATGACCACCGACTTCGGTGCCCACTGGATACGCGGCGATGTGGGCATACAGAACGCTTTTGTCGGTGCGCTGGCCACGATCAACGGCCCTCAGGGCTGGCGCTTGCTGGGCGGCACCGATCTGGGCCTGTATGCGCTCGATGGCGGCAAGCCCTGGAAGTCGGTGCTGGCGCGCACCGAGGCGGTCTTCGACCTGCAGGTGCGAGGCAGCACCGCCTATGCTGGCGCCGAGACCAGCGGTGTGTGGAAGAGCAGCGACGCGGGCGACAGCTGGACCCTGTCCAGCAACGGCATCGTGCCGACGCGTATCAATGCCTTCTCGCGCACGATCGAAAGCACGCCCACCCAGCTGGTGGCCAGCGCCTCGGGCCTGTACCGCAGCTCCGACAACGGCAACCAGTGGCTGCCGGTCAGCCTGCCCCAGGTGCAGACGGTGCTCAGCGTCGCCGCCGATCCGGTGCGCGGCCCCATCGTCTATATCGGCAGCGGCGCGGGTCAGGTCTTGCGCAGCATCGATGGTGGCCAGAGTTTTGGGGCTGCGGGCGCCGGCCTGCCCAACGAGGGCATCACCCGGCTGGCCCATGCGCCCTGGGGCCGCGTCTATGCCATCACGGCCAGCGGCGGGCTGTACGCCACGTCCGATGACGGCGTCAACTGGTACCCCAGCAAGACCGGCTGCGACGCCGCCGCCGTGGATCTGGTGTCCGATCCGCAGCGCAACTGGGTGCTGTATCTGGCGACTGCCGGTGGCGGCCTGTGCAAGAGCGAGTCGGCCGGCCTGCAATGGGCGCCAGCCAACACGGGCCTGGACAACCCCTATGTCACCGCCCTGTGGATAGACCCGGCCCAGCCGGCGCGGCTGATTGCCGGCAGCGTCGGCAAGGTCTATCTGAGCAGCAATGGCGGTGCGAACTGGACCACGGCCGGCACCGGCCTGCCCGCGGCGCCGGTCACCGCCCTGGCCGGCAGCGGCATGAGCTTCTATGCGCTGCTCGACGGCCAGGGTCTGTACCGCAGCGGCAATGGCGGCGCCAGCTGGACGCCGATGGCCGCGCCGGTGGCCGGCAATGCGCTGGCCCTGGCCCAGCTGCCCGGTGGCCGCCTGCTGCTGGGCACACCGTATCTGGGCGTGCAGGCCTCGGACGACGCGGGTGCCAGCTGGCAGGCCGCCAACACCGGCATGAGCCTGTTCGTGCGCAGCCTGGCGCTGGACCCTGCCGACGCCAGCACGTTGTACGCCGGCTCGCTCAGCGGCGGTGTGTTCCGCAGCCGCGACGCTGCTGGCAGCTGGAGCAGCGTCGGCCTGTCGGACGGCAATGTTTTCAAGGTTTTGGCGCCCGCGGCGAATCGTGTGCTGGTCGGCACCTCGGCCGGCATCGCCGTCAGCAATGATGGTGGTGACAGCTGGGCGCAGCTGGGCCAGCGGGCTTCCTATGCGCTGTCCATCGCCGCCGATCCGGATGATGGGCGGCGCATGGTGCTGGGCAGCTTCGGGGGCCAGGTCTGGACCAGCGACACCAGCGCCAGCCGCTGGCGGCCGGTCGGTCAGGGCCTGCCGCCGGCCGATGTGCTGGCGCTGACCCGTTGCGCCGATGACAGCCTCTATGCCGCGCCGAACCGCAGCGGCGTCTACAGGAGCTCGCTGGGCGATCCGGGCGCCTGGCAGAGTGCGGGCGGATCGGGCCTGGGCACGGCCCAGGTGCTGAGCCTCAGCTGCGATCCGCGCTCGGGCCTGCTTTATGCGGCCACCAATGGCGACGGGGTGTTCCTGAGCATGGACCAGGGCGCCCACTGGGCGGCGATCAACCAAGGTCTGGTGGGTGGCATCGTCGGCGCGGTGCTGGCCAGCCCCGACCAGCCCTGGCAGGTCTGGGCTGCGGTGCGCGATGGCACCGTCCATCGTTCCGACGATGGCGGCCTGCACTGGACGGCGGCTGGCCAGGGCTTGCCGGGCGGCGGTGTCAGCCTGCTCGCGGCGGGAGGCGATGGCACCCTATATGCCAGCGCCGCCAACACGGTCTATCGCCGGCTCGCCTCGGGCAGCTGGACCCTGGCCGCCACGGGCCTGCCGGCCGGTACGGTGACGGCGCTGTGGGCTCACCCGAAGGACGCGGGCCGGGTGCAGGCGGCGGTGGCCGGCGCCGGCCTGTTCCTCAGCACCGACAGCGGCGCACATTGGAGCGCCGCAGCCTCCGACGCCAATATGGCCGAGGTCCGCGTGCTGGGTGGCGGCGCGCAGCGCGTGCTCGCTGGTACCCTGGGCACGGGCCTGGCCTGGAGTGATGACGGTGGGGCGCACTTCGGCACGGTGCAGATCGCCGCCGAGATACCCAAGGTGGTGACCGGCATCGCTATCGACAGCGGCGACGCCAGCCAGATCTATCTGGCCACCGGGGGTCAGGGCGTGCTGCGCAGCCTGGACGGCGGTGCCCATTGGCGCGGTGGCGCCAGCGGCCTGGGCAGCAGCTTCCTGCTGTGCCTGGCGGCCCATCCGCAGCGGCCGGGCGAGTTGTATGCCGGCACGACCGAGGGCGTGTTCCGGTCCACCGACGGGGCGCAGAGCTGGAGCCCCGTCAACGAGGGTCTGAACAACCGCAACATCACCTCGCTGGTGTTCGACAGCGTTGTGTCCGGCCTGCTCTATGCCGGCACCGAGGGTGGGGGCATCTACCTCTATGACACCCGCTGAAACCACGCATCGCAGCGGCAGCTGGCGCAGCCTGCAGGCCGTGCTGGCCGGCAGCCTGTTCAGCGGCGCGACGCTGACCCTGGGCAGCAGCGCGGTCGGCTCGCCCTTGCTGCTGCTGGGCGTGCCCCTGGTGCTGGGCGCCGGGGTGCTGCTGATGCTGTGGCCGGCCGTGGCCTTCATGCTGACCGCCTTCATCATCCCGATCGAGCGCCTGGGCCGGCTCACCGCCGACGACGCGATGTACACGATCTCGCTGATGCGCATCGTCGGCACCTTGGCGCTGGGCAGCTTCCTGCTGCACGCGCTGATACGGCGGCGCGCGATAGCCTTCGGCAGTGCCTTCTGGCTGTATGCCGCCTATTTCTGCCTGGCTCTGCTGGGCGTGTTCCACAGCAGCCACCAGCTGGGCACGGTGCGGGCCTGCGGCGCCATACTCGGGAATCTGCTGTTCTTCTGGTTGGTCATCAATATCGGCCAGGCACCGCGCCTGGCCAAGACGGCGGTGGCGCTGTGGCTGACCTCGACCGTGATCGTTGGCGTGTTCACCATCATCACCTGGCACTTCGGCAAAGGGGTGTCCGAGGCAGATCTGGGCGAGACGGCCAGCCGCTTCTCGACTGTGATGGTGGATACCTCGGAGTGGGAGGCGCTGGACAGCACCGCCCGCGCCGCCGGCCCGACCTCGCATGCGGCCGTCTATGCGATGAACCTGATATTGACGCTGCCGTTCTTCCTGTACTTCCTGAAGCACCAGCGCGGCGCCCGCTGGCGGGTGCTGATCGGTGGCGGCCTGCTGGTGACGCTTTACAACGTGTTCCTGACCAACACGCGGGCCGCCATCCTGCTGGCCGTGGCCGTGCTCTTGTTGTGCGGTGCGCGCGGCCTGTATCGCTTCAGTGCCGGCGGCGTGGTGGCGGCCTGTCTGGCCGTGGCGGCGATGCTGCCGCTGGCGCCCGAGGCGGTGTGGCACCGCGTGCTCGACACCTCCAACTACAGCCTGGAGCGCTCGGCCACGCTGCGCATACGTTTCGAGTACTGGGCCGCCGGCCTGCAGGTGGCGCAAGACCATTGGCTGGCCGGCATCGGCGTGGGCAACCAGCAGGTGATCCCGCTCTACATCAAGGGCGACGCGCCCGAGGAAACGACGGTCCACAACGAGTACATCATGACGGCGATGGAGGTCGGCCTGCTCGGCTGGGGCGTCTTCTTCGGCTTTGTCGTGCTGATGTATGCCGCCGCCCGCCGCGCCGCGCAGCTGGTGCCGGGCCGCTGGCCGCCAAGCCTGCTGCATGCCGACTTCTTTGTCGCCGCCCAGGTGGCGATGCTGGCCACCGCGGTCTATGGCCTGCAGGTCGATGTCTTTCACTTTCCGCTCAAGGGCTGGTGGCTGATCGCCGGCATCAGCTGGGCGCTGTACCGCGTATTGCTCGAAGAGAAGCCCATCCACAACAGCGAAAGGAGTGCGTAATGACGCAGCAAGCCGCCGAAGGCCGGGTCGATGTGTCCGTGGTCCTGGTCGGGCTCAATGCCTGCCACTACATCGTCGAATGCATCGTCTCGTTGAAGGCCGCGCAGTGGCCGGACTGCAGCTACGAGATCATCTACGTCGACAACGGCTCCAAGGACGACTCGGTGGCCCGCGTCACGGCCGAGCACCCAGATGTGCGCCTGATCGCCAACGCCAGCAACACCGGCTATTGCCCGGCGGCCAACCAGGGCTCGCGCATCGCCAGGGGCGACTATCTGTATTTCCTGAACGACGACACCATCGTGCTCGACGATGCGATCGCCCGCACCCTGCGCACCCTGCGCGCCGAGCCGCGCGGCGGCGTGGTCGGCAGCCGGCTGCTCAACCTCGACCGCACCGATCAATGGTCGGGCCGGCGCTTCCCCTCGGTCTGGAGCGCCTTCCTCGGGCGGCGCTCCTGGCTGACCCGCTGGCTGCCCAATGCCTCGCCGGTGGTGGACTATCTGTGCAAGCAGGAGGTGGCGCGGGGCGTGCCTTTCGAGGCCGATTGGGTGTCGGCCGCGGCCATGCTGGTCAGCCAGCGCGACTTCTGGGCCATAGGCGGCTTTGCCGAGGACTATTACTACTGGCACGAGGCGGTGTTCTGCGACCGCATGCATGCTGCCGGCCATGCGGTGCTGCTGGACCCGCAGTCGCTGATCGTCCACTACGAGGGCAAGGGCAGCGGCAAGCGCACCTACCCGGTGCTGCGCTGGCACATCCTGAACTTCCACCGCGGCGCCTTCCGCTGCTTCTGCGAGCACTACGGCCTGTCCAGGCTGCACCCGCTGCGCTGGCTGGTGGGGGCGGGTCTTGCCACCCGCGCCGGCCTGCTGCTGGCCGGCAACTACTTCACCGCACCGAGGGCCTGAACGATGCTGGACACCGCGATGCTGGAGCAAAGGATCAAGGGCCTGGGCCTGGTCTGCCCGCGCTGCCACGGGGCCCTGGGCGCCAGCGCCCAGGGCTATCGCTGCCGCGTCTGCGCCAGCGACTATGCCTTCACCGACGGCTTTCCCGACCTGATCGAGGGCGAACGCTTCGATGACCCCAGCGATGACACCCTGCTGCGCTACGAGGAGCAGTCCAACGCCGACCTCACCAACAACTACTGGCAGCCGCTGTTCCGCAAGCTCTGGCCTAAAGGGCTGGCCGGCGGCCGCGAGCCGCGCCTGCTGTCGGTGGGATGCGGCACCGGCGTCGATGTCGATCTGCTGCGGGATGGCGGCTTCGACAGCGTCGGCATCGACTGCGGCAACCGCAGCAATGTCTGGCCCCGGCGCCGCCATACCGAGCGGCTGGTGATGGCCAACGGCAAGCACCTGCCCTTCGACGACAACAGCTTCGACTGCGCCTTCTGCGGCTGCGTGTTCCCGCACGTTGGCGTGGTCGGCGACACCGACATCACCGCCCCCGATGTGCATCTGCAGCGTTGCGCGATGGCGCGCGAAATGGTGCGCGTGCTCAAGCCCGGCGGCTACATCATCGTCAGCAGCCCGAACCGCTGGTTCCCGTTCGATATCTTCCATGGCCGCAAGCCAGGCCAGTACACGCCCCGCTTCAACCCGCCGAGCAGCCGCTTCCTGCTCTCGGTGGGCGACTACGAGCAGCTGTTCGCCCAGGCCGGCTGCGGCCCGGCCCAGGCCATGCCGGTGGAGAATTACTGGGGCTTCATCCGCAGCAAGCATTCGGTCAAGGGCATGGTGTTCGGCCTGCCGGTGCGCTTTGTGTTCTGGCTGGTGTCGCGGCCGGGCATGGGGTTTTTGCGCGGCTCGCCGGTCAATCCCTGGCTGGTCGTGATGATGCAGAAGACGGGGTGATGGCATGAAGCTCGCGCGCCTCCTGCTGCTGCTCTGCATGGCCTGCATGGGCAGGGTCTGGGCCGTGCCGGTGGCACTTGGCCCGGTGACCCAGTCAGCAAAGCTGGCCAACGGCGCCAGCCTGGAGCTGGGCGGCCTGGGCGGCAACCTGCGCATCGAATTCCTGTCCGGCGGCATCGTGCATGTAGCGGCCACGCCGCCCGGCGTCAGCGCCTTGAGCACGGGTGCCATGCTGGCCCAGACGCCGGCCGGCGGCCCGCTGGACTTCTTCGACGACGGCAGCAAGGTCTTTCTGCGTCAAGGGGGCTTGAGCGTCATCGTCATCAAGAACCCGCTGCAGGTGGTGGTGATGCGCGACGACGGCTCGGTGCTGTCGGCCGACCTGCCCGGCGGCATGCTGTGGGACGCCGACAGCGGCCTGGTCATTGGCGCCAAGTTCACCGCGCCGGACGAACGCTTCTTCGGCCTGGGTCTGGCCGGCGGCCCGCTGGACAGGCGCGGCCGGCTGATGCTGATGCGCAATACCGACCTGGCCGCCTACAGCGAGTTCAGCAACCCGCTGTATTCCAGCACGCCGTTCTTCTACGGCCAGCGCGACGGCAAGACGTACGGCCTCTACGTCGACAATCCCTCGACGACGCAATTCGATCTGGGCCAGCAGTGGACCGAGGTGCTGAGCATGGCCTCGCAGGCCGGCAGCCTGAGCTATTACCTGATCGCGGGGCCGACCCCGGCCGAGGTGGCCCGCGGCTTCGGCCGGCTGACCGGCAACACGCCGCTGCCGCCGCGCTGGAGCCTGGGCTATCTGCAGGCGCATTTCGGTTATGCGAGTGCCGCCGAGGTGCTGGGCCTGGCCCAGGAGTTCCGCGCCCGCAGCATCCCGGCCGACGCCTTCTTCCTTGACCTGGACTACACCGACCGGCTGTTCACGATGAGCTGGAATCCGGCCACCTTCCCCGACCCGGCGGGCTTCAACGCGCAGATGGCCGGCATGGGCTTCAAGCGCGTCAACATCCTGGAGCCGCTGTTGACGGTGTTCGATCCGCTGTGGTCCAGCTACGCCAGCGCCGGCTATTTCGCCACCGGTCCCGACGGCCAGCCCTTGATCACACCGATCTGGATGGGCGAGGTCAGCTGGGTGGACTTCACCAAGCCGGCCGCAAGGGCCGACTTCAAGTCCCGGCTGAAGAGCTTCCTTTCCACCGGCGTCAGCGGTCTGTGGGCGGACCTGAACGAGCCGGCCGCGAACCAGATGCCCTACGCCCGCTTCGATTTCAACGGTGAACCGCGGCTGGAGTACGCCACGCGCAATGTCTATGCGCTGCTGGAGGTGGCCGCCCTGCACGAGGCACTGACCGAGGCACAGCCGGGCGTGAGGCCCTTCATCGTTTCGCGCTCGGGCTTTGCCGGCATGCAGCGCTACGCCGCCAACTGGAGCGGCGACACCGACTCGACCTTCGACTCGCTGCGCGTGCAGGTGCAGATCGCCGCGGCTATGGGCCTGTCGGGCCAGAACCTGTTTGGCGCCGATGTCGGCGGCTTCCTCGGCGCGCCGAATGCCGAGTTGTTCCTGCGCTGGCTGCAGTTCGGTGTGGCCACGCCGCTGCTGCGCAACCACTCGACGAACACCTCGCCGCTGCGCGAGCCCTGGCGCTATGGCGAGCCCTACACGGCGGTGGCCAAGGCGACGATCGAATGGCGCTACCGGCTGATGCCCTATCTCTACGGCCTGTTCGTCCAGGCCGAGCGCGACAGCCAGCCGGTGCTGGCGCCGACCTTCTTCCATTTCCCCGACGACCCGGCCACGCACACACAGGACGGCGAGTACCTGCTGGGGCCGTCGCTGCTGGTGGCGCCGGTGTTCACCGAGGCGGCGACGACGCGCTCTTTGTATCTTCCAGCTGGAGTTGCCTGGTTCGACTACAACACCGATCAACGTCACAGCGGCGGTCAACAGGTTCAGGTGGCCGCGCCGCTGCATCAGCTGCCGATGTTTGTGAGGGCCGGCAGCATCGTGCCCATGGGGCCGGTGCGGCAGTTCGCCGATCAACTGGTGGACGAGATGCTGTTGCTGGACATCTTCCCCGGCGCCGACGCCAGCTTCACCCTGCATGACGACGATGGGGTGACGACGGCCTATCGCGGCGGCGCCTACCTGGACAGCCTGCTGAGCTGGACCGAGGGCAGCAGCTTTGCGCAGCTGGATGTCAGCCGCGCTGGTGGGACCTTGGCGCCTATGAGCCGCGTCTGGTGGCTCCAGGTGAGGGCTTGGGGAGCGCAGCCCCCGGCCCGGGTGCTGGCCGATGGCACGCTGCTCGCTCATGCCGCCAGCCCAGCCGCCATGGGCGAGGCAGGGGCCTGGTTTCATGATGCCGCCAGCGGCCGGCTGCTGGTGCGTCTGCCCGGGCGCGGACCGGTGCAATCACTGCGCGTGGAGCGCTGAACCCGACGAACCATGACACAACATCCCTCAAGCATCATCGCCGCCTTGCTGCTGAGCGCCGCCAGCCTGCTGGCCGGCTGCGTGACCACCGCCCAGAACGTGGGCCAGCGCGCCATCCCCGCCGCCACCTATATGGCCCAGGATAGCGACGGCAAGAAGATCGAAGGTGGCAGCCTCAGCTACCAGCTGCAGCCCGGCGACCAGATCGACATCAAGTTCTATTACAACCCCGAGCTGAACGAACAGGCCCTGGTCGGCCCCGACGGCCGCATTGCGCTGCAGCTGATTGGTGAGTTGAATGTGAGTGGCCTGTCGACTCAAGCGCTGTCCGATGAGCTGACCAAGCGCTACGGCAAGACCTTGCGCCAACCGCAGGCCACGGTGATCTTGCGCAAGTACGCGCTGGCCCGGGTGTTCGTCTCCGGCGAAGTCAACGCACCATCGGCCCACGCACTGGATGCCGGGCCGATCACCGCCTTGCAGGCCATCGTGCAGAGCGGTGGCTTCCGCAAGGGTGCGGAGCGCAGCAATGTGGTGGTGCTGCGCAACTCGGCCAGCGGCCAGCCGGTGTTCATCAAGCTCGATATGCAGGGGCATCTGGAGCAGGCGGTGCAGGCCGACATCCTGCTGCGGCCCTATGACATCGTGTTCGTGCCGCAAAAGCGCATCGCCGAGGTGGCCGAGTTCTTCGAGGAGTACATCAACAAGATCGTGCCCCTGTACCGGAACATGGGCTTCTACTTCAACTACGACCTGCGCGACAAGGTCGAGGTCAGGACATCGCCATGACGACGTCAGCGGCAATAAAGGAGCCGGTGCTGGTACTCGGCGGTGCCGGCTTCATAGGCTCGTCCATCGTGCGCGCGCTGGTGGCGCAGGGCCTGCGGCCACGCGTGCTGACCCGGCCCAGCCGCTCGATCGCCAACCTGCGCGACATCCTCGACCGCATCGAGCTGATACACGGCGACTTCATGGACGACACGGTGCTGCGGGTGGCGATGAAGGGCGTGCACACGGTCTATCACCTGATCACCACCACCTTTCCGAATATGGTGATCGAAAGCAGCAACTACGACCTGCTGTCGAATCTGCTGCCGACGATACGCATGCTGGAGATTGCCCGTGAGAGCGGTGCCTGCCGCATCGTCTATGCCTCGTCGGGCGGCACGATCTACGGCGAACCGCAGCAGCTGCCGATTCCCGAGAGCCACCCGCTGGCGCCGAAGTCGGCCTATGGCCAGAGCAAGCTGACCATCGAGAACTACCTCAGCTTCTATGGCCGCACGACGCCGCTGGAGGTCAGCATCCTGCGCCTGTCGAACCCCTATGGCCCGCAGCAGAACCCGTTCGGCAACCAGGGCCTGATCGCGGTGGCGATGGGCTGCCTGCTCGACGGCCGGCCGCTGAAGGTGTTCGGCGAGGGCACGGCGGTGCGCGACTACATCTTCATCGACGATGTGGTGGACGCCCTGCTGCGCGCCAGCGTGGCCGCGCCCGATGTGCTGAACATCTCCTACGGGGAGGGTCGCAGCGTGATGCAGGTGCTGGAGGCGGTGGAGCGTGTCAGCGGCCGCAAGCTCAACCGCGTGCAACTGCCCGACCGGCGCGGCGACGTCAGCGTCAATGTGCTGGACAACGCCCGGGCCAGGTCTCGCCTGGGCTGGGCGCCGAGCTGCGGCTTCGAGGATGGCGTGGCGCGGACCTGGGCCGCCTTCCGCGCGGCCTGACTTGAATGAATGGACCGAGCATGAAGAGCACAAGCCAATTTGGTCGTCTGATGCTGTTGCTGGTCCTGCTGGTGATGGCCGCGGCCTGCCGCGCCCAGCTGCCGCCGGGCACCAATGTGTTCTTCCTCGACCTCGATCAAGACTCCTACGGCGACCCCAATCAGCCCTATCTGTTCTACGGCAAGGTGCCGCCCAGCCGCATGTTCGTGCCCTGGGGCAACGACCCGGACGACCTCAACCCCATGGTCTTCCCGCTGCCCCGGCCCAAGGGCGCGCGGCTGATCGCCCAGGAGCTCGATCTGCTGAGCGCCGCCGGCCTGCCGGAGCGGCTGCTGGCCGCGCGCGAGCTGGGCGCGCAGAGCCTGTTCGTCGCGCTGCGCTGGAGCGAGCTGGAGCCAGGCGGCAACGGCTACTCCGCGCCGCTGCTGCAGGCGCTGGGCGCGCTCTCCCAGGCCCTGCCCGGCACCGGCATCAAGCTGGTGCTGAGCCTGGACCTGGTCGATGGCCTTGCGCTGACCCTGCCCGCCGATCTGAAGGCGGCCGTCGAGGCCGATGTCGCGGCGCTGGGCTCGCCCGCCACCGTGGCCCGCGCCGCGGCGGCGCTGGCCCGTATCAAGACGGCCCTGGGACCGCAGACTGTGCTGGCCTTGCGCCTGGGCAACGAGGTCGACCGCTATCTGCCGGGGCAGGGTGCGCCGGCCTTTGGTGCCGCCTACGTCCAGCTGCTGCGCCAGCTGCGCCCGCAGGCGCGCGCGGTCTGGGGGCCGTCGCTGGCGTTGGGCGTGTCGGGCTCGCTGCTGGGCAGCCTGCAGGAGCCCGGGCGCTCGCTGATGCAGACCCTGCAACAGGAGGGCGACTGGGTGATGGCCCGCTTCGCCCCGGCCGAGGCCGGGGTGCTTGATCCGCGCGGCATCCGCATGATGGTCGAGTACCTGGTCGCCGCGGCCGGCGGCAAGCCGCTGGCCCTGCTGCCCATGGCCTATGCATCGGACGAGACGCTGGGCAGTTCCGAGGTGCTGCAAAGCCAGTTCCTGCGAGCCTTCTTCGATACCTGGGATGCCTATGCGGACCAGATCCCGCTGGTCGCCGTGTCGGCCCTTGATGACGCGACCGACGCCGGTCTGTCGCCGGCACAGCGCAGCTACGGCTTTCGCAATGCCGACCGTAGTGTCAGGGCCAGCTATGGCGCGCTGCGCCATCTGAGCTTCGACCGCGGCTGGTGGGCACTGCCCATGCCGGCCAGCCGCAAATTCCATATGGGCTTCACGACCACGCCTTACGACACGCCTGCCGATGCCGCCGGCCAGGCCGAGGTGGCCCGCTATATCGATGACAAGCTGGCCCGGCACGGCGATCTGGTGGCCCTGCACATGGACGGCGGCGTGCCCTGGATGGAGGCGCTGCTGGACCCGTTCCAGACCTACGACCCGCCCTACCCGGGCTCGGTGCTGGGCACCTGGCGCAACTACCGGGCGCGGCTGCAGCCTGGCAAGAAGCTGCTGGTGTCGATCAACCCGCTGGGCATACCCCGCGAGCTGCTGGCGCCGCTGTGGGGCTATGGCGAGGGCTTCAGCTACACCAGCGACTTCCAGCGTGTGCCCAACGGCATCTGGCATGACGGTGAGCGCCGCCTGCCGCCGCCGCCGTTCGACAAGCTCAGCTTTGATGCCACCGAGGTCAAATGGGCCTACCTGAAGTACGCGATACGCGCGCTGGACTACTTCAAGCCCGACTATCTGTGCTTTGCCATCGAGGTCAGCGCCACCGATGTGGCCAGCGCCGAGGCCTTCCAGCGCTATCTGGAGCTGCACCGCTTTGTGTTCGAGCAGCTGAAGAAGCTGCCGGCGGCGCAGAACACCAAGCTCTTCGTCTCCTTCTCGGCCACCTCCTTCATGACCGACGAGTTCGGCCATCTGATCGGCCCGCCTTACGACGAGGGCGGCTCGCCGTACAAATACGACGAGATGGCCCCCGGCATTCGCCAGCGGCTCAAGGAGGGGGTGCAAAGCCTGCTGCCCTATCTGGACCTGGTGGGCCTGTCCTACTACCCGCACTACGGCAAGTACAACGCCTACACGCTGAATCCGGCGGCGCTGACCTCGATGCACCGCTTTCTGCTCGAGGCCGGCGTGCCCGACAGCATGCCGCTGGCCGTCACCGAGAGCGGCTATCCGGCCGATCCCTATCTGATCGACGGCACGCTTTTCGCGGCCTCGGCTGACAAACAGCAAAGACACCTCGAATTGATGTTCTATGAGTTGAGCAAGCTGCCCAATCCGGTGGAGTTCGTGGTGAACTATGCAGTGCGGGATATCGATCTGCATTGGCAGCGCCTGGTCGAGGAGGCCGAGAATCCGCGCTTCGTCGAGTTCTACAAATACTTCCGTGACCTGGGTCTCTACGATGGCGCCGGCGTGGCCCGGCCCTCGCTGGACACCTGGACCCGGTATTTCCAATTGCCGCTTGTGCCCAGTCCTGTGCCCTGAATGACTGCAGACCTGACCCCAGCCGAGGCCGCCCGCCTGGCCCTGCAATGCCTGGACCTGACCA
The DNA here is from genome assembly GCF_004362525.1 of Roseateles toxinivorans. Lineage (GTDB taxonomy): Bacteria > Pseudomonadota > Gammaproteobacteria > Burkholderiales > Burkholderiaceae_C > Paucibacter > Paucibacter toxinivorans. The sequence goes on from NZ_SNXS01000003.1 coordinate 545,606, forward strand.
GCCTCAATGACGGAGACACCGATGCTGACGTCGATGCCCTGTGCCGACGCGCGCAGAGCCCCTTCGGCCCGGTCGCCGCCGTCTGCGTCTGGCCGCGTTTTGTCGGCCGGGCTCGGGGCCTGCTGCCGGCCGGCATCCGTGTCGCGGCGGTCGCCAACTTTCCCGCCGGTGAGCTTGACCTGCCGCCGGCCCTGGCCGAGGTGCGGACCATTGCCGAAGCGGGTGGCGACGAGGTCGATGTGGTGCTGCCCTACCGGGCACTGAAGCAGGGGCAGGTGGCGGCCTGCGCTGACTTCCTGGCCGCCGTGCGCCAGGCCAGCCGGCCGCTGACGCTCAAGGTCATCATCGAAAGCGGCGAGCTGGCCACCCCGGCCTTGATCGCCCAGGCGACGCGGCTGGCGCTCGCCGCGGGTGCCGATTTCGTCAAGACAAGCACGGGCAAGACCCGCGTCTCGGCCACGCCGGAGGCGGCCGCCGTGATGCTGACGGAGATCGTTGCCGGTGGTTTCGACAAGGTCGGCTTCAAGGCCTCCGGCGGCTTGCGCACGGTGGCCGATGCGACGGTCTACCTGCTTCTGGCGGCGCAGCACCTCGGAACCTCGGCCCTGAACCCGCAACGGCTGCGCTTCGGCGCCAGTGGCCTGCTCACGGCTGTCGAGGCGCAGTTGTCGGGGCGCGCGTCAACGGGCGCGGCCAGCGGCTACTGACGTGCTGGCCCAGGAGATCATCCGCCTCAAGCGCGACGGCCGGCGCCTGAGCTCAGCCCAGATCGAATGCTTTGTGCGGGGCCTGGGTGACGACAGCTGGAGCGAGGCGCAGATCGCTGCCTTCGCGATGGCCGTCTGCCTGCGCGGCATGCAGCGCGATGAATGTGTGGCACTGACCACGGCGATGTTGCAGTCCGGGCGTGTCATTGCCTGGCCGGATCTGCCGGGCCCGGTGCTGGACAAGCATTCGACCGGCGGCGTCGGCGACAAGGTCAGCCTGCTGTTGCCGGCCATGGTGGCGGCCTGCGGCGGCTTCGTGCCTATGGTGTCCGGCCGTGGCCTGGGTCATACCGGCGGCACCTGCGACAAGCTGTCGGCCATTCCCGGCTACGAGCTTGCGCCCGGCACCGGGCGCTTCGAGCGAGTGGTGCGCGAGGTCGGTTGCGCGGTGACGGCAACCGGTGCAGACCTGGCCCCTGCCGACTCGCGGCTCTATGCGATCCGGGACCAGACATCGACCATCGAGAGCCTGCCCCTGATCACCGCCAGCATCCTGTCCAAGAAGCTCGCCTCCGGTCTGCAGGGCCTGGTGATGGACGTGAAGTTCGGCAACGGCGCCTTCTGCGAGACCTTGCCTGCCGCGCAGGAGCTGGCTCAGAGCCTGGTCGAGGTGGCCGGTGGCGCCGGCCTGCCGACGCGGGCGCTGATCAGCGACATGAACCAGGTGCTGGGCCGGACGGTGGGCAATGGCCTGGAGGTCATCGAGGCGCTGGACTATCTCACGGGTCGGGCGCGCGAGCCACGGCTGCATGAACTGACCCTTGCACTGGGCGCAGAGATGCTCATGCTGGGTGGACTTGCCGGTGAGCGCGATGCGGCGCGCCTGAAGCTGCAGGCCGCGCTGGACAGTGGCGCCGCAGCCGAGCGGTTTGCCCGCATGGTCGCGGCGCTGGGCGGGCCCGTCGATCTGCTCGAGCAACCCCGGTGCGGGCTCGCCGCCGCGCCGGTAGCCCTGGAAGTGCTTGCATCCCGCGCTGGCCGGTTGACCGCGATGCAGACGCGCGAGATCGGTCTGTTGGTGCTGGAGCTCGGCGGCGGACGGCGACGGGCCGACGACCCCATCGACACACGCGTCGGCCTCAGCGAGCTGCGCGCGCTGGGGGAGACGCTGCGGGCCGGCGAGCCACTGGCCAGGGTCCACGCGGCCGACCTTGCCGCAGCCCAGGTCGCCGGGGCCCGGTTGCAGGCCGCCTGCACGTTGAGCGAACCCGGCGCGGCCTGGCAGGGCGCGCCGGTGGTGAACGAGCGCTGCGGCTAGGCTCCTAAGGACGAAGCTTGCTCGCGTCGCTTCGCCACTGCACCGAGCAGGCCCAGCCCTGCCAACAGCATGGCCCAGGTCTCGGGCTCCGGTACAGCCTGCGTGATCACCGACACATTCCCGAACAACGAGGCGCCCATGCCCTCGTAGTTGGGGCCGCGGAACACCAGGCCGGTGATGGTGTCGCCGGACGAGTCCACCTGCCGTGTCACGTTCAGTCCGGGGCCGCTGACATTGATGTCGATCTTGCTGGACGCCCGGTTCCAGGTCATGGTGGTCTGGTAGGTGGCGCCGGGCACATAGTCGGCCACCTCGGTGCCGCGGCCAAGGTCGCCAATCAAGATCATCGTGTAGGCGTTGTTGAAATTTGCCGTGTAGGGCTTGCCCATGTCCCAGATCACATTGCCCTCGGCTCCGCATGCGGTGCAGCTACGGCGCACAAAGAGCCAGCCCGGCGACACAAAGCCCGGCTCGTAAGGCCCCGGAGCATAGCTGGAGGTGGTGAAGCTGCTGCTGACCGTCAAGCCTTGGTCGGGAGCGACGCTGAACTCATAGATCAACTCGTTGCTCGCGTTGTTGGTGCCGGCGACGAACTGCATGTCGCCCCACTCGCTCTGCGGCACGATGGTCGTCGCCGCTTGGGCGGTAGGCAGGGTACTGGCCAGAAGGGCCAGGGCAACAGCGAGGCTGGAGGAACGCATCATGGAGAGTCTCCGCGAGTTGAGGATCGGCTTGGACGGTCCGGCGGTTTGTGTCCGTCAGGCTGTCCCTTTGCTTCCAGACTAAGTCTGTGCCCTGAGCCGGTCAACGCGGCATCGTCCGCATCTTGACGTGGATCAGTGAGCCCCCCTCATGCGCGGGGGGCAGCGGCGCGATCACAACAGTCCCTGTTCAGCCTCCGACGTCGCGCTGATAGGGCGGCAGCCTGGCGCCGCAGTCGCGGCAGAAGCGGGCCTCGGGCAGGTGGCCCTCGCTGAGGCACTCATGGCAGCTGCGCGTGGTGGCGGGCCGTCCCTGCCGGTGCGCCGTCATTTCGGCGGTGACGATGCCGGTGGGCACGGCCAGCACACCCCAGCCCAGCAGCATCATCACCGAGGCGATGGCTCGGCCGAGGTCGGTCTTCGGCGCGATGTCGCCGAAACCCACCGTGGTCATGGTCGAGATCGCCCAGTAGATGCTGGTCGGTATGCTGGTGTAGCCATTGCCCGGCCCCTCAATCACATACATCAGCGTGCCCATGATGACCACCAGCATCAGCACCACCGACAGAAAGACCTGGATCTTGCGCGCGCTGGCGCGCAGCGCCTGGGTCAGCACACCGATCTCGGTCACATAGGCGCTGAGCTTGAAGACGCGGAACACGCGCAGCAGCCGCAGCACGCGCACGTCCACCAGCGCATAGAGCTCGGGTGCGAACAGAGCCAGATAGGTGGGCAGTACGGCCAGCAGATCGACCACGCCGTAAAAGCTGCGCGCATAGCGCCAGGGGTTGCGCACACAGGCCAGGCGCAGCAGGTACTCGATCGTGAAGATGGCGGTGAAAAGGTACTCGACCCAGACCAGGCCCGGGCCGAAACGGGCCTTGACCGCGGCCACGCTCTCCAGCATCACCAATGCGATGCTCAGCAGCACCAGGACGATCAGGGCCACATCGAAGTTGCGACCCGCGCGGGTGTCGGCCTCGAAGATGATGGTGTACAGGCGCAGTCGCCAGCCGGCCAGCGGGCGGCCCAGGCGTTCGGCCTGGTGGGCGGCGAGCTGGCTCGCTTCGCGGTGGGCGGCGGGGGAGGGCGGCTTGGCCATGGTGTCGGGCGCAGTGGGGGAGTGGCCCCGAATGTAGCCTCAAGCGGGCCTGCGGATGATCCCGATTGCCGGCGCGGGCCCGGCATGGCGATACTGTGTCGGGCTGCGCGATGGCAGCCGGCCTTGGAGGACTGTTGCATGAGCTTGTTCGGCACCCGCAAACATTCGTGGCCCATACGCCTGCTGGGCGCGGCCTTGCTGTCGCTTGGCCTGGCCGGAGCCGGCCAGGCCAAGACCCTGCGCCTGGCCAGCGGCTTCGACCCGCAGAGCATGGACCCCCATGCGCTGGCCCTGCTCTATCAGTCACGGGTGCTGACCCAGGTCTATGAGAATCTGGTCGGCCGCGACCAGCAGTACCAGCTGGAGCCTGGGCTGGCCCTGTCGTGGGCGCCTGTGGACAGCAAGACCTGGCGCTTCAAGCTGCGGCCCAATGTCAAGTTCCACGACGGCTCGTCCTTCAGCGCCGATGACGCGGTGTTCTCGATCGAACGGGCCCTGGCGCCGAACTCGCAGCGTGCGCCGCAGATGCTGGGCATCAAGGGCGCGCGCAAGGTCGATGCGCTGACCATCGATGTGCTGCTGGAGGCCCCCGACGCCATGCTGCCGCACAAGTTCTGGCTGGTGGCGATGATGAGCAAGGCTTGGTGCGAGAAGCACAACGTCACCCGTCCGCAGGACTACAACGGCAAGCAGGAAACCTATGCCGTGCGCAATGCCAATGGCACCGGCCCCTATCAGCTGAAGAGCTACGAATCCGATGTGCGCCTGGTGCTGACGGCCCATCCGCAGTGGTGGGGGCAGCGCGGCGATGTCGATGAAGCCATCTACACGGTGATCGGATCCGATGCCACCAGGCTGGCGGCGCTCAACTCCGGCCAGGTCGATTTCGTCATCGATCCGCCGTTCCAGGACGTGCAGCGGCTGCAGCAGGACCGGCAGCTGAAGATGGCCACCACCACCGACATCGGCACCCAGTATCTGGCCTTCGACCAGCACCGTGACGAGCTGCAGGTCAGCGACATCAAGGGCCGCAACCCCTTCAAGGACATTCGCGTGCGCCGTGCCGTCTACCAGGCGATCGACATCGACCTGATCATCAGGCAGGTGCTGCGTGGTCAGGCCACGGCCACCGGCTCCTTCATCTCGAAACTGCTTGATGGCCATGTACCGGAGCTGGAGAAGCGCCTGCCCTATGACCCGGCGGCGGCGCGCGCGCTGCTCACCGAGGCCGGCTACCCGAACGGTTTCAGCACCAATCTGGATTGCGTCAATGCCACCTACCGCGCAGCGGTCTGTCAGTCGGTGGCCAGCATGCTGGCGCGGGTGGGCATCAAGATCAATTTCGTCGCCTCGCCCAGCTCCACCTTCTTCCCCAAGCTGACCCAGGCCACCGGCAACTTCGTCGAGTTCGGCTGGTCACCGGGCAGCGACCCCTGGAATGTCTTCAATGTGCTGTTGCGCAGCAAGGACGGCGGCGGCAGCAATGGCGCCTTCAATGCCGGGCGCTACAGCAATGCCAGGCTGGACGCGGTCGTCGACGCCATGCGCATCGAGCCTGACCTGACGCGCCGCCGCCAGATGGTCGGCGAGGCGCTGGCCATCGTCCATGCCGAGCTGCCGGTGATTCCGTTGTACCGCCGCTCGCTGAACTGGGTGATGCGCTCCAATATCAGCGTGGTGCAGTGGCCCAATGACATTCTCGAGCTGAGGTGGGTCAAGATCTCCTGAATCTGCTGCTACGCTGCTGCGGTGGTCTCAGCCGACTTCCGTGTCAACGACAACCGTGCAGCTCTCTGCCCCCGCTCCCGTAGGCCTGGTTTGGCCGAACCGCTTGGCCAACCCCAGGCTGAACCGGTGCGTCACCCTGGCTGTGCTGTTGCACATCCTGCTGGTGCTGGTGTTTGGCAGTGCGCCGGGTGGCACGGCGCGGCCGGGCGAGGGGGTCTGGGGTTCGCTGAATGTCAGCCTGATCGGGCCCCGCACCGAGCCGGGCTCCGGGCCGCCCAGCGTCCCCACCGTTGATGCCGGCGCGGTTGGCGCCGCCGCGACGCAGCGCTTCGGCGGCGTGGTGCGCGAGGAGAACGAGGCGCCGCGGCCCAACATGCCCGGCGCGGCGCGTCAGGGTAACTGGAATGCCCGGCAGGGCGAAAAGCTGATCGGGGAGGTTGCCGAACCGAAGGCGAGCGTGGTTCAACCGAAGGTGAGCGATAGTGCGGCGCCCGAGGTGCCCGTCACCGAGATCCCGCCCCCTGTGCCGACCGAGGAACCGGCGCCGCCGCCACCACCGGCCCCGGTGCTGCGCACCTTGAAGCAGGCGCCGACACAGGAAGTTCAGCGCCAGGCCAGCCCGGCCCGGCCGGCAGCTGAGCCAAGCGCCGTGTCGTCGGCGTTGGCACCATCGCTGGCCGAGGCCGAGCCGGTCAAGCCACTGGCCCCGCTGGTGTTGCCGGCGCCCGCGCCGGTGTTGAGAAGCTTGACAGCGGCGCCGCTGCCCGTGGCCACGGCCGAGCCGGACCGGCAGCCACAGCTCAGCCGGCTGACGCCCGAACCGAGTGCCGCCGCGCTGGAGCCCATGCAGCGGATGGAACAACCGGTCGAAGCGGCGCGACCGGCTCCCGAAGCCGTTCCGACCCCGGCAGCGACCCCGGCTGCAAGCCCGGCGGCTGCGTCGGCCGAGCCGGTGCGCACGGTGGCGCCGGAGCGCCTGCCCAGCATGGCGCCCGAGCGCGGCACAGCCACGCAGGCGCCGCCATCAGCGGTGGCCGCCCCCTCGCTAGCCCCCGTCGTCGGTGCACCTGATGCAGGCGCGCGCATCGGCCGCGATGTGGCCACGGCGCCTTCGACCCCAGCCAGCGCACCGCGGCCGGCGCTGAATCTGTCGCTGCCGCGCGGTGGCGAGCTGTCCAGCCAGGGCACGCGCGGGGTGCTGCAGCTGCTGCCGCGCCCGCCCGACGTCAAGTCCAAGCTCAGCGAGAGCATAGAGAAGGCGGCCCAGGCCGATTGCCGCAAGGCCTATAGCGAACAGGGGCTGCTGGCGGTGATTCCGCTGGTGCGCGATGCCGCCAGGGACAAGGGCTGCCGCTGGTGAGTCAGCCCAGCGGCTTCTCGAAGCAGACGCTGGTCGGGTCACCGATATAGGGGCCGAAAGGGTCGATGCGGCTGTAGCCGGCGGCCTCGTACAGGGCCATGGCCGGCTGCTGGCGGTAGCCGGTCTCCAGCCTCAGCGTGCGAAAGCCCAGCTCGCGCGCCTGCTGCTCCAGCTGCCGCAGCAGGGCCTGGGCCAGACCGCCACGGCGCGCCGTCTTCAGCACATACATGCGCCGCACCTCGCCGATGGTGGTGGTCGCCGGGTCCCCCAGCGGCTGGATGGCACCGCAGGCCACGCAGGCCTCACCCTGCCAGGCCAGCAGATAGACGCTGCGCGGGCCCAGCGGCGCGTTCGTGGCCATCGGTGCATCGGGTGAGAACAATTCGGGGTAGAGCCCGCGCGCCTCCAGCGCCGCCTCATGCAGCAGGCCCATGGCGGCCTCGCCCCGGGGGTCGCAGGCTTCAAATCGGATCGACGCTTGGCTCATCATCGGCAGGGCGGGGAAGGTCTAGTCACAAAGCCCGGCAGCTTGCCAAAATCCGTGCCGACCCGCCAGCGGCTTTACCTTGAGGAGCCGTTCGACTGTTTGTCCGGCGCCACGTTCACGCTGTCCGGGAAGGTGCGGAACAGCTGCGGATGCTCTCGCCCGTACAGGCCCTGGGCTTGGTCGTGTGGCAGATTCAGAAATTGCTTGTAACCCGGCACCCGCATATAGCCCAGGCCAACGACGAACAGGCCCATGCCGAACAACAGATAGACCTGGTCCACATGCCAGCGCATCAGGCCCAGGCCGGCAAGACCCGGCCCCAGGGTGCCGGCCACCTGCATCACCATCATATTGACAGCTGTCATGCGGGCGCGGAAGTCGGGCGGCATGGCCAGCATGCGGTGGGTATGGCCGACCATGGTGACGGTGGCAATGCACAGGCCGAAGCCGGTGAAGGCCAGCACCATCAGCCAGGGCTGGTGGGTCAGGCCCATCACCGCCAGGCACAGGCCCTCGCCGAGGATGGAGCCGAAGCTGGCATTGAAGCGGCCCACTCGGTCGGCAATCCGGGTCGACAGGCCCAGCGAGCCGATCAGCATGCCCGCCGACAGCCCGGCCTCGCAGGCGCCCAGCCAGGCGCCCGACAGGCCCAGCGACTGCACCTTCAGCGGCACCAGCATGCCTACGCCGGGTACGAAGAACACCATCACCAGAAAGGACACGAAGCTCCAGCCCCGTTCCATCGGGATCTGCCACTTCGCGGCCAGGCCGGCGCGCAGATCGCGCATCCAGGCCGCGCGGCTGTGGCGCCGCACCGGCTTGGTCGGCGTCTCGATGCGCGAGGCCAGGGCCGTGGCCGGCACCATCAGCGCGACCAGCAGCCACAGGGCAAAGGCGGTGTCGGCCGCGGCCAGCGCCGCGCCGCCCAGCACCGGGCCGATCAACCGGCCGATCGCCTGGGCGCTCTTCTGGTAACCCAGGCCCTCGGTCAGCTGATCGGGTGGCAGCAGCTCGGCGGCGATGCTGAACGAGGCCGGCATGATCACCGCCATCGCCACCACCGAGATGATCTGCAGGCCGATGATCAGGGCCACGTGGTAGATGCCGGCCTGGGCCAGCGCGGCCAGTGCGATGCTCTCGACCAGCATCGCCGCCATGCCGACGGTGATCAACGTGCGCTTGGAATAGCGGTCACCCAGTGGCGACAGCAGGGGCAGGGCGACGAAGGAGACCAGGGCCAGCAGGGCGGCATACAGGGCCAGGTCTTGCGCGCCACCCTCGTGGGCCACCCACCAGGGAACGGCCACATGGCTGACCATCAGTGACAGCAGCATCAAGACGTCGCTGATCAGCAGCAGGCGGAAAGGGCGACCGAGCGCCTGCAGGCGCGCGCGTGCGGTACTCAGCATTCAGGCCCTCAGCGGCGAAAGCTCGGCCGGCCAGTTCGGGTTGATCAGGGCCGTCAGCACATGGTCACGCCAGCCGCCATCAATGAACAAATAGTTCTTCGACAGGCCCTCGACGGCAAAGCCCAGGCGCTCCAGCACCCGGCCACTGCGCCGGTTCTCGGGCCGGTAGGCGGCTTGAAGCCGGTGCAGCCAGACGGCAGGCCCGAACATCTCGGCCACCAGCGCCGCCAGCGCCTCGTGCATCAGGCCCTTGCCCTGGGCCCGCTCATCCAGCGCATAGCCCAGCATCGCGCTCTGGAAGGCATGGCGCGAGACCTGGGACACATGGCATTGGCCGAGGATGCGCCCGGGTTCGCCGGCCGGCGTGATCCAGTAGCGGTAGGCGCTGCCGGCCTCGAAGGCCTCGGCGCCCGCCTGCAGCCGCGCGGCGATCGCCTCCTCGTCGTAGAAGTCCTCGGGCAGCGGCGGATCCCAGGGCGCGAAGTGCGCGGCATTGCACTGATAGAAGTCCAGCACCGCGGGCGCCAGCGCGGGGGAGGGCGCGCGCAGCATCAGACGCGGCGTGTGCATCTGGGTCTGTGCGGCGCTCATGGCGCGACCTGCAGCTGACTGTTCAAGAAGGCCATCAAGCGCTCGCGGGAGCGCAGCAGGGCTTGAGGGTTGCCACCCACGTGCACCCCCTGGCCGGGGTTTATGCCGTTGGGCACATCGGTGCGCAGGCGCAGCGGTGCTTCGCCGTCGAAGCCGTGGTACGCGCCGGCCATCACCTCGATCAGCGGCCTCGGCTCGGCGCTGGCCTCGGCCAAGGCCTGGCAGGGTTGGGGCGGCGTCCAGTCGTCCAGTGCGCCGACCAGCATCAGCAGCGGCGCGCTCGGTGCATAACCGCGCTTCAGATCGGTCTCGCAGCCGGGATAGAAGGCCACCAGCGCCCTGGGCCGGACGGGGGCGGAACGCACCGCCTCGGTCAACAGATTGCTGGCCGCCAGCACCGTGCTGCCGCCGTTGGACCAACCCAGCAGCACCAGACGCCGGGCATCGACATCGGGCCGCTGCGCCAGCCATTGCAGGGCGCCCAGCGCGTCGAGCCGGCGATTGCGCATGGTCACGGCGCGGGTGCCGTTCTTTTGCGTGCACAGCTCCTTTTCACCGCGGGGCGTCAGCGAGTCCAGCATCAGCGCGTGCCAGCCGGCCTCATTGAACAGCACGGCATAGTCCTTGGTGCGGGCCGACAACTGCTTCTTGCTTCGGTTTTCGTAAGGCCCGCCGCAGCCATGCAGCATCACGATCGCCGGCTTCGGCCCAGCGCCCTCGGCGGCGAACCACTGGCCGAGCAGCGGGATGGCCTCGCCGCCGCGCAACTCCAGGCTGGGCACGCTGAGCGGCTGCTGGGCCTGGGCGGCACCGAGCGCCAGAGCGGCAGCGAAGGCCAGGCATTTGGGCAAGTACAGCAGATCCGGCATGGCGCGAAAGGGGGTTGGCAGCCGCACATCCTAGCGGCCTTTGCACGCACCGTGTGCGAGGACCGGGCACCGCAATGCCCCAGTCCGGCCCTGGGTCTTTATTCTCGAACGTACCGAAGTTTCAGTAATTACTGAAAATACGCAACAGTTTGATCCTATGCAAAGACAAGAGGTAGCGCGTATGCAAGGCATGAGTCCGCTGGTACGGAGTTTCGTCGCCCACTTCGGCGAGATGGGCAGCCGCTGGGGCATCAACCGCACGGTGGGGCAGATCTATGCGCTGATTTATGTCTCGCAGCGGCCGCTGAATGCCGACGAGATTGCCGAGGCGTTGGAGTTCAGCCGCTCCAATCTGAGCATGGGGTTGAAGGAGCTGCAGGCCTGGCGCCTGGTCAGCCTGCGGCACATTGCCGGCGACCGGCGCGAGTATTTCGAAGCACCCTCCGACGCCTGGGACATCTTCCGCACGCTGGCCGAGGAGCGCCGCCGCCGCGAGATCGAACCCACCTTGAGCATGCTGCGCAACGCCCTGCTGGAGGAGCCCAGCACCGAGGAGGACCGCTTCGCCCAGGAGCGCATGAAGAGCATGCATGACCTGATCGAGCTGATGACGACCTGGTTCGACGATGTGCAGCGCCTGGACGCCAAGACACTGGCCCAGCTGATGAAGATGGGCGCCAAGGTGCAGAAGCTGCTGGAGTTCACCGGCGCGGTCAAGCCGGCGGCGGCCCCGAGCACGAGGAGCTGAAATGAAGCGGATCGACTTGCCTGAGGTTGGCGGCGCTTTGCGTTTCGCTGCCATGGGGTGGCAGAGGGGGTGGGGGGCCGGCCACGACGGGCTGAAGCTTGGGCCGGTCCCTTCGGACCGACCTCCAGCTTCTTTATGCCCGCCGTGGCCGGCCCCCCGCCCCCTCTGCGGATGTGCTGTTGGCTGCCAACTCCGAGACTTGCGCGAGTCTTGCGGCCTCGCGCACACCCGTTGCAGCAGGGACGAGGGTGTGCCGGTCGCAGCGGGCATAAAGAAGCCGAAGTTCGGTCCGTTCAGGACCGGACAATGCTTCAGCCCGCAGCGGCCGGCGCGCCCTCGTCTCTGCCGCCTCATTCGTCATGTGTCGAAGGTCGCGCTCAGCGCCCTGGAGAACTGAGATGCTGGACCCGCTGCTGCTCGCCCGCGCCCAGTTCGGCGCCAATATCAGCTTTCATATCCTGTTCCCGACCATCAGCATCGCGCTGGGCTGGGCCCTGCTGTTCTTCCGCTGGCGCTGGCTGCGCACGCATCAGGACGCCTGGCTGCAGGCCTACCGTTTCTGGACCAAGGTATTCGCCCTGACCTTCGCCCTGGGCGTGGTGAGCGGCATCACGATGAGCTTCCAGTTCGGCACCAACTGGCCGGGCTATATGGAGAAGGTCGGCAACATCGCTGGGCCGCTGCTGGGCTATGAGGTGCTGACGGCCTTCTTCCTGGAGGCCACATTCCTGGGCGTGATGCTGTTCGGCCATGGCCGGGTCAGCGAGCGGGTGCACCTGCTGGCCACCTTCATGGTCGCCTTCGGTACAACGATGAGCGCCTTCTGGATCTTGAGCCTGAACTCCTGGATGCAGACGCCGGCCGGCTACGAGATCATCAATGGTGAGTTCCATGCCACCAGCTGGCTGGCCGTGGTGTTCAACCCCTCCTTCCCCTACCGGCTGGCCCATGTGCTGCTGGCCTCCGGGCTGACCGTGGCCTTCGTGCTGGCCGGCGTCAGCGCCTGGCAGTTGCTGAAGGGTAAGGCCCAGGCCTACACGTCGCGCGTGCTGCGCGTCGGGCTGACTGCGGGCGCGGTGCTGATACCGCTGCAGATACTGGTCGGCGACATGCACGGCCTGAACACCTTGAAGCACCAGCCGGCCAAGATCGCCGCGATGGAGGGCGTCTGGGAGACCGAGAAGGGCGCGCCCTTGCTGCTGTTCGCCTGGCCCGACGAGGCCTCGCGCAGCAACCGCTTTGCCATCGGCGTGCCCAATGGCGCGAGCTGGATACTGACGCACGAGCCGCAGGGCGAGATCCGCGGCCTCAATGAATTCAAGGGGGCGCATCCGCCGGTGGCGCCGCTGTTCTTCGGCTTTCGCATCATGGTTGGCGTGGGCTTGGCAATGCTGGCCTTCAGCTGGCTGGGCCTGTGGCTGTATCGCCGCTGTGGCTGGATCGCCGAACGCCTGCCCCGGCCGCTGCTGTGGGCCCTGAGCCTGATGACCTTCTCTGGCTGGGTGGCCACGATCGCCGGCTGGTACGTGACCGAGATCGGCCGCCAGCCCTTCATCGTCTACGGCCTGCTGCGCACCGCCGATGTGGCATCCAAGACGCCGGCCGCGATGATTGCCACCACCCTGGTCGGCTACCTGATCATGTATGCGCTGCTGATCGTCGCCTATGTGATGGTGGTCAAGCGCATGGCCGAAAAGTCACCGCTACCCGCACCGCAAGTGCCCGGTCTGATGGATCAAGGAGTCGCAGCATGAACGCACAGGAATGGCTGCCGCTGGTCTTCATGGCCCTGATGGGCCTGGCCATGCTGGCCTATGTGATTCTGGACGGCTATGACCTCGGCGTGGGCATGCTGATGGCCCGCGCCGATGATGCGCACAAGGACCGAATGGTTGCCTCGATCGGCCCGTTCTGGGATGCCAACGAGACCTGGCTGGTGCTGGGCGTGGGCATCATGCTGATTGCCTTCCCGAAAGCCCACGGCATCGTGCTCGGCGCGCTGTACCTGCCGGTGGCCGCCATGCTGCTCGGCCTGACCCTGCGCGGCGTGGCCTTCGAGTTCCGCGCCAAGGCGGCCGACGAGCACAAGCGGCTGTGGAACCGACTGTTCACGGCCGGATCAGGTCTTGCCGCGCTGTCCCAGGGCTGGATGCTGGCGCGCTACATCACCGCCTTCCAGGAGGGCTGGCAGTACACCCTGTTCGCCGCCTGCATCGCGCTGTCGCTGGCCGCCGCCTATGTCCTGATGGGTGCCTGCTGGCTGATCATGAAGGGCGAACACGAGCTGCAGCGCGACGCCGTGCGCTGGGCCAAGCGCGCCTGGCCGCTGATGTGTCTGGGCCTGGTGGCGATCTCGCTGGCCACGCCCTGGGTCAGCCCCACGGTGCGCGACAAATGGTTCCGCCTGCCCGAGTTCATCGCCCTGCTGCCGATTCCGCTGATGAGCGGGCTGGCCCTGCTGGCGCTGCGCGGGCTGCTCAACTCATCGCGCATCCTGGGCAAGCTGTGCTGGCTGCCGTTCGCCCTGCTGGTGTGCGTGTTCCTGCTCGGCGCCCTGGGCCTGGCCTACAGCATCTTCCCCTACGTGGTGATGGACCGCATGACGCTGTGGCAGGCGGCCAGCGCCACCAGCTCGCTGCAGATCATCGCCGTCGGCTGCGCCCTCGCCGTGCCGGCCATCATCGGCTATACGATCTTTGCCTATCGGGTGTTCTGGGGCAAGGCGACGGACTTGAAGTACGCCTAGCCTATCTTTGATGCCAACACCGCCAGGGTGCTGGACAGCGTGGACTGCACCGCGATCGGCACAAACGGGTTGGCGTCCAGCTCCTGCACCATCGCGTCGCTTTTCAGAAAGCGCTGGTACTTCGCGATGATGTCGCGGGCCTCGTCGTGATGGCGCTTCTTGGCTGCCGGGTCCGCGCTGTTCAGCGCGGCGTCCAGCGCGTCGTTCAGCGACTCGTCGAACACCTCCAGCACCTGGTCAAGCTTGCGCACGCCCTTGGCCACCTCGGGCAGCACGGTGTGATCCTTGTAGGCCTCCAGGATTGCCTTTTCGAGCTTCTGCAGCTCGCCCTGGATCTTCTTGCGCGTGGCGCCCCAGGCCAGGCGCGTCTGGGTGTAGACGATGGCCGGGGCGATGGTGAGCTTGGTCGACGGGGCCGGAGGTTCTGACGAGTCTGGCTCGGCCAGCAGGTCCTCGGCTTCATCGAGCAGGCGATTGGCGGCGTCCCACTCGCGCTTGCGCGACAGGGCACCTGCCTCGCTGACCTTCAGCCGCGCCGCCTCGGCCGACGGATGGGCCGACTTGAGCTTGGGCATCAAGGCCTCGAGGCGGGCCTTGAACGCTGCCGCGTGATCGGGCTCCTCGACTGAGGGCAGCGGCGGCGCCTGCGGAATGTCCGGCTCGTCGCCCGGCACGTCCTGATCGGCGCCTTCCTCTTCGCCATCCGCATCCTCGCCATCATCGCCGCGCACCTTCACCTTCAGCCGCAGCTCGGTCTGGTCCAGCAGGGCCTGGCGCAGCCGCTTGGCCAGACCCGCCGCCTGACTCTGCACGACGAAGGTCAGCACCTTGTCTTCCAGCATGCACTCGGCGGCGATGTACTTGGCCCCGCCCTTGGCATCCACCGCCTCGGCCAGCAGCTTGCGGCGGGCGGGGGCGATGGGGCGGCGCATGATCAGCAGCGCGGTGTTCTTGCCCGCCGTGCAGATCAGCGCGTGCATGGTCACATCGCCCTTGCGCAGCTCGCGCACCAGCGGAATCATCTTCTTGGTCAGCAGGACGGGGGTGTCTTCCTCCTCGTCGCCACCGGTGTCGGCTGCGGCCTTGATCGCGGCCTCGGCGATCTTCAGCTGCTCCTCGGCCACCTCCAGCAGCGCGTAGAGCTTGTCCTTGACCTCGCCGAAGACCTTGTCGCCCAGCTCCTTCTTGCGCTTGGCCAGTGCGATGACCTGTTTCTTGATCAGCTCGACCAGGTCTTCGAGCGCGTCCAGCCGCGGCTCCGGTTTGGCGATGTCGGTCTTGTCCGCCTTGGCCAGTGCCTTGACCAGCGGGCCGTCGTCCAGCTCGAGCTTGAGCTTCTTGGTGAAGGCGGTCCAGTTGGAATCGGTCAGTTTTTCAGCCATCGCGCGGCCCTCAGCTGGCCTCGGCCGCGGCGTCACCGCCGAAGCCGAGTTCTTCGCGCACCAGATTGCTCTGCGCAGCCAGCGCCTCGATCAGGCTGCCGAGCGCCGCGCCGCTCATGCCCTCGATAGGCACGCGCCCCCACAGCACGAGGGTGCCGGCCGCGTCGCAAGACACACGGAACGGCGCCAGCGGGCTGTCGTAGAAATTGCGGCGCATCAGCCACAGCACCAGGCCGTAGTCGAGGTTGGCCGGCAGCGGCATCACCGGGGCCACCAGCATCAGCGAGTACTCGTCCTCGGCAAACAGGATCACTGTGCTGTCGTCGCCAATCGTCAGCTCCAGGCTGCCCGACGCGTCGGCCGGCAGCTCGGCCACGCCCAGCGTCTTGGCCAGATCGGCATAAAGGGTCTCGGTGCTTTTGAACATGGGTGTGTCCTTGGGTAGGCTCAGCGAATGAAGCGCCGCTGGAGCTGCTGCGCGAATGCCTTGTGGCCGCGCTTGGGCAGGCGGCGGTCGGGCTTGTCGAGAAAGTGATCGATGGCGATCTGCAGCGCGCCATTCACATCATCGATCTCCTGCGCGCCACGCAACAGGCCTTCGACGATGCGCAGGGTCTCGATGCCGGCGCCGCCCTCGGGCTCCTGCTTCATCTTCGGATAGACGAGATCCTTCAGGATGTTCTGCGCCTGGTTGCGGGCCTTCACCGCGTCGGCCACGGCATAGGTGGCGGCCAGCGCGTCGCTCTTCATGCCACCCTTGCGCGCGGCCGCGAACAGATTGTCCAGGCCCTCGATCTTGTTGATCTCGCGGGCCACATAGCCCTGGTAGTCCACATCCTTGCCGGCCAGCGTGTCGAACTCGGCAATGGCCAATGCGGCGCCCGGGTCTAGCAGCACGCGGGCAATCTGGCTGTCCTTCTTGGCGTGTTCCGTCTTCACCGCCTGTTGCAGCGTGGCCAGCAGTGTGGCCACCCGCTCGCGGAACACCACCGCCTGCGCCGCGCCCTCAAACCCGCCCTGGGCCAGCACCCGCAGCTCGGCCAGCGGGATCGACACGAACATCTGCGCGTCGGAGGCGAACTCGCGCGTCCGCGGCTTTCCGGCCCGCTCGATCTGGTCGTTGGTCGCGGTCTCGGTCTTGTCCTGGTACTTGAGCTTGGCTTCCATCGACAGGCCGAAGTTCAGGGTGCCGCCGCGCATATCGGCGTCGGGGTCGACCTTGCGCTTCCAGGGCTTGAGCTTCTGGCGCTGGTACCACTTCATCTTCTTGGGCTCTATCGTCAGCGGCACCTCGACGATCTCTTCCGGCCGGTCGCTCACCACCCGGTTCTTCGCATACTCGGCGCCAGCGTTCTCGGACCCGACGAACCAGTCCTGCAGCCGTGCCGTCAGGCCCTGCGTCGGCGCGACGGTGCCCTTCAGCAGGTCCTTGCTGGCGCCGCCTTCGTCTTCGAACACAAAGGTCATGCCGCGGCCCTCGGGTATCGGGTCCAGCTCGCGCTCCCGGCCCAGACTCGACGAGGTCGGCGTGTTGTTCATCACCCCGCCGTCGATGAAGCGCACCTTCAGGCCGATGGACAGCGTGATGTCCACCGGCTTGAATGCCGCCGGAAACGAGGCCGAGGCATGCACCGCCACCGCCACCGCCAGATCGGGCTCGCTGTCGGCGTCGAACACATAGAGCTGGCCGGTCTCGTTCTGGTTCTCGAAGCCCTTCTGCGATGACTTGTCTATGGTGCCCAGCTCGGTGGTGTAGGTGCCGGTGATCACCACCTCCTTGACCGCCGGAATCGCCTTGGCGAGCTTACGCAAGTCCATGAAGGTGGGGCCACGTTTTGCCAGCGCCTCGGCCACCTCGCCCACACCGTCATCGGGTTTGGTGCCGGTCTTTTCGCACTGCATCATGTATTCGTGGATGCGCTTGCGCAGCGTGTCGTCCAGCACCTTGCCGACCACCGTCTCCAGGCCCTGGCCGGTCAGCGGGTTCAAGGTGCCCCCGGTGAACTTGTTCTTCAGCGCGGCGCCCAGCAGGCCCAGCGTGCTGCCGCCGCTGCCCTCGGTGATGGCATCGGTGGTGGAATCGTCGTTGGCTATCCGAGTGAACTCTTCGGCGGTGATGCCCGCAGCGATCAAGGCCGCCGTCATCGACCCTACCGAGGCCCCGGCGATCTTCTTCGCGTCGCGCAGCACGCCGCTGTCCTGCAGCGCCTTGATGGCGCCGGGCAGCGCCGCGCCCTTGGCGCCCCCACCCGAAAACGTGATCTCGTGCACCGGCGGTGGCGGCGCCGTGTAGACCGTGCCGCCGCCCGGCTTGCGCGACACGGCGATCTTCTTCTTGCCGCCGAGGTCAAATTCGTCAGGCCGCAACACCGGTGGCGGCTGGATGCGCCCGCCCGAGCGCTGCCGGGTCTGCGTGATCTGCACGCCGCCCGAGGGCCGGGGGATGTCCTTGGACACGGTGGCGAAGCGCACCTGCTTGTTCGTCGGGCTGGGCGTGGCCCGTGGCACGCTCACGCCGAGCACGCGCTTGAGCCATTGGTCTTGAGTCAGGCTGTCGGGCATGGCAGGGGATCCGCTGAGGGTTGGCGACGACGAAGTGGGGGCGGCTCGTTTCGATCGCCGAGCCGGCTGGCATTGTCTGCGCCGAGCTGGCGCTTGCCAAGGGGCGTTTGCCCTGCTTGTGCGGCGTCAGTACAGCCGTATCGCCATGTCGAATTGCCAGGTCCGGCGGATCTCGACCACATCGTATTCGCGGGCCAGGGCGGGCTGGAACGGCGGATAGTTGGCCTGGCTGTGCACGATGCGCCGTATCGCTTCGTCGATGGCCGGCACGCCGCTGGAGCGCACGAAGCTCACCGATTCCACCGAGCCGTCACTGCGCACGGCCACCGTCACCACCGGGTCGGTGTGGGGCTGCCTGGCCGCCTCGCGGACCATGTCGAAGGTCATGTTCAGCTGGATCTTGCGGCTCCAGGTCTCGGCGTACTGGACGAGTTCCGCGTTGGCATCGCTGCGCCCGAACAGCCGGCCCCGGCGCGCGCTGCTCACCGTCGGAGACTGGCGTGCCGCAGCCGTGGCCGCATCACGCCGGGCGGCCTCCTCGTCCAGCTGTCGCCCGATCGCTCGCAGCCTGGCCTCGCGCGCCTCCACCGCCTGTGCAGCCTCCAGCCTGGCGGCCTCGACCCTCGCCGCCTCCCTGCGAATGGCGTCCTGCCGCGCCGCTTCTTGTCGCGCCGCCTCCTTCCGCGCCGCCTCTTGCCGTGCCGTCTCCTGTCGCGCGATTTCCTGCCGTGCCGCTTCCTGCCTGATGGACGCCTGGCGTTCGGCCTCCAGCCGCGCAGCCTCCAGCTTCTCGGCCTGCAGCTGTGCCTCCCGTTGGGCCTCGCGCCTGACGCGCTCAAGCTCGGCCTGTGCGGCGGCCTCCTGGAGCAGGGCCTTGTCGGCCTGCGGAGTCGATGCGCTCGACGCCGCGGCGATGGCGGGCGTTGGCACCGCAGGCGCGGCGGGCACCGCCCATTTGGCTTCTTCGGATCGGGTCACTGCAATGGCCACTGCCGCTGGTTCGGGGGCGGGCGGGGGCGCAGCATCGACGGGCGCCTCGGCTCGTGGTGACGCCACAGGCGGGGCCGCCGTGGTGGGTGCAGCGGCCGAGCTTGTTGAGGTCACGGATGGCAGCGCGGAGGGCGCCGGCGCGACCGGGGCCACCGGCGGGGTAGGCGCCATCAGCGCTGGCGCGTCGGCCACCGTCGGCTCGACCCGGGCCTGCGGTGCCGGCTGCTCCGCTGCGACCCGCGGCGGAACAAGCCTCACGCGCAGCTCGGGCGCCTCGGCCCGTCGCTCCTGCCAGGGCAGCGCCAGGCCCGGCAAGCCCAGGCCCTGGCCGCCCAGGGTCAGGCTCAGCAGCAGTGCGTGAACCAGCAGCGACAGCAGCAGCGCAAGCGCAGGCCGCTTGCGCTCGGCGCCCGGCCGCCGGCTCTGGGCCAGGGCCTGCGGCGAGATCTCGGGTTCGGCCACGCTCAAGCGCGGGGCTCCGCTGCTGTGGCCAGCCGGCACGGGGCGTGACCTCGCCAAAGCATCTCGGAGGCATTTGTGAACCGCATCCGCCTATTGTCTTATCCAAACAGGCAAATCCTGCCCCCAAGAGCTCAAGATCTCGAAAACGCCATGGGCCCGGCTCATCAGCCAATAGGACGAACCGGCCCAGCGCGTCTTGATGCCCGCCAAGGCCCATGCTAGCCTGACCCGGTGGCGCAATGACGAGTCTTGAGGAACTGCCGATGTTTGCTGTCAAGGTCGGATCGAATGAATTCATCTGCACGCGCACGGTGAAGCTGCTCGGCTCGAAGTATCTGAACGTCTCCGATGCCGAATGCACCGTGGTGGTCCCGCTGGGCGTGTCCTCCGACTCCAAGGCCGTGAAGACGCTGCTGCCGATGTTCGAGAAGGCCTTGGCAGTGTCCGAGAAACGTTCCGAGAACTTCATCATCGAGATCCAGAAGCAGAGCGCCGCGCTGGAGAAGATGGTGGCTAGCTTCAACGCCAGGCCAGCGGCCGAGCGCACCCAGAAGGGCTACGACAGCCTGATCGCCTTCGTGAAACGCGAGAACGACCAGATCGCCACGCTGTGGAAGCGCTGGTGCGAGAACCAGGCCAAGACGATCGCCAGCGACGCGCTGGAGGCCTGCGTCAAGTCGGCCACCGACAAGGGCGTCAAGGAGCTGGCGGCGGCCAAGAAGGCGGCCGTCGGCAAGGTCTCGCAATTGCCCCTGTTCCAGATCATCGGTGGCGTGTTGGCCATCGCGGTGGCCGGCACCGCTCCGGCGCTTGCCCTTGGCGCGGCCAAGCTGGGCCTGGCCCTGGTGGACAGGTTTCAAAGCACGCAGAAGGCGCTGCAGCTCTACTCCGACGCAGAGAAGCAGGTGCGCCGCGACATCGAAGCCTTTGGCGATGCGGTGGAGGCACTGAAGGCAAGGATCGAGCGGGTGGATGCGCACCGCACCACGCTGGAGACGATGATCATCGGCAATACCCAGGAGGCGCAGGAGATGCGGCGCAAGGTGGCCGCGATGAAGTCTTCGTCTTCGGGCAGCGCGGGCAAGGACATCGCCACCCTGGAGGCCTCCCTGGCCAGGACGCTGACCGACTCTCGGCAACTGGCCAGCCAGATCATCGACCCGGCGCCCCTGCAAGCCAGCCTCAAGGCGATTTCCTCCGAGCAGCTCAAGATGGCAACCCACGTCAAGGCTGCGACGGCGAAGACCGACGCCGCGACCAAGGACCTGCTGCCCTTGCTGAAGACGGTCAAGGAGACCGGCGACATCCTGAAAGGCCTGGCGGAATCGGCCTAGGGCCTGGCCGATTTGAGGCTTGGCCGGCACGCCTGCGCCGCCGCATCAGCAGCGTCAGGCCCGACAGTCCGGCGGCCAGGGCCCACCCGCTCGGGACTTCGGGCACCGGTGCCAGTGCATCAAAGCGCATCGCGCCAAACGTTCCGTCATCGCGCGACACATTTGGCGTCGCCCGCACGGCCCTGCTGGGGACGATTGGCAAGGCCAGACGCGGGCCGATGCCGATCTCGACTGGCGCGTTGTGGCCATGTGCATCGGCCTTGCTGTCCTCCGAGAGCCGCACGCTGCCACTTTGCGTGCCCCCCAAACGGCCGGCCGGCTGTTGCCTGCGTGGCTGCAAGCCTCGATCTGGCGGGGGATCGCGGGTCACCTCCCGCATTGACCGGCCCGGCGAGACCGTAGGCTAGGCCATCCTGTTCCAGTCATCGTTCCCTGCGCTTGTCTTCGCCCGGGCTCTGCAGTTGCACTTGTCCTTTGCCCACCATGGTTGAACCGAGGCCCCCGATGACGCCCTTCAAGAAACTTCTCAAGCGCACCGGCGCCCAACCCCGTGTTTTCATCGCCTTGGTGGCCGCGGCGTTGCTGCTGGCAAGCCTGTCGGCCTTGTACGTTCGGGCCCAGCGGGAAAGCGATGCTCGCAAAAGCCCCGAAGCGCGCCAGTTCGAGCAGGCGCCGGACGACTGGCTGGACCATGAACACACGGTCTCGCATTTCCGCCGGGCACTGGACGGCGGCAATCTCTCGGCCGTGGGCCTGGCCAACGCCCAGCCCGGGCTGGTGCTGTATACGCTGAAGAGCGGCGAAAAGGCCAGTGCAACGGTGCCAGGCTGCACGGCGCAAGGCTGTGCCGGCACCGCGCTGGACCGACTCGGCGACAAGAGCGCCGAGGCCGGTTTTGCGCTGGTCAGCGTCAATGTCGACCCACGTACCGGCAGCCGCCGCCTGCTGGACTGGGCCGACAAGCTGCTGTCGCCTCTGCTGCTGGTGGGAACACTCGTCGCGGCGCTGATCCTGGCCACCAAGTTGCAGACCGGCATGGGCGGGGCTGCGTCCAAGCTGTCGGCGCGGCCGCAGACGCAATTTGCCGATGTCATCGGCAGCGACGAGGCCAAGGCCGGGTTGACGCGGGTCAAGGCCTTCATGCACGACCCGGCGCAGTACGCCAGGCTGGGCGCGTCGGCTCCGCGAGGCGTGCTGTTGGTGGGCCCACCCGGCACCGGCAAGACCCTGCTGGCCAAGGCCTTGGCAGGCGAGAGCAAGGCCAATTTCATCGCCGTCGATGGCTCCTATTTCACCGCCATGTTCTATGGTGCCGGCGTCGCAAAGGTCAAGGATCTGTTCAAGCTGGCGCGCAAGAACGCGCCCTGCGTGCTGTTCATCGACGAGGTTGACGGCATCGGCAAGCGCAGTACGGGTGGATCGGGCGGGGGCGCAGAGTCAGAGCTGAACCGCATCATCAATCGGGTGCTGGTCGAGATGGACGGCTTTGAGAGCCTGGACAACGTGGTCGTCGTGGCTGCCACCAACCACGAGGACAACGTCGACCCGGCGATGCGCCGGCCCGGACGCTTCGACATGCTGGTGCGCCTGACCTTGCCAACCCTGCCGGACCGCCAGCAGCTGTTCGATCTCTACATCGGCAAGCTGCGGCACGACGGCACGGCCGATACCGCAGCGCTGGCGCGCATGACCGCGGGTCTGTCGCCGGCCGACATCGCCAACACCGTCAACAAGGCTGCCTCCAGCGCGGCCGAAGCCGGTGCCCAGACCGTGTCGCACGAGCACTTGCTGCGCGCCATCGAGACCCACCAGCTCGGTGGCGAGGTGTCGGCCATCAAGGGGCTGCTCAGCGAGAGCACGCGCGAGCGCCTGGCCTACCACGAGGCTGGCCATGCGCTGGTCGGCCACTGGCTGGACCTCGGGGCCGTGGAGCGCGTCACCATCGAGCCCCGCGGCCAGGCCCTGGGCGTGACCTACATCAGCCGTGGCACCGAAGACCCGTTGTACGCGCAGGCCGAACTCAGCAACCGCCTGGCCATGATGCTCGGCGGGCGCGAGGCCGAGTTGCTGGTCAAGGGCAGCGTCTCCAGCGGCGCCTCGGACGACTTGAAGCGCGCCTCCGAACTGGCCATCAATATGGTCGGCTCGCTGGGCTTCTCCAAGACCTTCGGCCTGCTGAGCGTGGCCGGCGTGCCCAAGGAACTGCTGGGCCCCGACATTCAGTCGGCGGTGTTGAAGGAGGCGCGGGCGATGCTCGAGCAGGCGCAGGCCCAGTGCCAGCAACTGCTGACGTCGCGGCGCTGGCAACTCGATGCACTGGCGCAGGCCCTGTTGCATCGTGAGGTTCTGTGTGGCGACGAGCTGAACGGGCTGCTCGCAGGGGGGGATGGACCCCTCGCCCGCGTTGAGAGTTTTGCCTGAAGCACCGTTCGCCAACGCACAGACCATCTGCCCGACAAGGCCTAGATTGGCGCAAGCGGGGCCATGCCGATGTGCGCCGGCCTGCCTCGCTTGCTCCCAACCCGCGCCAGCAAAGGATATCCACCATGAACCGAATCGTCTGGCTTGTAGGTGCCGTCGTCATCATCCTTTTCGTGCTCGGCTATTTCGGGCTGCGCTGAGAGTGATCTCCGCCTGACGGACTGACGCTACCCACGCATCGGGCCATGAGCTGACGGCCTCAGCCTTCAGCGTAGGGTTCGCCGTGAGACACGAACCCATGCTTGCGCACCGGCCCGCTGGTGGTGATTGGCAAGGCCGAAGGCGGGTCAATGGCCGCTCGCGTTATCCGACGCCGTGGCACTGCGGGCTACCGGCCGTGAAAAGCCATCCGGCAACCCCGCGTGATGGCCTTCACCGACTCGGGCATGGAGTCCATCCATGAGTTCGATGCTTGACCCTGCTCAATGCCTGCCGCGCGACGCGTCCTCACACTGGATGGCGTTGTCCACCCAACAGGAGAGCCGAAGTGTCCATGTCGCGTAGCTTGATCGCCACCATCGTGGCGCTGCTGGGGCCGCTGGCCCAGGCTGCACCCATCGCCTCGTCCGACGTGACGATCCGAGACGTCAACGGGCTCAGCAGCAGCGTGTCCGCTGGCCCGGGCGAGGCGGCCGTGCTGGCACCGCTGTCGCTGGACAGCGCGCTGTCGGGCGGCCTGCAGCAGTCGCTGCACCGGGGCACGGCGGCGGCGGAGCAGCAGACGCTGCGCGGCGTGGCCACGCTGAGCGCCTGGCACCCGTCGGCGGCCAACCTGTTCACCGCCAGTACCGACGCCAGTTTCTTCAAGCATGTGCAGGTGCTGCCCGGCACCTCGGGCCTGGACTGGGGCGCGGCGGTACAGTTCGACGTACTGCTGCGCGTGGACGGGCAGATCGGCGCCGGCTGGCTCAACCCGCTGGTGTTTGGCGGCATGCCGACCTACAGCAACGCGCGTTCGCTGGCCAGTGTCGACGCGCGGGTGGACTACCGCATCATCGACCTGAACCAGGGCGTGCCCGGCTGCGGTGAGTGCGGTCCGGCAAAGGTGATGGGCTTCGGCTATTACGGACACGTCCTGTTCGACGCCAAGGTCGATGCCTGGACTGGTGCCGAAGGCCGGATCGAGTCGCGCTGGGGGCCTCCAGGCGAATGGGTGGGTGGCACGCTGCCGTCGGCCAACAACTACGAGTTCTTCGAAAGCAACATCCGCGCGTCCGACCAGTTGAGCCACTTCCCGGACACGAGCCTGCGCCGCTACACCGTGTCCACCTTCGTCGGCAACACGTTGGAAATCTCGGGCGACATGAACCTGTTTGTGCAGGCCATGGGCCAGGGCACGACCTCGCAGTCGACCGGCTACTTCGCGCATTCCTTCGACGCCGAGCTGGTCAGCGCCCAAGGGCTGGCCTTCGACGGCGAACTCGCCGGCATCTACCCCGCGGTGCCCGAGCCGGGGACCTGGGCGACGCTGCTCGCCGGGCTGGCCCTGCTGGGCGGCGTAGCGCGGCGCCGAGCGGCGCGCTGAGCCGGGCCCGGCTCAAGACCCGTTGCCTCAGTCGGTGTGTTGCCGCTGCCATCTCGCTTGTTGCTGGCAGCGCAGCCCGAGTGGGTCCATGTGGTGCTGCAGGTGGTGCGGCGCATGGTCTCGCGCCACCTGCCGGGCCGCGCCGGGCTCAAGCCGGCGATGGCCACTGTGGATCGGTCTCGCTGATCCAGCCAAGTGGGCTGACCTTTTGCGTCAATACCTTCATTTCAAACCGGCGTGGTTCAATGGCTTCGGTCTGATCCACGGCATTGCATGAAGCCGAGCCGGCCATTCATGGGTACCCGCTCATGACCGATCCCCGACGTTCTCGCAGCTTGACGACGGCCCACCATCAGTCGAAGAAATCCTCATCGAGCTTCTTGATGTAGACCACTTCCTCGACCCGACAGCCGATGTCGAATCGGATCATCAACCGAGTGAGAAGGAGGCCATCGATCAAGACGATGCGCTTGCTCAGCATGTCGGCCGTCTCTTTCGCCGCCGGTGAGAAGGCCGAGGTAGTGACGAACAAGCCCTTGTTCGCCTTGAACCGATCCAGCGAGCCGAAGAAGTCCCTGATCTCGCCCGACGAAACCTTGCTGTCCGTGTAGCGCTTTGCCTGGACGTAGATCCGATCCAGACCCAAGGCATCCTGATCGATGACGCCGTCAACGCCACCGTCGCCGCTCTTGCCCAGCGCCTTACCGGCTTCGATGGCTGATCCGCCGTAGCCCATGGCGATCAAGAGCTGAACGACGAGGCGCTCGAAGAAGTCGGGAGGTGAGGCAAGTATCTTCGCCAGTAGCTCGGCGCTGAGTGACTGCTGAAGCTCGTCACTGGCAGACCGGATGACCTCATCGGGCGCCAACTCCTTGAAGTTCGTAGGCTCCGCTTGTGGTGCGGTTGGACTCTGTGTAGCGGCCTCTCGGAATGCCTTGAATTCCGGAAAGGACTCAAGGAACTTGATATTGATGGTCTGCGGCGGGTTGGCCAGCACAGCTCGGCCTCGTTCACTGATCTCGAAATACGCGCGCTTGGTGAGCCTGATCAGGCCGGCCTTGCCCAGGTAGCTCTTGGCCCAGTTCACGCGGTTGGCGAAGGTCGTCTGCTTGCCCGAAGGCAGGAGCTCTGACAGCTCTGCCTCGGTCAAAGCCAGCTTGGCCCCGAGCACGGCGACGACATCGGAGATGCTAACCTCGCCGGCAGCAGACTCCTTGAGCACCGGCAGCATCAACGACTGAAAGTCCGGGATCGCCATAGTTGTGCCTCCTCCGTGGCTGCCATGTGGGAGCATGATTCTATGAGGAGGACCACTTTTGGAGACCGCGATCGGTTTTCGACTTGCTCAGGGGTAACCCGACGGCTGACATGTCTCAATTCAACACTCGCCGTCCATCACAGGGGCACCGTTTTAGCAGGCCTCAGCCCGGAAGTGACTCCCAGCCCAAACGAAGTCAGACCCCCTGACGCAGGATCTTGAATCCCAACGCGACAACAACAAGCCATCCCACCATCCCCGCGCCATAGAAAGCCAAGCCCGTGGCGACGACATTGCTCATGCCCAGGCCGACCAGAGCGGGCATGGCAATGCCGGCCACCGCACAGAACAGGGCCCATGGCATCGAGCCCGCCGCCCAGAAGTTCGCGGCCAGCACGAAGCAGGCGACGATCAGGGAGCCGAAGGCCAGCATGAAGGCGATGCTGTGCAGCACGGCCGGGGTGTTCATCACGGGCTGAAGGTCTTCGGGCGTGCCGGGTGGAAAGCCCAGTGCCGCTGGCGCCGGAAACACCCCTGCCATCACCAGGCCAAGGCCGTAGAGGCCCAGCAGCACCGGCGCAGCCACTGCACCGGTGGCGCGCCAGACGCCGGCGGCAAACATCATGGTCAGCGTGCCGCTGATGATGAAGGTGGCCATCATCAGCCAGCCGCGGTCGCCCAGGCTGAGCATGCTGACGGCATGCTTGCTCAAGTTGAAGCCGGGCCGAATCAGGCTCTCGATGGTTGCCACCAGAAAGAAGATGCCGGCGGCCGTGATGCCGGCCATCAGCAGGGATTGTGTTGTTTGATCATTCGCCATGTAGGTCCTCTTCAAAAGTAGGGGTCGCAGAGGCAGCGCGCCTCCGAATCACGACGACCGAGGCTGGGGCATATCGACAAACTGTTGCGTGGAGTCGCCGGACCCGGCGCACTGATATTTTTTCAATCAAACCGCTCGCGCCTGTCGATTTCGGCTGGGCAGTTTCGTCGTTAGAGTGGAGGCCGGGTGCTGCAGCGCCAAGCTCCAACCTATCAACGACATCAGTGAGTGAATCCATCCATGAACCAGAAAATATTCGTCAATCTGCCGGTCAAGAACATCGAGAAGACCCGCGCCTTCTTCACCAGCCTGGGCTACAGCTTCAACCCGCAGTTCAGCAACGACAGCGCGCTGTGCATGGTGATCAGCGAGCACATCTTCGCGATGCTGCTGGCCGAGCCCTTCTTCCAGACCTTCACCCGCAAGCCTGTGGCCGATGCAACTAAGGGCACCGAGGTGCTGGTCTGCCTGTCGTGCGACAGCCGCGCCGAGGTGGATGCACTGGTCGCCAAGGCCGTGGCGGCCGGCGGCAAGACGCCCAATGCGCCGGTGGACCATGGCTTTATGTACGGCCACGGATTCGAGGACCTGGACGGCCATCTGTGGGAGCTGATGTACATGGACATGGCTGCCGCGGCGCAGGCGCACGGCGCTTCGCAGCAGGGCTGAACGGGGCTTGCCGGAGCCATCACGGCTTTGCCCGGTGGCTTCCAAGCAAGCCGCTGGCAACATCGAATCCGCGGCAGGCCCCGACGGCGATCAACCCGGCGACAAGAACCATCGCCGCCGTGTGAACGCCAACTGCCGCGACCGCCAGCGCCAGTGAGTCAGACGCCGTGATCGCTGGGCCTGCCGCGGTGCCGCTGAAGCACAGTGGCACCAGCGCAGGCACCAGCATCAAGCCCGCCCCGTGGGCGGTGGACATCATGAAGGACCAGAGCGCCAGCCCGAAGTGACTGGCTGGCGCTGGCCGCCACCCGCAGTGGCGCCCCGTCAGGCAGAGCACCACGGCGACCACCAGCAGGCAGCCCGCCAACACTTGCACCAGCCGGCGATCCATTGCCAGGCCGAGCAGCACCGTGACTGCTACCAGGCCGACCGAGGCGACATGCCCTGCCGCCAGCGGCAGCAAGGCCCGCAGTGCCTGTCGGCGGTCGCCTGACTTCACACCCCAGGCGGCGGCGAAGATCCAGCCGCTGGTGGGGTTCAGCCCGTGCAGGGCACCGACACCGGCAATTGCCAGCCAGGGCCAGAGGCTGTCTGCCATTGCGCGCCCTGGTGCCCGCTCACGAAGCCTGGTGTCAGGCCTGCGCCGCGCAGCAGGCGCTGCCGGCGGCGGCCGGGGCCGCCTTCACAGGCGCTGCGGGCTCGTAGCGGTCGTGGTGGCGCAGCCACTCCATGCCGTAGGCCATGCCCTCTTCGTCGCGGCCCACGGGGGTCAGGTCGAGCAGGTGGTAGGTGCCCATCATCACTTCCACGCCGCGGCCGAAGCGCGAGTAGGTATGGAAGACCTGGCCGCCATCGTCCCGGTAGAACACGCTGATGCCAGGCGCTTCGGCCTGCGGGAAGGGCTGCAGCTTGTAGTTGTAGTGCACTTCGCCCGAGGCTAGCTCCTGCGGCGTGAAGCTGACGTGGAAGTCGCGGTTGAAGTCGCTGCCCTGCGACGACACCCACTTGAAGCGCCAGCCCATGCGCTGGCGAAAGCGCTCGATGTCGGCCAGCGGCGCGCACGACACAGCCAGCAGCGTCACATCGCGTTGCGCGAGATGCGCGGTCATGCCGTCGTGGTGGTCGGCCATGAAGGAGCAGCTCTTGCAGCCCTGCTCCCAGCCGGGGGCGAACATGAAGTGCTGCACCAGCAGCTGGCGGCGGCCGTCGAACAGATCGGCGAGCCGGCGCGGGCCCATGGGCGTTTCGAAGACATAGTCTTTGTCCATGCGCACCCAGGGCAGGGCGCGGCGCTCCTGGGCGAGCTGGTCGTTCCAGCGCGTCAGCTCCTTCTCGCGCTCCAGCAGTTTGATGCGCTCGGCGAGCCAGCGCTCGTGGGAGACGACGGGGTGGTGGGTGTTGTCTGCAGTGGCTGTGTTCATGATGGCTCCTTTGAGTGGGTGTGGTGTGACTTCGATCAGGATCGGGGGCGGCGCACCGCGCGCACCTTGCCGCTCTCGCCACCCCCGGCGTAGAACAGATCGGCGCCATCGGATTCGAGCCCGCTGACACCGGCACCTGGCGGCATGCCCAGCCGTTCGAGCACGACACCGCTGGCCGGGTCGATGCGGCGGATTTCGCTCTCGTCGCCCTCCCAGACGCCGTGCCACAGCTCGCCGTCGACCCAGGTCACGCCGGTGACGAAGCGGTTGGACTCGATGCTGCGTATCACCGCGCCGGTCTCGGGGTTGATCTGGTGGATCTTGCGGTCGCGGTACTGGCCCACCCACAGGCTGCCCTCGGCCCAGGTGAGGCCCGAGTCGCCGCCGTGGCCGGGAGCGGGAATGGTGGCCAGCACCTTGCCGCTGCCCGGGTCGATCTTGTCGATGCGCGACTCGGCGATCTGGTAGAGGTAGGTGCCGTCGAAGGCGGTGCCGGCGTCGCAGGCGCAATCGATGCTGCGCGTGGGCTCGCCGCTGGCCGGGTCGAAGGCCATCAGTGCCGCGCCGGTGGCGGCCCAGACGCGCTGACCATCGTGGGTGACGCCGGCGATCTTGCTGGCACCGGAGAAGGGGCCGTACTCGCGGACGATCTCGGCCGCGTGGACGGGGACCTGGCTTTCTTGCTTGCTCATCTGTGTTGACTCCGTTGATAGCGCCTCTGGTCAGCGCCTGGAGTCAACTCTATTCAATCGGCAGCGCGGCAGGGAGTAACAAGATCGTCGTGAATCCGGTCAGCGGCGGGGCCAGCCAGCGCTGAGCCCGTGCCCGGCCGAGTGAGCGGGCCTGGCCTGCAGCCTCCAGCTCGACCAGCGCGCGCTGCACCGTGCGCTGGCTGGCGCCCAGCGCCAGGGCCAGCGCCGAGGTGGACCAGGCCGCGCCGTCGGACAGCAGGGCCAGCAGCGAGGCTTGCTCGCCAGCGATGGGCGGCACCAGCAGGGCCACGTCTCGCCCGTCATGGGGCTGGAGCACAAAGCCGCGCGTGGTGGCCGCTATACCGGCCAGCGCCGCCACGAGCTTGCGCAGCCGGCCGATCTCGACGCGCAGCCGGGCTCTATGGGTTTCGTCGGGGTGCCGCGTGCGGAACGCGTCAGCGATCAACGTTTCACGGTCCACATCGCCCGGCCAGGCCTCGGCCAGCGCGCGCGCCAGTGCGAACAGCACCGGCCGGCGGGCCAGTGGTTGCCATGCTGAGCTCATGCCAAGGCCCCGGCGGCAAGCATCAACCACCAGCGCATCCGAGTTCAGCAGCGCTTCGACCTCATCCAGGCGCAGCATCTGTTCGCCGCCGGCAGACAGGCGCCGCGCGGCAGGGCGATCGAGCGCCGTCCGCGCCTCCAGCACCTCGGCCAGCAGGGCCGGCACCTGCGCACGCCGGGCTGCCTCCTGCGCGCGGGCCAGCGCCTCACGCGCTTCACCGGTGCGCAGCGAGCGCAGGGCCAGCTCCGCAGCGCTCAGCTCGGCCACTGCCGCCAGCGAGGGCGGCAGCCGGCGCCCATCGAGTGGCGCCAGCGCGGCGGCGGCCTCGGCCAGGCGCCCGAGCAGCAGCAGCCGGCGCACCGCGACCAGGCGGGCATGCAGCGCGTTGGCATGATCGGCATGGGCCTCCAGCGTGAGCACCGCCGCGGCCAGCGTGCGCGGCGAGCCGCCCAGCTCGCGCATCGCCAGCGCCACCTCGGCCTCGGCCACGATGCAGCGCGCCTGTGCCAGCGCCTCATGGCTGCCGAAGGCCCGGCCTGCCCGCCGCAAGAGCGCGCGGGCCATCGCGTGGTCGCCCAGCTGCGCCATGGCGATGCCGCGCAGCGCGAGCGCCGGCGGGTCGTCGCGCAGGGCGACGCGCTTCAGTGCGCCGAGCGGATCACCGGCGGCAAGGGCCCGCCCGGCGGCGGCGATCAGGGAGTCCATGGCGCAAGCGTACCTTGCGCGGGCGATAGGCCGCTCGAAGACCCGGCGGAGCTACTTGGCGATGACGAAGCGCCCCACCACGATGCTGCCGTTGCCCAGGGTGACCTTGGCCATCAGCCTATCGCCCGCGGCCAGCTTGATCGGCGCGAGCGCCTCGATCTGGTTGCCCGCCCTGGCCTTGAGCGGCGCCACGTGCTTCGCAGTGCCACGCTCGACGCTCAAGGTGCCGGTGGCGCCCGCGGTGGCAATCGCCTCACCGTGATCTTCCAGATAGAAGACCAGCTTGCGCTGCTGCACCACCAGCTCGAACGAGGTCTCGCCGCCTTCGTTCATGGCGCCTCCATGCTTGGGCTTCCAGTCGCCGTGAGCGAAGACCGAGGTCATCGCCGCAAGCAGCAGAAGGGCAACAGGCATCAGCCGTGTTCTCATAGTCTCAGCGCACATTCAGTTGAAATTCAGAAGCCAGCTTGCGGTACTGGGCGACGCGGTCCGACACGTATTTGTCGAGCTCGGGGCCGGTCATCCACAGCGGGTAGAGCCCCAGCTCCGCGCGGCGTGCCGCAAAGCTGGGCGTCGAGCGGGCCTTCTCCAGCACCTCCACCCACTGGCGGTAGTCCGCATCGCTGACCTGCTTGCCGACATACAGCCCGCGCACCGTTGCCCAGCGGATGTCATAGCCCTGCTCCCGCGCGGTGGGCACGTGGGCCAGCTGTCCGGGCAGTCGCTGCTCGGACAGCACGGCGACCACGCGGATGCCAGCGCTGCTTTTCAGATGCAGCGACAACTCGGCGGCGTCGCCTGCAAAGACCTGTACATGGCCGCCCTCCAGCGCGGTGAGCGCATCGCCACCGCCCTCGAAGGCCACGAAGCGGATGATCTTGTGGCTGACGCCCGCGGCCCGCGCCAGCAGCGCGGCCTTCACCCAGTCCTGGCTGCCTATGGTGCCGCCAGCGCCGAAGACGATGCTGCCCGGCTTGGTCTGCAGGGCCTTGACCACATCGGCGAGCGACTGATAGGGGGAGTTCTTGGCCACGGCGATCACGCCGTAGTCGGTGCCTATGGTGGCCAGCCAGCGCACGTCACGTTCGGAGTGCGGGCCGAACTTGCCCTGTGCGAGATTGAGCAGGGAGCCGGCCGAAAACGCGACCACCGCATTGCCATCGGCCGCGCGGCTGCCCGTGAAGGTGTTGAACGCGACCGCACCGATGCCACCCGGCAGATAGCTCAAGCGCAGGGCCGGCTGCTGCTGCGACTTGCCTGCCTCCAGCATCGCCTGCACCAGGCGGCAGGTGAGATCGAAGCCGCCGCCGGACTTGGCCCCGACCACGCACTCCGGTTGATCGAATGGGCCGGCCCGGGCGGGCAGGCAAGCCACAGCGCTGGCCAGCACCAGGGCCTGTGCGCAGCGTCTGAAGAAGTGTTTCATGGGGGCTCAGATGCTGTGGGTTGATGGGCGCGGCCACCAGATCAGTGCCTGGGTTCCCCGCGCGTCGTCGCAGGGCTGCAGGCGCAGGGTGCCGCCATGACGCTCGGCAATCGTCCTGGCGATGGCCAGGCCGAGGCCGGCGCCGTTGCTGCCGCGGCCCTTGAGGAAGCGCGTGCCGATGCGGGCCTGGATCTCGTCCGGGATGCCGGGTCCGTTGTCGCGCACGGACAGGCTGAAGCCCAGGCTGTCGGCGGCCGCTTCCAGCGTGACCTCGCCACGCGCGGGGCTGTAGCTAATGGCGTTGTGGGTCAGGTTGCTGAGCGCCTCGCGCAGCAGGGCCGGGTCGCCCTGGGCGATGCAGGGGCTGCGCAGCACGTTGACGCCAAAGTCGAGTTCCTTGGCACGGGCCTGAGGCAGCAGCTTCAGCGCGACATCGCGCACCAGGCCTTCGAGATCGACGGTCTCGTTCTGCAGCGCCGCGGTATCGCTGCGCGCCATGGCCAGCAGCTGGTTGGTGCTGCGCACGGCATCGTCCAATTGCTCCGACAGGGCGAGCAAGGCGTCACGCACCTTTTCCGGGTCGGCCTCGCGCAGGCTGTAGTCGATCTGGGCGCGCAGCGTGGTCAAGGGTGTGCGCAGCTGGTGAGAGGCGTCGTCCAGAAAGGCGCGCTCGCGGCCCAGCACCTCCTGCGTCCGGGCCATCTGCTGGTTGACGGCCTCGACCAGCGGCAGGATGTCGGCCGGCAGATCCTCGGTCTGCAGCGGCCGCAGATCGGACACATTGCGGCTCTTGACCTGGGCCGCCAGGCGGGACAGCGGGCGCATCGCCAGGGCCATCAGCGCGGCCAGGGTCAGGCCGATCACGGCGATCAGCGAGCCATCCCTGAGCGCGGCGCGCCAGATGAAGCTGCGCATGAACTGCCGACGGCTCTCGACGTTCTCGGCCACCTGGATGACCAGCTCGCGCGAGCCGCCGGTGCTGAGCGGCTTGTCGAGCCGTCTGACGTAGGTGCCGACGCGGACCAGCTCACCGAAGTAGTCGGCGTCGTAGAACACCGGAACACCGGCGGTCGGAGGCGCCGGGGGCTTGGGCAGATCGGGGCTGCCGATCTCGACCAGGCCATCGGCACTGGCCACGCGGAAGAACACATTGCCGCCGGCCGTCAGCTGGAAGATCTCGAACAGTCGATAGGGCAGCTCCACGGCCAGACCGCCCGAGGCGGTCGAGACATTCAGATCGAGCGAGCGTATGGCGCCCAGCAGCGAGCGGTCATAGGCCGCATTGGCGGCTTCGAGCGCGTCGGTTCGCGTGAGCCACAGTTCGACGGCAATGATGCCGACCATGCCCGGAAGGAGCAGGGCCAGCACCTTGGCCTTAAGCGTCAGGCGACGCGTCTTCTTCCAGAACATAGCCCAGGCCTCGATAGGTGGCGATATGCACGCCGGTGTGTTCCAGTCGTTTGCGCAGCCGGTGCACCAGCACGTCGACCGCCGTGGGCAGCACGTCGTCGTCGTCGGAGAACACCCGGTCGATGATGTGCTGCTTGGACATGGGCTCGCCGCTGCGCTGCAGCAAGGTCTTCAGCAGGGCCTGCTCTCGCGGCGACAGCAGCAGGGGCTCGCGGCCCAGCGTGAACTGGCGCGTCACCGTGTCGAACACCAGCGGGCCGCAGGCCAGCCGGGGATGCTCCGCGCCGCGGGCTCGGCGCACCAGGGCCGTCAGCCTGGCCTCCAGTTCGGCCAGGGCAAACGGCTTGGCGAGAAAGTCGTCGGCGCCTTCATTCAGCGAGCTGACGCGCTCCGACAGCGAGTCACGGGCGGTCAGTATCAGGATGGGCAGCCGGTGGTCCTTGGCCCTCAGGCTTTGCAGCACCTGATGCCCCGACCGACCTGGCAGCCCCAGATCGAGCACCAGGGCGTCGTAGTCGTGGTCCTCCAAGGCCCGCTCGGCGAGGCCTCCGTGGTCGACCCAGTCGACGCGAAAGCCCGATTGCTCGAGCGCCTTCACCAGCCACGTCGCCAGCTTGTGTTCGTCTTCTGCCAACAATATGCGCATGGTCTGGGTGAAGCACGGGGGCTCGGATGGCCCCCATCCGTCGGGCCTGTCAGTCGGCGGCGCATTCCAGGTTGCCGGCTCGGGGATTGGGCCCCTGCACGCCCGGTCCAGGGCCGTCGGCGGGCAGACCCCAGTCGGCCTTCATGGCGGCATTGTCCACTTTCTTGATGCCGCTCTTGTCATAGGTCCAGGCATCGAAATAGTTGGTCGGGAAGACCTGGGGCACGCCGCTGGCCTGCAGAAAGGCCTTGAGCTTGGGCTGATCGTCCAGCGAGTAGGGGTAGTGCATGCCATAGGTGAGCTTGAAGTTGCTCTGGGTGTTGGCGCGCGAGTTCAGGTGGTGGGGCATGAAGGTCTTCACGTCGAAGGCTGGTATGACGGTGCGGGCCTGGTTCACCATGCGTGACTCGGGGCCGCCCTGCCAGATGTCGAGCGAGCTCAGCTTGGCTTCCTTCATCGCGACGTTCAGATTGCTCAGCGGCGAGCCATAGGTCTTGCCATCGGCAATGCGAGGGATGGTCAGATCGACGCCGCCGGCGCCGCTGTCGGAGACGTAAAGGTTGAGCACCTTGTCCTTGTCGTTCGACTGCGCGGTCACCAGGAAGCCGAAGGTTTCGGGGCCGCCGGTGCCGTTGCTCAGCTCGTCGCAATCAACGCTGTGCACCCAGCGCACGACGCGGACGGTCGAGAAGTCGTCGAGCTTGATGGCCTCGCCGCCCAGCAGAGCCGTGCACTGCGCCGCCGGTACGCCTGCCGCGACGAGCTTGGTGCAGACGGTCTTCGGTGCGTAAACCTGCTTGCCGGTCTGCTTCGCCCATTCGGGCACCTGTACCGAGTGATCGCCGTGGTCATGGCCTATCAATATCACGTCCACCGTGCCCGTGCGCTTCAGCGAGGCCAGCGCCTTGGTCACCGAGGCGGCATTGGGCGTGGAGCCCGAGTTGACCGTCTCGCCGTCGAGCAGGATGCCCACCTTGCCGACCTGGTAGTGCCAGTTGGTGATGCCGAACCAGGTCATGCGGATGGCCTGTGGCGCGTCCTTGAGCGGATCGGGGGCGATGACCTCGTCGTCGCCGCCGCCGCAGGCGGCAACGCCCACAGCGACCGCTGCAACTGCGGTCAGTGCCCATCCCAATTGCCAGGGGGTCTTCTTCGTCATCGTTGTCTCCGTCGGATTTGTACCGGCATGTGTGGCGAGCCGGTGAACGCGACGGCAACAGTAGGTGCCGGTCCATTTCAGAATCCTTTCACTCGGATGCATCCAGGTTGAAAGCGGCTTGAAAGGTTGTCGCAGGCAGGATGGTCATCGGTTGGCAAACAAACACGACAGCAATGGAGACATCGATGATGAAGAACTTGATCACGCGACGGCAGGCCCTGGCGGGTGCCGCCGGCATCGGACTTGCCGGCATGGCCCCGCTGCGCGCCGTCGCGCAAGGCGCGGTCTGGCCTGCTAAGGCGATCCGTTTCGTCGTGCCGTTCGCGCCGGG
Source organism: Roseateles toxinivorans (assembly GCF_004362525.1). Taxonomy (GTDB): domain Bacteria; phylum Pseudomonadota; class Gammaproteobacteria; order Burkholderiales; family Burkholderiaceae_C; genus Paucibacter; species Paucibacter toxinivorans. Next base: position 581,210 of record NZ_SNXS01000003.1, read on the forward strand.
CGGCAGCTCGGAGATCGTTGCCCGCGCCACCGCGGTGGAGATGGCCAAGATCCTCGGGCAGAGCGTTTACGTGGACAACAAGCCGGGTGCGGCCGGCAATGTGGCGATGGGCGAGGTGGCTCGCGCCGATGACCAGCACACGGTGATACTTGGGCACATCGGCACGCTGGCCGTGAACCCCTTCATCTTCGACAAGCTGCCCTACGACGCCAAGGCCTTCCGGCCGATCTCGCTGCTGTCCAAGGTGCCAAGCCTCTATGTCGTGCGTCCCGACCTGCCGGTGAAGAATCTGAAGGAGTTCATCGCGCTGGCCAAGTCCAAGCCCGGCCAGCTGAACTACGGCTCGGCCGGCAACGGCAGCGCCGGACACCTGGCCTTCGAGTATCTGAAGATGGCCAGCAATATCTTCGTGCTGCATGTGCCCTACCGTGGCACTGGCCCGCAGCTGACCGACCTGATGGGGGGCCGGCTCGATGGCGCCGCCGTAGGCGCACCGGCGGTGCTGCAATTCATCAAGACGGGCAAGCTGCGCTGCATCGCCACCGGCACCGCCCAGCGGCTGCCGCAGCTGCCGGACGTGCCGACCGTGGCCGAGCAGGGCTTCCCGGGCTTCGAGATGACCCAGTGGTACGGCCTGCTGGCGCCCAGCTCACTGCCGCAGCCCCATGCCGACAAGCTGGCACTGGCGGCAGCGCGGGCCATCAAGGAACCGGTGTCAGCCAAGCTATTGGAGAGCGAAGCGGCGCTGGCCGTGGGCAGCACCCCGGCGGAGTTCGCCCGCTTCATCGAGCTGGAGCAGCAGCGCTGGAAGCCGGTGATTGCACGCGCCAAGATCAAGCCGGATTGATCGGGCACAGGCGTCACCGCACCGCGCGAAGCACCTGCGGGGCTGGTCAGCACCAATACCGTGCAGCGCCCCGTGTTTGTGCTGCATGCACCACCATCCAGCAAATCGGGCACGTTTGTGCGCAGCACGCGCGGAGCCCGCCAATGCCTAGGGATATGTCGGGCTGATCGTGCACCGATCAGGCCCACACTGAGCCCTTTTGCACGGGGTCAGCAGATGAGCAAGGTTTGGCGCAGGGGCCTGCCCTTCACGGCCGAGGTGGCGCCGTTTGTGCGGCATATGCCGTTGGTGGAGGAACACCGCGAGGGCCTGGTGCGCCTGCAGGGGGCCTGGGACAGCCTGGCCCTGCTGGGCCAGATGAGTGGCGCGGCTACCGACATGGCGCATACCCGCAGCGCTTTCCAGGCACTGACCGGCAGCCTGCTGGACAGCCTGGCCCGCCGGCAGCTCGACAACGCCGTGCAGCGACTGCAGGGCAAGGCCCAGGTGGCGATCGACATCCTGGTGCGAAATCTGTTCGAGCGCACGGCCGATGTCGGCTTTCTGGCCGCCGATGCGCCGTTGCGTGCGCTGGTGGCAGGTGCCGATCTGGCCGCCGATGCAAGGCCTGCGCTCGAGGCCCGCTTTCGGGCCTATGTGGCCAAGTACTCGGTCTATGACGACATCGTTGTGCTCTCGCCGCAGGGCCTGGTGCTGGCGCGGCTGGACCGCAGCGTTGCGCTTACCCACAGCGCCGATCCCTTGATTGCCGAGGCGCTGCGCCCCGGCACACCCTTTGTCGAGCGCTTCGGCACCACCGAGCTGCTGGGCGGCCGCGCGGGGCTGATCTATGCCAGTGCGGTGCGTGCCGCCGATGGCACGGCCGGTGTGCTGTGCCTGAGCTTCCGTCTGGTCGATGAGATGGCCGGCGTGTTCCGTCAGTTGCTGGCGCCGGCGGATCGCACGGTGATCGTGCTGCTCGACGCCGAGTTCCGCGTGCTGGTCAGCTCGGACCCGTGGCAGTTGCCGCCCGGCGCCCAGTTGCCGCCCGCCCGGCAGCACCGCCTGGTGTTCGCTGGCCGCGACTATCTCGCCGTGGCCGCGCCGGCCAGTGGCTACGAGGGCTATCGCGGGCCGGGCTGGTCGGCGCTGGCGCTGCTGCCGGTCGAACAGGCCTTCGTCGATGACGAGGCGGCACCGGCCGGCCCCGATCACGGCTTCGAACAACTGGCCGCCAGCGTCGACACCCGAGAGCTGTTCGACGCCGAGCTGCGCGGCATTCCGCTGGAGGCGCGGCGCATTCAGCGCGATCTGTCGCGATCGCTGTGGAACGGCAAGCTGCGCAGCCGGCTGAACCGCAGCGGGGCAGGTGGCACCGATTTCGCGGTGACCCTGCTCAACGAGGTCGAGCGCACCGGTCAGCAGCTGCGCCAGGTGTTCGAGCAGGCGATCGGCAATCTGCACCATTCGGCGTTGGCGGCCGTGTTCGATGCAGCCCAGTTCCATGCCCGCCTGGCGATAGACATCATGGACCGCAATCTCTACGAGCGTGCCAACGACTGCCGCTGGTGGGCGCTGGACGGCGAGCTGCAGCAGGCGCTGGCCGGCGGCTCCGCCGAGGCCGCCAGCGCGCGGCTGCGCCACATCAACAGCCTCTACACCGTGTATGCGCTGCTGCTGGTGTTCGACGCCCAGGGTCGCATCGTGGCCGTGTCGGATCCGGCCCATGCGCATCGCGTCGGCGAGCGTCTGGAGCAGCCCTGGGTGACCGAGACCCTGGCGCTGCGTGACCGCGAGCGCTTCGTCGTCTCGCCGCACCAGGCCTGCGGGCTCTACGGCGAGTCGGGCGAGACACCGACCTATGTCTATGCTGCTGCGCTGCCGGCTCCCGATGACGAGACACGTGTGCTCGGCGGCGTGGCCATTGTCTTCGACGGCGCGCCGCAGTTCGCGGCCATGTTGCGCGATGCCTTGCCGCAGGAGGGGCAGGGCAGCGCCCTGCTGCTCAGCCGCGACGGGCGGGTGGTCGCGTCCAGCGATGCCCGCTGGGCGGCCGGCGCCGTGGGGCCGCTGGCGCCGGCACTGCTCGATCTGGGTGCCGGGGATACGCAGCGCTGCGAGCTGACGCTGGATGGCGTGGTGCACGCGGTGGGCATTGCGATGTCCGGCGGCTACCGCGAGTACCGGCAGGGTGTTGCGCGCTCGGATCGTGATGTCGCCGCGGTGATGCTGGTGCCATTGGGCCGGCGTCTCATCGTGGCCGCCACCGCGCCGCTGGCCTTTGTTCCGCCGCCCTTGCCGCCTTCGACCGAGGGAACCCTGGACATCGCCAGCTTCATGGTCGACGGCCAATGGCTGGGACTGCCGGCCGAGCAGACGCTGGAGGCGCTGGAGCGCCCGCGCATCACCGGCATGCCCAACACCCCGGCGGCGCTGATCGGCATGCTGAGCCACCACGAGCAGATGCTGCCGGTACTGGACCTGGGCCTGCTGCGTGGTGGCCGGCCCAGTGCCGATGCCGACGCGCCGGTGCTGGTCTGCCAGGACGGGCGCGGGCAGCGCCTGGCGCTTCGGGTGCAGGAGCTGGGGCCGGTGTTCAGTATTGCCCCGGCTGCGGCGCAGCCCAGTCCGGCACTCGGCGGCTTGGTCGCGGCAGGTCGCGAGCGCCTGGTGCGAGGTGGCGGCGATGCGGCGGCGATGCTGACGCTGATCGATATCGACGAGTTGCGGCGGCGACTGAGCGCGGGCGCCGGTGAGGCCCTGGACCTGATCGGCGCGTGATCGGCGCACGAGTGGCACTTGATCGCGGTTCAGACGTCTTCCAGCTTCCAGTTCAGCTTCAGGTTCAGCGTGCCCTGCACTTCGCCCTGGCCCTTGCTCGTCACCGGCAGGCTGATGCTGGCGCTGCCCTTGCGCGGCGCCTGGCGCGTGCGCTCGGCCAGCCAGTTGCCGACGCTGGTAATGGCCTGGATATCGCCCTCGTGGGCCTCGGTGCGGCCCCGCTCGATGCGGGTGTGGCGGCCCGAAGTCTCGGGCACGAACAGGCCGGCGTCGGTCATGAAGGTGTTGGTCTTCGTGTCCAGTACGAGGCTGTGGTTCAGGCACAGCAGGCGCAGCGCGTCGGGCTTCAGGCCGCCGTCAGCCTTGCTGGTCGAGCGCCAGGGCACCGGGCCCTGCACATCGGCGTACTGGCCCTCGGCCTGGTCATTGACCACCTCGTGGAACTGCGCGCCGCAGCCATCGAAGCCGTGGAAGCTGAGGTAACGCGGCTCCAGCGGGGTGTCCAAGGTGTCGGGCAGGGGCGCGGCATTGCCGCCAGCGGGCAGCACGCGCACGGTGGACAGCTCCATCGCCCCGCGCATCAGGCAGTCCTTGTTCTCGCCGCAGCTGGTCTTGATCTGCTGGGCACGCTCGGCCATCTGCTGCATCGTCATTGCCTGCGGCGCCTGGCGCCCCTGGGCCTTGGCCACGCGGGCCTGCACCTGCGCTGCGCGATCCATCATCTGCTGAGCGTATTGCGGGTCCTTGGTGTTGAACTCCTGCAACTGGCCGTCGGAACGCAGATAGGTCACCAGCTTGTACTGGCGCTGCGTGCGGCTCCTGGACGAATCGCCGGCATGCTGCCAGGCGCTTTGACCCTCGACGCTGAGCTCCACCGTCAGCCGCACACGCTTCTCGGCCGTGGGCGTCGCGCCGCTGTTCTGCGCCAGACCCCATAGACACACGAGCACCAGCAGCGGCAGCAGAACCGGCCAGGGCAGCAGCTGCGCAGCCTGCTCGGGGTGGGCATCGTCGGGTGTTTCGGTGTTCATGGCTGACCTCGTTGGAGTGGCACGAAGTCTGCCGATCAGGGGTCTGCGGGGCATCGCCCGAAAGAGCCAGCCGGGCAGGGCGTGGGCGTCAAGGAGAGCCATGGGCGCGGCGGTTGGATGCGCTGCTGTTCCATCGCTCAGCAGGCCAGGCGACGTCGAAAAATTTGACACTTCGTCTGACCCAACAGGCCCCATTTGATAAAACCATACAAAAAACAACAACTTGCCGTGGCTGGCACGGGTTTTGCGGATTGATGGCCGTCAAGGTGACCCATCAATTCTTGCCCGTCGGAGGCCTCATGAAGCTCCTGCCCTTTCGCGTTTTTCCACTCGCATCGGTTCTGTTGGCCTCCTTTGTGGGCTTGGCCTCCGCGGCCCCGATCAGCCTGACCGGTCAGATACTCGGTGACCCGCGTACCGGCAACTTCCATGACCTGTTCATCGACGTGACGATCACCGGCGATACCACCTCCAACCAGGTCAGCTGGAAGGTCGACATCAACACCCCCAATCATCCAAATGCCAAGCTGGACGAGTTCTATTTCAATATGATCGGATTGGGCTCGGACTACAGCTTCTCCGGTTTCAATCCGACAGGATGGGATATCAATAGCCCGGCAAGCTCTCAGGGCGGGGGCAATATGAACCTTGAGTTCCTGTTCGAGGCCTTGGATCCTTCCGGGCAGCCGCACGCGGACGACGTGACCAACACGCAGGATCTCACCTTCACCATGACCAAGGCCTCGGGGAATTTTCTGGCCAGTGATTTCCTGAACGCCTTTTCCTCGTGCAGCAGCGACTCGGAAATGCCCTGTGGGCAGATGGGCGCCCATCTGCAGTCCTTGCAACAGGGGCAGAGCGGATTCCTGGTCGGGAACTACGCTGTCAGCAGCAGTGGTGGCACGCCCGGCAGCGGCGGTGCTCCAAGCAGTGGCGGGCAGGTGCCCGAGCCCAATTCCAGTTCCCTGGTGCTGCTGGCCATGGGCCTGCTTGGAGCCAGTTTCTGGGCTCGCCGCGGTGCCGCCGCGAAGCTCTGATCGCCTGACCGTGGCCCGCAGCCAGAAGAACCCCGCGCAGCGGGGTTTTTTTTCGAATCGATGGTCTGCCGCGGCGTCTTGAGCGATGTTGACCGAGCACGCCATCAGCGGGCGCTCCGAGCTGCGATGGCGCCTGTGCAATCTTGCTGCGTCGCTGACCACGATTGCGCTGGCCTGCTCGGCCTATGCCCTGATGCCCTACAACCAGAAGCAGCTCTCGACACGATTTTCCGGGGCCGGGCTGTCGTTCAGCGGGCTGGAGTTTCTGGTGCTGGCGGCACTGGCCTACGCGGTCACGGTGGCCGTATGGCACTTGAGTGAAAGCCAACCCGGCTGCGCCAAGTCCTTGCGATGCTGGTATGTGCTGGCGGCATTTGCGCAGGCGCCCCGGCGCACTTTCGACGCGGGCCTGGCACCAGCGGACCGGCTGGCCTTGCTGGCCACCTTGCTCAAGTGTTTCTTCGGACCGCTGATGGGCATGTCGCTGATGCTCTTCTGCGTGAATGCCTGGGTGAATGGAGCGCAATTGATGGCAGGGTTTGCGGGCGCCGACAACTGGCGCGACGGCCTGCTCCTGTTCAACCGTCACGGCTACTGGTTTGCACTACAGCTGCTGCTGTTTGTCGATGTGCTGGCCTTCACGCTGGGCTATCTGGTCGAGTTGCCGCGCCTGGGCAATGCGATCAGGTCGGTTGACCCGACCTGGCTGGGCTGGGGAGCGGCTCTGCTGTGCTATCCGCCGTTCAACAGCCTGACCAATGCCCTGCTGGGTTCGCAGCTGAGCGAGTTCCCGCAGTTCGCAAACCCGACCGTCCACCTGCTGATGAACCTGCTGCTGTTGGCGGCGATGGCCGGCTACGCGGCGAGTTCGCTGGCCTTGGGGCTGAAGGCCAGCAACCTGACGCACCGGGGCATCGTGGCGCGGGGCCCCTATGCCTTGGTGCGCCACCCGGCCTATGTTTGCAAGAACCTGGCCTGGCTGATCGGTTCGCTGCCGGCGCTGTTCACGGCCTTCGGTCAGTCGCCATTGACCGGCCTGCAGGCACTCGGGTCGGTGCTGGGCTGGGCGGCGCTCTACCTGCTGCGTGCATTGACCGAGGAAGACCATCTGCGCCGCGTCGACGGCGACTATGCCGCCTACGCGGCGCGGGTGCGCTACCGCTTCATTCCGGGTCTGGTGTAGCGGCCGGTGACTGGCTACTTGGTCACAGAGATCGACTGGGTCGCGGTGTTGCTCGCGGCGTCCTTGGCCACGGCCTTGATGGTGTGGGCGCCGGCCGCTGCCTTGCGGATGTTCCAGTTGTAGCTGAGACTGCCGCCGCTGCCGCTGGCTACCTGCGCGCCGTCGATGTACAGGGTCTGGGAGATGCCCGCTGCGCCGCTGTTGTCGGTGGCGTTTACAGTGACCGACACCGTGTTGCCGCTGAGCTTGGCGCCGTTCGTCGGGTTGCTCAGATTGAGCACAGGCGGTGTGACGTCGGCGACGATGGCGACGCCGTTGGCCACATTGACGGCGATGGTGGCCGAGCCTGCCGAGTTGCCCGCTGCATCGAAGGCCTGGGCGACCAGATTCACCATGCCATTGGGCACCGTGGTCGAGTCCCAGCTGAAGCCGTAGGGCGCGCTGCTGTCGGTGGCCACGGTGCTGCCATTGACGCGAAGTTCGACCCGCGCCACGCCGACGTTGTCGGTGGCGCTGGCGTTTACCGCCACCCAGGCGCTGACCGTGGCGCCGCCTGACGGCGAGGTGATGCTGGCACTCGGTGCCTGGGTGTCGGCGGGCGGCGAGGCCGCCAGGCTGGCCTGCACGGCCGCTGCCGCGTTGACACGGCCGTGGCCGTAGTAGGGGTCGCGGCCCGCCGTGCCCAGGTCGGTGGCCGAGGCATAGAGCAAGCCCTCCTGCTGGAGGTTGCTCAGTGTCGGTTTGGCCGACAGCATTTGGGCCACTACGCCGGCCACCACGGGGCTTGCGAGCGAGGTGCCCCACCAGGCCTGGTAGCCGCCGCCCTTGGTGGTGGTCCAGATGTCCTGGCCTGGGGCCGCCAGGGTCACGAAGCCGCCGTAGCTGGACCAGCTGGTGCGCAGATCGTTCTGGCCCGTGGCCGAGACCACGATCATCGTGCTGGTCGGCGTCAGGTTCTCGTCGATGCCGTTGTTGCCGGCGGCAACCACGACCAGACCGCCCTTGTTCTTCATGTATTGGGCGGCGTTCTGCACCGCCAGGCTGCTGGCCACGCCGTTGAAGCTGATATTGGCCACCTTCGCGCCCTGGTCGGCCGCCCAGGTCAAGCCCTGGGCCACCGTGCTCCAGTAGGCATAGCCGCTGGGGTCGGAGATGCGCACCGGCATGATGCGCGCAAGCCCGGCGACCCCGGCCACACCAACGGCGTTGTTGCTCGACGCGGCGGCCGCGCCGGCCACCGCTGTGCCATGGCCCACCGGGTCGGAGGCGTCGGCATTGTTGTCATAGAAGTTCCAGCCGGCCACCATTCGAGCCGTGAGATCGGGGTGTGTGCCGTCGACGCCGGTGTCGAGCACGGCAATCGTCGTGCCGTTGCCCTGCGAGCCGTCCCAGGCCGCAGCAGCGCCGATCTTGCTCAGATGCCACTGGCTGCCCAGATAGGGATCGTTGGTGACCAGGGCTGGGGCGATGCGACGGTCCAGCTCCGCAAACTTCAGCTGGGGATGCTTGGCCAGCAAGGTGGAGACTGCGGTCTCCGACGCCTGGGCCGGTAGATCGACGATGAAGATATCGCTCCTGCCGAGCCTGCGCCCCTTGCCGCCATGCGGGCCCAGGATTCTGGCCAGTTCCTTCTCGGACAGGCCCGCCCGGGTCATCACCAGGATGCGGCCCTTGGCGAAGCTGTCCTGCGCCGGGCCGGCGCCGGGCGGGTGCTGGGCCATCTCGGTCAAGGCCTCGGCCAGATTGGCCGGCAGCGGGCGGGTGACGCGGCTGACGTGGCGACCCTCGGTCGGTACCAGCACGCAGTAGTCGGCCTCGCAATAGACCATGCCCAGTGCCATCTGCTGCTCCGACCACTGCGCGAGCGAGACCTTGGCGCACAGCGTCTTGGCGAAGTGCACATCGCGCAGCTCGGGGCTGTATTTGTGTGCGCCATGAATGCCTCGGCGGTCGATGCGCACCAGTTCGTCATAGCGGTGCGTCTGCAGCCGCAGCTTCAGCGCCTCGCGCACCGGGCCGGGTATGTCGGCGTAATGGTTCAGAGCCGCGACCACATCGCCGGTGTAGGCGCTTTGAGGGCGGGTGTCCCAGGGGCATTCGGGAAGGCTGGCAACGGAAGCCGCGAGAGCGAGCGTGGCGAGAACAGACATGAAAAACCTCGTACGTAGCTGGCCGCACGGCCAAGTCAATCAAGGCATCGCCATGCCATGCGGCGGTCGATGCGGTGCGGGCCATACCGGATACGAGATCCCTACTCGGCTTCTCGGACAGACAGGGGCAGTCTAGGCTCGCGCTTGCGGGCTGCCAAGCCTCGGAGGGCATTGGTTTGAGTAGTAGTGCGCGGCGCGCGGGTGAGCCGATGTAAACGCGCCGGAGGCTTGTAACAGACCTCCGGCGCCACTTGCCATTGACGATCAGCGGAAGCTGTAGCTCACGCTGGCATAGACGCTGCGGCCACGCGGGTCGGTGTAGGTCGGGTCATAGCCGGCCAGGAAGTAGTAGGCCTGGTTGGAGAACGGCGGCGCGGTGTTCAAGAGATTCAGAACGCCGGCCCTCACCTTGAGCTGCTTGTTGACGTTCCAGCTGCCGGTCAGATCCCACAGCGAGTAGGCCTTGACCTTGCGTGTGGGCAGCAGCGTGTTGGCGACCGGGTCGTAGGTCGTGTTCTGGTCGGTGTAGCCCGAGGAGAACTGATTCGCCAGCGTCAGGCCGAAGGGGCCCTGGTCCCAGCCGAAGCTGATGCGGTGGCGCCACTTCTGTATCACCTGATCGTTCAGGAACACACCCAGATTGCTGCGATAGCCCTCCAGCGGGCCGAACTGGCGGTCGTACTTCAGCACCAGGGTGCCGGTCATGCCGGCGCTGAAGCGGCCCACTGGGGTGGCAGCGCCCTTGTAGTCGAAGCCCAGGTCCAGGCCCGAGGTCTTCAGCCGGCCCTGGTTCTCCTTTTGCAGGATGATGTTGGTGATGAAGCCGTCACCGTCGCGCTGAATGTACTTGCCGTTGTACTTGTCCGGGCTGTCGACGATGATCTGCTCGCCCAGGGTCGAGATCACGTCCTTCTTGGTGATGTTCCAGTAGTCGACGCTGAAGCTCAGGTCCTTGCCGGCCTCGAACACCAGGCCCAGCGAGAACTGCGCCGACTTCTCCGGCTTCAGGTTCGGGTTCGAGCGTCGCTCCACCGGCCATTGGTCGGTACAGCCGTCGATCGTGTCCAGGCCGTCCTTGACGCATTGCGGGTCGGTCAGGAAGCTCGACGCGCTGCCGTAGGTGGTGGGGCGCTTCAGGTCGGCCAGTGACGGTGCGCGAAAGCCGGTGCCGGCCGAGGCGCGCAGCAGCAGATTCTTCTCGGGCTGCCAGCGCAGTCCGATCTTCGGGTTGGTGGTCGAGCCGACCTCGCTGTAGTGGTCATGGCGCAGCGCCAGTTGCAGCTCCAGCTGCCTGGTAATCGGCGCGTTCAGCTCGGCGAACACCGAGCCGACGGTGCGGCTGTCATCGGTGGCCTTCAGATCGGTGGTCGAGCCGGCGGCCAGGCCCGAGTCGCGGTCGCCGGCGATATTGTTCGACAGCAGCAGCGCCGAGGGCGTGAAGGTGGTGTTCTCGCGGCGCAGCTCTGCGCCCAGCGCGAGGGCCAGGTCACCGCCCGCCAGCGCCATCAGCGCCTTGGAGATCTTGCCGTCGATGGCGGTGGACACGCCCTTGGACTTGCGCGCCTCGTCATTGACCTTGATGCTGTTGATCAGATCCAGCCCGGCCTGGCTGGACGGGCCGAACGGATTGATCGTGCCGGCGCGCACGCCCGCATCGAACTTGTCGAACAGCACATAGCCGTCGACGTACTTGTCCACCGCCTTGTTCTGCGCGCGGCTCAGGCCGAGGTCGTAGTCCCAGCCGGCGACCATGCCGCTGGCGCCCAGCACCAGGCGCTGCGCCGTGCTGGTGACCTCATTGGTGCGGTTGCCCGCCTCGGTCATGCGGTAGCGGATGCCGCTGAAGGTGGACGTCGGCGACTGGCCGGCGGCCAACAATGCCTTGCGGTACTTCTCGGGCAACAGGGTGATGGCCAGGTTGCGGATGCGCTGCGGATTGGGGCTCAGCACATAGCGGCTCTCGGCCTCGGACTGCACCAGCTCGGCGAACACCTGATGGTCATTGCCGGCCTGCAGGGTCGCGCGGCCGATGAAGCCGATCTTGCTGGCCTCGGGGTAGATCTCGGTGTCCTGTATATAGTCGTAGCTGCAGGCCAGCGGGCCGCCCGGACCCTGCGGCGCATACACGGTGGCCGGGCCGCTGCAGGTCGGCGAGCTGGGGTTGAGGCGGGTGCGCGTCGTGCCAGCGGGCAGCACACCGGCGGCGATCAGCGCATTGCGCTGGCTGCCGGAGATGTCGATATTGGCCGGGTAGGTGTTGCTGGACATCAGGGCCGGCAGATTGCTGGCCAGTGGCCTGTCCTTGATGAAGTCGCGCTGGCTGGAGCGCAGCGCGTCGAGCTGCTGCACATCGAGCACGCCGAACACATTGAAGCGGTCGCGGTTCAGATCACCGAAGCCGCCGCTGATGCTGGCCGTCTTCTTGCCTGCGCCGCCTTCCTGCGTGGCGGCGATGGAGGCGCTGAGGTCCACGCCCTGGTAGTCCTTGCGGGTGATGAAGTTGATCACGCCGCCGATCGCATCGGTGCCGTAGATGGCCGAGGCGCCGTCCTTGAGGATCTCGACGCGCTGGATCGCGCCGGCCGGGATGTTGTTCAGGTCCACACCGGCGTTGTCGCCGGGCGAGGCGAAGTTGGCCAGGCGGCGGCCGTTCAGCAGCACCAGCGTGCTGGAGACGCCGATGCCGCGCAGGTTGGCGCCGTTGAAGCCGCGCTGGCCCGAAGTGCCGTCGGTGATGCTGGCGCCGTCGGACAGCGGCGCCGTGTTGGCGCTGATGTTCTTCAGCAGCTCGGCGGCGGTGGTGACGCCGCTCTTGTCGATGTCTTCGCGCTTGATGACCTGCACCGGCAGCGCGGTCTCGCCGTCAATGCGCTTGATGCTGGAGCCGGTGATCTCCACGCGCTCGAGCCTGGTCGAGTCGGTCTGTGCGCTGGCGGCCTGAACGGCCAGCAGGGCGATGGCCAGGGCGCAGGGTTGCAGCACGAATCTGGTGCGCTGTGATCGGTTTGTGGTGGGGCTGGTCATGAAGGGCCTCGGGTTGAGTCGTCGGAGAAAATGCATCACACATTTCTTCGGACTCAGGCTACCCAGAGGCCCCTGGCTTGGCACGAGGGTTGAGCCCCCGCAGACGCAAAGCTGTAAATTGAAGTCGCAAGCCTGAAAAGTGGCTGTTGCGCGCCCGGCTCAGATCACCAGCGGCTGCAGCTCATCGACGGCGGCTTCCAGCACCGGCCCGCCATCGACGATGCTCAGTTGGCCCCGTGCCCGCAACCCGGCCCGGTGGAGCAACGAGGCCAGTGTGGTGCAGGAGGCGCTCGCCCGACCCAAAGCGGCCTGCGCCGTCTCGGGCAGAAAGCTGCTGTACAGCGGATGCTTGGGCAGCAGGCGGCCGATATGGCTGCGCAGCGTCGGCGGGAAGAAGGCATCGTCGGGCGGCAGCCGGCCGCTGTAGAAGTGCCGACCCAGGCCTTGCCAGAACGGCGAGGCCAGGTCGCCGTCGCCCTGGCCGGCCAGCTCGCAGATCAGTGTGGCGCCGAAGCGCTGTGGCTGGGCCAGCACCTCGTTCAGCTGGGCCTGCAGCAGCAGGGCCATCGCCTCGGGCGGCGCATCGGCAGCCAGCAAGGGCAGACGCAGCTCGGCCGCGCCAGTCAGGTCATTGCCCAGCACCAGAGTGCCGGCCCGCTTGAACATGCCCATCTCGGCCGAGGCATGGACGACCTGGCCGCTGCGGAAGCTGTAGCGCAGCAGCTCCAGGCCGGTGCTGGCGATCAGGCCGGCGGCGCCCAGCAGCTGATCGCCGCGCAACAGCACGAAGACCCGCATCTCCGCCGTGGGGGTGGCGCAGGCAAAGGCGCGTTTCGAGCCGGCCAGCAGGGCTTGGACCTGGTGTTCGTTGCAGCCGCCATGCAGGGCCATGAAGGCGGCCGCATCCTGCGGCGCGATGGGGCGAACCAGCAGCGCGCTCATGACGGGCTCCCTTCCGGGTGCAGCGGCACCACGCGCACCTCGTCGCCGACCGAGAGCTCCAGCAGCTCCAGCAGTTCCAGCGGCAGGGCCAGGTCCTGCTCATCGCCCCCCGGCAGGCTGAGCCTGGCCAGGGTGGCGCGAAAGGCCTGCGTCTGCGTGTTGGCGATCAGGCAGGGCTGACCATTCGTGTTCTCGTCTGAGCCGCGGCTGACGCGCAGCCGCCGGTTGTGGCGCAGGCTGCGCAGCTGGGCCAGTGGTGCCTCCACCGTGGGCCCGGCGTCGAACAGGTCGACATAGGTGTCGGCCTCGAAGCCCTCGTCGAGCAGGATCTTGAACGGCAGCTCGGCGCTCTCGTGCAGCTGGCCTATGGCCAGCTGGGCGTCGGGTGGCAGCAGCGGCACATAGATCGGATACTGCGGCATCAGTTCGGCGATGAAGCTCTTGCTGCGCCCGCCGGCCAGGCGCTCGGCCTGCGGGTAGTCGATGCCGAAGAAGCGCTGGCCCACAGCGGCCCAGAAAGGCGAGTGCCCCGCCGCGTCGCAGGGCCCGGGCGACTCGGCGGCCAGCCGGGTGGCAAAGCGCTGCGGATGCTCGGCCATGAACAGCAGCCGCGCCCGCGACAGCAACTGCGGCCAGGGGCCGGCCTCCAGCGCCGGGTCGATGTAGAACGAGGTCAAGAGCGAGGCACCGGTCAGGTCATGGCACAGATGCAGCGTATGGATCTTGTTGGCCACGCCCAGCTCGGCCGAAGCATGGACGATCAGCTCGTTGCGGTAGCTGTAGAAGCGGTCGCCGAAGCCGGCCGAGGCGGCAATGCCGCTGGTGCCCATCAGCTGGCCGGTCTGCAAGTCTTCCAGCACGAAGAAGTAGATTTCCTCGCCGCTGACATCGACCTCGGCGCCGAAGGCGTGCGATGACATGCGCAGCTTGTCGTACAGGCGCTCGCGGTCGGGCGGCAGCGAGCCGATGCCGATGGCACTGGCCGCGGCAATGCGCTCGATCTGCGGCAGATCGCTGAGACGTCCGGCACGGAACAGCAGGCGCTCGGGTGTTGGCGCGTTCATGGTGTGTGCTCTCCTGGGTCCTGGGGTCGCTTCGCCGCATTCACGCGCTGGCTGCGCTGTTCGCGCGGCGTGATGCCGAAGTGCGCCCGGTAGTTGTTCGAAAAATGCGGGCCCGAGGAAAAGCCGCAGCTCAGGCCCACTTGCAGAATCGACTGGCTGGTCTGCTGCAGCAGCTGGCGTGCGCGGTTCAGGCGCAGCTCCTGGTAGTAGCGCGAGGGCAGGCTGTCCAGGTACTGCTTGAACAGCCGCTCCAGCTGGCGGCGCGACACGCCGACCAGGCGGGCAATGTCCTCCGTGGCCAGGGGCTCCTGCACATTGGCCTCCATCAGCGCCACCGCCTCGGTCAGCTTGGGCTGGCCGCCGCCGATGCGTGCCGTCAGAGGCACGCGCTGTGCCTCACCCGGGCCGCGCGGCCGTTCCAGGCCCAGGCGGCCCTGCACCTGCTGGGCAAGCTCGGGACCGTGGCTTTGCGCGATCAGGTGCAGGAACATGTCGAAGGCGGCCAGGCCACCGGCGCAGGTCAGGCGTTTGCGGTCGGCCTCGAACACATTGGACGAGACCACGACATCGGGGAAGACCTCGGCCAGCAGCGGCGCATAGGCCCAATGCAAGGTCGCACGATGGCCGGCCAGCAGTCCGGCGCGGGCCAGCAGCCAGGCGCCGGTGCCAACGCCGCCGAGCAGCGCGCCACTGGCGGCCTGCTGCTGCAGCAGCGGCAGCACCGCCTCGAATCCGCTTTGAGGCACCGGGGTGTCGCAGACGACGAAAAGACCGTCCAGCGTCGGCAGGTGGGGCAGGGCCAAGTCAACGTTCAGGCTGCTGCCATTGCCCGCGCGCACGGGTCTGCCATCGACCGAGCAGAGCAGCACGTCGTACAGCGTTGCGACGCTGCCGGCCGACTGACTCTCGCGCTGGGCGGTGTTGGCCTGGGCCAGCGCGTCCAGCGCGCCGCCCACGGCCATCAGCGAGCAGCCGGGCAGCAGCAGAAAGGCGTGGCGTTCGGCGGGGCGCGCGGGCATGGAGCGCATTCTGGCAAGAAACCGGCGCGCCTACTTCAGATTGCCGGACAGGAACTTCTGCAGCCGCTCGCTCTTCGGGTGTTTCAGCAGGTCGCCCGGGTGGCCCTGCTCCTCGATCAAGCCCTTGTGCAGGAACACGACGTGGTTCGACACCTCGCGGGCGAAGCCCATCTCGTGGGTGACAACAATCATCGTGCGGCCCTCGGCGGCCAGGTCACGCATCACCTTCAGCACCTCGCCGACCAGCTCAGGGTCGAGTGCCGAGGTCGGCTCGTCGAACAGCATCACCTCGGGGTCCATCGCCAGTGCCCGGGCAATGGCCACGCGCTGCTGCTCCCCGCCCGACAGCTGCGAGGGATAGACCTTGGCGCGGTGCGCCACGCCGACGCGCTCCAGCAGCTCATGGGCCCTGGCCAGCGCCCGCGCCTTGCTCTGGCCCAGCACCTGGACCGGCGCCTCGATGATGTTCTCCAGCACCGTCATGTGGGCCCATAGATTGAAGTGCTGGAACACCATCGCCAGGCGGGCGCGCATGCGCTGCAGCTGCTTGCCGTCGGCCGCCATCAGGCCGCCGCACTTGGCGGCCTTAAGCGCCAGCTCTTCGCCGCGCAGCAGGATGCGGCCCGCGTGCGGTTGCTCCAGCAGGTTGATGCAGCGCAGCAGCGTGCTCTTGCCCGAGCCGCTGGAGCCGATGATGCTGATCACGTCGCCGGCGCGGGCGTCCAGGCTCACGCCCTTGAGCACCTCGTTGGCGCCATAGCGTTTGTGCAGGCCTTGGACCTGCAGGGTCAGGGTGCTCATGGTCTGTTCTCAATCACTCGATAGCTTGCCGCTGCGCAGCGGCGTCTGGCCGGCCACCTTGCACAGGCTGCGGCCGGCGGTGGCATAGCGCAGGGTTTCGCGGGCGAACAGCAGGCCGCTGGTCCGGGCGCGCAGCTCGCGGACCTCGCCGCTGAGCGCGTCGGTGACATCGGCCAGGCAATCGCCCACTGCGATGGCGTCGCCCGGCTGGCGGTGGTAGCTGACGACGCCGCTGATCGGGCTGGACAGCACCTCCACCGCATTCAGCGCCGTGGCTGGACGGAGCAACGGTGGCAGGGCCAGGTCTTGTCCATCCAATTGCAGCAGGCCGCGGTGCTGCAGATAGGCCAGCAGCGCGTGGGCATCGGTGGCCGCCTGGCCTTGCGCCACATCCAGCGCGCCGCGCAGTTCGACGGTCACGCTGGTGCAGGCCAGCGGCACCGGATAGCGGCCCTCGAAGTGCGACTGCAGCTGCCACCAGGTCTGCGAGCAGGCCTCATCGAAGGGGTTGTCGCCCGAGGCGGTGGCCAGCAGGCTGGCCTGGGCACCCAGCAGGCGGGCCAGCGGCTCGACCGCCGGCCACAGCGGCGTGCCGGTGTACAGATGCAGCACCGCCTCGCAGTCGCAATGCAGGTCCAGCACCACGTCGGCGTCGCAGGCCAGTGTCATCAGTGCCCTGCGCAGGCTCGCCAGCTCGGTGGGCGCGGGCAGGGCCTGCAGGTGCTCGCGCATGACGGCGCGAATCGCCTGCACATTGGTCGGGCCATCGTCGCCCAACCGCCCTTCCAGCAGGGGCAGCAGGGGCTCGAACAGGGCGGGATAGTGCCGGTTGAAGTTCTCGCCGCTGGCCAGATCGAAGCGGCCCACTGGTGTGCGCAGCAGGGTCTGTGCCAGGCCGATCGGATTGGCGACCGGCACGATGACGATCTCGGCGCGCAGCCGGCCGGCCTCCTCCAGTTGCTTCAGCCGCTGGCGCAGATGGTGGGCCACCAGCATGCCGGGCAGCTCGTCGGCATGCAGGGAGGCCTGAATATAGGCCTTGCGACCGCTGTCCGTCGGGCCGTAGTGAAAGCTCGTCAGCAGGTGCTGCTGACCCAGGCTGCCGCCGGCCAGGGGGTGGTTTTTTGTATGCATCGGTCAGGAGGGGTCTAGCGGCGGGGCTGCAGATGGCGCAGCCAGCGCTGCTCGGCGGCCCGGAACAGGGCGACCAGCAGCAGGGTCAGGGCCAGATAGAACAGCCCGGCGGTGATGAAGGCCTCGAAGGGCAGGTAGAAGCGGGAATTCACCTCGCGGGCGGCGCCGGTCAGGTCGGCCAGGGTCACGATGCTGGCCAGCGAGGTGCCGTGCAGCATCATGATGACCTCGTTGCCATAGGCCGGCAGTGCGCGGCGCAGCGCTGAGGGCAGCAGGATGCGGCGCCACACCGCGCTGCGGCTCAGCCCCAGGCTCTGCGCCGCTTCCAGCTCGCCCAACGAGCCGGCCCGCAGCGCGCCGGCGATGATCTCGGTGGTGTAGGCGCAGGTGTTCAGGCCGAAGGCCAGCACCGCGCAGAACCAGGCGCTGGACAGCAGCGGCCAGGCAGCGCTGTTGCGCACCGCCTCGAACTGCGCCAGGCCGTAGTAGAGGATGAACAGCTGCACCAGCATCGGCGTGCCGCGCATCAGATAGGTGAAGCACCAGACCGGCCTGCTGAGCCATGGCGACGACGAGGCCCGAAGCACGGCCAGGGGCAGCGCTCCAGCCAGGCCCAGCACTAGCGACATCAGCAGCAGCTTGATCGTGGTGAGCAGGCCCGTCAGGTACAGCGGCAGGCTGACAAGAACAGCATCGAAGTTCATAGTGCCAACGCCCTGGAACCGAGCGAAACGCGCTTCTCCAGCTGGCGCAGCAGGACCACGCTGGCGCTGGTGATCAGCAGGTACAGCACCCCCACGGCGACGTAGAAGGTGAAGGGCTCGCGGGTCGCGCCGGCCGCCTGGCCGGCCTTGTGCATCATGTCGTTGAGACCGATCACCGACACCAGCGCGGTGGACTTGACCAGCACCAGCCAGTTGTTTGTCAGCCCCGGCAGCGCCAGGCGCAGCATCTGAGGCCAGACGATGCGCCGCTGCACCTGCCACAGGCTCATGCCATAGGCGCGCGCGGCCTCGGCCTGGCCGCCCGGTATGGCCAGCAGGGCGCCGCGGAAGGTCTCGGTCAGGTAGGCGCCGAAGATGAAGCCCAGCGTTGCCACGCCGGCCGCGAACGGGTCGATGTCGATGTAGCCATCAAAGCCCAGCTGCGGGGCTGCGGCGTTGATGGCCAGCTGGCCGCCGTAGAAGATCAGGAGCATCAGCACCAGATCGGGCACGCCGCGTATCAACGTGGTGTAGACGGCGGCGATGCGCCGCAGCCAGACTGCCTGCGCCAGCTTGGCATGGGCACCGAGCAGACCCAGCAGCAGTGCCAGCAGCAGGGCGCTCAGGGCCACGCCCAGGGTCAGGCGCGCGCCTTCGAGCAGGCTGTCGAGATAACCGTGCAGCATGATGTCGGGCCGTGGCGTCTTACTGGCCGTAGACGTCGAAGTCGAAGTAGCGATCCTGGATCTTCTTGTACTCGCCGCTGGCGCGTATTGCCTTGATCGCTGCGTTGAGCTTGGTGCGCAGCGCCTCATCGCCCTTGCGCATCGCAATCCCCACCCCCAGGCCGAAGTAGGCCGGATCGACGTAGGACGGGCCGGTCAGCGCAAAGCCCTTGCCGGCCGGCGTTTTCAGGAAGCCGGCATCGCCGGCCACCGCATCGACCAGGGTGGCGTCCACGCGGCCGGCCGCCAGGTCGAGGTAAATCTCGTCCTGCTTGGCATAGCGCACGATCGTCGCCCCGGCGAACTTGTCGCTGGCAAAGCGGTCGTTGATGGTGCTGCGCTGCACACCGATCTTCTTGCCCTGGAAGCTGGCCGGCGAGCCGTCGATCGGTGCGCTCGCCTTCGTGATCAGGCGGTTCGGCGTCTTGTAGTACTTGTCGCTGAAGTCCACCACCTTCTGGCGCTCCGGGGTGATAGACAGCGAGGCGACGATGAAGTCGAACTTGCGCGCCTGCAGGGCAGGGATCATGCCGTCGAAGTCCTGCTGCACCTGGGTGCATTGCGCGCCCATCTGAGCGCAGACGGCGTTGGCGATGTCGATGTCGAAGCCCTTGAGCTTGCCGTCGGGCCCGACCGAGCTGAATGGCGGGTAGGCGCCTTCGACGCCGACGCGCAGCTTCAGTGGCTCGGCGGCGATGGCCGATGCGGCGAAGGAACAGGCGGTCAGCAGGCCAAGAAGTTTCAATTTCATGATCGGTGCACTCAGAGGGGAGGTCAGGGTTTGGCGGCCTGAAGCGGCCGATACAGGGGTTGGCTCAGGGTGATCGGTGTGACATCGAGATAGATGTTGAAGACGCTGTAGTCCTCGCCGCCGAAGGCGCCGGTGTAGTAGCCGATGCTGTCCGCGCCCTTGCGGAAGCGGAACTCGAAGCCCAGCTCGGGCCTTGCGGAGCCGGGCCCGCCGAAGGCCAGCGCCGTGACCTCGCGCTGTGCGTTGTCGATCAGATTGCCCATCAGATTGGCGACGGTGGTGTCGCCCAGCGCATCGGCATAGAAGGCGTCGCGGGTGAAGTAGGGCTTGAAGCCGGCGGCATTGGGGTCCACCTTGAGGTCGGCGAGCTTCTCCTTCGACGGCGTGGCGCTGCGGGTGCTGAGCTGGTAGCGGTCGCCGCGGTCCAGATAGCTCAAGCGGGCATTGCGCAGATTGAAGGCCGGCAGTCGCGGGTCGCTGCTGGCCTGGCCGAGGTCGGCGATCAGCGCGCCCTTGTAGCCGATCACCTCCAGGCTGTCGCCCTGGAAGATGACGGCGGTGTTCTCGTCGACGCCGACGCCCAGCTGGTAACCCTTGGCCAGCATCAGCGGCAGCATGCGGCCGAAGCGCCCGCGCTTCAGGAAGTGCTGATCGACAAAGATGTCCGGCCCGACGAAGCCCAGGCCGCGATCGATGTGCCTGCCCTCGGTCATGCCGCCTTTCATCACCTCGAGCACGTCCTGCGCGTCGCGGAACATATGGGTGCTCATGATGGCCGCGCCGGCACTGCTGCCGGCCACCACGCCACCGGCGCGGTAGATTTGCCAGATGGCGGTCAGCACCGGCGTGGGCTGGCCTTTTTCGTCGAGCAGGGCCTGGGTGATGCGCTCCTGCGCGCCGCCGGAAAAGTACACCCCTCGGGCGGCCAGCACCTTGGCCACCAGCGCCGGATCGCGCGCGGCGGCGCGGTAGTCGCTGCCGGCCAGGCGTGGTGCGATCGGCAGCGCCTCGGCTACCGCGCCATGCTTTTGCAGCACCTCCACCAGCGTGTCGCCGGACTTGCCCGGGTTGCCGGCCGCCGTGGCCAGCACCACCCAGCGGGCGCCCTTGCCGCCGCTCAGATCGACGAGCCGCTGCCAGACGGCGTCGTTGTCCAACTTCAGCGCGCCGCCGATGGCCACGGCGATGCCCTTGCCGGGAGCAGCGGTCTGAGCCTGCGGCGAGGTCGCCAGGCAGCCAAGCAGGGCGGCAAGCAGCCAGGATTTGAGTCGGAGCATGTTGGGCAGGGCGTAGCGTCGATGCGGCGCATGGTGTCATGCCCGGTCCGACTATGGGCGTGCTGACTATGGCGGTGGCGGAGTTCTGTAGCTAGGCGTCGCAAATCTGCAAGGCCGGGCCGGCCCGGCGCCCGACGCTCAGGCCGCTGCGGAGGTTTCGCGCAGCAGCCCGTCCACCTCGCTGAGCACCTGCTCGAAGTCCAGCGGCTTGGTGATGTAGGAGCGCGCACCGGCGCTCAGCGCCGCGCCGACGCTGTCGTCCATCACGTCGGCCGAGACCATCAGCACGGGCAGGCCGGGGGCCAGATGCTCGTGCCGCAGCGCCTGCAGGACGTCCAGGCCGCTGCCGTCGGGCAGCTGCATGTCCAGCAGCAGCAGGTCGGGGGTCGCCTGGCGCAGCGCGGCCAGGCCATCGCGGACGGTGGTGCAGATCTGCAGCGTGATGCCGGGCCGCTTGCTCAGCAGGGCCTGCATCACGGTGGCGTTGACCGGGTCGTCCTCGATATAGAGCACCTTCTTGGGGCCGTAGGCGGGCAGCAGCTCGGGCAGCGGCAGAGGCTGCAGTGGCGTGTCGGAGGACAGCGGCAGGGTGACGCAGAACTCGGTGCCCACGCCCGGCGCGCTGCTAACGCTGATCTGGCCCTGCATCAGCTCGACCAGGGTGCGGGTGACGACCAGGCCGATGCCGGTGCCGGCCTTGCCGGAGTCCTCGCGGCCCAGCCGGTTGAAGGACTGGTAGAGGTTGGCCAGTTGCTGGGTGCTCAGGCCCAGGCCGGTGTCGCGCACGCGGATTTCGACCGTGCCCGGCGCACCGGCCAGCACGTTGACATCGACCCGGCCGCCGGGCCGGTTGTACTTGACGGCATTGCTCAGCAGATTGACCAGCACCTGCTCCAGCCGCATCGGGTCGGCCTGGGCATAACCCAGGGTCTGCGACAGGTCGGCCGGTGCGTGCAGGGCCAGGGTGACGTGCTCGCGCTGTGCATCGGCCGAGACAAAGGCGATCGCATCGCTGATCAATGCCGGCAGATCGACCGGCCCAGGTGTCAGCTTGACCTGGCCCGACTCGATGCGCGACAGCTCCAGCACATCGCCGATCATGCCGGCCAGGTGCCAGCCGGCGCGGGTGATCAGCTGTATGCGCTCCAGGCGCTGCGGGTCCTCGCGCAACAGCGGGTCGCGCTCCAGCGACTGGGCGAAGCCGACGATGGCATTCAGCGGCGTGCGCAGCTCATGGCTCATGCGCGACAGGAACTCGCTCTTGGCCCGGTTGGAGGCCTCGGCCCGCTCGCGGGCGCGCTCGGCGGCCAGGCCGCGCACCTCTTCAGAGATGTCGGAGATGACCAGTATCCAGGCGACCTCGGGCGCGCCCAGCAGGGTGTTGGCCTGCAGCAGCGCGTCGAAGGCCGGCGCCTCGCGCGGCTGCAGGCGCAGGCGCTGCATGTACTGGCGCTGTTCGGGGATCTGACGGCTGCTCAACCACTCCGCCAGGTCCACGTCGGGCGCCTCGACGCTCACCTGGGCAAGTCCGTTCAGCGCCTGTCCTTCCAGGTTTCTGCAGCCCAGCAGCCGGGCGGCCGCCGCATTGGCAAAGCGGATCTGCAGATACTGGTCCAGCGCCAGCACGCCATCTCGCAGCGAACTCAGGATTACCGAACGCTCGTGAAGGCCTTCGAGCAGGCGCTGTTCGGCCTCGCGCCGACGCGCCATCTCCAGCGCGCGGTCATGCTGGAACTTGTTGACGGCGGTGGCCAACTCGATGATCTCGTCGCTGTCGCCCTGGACCCCACCGGCAATCTGCACACGGGCGCTGGGGTCGTCGAGCTTGATGCTGCGCAGCTGCTCGACCAGAGCGGACAGGCGCAGGGTCACCAGTCGGTGCAGCAGCAGCAGGATGCCCAGTGCGATGGCCAGCACCTTGAGCAGCTCCAGCGGCAGGCGAGCCAGCGTGCGGCGCATGATCTGCGCGTCGATGGCGTCGAATGATTCGCTGACGCGCAGGCGGCCGATGCGCTGCACGCCCTCGCGCGTGCGTGCCGGCGCGCTCAATTCCAGCTCGCGCACCTGGGTCGCGGCGGGCAGGCCCTGGCCCTCGCGCTTGAGATCCACCACCGGGCTGCCATCCTCCGACAGCACCTCGACACGCACGATCGCGCCATCGCGGGTGAGGTTGCGTGCCTGCAGCTCCAGGGCCATGGTGTCGTAGTTCCACAGCGCCAGGGCGATCGGGCTGGCGCTCAGCGAGAGTGCGGAGTCGGAGGCGCGGCGTGCGGCTTCCGTCAGCTGCACGCGCTCTCTCCACACCTCCAGTGCGCCCACGACGACGAAGATCAGGGCGCTGAATGCTGCCACGGCCACAAACATGCGTGTGACCAGCGAGCTGGCTATTCGCTGCATCTGGCGGATCCTTTGTTGTGGCGGCTCCCGGGCGAGGCTCGGGCCATGCTAGCGCAGCCGGGTGCCGGTCGGCGCGCTCTGCCGACCGGAAAGCCACTAGATTTTGCCAACTATTGCCTTGCCGGGCTGGCCTTGGCGGCGGGCAGTTGCGGCGGATTGGGGTGCAGCCGGGCCATGCTGAGCGTGTCCACGTACTGGCCCTGGCGCAACGCATAGGCGCGGTGCCGCCCCTCGTGCTCGAAGCCGCTGCGCTCATAGAGGCGGATGGCCCGGGCATTGTCGGCATACACCGTCAGCTCGATACGCAATACCTGGCCCCAATTGTCGGCATAGTCCGTCAGCGCCTCCATCATGGCCTTGCCCACACCCTGGCCCTGGGCCTCAGGCAACACCGCGATGCCCAGGCTCATCGCATGGCGCCGCCGAAGCGCCTTGCCGACGCCGTGCAGCCCGGCACAGGAGACGACCTCGCCCTTCATCTCGGCCACCAGTACCAGGTCGATGTTGCCCGGCACCTCATTGCCCTCCAGCACGGCCTTCCAGCGGGCTTCGCTGGCGTAGGGCAGTTGCAGCAGACCCGGATAGACCCGGTCATCTCCATTCATGCGGGTGATGGCCGCGGCATCACTGGGCAGGCAACGGCGAATGCTGAACGTCATCTCTGGCTCTCCTTGGGGTGATGAGTCTTGTGGACTCCGGACAAACAAAAAGGCCCGCTGGGGTCAGCGGGCCTTTTGGGGGATACCTGTACTGCTCTTGGCTGTTCCTTAGACCCGCGCTCCTGTATCGATCGACATGACGACGACTAGCGCTTGCGGCAGGCAAATGGCAAAAACCTGCGCGGCCGAGAGGGCCAGGCAGGTTTGCGGGGTAAAGGTGTTGCGGCGCAGCATGGACTCAGTATCCGGGCCGCCGCGGGGCCTTGTCAATACTTCAATGCAGCGAACTCGGTGCGCCGTGGCACAGCTTGAACTTCTTGCCGCTGCCGCAGGGGCAGGGGTCGTTGCGGCCGGGCAGCTCCTCGACGCGGCGGGGCTCGGGCTTGGGCGCGTAGTGGATCCAGAACAGGCGCATGTCCTGAGCGGCGAACAGGGCGTCGTTCAGCACCTCGTCGGCGCTGACATCGGTGCGCTCGTAGGTGGCCTGCAGGTACTCGTTGCGCTCATCACCCTCGGGCAGCATCACGGCGGCAATCGAGTTCAGCAGCTCGTCGAACAGCACGCCGGCCTCGGATTCGGGGTCCTTGATGGTCCAGCTGTCGGCGTGGTTGTCCAGCGCCTGCAGATAACCTTCAGCCCACAGTGCACCGGCCGCAGGCATCAGCGCCGCATCCTCGGCCGTCATCAGGCCTTTCTTGATCAGCTCGGCATGCAGCTCGGGCGGCAGCTCGGTGATCAACGGGCTCAGCGACAGATCGTCGGGCGACTGCATCAGCCGGTCCGGGTCGATCTGGCTGGCGATCACGTTCCAGCGCTGGGTCAAGAGGGCCACGAACTCCTGCATGTCGGCCGTCTCCTTGAAGGCGGCCGACCAGTCGTCACCAAACAGCTCGCTCAACGCGGCGATCGGCGTCACTACCGTGGGGCCGGAGATCAGCGCCGTCAGATAGCCATCCAGAAAGTCCAGCGGCACGGCCTCGTCATCGGGCTGGCTGTCGCTGAGGTCTTGGAGCAGCGTGGCCAGACGCTCCAGCTCTTCGGGGGTAGAGACGAGACGCTTCATGGGCAGACCTTGTTGTTCAGAGGCGCTCGGCCACCCAGGCCTGCACCGAGGCCAGCGCGGCGGGCACGCCCGCTGCGTTGCTGCCACCGGCCATCGCCATATCGGGCTTGCCACCGCCCTTGCCGCCAACCTGCTGGGCAACGAAATTCACCAGCTCGCCGGCCTTGATCTTGCCCATTTGGTCGGCCGTGACGCCGGCCGCGATCTGCACCTTGTCGCCGTCGACGGCGGCCAGCACGATGGCCGCGCTCTTCAGCTTGTCCTTGAGCTTGTCCATGGTGTCGCGCAGGGCCTTGGCATCGGCGCCCACCAGGGTGGCGGCCAGCACCTTGATGCCGCCCAGGTCAATGGCCTGGGCCACCAGCTCATCGCCCTGCGACGAGGCCAGCTTGCCCTTCAGCGCGGCAATGTCCTTCTCGAGCTGCTTCACATGGTCCAGCACCGCATGGATGCGCGCCTCGACTTCGCCGGGCGCCGCCTTCAGGGTGCCGGCCACGCCGTTGACGGTGGCTTCGAGCTGCTGCAGATAGGCCAGTGCGTTGTCGCCGGTGACGGCTTCGACGCGGCGCACGCCGGCGGCCACGCCACCTTCAGCGACGATCTTGAACAGGCCGATGTCACCGGTGCGTTGCACATGGGTGCCGCCACACAACTCCTTGCTGGAGCCGATCTCGAGCACGCGGACAGAGTCGCCGTACTTCTCGCCGAACAGCATCATCGCGCCGGTCTTCTGCGCGTCGTCCAGCGCCATCACCTTGGCCGAGGCCGCGGCATTGGCCAGGATCTCGGCATTGACCAGCGCCTCGACCTTGCGCACTTCGGCATCGCTCATCGGCGCGTTGTGGGCGAAGTCGAAGCGCGTGCGCTCGGCATTCACCAGCGATCCCTTCTGCTGCACATGGGCGCCCAGCACCTCGCGCAGGGCCTTGTGCATCAGATGGGTGGCGCTGTGGTTGCGCACCGTGTGCTGGCGCTGCTCGGCATTGACCTTGGCAGCGAACTGATCGCCGACATTGACCGTGCCTTCAACGACGCGGCCATGGTGGCCAAACACATCGGCCTGGATCTTGATCGTGTCTTCGACGACGACCCGGGTCGTGCCGTTGCGCAACTCGCCGCTGTCGCCGGCCTGGCCGCCGCTCTCGGCGTAGAACGGCGTGTGGTCGAGCACGATCACCGCGTCATCGCCCGACTTGGCACTCTGCACGGGCGAGCCATCGACGTAAATGGCCGTGACCTTGGAATGCTCGCAGACCAGGTGCTCGTAGCCGTGGAACTGCGTCGCGGAGCCTGTGTACTCCAGGCCCGCGGACATCTTGAACTTGCCGGCCGCGCGGGCCTGCTGGCGCTGGCGCTCCATGGCCACCTGGAAGCCGGCCTGATCGACGGTCACGCCGCGCTCGCGGCAGACGTCGGCGGTCAGGTCGACCGGGAAGCCGTAGGTGTCATGCAGCTTGAAGGCGGTCTCGCCATCGATCTGCTTGGCTCCACCGGACAGGGCCGCTTCCAGAATCTCCATGCCATTGGCAATGGTCTGGAAGAAGCGCTCTTCCTCCTGCTTCAGCACCTCGACGACGCGCTGCTGGCTCTGACGCAGCTCCGGATAGGCATCGCCCATCTGGTTGGCCAGCTCGGCCACGATCTTGTGGAAGAAGGGCGTGCGGGCACCGAGCTTGTAGCCGTGGCGGATGGCGCGGCGGGTGATGCGGCGCAGCACATAGCCGCGGCCCTCGTTGCCGGGGATGATGCCGTCGACGATGGTGAACGAGCAGGCGCGGATGTGGTCGGCAATGACCTTGAGGCTGGGGCTGTCCTTGTCGCAGTCTTGACCACCGGCGGCATCAACCGCCGCTTTTGCGGCGGCCAGCAGCGCCACAAAGGTATCGATCTCGTAATTGCTGTGCACATGCTGCAACACGGCGGCCAGGCGCTCCAGGCCCATGCCGGTGTCCACCGAGGGTTTGGGCAGCTTGTGCATCACGCCCGCTTCATCGCGGTTGAACTGCATGAACACGTTGTTCCAGATCTCGATGTAGCGGTCGCCGTCCTCGTCCGGGCTGCCCGGGGGGCCGCCAGCGATCTCGGGACCGTGGTCGTAGAAGATCTCGGTGCATGGGCCGCAGGGACCGGTGTCGCCCATCATCCAGAAGTTGTCGGAGGCGTAGCGGCCGCCCTTGTTGTCGCCGATGCGCACGATGCGCTCTGCGGGCACGCCGATCTGCTTGTTCCAGATCTCGTAGGCCTCGTCGTCCTCGGCGTACACCGTGACCCAGAGCTTCTCGGCTGGCAGATTGAACTTGGTCGTCAGCAGTTCCCAGGCGTAGGCGATGGCGTCCTGCTTGAAGTAGTCACCGAAGCTGAAGTTGCCCAGCATCTCGAAGAAGGTGTGGTGGCGGGCGGTGTAGCCGACGTTGTCCAGGTCGTTGTGCTTGCCGCCGGCGCGTATGCACTTCTGGGCGGTTGTCGCGCGGTTGTAGCTGCGCTTGTCGAAGCCCAGGAACACGTCCTTGAACTGGTTCATGCCGGCATTGGTGAACAGCAGCGTCGGGTCATCGCCGGGCACGACCGGGCTGGAGGCCACGATCTGGTGTCCCTTGGACTCAAAGAACTTGAGGAAGGT
The DNA here is from genome assembly GCF_004362525.1 of Roseateles toxinivorans. Classification (GTDB taxonomy): domain Bacteria; phylum Pseudomonadota; class Gammaproteobacteria; order Burkholderiales; family Burkholderiaceae_C; genus Paucibacter; species Paucibacter toxinivorans. The sequence continues at coordinate 608,398 of NZ_SNXS01000003.1, forward strand.
CTGGCGAATTTCTGCGGCTTTCATCCGTGGGCTCTCTTCGATGTAAATGCTTGATTTCTCGAACCTTTTGATTATAGGTGGGGCATCCACCGGCCAACCCGGTGGGCGATTGGCGTAAAACCGGGCGTGTCAAACCCGGCTAGAGTCGCGTCCTTGCCCGGGCGTTGCGCCGGGCCGCCCCGCTATCAAGGAGATTCTCATGGACAGCAAGACTTCCCCATTGGCCTCGCTGAAGGACGCCAGCCTGCTCAAGACCCATGCGCTGATCAACGGCGAATGGGTGGCCGGCGGCGCTCGCTTCGATGTCACCGACCCCGCCACCGGTGCCAAGCTGGCCGACGTGGCCAATCTGGGCGAGGTCGAGACCGAGGCCGCCTTGCAGGCCGCCAATACGGCCTGGCCGATCTGGCGTGCCAAGACGGCCAAGGAGCGCGCCGCCATCCTGATGAAGTGGTACCAGCTGATCGTGCAGAACGCCGATGACCTGGCCCGTATCATGACCGCCGAGCAGGGCAAGCCGCTGGCCGAGGCGCGCGGCGAGGTGATGTATGGCGCCAGCTTCATCGAGTGGTTTGCCGAGGAGGCCAAGCGCATCTATGGCGAGACGATACCGACCACCGACAGCAACAAGCGCTATCTGGTCATCAAGCAGGCGATGGGCGTCTGCGCGGCGATCACGCCCTGGAATTTCCCGATCGCGATGATCACCCGCAAAGTCGCCCCAGCGCTGGCCGCAGGCTGCACCGTGGTGATCAAGCCGGCCGAACAGACGCCGCTGTCGGCTCTTGCCGTGGCCGAGCTGGCCCAACGCGCCGGCATGCCGGCCGGCGTGCTCAACATCATCACCGCCGATGGCGACAGCTCGATCACCATCGGCAAGGTGCTGTGCTCAAGCGACATCGTCCGCCACCTGTCCTTCACCGGATCGACCGAGGTCGGCCGCATCCTGATGAAGCAGTGCGCGCCGACGATCAAGAAGCTGTCGCTGGAGTTGGGCGGCAACGCCCCCTTCATCGTGTTCGAAGATGCCGACCTGGACAGCGCCGTCGAGGGCGCCATCGCCAGCAAGTACCGCAACGCCGGCCAGACCTGCGTCTGCGCCAATCGCCTTTATGTGCAGGACAGCGTCTACGACGCCTTCGTCGCCAAGCTGGCCGAGAAGGCCGGTGCGATCAAGGTCGGCAACGGCTTCGAGGCCGGCATCAACCAGGGCCCGCTGATCGATGACCAGGCCATCGCCAAGGTCGAGGCCCATGTGGCCGACGCGCTGGCCAAGGGCGCCCGCGTGGTGCTGGGCGGGCAGCGCATTGGCGAGCGCTTCTACACACCGACCGTGCTGGCCGATGTGACCTCGGACATGCTCTGCGCCCGCGAGGAAACCTTCGGCCCGGTGGCACCGGTGTTCCGTTTCAAGACCGAGACCGAGGTCATCGCCCTGGCCAATGACACCGAGTTCGGCCTGGCCAGCTATTTCTACAGCCGCGATATCGGCCGCGTCTACCGCGTCGGCGAGGCGCTGGAGTACGGCATGGTGGGCATCAACACCGGCCTGATCGCGGTGGCCGAGGTGCCCTTCGGCGGCGTCAAGCAGTCAGGCCTGGGGCGCGAGGGCTCGCACCATGGCATCGACGACTACGTTGAGGTGAAGTACCTCTGCTTAGGTGATATCCAGAAGTAGCCCGGATGCAATCCGGGGGCCATTGTTGGCTTGCCACCGTCCCGGATTCCATCCGGGCTACCCTTCTTCGTCATTCGCCGCCGGCTTGGCCTTGCGGCTGCGCTCTGGCCACTGCGTGAGGCCAGCCTTGCCGGCCACCGGCCGGCCGGCCGCGGCGGCGGTGGCCAGGCGCAGCAGGGTGTCGGCGTCCTGCGCATCTGACGGGTACAGGCTGATGCCGACGCTGCTGTTCAGGGTCAGGTCATGCCCGGCCACCGACAGAGGCTTGTGCACCGCGTTCTGCAGCTTGCGGGCGACGCGCTCGGCGTCCTCGGGCTTCTCGGTCGAGGCCAGCAGCACGCCAAACACATCGGCCCCGAGTGAGGCCACCACATCGCTGGCGCGCACACCGGCGCGCAGCCGCACCGCCACCTTGCGGCGCAGCACATTGGCGGCCTCGCGACCCAGGTCCTCCTTGGCGCGCAGCAGGCCCTCGACACGCACCACCAGCAAGCCCATCGGCGAGGGCTCGCGCTGGCGCAGCGCCAGCAGATGGTTCATATGCTCCAGCAGCTGGGTGCGGTTGGGCAGGCCGGTGCCCAGATCGGTGGCATAGGCCTTGCGCGCGGCCCGGTCCAGCTTGTGGCGCTCGATGCTCAGGCGCAGGCAGCGCGGCAGGCAGGCCAGCTGGGCCATGGGCAACACGTCCTGCACGCCGCGGGAGAGCAGGTCCAGCGTCCAGTCGGGCTCGCAGTCGGGGGTGAACACCAGGGTGGCGCTGTGCTGCACCGCGTGGCTCAGGGCCGGCCAGGCGCTCAAGCCCGCGGCGCGCTCGTGGGGCAGGGCGGCAAGCAGCGCATCAAAAGGGCTTTCACCAAGTCGCTGGGCGGCGGCGCTGAGATCCGCGCAGCGTTCGATCTGGAACGGCCCCCAGACCGACTCGGTCAGACCGTCCAGCAAGTCCGGGCGGTTCATTTCGTCCACCCACAAAACCTGGAGTGCTGCTGGGTTCAAAGCCTGTCCTCGCTGACTGTTGGGGGCGGGCAGAGGCCGCCAGTGTTCTTTCGTTTCATTATGGGAGCATTGCGCTGGCCCGCCGGGCGGGGAATCCCTTGGGATGGGAGGTGGAACCCGCTAACGGCTCGATCAGCGGCCGGGTCACAATGCCACCATGACCAGGAAAGATGGCTTTGACCCTAACGAGGCGCTGCAAGCCTTCAACCAGCGCATGCGCGAGTTGGAAAAGCCGCTGGACCTGACGATCTCGCTGGACAGTCTGCAGTCCAACAACACCAAGCCGGTGCCGCCGCGCGCCGACGAGGTTTCGGGCTACTCCGCCCGCCCGTCCAAGCGCTGGAATATGCAGGACGTCACCGACGTCGAGGACATCAGCGAACGCCGCCGCGCGATTCCCTTGCCGGTCGAGGAGCCGGCATCGCCTGCACCGCCGGAGCTCTTGCCACGGGTCGAGGAACTGCTGCCCGATCCCGCGCCTCAGGAGCCCAGCCTGGCCCAGGAACGGCACGCCTCGGAGGAGGCTGCCCTTGGTGCGCTACGCGCACGGCTAGAGGCCGAACAGGCCGAGGCCGAGGCGCTGACCGCTCAGCAGGCCGCCGAGGAGCAGATGGCCCGCGCCCAGGCGGCCAGGGACAAGGCCGCAAGGGCCCGCGCCGCCGAAGAAGCCGCATTGAAGGCTGCGGCCAAACAGGAAGCTGCGCGTCAGGCGGCCGAGCGCAAGGCTGCTGCCAAGGCCCAGGCCGCTGCGGAGGCTGAGGCCAAGGCGCTGGCCCGTGCGCAGGCCAGGAAGCAGGCCGAGGAGGCTGCCGCCCGCGCCCGTGCCGAGGCGCAGGCGCTTGCCGCCGCCCGCAAGGCCGAAGCGGCACGCCTGGCCGAGCAAAAGGCGGCCGCGCAACGGGCCGCCGCCGAGAAGGCAGCAGCCGAGAAGGCCGCGGCACAGGCGCTCGCTGCCCAGCGCAAGGCCGAAGCCAAACGCCTGGCCGAGGAGCGGGCGGCTGCCGAGCGCGCCGCGATGGAGCGGGCCGCGCGCGAGGCAGCCGAGCTGTTGGCGCGGCAAACCGCAGCGCGAGAGGCCCAGCAAGCGGCCGAGCAGGCAGCTGCCGAGCGTGATGAAGCGGCCCGGCGCGCCGAGGCCGTTCGTGTGGCCGCTGAACAGGCCGAGGCGCAGCGGCTTGCGGCCGAGCGCGCCGAGCGACTGGCTGCTGAGGCTGCGGCGCGCGAAGCGGCCGAACGGGCGGCTGCGCTGGCCGCCGAGCAGGCGGCACTACAGGCGGAACAACAGACGCTCAGACTGGCGGCCGCCCTCGCTGCCGAACTGGAGACCGAGCGCCGGGTCGAGGCCGCGAGGCAGGCCGATCTGGAGGCTCAGGCCTTGGCCGAGGCGCAGCGTCTGGCAAGAGCGGCGCACGATGCCAAGGTGGCTCGGGAAGCCGCCGAGGCCAGGCGTCTGGAACAGGAGCAGCGGTTGGCCGCCGAGCGCGCCGAGGCCGAGCGTATTGCCATGGCCCGCATGAGCGCCGCCGAACGTGCCGCCGCCAAGAAGGCCGCCGTGGACCGTGCCGCAGCAGCGGCCCGTGCCCAGGCCGTTGCAGACAAGGCCGAGGCCGAACGTCAGGCCGCCGAGCGCGCCGCTGCAGAACAGGCTGAGGTCGCGTTGGCTGCCGCCCGGCGTGCCGAAGCCGAGCGGCGCGCGGCCGAGCAGGCCGCCGCTGAACGGGCCGCTGCGCTGGCCGAAGCCGAACGACAGGCTGCCGAGCGCGCCGCTGCCGAACAGCTGGCCGCCGAGCGGGCGGCGGCCAGGGCCGCAGAAGAACGTGCTGCGGCCGAACAGGCTGCCGCTGAGCAAGCGGCGGCGGAGCAACGTGCGGCGGAGTTGGCTGCGGCCGAACGGGAGGCCGCCGAACAGCGCGCGGCCGAGCAGGCAGCGCTCGCCGCCGCCCGCCTGGCCGAGGCCCAAAGGCTGGCAGCCGAACAGGCGGCGGCGAAGGTGGCGGCCGAACGGGCCGCCGAAGCGCAGGCCGCAGTAGCGAGGGCCGAAGCGCAGCGCCTTGCCGAGGCACGAGCAGCCGCAGAGCTACAGGCCGCGCGCGAGCGGGCCGAGGCCGAGCGCGCCGCCGCCGAACAGGCAGAGATCGAGGCGCGGGCCGAGCGTGAGCGGGTGGCGGCGGCCATGGCAGCAGCCGAGGCCGAAAGGCTGGCAGCTGCAGACGCGGCAAAGGCGGCCGAAGCCGCTCGCCGGGCCGCGCTGCAGGCCGCCCGCGATGCCGCGGCCGCGGCCCAGGCCGAGGTCTTGGCCAGCTTGCAGATTGCCATGCCCAAGCCGATTGAACGCGAAGCGCTCGATCTGAGCAGCATCTCGATGCCGCGGGTGTCCGCCCCGGTGGCACCGGCCCTGCCCAGCTTCAGCATGCCCGTCAAAACCGAGCAGGCCCGGGTCGACCTGTCCGACCTCGGCAGCCTGCTGTCCCAGGTGGCACACAGTGCCGCCGAGGCTCAGCAGGCGCCGCCCGATGCCGAGCAGTGGCAGGCCGGTGACGCGCTTCGTGGTCTGTTCAATGCGGAGCGCCACGCCCTGGCGCCTGAACTGGACCTGAGCAGCCTGCGCACGCTGACCCAGCCCAAGCCCGACAAGGGTGGCTGAATCAGCTCCGCAGCGGCTTGACCATCTGCAGCTGGTGCAGGGGCAGCAGCTGAAAACCGAGCTGACGCAAGGCCTGGCCCCCGAGATCGAGCCGCTGCAGCTGAGGCACCTTGATCTCATGACCCGGGTGGCTGGCCAGCAGCTGTTGCATCAGGCCAAGCGCATCGGTCTGGTCCGGGCCGTGATCGACCAGGCTGTGTACGGTGACGACCAGGGTCGGCGCGGCGACGCTGAACACCAACTGCGCCTGGCCGCGGCGCAGCGCCTTCAGCGCGTTGGGCAGCGTGCGCAGCGAGGCGGGCGTGATCTGCAGCGGCAGGTCCGGCACGCGCAGCGCGGTCTCGTCCAGCCAGGCAAAGGCCGATGGAAGGTCAATCTCGGCAACGGTCGGCGACACGCCGTTGAAAGCGGCATTGCCCAAGGCATAGCCGTGCAACTCATGCAGGGCGGTGAAGCCGCGCCCTTGATAGAGGCGCAGCGCCCGCTCGTTCTGGGCAAATACCTCCAGCTCCAGCGTCCGCACCCCCGAGGCCCCGGCGCGCGCTGTCCAGTCATCGAGCAGGGCCGGTGCGGCGCCGCTGCCCCGTGCGGCGGGCAGCGCGCCCATGGTGGCCAGGCGCCAGCGCTCGGGGCCGCGGGGTGCCACCAGCGCAAAGGCCAGCACCTGGCCGGCGCGCAGCGCCACCCGGCTCAGCGACAGATCGGCCGCCTGGCGCCCGAGAAACTGCGGCCATTGCTCGGGCGAGAGCACGAAGGGGCCGATCAGATAGTCGGCAAATGCCGCAGTGAAGGCCTCGTGTAGCAGGCCGGGCGCCAACTCGTCGGCCGGCATCAGGGTCAGGTCTTGCATCTCTTGCTGTCTGGGTTTGAACCGAACAGGCTCTACCCTAGCAGAATGCCGCGCGGCGACGATCCCGGCATTGGCGCAGCGCGCACAGATGATCCACATCGGCCTCGATCTGCCGGCCCACCGGTATGTCCACCTGGCGCAAGACCACCAGGTCCACGCTCAAGCCCCAATCGGCTGTGGATCGCTGCAGCCCTTGCTGCAGCTGCGCTTCGATCGCCCCTTGCTCGATCAGCAACGCCGCCAGACCGGTGTCGGCAAGCAGGGTGCGCATCTGGCGCTGCGCGGCGGCCACCAGCAGGGCGGTCTGCTGGTGGCCGCACAGAGGCCAGGCCTCGATATTGATGACATGCCAGGCCAGATGGACCAGCAGATCCACCGTGACGCCGTCCTGGGTCTGCGCGGCTTCGACTCGGGCGCTGGCAGCCAGCAGCAGCCCCTCGACCTCGCCGGAGGCCACCGCCGCCGCGACTGCAGGGCGCGCCGATTGCAGGCTGCCGAAGGGGTTTGGTTGCAGGTTCATGCCCCTACTGTCCGTGGGGTGGTGAGCGACCGTCTGTACGCTGGCGCACACAAGGCCACCCGTCGCCGTCAGGATTGCGCGAACGCAAATGGGCGCGGCGTGGCGGGCCGGTCGCTCAGCGGGGCGCGGGCCGCGCCGGGTCGCGTAGCAGCGCCAGCATCGCCGACGGCGCCGTCACTGTCGGGTCGAACGGGTGGGAGCGCTGGCCGCCGATGGCGGCGATGATGCGCCGCACATACATCCGCGTCTCGGCATAGGGCGGCACGCCACGGTAGCGGTCCACCGCACGCTCGCCGGCGTTGTAGGCGGCCAGGGCCAGTGACAGATCGCCCTCGAAATAGGCCAGCAGCCAGCGCAAATAGGCCATGCCGCCGCGGATGTTCTGCGCCGGATCGGTCGGGTTGCGCACCTTGAAGCGCGCGGCGGTGTCCGGTATCAGCTGCATCAGGCCCTGGGCATTCTTCGGCGACAGGGCCAGCGGATCGAAATTGGACTCGGTGGCCATCACCGCCAGCACCAGATGCGGGGCCAATTGGTAGTCGGGCGCGACCAGACTGACGAAGCGCACGATGGTCGGCGGCGCATTGGCCGGCGGGGGAGGCGCTGGTAAGGCCACCGGCTTGCGCGCGGGCGTGGCTGCTGCGATGACCGGCGCCGGGTCCGCGTCCGGCGGCTTCAGGCAGGCGGGCGGCGCGCCCTGCGGCGTGCCCATCGACGCGAGCATGTTCTGCGCCTGCGTCATGCCCTGCTCGGCGGCGGCGGAGAACAAATGCGCGGCCTGGGCGTCGTCCCGCGCGATGCCGCGCGCATTGGTCAGCATCCAGGCCAGGTTGTACTGCGCCACCGCGTCACCGTACCGCGCCGCCCGGCAATACAGCTGGGCCGCCTGCACCGGGTCGCGCGGCAGGCCGTCGCCATGCTCGTAGCGCTCGGCCTCCTGCCGCCAGCGCAGCACCTGCGAGGGCACGACCGGCCCGGCCTCGCGCGGCGGCGTGGCCGGGCGGGGCAGGGACTCCAGGCTCAAGGTCGGCACCTGGGCGCCGGCCAGGCCGCACAGCAGCAGCAGGAACCAGGCGAGACGGCGCGAGAGCAAGGCGAATAGCGGGACGGCGGGCACAGCGGCTCGAAGGGCAAAGAGGAGGGCAGTTTAGCCGCCGGTAGCTGTTGGGGGCCCCACCTGTTTGCGGGTGGTCCCTGATGTGATACTGTATGCAAACACAGTATTCAACAGCGGAGCCTGCCATGCAGCTGAACCTGAACGATCCGAAGTCCATCGTCGCCTGGTACCACGTGCACCCGGCGGTGCACGGCGCCCAGCTGGAGACCTTTGCCCGCATGTGGCCGCAGTTCCGTCGCGCGCTGACGGCAGCGCGCGACGTGATCGAGGAGGAGCAAAGCCATGACCAGGAGGCCGCCGCGGCGGCCGAGGCGGTGCTGAACTGACTCAGCGGCGGCGTGCCAGCCAGCCAATGGCTGTCAGCCCACCGAGCAGCAGCGCCCAGCTGTCCGGCTCCGGCACCGCGCTGACATTGACCATCGCGCCCTGGTAGCTCACCGAGACGACCTCGGCCAGATCATTGGCAAAGGGAAAATTCGGGCTGTCGCTCAACGTGATGGCGCTGCTGCCGCCAGCCTTGGCACTGAACTGCAGCGTGGCGACCTTGAAGTCGCCGGTCGGCAGCTGGGCCTTGAAGCTGTTGAAGTAGACGTCGCTGAGCGTGCCGGCGGCGTTGTCGATCAGCCCGTTGCTGCTGACGAATTCCCACACCACGGTATCCACCGTGACGCTGGTCAGTGACAGCACGCTGGCGTCGAAGCTCAAGTTGAAGCCGCCGCCGACGACCTTGTCGGAGAAGCCGCTGCCGCTGACCAGCAGGGCAAAGCTGTCGCCGGGGTTGACGTTGCTGTCGACGGGCGTGATGACCAGGCTGCCGGCGGCCTGGGCGCTCACGGCGCCGAGCAGCAGGGCCGCGGCACCGGCGAATTGGCTGAGGGTTTTCATGATGTGTCCTTGGGTTGGTGTTGAACAAGCAGGGCAGGGGAAACTCATTCCGTGGAGCGGTGCCAGGCCGAGGGGCCGGGCCGGGTGCTGAACAGCCGGCGCACCTGGGCCAGGTCCAGCGCATTGATCAGGCCGTCGCCGTTGAGGTCGGCGCGGTTCGGGCCGCGGCCACCGAAGGCGGTGCGCACCAGGGCCAGGTCGATGCTGTTGACGATGCCGTCGTTGTTGACGTCGGCGTCGCAGGCATCGCCATAGCCATCGCCGTCGCTGTCGCGCTGATTGGCATTGGCCACATTGAGGCAGTTGTCGCGGCTGTCGGGCACACCGTCGCCGTCGCTGTCGGTCTCGGTGCGGGCCACCTGCTGGCTGGCGCCGTCGGCCGAGGCCACGCGCAGGAGGAAGTTGCCGGTGAAGCCGCCCAGATCGATGCTGCCGTTGCCGTCGGCATTGATCAGCGTGCGGCCGATCAGGCGCCCGTTGGCCGGATCGATGGCCACGGCGGTGACCATCTCCGGCGGGGCCATGTTTTGCGGGCAACCCAGGCAGGGTTGGCGCGCCACGTTGACAAAGGCCGTGCCTCGCAGCACCGACAGGTTGACGGTGGACAGGTTCCAAGGCGCGGTGGTGCGCAGCTTCACCGTCGGGTCGCCCAGCACGTTGTAGATGTTCATCTCGTGGCGCAGGCCCTCGACGCCGACCACGGCGCCGCTGTCGCTGGGGTGCAGGTTGTCCGTCGTGCCGGCATCGACGGCGGCCATGTACGCAAAGCCGTGGTTCAGCACATCGCCCATGCGGCGCACGGCGGCATTGCCGCCAAAGCCGGGCGCGAAGCCGGGGAAGATGGCGTCGAACAGGCCGATGGCGAGGTGGCCGTTGTCCACCGTGCTGCTGTTGCGGGTGTCGCCGATCACGGCCAGGCCGCCATCGACCTTGCGCACAAAGCTTTCGGCCCAGTAGACGCTGCTGGGGCTCGGGCCCAGGCCGCCGCCGACCTTGTTGGGGGCCAGGTCCACGGTCTCGTTGTCGAAGATGCCGCTGGCGCAGTTGACGCTGAAGACCACCGGGTACTGGTTGTTGGTCACCGACACCGAGCCCAGATTGGCAGTCTTGAACTCAGGGTCTATCCAGCCGTTCCAGCCACCGTGGTCGCGGTGGTAGATCAGCGCGGTGCCGGCGTTCAGTGCGGTGGTGATGTCCGCGGCGTCACCATTCCAGGCAAAGCCGGGCTTGCGCAGATCGGCAGGCACGGACAGGCCGCTGCGCCAGGTCGTCGGGTTGGCGGCGGCGCTGGCCTTGTAGATGCGCTGCACGGCATAGCCAAGCCCCATCGCATGGTTGCGCACCTTCTCGGTGACCTCGGCAAACCAGCGCTGGTCCTTGGTCCCGTTGCCCTCGAAGAAGGAGGCGAAGGTCAGGCGGCTGTAGAAATTCTGGCCGTTCGTCGGCCCGACACCGGCGCCGGGCGGCGGGAAGTTCTCGAAGGCCATCACCTTGGCCACCATCACATCGGCCTGGGCCAGGGTGTCCACCGGGAAGCGGCCGATGCCTATCGGTGGCACCGTCTCTTCCGTGGCGCCGGGCATGAACTGGCCGTACCACACATCGCCGGCGTTCTTCGAGTTGGTGTACCAGTTGTTCTGATCGTAGTGCGCCGGCACCTTCTCCGCGTCGCCCAGCAGCAGCAGCCACTTGGGCTTGATCACCTTGCTGTTGTAGTAGGCCGCCAGCCAGGTGCGGATCTGCACGGCCGTGGCGGCCGCACCGGCGCCGCTGATCGTCTGCGTCGTCACCACATGGGTGGAGATGCCCATCGCCTCCTTGTGGGCCTTCAGGGTATTGGCCGCGCTCAGGAAGTCCGGGTGCGTGACGATCACGAAGCGGGCGCCCGAGAGCTGCGGCGCGGGCGCCAGGCTTGCGCAAAGATTGGCCGTCATGCCCTGGTTCAGCGCGTATTTCAGCACCGGCAGCGGGGCCTTCTGCAGCAGTTTGTCGATGCCGTCGAAGGCAGAGATGGTGCGGGTGTCGGCCAGATGGTCGACCACGAAGCAGGGGCCGGCGGCATGCTGCACCTGCACCAGATAGCTGTCGTACCAGGTCAGCATCTGGGTGGCCGGGTCGTAGCCATAGGGCGAGAAGCGCAGGGTCTCGACATTGGCATCGCCCTTGAAGATGGCCTTGCGCGACAGCGCCTCGCCGGGCCCGGCCGCGCCCTTCAGATAGCGTGTGGCGTCGAACTCGAAAGCCGGCAGCGGCTCGTTCTCGAACGCGGTTTCGCTGGGCTGCACCGGATACAGGCGTACGCTGGCGCGGCGCAGTGGCCCCTCGGGCGTGACGGTGATGCCGGGCGCGCTCATGAAGTCCACCGGCAGGGCCAGCGGGAAGCCGGTCACGGGCAGCTCGGGCAGGCCGCGTGCATCGGCGCCGCCGCGCACGCTGCCCAGGCCCTGTTCGCCGCGGGCAAAGCGCCGGAACTCGCCGCTGGGCGTGTTGACGACCGTGAAGGCGGGTGTGCCGACACTGATGCGCACATGGGTGAGCCGCTCGCTCTCCCTGACCAGGGTGACGGTGGCGGCGGCCTGGGCCGCACCGGTCAGCGCGCAACAGATCCAGCAGGCAAGGGCGGTGGACGTTCTGACATGCTTCATGGCTATCTCCAGCTCGGCTTGGGTTGAGGCGAAGATAGGCGGGGGGCGTTGCGGCGGCGTTGCGCGGCCACCTGTGCATTCTTGGGATAGGGATTGCGCCTGAAGCGCTGGCATGATGGCCCGATGCTGCATCTCAGACTGCTGGGGCCGGTTCAGCTCAGCCATGGCCAGGCCGTGGTGGATCTGGGCGTCAAGAAGTCGCTTGCCCTGCTGGTGCTGCTGGAGCGCCGCGGGCGCCTGTCACGCACCGAGGTGACCGGGCTGCTATGGCCCGAGCTGGACGAAAGCAGCGCCCGGCGCAATCTTCGCCGCGAGTTGGCGCGGTTGCGCGATGCCGGCGCGCCCGGCGCCGTGCTGACCGATGGTGACTGGCTGCTGCCCGGCCCTGAGCTGCGCAGCGATGCAGCGGCGATGCGCGAGGCGCTCGACCTGGGCCAGGCCGACGAGGCCCTGGCACTGTGGGGCGGCCCGCTGGCCCAGGGCCTGGCGCTTGACGATGCATCGGCCTTTGACGACTGGTTGGCCGGCGAGCGCGAAATCGTCCAGGCGCTGCGCACCCGTGCGCTGGTCGCCTCGGCCGGCGCGCTGGAGGCAGCGGGCCAGACCGAGGCCGCGCTGGCCCGCGTGCAGGCCCTGTTGCAGGACGACGCGCTGCAGGAGCAGTTCCACCGCGACGCGATGCGCCTGCACGCCGCCTGCGGCCGGCGCGAGGCCGCACTGGCCCAGTACGAGCGCTGCTGCGAGCTGCTGAAGGCCGAACTTGACCTGCTGCCTATGCAGGAGACCCGCGCGCTGGCCGAGGCGCTGCGCAGCAGCGCGCCGGTGTCCCTGAACGAGTCCATCGCGTCGGCCCCAAGCCGGACGATCGGGGTCGCGGCGCTGCGTGCCGTCCTGCCTGACGCGCTGCCCTTCGTCGGCCGCGATGCCGAGGTGCAGTGGCTGGAGGCGGCCTGGCGCGGCGGCCACTGCCTGCTGATCGAGGGTGAGGGCGGGGTTGGCAAGAGCCGGCTGGTGGCCGACTTCATCGCTGCCCACGGCCCCTACGCCCTGGTGCGCTGCCGCCCCGGCGATGCCGAGGTGCCCTATGCCGCCTTCACGCGGGCGCTGCGGGTGCTGATCGGCCCCAGCGGGCCCAGCCCCGAGCTGTGCGAGCTGCCGCCCTGGGTGGTGGCCGAGATGGCCCGCCTGCTGCCCGAGCTGGGCCCGGTGCCCGCGCCGCTGCGCTCGGAGGCCGAGCGGGCGCGCTTTGTCGAGGCCTGTGCGCAGGGCTGGCTGGCGCTGGCGGCCGAGAACTTCGATGCCATCGTGCTCGACGACTGGCATTGCGCGGACGCAGCCAGCCGGGCGCTGCTGGCCTTTATCGCCGAGCGCCGCCACGATGGCGGCAAGGCCGGGGCGCGCGAGGTGCTGGTCTATAGGCCCGAGCTGAGCGAGGGCGCGATCGAGGCCTTGCGGCAGCTGCGGGCCAGCGTCGATGCACGCCATCTACTGCTCACGCCCTTGCCGCCCGCGGCCGTGCTCGACCTGGTGCGGCGCCTGTCCGGCGCCGAGGCGCCGCAGCTGTTCGCCGCCCGGTTGGGCCAGGCGACGCTCGGCAACCCATTCTTTCTGCACGAGACCCTGCGTCATTTGATGGAGCGCGGCTTGCTCGCCGTCGGCAGCGATGGAGTCTGGTCCACCCCGTTTGACCAGGCTACGCAGGACTATCGCGAACTTGAGGTGCCGGCCAGCGTGCGCGAGGCCGTGCTGGCCCGCGTGCAGCGCCTGCCCACCGCCAGCCAGCGCGTGCTGGAGGCGGCCGCGCTGGCCGTCGAGCCTTTCGCGCCGGCCCTGCTGGCGCCGGCCTGTGCGCTGTCCGAGCTCGACACCGTGCTGGCCATCGAGCAGGCGCTGGCCGCACGCCTGTTGCGCGAGCATGAGACCGGCGGTTTCGCCTTTGCCCACGATCTGGTGCAGCAGGCCATAGACGCCGCCTTGTCGCCCGAGCGTCGCCGCCTGGTGCACCGCCGGCTGGCCCTGGGCGCCGAGCAAAGCGGTGCCGGCCCGGCGCTGATTGCCGCCCATCACGAAGCCAGCGGCGATCCGGCCCGGGCCGTGGCCCAGCGCATCGCTGCGGGTGACCAGGCCCAGCGCCTGCATGCCCAGACCGAGGCCACCGCGCAGTGGCGTCAGGCTCTGGCCGATGGGCCCACGCCGGCCCAGGCGGTGGATCTGCATCTGCGTTTGATGCGCGCCGAGCGCATGCGCATGCTGCAGGGCGAGCGCGACCCGCACTCGACGGCGCTGCTGGCGCTGATAGCTGCCGGCCATGTCGGAGAATCCCAGCGCATTGACGTCCTGATCGCCGTGGCCAATCACTTTGTGCGCAACGGCCTGCGCCGTGAGGCCCTGGACCTGCTGGACGGCCTGCCCGCCACCATCAGCGAACACCAGCAGGCCCAGGCCATGGACACGCGTGCCGAGGGCCTGCGCCGCATGGGCCAGCTCGACGCCGCACTGGCCGCCGCGCAGGCTGCGCTGGCCCTGCCGGCGATGCAGGGCCAGGACCGCGCCGACCTGCTGTTCACCCTGGCCCTGGCCGAACACGCCGCCGGCCGCCTGGCCTCGGCCATGCCGCTGGCCGAGGAGGCACTGGCCCTGTGCCGGACCCTGGGTGACGAGGGCGGTGTGGGCCGGGGCCTGTGCATGCGCGGCACCTTTCTGATCGAGATGGGGGATGCCGATGGGGCCCAGCAGGCCCTGAAGGCAGCCGTCGCTCACTGCACACGCATGGGTTTTGTGGTGATGCGGCGCGCCTCGCTCTACAGCCTCAGCGCCAGCTATCTGGAACAGTCCCGGCTCGGGGAGGCGCTGGCGGTGGCCCAGGAGGGCTGGCAGCTGCAGCCGGCGCTGGCGCAGGGCGAACTGCGCCTGATGTACCGCACCGCCTTCGTTGGCGCGCAGATGGGCCTCGGTGATCTGGGCAGCGCCTGGGCTCACGCGCTGCCCGCGGCCGAGGAGGCCTTGCGGATCGCCGAGCCCTATCCGATCGCCGGGGTGGCGCTGGCCACGTTGGAGCTGTTCGGCCTGCTCGGCGCCCAGGAGCTCGCGGCACCGCTGCTCGCCGGTGTTGACGACAGCACATTGGCAAGCCTGCCCCACGTGGCCAAGGAGGCCTGGCTGGCCCGCGCCCAGTTCGAGCTGATGGCCGGTGACCGGGCGGCCGCCGCCCACAGCCTGGAGCGGGTGGCGGCCGGTGGCGCTATCGTCGATCCCCGCGTGCGCGAGCGCCATCTGCTGATGCAGGCCGAGCTGGCGCTGGCCCAGGGCGATGCTGCGGCGGCGCTGGCCCTGCTGCCTGGCCCCGAGGCCGCCAGCGCCAACCCCGAGTGCCGGCTGCGCCGACTGGCGCTCCGGGTGCAGGCCCAGGCCCGGCGCGGCACGCTGGATGCCACCACCTTGGCGCTGGCCCGGGCCACGCTGGCGGGGCCGCAGGCCCATGCGGTGGCCGCACTCTATTTGCTGCGGGCCCTGCCCGGCGCCGGGCAACTGCTGGCCGCCCATATCGACCGACTGGGCAGCAGCCTCGCCGCCGAGCCCGAACGGCAGCAGGCCTTTCGCCAGCGTTGGGCACTGGCGGCCTGATCAGGGCGAACTCGGCAACGGCGCCGCAACGGCCGCCGCCTATCGTGCGTTCACCCTTAAGGACTTCGGACCGCCATGGAGCCCCGCCCCCTCACCCTTGCGCTGCGCCTGGCCGTGACGCTCAGCCCCGATGGCCGCTGGACCGCCCGCGCGGAGCTGCCCGACGGCTCGGTCAAGGTCTTCAGCAGCCCCTTCGAGCTGGCGCGGTTTGTGGCGCAGGCGCCGGTGGCGGTGCCGGGGAAGGGGGGCGGGCTGAGGTGATGTCGCGGACATGGCTTGAGCGAACCCCGGTGGGACTCAAACCCAAGCGCCCACCCCAAAAGCCCAAAGGCCATGCCTCTGAGAGACATGGCCTTTGGGCTTTTGGAGCGGGTGATGGGAATCGAACCCACGCTATCTGCTTGGGAAGCAGAAGTTCTACCATTGAACTACACCCGCGTTGCGGTGAATTCTAGCCTGAGCCGGAGCCAGCCTTGGCAGAGGAGTCGAGGCCGCTGAAGACAGAGGGCGAGAAGCCGATGGCGGCGTCGGGCTTGTGGCCGCTGGCCCAGGCGAACAGCTCGTCGGCGGGCATCGGGCGGGCGAACAGAAAGCCCTGCAGCTCGTCGCAGTCCAGCTGCAGCAGGATGTTGCACTGACCCTGGGTCTCGACGCCCTCGGCGACGACGCTGAGGCCCAGCGCATGGGCCAGGCGCACGACGGCGTCGACCACGGCGCGGGCATCGGCACTGGTTTCGAGGTCGTGGATGAAACTGCGGTCTATCTTCAGCTGTCGGGCCGGCAGCTGGCGCAGATAGCTGAGGCTGGAGTAGCCGGTGCCGAAATCGTCGATGGACAGGAACACGCCGATGCGGCTCAAGCCCTCGAATGCCTGCTGCGTGGTCTTGATGTCCTCCATCGCCGCCGACTCGGTGATCTCGCACAGCAACATCGAGGCGTCCACTTCGTGCCGTTGCAGCGCCTGCTTGATGCGGCTGACCAGGTCTTCCTGGCGCAGCTGATGCACCGACAGGTTGATGGCCACGCGCAGCCGCACGCCCTCGCGCTGCCAGGCCTGCATCTGGCGGCAGGCCTCGTCTATGACCCAGTTGCCCAGCTCGTTGATCAGGCCGGAGCGTTCGGCCAACGGTATGAACTGGCTGGGCGGGATATTGCCCAGCAGCGGGTGCTGCCAGCGCAGCAGCGCCTCGACGCCGCTGAGGCGGGCGCGCCGGCTGTCGAACTTGGGCTGGTAGTGCAGGCTCAGCTGGCCGCCGGCCACGGCCTGGCGCAGGTCGAACTGCAGGCCCAGCTGCTTGGCGGCGCCGGCATCCATATGGGCCTCGAACAACGCATAGCTGTTGCCCCCGGCGCGCTTGGCGGCGTACATCGCCGCATCGGCGTGGGTCAGCAGCTTGCCGCCTTCGCCGTGGTCGGGGTGCAGGGCGATACCCACCGAGGCCGAGACATGGAGGGTGCGCTCGGCGACCAGCATCGGCCGGCTCAGCGCCAGCACGACGCGGCGGGCGAGCGAGGTGGCGTCGCCGGCATCGGTCATGTCTTCGAGCAGCAGCACGAACTCGTCGCCGCCGATGCGGGCCACGGTGTCGCTGCCGCGTGCGGCGGCTTGCAGGCGCTCCGCCACCTGTTGCAGCACGCTGTCGCCGACCGCGTGGCCGAAGCTGTCGTTGACGGGTTTGAAACCGTCCAGATCGACGAACAGGACGGCCATTCGCTCACCCCGACCGCTGCGCGCATGGCGTGCCAGCGCGTGCTTGAGCCGGTCCTCGAACAACAGGCGGTTGGGCAGGCCGGTCAGGTTGTCGACAAAGGCGCGCTGCTGCAGCTCCTCGTTGGCGGCCTGCAGTTGGCTGTTGGCGCTCTGCAGCGAGGCGGTCAAACGTGCCGACGTGCTCTGCATGCGGGCATCGAGCATTGAGGTGAAAAGGGTCAGGCCGAGCAGCACGGTCGAGGCCAGTATCACCAGGGTGCCGAGTTGCTCGCCGCCGAGCCCGGTGCTGCTCATGCAGACCGTGCCTTCGGGGAACTGGGCGGCGGCCATGCCCGTGTAATGCATGCCGCTGATGGCCGCACCCATGACCAGCGCGGCCACGGCCTGGTAGCGTTTATCACCGTGCTCGCCGAAACGGCGCAGCCAGAAGAAGATCAGCAGCGCGGCGGCCGAGGCGCCGAAGGCGATGGCACCCGAGGCAGCTACAAGCGACCAGCGCCAGACGATGGGCGGTGCCATGTCGAGTGCGGCCATGCCGGTGTAGTGCATGGTGCAGATGCCGGCTCCCATCAGCAGGGCGCCACCGGCCAGGCGGGGAAGGGTCAGCCGCCCGCGACTGGCCAGCCACAGTGCAACGGCCGAGGCACCGACTCCCGCAACCCATGACAGCAGGGTCAGCAGGCCGCTGTAGCCCAGGGGGACGGGCAGCGAATAGGCCAGCATGCCGACAAAATGCATGGACCAGATGCCGGTGCCCATGGTGATGGAGCCGCCAATCCACCAGGCACGTGCCACGGCGAGGTCGGTGGCGCGCACGCGCTGTGCCAGATCCAGGGTGACATAGGCCGCGAAGCTGGCAATCAGCAGGGAGGCGGCGACGATTCCTGGGTCGTAGCTTGGGATCAGATAGGGCATTGACCGAAATATAGCGAAGGACGGCAGGTCGCGTTCGACGTCCGACCCTGCAGACACCGTGCCGTAGCGTGTCTGGCGCGTATCAGCCCAGACCCTGCAAGCGGCCGGCCCCGGGGCCAAAGGCATACGCGTCCATGCCCAGGCAGCCAAAGGTCAGGCTGGCGTGGATGCGCTGCGGTGCATGCTCGCGTCCGCCGGCGCCGGCCGCCACATACCAGGGCAGCCAGTGCTCGTCGGTCGGGTGCATCAGCGCGGCATGGGGTGCCTGGCGGCGGTAGTCGAGCAATGCAGCCCAGTCGCGCTCACTGCTGCGGGCCACTACCCAGTCGCGGAAGGCCTTGGACTCGGCGATCTCCGGCGCGTCGATGGCCGGCGGCTGGCCACCAGCGAACACCATGCGCAGATTGTGGGTGATGCTGCCGGTGCCCATCACCAGCACGCCCTGCCGGCTCAGCGACGCCAGTGCCTCGCCGAGGGCGAATTGCTGGGCCGGCGACTGGCTGGGCACAAAGGCCAGCGGCAATACAGGCAGGTCCGCCTCCGGATACATGTATCGCAACGGCGTCCAGATGCCATGGTCCAGCCCGCCCTGCGGCAGGCTGTGGGCCTGGATGCCGCTGGCTGCCAGCAGGGTCTGCACCTCGGCGGCCAGCGCCGGGGCGCCGGGGGCGTCATAGCGCAGGGTGTAGAGCTCGGGCGAGAAGCCGCCGAAGTCGTAGACCGCCTGGTGCCGGGCACCGGCCAGCAGGACCGGCTCGCGTGCGGTGCTGTGCGCCGAGGCCACGACGATGGCCCGCGGCCGGCCGAAGCGGTCGGCGATGGCCGGGCCCAGGGCCTTCATGAAGGCGCCGGCTTCGCGCGGCTCCAGCGCCGTCATAGGCGAGCCATGGGAGATGAACAGGGTGGGGAGGGGGATGGTGTCCATGTCCTGATTGAAGCACCGCCCGACGGTGGCGCGCTTGCACCGCTTTGCATGCAGGGTTCAAGCGGCTTGCACGCTGCTTGACAGCGCAAGCTCTGCTACCGTGCGGGCTGTGATGCCTTCCGGAGTGTTTTGATGACTGCAGCCGTGCCCACGCCCCCCTTCCGCCGCCCCAGCGTGCCCGCGATGGCCTGGCGGCAGCTGTGGCGTGACTGGCGCGCCGGCGAGTTGCGCCTGCTGGTGCTGGCCGTGACCCTGGCGGTGGCGGCGCTGTGTGCGGTGGGTTTTTTGGCCGACCGGCTGGACCTGGGTCTGGCGCGGGATGCCGCCCAGCTGCTGGGAGGCGATGCGGTGGTGGCCAGCGACCAGCCCCTGCCCGAGACGGTGCAGGCGCTGGCGCGCACGCTGAAGCTGCAGAGCACCAGGACGGCCAGTTTTCCGAGCATGGCGCGGGCGCCCGACGACAAGGGGGGGGCTAGCCGCCTGGTGTCGGTCAAGGCGGTGGGGCAGGACTATCCGTTGCGCGGGCAGATCATGGTCAGCCAGGTGCCCGGTGGCCCGACGCAGGCGCTCAAGGCGGCGCCCGCACGCGGCACGGTCTGGGCCGACGCCGAGGTGCTGGACAAGCTGGGCCTGAAGGTGGGCGATGCGCTGATGCTGGGTGAGCTGAGCCTGCGGCTGAGCCACATCATCGTCACCGAGCCGGACCGCGGCGCGGGCTTCATGAGCTTCGCGCCGCGGGTGATGCTGCACGAGGCCGATCTGCCGGCCACCGGCCTGATCCAGCCCGCCAGCCGGGTCACCTACCGTCTGGCCGTGGCCGGCGCACTGAATGAGCGGCCGGCCGTCACCACCTTTGTGCAGCGCGCCCAGGAGCAGATCAAGCAGGACGGCCTGCGCGGCGTGCGTGTCGAGTCACTGGAAAGCGGCCGCCCAGAGATGCGCCAGACCCTGGACCGCGCCGGCAAGTTCCTCAAGCTGGTGGCCCTGCTGTCTGCGCTGCTGGCCGCTGTGGCGGTGGGCCTGGCCTCGCGTGATTTCGCCGGGCGCCATCTGAACGACTGCGCGATGCTGCGTGTGCTGGGCCAGTCGCAGCGGCGCATCGCCTGGTCCTATGGCCTGGAGTTCGCCGTGGTCGGCCTGGCCGCCAGCCTCGCCGGTGTGCTGCTGGGCTTCGTGCTGCACCACGGCTTCGTCTGGTTGCTGTCCGGTTTGATCGCCGTCGATCTGCCGCTGCCCAGTTTCTGGCCGGCGCTGTTCGGCCTGGGCGTGGGCATGACCCTGCTGCTGGGTTTCGGCCTGCCACCGGTGCTGCAGCTGGCTCGTGTGCCGCCGCTGCGGGTGATGCGCCGCGATGTCGGCAACCTCAAGGCCAGCTCCCTGCTGGTGCTGGCGGCGGGCACGCTGGGCTTTGTGGCGCTGCTGATGGCCGTGTCTTCAGACCTGACCCTGGGCCTGATCGCCAGCGGCGGTTTTGCCGTGGCCGTGCTGCTGTTTGCCGGCCTGGCCTGGCTGGCCGTGATGGCGCTGCGCCGGCTGGTGCCCGAGGCCGGCGGCCCCCGCTGGCTGCTGCTGGCCACGCGCCAGATCGCCGCGCGCCCGGTCTATGCGGTGCTGCAGGTGTCCGCGCTGAGCGTGGGCCTGCTGGCCCTGGCCCTGCTGGTGCTGCTGCGCACCGACCTGATCGACAGCTGGCGCAATGCCACGCCGCCGGACGCACCGAACCGCTTTGTCATCAATGTTCAGCCCGAGCAGGGCGAGGCCTTTCGCACGATGCTGACCGGCGCGGGTGTGGCGCGCTACGACTGGTACCCGATGATCCGCGGCCGGCTGGTGGCCATCAACGGCAAGACGGCCGGCCCCGAGTTGTTCACCGACGACAGGGCACGCCGCCTGGTCGAGCGGGAGTTCAATATGAGCCACAGCGCGCAGATGCCCGAGCACAACCAGGTGGTGGGCGGTGCCTGGAAGGTGGAGGAGGCCGGCGCCATCAGCGTCGAGGAGGGGTTGGCCGAGACCCTGGGTCTGAAGCTCGGCGACCAGCTGCGCTTTGATGTGGCCGGTCAGACCGTCGAGGCCAGGATTGCCAGCCTGCGCAAGGTGGACTGGACCTCGATGCGCGCCAACTTCTTCGTCATCTTCCCGGTGGCCGAGATGGCCGAACTGCCGGCCAGCTATATCGCCGCCTTCCGCGCGCCGGGCAAGGCCGGCTTCGATAACGCGCTGAGCCATGATTTCCCGAATGTCACCATGGTCGATGTGTCGGCGCAGATCCAGCAGGTGCAGGCGGTGCTGAACCAGGTCATTCAGGCGGTGCAGTTCCTGTTCGCCTTCACCCTTGCCACCGGCCTGGTGGTGTTGCTGGCGGCGGTCAGCACGACCCGCGAGGCGCGCACCCGCGAGTTCGCGGTGATGCGGGCCATGGGCGCCGGCCGCCAGTTGCTGGCTCAGGTGCAGCGCGCCGAGCTGCTGGGCATGGGGGCTCTGGCCGGCCTGCTGGCCGGCACGGCCGCCGTCGTGGTGGGCGGTCTGCTGGCGCGCTATGTGTTCGAGTTCCGCTGGACGGCCTCGCCCTGGGTGCCGCTGTTCACCATGGTGGCCGGTGCGATCCTTGCGCTGGCCGCCGGTTGGTGGGGGCTGCGCGGGGTGCTCACCCGCCCGGTGGTGGCCACCTTGCGAGAGGCGGGGGACAGTTGATCAGGCACGAGGTGACCCCGGATTGCATCCGGGCTACATGGCTGCCGTAGCCCGGATGCAATCCGGGGCCCACATCACCGCCAACGCTACGCTGCCGTCCCCAGCTTGAACAGCCCCACCACCTGATTCAGCCGCTGCGCCTGCTGCTGCAGGCTGCTGGCGGCGGCAGCCGATTCTTCGACCAGGGCGGCGTTTTGCTGTGTCATCTGGTCGAGCCGGGCCACGGATTCGTTGACCTGGGTGATGCCCAGGCTCTGTTCGGCGGTGGCCGAGGTGATCTCCCCCACCATGTCGGTGACGCGCCGCACGCTGACCACCACCTCGTCCATCGTGCTGCCCGCCGAGGCGACCAGGCGCGAGCCGGCATCGACCCGCTCGACGCTGGCGCCGATCAGGCTCTTGATCTCCTTGGCGGCCTCGGCGCTGCGTTGCGCGAGTGAGCGGACCTCGCCGGCCACGACGGCGAAGCCCCGGCCATGCTCGCCGGCCCGGGCCGATTCGACAGCGGCATTCAGCGCCAGGATATTGGTCTGGAAGGCGATGCCGTCGATCACGCCGATGATGTCGGAAATCTTCTTCGAGCTGGTGTTGATCTCGTCCATCGTCGCCACGACCTGGGCCACGACGGCTCCGCCGCGAGCCGCAATGTCCGAGGCCGATGCGGCCAACTGACTGGCCGAGCGCGCCGAGTCGGCCGACTGCTTCATCGTGCTGGTGAGCTCCTCCATCGAGCTGGCCGCCTCCTCCAGATTGGCGGCGGTCATCTCGGTGCGCTGCGACAGGTCCTGGCTGCCGACCGCCACCTCGGTGCTGGCCGTGCCAATGCTGCCCACCGAAGCTCGCACCTCCAGCAGGGCCCCGCGCAGGGCCTCCTGCATGGCCACCAGGGCCCCCAGCATCTGCGCCGGCTCATCGCGGCCGCCGTCGCGTATCACTTCGGTCAGATCCTTGGCGGCGATGCGCTCGGCCGACAGGATGGCCTTGCGCAGCGGCTGCACCACGCTGCGGATGCTGAACAGGATGAAGGGTGTCAGCAGGGCCAGCGCGACCAGCACGGTGACGGCCATCTTGGCCACCTGGCCGTTGGCCACCCCGGCGGCGGCTTCGGCGGCGGCCGCACCGTCCTTGCTGATGATGGCCGAGAGTTCCGAGCGCAGTTGCTCGGCCGGGCGGATCTGCGCCTTGGAGGCGTCGAGCGCCTTGTTGATGGCGGCGGTGTCGGCATACTGCCCGGACACCACCTGATCGAACACCGGCTGCGTGGCCTGCTGGTAGGCGCTGAGGCGGCCGTCCAGATCCTTGAGCTTCTGCTGCTCCTCCTTGCTGTCCAGTCCCTTGCTGAGCCCGGCAATCAGCTTGCGCGTCTTCTCGACCTCCTCGATCCACTCCTTGCGATAGCGTTCGACGGCGGCCTTGTCCTGCATATTGATCAGCACATCCTTCTCGTAGCGGCGGATGTTGCCCATGGCCTCGCGCAGCTCGCCCAGCGCAATGGCATTGCGGTACTCGTGCTCGGCGAAGCTGTGCATGCCGTCGCGCAGGCTGGACAGTCCGGCATAGCCGATGCCGCCGACCAGGGCCACCGTGAGCAAGACCAGTCCAAGCAGCACGAACAGCCGTGCCTTGATGGTGATGGACCTGAAAGACATCATGGCCTGACTCCTTGGAGCTGCGGGGACAAGGGGGACTAGTTCATGCTCGTGTGAAGATCAGTTGAGTGCGAGTATCGACGGAACGAAGCGGGGCCGGGCCTAAAAGCTTTCCCAGTCGCCTTCGCCGCCACCACTTGACTTGGCTGGTGCGGGCGCCGCCACAGGGGCAGGTGCCGGCGTCGGCGCTGGGGGCTTGGCGCCGGCCGTGGCTTGCGGGCGCTTGGCCGCCGCCACCGGCTTGGCCTTGACTGCACCAGTGGCCGTAGCTGGCTTGGGTGCAGGTGCCGGGCGCTGTGCCTGGGCATAGGCCGTAGTGGGCACCTCGTCGGACAGCCGGAATACCCCAACCACCTGGGACAGCCGGTGCGCCTGATCCTTCAGGCTCTCGGCGGCGGCGGCGGATTCTTCCACCAGGGCGGCGTTCTGCTGCGTCATCTGGTCCAACTGCACGACCGACTGGTTGACGGTGCTGATGCCGTCGCTCTGCTCGGACGCGGCGGCGGTGATTTCGCCAATGATGTCCGTGACGCGCTGCACGCTGGTCACGATCTCGCTCATCGAGCTGCCTGCATCCTGCACCAGGCGGGCACCGGTTTCGACGCGCTCGACGCTGGCGCCGATCAGGGTCTTGATCTCCTTGGCGGCCTCGGCGCTGCGCTGGGCCAGCGAGCGCACCTCGCCGGCCACCACGGCAAAGCCGCGGCCCTGTTCGCCGGCACGTGCCGCCTCCACGGCGGCATTCAGGGCCAGGATATTGGTCTGGAAGGCGATGCCGTCGATCACGCCGATGATGTCGCTGATCTTCTTCGAGCTGGTGTTGATCTCGTCCATCGTCGACACCACCTGCGACACCACCTGGCCGCCCTTGGCCGCGGCGCTGGCGGCCGAGGAGGCGAGCTGGTCGGCGGTGCGGGCGGAGTCGGCGGTCTGGCGCACGGTGGCGGTCAGCTCGACCATGGAGGATGCGGCCTGCTGCAGATTGCTGGCCGTCTGCTCGGTGCGCTGGCTCAGGTCCTGTGCACCCATCGCGATCTCGCTGGAAGCGGTGGAGATCGAGTTGCTGGTCGAGCGCACGTCCATCAGGATGTGGGCGATCTTCTCGGCGAACAGATTGAAGGAGGCGGCGATCTGCGAGATCTCGTCCTTGCCTGTGACCGGCAGACGCTGCGTCAGGTCGCCGCCGCCGGAGCCGATCTCATCCATGGCCTTGCGCACCCGAACCAGGCCGGTGAGCATGGCACTGACCAGGAAGGCGGCCACCAGGCCCGACAGCAGAGACACGACCACCAGCACCAGGCCGGAGGCGCGCAACAGCGAGCTCAGCGAACTCAGGGCCTCGCCACGCTCGGCGGCGGTGACCAGCAGCCAGTCGGTCTCGGGCACGGCCGCCGCACGCAGCAGGAACTTGCCCTCGGGCAGTTCGGCGACCTGGGCCTGTGTGCCACTGCTGGCGAGCTGCGTGAGCATGGCCGCGTCCAGGCCCTTGGACAGCGTCGTGGTCGGCTTCATCGCCAGCTTGGCATCGGGGTGGGCGATGATGCGGCCGTCCTTGAAGACCAGGAAGGCGAAGCCACTGGTGGTCGGCTTGATGGTCTTGACGGTGGCCACCACATCGTCGAGGAACACGTCGGAGGCCACCACCGCCTTGGTCTGCCCTCCGCCCTTGACGGCATGGGCAAAGGTCACCACGAGCAAGTTCTTGGCTGCATCGAGATAGGGCTCGGTGATGATGGTGTTGCCGGCCGCGGCCGCCTGGGTGTACCAGGGGCGGCCGGTCGGGTCATAGCCGGCGGGCAGGTTCTGCGGCGCGTTGAACTGGATGCGCTTGTCGGCAAAGCCGACATAAGCCGCATCCAGACGTCCCGACTTCGCCGCCTGCACCAGGAACGGCACCGGGTCGGCCTGCTCGGTGACCGGCAGCAGCGCGGCGATGATGTCGCGCTGGTGGCGGACCCAGTGACCGATGTCGGCGGCATGGGCGCTGGCCAGGCCGTCCAGCTCGCGGGTGATCTGCTCGTTGGTGTGGGATCGCACCACGCTGTAGTTGGCAATGGTGGACACCAGCAGGGTCAGCACGACCACGGCAATGCAGATCGCTATCAGTCGGTTCTTGATCGATCCAAACATGGAGGTTTCCTAGGTTGCTACCCCGGAACTGACTCGCGCTCTGATTCACCGCACTTGCGGTGCCGGCGTTTTGACGGGAACCCGGGCATGGACTGACTTAAAAACTCTCCCAATCACCTTCACCACCCGCCGGACTTGTTGCCGGACTTGTTGCCGGCTTCGGGGCTGCGGCCGGTGCGACCACGGGTGGCCGCTGGGCCGCAGCCGGCTTGTTCATCGGCGCCTTTTTTGGCGCCGTCTTGGACACTGGTTTTGCGGCCCCCGATGGCGGCGCAGGCGGGCGCGGTGCCGGTGCGGCGTGCGAACCGCCTGCTGGGCGGGCCGCAGCCGGTGCATCGGCCTGGCCGCGGCTGTCGCTTTCGTTCAGGCGGAACACGCCCACAACCTGCGACAGCTTGTGCGCCTGCTCGCGCAGGCTCTCGGCGGCGGCGGCGGATTCCTCCACCAGTGCAGCGTTCTGCTGCGTCATCTGGTCCAGCTGCACGACCGAGGTGTTGACGGTGCTGATGCCATCGCTCTGTTCGCTGGAGGCGGCGGTGATTTCGCCGATGATGTCGGTCACGCGCTGCACGCTGGCGACGATCTCGGTCATCGTGGCGCCTGCATCCTGTACCAGCCGGGCACCGGTCTCGACCCGGTCCACGCTGGCCGCAATCAAGGTCTTGATCTCCTTGGCAGCCTCGGCGCTGCGCTGGGCCAGCGAACGCACCTCACCGGCCACCACGGCAAAGCCGCGGCCCTGTTCGCCGGCACGCGCCGCTTCCACGGCGGCATTCAGCGCCAGGATATTGGTCTGAAAGGCAATGCCGTCGATCACGCCGATGATGTCGGAAATCTTCTTCGAGCTGGTGTTGATCTCGTCCATGGTGGTGACGACCTGCGACACCACCTCGCCGCCGCGCGAGGCCACGCTGGCCGCCGACGAGGCCAGCTGGTTGGCGGTGCGCGCGGCATCGGCGCTTTGCTTGACGGTGGCCGTGAGCTCATGCATCGACGAGGCCGCCTGCTGCAGATTGCTGGCCGTCTGTTCGGTGCGACTGGACAGATCCTGATTGCCGCTGGCGATCTCGACGCTGGCGGTGCTGATCGAGTCCACCGAATGGCGCACCGTACCTATCATCTGGGCCAGGCGCAGACGCATGGCCTCGGTGTCCCGCATCAGCTCGCCGATCTCGTCGCTGCGGTTGCTGCTGACCGGCTGGGTCAGGTCGCCCTGGGCCACTGCCGAGACGGCCTGGCTCAGTTGCTTGAGCGGGGCGGCGACCCAGTTGCGCATCATCCAGAACAGGCCGGCACCCAGGGCCACGGTGGCTCCGCTGAGCAGCAGCCAGAAGGGCACCAGGGCGGCCCAGTGCGAGCGCATGGCCTCGCTGTCGGGCACCTCGGCAATCACCCACTGGCCGGCGACCTCGCTCTTGCGCAGCACGGCGAACAGATCGCTCCGGCTGGAACCCAGCACGCTGGGCACCTTGGCCAGATAGCCGTCCGGTGCGGCGGCCAGCTCGGCCAGCACCTTGTCCATGCCTGGAGCCACGTCGGTGACCTTCTTGCCCTTGGCCGTGGGGTGCATGAAGAAGACCGAGTTGGCCAGATCCTTGCCCGGCGTGACCATGTACAGGCCACCCGATTCGAAGAACTTGGTCTCGGCCACGATCTTGGCCAGCGGCGACTCGAACGCGGTCAGGTCGAAGCCGACAAACAGCGCTCCGACCAACTTGCCGCCGTCGTCCTTGATCGGCTCGTAGCGTGTCATGTAAGGCTTGCCGAACAGCACCGTGCGGCCGGTATAGGGCTTGGAGGCCTTCAGCAGGGTGAAGGCCGGGTGCTGGCTGCCCAGCATTGTGCCCATGGCCCGCTCGCCGTTTTCCTTTTTCAGCGAGGAGGTGATGCGTTCGAAGTCGTCACCCTTGAGCGCGAACACGGTGGCCACGCCGCCGGTGGCGCTGCTGAACTTGTCCACCTGGGTGAAATTGCCATTCAGTTTGGGACCCCAATCACGCAGGTCACCCGAGGGCTCCAGGGTGAAGCTGGGCCCGAACTCCTGGCGGAAGGCGGTGAACAGGCTTTCGACCTGGACCCGCGAGGTCATGTCTATGGCTTCTATCGAATCGAGCTTGCCCTGGGCCTGGGCCCCGACAAGGGCGATCACCCGCTCACGCGACAGCTTGGTGGTCAGCACCGTCAGCAGGGTGCTGACAACCAGCAGAACCACCGCGACGGTGACCACTCCGGTCAGCGAAACACGTCGGGCAATCGAGGCAACCTGGGTGGTCATGGAGGGCTCCAACGGGGATTTTTTCTTTGCGGGATGAACGGCGTCGTGCATCCTGAGCCAACGGGGGCGCACGCAGCGCCCGCTTGACGAACAGCGGCGCGAGCCTCAGGCCAACTGATCCATCAGGCCCATATCGGCGCTGCTCATCAGCCCCTCGATGTCCATCAGTATCAGCATGCGATCATTGACGCTGCCAATGCCGGTGATGTAGCTTGTGTCCACGGTGCTGGCGTTCATCTCCGGGGCGGGGCGGATCGCGTCCTTGGTCAGCTCCAGCACATCGGACACCGAGTCCACCACGGCGCCGACGACGCGCCCACGCACATTCAGCACGATCACCACGGTGAAGCCGTTGTACTCGGCCGAGGCGCAACCCAGCTTCAGTCGCAGATCGACGATGGGCACGATCACGCCGCGCAGATTGACCACGCCCTTGATGAAATCAGGGGCGTTGGCAATGCGCGTGGGCGGCTCGTAGGAGCGGATCTCCTGCACCTTGAGGATGTCGATGCCATATTCCTCGGCGCCGAGGCGGAAGGTCAGGAA
Source organism: Roseateles toxinivorans (assembly GCF_004362525.1). Taxonomy (GTDB): domain Bacteria; phylum Pseudomonadota; class Gammaproteobacteria; order Burkholderiales; family Burkholderiaceae_C; genus Paucibacter; species Paucibacter toxinivorans. Next base: position 636,199 of record NZ_SNXS01000003.1, read on the forward strand.
CTCGCCGCTGCTGGGGCTTTGCGCCTGCAGCGCGCGGCCACCGCCCTGTCGGGCCAATTGGGTGGAGCTGCTTTCTTGGATCATTTCCATGGCTTACCTCGACTTAGTGATCTGCGTTGATTGTTGAGTTGGGCGCGCAGCTGGGGCTCAGAAGGATTCCCAGTCGCCATCGGAGCTGGAGGCCGAGGTCGGTGCCGCCGGCTTGGGCGAGGGCGCCGCGGCCTTCGGTGCCGGGAGGCTTGCGGGCTTGCTGGCCGGCTTGCTGACCGTTGGCGAGGCACCCAAGGACCTGGCGCTGGCCTGGGCCTTGCTGAGCACCTTGCTGGCCATCTGCGCCGACCTGGCTACCGGTGTTGCCGCCGGCTTGGGCGTTGCGGGCGGCAGCGGGGCGGCGACCTGGTGCTCGGCGAGCTGGAACTGATCAACCACCTGACCCAGGCGCTGGGCCTGTTCCTTGAGGCTCTCGGCGGCGGCGGCGGACTCTTCCACCAGCGCGGCGTTCTGCTGCGTCATCTGGTCCAGCTGCAGCACCGATTGATTGACGCTGCCGATGCCTTCACTCTGCTCCGATGCGGCGGCGGTGATCTCACCCATGATGTCGGTCACGCGCTGCACGCTGGCCACGATCTCGTTCATCGTCGTGCCGGCATCCTGCACCAGGCGGGCACCGGTTTCGACGCGCTCGACGCTGGCGCCGATCAGGGTCTTAATCTCCTTGGCGGCCTCGGCGCTGCGCTGGGCCAGCGAGCGCACCTCGCCGGCCACCACGGCAAAGCCGCGGCCCTGTTCGCCGGCACGTGCCGCTTCCACGGCGGCATTCAGCGCCAGGATATTGGTCTGGAAGGCGATGCCGTCGATCACGCCAATGATGTCGGAAATCTTCTTCGAGCTGGTGTTGATCTCGTCCATCGTGGTGACGACTTGCGAGACCACATTGCCGCCGCGCGAGGCGACCTCGGCCGCCGAGGAGGCCAGCTGGTTGGCGGTGCGCGCCGCGTCGGCGGACTGGCGCACGGTGGCGGTCAGCTGCTGCATCGACGAGGCCGTCTGCTGCAGGTTGGAGGCGGTCTGCTCGGTGCGGCTGGAGAGGTCCTGATTGCCCGAGGCAATCTCCACCGAGGCGGTGCGGATGTGGTCCGCCGAGGAGCGCACCTCGCCGACCAGGCGCTGCAGCGATTGCTGCATGGCCTGCAGCGAGCGCATCAGATGCGAGGCCTCGTCCTGGCCCTCGATCGGCGACACCTTGCTGTGCAGATTGCCGTTGGCAATGGCGCTGGCCAGCCCTTCGGCGTCCACCAGCGGGCCGCAGATGCTGTTCATATTGAGCAGGGTCAGCGGCACCACTACCAGGGCGCTGAACGCCAGGATGACCATGAAGGCCAGCTGCATATTGGACTGCGTGCTGTCGATGCCGGCCTGGGTCTGGACGGACTCCTTCTCCATCGCGGCGCGCAACTCGGCGAGCGACTTCTCCATCAATGTGAACGAATCCTTGGCGCGTCCCAGCAGCTTGTCGGCCACCGCCGCGTTGTCGTAGGCGCCGGCCTCCAGCTGCTTGAGGATGGGCTCGGCCTGCTTGACGTAGTCGTCGAGCTGCGGGCCCATCTTCAGCACGATCGGGTTGTTGAGGTCTTCCGGCCCTTCGAGCATGTGCTTGGCGACCGTGCGGAACTGGCCCAGCGTGGCATCCCACTTGGCCCGATGCGCCTTCACCGCCTCGGGCTTCTCGTAGCTGATGATCATGTCCTTCTCGTAGCGGCGCAGATCGCCCAGCGTCGTGACCAACTGGGTCAGATCATGGGAGTCGGCCAGCGAGGACTCGGCGAAGTCGCGGTTCTGCTGCTTGAGCAGATGCATGCCATAGATACCTACGCTGCCGACGACGGCCAGCAGCACCAGCACCATGCCAATGGCGCCGATCATGCGCGTTCGGATACTGAACTGCCGCAGCAGATGACTGAGGTTCATATATGTTCTATTCCCTGGAATCTTGGTGCTTGATGAGCATGGGTCAGTGGCCCTGCTCAATGGCGCGAGCGTCGCACCAGGCTGCCGATGTCGAGAATCAAGGCGACCCGGCCATCGCCCATGATGGTGGCGCCTGAAACATCAGGCACCTTGCGGTAGTTGGCCTCGAGATTCTTCACCACCACCTGCTGCTGACCGAGCAACTCATCCACCAGCATGGCGACGCGGCCACCCTCGGCCTCGACCACCACCATGATGGAGCTGACATGCTCGAAATCGAAGCGGGGCACATTGAACACACGCTCCAGCTCGACCACCGGCATGTACTCCTGGCGCACCTCGACCAGACGGCCCGAACCGCCGACGGTCTTGATGGTGTCAGGCGTGACCTGGAAGGACTCGACCACCGAGGACAGCGGCAGGATGTAGACCTCTTCGCCGACACCTACGCTCATGCCGTCCATGATGGCCAGGGTCAGCGGCAGGCGCACCGAGACCTTCATGCCATAGCCTTCGGCCGAGTCGATCTCGACCGTGCCACCCAGCGAGGTGATGTTGCGCTTGACCACGTCCATGCCGACGCCGCGGCCGGACACATCGGTCACTTCGTCTGCGGTGGAGAAGCCCGGCGCGAAGATCAGGTTCCAGACCTCGGAGTCGGTCATCGAGTCGGGTGCGTCGATGCCGCGCTCGCGGGCCTTCTTGATCAGTTTGTCGCGGTTCAGGCCGCGGCCGTCGTCGCGCACCTCGATCACGATGGAACCGCCCTGATGGGAGGCCACCAGGGTGATGGTGCCTTGTTCGTTCTTGCCCTTGGCCAGGCGGTCGGCGGGCATTTCGATGCCATGGTCGCAGCTGTTGCGCACCAGGTGGGTCAGCGGGTCGGTGATCTTCTCGACCAGGCCCTTGTCCAGTTCGGTGGCTTCGCCCTGCGTCACCAGCTCGACCTTCTTGCCCAGCTTGGCGGCCAGATCGCGCAGCATCCGCGGGAAGCGGCTGAAGACCATGGACATCGGAATCATGCGGATCGACATCACCGATTCCTGCAGATCCCGGGTGTTGCGCTCCAGATCGGCCAGGCCCGAGGTCAGCTGCTGGTACAGGCCCGGATCCACATTGCGGCTGTTCTGCGCCAGCATGGCCTGGGTGATGACCAACTCGCCCACCAGATTGATCAGCTGGTCGACCTTCTCGACCGAGACGCGCAGCGTGGTTGATTCCATGCCGGCCGGTGCGGCCTTTTCGGCCTTGGGAGCGGCAGGTTTGACCACCGGTGCGGGGGTTGGCACCTGACTCTGGCCCGAGGTTTCGTGGCTCACGGCCACCGGCGCGGCCGTGGCTTCCGGTGCGCCGGGGGCGTCGGCGAAGAAGCCGTAACCTGGGTCCTTGTCGGCAGCGACTTCCACTTCGGCCGCCGGTGCGCCCGGTGCGCCGGCGTGGAAGCCATAGCCCGAGGTCAGCGGCATCAGCACCACTTGTTCGCGGGCGACGTGGAAGGTGAATAGGTCCAGCAGATCGTTGTCACTGCTGCTGGTGATGATCTTGAAGCGACGCATGCCGTCGGCGGCCTGGCCACCGTCCAGCGGCTCTATCGTGCCCAGGTCGGTGATCTCCTTGAACAGTTCGACCAGATTGTCGGCCTGGGCGGTGTCTTCCAGCGGGCCGACCTGCAGCTCCAGCTGGCGTACGCCGGATGTGGCAGGTGCGGCTGCCGGCGCAGGGGCTGCGGCCGCAGGAGGAGGGGGCGGAGGCGGCGGCGGAGCGACCGGCTTGGCGGCAGCCGCCACCGGAGCGGCCTGGCCGCTGACCATGGCGCGTATGCTGACCAGCAGGTCGGCCGTGTCCACCACGTCGCCGCCGGAGCCCTGGTGGCGCGCGAGTTGGGCGCGCAAGGCATCGCCCGACTGCAGCAGCACGTCGACCATGGCCGAGGTCGGGTTCAGTTCATGGCGACGCAGCTTGTCCAGCAGCGTTTCCATCTGGTGCGTCAGTTCGGCCACATCGCTGAAGCCAAAGGTGGCCGAGCCACCCTTGATCGAATGCGCGCAGCGGAAGATGGCATTCAGCTCTTCGTCGTCGGCGGCCTCAATGTCCAGATTGAGCAGCAGCTGCTCCATGCTGTCGAGGTTCTCGCCGGCCTCCTCGAAAAAGACCTGGTAGAACTGGCTCAGGTCGATACCAGCGCTCATGCTGGCGTTGTCGGACATCTCACCCATGGTGTTGTACCCCTGTGATCGTGAGACGCATTAACGGATGACCTTGCCGATGACCTCGATCAGCTTGGCTGGATCGAAGGGTTTGACCAGCCAGCCGGTGGCACCGGCGGCGCGGCCGGCCTGCTTCATCTGGTCGCTGGACTCGGTGGTCAGGATCAGGATGGGTGTGGTCTTGAACTTCGGGTTGTCGCGCAGCTTCTTGGTCAGGCTGATGCCGTCCATGCGCGGCATGTTCTGGTCGGTGAGGACCAGGTCGAAATTGCGCTGTCCTGCCTTCTCCCAGGCGTCCTGGCCATCAACCGCCTCGACCACATTGAAGCCGGCGTTCTTCAGTGTGAAGGTCACCATTTGGCGCATGGATGCCGAGTCGTCCACAGCAAGAATTGAATGCATCTCTATCTCCGGGGTATCGCTAGGGTTTTCGGGTAATTGGTTCAGGTCTTTAGAACAGTTCGACGGAACCAGCGTCCATCTCGTCCTGGGTGACCGGGTTCGGTTTGAGCGGCGCCATCTCGACGACGCCTGCACCGTCCTCATCGTCGCCAAAGGTGTCGCGTGCCAGTTGGTCGGCGCAGTTGCGCAGGCGCTGGCTGGTGTGGGCGATCAACTGCGTCGCCATGTCCTGGAACTGCAGGGCGGTGATGGCGCCGGCCATCTCGGTCTGGACCTTGTGCAAGTCGGCGTCGTCAAAGCCGGGCGTGGCTGCGGCCTGTGCCAGCAGGCGGTTCAGGTGGTTGGTGGCGCCGTAGAAGTGCGTCATCAAGGATTCACCTGCATCATCAAGCAAACGTTGCAGTCGATCCAGGTCATTTGTCACCGTCATCAGGTGGTCCTGCAGATCGGCAGCGGCCAGCAGTTGGAAGACGGGAGGCAGTCCTTCGGACTCGGGCGGTGCTGAGGACGGGTCTTCTAGCATCTCGGCTCCACGGTATTGTTTTGTTTGGTGTGCAGGCACGCGTCATGGTCCGACATCCCGGATTCAGGATCAGGTCCAGGGACGGTCAGCGTCGCTACGATGGCTAGCAGTGTTCGACAGGTTTCAACCATCCATCACTCTGATCACAGCCCCGAAGGAGGCCTATTTCCTAGGATCGGCCCCCCCCGCCCAGGAAGCATTGGGGTTTACCCTCAGCGTAACCGAATGCTTCACGGTTCGTCTCATTTTTGCTGCTTTGGGCCTCTGGCGGCGGCGCCTTTCATCCTTGGCATACTCGCTGCATGACGATTCCCATTGCTGGTCGACGGCTGCGCCTGCTGCATGTCGAAGATTCCGACCTAGACCATCAACTGATGCTGGCGCAATTGCAGCGCGGCGGCCTGCAGGTCGAATGCCAACGGCTGGACAGCCGCGAGGCCTTCGCCCAGGCCCTGGACCAGCCCTGGGACGCGATCATTTCCGACTTCAACCTGCCCGGTTTCTCTGGCCTGGTGGTGCTGGAGATGCTCAAGGCCAGCGGCCGGCTGATTCCCTTCATCCTGGTCTCAGGCGAGATCGGCGAGGACACCGCGGTGGAAGCAATGCGCAACGGCGCCAGCGACTACCTGTTGAAGAACAATCTGGCGCGTCTTGCGCCTGCCCTGGTGCATGCCATCGAGGCGGCCGAGGCTCAGCGCGCGCGCAAGCGGGCCGACGAGGAACTGGTGCGCTCCAAGCAGCGCCTGCACGAGCTGGCCGGCCATCTGCAGACCAGTGTCGAGCGCGAGCGCGCGGCGATCGCGCGCGAGATCCACGACGATGTGGGCGGCTCCTTGACCGCGCTCAAGTTCGATCTGGCCTGGATTGCCCGCCATGCCGAGTCCGATGCGATTCTGCAGCGCGCCAATTCGGCGTTGGAGACGGTGACCTCGGCGATCGAGGCGAGCCAGCGTGTGATGCACAACCTGCGCCCGGCCATCCTGGAACAGGGCCTGGTGGCGGCGGTGCAGTGGATGGCCGGGCGCTTCGACCGGCGCACCGGCATCAGCACCGTGTTCACCACCAGCCACGAGCAGGTGCAGCTGCCGCCGGGTGTGCCCCTGGTTGCCTACCGCATGGCGCAGGAGGCGCTGACCAATATCAGCAAGCATGCCGAGGCCACCCGGGTGGACATCGAGCTGAGCGTGGCTGGCGGGGTGCTGACGGTGGAGGTCAAGGACAACGGCCGCGGCATCGCGTCGGGCGATCTGGCCAAGGCGCGCAGCTTCGGCATACGCGGTCTGCATGAGCGGGCCGCGACCGTTGGCGGCTGGGTGGACCTGAGCAGCACCCCGGCGGGCACCAGCCTGATACTGTCGGTGCCACTGACACCCGACGCCGCCCACAACGCCGAGGATGGCAGCTTGAACAAGACCGAACACGATCCGTCTGCATGGGGCACTCAATGATCCAGGTGATGCTTTGCGATGACCACGCCCTGATACGCCGCGGCATCCGCGATACCCTGTCAGACGCCTCGGACATTGAGGTGGTGGGCGAGGCCGGCGACTATGGCGAGCTGCGCACCCTGCTGCGCAGCCAGACCTGTGATGTGCTGGTGCTGGACATCAATATGCCCGGCCGCTCGGGCCTGGACGTGCTGCATGCGCTGAAGGACGAGGGCTCGCCGGTGCGGGTGCTGATCGTCTCGATGTATCCGGAGGACCAGTACGCCATCCGCGCACTGCGCGCCGGCGCCCATGGCTACGTCAACAAGGGCGGGGACCCGGCGCTGCTGGTGCAGGCGGTGCGCACCGTGGCCCAGGGCCGCAAGTATGTGACGCCCGAGATCGCCCAGATGCTGGTAGAGAGCCTGACCACGCCGGTCACCGAGCAGGCCCACTCCAAGCTGTCGGACCGCGAGCTGCAGACCCTGGTGATGATTGCCTCGGGCAAGCGCCTGTCCGATATCGCCGAGGAGCTGATGTTGAGCCCCAAGACGGTCAGCGTCTATCGTGCCCGGGTGCTGGAGAAGCTGGGCCTGGCCAACAATTCCGAGCTGACCGTCTATGCCATTCGCAACGGCCTGGTGGCCAGCTGACTCGAGACGCCTGCGGCCCCTGGGACCGTGGTAGAAATTGGGGGGCCGCACCGCCTCTGCTGCCCCTGCGATGGCCGATCCTCCGCCCACGACGTTTGCCCCAGGCTCGGTGAAGCCGGCCGCAGGCCTTGCCGATGTCTCGCTGGTGTCCCGGCTGACCCGGCTCAATCTGTGGGTGCTGAGCATGACGCTGGTGCTTTGCTTCGGCCTGATCGCCACCAGTTCCTGGCTGGCGTCGCGCGAGCGCCAGGCGCGGGCGGCCGAGCTCGGTGCCGAGCAACTGGTCAACAGCCTGGCACCGATGCTGGTGTTCGATGACCGCAATGCGCTGCAGGCCGATCTGCTGGCCTTCTCGCGTCGCATTGACCTGGTCGAAGTCCAGGTCCTGGGGGCGCCGATGTGCTGTGCCGGCTGGGAGGTGACGAGTTTGCACTGATGCTGCCCGGCCTGTCGGACGAGTCGGTGGCCGAGCAGCTCGCCGGGCGGCTGATCGCGACGGTGCGCGAACCGCTGCTGATCGGGGGCCATGTCATGCCTGTAGGTGCGACCGTGGGACTGGCCTTCTGCCCCTTGGATGCTTGCGAGCCGGCGGCCTTGCTGGCGGCTGCAGATTCCGCCATGTATGCGGCCAAGCGGGCCGGCAAGAACTGCTACCGGAGGGCACAGGGTGCGTAGCGGCGGCGCGGCACCGCGTCGCTTGCTACCGCTGCTGGCCCTGGCCCTGGGCGCGGCGATGGCCCAGCCGCAGGCCTCTGACGAGGGCCCGGCGCTGGAGGAGTTGCTGAGGCAGGGACTGGACCAGCCGCCGAACGCGTTCGAGCTCAGCACGGCCTCGCGCTTTGCCCAGTCGGCGGTGCAAGTGCCTCCAGGGCCTCGGACTCCGAGTCCACCCTGACCATGTCCTACGGCCATCGGGCCGACTCGGGCGCCGAGGGCTGGATTGCCGCCAGCGCCTTTGAGCAGCCACGGCTGCAGCAACCCTTCGAGCTGCCGCCCGGAGTCTGGGCCCGTTTCGCCCCACTCGACTGGGACCGCGGCCGGCGTCTCAGCGCCTACGCCGCCTACCGGGCGAGTGGCGCTTGAGCGAGCAGCACAGCCTGATGCTGGGCCTGCGTCGAGACCACACCCGCACGGCCGGGGCCAGCCGGAGTCCGCGCCTGGCCCGGGTATGGACTCCGGCGCCGACCACCGGCGTCAAGCTGCTCTATGGCAGTGCATTCCGGGGCGCCAATCGCGCCGAGCCGGTCAACCACACCATTCTTGAGGCGCCGCTGCCGGCAGCCGAGCGCGTGTAAAGCCTGGAGCTGGCGCTGAACCATGGACTGAGCCGTCAGTGGCGCCTGCATGCCTCGGCCCATCTCGTGGCGATCCGCGGCCTGATGCGACTGAGCCCGGAGTTCCCGGTGTTCGAGAATGGCGCCGCGATGCGCAGCCGCGGCATTGAGCTGGGCCTGGCCGGGCGCTTTGCCGGTGGTGGTCAGTTGCTGGCCTCGCTGCAGTGGTATCGCAACCGCAGCGATGCCGCCACCGACAACCTGAACAACCAGCCGCCCCGGCAGCTCAAGCGCACTCTCAGCCAGCCTCTGTGGTCGCCCGACTGGCGGCTGTCGGGGCAGGTGCTGGCGGCCAGTCATCGCCAGGTGCTGACCGAACGCCTGCCAGGCTATGCGCTGCTGAATCTGAACCTGCTGTGACAGCTCGATGTGCGGACCGAGCTGGTGCTGGGGCAGCACAACGTCGCCGATCGCCGCGTTCAAGAGCTGCCCGATGCCGGCTCCCTGGACGGCCTGCAGCAACCCGGCCGCGTCTTGCGCCTGAGCCTGAGCAGGCGCTTCGGTTCATGAAGGCCTGCTTGCGCATTCTCAGTCCGGTCGGGTGCTGTGCCGGGCAGCCGCTGCAAGCCGCTCCGGACATGGACGAGCACCAGCTGAAGGCCGCATTCGTCTATCGCTTTGCCCTATACACGGCCTGGCCACCGCCGCCGCTGCAGAGATTAGCGGTCTGCACCGCGGGCCAACCGCCAGGCCTTGACGAGGCGCTGCAGCGACTGGCCGGTCGCCGCTGCTCGGGTGTCAGCGTACAGGTGATGAGCCTGGAGCGGCCCGAGCAGGCACGCCGGTGCCAGCTGCTGGTGCTGGGCTTTGCCGGGTGCACCGAGCTCCTGCACTGGATCGCGGAGCTGGGCGATGACCCAGTGCTGGTGATCGCCGATACCCCCGAGGGCTACCGCGCCGGCGCCGACATCGGCCTGATCCACGAACCCAACGGCCTGGCTTTCCGTGTCAACCTGAGCGAGAGCAAGCGGCGCGGGCTGAGCCTGAGTTCGCAGGTGCTGAAGCTGGCGAGGGAAGTGCGTTAGCTGAATGCTGCGAGCATATGCTCCAGCGCCACCATGAAGGGCATCTGCATCAGCGGCAGTGTCATCAGAATGCCCACCAGGCCCACGCCCAGGGTGATAGGGAAGCCGACCGCGAAAATGTTGATCTGACTGGCGACGCGGGAGATGATGCCCAGCACCAGATTGACGAACAGCAGCATGGTGATCAGGGGCAGGGCCACCCACAGGCCGATGCGGAAGATGTCGGCGCCCCAGACCTGGGGTTGGGCCATCTGCAGAAAGGCGAAGGGCTCGGCGCCGACCGGAAAGCTGTAGAAGCTCTGCACCACGGCATTGATCAAGAGCAGATGGCCGTTGATGACGACGAACAGAAACGCCACCATGGTGCCGAAGAAGCGGCTGGTGGCCGTGGCCTGGCCACCGGTGGCCGGGTCAAAGAAGCCGGCGTAGTTCAGGCCCATCTGCAGGCCGATCAGCTCGCCGGCAAACTCGATCGCCGTGAACACGATGCGCACGGCAAAGCCCAGGCACACGCCTATCAGTATCTGCTGCAATATCACCAGCACCGCGGGCGCCGAGTCCAGCGGAACCAGGGGCATGTCGGGCAGCGAGGCCTGGGCGGCGAACGAGGTCAATGCGGCCAGCGCCACCCGCACGCGCATCGGCAGATTGCGCTGGCTGAAGATGGGCATGGCGCTGAACATTGCCAGCGTGCGGATGAAGGGCCAGATCAGCGGCGTGATCCAGGCCAGCAGCTGTGCCTCTGTGACGCTGAACATCGGACTCGATCTTCAGCCCACCACTTGCGGAATGGACTGCAGGGTGCGCTGGATGTACTCGACCAGGGTGGACAGCATCCACGGCCCGGCCACCATCATCACTGCAATCGCCGCGAGCATCTTGGGCACAAAGCTCAGGGTCGCCTCATTGATCTGCGTCGCCGCCTGGAAGATGCTGACCAGCACGCCGACCAGCAGTACCGACAGCAGCACCGGCGCGGCAATCATCAACAGCATGTACAGGCCTTGCTGGCCGAAGGTGAAGACTTGTTGTGCGTCCATTTTCTTGGCTGCTCGAAACTAGGTGGCGAAAGAGGCGGCAAGTGAGCCGATCAGCAGGTTCCACCCATCGGCGAGCACGAACAGCATCAGCTTGAAGGGAAGGGCGACCAGCACCGGCGACAGCATCATCATGCCCAGGCTCATCAGCACGCTGGCCACGATCATGTCGATGATCAGGAAGGGGATGAAGATCAGGAAGCCGATCTGGAAGGCGCTCTTCAGCTCGCTGGTCACGAAGGCCGGCACCAGCACCTTCAGCGGCACGTTCTCGGCCTTCACGGCCGGGTCCAGCTTGGCCAGCTTGGCGAACAGGGCGACGTCGGACTGGCGCGTCTGCTTCAGCATGAAGCCGCGCACCGGTACCTCGGCGCGCTTGAGCGCCTCGTCGGTGCCGATCTGGTTGGCGCTATAGGGTACCCAGGCATCGCTGTATACCTTGTCTATGGTCGGGCCCATGACGAAGAAGGTCAGGAACAGGCTCAGGCCCAGAATCACCTGATTGGGCGGCGCCGATTGCGTGCCCAGCGCCTGGCGCAGCAGGGACAGCACAATGACGATGCGGGTGAAGCCGGTCATCATCAGCAGCACGGCCGGCAGAAAGCCCAGGGCGGTGAAGAACAGCAGGGTCTGGATCGGCACCGAGTAGCTGGTGCCGCCCGCGCCCTGGCCGATGATCAAGGGCAGGTTGGCGTTGCCGCCCGCCGCCTGCGCTAAAGCCGCTGTGGACAGCGTCGATAACACCGACACGGCCAGGGCTGGCAAGAGCCGCCTCAGCTGCGCCGAGAATAAGTTAATGCGCACCGGGATCTCCCGAGGTGGCGCCGCCCGAGCCGCCGCCCGAACGAAAGCGCGACAGCAGCTGCGCGAACGGTGCAGCCTGCAGGCCGACAAGACCCGCTGGCACATCGCCCTGCGGCGCCATCGTGTGCAGGGTCGTGATCTGTTGAGACGTGACCCCCAACACGAGCCAGCGGCGCTCCTCGCCCTGGCCCACTTCGACCGTGAGCAGGCGCTGATTCGGCGACAGCGGCAGCACCGCCACCGTGCGCATCAGGCCGCCGGATGCGGCACCGCCCATGGGCGTGCGCTTCAGCAGCCACAGGGCCAGCGGAATCATCGCGATGATGGCGATGAACCAGAGGATGGGGTAGAGACTGGTACCCATGGGCTCAGAGCTTGGACAGGCGACGCATCCGTTCCGACGGCGTGACGATGTCCGTCAGCCGGATACCGAACTTGTCGTTCACCACCACCACCTCGCCCTGGGCGATCAGGTAGCCATTGACAAGCACGTCCATCGGTTCGCCGGCCAGCGCGTCGAGTTCCACCACCGAGCCCTGGGCCAGCTGCAGGATGTTCTTGATCGGGATGCGGGTGCGGCCCAGCTCCACGGTCAGCTGGACCGGGATGTCCAGGATCATGTTGATGTCGTTGCCGGCCGCGTTGGTCGTGGTCGGCGCGAAGCTGGAGAACGAGGCCGGCGAGACCTGTTCGGCCGGCTGCTGCACCTCGCTGGCGACCTCGGGACTCTTGGATTCCGCCAGGGCCGCGGCCCATTCGGCGGCCATCGCGTCCTGTTCGTCTGATGAGGATGAGGGATCGTCAGGACTCATGGGCTTCTCCCAACCAGCTGTCGTTGGAGCTGGTCAACATTTTGTCAATCTTGATGGCGTACTTGCCGTTCGAGGTGCCGTAGTGGCAGTCGAACACCGGCACGCCATCGACCTTGGCTTGAATCATCGGGTCCAGATCGAGCTCGATGAAGTCACCGGGCTTGAAGGACAGCAATTGCTCCACCGTTGCCGGCGCGGTGGCCAGCGTGGCCACCAGATCGACCTCGGCGGCCTGGATCTGGTTCTTCAGCAGCTTGACCCAACGGCGGTCGGGCTCGTTGGAGTCGCCCTGGATGCTGGAATACAGCACATCGCGTATCGGCTCCAGCGTCGAGTAGGGGATGCAGAAATGGATGGTGCCGCTGGTGTCGCCGATCTCCAGCGTGAACGAGGTGGCAACGACGATTTCGCTGGGCGTGGCGATATTGGCGAACTGCGGCTGCATCTCCGAGCGCTGGTAGTCCAGCTCCAGCGGATAGATGCCGTGCCAGGCCTTCTTGTACTCGGCCGTCACCACCTCGACCAGGCGGGTGATGACGCGTTGCTCTGTGGGCGAGAAGTCGCGACCTTCGATGCGTGCATGGAACTTGCCGCCGCCGCCGAACAGGGCATCGATGACGGCGAACACCAGGGTCGGGTCACAGACGATGAGCCCGGAGCCGCGCAGCGGCCGCACAGAGACGATGTTGAAGTTGGTCGGCACCACGATCTCGCGCAGAAAGGCGCTGTACTTCTGCACCTTGATGCCGCCAATGGCGACTTCCGGGCTCTTGCGTATGAAGTTGAACAGGCCGATGCGGATATTGCGGGCGAAGCGCTCGTTGATGATTTCCATCGTGGGCATGCGCCCACGCACGATGCGTTCCTGGCTCGCGAGGTTGTAGTCGCGTATGCCACCCTGCTGTTCTTCTTCCTGCTCGAGCTTCTGGCTCTCGCCGGTGATGCCCTGCAGAAGTGCATCAACTTCGTCTTGTGACAGTATTTGCTGATTCATGCTGGCTTCACAACAGAGTGTCCGTTGGTCATCGCCATCACTGGATGATGAAATTCGAGAAGTGCACCTTCAGCACCGGGCTGGCCTGGGCGGCTTTCTTCTTCTTCTTTTTCTTCGGAGCCTCTTCGGCTGCGACTTCATCATCTTCGGGGTCGAGCTCGATGCCCATAGGCAGCACCGAGGCGCGCAGGATGTCGCGGGCGAGCTTCTCCTTGCCTTCCAGGCTCAACAGCTCGGCCGAGGTCTTGTGGGCCAGAATCATCAGCACATTGCTGCGGATGGCGGGCATGAAGGCCTTCATCTGGTCACCGGTGGCCTGATCGACCACCTCCAGCGTGATGCCGACCTGGGCGAAGCGGTCAGCGTCCTTGTCGGCCAGATTGACAGTGAACGGGTCCAGCGGCAGGAATACCGGCGGGTGCTTGGGATCGATCTTGATGTGGGCGGCTGCAGGAGCGCCGTCCTCGGCGCCTTCCTCATCGGCCGCAGCGGCCTTCTTCTTCATCATCAACACGGCCGCCCCACCCCCTACCAGCACCACCAGCAGGACCGCGGCGATGATGATGATGAGTTTCTTCTTGCCTTTGGGGGCAGCGGCGTCGCCCGCGGGTGCTGCTGTGGCCATCTGAACTCCTTGGTGTTGCGTCTTGCCGAAGTGCCTGCGCGCGATGCGCTCAGGGACGGCCCTCAATACAGCCCATTATTGAGAAAACCCCCCGCTTCAATGCCTTGAAAAGGGGGGTAAAGATCTGAATTCAATGGCCGATAAGGCCGCGGCTGCCCCCGAGAGCTAGGCGTACATATCGAGCACACCGATCTGGGTGCGGCGCCCGGCCTGCTGGCCCATCGCCAGTCCGGGGTTGTCCAACGCGCCGCTGTCGTCTCCGATGCCTGTGGTGCCCTGGCGGGCACCCTGATTCTTCGCCTGATCGTCCTGCTGTGCATCACGCTGTTGCTGGAACACGCCGCCGCCGCTGAGCGTCATGCCGGCGTCGCGCAGCGCCGCGGCCAGCTCGGGCAGGCTGCGCTCCAGCACCTCGCGGGTGGCCGCATGCTGGGCGTGGAATTCGACCTGTGCCTGCTGACCATCGAGCTGAATCTGCACCGAGACCGGGCCCATCTCAGCCGGATTCAGGTGCAGCTGCGCCTTTTGCACGCCTTCGCTGGCCAGCAGCGTCAGCCGGGTCGCCATCTCGGGCGCAAAGCCGGGTTCATGCAGAGGGCTGCTGACGGTGACCGGTGTGGACGGGGCGCTGGCCTGCGCGCCGTTCGGCCCGGTAGGCGCGGCGGCGGTGGCGGCTTGCAGCATCTGGCCGAAGCTGGCCGCGCCGACCTGGGGCTTGGCGTCGATGGCCAAGCTCTTGGCCGATTCCTGTGCTGCGCTGGCCAGCGCCGTCGATTCGGTGCGCTGGGTAGAAGCAATGGAAGCCTGCTGTGCCGGATCTGCCGCGACGGGTTCCGCTTTGGTTCGCGCAGCAGCACCCGCCGGTGTCGATGCTGCGGCGAGCTCGGCGCCCGGCAGCGGCGAGGTGGCGTCGCCGGTGGTGACGGGGCTGGCGGAGGCATCGGCCTTGACCGAGCCGTTGGCGCTGGCGGCGCCAACCGCCGCTTGACCGAATACGGCCTGAGCGACGCTGGGCATCAGGCTGGCGAGTGACCCGGGGTCGGCCGCAGCGTCCGGCGAGACGCTGACGGCGGCTGCGGCGTCGGGCTCTGCGCCGGTGGCGCCGGGCAGCCCGGCGTCCCGGGCCGACAGGCTGGCGGTGGTCGGTTCGGGCGTTGCCGCGGTCAGCATCACGGCCGCCAGACCGGCGTCGTCAGTCGCGCCCGTTTTGGTGGTGCGGCGGCTGAGCTCACCGGCCACCGCGTCGTCGGCGGCTGCGGAGGCCTTGTCCGTGGCGGCGGCATCGGTCTGGCCGGGAGTCTTGGCTGCTGCGGTCGGGGCCTTGGCCTTGGCAGCGGCGTTGGCCGGCGCGTTGACCGTTTTGACCGCCGGCTTGGCCCCGGTGGCGCTGGGGCTGTCACTCTTGGCCGCAGCGGCGTTGGCGCTGCGCTCCGCCTGGGCCGGTGCGCGGTCGGGCGCCACCGGCACCGGCTCGGTGCTGCGGGGCACATCCGGCTCGCGTGGCGGTGGCTCCACCTCGACGCGTGGCATCGGCGGGCGCTCGGGCAGGGGCGGTTTGGTCGGTGCCGCAGGCAGTTGCGTGACCGAGCCCAGCAACTGGGCGAAGTTCTGGCCCGGGCGCTTGGCCGCGCCGACGTCTGCGCCGAGGCCGGCCAGCAGTGTGCCGGACCTGGCCGCGGTCTGGGCGAGGGAGGGAATGGAAGAGCTGTTGATGGTCATGGTGTGGCCTCGCTAGGTGGCAGGGCAATCAATGTGGGTGGGCCATCAGTCGGCTCAGCGGGTGGCCAGCGCCCCAGCCGGCGCGCGAGGCCTGCTCGTCGGTGGACTTCTGGTCCTGGCGGGCCAGCCGGCCCAGCATTTCCTGGCGCCGGCGTTCGATCAGCTTGCGCACCGACAGCACGCGCAGCTCGCGCTGCGTCAGCAGTTCGCGGGCGATGGTGACGCGGCTGTCGGCGTGCTGCACCACCGTGCTCTGGTGGCTGATGGCCTGGTCCAGACGCGAGCCGAAGCTCTGGTAGCACATCACGATGTCCATCGTGCCCTGACGCGAGAACTGGCTGTTCCAGCGCAGCTGGTAGTCGCGGCGGTATTGCTCCAGCTGATCCGCCTGGGCCCTGGCCTGGTCGGCGCGGTTGCTGGCGTCCTGCAGATCGCGCAGCGCTTCGTCGCGCTCGGTCTCGGCGTGCTCGAGCAGCACGCTCAGGGTTTGCAGGTTGTTGGTGTCCATGGAGGGCTTTCGGTGTACTGCGTCCGTCAGGCCACGCCGCGTTCGGCGCCGCCCACCAGGGAAGTCAATTGGCGCACGCACAGCGGCAGCGGGGCCGGGCTGTGCATGTCTTGCTGCAGCAGCAGCACCATCTGGCCATGCAGGCGCACGGCGGTGTCCAACTCGGTGTCATGGCCGGGGGCGTAGGCGCCCAGCTGTATCAGGTCGCGGGCCTTGTTGTACTTGGCCAGCAGCTGGCGGAAGCGGCGCGAGGCTTCGATGTGCTGCTGTGAGGCGACATTGGTCATCACGCGCGAGACCGAGCGCTCGACATCGATGGCCGGGTAGTGGCCGGCCTCGGCCAGCTCGCGGCTGAGCACGATGTGGCCGTCCAGAATGCCGCGGGCGGCATCGGCGATCGGGTCCTGCTGGTCGTCGCCCTCGCTCAGCACGGTGTAGAAGGCGGTGATCGAGCCCTGGCCGTTGAGGCCGTTGCCGCTGCGCTCGACCAGCTGGGGCAGCTTGGCAAAGCAGCTGGGTGGATAGCCCTTGGTGGCCGGCGGCTCGCCGATGGCCAGGGCAATCTCGCGTTGCGCCATTGCATAGCGGGTCAGCGAGTCCATCAGCAGCAGCACATGCTGGCCGCGGTCACGGAAGTGTTCGGCAATCGCCGTGGCATAGGTGGCGCCCTGCATGCGCACCAGCGGCGGCGCATCGGCCGGCGCGGCAACGACGACGGAGCGCTTGATGCCTTCCTCGCCGAGGATGTCCTCGATGAATTCCTTGACCTCGCGGCCGCGTTCGCCGATCAGCCCGACGACGATCACATCGGCCTGGGTGTAGCGGGCCATCATGCCCAGCAGCACCGATTTGCCGACACCGGTGCCTGCGAACAGTCCCAGGCGCTGGCCGCGGCCGACCGTGAGCATGGCGTTGATCGAGCGCACGCCGGTGTCCAGCGGCGTGCGCACCGGGTCGCGGTCCATGGCATTGATGGGGCGGCGCACCATCGGTTCACTGTGCACCTGGCTCAAGGGGCCCTTTCGATCCATGGGCGCTCCATGCGAGTCGACGACACGGCCCAGCAGGCCATCGCCCATGGGCAGATGCAGGCCGCGGTCTTCGCTGCGGCGCCAGGGGTGGTTGACCTGGCCCAGCACCGGGGCCGACGGCGGCACGGTGCGAGGCTGCACGCGCGCGCCGCTGGCCAGGCCCTGCACCTCGTCGGTGGGCATCAGATAGGCCCGGTCGCCCGAGAAGCCGACCACCTCGGCATGCACCGGGCGTTCACCGGCGCGGGCGGTAGGGGAGTGGATCTCGCAGACGGAGCCGACGGGCACGCGCACGCCGGCGGCTTCGAGCACCAGGCCGGCCACTCGCACCAGCGTGCCCTGCGACTCCAGATTGACCGGCGCCTCGGCGAAGGCGACCATGTCCTGCAGATAGGCCTGCCAGCGCTGGGTGCGGTCCTGCAGATGGGCGTTCATGTTTCTTCGTCCTCGTGGGCCGCATCCGGGCCTTCGCCGCCGTTCCATTCGGAGTCGTCGCCCATGCCCGCGGCGGCGCGCTTCCAGCGTGTGCCGATGCGCGCGTCGATGACACTGATGTCTGATTCAACCAGGCAGCCGCCGCGGGCAATGCTGGGGTCGCCCAGCAACTGTGCGCCGCGGGCATGCAGGTCGGCGCCGGCGCCCTCGTTGACCAGGGGCATGTCGGCCGGATGCACGCGCACGCGCACATGGCGGGCGCTGAGCAGCAGGGCCTCCACCGCCTCACGGGCGACCTGCACCACATGCTCGGGGCGCTGGGTGATCTCGCTGCGCACCACCTGCCGTGCCAGCTCGACCGCGCTCTGCGCCAGCGCCGTGGCCATGGCCTGCTCCAGGCCTTGCAGGTCGCTGTCGAAGCTGCGCAGCAGCGCGCCGATCTGGCTCGTCATCTGCTGGGCAAAGGTGTGCTTGAAGGCGTCCAGCGCGGCCATGCCGTCGCGGTAGCCGTCCTGATAGCCGGTCTGGCGCGCCGCGTGCAGCTGCTGGGCCGGATCGAGCTTCGGTGTCTCGGGCTTGGCCGCAGCGGCTGGTGGCGGTGAGGGGGCGCGGCGGTCCTGGAAGGAGCCGGGCGTCCAGGCGGTGGCGTTCTGCACCTCTTCGCGCGGAATGAAGCGGCCGTAGGTGGTGGCGCGTGGCTGGCCGTCGGCATTCAGCGGCGGTGGAACCTGGCGTGGGGTGCGGGCGGCGTTCATGGGTCTTCAGCTCATCAGAGGAAGTCGTCGTCGCCGCCGGTGGCCAGCACGATCTGGCCTTCGTCGACGAGGCGGCGCACGGTCTTGAGCATTTCCTTCTGCTCGGCCTCGACCTCGGACACGCGCACCGGGCCGCGGCTGTCGAGGTCTTCGCGCAGCGTCTCGGCGGCGCGGGTGGACATATTGCGGAAAACCTTCTCGCGCAGCTCGGGCGTGGCGCCCTTCAGGGCGATGATCAGCGACTCGGACTGCACTTCCTTCAGCAGGGCCTGGAAGCCCTTGTCGTCGAGCTTGTCCAGGTCGTCGAAGGTGAACATGTTGTCCATGATCTTCTGCGCCAGATCGCTGTCGGCCTCGCGGATGTAGTCCAGCACCGAGGTCTCGACGCTGGAGCCCATCATATTGATGATCTCGGCCGCCGTCTTGGCGCCGCCCAGCGAGGACTTCTTCAGCCGGTCACCGCCGGCCAGCACCTTGCTCATGACCTCGTTCAGGTCCTTCAGCGCCGAGGGCTGGATGCCATCGAGCGTCGCCACGCGAATCAGGACCTCGTTGCGCTGGCGCTCGGTGAAGGCCTTCAACACGTCGGCGGCCTGGTCGAAGTCCAGATGCACCAGGATCGCGGCGACGATCTGGGGGTGTTCATTGCGCAGCAGCTCGGCTACTGAACCACCGTCCATCCATTTCAGGCTTTCGATGCCCGAGACGTCGCTGCCCTGCAGGATGCGGTCGATCAGCAGATTGGCCTTCTCATCTCCGAGGGCCCGACGCAACACAGCCTTGACGTATTCGTCGGTGTCGGACACGAGCATGCTCTGGTCGCCGGCGATCTCGGTGAACTTGTCCAGCACGGTATTGACGCGCTCGCGCGGGATCACCTTCAACTTGGCGATGGTCTCGCCGAGCTTCTGCACTTCTTTCGGTGCGAGGTGCTTGAACACCTCGGCAGCCTCCTCCTCGCCGAGTGACATCAGCAGGATGGCTGCGTTTTCCACGCCTTCGTCGTCCATGCTCATAAGGTAGTCCGTTCAGTCCGGTATGGCGTCACTTGACTTCGCCATTCACCCAATTGCGCACGATATTGGCGACCGCGGCAGGGTTTTCCTTGGCCAGGGCGCGCACGTTCTCCAGCCGCTTGTCGTCGCCTGGGGCGGGCAGCGCCTGCAAGGCGGAGCCGGGCAGGGCATTGTCGTCATCCACCACGGCGTCCAGCTGGCTGCCCTTTTCCGGGGCGGGAGGCGGCGCCATCGCCGCGCGTATGGCCGGGCGCACCATGCCGAACACGGCGATCAGGGCCACCAGCACCAGGGCGGCGGGCACGGCGCCGGCACGCACCATGTCGATCAGCCAGGGCTGTTTCCAGATCGGCATGTCGGGGGCCTCGATCTTGTCCACCTTGAACGGAGCGTTGATCAGCTTGACCGAATCGCCGCGCTCCTGGTTGAAGCCCATCGTCTCCTTGACCAGGGCGGTGAGCTTCTCGATCTCGTCGGCAGGCAGGGGCTGCTGCGTGGTCTTGCCCTTGGCGTCGGTGACGCTGCGGTTGTTCAGCACCACGGCGGCATTCAGGCGCCTGACCACGCCGGTGGCGTTGCGCGTTACCCGCACCGTCTTGTCGACCTCGAAATTGGTCGTGTTGTCCTTGCGCGAGCTGGTGTTGCTGCTGCCCTGGGCGGCCTGCAAGGGCGCCGCGGCGCCGGTGATCGGGGCGGTGGCCGGCACCGGCGGCTGATTGGTGGCGGCACCCGGCACGCCCGAGGGGGCGGCGCTGCTGCCGTTGATCGATTCGGTGGACTGCAGGCTGCGGATGCTGGCCGTGGCATTGGCACCCTGGTTCGGCTTGAACTCCTCGGAGGTGGCCTCGGTCTGCGAGAAATCGACCTCGGCGGTGACGCTGGCGCGCAGATTGTCGCGGCCCACCACCGGCTCCAGCAGCTCATAGATGCGCTTGCTGAAATTGGCCTCGATCTGCTGCTTGTACTGCAGCTGCTGGCCGTCCAGGCCGGAGCCGGTGTCGCCGGTGGACGACAGCAGGGCGCCGGTATGGTCCAGCACGCTGACGGCGCGGGCATTGAGCTCGGGCACGCTGGCCGAGACCAGGTGGACGATGCCGGCAACCTGGGCGCGGTCCAGTGTGCGGCCGCCGCGCACCGTCAGCATCACCGAGGCGCTGGGTTTTTGCTGCTCGCGAAAGAAGCCGTTCTGCTGCGGCATGGCCAGGTGCACGCGGGCATCGGCCACATCGGCCAGTGCGGTGATGGTGCGGGTCAGCTCGCCCTCCAGCGCGCGCTGGAAGTTCAGGCGTTCGTTGAACTGGGTCTGGCCTATCGACTGCTTGTCCATCAGCTCGAAGCCGATCACGCTGCCCTTGGGCAGGCCGGCCGAGGCCAGCTTCATGCGCACGTCATAGACCTGGCTTGCAGGCACCAGGATGGTGCCGCCCGGCTCGTTCTTGTAGGGCACGTTCATCGTTGCCAGCTGGGCAATGACGGCGCCGCCGTCCTTGTCGGACAGGCCGGTGAACACCGGCTTGTAGTCGCCCTGGCTGTTCCACAGGCTCATCGCCACCAGCACGGCCACCAGGGTGGCCACGCCCAGGCCCATCATCAGCTTGCTGCGCGCCGGCAGGGCCACCAGCCGCGCACCGAAACCGGTCGGCGGGGCGGCAGTCATGTCCAGCGGGGAGAGCAGGGCGTTGTCCATGGGCGGCGAGGGTGAGGCGAAGAAGCTGCGAAACAGACCCGGGACCGGGTTTGGGATGGAGCTGATTATTCGTTTCTAAAGCGAAACGAAAGCCGGGAACAGCCCGCAATTCCAAGTTCAGTTCCGGCATTCGCTGCCGAGGCGCACGCCTACCATTCGATCCATGCTTCCACAGGCCTCTATGCCTTCAGGAGTGCACCATGGACCTCAGACTCAAACCCTTCGATTTTGCCGCCGCCGCCGCCCGTGCCGGGATGACGCCCACCGGTCAGCCTCTGGCGACCAAGGGCGCAGCTCAGGCCGCCGACTTCAGCGCGCTGCTGAGCCAGAGCCTGAAGACGGTGAGTGCCTCGCAGATGGAGGCCTCGCGCCTTCAGCGCGAGGTGCAACTGGACAATCCGACGGTGAGCCTGGAAGAGACCATGGTCTCGATGCAGAAGGCGCAGATCGGCTTTCAGACGACCTTGCAGGTCCGCAACCGCCTTGTACAGGCGTACTCGGACATCATGAATATGCAGGTCTGATGGGTTGGAGTGGACCCGGATTGCATCCGGGCTACGCGACTCCTGTAGCCCGGATGCAATCCGGGGAGCTACAGGCTCAGTTCAACAAGCCTCCAGCCCGCTGACCGATCCCTCGGCCGCGCAGACGCGCGAGCGCCCGCTACCCGTCAGCTCCACCCTCAGGCGCTTGCCGCCCAGGCTGCTGAACTCGACGCGGCCCGGCTGCATCACCCGGCCCAGCTGGGGGTCGAACTCGATCGCCTGGCTGACGGCCAGCTCAACGCCCTTGAAGTCCTCGCCTCCGCCGCGGCTGATATCACAGCGCAGCGCTGGGTTGAGGCCTTTGCAGTCGCAGGGCCTTGCGAAGGCCACGCCCCAGCACCAGGGGGCCCCGGGCTGGAAGGTGACATGCACGCTGCGCCCCAGTCGCACGCTCTCCTCGCGGGCGAAGCGCAGGTCGTCGGCCAGCGCATTCGCCGCGCCCTTGACCCGCTGCTTGTCCAGAAAGCTGTTGTAGCTGGGTACGGCCAAGGCCGTGAGTATGGCCAGCACGGCAATGGTGAACACCAGCTCGGTCAAGGTCAAGCCACGTTGAATCAAGCGTGGCTGCATGTCAGCGATTCCAGCAACTGGCCCTGGGGCCGTAGTCGGTGCCGCTGGGCGACACGGTGAGACGCAGCGCTCTGCAGTCGCCGTCCTTGGCCTGAGCGCTGCCGGGTGCCGCCGTGGCGGTGGCGCTGTAGCCATCAGCGCCACTGCTGTTGATCTGCAGGCTGTACAAGCCTTCGAGGCTGTGGGCCGGCAGGCCCAGCGCAGCCAGATCGCCGGCGTAGCGGCCGTTCTGGTACTGATAGCTGCTCTGCGCCTGCTGCAAACGGGTCAGCGCGGTGATTGCATCATGACGCTTGCCGCGGCGAAGATAGCTGTTGAACGAGGGCAGGGCGATCGCCGCGATGATCGCCACGATCACGCACACGGTGGCCACCTCGACCAGGGTGAAGCCGCGGTTCGGCCGCGCTAGCGTTCGGACGACCAGGGCTGCAGGCATGGCGGCCGCTCAGCGGGTCTGCAGCACGCGTCGGCGCTTCTGCGTCTGGTCGATATAGCGCTGCAGATCGCGCGTTGCCAGGGCCGACAATTCGTCGAAGGCGCAACCGAGCTGCACGCCGCCGGCCGATCCACTCAGCTGGCTGACATGCTGCACGCGCAGGCGCAGGTCCAACTGGGTGCTGCGGTCCAGCTGCAACTGCACCGGCGCGATCAGCTGGCCGGCCTGCCAGGGCGGCTGGGCCATCAGCTCGGCCGGGGCCAGCAGGGCCACGCCGCTGGCGCTGACGTCCAGTATGCGCAAGTACAGGCTCTGGCTGGGAGACGTCGGGTGGGGCAGGGTGGCGCGTGGCGCGCTGGCATCGAGCGGCTGCACACGATAGGCGCTGCGGCGCTGGAAGCGGAACATCTCGGATGGCAGATCGGCGCGCAGGGTGCTGCCCTGCGGGCCATTGACGAGCATCGGGTTGGCGAGCTGGAACTGCAGCTTGATGCGGTCCAGATAGGCAACGGCGACGACGTCGCCGGCCTCGATCAGCTGGTGCAGCGAGCGGTCCACCCTGTCAGCGCTGAAGCTGAGGTTCTGGCTGTCGGTGTCTATGGCGGCCAGGGTGGTGCTGTAGTGGCCACCGTCGGGCGCGGCCAGGGTGAGCACCAGCCCCTGGTCCTGGATCTCGCGCAGCAGGCCGAGGATCTCGGCCGGGGCCTTGAGGCTCAGCTCGGGTGGGGTGGGTTCAGGCTGGGTCAATGTCGGCATGCGCGAGCTCAGCCCAGGTTCAATGCACGGTCTTGCTGCGGCCGGCGAGTACCTGGTCCAGATCGTCCAGCCAGGGCTCGGCCAGGTGGCGGATCTCGGCATCATTGAGCAGGATGCGCTGCATGATGCGTGTCTTCAGCTGGGCCTCTTCATTGCCCAGGTGCTGCTGCGTGGCGGCATGCTTGAGCTGTGAGATCAGCAGCACGCAGGCGCCTTCGAGCTTCACGACTTCGTCCCAGTTGCCGCAGCGGGCGGCCATCAGCATGTCGGCGCTGGCCTGCTCGATGGCTTCGTAATAGCTCAGGAGTTGGGTGTTCATGGGTGAGGTCATCGATTGGGCAGACAACAGACTTTTACTCATCAGGCGGCGCGGCGGGGTTCGACCTGGTCGCCGATGGCGTCCCATGCATCCTTCAGCGGCTGCAGCAGGCGCTGGCATTCCTCGATGGCGGCTTCGTCATTACGCAGATTGGCCTGCGTCAGGCGCAGGGTGGTGTAGCTGTAGAGGTCTTGCAGATCGGCGGCCAGCGGGCCGGCGCGCATGTCCAGGGCGGCGCGCAGGCCTTCCTCGATGATGCGTACGGCACGGCCGAGGGCCTTGCCCTTGGCTTCCAGATTGCCGGCACGCATGGCGCCCTTGGCCTGGGCCATCGAGTCCATCAGGCCTTCGAACAGCATGGCGACAAGGCGATGCGGGCCTGCGGATTGCACCGAGGTCTCGGTGCCTACAGCGCGGTACATATTGCTCATGCGCTGCGAGGCGAAGCCGTTGGGGGGCATGTAGCTCATGGTGAAGACCCTTGTTGACGTCGTGTTGATTCAGTTTTCGGCCCGCAGACTGCGAACTTAAGGGGGCCACATGCCCCAAGCTGAACGGCATTTGTGACGCATCTCCGAGTCTGGCACGGTCACGGCTGCGGTGTTGATTCTGGGCTGGCCGCAGATCAACCCAGCGTCTGAAAAAGCATGGGATTCACGCCCTGTGCCGGACTTGTTTCTGCGCCTCAGACGAGCAAAAGGCCAGGGAAGTCCTGGCCTTGGTCCTGCCTTGATGGCGCCCTTGAGGGGCTTGGCTCAGCCTTGTGGCTGGTATCGCCGCAAGGCCTTCGCCAGTCACAAGCCCCTTCCGGGGCTTGTGTCCGGGCTCAGCCCTTGTTGAACTGGGCGATCTGCTGCGTCATGTAGGACGACAGGCCGTTCAGCCCCGCCATCTTGGCGTCCAGCGCCGTGTACTGCGCGCGCAGGCGTTTCTCGGTATTGGCGACCCGGTCTTCCAGCTGGGCCTGCTGCTTGGTGTTGACTGTGATGCTGCGGCGCAGGCCGTCCTGCCTCGCGGTCAACGCTCCGTCAACACCCATCGCTTCGTCGGTCAGCTTGCGCATGCGCACGGCAAGCCCCTGCTGATTCGCGTCGCTGCTGCCATCGGCAAACATGGCCTTGATGTCGGCGAGGCTGCCAAGGGCGGTGGTGAGCTTGCTGCTGTCCACCTTGATCGTGCCGTCGGCGGCCGGGTCCAGGCCGATATCGGCCAGGCGTTGGTATTTGACACCTGCGGTTGAAGTGCCGGTAAGCGCCGCGCGCAACTGCGTGATCAGATTGGTCGCGGCACGGTCGCCCTGCAAGGCGCCCGAGGCCTTGGACACGGCGTCGTACTTGGTTTGTTCCTTCAGGAACTTGGCCACATCGCTGTAGGCGGTGGCGTAGTCGGTGATGGCCTTGCTGATGCTGGCCGTGTCCTGGGTCACCGAGATGTTGACGTCACTGGTCGTGACCTTGCCCAAGGTCACGTTCAAGCCATCGATGACATTGGTCAGGGTGTTGGTGGCCGAATTGACCTCCAAACCGTTGATGGTGGCCAGCGCATTGGCCGCGCTCTGCTTCTTGGCCAGCGAGCTGATGCCGTTCTCGGGGTCGTAGGCCAGGGCGGACAGGCCGCTGGTGTCGCCGCCGCCGCCGTCTGCATCATCGACGGTGATGCGGAAGCCATTCTCGACGCCGGTGCTGCTGGACTTGATGGCCAGGCGCGCGCCCGAAGCGTCATTGACGATGGAGGCGGTGATACCGGCACCTGCGGCATTGATCTTGTCGCGGACTTTTTCCAGCGTGTCTTCACCGGCACCGATCGAAATGTCCAGGGTACTGCCGCCGGTCTTGGCGGCGAAGGTGCCAAGGTCCTTGTCCCAGGTGCCTAGATCGATATGCAGCACGCCTTGGCCGACGACGGCGGAGGAACTGGCAAAGGCGACGCTGGCACCGAGCTGTGCTGCGGCCAGCGATTGCACGGCAATGCTGTAGCTGCCAGGAGATGCGGTGGCGGTGGTGGTGACGCTGACGGCGTTGCTGTCCGATGAGCTGGCGCTGGTAGCGGCCCAGATGTCGGGGCGGCTCAGCTTGGCTGCGGCGTCGCGCAATGTCGCGAGCGAGCCTTGCAGCTTGCCGAAGGTGGACAGGCTGGTCTGTAACTGCGTATTCTGTGTTTTCAGCAGGTCGATGGGCTTGCGTTCGACCGCGAGCAGACCGCTGACGATGTTATCGACGGGCAGATTGCTGCCAATGCCTGCAGAACTGATGACCGGCATGGTGGGACCTCTTCAAACAACGCTCAGGACAAGTCAAGCTGCACCGCGACGGCGCCTACCCTTGCTACGGATATCGGCCAGCCAGGGCCGGGCTTTAGCCTCGTTCCGGCGCTGCGACGGCGGGGATCAACCGCCGCGCAGCAAGGTCAGCACCTGCTGTGGCAACTGGTTCGCCTGAGCCACCATCGCCGTACCGGCCTGTTGCAGGATCTGCGAGCGGCTCATATTGGCAGTTTCCGCGGCGAAGTCGGCATCCATGATACGGCTGCGGGCAGCGGACTGCGCTTCCGAACCCACCATCAGCGTGGAGATGATGGCGTCGAAGCGGTTCTGGGCCGAGCCGTACTTGGCGCGTTCGTTGTTGAAGGCATCGATGGCGGTGTCCAGATTGCCGATTTCGGTTGTCGATGCCGCCGCATCGAGCAGATTGCCCGGCGTGAACACGCCCGACATATCGGCCGTGGTGATGGTCACCTGGTCGGTGGCGTTGGCGCCCACCTGGAAGGTCTGACCACCGGCGCCGGCGGCCAGGATGTCGATGCCGTTGAACTTGGTCGCGGTGATGGTGCGGGCGATTTCCGAGGCCAGGTCCTGGTACTCGGTGTCCAGATTCTGGCGGTCGCTGACGCCATTAGTCGCATTGGCCGACTGGACAGCCAGTTCACGCATGCGTTGCAGCATGTCGTTGACCTTGCCGATTGCGCCTTCCGCCGTCTGCGACAGCGAGATGCCGTCGTTGGCGTTGCGGATGGCGACATTCATGCCGCGAACCTGGGTGCCCATGCGCTCGGCGATGGCCAGACCGGCCGAATCGTCCTTGGCGCTGTTGACGCGCATGCCGGACGACAGGCGCTGCATCGAGACGCCCAGCGAGGACTGCGAACTGTTGAGGTTGCGCTGCGCGTTGAGCGACGCAAGGTTGGTGTTGATGGTCTGGGGCATTTCAAGCACTCCTGTAGAAGCCTGTGACTCCCGGCGGACGCGCCGGCGTTGCATCGGCGGCGGCGAGTGCAAGAGCCCCCCGCTGCCGACCTCGGCCCGGTGCATTTCACCGGCGACTGCCGCCTCATCCCCTGTGGATGTTGGCGACCCTCGTCAGCGCTCCGGACATCGGGGCGCAGAAACTGCACTCCGATGTAATCCATTGTCGGCAGGCCGAAGGCAAGTCATTCACGCGAAATGAGGCGAAACACCCCCGTATTTCAAAACCGCTTTGCCGCGGCCCAAATGAGCAAAGCCGCCACACCTCGCGGGTGGCGGCCTTGATTGAAGGCGTCTGGCGCCCCGGGGTTTGACCCCGGGAACGCTTGGCGGGCCTTGATCAGCGCAGCAGGGCCAGCACTTGCTGGGGAGCCTGGTTGGCCTGGGCAATCATCGCGTTGCCAGCCTGTTGCAGCACCTGGGCGCGGCTCAGATTGGCGGTTTCTGCGGCGAAGTCGGCGTCCATGATGCGGCTGCGGGCCGACGATTGCGCTTCGGCGCCGACCTGCAGGGTCGAGACGATGGCGTCGAAGCGGTTCTGGGCCGAACCGTACAGGGCGCGTTCGGTATTGAAGGCGTCGATGGCGGTGTCCAGATTGTCGATCTCGGTCGTCGCATTGGCCTGGCTGGTCAGGTCGCCGGCAGTGAAGGTGGTCGACACGTCATTGGTCGTGATGTCCACCGTATCCGTCGAGTTGGCGCCGACCTGGAAGGTCTGGGTGCCGGCATCGGCGGACAGCACTTGCAGGCCGTTGAATCGGGTGGCGTCGATGGTGCGGGTGATTTCCGCCGCCAGATCCTGATATTCGGTGTCGAGGTTGTCGCGGTCGCCCTGGGCGTTGGTCGCATTGGCCGACTGCACGGCCAGTTCACGCATGCGCTGCAGCATGTCGCCGACCTTGCCCAGCGCGCCTTCAGCTGTCTGCGCCAGGGAGATCGCGTCGTTGGCGTTGCGGATGGCGACGTTCATGCCCTTGATCTGGGCTTGCATCCGTTCGGCGATGGCCAGGCCGGCGGAGTCGTCCTTGGCGCTGTTGACGCGCAGACCGGAAGACAGGCGCTGCATCGTGGTGCCCAGGACCATTTGCGAGTTCGATGTGTTGCGCTGTGCGTTCAGGGACAAGAGGTTGGTATTGATCTGGCTCATTTGAAAACTCCAATAACGTTGACGTGACTTCCGGCATGAGCGCCGGCATTGCCTCAGCGGGTACGTTTGATGAACCGAACTGACCCGCCGTGAACTGCCACTGGCTTGCGCCTGGTGGCCTGCTGCGCCCGGCGGCAGTCATCCGTTGATATCGATGAAAGGATCAACCCTTTGTCGAACCACCGGCCGGCTACTCCGGACCACGGATCCAAATTTGTTTCCGTTGCTTGTGTTTTCGGTGTTTGAGATCAGAACTTTAGTAATTTGTCAAGAGAATTTATTGTCTTCTCTCGCATTTTCTTCTCAATAAACACCGACAAGCACCGAGCCCTGGGCTTGGTTCCGTCCTCTTGACGGTGGGCCTTGCGGCGCCGTCCAAGCTCATTTCGGCCGCGCCGTGCCGGGCTTGAGAAGAAACATGCATGCCGCCGTGTTCATCAGCCGCGCTTGCATGGACTACAGCACGCTTTCATAGCGCCGGAGTAGCCGTGGAAGTCCTGCCCATCTCGTCGTTTGTAGGAATTTGCCTGACAAGCACCCTGGAAGAAACGGGACTCAAGCGACGGAACTGAGCTGATGTTGCGGGGCAGTTCGTCACTTCACAATCTGTTTCACGTTGAGACCAAACCCAAGCGCTGCAAAGCCAAGGAGCACAAGATGAATGCTGAACAGATCCTCACAGAAATCCGTGAAGCCAACCTGTCGTACCTGATGCTGGCGCAAAGCCTGATCCGGACCGACCGCGAGCAAGCGTTGTATCGCCTGGGCATCTCGGACGAGACAGCGCTGCTGATCAACACCTTGTCGCCGGCCCAGATGATGAAGATTGCCTCGGGCAACACCCTGCTGTGCCGCTTCCGCATGGATGACGATCTGGTCTGGGGCTTGCTCACCAGCCATGGCAAGACCGCCGCGAACGAGAGCGTGTCCCGCCTTCATGCCAGCATCCTGATGGCCGGCCGCCATCAAGAAGCCGCCTGAGCCTAGATAGAACAACAAGACATTCCGGAGAACGACGCCATGGCCCGCAACAAAAGCATCCTCACCGAAGCCCGTCAGATCGAGCGCGCTGTGACGCTGATCAATCTGGGCGCCCGCCTGCAGGTGCTGGAGTCGGAGACCGACCTGTCCTACGAGCGCCTACTGCGCCTGTACAAGGAAGTCTCGGGCAAATCGCCGTCCAAGGGCCAGCTGCCGTTCTCGACCGACTGGTTCATGACCTGGCAGCCCAATATCCATGCGTCGCTGTTCCTGAACATCCACGAGTACCTGAACAAGGTCGCCGAGATGGACGAGATCGACACCGTCATCAAGGCCTACCAGCTCTATCAGGAGCAGACCAAGGCGCAGGGCCTTGAGGACCTGCTGTCCGTGACCCGCGCCTGGCGCCTGGTCAAGTTCGTCGACAACGGCATGCTGACGATGACCAAGTGCAGCAAGTGCGGCGGCCATTTCGTCACCCATCCGCATGAGATTGCCCGTCACTATGTCTGTGGCCTGTGCAACCCGCCGGCCCGTGCCGGCAAAGGCAAGGCCCAGGGCGGCATCCACATGCACTGAGCTGTGGCCCGGCTCAAGCCTTTGGCCCAGCTTGTCTGGCCGCTGCCGGCCCTCGTGGCCTGGAGCCTGGCCTGGTTGACGTTCGCCGCCTTGCCCCGGCTAGGTGCACCGGCCTGGTTGGCACTGACCCTGGCTGTCGCCCTGGGCGTGGCCCTGGCCATGCCGCAAATCACCCGCTCGCGCCGCCTGATGGTGGCTGCAGGCTTTCCCACCTCGCTGCTCGCCAGCGGCCTGGCTACCGGTCTGCCGGCCTGGGCCTGGCTCCTTCCGCTGGGTCTGCTGGTGCTTGCCTATCCACACCGGGCCTGGCGCGACGCGCCGCTGTTCCCGACCCCTGAGCAGGCGCTCGATGCCTTGCCGTCGCTGGCCCCATTGGCCGATGGTGCTCGCCTGCTCGACGCCGGCTGCGGCCTGGGCCATGGCCTGCGTGCCTTGCGCCGCGCCTATCCAAGGGCGCGAATCGAGGGCATCGAATGGAGCTGGCCGCTGGCCATGGTGACCCGCATGTCCTGCCGGTGGGCCCGGGTGGAGCGCGGCGATATGTGGGCCCACAGTTGGCAGCCCTTCGCTCTCGTCTATCTATTCCAGCGGCCTGAGTCGATGGCGCGGGCCTGGGCCAAGGCGCAGGCGGAGTTGGCGCCCGGCGCCTGGCTGGTCAGCCTGGAGTTCGAGATCACCGGCCTGCAGCCGACGGCACGTCTGCAGACCAAAAGTGGCAAAAACGTGTGCTTGTACCAGGTGCCCTATGGCCATCCGACCTAAAGTACCTCTCAGGCCAGTCGAAAGACTGGGTATGGAGCCCTCGGGCTTCGGCGATTTCTGCTTGTCTCCTCCTAGCACAATCCCTGTGCTTTTCACGGCGGGTCTCGAAAGAGGTCCGCCGCTTTCTTTTAGGGCGTGAATAGGGTTCTGTTGCTGCCTTTGCCGGCGGGGACGGCGGGCAAACTCAAGTTGTAAATTTTTAGCGCCGATATGGGCTGAGCAGCCTCCACAAAGAAATCAACATGTTCGTCATCATTGGTTGGGCCGTCGCAATGGCGTGCATCTTCGGTGTCTACATCGTGCACGGTGGCAACATCGGCGTGATCCTGAAGGCCTTGCCGTTCGAGATGATCACCATCTTTGGAGCGGCAATCGGCGCGTTCCTGGCCAATAACCAGATGAAAGTGGTCAAGGCCGCGATGCGCGGCCTGGGTACCTGCTTCAAGGGCAGCAAGTTCAGCAAGGCCCGCTATATGGAGCTGCTGGCGCTGATGTACGACATCCTGCAGAAGGCCCGCAAAGAGGGTCTGATGTCGATCGAAAAAGACGTCGAGGACCCGCACAGCTCCGCCCTGTTCCAGAAGTACCCGACGGTGGGCAATGACCACCACGTCACCGAGTTCATCACCGACTATCTGCGCATGATGGTGTCGGGCAATCTGAATGCCCATGAGATCGAAAGCCTGATGGACAGCGAGATCGAGACCCACCACCAGGAAGAGCATGCCGCCGTGGCGGCGCTGCAACGTGTGGCCGGTGGGTTGCCGGCCTTCGGCATCGTGGCCGCCGTGCTGGGCGTGGTCAACACCATGGGCTCGGTGGGCCAGCCCCCTGCGGTGTTGGGCGGCATGATCGGCTCGGCCCTGGTCGGTACCTTCCTGGGCATTCTGCTGGCCTACGCCTTTGCCGAGCCACTGGCCGGCCTGCTGGAGCAGAAGGTCGAGGACGCCGGCAAGGAGCTGCAATGCATCAAGACCACTCTGCTGGCCAGCATGCAGGGCTATGCGCCCCAGGTGGCGATCGAGTTCGGCCGCAAGGTGCTTTTTTCGGGCGACCGGCCCAGCTTCGTCGAGCTGGAGAGCCATGTGAAGGGCAAGAAGTGAGGTCAAGCCATGGCTGGTGACGCGAAGAAGCTACAGCCCATCATCGTCAAGAAGATCAAGAAGGGCGGCCATTCAGCCCATGGCGGCGCCTGGAAGATCGCTTACGCCGACTTCGTGACGGCCATGATGGCCTTCTTTCTTCTGATGTGGCTGCTCGGTTCGACCACCGAGGGCGACAAAAAGGGCATTGCCGACTATTTCGCCTCGCCGCTGAAGGTGTCGCTGATGGGCGGGTCGGGCTCGGGTGATTCATCCCATGTGCTCAAGGGCGGCGGCGAGGATCTGACGCGCAGCGCCGGTCAGGTCAAGCGTGGCGATGTCGAGGCGCCCAAGCACCACATCAACCTTCAGGCGCTCAAGGCTGAGCAGAAGCGGGCCGAGCTCACCAGGCTGGAGCAGCTGAAGGAGAAGGTCGAGGATGTGCTCGCCAACAATCCCAAGCTCGCCTCCATCGGCGGCCAGATCCGGCTGGACATGACGCGTGACGGTCTGCGCATCCAGATCGTCGACGAAAACAACCGACCGATGTTTGACAGCGGCAGCGCCTTGGTCAAACCTTATATGCGTGAGTTGCTGCGTGCACTCGGTCAGGTGTTGGCCGAGGTGCCCAACCGCATCACCCTGGAGGGCCATACCGATGCGACACCGTTCCCGGGCGGCGACCGCGGCTACAGCAATTGGGAGCTGTCCGCCGACCGGGCCAATGCGTCCCGGCGAGAAATGATCATCGGCGGCCTGCCCGAAGACCGTACATTGCGGGTGCAGGGCCTTGCGTCCAGCACCCTTTTCAACAAGGAAGATCCATTGAGCCCGAGCAACCGCCGCATCAGTATTATTGTGATGACCCGAGATGCGGAAGACTCGGTATTCAAGCCGGAAGCGGAGGAGGTGCAAACCAATCCCGATTCGCCAGCGGGAGGTGCCTCAAGTTTGGCGCCTCCCATCCGATAAGGCCTCAAGCAGATTCGAGGAATGCCATGAGCACCGATATGAAATTTCTGATCGTCGATGACTTCTCGACCATGCGCCGCATCGTGCGCGGGTTGCTGAAGGAGATCGGCTACAACAATGCGGACGAGGCGGAAGACGGTGCCGTCGCCCTGGGGATGCTCAAGCAGACCAAGTACGACTTTGTCGTCAGCGACATCAATATGCCGAACATGAACGGCTTCGACCTGCTCAAGGCGGTCAAGGAAGACCCCTCGCTGAAGCACATCCCGGTGCTGATGGTGACGGCCGAGGCACGCAAGGAAGACATCGTGCTGGCGGCCCAGACGGGCGCGGCCGGCTACATCGTCAAACCCTTCACCAAAGCCACTTTGGAAGAGAAGGTCCAGAAGATCATGCAAAAACTGGCTGCGGCCGCTTGAACCGGAGATCTCCATGGCCGACACCATAGCCAGCCTGGCGCCCACGATGGCAGCCCAGGCCTCGCCCGAGGTCTTCAACCAGCTCGGTCATATCACCCGCCAACTGCACGACACCTTGCAGCATCTGGGTGTGATGCCCAAGCTGCAGGAGGCCACCGAGGGCCTGCCAGACGCGCGTAGCCGGCTGAGCTATATCGCCAAGAAGACGGGCGAAGCCGCCGAGAAGGTGCTGAACTCGGTCGACCTGGCCAAGGCCGAGCATGGCCGCATCTCCGAGCAGACGCGTGCCATGGCGGCCTCCATCGTGGCCGATCCGGTCAAGGCGGTGGCGACCGGGGCGGTGTTCAATTTCGTTGCCGAGGTCGAAGCCCGCACGGCGGCGATCGACCAGCATCTGACCGACATCATGATGGCCCAGGACTTCCACGACCTGACCGGCCAGGTGGTGGCCCGGGTCGTCAAGCTGGCCGGTGACCTGGAAGACAGCCTGGTCAAGCTGCTGGTGCAGGCAGCGCCGCCCGAGCAGGCGCACAAGGTCGAGGCCGTGTTGCAGGGCCCGGTGGTCGTGCATGAAGGCCGCACCGATGTGGTCAAGGACCAGACCGAGGTGGATGACTTGCTGGCAAGCCTGGGTTTCTAGGCACCGCTGGCCCCCTGAACGGCGACCTCGGTCGCCGTTTTGCATTGAAACTACGTCCGGTTTTCACCCCCTTATCTGCCTTAAGTTTTTGGCCACAGCGGCAAACAATGACGATGACCGTCAACTTGTTTCCCCATGGCCGACCAAAACGCACAAGACCGTAACTTACCCGCCTCAGCCAAGAAGCTGAAGAAGGCGCGTGATGACGGCCAGGTTGCGCGCTCGCGCGACCTGGGGCACTTCACCGCGATGGGGGCGGGCGGGGCGCTGCTGGTATTGCTTGCGCCGATGCTGGTGGACTGGCTCAAGCAGATGCTGGCACAGGCGCTGCGCTTCAATGTCACTGCCGTGAGCAGCCCGGCCCAAATGGGCGAGGTGCTGTCCGACCTGACCCTGAAGCTCATCCTGGTGGTGGCGCCGATGGGCATCGTGATGGTGCTGGTGGCAATGGCCAGCGCGGTCGCCGCCGGTGGCATGGTCTGGACGCTGAAGCCCATCACCCCGAAATTCGAACGCATCAGCCCGCTGGCCGGCATCGGCCGGCTGTTCAGCTGGCAGCACGCCAGTGACGCGCTGAAATCCAGCCTGCTGGCCCTGATCCTGGGTGCCGTTGGCACGCTGGTGCTGAAGGACCGCATGGCCAACTATGTCGGAATGATGGCCGTGCCGCTGCCCAATGCGATCGGCTATGCCGGCGAGCTGCTGTCGGCCGGCCTGCTGCTGCTGGTGATTGCACTGGCCCTGTTCGCCGCCATCGATGTGCCGCTGCAGCGCGCCCTGCACCTGCGCCGTTTGAAGATGACACGCGAAGAGGCCAAGCAGGAATACAAGGAGGCCGAGGGCAATGCCGAGGTCAAGGGCCGCATGCGCCAACGCATGCGCGAGATGGCCAAGCACCGCATGCTGGCCGCCGTGCCCAAGGCCGACCTGGTGGTGATGAACCCGACCCACTATGCCGTGGCCCTGAAGTACGACGAAACCGCGATGGGCGCACCGCGCGTTGTCGCCAAGGGGGCCGACCTGCTGGCGATGAAGATCCGCGACCTGGCCAAGGAGTCCAAGGTGCCGGTGCTGCAGTCGCCGATGCTGGCCCGGGCGCTGTATGCGCATTCCGAGGTGGACAAGGAAATCCCCGCCGCCCTGTTCGCCGCCGTGGCGCAGGTGCTTGCCTATGTGTACCAGCTGCGCGCTGCCATGGCCGGCAAGGCACCGATGCCGGCACAGCAGCCGCAACCCGATGTGCCGGTCGAACTGGACCCCCATCACAAGGCCACCAAGCCCAACGCCGACGATCCGGAGACTGACGCATGAATGGCCTGATGCAACAGATGCAAGCCATGCTGGGCCCACGCGCCGCGCTGCTGCGATCGCTGGGTGCGCCGCTGGCCATCATCATGATTCTGGCGATGATGGTGCTACCGTTGCCGCCGTTCGCGCTGGACCTGCTGTTCACCTTCAATATCGCGATGGCGGTGATGGTGATGATGGTGGCCGCTCACATGCTCAAGCCGCTGGACTTCGCGGCCTTCCCGGCCGTGCTGCTGCTGACCACGCTGATGCGCCTGTCGCTGAACGTCGCCTCCAGCCGCGTGGTGCTGCTGGAGGGCCACACCGGCACTGGTGCGGCCGGCAAGGTGATCGAGTCCTTTGGCCACTTCCTGATCGGTGGCAACTTCGCCGTCGGCCTGATCGTCTTCGGCATCCTGGTGGTGATCAACTTCATCGTCGTCACCAAGGGTGCGGAGCGTATTGCCGAGGTTGGTGCCCGCTTCGCCTTGGATGCGATGCCCGGCAAGCAGATGGCCATCGACGCCGACCTGAACGCCGGTCTGATCGACGAGAAGGAGGCCAAGCGCCGCCGCGCCGAGGTGGGCGAGGAAGCCGAATTCTTCGGCTCCATGGACGGCGCCAGCAAGTTCGTGCGCGGCGACGCCGTGGCCGGCATCCTGATACTGTTCATCAACATCATCGGCGGCTTCATCATCGGCGTGGCCCAGCACGGGCTGTCGGCCGGCCAGGCGGCCAACTCCTACATCCTGCTGGCCGTCGGTGACGCGCTCGTCGCGCAGATCCCGGCGTTGCTGATCTCGGTCGCCGCGGCGATGGTGGTGTCCCGCGTCGGCAAGGACAAGAACGTCGGCGCGCAGATCGCGCAGCAGGTCTTCAACTCGCCGCAGTCGCTGGCCATCACCGCCGGCATCATCGGCCTGTTGGGTCTGATCCCGGGCATGCCGCATCTGGTGTTCCTGATGATTGCCGGCGGCTTCGGCTATCTGGCTTGGCTGATGAAGCAGCGCCACATCCTGGCGGCGCAAAAGCCCAAGGTCACGGCGGTGGCGCCGGCCGAGGCGAATGTCGATGCGAGCTGGGACGATCTTGTGCCTGTCGATACGCTGGGCCTGGAGGTCGGCTACCGGCTGATCACGCTGGTCGAGAAGCAGCGCGAGGGCGATCTGCTCAGCCGTATCAAGGGTGTGCGCCGCAAGTTCGCGCAGGAGGTCGGTTTCCTGCCGCCGCCGGTGCATATCCGCGACAACCTCGAGCTCAAGCCCAGCGCCTACCGCATCACCTTGCGCGGCGCGGTGGTGGGCGAGGGCGAGGCCTTCCCGGGCATGTGGCTGGCCATCAACCCGGGCCACGCCAGCCAGCAGCTGATCGGCACCCGCACCACCGACCCGGCCTTCGGCCTGCCCGCGGTATGGATCGAGGACCGCCAGCGCGAGGTGGCGCAAATGGCCGGATTTACCGTTGTTGATTGCTCGACCGTGGTGGCCACCCATCTCTCACACTTGATGCAAGTGCAGGCGGCCCGGTTGCTGGGCCGCGTGGAGACCCAGGCGCTGGTCGAGCACATGACCAAGCTGGCCCCTCAACTGATCGAAGACGTGATTCCCAAGATGATAGGTATCGCCACCGTGCAAAGAGTGCTGCAGCTGCTGCTGGAGGAGGGCGTGCACATCCGCGACATGCGATCCATCATCGACTGCCTGGCCGAGTATGCCCCGACGGTGACCGACCCGAACGAGCTGGCCAGCCGCATCCGCACCCATCTGGCCCCGGCCATCGTGCAGCAGATCTACGGTCCGGTGAAGGAGTTGGACGTGATCGCACTGGACCCCGAACTCGAACGCCTGGTGACCCAGGCGCTGAACTCGCCGCACGGCGCGGCGCTGGACCCCGGTGTGGCCGACACCCTGGCCCGCTCGGCCGCCGACACCGCCAAGCACCAGGAAGACCTGGGCGTGCCGGCCTGTCTGCTGGTACCCGACGCGATACGCGCGCCGATGGCTCGACTCTTGAAGCGCGCCGCACCCCGGTTGAAGGTACTGGCGCACAGTGAAATTCCTGAAACCCATTCCATCCGGATCGGCTCGATCATTGGAGGCACGGCATGAATGTCAAACGCTTTACCGCCCGCACGTCCCGCGATGCCCTGACGCTGGTGCGTCAGGCCTTCGGCGATGACGCCGTCGTGCTCTCCACCAAGCCCTGTGCCGAGGGCGTCGAGGTGCTGGCCATGGCGCCGGAGAGCGTGCAGCAGATCGAGCGCTTCTCGGCCACCGCGCCCAGCGGCAATGCCCCCCAGGCCTCTGCCGGCAATGCGCCGCGCGGCAGTCTGCAGGCCCGCGCCGCTGCCGCCCTGGCTGACAAGTCCCAGCCGCGCAATCTGCGCCAGCAGGCCGGTGCGCCGCAGCAGCCGGCGCGGCCGGCCGCGCAGCGCAGCGAACCGGTGATGGATCAGGGCGTGGCCGACGATGTGCAGACCCTGGCGATGAGCACCCTGTCATTCCAGGACTATGTACGCGAGCGCATGCTCAAGCGCCGCCAGGCCGAACTGAATGCCCAGCCCGACCCCGGTCCGGCCCCCGCGCCGGCCCTGCCCAGCACGGTGCGCCCGCTGCGCCCGGCCAGTGCGCCGACCATGCAGCAGGAACACCCACCGGTCCGCGGCAGCGCCCCGGCCGTGGCCACGGCCTCCGCAACCGCTGCCCGCCGCGCCCCGCCGGTGCTGCGCGACGAAATCCGCGTGCAGACCCGCCTGCGCGAAACCCCGACCCTGGCCGATATGGCCCCCGGTTCGGCCAAGCGCGACCAGCAGGACATGATGAACGAGCTGCGCTCGATGAAGGGCCTGATCGAGGAGCGCTTCGGCGCGCTGGCCTTCATGGAGAAGCTGCAGCGCCAACCGGCACAGGCCCGCCTGACCCAGCGCCTGCTGGAAGGCGGCTTCTCGCCGGCGCTGACGCGCAAGCTGGTCGAGGGCTTTCCGGTCGATCTGCAGAACAGCAATGCCGACGAATCGGTCTGGGCCACCCAGGTGCTGCAACACAATCTGCTCACCGACGAGGCCGGCCCGGCCCTGGAAGAGCAGGCCGGCGTGTTCGCGCTGATCGGCTCCACCGGCGTCGGCAAGACCACGACCACGGCCAAGATCGCCGCCAATTTCGCCACCCGCCACGGTGCGGCCCAGCTGGGCCTGATCACGCTGGACGCCTACCGCGTCGGCGCCCACGAACAGCTGCGCGCCTATGGCCGCATCCTCGGCGTGCCGGTGCACACCGCGCACGACCGCGCCTCGCTGGAAGACCTGCTGGAACTGCTGTCGGCCAAGAAGATGATCCTGATCGACACGGCCGGCATGGCCCAGCGCGACAGCCGCACCCGCGAGTTGCTGGACATGCTGGCCCACAAGAGCATACGCAAGCTGCTGGTCGTCAATGCCTCGGCCCAGGGCGAGACGATCGAGGACGTGGTGCTGTCCTGGCGCGCCAGCGAATGCCAGGGCGTGGTGCTGTCCAAGATCGACGAGGCCGTCAAGCTGGGCCCGGCACTGGACACACTGATACGCCACCGCCTGCGCGTCGTCGGCGTGGCCAACGGCCAGCGCGTGCCGGAAGACTGGCATCGCCTGTCGGCCCATGCGCTGATCCAGCGCGCGCTGCGTGGTGGTGGCGCCAGTGCCTGGCGGGTCGACGCCTCCGACGTGAACCTGATCTTTGCCGGCGCCCCCGTGAGCAGCGCCGCGCTTGCAGCCGGTCTGCACGTCTGATTCAAGACGCCCAGCCCGCTCTCAAACAGAACAAGACCCCTACCGCCTCATGCACAACCCCTTCGCAGCACCCGCTCCGCAAGATCAGGCCGATGGCCTGCGCCGGATGTTCTCGGCCTCGCGTGTGCGTTTCGTGCCCGTGGTCAGCAACCCCAATGTAGCCTTCGGCGGGGTGCTGCTGGAACGGCTGTGCGCCGCCTTTGCCGAACTGGGCCTGCACACCTTGGTTGTCGATGCCGGCGAGAACTCGCCCGCCCCGGACGAACTGGCTGCTGTCGATCTGGGTGCCTGCGTCGAGCAGTTGTCCGACAAGGTGTCGTACCTGGCCGCCCGTGGCCTGCCGATGCGCTTCATCAACTCGCATGGCTCGGCGGCCGAGATGCTCAACGCGGTGATCGAAGCCGCCCCGCAGGCCGATGTGGTGTTGCTGCATGCCAGCGCGGCCGAATTGTGCCGCGTCGTGGCTCGGCGCGAGGTCCGCCCGGTGCTGCTGGCCGATGACCACCCGCACAGCGTGACCCATGCCTACGCCGGCATGAAGCTGCTGACGCAGCGCGCCGGCCTGATGGTCTACAGCCTGCTGCTGGGCGCCGACGAGCACTCGCCCCGCGTCGAGCGTATCGCCCAGCAGATGACGACCTGCGCCGACAGCTTCCTGGGCGCCGTGCTGCGCGACTGGGCCGCGATTGACCCGATTGCTCCGCCCGATGAGAGGCCATCCCCCGAACTGCGGCATCTGGCGCGTGAACTATTGATGGCCGCGCCGCCCGGCGCAGCCCTCGATGCGCCCGCCGACGCGATGCCTTTGCGTGGGCTGCTCCGTCCGTGGCAAGATGCCGGTATGGCCGCAAATTGAATGTTGGAGCAGAGCATGTACACCGCCAAAGGCCAACTGGACATCAATTCGATGATCAAGCAGTACAGCCCGCTGGTGCGGCGACTGGCACATCAGATGATTGCCAAGCTGCCCGCCAACGTGGAGATCAACGACCTGATCCAGGTAGGCATGATTGGTTTGACCGATGCCCTGTCGCGTTTCGACGCCGCTCAGGGCGTGCAATTCGAGACCTTTGCCACCCAGCGCATCCGCGGCGCCATGCTCGACGAGCTGCGCGGCGGCGACTGGATGAGCCGCGGCACGCGCCGCCAGCAGCGTTCGATCGAGACCGCCGTGCACAAGCTGGAGCAGAAGCTCGGCCGTGCGCCGCATGAATCCGAGATTGCCAAGGAAATGGGCCTGAGCCTGGTCGAATACCAGGAGTTGCTGGGCAAGGTGCGGGGCACCCAGCTGGTCTATCTGGAGGACATGTCGGGCGACGATGGCGATGACGATTATCTGGACCGCCATGTCGTCTCCGACGACCACAACCCGCTGGCTCAGCTACAGGACCAGCGCATGCGCCAGGCTCTGGTCGACGCGATCAAGAATCTGCCCGAGCGTGAGCAGTACGTGATGAGCATGTACTACGAGCACGACATGAACCTGAAAGAGATCGCCGCCGTGCTGAAGGTCACGGAGTCACGGGTCTGCCAGCTCCACAGTCAGTCTATTGCAAGGTTACGCGTCAAACTGAGAGAGTGGTAGTCAAGAGGGGGTGCAGTCCTGCCCTTGTGTTCACTCATTTGGGCTTCCAGAGGCATGATGGGACTCTTTAAACGCAATCCCCCCCCCGATCTCAGAGCGGCTGCGCCCGCCGTCAATGCACCCGATGCCCGCCAGTTGATAGGCTCGCTGTCGCATCAGGCCTCGGTACTGGGCCGTGAGGCCGCCGAGGTGCGCGGCCTGATCGAAGACTCCAGCAAGCAGGCGCTGCAGCAGCTCGACACTGTTACCGCGCTGCAGACCCAGCTGGCCCAGGTCAACAAGGCCCAGCAGGGCATTGGCGAACACACCCAGGGCAGCAGCAGGGCGGTGAGTCAGGCGCGCCAGGCGCTGGAGGCCGTGGGCAAGGAAGTCGGCACCATTGTCGATACGCTCAAGCAGGTGGCCGAGGCCGCCGGCCAGATCACCCAGATTGCGGTGCAGACGCGGCTGGTGGCATTCAATGCCTCTGTAGAAGCCAAGCGCGCCGGTGACGCGGGGCGTGGCTTCGGCGTGGTGGCCGATGCCGTCAAGGACCTGGCCGGCAAGGTCGAGACCTCGTCCAAGCAGATTCTCGGCACCCTGGGCAAGCTTGACGAGCGCATTGAGGCGCTGGCCCGCGAAATCCAGACTCAGAGCAACGCCGCCAAGCAGGGGCGTGTGCATCAGGCGCTGGCCCATGTGGAAGCCGGTGTTGCAGCCATTGTTGGCGCTGCCGAGAGCAGCCAGTCACTGTGCAACGAACTCAGCGGCGCAATGAGCGGCATGCAGGGCCAGGTGCAGCAGACCAGCAAGGCCCTGGGGCAGGCGCTGGGCCACAGCGAGACCTTTCTGAAGATCTCCGAGGACCTGCTCGAAAAGGTCGCCGAGAGCGGTTTCGAGACCGAGGACACGCCCTATATCCTGGCGGTTCAAGAGGCCGCAGCCGAGATCTCGGCCCTGCTGGAAGATGCACTGAAGCAATCGACCATCTCGGTGACCGACTTGTTCGACGAGCACTACCAGCCGATAGCCAGCACCAATCCGGCCCAGTTCATGAGCCGCTTCACCGGCCTGGCCGACAAGCTGTTCCCTCAGGTGCAGGAGCGCATGCTGAAATTCAGCAACAAGGTGGTGTTCTGCATCGCCGTCGACCGCAACGGCTATGTGGCGACGCACAACAAGCAGTACTGCCAGCCCCAGCGCGGCGATCTTGCCTGGGACAGCGCCCACAGCCGTTACCGTCGCATCTTCAATGACCGCACCGGCCTGGCCTCGGCCCGCAACCAGCGGCCCTTCCTGCTGCAGACCTACCGACGCGACATGGGCGGCGGGCGCTTTGTGGTGATGAAGGAGCTGGCCGCGCCGATCAAGGTGCAGGGCAGGCATTGGGGTGGGGTGCGGCTCGCGTTCCAGTTCTGACCGTAGCCCGGATGCAATCCGGGATCTTGGCCCCGGATTCCATCCGGGCTACGCCAGGCAGGTTCTGTTCTTCCCCGTCCGCTTGGCCTCGTACAAGGCCATGTCGGAGCGGTCCAGCGCCTCGTCCAGCCGCTCACCGGGCCGGTACAGCGTGACGCCGGCCGAGAAGGTGACGAACACCGACTTGCCCTCGTGCATGAACAGGCCCGCGGTCAGCGAGCGCTGCAGCCTTGTCAGCACCTGCTGGGCCTCCGTCAGCGGCGTGTTGGGCAGCATGACGACGAACTCCTCGCCGCCGTAGCGGGCCACCATATCGCCGGGGCGCAGCGATTGCAGCACCTTCTCGGCCAGCGCCTTCAGCGCCACATCGCCCGCGGTATGGCCCAGCGTGTCATTGAGTTTCTTGAAGTCGTCCACATCAAGCAGGCCCAGTGCCAGCGGCGCGCCTTCGCGTTCCAGCTTGGCCTGCTCGACCTCGAAGGCGGCGACCAGGCCGCGGCGGTTGGCGACCTGCGTCAGCTGGTCGGTCGAGACCTCGTCGGAGAGCCGGCGCAGCTCGCCCTCCAGCTGGTTGACCCGTTCGGACAGCTCGGTCGCGCGTGAGTGCTCGGTGTGCAGGCGCTCCTGGGTCTGCTGCACCAGGCCCTGCACGCTGCGGCTCTCCTCGACCATCTCGCGCACGGCGCCGGTCAGGCTCTCCAGCGTGTCGGCCTTCTCGATCACCTCGGCATAGCGGCCGACGCTGAGACTGAAACGATCGGTGTGCTGACCGAGCTCACCCAGCTCGCTGAGCATGCGCTGTATCAGGCCCTTCAGCGCATTGCGTGACTTGTTGCGGTCATCCCGGAGCGATTGCTGGCGCGCCCGTGTGCCGGCCAGCAGTTCGGACACCGAGCGGACGCCACGTGCGTTCAAGCCCTGCTCCAGCGTGTTGCGCATCGCGGCGGCCTGGCCCTGGGCCCAGCTGTCGTCCTCGGCCAGGTCGGCCAGGCTGGCTGTCAACTCGTGGCACAGGCTGCCCAGGGCGCCGAACAGATGGTGGCGGTGCTCCAGCAGCAGGCGCGCGCGGGCGCACAGCTGCTGCACCTCCTCGGCGCGCTCCGGTGTGGCCCCGTCCTGCAGCAGGCGCTTGTGCATCTGGTCGAGTTCGCGTGACAGCTCGGCGGCACGCGCGTCGTCGGCAGGCAGGGCCACCTGCACCGTGCCCTGCAGGCTGGCACTGACCTCGGGCCACTGCTGAGCGGGGGCGCTGGCGAGGCTGTCCTGCTGCACGAGGTCATCTGCGGCATCGATGGCAAAACGGCTGACCCGCGGCTCATCGTCCTGCGGGCCCAGCAGTGCATCCAGATCATCCTCGATGCCGACCTTGGTGTCGGTCGAGTCATCGTCCCAGCTGTTCACCAGCTGCTTGATGCGTTGCAGCATGCGCTGCATGTCGCTGCTGCTGCCGTCGAGCACTCGCTGCAGGCTGTCTTTCTTGCGCGCCGTCGTCCACTGCCGGCCGCCGCGCTGCACGCCGCGCACCAGGCGCTCGATCAGCTCGGCCAGGGCCTTGGCCTGCGGGCCGGGGCCGTCCAGCTCCAGCGCACGTTCCAGGTGTTGCTGGGCGCGGTCCCACTGACCGTCGCGCAGCGCCCTGGACAGATCCTCTCGCGCCTTGGCGTCGTTCAGGCTGAGGTTGACCAGCTTGTCCAGCAAGGGCTGTGCACGGGCCGGCAGGGCCGAGGGGCTGGCCCCATCGCCCTGCTCCTCGGCATAGGCGCGGGCATAGTTTTCGGGGGTGGGTTCGAGCTTGTCCAGTGCCAGACGGCGCAGCGCGCCCTTGGCCAACTGTGCTGGATGGGTACTGCGCTCGTCCATTGAGGGTCAGCGCGAGCCGCTGATCGGGGTGGCGCGCACGGTCAGGTCCAGAATGCCCTCGGCATTGGCCTGGGCAATCCAGGGCGCCTTGCGCGGCAGAATGGTCTGGCTGATCCACAGTTCCAGATCATCTGGCGGCAAGGGCTTGCTGAACAGAAAGCCCTGCATCACCGAGCAACCCAGACGGTGCAGCACCTCCATCTGGCGCAGTGTCTCGACACCCTCGGCAATCACGCGCAGGCCCAGCGACCGGGCCAGGGCGATGATGGCGGTGACGACGGCCGAACTCTGCGGCGTGATGCCCAGATCGCGCACAAAACTGCGGTCGATCTTCACCTCGGAGATCGGCAGGGTGGTCAGATAGGCCAGAGAGGAGTAGCCGGTGCCGAAGTCGTCGATCGAGATCTCGACGCCGACCTCGTTCAGGCGGTGCAGCGAGGGGATCACGTTCTGCAGGTCCTTCATCAGGCCCGTCTCGGTGATCTCCAGCTGGATCGCGCGGTGCGGCACGCCATAGGTGCTGACGCACTGGTGGATGTGTTCGACCAGATCCGAGCGCTCGAAAAGCCGGTTGGGCAGATTCACCGCGATCGAATCGCTGAAGCCGAAGTTGATCTGCCAGATCTTGGCCTGGCGGGCGGCCTCGCGCAGCGCCCATTCGGACAGCGGCACGATCAGGCCGGTCTCCTCGGCCAGCGGAATGAAGTCACCCGGCGGCACCAGCGTGGGCCCGCGCTGCCAGCGCATCAGCGCCTCGACGCCGACCATGCGGGCGGCGCGCACGTCGATCTTCGGTTGATAGTGCAGCACCAGCTCGTTGCGCTCGATCGCCTTGTGCAGCGCGCTTTCCAGCTCCAGCTTCTCGCGGCCGCGGCCGGCCAGCTGCGGGCTGTACAGCACCGAGGCGTTGCGGCCCTGCGACTTGACGGCATACATCGCCACGTCGGAGTTGCGCAGCAGATCGGCCATCGTGATGCCATCGCGCGGATAGATGGCGATACCGACGCTGGCGGTGACGAAACACTCCTGGCCGGCGATGAAGATAGGCTCGCGCAGCGCTTCAAGCACGCGCTGGGCGACGCGCTCGGCATCGCGCTCGTCTATCACCTCGGGCAGCAGGGCAACGAATTCGTCGCCGCCCAGCCGGCCCACGGCTTCGAGCGTGCGGTGCGAACGGCCACCGACCGACTCCAGCATGCCCTCCATCACCGTGTCGGAGTGGCGCACGCAGCCGCGCAGGCGGCGCGCCACCTCCATCAGCAACTCGTCACCGGCGCTGTGGCCCAAGGTGTCATTGATGATCTTGAAGCGGTCCAGGTCGATCAGCAGCAGGCCGACCTCATGGCCCATGCGGCGAGCCTGCTCGATCGCCCGCTCGGTGCGCCAGATCAGCTGGCGGCGGTTCGGCAGCCCGGTCAGTGCGTCGAAATTGGCCAGCTGGCGGATCTTGTCCTCGGCCATGCGGCGGTCGGTCACGTCCTGGACGATGCCGGTGTAGCCGCTGGCGTTGCCCTGTTCGTTGAACTCGGGCTCGGCCT
This sequence comes from Roseateles toxinivorans, assembly GCF_004362525.1. Lineage (GTDB taxonomy): Bacteria > Pseudomonadota > Gammaproteobacteria > Burkholderiales > Burkholderiaceae_C > Paucibacter > Paucibacter toxinivorans. Next base: position 681,041 of record NZ_SNXS01000003.1, read on the forward strand.
CGATGTGGATGATGCGCGAGCGCCCGTCCAGCAGGGTCACGGCCAGGTCGGTGACCAGCACCGAGTTGTGCGCTATCACGTCGCGCAGTAGGCGCAGGAAGAGCGCACGGTCGTCGCGGCCGACCATGCGCATCACGCCGATGAAGTCCAGCGAGTCGCCGGGCCCATGGCCGAACACGCGCACCGCTTCGGCCGCCATCTGGAAGCCGGCTGTGCCACCGCGCCGCCATTCGAAGCTGCCCATGCGGGCCAGGTCTTGCGCGCGCGCCAGCCGCGCCTTGCTGCGCTCCAGCTCGATGCGGGTGCGCGAGGAGCGCAGCAGATAGCGCAGGCGCCCGGCCAGCAGACTCCATTGGTTGGATTTGACGAAGAAGTCGGTGGCGCCCACCTGGTAGGCGCGGTTGATCGAGGTGTCGTCGTCCAGGCCGGTCAGCATCAGCACCGGGATCGACTCGAAGCCGGGCATGTCGCGCAGGCGCATGCAGGTCTGGAAGCCGTCGGGCTCGGGCATCATGGCGTCGAGCACGATGATGTCGGGCGACCACTCACTGATCATGGTCAGTGCCTGCTCGCCACTGGACGCTTCGGTGATGTGGAAGCCGCGCTCGCGCAGGGCGATCGCCGTCAGCAACAGGTTCACCTCGTCGTCATCGACAAGCAGCACCCGGGGCTGTTCTGTGCCTTCCTCATCCATATCGTCACGTGCACTCATTGGGTTTCCGACAAAAGGGCCTGCAGTGCAAGGCGCACACGCGCCACATCCGACTGCATGCCGTCCAGCAACGCCTCCAGGCCCTCGACCTGACCGTCACGCGCCAGCTGCTCTATTTCAGCACAGCGCCTGGACAAATCCAGGGCGCCGATGCTCGCCGAGGACGACTTTAATGTATGAGCGACGTGACGTATGGCCGCTAAATTGGGTACTTCGGTGCGGGCCGCCTGCAAATCGGGCATCAGCCGGTCGAGCGAACCCAGAAAGGCCGTGGCCACCCGGGCCAGCAGGCGGTTGTTGCCGCTGGGGTCGAGCTCGCGCAGGCGGTCCAGCGCATGGGCGTCCAGGGTGATGGCGCTGGCGGTCAGGGAATGGGGTGCGTTCATGGCAAACAGTCCATCACTCAGGGTACTTGATTCCGCGGCCGCGACGTCGGCATCGGCGCTGAGGCCCGAGGCAAGCAGGCAACGTGCCAACAGGTCTTGCAGCTGCCGCTGGCGAAAGGGCTTGGACAGATAGTCGTCAAAACCCAGACCGCGCAGCCGCGTCTCGTCGCCGCCCAGGGCGTTGGCGGTCACTGCTGCCACCTTGGTCTGGGGCGGGGTGCGGAAGGGAAAGCGCGTACTCGGACCGCGCCTGAACCAGCCCAAGGCCTCGATGCCGTCCATGCCGGGCATTTGTATGTCCATCATCACCAGATCGAACTCATGCTCACACAGGGCCTTCAGACCGCTCAGTGCGTCTGAACTCAGTTCCACCTGGCAACCGAGTTGGGCAAGCATTTGGCTGATGACTTCCTGATTGACCGGATTGTCCTCGATTACCAGCACGCGGAAATTCAGATTTCCCCGCAGCTGGGTGATGGCGGCAGCCATCGGCTGCTGACCCAGCAGGGCCAGGCGCAGCTCCTCCCGGCGCAGCGGCTTGCCCAGCACCCGGTGGTAGCCGGCGGCCAGTGCTCGGTGCTGCAGTATGCCGTCGGCCTGTGTCGACAGCAGCAGCCAGCGGGTGGTGCCGAGCAGGCCTTGCGTGCGGACGGTCTGCATCAAGTCCAGGCTGTCCGAGGCACCCAGATCGAGCAGGGCGAGTTCGAAGCTGCGCTCCCTGTCCTGCAGCAGGCGCACAGCGGCTTCGGCGTCTGCGCCCAGGCTGACCTGATAACCCCATTGCTCCAGTTGCCCCTTCAGGATCTGGCCGCTGCTGTCGTGCGCATGCACGATCAGGGCGTGGCCGGCAGCGCCCAGCCGGATCGTCGGCCGGATTGGCAATCCGGTTCGCGGCTCCGCCGAGCGCACGGCCAGGCTGAAGACGAACTGCGAGCCCTGGCCGGGGCGGCTGTGCACCGAGATCTGCCCGCCCATCAACTCGACCAGCTGACGGGAGATGGCCAGGCCCAGGCCGGTGCCACCGTAGCGGCGCGACAGGCTGCCATTGGCCTGGGTGAAGGCGGTGAACAGCCGGGGCTGCACGTCCGGGGCGATACCGATGCCGGTGTCTATGACCTGGAACTCCAGCATCCAGTGGCCTGATTCGCCCTCGAAGCCGTCCAGCTGTATCAGCACCTCACCGCTGTCGGTGAACTTGATCGCGTTGGCGATCAGGTTGATCAGCACCTGGCGCAGACGCAGCGCATCGCCGTGCACCAGCTCGGGCAGGCCCGGGCGCTCGCGGAAGTTCAGCTCCAGGCCTTTCTCATAGGCGCGTGGGGCCAGCATCTCCAGGGTGTCTTCGACCACGGCACGGAGCTCGAAATCGGCATGCTCCAGCTCCAGTTTGCCGGCCTCGACCCGCGACAGGTCCAGGATGTCATTGATGATGCGCAGCAGCGTCTCGCCCGAACGGTGCACCGCCTTGGCATAGCGCGACTGCTGGGCGCTCAGCGTCGTGCCGATCAAGAGCTCGCTCATGCCGAGGATGCCGTTCATCGGCGTGCGGATCTCGTGGCTCATATTGGCCATGAACTCGCTCTTGGCCAGGCTGGCCGCCTCGGCCAGGTCACGGGCACGTTGCAGTTCGCGCTGCCGCTCGTGGGCTTCGGTGACGTCACCGACCATGCCGTAGATCCTCGATTGGCCCGGGGCGCCGTGGGGCTGGATGCGGGTGCGCAGCCGCATCCAGCGCTGGCCCTTGGCCGGGTGCATGATGCGAATGACGATGTCCACCGGCTTATGCTGGGCCTCGCTGCTTTGCTGTGCGAGCCGCTGGTCGTAGAGCTTGAGGTCGTCGGGGTGCACGCGGCTGCGGATGACGGCAGGGCCTTGGCGCAGCTCCGACACCTGCAGGCCGAGGATCTCCAGCAGCAGTGGCGAGCTGAAGTACAGCGTGTCCCAGCCCAGATTGGTGACGAACAGGCTTTCGCGCATCGCCTCGGTGACCTCGCGAAAGCGGGTGTCGCTCTCCTGCAGCGCGCGCTCCAGCTGGCGGCGCTGCGTCACGTCGACCAGGCTGACCAGGCCCAGCGTCATCGGCGGATCGGCCAGGCACAGGGCCTGGCGCTGCAACTGCAGCCAACGCTCGGCCCGGTCCTGGTCCAGGCGGAGCTCTTCCGGGGCGGAGCCCTGCTCGCTCCAGTCCTGCAACAGCTGCCGTGACCACCAGGCCGAGAGCACCGGATCCAGCGCTGTCCCGGGCGCGCCAGCGCCGAGCAGGCGCTCGGCGGCGAGGTTCAGATGCAGCAGATCGCCCTGGTCCAGATCGAAGACCAGCAGGGCGCCCGGCAGGCCGTCCCATAGCACCTTCATGCCATGCAGCACGTCGGACAGCCCGGCACCGGCCGCAGGCTGCGCCCGAGCCATCGCCGGCCTCGGGCGCAGAGACCCATGCTGCAGCTGATTACGGGCAAACATCAGGCGGTAGGCATCAATGATTGGTTTCATCCCTGTCTTCTTGTACTTTGCTCTGCGGCACCCAGGGTGTCGGCAGTCTCCCGTTGTTCGGGTCTCATCGTCTGAACGGGATCAAACTTGACCGCCGATGGGGGGTGGCCGGCCTTGCGCGCGTGCAAAGATGCCGGCGGTGTGGCACAGGTCACATGATTTACGTCCTTACAATGCGCCGCATGGTGGATCGTGTGAGTGAACGGCGTGAGAGCGGTAGCCGCCGCCCCTGGTGGGGGGCGGTTCTCCTGCTGGCATTGCTGGCGACAGTGCTGCTGGCCCTGGGCCTGCGGGACGGCCTGGCCGCGACCGTCGCCGTGACTGCGCCGCCCTGGATGCTGGTGCTGCCGTTGAGCCTGATGTGCGGCGTGCTCCTGCTGCTGTTCGCCGCGCTGGGCTGGCATATGGGTGTGCGAATGACGCGCCAGCGCATGCAGGAGCCGCTGCGCGAGGCCCGCGTGCAGTTGCAGAACCTGGCGCAGCTGCAGCCGGACTGGCAGTGGCAGACCGATGCGGAGCACCATCTGGTGCGCTGGCAGGCGCCGCAGGGCTTGCCAGCATCGAGCTGGATCGGCGCGGCCGCTACGCAGACCCTCTGGGAGCGTTTCGTGCTGGTGGGGCCAGATCTTGACTCGACCGCACCGGTCAGTCGGCTGCAGCTGCGCATGGACGAGCGCGTGCCGCTGCAGGATGTGGTTGTGCAGGCCCATGTGGAGCAGGGCGCGGCGGCGCAATTTTCGGGCAGCTGGCGCTTGCGCGGCCTGCCCTGTTTCGATGCCAGCGGCCGTTTCAGCGGTTATCAGGGCACTGCCCATGCGCTGACGCCCGGTCTGGCCGCGGCGCAGGTCGCAGCCGATCAGCGCCAGTGGCTGCAGGCCCTGCCAGGGCCGGCACTGCTGCTGCTGGAGCTGAAGACCGGCGCGCTCGAATTGCTCAATGTCAACCAGGCCGCGGCCATCCTGCTGGGCCGCCGCGCCGATGAACTGCCTGGCCTGAGCTGGACGCAGTGCCGCGAGTTGCTGCCGGGGCAGGTGCGCGAGGCGCTGGCCGCGGTGGCCGACGGCGAGCCGGCGCCCTGCGGCGCCTGGGTGTTGTGCCGCACAACGCTGTCGCAGGACAGCGAGGGCCGGCAGCTGCTGGTCTCGCTGTGGCCACAGACGGTCGTGGCCGGGGCGCCCACGGGTGAGCAGCAGCCGCAGACGCTCAGCGATCACGAATCCTTCAGCTACACCGTGTCCCACGATCTGCGCGCGCCGATACGGGTCGTTGAGGGCTTCACCCGCATCCTGAAAGAGGACTATGGCCGGCTGCTGGACCGCATCGGCAACGACCATCTGGACCGGGTGATGGGTGCGGCCGCGCGCATGAACAGCATGATCGACGCGCTGCTGGCCCTGGCCCAGCTGTCGACCCAGCCCCTGGCACGCCAGCCGGTCAATCTGAGCCAGCTGGCCCGCTACATCTTCGACGACCTGCAGCGCAATGCACCGGAGCGCAGGGTCGAGGTGCAGGTGGCGCCGGACATGCAGGTTCATGGCGACCCGACCCTGCTGCGCGTGGCACTGGAGAATCTGCTCGGCAATGCCTGGAAATACAGCGCCAAGTGCGAGCTCTCGCGCATCAGCTTCGAACATGGCCAGCATGAGGGCCGCCAGGTCTATCTGGTGCGCGACAACGGCGCCGGTTTCGACATGCGCTTTGCGGACCGCCTGTTCGGCGTTTTCCAGCGCCTGCACAGCGCCAGCGACTTCCAGGGCACCGGCGTCGGCCTGGCCTCGGTGCGGCGCATCATCCGCCGCCATGGCGGCGACATCTGGGCGGAGTCGGAAGTGGGCAAGGGCGCCAGCTTCTACTTCACCTTGCCTATGCGTTGAGGGGCTTGGCCCCGGATTGCATCCGGGCTACCTGGCATCCGTAGCCCGGATGCAATCCGGGATCTTCAGCGCACCGCGCCCGGCAAAGCCAGCAGTTCCACCGCCTCGACCAGACGCTGCGCCTGCTGTTCCAGCGAACCACCTTCTGCCATCTGCTGCAAGCGGGCCAGGGCCTCGCCGCGTGGCAGCGAGTAGCGATGCATCAGCACGCCGACGGCGACCGACACCAGCTGCAACTCCGGCGTCGAGGCCATCGCCGCCGGCTCCTCGGCGGCGCGCGGCTGGCGCTCGCGCGTCTGCGCAAAGGCGGCCTCGACGGCCGGCACGATCTGGTGGATGTCCAGCGGCTTGACCAGATAGGCCACCGCGCCCAGGGCCTTGACCTGGGTGACGGTGTCTTCGTCGGCGAAGGCGGACAGGAACATGAAGGGAATCTGCAGATACTCGCGCAGATAGGCGGCGACGTCGAAGCCGCTCATGCCTTCCATGCGGATATCCAGCAGGGCCAGCTCGGGGCGGTGCTCGCGGGCCAGCAGGATGGCGTCGTCGCCGTTGTCGGCGTCTATCACCTCATAGCCGGCCTGCGCCAGACCATGGGTCAGCGTGGCCAGCACCAGCCTGTCATCATCAACGACGAGGATCTTCCCTTTGTTGCTCACGTGCCTTGTTCTCCGGCGCTGCAGGCCTGGGTCCGGTTCTGAACCATCAGCCAAGGCTGATTGTCTCTCAAACAGGCTGTCTGGCTCACAGTGGTTCCAATAGAGTGACGCCGGGTGGCTTCAGTTCCACGCTGCACAGGACCTCGTCGCCCTGCTGGACCATGGTGAACTTGGCGCTGCGGCGGGGCAGTAGGGCGCGCACCAGGCCCAGGCCCGACACGCCGCCATGCACCTTGGCCAGGGAAAACCCCTCGGGCAGGTGACCGCTGTTGCTGATCTGCACCAGCACCTGGCCCTCGCCGCAGACCAGACGGCAGGAGACCTGGCCCTGGCCTGATTCCGGACCGTCGCTGTGCTTGATGGCGTTGGTCAGCAGCTCGTTCAGCGACAGCGCGATCGGGATTGACTCGGCCTCGGGCAGCGCCCATCGATGGACCTCGTGGCCTTCGACGCTGAAGGCGATGCTGCGCCCGAACATGCGTTGCACCGACCCGGTGATGGCCTCGACCACGTTGCGCAGGCGCAGCGGTCCGGCCGCACCGACCTGCAGACCATAGACCTGGGCGATGGCCTGCACCTGGCCCACCGCCTCGGTGATGACCGCCCTGACCTCGGGCCGGCGCTGGGCGATCTGCTGCAGCAGGCCGGCCACTCCTTGCAGATTGTTCTTGATGCGGTGGTGCACTTCCTTGACCAGCAACTCGCGCTGGGCGATGGCCGCCTGCAGCCTCGCTTCCTCGGCGGCGCGCTGATCGGTGACGTCGCTGGCTACCAGCAGCAACTGGTCCGGTCCGTTCTGCGTCGCGCCCTCGGAGACATCGACCAGGGGCAGGTAGCGGGCGTCCCAGACGCGAGGCTGGCCGTCAACGCTGAGCCGGTACTCGCGCTGCGTGACCTCGCTGGTGTGCAGGGCGGCGCGCATGTCTTCGGCAATCTCCAGGCCCTTGTCCGACCCGAACATCTGCTCCGGCGTCAGCCCCAGCACCTGCTCGGCTGGCCGCCCGGCCAGCGCGGCGGCGACCTGGTTCAGCCGCTCGACACGCAGGCTGGTGGCGTCATGCAGGCTGATGGCAAGCGGCGCGGTCTCGATGATGCGCTGCAGTGAGGCCTGGGCCTGCAGGGTCAGTGCCTCGGCCTGGCGGCGGCGTTCGATGTCCAGCAGCGCATAGGTCAGCTGGCGGCCACTGGCCTCCAGGCCAGTCACCACCGCATTGCCGACGACCCAGAACTCGCGGCCGTCGCGACCGCGCAGCCGGCACTCGAAGGTTTCGGCCTGGCCCTCGGTCAGCTCGTCCAGATAGTGGGTCTGGCGCAGCGGGTGGTCGGGATCGGGTGTTGCCACGCAGCTCATGGGCTGGCCGACGAATTCGGCCAGGTCGCCGCCGAACATGCGCCGCGCCGAGCGGTTCATCCACTCGATGCCGCCGCGGCCCACGGTGACGATGCCCACCAGCACCGAATCCAGGATGGCACGGGTGCGCTCGGTCTGCAGCAGCAGCGATTGCTGGGCGCGCCAGCGCTCGTCGACGCTGACATAGGAGGCGATCACGCCGCCGCTGGGGTCGCCGTCATGCATCAGCCGCTTGCTGACCTGGACCCAGAAGCTGCTGCCGTCCTGGCGCTTGAGGCGGCGTTCGCCACTCCAGCGGCCCTGCCGGCGCAGGCCGTCCTCCCGGCCCAGGGTCTGATGGCGGTAGTCTTCCGCGCTCTCGAACAGGCGGGCATGCTCCAGCCCGATCAGCTCGGTGATGCGGTAGCCGCTGAGCATGGCCAGGGCGCCGTTGGCGCGCTCGATGCGGCCGTGGCGCAGGATGGCGATGCCCACATCCGACAGGCTGAACATCAGCTCGCGGTCGTGGGCAAGGGCCTGCAGCTCGGCCTGCTGCACCTTCAGCCGGGTGATGTCGGTGACGACGGCGATCGCCTCGTCCTGGTCCTGAGGAAACGCACGGCCGCCCGAAGTTTCCTCACCCCCCTCGGGGGGCGGACGCCGCGGAGCGGTGGCCAGGGGGGGGGCGTGACCCGGGGCGTTGGCGCCCAGCACGCGGCGCAGCGACAGCGACAGCCAGCGTTGCGTGCGCTCGGCCGTGGCCGGTTGCACGAACTCGGCCTCGAAGGTGGTGATGGCATCCAGCGCCAGCAGGGCGGTGGTGATCTGCGGCAGCAGCTCGGCCTGGGCAGCGAACAGCTGGGTCACCGTGGTGCCGGCCGGCATGTGCGCGGGCAGGCTCAGCATCTGCTCGAAGCGCTGGTTGCAGCGCACCAGGTGGTGGCCGCGCAGATAGGCGATGCCGACGCTGGTGCTGTCGATGATGGTGGTCAGCTCATGCAGCAACTGGGCATTGCGCGCCTGGGCCTGCTGCTGCGCCGTCACGTCCAGGGTCACGACCGAGGTGGTGCGCTGGCCCGAAGCCAGGCGGCCGGGCTCGACCCGGGTGAGCAGCCAGCGCAGGCCCAGCTCCGGGTGGCGCACCGCGTAGCGCACCTCGACCTTGTCGCCCTTCTTCAGCGCCTGCTGCAGGCGCTCGAATTCGGGCAGTGAGCCGGGCTCGACGATGTCGCGGCCCACGCCTTGCAGGCTGGCCAGGCTGTGCGGTGCGGCGCCACTGGTGGTGGCCTTGCTGCTGCGCGGGCGCAGCCAGCCGGCGTCCTGCTGGAAGGTGGCCAGACCGACCCCGGCGGTGTCCATCAGCGCATCGATCTGCTGGTGGGCGAGGTCGCGTTCTTCTTCGAGGCTGCGGTCCTCGATCACCGCCATATAGCGGCGATGGCCGGACTGGGTGGCATGGCAGCGCACCAGCGAACGCAGCCAGCGCGTGCGGCCCTGAGGATCGAGCAGGGTGCACTGGGTCTCGACCTGGCGCGCCCCGGGCTGCAGGTCTGCGCGCGGGCGGCCCTCATGCCAGCCCAGCAGCTGCTGCAGCGCGGGCGGCGCCTCGTGCAGGGTGGCCGGCAGCTCCAGCGACAGCGCGGCGAAATTGGCATTGCTGCGCAAGAGCAGGCCGGTTTCGTCAAACAGGGCCATGCCCATGGGGCTCAGGTCCAGCCACTGTTCCAGCTCGTGCAGCCAGCGCTCGGCATGCTCGCGGGCGGCATGTTCGGCCTGCCAATCGGCGGTGGGCTCGGCGGCTGCGATGGTGCCTGATGTGGCTGTGACTGGCGGGGCGGGCAAGATGCCGGCCGCATCGCCGACCCGCACCTGCAGCATCCAGCGCGCATCGTCCAGATGCCCGGCCTGCAGCCGCACCAGGGTCAGGGTTCCCATGCGGCCATCGGGCAGCGCCAGCTGCGGTGCCGGCGGTGGCAGGCGTTTGGTGTTCAGTGCCGTGCTGGCCTTGGTCAACCAGGCCAGCAGGGCACTGCCATTGCTGCAGCGCAGAGCTTCCGTGCTGCCGGGCTCGACGCCCAGCAGTTGGCGCGCGGCGGGGTTGAGCTCGCTGATCTGCAAGCGCCGGTCGAGCAGCAGCACCGGATCGCTGAGCACGCCCAGGATGCCGCGCAAGGCGGTCATGTCCTGGGGTAGCAGGGAGAGCTGTGAGGGCATTGTTGAGGGCAAGCTGGCGTGCCGGGCAGTGTACGCACCGGCCATGGGGTCAGTGGCCGGCCTTCGCACAGCACCCGCGCGTCAATCGAGCTGCTTGGCCTTGCCCAATGCGCGCAGCACGGCGTGGTTGATTTCCTCGGCGCTGAGCATCAAGGTATCGGCGGCGGCGCGGAAATCGAACAGCGACTCGGCCTCGATGGCGCGGGCCAGCTCCATATAGGGATGGTAGGGGCCGCTGTGCTTGGCCAGCGCCTGGCTGACGCGCTCGGGCACCGGCACGGTCTTCAGCAACTGGTCGAAGGGCTGATGCAGCATGCGGTCCAGCAACGAGAACATGCCGCAGATGAACATCTCGTCGCGTACCTCGGACTCGGCATTGGCACCGGCCAGCTCTTCCATCAGCAGGCCGCGGCGCACGGCCGCAAACATCACCGGCCGCATATTGGCGTCCTTGCTGGCCGTCGTCAGCAGCAGGGCCAGCCAGCGCTTCAGTCTTGAGTAGCCCAGCAGCATGATGGCGTGGCGGAAGGAGCTGACCTCCACCGTCAGACCAAACGCGGCCGAGTTCAGGTAGCGCATCAGCTTGAAGGCCAGCGAAGGGTCGCGGCGCAGCGTGGCTTCCATCTTCTCGATCGGCTCGGCCGCGTCAACGCGTGCCATCAGCTCGATGATGACCTGCAGATCGGCCTGCACCTCGCGCTTGCCACCGGCCGGCACGGCGCTGTGTTCCATCGGCCAGCCCAGCACGGCGACGGCGCCGCGGCGGAAGCTCGCCTCCATATCTTCCAAGGTATGCACGCTCGACTGCACATGCTCGATGCTGCGTGTCACGCCCGCGGCCGGCGGGGTGTCACCGAGGCGGCGGTCGTCCTCAAGATCGATGATCGAGTACTTGAAGCAGGGCAGCACGTCGCGCGGCAGCTCGGACAGCGGCCGCCCCTTGATCAGCAGCGTGTTGCCGTTGACACGCAGGGACAGCAGCGCCTCGGCATGGGCCGGGTTGCAGGCGATGAAGGCGGGCACCTCTATCATCAGATTGGCGCTGGGCTTGGCCTCCATCAGGTCGTGCAAGAGGCTTTCGCTGACCACGTTCAGCGACACCAGGCCGCCCTCGGCCGGCCAGACCTCGTTCACCGCGGCCAGCAGCGGCGCGGCGGCGACGCTCGCATCGGGCCGGATCGGAAACACCGTCAGGCGCGTGGCCATGACCATGCGGTTGCGGTCTATCATCGGCGAATAGCCGAGAACGACCTGGTCCAGGATGGGGTGATTGCTGGTCATTTGGGTGTTGCGGTCAACCGTTCAGATACTGGAACAGCGTCAGTCGCTGCACCATGGAATAGGCCTTGAGCGCGGCGTCATAGCCGGTCTGCTGGTTCTGGAAATCCGAGATCCCCTGCACCATGTCCAGATCCTCCGCGTTCGATTGCTCGGTCTGACTGTACAACTTCTGCGACGCAAAACGCGACTCGGTGCCGTCCAATCCGTTCATTGCTTCGCCCAGCTCGCTGCGCACCGACAACATGCGGGCCAGCGAGGCATCCAGGTCGCGCAGGCCGGTGGTGACGGTCTGCGACACCTCGCCCATCGAGCGGCCCAGCGATTGCAGGTCGGCAATCGTGCTGTCCAGCGAGGCGAAGATGGACAGCGAGTCGCTGGATGGCACGATCTCGAAGCTGTCGCCGTCGGCCGGTGCCCCCATGATGTTGAAGGCCATGCCGTCCACCTCGATGGACTGGCCGGGCTTGAACGGCCCGGCGGCGGCGGTGGGGGCTCCGTCCTTGAGCACCGCATAGGTGCTGGTCGCCCCCGAGCCGCTGAACTGCACGCTGTAGACGGTGCCCGTGGTCAGCGCCAGCTGGCTGGGGTCGGTGACCGTGCCCGGGCCTATCCAGGCGGTCGTGCTGTTGGTGTTGCGGGTCTCGAAGATGCCGTTGCCGGTGGGGGCCTGCAGCCAGGCGGCGGCGCCGTCGACGCTGAGCGGCATGTTCTCATCCTGGCTGCCGCGGATCGCGCCGGCCGTACCCTTGTAGGCCACGCCGCCGGCGGTGTCCAGGAACGGGGGGCTGGCCGCACCCTGGCCGCCGAACAGATAGCCACCGGTGCCATCGGGCCGGTTGGCCACGGCCAGCAGCGACTCGCGCAGGCCGACCAGACGATTGGCCAGTACGGCGCGGTCGGTGTCCTTGTAGCTGCCATTCCCGGCCGAGACCAGGGTCTCGCGGATCTGCTGCATCAGCTCGACCGCGTCACCCATCGCGCCCTCGGAGACCTGCATCGCATTGCGGCTGGACTCCAGCGAACGCTGGGTGGCGTCGATGCGGTTGATATTGGCCAGCGCGCGCTCGGCCTGGGCGGCGCCGGTGGGATCGTCGCTGGCGCGCTGGATGCGCTTGCCCGAGGTGAGGCGCTGCTGCGCCTCCTGAAGCTCGTTCTGGCGGCCTTGCAGGCTGCTGACCCCGGAGGCAAAGGAATTGTTGGTGCTGACGCGCATGGTGCTTGACTCCGAACGGGTTTACCTGCCGGCCACTTCGAGCAGGGTGTCGAACACCGACTGGGCCACTTGCAGGACCTTGGCCGCAGCCTGGTAGCTCTGTTGAAACTGCATCAGCCGCGCCGCCTCCTCGTCGAGGTTGACGCCGGCCTTGCTGCTGCGCTCCTGCTCGGCGGTGGCGGCCACGCTGCTGGAGATATTGGCCTTGGTGGCCGCACCCTGCACGCGCACGCCGATGTCCGACATCGCCGAGGCATAGGCATCGGTCAGCGTGGCGCCGCCGGTGATGCTGCCGTCGGGCTGCAGCTGCTTGCCCACCATGGTCTTGTCGCGCAAGGCCAGGAAGGCCAGCGCATTGCCATTGTTGGTGCCGGGCAGGGTGGTCTTGTCGACGGTGAAGGTGTCGCCCGTGCCGCCGCCCACCGGGCCCTTGGGCACGCCATTGAGCTTGAGCTGGAAGCCGTTGAGCGTGATCGGCTGGCCGGGCACCCAGGTACCGGTGCCGCTGTTGACGACGGCACCGCTGACACGGTCGACGAAGTCGTAGCTGTAGTCGCCAGTGTCCGAGGTGAAGGTGATGTTGACCCGCACATCGGGCGTGACGGCGGGGTCGGTGCTGGGCAGCACGGCGGACACGCCGGCGATGGTGCCTGTGCCCTTGTTGTTGGCGCCCGTGGTGCCGGTCACCGGCGAAGCGGCGGCCAGGCCGTTGGGCTTGTCCATGATGCGCTGCATCTCATTGGCGGCGCGGGTCACCGGCTGCAGCAGAAAGCGGTCGGTGGCACCGGGCGGTACGGCGCCGAAGCTGATCTTGAAGCCATCGACGGTGTCGCCGTCGACCACCAGCTGCTTGTTGCCGTCGCTCAGTCGCGTCAGCTGGTAGCTGCCCGGCGTGCCGGCGGGGTCGGCGACGAGCTCGTAGCTGCTGGCCTTGAGTTGGTTGGCATCGGTGATGCTCAGACCTATCACCGAGGTGAACGAGCCACCGGGGTCGCGTGCATTGCTTGCAGCGGCCAGCGCCAGCGGTGCACCGACGCTGAACAGCGGCGCGCCCGGCGAGCCGGCGGCGCTGGTCAGGTCCAGGCCCAGGGCCTGCTGCTTGTTGATTTCGCTGGCGAAGGACACAGCCAGCTGACCGACCAGATTGCGCGCGGTCTGCAGATCGACGTTCTGGTACTGCAGGATGCCGGCGATGGAGCCGCCGCCGAGCGAGTTCTCGTCCAGCATGCGGGTGCCGTTGGCCTCGGTGATACCGAGCTGCACACGCGCCGGGTCGTACTCGTTCTGCAGCACGACCAGGTCTTGCGAGGCGCCGCCCAGCACCAGGCGCTGGCCGCCGCCGACGAAGACACCCATGGTGCCGTCGGTGGCGATCATGGTCGAGACCTGTACGTACTGGCTCAGCTCGGAGACCAGCTGGTCGCGCTGATCCAGCAGGTCATTGGGGGTGTGGCCGCCACCCTGCACGGCGGCGATCTTGTTGTTGGCCTCGACGATCTGCTTGGCGATCTGGTTCACCGTGGCCACCGTGGTGCGCATGTCCATGGCCACGCCATCCTGCAGCGCATCGAGCTGCTTGCCGGCATCGTTGAAGCGAGCCGCCGCCTCCTGGGCTCGCGCCAAAGCGGACTGGCGTGCCGACGGGTCGGCCGGATGGGTGCTGACGTCCACCATCGAGTTCAGCAGCTGGCTGGCGGCATGGCCCAGACCCTCGGCGCCGGTGCCGAATACCTTCTCCAGCTGGCTGAGCTTGCTGCTGCGCGCCGCGTCCATCGAGGAGACCGCGCGGGCGGTGGCGGCCTCGCGGGTCAGGAAGGCGTCGTGCGAGCGCGTCACCGTGGTCACATCCACACCCTTGCCGAAGAAGCCGGCACCGGTGTACTGGCCGGTCGAGTTGGACAGCTCCACGCTCTGGCGCGAATAGCCCGCCGTGTTGGCATTGGCGATGTTCTGGCCGACGGTCTGCAGGGCCGCGTAGTTGGCGAACATCGCGCGCGTGCCCAGCGAGATCAGTGCGGAGGTGCCCATGGCGTGCCTTGTTCAGTGCGCCATCAGGCCACCATCTGGCGCTGCAGGCGCAAGGTGGTGTTGATGACCTTGGTGAGCTTGTCCGCGTAGGCGGGGTCGGTGGCGTAGCCGGCCTTTTGCAGGCCACGCGCAAAGCTCTCGGGGGTGGCCGCATTGGCCACCACATTCTTGTAGCGCTCATTGCCTGTGAGCAGATTGGCGTAGTCGCGGAAGCCCTCTTCGGTGCTCGCATAGGCGCGGAACTTGGCCATCACCTTCTGCGGCTTGCCGTCGATGTACTCGGTGGTCTGCACCTCGGCGACAGGGCCCTTCCAGTTGGCCCCGGCCTTGATGCCGAACAGATTGTTGGCGCTGGTGCCGTCCTTGTGGGTGATCTCGCGCTTGCCCCAGCCCGACTCGTGGGCCGCCTGGGCAATCATGAAGCTGGCCGGAATGCCGGTCTGTGCCGCCACTGCCTTGGCCGCGCTGTCATGCTGCTGGATGAATTGCGACACCTTGGTCGGTACGTTCTTTTGCGCCAGGGCCGGCAGTGCTGCACTGGCCGCCTTGGCCGTGGGCGGCTTGCTGCCGCCATCCATCTGGCCCAGCTGACGTTCCAGGTGCTTGGCGATGGCGTCGGCCAGACCGCCGCGCATGCCGCTGAGCTTGGACGAGTACTGCGTGTCCAGCATCTCGGTGCCCAGCTGGGTGGCCGAGTTGTCCAGCATGCCGGTGCTCATTGTCGAGGCCCGCATGCTCTTCATCACCTCCTGCATGAACAGGGTCTCGAATTGCTTGGCCGTCTCCTTGATCGCCGCCTTGGGGTCGCGGGCGGCGGCGGCGCGCAGGCCGTTGATCGAGCGACCATCGCTGGCCAGGCCCTGGTTGGCCATGCCGACGGTGCTGGTAGCGCTGATGAAGGGCGAACCGGCCATGTCAGATCACCTCCAACTCGGCGTTGAGAGCGCCGGCCACCTTCATCGCCTGAAGAATGGCCAGCAGGTCCTGTGGCGTGGCGCCCATCGCATTGAGCGCCTTCACCACATCGGCCAGCTTGGCGCCGGCCGGCAGCTGTATCAGCGCGCCGGGCTCCTGCTTGATCGAGATATCGGTCTTTTCGGTGACCACCGTCTGGCCCTGCGACAGCGGCCCGGGCTGGCTGATCACCGGCGTCGAGCTGATCGTCACCGACAGATTGCCATGGGCCACGGCACAGGCGGCCAGGGTCACCGCCTGGTTCATCACCACCGAGCCGGTGCGGGCGTTGATGACGATGCGGGCGGCAGGGGAGGCCAGGTCCAGCGAGAGATTTTCCAGATCGGCCAGGAAGGCGACGCGCTCGCCGGGGTCCTTGGGCACCTTGACGCGCACGACGCGGCCGTCCTGGGCCTGGGCAATGCCGGCGCCCTTGGCGCGGTTGATTGCGCCGGCGACGTCGCGGGCGGTGTTGTAGTCGGCCGAGTTCAGGTCGAGCTGGATGAACTCGCCGTCCTGCAGCGGCGTGGGCACGGCGCGCTCGACGGTGGCGCCGGCCGGTATGCGGCCCGCGCTCAGATGGTTGATCTGCACCTTGGAGCCACCGGCCGAGGCGCCGGCGCCGCCAACGATCAGGTTGCCCTGGGCCAGCGCATAGACCTGGCCGTCGGCACCCCGCAGCGGCGTGGTGATCAGCGTGCCGCCGCGCAGGCTCTTGGCATTGCCCAGCGAGGAGACATTGATGTCCAGCGGCTGGCCCGGCTGGGCGAACGGCGGCAGCTGGGCGGTGACCATCACCGCGGCCACGTTCTTCAGCTGCATGCTGGCACCTGGCGGCAGGGTGATGCCAAACTGCTGCAGCATCGCGTTGACGCTCTGGCCGGTGAACGGGGCCTGGGTGGTCTGGTCGCCGGTGCCGTCAAGGCCCACGACCAGGCCATAGCCGGTCAGCGGATTGCTGCGCACACCCTGCACATTCGCCACTTCCTTCAGGCGCGCGGCCTGGGCGGGCCACCAAAGGGCGGCGCTGGCGGCGAACAGGGCGACCGCTATGGAAAATCGCAGCAGCTTGTCGGTGGGGGTTTGCATGATGGTTGCCGGTACTCCTAGCAACCGATTCTGGGCAAACTTAAATGGGTAGAACGTTCAAAAAGAACCGTGACAGCCAGCCTATTCCCTGCGCTTCGGCCTGCTGGCCGCGCCCGCGGTGCTCGATGCGCACATTGGCGATATTGGCCGAGGCGACGGTATTGCCGGTCTGGATGGCACGCGGGTCCACCTGGCCCGAGAAGCGCAGCACATCGACGTTGTGATTGACGCCGATCTGCTTCTCGCCGGCAATCATCAGGTGGCCGTTGGGCAGCACGCCGGTGACGATGGCGGTGATGGTGCCGGCGAAGTCATTGGTGTTCTCGGTTTCGCCCTTGCCGGCGAAGGTATTGGCCGAGCTGCCGGTGGCCGCGGCGCGGCCAAAGGAGTTGGGCGCGATGCCGGGCAGGGCGGTGATGCCGGCGTTGATGCCGCCGGTCTTGTTGATGGTGCTGTTGGACTTCTGGCTGGCGCTGACCTTCTCGACGATATTCACCGTCAAGGTGTCGCCGGCGATGCGGGCGCGGTGATCCTCGAAGATCGGCCGGTAGCTGGCCTGCTGGTAGATCGCTCCGTTGCGTGCGATGGGCAGCGGCGTGGCGTCGGGCATCACATGCAGCGGGCCCTGCACATCCACCTTGGGTGGTGGCAGCGGCGTGGTGCAGGCGCCCAGGGTCAGCGAGGCGAGGGCCAGGTAAACAGCGGTGTACTTCATGATGGCGTGCCCAATCAAAGCTGGCCGAGCTTTTGCAGCATCTGGTCGGAGGTCTGGATGGCCTTGGAGTTCAGCTCGTAGGCGCGCTGGGTCTGGATCATGGACACCAGTTCCTCCACCACATTGACGTTGGAGGTTTCCACATAGCCCTGGCTCAGCACACCCAGGCCATTGGTGCCGGCCGCACCGGCGGTTGGAGTGCCCGAGGCGACGGTCTCGCCGTAGAGATTCTGGCCACGCGGCTCCAGGCCGGCCGGATTGACGAAGTTGGCGAGCTGGATTTGGCCCACCGTCTGCGGGGCCGTCTGGCCCTGCAGGGTGATGCTGACCGTGCCGTCCTGGCCTATGGTCACGCTCTGCGCGGTGGGCGGGATCGTGATGCCGGGTTGCAGCACCAGACCGTTATTGGTGACCATCTGGCCGTTCTGGTCCACCTGGAAGGCGCCATCGCGGGAGTAGCCGGTGGTGCCGTCGGGCAGGGTGATCTGGAAGAAGCCATGGCCCTTGATCGCCACATCCAGCGTGTTGGTGGTCTGCTGCAGGCTGCCCTGGCTGAAGTTGCGCGAGGTCGCCACCGGCCGCACGCCCAGGCCGACCTGCAGGCCGGTGGGCACCTGCGTCTGCTCGGTGTTGTTGGCACCGGCCTGGCGCAGGTTCTGGTACATCAGGTCCTCGAACACCACATGGGCGCGCTTGTAGCCATTGGTGCCCACATTCGCGAGGTTGTTCGAGATGGTGTCCAGCTGGGTCTGCTGGGCCTCCATGCCGGTCTTGGCAATCCATAGGGAGCGGATCATGGTGGTTCCTTTAGTCAGTTGAGGTCAGAGCTTGCCGGGTACGTCAAGGTCTGACCCCAATCAATTGGAGAGCAGCTTGGCCGCGGCCTGCTCATTGCCCTGTGCGGTCTGCAAGAGCTTCATCTGGTGCTCGAACTGCCGTGCGGCGGAAATCATCGCGACCATGGTCTCGACCGGGCTGACGTTGGAGCCTTCCAGCGCGCCGTCCTGCAGACGCGCGTTGGCGTCGGCCGGCAGATCGCCATCGGCGGCGCGGAACAGGCCGTCGGTGCCCCGGGTCAGCGCGGCCTCGGGCGTGACCAGCTTCAGCCGGCCTATCGTGGTCGTGCGGCCATTGCCGGTCTTGGCGCTGATGGTGCCGTCGCTGCCGATCGCCACCTCGCTGTTCTCGGGCACGGTGATCGGCCCGCCGTCACCGAGCACGGTCAGACCGGCCTTGGTGGTCAGCAGGCCCTCAGGGTTGACATCCAGCGCGCCGGCCCGGGTATAGGCCTCGGTGCCATCCAGCCCCTGCACGGCCAGCCAGGCATTGCCCTTCATCGCCACGTCGAGGTTGTTGCCGGTGGTGTGCACCACGCCGGGGTCGCCGTTGTAGCCGGTGGTCGTCTCCAGCGCATAGACGCGGGTGCTGGCGCCGTCGCCACGCACCGGCACGGCGCGAAACGCCGCCATCTCGGCGCGGAAGCCACCGGTGGACACATTGGCCAGGTTGTTGGCCAACACGTCCTGGCGGTGCAGGCTGGCCTTGGCGCCCGCCATCGACAGGTAGATCATGCGGTCCATGGCGTGGCTCCGGAGGTGTCAGTGAACAAAAGGGTCAGCGCAGATTGACCAACGTCTGCAGCACCTGGTCCATCGTCTTGATGGTTTGCGCATTGGCCTGGTAGGAGCGTTGCGCCGTCACCATATTCACCAGCTCGGCGGTCAGATCCACGTTCGATTCCTCCAGCGCGCCGGACTGCAGCTTGCCCAGGTTGCCGTCGCCGGGCACGCCGACGATGGGCTCACCCGAGGCGAAGGATCGGTTCCAGGTGTTGCCACCGGTCTGCATCAGGCCCTGCGGGTTGCGGAAGTTGGCGACCTCGATCTGGCCGGCCGGCTTGGACTGGCCGTTCGAGTAGCGTGCGGTGACGACGCCGTTGTTGGCCACCGAGATGCCCGACAACTGGCCCGGCGCATAGCCGTCCTGGAACACATTGGTCACGCCGAAGGCGGCGCCGTACTGGGTGGCGGTGCTGAGGTCCAGCATCACGCCCGGAATCGCCAGTGTCGGTGCGCCCTGGGCATTGGTGGAGGCGGGCACGTCAACCGCAACCGCCGCAGCCGGCGTGATGCCGTTGATCGAGGTCGGTGCGCTGCCGTTGGCCGGGAACACCATCGTCACCGTCGGGGCGGTGGGCAGCGGGGGGACAGCGCCGTCGTTGGGGAAGGGCACGCCGCTGGCGGTCAGGAAGATGTTCCAGGTCGTCTCGTTGGTGGTCGGGTCGGTGGCACCCTTCTGGAAGTAGTAGGTCAGGGCCACGTCCTGACCCTTTTCGTCGAACACCGTCAGCGAGGTGGCATTGTTGTAGGTGGCAGGGTCGTTGAAGACGATGGGCGCGCCTGCGGCCGGCACCGTGCTCTTGGCACGCGAGTCCAGGTTCAGCTCGACATCCATCTTGCTGGTCACCGCCGGCTTGATGCCGGCCGTGGGCAGTTGCAAGGGGCTGGCGGTGCCGGGCTGGATCACGCCGGTGCCGTCGGCCGGATAGCCCATCAGCTTCAGGCCCTGGTTGTTGACGATGAAGCCGGTGCGGTCCAGCTTGAACTGACCGTTGCGGGTGTACATGGTCGGGTTCTTGCCGTCGCTGACCTGGAAGAAGCCGGCGCCGTTCATCGACAGGTCCATCGGGTTTTCGGTCACCGTAATATTGCCCTGGGTGAACTGCTGAGCCACCGTCGACAGGCTCACGCCGATGCCGATATTGCTGCCGCCGGCGCCGTTTAGCGCGGTGGCGAACACATCGGCGAACTCGGCCCGCGAGGACTTGGCGCCATAGGTGTTGGCATTGGCGATGTTGTTGCCGATGACCTCGAGGTTGCGGCTGGTGGAGTTCAAGCCTGAAAGACCTTGCTGGAAGCTCATGATGATTCCTTGTTCAGTGGGGCCGTGCTAGACGCTGCCGGTTCAGTTGAAAGACTTGACGCTCGAGTAGTAGACGAGGCCCGCGTTTTGCAGTTCGAGCTGCAGCTTGTTGTCCGAGGTGCTGATGGCCATCACCTTGTCCTGGGCCAGGGTGGTGCTGCCCACGGTGCCGGTGCTGGTGGTGGCGGTGATGCGGAACTTCAGGCCGCTCTGGTCGGCGTACTTGCTGGCATCGACGCTGAAGCTGTGGCGGCCGGCGGTCTGGTCGCCGAGCTGCTGGGTGTCGAGCACCACGCCGGCGGCGTTCAGCACCTCCAGCTTGACGGCGCGCGCGGTGGCATCAAGCTCGTAGGCGCCCACACCCTTGCCCTCGTTGATGGCCAGGCGGTCGCCCGGGATCAAGACGTTGTGGCCGACCATGGCCACGCTCTGCAGTGCCTGCATATTGGCGAACTGGCTGGTCAGCGACTGGACCGAGCCATTCAGCGTTTCGATGCCGCTGACCGTCTGGATCTGCGCCATCTGGCTGGTCACCTGGGCGTTGTCCATCGGGTTCATCGGATCCTGGTTCTGCATCTGCGTGACCAGCAGCTTCAGGAATCGGTCCTGCGTGTCCGCCTGATTCTTGGTCAGCTTGGGCGTGCTGCTGAAGTCGGTGCTGGTGTCGCCTACGGTGCCTACTGCCATGATGGTGTCCTAGGGTGTTGATGCCGGGTCAGAAGGCCTTCAGCCCTGGCCCATTTGCAAGGTCTTGAGCAGCAGGCTCTTGGCCGTGTTCATGACTTCGATGTTGTTCTGGTACGAGCGCGAGGCCGAGATCATGTTGACCATCTCCTCGACCGCGTTGACGTTGCTGTAGGTGACATAGCCCTCGGCATCGGCCTGCGGATTCTTCGGGTCGTGGATGCGCCGGCCCGGGGTCTGATCTTCGGTGATGGTGGAGACGCGCACGCCGGCCGCGGCCGGGTCGCCGGGCGCTCCGGTGGCGCCCATCATCTCGGTCTGGAACATCACCTGGCGTGCCTTGTAGGCCTGGCCGTCGGGGCCCGCCACCGTGTCCACATTCGCCAGATTGCTGGCCACCACATTGAGGCGCTGGCTCTGCGCGCTGACGGCGCTGCCTGAAACCTTGAAGATCTGGAACATGGACATGAGCGGCTCCTGTTTCGGCGTGATCAGGAAGCGTTGTGCGACTTCATCGAGTCCAGCATCGTGCGCACGCTGCCGTTGATGAAGCGTAACGTGGCCTCGTACTTGATCGAGTTGTCGGCGAAGCTGGCGCGTTCGCGGTCCATATCGACCGAGTTGTTGTCCAGATTGGTCTGGGAGGGGGCGCCGTAGAGCATTTGCGCATCGCTGCGCGCGCCTGCCGGCGGGCTGATGTGGCCGGCCCGGGTGGCGGCCATGCCGCTGTTTGCGCCGAGGCTGCCGGTGGCCTCCTTCAGCGCCCGGGAAAAGTCCATGTCGCGGGCCTTGTAGCCCGGCGTGTCGGCGTTCGCAATATTGCTGGCGATCAGGCGCTGACGCTCGGAGCGCAGCACCAGCGCTTGGGTCTGGAAATTCAGCGTGTCGGTCAGTTGCTTGATCATGGCGGTCCCCAAAGTCACCGACGGGAAGACCCATGCGGTGATGAGAAGGGATTGTGGACAGCACCGGCCAAAACATTAGCGGGAATAGCAAGGCCATTGGCCCTCATTTCGGACCCTGAGCGGAGGGCCGGCGCTTCTAAAGTGCTGACATGTCCCGCACCCTGCGCCCCATCCTGCTATCAGCGTTGCTGTTGGCGCTTGCCTGCCCGGCCTCGGCCCAGCTGGCGCTGGGTGAGCCGCTGGCGCGTGAGCTGCAACAGTTGGCCGAGCAGGGCGCCCGGGCCGGTTTGCCGGCCAAGGCCCGGGTCGAGATACAGCTGGGTGAACTGGACCCGCGCCTGCGCCTGGCCCCCTGCCAGCAGGTTCAGCCCTATCTGCCCAACGGCATGAAGATGTGGGGCCGCACCCGAATCGGGCTGCGATGTGTGCAGGGCACATCGAAATGGAATGTCACGCTGCCGTTGACCGTGCAGGTGTTTGCACGGGCGCTGGTGGCCAAGTCCCCCCTGCCTGGGGGGGTGATTTTGTCTCAAGCCGATCTGCACGAGGCCGAAATAGACATAGCTGCCGATGGTGGCGCCGTGTTTACTGAGGCTAAAGGTTTGGTCGGACGCACCCTGGTGCGTTCCGTCAATGCCGGTGAAGCAGTTCGCAGCAGTTTTCTCAAACAACGCCAGTGGTTCGCCGCTGGTGAAACTGTAAAGGTGCTGGCCATTGGGCAGGGTTATGCCGTTGAGGGTGAAGGTCAGGCCCAGGGGCCGGGCACAGAAGGACAGGAAGTCCGCGTGCGCTTCGAAAGCGGGCGTGTTGTGACCGGCCGGGCGACAGGGGAGAGAAAAGTGGAGTTGCAGTTATGAATCCGCTTCAACCCTGTGGTGCACTGACCACTTCAGACGGCAAAATGTTCTCGGAAAGTCCTAAAGTCCCGGCTGCACGGGTCGAAATACCGTCCATATGGATTGGTAGGGCTCC
This sequence comes from Roseateles toxinivorans, assembly GCF_004362525.1. Classification (GTDB taxonomy): domain Bacteria; phylum Pseudomonadota; class Gammaproteobacteria; order Burkholderiales; family Burkholderiaceae_C; genus Paucibacter; species Paucibacter toxinivorans. The sequence continues at coordinate 703,469 of NZ_SNXS01000003.1, forward strand.
GTGTCCCGCCTTTGGAGATCAGCATGAAAATTGGTAACAGCCCCGAAAAGGTCGCCCCGACCAGCACCGAGCGGGTCGCTTCCGGCGACGCCAACCGCACGGCGGCGGGCGCCAAGGCATCAGGCGCACAGGCGGTCGAAGCCAGCGCCCAGGTGGAGCTGTCGAGTTCCGCCTCCAAACTGCTGGATGGCGTTGGCGCCGCCGGTGACGGCGACTTTGACGCTCAAAAGGTCGAGCGCATCTCCCAAGCGATCTCGGAAGGCAAGTTCACCGTCAACGCCGAGGCGATAGCCGACAAGCTGATCACCAATGCCCAGGAAGTGCTGGGCAAGGTGTCTTCGCACTGACAGCCTCCGGCCTCACAGCCTTCAACCAGGTCACCCGCATGCCCTCCCAGCCATTGCCCACCGCTGCTCCCGCCGTCGCACTGGGCACGGAACTCGAAGCGCCGCTGCTGGAAGTGGAGCACTGCCTGGCCGATCTGGGCGAAGCGCTGCGTCAGCGTGATGGCAATGCCATCGAACTGCATGCCAGCGATCTGCATCGCGCGCTGGCCAGCGCCGTCGAACGTTTCTCCGAAGCTGCCCGCAGCGGCGCCGTGCCGCCGGTGCTGCGCAACCGCCTGGCGACCGCCAGCGGCCAGGTCGCGGCCCAGCGTGAATCGCTGGCCCGCGCCACCGCCGCACTGGACCGCGCCATCGATGTGCTGATGCCCGACGAGAAGACCGGTGTCTATTCCTCCCGAGGCACGGCCGAACGTGCTCCGCGCGGGGGCGTGATACGCGCCTGAGCCAGTTCCAACTCCACATCAAGAGCCACGCACTGCGTGGCTTTTTTGTTTATCGGGTGGCGCGGCTGCGGATGCGCTCCAGATAGGCATGGCCGTCGGGCGGCAGACCACTGCGCTGCGAAGCCCAGATCATCTCGCCCAAAGCGTCCATCGCCACATGGTGGGCTTCATGCAGCGAATTGCGCTTGACCGCGAGCAACTCCACCGCCTGGCGCACGCCGTGCGGCTGGTCGATAGCCACCTGCTCGCTGATGCTCAGGTGCATGGACAGGTGCAGGAAGGGATTGGTGCGGCCGTCCTCGACGGTGTAGACGGCGGCAAGCGCGGCCGCCTTGTCAGCCAGCTCGGCGTGGTACTCGGGGTGCTCGTCTATCCATTGCGCGGCCAGCGCTTCCATCGGCGTCAGCGGCAGGCGTTCGAGCTGCTTGGCATAGGTGTCGCAAAAAAAGGCACGGACGTCGTTTTGGGATGGGGCATACATCCGACAATTGTCGCCTTCCCAGCTTCTTCTCGCTCGCAACCCGATGCAAACCACTACCGAACAGCTGTTCACCGAGGCCCGCACCCAGACCGGCTATCTGGACAGGCCGGTCAGCGACGCCACCCTGCGCCAGCTGTATGACTTGCTGAAATGGGGCCCGACCTCGGCCAACAGCTCGCCGGCCCGCTTTGCCTTTGTGCGCTCGGCCGAGGCGAAGCAGCGGTTGATGGCCTGCATGGACGCCGGCAATGTCGAGAAGGTGCACCAGGCGCCGGTGACCGTGATCATCGGCATGGACATGGCTTTCTACGAGCAGCTGCCGCTGCTGTTTCCGCACACCAATGCCCGGGTCTGGTTCGAGGGCAAGGCTCAGAAGATTGCCGACACTGCGTTTCGCAACAGCACGCTGCAGGGCGGCTATCTGATACTGGCGGCGCGGGCACTGGGCCTGGACTGCGGGCCGATGAGCGGCTTCGACAATGCCCGCGTCGATGCCGAGTTCTTCGCCGGCACCCCCGTGCGCAGCAATTTCGTCTGCTGCCTGGGGCAGGGCGATGTGACCAAGCTGCATCCGCGGAACCCGCGCCTCAGCTTTGAGCAGGCTTGCACGCTGCTGTGATCACCGAACCACTGTTCTATGCGGTGGCCGTGCCCGCCGTGCTGATGATGGGCATGTCCAAGAGCGGCTTCGGTGCCGGCTTTGGTGCGTTGGCCGTGCCCTTAATGTCGCTGGCCATTCCAGTGCCGCAGGCCGCGGCCATCATGCTGCCGCTGCTGGCGGTGATGGACGGCCTGGGCGTGACCGCGCTGTTCCGCGACGCCGACCGCGCGCTGCTGAAACTGCTGCTGCCGGCCGGGCTGCTGGGCACACTATTGGGCACGGCGCTGTTCTCGGTGCTGTCGGCCGGTACGGTGGCCGCCGTGGTGGGAGTGCTGACCTTGTTGTTCGTGGCCCAGCGCCTGATCTGGCCGCCGAGCCCTGCGGCCGTGCAGCCGCCGCGCTGGCTGGGCGCCCTGCTGGGCCTGGCCTCGGGCTTCACCAGCTTCGTCTCTCATGCCGGCGGCCCGCCCATCATGGCCTATGTGCTGCCGCTGCGCCTGCCGCCGCTGACCTTCAGCGCGACGATGGCGGTGTTCTTCACCGCCATCAATCTGTCGAAGTGGATTCCCTATGCCTTCCTGGGCCTGATCGATCTGCGCAATATGAGCACCTCGCTGGTGCTGCTGCCGCTGGCGCCCATCGGCGTGTGGACCGGGTTGAAGCTGATGCGGCGGGTTTCGCAGCAGCTGTTCTACCGCCTCGTGACGATAGGCATGACGCTGACCGGCGTGGTGTTGATCTGGCGCGGTCTCAGCTAGCCTCGTCGCTGCGCGACCAGCCCTTGCCCTTGTGCTGCTGCGCCATCAGCCGCTCCTGGGCGAACTGCTCCTCCAGCTGCTGACGGCCCTGCTTGGTCATCGCGATCAGCTGGGCCTCGTCGCGATGGTGGGGGAACAGCTTTTCGACCTGGCTGACGTTGTGATTGCGAAAGCGCATCGCCAGGGTGCGCGCCTCATGGGGCTCGAAGCCCATCAGCTCCAGCACCGAGCGGGCGCTCATCAGCGCGGCGTCCAGCGTCTCGCGCTCGATCAGGGTCACGCCCAGATCGCGCAGGCCGTAGTAGTGCTGCACATTGCGCGCCCGGGCCACCACCTGCAGCTGCGGGAAGTGCTCGCGGGCCAGCGCCGCCACCTCCAGGCTTTGCGCCATGTCGTCGATGGCCAGCACCAGCACCCGGGCCTTGGCTGCACCGGCGGTGCGCAGCAGGTCCAGCCTCGTCGCGTCGCCATAGAAAGGTGTCCAGCCGAACTTGCGCACCGTTTCGATCATCTCGGCGTCATGCTCCAGCACGGTGGCCGGCAGGCCGTTGGCGAACAGCATGCGGCCGACGATCTGGCCGTAGCGGCCGAAGCCGGCAATGATGATGGGCGCATGCTGGTTCTCGCTGATCTCCTTGAGCTTCGGTCTTGCATTGCAGCGCACGGCCAGCCAGGGCTCGAACCAGCGGTCGCTGGCCAGCAGCAGGGCCGGTGAGCAGAGCAGCGAAATCGCCACCGCCGCCACCAGGGTCGAGGACTGGCCGGCGGTGATCAGTCCGGCCTGCACCGCGGCCTGGAAGACGACGAAGCCGAACTCGCCGCCCTGGGCCAGCAGGATCACGAACACCGGTCGCTCCTGCAGCGGCAGGGGCATGAAGCGTGCCATCAAGGTCAGCACCAGGCCCTTGATCAGCAGCAGGCCGATCACCAGGCCGGCGATCAGCCAGGGCTGGTCGCGCAGCACGGCCAGCTCGATGCCCATGCCGACGGCAATGAAGAACAGGCCCAGCAGCAGGCCCTTGAAGGGCTCGATATCGGTTTCCAGCTCGTGACGGTATTCGCTCTCGGCCAGCAGCACGCCGGCCAGAAAGGCGCCCAGCGCCATTGACAGGCCCACCGCCTGCATCAGCGAGGCGGTGGCCACGACCAGCAGCAGGGCGGCGGCGGTGAAGATCTCCGGTGTCTTGCTGCGCGCGATCCAGCGCAGGGCCGGGCGCAGGAGCAGGCGGCCGCCGAGCACGATCGCGGCGATCACGCCAACGGCCTTGGCGGCGTCCATCCAGCCGTTCGCCTCGGGCCGCGCCTCGCCTCCGATCGCCAGCAGGGGCACCAGCGCCAGCAGCGGAATCGCGGCAATGTCCTGCAGCAGGGCCACGCTCAGAATGCCCTGGCCGGCACTGGTGGGCGCCAGATTGCGCTCGGCCAGCACGGCCATGGCCACCGCGGTGGACGACATCGCCAGGCCCAGCGAGGCCACCAGGGCCATGCGCCAGGGCACGCCGAAGGCGATGGCCACGGCCGTCATCAGCGCCGCCGAGCCGAGCAACTGCACCGTGCCCCAGCCGAAGATGGGCCGACGCATCGCCCACAGCCGGCGAGGCTCCAGCTCCAGGCCGACCAGGAACATCATCAGCACGACGCCGAACTCGGCAAACTCCAGGATCGCGTGGGTGTCGGTCACCAGGCCCAGCACGCTGGGACCGATGACGATGCCGGCGGCCAGGTAGCCGAGGATCGAGCCCAGGCCCAGATAGCGGGCCAGGGGCACGGCCAGCACGGCGGCGGCCAGGTAGATCAGCGGGCTGGTCAGCCAGGAGGAATGTTCCATGAGGCTCAGATCGTTGTGAGGGAAGGCCGGTCATCGGCCGGCACGGCACATTCCAGGCTTTCGGGCAGTTCGTCCAGCTCGGGCCAGTCGGGGTAGCTCAGCAGGCGCTGCGTGAAGATCTCGGCATGCTCTTCAACCGCTGCCTCGCTGACGCGATGGGCGCCATGCAGCACCAGCGGCGGCAGAAAGCGCATGCCGCACAGCGCAGCCGTCTGCTCGTAGGGGTGCAGAAAGGCATCGAAGAAGTAGCGGTTGTGGCCATCGGGCCGGTAGGCGGCCTCGGTGCCACCGGTCGAGCAGGCCAGCCACAGATCCTTGGTGCTCAAGGCCTTGCCCTCGGGGCCATAGGCCCAGCCGAAGGCCAGCACCTCGTCCACCCACAGCTTCATCAGCGGCGGCATGCTGTACCAGTGGATGGGGTGCAGCCAGACGATGAGCCGGGCCGCACCGATGCGTGCCTGCTCGGCGGCGATGTCGATGCAGTAGTCGGGATAGAGCGCGTACAGGTCGCAGACCTCGATCGCTTCGGGCCGCTCGGCGCTGGCCAGGCGCGCGGCACGCAGCAGCCGGCGAGTGATGCGGGATTGCCCGATGTGCGGATGGGCGCCAACGACAACAATGTCTGCCATGGTGGGTGGCCGTAGGCCCGAGCTGGAGTTGGCGGCTACCATACAACGAAATCAGCCGCAGCCCGAGGAGACACACATGCCCGTGATCGTCGTCGCCAACCCCAAGGGCGGAGTCGGCAAGTCCACCCTGTCCACCAATATCGCCGGCTATCTGGCCCGCCAGGGCCATGCCGTGATGCTGGGCGATGTGGACCGGCAGCAGAGCGCGCGCCGCTGGCTGGCGCTGCGTCCGGCGAGCCTGCCGACGATACGGGGCTGGGATGTGCACAAAGACCATCTGGTGCGGCCGCCCAAGGGCGTCAGCCACGTGGTGCTGGACACCCCGGCCGGCCTGCATGGCAAGCGCCTGGACGAGTTGCTGAAGATTGCCGACAAGCTGCTCGTGCCGCTGCAGCCCAGTCTGTTCGACATCGACGCCACCTATGCCTTTGTGCAGGAGCTGAACGAGCGCGCGCTGGCCAAGCACATCAAGGTCGCGGTGGTGGCGATGCGCGCCAAGGAGGGCACCTTGTCGGTCGAGCAGCTGCAGCACTTTCTGCAGACGCTGAAGGTGCCGGTGCTGGGCCAGCTGCGCGACACGCAGAACTATGTGCAGCTCGCCGCCCGCGGGCTGACGCTGTGGGACGTGGCGCCCAGCCGGGTGGAGCGGGATCTCGAACAATGGCAGCCGCTGCTGAGCTGGCTGGAACACTGAATGAAAGCATGCATGAAGCGATATGAACATCTGCAGGACCTCGGCGCCCTGGTCGGCCAGGAGGTCGGTCTCAGCGACTGGGTGCTGATCGACCAGGCCCGCATCCAGCTGTTTGCCGACGCCACCGGCGACCATCAATGGATACATCTGGACGCCGAACGCGCCGCCGCCGGACCCTTTGGTAGTACGGTCGCCCATGGCTATCTGACCCTGAGCCTGCTGCCCCTGCTGAGTGCCGGCGCCTTCACGGTGGCCGACGTACGCATGGGCGTCAACTACGGCCTGAACAAGGTGCGCTTTCCGGCGCCGGTGCCGGTGAACAGCCGGCTGCGCGGGCGTTTTGTGCTGGTGGGCTTCGAGCCCATCGCCGGCGGCGCCCAGCTGACGATGGACGTGACGATGGAGCGCAAGGGATCTGACAAGCCGGTCTGCGTGGCCCAGTCGGTGAGCCGCATGTTCGCCTGAGCTGCAATCCACCCCTATGGGGGGCCCGGCCCCTTGACAACGCAGTCGCCGCTAACATCGCGCCCACTCGACAAGATTCGAAGATGCAAGGAGGCCCGGCCATGAAGGTGCTGTTGATTGACGACCACCCGCTGATACTGTCCGCGCTGCAGACGGTGATCGAAGGCCTGGGCGACAACGTCAAGGTCGTCGGCGTGGACAGTGCCGGCCAGGCGCGGGCCACGCTGAAGGCCGGCCAGGACTTCGACCTGGTGCTGCTGGACCTGCAGCTGGGCGATGCCGATGGCTTCGATGTGCTGACCGAGTTCCGCGCCGCCTATCCGGCCCTGCCGGTGGTGGTGGTCTCGGCCTCGGACCGCGCCAGCGACGTGATACGCGCGATCGACCTCGGCGCGATGGGTTTCGTGCCCAAGCGCACCGGCAAGGAGATGCTGGCCCAGGCGCTGCGCCTGGTGATGGCCGGCGGCATCTTCGTGCCCTCGATGTCACTCGGTTCCGGCATGAGCAATGCTCCGGCGCCGGCCGCGGCCTCGCCGGTGCAGGCGATCGGCGACGCCGCCCAGGCCTCGGGCTTCCAGAAGGTGACGGCGCTGGAAGGCCTGTCGCTGACGCCGCGCCAGACCGATGTGCTTGCCCTGCTGTTGCAGGGCAAGCCGAACAAGGTCATCGCGCGCGAGCTGGGCGTCTCGGTCGAAACCGTCAAGGACCATGTGGCCGCGGTGCTGAAGGCGCTGGGCGTCAATTCCCGCACCCAGGCCGTGCTGGCGGTCGGCCAGATGAGCCAGCAGCAACCCGGCGGCGGCTTCAGCACCTTCCGAAGCAGCCAATCGTGACGGACGTCTCGTCGCGGCCGCCGACCGGCCTGTGGGCGCCGCTGGCCGACAGCGCCCTGGTCGCCGACCGCTATCGCAGCCTGTTCAGCCAGATGCTGCCCTCGCTGATGGGCAATACGCTGGGCCTGCTGATCTTCGTGCTGGTCTACTGGCGCCATGTGTCGCTGCCGGTGCTGGCCGTCTGGGCCGGATGGATCCTGCTGCTGACCTTCGGCCGCCTGCAGCACTATCTGCGCTTTGCCCGTCATCCCGAGGCTGGCGACGCTCAGATACTCGACTGGAGCCGCAGCTGGCGCCTCCTGCTGCACGGCCAGGCCCTGGCCTGGGCGCTGGGCATCTGGATGTTCTACGGCGCGGGCGGGCACTTCCAGCTGATCACCATGGTGGTGCTGACCTATTGCTACTGCCTGGCCGCCATCCACCTGCTGACCCTGGTGCCGCGCGATCTGGGCGTCTTCCTGAGCCTGGTGCTGCTGTCCCTGGTCATCAATATGGCCATGGATGACGGCCGGCCCTACAGCCTGGAGCTGGCCGGCGTGCTGTGCGTGCTCTATGTGATCGCCCTGGTGATGGGCCGCACCTACCACCACACCTTGCGCAATGCGATCGCGCTCAAGGTGCATGCCGACCGGCTGGCCGAGCAGCTGCGCGTGGAGAAAGCGCTGGCCGACGAGAACCGCCGCGCGGCCGAGGCCGCCAGCCGCGCCAAGACCCAGTTCTTCGCCGCCGCCAGCCATGACCTGCGCCAGCCGCTGCATGCGCTGGGCCTGTTCGCCGAGGCGCTGCGCCAGCGCACCCACGACCCCGAGGCGGCCAAGCTGATCAACAGCATCAACGAGTCGGTCGATGCGCTGGAGGGCCTGTTCGGCGAGCTGCTGGACATCACCCGCATCGACACCGGCGCCGTTGACGTCAATCCCAAGGCGGTGCCGGTGCGCGAGCTGTTCGCGCGGCTGCGCCTGCAGTTCGAGCCGGTGGCCTTCGAGAAGGGCCTGATGCTGAGCTTCCATGGCGAGCAGCATGTGCTGCACACCGACCCGACCATCGTCGAGCGCATCCTGCGCAATCTGGTCTCCAACGCGCTGCGCTACACCGAGGACGGCGGCGTGCTGGTCAGCTGCCGGCGCCGCCAGGGCCAGCTCTTGCTGCAGGTCTGGGACAGCGGCATCGGCATTGCCCCGCCGGCGCTGACCCGCATCTTCGACGAGTTCTACCAGGTGCAGAGCCAGCGCCCGCTGGAGCCGCATCACCGCAAGGGCCTGGGCCTGGGCCTGTCCATCGTCAAGCGCCTGGCCGAGCTGCTGCAGACGCCGCTGACGGTGAACTCGCGGGTCGGCCATGGCACGGTGTTCGGTTTGACCGTGCCGGCGGGCCGATTGGAGCCGCAGGCCATGGGCTCACTGGAGCTGGGCCGCGCCCCGCTGGGCCTGACGCTGGACGGCCGGCTGATCGTCATCGTCGAGGACGAGCCCGCCGTCAGCGAGGGCCTGGTGGTCTTGCTTCAGGCCTGGGGCGCCGAGGCGCTGGCCTTCGACTCGGTGCCCTCGGTGCGCGCCTGGGCCCAGGCCAACCCCGGTCAGCGGCCCGATCTGCTGCTGGTGGACTACCGCCTGCCCGAAGGCGCGACCGGCATCGACGCGCTGCTGGCCGTGCGCGCCGTCTATGCCGGCATCGACGGCACGCCGATACCGGCCATCATGGTCACCGGCAGCACCATGACCGGCCACGAGCTGGACGCCCAGGCGCACGACTTCCATGTGCTGATCAAACCAGTCGTACCCAACAAGCTGCGCGCGATGATCGCGTTCAAGCTCGGCATGCGGTCCTGACCGGTAGCCCGGATGTAATCCGGGTCCTGCGCGTTAGCCGCCGAGAACCCCGCATTCCGGCCTTCGGCCTGCATGACGGGCTACGAAGACTCAGCTCGGTTGGTAGGCCAGCCTGACGTAGATCGGCGCAAACGCCTCCGCCTGCGTGATCTGCAGCAGGCGTTCCTTGGCCAGCTCCAGCATCGCGATGAAGGTCACGACCAGCACCTGGTGGCCCCGTTCGACCTCGAACAGCTCGTGGAACTCGACGAAGCGTCGGCCCTGCAGGCGGCGCAGCACGATGCTCATGTGCTCGCGCACCGACAGCTGCTCGCGGGTGATGCGGTGGTGCTGCACGAGCTTGGCGCGCTTGAGGATGTCCAGCCAGGCGTCGCGCAGATCGACCGCCTCGACGTCGGGGAAGCGCAGGGTCAGCGACTGCTCTATGGTCACCTGGGCGCGCAGAAAGTCGCGGCCCAGCTGCGGCAGACGGTCGATGCCGGCTGCGGCCAGCTTCATTTGCTCGTACTCCAGCAGGCGGCGCACCAGCTCGGCGCGCGGGTCCTCGGGCTCGCTGCCGTCGTCGGTCTTCTTCGGCGGCAAGAGCATGCGCGACTTGATCTCGATCAGCATCGCCGCCATCAGCAGGTACTCGCTGGCCAGCTCCAGATTGTGTTTGCGCAGCTGGTCCACATAGCTGAGGTACTGGCGCGTCACATCGGCCAGCGGTATGTCGAGGATGTTGAAGTTCTGCCGGCGTATCAGGTACAGCAGCAGGTCCAGCGGGCCCTGGAAGGCCTCGAGAAAGACCTCCAGCGCATCGGGCGGGATGTAGAGGTCATGGGGCAGCTGGAACAGCGGCTCGCCGTAGAGGCGTGCGACGGCCACATGGTCAACCGCCAACGGCGACACCGGCGCCTGTGTCATCGACTCGGGCGGCAGCAGTTCGCTGGGTGCGGGACCCATTGGGTCGGCCGCTTGCGGCTGGATGTCCACGCCGGTTCAGGACTCGGCCGGGCTCAGTGCGCCTTGGTCTGGTAGACGTAGGGCTGCTGCTCGACCTTGGCTTCGCGATAGTCGGCCTGGGCCTGGCGGTCCACCGGCTTGTCCCACAGCAGGGCGCGGCCGGCGCGTTGCTCGGCTTCCAGCGTGGGTTTCTTGGCCTTGAGCTCGTCGATGAAGGAGCTGACTTCGGACTTGTAGTGCTTCCAGAACAGGGGCATGGTGGGGCTCAATCGGGTTTGAGGCCGGATTTTACCGTGCCGGCCAGGGCGAGGCCCTCTTCAAGACTGGCGGGCAGGTTCTCGGGACCGATATGGAGGTCGAAGCCGCCGCGCTGCATCAGCCCGCGGGGCTGCTCGTTCAGGTTGCAGATCAGCAGCCGGATGTGCCGGCGCTGCAAGGTGCGATGCAATTGTTCGAGCGCATCCAGGCCCGAGCTGTCCATCGAGACCATCAGGTGGGCATCCAGCAGCACGGTCTCGACCTCAGCGGGAAGCTGCTCGGCCAGGGTCTCGATCTTGGCCACGGCCGCAAAGAACAGCGTGCCGTAGAGCCGGAATACGCGCACCCCGGGCGGCGCGGTCAGCACGGTGACGGCCTCGACGCTGAACAGGCTGCTCATCCGGTAGATGAAGAATACGCAGGCCAACACCAGGCCCACCTCCATGGCCACCGTCAGATCGAACACGACCGTCATGAAGAAGGTGCCCAGCAGGATGGTGCGGTAGGGCAGGTTGAAGCGGCGCAGGCGCACGAACTCGCGCCACTCGCCCATATTCCAGGCCACGAACAGCAGGATGCCGGCCAGCGCGGCCAGCGGCACATGCTCGGCCAGCGGAGCGGCCACCAGCACCACCAGCAGAATCGTCAACGCATGGACCAGGCCGGCCACCGGGCTGGTGGCGCCGGCCCGCACATTGGTGACGGTGCGGGCAATGGTGCCGGTGGCCGGTATGCCGCCGAAGAAGGGGGTGATGAAGTTGGCCGCGCCCTGGGCCATCAGCTCCTGGTTCGGGTCGTGCCGCGGCTGGGGGCTGAGGTTGTCGGCCACACGGGCGCACAGCAGCGATTCGATCGCGCCCAGCAGCGCGATCGTCAGCGTCGGGATGAACAGATGCTTGGCCCCCTCCCAGCTGAACTCGGGCAGGGCCAAGGCCGGCAGAGCCTGCGGTATGCCGCCGAACTTGGAGCCTATGGTCTCCAGCGGCAGGTCCAGCAGGGCGGTGGCCAGGGTGGCCAGGGCCAGGGCGACGATGGTACCGGGCAGATGGGACATCAGCCGGCGCGCCTTGTCCCGGGCCGTGACCGGCGCCGTGGGCATCACATAGCTTTTGGGCCACAGCACCACCAGGGCCAGGCAGGCCGTGCCCATCAGCAGGGCCCAGGGATTGAAGGTGTAGAGGTGCTGGGCCAGCACGCCGATCTGGGTGAAGAAGTCGGCCGGCAGCTTGTCTATGCGCAGGCCCAGCAGGTCTTTCAGCTGCGACAGGCCGATCAGCACCGCAATGCCATTGGTGAAGCCGATGACGATGCTGACCGGTATATAGCGCACCAGCGCGCCCAGGCGCAGCAGGCCCATCAGCATCAAGAGCACGCCGGCCAGCGAGGTGGCGATCAGCAGATTGGCCAGGCCATAGCGCTCGACGATGCCATAGACGATGACGATGAAGGCACCCGCCGGCCCGCCGATCTGCACGCTGGAGCCGCCCAGCGCCGAGATCAGGAAGCCGGCAATGATGGCCGTGAACAGGCCCTGTTCAGGCTTGACCCCGGAGGCGATCGCAAATGCCAGGGCCAGCGGCAGGGCGACGATGCCCACGGTCAGGCCGGCGCCCAGGTCGGCGGCGAACTGGCGCTTCGAATAGCCCTTCAGCGCATCGACGAGGCGGGGGCGGAACGGGTGCAGCTTCATGCGGCGGCGGGGCGTGTATCAACGCACATGCTCGGAAATATCGTCCATCAGCGGCAGCGCGGCCATGACAATCAGCAAGAGCGCGACCGGCACCGTGGCGCTGAAGCCGAAATTCTTGAAGGCCAGCGCGCCGACGATGCCGCCGGCAAAGAACAGGCTCAGAATGCCGGCCAGCAGTCGCAGGCGCGGGCGATCGGCCCGCACGAGGCCGTGCGCGCCGGCGCCGCCGCGGTTCCAGTAGATCAGGCGGCCCAGCTCGATGCCCAGGTCGGTGATCACGCCGGTCATATGGGTGGTGCGTATCTCGGCGCGCGAAATCTTGGTCACCACCGCGTTCTGCAGCCCCATCAAAAAGCACAGCAGCAGCACCGTGCTGGGCAGCAGGAACTCGGTCCAGAAGTGCAGGTTCGCACCGACAAGGCCGAACAGCAGCAGCAAGACCGCCTCCAGCAGCAGTGACAGCGCGTATTCGCTGTGCATGGCGCGGCGCCGCGCCCAGTTGGTCAGTATGGCGGTGGTCATCGCCCCGGCCATGAAGAAGGCCAGCGACATCAGACCCGCGGCGGCCAGCAAGAGCTGGCCCAGCACCAGGTCATCGGCAATGGCCGAGACGACACCGGTCATGTGCGAGGTGTAGCGCTGCACGGCCAAAAAGCCACCGGCATTGATGGCACCGGCCACAAAGGCAAGCACCGCGCCAAGCTGCCGGTTGGCCTGCAACGTGCGTTCCCGCCCAGTCAGTCGGCGCAGGAACTGTGCTGTCATTGGGTGCGTGTCAGCGTACGCGCATGCCGGGCAGGGCGCCAGGGAAGGGCTCCAGCACGAAGATGCCCGGATTCGCCTTCTCGTCCGCATGGCTGGCGGCCAGCACCATGCCCTCGCTGAGGCCGAACTTCATCTTGCGCGGCGCCAGATTGGCCACCATCACCGTCAGCTTGCCTATCAGGTCCTCGGGCTTGTACGCGCTCTTGATGCCGCTGAAGACATTGCGGGTCTTCTCCTCGCCAACGTCCAGGGTCAGGCGAAGGAGCTTGTCCGAGCCCTCGACATGCTCGCAGTTGACGATCTTCGCAATGCGCAGATCGACCTTGGTGAAGTCGTCGATCTTGATCTCGGGGGCCAGGTCTTCACCGCCGGGCGAGACCTTGGGTGCGGCCGGGGCTTCGAACAGCTTGTCCAACAAGACCGGATCGACGCGCTGCATCAGGTGCTTGTACTCGCCGATGGTGTGGGCGCCGAGAGACGCCGAAGCATCCTCGAAGCTGAACGGCGCGACCTTCAGGAAGGCCTCGACCTGGGCGGCCAGCGCCGGCAGCACCGGCTTCAGATAGATCGTCAGCAGGCGGAAGGCCTCGATGCAGACCGAGCAGACGTCCTGCAGCACCGCGTCGGCGCCTTCCTTCTTGGCCAGCTCCCAGGGCTTGTTCTGGTCCACATACTCGTTGACGCGGTCGGCCAGCAGCATGGTTTCGCGCAGGACCTTGCCGAAGTCACGCTCCTCGTACAGGCGCTCGATCTCGGCGCGGTGCACGCGCAGGCCCTCCAGCAGCGCATTGCCCTCGACGCCGACGTCGCCCGACAACTGGCCGCCGAAGCGCTTGCTCAGGAAGCCGGCCGCGCGGCTGGCGATATTGATGTACTTGCCTATCAGGTCGCTGTTGACCCGGGCGACGAAGTCATCGGGGTTGAAGTCGATGTCTTCGACGCGGCTGTTCAGCTTGGCGGCGATGTAATAGCGCAGCCATTCGGCGTTCAGGCCCAGCTCCAAGTACTTCAGCGGCGAGATGCCGGTGCCTCGGCTCTTGCTCATCTTCTCGCCGTTGTTGACGGTGATGAAGCCGTGAACATAGACGTTGTTGGGCGTCTTGCGGCCCGAGAACTGCAGCATCGCCGGCCAGAACAGCAGGTGAAAGCGCACGATGTCCTTGCCGATGAAGTGCACCTGTTCGACTGCCGGGTCGGCCATGTACGCGTCGTAATCCTGGCCGCGCTTGGCGAACAGATTCTTCAGCGAGGCCAGATAGCCGACCGGCGCATCCAGCCAGACATAGAAATACTTGCCCGGGGCGTCGGGGATCTCGATGCCGAAGTAGGGGGCATCGCGGCTGATGTCCCAGTCGACCAGGCCGCCGGTGCCGTCTTCTTCCTTGCTCAGCCATTCCTTGACCTTGTTGGCCATCTCGGGCTGCAGCTTGCCGTCCTGCGTCCACTGCTCCAGGAACTCGGCGCAGCGCGGGTCGGACAGGCGGAAGAAATAGTGGTCGCTGGTCTTCAGCACCGGCGTCGTGCCCGACAGCGCCGAGTAGGGGTTCTTCAGCTCGGTCGGGGCGTAGACGGCGCCACAGTTCTCGCAGTTGTCGCCGTATTGGTCCAGGGTGCCGCACTTGGGGCACTCGCCCTTGATGTAGCGGTCCGGCAGGAACATGCCCTTGACCGGGTCGAAGAACTGCTCGATCGTGCGCACGTCGATCAGCTCGTTCTTGCGCAGGGCCAGGTAGATCTCGCGGGCCAGCTCGTGGTTCTCGGGGCCGTCTGTCGAGTGCCAGTTGTCGAACTGGATATGAAAACCGTTCAGATAGGCCGGCCGGCCTGCCGCCACTTCGGCGACGAACTGCTGCGGCGTCTTGCCGGCCTTCTCGGCGGCAATCATGATGGGCGCGCCGTGGGCGTCATCCGCACAGACGAAATTGACCTCGGCGCCCTTCATGCGCTGCGCCCGTACCCAGGTGTCGGCCTGGATGTATTCCATCATGTGGCCAATGTGGAACCCGGCATTGGCATAGGGAAGGGCGGTGGTGACGAAGAGCTTGCGGGTCATCGGGCTGGCCTTGGGTAGCGGTGAAACTGGCGGAAACCCTTGATTCTAGGCGCCGCAAGGGGCTTCGCCTCTAGGCTAGACTGGTTCGCATTCCCCCACTGGATTTCTATCCCACCATGAGTGTTACCGAGCAGGCTCTGCTGGACGCGATCAAGACCGTCGTCGATCCCAATACCGGCAGCGATTTCGTGTCGGCCAAGCAGATCAAGAATCTGCGCGTCGATGGCGCCGACGTGGCCTTCGACATCGAGCTGGGCTACCCGGCCAAGAGCCAGATTGCCGCCCTGCGCCGCGAGCTGATCGCCGCCGTGCGCACCGTGCCCGGCGCCGGCAATGTCAGCGTGAACCTGTACACCAAGATCGTGGCCCACGCGGTGCAGCGTGGCGTGCAGCTGCTGCCAAAGATCAAGAACATCGTTGCCGTGGCCTCGGGCAAGGGCGGTGTCGGCAAGTCCACCACCGCCGTCAACCTGGCCCTGGCCCTGGCTGCCGAGGGTGCGGCCGTCGGCATTCTGGATGCCGACATCTACGGCCCCAGTCAGCCGACGATGATGGGCATCGAGGGCCGGCCCGAGAGCGAGGACGGCTCGACGATGGAGCCCTTGGAGAACTACGGCGTGCAGGTGATGTCGATAGGCTTTCTGGTCGATGCCGACAACCCGATGATCTGGCGCGGCCCCATGGCCACACAGGCTCTGGATCAACTGCTGCGCCAGACCAACTGGCGCGAGCTGGACTATCTGATTGTCGACATGCCGCCGGGCACCGGCGACATCCAGCTGACACTGAGCCAGCGCGTGCCACTGACCGGCGCGGTGATCGTCACCACGCCGCAGGACATTGCGCTGCTCGACGCCCGCAAGGGCCTGAAGATGTTCGAGAAGGTCGGCGTGCCCATCCTGGGCATCGTCGAGAACATGGCCGTGCACGTGTGCAGCAACTGCGGCCATGTCGAGCACATCTTCGGCGCCGATGGTGGCAAGAAGATGGCCGCCGACTACAACGTGGACTATCTGGGCGCCCTGCCGCTGAATCTGTCGATCCGCGAGCAGGCCGACGCCGGCCGACCGACCGTGGTCAGCGAGCCCGATGGCGAGATCGCCGCCATCTACAAGACCGTCGCCCGCCAGGTGGCGGTGAAGATCGCCAAGGCGGCCAAGGACTATTCGTCCAAGTTCCCGACTATCACGATCTCGAAGAACAGCTGAAGTACGGGTTCAGCGGATACTGTGCAACCATGTCGCCGACCGTTGTTCGTGATGGGCCGTTTCGCCTGTTCTTCTTTTCACGAGAGGAGCCGCGCATTCATGTGCATGTGGCCCATCCGGATGGCGAGGCAAAGTTCTGGCTGACGCCGCAGGTGACCTTGGCCAATCACACGGGCTTGTCTGCCAGGCAGTTGCGCGAGGCGCAGACGGTCGTTGAATCCCACCTTCAGGAGATTGCTCATGCCTGGCAATACCACTTCGGCGGCTGAGGTTACCCATGTGTCCCGTCATGGCTTCTGGCTCTTGCTTGACGACGAGGAATTGCTGGTTCCGTTCGAGCAATTCCCCTGGTTCAGGCAGGCGACCATAGAGCAGCTCTCCGACGTCCAGTGGCCGACCGCGGATCATCTGTACTGGCCGCAGCTGGATGTGGATCTGGCGGTGGCATCGATCCGCGACCCGGCGGCATTTCCCTTGGTGTCGAAACAGCTCGCGGGAACCTGATGGACCCCCGCCCATCGCTACAGCTCGCCGTGGTGATGCGGCGCGAGCGCCAGCCCAATCGCTGGGAGAACTGGCGCCATGCGCTGGCCGAGGTGGTGGTCGACGAGCCGCTGTTCGGCAGCGCGCCGCGGCTGCTGCACGAGGAGGGCGGCGTGGCGCGCTTTCTGCACCCGGGCTTCAAGGTCGAGCTGTTCCGCGACGAGGGCGAGGGCTACCACCTGAACCTGACCTCGGGCGCACCGGTGTTTTTCGTGATGTGGCGCATCGATGACGAGGATCCGTCCGTCGCCACGCCGCAGAACGTCAGCCTGTCGTACAACGAGGCCGGGCGCTGGCTGGATGCCCAGGAGCGGGTCGACAACGTGCCCTTGCCGGAAGACGTTCGCGCCTGGCTGGCAGCCTACACCGAGGCGAACTACACGCCCGAGGCCAAGCAGCGCCGGCGCCCGCAGTCCTTCCGTGCGCCGGGCGAGCGGGGCGCACCGTGAGTGATCGCGAGGGCAGCGGTTTTCTGTCGCGCTGGGCACGGCGCAAGGCCGAGGTGCGCCAGGGGCTGCCGGTGGACGAGGTGCAGCCGTTGCCGCCGGTGGTGCCGCCGACTCCCGTTGCGGCAGTTCCCGCGCCCGAGCCGGCGCTCGAAGAAAAGCCGCCAGCGCCTGCCGAACCACTGCCCACGCTGGCCGATGTCGCCGCCCTGGGCCAGGACGCCAGCTACTCGCGCTTCATGGCCAGCGGCGTCGACGCCGATGTCAAACGCGCGGCCTTGAAGAAGCTGTTCGCCGAGCCGCAGTTCAATGTGATGGACGGGCTCGACATCTATATCGACGACTACGGCAAGCCCGACCCGCTTCCGCCAGGCATGTTGCGCCAGATGAACCAGTCCTGGGCGCTGGGCCTGTTCGGCGACGAGGAGCGCGAGCCGTCCGAGAAGCGCACCGAGGACGGTGTCGATACGGGCACACCCGCTGTCGCAGCGCCGTCCGAGCTGTCACAGTCGGCAGACGAGGCCCCACTTGCTACCCCAGGCACCCCAACGGATACCCAGGCACCGACTGATGAAGACCCTGATCTGCAATTGCAACCAGACGATGCCACTGGATGCGGCGGCGCTGAAAGCCAGCGGCGCTGATACTGTCCACACCCTGCTGTGCCGCCGCGAGGCCGGCGCCTTCCAGCGCGCAGCCAAGAGCGGCGAGGAGTTGCTGGTCGCATGCACCCAGGAAAGCGCGCTGTTCCTGGAGCTGAACGAGCAGACCGAGGGGGCGCCCTCGGTCCAGCAGCGGCCGATACGCTTCGTCAATATCCGCGAAACCGGTGGTTGGTCCAAGGACGCGGCCAGATCCATGCCGAAGCTGGCGGCGCTGATTGCTGCCGCTCAGCTGCCCGAGGCCGAGCCGGTGTCCACCGTCAGCTACCAGTCGGCCGGCCGCTGCGTCGTTATCGGCCCGGCCGGTGCGGCCCAGGCCGCCGCCGACCTGCTGGCTGACAAGCTGGATGTGACCCTGTTGCTGACACAAGGAGGGCAGGGCGGCGGCGCATTGGCGCAGGCCCATGAGCAGGCCGTCAGCGCCGGTCGTGTCACCGCGCTGACCGGCTGGCTGGGCCAGTTCGAGCTGAGCTGGGAGAGCAGCAACCCGATCGACCTGGACCTGTGCACCCGCTGCAATGCCTGCGTCGATGCCTGCCCCGAGGGCGCAATCGATTTCAGCTACCAGATCGATCTGTCCCGCTGCACCAGCCATCGCGATTGCGTCAAGGTCTGCGACGCTGCCGGGGCGATCGACTTTGCCCGCGCGCCGCAGTCGTTCAGCGAGCGCTTCGACCTGGTGCTGGACCTGTCGCCCGTGCCGTTGCTGGGCCAGCACCAGCCACCGCAGGGCTATTTCCATGCCGGCCGTGACAGTGACAAGCTGATGCAGGCGGTGCTGAAACTGCGCGATCTGGTCGGCGAGTTCGAGAAACCCAAGTTCTTCAATTACAAGTCCAAGCTCTGCGCCCACAGCCGCAACAAGCAGGTCGGCTGCAATGCCTGCGTCGAGGTCTGCTCGGCCGATGCGATACGCAGCGATATCAAGGGCGCGGGCGGCATCATCGTCGAGCCGTACCTGTGCGTCGGCTGCGGCGCCTGCACGACGGTCTGCCCCAGCGGTGCGCTGAGCTATGCCACGCCGGGCCTCGCTCAGCAAGGGCTGACGATGCGCACGCTGCTGAGCAGCTACAAGGCGGCCGGCGGCCGCGATGCGGTGCTGCTGCTGCACAGCCAGGGCGCGGGCAAGACCATGATCGAGGCGCTGGGTCGCGCGGCGCGCACCAGCCGCACGGTGCAGGGGCTGGCGGCCCATGTGCTTCCGCTGGCCGTTCACCACACCGCCAGCCTCGGGCTGGATGCCTGGCTGGGCGCGATTGCCTATGGCGCCAGCGGCGTCACGGTGCTCATGACCGACGAGGAGGCGCCCGAATACCACGCGGCGTTGACAGAACAGATCGCCATCGGCAATGCGCTGCTGGCCGGACTGGGCCTGGGTGCCGAGCGGCTGCGCTTGCTGCAGGCCGAAGATGTCACGGCGCTGGACGGTGGCCTCAAGTCGCCTGTTGCTCCCGCGCTGAAGCAGGCGGCCGCCTTCGCGATGCAGGCCGACAAGCGCAGCAATCTGGAGCTCGCACTGGACCACCTGATGGCGCAGGCGCCGACGGTGCCCGAGCTGATCACCCTGCCCGCCGCCGGCAGCCCATTCGGCACCGTCGTCGTGGACACCACCAAATGCACGCTGTGCCTCAGCTGCGTCGGCGCCTGCCCATCGGCGGCGCTGGCCGACAATCCTGACGCGCCGCAGCTGCGCTTCATCGAGAAGAACTGCGTGCAGTGCGGTCTGTGCGAATCGACCTGCCCGGAGCAGGCTATTAAATTGGCGCCGCGTCTCTGGCTGGCCGACGGCGGCAAGGCGCGCAAATCGGCGCGGGTGCTGAACGAACAGGCCCCGTTCCGCTGCATACGCTGCAGCAAGCCCTTCGGCACCCTGAAGGCGATCGAGAACATGCTGGGCAAGCTGGCCGGCCACCCGGCCTTCCAGGGCGCTGCGGCCGAGCGGCTGAAGATGTGCAGCGACTGCCGTGTCATCGACCTGCATTCCAGCACCAGCGAAGTCCGGATCACCGACCTATGAGCATCGCCCAACCGATTGTGATGAGTGCGCCCGACGCCGGCGAGGAACTCGCCCGCGCCGAGATCTACGGCCTGCTGTCCAGCCTGTTCTTTGCTCCGCCCTCGGCCGAGCTGCTGGGCCAGTTCCAGGTCGCCGTGACCGAGGCACCCGAGCCGGGCGGTTTTCTGGAGCGGCCCTGGCAAGACCTGGTCGCGGCGGCACGCGCGAGCGATGAGCCCCAAGCGGCGGCCGAGTACGAAGCCCTGTTCATGGGCGTGGGCAAGCCCGAGGTCTTTCTGTATGGCTCGTTCTACATGGCCGGCTATCTGCACGAGACGCCGCTGGTCAAGCTGCGCAGCAGCCTGGGCGAGCTGGGTCTGGCACGTGACGCGGCGATGCAGGAGACCGAGGATCATGTGGCTTATGTGTTCGAGGTGATGCGCTATCTGATCGCCGGTGACGACCTCGCGGTCTGCAATCTGGAGCGGCAGCGCCAGTTCTTCCGCGCCCACGTCCAGCCCTGGGTGGAGCGCTTCTGCGAGACACTGGCACAGCACCCCGGAGCCGGTCTCTACCGCCAGGTGGCGCTGTTCACCCAGGCCTTCATGGCAGTAGAAACCCAGGCCTTCGACATGCTGGAGTGAGTTGGCTGTGCGTGACCCGCACAGTCAGGCCCGGCGGCTTCGTTCTCTGGGTATTCACACTTGCAGTATTTGCCGGCTGCCGCAATACTGGGCCTGCGTTGGAGACGGCTATTCCGCCGTCATTCAGGAGACAGACATGTCCGAATCGAACAACAAGTTGTCGCGCCGCCACTGGGTGGCTGGTGCAGGCACGGTGGGTACCCTGGCCGCTGCGGCGGCGGTGCTGCCCCAGGTGCTGAAGTCGCAAGCCGAACCGGTGCAGACCGCCGCGGCGCCCGACACCAGCGCGGGCTACCGGCTCAGCGAACACGTCAAACGCTATTACCAAACCGCCAAGGTCTGAGCCCGGATACAAGGCCCGAAAGGGGCTTGTTCCTGGCGAAGGCCAATTGGCGATACAAGCCATTTGGCTGAGGCGCCGGCCCCGACCGGCAGGTTGACAGCTACGCCGCTTGACCGCGTGTGCAGCCCCCATCCCACTGAGGAGCGAATATGTTGCTCACCCGCAAATCATCGACCCCGGCATCCGCCGCCCAGCAGGCCTCCGGGCTGGTCTCGCGCCTGGAGCGCGGCGTCTCCCGCGCCATCCCGACGATGGACCGTCGCGCCTTTCTGCGCCGCTCCGGTCTGGGCGTGGGGGCAGGGCTTGCCGGCTCGCAGCTGACCCTGGTGCGCAAGGCCCAGGCGGCCGATGCGGTCAAGTCCGACGGCTCGGGCAAGGTGGAGGTCAAGCGAACCGTCTGCGGCCACTGCTCGGTCGGCTGCGCCGTCGATGCGGTGGTGGAAAACGGCGTCTGGGTGCGCCAGGAGCCGGTGTTCGATTCGCCTATCAACCTCGGCGCCCACTGCGCCAAGGGCGCGGCACTGCGCGAGCACGGCCACGGCGAGTATCGCCTCAAGTACCCGATGAAGCTGGTGGACGGCAAGTACCAGCGCATCAGCTGGGATGTGGCGCTGACCGAGATCAGCGCCAAGATGCTGGAGCTGAAGAAGGCCAGCGGGCCGGACTCGATCTTCTTCGTCGGCTCCAGCAAGCACAACAACGAACAGGCCTATCTGCTGCGCAAATGGGCGTCGTTCTGGGGCACCAACAACTGCGACCACCAGGCGCGCATCTGCCACTCGACCACGGTGGCCGGTGTGGCCAATACCTGGGGCTATGGCGCGATGACCAATTCGTACAACGATATGCAGAACGCCAAGGTGGCGATGTATATCGGCTCGAATGCGGCCGAGGCCCATCCGGTGTCGATGCTGCACATGCTGCATGCCAAGGAAACCGGCTGCAAGATGATCGTCGTCGATCCGCGTTTCACGCGCACGGCGGCCAAGGCCGACGAGTATGTGCGCATCCGCTCCGGCACCGACATTCCCTTCCTGTTCGGCCTCTTGCACCACATCTTCAAGAACGGCTGGGAAGACAAGAAGTACCTGGCCGACCGCGTCTATGGCATGGACAAGGTGCGCGAGGACGTGCTGACCAAGTGGACTCCCGACAAGGTGCAGGAGGCCTGCGGCGTTGACGAGGCCACCTGCTTCAAGATCGCCAAGATGCTGGCCGACAACCGGCCGGGCACGATTGTCTGGTGCATGGGCCAGACCCAGCACTCGATCGGCAATGCCATCGTCCGCGCCTCCTGCATCCTGCAGCTGGCGCTGGGCAATATCGGCGTCACCGGCGGTGGGGCCAATATCTTCCGAGGCCACGACAATGTGCAGGGCGCCACCGACGTGGGCCCGAACCCGGATTCGCTGCCGGGCTACTACGGCCTGGCCGATGGCTCCTGGAAGCACTTCGCCAAGACCTGGGGCGTCGAGTTCGACTGGATCAAGAAGCAGTACGCGCCCGGCATGATGGGCAAGAGCGGCATGACGGTGTCGCGCTGGATCGACGGCGTGCTCGAGAAGAACGAGCTGATCGACCAGGAAAGCAATCTGCGCGGCCTGTTCTTCTGGGGCCATGCGCCGAACTCGCAGACCCGTGGCCTGGAAATGAAGAAGGCCATGGACAAGCTGGACCTGCTGGTCGTCGTCGACCCGTTCCCGTCGGCCACGGCGGCGATGGCCGCCATGCCCGGCAAGGCGGAAGATCTGAATGCCAAGCGGGCGGTCTATCTGCTGCCGGCGTGCACGCAGTTCGAGACTTCCGGCTCCTGCACCGCCTCGAACCGTTCGATCCAGTGGCGCGAGAAGGTCATAGACCCGCTGTTCGAGTCGCGGACCGACCACATGATCATGTACCAGTTGGCCGAGAAACTGGGCTTCGGCAAGGAGCTGGTGAAGAACCTGAAGATGGTGGCGGCCAAGGGCGGGATGATGGAGCCCGAGCCCGAGTCTATGCTGCGCGAGATCAACAAGTGCGTCTGGACGATTGGCTACTCGGGCCAGAGCCCGGAGCGGCTGAAGGCTCACATGCGCAATATGCATGTGTTCGACGTGAAGACCCTGCGTGCCAAGGGCGGGGTGGACAAGGAAACCGGCTATTCGCTGGACGGCGACTATTTCGGTCTGCCCTGGCCCTGCTGGGGCACACCGGAATTCAAGCATCCGGGCTCGCCGAATCTGTACGACACCTCCAAGCATGTGATGGATGGTGGAGGCAACTTCCGCGCCAATTTCGGTGTCGAGCGCGAGGGCGTCAATCTGCTGGCCGAGGATGGCTCGCACTCCAAGGGCGCGGACCTGACCACCGGCTACCCCGAGTTCGACCACCTGCTGCTGAAGAAGCTGGGCTGGTGGGATGAGTTGACCGATGCCGAGAAGGCCGCCGCCGAGGGCAAGAACTGGAAGACCGACTCGTCGGGCGGCATCATCCGTGTGACGATGAAGAACCATGGTTGCCACCCGTTCGGCAACGCCAAGGCGCGGGCCGTGGTCTGGAACTTCCCCGATCCGATCCCGCAGCACCGCGAGCCGCTGTATTCGAACCGGCCGGACATGATCGCCAAATACCCGACGCACGACGACAAGAAGGCCTTCTGGCGCCTGCCTACGCTGTTCAAGTCGGTGCAGGACGCGAACAAGGACATCGGCAAGACCTTCCCGCTGATCATGACCAGCGGCCGTCTGGTCGAGTACGAGGGCGGCGGTGAGGAAACCCGCTCCAACCCCTGGCTGGCCGAGCTGCAGCAGGACATGTTTGTCGAGATCAATCCGGCGGCAGCGAATGACCGCGGCATACGCAA
This sequence comes from Roseateles toxinivorans, assembly GCF_004362525.1. Classification (GTDB taxonomy): domain Bacteria; phylum Pseudomonadota; class Gammaproteobacteria; order Burkholderiales; family Burkholderiaceae_C; genus Paucibacter; species Paucibacter toxinivorans. The sequence continues at coordinate 726,772 of NZ_SNXS01000003.1, forward strand.
CGGTGAGCAGGTCTGGGTCAAGACGCCCACCGGCGCCAAGATCAAGGTCATGGCCCTGATCACCGAGCGGGTCGACCGCGAGACGGTGTTCCTGCCCTTCCACTACTCCGGCCACTGGCAGGGGGCGGACATGGCCCAGTACTACCCGGATGGCGCCAAGCCTGTGGTGCGGGGCGAGGCCGTCAACACCGCCACCACCTATGGCTATGACAGCGTGACGATGATGCAAGAGACCAAGACCACGCTGTGCCAGATCGAAAAAGCGGCCTGAGCCGCAGCCTTTGACTTCAGGAGACCTTCATGGCCCGAATGAAATTCATCTGCGACGCCGAGCGTTGCATCGAGTGCAACGGCTGCGTCACCGCCTGCAAGGCCGAGCATGACGTGCCCTGGGGCGTGAACCGCCGCCGCGTCGTCACGCTGAATGACGGCGTGCCGGGCGAGAAGTCCATTTCGGTGGCCTGCATGCACTGCTCCGACGCACCCTGCATGTCGGTCTGCCCGGTGGACTGCTTCTATCGCACCGACGAGGGCGTGGTGCTGCACGACAAGGACATCTGCATAGGCTGCGGCTACTGCTCCTATGCCTGCCCCTTCGGCGCACCGCAGTTCCCCAGCAACGGCACCTTTGGCCTGCGCGGCAAGATGGACAAGTGCACCTTCTGCGCCGGCGGCCCGGAAGACAACGGCAGCCAGGCAGAGTATGAGAAGTACGGCCGCAACCGTCTGGCCGAGGGCAAGCTGCCGGCCTGTGCCGAGATGTGCTCGACCAAGGCCCTGCTCGGCGGCGACGGCGATGTGGTGGCCGACATCTTCCGCACCCGTGTCATCAATCGTGGCAAGGGCAGCGAGGTCTGGGGCTGGGGCACCGCTTACGGCAAGCCTACGCAGGGCGCACCTTCGCCCACCCCGCCCGAGGGGAGCAAGACATGATGCGCAGCGCCGCCTTTGTGATGTTGAGCCTGACGGGCCTGCTCGCCGCCTGCGGCGAAAGCCCGCAGAACCTGACCCAGAGCAAGAAGCCCGATGCCACGGCCTATAGCGGCGCGGCCAAGGTCTATATGGTCAGCGGCTGGACGGCAGGCGACAAGACCAGCTGGGAACAGCAGCTGCGCGCCCGCGGCCAGAAGCAGAACGACTACAGCCGCTGAGCCTGCGGACCAGGAGCACGCCATGCGCACTATCGCGGGTCTCATTCTTCCCCTGCTGCTGAGCTGGGGTTTGCTCGGATCGGCGCAGGCCGCCGACCCTGCGGCATCTGCACCTGCGGTGGCTGCGGCGCCGGAGCCCAAACCCGACGACACCAACGCCCAGCGCGCCAAGAGCCAGCCGGGCAATAACGCGCCGATGTGGCGGGCGGTACGCGAGTCCGGCAACACCCAGGGTTACAGCAGCCTTCCGGCGGCCGAGTCGGGCATCTTGATCCAGTCCTTTGTCCAGTACCCGGGTTCGAGCTATACGACGGCCGGCGAGGCCTGGCGCCAGGTGCGCAACCGCTGGCTGATCCCCTACGGCGGCTCCCTGGTCCTGATCATGGTGTTGGCGATTGCGCTGTTCTACTGGCGCAAGGGCCCGCTGGAGACGCACGCGCCGCCGACCGGTCGCATGGTCGAACGCTTCACCGCGCTGGAGCGCTCGGCGCACTGGACGGTGGCGATCAGCTTCTCGATTCTCGCCATCTCCGGCCTGGTGATGATGTTCGGCAAGTTTGTGCTGCTGCCGGTGATAGGCGGTAGCCTGCTGGGCTGGCTCAGCTACGCGCTGAAGACGCTGCACAACTTCGTCGGCCCGCTGTTCAGCGTTGGCTTGGTACTGCTCATTGTCATCTTCATCAAGGACAACCTGCCCAAGGCCTACGACCTGCAATGGTTGCGCAGCTTTGGTGGCCTGTTCTCGAAGTCCCATGTGCCCTCGCACCGCTTCAATGCCGGCGAGAAGATTCTTTTCTGGACCGGCGTGCTGGGCCTGGGCCTCCTGGTCTCGCTCAGCGGTCTGGCGCTGGACCATCTGTTCCCCGGCATCGAATTCACCCGCCGCAATATGCAGATCGCCCACCTGCTGCATGCCACGGCCGGAGTGCTGATGATGACCATGTTCCTCGGGCATATCTATATGGGCACGCTGGGTGTCAAGGGTGCCTACGCCGCGATGCGCGACGGCCAGGTGGACGAGAGCTGGGCCAAGGAGCACCACGAGTACTGGTATGACGATGTCAAGGCCGGGCGCATCCCGGCGCAGCGCAGCGCCTCGGCATCGTCCGCGGCACCGGCCGGCAGCCCGCGGGCCTCTTGATCATCCTCGACCGCTTTTCCGGAGCAAGCCATGTTTGCGAGCAAAGTTCTGATTCCCCTGGGCTTGGCCCTGTGCAGCGGCCTGGTGCTGGCCAAGCTGCCGGCGCCCAGCGACGAGGCCAAAGCCAAGGCTGCCGAGGCCGCCGCCAAGACGGCCTGGAGCAACAAGGTCGCCGATTTCCAGCTCTGCAAGTCGCAGGACAAGGTGGCCGGCGCCTATATGGCCCAGCAGAAGAAGGCGGCGGCCCCGGCAGCCAAGCCGGCCAGCGGTGTGCCCGCCTGCGCCGATCCCGGCCCCTTTGCCTATGTCCCGCCGGCACCGGCCAGCGCGCCTGCCGCGGCGGCCGCGCCCGCTGCGGCACCAACACCGGCCAAGAAGACTTGAGAAGCCGCATCCCGAGGCGGGCCACCCCGCTGCTGTCATGATGGGCGCCATGATGCCGATTGCCAAGCTGCCCAGGCTGACCCAGGCCCAGGCGCCGTTGACCCATGACATAGAGGTGCTGGACGAATTCGGCCAGCGCCGCCGCATGAGCATCCCGGCTGAACGGCCGCTGACCGTGTTCGTGGACAAGCGGGAGCTGGTCACCCTGATGACGCTGGGCCTGGCGCCCGAACTGCTGGTGCTCGGCTATCTGCGCAACCAGCGCCTGGTGGCCTCGGTCGATGAGATCGAATCGATTACCGTTGATTGGGAGGTCGGTGCCGCCGCCGTGCGCACCCGCTCCGGCATTGACGCTATCGAGGAAAAGACCGCCCACCGGGTGGTGACCACCGGCTGTGGCCAGGGCACGGTGTTCGGCAGCCTGATGGCCGATGTCGAGAGCGTCGATCTACCCGGCGCCACCGAAGCCCGCCTGCGCCAAAGTACCCTGTACGCGATGCTCGACCAGATGCGCCGCCAGGACAGCGTCTACAAGAAGGCCGGCTCGGTCCATGGCTGCGCACTGTTCCGCGGTGGCGAGATGCAGGTGCACTTCGAGGATGTCGGCCGCCACAACGCCATCGACACCATCGCCGGCTGGATGTGGATGAACGGGGTGGTGGGTGGCGACAAGAGCTTTTACACCACCGGCCGGCTGACCAGCGAGATGGTCATGAAGGCGGCGCAGATGGGCGTGCCCATCGTCGTGTCGCGCAACGGTATTACTCAGATGGGTCATGCGCTGGCGATGCAACTGGGCCTGACCCTGATCGGCCGCGCCAAGCACCGGCACTTCATCTGCTACAGCGGCCTGGCCCGCTTCGACAGCGAGCCGGAACCGGCCCGCGTGCTGGCAGAAATACCTGCTTAACTCCTGGCAGGGTGCGCCAGGTCGCGCAGCAGCGTGGGGCCGGCGACGCGCTCGATCTCGTGCAGCAGCGGCTTGTTCCAGCCGATGGCGAACATCCACTCGGCGACGACGAACATCGGGCCGACGGCCAGGCCGATGATGTCATCGACAAAGGCCGGCTTGCGGCCCTCGTAGTAGTGGCCGACGAACTGGAACACCCAGCCGACGACGAAGATGCCCACGCCCCAGCCCAGCCAGGCGGCGGTGCTGCTGGCAGCGGTGAACTGCTGGGCCAGCACCAGCATCAGCGCGGTGCCGGCGCTGACCGCCAGGCCCAGCATGAACTGGCCCCGGGTCACGTACCACAGGGCCAGCGGAGCGAATACCAGCCAGGCCGGCGTCAGATGCCAGCCGGCCAGCTCGAAGCCAGGCCTTGAGAGCAGCACGCCGACGGCGAACACGATCATCGGTATGCCGATGAAATGGGTGACGATGTTGCGGCGGTCGCGGTGGTACTGGGCGTACTGGCTCAGCAATTCGGTGGCTTGGCGCATGACTGTCTCCTGAAGCACTGTCTGCTGATGTTATAGGTCAATAGATGCTAGTGCAGCACAAGCATGCGCGGCTGTCAAAATAGCGACATTGCCGCTGCGACACAGGGCGGCACCAACCAGGACCAGCCCATGACCATCAAGAGTGACAAGTGGATACGCCGCATGGCGCAGGAGCACGGCATGATCGAGCCGTTCGAGCCCGGCCAGGTGCGCCAGTCGGCCGACGGCCAGAAGATCGTCAGCTACGGCACCAGCAGTTATGGCTACGACATACGCTGCGCCCCCGAGTTCAAAGTCTTCACCAATATTTACAGCACCGTGGTGGACCCGAAGAATTTCGACGAGAAGAGCTTTGTCGATATCAACTCCGACGTCTGCATCATCCCGCCCAACAGCTTTGCGCTGGCACGCACGATGGAGTACTTCCGCATTCCGCGCAATGTGCTGACGATCTGCCTGGGCAAGAGCACCTACGCCCGCTGCGGCATCATCGTCAACGTCACCCCGTTCGAACCCGAGTGGGAGGGCTATGTGACCCTGGAGTTCAGCAACACCACGCCGCTGCCGGCCAAGATCTATGCCGGCGAGGGCTGCGCCCAGGTGCTGTTCTTCGAAAGCGACGAGGTCTGCGAGACCAGCTACAAGGACCGTGGTGGCAAGTACCAGGGCCAGGTGGGCGTGACGCTGCCAAAAACCTGAGCACAGACGCAATACAGACGAAAAAAAGGCTCCGTGAGGAGCCTTTTGTTTGAGCGGGCCGTTCGAGCGAGCCGGGATTCAGTCCTGCTTGCGGCGGCGGGCCACATAGCCCACAAAGCCCAGACCTGCCAGCAACAGCGCATAGGTCTCGGGCTCGGGAATGGCCGCTATCGCATTGGCCTGGATCTGGTACTGGCCATAGACGGTGCCGACGTCGGCGACGAATTTGCCGGTGCCGGTGGCCGTGCCCTTGAGGACCAGCGTGGCGACGCCGGTGAAGTTCAGCGCTTCGACGCTCAGCTGCTGCTGCGGATCGGTCTCGCCCCAGATCATTGAGCCAAACGAGCCCGTCAGCTTGAAGGCTTCGGTGTCGTTCCAGTCGATCTGCTTCTGTGTTGCCAGAATCAGCTCGGACAGGGACAAATACAGGTCGGAGGCGCTGGCGACGGTGAAGGTGTAGGTGTCGGTGAACGCCGTCTTGTTGGTCTTGTACTCGGTGGAGGCGAGTTCGCTGGTTGTCAGGTTGACGGCTTTGTTGACGTTCTGCGCGAAGGCGGGTGTCAATGTGGCGCTTAAGACCAGCGCGCTGAGAATGGGGGCGTACTTCATGGTGGCTTCTCCAAGCTCTGTGGTCAATCAAGAGACAGCTCTTGTCTCTCCCTGGCGATCGACTCTACCCGATAACCCGATTTGCCGAACCCCCTCTGTTTAGGGGTGCTGCGTTGCAGCATGCCGTGTCACAACGCCGTCAGCCAATCGCAACGCAGTCGGCCGCTGCGGTGCAGGTACTGTCTCACCTGGCCGTACAGCGAGGGCAGCAGATAGCCCAGCAGGCATAGTGGCAGGTAACCGGGGTTGTCAGTCAGCAGCGAGCCGGGCACACCCACCCATCCCAGCACCCAGCAGGTGACGACCACGTCCCATGCCTGGGACTCCACCGGATGATTGCGCCTGTGCATCACCAGCCAATTCTTGATCTGGGCGAACTGCTGCAGTGTCATGACGGCCTCCTGTGAATCCGGTAGCCAGCACGAATGATGTCAGTTTCGCGTAAGAGATGGAATCCCTAGGCCAGATGAATTTGGTCGCTGTGCGATTGACGTGCGACCCGGGCGGCTGATTCGGCGGACCCGGACTAAGCTGCAGGCTCACGAAAAACGCGCTGGAGACATGATGAAGCGATCCTCTTTGCCGCTCCGCCTGTGGCGACTGAGCTGCCTGGCCCTGTTGTGCTGCGCCAGCCTGGCGGGGGCGGCACCGCTGGAGCCCGTGCTCGAGGCGGCCCAGCGCGAGAAGCCGCTACTGCTGGACACCCTTCGCCAGCTGGTGGCCATCGAGTCCGGCAGCCGTGAACTTCAAGGCCTGGAGCAGGCGGCCAAGCTGATAGCCGACCGGCTGCGCAGCCTGGGCGGCAAGGTCGAGCTGGTGGACACCAATGTCGAGGTCTACCGGATGGAAGACACGCCGGAGAAGGTCGGCAAGGCGGTGCGCGCCACCTTCAATGGCACGGGCACGGCCAGGATCCTGCTGATCGCCCATATGGACACCGTCTATCCGGCGGGCATGCTGGCCAAGCAGCCCTTCGAGATCCGCGACGACAAGGCCTATGGACTGGGCATCGCCGATGACAAGGCCGGCGTGGCCGTGATCCTGCATACGGTGGCGATGCTGAAGTCGCTGAACTACGACAAGTTCGGGCGCCTGACGGTGTTGATCAATGGCGACGAGGAGATCAGCTCGCCCGGCTCACGCGCCATGCTCACACGCCTGGGCGGCGAGCACGATGTGGTGATGTCCTTCGAGGGGGCCGGCGTGCGCAACGACGGCTTGTCGCTGGCCACGGCCGGCATTGCCTCGGTCAACCTGACGGTCAAGGGGCGCGCCTCGCACGCCGGGTCCTCGCCCGAGCTGGGTGTCAATGCGCTGTACGAGCTGTCGCACCAACTGCTGCAGATGCGTGATCTGTCCGACCCCGCCCATGGCGTCAAGGTCAACTGGACCATGGCCAATGCCGGCATCACGCGCAATATGATCCCGCCGTTTGCCACCGCCTCGGCCGATGTGCGGGTGCTGCGCGTGGCCGACTACGACGGCGTCGAGAAGAAGCTGCGCGAGCGCATCCAGAACAAGCTGCTGCCGGGCTCGCAGGTCGAGCTGGTGTTCGAGCGTCGCCGTCCGCCGTTGGAGAGCACGGCCGCCTCCAAGGCCTTTGCCTCCCACGCCCAGGGCGTCTATGCCGAGTTGGGCTTGACGCTGCAGGTGTCCAGCAGCGCTGGCGGCGGCGGCACCGACGCCGCCTTTGCCTCGCTGGCAACCAAGGCCGCTGTGGTCGAGCGCTTCGGCCTGCAGGGCTTTGGCGCCCACACCACCGATGCCGAGTTCGTGCTGATCGGCTCGATCGAGCCGCGGCTTTACCTGGCCGCGCGGATGGTGATGGAGGCCTCGGAAGGCAAGTGGCGCAAGTGAACCCCGGATTGCCTTGCCCTTCCAAGGTCAAGGCGCTGTGTCGCGCGTCGGTGAGCACGCAGGTGCTCACCTCGGCCGCGTCGCAGCCATCCGGGCTACAGGGCCCGCGGCAACGTGCCCGGCAGCAGGATGTCGCGCCCCAAATTCTGGATCTGCGTGTGGCCGCAGAAGGCCATCGTCAGGTCCAGCTCCTTGTGGATGATCTCCAGGCAGCGGGTCACGCCCGCCTCGCCCAGCGCGCCCAGGCCGTAGAGGAAGCTGCGGCCTATCAGCGTGCCGCGGGCGCCCAGCGCCCAGGCCTTGAGCACGTCCTGGCCCGAGCGTATGCCGCCGTCCATCCAGACCTCGATGTCCTTGCCCACGGCCTCGGCGATCGAAGGCAAAGCCTGGATCGATGACGGGGCGCCGTCCAGCTGGCGGCCGCCATGGTTGGAGACGATCAGCGCATCGGCGCCGCTGTTGACGGCCAGGCGGGCGTCCTCGACATCCATGATGCCCTTCAGTATCAGCTTGCCGCCCCAGCGCTTCTTGATCCATTCGACATCGGCCCAGCTTAAGGCCGGGTCGAACTGCTCGGCCGTCCAGGCCGACAGCGAGGACAGATCGCCCACGCCCTTGGCATGGCCGACGATATTGCCGAAGCTGTGGCGCTTCGTTCCCGCCATCCCCAAGCACCAGCGCGGCTTGGTCATCAGGTTGAGGATGTTGGCCAGCGTCGGCTTGGGGGGCGTGGACAGGCCGTTCTTGATGTCCTTGTGGCGCTGGCCGAGGATCTGCAGGTCCAGGGTCAGCTGCAGGGCCGAGCAATTGGCGGCCTTGGCTCTATCGATCAGCCGCTCGATGAAGTCGCGGTCGCGCATCACATAGAGCTGGAACCAGAACGGCGCCTTCGTTGCCTCGGCCACATCCTCGATCGAGCAGATGCTCATCGTCGACAGCGTGAACGGCACGCCAAAGGCCTTGGCCGCGCGGGCGGCGAGGATCTCGCCATCGGCATGCTGCATGCCGGTCAGCCCGGTCGGGGCGATGGCCACCGGCATGGCCACCGGCTGGCCGACCATGGTCGTACGGGTGCTGCGGTTCTCCATGTTCACGGCCACGCGCTGGCGCAGCTTGATGGCCTGGAAATCGCTCTCGTTGGCCCGGTAGGTGCCCTCGGTCCAGGAGCCGGCGTCGGCATAGTCGTAGAACATGCGCGGCACGCGCTTTTTGGCCAGGACGCGCAGGTCTTCGATGCAGGTGATCACGGGCATGGTCTGTCTCTAGTTCTGATTGCAACCAGCGTCATGCTAGGTCAGACCGGCAGCAGCGGCCAGAAAGATATTCAGGTCTTGGCTGAACAATCCTCCGCCAGGCCCGCGCAGTGCCGGCCCAGCCATTGCGCGAACCGCTGCGCGCCGGGGCTGGCCTGATGGGTCAGCAGGTAGTAGGACTTGGCGGCAGGCACCTGCAGATCGAACAGCCGCCGCAGCGCGCCGCTGCGCAGATAGGGGGCGGCCAGGCTGGGCCGGCCCAGGGCCACGCCCTGGCCGCAGACGGCCGCCTCCAGGGTCAGGCCCAGATCGACGAAGCGCGTGCCCCGGGCCGGCTCCGGCCAGTCCAGGCCGGCGGCGCGCAGCCAGGGCGTCCAGGGCTCCAGCGGCGTGCGCAGCAGCGGTGCCTGGGCCAGGTCGGCCGGGCGGCGCAGGGCGGGCAGGCGCTGCAGCAGGGCCGGCGCGGCCATCGGCGTGACCCAGTCCTGCATCAAGACCTGGCCCTGCTCGCCGATGGCGTCGATCTCGCCATTGCGTATCTCCAGATCGGCGGCCGGGCCGACCTCGTCCAGATAGGGCGTGCTCAGCAGCAGCTCCAGCTCCAGCTCGGGATGGGCCTCGGTGAAGCCGGGCAGGGCCGGCACCAGGATCTGCCGGGCGAAGGTGGGTGGTGCGGTGATGCGCAAGCGCTGCAGTCGCTGGGCGCTGCGGTGGTGCAGCGGTGTGGCGGCCAGCAGGGCCAGGGCGGCGCGTACCTGCTCCAGATACTCCTTGCCTGTGGCCGTCAGGGCCAGCGGCTTGAGCGTGCGGTCCAGCAGGGCGGCGCCCAGCAGTTCCTCCAGCGTGCTGATGCGCTTGCTGACGGCGCTGGCGCCGATGTGCAGGGCCTCGGCCGCACGCTCCAGGCTGCCCAGCCGGGCCGCAGCCTCGAAGGCGCGCAGGCCCTCGATCGAGGGAAAACGGGTGTCGGCGGCGCTGAGGTCTGGCATGCCTAGCACTGTAGCGCTCAGGCGAGTATGGGCGTCGGGCCATCGCTCAGAGGCAGGCTCAGCGCCAGGCACAGCCCGCGCTCGCTGGGCAGCAGCTCGACGCCGCCACCCAGGCGCTTGACGATGTTTTGCACCATATACATGCCCAGACCGGAGCCACCCTGGCCGCGGCGGGTGGTGAAGAAGGCCTCGAACATCCGTGCCCGCACCTCGGCCGAGACGCCGACGCCATCGTCGCGGTAATGCAGCCGCGCCTCGCCGCCCAAGCGCTCGGCCGAGATGTGGATGCAGCCGCCCTGACCCTGCGGGAAGGCGTGGGTGAGGCTGTTCATGATCAGGTTCGAGAACACCTGGGTCAACAGGCCCGGGGGGAGGGTCATGCGCAGGCCGGCCTCGACCTCCAGCTCGACCCGCGCGCCACTCTTGCGCAGGGCCGGGCCGTGCACCGCCACCACCGAGCGCAGGTACTCGCCGAGCTCGAAGGTCTGCCGCTCCTCGGTGTTCTGGTCCACGGCGATGCGTTTGAAGTCGCCGACCAGCGCGGCGGCGCGCTGCAGATTGCGCTCCACCAGCTCGCCGCTGGCCCCCATCTGCTCCGACAGCGACAGCAGCTCGCTGCGGCTGACCCGGCCCGAGGCGATCAGCGTGGCCATGCGCCGGGCGGCGTCGCCCAGGCAGGAAGCGGCCGTGATGGCCACGCCTATGGGGGTGTTGACGTCATGCGCGATGCCCGCCACGAGCCGGCCCAGCGAGGCGATCTTCTCGCGCTCCATCTCGGCCTTGGCCTGCTTGGCCTGCGCCAGATCCAGGCTCAGCAGCAGGCGTTCGTAGATCTTGGCCACGTGGCTGGCGTTGAGCACATCGGTTCGGGCCCAGCTGCGGGCCTGGTGGCCGTGCTCCAGCCACAGCACGGCGCGCGGCCGCTGCTGCTGGTAGATCACCAGCTCGGCGCGCGACTTCGCGCCCGGGCTCAGCGCCTGCAGCTCGGCGTGGCAGGGGTGCAGGCGCAGGTCGGTGAGGGTCAGCGGCCCGTCCGTGCGCTCGAGCAGGGCCAGGTAGCCGGGGCAGCTGTCAGGGCTCAGCCACTGGCCGGGCGCATCGGCGCTGCTGAAGCGGCCGGTGCCGTCGACGTCCCACCAGAACAGCAGCCGGTCGACCCGCATCAGCGCCAGCACCTGCTCGCGGATCTCGTCGGCGGCGCTCAGCAGATCGGCGGGCGAGTCCACCGCCCAGTGGCGATTGGACAGGTTCAGCAGGCGCTCCTCCGCACTCTGGTGGCCCAGATCAAAGCGGGCCAGGGCCCCCAGACGCTCGGGCAGGCTCAGCCGGTAGAGCTCGGCCTCCACGGCCTGGTGCTGCCATAGATGGTCCAGCGCCTGGGGCAACTGTTGACTCGCCTGATAGAGGCGGGCCAGCGCCTTGTGGGCCGAGCTCTGCAGGCGCCGGGCGCCCAGCGTCTTGGCCAGCTGCAGACTGTGCTCGGCCACCGCTATCGCCTGCTGATGGTCGGCGTCGGTGCTGGCCAGCTCGGCCAGCGTGGCGCTGGCCACTGCCTGCAGCCAGGTGTAGCCGCAGCGCACCGCCATCGCCAGCGCCTGACGGCAATCGAGCCTGGCCTGCTCATGCAGGCCCAGGGCCTCGGCGCAGCGCGACAGGTGCCAGAGGGCCTCGGCCTGGTAGTCGCGGTGGCGGGCGCGCTGTGCCGCGGCCTGGCCCTTGCGGAACTGCAGCTCGGCGGCAGCGAACTGGTTGCGGTTGAACAGCCCGACGCCCAGGTTGATGCACAGCTTGCTCTGCAGATAGTCGTCGCCAACCTCGCTCAGCATCTCGTCGGCGTTGGCGTGAAAGCGCTGGCCGGTCTCCCAGTCGTTCAGCGCATAGTGCAGCTGGCCCAGTCCGATGCGTGCGGCCACGCCGATGCGCACATGGCCCACCAGGCCGGCCAGGTCCACGGCGCTGGACCAGTGCAGCGTGGCCTCGCCATACTCGCCGCGTTGGTAGCGGATGCGGCCCAGCGCCTCATGCAGCAGTGCCGCATGGGCGGGCAGATGGCGGGCCCTGGCCAGCTCCAGTCCGGCCCCCAGCCGCTCCAGCAGCTCAATGGCACGGCCGCGGCGTTCCAGCACGAAGAACTGGCCGTACAGCGCCACCAGGGCCACGGCCGGCCGGCTCTCCGTGCATTGCTGCTCGAGGCGTTCATAGGGCTTCAGCGCCAGCATCGGATGGGCCAGGGCGAGGGCCTCCAACCGGGCCAGCAGCGCGGCTGCCCGGCCTGGTTGGGTATCGCTTGCGCTTTGCTGCATGCCTGCCTCCTGACCGGCGGACCGCCAACGAATATGGGCGCGTCCAAGCATACCCAAGCGCGCCGCCCGGCGGGCGTGCGGCCTCAAAACAGTGTCAGATTCTGGGGCAGCGGCTCGGCCACCGCCCGGGCGGGGCGGGGTGTGCGGCGCCGGGCCTGCACATCGCCGGGCCGGCACAGGCCACCCATGCGCACGCCCAGCAGGCGCAGGCGCTGGCTCAGGTCCACCCGCTTCAGGCAGGCGCCAGCGGCGGCGCGTATCGCCTCGGCGTCCTGCACCGGCAGATCCAGGGTGAGGTCGCGGGTCACCGTGCGAAAACCCTCAAAGCGCAGCTTGATGCCCACCGTGCGGCCCAGATAGCCCTTGCGCTGCAAATCACCCGCCAGTTGCACGCACAGCCGGGTGAAGATCTCGCCCAGTTCGGCGCGGTCGTGCCTGGCATGCAGGTCGCGCTCGAAGGTGGTCTCGCGGCTGATCGACACCGGCTCGCTGTGCGTCACCACCGGTCGCTCGTCGCGGCCGTGCGAGGCCTCGTGCAGCCAGGCACCGAAGCTGCGGCCGAACTGCTCGATCAGCCAGGCCGGGTCGGCCGCGGCCACCTCGCCGACGGTGTGAATGCCCAGCGTCGCCAGCCTGGCCGCGGCCTTTGGGCCGATGCCATTGATCTTGCGCGGGCTCATCGGCCAAATGCGGGACGGGATGTCGTCCAGGGTCAGAATCGTCAGCCCGTCGGGCTTGTCCAGCTCGGAGGCGATCTTGGACAGCAGCTTGTTGGGCGTGATGCCGATCGAGCAGCTTAAGGCCGTGGCGCGCCGCACATTGTTCTTGATCTCCTGGGCCAGGGCGCGCACCCCGCCCAGCGGGTCGTGGCCGACGGCGTCGCGTGCGCCCGGCACATCGCCGAGATCGATATAGATCTCGTCTATGCCGCGATCCTCGATCACCGGGGCCAGCTCGGCCACCGCCGCCTTGAAGCGGCGGGAGTACATCCGGTAGGCGTCGAAATCCATCGGCAGCAGGATGGCGTCGGGCGCGCGCACCGCCGCCTTCATCAGGCCCATGCCCGAGTGCACGCCCAGATCGCGCGCCTCGTAGGTGGCGGTGGTGGTGACGCCGCGGCCGGTGTAGTCGCGCAGCCGGGCGTACTCGCGGCTGCCGTCCTCGCGCAGCACCGGTTCATGGCGCCGCCCGCCACCGATGACCACCGGCTGGCCCTTCAGGTCGGGGTAGCGCAGCAGCTCCACCGACGCATAGAAAGCGTCCATGTCCAGGTGCGCGATCAGGCGTCCCGGTGGTGGGGGTGGAGCGTTCAGCGTTGCGGCCATGCTGCATTGTGGCTGCGATGGCACCGGCTTTGCCTACACTGCCGTCTGTCCTCTTTCCGTCACCCCAATCGATGCGTGCTGCTGCTTCAATCCTGCTGATGGGCCTGTACCTGCTGTGCAACGCCGCCCAGGCGCAGGAATCGGCCAGCCCCTGCGTGCTGGTGTTCGGTCATGGCCGCAATTTCGAGCCCGACCAGCCACAGCGCAACCAGCTGTGGGATGGTTTCAATCTGAGCTTCAACCAGCAGGTGGCGCTGGCGCTGCAGGCCGGCGGCCGCCGCGCGGTACCCCTGGTGCTGCCGGTGGAGGCCACCGACATCCAGCGCAATCAGCGCCTGCTGCTGGCCCAGGCGGTGTCCAGCGGCTGCAACCAGATCCTGGAGACCTCGGTGTTCTCCGACCCCGAAGCCCTGATGCTGGTGGCCCGGCTGCGCATCTATCCCTTGCTGGGCAGCAAGGGCCCGCGGCTGGCCGGTTCGCTGCCGACCATAGGCGTGGCGAACTACACCAACCAGCGCGACTTTGCGCTCACGCCTCGGGTGCTGGGCCGTTTCCAGCCTGGGCCGCTGGGCCAGCTGATGGGGCAGGAGGCGCTGGAGCAGCTGGGGCCTTGATCGGGGTCTTCGTACCGGTGCTGACCGCCTTCGTCGCATTGCCCCCCGGCGGGTAGGCGGTGATGCCAAGCTTGCGGCGCCACCACATTGAGGAGATCGACGATGAAGCTTGCCAACCATGCCACGGCCGCAGCGGCCGCGGTGCTTGGCGTCATGATGGTCATGCCGGCATCGGCCCAGCCCGCCGCCCCGCTACAGGCGCTCGACCGTGATCCGCTGACGCTTCAGGTGGCCGAGGCCGAGCGGGCCTTTGCCCGCACCATGGCGCAGCGCGATCTCGCCGCGTTTGCACAGTTCGTGTCGGAGGACGCCTTGTTCTTTGCCGGCCGCAAGACCCAGAAGGGGCGGGCCGAGGTGGTGGCGGCCTGGAAGCGCTTCTTCGACGGCGCCCAGGCACCGTTCTCCTGGGCCCCTGATCAGGTGGAGCTGGCCCCGGGCGGCCAGTTCGCCTACAGCACCGGCCCGGTCTGGGGGCCGGACGGCAAGCTGATCTCGCGCTTCAACACCGTCTGGCGCCTCGAGTCGCCAGGCGTCTGGCGGGTGCTCTATGACCGGGGCGAGGCACTGCCCTGCGACTGCGCCAAGCCCTGAGGGCTTCAGCCCTGGCGGCGCTTCGCCATGAAGCCAAGCGCGGCCAGGCCGGCCAGCATCAGCGCATAGCTTTCGGGCTCGGGCACCGGCGCCAGGCTGTATTCGATATTGTTCATGCCCACGTTCCAGGCGGAGTTCTCCCACTCGATGACGATGCCGGCGCCGGAGTGCAGGTTGCCGAAGACAAAGTGCGTGGCGTTGCCGCCGGGCGAGCCCACCGTGCCGTCGTAGCTGAAGTTGTTGCCGCCCAGGGCGAACACGCGCACGTGGGTGCCGCGGCTGGTGTTGGGGTAGGCGCCCAGATCGAAGCCAAGCAGCGACACCATCTGGCCCGCGGCTGGCGTCAGCGTGATGCGGGCAAACGAGGCGCCGTCGCCGCCGTCGGCGAACACGGCGCTGGGCAGGTTGTTGTAGCCGGGTCCCCAGAAGTACAGGCTGGCCGGCACATTGTTGCTCACGCTGGTGTAGCTGACGTCCAGCATGCCGGCCACATCGCCATGGGCCTGGTTGATGCGCGAGTAGTTGCCGCAGGCGGTCATGGCCCCTGAGCCATCGACGGAGCCGGAGCAGATGCCGTCCGGGAAGGCCAGCGTGTCGGCCAGGGCCGGCATGGACAGCGTGGTGGCGAGCAGGGCGGCCGGCAGCAGGGCAAAGCGCATGGAAGTCTCCTCAGTCTGATGACTGGACGATAGCCCCATGCCCCGGCCTTGACCAGACCGGAAGCTGTACGAAGGGCCCCCTATCCAGGGGGGGCTCCAGAGAGCGGGCTTCAGCCGGCCAGGCGCGCCCGGTGCCGTGCCACCTGCGCCCGAACCTGGGCCGGCGCCGTGCCGCCCAGGATGTTGCGGGCATTCAGCGAGCCGCGCAGCGACAGCACCTCGAACACATCGGCCTCGATGGCCGGGTTGAAGGCCTGCAGCTCGGGCAGGCTCAGCTGCGACAGGTCCACGCCCTTGCCAATGGCCGTCTTCACCGCATGGGCCACCACCTCGTGGGCGTCGCGGAAGGGCAGGCCTTTCTTGGTCAGGTAGTCGGCAAGATCGGTGGCGGTGGCATAGCCCTTCAGCGCCGCCCGCTCCATCGCCTCGGGCTTGACGGTGATGCCGCCGGCCAGCTCGGCGAAGATGCGCAGCGTGTCCTTCAAGGTGTCCACCGTGTCGAACAGCGGCTCCTTGTCTTCCTGGTTGTCCTTGTTGTAGGCCAGGGGCTGGCCCTTCATCAGGGTGATCAGGCCCATCAGATGGCCGACCACGCGGCCGGTCTTGCCGCGGGCCAGCTCGGGCACGTCGGGGTTCTTCTTCTGCGGCATGATCGATGAGCCGGTGCAGAAGCGGTCCGCCAGGTCGATGAAGCCAAAGCTCTGGCTCATCCACAGTATCAGCTCCTCGCTCAAGCGCGAGATGTGGATCATCACGAGGCTGGCAGCAGCCGTGAATTCGATCGCGAAATCGCGGTCGCTGACGGCGTCCAGGCTGTTCTGGCAGACGCCGTCCATGGCCAGCGTCAGGGCCACGCGCTCGCGGTCCAGCGGATAGCTGGTGCCGGCCAGCGCGGCGGCGCCCAGCGGCAGGCGGTTGACCCGCTTGCGCACATCGGCCAGGCGCTCGGCGTCACGGCTGAACATCTCGACATAGGCCAGCAGATGGTGGCCGAAGCTGACCGGCTGGGCGACCTGCAAATGGGTGAAGCCGGGCAGTATGACCTCGGCGTTCTTCTCGGCCACGTCCACCAGAGCCAGTTGCAGCGCCTGCAGCAGGCCCTGGATCGCGTCGATCTCGTCGCGCAGCCACAGCCGCACATCGGTGGCCACCTGGTCATTGCGCGAGCGGCCGGTGTGCAGGCGCTTGCCGGCGTCGCCGACCAGCTGAGTCAGGCGCGCCTCGATGTTCAGGTGCACGTCTTCCAGATCCAGCTTCCATTCGAAGCGGCCGGCCTCGATGTCTTCGGTGATCTGCGTCATGCCTTTTTCGATGGAAGTCAGGTCCTCGGCGCTCAGGATGCCCTGCGCGGCCAGCATCTCGGCGTGGGCGAGGCTGCCGCTGATGTCGGCGCGCCAAAGGCGCTGGTCGAAGAACACGCTGGCCGTGTAGCGTTTCACCAGCTCGCTCATCGGCTCGGAAAACAGCGCGGACCAGGCTTGGGACTTCTTGTCGAGTTGGTTGTCGGACATGGCGGTTCGGGTGCCGCGTGGCCGTTGTGGCCAGCGGTAAAGGGAAGCGGGGAGTGGCGCCCATTCTATCGAGCGTCCTCCATGCGGGCGCCGCGGCTAATATCGCGGCATGCCCACCAGCCCCCGCTCACCTGTTGCCGATACCGGCGCCGCCGACCTGGGGGCAGGTCTGAATTCCAGCAGCTTCCCGGCCACCGAGCCCGAGCCGCAGGGCCTGCCGCCGCTGTTCGACCCCAAGCGTGTGTTCGACGTCTGCCACGTCGGCGTCGTGCTGCGCGCGCTGCTCGCCACCCAGGCCGGCCTGGCGCTGGGCATGGGCCTGGCGGCGGCCAACCCGGGGCAATGGGCGCTGCTGACGGCCAGCGGCACGGTGGTTTCGCTGACAGCGCTGCTGCTGTGGTTGATCAGCGTCTGCGCGCTGCAACGCCTGCTGGCCCGCCTGGGGCGGACCTGGCAATGGCTGGCGCTGATGGGCCTGGGAGCGCTCAGCGCCGGCCTGGGTTGGCAGCTGCTGATGCTGGTGAGCCCCGAATCGGACAATCTGTTCCGCCAGAGCATCGTCATGCTGACCGGCGCGGCCATGGCGGCCAGCCTGTTCTACTGGCTGCGCCAGCGCGAGCGCATGCAGCGCCCCGCCCATGCGACGGCGAGGCTGGTCGAGCTGCAATCACGCATACGCCCGCACTTTCTGTTCAACACGCTGAACACCGCGATCGCCCTGGTGCGCGTCGATCCGCACCGCGCCGAGGAGGTGCTGGAGGATCTGGCCGAGGTCTTCCGCGTCGCCCTGATGGAGGGCGGTGAGGCGGTCTCGCTGGAGCAGGAGATCGAGCTTGCGCGGCGCTATCTGGCGATCGAGCAGATCCGCTTCGGCGAGCGCCTGCGCGTGCGCTGGGAGCTCGACCCCGCCGCCAACCAGGCCCGCGTGCCGCCGCTGCTGCTGCAGCCGCTGGTCGAGAACGCGGTGCGCCACGGCGTCGAGCCGAACGAGGGCGGCGGTGACCTGCTGGTGCGCACGCAAGTGCGAGGCAGCGAGGTCGATCTGACCATCACCAACACGGTGTCAGGCCTTGCCTCCACGCCCGGCCATGGCATGGCCCTGCGCAATGTGCGCGAGCGCCTGCGCCTGATGCATGATGTGACGGCACGTTTCGAGGCCCGCCGCGAGGGCGACGAGTTCCGCGTGCATCTGGTCATTCCCCGCTGAGTTACTTCCCATGGCCAACCCTGCTTTGCGAGTGCTGATTGTTGATGACGAACCGATGGCCCGCCTGCGCCTGCGCGGCCTGCTGGAGGACTGCAAGGAGCCGCCCTGCGAGGTGGTGGCCGAGGCTGGATCGGCTTCGCAGGCCCAGCACTGGCTCAGCACCCATGCCTGCGACCTGGTGCTGCTGGACGTGCAGATGCCCGGCCCCGACGGCATGGCCCTGGCCGACGCGATGCGTCAGCGCCCGAACGCGCCGGCGGTGGTCTTCGTCACCGCCCATGCCGAGCATGCGCTGCGCGCCTTCGAGCTCGACGCCATCGACTACCTGACCAAGCCGGTGCGCCGCGAGCGCCTGGCCGCCGCCCTGGCTCGCGTCGCCCAGCGTCAGACCGAGCGGGCCGCCGCCGAGTCGCAGCGCCAGACCCCCGCCGAGGCCGCCGAGGCCGGCGTGATCGTCATCAACGACCGCGGCCGCCTGGTGCGCGTGCCGATCGGCGAGGTGCTGTATTTCAAGGCCGAGCTGAAGTACCTGACCCTGCGCACGGCCACGCAGAGCTTCGTCATGGACGGCGCGCTGTCCGACCTGGAGCAGCGCCTGGGCGAGCGCTTCCTGCGGGTGCACCGCAATGCGCTGGTGGCCAAGCGGGCGGTGCGGGAGCTGGAGCGCCGCCAGATGGCCGACGAGTCCGAGGACGATGCCGCCGCCAGCCAGTGGCAGGCGCTGGCCCCGGAGCCCATGGCCGACAAGGGTCAGGAGAGAAGCAGCGAGACCTGGGCCGTGCGCGTGGCGCCGGTCGATGAGTGGCTGGCCGTGTCAAGACGGCAGGTGGCGGCGGTGCGCGAGGCCTTGCGGGCGGCGGCGGGCTGAAGAGAGGGGCCTTGGGTTTGCTCCAGCCAGAGCGCGAACGCCGGTGAGCTGGGCGGGCCACAACCTCATATTGCGCGTCAATGACCGAGAGGTGGGGCGGTGTGCAGTACGTGTGGGCGTTGAGGAGGGTGGCTGCTTTGCAGCGGCAGCAGACCTTCGAGCCAATCTTCCCAACAGATTGGCATCGGCTATAAAGAGTCCGTCGTCGATGATGGTTCTAAGGAAGCCCATCGGCCGCACACCCGGTCCCAAAGCACGATCTGCTAGCAGCTTCAACTCTCCGCCTGCTGCATGTTCTGCCGCCAGCGAGTGCGGTACGCATCACTCGCCAGCCATCCCATGAAGTAGGCGCTCAATGTGTTCACGAACGCCTCGAGGAGCTCCAGCGGCGTCGTAGGCACACTCTCGCAGTTGGACTTCTCCAAAAATCGCGTGAAGGGCAGGTATTCGAACTCCTCCGGCTTGGTCTCCAGCTTGTGGGCGAGCTTGTTCCGCAACGCGTTGATGTGTCGAATGCCGGCGATGACTTCGTCGCCGTTTGGGAACATCGCATGCGGAAAGAGGTCGGCCTTCTGAGCGAACGTGAGACGAGGCTTTTCCCACATCAAGTCCGGTGCTCGGCTCAAAAGGAACTCGTCGAGATAGTGCTCGATGACGAGGTGGCAAGCTAGGAGGTAGCCGATGAAGTTGAAGTCCACGTCCTTGTGAGGAACGAATCCCAAGAAGTTCTTATCGTTGACGACACCGACTCGTGGCGGCAGCTTTGGCATGACATGGTCCCCCTTGAATGCAATGGTAGTGATTGCAGCAATCAAACGTCCGCTTCCAGCCTGATGCTGAAGTCCGCCAGGGTTCGGCCTCTCATACCTTGGCGAGGAAGGCCGCCGCATCACCCGCTTCACACTTCCAGTCTGCGAAGACCCCGACCAGATTGCATTCCACGCAGTGGCAAGCGATGTAGTACCAGCGCACGTCATGTGTGCCCTCGTAGACGGAAACGCCGGACATCAGCTCAAACACCTCGTTCTCGCACACGCACTCGTGCGCCTCGGGCGCGGCTTCTTCAACGTAGTCCGCGCTGTCGCCCATCAGGTGTTCCTGCCCGCAGTCGGTGCAGGTGCGGATCGCCACTCCGGCTTCTTCATCAGTCTGCAGCGCGAAGGTCCGGCACCCGCAAACGCATTTGGACGCGGCAAACCGGACGGCCTCATGGCGATTCGCAACGCTGTAGCTGCGCAGCTCGGCTTGGGTGTCGCCGGACGTCGTCCCGTACCAGAACTCGCCCTTCTTCGTCAGTGCCATTGATGCTGCTCCATTCTTCAAGGTGGGCTTCCCGGCAGGTCTGATGCCAGGCTCGCCCCGATCATCTGCATTTTGCCTGGAGGCCCGGCGATCGTCGTCAAGGGCCCGGGTCGGGGTGGTCGCCGACAAGGGCTGCGGACATCCTTGAATGCCGACTCTTGGAGATTGCAGCCATCCGGTGGCCTCTCCGGTTCGAACGGCGCCTATCAGCCTTGAAGGGTCGTCCGCCCTGCTGCCGCACCTGGAGGCCACTGGCAATAGTGTTTGGCCTGCCCCACACCCGGCCGTCGCCCCAAATCGCCAAGGCCAACAGCGCACAAGCGCCCCTGGATTGCGCCGGACAGTGAATTTGCGCCCTGTCAGTCCCACCTCAAGGCAGCCAGATCTCAAAGTCCGTCCCCCCCGGCTCCCTTCTGTGCAGCAACACCCGGCCCTCTCGGTCCGGCATGCGGTGGGCGCGGGCGACGGCGGCGCAAAGTTCCAGGCCGAGACCGGTGGAGGACTGGGCCGAGGGGTCGCTGGCGCCCAGGCCGGGTCCGTCGTCGTGGACGGTGAAGACCAGAAAGCCGTCGCGCTGCGCGGCGTCGAGCAGCACCTCGGAGCGGGCGAAGCGCCAGGCGTTGTGCAGGGCGGCTTCCAGGGCCAGGCGGGTCAGGCGCGGGTCGAAGTACCAGAAGGGCGGGGCGCCGGCACAGGGGCCCAGGCGCAGCGGCGCACCGTCGGGCCGCGAGGCCACGCTCAGCAGGCTGGCGAGAAAGTCGCGAGGCGATTCGTCGCTGGCATGGGCGACCAACTGGCCCTCGGGTGAGCCGTACAGCGTCAGGTAGGCGACCAGGCGCTGGCGCAGCTGGGCGCAGTGCTGGTGGGCGCGGTGGGCCTTGAGGCGGTCGGGTTTGGCCTCCAGCAGGCTCAGCTCGGCCTCCAGCACGCCCAGCTGGTTCTTCAGATCGTGCACCAGCAGGGCCAGCAGCTCGTGGTTCATGCGCCGGTTTTCTGACTTGCCACCGCGGTGCCGGCCTTGGCCTGCAGGGCGGCCTGGGTGTCGCGGAAGTAGCGTCGCATCTGGGCCACGCGGTCGTTCATCGGCAGCAGCTTGTCGAGGCGGGCCAGGTAGCCGCGCACCTCGTCCACCTTGATCGGATTGAGCTGCTTGCCCAGGCGCAAGGACATGCAGTTCATCTGCGCCGCCTCGAGCAGCACGGTGGTGTTCTCGGGGTAGGCGCGCAGCTCGGCCTCGATCGCCTCCAGCGCTTCCATCAGCTGACCATTGCGGAACAGCAGCTTGGCCTCGTGCAAACGTGTCTTCAGTCCCTTGGTGGCGGCGCCGACGACCCGCTCGATCTGCCCGCCCTGGCCGGCGTCGAGCAGGGCCTTTGTAACGAGCTGCTGGATGCGGGTGTTTTCGTGATCGGCGCTGACGGCCTGCAGCAGCAGCTTGAGCCCCGCCTCGACCTGGCCGGCCATCAGCGCTGCCTTGGCCACGGCGATGGTGGCGAAGTCCGCCTTGCTGTGGCGGGTGGCGGCCAGCGCCTGGGCCACTTCCTGTTCGGCGCGCTCGGTGTCGCCGGTCAGTGTGTGGGCCTGGGCGCGCAGGGCCAGCATGACGGTGTCGAACTCGGCGCTGCGGTTGGGTTTGCCGGCGGCCGGGGTGTCCAGGGTGGCCAGCGCCTCCTTGGCCTCGCCCAGGTCGAGCTGGGTCTGGGCCAGGGCCAGCTGGTCCTGGGGCTGGGCGGTGATGGAGCCGGCGCTGGACTTCCAGGCCTTGGCGTAGCTGGCCTTGGCCAGCGCCAGGTCACCGTTACGGTAGGCCCCCTCGGCCACCAGGCGCTGGCGGCGCGCCGAGGGCACGACGTTGGCCGAGTCCTTCAGCACCTCCAGCGCCCCGGCCGGGTTGCCCTGGGCTTCCAGCGATTGGGCCAGCACGTCATAGGCGGCCAGTACCTTCTGCCCCTCGCGCGACTCGATGATGTCCAGCGCCAGCTGCTTGGCCTGGTCGAACTGGCCGGCCGCCTTGTGCGCGCGGGCCAGGCCGATCTGGGCCCACATCAGGCCGGCGCGCAGCTCCAGCGCGCTCAGGTAGATGTTGCGGGCTTCGTCAACGCGGCCCAGGTCGAGCTCGATCTGACCCTTGAGCTGCAGTGCGTGCATATACCAGCGATCCTTGCGGGCCAGCACGGCATCGCACGCGGCGGCCGCGGCGGCCAGGTCGTGCTTGCTCAGCTGTTGGTTGATGGCCAGCAGGGCCTGGCGCTTTTCGAGCTGGGCCTTGAGCCGCTCCTCGATGTCACCGGCGGTGATGGGTTTGAGCAGATAGGCGTCGGGCAGGTGTTCGCTTGCAGCGGCAACCGAGTTGTAGTTGCTCTCGGCCGTGACCATGAAGAACAGGCAGTCGGCCGGCAGGAGCTGCTGCTCGCGCAGGAACTCGAACAGCTGCTGGCCGTCGGTCTTGTGGTTCAGGTTGTAGTCGCACAGTATCAGGCTGTAGTGCTTGGAGCGGATATGGCGCAGCGCATCATCGGCCGAGCCGGCGGCGTCGATCTTAGCGATGCCCAGCATGCCGAGCTGGCCTCGCAGCGTGGTCTGCTGGGTGGCCATGTCGTCAACGACCAGGGCCTCGATCTTGGAATACGGAGTTTCTATGCGCATGCCCACTCCATGGCAGGGTGCTGCCGGGCCCAGCTTACAGGCATGGGCGCGCCTGGGCAACTGCCGTAGAGCTACTGGCTGAAGAAGGCGATGCGCTCCGGCGTGGCCGGATGGCTGGACAGCAGGGCGGGCACGCCGGTCTGACGCGCTTCGATCGCGGCGATGCGCTCGAAGAACTGCAGCATCACGCGCGGCGACAGGCCGGCGCGGCGCAGCATCCGGTGGGCCTGGGCATCGGCCTCGCGCTCGAAGTCGCGTGAGTAGGCCTGCTGGGCGAGCAGGGCGGGCAGGCCGGCCAGCAGGGCCGAGAAGTCACCCACCACCAGGCCGGCCAGCGCGCCGACCAGGCCGGCCTGCAAGGCCATGCGCAGGCCGTGCTGGTGCTGCACATGGCCCAGTTCGTGGGCCAGCACGCCCTGCAGCGCATCGGGGCTGTCGTGCAGCAGTTCGACCAGGGCGTCCGTCAGCACGATCTCGCCTCCCGGAAGGGCGAAGGCATTGGGCCCCAGCAGCTTGTCGCCGGCGCGGAAGTGCAATTGATAGCGAAGGGGTGCGTCGGCCGGGCTGGCCGCGACAAGCCGCTCGAAGCGCCGGGCGATGTGTTCGCGTCGGGCCGTATCGACGGTGCTGGGCTTGAGCCAGTGCTGGTCCAGATAGTCCAGCGACTGGCTGCCGATCTGCTGCGCGGCCGAGGCGGGCAACGCACGGACAATCAGGTCGGCGGCCAGCGGTGCGCCCCAGCGCCAGCAGGCGAACAGGAAGGCCAGCAGCAGCGCCATGGCCAGCAGGACGCGGCGCCAGCTCTGCATCCAGCGCACGGTCACCGTGTCGCGCAGGCCCGAGCCCTGGGCCCAGCTGTCCCAGGCGGCGGCGTCGGCGCAGCTGAGCAGGCCCCCGTCGGGCAGCTGGGCCTGGCGCTGGCCATGGCGTTGGCGCTCGGGCCAGCGCACATCGCGGGCCGCGTACTGCGCCTCGGCACCGGCGCTAAGGTGCAGATGACCATCGCTGAGCCAGATCTCGGCCGCCTGTGGCCGGGCGCTGCGGCCGTCGAAATAGTCGAGCTGCAGTCGGGGCGCGTCCATGGCCTCGCTCACAGGCCCATGTCGATGCCGAAGAAGTCGCCGGCCGCTTCACCGGCGGCGTCCTGCTGCGCAGCGCCGGCCTGGGTCACCCATTCGTCCATATCGGCATCGACGGTGACCTTCATTGCCGAGAGCCGCAGCTGCGTCGTGTTGATGGCGGCAAAGGGGCGGTAAAGGCCCAGCGTGATGGCGGTCAGCACCCAGTTCTTCAGGTTCAGCCAGCCCAGGGACCGGGCGCTGAGCTGGCTGTCGAACTGCAGCGCGGCGCTGCCGGTCTTGCACCAGACCAGGTTCTGCATGCGGGCGCTGAAATAGGACATCATGATGACAAGGAGCAGCAGATAGGCCAGCAGGCCCAGGCCGGCCAGCAGCATGATGGCGGCGGTCTGGCCCAGGGCGCCGGACTTGATCAGTGGGATCAGCACGGCGGCCCCGACGCCGGCCAGCGCCACCGGCACCAGGGTCACCAGCAGGCCTTTCATTGCCAGACTGTAGAAGCTGCCGATCGAGGCGCTCAGGGTGGCTTGTTGATCGGCATAGACATAGCCGCCGTGCTGGTAGCGCTTGATCAAGGCCAGCCCCCAGGGCAACAGCCCGAACAGCAGCAGCAGCGGGCCGAAGGTGATGAGGGCGTAGAAGGCGGGGTCCTCCGGCTGTGCACCGGGCGCAGGCGCCCACAGGAACTGGCAGACCACCATCAACATGGCCGGCAGATAAGTCGGCAGCATGCAGCGATAGGCCCCGGCCAGATCACCGCGAAAGCTGAAGGGAAGGCCGCGCCAGCTGGTGTTGGACAGGCGGAACTGCAGGCCCGCCCGCCACAGCGCCGGCCAGACCGCGCACAGCAGACCGAAGGCGATCAGCCCGGCCACCGGCGAGAAGCGGCCGGCGACGCCGTAGGCCAGCATCAGCAGGGCCAGCAGCAGAAAGCCGCGGAACATGCGCCAGGGGTTGCCGTGAAAGGCCAGCGCCTGGCCGTCGATCAATGTGTTGGCGTAGAAGTAGCTCAGGCGCCGGGCCTTGGCAAAGGGCAGGTAGAGGCCCAGCGTGACCACGGTGAGCAGCAGGTTGACGATCCAGATGCGGAAGTACTCGCTGCCGGAGCCGCTGAACTCGATGTCCAGCCGGCGCTTGAAGCGGGTGGTGGCAAGGTCGGGCAGGACGCTGTGCGCGAACGCGGGCGCCCGGACCGGGCTGATGCCGGCCGTGAGGGTGGTCATGAACTTCTCCCTGAAGTATCGGTTTTATCGTTGTGATCGGCGCCAGGATCTGGGTCCCGGGCCACCGATTCGGACAGCAGTGTCACCGATGCAGGCAGGGGTGACAAGGTCCCACGAATGGGGGAGATCCCCCGAAAAGAACCGTACTTCGGGCGCAGCGTTAACCGGTATTGCGCAGCCCCGCCGCCACTCCGTTGATCGAGATATGGATGCCGCGCTGTACGCGCTCGAGGTCGGTGTCGGCCGGGCCGCGGTTGCGGTAGCGGCGCAGCAGCTCGACCTGCAGGTGGTTCAGCGGGTCCAGATAGGGGAAGCGGTGGGCGATCGAGCGGGCCAGGGCCGGGTTCGAGGCCAGGCGGTCGCTCTCGCCGGTGATCAGGGTCAGGGCTTGCTGGGTGCGCTGCCATTCGGCCTGGATGGCGGCGAAGATCTTCCTGCCCTGCTTCTTGTCTTCTACCAGCTCGACATAGCGCGCGGCAATCGCCAGATCACTCTTGGCCAGCACCATGTCCAGATTGGACAGCAGGGTGCGGAAGAAGGGCCACTGCTTGTACATGCGCTTGAGCAGGGCCAGGCGGGTCTTGTGCTCGGCGCCGTCTTCCTTGCCCAGATAGCTGAGCACGGCCGAGCCGAAGCCGCACCAGCCGGGCAGGGCGACGCGGCACTGGCCCCAGCTGAAGCCCCAGGGGATGGCGCGCAGATCCTCGATCGCGCGGGTGGCCTTGCGCGAGGCCGGGCGCGAGCCAATGTTCAACTCGGCGATCTCGCGTATCGGCGTGGCGGCGAAGAAGTATTCGGCAAAGCCGGGGGTCTCGTAGACCAGCTTGCGGTAGGCGCCGAAGCTGGCGTCGGACAGTGCCTGCGCCGCGCCCAGAAAGCTTGCCGGTGCGCTCTTGGTCGGGTGCAGCAGTGTCGCTTCCAAAGTGGCCGCCACCAGGGTTTCGAGGTTGCGCCGGCCGATTTCGGGGTTCGAGTACTTGGAAGCGATCACCTCGCCCTGCTCGGTCAGGCGGATCTGGCCGTTGACGGTGCCCGGGGGCTGGGCCAGGATGGCCTGGTAGCTGGGGCCGCCGCCGCGGCCGACCGTGCCGCCGCGACCATGGAACAGGCGCAGGGTGACGCCGTGCTCGGCGCGCAGCTGGCTGAACAGCTCGACCAGCTCGGTCTCGGCGCGGTAGAGCTCCCAGTTGCTGGTGAAAACGCCGCCGTCCTTGTTGCTGTCGCTGTAGCCCAGCATGATGTCCTGCTCGGCGCCGGAGCGTTTCAGCATCCCGGTGATGCCGGGCAGGGCGTAGAAGGCCCGCATGATGGGCGCGGCCAGGCGCAGGTCGGCAATCGTCTCGAACAGCGGCACGACGATCAGATCGGCGGTGGCCTCGGCGTCCAGCGTGCCGCGCAGCAGGCCCACTTCCTTGAACAGCAGCAGCACCTCCAGCAGGTCACTGACGTCCTCGGTGTGCGAGATGATGTAGTGGCGCAGTGCATCGAAGCCATAGCGCTGGCGCATCTCCACCGCCGTCTCGAAAATCGCCAGCTCGCCCTGGGCCAGGGCGCTGTAAGCCACGCCATGCACACGCAGCGGGCGGGCGTCGTTCAGCTGCTGCAGCAGTAGCGCGCGACGCGCGGTTTCGTCCAGCGCGCTGTAGTCGGCCTCGACCCGCGCGGTGCGCAGCAGCTCGGCGACCACGGCCTCGTGCTGGTCCGAGCTCTGGCGCAGATCGAGCGTGGCCAGATGGAAGCCGAACACCTGCACGGCGCGCATCAGCGGCTTCAGACGTGGCCCTATCAGCGCCTGCGCATGGTGGCTGCGCAGCGAGGCTTCGATGGTGCGCAGATCGGCCAGGAACTGCTGGGCGTTCTCGTACGGGTCCTGCGGCGCCACCGCATGGCGCAGCGCCTCGGTGCCGGTCAGCGCGTGCAGTGACGCGGCCAACTTGGCATACATGCCGATCAGCGCACGGCGGTAGGGCTCGTCGATGCGGTGCTCGTTGTGGTCCGGCGAGCGCTCGGCGAGCAGCTGCATCTCGGGCGTGACCGGGGCCAGCATGGCCGAGATCGACAGCTCGGCGCCCAGCTCGTGCACCTCGGTCAGGTAGTGGCGCAGCACGGTCTCGCTCTGGCGGGAGAGTGCCATGCGCATCGTGTCGGCGCTGACATTGGGGTTGCCGTCGCGGTCGCCGCCGATCCAGTGGCCCATGCGGAAGAAGCTGGCCACCGACTGGCCGGGCAGGGCCTGCTCCAGCTCCTCGTAGAGCTTGGGGATCTCGCGCAGAAAGGTGCTGGGGTAGTAGGACAGCGCGTTGTCGATCTCGTCGGCCACGCGCAGCTTGGCATTGCGCAGCATCCGTGTCTGCCACAGCTGGGTGACGCGGGCACGCACCAGCGCCTCGTTCAGCGCCAGCTCGCGGGCGGTCTGCAGGCTGTCGCGCTGCTCCACCAGCGTGGCGATGGCGCGCTCGGCGTCGAGGATGCTCTTGCGCTGCACCTCGGTCGGGTGGGCGGTCAGCACCGGCGCGATATAGGCATGCTGCAGGGTGTGGGCGATGTCATGGGCGCGATGGCCCGCGGCCTCCAGGCGCTCGAAGCACATCGCCAGCGAGCCCTCCTGGCGGTTGCCCTGGCGCTCGTGGTGCTCGCGGCGGCGCACATGGTGGCGGTCCTCGGCCAGATTGGCCAGGTGCGAGAAATAGCTGAAGGCGCGAATCACGCTCACCGCCTGGTCGCCCGACAGATTCTTCAACAGCCGGTCCAAGGCCTTGCCGGCCGAGGCGTCCTGCTTCAGCCGGTAGGCCACCGACAGCTGGCGGATCTGCTCGACCAGCTCATAGGCCTCGCGGCCCTCCTGCTCGCGTATCACCTCGCCGAGGATGCGGCCCAGCAGCCGGATGTCGTCGACCAGTGGTTTGTTCTTCTCGGCCGCATCGGCCTGGGCACTGCGACTGCGGGTCGTGCTCGATTTGGCGGCGGGCGTGGAACGGGCGGGAGCGGCGGTCTTGCGTGGCATGCGGGCCTCTTGAAGGTGGCGGAGGGCGAGAAAGCGAAGGCAGGATCTGCTGGTAATGTAACTTTGTTACCGACATTCAACTGTATCAGTAACAGAGCCTGCAGCATTCTGGATTGCAGCAAGCCAGTCTTCGGCGGGCTGCTAGCATTCGTCCATGCAAGAAAAAACTCTGATCGCCACACGCGAAAGCCGGCTGGCACTTTGGCAGGCCGAGCATGTGCGCAGCCTGCTGCAGGCGATGGGCCTGGACGTCGATTTGCTGGGCATGACCACCCGGGGCGACCAGATCCTGGACCGCACCCTGTCCAAGGTCGGCGGCAAGGGCCTGTTCGTCAAGGAGCTGGAGACGGCGCTCGAAGAAGGCCGTGCTCATCTCGCCGTGCACTCGCTGAAGGACGTGCCGATGGATCTGCCACCCGGCTTCGATCTGGTGGCCATCCTGGAGCGCGAGGACCCGCGCGATGCCTTTGTCTCGAACCGCTACGCCTCGCTGGACGAGCTGCCGCAGGGCGCCCTGGTCGGCACCTCCAGCCTGCGCCGTGTGGTGCAGCTGAAGGCCCTGAGGCCGGACCTGCGGATTGAGCCGCTGCGGGGCAATCTGGACACCCGCCTGCGCAAGCTCGACGAGGGCGGCTACGACGCCATCGTGCTGGCCGCCGCCGGCCTGATGCGCCTGGGCCTGGCCGGGCGCATCCGCGCCCGCTTCGATGTGCAGCAGATGATTCCCTGCGCCGGCCAGGGCGCCCTGGGCATCGAGATCCGCAGCGATGCGGCTGATCTGCGCGCCAAGCTGGCGACGCTAATCGACAAGCCCACCTGGCTGGCCACGCAGGCCGAGCGCGCCGTGTCAAGAGCGCTGGGTGGCAGCTGCAGCGTGCCGCTGGCGGCCCATGCCGTTTGGCAGGGGCAGACGCTGATGCTGAGCACCGCGCTGGGTCATCCTGAGCAGACGGACAAGCCCTTGCTGCGCGCCAATGTCGCCGCCGTGATTGCCGACGAGCAGGCCGCCCGTGCCATGGGCACGCAGGCCGCCGACCAGCTGCGCGCCGCCGGTGCCGCCGACTATCTGAGTGCCGCTTGAACCCTGGCCTGGCGCGACTGCTGGTGACGCGGCCGGCCGCGCAGGCCGATGAGTGGGTGGCGGGTTTGAAGGCTGAAGGGCTGGATGCCGTGGCCCTGCCGCTGATTGCCATCAGCGCCGGCAGCAAGCAGGCCGCGCTGGACCAGGCCTGGCGAGACCTGGCCCTGAGCCGGATGCTGGTCTTCGTCAGCCCGAATGCGGTGCAGCAGTTCTTTGCCCATCGCCCCGAGGGCCAGGTCTGGCCGGCGCAGACCCTGGCCGCCACCGTTGGCCCTGGCAGCGCCCGTGCGCTACGCGAGGCCGGGGTTCCGGCCGAGCTGGTGCGCGAGCCCGCCGCCGATGCGCCCAGTTTCGACTCCGAGGCCCTGTGGCAGGTACTGTCGCCGCTGGACTGGCAGGGCGCGCGCGTGCTGCTGGTGCGTGGCGATGGTGGCCGCGAGTGGCTGGGCGAGCGCCTGCGAGAGCGCGGCGCCGTGGTCGAGGCGGTGCAGAGCTACAGCCGCGTGCTGCCGGTGCTGGACGCCGGGCAGCAGCGACTGCTCGATGAGGCGCTGGCGGCACCGCTGGCTCATGTCTGGTTGCTCAGCAGCGCCGAGGCGATAGGCAATCTTGCGGCCCTGGCGCCGCCCGGTGCCGATTGGTCGCAGGCGCGGGCGGTGGCCACGCACGAACGCATTGCCGAGGCCGCCGGGGCCCAGGGTTTTGGCCGTGTTGTGCTGGCGCTACCCAAGCTGCATGAGGTGGCGGCGGCGGCTCGGGCCCTCGGCTAACGCTCTATACAATCGGCCGAACCGTGAGCGATACCTCTTCCAACCCCTCCAGCACGCCCTCTGCCGACCCTGCGGCCGGCGCTACATCCGGACCTCAGACCGAGGCTGCAGCCAGTGGCGTTGCTGCGCCCGCTGTCAAGTCCTCGCGCCACGGCGGGGTGCCGCCAGCGGCCATCGGCCTGCTGGTCTTGCTGACCCTGCTGGCACTGGGCCTGTCATGGCAGGCGCATGAGCGCGTGCAGCAACTCGAGCAGGAGCTGGTGCGCCGTCAGCAAAGCACCCAGGCTGAGTCCAGCGAGGCCCGGGCCCTGGCGCGCCAGGCCCAGGATGTGTCGCGCGACAGTGCCGCCAAGCTGGCCCTGGTCGAGGCGCGGCTGTCCGAGGTGGCACTGCAGCGCAGCCAGCTGGAGGAGTTGATCCAGTCGCTGTCCCGCTCGCGTGACGAGAACGTGCTGGTGGATATCGAGGCCTCGATTCGCGTGGCGCTGCAGCAGTCGGCGATCACCGGCAGCGCCGAGCCCCTGGTCGCCACCCTGCGCCAGGCCGATGAGCGCCTGGCCCGCTACAAGCAGCCGCGCCTGGAAGGTGTGCGTCGTGCCGTGGCGCGTGATCTGGATCGCGTCAAGGCGATCAATGTGGTCGATGTGTCTTCGCTGACGATCAAGCTTGACGAGGCGGTGCGCCTGATTGACGAGTTGCCGCTGCTGTCGGTGGCGCAGCGTGGCAAGGCCGAGACCGACGAGGCCATCGCCAGTGACCGCGCGCCGGCCAAGAAGCGCCCGGTGCCCGCCGCGGCCGAAACCGGCTGGTGGCCCGAGCTGCAGGCGCAGTGGACGGGGCTGGCCGGCAAGGTCTGGGGCGAGGCCCGCACCTTGCTGCGCGTGACCCGCATCGACAACCCCGAGGCCATGCTGCTGGCGCCGGAGCAGGCCTTTTTCCTGCGCGAGAACCTGAAGCTGCGCCTGCTCAATGCCCGCCTGGCCCTGCTGAGCCGCCAGTTTGATACCGCCCAGGCCGATCTGCGCGATGCGCAAAGCGGACTTGAGCGCTATTTCGAGCGCAACTCGCGCAAGGTGCTGGCCGCCAATGAGCTGCTGCGCCAGGTGGCAGGCCAGGCCCGCCAGGTCAATGTGACCCGCCCCGACGACACCCTGGCCGCCCTGTCGGCTGCGGCCGCGGGCCGCTGAGCGGAGCCCACAGCATGCGCGCGGTGATCTGGTTGGTGCTGTTGTTCGCTGTGGCCGTGGTGGCCGCGCTGACCCTGGGCAGCAATGACGGTCTGGTGACCATCTACTGGAGCGGCTGGCGGCTCGACGTGTCGCTGAACCTGTTCCTGCTGGTGCTGATCGGCAGCTGCTTTGCCCTGGTCACCGTGATACAGGCGATGGACCGGCTGACCGGCCTGCCGCGGCGGGCGCGCGAGTGGCGCCTGGGCCAGCGTGAGCGCAGCGCCCAGGCGGCCTTGCGCGATTCGCTGTCGGAGTTTTTCGGTGCGCGCTACAGCCGTGCGCAGAAATCGGCCCTGCGCGCCCTGGCCATCCAGGCGCAGACGCCCGAGCTGGCCCCCGATCCGGCCTTCATGGCCCTGGGCCATGTGCTGGCCGCCGGCAGCGCCCACCGCCTGCAGGACCGCAAGGGCCGCGATGAACAGCTGCAGATGGCACTGGATCTGGGCCAGCGTTATCCGGCCGCGCGCTCGGCGGAAGAGGGTGCCCGCCTGCTGGCCTCGGAATGGGCGCTGGAGGACCGCGACGCCACCCGCGCGCTGGCCCTGCTGGCCGATCTGCCGCCGGGCGTGGCCCGCCGCACCCAGGCCCTGCGCCTGAAGCTGCAGGCCACCCGCCTGTCCAGCCAGCCGCTGGAGGCGCTGCGCACGGCGCGGCTGCTTGCCAAGCACCAGGGCTTCTCGCGGGTGGCGGCGCAGGGCCTGCTGCGCTCGCTGGCCTTCGAGGCGCTGGAGACGGCGCGCGACGTGGACCAGCTGCGGGTGATCTGGCAGCAGCTCGACTCGGCCGACCGACGTGATGTGTTCGTGGCAGCCCGTGCCGCCCAGTGCGCGGCGCGTCTGGGCGCGCCCGAGGACGGTCGCGGCTGGCTGCGCCCGTTCTGGGAGAAGGTCGGCGAGCTGGGTGCCGACGAGCGCTCTTCGCTGAGCGAGGCGTTCGCCCATGCGGTGCCCGGCATGGGGCCGGAGTGGCTGCCGCGCCTGGAGGCGGCAGCCCATGCCTTCCCGCGGGACGCCTCGATCGCCTTTGCCCTGGGCCATGCCCTGGCCGAACGCCAGCTCTGGGGCAAGGCCCGGCTGATGCTGGAGCAGGCCGGCGAGGACCGCGATCTGCCCGCCAGCGTTCGCCGCCGCAGCTGGCTGACCCTGGCCCGCATGGCCGAGCGTGATGACGATGTGGAACGCCGCGCCCGCTGTTACGAGGCCGCCGCCAACGCCTGAATTTCGCGAAATTCTCGTGATTCACCAAAAAGTCATGCTATAGTCGCAGGCTTCGCGGCTGTAGCTCAGCTGGATAGAGTACTTGGCTACGAACCAAGGGGTCGTGGGTTCGATTCCTGCCAGCCGCACCAAAAAGTGAATGGGTCAGAAGTGAAAGCTTCTGACCCATTTTGCGTTTGCGGAGGACTTTCGGGCTCAGTGTTCGCTTCGACCCCAGCCTCAGGGCTTGGAGTGCCGCGACGATGCGCGCAGGCTCCAGTTCCACAGCCGCTCCGACGGCAGCGGCAGCACCATGAACCAGTGCTCCAGCACGGCCAGGCTGAGCATCGCAGCCACCAGGCTGGCGGCGGTGGCCTCGAAGGCGGTGGCATCGATGTTCAGCGCGGCCTGCCACACGCTGGCCGCCAACAGGGTGGAGCCGATCACCGCCACCGGGAACAGCGCATTGCTGGGCCGTTGGCGGAAGTAGCTGTGCATATAACGCAGGTGCTCGGGCAGAAATTGTTCGTTGAGATTGCGCACGCCCAGAAACACATTCAGCTTGGCCGACAGGCGCATCAGCCACAGTGCGGCAAATGTCCATAGCGCCACCTGGTTCGGCTGCTGCCAGGTCAGCGCCAGCAGGGCGGCGGCCAGCACCAGCAGGGCCAGCTCGTGGTACAGGATGGCCATCACCGCATGGCCGGCGCGGGCCCAGCCGCGCGCGCCGGGCGGGCAGGCGCTGCGCCTGGGGCCGGTCACATAGCCGAGCAGAAAGCCCAGCTCCTGCCAGGCCCAGACCATCAGCGCGGCGGTGAAGGCGAAATAGGCGCCGCTGACCCGGGTGTCGTCCGCGCTGGCGGCCACGCCGCACAGAGCTACCCCAAGCAGCACCGTGGCGGCCAGCATCTGCCATTTGTGGGTGGCGCGCGGCATGCCGTTGAGGTACATGATCACGCCGGTGCTGAACCACCACAGCAACACCGTGTAGAGAAGGGGCCAGCCGTGGCGCATCGCGTGCTCCGTAGCCTGGCTACCAGCTCGGCGCCACGCGCATCTGCGCCGGCAGCGCGTGCTGGCGCACCGGCAGCAGATAGAGGCGGC
Source organism: Roseateles toxinivorans (assembly GCF_004362525.1). GTDB lineage: Bacteria > Pseudomonadota > Gammaproteobacteria > Burkholderiales > Burkholderiaceae_C > Paucibacter > Paucibacter toxinivorans. Next base: position 760,010 of record NZ_SNXS01000003.1, read on the forward strand.
CGAAGGTCAGGGCCGCGCCGACCGCGCAGCGCGCCTGCTGCAGCCGACCGATCAGCCCGCCGCGTGCCTTGGCGGCGTTCGCGGCGGCCTGCCAGTGGCACAGCCGCTCCATGCCGGCGCGGAACACCGGATGGTCGGTGTCCAGGCTGATCGGGAAGACCTGGCGCGAGATCTCGGTGGTGATGTCGAAGACCTTGTAGTCGTAGTCGGTCGGATCCATGCCCAGCGCCTCGGACAGCCAGGGCCGCGTGTGGTCGCGCACATACATGGTGGCGTACACGGCGAGCAGGAAGAAGCGTATCCACAGCACATTGGCCCCGCGCAGCAGCTCGGGCTGGGCGCGCATGATCAGCGCGAACGATTCACCGTGGCGGAATTCGTCATTGCACCAGCGCTCGAACCAGCGAAAGATCGGATGGAAGCGCAGCTCCGGGTGGCGCTCCAGCTGGCGGTAGATGGTGATGTAGCGGGCATAGCCGATCTTTTCGGACAGATAGGTCGCGTAGAAGATGTACTTGGGCTTGAAGTAGGTATACGCCTTGGTGCGCTTCAGATTGACCAGGTCCACGCCCAGGCCGAAGTCCTTCAGCGACTGGTTGATGAAGCCGGCGTGGCGCGATTCGTCGCGCGTCATATAGCGCATCAGCCGCTTGATGTCGGGGTTGCTGACGTTCTTCTGGATCTCGTTGTAGAGCACGCAGCCGGAGTATTCGCTGGTCAGCGAGCTGACCAGGAACTCCTGGAAGTCGCGCCGCAGCTGCGGCGACCACTGGGCGGCCAGTGCCGTCGCCTCGGCCGTGAACTCCGCCGTGCGCTGGAAGTGGTCGTGGTTGTTGTCGCCCTCGTACTCGGCCAGCATGGCGTCCCATTCGGCGCGTATCGAGCTGACATCCAGCTTGTCCATGGCCGCGTAGTCGGTGGTGTAAAAGCGCGGCGTCAGCACCGTCTCGGCCTTGGCCAGGCGGGCAGCGTCTTCAGGGCTTTGCAACTCAGCGGGGCTGTTCATGGCTGACTCCTGCCTGGTTTTGCGTATGGGGCTGCATCAACTTGGCGAACACCGCCGAGTTGCTGGGGCCGAATGATTCGAGATCGATGCGGCGGCCGGTGCCGGGGTCCTGCAGGGTCAGCCGGCCATCGGCCCGGCCGAGCAGCTGGAACGGGGTCTCGGGCCCCAGGCCCTGGCGCTTGCGCTCGCGCACCAGGCCGCGCATGGTGCTGCGCAGAAAGCCGTTGGTGCCAGGGGCCACGGTGTCCAGCACGGCGCCGCTGGCGGCATCGAGCACGGCGATGCTGCCATCGTCATGGTCCTGAAAGCGCAGGGACAGGGTGCTGACCGTCGCGGCATCGGCCTGCTGGACGGCACTGAGGCCGCCCAGACGCACGGCGCTGACGCTGACCAGGCTGACCAGCACCAGCGCGGCCATGGCGGCCAGCGGCAGCTTGGGCAGGTTGGAATTCAGGCTGGGGTTCATGGCAACTCCTGATCAGGCCGGGCTCAGCGAGTGCTGAGGTGTGGCTTCTTGCTCGGGAACAGCGCGCAGCGGCAAAGCGACCGTACGCTCGGCGCGGGTGGCTTGGTCGCGTTGCAGCGCCTGGGCCAGGGTCTGGGCGACGGCCTGGGCATCGGGCAGCGCGCGCAGCATCGGCTGGGTGCGCTTGAGCTGCCAGGGCCGCACATGGGGCCACAGATGCAGGTAGGCGATGCGGTCGCTGCCCGTCAGGCTCAGCACGATGCCGCCGCCGCCGTTGCCGCGTCGGCGCAGGGCCACCGCGCCGATCTGCGCGAACGGCAGGTTGAAGGTGATGCTCAGGACCACGCCCAGGCGCATCACGATGCGGCGGTTGGTGATGGTGTAGACGCTGGTGCGGGCGATCAGCCAGGCGATCGTGCCCAGCAGCGCCAGCGCCAATGCGATCAGCGGCAGCATGCCGGCCATCGCCGTCAGCGTCTGCCAGGCGCTTGCGCCGTCGTACCAGCTGCTGACGCCGCGCCAGCCCAGCAGCAGGCCGAAGTAGACCAGCAGCCCGTCCAGATGCAGGGCCTGCCGGGCCATCTGCAGCGGCTCCGGACTGCCCTGCCAGAGCAGGGTCTCGCCGGCCGGCAGGGTCTCGGGCAGGCCGTGGACGGCCTCGAACTCGTGCTCGTGTTCGGGTGTCAGCAGATTGACGGCCTTCACAGCAGCGGCTCCTGGCGCGACGGCGTGGCGTACAGGGTGCCGGCGCCGTAGTAGGCCATGATCTTTTCCTCTTCCAGCAGGGTCACCTGCTCGGCGTGCCTGGTGGACGGCACGTTGGCGAACTGCGCACCGAGGATGGAATTGACGCCGATGCGGCGCTGCTGCACGCGGGCGAAGTTCATCGGCAGCAGCACGCGGCGGCCGCCGGTGGTTTCAAGCTCCAGGTAGCGGAACAGCATCTCCGAACGGTCGACCCACAGATCGACAATCCGACCGCCGGTCTCGCCATCGGCACCTATCACCGGCAGGCCGCGCGGATCGATGTCCTGTTTGGCGACACCGAAGCCGCCGGCCACCCGCAGCGGCACGATCTTGGGCAGGCCCTCGAAGGTCAGGTCGGCCACGTCCGCACGGTCGTTCCAGGAGCCCGGCCCCACGCCGGCCAGCAGCAAGTTGCCGCTGGGCTGCAGCGGCGCGCCGCGCCACACGCCCTCGTGCAGCGGCGGCTGGTTGGCGGCCTTGTTGTTGGGCGCCTGCACGGTGTCGCCGTTGGCCAGCTTGTAGGTCTTGGGTGTCGGCACGGCGGGCCAGCCCTGCACCGTGATGTGCTCCGAGCGGTCGGACTCCAGCGGATAGCCCTCGCGCTTGTTCTCTCGGTGCAGGTAGTAGATCAGCCCCGCGAAGAAGATCCAGAAGGCGTAGAGCGCGAGTTGCGCCACGTCGATATAGCCTGTGATGGCACCGGTTTGCATGTGTAGCTCCTAGCCAGGAAACTCGGCCAGCCCGAAGCGCTGACCTGACGGACGGGGCGCGCCTGCCGGGCGCACCAGGGGACCGATGGCGATCAGCGTGCCGAACAGCAGCGCGATCTCCAGGTGATAGACGACGCTGTAGGCGACCTGCGGCTCCGACATCGCGGTGCCGAGCCAGCCAGTAGCAGCCAGCGTCTCGAAACCGTCGCGCAGCGCGCCGCCCAGGGCCACCGCCATGCCGCCGGCCGTGGCCTGCATCGCGCCCCAGGCGCCCAGGGCCAGGCCGGCCAGGCCTTCGCGCTCCAGGCTCATGGCCACGAACAGGGTGCTGACGGCGAACAGTCCGCCGCCCAGGCCGATCAGGAAATTGCCGAAGCGGAACAGCAGGCTCGAATCGAGCGGGGCGGCGAAGATCACCGCCGAGAAGGCGCAGACGCCGACCAGCACACCGATGGCGGCCAGGCGATGGGCGTCGAAGCCGCGCTGCAGCAACCGGGCGGCGATGGCGAAGGCCAGCACCGAGCCCAGGGCCATGCCGGCCGTCAGCAAACTTGTGGCGCCCACCGACAGCCCCAGGATCGCGCCGCCATAGGGCTCCAGCACGATGTCCTGCATATTGAAGGCGGCCGTGCCCAGTGCTACGGCGAGCAGGAAGCGGCGCGTCTTCCGCTGCCCGGCAAAGCGCCGCCAGACTTCGCGGAACGATGGCTGCGGTGCCGCGTCGGCCCGGCGGCTGACGCTGCCGCGGGCCTCCTGCTTCCAGAGCGCGATGGTGTTGAACAGCATGGTCAGCATCGCCGCGCCTTGCACCACACCGGCCAGGCGGGTGGCACTGAAGTCTTGCAGCACCAGGCTGAACAGCAGGCTGGACATCGCCATGCCGACCAGCAGCATCACATACATCAGTGCGACGACGCGCGGCCGGGTCTCCGGCGTGGCCTGATCAGTGGCCAGGGCCAGGCCGGCAGTCTGGGTGGTCTGCATGCCGGCACCGACCATCACAAAGGCCAGGCACGCCGCGATATGGCCGATGACGGCGCCGCCCGGCTGGGTGTCGGCGCCCGGGGTCAGCAGTATCAGCGCAAACGGCATGATGGCCAGGCCGCCGAACTGCAAGAGCGAGCCGAACCAGAGATAGGGCACCCGCCGCCAGCCCAGCGCCGACAGATGGATGTCGGAGCGGTAGCCGATCAAGGCGCGAAACGGCGCGGCCAGCAGCGGCAGCGCCACCATCAGTGCCACGAGCCAGGTAGCAACGCCCAGCTCGACGATCATCACCCGGTTCAGGGTGCCGACCAGCAGCGCATAGGCCATGCCGACCGAGACCTGGAACAGGGCCAGCCGCATCAGCCGCGGCAGCGGCAATTCCTTGGTCGCCACATCGGCAAAGGGCAGGAACTGCGTGCCCAGGCGCGTCCACTTCAAGGCCAGCCTGTCGTTCAGCTGCCTGGCGGCGGTGACAGGCTTGACGGCGCTCATGGCTGCACCAGCTCCAGTGCCTGCGAGGTGTAGAAGCCGCTGGAAATGCGCTGCGTGCGCCCCCGCGCCCAGCCCTGCAGATGGCGGTGTTCGGCCAGCTTGCGATGCAGATGGCGCTCGGCCACCGGCACGATGGACGGCGAGCGGTCACCGCGCGGAAACAGCTTGCCCACCGCCTTGAACAGCTCCAGCGCCGGGTTGCTGGGCGCGAAGGTGAACAGCATCGCGCGGCGCGTGCGCTGGGCCAGGCCGGCCAGCACATCGACCGCATCGCCGGCGTCGTAGTGGATCAGCGAGTCCATGCCGACCACATAATCGAACTCGCCGAGTGCCGGTGCCAGCATGTCGCCCGAGCGGAAGTCGATGGCGCCGCCGCTGTCGAATGATGGCTGGCGCTCGCGGGCCAGCTCGACCAGGGTTGGCGACAGATCGATCGCCAGCACCGAGGCGCCGCGCTGGGCCGCCGCCACCGCCAGCGCGCCGGTGCCGCAGCCGGCATCGAGCAGGCGCAGGCCGCGCAGATCGTCGGGCAGCCAGGACAGCAGGGTGCCGCGCATCTGGTCGCGGCCGGCGCGCACGGTGGCGCGGATGCGGCCCACCGGCGCGTCCGAGGTCAGCCGCGCCCAGGCCTGCACGGCGGTGCGGTCGAAATAGGTCTCGATCTCGTCGCGGCGTTGGAGGTAGTGGTCAGCAGCCATCAATCAAACCCCAGCAGATCAAAGATGTCGCGGTCCTTCATCGGCACGCAGTTGTAGGGCTCGCTGCCCAGCCACAGCGCGGCGGCCAGGCGCATGTATTCCTTTTGCACCCGCTCCAGCTCGGGCGAGGGCTCCATCTCGAACAGCGTCGATTTCTTCAGTCGGCTGCGGCGTATCACGTCGAGATCGGGGAAGTGGGCCGCCAGCTTCAGGCCGATGCGGTCGTTGTATTTGTCGATCTGGTCGGTGGCGGCGCTGCGGTTGGCGATCACGCCGCCCAGCCGCACCTTGTAGTTCTTCGCCTTGGCACCGATCGCCTGCACGATGCGGTTCATCGCGAAGATCGAGTCGAAGTCATTGGCGGTGACGATCAGCGCGCGGTCGGCATGTTGCAGCGGCGCGGCAAAGCCGCCGCAGACCACGTCACCGAGCACATCGAAGATCACCACATCGGTGTCTTCCAGCAGATGGTGTTCCTTCAGCAGCTTGACGGTCTGGCCGACCACATAGCCGCCGCAGCCGGTGCCGGCCGGCGGGCCGCCGGCCTCGACGCACATCACGCCGTTATAGCCCTCGAAGACGAAGTCCTCGACGCGCAACTCCTCGGCATGGAAGTTGACCGTTTCCAGCACGTCGATGACGGTGGGCAGCATCTTCTTGGTCAAGGTGAAGGTCGAGTCGTGCTTGGGGTCGCAGCCGATCTGCAGCACCCTTTTGCCGAGCTTGGAGAAGGCGGCCGAGAGGTTGCTTGACGTGGTGCTCTTGCCGATGCCGCCCTTGCCGTAGATGGCAAAGCACTTGGCCGTGCCTATGCTGACGTCGGGATCCATCTGCACCTGCACGCTGCCCACGCCATCGGGCCGGCGCTTGATGTCACTGACGGGAAATGCCAGGGTGGTGTTCATGCTGCCGCCTTTTCAAACACGCCTTCGAGGCGGTCTTCGAGTTCGTCGCCGGCCTGGCGCAGGGCTTCCAGCATGCTGGCATCGGGCTGCCAGTACTGCCGTTCGTACGCTTCGAGCAGGCGGTTGGCGACCCGCGCCGAGGCGGTCGGGTTCAGCCGGGCCAGGCGCTCACGCATCTCGGGGTCGAGGATGAAGGTGGCGCTCAGCTGCTCGTAGACCCAGGGCTGGACCTGGCCGGTGGTGGCCGACCAGCCCATCGTGTTGGTGACATGCACCTCGATCTGGCGCACACCCTCGTAGCCATGCTTGAGCATGGCTTCAAACCACTTCGGGTTGAGCATGCGGGTGCGGGTTTCCAGCGCCACCTGCTCGGACAGCGTGCGCACCGTGCCGCCGCCAAAGCTGTCGCGGGTCTGGTCACCGATATAGACCGGGGCCATCTGCGCATCGTCGCCGTCCTTGCGCACCTTGGCCCGCTTGATCGCCCGGCTGACGCCGCCCAGCGTGTCGAAATAGGTGTCCACCGTGGTGATGCCCAGCTCGACCGAATCAAGGTTCTGGTAGGCCAGCTGCACATCGGCCAGCACGCTTTGCAGCAGCGCCGCCTGCTGCACCGGCCGCCCGGCCCGGCCGTAGGCAAAGCCCTTGCGACGGCTGTAGGTCTCGGCCAGCTCATCACCGTCTTCCCAGCGGCTGTTGTCGATCAGGCTGTTGATGTTCGACCCGTAGGCACCTTCGGCGTTGCCGAACACGCGCAGCGCTGCGGTCTCCAGATCGCCGCCATGCTGGGCCTGGAAGGCCAGCGCATGCTTGCGGATGAAATTCTGCTCCGGCGGCTCGTCGGCCTGCGCGGCGAGGAACGCGGCCTCGGCCAGCAGCTTGATCTGCAGCGGCAGCAGGTCGCGGAAGATGCCCGACAGCGTGATCACCACGTCGATGCGCGGCCGGCCCAGCTCGGCCAGCGCGATCAGCTCGGCGCCGGCCAGCCGGCCATAGCTGTCGAAGCGGGGCCTGGCACCCATCAGGGCCAGCACCTGGGCGATCGGGCCGCCCTCGCTCTTCAGGTTGTCGGTGCCCCACAGGACCATGGCGATGGACTCGGGCAGCGGGTTGCCGACGCCCATGTGCTTGGCCAGCAGGCGCTCGGCCTGGCGCGCACCGTCCTTGACCGCGTAGGCGCTGGGGATGCGGAAGGGGTCGAAGCCGTGCAGATTGCGGCCGGTGGGCAGGATGGCCGGCGTGCGCAGCAGGTCGCCGCCGGGGGCGGGCCGCAGGAAGCGGCCGTCCAGCGCATGCAGGATGCCGTTGATCTCGTGGTCCTCGGCCATCAGCTGGTCCATCTCGCTGAGCTTCTGAAGCAGGGCCAGGTCTTGCAGGTCCGTGTCGCTGGCCGGCATGCCGTTGGCAACCAGGGCCTCGATCACCGCGCGCTCGGGTTTCACGCCATGCGAGGCCTCGGCGCAGGACAGCAGCAGGTCCACCCGCTCGGCCTCGCTGGGCGGCTGGCCGACGACATGAAGGCCGTGGGGAATCAGGGTGTACTCGAGCTCCAGCACCTGCTCGCTGAGCCTGGCGATGCGCGCCTCGGCATCCGCCGCCCATAGCGGCTCGGCCGGTGCCAGGTCCAGCTCGGCGGCCTGGGCCTGGATCATCAGGCTCAGCTCGTCGCGCTCTCCTTTAGCCTCTGGCTCCAGGCTGCGGTAACGCTCCAGGGCGTCCTTCAGATCGACCAGGCCCTTGTAGAGTCCGGCCTCGGCGACCGGTGGCGTCAGGTAGCTGATCAGGGTGGCGGCCGCACGGCGCTTGGCGATCGTGCCCTCGGACGGGTTGTTCGAGGCGTAGAGGTAGAGGTTCGGCAGGTCGCCGATCAGCCGGTCGGGCCAGCAGCTGCCCGACATGCCGGCCTGCTTGCCGGGCATGAACTCCAGCGCGCCGTGGGTGCCGAAGTGCAGCACCGCGTGGGCGGCGAAGTCCTCGCGCAGCCAGCGGTAGAAGGCCGAGAAGGCATGGGTGGGCGCAAAGCCTTTCTCGAACAGCAGGCGCATCGGATCGCCCTCGTAGCCGAAGGCCGGCTGTATGCCGACGAAGACATTGCCGAAGCGCTCGCCCAGCACAAAGATGTGGCTGCCGTCGCTCTGCTGCTTGCCCGGCGACGGGCCCCACTGGGCTTCGATCTCACCCAGGTACTTCTCGCGCCGCAGATGCTCGTTGGCGGGGATGCGGTGATGCACATTGGCCATCGCGCCGAAGCGCGCCGCGTTGCCGGTGATGATGCGCTCGCGCAGCGCATCGACGCTGTCCGGCAACTCGACCTGATAGCCCTCGCGCTGCAGCGCCGCCATCGTGTTGTAGAGCGACTCGAACACCGACAGAAAGGCGGCCGTGCCGGTGGCGCCGGCGTTCGGCGGGAAGTTGAAGACGACCGCGGCGACCCGGCGCTCGGCCCGTTCGGAGCGGCGCAGGTCGACCAGCTTGCCGACCCGCGCGGCCAGCGTATCGGCCCGCTCGATGCAGCTGTGCATGTCGTGCGCGTCGACGACGTTCTCGAAGCGGCAGGCATGGCTGCAGCCGGTGCAGGCGATGTGCGCGGCATTGGCCCGGCCGCCGAAGACCATCGCGCCCGTTGCGCCGTCGAGTTCGGGAATGGCCACCATGATGGTGGACTCCACCGGCAGCAGGCCGCGCGACGAGCCGCCCCATTGATCCAGGGTCTGGAACTCGATCGGGTGTACGGCCAGATAGGGCACGTCCAGCCGGGCCAGGATGTCCTCGGCCGCCTTGGCGTCGTTGTAGGCCGGGCCGCCGACCAGCGAGAAGCCGGTCAGCGAGACCAGCGCGTCGATGCGGGTGCGACCGTCTTCGGTGTGGAAGAAGGCGTCGATGGCGGGGCGCTGGTCCAGGCCGGTGGCAAAGGCCGGGATCACACGAAGGCCGCGCGCCTCCAGCGCGGTGATCACGCCGTTGTAGTGGTCGGCATTGCCGGCCAGGATGTAGGAGCGCATCAGCAGCAGGCCCACCGTGCCGCGGCTGCCGGTGGTCGCCACCTTGGGGAGCGCCTCCAGCGTGCGTGCCATCAGGCCGACGCCGGCCGGGTGGCTCATGCGCGGGTGGTAAAGGCCGATCTCCGGGTACTCGATCGGCTGCTGTGGCCTGGCGGTGAGGCGCAAGGGCTTGCGCGGGCCCTCGGCATAGCGCTCGACCAGCAGCCTCACCATGTTCGCGATATTGTCCTGCGAGCCGGCCAGCCAGTATTGCAGGGTCAGGAAGTAGGCCCGCACGTCCTGGGCCGTGCCGGGGATGAAGCGCAGCAGCTTGGGCAGCATGCGCAGGGTCTTCATCTGTTGCGCTCCCGCTGTTCCTTTATTGCCGTCGTCCTTGCCCGGCGGCTTGCCGCGCAAGCGCTTCAGAAAGGCCATCGCGCCGGTGGCCGGTGCCGACATGTCGAACTTGCCCATGCGGGTGAGCTTGGTCACCTCGGCGGCCGACATGGCGCAGACCATCGCATCGCATTGCCCGCGCCGCGCCTGCAGGTCGGGCAGGATGGGCAGAAAGTGGTCTTCGAGGAAGAGCATCGAGGCGATGATGATGTCGCCCCTCGCGATATCGGCCTTGCAGCGCGCCAGCGCTGCCGGGTTGTCGCCCCACTCGGCGGCGGCGTGGACGGTGAGGCGCAGGCCGGGCATCGCTCTTGAGAGCGTGGCATTCGCGCGTTCGGTGGCGCTGGCCAGGTGGCTGTCCATGGTCACGATGACCACGTTCATTGCATCTTCCCTAGCGGCTAAAGTGCGCTTTGGCGTCATAGAGTGTCTCGATGGTGATCACCGGTACGGCTTTGCTCAGGGCATACGCTTCGGTGTTGCGGCGGGCCTTGCCGCGCACGAAGAAGGGGATCTTGCGAAGCTCCTTCTCGGCATCAGGGGCCCAGGCTGCCGGGATCGCGGCGGCTGGACCTTCTTGCTTGTCGGGTTCTGGCGCGGGCAGCGCGATGGGGACTGGCTTGGCGGCGCCGCCGAGGTGCGAGGGCGCGGCGTCTTCATGGAACTCGAAGTCGCCGCGGAACATGCCGATCAGATGTTCCTCCAGTCCCATCATCAGCGGATGGACCCAGCTGTCGAACAGCACATTGGCACCCTCGAAACCCATCTGCGGCGAGTAGCGGGCCGGGAAGTCCTGCACATGGACCGGCGCCGAGATCACCGCGCAGGGCAGGCCCAGGCGCTTGGCGATGTGGCGCTCCATCTGCGTGCCCAGCACCAACTCCGGGCCTGCGGCCGTGATCGCGGCCTCGACCTCCAGATAGTCATCGCTGATCAGGGCCTCGACGCCGTACTGCGCCGCTGCCTCGCGCACATCGCGGGCGAATTCGCGGCTGTAGCTGCCCAGGCCGACGACCTTGAAGCCCAGCTCGCGGGCGGCCACGCGGGCGGCAGCAATCGCGTGCGTGGCGTCGCCGAACACGAACACGCGCTTGCCGGTCAGGTAGTTGGAATCGACCGACTTCGCATACCAGGCCGAGCGGGCCTGCGCTTCGGTCGCCGCCGCATCCGGGTCCAGCCCCGCCAGCTGTGCGACCTCTCGAACAAAGGCCCGCGTGGCGGCCACGCCTATCGGTATCGTCTTCGTCGCCGGCTGACCCAGATTGCGCGTCAGCCAGCTGGCGGCCTGGTGCGCAGTCTCGGGGTAGAGCACAACATTGAAGTCGGCATCGGCCAGCCGTGCCAGGTCTTGCGGCGAGGCGCCCAGCGGCGCGACCACATTGACGGCCAGGCCGATCTGTTCGAGCAGCTGGCGGATCTCGCGCACATCGTCGCGGTGGCGGAAGCCCAGCGACGTGGGGCCCAGGATGTTGCAGCGTGGCTGACCGCCTTTTTCGCGCGGCTGCGTCGGCTTCACAGCCAGCGTGCGCACCAGCTGATAGAAGGTCTCGGCCGCCCCCCAGTTCTCCTTGCGCTGGTAGGCCGGCAGCTCCAGCGGTATGACCGGGATGGGCAGGGCCAGTGCCTGGGCCAGGCCGCCGGGATCGTCCTGTATCAGCTCGGCCGTGCAGGAGGCGCCGACCAGCATCGCCTGCGGTCTGAAGCGCTCGAAGGCCTCGCGGGTGGCGTTCTTGAACAGGTCGGCGGTGTCGCCGCCCAGGTCGCGGGCCTGGAAGGTGGTGTAGGTCACCGGCGGGCGCTTGGCCTGGCGCTCAATCATCGTGAACAGCAGGTCGGCATAGGTGTCGCCCTGGGGGGCATGCAGCACGTAGTGGACCTCGCGCATCGCGGTGGCAATGCGCATCGCGCCGACGTGCGGCGGGCCTTCGTAAGTCCAGAGGGTGAGTTGCATGGCGCTGTTTCCTGCTCAGGCGGCCAGCAACTGGCGACGGGTCAAGGGGCGGGTGAACAGCCCGGCCAGATCGCCGGCCTGCTCGAAGCCCTGGATGGGCGTGAACACCAGCTCGATAGACCACTTGGTCGTGAAGCCTTCGGCTTCAAGCGGGTTGGCCAGGCCCAGGCCGCAGACCACCACATCGGGTCGCGCGGCGCGGCAACGGTCCAGCTGCTTCTCCACATCCTGGCCTTCGGACAGCAGGGTGCCGGCCGGCAGCCAGGCCAGCTCCTCGGCCAGGTGCTGGCGGTGAAGATAGGGTGTGCCGACCTCGGTCAACGTCATGCCCAGTTCACGCGACAGAAAGCGCGCCAGCGGCAGCTCCAGCTGCGAGTCGGGGAAGAAGAAGATGCTCTTGCCCTGCAGCTGCTCGCGATGGGCGGCCAACGCCAGCTCTGCGCGCTGGCGGGCCGGGGTGATGGCCTGATCGACCGTTGCTGCGCTCAAGCCCACGGCCGCGCCTGCCGCCTGCATCCAGGCCGTCGTGCCCTCGGCGCCCAGCGGGAAGGGGCTGGCCACCCGCCGTGCACCCCGCGCTTCCAGCGCCTTGGCGGTGTCACCGAGAAAGGGCTGGGCCAGCAGAAAGCGCGTCTGCGGGCCGATGGCGGGCAGGGCGGTCGAGCTGCGCGAGGGGAAGAAGGCGAACTGCTTCAGGCCCATCGCATTGAACAGCCTGCTGAACTGGTCCTCGACCACATCGGCCAGCGCGCCGACGATCAGCAGCTCGGGTGCCTGCTGCTGCATTGACACGGGCAGCACCGGCACCAGCGCCGCCAAGCAGGCGTCCTCGCCCTGGGTGAAGGTGGTTTCGATGCCGCTGCCCGAGTAGTTCAGCACCCGCACCTGGGGCATGAACTGCTGGCTCAGCCGGCTCGCGGCGCGGGAGAGGTCGAGCTTGATCACCTCCGACGGGCAGGAGCCGACCAGGAACAGCAGGCGGATATCGGGCCGGCGCTCCAGCAGACGCTTGACCACGCGGTCGAGTTCGTCTTGTGCGTCGGCCAGACCGGCCAGGTCGCGCTCATCGAGTATGGCCGTGGCGAAACGCGGCTCGGCAAAAATCATCACCCCGGCCGCCGACTGGATCAGGTGCGCACAGGTGCGCGAACCGACGACCAGGAAGAAGGCGTCCTGCATCTTGCGGTGCAGCCAGATGATGCCGGTGAGGCCGCAGAACACCTCGCGCTGGCCGCGCTCCTTGAGCACCGGCGCATCGCTGCAGCCGCTGCCGGCGTGGATGGGGATCACCGCGCTCACTGGACTACCCTCCGCGCTGCGCGCTTCGGTATGAGCGCTTGGGAGCGGCCCGGCGCGCTCATGCTGAAGCTCCCGCAGCGAGGCTGGCGGCATGGTCCAGCCTGGCTGCGCGCAACTTGAGCAGGAACTGGGTCGCGTTGATCGCGTAGCTGGCATAGGCGGCGAGCGCCAGCAGCATCTGCTCGCGCGGCGTCAGCCAGCCGAGGAACCAGGCCAGCACGTAGGCCGTGTGCAGGGCAAGCACCAGCATGCTGAACACGTCTTCCCAGAAGAAGGCGGGGGCGAACAGCCAGCGGTCGAAGACCACCTTCTCCCAGATGCAGCCGGTCACCATGATGGTGTAGAGCGTCAGCGTCTTGATCAGCACCGAGATCGCGGCGATCTGCTCGCCCGCACCGGTCAGCAGAAAGCGCAGCACCAGGGCCAGGCTGACCAGGAATACCAGGAACTGCAACGGGGCCAGCAGGCCCTGCACCAGGGTCCAGGCGCTGGCATCACGGCGCCGGCGCTCCTCTGGGGTGTAGAGCGGTGCGCGTCGGGCCGGGTGGGCTTTCTGCGAGGAAAGGGAAGCTGCTGCGGTCACCATGGACCTGAATCTAGGACGGTGCCAGCGTTGTGTCAATCTAGATTGACGTAAATTTACTTGGACATTCCAGCGATCGCGGGTTTTCGATAGGTCAGACGGCTTGACGGGCCTCAAGCCGAAGCCGACATTTAGGCGTGGCGGTCATGTCAATGCGAGTTGACTGCCCATGTCAGTACATAAAGAACAAACGAATTTCTTGAAGATGCATGCGAATGATGAACGGCGGTGATTGCTAGGGCCGCAAGGCGCTGATGGCTGGAGCCGATGATCTCCGGCACGCAGATGGAAAGCTGCTGCGATTCCACCCACGAGGAGACACGTGGTGGCTGGATGGACGACGAACCGGCTGGCAAACGACCAGCACAAGCGCCTGATTGGACAGGGCGATTCCTATCAAGCGGATGATGGGATGGCCAGACCGCCACCCGGTGTACCGCACCTGGTCTCGGTCAACGAAGCGGCAGACTTGCAACTGTCGCGCATCGTCGAGCTGGAGATCATTCCGCGCCTGATGCTGATGCACAGCGCGGCACCCGGGCAGATGCGGGCGCCGGTACAGGCGTTTCTGATCACTCCGCTGCATGTCGAGACCCTGGGCAAGCTGGCCGTTGAGGGCGATGCCGACAGTTGCTCGCGCTTTGTGCGTGCGCTGCTGGACGCCGGCGCTGCGCTGGACCAGGTGTTCCTCGAACTGCTGGCCCCCTGTGCGCAGGGCCTGGGGGCGAAGTGGGACGATGATGTCTACGACTTCTCCCAGGTCACCATGGGTTTGTGGCGGCTGCAGCAGGTGTTGTTCGAGCAGGGCAGCCGCTTCAAGCTGTGCAGCGGCGGCAAAGGCCCACGCCATCGTGCGCTGCTGGCGGCGGTGCCGGGCACACAGCACACCTTTGGCGTGGCGATGGTGGCGGAGTTCTTTGCCCGCGCCGGCTGGGATGTGTTGTGCGAGCCCAAGCCGAGCTGGCAGGACATGCGCGCCGCGCTTTCGTCCGAATGGTTTGACATGTTGGGGCTGTCAATCAGCACGCCACAGTCCATCCCGCAAGTGGCCTCTGCTATCCTCAGCCTGCGTCAAGCCTCGGTCAATCCGAGGATTTTCGTGATGGTGGGCGGGCCCTTGGCGGCGCTGCTGCCGGATTTGTCGGCGCTCTGCGGCGCGGATGCGATGGCCATTGAGGCGAATGCAGCAATAGAAGCTGCAAATCTCTGGATCGGCGCGCCGTGTAAGCAAGCTTGACGTCAAGAATGAACACGATGCTTGACGCTCATTCTTCAACGTGTTGAGCGGCAGCTCCTGCTGCCGTTTGCGATTCAGGGCGCTCGATGCAGAACCTCGGTACATCGACCGATCAGCTTTTTGAAACCCCACAGCTGTACTTTGCTGATCTGGATGCCCAGGTCATGGCCTCGGTCGTGGCGGCTGCGGCCGATCTGGCACTGGTGCTGGACAGTCAGGGCGTGATTCGCGACCTCTCGCTGAGCAGCGGGCAGGCCCATGAGCTGGGCGATCTGCGCAGCTGGGTCGGCCGTCGCTGGATCGATACGGTGACGGTCGAGTCCCGTCCCAAGATCAGCTCCATGCTGGCCGGCGCCGCGGCCGAAGGTGGGACGCCGGCAGGTCGCGTCGAACGCCAGGTCAACCATCCGCTGGCCGGGGGTCAGGAATTGCCGGTGAGCTACAGCCTCGTGCCCATGGGCCACCAGGGGCGTTTGCTGGCGCTGGGCCGCAATCTGAGCGCGGTGGCGGCGGTGCAGCAGCGTCTGGTCGATGCACAGCAATCGATGGAGCGCGACTACCTGCGCCTGCGCCACACCGAGGCGCGGTACCGGCTGCTGTTCGAGGCGGTGGATGAATCGCTGCTGGTCGTGGACGCGGTCTCGCTGACCGTGTTCGAGTACAACGCGGCGGCGGCGCGCCTGCTGGGTGAGCCCAGCAAACGCATCCTGGGCCGCTCGGTGATCGAGTTTCTGACCGTCGAGAGCCAGGCCGGTGCCTATGCCATGTTCTCGCAGGCCCGCAGCGCCGGCCGCGCCGATGAGTTGTCGGTGCAGCTGATCAACGGCGGCACCGAGCTCAAGCTGGCGGCCTCGCTGTTCAAGCAGGACAGCACCTCGCTGCTGCTGCTGCGCCTGTTGCAGCAGGGCCCGGCGACGAGCCAGGGCGCGACGGCGGCGGCCGAGGCGCCATCGCTGCTCAGCGTCGTCAGCGCCATGCCCGACGCCTTTGTGCTGACCGATATGCAGGGCCGCATCCTCAGCGCCAACCCGGCCTTCGTCGAGATGCTGCAGCTGCCGGGCAACGAGTCGGTGGTCGGCCAGTCGCTGGACCGCTGGCTGGGCCGCTCGTCGGTGGACCTGAACGTGCTGATCAGCAATTTGCGCCAGCATGGCGTGCTGCGGCTGTTCCCCACCACGCTGCGCAGCGGCTACGGTGAGCCGGGCGCGATCGAGATCTCGGCCGTGTCGGTGCCGGACGGTCCGCGCCCCTGCCTGGGTTTCTCGATCCGCGACGTGACGCGCCGCCTGCCCGCCGACAACCGCGCCAGCCGCCAGCTGCCACGCTCGGCCGACCAACTGACTGGCCTGGTCGGGCGCCTGCCGCTGAAGGACATCGTCGGCGAGACCACCGACCTGATCGAGCGCCTGTGCATCGAGGCAGCGCTGGAGCTGACCCGCGACAACCGCGCCTCGGCCGCCGAGATGCTGGGCCTGTCCCGGCAAAGCCTGTACGTGAAGCTGCGCCGCTACGGCATCCAGGACATGGGCGCCGAGCCCAACGACTGAGACGATCAGGATTGGGTGTAAATCTGTCTTGACATATTGAATCGTCAGGCCAGAATGAAGGCATGCAGCGCCCTGCCTTCTCCGCCGTCGCCGAACTGCTCAAACCGATCACCTGGTTTCCGCCGATGTGGGCCTTTGGCTGCGGTGTGGTGGCCTCGGGCCTGCCGGCCGAGGGGCGCTGGCCACTGATCATTGCCGGCGTGCTGTTGGCCGGGCCCTTCGTCTGCGCGACCAGCCAGGCGGTCAATGACTGGTTTGACCGCCATGTCGATGCCATCAACGAGCCGCAGCGGCCAATACCGTCGGGCCGCATGCCGGGCCAGTGGGGCCTCTACATCGCGGTGATCTGGACCCTGCTGTCGCTGCTGCTGGCCTGGCAGCTGGGCCGGGCGGGCTTTCTGGCTGCCGTGTTCGGCCTGTTGCTTGCCTGGGCCTACAGCGCGCCGCCGCTGCGCCTGAAGCGCAACGGCTGGTGGGGCAATGCCGCCTGCGGCCTGTGCTACGAAGGTCTGGCCTGGATCACCGGTGCCGCCGTGATGGCCATGGGCCAATGGCCCGATGGCCGCTCGGTGGCCCTGGCCCTGGCTTACAGCCTCGGTGCCCACGGCATCATGACGCTGAACGACTTCAAGTCCATCGAAGGCGACCGCCAGATGGGCATCGACTCGCTGCCGGTGATGCTGGGCGTCTCCGGTGCCGCCTGGGTGGCCTGCATCGTGATGGTCGCCCCGCAGGTGGTGGTGGCCCTGCTGCTGTGGCACTGGGGCCAGGGCTGGCATGGCCTGGGCGTGGCCGGCCTGCTGCTGGTGCAGCTGCTGCTGATGAAGCGCTTTCTGGCCCTGCCGCGGGAGCGCGCCACCTGGTACAGCGCCAATGGCGTGACCCTGTATGTGCTGGGCATGCTGCTCAGCGCCTTTGCGCTGCGCGCCGCCACAACATGAGGCAGGACCATGGATCAGACCGAGTCTTTTGATGTGGTGGTGGTCGGTGGCGGCCCGGCGGGCGCCACCGCGGCCGATGACCTGGCGAGCCAGGGACACAGGGTCTTGCTGCTGGACCGCGCCGGCCGCATCAAGCCCTGCGGCGGTGCGATCCCGCCGCGGCTGATCCAGGACTTCGCCATCCCCGACGAGCTGCTGGTCGCGCGTGCCACCTCGGCGCGCATGATCTCGCCGCAGGCCGTCAAGGTGGACATCCCGATCGAGGGCGGCTTTGTCGGCATGGTTGACCGCGAGCGCTTCGACGAATGGCTGCGCGATCGGGCGGCCCAGCATGGCGCGCAGCGCCTCAGCGCCAGTTTCGAGCGGCTGAGCCTCGATGCCGAAGGCGGCCGCATCGTGCATTGCCTGGGCGACGATGGGGTCAGGTTTGAACTGAGAACACGCGCGGTGATCGGCGCCGATGGTGCTCGCTCGAAGGTGGCTCAGCAGGCGGTGCCAGGTGCCGACAAGGGCCGCTTCGTGTTCGCCTATCATGAGGTGATCTGGGTGCCCGAGCAGCCGCCGGCCGAGTTTCAGGCCAGCCGCTGCGAGGTCCATTACTGCGGTGCGCTGTCGCCCGATTTCTATGGCTGGGTGTTCCCGCACGGGACCAGCGTCAGCGTGGGCACCGGCAGCGCCGACAAGGGCTTCTCGCTGCGCCAGGGCGTCAAGCAGCTGCGTGCGATGGCCGGCCTGACGCAGGCCCGCACGCTGCGCCGCGAGGGTGCGCCGATACCGATGAAGCCGCTGCCACGCTGGGACAACGGCCGTGACGTCGTGCTGGCCGGCGATGCCGCCGGCGTGGTTGCCCCGGCCTCCGGCGAGGGCATCTACTACGCCATGCTCGGCGGCCGGCTGGCCGCCGAGGCGGTGCAGGAGATGCTGCAGACCGGCGATGCGCGCTGCCTGGCGCGGGCGCGACGGCGCTTCATGCGCGAGCATGGCCGCGTGTTCTGGGTGCTGGGCATGATGCAGCGCTTCTGGTACAGCAGCGACAAGCGCCGCGAGCGCTTCGTCAGCATCTGCCGCGACCGCGATGTGCAGCAGCTGACCTTCGATGCCTATATGAACAAGCGCCTGGTACGCGCCAAGCCTATGGCCCATATGCGCATCTTCTTCAAGGACATGGCCCACCTGCTCGGCCTGGCGAGAGTCTGATGACCGAGTCTGAACTGCTGCTGCATCTGGTCGATCTGGTGCTGGCCGTCAGCCTGCTGGAACTGGCCTGGTTGATGCTGCGCCGCTCGGCCCCCCACCTGGCCCGGCGGCCGCTGCTCGTCAACCTGCTGGCCGGCCTGGCGTTGATGCTGGGGCTGCGCCTCGGCCTGTCCGGCGCCGCGCTGCCCTGGGTCGCGCTGTGTCTGGCTGCGGCCGGCGTGGCCCATCTGCTCGATCTGCGGGCGCGCTGGTGCGCTGCTGGCGCGAATTCCCTGTCTCTTCCCTCCAGCCCCATGACGGGGCACGAAAGGTCATCATGAGTACACGTCGCGAGTTCATCCGCTTGATTCCGGTGGCCGGAACAGGCCTGCTGGCCAGTGGCACGGCCTGGTCGCAGGCCATGGTCGATGAGAAGGACGCACAGGCCGCGTCGCTGGGCTATGCGGCCGATGCGGCCAAGGCGGACAAGGCCAAATACCCCAAATACGCGGCGGGCCAGGCCTGCAGCGCTTGCCAGCTGTACCAGGGCAAGGCCGGTGCAGCCGCGGGGCCCTGCGCGCTGTTCCCGGGCAAGCAGGTGACAGCCAAGGGCTGGTGCAGCGCCTTCGTCAAGAAGCCCTGAACGCCGCACATGGGCGCACCGTTTCCGTTCTCCGCCATCGTCGGCCAGGACGAGATGAAGCTGGCAATACTGATCGCCGCCGTCGAGCCGGCCATTGGCGGCGTGCTGGTGCTGGGTGATCGGGGCACCGGCAAGTCCACTGCCGTGCGCGCGCTGGCGGCGCTGCTGCCGCCGATGCGCGCGGTGCAGGGCTGCCGCTACCACTGCGACCCGGCCGGCGCCTGTGAGGACTGCCAGCGCTTGCACAGCGGTCGCCGCGTCAAGACCGAGACCCGGCCGGTGCCGGTGGTCGATCTGCCGCTGGGCGCCAGCGAGGACCGGGTGGTCGGTGCGCTCGATCTGGAGCGCGCGCTGTCCCAGGGCATCAAGGTCTTCGAGCCCGGGCTGCTGGCCCGTGCGCACCGCGGCTTTCTGTACATCGACGAGGTCAATCTGCTGGAAGACCATCTGGTCGACCTGCTGATTGACGTGGCCGCCTCGGGCGAGAACGTGGTCGAGCGCGAGGGTCTGAGCGTGCGTCATCCGGCCCGCTTCGTGCTGGTGGGCAGCGGCAATCCGGAAGAGGGCGAGCTGCGGCCGCAGCTGCTGGACCGCTTCGGCCTGTCGGTCGAGGTGCGGACGCCGACCGAGATCGCGCAGCGCGTCGAGGTGGTGCGCCGACGCGATGCCTTCGAGCGCGACCCCGAAGCCTTTGCCGCGCAATGGGCCAAGCCGGACGCCAAGGTGCGGCGCCAGATCCTGCAGGCCCGCGAGCGCCTGACCACGGTGGCGGTGGGCGATGCCGCCCTGTACCGCGCGTCCGAACTGTGCATGGCCGTCGGCAGCGATGGCCTGCGTGGCGAACTGACCCTGATGCGCGCCGCCCGGGCGCTGGCCGCGCTGCAAGGCGCCGAGGCGGTGGACGACGCACACCTGCGCCAGATCGCCGCGCCCGCGCTGCGCCACCGCCTGCGCCGCAATCCGCTCGACGACACCGGCTCCAGCGAACGCATCGCACGCGCAGTGGCCGAACTCTGGGCTTGAGGCGTGGACGCTGCCAATCCGGCCCTGCAGGCCGCCTGGCTGCTCGCCATCGACCCGCAGGGATTGGGCGGCCTGTGCCTGAGGGGCCCGCCAGGCCCGGCGCGCGATGCGGTGCTGGCGCAACTGCGCGCCGCCCTGCCGGAAGGCGCCCCCTGGCGGCGCCTGCCGGCGCAGATCGATGACGAACGTCTGCTCGGCGGACTTGACCTCGGGCTGAGCCTCGCGGCAGGCCGGCCGGTGGCGCATGCCGGCCTGCTGGCCGAGGTGGCCGGCGGCGTGCTGATGCTGCCCATGGCCGAGCGACTCGGTACCGAATTGGCCGGCCGGCTGGCACTGGCGCTGGACCGAGAGAGCAGCGGGTTTTGCTGCATCGCGCTGGACGAGGGGCAGGGCGAGCAGGAGCGGCCACCGGCCAGCTTGACGGAGCGGCTGGCGCTGATCGTCAGCTGCTCGCATGCAGTGGAACAAACCGATCCGGCGCCGCCCTTCGATCTGGCCGCCGCGCGCCGGCGCCTGGCGCAGATACCCTACGACGAAGACTGTGTGCAGGCCTTCTGCGCCACCGCCGCCGCGCTGGGCCTGCACTCGCTGCGTGCGCCCTGGCAGGCCTGGCGAGCCGCCTGCGCCGCCGCGGCGCTGGGCGGGCGCGTGCGGGTCGCCCAGGAAGATGCGGAACTGGCCGCCCGCCTGGTGCTGGCGCCCCGTGCGCGGGCGCTGCCCGAAACCGAGGAGCCGGCCGAGGCCGAACAAGCTTCACCCCCCGAATCGGCACAGGCGCCGAAGGCCGAGGCGTCAACGTCGGATGCGGGCGAGTCCGAACAACGCAGCCCCGATCTGCAGGAGCAGGTGATTGAAGCGGCGAAGGCGGCCATTCCGCCGGGCCTGCTGGCCTGGCTGAGCGATGGGCAAACGGCGGCCCAGCGTGCGACGGGCGGCGGCACGGGCCGCAGCGGCGCCGCCTCGCGGCCCGCGCGCAGCGGCCGGCCGCTGAGCTCGCGGCGCGGCAGCCTGCGGGCCGGCGCGCGGCTGGATCTGCTGGCCACGCTGCGCGCGGCCATTCCCTGGCAGCGTCTGCGTCTGCAAGAGCGCGAGCGGGCCGGCCTGGGCCCGTCACCGGCAAAGCTGCTGCTGCGCCGCGACGACTTCCACATCAAGCGCTATCGGCGCCCGCGCGAAAGCACCACCATCTTCGCCGTCGATGCCTCGGGCTCCCAGGCCCTGACCCGGCTGGCCGAGGCCAAGGGCGCGGTCGAACTGCTGCTGGCCGATTGCTATGTGCGGCGCGACCGGGTGGCGCTGATCGCCTTTCGGGGCGAATCGGCGCAGACCCTGCTGGCGCCGACCCGCTCGCTGGTGCGCGCGCGGCGCTCGCTGTCGGCGCTGCCAGGCGGCGGCGGCACGCCGCTGGCGGCCGGCATCGACGCGGCATGCGCACTGGGCCAAAGCGTGCAGGCCCGCGACGGGGCGCAGGCCCTGCTGGTGTTCCTGACAGATGCCCGCGCCAATATCGCCAGCGACGGCAGCCCCGGCCGCGCGCTGGCGATGCAGGATGCGCTGGCCGCCGCCGCTCGCCTGCGGGCGCAGGGCCTGCGCAGCGTGCTGATCGACACCTCGCCGCGCCCGCAGCCCCAGGCCATGGCCTTGGCCCAGGCGATGGCGGCACGCTATGTGCCGCTGCCGCAGGGTCAGGCGGCCGATGTGCATGCGGCGGTGGCGGGGCGGCGGTGAGGGAGGCAGGATGGCGGCTCAGCAGCGATTCGGTCGGTCAGCGCCGCTCATCGTGTGCCCGATGATGGGCTCGTTCCGTCATAGGGGCGCAAGTTGGCACAGAGTGTGAGTGACCGGTCTACGGGCTGGAGCAGCCGCTCTCGCGACTGAAGCGGTCAGCGACCTTGGCCTCAACGGATACCGGCTGACCTGACATGTGGCCGCGCGGCATTTCTCTGTAGACTGATCGAGTGACCATATTTTCAGCGCAAACCGGCGATTTACGAGGAACTCATTGGACGAGCTCAGCCTTGGTCAAGCTGGCCCAGAAACTGGGCGCTGAATGACGAGGTTTGCGTTGATACGCAGGGGCCCCCCGACGACGCAACGTTCAGCTGCGTTCCAGCCGCCCACCGTTGCGCAACCAGGGAATCAGCGCCTGTTCGGGCATCGGGCGAGCACCAAACCAACCTTGTGCCATGTCGCAGCCCAGCTGTCGCAGCAAGTCCCATTCCTCTTCCGTCTCGGCGCCTTCGCCGACGGTGGACAGCCCGAGGTTGCGACCCAGATCGATGGCGGCCTTGAGCAGGGTCAGGGTGGTTCTGGCGCTCGCGGCGCCCCGGACAAAGCAGCGGTCGATCTTCAGCTCCGAGACAGGCAGCATGTGCAGATAGGCCAGGGATGACTGCCCCGTGCCGAAGTCGTCGACCGACCATTCAAAACCCTGCGCGTTGATCTCCCGCATGCGGTCGATCACGGTGGCCGGGTCTTTCATCACGGCGCCTTCGGTCAATTCCAGGCGGATGTCCTGCGCGCGTGCGCCCGTCGCCTGCAGGAGACTGGCCAGGAGGCCCGGGAAAGCGGCGGAGCCGACATCATGCACGGACACATTCACGGCGATCTGCGACACCAGCCCGGTGCTGCGAAGCTGGGCGGACAGCCGCATCGACCGGCGCAAGACCCACTCGGTGATGCCACGGATGTTGCCGGTGTTCTCGGCGAAAGGAATGAAGGCTGCCGGCGGCACCAGGCCGCGGCTGGGGTGGTTCCAGCGGATCAAGGATTCGAAGCTGGCGACTGCGTTGTCGGACAGCCGGAATTTGGGTTGCACCAGCAGCGTAAACTCGTCGTCCTGGGCCGCACGCTTGAGCTCGGAGATCAGCGAGAGCTGCAGAGGATCCGCTCGGACGAGGCCGGCCTCGTAGATCGTCCATCCGGCATCGTTGCGCTGGCCCTCGTGCAGTGCGATCTCGGCATGGCTCATGAGCCGGTGCATCGAAGTGCCATGCGCGGGGCAGTGGGACAGGCCCCAGGCCGCGCTGATGTCCACCCACTGCCCAGCCACATCCAGCGGTGTAGCGAACATCTCCGCAGCAAGAGCCTCGATCAGACTGACATCGTCGCCTTGGCCTCCGGCCAGCACGAGGACGAATCGATCCGCGTAAACGCGGCCAGCCAGTGCGTGGTCGAAACGGATGCAGGCCTGGCTGAGGCGGTCGGCGACGGCCTGCAGCACGGCGTCACCAACTTCCTGCCCGAGCGCCTCGTTGATTGCGTTGAATCGGCGCACATTCAGCATGGCGACTCTCGGCGATAGCCCCCGTGCAATCCAGCCGTCGCCCGCGGCGATCAGGCGCTCGCGATTGCCCAGCCCGGTCAGACGGTCGCGTTGCGCGGCCTCGATCGCGCGTGCGCTGGCATCGGTCTGGAATTGCGCAGCGACCCGACGTACGGCCACAATGTCTCGCTTCTTCTCCTGCTCCAGCCCTCGATAACGCTCCAGCAGCCGGTATGCCTGCTCCCATTGACCCTGTGCGCTCGCCAGATCGGCGGCACGACACCAGAAACGCGGCGCCAGAGTCCGCTCGCTCCTGGGCATGGCTTGCACGAGAGCCATGGCTTCAGCCGCCATGGCCGCGGCCTCGGCACTGCGGCCTTCGGCTTGGTGGTACAAAGCGTGCGCCATCGCGAGCAGGCACCGGATGTCATGGCTGAGTTGATCTGAGGGCCTGGCCTCAAGAAAGTCCAGATACGCGCGGGCTTCTTCAAGCTGCCCCAGCTGGGCAAAGATCTCCGCGCCCAGCACGTGGAAATGCACCAGGGTCTGCCCGTCCAGTTCCGCGGCCTTTTCAGGAAAGGACCAGATGCGCAGCAGCGGGATCGCCTTGTCGACATCACCGGCCGAGGCATAGATTTCGGCGAGGAGGGCCACCGCACTGAAGCGAACCCAACCGCCCAACTCATTGCTGGCGACGGCTTGCTCCAGGTGGTGGCGGGCTTGAAATTCATCGCCCGCCAGGAAGAACGCAATGCCGAGGTTGCTGCGCGCTGCCGACAGCATACCGCTGTGGTCGATCTCTTGCGCCAGCTGGAGCATCCGACAGGCCTGTTGCATATAGCCCACCAGATTGCCTGCAGCTTGGTAAAGCAGAAGCGACGGGCCGATCGCCGCGTGCTGCTCCAGCCGGTCTTGCATGCTATTGATGTCGGCGCTGAGCTGCTCGTAGGCGGTGAGGGCTGAAGCCACGTCGCCTCCGAAGTTCTCTGCCCCCAGGGCCATGCTCTTCGCGATCAGGCTGCCGGGGACATCGCCCAATGCCGACATACGCTCCGCCAGCGCTTTGTAAGGCTGGGCAGCGCCCGGGGTTAGCGAACCCAGTCGCTGTTGCACGAGCAGCATCCGCAGAGTCAGGCGCTCATTGCCCGCCGCATCGGTAAGGTGCTGCTGTATCAAGGCTGCAGCCGTGCTTGTCGACCCATAGCGTGCCAGCCACACCTCTCTGAACGCCAACCCGTGTGCGTCTGGCGAGGCCGATAGGGACGATGGGGACACGAAAACCCTCGGAAGCCAAATGGAGTATGTGCATTCTATGGGGCGCCCAGGTGCGGCGATGTGGGGAAACGGGGTCGAGTTGGCAGGCAGTTCCACTAGCCCGTGCACATCACCTGCAGTAGCACGGCGGCCTCGTGCCGAAGTGCATCCAGGCGTGACCGCAGTGCGGCGTGTCGTGCGCGCCGATGGGGGCTCTTGCTCGACCCCTGCTGGATCGCCGCTCACGTGGTCGCGCTCAACGCGAGCGAGATCAAGCTGCTGGCCGAGCAATTCTTCGCGGCCATAGTCGCTGACCTCGACGAACGAAGGATTGCATAGGTGATGCGTCTCTTCAGATCGGGGGTCGAGACAAGCGTCACGCCCTCCGCGAGGATGTATTCATGGCTGGTTTGATGCTGTCCGTGTCCAGCGCCAGTACGCCAGATACGGAGTCGACCACCACACCGATTGCTCGCTTTTCAACGTTCAACACGATTACCACCTTGAAATCGGTATACGCGGCACTCTCGCAGGCAGGCGTCAGACGCTGGTCGACGATGGGCACGATCACGCCGCGCAGATTGACGACGCCCTTGATGAAGTGCGGCGCATTCGCAGTGCGGGTAGGGGATTCATAGCACCTGCATTCAACGGGGGTAGGGGCGCCAGCGGCGATCCGGCGCGGGGCGGCCAGTGATGGGACGGCCACTCGCCACGGCGCTTGGCCGCGGTCGGCGCTGCAGCGCATGTTGCGCGTCGACGATATCCGGCACACCAATCCAGATTTTGGCTTTTCGCGCGTGAACGTCCGCTGTCGCGGACTCCCATTTGCTTGACGACGTTGGCGAAGGTCAAGGTCCAGCCTGAAGCGGACCCCGAGGCCGCTCAGCATCTGCTCGCCAGCTTGTACATTTCCAGGCATCGCCCAAGCACGCACCACTTCCTCATGCCAAAAAACCCTCAAAAGCCTTTCGTCATCGGTGTCGCAGGGGGCAGCGGCAGCGGCAAATCGACGGTGACGCGCCAGGTGTTGGCCGCCATCGGGCCGGAGAAGGTGGCGGTGGTGATGCAGGATGACTACTACCGGGATCAGTCCCACATGCCGCCGGAGGACCGGCGCAAGCAGAACTACGACCATCCCGATGCCTTTGACTGGCCGCTGATGACGCAGCATCTGGCCGCGCTGCGCAAGGGCGAGGCGATAGCGATGCCGGTGTATGACTTCTCGGCCGACAACCGCTCCAGCGAAACCATTACCGTGAAGCCCGCACCGGTGATCGTGGTCGAGGGCCTGTTCGCCTTGTACGACACCAAGCTGCGCAACATGATGTCGCTGAAGATTTATGTGGACACGGCCTCGGACGTGCGGTTCATCCGGCGGCTGCAGCGCGATATTTCGGAGCGTGGCCGCAGCACCGAGTCGGTGGTGCACCAGTACCTGGAAACCGTGCGCCCGATGCACAAGCAGTTCATTGAGCCGACAAAGCGCAACGCCGACGTGATCCTGCCGCACGGTGCCAACGGTCCGGCGGTGGACATCATCACCACCAAGGTGATGAGCTTGTTCCAGGATGACGAGCGTGGCTGAGCCCCAGTCCCCCGTCGCTTCGGCGTCCTAGAGCGCGCCTTCTTCGGCGAGGCAATTCCTGCGCCGCGCCGGTCAAGACTTCGCAGTGCAGGGCGGGTTCGTCGCCCGGTCCCGTGCCTCATCCCGCAGCGCCAGCAGCAGCTCATTGATACTCTCCGGCGCCTCCTCATGCGCCAGATGCCCCAAGCCTTCCAGCGGGTGAAAGCGGGCACAGGGCAGCCGGCGCGCGAGTTCCAGCGCCTGCGCCGGCGCGACCGTGCGGTCCGCCAGACCGGCAGCCAGCCACAGGGGGGTGCGCAGCGCGGGCAGGCGGGCCTGCAGTTCGTCCAACCGCCAGCTGGCCAGCATGTCCAGCACGCCGCGCACATGCGCGGGCTGCGTCAGCAGGGCGCGGTAGTGCTGCAGGCCGGCCTCGTCCAGGCGTGAGCCGGTGGAGGCGATCAGGTTCTTCAGGGCCCGGGGCTGAGCCGCGTGGCGCGTCACCCAGGCCGGCAGCCAGGCGCTGCGGGCGGCGAGCCTGGCGACGGCCGGCGCCACCACGCGCATCAAGCCGGGCAGCGGCTGCAGCGCGCCGTTGACGGCCAGCAGCCCACGCGTCTGCGGCAGGTGGCCGTCCAGCGCCAGCTGCAACATCACCGCCGCGCCGGCGGAATGCCCGGCCACCAGCTCGGGCTGCCAACCGAGCGCGGCGAGCAAGTCGGCCAGCGCGCCGGCCATGCGGGGCAGGCTGGCACGGCGGTCGTCGAAGGCCTCGGTGCCGCCATGGCCGGGCAGGTCCGGTATCAGCAGGCTGAAGTGGGGCGTCAAGCCCGGCAGGCAGGCGTCCCAGGACTGCAGCGATGAGCCGGTGCCGTGCAGCAGCAGCACCTTGGGCCCCTGGCCGGCACGCCGCAGCCGCCAGCGCAGGCCGCCTGCCCGCAGCTCGACGAGGCCCGGCGTGTCATCTTTCATTGCAAACCCTGTTGTCAACTAAACTAGACATGCATATTATCAACCCATGTTGACAGCAACGGCAGACCTTGCGCCCACCAGCCCTCATGCGCTGGTCATAGGCAGCGGTTTCGGCGGCCTGGCCGCTGCGGTGCGCCTCGGCGCCCGAGGCTACCGCGTCACCGTACTTGAGAAGCTCGACGCGCCCGGCGGCCGGGCCTATGTGCACCGGCAGGACGGCTTCACCTTCGACGCCGGCCCGACCGTCATCACTGCGCCGTTCCTGTTCGAGGAGCTGTGGGCCCTGTGCGGCCGGCGCCTGGCCGATGATGTGGACCTGCGCCCGGTGGCGCCGTTCTACCGCGTGCGCTTCGACGACGGCACGGTGTTCGACTACAGCGGCGATGCCGCCGCGATGCGTGCCGAGGTGGCCAAGCTGGCGCCCGATGATGTGGCCGGCTACGAGCGTTTTCTGGCTGCCAGCGAGGCGATCTACAAGGTCGGCTTCGAGCAGCTGGGCCATGTGTCGTTCGAACGCTGGACCGATATGGCCCGCGTGCTGCCCGACCTGCTGAAGCTGGAGGGCTACCGCACCGTCTACGGCCTCGCCTGCAAGCATGTGCGCGATGAAAAACTGCGCGTGGTGCTGACCTTTCAATCGCTGCTGGTCGGCGGCAACCCGTTCAGCACCACCTCGGTCTACTGCCTGATCGCCTTCCTGGAGCGGCGCTTCGGCGTGCACTTCGCGATGGGCGGCACCGGCAGCCTGGTGCGTGGCCTGGTCGGGCTGATCGAGGGGCAGGGCGGGCGGGTGCTGTGCGGCCGGGGCGTTGAGGAGATCCTGGTCGAGGACGGTGCGGCCTGTGGCGTGCGCCTGGCCACCGGCGAACGGCTGGCGGCCGATGTGGTGGTCTCCAACGCCGACTCGGCCTGGACCTACAAGCACCTGCTGCCGGCCCGCTACCGCCGCCGCTGGACCGACAAGCGCATTGCCAAGGCGCGCTATTCGATGAGCCTGTTCGTCTGGTACTTCGGCACCCGCCGCCAGTACCCCGATGTGGCCCATCACACGATTGCGCTGGGCCCGCGCTATCGGGGCCTGCTGGACGACATCTTCACGCACAAGCATCTGGCCGACGACTTCAGCCTCTACCTGCACCGGCCGACCGCCACCGATCCGAGTCTGGCGCCTGCCGGCTGCGACACCTTCTACGTGCTCGCGCCGGTGCCGCATCTGGACGCTGGCGTGGACTGGCGCGAGCGGGCCGAGCCCTATCGCGCGGCGCTGGCCAGGCGGCTGTCCGAGACCCTGCTGCCGGGGCTGGAGCAGGAGATCGTCAGCTCGCTGCTGCTCACGCCGCAGGACTTCCAGGACCGGCTCAGCTCCTACAAGGGCGCGGCCTTTGCGCTGGAGCCGGTGCTGACGCAAAGCGCCTGGTTCCGGCCCCACAACCGCAGCGAGGAGGTCGAGCGGCTCTACCTCGTTGGCGCCGGCACCCACCCCGGCGCCGGCCTGCCCGGCGTGCTGTCGTCCGCCCGCGTGCTCGATGCGATCGTGCCGCACGGGCGCGAACTGCCCCGCCGCGCTCATCCGGCCCCTGATGAAGAAGGACCCCACCATGTCAGACCCACGCCCGGCCTCATTGCCTGAACCGGCCTGCCCGCCGCTGCTGGCCGCCGATCTGGCCCAGTGCCGCGCCAGTCTGGCGGCCAATTCCAAGACCTTCCACGCCGCCTCGTTGCTGCTGCCGCCCGGCGTGCGCGCCCCGGCCACCGTGCTCTACGGCTTTTGCCGGCTGGCCGACGACGCGGTCGATGTCGAGGGCGGCCGGCTGGAAGCGATTGCGCGGCTGCGCGAGCGCCTGGAGCGCGTCTATGCCGGCCGGCCGCAGCCGCAGGCCGCCGACCGCGCGCTGGCGGCCGTGGTGGCGCGCTACGCGATTCCGCGGGCGCTGCCCGAGCTGCTGGTCGAGGGCCTGGCCTGGGATGTCGAGGGCCGCGACTACGAGACGCTGGCGGACCTGCAGGACTACGCCGCCCGCGTGGCCGGCACGGTGGGCGCGATGATGTGCCTGCTGATGGGCGTGCGCGACAGCGACGCGCTGGCCCGGGCCTGCGATCTGGGCGTGGCGATGCAGCTGTCCAATATCGCCCGCGATGTGGGCGAGGACGCGTGCATGGGCCGGCTCTATCTGCCCCGGCAGTGGCTGCGCGAAGCCGGCATCAATCCTGCCGCCTGGCTGGCCGCACCGCGCCATGACGCCGCATTGGCGAGCGTGATGCGGCTGCTGCTGGCCGCCGCCGATGACCTGTACGCAAGGGCCGGTGCCGGCGTGGCACGGCTGCCGCTGGCCTGCCGGCCCGGCATCAATGCCGCGCGGCTGCTGTATGCCGAGATCGGCCATCAGGTGGCCCGGGCGGGCGGGGATTCGGTCACTCGCCGCGCCGTCGTGCCCGGCCGGCGCAAGAGCTATCTGCTGCTGCAGGCCGGTCTGAGCCTGTGGCCGGACCCTGCGCGGCTGCAGGAGCCGCCGCTGGCGGCCAATCTGCCGCTGCTGGCGGCGGTCGCGGCCACGCCGGCACCGGCTGGCGCGACTCGGCGGATCGATTTCGTCATCGACCTGTTCGATCGGCTGGAGCGCCAGGATCGCTGGGGCGGGAGCGCAGCATGAGTGTTTTGGCATTGGGCCTGAACCACGGCAGCGCGCCGCTCGATCTGCGCGGCCGCTTCGCCATTCCGCTGGAGGCCCTGGGCCGCAGCGTGCAGGGCCTGCGCAACCATCTGGCGCGCGCGGCACCGGAGGTGGCGATCCTGTCCACCTGCAACCGCACCGAGCTGTACGTGGGCCTGCCGCCCAGCGCCTGCCCGCGGCATGCGATCGAGCTGGTCGAGCCCAGCATCGAGTGGCTGGCGCGGCAGGGCGGCACCAGTGCCGACAGCCTGCGCGGCCACAGCTACTTTCTGCACGGAGCCGAGGCGGCCCGGCATGCCTTTCGCGTCGCCTCGGGCCTGGACTCGATGGTGCTGGGCGAGCCGCAGATCCTCGGCCAGATGAAGCAGGCGGTGCGCGAGGCCGAGGGGGCCGGTGCGCTGGGCACCACCTTGCATCAGTTGTTCCAGCGCAGCTTTGCCGTTGCCAAGGAGGTGCGCAGCAGCACCGAGATCGGCGCCCACGCGGTCAGCATGGCCGCAGCGGCGGTGCGCCTGGCCACCCAGCTGTTCGGCGAGCTGTCGCAGACGCGGGTGCTGTTCGTCGGCGCGGGCGAGATGATTGAACTGGTGGCCACGCACTTTGCCGCTCACGAGCCGATGTCGCTGACCATCGCCAACCGCGGCCGGGAGCGGGGTCAGGTCTTGTGCGAGCGCCTGGGCGCGCAGCCGCTGGCCCTGGCCGAGCTGGGCACGCGGCTGCAGGACTTCGATGTGGTCGTCAGCTGCACCGCCAGCAGCCTGCCGCTGATTGGCCTGGGTGCGGTCGAGCGCGCCTTGAAGGCCCGCCGCCGCCGCCCGATGCTGATGCTGGATCTGGCCGTGCCGCGCGACATCGAGCCCGAGGTGGGCGAGCTGGACGACATCTATCTCTACACCGTCGATGACCTGGCGCTGCAGGTGCAAGTCAATGGCGAGCGCCGCCAGGCCGCCGTGCTGCAGGCCGAGCAGATCGTCGCCGCCGGTGTGCACGGCTTCTCCCACTGGCTGGAACAACGGGCCAGCGTGCCGCTGATACAAGCATTGCAGCGCCGCACCGATGACTGGCGCGAGGCCGAACTCGCCAAGGCCCGCCGCGCGCTGGCCCGCGGCCAGGATGTCGATGCGGTGATGGAGGCGCTGTCCAATGCGCTGACCCGCAAGCTGCTGCACGGCGCCTTGGCCGAGCTGCACAGCAGTGCCGGCGAGGCGCACCAGCACTGGATGGACTCGGTGCAGCGCATGTTCCTGCGGCCCGACTCGCATCGCCGGCATTGATGTCTGACCGCAACCTCTACGGCCTGATCGAGTTGCTGCTGGTCTTTGGCGTGATCATGGTCTGGGCGATCTGGCAGTGGCTGGAGTGGCGGCGCTGGCGCAGCAAACGCAGCAAGTGCGACCAGGACGACCGTGAGCGCTGATTCAAAACACCGCATGGTCCCCGCGCTCCGGCGCTGCTGCTGAACCGGCAGCCAGCCCGGCGTAGAAGGCCGTCAAGGTCTGTGTGCCGGTGGACGGCGTGGCCGCGGCGTCGTAGCGGCCGGTCGCGGTATCGAGCACCAGCATCGACTCGGTCGCGTAGTAGCGACCGATGCGGGCCAGCTCGGCCTTGTCGGCCAGTGAAGGCACCAGCCGCCCCAGGGTGGCCAGCACCGCGATGATCAGATCGAGCAGGGCCACCGGCACCTGGCGGAAACGCGGCTCGCGTCCAAGCACGGCAAACAGCAGCTCGCCCTGCTGGCGCGGCGTGATCGCCTCGCCGGGCCCGCCGATGGGCAGGATGCGGTTGCGGCGCTCGGGCAGGTGCAGGCAGTCGGCCAGATAGTCGCCCAGGTCGTCGTCGCTGATCGGCTTGCAGGCGGTCAGGCCGCCATCGCCGAACAGCATAAAGGGCTTGTTGCCGCGGGCCACCCGCTCGATCTGGCCCGACAGCGACTTGAAGAAGGCGGTGGGCCGCACTATGGAATAGTCCAGGCCGGACGCCACCAACTTCTGTTCGAAGGCCTGCTTGGCCTGCTGGAAGGCCAGGCGGGGCTTTTGCACGCAGATCGCCGAGAGCAGCACCATCTGCGTGACGCCCGCCTCTCGGGCCGCGGCCAGCGCATGGACATGTGCGTCGTGGTCGATGGCCCAGGCATCGCGAGGCGCGCCGGTGCGCGAGGCCAGGCAGGAGACGAGGGCATCGAAGTGCTCGCCGCGAAAGCCGTCGCGCCGCAGCGCCTCGGCGTCGGTCACCGCACCGAAGCGCAGCGTGGCGCCGGCCAGCAGCCGCTCGATCTCGGCCTGCTTCAGCCGGCCGCCGACGCCGGCACGCGGGCGCACCCAGCACACGACCTCGTAGCCGCGCCGCAGCAGCGCGCGCAAGGTGGCCTGTCCGATGGTGCCGGTGGCACCGAGCATGAACACGCGTGCCATCAGCGAGCACCTGCCCGGCGGGGCATACGAAACGGCAGCATTGCCTGCACCAAGGGGCTGGCGAAGCGGCGCAGCGACAGGCTTTCGTGCACCGCCAGCCCGCCGTTCCCGTTGACCAGCAGCGAGCGGGCATAGAAGGGCCCGCTCTCCAGGGTGGCCGTGACGCGGGGGG
Organism: Roseateles toxinivorans; assembly: GCF_004362525.1. Lineage (GTDB taxonomy): Bacteria > Pseudomonadota > Gammaproteobacteria > Burkholderiales > Burkholderiaceae_C > Paucibacter > Paucibacter toxinivorans. Next base: position 792,111 of record NZ_SNXS01000003.1, read on the forward strand.
TGGCATCGGCTGGGGCGCGGCTGCTTCGCTGGATGCCCCAGGCGGTGGAGGGCAGCGGGCATGGCGGATCGGGCGCTAACGCGCGGCATTGCCCGTCTTTCTGCAGTTGCAGATCCATGGCAGAGTGTTGCCCGTCGAGCGTGCACAGGTCGTACAGCACGCGACACCGGCCATCGGGCTGGCGCTCGCGCGACCAGTGCCAGTGGTCGAAGTCGCGCTCCAGCGGGCGGCTGCCCTGGTTGCAGTCCAGATAGGCCTCGCCCTCCCAGCGCAGGGCCGGGGCCTGGAAGCTCACCGACACGCGGGCCAGGGGGCTGATCGCCTGCCAGATGTGGCGGCCGGCGCCATCCAGCTTGAAGGCCGGACCGGGCCGGGCACCGGGCTGCAGATGGATGTGGCCGCGCAGGCGCTGCGGCCAGGGCACCGTCCATTCGTCGACGTCGATGTGCAGGCCGTCCGCCGCCCATCGCAGCTGGCTGGGGCCTATCGCCAGCCGGGTCGCGCTGCGCTGCAACTGGCCGGCGCCGCGCTCGGTCATCGCCCACAGGCGTTGGTAGCTCGCGGCGCCCGGTGCGCGGCGGTACAGCGACAGGTTCAGCGCGCAGTGCTGCTCGGCCGGCACCTTGGCGCCGCCATGGCGGCGCCGCGCCATCGCATAGTAGGGGGAGAACACGCTGCCGACGAAGGCAATGGCGGTCAGCGCGTAGGCGCTGCCATCGGCCTGCGCATCGCTCAGCGCATCGACATACCACCAGGCATAGCCACCGGCTGCCAGCGGCGTGTCGAACGCAGTGCCGCGCAGATCTGCTCGGCCGCCAACTGGCCCGACAAGGCCGCCATCGGCAGGCCCGGCCCCGGGTGCACCGAGCCCCCAGCCAGATACAGGCCCGGCACCCGCGTCGTGCTGGCCGGGCGCTGGAAGCTCGCGCGCCAGCCCCGGCTCGCCTGGCCGTACAGCGCCCCGCCGGTGGCCGGGAAGCGCCGGGCGAAGTCCTGCGGCGAGGTTCGCTGTAGCGGGTGCACGCTGGGGCTGATCTTCAGCCCGGCTTGCGTCAGGCGGGCAAACATCTGCGCTTGGCATAGCAACAGCTCCTCTTCGGTCAGCGGGCGGGCGTCGGCGGTGGCGGGGGCGTTGACCAGGCACATCAGCCGTTCGGCCTGGCCGCTGTGGCGTGGCATGGGGTCACCCGTGCGGTCCTGGGCGCAGACATAGACGCTGGGCGCGGCCGGCAGCCGGCCCGCAGCGATGTCGGCGAACTCCCGGCGGTAGCCCTCGTCGGCCGGGTCGCTGAAGAACACGTTGTGGTGCGACAGCGGGAAGCCGCCCACCTCGGCCTGCAGATGCCAGGTCACGGCGGACAGCGAGCGCCGTGCCGACGTCAGCGGCCGGCCCCCCATTGCCTGTCGCAACGGCTGGCCCAGCAGGCCCTGCCGCAGGGCATCGACATCGCCGTTGAACAGTACCGCATCGGCCTGCAGCGGCGCGTCCTGGTCCAGCGCCACGCCACAGACGCGGCCCTGGCGCAGCAGGATCTCCCGCGCCTCCCGGCCATAGCTGATCTGTACCCCTTGCCGCTGGCACAGCGCCGCCAGCGACTGGGCCAGCCGGTGCATGCCGCCCTCGATTTGCCACACCGCCTCGCGCTCCACATGGGCCACCAGCATCAAGGTGGCCGGGGCGTCGAATGGTGAAGAACCGCAGTAGGTGGCATAGCGGCCGAACAGCTGGCGCAGCCGCGGATCAGGGAAATAGCGGCCCAGCTCCTGCCACAGGGTGCGAAACGGCGAGATGCGGGCCAGCTGCGGCAGCCGGCTCATGCCCACGCGCCAGGCCAGCGACCAGGGCGTGGGCCGCTGGCTGCGCAGAAAGGGCTGCTCAAGCGTGTCGTAGATCTCTTTCGCCCGCTCGCAGAAGGCGAGGTAGCGCTGGCCTTGAGCCGGGCCGGCGAAGTCGGCCATCGCGGTGACGCTGGCCTCCAAGTCCGCCAGCAGGTCCAGCCGCTCCTCGGGGCCCCAGGCATGGCGTGCGAGCACGGCGCAGGGCCGCAGGCTCAGCTGCTCGTCCAGCGATTGGCCCAGGCGCTCGAACAGCGCGTCGAACACCCAGCGCATCGTCAGCACCGTCGGCCCGGCGTCAAGCAGGCTCGGGCCAACGGCCAACTGGCTCAGCTTGCCGCCCGGCTGCTGACCGCGCTCGATCACGCGCACGTCCAGGCCCTGCCGGGCCAGCAGGGCGGCGGCCGCCAGGCCCCCGACACCCGCGCCGATCACGACCACGCGCGGGCTTCTCAAACTTGTTGTGGACAGGCTCATTGACGCACCGCGATCAAGTGTCTATGCTGAAGTACATAGCTAAATGTAAATCAAGAGTGACACCGGCGTCGCGGGCTTTTCTGCCGACAGCGATTAAAAGCCGGACCGCTCGCCCAGCAAAGGCCCCTATGCCGACCCAGCACCGTATCGAGCGCGCCCTTCAACTCGGCCTGCAGGCCAGCCGGCAGACGGGTCATCCGCCCCGGCTGGCGGCGGCGATGCAGCATGCGGTATTCCCGGGCGGTGCGCGGATCCGGCCCAAGCTGGTGCTGGCCGTGGCCCTGGCCTGCGGGGAGGACGACACCGAGCTGACCGATGCGGTGGCGGCGGCGATCGAGCTCTTGCATTGCGCCTCGCTGGTGCATGACGACCTGCCCTGTTTCGACGATGCCGCCACGCGACGCGGCCTGCCTTCGGTGCAGCGCGCCTTCGGCGAGCGGCTGGCGGTGCTGGCCGGCGATGCGCTGATCGTCGCCGCCTTCCAGTGCCTGGCGCTGGGCACGCGCCGGCATCTGTCGCGGCTGCCGGGCCTGATGCAGACCGTCTGCCAGGGCGTGGGCATGCCGATGGGCATCGTCGCCGGGCAGGCCTGGGAGTGCGAGCCCCAGGTCGCGCTGCGCGACTACCAGCAGGCCAAGACCGGTGCGCTGTTTGCCGCCGCGACGATGGCCGGCGCCCAGGCCGCCGGCGCCGAGGGCCTGGATTGGCGCGCCCTGGGCGAGCAGATGGGTCAGGCCTACCAGGTGGCCGACGACATCCGCGACGTCGCCTTCGATGCCGCGCTGCTCGGCAAGCCGGTCGGGCAGGACCTGGCACTGGGCCGCCCCAGCATGGCGCGGGAGCTGGGTCTGGAGGGCGCGCTGGCCGAGTTCCACCGCCTGATCGAGCTGACGCTGGCGATCGTGCCGGTCTGCCCGGGGGCGGCGCGCTTTCGCCAGCTGATACGGCTGGAGGCCGACCGGCTGGTGCCGCAGAAGCTGATGGCCGAACGCCTGGCCGAGCGCCTGGCGGCAGCGGCCTGAGCCAGGCAGACGACAGCAAGAAAGCAGGCAGACCATGCACCACGCCCGACCCCTCGATGCCAGCGCCACGACGCATTGGAGCGATGCGGCCTGGGCACTTCGCGACCGCCTGCTGACGAGCCCGCAGTTCCGCCGCTGGGCCGAGGGCTTTGCCCCGGCACGTTGGGTGGCGCGGCGGCGTGCGGCCCAGCTGTTCGATCTGCTCGCCGGCTTTGTCTATTCACAGGTTCTGCTGGTCTGCGTGCGCGTGCGCCTGCTGGAGTTGCTGGCGGAGCAGGGCCCGCAGAGCCTCCAGGCCCTGGCGCAGCAGCTGGCCCTGCCGCTGCCGGCCGCTGAGCGACTGGTGCGAGCCGCCGTGGCGTTGCGGCTGCTGGAGGCGCGGCCGCTGCGCCGCTATGGCCTCGGTGTGCTGGGCGCGCCGATGGTCGGCAACAGCGGACTGGCGGCGATGGTCGAGCACCACGAGGCGCTGTACCGCGATCTGACCGACCCGGTGGCGCTGCTGCGCCGCCCGGACGGCGGCGGCGCGCTGGCCGATTTCTGGCCCTATGCCGGCGCCGTCGAACCGGGTGCGCTGGAGGCCCAGGACGTGGCCGCCTATTCCAGCCTGATGGCCGTCTCGCAGCCCCTGGTGGCCGAGCAGGTGCTGCAGGCCTATCCGATGCGCCAGCACCGCCGGTTGCTGGATGTCGGCGGCGGCGAGGGTGTGTTCGCCTGCGCCGCGGCCCGCCAGGCGCCCCAACTGGAGGTGCAGGTGTTCGACCTGCCCAGCGTGGTCGAGCGAGCGCATGAGCGCTTCCGGCGCGCCGGCGTCGCGCAGCGCTGCAGCGTGCAGGGCGGCGACTTTCTGAGCGACGAATTGCCGGGGGGGGCCGACCTGGTGTCGCTGCTGCGCGTCGTGCATGACCACGACGACGAGCGGGTGTTCAGGCTGCTGGCGGCGGTGCGCCGCGCGCTGCCGGTGGGCGGCCGCCTGCTGCTGGCCGAACCGATGGCCGAGACCTCGGGCGCCGAGGCCATGGGCGACGCCTATTTCGGCTTCTATCTGCTGGCCATGGGTCGGGGCCAGGCGCGCAGCGAGGCCCGGCTGCGCGAGATGTTGCAGGCCAGCGGCTTTGCCCAGGTACGCCGGCTCAAGACCCGCATGCCCCTGCAGACCAGCGTGCTGTTGGCGACCGCCGGTGAGTGACCCAGCGGTCCGAGCCCCTGGGTAAACCATTGTGTAAATCTATGTTGACGTTTGCACATGTAGGTTTAAGATTACATCATGCAAGCGCCTGACCACTGCCCCCACCGCACCGCCGGCGCCGCCACCGGCCCGGACCTGGAGAACCAGCGATGAACACCCTGGCTGTTGTGATTGATAGACCGGAGCATCTGCAGCTGAGTCATCTGCACCTGCCGGCGGTCGAGCCCGAGGATGTGATCGTCGAGGTCGAATGGAGTGGCATCAGCACCGGCACCGAGCGGCTGATCTGGACCGGCACCATGCCCATGTTCCCCGGCATGGGCTATCCACTGGTGCCGGGCTATGAGGCGGTTGGCCGGGTGATCTCGGCTGGCGCGGGCAGCAGCCGGCGCCTGGGCCAGCGGGTGTTTGTGCCCGGGGCGCGCTGCTTCGGCGAGGTCAAGGGCCTGTTCGGCGGCTCGGCCTCGCGCCTGGTGGTGCCTGGTGCCAAGGTGGTGCCGGTGGACGAAAAGCTCGGCGCGCAGGCCGTGCTGCTGGCGCTGGCGGCCACCGCCTATCACAGCGTGGCCGGCGGCGGCCAGGCCCAGCCCTTCACGCCGCCCGATCTGATCGTCGGCCACGGTGTGCTGGGTCGTCTGCTGGCACGGATGAATGTGGCGGCCGGCATCACCGACTTCACCGTCTGGGAGACCAACCCCAAGCGTGCGGAGGGCGGCGTCGGCTACACGGTTGTACATCCGGACGACGACAAGCGCCGCGACTACAAGGCCATCTACGACGTCAGCGGCGACTCGGCCCTGCTCGACAGCCTGATCGCCCGGCTGGCCCCCGGCGGCGAGGTGGTGCTGGCGGGCTTCTATGCCAAGCCGCTGTCGCTGAATTTCGCGCCGGCCTTCATGCGCGAGGCGCGCATCCGCGTGGCCGCCGAATGGAAGCGCCCGGACATGCTGGCGGTGAACGCGCTGCTGGCCGACGGTCGGCTGTCGCTCGACGGCCTGCTCACTCACAGCGAGCCGGCCGAGAAGGCGGGCCTTGCCTACCAGCAGGCATTCACCGATGCCGGCTGCCTGAAGATGGTTTTGGACTGGAGACACCACGCATGAGCACCTCAAGCATCCCGGCCGTCGCGACCGTGCATTTCCAGCCCAGGTCCGCGCAGCAGGAGGCGTTGCGCGCCGAGGCCGCCATCGAGCCCGATGCGGTGGCCACCGGCCCGGTCACCAAGACCACGCAAATCATCGCCATCTACGGCAAGGGTGGCATAGGCAAGAGCTTTACCCTGGCCAATCTCAGCTACATGATGGCCCAGCAGGGCAAGAAGGTCCTGCTGATCGGCTGCGACCCGAAGAGCGACACCACCAGCCTGCTGTTCGGCGGCAAGGCCTGCCCGACCATCATCGAGACCAGCTCCAGGAAGAAGCTGGCCGGCGAGGCGGTCGCCATCGGCGACGTCTGCTTCAAGCGCGACGGCGTCTACGCGATGGAACTGGGCGGCCCCGAGGTCGGTCGCGGCTGCGGGGGCCGGGGCATCATCCACGGCTTCGAGACGCTGGAAAAACTCGGCTTCCACGACTGGGGCTTCGACTACGTGCTGCTCGACTTCCTGGGCGACGTGGTCTGTGGCGGCTTCGGCCTGCCGATCGCGCGCGACATGTGCCAGAAGGTCATCGTCGTCGGCAGCAACGATCTGCAGTCGCTGTACGTGGCCAACAATGTCTGCAGTGCGGTCGAGTACTTCCGCAAGCTCGGCGGCAATGTCGGGGTGGCCGGCATGGTGGTCAACAAGGATGACGGCACCGGCGAGGCTGCGGCGTTTGCGGCTGCGGCCGGCATCCCGGTGCTGGCGGCGATTCCGGCCAACGAAGACATCCGGCGCAAGAGCGCCAGCTACGAAATCATCGGCCGGCCCGGCACGCAGTGGGCCTCGCTGTTCGAGACGCTGGCCACCAATGTCGGCGAGGCGCCACCGGTGCGGCCGCGGCCGATGACGCAGGACGCGCTGCTGGGACTGTTCTCGGCCGAGGTCACCGGGCGCGACTTCAAGATGGAGCCGGCGACGATCTTCGACATGGTGGGCAAGAACGATGTCGTCAAGCCCACCCTCGAAGTCATCTACGACGCGGCCTGAAGCGATGAGCAACTGCCACGCCGCCCCGGAACTCGCGCAAGCGCTTGGCGAAGCCACGCGCGAAACGCTGGACCGCTACGCCGCCGACTATCCCAAAGGCCCGCACGACCAGCCGCAAAGCATGTGCCCGGCCTTCGGCGCGCTGCGCGTTGGCCTGCGCATGCGGCGCACGGCCACCATCCTCAGCGGCTCGGCATGCTGCGTCTACGGCCTGACCTTCACCTCGCACTTCTACGGCGCCAAGCGCAGCGTCGGCTATGTGCCGTTCAACTCCGAGAGCCTGGTCACCGGCAAGCTGTTCGAGGACATCCGCGAGGCCGTGCACCTGCAGGCCGACCCGGCCAAGCTCGACGCGCTGGTGATCATCAATCTGTGCGTGCCCACCGCCAGCGGCGTGCCCCTGCAGCTGCTGCCCAAGCAGATCAACGGCGTGCGCATCATCGGCATCGATGTGCCCGGCTTTGGTGTGCCGACGCACGCCGAGGCCAAGGATGTGCTGGCCGGCGCGATGCTGAAATACGCCCGCGGCGAGGCCGAGGCCGGCCCGGTCAGCGCGCCTAGCGGCTGGCGCGAGAAGGGCCTGTCGGAGAAGCCGACGGTGAGCCTGCTCGGCGAGCTGTTCCCGGCCGACCCGATGGTCATTGGCATGCTGCTGGAGCCGATGGGCCTGGCGGCCGGCCCGACGGTGCCCACCCGCGAGTGGCGCGAGCTCTATGCCGCGCTGGACTGCACCGTGGTGGCCGCCATCCATCCTTTCTACACCGCCACGGTGCGCGAATTCCAGGCCGCCGGCCGGCCCGTGGTGCCCTCGGCCCCGGTGGGCCATGACGGCACCGAGGCCTGGCTGCAGGCCATTGGCGAGGCGGCGAAAGTGCCGCAGGCCCTGATCGATGCGGCCAAGCAGCGCGTGCTGCCCATCATCAAGGCGGTCCTGGCCAAGACGCCGATCAAGGGCCGCATCACCGTCAGCGGCTATGAGGGCTCGGAGCTGCTGGTGGCCCGTCTGCTGGTCGAGAGCGGCGCCGAGGTGCCCTATGTGGGCACCGCCTGCCCGCGCACGCCCTGGAGCGAGCCCGATCTGCAGTGGTTGCAGGCGCGCGGCGTGCAGGTGCAGTACCGCGCCTCGCTGGAGCAGGACCTGGCCGCCATGCACCGCTTCAAGCCCGATCTGGCCATCGGCACCACGCCGGTGGTGCAGGCGGCCAAGGAGCTGGCCATTCCGGCGCTGTACTTCACCAACCTGATCTCGGCGCGGCCGCTGCTGGGCCCGGCCGGTGCCGGCTCGCTGGCCCAGGTGATCAATGCCGCGATACACAACAAGGCCCGCTTCGACCAGATGCGGGAGTTCTTCGGTGAGGTCGGCTCCGGCCATGCCGCTGGCGTCTGGGAGAACGTGCCCAAGGACCGCCCCGAGTTCAAGGCCGAAACGCGCCGCCAGGTCATCAAGATGATCAAACGCCGCAAGGCCGAGGAGATGATATGAGGTCATCCGCATGCTAGTCCTCGATCACGACCGCGCCGGCGGCTACTGGGGTGCCGTCTACGTCTTCACCGCGATCAAGGGCCTGCAGGTGGTGATCGACGGGCCGGTCGGTTGCGAGAACCTGCCGGTGACCTCGGTGCTGCACTACACCGATGCCTTGCCCCCGCACGAGCTGCCCATCGTGGTGACAGGTCTTGCCGAGGAGCAGCTGGGCCGCGAAGGCACCGAGGGCGCGATGAAGCGGGCCCATGCGGTGCTCGACCCCGACTTGCCCAGCGTGGTCGTGACCGGCTCGATCGCCGAGATGATAGGCGGCGGCGTCACGCCCGAGGGCACGACGATTCAGCGCTTTCTGCCGCGCACCATCGACGAGGACCAGTGGCAATGCGCCAACCGGGCGATCTTCTGGCTGTGGAGCCAATACGGGCCCAAAAAGGTGCCGCAGCGCACACCGTTCAGCGAGCGGCCGGCGGGGGAGAAGCCCCGCGTCAACCTGATCGGTCCCTGCTACGGCCAGTTCAACAGCGCCAGTGATCTGCACGAGATCCGCCGCCTGGTCGAGGGCATTGGCGCCGAGATCAATATGGTGTTTCCGCTGGGCAGCCATCTGGCCGACGTGGCGAATCTGGCCGAGGCCGATGCCAACGTCTGCCTGTACCGCGAGTTCGGCCGCCTGCTGTGCGAGGCGCTGGAGCGGCCCTATCTGCAGGCGCCGATCGGCCTGCACAGCACCACCGCCTTCCTGCGCCAGCTGGGCGAGATCCTGCATCTGGATCCCGAGCCCTTCATCACCCGCGAGAAGCACACGACGATCAAGCCGGTCTGGGATCTGTGGCGTTCGGTCACGCAGGACTTCTTCGGCACCGCCAATTTCGCCATCGTCGCCAACGAGACCTATGCACGGGGCGTGCGCCATTTCCTCGAAGACGAGCTGGGCCTGCCCTGCAACTTCGCCATCGCCCGCAAGCCCGGCGAGAAGACCGACAACGCCGCCGTGCGCGAGCTGATACAAAGCAAGCCGCCGCTGGTGATGTTCGGCAGCTTCAACGAGCGCATGTACCTGGCCGAGGCGGGCAGCCAGGGGCCGATGCGACCGACCTTCATCCCGGCCTCCTTCCCCGGCGCCATCATCCGCCGCGCCACCGGCACGCCCTTCATGGGTTATGCCGGCGCCACCTATCTGGTGCAGGAGTTCTGCAACGCGCTGTTCGATGCGCTGTTCCACATCCTGCCGCTGGGCACCGAGATGGACAGGGTCGAGGCCACGCCGGCCCGGGCGCTGCCCGAGATCGTCTGGACGCAGGACGCCAAGGAATTGCTGGACGAGTTGCTCGAGGCGCAGCCGGTGCTGGTGCGCATTTCGGCGGCCAAGCGCCTGCGCGACCAGGCCGAGCGCGTGGCGCGCGCCGCCGGTGCGGCGGCAGTGGCGGTCGAGCATCTGGAAGGCCGCACGCGCCAGATCGCGGCGGCGGCACTGGGGGCCCTGTCATGAAGCGTTTTTCAAAGCTTGCTGTGGGCCCTCCGCCACGGCGGTCCCTGCCGCGCGGGAGCTGCGCGGTGTTGGCCGCAAGGCCATTCTTGAGGAGCTATCGATATGGCTGACGAAAGGAAAGGCTCGTTATCCGGGCTGACCGAGAACGAGGCCCGGGAGTTTCACGGCATTTTCATGTCCAGCTTCATTGGTTTCACGGCTGTTGCCGTGGTGGCCCATGTGCTGGTGTGGATGTGGCGTCCCTGGCTGTAACCCATTGCTGAAGGAGATCCGCCATGGCCGAGATCACAACCGTACCCACGACGAACCCAGCCTTGCAGGACTCCAAGGCTTATGAAGCACTGTTCTTCCTGAGCTTTGTGGTCGTGCTGTTGATTGCCATCGTAGGGCAGGTTCTGTTCTTCAAATGGCGAACCTGGTTTCCCGGAGCAGAGAGCGAGAAATCGCTGATCAAAGGCGTGAGGGTAGGTGTCTACACCTTCATGTCCCATCTCAATTAGGAGATTGAAGCATGTGGAGAATTTGGCTGTTATTCGACCCACGCCGCGCGCTGGTCGCCTTGTTTGCTTTCTTGTTCGTGCTGGCACTGGTGATTCACTTCGTGCTGCTGAGTACCAACAAGTTCAACTGGCTCGATGGGCCGCGTACGCAGGCGGTGAGTCAGAACTCATCGATGCCCGCGCCCGCGCCGAAGTAGTCGCGACGAGCCCGGAAGCACGGCGCGGGTTCGCCTCGCGCCGTGTCCAGAATGCCCAGGGCCCCGCGTCTCGCGGGCGCCCCTTCACCTGAGGTGGCAAGCATGGCCATGCTGAACTTCGAAAGAAAGTACCGCGTTCGCGGCGGAACCCTGCTCGGAGGCGACCTGTTCGACTTCTGGGTCGGGCCCTTCTATGTCGGCTTCTTCGGCGTGACCACGGCCTTCTTCTCGCTGGTGGGCATCATGATGATTGTCTGGGGCGCCTCGCAGGGCGGCACCTGGAATCTTTGGCAGATCAATATCGCACCGCCCGACCTCAAATACGGCCTGGGCATGGCGCCGCTGATGGAAGGCGGTCTGTGGCAGCTGATCACCGTCTGCGCCGTCGGGGCCTTTGTGTCGTGGGCGCTGCGCGAGGTCGAGATCTGCCGCAAGCTGGGCATAGGCCTGCACGTGCCGTTCGCCTTCTCGGTTGCCATCCTGGCCTACGTCACCCTGGTGGTGATACGGCCCGCGCTGATGGGCGCCTGGGGCCATGGCTTCCCCTACGGGATCATGAGCCATCTGGACTGGGTGTCGAACACCGGCTACCAGTACCTGCATTTCCACTACAACCCGGCGCACATGCTGGCGGTGAGCTTCTTCTTTGCCACCACCTTCGCGCTGTCCCTGCATGGCTCGCTGATCCTCTCGGCCACCAACCCGGCCAAGGGCGAACCGGTGAAGACCGCCGAGCATGAGAACACCTTCTTCCGCGACACCATTGGCTACTCGATAGGCACCCTGGGCATCCACCGCCTGGGCCTGTTCCTGGCCTTGTCGGCGGGTTTCTGGAGCGCCGTGTGCATCGTCATCAGCGGCCCGTTCTGGACGCGCGGCTGGCCCGAGTGGTGGGGCTGGTGGTTGAACCTGCCGATCTGGCGCTGAGGGTTCAGGAACGAAGACCACGAGGAGACAAACATGTCAGCCGAGTATCAGAACATCTTCACCAGCGTCCAGGTCGTGGCGCCGTCCTACCCCGGCGTGCCTATCGGCCGCGACGAGCATGAGCGCGAGGGGCCGGCCACGCACTGGCATCTGCTGGGCCGCATCGGTGATGCGCAGTTGGGGCCCATCTACCTGGGCTGGCTGGGCATTGCCTCGCTGATCTGCGGCTTCATCGCGATCGAGATCATGGGCCTGAATATGTGGGCCTCGGTGGGCTGGGACCCGGTGCAGTTCGTGCGCCAGCTACCCTGGCTGGCGCTGGAGCCGCCGCCGCCCGACTACGGCCTGAGCCTGCCGCCGCTCAACCAGGGCGGCTGGTGGCTGATGGCGGGCTTCTTCCTGACCATGGCCATCCTGCTGTGGTGGGTGCGCATGTACCGCCGCGCCCGTGCTCTGGGCATGGGCACGCATGTGGCCTGGGCCTTTGCTGCGGCGATCTGGCTCTATCTGGTGCTGGGCTTCATCCGCCCGATCCTGATGGGCAGCTGGGGCGAGGCGGTGCCCTTCGGCATCTTCCCGCACCTGGACTGGACGGCGGCCTTCTCGCTGCGCTACGGCAATCTGTTCTACAACCCCTTCCATATGCTGTCGATCGCGTTTCTGTACGGCTCGACGTTGCTGTTCGCGATGCATGGCGCGACCATACTGGCGGTCAGCCGCTTCGGCGGTGAGCGCGAGATCGAGCAGATCACCGACCGTGGCACGGCCTCGGAGCGGGCGGCGCTGTTCTGGCGCTGGACGATGGGCTTCAACGCGACGATGGAGTCCATCCACCGCTGGGCCTGGTGGTTTGCCGTGCTGTGCCCGCTGACCGGCGGCATCGGCATCCTGCTCACCGGCACCGTGGTCGACAACTGGTACCTCTGGGCCGTCAAGCACGGCGTGGCGCCCATGTATCCGGCGGTGTTCCAGCCGGTGGTCGACCCGGCCTTGCAGCTGCTGGGAGTCAAGCCATGAGCGGCGCCTTCCTCCAGCGCTGCCTGGCCGCGGCTTCATCGGCATTGAACAACCCCTCGCTGGGCCTGGCCATCCAGGCCCAGCTGCCCGACCATCATCCGGCGCTTGGGCTGGCGCCTGCGCCCGCGCCGATGGCCGCATCCACCCGGGCGCCGCTGGGCGCACAAGGAGCCATCGCATGAAGCGCCTTCAATCCCTGTGCGTGTCGGCGCTGGCCGTGCTGACCCTGGCCGGCTGCGAGCGGCCCCCGGTCGACTCCGTGCAGCGTGGCTACCGCGGCACCGGCATGGAGCAGGTCTACAACCCGCGCACCCTGGCTGAGCAGGCGGCGCTGAACACCCCGCCCGAAGAGTTGCCGCCGGCCTCGCCCGATGGCCCCAAGGCCGGACAGGTCTATCAGAACGTCAAGGTGCTGGGCAATCAGAGCGTGGGCGAATTCGCTCGCACGATGGTGGCGATGACCAACTGGGTGGCGCCCAAGCAGGGTTGCGTCCACTGCCACAACGCGCAGAACTTCGCCGATGACTCGCTCTACACCAAGGTGGTGGCGCGGCGCATGTTGCAGATGACGCAGAAGATCAATACCGACTACAAGAACCATGTCGGCGCCACCGGCGTCACCTGCTACACCTGCCACCGCGGGCAGAATGTGCCCAACGAGACCTGGTTCAAGCCGCTGCTGCCCAAGGGCGCGAACAGCTTTGCCGGTGACAAGGCGGGCCAGAACCAGCCGGCCATGACCGTGGGCCTGAGCTCGCTGCCGCTGGATCCGTTCACCCCCTTCCTGCTGGAGGCGCAGGACATTCGCGTGCAGGGCGACACGGCACTGCCGGCAGGCAACCGGCATTCGATCAAGCAGGCCGAGTGGACCTACGGCCTGATGGTGCATATGTCCTCGGCGCTGGGCGTGAACTGCAGCCAGTGCCACAACACCCGTTCGTTCGGTGACTGGAACAACAGCTCGCCCCCACGGCTGACCGCCTGGCACGGCATACGCATGGCGCGCGAGCTGAACAATGAGTTCATGCTGCCGCTGACCGACAGCTTCCCGGCCCACCGACTGGGCCCGGGCGGCGATGTGGCCAAGCTGAACTGCGCCACCTGCCACCAGGGTGCGCACAAGCCGCTGTATGGCGCGACCATGGCCATGAGCCATCCGGAGCTGCTGACCAAGAGCCTCGAGGCCGGCCTGCCGGCGGCTGCGGCCTCGGCCACCACCACCGGCGCGCTGACGACCGACGACCTCAAGACCTTGAGCCTGCTGCCTGCCAGCACCGCTCAGCCCAAGGTGAAGGTGGCGGCGAGCAACTGAGCCTGATCGCGCAATGAGGCATGGCAGCGACCGGGGGGACGCTGCCATGCGCGGGTTTACTGCAGGGTAGCCCAGGGCCGCAGACGCCTAATATCCGAGCGTTCGTGATAAGTTTGCATCTGTCACGCGGGGCCGTGGAAGCGGTCCCGTTTCTGCCTTGGCTGTTTACGCGGTTGAAGATTGCCCCCGGTGTCCACCCCTCCCACATCCGATCTGAGCGCCCTGTCGCCGCTGGCCACCGAGCTGGCGACGACGATCGCCCGCGTGGCCAGCGACATCGCCCTGGTGATTGACAGCGAGGGCGTGATCTCCAGCGTGGCCGAGGGCCCTGCCGCGCTATCTCCGCACAGCGTTTCCTGGGTCGGCCAGCGCTGGATCGACACCGTCAGCCAAAGCACACGGCCGAAGATACAGATGCTGCTTGATGAGGTCAGCGCCAGCGGGGTGTCGCGCCGGCGCGAGGTCAATCATCCGGGCCAGGGCGGCGATGAGATTCCGGTCACCTGGGCGGCCATCCGGCTGGGCGAGGGCGGCCCGGTGCTGGCCGTCGGTCGCGACCTGCGTGCGGTGGCCGCTATCCAGCAACGCTTCGTCGAGGCGCAACAGGACATGGAGCGCCACTACTGGAACCGCCGCCAGGCCGAGACCCGCTACCAGCTGCTGTTCCAGGTGGCCAGCGACGCGGTGCTGGTGCTTGATGCCGGCACCCTGCAGGTACTGGAATCGAACGCCGCAGCACTGGCCCTGCTGGGTGCCGGCACGGCCACACTCAATGGCCGGCCGCTGGCCGAGAACCTGCCGCCCCATGCCCGGGCAGCGGTGGCCGAATTGCTGGTCAATGCGCGCGGTACCGGCCGCGCCGGTGAAATCCGTGTGCGGGGTCTGGCCGGCCCGGGCGCCGTCGATATCTCGGCCACGCCCTTCCGGTCCGGTGACCAGCAGCAGATGCTGGTACGCCTGCGCCATGACGAACCGGGCGATGCCGACAGCCGCGCCCAGGCCCGCATGGCCGAATTCGTCGAGACCACGCCCGATGCCGTGGTCATCACCGACTCCTCCGGCGGCATCCTGATGGCCAATCCGGCCTTTGTGCGCCTGGCCCGCCAGACCGACGAGGCCCAGCTGCGGGGCCGGGCCCTGCCCGAGTTGCTGCGCGATCAGACGGGTGGCTGGTCACGCCTGATCACGCGGGCGCGCTCGGCCGGCGTGGTGCCCGATGTGGAGGTCGAGATGGAGTCGGCCAGTGGTGCGCCGCTGACCCTGCAGGTGACGGCGGTGCTGATGACCGAGGGCGAGCAGACCTGCCTGGGCTTCATCCTGCGCCAGGGGGGCCGTGTGCCCTCGCTGCTCGGCCCAGACGACCTGCTGGCGGGCCTGTTCGACCAGGTCGGCCGCGTGCCCCTGGCCGAGTTGCTGACCGAGGTCACGCGCCGGGCCGAGCGGCAGCTGATAGAGAGCGCCCTGCTGCGCACCGGCGGCATGCGCTCGGTCACCGCCGACGTGCTGGGCCTGAGCGCCGAGGCCTTGGAGTCCCGCTTGCAACGCCATGGGCTGTCCGGCCATGGCTATCCGGCCGGCAACGGCGAACCGCCGCATTCGATCAATTGACTGATACCTCGATGGACGTGGCACCCGCCTTCGGCCAGGCCAACCTCACGAACTGCGAGCGCGAGCTGATCCATCTGGCCGGCGCGGTGCAGCCCCATGGCGCTCTGCTGGTGCTCAGCGAGCCCGAGCTGCGCATCGTGCAGGTCAGCGGCAACGCGGCACGCCTGCTGGGCTGCGACGTCGAGGTCCTGCTGCAGCGGCCGCTGGCCCAGCTCGGTGGCGATGTGGTCGAGCGGGTGATGCAGCTGCAGCGCAGCGCCGACCTGCGCGAGGCGGTGGCCCTGCAATGCCGCTTCGGGCGTGACGACAGGCGCTTCGATGGCGCGCTGCACCGGCTGGCCGGTGGTGGCCTGGTGCTGGAGCTGGAGCCCTTCGGCATGGCCCGGGACGATACGCCCGAGCTGCAGGACCTCGCGCCCGACGTGCTGGCCGGCACGCTGGCCGCCGCGCTGCAGCGCTTTGGCGCCGCTCCCTCGGTGGGCATACTGGCCGATGCGGTGGTGCAGGTGCTTCGCGAGCTGACCGGCTACGACCGGGTGGTGGTCTACAAATTCGACCCCGACGGCCATGGCCAGGTGATTGCCGAGGCCCGGCATCCACGGCTGGAGTCGCTGCTGGGCCATCACTACCCGTCCAGCGACATTCCGCAACGCGCCCGGGCGCTGTACCTGCTCAACCGGGTGCGCATGCTGGTCGACGTGAACGCGCCGCAGGCCCTGCTGCTGCCCGAGCTGCTGCCGCTGACCGAGGCGCCGCTGGACATGTCGCTGTGCCAGCTGCGCAGCATGTCGCCCATCCACCTGCAGTACCTGCGCAATATGGGCGTCACCGCCACCCTGACCGCCTCGCTGGTGCGCGAGGGCCAGCTCTGGGGCCTGATCGCCGCCCACCATTACTCGCCGCGCTATCTGCGCAGCACCCTGCGCGCGGCGGTGGATCTGCTGGCCGAGGTGGCATCCACCCGCATCTCGGCGATCGAGAACTATGCCCATGCTCAGGTGGCGCTGATGGTGCGCCGGCTGGAGCAGCGCCTGGTCGAGGCCACCTCGACCGAGGGCGACTGGCGCTACGCGCTGTTCCGCAACCCGCGCACGCTGCTGCAGCCGCTGGACGCCACCGGCGCCGTGCTGTTCTGCGAGGGCGAGGTGCTGACCTCGGGCGAGGCACCCTCGACGCCGGAGTTGCGCGCGCTGCTGGCCTGGGTCGAGCAGCAGCCTCAGCGTGACGACATGCCGTTTGCCTGCGCCTCGGTGGGGAAGGCCAATCCGGCACTGGACAGCCTGACGCCCACGGCCAGCGGGGTGCTGGCAGTGCGCCTGTCGACCAACAGCCCGGACTGGCTGATGTGGTTACGCAAGGAGCAGCTGCAAAGCATCACCTGGGCTGGCGACCCGGCCAAGCCGATGGTGAACGACAACCCGCTGGAGCTGTCACCCCGGCGCTCGTTCGCGGCCTGGTCGGAGATCGTGCGTGGCACGGCCGTGCCCTGGTCCAACACCGAGCTGGCGTTGGCGCGCGGCATCGGCGTGGCGCTGGTGGACATCATCGTGCAGGTGCATGCGGTGCGCCTGCTGATTGCCGAGCACCAGCTGGTGCAGATCCGCTCGACGGTGGCCGGCTCGCGCGAGCCGGTGCTGATCGTCAACGCCCAGGGCCGGGTGATCTTCGCCAATGACGCGCTGCTGGCGCTGCGTGGCGCCGAGGTCGAGCATGGCAGCGCGGTGACGGCGCTGTTCGCGCTGCCCGAGGCGGTGGAGCAGGCGTTGGCCTATCTGCGGGCCTCGCAACATGGCTGGCGGCGCGAGCTTGACCTGCTGACCGCTGCCGGTGCCCAGCTGCCGATGACCGTGCACGCCGAGCTGGTGACCGGCCGCGATGGCCGCGCCCTCGGCTTTGTGCTGACCCTGCTGGACCTGCGCGAGAGCCGGCGCGCCGACAACGCCCGCCTGAACCTGGAAAGCGCGCTGCGCCTGGCCGCGCAGAGCAGCTCCAGCGAGGCCGACGAGGTGATCTCGGCCATCCTCACCCATGCCAGCGTGGCGGCGATGGACATTGCCGATGCCCGCGGCGGCCCCCCGGTGGCGCCGCTGCTGCAGGAGCTGGAAACCTCGACCCGGCGCGCGGCCGCGCTGTACGCGCAGATCCGCAGCTTTTCGTCTTAGTCCGGATACTCGCGCTGCAGCGCGTCGAACAGCTGCTGGTGCAGGCGAAAGGCCTCGCAGGCCTCGGCCACGAAGGCATCCGCCTGCTGCGGCGTCAGCACCAGGGCATCAAGGCCGGCGCGGAAATCCTGCTTCAGCTGCTCCAGCTGCGGCGGCTCGCCGAAGTCATAGAACGCCGTGCCCTCGTCACCGTCCAGACCGAAGCGCTGACGCACCACGCGGGCCAGCATCTGGCCTCCGTGCAGATCACCCAGATAGCGCAGATAGGCATGGGCCAGCAGCAGGTTTGGCTCGTTCTTCGCCAGTGCCTGCAGACGCTGTACATAGGGTGTGGCAGCATCTTCGACCTGTGAGCCAGGATCCAGCCGTGCCAGGTCTTGCTCCAGCCGCGGCAGACGGCGCAGTTCGGGCCGCCACAGGCGCTGCACGTTGCCGTCGCTGCCCTGCGCATCAAGCGCCGACTCCAGCGCCGCATAGATCGCCCGCAGGCTGCGCAGCAGCGCGCAGTAGGCCGGCAGGCCGATGCTGCCGCGCATCAGCGCCGCCATCAGGCCGCTGCGCTCGGCCTGCCTATGCAGCTCGCGGGTCTCTTGCTTGAGTCTGGCGGCCAGTCCGGTGGTGATGTGTGTTGCGTCCATAAAGCTTTCTGTCGGTGGGGTTTGGGGACGGCGCGCCATCGCCAGCTCATACAGGCTCTGCGCAGCCAGTGACAGTCCGCGGTCTCGCCGCCGCACCAGGTAGATGCGCCGCTTCAGACCCTCCCAGGGTAGCGCCCGGGTGGCGATCTGCGCATGCTGGAAGTGGAACAGGCTCAGGGCCGGCACCACGCTGATGCCCAGTCCGGCGCGCACCATGCCCATCACCGTCGCCAGCTGGTCCACCTCCATCAAGGTTTTCATCTGCAGCGGATGCACGGCCGCGTCGAGGTACTGGCGCACGCTGCTGGTCCGGGACAGATGGACGAAGGGATAGGCCGACAGGTCCTCGGGTCTCAGCGCCTTGGCCGCCAGCAGCGGGTGGCCCACCGGGCAGACCAGATGGAAATCGTCACTGCAGAACAGCTCGGCGCCGAGCTCGGGCGTCTCGGCGCGGGTGGCGGCCAAGGCAAAGTCGGCCTTGCCGGCCTGCACCTGGGCGATGCAGGCCTCGGACAGCACATCGCTGACGGCCAGCTCGATGCCGGGATACAGCGCCCTGAATTCGGCCAGCAGCTGCGGCAGCCAGCCTGCGGCCAGCGAGGGCAGCAGGGCGATGGCGACCCGGCCCCGCCTGCGCGCCACCTGGTCGCGGGCGCCCTCCAGTGCATTCTCGAACTCGGCCAGCACGCGGCGCGCCGCCAGCTCGAACTCGCGGCCCTCGACGCTGAGCTCGACATGGCGGGTCGAGCGGTCGAACAGGCGCTGGCCCAGATCGTCTTCCAGCGCCTTGATCAGTGCGCTGAAGGCCGGCTGGGACAGATGCGACAAGGCCGCCGCCCGCGTGAAGCTGCGCTGCTCGGCCAGTGCCAGAAAGGCGCGCAGCTGGCGGGTGGAGACATTCATCTGCATTTTGGATCAAGCCATTCCAATTTTCGAATTCACAGATTAGCGCATCCTGCCTACATTCGGCTCCATTGCAGGGCCTTCCGCCTTGCCGACAAGGGACTTGAATGGAGCGCAGGGCGGTGTTGAGGGTGGGTTGTGCGGCCGGCTTCTCCGGCGACCGCACCGATGCCGCCGCGCCGGTCGTCGAGGCGCTGATTGCCGCCGGCGGCCCCGCCGTGCTGATCTTCGAGACGCTGGCCGAGCGCACGCTGGCGCTGGCCCAGCTGGCGCGTCGCAGCGATGCCGAGGCCGGTTACGAGCCGCTGCTGGATGAGTTGCTGCGGCCGGTGCTGGCGCGCTGCCTCGAGCATGGCGTGCGCATCGTCAGCAACTTCGGTGCGGCCAACCCGCGGGGCGCGGCGCGGCGCATTGCAGCGCTGGCGCGCGAGCTGGGTCTGCGCGTGCCGCGCATTGCGGTGGTGCAGGGCGATGACCTGGGCGATGCCGCCCGTCGAGGGCTGCTGGATCAGGCGCTGGGCGCGGCGATTCAGGGCCTGAACATCGTCAGCGCCAACGCCTATATCGGCGCCGAGGCCATCGCCGACGCGCTGCTGGCCGGCGCCGAGATCGTCGTCTGCGGCCGTGTCGCCGACCCCTCGCTGACCGTGGGCCCGGCGCTGGCACACTTCGGCTGGGCGCGTGACGACTGGGACCGCCTGGCCCGCGCCACCATGGCCGGTCATCTGCTGGAATGCGGCGCCCAGGTCAGCGGCGGCTATTACGCCGACCCCGGTTACAAGGACGTGCCAGGTCTTGCCTGGCTGGGCTATCCGATCGCCGAGATCGATGAGTCCGGCGACTGCGTGATCACCAAGCCGGCCGGCAGCGGCGGCCGCATCGATGCGCACACGGTCAAGGAGCAGCTGCTTTACGAGGTGCATGACCCGGCCGCCTATCTGACGCCCGATGTGGTGGCGGACATCAGTGCGGCAGCGGTCACCGAGCTGGGACCTGACCGCGTGCTTCTCAGCGGTGTGCGCGGTCATGCCCGGCCAGCCGAGCTGAAGGTCAATGTCTGTCACGAGAACGGCTGGCTGGCCGAGGCCGAGATTTCCTACGCCGGTGCCCGCGCCGAGGCCCGCGCCCGGCTGGCGGCGGAGGTGCTGCGCGAGCGCCTGCAGGGCCTGGGGCCGCTGCGCGTCGATCTGATCGGCGTGATCAGCGTGCTGGCCGGCGATGGCGAGGCCGCACCGCCGGCAGGTGAGGCTCGCGACGTGCGTCTGCGTGTTGCCTTGAACCATGCCGAGCGCGCCTCGGCCGAGCGTGTGGGCCGCGAGGTGACAGCGCTATACACCTGCGGACCGGCCGGCGGCGGCGGCGTGCGCACGGCGCTGCGACCGCGGCTGGGCACCTTGTCCTGCCTGGTGCCGCGCGGCCAGGTGCCGTGCTCTTACAGCTTTGTGGCTGCCGAATGAGTAGCGCCATGACCAAGCTCACCGTACCCCTGCACCGCGCCGCCCACGGCCGCACCGGCGACAAGGGCAACCGCTCCAATATCAGCGTGATCGCCTGGCACCCGCTGCTGTGGCCGCTGCTGGTGGAGCAGATCACCGAAGCAGCGGTGCTGCAACGCTTCGCCGGGCGCCGGCCTAGCGCAGTCAAACGCTATGTGCTGCCTCAGCTGCAGGCAATGAACTTCGTGCTGGACGAGGTGCTGGATGGCGGCGTCAACGACGCGCTGAACCTCGACAGCCATGGCAAGGCGCTGTCCTTTCTGCTGCTGGACCTGCCGCTGCTCGTGCCCGATGAGTTGGCGCACTGCCTGGTCGGCTCCGCCACCGATGTGATTCCAACAACCCCTTCAGGAGACAAGACATGACCCCCTTCAACAAGCTGCCACTCGCCCGCCGCACCCTGTTGGCCGCTGCGCTGCTGCTGCCCGCGCTGGCGAGCGCCCAGGGCTATCCGGCCAGGCCGGTCACCTTCGTCGTGCCCTTTGCCGCCGGCAGCGCCACCGACCAGCTGGCGCGGGCGCTGGGTCAGGCGCTGAGCAGCGAGACCAGGCAGGCGGTGGTGGTGGACAACAAGGCCGGGGCCAGCGGCATGCTGGCCGCACAAAGTGTGGCCCGTGCTGCGCCCGATGGCTACACGGTGCTGATCACGACCAACACCACCCACGCGGCCAACGAGCATCTCTACAAGAAGCTGTCCTATGACCCGGTCAAGGACTTCGCGCCGGTCACCGCCATCGGCAAGGGCTCGCAGGTGATGGTGGTCAATGCCGCCTCGCCGTACAAGACGGTGGCCGATGTGCTGGCCAAGGCGAAGAGGGAGCCGGGCAAGCTGACCTTCGGCAGCGGCAGCTCGTCCAGCCGCGTTGCCGGTGAGCTGTTCAAGCAGATGGCCGGTGTCGATCTGCTGCACGTGCCTTACAAGAGCAACCCGCTGGCCGTCACCGATCTGCTGGGCGGCCAGATCGATCTGATGATCACCGACAACGCCACCGGCTTGCCCCATGTGAAGTCCGGCAAGCTGCGGGCGCTGGGCGTGTCCACCGCGGCGCGCTCGCCGCTGCTGCCCGAGGTGCCGACCATAGACCAGGCCGGCGTCAAGGGCTACGACATGGGTTACTGGTTCGCCGCCTATGTGCCGGCCGGGACGCCTGCGGCCGTCGTGGCGCGGCTGCGCGATTTGCTGATCGCCGGCACTGCCGCTCCTGCCGCCAAGAGCTTCTTCGAGTCGACCGGCTCCGAGGCCTTCACGACCACCTCGGACGGTCTGGCCAAGTTCCAGCAGGAAGAGGCGCTGAAGTGGGGCCGCGTCATCAAGGCGGCCGGCATCGAGGCCGAATAAGGCTAATCTTCCCCGCTCGGCGGAATGAGGTCATTTGCGATGTATAATGCAAAGCTGCGCGGCTGTAGCTCAGCTGGATAGAGTACTTGGCTACGAACCAAGGGGTCGTGGGTTCGATTCCTGCCAGCCGCACCAGAATAAAAAGAGAATCAACGGGTTAGACGTGTAAGCGTCTAGCCCGTTTTCCGTTGCTGGTTCGTTTTTGGTTGGATTGTCATCCCCGTTGCGCCGCGCTTTTGTGTGCGCTGCCCCACAGACGCCACAGGCGCCAGCGGCTACCGTTCCATGATGAGCACCCTAGGGGCTGAAAGAGCCCGCGCACATCATGACTTCGCCTCCTGCTGACCTGCTCATTCCCTCTCGCGTTCCGCACGTCAAGGAAGATCAGAACGAGGGGGCCAGTTCTTGGCCAACCTGCTGACCCATTGGCCGTTCGCGAACATGCGTGGCGCGTCTCCTTCGATCTTGGTGGCAGGTGTGGTGAGCGGCCTGTGCCTCCTTACCGGCCTGCTGGTCGCGAACTTCCTCGGCGGCGAGACAAAGATCGAACGCCGCATCGAACGGCTCTACCCGCTCGATGCCCCGCGTTTCACGCACGAGCTGGGCGTGCTTCTCGGGCCACCGTTTCTTCAGGGGAACGAGGTGCGCGCGCTGCTCAACGGCGACGAGATCTTTCCGCCCATGCTGGCGGCGATAGGCGCGGCCAAGGTGTCGATCAACTTCGAGACTTATATCTACTGGTCGGGTGACATCGGCCGCGAATTTGCCTTGGCCCTGGCCGAGCGGGCGCGTCAGGGCTTGAAGGTCCATGTGCTGCTCGACTGGGTGGGCAGCGCGAAGATGGACGACAGCCTGGTGGCCGAGATGACCCAGGCCGGTGTCCAGGTCCGGCGCTTCCATCCGCCGCACTGGTCGCACCTGGGGCGGCTGAACAACCGCACCCACCGCAAGCTGCTGGTCATCGACGGCCGCCTGGGCTTCACCGGTGGCGTCGGTGTGGCGCCGCAGTGGACCGGCCACGCACAGGACCCGACCCATTGGCGGGACACGCACTTCGAAGTGCTTGGCCCCGTTGTCGCGCAGATGCAGTCGGTCTTCATCGACAACTGGATCAAGGTCACGGGCGAGGTGCTGCACGGCCCGGACTACTTTCCAGTGCTCGCCCCTGCGGGCCCGGCGGCGGCGCAGATGTTCAGCAGCTCGCCCAGCGGCGGCAGCGAAAGCATGCAGCTGATGTACCTGCTGGCCTTGACGGCGGCCTCGCGGTCGATCGACCTCTCCGCGGCGTACTTCGTGCCGGACCCGCTGACACTGAAAGCGCTGCTTGCCGCGCTCAAGCGCGGTGTCAGGCTGCGCATCATCGTTCCTGGCCAACACATGGACAGTGAGGCCGTGCGCAGCGCATCGCGGGCCACCTGGGGACCGCTGCTCAGCGCGGGCGCCACCATCGCCGAGTACGGCCCCACGATGTACCACTGCAAGCTGATGATCGTCGACGGCCTGCTGACATCGGTCGGCTCGACCAACTTCGACAACCGCTCGTTCCGTCTCAACGACGAAGCGACTTTGAACATCGTCGACAAGGGCTTCGCGAGCGCCCAGACCTTGGCCTTCGAAGCCGACCTCGCGCTAGCACAGCGGGTGAGCTACGCCGAGTGGCAGGCCAGGCCGGCACGAGAGAGGCTAGGCGAATGGCTGGCTTCATTGATAGGAACACAACTTTGAGAAGAGGTATGCGTATGTCCCTGAATCAGAGAACCAGGCGTCCGGTCGGCCGCCAGCTAGCCACCCCGCCTCGCGGTGCCGGCACCCCAGGGCCGGCCAGCGGGCTGGCGCTGCCCCATGAGCGTGATGAGTTGAACCACGCAACCACCACCGTGAAACCCGATCCCGCGATGGTTCAGGCCAAGCGCGATCTCGATGCCGGCATGGTCGACACCGATATGCGTGCGACACCTGGCCTCGATAGCGAACGCCGCAACAGCCTGGTTCCCGGCCCGGGTGGCAAGCCGCCGTCGCGTTTGACGTAATCAGTGCAGTGCAAGATTCAACTGGTCGATGACTTCGGCCCAGTCGGCGTCGTCCTTGAGCTGCTCTTTCAGCAGGGCCGATTGCGCCGGTGTCCAGAACGCGGCGTCGGCCAGTTTGATGTTCCCGGGCAGCGGACGGTGCGAGTCGATGAAGGCTCGTATGCTTTCGTTGTCGGACGGCAAACCCAGTTGGGCGAACAAATCGGAAAACGGGTGAAAAGAGGAATCCATCGAGGCTCCAGAAAAGACAGCGGCAAAGTGGAGCCCGATCTCATGCTCCTTGCCTGCAAGTGACGTCGCCACCTTCAGACACGCATGGTGAAGAGGCAGTGAAAGGACGATACGCCGATTTGACCCTGGGTGTGCCCGACCCGATTTGAGGCAGGCGATCGGGCAGGATCCACAAGCGAACCGGGAGTCGTAGACGCCTAAGACAGGCCCCTGGGGCCTGTCCAGGGGTCAGCGATAGACGTGCTGGCCCTTGTTGTCCTTCCAGCTTTGCTCCACGTGCAGGGCATCTTCTTCGTTGCGCGTGCGCAGGCCCATCAGGATGCCACCGTTGCGGATGCCTTCCTCGTAGTCCTTGACCCGCTCCTCGGGCATGCTCCAGCCAATCAGCGCACCGACGAGGCCGCCGCTCGCTGCGCCGGCGCCGGCGCCGGCAATGGCCGCGGCCAGCGGGCCTGCTATCACCAGCCCCAGGCCCGGCAGGGCCAGTGTCGTGCCAACCGCGGCGATGGCGGCAGCGATCGCGCCGAGTGTGCCTCCGATGGCGCCGCCAACGCCGGCACCCTCAGCGGCCTTGTTGCCCAGTTCCGTCTCCACGCCGGTGCCGACGAAATGCCGGTTCCGCGTATCGTCGGACATCACCATATTGACGTCGCCGCTCGAATAGCCTCGGTCATTGACCGTGCCATAGGCTGCTTCCGCGCTGGCGCGATCGGGGAAGAGGCCGGTGACCAGACGGCCATTGTTGTTGCTTGTATCCATAGTGTTTCCTTGAAGTGTGAAGGTTGCGGCCGTATCAACGGCTCGCGGGGGAAGTAGCAGGAAGAGCCGAGGTGGCCCGCGGATACGGCGCAGATGCGCCTGGCGACTTGGTGATCGCACGTGCCTTGTCGGCCGCGGAAGGGCCGGTGCGCACGACCGTGCCCACATCGGAGCGAGGCACGGCCTGTTGAACCGCCGAGGCGGCGGCCTTGGGCGAGACGCCTATGACGGTGCTTGGCTGACTGGCCGTCATGCCGGCCGGTGGCGCGGCCACCTGGGCGAGAGCAACGCCGACAACTGAAAGTGCGAGCGTGCCGCCAACCAGGGAAATGCTGGTGAGGGAGAGAGACATGGTGGGTTCCGGTTGTGATGGACGCGAGGGCCGGGCGGGATATACGGCGACCCGGCTGTGAACAAGTCGAAAGTGCCGACACCGCTACCGTGGCAAGGCGCGTTCCCGACCGGTCGGGCCGTCTGCGTGCCAATCAGCGCTTGCCGCTGCCCGTGACACGCCAGATCACGTTGCCGACGTCGTCGGCCACCAGCAGCGCGCCGCGTCGATCAAGCGCCACACCGACCGGCCGGCCCATGGCCTGGCCCTCGTCGTTGAGGAAGCCATCGAGCACGTCCTGCGGCATGCCCTGCGGCTGGGCCCCGGCAAAGGGCACGAAGATGACCTTGTAGCCGCTGCGGGGCTGACGATTCCAGGAGCCATGCTGGCCGATGAACATGCCCTGGGCGAAGCGCTCGGGCAGACTGTTGCCCGCCGCCGCGACCAGGCCCAGTGAGGCCGTGTGCGCGCCGAGCCCGTAGTCGGGCACCAGGGCCTTGCTGACAAGATCGGGCCGCTGCGGCCTGACGCGCGCATCGACATGGCCCCCGAAGTAGCTGTAGGGCCAGCCATAGAAGCCGCCGTCGCGCACCGAGGTCAGATAGTCGGGGACCAGATTGTCACCGAGCTCGTCGCGCTCGTTGACCACGGTCCACAGGGCGCCGCTGCCCGGTTCCCAGGCCATGCCGACCGGGTTGCGCAGGCCAGAGGCGAAGACCCGGCGCGAGCCAGAGGCCAGATCGATCTCGAGGATGGCGGCGCGGTCCTGCTCGGCCTCGATGCCGTTCTCGGCCGCATTGCTGTTCGAGCCGACGCTGGCGTAAAGCTTGCTGCCATCGGCACTGGCGACCAGGTTCTTGGTCCAGTGGTGGTTGATCGGTCCTCCGGGCAGTTCTGCGACCTGGACCGGCGGACCCGCCAGCTGCGTCTGCCCGGACTTGTAGTCGAAGCGGACGATGGCATCGGTATTCGCGACATAGAAGCGATCGCCGATCAGGACCATGCCGAACGGCGAGTTCAGGCCCTCGGCAAAGGGCAGGCGCAGGTCGGCCACGCCATCGCCGTCGGTATCGCGAAGCAGGGTGATGCGGTTGGCGCTCGGCACGCCGGCCCCGGCCTTCTTCATGAACAGCTTGGTGAACCATGCCTTGAGACCCTGGCCGTCCTTGGGCCGTGGCGGCGCATTGGTCTCGGCCACCAGCACATCGTTATTCGGCAGTACATAGATCCAGCGCGGATGGTCGAGGCCGGCGGCGAACGCTTGCACGCTCAAGCCCGCCGCCGGTTTCGGTTGCACGCCCGCGGGCCATCCGACCGCCTTGGCGACGTTGACGGTCGGGATCAGGTAGGCCTCGGGTGCAGGCAATGCGGGGTTGCTGCCGTAGCCGACGGCGCCGGGCTCGGCGCTAACGGCCGCCGCGGCAGCCATGGTGAGGCCCAGCGCCCAGCCGAGCTTCAGCGACGAGGCTCGGTAGGAGCAAGCCGCAGCGGTGGCGGACGAGAGTCGAGCGGGCATGGGCTTCCTGGTGTCTGGTTGGGCTGCAAGGCGAGGTCATTCAGCTGCTCAACAGCAATCGACGTGCCTGACCCACGCAGACAGGTCAGGGCCTCATCGGGAACGCGGCTTGCTCTCCCGTAATACCGGCCACTGTGCCCTTTCAACATAGGCAGCGCTGAGGCGCTGAGAAGACCATGATGACGATGTCGTGCGCCGCAGCGGTGCCCAAACAGGACGTTCCCCCGATGTCGACGCCGGAGGTGCCGCAACCGCCGCCCGAACGGCCCGATCCGCGACCGCCCGAGATCCAGGAACCAACGCCGTCGCGGCCGCCTACCCCGATCGGAGACCCGCCTGGCGTTGCTCCTGAGCAATTCATCTGAACCGGCGAACGGGCATACCGCTTGCCCTGTCGAAGTGAGCGGATGCACCCTGGCGTCCGCATTACCCACCTAGGAGATCACTATGGGCAAGTACCTGATCGCATGGCTGCTTGGCGTTCCGGGCATCATTCTGGTCCTGCTGTACTTCTTTTTCAGATGAATGCCAAGGCTCCTCAGCCTGCCGACCTGATCGCACCGGTCGAGTCGGAACTGGGTGAGGAAGATCCCGGCAGTGCGCTCGACGGCTTGGTCGCGCCGGAGCCCCGGCCGGTCACGCCCGGGCCAGGCCCTGCGAAGCATCGAAAGACGGATACTCCTGGCGAGGATGAAGCGCTCGATCCGGTGGGGCGGCCGCCACGCTGATTCAATCGGTCATCGGTTCGGCGGGCGCGCCAATGGCTTCTGGCGCAATATGGCCTCCACGCCTCGCATCGTCCGGATCTGCCTGTTCCTAAACCAGCCGCTCTATCTGGGGCCAATCGGCAAGAGCGGCAAGAGCGGCAAGGTTTACGCGCTGCTGCGCGAAGCGATGGTGGCAGACGCCAGCATTGGACCCTGCGCACGATGGGCGAGCGCCTCGCTGTCAAGAACGCCTGGCAGGCTTTGCCCAAGAGCGCCAGCCAGTTGCTGGCGTCGGCAATGCACGTGCTGGATATCGCCCCAACCTCTAGCTCGGCAGATCGCTCCTGAGCAGACCCAGTTCCTGCAGGATGTCCTGCGTGTGCGCGCCCGGCTCGGGCGGCGATTGCGGTGCGCGCGCAGGGGTTCTTGAGAAGCGCGGGGAGGGCGCTGGCTGCAGGACCCCATCGACCTCGACAAAATTGCCGCGCGCCCGGTTGTGTGGGTGTTCCGGCGCTTCGGCCAGGCTCAGCACCGGGGCCACGCAGGCGTCGGTTCCCTCGAGCACGCCGCACCAGGCGTCGCGGGTTCGTGTCAGCAGGCGCTCGGCCACACGGGCGCGCAGCTCGGGCCAGTCACGCACCTGGTACTGGCGCGAGGCGTCCACGTCGTCGAATCCCAGGCGCCGCAGCAGCTCGGCATAGAACTGCGGCTCGATCGCGCCGAGGCTCAGGTGCTTGCCGTCGGCGCATTCGAAGCTGTCGTAGAACGGGGAGCTGTGCAGGAAGAAGTTCTGCTCGGGGGCATCGCGCCAGAAGTTTTGTGCACGCAGGCTGTGGATCAGCGTGGCCATCGTGTTGACGCCGTCCACCATCGCCGCATCGATGACCTGGCCGCGGCCGGAACTGCGCGCCTCATGCAGTGCGCAGACCAGGCCGAAGGCCAGGAACAGCGCGCCGCCGGCCATGTCGCCGATCATCGTCGCGGGAATCGTCGGTGCCGCGCCGGCACGGGCCGACAGGCTCAGCACGCCGGTCAGCGCGACATAGTTGATGTCATGCCCGGCCGCCTGGGCCAGCGGGCCGCTCTGCCCCCAACCGGTGACGCGGCCATAGACCAGGCGCGGATTGCGCGCCAGCGTCGGCTCCGGCCCCAGGCCCAGGCGTTCCATCACGCCGGGGCGATAGCCCTCGATCAGGCCGTCGGCGCGGTCGAGCAGGCGTTGGGCGGCCTCCAGGTCGGCGGGCAGTTTCAGATTCAGCGCGATCGAGCGCTTGCCGCGGTTCAGCATGCCGCCAGCGCCCACACTCAGTGCTGTGCCGGCGCGTTCGATGACGATCACCTCGGCGCCCATATCGGCCAGCAGCATGCCGCAAAACGGCCCGGGGCCGATGCCGGCGAATTCGACGATGCGCAGTCCGGCCAGCGGGCCCGTGGAAGGCGAGGGGTGGGTCACGGGTGCTCAGCGCTCCAGCCAGGCCTTGCGGAAGCTGTCCATCAGCGGCTGCAGCAGGTAGCCGAAGAAGGTGCGCTCGCCGGTGCGGATGAAGATGTCGGCCTGCATGCCGGGCTGCACCTTCTGCTCGCCCAGGCGCTCCAGCTCGGTCTTGGGCACATCGAGCTTGACAGTGAAATAGCTGAGCTCGGTGCGCGGGTCCAGCACAGCGTCAGCGGACACGTAGGTGACGCTGCCATTGAGCTCGGGCGTGGTCCGGGGGTTGAAGGCATGCAGCTTCAGGCCGGCCTGCTGGCCGACCATCACCCGGTCGATATCGGCGGGCAGCACGCGGGCTTCCAGCACCAGGCGGTCATCGCTGGGCACCAGCTCCATGACCACTTCGCCGGGGCCGATCACGCCGCCGGCCGTGTGTATCTTCAGCTCGGTGATGGTGCCGCTGACCGGTGCGCGCAGCTCGGTCAGCTCCAGCGTGCGCTTGGTGGCGCTGGCGCGCTCGATCAGCTCGTAGTTCTCGGACTGCACCTTCTTCAGCTCGTTGGCCACCTCTTCCTGGAAGGCGCGGCGCACCTGGAACTTTTTCAGCTCGCGCTCGCTGATGGCGGTGCGGCCCGAGGCGACCTTGGAGACCAGCTCGTCGCGCTCGCCCTTGAGCCGGGCGATGTCGCGATCGACGGCGCGCAGCCTGGTCTTCTCGACCATGCCCTGCTTGTCGAGATCGATCAGGCCCTTGAGGTCGTTCTCCAGGCTTTCGATCTGCTCGTTCTTCGAGCGCTGCTGCGACTGGAAGCCGGTGATCTCGTTGCGCAGCGCGGCGACCTGCTCGTCCAGAATACCCAGTTCGCCGGCCCGCGAGCTGCGCCGCGCGGCGAACATGGCCTGCTGGGCGCGCAGGATCTGCGCCACCTGCTCGTTGTCGGCGCGCTGGGTCAGCTCGGTCGGGAACTCGATCGTGGATTTCTCATCGCGCTCGGCCTTCAGTCGCGCCTCGGTGGCCAGGGCCACATCTCGGCCGCCGACGACCACGCCGTGGGCCGCGCCGGCGCGGGTTTCGTCGAGCTGCACCAACACGTCGCCGGCCTTCACCGTGCTGCCGTCCTGTACCAGGATCTTCTTGACCACGCCGCCCTCGGCATGCTGGATCTTCTTGCGGCTGGTGTCGACCTTGACCGAGCCCTGGGCGACCACGGCAGACGACAAGGGCGCCAGGGTTGACCAGACGACCGACACGCCTATCGTGCCGGCAATGATGGCCAGACCGATCAGGTTCCAGCGGCGGCCGTCCTGGGCGGCGCGCTCGTCGCCGACGACCAGCCTGGCCAGTGCCTGATCGCGAAGGCTGACATCAGCCATTGCGTGCTCCAGAGGATTCGACCAGGGTCGCGGGGTCGGGTCTTGCGACCACGCGGCGGGTGATCTGCGGCATCACCTCGGCGGTGGGGCCGTAGTTGGCGATCTGGCCGTTCAGCATCACCAGCAGGAAGTCGGTGCCGCCCAGCAGGGCCGGCCGGTGGGCGATGACGATGACGGTGCTGCCCAGCGCACGCAGCTGCTCCATCGCCTGGCGCACGGCGTTCTCGCCCTCGGCGTCGAGGTTGGAGGTGGGTTCGTCCAGCACGACCAGCGGCGGTGTGCGGTAAAAGGCTCGGGCCAAGCCGACGCGCTGGCGCTGGCCGCCGGACAGATTGGCACCGGCCGCGCCGATCTGGGTTTCATAACCCTGGGGCAGGGCCAGAATCATAGTGTGGGCACCGGCCAGCTGCGCGGCCTCGACCACCTTCTCCGGGTCGACGGCGCCGAAGCGGGCGATATTGTCGGCCACGGTGCCAGGGAACAGCTCGATGTCCTGCGGCAGATAGCCGATGTGCGGGCCGACGTCATCGCGCCGCCAGTCGGCGATATTGACGCCGTCCAGCCGCACCACGCCGACGGCCGGGCGCCAGACGCCGACGGCCAGCCGGGCCAGCGTCGACTTGCCGGCTGCGCTGGGGCCGGTGATGCCCAGGCACTTGCCGGCCTCAAGCTTGAAGCGCAGGTCCTGCACCGTCAGCCGCCGCGCCTCGGGCGGGCCGCCCGACACGCCATCGAACAGCAGCAGGCCGGCCGGCTTTGGCAGGGGCATGGCCTCGGGTTCGGGCTTCTGGCCGGCCACGTCCCTGGACAGGCGGCGGTAGGCCTCCCGGGCCTGCAGAAAGCCGCGCCAGCCGGCGATCGCCGCCTCGATAGGCTGAAGGCCGCGGCCCATGATGATGGAGGCGGCAATCATCACCCCGGCCGAACTCTGCTGCTGTATCACCAGCCAGGCGCCGACGCCCAGGATGGCGATCTGCAGGAACAGGCGCACCGCCTTGGCCACGGCCGCCACATTGCCGGCACGGTCGCTGGCCACGCCCTGCAGGCCGATGCCGAAGTCATGCCGCTCGCGCCACAGCCGGGTCAGGGCGGGCAGCATGCCCATCGCCTTGATGACCTCGGCATTGCGCGCCGACACCTCGGCGAACTGGGTGCTGGCCGACATCTCCTTGCCCGCCTCGGCCAGCGGCGCGCGCGTGCTGCGCTCGTTCCAAAGGCCCAGCAGGAACAGCACGATGCCGCCGATCAGCGCCACATGGCCCAGCCAGGGATGGAGCAGATAGACCAGCCCGATATAGATCGGCGACCAGGGAGCGTCGAGCAGGCTCAGCATCGTGGCGCCGGTGGCAAAGCCGCGCACATTGTCGAGGTCGCGCAGCGACTGGCCGCTGCGCCCGGCCGCCAGCGTGCCCGAGAACACCAGGCCGGACAGCTGGGCGTCCAGCCGAGCGCCCAGGCGCACCAGCAGGCGCGAGCGCACCACCTCCAGCGCCGCCAGCGTGGCCAGGCAGGCGGCGGCGAACAGCGTCAGGTAGAGCAGGGTGGCGCCGCTGCGCGAGGCCAGCACGCGGTCATAGACCTGCAGCATGTAGACCGAGGAGGTCAGGGCCAGCAGGTTGATGAAGAAGCTGAAGAAGGCCACCTGCCTGAGCGTGGCCGAGGTGACCTGCACCGCCCGGCCCAGCGGCGTGTCCAGCGGGGGGCGTTCAAATCCGAACATGGCGCGGCCGGCGGTCCGGCTGGAGGCTTGCGGGCGGGGTTTCCGACGGTTTGAGCGGGCTCGTGTGGATGCAGGTGCGGCGCATGCGCTTCAGTGTACCGGCCGGCGGCGCAGCACAGGCAACAGTGCCAGACCGCCCAGCATCAGCGCCCAGGTGCCGGGCTCGGGGACCAGGGAGCCTTGGAGGCTGAAGGCGACGGGCTCGGCGCTGGAGTCGCTGGTGGTGGCTTGCCAGAACCAGCGCACGTCCTCGCTCTTGTTCCAGATGGCAATCTTAGTGGCGGTCAAGGGACTGTCGGGGACATCAAGCACGTACTGCGTAATGCCATTACCGGCCGAACTGGTGGTCAGGATACCGGACAGAGGGGTCGCACTGCCATCAAGGAAGACCTCGATGCTGCTGTCGCTGCTGCCGAAATTGTAGTAACCCCACCAAACGACCTTGTCGAGAATTGCATTGGCCACCGGCGTGAATGTCTGCTCATACGCGAAGGCAGTATTGAAGTCGGACTCGATGCCATTGATGCCGCCCAGGTATGGCGTGAAATCTCCATTGACCAGTTCTGCCGCGTGGCTGCAAAGCGCCGCGCCTGACAGTACAGCTGTGACTACGAACTTGGATGCGGTCTTGCAAAGTGTGGCGTACATCATGGACTCCCGGTTGGGCGGTAAAACGTGATTAATTGAATTGGAAATCGCTTGTACTGGGTGGGGTTAAGGGCTATCCCTAGGACCCCCCGATTCATGGGAGTACCTCGATCAGTGGCACGCCGACCGGAGCGAACTGGAACTCGATCCAGTCCACCAGGAAGTCGCTACCGTGCTGCACGCCGTTGGCATCGGTATAGACAGTCGAGCCGAGGCCATTGACCGGATTCACATAGCCGCCGAAGTTGAACTCGGTGCCGTGATAGCCGCCGGCCATCAACTCCACCGCGACGAAGCCGGCGGCTGCCGACAGCGTGACTTGCCTGGTGCCGCTGGCGCTGTTGGCTGCAAACGTCGTCTCGCCAACGACCTGTCCGTTGCCATCCAGCAGGCGCAGCAGGCCGCCCTCGGTGAACACGGTGCCGTCGTCATTGATGAAGAAGCGCGACAGGTTCATCGTCACCTGTGTGGCTTCCTGATCCAGTGTGAAGCGCAGGCCTTCCTTGCCATCGACCTCCTGCCGCACGCTGCTGGTCAGCACCGATTGACCGCTAACGCCAAGATCTCCGGCGAACACGTCCAAACCAGGCAGGGTTTGCGGGCTTGCTCCGGTCAGGGAGATGGTGCTCCAGGCCTCGGCTCCATTGGTGATATCTGCCTTGTGACTGAGTGCAATGTCGGCATGGGTCCAGGCTTGTTGCCACTGGCCGCCCGCACCGGTCTCGCGCGTCGGCGCATTGCCAATCCGCACCGTCTGCGCCTGTCCGCCGCCCACCGCCACCTGCACGCTGCCCGCATTGGCCCAGGTGCCGTCTTCGTCGACCAGACTGACCGAGACCGTGCGGTTGCCCGCCGTGCCGAACACATGGTTGACGTTGCCGCCCGCGCCGACGGTCTGAGTCGTGCCATCACCCCAGTCGATGATGTAGCTGCTGACGGTGTCCTGGCCCGGGTCGGTGACCGCGCCGAGGTTAAGAGCATAGGTCTGGCCGGCTGTGGCCGCCGCGGCACCCGTCAGGGCGATCGTCGGTGCCACATTGATGACGCTGATGCCCTTGACCTGGTTGGCGGAACCGCCGTCGCCGTCATTGACGGTGACGCTGATATTGCGTGCGGTGCTGTTGATCGGGCCATCCTGGTCATCCGCAAACACGTGCTGGACATTGCCACCGAGCGCGGCCAGTTCGCCCGCCGTCAGGTTCTGCAGCGCCGAGCCATCACCCCAGTCGATGCTGTAGCTCAGCGGGTCGGCGGCGCCGGCCGCATCGCTGCCGACAATGCTGAGTGTGTAGCTGCCGCCCTCGTTGAGGCTGTCGGCGCCGGAGATGTTCAGCAGCGGCGCGACGTTGTTGACGGTGAGGTTCTTCGTGCCCAGCACAAAGGTGCCGTCCTCGTCGGTGGCGCTGACAGTGATCGTCTGCGCGGTGCCGCCGGGCGCACCATCGGCATAGCTGTGGCTGAAGCTGCCGGCGGCCGCCGCCCATTGCGCGGCGGTGAAGACGTCGGTGGCCCCATCGCCCCAGGCAATGCTGTAGCTGCTGCGGGTGTCCGTGCCCGGATCATTCACCGCGCCGACATTGAGCGTGTAGAGGCTGGCCTCGTTGACGCTGTCGGCCCCGGTGACGGCCGCCGTGGGCGCCACATTGCTGACGGTGATGTCCTTGACCTGGTTGGCCGTGCCGCCATCGCCATCGTTGACGGTGACACTGATGCTGCGCAGGCTGGCGTTGTTGGCGCCGTCATCATCGTCGGCATAGACGTGCTGGACATTGCCGCCGAGCAGGGCCAACTCGGCCGCCGTCAGGTTCTGCACGGCCGTGCCATCGCCCCAGTCGATGCTGTAGCTCAACGGATCGGCGGCGCCGGCAGCATCGCTGCCAGCGATGCTCAGCGTGTAGGTGCCGCCTTCGTTGAGGCCGGCCGCGCCGGAGATGTTCAAGCTCGGGCCGACGTTGTTGACGGTGATGTTCTTCGTGCCCAGCACAAAGATGCCGTCTTCGTCGCTGGCGCTGACGGTGATGGTCTGCGTCGTGCCGCCGGCCGCGCCATCGGCGTAGTTGTGGGTGAAGCTGCCGCCGGCCGCCGTCCACTGTGCCGAGGTGAAGTCGCTGGTCGAGCCATCGCCCCAGTCAATGCTGTAGCCGGTGCGGGTATCAGCACCCGGATCGGTCACCGCACCGACATTGAGCGTGTAGAGGCTGGCTTCGTTGACGCTGTCGGCACCGCTGACCACTGCGGAGGGCGCCAGGTTGTCGACATGGACGTTGAAGCTGTCGGTGGCCGATTCGCCTGCCACGTCGGTGATGGTCAGGCTGACCACATGGTCGGCCACGCCGTCGGCGAAGACATGGCTGAGATCCACGCTGCGCACAGGCGTGCTGCCATTGACGATGGTGCCGTCGCCATAGTCGATGCTGTAGGTCCAGCCGGGGGCACCGTTGTCATCGCCATCGCCGAAATTGACGGTGCGGGTGAACAGTGCGCCCTCGGCCAGGCTGACATTGCTGCCGGCGTCGAAAGACACCGTGGGCGTTGCCGCAACGGCCTCGACGTTCAGGCTGCCGGCATTGGCCCAGCTGCCGTCCTCGTCGACCAGGCCGACGACGATGGTCCGATTGCCCGTCGTGGCATAGACGTGATTGACGTCACCGCCTGCGGCCACGGCCTCGGTGTTGCCGTCACCCCAGTCGATCAGATAGCTGGTGACGGTGTCGGTGCCCGGGTCGGCGACCGCGCCGAGGTTCAGCG
Organism: Roseateles toxinivorans; assembly: GCF_004362525.1. Classification (GTDB taxonomy): domain Bacteria; phylum Pseudomonadota; class Gammaproteobacteria; order Burkholderiales; family Burkholderiaceae_C; genus Paucibacter; species Paucibacter toxinivorans. The sequence goes on from NZ_SNXS01000003.1 coordinate 827,333, forward strand.
TGTAGGCCAGGCCGACCTGCACCGTGGCCGCGCCGGACAGCGCGATCGTCGGCGCCACATTGTCGACGCTGATACCCTTGACCTGGTTGCTGCTGCCGCCATCGCCATCGTTGGCGGTCACGCTGATATTGCGGGCCGTGCTGTTGACAGGGCCGTCCTGGTCATCGGCGAAGACATGCTGGACATTGCCGCCGAGCAGGGCCAGCTCGGCCGCCGTCAGGTTCTGGACCGCCGAGCCATCACCCCAGTCGATGCTGTAGCTCAGCGGGTCGGCGGCGCCGGCCGCGTCGCTGCCGACGATGTTCAGGGTGTAGGTGCCGCCCTCGTCCAAGCTGTCGGCGCCCGAGACATTCAGCACCGGCCCGACGTTGTTGACGGTGAGGTTCTTGCTGCCCAGCACAAAGGTGCCGTCCTCGTCGGTCGCGCTGACGGTGATCGTCTGCGCCGTGCCGCCGGCCGCGCCATCGGCATAGCTGTGGCTGAAGCTGCCGGCCGCCGCCGCCCATTGTGCGGCGGTGAAGTTGCTGGTCGAGCCGTCGCCCCAGTCAATGCTGTAGCCGCTGCGGGTGTCTGTGCCGGGTTCGCTCACCGGGCCGACATTGAGCGTGTAGAGGCTGGCCTCGTTGACGCTGTCGGCGCCGGTGACGGCCGCCGTGGGCGCCACATTGCTGACAGTGATGTCCTTGACCTGGTTGGCCGTGCCGCCGTCGCCATCGTTGGCGGTGACGCTGATGGTGCGCAGGCTGGCGTTGTTGGGGCCGTTGTCGTCATCGGCATAGACGTGGGCCACATTGCCGCCCAGAACGGCCAGTTCGGCCGCCGTCAGGTTCTGCAGCGCCGAGCCATCGCCCCAGTCGATGCTGTAGGTCAGCGGATCGGCCGCACCTGCGACATCGCTGCCGATGATGTTCAGCGTGTACGTACCCCCCTCGTTGAGGCCAGCGGCCCCCGAGATGTTCAGCACCGGGCCGACATTGTTGACGGTGATGTTCTTGCTGCCCAGCACGAAAGTGCCGTCTTCATCGGTGGCGTTGACGGTGATGGTCTGGCCCGTGCCACCCGCTGCGCCATCGGCATAGGTGTGGGTGAAGACACCCGCCGCCGCCGTCCATTGCGCGACGGTGAAGTTGTCGGTCGCGCCATCGCCCCAGGCGATGCTGTAGCCGGTGCGGGTGTCGGGGCCGGGGTCGGCGACGGCGCCGACGTTCAGCGTGTAGACGCTGGCTTCGTTGACGCTGTCCGCCCCGGTCACCGGGGCCGTCGGTGCGACGTTGAGGACGGCGATGTTCTTGACCTGGCTGGTGGAGCCGCCGTCGCCATCATTGACAGTGACACTGATGCTGCGCGCGCTCGCATTGTCGGGCCCATCGTTGTCATCGGCGAACACATGGTTCACATTGCCGCCCAGTGCTGCCAGCTGCCCGGCCGTCAGATTCTGTACCGGGGAGCCATCGCCCCAATCGATGCTGTAGCTCAGCGGATCACCGGCCCCACCGGCGTCGGTGGCGGCGATGTTCAGCGTGTAGCCGCTGGCCTCGTTGCTGTTGTCGGCACCTGTCAGCGTCAGGGTCGGGGCCAGATTGCCCACGGTCACGCTCTTGGTACCCGCCGTGTGCGTGCCGTCCTCGTCCAGCACCTGCAGCACGATGGTGCGCAGGGTGCCGCCATTGCCGCCGTCGGCGAACACATGGTTGACGACGCCGCCACCGGCCAGCAGGGCCGCGAACTCGGCCGGCGTGTACTCCTGCACGGCGCTGCCGTCGCCCCAGTTGAGGCGGAACAGGGTGGCCGTGTCGGTGCCCGGGTCGGTCAGGGCGCCCAGGGTCAGGGCATAGCTACTGCCTTCATCGGACGTGTTGGCGCCGCTGAGAGGCACAACCGGGACCACATTGAGCACGGTCAGGTTGTGCTGGCCGGCAACCAGGAAGGTGCCGTCCTCGTTGACCAGGTCCACCGTCACCGAGCGCGGCGTGCCACCGATATTGCCGTCGGCATAGACGTGGCTGAACTGGCGATTGGCCGGCATGTCGGCGGCGGCGACGATCACGGTGCTGCCGTCGCCCCAGTGGATGCGGTACTCGCTGACCACATCGGTGCCGCTGTCGTTCACACCGCCCAGCGTGATCAGGTAGTTGGAGCCCTCGCTGACCGAGCCGGCACCGAATACGCTGAGCGTCGGCGCCACATCGTTGACGGTGACGAGGAACTTGTCATTGCCCTGCTGGGCGCCCGAGTCGTCGACCGTGACGCTGACCTCGAACGGGGTGACCCGGTTGTCGGTGAAGTAGTGGCCGATATTGAAGCTGGTGGCCGCGCCGCTGATGCCGAACACCTGCGGTGCGCTGCCATCGCCCCAGTCCACCGTCACGGTGCGGCCGACCGGGTCCTGGTCGGTCGGATCGGTGAAGTTGATGGTGCGCGAGAAGAACACGCCCTCCTGGGCCGTCGTATCGGCGCCGGCATCGACGGTGATGACCTCGGCCGGCGCACTGACGGTGACGTTGCGCGTGCCGGCATTCGGGAAGTTGCCGTCTTCGTCGGTGACGCCGACGACGATGGCAAAGCTGCCCGGCGTCGCATAGGTGTGGGTGAGCTGCCGATTGCCTGGCAGGTCGGCCACATTGACGAGCTGGGGCGGCGTGCCGTCGCCCCAGTCGATGGAGTAGCTGGTCTCGGTGTCTGCGCCGGGGTCAATCACGCCACCCAGCTGCAGTGTGTAGACCTGGCCGCTCTCGACGGTGTTGTCGCCGAACAGGTTCAGCGTCGGGGCCACATTGGCCACCACCACCTGGAAGGTGTCGGTCTCCACGCTGTTGGGCTGGCCCTGCTGGTCATCGGCCGTGAGGGTGACGGTATAGGTGTCGTTGTCCGGCAGGTTCAGATTGAAGCTGGGCGTGGCGCTGCCGGTGCTGAACTGGTAGCTGCCGGTCTGACCGAGGTTGCCGACCCAGCTGACGGTGATCTGGTGCGTGTCGGTCGGATCAGGGTCGCTGAGGGTGAAGCCGCGCGAGAAGTTCGTGCCCTCGTTGGCCGTGCCATCGACACCCGCTTCCAGGCCGGGCCCGTCATTGACATTGGTAAGGGTGATGTTGGTGAATACCGAGCCGCTGGCAAACACATTGCCATCGCTGCCGGTCCAGCGGAACTGGTCCGGGCCGTAGAAGTTGAGGTTGCCCTTGTAGATCAACAGGCCGGCGGCAAGGTCGGCGGCACTGATCTCCTGGCCGGGCAGCACGTCTGCGCCATTGAACTTCAGCGTGCCCGAGGCCGGCAGCGTGATCAGCTTGATCGCGGCCAGGGTCTGGCCCTCGGCATCGCTGAAGCCGCTGGCGAACAGGGCCTCGGTCAGCACGATGTCGGTGTCTTCCGGGCCGTTGACCACCACGTCCTGCACATTGGGTGCGGTATTGGCAAAGCGCTGCAGGCGAATGTCCCAGGTGTCGTTGCCGCCATTGGCGGCCTGCAGATAGCCGTGATAGACGACGACGAAGCCGCCATCGGGCATCTCGACGATGTCCGGACCGCCCTTGGGGTCGTAGTAGGCGTTGGCATTGACGGCCAGCTGGCTGTCCACCTGCCGGCCGGTGGAGTCGAACTGCTGCAGCCAGAGGTCGTCGCCATCGGTCCAGCTGACGACGAAGCCGCCGTTCACCAGCGATGCCACGGTGGGCTCGCTCTGGTTGCCGCTGACCAGGTAGTTGACGCGGAACTCGCCGCCGACGGCTGTGCCGGTGGCGTCAAAGCGCTGGCCGTAGATGCCGCCGCTCGAGGTGTCCTGGCCTTCCGAGCGCCAGATCACCACATAGCCGCCATCCTTCAGCGCCGCCACCGACGGCGTGCTCTGGTTGCTTTCAATATAGGTGTTGAGGCGCTGCTCGCTGCCGTCGGGGCTGCCATCGATATTGAAGCGCTGGGCATAGATGCCACCGCTGCTGCCGTCCTGGCCCTCGGAGCGCCAGGTGACGACGAAGCGTCCGTCTTCCAGCAACGCAATCGAGGGCTCGCTCTGCGCGGTGAACTGGGTGGCCGTGATCGGCGTGTTGGCACGTATTTCACCGCCCAGCTTGGCGCCGCTGGCGTCGTAGCGCTGGAAGAAGGTGTCGTAGTACTGGCCGTCGCGCTGGTTATCGGAGTACCAGGCGACGATGAAGCCGCCGGTGCTGCTTTGGGTCACCGCGGGCTGGTACTGGCTGCCGACGGTCGTGGTATTGACCCGGGATTCGATGCCGTCCTTCGTGCCATCGGCGGCGAAGACTTGCATATAGACGCCGGAGCCCGAGCCATCTCCGTTGTCGGAGCGCCAGACGACGGCGAACTTGCCGTCGGCTAGAGCCACCGCGCCGGGTTCGTACTGGGCGCCGCTGGTCGCCGTGTTGACCAGGAACTGCGCTCCGACCTTGTTGTCGACAGAGTCATAGCGCTGCCCGTAGACGCCATAGCTGCTGCCATCGGCGCCCGAGTCGTCGCGCCACACCACCACATAACCGTTGTCCGACAGTCGGGCGATCGAGGGTGTGTACTGTTGGCCGGCTATTGCCGTATTGACGGTCTGCTGCACGCCCAGCGGCACGGCGCCGTCGGACTGCGGCGTGATGTTGATGGTCACGGCCTGCGGGGCGGTGACACCGCCGTCGCCGTCCGAGATGCGCACCGAGATCGTACGGCTCGGCTCGGGATTGGACAGGAAGTTCTGGTAGGTCAGGTTCTCGACCAGGGCTTCCACCGCCACGGGTGTGGCATTGGCGTTGAACAGCACCGTCAAGGCGCCGCCGTTGACGCCATTGGCGATCAGGGTGCCAATGACCGTGCCCTCGTAGCTGACGTTGGCGCCCGAGATGCCAATCTGCGCTGTGCCCGTGCCCTGGTTGCGTATGCCCAATTGATCCTGGGCATTGATGCCAGGGATGCCGAACTGGTTCGGGTTGCCATAGGGGGTGACGTAGCTGACGTCCAGGCGACCGCCGGCAAAATTTGTCGAGTCGCTGTCGAACAGGCCCACGCCCGGGTCTATGCGTTGCGGCCCGAGATTGAGATCGTTTTCGAGGAAGGTGACCGTGGTCGCCAGGTCCACCAGCACCGGCGCCGATTGGCGCGGGAAGTCGGCCGGGTTGCCGACCAGGCGCTGGAAGATGCCCGAGCCGTCGCCATCAGTATTGCCCTGCCAGGCCACCACGAAGGCGCCATTGGCCAGTGCGGTGACGTTCTGGCCGGTGTTGCTGGTCGTGTTGTCGAGGCGGGTTTCGCCGTCCACGCGGTTGCCGGCGGCGTCGAACTGCTGGGCCAGCACATCATACTGGCCAGTCTGGCTGTTGTAGCCGTGCCAGGTGACCACAAAGCCGCCGTTGGACAGCGTGGCCACGGCCGGTTCGTACTGGTAGTGGTAGGTGCTCTCGTTGATGCGGAACTCGGCCGAGCTCGGGTTGCCGCTGGCGTCATAGAGGCGGCCATAGATGCCGTCGGCACTGCCATCCTGCTCGCGCGATGTCCAGACGGCCACAAAGCCTGTGCCATGACGGGCCAGCTGCACGTCGTACTGGTAGTTCTCGGTGGTGGTGTTGAGGCGGAACTCGCCGCCCACGGCCACACCGCTGCTGCTGAAGCGCTGGGCGTAGACGCCGGACAGCGAGCCGTCCTGTGCGGAGTCGGCCCGCCAGGCGACGACGATGTCGCCGCCGCTGAGCTGCACGATGTTCGGCTCGTACTGGGCCGAATTCTCGAAGCCGGTGCTGGTGTTGGCCCGCACTTCGCTGCCCACGGCGGTGCCAGCGGCATTGAAACGCTGGAAGAACACATCGTAGTAGCGGCCATCACGGATGCCGTCCGAATACCAGGCGACGGCAAAGCCGCCATCGTTCAAGGCGGTGATGTTCGGCTGATACTGGCTGCCATTGGTGCTGGTGTTGACCAGCAGTTCGGCACCGGCGCGGGCGCCGCCGGCATCGAACACCTGGGCGATCACGGCCGAGCCGGAGCCATCCCGGCTGTCGCTGCGGAAGGCGACGACAAAGCCGCCACCGGCCAGGCCGGTGACCGTCGGTTCGTACTGGCTGTAGGGCGTGTAGTCGCTGACGCGGAACTCATTACCGACCGGTGTGCCCAGCGCGTCGTAGCGCTGGCCGAACACACCGTCACTCCAACCGTCCTGGCCCTCCGACTCCCAGACGATCACATAGCCGCCATCGGCGAGCCGGGCCACATCGGGTTGCTGCTGCGCGTTGACCGCATAGGTGTTGACGCGCTCGGGCAGGAACAGCGGCGCCGGGCCGTCGGCCTCGGGTGTGACGTTGATGGTCAGCACCCGCGGAGTGCCGGTGGTGCCGTCGCCATCGCTGAGCTGCAGGCTGACTATGCGAGAGGGCACCGGGTCGGTGGAGATATTGCGGTAGCTGAGGTTCTCGATCACCGCCTCGACCGCCTGCTGCGAGGCCGCAGCATTCCACTGCACGATCAGGTCCTTGCCGGCGCTGCCGTCGGACAGGATGCTGCCTATGGTCACGCCGCCATAGCGCACATTCGCGCCGACCACATCCACCTGGCCCGCGCCATTGCCCTGGTTGCGAATGAAGAACTGGTCCTGCGAGGGCAGGTTCTCGTTCAGATCGACCCCCAGGCTGCTGTAGCCGGAGATCACCGACACCACCATCTGGCCGCCATCAAAATTGGCCGAGTCGACGTCGAACACGCTGACGGCCGCATCGATCAACACGCCGGCCGGCTGGTTGGCGGCGTTCTCGCCCACCGTCAGGCTGCTGACCAGGTCGGTGATCTCGGGCGCGGCGGACTTGGCCAGCGGCCCGGTGGTGCCGAACAGGTTCTGGTAGATGCCGTAGGTGTTGGCGGTGCCGGCTTCCTGGTTGTACGACTGCCATGCCGCCACGAAGCGCCCGCCGCCCAGGCTTGCGAGATTGGGCATGTACTGGTGGTGGACGTTGTAGCTGTTGAGCTGCAGCGGGGCATCGACCTTGTTGCCAAGTGCGTCGAACTGCTGGGCAAAGCTGTCGTAGTTGTTCGACGAGGCATGCCAGGCGATCACATAGCCGCCGGTGTCCAGCGCGGTGATGCGGGGGAGGGCGTCGCTGATCGGTACGGTCGCCCCGTCATTGACCAGCACCTCGCCACCAACCTTGACGCCGGCTGCCGTGAAGCGCTGGGCCATGATGGACCAACCGTTCAGGCCGGGCGCATCGCTCTTGAAGGTGACCACGAAGTCGCCGCCGGTCAGCGTGGCCACATCGGCCACGGCCTGGTAGCCGGCCGTGGTGGTGTGGACCTGGAAGGCATCGCCGCGCGGCGTGCCGTCGGCATTCATCAGCCGCGCATAGACGCCCCAGTCGCTGCCGTCCTGGCCCTGGGAGTGATAGGTGATGACATAGCCGCCGTCGTTCAACAGCGCCATCTGCGGATAGGACTGGTTGCCGTTGGTGAAGGAGTTCGGCGGCGCGGCGCCCGGCGTGGCATTGATCAGTACCGGCGCGCCCTGGGCCACGCCGGCAGCGTCATAGTGCTGCACGCGCACGCCGTAACTGTTGCCGTCGGCGTTGTTGTCATCGGACCAGGCGATCACGAAGGCGCCACCGGCCAGGCCCAGCACCATCGCCTGGGTCTGCTCGTAGGTGACGACCGGGCTGACCTTGAACTCGGCGCCCACGGCATTGCCGGCCGCGTCATAGCGCTGGGCGAAGATGCCGTCACTGCTGCCGTCAGGGGCTTCCCAGCTGACGACAAAGCCGCCGGTGCTGAGGGCACCGATGCTCACGCCCTGGGCGCCTTCCTGGGCCCCCGGGGTGGTGGTGTTGATCTGGAACTCGGCGCCGATGGCCGAACCATTGACGTCATAGCGCTGGCCGAACACGCCGTAGCCGTCGCTGTCCTGTCCCTCGCTCTGCCAGACCACCACATACTGCCCGGCATTGGCGCCCTGCAAGGCGCCGATGCCGGCGTAGATCTGGTCGCCCGGCGCGTAGGTGTTGACCCTTTGGTCGGCGGGCAGCAGCTTGGCGGCGCCATCGACCTGGGTGTTGACGTTGATGGTGATGGTGTTGAGCTGGGTGCTCTGGCCGCCATCGCCGTCTGAGACAACAATCGACACCTGGCGCGAGGCCACCGGATTGCTGGAGCTGTTGCGGTAGGTCAGGTTCTCGACCACCGCTTCGGCCATGGCAGCGGTGGCGCTGGCATTCCACTGCACGACCAGATCGCTGCCGTTCTGCCCGTTGCTGACGACGGTGCCTATGGCCACGCCGCCAAAACGCACGGTGCTGCCGTCAAAGCCGACCTGGCCGGCGCCGGCACCTTGGTTGCGGATAGCGAAATGGTCCTGAGTCGAGGCTCCGGGGTCGAAGCCCTGGCCGGCCCCATAGCCGTTGATGACGCTGACGATCAGCTTGCCGCCAGCGAAGTTGGCCGAGTCGCCATCGATCACGCGCACACCCGGATCGATCAGCTGCGGCGCGGCATTGACGGTGTTCTCATCAAAGCTGACCGAGGCTTCGAGGTCCAGCAGCTGCGGCGACTCCTGGCGAACGATGCTGCCCGGCGTACCGAACAGCTGGCTGAAGACGCCATAGGTGCTGGCCGAGCCGACTTCCTGGTTGTAGGACTGCCAGACGGCGACGAAATTGCTGCCGGACAGGCCGCTGATGTCGGGGTAGATCTGCGTCGGTGCTGTGATGCTGCTGAGATGCAGCGGCCCGTCCACCTTGGCGCCGACAGCGTCGTACTGCTGGGCATAGACGCCGTAGCCGCCTTCGATGATGCTGCCGGTACCGTCCCAGCTGATCACGAAACCGCCATTGCCCAGGGCAGCGATATGGGGCGAGCGGCCGTAGTTGGACGGGAAGTCGGTGTTGTTGACGGCGAACTCCCCGCCAACGGTGGCGCCGCCGGCGGTGAAACGCTGGCCACGCACGGTGTTCGTGCCATCGTCATCCCAGACCACGACGAAGTCGCCATTCGCCAGGGTGGCCACATCGGTGTAGTACTGGCTGCCGGTGGTGGTGGTATTGACCTTGAACTCGGTGCCCACCTTGGCGCCTGCCGCGTCGAAACGCTGCCCATAGACACCCCAGCCGCTGCCGTCCTGGCCGTTCGATATCCACACGGCGACAAAGCCTGTTTCATCGGTGCCGGCGGTTGACGGGTCGTCGCGCAGGGCGGCCATCGCCGGGGTGTACTGGTCGTTGGGCAGATAGGTGTTGAGCTGGAACTCGACGCCCACAGCGGCTCCGGCCGCGTCGTAGCGTTGGCCGAACACGCCGTAGCCGCTGGTGTCCTGGCTTTGGCTGGCCCAGGTGATGATGAAGCCACCGCCGGCCAGACCGAGCACGGCGCCGTGGGTCTGGGTACTGCTGGTGGTCGTGTTGGCGCGGAACTCGGTGCCCGCGGGGTTGCCGTCAACGCCATAGCGCTGCGCATAGACGCCGCCGGACGAGCCGTCCTGTCCTTCGCTGTACCAGGTGACCACAAAGCCGCCACCGGACAGCGCGGCGACCTGCGGATCCTGCTGCGCGCCGGCACTCAGCGAGTTGATCTGGAACTCGGTACCGTCGGGCACGCCGGCGGCGGTGTAGCGCTGGCCGAACACGCCCCAGCCACTGCCGTCCTCGCCATTCGAACGCCATACCACCACATAGGCGCCGGCGTTGGCGCCTTCCAGGGTGGCCACGCGTGGCACCTCCTGGTCGGCGGCCACATAGGTGTTGACCTGCTGGTCGCCGAACAGCGGGCCGGCCCCATCCACCTCGGGGGTGATGTTGATGACGATGGATTGCGCCGTGGTGACTGCGGCGGCATCCCGGACCTGGATCTGCACCGTGCGGCTGGCCAGGGCACCATCGCTGGTGGTCTGGTAGCGGAGGTTCTCGATCACGCGCTCGATGGCGTCGGCCGTGGCCGATGCATTGAAGGTGACGACCAGGCTGCTGCCATTGCCGCCACCGGCGCTGGTGCCGATGAGCACGCCTTCATAGCTGACGTTGCCCGCGGCGAAAGCGACCTCGCCGCTGCCATTGCCCTGGTTGCGTATCGTCAGCTGGTCGTCGGCGCGGGCATTGGCTGTGTAGCTGACGGTCAGGGTGCCGGCATTGAAGCCGGCCACACCGGCGTCAAGCTGCACGGCGCTGTCGATCAGCACACCGGCCTGTGCCGACGCCTCGGTCAAGGTCAGCGAGGCTTCAAGATCGCTCAACGCCAGCACTGCGGCGGGTGCGGACGCGGCGATGCTCAAGGTCACGCTTTGCGCCTGCGAGGCGCCGCCATCGCCGTCGAACAGGCGGAAGGCGATCGTGCGGCTACCGATAGGCGCCGCTGCGGCGTTGTACTGATAGGTGATGTTCTCGGCCACGGCACGGGCCAGCTCCGCCGTCACGCTGGCGTTGAAGACGATGGCCAGCGGTGTGTCGCCGACACCACCGCTGACGGTGCCGATCAGGTTGCCCGGCGCCGTGCCACCGTAGTACAGATTGCTGCCGTTCAGATTGAACTGGCCGGCCAGCGGGGCGACGAAGGACTGCACCGACAGGGTGTCGTTGGCGGTGGCACCCGAGGTGAAGAAGACCAGCAGGCGGCCCACGTCCAGATTGGCCGAGTCGCTGTCTGTGATGTTGAAGTCGCTGTCTATCAGCTGCGGCGTGATGGCCTGGGCCTGGCTCAGGACGCGCGTGGTGCGCAGGTCATCCAGCAGCGGGTTCGCGCTGGGCCGTGCCAGCTCGCCGGCATCGCCGAAGATCTGCTGGGCGATGTCATAGGTGTTGTTGCCACCGTTGGCGGAGGTGTTGTAGTCGGTGTAGGTGACGACGAAGTTGCCGTTGCCGAGGTCGGTGATGGTCGGCGACGACTCTTCGCCGCTGGAGTTGGAGACCAGCTTGCGTTGACCGTCGAGCGCCACGCCGGCCGCGTCGTACTGGCGGATATAGACGTCGCTGGTCGTGCCGCTGCCGCTGAGGTCGTAGTTGTCGTTGTACCAGCTGACGACGAAGCCGCCGGTGGACAGTCCGGTCACCGCCGGCTGGTACTGCCCGCCGGTGGTGGTCTCGTTGATCAGGAATTCGCCGCCGGCCTTCACGCCGGCCGCGTCGTAGCGCTGGCCATAGACGCCGGCACCCGATCCGTCCTGGCTGTCCGAGCGCCAGACGACGATGAAGCCGCCGTCGGCCAGGGTCGCCACCTGCGGCTCGTACTGCGCGCCTGCGGTGTTGGTGTTGATCAGGAAGGTGTCCGAGAAAGTAGCGCTGGCGGCGTCATAGCGCCGGCCATAGACGCCGTTGCTGCTGCCGTCGTTGCTGCTCTCGTCCTGCCAGACGATTACCAGATTGCCGTTCGCATAGGCCGCCACATGGGGCAGTTGCTGTGTGTTCAGCTGCGGATTGGCCGGTGCGCCCGGGGTGGTGCTGACCCGGGTCTCGGCGGTGACGACGGCGCCGGTGTTGTCATAGCGCTTCAGGTAGATGTCGTAGCCGCTGCCGCCGGCATTTCCGGTCGAGGACCAGACCACGGCGAAGCCGCCGTTGTAGCCGGCCATGGCATTGTGGAACTGGATGTTGTTGGTATGGGTGTTGACGACGAAATTGCCGCCCTGGGCCGTGCCGGCGGCGTCATAGCGCTGGCCGAACACGCCCCAGCCGTTGCCGTCGCTGGCGTTGTTGTCCTGCCATGTGATGGCGAAGCCGCCATCCGACAGCGCTGCCACATGGGCATAGCTCTGCTCGCCGGTGGTGGTGGCGTTGACGCGGAACTCCGCACCGATGGCCACGCCCTGGGCGCTGAAGCGTTGGGCATAGATGCCTTCGCTGCTGCCGTCCTGCGAGGTGGACTGCCAGGTCACGACATAGCCACCGTCGCTCAGCAAGGCAACTTCGGACTGCTGCTGATGGGCTGTGCGATAGCTGTTGAGGTGCTCCTCGCCATAGGCTTGGGCGATGCCGTCGGCGTCGGGGGTGATGTTGATGGTCAGCAGGTTCGAGGCGCTGGAGCCACCATCGCCATCGCTGACACGCAGGCCCAGGCCGCGGCTGAGGTTCGGGCTCTGGCTGGTGTTGGCATAGGCCAGGCGCTGTACCAGCGCTTCCACGGCGTCGGCCGTGGCGGCATCACTGTTGAAGTCGATGCGCAGATTCGTGCCATTGCTGCCGCCGCTGATCAGGCCGATGGCAAGCCCGCCAAAGCTGACCACATTGCCGGCCACGCCGATCTGTCCTGCGCCATTGCCCTGGCTGAGCACGCTCAGCTGGTCCTGGCTGCTCTGGCCCAGGGTGTAGAACAGGTCCAGCCGGCCACCATTGAAATTGGCCGAGTCGATGTCGGTCAGGCTGACCGCCGCGTCTATGACCTGTGGCCCGGCATTCACCAGGTTCTCAGCGAAAGTCACTGTGCCGGTGAAGTTGCCCAGGTCAGGGTTGAGCTGGCGGGGCAGCTCGGCCACATCGCCGAACAGCTGCTGGTAGATGCCTGCGGTGCCGTTGTCCTGGGTGTCCGAACGCCAGGCGACGACGAAGTTGCCATTGCCCAGGTCCTCGATCGCCGGTTCGTACTGGTAGCTGCCGGCGGTGTAGCTGTTGACACGGCGGTCGCCATCGATGACGTTGCCGAGGTTGTCGTATTCGCGGATGTAGACGTCGCCGTAGGTGCCCTCGGGACCGGTCGAGTCGTTGTAGAAACTGACGACGAAGCCGCCGCTGCTCAGGCCGGTGACGACCGGCTGGTACTGGCTGCCACTGGTGGATTCGTTGACGCGGATGGCATCGCCCAGGGCGGTGCCGTCAGCGTCATAGACGCGCGCATAGGTGGCCCAGCCCGAGCCGTCCTGACCACCGGAGTCGCCGTAGACGACGACAAAGCCGCCATTGGACAGCATCGCCACCCGGGCCTCGTACTGGTTGCCGGTGGTGATGGTGTTGACCTGGAAGACGGCGCCGAAGGTGGCGCTGGCCGCGTCATAGCGGCGGCCGAACACGCCGTAGCCATTGCCGTCGGCACTGGCCTCGTCCTGCCAGACGATGACCAGATTGCCGTTGGCACTTGCCGCCACATCGGGCAGCTGCTGGTTGTTGCCCACCGGGGTGTTGACCAGCACCTCGCCGCCGAGCTTGGCCCCGGCATTGTCGAAGCGCTGCAGCACGATGTCGTAGCCGCTGCCGCCGGCCTGGGTGTTGGAGGCCCAGACCGCGGCAAAGCCGCCGGTGTAGGCACTGACCACGGTGTGGTACTGGTTGCTGGAGGTGGTGGTATTGAGCAGCAGCTGGCTGCCGGCGGCCACGCCGTTGGCGTCATAGCGCTGGGCATAGCTGCCCCAGCCGGAGCCGTCGTTGCCATTGTCTTCCCAGCTGATGACGAAGCCGCCATCGGACAGGCCGGCCACATGGGGGTAGTTCTGGTCATTGCCGGACAGGAGGTTGACACGCCACTCGGGCCCGACGGCCACGCCGCTGGCGCTGTAGCGCTGGGCATAGATGCCATCGGCGCTGCCATCCTGGCCCACCGAGGTCCACACGGTGACATAGCCACCATCGCTGAGGCGGCCTATCTCCGGGTCGTTCTGGACGCCCGGGCTGTAGCTGTTGACGCGATCCTCGCCATAGGCGGTCGGGGTGCCGTCAATCTCGCGCGTGACGTTGATGGTCAGGCTGCTCGCCAGGCTGGCGCCACCATCGCCATCGCTGACGCGCAAACCCAGCGTGCGTGAGGCATCCGGGCTGCTGCTGGTGTTGGCATAGGCAATGCGCTGAATCAGCGACTCGACGGCATCGACCGTCGCGGCATCGCTGTTGAAGTCAATGCGCAGATTCGTGCCATTGCTGCCACCGCTGAGCAGGCCGATGGCCACGCCGCCATAGCTGACGACGTTTCCAGCCACGCCAATCTGGCCGGCGCCGTTGCCCTGGCTGAGTACGCTCAGCTGGTCCTGGCTGCTCTGGCCGGTGGTGTAGAACAGGTCCAGCCGGCCGCCATTGAAGTTGGCCGAGTCGGCGTCGGTCAGGCTGACGGCGGCGTCCAGCAGCTGGGGGGCTGCATTGACCAGATTCTCGGCAAAGGTCAGCGTGCCGGCCAGGTCGCCCAGATCCGGGTTGGCCTGGCGCGCCAGCTCGGCGCCATCGCCGAACACCTGCTGGTAGATGCCACCGCTGCTGCCGTCCTGCCCCTCGGAGCGCCAGGCCACGACGAAGTTGCCGTTGCCCAGGTCTTCGATGGCCGGCTCGGATTGCGTGCTGCTGGTGTAGCTGTTGACGCGGCGATCACCATCGATGGCATTGCCGAGATTGTCATATTCGCGCAGGCTCACATCGCCGGAGGTGCCTTCAGGACCGGCCGAGTCGTTGTGGAAGGCGACGATGAAGCCGCCCGTGCTCAGGCCGGTGACAACCGGCTGGTACTGGCTGCCGTTGGTGTACTCGTTGACGCGGAAGGCGTCACCCAGGGCCGCGCCGGCGGCGTCATAGACGCGGGCATAGGTGGCCCAGCCCGAGCCATCGGGGCCGCTGGAATCGCCCCAGACAGCGACAAAGCCCCCGTTGGACAGCATCGCCACCCGGGCCTCGTACTGGTTGCCGCTGGTGAGGGTGTTGACCTGGAAGACGGCGCCGAAGGTGGCGCTGGCCGCGTCATAGCGGCGGCCGAACACGCCGTAGCCATTGCCGTCGGCACTGGCCTCGTCCTGCCAGACGATGACCAGATTTCCGTTG
>NZ_SNXS01000003.1:842099-863596 GCF_004362525.1 Roseateles toxinivorans
GCCGAAGGTGGCGCTGGCCGCGTCATAGCGGCGGCCGAACACGCCGTAGCCATTGCCGTCGGCACTGGCCTCGTCCTGCCAGACGATGACCAGATTTCCGTTGGCACTTGCCGCCACATCGGGCAGCTGCTGGTTGTTGCCCACCGGTGTGTTGACCAGCACCTCGCCGCCGAGCTTGGCCCCGGCGTTGTCGAAGCGCTGCAGCAGGATGTCGTAGCCGCCGCCGCCGGCCTGTCCGTTGGCGGCCCAGACGGCTGCAAAGCCACCGGTGTAGGCACTGACCACGGTGTGGTACTGGTTGTTGGCCGTCGTGGTGTTGAGCAGCATCTGGCCGCCAGCGGCAGCGCCGTTGGCGTCATAGCGCTGGGCATAGCTGCCCCAGCCGGAGCCGTCGTTGCCGTTGTCTTCCCAGCTGATGACGAAGCCGCCATCGGACAGGCCGGCCACATGGGGGTAGTTCTGGTCACCGCCGGTCGACGTGTTGACGCGCCACTCGGGCCCGACGGCCACGCCGCTGGCGCTGTGGCGCTGGGCATAGATGCCATCGGCGCTGCCATCCTGGCCCACCGAGGTCCAGACGGTGACATAGCCGCCATCGCTGAGGCGGCCGATCTCCGGGTCGTTCTGGTTGCCCGGCACATAGCTGTTGACACGGTCTTCGCCGTGGACGGCCGGCGAGCCGTCGAGCTCGCGGGACACATTGACGGTGATGATGCCGCCGGCACCCGAGCCGCCATCACCGTCTTCGATGCGCACGCTGACCTGCCGGGTCGCCTGTGGGCTGCTGCTGGTATTGCGATAGCCCAGGTGCTGTATCAGGTCCTCCACCGCCTCGACCGTCGCATTGGCGTTCAGCGCGATCTCCATATTGGCGCCGTTGACGCCGCCGCTGAGCGTGCCTATCTGCACGCCACCGTAGCTGACCACATTGCCGGCCAGGCCGATCTGCCCGGGGCCGTTGCCCTGGTCCACCACGGTCAGCTGATCCTCGGCGCTGGCACCGCTGACATAGAACAGGCTCACCCGGCCGCCATCGAAATTGGTCGAATCCGCATCGGCCAGACTGACCGAGGCGTCGAGCACCTGGGCCGTGGCATTGACGGCGTTCTCGCCAAAATTGACGGTGCCGCTAAAGTCGCCCAGGGTTGGCGAGGCTTGGCGGGGCAGCTCGGCCGGGTCGCCGAACAGCTGCTGGAACACCCCTGTGCCGTTGCCGTCGGCGCCGCTGTTGTCGGCGAACACGACGACGAAGTTGCCGCTGCCCAGATCGGCGATGGCCGGCGCATACTGCCCGTTGTTGTTGGGCGTGTTGACGCGTTCCTCACCGCCCAGCGGTATGCCCAGGCTGCTGTACTCGCGCACATAGACGTCGCTGTTGCTCAGCCCATCCAGGCTGCCGCTGTCGTTGTGCCAGGTGACGACAAAACCGCCGCCGGACAGGGCCTCGACGTCGGCCTGGTACTGGCTGCCGCTGGTGTATTCATTGATGCGGAACTCGCCGCCCTGGGCCACGCCGGCCGCGTCATAGCGCTGGGCAAATACCGCGTTGCCGCTGCCGTCACGGCCACCATCGTCGCGCCAGACGACGACAAAGCTGCCATCGGCGAGCATCGCCACACGCGGCTCGTACTGGTTGCTGGCGGTGACCGTGTTGACTCGGAACTCGGCGCCTGCGGCGACACCGGCGCTGTCAAAGCGCTGGGCGTAGACACCGGCGCCGCTGCCGTCCTGGCTGTCGGAGCGCCAGACCACGACATAGCTGCCGTCGGCGCGCGCCGATACGTCGGGCTCGTACTGGGCATTGGCGGTGGTGGTGTTGGCCCGTGTCTCCGCGCCCTGGGCCACGCCGGCATTGTTGTAGCGCTGGGTATAGACACCGTGGCTGCTGCCGTCCTGCGAATTCGAGTACCAGCTCACCACATAGCCGCCGTCGAAGACGGCCGCGCTGGGCTGACCCTGGTCGTTGGGGGTGTAGGTGTTGACGCGGAAGTCGTTGCCCAAGGCTGTGCCATTGGCATCGAAGCGGCGGGCCTGAACGCTATAGCTGCTGCCGTCGCTGCCGGAGTGGTCCACCCAGCTGACCAGGAAGCTGCCGTCGGACAGGCCGACCACACTGGACTCCTGCTGGGTGCTTGAGGTGTTCGTGTTGACGCGGAACTCCGGGCCCAACGCGACGCCGCTGGCGCTGAAACGCTGCGCGAACACGCCGTTGCCGCTGCCGTCCTGACCGCTGCTGGTCCAGGTCACCACGTAGCCACCGTTGGCGCCCTTCAGCGCGGCCACCGCGGGATCGTCCTGGGTGCTGTTGAAGTAGGTATTGACGCGGGTTTGCGGGTGGACTTTCATGCTGGACTCCTCTTGGTCCAGAGCGCCTGGGCTTGCGGTCGCTCTGCGTTTCGCTTTACGGGGTGCTGCGGTTCGGGAACTGCCGGATGGTGCCTTGATGGTCTGGGACCTCCGGCCTGCTGGAAATCCGCAGGGGAATACCAGCTCGTGTCAGAAGCTTTAGGGGTTGTAACCAGCGGGCTACGGGGCAGCCATCCCACGGGTTAGGGGTGAATGGGTATATGCCTCACCCCTCGTTCAGGGGGTGGGTCTGCGCTGTGTCACAGTCGGGCTTCCGGCGCCATTGAGCGCGTCACCCGTGGCGGACTCCGCCCACACCCATGCAGCCATGAGCAAGGCCTTCACCAAAGAGAGCGACGGCGACGATGACGAGGACATGGCCCTGCCGGCCATTCCCGCCGGCACGCGCAACTACATGACGCCCAAGGGCTATGCCGACCTGCGTGCCGAATTCATGCAATTGCTTGATGTCGAGCGGCCGAAGATCGTCGAAGTGGTGTCATGGGCGGCCAAGAACGGGGATCGCTCGGAGAACGGCGACTATCTCTACGGCAAAAAGCGTTTGCGAGAAATTGACCGGCGCATCCGTTTCCTCACCAAGCGGCTCGATGTGGCCGAGGTGGCCGACCCTTCCGCCCACCATGGCAGCGACCAGGTCTTCTTCGGCGCGACGGTGACCTATGCCAATGCCCGCGGTGAGGAGCGCACGATCACCATCAAGGGCATAGACGAGTCGGACAGCCTGAAGGGCGAGGTCAGCTGGATCGCGCCGATAGCGCGGGCCCTGCTGAAGGCGCGCGAGGGCGATGAGGTGCAGTTGATGACGCCCGGCGGTGTCGAGAAGATCGAGGTGCTGGAGGTGCGCTACCCCGCTCCGGTCAGGGTTTGATACGCCAGACCCGCCGCGTGGACGGGCTGCGCTTGAGTATGCGCAGCACCTCGGCCAGGTGCAGGCGGTCTCGCACGCTCAGCAAGAGCTTCAGCTCTACCGTTTCGCCCTGGGCATCGTCGCCCATGGCGATATGGCTGATGTCGGCCTCGGCCGAACTGACCGCCGCCGCCACCTGGGCCAGCACGCCCTTGCCATTGCTCAGCAGCACGCCGATGGCGGCCTCGAAAGGGCGGGTCAGTTCCTCGGCCCAGGCCACCTTGATCCAGTGCTCGCTGTCGCGCTGCAGGAGGCGCCGGCCGACCCCGCATTCCTGCGTGTGCACGATCAGGCCCTCGCCGCGGCCCAGATAACCGGTGATCTCGTCGCCAGGGATCGGGTGGCAGCAGGGCGCCAGCTGTACCGAGGCGCTTTCGCTGCCGTCGATGCTGACCAGGCTCTGCTTGGGTGCGGCGTCGTCCTGGGCGTAGCGGCCCAGGGTCAGCGTCACGGCGTCGGGCCTGGCGCCCTGTTCGCCCATCAACCGTGCCAGTTGCTTGGCCACGATGGAGGCAATCTTGCGGCCCTGCGAGATCTGCACCATCAGCTCGTCGGCATGGCGATTGCCGCTCCAGCGCGTCAGCTGTTGCCATAGCGCGTTGGACTGCGCATCGTCCGGGTCCTGGCTGGGCAGGCTCAACCCTTCCGCGCGCAGCGCCTGGGCCAGCATCTTCTCGCCCAGATCGCGCGACTCGTCGTCTTCCAGCGTCTTCAGGAAATGGCGGATCTTCGAGCGTGCCCGGCCGGTGCGCACAAAGCTCAGCCAGGCCGGATTGGGCCGTGCGCCGCTGGCCGTGACCACGCTGACCACATCGCCGCTGCGCAGCTCGGTGCGCAGCGGCACCGGCTCGCCATTGACCTGGGCGGCCACGCAGTGGTCGCCGACGTCGGAGTGGATGGCATAGGCAAAGTCCACCGGCGTGGCGCCGCGGGGCAGGGCCAGGATCTTGGACTTGGGCGTGAACACATAGACCGCGTCGGGGAACAGGTCGATCTTGACGTGCTCCAGAAACTCGTTGGAGTCGCGCGTCTCGTCCTGGATGTCCACCAGCGACTGCAACCAGCGCGAGCCCATGCGCTGGGCCTCGGAGATGCCGGCCTCGTCGACCTTGTACAGCCAGTGCGCGGCAATCCCCTGCTCGGCCACGCTGTGCATGGGCACGGTGCGGATCTGGAACTCCACCGGCGTGCCCACCGGGCTCACCAGCGTCGTGTGCAGCGACTGGTAGCCGTTGGGCTTGGGGATCGCGATGTAGTCCTTGAAGCGGCCCGGCTGCGGTTTGTACAGCTGGTGCAGCGCACCGAGCACCAGATAGCACTCGGGCAGGGTCTCGACGACGATGCGAAAGCCGAAGATGTCGCTGACCTGGGCGAAGCTCAGGTGCTTGTCCTTCATCTTGCGGAAGATCGAGTACAGCGTCTTCTCGCGGCCATGAACCTTGACCTTGATATTGGCCTTGGCCAGGGCCTGCAGCACGTCTTTTTCGATGCGCGAGACCAGGTCGCGGCGATTGCCGCGGGCGCTGACGATGGCCTTGGTCAGCGCTGCAAAGCGCCAGGGGTAGATGTACTGGAAGGACAGGCCCTGCAGCTCGCGGTAGGTCTGGTTCAGGCCCAGGCGATGGGCGATCGGCGCGTAGATGTCCAGCGTCTCGCGGGCAATGCGCCGGCTCTTCTCGGGTGCCATCGACTCCATCGTGCGCATATTGTGCAGACGGTCGGCCAGCTTGATCAGGATCACGCGCACATCGCGCGCCATCGCCAGCAGCATCTTGCGGAAGGACTCGGCCTGCGATTCTTCCTTGGTCGAGAACTGCAGCTTGTCCAGCTTGGTCAGCCCATCGACCAGTTCGGCCGTCGGCGCGCCGAAGCGCTCGATCAGCTCGACCTTGGTGATGCCGCAGTCCTCCATCGCGTCGTGCATCAGCGCGGCCATGATGGCCTGCACGTCCAGGCGCCACTCGGCGCAGATGCCGGCCACCGCGATCGGGTGCGTGATGTAGGGCAGGCCGCTGGCGCGGAACTGGCCCAGATGGGCCTCGTCGGCGAACTTGTAGGCTTCGCGCACCCGCTTGATGTCGGCCTTGCTGAGGTAGCTGAGCTTGTAGGTCAGCGCGTCGAACGAGGCGGCCTCGGCCTCGGTCGGCTCGTTGTTCGTGGGGCCGCGAAGACCCGAAAGCCCCGACAGGGCGGCGGGGAGGCGAGCGGCGGCGAATGATCTGAGACCCATGGCTTGAATTTACCGGATTCCTCAGTGTCCAGCGGTCGGCAAGGGCGAATGTGCACACAAAAGAAAACGGGCGCCGAGGCGCCCGTTCACCGATTGCGTGCCTGAATACTCAGATCGGCACTTTGCGCAGCATTTCAATGCCCACCTCGCCGGCGGCGATTTCGCGCAGCGCGGTCACGCCGGGCTTGTTCTTCGACTCGACCTTGGGCGTATGCCCTTGGCTGAGCATGCGGGCGCGGTAGGTTGCTGCAAGCACCAACTGGAAGCGGTTGGGGATCTTGTCGAGGCAATCTTCAACGGTGATGCGGGCCATGGAGCGTCCTAGGAGTCAAGGGGTATTACGGAAGGTTCAGCGCCTGAAACACGGCGGAACGGTTTCGGCGCTGAGCCGCGTATTTTAACCTCTGCGCGTGGACTATTGCTTTAAGGTCAAAAAGGGCGGTCTCGAAGGTCGCGTTGACGACCACGAAATCGAACTGCTGGGCCTGGGCCACCTCGACGCGCGCATTGCTCATGCGCTGCTCGATGACCTGGTCCTTGTCCTCCCCGCGGCGCTGCAGGCGCTGGCGCAATTCCTCCCAGCTGGGCGGCAGGATGAAGACCAGCACGGCATAGGGAAACAGCTGCTTGATCTGCAGCGCGCCCTGGAAATCGATCTCCAGCACCACGTCGTCGCCATGGGCCATGCGTGCCTCGATGGCCTCGCGTGAGGTGCCATAGAGATTGCCGTGCACCTCGGCCCACTCGAAGAATTTGCCCTGATCGACCATGCTGCGGAACTCTTCCTCGCTGGTGAACCAGTACTCGCGGCCATGCTGCTCCTGGCCGCGCGGCTTGCGCGTGGTGTGGGAGATCGACACCTGCAGCTTGGCGTCCAGCTCCAGCAGGGCCTTGACGAGGCTGGACTTGCCGGCCCCGCTGGGCGCGGCGACGACGAAGAGATTGCCGGGGTATTCCATTCGGACGCCTTACTCGATGTTTTGCACCTGCCCCTCGAAGTAAGGCGCAAGCATTTGATTTCTAAGCTGTTTCTGAATTTCCAGGCCGCCGAACCACGCAATTGGCAGCACAGTCGACGTCATTTTCAAGTCAATCTCGGCATGAGCGCGTTGCAAATATTTTACTGCCGGAGCCCCAGCAGCGTTTGAGGCCCGATGTATCGAAACGGCGGCGCCGTTGTGGCGTTCTTCTCGACGCGATTCAGGGCGTGGCCAGCGCTCGTCGATTTCGCTGCTCCATTGACCAGCGAACCACCTGCCTGGCAAGCGCTGCGGTGGCGTCCACAACGGGCATGTTTGCACTGTCGGCGTCAAGGACGATTGGTATTTCGGTGCACCCAAGCACTACCGCCTGCGCCCCACGTTGACGCAATGCCCCCGCGGCAAGTTGCAGCAGAGTCCGCCCCGTTGAAAGCTCGCCTGCCTTGACGGCGGCGATGGCCGGCATGACCCAGTCAGATCTTTCTGCTTCGGTAGGCAGACACCATTGCACCTTGCGCCGTGCGAGCGTGTTTGAAGTGCGCTTGCAATACAGGCCTGAATCAAGAGTAGCGTCCGTCGCCAACAGGCCGATCCGGCCCTCAGGACCGCAAATCTGTGCGACCTCGTCCAGCGCGGCATCCACCATGTGGAGCATTGGAAGCCCCAACTCAGATCTCAGCTCCCCAAACCACAAGTGCGCGGTATTGCAAGGAATGACGATGAGGCCGGCGCCACCAGCGACAACACGCCGACCGCAGTCCAGCATCGCGTTCAGGGGCGAAGGGCCTGTGCCGCGAAACGCGCTCGCGCGATCAGGGATCTGCGGGATTGAGCTCACCAACACCGGGACATGCTGCTGGTCGGATGAGGCCGGAGTTGCAGCGAGGATCTTGCGCAGGAAGTCCAGCGTGGCTAACGGGCCCATGCCGCCCAGCACGCCCACAAGGCCTGCGCAAGCCCTATATGTGTCAGTCTGCATTGCCACGCAGCCTATCGGGCCGCTCAGCGACTGCATCGGAGTCAGCGTCGCAGCGCCAACGCGTTGGCGATCTTGGCCACCCCGCCGCGCATCGGGTCGACCACGGGCAGCTCCAGTTCGGCCTCCAGGCGGTCCCGGTACTCGGCCCAGTCAAGATCCGACAGCGAGGACGAGTTGATGCTGATGCCGACACAGCGGATCTCCGGGTTGGTCAGCCGGCCGGCCTGCAGATAGGCCGCGATGGCCTCGTCCAGGGCGGGGATGGGTGTGTCCGGGCAGGTGGCGATATGGCTACGGGCCGGGTCGTGGCACAGCACGATGGCGTCGGGCTGCGAGCCATGCAGCAGGCCGAGCGTGACGCCGGCATAGGCCGGATGGAACAGCGAGCCCTGGCCTTCGACGATGTCCCAGTGGTCGGCTGCGTTGTCGGGCGACAGCTGCTCGGCCACGCCGGCGATGAAGTCCGCCACCACGGCGTCCAGGGCAACGCCTGACCCCGCGATCATCACGCCGGTCTGGCCGGTGGCGCGGAAGCTTGCCGCCATGCCCAGCGCCTGGAGCTCGCGGGTCAGCGCCAGCGCGGTGTACTTTTTGCCCAGTGCGCAGTCGGTGCCCACGGTCAATAGACGCTGGCCGCTGCGTTTTATGCCGGTGCCGATGATGCGGGGCCAGTCGCTGTGGCGCACGTCATGGAGCTTCACGCCGCGGGCCTGCGCCGCGGCCACCAGCGCCGGGATGTCACTGAGCTTTGAATGCAGGCCGCTGACGATGTCCAGCCCGGCCTCGACCGCCTGCAGCAGCACGGCGATCCAGGCCTGGGGCAGGCGGCCGCCGGCCGGCGCGACGCCGATCAGCAGCGAGCCCGCGCCGCGCTCGGCGGCCTGGCGGATGGTCAGGGCCGGCTGGCCGGTGGAGGCCTGGGCGCCCGGCAGGGCCAGCTCGCCGATGACGTCGTCGGGGCACCAGTCGGCCACGCCGAGTGCCGTCTTGGCCTCCCAGCGGGTTTGGACGTCGCCGAGGAAGAGCAGATAGGGTTTGCGAAGAGAGATCATGATTTCCAGATAGAGGTGCTTGCAGTGAAATAGGCTTCTCAGCCCCACAAATCGGTGGGTGGAGGATCGGCCCGCCCGTCGGCGTAGCGAAGACCGTTGAGCCGGTCGCGCCGTTGCAGCAGCGGGCCGTCGATGTCCACCAGGTCGGCGATGCAGCCCAGCACGAAGGCCGGGGCCATGGCCAGCGAGCTGCCGCCCATGCAGCCGACCATCACGCCCATGCCGCGCTCGCGGGCGGCAGCGGCCAGGGCCAGGCCATGGGTGAGACCGCCCGCCTTGTCGAGCTTGATGTTGACCATCTGGTAGCGCTCAGCGGCCTGGTCCAGCTCGCCCAGGTGCAGGCAGGACTCGTCGGCACACAGCGGCACCGGCGAGCGCAAACCCACCAGCCCGGCATCGGCACCGCGCGGCAGCGGCTGCTCAATCATCTCCACGCCCAGGTCGGCCATGGCGGGCGCCACCTCGGTCAGCTGCGCCAAGGTCCAGCCCTGGTTGGCATCGACAACGAGGCGCGCATCGGGCCGCTCGGAGCGGATCGCTTGCATGCGCTCCAACGGGCGGTCACCATCGAGCTTGACCTTCAGCAGCGGATGGCCTTGCGCCGCTGCAGCCTTGTCACCCATCGCGGCCGGCGTGGCTTCGATGCCTATCGTGAACACGGTGCTCAGCGGCCGTGGCGCGATGCCGGTCAGGGCCCAGATGCTGGTCTTGAGGCGCCTGGCCTCCAGATCCCACAGCGCGCAGTCCAGCGCATTGCGCGCACCGCCCGGCGGCAGCAGCGACTGCAGGTCCTGGCGGGTCATGCCCTGCTCCAGCACGGCCGCCTGGGCTTCGATCTGCGCCAGCAGGCCCTGGGCCGACTCCTGCAGGTAGTAGACGCCCAGCGCCTCGCCCCGACCAACATAGCCTTCGTCGGCCAGCTCGACGACGACCGACTCGAAGGCCTCGAACACGGTCCCGGTGATGCGAAAGGGCGAGCGCGTCGCCCAGCGCTCGGTGTGCAGGCTGAGCCTCATGGCGTACCCAGCTGGGCCATGATGCCGTCGATCTCTTCGACCACGCGGGCGACAAAAGGCGGCAGCACGGCAATGCCCATATGGGTGGCGCCCTCCAGCATCATCACGCGGCCGCGCGACGACAGTGCGGCATGCGCTTGCTGGTAATCCGGCCAGCGCCGCTGGATCTCGGCGATGGCGGCCGGCGCCCCGGGCACCACGGTCTGCGGCGCCCACAGCACCGCCAGCGGGCGCGCGCCCAGGTCGCCGGAGGCCGCGGCCTGGCGGGCGATCTCGGCCTTGCCACGCATTTCCAGCGCCATCGCATCAATCACCTCGGGCCGGTACTGGGCCTTCAGCTGTGCGATCACCTCGGGCATGTCGGCAAACACGGCTTCCACCATGGCCAGCTCCGGCGGCGGCGGGCCGCCATCGCGGACCTTGGCCCGTTTCTCGCGCTCGGCGGCGAGCTGGTCATCCATCAACCCGTCCATCATCGCGAACTGGTCCGGGTGGCTGGCGTCCAGCATCATCAGGCCGACCACCTGCTCGGGATAGGCCTCGGCATAGACCCGGGCCAGCGGCCCGCCCAGCGAATGGCCGATCAGCAGGATGGGGCCGCTCACGCCGGCCGCGGCCAGCAGCGCATGCAGGCGATGCGCATTGCGGCGCGCGTCCAGCGGCTGGCTGTCGGCTTCGCTCCAGCCCAGCCCCGGCCGGTCATAGCTGCAGACCGGGTACTTGGTCGCCAACGCTTTCTGCAGGCGCGAGTACACCGCCGCTGACGTGCCGGCGCCACTTTCGATCACCACGGTCGGCAGGCCATGGCGCGTGGGCGCGGGGCCGCTGCGGTGCAGATGCAGGCGCAGGCCGTCGATCACATAGAGCTGGCCCGGCGCGGTGACTTCTGCATTCGCAGGCTTGTCGAAGCCGTGCGGATCGGCCACCCGCGGCCAGTAGTCCAGGCTGCGCGCGGTGTAGGGGAGCCGGCCGAAATTCATGTCCTTGGCGCCGGGCGTGGTGACGTAGAGCACCTCCTTGGCGATGGGCGCAAACTGCGCGTGGAAGTGCTGGGTGCTCTTCAGCACGATCAGCTTCTTGCCCGCCAGATTGATGCCCAGATCGGTGAACGCCTTCGGCGAAAACACCTGGCCGCGGATGCTGACCAGGACGATGTCCATGCCATTGGCCGCCTGCACCCACACGGTTTGACCCAGCGGCGTGCGTTCCTCGCCGCCGCCCATGCCGATCTGCACGTGGTCGTCGATGATGGCTTTAACCACCACCGGCAGATCGACCGGATCGCCCGAGGCCGGGCCGCACTTGCCGCCCACCCGCAGCGCCACCTGCGCGCCCACGCCCGCGTCGGCGCAGATGCGCACCGCGCCCAGGTCCCAGAAGAAGCCGAAGGCGGTGTCGGCAATGCCGCGGTCCAGCACCGCGCGCAGCAGGAAGGTGCTGTCGCTCATCGCGCCGCCGCCTGGGTTGTCGGCAATATCGGCCATCACGACGGGGCCACCTTGCACCGCGAGCGCGGCCTTCATGGCCTGGTCGGCCGACATCGTCGGGATCACGGTCTGCTCGCGCAGATCCCAGAATTCGCGGCCCAGCTCCTCGGCCACCGCGGCGGCCAGGGCCGGATCGTTGTCGGTCACGACCCAGAGCTTGCAGCCCGACTCGGGCACGTCGGCCCAGGGGAAGCCATGGCCCAGCGACACCGACAGCACGCCCGGCCGCTGCTCGACCTCCTGCATGCGCTTGACGAAGCTGATCATCGGCTCGCGGGTGGTGAACCACAGGCCCACCATCTTGCAGTCGAACACCGCGGTGGTCGGCCGCACCTTGGCGCTCGCGGTGTCCAGCACGATGCGTATCAGCTCCTTCATGCGCGGCACGGCATCGACGTGCGGGTACTCCTTGAAGCAGATGATGGTGTCGGCGTTGCGGCGCATGCGCTCGGTGAAGTGGCAGTGCAGGTCCAGCTCCACGCCTATGGGCACGTCAGGCCCGACGATGGCGCGCACGCGCTCCAGCAGGTCGCCCTCGCAGTCGTCATAGCCCTCGGCCACCATCGCGCCATGCAGCACCAGGATGACGGCGCCCACCGAGCCGGCCGCACGCAGGTCTTCCAGGATGTCGTCGCGCAGGCTTTCATAGACCTCGCGCACGGTGCGGCCCAGCGGCTGGGCGAAGGCGGTGACGCTCTCGACCAGTTCGTGGCCCTCGGCGGCCAGCAGGCGCTCCATCTCGGCCATGTAGATGCCGAAGCCCTTCGATGCCCGCTTGCTGGCGTCGCCCCGGTAGATGACATGCTCGTGAAAACTGCCCCAGCCGGTGGGCGCCGGCGCGAAGGTATTGGTTTCGGTGGCGAACAGGCAGGAAAAGATCTTCATGCTGCGGTCTCCTCGGTCAGCAGGCGGAACAGGCGGATGTGGCGGGTTCTGAGGTTGTCCATGCGCAGGCCGATGACCTGGCCACCGCTGCGTTCGATGTTGGCCCAGCCGGCGCCGTAGATGGCCAGCATCGGGTCGGCGGCGGTGCAGCTCAGCACCTCGGTGGACAGCGGCTTCAACAGCATGTCGACATGGCCGTCCGGGCCCTGCACCTGCAGCAGCAGCACGTCACCCTTTAGCACGATGCGGGCGGTGGCCCGAAGGTCCGGCGCGCGGTAGGCACCCACCAGCTGCGGGGCGAGGTCGGCCGCCGTCGGCGCCTCCTCGGGCACCAGGCGGTGCATGAGCTGCGGATGGCCGCCATCGGCCACCGTGATGCGGGCGGGCGCGGTCTTGCCGTCGCAGCCGCTGGGGTCCAGCTCGACCGGACCGGCGGCAATGTCCTGGCCGGGCAGCCAGGGCCCATTGGGGCCGTCGCGCAGTGGCGTCGGCGGATGACCGATCCAGCCCAGGCACAGCTTGGCCACGCCCAGCCGGCCGGTCACCTCGGCGAACTCGGCCACGGCGCCGGTGGCCGGCGAGTGGTAGCGCTGGCCCACCAGCGCCGGGTAGCGGCTGGCGTCCAGGCGCTGCTCGGGCGGCTCGGGCAATTGGTCGCCCAGCAGGGCATCGATGATCTGCATGGCCAGCAGCACCGGCTGCACCGGCGCGCCATTGACCATCACGATGATGTCAAGCTCGTGGGCGGGCACGGTGATCATCTGCGACGAGCCGCCGATCCAGCCGCCCGAGTGGTGCAGGGTCTGCACGCCGCGATAGGGTTCGCTCATCAGGCCCAGGCCGTAGCCGATCACGGTGCCGCTGGACAGCACCGTGGGCTCCACCATCAGCGCCCAGCTGGCCGGCGAGCCGACGATCTTCCTGCTGCTGCGCATATGAGCCAGCCAGCGCAACATATCGTCCGCCGTCGAGATCAGCGAACCGCTGCCGTGGGTCTCGTTCATCACATACATGCCGTGCTGCCAGCCGCCGCCGGGCAGCGCCTGGTACAGGCCGGCCAGGCCGGAGCGGACCTCGAAATCGCTGGCCACAGCCTCGGTGTCCAGCATGCCCAGCGGCTGGAAGATGCGTTCGGTCGTGAAGGCCTCGAAGCTCTGGCCGCTGACCGCCTCCACCACCATCGCCAGCAGGCGGTAGCCGCCGTTGGAATAGATGAACTGGCTGCCGGGCTCGAAGTTGAGCTCGCTCTGCTGCGCCATCAAGGCCATGCCGGCGCCCTTGCGCTGGTTCGTCAGGCCGTTGGCCAGCACCGACAGCTCGGCGTCGGAGCGCATGCCGGCGGTGTGGTGCATCAGCTGGCGCAGGGTCGGACCCTTGGGGCCGAAGTCGGGCAGCTCGGGCAGGTGCTGGCGCGCCAGATCGTCCAGGCTGAGCTTGCCGTCTTCGGCCAGCAGCAGGATGGCCAGCGAGGTGAAGTGTTTGCTGGTCGAGGCAATGCGCATGCGCGTGTGCGGCCCATTGGCCACGCCGTGCTCGAGATTGGCCAGGCCGTAGCCGCGGCGGAAGAGGGTCTTGCCGTTTTGCGCGATGCCGACGATCAGGCCCGGCGCATCGCTGCGCTTGTGCGGCGCCAGCAGCGCCTCGATGGCGGCCAGGCCGGTGAGGGCCGGTACGGCGGCAGGGGTTGCAGTGTCTACCATGGGGTGTGTTGCGTGTGTGGGGTGAAGAAAAATCAGGCTTGCGGCTCTTGCTGCAGCCGCATCAGGCGCACCAGCGAGCCCTCGCAGCTGCGCAGGATCAGCACGCCGATCACGGCGCTGACCAAGGTGATGGACACCACGGCATAGGCCAGTCCGCCGGGCCGGGACTTGAGCGCGTCGGACATCAGGCCGATCAGCAGCGGGCCGATCACGTGGAATGGCAAGGCGGCAATCGACAGTGAGGCAATCACACGCGATCGCAGGTGCGGCGGGCCAACGTCCTGCAGGACGTTGGGCAGCACGACCGCGCCGCTGATCAGCGGCGTGACCAGCAGGGCCAGCAGCGCAAAGACATCGTTGGCCGAGCGCACAAACAGCAGCAGCACCGACAGCGAGGCCGTGGCCACATAGCCGCCGATGATGATGCGAAGCGCCGCCGCCGATCCCATGCGTTTGCCAAACAGCCGCATCACGCCCAGCCCCACGATGGCGCCGGCCAGCGTGCCGACGATGAAGGCCAGGCCCAGCCCCTTGCCCACCTGGGCGGGCGTGGCGCCGAACTCGCGCGCCGCCAGGATCGGGATCCAGCTGCCCACGGCGTTCAAGCCCATGCCGGCCACGCCGGAGCCCACGATCAAGCCGGCCAGCACCTTCCAGTGCTGGCGCAGGTAGTCGCCAAAGCTCAGGCCGTGCGCGGACGCCTCATCGGTGGCCCGCACCGCGGGCGCGGTCCGCGCCGGCAGCCGGATCGACAGCAGCAGCAAGGCCACCGGCACGCCACACACCGCCACGGCGATGAAGCTCAGGCGCCAGCCCTCCAGCGCCTGCAGCGACGCTGGCAGCATCGGGCGCGCGCCGTCCATCGCGCTGGCGATGGCGCCGCCCAGCATCGCGCCCAGCGCCGCGCCAAAGATGCTGGACAGGGCAAAGATGCCATTGGCCAGCACCCGCTGCGCGCGCGAGAACAGATCCGGGATCATGCTGTTGGTGATGGGGGTCAGGCCCGCTTCGCCCGCCCCCACGCCTATGGACGCGATGAAGAGCAGGCTGAAGTCCTGCGCCAGGCCGCGCGAGCCGGCGGCCACGCTCCAGACGATCACGCAGGCGGCCAGCACGACGCGGCGGTCGTAGCGGTCGCTCAACCAGCCCAGCGGGAAGGTGGCGATGCCGGCAAACAGCGCCAGACCCACGCCCTGCAGCAGGCCGAGCTGCGTGTCGGACAAGCTCAGCGCATGGCGCACCGGCTCGGTCAACAAGGTCATCATGACCTTGTCGATCGCCCCCAGCACGGTGGCGATGATCAGCACGCCCAGCGCGTACCAGGCGCCCACGGATGCCCGTTGCGGGGCCGCTGCGGCGATTCCGGGCAAAGCTTGCGCCACCGCCGCCGGATCGGCGGACAGGAAGTTGGGGTGGGTCATGGTCAGTAGGGAACGCTGACCGACAAGCCGACCGTGCGCGGTGCCGTCACCGTAACCTGCCGCACCTTGGCGTCTCCAGTGCCCGGATAGATCAGGCCGCGCTGGTCCGTCAGGTTGCGCACGTAGGCGGCCAGGCTGAAGCGCTTGAAGTCGATGCCGGCCTGCAGGTCGACCTGCGTGTAGGCCGGCAGCTTGAAGCTGGGCAGCGAAGTGCTGCCGCTGTAGCCGGCATCACGCTCGCCCACATAGGCCAGGTTCAGGCCAGCGTAGGCGGGCCGGTCGGCCAGGCTGAACAGGTACTGGCCGCCTGCCGTCATTGAAAAGCGCGCCGTCACCGGCATGCGCACGCCGGCCTTGGCCTGCAGGCCGGGGGCGTCTGAGGTCAGCTTCGCGTCAATGGCCGCCGCCGTGGCATGGAAGTGCCAGGTCTTGCTGGGCAGCCAGTTCAGCGCCAGTTCGGCGCCGCGCACGCGCGCCGAGCCGCCGTTGGTGTTGTAGCTGAATGCCCCGCTCTTGATCGGCTGCTGGATGTTCTTCCACTCCACGTCGTACAGCGCCGCTTCCAGGCTCAGGCTGCGGTCCAGCAGGTCGGCCTTGTAGCCCAACTCGTAGCTCCACAGGGAATCGGACTCGAACGCAGGCTTCACCACCGACAGGTCGGCACTGGGCTTCAGGCCATTGGGCCCGCCGGGCCGGTAGCCGCTGGCCGCGCGGAAGTACACATTGCTGGTGCGCGACAGCGCGTACTTGGCGGTGGCCAGGTAGGTGGTGCTGGTTTCCGACGAACTGCCCTGGGTCTTGGTGCCGGCACCGGCCAGCAGGCCCGAAGAGATGTCGTCGTAGCGTTGGCTGTTATGGGCCAAGCGCAGGCCACCGGTCAGCGCCAGCGCGGGGGTGGCATGCCAGGTGATGTCGCCATAGGCCGCGGCTTCCTTGTAAGTGCTGGGCAACGAACTGGTCAGCAGGTTCAGTTGCGCGCCGCCCACCCGCGTGGCGTCCGCCCCGCCATTCGTGCTGGCGCGCTCCCGGGTCACGTACAGGCCGGCCAGCCATTCGAGACTGCGGTCGGCGCGCGAGGTCAGACGCAGTTCCTGGCTGACACGGTGCTGGTCGATCCGCGACTTGGCCACCACGGATTCGGACGGCATGCCCGCACCCGTCAGCAGCGGCAGCAAGGCCCGGCTGGCGTCGATGCGGGCGTCGATGGACGTGTCCTGCGCCGAGGTGATGGCGTTCAGGCGCGCGCCGCCGAAGTCGTATTCGACATCGATGCCGTACAGGCGCGTGCGGTTGGTGAAGGGTTCCGGCGTGAACAGCCGGCGCTTCAAGTCGCCCTCGACCAATTGGTGGGTGGCCGGGTCCAGGTCTTCCAGGCCCAGGCCGTCACGGCTCATGTTCTGCGCGGTAGCGCTCAAACGCACAGCCAGGCCCCTGGCCGGCGTCAGCAGCAGCGCAATGCGCACGCCATCGGTCTTGCCGCTGTTGACGTCCTTGGCGGCGGCGGGGCCGACGGCATCGATGTAGCCGCCGAACTTGTCGTGGAAGGCGGCCACGCGCAAGGCGGCCACGTTCTTCTTGATCGGCGCATTGACCACGGCGCTGGTGGTCCAGCCTATGCCGCCATCGCGGGTGCTGGACGCGCCCAGCATCACCTTGCCAGAGAAGGCATCGGTCTCGGGCTCGTTGGTGACGTACTTGAGCACACCGCCCATCGCGCCGGCGCCATACAAAGTGCCTTGCGGGCCGCGCAGGATTTCAATGTGGTGCAGGTCCAGCAGGCCCATGCTCAGCGGCGTGGCCGCGCCGGCCGAATACGGGCCGCTGGAGCCGGTGGCCACGTCGTCCACATACACCCCCACGGTGGCCACCGTCTGCTGGCCGGTGGTGACGCCGCGTATGCTCAAAGCGGCGGTCAGGCCGCCAGAATCGGTCAGGTTCACGCCGGGCTGGCCGGCGATGTAGTCGGCCAGCGACCGGGCGCCGGAGCGCTCCAGCGCCTCGCCCTGCAGCACGCTCACTTGCAGCGGTATCTCGCGCACCGGCTCGCGGCGGCGGGTTGCGCTGATCATCACGGTATCCAGCGCTTCGACCCTAGCGGGGCGGTCGGGCGCTGGCACTGTAGGGCGGATGGTGGCGGCGTTGACGCCCGTCCCCACTGCCTGCAGGCCCGTGCCTTCCAGCATGCGGGCCAGCGCGTCCATAGGCGTGAAGCTGCCGTTGACGGCCTTGGTGGTGACGCCGCGCAGCAGATCGGGTGAATAGATCAGCTGCAGCTTGGTCTGATCCATCAGCTGCTGCAGGGCCTGGGGCGCTGCCTGGGCGGCAATGTTCAGCGGCTGGGGCTGAGCTGCGGCCACCGGGGGTGTCGCATTTTGTGCGGCACTGCCCAGGCTGGCCAGGGCGAGCGCCAGGGCCAGGGTGAGGGGGCGAAGCAGATGCGGCGATGTGGCTTGCACTGAGATCTCCTGCGTGGGCAACCTGGGGTTCAGGCCGCTGGGGTTGGCTATGCTGGTACGACGCGCCAGCCCGCCCACGCCCCCACAAGGACAAACCCTAGCGACTGAGCACCCACGCATCGCCCGCGCGCTGCACGCGCAGGCCGAAGCCCTGCTCCAGGCTGCGCAGGAACACCGCCGTGTCCCGCGTCGAGAACGAACCCGACACCAGCATGGTCTGCAGCGAGGCATCGTTCATTCGTATCGGCAGGCTGCTGTAGCGGTTGACCTCTTCCAGCGCGTCCAGCAGCGGCGTGCGATCGAACTCGATGCGGCCCTGCTGCCAGGCCAGCTTGCGCCCCATGGCCTGCGGCTCGGCCAGGGCCACCAGCGTGTGCTGGGCGGCGCTCACGGCCGTCTGGCCGACACCCAGGCGCAGCGGCTGCGGACTGGCCTGGGCATTTCTTGCCTCGGCCGTCTCCTCACTGGCGGCCACCGGCTTGGTGACCTCGACCACACCTTCATAGACCGTCACCTCGACCCGCCCGTCGCCATGGCGCTGCACCAGAAAGCGCGTGCCCACGGCACGCACCACGGTGTCGCCCGCCACCACCTCGAAGGGTCGGGTCTTGTCCTTGGCGACGTCGAACAGGCCTTCGCCGCGCTCCAGCAGCACGCGGCGGCGCGCGGGGCTGTAGGCCACGCGCAGGGTGGATGCGGCGTTGAGCTCGGTGCGCGAGCCATCGGGCAGCGGCACCGGCCGCGTCTCGCCCACGGCGGTGCTGTGCAGGGCCGCCACCGTGAGCCCGGCATCGGCCACCTGCACCGGGCCGTTCAGCCACAGGGTCGTGGCCAGCAGGCTGCTGGCCAGTGCACCGAGGCCCCAGGCCCATGCAGGCCTGCGGGGCGCATAGCCCGGCGCAGTGGTCTTGGTCGGCGTGATGTTGGCAGCTGCAGCCGGAAACCGGGCGCGGCTGGCCGTGGCCCACAGCAAGGCATGCTCATCGAGCAGGCGCGGATGGCTGGCATCCTGCGCCAGCCAGTGTTGCAACTGCTGGCGCTCCTCGGGCGTCAGCGGGCCCGCGTCTATGCGCACCACCCAGTCACGCGCCTGCTCTTCGGCCTGCGGCGTGCGCTCAAAATTCATCACAACAGTCATGACTGCCCTCCCAGGCGTGCGCCGCGCTGGCGGCCGCCGGCCTCATGCTCGGCCAGGGCCTCATGGCAAAGCTGCAGCGCGCGCGTGATATGGCGTTCCACCGTCTTGGTGGAAATCTCCAGGCGCTGGCCGATGTCGGCATGCGACAGATTGTCGATCTTGCGTAGCTGGAACACCTCCAGGCATTTCGGCGCCATGCGCTGCATCGCCGCCTCGACGGCTTCGATCAGCTGGCGCTCCTCCATCTGGGCCTCCGGATTGGCGCCGGGCGCGATGACGCCCAGCACGTCCATATCGCCCATCGTGTCGGTCGCCCGGGTGGTGCGCTTGCGCAGCTCGCTGAGGGCCAGATTGCGCGCCACCGTGTAGAGCAGCGCCTCGCTCACCGGCGTCTGGCCGCCCAGCTCGGCCGCGTAGACGCGCAGAAAGGCCTCCTGCGACACATCGGCCGCATCGGCGCCATTGCCCAGCAGGCGCCGGACATAGCGTTCCAGCGCCTTGCTGCGTTGTCTGTAGATATCGATCAGGTTCATGCGGAGGCCCGGTAGAGCTTGCAGCCCGGAACCTCTGGCCTGGGAACTGCCGGCTACGAGCATATGACGCATCACCGGAAGTACACCCCCATAGTACAAACCCTTGGTTCTTGCCGGCCCTTGGGCGCGACCAACGGACCAAGCCGCTCGCGACCCTGGAAGCTGGTCTTGTTGCGGCCCACGTGGCGCGTCTGGTGAGGGCGATGGGGGGCATGAGTGCCCACGCCTGCCGCGCTTAAGACTGCGGGTCAAACTGAAAGACGCGCAGCTCCTGGTCACAGCGGCAGGCTTTGGCGATGCGAGCGGCCCACCTGACGGCCTCCTCGCGCGAAGGCAGTTCTAGCACGGTGAATCCGCCGTCGAGTTGGGGTGCCCAGGGATAGCCGCCCTCGGCGACCGTGCCGTCGGCCGAGACGAGTGCGGGGGGCACGTCTTCATCAATGCCGCCGCCGAAGACGTAGACGCCTGCAGCCTTCGCCTCGTCGATCACGGCGTGAGCGTCGCGGCCCACTGCCTCCCACTCGCCGTTGGGCACGACCATCGCCGCGCTGGGGAAGGAGATCAGGTACTTGGCCATGGTGCTCTTTCTATCTCGGGGATGGCGCCGCGGGGCTCGGTCGAAGTGCGAGGTGACCACAGATTCCGTCCGGGCTCATGACGACAGTGCCGAGTAGCGCGATAGCGACGGGCTTGAAGATGAAGGCGGTGAATCTTAGCGAAAAGGCATCGCTCATCCGAAGATCATGCAGGAGCATGATTGGCTGGCATGGCCAGCGTGACTTCGATCTGCCAAAGCCCGCCCGATGGACCAACCAGAGATTGAGCCTCAGGGCTAAGTTGATTTATTGGGTCTGCTGCGTCTATCGTCGCTAGGCTCAAGTGAATCGCCCCGGGGCGCTTCAGTACATTTCCGGCATGCCGGCAATCGAAGTTTTACGGAGATACCCCATGACATCGTTCCGCAGTCACTTCCACCGCGGAGCGCTCGTCGCCGTGGCACTTCTGTCTCTGGCTGACCTTGCAAGCGCGCAAAACGCTGGTTTGCGCACTCTTACCGTCGCGGGCGACATCCCCATGACGGTCGCATTGTTCTACCCCACCGCAGCTCCGGCTCGCACCATCCCCATGGGCCCCTGGCAGGCAATCGTCGCCCCTGGCGCCCCGGCCACCCAGGGGCCGCTGCGGGGGCTGATCCTGATTTCGCATGGCACGGGTGGCACAGAACTGAACCACCACAACCTGGCCACGCGGCTGGCCAGCGACGGCTATCTCGTCGCAGCCGTGCGCCATCCGGGCGACAACTGGCAAGACCGTTCAATGATCACCTCGGGCCGCTACTTCAGCGAACGCCCGCGCCAGCTCACTCTTGTGCTCGATGCGCTTCTTGCCAATCCTGAATGGGGCCCGCGCATCCCCGCTGAGCGCATCGGTGCCGTCGGGCACTCCGCCGGCGGCTACAGCGTTCTGGCTTTGGCGGGTGCGCAGGCTGAACCCCAGCGCGCCGCGCAGCATTGCCGCACGGTGCAGGACGATCCAGGCTTCTGCTCTTTGGCCAAGGATTCAAGCGCTGCCCCCGCATCAGGTGCGCTGCCGGCTTTTGCTGCCGAAGCTCCTGCGGCCGCGACTGCTCGAGTCTCGGTGCCTGACCGTCGTATCCGAGCCGTCGTCGCGCTTGCTCCCATGGCGGTCGTCTTTACCGCCGAGAGCTTGTCCGCCATCACGGTGCCGGTGCGGGTCATGATGGCCGAGGGCGACACGGTGCTCAACGGCAAGTATCACGGCAGCTACGTCGCAGCCAATCTGCCGAGGGCGCAGAGCACCACGGTGCTCCGCGCTGGGCACTTCGCGTTCATGGCGCAATCAGGCATTCCACTGCCTTCGGCTGCGGGTGACGCTGCCTCCAATCCGCCGGGCTTCGACCGAATGGCCTTCCTGCCCGAGTTGGAAAATCAGGTAGCCGGCTTCTTCGCAGAACAGTGGCGCTGAGCGTCGGCCGGCTGTGCACCGGCACTGGTGATGTCCCAGGAGGTGGTGTAAGTTCTTGAGCGAGGCGGCCCGTAGAGGGTGGCCATCGTGAGGCCGGCTTCACAGCCTGGGCATGGTTCAAGCACACGCACAGAATTTGTCATGACCACCGCCATGACATCCGTATGACGCAACACGCCACCGCTCAGCCTAGAAATTCATCAAAACCGCCGAGCGCAATGCCGTCGCCGCATGCCGCGCCTTGAAGGCATGGTCAAACGACTAGGGAGGGTCTGCACAACCCCCGGGCAAATCAGCTACCGCGAAGCTTGAATGGCTGCGACGATTCAGGTCATGAAGCAAGCAAGTCTTGGACTGGGG
>NZ_SNXS01000004.1:0-710838 GCF_004362525.1 Roseateles toxinivorans
GGCCTGGCCAACCGCGGCTATGTGATGGACTCGGGCAAGATCACCTTGAGCGGGGACGCGAAGGACCTGCTCAACGATCCCAAGGTGCGAGCCGCTTACTTGGGTGAATGAACGGAAGCCTTCCAACCCAAGCGCTTGAGCGTTGCCATGGCCGCGTGCGGCGCGCGCTCCTTGGCGCCGTTGATGTAGAAAACGAACACCTCTCGCGCTTTCTTGGCAGGGGGCTTGGCCTCCTCGACAGAAGGCAAACCGGCGGGCTGTGAGCCTGCGGCCCAGGTCTGCACTGCGGCCGTCCAATCATCAAGCACCTCGTCGGTGTAGCCCAGGGGCTGATCCGCAGCCGCATTCATCAGCCGCGCGTAGACAAAGTCGCCGGTCAGATTGGCGAAGGACGGGTAGTTCGGCGAATCGGTGAACACGGTGGCGGCACTGTGCTTGCGGGCCAGTGCCAGGTACTCGGCGCACATGAAGCTCTCATGTCGCACGTCCAGCACATGGCGCAGCGACAGGCCGTCCAGCTCGGTGGGCAGCAGATTCAAAAACCCCTCGAAATCCTCGGCGTCGAACTTCTTGGTGGTCGCGAACTGCCAGACGATGGGGCCCAGCTTGGCGCCGAGCTCGGTCAGGCCGCTGGTCAGGAACTTGTCCACCGACTCGCCGGCCTCGGCGAGCACCCGGCGGTTGGTGGCAAAGCGGTTCGCCTTGACCGCGAACACGAAGTCGTCAGGCGTTTCATCGCGCCACTTGGCAAAGCTGCTGGGCTTTTGCGTGCCGTGATAAGTGCTGTTGATCTCGATCGCATTGAGCTGGCGGCTCGCATAGGCCAACTCCCGGGTCTTGGCCAGGCCCTTGGGATAGAAGTTGTCGCGCCACTCGTCGAAGTTCCAGCCACCGATGCCGACCCTGATCGCTGCCATCTTTGCCATGAGAAACCCTTGAGGCTTGCTGTGCGGAGCGCAAGCTTGCCATCAAGCGCGGCGCTTGTCTAAACTGGCCGGCTATCAAGATCCGTAAGCGGAGCGACGAGCGTTGACTATGGCTCAGATCCAGGGGTTCGCCCTTTTCGACACCGCCCTGGGTTGGGCCGGCATTGCCTGGGGCGAGGCCGGCATCGC
Source organism: Roseateles toxinivorans (assembly GCF_004362525.1). Classification (GTDB taxonomy): domain Bacteria; phylum Pseudomonadota; class Gammaproteobacteria; order Burkholderiales; family Burkholderiaceae_C; genus Paucibacter; species Paucibacter toxinivorans. The sequence goes on from NZ_SNXS01000004.1 coordinate 1,116, forward strand.
GCGCGTGCAACTGCCCGATGCCAGCGCCGCCGACACGCGTGCCCGGATGCAGCGTCTGTGCGTTGGCGTGCCTGAGCGGGAGCCACCGCCGGAGGTGCAGGCGGTTGTTGACGGAGTGACCCGTCTGTTGGCCGAGGGTAGCGGTGACCTGAGCCAGGTGCGCCTGGACTGGAGCGAGGTGCCGGACTTTCATCGCCGCGTCTATGAGATCGCGCTGGCCATTCCACCGGGCTGCACGCTCAGTTACGGCGATATCGCCATGCGGCTGGGCGACGTGGCCCTGTCCCGGGCGGTGGGTCAGGCGCTGGGCCGCAACCCCTTTGCGCCGGTCGTGCCCTGCCACCGAGTGCTGGGCGCGGGCGGCAAGATGACCGGCTTCTCGGCCAGCGGCGGGGTGACAACCAAGCAGCGCATGCTGCTGATCGAGAACGCCCGCCTGGGCTGCGAGCCGGATCTGTTCGATCTTTGACGCAGCAGCAAAGCAAAACAGGCGGCCAGGCCGCCTGTTTCATTCACTTGATGCGCCAGGGAGGGCTTATTGGCCCGAACCCGAGTCAGCGGTTTGTGCGGTGGCCGTGATCACGTCCAGCGTGTTCACATTGCTGTTCAGGCGGGCGTATTCGCCATTGGCCTGGGCCTTCTTCAGCTCGGCCAGCACCTGGGCGCGGGTCACGGTGTAGGTCGAGGCCTGGCGCAGGTCGAAGCTGCCGTCTTCGCTGTTCAGGCGGGCGAATTCGCCGGAGGCGCGGGCCTTTGCCAGTTCGGCCAGCACCTGGGCGCGGGTCGTGTTCGAGGCAAGTGCGGCCTTGCTGTTCAGGAACAGGGCCGTGTCTTCGCTGTTGAATTGCGCCAGTTCGCCGCTGTTGCGGGCCTGCACCAGCTCATTCAGCACTTGTTGGCGGGTGATGCCGGAGTCGGCCATGGCCATGCCGGCGGTCAGCAGGGCGGCAGCAAAAACAGTCAGCTTCTTCATGATCAGATCCTTTAGGTTCAGCCCTCGGGGCTGGGTTGCGGACTTCGCTTCTGCGCTGTCCATGGCCTGAACTTTAGGATCTTTGACCTAGGGTAAACACTAGGCAAATTTCAACTCACCGTTGCGATTTGTGAAATGAAGATGACTTTGAAATGACAAAGGCCGGCCCCACATGGTGCTGGCTTTCGGTTGGCCGCAGCCCGCTGAGGCGTCAGCTCAGCCATTCAATCAGCCCTTCAGTCTGAACGCCGCGATCGCGCCGGCCAGGCGCTTGGCCTGGTCCTGCAGGCTGGAGGCCGCGGCCGCCGATTCTTCGACCAGGGCGGCATTCTGCTGGGTCATCTGGTCGAGCTGGGACACGGCGACATTGACCTGGCCAATGCCCTGGCTCTGTTCGGTTGCGGCCTGGCTGATCTCGCTGATGATGTCGCTGACCCGCTGCACGCTGCCGACGATTTCATCCATCGTGCCGCCGGCATCCTTCACCAGGGTCGCCCCCGACTCCACCTTCTCGACGCTTTCGCTGATCAGGCGCTTGATCTCCTTGGCCGCTTCGGCCGAGCGGCCGGCCAGCGAACGCACCTCGCTGGCGACGACGGCAAAGCCGCGCCCTTGCTCGCCGGCCCGTGCCGCCTCTACGGCCGCGTTCAGGGCCAGGATATTGGTCTGGAAGGCGATGCCGTCGATCACGCCGATGATGTCGGAGATGCGCTTGGAGCTGGTGTTGATGTCGTCCATGGTCTTGACGACCTGGGCGATCACGCGGCCGCCGCGCTGGGCCACTTCGGCGGCCGCCGACGCCAGCTTGTTGGCCTGACCGGCGGAGTCGGCGCTGTTGCGCACGGTGCTGGTCAGTTCCTCCATCGAGCTGGCCGTTTCCTGCAGGCTGCTGGCGGTCTGCTCGGTGCGGGCGCTGAGGTCGTGGTTGCCCACGGCGATCTGGGCGCTGGCGGTGGAGATGCTGTCAACGACACCACGCACCTCGTGCAGAGAGACCTGCAGCGCATCGCGCATGGTGTCGATGGCACGCAGCAGGCGGCCGGTTTCGTCATTGCCCTGATGCTGGCTGGCCGCGCCGGTCAGGTTCAGTTCGGCGATGGCCTGCGCAGCGATCTCGGCGTCGGCCAGCGGCTGGGTGATGCTGCGTGTCAGGCGCCAGGCCAGGAAGCTGCCCAGCAGCACCGACAGCACGCTGACGATGATGAGCAGATTGCTGGTCTGAGCGCGCATGTCCAGTATGCGTTGGGCGGCGTCGTCGAACTGCTTGCGCTGTAGCTCGACCATCTGCTGCACCGAGCCGGTGTAGTCACGGGCGGTCGGTTCGAAGCGCTCGCTGAACAACTTGCCTGCCGCCTCAGCGTCGCCGGCCTTTTTCAGCTTGCCGATTTCGTCGCGGGTGGCCAGATAGGTCTTGCGGAGCTCGCCGACCTTGTCGAACAGAGCGCGCTCGGCCGGCGTGTCGATATGGGTCTCTATCATCTTCTGCAGCTCGTTCGTTTCCTTGACGGCCGCGGCGGTGAAGGGCGCAAAGTACTCGATCAGGGCCGTGTCACTGCTCTTGGCAATGGCGGATGCCCGCTGCACGCCTGAGGTGGTGTGGCGCAACCAGTCGGTGGCGGCGCGCTCGACCTTCAGATTGTCCCCAACCATGGTGTCGAGCTCGCTGCCCAGCGAGCGCAGCTTGACGATGGCGTAGAGGCTGCTGATCAGGCTAAGGGCCAGAATGGCACCCAACACCAGGGTCAGGCGCTTGCCAATAGAGAAACCGGTCAGAAACATGTTGATTGCTCCAAAGAAAGAATCCTCAGCCGCGCCGGGGGCCGGGCAGGAGTTCTGTATGCTGTCAATATATAAGTGTGGACTGATCGCATCTGTTCTGCATCTGAAAGTAGCGGACATACGCCCGCTTTTTGCCGGCTTGTTGCCCGAAATAGCTGCGCCCCTTGGCTTGACGGCCCTGTTCCTGGGGCTGACGCCCCTTCCCGCAGATGCGCTCAACTCGGTTCGCGAACAGGAGATTGCCGAGTGTCGGGTCGGCGAGATTTCGACCTGGGGCGATGGCCGCGACCGGCCGGCCCTGGCCTCGCCCTTGGTCTTCGTCTATCAGCACCGCGGCGCGCCTGCCTGGTTCAGTGAGGCCGAGGTGCTGGCCCGGGTGAAACAGGCGGCAGTCGCCTGGTCGCAATGCGGTGTGCCCAGCCAGGTGCTGGGTGGCGATTCGGTGGCACCCGCTGGTGCGGTGCATGTGCAGTGGAGCGATCAGGGCAGCGTCGGCAACTTCGGCCTGGCCAATCTGGGTCAGCGCAGCCTGTCGCTGGGGCCGGCGGCGTTTGCGCTGCTGCACCAGCGCAACCCGGCCCATGACGCCCGCCAGACCCTGCAGATGGTGATCTCGCATGAGATGGGCCATCTCTACGGGTTGATGGCCCACTCACGCCGCTGCGTCGATGTGACCTCCTACTACCACGATGGCAAGGGGCAGCAGTGCCATGTGCGCGACGAGCGTGCGCGCAAGACCGTGCTCGAGTACCGGGCGACCCTGCCCACCGCCTGCGACATCCAGCGCTGCCGCCTGGCCAATGGCCTGCTCAAGTGAGCGGTGAGGCCAACGCCTGCGTCAGCTCGGCCATCGAGTTCAGCACCCGCCCTGCACCCGCGGCGCGCAGTGCCTCCGCGCCGGCGAGCGGCGCATAGCCGAACACCCGCGCCCCGGCAGCCACGCCGGCCCTCACGCCGGTGACCGAGTCCTCGACCACCGCGCAGCGTTCCGGCGCGACACCCAGGCCCTCGGCCGCAGCCAGATAGACATCGGGCCACGGCTTGTTGCGGGCCACCTCGTGGCCGCTGAAGATGCGGCCGGCGAAGAAGGGTGCCAGGCCGGTGCGGGCCAGTTGCAGTTCGATCTTCACACGGTCGGCGCCCGAGGCGCAGGCCATGCGCAGGCCTCCGGACTGCAGGGCGATCAGGGCCTCGTGGATGTGGGGCACGGCACGCACATGGCGGTCCAGCTGCACATCGCGCAGCGCCCGGAACTCGACCATCCAGGCCTCGTCAACGACATCGCCGGTGCGTTCGGCGATCAGCGGGGCCAGATCCTTCAAGGCCTTGCCGTGGAGAAGGCTCAGGCAGTCTTCCTGGGTCATCTCCCAGCCGCGAATGGACAGTAAGTCGCGCATCACCGCGGCCGAAATGGCCTCGCTGTCCACCAGCACGCCATCGCAGTCGAACAGCACGGCGTCAAACTTCTGCATCGGGCCTCCACGGCACGCCTTTGAGGCGCTAAGATTCAGGAAACTTACTGAAACTGGTTTCAGTTCAAGCCCTCAACTGTAGCGGATACCTGTCCTCACGCCCCATGCCCAGACGCTCTGCCGAAACCCCCGATGCGACGCCAGGCGCCGCGGCCAGCCGCAGCACCATCGCCGACGTGGCGCGCGTGGCGGGGGTGTCCAAGGCCACCGTGTCGCGCTTCCTGAACCGCCGGGACGAACTGCTGACGCGTGACATCGCCGCGCGTGTCGAGGCGGCGATTGCCGAGCTGGGCTACAGCCCCAGCCCGATGGCGCAGGCGCTGAAGCGGGGCCGCACGCGGCTGATCGGCCTGGTCGTCGCCGACGTGACGAACCCCTTCTCGGTGGCCGTGCTGCGCGGCGCCGAGCAGGCCTGCCAGGAGGCCGGCTATCTGGTCATGCTGTTCAATCTGGGCAACCAGGCGGCGCGCGAGCTGGAGGCCATCGAGGCCTTGTCGTCCTACCAGGTCGAGGGTTTCATCCTGAACACGCTGGGCAGCGATCCGGCGGCGCTGGCCGCAGCCACGCGGTTGGGCAAGCCGGTGGTGCTGGTGGACCGGCGCCATGCCGGCATGCAGTCCGACTTCGTCTCGCTGGACAATGCCGGCGCGGTGCTGCTGGCGGCCGGCCATCTGGCCGAGCAGGGTCATGGCGAACTGCTGTTCATCTCGGAGCCGACCGCCGGGGTCAGTTCTCGCCAGGAGCGGGCCCAGGCCTTCCAGGCCTTTCTGGCCACCCATGACGGGCATAGCGGGCATAGCGGGCAGCTGCAGGGCAGCCTGTTCGAGTGCGATGAGCAGCATCCGCAGGCGCTCGATGCAGCCCTGCTGGCGGCGCGCCAGCGTGCCGGCAGCAGGCGCCTGGGCGTGCTGGCCAGCAATGCGGTTGTGACGCTGAGAGTGGCCGCCGCGCTGGCCCGGCTGGGCTGGCATTTTGGCGAGGAGCTGGGTTTCGTCGGCTTCGACGAGACCGAATGGGCGCCCCATGTGGGCCCGGGCCTGAGTGCCATCGCCCAGCCCACCGGCGACCTCGGCCGTATCGCCGCGCGCTGCCTGCTGGAGCGTCTGCAGGGCCATCAATTGCCGCCTCGCCAGACGCTGTTGCCTGGCCGGCTGATCGTCCGCGGCTCATCCCGCAAGGTCTGAAAATTTCCTTGAAAACTACGTGTAATCCCTGATTTCGAACTGAAACCGGTTTCATAAACTGTGATCATGGTGGTGCAAAGCCTGCATGCCACCTCAAAGCGGAACGCTGCCTCGCAGCTATCCCGCGCAGAACAGAGACAAGCGTGAACTACGACTTTCAGTTCGGTGCCGTCTTCGCCGCCTGGCCCCTGCTGCTTCAGGGCACCTGGACGACGATAGAGCTGTCCTTCCTGGCCATGGTGCTGGGCTTGGGGGTGGCGATCGCCTGCGCCTGGGGCAAGACGGCCGGGCCGGCGCCGCTGCGCTTCGTCATCAATGCCTACATCGAGCTGATACGCAACACACCCTTTCTGGTGCAACTGTTCTTCTTCTTTTTCGCGCTGCCGGCGCTGGGCCTGCGCTGGAGCGCGCACACGGCGGCGCTGACCGCGATGGTGGTGAATCTGGGCGCCTATGCGACCGAGATCATCCGCGCCGGCATCGAATCGATCCCCAAGGGGCAGATCGAGGCCGGCCTGGCGCTGAGCCTGAAGCGCCACGAGATCTTCCGCTTCGTGATCCTGAAGCCGGCGCTGAAGGCCATCTACCCGGCGCTGACCAGCCAGTTCATCCTGCTGATGCTGAGCTCCAGCGTGGTCTCGGTGATCTCGGCCGATGACCTGACCTCGGTGGCGGCCAATCTGCAGTCGCAGACCTTCCGCAGCTTCGAGATCTACATCGTCGTGGCGGTCATCTACCTGGCCTTGGCGATGGGCTTCTCGGCGCTGTTTCGCCAGATCTACCGCCGCGCGCTCAACTACCCGGATCGCCGCTGATCATGCGTACCTTCGGATTTGCCGAGTTCTGGTTCATCGTCGAGGCCGCACGCTGGACCATCGCGCTGTCGCTGATCGCCTTTGCCGGCGGCGCCATCGGCGGCCTGCTGGTGGCGCTGGGTCGTACCGCGCAAAGCCTGTGGGCGCAGCGCGCGGCGGGGGCCTTCATCCAGATCTTCCAGGGCACACCGCTGCTGCTGCAGCTGTTCCTGATCTTCTTCGGCGCGCCGGTCATCGGCCTGGACATCAACCCCTGGGTGGCGGCCGGTGCGGCCCTGGTACTCAACAGCAGCGCTTTCCTGGGCGAGATCTGGCGCGGCTGCATACAGGCGATACCGCGCGGCCAGTGGGAGGCGGCCGAGGCGCTGAGCCTCAGCTATGTGGCGCGCATGCGCGACGTGATCCTGCCCCAGGCCTTCAAGATCGCCCTGCCGCCCACCGTCGGCTATATGGTGCAGATCATCAAGGGCACCTCGCTGGCCGCCATCATCGGCTTCACCGAGGTCACCCGCGCCGGCCAGATCATCAACAACGCCACCTTTCAGCCGCTGCTGGTCTTCAGCGTCGTGGCGGCCATCTACTTTGTGCTGTGCTGGCCGCTGTCGCTGCTGGCCGCGCGCATGGAGCGACGCCAGGCCCGAGCGCTGGCGCGCTGAGATTCACCTTTCCTTTTCGCCCTATGCAAACCGGAGACAAACCCATGAGCACATCCCAACCCCGCCGCCTGCTGATCGCCACCCTGGCCGCCCTGAGCCTGGGTGCCGTCGCCTTGCAGGCCACCGCGCAATCGGTGGCCGACATCAAGAAAAAGGGCGAACTGACCGTGGGCATGCTGGTGGACTTTCCACCCTACGGCACGCTCAATAGCGCCAATCAGCCTGACGGTTATGACGCCGACGTGGCCAAGCTGCTGGCCAAGGAACTGGGCGTCAAGGTCAACATCGTGCCGGTCACCGGCCCGAACCGCATCCCCTTCCTGCTGACCAACAAGGTCGATCTGCTGGTGGCCTCGCTGGCCGTCACGCCCGAGCGTGCCAAGCAGGTGCAGTTCTCCAAGCCCTATGCCGCGGCCACCATCGTCGTCTACGGCAGCACCAAGGCGGCGATCAAGTCGGCCGCCGACTTGAAGGCCTTCCGCATCGGCGTGGCCCGTGCCAGCACGCAGGACATCTCGCTGACCGCCGCCGCCCCGGCCGGCACCGAGATCCGCCGCTTCGACGATGACGCCTCGGCGATGCAGGCGCTGATGTCGGGCCAGGTCGATGCGATCGGCTGCTCCACCACGGTGGCGGCCCAGATCGCCCAGCGCGCCGGCAACGCCTTCGAGAACAAGTTCGTGCTGCGTCAGCAGCAGATGGCCGTGGCCATGCGCCCGGGCCAGGAGGAACTGCTGAAGACGGTGGATGCCTTCATCGACAAGAACCGTGGCGGCGAACTGAACACGCTCTACAAGAAGTGGCTGGGCACCGACTTCCCGGTGATGACGGCCAACTGAGCAAGAAGCAACCATGAGCACCGAGCCCATCATCCGCATCGAGAACGTCAACAAGTGGTACGGCCAGTTCCAGGTGTTGACCGACATCAATCTGGACGTCGCCCCGGGTGAGCGCATCGTCGTCTGCGGGCCCTCGGGCTCGGGCAAGTCCACCTTGATACGCTGCATCAACCGGCTGGAGGTGGTGCAGCAGGGCCGCATCACCGTCGATGGCATTGCGCTGACCGACGGCGGCAAGGCCGGAGCCAAGCAGGTGGACGCCGTGCGCCAAGAAGTGGGCATGGTGTTCCAGCAGTTCAATCTGTTCCCGCACATGACGGTGCTGCAGAACTGCACCTTGGCGCCTATGCGCTCGCGCGGCCTCTCGCAGGCGGAAGCCGACGAGATCGCGATGAAGTACCTGAAGCGCGTGCGCATTCCCGAGCAGGCGCTGAAGTACCCCAGCCAGCTCAGCGGCGGCCAGCAGCAGCGCGTGGCGATTGCCCGCGCGCTGTGCATGACGCCCAAGATCATGCTGTTCGACGAGCCCACCTCGGCGCTGGACCCCGAGATGGTCAAGGAGGTGCTGGATACCATGATCACCCTGGCCGAGGACGGCATGACGATGCTGTGCGTGACCCACGAGATGGGCTTTGCCCGCAGCGTCGCCGATCGCGTGATCTTCATGGCCGACGGCCGCATCATCGAACAGGCGCCGCCGCAGGATTTCTTCGCGGCACCCAAGCATGAGAAGACGCGCCAGTTCCTGGGCCAGATCCTCAGCTCGGCTCACGCATGATGAGCGTGGGGCAAGCGCCGCTGCTGATCTCGCTGTCGTCATTCGGCGCCAGCGAGGTCCTGATGCGCGGCCAGTTGCACTACACGCGGCTGGCGCAGGCGGCCGGTGCCGACGGCGTCGAGGTGCGCGGCGAGTTGCTGGTCGATGCGGCGGCCGAACTGCCGGCGCTGGCCGAGACGGGCCTGGTGGCCGTCTATTCCAGCCCCGACGGCCTGTGGGCCGCCGACGGCGGGCTGGATGTCGAGGCTCTGGAGCTTGGCCTGCGTCGCGCCACGGCGCTGCGCGCGCCGCGGCTGAAGATGGCCATCGGCGGCTTCGGGCGCGGCGCGCTGGGCGGCCTGGCCGCGCTGCGCGAGCGTTTGGCTCAAAGCCCAGTCGAGCTGGTGATCGAGAATGACCAGACGCCGGCTGCCGGCACGCTGACGGCGTTGCAACGCTTCTTCACGGCCGCCGATGCCGCAGGCCTTAGCCTGGGCATGACCTTCGATATGGGCAACTGGCACTGGATGGGCGAGTGCGCCCGGCAGGCCGCCGAGACTCTTGCCCCGCGCGTGCGCTATGTGCATTGCAAGGGCGTGCAGCGTCAGCGCGAGCGCTGGATTGCCGTGCCCATCGCCGACTCGGTCGCACCCTGGCGTGCCGTGCTGCGCGCCATGCCCGCCGGTCTGCCCTGGGCGATCGAGTACCCGCTGCAGGGCGATGACCTGGTGGCGACCACCCACAACGAACTGGCCCTGCTGAGGGCCGCGAGAGAACTGGCATGAGTCTGGATGTCGTGACCTTCGGCGAGGCGATGATGATGCTGGTGGCCGATCGGCCCGGGCCGCTGGAGCTGGCCGAGGCCTTTCACAAGCGCACCGCTGGCGCCGAGACCAATGTGGCCATAGGCCTGGCACGCCTGGGCCTGAGGGTGGGCTGGGCCAGCCGCCTGGGTGCCGATTCGATGGCGCGCTATCTGCTGAACGCGATGCAGGGCGAGGGCATCGATTGCTCGCATGTGGTCTGCGACCCGGCCCAGCGTACCGGCTTCCTGATCAAGGGCCGTGTCACCGACGGCAGCGACCCCCCCATCGAATACCACCGCAAGGGCTCGGCCGCCAGCCAGCTGGGGCCGGACGACATCGACGCGGCCTGGCTCACCGCTGCCCGCCATCTGCATGCCACCGGCGTGTTCCCGGCGCTGAATGCCAATACCTATGCCGCGGCCGAACGCACCTTGCAGCTGATGCGCGCCGCCGGCCGGACGATCTCGTTCGACCCGAATCTGCGGCCAACGCTGTGGCCCAGCACCGAACGGATGCGCGAGGGCATCAACGCGCTGGCAGCCCAGGCCGACTGGGTGCTGCCCGGCATCGAGGAAGGCAAGCTGCTGACCGGCCATGACACGCCCGAGGCGGTGGCCCGTTTCTACCGCGGCCTGGGGGCCAAGCTGGTGGTCGTCAAACTCGGCCCCGACGGCGCCTACTACGACAGCGATCTGGCCGGCACCGGTCATGTGGCCGGCTTCCCGGTGGCGCAGGTGATTGACACCGTGGGCGCTGGAGATGGCTTTGCCGTCGGCGTGATCAGCGCGCTACTGGCCGGCCGCAGCGTGGCCGAAGCTGTCAAACGGGGGGCCTGGATAGGCGCACGCGCCGTCCAGGTGCTGGGCGATACCGAGGGCCTGCCGACGCGGGCCGAGCTGGAAGCTGCAGGGTTATGAGCAGGGTCCTTGTGTATCGCGAGTTGCCGCCAGATCAGCTGGCACGTTTGCAGGCCGTTCACGAGGTCACCGTCGCCGACCCGCGCCAGCCCGATCAGCGCGCCGCCTTCGATGCGGCCCTGCCGCTGGTCGAGGGCCTGATCGGCTCCAGCTTCAAGATCGATATTGCCGGCGCATCGCGGCTGAAGGTGATCTCCAGCATTTCGGTTGGCGTCGACAACTACGACCTGGCCGACCTGAAGGCGCGCGGTATCACACTGTGCCACACACCCGGCGTGCTGACCGAGACCACGGCCGACACCATCTTCGCGCTGATCATGGCCAGCAGCCGCCGCCTGGTGGACCTGGCCCTGCATGTGCGCGAGGGCCGCTGGACGCGCAACCTCGGCGACGAGCTGTTCGGCTGGGACGTGCATGGCAAGACGCTGGGCATCCTGGGCTTCGGCCGCATCGGCCAGGCCGTGGCACGCCGCGCCGCCCTGGGCTTCGGCATGCCGGTGCGCTACTACAGCCGCCGGCTCGTCGAGGTGCCGGGCCTGCAGGGCCTGGCCACGCACGGCAGCCTGGACGAGGTGCTGGCCGGCTCGGACATCATTGCCGTGACCCTGCCGCTGTCGGACGAGACGCGAGGCCTGATCGGCGCACGTGAGTTCGCGCTGATGAAGCCGGGCGCCGTCTTCGTCAACGGCGCCCGCGGCGCCATCGTGCAGGAGGACGCCCTGCTGCAGGCACTGGACGGCGGCCATCTGCGCGCCGCCGGCCTCGATGTGTTCGCCACCGAGCCCTTGCCGCAGGACTCGCCGCTGCGCACGCACCCCTTGGTCACGCCACTGCCCCACATCGGCTCGGCCACGCATGAGACGCGCCACCGGATGGCAGTGCTGGCCACCGACAATCTGCTGGCGGCATTGGCCGGCGGGGTGCCGCCGGCCGTCTATCCGCTTTAGTCGAGCTCAGTCGAGCTTCGCGCCCGAGGCCTTGACCACTTTCTCGTACTTGCCCAGCTCGGCCTTGACGAAGGCGGCGAACTGCTCCGGCGTGTCGCCGGCCGGCTCGGCCATCAGCACCGCCATGCGCGTGCGCACCTCCGGGCTGGCCAGCGCGTCGGTGAAGGCCTTGTTGAGCTTGCGCGTCACATCGGCGGGCAGCTTGGCCGGGCCGAACAGGCCGAACCAGGTGTTGACGTCGAAGCTGGCGAGGCCCAGCGCCTTGCCGCCCTCGGCGATGGTGGGCAGGTCGGGCAGGGCTGTTGCGCGGGCGGCCGTGGTCACGGCCAGGGCCTTGAGCTTGCCGGCCTTGATATTGGCCGAGGCACTGGCCAGATTGTCGAAGTTCAGGTCCACCTGACCGGAAACCAGGGCCAACTGGGCCGGATTGCCGCCTGCATAGGGAATGTGGACCATGAACACACCGGCCTGGGCCTTGAACATCTCGCCGGCCAGATGGCCCGCGCTGCCATTGCCGCCCGAGCCGTAGTTCAGCTTGCCCGGGTTCTTCTTGGCGTAGGCGATCAGGTCGGCGACGGTGTTGATGCTCAGCTTGCTCGCTGTCTCGGCATGCATCACCAGCACATTGGGCACCTTGGCGACCAGGGTGATGGGTGTGAAGTCGCGGATCGGGTCGTAGGGAATCTTGCTGTAGAGCCAGGGGTTGATCGCATGGGTGGCGACCGCGCCCATGACGATGGTGTGGCCATCGGGAGCGGCCTTGGCCACTGCATCGGCGCCGAGATTGCCGCCGGCGCCGGCCTTGTTCTCGACGATCACCGTGCCCAGGCTGTCTTTGACGCGCTCGGCCAGCGAGCGGGCAATGATGTCCAGTGGGCCGCCAGGGGCATAGGGCACGATCAGGCGGAGGGGCCTGGCTTGGGATTGGGCCTGGGCGACACCGCAGAGCGTCAGGGAAGTCAGCGAGGCCATCGCAAGGGCGACGGCGCGGCGGGAGAGCGAGAAGGTTGGCTTGTTCATGCCCTCAAGCGTAGCAGCCCATGGGGGACCATGGGCTGCGGGCATCAAGCACTTCGCGCTGTACGCGCAGGTCTGGGATCAGACGGCAGGGCGGACCAGCTTGGAACGCGCCCAGGCATCGGCCACACGGGCCGGCGTGCCGCCGGTACTCAGCGCCACGCGCTCCAGCAGTTCGGCCACCCGTTCGGCGATCTTCGTCACCTCGACCATCACGGCCGTCTCTTCGCCCTCGTTGCGGTACTCGCGGGCCACGCTGATGATGCCGCCGGCGTTGACCAGGTAGTCGGGCAGGTACATCACGCCGCGGGCATGCAGCGCGTCGCCGTCCTGCACCGTGGCGAGCTGGTTGTTGGCGGCACCGGCGATCAGGCGGGCACGCACCTGGGGCACGGTCTGGGCGTTGAGCACGGCGCCCAGTGCGCAGGGGGCCAGCACATCGACATCGGCCGACAGGATCTCGTGGATGCCCACGGCCACTGCGCCGAACTTCTCTTGCGCGCGGGCCACCTTGGCGGCATCGACATCGGCGACGACCAGCTTGGCGCCGGCCATGTGCAGGAACTCGGCCAGATGCCAGCCCACCGCACCGAGGCCCTGCAGGGCCACGCGCACGCCGGCCAGCGACTCGCGCTTCAGATGCAGCTTGACGCCCGCCTCGATGCTGACGAACACGCCCCAGGCGGTCTTGGGCGAGGGGTCGCCACCAAAGGCCCCGTCGCGCGGGATGCCGCTGACGAAGGGGGTGTTTTGCTGCACCACGCGCATGTCGGCGGTGGTCGTGCCCACGTCTTCGGCGGTGATGTAGGCGCCGTTCAGCGATTGCACGGCGCGGCCGAAGGCGGTGAACAGCGCGGCGCGGTCAAAGTCACCGGCGGGCTTCAGTATCACGGCCTTGCCGCCGCCGAAGGGCAGGTCGGCCAGGGCGTTCTTCAGGCTCATGCCCTGGGCCAGGCGCAGCGCGTCGGTCAGCGCGGCCTGGTCGTCGCCGTAGGTCCAGAAACGGCAGCCGCCGAAGGCCGGGCCACGGGCGGTGCTGTGCACGGCCAAAATGGTCTTCAGGCCGGTGGCCTCGTCGCTGGCCAGCAGCACGCGCTCGTGGGCGGGCTGGTCGGGCAGGCCGAAAAGGGAAGAAGAGGAGAGTTCAGCGGGGGCGTCCTGGAGGGCCCGGGCCAGATCGGTGATGGCGTTCATGGTGCTCGCACTTGTGATGGGAGTAGTTGGGGCACTGCGGGTGCAGATGCCGGCGGTGCGGGGCTTTTGGCCCCGGCGCGCAAGTGTAAGTGCGGGTGCTGCGGCTCAGGCCTGCCGCTGCGGCATGAGCCCATGCCGTTCGCGTATTGCTGCACGGCATCCGTAGCCCGGATGAAATCCGGGACCCCGGATTGCATCCAGGCTACGGCCCCTGAAATCCCTCGGCGCGCAGGGTCACGACCAGCGTGTCGCGATAGCCATGCTCAGCGGCCGGCTGTATCGGCGTGGTCTCGTGGATCACGCGTTCGTCGTCCAGCAGCAGCAGGGTCCAGGGCCGGCTCATCGTGAAGCGTTGACCGTTGGGCCCCTGGGCTTCGAACACGCGCGACTCGCCACCCTTGATGCCTTGGCGGGCGACCATGAAGACCGCCACCAGGTCCACACCATCGCGATGCGCGCCCTCGGGCGTGGGCCGGCCGATGCCGTCGGTGGTGTCGATGCGGAACTGGTGCGCCTCGATGAACCAGGGCCGTGCGCCCTTCAGCTTCGAGGCCATGCCGGCCAGGCCCAGCATCAGCTGCGTCCAGGCTGGCTGCGCCACGGCGGCGGCATCCATCGGTTCGAACCAGCGCTCGATGCCACCATGCAGCGCGTTGTAGTCCAGCGGCTGCCAGTGCGCGCGGTGGGGCATCAAGGTCAGGCTGGCGGCGTCAGCGACAAAGCAGCTGTGGCGGCGAAAGCGGTAGCGGCCGCCGTCACGCAGATAGCCATCGGGCGGCAGGTCGTTCCAGAACGGCGCCAGAGCATCCAGCTCGGCCGCCGTGCAACCGAACACCTGCTGCACCGTCTCGGGTGCGATCACCGTGTGGCCCAGCCCGCGCAGCTGGACGTCGAACTGGTCGGCGGCGACAAAGGGCGGCTCGAACATCATGTTGAGGCCCCCTACTCGTCGCCGTGCTTGTCTGCTTCCGAGGTGAACGAGTCAGCGTAGAACTCGTCCTCGGGCAGACCGGCCTTGGCAATGAAGTCGCGCTGCGCCGACTCGACCATGATGGGTGCGCCGCAGGCATAGACCTGGTGGCCGGACAGATCGGGGAAATCGGCCAGCACGGCCTGGTGGACAAAGCCGGTGCGGCCGGTCCACCCATCTTCCGGCTTGGGCTCGGACAGCACCGGCTCGTAGCGCAGATTCGGCATGGCGGCCGCGGCCTGCAGCGCCCAGTCGTGCATGTACAGATCGGCCTTGCTGCGGCAGCCCCAGTACAGCACCGCCGGGCGCGTCATGCCCAGATGCTGCATGCGTTCGACCAGGGCCTTGATCGGCGCAAAGCCGGTGCCGCTGGCCAGCAGAATCATCGGCTTGTCGCTGTCCTCGCGCAGGAAGAAGCTGCCATAAGGGCCCTCCATGCGCATGATGTCCTTCTCCTTGAGCGCGCCGAACACATGGTCGGTGAACTTGCCGCCGGGCATGTGGCGGATGTGCAGCTCGATCGCCGCCGGGTTGCCCAGCAGGTGCGGCGCATTGGCCATGCTGTAGCTGCGGCGGCTGCCGTCGCGCAGGATGAACTCGACATACTGGCCCGCGTGGTACTGGAAGTTCTGTGTCGCCGGCAGCTGCATCTTGATCACGGCCACATCGGGGGCCGGGCGCTCGATGGTCATCACTCGGCTGGGCAGCTTGAGGATGGCGAACTCACCGGCCCCGGGCACCGAGCGGGCCTCGACCACGCAGTCGGTCTGCGGCGTGGCGCAGCAGGGCAGGATCATGCCGGCGGCCTCCTCGGCCTCGGACAGTGCCTTGTGCTGATGGGCGCCATGGATCACACGGCCTTCCAGCAGCTTGCTCTTGCAGGTACCACAGGCGCCGTCCTTGCAGCCATAGGGCATGCCGATGCTGGCGCGGATGGCGGCGCTGAGCATGGTCTCGTCGCGCTCGACGGCGAAGCTTCGATTGGCGGGCTGGACGGTGACGTTGAGATTCATGGTGGACGGGTTGGGTGCGCGAGATAAGACAAGGCCCTGTGCTCGCGCAAGCACGGGGCCGTAAACTGAGGCGCTATTTTGCCTGAGGTGCTTGCTTGTCGATGTCACGCATATCCCCACCGCCCGGTCGTCTGCGGCGACCGACCCTGTTGATCATCGGCTGCGGCGATGTGGGCCTGCGCGTGCTGAAACTGCTGAGCGGCCGCTGGCGCGTGCTGGCGCTGACCTCGAATGCCTCGCGCGTGAACGAGCTGCGCAGTGCCGGCGCGGTGCCCTTGCTGGGCAATCTTGACGAGCCACTCAGCCTGGGCCGCCTGGCCGGTCTGGCCGATCATGTGCTGCACCTGGCCCCGCCGCAGGGCGAGGGCGATCAGGACCTGCGCACGCTGGCCCTGCTGCGTGCGCTGGCGCGCAAGGGCCGCGTGCGGCGCCTGGTCTATGCCAGCACGACCGGGGTCTATGGCAATTGCGATGGTGCGCAGTTCGACGAGACGCGCACGGTGGCGCCGGCCACGGCACGCGCCAGACGTCGCGTCGATGCCGAGGCAAGGCTGCGTTGGTACGGCGCAAAGTTCGATGTCAAGGTCAGCCTGCTGCGCATTCCGGGCATCTATGCCGGTGATCGTGTCGGTGGCCATCCGCGTGAGCGGCTGCAGCGCGGTGCGCCGGTGCTGCGCCGCGAGGACGATGTCTACACCAACCACATCCATGCCGATGACCTGGCGCGGGCCTGCGTCGCGGCGCTGAGCCGGGGCCTGCCGCAGCGGGTCGTCCATGTCTGCGACGACAGCCAGCTGCTGATGGGCGACTATTTCGATCTGGCCGCCGATCTGTGCGGCCTGCCTCGGCCGCCGCGCATCAGCCGGGCCGAGGCACAGCAGCTGATGTCACCGATGCAGCTGAGCTTCATGGGCGAGTCACGGCGATTGATGAACGGGCGATTGAAGCGCGAGCTGCGACTGAAGCTGCGCTATCCGCTTGCCGAGCAGGGCCTGCTGGCCTGAAGAGGATTCAGCGCCGGCGCGTGCGCCCGCCGCTGCGCCAGTAGCGTATCAGCAGATAGGCGCCCAGCATGCCGCCCAAATGGGCGAAGTGGGCAATACCGGTGCTGCCGAAGATGCCCATCAGCAGCTC
This sequence comes from Roseateles toxinivorans, assembly GCF_004362525.1. GTDB lineage: Bacteria > Pseudomonadota > Gammaproteobacteria > Burkholderiales > Burkholderiaceae_C > Paucibacter > Paucibacter toxinivorans. Next base: position 17,589 of record NZ_SNXS01000004.1, read on the forward strand.
CAGCCCACCGAAGATGGCCACAAAGTATTTGGCCTTCATCGGAATCGGCGGGAACAGCGGCATGATGATGCGGTCCGGGAACAGCATGCCGAAGGACAGCAGCAGGCCGAACAGCGCGCCCGAGGCACCCACGGTCGGTGCGCCCGAACCAATCAGAAAGGTGAACACCAGCTGGACAAGGGCCGCCGACAGGATGCTGGCACCCAGCATCTGCAGATAGCGCTTCTGGCCCCACAGCCGCTCCAGCTCCGAGCCGAACATCCACAGGCCCAGCATATTGAAGAACAGGTGCCAGGTGTCGCCATGCAGGAAGGCATAGGTGAACAGCTGCCAGGGGAAGAAGTTGCCGGTCATCAGCGGCCACAGCTCGAACCAGCCGGCGAGACCGAAGGGCAGCAGCTTGAACAGGCAGAACAGGCCGACGCAGATCAGCATCAAGGCCTTGGTCACAGGGGGCAAATGGGGCATGGATCTCGACTCGGTTGGGGCCGCTTCGGGCCACCGAGCAGCGAACGCTGAGTGTATGCGGTGAATTGATGGCGACGAGAACTCGTCGGCCGGGTCACGCAGCAGCAGGCTTGCATCGCGCTGTCTGGTGCCCGGGGCCGGACTCGAACCGGCACACCTTGCGGCGGGGGATTTTGAGTCCCCTGCGTCTACCGATTTCGCCACCCGGGCCAGGGCGCGAAGCAGTGCGCTACGTGAGCCGCGGATTATGCCATGCAAAAAGCCCTGCGCCGGCCGCGCCTTGCCATGGGCCGGCGGCAAGGCGCCAGCGAGGCTGCGACAATGCGGCGCAGGAGACCCGCATGACCGCTACAAAGTACCTCACGCTCGAGGATGTGATCGGCAACACGCCGCTGGTGCAACTGATGCGCACGCCCGGTGCCGACAATGCCCGCCGCGGCAATGTGATCCTGGCCAAGCTGGAGGGCAACAACCCGGCCGGCTCGGTCAAGGACAGGCCGGCCATCAGCATGATCCGCCGCGCCGAGGAGCGGGGCGACATCAAGCCGGGTGACACCCTGATCGAGGCGACCTCGGGCAACACCGGCATCGCCCTGGCCATGGCTGCCGCGATCCGTGGCTACCGCATGGTGCTGATCATGCCGGAGGACCTGTCGATCGAGCGGGCCCAGACGATGAAGGCCTTCGGTGCCGAGCTGATACTGACGCCGCGTTCGGGTGGCATGGAATACGCCCGCGACCTGGCCGAGAAGATGCAGAACGACGGCAAGGGCAGGGTGCTGGACCAGTTCGCCAATGCCGACAACCCGCGCATCCACTACGAGACCACCGGCCCGGAGATCTGGCGCGACACCGGCGGTCGCATCACCCACTTCGTCAGCGCCATGGGCACCACCGGCACCATCACCGGTACCTCGCAGTTCCTGAAGGAGCAGAACCCCGGCGTGCGCATCATCGGCGCGCAGCCGATGGAAGGCTCGCGCATTCCCGGCATACGCAAATGGCCCGAGGCCTATCTGCCCAAGATCTACAAGCCCTCTGCCGTCGATGAAATGGTCTATGTCAGCCAGACCGATGCCGAGGACATGGCGCGCCGCCTCGCCCGCGAGGAGGGGCTGTTCGGCGGCATCTCGGCCGCAGGCGCCTGCTGGGTGGCATTGCAGATTGCCCGCCATGTCGAGAACGCGACCATTGTGTTCGTCGTCTGCGACCGGGGTGACCGGTACCTTTCGACGGGCGTGTTTCCGGCATGAGTGGCTTCAAATTCTGCCCGCAGTGCGCCACCGAGCTGGCGCTGGTCACGCTGATTGAGGACGGCGGGCCGACCGAGCGGCTGCGCTGTACCGCCTGCGACTTCACCCACTGGAACAACCCGACGCCGGTGCTGGCCGCCATCGTCCAGTGCATGGATAGAGAGGGCCAGGTCTTGCTGGCGCGCAACGCCGCCTGGCCGGGCCGCAACTTCGCGCTGATCACCGGCTTCATGGAGGCCGGCGAGACGCCCGAGCAGGGCATTGCCCGAGAGGTCAAGGAAGAGACTTCGCTGGATGCAGGCGCGATCACGCTGATCGGCGTCTATGACTTCCAGCGCATGAACCAGGTCATCATTGCCTACCACGTCGAGGCCACTGGCGAGATTGCGCTGTCGCCCGAACTGGCCGAGTACAAGCTGTTCACGCCGGACAAGGTCTTGTGCTGGCCCAGCAGCACCGGGCTGGCGCTGGCCAAGTGGGTGACGTCGCTGGGGCATGAGCCGCAGTGGCGCGAATTGGCCAAGCTTTAGAATCGCCGCAAGCTACTTGAGACCCCATGGACGCCAACAAAGAACTCGACACCCGCGGACTGAACTGCCCGCTGCCCATACTGAAGGCCAAGAAGGCCCTGGCCGAGATGGAGTCGGGCCAGTTGCTGAGGGTCGTAGCCACCGATCCCGGCTCTATGCGCGACTTCCAGGCCTTTGCCCGCCAGACCGGCAATGAGCTGGTCGAGCAGAAGGCCCAGGCCGACGAATTCATCCATGTGCTGCGCCGTCGCTGAAGCACGCTGAACCATGAAAAAGGCCGTGCACTGCACGGCCTTTTCGCTGGGCTTTGAATTCCTAGATTTCCACGCCCCGCAGATACTCACGAAAACCCGCACCCAGCTCCGGATGGGCCAGGGCCAGTTCGACATTGGCCTCCAGAAAGCCTTCCTTGCTGCCGCAGTCGTAGCGCTTGCCCTCGTAGCTGTAGGCAAACACCTTCTCGCGGCGCAGCAGGCCGGCAATGCCGTCGGTCAGCTGGATCTCACCGCCGACGCCTCGCGGCTGGTTGGCGATCTCATGGAAAACCCCGGGCGTCAGGATGTAGCGGCCGGCCACACCCAGCCGTGAGGGAGCCACGGCGGGATCGGGCTTCTCGACAATCCGGCTGACGTCCATCAATCTTTCGTTGATGGGCGTGCCGGCGACGATGCCGTAGCGGCGCGTGTGCTCGGCCGGCACTTCCTGCACCGCCAGTATCGACACCCGCCATTCCGCGAATTGCTCGACCATCTGCTGTAGCACCGGCGGGTTGCCGACCATCAGGTCATCGGCCAGCAGCACGGCAAAGGGCTCCTTGCCGACCAGGCGCTCGGCGCAGAGCACCGCATGTCCGAGGCCCAGCGCGCGGGGCTGGCGCACATAGACGCACTCCATGTCATCGGGCTTGACGCCGCGCACCACTTCGAGCAGCGCCTCCTTACCCGCCTGTTCGAGGGCTAGCTCCAGCTCGAAGGTCGTGTCAAAGTGGTCTTCAATCGGTCGCTTGTGGCGGCCGGTGACGAAAATCATTTCGCGGATGCCGGCCGCATAGGCCTCCTCGACCGCGTACTGGATCAAGGGTTTGTCCACCACCGGCAGCATTTCCTTGGGCTGGGCCTTGGTGGCCGGGAGGAAACGGGTGCCAAGTCCGGCAACAGGAAAAATGGCTTTGGTCACAATCATGTCGGTGAGCGCTCCTGAGGGTATGGGCGCATTGTTGCATGGCGCCGTGACTGTTCAAATGATTGAAAAGTACCCGCCATGAGCGTGCTGATCGTAGAACCGATGGAAGTGGAGGTCATGCAATGGCTTGCAGACCGCCATGCGGTTCAGTACGCCCCGGAATTGGTACGTCAGCCGCTGGCCTTGCGCGAGGAGCTTCACCATGCCCGGGCGCTGATACTGCCGGCCTCGGTGGCGGTCGATGCGGCCCTGCTGCGTGCGGCGCCGCGTCTGCGCGTGCTGGGCCGCATGAGCGCCGGCATCGAGAACATAGACACCAAGGCCTGCGAAATGGCCCATGTGCAGGTGGTGCGCAGCACCTCGGCCTCCGCTGCGGCCGAGGCCGAGTTCGTGGTTGGCGCGCTGCTGGCGATGCTGCGCCGCGTGCCGGTGGTCGGCTCGGACGGTCTGATGGTCGGTCGCGAGCTGGGTTGCGCGACCATAGGTCTGGTCGGCATGACGCCGGCGGCCCGCCTGCTGGCCCAGCTGCTGCCGGTGTTCGGCACCCAGGTGGTGGGCTATGACCCGGCCCTGCACATCAGCGATCCGCTGTGGGCCCGCTGGGGCATTGCACCCCTGCCGCTGCGCGCCTTGATGGAGCAGGCCGATGGCGTCAGCGTGCAGCTGGCCTACTTTCTGCGCTACCGAGGGCTGATGGGGGACCGGGTGCTGAGCTTTTGCAAGCCCAGCCAGGTGCTGGTCAGCATCTCCCACTCGGCGCTGTTCGATGACATTGCCCTGGCCCAGGCGCTGAACAGCGGCCGCATGGCCGCCGTGTGGCTGGACAGCCTGGAGCCCGGCCTGCTGGACCCGGGCCGGCCGCTGTACGGCGTGAGTTCGCTGCAGATCACGCCCCGGGTGGCCAGCACCACCCGCGAGGCGCGCACCCGCGCCGCCTGGGCGGTGGCGCGGCGCATCGACGACCTGCTCAACACGCCGGCCGAGCCCAGCGAGGACTTCAGGGCGACGTTTCCAGACGAGCTGCCTGATCCTTCAGTCTAGCCACCGTCGCGCTGAACTCGGCCATGCGGGCCCGCTCCTGCTCGACGACGGCCGCCGGCGCGCGGGCCACAAAGCTCTCGTTGGCGAGCTTGGCCGTGGTCTTGACGATCTCGCCCTCGAGGCGGCTGATCTCCTTGCCCAGGCGGGCCAGCTCCGCCGCGATGTCGATCTGCACATGCAGGGCCAGTCGTGCCTCACCCTCGACGATCACCGGGGAATGGCCGGTGGCGGCCGCAAATGAGGCGTCATCGGCGAACTGCTGCACCTCGCTGAGCTTGGCCAGGGCCTTCAGCAGCGGGGCGGCCTGCTCGATGAAGGTGGCGTCTCCCGCGGTCAGCAGCGGCACGCGCTCGGCTGGTGACAGGCTCATCTCGCTGCGCAGGCTGCGGCAGCTGCCGACCATGGCCTTCAGGCGAGCCACCCAGGCATCGGCAGCCGGATCGATCTTCTCCAGCTGGGCCTTGGGGTAGGGCGCGGTGACAATGCAGGCATCCGAGCCGGCGGCCTTGCGGCCGGCGACCACGGCCACTGTCTGCCACAGCTCTTCGGTGATGAAGGGGGTGACCGGGTGCAGCAGACGCAGCGTGGTTTCCAGCACGCGTATCAGCGTGCGGCGGGTGGCGCGTTGCTGCGCCTCCGTGCCGTTCTGGATCTGCACCTTGGCGATTTCGAGATACCAGTCGCAGTATTCGTCCCAGACGAACTGATAGATGGCGCTGGCCACATTGTCGAGCCGGTACTCATCGAAGCCCTGGGCCACGGCCGCCTCGACGCGTTGCAGCTCACCGCTGATCCAGCGGTCGGCAGGGCTGAAGCTGAGGTAGCCATGGAACTCGGCACCCGGGGCGCACTGCTCCTTGGTGTGCTCCTCCAGCCCGCAGTCCTTGCCCTCGCAGTTCATCAGCACGAAGCGGGTGGCGTTCCACAGCTTGTTGCAGAAATTGCGATAGCCCTCGCAGCGCTTGCTGTCGAAGTTGACGCTGCGGCCCAGTGTGGCCATGGCCGCAAAGGTGAAGCGCAGCGCGTCGGCACCGTAGCCGGGAATGCCCTCGGGGAACTCCTTCTCGGTGGCCTTGCGCACCTTGGGTGCGTTCTCGGGCTTGCGCAGGCCCTGGCTGCGCTTGTCCAAAAGAGGGGCCAGCTCGATGCCGTCGATCAGGTCCACCGGGTCCAGCACATTGCCTTCGCTCTTGCTCATCTTCTTGCCCTGCGCATCGAGCACCAGGCCGTGGATGTAGACATGCTTGAACGGCACCTTGCCGGTGAAATGCTTGGTCATCATGATCATCCGGGCAACCCAGAAGAAGATGATGTCGTAGCCGGTCACCAGCACGGAGGAGGGCAGGAACAGGTCCTGCTCGACCGTCTTCTCGGGCCAGCCCAGCGTCGAGAAGGGCACCATGGCGGACGAGAACCAGGTGTCCAGCACGTCCTCGTCGCGGGTCAGTGTCTTGCCCGGGGCCTTGGCCTGTGCTTCTGCCTCGGTCCTGGCGACATAGACCTTGCCATCTTCGTCGTACCAGGCCGGGATCTGATGGCCCCACCAGAGCTGGCGCGAGATGCACCAGTCCTGGATGTTCTTCATCCACTGGTTGTAGGTGTTGACCCAGTTCTCGGGCACGAACTTGACCTCGCCCGAGGCGACGACCTCGATCGCCTCTTCGGCAATCGACTTGCCATTGGCACCGGCCTTGGACACGGCGACAAACCACTGGTCGGTCAGCATCGGCTCTATCACCTGGCCGGTGCGGGCGCAGCGCGGCACCATCAGCTTGTGCTTCTTGACCTCGACCAGCAGGCCTTCCTCTTCCAGCTGCGCAACGATCTTCTTGCGCGCGACGAAGCGGTCCAGGCCGCGATAGGCCTCGGGTGCCTCGTCATTGACCTTGGCTTCCAGGGTGAAGATGGTCAGCATCGGCAGGCTGTGGCGCAGACCGACCTGATAGTCGTTCTGGTCGTGCGCCGGCGTGACCTTGACCACGCCGGTGCCGAAGGCCTTGTCCACATAGTCGTCGGCGATCACCGGCACCAGGCGGCCGGTGATGGGCAGGCGAACCTGCTTGCCGATCAGGTGGGTGTAGCGCTCGTCTTCCGGGTGGACCATCACCGCCGTGTCGCCCAGCATGGTCTCGGGGCGGGTGGTGGCCACGACCAGCGATTCCGTGCCCTCGGCCATCGGATAGCGGATATGCCAGAGCGACCCGTCTTCCTCCTCGCTCTCGACCTCGAGGTCGGACACAGCGGACTTCAGGATGGGGTCCCAGCTCACCAGGCGCTTGCCGCGGTAGATCAGGCCTTCGTCGAAGAGCTTGACGAAGGTGTCGGTGACCACGGACGAGAGCTTGTCGTCCATGGTGAAGTACTCATGCTCCCAGCTCACCGAATCGCCCATGCGGCGCATCTGGCCGGTGATGGTGTTGCCGCTCTGCTGCTTCCATTCCCAGACGCGGGCAACAAAATTCTTGCGGCCCAGCTCGTGGCGGTTCTGCCCCTGCTCCTGCAGCTGGCGCTCGACGACGATCTGGGTGGCAATACCCGCATGGTCGGTGCCCGGCACCCACAGCGTGTTGTCGCCCAGCATCCGGTGATAGCGCGTCAGCGAGTCCATGATGGTCTGGTTGAACGCATGGCCCATGTGCAAGGTGCCCGTCACATTGGGCGGCGGCAGCTGGATGCAGAACGAGGGCTTGGCCGCGTCCAGCGTCGGCTTGTACAGACCACGCTGCTCCCATAGCGGGCCCCAATGGGCTTCCAGGGCGGCGGGCTCAAAGGATTTGGCGAGTTCGGTCATAAGAAGCAGTGGCAGAGGGGGCTGGACAGCACCCTTGGAGCAAACGGGGACTCGATTGTAGGTGGTGCCTGCCGATGGATGACGCAGCCAAGGATCCGCGGCGCAGCACCCTGCCAGCCGGTGCCGATACAAAACGAAACCCGGCGATACCGCGGCGAGATGCTTCGCGGGCGGCTCGCTTCCATCATCGAGTCCTCCACAAACCAATGAGGATTTTCATGATGTTCTTCCACCGTTTCGGCCGTCACCACCACGATCACGGCCGCCACCACCATGCCCACCATGGATTCTCCAAGGGCTGGGGCGGCGACTTTGTGGTGGACCGGCTGATGGCCAAGGCCAGCCGTCGTCTGGATCTGAATCCGGCCCAGCAGTTGGCACTGCGCCAGCTGCTGGAGTTGCTGCAGCAGCAGCGCGAGGCGCTGAAGGGCGGTTCGGCGCGCCAGGAGCTGGCCGATCTGCTGAGCGGGGCCAGCTTCGACCGCGCAGCCGCGCAAAGCTTGTGGGATGACCGCCTGCAGACGCTGCGCGATGGCGGCCCGGCGCTGATCGCGGCCGTCGCCGACTTCTTCGACGCACTCGATGCCGACCAGCAGCAGCTGCTGCGCTTCATGATCAGGCCGCGGCGTTTCGGCATGTGCTGATGGTCAGGGCAGAATCAGAACCACCATGCCACGACTGCTGATGATTGACGACGACGAAGCGCTGGCCGGGCCGCTGACCCAGTACCTGGCCCGCTTCGATTTCGAGCTGCATGCCGCGCCCCGGCCCAGCCTGGGCCTGCAGCGCCTGGCCGCCGAACCGTTCGACGCCTTGATACTGGACGGCATGCTGCCCGAGATCGATGGCTTCGAGCTGTGCAAGCAGATACGCGCCGGCGCTGAAGGCACGCGCCACCTGCCCATCCTGATGCTCACAGCGCGTGGCGACCTGACCGACCGCGTGGTCGGCCTCGAGCTGGGGGCCGACGACTATCTGGCCAAACCGTTCGAGCCCCGCGAGCTGGCCGCGCGGCTGCAAAGCCTGCTGCGGCGCGCCCGCATGGCGCCCGGCCTGGCGGCGCCGGAGATGCGCTTCGACGGCCTGCGCATCGACACCGCGCGGCGCGAGGTCTGGGGCTGCGGCGGCAGCCTGCTGGAGCTGACCAGCACGGAGTACGAGCTGCTGGTGATTTTGGCCCGCGAACCGCGCCGGGTGTTCCACCGCGACGAGATCCTGAACCGTCTGCGCGGCCACGAGGCCTATCTGTACACCCGGGCGGTGGACATCCTGGTCAGCCGGCTGCGCAAGAAGCTGGCACCGCTGGATGCCCTGAAGACCCTGCGCAATGCCGGCTACTGCTTTGCACTGGCGGCGCAGCCGTGAAGAACAGTAGGCCCTGTGAGGGACCCGATGTTGTCAAGCATGGCAAACACGAGGCCTTGAACCACTGGCGTGCCCACCACCGCAGCCGCTGGCGCATGCGCCAACGGATGCACCAGCGCTGGCATGAGCAGCACCGCCACTGGCGCCATCGCTTCAAGCATCTGGGAGCCCGCCTGGTGGCGGTTTTCCTCGTGCTGGCGCTGGCCAGCAGCGTGATCCTGTTCTCCGCCACCCACCAGCCCTATGGCTGGCTGTGGGGTGCTCCACTGCTGCTGATCGTCACCGGCTTGGCCTTCGGCACGATACGGCACATGATCCGGCCGCTGCGTGCGCTGGCCGTCGGCGCCGAGGCCTTTGCGCGCGGGGATCTGTCGCATCGCATCCGGCTGCGGCCGCACAGCGAGCTGGGCGAACTGGCCGAGCTGTTCAACCGCATGGCGGCCGACATCCAGGCCATGCTGGACGGCAAGCGCGCGCTGCTGCTGGCCATCAGCCACGAGCTGCGCAGCCCGCTGACGCGGGCGCGGCTGAATGCCGAACTGGTGGAGGAGGGGGCACCGCGACAGGCGCTGCTGCAGGACCTGGCCCTGATGCGCGATCTGATCACCGGCATCCTGGAAAGCGAACGCCTGGGCGCCGGCCACAGCGCGCTGGCGCTGCAAAGCTGCAGCCTGAACGCGCTGATCGCCGAGCTGGTGCAAAACCAGTTCAACGACGGAGATATCGAGCTGAACCTGGCGTCCGAACTGCCGGTAATGCAGCTGGATCGCCTGCGCATGCAGCTGCTGCTGCGCAACTTGATAGACAACGCGCTGCGCCACAACGATGCGGCTAGAGGGAAGGTGCGCATCAGCACGGCGATGGCGGAGCAGGGCGTTCGCCTCGCCGTTCGCGACTTCGGCCCGGGCGTGCCGGCCGAGGTGCTGCCCAAGCTGGGCGAGCCCTTCTACCGGCCCGACGAGGCCCGCACCCGCAGCAGCGGCGGCGTCGGCCTGGGGCTGAGCCTGTGCAAGCTGATTGCCAGCGCGCACGGGGCGACGCTGGTGTTGCGCAACGCCGACCCCGGCCTGGAGGCGGCAGTGACGCTACCAGCGACCATCACATGATCAGGTGCTCGCCCGCGTTTTGGCTGCGCCGAAACGCGGGCAACGCGAACAGGCGCTACATGAACAAATGTTCGCCCGCGTTTTCACCGCCAAGCACCACATAGTTGACCTTGCGCAGGTCCACCAGCCTGGTGCCACCGGAGTAGGAGATCGAGCTCTGCACGTCTTCCTGCATCTCGCGCAGGGTGTCGGCCAGCTTCCCCTTCACCGGTTCGAGAATACGCTTGCCCTCGACGTGCTTGTACTCGCCCTTGTTGAAGTCGCTGGCCGAGCCGTAGTACTCCTTGTACAGCTTGCCATCGACCTCGACCGTCTGACCCGGTGACTCCTCATGGCCGGCGAACAGCGAGCCGACCATCACCATCGCCGCGCCGAAGCGCACGCTCTTGGCAATGTCACCATGGTGGCGTATGCCCCCGTCGGCAATGATGGGCTTGGTGGCCACGCGGGCGCACCACTTCAGCGCCGAGAGCTGCCAGCCGCCAGTGCCGAAGCCGGTCTTCAGCCGCGTGATGCAGACCTTGCCCGGGCCGATACCGACCTTGGTCGCGTCGGCGCCCCAGGTCTCCAGATCGATCACACCCTCGGGCGTGCCGACATTGCCGGCGATGACAAAGGCCTTGGGCAATTTCTGCTTGATGTGGGCAATCATCTGCTGCACGCTGTCGGCATGGCCGTGGGCGATGTCGATGGTGATGTAGTCGGCGCCCACGCCCTCGGCAGCCAAGCGGTCGATGATGGCGTAGTCGGCCTGTTTGACGCCCGAGCTGACCGAGACGATCAGCCCCTTGTCGCGCATGCTCTTGGCATAGGCGACGGTGTCCAGGTCGAAGCGGTGCATCACATAGAAGTAGCCGTTGGCGGCGAGGAACTCGGTGATGCTCTCATCCACCACCGTTTTCATGTTGGCCGGCACCACCGGCAGCTTGAAGCGGTGGCCGCCGAACTCGACCGAGGCGTCGCACTCGGCACGGCTTTCCACGCGGCATTTGCGCGGCAGCAGGAGGATGTTGTCGTAGTCGAAGATTTCCATGATTCACGTCGCAAGAATAGGAATGCGTTGATGCAGTGCATGTCCGAGGCTGCGAGCGCTTGACTTGGAGATCCGGTCTGTCCGTGAGGCCGTCAGCGGGGACGGTACGGACCACCGGACGCCAAAATTTGGGCCCGGTGATTGATTCTACGCGGATCGGTTCAGGCCACCCAAAAGAGGGTGATCCCACCAAGGAGGGATGCCGCCGCATCACGTCTGTGGCGGGCTACTCTGCGTGCACTCCAACCCGACGGGGGCACCATGACACCGAACACGCCTGACCAGCCTCGCCGACTTTTCTGCCACCGATTGCTGGCCGCGCTTGGACTGGCGGCCGGAGTCTGGGCACCGTCTGTTGCGGAGCAGCCGGCCGTGCTGCTGGCCAAGGACTGGAGCACCGGCCGCGATCCGAGCCGCTACCTGATCAGCGAGAAACTCGACGGCGTGCGCGCGCTGTGGGATGGCAAGACGCTGCGCTTTCGCAGTGGCCGCGTCGTCGCGGCGCCGGCCTGGTTTCTGGCCCGGCTGCCGGCCGAACCGCTGGACGGCGAGCTGTGGCTGGCGCGCGGCCAGTTCGAGAGGTTGTCGGGCATGGTGCGCAAATCACAGGCCGTGGAAGCCGACTGGCGCGAGATCCAGTACCGCGTGTTCGAGCTGCCCGGCGCTGGCGGCACCTTTGCCCAGCGGGCGCAGCAACTGCAGGCCCTCGCCACGCGCCTGGCCTGGCCGCAGCTGCAGGCGGTGGCGCAGGTCCGGGTGGCCTCGGCCGCGGCCTTGCAGGAGCGGCTGCAGGCCGTGCTGAAGGCTGGCGGCGAGGGCCTGATGCTGCACCACGAGGATGCACCGGTGCAGGGCGGTCGCAGCGACGCGCTGCTGAAATTGAAGGCGCGGGATGACGCCGAGGCCAGGGTCATCGCGCACGAGCCGGGCAAGGGCAAGTACGCCGGTCAGCTGGGCGGCCTGAAGGTGCAGACGCCCGAGGGCCGGCAGTTCGTCATCGGCACCGGTTTCAGCGATGCCGAGCGCCTGAACCCGCCGCCGGTGGGCAGCGCGGTGACGTACACCTATCAGGGCCTGACGCGGACTGGATTGCCGCGCTTTGCGAGCTTTCTACGGGTTCGGAACGAGCCCTAGGCGGGCACGGCCACTTCGCTGCGCAGGTGCCGGGTGACCACGCTGAGCAGGTCCTCCATCTCGAAGGGCTTGACCAGATAGTCGTTCATGCCGGACTTGAGGCACAGGTCGCGGTCGCCGTTCACGGCGCTGGCAGTCAGCGCGACGATGGGCACCGGCGAGCGGCCTTCGCTGCTCTCGACGTTGCGCCAGCGGCGGGTGGCCTCGAAGCCATCCATCTCGGGCATCTGGCAGTCCATCAACACCAGACCATAGTCCTGCACCGACAGTCGCTCCAAAGCCAGCGCGCCGTTCTCAGCCTGATCCACATCGAGGCCGAAGCGCTCGAGCATGCTGCTGGCCACCAGCGCGTTGACGGTGCTGTCGTCCACGAGCAAGACCCGACCCTGCAACTGGGGCAGGGGCATGGGTTGGGTATTGGGTGCCATAGGCGCACTGCTGACCTTCAGCGGCAAGGTGAACTCGAAACAGGAGCCCATGCCCGGCGAGGAACTGCAGCGCAGGTCGCCGCCCATGGTTCGGGCCAGCTCGCGCGAGATTGTCAGGCCCAGGCCGGTGCCGTCGGTGCGCTGCGTCTTGTGGTTCTCGGCCTGCTCGAAGGGGTTGAAGATGCGCTCCAGCTGATCGGGCGCAATGCCCTCGCCGGAGTCGCGCACCTGGAAGCGCAAGAGGGTGCCCAGATTGGCGTCCTGCACGGTGTTGATCTCGACATCGACGCTGCCACGCTCGGTGAACTTGATCGCATTGCCGACCAGGTTGTGCAGCACCTGCTTGATGCGCGAAGCATCGCCCAGGATGCAGCGGGGCAGTATCGGCGCCATGCGCAGGTCGAAGGCCAGGCCCTTGTCGCGGGCGGTCGCGGCCAGCAGCAGGCAGACGTCCTCGGCCGCCTCGGCCAGTATCACCGGCTTGGACTGCACCTCCAGCTTGCCCGACTCGATGCGCGACAGGTCCAGGATGTCGTTGACCAAGGTCATCAGATGGCGTCCGGAGCGGCGCACGATGTCCACCTGCTCGGTCTGGCGCTCGTCCAGCGCCGAGCGTTCGAGCAGCTGTGTCATGCCCAGGATGCCGTTCAGCGGTGTGCGGATCTCGTGGCTCATCACCGCAAGGAAACGGCTCTTGGTCAGATTCGACTGCTCGGCCAGCTCCAGCGCCTGTTGGCGCTGCTCGGCGATCCGCGCGTTCTCGAAGCGCAGGCGCAGCAGCTCGATGGTGCGGGCCTCGATGCGGCGCGACTCGAACAGCAGCATGCCCATGAAGCCCAGCACGCCGGCGGCGCAGAACAGCGCCTCGGCATTGCCAAGGCTGACGTAGTAGCCGATCAGCGGCACGAACAGCAGCACCGAGAAAATCAGATTGGCGGTGAAGATGCTGCCCAGCGTGAACAGCGCGATCGCGCCGACGCCGACCATGGAGGCCAGCAGCAGGCCATCGACATAGGGCAGCTCCGGGGTGTGGAACAGCCAGCCCATCGCGCCCCAGGACAGTGCCTCCAGCGCCAGCAGCACGAAATAGCGTTTGCGCCAGTGACCGATCTGACTGGCGTCGGGCTTGGCGCGGCGGAACTGCCAGACGTCCATCAGGCGCAGCGCGGACACCAGGCAGCGATAGCCCAGCCAGCCGAGCAGCAAGCCATGGGGCAGATGCGGCCACAGCAGCACCAGCGGAAAAAACGTGAACAGCACCGCAGCCAGCAGCGTGGGCAGCGTCAATTCATACAGCGATGCAACCCGCTCCGACTCCACCAGTGCGGTGACATCGGCGTGGCTTGGCACGGCGGCACTCCCCCTCTTGGGATTCTTGATCATGTATCGGTACGGCCCGGATCTGCGCCACCGCTCTATTTGTATGCGGCTTGTTGCGCTCGGCCGGGCAAAAAAGCATTCCCTTGAACGACGCTTTGGTTTCTACACCGAGACCATGACAAATTGTCTAGGGCGAACCCCTGGGCGTGGCATCAAAGCCGCACAGTTGCGGCCCCTGTGGGCGCACCTTAATCAAATGCTAATAGAGCACTTCCGGGCCGGGCAGGAAGCGCCATTGCCCCGGTGCCAGGTCTGAAGGCAAGACCAAGGCCCCGAAGGCGCTGCGATGCAGGCCCTCGACGCGGTTGCCGACGGCCGCGACCATGCGTTTGACCTGATGGTACTTTCCCTCGGTCAGGGTCAGCCGCAGGCCGTGGGTGTCGAAACGCTCGGCACCCTCGGCGCGAACCTGCTCGGGTCTGTGGTGCGGTTTCGCATCGGGTTCGCGCAACTCCACACCGGCCAGCAACGCCGCCACCTGCTCGTCGGTGACCGGGTGCTTGCACAGCGCCTCATAGACCTTGGGCACATGGTGCTTGGGGCTGGTCAGCTTGTGGATCAGCTTGCCGTCGTCGGTGAACAGCAGGAGGCCGGTGGTGTCTTCGTCGAGCCGGCCGATCGGCTGCATGTCGCGCTCGCGCAGCGGCGGCGGCAGCAGGGCCATCACGCTGGGGTGGTGCTTGGGTTTTTGCGAGCACTCGTAGCCGGTGGGCTTGTTCAGCAACACCAGGGCCTTCTCGAAATAGGGCCAGTCCTTGCCGCTGACGCGGAAGATCAGGCCCTTGGGCTCGACCTCATAGTGCGGGTCGTCGATGGCCACACCGTCGATGGCCACCTCGCCATGCTGGATCAGCCCGGCGCAGATGCGGCGGGTGCCGAAGCCTTGGGTGAACAGGATCTGGGCGAGGTTCATGAGGTGGCTTTCAAGTGCGGCGGCCGCCCGCAGGCGGCCGTCGAGGAGTCGTTGGCGCAGTTTATCTGGTCACAAGAAAGAGAAGGGCCGTCCCGAGCTTTCTTGCTCCCCCCTGGGGGACGGGCGCCGCAAGGCGGCGGCCTAGGGGCTCACAGATCGCAGGCCGCGGGCACCGCGGGCAGGCCGGCCTGGTTCAAGCCTACCGCCGCGCGTACCGCCCGCAGCACCGCCTGGGCCGTGACCTCGGCGGCCAGCACGCCCAGCAGATTCAGATTGCCCGGCAGGCCGGAGGCGCCTGTGGCCAGCGCGAACATCACATCGCCGTCGGTCAGGGTGTGGACCGGGTTGATGCTGCGAGCCAGGCCGTCATGCGACATCTGGGCCATCTTGGTGGCGGCCACCTTGTCGAGCACGGCATCGGTGGCGACGATGCCTATCGTGGTGGCCATGCCCGTGAGATGCCGGGCGGGCAGGGCGCCGCGCAGCATCGCCTGGGCGATGCCGATGCGGCTGCGGCCGTCCTCGCTGCGGGCGCCGGCCACGACCTGGCCGGTAGCCGGATCGATCACGTCGCCGATCGCGTTCACCGCCACCATGGCCGCCACCGTCACCCCGCCAACCTTGACCGAGGCGCAGCCGATGCCGCCCTTCATCGCCCGCTCAATGCCGAAGATCTTGCCAACCGTTGCTCCCGCACCAGCGCCGACGCAGCCCTCGGCCGGTGGTTCGCCGCTGGCCGCCTCGCAGGCAGCGTAGCCGGCCGCGGCATCGGGGCGTATGGATGGGTCGCCCAGCCACAGGTCGAACAGCACCGCGGCCGGCACGATGGGCACCCGCGCCGGGCCGACCTTGAAGCCGTGGCCGCGCTCATCCAGCCAGCGCATCACGCCGCTGGCGGCGTCCAGGCCGAAGGCGCTGCCACCGGACAGCAGCAGCGCATGGACCTGCTGCACGCTGTTGACCGGGTTCAGCAGATCGGTCTCTCGGGTGCCGGGGGCGGCGCCGCGCACATCGACGCCGGCCACCGCGCCCTGCTCGCACAGCAGCACGGTGCAGCCGGTCGGGCGGCGTGCATCAGTGAAATGGCCGACCCTGAGGCCGGCCACGTCCGTGATGCTGTCCTGTGTGAAACTCACTGACCCATCGGCTTGAGCGTGCCGCAATCGCTGCCCAGGAAGCGGCCCTCGCCGTTCATGTGCATGGTTTCCATCTTGCCGTTGCGCTGGGTGGTGACGCGGGTCTTGGTGGTGTAGGCATCGCCACCCATCACCTTGACCTCGCTCTCGCCCTCGGAGACCGGATTGGTGCAGCTGAAGCGCATATTCGTCGTGCTGCCGCTGCGCGTCACGTCATGCTTGCAATTGCCCTTGTCGCTGACCGGCGGCGCATTCTTGGCTGCCTGCTCGGGGCTGACGCAGACCTTGATGCTGATGCCGCCATCGGCCAGACTCATGCTCATGCCGCGCTGGGCCATCATCTGCTCCATCATCTTGCGCTGCTCGGGCGGCAGATTGGCCATCTGCTTCTGCGCCTCTTCCATCTGCGCCTGCTGCTTGCCTTCGAGCTGCGGTTTCTGCTTGATCTCCCACAGGCCGGGTTTCATGTTCTGGGCGCTGGCGGGCAGGGCGGCGCAGACCAGCAGGGCGGTGAGCAGGTGCAGCTTCATGGATCAACTCCAGTGGGGTGATGGGGGAGCCAATAAAAAAGCCCGCCGACCTGGTGCCAAGTCAGCGGGCCTTGGGCCAGTTTAGCGCCGGGGAACTTAGGCGAACACCCCGGCCGTATTCTGCATCCGCGCCGACACCTCACCCAGGTGGTGCAGGCTGTCGCCGAACTGCAACTCCATCGCGGTGAGGCGCTTGAAGTAGTGGCTGCTGATGTATTCGTCGGTGACGCCGATGCCTCCATGCAGTTGCGTGCATTGCTGGCCGACGTAGCGGGTGGACTGCCCCAGCTGGTACTTGGCCTGGCTCAGCGCGCGGCGGCGCTGGGCCGGTGCCTCGCCCAGCTTCAGCGTGGCGTAGTAGCTCATCGAGCGGGCCAGCTCCAGCTGCATCTTCACGTCGGCCATGCGATGGCGCAGCGCCTGGAAGCTGCTGATGACAACGCCGAACTGCTTGCGCGTGTTCAGGTACTCGGCGGTGATGGCGACCAGCCTGTCCATCGCCCCGACGGCCTCGGCGCACATGGCGGCAATGCCCACATCCACGGCCAGCTCCAGCAACGCGTGGCCGTCCAGGCTGATCAGCTGGGCCGGGCTGTTGGCGAACTTCACCTCGGCGGCCCGCGAGCCGTCCTGCGTCAGATAGCCCTGCGTCGTCACGCCCGCGGCGCTGCGTTCGACCAAGAACAAGGCAATGCCGTTCGCGTCATCGGCCGCGCCGGAGACTCGTGCCGGCGCGATGAACGCATCGGCCCGGTCGCCGCAGGGCACGACGCTCTTGGCGCCGCTGATCATCCAGCCGGTAGCACCCGAGACGGCGGTGGTGGTGACGTGGTTCAGCCGATAGCGCGCGGCCCGTTCCTGATGCGCCAGCACGACCAAGGCCTCGCCGCCGGCGATCTTCGGCAGCCAGGCGGCCTGCAAGGCCTCGGGCGCTGCCTGCAAGGCGCTGCAGGCCATCAGCGCGACCTGGGCATAGGGCTCCAGTACCAGGCCGCGGCCAAGTTCTTCCATCACCACCATCGCGTCGACCGCGCCAAAGCCCATGCCGCCATGGGCCTCGGGCACGGCCAGGCCCATCAGCCCAAGGCCGGCCAGCGCCTGCCAGTCCTCGGACGACTGGCCGCCTGCGCGCACCACCTCGCGTCGATGCTCGAAGCCATAGTCCTTGTCAACCCAGCGGCGCACTGCGTCGCGCAGCGATTCCTGGTCGTCGGTGAAATCAAAGTCCATGTTCTTGTCTCCTGCTTAACCGAGTACGACCTGCGAAACGATGTTGCGCTGCACCTCGTTGGAGCCGCCGTAAATCGTCGTCTTGCGCAGATTGAAATAGGTGCTGGCCAGCGGCGGGCAGTGGGCTGCACCGACATAGTCACCCTGCCAACCCGCCTCCATCGCCTCCTGGATGAAGGGCAGGCTGTAGGGGCCGGCGGCCAGCATCATCAGCTCGCTGTAGCGCTGCTGGATCTCGCTGCCGCGTATCTTCAAGAGGCCCGCCACGTCCAGGCTCTGCTTGCCGCTCTTTTCGGCCGATAGCACGCGCAGCACCATCATCTCGAGTGCCACGATGTCCACCTCCAGCTTGGCGATCTCGTCGCGGAAGCGGGTGTCGTCGTACACGTTTTCCGCCTTGGCGATGCGCTTGACGCGCTCCAGCTCACGCTTGGCACGGTTCACGTCGGCGATATTCGTGCGCTCATGGGCCAACAGGTACTTGGCATAGGTCCAGCCCTTGTTCTCCTCACCGACGAGGTTCTCGGCCGGCACCTCGACGTTGTCGAAGAAGACCTCGTTCACCTCGTGTTCGCCGTCGAGCATGATGATGGGCCGCACGGTCACACCGGGCGACTTCATGTCGATCAAGAGGAAGCTGATGCCGGTCTGCGGCTTGCCGCTGGAGTCGGTGCGCACCAGGCAGAAGATCCAGTCGCCGTACTGGCCCAGGGTCGTCCAGGTCTTCTGGCCGTTGACGAGGTATTTGTCGCCCACACGCTCTGCACGGCACTTGACCGAGGCCAGGTCCGAGCCCGAGCCCGGTTCGCTATAGCCCTGGCTCCACCAGACCTCGCCACTCATGATGCCGGGCAGATGGCGGGCCTGCTGCTCGGGCGAGCCGAAGGCCATGATCACCGGCGCCACCATCACCGGGCCGAAGGGCACGACGCGGGGCGCGCCGGCCAGCGCGCACTCCTCTTCGAACAGATGGCGCTGGATCGCATTCCAGCCCGGGCCGCCGAACTGCTTGGGCCAGGCCCAGCCATGCCAGCCCTTCTTGCCCAGGATCTTGGCCCAACGCTGCAGATCGTCCTTGGACAGGCGCAGCGCGTTGTGCACCTTGTGGCTGATGTCCTTGGGCAGGTTCTCGGCCACCCATTGCCGGATCTCGGCACGGAAGGCGAGTTCGTCGGGGGTGAAATTCAGGTCCACGGTTGTCTCCTGGCGGGCATGCGTTGCGGCTTGGCCGGTGTTTTAGCACGATCGTTCGCTTCCCGGCTGTCTCGGCTGGGACAAGCGATGGTCGTTCAGGGTTTTCACTGCAGGCGCTGGCCTGCGTACAGTCGGCCTGGAGCAGCTCTTAGAGGAACGCGGATGGACAAGCAAGCTAAACCCGGCCCGGTGCTGGCAATTCATGGTGGCGCGGGCACCCTGCTGCGCAGCAGCATGTCGGCCGAAAAGGAGGCCGAGTACCTGCAGGCGCTGCGGCGCATCCTCGGCGCCGGCCAGGCGCAGCTGGGACTGGGCGCCGCCGCGCTGGACGTGGTTGTCGAAGCGGTGCGCCAGCTCGAGGAGTGCGAGCTGTTCAACGCCGGCAAGGGTGCCGTCTACACCGCCGCCGCCACCCATGAGCTGGACGCGAGCGTGATGGAGGGCCGCACGCTCAAGGCGGGCGCTGTGGCCGGCCTGCGCCGCACCCGCAATCCGGTGCTTGCGGCGCGCGCGGTGATGGAGCACAGCGGACACCTGATGTTCATAGGCGAGGCGGCCGACGCGTTTGCGGCCCGTCAGGGCCTGGAGCAGGTCGCGCCCGAGTGGTTCGGCACGCCGGCGCGCCTGGAGCAGCTGCAGCGCGCCCAGGCCGCCCAGGCAGGCGTACTGCTGGACCATGATGGACAGAGCGGCACCCAGAGCGGACCGATTGCCGAAGGCAGCAAGTTCGGCACCGTCGGCGCCGTGGCGCTGGACGCCGCAGGCCATCTGGCCGCCGCCACCTCGACCGGCGGCATGACCAACAAGCCGGCCGGCCGCGTCGGTGACTCGCCGGTGCTAGGCGCCGGCTGCTACGCCAATGACGCCACCGTGGCCGTGTCCTGCACGGGCACCGGCGAGGCCTTCATGCGGTCACTGGCGGCCTACGATGTGTCCGCGCAGATGGAGTATCTGGGCGTCGATGCGGGCACCGCTGCTGGCCGCGTCGTGCACGAGAGACTGCCCCGGCTGAACGGCCGCGGCGGCTTGATCGCAGTGGCCGCCAATGGCGAGGTCAGCATGCCTTTCAACACCGAGGGCATGTATCGCGGCTATGCCCGCGTCGGCGAGGCGGTGGTGGTGGCGATATACGGCGACGCCACATGAACAACCGTAGCCCGGATGGAATCCGGGGTCCCGGATTCCATCCGGGCTACAACAGACTCAATACCTCAACTCCAGCAACAGCACATCGTTCTCCCGCTTCATCTGGAAGCGGGTCAGGAAGCTGTTGCCCAAGAGCACATGGGTCATCTGGCCGGGGATGACGATGGCCTCGATATTGCGCACCTCGACATCGCCGACGCGCACCGAGGCGAGCTGCACCAGATGGGCGGGCACGGCGCCGTTGGCGGTTTGCGTCATCACGCGGCGGCCGTCGCGGTAGCGCAGGTTCATTCTGTCGGCCTCGCCCTGGCCGATGGCGACGCTGGTCGCGCCGGTGTCGACCAGGAACTGGGTGGTCTGGCCGTTGATGCTGCCGGTGCTGGTGAAGTGGCCACCGGCCCCGGCGCTGAGCATGATCTGCCTGCCTGCACCGGGGGCGGCCGTGGCATCGCCAATGCTGCCGGGCGAGGCGCCGTAGATCAGCAGCTGGCGCTTGCCGCCGAATTCGACCTGGGCCTGGTCATCCGCCATGCTGACCAGGCGTACACCCTTGACGGTCTGGCCCACGGCCAGGGTGCGCGGCTCGCCATCGATCACCAGCAGGGCCTTGTCGGCGCCGAGGCTGCCATTGAAGCTGACGCGCGGACCCGCCGGCTGAGCCTGGCAGGCCAGGCCGGCCATCAGAAGGGCGGCGGTGAGCAGCGTGGCGCGCAGTTTCATGAAGGAGTTCAGTCGCGGAAGTTGTTGTAGCTCAGGGGCACGTCGGCGATCTCTTTCTTGAGCATCGCGATCGCGCCCTGCAGATCGTCGCGGTTCTTGCCGGTGATGCGCACCGCATCGCCCTGGATCGAGGCCTGCACCTTGAGCTTGCTGTTCTTGACAGCGGTGACGATCTTCTTGGCCAGATCGGACTCGATGCCTTCCTTGACCTTGAAGATCTTCTTGACCTTGTCGCCGCCCAGCTTCTCGACCTTGCCGCTGCGGTCCAGATAGGTCAGCTCGACCTTGCGCTTGGTCAGCTTGTCGATCAGCACGGCGTCGATCTGGTCGAGCTGGAAGTCGCTGTCGCCGTAAAGAATGATCTCTTTTTCCTTCTCCTTGAACTCGATGCGCGCGCCAGTGCCCTTGAAGTCAAAACGGGTGCTGACCTCCTTGGCGGTGTTGTCAACGCCGTTGCGGATTTCAACCATATTGGGTTCGAGGACGGTGTCAAAGCTGGGCATGGTCTGGGAGATTCCTGGAGTAGGTCTTATTGAGGGAAAATTGTGCGCTTACAGGCGAGAGAAGTGAATCCCCCGAATGAGCGCGCAGGTGATGAGTATCGAGCAGGATGTGAACCTGAAGCCTTTCAATAGCTTCGGTTTGAGCACTTTTGCCAAACGTCTGGTGCGTATTCGCAGCGAGGCCGATGTGCGGCGCGTGCTCGACCACCCCGATCTGGGGCTGAGTCCCAAGTTCATTCTCGGCGGCGGCAGCAATATCGTGCTGACCCGTGACATTGACGATGTGGTCTTGAAGCTTGAGGTGCTGGGCATGCGCCTGGTCGAGGCGCGGCATGACGCCTGGATCGTCGAGGCCGGTGCCGGCGAGGCCTGGCATGCATTGGTGGCCTGGACGCTGGAGCAGGGCTATCCGGGCCTGGAGAATCTGGCCCTGATACCGGGCACGGTGGGCGCTTCGCCGGTGCAGAACATCGGTGCCTATGGCGTCGAGCTCAAGGATCGCTTCGACAGCCTGGACGCGGTCGATCTGGTGACCGGCCGCACGGTGACCCTGACTGCCTCGCAATGCCGCTTCGGCTACCGCGACAGCGTGTTCAAGCAGGGCGGTTTTGCCGGCCTGGCCGGCAAGAGCATCATCACCCGGGTGCGCTTTCGGTTGCCGCGGCCCTGGCAGCCGGCGCTGGAGTATCTGGAGCTGCAGCGCAAGATGGTCGAGACCGGCATCACCGCGCCCGATGCGCGACAGATCTTCGACTGGGTCTGCGCCGTGCGCCGCGCCAAGCTGCCCGACCCGGCGGTGATCGGCAACGCCGGCAGCTTCTTCAAGAACCCGGTGGTGACCGAGGAGCAGTGCCGCGACATCATCGGCCGCGACCCCGGCATCGTCCACTACCCCATGCCCGACGGCACGATCAAGCTTGCCGCCGGCTGGCTGATCGACGCCTGCGGCTGGAAGGGCAAGAGCATAGGCGGCGCCGGTGTCTATGAGAAGCAGGCCCTGGTGCTGGTCAACCGGGGCAATGCCAGCGGCGCCGAGGTGGTGACCTTGGCGCGGGCGATTCAGGAGAGCGTCTACGGGCGTTTCGGCATCCGCTTGGAGCCTGAACCTGTCGTGGTGTGAGGTAGCCCGGATGGCAATCCGGGGGCCCCGGATTGACATCCGGGCTACGAAATCAAACCCATCTCCTGGCACACCTGCCGGGCTTGGCCGAGCGCCACCCGCAGCTCCCGTATCGCATGCTCGGCCGCGGCCGGCGAGGCATCGGCGGGTAGCTGCTCCAGCACCATGGCCGGCCGAGACACCACCAGCAGCCCAAGGCTCAGTGCCGCGCCCTTGACGCTGTGGGCGGTTTGGCGCAAATCACTGCGTGACTGCTCGCGCAAGGCCCGCTCCAGGTTCGGCAGGCTTTGCGCCTCGTCGCGCAAAAAGGCCTGCAGCAGCTGCTTGAAAGTCTCCGGCGGCAGCGCGCTGCGCACCTGGTTCAAGGTCTGCTGATCGACGGCGGGCAGCGGTTCGGCCTGCGGGGTCGGCGCCCGCTCGGCGGCCGGTGCCGGGCCATGGCGCAACAGCATGGCCTGCAGGTCGGCGATGTGCACCGGCTTGCCCAGGAAGTCGTCCATGCCGGCGGCCAGCGCGCGCTGGCGTGACTCCTCGAAGGCATCGGCGGTCAGGGCGACGATCTTGATGTGGCGCTTCGGTGCGGGCAGGGCGCGCATCGCCTCGGTGGCGGTCAGGCCGTCCATCACCGGCGTGTGCAGGTCCATCAGCACGATGTCGAAGTCCTCGCGCATCAGCGCCTGCAGCGCCTCCTTGCCGTTGTGGCAGAAGCGGGCGCTGTGGCCCAGGCGCTGCAGCACCGCCTCAAGGTATTTGCGGTTGATCTCGTGATCTTCCGAGACCAGGATGCGCAGGCTGCGTGCCGGCTGGTTTGAGGCCTGCACCACCACCGGCGCGACGCCGGGCTCGCAGGCCGGCAGCGGCAACTCGACGATGAAGGTGCTGCCCAGGTTCAGTGCGCTGTTGACGCGGATGTCACCGCCCATGCGGCGCGCCAGATTGCGTGAAATCTCCAGCCCCAGGCCGGTGCCACCGAAGCGCCGCGAGGTCGAGGCATCGCCCTGGCTGAAGCGCTCGAACAGGCGGTTCTGTGTGGCGTCGTCCATGCCGATGCCGGTGTCGATGACGGTGAAGCGCAGCATGGCCGCCGAGGCCGTACCGCTGTCAGCCGGCAGGTCTTCATCATGGCGCAGCGTGACGTCAAGCGACACCGCCCCGGCCTCGCAGAACTTGATCGCATTGCTGAGCAGGTTCAAGAGGATCTGGCGCAGCCGGGTCACGTCGGCGCGCACCCAGCGCGGCACATCGGGGCCAAGAGTCAGCTGCAGAGCCAACTGCTTGGCCTGGGCCTGGGGCAGCATCAAGGCCTCCAGCTCGGCCAGCAGGCGGGGCAGCTCCACCGGCTCCGGGCTCATCTGCAGGCTGCCCGATTCCAGCTTGGACATGTCCAGGATGTCGTTCAGTATCACCAGCAGATGGCGCGCGCTCTCGCCGGCCGTGGCCACCTGCTCCTGCTGCACCTCGTTCAGCGGCGAGTCCTTCAGCAGCGACAGCATGCCCAGCAGGCCGTGCAGCGGCGTGCGCACCTCGTGGCTCATATTGGCCAGGAACACGCTCTTCGCGCGATTCGCGGCCTCGGCCTCGGTGCGTGCCTCGGAGAGGTTCTGCGCCAGCGTCTCCAGGGCCTTGCGGCGCGCATCGAGGCGGCGGAACTGCTGCAAGGCCAGCAAGGCAAAGCCCAGGGTCAGCACGCACTGGAACAGGGTCAGGCCTATGCTGTACTTGCTCTGGTCGCGTATCAGCGCGATGCGCTGCGTGGCCTGGGCGGCCAGATGCTGGGACAGGCGCAGCGACAGATCGCGCACCGGCGTGTACAGCTCGGCCATGCGCTGCTGGGTGTTGTGCAGCAGCGTCTCGTCGAAGGCGCCGCCATTGCTGCGCGAGGCCTGGGCATCGAACCACAGCACGAAGCCTCGCACCTGGGCCAGGGCCTGCTGGTAGGCGAGGTCGTCCTGCATCATGTTCGAGGCCTGGTCGCCGGCTATCACGCCGAGCCGGCTGACGAAGATCTCATAGCGCGTCTTCAATGATTCGAGGCTGGCGACGCCGGGCTTGTCGATCGCATGCTGCAGCTCGCCCTGCAACTTCAGGTATTCGACCTCCAGCTGGAACATGCTCCAGACCAGCGAGTCGTGCTCGGTGCGCACGCTGGCCTGCAGCATATTGACCTGGCGGCCCTCAAGGTAGAACACCGCGCCGAAAGCCAGCGCCAGGGCTGCGGCCATCAAGGTCAGCAGGGTGCGGCGCTTGCGCTGCACGGGGTCGCTCAGCATCACTGGACCTCCAATCCGCGCAACTGCCAGATGCAGCGGCTGAAATACAGCGCGCTGCGCAGCGCGGGCTGCTGGTCGAAGGGATACATGATCAGCAGCGGGCCCTTGTCGCGCAGGGCCATGGGCTGGCCGTTGGTGAGGCGCACGACGATCACGTCGTGCTTTTGCGCGTCTTCCATCGGTATTGTCACCCGGTAGTCGTTGACCGCGGTGGCCAGCAGGGTGTGGCCGCTGGCGCCGGTGGCGGCCAGGATGTCGCGCAGCAGCGGGCCGGTGAACTTGGTCGGGCCCTTGTGCCAGGGTGTCTTGGTCTCGAAGCTGTGCTGGGGCAGCTTTTCCAGCATCTCCATGTCGAACTGGGCCAGCCGCCCGGCGTTGGTCAGCTTGACGTTGCCTGAGACGGTGAGCAGGGGGCTGCCGATGGCGGGCTCCAGGGCCAGGGCGGACAGGGGCCAATGCAGCAGCCCCGCCAACCCAATCAGCAGGCAGGCGCGCCGTGTTGCAAAAACGTGCGGATTCATTGCGTTCACCTCTTCCCAATCAGTGCAGGCCGGCGACCCAAAAGGCGCCAGCGCGTGGGAACTCGGAGCCAAGCTCACGTTCGGTTCGTCGCTGGATTCTATGAGGGCTTCAGCGTGCCATGCCTGGTGGCAGAGGCAGCCCGCGCGCGGCCATGGCGGCGCGCACGCGGTCCGGGCGGTCGCTGATGATGCCGTCCACGCCCAGGTCCAGCATCTGCTCGATCTGCGCCGGCTCGTTGACCGTCCACACCACGACCGACAGGCCCAGGGCCTTGGCCTCCTTCAGCGCCTCGGCTGTCAGATCGCCGAAGTAGGGCGACCAGGTGGCGCCGCCCGCGGCCTTGACCATCTGCGGCAGCGAGTTGCCGTGCTCGGCCAGTGTGCGGCCATCGGTCCAGCGCGGATCGGCAATATTGTTCAGCCAGTTGCGCTGGGCGCTCAGGTAGACGGTGGGTATCCTGGGCTCGAGCTTCTGCGCGATGCGCAGCGTGCGCCAGTCAAAGCTCTGCAGCGTGACGCGCTCGGTCATGCCATGGGCCTTGATGACCGCCAGCGCGGCCTTCACGAAGGCCTCGGGCTCCGGCGTCAGCGCTGGCTCCAGCGGCGAGAGCTTGGTCTCGATATTGAAGCGCACCGTGGTGTTGCCCAGGGCCTTCACGCGCTCGAACAACTGGGCCAGGCTGGGGATGCGGGTGCCGTCCACCGGCTGCTGGTCCGGAAAGCCGGCGGCGTACTTGCTGCCCGGCTTGAGGCGGCCGACGTCGAAGGTCTGCAGCGCGGTCCAGGCCAGGCGGTACATCGGCGGCGGGGTGTCCGGAATCCAGTTGCCCATCGCGTCGCGGGTGAAGTTGGGGTTCAGCCGCGGGTCATGGGCGATCAGCACCATGCCGTCCATGCTCTGGCCCAGGTCCAGCTCCAGGGTGTTGACGCCCAGCTTCAAGGCGTTCTCGAAGGCCGGCAAGGTGTTCTCGGGCATCAGGCCACGACCGCCGCGGTGGGCTTGCAGGTCGAAGGCGCTGGCGGTGGCGGCCAGGCCCAAGCTCAGGGCCAGGGCCAGTGAGGCGGAGTGAAGGATTTTCATGGGCATAACGCTATCACGAACCAGGCCTGTCTCCTGGGAGACAAGGGCTCCAGCGGGCTGAGCGGAAGATGTTGGCCTTTGGTGAACACCCCCCGCCGTTGAGGATTTGTGCCCATGTCGAACAGCGTTGACCGCCCCCACTTCGCCCACTGGCCCAAGCGCCTGCCCCGGAGCCTGAGCATCCCCGAGACCAGCCTGTGGTTCAACCTGGAGGTCGCGGCGCGGCGCTTCCCGAACAAGCCGGCCTATGTTTTCTTCGGCCGCGAGCTTTGCTACGCCGAACTGCATGCCCAGGCCCAGGCCCTGGCCGGCTGGCTGCAGAGCGTGGGTGTGCAAAAAGGCGACCGCGTCGCGTTGTTCATGCAGAACTGCCCGCAGTATGTGGCGGCCTTTTATGCCGTGAACCGTGCCGACGCGGTGGTGGTGCCGGTCAATCCGATGAACCGGAGCGAAGAATTCAAGCACTACATCACCGACCCGCAGACCAAGGTCGTGATCTGCGGCGCCGAGCTGGCTGCCGTCGTCCATGAGGCCAATATGGCGCTGCCGCCCGAGGCTCGGGTGCAACAGATGCTGGTCAGCCGCTATGTCGATGCCTTGCCCGAGGATGCGGCGGCAGAGCTGATGCCTCCCGAGGCGATGTGGGCCTGGCTCAATCAGCCCCATCCGCTGCCGCAGGGCGCGACTGCCTGGAACGATGCGCTGGCCGCCTGCCATGCACCGGGCCCGCACACCGCTCAGGCCGATGATTTGGCCCTGCTGCCCTACACCTCGGGCACCACCGGCCTGCCCAAGGGCTGCATGCACACGCATCGCACGCTGATGGCCAATGCGGTGGCCGGCGTGTTCTCGAATGCCGGGCCGGAGACCGTCAGTCTGGCCGTGGTGCCGATGTTCCACATCACCGGCATGCTCTACGGCGTGATCTCGCCTATGTATGCGGGCAGCACCCAGGTGATCATGCCGCGCTGGGATCGCGAACTCGCCGGGCGGCTGATCTCGCGCCACCGGGTCTCGCACTGGGTCTGCATTCCGACCATGATCATCGACCTGTTCGGCAGCCCGCACTACAAGAGCTTCGATCTGTCCAGCCTGCGCAATCTCAGCGGCGGCGGGGCGGCCATGCCGCTGGCGGTGGCCGAGCGGCTGCAGCAGGAGTTCGGCCTGACCTTCTGCGAGGGCTATGGCCTAACCGAGACCGCCGCCCCCTCGCATGGCAATCCGCCCGAGCGAGCCAAGCTGCAGTGCCTGGGCATGCCGATCTTCGGCGTCGATTCGCGCGTGGTGGACCCGCTCACCCTGCAGGAGATGCCCGTCGGCGAGGTGGGCGAAATCATCACCCGCGGGCCGATGGTGTTCAAGGGCTATTGGCGCAACCCGCAGGCCACGGCGGCGGCCTTTGTCGAGTTCGAGGGCCAGCCCTTTTTCCGCACCGGCGATCTGGGCCGCATGGACGAGGAGGGCTACTTCTTCATCACCGACCGGCTCAAGCGCATGATCAATGCCAGTGGCTACAAGGTCTGGCCTTCCGAGGTCGAGATGCTCCTGTACAAGCACCCGGCGGTGCAGGAGGCCTGCATCATCGCCACCAAGGACGCCTATCGCGGCGAGAGCGTCAAGGCGATCGTGGTCTTGCGCGCCGAGGCTGTGGGCAAGACCACCGAGCAGGACATCATCAGCTGGGCCCACGAGCATATGGCCGCCTACAAGGCGCCGCGCGTGGTCCAGTTCGTCGCCAGCCTGCCCAAGTCGGGCTCGGGCAAGGTGATGTGGCGGCTGCTGCAGGAGGAGGAAAGCGGCAAGGTGGCGTAGGCCGAACCCCGGATTGCATCCGGGCTAGCGGTGGTGCTGGCCCCGGATTGCATCCGGGCTACAAATCCCCCGTAGCCCGGATGCAATCCGGGGCCGACCAAGCCTAAAACCCCGACCCCGGCTCCGCCAGATAGGCCAGCTCCGCCACCGTCGAGTCGCGCCCCAGCATCGCGTTGCGGTGCGGGAAGCGGCCGAAGCGCTGTATCACTTCCTGGTGGCGCTTCGCATAGTCAAGCGCACCGGCCAGCCTGGCATCGCTGGCGGCCAGGCGCTCGAACAGGGCCACCGAGCGCGCCTGCGTGGCCAGGCTTTCGTCATGCTCGAAGGGCAGGTAGACGAACCAGCGCTGCAGCGGGTCAAGGGTCATGTCTTGCCCTGCATCGACCAGGGCCGCGGCCGTCTTCAAGGCCTGCGCATCGCCGGCAAAGGCCTGCTTGCTGCCGCGGAAGATATTGCGGGTGAACTGGTCCAGCAGCAGGATCTTGGCCAGCGCCGTGGTCGGTGCCAGGGCCCAGTCGCTCAACTCGCCGTGCAGGCCGCGGCGCACCAGCGTGCCGAAGCGCTCGGCGATCTCGGCATCGAAGGCTGGGTCCTTCTTGAACCAGGCACCGCGTAGCTGGCCGGCATCACCGCTGCCGGGCGCGCCGAACCAGAAATCCAGCACCTGCTGCGCCTCGGTCGTGGTGCCGCTCGACAGCCGGGCGTCGCGGGCCAGGGTCAGCTCCTGAAACTCCGGATGGCGTTGCAGATAGACCCGTACGTAGCTGCAGGCCGGCACCACCTGCAGGTGCTCGGCCTGCGCCCATTCCAGCGCTCTCTTGACCAGCGCGGCGGCAATGCCGCGCCCCTCCAGCCGCGAGGGCACACCAGTGTGGGTGAAGACCACGCGCGGGCCGTCCAACTGGTACTCGGCCTCGCATTCCAGGCCGTCGACCACGGTGACGAAGCGGCCACGCGCGGCCTGGTGCTCGATCGACAAAGGCGCTGCGGGCTGCATCTCAATCCACCTTGGCGCCGGAGCGCTTGACGGCCTCGGCCCAGCGCGGCATCTCGCGGGCCAGCTGGGCGCCGAACTGCTCGGAGTTCAGATAGGCCGGGTCGGCGCCCTGCTGGATCATCTTGTTGCGGATGTCCGGCGTCTCCAGCGTCTGGCGGAAGGCATCGGACAGCTTGGCGACCACGTCCTTGGGCGTGCCGGCCGGGGCCAGCAGGCCGTAGAAGCCGACCACCTCGAAGTCGCGCACGCCCGCCTCGGCCATCGTCGGCGTGTCGGGCAGGGCCGGGTTGCGCACGCGGCTGGTCACGGCGAGTGCGCGCACGCGACCCTGCTTGACGTACTGGGCGGCCTGAGGAATCGACTCGGCCATGAACTGCACCTGGCCGGCGATCAGGTCGGTGAAGGCGGGCGCCGAGCCGCGGTAGGGGATGTGCACCAGGAAGATGCCGGTGGCCTGCTTGAGCATCTCGGGCACCAGGTGGGAGATGCCGCCATTGCCCGCCGAGCCGTAGTTGAGCTGGCCCGGCTTGCTTCGGGCCAGTGCGAGGAACTCGCCCAGTGTCTGCGCCGGCACTGTCGGGTTGACCAGCAGTGCCAGCGGCTGCTGCGCGGTGCGTGCGACCGGGACGAAGTCGCGCAGCGTGTTGTAGCCGAGCTTGGAGTAGACGGCCGGGTTGATCACCATGGTCCCGGTATTGGCCAGCAGCAGGGTGTAGCCGTCGGCGGGCGACTTGGCCACATGCTCGGCGCCGACACTGCCGCCGGCACCGGCCTTGTAGTCCACCAGTACGGTCTGGCCCAGCAGGGCCTGCAGCCTGTCTGTCATCAGCCGCGCATGGGCGTCCAGCGGACCCCCGGCCGGAAAGCCCACGACGATTCTGACGGGCTTGTCCGGAAAGGCCGCATACGCTTGACAAAAAGCAAGCGAGGCACAGGCAGCAAGGGCTCGCAGCAAGGACTTCATCAGGTCTCCTGACATTTTTATCAAATATTGCGGGATTGTTCACGGCACGGCGGGCTGTGCCAAGAGGAGCTCGGCTAGCATGCCACACCCTACCTGGATCATTTGGCCTCGAATTGCTCAAACGCTTTGTTCCGGACACCCTGGCGCGTCAGCTGGCCCTGGCCATTGGCGGCCTGATCCTGCTCATGTTGCTGGTCCTGGCGGGCATCGCCTATGGGTCGGTGGGCCTGCTGCTGTCCGACGCCTTGCCAGGTGTGATGCTGCGCAATGTCGAACTGCGTGCTGCCGGCCAGGGCCAGCTGCTGGCACAGGCCCAGGGCAGCGTCACCCGCCTGCATGCCGAGTGGCAGCGGCGTGCCGCCGAGCTGGACCCGGCCCTGGCCGCGAAGCAGTTCGACCGGCTGTTCATGCGCTCACCCGACGGCGTCTGGCGGCTGCGGCCCGAACTGCTCAATACCGAGACGCGCCCGAGCTTCTATCTGCAGCATGGTGTGCGCGGCCCCAGCGCCTCGGCACGCCAGCGCGCCGTGCTCAGCTATGAGCTGCTGCGCGAGCAGGGGCCGGCCCTGGTGCCGCCGTACTTCTCGGCCTATGTGGACTTCGTCGAGAAGGGCCTGATGGTGTTCTCGCGCGGCATCGACTGGGGCCAGGGCGCCACCCCGACGACCGACAATTTCGACTATCCGACCATGAAGGGCTCGGACCCCCGCGCGAACCCGGGCCGCGCGCTGTTCTGGACCCCGGTCTACTACGACGGCGAGGCCAAGGTCTGGATGGTGTCGGTGATACAGCCGCTGGACTGGCAGGGCAGCTGGGTCGGCACGGTGGGTCACGACATTGCCATCGATGCCTTGCTGAGCGGCATTGCCGATGGCTTGCAGCCCGGCGCCAGCGCGATGATTCTGAACGAGGCCGGCGATCTGATCGCCCACCCGCGCTTACGCGAGCGCATCCAGCAGGCGCAGGGCCAGCTCTCGCAAAGCGCCATCGCCGATCCGCTGATAGGCGCCATTCACCAGCTGATCCTGCGTGCCGGCAGTGGCGGCGGGAGCGCCCTGGTGGCCCCTTCGCCCGATGGCACACATCTGCTTGCCGTGGCGCGGATTCCCGGCCCCGGCTGGTGGTCGGTGCTGGTGCTGCCACGCTCGCTGCTGGAAGCGCGGCTGCGCCCGGCGATTGGCGTGATCCTGGCCGTCGGCATTGTGTGTCTGGTGATCACCCTGCTGGTGCTGCGCAGCTTGATCCACCGGCTGGTGCGGCGACCATTGGGCCGCCTGACCCAGGCCATGGATAGCCTGCGCGACGGGCGCGACCTGGCGCCGGTGGCGTTGCAGGGCCGTGGCGAGCTGGTCAATCTGGCCAATGGCTTTGACAGCATGGCCGGCGAACTGGCCAAGCAGCGCCGGGCGCAAGAGCGGCATGCGGCCGAGCTGGAAGAACAGATCAGCGTTCGCCGACGGGCCGAGGCCGTGGCGCAGGCGCTCAATCACACCTTGGAGGCCCGCGTCGCCGAACGCACCGAGGCCTTGCAGCGCGCCCGCGACGAGCTGGTGCAGAAGGAGACGCTGGCCGGTCTGGGCTCGCTGGTGGCTGGCATCTCGCACGAGCTGAACACGCCGATAGGCAATGCGCTGATGGCCTCGGGCACGATGCTGGCGACGATGCGCCAGCTCGACGCCACCGTGCAGACGGGCGCGATCCGGCGCAGCGAGATGCACGAGCAGATCGGGCGGGCCATTCAGGCCGCCGAGCTGGCGCTGGGCAATCTGCAGCGCTCGGCCGAGCTGGTGGGCGACTTCAAGCAGGTGGCCATGGACCGCTCGCACCTGGTCAAGCGCCGCTTCGGCCTGCGCCAGGTCACCGAAGAGACCCTGAGCCTGCTGCGCCAGTCATTCAAGCAACAGCACTGCCGGCTGGAGATCGACATACCGCCCGAGCTGGAGCTGGACAGCTATGCCGGCCCCTTCGGTCAGGTGCTGACCAATCTGGCGCAGAACGCCTTGCTGCACGGGCTGGCCGGCCGGCGCGACGGATGCCTCAGCATTCGCGCGGAATGGCATGACGCACGCCAGGTGCGGCTGGTCATCGGCGACAACGGCCATGGCATTGCGGCCGAGCACCAGGCCAAGATCTTCCAGCCCTTCTTCACCACCAAGCTCGGCCAGGGCGGCAGTGGCCTGGGCCTGCACATCGTCTACACCATCGTTACCGGCGTGCTGGGTGGCCGTATCGAGCTGCGCAGCCAGGCCGACGCCGAGGGCTGCTGCTTTGTGATCGAGCTGCCGAAGGACTGTCCGGTCAGCGCCCCAACTGCTGCCATAGATAGCTGAACTCCAGCGCCTGCAGGGTGGCGCGCTGCTCATTGTCCGCGGCGCCGCCATGGCCGCCCTCGATGTTCTCGTAGTACAGCAGATCGTGGCCCTGCTCCATCATCCTGGCCGCCATCTTGCGCGCATGGCCGGGGTGAACGCGGTCATCGCGGGTCGATGTGGTGAACAGCACCTTGGGGTACTTCACACCGGCCTTGACGTTCTGGTACGGGCTGTACTTGGAGATGAAGGCCCATTCGGCCGCGTCATCCGGGTTGCCGTACTCGGCCATCCAGGAAGCGCCGGCCAGCAGCGTGTGGTAGCGGCGCATGTCCAGCAGAGGCACCTGGCAGACCACGGCGTTGAACAGGTCGGGGCGCTGCACAAAGGTTGCGCCAACCAGCAGGCCGCCATTGCTGCCGCCCATGATGCCCAGATGGCGCGGGCTGGTGATCTTGCGCTTGATCAGGTCCTCGGCCACGGCGATGTAGTCGTCATAGCTCTTCTGCTTGTTGGCCTTGATCGCCGCCTGGTGCCAGTTCGGACCGTACTCGCCACCGCCGCGCAGATTGGCGACCACCAGCACGCCGCCGCGGCCATACCAGGCTTTGCCGAAGCCGCCCGAGTACCAGGGCTGCAGGGAGACCTGGAAGCCGCCATAGCCGTAGAGCAGGGTCGGGTTTGAACCGTCGGCATCCGTTCCCTTCTTGGCTCCCTTGGGCCAGACCACGAAGTAGGGCACCTGCGTGCCGTCCTTGCTGGTGGCGAACAGCTGCTCGGCCTTCATGCCTTCGGCATTGAACTGGGCCGGGCGGGCCTTCAGCAGCTCGCGCGTGTCGCTGCCGGCCTGTCCCAGGAACAGGCTGTCCGGGGTCAGGAAGTCGGCATAGTTCATCAGATAGGCATCCCCCATCGCGTCCTTGGCCAGCATCGGATCATGCAGGCTGGTGACGTTCAGATGGCCGGGCGAGGGCGCGTTGACGACGCGGTGGCTGAGCTTGGCGCCATCAAACTTCCACTCCTCCAGCTTGCTGGTCACATGCTCGTTGATGGTCAAGAGCAGATGGCTGTGCGTGTGGGTGTAGCCGTCCAGCGAGCGGCTGGCGGTGGGCGTGAACAGGGACCGGAACTTGCGCTCGCCCTTCAGATAGGCGGTCGCATCGGCCAGCAGCAGCGAGCCGCTGGCATGGGTCTGGCCGGGCAGCTTCCAGTCGCTCTTCAGTTCGATCAACAGCTTGTCGCGCCAGAACGTGGCGTTGGCATCGCTGGGCAGGTCCAGCTCGATCTGCTTGCCATCGGCGGCGAGCAGGAACTGCTTGCTGTTGTAGAAGTCCAGCGCCCGTATCAGCACGGTGCGCTCGAAGCCCGGCGTGCGGTCGACGCTGACCTGCACCGCCACATCCTTGGCCACACCCTCGAACACCTGGGTAGCACTGGCCAGCGGCGTGCCGCGCTTCCAGCGCTTGATGATGCGGGCATAGCCGGAGTCGGTCATCGAGCCGGGGCCGAAATCGGTGGCGACGAAGATGTTGTCGGCGTCTATCCAGTCCACCTGCAGCTTGGCCTCGGCCAGGTTGAAACCGTCGGTGATGAAGGTCTTGGCTGTCAGATCGAACTCGCGCACCACCTTGGCGTCGGCGCCGCCGCGCGACATCATCAGCAGGCAGCGGCGGTATTCCGGCGCCAGGCAGACCGAGCCGCCCCAGACCCAGTTCTCGCCTTCCTTGGTGGCCAGCGCGTCCAGGTCGAGCACCGTCTCCCAGGCCGGGGCGGCCTTGCGGTACTCGGCCAGCGAGGTGCGGCGCAGCAGGCCGCGCTTGTTGTTGGCGTCCTGCCAGAAGTTGTAGAGCCAGTCGCCGCGGCGCACGATGCCCGGGATGCGGTCCTTGGCGTTGAGCACCGACAGGATGTCGGCCCGCACCGGCGCGTATTCGGCGCGGGCCTGCAGCACTTTTTGCGTGCCGGCATTGCGCTCGCGCACCCAGTTCAGCGCGCGCTCGCCCTGAACGTCTTCGAGCCATTGGTAGGGATCGGCGGGCGCGGGGGTGTTCTGTGCCATGGCGTGCGGGGTGATCAGAAGGGCTGACAGGAGCAGCTGGGCGCTGCTTTTGATGAGTGTCTTCAACGCTTGTCTCCGGGCTGCTGCGGGCGGATTATTCCTGCTCGTCGGATTCGACCTGGCCCGCGGGGCGGGGCTTGCGAATCCCGTGCTTGGCCAGGATCTCGACATAGAACTGCGTGTCGGCCGCCTGAACCACCGCGTTGATGCGCTCGGTGATGGCTTCCAGGTGCACGACCTCGGCCACCTCTTCGCTGGTGCCGAACCGGCAATCGAAGTCCCAGTAGTCCACGCCGGCCGGCAGCGCCCTGCGGCGCTCGCGGGCGATGTACTTGCGGATCTCGTGCTTGATGGCTTCGAGCAGGCGATCGGGGTGCTTGCCTTCAACTTGCAGTTGGAATGTCTTTTTCATTGGAAATACCTGGTTAGCTCGGGAGCTTCAACGCCTTCGGCGTGATCTCCACACTGCCCTTTTCGGTGGACAGATAGACCGTGCCGTCCTGCACGCTGACCTGCAGCTGCATGCTGCGTTCGGCCAGCGCGGCCAGGGCCTGGCTTTGCTCGGCCTCGATCTGCCAGATGGCCAGGCGCGGTGCGCGGGTCAGCTTGCTTTCGATGCCGCTCCACCAGATCGGCGTGCTGCTGTTGGCGCTGTAGACGCTGACGCGGTCGGCCCGGCCATGGGCCTTCATCAGCCGGCGGTCGTCGGGCTGGCCGACGTCGATCCAGTGCAGCAGCTGGCCTGTGAGGTCGAGCTGCCAGAGGTCGGGTTCGTCGGTGTCCCACAGGCTCTTGGCGAAATCCAGCTTGCCCTTGTGGTCGTCGGCCGGCACGTTCAGCGCGAAGGCCAGCACGCGCAGCATCATCCGTTCATCGTTCTCTGACGGGTGGCGGGCAATGGTGAGCGCGTGCTCGCCATAGACGCCGCGGTCCATATCGGACAGCTGCAGATTGGCTTTGAAAATGGTGGCCTTGAGTGCCATGGGAAGCCCGGTGCTGAGAAGGCGCACATTAGACCCTATTCGAGCTGGGTGGCCTTATCGAGGACAATCCAAGGTTTTCCGCACTCGAAAGGCCAGCCATGGCAACGAAGAAACAAGATCTCGTGCGTCAGCTCGAATCCAAGATCGAATCGCAGAAAAAGGGCCCCAACGTCGCCGGCCGTTTTGGCCAGGGCGCCGCCGCCCTGGTTGATCGCAAGGAGCAGCGCCGCCTCGACGCCGCCGCCGGCCTGGTTCCTTTCGCCTGCAAGCTGCCCTCCGAGCTGACCGAACAGCTGCGCCAGCGTGCCGACAAGCACGAGGGCGGCCTCAACGGCCTGATGGCCGAGCTGCTGAAGCGCGCGCTGGCCTAGGGCATCATCACGCTCCAGCACACCAGTTTCAGCCCGGATTCGACTCCGGGTTTCACCCCAGTCCCCCAGACGATTCGAGCTTTGCAATGAAACGACTTCTGCCCCTGATCACCGCCGCCCTGATGCTGCCCCTGGGCCTGCAGGCCCAGACCACGCCGTCCAAGCCCGCGCCCAAGCCGGCGGCCAAGGCACAGAAGGCCGCCGCACCCGAGGCCGCAGCACCGGCCAAGACGCCTTTGATGACGCGCGACGAACTGCGCGCCTGCATGAAGCAGGTCGAGGTCAATGACACCGAGGCCAAGGCCATCAATGCCGCCCAGGCCTTGCGCAACCAGGAGCGCGACGAGCTGCTGAAGTCCGAAGAGGCGTTGAAGCAGGTCATCAAGGAGCGCGCCGCTGCGCTGGCCGCGCTGAACCAGGAGCGTGCCGACATGCTCAAGGCCGGCGAGGACCTGAAGGTCAAGCTGCCCACGGTGAAGAAGGAAGAGGCCGAGGTCATGATCGCCGCCTACAACGCGCAGGCCGCCGCCTTTGACGTCAAGGCCGACACCTACAACAAGTCGGGTGGCGCCATCAAGGAGCAGACCGCGGCCCGCGAGGTGCGCGTCGACAAGTACAACCAGGGCAAGGACGCCCTGGTGGCCCGCGCCGAAGCCCACAACCGCAGCGTCGAGGCCTGGAAGACCAACTGCGCCGACCGCCGCTACGACGAAGCCGACGAGATTGCGATCAAGGCCGGCAAATAAGCCCATTGATTGACTGAACAAAGGCGCATGCATCGCTACCCGCGAGCCTGCGCCTTTTTTGATGATTGAAGCCTTTACCCAAGGACGGACCATGAGCAACGCCACCAACCCCCTGCTGCAGCCCTGGAACACGCCCTACGGCCTGCCGCCGTTCGGCGAGGTGCGGGCCGAGCAGTTCGAACCGGCCTTCAAACAGGCACTGAGCGAACAGCGAGCCGAGCTGGATGCCATCGCCGCCCAGGCGGCCCTGCCAAGCTTCGAGAACACGCTGGTCGCCTTCGACCGCAGCGGCCGCCTGCTGGCGCGGCTGGAAACGCTGTTCTACAACCTCACCGCCTCTGAAACCTCGCCCGAGCTGCAGACGGTGCAGCGCGAACTGGCCGCACCGCTGGCCGCGCACAACAACGCCGTCTATATGCATGCCGGCCTGTTCGCCCGCGTGGATGTGCTGTACCAGCAGCGCGAGAGCCTGGGTCTGACGCCGCAGCAGCTGCGCCTGCTGGAGCGGGTGCACCTGGACTTCGTCCGCGCCGGTGCCAAGCTGCAGGGCGCGGCCCAGACCCGCTATGCCCAGATCATGGAGCGCCTGGCCGAGCTGACGACGCAGTTTGCGCAGAACGTGCTGGCCGATGAGACCGGCTATCGCCTGGTGCTGCGCGGTGAAGCCGATCTGGCCGGCCTGCCCGACTTCGTGCGCGCTGCCAGCAAGCAGGCCGCCGCCGAGCGCGGTGTGATCGACGGCAACGTGATCACCCTGTCGCGCTCGCACATCGTGCCGTTCCTGACCTTCAGCGAGCGCCGCGATCTGCGCGAGCAGGCCTGGAAGGCCTGGGTCAGCCGTGGCGAGCATGCCGGCGAGCATGACAACCGCGCCGTGGCCCAGGAAATCCTGACCTTGCGCAACGAGCAGGCCCGCCTGCATGGCCATGCCTGCTACGCTGACTACGCGCTGGCCGACACCATGGCCGGCACGCGCGATGCGGTCAACGACCTGCTGCAGCGCGTCTGGGTGCCGGCAAAGGCCGCTGCCGAGCTGGAGCGCGAGGCGCTGGAGGCCTGTGTGCTGTCACGCGGCGAGTCGCTGACCCTGGAAGCCTGGGACTGGCGCTACTACTCGGAGAAGGTGCGCCAGGCCCGCTACGAGCTGGACGAGGCCCAGATCAAGCCCTATTTCCCGCTGACCCGCATGGTCGAGGCGGTGTTCGATGTGGCCGGCCAGCTGTTCGGCCTGCGCTTTGTCGCCAAGCCCGAGATCAAGGCCTATCACCCCGATGTGCAGGTCTACGAAGTGCAGGGCAGCGACGGCAAGCCCCGCGGCGTGTTCCTGCACGACAACTTCGCCCGGCCGACCAAGCGCAGCGGCGCCTGGATGAGCGCCTTCCGCTGGCAGTCGCGCATTGACGGCGAGGTGCTGCCGATCATCGTCAACAACAACAACTTCGCCAAGGGTGCGCCTGGCGAACCGACGCTGCTGAGCTTTGACGATGCGCGCACCTTGTTCCACGAGTTCGGCCACGGCCTGCACGGCCTGCTGTCGCAGGTGGACCATGAGCGCCTGTCGGGCACCCAGGTGCTGCGCGATTTCGTCGAGCTGCCCTCGCAACTGTTCGAGCACTGGCTGTCGGAGCCCGAGGTGCTGAAGAAGCATGCCCGCCACTACCAGACCGGCGAGGTCATCCCCCAGGTGCTGGTCGACCGCCTGAAGGCCGCCGAGCTGTTCAACCAGGGCTACGAGACGGTGCGCTACACCGCCAGCGCCCTGGTCGACATGGCCGCCCACTCGCTGACCGACGCGCAGGGCCCGGACATCACCGCCTTCGAGGCCCAGGTGCTGCAAGACGCCGGCCTGCCGCCAGCGATCGGCCTGAACCACCGCCTGTCCCACTTCCAGCACCTGTTCTCGGGCTCCAGCTACGCCGCCGGCTACTACGTCTATCTGTGGGCCGAGGTGCTGGACGCCGATGGCTACGACGCCTTTGTCGAGGCCGGCAGTCCGTTTGACGCCAAGGTTGCCCAGCGCCTGCTGGAGTGCATCTACTCGTCGGGCAACAGCCGCGAGCCGCGTGCTGCCTTCCGCGCCTTCCGCGGCCGCGATGCCAAGGTCGAGCCGATGTTGAAGGGCAGGGGCCTGCTGCCGCTCACGGTCTGAGAAATTTCTCAGCCTCTGGCCAGCCAGTCGCGCAACAAGGCGGCGCCAGCCAGGGCCGCCGCCGCGCCGTGGCGCTGCGAGGCCTCGCGCAGCGCCACCACGTCGACGCCCGCCTGGCTCAGCTCGGCCGTGTGGCCGATCAGCCAGCATTCGATCGCACTGGCGTCCACCTCCGGGTGGAACTGCAGCGCGAGCGCCTGATCGGTAATGGCAAAGGCCTGGTGCTGTGTGATCGCCGTGCCGGCAAGCAGCCGGGCGCCGGCGGGCAGATCGAAGGTGTCGCCATGCCAGTGCAGCACCGGCACGCCGGCCAGATGGCGCAGCGGCGAGGCCTGGCCCTCGGGTGTCAAACTCACCGGAGCCCAGCCGATTTCCTTGGCCTTGCCCGGATAGACGCGGGCGCCCAGCGCCGCCGCGATGATTTGCGCACCCAGGCAGATGCCCAGGGTCGGTTTGCCGGCGCGCAGGCGCTGACCGACGCGGCGCATCTCCTGGGTCAGCCAGGGATAGCGGTCCTGCTCGTACACGCCGATCGGCCCGCCCAGCACCACGCCCAGATCGGCGGCCAGCCATTCCTCCTGGCTGAGCGGATGCACACCGGCCTGGCGGTAGGCTATCTCGTAGCCGCGTTCGGTCAGCACCGGCGCGAACACGCCCAGGTCTTCAAAGGCCAGATGGCGTATCACCAAACATTTCATCGTCGCTCCCTGATAAAAGCGGGCCGGTCGGCGCCGGCCCGCTGGCCAGTTTAGGCCGCGCGGCGCAGCTTGATCTCCGGAAAGTCGACTGGCACGGCGAAGGCCACATTGACGTAGTTGGTGAACAGATTCAGCGCCACATGGGCCAGGATCTCGACCACCTCGCCGTCGCTGAAGCCGGCGCCGCGCAGGGCGGGCACGTCAGCGTCGCTCAGCTGGCCGCGCTCGCGCACCAACTTGAGCGCGAAGTTCAGCGCTGCCTGGGTCTTGGCGTCGGCCGACTCGCCGCCCTGGGCGGCGGCCATTTCCTCGGCCGTGGCGCCGGCCTTGCGGCCCAGCGCGGTGTGGGCGGCCAGGCAGTAGTGGCAGGCGTTGGCGTCGGCAACCGCCACGGCGATCTGCTCGCCCAGCTTGGCCGGGATCACGCCGCCGCCGAGCGCCCCGAAGGCGGCCCACATCTGCTGCAGCGCGGCCGGCGAGTTGGCCACCGCCTTGAACATATTCGGCGTCGCGCCGAAGGCCTGCTGGACCTGATGCAGCACGGCCTGGGCAGGCGCAGCGGCTTGGGCGGAGGCGAGAAGAGGGATGCGGGACATGATGAGTTCCTTGAGTGTTGGTGTTGGAGAGGCGCGCCGGCTGCATGACCGGCACAGACTCAGTGTCCTCGGCATGCTGATACCATAAGTGCCTTTAAGTCCATCAAAAACACCAATTCGTCCAGATGAAGACAGGCCCTAGCCTAGACCGACTCTCCAGCCTGATGGAGCGCTTCCGCGTGCAGGCGGACCTGTTCCATGCCGGCCCGCTGTGCGGCGTGACGCACTTCGCCGAACGCCCCAGCCAGGGCTTTCTGCATGTGATGCGACGGGGCACGATGGAGGTCACGCACAGCGCCGGCAGCGGCGCGCCGCTGCGCCTCAGCGTCGAGGAGCCCAGCCTGCTGTTCTATCCGCGGCCGCTCGCCCATGACTTCCACAATGCGCCGACGGAAGGATCGGACTTCAGCTGCGCCACTCTGGAGTTCGACTGCGGCGCACAGCACCCGCTGGCCCGCGCGCTGCCGCCGGTGGTGGTGCTGCCGCTGGCCCGGGTGGCGGGCCTGGAGCACACCTTGGCGCTGTTGTTTGCCGAGACCGAGCAGCTGCGCTGCGGCCAGCGCCTGCTGGCCAATCGCCTGTTCGAGGTCCTGCTGCTGCAGCTGCTGCGCTGGCTGCTCGATCACCCGGAACAGGCCCAGCTGCCCACCGGCCTGCTGACCGGCCTGGCCCATGCCCAGCTGGCCAAGACCTTGGTGGCCCTGCACGAGCGCCCCGGCGAGGCCTGGAGCCTGGAGCGCATGGCCGGCAGTGCCGGCATGTCGCGCAGCGCCTTTGCGGCGGCCTTCAAGGCCCAGGTCGGCGAGACGCCGGCCGACTATCTGGCCAACTGGCGCCTGGCGATCGCGCAGGCCCAGTTGCGCCAGGGGCAGTCGGTCAAATCGATCGCCGAGCAGCTGGGCTATGGCAGCGCGGCCGCCCTGTCACGGCTGTTCACGCAAAAGCTGGGGGTTTCGCCGCGGGCCTGGATGAATCAGCCGGCGGGGTCTGCGAACAGCGCGTCCAGCCCGCCCAAAAAGACCTTGAAGTCGATCGGCTTGGTCCAGTAGTCCGAGAAGCCGGCCTGCAGCGCACGGGCGATGTCCTCGGGCATGGCATTGGCCGACAGCGCGATGCAGGGCGTCTGCGCGGTCTCGGTCTGCGCGCGCAAACGGCGCAGCACCTCGTAGCCATCGAAATCGGGCAGCTGCATGTCCACCAAGATCAACTCCGGCCGCAGCCGCGCCGCCAGGGCCACGCCGCTGCCGCCATCGACGGCACAGTCCAGCGTCAGGTTCGGCCGGGTGGCCACCAGTTCCTGCACCACCAGCACATTGACCGGGTTGTCTTCGATATAGAGCAGCCGGTGGCTGGCCGCTGCCGGCTGCGAGCTGCTTGGGTCTGGCATGCTGGACTCCCGTTGCTTCACTGGGCCCTCTGGCGCCGGGGGCTTGGATGGGGCCAGATGGCTCACATCATCGGCCTGTCGGAGCCAAAGCTCAAATGTGCTGCCGCGCCCGGGCTCGCTGCGTACGTGGATTTGACCCTGCATGCGCTGCAACAGGGCCTTGACGATGGCCAGGCCTATCCCCGAGCCCTCTATGGGCCCCCGCTCCCGGCCCAGCCGGTTGAATGGCTCGAACAAATGGCTCAGCTGCGCGGCGTCCAGGCCCCGACCCGAATCGCGCACGGCCAGGCACCAGCCGGGTTGCCCATCACGCACCTCGGCCCGGCTCTCCAGCCAGACCTGGCCGCCGGCGCGGTTGTATTTGATGGCATTCGACAGCAGGTTCAGCAGCACCTGGCGCAGCCGTATCGGATCGGCCCGCACGCTACCGGGCAGAGTGCCCACAATCCGCATGCCGATCTCGTGTGTGCGCCCCAGGCCCTCGACCAGGGGCAGGGTGTCGCGCACCAGCGGCTGCAGGGCCACCGGGCGCAGCGCCAGCTGGGCGCCGCCGCTTTCAATGCTGGACAGGTCCAGCACCTCGTTGATCAGCGCCAGCAGGTGTTCGCCGGCCGAGCGGATATGGGCCAGCTTGCGCTGCTGGTTGGCCACCGTGCCGGGGTTGCTCTTGAGTTGGGCCTGCAGCAGCTGGGTGAAGCCCAGCACCGCATTCAGCGGCGTGCGCAGCTCATGGCTCATGCGTGCCAGGAACTCCGATTTGGCCTGGCTCTCGTGCAGGGCCAGCGCGCGCTCCTGGCTGGCCACCGCGGCGAGCTTGGCATCGCTTATGTCCCAGTTGATGCCGATGCGCTTGATCAGGCGGCCGGTCTCGTCATGCACCGGGATTGAGCGTGAGGCCAGCCAACGGTAGTTGCCATCGGGCTGGCGCACGCGAAACTCATAGCCGGCGCTCTGACCGCCGGCCTGCATTGCGTTGAAGGCCTGGTTGATGGCGACGCGGTCCTCGGGATGGACCAGCTCCAGCGCCACATCGTTGGCCAGGGGCTGCTGCGCCGCCGGCAGGCCGCGCAGCACGAACATCTGCTCGTCCCACACCACGGTGCCCTTGACCAGATCCATCTCCCATGTGCCCATGCCTGCGCCCTGGGTGGCCAGTGCGGCCCGTTCGTTGGCGGTGCCGGGCGACAAAGCCGTGTCGTGGGCCTCGATC
Organism: Roseateles toxinivorans; assembly: GCF_004362525.1. Classification (GTDB taxonomy): domain Bacteria; phylum Pseudomonadota; class Gammaproteobacteria; order Burkholderiales; family Burkholderiaceae_C; genus Paucibacter; species Paucibacter toxinivorans. The sequence goes on from NZ_SNXS01000004.1 coordinate 59,945, forward strand.
AGCGCAGGGCCTATGCCCAGATCCTGCAGCGCGAACAGCCAGCTCGGCCCCTGGGCCAGTCGTTGCAGACGAATGTTTCCCCGGCGTGGCACCCCCTCGACGGGTTGCCAGCGGATCGGTAGCTCCAGCTCCGACCAGCCTGGTTCGTTCGGTAGGTGAAAGGCTGTTTGGGCTGCCAGGGCCTCGTCGGGCGCCAGGCCGATCAAGGCGATCAATGGCCGTCCGCTCAGTGCGGCCAGACGACTATTGGCCCAAGTGATACGACCTCGAGCGTCGAGCAGGGCCAGGCCTTCGCAGCTGAAGGCCAGCAGGGCTTGCTGCAGTGCTTGGGGGGGCGGCTCGTCGTCGGGGAGGGGGTCGGGCACGCGCATCAGCGCAGTCTAGCCAGCGCGGTCTGCCACCAAGCGCCAATAGCGGCAGGAATCGAGGTGTATTTCGCGCTATCCGGCCCGCGCAGGCGGGCCGATGGGCGGCGCCCGGGCTCGGGCGCCGCTGAGATGCTTACTTCTTCTTCTTGCTGCGGTCCGCGACCACGGTTGTGATGGTGGGCATCACGGCGCCGGCGGAGATCGGCTTCGGCGGCGAGCTGTCCTTCTTGGGTTTCTTCGCTTCCTTGTTGGTCTTCTGTTGTCCTTTGGCCATGTGCTTCTCCTTGGGTTGTGTAGCGAGACGGTTGTCAACGGCTGTGAGCATTGTCACCTCGACTGCAATCGCCACCGATTAGCGCTGTCCCTAGGGGCCCGCGCCGGGCCGATGCGCCTTATGGCCTATGCTGACGCGCATTCACCCGCTATTCCGTCATCCATGAGCGCCGAACACTTCAGCAACACCCTGCCTATCTGCACCCCCGAACAAGCCGGACTGAGCCGCGCACGCCTGGAGAATCTGCGTGCCGTACTGCAGCGTGACGTCGATGCCGGCCGCCTGCCCGGCGCCGTGCTGATGATTGCCCGTCGCGGCCAGGTCGCCTGGCAGCAGGCGGTCGGCCAGCGGCGGCCCGGCGACGAGGACGCGATGACCATGGACACGCTGTTCCGCATCTATTCGATGACCAAGCCCATCGTCTCGGTCGCGATGATGAGGCTGATCGAGCAGGGCCGGGCCCTGCTCAGCGATCCGGTGTCCCGCTACATCCCGGCCTTTGCCGACAGCCAGGTGGCCGTGGAGCGTGGCGGTGCGCTTGTGCTGGAGCCTCAGCAGCAGCCCGCCACCCTGCAGGACCTGCTGCGCCACAGCGCCGGCCTGACCTATGCGTTCACCGGCGACTCGCCGGTGCAGCGGCTCTACGGTCAGGCCGATCTGTGGAGCGGCAATCCCGACAACGCCGAGTTCTGCGCCGCGCTGGCCAGGCTGCCGCTGGCCCACCAGCCCGGCCGCCACTGGGCCTACAGCCATGCCACCGACGTGCTGGGCCATGTGGTCGAGTTGATCGCTGGCGAGGCCTTGAGCGTGCACCTGCAGCGCGAGATCCTGGCGCCGCTGCAGATGCATGACACGGCCTTCAGCGTGCCACCCGGGCAGCAACACCGCATCGCCGAGCCCTTTGCCGAATGCCCGGAGAGCGGCACGCCGGTGCAGTTGCTGGACCCCCGACAGCCGCCGCGCTTCGAGTCGGGCGGCGGCGGGCTGATCTCCAGCGCCTTGGACTATGCCCGCTTCGTGCAGATGCTGCGCAATGGCGGCGAGCTCGACGGCGTGCGCCTGCTCTCACCCCACACGCTGGCTTTCATGACGGCAGACCATATCGGTGATATGCCCCAGGATCCCGGCCTGCTGGACCCCGGCCATGGTTTCGGCCTGGGTTTTGCGGTGCGCAGGGAGGCGGGCAGGGCGCCGGTGCCCGGCAGCGTTGGCACCTTCTTCTGGAGCGGCGTGGCCGGCACCAGCTTCTGGGTGGACCCGGCCCAGGATCTGTTCGCCCTGCTGCTGACCCAGGCGCCGAATCAGCGCGTCCACTACCGGCAGCTGTTCCGGGCCCTGGTATATGGCGCGCTGGTGTGACCGATCATCGGGGTAAACCGCAATTCACAGCGATAAAAAGGCAGCTCGTCGCAAGCCGCTGGTAGGTGGTAACCCTAGGCCTGACACTTCGTCCATCAGAAGACAAGTCAAGCCAAGGAGCCCACCATGAACACCACCCGCCAAACCCGCTATCTGCCCGCCGTCCTGTTCGCCCTGCCCATCGTGGTCGCCCTGCTGGGCGCCGGGCTGGCCCAGGCCGCCGCACCGCGCGTCGAGCAACTGCCCCGGGTGGTGGTCAGTGGCCAGAGCCTGCAGGCCAAGGCCGCTGCGCAGGTTCGCCAACTGCCCCGTGTGGTGGTGGTCGGCCAGTCCAATGGCGGCAGCACCGCGGCCCTGGCCTGCGCCCAGGTCAAGTCCGCCACCCAGGTCTGCTGATATTGCCGACTGTTATGCTGCGCCAGCCGGTAACTGCTGCCGGCCACGCGCTTGTCGCCCCTGCATGGCCGCTCCTGCCGAGCGCGATGCCTGTTCGATCGGACCTCCGATGTCTTAGAGAGAACAGCCCCCATGCCGGCGTCCAGCCCCAACCCCGCCCCACCGGGCTACCTCGTCAAGCATGGCGATATCGATGTGGGCGGCCTGCCGCTGCACATCCGCTCCCTGCTCGATCGTCAGCAGTTCCACGATCCGCTGGGCGTGGCCGAGCGTGCCGGCATTTCCTCGGCGGCCTGGCCGCTGTTCGGCCTGGTCTGGCCCTCGGCCCGGGTGTTGGCGGCCGAGATGCAGCTGCGCAGCTTCGAGGGGCTGAAGGTGCTGGAGGTCGGCTGCGGCCTGGCTCTGGCCAGCCTGGTGGTGCAGCAGCGGCTGGGTCTGGTGACGGCCAGCGACTGCCACCCGCTGGCCGGCGATTTTCTGGCCCGGAACGCGGTGCTCAACAACCTGCCGGTGCTCAACTACCTGGACGGCAACTGGCGCCGGCACAACCCGCTGCTGGGGCGCTTCGACCTGATCATCGGCAGCGACCTGCTCTACGAACGCGATCTGCCGGCCCTCTTGGCGGCCTTCATCGAGCAGCATGCCGAGCCCTGCTGCGAGGTCGTGATCGTCGACCCGAACCGCGGCAACCGGCCCGAGTTCAGCCGCCATATGCGGGCGCTGGGCTATGGCCTGAGCGAGCGCAAGGTGACCGTGCTGCCCGGGCTGGCGCAAGAGGCCTACAAGGGGCGGATACTGAGCTATTCCCGCGAACGCGGGTCCTCCTGACGGCCAGTCGGGCTCTATCATCCAAGTTCATCAACCGGGAACTTGCATGACAACGGATTCCAAGATCGCCATGGTCACCGGCGCCGGCACTGGCGTGGGGCGCGCGGTGGCACTGAGTTTGCTGCACGCCGGCTGGACGGTGGTGCTGGTCGGGCGGCGCGAGGCGCTGCTGCTGGAGACCGCGCAGCGGGCCGGGCCGGGGGCCGAGCGCTGCCTGGCGCTGACGGCCGACGTCAGCCAGGAGGGCGCCGTCAAGGCGCTGTTCGAGCAGGTCCATGCGCGCTTCGGTCGGCTCGATCTCTTGTTCAACAATGCCGGCGTGTCCGCCCCGGCTGTGCCGCTCGACGAGCTGACACTGGCCCAGTGGCAGAGCGTCGTCGATGTCAATCTGACCGGCAGCTTTCTGTGTGCCCAGGCGGCTTTCCGGCTGATGAAGCGCCAATCGCCCCGGGGCGGCCGCATCATCAACAACGGCTCGGTCTCGGCCCATGCGCCTCGCCCGAATTCGGCTCCCTACACTGCAACCAAACACGCGATCACCGGTCTGACCAAGGCTTTGTCGCTGGATGGCCGGGCCTTTGACATCGCCTGCGGACAGATCGATATCGGCAATGCCCTGACCGAGATGGCTGCGCCGATGGCCAGGGGCGTGCGGCAGGCGAATGGCGAGATTGCCGTCGAAGCGGTGATGGATGTGCAACATGCGGCCAGTGCGGTGCTCTATATGGCCGGCTTGCCGCTGGAGGCCAATGTGCAGTTCATGACGGTGATGGCGACGAAGATGCCTTTTGTCGGGCGTGGCTAGTTGGACCCGAATGATCGATTGAAAGAATTGAGATGAACGTTGTGACGCAGATCGTTTCCTTGGTCTTGAAGATGGTGCTGGCCGTGGCCGGCTTCATCTTCATGCTGAGCCTGTTGCTGGCCGGCCTGATTGCCGGCGCGCTGTTCCTGCTGTGGAGCCTGCTGCGCGGCCGCAAGCCGGTGATCGTGATGCCGCGCTTCGGCATGCCCCCGGGCCGCCAGTGGGGTTTCCCGAATGCGGCCCGGCGCCCCGCGGCGACTGCCGGCGAAGTCGTTGACGTCGAGGTGCGCGAGGTGCCAGACCAGGCACCAAAGATTGACCGGCGCTGAAACCCGGACATCAACAAGAAGGGCCGCAAATTGCGGCCCTTTTTTCTTGATGCCTGTACTACTTCAGCAAGGTCTGCTGCAGGAACAGGATGGTGGCGTAGAACTGGAAGTCAGCGTTCTCCTTGCGCGCAAAGCCGTGGCCCTCGTTCTCGGCGCGCAGATACCAGACCGGCGTCTTGTTCTCGCGCGCCTTGGCCACGATCTGCTCGGCCTCGGTGAAGGGCACGCGCGGATCGTTCTTGCCCTGCACAACGAACAGCGGCTTGGTGATCTTGCCGGCATTGTTCAGCGGCGAGATCTTCTGCAGGAAGGCGCGCATCGTCGGGTCCCGCTCGTCGCCATATTCGACACGGCGCAGGTCGCGGCGGTAGCTTTCGGTGTTCTGCAGGAAGCTCACGAAGTTGGAAATGCCCACCACGTCGATGGCGCCGGCGATGCGGTCGGCGTAGTGCGTGCTGACCGCCAGCGACATATAGCCGCCGTAGCTGCCTCCGGTGACCAGCACCCGCGAGGCATCCAGGTTCGGCTGGGTGGCGATCCAGTCGAACAATGCGCCGATGTCCTTGACCGAGTCTTCGCGCTTGTAGCCATCGTCGAGGCTCAGAAAGGTCTTGCCATAGCCGCTGGAGCCCCGCACATTGGGCTGCAGCAGGGCGATGCCCAGCTCATTGACGTAGTAGTTGTAGCGGTTCAGGAAACCCACCGTGGCCTGCCCCTCGGGGCCGCCGTGTATCAACACCATCACCGGCCGCTTGCCGGTGAAGCGGGCCGGCGGCGTGCTCAGCAGGCCGGAGATGGTCTGGCCGTCGAAGCTCTTCCAGCGCACGATCTGCTGCGGCGGGAAGCTGCTCATGTCCACACCCGGCGGGGCATAGGCCTGGGTCCATTGCTCCAGCTTGCCGCCGGCGGTGCTCAGCGTGTAGATCTGGCTGGGCCCCTTGCTGCCATTGGTCGCCAGCGCCAGTTCCTTGGCCCTGGGATGGAACAGTGCGCTGCTCACGCTGCCTTCGGGCAGCGCCGGCGCAGGCAGCTCCTTCAGGGTCTTGCCATCGAACAGGCGCAACTCGTTGCGGCCATCGACATTCAGCTGCGCTGCCACGAGCCTGCCATCGTGGCTCAGCGAGGCATTGTCGACATCCCAGGGAATGTGGCGGGTGAGGCGCTGCAGGCTGCCCTTGGCCAGGTCGTAGCGCATCAGTTCGCGGAACTCGCCCGCGCGGTCGCTGACCACGTACAGGCCCTTGTTGTCGGTGGTGAAGCCGCCGGCAAAGTGGCTGGCCTTGATGGCCCCCGCTGCGGGCGCGGGCAGCACCTGGCGCGTCTTGCCGCTGGCCAGGTCGAGCAGCCAGACCTCGGATTCGTTGGCGGACAGGTAGCGCGTCAATGCGACCTGTTTGTCGTCGCGTGAGGCCGCACCGACACCCCAGCCGCCGCCGGGCAGGGTGGCCAGGGTGCGCACCGCTTTCGGCTCCAGCGGGTCCATCAGGCGGATGATGGTGTCCACGCTGGCGCGGCTGCCGCCCTGGGCGGTCTTGTCCAGCGGCACCGACGTCGTCAGCAGCCGGCTGCTCTTGTGCAGCCAGGCCTGCAGATCATGGCGCTCGGCCGGATCGGTCAGCAGGGTCACCTCCTTGGTCGCGAGGTCCAGTCGGTAGAGCTGATTCGCCTCGTTGCCGCCGCTGCTGCGTTCGAACACCACATACTTGCCCGAGATCGGCTCGAAGCTGCCCTGGCGCACGGTGTCGGCCGAGTCGGTCAACTGCTCCGGCTCGGCCATCGGCGAGCGCAGCAGATACAGCTGCACGGTGTTGGCGCCGGCCTTGCGGTGCGAGATCAGCATCTCCCGTTTCTGCGGATGCCAGTCGACAAAGCTGTGGCCGCGGAAATCCGTGTAGCGGCCCACCTGCTCGACCAGTTGGGCCGGGATGTCCGGTATGCCCTGAGCGACCAGATTGGCATTGGGCTTGAGCATGCCAGCCTCTTGGGCCTGTGTGGCCAGGGGCAGCAGCAGCGACAGGAGGCCGGCAAGAAGCGGCTGTCCCAGCAGGGAGCGTAGGGGCTTGGTCATGGCTGAATTCGGTGTCCGAGGGGTGGGGCGGGATAGCCCTGATTGCAGTTCGTCGCCCGCCATAGCGGGCCGGTCGCAAAAGTCTGGAAATATGGGCCCTGAGGGACGAAACTGCAATCAGGGACATGCCTCATGCCCCGGGCAATCAAGGAGTAACGCATCATGATCACCTGCCCGAAAATCCCCTTCCCCGTGCGTGTGGCCGGCGCAATCGGTGCCGTCATGGTCACCACTTCCATCATGTCAGGTGTGGATCAGTTTGCCCCGGTGCCGTTCAGTGCGATTCTGAGCATCGTCCAACTGGACCGCGTCGTTGTCACCGGTGGCGTGCAACTGCAGCGCGTGGTCGTCACGGGCCGGCGCTCCTGACGAAAAAAAGCCCGCTGCACAGCGGGCTTTTCAAGGGGCAGGCGCGGATCAGGCGGCTTGCTGAATGCCGGCGATGGCCCATTCACGGCTGCCGTCCAGCGGACGCACCAGATGCCAGATCTCGTTGAAAGCCTCGGCCGGAGCGTCCTTGACTTCGCGAATCAGGCCGCTGAAGCGCACGCTGACGATCTGGCGGCCATCTTCCTCGGCATGCTCGGCCACGGCGGCCTGCAACTGCACCACATCGGTTTGCTGCGGCGTGCCCGGGCGCTCCAGCAACTCCTGACGTGCCACGGCAAACATCTCGGGTGTGGTGAAGCGGCGCAGATCGTCCAGGTCGCCGGCATCGTTGGCCGCCTGCAGGCGGATGAACACCCGCTTGGCAATGGTCTCGAACTCGGCGTTGTCGAATCCTATCGGGGCTGCGGTGGCGGCGATCGACGGGATCAGGTCGGGTTTGGTCTGCGACGTGACAGCGCCACTGCCGAAGGACTGCGGCACCTGTGCGGAACCAAAGCCGGCGTTGGCAAACTGCATGCCATGCAGGCCCTGGGCGGCCGGTGCATTGCGCTTGTTGCGCAGATACTTCATCACGAAGCCCAGCAGCACGGCGCCCAGCATCACCACCAGCAAGATGCTCATGATGTTGGCCAGACCTTCGCCGAAGCCCAGGTGGCTGGCCAATGCGGCCAGACCCAGACCGGCGGCCAGGCCGGCCAGCGGACCCATCCAGGAGCGCTTGGGCGGCGTGGCGGCAGCGGCGGTCGGGGCTGCGGCCTGGGCCTGCGCAGGTGCTGCCTGAGCGGGCTTGGCCGGCGTGGCGTCGGGTGTGGCGGCCGGCGTGGTGCGCTTCATGCCTGCTGACGAACCGCCGCCCAGGCGACGGGCCTCGGCATCACTCTGCACGATCACGAGACCGGACAGCGCAATGCACACACTCAGCAAAAGATGTTTCACTTGAAAGTCTCCAAAAGCCCTTCTCGGGCGGTTTCGAGGCCGGCCTGGCCTCAGTCTGCGGTCAGATGGGGCCGCGACCGGTTATTGCAAGGTTAGCAGCTTGCTCAGGCGTCGCGCACATCGCCGATCGGGTTGCTGCCGAAATCGGCTCTGGCGAGATAGCGAAGCACCTGGGTTGCGGCCTCATCCGGCGTTGTGAGCTGCCCCGCCGCTTTGAGTTCCACGAACCGTGCGCGTTCCGGGAACCGGGCCGGATCGCTGCCGCGCAGCTGCACCTGCATATCGGTGTCGATCACGCCCGGTGCCAGCGAGACGATGCGTGCCCCATTGGCCAGCGAAGCCTCTTCCATTGCGACGGCGCGCGAGAAGTGATCCATGCCGGCCTTGGCCGCGCAGTAGGCGGCGCTGCCGGCCATCGCACGCCGGCCCAGACCGGACGAGATATTGAGGATCTTGCGGCTGGCGCTCCAAGCGGCCGTCGCGCGCAGGAACACACTGCTCAGCAGCAGGCAGGACTCCAGGCCGACGCGCAGCGCATTCGACAACTCCTGCGCCGACGACTGCCCCAGCGGCCCCGGCGTCGAGACAACGCCGGCGTTGTTGATCAGGCTGGCGCTGGCAAAGCCCCGCGCATCGAGGGCGTTCAGCCAGGCTTCCAGGCGCTGCGCGGCTGCCAGTGGCTCGCCCAGGTCCTGTGCCCATTGCTCCAGCTCGGCGCCGCGTTCCTCGGCAAGCTGGGTCAGGGCGGGGTTGAGCTGGCGCGAGATGCCGAGCACCCGATGACCAGGCTGTAGCAGCTGGCGGGCAATGGCTTCGCCCATGCCGCGCGAGGAGCCAGTAACAATGAACAGGGAGTCGGTGGACATGGTGAGGAGCTTTCCGTTTTGGCAGACCTTTGTGCATCGTAGCGGCTGCCGAGAACCGCACTCTTTACGGTATCGCAACAATTATTGTGGAGTTGCCCGGTTTTGCCCACGCAATTGGTATAGACTCGCTGCACAGATATACCAAGACCGTTTCTGCAAGGTCTTCCTCCTCTTCCATCCAGCTCACGCTGGGTCGGCCAGGTACATGAACTCCCCGGTTTGCGTTTCTTGAGTGTCTCTGCCCGCACGGGTGATTTTTCTCGTGCGTCTTTTTAATTTTTTCAAGGAATACATCATGAGCGCAACTCAAACCGGTACCGTCAAGTGGTTCGACGATGGCAAGGGCTTCGGCTTCATTACCCCGGAAGCCGGTGGTAAGGACCTGTTCGCCCACTTCAGCGAAATCAAGGGCGAAAGCGGCTTCAAGAGCCTGCAAGAAAACCAACGCGTCGAGTTTGAAGTGAAGCAAGGCCCCAAGGGTCTGCAAGCTGCAAACATCCGCGCGATCTAATTCATTAGATCCCACGGGCGCTTAGGCGCACGATCAAAAGGCTGCAGCTTGCTGCGGCCTTTTTCATGGGCGATCGATACCCGTGTGTGGCGGGAACGCCGCTGCGGGACTTGACCGCCGGTCCTGGACCCTGACACACTGCGCCACTCGCAGCGAGCCAACGGCCGTTGATCCACCACCGCAAGCCAAGGAGAGCGATATGAGCCACACACCGATTGCCTACTCCTCGGTTGCCGTCTGAGCGAGCGCTTTCTCGCCCTTTGATCCGATGATCTGAGCGTTCGACGCCCTCGCGTCCGCTCCCTCCACCGCAACCGATTCGCTCCGTACCCGCGTGGCACAGCCGCGCCGGGCGTGATCCGTTTGCTGGAATCATCATGATAGACATTGACTTCGAGCGCCTGCGCGCGCTCGGGCTGCACGCCGCGATGGCGCAAGCCGTGCAGCAATTGATTGCCGACTTCGCTTCTCGAACCCCCGAATTCGCCGACCAGGACTGGCAGCTGATGCGCGTCTGCACCGTGCACCGCGACCGCCTGCAAGTGCATGACGGCGTGTCGGAACGCAGTGCCATCCCTTTGCCCCGCCTGATCAAGCAGCATGCGCTGGATGGCACCAGCATCGCCGTCGGCGACTGGGTGTTGACGCAAACCCCAGAGCCTGACCGCTGCTGTATCCACGCCGTGCTGCCGCCGGTGACGCGCATCAACCGCCGCGACGCCGATGGCAGCCGTCACGCGGTGGTCAGCAATGTGGACACGGCGCTGCTGGTGATGGGCCTGGACCTGGACTTCAGCCTGCGCCGGCTGGAGCGCTATCTGGCGCTGGTCCAGGGCAGCGGCGTCTGGCCGGTGGTCGTGCTGACCAAGCTCGACACGCTGGGCGACACGGCCTGGGCGCGCTCCGAGCGGCTGGTGGACATCGCCCGCCAGCTGCGCGAGCGGCTGCCGCCGGAGGTCATCGTCCATGCGCTGGATGCGCGCAGCCCCGAGGTGGCGCAGGACCTGGCCCCGTATCTGGGCCTGGGGCAGACGCTGGTGCTGCTGGGTTCGTCGGGCGCGGGCAAGTCGACGCTGACCAATAGCCTGGCCGGCATGGGCCTGCAGGATACGGGGCCGGTGCGCGAGCATGACAGTCGGGGCCGCCACACGACCACGGCGCGCACCCTGCTGCCGCTGCTGTCGGGCGCCTGCCTGATCGACACGCCCGGCGTGCGCAGCCTGCGACCGGACGCCGATGTGCAGACACTCAGCGCCAGCTTCACCGACATCCAGGCGCTGGCCGGCCAATGCCGGTTCCGCAACTGCCAGCATGTCAACGAGCCGGGCTGCGCCGTGCTGGCCCAGGTGGCCGGTGACCGGGTGCGCAATTTCCACAAGCTCAAGCGCGAGATGCAGCGCGATCAGCAGACGCCGCTGGACCGCCAGCGCGAGCTGGCGCGCTGGAAGCAGATCGGCCGTGCCGGCCATGAGCGCGCCAAGATGAAGCGCGGCGAGTAGCAAGCCTGTTCAGGCGGGCGGCAGGCGCACTTTGCGCCTGCCGTTTCCCGCCGGCTGTAGTCCGTCCGGACCATTGCGGCTCCGTTGTTGTCAAGACCTGTCCCTAGATTTGGGGATCGCACCTGCCGCTGCGTTCGGTGTGCCTGACAACAAGGAGTGAACCCCTATGAAATCTTCGATTCGCGCGCTGCTGGCCGGCGCGGCCCTGGCGGCCTGGCTGCCCAGCGCCATGGCGACCGTGCTGAGCTTTGATGACCTGACCCAGGACGGCACCCTGCCGCTGAACTACGGTGGGCTCGATTGGTCGACTGCCGGCTGGACGGTCTTTACAACCCCGGCCGCGCCTTACTCGCCGAGTTCGGGTTTTGGCCGCGTGACCACTGGCTTCATGGCCGAGGACGCCACCAGCCTGATCCGCTTCACCCAACCCGGCACCTTCGACGGAGCCTACTTCGCCGGCCTGGGCGGCGCGACGCTGAGCTTCGAGCTGTTTCTGAACGGCAACAAGGTGCACAGCTCGATGGTGCTCGACCCTTCGGCCACGCCGAGCTTTCTGGCCAGCGGCTACGCCGGACTGATCGATGCGGTGGTGGTGAAGAGTGCCAATCACGGCGAGTTCGCGATGGACGACTTCACGTTCACCCAGGCCGTGCCCGAGCCGCAGACCTATGCGCTGCTGATCGGTGGCCTGTTCGTCGTGGGCCGCATCGCCCGCCGTCGTCAATCCAACACCAACGAAGCCTGAGTCCATCATGAGCCAACAAGACCGCCGCAGCTTCCTGCGCACCGTGGCCTCGGCCGCCGGTGCCTCCGCCGCCCTGGCCACCTTTCCCCCTGCGATCCAGCGGGCGCTGGCCATCTCGGCCAACAACCGTACCGGCACGATCCAGGACGTCGAGCACATCGTCGTGCTGACCCAGGAGAACCGTTCCTTCGACCACTATTTCGGCACGCTCAACGGCGTGCGCGGATTTGCCGACCCCTTCCCAGTGCCGGTGGTCAACAAGACCGGCATTGCCGGCCGCAATGTCTGGGTGCAGCCGAATGCGGTGACGGCCGTGCCGGGCCGCCCGTCGCCGGGCCCTGTGGCCATCGCCCCCTTCCACCTGAACACGGTGCAGAACTTCGCCTATATGCGCGTGTCGGGCACGCCGCACTCGTGGAGCGATTCGCAGCTCGCCTGGGACCAGGGTCGCATGAATGCCTGGCCCAAGGCCAAGAACAACCATTCGCTGGGCCACTTCACCGAGGCTGATCTGCCTTTCCAGTTCGCGATGGCCAATGCCTTCACGATTTGCGACCACTACCACTGCTCGACGCAGACCGGCACCAATACCAACCGCCTGCTGCTGTGGACCGGCACCAACGACCCGCTGCGCCTGGGCAATGGCCCGTCCACCGACAACAGCCATGACTGGTTCAACGAGAACCCGCTGGACGACTACACCTGGACGACCTACCCGGAACGCCTGCAGAGCGCGGGCATCACCTGGCAGGTCTACCAGAACATGGCAGACAACTTCACCGACAACTCGCTGGCCGGGTTCCGCGTGTTCCGCGACGGCTGGTACAAGCGCCCGGGCTATTCTCAGCAGCTGCTGGAGCGCGGCATCAGCACCCGCGACTTGGACAAGCTGAAGGAAGACGTGCTGGCCAACAAGCTGCCCCAGGTCAGCTGGGTGGTCGCCACGGCCGAGGGTTCGGAGCACCCAGGCCCGTCCAGCCCCGCCCAGGGCGCCGACTACACGGCCAAGGTGCTGGATGCGCTGACCTCCAACCCCGAGGTCTGGAGCAAGACGGTGCTGTTCATCAACTTCGACGAGAACGACGGCTTCTTCGACCATATGCCGCCGCCGGCCGCACCGTCCTACCAGGTCTGGGATGCCGACCCGGGCAAGGCCCAGCTGGCCGGGGCATCGACGGTGGACACCACCGGCGAGTACCACCACATCCTCAACGGCACACCGGCCACGCACCAGCACAAGCCTTATGGCCTGGGCCCGCGCGTGCCGATGTATGTGATCTCGCCGTGGAGCAAGGGCGGCTGGGTCAATTCGGAGGTGGCCGACCACACCTCGGTGATACGTTTCATCGAGAAGCGCTTCGGCGTGATGGAGCCCAATATCAGCGCCTGGCGCCGCGCGGTCTGCGGTGACCTGAGCTCGGCCTTCAATTTCGCCGACCCGCAGGACAGCGCCTTCTTCGAGCAGCTGCCGCAGACGCTGGCGCTGGCCAACAAGGCCCGCGCGCTGCCCGGCACGACGACGCCACCGGTGCCCGGCAGCCTGGCCGCCCCGGTGCAGAACGCCGGCGTGCGCCCGGCGCGCGCGCTGCCCTACGAGCTGCACGCCACGGCGCGCATCGTGCCCAACCCGGGCCGCGTCGGTTCGACCCGTGTCGAGCTGCAGTTCGCCAATACCGGTGAGGCCGCGGCGGTGTTCCATGTCTATGACCGGCTGAACCTGGCCGCGCTGCCGCGTCGCTTCACCGTCGAGCCCGACAAGCAGCTGAGCGACAGCTGGCAGCCGACCACCGCCGGCAGCTACGACCTGTGGGTGCTGGGCCCGAACGGCTTCCATCGCCACTTCACCGGCAATGCCCGCCGCGTGGCTGCAGCCGCTCAGCCCAATCCGGAAGTGCGCGTGACGCCGGATGCGGTCAACGGCGAGCTGGTCGTCGAGTTGAGCAACCGTGGCAGCCTGACCTGCACCGTCAGCCTGGTGGCCAACAAGTACTACAGCGTCGCACCCAAGGTCCAGCTGCTGGCTCCGCAGGCCACGGCGACGATTCGCCTGCCGCTGAAGGACAGCGCCCATTGGTACGACTTCAGCCTGCGCGTGGCTGGCCAGCCGGACTACAGCCGCCGCTTCGCCGGACATCTGGAAACCGGCCAGCCCTCGATCAGTGATCCGGCGATGGAGGGCCCGGCCCTGCTGAGCCAGTACCAGGTCTGAGCCCCATTTTTTGCAACACAACTTTGGAACAAACATGAAAACTACCCTGATTCGCGGCGCCGCCGCTCTGACCCTGAGCCTGTGCGCGCTGGGTGCCCATGCGGCCGGCTTTGGCAGCAATCTGATCGTCAACGGCGATGCCGAGGCCGGCGTCAGCGGCTGGACCGGCTTCGACGGTACCGACCTGTTCCAGTCGGTCGACTATGGCAGCAACTGGGTCAAGCCCAGCGAGCCAGGCCCTGTGAACCGTGGCGCCAAGATGTTTGCCGGCGAGAGCTCGCCCTACTCGGCGGGTGCGCAGACCGTGGACGTTGGCGCCCTGACCGGCGCCTTCGCCAGCGGCAAGGCCTCGTTCGAATTGAGCGGCTATCTGGGCGGTTGGAGCAGCCAGGGCGACAACGCCTTGCTGCTGGTGTCCTTCCTCGATGCGAGCAGCCAGTCGCTGGGCCTGGCGCAACTGGGCCCGGTGACACCGGCCGATCGCGGCAACCAGACCGGCCTGCTGTTCCGTTCCACCGGCGGCTTCGTGCCGGTCAACACGGCCAAGATAGAGTTCATCCTGTCGATGGAGCGACTGAACTCCAGCGACAACGACGGCTATGCCGATAACCTGTCTTTCGTGCTGAACACGGCTCCCGTGCCAGAACCCGGCACCTATGCCCTGATGGCTCTGGGCTTGGGCCTGCTTGCCGCTGTGAAGCGCCGCAAGAACTGAGCTAGAACGGCGCGGCGCTGCTGAACTGCAGCGCCGCGCCCGTCACCGGGTGGTGCAAGGCCAGCTCGGTGGCGTGCAGGTACAGCCGCGGGGCCAGGTCTTGCCGATCCGCATACAAGGCGTCGCCGACAATGGGATGGCCCAGCGCCTGCAGGTGCACACGCAACTGGTGGGTGCGGCCGGTGACGGGCTCCAACTCGACGCGGCTGGTCTGCCCCAGGCGATCCTGTGCAAGACAGCGATAGCGCGTCTGCGAGGGCTTGCCGTTGACATGGCAGACCTGCTGGCGCGGACGGTTGGGCCAGTCGGCTCCGACCGGCAGGTCGATATGGGCCCAGTCCGAGCCTGGCTCGGCCAGCAGGCCGTGAACCACGGCCACATAGCGCTTTTGCACGCGGCGTTCGGCAAATGCCCGGCTCAGCCTGCGCTGCATCTCGGCGCCAAGGGCCAGCAGCAGCAGTCCCGAGGTGGCCATGTCCAGCCGGTGGACGATCAGTGCGTCGGCATGCAGCCATTGCACGCGGCTGATCAGGCAGTCCTGCTTGGTCGGCCCGCGACCGGGCACGGCCAGCATGCCGGCGGGCTTGTTGCACAAAATCAGGCTGTCGTCGGCGTGGAGAATGTCCACCGGGGCTGTGCTCATGGCGCGATTGTCCATGAGCCGGCTCCGTGCAGCATTCACGCAAATGCGCGGCGCCGCATCCGAGCTAGGGCCAGACCCGACTGCATTCAGGCCGATCTTGGTGCAAGCTGCGGCGACCGGTGCCTGCTCAAGCCGCGCCGGATTGCCAAGGTTTTGATCTCATCCATCGACTTCTGGAGATTGCATCAGGCCATGGAAGTGAGTGCAGATCTGGCCTCGCTGAACTACGCGGCGCGTTGCTCCAAGCTGAGCGCGCCTGATCAGGCCATGGCGCTGGCCCGGCGTGCCCTGCGGATGGCCGAGGCCCAAGGTGACGCACAGGCTGCCGCCGAAGCGGCCACCACCTTGGCCCTGCTGCGCTCCCGCCGTGAGGGGCAGGACCGCGTCGAAGCCGAGTTTGCCCGCCTCTTGGCCGAGTTCAGCCGGCTGGGCGATGAACTGGGGCGCCTGCGCATCGAGTGCCGGCTGGCCGGCATACCGCTGCTGCGCGGCGAGGCTCGCGACAACTGGGACTGGCTGGTGGCGCTCACCGAGGCGCTGGAGCGGCAGGGCGATGCCATCGATCGCTGCGATGCGCTGAACCTGCGCGGCCTGTTCCACGACCGGCTGGGCCATACCGAGCTGGCCCTGCGCGCCTACTTCCAGCTGCTTGACGAGGCCCAGCAGTGCCCGGACCCGGGCTGCCTGCCCCATGCACTGGCCCAGCTGGGCTACGTCCAGTATGCGGCCGGCGACAGCGCCTCGGCGCTGCGCCACCTCGAGCTGGCCGGCCATCTGGTCGAGAACCAGGGCCAGGCCTCGATGGCCTCGCTGGTGGTGGCCCATCTGACCCAGTGCCTGCTGCACCTGGGCCGGCCGCAGCAGGCGCTGGAGGCGCTCCAGCCCTGGCTCAGCGGCGCCAAGTGGGCGCACGAGAACCTGAGCCTGCTGTCCATGCACACGACCGCCGCCCACTGTCTGGTGATGCTGGACCGCCTGGACGAGGCCCATGAGCTGATCGCCAAGGCCCTGCCCATGGTCGGCAGCGGACTGCGCGAGGAGGTGCGGGCCCATCTGGTCCATGGGCTGGTCGAGCAGTGCCTGGGCCGGCTTGAGTGGGCCCGCGCGGCGCTGGCCCAGGCCGAGGGTCTGCTGGAGCGCATGCAGCAGCTGGACCTGCACCTGCCGATACAGCTCTATCTGGCCCAGGCGCGCCTGCATGAGCAGATGGGCGACTTCGCGCTCGCCTACGGCTACCTCGAGCGCCATCGCCAGGCCTATGAGCTGACGCAGAACAGCGCGGCGCGGGCACGGGTGTTGAGCTCACAGATCGAGGCCGACCTTGAACGCACCGAGCGTGCCCGGTTGCAGCTGGAGCAGGAGCGCAACGAAGCGCGCCTGATCGGCGCCTATGTGGACACGCTCACCGGTCTGCCCAACCGCGAGCGGCTGCGCATCGAGGGCGAGGAGCTGCGCATCCAGCAGGAGGGCCGACTGCCGGCCGTGCTGATGCTCAATATCAACCGCTTCAAGGCGATCAACGATGCACTGGGCAATGAGCTGGGCGACGCCGTGCTGCTGGCCACGGCCCAGCGCCTGGCGGAGCTGCCGCATCAGTTCCTGGGCCGCACCCATGCCGACCAGTTCTGCATGCTGTGCAGCGACGTCGGCCGCCTGCCGGTGCTGAGGGCCCAACTGGAGAAGGCCTTTGCCACGCCCCTGAGCGTCTATGACCAATGGGTCGACGTGTCGCTGTCGATCGGCGTGGCCCTGCCGCCCGATGGCGGCGAGACGATGACGGCCCTGATGCGCAATGCCGAAACGGCCATGTATGCCGATCGCAAGCGGCTGTCTGGATGGACGGTCTACGCGCCCGAGCTGGAGACGGTGCGGCCGGCCGACCTGACCCTGCTGTCCGAACTCAAGCGAGCCGTGGAGCAGGACGAGCTGCTGCTCTATCTGCAGCCCAAGGTCTGCCTGCACGATGGCTCGGTGCGCAGCGCCGAGGCCCTGGTGCGCTGGCAGCACCCGGAGCGAGGCATGGTGCCGCCGTTCCAGTTCATCCCCTTTGCCGAGCAGACCGGGCGCATCAGCATGCTCACGCATTGGGTGCTGCGGGCGGCGATGCGGCACACCGTCGAATGGCGGCGCGAGGGCTTGCAGATCCAGGTCTCGGTCAACGTCTCCACCTTCGATCTGCGCGACCAGGGCTTTGCACAGCGTGTGTTCCAGCTGTTGCGCGAAACCGGTGCGCGGGCCGAGGATGTGCGCCTGGAGGTGACCGAGAGCGCGGCCATGGACGACCCTTCGACCACCTTGAAGGTCATGCGGGCCCTGGTCGATGGCGGCCTGAGCCTGTCCATCGACGACTTCGGCACCGGTTACTCATCACTGGCCTATCTGCAGAAGATGCCGGTCACCGAGCTGAAGATAGACCGCGCCTTTGTCAGTGGTGTGCGCGCCGGCACCGACGGCGAGGCGCTGCTGCGCGCCACCATCGGCCTGGCCCATGTGATGGGCATGCCGGTGGTGGCCGAGGGCTGCGAGACGGCCGAGGAATGGGACCTGCTGCAGGCCCTGGGCTGCGACTATGCCCAGGGCTATCTGATCGCCCGGCCGATGCCGGTGCCTCAGTTCCTGGCCTGGCGGGAGCGGCATATGCCCTTTGTGCCGCTGATTGCCAGGCACGACGAATTCAGGCCCACCGTCTGGTAGGCCTGAACGCGACCGATCCGCCGTCTAGCTCAAGCGGCGCCGGCGACCCAAGCCCAGCACACCCAAGCCTGCCAGCATCATCAGATAGCTGGAGGCTTCGGGAACCACCATCGCCTGCCCCGAGAAGGTCATGCTGTTGTTGACGCCGCCGGTGGGGTCAGCGGTCAACGTGAAGAACCGCGACGACAGTGCCTGCCCATCGTCCGACAGACCCACATGGATGCTCCAGGTTTCGCCCGGCTTCAAGCTCGCCAGATCCCATTGCAGGCCGACAAAGGCATCGCAACCATTCAGCAGGCCGCAGGCGGCAGGCACGCCGCTGCCTTCCGGTCCGGTGGCGCCATTGCTGGCAATCCACTTGTTGTTGAGCGAGAGGGCCGGGTCGTACAGAATGGTCTCGCGCCGCGTCGGATCGCCGGCCACGGCCGGTTTCCAGCTCTCCGCCACCGACTCCTGGAGGGTGCCGGGGTTGGCGTCGGCACCGAGCACGACCATGAAGCGCAGGTCGTCGCGCGCGTCCACGCCGGTATTGGTGAGCGTGTAGCGCAGGTCCAGCAGCCCGCTGCCATCACCGCTGACGGTGAAGCCGAACTTCAGGTCCGTCAGCGTGAAGGTACGCAACTGCGCCTGCTGGGTGGTCAGGCCCAGGCCGGGATAGAGCAGGGCGTTGAGCTGGAAGATCATGCCGTCCTGGGCCGCGCCATAGCTGATATTGGCCAGATCGCCGCTGCCGTCATTGAAGTCGTTCTGTATCACGACCGCCTGGGTCGCCAGCGGAACGGCCAATGCCAGCGCCGCGGCAGCGGCACTCAACAGGCGGACATAGCGATAAGACTTCCTCATGGGAACACTCCTTCTGGGTCAAGCCATCGTTGGCATCGTTCTTGGAATCGTCGGCCGGCGCGGCCCTGGAGGCCGCTCCGCCGGAGCTACTGCAGCATCAGGCGCGGCGCCTCTTCACCGCCGGCCAGATCGAAGTCGTGCACCAGGCCAGGTGTTGCCACTTCGCCCTGCAGCGGGTTTCTGGCGTCGATCGCATACAAGGCCACACGCAGCACCGGCCGCAGCACGCCGCCGCAGCGCGCGCACTGCGGCGAGTTGGGGTCTTCCGGGTTCGGATTCGACCCCTGCGCGAACGCAAAGCTGTAGGACAGCCGGGCGATCTTGCGGCCGCCATGAGCGAACAGGTCCTGGGCGATCTCCTCGATCAACTCGTCGCTGGACTTGCCCAGCTTCGGGTCCAGCTTGGGGTCTATGGGCATGGACAGCCAGCCTTCGACCCGTGCGCCTTGAACGCCCTTGTCGTCCAGCATGAAGGTAGCCTCGCCGGGCAGCAGCACATGCATCAGCTCGGGGGGAGCGGCCGCTGCGCCGGGATTGCCAGCGGTGCTAGGCATCGGAATACCCTTGGGCAGCTCGGCCGCGCGCTTGATGTGCACCATGCGCATCAGGGCGATCTCACCGGTCTGACGGCCTTCCTCACCAAAGCCCAGGGTCAGTGTGTTGACCGGCAACGGCGCGTCTGCGGGAGGCGTGGGAATCTCCATCTTGGACATGCCCAGCGTCTCGGTCGCGAACTTCATGGCGCCGATATAGGCGGCCTTTTCATCCAGCTTCACATCGGGTAGGTTGGTGGGCGTGATCTCCTTGCGCGCAGGGCGCTTGAGGATGGTGATATTGCCCAGATGGATGCGCTTGCTGAAGCTCAGCGCGGTGAAGGCGCCATCGCCATTGGGTGCCCCCGAGCTTGAGTTGCACTCATCCTCGTCGACATCACCGGTATTGGTCAGCGGCTGGTTGCACAGCGGGTCCTTGCTCGGCAGCGTGCGGCCGAACACCGCCTTGGAGACCTCGGCCGGATTGAAGGCCCTGGACAGCGGCCGGTCGGTATCCAGCTTGGCCTCGCGCAGCAGGCCGATCAGGATGCCCGTCGTGCCCTGTTCGGTGACGATGGGCGGCAGCGTCTGGCGCACCAGTTCGCGTATCTCTTCCATGCTCAACGGTCCGCGGGTCTGGGCCTGGGCGGGTGTGATGGCACCCAGGGCGGCCAGGGCCGCGAGGGTGAGGGCGTGACACAGTCGTTTCATGACGAATTCCTTTGCTTGAACGGCGTGTGGTTCGAGCGGGGCCTGGCCCGTAGGCTGGGTCGCGGCTCGGCACATGGAAACCGGGCAGGGCAGGGGCCCGCATCAAAGCGGTGCGGCGGTCCGGCAGTTGCCGATGTCAGGGATTGAAGGCGTGATCCACGCAGGCCGGCTTGCAGCCGCGATAGCCCATCCAGGCATACCAACTGGAGCCGCCCGGCGAGCCGAAGGCCAGGGCATTGCCGTAGCTCTCGTAGTACAGCCGCGTCAGCGCCGCCGAGGAGCTGCTGCCTATGGTGTAGGCCACCGGACATTGCTCGGTGCAGGTCTTGTACCAGTTGAACGGGTCCCACCAGGCACAGCCGAACTTCTTGTAGTGGTTCTTCACCCAGGAGTTGGCGATGCCGCCCCACTGACCATCAATGGCGGTCTGCTTGTAATCGTTGTTGTAGCTCGACGAGATCCACATGCAGCCATGGAAGCCGGTGAACATATGCAGCTTCTTGGCGCCGCCGTTGTTCATCGACTTGCGCAGATTGGGCAGATAGTCGTCGTTGGCGCTGACGCAGGACGAGGCATGCAGGATCTTCAGATTGTGGTCGCCGACAAACATATTGGGGCTCAGACCACCGAACTGGGTGCCGCACTTGCCGTTCCACTTCATGCGCATCAGTCCGCCCCAGCCACCGCCGCCGCCACCGCCATAGTCATAGCCGTGGACGGCGATCATGGCTGCGTCGGGCCAGTCTATCCAGGACGAGTCGGCGCAGCCGGCGCCGGTGCAGAAGCGTGACAGATTCATATTGCCGTCAACGAACTTGCCGGTCTTGGTGTGGCCCTGCACGCCCATGCGGTCGTACCAGGCCTGGGCCATGCCCGGCCATGAGGGGCGGTTGTCATCCGGATTGGTGTCGCAATCGCCGGCACTCCAGTTGCCGATCGCGTACATGTCCACCTTGAACGCCCATGTCGGGCTGTGTGCCGCGGCGCACAGGGCCAGGGCCAGCAGTGGACGCCAAAGGCGCTGCCACCAGTTGCTTGCTTTCATCATCGACCTCCTTGGGTTACGGCGCATACCCGCGCCCGCTCCTGGATGCGAACATCCGGACTCGGCTGGGGTGCAAACTTGGGAGAGGCCTCGCGAGACTCCACGCTGCGTGCCAGACCCCCCGATTTGAGGGGGTTTGGCATCAACGCAGCGAAAGAATAGGTCGCGACCGCGGCGCGAACAATCCCCCGTATTGCTTCAAACGTGGGGGGAGTTCCGGCCTTGTTACAGCGTTGTTACGGCAGCCACGGACCCTCGAGCTGGGCTCGCGTCTCCGCGACGGCAATGGCCCACAGTGCGTCCATCACCGCATCGGGCTGCTGGTAGTGGCCGCCGTAGCAGCCGTCGCCGAGGTAGGTGCGCTTGGCCTGCGGGTCCATCAGCGCCATGCGCGCATAGTCCACCGGCGGCTTGGGCGAGGAGGGCAGCTCGACGCCGGGCAGGCGCGTGCTGCGGAAGTTCTCCATCCACGAGGCATGCGAGGCCTGCGGGTCCTGCTCGCGCACAAAGGCCATCGTGCGTGGCGCCGCCCACCAGTTGTGCCACTTGAGCTGCAGGCCCCTGTGCTCGGCCATCAGCTGCTGCAGCAGGCCGGCCACCGGCTGGTTACCGCCGTGGCCATTGACGATCAGCACGCGCCGAAAGCCATGGTGGTGCAGCGAGGCGATCAGGTCGCCCATCACCGCCAGCAGGGTCTCCAGCCGCAGGCTCATCGTGCCCGGAAAGGCCACATAGGTGGGCGTGTAGCCATAGGGCTGGGCCGGGTAGACCGGCACGCCCAGCGGCTCGGCCGCGGCCACCGCCACCTCTTCGCTGAGGATGGCATCGACGGCCAGCGACAGCCAGGCATGCTGCTCGACGCTGCCCAGCGGCAGCACGACGCGGTCGTCGTTTCGCAGATGGCTTTCGATCTGTTGCCAGTGGCAGTCGCGGATGCGCATCGGGGTCTCCGGTAGGGGAAGGTGCTCACTATAGTTGTGACAAGACCATTCCAATAAATACACTATTGGATTATTAATTAAGTCCCTGAAGCACAATCACGGTACGCCAATCCGAGCCCGATATCGTGACCGACACCCACCCGACCCTGCCGACACTCGAACGGCTGCTGGACCGCAACCAGGCCTTCGGCCTGGCCGCACGCGGCACCACCAACCACCTGCCGATGGCCTTGATCGCGCTGCAGCGCATGGGCGCCACGGCGACCCGGCTGCAAGCCTATTTCGACCTCTGGGCGCAGCACAAGGCACTGCCTCATGTCGATGCGCCCCCTGCCGCGCAGGCTCGGCAGTGGACCGAATGGCGCGGCCAGGCGCGGGCCTTCGAGCCGCTCAGCCGCGGCTTTGCCGAGCGGGTGGCACAGGAAGGCGCACCGGCCGTGGTCGCCGAGGTCTGGGCCGAGCTGGGCAACGGGGTGGCGACGAATGCCTTTCATGCCTTAATACGAGTGGCCTACGGTCTGGAGGCCCGCCATGCCGGCGAGATTGGTGCCGGTCTGGCCAGCCTGGTGGTCGCTCATCTGCCGCTGGACCTGAGCCTGGACGATGCACCCACCGTGCGCTCGGTGCCGGCCGCGCTGGAGCGCATTCATCAGGGCCTGGGCGGAGCTCACGAGGTGACCGGTGCCATCACCGCGGCCCTGCGGGCAGCCGCCGCCGACCCACGGCTGACGCAGGCGCTGAGCCTGCCGGAGTTGCGCGGGCGGGAACTGATGGCGGCAATGGCCGATGTGGCCCTGCAGCTCTACGCGCAGACGCGCAACTTCACCGTGCTGCATATGGTGACCATGCTGCATGCGCGGCGCGTGCTGCTGATGCACTGCCCGCAGCTGGCCACGCCACAGCAAGACCTGGCCCTCTGGCTGGCCTTCAGCACCGCCTATGCTGCGGTCGGTGCACCTCTGCTGCAGGCGCCGACCCTATCGGGCGCTCCGCTGAGCTGGCCCGAGATCTTCGCCCTGGCCGCGGCTCAGGACGACGACCATGTGATCAAGCTCAGCCACAGCTGCCATGAGGAGTTCCTGCACTACGGCCGGCCGCCGTACCAGCAGGTGGCCAGTGATCTGGTCCTGGGGGCACAGCGATGACCCGGCCGCGCACGCTGCTGTGGGTTGTCTGCGCCATCTCGATGATGAGCACCATAGGCATGGCCATGCCTTACCCCATCCTCGCGCCGATCTTCGTGCAGGGCGCGGCGGACGGCTTCACCCACTTCATGGGCCTGCCGCCCAAGCTCTTGATGGGCATCGCGCTGGCGGCCAATCCGCTGGGCATTCTGATAGGCAGCCTGTTCATCGGCCCGCTGTCCGACCGTCACGGCCGGCGCCGCACGCTGCTGTGGACGCTGTCGCTGACGGTGCTGAGCAGCCTGCTCGGTGCCTGGGCGCTGGATCAGCGTTGGTACGCGCTGTTTGTCGGCGCGCGCTTTCTGACCGGTCTGACCGAGGGCAATCTGGCGGTGGCGCGCGCGGTGCTGGCCGATCTGCACCCTGTGCTCGACCGCACCCGTTCCTTTGCCTGGCTCAATGCCAGCAACTACGCCGGCTGGCTGCTCGGCCCGCTGCTGGGCGGCCTGACCCTGCCGCTGGGTGAGCCGGTGCCCTTTGTGCTGGCGGGCCTGGCCCTGCTGCCCTGTCTGCTGGTGATCTGGCGGGCCCTGCCGGAGACGCATGGCCGGCCGGCGGCAGCGACCGGCGGCCTGCTGCAGCAGGCGATGCAGCACCAGGCGCTGGGCCTGCTGCGCCAGGACCGGCTGCTGGCCCGCCTGTTCGCGTTGCAGCTGGCCTATACCCTGGGCCTGACCACTTGCTACGAGTTTTACCCGCTGTGGCTGCTGGAGAACGCCGACCTGGGCAGCCTCGGCATTGCCTGGGTGACGGCGGGCCTGTGCCTGGTGATGTCGCTGGCCAGCATGCTGGTCGGACGCTTCGACGCCTTCTCGGCGCGGGGCCATGCACTGCGCCGCGCCAGCGCCTGCGCGCTCGTGGCCGCGACCGGGCTGTTCGGTCTGGCCCTGCTGCCCGGCACGGCGGGCCTGCTGGTGATCATCGCCATGGGCCTGCCGCTGGCGCTGTACAACGCGGTGCTGCCGGCCTGGGTGTCGGAGCGCTTTGCCCACCACGGCCAGGGCCGGGTGATGGGCCTCTTGACGGTGATCTTCTATCTGGCCAATGTGGTGACGGCGCTGGTGGGCGGGGCCCTGAGCCTGCTGGACACGCGCTGGATCATGGCGGTCGGCGGCGGCTGCAGCCTGTGGGCGGCCTGGAGCCTGCTGCGCCTGGCGCGCGATGTGCCAACATCACCGACCTTGGCGGCTGTGGCCAGCAACGCATGAACAACACCAGCGACCAGATCCTCTACACGCTGAAGAGCCGTGGCCCCCAGGGCGCCCAGGTGGTGGCCGAGGCCTGTGGACTCAGCGCCATGGGGGCACGCAAGCAACTGCTGGCGCTTGAGGGCGCGGGCCTGGTGGCCTCGCACGAGGAGGCCCACGGCGTAGGTCGGCCGGCACGCTTGTGGCAGCTGACCGAGGCCGGCCATGCCCGCTTCCCGGACCGCCATGGCGAGCTGGCCGTGCAGCTGATCGCTCAGGTCAGCGCGCTGCTGGGCCCGCAGGCGCTGCAGGCGCTGATCAACCAGCGCCAGTCCGACGCGCAAGCCGCCTATGAGGCCGGCTTGGCCGGCGCCAAGACCTTGGCACAGCGGGTGCAGGGGCTGGCTCGAAAACGCGCCGAGGAGGGCTATATGGCTCGGGCGGAACGGGAGGGCAAGGCCTGGCTGTTGATCGAGGACCACTGCCCGATCTGCGCCGCCGCCAGCAGCTGCCAGGGCTTCTGCCAGTCGGAGCTGGAGTTGTTCCAGAACTGCCTGGGCGACTCCGTGACGGTCGAACGCAGCGAGCATCTGCTGGCCGGCGCACGACGCTGCGTCTATCGCATTCGTCCAGCCTAGAACTGCTCGATAAGACCCGACTGCGCCGCCGTCTGCGGATTGCCTCCCGCCTGGCGCACCTGCAGCAAAGCCTGCTCGGTCGGCACGCCCAGGCGCTTCAGCACGCAGGCGGCGACCGTGCCGGTGCGGCCTATGCCGGCGGCGCAGTGCAGCAGCGCATGGTCACCCAGGCGCAGCGCCTGGCTCAGCTGGTCCACGCCCTCGCGGAAGCTGGCCGCGTCGGTGGCCAGGCCCATATCGCGCATCGGCAGGTGCAGCCAGCGGAAAGGCACCCGGCCCAGGGTGATGGCCTTGTGGTACTCGGGCGAGAGCTGGGCCACCTCGTCCAGCGGGTTCAGGCACATCACCAGGCTCAGCTTGGCGCGGCGCATATCGTTCAGGAAGCGGTCCCAGGGCTCCATGCGGCCGGGCATTGAATGCAGCCACAGGGTGCCGGGCACCTCGACGGGCAGGGGAAGGCGGCGAAACAGCATCGGTCGGATCAGGATCAAGGGGCGGGGCGGCGCTTGTTGCCGGTCAATTCTGCCTGCATGTCGCGCACATTGCGCGGCCCGAGGTTTTTGAAATAGGCCCAGCCGCCATAGCTGGGCGTGAGCTGGGCGAGAGCCGCGGCCTGCAGCGCCTCGCCGTCCTTGCCGGCATCGAGCTGCTGCTTGACGGCTGCCTGCAGGTCGCCGAGGTAGCGCTGAAAGTCCTGCACATCGCCGGCCGATCCCACATCGCCATGGCCGGGCACGAAGACGGCCGTGGCCGGCTGTCCCTGGCGCAGCGTGTCCAGTGTGCGTATCCAGTCGGCCGTGTGGGCGTCTATCAGGTTCGGTATCGCGCGGCGCCAGAACAGGTCGCCGGCGAACACCACGCCGGCGTCGACGACGCTGACCACCGCATCGCCACCGGTATGGCCCGGCAGCGCCTTGATCAGCAGGGTGCGCTGGCCCAGGTTCAGCCGCATCTCGCTGTCGAAGCCGATCTGCGGCGGCGCCAGCGCGGCCACCTGGGTCTGCCCCTCGGCCGTGGGCGTGGCGCCGAAGAACTTCAGGTTCTCCGTGTTGATCCAGCGGGCCATGTTCTTGTGCCCGACGATCACCGCCCCTGCCTGGGCGAACACCGCGTTGCCGGCCACATGGTCGATGTGATAGTGGGTGTTGATCAGATAGCGTATCGGCAGCGGTGTCAGCCTGCGCACCTCGGCCAGCAGCGCCTGCGTGGCCTTCGGTTTGTACAGACTGTCGATGATGGCCACCGCCTCCTCGCCGATGACGATGCCCGCATTGGCGCCCGAGTCGCCGTTGGCGTTGTCTATCACCGCATAGACCTTGGGTGCGACCTGCTTCAAGGTGAAGGGCAGGGGCTGGGCCTCGCAAGCCAGGCTGGTGAACACCAGCGCGGCAAACAGCAGCAGGGCGGGACGGCGTTGCGGGTGCATAGGGCGTGCTCCTAGAGTTTCATCTCCAGCCGCAGACCCCAATTGATGTGCGAGCGGTTGGCGCTCTCATTGTCCTGGCGCTGGGTGTCGTTGATCAGGCTGCTGGTCGTCAGATAGTCGCGCGGCGCCAGGTTGTTGGCGCTGAAGCGCAGCTGGGTGCCGGCGTCGACGAACCACAGCACGAAGGCATCGGCGACGACCTTGCTGCCCACCGAACTGCTGGAGATATCGCTGAGGCGCAGCTTGTAGGCGGGCGTGATGTTGATGCTGGCGCCCAGGCTCAGCGGCAGGCCGCGCAGCTTGTAGTCGGCGCCGAAATTGGCGGTGCCCTTGGGCTGGCCTTCGAGGCGGTTGTTCGGGCCGGGCACCTGGTCCACCTTGGAATCGAACAGGCTCAGGTTGGCGCGCAGCTGTACCGGCAGGGCGTCATCCATCATCTCGTCGAGGCGGAACTTGGCCTCGAGCTCCAGCCCCTGCGTCGTTGCGTTGCCGACGTTCTGCGGCCGCGACACCCAGCGCTTCTGCGCCGACCAGCTCACATCCTCCAATGAGACGACATTGCGTATCAGATCGCTGATGCGGCGGTGGAACAGATTGGCACTGAGCAGCCCGCCCTTGGACAGATAGTGCTCATAGGCCAGCTCGATGCCGGTGGCCAGCTCGGGCTTCAGGTTCGGGTTGCCGGCGCGGTCTGGGCTGCCGATTTCGTTGCCGCCGGTCGGGAAGCGTTGCGAAATGCTCGGCCGGGCGATCAGCTCCTGCAGGCTGGCCGCCTTGTAGCTGCGCGTCAGGCTGCTGCGGATCTGGTTGCGGCTTTTCTCGTCGGGCTTCCACACCCCATGCAGCAGCGGTGTCAGCACATGGCTGGTGTTGCGGGCCTGGTAGCTGGCGCTGTCGCTGCTCGTCTTGATGCCTTCCCAGCGCAGGCCGGCATAGGCCGAGATCTGCTTGCTGGGGTTCCATTCGTCCTGCACATAGCCGGCGACGCGGCGCGAAGAGGCGCTCAGGTCGTCACCGAACTCGGTCAGTATCGGCAGTCCGTTCTGCAGGGTCGTGCGACCCTGCAGGCGGCGGCTGCTCTCCAGCTCCAGGCCGCCGACCAGACTGTGTTCGGTCTCCAGTTGGTGCGAGACCTTGGCATTCAGGCTCCAGTTGTTCTCGCGGTTGCGGGTGCTGTCGTCGACGCTGCGGGTCTGCGTGCCGGCGCTGTCAAATTCCCGCCGCAGGCCTTGACTGCTGAAGCGGCCGGTGCCCAGGCCGCCGCGGGCTTCCAGCCGGGTGCCAGCACTCAGGCGCTTCTGCCACTGGGCATTGCCGCGCAGCAGCTTGAAGGTGCCGTCGCCCGTGCTGCTGTAGCTGGCATAGGGCTGCTCGGTGGCGGTGCCGGTCTGCACCAGGGTGCGGCCGGCCTCGTTGCTGCCCCGGCTGAGAATCATGAAGGGCATCAGTGTCAGCGATTCGCCCTCGGCCAGCGGTATCTGCAGCCGCGCGTTGACATTGACGCCCTCGCGCTGCTCCAGCGAGTAGCCGGTCTCGTGCTGGTCCAGCACCTGGGCGCCGCTGGCCAGGTCGTACCAGCGCGTGCGCGTGTCGGCATCGTCCCAGCGGTTGCTGCGGTTGAGCGAGACGGTCAGCGTGTAGGCACCCTTGTCGCCGAGCTTGTTGTTGCGCGTCCACGAGGCATTGGGCGAGACGCGGCCGGCCTCGATGCCGACGCCGGCACGCACCTCGTTGAGCGTCTTTTTCAGCGCCTCCTTGAGCACGATATTGATCGTGCCGGCCACCGCCCGGGCACCATACTCGGCGGTCGGCGCACGCATCACCTCGATGCGCTCCAGCTGGTCGGGCGGCAGATTGTCCAGCGAGAAGCCCGGCGGCATGCGCTCGCCATTGACCAGCAGCTGGGTGTAGCCACCGCCCATGCCGCGCATGCGCACATCGCCACCGCGGCCGGGCCGCCCGCCGGTGGTCACGCCGGGCAGGCGCTTGAGCACCTCGCTGACCGAACTGTCGCCGAAGCGCTCGATCTCCTCGCGGCTGATGACGATCTTGGCCGCGGTCGAGCCGCGGCGCTGCTCGGTGTCACTGGCCGTGCCGCTGACTTCAACCTTCTCAAGCTGGGCCGGCGTGGCAGCAGGGACCTGGCGTGGCCCGGATCGTGCTGGCGTGCTGGCGGCGCTGGCCGGAGCCGAGGCCGCAGCAGCGGGGCGGGTTGCCTGGGCCTGGGCTTGAGTCAAGAAGCCGCTGGCGGCGAGCAGGGCCAGGGCCTGGGCGAGTGGGTGCAGCTGTACAGGGGGCATGTCGGGATGGGTCTTGGCGGCGGAGGCAAGGCCCGCATTGTCTGGTGCGAGAGGGGGCTTTGCCCGTCTCTTTTGAATTCTTTACACCGCTGTGCGCTGTGCGCCGCGATCTTCAACCCTGGTTTGTGCGCTGTTCAAACCGCCGCTTCCGGTGCAAAGTGCTTGTCGACAGGGGGTAGTGCCGTGGAGATGTTTGCACTGAACGACGAGGTGGCGCGGTTGCAGGCCGAGCTGGCTGGCCTTGGGGGCCAGCCCGACCGTGCCGGCCTGCGGGCGATGGTCACCCTGGCCTGGTATTTGCGCCAGCGCGATACCGCCCAGGCCCTGCAACTGGCCGACCGGGCCCGGGCGCTGCTTCGCGGGGCAGACGATGCCGAGGCCCATGGCCTGGCGGTTCGCCTGAAGCTGGTCTATGGGGAGGCCAAGTGGCTGTATGCCGAACTTGGCGAGGCTCAGGCACTGGCGCAGCGGGCACTGCAGGACTTCGGTGCGCTGGGCGACCCCGTCGGCTGCGCGGATGCGCACTGGCTGCTCAGCTGCATCGCCGTTGATCAGGGCTGGCGCGACCGCGTCGAGGCCGAGCTGGAGGCCGCCGCCCTGCAGGCGCGCGAGGCCGCCGACCATGGGCGCCTCGCGCTGATCGAGAGCGAGCTTGCGCGCCATCTGGCTTTCCAGAACTGGCGCTTGGCCGCGGCGCGCTGGGACCGGCGGCTGCGGCCCATCGACAGTCAGACGCCGCCGGCCCTGCTGGCCGTGCTGTGCGACTATCGCAGCGCCATGTGCTCGTTTTCCGGCGATCCGGGCGGTGCGCTGAGCCATGCGATCAAGGCCTTTGACGCGGCGCAGCAAAGCGGGCAGATCCGCCGCGCCATCGTCGCTGCCAGCAATGCCGGCTATGAGCTGAGCAGCCTCAACGATCAACATGCGTCGCTGGAATGGATGCAGCGCAGCCTGGACCTGGCCCGGCCCACCGGCTGGCCGGCCAGCGTGGGCCGCAGCCTGCAGCAGACGGCCGACACGCTGGTGCAGCTGGGCCGGCTCGATGCCGGCCAGGAACTGCTCGCCGAGGCCTTGCAGATGCTGGCCCCGCTGGCCGGCTCGCGTGCCTATGCCATCGCGCTGTGCTCGGCCGGCCATCTGGCCCATGCCCAGGGCGACCATGGCCGGGCCTACGACTGCTATTGCCAGGTGCAGCAGCGTGCCGAGGCACTGAGTCAGACGGACTTCCACATCATGGGCATGCTGGGCCAGGCACAGAACCTGTTCCGGCTCGACCAGCCGCTGCGGGCGCTTGAAGTGGCGCTCAGCGGCCTCGCCCTGGCCCGAGAGCAGCACGATGTGTTCCATCAGATCGAGCTGCTGCGCCTGCTGGCCGAGATCCATGCCAGCCAGCCGCTGCCGCTGGCCGGTGCCGATGGTGTGCCCGCGGTCCACCCGACCCTGCAATGCGAGCTCAAGGGCGCGGTGGTCAATGCGCCGCTGCATTTTCTGGAGCAGGCGCTGACGCTGGCGTCCGGCATCGAGGGCTATTCGGTCACCGGCGACCTGCTCGATGCGCTGGCCCGCGAGTACGCGAATGTCGGCTCCTATCTGTCGGCCTACAACATCTGCCAGCAGGCCAACCAGGCACGCGAGAAGATCCGCAGCCAGAAGGCGACCAACCTGTCCATCGTCATGCAGGTCCAGCACCAGACCGAGCAGGCCCGCGCCGAGGCCGAGCACCTGCGCCAGCTGGCCGCCTCCGAGGCCGGCCGAGCCGAGGTCTTGCAGCAGACCGGCATGACACTGCTCACGCTGGGGGCCATCGGGCAGGAGATCACCGCCAATCTGGATCAGGCGGCCGTGTTCCAGGCGCTGGACCGCCATGTGCACAGCCTGCTGGACGCCACCTGCTTCATGGTCTACCTGCTCGACGAGGCCGGCGACACGCTGGAAATGGCCTTTGGCATGGAAGATGGCAGGCCGTTGCCGCACCGCCGTCTGGCCCTGGCAGACAGCCCTACGCAGACCGCGCTGTGCGCGCGCGAGCGTCGCGAGATCAAGCTGGACGTCAGTCCCGACAGCGCCGACTGTGCGACGCTGATCCCCGGCACCCTGCCGACGCTGAGCCTGCTGTTTGCGCCGCTGGTCGTGCATGACCGGCTGCTGGGCGTGATGAGCCTGCAGTCGCCCCGCCCCCAGGCCTATGCGGAGCGCGAGCAGCTGATCTTCCGCAACCTCTGCGCCTATGGCGCGATCGCCCTGGACAACGCCGCCGCCTACCGCCAGCTCCATGCCACGCTGGGCACGCTGCGCGAGACGCAGGCGCAGCTCTTGCAGAAGAACCTGGAGCTGGAGCAGGCCAATTGCGCGCTGGAGCAGGTCAGTCTGACCGATACCCTGACCGGCCTGCGCAACCGCCGTTTCCTGCAGCAGCAGCTGGACGGAGACGTGGCCATCACCCTGCGCCAGCACGAGGAGTGGCTGAAGGCCGGCGGCCATGGGCCGAACCCCGACAACGACCTGATCTTCTTCATGGTGGACCTGGACCAGTTCAAGAAGGTCAATGACCACCACGGCCATGCGGTCGGCGACCGGCTGCTGGTGCAGATGCGCGAGCGCCTGCTGGAGGTGTTCCGCGAGTCGGACTACCTGGTGCGCTGGGGCGGCGAGGAGTTCCTGGTCGTTGCGCGCGCCAGCAAGCGCGAGGACGCGCCGACCCTGGCCGAGCGCATCCGCAAGGCCGTGGCCGACCGGCATTTCGACCTCGGTGACGGCGTGCACCTGGCCAATACCTGCTCACTGGGCTTCGCCTGCTACCCCTTCATTCCCAAGCACCCGCAGCTGCTCAGCTGGCATCAGGTGGTGGAGCTGGCCGACCAGGGCCTCTACATGGCCAAGCGCGCCGGCCGCAATGCCTGGTTCGGCCTGGTGGGCAAGGAGCGCCACGACAACAGCTCGATGTTCGAACGCCTGATGCGCGGCGCCGAACAGGCGGTGCATGCCGGCGAGCTGCAGGTGGTCAGCAGTCTGAGTCAGGCCTGAATCCGTCTTGAATCAGGCCTGGCGCTTGCGCCGGGAAGCCAGGCCGCCCACGACGGTCAGGCCAGCCAGCAGCAGCAGCACGCTGGCCGGCTCGGGCACCGGCAGGGTGGCGATCGACACATCGTCGATCAGGTTGGCGCGCGAACCGGGCGCAAGGCCGGCCGCCGTGTCATCGGAGAACACCGACACGCTGGCCAGACCGGTCATCGAGGTGACGCCGAAGAATACAGGGGTGAAGGGGGTCAGGGTGGTCAGCGCATAGCGGGTGGTGCCACCGCCGACGTAGCTGACATCGATGATGGCCCATTCGGCGCCGTTCAGGTCCAGGTCATCAAAGGCGAAGCCCATCACCGGCTGCATGAAGTCGAAACGCAAGGTGGTGAAGGCGTTGTAGGTATCGCCAACCGAACCCCACAAGGCGCCGCCATAGGCCTGGCCATGGGGATCCTGCCCCACCGTGCCGACATCGGCCAGATGACCGACCGCCGACGACAGGATGTTGACCATGCCGTCGGTGTTGAAGTTGTAGTCGTAGCGGTTGGGGACGGCGGCATTGAAGTCGGCGCGGGTGGCGTGAATCGTCTGGGCGCCGGCCGTTGCGGCGGCCGCCAGGCCGATGACCAGCAGGGCGGCGCGCGCCAGGCCTGCCAATGAAGATGTGGAAGCACTCATGCTGATCCTCCTGCTTGCGTTGAGACAGGCAGTCATGGTGGAGTGGGGCGGCAGGCCCCGCCATCCCTAGCTTGACGGGCCTGCGCGTCAGCTGCGCTGCAACAGCAGGTTTCTGACCCGACTGGTGTCCACCAGCAGGCCCGTGACGCGGCCTCGCGCGTCGCGCTGCGGACGCAGCAACTGGCTGCTCTTCATCCAGTAGAGCTGGCCCTGCAGCTCGACCACCTCACTGCTCAGGCCACGCAGCGTCCACAGCCCGCCGTCGGCCAGCACCGGGCCGCTGATCTGTGCCTGCAGGGTGCCGTCATCCCCCGGCGCAGCGGCGATCACCCAGTGCACGCCGTTGTGTTCGCAGCGGTAGCTGCCGGCAAGATCGGCGGGCAGGGCCGGGCGCTCGATCATGCGTGTGAAGCGTTGCGTGAGGCCGGCGCCGACCTCCACCTCGAGCAGCTCGGCCGAGCTCGGCCGCAGCTTGAATTCGTAGGCCCCGCGCAGCGGCACCCAACTGCCGTCGGCGGCCGGGGTCAGCTGGAAGGGCATGCCCCACTGCGTGGCGATCAGCTTGCCGTCCCTGACGGCCAGCTCCAGCAGCGCCGGTTCGGGCTGTCCGGCATGGGGGGCGCTGAACCATTCGCCAATGAGCGAGGCCATGTCCATTGCCGCGTCGACATAGGCCGGCAGGGCCAGCACCTCGGCCGCCACCTCGCGGGCGATGCGGTAGGGTTCCAGATGGCCGCCATTGGCGATCACCACCACGGTCAACCCGGCCTCGGGCAGGCGCAGGAACTCGGTCTTGAAGCCCGGCCACAGCCCGCCATGGCCCAGCGTGGCCAGGCCGGCGAAGCGCCCCAGTTCTACGCCCCGAGCATAGAGGCTGGCCTGGCCGCCGCTGAGCGTCGTCGGTGCCGCCAACAGGGCCGGCAGATCGAGCGGCGCCAGCCGCGCCTGCTCGAATTGGCGGCTCCACAACAGCAGGTCCTCGACGGTGGAAACCATGCCGCCCTCGCCGCCCTGCTCGAAGCCGTGCAGCGCGCGGCGGTAGCCGCCGTCCGGCGCCTGCAGGTAGGCGCTGGCCAGCTGCGCCACCGGCTGGTCGATTTCGCAGCACATCGCCGTGCGCTTCATGCCCAGCGGCTCGAAGATGCGCTGTTGCAGGAACTCGGCCAGGCTCTGGCCCGAGATGCGTTCGACGATCAGGCCGAGCAGCAGGAAGTTGGTGTTGCAGTAAAGAAAGCGGCTGCCCGGCGCAAAGCTCAGATGGCGGTTGGCGGTGATCAGCTGCAGCATGCGCGCGCGGCTCAGATGCAGGTCCAGGCCGACCCCGCCCAGGCGTAGCATTTCCAGAAAGTCCGGCAGGCCGCTGCAGTTACGCATCAGATGCTCCAGCGTCACCACGGCGGGCAGTTCAGGCAATTCCGGCAGATGCCGTCGCATATCGTCGTTCAGGCCCAGGCGCCCTTCGGCGGCCAGCATCAGCACCGCGCTGACGGTGAACTGCTTGGACACCGAGGCAATGCGGAACACCGTGTCGCCGCGTATCGGCAGGCCGTGCTCCAGGCTGGCCAGGCCATAGCCCTTGCTCAGCAAGACCTGGCCCTGGTGCAGCACGCCGACGGCATAGCCGGGCACGGCCTGGCCCTGCTGGGCGGCAAACAAAGCGTCAATGCGGTTTTCGAGTGACAGGCTGTCTATGGAGAAGGGCATGGTTCAAACCTGGAGGATGAGCTGGCGTGCGGGAGACGGCCTCAGGCCGTGGCGGGCGCGGTCGCCGGCGGGATGCGGGTGACCATCACCTGGTCGATCTTGTAGCTGTCAACGTCAAGCACCTCGAAGCGCAGGCCGGCCAGGGTGACGGTGTCGGTGCGGCGAGGGATACGGCGCAGCATCACCATCAGAAAGCCGGCTAGCGTGTCGTACTGGCCGCGATGCGGCAGCTCGTCGATATCGCAGGCGCGCATCACATCGACGATGGGCGTCACGCCGTCGATCAGCCAGGAACCGTCGTCGCGCTTGACGATCTGTTCCTCGTCGTGCGACTTGACCAGGTCGCCCATCACCGTGCTCATCACGTCGTTGAGGGTGATCACTCCGACCACCAGGCTGTACTCGTTGACGATGACGGCGAAGTCCTCATGCACCTGGCGGAACTGCAAGAGCACCTCGGACAGTGTCAGCCGGTCGGGCACCATCAGCACCTTCTTCAACAGGCCATGGCTGTGCGAGGCGCGCAGGTCTATGGGCTCGTTGTTGAGCACCAGCTGGAACAGGTCGGTGGCATCCACATAGCCGACCACCTCGTCGATGTTCTCGTCGCAGACCAGATAGGTCGAGTGCGGCTCGGCGGCGATGCGCGTGCGTATCGTCTCCTCCGAGTCGTCCTGCAGCAGATAGACGATGCGCTCGCGTGAGGTCATGGCCGACTCGACGGTGCGGGTCTCCAGCTCGAACACATTGCTGATCACCTGCTGGCCCTGGTGGCCCAGCACGCCGGCCTCGGTGCCGGCGGCGGCCATTGCCATGATGTCGTCGGTGGTGACGCTGTCGTCGCGCTGCACCGGCAGGCCCAGCAGGCTGAACACGCTGTTGACCAGGCTGTTGAACACCCAGACCACCGGCTTGAGCACCGTCATGCAGACCTGCATGGGCCCTATCACCCGCATCGCCATCTGCTCGGGCTGGTTCATGCCAAGGCGCTTGGGGCAAAGATCGGCGAACAGGATGAAGAAGGAGGTGATGCACAGGAACGAGACAACGAAGCCCGTGGTGGCTGCCGCCGGAGCCGACATCAACAGGCCGAACAGGGCCTCGAAATGCGGCGTCAGCGCACCCTCGCCAACGATGCCGCCGAGTATGGCCACCGCGTTCAGCCCGATCTGCACCACCGCGACATAGTGGCCCGGATGGCTCTGTACCTGGAGCACCGCCTCGGCCCGGCCGTCGCCCTCATCGGCCAGCTGGCGCAGCTTCAGCCGGCGTGCGGCGGCCATGGAAATCTCGGCAATGGAGAAGAAGGCGCTGGTGGCCACCAGCAACAGGATGACGAGCAGGCTTGCAGTGAGGCTCATGGCAAGAGTGTAACGAGCGACTTGTGGCTGCTGGCAGCGGATGTGCGGTTTTTGGCGCTTGGCCAGCGCAGTCGCGGGAGGTCCGGGCGATGGCGTGTTTTTGTCACATTGACGACGCAACTGGGCCCTAGATTGGTCGAAAAGCGGGGCAGCTCCGTCCTGTTCAAAGTCCCTCGCTCAAAGGTCTGTCATGAGCTCCATTGCCCACCCCATCGCCCCTGCCGATCTGCAACGCCGCCGCCTGTGCCTGGGGCTGCCGGCCCTGGCCCTGGGCGGCATGCTGGGCGGCTGTGCCAGCGGGCCGACGACCGGAGCGGAGCCCGCCGTCACCGCAGCGCCCGGTGCCGTGGTGCCTTTTTCCAGTGCCGCGGCCGATGGCAGCCTGCCGTGCGGCTGGGCCCCCTATGTGATGAGGCGTGACCTGCCGCGCACCCGGTACCAGACCTGCCACCAGGACGGCAAGACCGTGCTGCATGCCCAGGGCACCGGCACCAGCTCGGGCCTGCAGTGCCAGGTCAGCGTCGATCCTGTGCAGACGCCCTGGTTGCGCTGGCAGTGGCGGGTCAACGAGATGGATGCACGAGCAACCATCGATGATGAGGACCTGTCGGACACGCCGACGCGCATCATCGTCGGCTTCGAGGGCGATATGTCGCGCCTGTCCTTCCGCGACCGGCTGGTCTTCGAGCAGGTCGAGCTGTTCACCGGCCACAAGCTGCCCTTCGCGACGCTGATGTACGTCTGGGACGGCCAGTTGCCGGTCGAGCATGTGCGGCAGCATGAGCGCACCGGCCGCGTGCGCTATCTGGTGGCCGAGAGTGGCCAGACCCAGCTGCGCCAATGGCTGGCGGTGGAGCGCAATGTGATGGCCGACTATGAGCGCGTGTTCGGCGAGGCGCCGGGCCGCATCAGCAGCGTCGGCGTGTTGACCGACAGCGACGATCTCAAGTCGCCCACCGAGGCCTGGTACGGCGACATCGGATTCTTCGGGCGCCCAGCCAACGCCTGATCAAGCCCGCGACTGGCGCGCCTGCTCGCGCAACATATAGCCGTAGAGCCCTTCCACCTTCTCGCGCGCCCAGGGCGTCTTGCGCAGGAACTTCAGGCTGGACTTGATGCTGGGCTCATGGGTGAAGCAGCGGATGTTGATCTGCAGACCGAGTTCGTCCCAGCCAAAGAAGTCCACCAGGCGGGTCAACATGGCTTCGAGGGTGACACCGTGCAGCGGGTCGCGTGACGGGGCGGGGGGCTTGGGCTCGGACATGCGCCATTATCAAGGCGCGGCCGGCGAGATGGTCGTCTGGCCTGGCTGGGCGGCCTCGGCCTCCAGGTCCAGCGGCAGATCCAGCGTGAAGCGGGTGCCACGGCCCGGCGCGCTGTCGAGCTCGATCTGGCCGCCCAGCAGGCTGGTGACGATGTTGTAGCTGATATGCATCCCCAGGCCGCTGCCGCCCTGGCCGAACTTGGTGGTGAAGAAGGGTTCGAACACCCGTTTCTGATGCTCGGCGGCAATGCCCAGGCCATCGTCCTCGAACTCGATCAGCACCCGCCCGGCGCGCGGCTGGCTGGCGCGCAGCCACATATGGCCCTGCTCCCGGCCTTCGAAGCCGTGCAGCATCGCGTTGTTGACCAGATTGGCCAGCACCTGACCCAGCGGGCCCGGATAGCTGTTCATCATGATGCCCTCGGGGACTTCCACGCTGATCTGATGGCCCGACTTGTTGATCTTGCTCATCAAGGTGGACAGCAGCTCGTTGCAGGTGCGCAGCAGGTCGAAGCGGCGCTGCTGGGCACTGGTCTGATCGACCGCCACCTGCTTGAAACTGCTCACCAGCTCGGCCGCGCTGTGCAGGCTGCGCATGATGATGGCGGCTGCATGCTCGGCCATCTCGCAATAGGTGTTCAGGTCCGAGCGCTTCATGCTGCCGGCCTGCAGCTGGCCCATCAGGGTGGTGGTGTGCTCGTGCAGGGTGCTGGCCACCAGCAGGCTGTTGCCGATCGGGGTGTTCAGCTCATGGGCCACACCGGCCACCATGGCGCCCAGCGCGGCCAGCTTCTCCTGGGCCACCAGCTGGGTCTGGGCGCTTTGCAGCTGCATGAAGGCCTGGGCATTCTCCAGCGCCACAGCGGCATAGGCGGCCAGGGTGCGCAGCATGTTCAGGTGCACCTCGTCGTAGGCATCGGGCTCGAGGCTGTGCACACTGATCACGCCCAGCACGCGGTCATGTGCGACCACCGGAAGATAGAGCATCGAGCGCTGCAGGCCCGGCTCCGAGCCGTCTTCCAGCCGGATGCCATGGCGCGCGAGGCCGCTGACGTGCGGCTTGGTGATGTAGCTTGGGTAGTCGGTCTCGACATCGCGTATCCAGATCTCCCGCCGCTGCGTCAGGCAGCAGACGGCCAGTTGATCGGGATCACTCAGAGGCCGGCTGTACGGCGCGAAGCGGCGCGTGCCCTCGACACAGAAGTCGTAATCGATGGCCTGGCGTTCCGGCTTGTAGATGCCGAAGCCGAATACGGTCGCGTCCATCAGTTTGGTGACATGCTTGTGCAGGGTGGCCGCAATGTCCTGGGTAACCAGATTGGCGGTGATCTCGCGGCCGATCTCGCTCAGCACCGATATGTTCAAGTGCGCCTGCTGCACTCCATGGGCCTGCTGCAGGGCCTCCGCAGTGCGCGCCTGCACTTGCTGCTCCAGCAACTCTGTCTGCCTTCTCACGGAGCGCATGCGCAGCCGGTAGGCCGCGGCCAGCCCGCCGACCATCAGCAGCAGGGCCGAGAGTCTGGCCCACCAGGTCTGCCACAGCGGCGGGGTGATGGTGATGGTCAGAGTGGCGTCTTCCTGGGTCCATAGCCCATCCTTATTGGCCGCACGCAGATGGAAGACATAGCGGCCCGGATTCAGATTCGTGTACGTGGCGGCACGCTGACCGGCGCCCACCTCGACCCATTCGCTGTCGAAACCCTGCAGCATGTAGGCATAGCGGTTGCGCGCGACATCGGCGAAGTGCAGGGCAGCGAATTCGAGGGTGAACACGCTGTGTCGGTAGGACAGGGTCAGCTCTTGGGCGCGGTTGATCGGTTGCTCCAGCACCAGGCCCTTGGGCAACTGGCCTAGTTGCACCCGCTGGTTGAACACGCGCAGCTCGGTCAGCGCCAGCTGGGGCGGCTTGTCGTTGGCACGCACATGGTCCGGATGGAAGCGTGTGATGCCGCGCACGCCGCCGAAGTAGATGCGTCCATCGCTGTCCTGCAGTCCGGCATTGGCGCTGTAGGAGCCCTCGACCATGCCTTCGCGCGCGGTGTAGTGACGGAAGCTCTCGGTCTGCGGGAAGAAGCGCATCAGGCCGTTGTCGGTGCTCAGCCACAGCACGCCCGACAGGTCCTCGACGATGGCCATGATGCGTTCGCTGACCAGGCCCTGGGCGTGGCCGTAGCTGCGGAAGCGCAGGCTGCCATCGGGCGCGCGCTTGAGCTCGCTCAGGCCCTTGTCGGTGCCTATCCACAGCCGGCCCAGGCGGTCCTGCAGCAGGGCGGTGATGTTGTCGCCGGCCAGGCTTTCGCGGTCACCGGGGCTGTGATGAAAGCGCCTGAAGCGGCCGGTGGCGGCATCGAACAGATTCAGGCCGCCGTTGGTGCCCACCCAGAGCCGGCCCTCGCGGTCTTCCAGCAGGGTCTGCACATTGTCGTGGCTGATGCTTTTCGGATCCGCTGGCTGGTGGATGAAGCTGGCTTCCAGTGCGTCGAACGAGGCCAGCCGATGCAAGCCACCGGCGCTGCCAACCCACAAGGCACCGCTGCGGTCCTTCAGCAGGCACAGCACATTGTTGCTGGTGGCGTTGCGCGCCTGCACGCGGCGTGCGCGGATGTGGCCGGTGGCGGGCTCGAACAGCTCCAGCCCGGTCTCTGTGCCCAGGAGCAGGCGGCCACTGGCCTCGTCGCGCAGCATCGCATGCACGCGCTTGTCGCTCAGGCGCTGGCCCCGGTCGGTGAAGGTGTCTGTGGCCAGATCCAGATGCTTCAGGCCGCCCAGTCCGGCCACCCACAGGCCACCGCGCCCGTCGCCTATCAGGCCGTTGACGACGCGCTCGATCTTGGACTGCTGCGGTGCCAGCGGCGGCAGCACGCGCTCGAAACCGCCACTGCTCAGATCGACCAGATTGATGCCAGCGTCCCAGGTGCCCACCCACAGCGTGCCGGTACGGTCCTGGAACAGGCTGGCCAGTTGATCGTCCGACAGGCTGTGCGGGTCGTCCTGCTGGTGCCGGTGCTGCACAAATCGCTGTCGCTGGGGCGACCAGCGCTTCAGTCCGTCGGAGATGGCCCCCACCCAGACCTGCTCGTCACGGTCCTGCAGCAGTGCGTAGTAGCGGCCGCGTGAAATGCCCTGCTCGGGCGTGAAGCGCAGCCGCGTCGGCTCGGGACCGTTCAGTTCCCAGCGTTCCAGGCCGGCGTAGGTGCCGATCCAGAGCCGGTTCTCGCGGTCCACCATCAGCGTCTGCAGTGTGTTGTGGATGGCGTCGGGCCGCGCTGCGCTGTCCATGTGCAGATGAGCAAAGCCGCTGGCGGCAGGGTCCAGCCGGTCCAGTCCGGCGGCCGTGCCGACCCACAGTCGGCCCTGCTGGTCCAGCGCCAGGCCGCGCACCCGGTCGGAGGCCAGACTGTCGGACCGGTCCGGATCGTGGTGCCAGAAGCGGAAGCTGGACGTCTTCTTGTCGAAGTGTTGCAGGCCGTCCGAACTGCCCAGCCACAGGCCCCAGGCACCGTCGTCGATCAGGTTGCGCAGTTCCAGTCCGGCCGGCCCGCGCAGGCCGGACTGGGGCAGATGGCGCTCGAAGTCGTTGCGCTGGGCGTCGTAGCTGTGCAGGCCGCCATGGGTGGCAATCCACAGCGTGCCGGCGGCGTCCACCAGCAGGGCCTGCACCAGATTGTTGTTCAGGCTGCGCGGGTTGCCGGGGTCATGGCGATAGACGACGAAGCGGTAGCCGTCATAGCGCACCAGGCCGTTCTGCGTGCCCATCCAGATGAAGCCCTGGGCGTCCTGGGCGGTGGACAGCACCGACTCCTGCGGCAGGCCCTGCTCGACGCCGAGGTGCTGGAAGCGCAGGTTCTGCAGCGGCATGGCACCCAGGCCGCCGACCCAGAGCAGCAGGGCGGGCAGGGCCAACCGGCGTAGCAGCAGCGATGCGCGCAGGCAAAAGGACATGGAATGGAGTATGTACCGGGCGGAATCCGGGGACGCGAGCCATTCTCACCCCAAGCGGGGCACCTTTCCTCAGCCCACGGGCTTGTATCGCCCTTGGGCCTTCACCAGGCGGGTCAAGGCTTCCGCCTTGCCCGTCCAGGCTCAGACCTCGATGTTGTCGATCAGCCGGGTGCTGCCCAGCCTGGCGGCGGCCAGCACCACCAGCTCGTCGGGCTGGGTCAGGTCTTGCGCCGAGGGCTCCTGCAGATCGACACGGCGGCGCACACAGATGTAGTCGGGCGCCCAGCCGTGTGCTGCCAGCGCCGCCTGGGCCTGCAGCTCCAGCTGCTGCACGGCGGCCTCGCTGTTCAGCGCGCCGCTGCGCAGGGCCGACTGGATGTGGCGCAACAGACGGTTCAGCTCGGGCGCCTCGGCGCGCTCGGCGGCGCTCAGATAGCCGTTGCGCGAGGACAGCGCCAGGCCGTCATCGGCCCGCGTGGTCTCGCCGGCCAGCATCTCGACGGGCAGGGCGAACTGCCGCACCATCTGGCGCAGCACCATCAGCTGCTGGTAGTCCTTCTTGCCGAACACCGCCACGTCGGGCTGCACGCACTGGAACAGCTTCATCACCACGGTGCAGACGCCGGTAAAGAAGCCGGGGCGGAACTGGCCTTCCAGGATGTCGGCCAGCTCGGCGGGCGGCTGCACCTTGAAGACCTGGGGCTGCGGGTACAACTCGGCCTCGTCCGGCGCGAACAGATAGTCGCAGCCGGCGCCGGCAAGCATCTCGCAATCGCGCTCGAAGGTGCGCGGGTAGCGATCGAAGTCCTCGTTGGGGCCGAACTGCAGCCGGTTGATGAAGATGCTGGCCACCACCGGCCCGCCGTTGGCGGCCGCCACGGCCTGGCGCACCAGGTTCAGATGGCCCTCATGCAGATTGCCCATCGTGGGCACGAACAGGGTGCGGGGGCTGGCCTGCAGCGCCTGGCGCAGGTCGGAGATATTTGGAATGACTTGCATGGGTAAGATTAGAAACCGTGCTGGCCGTTGTCCGGAAACCGGCCCGACTTGACCTCGCTGACGAACAGGCGCACCGCCTGCTCGATGCTGGCGCCCGTGGCCATGAAGTTGCGCACAAAGCGCGGCAGCTTGCCTGCGGTGATGCCCAGCATGTCATGCAGCACCAGCACCTGGGCGGCGGTGACGTTGCCGGCACCGATGCCGACGGTGATCAGCTGCGGGTTCGCCTCGGTGATCTCGGCCGCCAGCGCCGTGGGCACCAGCTCCAGCACCAGCATCGTGGCGCCTGCCTCGCTCAGCTCGCGCGCGTGCTGGCGCAGGGTGGCGGCGCCATCGGCATCACGCCCCTGCACGCGGTAGCCGCCCAGCGCGTGCACGCTTTGCGGAGTCAGGCCCAGATGGGCGCAGACCGGGATGCCGCGCTGGGTCAGGAAGTGCACGGCCTCGGTGGTCCAGCCGCCGCCTTCGAGCTTGATCATCTGCGCACCGGCCTGCATCAGCGCGACGCTGGAGCGCATGCACTGGTCCAGGCTTTCCTGAT
Source organism: Roseateles toxinivorans (assembly GCF_004362525.1). Lineage (GTDB taxonomy): Bacteria > Pseudomonadota > Gammaproteobacteria > Burkholderiales > Burkholderiaceae_C > Paucibacter > Paucibacter toxinivorans. The sequence goes on from NZ_SNXS01000004.1 coordinate 101,895, forward strand.
AGCTGCCGAAGGGCAGGTCGCTGAGCAGCCAGGCATGGCGGTTGCCTCGGGCCACGCAGCGGGTGTGATACGCCATCTCGTCCAGCGTGACCGGCACGGTGCTGGACTGGCCCTGCAGCACCATGCCCAGCGAGTCACCGACCAGCAGGCAGTCGAGCTCGCAGCTGTCCAGCAAACGCGCGAAGCTCGCGTCGTAGCAGGTCAGCATGGTGATCTTCTCGCCCTGAGCCCGCATCTCGCGCAGGCGGTGCAGGGTCATGGCTTTGCGCGCCGACGGCGCTTCAGTGACGGTGGGGTGACTGCTCATGGGGGCGCATTGTCGGCCAAATTGCCCCCACTGCTCCGTCAGCGCTTGATCTTGCGCCCGAGCACCCGGCTCAGGATGGCATCGGTGCGAGCACCGCGAGCCTGAGCCGCGGCGGCCGACAGCGGTTTCGCCCCTGACTTGGTTTTCAACTTCGATGCTGGCTTGGCACTGCCGTTGTCCCGCGGCGGCAGGCCCGTGTGCTGGGTCAGTATCTGACCTTTGGACGGGGTCGAGTTCTTGCGCCTTGCACTCTGGTAGCTGCCATCGGCCGTGGCCGGCTGGTAGGTCGGGATCAGCTGGTGCTTGCCGTTGCCTATCAGGTCGGCCCGGCCCATGTCCTTCAGCGCCTCGCGCAGCAGCGGCCAGTTGTTGGCGTCGTGGTATCGCAGGAAGGCCTTGTGCAGGCGGCGGCGCCGATCGCCGCGGACGATGTCCACCGTCTCGCCCTTGGCCGGGTCGCGCGAAATGCCCTTCAGCGGGTTCTTGCCGGTGTGGTACATCGCCGTGGCCGTGGCCATCGGGCTGGGGTAGAAGGTCTGCACCTGGTCGGCGCGAAAGCCGTTGGACTTCAGCCACAGCGCCAGATTCATCATGTCCTCGTCGCTGGTGCCCGGGTGGGCGGCGATGAAGTAGGGAATCAGGAACTGCTTCTTGCCGGCCTCGGCCGAGAACTTGTCGAACATCTGCTTGAAGCGGTCGTAGGAGCCGATGCCGGGCTTCATCATCTTCGACAGCGGCCCGCCCTCGGTGTGCTCGGGGGCGATCTTCAGATAGCCGCCGACGTGGTGGCTGACCAGCTCCTTCACATACTCGGGCGACTTCACGGCCAGGTCGTAGCGCAGGCCGGAGCTGATCAGTATCTTCTTCACGCCCTTCAGGGCCCGCGCGCGACGGTACATCTTGATCAGCGGCGTGTGGTCGGTGTTCAGGTTCGGGCAGATGCCCGGATAGACGCAGCTGGGCTTGCGGCAGGCGGCCTCGATGGCCGGGCTCTTGCAGCCGATGCGGTACATATTCGCGGTCGGGCCGCCGAGGTCGGAGACCACGCCGGTGAAGCCCTTGACCTTGTCGCGCATCTCCTCGATCTCGCGGATGACCGAGTCCTCCGAGCGGCTCTGGATGATGCGTCCCTCATGCTCGGTGATCGAGCAGAAGGTGCAGCCGCCGAAGCAGCCGCGCATGATGTTGACCGAGAAGCGGATCATTTCCCAGGCCGGGATCTTGGTCGCGCCATCGTGGCTGCCGTTCTCGTCGGCATAGACCGGGTGCGGCGAGCGGGCGTAGTCCAGGTCGAACACGAAGTCCATCTCGGCGGTGGTCAGCGGAATCGGCGGCGGGTTGATCCAGACATCACGGTCGCCGTGGCGCTGCACCAGCGCGCGGGCGTTGCCCGGGTTGGTTTCCAGATGCAGCACGCGGTTCGCGTGGGCATAGAGCACGGCATCGCTCTTCACCTGCTCGTAGGCGGGCAGGCGCAGCACGGTGCGCTCGCGCGGCGGCAGCTTGAACTTGCCCTCGGCCTTGATGGCCGGGTTGCGGTGGAAGGTGATCGGTTGAATGGCCGCACCCATGGGCGAAGCCATCACCTCGCCGGCCTTCTCCCCATCCTCCTTGGCGCAAGTCGAACCCTGGGCCTCGGCCTGCTCCGAGGTGGTCTGGTAGGGGTTGATGTGCTCGTCGATGCGGCCCGGCATGTCCACCTCGGTCGAGTCCAGCTCGAACCAGCCGTCGGCGGTCGGGTCATTGGTGCGGCGCATGAAGGCGGTGCCGCGCACATCGGTGATCTGCTCGACCGGCTCACGGGCGGCCAGGCGGTGGGCGATCTCGACGATGGCGCGCTCGGCATTGCCATACAGCAGCAGATCGCACTTGGCGTCCACCAGGATCGAGCGGCGCACCTTGTCCGACCAGTAGTCGTAGTGGGCGATGCGGCGCAGGCTGCCTTCGATGCCGCCCAGGATGATGGGCACGTCCTTGTAGGCTTCCTTGCAGCGCTGGGAGTAGACCAGCGAGGCGCGGTCCGGCCGCTTGCCGCCGACGTCGCCGGGCGTGTAGGCGTCGTCGCTGCGGATCTTGCGGTCCGCCGTGTAGCGGTTGATCATCGAATCCATATTGCCGGCGGTCACGCCGAAGAACAGATTCGGTTTGCCCAGGGCCTTGAACGGGTCGGCGCTCTGCCAGTCGGGCTGGGCGATGATGCCCACGCGAAAGCCCTGGGCCTCCAGCATGCGGCCGATCACGGCCATGCCGAAGCTGGGGTGGTCCACATAGGCGTCGCCGGTGACGATGATGATGTCGCAGCTGTCCCAGCCCAGCACGTCCATCTCGGCGCGGCTCATCGGCAGGAACTTGGCCTTGCCGAAGCGCTTGGCCCAATAGGGCTTGTAGCCATTGAGTGGCTTCAAGGCGCGGGGAGCGGTGGCCGGGACGGCGAGGGTGGCAGACATGGTGTGACCGGGGTAATTCAGGGGGCAGCGGCCCAGGCGACGCCTGAGTGCAACCCTCTATTGTCCCAGCAATACGGGTTTACAGCTATCTGCCTCGGCAGAGATGGGCCGGTTTGCAGGGACTTTGGCCGGACTTATTGCCCATTTGGCTTGCGCTCGCGCTGGCCGTCGCCCGTCTGATCGGCTTTGTCACGCCAATGCATGACATTCTCAAGATAATCGCGGTTTCTGAAACCTTGGCGCGTCTTGCACGGGCCCCCGTCATGACTGTTGCCTTTTTCTTGCGCCATGCCTGTCTTGCCGCGGCCTTTCCCCTTGGCTCCGCGCTGGCGCAGGCGGCCCGTAGCGAGCCGTCCGAACCGAAGGAGCCCGCGCCCACGCAACTGCAGCGAGTCGAGGTGCAGGCCGCCCAGCGCAGCGACAACGATCTGCGCCGCCAGTCCACCGCCGCCAAGATCGTCTTCAGCCGCGAGGAGCTGACCCGCTACGGCGACACCAATATGAGCGATGTGCTCAAGCGCCTGCCGGGCGTCAATATGCAGGGCGGCGCGCCGCGCATGCGCGGCCTGGGCGCCGGCTTCACGCTGATCTTGATCAATGGCGAGCCGGCACCGCCCGGCTTCTCGCTCGACAATCTGTCCCCCTCGCAGATCGAGCGCATCGAGGTTTCGCGTGGCCCGACGGCCGAGAACAGCGCCCAGGCGGTGGCCGGCACGATCAACATCATCCTCAAGGAGGCGCCGAAGAACCGTCAGCGCGAATGGCGGGGGGGCTTCAACACAGCCCAGGGCCGCGTCACACCCTGGATCAACTTCACCTATGGCGACAAGAGCGGCGACCTCAGCTACTCATTGCCAGTGTCGGCCTATCAAAGCCGCAGTCTGAACGAGACTTCTGTGCAGACGCAGAGCCTGGATGCCCAGGGTGGGCGGCTGGTGCAGGCCGCACGCTATACGGATGACGGCGAGGGCCGCGGCTTCAATGCCTCGCCCCGCCTGGCCTGGCGTTTGGGCGACAACCACAATCTGAGTTGGCAGACCTTCGTCAACCGCCATGACTGGACCAGCGTCGGCAGCAACGTCGTGGAAGTGCAGCAGGGGCAGGGGCCCGTGAGCCGTGACGAGCGCTACCGCAGCTGGGGCCGCTGGCAGATGCTGCGCAGCAATCTGCACTGGACGCGCAATCTGGCCGACAGCCAGAGCCTGGAACTGCGCCTGGGCGGCCAGGGTTGGTCACGCGATGCGGGTTCCCAGCTGCAGGGCAGGGGCGCTGGCGGCCAGCCGGTGCTGGACCAGCACAACCGCAGCTACAGCGAGGAGCAGGGGCTGACCGCCTCGGCCAAGTACAAGCGCCCGCTGTGGGAGGCCCATGCGCTGGCCATAGGCGCCGAGGTCGAGTACCGCCAGCGCAACGACAGCCGCAGCCAGCTCGACAACGGCGTCGAGCAACTGCCCGGCTTCGAGGCGCCGTTCAAATCCAACATCAGCCGTCTGGCGGCCTACGTTCAGGACGAGTGGGACATCAACGCCCAGTGGTCAGGCTATGCCGGCCTGCGCGCCGAGACCATCAGCACAGCCTCCAAGGAGCCTGGCGGCGAGCAACGCAACCGCAGCCAGGTGGTCACGCCCTTGCTGCATCTGGCCTACAAGCCCGGCAAGGGGCGCGACGTGTTGCGCGCCAGCCTGACCCGCAGCTACCGCGCGCCCAATCTGAACCAGTTGCTGGGCCGGCCCAGCGTCAACAGCAATCTCTACCCGACCTCGGGGTCCAATATCGAAAGCAGCCCGGATCGCACCGGTAACCCGAATCTGCGGCCCGAGCTGGCCCTGGGCCTGGACCTGGCGTTTGAAAAGTATCTGCAGGCCGGTGGCCTGCTGAGCATCAGCGCCTTCCACCGCCGCATCGACGGGCTGATTCGCTCGGCCACCACGTTGGAAACGGTGTCCTGGGCGGCCGTGCCGCGCTGGGTGGCGCGACCCACCAATCTGACCGGCGCCAGCACCAGCGGCGTCGAGATGGAGGCCAAGGGCCGTGCCGGCGAGTTGTTTCCCAGCGCCTTCGAAGCCGGCCTGCCGCTGGACCTGCGCGCCAGCCTGAGTTTCTACCGCTCCCAGGTGGCTGGCATCCCGGGGCCGGACAACCGGCTGGAGTCGCAGCAGCCCTATGCGGTCAATCTGGGTTTCGACTACCGGGCCACGGCATTGCCTATCAGCTTCGGTGGCAGCATGGCCTACACCCCTGCCTATGCGGTGCAGCAAAGCATAGAGCAGCGCAATACCCAAGGGCTCAGCCGCAAGTTCGACGCCTATGCCCAGTGGCGCTTCTCGCCGACGATGAGCCTGCGCCTGTCGGCCCGCGATCTGCTGCCGCTGGAAGATTCGAGCAGCAGCAGCTACCTTGATGCCAATGGCAATGAGCAGGGCAGCCAGACCGAGCGCAGACTGGTGCGTTCCGTGGGTCTGCAGCTCGAAATCAAACTTTGAGCGTTTGCCATGTTGAACCGTCGTGACTTGACAACCCTGATCGCGGGCCTGGCCAGCGGCCTGCCCTTGCAGGCGGCCGAGCCCGAACCCAGGTTGCGCGGCTTCACAGAGAACCTGCCGCCCCTGAACTACCAGGAAGAGGACACGCCGCGCGGCTTCAGCGTCGAGTTGCTACGCATGGTGGCGGCCGAGGCGGGCCTTGGCCTGGACATCGAGGTCCAGCCCTGGACGCGGGCGATGCAGTCGGCCAGCCAGACGCCCAACAGCGTGCTGTTCTCGCTGACCCGCCTGCCCGAGCGCGAGGCGCAATTCCAGTGGGTGGGGCCGATCAGCGAGCGCCGCATCGTCATCTACAAACTGACCAGCCGTACCGATCTGCAGATCACCAGCCTGCGCCAGCTGCGCGGCGCCCGTGTCGGCGTGGTGCGCGATTCGGCGGCGGCCAAGCAGTTGCTGGCCGAAGGCCTGCGCTCGGACGATGACATCGAATGGGCCCGCGACGATGCCACCAATCTGCGCAAGCTGCTGGCCGGCCGCATGGAGCTGATCGTGCTGCTGGACTGGGCGGCGGCCTGGAATCTGCGCCAGCTGCAACTGCCCTTCGTCACGCTGACCCAGGTGCTGGAGTACGACGCCAGCAAGTCCTACTGGTTCGGCCTGCAGCCCGAAGCCCCGGAGTCGCTGCGCCGCCGCCTGCAGGCGGGACTCGACAAGGTGCGGCGCGACGGCCGCTTTGACGCCTTGAGGCTGCGCTACTTCTCCTGATCGCACAGGAATTCACGCCCCCCGGATGGCCTCTCGGGAAACCCTGATGCGTGGGTCGGGGATAGACACCAGAATCGGGCGGGCGCCCAATCGTGGGGCGCTGACTAGCGAGCGTGCGATGAAACCCCTGTTGAAAACCCTGTCCCTGGTCCTGATGTCGATGGTGTTGGCAAGCAGCGCCTGGAGTGCGCCGGTCGATGTCTATGGTGTCAAATTCGACGAGCAAGTCGAGATGCGTGGCAGCAATCTGCTGCTCAACGGTGCGGGCACCCGCTTCAAGGGGCCGTTCAAGGTCTATGCCGCTGGTTTGTACCTGGGCAAGAAGGTCAGCACACCCGATGAGGTGGTGGCCCTGCCAGGCCCCAAGCGCCTGTCGATCACCATGCTGCGCGGCATTGACGCGGCCGAGCTGGGCAAGCTGCTGACACGGGGCATGGAAGACAATATGGGCAAGGCCGCGATGGCCCCGCTGATCCCGGGCCTGATACGCCTGGGCCAGATGTTCGCCGATCACAAGAACCTGGTCGCCGGCGACAGCTTCACCGTCGAGTGGATTCCGGGCACCGGCACGGTGCTTACCGTCAAGGGCAAGGTCCAGGGCGAGCCGTTCAAGGAGCCCGAATTCTTCAAGGCCCTGATGTGGATCTGGATGGGCCCGGTGCCCGCCGACTGGAAGCTCAAGGACCAGCTGCTCGGCCTCAAGTAGGCGAAGTTGCACCGTGTGAGCAGTTGTAAGGATTGCTGATCCCCGAAACAGGGGGCTAAACACCCTGCATTTCCTGACGATAGAACGTCAAGAGGTGCAGCATGGGTTCAATTTCTTCGATTGCCAGATCCGGCCTGAATGCCGCCCAGTACAGCCTGGGCGTCACGGCCCACAACATCGCCAACGCGCAAACGGCCAATTTCCGCCGTCAGCAGGTGGTGCAAGAGGCCCAGGAAACCGGCGGCGTCAGCGTCAGCCTGCGCCAGGCTGCCCAGCCCGCCGGCGACACCATGGCCAATGACTTCGTCCAGCAGATGGTCGCCAGCTACGCCTTCAAGGCCAATGTGCTGACCCTGCAGACCGAGCAGAAGATGATGGGCAGCCTGCTCGACATCGAGGCCTGAAGACTCAACCGAATACCGACACCATCCCCGGCTGATCCAGCACCAGATCGGTGCGTGCGATCGCCACACAGGGCAGTATCCAGCCCTCGGCCTTCTCTTCGGCACTGAGGCCCGGCCACTCAATCACATAGCTGATTTCCCCGGTCCGCAGCCTGCAGATGCAGCTGCGGCAGGTGCCGTTGCGGCAGGAACTGGGCAGGCGCCAGCCGGCCGCCAGCGCGGCGATCAACACCGTTTCCTGTTCGCCGACCTCGAAGGCGATGGCCGACGGCTCGATGTGTACGCGGTGCAACGATGATGTCTCGGACATGCCGCCATTGTCTCCGGCCCGCCTGCTGCACAATCCGCCGGCTACTTTCAGGGCCGAGATGGGCAATCGCTTCCAAGACTTTCACCGTGTACTGGCCGCCGAGTCGGTGTCGAATTTCGGCGCCATGCTCAGCCGGCTGGCGATTCCCTGGCTGGCCACCTTGACCCTGGCGGCCACCCCGCTGCAAATGGGTTGGCTGCTGGTGGCCGATGTGCTGGCCGGCGCGGTGGGCGGCCTGCTGCTGGGGGCCTGGATCGATGCCCGAGGCAAGCGCCGGGTGATGCTGGTCACCGATGTGCTGCGCGCCGCCGTGCTGGCCGGCCTGGGTGCGCTTGCCTGGCTGCAACAGCTGAATCTGCCCCTGCTGGTCGCTGCTGCCGCTGCCAACGGCCTGCTCACCGTGGCCTTCGAGATGGCCCGCTCGGCCTGGATGGCGCAGCGTATCGCCGATGCGAACCTGACCCGAGCCAATGCCCAGCTGGCCGTGGGCACCAGCCTGTCCGAGACGCTGGCCTTTGCTCTGGGCGGCTGGCTGTACCAGGGTCTGGGGGCGGTGCTGGCGCTGTTGGTGGACGCGCTGAGCTATCTGGCCTCGGCGCTGTGCCTGCGCGGTCTGCCCGAGGCGCCTGCCGCGGCTCAGGCAGCGCGAGAAGGCCCGGTCTGGCGGCAATGGCGGGACGACACCGCCGCCGGCCTGGCCCTGCTGTGGAGCGATTCCCGACTGCGCCTGCTAGCTGTTATCGAGGTGCTGGGGGCGCTGGCCATGAGCCTGGGCGGCACCAGCTACATGATCTTCGTCACCCGCGAGCTGGGCTTCAGCACCGGCGAGCAGGGATTGATCTTCGCCACCGGTGGCCTTGGCGCCTTGCTGGGTGCCAGCCTGGCCGTCCGCCTGGGGCGGCGCCTCGGTGGCGGGATGGCTATGGCGGCCGGGCTGGCGTTGTGCGCGCTGGGGGCGGCCTGCACGCCGCTGGCCGTCGGCGCGGGCCTGATGGCCGCGGCGCTGCTGGTGACGCAACAAGTCGTCGGCGATGCCGGCCAGACGGTGCACCAGATTCACGAACGCACGCTGCGCCAGACGCTGGTGCCTGAAGGCCTGCTGGCCCGGGTCGATGGCGGCTTGCGCAGCCTGGGCCAGGGTGCCACCTTGGCCGGTGCACTGGGTGGCGGCATGCTGGCCAGTGCCTGGGGCACGCGCCTGGCACTATGGGGTATGGTGGCGCTGATGGGTCTGGCCGCGGTGCTGGCCTGGCGGGGCCTGGCCGCTGTGCGCTCACCCCAGCCTTGATTAATTGTGTGTAAACGTCTATGCAGACTAAAGTTCTGCAAACCCCTGCCGAAATCGTGACACGGAGGTACTCGCCATGAGAGTTGACCAGACCGCTACTGCCACGCCCACGGTAACAGCGTTGCCCGCAACGCGGACCATCAAGGAAGAAACGCGCCCCCCGGTTGCCATTGCGCGCACCGAGGCCGCGCCTTCTGCTCGCGTGGACGGGCTGCGGGTTTCTATTTCGGATGCTGCACGCCAGGCTGCCAACGCGGCGGGCGCAGCTGCAGCCGCCGATTCAAGCTCGGGCGGAGAGGCCGCTGCCGTGTCGAGTGCGCAAAGCTCGGGCGTGGCCCAGCCGCTGAGCCTGATCGAAGGCGTGCCCTGGCCTGTAGGGGTCGGCCCTCCGCCACCCTGGCAGCCCGCTCAAGGGGCCGCCGGCGCCGCCAGCCTGGTGGCGCCCACGGTCACCGAGCAGAATCTGTCGCAAACCCGCCCTCCGGCAGAGGCCGAGGTGGCCCGCGAAGAGCCGCGTGCCGATGTGTCGGCCCAGGTGGCCGCGCAGGCTCAGTTGGCGGCAGCGGCAGTGCCGGCCCGCGCCAACCGCGAGCTGCCGCAGGCACAGGCACCGCGCAGCCAGGAAACCAAGCCTGAGGCGGTGCAGGCCCGCAATACCGCCGGCCTCGAGGCCCGCAACGAGGCAACTCGGTTGAACGAACGCCGCAAGGCCAGTGCGGTGTATGCCAATGAGGCCGGTCAGCAGACCCAGCAGAATCTAGCCCTCAATGTAAAGGTCTGATCAGAGCAGCATCAAGCCCGCCAGGCAAGCAGCCTGGCGGGCTTTCTTTTTGCTCAGGCCGGCAGGGCGACCGGCTCCAGCAACTCGTCGTCATCGGCCTCTTCGCCGAGGAAGCCGCCGCTCTGATGTGCCCACAGCCGCGCGTACAGGCCGCCCTTGGCGAGCAGGCTGCGGTGATCGCCCTCCTCGACGATGCGACCCTTGTCGAGCACGATCAGCCGGTCCATCGCCGCGATGGTGGACAGCCGGTGAGCGATCGCCACCACCGTCTTGCCCTGCATCAGGTTGTAGAGGCTGGCTTGGATGGCGGCCTCGACCTCGGAGTCCAGCGCGCTGGTGGCCTCGTCAAGCAGCAGTATCGGCGCGTCCTTCAGCATCACGCGGGCGATGGCGATGCGCTGACGCTGGCCGCCCGAGAGCTTGACGCCGCGCTCGCCGACATGGGCGTCAAAGGCGGTGCGGCCCTTGGGGTCGGTCAGGCTCTGGATGAAGTCGGTCGCCTCGGCACGCTCGGCCGCGGCGATCATGTCGGCATCGCTGGCATCGGGCCGGCCGTAGAGGATGTTGTCGCGCACCGAACGGTGCAGCAGCGAGGTGTCCTGCGTGACCATGCCGACCTGGGCGCGAAGGCTGTCCTGCGTGACCTCGCTGATGTTCTGCCCGTCGATCAGCACCCGGCCCTGCTCGACGTCATAAAAGCGCAGGAGCAGGTTGACGATGGTGGACTTGCCCGCGCCCGAGCGGCCGACCAGGCCGATCTTCTCGCCGGGGCGGATGTGCAGATTCAGATGGTCGATGACCTTCTTCTCGCCGCCATAGGCAAAGGTGGCCTGCTCGAAACGGATCTCGCCGCGGCTGACCTGCAGCGGCTTGGCGCCGGGATGGTCGACGACGGCATGGGGCCGGGCCAGCGTGTTGATGCCGTCCTGCACCGTGCCGATGTGCTCGAATAGCGCGGCGAATTCCCACATGATCCAGTGCGAGATGCCGTTCAGCCGCAGGGCCATTGCCGTTGCGGCGGCCACTGCGCCGACGCCGACCTGACCTTGAATCCACAGCCACAGCGTGATGCCGGCGGTGCTGGCGATCAGCAGCATGCTCAAGGCATGGTTGACGATCTCGAAGCCGCTGACCAGGCGCATCTGCGCGTGCGCCGTCTGCATGAACTCCTGCATCGCCGAGCGGGCAAAGCCAGCCTCGCGCTGCGCGTGGGAGAACAGCTTGACGGTGGCGATATTGGTGTAGGCATCGGTGATGCGGCCGGTCATCAGGCTGCGGGCGTCGGCCTGGCTCTTGGCGACCTTGCCCAGGCGCGGCACGAAGTAGCGCAGCGCCGCCACATACAGCACCAGCCAGCCGGCGAACGGGCCCAGCAGCCACAGATCGAAGCTGCCGACCACGGCCACCATGGTGATGAAGTAGATGACCACGAAGACCAGGATGTCGGCCAAGATCATCCAGGTGTCGCGCACGGCCAGGGCCGTCTGCATCACCTTGGTGGCGACGCGGCCGGCGAACTCGTCCTGATAAAAGCTCATGCTCTGGCTGAGCATCAGGCGGTGGAAGTTCCAGCGCAGCAGCATGGGGAAATTGGCCGCCAGCGCCTGGTGTTTGAGCAGAGTCTGCACGGCCACGATCAGCGGGCTGACGAACAGGATGGCGGCCAGCAGCAAGAGGCTGTCACGCTCCTGCGCCCACAGCTGGGCCGGCTCGACCTTGCCCAGCCAATCGACGATCTTGCCCATCATGCTGAACAGCAACGCCTCGAAGGCGCCGATCACCACGGTGCACAGCGTCATGCCGAGGATGAAGGGCCTCAGGCCGCGAGTCGCCGCCCACAAGAAAGCAAAAAAGCCCTTGGGGGGCGTTTGCGGCGGGGCGTCCGGATAGGGGTGAACGAGTTTTTCAAACCAGGCAAACAAGCGGGATCTCCGGATATGTAGAGGGGCCGTGCGCTCAGGCGCCGGCCTTGTCATGCCGCAGCGCGCTCTGCGCCAGGGCGATCAATTCTTCGGGCTGCTGCAGGGCATCGTCGATCTGGGCCACGCCCAGGCTGAGCGTCAAGGTGACGGGGCGGCCGTCGGGGGCATTCAAAGTGCCGGCCTGCAGCTTGGCACGTATGCGCTCGGCCACCTGCCGACCCTCGGCCAGATCGGTGTCGGGCATGACCAGGCAGAACTCCTGGCCGCTGACGCGGGCCAGCCAGTCCACCAGGCGGATGCTGCCCTGAGCCAGCTCGGCAAAGTGCTGCAGGGCCTTGTCGCCCGCCGCCCAGCCATAGCGCTGGTTCAGGTCATGCAGATGGCTGATGTCCATCCAGGCCAGGCTCAGCGGCCGGCCGTGCTTGCGCGCGCTGCCGAACTCGCGCTCCAGGCGCAGATCGAAATAGCGGCGGTTGTTGAGCTGCGTCAGCGGGTCCTGGTAGCTTTCGCGCAGCACCGCGTCGCCGGCATTCGGGCCAACCGGCTTCAGCAACTGATCCATCCGTTCGGACACCACCTTGGTCACGTTCAGCAGGTGCTGCAGCTGGGCCTGCTCCTGCGGGGTGCTGCCCAGCGGGCGTATGCCCACTGGCGCGGCATAGACCTCCAGCCGGTTGCGGCCGGCCGTCTTGGCCTCGAACACGGCCACGTCCAGCTGGCGCCACAGCTCCGGCGCGGGTGCGCCCGGCGCCAGAAAGGCCAGGCCGGCGCTGGCCGTCAGCGACAGATGGGTGGGTGCCGCACCCTCGGCCGCATGGGCGTCGATCATGAACTGGTGCTGGGCAATGCGCTGAACCAGCAGCCGAGCATCGGCCAGCAGGGTGGCGCGGTCATAGCGGCTCAAGAGGCAGACGAATTTGTCGGCGCCAACGCGGGCCAGCAGGTCGCTGGGTGCCAGCTCGCTGCCCAAGAGCATGGCCATCTGCACCAGCACCAGATCGCCGCCCAGGCGGCCATATTGCTCGTTGACCTGGCTGAACTGGTCCAGATCGAGAAAGACCGCGGCCTTGTGTACGTCGGCCGACAAGTTGACCAGACATTGCGTCAGCTCGGCGTCGAAGCGCTCGCGGTTGGGCAGGCCGGTCAGTGCATCGGTCTGGGGCGGCGCGGCGCGCTTGACCTGGCTGGCACGCCGGGCCAACCGCTCTAGCCGCAGCGCCAGCAGGTCGGCGCGCGGGGTGAACGGCGCCAGATCGTCGTGCTCGGACAGATAGCCCAGCACGCTCAGCTCCTGCGCCTCGGCGCTGGTCAGCACCAGGGTGGGGCGGGTGTCCTGCAGATACTCGGCCTGCAACTCGTCCGGGCCGGCAAAGGCATAGGCCGGCAGCACGCGCAACTCGGCCTTGAGCTGCCAGGAGTCACCCGGCAGGCAAGACCTGGCACTGAGACCCAGCGCCCCCAGCGCCTCCAACAAAGGCGCCAGTTCGGCGCCCGTGTCGGAGGTGGCAACCCACACCACACGTGTTGTATCCAAGACTAGCTCCCCGCAATGCTGGGCTTATTCTGCCTGTGATCAGCGTGTCAACTCTTCGAGCAATCTGACTTTGACTTTCTTGCCCTTGACCTTGCCCGCCGACAGCTTGCGCACCGCCTCGGCGGCGATATCACGGGCCACCGCCACATAGGTGTGGAACTCGGTGATATTGATCTTGCCGACCTGGGCTGCGGTGTAGCCGGCCTCGCCGGTCAGCGCACCCAGCACGTCGCCGGGGCGTATCTTCTCCTTGCGGCCGCCGAGGATCTGCAGCGTCTCCATCGCCGGCAACAGCGGTTCGCTGCTGGCGGGGGTCAGCTCACTGAGCTGGTGCCACTTCGATTCCTGGCCCTGCATCTTTTCGATATTGCCCACGCGCCCCATCTCGTCGAGGCTGGCCAGGCTGAAAGCCCAGCCGTCCTCGTCGGCGCGGCCGGTGCGGCCGATGCGGTGGGTGTGCACCTCGATGTCGGGCGTGATGTCCACATTGATCACCGCCTCCAGCTGGGCGATGTCCAGGCCGCGGGCGGCGACGTCGGTGGCCACCAGCACCGAGATGCTGCGATTGGCGAACTGGATCAGCACCTGGTCGCGATCGCGCTGCTCCAGATCGCCATGCAGGGCCAGCGCCTTGTAACCCTGGGCCTCCAGCACGTCGACCAGATCGCGGCATTGCTGCTTGGTGTTGCAGAAGGCCAGCGTGCTGGCCGGCCGGTAGTGGGCCAGCAGCAGCGACACCGCATGCAGGCGCTGCTCCTCGGTGACCTCGTAGAAGCGCTGGCGGATCTTGCTGGCTGAATGCTGGGTGGTCAGCTTGACCTCCAGCGGGTTGCGCAGGAACTGCTTGCTCAGATTGGCGATGCCCTCGGGGTAGGTGGCCGAGAACAGCAGGGTCTGGCGCGTCTTCGGGCACTGCTTGGCGACGGTGACGATGTCATCGAAGAAACCCATGTCCAGCATGCGGTCAGCCTCGTCGAGCACCAGGGTGTTCAGCGCACTTAAGGAGAGGGTTCCGCGGTCCAGATGGTCCATCAGCCGGCCGGGCGTGCCGACGACGATGTGCGCGCCATGCTCCAGGCTGGCGATCTGCGGGCGCATCGTCGAGCCGCCGCACAGCGTCAGGATCTTGATATTGTCCTCGGCGCGGGCCAGGCGGCGGATCTCCTGGGTCACCTGGTCGGCCAGCTCGCGGGTCGGGCACATCACCAGCGCCTGGACCTCGAAGCGGCGCAGATCCAGCTTGTTCAGCAGGGCCAGCGCAAAGGCGGCCGTCTTGCCGCTGCCGGTCTTGGCCTGGGCGATCAGGTCCTGGCCGGCGAGTGCGGCGGGCAGGCTGGCGGCCTGGATGGGCGTCATCTGCGAGTAGCCCAGCTGCTCCAGATTGGCCAGCATGGCGGGCGTCAAGGGCAGGCGCTTGAAGGCCAGGGAGTCGTCGGCGGACGTGTCTTGTAAGGCGATAGTCATCGCCCGATTATCCGGGTTTCCCCCGAATGCTCTCTCAGGCGATGCCGATGACCTTGTGCATCTGCACACTCAAGCGCCATTGCGGATGGGCCATGCAGTACTCGACCGCGCGGCGTGTGTTGTCGGCGCGCAGGACGCTGTCCATCGGTTGCAGGAAGAAATGGGTGAAGTTCAGCCCCTCGAAGCGCTCGGGCAGCGCCTGCGGCTGGGGGAAGACCAGCTTCAGCTCGTCGCCCTGGGTCAGCACGATCTCGGTATCGGCCTTGGGGCTGACGCAGATCCAGTCCAGGCCCTTGGGCGGTAGCTGCGTGCCATTGGTCTCGACGGCGATCTCGAAGCCGACTCCATGTAGCGCATCGACCAGCGCCTGGTCCAGCTGCAGCAGCGGCTCACCGCCGGTGCAGACGACATAGGGCTTGCCGCCCGCACCGGCCGGCCACAGTGCGGCCACCGCCTGGGCCAGCGCCTCGGGTGTGGCAAAACGTCCGCCGCCGATGCCGTCCATGCCGACGAAATCGGTGTCGCAGAAGTTGCAGGGGGCGGTAGCGCGGTCCTGCTCGCGGCCGCTCCACAGATTGCAGCCGGCAAAGCGGCAGAACACCGACGCGCGGCCGGCCTGGGCGCCTTCACCTTGCAGGGTGAAGAACATTTCCTTGACTGCGTAACTCATGCTCAAACCGGCAGTGCCGGCCCCTCCGAGGCAGCGCTGACGATAGCGCCGCAGCCGCGTGTTTCATACAGGTCCACGCGGTCCAGCTGCGGCAGCTGGGCGCGGGCCTTCTCCAGTATCCAGGCGGCGATGCTGGCGGTGTCGCCGTCGGCCATGTCTGCGATCTCGTACAGCGGCCGGTGGTCTATGGCCTTGAAGATGGGGTCGAACAGCGTCTTCACATCGCCGAAATCGACGGTCCAGCCCATCACCGTGTCCAGCGGCGCGCTCAGGTGCAGGCGCAGGGTGTAGGTGTGGCCGTGGATGCTGCGCAGGGCGCTGCCGTCGGGGGCTCGCTTGAGCTGAATCGCGCTGTCCAGCGTCAGCTCCTTCCAGATGCGGTAGCTCTCGCCATCGAAGTTGGCGCCGCAGGAGCCGGTTTCATAGACGGTGACCCAGGACAGCTCGGGCAGCTGCGGCTTCAGCCGCTGCCACAGCCAGCTGGAGATGACCTCGCTGGTCGGGTTGTCCAGGCCGGCTATGTCGTTCAGGCACTGGTAGTTCAGCTGGTGGTGCAGCGGCGCCCAGACCTCGTCGAGATGGTCGTAGTCAATCGAAAGATCGCGTGTGCCCAGGTCCTGATTCGCATGGACGATGACCTCGAAGCCATGGCCATGCATGCGTCCGCATTTGTGGCCCAGCGGCACCTGGGGCAGGCGATGGGCGGCCTGGAAGCGGTAGCGGCGCCAGACGTGGGCCATGCCTGCGGCGTCCAGATCGACGCCCGAATGGGCCGTGCTCTGGATGCCGATCTGGGCGATGCCGGGCACGTCCAGCCGTTCACGGATCCAGCGGGCGATGTTCTCGTCGGTGGGCTGGGCAATGGTGTTGTTCAGCAGCTGGTAGTCCAGCGGCGCCAGGCACTCTTCAAGGCGGGCGCGCAGGGCCTCGACCTCGCCGCCGGGGAAGGGCGCCCAGCCGGCCGACAGATCGGCGCGCACGGTGGCCAGATAGCTGTGGCCATGCAGGCCGCGCGAGCGGTGACCGACCGGCAGCAGGGTGACCTGGGCGGCCGATTCAAAGCCGCTGGCGGCGGAAAAAAGGGTGTGGGGCGTCGTCATGCAAATACCGGTAGCGGGGAGCGGCGGGCCGTGGAAGGGCAGCGCTCAAGGCGGTATTTTCGCTGTTTCGGCGCGCTGCCGGGCAGCCGGGGCCATTTGCGCAGGATTCTGCAAGCGCCGGTCGGGCGCGGGAGCTACAAATGGCGATCACTTTTGCTCAGGGAGATAGAAATGATTTCAAGCGTGTTGACCGTGGGCCTGGCCCAGATAGCGCCCATCTGGCTGGACCGCGCGGCGACGCTGGCCAAGATGGTGGACTGGGTGGCCCGTGCCGGCCGCGAGGGCTGCCAGTTGGTGGCCTTTGGCGAGGCGCTGCTGCCGGGCTATCCCTTCTGGGTCGAGCTGACCGATGGCGCGCGCTTCGAGTCGGCGCTGCAAAAGCGCTTCTATGCCCACTATGCCGAGCAGGCGGTGCGCATCGAGCGCGGCGACCTGGCGCCGCTGTGCGCCGCCGCCCGGGCGGCGAAGTGCTGGGTGCTGCTGGGTGTGATGGAGCAGCCCGCCGCGCGGGGCCACAGCGTCTATTGTTCGATGGTCTGGATCGATCCGCAGGGCGAGGTGCGCAATGTGCACCGCAAGCTGATGCCCACCTTCGAGGAGCGTCTGGTCTGGGCCACCGGCGATGGCGCAGGCCTGCGCACCTTCGACGTCGGCCCTTTCCGCGCCGGTGGCCTGAACTGCTGGGAGAACTGGATGCCGCTGCCGCGCGCCGCGCTGCAGGCGCAAGGGGAGGACCTTCATGTGGCGCTGTGGCCGGGCAATGTGCGCAACATCATCGATCTGACCCGCCACATTGCCCGCGAGGGCCGCAGCTTTTCGCTGGCCGTCAGCGGCCTGATGCGGCGCGGCGATGTGCCGGATCACATCCCCGAGGCGGCCCTGCTGCGCGAGGTGCTGCCCGAGACCTCGGCCAATGGCGGCTCCTGCATCGCCGGGCCGGACGGACAGTGGCTGGTCGAACCGGTGGCGGACGTGGAGACCTTGATCGTCGCCCAGCTGGATCTGGCCCGGGTGCGCGAGGAACGCCAGAACTTCGACCCCAGCGGCCACTACGCCCGGCCCGATGTCTTGCGTCTGGAGATAGACCGCCGCCGCCAGCAGGTGCTGATCGAGCGCGACTAAACTGAACTTCTCACATACAGACGGAGACCTCGGCATGCTCAGCGCGGCGCAACAACAGCAGTTCCAACAAGACGGCTACCTGGTCATGCCCGGCTTCAAGTCGGCTCACGAAGTGGCCGCGCTGCGCGAACGGGCCCAGGCCATCGTCGAGGCCTTCGACCCGGGCGAGCAGAAGAGCATCTTCACCACCGACGAGACCAAGCGCCAGGACGACAGCTACTTCCTGGGCTCCGGCGACAAGATGCGCTGCTTCTTCGAGGAGAAAGCCTTCGATGCCCAGGGGCGCCTCGGCCAGGCCAAGGCCCTGTCGATCAACAAGATCGGCCACGCGCTGCACGATCTGGACCCGGTGTTCGACGCCTTCTCCCACGGCCCCGAGCTGGCCGCGCTGGCCCGTGATCTGGGTCTGGGGCAGCCGCAGATCTGGCAGTCGATGTACATCTTCAAGCAGCCAGGCATCGGCGGCGAGGTGCGCTGGCACCAGGACGCGACCTATTTCGACACTGATCCGATGAGCGTGACCACCTTCTGGTTTGCGCTGGAAGACGCCACCCGCGACAACGGCTGCCTGTGGGTGGAGCCGGGCGGCCAGCAGGGGGCGCGCGGCGTGCTGCGCGAGCTGTTCGTGCGCGACGGCGACAAGACCGAGCTGCTGAAGCTGGACGCCACGCCCTGGCCGGACGACAGCCTGGCCGTGCCGGTGGAGGTCAAGGCCGGTACCCTGGTGTGCTTCCACGGCCTGCTGCCCCACTACAGCGCGCCCAACCTGTCGCCGGTCTCGCGCCATGCCTACACCCTGCATGTGACCGACGCGCGCACCCGCTACTCGCCGCGCAACTGGCTGCAACGGGACGGAGCGCTGCCGCTGCGCGGCTTCTGACCGGGGCTTGCTGCCGCAGGCCGGGGGGCCAGGTCTCCACCGGTATTGCGCCGGTTTTGACTGCGGGTTTTCACTCCAGATTCTTTCGGGATCAGGTGCCGGGCCAGGTCTTGTCTTTTTTTCATTTTGAGCCTAGATTGCAGTCATGGCACGCCCTCTACGCATCGAATTCCCCGGCGCGGTTTATCACGTGACCTCCCGCGGTCATGCGAATGCCGCGATCTTCATGGACGACGCGGATCGGCAGTCCCTGCTGTCGGTGATTGAGCAGGGCATGGCGCGCTTCGACGCCCAGGTGCTGGCTTACAGTCTGCTGGGTGAGCACTACCAGCTGCTGCTCTACACGGCCCAGGGCAATCTGTCGCGGTTGATGCGGCATATCAACGGCGTCTACACCCAGGCCTTCAACCGGCGCCACGGCAAGAACGGCCCGGTGTTCCAGGGCCGCTTCAAGGGCGTGCTGGTGAACCGCGATCAGCATCTGCTCTCGGCCTGCCAGTATGTAGAGTCGGCGCCCAAGCGAGCCGGACTGACCCGTGGTGATGGCTACTGGCCCTGGTCCAGCCACGCCGCCCACACCCTGCAGACCGACACACCCGCATGGCTGGAGACCAAGGGCCTGCTGAGCTATGTGCTGGGCCGCGAGGCGCGCACGCCGGGGGACCAGCGCAAGGCGGCGCAGAAGTACCAGTCCTCGCTGGCGGTGTTTGACGGTGACAAATTCTGGGACGCCACCCTGCGCCACCAGATCTATCTGGGCGACGAGGCCTTTGTGGCGCGCATGCAGGCAACGGCTGGCGCCGGCAAGGGTCGGCCGGCAGGCAAGAGCGGCAAGGCCAGGAACGGCAAGACCGGCGTGGCGCAGTGGATCAAGGACAGCGACAGCCGCGAGCAGGGCCTGCTGCGTGCCTATACCGAGGGGGGCCTGAGCATGACGGCAATGGCTGATGGCCTGGGCCTTTCGGTGTCTCGGGTCAGCCGGCTGATTGCACGGGCCGAGGCGCAGCGCGGCGGCGTCCCCCGATAAGGACGGACAGGCAAGACCTGGCGCCATGAAAAAAGCCTCCCGCGGGAGGCTTTCTCATTGGCGCAAGTCTGGACTTAGCGCGAGAACTTGTAGTCCGTCTTCGCCTTGTCCTTCAGCTCGTCGCGGAACTTGGCCAGCTTTTGCTGGGCCATGCGCTGCTGGATCTGGGGCTTGACTTCCTCGAAGCCGGGGAACTGGGCTTCGCGCGTGTCTTCCAGGCGGATGACGTGGAAGCCGAACTGGGTCTTGACCGGGGTCTCGGTCATCTGGCCCTTGGTCAGCTGCGTCAGTGCCTGGCTGAACTCGGGCACATAGCTGTTGGCATTGGCCCAGTCCAGGTCACCGCCGTTTTCGGCCGAACCGGTGTCCTTGGACGACTTCTTGGCCAGGTCTTCGAACTTGGCGCCGGCCTTGATCTGGGCGATCAGGGTCTTGGCGTCTTCTTCCTTCTCGACCAGGATGTGGCGTGCGCGGTACTCGCTGCCGCTGGCCTGGGCCTTGACCTTGTCGTACTCGGCCTTGGCTTCAGCGTCGGTGACCGGGTTCTTCTTGCCGAAGTCTTCGAACAGCTCGCGTATCAGCAGGCTCTGGCGAGCCAGCTCCATCTGGGCCTTGTAGTCTGCGCTGGCGGGGATGCCGCGCTTCTCGGCTTCCTGCATGAAGATCTCGCGCAGCACGACTTCATCGCGCACCTGCGCTTCCATTTCGGGCGTGCGCTGCTGCTGGCCGTTGCGTGTGACTTGCTGAATCAGCGTGTCCGCACGCGACTTCGGCACGGCCTTGCCGTTCACGGTCGCAATGTTCTGCGCGCTGGCCGAGATGGGCAGCAGGGCAGCGGACGCGGCCGCCAGCAGGGCGGTCAGGACGATCTTCTTCATGGGGGTGTGGCCTTTCAACAGACTCGACCGGCAGTTCCTGCCGGGACATTCGACACCGCGCAAGGCGGCTGTGGGCAAATTGACGGTTTGGGAAGACTTGAAAACGTCAGCACTCCTGAGGCGTGCGGGCGTCGATGACGAGCGCATGTATGCCTTGGTGCATCAATTCACGGAGGGCATCATATACGAGGCGATGGCGGGCCACTCTTGACAGGCCGGCGAAGCGTTCGCTGACCAGGCGCACCGTGTAATGGCCGCCCTCGCGGGCACCGGCGTGGCCGGCATGGAGGTGGCTGTCGTCCCGTACCTCCAGGCCCTGCTCGCCGAAGGCCAGGGCCAGGCGCTCGCGTATGGCTTCAACGCCGGCGTGTGTCGTGCTCATGGCGTGGCATCCTTCGCGGCACCTTCGGGCGGCGTCTCTTCCTTCAGATGGGGGCTGAGGTAGAGGCCCTGGGCGATGGTGAACAAAAGGATCAGCCCGGTCGTGCCGAAAACCTTGAAGCTGGCCCAGGTGGAGGTGCTGAAGTTGTAGGCCACCAGCAGATTGAGCACACCCATGAAGGCGAAGAAGCCTATCCAGGCCCAGTTCAGGCGCTGCCAGATGGCGTCGGGCAGGGGCAGCTCCTTGCCCATCATGGCCTGGATCAGGTTCTTGCCGAAGAAGCGGGCGCTGACCCAGAAGGTCAGGGCCATGGCCCAGTACAGGCCGCTGGGCTTCCACTTGATGAAGGTCTCGTTGTGGAACCAGACGGTGGCGCCACCCAGCACGACCACCAGCACCAGGCTGATCCACAGCATTGTGTCGACCTTGCGGCGCATCAGCTTGAGCACCAGCACCTGGGTCAGGGTGGCGGCAATCACCACCAGGGTGGCCAGCAGCACCGGCGCCTCGCTGGCGCCGACGACACCGCCCTTCACCAGAAAGCCGAAATGCTGGCTGGCAAAGGCCGCCGCTGCGTCCGCCGAGCCTTCGGCGAACTTGAAGGTCGCAAAAAACAGTATCAGCGGCAGGAAGTCGAGCAGGATTTTCATGGGCGAGGTCGGGCACGGCAGGGAGCAGCGCCATCTGATGTCAGGCGGCGTATTTGGTTCAATCGCGCCAGCCCGGGCGCTGGTGTATCAAGCCTTGGGCGCGAAGTCTATCGCAGCCGAGTTGATGCAGAAGCGCTCGCCGGTCGGCTCGGGCCCGTCGGGGAAGACATGGCCCAGGTGCGAGCCGCAGTTATTGCAACGCACCTCGACCCGCACCATGCCATGGGCCTTGTCGATCACCCTCTCGACCACGGCGCTGTTCACCGGCGCCCAGTAGCTGGGCCAGCCGCAGCCGGCATCGAACTTGGTGTCGGCCTCGAACAGCGGCGTGCCGCAGCCCACGCAGTTGTAGTGGCCGGCCTCGAAATGATCCCAATACTTGCCGGTGAAGGCGCGCTCGGTGGCGGCGTGGCGGGCCACCTGGTATTGCATGGGGTCAAGCTCGGCACGCCATTGCTCGTCGGTCTTCTTGACCGGGTACTTGCTGTCGTCGCTCATGATGAACAGGAGACCTCCAGATGTTGGGCCCAGTCGGGCGGGAAGGCCGCGTCGGCGGCCACTGCAGGTTCGTCGTACGGGGACGCCAGAACTTTCAGCAGGCGTTCGACCTCGCTGAAATCACCATCGCGGGCCTGGCGTATGGCCTGCTCGGCCAGGTGGTTGCGCAGGACCACGGCCGGATTGGTGGCCAGCATCCGCGCGTGGCGCTCGGCGGGCACCGAGCGCTCCTGCGCCAGCCGGTCCTGGTAGCGCAGCGCCCAGGCGTCGAAGGCATCGCGGTCGAGGAACAGATCGCGCACGGCGCGGCGGCTGGCCTCATCGTCGGCGTCGAATCGGGACAGGCGGCGGAAGGTGATCGTGAAATCGGCGCGGGCGGCGGCCATCAGTCGCAGCAGGTCATCGACCAGCGCGCGGTCGGCATCCAGCTCGGTGGCCAGGCCCAGCTTGGCGCGCATGCGGCGCATCAGCGCCTCGGGGAAGACTGTCTTGTAGGGTTCCAGCGCGGCGATGGCCGCCTCGCTGCCGTCGTTCAAGTCATTCAACAGAGGCAGCATGGCCTGGGCCAATGCATGCAGATTCCAGAACGCGACATTGGGCTGGCGGGCGTAGGCGTAGCGGCCCTGGTTGTCGGAGTGGTTGCAGACATGGCCGGGGTCGAAGGCGTCCAGAAAACCGAAGGGGCCGTAATCCAGGGTCAGGCCCAACATCGACATATTGTCGGTATTCATCACGCCATGGCAGAAACCCACCGACTGCCAGGCCGCCATCAGTTCGGCGGTCTGGCGGGCCACTTTCTCCAGCAAGGCCAGATTGGGATTCTCGGCGGCCAGGCATTCGGGTGCGTGGTGCTGAATCATGAAGTCGGCCAGCTCGCGCAGCGCGGCGTGCTGGTCGTCATTGGCGATATGGGCGAAGTGCTCGAAATGACCGAAGCGCAGAAAGCTCGGCGCGACGCGGGTGACGATGGCCGCCGTCTCCATCTCCTCGCGGCGCACGCCCAAGTGCGAGCCGGTGATGCACAGCGCCCGGGTGGTCGGTATACCCAGGGCGTGCATGGCCTCGGAGCAGAGGAATTCACGGATCGACGAGCGCAGCACGGCGCGGCCATCGCCCATGCGGGAGTAGGGCGTCAGGCCCGCGCCCTTGAGCTGCACATCCCACAGGCCCTGGGGCGTCATCGTTTCACCGAGGCTCAGCGCCCGGCCATCACCCAGCTGGCCGGCCCAGACGCCGAACTGGTGGCCGCTGTAGACGCTGGCCAGTGGCCGCATGCCCGGCCACAGCGCATTGCCGCTGACGACCTCCAGCGCGCCGGGTTGCTGCCACCAGTCCGCGGCCCAGCCCAATGTCTGCGCGCAGGCCTCGCTGCGCGCCACCCAGTGTGGGGCGGGGGCGGGGCTGGGCGGCAACTCGGTGTAGAAGCGGTTGCCGAGCGCTGCAATGCGTTGCGACCAGGCGGGAGGCGAGGGAACTTCGGGCGCTGTTTCGGGTCGCGTCAGACCGGTGTCGGCAAGCATCGTCGCAGTGTAACGAGGGTGACTTTGACCCGTGAATTGCAGGGGTAAACTGAACTGAACACACCAGCAACAGGAGACAAGCAATGCCAGCCTTGATGGGTCAGATGATGCAGATGCCGCTGCTCATATCGTCCTTGATCACCCATGCGGCGCGCCACGCGGCCGACACGGAGATCGTCAGCAAGCGCAACGAGGGCGATCTTCACCGCTACACCTGGAAAGACGCCGAACTGCGCTCGCGCAAGCTGGCCCAGGCGCTGGCCCGGCTCGGCTGTGAGGCCGGCGACCGCGTCGGCACGCTGGCCTGGAACGGCTACCGTCACCTGGAGATCTACTACGGCAGCTCGGGGTCGGAGCTGGTTTGCCACACCATCAATCCGCGGCTGTTCCCGGAGCAGATCGTCTGGATCGCCAATGACGCGGCCGACAAGGTGCTCTTCTTCGACCTGAGCTTCCTGCCCCTCGTGGAGAAGATCGCCGCCCAGTTGCCGACCGTGCGCCACTTCGTGCTGATGACGGATCGCGCCCATATGCCGGCCGCCAGCGTCATACCGGATCTGCTGTGTTTTGACGAACTGGTCGAAGCCGAAGATGGCCACTACCAGTGGCCCGAGTTCGACGAGAACACTGCATCGTCGATCTGCTACACCTCGGGCACGACCGGCCATCCCAAGGGCGCCGTCTACAGCCACCGCTCGACCCTGCTGCACGCCTTCGGCTCGGCCCTGCCCGATGCGATGGACTGCTCGGCCAAGGACGTGATTCTGCCGGTGGTGCCGATGTTCCACGTCAACGCCTGGGGCCTGCCCTACAGCGGGGCGCTGGTCGGCGCCAAGCTGGTGTTCCCCGGCCCGCACCTGGACGGCAAGTCGCTGTACGAGCTGTTCGAGGGTGAGCAGGTCAGCTTCAGCGCCGGCGTGCCAACGGTATGGTTGGGCCTGCTGACCTATATGAAGGCCAACGGCCTGAAGTTCAGCAGTTTCAAGCGCACCGTCATCGGCGGCTCGGCCTGCCCTCCGGCAATGATGAAGACCTTGCAGGAGGACTTCGGCGTCGAGGTGATCCACGCCTGGGGCATGACCGAAATGTCGCCGCTGGGCACCTTGGCCAAGCTCAAGGCCAAACACCTCAAGCTGAGTGCCGCCGAGCAGACCCAGCTGTTGCAGAAGCAGGGCAAGGTGATCTACGGCGTGGACATGACCGTGATCGACGACGATGGCAAGGAACTGCCCTGGGACGCGCAGAGTTCGGGCAATCTGGTCGTGCGCGGGCCCTGGGTGATAGAGCGCTACTTCCAGCGCGACGAGTCGCCGCTGGTCGAGATTCCAGGCAAGCGCGGCTGGTTCCCGACCGGCGACGTGGCCACCATAGACGCCGACGGCTTCATGCAGATCACCGACCGCAGCAAGGACGTGATCAAGTCCGGCGGCGAGTGGATCAGTTCGATCGATCTGGAGAACATCGCCATGGCCCATCCGGCCGTGCACGAGGCGGCCGCCATCGCCGCCCGCCATCCGAAATGGGACGAGCGGCCGCTGCTGGTGGTGGTGAAGAAGCCCGATGCGCAGGTCACCAGCGAGGAGTTGTTGGCCTTCTTCGAGGGCCGCATCGCCAAGTGGCAGATACCGGACGATGTCGTCTTCGTCACCGAGATTCCACACACCGCCACCGGCAAGATACAGAAGCTGAAACTGCGCGAGCAGTTCAAGGACCACCGACTGGCGACGCTGTGAATTTTGGGGGGGGCTGTCCCGTTTGCGACAAGCTGCACGGGTAGTCCCTAAACCCAAGGGCCGGACCATCCATTAAGGTCGAGCGGATACCGAACAACATGGAGACAAGCATGATGACGCTGCGTATTTCGACACTGAGTCTTGGCCTTGCCCTGGGCTTGTGCATGGCCTCTCAAGCTCAGGCACAGGCTGCCAAACCGGCGGCGGCGCCGGCCAAGGCGGCCGCGCCTGCGGTGAACCTGAAGGAGACCGTCAAGATCGCCTGGATCGATCCGCTGTCGGGCCTGATGGCGCCGGTGGGCCAGAACCAGCTGAAGAGCTTCCAGTTCTTCGCCGAGAAGTTCAGCCAGAACAACCCGGCCGGTGTGAAATACGAAGTCATCGGCATCGACAACAAGCTGAGCCCGGCCGAGAGCCTGAATGCGCTCAAGTCGGCCATCGACCAGGGTGTGCGCTATGTCACCCAGGGCAATGGCTCGGGTGCGGCCACGGCCATCATCGACGCCGTCAACAAGCACAACGAGCGCAACCCCGGCAAGGAAGTGATCTACCTGAATCACTCGGCCGTGGATCCCGATCTGACCAACAGCAAATGCAGCTACTGGCACTTCCGCCTCGACGCCGACACCTCGATGAAGATGGAGGCACTGACCACATTCATCAAGGACCAGCCCGAGGTCAAGAAGGTCTTCCTGCTGAACCAGAACTATGCCCACGGCCATCAGGTGGCGCGCTTTGCCAAGGAGCTGCTGGCGCGCAAGCGTCCGGATGTGCAGGTCGTCGGTGAGGATCTGCATCCGCTGGCCTCGGTGCGCGACTTCGCCCCCTATGTAGCCAAGATCAAGGCCTCGGGCGCCGATTCGGTGATCACCGGCAACTGGGGTTCGGACCTGTCGCTGCTGATCAAGGCCGCCAATGAGTCAGGCCTGAACGCCAAGTTTTACACCTACTACACCGGCGTCACCGGCACACCGACGGCGTTGGGTGCCAACGGAGCCGGCCGCGTCTACCAGATCGCCTACAGCCACTACAACATGGGTGGCGAGATGGGCAAGTGGATGACCGAGTTCAAGCAGAAGTTCAATGACGACTTCTACACCGGCAGCGTGATCCACGCCTACACCCTGTTGAACCAGGCCTTCGTCAAGGCCAAGTCCACCGACCCGGTCAAGGTGGCCGCGGCGCTGGAAGGCCTGAAGGCGCAGAGCTTCAACGGCGAGGTCGAGATGCGCAAGGCCGACCACCAGCTGCAGCAGCCGCTGTTCCTGACGGTGTGGCAGAAAGCCGATGCCAAGTACCCGTACAGCCCCGAGAACACCGGCTACACCCTGGTGCCGGTGAAGACCTTCGAGTCCTATGTCTCGAGCACGCCGACCTCCTGCCAGATGAAGCGTCCCACCTGATGCCTTTGAAGCGCCCGTGAGGGGTGCCCGGGCCCGTCGGAGGCAACTTCGCCGGGCCCGTTTTTTTCTGTGGTGGGGGTAGGAGGGGTAGGATTTGGACCAGATCGTCATCAATGTCTTGAACGGACTCAGCTCAGGGCTGCTGCTGTTCATGCTCAGCTCGGGCCTGACGCTGATCTTCAGCATGATGGGTGTGCTGAACTTCGCCCATGCCAGCTTCTACATGCTGGGCGCCTACGTTGCCTATGCGCTGGTGGGCATCATGAATTTCTGGCTGGCGCTGCTGCTGGCGCCGCTGATCGTCGGCCTGCTGGGTGCCGGCTTCGAGCGTCTGGCGCTGCGCCGGGTGCACAAGTTCGGCCACGTGCCCGAGTTGTTGATCACCTTCGGCCTGACCTATGTGATCCTGGAGTTGGTGCAGCTGATCTGGGGCCGCTCGTCGCTGACCTTTCCGCCGCCGCCCGCCCTGCAGGGCTCGGCCTTCACCATCATCCAGTCGTCGGCCGACGGCCTGCGCCTGATGCTGGGCGCCGCCCCGGCCGAGGTCTGCCGCCCGGCCGACGCGGCGATCCAGGTCGTCTGCTCCACCTTCCCGGCCACCCGCGCCTTCATGATGCTGGTGGCCCTGCTGATGCTGGTGGCGCTGTGGCTGCTGCTGACGCGCACCCGCATCGGCCTGGTGATACAGGCGGCGCTGAGCCACCCGGAAATGACCGAGGCGCTGGGCCACAACGTGCCGCGGGTGTTCATGCTGGTGTTCGGCAGCGGCTGTGCGCTGGCCGCGTTGGCTGGTGTCATCGGTGGCATCACCTTCGTCACCGAGCCCTCGATGGCGGTGCTGGTCGGGCCCATCATCTTTGTCGTCGTCGTGGTCGGCGGCATGGGCTCGCTGTCGGGGGCCTTCGTCGGCTCGATCCTGATCGGCCTGCTGCAGACTCTGCCGCTGACGGTCGATGGCTCGCTGGCCACCCTGGCACGTTCGCTGGGTTGGATGGTGACCCAGGACACGCCGGGCTATCCGGTCCTCAAACTGACGCTGGCCCAGGTGGCGCCCATCCTGCCCTACCTGCTGCTGGTCTTGATACTGATCTTCAGGCCCAAGGGTCTGTTGGGCACGCGGGATGATTGAGATGAAACTGATCGAGTCTTCACTGTTTGCCGATGCTTGGCGCCTCGCTGTGTTGGTGCGGCAGAGGGAGCGGGGGGCCGGCCACTGCGGGCTGAAGCTTGGGCCGTTCCTGAACGGACCGACCTCCAGCTTCCCTATGCCCGCCGTGGCCAGCCCGCCGCCCCCTCTGCGGATGCGCTGGTGGCCGCAAACCCGGAGCAGGGCGAGCGTCCTGTTGCACTACGGCCGCAGCAGGGATGAGGGCGTGCCGGCCGCAGCGGGCATAGAGAAGCCGGAGTCCGGTCCGTGCAGGACGGGACTAGGCTTCAGCCCGCAGCGGCCGGCGCGCCCTCGTCCCTGCCGCGACACGTTGAATATGTCGTGTGCCGCACCACGCGCGATGGAGCCAGTGAGATGAGCGGTACGCAGAGCTTCCACTTCAAACCGTACAACGTCGGCCGCTGGATCATCTGGGGCCTGTTCGCCGCGGTCCTGATCGTCGCGCCGCTGCTGTGGACCAGCAGCCTTGCGCAGACTTTGCTGAGCCAGATCGGCATCGGCATCATCGCCTGCCTGGCCTACAACGTCCTGCTGGGGCAGGGCGGCATGCTCAGCTTCGGCCATGCGGTGTACAGCGGGCTGGGCTCCTACCTGGCGATCCACACCTTGAATATGGTCGGCGCGGGCACGCTCAACCTGCCGGTCAGCCTGGTGCCCATCGTCGGTGGTTTCGGCGGCCTGCTGTTCGCGGCCCTGTTCGGTTATGTCAGCACCAAGAAGTCGGGCACGCCGTTCGCGATGATCACCCTGGGCCTGGGCGAGCTGATCTGGTCGATGTCGCTGATGCTGCCCGAGTTCTTCGGCGGCGAGGGCGGCATCTCCAGCAACCGGGTCATCGGCAAGCCCTTTCTGGGCATCACCTTCGGCCCGCAGATCCAGCTCTACTATCTGATTGCCGTCTACTGCTTTGTCTGCACCGCCCTGCTGTTTGCTCTGACGCGCACGCCGCTGGGCCGCATGCTCAATGCGGTGCGCGACAACCCGGAGCGCGTCGAGTTCGTGGGCTACGACACCCAGTGGGTGCGCTTCATGGCCTTTCTGATCTCGGGCTTCTTCGCCGGCATCGCCGGTGGCCTGGCGGCGCTGAACTTCGAGATCGTCACCGCCGAGGTGGTGGGCGCGCTGCGCTCGGGCGGCTATCTGCTGTTCACCTTCCTGGGCGGCGCGACCTTCTTCTTCGGCCCCATCATCGGCGGCGTGTTGATGGTGCTGGCCGGCGTGCTGCTGTCGGAGCTGACCAAGGCCTGGCTGCTCTATCTCGGACTGATCTTCCTGTTCATGGTGATGTATGCGCCTGGTGGCTTCTCCAGCCTGATCATGATGAATCTGCGCGTCGCCGCCTACGGCAAGCTGCGCCAGCTCTGGACCGGCTATCTGGCCCTGGCCGGCACGGCCATGACCATTCTGGTCGGCGCCGCGGCGATGATAGAAATGATGTACCACCTGCAGCTCAACGAGGCGCTGGGTCCGCAACTGACCTTCCTCGGCGCGAGCCTCAACAGCAAGGGCCTGGACAGCTGGTTCGGTGCGGGCTTCGTGCTGGTCATAGGCCTGCTGCTGTTCGAGCTGAGCCGGCGCGTGTTCAAGCAGCAATGGGATCTTGTGCAGGAAGAGATCGAGAAAGACATCAAGCGGAGAGAGTCGCTATGAGCAGCAGCACTCCGTTCGCGTTGGAGCTGAAGGACTTGCGCAAGCAGTTCGGCAAGACAGAGATCATTCGTGGCGCCAGCCTGGCCGTGAATGCCGGTGAGCGGGTGGCCATCATCGGGCCCAATGGCGCCGGCAAATCGACGCTGTTCAATCTGATCAGCGGCCGCTTCGCGCCCACCAGCGGCGAGGTGCTGCTGCACGGGCAGCGCATCGATGGCCACAAGCCCTATGAGATCAACCGCCGCGGCCTGAGCCGCAGCTTCCAGGTCTCGAATCTGTTCACGCGGCTGTCGGTGTTCGAGAACATTCGCTGTGCCGTCCTGTGGTCCATGGGCTACCGCTATGCCTTCTGGAAGTTTCTGGCCGATCTGGATGATGCCAATGACCGTGCCGACGCGGTGCTGGAGATGATCAAGCTCGACAGGAAGCGTGACGTGCTGGCCATCAACCTGACCTACGCCGAGCAGCGGGCGCTGGAGATCGGCATCACCATCGCCGGCGGCTCCAGCGTGATCCTGCTCGACGAGCCGACCGCCGGCATGAGCCAGAGCGAGACGCGGCGCTTTGTGCAACTGATACGCGACGTGACCGTCGGCAAGACCCTGCTGACCGTGGAGCATGACATGGGCGTGGTGTTCGGCCTTGCCGACAAGATTGCGGTGCTGGTCTATGGCGAGGTGATCGCCTTTGACGAGCCTGAGGCGGTGCGCGCCAATGCCCGCGTGCAGGAGGCCTATCTCGGCTCGGTGGTCGCCGATGCGCAGGGAGCTGCGGCATGAGCACAAGAACGCTGAGGCTGGAGAACCTGCATGCCTTCTACGGCAAGAGCCATGTGCTGCATGGCGTCAGCCTGGAGGTGCGGCCGGGTGAGATCGTCAGCCTCCTGGGCCGCAATGGCTCGGGCCGCTCGACCACCGTCAAGACCATCATGGGCCAGGTCGATGGCCAGGGCACGGTGAGCTGGGGCGAGGAGTCGATATTGGGCCGCAAGTCCTACCAGATCGCCCAACTGGGCCTGGGATATGTGCCCGAGAACCGCGACATCTTTCCGAAGCTGACCGTGCACCAGAACCTGATGCTGGGTGAGAAAGGCGGCAAGAAGGCCGGCCGCTGGAGCTTCGAGGACATGTACCAGATGTTCCCCCGGCTCCGAGAGCGCCAGCACACCGAGGCCGGCGTGCTGTCGGGCGGCGAGCAGCAGATGTTGACCCTGTGTCGCACGCTGATGGGCGACCCGGACCTGATCATGATCGACGAGCCCACCGAGGGCCTCGCGCCCAAGATTGTCGAACTGGTGGCCGAGTACCTTAAGGAGCTGCAGCGGCGCGGCATCTCGGTGCTCCTGGTCGAGCAGAAGCTGGCGATTGCGCTGGAGATCTCCGAGCGCTGCTATGTGATGGGCCACGGCCGTATCGTGTTCGAGGGCACGCCGGCCGAGTTGCGCGCCAATGCCTATATCCGCAAGGAGTGGCTGGAGGTTTGAAGGCGCACCCGGATTGGCATCCGGGCTACGAATACCTCATGTAGCCCGGATGCAATCCGGGGCCAACGTTGCTGACTCGGGCTACGGGTCAATGGTCGGCCAAGCCGGTCAGTGCGCAGACCTGCTCTGCAATGCGCGGGGGGACGACCTCGCGCCCGTCGAGCATCGCCGTTATCAGTGCGGCATTGGCCGCCGCCTCGACGGCGCCGGACAGCGGCCAGTCGATATTGGCCGATTCAGCGGCATGCAGCTCGCTGGCCTGACCGTCGGCAAAGCCGATCAGATGGGCCGGGCGGCGCAGATGGGCGTAGGCCTCGCCCTCGCTGGCGCGCATCAACAGAGCCCGGCCGCCGTTGGCGGTGAGGCCGGGCAGGGCCTGGCCCATGCTGTCGAGGTATTCGGGATGGGTGACGGCCACCACGCGCACGCTGCGGCCGGGGGCGGCATCGAGCAGCTTGGCGACGCTGTGGCCGCTGTTGCGCACGCCCAGACGGGGGCGCAGGGCCATCAGCCGGTCCAGGCCCGGGTTCAGCGCGGCCAAGGGCAGGCAGGCCAGGCGCCTTGCTGCTAGATGTTCGGCGGCCTCGGCGGTCGAGCCGGCCAACGGTATGCCCAGAGCCTCCAGCAGCGCAAACGGGCTCTCGCGGCTGTCGAAGTCATGCCGGCCATGGATCAGCACCGGCACGCCGGCACGGGCCAGCAGCAGGGCCACCAGCGGCATCAGATTCGCCTGCTTGCGCGCGCCATTGAAGGTGGGCAGCAGCACGCAGCGCGGCCCGTCAGGTACCTCGACGGCGGCGGTGCGCGCCTGCATAGCTCGCACAAAGCCGGCCACCTCGGCCGCGCTCTCGCCCTTGATGCGCAGGCTCAGCAGGATTGCGCCGAGCTCCATATCTGGCACCTGGCCGTCAAGGATGGCGCCGAACAGCGTCTCAGCCTGGGGCCCGTCCATGTCACGGGCACCCTTGCTGCCGCGGCCGATTTCTTTGATGAGGGGGGCAAACTGCATGGGCCGAGTTTAGGTCGGCACCGGGCGCATCGACGTTCAGAGCTCCAAATGCTGTTCGCGAATGGCCAGGATCTCGGCCGTCCTGAGCTCGAAGTGCCGCACCACCTCGGGGTCGAAGTGACCGCCGGACTGCTCGCTGATGAAGGCCTGCGCCTCGTCCAGTGGCCAGGCCTTCTTGTAGGGCCTTGACGAGCTCAGCGCGTCGAACACATCAGCCACGGCGACGATGCGACCGGCCTGGGCGATCTCGGCGCCTTTCAGACCTGCCGGGTAGCCGCTGCCGTCCCATTTCTCGTGATGGGTCAGCGCGATCTGCGCGGCCAGGCGCAGCAGGTCGGAGTCGCCGCCGTCGAGGATGTCGGCGCCGATGCTGGCATGGGTCTTCATGATGTCCCATTCGGCCGCGTCCAGCTTGCCCGGCTTGAGCAGGATGGCGTCGGGAATGCCGATCTTGCCGACATCGTGCATCGGACTGGCATGCAGCATCAGCTCGCAGTCGGGCTCGCTCCAGCCCAGGCTGCGCGCGAGCAGCGCCGCGTACTGGCTCATGCGCACGATGTGCAGCCCGGTCTCGTTGTCGCGGTACTCGGCCGCGCGGCCCAGCCGGTGCACGACCTGCAGCCGGGTCTGGTTCAGCGCCTCGGTGCGCAGGCGCACCATCTCATCCAGCACCGCCTTCTGGTCGTGCATCATGCGGTGCGCGAGTTGGGCGTCGAGCAGATTGGTGACCCGCATCAGCAGCTCGATGCGGTCAAAGGGCTTGCCGATGAAGTCGCGCGCCCCGGCCATCAGCGACTTCATCAGGTGCTCGCGCCCATGCTGGGCGGTGAGGATGACGATCGGAGGCAGCAGCGGGTCTTTCAGCGCCTGCAGCTGCTTCATCACCTCGAAGCCGTCAAGGTGCGGCATGTTGATGTCCAGCAGTATCAGGTCCGGCCGCGCCTCCTGGTAGCTCGGCAGCACCTCGCGCGAGTCCTGTATCGGCACCAGATGGCGGTAGCCCTGCACCCGCAGCAGCTTGTCCAGCAGCTTCAGATTGGCGGGCTCGTCGTCCACCAGAAAGATCCGGGCATGTTCGAGTCGAAGTTCGGTCATGGGGATGGCTCCGCTCCAGGGGCAAGGCAGCGCGTGACGGTGTCCAGAAACTGCCGGGCATCCAGCGGCTTGGTCAGATAGGCGGCAAAGCCGGCGGTCTCGCCGCGCGCGATATCGCGGGGCGTGGCATTGGCCGTGACCGCGATCACCGGAACGCCGGACAGGCCCGGATTGGCCTTCAGCAGCGCCAGCACCTGGTAGCCGTCCAGGCCGGGCATATTGATGTCCAGCACGATCAGGTCGGGGCGGCGGGCCAGCGCCAGTTCGAGGCCCTCCTCGGGGCCGGTGGCGGTCATCAGCTCAGTATCGGGGCGCAGACCGAAGAACTGTGCCATCAACTTCAGGTTGACCGGGTTGTCGTCGATGCACAGCACGAGGGAGGCCGGCCCATTGCGGTCCGACGCTCCGGGGCCCGGCGTTTGTGCGGCGGTGTTGTCGGTGGTCCTGGGTTCGGCGCCCGGCAGCTCGATCCAGAAGCTGGAACCCAGCCCCGGCTGGCTGTTCACGCCGACGGTGCCATCCATCATCAGCATCAGCCGACGGGTGATGGTCAGACCGATGCCGGTGCCTTCGACCTCGCCATGGGCTGCGTCCAGCCGGTTGAAGGGCTGGAACAGCTCGGCAATGCGCTCCGGCGCAATGCCGTCGCCGGTGTCGGTGACGGTGACGCGCATCCGCGCCTCGGCCAGCGGCTGCACGGTCAGCCTGATGTCGCCGCCCTCGCGGTTGTACTTGACGGCGTTGGACAGCAGGTTCAGCAGCACCTGCTTGAGCCGCACGCGGTCGGCACGCACCAGGGTCTGCTCGGGCACGGGCAGGTACATGCGGATCTGGCGCTGGGCCGCCACAGGCTGCAGCAGCTGGCGGCAGTCATCGACCAGCAGGCCCAGGTCCACGGCCTCGATCGACAGATTGGCGTGCCCGGCCTCGATCTTCGCCAGGTCCAGGACCTCGTTGATCAGCTCGAGCAGATGCCGGCTGGCATTCAGGATCTCGCCCACATTGTCCTGCTGGTCGGCGTTGAGCCCGCTGTCGAACTCGAGCATCTGGGCAAAGCCGATGATGGCGTTCATCGGCGTGCGCAGCTCGTGGCTCATGCTCGACAGGAAGTCTGACTTGGCGGCGTTGGCGCGCTCGGCCTCCTCCTTGGCCTGGGCCAGTTCGTTGCGCCGCGCCAGTTCGGCGCTGAAGTCGCTGAAGATGTTGAAGCCGTACTGGACGTTCCCGGCCTCATCCTGGATGAAGCCGATATTGTTGTTGGCGATGAAGCGGCTGCCGTCCTTGCGGCGCAGGGTCAGCTGGCCGGTCCAGCGCCGGTCTTCGAGCATGGCCTTGCGAAGTTCTTCGGGCAGGGTCGTCATGCTTTCCGGTGCCACCGTCAGAGAGAAGTGCCTGCCCCGGACCTCTTCATCGCTATAGCCCAGCTCAAGCGCATGCGCGCGGTTCTGGTATAGCGCCTTGCCCTGACCATCCAGAATGCTGATCAGTTGGCCGCTGGCGTCGAACACGCGGCGGAACAGTGCCAGCCTCGATTCGGCTGCCTTGCGCTCGGTGATGTCGGCGATGAAGGCCGTGAAGCGGTGCTTGCGTCCCGATTTCAGCGGAGTGATCGCCACTTCGGCCGGGAACTCCTCACCGTTGCGGCGCAGCGCCGTGGTCTCGATGCGGCGATTCATGCGCCCTTCCTCGCCGTGGCCCAGGAACTGCGCCAGCGCTTCACGGTAGCTGGCGCGGTGCCGCTGAGGAATCAGCACCGCCTCGAAGGCCTGGCCTAGGGCTTCCTCTGGGCTGCGCTCGAACACGGCCTGCGCCTTGAGATTCCAGTCAGTGATCAGGCCCCGGTCATCGATGCCGACCACAGCATCCTGTGAAGCGTCGAGCATCGCCCGCAGCTCGATCTGGGTCTCGAGCAGCGTGCGCATGGCCCGGTGGGCATTGCGGCCGACGACGATCATCAGCGACATGCCGCCCAGCATCACCATCGCCAGCAGGCGCTCCAAGGTGCCTTCGGTCAAGGCCAGCGCCACGGCAACCGGCAGCAGAGTGGCCAGCAGGAAGGCCTGCATGGCGCCCCGCTGCTCGGCCACCGAGGTCATGGCAACGGCGCAGACGCACAGCAGCAGGCTGGCCAGCAAGGCCAGCTCCGCAATCTGCGCGTGGCCAACCAGCAGAACCGGGCCTAGTGCCCAGGCGCCCCCGGCCAACAGGGTCTGAGCAATGAAGATGCGCTTCCAGCGAAGCAGCAACGAAGGCGACAGGGCCTCGGGCGTGGGCACAGCGCGCCGGAACGCGCGCAATTCCAGCCAGCCCAGCGCCGTGCACAGCAATACGGCGGCGGCCCAGGCCTGCATCAGGTGAGGCGCAAACATGGCCGCCTTCCACACAGTCACGACCACCACCGTCATTGTGCCGGCGGCCATCAGCAGGTTCAGCCGCTTGCGTTCGTAGGCCGCCAGGAGCAGATCGGCTTCTATATTGTGCGTGCTGAGCAGGCTGTTCGGCATGGGATCCCGACCGGAACGCATCATGCGATCGGGCGATTGGCGTGGAGGTAGGGCGCGTGGACTTGCTCACATGGCTGCCGTCCGGTCGAGACCTTGTGCTGGTTGGTCGACCGTCGAGCCTGATGAGCTCAGACCTATATCGGTGCCTGATCGCGACTCTTGAGCCGAATTGTCATTTTTATCGAATTTGTGTGAGCCTGACCACGCTCGCCCTTGGCCAGGGCCTGCGAGAATGCAGGCCCGCCCCGACTGGAAGACCCCATGACCGAACTGATGTACTCAAGCGCCGTGCCCATTTTCAAGCAAATGCTGGGGGGCCTGGATGATGTGCTGGCAAAGGCCGAGGCCCATGCGGCCGCGCGCAACATCGAGCCCGCCGCGCTGCTTCAGGCGCGGCTGTATCCCGATATGTTCACGCTGCTGCGCCAGGTGCAGGTGGCCTGCGACTTTGCCGCCAGCGTCAGCGCCCGTCTGGCCGGCGTCGAGGTGCCGGTGTTCGAGGCCAGTGAGCAGGGCTTTGCCGATCTGCATGAGCGTATTGCCAGGACACGGGCCTTTCTGGCCGCCCTGACGCCCGAGCAATTTGCAGCGGCCGCCAGTCGCGAGATCATCACCCGGCCCGGCACGCCCAAGGAGCGGCGCTTCAGCGGGCAGGACTATCTGCTGCACTATGGCCTGCCGCAGTTCTTCTTCCACGTCACCACCGCCTACGGCATCCTGCGCCACAGTGGTGTCGAGGTGGGCAAGAAGGACTATATGGGCGCCTATTGAGTTGTTGATTTTATCATTTTGTAGGTTTGCTGTCAGCGCGGCCCGCTAGGATCTCGGGCCCGTGAATGGATGGAGGGCGTGGATGCGCCGAGCCGGATGAAGTCGCAGTTACGCCATTGCCAGACCCTGTTGGAGCAGGCCGAGCAGAGCTTCGAGCTCGCCCGTTTTGACGAGGTCCTGTGCGCCACCGATGCGGTGCTGCGCGTGGTCGACGATCCTATCGAATGTCGCTCGGACGAGCTGCTGTTCCAGGCGCTGATGCTGCGCGTGCGCTGCCGGCTCAAGTTCGAGCGCTTCGATGTCGTGCTGAAGGACTGCCAGCGCTTGCTGGGCCTGGTGGCCCTGGACCAGCCCTCGCTGCGGCGCGCCGAGCTGCTGATCAATATGTCCTTCGCCCACAGCCAGCTGGCCATGCACGAACTGGCCCTGCGCGGCGCGCGCATGGCCTGGCAGGATGCGCAGGCGCTGAAGAACATACCGCTGGCCTCGCGCGCGATCGAACGCGTGGCCATGTGCCATCTGGCGCTGGGCGACGCGGTCGAGGCCGAGCGCTTCATGCAGGAGGCGCTGGGCCTGATCGAGCAACAGGGCTCGACCTATGAACGGGTACAGCGCTACTCGAATGCACTGCACATGGTCTGCGGCCTGCACGACAGCTATCTGGCCCAGGACAACCCCGGCATGGCCCTGGGTCTGCTGGCCCGCGCCAGCCGCGTGGTGGCGCAAGGATCGGCGGCGGCCCAGGCCATCGACAGCGAGTATCTGCGCACCATGTGGGAGGCCAATGTGGCACGTTGGCTGCGACGCCGTGGCGAGGCCGAGCGGGCCCAAGCAGAGTTGCTGCGCCTGGCCGATCTGGCCGGGGTCCGGGGTTGGGCGGCTATTCGCCGCTCGGCCCAGCTGGAAATGGCCCTGATCGCCGAAGTCGCCGGTCAGCGAAGCGCGGCGCTGGACTTGCTTCGGGCGCTGTTCGATCCACCCGAGTTGCGGGTGCGTGACGGCGTGGCTCTGCCGGCCCTGGAGGCGCAGGTGCGACTGCATGCTGCGGTGGGCGACAGCGCCGCCGTGGCACGGGTGCTGGAGCAACTCGTGGCGCGGCGCAGCGCGCGTGCCGCAGCCGTGCGCCAGGCCCGCGAGCAATTGCCCGGCGCCGGCATGGGCATCATGGACACGCTGTCCCAGACCGGGCGATAGCTGCCCCTGGCGCGTGGTTTGAACCACAGGCGCGGTTGACTTGTGCCACGATCTTGGGCCTCATCGGGGCAGCCAAGCTCGGGGAGTGCCATGAAGACGCTGCACTACACGCCGCGGTCCATTTATGTGACCTTGTCGGTGATCATGATCGCGCTGGTGGTACTGCTCTATCTGGCCCTGGCCAGCTACCAGCTGCGTGCCGGCAAGCAGCGCATGCTGCGCGTCGCGGCCGACACCTTCGAGCGGGTGGGCCGTGAGGCCGTCGCCGCCATCGAGGGCGAGTTGCGGCCGGCGCGCACCACCGCCGCGCTGCTGGCCGATACGGCGCTGCTGACCGCGCCCGACCAGCCCACCCGCCTGGCCCAACTGCCCCTGCTGGCCGGCGCGCTGAGCGCCAACCCCTCGCTGTCGGCCGTCTATGGCGGCAGCGAGAACGGTTCCTTTTTGCTGCTACGCCGGCTCGACAGCCCGGCCTTGCGCGAGCTGATGAAGTCCCCCGATCGTGCCGCCTTTGTGTTGCAGTCGGTCAATCGCGACCGACCGGTGATACAGGGCAGGCATGACTTCCTCGATGCCGATCTGCGCCTGCTGGAGGCACGGGAGCGGCCCGACTATGTGTTTGAACCGCGCGGCCGGCCCTGGTTCAAGCAGGCCCAGGCGGCCGAACCCGGTGGCGCCGTGGTGCAGACGGCGCCCTATCTCTTCTACACCACCCGCGAGGTCGGCCTGACGCTGGCCAGCGCCCGAGGCGGCGCGGTGGCGGGTGTCGATGTGAGCCTGCAGGCGCTGTCGGCCATGCTGGCGCGTCAGCGCATCACTACCTCCGCCGAGCTGATGATTGTCGATGCCCGCGGCGCCGTGCTGGCCTATCCGCGGAGTCTGCCTCCTAGCAGCGCCCCTCAGGTCGGCGAGTCGCGGCTGGTCACCGTCGATGAGCTGAATGTGCCCGTGCTCAGTGCCTTGTGGCGACGAGCCAGCAGCGGCCAGGCAAGGGCTGCCGATGAGTCGCTGCTGAACGTCGCCGACCGCGACTGGGTGGTGCGCCTGGAGCCGCTGGTCACGGCTGGCGGTCCGCCGCTGACCCTGGCGATTGCCGCGCCCAGCGACGAGCTCCTGGCCGATGCCATCCACAGCCGCAATCTGTCAGTGCTGATCACCGTCGGCATGGTGTTGCTGATGCTGCCGCTGGTGCACTGGGCGGCCAATCTGGTGTCCCGGCCGCTGGAGCAGCTGGCGCACGAGGCCGAGGCGATACGTCGTTTCGACTTCGGTGGCCCCGACCCGGCGCGCAGCCGCATCCGCGAGGTGGACCGCCTGGCCCTGGCCATGACCGGCATGAAACACACGCTGAGCCGCTTCATGGAAATTTCCAGTGCCCTGTCCGCCGAGCGTCAGTTCGACACCCTGCTGCAGCGCATCCTCAGCGAGACGATCTCGGTGGCCGGGGCCACCGGCGGCGCCCTGCATCTGGTCAGTGCCGATGGCCAGCGCCTTGAGCCCACGGGTGTGCGCTTGCGTGGCACCCAGGGGGAGCCAGCCTCGCTGATCGAGTGGCAGCTGGACGAACCCGACAGCCCTTCGGCGGCCGTGCAGGCGGTGCGTCAGGACCGCATGGTCAGCCTGGATCTGCACTGGGAGAATCCGGCCCATCTGGCCCGCTACAGCGCCGTCTTCATGGGGCTCAACACCACCAGCTTGAGACTCGTGGCCCTGCCTCTGAAGAACCGGCAGAACGAGGTCGTGGGTACGCTGTCGCTGAGCTTTCTGCCCGACACGGCAGACCATCCGCAAGACCTGTCCCCCTCGCGCAAGGCCTTCATCGAGGCCCTTGCCGGGCCGGCGGCGGTGGCCATCGACAACCAGCTGCTGCTGCGCGCCCGCAAGGAGCTGCTGGAGAGCTTCATCCAATTGGTGGCCGGCGCCATCGATGCCAAGAGCCCCTACACCGGCGCCCATTGTCAGCGCGTGCCCGAGCTGACCAAGATGCTGGCCCGAGCCGCCTGCGATGCCAGCGAGGGCCCCTTCGCCGACTTCCGCCTGGATGACGATGCCTGGGAGGCGCTGCACATCGCCGCCTGGCTGCATGACTGCGGCAAGGTCACCACGCCGGAATTCGTGGTCGACAAGGCGACCAAGCTGGAGACGATCTACGACCGCATCCACGAGGTGCGCATGCGCTTCGAGCTGCTCAAGCGCGAGGCCCAGTTGGCCCGCTATGAGGCCCTGTTGCCAGCCGATGTGCTCGAGCAGGTCAGGCAAGAGCTTGCCCCGCTGCTGGCGCAACTCGACGACGAATTTGCCTTCATCGCGGCCTGCAACGAGGGTGGTGAGGCGATGACCGAGGCGCAGCTGGCGCGGTTGCGCGAGATTGGCGCGCGGACCTGGACGCGCACGCTGGACGACCGCCTGGGCCTGTCCGGCGACGAGCTCAAGCGCAAGGCTGGCCGGCCCGTCGCCGCGCTGCCGGTGCAGGAGCCGCTGCTGGCCGACAAGCCCGAGCATGTGCTGCCGCGGCCCGAGCGCGAGCGCCCGCCCGAGGCCAATCCGCTGGGCTTCAGGCTGCAGGTGCCCGAGCATCTGTACAACCGCGGCGAGCTCTACAACCTCAGCGTCACCCGCGGCACCTTGACCGAGGAGGAACGCTACAAGATCAACGACCATATCGTGCAGACGATCAAGATGCTCAACGAGCTGCCGCTGCCGCGGCATCTGCGGAGCGTGCCCGAGATTGCCGGTGGCCACCACGAGAAGATGGATGGCAGTGGCTACCCGCGCGGATTGACCCGCGATCAGATGAGCGTGCCGGCGCGGATGATGGCGGTGGCCGATGTGTTCGAGGCGCTGACCGCCGATGACCGGCCCTACAAAAAAGGCAAACTGCTGTCCGAGGCGTTGGAGATCATGGCCGCGATGCGGCGCGAGCAGCACCTCGACGGCGAGCTGTTCGAGCTGTTCCTGCGCTCGGGTGTCTGCATGGACTATGCGCGACGCTTTCTGCATCCGGAGCAGATCGATGTCGGCGAGCTGGAGGCCTATCTGGCCTGAACTCAGCGCTCCTGGCGCGTCACCGGCACACGCAGCGGCGGCGCCTTCAGCAGTGCCGCGCCGCTGCCATCGAGCAGGCGCAGCTCGATCTCGTAGTCGCCACGGGGCAGGTCCAGCATCGCCTCGGTGCGGCCGTCTGCCAGCAGCACGCGCTGCGAAGGCGCGCCGCCGCGGCCGCTGACGATGAGCTCGAAATGGCCGGTATCGGCGATGCGCTGGCCGGCGGGCGCCACGCCGAGGCCGATCACGCCCAGGCTCAGCACAAAGGGGCTGGTGACCGGCTCCTCGTCGCGCAGATTCTTCACATAGACCTGCTTGGTCTTGGCGGGTGGGGTGCTCAGCTGGTCCTGGTACCAGAGGGCGCAGCTGGCCTCGAAGTCCTTGGCCTCAATGGTTGGCGGGGTGGTGTCGCGGCGCCCTAGCACGCGCACGGTGATCTCGGGGCTGAAGACGAAGTAGGGCCGGTGATCATGGTCGGCGAACAGCAGGCGCAGGGTGTGTTCGCCCGGCGGCAGATCCACCTCGGCGCCGGTCTGGCCCTTGCCGAAATGCTTGTGCGTGGCCGAGAACGGAATCTGCTCGCGCGGGTCCTTGGGCAGCGGGGTGTCGATCAGCAGATGGTGGTGGCCGGCCTTGTCATGCTTCGTTCCGGCCGGTATCACCCCCATGCCTCGAATGCCGAACTCGACCCAGAACGGCGCCCGGACCTGATAGCCGTGGCGTAGATTGGCGATGCGCACCCGCACCGGCTCGCGCAGATCGGCGCCGGTGCGCTGCTGGGTCTGGGCCAGCCAGCAGCGTCGTTCCAATGGGTCGCGTGGCAAGGGCTTGGCGCCGGCCGTGGCGCACAGCAAGGCTATGGCGAGAATCGACAAGGGGCCTGCGGTGATGGGCATGCTGGGGACTCCTTGCCTTGGTCTCAGTGATCGCCGATCCTGCGCCTGAACTCGCCCAGCATGCGCTGGTAGCTGCCGTTCTGTCGCAGCTCACCCATGCCTTGGCCGAACAGCTCGGCCATCCTTGCGCCGTCCGGGTGCTGTTTCGAGAAGGCGATCCAGAAGCCGTCCAACGAAATGGTGCCCACGCGCTTGGCCTTGCCGGCGAACTCGGGGCTGCCATTGATGCGCCAGTAGCCGGGTGAGCGATTGAGCAGGATGTAGTCCACCCGGCCGGACAGCAGCATTTTCAGCAGGTACTGGTCCGAGGTGGCGCTGTGCTTCTTGATCGCCGTGTCCTGCATGAACTCGGTCGGATAGGTGTATCCGTTCGTATAGCCGACGCTACGGCCACGCAGATCGGCGAGCGTCAGCTTGTCGGCGGAGGAGCTGGCCCTGGCAAAGATCGACAACTCCTCCTCGAACATGGCCGGCTGGTGCCACAGATAGCGCAGCTTGTTGTCTTCGGTGATGGTGGCATTGAAGCAGCCCACCACCCGCCCGGTGCTGGCATACAGCATGCACCGCGCAAAGGGCAGGGCGAGGAACTCGGCCTTGATGCCCTTGGCGGCAAAGCCGGCACGCACCAGATCGACGGCAAAACCCTGCACCGGCCCGCTGGCCGGAGCGCCTGCATCATGGCTGGAGGAGTAGGGTGCCCAGTCATTCTCGGCGCCGATCAATACCGTGGGCTGGGCCGAGCTTGCATGCGAGATGAGGGCGCCGATGGCCATGAGGGTCAGGCTGGAGCGAAGCATCATCGGAACAGCGGACTTTAGCGAAACAACCCGCTCCCTGCGGCTTGGCCATGGCGCCTGTCGGAGTCTCTAGGCCGGCTTCACTATAGCCGCTTGAGGCACTGTCCACGCGGAGCCGTCACCCCAGAATCTAGGGCTCGCGCAAGCCCGATCTGCTGTTTAAGATGAGTCGATCGTGCTGCGGCGACCGGTTGACTTGGAGGCTGCGGTGACCGCCATGGGAAGAAACCTGGCATTGGTAGGAGCAGTCGTGGATATCCAAACAATCTGTTCTGGACTGAATCTTGCCAATGACGGCATCTGGTATGGCCGGGGCAACGCCGCCGTTTCGTATCCGGCCGACGGCCACGAACAGTGTTTCGCCGTGGAGGACTCATCGTTCTGGTTCAGGCACAGGAACGCTTGCATCGTTGCTGTTGCAAATGAATTTCCTCCCCCGGGCGATGGTGCGATTTTCGACATCGGCGGTGGCAACGGGTTTGTTTCCATGGGGCTGGCGAACGCGGGGTTCGATGTTGCCCTGGTCGAGCCGGGTCATGTGGGGGCAGTCAACGCCAAGAGGCGGGGCGTCCGCAACGTCATTTGCGCAACGGCCGAGAGTGCACAGTTCACGCCGCCTTCGCTGTCGGCCGCGGGTTTGTTCGATGTGATTGAGCACATTGACGATGCGCCCGCTTTTCTGCGGTCGGTAAAGGGACTGCTGCGTCCGCAGGGGCATCTTTACGCCACAGTCCCCGCCTACCAAAGCCTTTGGTCCGACGAGGATGTATCCGCCGGCCATTACAGACGTTACACCATGAGCAGCCTGCAGGCCACACTTGACGCTGCAGGTTTCGACCTCCTGTTCGCGAGCTATATATTCAGATTCCTGCCCGTCCCGATCTTCATGCTCAGAGCCCTGCCTCACCGGTTTGGCATTTCTCGGGGCCAGCGTATGCCGGATGCGGCATCTCGGGATCACCGCGTTAAGCAAGGCCTGGCCTCGCGTTTGCTGCAAGGGATGCTGGACCGTGAGGTTGAGCTCTTGAAACGCCGCCAACCGATGAGGTTTGGAGGTAGCTGCCTGGTTGTAGCGAAGTGCCGCTGAGGTGGCAGCGGCCGACGGCCAGGCTGGCGACCTAAAATCGCGCTATGCCCAGCCAGGATAGTTTGCCCGCCCACCCGCCTCTGACACGCCGCCAAAGCTTGACGATTCTGCTGGCCATAGCCGCCAGCGGCTGTAGCAGTACCGCGCCACCGGCAGAGCCCCCGCCAATTGAAGTTCCCGTCGTCCCGCCGCCCAAACCGCCACCCAAGCCGCCGCGTATTGGCCTGGCCCTGGGCGGGGGCGCCGCCCGCGGTTTTGCCCATATCGGCGTGATACAGGTGCTGGAAGAGAACGGCATCAAGCCCGATCTGGTCATCGGCACCTCGGCCGGTAGCCTGGTGGCGGCGCTGTATGCCGCCGGCAAGACGGGTACCGAGCTGGCCGCGGTGGCCTCGGGCATGGACGAGGGTGCGCTGACGGACTGGTCGTTTCCCGGGCGCGGCCTGATACGCGGTGAGGCCCTGGCCCGCTATGTGCGCGAGAAGACCGGCGGCCTGCTGATCGAGCAGATGCGCCTGCCGCTGGGTATCGTTGCCACCAATCTGTCGTCCGGTGAGGGCATTCTTTTCCGCAGCGGTGACACCGGCATGGCGGTGCGCGCCTCCAGCGCCGTGCCGGCGGTGTTCCAGCCGGTGAGGATTGGCAATCAGGAGTTTGTCGACGGCGGCCTGGTGGCGCCGGTGCCGGTGCGCTACGCCCGGCAGATGGGGGCGGAGCTGGTGATCGCGGTGGACATCTCATCTCCGCCTGACGCCATCGCGCCACAGGACGCGATGCGCATGCTGATGCAGACCTTCAGCATCATGGGCCGCAGCATCAATACCTTGGAGTTGCGCGAGGCCGATGTGGTGCTGCGACCGAAGCTGAACGATGTCGGCAGCTCGGACTTCGGCGGCCGCCAGCGCGCCATCAAG
The DNA here is from genome assembly GCF_004362525.1 of Roseateles toxinivorans. GTDB lineage: Bacteria > Pseudomonadota > Gammaproteobacteria > Burkholderiales > Burkholderiaceae_C > Paucibacter > Paucibacter toxinivorans. Next base: position 145,782 of record NZ_SNXS01000004.1, read on the forward strand.
GCCGGCCGAGAGATCGCCAAGGCGCAAATGCCGGCCATCAAGGCAGCGATTGTGGCCAAGACCCACTGAGTGCAGACGAAAAAAAGCCCGATGCTCGCATCGGGCTTTTTGATCAGGCTGGAAGCAGCTTAAGCGGAACGCTTGGCAGCCTTGGTGGCTTGACCTGCGGCCTTGACGGCCTGGGTGTTCATCGCCTGGAAGTTGGCTTCGGCGACGTCAGCGGCTTGCTTGGCGGCCTTTTGCACCGACTCGAAAGCGTTGTTGGCTGCCGAGACGGCCGACTTCACCAGAGCGACGGCGTTTTCCGAACCGGCAGGAGCGTTCTTGACGGCGGTATCGACCAGGCCCATGAACTTTTGCTGGCCTTCGGCGATTTGCGCTTCGGCAACCTTGGTCACTTCGGCGTTGGTGCCGGCAGCGATGTCATACAGATGACGGCTGTAGGCAGCGGCCTTTTCGGCGGCCGGTTGCAGCAGCGCGGTTTGCAGAGCCATCAGCTCTTGAGCGTCCTTGACCGACAGGGCGGCCTTGGCGGTTTCAGCGGCTTCGCCGAACGAGGTCTTGGCGACCTGCATGTTCAGCTCGACGAGCTTCTCGATACCTTCAAAAGCCTTGTTGGTCAGACCAAACAGGGTTTCAACGTTTGCCTTGTGGGCGGCCAGAATTTGTTCAGCAGTCAGCATGGTGCATCTCCAAGAGTAAAGTCATTGATCAGCGAAAATGTTGCACTGCAACATGAGCGCAATTCTACTGAGGTTTGCCAGGACTGCAAGCACTATTTGCTGCAGTGCAGCAATCTAGGGGGTGGGGCCTAAATCCCAGCGCAGGATCGCCTGTGCGCATGACGCGCCAATGACAGTCGGCGGCCGGCGCCTGCGGGCAGAATGTGCTTCCCCATGCAGGCCTTCCACTCCGACAACTTCAGCTTGACCTTGCCGCCGGGCCATACCTTCCCGGCCAGCAAGTACCGCATGTTGCGTGATCAACTGCCCGGCGTGGTCGGCCCCTGGCGGGTGCAGGAGGCGCAGGCCGCGACCGATGGCGAGCTGGCGCTGGCCCACACGCCTGACTATGTGGAGGCTGTGCTGCAAGGCCATCTGACGGCGGCCCAGCAGCGCGAAATCGGTTTTCCCTGGTCGCCGATGATGGCCGAACGCTCGCGCCGTTCGGTCGGCGCCAGCATTGCCGCCGCCCGCGCCGCGCTGGCCGAGGGCGTTGCAGCCAATCTGGCCGGCGGCACCCACCATGCCTATGCCGATCGCGGCTCGGGCTACTGTGTCTTCAATGATGTGGCTGTGGCCGCAAGGCTGATGCAGGCGGAATGGCACCGGCGCCACCGCCAGCGGTTGAGGGTGCTGGTGATCGATCTGGACGTGCACCAGGGCAATGGCACGGCCGCCATCTTCCGCGACGACTCGACGGTGTTCACGCTGTCGCTGCATGGGGCGAAGAACTTCCCGTTTCGCAAGGAGCCCAGCGATCTGGATGTGGACCTGCCCGATGGCTGCACCGACGCGCCCTATCTTCGGGCCCTGGACGAAGCGCTGGAGGCGGTCTGGGCCCGACTGGCCGGCACCCCACCGGGTCTAGCTTTCTATCTGGCCGGCGCCGATCCGCACGAGGGCGACCGGCTGGGCCGCCTGAAGCTGACCACCGCCGGCATGCGCGAGCGTGACCGCCGCGTGTTCGAGGCCCTGCGCGTCCGCCGCCTGCCAGTGGCGCTGAGCATGGCCGGCGGCTACGGACGCGACTTGCAGACCACCGTCGATGTGCAACTGAACACCCTGCGCGAGGCGGCAGCGTCCTGGCAGCAGTGGCAAGCCGAGACACAATCGAGCCCATGAACAGCCGATCCGCCCCCGAAGCCCGCGAGGCCTACAAGCACTTCGTGCCGCTGACCACCCGCTGGATGGACAACGATGCCTACGGCCATCTGAACAACGTCGTCTACTACAGCCTGTTCGACACGGCCGTAAACCAGATGCTGATCAATGGCGGCGTGCTTGATATCCACGCCGGCGCGGTGATCGGCCTGGTCGTCGAGACCCATTGCAACTACTTTGCCTCGCTGGCCTTCCCGCAGGCGGTGGACGCTGGCATCCGCGTCGCCCACCTGGGCCAGTCCAGCGTGCGCTATGAGATAGGCTTGTTCGGTGCCGGTGAGCCGCTGTGCGCCGCACGTGGCCATTTTGTTCATGTCTATGTGGACCGGCGGACCCGCCGCCCGGTGCCGCTGCCCGCCAATTTCCAGGCCTTGCTTGAAGGACTTCGCCCGTGACCCAGATCTCGCCCGACACCACCGCCGCGGTCGATGCCGCCATCACCTCGCGCCATTCGATGCGTGCCTTTCTACCGACCGAGGTGCCGCGGCAGACGATTGAAGAGATCCTTGCCGTGGCCGCGCGGGCACCCTCCGGCACCAACACCCAGCCCTGGCAGGTGCATGTGCTGACCGGTGGCTTCAAGCGCGAGCTGAGCGCCAAGATACTGGCCGCCTACGACGATCCGGCGGTGGCCGCCACCCACACCGAGGAGTACGCCTACTACCCGACCGAATGGCGCTCGCCCTACATCGACCGCCGGCGCAAGGTCGGCTGGGATCTGTACGGCCTCTTGCAGATCACCAAGGGCGACAAGACCCGCATGCATGCCCAGCATGGCCGCAACTACGCCTTCTTCGACGCTCCGGTCGGTCTGATGTTCACCATTGACCGGGTGATGTGCCAGGGCAGCTGGCTGGACTACGGCATGTTCCTGCAGAACATCATGGTCGCGGCCCGCGCGCGTGGCCTGCACACCTGCCCGCAGGCGGCGTTCACGCAGTTCCACAAGATCATCCTTGCCCATCTGGGCACGGGCCCGGAGCAGATGCTGGTCTGCGGCATGTCGCTGGGCCATGCCGACCCCGCGGCGATCGAGAACACGCTGGTGACCGAGCGCGACCCGGTGGCCTCGTTCACGACCTTCCATGAATAAGCGCGCGTCCCTGCTCGCACTGGCTTTGCTGCCTGGACTGGCACAGGCGGCCAGCTTTGACGGCGGCCAACTGGCCGTCTGGTGGGCGGTGCCCTTTGCCGGCATCTTGCTGAGCATCGCCTTGATGCCGCTGCTGCTGCCCGTCTTCTGGCACCATCATTTCGGCAAGGTATCGGCCGCCTGGTCGCTGGCCTTTCTGCTGCCCTTTGCCTGGCTCTTCGGCCCGGCGGTCGCCGGCCAGAACCTGGCCCATGCGCTGCTGGCCGACTATCTGCCCTTCATCATCCTGCTGACGGCGCTGTACACGGTGGCCGGCGGCATCTTCATCCGCGGCAATCTGCGGGGCAGCCCCGGCCTCAATGTCGGCTTGATGGCCATCGGTGCGGTGCTGGCCAGCTTCATGGGCACGACCGGTGCGTCCATCCTGATGGTGAGGCCGCTGATACGCGCCAATGACAACCGCAAGCACGCCGCCCATGTGTTCGTGTTCTTCATCTTCATCGTCTCCAACGCCGGTGGGGCGCTGACACCGCTGGGCGATCCGCCGCTGTTCCTGGGGTTTCTGAAGGGGGTGGACTTCTTCTGGACGGTCAAATATCTGCTGCCGGAGACCCTGTTCCTGGTCTGCACCCTGCTGGGCCTGTTCTGGCTGCTGGACCGCTACTACTTCAGCAAGGAAGAACTGAAGCCCTATGACCCGACTCCCGACCAGCCGCTGGGCATCGAGGGCGGCATCAATTTCCTGCTGCTGCTGATGGTGATGGGCCTGGTGCTGATGAGTGGCATCTGGAAGCCTGCGCTGAGCTGGAATGTGGCTGGCACCGAGGTCGGCCTAGCGCAGGTTGTGCGCGATGGCGCGCTGATCGCGGTCACCTTCGCCTCGCTGTGGCTGACGCCCAAGGCGGTGCGCGAAAGCAACCAGTTCAACTGGGGCGCGATGCAGGAGGTGGCCAAGCTGTTCGCGGGCATCTTCCTGACCATCATCCCGGTGCTGGCGATGCTGCGCGCCGGCCTGGCAGGGCCGTTCGCCGGCCTGCTGCAGGCGGTGACCGGGCCCGATGGCCAGCCGCTGCCCTGGGCCTATTTCTGGTTCTCGGGTGTGCTGTCATCCTTTCTGGACAACGCGCCGACCTATCTGGTGTTCTTCAATATGGCCGGCGGCGATCCGCAGGTCTTGATGACGACCTTGGCGCCGGTGTTGGCCGCCATCTCCGCCGGCTCGGTCTTCATGGGCGCCAACAGCTATATCGGAAACGCCCCCAACTTCATGGTCAAGGCCATTGTCGAGGGACGGGGCATACGGATGCCCAGCTTCTTCGGCTATATGGCCTGGTCGAGCGCGGTGCTGCTGCCCTTGTTCGTGCTGATGACCTTCATCTTCTTCCGCTGAGGAGCATTGATGTCCACCAAACCCGCCATCCTGGTCGCACGCGCGCTCTTTCCCTCGGTGCTGGAGGGGCTGCAGACGCAGTTCGAGGTCAGCAGCAACCAGGGTGACGAGCCCTATGCGCCGGCCGAGCTGATCGCCCGGTTGCAGGGCAAGAGCGGTGCGCTGATCACCGGCAGCGAGCGCATCGATGCGGCGCTGCTGGACGCCTGCCCGCAGCTGAAAGCCGTCTGCAATGTGGCCGTTGGCTACAACAATATCGACGTGCCGGCCTGCACCGCGCGGGGCGTGCTGGCCACCAACACGCCCGATGTGCTGACCGAGACGACGGCCGACTTCGGCTTCGCGCTGATGATGGCCGCCGCGCGCCGCATGGCCGAGGCCGAGCATGCGCTGCGCCGGGGCGAATGGAAGCGCTGGAGCTACGATATGTTTGCCGGCGCCGAGGTCAACGGCAGCACCCTGGCCATCCTGGGCATGGGTCGCATTGGCCGGGCCATCGCACGACGCGGCGCTTTAGGCTTCGGCATGCAGGTGATCTATCACAACCGCTCGCAGCTGCCGGCCGAGCAGGAGGCCGAGGTCGGGGCCCGCTATGTGGACAAGGCAACCCTGCTGCGCGAGGCCGACCATCTGGTGATCGTGCTGCCGTACTCGGCCGCATCCCACCACACCATCGCCGCGGCCGAACTGGCGCAGATGAAGCCCACCGCCACCTTGACCAATATCGCCCGCGGTGGCGTGGTCGATGACGTGGCGCTGGCCGAGGCTCTGCGTAACAGAACCATCGCCGCCGCAGGCCTGGACGTGTTCGAGGGCGAGCCCCAGCTGCACGCTGGCCTGCTGACCGTGCCCAACGTCGTGCTCACGCCCCATATCGCCAGCGCGACGATGAAGACCCGACTGGCCATGGCCGAGCTGGCGGCGGCCAATCTGACGGCGGCGCTGACCGGGGGCACGCCACCGACACCCATCAATCCCGAGGTGCTGGCCCGCACCAACTTGGGTTGAGTATTCTCGGTCCTGGTGCGCGTAGGGCGGCCGGCAAGGCAGTTCGGCTTGGCTTGCTTCTTGCTGTCATTGACGGCAACTCAAGCCCGTCACCGCCATGCGCATTGAACAAGTCACGCTTGCCACCTCGGCACTGATCGACAGCCTCTGTGATCTGCTGATCGACAGCGTCCATGGCGGCGCCGCGGTCGGTTTTCTGGCCCCGCTGGTGCCCACCGAGGCGGCCGCCTACTGGCGCGAGGTGTTCGGCAAGCTGTCGGCCCATCAGGTGCTGTTCGTCGCCCGCCACCGCGGCAAGGTGCTGGGCGCGGTGCAACTGGCCCTGTGCGAGCGTGACGATGGCCGCCATCGCGCCGAGGTGCAGAAGCTGCTGGTGCTGAGCACCTGCCAGGGGCAGGGCCTGGCGACGATGCTGATGCGCGAGCTCGAGACCTTTGCGCTTGCGCAGGGCCGTCAGCTGCTGGTGCTGGGGGCCGACGCCGGCTCCAAGGCCGACAGCGTCTACCGCCACCTGGGCTGGCAGCATGCCGGCGAGATTCCGGCCTACACCAAATGCCCCTGCGGCGAGCTGCACGCCACCGCCTACTTCTACAAGCAACTGGCGGCGCTTGATACCGGGCGCTAACCCGTATCGCCACGGTGACACCGGGCACCTAGACTCCGGCTCGCTGGCAGCCCTGCGCAAGCGCTGATCGAGGAGTTTCATGCTCGCCCATTTAGGCCTGGCCCTGCACTACGGCCTGACGATACTGCTCAGCGCCTTTCTGCTGTTCCAGGTGCAGCCCATCATCGCCAAGATGATCTTGCCCTGGTTCGGCGGTTCGGCTTCGGTGTGGACGGCCTGCATGCTGTTCTTCCAGATGCTCTTGCTGCTTGGCTATCTGTACTCGCACTTCGTTGTGCGCCTGCTCAGTGCGCGCCAGCAAAGCCTGTTGCATATCGCGCTGCTGGCCGTCAGCCTGCTGCTGCTGCCGATCAGCCCCAGCGCCGATTGGCGGCCCAGTGGCGGCGAGGATCCGACGCCGCGCATCCTGGCCCTGCTGACAGTGACCATTGGCCTGCCGTACTTCGTGCTGTCCACCACGGGGCCGCTGATACAGGCCTGGTTCGCGCGCGAGAAGCCCGGCGCCGTACCCTATCGCCTGTTCGCGCTGTCGAACTTTGGCTCGCTGCTGGCCCTGCTGGCCTATCCGGTGTTGGTCGAGCCGAACCTGCCGACGCGCTGGCAGTCGGCTTGGTGGTCGGCCTTGTTCGCCGTGTTTGCGCTGCTGTGCGGGGTGCTGGCCTGGCGCGGCCGGCATGGCGGGCCGGCGGTGGAGGGGGCCACCCAGGCGGCCACTGTGGTGGCGCCGACGGCGGCTTTGCGCCTGCGTTGGATCGCCCTGGCCGCATGCCCGTCCATCCTGCTGGTGGCGGACACGAGTTTCCTGACGGCGAACATCGCCCCGATACCGCTGCTATGGGTGCTGCCGCTGGGCCTGTACCTGCTCTCCTTCATCTTCTGCTTCGAACGCAGGGGCTGGTACCGGCGCGGGCTGTTCCTGCCGCTGCTGGCCCTGGGTCTGGGCGCAATGGCGTATCTGCCGACCTTGGGCGTGTCGGCCCTGCCCATCTACCTGGCCATGGGCATCAATCTGGCAGCCTTCTTCGTGGCCTGCATGGTCTGCCACGGCGAGCTGGCTCGGCTGCATCCGCACCCGTCCCAGCTGACCGGCTACTTTCTGATGATTGCCATCGGCGGCGCCCTGGGCGGGCTGTTTGTCGGTGTCTTTGCTCCCTATGTCTTCAGCGGGAATTTCGAGCTGTCCATCGGCCTGGTGCTGACGGCGCTGGTGGTCGCCTGGGTGGTGATGGAGGGCCAGGACTTTGCCGGCGGCAGATGGCGGGTGCCGGCCTGGGTCGGCGCCGGTGCCGTCGTTCTGGGCATTGCCTATGTGAGCGTCGCCGAGCACCTGGACGACCTGAATGGCGCCCGCGTCACCGTGCGCAACTTCTACGGCACCTTGCGCGTGCTCGACGGCGGCGAGGGCCTGGACGCCAGACGCAGCCTGATGCATGGCCAGATCGTGCACGGCCGGCAGTTCCAGGCGCCGGAGCGCCAGGACTGGCCCACCGCCTATTACAGCCAGGACTCGGGCGTGGGCCGGGCGCTGTTGGCCAAGGCCTCGATGGCCGCGGGCGGACCGCTGCGCGTGGGCGTGATCGGTGTCGGCATCGGCACCCTGCTGACCTACGGCCGCCCGGGCGACAGCTTCCGGCTCTACGAGATCGACCCGCTGGTGATGCAGCTGGCTCACAGCGAGTTCACCTTCCTGAGCCGCAGCAAGGCGGCCACCGAGATCGTGATTGCCGACGCCCGGCTGGCGCTGGAGCGCGAACCGGCGCAGCAGTTCGATGTGCTGGTGGTCGATGCGTTCTCGGGCGACGCCGTGCCCATCCACCTGCTGACTCGGGAGGCCTTTGCTTCCTACTTCCGGCACCTGAAGCCGCAGGGTGTACTGGCGGTGCATGTCACCAACCGCTTTCTGGACCTGAAGCAGGTCGTCAAGGCGGCCGCCGATCATTTTGGCTGGCAGGCGCGGATGGTCAGCACCGCTCCTGACGGTGAGCGGCTGGTCTATCGCTCGGACTGGGTGCTGGTCAGCGCCGCTCCGCAGTTCCTCGCGCAGCCGCTGCTCGCTGAGGCCGTTGCCATCGACACCAACCCCGGTTTCCGGCTCTGGAGCGATGACTACAGCAGCGTGCTGGCCGTGTTGAAGTAGCCGCTGCGCGCACAGCTTGTCCTGGCTGTCGGCGACAATCGCCGGATGACTTGGCAAGACTTCGTGATACTGGGCCTGATCGCCCTGCAGGTGGCAGCACTGCTGCTGTTATGGCGCAGCAGGTCTGCGGGGCAGAGCGACGAACAGGGGCAAGCACAGGCACAGGCGCTGGAGGCCCTGCAGCGCAATCTGATGAGTAGCGGCGAGCGCACCGAGCGCGAGCTGCGCGATGAGCTGACCCGCTCGGGCAGCGCCACGCGCCAGGAGCTATCGCAGACCCTGGCCAGCTTCCAGCAGACGCTGCTGAACCAGTCGGGCGACGTGGCCCGCACGCAGAACGAGCAGATCGACAGCTTCCGCGTCCAGCTCGCCAGCCTGCAGCAGGCGCTGGGCGGGCAGGCGCTGGCCGCCCGCGAGGCCCAGGATCAGGCGATGCAGCGCTTGAGCGACGCGATGCGCGAGCAGCTCAAGGCGATGTCCGCGGCGAACGAGCAGCGCCTCTCGGAGGTGCGCCACACGGTCGAGCAGCGGCTGACGGCGATCCAGCAGGACAACGAGAAGAAGCTCGAGCAGATGCGTGCCACGGTGGACGAGAAGCTGCACGCCACGCTGGAGCAGCGCCTCGGCGAGAGCTTCAAGCAGGTGGCCGAGCGGCTGGAGCAGGTGCACAAGGGCCTGGGCGAGATGCAGACCTTGGCGCGCGACGTCGGCGCCTTGAACCGGGTGCTGACGAATGTGAAGACGCGCGGCATCTTCGGCGAGGTGCAGCTGGCCGGCCTGCTGGAGCAGGTGTTCACGCCCGAGCAGTACGCCAGCAATGTGGCGACGATTCCGGGCAGCAGTGAGCGGGTCGAGTTCGCGATCAGGCTGCCGGGCCAGCGTGACGATGGCGCGCCGCTTTGGCTGCCCATCGACGCCAAGTTCCCGCGCGAGGACTACGAGCGCCTGCTGGAGGCCCAGGACCGTGCCGATGCGGTGGGCGTCGAGGCCTCGGCCAAGGCGATCGAGATGCGCCTGCGCATGGAAGCCAAGACCATACGCGAGAAGTACATCGCGCCGCCCCACACCACCGACTTCGGCATGCTGTTCGTGCCCACCGAGGGTCTGTATGCCGAGGCGCTGCGCCGGCCCGGCCTGGTGGAGGCCTTGCAGCGCGAGCACAAGGTCATGCTGGTCGGCCCGACCACGCTGCTGGCCACCCTGACCAGCCTGCAGATGGGTTTTCGCACCCTCGCGCTTGAGAAACGTTCCGCCGAGGTCTGGGAGGTGCTGGGCGCCGTCAAGACCGAGTTCGGCAAGTTCGGCGATGTGTTGGCCAAGACCAAGAAGAAGCTCGACGAGGCCAGCAGCAGCATAGAGATGGCCGAGACTCGCACCCGCCAGATGACGCGCAAGCTCAAAAGCGTCGAGGCACTGCCCGAGACCCGCGTTCAGGCCCTGCTGGGCACCACCGACACCGAGCCCGAGGCCGACGCGTGAGCGCTACGGCGCCGGCGCCGGCGCCGAATCTGCGCGCCGCGCTGCCCTATGTGGTGGCCACGCTGATCGGCGTCCATGCCTGCATGGCGGCCACCCGCGTCACTTCCAGCCTGCTGGTGCTCAAGCAGGGCTATCCGGAATGGACGGTGGGCGTGCTGCTGAGTCTCTATGCCGTCGCGCCGCTGCTGCTGTCGATGTGGGCCGGCCGGTTGGCCGACCGCTTCGGCTTCCATCGCCCGGTCGGCTGGGGCATTGCAATGGCCGGCGTGGGCGCGCTGGCGGCCGTGGTGTCCCAGCATCTGGCCGCGCTGATCATCGCCGGCCTGCTGACCGGCGGCGCCGTCAGCGTGGCGGCCGTTGCCATCCAGCGCGAGGCCGGCCTGATGGCCAGCGACAGCGGCGACCTGAAGCGGGTGTTCAGCTGGATGGCGCTGGGGCCGGCGATGTCGAACGCGCTGGCACCGATGGCCGCCGGCCTGCTGATCGACCATGCCAGCTATCGCTCGGCCTTTGTGCTGGCGCTGCTGTTGTGCCCCTTGGCCTGGTGGGTGGCGCTGAAGGTGCCGCGACTGCCCGAGGCAGGGCACGCCGAACCCGACTCGCAAGCCAAACCGCGCCGCGCCTGGGACCTGCTGCGTCTGCCGCATCTGCGCCGCCTGCTGATCCTGAACATCGTGTTGTCATCCTGCTGGGACGCGCACAGCTTTGTCGTGCCGGTGGTCGGCCATGCGCGGGGCCTGAGTGCCTCCAGCATCGGCCTGCTGCTGGGCTCGTTCGCGGTGGCCGCCACGGTGGTGCGCCTGGCCATCACCAAATGGGCCGATGAGCTGGACGAGGTGCTGGCCCTGCGCTCGGCCATGCTGCTGGCCACCGGGGTGCTGATGGCCTATGCCTGGCTACCGGGCACCTGGGGGCTGATGGTGGGCTCCAGCCTGCTGGGCCTGGCCCTGGGCTCGGTGCAACCAATGATTCTGGCCACCCTGCACCAGGTCACACCCCCGGACCGGCATGGCCAGGCGCTCGGCCTGCGCATGCTGTTCACCAATGCGGCCACCATCGTCATGCCCTCGGGCTTCGGCCTCTTGGCCACCGGCACGGTGGCCGCTGCACCGATGTGGCTGATGGCCTCGCTGCTGGTGGCGGCGCAGTGGCCGGCCAGGGCACTGCGACGTCAACCGTAGCCCGGATGGAATCCGGGGCCCCGGATTGCATCCGGGCTACTAGAACCGCACCGGTGCTTGCGCGGGCACATCGGATGGCAGCTCAGGCGTGAACGCCGGCTGCGGCGCGGCCTGCTTGTTGGCCTGGCTGGGTGGCCCGCTCAGCGGCGTGGCGGCGGGCTGCTGGTAGCTCGAGGGCAACACCGACGTGCGCGGATAGCCGGCGGCGTCCAGATAGCCCTGCCAGCTGTCGGGAGAGAAGCCGCGCAGCACCTGGGCGCCTATCGCCAGCGCCGGCACCTCCAGCGCGCCGATCAGCGCCTCCAGTTGGCGCTTGTCCTCGTTGCTCAGCGCCTGCTTCTCGGCATAGGGGATGCCGCGCTGGCGCAGCAGCGCGCGGGCGTTGTCACAGGGCAGGCAGACGTCGTTGCTGGTGTACAGCGTGACCGGATAGCGCGACACCGGTTCGCGCAAGGCCAGCGGCAAGCGGGCCAGCTCAGACTCCGCGCCGCCTTGAGCGCGCAGCGGCGTGACCTTGCTGCCGTCGGCCGGTGGCCTGTCGGTGTAGGTGACCCGGCCATCGGGCGCGACGACCTTGTACTGGGCAAAGGCAAGACCTGGCACCAGCATCTGGGCGACAAGAGCCAGGGCGGCAAGACCCAGGGCGGCCAGCGAGCTGAGTTTGGACATGGGCGTACTCCGAAGCAGCGGCCCCGACCGACGGACGGGGCGCGCAAGGCCCTATTGTCGCCTGAGGTGCTGCGGCGCGCTGCTTAGAACCAGGGTGCCAGCCGGTCCACATAGCCGGCCGGCAGCAGGTGGCCGCCGGCAAAGCGCAGATGCTGCTTGTCCTGGCCGGGAATGGCCTCGAACAGGGCCGCGTTGTCGGCCCGGGCTGAGTGTTCGTCGTCGTCCGCACTGAGCAGCCAGACCTTCTTGCCCGCCAGCCCGGCGAGCAGATTGCGTGGCGCAGCGGCAGCCACCTTGTTGTCCAGATGCGGCGGCACGATGGCTAGCACCGCCATCACCCGTGGGTCCAGGCCGCCGATCAGCAGGGCCATCTGGGCGCCCATGCTGTAGCCGGCGACGCGGATCTGGCCGGCATCCAGCTGGGGCTGGGTCTGCACCCAGTCCAGCAGCAGCCGGTAGTCGCGCACCGTGTCGATGATCATCTGCTCATAGGGATCGCGCTTGCCCCAGTAGTGAAGGTCCTGCATCAGGTCTTGCAGGGGGTACTCCGGATTCTTGCGCGCGCCATGGTTGCGCGCATCCAGGGCCAGCACCGCATAGCCCCGCTGCAGGGCCAGCGCGGTGATGCGGTGGGTATGCTCCACGGTTGGCCGCTGCTTGAACTCGCCCTGCCACCAGCGCACATGGCTGCGGCCCATGCCGTGCAGACCGACCAGCAGCGGAAATGGGCGCTGTGCGGTGGCCGGATCGCCGGGATAGACGATGCGGCCCTCGACCTCGCTGCCATCGAAGCTCTTGAATCGCAGGACCTGGGCATGGCCGGGCTCCGCGGTCTGCTGCATGGCCAGGCCTGCGGCCGTCGCGCTGTAGGCATAGCGGGCCCGCAGCGCTTCGTCGGTGATCGTGTACGGCTTGAGGCCGAACAGGGCCCACCAGAGTGCGGCGGCCACTGCGGCCAGACCCAGCAGGCTGGCCATGATCTTGATTGCTTTCCTTGCTGTCGTCATTGCTTGATCGAGGCCCGTATGGGGCGGTCGATGGCGGCAGACTAGGGCTCAGGACGTCAAGAAGATGTGAGGGCAGGGTCCTGGCGCAGGCTGACGCAGGTGCAGCCCTGCTGATGGCTCAGCTGCAGCTGCAGGCCGTGGCGCTCGGCCAGCCGGCGCACGATGGACAGGCCCAGCCCCAGACCGGCGCTGGCCTCGCCCTTGATGCCAGCGAGTCGTCCGGCCGCGTCATCCGCCAGCAGGGCCAGGGGCGGCTGCGGGCTGGGGTTGCAAAAGCGCATCGCCTGATCGTCGGCCGTGATGCTGATCGTTCCGCCCTGGCCATGGGCCAGGGCATTGGCCAGCAGATTGCTGACCAGCAGCCGGGTCAATGCCGGCGGCCAGTCGCGGCTCAAGCCCGGGTGCACGTCGAGGTTCAGCGTGATCTGCTGTTCGTCCAGCAGCGGCGCAAGGGCCAGTACCGCCTGTTCGATCTGCGGCAGCAGCGGGCGTTGCGGATGGGTCTGGGCAGGCTGCTGCCGCGCCAGCGCCAAGAGCAGCTCGACCGTCTGCTGCAACTGCCAGATCGCGGCGCGCATCGAGGCAATCTCGGGCTGGGCCGCTGTGCCGACCAGCGATTGCAGCCGCTCGCAGCCGAGGCTCAGCACGGCCAGCGGCGTGCGCAGCTCGTGGCTGGCGTCGCGGGTGAAGGCCTGTTCGCGTTCGATGAAGGCGGCCACACGCTGGTTCAGGCCGTCCAGATGGCGGGCCAATTGGCCGATCTCGTCATGGCTGTAGTGCCGGGCCAGATCGGTGGGCAGTTGCTCCGGCTGGCTGCCTGCCACCTGGGCGGCGAGGCGCGCCAGTGGGGCACTGCTGCGCCGCGCCAGCCACCAACCCAGCACCAGTGCCAGCAGGCTCAGCCCGCCGCCCCACAGGGCCAGCCAGCGCAGCAGCTGCTCACGCATGGGCCGCACCACCAGTTGGGCGCTCACCTCGGCGACGAGGCGGCTGCCGTGCTGGTCCAGCGCCAGCAGGTGGTAGTGGCGGCCTTCGCTGCCGCTGAGCTCGCGGGACTGCGGCCGTTGCTCAAGGGCCAGCCGCAAGTCATCGGGCAGGGCCTGGGCTGGTCGGTAGAGCTGGATGAAGGTCTGGGCGGGCGTGGTCCAGTCGCCACGGGCCTTGAGATGGGCCCGCTGGCGCTGTGCCTCCTGCGCCAGCGCGGAGTTGAAAAACTCGTCCTCCACCGAGTAGACGAAGGCCATGGCGAACAGGCCGAACAACGTGCTGATCAGCAGGGTGTAGCCAGCAAACGCCAGCATCAGCCGGCGCTGCAGGCGCGGGCGGTAGGGCGCTGTCATTCCGGCACGTCCAGGCGCAGGCCGACGCTGTGCACGGTCTTGATCAGCTGCTGGGCCGGGCCCAGGGCCTGGCGCAGCGTGTAGAGATGGCTGCGCAGGGCGTCGGACTCGGGAGGCTCGTCGGCCCACAGCGCCTGCTGCAGCTCGCTGCGGCTGACGGTGCGCGGCCAGGCCTCGGCAAGGGCCAGCAGCAGGCGGTAGGCCTGGGGCGGCATGAGCAATACCTGACCCTCGTTGAGGACCTGACCGCTGCGCCGGTCGATGTGCAGCGGGCCGCGCTGCAGCACCGGGCTGCGGCCCAACTCGCCGCGGCGGGCCAGGGCCTGGCAGCGCCACAGCAGCTCCTCACCTGCAAAGGGCTTGAGCAGATAGTCGTCGGCGCCGGCTGCGAAGCCCTGGCCCTTGTCTGCCAGACTGTCACGAGCGGTGAGCATCAGCACCGGGATATGGCGGTCGGCCCGCGCGCGCAACTGCCGGCACAGCTGCAGGCCGTCCAGGCCGGGCAGGCCCAGGTCCAGCAGCAGCACATCGGGCGGCTGCTGCAGCGCCAGTTGCAGGCCCAGGCGGCCATCGCTGGCCTCCTCGACCTGCCAATTCGCACCCTGCAGCAGGGCGACGATCTGGGCTCGCAGCGGGCCGTGGTCTTCGACGACCAGGATGCGCTGGGCCGGTGTGCTGCTCATGGTCGGACGTCAGCGAGCAGGTGCCGCCAGCGCCAGCAGCGACTGCCGCGCCTGGGCAATCGCCTGGGTCAGCTGCTCATGCTTGAAATGGGGCTCGGCCAGGCGCATCAGCGATAGCCCCTGCCGGCGGTTGGCGTCATCGGCCGCCTGCTTGAACTGGTAGAGGCCCAGCATCGCCACCAGCTCCATCTTGTAGGCCTTGGCATCGGCGGCCAGCAGCGCCTGCACCTCGGCCTGCTCGCCGTCCAGCCAGCGCTGGGCCAGGGCCATCGTGGCTTCGTCGCGGAAAGGCTTGCGAGGCTTCGGCTCGTGACCCAGTGCCCTCAGCACGGCCTCGGTCATGGCTGCGGTCGAGAAGGGGTTCTGGCCGGTGATCAGGCGGCCATCGACCACCACCCGGGGCAGCATCAGCGAGGCCTCTTCCCAGCGCGCCCCCTGGGCCTTGAGCCGGTCTTCCAGCAACCAGGGAAACTGCGCCGCCCACTTCTTGCCGAACGCAGTCTCTTCCTCGTTGGTGAAGCCGGTGAGGCGGCGGCCGGCCACCAGCGGCTGACCATCGGCGCGCCTGACCTCGGCCAGTGCGGCCGGCCCGTGGCAGACCGCGGCGATCACGCCGCCCTGGGCATCGATGGCCGTGAGCAGACGCTGCAGGGCAGGGTCCTTGGGCAGGTCGAACATGGCGCCTTTGCCGCCCATCACCAGCACGGCGCGGTAGTCGCTGGCACGCAGACTGGCGGTGGCCAGGGTCTGGCGCAGCTGGGTCAGCGCCTGGGCATCGCCCAGCAGCCCTGCGTTGTAGTCGTCCTGCGGGTTGTAGCGGTCCGCCTCGACCGGGCCGCCCGCCGGGCTGGCGACATCGACCGCTATGCCATTGGCGCGCAGCAGCAGCCAGCTCTGGGCGAACTCGTCCATCTCGAAGCCGGGTCGGGTCTTGCCCTGGTCGCGGCCTTCGCCGCTGACGACGATCAGCACCTTGGTCGGGGCCGGCGTTTGCGCCGAGGCCGCCAGTACGTGGGCAGCCAGCAGGCCGGTGAGGCAGTGCTGCAGCAGGTGGGCGAAGCGTTTCATGGGGGCTCTCCGGTGTGGGTTGATGACCCAGTCTAGAAAGCCGCTTGTGAAGAAAACGTCAAGCCATGCCCTGGTGACGCAGCAAGGCGTCGATGCTGGGCTCGCGGCCGCGGAAGGCCTTGAAGCTGTCCATTGCCGGGCGGCTGCCGCCGGCCTCCAGGATGGCGTGCAGATAGCGGGCGCCGGTCTCGGCATTGAACACGCCGGATTCCTCGAAGGCGCTCCAGGCATCGGCGCTCAAGACCTCGGCCCATTTGTAGCTGTAGTAGCCGGCGCTGTAGCCGCCCGCGAAGATGTGCGAGAAGCTGTGCTGCGAGCGGTTGAAGGCTGGAGGCATGAAGACGCCGACCTCGCGGCGCACCGCGTCGACCACCGCCTGCACGTCACGCTCGCTGCCGGGCTCGGCGTGCAGGCGCATATCGCTGAGGCCGAACTCGATCTGGCGCAGCGTCTGCATGCCGCTCTGGAAGTTCTTCGCGGCCAGCATCTTGTCGAACAGTTCGCGCGGCAGGGGCTCGCCGGTGTCGACATGGGCGGTCAGGCGCTTCAGCACATCCCACTCCCAGCAGAAGTTCTCCATGAACTGGCTGGGCAGCTCGACCGCATCCCACTCGACGCCGGAGATGCCGGCCACGCCGTAGTCGGAAATCTGTGTCAGCAGATGGTGCAGGCCGTGGCCGAATTCATGGAACAGCGTGGTCACGTCGTCATGCGTCAGCAGTGCAGGCTTGTCGCCGACGGGTGCTGCGAAATTGCAGACCAGATGGGCCACCGGTGTCTGCAGCACACCCTCGGGGCGCAACCAGCGGCCGCGCACATCGTCCATCCAGGCGCCGGGGCGCTTGCCGGGGCGGGCGTGCAGGTCGAGGTAGAACTGGCCGACGAGCGTCGGGCCTCGATCAATGCGATAGAACTTCACGCTCTCATGCCAGACCTGGGCCTGGTCTTCGCGTATGGCCACGCCGAACAGCGTCTCGATGATGTTGAACAGGCCCTGCAAGACCTTGGGCTCGGTGAAGTACTGCTTGACCTCCTGCTCGCTGAAGGCATAGCGGGCCTCCTTCAGCTTCTCGCTGACGAAGGGAAGGTCCCAGGCCTGCAGATTCGCGCCGGTGAGGCCGAAGGCGGACAAGTTCGCCTCTGCAAACTCGCGCAGTTCCTGCAGATCGCGCTCGCCATAGGGCTTGGCGCGGGCGGCCAGATCGCGCAAAAAGGTGATCACCTGCTGCGGCGAGCTGGCCATCTTGGGCACCAGGGAGACCTCGGCAAAGTTCGGATAGCCCAGCAGGGCGGCCTCCTCCTGGCGCAGCGCCAGCAGCTCATGCATCAGCGCGGTATTGTCCAGCTCGGCCGGGCCCAGCTCGCTGGCGCGGGTGGCGTGGGCGGTGTAGAGCTTTTCGCGCAGGGCGCGGTTCGTGCCGTACTGGATCACCGGCAGGTAGCAGGGCAGGTGCAGGGTGATCTTGTGGCCGGGCTTGCCCTCGGCCTCGGCGGCCGTGCGGGTGGCCTGCTTGACGTCCTCGGGCACGCCATCCAGCTCGTCGGCACTGGCGTAATAGCTGAAACCATCGGTGGCATCGAGCACATGCTCGGAGTACTTCTGGCCCAGCTCGGCGCTGCGTTCCTGGATCTGCGCGTAGCGGGCCTTGGCCTCGCCTTGCAGTTCCGCGCCGGAGAGCACGAAGTCGCGCAGCCAGTGGGCCAGGGCCTGCTGGCGCGGCGCGCTCAGGGTCTTGGCCTGGGGGCTGGCGGCGATTGATTTGTACTTGGCATAGAGGCGTTCGTCAGAGCCCTGCCGGGTGAAGTACTCGGTCACCGCCGGCAGCATCTCGTTGTAGGCGGCTCGCCACTCGGGCGTGCTGAGCACCTCGTTCAGATGGTTGACGGCGCCCCAGGCCCGGCCCAGGCGCTCGGTGGCCACCGGCAGTACGGCCGTGACGGCTTCATAGGTTGCGGGCACCTCGTCGCCGACGACGCGCTCCAGCGCCGCCTCGGCGTCGCGCAGCAGTTCCGTGATGGCGGGCTTGATGTGCTCGACGCGGAACTCGGCAAACAGGGGCAGGCCGGTGGTCTGAAGCAAGGGGTTCGGATTCATGGAGGCGGTAGGGCGAAAGCAGGAACCGACATGGTAAGCGCTATGGGCCGGGCGCTTTGCGCCCAGGGCTATCGCAGGCGACACAGATGTTTACCTTGGGCCATGTCCGGACACATGCACACAAAACTGCGCAACCGACCCTGCGCAGACTGCAGGCTTTGCGATTCGGGAGCTTGATGTGAGACCTTCTTCAAGCCCTTCGGCGGCACGGCGCTGGCTGCCGGTCCTGCTGGTGCTGTATGCGCTGCTCTTCGTCATCACCGGCAGCTGGTTTCTGCGCAAGTATCTGGGGCCGGTGACCTGGGACCAGGTGCTGTTCCATCTGCAGCATGGCGGCCTGGACTACAGCGACCCGCGCATGCTGTCACGCGCCTGGCGCTATCTGGGCGGCACGCTGCTCCTGAGCCTGCTGCTGCTGGCCGTGCTGCGCTGCAGCGGGCGGCGCGGCTGCCTGGCGCTGTGGGGGCTGCTGGGTCTTGGCGCGGCGGCCTCGGTGGCCGCCACCGTCAAGGACCCCTGCCTGCCCGGCGATGGCGACTACCTGGCCCAGCACTATGTCGATCCCTCGGTGCTGAAGCTGAAGGCCGCGGCGCCCCCGGCCCAGCGACCCGACATCCTGCTCGTCTTCATCGAGTCGCTTGACGAGGCCTACACCCGGCCGCGCGATGCCAGCCAGGCACCGCTGCCCCGGCTCAGCCGCTGGCACGAGGCGCACCAGACCTTTGGCGCGCTGCGCAATCTCAGCGGCGCGAGCTGGACGGTAGGCGGCCTGTTCACCGCGCTGTGCGGCGTGCCGCTGCAGCCGGTGGGGCTGATGAGCCGGCAGTCGTTCGAGTATTCGCAGCAGTTTTTCGACCAGGGCCGTTGCCTGACCGATCTGCTGGCAGCCCAGGGCTGGGACATCAGCTTCTACGGCGGTGCCTCGCTGCAGTTCGCCGGCAAGGGTCGCTTCCTGGCCAATCACCAGGTGGGGCGCCAGTTCGGGCGCGAGCAATGGCAGGCGCGCGGCGTGGCCGTGCCTGCCGAGGGCTGGGGGCTGCTGGACAGCGCCTTGAGCGAGCAGGCCTGGGCCGATATGAACCGGCCCCGCCGGGACGATGAGCCGCGCATGCACATCCTGCTGACCGTCAACACCCATGGCCCGGCCGGCAGCGAAGACCCTGGCTGTGCGCCGCCGCGGGCCGACGGGTCGGATGTCGCCGCGTCGGTGCTGATGGCCGACGCACTGCGCTGCACCGATCGCATGATCGAGCAGCTGGCGCGCCGCTTCACCGAGCAGGCCGATGGCCGGCCCAAGGTGGTGTGGATCATGGGCGACCACCTGGCACCTCAGCAGCTGCTGGCCGAGCGCCTGAGCCCATCGGCCGATGGCGCGCGCACCGTCTTCCATGTGCTGGCCCGCTTTGATGGCCGTGGCCGCGAACTGTCGGCGCCCGATGCGCAGCGCCAGTTCAGCCATGTCGATGTGCTGCCCACGCTGGCCGAGGCAGCAGGCTTGAGCTGGGCGCCGCAGCCGCACCGGCTGGGCCTGGGCGTGTCGCTGCTGGCGCCGGGTGCGCCGGCCACCCTGGTCGAGCGCGACGGCTTCGCCACGGCCGATGGCCGCCTGGCCTGCCACTCGCCGCTGTTCGCGAAGCTGTGGGGCGGCGACGCCGTTGGCGATTAAGCTGCCGCGGCAACCCGCTCGGCAGATTCGATCGTGTTGACCAGCAGCATCGTGATCGTCATCGGGCCTACGCCGCCGGGCACCGGGGTGATGTAGGAGGCGAGCTCGGCTACCGGCGCGAAGTCCACATCGCCGCAGAGCTTGTTCTCTTCATTGCGGTTGATGCCCACGTCGATGACGATGGCGCCCGGCTTGACCATGTCGGCCGTCAGCACATTGCGTCGGCCCACGGCGGCCACGACGATGTCGGCTTGGGCGGTGTGGAAGCCGATGTCGGCGGTGGCGCTGTGGCAGATCGTCACCGTGGCATTGGCCTGCAGCAGCAGCAGGGCCATCGGTTTGCCGACGGTGTTGGAGCGGCCTATCACCACCGCATGCTTGCCGCGCAGATCGATGCCGGTGCTCTCGATCAGCTTCATGCAGCCATAGGGCGTGCAGGGGCGAAAACCGGGCGCATTGGTCATCAGCTCGCCTGCACTCAGGGTCGAATAGCCGTCGACATCCTTGGTAGGCGCGATCGCCTCGATCACCTTGTGCGGATCGATGTGCTTGGGCAGCGGCATCTGGACCAGGATGCCGTGGATGGCGGCGTCCTTGTTCAAGGCATCGATGCGGGCCAGCAGCTCGGCCTCGCTCAGCGCTGCATCGTACTTCTCGAACACCGAGTGCAGGCCGTTGTCTGCGCAGGCCTTGACCTTGTTGCGCACATAGACCTGGCTCGCAGGGTCTTCGCCGACCAGTATCACGGCCAGTCCCGGCTGGTGGCCCCTGGCCGTCAGGGCCGCGGCGCGCTGGGCGACCTCGGCACGGATCTGGGTGGAGAGGGCGTTGCCGTTGATGATTTGAGCGGGCATGGGGGAATCTCCTTTCATTGCGGGACGGACCTTTCGGCGTAGCCGAATGCTCGGTCCCCAACTGACTAGAAACGACAAAGGCCGCTGAGCAGCGGCCTTTGCAGAGGTCTAACAATTCAAGTCTTGGCGGGCGCGCCGAGGGCAATCTTCAGCAGATCGGCCACGGTGTTGGCGTTCAGCTTCTCCATGATGTTGGCGCGGTGCGCCTCCACCGTCTTGATGCTGATGCCCAGATCGTCGGCGATCTGCTTGTTCAGGCGGCCGGCGACGATGCGCTCCAGCACCTGGGCTTCGCGCGTCGTCAGGCGGCTCAGCAGGGCGTCGCGGCTGGCGGCTTCCTGGTGCTGGCTGAAGGCCGAGCGGGCCTGGTCCAGCATGCGCTCGACCAGGTTCAAGAGCTCTTCTTCCTTGAACGGCTTTTCGATGAAGTCCATCGCGCCCTTCTTCATCGTCTGCACCGCCATCGGCACGTCGCCATGGCCGGTGATGAAGACGATGGGCAGCGGCGAGTGGCGCTCCATCAGGCGGTCCTGCAGCTCCAGGCCGCTCATGCCGTCCATACGAATGTCGCAAATCAGGCAGGCCACTTCACGCGAGTCGTAACGGCTCAGAAAGGACTCGGAGGAGTCAAAGCACTTGACGCGGTAGTCCTTGCCTTCGAGCAACCATTGCAGCGAATCGCGCACGGCCTCGTCGTCATCGACCACGTAAACAGTACCTTTTTTGGGGATCAGGCTCATGGTGTCGCAGAAATGTTCACAGCCCCTGCGGGCTCGGGTCGCGGGATGTCCACTGGGATGGTGAACGAGAAACGGCAGCCCACGACGGCTGGGCCATTGTATAAGTTCTGGGCACGGATTCTGCCCCGATGTGACTCGATGATGGAGCGACACAGGGATAGCCCTATGCCCAGGCCATCGGCCTTGGTCGAGAAGAAGGCCTCGTAGAGCCGGCTGATCACCTCCTCTGGCAGACCCGGTCCCATATCGGTGACGCTGAACTCGATGCCGCCGCCTTCCTCGGGGGTGTGACGGGGGACGACGCGCAGCTCAATATGGCGGCGCGAGGCCGGTAGATTGGCGTTGTCAATCGCCTCGGCGGCGTTCTTCAACAGATTCAGCACCACCTGCTCGATCAGGATCGGGTCCACCATCAGCATGGGCAGGCGCTGGGCCACATAGCTGTGGATGGCGACATTGCGCCGGCGCAGCTCGATGCCGGCCAGTTCGACCGCATCCTCGACGATCTGCGTGGCCGCCGAGGGCTGGCGCTGCGGCTCGCTGCGTTTCACGAAGGCGCGTATGCGGTGGATGATCTGGCCGGCGCGCTGGGCCTGCTTGGCAGTCTTTTCCAGCGCCACCAGCAGGTCTTCTGTGCGTATCGTGTCGGCCTTGACGCGCGAGACCATGCCGTTGCAGTAGTTGGTGATCGCCGTCAGCGGCTGGTTCAGCTCGTGGGCCACGCTGGACGCCATCTCGCCCATGGTCATCAGCCGGCTGGTGACCTGGGCCTTCTCGGCCTGCTGGGCCGCCACCGCCTCGGCGCGCAGGCGGGCGGTGATGTCGGTGGCGATCAGCATCTGCGCCAGGCGACCGTCGGTCCATTGCAGATAGCGCGCGCGCACGTCGAACCACATGCCCAGCGCCTCGATGAAGACTTCGCGCGGATCCGAGCCCACCTCGGTCAGCTCCTGCGTCGGCAGGCCGCTCAAGGAGTCCACCGCCTCGCCGGCATCACCCTTGCTGCCCCCCGTCTCGCCCATCTGGCTGCCGGCGAGCAGCGCATGGCCGCCGGGGTCGGCGCCGAACCACAGCCGGTAGGAGCGATTCGCGAACAGCAGTTCGCCCTGTTGCACCGACAATACCGACACCGCCGCGTCCAGCCCCTCCAGCACCGTGGTGAAGCGCTCATGCGAGGCCGAGAGCTGGTCGCGCACACGCTTGGCCTCGGTGATATTGGTCATCGAGGTCATCCAGCCGCTTTGCGCGCCCTTGGGGTCGATCAGCGGCGAGACATACATGCGCGCATCGAACAGGCTGCCGTCCTTGCGCATCACCTTGACCTCGATGCCGCCGGCCGGGCTGCGGCCCTGCAGCTCCTGCTGCAGCAGCCTCGCGTTCTCTTCGAAGCGGTCGCGCGGCCAGTGGGGGAAGGGCGGGCGGCGGCCGATCAGATCGTTCTCGGAGAAGCCGGTCATCGCACAGAAGGCGGGGTTGACGTAGGTGATGCGCGCGTCCATGTCCATGGCGCGCATGCCGGTCAGCATCGAGTTTTCCATCGCGCGACGGAAATTGGTCTCCGACACCAGGGCGTTCTGCATCTGCAGCCGCCGGCGCATATGGCGCCAGGTGCCCAGCAGCATCCACACCGTCAGGCCGGACAGCGATAGCACCATCCAGAACAAGGTGTTGCTGATCAGGCCTATGGACGTGCGGTAGCCCTGGCCGCGCAGCACCAGGCCGTTGACGGCCGGCGCCAGCGGCACTTCGTGCAAGATGGATGGGCGGCGCGGCACCTGGCCGGGCATGGGCGTGACGGTGCTGGTCAGCACCTGGTCGCTGGCGTCCAGCACGGCCACCGGATGGCGGGCCGACACCTCGCTGGGCACGTAGTAGCGCAGCAGGGCCTCGACCGAGTACTCGGCGATCAGGGTGCCCGAGAAACCACTGCGGTCCAGCAGCGGCACATGGATCTGGAACACATTGGCGCCGCTGGCGTCGGTGAACGGCGGCGAGTAGATCGGCTGGCGCCGTTCCTTGGCATTGGTGAAGGCGATTTCCGAGGGGGCGCCGGAGTCGGCCACCGGCATAGAGGGATCGCGCTTGTCGGAGATCGGGTCGGTCTCCGGGTGGAAGCTTGAGGCCGTGATGCTGGCCTTGCGCTCGCGCCGCGCATTGACCCAGGTGATCTGCGTGATCTCCGGGCTCTCGCGGGTGAAGCTGGCGGTCTGGGCGATGAATTCCTGCGTGTCTATGCTGCGTGTCACCAGCTCGCGGGCAATGCGCACCAGCTGCTCCTGGTTCTCGATCAGGCGCAGGCGTATCTGCTGCTGGGCGATCTCGGTGTCGCGCTTGACGGCCTCGGCCTCGCGCTCGTTCTCCTCGTTCCGCAGATACCAGAAGGCGGCAATGATGGCCGCCAGGAACAGCATCACCGAGATCAGCGGGCCCAAGGTGGCGAAGCGGTCCTGCCGGGCCGGCGACTGGCGCCGCCACCAGGTGGCATAGCGGCGCTTGAGCAGCAGGCCGAATTCGCGCAGCGCCGTCGGGACGGAAAAGGAGAGTTGCATGGGGCGATTATCCAGGGCCCCGGGGCAGGCCGAAAAATACGTAGATCCCACATAATGAAATCGACTAGCGCTATTTGAAATTACAAAAACTTGTGCGAAACTTCGCTCGCGACAAAATAGTTGTGTATGCCTAATTCAGGAGACGAGCATGAGCGCCATCCCCCAACCCTATCTAGGCGCCAGCGCCAATGATGAGGATTCGCAAGAAACCCGCGAGTGGCTGGACGCCCTGTCCGCCGTCATTGGCAGCGAGGGCGGGGACCGCGCCCACTTCCTGCTCGAGCAACTGATCGATCACGCCCGCCAAGCCGGCATCGACGTGCCGTTCTCGGCCAAGACGGCCTACGTCAACACCATCCCGACCCACCAGGAAGAGCGCTTCCCCGGCAATATCGAGATCGAGGAACGGCTGCGTGCCTATATGCGCTGGAACGCGATGGCCATGGTCGTCAAGGCCAATCGCCTGCACCCCGAGGACGGTGGCGACCTCGGCGGCCACATCTCCAGCTTCGCCTCGCTGGCGACGATGCTGGGCTGCGGCTTCAACCATTTCTGGCATGGCGACAGCGAAGGCCATGGCGGCGACCTGCTCTACATCCAGGGCCACAGCGCGCCCGGCATCTATGCCCGCGCCTTCCTGGAAGGCCGCATCACCGAGGAGCAGCTGCTGAGCTTCCGCCAGGAGGTGGACGGCAAGGGCCTGTCCAGCTACCCGCACCCGAAGCTGATGCCCGAGTTCTGGCAGTTCCCCACCGTGTCCATGGGCCTGGGTCCCTTGATGGCGATCTACCAGGCACGCTTCCTGAAGTACCTGCATGCCCGCGGCATTGCCGACACCAGCAAGCGCAAGGTGTGGGTGTTCCTCGGCGATGGCGAGATGGACGAGCCGGAATCGCTGGGCGCGATCGGCCTGGCCGCCCGCGAGAAGCTCGACAACCTGATCTTCGTCGTCAACTGCAATCTGCAGCGCCTGGACGGCCCGGTGCGCGGCAACGGCAAGATCATCCAGGAGCTGGAGGGTGAATTCCGCGGCTCCGGCTGGAACGTCATCAAGCTGATCTGGGGCGGTTACTGGGACCCGCTCTTGGCCCGCGACAAGGACGGCCTGCTGCGCAAGGTGATGATGGACACCGTCGACGGTGACTACCAGGCGATGAAGGCCAATGACGGCGCCTTCGTGCGCAAGAACTTCTTCGGCCAGCACCCCAAGCTGCTGGAGATGGTTGCCAAGATGAGCGACGACGACATCTGGCGCCTGAACCGCGGCGGCCATGATCCGCAGAAGGTCTATGCCGCTTATCACAAGGCCGTGAACACCGTCGGCCAGCCGACCGTGATGCTGATCAAGACCGTCAAGGGCTTCGGCATGGGCAAGAGCGGCGAAGGCAAGAACACCGCCCACCAGACCAAGAAGCTGACCGACGAGGACATCAAGAGCTTCCGCGACCGCTTCAACATCCCGGTCAACGACCAGCAGATCGCCGACGGCATCCCCTTCTACAAGCCGGCCGACGACACGCCCGAGATGCGCTATCTGCACGAGCGCCGCGAGAGCCTGGGCGGCTACCTGCCCAAGCGCCGGCCGAAGTCGGACGAGCAGCTGGTGGTGCCGGGTCTTGACACCTTCAAGGCGGTGCTGGAGCCCACCGCCGAGGGCCGCGAGATTTCGACCACACAGGCCTATGTGCGCTTCCTGACGCAGCTGCTGCGCGACAAGGATCTGGGCCCGCGCACCGTGCCCATCCTGGTGGACGAGGCGCGCACCTTCGGCATGGAAGGGCTGTTCCGCCAGATCGGCATCTACAACCCCGATGGTCAGAAGTACACCCCGGTCGACAAGGACCAGGTGATGTACTACCGCGAGGACAAGGCCGGCCAGATCCTGCAGGAAGGCATCAACGAGGCCGGCGGCATGGCCAGCTGGATTGCCGCGGCGACCTCGTACTCGACGAACAACCGGGTGATGATTCCGTTCTTCGTCTATTACTCGATGTTCGGCTTCCAGCGCATCGGCGACCTGGCCTGGGCGGCGGGTGATATGCAGGCGCGCGGCTTCCTGCTCGGCGGCACGTCCGGTCGCACCACGCTGAATGGCGAAGGCCTGCAGCACGAGGACGGCCACAGCCACATCCTGGCCGGCACGATACCGAACTGCATCAGCTACGACCCGACCTTCGCGCACGAAGTGGCGGTGATCATGCAGCATGGCCTGAAGCGCATGGTCGAGAAGCAGGAGAACGTGTACTACTACATCACCCTGCTGAACGAGAACTACCCGCAGCCGGGCCTGAAGCCGGGCACCGAAGAGCAGATCATCAAGGGCATGTATCTGCTTGATGAAGCAGCCAAGCTGACCCCGCGCGTCAACCTGCTGGGCTCGGGCACCATCCTGCGCGAAAGCCAGGCCGCCAAGAAGCTGCTGGAAGACGATTGGGGCGTGGCCGCCAATGTCTGGAGCTGCCCGAGCTTCAACGAGCTGGCCCGCGACGGCCAGGACGCCGAGCGCTGGAGCCTGCTGCATCCGCTCGAAGCGGCCCGCGTGCCCTTCGTGACGCAGCAGCTGCAGCCACACAATGGTCCGGTGATCGCCTCGACCGACTATATGAAGAACTACGCCGAGCAGATCCGAGCCTTCATCCCCAAGGGCCGTACCTACAAGGTGCTGGGCACCGACGGTTTCGGCCGCAGCGACTTCCGCAGCAAGCTGCGCGAGCACTTCGAGGTCAACCGTCACTACATCGTCGTCGCCGCGCTGAAGGCGCTGGCCGATGAGGGCACGGTGCCGATGGCCAAGGTGGCCGAGGCGATCGCCAAATACGGCATCAAGGCCGATCGCATCAACCCGCTCTACGCCTAATCGGCCGCGCACCGGAGACAAGACATGGCATTGGTAGACATCAAGGTCCCCGACATCGGGGACGTCAAGGACGTGGCGGTGATCGAGCTGCTGGTCAAGGTGGGCGACACGGTCAAGGCCGAGCAGAGCCTGATCACCGTCGAATCCGACAAGGCCTCGATGGAGATTCCGTCATCGGCCGAGGGCGTGGTCAAGGAGATCAAGCTCAAGGTCGGTGATGTGGTCAACGAGGGCTCGGTGGTGCTGGTGCTGGAAACGGGCGCCGCGTCAGCGGCGATACCGACGTTGGCTGTTGCAGCGGCGCCGGCACCGGTGGCTGCGCCTGCTGCTGCTGCTGCTCCGGCGGCCGCGGCGCCTGCCGGGCTGGTCGAGGTCGTTGTGCCTGATATTGGCGACTTCGAGTCCGTGGCCGTGATCGAGGTCTTCGTCAAAGTCGGCGACACGGTCAAGGCCGAACAAAGCCTGGTCACCGTCGAGTCGGACAAGGCCTCGATGGAGATTCCGTCCTCGCATGCCGGCGTGGTCAAGGAGCTGAAGGTTGCGCTGGGCGACAAGATCGCCAAGGGCAGCCTGCTGGTGGTGCTGGAGGTGGCCGGTGCCGTTGCGACTGCCGCCCCAGCGGCAGCCGCCGCCGCTCCCGTGGCTGCAGCAACAACGGTTGCCACACCTGCAGCAGCCCCGGCCGAGCGCCAGGTGCCCACCGCCGCCTTGCCGGCCCACGAGCCGACTGCGCCAACTGGCAACTTGCCGCACGCATCGCCGAGCATCCGCAAGCAGGCTCGTGAGCTGGGCGTGCCGCTGGCCGAGGTCAAGGGCACAGGCCCCAAGGGCCGCATCACCGAGGGCGATCTGCAGGACTTCGTCAAGCGCATCATGAGCGGCGAACAGCAGACCACGGCGCAGAAGGCCAAGGTGCCGGCAGCGGCGGCCACTGCCGGTGGCGCGTTCCCCGGCCTGCTGCCCTGGCCGCAGGTGGACTTCACGAAGTTCGGCCCGGTCGAGCGCAAGGACCTGCCGCGCATCAAGAAGATCTCCGGCGCCAATCTGCACCGCAACTGGGTCGTCATCCCTCATGTCACCAACCATGACGATGCCGACATCACCGAGCTGGAGGCCTTCCGTGTGGCCACCAACAAGGAGAACGAGAAGTCGGGTGTCAAGGTGACGATGCTGGCCTTCATGATCAAGGCGGCGGTCGCTGCGCTGAAGAAGTTCCCCGATTTCAACAGCTCGCTCGACGGCGATCAGCTGGTGCTGAAGAACTACTTCCACATCGGCTTCGCCGCCGATACGCCGAATGGGCTGATGGTGCCGGTGCTCAAGGATGCCGACAAGAAGGGCATCTTCCAGATCAGTCAGGAGATGGGCGAGCTGGCCAAGAAGGCACGCGACGGCAAGCTGGCGCCGGCCGAGATGAGCGGCGGCTGTTTCACGATCTCGTCGCTGGGCGGCATCGGTGGGCGCTATTTCACGCCCATCATCAACGCGCCCGAGGTGGCCATCATGGGCGTGTGCAAGAGTGCCATCGAGCCGAAGTGGGACGGCAAGCAGTTCGTGCCGCGCCTGATGCTGCCGCTGAGCCTGAGCTGGGATCACCGCGTGATCGACGGCGCTGCGGCCGCTCGCTTCAACGTCTACTTTGCGTCACTGCTTGCAGACTTCCGCCGCATCGTGCTCTAAGGCGTGTTCGTAGCCCGGATGCACTCCGGGACCGCCCCACAAGCAGAACCCCGGATTCCATCCGGGCTACCCATTTCTCGGAGAAATCCATGGCGTTGATTGAAGTTCAAGTCCCCGACATCGGCGACTTCAAGGATGTGCCCGTGATCGAATTGCTGGTCAAGCCCGGCGACACGATCAAGGTCGAGCAGAGCCTGGTCACCGTCGAGAGCGACAAGGCCTCGATGGAGATTCCGTCGTCCCATGCCGGCGTGGTCAAGGAGTTGAAGGTCGCCCTGGGCGACAAGGTCAATCAGGGTACGGTGCTGCTGATGCTGGAATCCGATGCGGCCGCAGTGCCGGCGCCGGCGCCGGCGCCGGCGCCTGCTGCTGCGCCTGCACCGGTTGCCGCCGCAGCACCTGTGGCTGCGCCCACCGCCGCCACCTACACCGGCACGGCCGATCTGGACTGCGACGTGCTGGTGCTGGGCGGTGGCCCCGGCGGCTATTCGGCCGCCTTCCGTGCCGCCGACCTTGGGCTGAAGGTCGTGCTGGTCGAGCGCTATGCCACGCTGGGCGGTGTGTGCCTCAACGTCGGTTGCATCCCCTCCAAGGCTTTGCTGCATGTGGCGGCGGTGATGGACGAGGTTTCGCACATGGCCGATCTGGGCGTGGACTTCGGCGCGCCGACGGTCGATGTCAACAAGCTGCGCGGCCACAAGGAAAAGGTCATTGGCAAGCTGACCGGCGGCCTGGCCGCGATGGCCAAGATGCGCAAGGTCACCATCGTGCGCGGCTATGGCAGCTTTGCGGATGCCAACCATCTGCAGGTCGAGGAGACCACGGGCTCCGCGCAGCAGAAGAGCGGCACGAGCAAGACCGTGCACTTCAAGCAGGCCATCATCGCTGCCGGCTCGCAGGCGGTGCGCCTGCCCTTCCTGCCGGACGACGCGCGCATTGTTGATTCGACCGGCGCGCTGGAACTGGCCGGCACGCCGAAGAAGATGCTGATCATCGGCGGCGGCATCATCGGCCTGGAGATGGGCACGGTCTATTCGACCCTGGGCGCGCGCCTGGACGTCGTCGAGATGCTGGACGGCCTGATGCAGGGCGCCGACCGCGACCTCGTCAAAGTTTGGCAGAAGCTCAATGCCAAACGCTTCGACAAGATCATGCTGAAGACCAAGACGGTGGGGGCCGAGGCCACGCCCGAAGGCATCAAGGTGCAGTTCGAGGGCCTGGACGGCGCCAAGAGCGAGGGCGTCTATGACTTCGTGCTGCAGGCCGTGGGCCGCACGCCCAACGGCAAGAAGCTTGCCGCCGAGAAGGCCGGCGTGGCGGTCACCGACCGGGGCTTCATCAACGTCGATGTGCAGATGCGCACCAATGTGCCGCACATCTTTGCCATCGGCGATGTGGTGGGCCAGCCCATGCTGGCGCACAAGGCCGTGCACGAGGGCCATGTGGCGGCCGAAGTTGCCGCCGGCACCATCCTGGGCGACGCCAAGCTGGCGCGCAGCCAGTTCGACGCCCGCGTGATCCCCAGCGTGGCCTACACCGATCCGGAAGTGGCCTGGGTCGGTCTGACCGAGGACCAGGCCAAGGCCCAGGGCATCAAGGTCAAGAAGGGCCTGTTCCCCTGGACGGCCTCGGGCCGCGCCATTGCCAACGGCCGCGACGAGGGCTTCACCAAGCTGCTGTTCGATGACAGCCCGGAAGCCCATGGCCACGGCAAGATCCTTGGCGGCGGCATCGTCGGCACCCATGCCGGCGACATGATCGGCGAGATCGCCCTGGCCATCGAGATGGGCGCCGACGCGGTGGACATCGGCAAGACCATCCATCCGCACCCGACCCTGGGCGAGTCCATCGGCATGGCGGCCGAGATCGCGCACGGCTCGTGCACGGACGTGCCGCCGCCGCGCAAGAGCTGAGCCTTCAGCCCATGCAGTCGCCGTTGCGCCGCGTCCGCGGCGCCGGCGCCTGCCCCGGCAACTCCAGCGCGTAGTGCAGCGACAGCAGCTGCCAGCCCTGCGGGCCTAGCTGCCACTGGCTGCTGTTGACACCTGTGAAGGCGGCCGGGCCGTCGGCGCTGTTGTAGCGGGTCTCGACCACGCTATAGACCTGGGCATGGGCCCCATAGCGTCGCAGCTCGCGATGGACTTCGCACTCGAAAACCGCCTTGGGCGTGGCCTCGTTCAGCGCGGCCAGGAACTCGGTGCCCGACCAACTGCGCATGTCGAGACTGGCGTCTTTCAGGCGCTGGCCCCAGACACGTGCCTGTGGATGCAGCAGCGGGCGCAGCAGCTCGGCGTTGGCCTTGCCGCCGGCGGGGCTGTTGAAGGTGCGCCACAGATCGCCGATGCGCTGTTGCAGTTGGGCCTGGCTGTGGGCCTCGGCCTGAGGGCCCAGTTCGGCCAGCAGGGCGGGCCAGCTGACCCGGTAGAGCTGCGACAGCCCTGCAGCATGTTGGCCCGGGCGGGTGGAGGCGAATATCAGCCACTGGCCGTCGCTGCTGACGGAAGGCGTGAACTCGAAGCCCGGGCTGTTGACCGGGGCCGGCAGGCGTATCGCCGGGCCGAACTCGGCGCCGACGCGTTCCGCCAGGAACAGGTCGCCGTCCTGCCTGGCCTTGCTCTCGCTGCGGTCGCTCCACCACAGCGCGTAGCGGCCATCCGGCGACAGCGTGAAGTCGCTGTTCGACGGACCCAAGTTGATCGGTGCGGGCAGCGCAAGCGGCGCGCTGTGTTCGCCACCGGCCAGGCTATCGCTTTGGTAGATGGCCAGCTCGCCCGGCCCGCCCTTGCGGTAGGACGCGAAGTACAGGCGTTCGCCATAGCGCTCCGGCCCCAACTCGTACGCGGGGCTTTGCACGGCCTCGGCCAGGCGCTGCGGCGCGCTCCATTGGCCATCGGCCCAGCGGGATTCGAACAGGTCCAGCTGCCCCAGCGGCTTCTCGCCATCAAGGGGGCGGTCGGAGAGGAAGGTCAGCGTCTTGCCGTCGCCGCTCAGGTGAGGGTCTGGGTCGCGCCAGCGCGGGTCGGCGAAAGGCAGCGCCTGCGGAGCCTGCCATAGCCCGTCGACACGGCGCTGCCAGAAGATGGCGGACTTCTTGAATCCCGCTGCCGAGCGCGCAAACACGCGCAGCTCGCGCTGCTCCTGCAGGTTGTAGCTTTGCAGGCTTGGGTCGGCCGGACCCGTTTGAACTGGCTCGACGAGAAGTTCGGCGGCGTGGGCCGATGCACTGAGCGCCAGCAGCAGGCTGGTCGCAAGGAGACGGTTTTGCATGAAGAATGGGGCGTGCCGGGAAGGGCCGTATGCTAGGGGCCGGCCTGTCGGGCAGGGACCGTCAAGCGACCAGATCGGTGCATGCGCGACGGAGCGGCGGCTGGATGGGATGACTTCGGCATCAAGGTCACGGCCAAGCAAGACCTGACACTTGTCGTCGGCCAGAATGCCGGTATTTAAGACCTGAGCGGGAATGCAAACAATGAAGATGCTGCGCATCACGGGCCGGGCCTGGGCCCTGGTCTGTCTGGTGGCCTTGAGTGCCTGTGGCGGCGGAGGCGGCTCCGCACCCGCCCCCGCACCGACCCCCGAACCTCCGCCCGTCGAGCCCTCGCTGAGCACCCAGTGCCAGACTGGCTCGGTGGCCCGGCTCGAGCTGCCCGCTGGCGCCCAGGTGGGGCGCAACGCCGAACTGAGCCTGCTCGGCTGCGCCGCCGGGCAGGTCTTCAGCGAGCTGCGCTGGACGCAGGTGGCGGGGCCCACGCTGAGGCTGATGTCCGCACGCTCGCAGGCACTCACGCTCGAGCCGTCCGAGCCGGGCAGCTATCGCTTCGAGGTGAGCTTCCAGGACGCGCAGGGCAGGGTGCGCAGTGGCCAGGCCGAATTCAATGTGGCGGCGGCCGCGGATACCGGCCTGCTGCTGCGCGGCGAGCCCTCGGCCTACAGCAATGGACCGCTGTCGGTGCGGGCCTGGGCGGCGAGCCTGAGCCAGGACGAACGCGATACCGCCACGGTGAACTGGACGGTGGTCGATGGCCCCAGCACCGCCTTGCAGGAAAGCACCGGCTGGCGCGTGCTGCTGAAAGCGCCGGTGGTGAGCCAGGACAGCCTGCTGCGCCTGCGCGCCCAGGTGAGCCTGACCGGGGGGCGCCAGCTCAGCCAGGACTTCCGGCTGCTGGTGCAGGCCCCGCCGCGGCAGGCGGCCTCGGATGCGCTGTTCCCTGCCAGCGACCCGGTCTCACGCGTCTATCCCTATCTTGCCGGGGGTCCCCATGCCCAGGCGCTGAAGGACTGCATCTACACGCCCAGCCTGGACCGCAACAACACCTGCACGCTGGGGCGTCTGCCGCTGCTGGGCCAGGAAACCCGCGGCGAGCTGCCGACCGTCGAGCAGGTGATGCGTCGCGTGCTGGTGTCGAACGACTGGATGGGCGAGGCTTTCGAGGCCTTTCTGCGCGAGCAGGACAGCCATGGCGATTTCCGTCGCCTGCTCAATGCCAGCACGGCGGTGGTGATAGGCGGGCGTGTGCGGCCGGCGTTCTACTGGGGCGCCACCGGGGCTATCTATCTCGATGCCGGCTATCTGTGGTTGACGCCTGAGCAGCGCGACACCATCAGCGAGACGCCCGATCCGCGCAGCGACTATGGCGCGCAGTTGCGCTACAGCGCGCCCTGGCGCTATGTGTTGAACAACGCCCATGCCGATGGCGTCTATCCGGTGGCCGAACGCAGGCCGCGCGAGCTGTCCAGGCTTGCCTACACGCTGGGGCCTTTGCTGTATCACGAACTCACCCATGCCGCGGATCTGGTGCCGCCCCGGTTGCACACACAGCTCAGCGGCAGCCTGCGCGTCTGGCAGGCCGGTCCGGCGCTTACGCCCGCGGCGGATCTGGCGCAGCGTCTGCCCTTCTACTCGCAGGAGATGGTCGCCCTGGGGCGGGTGCAGTTCTTCGGGGTGACGGCCACAGCGGAGCAGATCGCCTATGGGCCCGAGGACGTGGCCCGCTTCTTCAGCCTTGACCGCGTCAACGACGACTACAGCTATTCGATGCCGATTGGCGAGACGGTGTCGGCCGAGGATCCGGCCATGCTGGTCGAGGAGGCGATGATGCAGCTGCGCTACGGCGTGTTGCGTGACTTCGCCGTCACGACGCCCCGGCCCGCGGGCGGCACCAGCACCGACCTGATCGTCAGTTGGGGCCAGCGGGGTCGTATCGGCGAGCCGGCGATACGACCCCGTGTGGCCCTGGTGCTGGAGCAGATCATGCCCTGGCTGGACGCCGGCACCACCGACCGCCTGGCGCCGCCGACACCGCTGCGGGCCGGTTTGAGCTGGGGACAGAACCTGGACCAGGCCGCGATTGCCGCCAACCGGCCGCGCGTGCTGACGGCGCGTGAGCGCCTGATCGAGGCCGAGCAGGAGCAGCGGCGTGGCATCGAGCGCGCGCGCCGCGCCCAGGCCCAGGCCCTACAGGGCGGCGGTCCTCGCGTCCGTCAATGAGCCGTTGAGCGCTGGCCCGGCACGCTGCCGCAGTGGGCCACGCCGTGGCGGTCCACCTGCAGGAGAAAGCTGAGGTCCGGGGTCACGCCTTGCCATTGGGCCAGCGGCAGGCGGCAGGTCCAGGTCTGGCCCGAGGCGGCGCGCAGCCGGATCTCATAGCGTTCATGCCGCTTGCCCGGGCGCTCGGCGCCGAGCGGGGGCGGGTCGGGGACCGGCGCCAGAGAGAGCTTCGGCCACAGCGGTGGCGCCGGGGCCCGACCCTCGGCCATTGCGCTGTGCAGCGCACGCCACTGCGGACCGGTGTAGCGGCAATGCTCGGCAGGGGCGGTGCGCACGCCGCTGGGATCGATCATGGTGCGCCGCAGTGTGACGCGCACGCCGCTGGGCACTTCGTCGCACCAGCTTGAGCCATGGTCCTCGACCAGGGTCTCGATCTCGATCGCCAGCTGCCAGGTCTTTGTTTCCACCCGCACGCTCACGCCGGCGGGCTTCAGCAGCCACCAGACCAACGGCAGCAGGGCCGGGCTCATCCACAGCAGGGCAAAGAGCCGGCGGCGGTGCTTGATGGAGGGCGCTTGGGGGCGGGGCGGCATGGCGGGCATTGTCGGTGCTGGCACGCTTGGTGCAACTGCCCGAAAAGAGGACGCTCTCTCAGGGCCTACCCCAATCAAGCATTGGGTGCAGCGCTGCTAGCATGGGTTGTCACTTTGGTCACACACCGTCATTGGCTTTGCGGAGGTTACCCATGCAAGAGCAAGCGTTACGCACACTGATCGAAGACGTGCGTGAGGGTCGACTGGCCCGCCGGGCCTTTGTCCAGCGCATGCTGGCGCTGGGACTCACCGCCCCGATGGCCGGCCAGATGCTGATGCATGCAGGCATCGCCCAGGCTCAGGCGCCTTCGGGCTACAAACCGACCAAGCGCGGCGGTGGCGGGGCCTTGAAGCTCCTGTGGTGGCAGGGCGCCACCTTGCTGAATCCCCACTTCGCCACCGGCACCAAGGACCAGGAGGGCGCGCGCATCTTCTACGAGCCCTTGGCGGCCTGGAACGCCGATGGCGACCTGGTGCCGATACTCGCTGCCGAGATTCCCTCTGTGCAGAACGGCGGCCTGTCCAAGGACGGCATGTCGGTGACCTGGAAGCTCAAGCGCGGCGCCACCTGGCATGACGGCAAGCCCTTCACGGCCGATGACTGCGTGTTCAACTGGGAGTACGCCAGCCACCCCGACACCGCGGCGGTCACGGTCGGCACCTACAAGGACTGCAAGGTCGAGAAGATCGACAGCCATACCGTCAAGGTGACCTTCAAGAAGCCGACGCCGTTCTGGGCCGACCCCTTTGTCGGCACCCGCGGCATGCTGATTCCCAAGCATCTGTTCGCCGATTTCATCGGTGCCAAGTCGCGCGATGCACCCGCCAATCTGAAGCCGGTGGGCACCGGCCCCTACAAGTTCGTCGACTTCAAGCCGGGTGACATGGTGCGTGGCGCCATCAACACCAGCTACCACTTCGACAACCGCCCCTTCTTCGACACCATAGAGATGAAGGGCGGCGGCGACGCGGTATCGGCCGCGCGCGCGGTGATACAGACCGGCGAGTTTGATTACGCCTGGAATATGCAGGTCGAGGACGAGATCCTCAAGCGCCTGGAGGCCGGCGGCCGGGGCAAGGTGACGATCACCCCGGGCGGCAATATCGAGTTCATCGTGCTGAACATGGCCGACCCCTGGACCGAGGTCGACGGCGAACGGGCCCACCCGAAGAGCCGCCACCCGATCATGTCCGACCAGGCCGTGCGTCAGGCCTTGAATCTGCTGGTCGATCGCGGCGCGGTGCAGGAGTTCATCTACGGCCGCACCGGTGTGGCCACGGCCAACTTCCTGAACAACCCCGAACGCTTCCGCTCCAAGACGATGAAGTGGGAGTTCAATGTGGACAAGGCCAGCGCCGTGCTTGAGGCGGCCGGCTGGAAGAAGGGCAACGACGGCATACGCGAGAAGGGCGGCAAGAAGCTCAAGCTGGTGTTCCAGACCTCGATCAATGCGCCGCGCCAGAAGACCCAGGCCATCATCAAGCAGGCCGCGCAAAAGGCAGGCGTCGATCTGGAGCTGAAGGCCATCACCTCGTCGGTCTATTTTTCGTCCGATGTGGGCAACCCCGATACCTATACCAAGTTCTTCTGCGACGTCGAGATGTACACGACGACGATGACACAGCCCGACGCCGAGCTGTTCATGAACCAGTTCGTGTCCTGGGAGTTTTCGACCAAGGAGAACAAGTGGCAGGGCCGCAATATCGCCCGCTGGAAGAACGACGAGTACGACAAGGCCTTCCGCGCGGCGGAGAACGAGCTCGATCCTGTCAAGCGCGCCGCACTGTTCATCCGGATGAATGATCTGATCTGCAGCGACCCGGTGGTGATTCCGGTCGTCTATCGGCCCCGCGTGGCCGCCGTGGCCAGCAAGCTCTATGCGCCGCTGAGCGGCTGGGACAACGACCTCTGGAATCTCAAGGACTGGTTCCGTGAAGCCTGAGAGGGTGAGAACTTTATAGCGACGATGACACCGAGCTGAATGTTCCAGTACCTGCTGCGCCGACTCCTCTACGCCTTGCCCAGTTTGCTGGGCATCAGCGTGGTCCTGTTCACCATCCTGGCGCTCGCGCCCGGTGATCCGTTCGAGGAGTTGGCCACCAACCCCAATGTGCCGGCCGAAGTGCGCCAGATGCTGCGCGCCAAGTTCGGCCTGGACGATCCGGTCTGGCAGCGCTACTTCCGCTGGCTGTTCGCCATGCTGCAGGGCGACTGGGGCTTCTCGTTCGTGAGCCGCGTCGATGTGGACCAGCTGATACTGCAGCGCCTGCCCACTACGCTGGTGGTGATAGGCAGCTCGCAAGTCCTGGCCCTCTTGATCGCGATCCCGGTAGGCGTGTTCGCCGCCACCAGGCCGTATTCGATTTTCGACCAGGTCGCCAACACGCTGGCCTTCGTCGGCTTTTCGCTGCCGACCTTCTTCACCGGCCTGCTCTTCATCCTGCTGTTCTCGATCACGCTGGACTGGCTGCCCTTCGTCTATCGCGCCGACATCGCCGCCACCGGCTGGGCCTGGTGGTGGGAGCACATCAAGCAGTCCATCATGCCGGTGCTGGTGCTGGGCCTGTTTCAGGGTGCGAGCTGGACGCGCTATGTGCGCTCGGCCGTGCTCGACGTGATCAGGCTCGACTATGTGACCACCGCCCGCTCCAAGGGCCTGTCCGAGGGCGGGGTGGTGATCAAGCATGTGCTGCGCAATGCCCTGATACCCGTCGTGACCCTGGTGGCGCTGCAGATGCCGGCGGTGTTTGGCGGCGCCATCGTCACCGAGCAGATCTTCCGCATTCCGGGCATAGGCTCGCTCTTGATCAGCGCCATCCTGGCCAATGACACGCCGGTGATCATGGCCGTGACCTTCGTCTTCGCCTGTCTGGTGATCTTCTTCAATCTCATGGCTGATCTGCTCTATGGCTGGCTCGATCCCCGCATCAGCTACCGCTAGCGCGGCGGCGCAACATGTCTCGCCCTGGGGCGAGGCCTGGCGGCGCTTCAAGCGCCACCGCATGGCCATGCTCAGCCTGGTGATACTGGCGCTGATGGTGGCCGCCGTGCTGCTGGGCCCCATGGTGTGGAAGCTGGCCATCAATGACATTGACTTCACCGCCCGGCTGAAAGGCCCGTCGCTGGCCCATCCTCTGGGCACCGACGACCTGGGCCAGGACCTGCTGGCCCGCCTGCTCTACGGCGGCCGCATCTCGCTGGCCGTGGGCCTGGCAGCGATGCTGATGGCGGTGGTGGTGGGGGTGCTGATCGGCGCAATTGCCGGCATCTCGAGAGGCAGTGTTGACGCCGGCCTGATGTGGCTGACCGATCTGTTCCTCTCGCTGCCGCAGCTGCCCCTGCTGCTGCTGATCATCTACCTGTTCCGCGACGGCCTGAAGGACACCTTCGGCCCCGAGGTCGGCGTATTCATACTGATCGTCGTCGTCATCGGCGGCTTTCGCTGGATGCCGGTGGCGCGCTTGGTGCGGGCGCAGTTCTTCTCGCTGCGCGAGAAGGAGTTCGTCGAGGCGGCGCGGGCCCTGGGCGCCAGCACGCCTCGCCAGGTGACGCGCCACATCCTGCCCAATGCGCTGGGCCCGGTGATCGTGGCCGGCACCATCGACGTGGCGGCGGCCATCATCGCCGAATCGACGCTGTCCTTCCTGGGCCTGGGATTCCCGCCCGACATCCCGACCTGGGGCCGCATACTGTTCGACGCCAAGGACTATCTGGACATCGCGCCGCACTGGGCGATGTTCCCCGGCCTGGCGATCTTTCTGGCGGTGCTGACGATCAACTTCATTGGCGACGGACTGCGCGACGCGCTCGATCCGCGCAAGGTCATGTGATGAGCCAGGAAGCCCCATTGCTCGAGATCCGTGGCCTGAAGACCCATTTCGCCACCGATGCCGGTTGGCTGCACGCGGTCGACGGCGTGGACCTGACGGTGAACCGCGGCGAAACCGTCTGCGTGGTCGGCGAGTCCGGCTGCGGCAAGTCGGTCACGGCGATGAGTGTGTTGAAGCTGCTGCCGATGCCGCCCGGCCGCATCGCCGCCGGGCAGATTCTCTGGCAGGGCAGGGACCTGGTGACCTTGCCCGAGAGCGAGATGCGCCGCATCCGCGCCAAGCAGATCGCGATCGTGTTCCAGGAGCCGATGACCTCGTTGAACCCGGTCTATACGGTGGGCCAGCAGATCGCCGAGGTGCTGCGTCTGCAAGAGGGCTTGAACCGCAGCGATGCGATGGACCGCGCGGTCGAGATGCTGCGCCTGGTCAATATCCCGACGCCGGAGCGCCGCGTGCGCGACTATCCGCACCAGTTCTCCGGAGGCATGCGCCAACGCGTGATGATTGCGATGGCGCTGAGCTGCAACCCGCAGCTGCTGATCGCAGACGAGCCGACGACGGCGCTGGACGTCACCATCCAGGCCCAGATACTGGAGCTGCTGGCCGAGCTGAAGGCGCGGCTGGGCATGAGCATCCTGCTGATCACCCATGCGATGGGCGTCGTTGCCGAGGTCGCGCAGCGGGTGATCGTGATGTATGCCGGCAAGGTCATCGAGGAGGCGACGGTGGAGCAGTTGTTCGCCAACCCTCGCCACCCGTACACCCAGGGCCTGATCCGCTCGATCCCGCGCATCGACCTGGCCGCCACGCACAAGGTCCGGCTCGAGGCGATTGCCGGCACGGTACCCAAATTGATCAACCCGCCCGAGGGCTGCCGCTTCGCTCCGCGCTGCAAGTACGCCAGTGCTGCCTGCACCGCCGAGACGCCGATGCTGCGCGAAATCGAACCCGGCCACAAGGTAGCCTGCATCCTATGAACGCTCCGCTGCTGCGCGTCGACAAGCTGGTCAAGCACTTCGGCATCAAGGGCGGCTTTCTGGGCCGCGAGCAGGCACGGGTGCATGCGGTGGACGGGGTCACGTTTGAACTCGCGGCCGGCGAAACGCTGGGCCTGGTCGGCGAATCGGGCTGCGGCAAGTCGACCACCGGGCGCTGCATCCTGCGGCTGATCGAGCCGACCTCGGGCCAGGTCTGGTTCGACGGCCGCGAGGTCACGGCGCTGGGTAAGACCGAGCTGCGCGCCTTGGCGCGCGACATGCAGATCATTTTTCAGGACCCCTACGCCTCGCTGAACCCGCGCATGACGGTGGGCGCCATCATCGGCGAGGCGCTGACGATACACAAGCTGACCAAGACCCGGGCCGACTACGAGGCCCGCATCGTCGATCTGCTGGAGACGGTGGGCCTGTCCGCCGACCATCTGCGCCGCTATCCCCATGAGTTCTCCGGCGGCCAGCGCCAGCGCATCGGCATTGCCCGCGCGCTGGCGGTGAGCCCGAAGCTGATCGTCTGCGACGAGGCGGTGTCGGCGCTGGATGTGTCGATCCAGGCCCAGGTCATCAACCTGCTGGAAGACCTGCAGGCCAAGTTCAATCTGACCTATCTGTTCATCGCGCACGACCTCTCGGTGGTGGAGCACACTAGCACGCGGGTGGCGGTGATGTACCTAGGGCGCATCGTCGAGATCGCCAGCTCGCGCGAGCTCTACAGCCGGCCGCTGCACCCCTACACCGAGGCGCTGCTGTCGGCCGTGCCCATCCCCGACCCGACCCTGAAGCGCAAACGCATCATGCTGCAGGGCGATGTGCCCAGCCCGATCAACCCGCCGACCGGCTGCCACTTCCACACCCGCTGCCCGGTCAAGCAGCTGCCGCTGTGCGCCAGCGAGTCACCCGAGCTGAAGCAGAGCAGCGACGGGCACTGGGTGGCCTGTCACCTGCGTGGCTGAGCCCGGACACGGGGTCCGGAAGGAGCCCGTGCCTGGCGAAGGACTTGCGGCGATACAAGCCGCAAGGCCGGGCTGGTCTGAAGAGGGCTCAGGCGTCCGGCAACTGAATATCGCTGCTGCCGGGGCAGACCCAGCGCGGGCTTTCGCGGGTGCGGTCTATGCAGCCGCCGTCCAGGTACTGGCGGGCCGGGTCGCGCAGGCGCAGCATGGTGGCCAGCACCGCCTCGGTGGCTCGGGCATCGCTCAGCGTGCGCTGCACATGCTCGGTCACGCGGGCCTCGTCGATGCGAGGTTCTCCTTCGGCATCGAGATAGACGGCATCGCGCCAATGGTAGATCTCGACGCATTTGCTGCGCAGCGTGAAGGGCTGGTCGCGCTTCCAGAAATTGCAGAACAGGCCCTGACCGAGGTAGAACACCCAGGAGCCCTCATAGCCGGACACATCGGACGAGGCCGGGTCGGGGTTGCGGAACCAGACCCGGTCGCCGGGCACGTAATAGGCCGGCGGCAGCGGCGCCTCGGTGCTGCCCAGCTCGCGCAGGAAGACGTCGTGAAAGCGTCCCGACATCACCGCGCGCCGCTCGCTCTGCAGCTGCAGCCGCGCGTACAGGGCCGGATGGTGAAGCTTTGCCTCCTGTGCAATGGCCAGCAGGATCACGTACTCGGTGGCCCGGTAGCAGGAGAAGTCATAGAGCTGGCCGCTGCGCTCGGGTTGGGTGGCGCGCTCCAGCGCGTCGATCAGCGAACAGCCGGGCTGGACGGTGAAGCCGGTCTCACGGGCATAGGTCCACAGGCCGGCGGGGCGTTCGGCGACGCTGGTCTGGAAGGCCAGCGCCGTCTTGCGCGCCGCGTGCACGATATTGACGCGCATGCGCACCGCAGCGGCCAGTTCGGCAAACGAGGGGAAGCTCTGCTGCAACGGCGTGGCCAGCAGGGCCAGCCAGATCTCGCGCTGCAGATCGGCCTCGCTGGCCTCCGTGTCCAGGCCCAGCGCCTGGCTCAGGCCGGTGGTGTCATGGCCGGGCGCAAGCTGCTGCACGGCCTGCGGCAGCAGGGTCAGCCCGCCTTGTTCCGGCACTTGCCGGAGGTACGGGTCCAGGCCCAGGGTTCGCAGCGCATCGACACCGCGGGCCAGTTCCTGCCGCGGCAGCTGCAGCTGTCCAAGCTCTGTCGTGACCTGCTCAACCAACGCGCTCATACACCGTCCTTGTGGGGTCGCCGGTGACCGCGCTTTGTGCAAAGGAGCGAACCCGTCCCCGCCATTATCCCGGCGCCGCTCGGGGGGGCCGCGCAGGGGCTTTCCCGCATTTACCGCAAGGTCGTCTTGCGCCTTCAAGCCAGCAGGGTAGCTGCGGCATTCAACCCGGTGACGGTTGCCCAAGGCGGTTGCGCAGCCGCGGCGTGGCAGCCTCTATCGGTGCCAGCAGCAGTGGCCAGATACGCTCGCCCAGCTCGCGGCGGAACAGGGAGAAGTGGCCGATGGTCCGCGCCCCCACGGCCTGCGGCGCCAGGGTGTGACGCGCCACCGCCGCGCTGCGGAACTGCGCCGCCAGATGATCGACACCCCGCGCTGGACCGAACAGATGATCGTCGCTGATGTTCCACAGGTGCACCGGCCCGGTGAAGTGGTGATAGCCCAGATCGGTCTGCAGGCTCGGGTCGGTGAACATGAAGCCGCGTCGCCGGCCCCAGCGGGCCCATTCGAGTGCCGCCGCCTTCGGCATGTCGTGGGCCCGGGCGCCCAGCACCCAGCCGGGGGCATGGCCGAAGGCATGGCTGAGCGCCGGCAACAGCGCGTGAAAGAACAGCCAGACCTTGGCCTTGTTCAGGCCGCGCCAGTTGCGCCAGTCGGCGGCCTGGGCTGCCACGCCGAGCAGCGCATCGGCCTGTTCATAGCCGGGGGCCAGACCCACCGCGTTGCCGCCGAACGAGT
This sequence comes from Roseateles toxinivorans, assembly GCF_004362525.1. Lineage (GTDB taxonomy): Bacteria > Pseudomonadota > Gammaproteobacteria > Burkholderiales > Burkholderiaceae_C > Paucibacter > Paucibacter toxinivorans. The sequence goes on from NZ_SNXS01000004.1 coordinate 187,579, forward strand.
GGCCGATCAGCAGCAGGCCCAGCTCGCGGCCTTGCTGTGTCTGCTCCAGCAGCCGGCGCCGGTGGGCGGCGCGCAGCGCGGCCGCGATGTCCAGCTGGGCCCAGTCGCGCAGGCGGGCCGGCTCGTCCTGGACGCGGCCCTGCAAGGAGGCACCGACGCCCCGGTAGTCGTAGCACAACACGGCGTAGCCACGCCGCGCCAGCCACTGGGCGAATGCCCTGTAGAAGACGCTGGCCACCGCCGTGGCCGGGTTGACGACCGCCACCGCCCGCACAGGCCCGCTGGGTTCGTACCAGCAAGCGGTCAGCAGGCGGCCATCGGCGCAGCGCAACTGGGTGGGACGGGTTGGCGGCTCGGTGCCAGGGGGCTTGCGGCTCATCTGAAACTCCTGAAGGGGATGGAGTTCAGTCTAGATTGGCAACAAACAAGCGACTAGACTGATCGGAGGCCACACATTGCTTCCATTTTGATGACAAAGACCGCCAGGATTTCGCGCAACCGCCTCACCGCGGCCGACGCTGCGCTGGACGCCAATGCGCTGGAGCTGTTTGCCCGCATCGCCCAGGCCGGCAGCTTTGCCCAGGCCGCGCGCGAGTTGGGGCTGACCAGGGCGGCCGTCAGCCGGCGCGTGGCCGCCATCGAGGCGGCCGTGGGCCTGGCCCTGTTCGCCCGCAGCACCCGCAGCCTGGGCCTGACCGAGGCCGGGCGGCGCCTGCACGCCCGCGCTCGGTCGGTGCACGAGGCCGCCGAGGGCGCGCGCCTGGCCCTGCGCAGCCAGCGCGACCAACTGGGTGGCACGCTGCGCATCAGCGCGCCGCTGAGCTTCGGCCGGCATGTGCTGGCGCCGCTGCTGGCCCGCTTCCAGGCGCTGCATCCGGCGCTGCGCTACGAGCTATTGGTGACCGACCGGCGGGTGGACCTGCTGCGCGAGGGCCTGGACCTGGCCTTTCGTATCACCGGGCGTCCGCCCGAAGACTGGGTCGCCCAGCCAGTGCTGCGCTTTGCCGTGCGCGCCTATGGCGCGGCCGGTCAAACGGCGCTGTCCGGCCCCCAGTCCCTGGCCAGCTTGCCTTGCCTGCTGATCGGGCAGAACGAGGAGGCGCGACCCGGGCACTGGTGCCATGACGATGGCGCCGCCGAAGCGGTGATGCTGCAGGCTGCTGCCTGGGGCAATGACATGGACAGCCTGATGGAGATGGCCCGCCACGGCACCGGCATCGTGCTGCTGCCCGACTTCTGCGTGGGCCCGGCCAGCGGCCTGGTCGATCTGCTGCCGGGCTGGCGGCTGCTGGTCGATCAGGGCGAGTGGGTGCATGCGCTGACGCTACCGGTGCCTGCCGGCTCGGAGACGGCGCGGGCGCTGGTACGCTTTGTCAGAGATGCGTTGGTGGTGCCGGCGGCCTGAGCGGCTACACCCGCAGCAGCGTCGCCGGGTTGATGCCGAACATGCGCCTGAAGGTGCGCGTCAGGTGGGCCGAATCGGCGAAGCCGGCCTCGTGGGCGGCGGTGGTCCAGGACTGACCGGCCATGGCGCACTGTATCGCCGCGTTCAGACGCAGCCACAGCAGATAGGCACGAAAGGCGCTGCCGGTCTCCTGCACGAACAGGTGCCGGAATCGACCCGGTGACAGCGCGGCGGCTGAGGCAGCGTCGCTCAGCGTGATCGGCGCGTGCAAGTGCGTGCGGATGTAGTCCAGCGCCTTGCCTATGCGCGGATCCACCGGGTCGTCGGCCAGCGGCTCGTTGGTCAGCAGGGCCAAGGCGGCACGGGCCGTGGCCACCATTGCTTCGTCACCTGCGCCACGGCGGTAGGCAGCCAGCAGCAGGTCGGCCATGTCATCGCGCTCCGCGTCGGGCAGGGGGCTGATGCCCTGGGCGGCAAAGTGCCGGGTCAGCATCCGGCCCGCCGTGGTTTCCGGTTCGATGAACAGATGGGCCACCGTCGCGCCCTCGATCTCGAACTGGTGCTTGCAGTGCGAGCGCACCAGGGCGCCCGTGAACGACGACCAGCAACCGTCCTCCAGATCTCGAAACCGGCAAATGCCGTCCAGCGCCAGCGCGATCTGCAACGCATGGTGGTCGTGCCAGTCGGACAGCCCGCTGCCCTGGCCAATCCACAGGCTGCCACCTGGCCAGAAATGCACTCGGCCGGCGGACACGGTCAGCCGGCTGACTGCTGGTGCGATGGGCCGCGTTGAAGGGGTGACGTGCATAGGTGGCAGGCCGGTTGGAGCGTGCATAGCTTAGCCCTTTCATTCAAGTGCGGGCGGGCCGCGCTGCAGAGAATCGACTCTGTTCTCTTTCATCATTCATGGAGTCTCCTCATGCTGTCTCGCTCGCCCTCCTTGTTGCTCGCAGCCGTAGCCCTGGTGCTGACCGCCGGCTGCGCGAGCCCGCCCCCCGATCTCGACCTGTCGCTGCAACACCCCAGTGCGAACGGCCGGTTCATCGTGGCGCTGCAACCGCCACCCAAGCCGGCGGCCATCAACCAGCTGCACAGCTGGCAGATCCGGCTGACCACCGCCGACGGCGCGCCGGTGCAGGGCGCGCGCATCGCCATCGATGGCGGCATGCCCCAGCACGGCCACGGCCTGCCGACGCGCCCCCAGGTGACGCAGCAGTTGGCCGATGGCAGCTATCTGCTCGAAGGCATGAAGTTCAGCATGGGCGGCTGGTGGGAGATCAAGCTGAACATCGAGGCGGCGCAGGGCAGCGACAAGGTGACGTTCAACACCGTCGTCGCCCAGCCCAAGGCGGGCCTGTGATGGACGCCATCGGTTCACGGCTGTGCCGGTCCCTGCTGGCCGTCGTGCTGGCGGTGGCCGGCGGCATAGGCATTGCCGAGGGCGCCATCTGGGGCATTGAGCGCTGGACGGCGGACGAGCGCGAGCTGATCGCCTCGCTGCGTTTGAATCAGCTTGCGCCGCTGCCCGCCGACCCGTCGAACCGCTTTGAGCAGCTGCCGGCTGCCGCCGAATTGGGCAAGCGCCTGTTCAACGATGTGCGCTTCAGCCGCAACCAGGCCGTGTCCTGCGCCAGCTGCCATGCCCCGGACAAGCAGTTCCAGGACGGGCGGGCCTTGGGCAAGGGGGTGGGGACGGGCACGCGGCGCGCCATGCCCCTGATGGGCGCGGCGCACAGCCCCTGGCTGTTCTGGGATGGTCGCAAGGACAGCCTCTGGTCGCAGGCGCTGGGCCCGCTGGAGGACGCTGTCGAACATGGCGGCAACCGTGCCCGCTATGCCCATCTGCTGCAGGCCCACTACCGGGCCGAGTACGAGGCGCTGTTTGGTGCGCTGCCGGATCTGGCTCGTGTGCCGCAGGACGCCGGGCCCCTGGGCGATGCCGGCGAGCGGGCCGCATGGGAGGCGATGCCCCCGGCCGCGCGGGAGCAGGTCTCACGTGTGTTCGCCCATATGGGCAAGGCGATCGCGGCCTATGAACGCACGCTGGGCTACGGCCCCTCGCGCTTCGACCGCTATGCCCAGGCCGTGGTCGCCAACGACGCCGGTGGCCAGCAGGTGCTGACGTCCCAGGAGTTGAAGGGCCTGCGCCTGTTCATCGGCAAGGGCCAGTGCATCACCTGCCACAGCGGCCCGCTGCTCAGCGACCAGCACTTCCACAACACGGGCGTACCGCCCCTGGACCGCAGCCGCCCCGATGCCGGCCGCGCGGCAGCCATTGCCAAGGTGCAGGGTGACGAGTTCAACTGCCTCGGGTCCTTCAGCGATGCAGGCCCTCAGCAATGCCAGGAGCTGCGCTTCATGGTCACCGACGACCCTAAGCTGGAGGCGGCGTTCAAGACGCCCAGCCTGCGCAATGTCGCGCTGCGCCCGCCTTATATGCATGCCGGTCAGTTCACCAGCCTGGACGAGGTGGTGGCGCATTACGCGAAGTCGCCGCCAGCGGTGCGCGGTACCTCCGAGTTGGCGTCGGGCGGATCGGCCCATGCCGAGCGCAAGCCGATCCGGCTCTCGGTGCAGGAGATTCAGGATCTGGCGGTGTTTCTGGGCGCGCTGTCGGGCCCTATCATCGAGAGCAGGCCCTGACCCGGCGCAGGCCTTCAGCGCTGCTCGGGTGCAATCCCGCTGATGGCCGCAGCAAAGAGCGCATGGGCAGCCGCATCAACCGGCCGGTGCTTCACCGTCGTGCTGGCCGGGTGCTTGTCGAGGAAGTTGTCGCCCTTCCAGTTGCGCGCCGGCCGCACCGGCCGCGGCACGAAGCCGCCACCGCAATTGGGGCAGACATTGCCCAGCACCGCATCGACGCAGCCGGCGCAGAAGGTGCATTCGTAAGAGCAGATGCGGGCCTCGGTGGAGGAGGTCGGCAGCGCCTTGTTGCAGTGTTCACAGCTGGGGCGGAGTTGGAGCATGGCTTGTCCTGTGGGTCGCGGAGTCAGGCGCACAGCGTGCCCGAGCCGCAAGCTGCTGTCGAGCCGGCAGCGGACCAGAATCGGTCAGATCCGGACCTGGGCCGGGGGCGACATAGAATGCCGCCCCTTCTTCGCTCCTCGCTCCCCGCCCCGACATGAACATCACGGTACTTGAAGAACTGCGCGCCTATATCGACCCGCTGACGCCCGACGAACACCAGGCGCTGGAGCGCAGCATCCTGGCCGAGGGCTGCCGCGACGCGCTGGTGCTGTGGGGCGAGGTGCTGGTCGATGGGCACAACCGCTACGGCATCTGCCAGAAGCACGGCCTGTCATTCCAGACCGTGCAGAACGACCGTTTCACCTCCATGGACGACGTGCACCTGTGGATGATCGACCAGCACCTGGGCCGGCGCAGCGTGTCGGACTTCCAGCGCGGCGTGTTGGCGCTGCGCAAGAAGGCCATCATCGCGGCTCGGCGCAGCCAGGCGGCCAGCGAGCCCGCCCCGGTCGCCGCGGCAGCGGTCGAGGGCGCGCCGCCGGCGCCCGAGCCACTGAACTCGCGCGAGGCCATCGCCAAGGCCGCCCGCATCAGCAGCAACACGGTGGTGCAGATCGAGAAGATCCAGAAGAGCGCCGCGCCGGAGCTGGTGGAGGCGGTCAAGCAGGGCACGATATCGATCAATGCCGCGGCCGCCGTGGCCAGCCTGCCGAGCGAGGAACAGGTGGCGGCCGTGGCCGGTGGCAAGAAGGAGTTGCGCGAGGCGGCCAAACGGGTGCGTGAAGCCAGGTCGGCCTCGCGCCCGCCGGCCGAGGCGGCGCCGGAAGGCCCCGCCGATGCCGGCACTCCGCCCTGGGAAAGCGACACGCAGGTCGCCCAGCTGCAGCAGGCGGTGGACACGCTGATGGTCGAGAACACGGCCCTGAAGCAGCAGGTAGCGGCCCTGCAGGAGCGCCTGGCCGAGCTGACGGCCGTGGCGTCCTGAGGCCTCTTCGCGGGGCCCTGGCCCTGTAGACTGGCGGGTCAGCCTAACCCCGCAGCAGCCATGACGATACTCACCACCCCCCGCCTGCGCCTCGAACCGATCACCGACCGGCACCTGCACGGCCTGCACGCCGTCAACGGTGACGCCGAGGTGATGCGCTACATCACCGGCAAGGCCGAGACCCTGGAAGAGACGCAGGCGATGGTGGACCGCGTCAAGGCGCGCTGGGCCGAGTGGGGTTTCTCCTGGTGGGCCTTTGTCGAGCTGAGCAGTGGCGAGGTGATAGGCACCGGTTGCATCCAGTATCTGGCGCGCGACATGGCCAATCCGCTGGAGATCGGCTGGCGCTTGAGGCACGACAGGCAGGGTCAGGGCTATGCCTCCGAGGCGGCCAGGGCGATGGCCGCGTTCGCCTTCGAGGCCGTGCAGACGCCGCTGCTGCTGGCCGTCTGCGACCCGGCCAACACCGCCTCGTCGCGGGTGATGGAGCGGCTGGGCATGCGCTACCGTGGGCTGGAGCGCTGGTACGACAGTGATTGCGCCACCTACGAGATGACGCGCGACGCGTGGTCGGCGCGGCAGGCCTGAGGTGGCGATGCAACTGCTTGACGCCGATGCCACCGCCGCCGCCTTGCCCTGGGCGGCCCTGCTGACGGAACTCGAAACCGTGTGCCGCGAGCACGCGGCCGGCCTGGTCTTCTGCCCGACGCGCATGGTCGTGCCGCTGGGCGCGGCCGGCACCCTGCTGGTGATGCCCGCGGTGGGTCGCGGCCTGAGCATCACCAAGCTGGTGACCGTCCATGCCGGCAACGCCAGCCTGGGCCTGCCGACGATACAGGGCGAGGTGGTGGTCATGGACACCCGCACGGGTAAACGCCTGATGCAGCTTGACGGCCCGACCTTGACCGCGCGACGCACCGCAGCGGTCAGCCTGCTGGCCGTGCGTCTGCTGGGCGCGGCCGAAGCGCGAAATGCCTTGCTGATCGGCACCGGAGCGCAGGCGCTGGCCCATGCCCAAGCGTTGGCAGCGCTGATGCCGCTGACACGCTTGCATGTGCAGGGCCGCAGCGCGGCAGCGTCGAGTGCCTTCGCCGGCCAACTCCAGGCGATGGGCATCCAGGCGCAAGCCCTGACCCCCGAGCAGCAGGCCTCGCGGCCCTGGGATCTGATCATCACCGCCACCACCAGTGCGACACCCGTGCTCGCCGAGGCCGCCGCACTGAGCGCCCTGGTCGTCGCCGTCGGCGCCTATCGCCATGACATGGCCGAGCTGCCGCCGGCCCTGGTGAAGCGCTCAGCCCTGTTTGTGGATGACCCGGACGGCGCCCGTGCCGAGGCCGGTGACCTGTTGCAGGCAGGGGTGGACTGGGGGCAGGTGCGTGGCCTCGAGCACCTGGTGCAGGATCCGGCTGCGGCGCCGCAGCGGGGGGCGCGCGTCTTCAAGAGCGTTGGCTGTGCCCGCTGGGACCTGGCGGCTGCGCGCGTGGCGGCCCTTCACAATCCGAGCCCGTCGGATGCGTGAAACGCTGCTTTTGAAAGCTAACCGTAAAAATGACCGGCTGATGGCATGCTCTCGGGCTTTGACCCGAGCGCCTCATCGATGACAGCCGTTTCGTCCCCGCCCGTCCGATTGCTGCAACTTGATGCGCTGCGCGGCTTCGCCTTGCTGGGTATTCTGCTGGTCAATATCGGTGCCTTTGCGTCGGCCTACTTCGGTCTGGGTGTCGGCGATCCGCAGTTCGCCGGACCGCTGGACCGGGCGGTGCGCTGGGTGGTGGCTCTGCTGTTCGAGACCAAGTTCTACCTGCTGTTCTCGTTTTTGTTCGGCTATAGCTTCACTCTGCAGATGGACTCGGCCGAGCGCGCCGGCCAGGCGTTTGTGCCGCGCATGCAGCGCCGCCTGCTGGGCCTGCTGCTGCTGGGCCTGGCCCATGCGGTGCTGCTGTATCTCGGCGACATCCTCAGCACCTATGCGCTGCTGGGGCTGGTGTTGCTGGCGCTGCGCGGGTGCGCCGATGAGCAGCTGCTGCGCTGGGCGCGGCGGCTGATTGGGCTGACGGCCCTGGCCTGGGCACTGCTGGGCCTGTTGCTGCTGATGACATCGTCAGGCGGCTTTGCGCCCGAGCTCCAGGCCCAGGCACTGGCGGCGCAGCAAGCCTATGTGATGTCGCCGGCCTCGGTGGTGGCCCAGCATCTGCGCGAGCTGCCCAGCACCCTGGGGGTGGTCTGGCTGGTGCAGGCGCCCTGTGCGCTGGCCATGTTCCTGCTGGGCCGGCTGGCCGGTGGACGTCGCTGGTTCGAGGGCGAGGGCTGGCGCGAGGGCCTGCGGCAGTGGGCGCCCCGGGGTCGCCCCGCGCTGGGCCTGGCGCTGGGGCTTTTGGGTTCGGTGTGCTATGCCAGCGTGGCCGCCATGGCCCTCGGCGATGGCTGGACCCTGCTGGCCCTGGCTCTCGATCTGCTGACGGCGCCGTTCCTGACGCTGAGCTATGTGATGGGCCTGATGGCGCTGTTCCAGCGGCCGGCCGGCGTCCGCTGGCTGGCCTGGCTGGCCCCGGCGGGACGCATGGCCCTGTCAAACTATCTGCTGCAATCGCTGGTCTGCGCGCTGATCTTCACCGCCTATGGTCTGGGATTGATGGGGCAGGTGGCGCCGCTCGGCGGCGTGCTGATCGCACTGGTGCTGTTTGCCGCCCAGCTCTGGCTGAGCCGCCGGTGGCTTGAGCGCTTTGCCTACGGCCCGGTGGAGTGGTTGCTGCGGGCACTGACCCTGGCCTCATGGCCGCGCATGCGCAAGCAAGCAGGTTGACGTCGCCTCAGGCGGTGGGCGCCGCAAACGCCTCGTGCAGCGTGTCCATCCAGTCGGTCACCTCCATCTCGGTGACGCCCAAAAAGTCCATGCAGGCCGGACCATGGGCCAGCCAGTCGGCCTCGGATTCGAGCGTGTCGTAGCGGTGCACCATATGGTCGGCCACCAGATTGGCCGCCACCAGGCTGCGCACCTCCAGCGGCAGCTGCTCGTCGCCGAAGATGTTGAAGTCGTGGTGCAGGCGCACCGCCAACTGGATGGTCGGCGCCAGCCGCCAGGTGCGTGCCACAAGGGCGCCGACCACGGCATGGTCGGTGCGGTGGGCGGCGTTCTCGGTGGCGATGAAGGAGCGGTCGATGCGCGCCTGCGCCTCCACCAGGGTGCTGCTGTAGCCACGCAGGCCCTGCAGCATTACCGGTATGCCGACATGGCTGAACAGTCCCATCGTGTGGGCCAGATCGGGTTCGAGGTTGTAGAGCTGGCGGGCGATATGGCCCAGGGCCAGGGCGCGCCGGCCCGAACGTTCCCAGAACTGACCCAGCAGCGGTGAGTTGACCGGCAGGCTGGAGCGCACCAGAAAGCCGGTCAGCATCGCAGCGGTCTGGCGCAGTCCCAGCGTGGCCATGGCCTGTTCGACGGTCTGAACCGGCCGGCTGCGGGCATAGAGCGGGCTGTTGACCAGCTTCAGCAGGGCCGCTGACATGGCCACATCGCTGCCGGCAATGCGGGCCACGGCGTTCAGGTCCGGGTCCTCGGCTTCCATCACGCGCTGCAACTGGCTCAGCAATTCGGGGCAGGGCGGTATCACCAGGGTCTTGGTGGGGCCGCTGTCGCGCGCGCGTTCGAGTTCTTGCTGGATGTCTTGGGGCTGCATGGTGACGGCGGATGGGCAGGATTTCAGCAAACTACGGCACGGAGTTCGGCATTCGCTGTGGCCGGGGCCGGCAGCGGGGCCACAAATTTGATCGGGCGGCGGTCAGCCGTGGTAGAAACATTTGTGAACAGACGCGTCGCTTCGGGATGCTCGCGTTCGGGATGAATCTTAAAGCGCCTCCTACCGATTGATCTGTGCCAGCCCCCACTACCTATCTGAGTCCATGCCAAAGGCACGATTCTGGCCTGTTTCAGGGCCGGCTGGGCGCCTTCCATGGCGGCCCGATTCGCTGGCTGCTGCGCGTGCTGGCGGCGACGATGCTGGGCCTGGGCCTGAGCGGGGCGGCCAGCTGGGAGCAGGACCGCATGCTGGACGCCGCTGCGGCCTTGGGCCCGCGCGCCACCGTGGCGGCGCGGTTGCTGCAGCAGGTGATCGAGCGTGCCGCGCCGCTGGACGAGGCTGCCAAGCTGGCGGTGGTGAACAACTTCTTCAACCAGCGCGTGCAGTTCCGCAGCGATGTCGAGGTCTGGGGCCAGGAGGACTACTGGGCCAGCCCGCTGGAGTTCCTGGACAAGGGCTCGGGCGATTGCGAAGACTATGCGATCGGCAAGTACGCGAGCCTGGTGGCGGCCGGCGTGCCGGTGCCGCGGCTGCGCCTGGTCTATGTGCGCGCCCAGCTGGCCGGCAGCTCGCAGGCGCATATGGTGCTGGCCTACTATGCAAGCCCCGATGCCGAGCCGCTGATCCTGGACAATCTGGTGCCCGAGCTGAGGGCGGCCTCCAGGCGCCCCGATCTGATGCCGGTCTTCAGCTTCAACAGCGAAGGCCTGTGGCAAGGTGTGGGGGCGCAGACCGCCGGCAATCCGCTGGTGCGGCTGTCGCGCTGGCGCGAGGTGCTGGCCAAGGTGCGGGCGGAGGGATTCTTATGATGGAGCACAAGGTGGAGCACTCAAGCGTGCCAACTGCTGTGGGGGACAGGTCATGTCATTGATACGCCAGATCTGGCTGCTGTTGCTGGGCGTGGTGCTGCTGTCGCTGGTGGGCAGCGCGGCGGTGTCGGCGGGCTCGATACGCTATGTGCTGCAGACCCAGTTGCAGCTGAAGAACAGCGACAACGCGCTGTCCCTGGCCCTGGCCATGTCGCAGCAGCGCGGCGACGAGCAGCTGATGGAGTTGCTGATCGCGGCCCAGTTCGACAGCGGCTACTACGAGAGCCTGCAGTGGCGCAAGGCCGACGGCAAGGTCGGCTTCGAGCGCCATGCCGCGCCGACGCCCAGCATCGCTCCGCGCTGGTTCGTGGCGCTGACCCCAATCACCGTGCAGCCCGGCGTGGCCCAGGTGTCCAACGGCTGGAAGGCGGTCGGCGCGATCGAGGTATCCAGCCAGTCGGCCTATGTGCATGACGAGTTGTGGCGCAGCACCATGCGCACCGCCGGTCTGCTGGCCGTCGTCGGCCTGGTTGCCGGAGTGCTGGCCCTTCTGGTGATGCGGCGCATCCGCAAGCCGCTGGACAACGCCGTGGAGCAGGCCAAGTCGCTGGTCGAGGGCAGCTTCATGATGATCGAAGAGTCCCATGTGCCTGAGCTGCAGCGGCTGACGCGGGCGATGAACACCATGGTCGCGCGGATGAAGGGCATGTTCGAGGCCCAGGCCGCGCAGCTGGAGGCGCTGCGCGTGCAGGCGCATTGCGACCCGCTGACCGGCTTGAGCCATCGCAAGCATTTCCTGGCCCAGTTCGAGTCGGCGCTGGAGCGCGAGGATGGGCCCGCCGAGGCCGGTCTGGTGCTGCTGCGCCTGCGCGATCTGCAGGGCCTGAACCTGCGCCTGGGCCGGCCCACCGCCGACCGCACCCTGATGGCCGTGGCCAATGCGGTGAAGGCCTATCCCGAGCGGGTGCAGGGCTGTGTGGCCGGCCGGCTCAATGGTGCCGACTTCGCGCTGTGGCTGCCGGCGCCCGAGGTGGCGATCGAGACGGCCCGCTCGCTGGCCGAGGCGCTTCGCGTCAGCCTGCCGGCCTTCGGGCCGCACATCCATGTGTCCTTCGGCGCGGTCGAGATGTCCCGCAGCCGGCCCTCGGGCGCCTGGTTCGGCGAGGCCGATGCGGCGCTGGCCCGGGCCGAGGCGCTAGGTCCGTTTGCGGTCGAGATGGCCCCGCCGGCCACCCCCGATGTGCCGCTGCAGGGCGAGCGCGTCTGGCGCCAGCAGATCACCGATGCGATCAAGGAGCGGCGCACCCGCCTGGTCCAGTACCCGGTGATAGACCGTGGCAACCATGTGCAGCATCTGGAATGCCCGCTGCAGATGCAGCTCGACTCGCATGGCGATTTCGAGCCGGCGATGCGCTGGCTGCCGCTGGCCGTGCGCAGCCGCCTCACCGCCGACGTGGACACCCACGCGGTGGCGCTGGCCCTGGAGGCGATCAGCCGCGACGGTCAGCAGCGCTGCGTCAATATCTCGCCGATGTCCTTGCTCGACACCGGCTTCACCGCCCGTCTGCGCGATCTGGTGTTCCAGTCACCGCAGGCCGCCCGCAAGCTGGGCATGGAGGTGGCCGAGATTGCCGCCATCAACAGCTTTGACCTGCTGTATGAGATGGGCCGCCAGCTGCGGCCGCTGGGCGTGCTGATCGGCATCGAGCATGCCGGCGCGGGCCTGTCCCAGGTCGAGCGCCTGTACCAGGCCGGGCTGGACTATGTGAAGCTTGACGCTTCGGTGGTGCAGGGCGTGGCCGGCGACGCAGCGCGTGCCGCATTTGTGCGCGGCATGGTCATCATGCTGCGCAGCCTGGCGCTGAAGGTCTATGCCGAGGGCGTGACCGACCCCATGGATGTGCAGGCGCTGTGGGACTGCGAGGTCGATGGCGTGACCGGGCCCTGGGCGAGCGCGCAGATTGGCAGCGCCTCGGGCAAGACGGCCCGCTAGGCGATATCTCCGCAATAGACTTCGAACCGACCCTCGCGCCTATCCGCAAAATACCGCTGCAAGGTCTCCCGCACGGTACGGAACGCCAGTTCGTCCCAAGGCACCTCATGCTCGTGGAACAGCCGCGCCTCTATCGTCTCGGGGCCTGGATTGAACTCGGTGCCCAGCAGCCGTGCGCGGTAGAAGAAATGCACCTGTCCGACGCGCACCACGTTCAGCACCGTGTACAGGCCCTGCAGCTCGATCTGCGCACCGGCCTCTTCATCGGTTTCCCGCAGCGCGCCCTCGGCGGTTGACTCGCCCAGCTCCAGAAAGCCTGCGGGCAGGGTCCACATGCCGTAGCGGGGTTCGATATTGCGTTTGCACAGCAGCACCTGGCCCTCCGGGCCTTCGCCCCAGACGGGCAGGGTGCCCACCACATTGATCGGGTTCTGGTAGTGGATGGTGTGGCAGACGGTGCAGGTGGCGCGCTCGCGATTGTCGTCAGCCGGGATGCTGTACTCAACCGCGCCGCCGCAGGCCGGGCAATGGTGGAAGCGCTTGAAAAACTGCATATGGGCCAGTGTATCGTGCGTGGCATGATGGCCGCGGCCATGCTTTCATTCAGGATTCCCGCCCATGGAACTGTTCAACTACTTTCGCTCCTCTGCCTCATATCGCGTGCGCATCGCGCTGGCCCTGAAGGGGCTGGACTATGACTACCGCGCCATCCATCTGCTCAAGCAGGAGCAGCACAGCGAGGCCTACGCCGACCTGTCGGCCGCGCGTCTGGTGCCGCTGCTGCGCGACGGCGATGCGGTGCTGAGCCAGTCGCTGGCCATCATGGAGTACCTGGAAGAGACCCATCCCGAGCCGCCGCTGCTGCCCGCCGATGCGCTGGGCCGGGCCCGGGTGCGCTCGCTGGCGCTAGACATTGCCTGCGAGATCCACCCGCTGAACAACCCGCGCGTGCTGCGCTATCTGGTGCGCGAGCTGGGCGTCAGTGACGACAACAAGGACCGCTGGTACCGCCACTGGGTCGAGACTGGCCTGGAGGTGGTGGAGCGCCGCCTGGTGAACGAGGCCGGCACCGGCAGCTTCTGCCATGGCGAGCAGGCCACGCTGGCCGATTGCACCCTGGTGCCGCAAATATTCAATGCCCGTCGCTTCGACTGCAAGCTCGACCATGTGCCCACGGTGATGCGCATCTTCGAGCACTGCATGGCGCAGCCGGCTTTCGCCAACACCCAGCCAGCGGCCTGCCCGGATGCCGAGTGAGATGCAACGTCCTCATCCGGATTGGCTGCAGCCCGACTGGGATCTGCCCCACGTCAACGCCTTCATGACCACCCGGGCCGGTGGCGTCAGTCAGGCGCCCCATGCCAGCATGAATGTCGGCGCCTCGGTGCAGGATGCGCCCGAGCATGTGGCTACCAACCGTGCGCTTGTCAGCGGCGCGTTGCAGGCCCGGGCGGTCTTCATCCACCAGGTTCACGGCGCCGATGTGCTCCATCTGCAGCCCCATCATGCCGAGCCGGCTTGGCTGCCTTCCAGGCATGACGCCAGCATCAGCACCACGCCGGGCTTGGGCGTGGCGATACAGGCGGCCGACTGCCTGCCGGTGCTGTTCGCCGCGCCGGCTGGCGTGGGTGGCGCCCATGCCGGCTGGCGCGGCCTGGCCGCCGGCGTGCTGGAGAACACGGTCTCGGCGCTGAGTGCCGCTGCGGCTTGCGCGCCCGGCGAGATCCAGGCCTGGATGGGCGCCTGCATTGGCCCCGAGGCCTTCGAGGTCGGCGCCGATGTGTTGCAGGCCTTTGGCGCCGATCCGGCAAGACCCGACCCGCGCTTTTTCGTCTACCGGCCCAATGCCGCTGGCGAGCCGCGCTGGCGCGCCAATCTGGTGGCCCTGGCCCGACTGCGCCTGCAGGCCGCCGGCCTGACCCGTATCAGCGGCGGCGAGTGGTGCACCTACAGCCAGGACTCACGGTTCTTTTCCTACCGGCGCGTGCCCCTGGGTGGCCGCATGGTTGCCGCCATCAGCCTGCGCTGAAGCCGCTTCAGCGCGCCGCCGCGCCTGGCGGCGCCGGCCGCTGCCCATGATGTAGACCAGGATGCTCACAGGCAGCACGCCGTAGAGCACGAAGGTGACGATGGCGCCCAGCACCGTGCCCTGGCTGCTGGTGGCTTCGGCGGCGGCCATCATCACGGCCACATAAATCCAGGCGATCGCTACCAGGTACATGTCTCGGACTCGATATTGGGTCTGCGATGGTATGTCATCGTCACGAAAGTTTTTTGGCGTACAAACACGGCAAAGCGCAAAGCGCTTGTAGCATGCACTCAAGGGCTCGAACACGTCACACAGACGTGCCGAATCGAGTACCGACAGAGTGTGAGGAGACATATGAAGCGCAAGTCTGCCCCGTCCGCCCCGGAGACGGCAAACCCGGCGGCGAATCCCGCCCTGGACGCTCTGCCCGGCATGGGCGAGATGTTGAAGTCGCTGAGCAGTCTGCAGCTGCCCATGGACGCCCTGGCCCAGCTGCAGAGCGACTATCTGAAGCAGGCCACCGAGCTGTGGAACGGTTCGGTGCAGCGCCTCTCGGGTGAGGGTAAGGAGGCCAAGCCGGCCCCGGCCCTGCCCGACCGGCGCTTTGCCAACCAGGCCTGGGCCGAGAACCCGGCCACCGCCTATATGGCCCAGATGTACCTCCTGAATGCCCGCACCCTGATGGAGATGGCGGACAGGATGGAGGGCGACGAAAAGACCCGGGCGCGGGTGAGATTTGCCGTGCAGCAATGGGTCGATGCCGCTTCGCCGAGCAACTACCTGGCCTTCAACCCCGAGGCCCTGGCCAAGGCGCTGGAGACCAAGGGCGAGAGCATTGCCAAGGGCGCCAAGCAGCTGTGGGAAGACGTGCGCAAGGGCCATGTGTCGCAGACCGACGAGTCGGCCTTCGAGGTGGGCCGCAATGTGGCCACCACCGAGGGCGATGTGGTGTTCGAGAACGGACTGTTCCAGTTGCTCGAATACAAGCCGCTGACGGCCCAGGTCTTCGAGCGGCCGCTGCTGATGGTGCCGCCCTGCATCAACAAGTACTACATCCTCGACCTGCAGCCCGAGAACTCGCTGATTCGCTATGCGGTGTCGCAGGGGCATCGCGTGTTCGTCGTCAGCTGGCGCAACCCCGACACCTCTTGCGTGCAGCTGACCTGGGACGACTACATCGAAGACGCCGCGATCAAGGCGATCGAGGTGGTGCAGGAGATCAGCGGCGCCAAGACCATCGACACCCTGGGCTTCTGCGTCGGCGGCACGATCTTGAGCACCGCCCTGGCCGTGCTGGCCGCCCGCGGCGAGCAGCCGGCCGCCAGCGTGACCCTGCTGACCACGCTGATCGACTTCAGCAGCAATGGCGTGCTCGACATCTTCGTCGACGAGGCCTCTGTGAAGCTGCGCGACATGACCATAGGCCCCGACGCGCCGACCGGCCCGGGCCTGTTGATGGGCAAGGACCTGGCCGCCACCTTCAGCTTTCTGCGCCCCAATGACCTGGTCTGGAACTATGTCGTCGGCAACTATCTGAAGGGCGAGGCGCCGCCACCGTTCGACCTGCTGTACTGGAATGGCGACAGCACCAATCTGCCCGGGCCTATGTACTGCTGGTACCTGCGCCACACCTATCTGCAGAACGAGCTGATCGAGCCAGGCAAGCTGACCGTCTGCGGCGAGCCGGTGGACCTCACCCGCATCGAGGCCCCGGTCTATATCTACGGCTCCCGCGAAGACCATATCGTCCCCTGGGACAGCGCCTACCGCAGCACCCAGGTGTTCAGTGGCAAGAAGCGTTTCGTGCTCGGTGCCTCGGGCCATATCGCCGGCGTCATCAACCCGCCGGCCAAGGGGAAGCGCAGCCACTGGATAGGCAAATCGACCTTCCCCGAGAACGCCCAGGACTGGTTCAAGGGCGCGACCGAGTACCCCGGCAGCTGGTGGACCGACTGGGCCGAGTGGCTGGGCGAGCATGCGGGCAAGAAAATTGCTGCACCGAAGACGCCGGGTGGCCGCAAGTACAAGGCCATCGAGCCGGCACCTGGGCGCTATGTGAAGGAAAAGGCCTGAGGCCTTGCCGTGTCCCTACAAACTGAGCCCAACAAACTGAGCAGGAGAACCTCATGAGCACCGACATCGTCATCGTCGCCGCCACCCGCACCGCCATTGGCAAGTTCGGTGGCGCCCTGGCCAAGACACCGGCCACCGAACTGGGCGCGGCCGTGCTGGCCGAGCTGATCAAGCGCACCGGCATCGAGGCTGGTCAGGTCAGCGAAGTCATTCTGGGCCAGGTCTTGCAGGCCGGCACCGGGCAGAATCCGGCGCGGCAGTCGGTCATCAAGGCGGGCTTCCCGAACACCGTGCCGGCCATGACCATCAACAAGGTCTGCGGCTCGGGCCTGAAGGCGGTGATGCTGGCCGCCCAGGCAATACGCGACGGCGACAGCGAGATCGTCATCGCCGGTGGCCAGGAGAGCATGAGCTTGAGCCCCCATGTGCTGAATGGCTCGCGCGACGGCCAGCGCATGGGCGACTGGAAGATGATCGACTCGATGATCGTCGATGGCCTGTGGGACGTCTACAACCAGTACCACATGGGCATCACGGCCGAGAACGTGGCCAAGAAATACGGCGTGTCGCGCGAACAGCAGGACGCACTGGCCCTGGGCTCGCAGCAGAAGGCCGCCGCGGCGCAGGACGCTGGCCGCTTCAAGGACGAAATCGTGCCCTTCAGCATCGCGCAGAAGAAGGGCGACCCGATCGTCTTCTCGGCCGACGAGTTCATCAACCGCAAGTCCAATGCCGAGGTGCTGGCCGGACTGCGTCCCGCCTTCGACAAGGCCGGCAGCGTCACCGCCGGCAATGCCTCGGGCCTGAACGACGGCGCCGCCGCCGTGATGGTGATGAGCGCGGCCAAGGCAGCCGCGCTGGGCCTGAAGCCGCTGGCGCGCATTGCCTCCTATGCCAGCGCCGGGCTGGACCCCGCCTATATGGGCATGGGCCCGGTGCCCGCCGCTCGCAAGGCGTTGGAGCGCGCAGGCTGGAAGGCCTCCGACCTGGACCTGCTGGAAATCAACGAGGCCTTCGCCGCCCAGGCCTGTGCCGTGCACAGCGAAATGGGCTGGGACACCAGCAAGGTCAATGTCAACGGCGGCGCGATCGCGCTGGGCCACCCTATCGGCGCCTCGGGCTGTCGCATTCTGGTCACGCTGCTGCACGAGATGCAAAAGCGCGACGCCAAGCGCGGTATTGCCAGCCTGTGCATAGGCGGTGGCCTCGGCGTGGCGCTGACCGTGGAGCGCTGATATCGAGCACCGCAGCGCCGGCATGAGGGGGAACCCGATTGACCGGGCCAGCGGCCTGCGTGACCCTAGTTGACGGGTAGCTTGCCCAGACGAGCAGGCCCCGAGTTTTGGCAGACAGCGCTAGAAGCGCAAGGAGACATCAATGACGCAGAAATTGGCTTACGTCACCGGCGGTATGGGTGGCATCGGAACCTCGATGTGCCAACGCCTGCACAAGGAAGGCTTCAAGGTCATCGCCGGTTGCGGCCCCAGCCGCGACTTCGACAAATGGCTGGGCGAGCAGAAGGCGCTGGGCTACACCTTCTACGCCTCGGTCGGCAATGTGGCCGAGTGGGAGTCGACGGTCGAGGCCTTCGCCAAGGTGCGCGCCGAACACGGTGAGGTGGATGTGCTGGTCAACAACGCCGGCATCACCCGCGACGGCATGTTCCGCAAGATGAGCCGGGCCGACTGGGACGCCGTCATCAACACCAATCTGAACAGCATGTTCAATGTGACCAAGCAGGTCATCGAAGGCATGCTGGATAAGGGCTGGGGCCGCATCATCAATATCTCGTCGGTGAACGGCGAGAAGGGCCAGTTCGGTCAGACCAACTACTCGGCGGCCAAGGCCGGCATGCACGGGTTCACGATGGCCCTGGCCCAGGAAGTGGCCAACAAGGGCGTGACGGTGAACACCATCAGCCCGGGCTATATCGCCACCGACATGGTCAAGGGCATTCGCCAGGACGTGCTGGACAAGATCGTTGCCACGATCCCTGTCAAGCGCCTGGGTACGCCGGAAGAAATCGCGTCCATCCTGGCCTGGTTGGCCGGCGAGGATTCGGGCTTCACTACCGGGGCGGACTTCAGCTGCAATGGTGGCTTGCACATGGGGTGAAATGGGACAGCAAGCAGCCCTGCGGCTGCTTGCTCGCCTATTTCACGCCGAGGGCCTGCAGGCCCTCGGCCGGGGAGCATCAATCTCCAGGAAACCTCGCCCCATCTGCTTCCAGCGGCAGCTGCAGCGCATTGGTCAGATAGCTGACCGTGCGGTAGAAACCGGCCAGCATCAGCAGCTCCAGCATCGCCTCGTCGCTGAAGCCGGCCTTCAGCCCACGCCAGAGCGCGTCATCGACTTGGCATTCGCGGTGCAGCGACTCGCACAGGCGCAGCAGATCGCGCTCCTCTTCGATCCAACAGCCATCTCCCGATCCGCCCCTTGCCAGCGACCGGACCTGCGCAGCGTCGAAGCCTGCGCGCGCGCCAAACAGCGCGATATGCACCCCCCACTCGTACTCGGACCGGCACAGCGCCGTGGTGCGTGCAATCACGATCTCGCGCTGCCTCAACGTCAGGTGGCCGCGGTCCAGCAGTCCGCCGGCAAAGAACTTACCGAACAGCCGCGGGTCCCGCGCCAGCGTGGTGAACAGGCGCAGCGGCGCGCGGCCGGGCGGCATGGTGCGGTCCAGCGCCTGCTGGATCTCGGTGGGGAATGGGGCCTGGGCTTCGGGCATACGTGCCGACATGGTCTTGCTCCGCTATAGTTTGCATAGCAATGCTACTCATTTGCTATGAAAAGTAAAGCATGAAGACTCCAACGACCGGCACGCCGGTGCGTGGCTCGACGACCGGCCGCCCCATCATGGTGGCGCTGGACCTGCTGGGCCGGCGCGCGGCGCTGCGCATCTTGTGGGAGCTGCGCGGCGAGCCCTTGACCTTTCGCGCGCTGCAGCAGGCCTGCGACAGCAATCCCAGCCTGTTGAACACGCGGCTCAAGGAGTTGCGCGCCACCGGCCTGCTGGAGCATGCCGATGGCGGCTACCGGCTCAGCGCGAGCGGCCGCCAGCTGTTGACCGCGATGCAGCCCTTGTATGACTGGGCCGAGCAGTGGCAGGGTGGTGACGTCCCGCCGGCGCGACCTTGAGACAATCGAACCATGGCCGAGCTTCAGTCTGATCAACCCAAGAAACCAGCCCTGAGCGACAAGCGCGAGCGCGGGCTGCTGTGGCTCTTGGCCTTCACCCAGTTCACGGTGATCACCGATTTCGTCATCATGATGCCGCTGGGCCCGCAGATCATGGAGGCCTTCTCGGTCGGTCCGGCCGCGTTTGCCACCGCTGTGTCGGCCTACTCCTGGTGCTCCGGGCTCTCGGGCCTGATGTCGGCCACCTATATCGACCGCTTCGACCGCAAGCGCCTGCTGCTGGTGGTCTATGCGCTGTTCGCGCTGTCCAATCTTGGCTGTGCACTGGCCAGCAGCTTTTCGCTGATGGTCTTGTCGCGCGCATTTGCGGGGTTCACCGGTGGCGTGATGGGCGCGCTGGTGATGGCCATCGTGGCCGATGTGATCCCAGCGCAGCGCCGGGGTACCGCCACCGGCCTGATCATGACGGCCTTCCCGATGGCGGCCGTGGCCGGCGTGCCGCTGGGCGTGTTTCTGGGTGCACGCCACGGTTGGCAGTCGCCGTTCTATGTGCTGGTGCTGGTCTCGGTGCTGATCTGGGTGATTGCGCGCTACGCCTTGCCAAGGCTGAATGCCCATCTGGCGCAGCGGCGGGTGCCGATGGCGGAGGTGCTGCCTCAGCTGTGGGCGCTGCTTAGGGAGCCGCGGCATCTGCGGGCGTTTGCGCTGTCGGGACCGATGATGATGTCGGGCATGCTGGTGATTCCCTTCATCTCGCCGGTGTTCGTCGCCAATCTGCATCTCAAGCCCGAGGACCTGTCCTGGGTCTATATGGCCGGCGGGTTGGCCACGCTGTTCACCGCGCGGGCCGTGGGCCGCCTGAGCGACCGTTACGGCGCCGTGCGGGTGTTCCGGGTCTTGGCCCTGGTGTCCGCGCTGCCGCTGGTGGCCGTGACCTACCTGCCGGCCTGGCCGCTGTGGGGCCTGATGCTTTTCTTCCCGCTATTCATGGTGCCGGTGTCCGGCCGGGTGATCCCGATGCAGGCGCTGCTGTCCACCGTGCCGGCCATGGCCCAGCGCGGCGCCTTCATGAGCGTGAACAACGCCATCCAGTCGCTGGGCGTGGGCTGTGCGGTCTGGGTCGGCGGCCTGCTACTGAGCAATGGCCCCGGCGGCCGCGTCGAGGGCTATCACCTGAATGGTTGGCTGGCCCTGGCGCTAACAGCCTGGGCGATGTTCTGGATCGGCCGCGTGCGGCCCACCATTGCCGGTGCGCATTGAAATTTCAGTACCATCGCGCCCTGCGTAACCCAAACCGTTTGATGAGGATGAAGAACATGGCGATGGACGTTGTTGATTACGAGATCAAGGGCGCCGAAATGCAGTTTGTCGAGGTCGAACTCGACCCCGGCGAGGCGGCGATTGGCGAGGCCGGCAGCATGATGTTCATGGATGCAGGCATTGCCATGGACACCATCTTCGGCGACGGCTCGGCCGCCCAGGGCGGCTTTCTGGGCAAGCTGCTCGGCGCGGGCAAGCGCCTGATCACCGGTGAATCGCTGTTCACCACCGTCTACACCAATCAGGCCGGTGGCAAGCAGCGCGTGGCCTTTGCCGCCCCATACCCAGGCAAGATCCTGCCGATGGATCTGCGCCAGCTCGGTGGCACCCTGCTGTGCCAGAAGGATGCCTTTCTGTGCGCCGCGCGCGGCGTGTCGCTGGGCATAGCCTTTCAGCAGAAGATGTCAGTGGGCTTCTTCGGCGGCGAGGGCTTCATCATGCAGAAGCTTGACGGCGACGGCCTGGCCTTCGTCCATGCCGGGGGCACCGTCGTGAAGCGCGAGCTGCAGCCGGGCCAGACCCTGCTGGTGGACACCGGCTGCGTGGTCGCCTACACGCCCAGCGTCAACTTCGAGATCCAGTACGTCGGCAAGATCAAGACGGCCCTGTTCGGCGGCGAGGGCCTGTTTCTGGCCAAGATGACCGGCCCGGGCACGATCTGGCTGCAAAGCCTGCCGTTCTCGCGCCTGGCCTCGCGCATCTTCGCTGCGGCACCGCAGCGAGGCGGCAGCCGGGAGGAGGGCTCCTTGCTGGGTGGCGTTGCGGCTGGCGGCGTATTGGGAGGAGGGCTTTTGGGGGGCTTGCTGGGGGGCGATGACGAGTGAGTCGGCTGGACTCTGCTTGATCTGCATCAGGCTCGCAAGCCGAGCCTGATGCCCTCGCCGCCTACACTAGACGGTTCAGCTCCCAGACCCCGGATTGCCCTTGAACCTGCTTACTCTGACTTTGCGCCGCAGCCTGGCCCTGGTGGCCTGTGCCGTGGCTGGCCTGGCCCAGGCCGCCTCGCCGCCAATCTTCGTGCTCAACTCGCTGGACGCCGACATCAGCGTGATCGATGCGGACACCTTCACCCAGATCAAGCGCATCCCGACCGGCAAGGAGCCGCACCATCTGTACCTGACGCCGGACGAGAAGTCGCTGATCGTGGCCAATGCGCTGGGCGATTCGCTGACCTTCATCAACCCGGTCACGGCCGAGGTGCAGCGCACCCTGCGCGGCATTGCCGACCCTTACCATCTGCGCTTCTCGCCGGACATGAAGTGGTTCATCACGGCGGCGAACCGCCTCAACCACGTCGATCTCTACCATTGGCTGCCGCTGGAAACAAATCCGCTGAAGCTGATCAAGCGCATCGAAGCACCCGAGACGCCCAGCCACCTCTACATCGACAGCAAGAGCACGCTGCTCTATGTGTCCATCCAGGACAGCGACGAGCTGATGGTGATAGACCTCAACACCCAGACGCCGCGCTGGAAGATCAAGGTCGGCAAGATGCCGGCCGACATCTACCTGACGCCCGATGACAAGCACATCCTGGTGGCCCTGACCGGCGACAAGCTGGTCGAGATCTATGACGTCACCGGCGCCCAGCCGAAGCTGGTCAAGCGCCTGCCCACGGGCAATGGGGCCCACTCGTTCCGCGCCTGGGGCGACAAGCGCCATGTGCTGGTCAGCAACCGCGCCGGCAATACCATCAGCAAGATCGACCTGCAGGGCTTTGCCGTGGTCGATCAGTTCCCGGGCCCCGGCGGCCCGGACGATATGGAATTGCTGCCCGATGGCAAGACGCTGCTGGTCGGTTCCCGCTGGGCCGGCAAGCTGACGATGATTGACACGAAGACGCGCAAGGTCGTCAAGCAGGTCAAGGTGGGCAAGTCGCCGCATGGCGTCTGGACCCTGAACCATGCGCCGCGCTGAGGTGTGCCGGACCCTGCTGACGCTTGTTCTGGCCGGCCTGCAGGCCGGTGCCTGGGCCCAGGCCTGTGACAAACCGGTCTATCTGACCTTCGACACCGGCCATATGGAGGTGGCGCCGCTGGTCGCCGAGGTCCTGCAGCGCCATCAGATCAAGGCTACTTTCTTCCTGGCCAGCGAGATCACCAAGACCGGCGGCACCAGCCTCGACACCACCTGGGCCCCCTGGTGGAAGGCGCGTGCCGCCGAAGGTCACGATTTCGGCAGCCACACCTGGGAGCACGACACCTGGCTGGCCGATCGGGCCGATGGCGGCTTTCGTGTGCGCACCGGCACCGGGCCCGAGCCGGGCCGCATTCGAGAGGTCACGGCCGCGGCCTACTGCGAAGGTCTCAAGCGCAGCGCTGTGCGCTTCCAGGAGATGACAGGGCAAGTCATGGCCCCGATCTTCCGGGCCCCCGGCGGACGTACCTCACCGGCACTGCTGGCCACGGCTCAGGCCTGTGGCTTCACCCATGTCCCCTGGTCGCCCAACGGTTTTCTCGGTGACGAACTGGACAGCGACAAATACCCCAATGCCCAGCTGCTGGAGCGCGCGCTGAAGAGCGTGCGCAGCGGCGACGTGCTATTGGCTCATCTGGGCATCTGGAGCCGTCAGGCCCCCTGGGCGCCGGCCGTGCTTGAGCCGCTGATCGTCGGCCTGAAGGCCAGGGGTCTGTGCTTTGCGCCTTTGCGCGATCATCCGGTCTATGGCCCCCTGATCAAGAAACCCTAGATGGACAGCTTGTACGACACCGTGACCGACGCCTTTGGCCAGGTGCAGCAAGTCCTGTTCGAGGCGGTCGTGCAGCCGCTGGTGTTTGGCCTGGGCATGAGCAATCTGATGGAGGAGGCCTTTGCCGCCACCGGCTGGCTGCTGGTGGGCCTGCTGCAGATCGCCGTCATGCTGACGGTGATTCGGGCCTTGGAGCGGCGCCGTCCCGTCGAACCGGTGGTGGACCGCTCGGCGGTACGTGTCGATGTGATCTACACCCTGATCCACCGCCTGGGCCTGTTCCGCCTGGCGATGTTTTTCAGCATCGATCCGCTCTGGGATGCCCTGTTCGGCGCATGGCGCCTGGCGGGTGTGCCCACCTTCCAGCTCGATGGCATCTGGCCCGGCGTCAGCGATCAGCCGCTCATCAGCTTTGTGCTCTACCTGCTGGCCTTCGACCTGCTCGACTACTGGATCCATCGCGGCCAGCACCACTTCAACTGGTGGTGGAAGCTGCACGCGCTGCATCACAGCCAACGCCAGATGACGATGTGGAGCGACAACCGCAACCACCTGCTTGACGACCTGCTGCGCGACGCCATCTTCGTGCTGGTGGCCCGCTTCATCGGCATCGCCCCGGGCCAGTTCGTGGCCGTGGTGGCCGTGTCGCAGCTGATGGAGAGCCTGCAGCATGCCAATGTGCGGCTGTGGTTCGGCCCGGTGCTGGAGCGCATGCTGGTCAGCCCGCGCTTTCATCGCGTGCACCACGCCATCGGTGTCGGCCATGAGTCGGCGGGAAAGGGCACGCTGGGCGGCTGCAACTTCGCCGTGCTGCTGCCGGTCTGGGATGTGCTGTTCCGCACCGCGGACTTCGGCCTGCGCTACGAGCCCACCGGCATCCGCGATCAGCTGCCCGACGAGGGCGGGCGCGACTATGGTCGGGGCTTCTGGGCCCAGCAGTGGCTGGGGCTGAAACGCCTGGCCGGCCGCGCCTGAGCGCCGGCCCGCCGATCAATCGGCCGGCGCGAGTTTGATGCGGTTGCGACCGCTGGACTTGGCCTCGTACAGGGCCAGGTCGGCGCGGGCCATGATGGCCGTGGCGACAGTGTCCGGGCCAGGCGTCTGCACGGCCATGCCGATGCTGACCGTGACGGGCCGCAAGGGCCAGTGGCTGTGCTTCAGCGAGCTCATCATCTTCTGTGCCGTCACCCGTGCGCCGTCGACATCGGTATTGGGCAAGATGGCCGCGAACTCCTCGCCACCATAGCGGGCCAGACAGTCGCAGTTGCGCAGGCTCTGGCGCAGCGCCTCGGCCACGGCGGCCAGTGCGATGTCCCCGGCCGGATGGCCGAACTCGTCGTTGAACCGCTTGAATCTGTCGACGTCGATCATCAGCAGGGCCATCGATTGGCCGGCGCGCCGGTGACGGTTCCATTCTTCCTGCAGCCGCCGGTCCAATGCCCGGCGATTCCAGGCGCCGGTCAAGCTGTCGGTCAGGCTCTCGTGGGCCAGCTGGCGCATCGCCTGGCGCAGCTCCAGCTGCGCGACGACCTGGCGCGCCAGCGCCTTCAGGGCCAGCTGCTGCTGCGGCTCCAGGCGGCGGGGCTTGCTGTCGAGGACGCAGATCGTGCCAAGCGCCAGGCCCTGCGGGTTCACCAGCGGCGCGCCGGCATAAAAGCGAATGCCCAGCGGGCCGGTCACCAGGGGGTTGTCCTTGAAGCGCGGGTCCTGCGTCGCGTCGTTGACCACCATCGTGTTCTCAGGCTGCAGGATGGCATGGGCGCAGAACGCAATCTCGCGCGGTGTCTCGCGCGTGTCGACGCCGATCCTGGACTTGAACCACTGGCGGTGCTCGTCAACCAGCGATACCAGGGCGACCGGCGTGCCGCAGATCGTCGAGGCCAGGGTGGTGAGGTCGTCGTAGGCCTGCTCGGCATCGGTGTCGAGAATCTGGTAGCCGAGCAGCGCCGCCAGACGCTGGGCCTCGTTGGCCGCCGCCGGGGCGGCAGCACCGGGCCCGGGGGCAGTGCCTGGCTCGGGCTCGGGCTTGTCGGCCGTTTCGCCCAGCGGGGGGACGAGCTTCATTCGGTACTTCCTTAGGCGATTCTGTCGCCGCTCAGGGCGTTGCTCTCGATGATAGCCGTCTCGCGGCTGGCGCTTCTCGCGCCATTTCCATCGCGTATGCTTGAGCGCATGAATTTGCTGTTCGATGCCTTCTGGCGCGCCGTCGCCTATTGCCTGCATCCCAAGGTAATCCTGCTGTCGCTGCTGCCCTTGCTGATTGCCGCTGGCCTCAGTGGGGGGCTGGCCTATCTCTACTGGGAGTCGGCGGTCGAGGGCCTGCGCGCGACGCTGGACTCATGGCTGATCGTGGACAGCCTGCTGCGCTGGCTGGGCAGCATTGGCGGCGAGGGCTTCCGCACGGTGCTTGTGCCCATCATCATCATCGCGCTGGCGGTGCCGGTGATCGTTGTTGTGTCCCTCGTTCTGGTCGCGGTGCTGATGACACCAGCGTTGGTCACGCTGGTGGCCAATCGTCGCTTTCCGAATCTGGAGCGGCGCAAGGGCGCCGCCTTCTGGCAAAGCGTGCTGTGGTCGCTGAGTTGCACGGTGGCGGCGCTGTTCGCGCTGCTGC
Source organism: Roseateles toxinivorans (assembly GCF_004362525.1). Taxonomy (GTDB): domain Bacteria; phylum Pseudomonadota; class Gammaproteobacteria; order Burkholderiales; family Burkholderiaceae_C; genus Paucibacter; species Paucibacter toxinivorans. The sequence continues at coordinate 213,404 of NZ_SNXS01000004.1, forward strand.
TGAGCGTGCCGCTGTGGCTGATACCGCCGCTGGTGATGATTCTGCCGCCCTTGATCTGGGGCTGGCTGAGCTTTCGCGTCTTTGCCTTCGATGTGCTGGCCGACCATGCCACCACCGAGGAGCGGCGCCAGCTGATGCGCGAGCACCGTGCGCCCATGTTGTTGATGGGCGTGATCTGCGGCTATCTGGGCGCCGCGCCGTCGCTGGTCTGGGCCTTCGGCGTGATTGCCGTCGTGCTGTGGCCGCTGCTGGTCGTTGTCACCGTCTGGATCTACACGCTGGTGTTTGCCTTTGCCGCGCTGTGGTTCGCCCATTACGCACTGGCGGCGCTCGAGAAGCTGCGCATGCTCGAGACCGTGCTGCCGCCGGCAGCCGATGGCAGCCCTCCAGCCGCCGAGTTGCCCGGCCCCGATCAACTCATTGCCCTACCTCCCATCTGACATGAACATTGGCCTGATCATCATTGGCGACGAAATCCTCTCGGGCAAGCGCCAGGACAAGCATCTGCCCAAGCTGATCGAGCTGTTGCAGGCCCGGGGCCTGAGCCTGGCCTGGGCCCGCTATGCCGGCGACGAGCGCGAGCGCATCACCGCCGACCTGCGCCATGCCTTTGCCAGCGGCGACCTCGTCTTCAGCTGCGGCGGCATCGGCGCCACGCCGGACGACCACACGCGCCAGTGCGCAGCGGCTGCGCTGGGCCGGCCGCTGGTCTTGCACCCCGAGGCCAGGGAGCTGATCCTGGAGCGCATGCGCGATGTGGCCGCCGAACAGGGCAAGCCTTATGAGCCGGACACGCCGGACAACCAGCACCGACTGAATATGGGCGTGTTCCCGGCAGGCGCGGCCATCATCCCCAACCCCTACAACAAGATCGCCGGCTTCTCGGTCGGTCATGTGCACTTCGTGCCCGGCTTCCCGGTGATGGCCTGGCCGATGATGGAGTGGGTGCTGGACACGCACTACCGCCACCTGCACCAGGCTGTTGGCGTGCTGGAGAAGTCGCTGATCGTGCAAGGCGCGATGGAGGCGACCCTGACCCCGCTTATGGAACTGGTCGAGCGCGATTACCCGGGCATCAAGGTCTTCAGCTTGCCCAGCGTCGATCACCCGCAATGGGGCCGCCATATCGAACTGGGCGTGAAGGGCGATTCCGGACAGCTGGACGCCGCCTACGCTGCGCTGAAGACCGGGCTGGCGCAGTTTGGTGCGCTGATCAGCGCCGAAATGGTGCGCTGAGGCGAAAATCAACGCACCAAAAATGGGCGCTCTGGCGCATCATGCTGGTGCGCTCGCGTTCGCAGGCCGCACGGCGTGGCGGGTCGGGCCGTATTTCCGGCCCCAGACCTGTCATCCGACGCTGGCACGCTATCTGCTAAATTGCAGTGCGATCACGAAATCGCGGCGCCTGCATGGGTGTTGCGACCGCTGAATTCGAAACCAAGCATTCCGTCCCCAATTAGCCCCTGCTGAGGAGATTTTGATGGCCAAGACCGTCGCCGATGTCATGAAAATGGTGGAAGAGAACGAAGTCAAGTTTGTTGACTTCCGCTTCACCGATACCCGCGGCAAGGAGCAGCACGTCTCCGTGCCTGTTTCGCACTTCGATGAAGACAAGTTCATTTCCGGCCACGCGTTCGACGGTTCGTCCATCGCCGGCTGGAAGGGCATCGAAGCCTCGGACATGCAGCTGATGCCCGACCCCGAAACCGCCAATATCGACCCCTTCTTCGAGGAGCCGACGCTGATTCTGACCTGCGACGTGGTCGATCCGGCCGACGGCAAGCCCTATGAGCGCGACCCCCGTTCGCTGGCCAAGCGCGCCGAGGCCTACATGAAGAGCACCGGCCTGGGCGACACCGCCTACTTCGGCCCGGAGCCCGAATTCTTCATCTTCGACAGCGTGCGTTGGGGCAACGACATGTCGGGCTGCTTCTCCAAGATCGAGGCCGAAGAGGCCGCCTGGAACACCGGCAAGGAATACGAGCACGGCAACAAGGGCTATCGCCCCACCGTCAAGGGCGGCTACTTCCCCGTGCCCCCGGTCGACAGCGGTCAGGATCTGCGCTCAGAGATGTGCCTGATCCTTGAAAACCTGGGCATCCCGGTCGAGGTGCACCACCACGAAGTGGCCAATGCCGGCCAGATGGAAATCGGTACCCGCTTCAGCACGCTGATCCAGCGCGCCGACTGGGTGCAGCTGCAGAAGTACGTGATCCACAACGTGGCCCATGCCTATGGCAAGACGGCCACCTTCATGCCCAAGCCCATCGTTGGCGACAACGGCTCCGGCATGCACGTGCACCAGTCGGTCTGGAAGGACGGCAAGAACCTGTTCGCCGGCGACGGCTATGCAGGCCTCTCCGACTTCGCGCTGTACTACATCGGCGGCATCATCAAGCACGCCCGCGCGCTGAACGCCATCACCAACCCCGGCACGAACTCGTACAAGCGCCTGGTGCCCGGCTTCGAAGCCCCGGTGAAGCTGGCCTACTCGGCCAAGAACCGCTCGGCCTCGATCCGCATCCCCTATGTGGCCAATCCCAAGGGCCGTCGTGTGGAAGCCCGCTTCCCCGATCCCCTGATGAACCCCTACCTGGGTTTCGCCGCGCTGCTGATGGCCGGTCTGGACGGCGTGGAGAACAAGATCCACCCGGGCGAAGCCGCCACCAAGGACCTGTACCACCTGCCGCCGGAAGAAGACGCGAAGATCCCGACCGTCTGCCACAGCCTGGACCAGGCTCTGGAGCATCTGGACAAGGACCGCGCCTTCCTGACCAAGGGCGGCGTGTTCACCGATGCTTACATTGATGCCTACATCGACCTGAAGATGCAGGAAGTCACGCGCTTCCGCATGGCCACGCACCCGGTCGAGTTCGATATGTACTACTCCGCCTGATCTGCATGCCGGGGGCCTCAAACCCCCGGGCAGACACAGCAAGGGACAACCTCGGTTGTCCCTTTTCCGTTATGGCCCTGGCTTGGGCCACAATCCGGCGGTGGCCGATAGAGGCCGGGTACTGACATCGGTTGCGGCATGCGCTGCGACCTGGAGGCTTTGAATGACCAGGGATACATCGTCGCGCTCAATCGGGATTTTCGGACTCACGGCCGTGATTGCAGGCCTTTGTCTGCCCGTGGCTGCCGCCGCCCAGGGCAACTCCATCGTCTATCGCTGCCCCGGCCCGCCGGTGCTCTACACCGACGCGCTGAGCGCCAAGGAGGCCCAGGACAAGGGTTGCCGCACGATAGAGGGCGCGCCGATCACGGTGGTGCAGACCAGCAGGCCCAAGGCAGCGCCGGCACCCGCCAACGCGGCGCCTTCCAGCGCAGCTTCGCGCCCCGGCGACACCCGCATCGACCCGGCTCAGCAGAAGAGCCGCGACACCGATGCCCGCCGCATCCTCGAGGCCGAGCTGCGCAAGGAGGAGGAGCGCCTGCAGGCACTGCAAAAGGAATACAACGGCGGCGAGCCCGAGCGCCGGGGCGACGAGCGCAACTACCAGCGCTATATCGACCGCGTGGCCGAAATGAAGGCCAGCATCAGCCGCAAGGAAAGCGATATCGCGGCGATCAAGCGCGAGCTGAGCAAGCTGGGCTCCTAGCCCGATGCCACCTATGGATGATCCAGTCCGGGAGCCTCACCCGCACTTCTCTGCATTCGACCTGCTGACGACGATGGTCGCCGTCGTCGGCGCCGATGGGCAATGCCTGTTCGCCAATGCCGCCTTCGAGACCAATCTGGGCCTGTCGCGCCGGGCGATGCTGAAAAGCAATCTGTTCGACACCTTCACTGACGCCAAGACCGTGCGCGACACCGTCCATGCGGTGGCGCAGAACCAGTTCTCGAACAGCCGCTTCGAGGGCCAGCTGCGGCGTGGTGCCAGCCTGCACACCGATCTGCTGCCGGTGCATGTGATCGTCACACAGATGGACGGCCCCAGCCAGGTGCTGCTGGAGCTGATCGAGATCGAGCAGCAGACCCGCCAGGATCGCGAGGAACGGGCGCTGGGCCAGGCCCAGGCGACCAAGGAGCTGATACGCAATCTGGCGCACGAGATCAAGAACCCGCTGGGTGGCATACGCGGCGCCGCCCAGCTGCTGGCGATGGACCTGGAGTCCCCCGAGCTGACCGAGTACACCGATGTGATCGTCCACGAGGCCGACCGCCTGCAGACCCTGGTCGATCGGCTGCTGGCCCCGCATCGCAATGCCCAGGTGGTGGGCGACGTCAATATCCACGAGGTCTGCGAGCGGGTGCGCTCGCTGGTGCTGGTCGAGTACCCGCGCGGGCTGAAGATCGTGCGCGACTACGACACCTCGCTGCCCGACTTCCGTGGCGACCGCGAGCAGCTGATACAGGCGGTGCTGAACATCGTGCAGAACGCCGCCCAGGCGCTGGCTGAGCGCATCGCGGCGGGGGATGCCTGTATCGTTCTGCGCACACGTGTGGCGCGCCAGGTGACTTTGGGCAAAACCCGTTGGCGCCTGGCATTGGAATTGCATGTAGAGGACAACGGCCCGGGTGTACCCCCGGACATCCGCGATCGCATTTTCTATCCCTTGGTGACAGGGCGCGACGGCGGCTCTGGCTTGGGGCTCACACTGGCGCAGACCTTTGTCCAGCAACATCAGGGGACGATCGCCTGCGACAGCGAACCAGGACGGACCGATTTTCTGATCACCTTGCCCTTGCCCTGACCGTAGTGGGGAGGGCGCGCTGGGAGTCCCGCATGAAGTCGATCTGGATTGTTGACGACGACCACTCGATACGATTTGTTCTCGAAAAAGCACTGGCCCGCGACAACCTGCCGGTGCGCAGCTTCAGCAATGCCCGCGACGTGCTTGCGGCCCTGGAAGACGACAGTCCCCAGGTGCTGGTCTCCGATATCCGCATGCCCGGCGGCTCCGGCCTGGACCTGCTGGCCCAGGTCAAGGAGCGCCTGCCGAAATTGCCGGTGATCGTGATGACGGCCTATTCCGACTTGGACAGCGCCGTGTCCGCCTTCCAGGGGGGCGCGTTCGAATACCTGCCCAAGCCCTTCGACGTGCCGCGCGCCGTCGAACTGATACGCCGCGCCCAGGAAGAAAGCCTGCGCGAGGCGGTGCAGGAAGAGCGCGACGCGCTGATGCCCGAGATGCTGGGCCAGGCGCCGGCGATGCAGGATGTGTTCCGCGCCATCGGCCGGCTCAGCCAGTCGGTGGTCACGGTACTGATCACCGGCGAGTCCGGCTCCGGCAAGGAGTTGGTGGCCCGTGCCTTGCACAAGCACAGCCCCCGCGCAGAGGGGCCATTTGTTGCCATCAACACGGCGGCGATTCCTAAGGACCTGCTGGAGTCCGAGCTGTTCGGCCATGAGCGCGGGGCCTTCACCGGCGCCCAGGCATCGAGGCGCGGCCGCTTCGAACAGGCCGATGGTGGCACCCTGTTCCTTGATGAGATCGGCGATATGCCGCTGGACCTGCAGACGCGGCTGCTGCGTGTGCTGAGTGACGGTCAGTTCTACCGCGTCGGTGGCCACAGCCCGCTGAAGAGCACAGTGCGCGTGATCGCCGCCACCCACCAGAATCTGGAGGACCGGGTCAAGCAGGGGGCCTTCCGCGAAGACTTGTTCCACCGCCTGAACGTGATACGCCTGCGCCTGCCGGCCCTGCGCGAGCGCCGCGAAGACATCTCCACCCTGGCGCGCTTCTTCCTGCAGAAGAGTGCGGTCGAGCTGGGCGTCGAGGCCAAACGTTTAAGCGATGCGGCACTGGCCCGGCTGGAGGTGTTCGACTTCCCCGGCAATGTGCGCCAGCTGGAGAATATCTGCCACTGGTTGACGGTGATGGCGCCCACCCAGGTGGTCGAGCCTAAGGACCTGCCGCAGGAGTTGCTGCAGGACGAGGCCGCGGCCGAGGCCTCGACGGTCGAAGCACCGCCGGCGGGCACGGCGGCGCAAGCCCAGCTGCCCACGCCGCTGGTGCCGCTGCGCGAGCTGGGCACCGGTGTGCAGGACCCCTGGCTGATGGAGCTCAAGCGCGAGGCCCAGCATCTGCTGGAGCGTGGCGTGAAAGACGTCTGGGACGTGCTCAGCAAGCGCTTCGAGGCGCAGCTGATTCACTGCGCGCTGGAGCAGACCCGCGGCCGCCGCATCGAGGCCGCGCAGAAGCTGGGCATTGGCCGCAACACCATCACGCGAAAGATCCAGGAGCTGGGTTTGGACGATTGATACGCTGACTGGTCCCGGATTGCATCCGGGCTACGGTGAGTGTGTAGCCCGGATGAAATCCGGGGCCTAAGTCGTCTTGTCCCGATCCAGCCAGATGCCCAGCCCCTGGGCATTCAGCTCCACATCCATCGCCAGCAGATCGTCGATGCAGGCCTCGGCCAGCAGGCAGCCGTGCGCGCGCAGCGAGCGGCGGTAGAGCAGGGCCAGGTCTTGCTTGATGCTGGCATGGCGGTCAGGCGCGTCGAGCTGCGCCAGGCCTATGGCCACCGTTGCGTCCAGATGCTCCAGCAGCAACTCGCTCAGGCGAGGCAGGTCGCTGATGCGTCCGTAGTGGGTCAGCTGCATATGCAGCGGCCCCTGCCGCATCATGCGCGCTATGCTGGTGCGCAGGGCCTCGGGGTCGAACTGCACCGGGGTGCTGGTTGGGATGATCCAGGGGCCCTTGGCGGTGTCGAACTCGCGGTAGCTGAGGCCGAAGGTGTCGCCGGTGAACCAACTGCGCGAGCGCTCGTCCCAGATGCAGTGATGGTGGCGGGCATGGCCCGGCGTGTCGGCGAACAGCAGTGGGCGGCCGCCGAGCTCCAGCTGCAGGCCGTCGCTGGTGCTCAGCACCCGAGCGGCGTCGACACCGACCAGCGTGCCGTAGGAGCGCTGCATTTCCTCCTCGCCATAGACGGCCAGCGCCCCCTGATAGAGCGCAGCGGGATCTATCATGTGCCGCGCACCACGGGGGTGCACGGCCACCCGGGCCTGTGGCAGGGACTGCATCAGCAGGCCCACGCCGCCGGCATGGTCCAGATGCACATGGGTGGGTATCACCCAGTCGACCTGCTCGGGCCGCAGGCCCAGATACTCCAAGGCGCCGAGCAGCCGGGGCACCGCATGGTTGGTGCCGGTGTCGATGAAGGCGGCACGGCCATCCTCGACGATCAAATATGCGGCGTCGAACAGCGGGCGCTGAAAGCCGGTGTCGATGGCGTACACGCCGTCGCCGAGGTCTTGCAGATAGTCGGGCATGGGTCGTTTGGGAGAGTCTCGTCTGATAGTAATCTACGGCTCCTGTGCGGCCCGGGCCGCGCCTCTCAATCTGAGTAAACATGGCCATCCACGAGATCCTGAAAATGGGCGATCCCCGCCTGCTGCGCATCGCCCCGCCGGTGCAGGCCTTCGACACCCCCGAGCTGCATGCGCTGATCGCCGATATGTTCGAGACCATGGCCCACGCCCAGGGCGCGGGCCTCGCCGCACCGCAGATCGGTGTCGATCTGCAACTGGTGATCTTCGGCTTCAAGAGCAATGTCCGCTACCCGGAAGCGCCGCCGGTGCCACCGACGGTGCTGATCAACCCGGTCATCACGCCGCTGTCCGACGAGCGGGTCGATGGCTGGGAGGGTTGCCTGTCGGTGCCGGGCCTGCGCGGCGTGGTGCCGCGTTTTGCGCGCATCCGCTACACCGGCTTCGATCAGTACGGGGTGGCCGTCGATCGCGAGGCCGATGGTTTCCATGCCCGCGTGGTCCAGCACGAGTGCGACCATCTGATCGGCACGCTGTACCCGATGCGTGTCAAGGACTTCAGACAATTCGGTTACACCAGCGTCCTGTTCCCCGAACTGGACCCGAACGACGACGATTGATTCGTAACAAGCCGTATGCGTCGTCAGCCCGATGTTGGCGGCCGGCGTTGTGGCACTGACGTCCTGCCTCCAGTGCAGGGCAATCCGGAGCCCTGTGCCATGACATCCCCCCGCCCCACCGGCCTGATTGCGCAGCGCCTGCGCCGATTCAGCACCGTCCTGTTCCTCGGCCTGAGCCTGGTGGCCGGCGCCGCCTTTGCCGACCCTCCCGGTCGTGTCGGCCGCATCGCCGAGATCGAAGGCCGGGTCTGGCTGTTCGATGCCGAGACCAATGAATGGATCTCGGCGTTGCGCAACCGGCCGCTGACCGCCGGCGACCGGCTCAGCACCGACGGCGAAGCCCGTGCCGTGCTGCGGGTGGGGCCGACCAGCCTGCTCGTCGACGGCCAGACCGAGCTGGAGGTGCTGCAACTGGACGACGAGCGCGTGCGCGTGCAGGTGCACAGCGGCAGCATTGCGCTGCGGCTGCGCACCCGCGAGACGGCGCAGGAGTACCAGGTGATCACCAACGAGGGCACGTTCAGCCCCGAGCGTGCCGGCCACTACCGCATCGACCGCCGCGACGACATCAGCTACGCCAATGTCTGGCAGGGTCAGCTGCGCTATGAGGGCCAGGGCCAGGCGATGAGCCTGGGCGCCGGTCAGCGGGTTGAACTGATGGGAGACAGCAGCCGTCTGGTCGCTCTGGGCAATGACCCATTCACCGACTGGGTGATGCGCCTGGAGACCCGCGAGGAGCGCTCAGTCTCCGAGCGCTATGTCTCGCCCGAGATGACCGGTGCCGAAGACCTGGACCGCTATGGCCGCTGGGAGCAGACCGTGGACTACGGCGCGGTCTGGATACCGCAACGTGTCGAGCCCGGTTGGGCGCCGTACCGCCATGGCCGCTGGGTCTCGGTGGCGCCCTGGGGCTGGACCTGGGTCGACGACGCTCCCTGGGGCTTTGCCCCCTTCCACTATGGCCGCTGGGCCCAGCATCGTGGCGTCTGGTGCTGGGTGCCGGGCACCTATGTGCGCCGACCGGTCTATGCGCCGGCGCTGGTGGCCTGGGTCGGAGGGCCGCAGGTCAGCGTGGGCGTCACCGTCGGGCCGCGCCGGCCGCCGGTGGTGGGCTGGTTCCCGCTGGGGCCGCGTGAGGTCTATGTGCCAGGCTACCGGGTCAGCCCCGGCTATGTGCGCAACGTCAACATCCATCATGTGCATGATGCCAACGTCATCAACCGCGCCATCGACGGGCCGCGTCGCCCGCCGCATGAGTACTACGGCAACCGTGACGGGCGCGATGCCATCACGGTGGCGCCGATTGCCCAGATCGGCCGCGGCCAGCGCATCGACCGCATCGCCGACCAGGGTACCGTGCAGGAGCTGATACGCGGCCCGGTGCACAGCGAGCCGGGCCTGCCGGTGCGATTGGCACCTGAGGGACGCGACCGGCCGAGGGATGGCGGCCGTCCGGGCATTCCGCGCTCCGACGATGATCGCGGGCCGCGTCGTTCGCCGCCGGTGATGGCCGTTCCGTCGCCGGTTCCCGCGCCAGCAGGCCAATCGGCGCTGCGCGAGTACCAGTCCGGCGTGCAACTGCCTGCCCCGGTGCAGCAGCCTCGCGATCCGATGCCGATGCGCGAGCCCGGGCGTGAAGCGGGGCGGGAGCGTCCGGGCATGCCCAGTGCCGCAGTTCCGAGCCTGCCGATACCGGCGATGCAGATACCAACGGCGCCCGCCGTACCCACGGGCGAGCCCATGGGGGCAAGGGACCGCGCGCAGCAGCAGTACGAACAGAATGTGCGGGAGCAGCAGCGTCGCGAGCAGCTGCAGCGGGATCAGATGCAGCGGGAGCAGATGCAGCGGGAGCAGATGCCGCGTGAGCCACGCGAGCGTGCCGCCCCGCCGACGCCCATGCCTCAGCGCGAAGCGCCGCAGGGTCTGCCCGTGGCGCGGCCGGCGGCTCCGCCCAGCCCGCCGGCCGCCATGCCGGCGCCACCGACGGTGCAGCGCGGCGAGCCGCCGCGGGCACCCGCGCCGCAGGCCCGGCCCGAGCGCGAAGATCAGCCCGGCAGGCGTGACAAGGAGAACCGGCGCGAGCGCACCAGCTCTCAGTGAGAGCCGTGATCGCTGAAGGGCCGGCAACAGCCAACAGCTGCGAGTAGTTGGGGTCGGAGCTGTCGGGGGTACCCGCCAGGTCCAACCCGCAACGACTAGAGCTGGCCCTTCAGCACCGCCCAGACGTTGTCCAGCATCTGCGGATGGGCCTTGGCCAGCGGGTGGATGCGGTCAGCCTGGAACCAGGCCTCGGCGTCCTTGCGCTCGGCAATGCCCTGCAGCAGAAAGGGCACCAGCGGTGCCGATTGGGCCTTGGCTACCTTCGCGAACAGGCCGGCGAACTCCTCGCCGTATTGTCTGCCGTAATTGGGTGGCACCTGCATGCCCACGATGATGGGCTTGGCGCCGGCCGCCTTGCAGGCGCCGACGATGGCCAGCAGATTGTCCTGCGTCATGCTCAGCGGCAGGCCGCGCAGGGCGTCGTTGCCACCGAGTTCGACAAGCACATGGCTGGGCCGGTGTTTCTGCAGCAGAGCCGGCAGGCGCGAGCGGCCGCCGGAGGTGGTGTCGCCGCTGATGCTGGCGTTGACCACGGTCACCGCCTGCTTGTTCTTGGCCAGGCGCCGCTCCAGCAGGGCAACCCAGCCCTCGCCGCGGCCGATGCCGTATTCGGCCGACAGGCTGTCGCCCAGCACGAGTATCAGCTTGACGTTCGGTTTGGCTGCGGCCGCCTGGGCGTCGGCCGCCAGCAAGGGGGCTTGCATCATGCCGAGCGCCAGGCTCAGGCCCAACAAGCTACAGTGCTTCACCAGCCCACGTCGACGCATTGCTTGCCCACCTTCCCATGTCAAAACCCATCATCGAAGTCCAGCGCATCACCAAAGACGTCAAAGACTCCACCGGAACCTTGACGATTCTGCATGAGATCAGCTTCAGCCTGCAGGCGCAGGAGTCGGTGGCCATCGTCGGCGCCTCGGGTTCGGGCAAGAGCACCCTGCTGTCGATACTGGCAGGTCTCGATACGCCGACCACCGGCTCGGTCAAGCTGGCCGGCACCGAGTTGTTCGACCTCGATGAAGATGCCCGCGCGGCGGTGCGATCCGCCCAGGTCGGATTCGTGTTCCAGAGCTTCCAACTGCTGGGCAACTTGAATGCGCTGGAGAACGTGATGCTGCCCCTTGAGCTGCAGGGCCACCCGGAGGCCAAGCGCCTGGCCACCGAGATGCTCAAGCGCGTGGGCCTTGGCGAACGGCTGAAGCACTACCCGCGCGTGCTGTCCGGCGGCGAGCAGCAGCGCGTGGCGCTGGCCCGCGCCTTCGTGATGCGACCGGCCCTGCTCCTGGCCGACGAGCCCACCGGCAGCCTGGACTTCGCCACCGGCGCCCAGGTGATGGAGCTGATGTTCGAGCTGAACCGAGAGGCCGGCACCACCCTGGTGCTGGTGACCCATGATGTGGGCATCGCCCAGCGCTGCCAACGGCAGCTGCACATCGAGGCCGGGCGCATGACCGAGGCCTTGGCGGCACAGCCCGCTTGAGAGGCTTTCTAGGGGTGAGCCTCAGGGCGCCACGTAAGGAGCAGCCATTACACTTGGGCTCCTTTCCAGTCCTGTCGCTCCATGCCTCTTGTTTCTGCAGCTGCGGCCGCCTCGTCGCCTCCCAATACGGCTGTGTTTGATCTGAAGAGCGCTTCGCTGACCCTGCTCGCGCTGCTGCTCAAAACCACGGACATCAAGGCGCTGAGCCAGGAAATGGCACAGCGTCTGGGCGAAACCCCCGACGTCTTCAGCCAGGATCCGGTGCTGATAGACCTGTCACCCGTGGCAGCGGCCGGCGAGATCGACTTCAAGGCGCTGGTCAAGCTGCTCAAGAGCTACAAGCTGCTGCCGGTGGCCGTGCGCGGCGGCTCTGGCGAGCAGATGGCCGCGGCGCTGGCTGCGGGGCTCGGCGAAGCGCCCGATGCCGGGCCTGCACCGGCCCGCCAGGAACCGCGTGTGCAGACCGTCGAAGTGATACGCGAAGTACCCGTCGAGGTGGTGCGCGAGGTCGAAGTTCAGGTTGCCGCGCCGGCCACCAGGACCGTCATCGTCGACAAGCCGCTGCGCTCGGGCCAGCAGGTCTATGCCAAGGGCGCCGATCTGGTGGTGATGGCCGTTGTCAGCCACGGCGCCGAAGTCATTGCCGACGGCAGCATCCACATCTACGCGCCGCTGCGCGGCAAGGCGATTGCCGGCGCCAAGGGCAATACCGAGGCGCGCATCTTTGCTGCGGTGATGGAGCCGCAGCTGGTGTCGATTGCCGGCATCTACCGCGCCATCGAGGGGCCGCTGGCGCCCGATGTGCAGGGCAAGCCGGCGCAGATCCGACTGGACGGCGAAAAGTTGCTGATGGAAGCACTTCACTACTGATCACGCATGCGCGGTCTGTCATACAGGCAGACGGCGTTTCACTCACATTCAATCGAAAGACCTTCATCTATGACGAAAATTGTTGTGGTGACCTCCGGCAAGGGCGGCGTGGGCAAGACCACGACCAGCGCCAGCTTTGCCTCGGGCCTGGCCCTGCGTGGCTACAAGACCGCGGTGATCGACTTCGACGTCGGCCTGCGCAATCTGGACCTGATCATGGGCTGCGAACGACGCGTGGTCTATGACCTGATCAATGTCATCAATGGCGAGGTCAATCTGACCCAGGCGCTGATCAAGGACAAGCAGGCCGACAAGCTCTATGTGCTGGCCGCCTCGCAGACTCGCGACAAGGATGCGCTGACCAAGGAGGGCGTCGAACGCGTGCTCGACGAGCTGAAGGCAATGGAGTTCGAGTACATCGTCTGCGACTCGCCGGCCGGCATCGAGACCGGCGCGCTGATGGCCATGCACTTCGCCGACGAGGCGCTGGTGGTGACCAACCCCGAAGTCTCCAGCGTGCGCGACTCGGACCGGATACTTGGCATGCTGAACTCCAAGACCAAGCGGGCCATCGAGGGCAAGGAGCCGGTCAAGGAGCATCTGCTGATCACCCGCTACAACCCGAACCGGGTCGAGGGCGGGCAGATGCTGTCGCTGGAAGACATTCACGAGATCCTGCGCACGCCGCTGATCGGCGTGATTCCGGAGTCGGAGTCGGTGCTGACGGCCTCCAACCAGGGCCTGCCGGCCATCCATCTGAAGGGCACGGAAGTGTCCGAGGCCTATATGGACGTGGTCGGCCGCTTCCTCGGTGAAGACAAGCCGATGCGCTTTGTCGAGGCCGTCAAGCCCAGCTTCTTCAAGCGCATTTTCGGAGGGCGTTGAGCGATGAATCTGTTTTCATTCCTGCTCGGTGAGAAGAAGAAAACCGCCAGCGTGGCCAAGGAGCGGCTGCAGCTGATCCTGGCCCACGAGCGCAACGGCCGCAGCGCCAGCCCCGACTACCTGCCGGCGCTGCAGCGCGAGCTGGTGGCGGTGATCTCGAAGTACGTCGCCATCAACCCGGACGACATCAAGGTGCATATGGAGCGCCAGGACAATCTGGAGGTGCTGGAAGTGAAGATCGAGCTGCCGGATCTGGTGACGCGCTAGACGTCGAGCCCTCGGCTCAAACAAACCCGCCGCCCGGAGTTTCCGGGCAGGCGGGTTTTTTTTGACCTGAATCAAGCAACGGCACATTCCGCACCAACTTGGGCCTCTTGTGCTATCGATTTTGTCAATTACACCATGAAATACGTTTTAACTTTTGTCACTTTTCCACCGATATGAGGGGGACAGCAGCTTTGCTGGGGTTGGGCTTGGTCCGGCGCCGGCAGGCACTTTTTTCATCACCAGGAGTCCCCTATGCACTCTCGTATTCACGTCATCGCGGCCGCATGCCTTGTGGCGCTCGCTTCCAGTGCCCAAGCTCAAGACGGCGCTTCCATGTTCAGCGTGTCGGGCTTCGGCACCGTGGGCGCCGTCAAGACCAGCACCGATATGGGGGCCTATCAGGCTTCCGTGCGCCCCGGTGGTGCAAAGTCCGACTGGAACACTGACGTGGATACCAAGCTGGCCGTGCAGGTGACGGCCACCTTCAACCCGATGTTCTCCGCCACCGGACAGTTGATGACCCGCGTCAATGGCGAGGGCAACTGGAACCCGGCCATCCAGTGGCTGTTTGCCAAAGCCAAGTTCGGCAAGGGCTTTAGCGCACGTGCGGGCCGCATCGGCGCGCCGTTCTTCATGGTCAGCGACTTCCGTGACGTCGGTTACACCAATGTCTGGGTGCGTCCGCCGGTCGATGTCTACGGCCAGGTGAACTTCAGCACCTTTGACGGTGCCGATCTGCTGTACCAGGGCGATGTGGGCCCGGCCAGCATCAATGCGCAGGTTTTCGGCGGCAAGGCCTCGGTGGACTTCGGTGGCGGCGTCGACGTCAAGCTGAAGAACCTGCTGGGCTTCAATGCCTCCGCGGAGATGGGTCCGGTCACCGTGCGTGTCGGTCATCTGAAGACGAAGCTGACGGTGCTGGGCAGCGCCGGGCTGAACTCCCTGGTTGGCGGACTCAAGCAGGTGGGCCAGACGCCGGGTCTGGGCGGCCTGGTCACCCTGGCCAATGACATGGATGTCAACGGCAAGAATGCCACGTTCACCGGCATCGGCATGGCGCTGGACTGGAACAACATCGTCGCCAGCGCCGAGTTCACCAAGCGCCGCACCGACAGCTATATCGCCGACACCACGGGCTGGTACACGACCGTCGGCTATCGCGTCGGCAAGTTCACGCCCTATGTCACCCTGTCCGAGATCCAGCAGGACAGCCCGACCTCATCCAACGCGATTCCGCCGCTGCCGCAGCTTGCGCCGCTGGCAGCCGGATTGAACGGTCTGCTGCGCTCGCTGGGGCAGAGCACGACCGCCGTGGGCGTGCGCTGGGATGCCATGAAGAATGTCGCCGTCAAGGGTCAGTACGACCGGATCAAGGTCGATGCGGGTGCCGCCGGTCTGTTCAACAGTGCCCTCCCGGGCTTGGGTGGCACGTCGGTGAATGTCTATAGCGTCGTTGTCGACTTCGTGTTCTGAGGAGGGGCCCTGTCATGAAGAACCAAATCTCCTCTCTTGCCATTGCCCTGGCCGCCGTGTTCGCCGCGCCGGCAGCGCTGGCCCAGGTCGCAGTCGTCGTCGGTGCCAAGAGCCCCGCGACCGCACTCAACGCCGAGCAGGCGGCCAATCTGTTCCTGGGCAAGTCCGCCCAGCTGCCCGGCGCCGGCAATGCGGTGCTGATCGACCAGGCCGAGTCGGCCGCGGTGCGCGACCAGTTCTACACCAAGGTGGCGGGCAAGTCGGCGGCCCAGGTCAAGGCGGCCTGGTCGCGGCTGGTGTTCTCGGGCAAGGCCACACCGCCCAAGGAAGTGGCCAATAGTGCCGAAGTCAAGAAGCTGGTGGCGGCAAACCCGGATGCCGTGGGCTACATTGAAAAGAGCGCAGTGGATGCGTCGGTCAAGGTCTTGCTGGCCGTTGACTGACGTTCTAGACGGGCGAGACCCCCCGGCAGCGCCCGGGGGTTGATCACAATAACGAGGTGCCGCATGAGCGTCCGCATGAAGATTTGGGCCCTGCCCATCATTGCCACAGTGATCTTTTCGCTGGGCATTGTGGTGGTCTTGTTCTCGTCGATGGGCACGATGAGCACGATCAAGGATGTGGGTGGCAGCAGCTACCCCTACCTTGATGCGACCACGCAGATGGGTAGCCAGTTGGAGGCGCTGTCGGGCACGATACAGAGCGCGGTAGCCGAGGGCGAGAAGAAGCGCCTGGATGAGGCCAACGAGCGTGCCACCGGCATACGCAAGACATTGGCGCGCATCGTCGCCCTGCCTGCCCATGCGGACGAAGGCAAGGCGCTGACCCAGGACTTCGAGGGCTATTACGCGGCAGCACTGGACACGGCCCAGCTGTTTCTGGGCGTCAAGCAGGGGGATGGCGCTGCCTCGGTGCCCGCCATGCAGGCGGCGCAGAAGAAGCTTGAAGAACGGCTGAAGAAGGACCAGGCCAAGGCCCAATTGACATTCTCCGAGGGCCTCAGCGGCGCCGAGAGCGGCGTGCGTGCCAGCCTGTATGCGACCCTGATCAGCGGCCTGGTGGTCGTGATCGTACTGGGCATCGCCTCCTGGCTGGTCATCGGCAGCGTCTGGAGCCAGCTGGGCGGCGAACCCGAATATGCCCGCGAGGCGATGCGCGCGATGGCCCTGGGCGATCTGTCACAGAAGATCGAGCTCAGCCCGGGCGACGAGACCAGCCTGCTGGCCGCCGTCGCGGCCATGACCGAGGGCCTGCGCAGCATGGTGTCCGGCGTGCGCACCAGCACCTTCCAGATCACCGATGCCTCGCGCGAGATCGCCGCCGGCAATATGAACCTGTCGGTGCGGACCGAGGAGCAGGCCTCCTCGTTGGCGCGCACCGCCAGCAGCATGGAGAAGATCACCGGCACCGTCCAGCAGAACGCCGAAAGTGCGCGCATGGCCAATCAGCTGGCCAGCTCGGCCTCAACCGTGGCCACCCAGGGCGGTGAGGTTGTCGGCGAGGTGATACAGACCATGGGCACGATCTCGACCTCGTCGAAAAAGATCGCCGACATCATTGGCGTCATCGACGGTATTGCCTTCCAGACCAATATCCTGGCCTTGAACGCGGCCGTGGAAGCTGCCCGTGCCGGCGAGCAAGGCCGCGGCTTTGCCGTGGTGGCCGCGGAAGTGCGCAGCCTGGCCCAGCGCTCGGCCCAGGCGGCCAAGGAGATCAGCTCGCTGATCAAGGCCTCGGTCGAGCAGGTCGAGCACGGTTCGGTGCTGGTGGAGCGCGCCGGCAGCACGATGCGCGAGATTGTCAGCTCGGTTCAGCGTGTCGGCGACATCATTGCCGAGATCTCGGAGGCCTCGAAGGAGCAGGCCACCGGCATCGGCGAGGCCAGCGCGGCAATCGCCCGCATGGACGATTCGACGCAGCAGAACGCGGCGCTGGTGGAAGAAGCCGCCGCCGCTGCCTCCAGCCTGGAGCAGCAGGCGGTGTCGCTGACGGAAGCGGTTTCCAGCTTCAAGCTGCAGTCCTAGCGGCCCCTCGTCCAGGGAATTTGCCGGGAATTTCCGGGTCAGAGCGGGATCGGCCCCTTTTGAGGGCACAATCCCGCCTCCCCGGAAGATTCGTATGCAAAGCAGTCCATCGCTCATGTCTCGTCAGTTGTCCCAGTACCAAGTTCGTCCCGCCACGCTTCGCGATGCCAAGGCCATTGCCCAGGTCCATGTCGCCGCCTCGCAGGCCGCTTACGCTGGCCTGGTGCCCGAGGACCATCTCAAATCCCTGTCGGTCGAAAAGCGCCAGGCCTTCTGGCGAGAAGCCATCGATCTGTGCGAGCCCCAGGTGCTGGTGGCCACCGAGAACGATCAGATCGTCGGTTTCGTCGGCTTTGACCGCTCGCGTGACAAGGGCACGCCGGCCACCACTGGCGAGATCTGGGCGATCTATGCCAATCCGGCCCTCTGGGGCACCGGCGTTGGCGCTGCGCTGTGGGAGGCCGCACGCGACGGTCTGGTGGAGGAGGGCTGTACCAAGGCCACGCTGTGGACCCTGTGGCGCAACGAGCGCGCCCTGACCTTCTTTGACCAGGCCGGTTTCAAGGCCGACAAGGGCTCGGCCCGCACGACCGAAATCGGCGGCGCCAAGATCGAAGAGATCCGGCTGCAGCGCGCCATCGTCTGACGGCTCCGGGCGCCAGGCGCCCCGGCCGGCATCAACAGACACCTAGAATCGCGGCTCGCTGCCCGCCGGCGGCAACTACCTGCGACTCTTCATGATCCTGAACCGCACGCTGGCCGCCCTGGCCTTTGGCGCGCTGGCCGTCCTTGGCAACAGCCAGGCGGCCTCCGCTCCCATCTCTGCCGCTGCACTCAAGCCGCAAGACCTGACCCTCGAGCAGCTGTACCGGGCCAAACCCTATCGCGGCGTCGATGCCAAGGGCATGGACTTTAGTCATGACGGGCGCTACCTCGCCTATCTGTGGAACCCGTTCGGCGAGGCTGGCACGGACCTCTACATCCACGACAGCCTGACCGGCCAGACCCGGCGCATCACCTCGCTGGCGGTGATGCAGGCCTATGACGCACCCGAGGATGTGGCCCGCTTTCGGCGCAAGGCCGAGCAGCGTGAGCGCGAGTACGCCCAGACCCAGGCCCGTATGCAGGACCAGGCCGCCTATCTGGCCGGCGCCAAGGTGGACCTCGGTGCCTGGGAGCGCGAGGCGCTGGAGCAGGCGAAGAGGGAGTTCCTGGACAAGAAGGCCAGGGATGAGGCGCAGAAGCGGCTGGAGGCCGAGCGCCTCGGCGACGAGCCGAAGAAGGAGGCCGACAAGACCGATGCCGACAAGGCCCGGGACAAGGACAAATCCGCCGACAAGGAGCTCTGGGAGTGGCGCGACGAGCTGAAGAAGAAGCTGGCGCGCGACAAGCTCAAGCCCACTGACACCTATCCCGGCGTCGAGGCCGTGCAATGGGCCAACAAGGCGCCCGAGCTGATCTTCCAGTACCGCGGTGACCTGTTCCGCGTGCAGGCTGCCAGCGGCGCGATCGAGCGCCTGACGCAGACCGACAGGCCCGAGCGCATCGTTGCCTACACGCCCGACGACAGCGGCTATGTGTTCATGGACGAGACCCGCGTGCTGCGGGCCGTTTTTGCCCAGGGCGGCGTGACGCAACTGAGCCGCGAACTGATCCATGCCGATGATGCCGAGCGCAAATACCGCATCGAGCGCAGCGTGCTGACAGAGGACCAGCGCTTCATCGCCCTGATCGCCCGCGCGCCGCTGAGTGTGGGTGACAAGATTCCTGCACCGCCGCCACCCAAGGTCCGGCAGGTCGAGATCATGAATTACGGCGAGCGTTTCGCCACCGCAAAGAAGGTGGACCGCGAGGTCTCCGACGACAAGCGCCTCCAGCAGCCCTTGGCCCTGTTCATCCGCAAGGTCGGCGCGGCCAACGCCGCACAGCCCGAGCCGGTGTTCAGCCATCCCGGCGGCGATGTCTGGTTCGAAATGAGTGCGCTGTCCTGGGCCAAGGACGGCAGCCGCTACACCTTTGCCACCTGGGAGCGTGAGAAGCAGCGCCTGCGCATCTATGTCGGCCTGGCCGATGAGGCGGCAGTACCCGAGCTGGTGCTGGAGCGCAAGGGCGAGGGCAAGACCGGCCATGAGGTGGTCAATGTGATCGCACCGCGCTTCACGCCCGATGGCAAGACCATGATCGCCGTGCTGGACGACGAGGGCTATCGCCAGCCCTATGTGATCGACACCGCCGCACGCACGGCCCGGGCCCTGCTGAAGGGCGAGTTCGAAGCCCATGGACTGATCGGCTTCACGCCCGACAGCCGCCACGTGCTGCTGGCCGCCAACAGGGACGATCCGGCGGCGATGAACCTCTATCGGGTGGACCTGAGCAACGGCGCGATGCAGGCGCTGGGCCGGGCGGGCGACTATCACCGCCAGCCCCGTGCCTCGGATGATGGCCGCAAACTGGCGGCCGTGGCCGGCAACTGGGCTCAGCGGCCCGAGCTGAAGCTGATTGATGCGGCATCGCCGCAGCCGGCGACACGCACCTTGACCGACAGCCACGACAAGGCCTGGGCCCAGGTGGACCTGCTGCGCCCCGAGCGCTTCAGCTTCAGGAACCGCCATGGCGACCTGGTCCAGGGCTATGTATTCAAGCCGCCGGGTTGGAGGGCCAGCGACCGCCGCCCGGCCATCGTCTATCTGTACGGCGGGCCGCTGAATGACCGCCACACCGTCGAGGTGGACAGCTTCCAGTCCACGGCCTACCTGTTCGGCATGTATATGGCCGCAAGGCATGGTTTTGTCACGGTGGCCTTCGACCCGCGCGGCCAGTCCAACTATGGCCGGCGCTTCAGCGCCGCCAACTGGGAGCAACCCGGCCAGGCGCAGACCGAGGACCTGCAGGACCTGGTCAAGCATCTGGGGCAGGGCTGGGGTGTGGACACGCAGCGCCTGGGCCTGACCGGCTGGAGCTTCGGTGGTTTCCAGACCCAGTACACGATGTACACGGACCCCGATCTGTTTGCCGCCGGTGCAGCCGGCGCCGGCCCCACCGAATGGGAGAACTACAACAGCTGGTACAGCGGCCGCACCCTGGGCAAGACCGAGCGCAGCAAGACCACGCTGAAGCGCTTCTCGCTCCTGCCGATGGCCAAGGGGCTGAGGAAGCCGCTGCTGCTGGTGCATGGCATGCAGGACCCGAATGTGCTGTACCAGGACACCGTCAACGTCTATCGCGCCCTGCTCGAAAGCGGCAAGGAGGGCCTGGTCGAGCTCTTCCTCGATCCGGACGGCGAGCATGGCCTGGACGGCGCCGTCAACCGCAAGGCGCTGCACAAGCGCTACGAGCGCTTCTTCCTGCAGCACCTGGGCCGCGTCGGCGGCAGACCCTGAATGGCCAGCAGCCTGCTGCCGCCGCCGCGCGCCCTGGTCTGCTGCCTCGGCGGTGCCAATGTGGACCGCAAGCTGACCAGCCTGGCGCCGCTGCAGATGGGCACCTCCAACCCGGTCGCGCAGCAGGAGACGCCCGGCGGTGTGGCACGCAATGTGGCCGAGAACCTGGCCCGCCTGGGCCTGCCGGTGAGCCTGCTGACGGCCGTCGGAGACGATGCCTCGGGCCGCGCGCTGCTGGAGCATGCGGCCGCCGTGGGCATCGCCACCGGCGGCAGCCTGCGTCTCGCCGATCAAGTCACCGGCAGCTACACGGCCGTGCTCGATGCCAACGGCAGCATGGTGCTGGCCATGGCCGCGATGGCCCTGTGCGAGGCGCTGACCCCCGACTACCTGGCCGGCTGCCGCCCGCAGCGCGCCCAGGCCAGCCTGACGGTGGCCGATCTGAACCTGCCCGCCGCCTCGCTGCAAGTGCTGCTGGACGAGGCGCGGGCCAGTGCCGCGCCGCTGGTGCTGGTGGCCGTCTCCGCGCCGAAGATGGCGCGGCTGCCGCAGGACCTGAATGGGCTGAGCCTGCTGGTGCTGAACCGCGACGAGCTGGAGGCGCTGGCCGGCGAGCCGCTGCCGAACCTGCGCGCCTTGACCCAGGCCTGCATGGCCCTGCGCGCGCGCGGCGTGCGGGATGTGGTCGTGACCTTGGGCTCCGAGGGCGTGGCCCACACCGCTGGCGACAGATTGCAACGCCATGCGGCGCCCAAGGTCAAGGTCGTCGATGTCACCGGTGCGGGTGATGCCTTCAGCGCCGGCCTGTGCTGGTCCCTGAGCCAGCAGCCGCAAGACCTGGCCCTGGCCTGCCAACGCGGCCTGGCCCTGGCCGCACTGACCCTGCAAAGCCCGGCCTCGGTCTGCCCCGATCTAAACCCCAACACTCTGCTGGAGCCGGCCGCCCGAGGCCGTGGCTGAAACATGAACGACTACCTGGTTTTCTCCAATGAAGTGGCCGCCGCGCGCGCCGCCGGTCTGCCCGTCGTGGCACTCGAGTCCACCATCATTTCCCACGGCATGCCCTATCCGCAGAATGTGCAGACGGCGCGCGAGGTCGAGCAGATCATCCGTGACGCCGGCGCGGTGCCGGCAACGATTGCCATCCTTGGCGGCAGGATCCGCGTCGGCCTGTCGGCGGCCGAGCTGGAGCAGTTGGGTACCTCGCCCGACGCGATGAAGGTCAGCCGCCGCGACTTGCCGTTTGTGTTGAGCCAGGGCGGCGTGGGCGCCACCACGGTGGCGGCGACGATGATCTGCGCCGAGCTGGCGGGCATCGAAGTCTTCGTCACCGGCGGCATCGGCGGTGTGCACCGCGGCGCCGAGACCAGCTTCGACATCTCGGCCGATCTGCAGGAGCTGGCACAGACCTCGGTGGCCGTGGTCTGCGCGGGCGTCAAGTCGATCCTCGACATCGCCCTGACCCTGGAGTATCTGGAGACCCATGGCGTGCCGGTGTTGAGCGTTGGTCAGACCAACTTCGCCGCCTTCTACACGCCGGACAGCGGCTTCAAGGCCGACTTCCGGCTGGATGCACCTGCCGAGCAGGCGCGCTTCATCCGCAGCAAGTGGCAGCTGGGCCTTAAGGGCGGCGTCGTCGTCAGCAACCCGGTGCCGGCCTCAGCCGCGATGCCGCGCACCGAGATCGATGCGATCACTGCGCAGGCGCTGGCCGAGGCCGGTGCCCAGGGCATCAGCGGCAAGGCGGTCACGCCCTTTCTGCTGGCCCGCATCAAGGAGCTGACCGGCGGACGCAGCCTGGCCACCAATATCGCCCTGGTCAAGCACAACGCGCGGGTCGGCGCGGCGCTGGCCGTGGCGCTCAAGGCTGCGAGCTGAGCCAGTCGATGATCTGATCGACGACCCAGCCGCCATCGTCCAGCGGCAGGTCATGGCCGGCGCTGGGGTGCTGGCGCAGCGGGCATTGCCAGGCTAGAGCCAGCGCGGCCGAGCAGCGGGAATCGACCAAGCTATCCTGGCCGCTGTTCAGCAGCAGCAAGGGCAGGGCGGGTTTCTCGAGCGGGGCGCGGTAGCGGCTGGCGGCCCACAGCTGGCGCAGCGCGTTGGCGCGGCTCACCGGGCAGTCGCGGC
Source organism: Roseateles toxinivorans (assembly GCF_004362525.1). Classification (GTDB taxonomy): domain Bacteria; phylum Pseudomonadota; class Gammaproteobacteria; order Burkholderiales; family Burkholderiaceae_C; genus Paucibacter; species Paucibacter toxinivorans. The sequence continues at coordinate 235,853 of NZ_SNXS01000004.1, forward strand.
GGTAGCTCAGCCATTGCGCCAGCCGCTCGGCCTGTGGCGTGCCGGCATGGCGGCTGGTCAGGCGCAGCACCGTCTGCTCCCACTGCAGTGGAGTGGCGCCCAGGGCCAGCCGCAGCAGGGCAGGGTAGTTGGCCGGGCGCAGGCGGTGATGAACGGGGCTGAACGGCCGCAGGCTGGTGTTGATCAGCACGGCGGACTGCACGGCGCCGGCATGGCGCTGCGCCCACGCGACCGCGACCATGGCGCCCAGCGACATCGCGATCACGTTCACCGGTGTTTTCAAGCCAGCGCGCCGAGCCTCGCAGAAATCGGCCATTGCCTCAACCGTGCTCGGGCTGCGCTCGCGGTGCCACTGGCCATTGCCGGGCAGATCGAGGGTCAGGACCTGGCTCCCTGGCAGGGCCTTGGCCAGCAGGGCAGGGAAGTCGCCCCAATGCCGTGCCTCCCGCGTCAGCCCGCGCAGCAGCAGCCATGTGTTCACGGCTTGTTCCGAAGGGGTTGCCTTCGGTACCAGAGATCGAGCGCCTGCTGCTGATGCTGCTCGCGCTCATCGCCCCGCGGCAGCCAGCGCGGGTGGCCGCAGGCGGCACGGGTCAGGAAATCCAGCCAGGCCATATGGCTGCGCAGCACGCGCTGCTGGCGGTGGGTGATCAGCGGATTGAAGATGCCATGGCGGCTGAACAGCTGGCGCGGGTTCTTCTTGACCCACAGCCAGGAGCCCATCTCCAGGGTCAGCGGCAGGAAGATGCGGTCGGGTTGCTGCAGTGCCTGCGCGTACAGGTGGTCCCACAGATCGCCGTGGGCCAGGTAGTGGCGGCTTTGCGGTTCGAACAGATAGCGGTGCACCGGGTGGCTCTGATCGAAGATGCGCTTCAGCGCATGGATCTCGGCCAGGTGGGCCATCGGCGGCGTCTTGTGGGCATAGGGAAACCACAGCCTGTCATTGAGGCCGAAACCGGAGTGACAGTCCAGCGCCAGGCTGAACGGGTGGCTCAGCAGCTCCTGCTGCACCAGCGCGCACAGGGCCGCGCTCTCGACCTCCATCGCCGCGCCCTCGGCGCCGCGGTACCAGGGCAGGTCGGCGCTGAGCCGTTGGCCACCGATCATGAACAGGGCCCGCTCGCCGGCGTCGACCGGCGCATTGCGCATCAGGTCGACACCCTTCGGATTGGCCCGTGTGCCGCGCCACAGGCCGCCGGGGTTGACGATGGGCATGAAGACAAGACGAACCGCTTCCAGCTGGCGGTGCAGGCCGGTGTCCCACTGCAGGCGCTGCACCAGGCTGCTCAGATAGGCCAGCACGACCTCGGCGCCGATGCGCTCCAGCCCATGCACGCCGCCGAAGAATCCCACCGCCGGCACGTCCGGGCCGGGGTTGCCGAGGCAGACGGCATAGAGCGGAAAGCTGCGCTCGCCGGCCTCGGCCGTGGCCACTACCCGCGTCTGCAGCTGCGTGCCGCCGGCCTCGATGATGCGTTCCAGCTCCAGCAGTTCGGCGGGGGTGTCGTGGGTCACGGGGTGGGCTGAGCAGGCGTTGCCGCAGCTTAGCGGCCGCAGATGCCAATCGTGTGACAGCAGATGAATTTGTCAACAACCGTTGACGAGAAGATCGCTCGTCAACTAAAGTTGACCTATGAAAATGCCCTACTCCCTGTCTTCCAGCGACGACCCCGAGCAGGCACTTGCCGCCGTCGTGGCGCTGCGCCTGATGGCCGACAAGCTCGAGCGCCAGGCCGTCGCCAAGGCCTTGGAGCAGTGCTGGTCATGGGCCCAGATCGCGCAGGCACTGGGCGTTTCCAAGCAGGCGGCGCACAAGCGCCTTGCCGGCTTCATCAAGCAATGAACAGGGAGTTCACGATGTTTAAAGGGATCAGACAGCGCCTGCGCGATATGGGCACGATCAAGGCGCTGTGCAAGGGCGCGGAACGCCATGCGCTGCGCGACGGCCAGGCCGAACCCGGCGCCGAGCACTTCCTGCTGTCGGCGCTGGAGCTGCCCGATGGCTCGGCGCGCCGCAGCTTCGAGCGCTTGAAGATCGATCCGGCTCAGTTATCCGCCGCCATTGCCCGCCAGCATGGCGAGGCTTTGCGAGGCATCGGGCTGGATCCGGAGCCACTGGCCGCACTGGATACCGCGCCGCAACCGGCGGCCCATGGGCTGTACTGTGCCAGCGCCTCCGGGCAGGCGGTGATGCAGGGCCTGGCCGCCGGCCGGGGTCAGCCGCTGCTGAGTGCCCATGTTGTGGCGGTGATTGCCGGCATGCGCCATGGCGTGGCGGCCAGAACGCTGCGTGCCCTTGGCCTTGAGCCGCAGGCGCTGGCGGCCAGCGCTGCGCAGGAGATACAGGCGTCAAGGTTCGGTTGACGGGCCAGCTGACGATCCGCTCAACCCAGCAGCAGGGCCGGCACGCCGGCTGCCAGCGCATCAACCGCCGCACGCATCTTCATCGAGAGGTGCTGCGTGTAGGGCCAGACCGCGTGGACGTCGGTCGTCAGCCGGTGTGCGCCGTCCCAGACGGTGGCCAGTGTCCGGGCCCGCAAATGGGGGGCTGCCAGCCAGCGTGGCAGCCGGGCCAGGCCATGGCCGGCCAGGGCCGCATCGCAGATCGCCTGCACATCGTCGAAGCGCAGGCGAGGGCGCACGCGCAGCTGGACGGACTGGCCTTCGCTGCCCACCGCCTCCCAGGGGCTGTCCGGCCCGGGGTTGCGATAGACGATGCCCAGGTGCTCGGCAAAGTCCTCGGCGCGTGCGGGCATGCCGTGCTGCTGCAGATAGGCTGGTGCGGCGCAGATCACCCAGTCGTGCGCGCCCAGCCTGCGTGCGGCGAGGCTGGCGCTATCGGGCAGCGGGCCGGCGCGCAGGCCCATGTCGAAGCCTTCCTCGACCAGATCGATGACTCGGTCGGTGAAGGCAATCTCCAGATCGAGCCGCGGATGCTGCGCGGCAAAGCGGCACAGCAGCGGAGCGATGACATGCCGTCCCAGCAGCAGTGGCGCGGTGATGCGCAGCCGTCCGACCAGCTCGCGCCGGCCCTCGTCCAACGCCGCCTCGGCCGCGTCAAGCTCGGCCAGCACGCGCTTGCAGCGCTCGTAGAAGGCCTGGCCCGCCGCAGTCATGCGTATTTCAGCCCATCGTGGACAGCGTTTCAGGCTGATGGTGGACGGGATTTCAGCGTGATGGTGGACGGCATTTCAGCCTGATCGTGGACGCTGTTTCAGCGTCATCGTGGACGATGGGGGGGGGGCGCAGGTGATCTTTGACCGGCATAGGCTGGCCGCTTTTTGCGGGCCGATCCGATGCCAAACAACAGAGTCACGATGCGCCGTATCCGAGAGGCATTGCGCCTTCATCTGCAGGCCGACCTGAGCTTCAGCGAGGTCGGCCGCGCCCTCAAGATCTCCAAGAGCGTGGTCGGCAAGTACGTTTTGTTGGCGCGCGTGGCAGGCGTGAACTGCGCCGTGGCCGACAGCCTGAGCGATGAGGCTTTGGAAGCCCGGCTGTACCGGCCGCCGATGGCTAGGTCGAGCCACCAACTCGCCCCCGACTTCGGCGTCGTTCACCAGGAGCTCAAGCGCCCAGGCGTCACACTGATGCTGCTGTGGGAGGAGTACGCCAGCGCCAACCCGCTGGCCTACAAGTACACGAGCTTCTGCATCAAGTACCGCGAGTTCGCGAAGGCACAGCAGCGCTCGATGCGCCAGGTGCACGTCGCTGGCGAGAAGCTGTTCATCGACTACGCCGGCGACACCGTGCCCATCGTCGCTGCGGGCACCGGCGAGATCACGCAGGCCCAGATCTTCGTGGCTGTGCTGGGCGCATCGAACTACACGTTCGTCTACGCTACGCCGCGCCAGACCACCGAAGACTGGATCGGTGCGCAGGTATTGGCGCTGGAGTTCTTCGGCGGCGTGCCCAAGTTGATCGTGCCCGACCAGGCCCGGGCGCTGGTCAAGACGCACGGGCGGTATGACCCGGAGCCGGGTCGAGCGTACGAAGAATTTGCCCAGCACTACCGATGCGCAGTGCTTCCGGCTCGCCCCGCGCACCCTCGCGACAAGCCGAAGGTTGAAGCCGCCGTGCTGCTGGTGCAGAGGTGGATCCTGGCGCGTCTTCGCAACCGTCGTTTCTTCAGCTTGGCCGAGCTCAACCGGGCCATCGCCGTGTTGCTGGTGGACTTGAACCAGCGGCCGTTCAAGAAGCTTCCCGGCTGCCGGCGCAGCGCGTTCGAGCAGCTCGACGCGCCGGCGCTGACGGCATTGCCGGCCGAGCGCTTCCAGTTGAGCCGCTGGAAGTCGGCCAAGGTCAACGTCGACTATCACGTCGAGTTCGACGGCCACTACTACAGCGTGCCCCACCGGCTTGTGAACGCCAAGGTCGACGTGCGCGTCACCGGGGACTTGCTGGAGTGCTTCGCGTCCAACCAGCGCGTGGCCAGCCACGCGCTGAGCGCCGCGCGCGGCGGGTTCACAACCGCTCCCGAGCACATGCCGGCGTCGCACCGGGCGCACCTGGAGTGGACGCCGGCCAAGCTCATCGCCTGGGGCGAACGCATCGGCGTGAGTACGGCGGCGGTGGTGACTTGGCAGATGACGCATCGCCCGCACCCCGAGCAAGGCTACCGCGCGTGCCTGGGCCTGCTGGCGCTGGCGCGCAAGTACAGCGCACCGCGCCTGGAAGCCGCCTGCACCCGCGCTATGGCGATCCGCGCGCCGAACCTGCGCAGCGTGACCAGCATCCTGCAGTGCGGTTTGGACAGCCAACCCAAGCCGCTGGACGCTGCCGACAACCCGGTCATCGCTCACGAGAACGTGCGCGGCCCGGACTACTACCACTGACCACCACGAGAGAGAACACATCCGATGTTGAGCGAACACACCCTGGATCAACTGCGCACCCTGCGCCTGGACGGCATGGTGCATGCCCTGCAGGACCAGAGCCACAGCACCGCAGCGGCCGAGCTGTCCTTTGACGACCGGCTGACGCTGCTGGTGCAGCGCGAGATCGCCTGGCGCGACGACCGGCGCGTGACCCGACTGCTGAAGGCCGCCAGGCTCAAGGTCAGCGCAGCCTGCATCGAGGACATCAACTGGCGAGCTAGCCGCGGGCTGGACCGCCACCTGATCGTCGCTCTGGCCGGCAGCGACTGGCTGCGCCACGCGCGCAATTTGCTGATCACCGGAGCCACCGGCAGCGGCAAGACGTGGCTGGCTTGTGCGCTGGCCCACCAGGCGGCCCGCAACGGCTTCTCGGTGCTGTACGTGCGCGCAGCGCGCCTGTTCGATGAGCTGCAGGTGGCGCACGGTGACGGCAGCTTCGCCAGGAGGCTGGTGCAACTGGCTCGGCTGGATTTGCTTGTAATTGATGATTTTGCGATTGCGCCCATGGGTGCATCCGAACGCAACGACCTGCTGGAGCTGCTGGACGACCGCACCAGCGCGCGCTCCACCCTGATCACGAGCCAGTTGCCGGTCAAGGCCTGGCACACCTATCTCAACGACCCGACGCTGGCCGACGCCATCCTCGACCGGCTCGTGCACGCCAGTCACAAGATCGAACTCAAGACCACCAAGTCCCTGCGTGATGCGGCCGAGGGGGGCGCCTCCGGCGGCCTGGCAGGAGCCTAAAAATTCAGATCAAGTCGAGCACTTATTAAGTTCCGACACAGCCCCACGGAGAGGTCGCTTCAGACTGATCGTGGACGATTCAGCTACATTTAAACCAGTTCCTGCGCGCCTCCCCGTCGCCGCCACGGCAACGTCAGTTTTGCCGTCCGCGATCAGCCTGAAATAGGCGTCCACGATCGCTGAAATACGCAGCAGTCAGACTTTGCTGCCGGGTGGTGCGCTGGAACAGCCGCACCTCCAGCCGAGCCTCCAGCCGGGCGATGCTCTTGGCCACGGCCGAACGCGTCTGGCGCAGCTGCTGGGCAGCCAACGCGAAGCTGCCCGACTCGGCCACCTTGACGAAGGTGGCAATGCCCTTGAGCTGGTCTTCGGTGCTCATGATTGGTTCCTGTTTGGAATCTGACATCGTACTGAATTGCATCACTGGCGATTTTCCATCGCCATAGACTGAATCATCGTCAACACACGAGCCTGTCATGCACACCTACCAACTCCACCGCGGACGGGGCCTTGAGGGCCTTGAGCGGATCACGCTGACCCGACGGCCGCTGCAGCCGCATGAGGTGCGCCTGCGCGTCCATGCCGCTTCGCTGAACTACCGCGACCTGATACTGGCCCGGGGCGGAAGCCCGGAGCGTCCACCCCTGGTGCCCCTGTCTGATGGCGCCGGCGAGGTGCTGGAGGCCGGCCGCGCCGTCACCGCCGTGGCGCCGGGTGACCGTGTCACCGCAGCTTTCTACCCCGATTGGCTGGACGGCCCACCGACCGTTGCGGGCACGGCCCTGGGCCTGGGCGGTGGTGGTGCCGGCTGGCTGACGCAGGAGCTGGTGATGCCCGGGCAGGCCCTGATCAAGCTGCCCGCGCATTTCAGTTACCGCGAGGGCGCCACCCTGACCTGCGCCGGCACGGCCGCCTGGCATGCGCTGTTCGAAGCGGGGAGCCTCAAGCCCGGCAGCACGGTGCTGCTGCAGGGCACCGGTGGCGTCTCGTTGTGGGCGCTGCAGCTGGCCAAGGCGGCGGGGATGAGGGTCATCATCACCTCGTCCGATGATGCCAAGCTGGACTTCGCCCGAACCTTGGGCGCCGACGCCACGATCAACTACCGCACCCATCCCGAGTGGAGCGTCGAGGCGCGCCGGCTGAGCGGCGGCGAAGGCGTTGACCTGGTCGTCGATGTCGGCGGGCGCGGCACCCTGACCCAGTCGCTGCGCTCGGTGCGCATGGCCGGCGCGGTGGCGGTGGTGGGCGGCGTCAGCGGTTTCGGCGGCGAGCTGGAACCCTGGGCGCTGATCGATGGCGCAAGCCGGCTGCTGGGCGTGCTGGTCGGCAGCCGGGCCATGACCGAGCGGCTGGCCCGCTTTGCCGAGCTGCACAGCATCCGCCCGGTGATTGACCGCACCTTCGGCTTCAACCAGGTGCCCGAGGCCTATGCCTGGCTGGAGAGCGCCCAGCACCTGGGCAAGGTGGTGATAGACACCACGGCGCCGCTGCTGTGAGCCCTGCGTTTCACGCCATTTTCACAATCCCCCGCTAACTTGGCGGCTTCAGCATCCCGGTCTGGAGCCTGTCATGCGCAAGATCCTGAAGTCGCTCGCCCCGCAAGCCCTGCTGGATCGCTATTTCGCCGACCTGCGGGTGTTCGTCTGGCCGCTCGACAAGCTGTCATGAACCGCACCCTGACCCACGGCCTGGTGATCGGCTGCACGCTGCTCTATGGTGTGCGCGAACTGCTGGCCCTGCAGCGCCTGCGCTGGGGCGCCAGGTTCAAACGCAACAGCCACTGATTACTTCGGGGCCGTCAGCGGCAGGTCGATGACGAACAGCAGGCCTTCGCCGGCCGGGCTGTGGGCGCTGATCTGGCCGCCGAACAGCGAGCTGATGATGTTGTGGCAGATGTACAGGCCCAGGCCGCTGCTGCCCTGGCCCAGCTGCGTGGTGAAGAAGGGGTCGAAGATGCGGCGCAGATTGGCCTCGGACAGGCCCACGCCGTTGTCGCGGAAGTTGATCACGACGCGGCCCTCGTGCGGCGTTCCCGCGGAGATCTGGATCAGACCCTGCGCACGGCCGGCCAGACCATGGGTCAGCGCATTGCTGACCAGCTGGGTCAGGACCTGACCCAGTGCCCCGGGGTAGCCATCCACCGTCAGATGCTCGGGCAGGTCCAGCTCGATGCGGTGGCCGGCATCGACGAAGCTGGACATCAGGGTGCTGAGGATGTCCTGCACGGTGCCGCGCAGATCGAAGCGGCGGCGGCGCTCGGCCGCGCGGTCGGTCGCCACCTCCTGGAAGCTGCTGACCAGCTTGGCGGCGCGGGCCAGGCCCTGCACCAACTGATCGGCCGCCTCCGTGGACTGGCGCACGAAGTTGCTGACATCCGAGTGGCGCAGCGTCTGGGCCCTGACCTTTTGCTCGAAGTTCAGCGCCTGGTGCTGCAGCGTGCCGGCAATCAGCAGGCTGTTGCCTATCGGTGTGTTGAGCTCATGGGCCACGCCGGCCACCAGCGCGCCCAGCGAGGCCAGCTTCTCCTGCGCAACCAGCTTGTCTCGCGCCGCCTGCAGCTGGGCATAGGCATGGGCATTGTCCAGCGCGATCGCGCCATAGGCGCACAGGGTGCGGAAGATGCGCTGCTCGCGCTCGCCGTAGGCCTCGGGCCGCATTGACTGGATGGTCATCGCCCCGAGCACGCGCTCACCGGCGAGCAGGGGGGCGAACATGCGGCTGGCCGTGTCCAGCGAGCCGGGGATCAGGTTGGAGTCGGGCTCGTCGTCGCCGGGCTTGCGCAACATCAACACCTCGCGACGCTCACGCACGCAGCGGGCCGAACCGGCATGGGGGTCGTCCAGCGCCACCCGGCAGGCCGGCTGCGGCTGGCCGTTCTCGATGAACAGCGCGGTGCTCAGGCCGAGGCCGTCGTTATCCATCAGATAGATGGCGAAGGACTCCGCGGCCAGCAGCCCCTGGACATGCCGGTTCAGCGCTTCGAAGATGTCCGCGGCATCGAGGTGGGCCGTGATCTCCTGCCCGACCTTGCTCAGGCGTTCCAGCGTCTGGCTGGTCTGCTCCAGCACCTGGGCACGCTGTACCTCGGCCAGGGCCAGCTGGCGATGATGCTCGCCCTCGGCCCGCGTCGTTTCGGTCTGGTAATGGATCTGCAGCGCGATCGCGCGGTTGGTGGCCTCTGCGCCATGGGTTTTCTCCCGGGCCAGGCTGGCCTGCTGCGAGTAGTCGTAGGCACGCTCGAAATCGCCGGTCTTGGCGTACTCCCGGGCCAGTTGGTCCAGCAGGTCGCCCGGCGCCGTGTAGCCCTGGATATGGGTCATCAGGGCCAGCGCCAGCTTCAGGTAGTGCAGGCTGGCCGTGCCCAGCCTCATCTCGCCGGGGGCCGGCAGGCGGTGGCGCTCATGGATATTGGCCAGCACGCGCAGCAGCTCGATCTGCCGGTCGATGCCGCTGCGGCTGCGCGCCAGCTCCAGCGTGCCGCGGGCCATCTCCAGCGCGTCCTCGGCGCGGTCCAGCTGCGACAGTGCCTGTGCCTCGCCGATGCGGGCATCGATGACGAAGTCGATATGGTTCAGCACCTGGGCACGCGCCTCGAGCTGGGCGAAGTAGGCCAGCGCCGCCAGGTGCTGCTCCTGATTGGCGCTGAGTCGGCCCAGGTACATCAGGTTGATGGCATAGGCCCGCGAGCCAGCCAGCGGCTGCATCACGGACAGCGCCTCGCGCAGCAGTTCCTGTGCCGGCTCAAGGCGGCCGAGGCGGCGCAGCGTCTCGGCGGTCTGCATCAGGCATTGCCCCAGGCTGGACGGCCAGCCGGTCGGTCGGGCCAATGCCAGGCCGCGCTCGAACCAGGCCAGCGCCGAGTCGTTGTCATTCAGGTTCGAGAACGAACGGCCCACCGAGGTGGTGGAGACTATCGCCAGGCGCAGCTGGCCGCTGGCCTGTGCCGCTTCATGGGCCGCCATGAAATGGCTGGCAGCGCGCCCAAAGTCGCCGATCAGGCCGGCGCACAGGCCGCGATAGTCCTCGGCCAGCGCGCGCAGGCCGGGCGACTGCTGTGCCAGTGGCAGGGGGAACTCCACCGGCTCGCGGGCGAGGCGGATGTCGTGCAGCACGGTCGAGCGTGCCAGGCAAGCCCGGGCCAGGTTCTCGCGCAGGGCATCGCCGCGGCGCCGTGCCAGGTCGGCCGCGGTTTCAAAGTTCGCCTCGGCTTCGGTCGTCCGGCCCTGGTCGAGGCGGACCATGGCCAGCAGCATGCAGGCATCGGACTGGCCGATGCTGTCGTCCAGCCCGGAGAAGACGCTCGTCGCCTGCTGGATCAGCGTCGCGGCCGGCTCCAGTGCTGCGGTCTGCAGCAGGTGCTCGGCCAGCACCAGGTCGAGCCGGGCCAGCGCCCGCCCATGCTCCACGGCTGCCGCGTCGACGTCGATCAGCGCCAGCGCCTCGTCGCGCAGGCTCAGGGCGCGTGCCTGCTCGCATTGGCGCAACTGCCAGGCCAGTGCGACCAGCGGCGCCAGGCGCGTCGGGCCATGCGCATCGGCCAGCGCAGCCTCGAGCGCTTCACGCCCGGCCATCGGTGCAAAGAACTCTGGTGGACTCATGACTTGCCCTCGGGCGCCTGACGCGGCAGGTCCAGCGTGAAGCGGCATCCCTCGCCGGGTCTGCTATCGGCGCGGATCTCCCCGCCCCACAAGGTATTGACCAGGGTATGACAGACGAACAGGCCCAGGCCGCGACCGCTGTGCGCGCCGGCGCCGGCATCGTCGGCGGTGGAGAAGGGCTCGAACAGGCGCCGCAGCCTGTGCCCGTCCAGGCCGATGCCATTGTCTTGCACGCGGACCAGGATGCGGTCGCCGACGGCCTCCGCCGCGAGGGTGACGCAGCGCTCGCCGGCCTGATGGTCCGCGGGATAGGCATGCAGCAGCACATTGTCCAGCAGCTGCGCCAGCACATGGGTCAGGGCCTGCGGATAGCCCGACAGCATCAGGCCCTCGGGCAGGGCCAGGCGCAGCCGCACGCCGGCGGTCTGCAGCCGGGCCTGCAGGCCACGCAGCAACTGCTGGCCGACGGCAAACAGCTCGAACTCCTGGTGTGGCTCGGTCGGCCCCCGGCCGGCCAGGCGGGTGAAGCTCTGCACCAGGCGCGAGGCCTGCTCCAGCCCGCTGACCAGCAGCGCGCTGGCCTGGGTGCTTTCTTGCGCAAAGCCCTGCAGCTCGGCCCGGCGCAGCTCGTTGGCCCTGAGCTTCTGGTTCAGCGAGCCGGCACGGTGCTGCAGCGTCTCGGCCACCAGCACGGCATTGCCCAGCGGGCTGTTCATGGCCTGGGCCACGCCGGCCACCAGCGAGCCCAGCGTCGCCAGCTTGTCCTGGGCCAGCATCTTGGCCCGGGCCTGGCGCAGTTGCTCGTAGGCGCGGGCATTGTCCAGGGCAATCGCGCCATAGGCGCAGAGGCTGCGGAAGATGGTCTGTTCCCGCTCGCCATAGGCATGGGGGCGTACCGACTGCACGCTCATCACGCCCAGCACCTGATCGGCCACCATCAGCGGCGAATACAGCCGGCTCAGGGTCTGCAGCGTGCCGGGCACCAGGCTGGGGTCATATTGCTCGGGGGGCAGGTGGACGACCAGCTCGCGGCGCTCGCGCACGCAGCGGGCGGTGTTGGCAAACGGGTCGTTCAGTGCGATCAGTTCCACCGGCAGCGGCTTGCCGCGCTCCAGCACATAGGAGGTGCTGAGGTGCTGGCCATCGGGGTGCAGCAGGCAGATGGCGAACGCGTCGGCCGACAGCATGGCCTGGGCATGCTCGGCCAGCGCCTCGAAGACTGCGTCGAAGCGCAGCTGGGCGGTGATCTGCTGGCCGATGCGGCCCAGCTGCTCCAAGGTCTCGCTGGTCTGCTGCAGGGCCAGCGCGCGCTTGTGCTGGGCGGCGGCGAGTTGCCGGTGATAGGCCATCTCGACACGGGCGCGCTCGGTCTGGTGGTGCACCTGCATGGCGATCGCGCGGTCGGTCGCTTCCTGGCCGTGGATCGTGCCCCGCGCGACGCCGGCACGCTGCGAGAACTCGTAGGCGCGGGCAAAGTCGCTTTGGCGGGCGTACGCGCGAGCCAGCTGTTCCAGCAGCTCCGGTGGTGGTGTGTAGCCGCCCACGCCGGCCATCAGGGTCACGGCCTGTCCGAGGTAGTGCAGCACCGCATTGGCCTCCTGCATCTCGGCTGGCGGCGGCAGCGCATGCCTGGCATGCATATCGGCCAGCGCCTTCAGCACATCGGTCTGGCGCAGCACATTGGCCAGGCCGCGGGACTGCTCCAGCACCTGCAGGGCCAGCGCCTGCGCCTCCCGCGGGCGGTCGAGCAGGGACAGGGCGATCGCCTCGCCCAGGCTGGCATCGATGATGATCTCGTTGTGGTTGAGGCCTTGCGCGCGCTGGCCCAGCTCGCGGTAATGGGCCAGCGAAGCTTCGTGCTGGCCCATGTCCCGCTCCAGGTGGGCGAGGAACATCAGTGTCCAGGTGTAGGGGCGCGAGCCCGCCAGTGGTGTCAAGGTCTGCAGGGCCTCATGCAGCAGCTCGGAGGCGGCCTGGTGGCGGCCGAAGTTGCGCAGCGTCTCGCCGAAGTGCATCAGGCACACGCCCAGCGACCAGGGCCAGGGTCGCTGGCGCGCCAGGGCCAGCGCGCGCTGCATCCAGGTCAGGCTGGACTCATGATCGTTGAGCTTGGCATAGGAGCGGCCCAGCAGGCTGGTGCTCTCGACACAGAGGCGGAACTGGCCGCAGCGCGCCGCCGCCTCCTGGCTGGCGGCATAGTGGCCGGTGGACTCGGCAAAGTCGCCGCGCAGTGCAGCGGCCAGGCCCAGGTATTCGCTGTGCACGGCGGTCACGCAGGGATGGGGTTCGCTGCCGGGCTCCAGAACGCTGAAGCGCTGCGGCGACTCGGCGCGGCGGATATCGCGCAGCAGCTCCGAGCGGGCCTTGGCGATCTGGGCGAAGGCGATTCGCGCCGGGTCGCGGGCCAGCATCGCCGCATGGGCGGCGGCCGACCAATGGGCCTCGGCCGGCAGCGACTGGCCGCGGTCGGCCATGATCTGCGCCTCCAGCATATGGGCATCGGCCTGGCCCCGGGCATCGCCCAGCTTGTAGAACGCGGCCTGACCCCGCTGGCAGGCTGCGAGCGCCTGGTCCAGCTCGGCGTTGAGCCAGGCCACCTCGCCGTCGAGCATGTCCAGCCTGGCCTGCACATGCAGGCGCTCGTTCTCGCTGCTGGTGCTGGTGACCAGCAGCGCGCGGGCCTCCTCGGACAGCGCCATCGCGCGGCCGCCATCACGCTGGCGCAGATGCCAGGCCAGCGCGGGCAGCAGGCTCAGTCTGGCATGGGCGTGCAGCTGCTCAAGGGCTGCTTCCAGCCCGGCCAGTTCCCCGTCCAGCGCGAACAAATCCAATGCGCTACCTCGCCAATGCCCTGTCTCCTGCCGATGATGCCACTGCGCCGCCGGTGTTTTTGCCCACTTGTGGCGACCGTGCTCTCGGGGTCAACCCGCGCTCCGTCGGTTCCTGGGCTAAAAAGACATTACTGATAAAAACGGTCTGAATCTGCAATATCGGTCTTTGCGTCGCCGCAGCACTTCATTCGGGCGCGGCCGCGCCGAAAAGCTGTCATCGACGCCTTTGCCGCGCGGCACCGCGTGAGGGCCCACCCATTGATCTGTGAAAGCCCCTCATGAACTTCTTCAAGAATCTCAACATCGGCGCACGCCTGGGTGCCGGGTTTGCGCTGCTGATCGTGATCGCGGTGGCGGTGGTCCTGCTGGGCCTGTCCCGCCTGGCCGAGCTCAACGAGAGCCTGCAACTGATCGGCCATGATCGCGTGCCCAAGGTGCAAAGGCTGGCCGATATCTCCGACGACGTGCACCTGATTGCGCGCGAACTGCGCAATGCCTTGATTCTTGAGGACCCGGCCCAGCAGCGTGCGTCGCTGGAACTGGCCACCAAGTCGCGCGAGAACATCGGCAAGCTGCTGGACCAGCTCGCCCCGACCGTCACCTCCCCTGAGGGCCGAGCCCAGCTGGCTGCCGTGCAGACCGCGCGCGCGGCCTATGTGCCGGTGCAACTGGCGCTCATGGACTTGATAGCCAAGGGCCAGCGCGACGAAGCCAAGGCCCTGCTGGTGGACAAGCTGCGATCGGTGCAGCTCGAGTACATGAAGCAGCTCGACGGCTTGAAGGACATGCAGATCGGCCTGATCAACAAGGCCGCGACCGACGGTCAGGCTCAGTACTCGCAGGCGCTGGTGCTGATGCTCGGCCTGCTGGCGGCGATGGTGACCGGAAGCGCCGCCGTGGGCTGGTTCATTGCACGCTCGATCACCGTGCCGATCGCCCAGGCGGTGAAGGTGGCGCAGACCGTCGCCGCCGGTGACCTAAGCTCGCACATCGAGGCGCAAAGCAAGGATGAGACCGGCCAGTTGCTGCAAGCGCTGAAGGCCATGAATGACAGCCTGGTCACCGTGGTCGGCACGGTGCGTCAGGGTTCAGACTCGATTGCCACCGGCTCTGCACAGATTGCCACCGGCAATGCCGATCTGTCGCAGCGCACCGAGGAGCAGGCCAGCAATCTGCAGCAGACGGCGGCCTCGATGGAGCAGCTCAGCGCCACCGTCAAGAACAACGCCGACACTGCCCGCCAGGCCACTCAGCTGGCCAGCTCGGCCAGCGTCGCCGCCGCCAAGGGTGGCGTGGTGGTGGGTCAGGTGGTGGGCACGATGGAAGCCATCACCGCCAGCAGCAAGCGGATCAGCGACATCATCGGCGTGATCGACGGCATCGCCTTCCAGACCAATATCCTGGCGCTGAATGCGGCCGTCGAGGCGGCGCGGGCCGGCGAACAGGGCCGCGGCTTTGCCGTCGTGGCCTCCGAAGTGCGCAGCCTGGCCCAGCGCTCGGCCGAGGCGGCCAAGGAGATCAAGGTGCTGATCAATGACAGCGTCGTCAATGTCGAGACCGGCAGCCAGCAGGTTGGCGAGGCCGGCCGCACGATGGACGATATCGTGGCCCAGGTCAAGCGCGTCAATGACCTGATCGCCGAGATCAGTGCCGCCACCATCGAGCAGACCGCGGGCATCGGCCAGGTCAGCGATGCCGTGACCCAGCTCGACCAGGTGACGCAGCAGAACGCCGCCCTGGTGGAGGAAAGTGCGGCCGCGGCCGACAGCCTGAGCCAGCAGGCCGCCAAGCTGGTGGCAGCGGTGAGCGTGTTTTCGCTGGGCGGCGAGGTTCGTGGTCATACCGCGTCCACGCCGGCTCCGCGGGCCATCACCCCCAGCTTCAGCGCCAGGCCGGCCGCAGGGAAGCCCGCTGCGCCCAATGCCTCGCCCAAGCCGGCGCCGCGCCCCATGCCCAAGCCGACCGCCAGCAAGGCTGCCGCGCCGGCAGCGGCCGGTGCCGCGGGTGATGACTGGGAAAGCTTCTGAGCGTCAGGCGCCCACTCATCGGCAGCCGTTTATGCCGGCGTGGCGGTGGCTTGCCCGTTCATGCATGAATCCATCGGTTGGTGGTGCGCACCCGCGCGCCCAGCGCGCGCAAGGTCTGCAGCAGGCCCAGATAGCTTCGGTCGAAGTAGGGCATCTCGGGTGCCATGGACTGCAAGTGGGTGAGGGCGGTGCGTTGCCGGTCGGCGTGGGTTCTGGGCGGCGGTGGGTGTTGACCGAAGTCGAACACCGCCTGGGTGAAGGGCTGGACCTGCCAGGCCAGAAAGGGATTCAATGCCGGCAGCAGCTCATCGCGAAAGCGGTCGGCGCCCAGTTCGGGCGAGATCAGGCCCAGGGCCAGATAGGCCTGTTGCAGTGCCTGATGATCGCAGGGCTGGCGCAGCAGCGCATTCCAGGCGGCACTCAACCCCGCGCAGAAGGCGGGTGACAGCGTCTGGGTGCAGCCGAAATCCAGCAGCCCCAGGCGCCCCTTCGACATGAACAGGCTGTTGCCCGGATGCGGGTCGGCCTGCAGGCGCCCCAGCACGAAAACGCAGTGCAGCAACAGGTCGAAGAGCAGCTGGCCATAGCGGTCGCGCTCGGCCTGGCAGGGCCCGCTGGCCAGCCATTCGTTCAGGTGCAGGCCGGGCAGGCGCGTCATCGTCAGGACGCGCTGGCTGCTGCGTTCGGCCACCGGCCGGGGCACGACCAGGTCGGGCATCGAAGCCAGGTGCCGGCCGAACCAGCGCAATTGTTCGGCCTCCTGCCGGTAGTCCAGCTCCTCGGCCAGCTTGAGTTCGATGTCGGCCATCATGCGCGCCAGCACCTCGGGCTTGGGCAGCGACGCCGAACCAAGGGCCAGGCCCTGCAGCAGCCCGCGCAGCAAGGCCATATCGCTGCCGATCGAGGCGGCCATGCCGGGGTACTGCAGCTTGACGGCGACGGCCTCGCCGCTGTGCAGCGTGGCCCCATGCACCTGGCCCAGACTGGCGGCGGCAAAGGCCTGCGGCTCGAAGCCGGCGAACAAGTCCTCCGGCCCGGCGCCGAACTCCTGGCGCAGCAACTTGATCACCAGCGCCCGGTTCAGTGGCGTGACCTGGTAGTGGGCGCGTGCCAGCTCCCTGCGCATGCCTTCGGGCAGCAGGCCCAGCTCCAGGCTGAGCAACTGCGAGGCCTTCAACGCCGTGCCCTTGAGCTGATTCAGCGCGCCGAACAGGATGCGGCCCAGCTTGGCCTCGTGGGCGGCGCGGGCCTGCGTGCCGGCATCGTCCGACTGCGTCAGCACCTGTGCCTTGCGCGCCAAAGCAGCCATGCCAAGCTTGACCGCAGCGGTGCCCGCGATGGCGCCACGGGCCAGGCGGCCGCTGTGCGGGGCTTTGCCGCTCATCCCAGCCGCTCCCAGACCTGGATCAAGTCGATCAGATGCGCCACACCGTAGCCCAGGCAGATCAGCGAGCTCCAGATCAGGAAGGGCGTCACCTGCGCTGGGGCGAACCATTGCAAGGGGATCAGGGCCAGGCCGCGCAGGCAGTAGATGGCGGTGATCAGGGCTAGCGCCAGGCGCGGCCAGGGCAGCATCCATGCCAGTGACTCGGGCGGCGCCCAGGCGCCGCTGGCCGTCAGCGCGTACAGCGCCCACAGCCCCAGCACCAGAGCAATGCCGCTGGTCAGCAGCGGCGGCCACCAGTGGCCGGCCTCGCTCATGCGGGCCATGCCTTCGCCGGCACCGAAGAAGCGGTACCAGCGCGCCCCGCCGAACACGATCAGCACATGCAGGGCCGCGGCGATGCCGCTCAGGGCGGCGGCCAGCAGCAGCCAGCCGTTGACGTCGGCCTTCATCGCTGCACCCCCGCCGAGAGACCGCGCCTGGCCAGGGCGAGCAGGTCCAGCAGGCCGCCGCCCTGATCCTGCAGCAGCCGCGCCAATTGGCTGCGCAGCATGAAGCCGCCCAGGTCCAGCAGCTTGTTGATGATGCCGCTCTGCAGTGCCAGCACCAGCACGCCCAGGCTCAGGTCAATCAGCTGCGTGGTGTTGCCGAATTCATCGGACTCGTCCTTCAGCCAGTAGGCGGCGACGCCATAGACGTAGTCGGCCAGCAGGCCGCCCAGGCTGGGCGTGAAGGCGCAGGGGGCAATTTCGCCGACGGCCTCGGCCTGCTCCAGCATGTCGACAAAGGCCTGCTGGAGCAGCTTCTTGCCCGGCATGGCCTGCCCCAGCAGCAGCATCGGTGCGCGCTGCACCATCTGGTGGGCCATGGCGACGAATTCGCGGTCGGCGAGCAGCAGTTCAAGCAGGCTGTCGATCAGCAACTGCATGCGCTCCTGGAGCGCGAACGCCTGTTGCCCTTTGGTGCCGCCCATCAGTGCCAGCGCCTCGCCGGCCTGCAGCTCAAAGTAGGCCAACACCAGCTTCTCCTTGCTGGGGAAGTAGTTGTAGATCGTGGCGTCTCCCAGCCCGGCGGCGCGACCGATCTGCTTCATCGTCGTGCCGTCGATGCCTTGGGCCGTCATCAGATCGACCGCGGTGCGGAGTATCAAGCGCCGCGTCTTGTCCTGCTGTGATCTGGAAGTGCGCATTTATGTGTTCTAGATACCGTATATTGTGATTATTGTGCAATTTATTGGATAGTTGGTATTCTTTTGTGGGGTGTTGAGGGCAATGCCTTTGGCGGCGAACCCGGCTCCACAGCCTCGCGAGTCGCGCAAACCGCTATCCTCCCGGGCTTGTCATTGCATCAAGGCCCGATCGATGGAATCGTCACAAGCGTTTTTTGACCAGCTCAACAGCGACTATCTGCAGGTCCACAAGACCAAGGAAGACCTGTTCTGGGCCACCTATATGGCCACCAGCGAGGACCATGCCGGCTTCGCCCGCGCCGAGCAGGCTTACAAGCAGTTCATCGCCGACCCGGCTCGGCTGCGCGCCACGCGCGAGCATCTGGCCCTGGCCGAGGCGGCCCCCCCCGGCCCGGAGCGCGACGCCCTGATCCACGGCCTGAAGGGCTGGCTGGCGGTGTTCGATGCCAATATCCTGGAGAGTGCCGAGGCCGCCGCGCTGCTTGACGAGCTGATCGCCGCCGAGGCCGCGCTGTTTGCCAAGCGCCAGGCGCTGGTGCTTCGGCATGTGAATGAGCAGGGCCAGCGCGAAGACGCCACGCTGGGCGGCTTGGCCACCAATCTGGCCATGAACCCGGTCGAGGCGCACCGCCGCAGCTCTTTTGAAGCCTTTGCCGAGCTGGAGCGCTGGGTTCTGGCCAATGGCTATCTGGACCTGGTCAAGTTGCGCAACCGCTTTGCCCGCGCCCAGGGCTTTGCCGACTTTTTCGATTTCAAGCTGCGCAAGACCGAGCGCATGACGCCGGCGGCCCTGTTCTCGGTGTTGGACGACTTCATTGCCCGCACCGCGGGCGCCAATGAACGCGCGCTGGCCGAGGTCAAGGCCCGGCATGGCGAGGCGGCGCTGCAGCCCTGGAACCTGCGCTTCTTCACCAATGGGGATGTGGTGCGCCGCATGGACCCCTTCCTGCCCTTCGGCAAGGGCCTGCAGCGCTGGGTACAGAGCTTCCGGCGGCTGGGCATCCAGTACCGCGGTGCGACGATGCAGCTGGACCTGTTGGAGCGCAAGGGCAAGTACCAGAACGGTTTCTGCCACGGTCCCATCCCCGCCTATTTCGATGCCCAGGGTCGCTGGGTGCCGGGCCAGATCAACTTCACCGCCGAGGCCAAGCCCGACCAGGTGGGCAGCGGACTTCGCGCCATTGCCACCCTGTTCCATGAGGGCGGCCATGCGGCGCATTTCGCCAATGTGACGCAGAACTCGCCCTGTTTCTCGCAGGAGTTCGCGCCGACCTCGGCCGCCTATGCCGAGACGCAGTCGATGTTCTGCGACTCCCTGCTCAACGATGCCGACTGGCTCAAGCGCTATGCGGTCGATGCCCAGGGTCAGGCCATGCCCGATGACTTGATACATGAGCGCATCGCCAGCACCCAGCCGATGATGGCTTTCAATGAGCGTTCGATCGCACTGGTGTCCTACTTCGAGGCGGCCGTCTATGCGCTGGATGATGACGAGTTGACGGCCGAGAACCTGCTGGCCCTGGCACGCCGCTGCGAGCAGCAGGTGCTGGGCATGGACAGCCCGCGCCCGCTGCTGGCCATCCCGCATCTGCTGAACCAGGAGTCGGCCTGCTCCTACCACGGCTATCTGCTGGCCCATATGGCGGTCTACCAGACCCGGGCTTATTTTCTGCAGCGCTTCGGCTACCTGACCGACAACCCGCAGATCGGCCCCCTGCTGGCCGAGCACTACTGGGCGCCCGGCAACAGCATCGACCATGATGCGACCCTGCGCAGCCTGACCGGCGAGGGCTTCAGCGCCCGCCATCTGGCCGCCGAGTGCAATCTGTCGGTCGATGAGGCCTGGGCCCAGGCGCAAGCCACGATGCGGGAGGCCGCGCAGCGCGCCTACCCGGCCGAACATCCGCAACAGCTGGACGCCTTGATACGCGTCGTCCACGGCGCCGAGCTGCTGGCCGACAGCAGCGCCGGTGAAGAGGCGATGTGCGAGCGCTTCGAGACCTGGGTCGGTCAGCGTTATGCAACTTCTGCTGCGCCAGCGGCGGTGCAGTGAAGTATCTGCTCGGCTATCCCGAAACCCTGCTGGCCCAGGTGCGCGAGCTGATCGCTGAAGGCCGGCTGGGTGAGATGCTGGCCAAGCGCTATGCCGAGCCGCACGAGGTGCGCACCGACCGCGCGCTGTTCGACTACACCCAGGCGTTGAAGAGCCGCTTCATGCGCAGCGCCGAGCCGCTGGTCAAGGTGCAGTACGACCAGAAGCTGAAGGTGATGAAGCATGCTCTGGGCACCCACACCACGGTGTCGCGGGTGCAGGGCAGCAGGCTCAAGGCCAAGCGCGAGATCCGCGTCGATGCGCTGTTCCGCGAGGCGCCGGCGGCCTTCCTGAAGATGATCGTCGTGCACGAACTGGCGCATCTGAAGGAGCGCGAGCATGACAAGGCCTTCTACCAGCTGTGCCAGCACATGGAGCCCGACTACCACCAGCTGGAGTTCGATCTGCGTCTGTACCTGACCCACCGAGACATGCAACCCAAAGGAATTGACTGATGGCCACCAGCCTGCTTGCCCTGCTCGACGACATTGCCACCATGCTCGACGACGTGGCCGTGATGACCAAGGTCGCGGCCAAGAAGACCGCCGGCGTGCTCGGCGATGACCTGGCGCTGAACGCCCAGCAGGTCACCGGCGTCAGCGCCGAACGTGAGCTGCCGGTGGTCTGGGCGGTGGCCAAGGGATCCTTCGTCAACAAGGCCATCCTGGTGCCCGCGGCGCTGGCCATCTCCTACATCGCACCCTGGCTGGTGACGCCGCTGCTGATGGTGGGCGGCGCCTATCTGTGCTTCGAGGGCTTCGAGAAGCTGGCGCACAAATACCTGCATGCGCCCGCCGAGGACGATGCCCACCACCAGGAGCTGACCGCCGCGCTGGCCAACCCGGCCGTCGATCTGGTCGCCTTCGAACGCGACAAGATCAAGGGCGCGGTGCGCACCGACTTCATCCTTTCGGCCGAGATCATTGCCATCACGCTGGGCACGGTAGCCGCCGCGCCCTTTATCAGCCAGGTGACGGTGCTGACCGGCATGGCCGTGGTGATGACGGTGGGCGTTTATGGCCTGGTGGCCGGCATCGTCAAGCTCGATGACCTGGGCCTGTATCTGATGCGCAAGCCGGGCCCGCTGCAAAGCCTGGGCGCCGGCATTCTGAAAGCCGCGCCCTGGCTGATGAAGGGCCTGTCGGTGGTCGGAACGGCGGCGATGTTCCTGGTCGGCGGCGGCATCCTGACCCATGGCATCGCGCCCCTGCACCATGCGATCGAGGCCTGGACCACGGGACTTGGCAGCGTCGCCGCAGCGGTGCTGCCGACAGTGATTGATGGCCTGCTGGGCGTGGTCGCCGGCGCGCTGGTGCTGGGCCTGCTGACCGGGGTGCAAAGGCTGCGGGGCAAGTGAGGTGACGCTGGCGATGGATGCCTGGGTGCTGGCGATCTTCGCCATCGTCTATCTGGGCATGATTCTGGGGGGGCTGCCGCGCCTGCATCTGGACCGCACCGGCGTGGCCCTGCTGGGTGCCATCGCCGTCGTCGGGCTGGGCGTGATGACGCCCGAGGCGGCGGCGCAGTCCATCCATCTGCCGACGATACTGCTGCTGTTCTCCTTCATGGTTGTCTCGGCCCAGCTGCGCCTGGGCGGCTTCTATGGCTGGGTGACCACCGCGGTGTCAGGTCTGAACCTCGGGCCTGCGGCCCTGCTGGGCGTGGTGATCCTGGTCGTGGCCCTGCTGTCGGCGGTGTTCAGCAATGACATCGTCTGCCTGGCGATGGCGCCTATGCTGGCCGACGCCTGCGCCCGCAAACGTCTGAACCCGGTGCCCTTTCTGCTGGCCCTGGCTTGCGCGGCCAATATCGGCTCGGCGCTGACCCTGATCGGCAACCCGCAGAACATGCTGATCGGGGAGACCTTGAAGCTGCCCTTCGGCGCCTATCTGCTGGAGGCGCTGGTGCCTGTGACCTTGAGCCTGCTGGCGCTGTGGGCCTGGCTGGCGCGCGGGCTGTCGCGGCCGTACACGCCGGTCGCGATGATGGCTGCAGGCGATGACTTCATCGCGCTGGACCGCTGGCAAAGCGCCAAGGGCGTGGCCGTGGCTGCCGCATTGCTGGCCGTGTTCCTGTTTACCGACTGGCCGCGCGATGTGGCGGCCCTGGTCGGGGCAGGGCTGCTGCTGCTGAGTCAGCGCTTTCACTCCAGCAAGGTGATGCGCGAAATCGACTGGGAACTGCTGGTGTTGTTCATGGGCCTGTTCGTCGTCAACCATGCGCTGGAGCTGACGGGCTTGAGCGCCCGTGGCGTGGCGGCGCTGGCGCAGTCCGGCGTTGATCTGAGCCAGCCGGCACCGCTGTTCGCCTCGACCCTGCTGCTGTCGAACCTGGTCTCCAACGTGCCGGCCGTGATGCTCTTGCTGCCGCTGGCCAGGGAGCCCTGGGCCGGGCCGCTGCTGGCCCTCGTCAGCACCCTGGCCGGCAATCTGCTGCTGGTCGGCTCGATCGCCAACCTGATCGTGGTCGACGCCGCGCGGCGCCAGGGCATCGCCATCGACTGGCGCCTGCATGCCCGGGTGGGTGTGCCGGTGGCGCTGCTGAGTCTGGTGGTGACGGCGGGGTGGTTTGCGGTGCGGGGTTAAGAGCGCGACCGGTCACCCGTTTTGAGGGAACTGCCTTGCGAGGAGCCTGGGGGCGCATTGCGAGCACAAATGATGGCACGCCACTGCTGCCACGCCACCCTGGTTCCGCGCAGGCGCAGCCCCGCCAGCCGACGGGCGCCGGTGCGGGGCTGAAGCGCTCAGCGGCTAGGGGCAGCGCGCCCTGGCGCGCGATTCCAAATCTAGCTGGGCGCGATTGTCCGAGGTGAGTGAGCGTAGCGACCGGTCTGCAACGACCGGCCCCTATCCCGATCGTCCGGCCCAAGCCGCGAGCACCGAGCTCGGACAGAAGACAGCCCCTGCGGGCTGTCTTCTGCCTGGCTAGGGCCATGACGCATGCTTGCGTCATGGCCGCAAGGCAGTCGCCCTGCAAGGGCGACCCCTGCACTGAAGCCCGGCGGCTGGCGGGGCTGTGCCTGCGCCGCCACCCAGCCGCATCGAAGTTTGGGAAAGGAACGCCCTTATTGAGGAGCCAATCTCGGCTCCCGCAGCAGATCGCGCACCTGGGTCGGGTTCAGCGGGCGCGACAGCAGATAGCCCTGGCCGATGGGCGTGCCCATGTCCTTCAGTCGCTGCAGTTGTTCATGCGTCTCGATGCCCTCGGCCACGACCTGCTTGTTCAGCGAGCGGCCCAGCGACAGGATCGTGCGCACAATCTCGACGTTCTGCTGGCTCTTGGCCATGCCGATCACGAACGAACGGTCGATCTTCAGGCAGTCGAAGGGCAGGGTGCTCAGATAGGCGAGCGACGAGTAGCCGGTGCCGAAGTCGTCAATGCCCAGCTTCACGCCCAATGCGCCGAGCTCGGCCAGAGAGCGCATCGCCAGTTCGCGTTGCTCCATCAGCGCGCTCTCGGTGATTTCCAGGGTCAGAAGCTGGGCCGGCAGCCCGTGGCGGCGCAGCACTTCGGCCACATGCGGCACGAGCTGCGGGTGTGAAAGGTCCTTGCCCGACACGTTGACATGCATCACCAGTGCCGCTGATTCCGGCGCCTCGCATCGCCAGACGGCTAGCTGACGTGCGGCCTCATCGATGGCCCAGGCGGTGAGGGCCTGGATGCAGCCCGTTTCCTCGGCCAGCGCAATGAACACGGCTGGGCTGATCGGCCCACGCGTCGGATGCACCCAGCGGGCCAGCGCCTCGAAGCCGTTGAGTCGGTAGGGGTCGAGATCGAACAGTGGCTGGTAGGCCAGCGACAACTGACCCTCGCCGATGGCATGGCGCAGATCCGCCTCGAGCTGCAATTTGTGGCCGAGCTGCTCGTGCAGGCTGGTGTCGAACATCGCGATCCTGCCCTTGCCGTCGGCCTTGGCCTTGTACATCGCCAGATCGGCGTCGCGCAGCACCTCGTCAGGCAGCCGGTAGCCCAGGTCGCTGAAGGTGATGCCGATGCTGACCTGCGGCCGGATTTCGGTGCCGTAGATGCTGACCGGCAGCTCCAGTGCGGCGAGCACCCGATGGCCGAGCGCCAGCACATCCTGCTGGTTCGAGGTCTCCTCCAGCAGGATCGCAAATTCGTCTCCGCTCAGGCGCGCCACCAGATCGCGCGGGCGCACGCAGACGCTCAGCCGTCTGGCCACCTCCTTGAGCAACTCGTCGCCGGCCGCATGACCGAGGTTGTCGTTGACGATCTTGAAGCGGTCCAGGTCCAGGTACATCAGCGCAAAGCTGCAGCGCTGATCGGTGCGGCTGCGCTCGACGGTGGCCTGCAGGCGCTCCAGGAAGCAGTTGCGATTGGGCAGGTCGGTCAGGCTGTCGTGGTAGGCGATGTGGTGCAGCTCGCCCTCGGCATGGCGCCGCGAGGTGATGTCGTGCAGCTGGAAGATCAGGCAGGCATCGGCTGTGGCATCGTCGTCGAAGCGCGCGCAGTGCAGCGATACCCAGGTCTGGCGCTGGTGCGCACCGATGCAGCGCAGCTCGGTGGAGAACATGTCTTCGTGCCGACTCGAGACACCGGCCACATGACGGTCCAGCAGGCTGGCGTCCCCAGCATGCAGCAGGCTGCGAAAACTGCGCTGCTGGATCTCGCCGGCGCTGTATCCCAGCAGCTGGCACAGCGCCTGATTGACCTGCAGCATCTTGCCGTCGGCTGCGACGATGGCCATGCCGATCGACGCGTGGGTGAAGGCGGCGTGGAAGCGCTTCTGGTTGTGGGCGGCTTCGAGCTCGGCAGCGGTGACGCGCGCTTCCTGGGCTTCGTGCTCGACGATCTGCTGCCTGAAATGCGTGCGCAGCAGGGCCAGCGACAGACCCATCACCAGCATGCCCACGGCCACGGCTGCGCGCCCGAAGCTCTGGGCGTTCAGCGACAGCAGGCCGGCCAGCATCGCCGACACCAGGGTCAGCGCACCGACCCAGCCCACGCTGGAGAGCCACTCATCCCAGCTCAAGCTCAGCTGTCGCTTGAGGTAGATGACCTTTGTGAGGGCCCAGGTGCTGATGGCAAAGTGCGCCAGCGCTCCGACCGCCAGGGCAGCCAGATGCGCGGCCGGTTGCGCAAACCCGAGCCCCTGCAGGGGCGGCGCAAGCAGGGTGAACAATGTGCCGCCCACCGTCATGCCGATGGTGGCCGCGGCAAGGCTGCCGACGCGGCTGGTCAGCCGCTTGGACGAGCGCGACGAGGCGAGGTAGGCCTCCACACCTGCGGTCAGCGCCGCGGCCGGTGCGCCATGCAAGGCCAGAAGCAGGAACAAGACGGCGTCGCTGGTTGATACCGACAGCTTGCTGCGTGGAATCTGGATCGGAAATGCCGCGGCGAGCATGGCCAATGCCGCCCAGCCCAGGACTTCCCAGAGCTCACCCGGCGGCAGTCGCGTCAGGCCGACGAGGTTGTAGCCAAAGGCCACCGCGCCCGTCAGTGCCAGCACCAGCCAGAACCGGCTGGCAGCCAGGTTGTAGTCGTGCAGATGGCTCCGGTAGAAACCGGTGCCCTTGAACCAGGCCCAGAGGGCACCACCCTGCGCAGACCCGGTCGTGGGGTCGGTGTTGTCCGCAGGGCGGCCCATGGCTGTTTCGGTCAGCGTTCGCCGCCGACGCTGGGGTCGGCAATGCCGGCGGGGTCGCGCACCGACTCGCTCAGCACCAGGCCCTCGCTGAGGACCAGGCCTTCGCTCAGCACGAGGCCTTCGCTGAGCACCAGACCTTCACTGAGGACCAGACCTTCGCTCAGCACCAGGCCCTCGCTGAGCACCAAGCCTTCGCTGAGCACCAGTCCGCTGCCGGCAAGGGCCCGGCCCGACAGCAGGCCGGTTGACGACCATGGGCTCAGCGCTGAAAGCGACGACGGTCCGGTCATCCAGAGCACACCCGAGGTCACCAGTGATAGGCGACCGCTGAGGCGTGCCTCGGTGATCGACCGGGGCACTGTGTTGAACGTCAGGGGCCAATAGGTGACGGTGCTGCGCAGCACCAGATTGCGGGTCCAGTTCAGTCGAGGGTCGTAGATGGGCTGGAACTTGGTGAACAGTGCGTCGCCCGATAGCAGGTGGTTGCCTCCGGCCGTCACCATGCGCGCCCAATGGAAGGTCTGGCCGTTGATGGTCGACTGCGGGGTGGGCAGGTAGCGGCCCGAGGCCAGCAAGGAGTCTCCGGCACGCAGGTTTCCGGCGGCCAGCGCTGGGGCGATGTCGGTACGCAGCGCCGCGGCCAGGCGCACGGCACCTTCAACGTTCAAGGCGCCCGTGCCCTGCTGCAGCAGGTTGGGGCCGTTCAGCGGCTGGGCCGTGTACTGCAGGATGGCCTTGACCAGTGGCGGCGTGAGGCCCGGGTTGACCTGCAGCATCAGGGCGACGGCGCCGGAGACTGCCGGCGCGGCGACCGAGGTGCCGCTCATCTCCATCAGGGTCTGGTTCGGCGCCTGCGCGGCACCGGGTATGGCGGCCAGCTGCGGGTAGGTGGTCGCCAGCAGGTTCCAGCTGTTGCGATTGCCCGAGGTGTCGGCCGCCAGCGCGCCGATGAGGCGGTTGCCGGGGGCGACCAGGTCGGGTTTGAGGAGGTTGTCGGTCCAGCGTTCACCGCCCGCCAGTACGGTGCGGCCACGGGTCGGGCCTCGCGAGCTGAAGCCGGCGAGCGTGTCATCGCTGCGAAACGAGGTGCCACGCGGATTGGCTGCGCCGACGGTGATGACAGACGGATCATGGCCGGGTGAGCCGACCGCGCCGTAGACCTCGCGTCCGTCGGCGGTCTTGCCGGCGTTGCCGGCGGCGACCACAACGATCACACCGGCGGCGCTTGCTGCGCGGGCGGCGCGGGCAAGAGGATCGGTGACAAAGGATTCCGTCGAGCTGGCGGCCAGGCTCAGATTCATGACGCGGATGTTGAGCAACCGGGCGTGCTGGATGACCCAGTCGATGCCGGCGATCACGTCGGCCAGATTGCCCACGCCCTTGTCATCGAGTACGCGCACGTCGTAGAGGCTGGCATTGGTCGCCAGGCCGGATGAGTCGGGCGACTGGTAGCTGCCGCTGCCGGCAGCGATTGATGCCACATGGGTGCCATGACCATAGGCGTCGGAGATGCCTGAGCCGGGCTTCTGAACCCGGGAGAAGCCGGTCAATGCCTTGCTGCCGTCAAGAGCGATGGTGGCTTCGACCGAATTGTCCGTGCCCTTGGTCCACCCCAGCTGCTTCCAGCTCTTGCCGAATTCGACGAAGTCGACGGCCTGACGCACCCGGCTGCTGACCTTGACGCCATTCACGCTGGTGCCCAGGCTCTGGTGGTTCCAGGCAATGCCGGAGTCGACCACGGCAATGCCGACGCCGCTGCCGTTGAGCATCCCCCGGAATGCAACATCGGCGTCGACGGCGCCGGTCGATGTTTGCAGCAGGCTCGCGGTGCGCGCAACTGCGCGATTGGGCG
Source organism: Roseateles toxinivorans (assembly GCF_004362525.1). Classification (GTDB taxonomy): domain Bacteria; phylum Pseudomonadota; class Gammaproteobacteria; order Burkholderiales; family Burkholderiaceae_C; genus Paucibacter; species Paucibacter toxinivorans. The sequence goes on from NZ_SNXS01000004.1 coordinate 263,058, forward strand.
ATACGCTGATCACATCGGCGCGGCTGGCCAGCTCCGTCAGCTTGGCTGCCGGCAACATCACCGCCAAGGCGCGAATCGAGGTGTAGTTGTAGTACACAGAGCCGCCGGCCGACAGCACGTATTTGCGCAGCGAACTCAGGCTGGCATCGTCGCTGCTGGCCACCACCATGGCGCGCACCAGCAACTCGCCCTCCACCGTTGCGGCCCAGGGGACGAAGGCGGTGCCGTTTGCGGTCGTGGACGCCGTCGTGTTGCCGGAAGCCGCGTTTGCGAGGCCTATCAGGTCGGGGGCGATCTTGACCTTGACGAGCTGGTCCGGGCTTGCTTGCGCCCTGGCCGGTGCCGTCAGCAACAGCGAGGCGGCGCTGGCGACAAGCATGAGCGCCTTGCGGATGGCGCGCAGCGAAGGGAAGGACCTGGGAGTCATTGAGTATCCTGTTCGGTCTGGAGGCCCATAGGGCCTGAAAGGCATGGCTGGGTTCTGATGTCGACCGATTACATCGTGGTATCGGCTGCCGTGCCGAACCGTTGAGACACCAGGCGCTGGATGGTGGGTCGGGGCGTGACATGCGTCACGCAATCGCGCCGCCCGGAGGCTCCGCCGATGCCGGCCGGCGGGACCGCGCCCGCAGGCGCGGCATCGATGCATAGGCCGTTTGGCGCTTCCATCGGCCTGCAGATGACCCGCTGACGTCATCTGAGGCAGCCAGACTGCGCCTGCTCTGTTCCCAACGCGCAAGAGGATTCCATGCACCAAGACACCCATACCCGGCTGAGCGGCCGCCTTGGTCTGGCCATCGTGGCCGGACTGATGATCGCCGCCTATGGCGAAGCCCAGGCCGCCAGCCTCAACTACCTCGGCCAGCAGACCCTGGCCACCGGCACCCAATTTGCGGGCACCCAGGTCGGCGGCCTGTCCGGCATCGACTACAACGCCCGCACCGGCGGCTACTTCGCGATCAGCGACGACCGCAGCCAGTTCAACCCGGCCCGCTTCTATGGCCTGAACCTGGACCTGGCCCAATTCCAGCGCTCCAACACCCCAGGCTCGGCCGGTGTGGCCTTCAACCAGGTCACCACCCTGCTGACGGCCGGCGGCAGCGCTTTCGGCGCACTGACGGTGGACCCGGAGTCCATCCGGCTCCTGCCAGGCGCCAGCGGCCCGACCCTGCTGTGGACCAACGAGGGCCAGCGCTCGGCGGGCGGCTTCCAGAGCCCGACCCTGCGCCAGGCGGCGCTGGACGGCGGCCATCTGCGCGACTTCAGCGTGCCGGCGGCCTATATGCCCACCGGCAGCAGCTCGGGCGCCGCTGCCGGCGACAGTGGCATCCGCAACAACCTGGCTTTCGAGAGCCTGACCGTGTCCAAGGACGGCAAGACTGCCTGGATTGCCACCGAAAACGCGCTGGCCCAGGACGGCCCTGCCGCTGCGTTTGGCGTGGCCTCGCCGTCGCGGGTGGCCCAGTTCAATGTCGCCAGTGGCCTGCGCGAACGCGAGTACGTCTATCTGACCGATGCGGTCACCGATGCGCCGAACCCGGCCGGTAGCTTCGCCACCAACGGCCTGGTCGAGCTGCTGGCGATTGACGACAGCCATTTCCTGGCCGTCGAGCGTTCGTTCTCGACCGGCGTGGGCAACAACATCCGCATCTATCTGAGCTCGACCGCCGGGGCCAGCGATGTCTCGGGCCTGGCTTCGCTGGCCGGCCAGAGCTATCAGGCGATGAGCAAGAGCCTGCTGCTGGATCTGGGCACGGTGAAGAACGATGATGGCTCGGCCCTGCTGCTCGACAACGTCGAGGGCATCACCTTCGGCCCGGTGGTCAATGGCAAGCAGACCCTGGTGCTGGTGGCCGACAACAACTTCGCCTCCAGCCAGCAGACCCAGTTCATCGCCTTCTCGGTCGATGGCGCGCTGGCCCCGGTGCCGGAGCCCACAAGTTGGGCGCTGATGCTCAGTGGCCTGCTGGCCCTGGGCGCGGCCGCGCGCAAGCAGCGCAAGTAGAGCGGCGCCCCTCCCGGATTGCGGCGAGCGGGGTGGCCAGGCGGGCAATAATGCGCGCCTGCCACCCAGCCGCCGCATGAGTCTCCCGCCTTCCGTTCCCGCCGTACCGCAAGCCGAACTGCAGGCCCTGTTCGCGCTATTCAGCGCCCGCCGCCATGCCGAGATGGAGGCCCACGCCCGGGCCTTGCTGCTGCGTCATCCGCGGGCCGGCGAGGTTTGGAAGGGCCTGAGCGTGGCCCTGCTGGCTCAGGGCAGGCCGGCGTTCGAAGCCTTGCAGCAGGCCGCCGCGTTGCTGCCCGGCGATGCCGATCTGGCCTGCAACCTCGGCCTGGCCCTGACCGGGCTGGGTCGGCTGGACGAGGCGGCCGCCAGCCTGCAGCGGGCGCTGGCCTTGCAACCCGGTTTTGCCGTGGCCCATCTGAACCTGGGCAATGTGCTGACGGTGCAGGCCCGCTGGGCAGAGGCGGCGGCCAGCTACCGCCATGCGCTGCAATTCAATCCGAATCTTGTGCAGGCCCACTTCAAGCTGGGCATCGCCCTGGCCGAGCAGGGGCAGCACGTGGCCGCGGCCGCCAGCTACCGCGAGGCGCTGCGGCTCAAGGCCGACCATGCCGAGGCCCACGGCAGCCTGGCCAATGCCTTGCAGGCGCAGGGCCGGGCCGAGGAGGCGCTGGTGCATTACCGGCAAGCCGTGCTGCTGCAGCCAGGCTATGCGCTGTTCCACAGCAATCTGGCATTTGCGCTCAAGGAGCTGGGTCGCTTCGACGAGGCCGCGGCCAGCTATCGCCGCGCGCTGGACTTGGAGCCGCTGAACTTCGAGACGCGCAGCAATCTGATCTTCATGCTGAACTACCTGCCCGAGGCGGACGGGGCGCTGGACGAGGCGCGGCAGTTCGGTGAACAGGCGTTGCGGGTGGCTCGACCGTTCGCGAGCTGGAATTGCCCGCCCGAGCCAGGCCGGCGCCTGCGCGTGGGCCTGGTGTCGGCCGATCTGCGCAACCACCCGGTCGGCTATTTCGCTCAATCGGTGCTGGCCGAACTGGGCCGCGACGTGGACCTGGTCGTCTATGCCAATCAGGCGAATGACGATGCGGTGTCAATGGTCATCCGCAGCCACTGCCAGCGCTGGCATGGGGTGCGGGCGCTGAGCGATGAGGCGCTGGCTCAGCTGATCCATGCCGATGCGATCGACGTGCTGATCGACCTGGCCGGCCACACCGCCCACAACCGGCTGCCCGTCTTCGCCTGGAAGCCGGCCCCGGTGCAACTGAGCTGGCTGGGCTATTGCGCCAGCACCGGGCTCTCGACGATCGACGGCTTTGTCGGCGACCCCTGGATCACGCCGCCGGGCGGCGAAGCGCAGTTCATCGAGCCGGTGCTGCGCCTGCCCGAGACCTTTCTGTGCTTCACGCCACCGGCCCTGGACATCGCGGTCGGCCCCTTGCCGGCGCTGGCCCAGGGCTGCATCACCTTTGGCTGCTTCAACAAGCCGCTGAAGATGAACGAGGCCGTGGTCGCGCTGTGGGCTCGGGTGCTGCAGGCCGTGCCCGGCAGCCGCCTGCTGCTGAAGGGCGGTTCACAAGAAGCCGTGCGCGAGGGTTTTGCGCGCCATGGCATCGGTCCCGAGCGCCTGCTGCTCGAAGGTGCCTCACCGCGCGCCGCGTATCTGGCCGCCTACAACAGCGTCGATATCGCGCTGGACCCGTTCCCGTATCCGGGCGGCACGACCAGTGTCGAGGGCCTGTGGATGGGCGTGCCGGTCTTGAGCCTGCGCGGTGCCACGGCCCTGTCTCGCCAGGGCGAGAGCCTGCTGCAAAACCTCGGCCTGTCCGACTGGGTGGCGGCCGACGAAGACGACTATCTGGCCCGTGCCGTCGCCCATGCCAGCGATCTGCCGGCCCTGGCCGCGCTGCGTGCCGGCCTGCGCGAACGCCTGCTGCGGTCGCCGCTGTGCGATGCTCCGCGCTTTGCCGGCCATCTCGACGCGCTGCTGCGCCAGGCTTGGCGCGGCTGGTGTGAGGGGCAGGGGCGATGACGATACTGCTGGCGCCCATGGAAGGCCTGCTCGACTTCACGCTGCGCGATGTGCTGACCCGCGTGGGCGGCATCGACCGCTGCGTGTCGGAGTTCATCCGCGTCACCGGCACCTTGCTGCCGAATCGCACCTTCATCCGCATCGTGCCCGAGCTGCTCAATGGCGGGCGCACGCCGTCGGGCGTGCCGGTGCGCGCGCAGTTGATGGGGTCAGATATTGCCTGCCTGGCCGAGAACGCAGCCAAGCTGGCCGAGCTGGGGCCCGCGGGCATCGATCTGAACTTCGGCTGCCCGGCCAAGGTGGTGAACCGCCACGGCGGCGGGGCGGCGCTGCTGGACGATCCGGAGCTCATTCACAAAATCGTGTCGGCAGTTCGCGCCGCGGTGCCGCAGCCGATGCCGGTGTCGGCCAAGATGCGGCTGGGTTTTCTGTGCACCAGCCGCACCTTGGACTGCGCGCAGGCCATCGAGTCAGCCGGCGCCGACGAGCTGGTGGTCCATGCCCGCACCAAGGCCGATGGCTACAAGCCTCCGGCCTACTGGGACCGTATTGCCGAGATTCGCGCCAGCTTGAAGATTCCTGTCATCGCCAACGGCGAGATATGGACCGCCGAGGACGCCGCTCGCTGCCGCGAGCAGTCGGGCTGCCACCCGCTGATGCTGGGCCGTGGCATGGTCGTCAACCCGGGGCTCGCGCTGAGCATCCTGCAGCCCGGCGCCGGTGTGCTGGCCTGGGACGAGCTGTTGCCGCTGATCCGGCATTTCTGGGGCCTGATCGATATCCACATCGAGCCCCGGCACCGCGCCGGCCGGCTCAAGCAATGGCTCAATTATCTGCGCCGGCTCTACCCCGAGGCCGAGGCCGTCTATGCCGATGTGCGCACGGTCAATGACCCGGCCCTGGTGCGGGCCCGCGTGCACCAAAGTTTTGATGCACGGGAGCTCATCGCAGCCTAAGCATGGTCCTGCGCCTGCGGCACCACCCGCGCATTGCGCTCGAAGGTCCAGTAGGCCCAGGCCCAGTCGATCAGCACGATCAGCCGGTTGCGAAAACCGATCAGGAAGTAGATGTGCGCGAACAGCCAGAACAGCCAGGCGAAGTAGCCCGAAAAGCGCAGGGCACCCAGGCCCGGCACGCCCAGATCGACGACCGCCGCCTTGCGGCCCACGGTGGCCAGGTTGCCGTAGTCGGCATAGCGGAAGGGCTGGGTGGTCTGCCCCCTTAGCCGCCGCAGCACATTCGCCGCCGCGCTGCGCCCCATCTGCTTGGCCGCCGGGCTGACGCCGGGCACCGGCCTGGGCTCTGCACCGGGCGTGTAACTCTTGGCCGCGGCCAGATCGCCGATGACGCTGATCTCCGGGTGGCCCTCGAGGCTCAGGTCCGGCTGCACCAGCACGCGGCCGGCGCGGTCCAGTGTCGCACCGACGCTGTCGGCCAGCGCCCGGCCCAGCGGCGAGCCGGCCACGCCCGCGGCCCAGACGACGGTGTGGCTGGGCAGCGCCTCGGTGCCGGCGGTCGATTCGAAGCGCACGCTGTCGCCGTCGATATGGGTGACGCGGCAGCCGGTGCGAAGCTCCACGCCGAGCTTTTGCAATTGCTCGGCCGCGCGCTGAGACAGCGCCGGCACAAAGCTGCCCAGCACCCGGTCCGAGCCCTCGACCAGCACCACCCGCGCCTCGCGCGAATCGATGCGGCGGAACTCGCTGACCAGCGTGTGGCGGGCCATCTCGCTCAAGGTGCCGGCCATCTCGACGCCGGTAGGCCCGGCGCCGATGACGACGAAGGTCAGCCAGGCCTGGCGCCGGGCGGGGTCCTCGCAGCGCTCGGCCTGCTCGAAGGCATTGACGACGCGTTGACGGATGTTGAATGCATCGGTCAAGGTCTTCAGGCCCGGCGCATGGGCGGCCCATTCGTCATGGCCGAAATAGCTGTGGGTGGCGCCGGCGGCGACGATCAGATGGTCGTAGGCGAGCTGCTCGCCGTCATGCAGGGTGACCCTCCGGCCCGGCGCATCGATGGCTTTGACCTCGGCCTGCAGGATGGTCAGATTGCCGCGCCGCATCTGCGGCCGCAGGATGTGGCGTATCGGGCCCGAGATCGCCGGTGCGCTCAGGCCCGCGGTGGCCACCTGGTAGAGCAGGGGCTGGAACAGGTGGTGGTTGGTGCGGTCCACCAGCGTGATCTCCACCTCATCCCGCGCCCTGGACAGCGCCCGCACCGCTTCGATACCGCCAAATCCACAACCAATCACCAGCACCCGGGTCTTGCCACTCATTGCAGTCCTCCTGTTGTTTCAACCGATTCAAGCAGACTCTGCGCAGGGATGCTGGCGCCCGGGTGGCAAACATCCGATTACGGGCCTGATATGAGCGCCCGACATGGCGCGATGCCAAGTCGGCAACAGCTGGCATCATGGTCGTCAAGCCAACGGGAGATGCTCATGATCAGCCGCCGCCAGTTCAGCCACTTCAGCTCGCTGGGCCTTGTTCACCTGCCGCTGTGGGCGGCCGATCTGTCCGAGCGCGATGCCGCCTCGGGCATACGCGCGGCGTTGGAGCGCGGCGCCATCGCCGCGGTGGCCCTGCTGGGCCGGCAGGATGGATTTCTGGGTAACGACAAGGTGCGCATAGGCCTGCCCGGAGCGCTGAACGATGCGGCCAAGCTCTTGCGCGCCACCGGCCAGCAGAAGAAGGTCGATGAGCTGATCACCGCGATGAACCGCGCTGCCGAGGCCGCCATTCCCGAGGCCAAGGCACTGCTGGTGCAAACGGTGAAGAACATCTCCGTCAAGGACGCGCTACAGATCGTGCGCGGTGGCGACACAGCGGTGACCGACTTCTTTGCCCGCAACACCCGCGAGCCGCTGAGCGCCAAGTTCCTGCCCATCGTCACCAAGGCCACCCAAAAAGTCTCGGCCGCCGAGAAATACAACGCCGTCGCCGCCAAGGCCGCCAAGTTTGGCCTGGTCAAAGATGAAGACGCCAACGTCCAGCAATACGTTACCCGCCGTGCGCTGGACGGCCTGTACCTGATGATTGCCGAAGAGGAACACAAGATCCGCCAGGACCCGGTGGGCACCGGCAGCGCGATCCTGAAGAAGGTGTTCGGCCGCTGACCGCACCCCGGGTTATGGAGCATGAGCGGTGTCCTGGCCCTTGGCTAGCATGGGGCATCGCCACCTGGGAGTACCCATGACCGTTGCACATGCCATTGCCCATGCCGACCTGCGGGCCGTGCCCGGCGTTCTGGACCGTCAGGCCATGCAGCCGACCTTCGAGTCGATTGCGCAAGCCGCGCGGGCGTCCGGCCGGTCACTGGCCGTGCTGACCCTGGATATCGACCACTTCAAGGACTATCAGGACGAACACGGCCCGGCGCAGGCAGAACAGGTGCTGACCCAGCTGGCCATGCTGCTGCAGCAGCTGCAACCGAGCAGCGCCAGCCTGGCCTACCTCGGGGCGGACGAATTCATGCTGATACTGCCCGACACCGGGCTGGCAGCCGCAGCCGAACTGGCCGAGCGCCTGCGCGATCGCATTGCCACTGCCCTGGCCCAGCTGGGCGGCTTGCGCCCGCTGACGGCCACCATAGGCGTGGCCGCCAGCCCGCCCAACCAGGACTGGCAGGCCACCACCCTGCTGACCCTGGCCGACGCCCGCATGACGTTTGCCAAGCGGCGCCTGCTGCCGCATCACAACCTGGTGTGGGCCGGCACGCTGCCGTCCGACTGGTATCTGCGCCTGGACGTGCCCGCCGGCATCTGGCCGAGTCTCTGAGCCCGGACGGACAAGGCGGAAGCCTTGGCCCGCCGAGGCCAGAGGCCTCGGCCTTCGGCAGGCACGAGCAGTCCTCAGGACTGCCCGTGTCCAGCCTCAGCCTGGCGAAGGACTTGCGGCGATACAAGCCGCAAGGCTGAGCCCGGACGGACAAGGCGGAAGCCTTGGCCCGCCGAGGCCAGAGGCCTCGGCCTTCGGCAGGCACGGGTATTCAGGACTGCCCGTGCCCAGCCCCGTCCTGGGCAGGGCCAAGATCGGCTGCCTGCCTCTGACAACTGCGCACTCATTGACCCCCTCATCGTGCCGTCAACCCACACCACCCCTCGCAAAGCCTGCGTCCCCATCCCACAAGGCGCCTTCGGCCAGCAGCGCTGACATCTCGGCCGCTGGCAAGACAGACCGCATGCCGGCCAAGACAGCCTCGCGGATGCGGCGCTCGGGCGAGTGCAGATCCAGCCCCTCGTCGGCCCTGGCGCGGTCGGCGCAGCCGACCAATTGCAGCGCAAGGCGGCCCTGACCGCGTTTGAACGCCAGCAAGGCCAGCGGCATGAGCATGCCGCTGGCCGAACCCAGGCTGCGCACCAGCTGGGCGCGCCCCTGCAAGATCGCGGCTTCAGCCTCAGCCAGGCTACCGCGTTCGAGCAGGGCTGGCACCATGTGCTGGAAGGCATTGAAGGCTTCTTCCGGACGCCCCAGTTCCGTCGCCACGGCAATGGCACGCCGGCAGGATGCGATGGCATCGTCCACCAGACCCAGCGCAAACTCTGTGTCGGCCAGATTCCCCAGCGCGGCGATCTCGCCCACACCGCCGGCCTCCCGTGCCAGCGCCGCGCTGCGCAGGCCGGCCTCGCGACAGGCCTCCATGCGTCCACCCTGGTCGTGGCACCACTCCAGCGCGGCCTGCCGGCGGCGGCGCAGGACGGGCGACCAATCCGGCGCCTCAAGCAGTTCAGCTTCGCGCAGCAGGGCGAGCGACTCGTCATCGCCGACCACAGCTCGGGGCGCTCCCCCCAGCGCGCACAGCGCCCGGTACAGGCCCACCCGGTCGCCGACCTCGCGGAACCCCAGCAGCGCCAGGGGCGCATCGACCGCCCACTCGGCGGCTGGCCGCAACCGTGTCCGCGCCAGCAGTTGATGGGCCAGACGAAGCCTTGCGCCGAGAGTGACCGGCACCGCGTCATCCAGGCAGTCGCGCGCCAGCCGGCAGAACTTGAGACCCTCGCCAAATGAATCCACTTCGCTCCACAGCCAATCCCCGTGCGCTGCCAGTGTGATCGCCAGCAGGCGGGCGGCCCCCGGGTCGACGGTCGCGGCATCGGACGGATGGGCCAGCAGGCCGGCCAGCCATTGCATGGCCGCGCGCAAGTTGTCCAACTCGGGCTGCAGTCGGCCCATCAAGACATCGAAACGCTTTTCGTTGACCACCAAGTTGTCGTAAGACTTCAGGAGATCGCCCAGCGCTCTCGCATGGCGAAGCCGCATGGCGTCGAGTTCGTCAGCCAAATCGAGTTGCGCCAGCGCGAAGGCGCGTGCTGGCTCAAGCAGCCTATAGCGCTGGTCGCGCAGGTGGCGCGGATCGTCGCCCGCATCCGCCATCAGCAGCGACTTGTCGACCAGCGCGCCGAGGTGGTCCAGCACGGCCCCGGGCGTGAAGTCCGCATCGACCAGGACCCGATGCGCAAGGTCCAGCGAGAAGCCGCCCGAGAACACTGCCAACCGGCGCCAGATGATCTGCTCTTCCCGGGTCAGCAGCGCATGACTCCATGACAAGGCAGCGTGTATCGTCTGCTGGCGCATCGGACCGCGACCAGGGCGCTTCCCCAGCACGCCCAGGCGCTCGTCCAGTCGCTGCTGAAGACCCTGCACACCCAGCAAGGGCATGCGGGCCGCCGCCAGCTCGATGGCCAGTGGCAAGCCATCGAGTCGCCGACAGATGTTGACAACAGCCGGCAACACGTCGGGCGTCGGGGAGAAACGCCTGTCGACGGCCTGGGCGCGAGCGATGAACAGCTGCACCGCCCCGCTCCGTGTGGCCGCCCGGCCGTCGGAGTCGGCGATGGCGTCGGCGGGATCAGGCAGGGCGAGCGGCGCCAGGCGAAAAACCTGCTCGTCCACCACGTGCAGGGGCTCCTGCGAGGTGGCCAGCACGCGCACGCGCGGGGCGCGTTGGCGCAGGGCATCGACCAATTCGGCCACGTGTTCGAGCATGTGCTCGCAGTTGTCCAGCACCAGCATCAGGTCCTGCCCGCGCAGCGCGGCTGCAATCGTCCCTGCACGGGTCGCCCCAGGAGCCGGCACCATGGGCAGAACGATGCCCAGCGCATTTGCGACGGTCATTGCCACCTGTCCACCGTCGGTCAGCACCGACAGATCCGTCAGCCAGACGCCGCCGGCGAAACCGAGCTTGCAGGCGTGCGCCGCCACCAGAGCCAGCCGGGTCTTGCCGATACCGCCCGGTCCGACCACCGTCACCACGGCATGCTCGCGCAGGCATTCGCCCAGGTCGGCTATTTCGGATTCCCGGCCGATCAGCGGCGCCATCGCGGGCAGTTGCGCCTCGCGAACACGGGCCGCTGCAGCCGAGGTTGCAGTGAGGTCTGGGGCAGCTTCACGGCCCACATCGCCGGCCGTCGAGAGCTCACCCTCAGGCGCCAGCGTGAACATATAGCCACGCCCTGGCACCGTGACGATGGCCTCCGGCCCGAACACCTTGCGCAATGCCGAGATGTGCTGCTGCAAGTTGTTTTCCTCGACGACCAGCCCCGGCCACACCAGATCAAACAGTTCTGCCTTGGAGACCACAGAGCGCCGGCGCTGAACCAGCACCAGCAGCAGGCTGGTCGCCCGCGGGCCGATGCGGACCGGAGCCCCATCGTGCAGCAGCACGCTGCGGACCGGATCGAGCCGAAAGCGGCCGAATCGAAGTGCGTGGTCGTCCATCACGCATGCAAGTGTGACAGACAGCGGGCGGCAGGCAGACTGCAGGCCGGCTCTCGCCACAGCCGCGGCACCGCACGCCATTCATAGCGATTCAGGGCGACGGCAAAGACCTGAAGAGCTGCTGGACAGATCATCAAGCCCTCGAAACCGCGCCATCGGAGGCTCGAATGAACCTTGAAGACTCAGCAGGTCACGTGGTCAGCGGCTGCGTGCCGGCCGCGCTGGAACATCTTGAACTGGCACAGCATCAGTTGCGCTGCTTCATCGGCGACCCGGTGGCCAGTGTCGGCGCGGCGCTCGCCGCAAGCCCCGAGATGGCCATGGGACACCTGCTGCACGCCTACCTGCACCTGCTGGGCACCGAGCCGGACGGCATCGCCGTTGCGCGGGATTCGCATCGCCGCGCGCTGTCCTTGCCGATGACCGATCGCGAACGCGGCCACCTGGCTGCGGTGGGCCACCTGGTGCGCGGACGCTGGGCTGACGCCGGTCGCACACTCGAGGACCTGAGCATCGCCTACCCGCTGGACGCACTGGCCCTGCAGGCGGGCCACCAGATCGACTTCTTCCGTGGCGACTCGCGCATGCTGCACGACCGCATCGCCCGTGCGCTGCCGCACTGGGGCGTCGAGACGGCTGGCTTCCACGCGGTGCTGGGCATGATGGCCTTCGGGCTGGAGGAGACCGGGCGGTACGGCCGTGCCGAAGCGCTGGGACGCCGCTGCGTCGAGATCCAGCCGCTCGACGGCTGGGGCCAGCATGCGGTGGCCCACGTGCTGGAAATGCAAGGGCGTCGGCAGGAAGGCATTGCATGGATGCGCGGCAACCTGCCAGCCTGGAGCGAGGGCAGCTTCCTCGCCACCCACAACTGGTGGCACCTGGCGCTGTACCACCTTGACCTGGACCAGATCGATGAGGTGCTGACCCTGGTCGACGGCCCCATCTGCGGCCCGGCGTCCGGCGTTGTGCTGGACATGGTGGACGCCTCGTCACTGCTGTGGCGCCTGCACCTGCGCGGCATCGACGTCGGCGAGCGCTGGCAGGCGCTGGCAGACCGCTGGGCGCCGCTGACGACCGCAGCGAATTACGCCTTCAACGACATGCACGCCATGATGGCCTTCGTCGCGGCCGGGCGTACGGCCGGCGCCCAGGCCCTGCTCGAAGCCCAGAACGCGGCCGCCGAACGCGATGACGACAACGCGGGCTTCACCCTCGAGGTCGGCCAGGCTGCGACCCGTGCGATAGCGGCCTTCGCCGATGGCAGGTACGAGCAGGTGGTCCAGTTGCTGCGGCCGGTCCTCCACGTGGCGCATCGCTTCGGCGGCAGCCACGCACAGCGGGACGTGATCGACCGGACCCTTATCGAGGCAGCTCGACGTGCCGGCCTGACCTCGCTGTTCGAGGCGCTTATGCACGAACGTGCCAGTGCGAGAGGTCTTGTGATGGCGCCGCAGAAGGCACCCGTCGAGCTCGGCCATCAACCAGGAGTCGGCCGTACGCACGAAGTTCATACGGGCGGCTTCGTCGAGTGTGCCAACCGCCTGAACCACCCTCTGCAGAGCAGCACGGTGGGCGGCTTGGGGGCTGGGGGCTGACTGCCCCTGGCTACCCGGTCAGGCCTCGACCTTCGCGTGGCGCGGGTCATCGCCAAATCCCTTGTCGCCTCGCCCTTTTCAAGATGGAGATTACTCATGCGAACCCTCGCTCTCATGTTCCTCGGCGTCGTCGTCGGTTGGGCCGCCGGCGGTGAATGCCATGCCTTGAATGTCACTCTGCTGCCGAGGATTCCTGGCTTACCGGCGAGCCTGGGTTTGGGAGGAGGCCAGACCGGTGCGACCCTTGGCACGGCCGTGCAAGGGGTGATCACAATCACCGACCCTGCACCGAACCCCGGCATCCAAACTGCATTTGATGCCTACTCCTCACCCCTTGGCTATGTCAACGCAGCCCCTTTGGGAGAAAGTTCGGATGGCCGCGCCGTTGCGGTCGGTGCGACAGCGGGGTTCATCAACAGCAAAGCAATTGCCAGGCCCGGCCAGCTCCGCGCCTTCGCGGTCGCGGGCGGCGGCGGAGGCTCTGTCACTGGGGTAGCAACCGCGACCGCGTTGTTTGTTGACACCGTCACCCTCGTCACCGGCAACGAGTTTGCGATCGATTGGGCTGTGCATGGCAGCGTCAGTGGGGGCTATTCCATTTTGACTCCCGATGTCCGTCCCCTCACGCGCCCCGGAGCCGGAGCCCAGATGCGCGCGCAGGTCTGGTGTGTTCCTGTTGGGGTGAATCTGGCGCAGGCAGCGCAGTCGAATTTTCTTGGCTCCTACTATCAAGACACCTCATGGGTGTTCGACATCGAAACAGGTGAGGCCGTGGCGACCACCCGCGAAATCAAACCGCCTGGATTTGGTGATGCTGAAGCTATCAAGGAACCACCCGGGACAAAATTCTGGGTCGTGGGTCTGCTCGAAGTCACCGCCGCCAGGGGCGCAGGTTCCGGCGGAACCGTCTACCCTTCGTCATTTGTTACCGGGACGGCCGACTTCATGAACACGGTGGAGATGACGATCGAGTCCCGAAGCGTCCCCGGGCAATCCGGCGTCACCTCCTTTTCTGGCCACGACTATTCGCCCAGTGCGGTGCCCGAGACTTCGACTTTGGCAATGCTCATCGTTGGCGGTGCGGCCATGCTCTTCCGTCGCCGAATGGCGTACTGTTCGGGTGTCTAGCTGCCGTTTGCCGAGAGGCTCCGGAAGGCGGTACGCGGTGGGGCCCAACGACGGTCTGCAAAACCTCGGTCGCGGCTTTGACCACTTCCAGGCTAGCGCACCTTGGCAAAAGGGGGCGGTGCCGCTTATTGGAAGTTCGAGAAGGCTGCCGCCGGGTCATCCCGCCGCTGAGTTAGGCTCGCATACTTGCTTTCCTTTCCGAACCGGCCCCGCCCATGGACTACCCCCAATACAACCCGCAAACCGACAATGCCCCGCTGAGCGACGACGAGCTCAATGCGCTGGACGATTTGCTGCAAGAGCTGCCCGCCGACGAGGCGATGAATATCGAGGCGATGGATGGCTATCTGACCGCCTTGCTGGTCGGCCCCGGCGACCTGAGCCAGCGGCCCAGCGCCGACTGGCTGCCGGCCGTCTGGGGCGGTGACGGCGAGGGCAACGCGCCATTCCCCAGCAACAAGCAGCGCAAGCGCGCCACCCTGCTGGTGCTGCGCCATCTGCAAAGCGTGGCCATCGAGTTGCGCGACAAGGGCGAGGCCTGGCAGCCGATCTTCAGTGTGGCCGAGGTCGATGACCGCGATCTGGTCGACGCCGAGGTCTGGTGCATAGGCTTTTTGCAGGCCGTGGCGCTGGACCCCGAGGGCTGGGGTGCCCTGTTCGATGACGCTGAGATCGGCGCCGCCCTGGTGCCGATCGCGCTGCTGGGTGGCGATGAGGAAGACCTGAGCCCGGAAGACGCCCAGCGCCTGGGCGATCTGGACGTGCGCGATCAGCTCAGCCGTGCAGTGCTCGATGCGGTGGTGCTGTTGCACCGGCGCAAGTTCCCGGCCGCCTGATCCACCTGATTCAGCCCCGGGCGAACACCAGCAGCAGATTGTTGGCCGGCATGCTGATCTGCTCGATCAGCTGCAGGTCGGCGCGCAGTGCCTCGGCTTTGACATCGTCCAGGCCGCGCAGCCCCCAGGCCGGGTTGCGCGCGCGCAGGTCGGCATCGAAGGCCTCGTTACTCGGCGCAGTGGCAACACCTGGCACCCGATAGGGCCCGTAGGTGATCAAACGCCCCAGTGGTGACAGATGACGCGCCGCGCCCTGCATCAGCGCCGCGCAGGTGGGCCAGGGCGAGATGTGCAGCATATTGGCGCAGAAGATGGCGTCCAGCGTCTGCGCCTCTGCGGGCAGCGGCCACACCGGCGCCAGCACATCAAGCTGGATCGCAGGCAGCACATTGGCGAGCCCAGCGGTCCAGGCGGCGATCGAGGCCAGGTTGGCGGCGTCGTAGTCGCTGGGCTGCCAGGTCCAGCGGGCCAAGCCGGCGGCGAAATGTGCCGCATGCTGGCCGGTGCCGCTGGCGATCTCCAGCGCCACGCCCTGGGCGGGCAGCAGCCGCTGCAAGACCTCCAGAATGGGCTGCTTGTTGCGCTCGGCGGCGGGGGCGTTCAGCATTCTTGGAGATTGTGGCGTCATGGTGTTCCCAGGTGGGTTGAGGTCTGCAACTGCTGTTCCGAGCGTTCCAGCTCGGCCACCAGCCAGGTGCGCAGCGCCTGCAGCGGCGGCCAGTCGCGCAGCTCGGGCGGATGCACGAGCCAGTAGGAGTCATGGGCATCGTCGGGCAGGGCCAGTGGCGAGAGTCGCACCAGCCGGCCCTCGCGCAGGGCGTCGGCTGCCAGCAGTTCCCGGCTGAGGGTGATGCCAAGATCCTGTTCGGCGGCCTGCAGCATCATGCCGGCATCGTTGAAGGCCGCCACCGGGTTGATGCGGCAGCGCACGCCGGCTAGCGCAAACCATGCCTCCCAGCGCGACACATTGCCCAGCAGCGGTTCGTCGGCCAGTCGGGCGGGCAGGCTGGTGGGGTCACCGCCCTGCAGCCGGTGGGCGGCGCGCGGAGAGCCCAGCACCACCGAGGGCGAGTCGATCAGGCATTGCCCCTCCAGGCCTCGCCACGGCCCCTGGCCCTGACGCAGCGCGGCATGAAAGCCCTCGCGCTTCAGATCTATCACTTGTTGCGAGGCGTGCAACTCCATCGCGATATCGGGATGGAGCTCGTGCCATTGGCCCATGCGCGGCAGCAGCCAGCGCTGGGCGAACGAGGGCAGGACGGTGACGCGCAGCCGGTGCGCCGTGCCGCTGGCGGCCGCCGCGGCGGCGCGCATGCCCTCGTCCAGCTGGGTCAGCGCCGGCTCGACGGCGCGCAGCAGGGCCGCGCCGGCGGCATTCAGCACGATGCGCCGGCCGCGCCGGTCGAACAGCTCGAAGCCCAGCTGCTCCTCCAGCAACTTGATCTGCTGGCTCACTGCGCTGTGCGTCAGGTGCAGTTCTTCGGCCGCGGCACGCAGATTGTCGAGCCGGGCCACGGCGCGGAAGGCGGGCAGGGTGTGCAGCGGTAAACGGCTCATCTGGTAAGCATATCTGACCAATCAGTGCAGAACAAGTCGATTCCATTGAGGCCACTGGGTGACTAAGCTTACCAGCACGAACTACCCAAGGAGCCGACCATGACCAGCACCGCAAGCACCTGCCCAGCCTTGACACCCTCGGCGCCGGCCCTCCGCGCCGGCTGGCTGATGGGCCTGCTGCAGTCTTGGCAGCAGCTGCGCGCCCGGCGCCGCGCCAAGTTGGAGATGCTGGCCCTGGCCGAGCTGAGCGAGCACACGCTGGACGACATCAATGCGCCCTGTTGGATGCACCTGGAAGCCAAGGCCCAGCGCGAGGCCGAACGTCAGCGCCTGGAGAGTTTTCGCATGGGCAGTCATCAGGCCTGGTGAGGCGGCTCTGCGGTAACCTTCAGGCTTTGCCCAGGACCGCACTGTGAAAACCTACAACATCGAAGTGCAGAAGGTGAAGAGCCAGAGCTTTGCTCACGGCCTGATCAAGCTGCATGTGGACGCCCTGATCGCGCCGGCCGTCACACCCGAAGACAAGGCACCGACCAGCGCCCTGCTCTTCACCGAGGAGACCGCGCGCGTGCTGCTGTCGCTGCTGAAGACCCAGCTGCTGGAGTTGGATGGCCGCAAGGCCAAGAGCCGGCATGGGCGCTAAGACAGCGTAGCCGGTGACCCAAGCCTCGCACAGTGCGAGGCTTGCTAAGCTGGTGCGCATGAAAGTTTCCGAGCTTGCCTGGGGATCCTCTGCAAAACCCCCATGGGCCGCGGCGGCCGACTTTGCCGCCGGCATCACCCTGTTGCCCTTGGGCTCCATCTACGCCACCATCGATGCTTCGCTGAAGCTGCTGGCACGGGGCCGGGTGGTCAGCGCCTCGCGCCTGCTGACCGTCTGCGCCGCCGATGTGTTTGCCGTCAGCGACGGCAAGGAGACTCTGTGCGCCACCCTGCTGGGCACGGCGCGCAATATCGACATCACGGCGCGGGCCTGAGGCCCGGCTCAGACAAACTGCAGATCCAGATCGCCGTGGGCGTAGATCACCACGCCGGTATCGGTTTCGGTCAGGGTGTGTCCGCTGCCGGCCGGGGCCAGCTGGTAGTCGCCGGTCTGCAGCAGGATGTCGTCCAGGAACAGCTCGCCCTGGACCATCAGGCATTCCTCGTCATGGCCATGACGGTGATGGGGCACCTGGGCACCGGCCTCGGCGAAGTACAGCAGCGCTGCCTGCCCATCGCGCTGCCACAGCACGCGCCGACGTATGCCCGGCACGAACTCGGGCCAGCCGGCCTCGGCATCGCGCACGGTCAGGGGCTGATCTCCCTGCTGCGCCGGCAGGTCGGACTCGCGAAGGAACAGCAGCGCGCCCCCGGCCGACGACCATTGCGCCGAGGCATGGCCGGCCGGGGTGACGTGATAGTCGCGCTGCGACAGCGACTCACCGCCCAGCATCGCGCTGCGCGATAGCAGCAGCCATTCGCGGTGCAGAGAGGCGTTGTTCAGCGTGGCCGGGTCGAAGCTCGTGCCGGCGGCCAGCTCGATCAGCGTCGCGCCCAGCGGCTCGCCGGGCCGCAGCGGCTGGCCAGCCTTGGCGCGGTACAGGGTCTGCGCCGTCACGCCCGGGGCAAGGGTGTGGCGCAGAGCCGAGCGCCGACGCACGGTGAACATGGCGGCCTCGGCCAGGCGCGCCGCGGCCAGGCGATCGGTCAGGCGTTCACGGAGCGCCGCTGGCGGCTCAGGCGCCTGCCAGGCCTGGGCCAGCGGCTCGGCCAGCAGCGTGCCCAGCGCATGGGCCAGTGGATCGGGCGCGGGCCGGATAGTCATCAGCGGGTCGGTGGATGGTTTGCTCATGGTGTTCCTCAGGCCGACAGCGCCTGGGCGGTGGGCTCGTTGAGCAGTTCGCGCAGGATGATCAGCGCGCGGCGGATTTGCGATTTGACGGTGCCCAGCGGCAGCTCGGTCTGGGCGGCAATCTCCTCATGGCTGAGCCCGCGCAGAAAGGCCAGGGCCACCAGCTGCCGGGGCTGTGCACCCAGGGCCAGCAGCGCGCGCTGCAAGGTGGCCTGGCCCTGGCTCAGGTCCAGCAGCTCGTCCAAGGCGCGCAGGCCGGTGTCCACCAGGCTCGGGGCCTCGTCGTCGTCCAGGGTGTCATGATCGAAACGGGACTCGCGTCGCAGCGCATCGATGGCGCGCGAGCGGGCCATGCCCAGCAGCCAGGTCAGCGCGCGGCCACGGCTGGCATCGAAACGCAGCGCCTGGCGCCAGACCTGGAAATAGGTGTCCTCGACCACCTCCTCGGCCCAGGCCGGCCGGCGCACGATGCGCAGCACCAGGCCGTAGACACGGCTCAAGGTGGCGTCGTAGAGCGCCGACAGCGCGCGCTCGTCGCGCTCGGCGATCTGGCCCAGCCAGGCCACCAGCTGGGCATCGTCGGCGCAGGGCTTGCAGCCGGCGGGCAACTGTTGCCGAGGCTCCGGGGCCGGGTGATCGGCCGGCTCTTCGAACAGCGCATCGATAGTGTCTGGCGGCTCGGCATCGCCCAGCTCGGCCCGTTGAGGCGGGCTGCGCAGGCGGGTGTGAACAGAGGATGTGGCGTTCATGGAGCCGTCTCATCGGTTGGGGCGCCGGGGCGCCGCTGCGTGGCAACGATCATCGCGGCTGGCGCATCGTCGCTCGGTATGGCCCCGGACGCAAGGGCCGGGCCGCGATCAGCCGAGCACATGGCAGGCCTGCGGCACTGCGCCGCGCAGGAAGATCGTCGCTCCGGTGGGGGTGCTGATGCGTCCATGCAGCGCCCCCTGATGGGCCAGGTGGTAGCCCCCAGCGCCCAGCTCGATATGCCTGCCGACCCGCAGCACGCCGTCCAGCACGATGCATTCCTCATCGATCGGATGGCGGTGCGCGGGCAGGCTGGCGCCGGGCGCCAGCCGCAGCAGATAGGACAGCACGCCGTCCATTTCGCGCAGCGGCTTGATCTCGACGCCATCCAGCCAGGGTTGCCATGCGCCATCGTCCAGGCCGACCGTCAGATGCGAATCATCCGTGTCGGCCACTCGGTCGAGCAGGCGTTGCTTGAGGGCGGCGGGGGGCTTGGTGCTGCTCATGGCAGCTACTACGAAGCCAGTGCAGATCCGGATGCATGACCCTTGATGAATCCGGATCGGCTGCGTTCTCGTATTCGAAGAGCCACCTCCATTCAAGTCAAGGAGCCCGCCATGCCCCAATTCGTTGAAGTGCAGCACCAGCAGTGGATTGCTGCGTCACCGGCCACCGTGCGCGCCCAGTTCGCCGATCTGGACCACCATATCCAGGCCAATGTGCACCCCAAGCTGCACTTCCAGGTGCTGGAGCGGCAAGCGTCGAGCGCGCGCTATGTGCAGGAGGTGCGGCTGCTGGGCATCAAGCAGCGCGATGTGTTCGAGCGCCGGATCGAGGCCGACGGCAGCATGCTGGACCGCTCGGTCGAAGGCTTCAACGCGGGCGGCTCGCTGCAGTTCCGCTTTCTGCCCGAGATGCAGTCAGGCCGGGCCGGCACCCTGGTGGACATCGTCATCCGGCTGCCGCTGCCGCCGATGATAGGCGGTCTGCTGCGGCCGCTGCTGGCCGCGCAGATACGCAAGGAGCTGACGGTGGCGGCACTGGAAGACCGCGACGATATCGAGCGGCGCGGCTATCCGCGCGCTCAGCCCGGGGCCAGGATGAACTTCCGCAGCAGTGCGAACGCCGCCTCGGGCTCGTCACGCCAGGCGCCGTGACCCGATCCGGCGAAGCTCGCCAACTGGCTGAGATGCGCCGGCAGCGCCGCGGCAATGTCTTGCGAGTCGGCCAGCGGGCAGACCGGATCTTGCTCGCCGGCCATCACCAGCACCGGGCATTGCGCCTTGGCAAGACCGGGCAGCAGGTCCAGCGTCTGCATCTCGCCGCCAGCAAAGTGGAACAGGATGTCGTTGTGGTGGATCACTCGCGCCGCGGCATCGCCATTCGGAGGTGGCTGCTGGTTGTAGAGCGTGTGGCAGACGTCCCAGTACGGAGCCCAGGTTTCGGGATTGGGCCGGGTCCAGAACTGCTGCGCCACCTCGCGGGCGCGCAGGCCCCCGAAGCGCTCGAACATCGCCAGCTTGCGCTCCAGCGCCATATGCGGCGAGGTGCTGGACAGCACGACCTTGGCCGCGTGGCCCGGATGGCGAGCCAGGTAATGCTGGGCGACAAAGCCGCCGAAGGACTGGCCCAGCACGATGGGCTTGACGATGCCCAGCGCATCGCTGAGCCGCACCACGTCATCGGCCCAGGTGTCCAGCGTCCATTCCTCGCGTGGCCGGCGGTCGCTGCGGCCGTGGCCGCGGTGGTCGTAGTAGACGATCTGGGCGATATCGGAAAGCGCAGAGAAGGCCGGCTTGAAGCCCGAGTGGTCGAAGCCCGGACCGCCGTGCAGCAGTATCAGGGTCGGCTTCTCGCGCAGGGTCGGGCCTTCGGGCACGAGGCCGGGGCCCTGGATGTCAACAAACAGGCGTACGCCCTGACCGATATCGATGCGCATGAAGCTTCCCGGGTTGGCTTACTTGGCCCAGCCGTCTTTGAGGCCGGTGATGCGGTTGAACACCGGCTTGGTCGCCGCGTGGTCCTTCTGGTCGGCGACGAAGTAGCCGTGGCGCTCGAACTGGAAGCGGTCCTCGGCCTTGGCCGTGGCCAGGGTGGGCTCCATATAGGCGGTGACGGTCTTCTTGCTGTCCGGGTTCAACACCGATAGGAAGTCGCGGCCACCCTGGTCGGGCTGGGCCTCGGTGAACAGGCGGTCGTACAGCCGCACCTCGGCCGGCAGGCCCTCGGCCACGCTGACCCAGGTCAGCACACCCTTGACCTTGACGCTGTCGGCGCCCGGCGTGCCGCTCTTGGTCTCGGGCAGGATCTTTGCGTGAATCTCGGCGACCGTGCCGTCGAAGTTCTTGCGCAGGCCGGTGCACTGGATCACATAGCCGTACTTCAGCCGCGCCATGCTGCCGGCGATGCTCTTGCCCTCGCCGTCGTAGCGGGGCGGGCTCAGGCGGTGGTAGCCCTTCAGCGGCACTTCCATGAAGTCTTCGCGCTCGATCCAGACCTCGCGGCCGAGCTTGAATTCGCGTTTCGGCAGCTCGGGCACATCGGGCTTGGGCGGCAGCGTCGGGGCGCTGCAGGCTTCGAGGTGGTCTTCGTTGCCGAACACCTCCGCCCAGTTGGTCAGCACCAGCTTGATCGGGTCCAGCACGACCATGGCACGGTGGGCCTTGGATTCCAGATCGTCGCGCAGTGCGATGTCCAGCCAGGCGTAGTCGATCCAGGTGTTGTTCTTGCTGGCGCCGGTGCGGGTGTCGAGCAAGCGCAGCGCCTCAGGCGTGTAGCCGCGGCGGCGTATGCCGGCGATGGTCGGCATGCGCGGGTCGTCCCACCCGCTGACGTGCTGGTCTTCGACCAGCTGGCGCAGCTTGCGCTTGCTGGTGATCACATAGGTGAGGTTCATCCGCGCGAATTCGTACTGCTTGGGCAGCGGATGGGACAGCAGACCGCCCTCGGCCAGGCGCTCCAGCAGCCAGTCGTAGAACGGGCGCTGATCCTCGAACTCGAGCGTGCAGATGCTGTGCGTGATCTGCTCCAGCGCGTCCTCGATCGGGTGGGCGTAGGTGTACATCGGGTAGATGCACCAGGTGTCGCCGGTGTTGTGGTGGGTGGCGCGGCGGATGCGGTACAGGGCCGGGTCGCGCAGATTGATATTGGGGCTGGCCATGTCGATCTTGGCGCGAAGAATCATTGCACCGTCGGCATGCTTGCCGTCGCGCATCTCGCGAAAGCGCGCCAGGTTCTCTTCCGGCGTGCGCGCGCGGAAGGGGCTGTCCTTGCCCGGCGTGTTGAAGTCGCCGCGGTTGGCTCGCATCTCGTCGGGCGTCTGCTCGTCGACATAGGCCAGGCCGGCGGTGATCAGGTACTCGGCCGCCCGGTACATGAAGTCGAAGTAGTTGCTGGCGTAGAACAGATGGCTCTGCTGGTTGAACTCCCAGTCGAAGCCCAGCCATTTGACCGAGTCGATGATGGAGTCCACGTACTCCTGCTCCTCCTTCTCCGGATTGGTGTCGTCGAAGCGCAGATGGCAGACGCCGCCATAGTCCTTGGCCAGGCCGAAATTCAGGCAGATGCTCTTGGCGTGGCCCACATGCAGATAGCCATTGGGCTCGGGCGGAAAGCGCAGACGCACCTTGGCGACGTCGGGCTGGCCGGCCTTGTGCAGCGCCGCGTCACCCGGCTGGCCGCCCCACTGTCGACCGGCATAGGTGTCGGCCTCGAGATCGCGCTCGATGATGCTGCGCAGGAAGTTGGTGGGCTTGTGCTCGGCCGCCGCATCGGCGCCAGGGGTTTTCTTGGGCGTGTTCATGGAATCCATTGGGGTTTGCGCGATTTTACGCAGGCTCTTGAGCTGCTCCCTGGCGGACGCCGCTTACAAGGCTTTACTTCTGCACTGTGAACCGCCAGGCCGCGGCCCGCGTTGGGTCATCCAGGCGCCGCAGGCTGGGGCGCCCGGCTTTCCTACAGGAGTTGCACCATGAGCAAGACCCCCTTCATCGCCGCCGCCATCCTGGCCGCCGGCCTGGCCTGCGGCAGCGCCCAGGCAAGAGATGTCTACTGGAGTGTCGGCATCAACGCGCCGCTGCACGGCGTGGGTCAGGTGGGCACCGTGGTGGGCAACTACCCGGGCCAGGCGGTGGTCTATCAGCAGGCCTACCAACCCGTCTATCAGCCCGTCTATCAACCGGT
This sequence comes from Roseateles toxinivorans, assembly GCF_004362525.1. Taxonomy (GTDB): domain Bacteria; phylum Pseudomonadota; class Gammaproteobacteria; order Burkholderiales; family Burkholderiaceae_C; genus Paucibacter; species Paucibacter toxinivorans. Next base: position 285,693 of record NZ_SNXS01000004.1, read on the forward strand.
CTATCAACCGGTCTATCAATACCGTCCGGCCCCGGTTGTCTACTACCCGGCTCCCGCCGTGGTGTATCCGGCCTACGGCCATCGCCATCATCCGCGCTGGGATCGCCGCGACTACCGCCGGGATGAATGGCGCGACCAGCGCCACCATCACGGCCGTTGATCGATGTCTTACTGCGGCTGAGTCCAGCCGCCGCCCAGGGCCTTGTACAGCGACACGCTATTCTGGGCCCTGGCCAGTTGCAGCTGCACCACCGCCTGGCGCGCCGCGAACTGTGAGCGCTGGGCGTCCAGCAGTTCCAGGCTGTTCGACGCACCGGCGCGGAAGCGCAGGTCCACCAGCTTGAGCCTGTCCTCGTCCGCCCGAGCCTGCGCCTGGGTGGCCCGCAGTTGCTCCGCCAGAGTGGCGCGGGCGGCCAGTGCGTCCGCCACTTCGCGGAAACCCACCTGTATCGCCTTCTCGTACTGCGCCACGGCGATGTCGCGCCCGGCCTGGGCCGAGGCCAGATTGGCCTTGTTGCGCCCCGAGTCGAAGATGGGCATCAAGAGCTGCGGCGCAAAACTCCACACCGTGTTGCTGAACAGCTTGGACAGCTCCGAGCTGGCCGTGCCCAGGCTGGTGGTCAGCGTCAGGCTGGGGAAGAAGGCCGCCCGCGCCGCCGCGATATTGGCCTCGGCCGCCTTCAGCTGTGCTTCGGCCTGCAGGATGTCGGGTCGGTTGACCAGCACCTCGGAGGGCAGGCCGGCCGGCACATCAGCCACGGCTTGTGCATTCCAGGCCGTGCCGCCCGACAGCTGGGGCAGTGCCTGACCGACCAGCAGCTGCAGCGCATTCAGGTCCAGCGCACGCAGGCGCTGCTGCTGGGCCAGGCTGGCGCGGGCGACCTCGACCTGGGAAGTGGCGGCGCTCATGTCCAGGCCCGAGGCGACGCCGTTGTCGCTCTTCAGCTTGGTCAGGCGGTAGAAGTCGTCGCGGGTCTTCAGCGTCTGCTCGGCCAGACTCAACAATTCTTCGTTGGCCCGCAGGCTCAGATACGTGCTGGCGATCTGGGCCACGAGGCTGATCTGCGCCGCACGGCTGCCTTCGACGCTGGCCAGATAACGCTCCAGCGCCGCGCCGCTCAAAGACCGCAAGCGACCGAACAGATCGACCTCGTAGGCCGATATCTGCAGCCCGGCCTGGTAGCTGTTGTTGATCGCACCATTGCTGCCAGGCGTGCGGCTGGCGGTGACGCCGGCGCCTATCGTGGGCAGCAGGCTGGCATCCTGCACGCGGGACTGGGCACGGGCCTGCTCGACATTCAGCAGGGCCACGCGAAGATCGCGGCTGTTCTGCAGCGCCAGGGTGATCAGCTCGCGCAGCTGGGCGTCGGTGTAGAACTGCTGCCAGGGCAGCGGTGCTGCGGCTGCGGCCGTGCTGGCGTCCTGCCAGCTGGCCGGCACCGGCGCGGCGGGTCGCTCATAGCTCGTGGTGCTGATGCAGCCGGCCAGGGCCAGGGCTGCAGCCGCCGCGATCAAACTCGTTTTCATCATCGTCGTCATGTCAGTGGCCCTCCGTCACGCTGGGCGCGGCAGGCTTGTTTTGATCGAGTTCATGCGCGTACATGCGGCGCTGGCGTTCGCTGCCCTTGAACAGCTTGCGCACGACCAGGAAGAAGATGGGCACGAACAGCACGGCCAGCACGGTGGCCGAGATCATTCCGTACATCACGCCGGTGCCGATGGCGCGCTGGCTGGCCGAGCCCGCGCCGGTGGCAAACACCAGCGGCATCACGCCCAGGATGAAGGCCACCGAGGTCATGATGATCGGTCGGAAGCGCAGATGGCAGGCCTCCAGGATCGATTCGATCAGTCCCTTGCCCTGGGCCTGCAAATCCTTGGCGAACTCGATGATCAGGATCGCGTTCTTCGCCGACAGGCCGATGATGGCGATCAGCCCGACCTTGAAGTACACGTCATTGGGCATGCCTCGGAAGGTGGCGCCGAGCACGGCGCCCAGCAGACCCAGCGGCACGACCAGCAGCACCGAGATCGGTATCGACCAGCTCTCATAGAGTGCCGCCAGGCAGAGGAACACGGCCAGCAGCGAGAAGGCCAGCAGAATGCCCGCCTGCGAGCCCGACAGCTTTTCTTCACGCGACAGGCCGGTCCACTCGTAGCCGATGCCGGCCGGCAGTTGGGCCACCAGCTTCTCCAGCTCGGCCATCGCCGCGCCGGTCGAGGCGCCTGCGGCCGCATCGCCGGCCAGGCGCATCGCCGGATAGCCGTTGTAGCGCACCGCCTGCATCTGGCCGCTGACCCAGCGCGTCGACGCGAAGGCCGACAGCGGCACGCTCTTGCCCTGGTTGTTGCTGACGTTCAGGCGCAGCACGTCGGCGGGCTGCATGCGCGCGCCGGTCTCGGCCTGCACGACCACACGCTGCAGACGACCCTGGTTGGGGAAGTCGTTCACATAGGCCGAGCCCAGCGAGGTCGAGATCACGGCGGCGATGGCGTCATAGCCCACGCCCAAGGCATTGGCCTTGTCGCGATCGATGTCGATCTGCAGCTGCGGGGCATCTTCCAGGCCGTCGGGGCGCATGCCGGTGATGACCTTGCTCTTGCTGGCCATGCCCATCAGCTGGTTGCGCGCATTCAGCAGGGCCTCGTGGCCGAGGCCGCCGCGGTCCTGCAGGCGCAGCGCAAAGCCGGTGGCCGTGCCCAGCTCGGGGATGGGCGGGGGGCTCAGCGGGAAGATGAAGGCATCGCGCACGCCACCCATCATCGCGCCGAAGGCGCGGCCGGCCAGCGCGCTGGCGCTGTGTTGCGGGCCCACACGTTCTTCCCAGGGCTTCAGCGGCACGAACACCAGGGCGGCATTCTGGCCCTGGCCCGAGAACGAGAAACCGATCACGCCGATGGTGGCCTCGACCTCGGGCTGCTTGCGCATGAAGTCTTCCACCGCCTTGACGGCCGCCTCGGTGCGGTTGGCCGTGGCGCCCGGGGGCAGCTGCACATTGACGATCAGGTAACCCTGGTCTTCATTCGGCAGAAACGAGGTCGGCATGCGCAGGTACAGATAGCCGACACCGGCCACCAGGGCCAAATAGATGATCAGCATGCGGCCGCCGCGCTTCAGCAGCTTGGCGACCCAACCCTCGTAGCCCTTGGCGGTGCGGGAGAAGCCGCGGTTGAACCAGCCGAAGAATCCGCTCTTGGCGTGGTGGTGGCCGGCCTCGACCGGCTTGAGCAGGGTGGCGCACAGGGCCGGCGTCAGGCTCAGCGCCATCACCGCCGACAGCGACATCGAGGCCACCATGGCCAGCGAGAACTGGCGGTAGATATTTCCCACCGAGCCGGCGAAGAAGGCCATGGGCACGAACACGGCAATCAGCACCACGGTGATGCCGATGATGGCACCCGAGATCTGGCTCATCGCCTTCTTGGTGGCCTCGCGCGGCGACAGCCCTTCCTCGCTCATGATGCGTTCGACGTTCTCGACCACGACGATGGCATCGTCGACCAGGATGCCGATGGCCAGCACCATGCCGAACAGGGTCAGCACATTGATAGAGAAACCCATGCCCAGCATGATGGCGAAGGTGCCCAGCAGCGCGATAGGCACCACCAGGGTCGGGATCAGGGTGTAGCGCCAGTTCTGCAGGAACAGGAACATCACCAGGAACACCAGGGCGATGGCCTCCAGCAGGGTCTCGACCACCTGCGAGATCGAGATTTTGACGAACTTCGACGAGTCGTAGGGGATCTCGTAGATCACGCCCTCGGGGAAGTAGCGCTTGAGCTCTTCCATGCGAGCCTTCACCGCTCCTGCGGCGGCCAGCGCATTGCCGCTGGGCGACAGCTGCACGCCGATGCCGGTTGAAGGCTTGCCGTTCAGGCGGGCATAGGAGCCGTAGCTCTGGCCGCCCAGCTCGATGCGGGCCACGTCCTTGAGCCGCACGGTCGAACCGTCCGGATTGGCGCGCAGCACTATCTTGCCGAACTGCTCGACGTTCTCCAGCTGGCCCTTGACGACGACGGTGGCCGACATGGTCTGGCTGCTCAGATTCGGCAGGTCACCGATCACGCCGGCAGGCACCAGCGCGTTCTGCGCGCGGATCGCGGCATTCACCTCGGCCGGGCTGATGTTGAAGCTCAGCGCCTTGGCCGGGTCCAGCCAGATGCGCATCGCCCGCTCGGTGCCGAACAGCTGGGCCTGGCCGATGCCGGGCAGACGCTGGATCTCGGGAATGATGTTGCGCGAGGCATAGTCGCCCAGCGCCACCGGGTCCAGCGAACCGTCCTTGGACGACAGCGTCACGAACAGCAGGAAGTTGCTGCGCGCCTTGTCGACGCGCACGCCCTGCTGCGTCACTGCCGAGGGCAGGCGCGGCGTGGCGCGAGACAGGCGGTTCTGCACCTCGACCTGGGCCAGGTCGATATTGGTGCCGGGCTCGAAGGTGACGGTGATCGCGCCGGTGCCATTGGCCTGGCTGACCGATTCCATATAGGCCAGGCCGGGCGCGCCATTGAGCTCCTGCTCGATGACGGAGATGACGCTTTCGTCCAGGGTCTTGGCCGAGGCGCCGGGATAGACGGCGTTGATGACCAGCGAGGGCGGTGCCACCGTCGGGTACTGCGCCACCGGCAGCTTGGTGATGGCGACACCGCCAAACACCAGGATGAACAGCGCAATCACCCAGGCGAATACCGGGCGGTCGATGAAAAAGCGAGCCATTGTGTGAGTCCTTGTCGCTTAGCGGCTGGCGGCGGAGGCGGCGGGTGCGGCCGATGCAGCCGACGGCGCAGAGAAAGGAGCGGCCGTCGGCGTCCAGGGCACGGGCTTGACCGGTGCGCCGGGCACGAACATCTTCTGGAAGCCGTCGGCAATCACCTGCTCGCCGGGCTTCAGACCGTCCAGCACCACCCATTGATTGCCCTGGGCCGAGCCGACCTTGACCGGGCGCGGCGTCGGTTTGCCATCAGCGCCGACGACCAGCACCGTGTCACCGGTGGCCGAACGCGTCACTGCCTGCTGCGGCAAGAGGATGCCGTTGGGCACCTCGGCCTGGCTCAGGCGCACGCGCACGTATTGGCCGGGCAGCAGCAGGCCGTCGCCATTGGGCACCTCGGCGCGCAGCGTGACCTGGCCCGAGGTGGCGTCGACGCTCAGGTCGGTGAACAGCAGCTTGCCGGGGCGGGGCAGCTCGGTGCCGTCTTCCATCACTATGCGCACCAGGGCCGCGTTCTCACCCACACTGCGCAGCTGCTTGTTGGCCATCGCCTTGCGCAGCTGCAGCACCTCATTGCTGGACTGGGTGAAGTTGACATAGACGCTGCTGGTCTGCTGCACCAGGGCCAGCTGGGTGGCCTCGGCGGCACTCACCAGCGCCCCTTCGCTGACCAGCGACCGGCCGATGCGGCCCGAGATCGGCGACAGCACCTGCGCGTAGTCCAGATTGATTTTTGCCGACTGCACCGCGGCCTTGGCCGCCGCCACATCGGCCTCGCCGACTTTCTGCGCGGCCACCGCGGCCACATAGTCCTGCTTGCTGATCGCATTGGCCTCGACCAGGGGCTTGAAGCGCTCGGCCTGGGCTGCCGCCTGGGCCAGATTGGCCTGGGCGCGGGCCAAGGCGGCCTGCGCGCTCTCGAAGGCCGCCTGGTAGGGCGCGGCATCGATCTGGTACAGCGCCTGGCCGGCCTTGACCTCGCTGCCTTCGGTGAACAGGCGCTTCAGCACGACGCCATTGACGCGGGCCCGCACCTGGGCGACGCGCACCGGCTCGACGCGGCCGGGCAGCTCGATCTGCAGCGGCACGGCGCTCAGTGCGGTGGTGACCACGCCGACGGCCGGGGGCGGCGGCATGCCGCCAGCGCCGCCGGCCGGTGCGGCGGCCTTGTCGCCGCAGCCGCTCAGCATGGCCAGGGTGGCGCTCAAGGCCAGCACCAGGGGCAGCAGGTACAGCGTGCGGCTGACGGTTTGCGGGGAGGGCGAAATATGGGGTACGGAATTGCAGATCACGATCAAAGCCTCTCGGATCGAATGATTTGGAAATTGATATGAATCAGGCGCCGGCCATCGTAGCCGAGCTGGATAGCGCTGTCAGGGATGACCCGTAGTATATACATACATACGCGAATGTATGTAAAGAAATTGACATAGAATCTGCAGCAACCATGGCACGCAAAACAAAGTCGGAAGCGCTTGAGACGCGCATGAGCATCCTCGATGCGGCGGAAATCCTGTTCCAGCGCCGCGGCGTGTCGCGGACCTCGCTGCAGGACATCGCCCAGCAGGCGCAGGTCACGCGCGGCGCCATCTATTGGCATTTCAAGGACAAGGCCGAGCTCTTCAACGCGATGATGGAGCGCGCCACCATGCCGCTGGAGCAGGCCATGGAGTCCACGCAGCTGTACACCCAGGACCGGCCGCTGGAGCAGATGCGCTGGGGCCTGCTGAATGCCTTCCATTCGACCGTGCACAACGAGCGCACGCGCCGCGTGTTCGAGATCGCGATGCACCGGGTCGAGTATGTCGAGGAGTTGCTGGCCGTGCGCGACCGCCATCTGGCGGTGCGCAACCATGGCCTCGATGAACTGGAGCGCGGCCTGAAAGAGGCTGTGACGCTGGGGCAACTGCCGCCCACCGTGCGCACCCGCATGGCGGCGCTGGCCTTGATGTCGCTGGTCGATGGCCTGATACAGAACTGGATACTCGACCCCACGGCCTTCGATCTGATGGAGATCGGCCAGGGCACGGTCGAGGCCTTCCTGAACAGCCTCCAAGCCACCGGCCAGACCGGGCAGTTGCCGCCGCTGAGCGATGCGGCCCGGGCGGCGCTGGGTTCTGCGCCGGTGTGCATGGCGGTGAAAACTGCTGCGATCCCGTAGCCCGGATGGAATCCGGGGCCCCGGATTGCCATCCGGGCTACGGCTGGCGCTGGCGCAATGCCTTCAGTTCGCTGTCCAGCATCCACTCGCGCAGGCCCTGACCCTGCAGATTGACCAGGGTCACCAGGCCATGGATGGCCAGACCCAGACCCCAGCCCCACAGCGGGAACACGCGCCAGTGGCCGCCACCGTTGATCGAGGTCATCAGCCACAGGCCGCCGTTCACCGCCACGAACACCAGCAGATGGATCAGAAAGCCCATCTTCAGATTGACGCGACGCTTGGCCGTCCTGCGCAGCTGGGCTTCGTTGATCGCGGTGTCGGTGCTGGTCATGGTGCTCTCCTGGTGGTGGGGCGCTGCGATGTGCAGTGCATGGGAGGCATCATGTCCGGCGCCTGCCGCCGCGGCCACCGGCTTGCGACGGATGACCAGCTCAGCGCGTGAAACGCTGGCAGCGCGGCGCGATTCGCGCCTCGATGGCGCTTACAAAGCCTTGAACAAATGCGCGTACATGCGGCTGACGCTCAAGCGGTCCTTGCAGCCGCGCAGCTGCAGAGTCAGCTTGCCGGCCTCGTCGCGCTGGGCCAGGCAAATAGCGTCGGAGCGCACCACGGTGCCGCGATGCACCTGCCAGAAGCGCTGGCCGTCCAGCTGGGGCAGCAGCTCGCGCAACGAGGCGCGCACCAGGTGCTCGCGCTCGGCGGTGATGACGCGCACGTACTTGTCGGCCGCCTCCAGGTACAGCACCTCGTCCACCGGCACCATATGGATGTTGTTGCCCACCGCGACCTGCAGCACGCGCAGCGGTGCGCTTGGCGCGGGTGCGGCACCCAGGCCGGTGGCGCTCAGCAGCTGGCGCAGCTGATCGACGGCCGCCTGCATGCCGGCCGGTGCGGGGGCGGCCTCGCGGGCCGCCAGCGCCGTCTTCAGGCGCTGGCAGGTCTGCGCCAGTCTCTCGGTCTGCACCGGCTTGAGCACATAGTCCACCGCCGCATGCTCGAAGGCCTGCAGCGCGTACTGGTCATAGGCGGTGACGAAGACCAGCAACGGGAAGGGTGCATCCTCCGGCCAGTCCTCGGCCAGCGCATGGGCGGCCTCCAGCCCGGTCATGCCAGGCATGCGGATGTCGAGGAACAGGATCTGCGGCCTTAAGCGCAGCGCCGATTGCAGCGCCGCCTGGCCGTGGGCGGCTATGCCGGCGATGTCGAGCTCGGGCCAGAGCTTTTGCAGCTCCAGACGCAGGTTCTCGGCCAGCAGCGACTCGTCTTCGGCGATCAGGGCCGTGGGGCGGTTCAAAGGCTTCATGCTTGCATCTCTATGGGCAGTTTCACGGTCACCAGGGCGCCGCCGCGGGCATCCGGGGCCGGCTCCAGGCTCAGGCTGGCAGCCTCGCCGTAGCGGGTGCGCAGGCGCTCGCGCACCTGCTGCAGTCCGAACTGCGTGCCAGGATTCGGGCTATTGCCCAGACCGGCGCCGGTGTCGCGCACCTGGAGCAGCAGGCTGTTGCCCTCGCGCCGCGCGCTGATCTCCAGCCGGCCGCCGTCCACATGGGGCTCCAGCCCATGCTTGATCGCGTTTTCGACCAGCGGCTGCAGCAGCAGCGGCGGCAGCAGACAGCCGGCCAGCTCGGGCGGCAGGCTCAGCTCGCTTTGCAGCCGGCTGCCCATGCGCACCTTCATCAGCGCCAGATAGTCCTCGACCCGGGCGAACTCCGCGCTCAGCGGATGACTGCCAGTGCGCGAGGCCTGCAGCGTGGCGCGCAAGAAGGCGATCAGCTGGTCCAGCATCAGCTGCGCACGCTGCGGGTCCATGCCGATCAGCACGCGTAGATTGGCCAGCGTGTTGAACAGCATATGCGGCTCCAACTGCGACTCGAGAAGGCGCAGCTGGTTCTCGGCCGCCTGGCGCTGGGCCATCTGCGCGCGCGCCTCGGCCGCGCTGAGCCTCGAACGGGCCAGAAAGTACAGGGTCAGGCCCAGACCGGGAATCAGCGAGAACAGCATCACCGCCACCGCCTGGCGCCAGCTCGAGTCGTACAGAGCGGGCGAGTTGTAGCCCGTCAGCCAGTTGCCTGCCGTCGAGCCGACGGTCCAACCCAGCGCGGTGCCCAGGAAAAGCACGACCAGCATCAGGGGCCAGCCGGGCCAGTTGTTCTGGCGCTCGGGGCTGTTCTTGGGAAGCTTGCGGTGCGTCCAGAAGTGGGCCGCGGCAAGGCGTCCGCCCTGGATGAAGAAGCCACAGCCCAAGGTGATGCAACTCGAGTAAATCAGGGTGGGCTTCCAGCCGTGGTCGGCCGTTGTGACCAGGACCACGGTCACCGTCAGCGCGATGCCGGCCAGCAGCAGCGCCTGGAAGCCCAGCCACCGCAGCAGCGCATTCGGATGCGGGGGCAGCAGCAGCGCGTCGAAATTGCTGGCGATGCCGGGAGGCTCAGGGCAGGGTCGGTTCATGGGCACTGATTGTCTCGCTAGTTGCACGGCTCACAGGCTAAGCGTTGTGGCCCGGCCACCGACGGCAGCTCTGCCATGGCGCAGCACGCTGTTGGCGCGGGCGATGAAAAGGCCGCTCAAGGCGCCGTAGAGCAGGCTCACGCCAAGGCCGAAGGGCGCCAGCTGGGCCAGTTGCGGGGCCATGGCAAGGCTGACGCCGACGATGTACTTGGCCATGAAGATGCCCATGATCATCGCCATCGGCACCCAGCTGCCGGGCACATGGAACAGGCCGGTGGCGCCGTCGAAACGCACGCCCCGTGGCCAGGCGAACTGGCTCAAGCCGGCCACCACCAGGCCCAGGCCCAGGGCCCAGGCGGCGAGGGTCTGGGGCTGCAGGCCGAAGGCCGAGGTCATGCCCCACAGGCCGAAGGCGGTCCAGATCGCCGGCACCGCCATCAGACGCAACCGCGATTGCCGCTGATCGTGGAGTTGCCTGACACCCATGACGATGCAGAGCGCCAGAATGCCCCAGACGAACCAGGGGGTGTGCAGAACGATTTGCTGGAGCATGAACATCGTGGACTTTCGTTGGAGAATGCCGCTTGGCGATGGGCGCATCTTGCGAGAACGCCGCCGCTGGTACGACCGTGGTGCGACCAGCGGCCGCCGTTTGGCGCGAAATGCCGGCCTGAGGCCGCCAACGGAGGGCGAAGCGGCCCCGCAGCAGGCGAGAATCGTCAATATCCTGCTCCCGGACCTGTCTCGATGCGCGCTTTCGAACTCACCCGCCCGACCGGCCCCGAACTGCCCATCGTCGTGGACTCCCCGCACAGCGGTCGGCACTACCCCGGGGACTTTGACGCCGGGCTGCCGCTGTGGCAGCTGCGCCAGGGCGAGGACGCCTTTGTCGAACAGCTCTGGGCCGGCGCGCCGGCGGCCGGTGCCAGCCTGCTGGCGGCCAACTTCCCGCGCGTTTATATCGATCCCAACCGCAGCCTGGAGGACATTGACGAGGCGCTGCTGGATGCGCCCTGGCCGGGTCCGGTGACCGAGAGCACCAAGACCCGGCTTGGCATAGGCCTGGTGTGGCGACAGATGGCGGAGGGGCTGCCGATCTACGAGCGTCGCCTGAGCGTTGCCGAGGTCGAGCAGCGCATTGCGCGCTGCTACCAGCCCTACCACCAGGCCCTGAACGCGGCTCTGGACGAGGCCCACCAGCGCTTCGGCAAGCGCTGGCACCTGAATGTGCACTCGATGCCCGACGATTCCTATGCCCAGCTGGGCCTGCCCGAGCAGCAGCTGGCCGACTTCGTGCTGGGGGATCTGGACGGCAGCAGCGCCGACGCCACCACCATGCTGGTGTTGGAGGGGGCGCTGCGCGCCCAGGGCTATAGCGTCGCCCGCAATGACCCGTTCAAGGGCGTCGAGATCATCCGCCGTTCGGGCCAGCCGGCCCGCCACTGCCACGCGGTGCAGATCGAGATCAAGCGCTCGCTGTACATGGATGTGCAGACCCACCAGCCCAACGCCGGTTTTGTCCGGGCCAAAACGGCAATCGATGCGCTGCTGGCCGCGCTGGCGCGGCACGCGCAGGCCTAGCTACGGCGCGGCTCCCTCAGTAGCGCCAGGTCGCACCGACATGGCTGTAGCTGCCCGAGTGCAGCCCCGCGCGCCTGAGCAGCTCGCTGGCGTCGAAACGTTCGTGGTTGAGGAACAGGCTCAGCTGCGCGCTGAGCGCCCAGGTCCCGACGACGCGCAGCAGCCCGCCGATCTGCCGACCCGGCAGACCCTGGGTGCCCGCGTAGGCGCGCATGCCGCCGGCATAGGCTGCATCCTGCGGGTCGAAACGCCGCGCGAAGCCGTATTCGACCGAGAGTGTCGTTACCGGTGTTGGCGAGACGGACAGGCCTGGCGCGATCATCAGCAGATTGCTCAGGGCCAGAAACTGTCCTTCGCCGAGATAGGCTGAGCTGGCATAGAGCGGGTTGAAGCCCTTGAGCCTGCCGCTGCCGTAAGCGCCGCCGCCGGTGGCGATATCGATATGCGCCGTCAGCCGCGGCTTCCAGCCTTGGTCGGAAAGCGCCAGGCTGTGCACGGCGAACAGGCCCCACGCAGCGACTTCGCGCCCGAGGTAGCGACCGGTCTGATGGGCCAGCGTCCAGTCGAAGCCCAGGCCGCCCTTGCGCCCCCAGAGACGCAGGCCCCAGGTGTCTCGAACGTCGCGGCCCAGTTGACCGCCGAAGCGGAAGCTCGGGTTCTCGCTGTGCATCCAGAACGGGTCGAGATAGGTGTTGGGCCCGCCGTCCGCCGGCACAAGCCAGCTGGCGTTGAGCCCCTGCAGGCGTTCGGCGTGATTGACGGCTTCGTCGAAGCCGCCACGCCCCGGACGCGTCGCCCGCAGGTCGAACGCCCCGACGCGCAGGCCCTGATGCTGGGCGTAGACGCGCAGGCCGTTCCAGCTGCGATGGAGATTGGGACCGTCGCTGAGGCTGATCAGCTGCCGGGGGCCATCGGCGAACTCCTGGCGGCCCAGCATCGCGCCCACCTGCGCCGGACCGAGCCGGCCGCGGGCCTCGACGAACAGCTGCTGCAGCGACACGGTGTTCTGGAAGTTGGCGGTGGCTATGTTGCGGCGGCCATCGACCTGGCCGGTGCCGATCTCGCCATAGACGCGGACCTGGGGGTTCAAGCGCAGGTCTGCGCCCAGAATGCCGCGGAACAGGCCCTGCCGGTAGCTGTTGCCCCGCACCAGCTGCCCTTGCTCGTGGGCGTCGTAGCGCAGGCGCGCTTCGGCGCTGAGCGTCAGCGAGGCCTCGCCGCCGAGCGGCATGGCCTTGAGCGGTACGGCGGGCGCCGGAGCGGCGCAAACCAGCAGGCCGCTCACAAGGGCGCCGCCGACGCCGAGTTTATGCAGCCAGGTCACGGCCATCCTCCTGAGTGCGGCCGGTCGAAACGATGGCAATGACCAGGGCCATGGTGATCAGCATCGCAGCGACGATGAAGGTGATGCCGGTGCCGGTGGCCACCGCTTCGGGCCGGGCGGTCATGATGTCGCTGGCCCCGGCGCCGAACGCAAACACGGTGCCCATCACCGAGGCGCCGGTGATCAGCCCGAGATTGCGCGAAAGATTGAGCAGGCCTGAGATCACTCCCCGCTGGTCAGCGCCGACATTCGTCATCACGGCCGTGTTGTTGGCGGCCTGGAACAGCGCATAGCCGGCGGTGATGACGACCAGCGGGCCGACGTAGCCCGGCACGCCCAAGCTCGTCGGCAGCATGGGCAGCAGGCAGGCGCCGGCCGCCATCGCCGCGAGCCCGGCAATGGTCATCCGCGCGGCGCCGAAACGGTCGGCCAGACGGCCGGCCGGCACGCCGGTCAGTGCCGCAACCAGCGGGCCGACCGACAGGACGAGCCCGACCAGCGCAGCCTCGAGCCCCAGCGCACGGGAGAGGTAGAAGGGACCGACCACCAGTGTGGCCATCATCACCGTCGACACCAGGGCGCTCATCGAGAGGCTGGCGTTCAGCACCGGATCGCGGAACATCGCCAGGCGTATCAGCGGAGAGGCTGCGCCCCCCTCGGCGAGCAGGAACAGGCCGAGGCCCGAGGCCGCGGCAAGCAGCAGGGCCAGGTTGAGGCGGCCGAAACTGCCGTGCCCCAGGGTCATCGCGAGTGCATAGGCGGCGAGCGTCAGGGCCAGCAGCAGCGTGCCCAGCGGGTCGAAACCCGGCCGTTCGGTCTGGGTTCGACGGCGATCAGCGGGCAGGTGGCGGTGCGCGAGCGAGAGCGTCAGCAGGCCCAGCGGCACGTTGACAAGGAAGAGCGCCGGCCAGCCGAAGCCTGCGATCAGCAGACCGCCCAGGGTCGGGCCCAGGGCGGTGCCCACGGCGGACATGGTGCCCAGCAGGCCCATGGCGCTGCCGGTCCTGGCCTTGGGCACAGCCTCACCGACAAAGGCCATGGTCAGGGCCATCATGATGGCCGCGCCCAGACCCTGAAGTGCCCGGGCGGCGATCAGCAGGCCCAGCGAGGGTGCAAGGCCGCACAGGGCCGAGGCCAGGGTGAACAGCGAGATGCCGGCCAGCAGCAGGCGGCGGCGGCCGATCAGGTCACCGAGCCGGCCGACGCCGACAATCAGGCTGGTGATGGCCAGCAGATAGGCCAGCACGATCCACTGCACCTGCTGGAACGAGGCGTTGAAAGCCGTCGCCAGAGTCGGCAGGCCGACATTGGCAATGCTGGTACCCAGCGAGGACAGCAGCATGGACAGTGACAGGCTGGCGAGCACCCAGCGAATCGACGCTGAACCGGCCGCCCTGCCGTCGGCGGCTGTTGCATCGGGTCTTGCGAGAGAGGGTTTCAAGATGGACTCCGTGTCTGAGCCCGCGCTGATCAGACCGGAAGGCCTGATGAGGCTGGCGAAGGACTTGCGGCGATTCAAGCCGCAAGGCTGACGGCTCCCGAAGTGGAGCTGCCTCCAGCGTAGTCATCTGTATGGCCTGGCGGAAGGCGCAGCATTTGCACTTAATTAGTGCGTCTGACGCCATGTCTCCACTCGATTCGCGGTCGTCCAGGGACGGCGAGCCCCGATTTCGGGCGGTCGCCTCCGGCGACCGCCATGGACCCGAGCCGCGGTCACGCGCCCGGGGTGCTTGAAACGGCGAGTCAGCGGCGTCTGCTGCCGCCCAGGATGGAGCCCAGCACGCCGCGGATGATCTCGCGTCCCACGGCGCTGCCGATGCTGCGTACTGCGGAGTTGGCCATGGTCGTGGCCAGCCCGGGGTGTTTGCCACCGCGGGGGCCGGTCGTGCCGAACAGCACATCGCCCAGGCCGCCCAGCAGACCACCGCCGGCTTCCTTGGCCGCCTCCTTGGCGGCGTCGGCCGCCCCGCCGCGCGTGGCGGCCACGGCCTCGTCGGCCATGCTGGGGGTGGTGCGCGGCTCGGGACGGGAATCGGTGGACACCGACACTCGGCCCTTGATCTTCTCGTAAGCCGATTCGCGATCGACCGCCTTTTCATAGACGCCGGCGACCAGCGAGCCGTGCAGCAGCGCCTGGCGCTGCTCGGGCGTGATAGGCCCGATCTGGCTGCCCGGGGGCAGCACGAACACGCGCTCGGTGATGCTGGGCCGGCCTTTCTCGTCCAGAAGGCTGACCAGGGCCTCGCCGACGGCCAGCTCGGTGATGGCGGTGGCGATGTCCAGGCCTGGCTTGGCCCGCATCGTGTCGGCCGCCGCCTTGACGGCCTTCTGATCGCGCGGGGTGAACGCGCGCAAGGCATGCTGGACGCGGTTGCCCAGCTGGGCCAGCACGCTGTCGGGGATGTCCAGCGGGTTCTGCGTCACGAAATAGACGCCCACGCCCTTGGAGCGCACCAGGCGCACAACCAGCTCGATGCGCTCGACCAGGGCCGCCGGGGCGTCCTTGAACAGCAGATGGGCCTCGTCGAAGAAGAACACCAGCTTCGGTTTGTCCAGGTCACCGACCTCGGGCAGCTGCTCGAACAGCTCGCTGAGCATCCACAGCAGGAAGGTGGCGTAGAGCCGCGGCGCGTTCATCAGCTTGTCGGCGGCGAGGATGTTGATCACGCCATTGCCGCCATCGGTCTGCATGAAGTCGGCGATGTTCAGCATCGGCTCGCCGAAGAATTTGTCACCACCCTGTTCGTCGATCTGCAGGAGGCCGCGCTGGATCGCGCCGACGCTGGCGGCACTCACGTTGCCGTACTCGGTCTGGTACTGGGCCGCGTTGTCGCCCACATGCTGCAGCATTGCACGCAGATCCTTCAGGTCCAGCAGCAGCATGCCGTTGTCGTCGGCGATCTTGAACACCAGCTGCAGCACGCCCTGCTGGGTCTCGTTCAGCGCCAGCATCCGGGACAGCAGCAGCGGGCCCATGTCGGAGACGGTCGCGCGCACCGGGTGACCCTGCTCGCCGAACACGTCCCACAGGGTGGTGGGGCAGGACTTGGGCTCGGGCAGCTCGATGCCGCGCTCGGCCAGGATGGCCTTGAGCTTGTCACTGGGCTTGCCCGGCTGCGAGATGCCGGTCAGGTCGCCCTTCACATCGGCCATGAACACCGGCACGCCGATGCGGCTCAGGGATTCGGCCAGGGTCTGCAGGCTGATGGTCTTGCCGGTGCCGGTGGCGCCGGTGATCAGGCCGTGGCGATTGGCCAGCGCGGGCAGCAGCAGGCACTCGATCTCACCGTGGCGGGCAATCAGAATGGGGTCGGCCATGGCTTGAAAACTCCGGATAAAGGGCGAAGGGCCCGGGGGCAAGTAAAATCGCAGTCTATCCAACAAATACAACGGGTTGGCGCCATGGAGCGCACCCGCGAGGAGTTCCAGCAATGGCGGGTCATTCCAAATGGGCCAATATTCAGCACCGCAAGGGTCGGCAAGACGAAAAGCGCGGCAAGGTGTGGACGCGCGTGATCCGCGAAATCATGGTCGCTGCGCGCCAGGGCGGCGGTGACCCGAAGGAGAATCCGCGCCTGCGCCTGGCGATAGAAAAGGCCAAGGCGGCGAATATGCCGTCGGATACCGTCAAGAAGAACATCGACAAGGCCACCGGCAACCTCGAGGGCGTCAGCTACGAGGAAATCCGCTACGAGGGCTATGGCATTGGCGGCGCAGCGGTGATGATTGACACCATGACCGACAACCGCGTGCGCACGGTGGCCGAGGTGCGCCACGCGTTCAGCAAGCATGGCGGCAATCTGGGCACGGATGGCTCGGTGAGCTTCCAGTTCAAGCATTGCGGCCAGATCGTGTTCGCCCCGGGTGCCAACGAAGACAAGGTCATGGAAGTGGCGCTGGAAGCCGGGGCCGAGGACGTGATCACCGACGACGACGGCGCCATCGAGGTGCTGACCTCGCCGGCCGGCTTCGAGGCGGTGAAGAATGCGCTGGAGGCGGCCGGCCTGGTGCCGGCGATGGCCGAGGTGACGATGCGTGCCGAGAACACCATCGATTTGACCGGCGACGACGCCGTCCGCATGCAAAAGCTGCTGGACGTGCTGGAAGACCTGGATGATGTGCAAGAGGTCTATCACAACGCGGGCTTGGACGAATGAAGGTATTGGTGATCGGATCGGGCGGCCGTGAACACGCGCTGGCCTGGAAGCTGGCGCAAAGCCCCAAGGTGCAGTCCGTCCATGTGGCGCCCGGCAATGGCGGCACCGCGCGTGACCCCCATCTGCACAATGTGGCGATCACGGACGTCAAGGCGCTGGCCGATTTTGCCCAGGCCGAGAAGATTGGCCTGACGGTGGTCGGCCCCGAGGTGGCCCTGGCCGCCGGTGTGGTGGATGAGTTCCGTGCCCGCGGTCTGCGCATCTTCGGCCCGACCAAGGCGGCCGCCGAGCTGGAAAGCTCCAAGGCCTACGCCAAGGACTTCATGAAGCGCTACGGCATTCCGACCGCGGCCTACGATACCTTCACCGACGCCGCCGCGGCCCATGCCTATGTCGATGCCCAGGGTGCGCCCATCGTCATCAAGGCCGATGGCCTGGCGGCGGGCAAGGGCGTGGTCGTGGCGATGACGCTGGCCGAGGCCCATGAGGCCGTCGACTGGATCCTCGGCAGCAACAAGCTCGGCGTGCAGCACAACGAAGGCGGCGCACGTGTCGTCATCGAGCAGTTCCTGCATGGCGAGGAGGCCAGCTTCATCGTCCTGTGCGATGGCAAGAACGTGGTCTCGCTGGCGACGAGCCAGGACCACAAGCGCCTGCTCGACGGCGATCTGGGCCCCAACACCGGCGGCATGGGTGCCTATTCGCCGGCACCGGTGGTCACGCCCAATGTCCATGCCAAGGTGATGCACGAGATCATCCTGCCGACCGTTAACGGCATGGCCAAGGACGGCCGGCCGTTCACCGGCTTCCTCTACGCCGGGCTGATGATCGACGAACAGGGCCAGCCACGCACCGTCGAGTTCAACACCCGCATGGGCGACCCCGAAACCCAGCCCATCATGATGCGGCTGAAGAGCGATCTGTTCGATGTGCTGATGCATGCGACAGACGGCACGCTGGATCAGGTCGAGCTGCAGTGGGACCGCCGCGTGGCGCTAGGCGTGGTGTTGGCAGCCCACGGCTACCCGCTGACGCCGCGCAAGGGCGATGCGATCACCGGCATCCCGGCCGCCACCGAGGACGCCTGCGTATTCCAGGCCGGCACGGCCGAGGTCGATGGTCAGTTGCAGACCAGCGGCGGACGCGTGCTGTGCGTCACCGCTCTGGGTGAGTCGGTCAAGCTGGCCCAGCAACGGGCCTACGAGGTCGCGCAGTCCATCCTGTTCGACGGTCGGCAGTACCGCCAGGACATCGGCCACCGCGCCGTGCGCCGCTGAATACCGGAGTTGATTCGATCTTGAACGTGGATTTGGCCGCCAGGCCTGTGACCTTCAAAGGCAGTGCGCTGGCCAGGGGCCTGATGCGCCTGTTCGGCTGGCGAGTGGACTGGAGCGGCCTGCCTTCGCGGCAGGGCGTGATCGTGGTCTATCCGCACACCTCCAACTGGGACTTCATCGTCGGCGTGTTCGCCAAATGGGCGATGGGCCTGCCGGCGCGCTGGTGGGGCAAGAGCAGCCTGTTCAAGGTGCCGTTGTTCGGCACCTGGCTGCGCTGGCTGGGCGGCATTGCGGTCGATCGCGGCAGCGCCCGCGGCCTGGTCGGCGACACGGTGGCCGAGATGCAGGCGGCGCGCGAGCGCGGCGAGCTGTTCTGGCTGGTCGCCGCACCCGAGGGCACACGCTCGCTGACCGATGGCTGGCGCTCCGGCACCTACCATGTGGCCGTGCAGGGCCAGGTGCCCCTGGGCTTGGCGTATTTCGATTTCAAGACTAAAACGGTGGGGCTGCGCGAGTTCATCACACTCAGCGGCGACCCGAAACGCGACTTCGCGCTGATCGAGCAACATCTCGGCCAGCGCCAGGGCAAACGACCGACGATGGCCTCACCGGTACGACTCAAACCATGAACGAAGCCGAACTGAAGATGAGCGCGGTGCGCGAGTACCTGCTGGCCCTGCAGGCCCGCATCGTCGGCGCACTGGAGGCGGCCGACGGCAACGACTTCCTGCTCGACTCGTGGACGCGCGAGCCCGGCGGCCGGCTGGAAGGCGATGGCCAGACGCGACTGGTCGAGGGCGGCGCCCTGTTCGAGCGCGGTGGCTGCAACTTCTCGCACGTCAAGGGCCGCGTCCTGCCGCCCTCGGCCACCCAGCACCGGCCCGAGCTGGCCGGCGCGCCGTTCGAGGCGATGGGGGTGTCGCTGGTGCTGCACCCGCACAACCCCTTTGTGCCGACCGTGCATATGAATGTGCGCATGTTCGCCGCCTTTCCGGCCGATCAGGCGCCTGTGGTCTGGTTCGGCGGCGGCATGGATCTGACGCCGTACTACGGCTTCGAGACCGACGCCCAGCACTTCCACCAGACCTGTGAGCAGGCGCTGCAACCGTTCGGCCCCGAGTTGTACCCGCGCTTCAAGACCTGGTGCGACGAATACTTCTTCCTGAAGCACCGCCATGAGCCACGCGGCATCGGCGGGGTGTTCTTCGACGACTTTGCCGAGCTGGGTTTCGATGGCAGCTTTGCGATGATGCAGGCGGTGGGCGACGCCTTTTTGCCCGCCTATCTGCCCATCGTCGAGCGTCGGCAGAAGCTGGCCTATGGCGAGGCCGAACGCGACTTCCAGGCCTACCGGCGCGGCCGCTACGTCGAGTTCAATCTGGTGTTTGACCGCGGCACGCTGTTCGGTCTGCAGTCGGGCGGCCGCACCGAATCGATACTGATGTCGATGCCGCCTATCGTGAAGTGGCGCTACAGCTGGGCGCCCGAGCCCGGCACGGCCGAGGCTCGGCTGTACAGCGATTTTCTGCGCCCCCGCGATTGGGCGCATGAAACCCCCGGGCCCGCATGGGCTTAGACTCCGGCCTCGCGCGCCGACCTCGCGTCGGCCTGTTTGGCGGCAGTTTCGATCCCGTCCATCTGGCCCATCTGGCGCTGGCGCGCAGCGCGTTCGCGGAGTTGGATCTGGACGAGTTGCGCTGGCAGCCGGCCGGTCAGCCCTGGCAAAAAACAGGGCAGACGGGCCGGGTGATGACCGAGGGCCGGCATCGCGCTGCCATGATCGAGTTGTTGATTGCTGGTGAGTCGGGCTTTGTGCTCGATGACATCGAGCTGCGCCGCCCGGGCGCGAGCTACACGATAGACACGGTGCGCGCGGTGGCGGCGGCAGCGCCGGGAGCGCAGCTGTTTCTGGTGATTGGCCAGGACCAGTATGCGCGGCTGAACACCTGGAACTGCTGGCAAGAGTTGTTGCGCAGCGTGACCCTGGCGGTGGCCGCACGGGCCGGCGAGGCGGTCAGTGCGCCAGCTGCCTTGCAAGGTTTTGAGCACGACATGGTGCGGCTGCAGATGCCGGCCATGAATATTTCGTCCAGCGGGGTGCGCGCAAGCGTGTCGCGCGGCGAGAACATCCGCCCCTTGGTGGGCGACGCGGTGGCGGAGTATATTGCTCTCCACCGTCTTTACGAGACGACACACGAGTACTGAATGGATATACGCAAACTGCAACGCGCCATCGTCGATGGCCTGGAAGACGTGAAGGCCCAGAAGATTGTGGTCTTCAACACCGAGCATCTGTCACCGCTGTTTGAGCGCGTGATCATTGCCTCGGGCACCAGCAACCGACAGACCAAGGCACTGGCAGCCAGCGTCAGAACCACCGTCAAATCGCAGGGCATGGATGTCATGCGCACCGAGGGCGAGGAAAACGGTGAATGGATCATCGTGGATTGCGGCGCCGCCGTGGCCCACATCATGCAGCCGGCCATCCGCGACTACTACCACCTGGAAGAGATCTGGGGCGGCAAGCCGGTCAAGATGAAGCTGGGCGACGAAACCGTCAGGCTGGTCAAGGCCTCGGAAGAGCCGCAGGACGACGAGCCGGTCAAGAAGAAGACCACGTCACGGAAGCCCAGCGCCAAGACCCTGGCCGCCGAATCCGCCGCCAAGGCCCCGGCCCGCAAGACGGCGGCCAAGCCGGCGCCGGCCAAGAAGGTGGTCGTGAAGGCGGGCGCCAAGGCTCCCGCCAAAGCTCCGGCCAAGAAGGTAGCGGCCAAGACGACGTCCACGTCTGCACCGATCAAGACCATGGTCGTCGGCAAGTCCGAGGCGCCGAAGAAGAAGGCGCCCGTGCGTGGCACTGTGTCGCGCACCGTCGGCGTGAAGAAGGCTGCGCCGGCCAAGAAGGCGGCCCCGGCCCGCAAGCGCGCCGCTTGAGCGTTCGTCGCTGAGTCGACGGCATGCGTTTGCTGCTCGTGGCCGTCGGTCAACGCCAGCCGGCGTGGGCCGACACGGCCTATGAGGACTACGCCAAGCGCTTCCCGCCCGAGATGCGGTTGGAGCTGAAGGCCGTCAAGGCCGAAACCCGTGGCAGCAAGACGGCCGAGCAGTTGATGGCCGCCGAGGCCCAGCGCATCGAGGCGGCCCTGCCGCGTGGCGTACGCCGCGTCATCCTCGATGAGCGGGGCGACCGCCTGACCAGTGTTCAGCTTGCTGCGCGAATGAAGATCTGGATGGGCGACGGCCGCGACGTGGCCCTGCTGATCGGCGGGCCCGATGGCCTGGCCGCGCCGCTGAAGGCCACGGCCGACGAGACGCTGCGCCTGTCCGATCTGACCCTGCCCCATGCCTTTGCCCGAGTGCTGTTGGCCGAAGGCCTGTACCGCGCCTGGACGGTGATGACCGGCCACCCCTACCATCGCGAATAGGTCTTTGTGAAGTTGCATTCGTTCATCTATCTCGCCTCGCAAAGCCCGCGCCGTCGTCAGCTGCTCGATCAGCTGGGCGTGCGCCACGAATTGCTGTTGCCCGGGCCCGAGGAAGACGCCGAGGCGCTGGAGGTCGAGATCAGGGGCGAACTGCCCGAGGCCTATGTGCAACGCGTGACCCTGGCCAAGCTGGCCGCCGCCCGCAAGCGGCTGCGCAGCCGTGGACTGCCGGCCGCGCCGATACTTTGCTCGGATACGACGGTCGCGCTGGGCCGCAAGATCCTGGGCAAGCCGCTTGACGCCGCCGATGCACTGGCCACGCTGACCAGCCTGGCCGGCCGCACTCATCGCGTCATCACCGCCGTGGCCCTTTCCTCGGGCCGGGCCGAGCGCCTGGCCGTCAGCATCTCCAAGGTGAAGTTCGCGCCTGTCAGCCCGGCCCAGCTTGAGCACTACGTGGCCAGCGGCGAGCCCTTCGGCAAGGCGGGCTCCTATGCCATCCAAAGCCAGGCGGCGGCGTGGATTTCCCACATCGAAGGCTCATACTCCGGCATCATGGGCCTGCCGCTGTTCGAGACGGCCCAGTTGCTGACCGAGGGTGGCGTGAAGTTCTGAAGAGCATTGCCGCAAGCCGAAAGAAACAGGCTTGCGAGAGTGTTCAGCGCCTTGTGCCCGACCCCGGGCCGGCAAGCAACCGAAGGCTATGGAAGATATTCTGATCAATTGGTCTCCCCAGGAGACCCGCGTGGCCGTGGTGGAAAACGGCGCCGTCCAGGAACTGCATGTCGAGCGCACCCTGGAACGGGGGCTGGTGGGCAATGTTTATTCGGGTCGCGTGGTGCGCGTGCTGCCGGGCATGCAGTCCGCCTTCATCGACATCGGCCTGGAGCGCGCCGCCTTCCTCCATGTGGCCGATCTGCACGATGCCGGCTCCACGCCGCGCAACCACCATCACGATGCCGCCAATGCGCCGGCCGTGCCCATCGAGAAGCGGGTGTTCGAGGGCCAGTCCTTGACCGTGCAGGTGATCAAGGACTCGATCGGCACCAAGGGCGCGCGCCTGTCCTCGCAGATCAGCATCGCCGGGCGGCTGCTGGTCTATCTGCCGCAGGACGAGCACATCGGCATCTCGCAGAAGATCGGCTCGCACGAGCTGCGCGAGCAGCTGCGCGCGCGCATGCTGACCCTGGTCGGCACGGCCGAGGAGGGCGGCGGTGGCGGCTTCATCCTGCGCACCAATGCCGAGGATGCGACCGATGAGGAACTGGCCGCCGACATTGCCTATCTGCGCAAAGCCTGGGCGCTGATACGCGAGCGCAGCTTCAAGTCGCCGCCGGCCAGCCTTCTGCACCAGGACCTGAGCCTGGTCGAGCGCGTGCTGCGCGACCTGGCCCATGAGCGCACCCAGTCGATACGCATAGACTCGAAGATGCAGTTCGACGTTCTGCACAAGTTCGGTGAGCTCTACACACCCAGCTCGGTGCAGAAGCTGGTGCACTACAGCGGCGAGCGGCCGATCTTCGACCTCTACAACATCGATGCCGAGATTGCCAAGGCGCTGGCGCGGCGTGTCGACCTGAAGTCGGGCGGCTATCTGATCATCGACCAGACCGAGGCGATGACCACGGTGGACGTGAACACCGGCGGTTTCGTCGGTGCGCGCAATTTCGACGACACCATCTTCAAGACCAATCTGGAGGCGGCCGGCGCGATTGCCCGCCAGCTGCGGCTGCGCAATCTGGGCGGCATCATCATCGTGGACTTCATCGACATGATGCGTGAGGAGCACCGCAACGCGGTGCTGTCCGAATTCCGCAAGCAGCTGCAGCGCGACCGCACCAAGATCACCATCAGCGGCTTCACCCAGCTGGGCCTGGTGGAGATGACCAGGAAGCGCACCCGCGAGTCGATCGCCAGGATGTTGTGCGAGCCCTGCCCGGTGTGCGAGGGCAAGGGCCAGGTCAAGACCGCGCGCACCGTCTGCTACGACATCATGCGCGAGATCCTGCGCGAGGCCCGCCAGTTCAATCCCAAGGAATTCCGCGTCGTCGCGGCGGCCTCGGTGGTAGAGATGCTGCTCGACGAGGAGAGCCAGCACCTCACCGGCCTGTCGGACTTCATCGGCAAGCCGATCTCGCTCACGGCCGAGCCGAACGGCTGGCCGGAGAGCTACGACATCGTTTTGCTCTGATCGGCCTTTACAGGGCCGGTTTATCGGAAAGAGCCTTCAGGTTGTCGATCAGCTCCTTGCTCATCGGTGCATTCAGATTGATGCCCTTGGGCGGGATCGCCGACTGGAACCACTTCTTGTACAGCGTCTCGAACTCGCCACTGGCGATCAGCCCGGCCAGGGTGTCGTCGACCAGCTTCTTGAAGGCCGGGTCATCGCGGCGCAGCATGATGGCGTAGGGCTCGACCTGGATGGCCTCGGCCACCACCGACAGCTCGGCCGGGTTCTGCGAGCTGGCGCGCAGGCCGTAGAGCAGGATGTCGTCCATGCCGAAGGCGTCGGCACGGCCCTGCTGCACCATCAGCGCCGACTCGGCATGGTCCTTGGCGCCCAGCAGTTCGAAGCCCAGGTTCTGCTCGGTGTTGAGCTTGCGCAGCACTTGGAAGTTGGTCGTGCCGACGGTGGACACCACCTTCTTGCCCTTCAGGTCGGCAAAGGTCTTGATCGGCGCACCGGTCTTCACCAGCAGCCGCGTGCCGGTGTAGAAGTAGTTGGTGGCAAAGGCGACCTGCTTGCCGCGGTCGCTGTTGTTGGTGGTCGAGCCGCACTCGATGTCTATGGTGCCGTTCTGCAGCAGCGGGATGCGGTTTTGCGAGGTCACGGCTTGCGTTGCCACCTTCAGGTCGGCGCGGCCGGTGGCCTTCTTCACCTGGTCCACGATCTTGCCGCAGATCTCCCAGGCGAAGCCGGTCGGCTGGGCGTCACCACCGAGGTAGGAGAAGGGGATCGACGACTCGCGGTAGGCGAGGGTCATGCTGCCGTTGGCCTTGATCTTGTCCAGGGTCAGCGGCGTCTGCGCCTGGGCGGTGCTGACGAGCAGAGCGAGGGCCACAAAGATGGAAGAACGCATGCGAAATCCTTTCGGCTGAGACGTGAACACGGGTTTGGAGGATCCATGCTACGGCCAGCCGGCATGCGCCGTTGAGCGTGTTTACACCTGTTATAGGTTCATGACTTTGCGGCACGCGGCAAGCGGCCCATCAGGTAGAACTCATCGTTGGGGCGCAGCGAAATTACATTGGCCAGCCGGTTCGACAGACCGAACAGCGCGGTGATGGCGGTGATGTCCCAGGCGTCCTCGTCGCTGAAGCCATGTTCGGCCAATGCGGCCAGGTCGGCATCGCCAACATTGGCCGAGTCCTGGCAGACCTTCAGGGCAAAGGCCAGCATCGCCCGCTGGCGGGGCGTGATGTCGGCCTTCAGATAGTTGGTGGCCAGCTGGTCGGCCAGCATGGGCGCCTTTTCATAGACGCGCAGGATGGCGCCATGGGCGACGACGCAGTACAGACACTGGTTGGCGCCGCTGGTGGCGACGATGATCATCTCCTTCTCGCCCTTGCTCAGGCCCGATTCGCGCAACAGGAGCGCGTCGTGATAGGCCAGGAAGGCGCGGAACTCGTCCGGCCGGCGGGCCAGGGCCAGGAACACATTCGGCACGAAGCCGGCCTTTTCCTGCACCTCCAGCATGCGCCGGCGCATGTCCTCGGGCAGTTCGTTCAGTTCGGGCACGGGGTAGCGGCAAATGGGGGCGGTCATCGGGGGTCTCCGTAGTGCTCTGTTGCAATTTTTGGATGTCTCAGCGGCCCATCATAGGCAGCGGCCGGCGGCCCCGGTCAACGGCTGAGGCAAAATGCGCGTTGCCAGCCCTAACCCTGGGCTTACCGGTGCCATGTCGAACCCGATGACTGATCAGCGCTTGACTTCCTCCTCCGTGTCGCCCTTGACCCGCCGCAGCCTGCTGACAGGTGCTGCAGCGATGTCTTTGCCGCTGAGTGCCCTGGCCCAGTTCCGGGTCGAGATCTCCGGCGTCGGGGCAACCCAGCTGCCGCTGGCGGTGGCCGACTTCCGTGAAGAGGCTCGCTCCGGTCAGCCGGTCGGCGCCATCATCCGGGCCGATCTGGAGCGCAGCGGCCAGCTGCGGCCGTTCGAGGCACCGGGCGCCCTGTTCGAGGGCAGTGTGCCGGTCTGGGCCGATTGGCGCGCACGCGCCGCCGATGCGCTGGTGGCTGGCTCGGTCACCAAATTGGCGGACGGCCGCTTCGACCTGCGCTTCAAGCTTTGGGATGTGGTTCGTGGCCAGGAGCTGGCGGCCGAGAGCCATGCCGTGGCGCCCGACGATGTGCGCCTGGCCGCCCACCGCATTGCCGACACGATCTACGAAAAGCTGACGGGCGACAAGGGCGTGTTCTCGACCCGTATCGCCTACGTGACCAAGGCCGGCGGCCGCTACAGCCTGCGCGTCACCGACGCCGACGGCGAAGGCGGCCAGGTCGCCCTGGCCAGCCCCGAGCCCATCATTTCGCCGGCCTGGTCGCCCGACGGCAGGGAGCTGGCGTACGTGTCCTTCGAAACCCGCAAGGCCGTGGTCTGGGTGCAGGAGGTGGCCACCGGCAAGCGCCGCATCGTGGCCAACTTCCGTGGCACCAACAGCGCGCCGGCCTTCTCGCCCGACGGGCAACAGCTGGCCCTGAGCCTGTCGCGCGACGGCGGCACCCAGCTCTTCATCATGGGCCGTGACGGCCAGAATGTGCGCCGGCTGACGCAGACCTCGGCGATCGACACCGAGCCGGTGTTCGCCCCCGATGGCCGCAGCCTGTTCTTCGTCAGCGACCGCGGCGGCGGCCCGCAGATCTACCGCATGCCGGTGGCAGGCGGAAATGCCGAGCGCGTCAGCTTCAATGGCAACTACAACGTCAGCCCGACGATCAGCCCGGACGGCCGCGTGATGGCCTTCGTTACGCGAAATGGCGGCGCCTTCCGCGTGTGCACGATGGACCTGGCCAGCGGCACGGTGCAGCAGATCAGCGACACGAATGACGATGAAAGCCCCAGCTTCGCGCCCAATGGCCGGCTGCTGATATATGCCACCCGCTACCAGGGCCGCGATGTGTTGATGACCAGCACTCTGGACGGCAGAATCAAGGCCCGGCTGATCTCGACACTGGCCGATGTGCGCGAGCCGACCTGGGGCCCGTTCGGGCGCTGACCCGCTGGCCTCCAACGATCACGACTGAACCAAGCCCTTGGTCCCGAGTCACAACTCCCTTTCTTCTCCAGCCCCGGAAGGCTTACCCATGAAACTCTGGCAACTCTCTCTGTCCGCCATCGCCGCTGCCGCCCTGGTGGGCTGCGGCTCCACCGTCAAGCTCGACGACAAGGCGCCGGTCGAAACCCGTGCGACCACGCCTGCTGCCACCAGCAGCAGCACGACCAATGCCAACCCGGGCGGCGTGAACTCGCAGTCGCAGGTCGCCAGCGTGGACCTGGGCGCCGCCGATGTCGCCAAGGCCGGCCGTCTGGTGTATTTCGACTTCGACAGCTATGTTGTCAAGGATGAGTACCGCAACGTCATCGACGCCCATGCCAAGCGCCTGAACGCCGACCGCAAGGTGCGCCTGAGCATCGAGGGCCATACCGACGAGCGCGGTGGCCGCGAGTACAACCTGGCCCTGGGCCAGAAGCGTGCCGAGGCCGTGGCCAAGTCGCTGACCCTGCTGGGTGCGACCGAGGCGCAGGCCGAGCCGGTCAGCTTTGGCAAGGAGCGCCCCGCCGTGCAGGGCAGCGATGAAGCCGCCTGGGCCAAGAACCGCCGCGCCGAGCTGAAGGACAAGTGATCGCCATGGGCCTCTCACGTCTGTCTTCGCGTCTGAAGTACAGCGCCTGCGTGCTGGCCTTGCTGGCCGGGCCCGCAGCTCACGCGGGTCTGTTCGACGATGAGGAAGCGCGCAAGGCCATCCTGGACCTGCGCGCCCGCATCCAGACCAGTGACGACGCGCAGCGCCTGCGCTCCGAGCAGCTTGCCAAACAGCTGGCCGAGCTGCAGTCCGAGCAACTGGGCACCCTGCGCCGCAGCCTGCTCGAGCTGAACACACAGAACGAGGGTCTGCGCGCCGAGCTGGCCAAGCTGCGCGGCCTCAACGAGCAACTGGCCCGCGACGTGGCCGAGCTGCAGCGCAAGCAGACCGATCTGAGCCAGGGTCTGGACGAGCGCCTGCGCAAGATGGAGCCGCAAAAAGTGGTTCTGGACGGCAAGGAAGTGCTGGTCGAGCCCGACGAAAAGCGGCTGTACGAGGCCGCCGTGGCCTCGGTGCGCAGCGGCGATTTCGTCGAGGCGGCAGGCTCGCTGTCGGCGTTCCAGCGCCGCTTCCCGGCCAGCGCCTTTGCCGATTCGGTGCGCTTCTGGCTGGGCAATGCCTATTACGGCAAGCGTGACTACAAGGACGCCGTGACGGTGTTCCGTGCCTTCGTCAATGCCGCGCCCGAGCATCCCCGCGCCCCTGAGGCCCTGCTGGCCATGGCCAACTGCCAGCTGGAGCTGAAGGATGCAAAGACGGCCCGGCGTACGCTGGATGAGTTGATCAAGGCTTATCCGAAGTCTGAGGCGGCACAGGCCGGCAAGGAACGCTTGGCAAGCCTGAAGTGATTGCGGGGCAATGCGATTCCTGGCCCTCCGCCTAGAATCGCGCCCATGCAAGAAATCGACATCTCCTCGCTGACCACCCAGGTGCTGTGGTCGGCCTTTGCGCTGGCCATTGCTTTTGGCGCCATCGCCCAGCGCACCCACTTCTGCACCATGGGCGCGGTGGCCGACATCGTCAATATGGGCGACTGGGCGCGCATGCGCATGTGGGCCCTGGCCATAGGTGTGGCCATGCTCGGCTTCAATGGCATGGTCGGTCTGGGCTGGATAGATGCCGGCAAGACCGTCTATGCAGGCCCGCGCCTGCTGTGGCTGTCCAATATTGTCGGCGGCCTGCTGTTCGGTTTCGGCATGGTGCTGGCCTCGGGCTGCGGCAGCAAGACGCTGGTGCGTGTCGGCGCCGGCAATCTGAAATCGCTGGTGGTGCTGCTGGTGCTGGGCCTGTCGGCCTTTGCCACGCTGCGCGGCATCACGGCGGTGGCGCGCGTGGCCACGGTGGACACGGTGCTGATCAATCTACCCACCGGCCAGGATCTGCCCTCGCTGCTGAGCGGCTCGCTGGGACTGGCCAAGGCCCAGGCGGCCCTGCTGCTGGGCGGGCTGATCGGCGGCGGCCTGGTGCTGTGGTCGCTGCTGCGCGCCGAGGGCCGTAGCGCGGACGTGCTGGTTGGCGGCGTTGGCACCGGCGCGGTGATCGCTCTGCTGTGGTGGGTGTCGGGCCGGTTGGGCTATGTGGCCGAGGATCCGAACACGCTGGAAGAGGCCTTTCTGGGCAGCACCGGCGGCCAGCGCATGGAGGCGCTGAGCTTTGTCGCACCGATCGCCTACTCGCTGGACTGGCTGATCTTCTTCAGTGACAAGAGCAAGGTGCTGACCCTGGCCATCGTCTCTACCGCCGGTGTCATCGTCGGCTCCTGGGCCTATGCCTTGGTCGGCAAGAGCTTCCGCTGGGAAGGCTTTCGCGGCGTCGAGGACACCGCCAACCACATCGTCGGCGCAGTGCTGATGGGCGTGGGCGGCGTCACCGCCGTGGGTTGCACCATAGGTCAGGGCCTGTCGGGGGTGTCCACCCTGTCACTCGGCAGCTTCATTGCCTTGGCGGCCATCATCGCCGGGGCCGTGCTGGCGCTGCGCTACCAGGTCTGGCGCCTGGACCGGATGGGCTGAGCGTGAACAGTCCCTTGCCCGAGTTCGAGGCCGACACCGAGCGCCGCTTCGGTGGCCTGCGCCGCTTGTACGGCGATGCCCATTACCAGCGCCTGCGCGGCGCGCGCTTTGCTGTCGTCGGCCTTGGCGGCGTCGGCTCCTGGGCCGTCGAGGCGCTGGCACGCTCCGGTGTGGCCGGCCTGGTGCTGATCGACCTCGACCATGTTGCCGAGTCCAACATCAACCGCCAGATCCAGGCCCTGGGCTCGACCCTGGGCCAGGCCAAGGCCCAGGCGCTGCGCGACCGGGTGCTCGACATCCACCCCGGCTGCGAGGTGCAGATGATCGAGGAGTTCGTCGATGCCGATAACTGGCCGGCGCTGCTGAGCACACCGGTCGATGGCCTGATCGACGCCTGCGACCAGGTGCGCGCCAAGGCCGCGCTTGCTGCCTGGGCGCTGGCCGAGCGCATGCCCTTCGTCACCGTCGGTGCGGCCGGCGGCAAGCGCCAGCCACAGGCGGTGGCGGTGGAAGACCTGGCCCTGACAACACATGACCCCTTGCTGGCCTCGCTGCGCCAACGCCTGCGCAAGCACCATGGCGCGGCGCGCACCGGCAGGATAGGCGTGGGCTGCGTGTTCTCGCGCGAGAGCGTGCACCGGCCCCAAGGCGAGTGCGACGTCGACGGCAGCCTCAACTGCCATGGCTATGGATCGAGCGTGACGGTGACCTCGACCTTCGGCATGGTGGCCGCTGGCGAGCTGATAAGAAAGTATTTTGAAAAGCCTCTTGCAGAGGTCAGAAATATCGTCCTATAATGCGAGGCTCTGCCACGGGGTCGTTAGCTCAGTCGGTAGAGCAGCGGACTTTTAATCCGTTGGTCGCGTGTTCGAGTCACGCACGACCCACCAGTTAGGCGCAAGTCGAAGCTGGTTGACTGGCAGTGATGTAGTAGTTTGTAGTGCAAGTGTGGGGCTCTTAGCTCAGTTGGTAGAGCAGCGGACTCTTAATCCGTAGGTCGAGTGTTCGAGTCACTCAGGGCCCACCAAAAATTAAGAATGAATCAAGCACCTCGGGCGCAGGCCTCAGGTGCTTTTTTCTTGCCCCGTCGCGCGGGCGTGTTTCGCGGCTAGCATCCGGGCCATGCATCGATCCGCTGCCCAGACGCCCAGCTCCGCGCAAGACCTGGCCCTTCCCGAGCGGCGCCTCGACGTCAAGCACGCGGTGGCGCTGTGCGTGGGCATGGTGGTCGGCGCCGGCATCTTCAAGACCTCGCCCATGGTGGCAGGCGCCTTGTCCAGCGACGGGGCGCTGTACCTGGCCTGGGCCTTCGGCGGCCTGCTGTCCTTCGTCGGTGCGCTGTGCTTTGCCGAGATGGCGGCGGCATTTCCCGATGCCGGCGGGGACTATCACTTCCTGCGCCGCGCCTATGGCCAGCGCCTGGGTTTTCTGTTCGCCTGGTCGCGCTTTGCCGTCATCCACACCGGGTCCATGGCCCTCTTGGCCTTTGTCTTTGGCGACTATCTGGCCCAGGTGGTGGACCTGAGCCCCTGGCTGGGCCCGCACGCCAGCGCGGTGCTGGCCGCCGGGCTGATCGTGCTGCTGACGGTGCTCAATCTGCTGGGTGTGCAGGTCGGCCTGGGCACGCAGCTGGGCCTGATGGTGGTGGTGCTCGGTGGTCTGCTGCTGCTGGGCGCCGGTGGGGCGTCGATGGCGCTGGCGGGGGCTCCGCCCATGACACCGCTGCAGGTCGTAGACCCGGTCCGCCACGACTGGGGCACGGCGATGGTGTTCGTGTTCCTGGCCTATGGCGGCTGGAGCGACGCGGCCACGCTGTCGGCAGAGATGCGCGACGACCGGCGCGGCATCGTGCGTGCGCTGTGGTGGGGCCTCGCCCTGGTGATGGTCTTCTATCTGCTGGCCAACTGGGCGTACTTGCGCGTGCTGGGCCTGGATGGGCTGGCGCGCAGCGAGGCGCCCGCCGCCGAACTGATGCGGCTGTGCTTCGGCCGACCCGGCGAGCTGCTGATGGTGGCCATCGTGACCCTGACGGCGCTGTCGGTGATGAACGCGATCCTGATCGCCGGGCCGCGCACCACCTATGCCGCCGCCCGCGACCTGGCCACCGAACTGCATCTGGCGCGCTGGAATGCCAAACGCGGTACGCCCACGGTCGCCGTGCTGGCCACCAGCGCCGTGGCCCTGACGCTGGTCGTGTTCGGCACGCTGACACGCGACGGCTTCTCGACCATGGTGGACTATCTGTCTCCGGTCTATTGGTTCTTCCTGATGCTCAGCGGGCTGGCCCTGATCGTGCTGCGCCGGCGCGAGCCCGATCGGCCGCGGCCCTACCGGGTGCCGCTCTATCCCTGGCTGCCCCTGGCCTTCGCTGCCTGCAGCGCCTATGTGCTGTGGTCCAGCCTGGTCTATGTGAAGACCGGCGCGCTGGTCGGCGTGGCGGTGCTGGCGCTGGGGGGCTTGCTGCTGTGGCCGTTGATGCGAAGTCGTCGTTGAGGCCTCAGGCCGCGGCGGCAATATGCTGCTGCAACCCCTCGACCAGCGCATCGAATGTGACACGGCAGCGCGGGCTGTTGCGCAGGTCTTCGTGCATCGTCACCCAGGTCTCCAACTGCAGCGAGAACAGCCCGGGCAGCACCCGTTGCAGGGCAGGGTCGCGGCGGGCCAGCGCCACCTGGCAGATGCCCAGGCCAGCGCCGGCGCGCAGCAGGGCCAGCTGGGCCAGATCGCTGTCGGCCCGCAGCGCGAAGCTGTCGCGCGTGAAGCCCTGCAGGGTCTTGGCGAAGCTGCGGATGAAGGCATTGGTCTGGTCGTAGCCGATGACCGCATGGCCGGCCAGCTCGGCCAGCGTCTGTGGCATGCCCTGTTGCGCCAGGTAGTCGCGGTGGGCGTGCAGGCCCAGCTCGATCTGACCGATGCGCCGCGCCAGCAACTGCTCCTGCTTGGGCGCCACCATGCGCACGGCGATATCTGCCTCCCGCTTCAGCAGGTCCTGCACGCGGTTGCTCAGCACCAGCTCGATCTGCAGTTGTGGATGCTGCCGGCGCAGCCGCGCGAGTATCGGCGGCAGCACCTCGACGCCTATCACCTCGCTGGCCGAGATGCGCACTGCACCGCGCACGCCGTCGCCCTGGCTGGAGGCCACGCGTTCCAGCGAAGCGGCCGTGCTCTCCATCGCCTCGGCATGGCCGCGCAGGGCCAGCGCGGCCTCGGTCGGCATCAGCCCCATCTGGGAGCGGGTGAACAGCGCCACGCCCAGCGCCTGCTCCAGGGCTGCCACATGGCGGCCCGCCGTCGGCTGGGTGATGCCCAGGGCCCGCGCGGCGCCGGACAGCGAACCCTCCTTGAGCACGCCCAGAAACGTTCGGTACAACTCCCAGCCAATCGTCGATGCCATGCATAAATGTATAGCTGATGGTCTATGTTCGGCAATTCCAATCCAAGGTGAGGATGCCCAGAATCCCGCCATCGACAACACACAGGAGCGAATGATGGCTGGTAACAACAGGGTTCTGGTGCTCGGCGCCAGTGGTGGCATCGGCGGCGAAGTGGCGCGGCAGCTGCGTGACGCAGGCTGGGAGGTCAGCGCGCTGCAGCGAGGCCTTGCCCAGGCCAGTGAGCGCAGGGACGGCATCCGCTGGCTGCGCGGCGACGCGCTGAACCGGCAGGACGTGATGGATGCCGCCCGCGGCTGCTCGGTGATCGTCCATGCGGTCAACCCGCCCGGCTACCGCCGCTGGGCCGAGCTGGTGCTGCCGATGCTGGACAACACGGTCGCGGCGGCCACGGCCGAAGGCGCCACCATCGTGCTGCCGGGCACCGTCTACAACTACGGGCCGGACACCTTTCCGCTGCTGAGCGAAGACGCACCCCAGCGCCCGCTGACGCGCAAGGGTGCGATCCGCGTCGAGCTTGAGCAGCGGCTGAAGGCGGCCAGCGGCCAGGGCGCCCGCGTGATCATCGTGCGCGCCGGCGACTTCTTCGGGCCGCGCGCCGGCAACAACTGGTTCTCGCAGGGCCTGGTCAAGCCGGGCCAGCCGGTGAAGACCGTCAGCGCCCCCGGGCGAGCAGGCATAGGCCATCAATGGGCCTATCTGCCGGACGTGGCCCGCGCCATGGTCGAGCTGCTGGCGCGGCGCGACAGGCTGGAGCCCTTCGCCCGCTTCCACATGGCCGGCCATTGGGATGCCGATGGCCGGCAGATGGGCGAGGCGATCCGCGCCGTGGTGGCCCGGCGCACCGGCCAGGCGCCCAAGGTCCGCGCCTTCCCCTGGTGGCTGGTGACACTGGCCTCGCCCTTTGTCGCGACGCTGCGCGAGATGATGGAGATGCGCTATCTGTGGCGCACCGAGCTGCGCATGGACAACGCGCGCCTGCTCGCGGTGCTGGGCCGTGAGCCGCACACGCCGATGGACCAGGCCGTCGAGGCCGCGCTGGTCGGCATGGGCTGCCTCGTCGGCGACAAATCCCCGGCGGGCCACGCGACCGCGCTGGGCTGAGGCGTGACTGCTGCGGTGTCAGCGTGGTGCGCTGGCCCCGGCCGCCACCGAGGTGGAGCCCGAGGTCGAGCGCCCCAGGATGGCGCTGTGCAGCTGGTTGTCCAGCGTGCTTTCGTTGGCGACATTGAGCTCGAGCGAGTCATCGCGCACCAGCCGCTTGTCCTTCCACAGCAGCTTGACGGGCACCAGCACGCGGCCGAAGAAGTACTCGCCGCCCGACACCTGGGCCAGCGGAATCAGCACCTGGGTGCGCATGCTGCGTGCCTCGGCGCTGGCTTCCATCAAGGCGGACAAGGGGAGGGTGGTCTCCGTCCAGCCGGCGGTGTTGAGCAGGCCGTAGCGTTTGACCTGTGTGCCCAGCTTCTCGTCGAAGTCTTTCTGCCGTACCACCAGGCGCAGATCGGTGACGGCGGTCTTGCCCATGCTGCTGAGCTTCAGATAGACGATCTGCCGCAGGTACAGGCCATTGACGGCCGAGCCCGTCATCAGGTTGTTGCCGTCCTTCCAGCGCCCGACGCCATCCACCAGCTGGCGGCGCAGCTCGGCGTCAGGCACCTCGACCGGGGGCTGCTTCTGCGCGTAGGTGGCCGAGAACTCGCGCGCATTCTGGGCGCCGAACTCATGAATCACCCTCGCGGCGAGGTCGTACTGCGTGCTGGCGAGATTGAGCTTCTCGACCTCGGCCTTGGTGCTGGCCAGCCGCTCATTGGTTTCGCGGGTGCTGAAGGCGATGTACAGCGACAGCGCCGCCGTCGCCATGCCCAGCAGCGGCCCGAGGTACTTGATCAGGGTGTCGAGCGAATTGCCGGCAGAAGCTGTGCTGTCACCCACGGTTCGCTCTCCTTTGCGTTGCTA
The DNA here is from genome assembly GCF_004362525.1 of Roseateles toxinivorans. Lineage (GTDB taxonomy): Bacteria > Pseudomonadota > Gammaproteobacteria > Burkholderiales > Burkholderiaceae_C > Paucibacter > Paucibacter toxinivorans. The sequence continues at coordinate 319,946 of NZ_SNXS01000004.1, forward strand.
AGCCGTCAGCCCTGCAACTCCCGCTCGGCGCGCAGCACCGCCGGGCGCTGGCCGACGCGCTGACGGTGCGCCTGCAGGCGCGGGAACTGGGCAATGTCCACACCGTCGCCGGCCAGCCAGCCGCTGACAACGTACAGATAGGCGTCGGCCACACTGTAGTTGGCGCCCAGCACATGGTCGCCGCTCAGCTGGGCTTCGATCAGGGTCATGTGGGCCGTCATATTGGCGCCGACCTTGCGGCGCATCGCCTCATGGGCCTCGGGTTCGTCCGCCCAACGGGCGCCGCGGTGCTTGTGCGCATGCGAGACGTGGACGGTGCTGCACAGATAGCTGTTGAACTCCTGCAGCTTGGCGAAGGCGAAGGTGTCATCCAGCGGCGCCAGCCGGGCCTGCGGAAACTGCTGCGCGACAAAGGCCAGCAGCGCCGGTGTCTCGGTCAGTATGCCCCGCTCGGTGACCAGGGCCGGCACCCGGCCCTTGGGATTGACGCTCAGAAACTCGGGCGCCTGCTGGCCCTTGGCCGCAAAGTCCAGCGGGCGCAGCTCGAAGGCGGCGCCGGCCTCGTGCAGGGCGATGTGGGTGGCCAGAGCGCAGGTGCCCCGAGCGGAGTAGAAGATCCAAGTTGACATGGCAGAAGCCGCGGCCCGGCTGAATCGGAAGAGAGGGTCATGATGCCATGGGCTATGCTTGCTCAAACGCAGGGCGCCGTCCGATGTTCCAGAGTGCAATGAGTGGGCTTGCAAAGAAGGGCCGATGGCTGGTCTTCGCCGCGGCCGTGCTCGCCGCTCCTGCCGGCGCCTCCGAGCGCATCACCTGGCTGATGCCCGAGTTCGCCTTGTTCGACGGGCAGACGCGCGGACAGTCGCGCAAGGGCATGGTCGAGCCGATGGCGGACTACCTCATACGCCACTGGCCCGAGGCCGAGCATGAGGTGGTGATTGCCAATGTCAAGCGCAGCTGGCGCATGATAGAGGCGGGGGAGCCGGCCTGCCATCTGGTCTCGCTGCGCACACCCGAGCGCGAGCAACTGGCCTATTTCGCCAACACCCATCTTGTGCCCCCGGCACAGCTGATCGTGCGGCGAGCCAAGCTGGCACAGGTGCCGCGTGGGCCCGGCGGTGAGGTGGACCTGCACCGCCTGCTGAGCGAGGGACGTTTGCGCGGCGCGCTGATCGAGGGCCGCAGCTACGGCGCGACGCTTGACGCGCAACTGGCGCGCCGGCCAGCCCGGTCGATTGATCTGTATGCCCCGGCCGACTTTGGCGGCCGGCTGCTGCATATGGTGGCGCTGGGCCGGGCGGACTTTTCGATCGACTTTGACTTCACCCTGCAGTTCCAGCGCCAGCAGTCCAAGGTGCTGAACGAGCTGGTCAGCATGCCCATCCAGGGCAGCAGCGAGTTGCTGCAGTCGGGGGTGGCCTGCCCGCACACCGAGTGGGGCCGGCAAACAGCCGCCCGGGTTGAGAAACTGTTTGGCACGCCGGCCGGCGTGGCCGCGCTGAAGAGCATCTTCGATCTCTGGCTGACGCCCGAGGCGCGAGCCACTTACGGCGCTCGCATCAACGCCGACTACGCTGACCGCCTGCCGTCGCGCAAATAGGCCGGGCCTTCAAAGCGCCTCGACCACCCGATCGCGGCCCTGCTGCTTGGCCTGGTAGAGGGCCTGGTCAGCCTTGGATGAGAGCAGGGCCAGATCATGCCCGTGCTGCTCGCTGCTGGCCACACCGATGCTGACGGTGTAGGCGATGCTCAGCGCCAGATGGTTGGCCGGGGTGGCCGCCACCTGCAGGCGCAGCCGTTCCGCCACCAGGGTGGCGCCGGCCAGGCCGGAGTCGTCGAGCAGCACAACAAACTCTTCGCCGCCATAGCGCGCCAGCAGATCGCTGGGACGCAGGGTGTCGGACAACTCCTCGGCCAATTGGCGCAGCACGGCGTCGCCGGTCGGGTGGCCATGGCTGTCGTTGATGCGCTTGAAATGATCGGCGTCCAGCATCAGCAGGGCCACCGGTCGCCCTGCCTGCAGTGCGCGCCGCAGCAGGCGGGCGCCGCGGCGCTCCAGCCCTGCGCGGTTGCAGACGCCGGTCAGCGGGTCGGTCAGCGACAGCTGACGCAGTGCCTCGGCATAGCGCCGGGCCATCAGCATGATCAGACCGAAGGCTATCGTCACCTGGGCCAGCGGTATGGCGAACAGAATCAGCGAGGCGGTCAGCGAGGCGTCGTATGCAGCCTCAGGGCTGGCCAGACGCCAAGCCAGAAAGCCGGCCCGCAACAGCAGCGCCGCGCCCAGCAGCGCGAAGCCGATGGCGCTGACCCACATCACCGGCCGCGTGCTGTCGCGCACGCCATGCAGCAGCACGACGGCGCCGGCCAGATTCAGCAGGCCGAAGAGGATGCCGGTGGCGATCAGCCGCCCATGCAGGCTGGGCCACAGATACAGAAACAGGGCCGGCAGCAACAGTGACAGGGCGCCGATGGCGATCAGCCAGCGCGTGGCCAGGGTCTGGCCGGCGTAGCGCATCAAACCTTGCAGCACAAGGCCCAGGCCGAGGCCGACCAGACCGTAGCCGAGCACGGCGTGGACGATGTCCGGCGCCCCTTCCATCGCCCCTAAGCACAGGCCCACGCTGGCCACGACATTGCCCAGGGCCCAGGCGCGTTGCTCCGGCTGTCGGCCGGCCAGCAGCGCAGCCACCGTCAACAGCAGCGTGGTCAGCAACGTGAAGCTGACCTGTACGAGCAGCAGGGTGTCGGCGTCCAGCATGGTGCCGGCCGGGCTCAATGGGCCGCGCCGGCCAGGACCGAGAAACCATGGGTGCCATCGCGCGCCAGCTGGGCCACCAGGCCGAACTCCCAATCGAGATAGGCCTGCATCGCCTCGCGCGGGTTGCTGGTGCCTTCGTAGGGGCGGCGGTAGCGGTCGATACGCGGCGAGGCAAGGCGCGCATCACCGGCCTCGACCGTCTGCCCTTGGGCCACCCAGGCCTGCAAGCCGCCCTGCAGCCAGAACACCGGGGTCGGGATGCACGCGGCCAGATGGGCGGCGGCGAAGCGCGAGCGCAGGCCGTCCCGGCAACTGAGCACGATGCGGGCGTGGCCGGGCAGCTGCGCCAGTGCCTGGTCCAGCTGCGAGCTCAGCGCCCACCAGCTGCCAGGGATGTGCTGCTTGACATGCTCGGCGCTGGGGGCGAGGTCTATGACCAGGGTCTTGGCACCATCCTGCGCCAGCCAGTCGGCCAGCAGCGCGGCCTGGACGCGGCCGACCTCTGGCAGCTCGGGCAGCGGAGGCTGTTCGGGCCCCGCCTCATCCCAGTCGGCCGGGCCGGCGCCCTCCAGCACCCAGACCTCCCAGCCCAGCTGGGCCAGCCAGGAGGCGGTCATCGGGGCACGCACACCATCGTCATCGATCAGTACCAGGCGGGCGCCGCGCACGGCCACGTGGTGGTCGGTCTCCTGCACCAGCTGGCCACCGGGGGCGCTGGCAAAGCCGGCCAGATGGCCGGCGCGGTATTCCTCGGGCGTGCGCACGTCCAGCCAGAACACGCTGCGCTGGGCGTTCTTCAGTTCATCGCGCTGTGCCAGTGGCAGAAAGCGCGCGCCGGCGCGGCGGGCCAGGTCTTGCGCCGCACGCCGTGCCTGGGCGCGGCCGCTGTCGCTGGTGGGGCCGGCGCGGCGGTTCTGGCCATGCTCCAGGGTCTGGCCGGCCAGGGTCCAGCCTATGGTGCCGTTGCGCAGCGCCGCCACCGGATTGGGCAGGCCGGCATTGATCAGCGATTGCGCGCCGATCAGGCTGCGCGTGCGGCCGGCGCAGTTGACGATGATCAGCGTGCGCGGATCGGGGGCCAGGTCGCGCGCCCGCAGCACCAGCTCGGCCCCGGGCACGCTGATGCCGGTCGGGATGCTCATGGTCTGGTACTCGTCGAAGCGGCGCGCGTCCAGCACCACCAGATTTGCCCTGGCGTCGAGCAGGGCCTGCACCTGCTGGGCCGGCAGCGAGGGCGTGTGCACCTCGGCCTCTACCAACTCGCCAAACGCCTTGCTCGGTACATTGACGTCGCGGAACAGCTCGCCGCCGCCGGCGCTCCAGGCCGGCAGGCCGCCGTCCAGCACGGCGATGTCCAGGTAGCCCAGCGCGCGCAGCCTTGCGGCGGCCGCCGGTATCAAGGCCGCATCGAAAGCGCCCTCGCCGTAGAGCACGATCTCCACATCGCGGCGCGGCAGCCGGCTCCAGGCCTGCAGCTCGATCAGGCCCAGCGGCAGATTGGCGGCGAACAGCGGGTGCGATTGCGCATAGGGGTCTTCCTCGCGCAGGTCCAGCAGCGCGATCTCGCGGCCCTGGGCTGCCTCGCGCCAGGCCTGACGCACGTACTCGGGACTGCGAGCGGCCAGGGCGGTCATTGGCTTTCCTTGGAGCGATCCCAGATATTGGGCAGCTGCGTGTTGCTATAGCCCGAGATGAAGGGCTTGGCCGTGCCGTCTGGCATGTAGGTCGAGCGCCGCACCGCGCCGATATTGGCGCCATAGACATGGATGCTGATGGAGGTCTGGTCGGCGAGGGCATTGCTGACTTGATGCACGTCACCGATACGCGGCGACACGGCCTCGACCTGGCCGGCCTGCAGCCGCTGCGCCGGGCCCTGTGGCAAGAACTGGCCTTGCTCGCTGCGAGCGTAGGCCTGGGCGATCTCCGCCCCGCGCAGCACGCCGATCAGACCCCAGACGGTGTGGTCATGGATGGGTGTGCGCTGGCCCGGCCCCCAGACGAAGCTGACGACCGAGAAGCGCTCGGCCGAATCGGCATGCAGCAGGTACTGGCGGTAGTGCTGGGCGTCGGGACGGGCATAGGCCTCGGGCAGCCAATCGTCCTGGGCCACCAGGGCGGCCAGCAGGGTTCCACCCTCGGCCAGGATGCGGGCTTCGTCGGGTTGCTCATCGAGCACTCGGGCCAGGGCAGTGACGAAGTCGCGCAGGCGGTGCAGCTGCGATGAGGGCGGTGCGGTGATCGTGCTCATGCCCCAGTATGGCCCAGCACGCGGTGCCTTGGCGGTGGAGAATGGGGGTTCATCTTCCCTTCCTGAAGCCCATGACAGCATTGATCCAGCACCTTGTGTTGCCGTCCACACTTGACACCCTGCCGGCCCGCTTGCAGGCGCTGAGCGCCACGCGGGCCGAGGTCTGGCTGTTTGAGGACGAGCAGCAGCGGCGCAGCGCCGAGCGCGGACTGGAGCGGCTGGGAATGGACGTGCAGGTGCGCTGCGCCTACAAGCCGCTGCTGCACTTCTTTCTTGAGGAGGCCGGGCCTTTGCAGGATCTGCACGAGATCACCGTTCATGCTCCGGCCGAACTGCTGCAGCGCATCAAGGTGGATGCCTATCCCTTGGCCGGCCTGCTGGGCGAGCAAACCCGGTTGGTGTTTGTTGCCGATGCCGAAATCGCCGTCAGTCTGGATGGCTGGCGCCGGCGGGTGTTCGTGCCGCTGAATGGCGAAGGCTCGCCGATCGGCTGGCTGCGGGCCTGGCGGGGCAATGAGTTGCTGCACGACGGCCCGATGCGGACCGACTACGAGGCCGTGTTCGAACAGACGATGGCGGCCGTGCGCAGACATCCCTGGCCGGCGACGGAGCCCTATTTCGACACCCTGCAGATCGATATCGCGATGCGCGGCATCGAGCGCGCGCTGGACTATGGCGACGAGGTCATCAGCACCGCCGAGGCACTGCATGAGGACCTGTACTTCTCCATTCTTGAGCATTTCCATCGGCTCAGCGGCAGGCCGCCGGGTGACCGCACGTTGCGCCCCGGGCAGATCGTGCCCATGGTGGTGCACGGCGACGGGCCGACGATGCTCAAGGTCAGGCTGCTAAGCCATCGGGCCGATGCGCCGGTCGAGGTGGCAGCGCCGGCCCTGGAGCGCCTGGACCGGCCGCTGCACCCTGACGAGGTGAGGGCGGCGTTCGCGCCGCTGGCCGGCGAACGTTTCTCTTGCAGATCCTGGCAGGGCCGCCAGGTCCAGGGACTGCACCGCGCCGGCGGTCTGCCCGGCGTGGTGATCAGCGGTGGCCAGCATGCCAATGAAAGCTCGGGCATTGTGGCCGTGCTGCGCGCCGGAGCCGTGCTGCAGCAACGGCCCGACGCCCACTATGCGCTGGTGCCGCTCGAGAACCCTGACGGCGCAGGCCTGCACCACCTGCTGTGCCAGAGCAACCCGCGGCATATGCAGCATGCGGCCCGCTTCACCGCGCTGGGCGATGACCTGGAGGTGCGCCAGCCACCGGAGCTGGGCGAGAAGGCGGCACGCCAGGAGGCGATCACCCGCACCCGGGCCGGCCTGCACCTGAGCCTGCATGGCTATCCGGCCCATGAGTGGACGCGGCCGTTCTCGGGTTATCTGCCGCGCGGCATGCCGGACTGGGCCCTGCCCAAGGGCTTCTTCCTGATCCTGCGCCAGCACCCCGGCCATGACGGGACGGCCTTTCTGGAGGCGCTCACCGCCGGCCTGGCGCAAGACCCGGCCCTGCGTGCGTTGAACGCGCGCCAGCATGCCTTGTGGCGCGCGCACTGGGGCGAACTGCCGTTCCCGGTGTTCAACGGCATCGCCTGCCTGGTCAGCGAGGATCAGCGCTCCAAGGTGCCCTACACGCTGATCACCGAGTACCCGGACGAGACGGTCTATGGCGAAGCCTTTGTGCTGGCCCACGAGACCCTGACCCGCACCGTGCTGCTGGCCACCGAGCTTTATTGGCAGGGGTTGCTGGGACAACCTCGCCCGTCAGTCTAGCCAGGGGCGAAGGCGCTGCAGAAGCGACGCGGCCTCGGCCTGCAGCGACAGTACGAACTGGTCGACCAGCGCGTTGCCGGGCCGGCGCTCCGGCCGCACCAGGCTGACGCGGAACGGAATCGATCGCATCAGCGGCCTGATCTGCAGGTCGGGGCCCAGATACTCCAGCGCCGTCAGCGGGTTCACGACGGCCACGCCAAGGCCCTGGCGCACCATGGCGCAGACCGAGGCCGCGCTGTGCGTCTGCACCACCTGGCGCGGCAACACACCGGCCTGTGCGAACAGACCATCGAGCAGCTGGCGGTAGCCATCGCTGGGCGGGAAGCTGACCATGGCCTGGCCGGCGAAGTCGCTCAGCTCCAGCCTGGGCTTGCTCAGCAAGACATGACCCTCGGGCAGCACGCAGACCTCGTCGGCCTGCAGCAACAGGCTTTGCTGCGTGCCGGGCAGGTCCCGCTCGTGCTCGGTCAGGCCCAGGTCATGGCTTTGCGCGGCCAGTGACTGCTCCAGAAACGGCGACTCCTGTGGCGTGATGGCGATGCTGACCGCTCCATGGGCCTGGACAAAGCGGGCCATCGCCCCCGGCAGCAGCGAGTGCGAGAACACCGGCAGGCACAACACCGACAGCTGGCCGCTGGCAAAGTTCTTCAGCTGCGCTGCCACGCTGGCAATGCGCTCCAGCCCCACAAAAGAGCGCTGCACCTCGTCGAACAGGGCCAGCGCCTGGGCGGTGGGTTGCAGCCGCCCGCGCACGCGGTCGAACAGCGCCAGGCCCAGCAGGCTTTCCATGCGCGCCAGCTCGCGGCTGATCGTCGGCTGAGAGGTGAACAGGGCCTGCGCTGCGGCCGTGACGCTGCCCTGGCTCATCAGCGCGTGGAAGACCTCGATATGGCGGTGGGAGAGCGGCATGGAGGCAATCCATATCAAAAATGAATGGAATTGAGAATATAAAGCAATTTACTGAAAGTCCGTGGCGAGGCAAGATTGCGCCATTCCCGCCTTGCAAAGACCTGCCATGCCTGCCGAACTGAATCCCGAACTGCTGACCGATCTGGCCCGGACCCATGCCACGCCGCTGTGGGTGTACGACGCCGAGCTGATACGCCAGCGCATCGCCGAGCTGCGGTCCTTCGACACCATCCGGTTCGCGCAGAAGGCTTGCTCGAACACCCACATCCTGCGCCTGATGCGCGAGCAGGGCGTGCTGGTCGACTCGGTCTCGCTGGGCGAGGTCGAGCGGGCGCTGCATGCCGGCTATACCTTGGGCGGCGAGCCCTCGGAGATCGTTTTCACCGCCGACTTGCTGGACCGGCCGACGCTGGCGCGCATCGTCGAACTGAAAGTGCCGGTCAATGCCGGCTCCATCAACATGCTGCACCAGCTGGGCGCTGTGTCACCGGGCCACCGCGTCTGGCTGCGCATCAACCCGGGCTTCGGCCATGGTCACAGCCAGAAGACCAATACCGGTGGCGAGCACAGCAAGCACGGCATCTGGCATGCCGATCTGCCGCTGGCACTGGAGGCGATTGCCCAGCACGGCTTGCACCTGGTGGGCCTGCATATGCACATCGGCTCGGGCGTGGACTACAGCCATCTGTCCCAGGTCTGCGAGGCCATGGTGGCGCTGGCCGCCCGGGTGCAGAGCCTGGGCCATGACATCGAGGCGATCTCGGCCGGCGGCGGCCTGTCGATTCCTTACCGTGAGGGCGACGCGCGCATCGATGTCGCCCACTACTTCAGCCTCTGGGATGCTGCGCGGCAGAAGATCGCCGCCAGCCTGCAACACACGGTCAAGCTGGAGATAGAGCCGGGCCGCTATCTGGTGGCCGAGTCGGGCCTGCTGCTGTCCGAGGTGCGGGCGGTCAAGGACATGGGCGCCAACCACTTCGCCCTGGTGGACGCCGGCTTCAACGAGCTGGTGCGCGCGGCCATGTACGGCGGCTACCACCACATCAGCGTCGTCGCCGGCGCCGGCAACGCGCCGCTGGCCGAGCGCGCCAGCCTGGCCACCGTCGTCGCCGGCCCGTTGTGCGAGTCGGGCGATGTGTTCACGCAGGAGGAGGGCGGCGTCGTCACCCACCGCGATCTGCCCGCGCCCGCGGTCGGCGACCTGCTGGTGTTCCACGACACCGGGGCCTATGGCGCGTCGATGTCCTCCAACTACAACAGCCGCCCGCTGTGCGCCGAGCTGCTGGTCGATGGCGGCAAGACCCGCGTGATCCGCCGCCGCCAGACGATTCAGGAGCTGCTGGCGCTGGAAGACGTCTGAGGAGGCTTTGGTGTGGGCACCAGCCAGGCCGATACGGCCTCATTGAAGGCCTGGGGCTGGGCGCTCATCACCCAGTGCCCGGTCTTGAAGCCCTGCACCCGGCTGCCGGGTCTGGCGGCCAGCGCTTCGGCCCAGGCCTGCGAATGGAACATGAAGGGCTTGCGCGTGCCGTAGAGGTAGAGCATGGGGCAGGGCGGATCGATCGGCCGCGCCTTGCGGTAGCCGCCATGGCTGCCGGTCCAGGTGATGTCGTAGGGATAGTTCATGTCCGCGTGGATGTATTGCGGATCGCTGGGGCACTGCATCGCACCGGCCATATAACGCGTCATCCACGTGCCCAGCCTGCCGCCAATGCGCCAGGCCAGGGCCAGCCACAGCTGATAGCCCAGGACCATCAGCTTGGCCTTGGCACCCAGTGCGCGCACATGGGCCGGTGAACCGGCATCGCCGATGTCCACGGCGATCACCCGCGCCACCAGCTCCGGGTGCCGCATCAGCAACTGGTAGCCGAACACGCAGCCCCAGTCGTGCAGCATCAGCACCACCGGCCGCCCGGGGCTGACCTGCTCGATGATGCGTTTGAACAGCGCAATCATCTCCTCGAGCCCGCAGGCTCTGCGCGGCTGGGCGGCGTCGAAGCCCGGCAGGGTGAAGCGCACACAGCGGTGGCTGGCCCGCAGATGGGCGACCTGGGCGTCCCACAGGCGGTAGGTGTCGGGCCAACCATGGATCATGACCAGGGCGTCCTCCCCTTGGCCCTCGACAAAAACATCAACTCCCTCGATCTGGAATGTGGGGCTCATGCGGCGCCTTGAAGTGTTAGGTGCGTGATCTTAGGCGAGGCATGCCCAGGCATGGTCCGTCCGGTCCGTCGAGATATGCATGATCGGCCGACTGACTCATTCCGACCATGGAGCTGACCACGGGGCTGCGCGAAAGGATGTTGGCTTGGTGAATCCGGGCGAATTGAGGTACCCCAGAGCAGCCGCTCACCAGTGCCAGCAAATCGCCGACTCCGGCCAGCTGAGCCGCAGTGCGAGCTGATCTCGGCGCGGCCGGACCGTGCAATTTGTCCTTGCATAAAATACTGTACAAAAATACAGTATCAACATGCCCGCAGTCCCTGCCCAACTTGCTTTCGGTGTTGCCGCCAATCCCCCGCCTCTCCCTGCGGGGCTGCTGCATGGGCCTGTGCCGGGCAGGGACCTGCAGGAACTGCATCCCGGCCTGTGGCGGGCGCACCAGCTGACTCGGGCGTCCGGCGTGGCCTGGCCCAGCGGTTTTGCCGCGCTGGACGCCCAGTTGCCGGGCGGCGGCTGGCCGCAAGGCGTGTTGAGCGAGCTGCTGCTGGCCCAGGCCGGCATCGGCGAGCTGCGCCTGCTGGCCCCCACGCTGGCGGCGGTGGCGGCCGGCGGCAAGCTGCTGATGCTGTTCGATCCACCGGCCCGGCTGTCGGCGCGGGCGCTGGACGGCCTGGGGCTGCGGGCGCAGCAGCTGCTGATCATCCCGGGTCAGCTGCGCGCCAGTGCCGATCTGCTGTGGGCGCTGGAGCAGACCTTGAAGAGCGGCCATGCCGGTGCGGTGCTGGCCTGGTTGCCCGAGCGCCTGCATGCTGACGCGCTGCGCCGATTGCAGCTGGCCGCGGCCCAGCATGAGGGCCCGGCCTTTTTGCTGCGCGAATGGACGGCCCAGCAGCGGCCCAGCCCGGCGCCGCTGCGCCTGAGCCTGCGTGCCGGCGGGCCCGACTGCCTGGCCGTGCAGGTGCTGAAGCGCCGCGGCCCGCGCCTGGCCGAGGCGCTGCTGCTGGAGCTGCCACCGGTGCTGCTGCCCCAGCAGCGGGCCCGGGCGCTGGCGCCGCGGCAGCGTGGGGTGCTGGCGCCAGCGAGCACGGCACTGCCTGAAGCGGTGTCCGGTGCTGTGTCCGGTGCGGCCTGAGCATGCGCCGGCCGCTGACTCCCTGTTCCCGCCATGTTGTGGATCGCCCTTCATCTGCCCCATCTGTCGCTGCAAGCCTTTGCCTCGACCTTGACGGGCGAGCTGTGCCAGGGGCCGGTGGCCTTGGTCGACAACCACCTGATCAGCGATGTCAATGCGGCGGCCCTGCGCCTGGGCGTCAAGCCCGGTTTGAAGCGCAACACCGCCCTGTCGCTGGCGCCCCGGCTGACCCTGGGCGAGGCCGACGCCCGGCGCGATGTGCAGGCCCGGCAGGCGCTCGTCCATGCGGCGCTGGCCTTCACGCCCTCGGTCACGCTGGAGGGGCTGGACGTGCTGCTGGAGGTGCGCAGCAGCCTGCGCTATTTCGGCGGCCTGGCCTGCCTGTTGCAGCGGCTGGAGCAGGCCTTGCTGCCGCTGCAACAGGGCGTGGGGCCGGTGCAGATCGCTTGCGCGCCCACCGCGCTGGGCGCGGCCTATCTGGCGCGCTGGCGCGATGATCTGCGGCAGGGCGCCCATGTCGAAGACCCGCGGGCCCTGGCCCAGCTGCTGAACCGCGGCCCGGTCACCTTGCTCGGGCCGGCACAGGCCCATTGGGACGATCTTCAGGGCATGGGCCTGCGCTGCATTGCCGATCTGCGCCAGCTGCCGCGGGCCGGCCTGGCCCGGCGCTTCGGCCCGCAGCTGCTGGCCGATCTGGACAGCGCCCTGGGCACCCGGCCCGACCCGCGCGACTGGGAGCTGCTGCCCAAGGTGTTCGAGCAGCGGCTGGAGCTGTTTGCCCGCGCCGACAGCACCGAGCAGGTGCTGCAGGGCGCGGCCCTGTTGCTGGCGCAGCTGGTGGTCTGGGCCCGGGCCGGCCATGGCCGGGTGCAGCGCTTCGAGCTGCAGATGCTGCACGAGGCGCGTCACCGCGCGGATGGGCCCAGCCACACCGTCGTCGAGGTGGCGCTGGCCCAGGCCTCGGCCGATGCCGCTCATCTACAGCTGCTGCTGCGCGAGCGCCTGGGCCGGGCCACGCTGGCCGCGCCGACCCTGGAGCTGCGCCTGCGCTGCAACGATCTGGTGCTGGGCGCGCCACCGAACGAGGAGCTTTTTCCGACCCGGCAGAGCCAGCAGGAGGGCATGCTGCGGCTGATCGAGCGGCTGCAGGCCAGGTTGGGGCGTGAGCGGGTCTTGCAGCTGCGGCCGCAGGCCGATCACCGGCCCGAGTGTGCGTCGCGGCTGAGCCCATGGGAGCCGCCGACCTCGCAGCGCCGGGTGGAGGAGGCTTCGCCGCCGACCGGTCTGGCCCAGCCGGCCTGGTTGCTGCCCGAGCCGCAGCCGCTGACCGAACGCGATGCCTGCCCGGTGCTGGAGGGTCAGGTCTTGCAGCTGCTGAGCGGGCCCGAGCGCATCGAGTCCGGCTGGTGGGACGGCGCCGGCGTGGCCCGCGACTACTACATCGCCATGCGTCCCGGCGGCGCCCTGGTCTGGGTGTTCCGCGGCCGGCTGGCGCTGCCGGTGGCCGGCAAGCATTCGGGGTGGTTTCTGCAGGGCAGATTTGCCTGAAGTTGTAGCCCGGATGGAATCCGGGGCCGCAGCTCAGGTCCGTCAAAACCCCGGATTGCATCCGGGCTACGTCAGCGCTGCGTCACTGCCTGCAGTTCACGGCGCCGCTCGGCAATTTGTCCGCGCAGGCGCTCGGCCATCACGCCCAGCGGGTCCAGCCCCAGGGTCTCGGCGTCGGCGACCACCCGCCACAGCCTGTGCATCGGATTGGCGCGCAGCTCCTTGAGACGCGATTGCACATAGCGCTCGCGCTGCTGCAGCTGCTGCTCGCGCTGCTGCACCCACAGCAGGCGGGCGGACAGCGGGTCGCTGCTGACCTGCTGCGGGTCCTCGCCCGACTGCACCAGCAGCCGCTCTATCGTGTAGCGGTCGCCCTGGGCATAGGCCAGGTTCACCTGGCTCATCGCGTGGTTGAGGATGTTGCGCTCGACCTCGCTGCGCGCCCGGTCGGGGTGCAGGCGCATCGCCGCACGGCGGTACAGCAGCTTGAAGTCCGGCGGGCCGGCCAGCGCCACCGGCGGCTTGGGCTCGGGCTCGGGCGGCGGCAGATTGCCGAAGTCGGGCAGGCCGAAGCCGGTCTCGGGCGCCGGGCCGAAGCCTTCGCCGCCCTCGGCCTGCAGCAGGCGCTGCAAGGCTTCGCTGAGCTGCAGCTCCAGCGCGTCAAGCTCAGTGTACAGCGGGGTCAGTTCTTGCGCGTAGCGGACGATGAAGCGCTTCAGGCCCTTCAGCAGCACGGTCAACTCGGCTTCCAGGCCCTGCAATTGCAGCTGCAGGGCGGCCATCGCGCCCTGGCGCCGGCCCAGCTCCATGGCCGGCGGCAATGACTTGGTGGTGTTCAACATGCGCAGCGGGGCGGGTCCGGGTCGTGAATGCAAGCATCAGGCGATGCAATGCGAAACTGTAGCGCGACTGGGCCGTCAGAACGGGCGGAGATGGGGGATTTTTGCGTGCCAGCCCCGCATCCATGGGTGCTAGTTTTCCCTAGGTGCGGGACTGCCCGACCCACTGCTGCACCGAGGGCCGCTGCCACTGCCGCTGCGCATAGCTTTTCAGCCGCTCGGGCAGGGCGTCGCCATTGAGTGCCAGCCGGTTCAGCATCAGGGCCAGATCGGTGTCGGCCAGGCACCAGGCACCGAACAGATGCTCGGCGCCCGGCGTCAGCAGGCCTTCGGCGACCCGTATCAGCTTGTCGGCGGCGGCCTGGCCCTCGGCGCTCAGTGGCGCGGGGTTGGGCCTGAAGAAGATCACCTCGGTGGTGCGTTCACTGCGCAGGGCCAGGAGATCGCTGCGCAGCCAGGCCTGGACCTGGCGGGCGAGGGCGCGCTGCTGCAGATCGGCCGGGTAGACCCGAGCATGGCCCGGCGCCGGATAGAGGTCTTCCAGATACTCGGTGATGGCGCTGGACTCGGACAGCGTGAAGTCCCCCTGCACCAGTGTCGGCACTCGGCTGGTGCGCGATTGCCGGCGGAAGGCCAGGCTGTGCTGCTGGCCGGCCTCCAGGTTCACCGTTTCCAGCTCGAAGGCCAGGCCCTTCTCCTGCAGCGCGATGAAGGCCGACATCGCGTAGGGGCTGGTGAACAGGCTGTCGACGATCAGTGTGAACGGGGCAGAGGGCACGATGGGTCTCCGGGCAGGGTTGAAAGTCCCAGTCTAGAGCCTGTCGGCCCGCATCCGCCGGCGCACCAGGCCGCCTATGCCGATCAGCCCGACCAGCAGCAGGGACTGGCTGGCCGGCTCGGGCACTGCCGTGACCGCGATCAGCTCGTGGGTGCGCGAGCTGATGCCCAGGTCGATGTCGGCCACCTCGCCGGCGATCGAATAGGTGGGCCACTGGAGGCTGGTGAACTGATAGCCCAGCACGCTGTTCGCGTTCTTGCCGGGCGGCAGCAGGGTGCCGACGAAGCCGCCGAAGTTGCTGGCCATGCCGCCGGGCACGTCGCCGCCAATCTGGCTGGCACCGATGCGGTACTCCAGCCCGTTCAGATCGGACAGGCCGTGGCTGAAGGCCGGCACGGCGTAGTTGCCGGAAAAGCTGAGCGAGAAGTCAGTGATTTCATATCCGTACAGCCAGCCATCGGCGTCCAGATCCTCGCCGGCAAAGCTGCCGCTGATGGTGGCGCCGCCGGCGTAGCCGCCCTGGCTGAACAGATAGGTGGTGGCGTGGGCCGGGGCGTGGGCGATGCAGGCGGCGGTCAGGGCACCGGCCAAGGTCAGGAGAGGGTGCTTCATGGCGGCTTCCTTGTGAAGTGATCGTTCATTGGCCGTCATAGCGGCGGTAGCGCTCGACCAGCTTGTCGGCCAGTTGCGGGTCTTTGGGGTTGAGTCCGGCGCGGTCCAGCGCGCTTGCACAACCGCTGAGGGTGAGCGTGAAGAACGCCGACAGCAGGGCCATGGCGCTGACCGCCCAGTAGGAGAGGGCGTGCCGGGTGCGGGTGGGGGTGATTGTTTGGTTCATGGTGTGCTCCGTTGAGAGCGACACCCAACCATCAGGCAACGCTCAAGCCTGAAGTGTGCTGATCTGCCCCCCGCGCGGCATCGCCCGGACGGGCCATGGCCCGTGCCGCAATGGGCTATCGCGGAAGCAGCGTTGCCTAGCCCTTGGCCAGGCAGGCCACCGCGCGGGCCACGCCGTCGCGGCCGAACGGGATGCCCTGCACCGTCAGCGCCGCCTCGACGCCGGCCAGGCAGCCCAGCACCATGGCCGCATTCAGATCGCCCAGATGGCCGATGCGGAACACCCTGCCCGTCAGCGGGCCCAGGCCTCCGGCAATCGACACCTGGAAGCGCTCGCGGGCCAGCGCACGCAGGGCATCCACATCGATGCCGGGCGCCACCTGCACAGCGGTGACCGAGACCGAGCGCTGCTCGGGCACCTGCGCGAAGAAGCTCAGCGCCCCGGCCGTGGCCCAGCCCTCGACGGTGGCATGGACGGCGCGGGCCAGCAGCGCATGGCGGGCATGGACCTGGCCCAGTCCCTCCTGAAAGACCAGGCCGAGTGCCGCCTCCAGCCCCATCAGCAGATTTTGCGGTGGCGTGCCGCAGAACTTGCGGTAGGGCAGTTCGCTGTCGCGCAAGCGCCAGTCCCAGTAGAAGCGCGGTGCCGGGTTGCGCGCGGCCATCTCCATGGCCGCTTGATCGACCGCCACAAAGCCCAGGCCCGGCGGCAGCATCAGCCCCTTTTGCGACGCGCCGACGGCGACGTTGACGCCCAGGGCATCCATCTCGAACGGCGCCGCGCCCAGCGAGGCCACCACATCGGCCACCAGCAGGGCAGGGTGGCCGGCCGCATCCAATGCTGCGCGCAGCGGTGCCAGCTCGCTGGTGATGCCGCTGGCGGTGTCGGTGTGGACGACGAACAGCGCCTTGATCTGGTGCTCGCGGTCATCGCGCAGCGCCTGCTCGACGGCGGCCACGTCGATCGCCCGGCCCTCGATCCAGGGCGTGCGCTGCACGCGCCGGCCCAGCGCCTCGGTCTGCAGCGCCCAGGAGTCGGAAAAATGCCCGGTGCCGGCAATCAGCACCAGTTCGCCCGGTGCGATCAGGTTCTCGACCAGCACCTCCCAGGCGCCATGGCCATTGCCGGCATAGATGAAGGGCTTGGCGCTGGCTGTGCCGAGCAGCCGCTGCAGGCCTGCTTCGCAGGCGGCAATGCAGCGTGTCAGCCGCGGGTCGGCCATGTCCATCGGTTGGCGGCGCATCGCATCCAGCACCTCGTCGGGCACATGGGTGGGGCCGGGGGAGTGCAGAAAGCGTCGTCCGGGGATGCGGGTGTCCATGGCAGCTCTTTCAATGGGGTGGCCCAGAATAGAGGAACTTCCACCGCCCGGGCCGCCATGAGTTCGCATAACGCATTTCCCGATCGCTTGCCGCCGCAGATCGAGGGGCCCTCGGCCTGGTTCGGGCCTGACATGGCGGCGCGCAGCGACGAATGGCTGCTGCACTTCACTGAGACCGAACTGGCCGAGATAGCGTCCGCCAGCCTCGCCTACGGCGAAGCCGACATCGCCTCCATGCGACGCGAGGACTTCCCGCTGCCGAGCCTGAGGCCGCGCCTGCAAGCGATCCTCGCCGAGCTGCTGAACGGCCGCGGCTTCGTGCTGCTGCGCGGGCTGCCGGTGCAGCGCTGGAGCTTGCGCCAGAGCGCCGTAGCCTTCTACGGCCTGGGACTGCACCTGGGCCGGGCCCGGCCGCAGAACGCCCAGGGCCATGTCCTGGGCCATGTGAAGGATCTGGGCCTGAGTTCGGACGACCCCCGGGTGCGCATCTACCAGACCCATGAGCGCCAGACCTTCCACACCGACTCCAGCGACATCGTCGGCCTCTTGTGCCTGCAGACGGCGCGCAGCGGTGGCCGGTCGGCCCTGGTGTCATCGGTGACCCTGTACAACGAGCTGCGGCGCCTGCGGCCCGATCTGGCGGCGCTTCTGTTCCAGCCACTGGCCACCGACCGGCGTGGCGAGGTGCCCGCGGGCGGTAAGCCCTTCTTCGAGATACCGGTGTTCAGCTGGCATGCAGGCCTGCTGTCGGCCATCTATCAGCGCCAGTACATTGATTCGGCCCAGCGTTTTGCCGATGCGCCACGGCTGGGTGCCGAGACGGTCGAGGCGCTGGACCTGTTCGATGCGCTGAGCAACGACACGCGGTTGAACTTCATGATGAGCCTGGAGCCCGGGGACCTGCAGTTCGTGCACAACCACAGCCTGCTGCACGACCGCACCGCCTTCGAGGACTGGCCCGAGCCGGAGCGCCAACGCCATCTGCTGCGGCTGTGGCTGGCGCCCGAGTCGGCCCGGCCCCTGCCGCCGGTTTTTGCCCAGCGCTACGGCAGCCTGGTGCCCGGCGAGCGCGGTGGCGTGACGATGGTCGATCTGGCACTGAATGCGCCGCTGGCCGTCGATTGACATTGGAGGGCTCCGCTCGCCCCCTGATCGCGTGCTCCAACAAAAAAAGCCCACCGAAGTGGGCTTTTGCCTTTGCAGCGCGTGCAACTCAGGGCTTGGAGGCCGCCTCGCTGGCCATCGCTGCAGCGGGCATGGCCGCCGGCATCGCCACCGCTTCCGAGGCCGGGGCTGGCGCGACAATGGCCGCCGGTGCCTCGGCTGCCTTGACCGGCGCCGCACCCATGGGCAGCAGCGGCACGATCAGCAGGGCCACGATGTTGATGATCTTGATCAGCGGGTTGACGGCCGGGCCGGCGGTGTCCTTGTAGGGGTCTCCCACGGTGTCGCCGGTGACGGCGGCCTTGTGCGCTTCCGAGCCCTTGCCGCCGTGGTTGCCGTCTTCGATGTACTTCTTGGCGTTGTCCCAGGCGCCGCCGCCGGTGCACATCGAGATGGCCACGAACAGGCCGGTCACGATGGTGCCCATCAAGAGGCCGCCCAACGCCGCAGCACCGAGCGTCAGGCCGACGACCACCGGCACGATCACCGGCAGCAGCGACGGCACGATCATTTCCTTGATCGCGGCCGTGGTCAGCATGTCCACCGCTGCGCTGTAGTCGGGCTTGCGCTGGCCGGCCATGATCTGGCCGTCGGCGAACTGGCGGCGCACCTCAACCACCACCGAGCCGGCGGCGCGGCCCACGGCCTCCATCGCCATCGCACCGAACAGATAGGGGATCAGGCCGCCGATGAACAGGCCGACGATAACCTTCGGGTCGCTCAGATCGAAGGCCACGCTGATGCCGCGGCCTTCCAGCGAGTGGGTGTAGTCGGCGAACAGCACCAGGGCCGCCAGACCGGCCGAGCCGATCGCATAGCCCTTGGTCACCGCCTTGGTGGTGTTGCCCACCGCGTCCAGCGGGTCCGTCACGTCACGCACGCTGGCGGGCAGCTCGGACATCTCGGCAATGCCACCGGCGTTGTCGGTGATTGGGCCGTAGGCGTCCAGGGCCACGACAATGCCGGCCATGCTCAGCATCGAGGTCGCGGCCACGGCAATGCCGTACAGGCCGCCCAGCTTGTAGGCCGTCAGGATGGCCAGGCAGACGAACAGCACCGGCCAGGCGGTGGAGCGCATCGACACGCCGAGGCCGGCGATGATGTTGGTGCCGTGGCCGGTGGTCGAGGCCTGGGCGATGTGCCGCACCGGGGCGTACTGCGTGCCGGTGTAGTACTCGGTGATCCAGACCATGGCCGCGGTCAGCACCAGGCCCACGGCGCAGGCGCCGAACAGGGCCATGGCCGAGACCGAGCTGCCATCCTTCAGGGTCAGCGCGGTGGGGAACATCGCGTTGGTGACGAAGTAGAAGGCGATCAGCGACAGCACGCCGGCCACCGCCAGGCCCTTGTACAGGGCCGGCATCACATTCTTCATGCCCGGCGAGGCCTTGACGAAGTAGCAGCCGATGATGGACGCGATGATGGACACGCCGCCCAGCATCAGCGGGTAGATCAGCGCATTCATCGTGGCACCGGTGACCATCAGGCCGCCCAGGGCCATGGTGGCGATCAGGGTCACGGCATAGGTCTCGAACAGGTCGGCGGCCATGCCGGCGCAGTCGCCGACGTTGTCACCGACGTTGTCGGCGATCACCGCCGGGTTGCGCGGGTCATCCTCGGGGATGCCGGCCTCCACCTTGCCCACCAGATCGGCGCCGACGTCGGCGCCCTTGGTGAAGATGCCGCCGCCCAGTCGCGCGAAGATCGAGATCAGCGAGGAGCCGAAGGCAAAGCCCAGCAGGGGCTTCAGAGACGCGCTGTCGGTCTTCTCGCCGCCGGTCAGGAACCAGAAGAACAGCGACACGCCCAGCAGGCCCAGGCCCACCACCAGCATGCCGGTGATGGCGCCGCCCTTGAAGGCGACATCCAGCGCCGGGCCAATGCCCTTGGTGGCCGCCTGGGCGGTGCGCACATTCGCGCGCACCGAGACGTTCATGCCGATGAAGCCGCAGGCGCCCGAGAGCACCGCGCCGATGACGAAGCCGATGGCCGAGGTCTTGTCCAGGAACAGGGCGATCAGGATCGCCAGAATCACGCCGACGACCGTGATGGTCTTGTACTGCCGCGCCAGATAGGCCGCGGCTCCTTGTTGAATCGCGTTCGCGATCTCCTGCATGCGCGCGTTGCCCGCGTCCTGACTCAGAATCCAGCTTCGCTGGATGAACCCATAAAGCACTGCGGCGGCACCGCACGCGAGCGCAAAATACAGCGCCAAACTCGTCGACATGTAGCTGTCTCCTCTTTCGTTCTAGCCCTGGGACCGTTGAAACGTCCGTCTCTTCAAGTCGCGCCGCGGCGCCTTGGTACGGGTCGCAAACCCATGCTAAGGGACGGGCAATTCATCACGGCATGGTGTTTTCCAGTGGTGCGGCGGCGAATTGGCGGCCAGCTGCGTCAGGTCATGGCAAGCCGACCCCTTTAGAATGCGGGTTTTCCCCCGCTGTCGAGAAGAACCCCATGAGCCTGCACAACGTGACCCCCGGCGCCAAGGCGCCCGAGCAGTTCAACGTGATCATCGAAATTCCGATGAACGCCGACCCGATCAAGTACGAGGTGGACAAGGAAAGCGGCGCGCTGTTTGTCGATCGTTTCATGACCACGGCCATGCACTACCCCTGCAACTACGGCTACATTCCGCAGACCCTGTCGGACGATGGCGACCCGGTCGACGTGCTGGTGATCACCCCCTACGCGCTGACACCCGGCGTGGTCGTGACCTGCCGCGCCATCGGCGTGCTGCAGATGGACGACGAGGCCGGCGGCGACGCCAAGCTGCTGGCCGTGCCCACCAGCAAGATCCTGCCGATGTACGACCACTGGCAAAAGCCCGAGGACGTGAACAAGATGCGCCTCAACGCCATCCAGCACTTCTTCGAGCACTACAAGGACCTGGAACCGGGCAAGTGGGTCAAGGTCAAGGGCTGGGAAGGCCCCGAAGCCGCCAAGGCCGAGATCGTCTCCGGTCTGAAGGCCTACGCTGCCGCGCAAGCGAAGTAAGCGACAGGCTGTAGCAGTTTGAAAGAGCGCCCACCGTGGCGCTCTTTTGCATGGGGCTGGCTCTACACTCGGCGCTCTTCCGACTCAGGCGCACCCCATGTTCAAGCGTTTCTTGTCCACCGCGACCGTTGTGGCGTTTTCCATGCTGGCCCTGCCTGCCCCGGCGCAGACCAAGCCTGCCAAGCCAGCCAAGGCAGTGGCGACCAAGAAGAGCAGCAAGGCCAAGGCCCCGGCCAGATCCTATTCGAACGATCCGGCCATCAAGGCCGCGCTGCCGCTGGCGTCGAGTGCCGCGCCGCTGCTGGTGCACAGCGTCGAGGGGGTGAGCGAGTACCGCCTTGCCAATGGCCTGCAGGTCTTGCTGATCCCCGATGACTCCAAGCCGACGACGACGGTCAATCTGACCTACCGGGTGGGCTCCAAGCACGAGAACTACGGCGAGACGGGCATGGCCCATCTGCTGGAGCATCTGATCTTCAAGGGCACGCCCAAGAACCCGCGCGCATGGGCCGAGTTCACCAAGCGCGGCCTGCGGGCCAATGGCAC
Source organism: Roseateles toxinivorans (assembly GCF_004362525.1). Classification (GTDB taxonomy): domain Bacteria; phylum Pseudomonadota; class Gammaproteobacteria; order Burkholderiales; family Burkholderiaceae_C; genus Paucibacter; species Paucibacter toxinivorans. The sequence continues at coordinate 340,956 of NZ_SNXS01000004.1, forward strand.
GACCTGGCTGGACCGCACCAACTACTTCGCCAGCTTCTCGGCCAATGACGAGAACCTGCAGTGGTATCTGGACTGGCAGGCCGACGCGATGGTCAACAGCTTCATCGCCCGCCGCGACCTCGACACCGAGATGACCGTGGTGCGCAACGAGATGGAGATGGGCGAGAACAATCCCGGCAACGTGATGTTCGAGCGCACGCTGGCCACGATGTACCAGTGGCACAACTACGGCAAGAGCACGATAGGCGCGCGCAGCGATGTCGAGAACGTCAACATCACCCGGCTGCAGGCCTTCTACAAGACCTACTACCAGCCCGACAACGCCACGCTGATCGTCTCCGGCAAGTTCGAGCCGGACAAGACGCTGCGCCTGATCACCCAGGCCTATGGCAAGCTGCCGCGCCCACAGCGCATGCTGCCGCCCATCTACACGATGGACCCGGTGCAGGACGGCGAAAAGAGCGTGACGCTGCGCCGCAACGGCGGCACGCCGGCCGTCTGGGCAGCCTATCACGTGGTGGCCGCGGCGCACCCCGATTACGCCGCCATCGATCTGCTGAACCTGATCATGGGCGACACGCCCTCGGGCCGCCTGCACCGGCAGGTGGTCGAGCGTCAGCTGGCGGCAAATGCCTTCAGCTTCTCGGCCGAGCTGGCCGACCCGGGCTTCCAGATGTTCGGCCTGCAGCTGGCCCCGGGCCAGGATATCGACAAGGCCCGCCAGGGTCTGCTGGCAGTGCTGGAGTCGGTGGCGCGCGAGCCCATCAGCCAGCAGGAGCTGGACCGCGCCAAGCAGAAGTGGCATAAGAAGTGGGCCCAGACCTTTGCCAACCCCGAGACGGTGGGCGTGGCCATGTCCGACATGATTGGCGCCGGCGACTGGCGGCTGTTCTTCCTGAACCGCGACCGCGTCGCCCAGGTCAGCCTGGTCGACGTGCAGCGCGTGGCCACCGAGCGCTACCGCGCCGACAACCGCACGCTCAGCACCTATATCCCGACGGAGCAGGCCACCCGTGCCCCGGCGCCTGTCAAGGTGGATACCGAGGCCGAGCTGAAGAGCTTCGTGCCCAAGAGCGCGGCCGCCAAGGTCGAGGCCTTCGATGCGGTGCCCGCCAATATCGAGGCGCGCACGCAGCGCTTTGCGCTGCCCTCGGGCATGAAGGTGGCGCTGCTGGCCAAGGGCTCGCGCGGCGGCACGGTGCAGGCGCGCATGAGCCTGCACTATGGTGACGAGCGCAGCCTGATGCACCAAGGCATGGTCGCCACCATGGCCGCACAGATGCTGACGCGCGGCACGCCGGCCATGAGCCGCCAGCAGATCCAGGACCGACTCGACGCGCTGAAGGCCGAGCTGGCCATCAACAGCCGGGCCGGCGAGCTGCAGATCACCATCACCACGCTGCGCGAGCACCTGCCCGGCACCGTGGCCCTGGTGGCCGAACTGCTGCAGCATTCGAGCTTCCCGGCCGAGGGGCTGGAGGAGCTGAAGCGCGAGGCCCTGGCCGGGCTGGAGGAGCAGCGCAAGGAGCCCGAGGCGGTGGTGGCCGATGCGATCAGCCGCGAGTTCAGCCCCTATCCCAAGGGCGACGTGCGCTACGTGCCGAGCTTCGAGGAGCAGGAGGCCGAGATCAAGGCCTTGAAGGTCGAGCAGCTGCGGGCCTTCCAGCGTCAGTTCGGCGGGGCCAGCCATGCCGAGTTCGCTGCCGTCGGTGATCTCGATGCCAGCGCCGTGCGCGCCGCGCTGGAGGCCGGGTTCGGCAACTGGCGCAGCAGCGCCGCTTACACCCGCGTGCCGCAACCGCTGGTGGCGCCGCAGCCGCGCCGGCTGGTGTTCAAGACGCCGGACAAGCAGAACGCGACGATGCTGGCGCGCCTGTCGCTGCCGCTGAACGATCTGAGCCCCGACTATCCGCCGCTGATGCTGGCCAACTACATGCTGGGCAGCGGTGGCAGCTCGCGGCTGTGGAAGCGCATCCGCGAAAGCGAAGGCCTGTCGTATGACGTGCGCAGCTGGGTCGAGTGGAGCACCGTCGAGCAGAACTCGGCCTGGCTGAGCAGCGCCATCTTCGCGCCGCAGAACCAGCCCAAGGTCGAGGCCGCCTACCGGGAGGAGCTGGCCCGCGCGCTGGCCGAGGGCTTCAGCGCCAAGGAGCTGGAGGAGGCGCGCCGCGGCCTGCTGGGCTATCGCCGGCTGTCACGGGCGCAGGATGCGGGCCTGGCCGCCGCGCTGGCCGGCAACCTCTTCCTCGAACGCAGCTATCTGGTGTCGCAGCAGGTGGACGACGCGCTGGCCAGGGCGACCTTGACCGAGGTCAACGCGGCCTTCCGTCGCCATATCAAACCCGATCAGCTGGTGATCAGCTTCGGCGGCGACTTCAAGCCCTGAACGGGCTGCGCTCGTTCAGCTCACTGACATACTGCTCGATCGACTGGCCTTCCTGCTTCAGATAGTCGTCGATCGCCTCGGCAAAGCCCGGGTGGCTGAGCTGGTGCGCCGAGTAGGTGCGCACCGGCATCAGCCCGCGCGACATCTTGTGCTCGCCCTGGGCGCCGCCCTCGAACGAGGCAAAGCCCTGCTCGATCACCCATTGCAGTGGCTGGTAGTAGCAGGCCTCGAAGTGCAGGCAGCGCACCTCTTCGATGCAGCCCCAGTAGCGCCCGTAGGCATGGCCGCGTTCGCGGTCTATGCAGATCAGCGAGGCGGCCACCGGCCGGCCTTCTCGCGTGGCGATGAACATCAGCCAGTGCTCGGCCATCGTGTCGGCCATCAGGCGGAAGAACTCGCGCGTCAGATAGGGGGTGGAGCGATGGGCGGCATAGGTCAGCGTGTAGCAGTGGTAGAAGAAATCCCACTGCTCGGTGCTGATCTGCGCGCCCTCGAACACATCGAAGGTGACGCCGGCCTCGCGCACATAGCGGCGCTCCTGCAGGATCTTCTTGCGCTTCTCGCGCTGCAGCGTGGTCAGGAAGTCTTCGAGACTGCCGTAGGGCAGCTCCGGCCGGTTGTGCCAATGGAACTGCACACCGCGGCGCACCAGCCAACCCTGACCCTCGGCCTGGGCCAGGTCATCGGGGCTGGGGAACAGCAGATGTGCCGATGACATCTTGGCCTGCCGGGCCAACTGGCTGATGCCGGCCAGCAACGCCGCCCGCGCGCCGTCATCGACCGCCAGCAGGCGTGTGCCCGGCACCGGCGTGAACGGCACGGCAATCAAAAGCTTGGGGTAGTAGCGCAGGCCGTGGCGCTGGTAGGCGTCGGCCCAGGCCCAATCAAAAACATACTCGCCATACGAGTGGCTTTTCACATACAGCGGGCAGGCGGCGAGCAGCTGGCCGTCGCGTTCAATGCTGAGGAACTGCGCCTGCCAGCCGGTGCTGTCAATGGCGCTGCCCGAGACCTGCAGCGCCGCCAGGTACTCGTGGCGCATGAAGGGTGTGGGATGTGACTGGGTGGCGAGCAGGGCGTTCCAGGCCTCGGCGTCGATGTCACGGGGGTCGTCGTGCACGCGCACGACGTAGTCGTCCGGGCTGCCGCTCATCGGGCGGTAGCTGTTCCGTCAGCCTCGTCTGCGTCGGGAATCGTCTCCAGCTCCGCCAGCCAGGCGGTGGCCTCCGAGTCACTGGGCGCGCGCCAGTCACCGCGCGGTGACAGCGAACCACCGCTGCCGACCTTGGGCGCATTGGGCACGCAGGAGCGCTTGAACTGGCTGCCGCGGAAGAAGCGGGTCACGAAGATGCGCAGCGCGCGCTTGATTTCGGCCAGGCCGTAGCTTTGTGCCCCCTGGTCGGTATCGGACCAGGCGGTGAGCGCGAGAAAGGCGATCTTCGACGGCGCAAAGCCGTAGCGCAGCGTGTAGTAGAGATTGAAGTCCTGCAGATCGTAGGAGCCCAGCGTCGCCTCGCTGCTTTGCAGGGCAGCGCCGTCGGCCGGCACCAGCTCGGGGCTGATCTCAGTGGCGACGATGTCTTCCAGCACCTGGCGGCCATGGGCGTCGTAGTCGCCATTGCCGGCGACCCAGCGGACCAGATGGCGTATCAGCGTCTTGGGCACACTGGCGTTGACGTTGTAGTGCGACATATGGTCGCCCACGCCATAGGTGCACCAGCCCAGGGCCAGCTCGCTCAGATCGCCGGTGCCAACGACGATGGCGCCGTGGAAGTTCGCCAGCCGGAACAGATGGCTGGTGCGCTCGCCGGCCTGCACATTCTCGAAGGTGATGTCGTACTGCTTCTCACCGGCCGCATAGGGGTGGCCCAGGTCGCGGAACATCTGCTCGCAGCTGGGGCGGATGTCGATCTCGCCGGCCGTGCAGCCCACGGCCGCCATCAGGCGCAGGGCCTGGTCTCGGGTGCGCGTGCTGGTGGCAAAGCCGGGCATTGTGTAGCCGAGGATCTGGCCGCGCGGCAGGCCCAACTGGTCCATCGCCTTGGCACAGACCAGCAAGGCATGGGTCGAGTCCAGCCCGCCCGACACGCCCAGCACCAGCTTCTTGATACCGCTGGAGCGCAGCCGCTGCACCAGGGCCTGGACCTGGATGTTGTAGACCTCGCGGCAGCGCTCGTCGCGGTCACCACGGTCGGGCGGCACATAGGGGTGGCGGCCGATATTGCGCCGCAGCGGCAAGGCCTGGCCCCTGTCGACCTGGCCGTCGAAGCGAACCGTGCGGAAGGACCGCAGTTGCTCCGCATGGTGGCGCACCGAATGGCCGAAGCTGGTCTGGCGCATGCGCTCGCGGCCCAGCAGTTCGAGGTCCACATCGGCCTGGATGATCTGCGCCTCGGTCGCGAAGCGCTCCGACTCGGCCAGCATATGGCCGTTCTCGCAGATCAGCGCATGGCCGTCCCAGGCCAGATCGGTGCTCGACTCGCCCTGACCGGCCGAGGAGTAGACGTACGCAGCCAGGCAGCGGGCGGCCTGCTGGCCAACCAGTTGGCGGCGGTAGGTGGCCTTGCCTATTGTGGCATTGGAGGCCGACAGGTTCACCAGCACGGTGGCGCCGGCCAGGGCCGCGTAGGAGGAGGGTGGGATGGGCGCCCAGACGTCTTCGCAGATCTCGACATGGAACTTGAACCCCGCCACCGCTTCCGACGCGAAGATCAGCTGGGAGCCGAAGGGCACGGTCTGGTCGAGCAGGGTGATCTCGCTGCAGAGCGCATCGTCCGCGCAATTGAACTGTCGTGCCTCGTAGAACTCACCGTAATTGGGCAGATAGGTCTTGGGTACTGCACCCAGAATGCGGCCACGGTAGAGCACGATGGCGCAGTTGAACAGGCGCTGCTCGACCCGCAGCGGCATGCCGACGACGATCACGATGCTGCGCTGCGCGGTGGCGGCCAGCACGCTAGCCAGCGCCTGCTCGCAGGCGTCCAGCAGCACGCGCTGGTGGAACAGATCGTCGCAGGTGTAGGCCGACAGACCCAGTTCGGGAAAGGCGATCAGCGACGCACCCTGGTCGGCGGCCAGGTCGGCCAGGCGTATGGTTTCGGCGGCGTTGAAGGCCGGATCCGCCACGCGGCACTGCGGCAGGCCGACGGCGATGCGCGCGAAGTCATGGTTGTACAAATTGCCAAAGTGCCGGTCTTGCTTCAAAGCCGCGTCCTTATCAGTCGGGCCCGGGCTGCAGCGCCAGGGCCTCTATCTTGCTGGCCAGTCTAGCGTCGGTCGGCCCACCACGGCGCAAGCAGGCTCATGAGCCCCTGGAGCCGCCTCGGTTCCGTGCTTAAATCAGGGTTAACGCAATACTTTTCGGGAACCGCCATGAAGCAAATCACCGCCATCATCAAGCCCTTCAAGCTGGACGAAGTTCGTGAGGCCCTTGCCGAAGTGGGCGCCTCGGGCCTGACCGTGACCGAGGTCAAGGGCTTCGGCCGCCAGAAGGGCCACACCGAGCTGTATCGCGGTGCCGAATACGTGGTGGACTTCCTGCCCAAGGTCAAGGTCGAGGTCGTCGTTAAGGACGACGAGGTCGAGCGCTGCATCGAGGCCATCCTGAAAGCCGCCAAGACCGGCAAGATTGGCGACGGCAAGATCTTCGTGACACCGGTCGAGCAGGTGGTGCGTATCCGCACCGGGGAAACGGACGAAGCGGCAGTCTAAGAACTAGATGCGTTGGTAGTCATCGGGCTTCAGCGCCAGCGCTGAAGCTGCTTGAAGCCGGTCAAGCAAGCGGTCGGCCTGGTCATCCACCAGCAGCAACTCCCGCTGCACGGGCTGCACAAAACCCTGAGCGGTAGACTGGTCCAGAAAGCTCAAGAGGCTGTCGTAATAGCCATCCACATTGAGCAGGCCCACCGGTTTGTCGTGATAGCCGAGCTGGCGCCAGGTCCAGGCCTCGAACAATTCCTCGAAGGTGCCTATGCCGCCAGGCAAGGCCATAAAGGCGTCGGCGCGCTCGGCCATCAGCTGCTTGCGCTGGTGCATGGTTTGCACCACATGCAGTTCGTGCAGGCCCTTGTGGCCCAGTTCGCGAGACATCAGGCTGTCCGGAATCACGCCCACCGTGTAGGCGCCTGCTCTCAGCGCGGCATCGGCCACCGTACCCATCAGGCCTGCGCGACCGCCACCATAGACCAGGCCCAGGCCGCGCTCGCCGAGCAGACGCCCGGTCTGTGCTGCAGCCGCCTCATAGGCCGGCGAGGCGCCGGGCCGCGATCCGCAATAGACGCAAAGTGTCCAGGCTGCCACGACGTTCAGCCTGCAAAGCGCGACCACAGGGCCGCCGCCCATATGCCACCACACAGCACCAGCGACAACAGCACCGCCGCACTGGCCAGGTCCTTGGCGCGCTTGGACAGATCGTGCAGCTCGAAGGACACGCGATCGATCGCCGCCTCGATGCCGGAGTTCAGCAGCTCGACAATCATCACCAGCAACACCGATCCCACCAGCAGCACCACCTCGACCCAGCTGCGCCCCAGCCAGAAGGCGCTGGGCATCAGCACCAGGGCCAGCCAGCACTCCTGGCGGAAGGCGTCCTCGCCCTTGTAGGCAGCCTGCAGGCCTGACATCGAATAGCCGAGGGCGCGCCGGATGCGATCCAGCCCTGTGCGGCCTTTGTAGGGGTTGCTCATGGCTTGTTGACGTTCTTCTTGACCGGCAACTGGGTGATCAGCTGGGTCTTGCACACTACGTCATGCAGGAACTGGCGCCGAGGCAGCAACAAGGAGAGCAGGGCGTAAATCAGCATGCCCAGCAACAAGGTGCCCAACACCGGGCCGGTGCCTTTGATGCCGTTGAGCTCGATGACCAGCAGTGCCGGCGCGAACCACAGCAGAGCGGCAGCGTAGCGGGCTAGCGCGCGCACTTGACTCAGAGGGCGGCTCGCTTCGTCCACCACGCGCAGATGCCAGGCTCTCATCGCCACGGTCTGACCGCCATGGGTCCAGAACCAGATGAAGTAAATGCCGAGCACGAGGAATTCGAAGGCCATCAGCCCGTAGCGGCCCTGCATGGCATTGCGCTGCTGGGTCAGGGCAGAGTAGAGGTAGCCGGCCACGAACACGACGCCGAACAGCACCACGCCTTCGTAGGTCAGACTGGCCAAGCGTCGCGCCAGGCCGGGCGCAGCCGCAGCCGGTTTCGAGAGGTCTTCGCTCATGAGCGGTTGGCGTTGACTGATGCCGCCGGGCGCTTGGGCAGCAGGGTGTTCGGGTCCACCAACTCGGGCGAGGCCATGATCTTGGGCATGCCGCTTTGCTGGTGAGCCGGCGGTTTGGAAGTCTGATTGATCAGGGTGGTGGTCGCCCCGGGCTTGTTTTGTACAACCGTGGGCGCCACCGGCTTCGGTTGCGGCGCGCTGGCTCGCTGCGGCACCAGGTTGGACTTGGCCTGGTTGCCCAGCACGGGTTTGGCGATGGGAATGGCGCTCTTGCCGGTTTTGGCCTCGGTCTTCTTGGCCGCTTTGTCAGCCAGCACCTGGCGCTGCTCGGGCGCAAGCGCCTGATAGGCCTCCCATTTGGCCTGCCGTGACTCTGGCGCAATCTGCTGTGCCTGCTGATAGCCGATGCGTGCCTGGTTGCGTTCCACGGGCGACAGCTTGGCCCAACTGCTCATGCGTTCCTGCACCCGAGCCTGCTCGTCCGCGGGGAGGGAGGGGAAGCGGGTGGCAATCTCCAGCCATTTGCGGCGGCGCGACAGGTCCAGGCTGTCCCAGTCCTTGGCAAGCGGTGACAGTGCTAGCTGCTGGCCTGGCGTCAGCTGCTTCCACAGGTAGAGATCTGGCACGGCAGACGTGCCCTGAGTCAGCGGTGTCTTCGGGGCTGGCGCTGCGACGAGTGGTGCAGCCTCGACGGGCGCAACCACGGGTGTCGTCTGCACAGCACTGGCCGCACCAGCGTCCTGGGCAAGTGCCTTGCCCTGCAAGCAGGCAAAGCAAAGCAGCCCCAGAGCGAGGCCGCTGATGAAAGCTGAAATTCGTCCTGAACTGCTGAGAGATCTATCCGCCAGTCGCGTCATGCCCGGTTCCGATTACTCTTCTTCTCCCGCCAGATACTCCGAGAAACCGGGGTCGCTGTAAGCGGTAGGTGGCAGATTGTCGGCCAACAAGGCCGTGTCCACATCGGCGGCGGCAAGGATTTGTTCGTACAACTGGCCCTCGTTGATCAACACCAGGCCCACCACAAGCGCCAGCAGTGGCAGCGCCGAAGCGAACTTGAGCCACCAGGGTGAGCGTTCCGGCCCACCACCGGACAGGGCGGCACTGCGGCCCATGCCCAGCAGGCCAAGGCTTGTTTCGCGTATCGGGTGTGGTTTGGCGCTGCGGACTTCGCGGGCGCGCTGAAGTGCCGATTCCCGCGCGAAGCGCAGGCGCTCACCAATATCGTGCGGCAACTGCTGGGAATGCTCGCTCAGGCATGCGCTGAGTCGCGAGCCAAAGCGCGCTTCCAAGGCTTCGGTGCCGGTATGGGGGCGAGTGATTTGATTCATAGCGTGATTCCCTTTGCCCTCAATGCTTTTGCCAGCGCATGCACCGCCCGTGAGCAGTGGGTTTTGACGCTGCCTTCCGAGCAGCCCATGACGTCCGCCGTCTCGGCAACGTCAAGTTCTTCCCAGTAACGCAGCAAAAAGGCTTCTCGTTGACGTGTGGGAAGCTGCGCGACCTCACCTTCAATGGCAAGCAAGGTCTGTGCCCGTGAAACCTCATCAGCCGGGCTTTCAGCACCCAGCATGCCATCCTGCGACTCCAGTGACTCAAGCAAGTCAAAGTCGCCCTCGCCGTCGGCGCCCTCGAAGGCCGACATGTTCTGCATCACTGCATTGCGCACCTTCTGTCGCCGGAACCAGTCCATCGAGGCGTTGGACAGAATACGTTGGAACAGCAGCGGCAATTCGGCGGGCGGGCGATCGAGGTACTTCTCGGCCAGGCGAATCATGGAATCCTGCACGATGTCGAGCGCGGCATCTTCATCACGCACCAGATAGGCCGTGCGTTTGAAGGCGCGTTTTTCGACGCTCTTGAGAAAGTCGCTGAGTTCTTTGTCGGTGGCCAATGGAGGGGATGAAGCGTTACGCAGCAATGCAAAGCGGGCGCGATTATCGCATTGCAAGCTTCGCTTTCCGATGCGAGAAGCCTGAAGCCTGTTGCGATGTGTTAATGTTGCGTCGCACAACAATTGGTCTCAAGCCGGCCGCCCGACCTGGGCTTCTCGTTTTTGACCGCGCAGGTTCCGAGTCCACCTCACGAGGGTGCGAGAAGGAGCACCAATGGTTTTTCGTCAGAGAAATTCACAAAGGTTCGAAATGGACATGTCTAGCGCGGAAGTCAAGCGTGCCTCTATGGCACAACCGCAAAACACCCCCCCCGTGGAGCCCAATGGCTCCGAAATCCTCGTTCGCAGCCTGCAGGCCGAAGGTGTCAAATACCTTTGGGGCTATCCAGGCGGAGCGGTCCTCTACATCTACGACGCGCTGTACAAGCAAGACAGCATCCAGCATGTGCTGGTGCGCCACGAACAGGCCGCCGTGCATGCCGCTGACGGCTATGCCCGTGCCACCGGCGATGTAGGCGTGGCCCTGGTGACCTCGGGTCCGGGCGTGACGAATGCCATCACCGGCATTGCCACCGCTTATATGGATTCGATTCCGATGGTGATCATCACCGGTCAGGTGCCCACACCTGCGATCGGCCTTGATGCCTTCCAGGAATGCGACACGGTCGGCATCACCCGCCCCATCGTCAAGCACAACTTCCTGGTCAAGGATGTGCGCGATTTGGCCGTCACCTTGAAGAAGGCCTTCCACATTGCCCGCACCGGCCGTCCCGGTCCGGTGGTGGTGGACATCCCCAAGGATGTCTCGATGGCCAAGACGCCCTTCGTCTATCCGACCCATATCGAGATGCGCTCCTACAACCCGGTGCGCAAGGGTCATGCGGGTCAGATCCGCAAGGCCGTGCAGCTGTTGATGACGGCCAAGCGCCCGTACATCTACACCGGCGGCGGCGTGATCCTGGGCAATGCCTCGGCCGAGTTGCGCGAACTTGTCAATCTGCTGGGCTATCCCTGCACCAACACCTTGATGGGCCTGGGCGCGTTCCCGGCCAGCGATCCTCGTTTCCTGGGCATGCTGGGCATGCACGGCACCTACGAGGCGAACATGACCATGCAGAACTGCGATGTGCTGCTGGCCGTGGGCGCCCGTTTCGATGACCGTGTGATCGGCAACCCCAAGCACTTCGGTTCGGTCGAGCGCAAGATCATCCACGTCGACATTGACCCCTCGTCAATTTCCAAGCGCGTGCGCGTGGACATCCCCATCGTCGGTGACGTCAAGGATGTGTTGCAGGAGCTGATCGCCCAGATCAAGGAGGGCCAGGCGCGGCCCGATGCCCAAGCCTTGGCTTCGTGGTGGGGCCAGATCAACACCTGGCGTGGCCGCGAGTGCCTGAAGTACAAGACCTCGCCGGACGTGATCAAGCCGCAGGCGGTGGTCGAGGCACTCTGGAACATGACCAAGGACCGCGACACCTACATCACCTCGGACGTGGGGCAGCACCAGATGTGGGCCGCCCAGTACTACCGCTTCGACGAGCCGCGTCGCTGGATCAATTCCGGTGGCCTGGGCACGATGGGCGTGGGCCTTCCCTATGCAATGGGCATCAAGCTGGCCAAGCCTGAGTCGGATGTGTTTTGCATCACCGGCGAGGGCTCGATCCAGATGTGCATTCAGGAGCTCTCGACCTGCCAGCAGTACAACACGCCGGTGAAGATCGTCTCGCTGAACAACCGCTATCTGGGCATGGTGCGGCAGTGGCAGGAGCTGGACTACGGCAAGCGCTACTCGCACAGCTATATGGATGCGCTGCCCAATTTCGTCAAGCTGGCCGAGGCCTATGGCCACGTCGGCCTGCTGGTCGAGAAGCCGGAGGACGTGGAGCCGGCTTTGCGCGAAGCAATGAAGTTGAAGGACCGCACGGTGTTCCTGGACGTGCGCACCGATCCTTCCGAGAATGTCTGGCCCATGGTGCAGGCAGGCAAGGGCATCTCCGAGATGCTGCTGGGTTCCGAGGACTTGTGATGGGCTGAAGTCCGGGGTCGGGTTCAGGGTTACCGCCCTGAGCCGGACCGCGGGCGAAGGCGCAGCACACCGACGAACATCTTTCTTCCATCGCAAGGCGTGGCCAAGGGCCTGCAGTTACCGCTGCCGGTCTGAAGAGCGCGTCAACACGAGGTTTTCCATCCATGAAACACATCATTGCACTGCTCATCGAGAACGAGCCGGGCGCGCTGTCGCGTGTCGTCGGCCTGTTCTCGGCGCGCGGCTACAACATCGAGAGCCTGACGGTGGCCCCCACCGAAGACCCATCGCTGTCGCGCATGACCATACAGACCTCCGGCTCGGACGAGGTGATCGAGCAGATCACCAAGCACCTGAACCGCCTGATCGAGGTCGTCAAGGTCGTTGACCTGACCGAGGGCCATTACACCGAACGCGAGCTGATGCTGATCAAGGTCCGAGCGGTCGGCAAGGAGCGCGAGGAGCTCAAGCGCACCTGCGATATCTTCCGCGGCCATGTGATCGACGTGACCGAGAAGACCTACACCATCGAGCTGACCGGCGATGCGTCCAAGCTCGATGCCTTCATCGAAGCGATAGACCGCGCCGCGATCCTTGAAACCGTACGCACCGGTGCCAGCGGCATCGGCCGCGGCGAGCGCATCCTTCGAGTTTGAGTTTCAATTTTTCACCCCCCCGTACCCAATTTTTCTGTGGAGACCGACATGAATGTTTACTACGACAAAGACGCTGATCTGAGCCTGATCAAGGGCAAGAACGTGACCATCATCGGCTACGGCTCACAAGGCCACGCCCATGCGCAGAACCTGAACGACAGCGGCGTCAAGGTCACCGTCGGTCTGCGCCGCGGCGGCGCGTCCTGGGCCAAGGCCGAGAACGCCGGCCTGAAGGTCGCCGAAATTGCGGATGCGGTGAAGTCGGCCGACGTGGTCATGATCCTGCTGCCCGATGAGCAGATCGCCGATGTCTACAAGCGCGAAGTCGAACCGAACATCCGCGAAGGCGCCTCGCTGGCTTTCGCCCATGGCTTCAATGTGCATTACGGCCAGGTCGTGCCCCGCGCCGATCTGGACGTCTGGATGGTGGCGCCGAAGGCCCCCGGCCACACGGTGCGCTCGACCTACGCCCAGGGCGGCGGCGTGCCGCACCTGATCGCGATCTATGCCGACAAGACCGGCCGCGCCCGTGATCTGGCGCTGAGCTATGCCTCGGCCAACGGCGGCGGCAAGGCCGGCGTGATCGAGACCAGCTTCCGCGAAGAGACCGAGACCGACCTGTTCGGCGAACAGGCCGTGCTGTGCGGCGGTGCCGTCGAACTGATCAAGGCCGGTTTCGAGACCCTGACCGAGGCCGGCTACGCGCCCGAAATGGCCTACTTCGAGTGCCTGCACGAGTTGAAGCTGATCGTCGACCTGATTTATGAAGGCGGCATCGCCAACATGAACTACTCGATCTCGAACAACGCCGAGTACGGTGAGTACGTGACCGGCCCGCGCGTCGTCACCGAGGACACCAAGAACGCGATGCGCCAGTGCCTGAAGGACATCCAGACCGGCGAGTACGCGAAGAGCTTCATCCTCGAGAACAAGGCCGGTGCACCGACCTTGATCTCGCGCCGCCGCCTGACCTCGGAGCATCAGATCGAAGTCGTGGGCGCCAAGCTGCGCGCGATGATGCCTTGGATCGCGAAGAACCGCCTGGTGGATCAAAGCAAGAACTAAGGACTTCGGGGGCAGACCTTGAGATCCCACGCAATGCGTGGGCCGAGAGCTCTGTCCTCGATTGACTCTACTATGGCCCCAAAGCCGCGTTGCCCTCAGGCACGCGGCTTTTTCTATGCACCCCTGTTGTATCCTTGCGCCCCATGACCGATGCCAAGAACCGAACCCCGACCGAGCGCCACGACGACGAGTACGACGCCGCTCATGAACCGGTCCGGCCGCGCCGCAAAGGCATCTATGTGCTGCCCAATGCGATCACGCTGGCCGCGCTGTTCTCAGGCTTCTACGCCATCGTGGCGGCGATGAATGGCCGCTTCGAATTTGCCTGCATCGCCATTTTCTGCTCCGCCGTGCTCGACAGCCTCGATGGACGGGTGGCGCGCATGACGAATTCGCAAAGTGCCTTCGGCGAGCAGATGGACAGCCTGTCCGATATGGTCAGCTTCGGTGCGGCTCCCGCCTTGATCGTCTATATCTGGGCGTTCAAGGACATGGGCAAGCTGGGCTGGATTCCGGCCTTTGTCTATATCTCCGGTGCGGCCCTCCGGTTGGCACGCTTCAACGTCAATATTGGCGTGGTCGACAAACGCTTCTTCCAGGGACTGCCCAGTCCGGCGGCTGCGGCCATCGTCATCGGCATGATCTGGGCCTTTGACGATGCCGGTTTCAAGGACGTTACCCAGACCCCCTGGGTAGTCTGGACCGCATTCGGCATGACCTTGTTCGCCGGGCTGTCCATGGTCACTAATGCGCCGTTCTACAGCTTCAAGGTCTTTGGCGGCCGCCGCACGGTGCCTTTTGTGGTGCTGGTGGCGATTGCCCTGGCCATTGTGCTGATCAGCCAGAACCCGCCGGTCGGCCTGTTCGCGATCTTCTGCGCCTATGGGCTGTCGGGCTATGTGGTCTATGGCTGGCGGCGCGCCAAGGGCCGGCCGGTGAGCGTGATTTCGACCTCGACGGACGAGCCCGATGAAAAAGGTCTTCATCACTGAGCCCGGACTCAAGTTCCGGAAGGAACTTGAGCCTGGCGAAGGCCAAATGGCGATACAAGCCATTTGGCTGAGGAGCGGCGCAAAGCCCGTGCTATATTGAGTCCACGATGTTGACCACCGCTTACACGCTGCTACTACTACCCGAGGTGCACTGGGCGCGCTGATCGCATTCGTCTTTAGATTTCCCCGCATCAACGGCCCGTTGCAACTCTGCAAGCGGGCCGTTTTGTTTTTGTCTTTCACTTTCTGCTCTGGAGATTCCCATGTCCGACAAGCTCATCATCTTTGACACCACCTTGCGTGACGGCGAACAGTCGCCTGGCGCATCGATGACCAAGGACGAAAAGCTGCGCATCGCGCGCCAATTGGAGCGTCTGCGTGTCGACGTGATCGAGGCCGGCTTCGCTGCTTCCAGCAATGGCGATTTCGAAGCGGTGAAGGCGATTGCCGACGCGGTGCGCGAGAGCACGATCTGCTCGCTGGCCCGGGCCAATGACCGTGATATCGCCCGTGCCGCCGAGGCTCTGAAGGGCGCGCAGCGCGCGCGCATCCACACCTTCATCGCCACCAGCGAACTGCATATGGAGAAGAAGCTGCGCATGACGCGCGAGCAGGTGCTGGAGCAGGCCCGGCTGTCGGTGCGCTTTGCCCGCAATCTGTGCGACGACATCGAGTTCTCGCCGGAGGACGGTTACCGCTCCGATATGGACTTCCTGTGCCGTGTGCTGGAGGCGGTGATCGCCGAAGGTGCGACCACGGTGAACATTCCCGACACGGTGGGCTATGCCATCCCCGAGCTGTACGGTAACTTCATCAAGACCCTGCGCGAGCGGGTGCCCAATGCCGACAAGGCGATCTGGTCGGTGCACTGCCACAACGACCTGGGCATGGCGGTGGCCAATTCGCTGGCCGGTGTGCAGATCGGCGGCGCGCGCCAGGTCGAGTGCACGATCAATGGCCTGGGCGAGCGGGCCGGCAACTGCTCGCTAGAGGAAATCGTCATGGCCGTGAAAACGCGACGCGACTACTTCAAGCTCGACCTGGGCATAGACGCGACGCAGATCGTGCCGGCCTCGCGCCTGGTGTCGCAGACCACCGGTTTCGTCGTCCAGCCGAACAAGGCCGTGGTCGGCGCCAATGCCTTCGCCCACGCCTCGGGCATCCATCAGGATGGCGTGCTGAAGGCTCGCGACACTTACGAGATCATGCGTGCCGAGGACGTGGGCTGGGCGGCCAACAAGATCGTGCTGGGCAAGCTCAGCGGCCGCAATGCCTTCAAGCAGCGCCTGCAGGAACTGGGCATTGCGCTGGAGTCGGAGGCCGAGATCAATGCGGCGTTCGCGCGTTTCAAGGACCTGGCCGACCGCAAGAGCGAAATCTTCGACGAAGACATCCTGGCCCTGGTGATGGACGAGACCGTCACCGCAGAGAACGAGCACTACCGGCTGTTGGCCCTGTCGCAGCATTCCGAGATGGGTGAACGGCCGCACGCCAGCGTGGCGTTCGCGGCGGGTGATCGGGAGTTCCATGCCGAGAGCGATGGCAATGGCCCGGTCGATGCCAGCCTGAAGGCGATCGAGTCCAAGCTGGAAACTGGCGCCGAACTGGTGCTGTATTCGGTCAATGCGATCACCAGCGGCAGCACAGAATCACAGGGCGAAGTGACCGTGCGACTGCAGCACAGCGGCCGGGTGGTCAATGGGGTGGGCGCCGATCCGGACATTGTGGTGGCGTCGGCCAAGGCTTACCTGAGTGCGCTGAACAAGCTGCATAGCAAGGTCGAGCGGGTCGCCGCTCAGGGTTAGTGCTTAATTTGTGAGCACTAGTGCTTGCGAGGCCCAACTTTAGAAGGGCCTCGTAAGCTTTTGATCTTGCGTGGGTTTTTTCTATCGCCTACACTGACTCACAGCTGTTACCGGGGGCTAGTTTGAAATCCATTGCCGCGCTTTTCTCGACCGCCGCGCTAGGCCTGACGCTGTCGCTCTCCGGTGCCTTGCTGCCCGCGCAAAGCGCTCATGCGGCCAAGGCATCAGAGGCTCAGAAGCCGGCGCGCAGCGCCGTCAAATCGCAGCGCAAGGCGAAGCCAGGCGTCAAAGCCCGCCGCGTTTCCGTGGTTGATGTCGCACCGGCCAAACCTTCGTTCGGTCAACTGGCGGGTCTCCACGCCGACCAGGATGAACTGGCACTGAAGTCCAGCGTCGCCCTGGTGCTGGATCAGGACACCAACGAGGTGTTGTTCTCCAAGAACCCGCAGGCGGTGCTGCCGATCGCGTCGATTACCAAGCTGATGACGGCGCTGGTCGTCGTCGAGGCGCATCAGTCGATGAGCGAGATGCTGAGCATCACCAATGATGATGTGGACACCGAGAAGGGCACGGGCTCGCGCCTGGCCATCGGCACGGAGCTGAGCCGCCAGGAGCTGATGCATCTGGCACTGATGTCCTCGGAGAATCGCGCCGCCAATGCCCTTGGCCGCAACTATCCCGGTGGCCTGGCGGCGTTCGTCGCGGCCATGAATGCCAAGGCGCAGTCGCTGGGTATGAAGGACACGCAGTATGTGGAACCCACCGGACTGTCCAGCCGCAACCAGTCCAGCGCTCACGATCTGGCCGTGCTGGTGAAAGCGGCCCACGAGGTGCCGGTGCTGCGCGAGTTCTCGACCTCGGCCGAGCATCTGGTGGCCGTGGGCCGACGCAATATGCAGTTCCGCACCACCAACGGTCTGGTGCGCAACCCGTCCTGGGACATCGGCCTGCAGAAGACCGGCTTCATCAATGAGGCGGGCCGCTGCCTGGTGATGCAGGCGCAGATGGCCGGCCGCAAGCTGATCATGGTGTTCCTTGACTCGACCGGCAAGTATTCGCGGGTCGGTGACGCCGAGCGTGTGCGCAAATGGGTCATGCAGAACGCGGTCAAGGTCTCCGAGTAAGCGCCCAGCTGCTGAAACGAAAACGCCACCGGAAGGTGGCGTTTGTCATTGCGGGGCCGGGCCTACTCCCGATAGCCCAGCGCCGAGGAGATCTGCGCCGCCGTGTCCTTGACACGCTGCAGCCAGCTTTCCTCCAGCCGGTCGGCCGGTGACGAGATCGACAGACCCGCCACCAGCTTGCTCTGGTCGTCGTAGATGGCCGCCGCCATGCAGCGTACGCCCAGCTCCAGCTCCTCGTCGTCACGGGCCAGGCCGCGCTGGCGCACCACGGCCAGCTCGCGCTCCAGCGCGACGATATTGGTGATGCTGTTGCGCGTGTGGCCGGCCAGGCCGGTGCGGGTGGCATAGGCGCGCACGCGCTGAGGGTCATCGAAGGCCAGGAACAGCTTGCCCACCGAGGTCAGATGCAGCGGCGCGCGGCCGCCGATGGCACGCACCACCTGCATGCCTGAGCGCTCGCTGTAGGTGCGCTCGATATAGACGATCTCGTCGCCCTGGCGCACGGACAGATTGACCGGCTGGTGTGTCAGCTTGTGCAGTTCGCGCATCGGGCCCAGTGCTGCGTCGCGCACGTCCAACCGGGCCTTGACCAGATTGCCCAGCTCCAGCAGGCGCATGCCCAACCGGTAGCTGCCGGCCTCGGGCCGGTCCACGTAGCGGCCGGTGACCAGGTCATTGAGAATGCGGTGGGCGGTCGATGGGTGCAGGCCGGTGGTTTCGCTGATCTGCTTCAGCGACACCGGGTCTTGCTGGCCGGCCAGCACGTCCAGCAGGGCGAAGCTGCGTTCCAGCACCTGAATCGTCGGAGTTTGGGCCTCTTTTTTTCGCATGCGGTGATTGTGCGGGCTTTTTTGGGGTTTTGCATCGCGAAATTCAATGTCAAATAGCGGCGATGAGTCCGAATCTCTTGATGCGTTTGTACCTCTGCCTTTGTGCGTGCCTTGCCGCACTGCTGGGCGCCCCGACCGCGGCCATGGCACAGGCGGCGGCGTCCGCGCCCGCTGCCGCGGCCAGTGCCGTTGTCAATCAGCCGCAGCGCCGCTGGATGGCGGTGCCGCGCGTCAGCGGCCGCCTGACGGCGCGCGATCTTGGCTTGGTGATCAACACTGCCGACCCCTATTCGGTCGCCGTTGGCGAGTACTACATCGACAAGCGCGGCATTCCGCCCGAGCAGGTGCTGCGCCTGGAGCTGCCGGTGAAGCCGGTGCTCAGCGCCACCGAGTTCGAGCTGCTCGCCGCCCAGGTGCGCGAACATATGGGGCCGCAGGTCCAGGCCCTGGCCATGGCCTGGAATCAGCCCTGGGCGGTGGAGTGCAACTCGATCACCTCGGCACTGACCCTGGGTTTTCAGCCGGATGCCTGCAAGCAGACCTGCTCGCCGAACCGTCCTTCAGGCTATTTCAATGGCGCGAGCAGCCGGCCCTATACCGAGCTGGGACTGCGGCCGTCGATGCTGCTGGCCACGCGCAGTGTGGAGAGCGCCAAGGCCCTGATTGACCGCGGCGTGGCGTCCGACGGGCAACTGGGGCGGCGCGGCGGGCCTCCGGCCAAGGCGGTATTCATCAGTACGCAGGACCGGGCGCGCAATGTGCGCTCGGTGCTGTTCCCGCCGGAGGGCTTGATTAGCGCGCGCGGCATCGAGGTGGATCTACGGCAGGCCAGCGAGACCACGCAGCTGCGCCGCGTGATCCTGATGCAAACCGGTGTGTCCCGGGTTGATGTGCTGGACAACCTGCAATGGCTGCCCGGCGCGCTGGCCGATCACCTGACCTCCTATGGTGGACAGTTGCTGGGCAGCCATGGCCAGATGAGCGTGCTGGACTGGCTGGAGTCGGGCGCCACGGCCAGCTTCGGCACCGTCAGCGAGCCCTGCAATCATTTGCAGAAATTTCCCCACCCGCAGGTGCTGCTGCTGCACTACCTGCAGGGCGAGACGGCGCTGGAGGCCTATTGGAAGAGCGTGGCTTGGCCGGCCCAGGGGGTGTTCGTTGGCGAACCCTTAGCCGCGCCGTTCGCTCGTTAGGCCGCGGGCCGCCGTGTTGCCGGACATCACCGCACCTTCCAGGGTTGCAGGGTAGGGACCTTGTACGTAGTCACCGGCGGCCATCAAGCCCGGGGCAATGCGGGCTTCAGGTCGCTGCAGGCCGGGTGTGCAGGCAAAGGTGGCACGCTTCTCGGTCAAGGCGCGCAGCAGTTGCGGCGGCCTTGCCCAATGGGCGGGCAGCGCCTGCTGCGCCTGTTGCAAGGTGGCCTCGGCCGTGGCGTCGAGTCCCTGATCCAACCAGCCGCGTGCTCCGCTGATGACGAAGGCAAAACGGCCCGCCGCGTCTTCGCTTTGATGGATCTGGCCGAGGTCGAAGACGAACTGTGCCGGCGCCTGCGGGCCCTCATGCAGCGCCATCATCGGAACCGGCAGATGGCTGCCCGGGCTCTGCAGATAGACGGTGACGATGGGCTCGTAGCGCAGGTCGCGCGCCGTCTGCGCCCAGCCGGCAGCTATCGGCTCGACCAGGCGGGCCGCTTCCGACGCGGTGCAGGCCAGCACCACGGCGTCGAAACGCTCGTCGTCCACCAGCCAGCGGCCATCATCGCTGACGAGGCTGGATACGCGCTGGCCCAGATGCAGCCGCGCGCCCTGGGTGCGTAGCCAGTCGGCTGCCGGCCCGGCCAGCAAGTCGCTGAGCGGCCACCGGGGCAGCAGCAGGTCGGATGATCCCGGCCCCGAGAACAGGGCATCCTTCAACACGCGCAGAAACACGGCTGCGCTGGCCTGATCGGCCGGCGTGTTCAGCGAGGCTACGCACAGCGGGGCTATCAGCTGCTCACGCACAGGCCGGGGCAGGGTGGCGCACAACTGCGCGACGGTGGCCTTAGGATCGCAGCGAAAGCCCTTCAATGCCCACACCGTGCAATGCCTCAGCAGGCTCAGGCGCTCGGGCCAGGTCCAATCGGCACAGGCCAGCACGGCGCGCGCGAAGGCGGGCACAGGATGTCCGGGCATCAGGCTCAGGCCGTCCAGATCGGGGTAGCACAGCCGCAGCGGCAGGCGCTGCAGCAGCTCCTCGGGTTCGGCGCCGACCTGGCGCATCAGGGCCAGGCTTTGCCGGTAGGCGCCGATCAGGATGTGCTGGCCATTGTCCAAGGTCAGGTCCTGTGCATCCACACCCTTGCAGTCGACGCTGCGCGCCCGCCCGCCCAACTGGGCTGCCATTTCGAACAGGCTGACCTGGTGACCATCGCGTATCGCCTGCACGGCTGCGGCCAGGCCGGCCCAGCCGCCGCCTACGACGGCCAGCTTCAGAACTTCTGCCATTAACGCCCGCGCCAGTTGGTGCGCATCGCGATCCAGAGCTTGCGCAGCGGCGTCAGCGAGATGCGCTGGTGCAGCACCTGGAACTGCTCGGCCTCGATCTCGCGCAGCAGGGCCCGGTAGATATTGGCCATCATCAGCCCGGTCTTCTGCGTGCGTCGGTCGGCCTCGGGCAGCAGGGCCAGGGCCTCGTCATAGAGGCGATGGGCGCGCTGGGCCTGGAACTGCATCAGCGCCGTGAAACGCTCGCTATAGCCCCAGGGCTTTTCGCGCTTGAGAATCTCGTGGGCCTTGACGTCGAACTGCTGGAGCTCCGAGACCGGGAGGTAGATGCGGCCACGGCGTGCATCGTCACCGACGTCGCGGATGATGTTGGTCAGCTGCAGCGCCTGGCCCAGCGTGTGCGCATACTTGATGGTGGCGGGCTCGCTGCGGCCGAAGATGCCCGAGGCGACCTCGCCGACGACCCCGGCCACCAGATGGCAGTAGCGCTGCAGTCCGGCGAAGTCGAGGTAGCGGGTCTGGTCCAGGTCCATCTGGCAGCCCTCGATCACGGCCTGCAGATGCTCGGCGCGGATATCGTAGTTGGCCACATGGGGCATCAGCGCCCGCATCACCGGATGGCTGGGCTGGCCGGCGAAGGCGCTGGCCACCTCCTTGCGCCACCAGGCGAGCTTGGTGGCGGCCACGCCGGCATCGCTGGTCTCGTCCACCACGTCATCAACCTCGCGGCAGAAGGCGTAGAAGGCGGTGATCGCAGCGCGGCGCGGCGGCGGCAGGAAAAGAAAGGCGTAATAGAAGCTCGAGCCGCTGCCGGCGGCCTTGTCCTGAACGTACTGCTCGGGGCTCATGCTGCTGAGGCCTTCGTGTTTTTGGTGCTGGGGCGCATGCCGACCGCACGCCAGATCATCATCGCAATATCGGGGGCCTTGATGACAGGACGTTTGAGAAGGGTGGCGTGGTGCATGCTTTCGATTCTCTCAAGAATCCGCAGCCCGCCCTGCACGACTAGGCGCAGTTCCCAGCCGGCCCGACCGGGAACACCGTGCACCAATGGCGCGCCCTCCAGCATCAGCGTCCTGGCCCATGTGCACAGGTCCCGGATCAGCGCTCGGGCGGCCGGCGAGTCCTGGCACTGAAGCACTTGCTGCGGGGTCAGGCCGTGCCGCTGCAGATCGGCCAGCGGCGCATAGAGCCGGCCGCGTGGCCCATCCACGCTGAGGTCCTGCCAGAAGTTGATCAGCTGCAGCGCGCTGCAGATCGCGTCCGAGCGCTGCAGTGACAACGCGTCGTCGACGCCGTACAGATGCAGCAGCAGCCGGCCTACCGGGTTGGCCGAGCGGCGGCAGTAGTCGAGCAGCTCGCCGCGGTCGGCGTAGTCGCTCTTGACCACGTCCTGCATGAAGGCGCTGAGCAGATCGTCCAGCAAGGGCAGGGGCAGATGATGGTCGCGCAGGGCGTGGCCCAGCGGGCCGAACACCTGGGGCCAGGCCGAATCGTTGGGCACGCCCCTTGCGCAGGCATGCAGGGCGTGTTGAAAAGCCTGCAACTGAGCCATTCTTTGTGGCGGCGACGCATCACCTTCGTCGGCAATATCGTCGGCGGTGCGCGCAAAGCCATAAATTGCCATCACCGTGCCGCGCAGATGCGGCGGACACAACCAGGAGGCGACCGGGAAGTTTTCGTAATGTTCTTGACTCACGGCGTGCATTGTCCATGCAGGGCAGGCTCAGCCGGCACTGGCTGGTGCCGATATGAAGAGGCCGGGCATTTGACAGCCAAAGGCGGCCTGAATACATTACTGACCAGTCAGTCAGTTGCTGGTTCAGGCGCCCAAGCCCTGCTCACCGCCCTGCGCTTGTTCCGTTTACGGCTTGTTTCGAGGTTTTCATGCCCAATGCCCGTTTCCCTCTTCGTTTGACGCAGGGCCTGCGCCTCGCGCCCGCCCTGGTTCTCGCGCTGGCCCTGGCGGCTTGCAGCAAGCCTCAGGAGGCGCCAGCCCCTGAGCGGGCGGTGCGCACCCAGGTGGTGCAGGTGGGCAGCGCTGGCGGCACGCATGAATTCGCGGCCGAGGTCCGGGCACGCACCGAGTCGCGGCTGGGCTTCCGGGTGGCGGGCAAGCTGGTGGCGCGTCGCGTCAATCTGGGCGACACGGTGAAGGCCGGCCAGGTCCTGGCCCAGCTGGATCCGCAGGATCTGAAGCTGGCCCAGGACGCCGCCAAGGCCAGTCAGGTGGCCGCGCAGGCCAATTACGACCTGAACCTTGCCGATTTCCGCCGCGCCAAGGATCTGAAAGACCAGGGCTTTGTCAGTGGCGCCGAGCTGGAGCGCCGCGAGACCGCCTTGAAGGCGGCCAAGTCGCAGCTGGACCAGGCCCGCGCGCAAATGAATGTGCAGAGCAACCAGGCCGGCTATGCGGTCCTGCATTCGGACGTCAGCGGTGTCGTCACCGGCATCGAGGCCGAGCCGGGCAGCGTCGTGAATGCCGGCACGCCCATCGTCCGCGTGGCCCAGGACGGCCCGCGCGATGTGGTGTTCTCGGTGCCGGAGGACCGCGTGGCCTCGTTCCGCGCCGCGGCCGCCGTGCCGGGCGCATTGAAGGTCAAGCTGTGGGGGGTGGAAGGCGTCATGCTGGACGCCACCCTGCATGAGGTGGCCGCGGCGGCCGATGCCAGCACCCGCACCTTCCAGGTCAAGGCCGAGGTCAAGTCCCCGGCGGCCAAGCTGGGCCAGACGGCCACCGTGCAGCTGGAGCTACCCAAGCTGGCCGATGTGATCAAGCTGCCGCTCAGCGCGGTGATGGAGTTCCAGGGCAAGTCATCGGTGTGGCTGCTGGACCCGAAGACGATGACGGTCAGCACGCAGGTGGTGCAGGTGCTCAGCGCCGATGGCAATGAGGTGGTGATTTCGGGCGGCCTGCGCGGTGGCCAGGAGGTGGTGACCGCCGGCGTGCACGTGCTGACGCCCGGCCAGAAGGTCAAGCGCTACGGCCTGACCGAGCGAGCCGCGGCTGCGGCCGTCGCTGCATCCGGCGCTTCGCGCTGAAGCCAGGGGTGCTCGCATGAGTAACAAACCGGCTCCCACCGTGCATCACGATTCGTCCACTGCCTCGCGCTTCAATATCTCCCGCTGGGCGCTGGAGCATGCCCCGCTGACACGCTACCTGCTGGTGGTGTTGATGGTGCTGGGCTTTGCGGCCTACTTCCAGCTCGGCCAGGACGAAGATCCGCCGTTCACCTTTCGTGCCATGGTGGTGCAGGCCTTCTGGCCGGGCGCCAGTGCCCAGCAGATGGCCGAACAGGTCACCGACAAGATCGAGAAGACGCTGCAGGAGGCGCCCCACGCCGACAAGATCCGCAGCTATACCAAGCCAGGTGAATCGCTGACGGTCTTCCAGCTGAAGGACAGCTCGCCGGCCAAGGATGTCAGCAACACCTGGTACCAGGTGCGCAAGAAGCTGGGTGATATGCGCCACACCCTGCCGGCCGGGGTGATCGGCCCGGTGTTCAATGACGAGTTCGGCGATGTCTATGGCTCGATCTTTGCGCTGTCTGCCGATGGCTTTACCCGCGAGGAGCTGCGCGAGCATGCCGACGCGGTGCGTCAGCAACTGCTGCGCGTGACCGATGTGGCCAAGGTCGAGGTCTTTGGAGCTCAGCCCGAGAAGCTGTTCATCGAGATCTCGCAGAAGCGCCTGGCCCAGCTGGGCATAGACATGAACCAGGTGTTCGCTCAGTTGGCAGCGCAAAACGCCGTCGAGGGTGCCGGCGTGCTGAATGCCGGCAACGAGAACCTGCAGGTGCGCGTGGCCGGTCAGCTGAACTCGGTCGAGGCCTTGAAGGCGCTGCCGATACGGGCCGTCAACCCGGTCACCGGCATGGCCACCACCTTGCGACTGGCCGACATTGCCAAGATTGAGCGGGCCTATTCCGACCCGCCGGCGGTGATGGTGCGCCACCAGGGCAGGGAGGTGATCGCGCTGGGCATCTCGATGGCCAAGGGCGGCGACATCATTCGCATGGGCAAGGCCCTGAAGGCGGCCACGGCCAAGATCGAGCAGAACCTGCCCGCCGGCGTGCAGATGATGCAGGTGCAGGACCAGCCCTCGGCCGTGTCGCGCTCGGTCGGCGAGTTCGTTCGCGTGCTGATCGAGGCGGTGGTGATCGTGCTGCTGGTCAGCTTCATCGCCCTGGGCCTGCACACCAAGCCGCTGCGCCTGGACATCTGGCCCGGCATGGTGGTGGGCATCACCATTCCGCTGGTCATGGCGATCACCTTCGTGACGATGTTCTATTGGGGGGTGGGCCTGCACAAGATCTCGCTGGGCTCGCTGATCATCGCGCTGGGCCTGCTGGTGGACGACGCCATCATTGCGGTCGAGATGATGGTGCGCAAGATGGAGGAGGGCTACGACAAGATGCGGGCCGCCACCTATGCCTATGACGTGACGGCGATGCCTATGCTGACCGGCACGCTGATCACCGCGGTCGGATTTCTGCCCATAGGCCTAGCGCAGTCCACGGTGGGTGAGTACACCTTCGCGATCTTTGCCGTCACCGCCGCGGCGCTGATCATCTCCTGGTTCGTCTCGGTCTACTTCGTGCCCTATCTGGGCTCGCTGCTGCTGCGCAATCACCCGCGCGCCGAGGGCGAGGCCCATGAGCTGTTCGACACGCCGTTCTACAACCGCTTCCGTCATGCGGTGAACTGGTGCGTGCAGCACCGCCGCATCACCATCGCGTTGACCATAGGCATCTTCGTACTGGGCCTGGTGGGCATGGGCAAAGTGCAGCAGCAGTTCTTCCCGGACTCCAGCCGGCCGGAGATCCTGGTGGACCTGTGGCTGCCGGAGGGCTCGACCATCCAGCAGAGCGAGGAGCAGGCCAAGCGTTTCGAGCAGCGCATGATGAAGGAGCCCGGTGTGGCCTCGGTCAGCACCTGGATTGGCAGCGGCGTGCCGCGCTTCTACCTGCCTCTGGACCAGGTGTTCCCGCAATCCAACGTCAGCCAGGCGATCGTCCTGCCCAAGGACCTGAAGGAGCGTGAGGCTCTGCGCAAGCGCCTGCCCCAGCTGCTGGCCGATGAATTTCCGGATGTGCGTGGCCGCGTCAAACTGTTGCCGAATGGCCCGCCCGTGCCTTACCCGGTGCAGTTCCGCGTGATGGGCACCGATGCCAAGAAGGTGCGGGAGTGGGCCGACCAGGCCAAGGCGGTGATGCGCGCCAACCCGAATATGCGAGGTGTCAATGACAACTGGAACGAATCGGTCAAGGTGCTGCGCCTGGACATCGACCAGGACAAGGCCCGCGCACTGGGCGTCAGCAGCCAGACGATCGCGCAGTCCTCGCGCACGCTGCTGTCCGGCAGCACGGTGGGCCAGTACCGCGAGGGCGACAAACTGATCGACATCGTGCTGCGCCAACCGCAGGACGAGCGCAATGCCATCAGCGACATCGCCAACTCCTATCTGCCCACCAGCACCGGCCGTGCCGTGCCGCTGACGCAGATCGCCAAGATCAGCTTCAACTGGGAGCCGGGCGTGCTGTGGCGCGAGGGGCGCAACTATGCGGTGACGGTGCAGGGTGATGTGATCGAGGGGCTCCAGGGCCCGACCGTCTCGGCCCAGCTGTCGCCGCTGCTGAACGAGCTTGCCGCCAAGATGCCACCTGGCTACACCATCGAGGTGGCAGGCGCGGTGGAGGAGAGCAGCAAGGGCCAGGGCTCGATCGCCGCCGGCGTGCCCATCATGCTGTTCCTGACCTTCACCCTGCTGATGCTGCAGCTGAAGAGTTTTTCGCGGGCGATGCTGGTGTTCCTCACCGGGCCGCTGGGCATTGCCGGCGTGGCCGGGGCCCTGCTGCTGCTGGATAGACCGTTCGGCTTTGTGGCGCTGCTGGGCGTGATCGCGCTGATGGGCATGATCATGCGCAACTCGGTGATATTGATCGACCAGATCGAGCAGGACCGGGAGCGTGGCGTGCCGACCTGGAATGCCATCGTCGAGTCGGCCGTGCGGCGCTTCCGGCCCATCGTGCTGACGGCAGCCGCGGCGGTGCTGGCGATGATTCCGCTGTCGCGCAGCGTGTTCTGGGGGCCGATGGCGGTGGCCATCATGGGCGGCCTGATCGTCGCCACGGCACTGACCCTGCTGGCCTTGCCTGCCATGTATGCGGCCTGGTTCCGGGTCAAGCGGCCCGAGGACGAAGCGTCGACCTTGGCCTCGCACTGAGGCGGCTTTTTGCGGACTGGCGGGGCAAATTGGAATTCTGCCCTCGCCAACCGCTACAATCGCGGGTTTTCCGAATCGCCCCGGGGTGCCGGCTTTGCAAGTAGCAGGGTCGGGGCCCCATACACCTAGCGCGGGTGGCGAAATTGGTAGACGCACCAGGTTTAGGTCCTGACGCCTTCACCGGCGTGCCGGTTCGAGTCCGGCCCCGCGCACCAGACAACACAGTTCTATGAGTCACAACATGGCCGTCACCGTCGAAACCCTCGAAAAGCTCGAACGCCGCATCACGCTCACGCTGGCGGCCGCTGATATCAACACGGAAGTTGAACAGCGCCTCAAGAAACTGGCCCGCACGGTCAAGGCCGACGGCTTCCGCCCCGGCAAGGTGCCGATGAGCGTGGTTGCCCAGCGCTACGCCTACTCCGTCCAGTACGAAGTCATGAACGACAAGCTGGGTGAGGCCTTCGCCAGCGCCGCCAACGAGGCCAAGCTGCGCGTTGCCGGCATGCCCCGCATCGCCCAGAAGGAACAGTCGCCCGAGGGCCAGATGGACTTCGACGCTACCTTCGAGGTCTATCCCGAAGTCAAGCTCGGTGACCTGAGCGGTGCCGAAGTCGAGCGCATCTCCAGCGAAGTCACCGAGGACGCGATCGACAAGACCGTCGAGATCCTGCGCAAGCAGCGCCGTACCTTCGCCCAGCGCCCGGCCGCCGATGTGGCTGCCGATGGCGACCGCGCGACGATCGACTTCGAAGGCAAGATCGATGGCGAAACCTTCCAGGGCGGCAAGGCCGAGGCCTTCCAGTTCCTGATCGGCGAAGGCCAGATGCTGGAAGCCTTCGAAAAGGCCGTGCGCGGCATGAAGGCGGGCGAGTCCAAGACCTTCCCGCTGGCCTTCCCGGCCGATTACCACGGCAAGGACGTGGCCGGCAAGGAAGCAGACTTCATGGTCACCCTGAAGAAGATCGAAGCCCAGCACCTGCCCGAAGTGAACGAAGCGTTCGCCAAGAGCCTGGGCATCAAGGAAGCGACCGTCGAAGCGCTGCGCGCCGACATCAAGAAGAACCTGGAGCGCGAAGTCAAGTTCCGCGTGCTGGGTCGCAACAAGGCCGCTGTGATGGACGCGCTGGTCAGCGTCGCCGAGCTGGACGTGCCCAATGCGCTGATCGCCACCGAAGGCGAGCGCCTGGTTGCCAACGCCCGCGAAGACCTGAAGAAGCGTGGCGTGAAGGATGCCGACACGACGCCGATCCCCGAAGAGATCTTCAAGCCGCAAGCCGAGAAGCGCGTGCGCCTGGGTCTGGTCGTGGCCGAGCTGGTGCGTGCCAACAACCTGCAAGCCAAGCCCGAGCAGCTGCAAGCCCATATCGAAGAGATGTCGCAGAGCTATGAGCGCCCCGCCGACGTGGTGCGCTGGTACCTGAGCGATCGCGAGCGCATGGCCGAGGTCGAAGCCGTGGTGATCGAGAACAACGTCACCGACTTCGTGCTGAGCCGCGCCAAGGTCACCGACAAGGCCCTGCCTTTCGACGAACTGATGTCGGCCTGATTGACGCAACACCGGCCGCGACACCTGTTGTAGTGGCCTCACAGGGCACCGCGCCGCAAGGCCGGTGCCCTGGTCTTTTTCAGGGCCGCTCTTGTGGCCACATAATCAGCCCCCACAACACAAGCATCTCCACAAAGGATTCGTACACCCATGAGCGCGCTGGAAACACAAAACCTGGGCATGGTACCCATCGTCATCGAGCAGTCGGGTCGCGGTGAGCGCGCCTATGACATCTACAGCCGTTTGCTGCGCGAACGCATCATCTTCCTGGTCGGGCCGGTGAATGACCAGTCGGCCAATCTGGTGGTGGCGCAGATGCTGTTCCTGGAAAGCGAAAACCCGGACAAGGACATCTTCTTCTACATCAACTCGCCGGGCGGTAGCGTCAGCGCCGGCATGTCGATCTTCGACACGATGAACTTCATCAAGCCCGAGATCTCGACCCTGTGCATGGGCATGGCCGCCAGCATGGGTGCCTTCCTGCTGGCCGCCGGTGCCAAGGGCAAGCGCCTGGCTCTGCCGAACTCCAAGATCATGATCCACCAGCCCTCTGGCGGCGCCCAGGGGCAGGCCACGGACATTGAGATCCATGCCCGCGAGATCCTCAAGACCCGCGAGCAGCTGAACCGGATACTTGCCGAGCGCACCGGCCAGAGCTACGAAAAGATCGCGCTGGACACCGAGCGCGACAACTATATGAGTGCCGACGAAGCCCAGGTGTACGGCCTGGTGGATCAGGTCATCGCCAAGCGTCCCTGACCCTGCGGGCGCCCCCGGGGCCCCCGGGCGTGCCAATTGCTGCTCGAAGGAGGGCTTATTCCGAATAAGCCCTCCCATTTGTTTGCACTATCATTGAGCAGGCATACCGCCTGACAGACACTCATTCTCATGGCCGACAAAAAAGGCGCTTCCAGCGAAAAAGTCCTCTACTGCTCCTTCTGCGGAAAGAGCCAACACGAGGTAAAGAAGCTCATAGCCGGACCGTCGGTGTTCATCTGCGACGAATGCATAGACCTGTGCATCGACATCATTCGCGATGAAGTCCCGGCCGACGGCGCGACCGCACGCGCGGCCAAGTCGGACCTGCCGGTGCCCAGCGAGATCAAGGAAAGCCTTGACAGCTATGTGATCGGCCAGGACCCGGCCAAGCGCACGCTTGCCGTGGCGGTTTACAACCACTACAAGCGCCTCAAGCACATGGCCAGCAACAAGGAGGAAGTGGAGCTCTCGAAGAGCAACATCCTCCTGATCGGCCCCACCGGCTCGGGCAAGACCCTGCTGGCGCAGACGCTGGCCCGCCTGTTGAACGTGCCCTTCGTGATTGCCGACGCCACCACGCTGACCGAAGCCGGTTATGTGGGTGAGGACGTCGAGAACATCATTCAGAAGCTGCTGCAGAACTGCAATTACGACGTCGAACGCGCCCAGCGCGGCATCGTCTACATCGACGAGATCGACAAGATTTCGCGCAAGGCCGACAACCCCTCGATCACCCGCGATGTGTCGGGCGAGGGCGTGCAGCAGGCGCTGCTGAAGCTGGTCGAGGGCACGATGGCCTCGGTGCCGCCTCAGGGCGGGCGCAAGCATCCGAACCAGGACTTCCTGCAGATCGACACGACCAACATCCTGTTCATCTGCGGCGGCGCCTTCGACGGCCTGGAGAAGGTGATACAGAACCGCTCAGAGAAGTCGGGCATCGGTTTTGGCGCCACCGTCAAGACCAAGTCCGAGAAGCGCGTGTCCGAGGTCTTCCGCGAGGTCGAGCCCGAGGACTTGATCAAATTCGGTCTGATCCCCGAACTGGTCGGTCGCCTGCCGGTGATCGCCACCCTGGGCGAGCTGACCGAAGACGCGCTGGTGCAGATACTGACCGAGCCGAAGAACGCCTTGCTCAAGCAGTACCAGAAGCTGTTTGCGATGGACGGCGTCGAGCTCGAGATCCGCCCGTCGGCGCTTATGGCCATTGCCCGCAAGGCGCTGGCACGCAAGACCGGCGCCCGCGGCCTGCGCTCCATCATGGAGCACTCGCTGATCGACACCATGTTCGAATTGCCCGCCTTGGACGGCGTGGCCAAGGTGGTGCTGGACGAGCACAACATCGATGAAGACGCCAAGCCCCTGCTGGTTTACCGCGAGCAGGCGAAAGTCAGCGCCTGATCCCCAGCGCCTGAGACCTGAGGCCAGACCTCACGCGCTGCCTACCCACGCGTCTTGCAATTTGACCCCTCGGGCCCAGATGGGTTCGAGAAAGAGAGGTTTTCATGTCCGGTCATCCCGTTTTGCCCGCAGAGCCCATCACGCTGCCGCTGCTGCCGCTGCGTGATGTGGTGGTGTTCCCCCACATGGTGATCCCGCTGTTCGTGGGCCGCCCGATGTCGATCAAGGCGCTGGAAGCCGCGATGGAAGCGGGCCGCCAGATCATGCTGGTGGCGCAGCGCGCCGCCGGCAAGGACGAACCCAAGCCCGACGATATGTTCGAAGTGGGCTGCGTCTCCAGCATCCTGCAGATGCTCAAGTTGCCCGATGGCACGGTCAAGGTGCTGGTCGAAGGCATCCAACGCGCTACGACGACCAGCATCACCGAAGCCGAAGAG
This sequence comes from Roseateles toxinivorans, assembly GCF_004362525.1. Lineage (GTDB taxonomy): Bacteria > Pseudomonadota > Gammaproteobacteria > Burkholderiales > Burkholderiaceae_C > Paucibacter > Paucibacter toxinivorans. The sequence continues at coordinate 371,795 of NZ_SNXS01000004.1, forward strand.
CACTTCGTCGCCGAGGTCGTGCCGATTCCGCCCGAGGCTGATGCCAAGCCGGAAGTCGAGGCCCTGCGCCGCGCCGTGACGCAGCAGTTCGACCAGTACGTCAAGCTGAACAAGAAGATCCCGCCCGAGATCCTGACCTCGATCGCCGGCATCGACGATCCAGGCCGTCTGGCCGACACCATTGCCGCCCACCTGCCGCTGAAGCTCGAAGCCAAGCAGTCGGTGCTGGACCTGCACGAGACCGCCAAGCGCCTGGAAAAGCTGCTCGAGCTGCTCGAGCACGAGGTCGACATCCTGCAGGTCGAAAAGCGCATCCGTGGCCGCGTCAAGCGCCAGATGGAGAAGAGCCAGCGCGAGTACTACCTGAACGAGCAGGTCAAGGCGATCCAGAAGGAACTGGGCGACGGTGAAGAGGGCGCTGACCTCGAAGAGCTGGACAAGAAGATCCAGGCCGCCCGCATGCCCAAGGAGGCCAAGAAGAAGGCCGATGCGGAGTTGAAGAAGCTCAAGCTGATGTCGCCGATGTCCGCCGAAGCGACCGTCGTGCGCAACTACATCGAGACCATGGTCAACTTGCCCTGGAGCAAGAAGACCAAGATCAAGCACGACCTCAGCAATGCCGAGGTGGTGCTGAACGAAGACCATTACGGACTGGACAAGGTCAAGGACCGCATCCTCGAGTACCTCGCGGTGCAACAGCGCGTGGACAAGGTCAAGGCGCCCATCCTGTGCCTGGTCGGCCCTCCGGGCGTCGGCAAGACCTCGCTCGGCCAGTCGGTGGCCCGCGCCACAGGCCGCAAGTTCGTGCGCATGGCGCTGGGCGGCGTGCGTGACGAAGCCGAGATCCGCGGCCACCGCCGCACCTATATCGGCTCGATGCCGGGCAAGGTGCTGCAGTCGCTGTCCAAGGTGGGCACGCGCAATCCGCTGTTCCTGCTCGACGAGATCGACAAGCTGGGCATGGACTTCCGTGGCGACCCCTCATCGGCGCTGCTGGAAGTGCTGGACCCCGAACAGAACCACACCTTCAGCGACCATTACATCGAGGTGGACTTCGATCTGTCCGATGTGATGTTCGTGGCGACCTCGAACTCGATGAACATCCCGCCGGCCCTGCTGGACCGGATGGAAGTGATTCGCCTGTCGGGCTATACGGAAGACGAGAAGCTCAATATCGCCCAGCGCTATCTGTTCCCCAAGCAGGCCAAGAACAATGGCGTGCTGGAGTCCGAGATGGAGTTGAGCGAGTCGGGCCTGCGCGGCATCATCCGTTACTACACGCGGGAAGCCGGCGTGCGTTCGCTGGAGCGTGAAATCTCCAAGATCTGCCGCAAGGTGGTCAAGGGCGTGCAGCTCAAGACCTATACCGAGAAGGTCGTCATCACCGAAGACAATCTGAACGACTTCCTGGGTGTGCGCCGCTACAACTACGGCCAGGCCGAGAAGGCCAATCAGGTTGGTCAGGTTGTGGGCCTGGCCTGGACCGAGGTGGGCGGCGATCTGCTGACCATCGAGGCCACCGTGATGCCGGGCAAGGGCACCATCATCCGCACCGGCTCGCTGGGCGATGTGATGAAGGAGTCGGTCGAGGCCGCGCGCACCGTGGTGCGCAGCCGAGCCAAGCGCCTGGGCATCAAGGACGAGCTGTTCGAGAAGCGCGACATCCACATCCACGTGCCCGATGGCGCCACGCCCAAGGACGGCCCCAGCGCCGGCGCGGCGATGACGACGGCCTTTGTCTCGGCGCTGACCGGCATCCCGGTGCGGGCGTCGGTTGCGATGACCGGTGAGATCACCTTGCGCGGTGAAGTCACTGCCATCGGCGGCTTGAAGGAAAAGCTGCTGGCGGCCCACCGCGGTGGCATCAAGACGGTGCTGATCCCTGAAGAGAACGCGAAGGACCTGCAGGACATTCCCGAGAACGTGAAGAACCAGATCGAGATCGTCCCCGTCAAGTGGATCGATCAGGTGCTGGAGCTGGCGCTGGAAACCATGCCTCAGCCTTTGCCGGATGAGGAGGTGGTGGCCGTGAAGCCTGCGGTGGCCGAGGCTGCCAAGGCCGAAGCTGCCGCGCCTGCCGCTGGCGTGACGGCTGACTCGTTGAAGCATTGAGTCGGAAAATGCTGCTAAGCCCCGCAAAGGGCTTGCGCAGCAAGTTGAAATCGGCATATAATTCGAGCTTCGGCGGAAACGAAAACGTTGTTTGAGTTGAAGTCGAAAGTAAGGAAAATGCGGGTGTAGCTCAGTTGGTAGAGCGCGACCTTGCCAAGGTCGAGGTCACGAGTTCGAGCCTCGTTACCCGCTCCAGATGTGATCAGAAACTTGTGCTCTGGCAGGCACGCAAGAGTTTCTGAAGTTTGAAAAGAATCCCACCAAAGGTTCTTGGCGCGATAGCAAATCGGTTATGCCCCGGATTGCAAATCCGGTTAGGCCGGTTCGACTCCGGCTCGCGCCTCCAGGCAGTGAATTGCGGGTGTAGCTCAGTTGGTAGAGCGCGACCTTGCCAAGGTCGAGGTCACGAGTTCGAGCCTCGTTACCCGCTCCAAATTCCTGGTTCGCCAGGTACGAAAACGCCCTGCATGCAAATGCAGGGCGTTTTTGTTTGTGTGCTTGATCAGCGCTTGTTGCGCAGTGCCAGCACCGACAGCAGCAGGGTCAGCGCGTACAGCAGGCCACTCCAGATCTCGTAGGGCAGGCCCAGCAGCCGGTATTGCGACGCTTCGCTGCAAGAGGCGGTGACCATGAACAGCGCCGGCACGGCCGACTCCAGCGACAGCTCGGTCAGCACACGGTCGGCAAAAGTCATCGCGCAAGAGGCCATCTGCGAGGCCACCTCGTGCTGGTAGTAGGCTGCAGCCACGCCACCCAGGGCCAGCAGGGCGATCAGACCGAAAGCCGCGACCTGGGCAGCGCGAATCCGGCCGGCCAGCCAGCCCAGGCCGGCCACCGCAGCAATCAGCAGGAATACCAGTCGCTGCAGCACGCACCAGGGGCAGGGCTTCACATCGAACAGATGCTGGGCCACCAGGGCGGCGCCGACGGCGGCCAGGCTGCCCAGGCAGATAAGGGCCAGCAGGCGCTGGCCCTTGAACAGTTCGCCCAGCCTCAAGCTGCGCTCACTTCCGCAATCATGTCGATCTCGACGCAGGCGCCCAGCGGCACCTGGGCCACGCCGTAGGCGGCGCGCGCGTGCGTGCCCTTGTCGCCGAAGATCTCGGCCAGCAACTCGGAGCAGCCGTTGGTGACCAGATGCTGTTCGGTGAAGTCGCCGGTGCTGTTGACCAGGCTCATCAGCTTGACGATGCGGGTGACGCGGTTCAGATCGCCGACGGCAGCGTGCAGGGTGCCCAGCAGATCGATGGCGACCGCGCGGGCGGCCAGCTTGCCGGTGGCGGTATCAACATTCTTGCCGAGCTGGCCGACCCAGGGCTTGCCGTCCTTCTTGGCAATGTGGCCTGACAGGAAGACCAGATTACCGGTCTGCACAAAGGGCACATAGGCGGCGGCCGGCGCGGCGACGGGCGGCAGTTCGATGCCGAGGGACTTGAGACGGTCGTAGATATTGGACATAGGGCAAGCCTGGGTGAGTCGAAGTGGCGGCAATCCTACACTGCTGACCAGGGAGGCATAGAAGCTTGAAGCTCGGCCTGACTGCTCTGATGGGTTCTTGCCTGTCCAGCCTGCTGGGCATGGCCGGCGTGCAGCTGCTCGCCGAGTTGCCAGGCCTGGCTGCGCTGCTCTGGCTGGGTCTTGGCGCCGCTCTGCTGCTGGGCCTTGGATGGCGGTGGCGCCAGCTCACCTCGGTGGTGTTGGCGTTCGCGCTGCTGGGCTTTGGCTACGGCGCCTGGCGTGCTCACCTGGCGATGAGTCAGCAACTGCCTGCCGCCTGGGAAGGACGCGATATTTCGCTGCTGGGCCTGGTCGCCTCGCTGCCCCAGCCGACCGTGGGCATCGCTGGAGACCCGGGCTGGCGCTTCCACTTCGAGGTCGAGGCGGTGCTCACACCGGGTGCGCAGGTGCCCCAGCGCCTGCTGCTGGCGGCCTATGGCCCGGCTGAAGCGGCGCCGTCGCGATGGCGGGTTGGCGATCAATGGCGGCTGACGGTGCGGCTGCGCCGGCCCCACGGTCTGATGAATCCCCACGGCTTCGATTACGAGCTGTGGCTGCTGGAGCAGGGGCTGCGCGCGACCGGCACGGTGCGACCCGGCGCCCAGCCCTTGCAATCGGCCGCGGCCTATCCGGTGGACCGGTTGCGGCAGTCGCTGCGTGACAGGATCTACCGCCACGTGCCCGACAGCAGTGCGGCCGGCGTGCTGGCGGCGCTGTCGCTGGGCGACCAGGGGGCGATCGCTCGTGAGGACTGGGCGCTGTACCGCCAGACCGGCATTGCGCACCTGATGGCCATCAGCGGCCTGCACATCACCATGTTTGCCTGGATCTTCGGCGCGCTGGTCGGGCGGTTGTGGCGCAGGGGGCCAGGTCTGATGCTGTGGCTGCCGGCGCCGCAGGCGGCGCTTTGGGGAGGTGTGTCGGCGGCGCTGGCCTATGCCCTGTTCGCCGGCTGGGGTGTGCCGGCCCAGCGCACGGTCTGGATGCTGGTCACCCTGGTGCTGCTGCGTTCGCTGGGGCGTCTGTGGCCCTGGCCCATGATGCTGCTGGCAGCCGCCTGGGTCGTCTGCGTGATCGATCCCTGGGCGCTGACGCAGGCGGGTTTTTGGTTGTCCTTCGTCGCGGTGGGTCTGTTGATGGCCACCGGCCCGGATCAGCCCGCGATGACAGCCGCGTCGCGCTGGCGGGAGCGCCTGACGCACAGTCTGCGCAGCACCTGGCACACGCAATGGGTGGCCACCTTGGGCCTGGCGCCGCTGAGCCTGCTGCTTTTTCAGCAGGTGTCGGTGGTCGGCATGGTGGCCAATCTGCTGGCCATACCGCTGGTGACCCTGCTGATCACGCCGCTAGCGCTGCTGGGCGCGGCGCTACCCCTGCTGTGGCAGGTGGCCGCCTGGCTGGTGCAGGCGCTGAATCTGGGCCTGCAAGGATTGGCCACCCAGCCGATGGCCGTCTGGTCCGTGCCGGTGGCGCCATTGTGGGCCCAGGCCGGCGGCCTGCTGGCCGGGCTGCTGCTGGTGTTGCCGCTGCCCTGGCGCGTGCGTGCACTGGGCCTGCCGCTGGCCCTGCCCCTGCTGTGGCCGGTGCTGCCGCAAATGGCACCGGGCCGCTTCGAGGTGCTGGCCATCGATGTAGGTCAGGGCACGGCCGTGCTGGTGCGCACCCGTGAGCACCTGCTGCTTTACGACAGCGGCCCGGCCTATGCCTTTGACAGCAATGCCGGTCAGCGGGTGATCCTGCCGCTGCTGCGCGCCCGCGGCGAGCGCCGAATCGACGTGCTGATGCTGAGCCACCGCGACAGCGACCATGTCGGCGGTGCGGCCAGCATCCTGAAGGAGTTCGATGTCCGTGCACTGAGCAGTTCGCTGGAGGCCGAGCATACGCTGCTGCTTGCGGCGCCGCGGGCCACCCGCTGCGTGGCCGGCCAGCAATGGGTCTGGGATGGGGTCAGGTTTGAAGTCTTGCATCCACTGCCCGAAGCTTATGCCGGCCCGAGCAAATCGAATGCGATGTCCTGCGTACTGCGGGTCAGCAGTGCGCAGACCGGCCAGAGCCTGCTGCTGACTGGCGACATCGAGGCGGCGCAGGAGCAGGCCCTGGTGTCGCGATCGGGGCTGGCGCTGCGCAGCCAGGTGCTGACCGCCCCGCACCACGGCAGCAAGACCTCATCGACCGCCGAGCTGCTTGACGCGGTGGCGCCGCAGACTGCTGTCTTCCAGGCCGGCTACCGCAACCGCTTCGGCCATCCGGCTGCCAGTGTGATGGCCCGCTACGAGGCGCGGCATATTGCTGTAGTGACCAGTGCCGACTGCGGCGCCTGGCGCTGGGACGGCCTGACCAGCATCTGCGAGCGCGACCGCCGGCGGCGCTATTGGCATGCACCGCGCCAGGCTGCCGCTGTGTCATCGCCCGGCCACGACGCTCCGGAGTCACCGTTGTGAGGCAATCTCCTGACCCAACGCTATCACCGCCATCGCGTAGTAGCTGGACCAGTTGTAGCGCGTCAGCGCATAGAAGTTGGCCGTGCCGGCCACATAGCTGGGCGCGGCCTCGCCGTTCTGCAGCTCGACCAGGGCCAGAGGACCGGCATGCTGCCTCCCATCCTCGGACAGCACGGCGCCCAGCTCCACCATTTGCGCGGCGCTGAACGAGGGCAGGATGTCGGGCGCCAGCAAGGTGGCGCGGGCGCTGCTGTCCACCGGCACGCGGATCTCGAAGGTGAGGGGCAGGTCGCGCTGCCAGCTATGCTGGACCAGGTAGTGGGCGACGCTGCCGATCGCATCGGCGGGGCTGTTCACCAGGTCGATCCGGCCGCTGCCGTCGAAGTCCACCGCATGGCGGTTCCAGCTGCCGGGCATGAACTGGGGCAGGCCCATGGCGCCCGCGTAGGAGCCCTTGACGGTCAGCGGGTCCAGGCCCTCGCGCTTGCTGAGTATCAGGAACTGGCGCAGTTCCTCGCGAAAGAACTCGGAGCGGTCCTTGCGGCCCGGAGGGAAGTCGAAACCCAGGGTCGTCAGCGCATCGATGATGCGAAAGCCGCCCATGATCTGGCCGTAGAAGGTTTCCACGCCGATCAGGCCGACGATGATGGCCGCCGGCACGCCGTACTGCTCGCTGGCGCGGTTCAAGCTCGCCTCATGCTCGCGCCAGAAGGCCAGGCCGGCCTGTATGCGCCGGGGCTCGACGAACATCGCCCGGTAGGCGGCCCAGTTCTTGGCCGTGCCGGCCGGCGGCGGCATGATCAGACGCTGCACCGTCGGGTGCTTCTGCGCCTGGGCCATCTGGCTCTGCAGCGCTTGCAGCTCGGCCGCATCCCAGCCCTGGGCCTGGGCCAGGTCCTGAGCAAAGCGCATCAGATCCTCGCGGCGGCCATAGGGTTTGGGGGCGGCGTCCTTGACCGCCTTGGCATGGATCTTGGCCTTGCTCTTCTTTTTCTGCGCGGCTTCGGCGCTGGGGGCGAGCAGGGCGAAGGCGCAGACTGTGATGGGGAGCAGCAGGCGGGACAGTGTGGGCATGGATCGGGTTCAGGAAGAGTAGGGGCCCAGCCGGGCGGCGGCTGACTTGAAGTCGCGCCACCAGGGCTTGGGGGCCAGGTGTTGTGCGCCCTGGGCGTAGCGCTGCTTTTCCAGCGCTTCAAGCAGTTGCGCCAGCGGTTCGGCGGCGGCGCCGCGCAGCGTGCGCAGCTGCTGCGCCAGGCTGCGCGGGCCCATATGGGCTTGAGCGTCGAGGCCCAGATCTTGCAAAGCCTTGATCAGTCGGCTGCGCTGGCGCTCCCAGGGGTCGCGGCGGCGCGCGTCCCATTGGGTCCAGGCCATGCCGGCCAGCGCGACGATCACGATCACGCCGGCAATCAGCTGCGTCAGCGCCTGCCAGTCGGGTGAGCTCCAACCCAGCTTGCGCATCAGCTCGAACTGCTGCGCTTTCGAATAGTTGAGCACCCACTGGTTCCAGCGGTTGTTCAGATTCTCCCAGCCGCGCCTGACGCCCAGCCACAGCTCCGGGTTGACCGTGCCAAGGGCTCCGCCGATCAGACCCGGTGCCGGTTGCAACTGGCGGCTGATGCTGATGCGCTCGGGCGCCACCGCCGCGGTCGGGTCGGCGCGCATCCAGCCCTGGCCCTCGGCCCAGAACTCGGCCCAGGCATGGGCATGGCTGTTGCGCACGATCAAGTAGCCGTCCTGAAGTTGCGGATCGGCGCCCTGAAAGCCGGTGACGACACGGGCCGGCACATCCATGGCCCGCATCACGACCACGAAGGCGGCGGCGAAATGCTCGCAAAAGCCCAGCCTGCGGTCGAACCAGAATTCGTCCACCACATGGGGCGAGTCCTCGCCGTAGCGGCCAGGGGCCAGGGTGTAGGTGAAGTCCTCGCGCTTGATATGGCTCATCACCGCAGCGGCCAGCGTGGGTGCATCGGCTTGGGCGAGATCGGGGCGGTTGCGCAGCGCGCTGGCCCAGGCGAGCGTGCGCGGGTTCAGACCGGGCGGCAGCTGGACGTCCTGGCGCAGGCTCAGGTCCGGCTGGAAAGGGCCGGCGCGATAGCCCAGCCAGGCGCTGGCTTCGAAACGCAGACGCTCTGTGACGGTGCGGGCGGCCAGCCATTGCAGGTCGGCACTCCGGGTGACGCGCAGCTCATCCACCATGAAGCTGCTGCCGGGCGGCTGGTCCGATGACTCCAGCAGCGGCAGCACTCTTAGCCGCAGCGGCTCCAGCGTGATCTCGTAGTCCAGCTTCTGACCGCCGGTGCGCCAGCTGGGGCGCCGTGAAGGCAGGCTGGGGTCGCGTTCCGCCGGCAGCCATTGCCGGCCATCGAAGCGGCTCAGCACCGGGCCGCGGAAGTACAAGCTCTCGGGCGGCGGCACAGGCCCTGCGAAGCGCAACCGCATCGCGATGCTCTCGTCATTGGCGATCTCGGACATGGCGCCCAGGCTCAGCTGGTTGGACAGACCGGTGCGCCCGACATTCTCCGAAGGCACGCCCCACAACGGGCCGATGCGGGGAAACAGCAGGAACAGCAGCACCACGGCCGGCGTGCCATACAGCGTGGTGCGTGCGGCCACAAAGGCGGCGCGTTGCAGCGGTGGATGGCCCACCGGCATCTGGGCCAGGACCACGGCCGTCAGCAGGGCCCAGACGGTCAGCAGCATCAGCAGCGCCGTCAGCAACGACTGTGAATACAGGAAGTGGGTCAGCACCAGGAAGAAGCCGAGGAAGAAGACAACAAAGGCGTCGCGCCGTGCGCGCAGCTCCAGCGTCTTCAGCGCCATCAGCATCACCAGCAGGGTGACGCCGGCCTCGCGGCCCAGCAGGGTGCGGTGGGTGGCAAAAGTCAGGCCAACAACGATGGCCAGCACCGCGACCAGAATCCAGCGGCCGGGCAGTGCCGCCCCCAGCAACGCCAGGCGCGCGCGCCAGACCAGCACCGCCGCGGTGATGACGCTGCACCAGGCAGGCAGATGGCTGGCATGGGGCGCGATGGTCAGCGCGATGACGGCCAGCAGAAACATCGTGTCCCGGGTTTCGCGCGGCAGATGCCGCCACCCTGACCAGCTTGGTAACCAGGCTCGCGTCGCACTCATGCCGCGAACCCCCATAGGGCAAGGGCCCGCAAACACTCGCGCTGATGCAACTCGCCCTGGCCGGGCGCGAGCTCCGTGCCGGGCAGGCGCAGTCCGTAGTCCAGGCCCAGGTCCTGCGCGCGCAGCAGCCAGGCGGTCAGGCGCGACAGTCGTTGCTCGGGGTCCAGCCCCGCGCAGTGGCCATAGTCCAGCCACAGTTCATGGCTGACGCTGGTGCTGGTGTCGCGGCTGACCAGCTCGCCGCCGGTCTGCAAGGCCTGGGCGGCCTTCTTCCAGACTACCAGTTTCAGCGGATCGCCGCGCTGGTAGGCGCGCACGCCCTCGTACTCGCCGCCGCTGCTGGCACGCGAGCTGCCGGTATGGCCGTGCAGCGCCGAGGAGGCCGGCAGCGGCGGAGCCTGATCCTCCGGCCTGGGATAGACCAGCACCTGGGCCGCCGGCCGCCAGATCGTCCAGACACCGAACAGGCCCAGCGGGAAGCGGGTCTCGGCACGCAGGGCCGGCACCGGCTGCAGGCCGCGCCGCTCGGGCAGGAAGCTCAATCGCGCTGAGGTCTGCGTGAGCGCCTGGGCATCCGTCCAGGTGATGTCGTGGGCATGCTCATGGCCGGCCAGGCGCAGGCCTATGCCGTGGCGCTGGGCGCCGGGGTTGGTCAGGCGAAGTTCCAGCAGCGCGGGCTGACCGGCAAAGGTCGGGTTGACCGGGCGCAGATGCAGGGTCAGGCCGCGCAGGGTGCCGTGGGTCGCATGCATCGAGGCCAGGCCGCTGCCGGCGAGCAGAAAGGTCAGCAGATAGCCCAGGCTCAACTGGTCGTTGATCGAGGCCAGCAGCAGCAGCAACAGCAACGCAGCAAAGGCCAGGCCGGCCGGCGTGGGCAGGATATAGACATTGCGCTGCGTCAGGGTCAGCGTGTCGTGCGGCGTGTGGCGCAGCTCCCACCACTGGTTGATGCGTCGGCGCAGCGCCCAGCGGGGCAGCGATGTGGGCCGCGACGCGGGCAGGGGCGAAGACATCGCCACGTGCTCCGTCAAGGCAGCGGCACGGCCGCGATCAGCGCGCGTACCTGTTCGACGCGGCCGCGCCCGCTGCCGGCCACCGGCACCAGCCGGTGCCCCACCGTCTGCGGCAGGATGGCCTGCACATCGTCGGGTGCCACATAGTCGCGCTGGTCGAGCAGGGCCCGCGCCTTGGCCGCGCGCAGCACGCCGATGCCGGCACGCGGGCTCAGGCCCTCGGTGAACCACTGGCCGGAGCGGGTGGCGGCGATCAGGTTCTGCAGATAGTCCAGCAGGGCGTCCGAGGCATGGACCTCGCGCACCGCGCGCTGCGCGTCCAGCATCTGCTGGGGCGTCATCAGCGCCGGCAGCTCGCGCAGTGCCTCGCGTCGGTCCTGGCCGGCCAGCAGAGCGCGCTCGGACGCACGGTCGGGGTAGCCCAGGGTGATGCACATCAGGAAGCGGTCCAGCTGCGACTCGGGCAGCGGATAGGTGCCCAGCTGCTCGCTGGGGTTCTGCGTGGCGATGACGAAAAAGGGGGTGGGCAGCGGGCGCGTCTCGCCCTCGACGCTGACCTGCTGCTCCTCCATCGCCTCCAGCAGGGCGCTCTGCGTTTTCGGCCCGGCGCGATTGATCTCGTCGGCGAGCAGCACCTGGGCGAACACCGGGCCCGGGTGGAAGACGAACTTCTCGGCGGCGCGCTCATAGACGCTGACCCCGATCAGGTCGGACGGGATCATGTCCGCGGTGAACTGCACGCGGGAGAACTTCAGCCCCAGCGACACCGCCAGCGCATGAGCCAGGGTGGTTTTGCCGACGCCGGGAACGTCTTCGATCAGCAGGTGTCCACCTGCCAGCAGGCAGGCCAGGCTGTCGGCGATCTGCGGACGTTTGCCCACGATGATCGTGCTAATCTGGTCCACCAACCGGTTCAGTTGTTCGGGCAATGCATGCTTCATGCAGCGCACCATAACCCAAAAAGTCAGCCCTCGTGCCGACTGAGACAAGCATGTCCACCGCCTATTTCAGCCATCCCGACTGCCGCCGCCATGACATGGGCGCCGGCCACCCCGAATGCCCGCAGCGCCTGGACGCGATCGAGGACTGGCTGCTAGCCAGCGGCCTCGATATCGGCCTGGAGCGGATCGAGGCGCCGCCGGCCCGGCTCGAAGACCTGGAGCTGGCGCACAGCGTGTCCTACGTCGCCGAACTGAAGTACGCGCTGGAGCAGCTGCAGGCCAGCGGCGAGTCGCGCGCGATGGACCCCGACACCTTTGCCGGCCCGCACACCTGGAAGGCCGCCCTGCGCGCCGCCGGTGCGGCGGTGGCGGCCACCGATCTGGTGCTCGACGGCGGCGCCGAGAACGCCTTTTGCGGCGTGCGCCCGCCGGGGCACCATGCCACCCGCAGCGAGACCATGGGTTTCTGCTTCTTCAACAATGTTGCGATCGCTGCGCGCCACGCGCTGGACGTGCGTGGCTTGAAGCGCGTGGCGGTGGTGGACTTCGATGTGCACCATGGCAATGGCACCGAGGACATCCTGGCCGGCGACGAGCGTGCGCTGATGGTCAGCATCTTCCAGCACCCGCTGTACCCGTACAGCGGCGGCGTGCCCATGGGTACCAATATGGTCAATGTGCCTATTCCCCCCTACACCAAGGGCGGCGAGGTGCGCGAGATGATAGAGGCGATGTGGCTGCCGGCACTGGAGCGCTTCAAGCCCGAGATGATTTTCGTCTCCGCCGGATTCGATGCCCACCGCGATGACGAGCTGGGGCAGCTGGGCCTGGTCGAGGCCGACTACGCCTGGATCACCCAGCGCATCATGGACGTGGCCCGGCGCCATGCCAAGGGCCGCATCGTCTCCTGCCTGGAGGGCGGCTACAGCCTGCCGGCGCTGGCGCGCAGCGTGGGCGTGCATCTGCAGGTGCTGAGCGGGAACTTGGCCTGAGTTCCTCGACAATAGCGACATGGCAAAAGACAAGTTGTTGATGAGTCAACCCCTGACCCCAGGGGAGTTGAGCCGGCTGGCCGATGATCTGCTCAAGCCCAGCGTGCTGACCGAGGCGGCGCTGCTGCTGGCCTGCCTGCTGTTGGCCTGGCTGATCGTGCGCACGCTGCGCAACACGCTGGATCAGGCCGCCGTGCCCGGCCAGCCGCACCACGCCGCCCCCTCGGTACTGTTCGGCCGCAATGTCATCGACGGCGTGCTCTTTCCTCTGCTGGCCCTGCTGCTGGCCCTTGGGGCCCGCAAGCTGCTGCCCGTTATTGGTGTGCCGCTGGCGGTGTTCAAGCTTGTGTTGCCGGTGCTGCTGTCCCTGGCCGCGATACGGCTGACGGCGCGGGTGATGCGGGCGGCCTTTCCCACTTCTCGCTGGGTGCGGCTGATCGAGCGCACGGTGTCTTGGCTGGCCTGGGTGGGCGTGGTGCTATGGATCACTGGCCTGCTGCCCATCATCCTGGAGGAGATGGACGACATCACCTGGAAGCTGGGTGCCAACCAGGTCTCGCTGCGCAATCTGATCGAGGGTGCCCTGTCTGCCGTGATCGTGCTGATCGTCGCCCTGTGGGTCTCGGCGGCGATCGAGTCGCGGCTGCTGACCGGTGCGACCACCAATATCTCTATCCGCAAGATGGCGGCCAATGCCACCCGCGCGCTGCTGCTGTTCGTGGGCTTGCTGTTCGCGCTGTCGGCCGCGGGCATCGACCTGACCGCGCTGGGCGTGCTGGGCGGCGCGGTCGGCGTGGGCATAGGCTTTGGCCTGCAGAAGCTCGCCTCCAACTATGTCAGCGGCTTCGTGATCCTGGCCGAGCGGTCCCTGCGCATCGGCGACATGGTGGTGGTGGATGGTTTCGAGGGGCGCATCACCGACATCAAGACCCGCTACACGGTGATTCGGGCGCTCAACGGCCGCGAGTCCATCGTGCCCAATGAGATGCTGATCACCCAGCGCATCGAGAACGCCTCGCTGGCCGACTCCCAGGTCTCCGTTTCCACCGGCGTGCAGGTGGCTTACGGCACCGATCTGAACAGCTTGATGCCGCGCCTGGTGGAGGCGGTCAAGGCCGTGCCGCGGGTGCTCCCGGACCCCGGGCCGGCGGTTCAGCTGAAGGGCTTTGGCGCGGACGGCCTCGACCTCAACGTGGCCTTCTGGATCGCCGACCCCGAGGGCGGCCAGGGCAATGTGCGCTCGGACGTCAACCTGGCCATTCTTGCTTGCCTGAACGAGCAGGGCGTGGAGATTCCATTCCCGCAGCGGGTGATGCGCCACATCGGCGTGGCCGCGGGCACCGACGTGGCCGTCGCGGCCAGCCGCGGCGAGTAACGCAGGGACTACTTCACCACACAGTCATTGGTCGGCTGCGGCGCACAGATTTTCGCGTCGTCAATGGTGTAGATCGCCTGCTTCAGCAGCTGGCTCAAGGGCCGCAGGGCATTGGCGCCGCAGACGGTGCGCTGCTGGCCGCAGAGATCACGCGGGTCTGGGGCACAGTTGTCCAACTGCGGCAGTTTGCCGGCCCATGCGCTGGGGAAGCTGGCGGCTTTGCCACCGACGAACACCGCCACCGTCTGCTTCAATGCGGTCTTGTCCAACAGTTCCGACAGCGAGCGCCGGCCCTCGCTGTCGATGATCACCGCATCGGCCAGTTCGCCAACCGCGAGGCGGCCGATCTGGCCCTGCAGGCCCACGGCCTTGGCGCCGTTCTCGGTCAGCATGCGGTGCAGGTCTGCGGCGCTGAGCTGCCCGCCGAGCCTGTCGTGGTTGTAGCGGGCCAGGCAGCGGGCCTCGTCCAGCATCGTGAGAGACCCCGACGGCGACCAGTCGGTGCCCAGTGACAGGGTCACGCCGGCGGCCTTCAGTTGAGTGACCGGTGGCGCCGCAGCATAGAGCTGGAAGTTGGAACGCGGCGACAGCACCACGCCCACGTCCTGCGCCTGCAAACGGGGTATCTGTGCCTCGCTGATGGCCACGCCGTGGATGAAGGCGTTCGGCGTGGTCTTGCCGCGGATCGCGTCAAGCACGCAGTCCACCTCGTACTGCGCACCCTCGTTGGTGCCCTCGCCGACATGGGGCACGAAGGGGTTGTCACGGTTCACGCGCACGCCCGCCACCTGGCCTGCCGTGCAGGGGGCCGTGGGCCATTGCATCGTGCCGGCGTCATTGAGTGGGAAGGTGCTGTCCAGCACCGGCTTGCCGGCGGGGGCGGCCGTCACCGAGCCGACCTCGGCCAGCTTCAGATTGCGCAGATAGGCGCGGTAGTCCTTGGCGCCCGAGACCGCTGTGCTGCCGCTCAAGGCATGGCGCAGCATCGCCCGCTCGCTGACCTCGGCGCGCACCGACTCGTCCTTGGGTGCATCGCCCTCGAAGCCGCGCTCGGCCGCTGGCAGCGGGCGCCACTGGTTGCGGTGTATCCACTTCGAGGTCGGTGGCTGGGCCGGCTGCTGGTAGCTGTAGTCGATGTGCTCATGCAGATTGACGAAGCCGGCCGAGATCACCGCGCCAGGGCAGTCTATCGTCACAGTCTTGGCGGCCTGCAGGGCATTGACGGCGTTCACGGGCACTGCGCAACCGGCCGCCTCGATGCGGCCATCGGCGCCGACCAGCAGGCTGCCGCCGACATACATGCGGCCATTGCTGATCAGATTGCCACGCAGCAGCTGGCGGTCGCCGCTGCCCGAGACCATGCAGGCCGCCGGCCTGCCGGCATAGGCGGCGTCGCAGACGACGACCGGGTAACCCCCGGCATCGAAGCCGTTGGCGACCAGGCCTTGCTGCGTGGCCAGCGGGGCACAGGCCGACAGCAGCAGTGCGCTCAGGGGCAGGAGGGTGAGTTTCACGGCGGCAGTCCAGTCTTGTGGGGTGTTGAAATCAGAGGCGCAAGCTGACCTGGCCCAGGCCGTCGAAGGCCACGCTGATCCTATCGCCGGCGCTGGCCGGCAACAGGCCGCACCAGGTGCCGGTGGTGACGATGGTGCCGGCCGGCACGCTGGCGCCATCGCGGGTCAGATGGCGCAGCCACTGGGGCAGCAGCCAGGCCGGGTCGCCCAGCGAATGGGTGCCGGTGTAGGCTCTGATGGGTTGGTCGCCGATCTGCACCTCGCAGCGTTGCTGCGCCCAGTCACGACGCTGGTAAGGCAGCCACTCGCCCAGCGCCAGCGCGCCATGCGATTGCTGGTCGGCCAGGCGCAAGAGAGCCGGTGCAGCGCCGGCTTCGAGCCAGCGCGAGGCGACGACTTCGACCGAGACGGTCATTGCGGCGATCAATGATTCGGCCGCTGCTGGCGTCAGTTCCGCAGCCAACGCCGGGCTGACCTCGAGGCTCAACCGCAGCGCGACCTCGGCTTCGATGCCTAGGCCATGAAACGTCAAATCCGAGAAGTCGGCAGGGCTGGCCCGCACTGCAGCGGGCGGCAGAGCGGCATGGGTAAGGTCGGTGTCACGCGACGGGCCGCCGGACTTCCAGTAGCGCGGCGGCGCGTCGCCGAACCAGTCCAGCGCCGCGGCCACCCGGTCCTGCACCGCATAGGCTGCTGCCGGGTCATCGAGCGCATCGGCCCAGTCCAGCGCGCTGGGCCTGAGGCCCTGGCGGCGTGCCTGTATCAGGCAATCGGTCAGGCCTTGCTGCGAGATCGGGCTCATGAGGGCGGCTGGTGGGTGAAAACAGCCACCAGCATAAGCCAGAGATCAGCCGAGATCAGGAGTCGGCCGACACCTTGCCGTCCTTCACCACCTTGGACCACTTGGCGATCTCGGTCTGGATGAACTTCTTGAACTTGTCGGTCGAGCCGCCGCCGTCCTCGGCGCCATAGGTGTCCATGCGCTCCTGCACATCGGGCATGGCCAGCACGGTATTGACGTCGCGGTTGATCTTCTGCGCGATCGCGTTCGGTAGCTTGCCCGGGCCGACCAGGCCGTACCAGGTGGTGGCCTCGAAGCCCTCATAACCCAGCTCCTGCATCGTCGGCACGTTCGGATGGCCCTTGGCACGCTTGGCCCGGGTCTGGGCGATGGCGATCACCTTGCCGCTCTTCACATGGGGCGTCGCGGCCGTCATGGTCTCGAAGCTGTAGGGGATCTGGCCACCGATCAGATCGGTGAGCAGCGGGCCGCTGCCCTTGTACGGAATGTGCAGCGCGTCCACCTTGGCCTGCAGCTTGAACATCTCCAGGGCCAGGTGTTGCGCAGAGCCCTGGCCGGCGGACCCGAAGGCGATCTTGCCCGGCTCGGCCTTGCACAGGGCGGCGATGTCCTTGGGCGTCTTGGCGCTGGCGCCGGGGTGGGCAATCAGCAGATTGGGCGTGACGCCGACCAGCACAATCGGCACGAAGTCGCGCTCCACGTCATAGCGCAGCTTGGGTTGCAGGCTCGGCGCCAGCGCATGGCTGTTGATATGGGCCATCAGCAGCACGCTGCCGTCGCTGGGCTGCTGCGAGGTGTACTCCGCCGCCAGCACGCCGGCCACGCCGGCCTTGTTCTCGATCAGCACCTGCTGACCCCACATCACCGACAGCTTCTGCCCCACCACGCGGGCCAGCGCATCGGTGCCGCCCCCGGGCGGAAAGCCGACGATGATGCGCACCGGGCCGGTGGGCCAGTCCGGAGCCTGTGCCTGGGCCATGGCCGTCAGACCGGGCAGTGCCAGACCGGCGGCGGCTTGTATCAGCATGCGTCTTTTCATCGTCTTGTCTCCGTGGGTGTTGTGGGCGCGATCAGGCCGTCAGGGCCGGCGCGGGGTGCTGGGAAAAATGATCCATCGCCGCCTGAATGCCGCTGCTCTGCAGCTTGATGCCGGCCAGCTTCAAGCCCATCTCGCAGCCGGCGACGGTGGCCAGCAGGGTCAGGTCATTGCTGTCGCCGAGATGGCCGATGCGGAACATCCGACCCTTCAGCTTGCCCAGGCCCGTGCCCAGCGACAGATCGAAGCGCTCGTAGATCAGCTTGCGCACCGCGTCGGCATCCATGCCATCGGGCAGGATCACGCCAGTCAGCACCGGCGAATAGACGGCCGGGTCGGCGCACTGTATCGGCAGGCCCCAGGCATTGACGGCGGCGCGCACGCCGGCCGCCCAGCGCTGGTGGCGGGCGAACACCTTGGGCAGACCTTCGGCCTGGATCATGTCCAGCGCCTCGCTCAAGCCGTAGAGCAGATTGGTGTTGGGCGTGTAGGGCCAGTAGCCGGTCGCGTTCATCTCGACGATCTCGTCCCAGGCCCAGAAGGCGCGGGGGAGCTTGGCAGTCTTGCTGGCGTCCAGGGCGCGGGGCGACAGGGCATTGAAGCTGATGCCCGGCGGCAGCATCAAGCCCTTCTGCGAGCCGCTGACGGTCACGTCCACGCCCCATTCGTCATGGCGGAACTCGGCGCTGGCCAGACCGGAGATGCTGTCCACCATCAGCAGGGCAGGGTGCTTGGCCTCGTCGATGGCGCCGCGTACGGCGGCGATGTCCGAGGTCACACCGGTCGAGGTTTCGTTGTGCACCACGCAGACCGCCTTGATGCGGTGCTCGCGGTCCTCACGCAGGCGCTGGGCGATCTGGTCGGCCTGCACGCCGCGGCGCCAGCCGGGTGCGTTGGGCAGCACCTCGTCCGTGCCCTGCCAGCTCAGGAACTCGGTGGACAGGCCCAGCCGCGTGGCCATCTTGGCCCACAGCGAGGCGAAGTGGCCGGTCTCGAACATCAGCACATGGTCGCCGGGGCTCAGCGTGTTGGCCAGGGCCGCCTCCCAGGCGCCGGTGCCGGAAGCGGGATAGATCACGACCGGATGGCGGGTCTGGAAGATCTCGCGTATGCCGCTGATGACCTTGCGGCCGAGCACACCGAACTCGGGCCCGCGGTGGTCTATGGTGGGCAGACTCATCGCCCGCAGGATGCGGTCGGGCACCGGGCTGGGGCCGGGGATCTGCAGGAAATGGCGGCCGGTGGGGTGAGCGTCGAGCTTGAGCATGGGAGCTCCTTTCTAAGTTCAGTTTTGCATGCAAAATGAAATAAGGCACGCGAGTAAACCCTTTATTCATGGTTGATCCATGGTTCAAGATTGCATGCAAAATGCAAGCAAAGGAACTGGAATGGCCGAAATCATTGAAATCTCGCGTCTGGCCCTGCATGACCAGGTGGCGGCACGCTTGCGCACCATGCTGGTCGAGGGCCGTATCGCCCCGGGCGCCAAGCTCAACGAGCGCGAGCTCAGCGAGCTGCTGCAGGTCTCGCGCACGCCGCTGCGCGAGGCCATCAAGCTGCTGGGTGCCGAAGGGCTGGTCGATCTGCTGCCCAACCGCGGCGCGGTGGCGGTGAAGCTGACCGAGGCCGATGTGCTGAACACCTTCGAGGTGCTGTCCGACCTGGAGGGGCTGTCCGGCGAGCTGGCGGCCCAGCGCATCAGCGAGGCCGAGCTGGCCGAGCTGCAGGCGCGCCACTACGAGATGCTGGCCTGCTTCACCCGGCGCGATTTGTCGGGCTATTACCGGCTGAACGCGCTGATCCATGCCGGCGTCAACCAGGCGGCCGGGAACCCGGTCTTGACCAGCACCTACAAGGCCATCAATGCGCGGGTGCAGTCGCTGCGCTTTCGCACCAATCAAAACGAGGACAAGTGGAAGCGCGCCGTCAAGGAGCATGAGCTGATGATGCAGGCGCTGGCCGCGCGTGATGGAGCGGGCCTGCGTGCGGTGCTCATCCAGCACATGCTGCACAAGCGCGACACCGTGCTGGAGCTGCTGCGCGCCGGCGAAATCTATCCCCAGGCGGCCGGCAAATGAGCGGCACCGTCCATAACGATGTCAGCCAGCTGCTGGCCAAGCGTCTGGCCGAGGAAACCCAGGGCCAGGTCTTGTTCGATCTGCCCTCGCGCGGCCGTTATGCCACCGATGCCTCGATCTACCAGATCATGCCGGTGGGCGTGCTGGTGCCGCAGACTGAAGGCGATATCGCCACGGCGATAGCCATCGCCCGCGACCTCAAGGTGCCGGTGCTGGCGCGCGGCGGCGGCACCAGCCAGTGCGGCCAGACCACCGGTGCGGCCCTGGTGATAGACAACTCCAAGCACTTCCGCCGCATCCTGCACGTCAATGCCGAGGAGGGCACGGCCGTCGTCGAGCCCGGGCTGGTGCTGGACCATCTGAACGCCAGGCTGAAGACCCACGGCCTGTGGTTCCCGGTCGATGTCTCGACCAGCGCCCAGGCGACGCTTGGCGGCATGGCCGGCAACAACTCCTGCGGATCGCGCTCGATCGCCTACGGCAATATGGTGCACAACGTGCTGGGTGCCAGCGCCTGGCTGTCGGACGGCACGCTGGCCGAGTTCGGGCCGGTGTCCGGGCTGTCGGGACGCGCGGCCAAGATCGCTGCCTTCGTGCAAGGTCTGGCGCGTCAACACGGCGCCGAGATTGCCGCGCAATGGCCCAAGGTACTGCGCCGCGTCGGCGGCTACAACCTGGACATCTTCGACAACCAGAGCGAACGGCCCTACACGGCGGACGGCAGCGTCAATCTCGCGCACCTGCTTGTCGGTGCCGAAGGCACCTTGGCCTACACCCGCAGCCTGACCCTCAAGCTGGCCGAGCTGCCGCGTGCCAAGGTGCTGGGCGTGGTCAATTTCGACAGCTTCCACGCGGCCATGGATGCGGCCCAGCACATCGTCAAGCTCGGGCCCACCGCGGTGGAGCTGGTGGACCGCACGATGATTGAGCTGAGCCTGGCCAACCCTGCCTTCCGGCCGACGATAGAAACGGCGCTGATCGGCCGCCCGGCAGCGATTTTGCTGGTCGAGTTCGCCGATGCGCACAAGGCCGAGCTGTTGCCGAAGCTGAAGGACCTGGTCGATCTGATGGGCGAGCTGGGCCTGCCCGGCAGCGTCGTGCAGATGGCCGAGGACGCACCGCAGAAGAACCTCTGGGAGGTGCGCAAGGCAGGCCTCAACATCATGATGAGCCTGAAGGGCGACGGCAAGCCGGTCAGCTTCATCGAGGACTGCGCCGTGCCGCTGCAGCATCTGGCCGAGTACACCGATGCGCTGACCGAGGTCTTTGCCCGCCATGGCAGCCGAGGCACCTGGTACGCCCATGCGTCCGTGGGCACCCTGCATGTGCGGCCGATACTGGACATGCGCCGCGATGGCGCCACCAAGATGCGCGCCATTGCGGAGGAGGCCGCCGCGCTGGTCCGGAAGTACCAAGGTGCCTACAGCGGCGAGCATGGCGACGGACTGTGCCGCGGCGAGTGGATCGAGTGGCAATTCGGCCCGGCCATCAACGAGGCCTTCCGCGCGATCAAGCACGAGCTGGACCCGCTGAATCTGTTCAACCCCGGCAAGATCATCGATCCGCCCAAGATGGACGATGCGGCGCTGTTCCGCTTCCCGCCGCCCGTAGCACCGAGGCCCTACAAGCGGATAGCCATCAAGCCGGTGCTGGACTGGTCCGCCTGGGACGTGCAGGCCGATCCGGTCACCGAGGTCACGACCGCGCCGGGCACCGGCGGAGACTCGACCGGCGGCCTGGCCAAGGCCGTCGAGATGTGCAACAACAACGGCCATTGCCGCAAGTTCGATGCCGGCACGATGTGCCCCAGCTACCGAGTCACCCGCGACGAGCAACACCTGACCCGCGGCCGCGCCAACACCCTGCGGCTGGCGCTGTCCGGCCAGCTGGGACCGGACGCCTTCACCAGCGAGGCGATGTTCGAAACGATGGACCTGTGCGTCGGCTGCAAGGGCTGCAAGCGTGATTGCCCGACCGGCGTGGACATGGCCAAGATGAAGGTCGAGTTCCTGGCCCACTACAAGAAGCGCCACGGTCACACCTTGAAAGACCGGCTGGTCGCGCATCTGCCGGCTTACTCGCGACTGGCCAGTCGCCTGCCTTGGCTGCTGAACCTGCGGGATCGCCTGCCCGGTGCGGCGCTGCTGACCGAGCAGTGGCTGGGCCTGTCGGCCAGGCGCAGCCTGCCGCGCTGGCGTGCCGACACCTTCTGGCGCAAGCACGACGCCGCGCTGTTTTCGAGTCTTGATGCCACGCTCGCGGCAGCCAAGGCCGATGGCCGCGCGGCCGTGCTGTTCGTCGATACCTTCAACGGCAGCTTCGAGAGCGAGAACGCGATCGCCGCGGCTCGTGTGCTGAAGGCCGCCGGCTACACGGTCCATACCCTGCAGAAATCGGGCGGCCACCACTGCTGCGGCCGCACCTATCTGGCCCAGGGCATGGTCGATCAAGCCAAGGCCCGTGTCAGTGAACTGATCGAGGCCCTGCTGCCGCTGGCGCGCGCCGGAGTGGCCGTGGTCGGCCTGGAGCCCTCCTGCCTGTTGACCCTGCGCGACGAGGCGCTGGTGATGGGCCTGGGCGAGCCGGCCGAGGCGGTGGCCGCGCAGGCTCTGCTGTTCGAGGAGTTCATCGCGCGGGAGGCCAAGGCCGGGCGCTTTGCGGTCAAGCTCAAGCCCGCCGGCAAGGCCATCCTGTTGCACGGTCATTGCCACCAGAAGGCCTTCGGCGCGGTCAGCCCCATCCTCGATGTGCTGAAGCTGATACCCGAGGCCAAGCCGGAGCTGATCGAATCCTCCTGCTGCGGCATGGCCGGCAGCTTTGGCTACGAGGCCAGCCACTACGAGGTCTCGATGCAGATGGCCGAGGCCAGCCTGCTGCCGGCGGTGCGCAGGGCGCCGGATGCCATCATCGTCGCCGACGGCACCAGCTGCCGCCACCAGATCGCTGATGGCGCGCAGCGCGAGGCGCTGCATGTGGCGCGGCTGCTGGAGTCGCTGTTGCCGGACTGAGGCGCGGCCCCACAGCGGCCCTACAGCGGGGCCAGCAGCGAGGGCCAGTCGTCGTCGGCGAAGCGCTCTCGAATCTCCAGCGCTTCCTCGGTGAGGGCGAGGAAGGCGGCGACGCAGCGGGGGTCGAAGTGGGTGCCGCTCTGCGTGCGCAGGTGCAGCAGGGCCGCCTCCACCGTCCACGCGGGCTTGTAGGGCCGGGCCGAGGTCAGCGCATCGAACACGTCGGCGACGGCGACGATGCGGCTGAAGATCGGGATCGCCTCGCCGCGCAGGCCGTTCGGGTAGCCGCTGCCGTCGAATTTCTCGTGATGGCCCAAGGCGATCGAGGCGCCGGCCTGCAGGATCTCCGAGGCGCTGTCCCTGAGGATTTCATAGCCGTAGCTGGCGTGCAGCTTCATGATCTCGAACTCGTCCACCGTCAGCCGGCCGGGCTTGAGCAGGATGTGGTCGGCAATGCCCACCTTGCCGATGTCATGCAGCGGCGCCGCATTCAGCAGCAGCTCCTGCTCGGCCTCGGACAGTCCAAGTTCGCGCGCGATCAGCTTGGCATAGTGGGCCATGCGCAGGATGTGCGCGCCGGTTTCCGGATCACGGTACTCGGCCGCCTTGGACAGGCGTATTACGGTCTCCCGCTCGCGCTGGACGATCTCGTGGGTGGCCTTGCGCACCTCCTCGGTCAGCCAGGCGGCGCGGTCGGACAGCTTGCGTCGGGCATCGCTGAGCGCCAGCAGATTGGTCACCCGGGCCAGGAACTCCACCCGATCGACCGGCTTGGCCAGAAAATCAGTCGCGCCTGCATTCAATGCCCGGTAGCGCACGTCCTTCTGGTCGTTGGCAGTGATCATCAGCACCGGCACCGACTCCCGGCCGGGTGTGGCGCGCAGCTGCTCGATGAAGGCAATGCCGTCCAGGTCCGGCATCATGTAGTCGACGATGACCAGGTCGCTGTCCTGGGTCTGGGCCCAGACCAGGCCCTCGGTCGATGACAAAAAGGTGTGCGCCTGGCAGGTGCCCAGTCGCTTCACCAGGGCCTCGAACAGGACCAGATTGATCTGCGTGTCGTCAACGATGAGAACGTGCTGTGTCATGGCGGCCCTGGGTTTGATCGTCAATGCGGGGCTCAGCCGGTCAGGCGCTGCGCCGACGCAGTGCCTCGATCAGCACGTCGACCTCGGACAGCAGCCGGGCCACCAGGTCGGGCAGCTCCGCGCTGTGGCCGCTCTCGGCCCGTGCCTCGATGCGGGCTGCCAGCTCGCCGGCCGGCAGCGCGCCGAACATGGCCATCGTCGACTTGGCCGCGTGGCCGATGTGCATCACCGTCACCAGGTCGCCGCGCGCCAGTGCGCTCGCCATGGTCTGGCGGTCCAGCGGCCATTGCTCGAAGAACACGTCGGAGATGATGGCCACGATGTCCTGATCCACCGCGGCCAGCCCCTGGGCATAGTCGAAGTCGGTCGCGACAGCCGGCTCCTGGGCAGGCTCCACAGCGGCGCCCGGCGCCGGCTGCAAGCCCGGCACATAGCGTTGCACCAGGCGCTGGAACTCGGCCACTTCGATAGGCTTGGAGATGTAGTCGTCCATGCCGGCGGCCAGGCAGCTGTCCTTGTCGCCCTGCATGGCCTTGGCCGTCATCGCGATGATGGGCGTGCGCGGTTGCTGCTCGGTGGCGCGGAAACGCCGCGTGGCCTCCAGACCGTCGAGCACCGGCATCATCATGTCCATCAGTATCAGGTCGAACTTGTCACGGGCCAGTTCATCCAGCGCCAGCTGCCCGTTGGCCGCCACCGTGACGCGGTGCCCCCAGCGGGCCAGCAGCTTCACCGCTAGCTTCTGGTTGACGGGATGGTCCTCGACCAGCAGCACCTTCAGCGAGGCGCCGGCCTGCGGCGCGGTGTGGCGGGTGACCAGCTCGACCGGCCGGGCGGGCGCGGCGCTGCCCATCACCCGCGACAGCACCTGCACCAGCTCGTCGCGGGTGAAGGGCTTGGACAGATAGGCGGCAAAGCCGCTGCGGCGCGAGCGCTGGGCCTCGCCCTTCAGTCCGGCCGAGGACAGCATCACCCGTGGCACCTCCGCCAGCCAGGGCAGTTCGGCGGCAATACGCTCGGCCGTGGCAAAGCCATCCTGGTTCGGCATCTGGGCATCGAGCAGTATCAGGTCGCAGGGCCGACCTTCGGCCTGTGCGCGGTGCAGTTCGGCCAGCGCGCCATCGGCTCCATCGGCTACCAACACCTGGACATCGAGGCTTTTCAGCAGGCGGCGCAGCACCTCGCGGTTGACTTGGGTGTCGTCGACGACCAATGCGGTCAGGCCCTGCAACAGGGTCGGCGCGGCTTCGCCCTCGGGTGGCGCCGGGTCGCGGTCCAGCCGCAGGGTGAAGTGGAACTGGCTGCCGCGGCCGGGTTCGCTGTCCACCCAGATACGGCCGCCCAGCGCCTCGACCAGGCGGGACGAGATGGTCAGGCCCAGGCCGGTGCCGCCGTAGCGGCGGGTGATCGAACCGTCCTCCTGCGAGAAGGCGTCGAAGATGGCCTGCAGCTTGTCCGTCGGTATGCCGATGCCGGTGTCGCTGACGCTGAAGTGCAGCTGCTCCTGACCCTCGGCGGTGGACACCAGGCTCAGGCGCAACACAATCTCGCCGTGCTCGGTGAACTTGATGGCATTGCCGATCAGATTGATCAGGATCTGGCGCAGCCGCCCCGGGTCGCCCAGCACCCGCATCGGCACTTCGGAGTCTACGTCGCAGACCAGCTCCAGCCCCTTGTCACCAGCGCGTACGGACATGGCCTTGAGTGTCTCGCCCAGGGTGCTGCCGAGGTGGAAGGGTATCTTCTCGAACAGCAGCTTGCCGGCTTCGATCTTGGAGAAGTCCAGGATGTCGTTGATGACGCGCAGCAGCGACTCCGACGAGGACTTGACGACGCCCAGGTGCTCGCGCTGATCATCGCTGAGCTCACCGTCAAGGGCGAGCTCGGTCATGCCGATGATGCCGTTCATCGGTGTGCGGATCTCGTGGCTCATGTTCGCCAGGAAGTCCGACTTGGCGCGGTTGGCGGCCTCGGCGCCCTCTTTGGCGCGACGCAACTCCTCGGAGACCTGCCTGGCTTCGGAGATGTCGGCCAGATAGCCGTTCCACAGGATGCCGCCGTCCTCCGCGCGCTGCGGCTGCGACTCGCCGTGCAGCCAGACGGTGGCGCCGCTGTGGCGGTGCAGGATGCGGAAGTCCAGCGACCAAGGCGTGAGCTGGTGCGCTGAGGCCATGAAGGAGGCCAGCACCCGGGCGCCGTCGTCGGGGTGCACCCGCGCGGCCATGGCGCTGGCATGGAGCATCACCTCCTCGGCCGGCACGCCGCAAAAGCGCTCCAGGGCCGGGCTGATGAAGGGCACGGTACGCCGGCCGTCGGGGGCCAGATGGGCCTGGAACACGGCCACCGGAATGCTTTGCGTGATCTCGCGCAGCCGCGCGCTGGCCTGCTTGAGCTGGGTCACGTCCTGCCAGATGCCGGTGTAGACGGTCGAGCCGTCATCGGCCAGGGCGGCTTCCGGGCGGATCTCGGCGCGCAGCCAGCGCGGCTCGCCGTTGGGTAGGGTGATGCGGTAGTCGTCCCGCCAGGCGCTGCGCTGGGCGGCGGCCTGCAACACGCCCTGCAGGCAGCGCTCGCGGTCGGCTGGCACGATCTGCTGCGCCGAAAGGCTGCCGTCGGCCAGCAGCTGGGCCGGATCGAGACCGCGGATCTCCTTGAGCCGGTCGCTGACGAAGGTGTAGCGCGTCTGGCCGGTGCTCGGGTTCACCTGGCAGCGGTAGAGCACGCCGGGCACCGCATTGGTGATGTCGCGCAGGCGCGCCTCGGCGGCCTGGATCGCCGCCTCCATCAGCTTGCGCTCAGTGATCTCGGTGCGGATGGCGATGAACTGGATCGGGCGGCCCTGCTTGTCCTTCAGCGGCACGACGGTCGCCTGCACCCAGTAGAGCCGGCCGGTCTTGGCCCGGTTGCAGACCTCACCGTGCCAGACCTCGCCCGACAGGATGGTCTCCCACAGGTGGGCGAAAAAGCTCTTCGGGTGGAAGCCCGAGTTGATCAACCGGTGATCGGCGCCCTGCAGCTCCTCATGGCTGTAGCCGCTGATCTCGCAGAACTTGTCGTTGACGTAGGCGATGCGCCCCGCCACATCGGTGATGCTGACGATGCCGTGCTGGTCCATCGCGAACTTCTGGTTCGCCAGCTCGGCCAGCGCCGCCTGCAGGCTGCGCTGACTTTCCTCGCGCTGGCGCACCAGGTCCGACATCAGGCACGACAGCGACTCCAGGCTGTCGTCACTGAGCGGCGCCAGGTCGGCGTTGATCGACTGCATCAGCCTTTGAGCCGTCTCACGCAGCGACTCGATCGCGCGCATGCGGCTGGACAACTCCTTGCGTATGCGCTCGTTGGTGCTGGTCAGCTCGACCGAGCTGATCTCCAGGCTGCGGCTCTTCAGGTCAAGATCGCGATCGCTCTGCTCATAGGCGCCGTTCACTCGCTCCAGGAGTCCGCCCAGCCCCTGCAGCAGCCTGGCCACCTCGGGCGAAAGCTGGGGCAGGGCGGCCAAGTGGCCGAGTTCTTCCAGTACGGCGGGCAGCCGGCTTTCATCGCAGCCGAGCAGGCGTTTGGTCTGCCTGGCGAGCAGTTTGTGCATGGGCATTGTTGGACGGGCGGTCGGCTCGGTGCGGGTGGGAAGCTCAGCGTTCGGCAATGTGGGTGATGGTCATGGTCTGGTTGTGCAGCTTGCACTCCAGATTGCCGGTGAAGGGGCTGATCTCGCCGTTGGAATAGAAGCCTGCCAGCACCGCTCCCTGGCCAAACACGTCGGCCACCGCCTCGATCTCTTCGTCGACGCGGCCACCCATCACCAGCTTTCGGCCCACGCAGCTGACCAGCAGGGCCAGACCCTCGCCTGAGCCCTGCAGCATCTGCAGGGCGGCCTGGGCCGCGGCCTCGGCGCCCTCGACCAGCGCATCGGTGCTGGCATGCATCAGGCGCAGATAGCCCTCGGGGTCGATGTCACCGGCCAGGGTCAGGCTGCCGTCGGCCTCACTGACAGCGAGGATGGTGCGTATCAGTCCGATCTCGGCATGGTCGCTGCCCAGCATGGCGAAGGGAAACAGCAGGCCGGAGGCGGGCAGGTCCTTGGCATAGTCGCCGAGGTAGCGCTTGTAGACATCCAGCGCCGGCTCGCCGTCGAGCTCGAACAGCACATTGTTCACCGAGCGGGTGACCCGCCGCGCCGGGCCGAAGGGCGACCAGCCGCCGAAGGAGCCGTGCGAGAAGCACAGATCCTCGCCGTAGAGGCCGACGCAGACCAAGCGGTCGTTGTGCAGGCCGCTGCTGTCGAGCACCCAGGTTTCCTGGAAGGCGGCGGCGTCACCGGCCAGCCCGCCGGTGATGGGGATGTGCTGGCCCAGCACCTCGGCCATGCCCAGTATCAGCGCACTGCCATTGACGGCCACGCCCTGACCCAGCACCAGCACCGCGCGCAGACCCTGCTGCGGCAGCTGTTCGCTGAGGCGGCGCCCGGCGGCGTGCGAGTCGGCCATGTCGATCAGCCGGGTCGAGGCCTCGACCGCGCTGGACTTGTCCAGCCGCAGCGCCGTGACCACACAGCTGTCGTCGCTGACGCCTTCGGCGGAGATCTCGCCGGCCGTCGAGCAGCCGATGCGTATGGCCTCCGGAAACTGCGCCGCCAGCGACGCCGCCATGGCTTTGAGCCAGTCGATCGCGCCGAACACGAGCACCAGATCGGGGCCTATGGCGGCCAGGGTTGCCAACTCATCGCCTGCGCTGTCGCGCTTGCGCAGGATCGCTTGTTCGACCTTCATCGGTGACGCCCGGTTGGTGCATCAGACGATCTGACGCTTTGGGTCGATTGTTCACCGGTGAAGTGATAAAAATCCTAGTCAGTCGGGCCGGCTTAGGTCAGATGTCACGGAAATTGCGGCCGCGTGGTGCTGGTCATTCCGCGGAACGGTCTTCCGCATCTTCCGATTCGCGCCGGCTCAGGGCCAGACCCGGCACTGCCAGACCCAGGCCCAGCAACCAGCCCCAATTCATCGCACCGCCGCCACCGCCGCCTGCGGCCGGCGTGGGCGTGGGCGTGGGCGTGGGTGTGGGTGTGGGTGTAGGTGTAGGTGTAGGTGTAGGTGTAGGTGTAGGTGTAGGTGTAGGTGTGGGTGTGGGTGTAGGTGTGGGTGTGGGTGTGGGCGTGGGCGTGGGCGTGGGCGTGGGCGTGGGTGTGGGTGTGGGTGTAGGTGTAGGTGTGGGCGTAGGTGCTGGCGGTGGCTGTACCGCTGCACAGCTCTTCAGGTCTGCATTGCTGAGTGTGACCGCAGGCACGGTCGGGGCCACCCAGCTGGCCGGGTTGCTCGCATAGGCCAGAGCCTGTTCGGCATCCAGCAGACCGGTGCCGCAGGTAGTCGGGGTGCAGCCGCAGCGACTGTTGTTGGTGGTGGTCGAGCATTCGCCCAGATCCGGCACCTTGACGTGGGGGCGGGCTGTGCGCTTTAGGCCATCTTCGAGCTGGGCCAAGGTGAGCGCGGGATTCTGAGCCAGCATCAGCGACGCAACACCGGCCACGGTGGGGGCAGCAAAGCTGGTGCCGCTACCCGCCGAGTAGCCAAAGGTGCCGGGCGCTTTGGCGCCGGTGTTGCTGGTGGTTGCAATGCCGTTGTCGGCCAGCAGCCGGTCGCAGGTGCCTGCACTCGGGCTCTTCGTGCCGTCACCGCCGGTGGCGGCCAGTGCCACCTGGGGGCCGAAGTTGGAGTAGAGCGCCTTGAAGCCCTGTCGGTTCACCGAGGCGATGCCCATCACGCCCTCGCAATTGGCCGGCCGACCGACCTCTCCGCGCAGATTGCCGGCCGAAGCAACGATCAGCACATTGCGGTCGCGCAAGTCCTTGATGGTGTCGCGGTACAGACGGGCCGCGCTGGCCACATCGGCATTCGGGTCGGTGACGCTGCATGAGTTGACGCCGGCAAAGCCGATCACCAGCACCTTGGCGGGGTTCGGGTTCTGCGGCACACCGGCTACCGTCAAGCCGGCGGCCCAGCGCATGCCGTCCACCAAATCGGCCACGTTCGCACCGCACTTGCCTGCCACCCGCACCGGCAGCACGCGGCCACTCCAGCTCATGCCGGCCATGCCGGCGCTGTTATTGGTCACGGCGGCCAACTGGCCCGCGATCATCGTGCCGTGCCAGCTGCTCTCCGGGCTGACCGTGCAGCCATCCCATAGGATCTTGTTGGCGTCGAACTCGGCCTGAGTCAAGGCGTCGCCGGGGTCGGTGGCATCGTTGCTGCGCCCGACGCCGTTGTTGGCGTACTCGATCTTGGACACGAAGTTGTAGCCCTGGCCGACCAGATTGGCATTCAGGTCGGGATGGCTGGTGTAGCCCGAGTCCAGCACGGCGACGATGGGGGTGCTGCCCGATACCGGTGCCCCCTTGTTGATGTCCCAGGCCTTGGGAAAGTTGGCCACCCCGGCGCTGTTGCTTGCGCTGTAGGTATTGAGCCACCATTGCTCGCTGGCGAACAGGGTGTCGTTGGGCACAGCGGCTCGCTGCTCGTGCACATTGGGCACCACATCAAGCACGCGCGGGTCGGCGCGCAGCCGCGCAGCCATGGCTCGGGCCTCGGCGCCTCTTAGAGGCGTAGCGCCTTGCAACAGCTGCCAGCCATTGCCGACCTCACGTATGCGCTGCAGGGGCAGGGCATGCTCCCTCAGCAGGCTGGCGATGCGGTCGGCGGCTGCCAGGGCATGGGCGCGGCCCGTCGCCTCAGGCTTGAGGCGGACGATGAAACCATGCGCAACCGCTTCGGCCGGCTGCGTGGCCACCGGCTGCCGCGCAGCGGCATTGAGCGTGTCCGGCGCCGCCGCTGACAGCAGCAGTGCGACGGCGAGCGCAACCGGGGACCGGCTGAGTGCGCGTTGGGTCCAAATACTGCTGCCATGGAAAGGCATGCCGGTCGAGCGTGATGGGGTGTGAGCTTGATTCATAGCCCTAGGCTAAGACGCGCTCATGAATAGACGGTGACAGGCACGCCTGTGAAGGCGAATTCTCTCCACCATGGCAAGCCTCCGTGGCTTGCCATGGTCCGATTGGCCTATCTGTGCTTGTCGTCATGGCATTCATGCCGCAGTCATATCGGCTCACTAGCATCCAGCGTCCTCTTGCCCTGACCCTGCGTCCTCAATGCCCATCTCCCTTTCAGTTCGGACGTTGATGGTCTTGTTTGCGCTGGCCGCCTGCACCGGATCTGGCGCGCAAGATACGCGGTATCAGACGGCGCACCAGATCCAAACTCCGGCGCTGCAGCAGCCGCCTGCGGTGCTGGCGCAGGCCCTGCAGAAGCGGGTCAACCTGGAGTTCCGCGACGCATCGTTGAGGCAGGTGTTCGAGGCCTTGAGTCGCAGCAGCGGCATCAACTTCGTGTTTGATCGCGAGGTGCGGGAGACCCGGCTGACGGTGCAGCTGCGCGACGTCACGCTCGAGGAGGCCCTGAGCGTGCTGCAGACAACCCAGCAGCTCGAACGCAAGCTGCTGAACGATCGCACGCTGCTGATCTATCCCAACACGCCGCCGAAGCAGCGCGAGCACCAGGAGTTGTTGATACGCAGCTTCTACCTGACCAGCGCCGATGTGAAGCAGGTCCAGACGCTTGTGCGCACGATGGTCAAGACGCGCGACCTGTTCATCGACGAGCGCCTGAACCTGCTGGTGGCCCGCGACACCCCCGAGGTGATCGGCCTGATCGAGCGGCTGATCGCCACGCTGGATCTGCCCGAGCCCGAGGTGGTGATGGAGCTGCAGGTGCTGGAGGTCGCCAACAGCCGGCTGGCCGAGCTGGGTCTTGACTGGCCGAGCGAGGTGCAGTCCGGCTTGCCCGGAGGTGCTCAACGTATCGAATGGGGGCAGCGCCGTCAGCTGCGGGCCAGTGTGCTCAATCCGGCGCTGACCGCAACGCTGAATGGCAGCTCGGGCGACACCACCGTGCTGGCCAAGCCCAGCCTGCGTGCACGCAATCGCGAGAAGGCCAAGATCCAGATCGGCGAGCGGCTGCCGGTCTTCACCAGCACGGTCAGCGCCAGTGTCGGCGTGGCGGCGTCGGTCAGCTATGTGGACGTGGGTCTCAAACTGGAGGCCGAGCCCACGGTGCAGCTCGATGGCGATGTGATCATCAAGCTGAACTTTGAAATCACCAATGTGCTGGAGCGGATCAGCCCCGGTGCAGGCCTGAGCGCCTACCGTGTGGGCACGCGCCATGCGAGTACGTCGCTGCGCCTTCGCGATGGCGAAACCCAGATCCTGGGCGGCTTGATCGGCGACGACGACCGCAAGACGGCGCGTGGCCTGCCCTATCTGTCGGAGGCGCCGCTGCTGGGGCGCTTGCTTGGCGTGCAGGGCGATGCGCGCCAGAAGACCGAGCTGCTGCTGCTCGTCACGCCGCACGTGGTGCGCAGCATGGGAGTGCCCGACGCGGCATCGCGCAGCATTGCCTCGGGCTTTGAACTGCAGCCGGGGGCCGAGTCGGCACGGCTGGGCGTGCGCGGCAGCGCGGCTGTGGCCATGGTGGGTGGCGCTGGCATGGGCGCTGGCCCGCGGGCTGCCCCGGATGCGCCCGTGACTCCTGATCAAGCCGAGGCCGTGGCCGAGGAGAACGTGGCCGTGCTCCAGCTCTCGACCTCGGGCGAGATCACCGTGGGTGACACCGCCGCCGTGACCCTGGTCAACCATTCCGAGGCGACGGTGCGCGGCGAATTGGAGTTCGACGCGGTGATGTTCCAGCCGGCCGAAGCCGGGGCGGCGGGCGCAGGCCAAGGCCGTATCGCTTTTGAGCTGGCGCCGCAGGGCCAACGGGTGCTGATACTGCGCTCGACGCCGGCGGCGGCGGGCAACACGGCGACTTTCAGCCTGACCGGGCTGGGCGGCATCAATGCCAAGGGTGAGGCGGTCAACGTCCGTGTTCAGGGGGAGGGAACCCTCGACGTGTCCGCCCCCTGATTTCAGTCAGCACCATGGTCTGAACAGCGCCTGCGGGCGCCGATCATGAGTCGTTCGGATCATATGACCCTTGACCGTTCAATTAATCGTCACCGACGCTTGCTAGGCTCGCCCACCAATTGCTTGCACTCATGCCATCCATCCTGCCCAACACCGTGCCGAACGCCGAACTTCTTCGCAGCAGTCATGCCGAGGCGATCGTGCGCGTCGTTGAAACCGCGATCGATGTGGGGCGGCGCTACCAGTTTTTTGTCTGGACGCAAAGCCATCTGCAGGTGCTGCTGCCGCATAAACTGGCCGTCTGCGGCGCCTACCAGCGCGCCCGCAGGGAGCTGCATTTCGAGGTCTTCAACAGTGTCTCTCTGCCCGAGCCCGTGCTGGGCTCCTTGGTTGACGGCCGCGGCCCGCTGCTGCAGTACCTGGCGGGCAGCTGGATCGACAAACGCGGCAAGTCGCTGGCCATCGACGTGGCAGCACTGGACGTTCAAGTCTTCGGCAAGCTGCGCGACGATCTGCTGGCCGCCGGCCTGGGCGAACTGCTGGTGCACGGTGTCTCCCGCCCCCAGCGGCCCAGCGAGATCGAAAGCCTGTTCATCTTTGCCTCGCCGGGCCTTTGCAGCAGCGCCGAGCAGCGCATGTACCTGGACCTGCTGCTGCCCCATCTGCACAGCACCTGGCTGCGCGTGCAGGCGGTGGAGCGCGAGATGAAGGAGATGCCTGCGGCCATGCATCCGGTGCAGGGTTTGACCCGCGCCCTTATAACCGAGCGCGAACGGCAGATCCTCAGCTGGGTGCGCGAAGGCATGAGCAACCAGCAGATCGGCGAGGTGCTGGGCATCAGCCCGCTGACGGTCAAGAACCATGTGCAGAAGATTCTGCGCAAGCTCGGCGCCAACAACCGGGCGCAGGCCGTGGCCAGCGCGATGACGATGAATCTGCTCGGGCGTTCACCGCGGAGCGAAGGCTCAGTCTGAAAAGGCGGGGAAGTCCCTTGTTCTAGGGGCTTGTCTGTAGTCCGTTTGGCATCTCTGCCGCCTGAAGGCCGACATCACGAATGTCACGCCTGCGTGCGAAAGTTCCGTTTGTCGATTTTCGCGACCTCGTTCTTTATGCCAGGGCCGCCCTCAGGGGCCCGGCCGCCCAATGTCGCCGCCTCATGCAGCCCATCCGTGTTGCAGACAAGAAGTGGCCGAACGATCAGGCGTTCCAGGCGGCGCAGCGGGAGGGTCCCCGATTGCTGCTACCGCCCATGAGTCACAACCACTATCGGAGTTAAAGCATGAAACTGAAATCCATCGCCATCGCAACCCTGGCTGTTGCCGCTGCCGCACCTGCACTGGCTGCCGTCAACCTGGGCAAATACGACGCTGCTGAGCTGTTCCTGGTCATCGGCGACGAGAACCGTTCGGTCGTCGTTGACACCGGCATCAAGATGAAGGACTTCCTCGACGCTGCCGCTGCCGGCACCAGCCCCTTCCCGATCAACCTGCCGGTGGCCAGCGCCGCCTGGACCAGCTACCTCAGCAACGGCGGCATCACGGCCGGCACCCAATGGGCGCTGACCTCGATCGCCGGTCTTGGCGTGAACGTTGCCGGTATGCACCTGCTGACCACGGTCAACAACAGCAACACGACCGACTTTGCGAACCTGGCCAGCGACAACCTGTACAACAATGCCAACTATCTGGCCTTCCCGGTCGGTTCGGGCAACCAGACCGGCACCCACATCTCGCAAGCCAATGGTTCGAGCTACAACCCCAAGGGCACCGACGCCTATTTCAGCCCTGACTCGTTCACCATCAACACAGCCTTCATCAACATCGGCAGCAAGGTCGGTGAAAGCGCCAACTTTGTACACGTGACCGG
Source organism: Roseateles toxinivorans (assembly GCF_004362525.1). Classification (GTDB taxonomy): domain Bacteria; phylum Pseudomonadota; class Gammaproteobacteria; order Burkholderiales; family Burkholderiaceae_C; genus Paucibacter; species Paucibacter toxinivorans. Next base: position 405,640 of record NZ_SNXS01000004.1, read on the forward strand.
CAGCCAGCTCGACGACTTCGAGCCGGTTACTTTCCAAGAGTACAAGAGCGTGACCGCCAAGTTCGACGGCACCACGCTGACCGTGACCACCGCCGTGCCGGAACCCGAGTCCTATGCCCTGATGCTGGCCGGTCTGGCAGCCCTGGGCTTTGTCGCTCGCCGCCGCCGCGCCGACTGATCGGCCGCCTAAGCAGGCTAGCCAGGCAGTTCGCCGCTGCCACCTGAGGCCCCAGGGCCTTGGGTGGCATGCAGGCAGAAGCACCCCCGTTCCCTCTGTCTGTTCATCGATCGGCTGATCGATGCGGACTGACTCGTCCCTCACTTCTCAAAGGTATCCATCATGATGAAATTCCGTCTGATCGCTCTGGCCGCCGGCCTCGTGGCCGCCATGGGCTCCGCCCAGGCCTTGACCCCGGCCGAAATCGTCGCCGCCGGCGCCAACCTGAAGGTCATCCACATGTCTGGCGCCTCGGCTCAGCGTCTGGCCATCGGCAGCGCCTTCAAGGACTTCTGCAACGCCGACAACCACGTCTATTTCAGCAAGTCCACCGGCGGCAGCAATAAGGACGGTGACAACCACCGCGCCTATGCCTGCACCTTAAAGGCTGCCGTCGGCACCTGGGCTGTTGGCACCCCCGTGCTGTTCATCAAGCGCGACCAGGGCGGTTCGGGCCTGGGCGTGAACCAGGTCGCCAAGCAGACCCCCATGGCCTTCATGAAGATCGACAACAACGCCGGCAACTGCGTTGACAAGGGCGTGCCGGTCAATGGCGACATCGAGACGCCGAACTTCGTTTGCCAGTCCACCGAAAACGTGGCACCGAAGGCCGGTATCTCGGACGTCGAGCCGGCAATCATGAACCAGACGGTCAATCTGGAAGCCGGCACTTCCGCCGCCGACCTGACCAAGCTGGACTCGGCCGTGTTCGTGGCCGCCAATTTTGGCGTGGCCGTCAACCTGAACGCCTATCGCAAGCTGCAACAAGAGCAGGGCCTGACCCAGGATGATGCCGACGCCAACATCCCGTCCATCCCCAGCACCTTCGTTCGCGGCGCACTGACCGGCGGCCTGAACGGTTCAGCCGCCGCCAAGCGTGGCTGGAACATGCTGATCAGCGCCGGCACCGATGCCAACATCAATGGCAAGGCCGTCAACGTGTGCCGTCGCGCCAATGGTTCTGGCACCCAGGCCGTCAGCAATATGTACTTCGCCAACACGCCTTGCGGCGGCAGCAATGGCTTGACGGTCACGGGCTCCACCGGTACACCGGTCAGTGTCACGGGCTCCGTCAACGTGATCGAGAGCACCGGTTCCGGCGGCGTCATCAGCTGCCTGAGTGACACCACCCAAGGCCAGCTCGGCACCGCTGCCGACCCTGCCTACGCCCTGGGCGTGCTGAGCCTGGAAAATAACCCCCTTAGCAGCGCCGGCACCAAGGCCTATCGCTTTGTCAAGATCGACGGCAAGCTGCCGCGCCGCTCGGCAGCGCAGACCGGCGCCTATGACTTCGTCTACGAAGCCACGATGCAGTGGAACAAGGACGCAGTGCCGGCCGGTTCGCCCGAAGCCGTGTTCCTGGGCAATATGCGTAGCAACGCCGGCAAGATCGCCAAGATCAAGCTGGTTGACGCCGACTTCCAGAACGGCATGATGGCCACGACCGTCTCCTATTCGGGCGGCTGGAACGCTCTGCCTGCTGCCGACAAGGACTATGCCTCGCGCGTCCAGCGCACGGCACTGAACAGCTGCACGCCGCTGAAGCTGGCCAAGTAAGAACTTTTCCTTAGCGCAGTACCCAAGGGCCGGCCCCCACAAGGGTCGGCCTTCTTTTATTGTGTATCAGCCCGCTGTGGGCAGCGCCACATCTGCGGGGCGGCGATGCCGAACATGCCCTGGGCCAACCAGCCACGGATAACCAGTCGCTGGCCAACGGCCGCGGTGTCCATTACCGATCATGGCCTGCTCTACGACGCCACGATGCAGTGGAACAAAGAGCGGCTGCGCGCGGGCTCGGAGAAGGCCGCCTTTCTGAGCGCCTGGCGTGCCATGGCGGGCAATCTAGCAATGCTCGCGGCGGGCGACCACTTGCCGCCCGCGCGGCGCGTACTGCCATGAACAGCTGCACTCAGCTGAAGCTCGCCAAGTAGGGCGCTGCGAGGCCTGGACTGCAGGGTCGCAGTCGCGTGCCGCAGCCCACCCTGCCATTAGGACTAGTGCACTTGCCCGGCCCTACACAAGCCTGTCAAGCACCACGCCGATGATGGCGCTATTGCCCCGCACCGATCAACCAGATGTAACGCACCCCGATCATGACCCTGACCCCTTCTCCCTTGCGCGCGCTGTGCACGGCGCTGCTGTTCACGCTGCCGAGCCTGGCTCAGGCGGCCTTTTCTACCGGCCCTGGTTCCGAGTTGACGCTGTTTGTGTTCGAGAACGAGGGCAGCGGCAGTGCCGAGGCGTCCTATGCCTTGGATCTGGGCCTTGTGGCCAGGGACTTTTGGGTTCAGGCTCAGCAGAATGGCGGGTACAGCAAATTCATTGAGCTGGACCGCAGCAGCGACGCCAACTTTGCCAAGTTCCTGGATGCGACCAGCGCCACGGCGAGCCAGCGCAAGTGGGCGATTTATGCTCCTGCCGTTGAGAAGGGCGTAGTGGGTGGGTCGCCCTTTATCCAGCGCGAGTTGTACACCACGCTGGCCAACGCGGGCAGCGCCCAGACCCAGTCGCAAAACTTCATGGCAGCGTTTCAGAGTAGTGCATTCACTGCCGCAACTTTTGGTGAATGGCTCAACCTATATGACCCTGCAAATGCCAGCGATGTCAGCATCTTCGCTTCTTTGCAGAACCAGGCTAGTAACAGCACCCATGGGAGCGTCGCCAACGGCAGTAGCTTCTCGTCAAAGGCCGCGGCCGACCCCGGCTATTTTGGACTTGGTACGGCGTTCTCCGCGAGCGCAGCGGGGGCAGGCACCGCTTCCCCTGGAGACTGCCTTAAAGGGTTCGTTTGCATCGGCAACTCGATTGGCCAGTCATCGTGGTTCTACAAGGTGGCCGCACCAGATCCTTTGGATGAAGAGGCTGGCTATGGGAACCCGATGCTCGACGAATTCGATAACGGCAACGGCACCGCCGGCCACGATGGTTATTGGGGCTTTGCCTTCAATGCCACGACCAACAAATATGTGCTGAGCTACACGCTGGCGCCGTTCACGCCCACCGCCCTGGCCAACACGGCCGAAGGCCGCTTGCGTCTGCTGACCACCGACTATTCGGCGCAATCGGGCCCCTCCCGTCTGATCGGTACTCCGGAGGGCGAGTTCGCGGGCTGGGAGGCCGGCCCGCTGGCTCTGGCGCCGGTGCCCGAACCCGCGACCTGGGGCTTGATGGGACTTGGGCTTGCAGTGTTTGCGTTTCTGAGGACGCGTTCCAAGGAGCGTTCCTAATGTCTCGCTTCACCCTGCTTGCCGCGTTGGCGCTGGTCGCACCTCAGTTATCCCAGTCGGCCATGGCTTCGATTGGCTTTGGCGACAAGGCCGAGCTTGTATTCCTGCTTTGGGATCCGATCGCCAAGGTCAGCTACAGCACGGATTTGGGCTTGGATGCTCGATACTTCTGGGGCGACGCCCAACAAGATGCCGGCTATCAGAAGTTCTTTCGCTTGGATCGTGGCGACGCGGCTCTGGCTGAGTTCTTGACCAAGTCCACCGATGTAAGCAATCAACGCTGGGTCGTGTTGGGAATAGATGCCGCAGCCGAAACCGGGGTGCCTGGAACCATGCCGGCGCTCGGGGCAATGAGGTTCTTTACGACCTTAAAGCAAGGCCCCGCTGAAGGTGTCATCAATCCAGATTACTCGGCGATGACCGGCATGAGCAACCAGAATCTCATGCAGGCGATGTTTTCTACCTCCTCCGCATTGCAGGGCCTAAATAACGCGCCCGCCAGTGCCAGGCTGAACACACACCGAGGGGACGTCAGCAGCAATGGATCAAGCATTGACCTTGAAGGCGCCAACGGATACTTCGCAAAAGGCAGCGGTTTCTGGTCCAAGGACGGCGCGACAACGGCTGGCGACGCTTTCTGGGGTGAGTTCTCGGTAAGCAATCGGGTTGGGCAGTCTTCGTGGTTCTACATGCTCAGCAACAGCTCCCAGCTGGGTTTTAGTTCGGCAATTGCCGTTGACGAATTTGACAATCTGGGCGGCAATGGATACTGGGGTTTGGCCGCGCCAGGCGCAGGTTACTACGACCTGAGTTTCACCATGCCGGCAGCATCACCGCAGGCCAGAACGACAACCGAGGAGGGGCTGCGGCGAGTGAGCGCCACAGACTTCGCTGCCAGACTCTCGTCGCGACAAATCGAGTTGCCTTTCGATGAGTTTGGCGTCAGTGCAGCATCGTCGCCAGGCTTGGCCGCTGCGGTGCCTGAACCCGCCACTTGGGCCAGTCTTCTGGCGGGCCTGTTGACGCTGGGATGGACAGCACGAGGTCGTTCATTCAGGCGCTGAAACCCGAGTTGCCCGCCGCTGGGCGGGGATATCGATGCCGGCTACGCCATTGAGTGGCATCGGCCGGTATGAGCCTGCGCGGCTTGCGGCCCGGATAGGCCAAACGGATCAGTTCCTTTCATCGCGGGTTCACTGTCGCTCGCCACACTCAAAGCCATGAATGCATTCTCGGCCCGCGTCGCTCAGGCGCTTGGGGCCATTCTCTTCTGTTGTCTGCTGCTGCTCTCATCCGACGGTCGGGCGAACGCGCAGGCGCCAGCCTCCGTGGCAGAGACGCCGCGCTTCGACATCCTCGAGTTCGAGATTGAGGGCAACACGGTGTTGCCCTTGGCGCTCATTGAGCGTGCGGTACTGCCCTATCTTGGCCTGCAGAAACAGATGCTCGATGTCGAGGCGGCCCGTGCCGAACTGGACAAGGCTTATCAATCGGCCGGTTTCCTGACCGTGTTCGTCGATGTGCCCGAGCAGCGCATCGATGGCGGCCTGGTGCGGCTCAAGGTGGTGGAGGGGCGCGTCGAGCGGCTGAGCGTGACCGGCGCGCGCTATTACTCGCAGGGCCAGATTCGGGCCACCGTGACCGAGCTGGCCGATGGCCAGGTGCCCAATTTCAACACCGTGCAGCGCCAGCTGGCCCAGCTCAACCGCAGCGAGGACCGGCGCGTGCAGCCGGTGCTGCGCCCGGGCCGCCTGCCGGGCACGGTGGAGGCCGAGTTGCAGGTCACTGACAAGCTGCCGCTGTCTGGCTCGGTGGAGCTGCACAACGGCCATGCCGATGGCACCGACCCGACGCGGCTGAGCGCCAATGTGCGCTACGACAATCTGTTCCAGCTGGGGCATGGTGTGTCCCTCACCGGCATCACGGCGCCGCAGAAGCCGGCGCAGTCCAAGGTGCTGGTGCTGAACTACAGCCTGCCGATGGAGGAGGGGCGCACGCTGACCGTCTATGGCGTGGCCTCGGACAGCGCCGTCGAGTCGCTGGGCGGCACCGCGGTGCTGGGCAAGGGCACGACCCTGGGCCTGCGCTATGCGATGCCGGTGCAGGGGCCTGAGAACAGCTATCACAACCTGACCCTTGGCGCCGATTACAAGGACCTGAAGGAGCGCGTCTCCTTCGGCGACGGCAGCATTTCGACGCCGCTTCGCTATCTGCCGATGCAGGTCGCGTACTCGGGTGGCTGGTCGGCGTCTGAGCGCTCGCAGACGCAGCTGGGCGCGACGCTGACCTTCGGCCTGCGCCGCCTGCTGGCGCGCAATGTGGATGACTGCCCGCGTGCCGATGGCACCTTCGGCCCGGCCGATCAGTTCGCCTGCAAGCGCAAGGGCGCTGATGGCGGCTTCAACACGCTGCGCCTGGATCTGCGCCACAGCCAGCGCTTTGCCCTGGGCGAGCAGGCCCTGGGCACCGTGGCAATGCGCCTGACGGGCCAGATCGCCAACCAGGCGCTGACCAGCGCCGAACAGTTCTCGGTCGGCGGCGCGGAGACGGTGCGTGGCTATCTGGAAGGCGCTGCCTCGGGCGATTACGGCTTGCTCGGCTCGCTGGAGTGGCGCAGCCCGAACTTCGCCAGCCGCTGGTTCACGGCACCCGAGGGTGGCACGGCGCTGATCAACGACCTGACCTTGCTGGGTTTCATCGACGTGGCGCGGACCTATGTCTTTGATCCCGATGTCGGCCAGGCCGCCCATGTGTCACTGCTCGGTGCCGGCGTCGGCCTGCGCCTGGCCGGCCGGCATGGCTTGAGCCTGAGTCTTGACGCCGCCCAAATGTTGAAGCGCCTGAGCGCGCAGGGCCGGCGCGAAGCGCGCCTGCATGCCCGCCTGGCCTATCGCTTCTAAGCCTACGCAGTACGAGAGCCACCATGTCCAGCCCCACCCAGCACCGCCAACGCAAGCCAAAACGCCACCGGGCACGCCTGATGCTGCGCCCGCTGCTGCTGGCGCTGGCCGCGGCATTGCCGCTGGCGGTGTCGGGCCAGAGCAAGGTGCCGGCCCTGCCGGCCGTGCCGGCCACTACCCTGCCGGTGCCGGCAGTGGGCTGGCGGGTGCAGGGGCAGGGCCCGAGTGCGCCGTCGTACACCGACCCGCGCGCCAATATGGTGGTGACCCAAGAGAGTCAACGCGCGATCTATCAGTGGGAGAGCTTCAGCATCGGCAGGTCCAGCAGCGTGCTGTTCGACATGCCCAAGACCGGCGGCAGCGCGCTGAACCGGGTGATAGGCAAGGACCCGTCGCAGATCTTCGGCTCGCTGCGCAGCACCAATGGCGGCGAGCTGTTCCTGATCAACCAGAACGGCGTGCTGTTCGGCAACGGCGCCAAGGTGGATGTGGGTTCGCTGGTGGCCTCGACGCTGAACCTCAGCAACGAGGACTTCAACGCCGGCCTGTCACGCAATATCACCGGCCCGACGCCGGCCTTTGCCTACGACCCGAACGACCCGAACGCCACCCCCTTTGTCAATGACAAGCACTTTGTGCGTGTTGAGCCCGGCGCCGAGTTGCGCTCGGCCGAGGGGGGGCGCATCTTCCTGTTCGCCAAGCGGGTCGAGAACGCCGGCCTGATCGAGTCCAAGGGAGGCCAGGTGGTGCTGGCCGGCGGGGGCGATATCCAGCTCAAGCTGCCCACGGCCGAGGCGCTCTATGCCTCCGAGGTGAACCCGAACGTGCCGGCGCTGCGCGGCCTGCTGGTCGAGGTGGGCAGCGCCCGCGACAAGGATGGCAAGCCCCTGGCGGACGCAGGCGGCAGCGTGCTGAACCAGGCCGGCGGCGTGATCTCGACACCGCGCGGCAACACCACCCTGGTGGGCCTGGCGGTGAACCAGTCGGGGCGCATCAGCGCCACCACCAGCGTGGCGCAGAACGGCTCCATCCTGCTGCTGGCCCAGGGCAAGACGCCCGACTCGGTGCGCGACTCGATCTCGCCCGGTGACGACCGCTACAAGCGCGCCACCCTGGGCGGCGAGTTGGTGCTGGGGCAGGGCAGCGTCACCGAGGTGCTGCCCGACAATTTCGGGCCCGATGGCAAGCTGCTGACGGCCGACGACAACGCCACCTTCGTCGGCTCGCGTGTCGACCTGGCCGGCCGCAGCGTTGTGCTGCAGCAACAAGCCAAGCTGCAGGCGCCCGGGGCGCTGGTGAACCTGCGCGCGGGCGCGCCTGACTATCGCGCGCGCCCCGTCAGCGAGGGCAAGTTCGAAGCTCTCGATGCAGGCGCCCGCATCGTGCTGGAGGCCGGCTCCAGCATCGACGTGGCCGGCACGCGTGACACCGAACTCAGCGTGGCGCGCAACTTCGTCACCTCCGAGCTGCTGGGCAGCAATGACCTGAAGGATGCGCCGCTGCAGAAGCTTGGGCCGCTGTTCCGCAACCGCATCAATTTCGACCTGCGCGCCGAGGTGCCGGTGCTGGGCGACCTGAGCAGCTACCGCCGCGCGGTGCAGCGTGGGGCGGGCGAACGCTTGTCAACAGGTGGCAGCGTCAACCTCCGTGCCGAGGGCGCCGTGGTCGCGCATCAGAGCTCGCGCATCGACCTGTCCGGTGGCCAGGTCAGCTACACCGAGGCGCAGGTGCGGCCCAGCAGCCTGGTGTCCGACGGCGGTCAGGTCTTTTCGCTGAATACCGCGCCGAAGGATCTGCTGTACGTGAATCTGCTGGATGCCGGCGTGAGCACCAGCCAGTACGACCGCTGGGGCCCGGTGGTCAAGTTCGGCAGCGTGACGCCGTCGCGCCTCGAATCCGGCTATGTCGAAGGCCGCAGCGCCGGCTCGCTGAGTGTCGTGGCGCCCGCCTTCGCGCTGGAGGGTGCGCTTGCCGCCCAGGTGGTGCAGGGCAGCCGCCAGACCAGCGGCCCCGACACGCCTGCCCTCGGTGGCCAGCTGCAGCTCGGCGCGGCCAAGCATGTGGCTGTCTTCGGCAGCGGCAACTACCAGGGTGCGGTGCTCTCGGCCTTCAGCCTGACCAAGGACGCAAACCTGCTCGGCGAAGCCTTCTGGAACAACCCGCTGAATGGCAGCCTGGCCAGTCTGGTCAGCGGCTCCAGGCTTTGGAAACAGCAGGTCAGCGACGGCGGCTTCTCCAAATTGGGCGTGGCCGGCGACGGCCTTGTGAAGGTTGAGCCTGGCGCCGACCTGGCATTGAGCCCCGGCGGTGGCATCGAGCTGCTGTCGGCCCGCGGCGCGGTGGAGGTGCAGGCCAATCTGAGCTCGGCCGGCGGCAGCATCAATCTGCGAAACCTGGACGGCGGCGACGTCAAGGTCGGCTCCAATGTGCGGCTCGATGTCAGCGGACGCTGGGTCAATGCCTTGGTGGATGGCGCCAGCGCGCGCCCCATCCAGGTGGCTGGCGGCAGCATTGCCATGGACTCGCGACGCAATGTGGAACTGGGCACGGGCTCGGTGCTCGATGTCTCGGGCGGCGGCTTTGTCAGCAGCGCTGGCGCCGTGAGCGGCGGCGATGCGGGCAGGATCACCCTGTCGGCTGGCGCGGGCACGACGGTCGATGACGACCCCAGGGATCGCGTGCTCAAGCTGGGCGGCGAGCTGCGCGGCTATTCGATCGGCAAGGGCGGGGCGCTCAGCCTGACGACCCAGGCGGTGCGCATTGGTGCCGCGCAGGGCAACGCGGCAGCGGCCGATCTGAACCTGTCCGCTGACTTCTTCAGCCAGGGCGGCTTTGCCAGCTTCAGCCTGGAAGGTCGCCGCTTTCTCGATGTGGCGGCCGGCACGCGCATCGAACCCCATGTGCAGAGCTGGCTGGCGGACGGCTCGGCCCGCACGGCTGCCACGGGATCGACCACGCGCGACCTGGTCAGCGCCGGCCTGTCGCCCTTGGAACGCCAGCGGCCGGTGAATCTGGAGCTGCGTTCGAGCGGCCTGGACCGCGGCATTGCCGACGGCGGCCTGCGCGTGGGCAGCGGCGCGGTATTCGACATGAACCCGCTGGCACGCCTGAGCTTCACCGGTGCGGGCACGCTGGAGTTCGACGGCAGCATCAAGGCGCCGGGCGGCAATGTGTCGCTGGGCCTGCTGGGCAACAAGTCGGAGCTGCTGAGCACCTATGTCTGGCTGGGGCCGAACAGCGCCATCGACGTGGCCGGCACGGCCCTGATAACGCCCAGCACCAATGGCCTGCTGCAGGGACAGGTCTTGCCCGGCGGCAGCATTGCCGTCAATGCGGCTGCGGGTTTCGCCACCAGCCTGGTCTGGAGCCAGGGCAGCCGCTTCGATGTCAGCGGCGCCAGCGCTGCTCTGGACGTCAGCGTCAAGGGGGAGTCCGGCGTCAGCACCTCGCGCCGGCAGGTGTCCTCAGCTGGCGGCAGCGTCAGCTTCGCGGGCAACCAGGACATGCTGCTTGAAGGCACGCTGCAAGCCAAGGGCCCTGATGCGCAGACCGCCGGCGGCACCCTGCGGGTGACGCTGGGCGCCGGCCGTGTGTCCGACGATGCCGGCCTGCCGCCACTGCGCGAGCTGGTGCTCGGTGCCGGGCGCGACCAGACCACGGCCGCGCTGACGCCCGCCGCGCTGGGCAAACCCGCCCAGCTCACCGGGCGCGCCAGCATCTCGGCGCAGACGGTGCGCGAATCGGGCGTGGTTGAACTCACCCTGGAGGCTCAGGAGAAGCTGCGCATCGACGATGGCGTGAACCTGACGTTGGGCCGCGAGCTGCGGCTGGACACCCAGGCGCTCAGCATGCCCGGTGGCGCTGCCGCCGAGCTGAGCGCGCCGACCCTGTTCGTCGGCAACCAGCGCAGCCTGGCCAGCACCTCCGGCGGCCAGCCGCGCGAGCTGCCGGCCGCCAGCGGCGGCACCGCCGATCTGCAGCTCAAGAGCGATCTGCTGGTGCTCGACGGCCGCCTGGCCACACAGGGCGTCGGCGATCTGAGCCTGAGCAGCACCGGCGACATCCGCCTGCAAAGCCGCGGCGCCTTAGACGGCAGCCTGACGGGTTCTCTGCTGACCGGCGCCGATCTGACGCTCAGCGCCGGCCAGGTCTATCCGGCGACCGATACGCGCTTTGCCATCGAGGCGACCGGCCGCAAGGTCACTATCAGCGGTGGCCAGCCAGCGCTGGACAAGCCCCTGAGCGCCGGTGGCGCCCTGACCATCAATGCCGCCGACATCACGCAGCGCGGTGTGCTGCGTGCTCCTGGTGGGCAGGTCGAGCTCCATGCGAGCAACACGCTGAGCCTGAATGCGGGCAGCGAGACTTCGGTCTCATCGGCCGGGCAGACCCTGCTCTATGGCAGCACCACCGGCACCAGCTGGAAACTGCCCGGTGCGGTGAATGCACAGACGCTGGCCCTGGCGCCTGCCGCCAAGTCGGTGGTGCTGAAGGCCGACAGCGGCGCGGTCAACGTGGCCAATGGCGCCGAGCTGGACCTCAGCGCGGGCGGCGACCTGCTGGCCTGGCAGTTCGTTCCCGGGCCCGGCGGGTCAAGCGACGTTTTTGCTGGCACCGACGGCGCCTTTGCCGTGCTGCCCGATGTCAAGGGCGCCGCGCCCTTCGACAGGTCGCTGGCCGGCGCACCCTCGCGCATCGGACGCCAGATCACCGTCGGCGCGGGCGGCACGCTGCCGGCCGGTACCTACACGCTGCTGCCGGCCCGCTATGCAGTGCTCGACGGCGCCTTCCTGGTCAAGCCGGTCAGCAGCGGTGCGGCCCTGCAACTGGGTGTGGCCCAGAAGAATGCCGATGGCTCCGAGCTGATGGGCGCGGTGCTGAGCGACGCCAACACAGGTTTCCGTGACAGCTTGGCCGGCACCTGGCAGGTCAGCAGTTCCAGCGTGGCGCGACGCGCCACCGAAATCCGCCTGGCCAGTGCCGACGGCTTCTTTGCCGCACTCAGCCAGGGCAGCAGCACCAGCGCGACGCTGCCCAGCGTGCCGCGTCTGCCGGTCGATGCGGGCGCCTTGCTGGTGGCTGCCAACAGCACCAGCCTGCAGGGGCAGGTGCTGTTTGACGCGACCCAGGCGGTCAAGGGCAAGCCGGTGGGCCGTGGTGGCCAGGCCTTTTTTGCCGCAGACAATATCCGGGTCGGCCGCGCCGATCTCGGCACCGTGCCCGGCGTGCTCACTCTCGATCCGACCCAGCTCAATGGCCTGAACGCCCAGACGCTGGTGCTGGGTGCTGTGCCAGCCAAGCTCAGCGACCTGAGCGAACTGACCGTGCGTGCCAACACCGTGACGCTGGCCAGTGACGCCCAGTTGAAGGTGGCCGATCTGCTGCTCACCGGCAAGCAGCAGGTGCAACTGCAGGATGGCGCCAGTATCGAGGCGCTGCCCGCGAGCCTGGGCCGTTCGAGTGCGACCGAGGGCGTCAAGCTCGCCGGTGATGGCGCCGCGCTGCGCATCAACGCATCCGACCAGGCGCAGGTGCTGCGCACCGGCGCCAGCCGCACCCAGGGCGATCTGGTGGTGGGCGAGCGCGTCAAGCTACTGACGCCCGATGGCGGCGGCGCCTTGACCCTGGACGCGACCCGCGGCACCAGGCTGGCGGCCGACCTGAAGCTCAGCGCGGGCCATGTGACGATGGGCGCGGGCCGCATCGCCGTGGTCGGCAGCGCTGCGGGCGCACCAAGCGACGCACAGACCCTGGTCTTGCAGAAAGACCTGACCGATCAACTGGCCGACGCGCAAGAACTGACCCTTCGCAGCTACTCCAGCATCGATTTCGGTGCGAAAGCCGCCCTGGGCTCGGCCCAGCAGGCCAGACTGGTGCTGGACTCTCCCGAACTGCGTGTGCAGGGCAGCGACACGCTTGCAAGCGTCAAGGCGGGCCAGGTCACATTGACCAACACCACCGGCCTCTCGGCCGAGAGCGTTGGCACGACCAATGCCGGTTCGCTGGAGATTGCCGTCCTGGGCACCGGCGCGGCCGGTCAGGGTAGCCTCACCTTGGCCGCGGGCGCGCAGGCCTGGACAGCCCGGACGGTGGATCTTCACGCGGACAGCGCCATGCTGCTGTCGGGCAGCGGCCAGTTCAAGGCGGCCGGCAACGTGAGCCTGACGGCGCCGAGCCTGAGCGCTGCGGCTGTTGCCGACATCAACGTGGTCAGCCAGGGACGGCTGGAGATACTGCGTGGCGCGGCCACCGCGCCCAAGACCTCGGCGCTGGCGGGCGCTCAGCTCACACTCACCGGTAGCAGCGTCAGCCAGGGTGGCACGATCGATCTGGCCGGCGGCAAGCTCGCCCTGAATGCCATCGGAGCGGCAACGAGCGACGGCGTTGTCTTCGAGACCGGCTCGGTGACCAAGGTCAACGGTTTGACGCGCACCGTGGCCGGCATCGGTATCGACCTGCCGGGCGGCACCATCGTGGCCAGCAGCGCCCATGGCGATGTCAACGTCAAGACGGGCGCACGCGTCGAAGCGTCGGCCAGCGGCCAAGGTGACGCCGGACTGGTGAGCCTGATTGCGCCTGCCGGGCTCGTCGAACTTGACGGCCAATTGCTTGGCACGGCAACGAATCCGGCGCGCGGTGCACGCTTCGCGCTCGATAGCGGCAAGCCCTTGAGCGTGGGCACATTGGCCAATACCCTGGCCGCCAGTGCCAGCGACAATTTCCTGGGCGGCCTGTCGCTGCGCAGCCGCCAGGGCGACCTGGTGCTGGACAGTGGCACGACTCTGCGTGCGCAGGAGATCTCGCTGACCGCCGATGGCGGCGGCCTGCTGATCAAGGGACGGCTTGATGCCAGCGGCGCCAGTGGCGGCGTGATCGAGCTGGCGGCCAAGGGTGATGTGGAACTGCGCGATGGCGCTGAACTGCTGGCGCGCAACACGACCAGCAACGGCAGCGCCGGCCGCATCAGCCTGAACACCGTCGAGGGCGAACTGCGCCTGCTCGACGCGGTGATCGACCTGTCACCCACGGGCGCAGGTGCGGCAACCGGCACCTTGCTGCTGCGTGCACCGCGCACCGATCTGGATGGCAAGAAGCACGAAGGCTCGGATGTCAAGATTGCCGCCATCCAGTCGACCTTGAAGGGCGTGGCCCGCATCGACGTGGAAGCGGTGCGCGTGTATGACAACGTCGTCGAGATCCGTGATGGCGAAACGCCAACGCCAACGCCAACGCCAACGCCAACGCCAACGCCAACGCCAACGCCAACGCCAACGCCTACGCCTACGCCTACGCCTACGCCTACGCCCACGCCCACATCTCCTTCGGCGGGCAATGGCAACGATACGACGAAGGATAAGTTGCCGTCTTCGCCGCCGTTGGTGCCGACACCGACACCGACACCGACACCGACACCGACGCCGACGCCGACGCCGACGCCGACGCCGACTCAGCCCTCCCCGGGCAATGGACCGGACACTGGTAGTGCTCTGCCACCTCCGGCACCCACCCGGCCCGTCGGGCCGACGCCGACGCCGACGCCGACGCCGACGCCGACGCCGACGCCGACGCCGACGCCGACGCCGACACCGACACCGACACCGACACCGACACCGACACCGACACCGACACCGACACCGACCCAGCCCTCCCCGGGCAATGGACCGGACACTGGTAGTGCTCTGCCACCACCGGCACCCACCGGCCCCGTCGGGCCGACACCGACACCGACGCCGACGCCGACGCCGACGCCGACACCCGGAGTGCCGTCGTCCGGAAATGGCAACGAGACGACCAAGACCAAGTTACCTCCAGCATCGCCGATCGCGCCGGCTCTCACCAGGACACCGGCTGTGAGTGGTTCAAACGCGTCAGTCGCTTGGGAACCACTCCGATTGCGAGTCAGCACCTTGGCTGAGGACGGCACCGAGGTCCCGTCTCTGGGGAACGGTTCGGAGTCGACCAAGGACAAGCTGCCACCGGTTCAAGGGCCTTCGACGCCCACGCCCACGCCCACGCCGACGCCGACGCCTACGCCTACGCCTACGCCTACGCCTACGCCTACGCCTACGCCTACGCCTACGCCCACGCCCACGCCCACGCATCCCTCTGCGGGGAATGGCGCAGCGACGACCAGGGACAACTTGCCTCCGCCGCCACCGTTGACGCCAACGCCAACGCCCAGTTCGCCTTCGATAGGCAACGGCAATGAGACCAGCAGGGATCACCTTCCGCCATCACCGCCGTTGACTCTTGGCTCGTCGTCGGGTGCGAATTCGCCCCCTCAAGGCAAGCCCTTGGTCCTGACTGAGTTGCCCGACGGAACGGCGAATCAGCCGTCCGCAGGTAATGGCAACGAGACGACCAAGAACACGCTTCCGCCTGTGGCCGGTGATGTACCGACTCCAACGCCAACGCCAACGCCAACGCCTACGCCAACGCCAACGCCAACGCCGGAGGCACCTTTCCCTGACGTCAAGCTGCCGGTGAACCTCGGTCCCTTGGCTGCGGAAATTGTTCCCGGCAGCGGCAGCCCTTTCCTTAGCGGCGGTGGAGCCATCAGCCTGCGCGCCGGGCGCGATGTGCGCGGGCCCGGCATGGTCGCGGCCACGCAAAGCCATCAGACCGACTGGTGGTGGCGCAGCGGAGGCGAGAACACCCAGGCCTGGTGGTCGCGCTACGACCTGTTCCAGCAGGGCCTGGCCACCTTTGGCGGTGGTCAGATCTCGGTGCAGGCCGGCCGCGACTTGGTCAACCTGCAGGCCGCCACCGCCACCAGCGGTTGGGTCGTGCCTGCCGACAAGACCACCGGCATCGTCGCCTCGACGCGCCAGTTCGGCGGCGACTCGCTCCGGGTTCAGGCCGGCCGCGATGTGGTCAATGGTGCCCTTTACGCCGGTGGCGCCACGCTGGACGTGTTCGCCGGCCGCGATGTGCGTGCCGATCAGACGCTCAGCTCCGAGCGCGATCCTGGCACGCAGCTGATGTACCAGAACACCGAGATCCGTGTGCAGGCCAGGCGCGATCTGGACCTGGCCAGCGTGCGCAGCGCAGGCCTGGCCCTGTCCAACTCTGGTGTGCGCAATGACAGCGGCGAGGGCACCGTGATTGCCGGGCTCGACGGCCGGGCCAGCCTGCTGGTGCAGAGTGCAGGCGGCTCCATCAACTACCGCAACGCCGAACAGGTGCGCGTGGTGGGTTCCGCCGGTGACACTCTGACCGAGGTGGTGCCCGGCCAGGCACGTTTTGCGGCGCCCGAGGGCTCGATCACCCTGAAGGGTCGCGTGGCCCAACAGCCCACGCTGGACGGCTCTCAGCAGTTCCAGGCCGTGGCGCGCCATGATGTGCGGCTGGCCAGCCTGCAGGTCAATGCCACCGGCGGCGCGCCGGGCATCGCCGTGCCGGATCGCGCGGCCTTGGTCGAGGCGCTGGAGAACGGGCGCATGGCCAGCGCCGACGGACTGGACAGCAGTGGCCGCGAGCCTGTCCGCCTGGCTGCCGAGCAAGGCGATGTGGTCGTTGCGGGCGGCATCAGCTCGGCCCGTCCAGTCCATATCAGTGCGGGCCAGGACGTGCGCCTGCTCGAAGGTGGGGTCACAGTCCAGCATCAGGCCTCGCAGCCTGGCGCCGACGGCAAGTCCGCGGTACTGCCGCTGCGCGAGTTGACCCAGATCCAGGCCGGCCGCGATGTGCTGCTGAGTCAGACCAGCGCGGTCGGCGGCGTCGAGGTCGCCGGCCCCGGCGAACTGCTGCTGCTGGCCGGCCGCCACATCGACCTGGGCGTCAGCCGCGGCGTGGTGACGGTGGGCAATATCAACAACAGCACCCTGCTACCCGAGGGGGCTGCGGGCATCACGCTGGTGGCCGGCTATCGCGGCGACGCCAGCGACTATGCCCAGGCTTCGGCGAAGGGCTTCCACGTGCTCGGTGGTTCGGGCCTGACGGATCGCTCTGATGCGCTCTATGCCTTGCTCGCCGGCCAGGCCGATGCAGCGGCCGCGCCGGGCAGCAGTGCGGCACGGGAGTTCAAGGCCTTGTCGGCAGCCGATCAACTGCAGCGCCTGAAAGCGCTGCTTGGAGAGGCCGACTACAACCGGGCCGTGGCCGGCTATGTGCAGGCCCTGCCACGCACGGCCGACAAGCCTGAGCTGAGCCAATCCCAGGCGCTGGCCGCCTTCGCGGCCATGCCCGCGGAGCAGCAGCGCGTGGCCGTCGGACCGGTGCTGGCAGGGGCCTTCGCACGGCTGCCGCAAGCGCAGCGCAATGGCTTGGTCGCGGCACTGGCGACGCCTCAGCAACGGCAGGCGCTGGGCGACTATGTACGCGGCCTGGCCGCCGGCGGCATCAGCGATGTTGATGCCATCGCGGCCTTCGAGACACTGCCGGTCGCACGCCAGATGGTCTGGCTGAACCAGGTGCTGGTGCAGGAGCTGCGCGCCGCCGGCCGTGCCGCCGCCAGCAGCGATGGCGAGGCTCGCACGGCTGCCTATGCGCGTGGCTACCGCGCCATCGAGCTGCTGTTCCCGCTTGATGCCGATGGCCAGCGGCCCAAGGGCGATATCCGCATGCCCACCAGCCAGGTCAAGACGCTGCAGCAGGCCGACATTGCGCTGATGGCGCCGGGCGGGGGCATCAATGCCGGCGAGATTGCCTCCACCGGCATTCCGAAGAAGGCCAGTGATCTGGGCATCGTCACCGTCAATGGCGGCGATGTCTCGGCCGTGGTGAGGAACGACTTCGAGGTCAACCAATCCCGCGTGTTCACCTTGAAGAAGGGCAATGTGCTGCTCTGGTCATCGGTAGGCAATATCGATGCGGGCCGCGGCGCCAAGACGGTGACCGGCGCCCCGGCCCCGGTGCTGCGCCTGGACGACCAGGGCCGCCTGGTGTTCGACACCTCGGGCTCGTTCAGCGGCAGCGGCATTGCCGTGCTCGATGCCGACAGCGACCTCGACCTCTATGCCCCGGCCGGCGAGATCAATGCCGGCGAGGCTGGCATTCGCTCGCAGGGCAACGCGTTCTTCGGTGCGGTGCGCTTCGTCAACGCGATTGACATCCAGGTGGGTGGCGCGGCCGCTGGCGGTCCACCACCCACCGTCACACCTGCCGCGGTCGTGGCACCGGGCGCCTTGCCACTGGCGCCCACCGCCGCCGGCCCGTCCACGGCCAAGGAGGAGGACGACGAGCGCCGCAAGAAGCGCGCGCGTCGCACCCTGCTGCTCGATTTCCTTGGCTTTGGCACCGGCAACTGATACGGCTGCAACAAAGCGCTGCAAACATGACGTCCTTTCCCAGACACCTCCCCATGCGACACGTACTCCTCTCCCTTGCCATCGCCGCCGCCTCCCTGTTGCCCAGCGCCGCCCACGCCTGGTGGAACAAGGACTGGACGCAGCGCACCCGCATCACCCTGAACACCTCGGCTCAGGGCCTGGAAACCAAGGAGCCGGCCAGCAGCGTCAGCGTCGCGGTGCGCCTGCACTCGGGCAACTTCGACTTCGCTGCGGCCAAGGAGGACGGCAGCGATCTGCGCCTGCTGGCCGGTGACGACAAGACGCCGCTGAAGTTCAGCGTCGAGCGCTTCGACGGCATCAACGAACTCGCCGTGCTGTGGGTGCAGGTGCCGGTGGTGGCACCGGGCAGCGAAAAGAACGCGATCTACGTCTATGCCGGCAATCCCAAGGCCGGTGCGGAGGCCGCCGAGGCCGGCGCTCATGATGCGGCCACCCTGGCGGCCATCCAGTTCAGCGACAAGGAGTCCCAGGGCGTTGATGCCCGGGCCGGACTGAAGGCCTCTGCCCCGGTGACGATCGACGCCAACGGCCTGTTGGCCGCCAGCGCCCGGCTGGATGGCACGGCCATCGTCTGGCCCGGCAACGACAAGCTCAAGGTCGAGGCCGGTGGCGCGGTGACAATCAGCCTGTGGGTCAAGCCCGAGTTCGTCAACAGCGGCACCGTGTTGCAGTGGGGCCCGCTGATGGTCAGGCTGGCGGCCGGCAAGGTCGGCGTGCGCGTGGGCAAGACCGAGCTGATCGGTGGCGGCCTGGCGCCGAATGCCTGGACCCAGCTGGCTCTGACCCTGGGCGCCGGCAAGGCCCAGCTCTATATCAACGGCGTGGCAGCCGACCAGGCGGAGCTGGCCACCCCGGCCCTGGCCGGCGAACTGCGCCTGGGCGAGGGCCTGAAAGGGCAGGCCGATGCGCTGCTGATTGCCAACACGGCGCGCAGCGCCGAGTGGCTGCTCGTGGCCGCCGGTGCGCAGGGCGCACAGAGCAAGCTGGTCGCCTCGCTGCGGGAGAACGCCGACGCCGCCGAGGGAGGGGAGGCCGGCCACTTTGACGTGCTGATCAAGAACCTGACCACCGACGCCTGGGTCGTGATCATCGTGCTGGCGCTGATGTTCGTGGTGGCCACCTGGGTGATCGTCAGCAAGGCTCAGTTCGTGGGCCGGGCCGACAAGGCCAACCGAAGCTTTCTTGGCCGTTTTCGCGGGGCCACCCATGACCTGCTGACCCTGGAGCAGGGCGGCGCCCATCCGAACTCGCCTTTGTTCCGGCTCTACACCGCCGGTGTGCGCGAGCTGGCCAAGCGCAAGGTTGGCGAGGCCGGTGCCAAGGCCCTGTCGGGTGCCTCGCTGAGCGCGGTGCGCGCGGCCGTTGATGCCGACCTGGTGCGCGAGAGCCACCGGCTCAACTCGCATATGGTGCTGCTGACGATCGCCATCTCGGGCGGCCCCTTTATCGGCCTGCTGGGCACGGTGCTTGGCGTGATGATCACCTTTGCCGCGATCGCCGCGGCCGGTGACGTCAACGTCAACGCCATCGCCCCCGGCATTGCCGCCGCGCTGCTGGCCACGGTGGCAGGTCTTGCCGTCGCGATACCGGCGCTGTTTGCCTACAACTACCTGGCTGCGCGCATCAAGAACATCTCGGCCGACATGCAGATCTTTGTCGATGAGTTCACCACCCGCGTGGCCGAGATCTACGGCGCGCCCTGAATCGGAACCACCTGAGCCACCGCCATGTCCGCCGATATCAAAGAAGACAACCAGCCCTTCGACGAGATCAACGTCACGCCGATGCTGGACCTGGCCTATGTGCTGCTGGTGGTGTTCATCATCCTGACCACCGCCTCGGTGCAGGGCGTGAAGGTCCAGGCGCCCATCACCGAGGCGGCCAACAACCTGGCCCGGCCGCAGACGCGGGCCATCACCATCACCGCCGATGGTGCGATGTTCCTCGACGCCTATCCGGTCACCCTGGAGCAGCTGAGCACCACCCTGGCCCAGTACAAGTCGGCCAACCCGGCCCTGCCGGTGGTGCTGAAGGCCGACGCTGCCGCCCAGTACGAGGGCGTGATGCAGGTGCTGGAGGTGGCCAAGAAGCTGGACATCACCGAGATCGGCCTGGTCACCAAACGCGCCACGCCGCAGTGAGGCCCAAATGAAACGCCCCCCACACCCCCTCTGCGGCTGCGGTAGTGGCCGCCGACCCAGATCACGGCGCGAGCTCTGCGCGTGGGCGAGCTGGCGCACCCGTGACAGCAGGGGCGAGGGCGGGCCGGTCGCAGCGGGCATAAGGAAGCCGGAGTCCGGGCCTTCCAGGGCCGGGCAAGGCTTCAGCCCGCAGCGGCCGGCGCGCCCTCGTCCCTGCCGCTACACACTTCATATGTCTAGCGTCGCACAAAGCGCGGTGGAGAACTGATATGCAAATCAACACCGAAGCCAAGCCCTTCGACACCATCAACGTCACGCCCATGCTGGACCTGGCCTATGTGCTGCTGGTCGTCTTCATCCTGATGACCACGGCCTCGGTGCAGGGCCTGACGATCAGCATGCCCAAGCCGTCCAACAAGCCCAGCACCGAAAAGCACGATCTGCGCATCGTCCAGGTAATGCCTGGTGGCCAACTGCTGCTCAATGGCGTGGGCCTGAGCATCGAGGAACTCGAGGCGCAGCTGCTGGCGGCCAAGGCGGCCGATGCGCAGATGTCGGTGGCGATCAAGGGCCATGCGAAGGCGCAGTACGCCAGCATCGTCGCGGTGGTGGACCTGTGCAACAAGCTGCAGGTCAATATGGGCCTGATCACGGCCAAGATCGGCAGCTGAGCCATGTCCGCCCTCGCCGAAGACTCCCTGCAGCCGGTCAGCAAGCAGCAATGGCTGCTGCGTGCCGTGATCGCACTCGTGGTGATCGCCCTGGTCGCCGCCCTGGCGATCTGGCTGCGCGGCCTGGGCTCGGGCGACACCGGCCACAAGCGCCAAACCGCCAAGATCAGCATCCTGCCCGACACACCACCGCCCCCACCGCCGCCGCCAAAGGAAGAAAAGAAGCCCGAGCCGCCCAAGGACGAGCCCAAGCAGGCCATGCGCGACGAGCCGCCCAAGCCGGAGGCTCCCAAGGCCGCCAACGAGCCGTTGAAGATGGAAGGTGCGGCCGGTGACGGCCTCAGCGCCTTTGCCGCAGGCAATGTGAAAAGCGAGTACCAGGGCGGCACGCCCAATACCGGCGCGCCGGCTGCAGGCGGTACGCCGGCCGACCGTGCCCAGGAGCGCCTCTATGCCAACAACGCCCGCCAGCTGCTGCGCGACGAGATCGAGAAGCGGCTTAAAAGCGAGTCGGCCCAGCTGACGGCGACGTTCAGCATCTGGCTGGCGGCCGACGGCGCGATCCAGCGCTTCGAACTGCTGCCCAGCGGCGACGCCAAGGCCGATGCCGAGATGCAGGCCGCCCTCAGCGAAACCTCCCGCCTGTTCAAGCTGCCGCCGCCGCCTCACCTGACCCTGCCGATGCGCTTTCGCCTCAGTGTGCGGCCGGCGACCTGAGTCATTCCTATCCATCTTCCCGAACGAATATCGCCATGCTCCCGACTCTTGAACGACGACCACGCCTGAGCTTGCTGAGCGCCGCTATCGCTGCGGGCCTGCTTGGCGCCGGCTCTGCCCATGCCGATGAGCGCACCGAGCTGGCCAGGCAACTGACCGCGCTGGCGGCCAAGCTGATCGCCGAGCCGGCCCCCGCACCGCCCTCGAACGAGCGCGCCGAGCTGGAGCAGTTGCGTGCCACCACCACGTCGCTGATACAGGCGCTGGTGGACCAGGGCCTGCTCAACCGCGAGCGTGCCGAGGCGATGCTGCGCCAGGCCGCGCCCAGGCCGGCGGCTGTGGCCCAGGCACCGGCTGCGGCTGCGGCTGCGGCTGCGGCTGCGGCCGCGGCCGCGACCGATCCCGCCAGTGCCTGGGGCCGGCCACTCGCCGCCACTGCCGCCGCCGGTGTGGCCACCACCTCCAATGGCGTGGTGCGCGTGCCCTACATCCCCGAGACCTTGAAGGCGCAGATCCGCGAGGACATCAAGCTCGATGTGCTGGCCACCGCACGGGCCGAGAACTGGGCCGATGCGCGCAAGTTCCCGAACTGGCTGCGCGGCATCAGCATCGACGGCGATGTGCGGGTGCGCGCCCAGGGCGATATCTTCGACCAGGGCAATCTGCCGGCCGAGGTCTACCGCAACCAGGTCAGTTCGCCGGCCTGGGCTCCTGATCTGACCAATACCCAGCACAGCCGGCAACGCCTGAGCCTGCGCGCAAGGCTGGGCGTCAACGCCAAGGTCAGTGAAGACGTGTCCGGTGGGCTGCGCCTTAGCACCTCCAGCCGTGCCGTCTCGGCGACGCAGACACTGGGTAGCGGCTTCGACCGCTACAGCTTCGCGCTGGATCGCGCCTGGCTGCGCTGGGAGCCGCGCCATGACCTGCGCTTCGAGGGCGGCCGCATGGCCAACCCCTTCTATGGCTCGGACCTGATCTGGCCTGACGATCTGTCGCTGGACGGGGTGGCAGTTCGCGCCGAGCGCAATCTGGCCTCGGGCCTCTATGCCTTCGCCACCTTCGGTGCCTTCCCGCTGCAGGAGTTCGAGCTGAGCAAGTCCGACAAGTGGTTGTACGGTGCCCAGGTCGGCGCCGACTGGGCGGTGATGGACAAGACCCAGTTGCGCGTCGGCGTCGCCGTCTATGACTTCCAGAATGTGCAGGGCGTACGCGAAACCGGCCCGGCGCCGACCGGCCCGCGTGCCGGCACGGTGGCCTATCAGAGCAGCCAGTACCCCGCCGGCCTGCGCCTGAAGGGCAATACCCTGATCAACCTCAATGACCCGACCAGCACCGGCGCGCCGGTCTGGGGGCTGGCCTCGAAGTTCCGGCCGATCAATGTGACGGCGGGTCTGACGCTGAACCACTTCGACCCCTTGCAGGTGGGCCTGGTGCTGGACTATGTGCACAACAGCGGCTTCGACCTGGCCGACATCCGCAAGCGTGCCGGCACCAGCGCGGTGGACATGCTCACCGACAAGGTCAACGGCTACCAGGCGCGGGTCCTCTTCGGCTCGCGCCACCTGGCCGAGAAGGGCGACTGGAATGCCTTCGCCGCCTACCGGCTGTTCGAGCGCGACGCCTGGATCGACGGCCTGACCGACACCACCTGGCATGGCGGCGGCACCAATTACAAGGGCTGGTCGATCGGCGGCGCCTACTTCCTCGACCGCAACACCTCGATCGGCCTGCGCTGGACCAGCACGCGCAATCTGGACGACGGCTACCGCTTCCTGGCCGTGCCCAGCGACCCGCGCTCGATCAGCGGCAATCTGAGCAGCGCGCCGCTGAAGGTCGAGGTGATACAGATCGACGTCAATGCCAGGTTCTAGGAGATGGCCATGAAG
The DNA here is from genome assembly GCF_004362525.1 of Roseateles toxinivorans. Lineage (GTDB taxonomy): Bacteria > Pseudomonadota > Gammaproteobacteria > Burkholderiales > Burkholderiaceae_C > Paucibacter > Paucibacter toxinivorans. The sequence continues at coordinate 428,690 of NZ_SNXS01000004.1, forward strand.
AAGCTTGTGCTCGCCCTTTGCATTGCGCTGCTGGCCCTGCCCGCGCTGGCCCAGCAGGATGCCAACCGCACTTCGCGTGAGCGCGAGGCGCTGCGCCGCACACAGGCGGCGCTGAAGGCCGCGCAGGACAACCAGGCCGGCCTGCAGAGCGAGAAGGCCGCTCTCAGCAAGGAGAAGGAGCTGCTGGCTCAGCAGGCCCAGCGCGCGCGCAGCCAGGGCCAGGCCTTGCAGGCCGAGCTGAAGCAGGCGCAGCAGGAGCTGGCGCGGCTGCAGGCCGAGCTGGACGCGCAAAAGCGTCAGACCGCCGAGGCGCAGGCCGCTGCCGAGGCCAACGAGAAACAGGCGCTGTCGCTGCAGCAGCAGGGCCGCGTGCTGCAGGCGCTGGTCGATGAGCGCACCCGCGTCAACCTGAGCCTCACCGCCTTGTTGGAGCGCAGCACCAAGCTGTTGGCCGAGGCCGAGGCCAAGAACCAGCAGATCTATGCCGTGGGTCTGACGCTGATCGAGCATCTGCGCAAGCGCACGCCCTATGACCGCGCGGCCGCCGCCGATCCCCTGTTCGGCCTGGCGGCGGTGCGGCTGGAGAACGAGGCCGAGCAACTGCGCTCGCAGCTGGATCTGCAGCGGCTGGTGCGCTGAACGGCCGTGGACGCATTGCCCGCACACTTCCAGGTCTGGCTGGCCACCAATCTGCTCGCCGGCTGCAGCATCGACACCGTGCAGGCCGCCCTGGTGCAGGCCGGCGTGCCCGCCGAGTTGGCCCAGCAAGAGCTGACCCTGGCCCAGCAGCACCCCTATCTGGCCGTGGCACGCACGCTGAAGGCCAAGCTGGAGCGGCGCGAGTCGCTGCTGAAGACGCTGGACGGTTTGCAGCGCCAGGACCCCGGCTATCTGCGGGTCGAGCGCCAGCCGCTGCCACCCTATGCCGAGTTCCTGCGCCGCTACTTTGTGCCCAGCCGGGTCGGCCTGTTCAGCGGCGCGATCGAGCACTGGGCGGCGCGCCACTGGACCCCCCGCAGCCTGCTGGAGCAGGTGCCGGCCGCGACCCCGGTGGAAATCCAGTTCGACCGCGAGCAGGATCCGCGCTACGAGTCCAACAGCGCCCGACACAAGCGCGAGCTGGCATTTGGCGACTTCATCGCCATGGTCGAGCAGACCAGGGCCTCCAACAACTTCTACCTGACGGCCAACAACCTGGCCCTGCGCAACACCGCGCTGGGCGCGCTGCTGCGCGACACCGCCAATCTCGGCGATGGCTATCTGGACCTGCGCGCCCAGGGCGGCACGCACCTGTGGATAGGCCCGTCGGGCGTGATCACGCCGCTGCACCACGACCTGACGCACAACCTGTTCGTGCAGATCCATGGCCGCAAGCGCTTCCGGCTGATTCCGGCGCTGCAAGCACCATACATGCACAACGAACTGCATGTCTATTCGGAGGTGGATCTGCTGGCGCCGCAACCCGACACCTATCCGCAGTTCGCCCGCACGACGGCGGTCGAGATCGAGGTCGGGCCGGGCGACCTGCTGTTCATCCCGGCCGGCTGGTGGCATCACGTCAGCGGCCTGAGCCCGAGCATCAGCCTGAGCTTCACCAATCTGAGCGGCGTGGCCAACGGCTTCGTCGACTTTCCGGTGGCCTGAGCAGGCGGCCCCCCTGCCGAACGGCCTGGGGGCCACCATCACGCGGCGGTCATAGGGGCTGCCTAGAGTCGGCGACGGCATGCAAGCCAGCGGCATTTCCCGCTTTCGCCAGATCGGCGCCAACCACCCGGCAAGGACACACCATGGGTCGCCCCACACAAGTCAAACCCGCGCGCAGCGGCGGCAATCGCCGCGACTTCTTCAAGCATTCCGGCTCGGCCGCGGTCGCCATCGCCGCCACCCCCTTGCTGCCGCTGACCGGCCAGGCCGCGGTGGCGCTGAATGCGCTGTTCCAGCATGGTGTGGCCAGCGGCGACCCGCTGTCCGACCGCGTGATCCTGTGGACCCGCGTGTCGCCCACCAATGGCCGCAGCGCGCAGGTGGTGGACTATGTTGTCGCCAGGGATCCGGCCTTCACGCAGATCGCCGCCAGCGGCCGGGTCAAGACCAATATCGAGCGCGACTTCACGGTCAAGATCGATGTCGCCCGCCTCGAGCCCAATACGACCTATTACTACCGCTTCGCCGTCGATGGTTCGCAGTCACCGGTGGGCCGCACCAAGACCCTGCCGGTGGGTGCCACGCCCAGCCTGCGCATGGCGGTGGTGAGCTGCTCGAACTTCGCCTACGGCTATTTCAATGCCTATCGCCGCATCGCCGAGCGCGGCGACCTCGACATGGTCGTCCATCTGGGCGACTACATCTACGAATACGGCTCGGGCCAGTACGGCAATGTGCGGGCCTGCGAGCCGGCCACCGAGATCGTCACCCTGGCCGACTACCGCGCCCGCCACGCCCAATACAAGCGCGACCCCGACTCGCAGGAGATGCACCGCCAGCATCCGCTGGTCGCCATCTGGGATGACCACGAGACCGCCAACAACGCCTGGAAAGATGGCGCCGAGAATCACCAGCCCGGCACCGAAGGCACCTGGCCGGCGCGCGTGGCCGCGGCCCTGCAGGCCTATTACGAGTGGATGCCGGTGCGCGTGCCGGATACCGCAAATCCGCAGCGCAACAACCGCAGCTTTGCCATCGGCAATCTGGTCGACCTGATCATGCTGGAGCAGCGGCTTAGCGGCCGATCGGAGCAGCTGGGCACCAACATCGGCCACCCGTCGGGCTACTTCGTTCAGAGCGGTGCCTATGCCGACCCGACACGCCAATTGCTCGGCGCCGATCAGGAGACCTGGCTGTTCAATAAGCTGCGCGGCAGCACCGCAAAGTGGAAGCTGCTGGGGCAGGGCGTGATGTTCGCTCACCTCAAGGTGCAGGGTGCGCCGCTGTCGGCCGGCGGCGGTGTGTTCCTCAACTCCGACCAGTGGGACGGCTACCAGCCGGCCCGCGACCGCGTCTATGAGGTGCTCAAGGGCGGCAACGGCCAGGCGCCGGTGAACAATGTGGTGGTGCTGACCGGCGACATCCACAGCGCCTGGGCCGCCGATCTGACGCAGGATCCGAACAACCCCAACCTCGCCACCGGAGGCTATGACAAGGCCAGCGGCCAGGGTTCGCGGGCGGTCGAGTTCGTCGGCACCTCGATCAGCTCGCCCGGCGTCAATGACCCCAGCGGTGCGGTGGCCAACAGCCTCAAGCCCGCCAACCCGCACCTCAAGTACATCGATCTGCACCGCCGCGGCTACATGCTGATCGACGCCAACGCCAGCCGCTGCGTCTGCGAGTTCTGGAACGTCGACACGGTCGCCAGCCTCAGCAATGTGCAGACCTTTGCCGCGGCCTTCGAGGTGCTGGACGGCACGAACCGGCTGGCGCCCTCGGTGCAGACCCCGGGCCGCGCCAATCCGCCGCCGCTGGCGCCCTGATGCAGCCCCTCACGACATTGGAGTCAGATATGAAATTCGCTAAATTCTTCCGGGGTCTTCCCCTGGCCGCGTTGACTGTTGGCGCGCTGAGCGCACAGGCCGCGGACTTCCATTTCTCCGGCCAGGCCATCTACAACACCAATCTGATACAGCTGGGCTTCGATCTGGATGCAGACAGCACCGGCGTCAAGGTCTGGACCGATTCCTGGCAGTCGGGCCTGAACTTCGACCCTGTCATCGCCGTCTGGGCCAAGACGGCCGACGGCTACGCGCTGCTCAGCGAGGTGGACGACGATGACAGCATCGGCGCGGGTCAGGGGTCGTTCGACGCCGGCATCCAGTTCTCCGCCATGAGCGCGGGTCACTATCTGGTGACCCTGGCGGCATCACCCAACTATGCCAATGGCACAACGCTGGCGGCCGGCTTTGCCTTCGGCGGCCAGCCGCCGGTGGCCCTGGCCGACTGGATCCAGCCCAGCAACAACCCGAACACCAACGACCAGAAGGGTGGCTTCTGGAGCCTGCACCTGACGGGGGTGACACAGGCCGCGCCGGTGCCCGAGCCCGCAAGCTGGGCCTTGCTGGCCGGTGGCCTCGCACTGGCGGCGTTTCGTCGGCGCGGCGTCTGAGCCGATGCGCCATCCAGCGTGATCAAGATCACGCTGGATGGCTGCCTGCAGGTATTGCCGTATTGCTGTCACACCGATTGGAGATCATCCGGCTCGATCAACCCAACCGGAGCCCTCCATGTTCACCGACAGCACCCAGATCGCCGCCCGCCACAAGCAGTTGCGCGAGGAGTTGAAGCAGCGTCTGGCCGACACCGGCAAGTGGACCGGCCTGCCACACCTGCTCGATGAGCTGCACGCGTTGAAGCATCAGCATGCCGCCGCACTGGCCCGCGCCAGCACGGCGCAGGCCTGACCGGTGTCTCGCGTTACAGCGAGGCCGGGCGTGTCACGTCCTCGTCATAACGGCTGAAGCGGCTGGGGGCCTGCCGGCTGTCCTGACGGTAATTGCGCCGCCAGGTGTAGATGCGCAGCGCGGCCAGTGCCAGCAGCATGGCGCAGAAGCCGCCCAGGCCCTTGAGGCCCAGGTTCATGAAGGTCAGCAGGCTGATGGCCAGATAAATGTGCGGCAGCTTCTCATACAGGCTTGCAGGTATCCACATGACGACGTACTCCCTCTTTTGTTGTCTGTGCCCGATGGCCGGGCTGAGCCCGCACGGACGACACGGAAGGGTCGGCCCGGCTGGCGAAGGCCTTGCGGCGATACCGGCCGCAAGGCTGAGGGCAGTGTAGGGAGGGTACCTGCCTGGCGCATCCCCTCAGAGCAGGGGGCAAGCACATTATTTACACGTGTTCTGGCGCTGAAAATGCTGCAAACGAACACTGTGAATAAAACTCAGCGCTGCAGCGTCAAAGTGAGCGCAATCGGCTTGTCGGTCTTGTTGCTCCACATCCAGCAAAAGTCCTGATCCAGCGCCGGATTCAACTGACCTTCGGCGGCGCTGGCACCGTCCACCTTGGCCGGATAGACCACCTGCTTGCTCTCGTGGTAGTGGATGTTGAACTGGGTCGGGCGCTCGGCCCTGAAGGACCAGTCCACCCGTTGGCCCTTGCCCAGCTTGCCGCAGACCTCGGCGAACTTGGCCGGCGCGATCTGCGCCTGGTACTCAAAGCGGCCTGCGTCATTCCAGCGGATGTCCACCAGCTCGGCATGGGCGGTTCCCAGGGCCAGCAGGCCCAGGCCGGCGCAGATCAGGGGGCTGTTCATCAGGCCTGCACCCGCACGGGCGTATAGCCGGCTTCCGCAATGGCCTCGCCGAGCTGCGCCGCATCGGCCGTGACCGGCTCGACCTGCACGCGGTGCGTGGCCAGGTCGATCTGCACATGGGCGCCGGCGTCCACGGCCTGCAAGGCCTTGGTAATGGCGCCCACGCAGTGGCCGCAGCTCATGTCCTTGACTTCAAATGTGATCATCATGGTCGTAACTCCGTTTCAGAAGATGCCACTGCCAGGCTTGCCACCGTTGTAAGGTCAAGCCGTTTCTTCAGACCACGGCGACCGGAATGCCGGCAATCTTGGCCGACCACTCTTTCGGGCCGGTGTTGTGCACGCTGATGCCGCCGGCATCAACCGCCACCGTCACCGGCATATCCTTGACGTCGAACTCGTAGATCGCCTCCATGCCCAGATCGGCAAAGCCGACCACCTGGGCACCCTTGATCGCCTTGGCCACCAGATAGGCGGCGCCGCCGACAGCCATCAGATAGGCCGACTTGTGCTGCTTGATCGATTCGATCGCCACCGGGCCGCGTTCGGCCTTGCCGATCATCGCAATCAGTCCGGTCTGCTCCAGCATCATGTCGGTGAACTTGTCCATGCGGGTGGCCGTCGTCGGACCGGCAGGGCCGACCACCTCGTCGCGCACCGGATCGACCGGACCGACGTAATAGATCACGCGGTTGGTGAAGTCCACCGGCAGCTTCTCACCCTTGGCCAGCATGTCCTGGATGCGCTTGTGGGCTGCATCGCGGCCGGTCAGCATCTTGCCGTTCAAGAGCAGGGTCTCACCCGGCTTCCAGCTCGCCACCTCTGCCTTGGTCAGCGTGTTCAGGTCGACGCTGCGGCTCTTCTTGTAGTCGGGTGCCCACTGCACATCGGGCCAGAGGTCCAGGCTGGGCGGGTCGATATAGGCCGGGCCCGAGCCGTCGAGCACGAAATGGGCGTGGCGGGTGGCCGCGCAGTTCGGGATCATCGCCACCGGCTTCGATGCAGCGTGCGTCGGGTAGGTCTTGATCTTGATGTCCAGCACCGTGGTCAGGCCGCCCAGGCCCTGGGCGCCGATGCCCAGGGCATTGACCTTCTCGTACAGCTCGATGCGCAGCTCTTCGAGCTTGTTCTGAGGGCCGCGGGCCAGCAGCTCGTACATGTCGATGTCGTCCATCAGAGACTCTTTGGCTAGCAGCATGGCCTTCTCGGCCGTGCCGCCCACGCCTATGCCCAGCATGCCCGGCGGGCACCAGCCGGCGCCCATCGTCGGCACCGTCTTCAGCACCCAGTCGACCAGGCTGTCGCTGGGGTTCATCATCACGAACTTGCTCTTGTTCTCGCTGCCGCCGCCCTTGGCCGCCACCATCACGTCGATGGTGTTGCCGGGAATCAGTTCCATATTGACGATGGCCGGCGTGTTGTCCTTGGTGTTGTTGCGCAGGAACAGCGGGTCGAACAGCACCGAGGCGCGCAGCTTGTTGTCCGGGTTGTTGTAGGCCTGGCGGACGCCCTCATCGACGGCCTCCTGGACCGAGCCCTTGAAACCGTCGAAGCGCACGTCCATCCCAATCTTCAGGAAGACATTGACGATGCCGGTGTCCTGGCAGATCGGGCGGTGGCCCTCGGCGCACATCTTGGAGTTGGTCAGGATCTGCGCGATCGCGTCCTTGGCCGCGGCGCTCTGCTCGCGCTCGTAGGCGCGGGCCAGGTGCTGGATGTAGTCGGCCGGGTGGTAGAAGCTGATGTACTGCAGCGCCGCAGCGATGCTTTCAACGAAATCGGCGTACTTGATCTGGGTGGTGCTCATGGCGGAGGGCTCGCAACAACTTGGGGGCGGGGAGGGCAGCAAGCCTGCCAGCGCAGCCTTACGGTAGGCTCACAGGGGGCGTTGCATCAAACGTCTAAGTGTACTGAAAGGGATTTTTCCTGATGACCGCAGCTTTCAAGCGTTTCTTTGCCAGTGAATCGGCCGGGGGCATCGTGCTGGCCCTGGCCGCAGTGCTGGCCCTGATCGTCAGCAACTCGCCCTGGGCCGAGAACTACCTGGGCTTCATCCGCCTTCCCGGCGAGCTGCGCATCGGTGGCGACTGGCTGGTGCTGAGCAAACCGCTGCTGGTCTGGGTCAATGACCTGTGGATGGCGGTGTTCTTCTTTCTGGTCGGGCTGGAGATCAAGCGCGAGTTCGTCGAGGGCGAGCTGGCTTCGCGGTCGCAGGCGGTGCTTCCGGCGGTCGCCGCGCTGGGGGGCATGATCGCGCCGGCACTGATCTATGCCGCGATCAACCATGCCGACCCGGTGGCCCTGCGCGGCTGGGCGATTCCTGCCGCCACCGACATCGCCTTTGCCATCGGCATCGTCATGCTGCTGGGCTCGCGGGTGCCGCTGTCGCTGAAGATCTTCCTGACGGCGGTGGCCATCATCGATGACCTGGGCGCCATCGTCGTGATCGCGCTGTTCTACACACAAAACCTGTCCCTGCCGATGCTGGCGGCGGCCGGTGTCGGACTGGCGGTGCTGTTCGCGCTGAACCGGGCCGGCGTCACGCGGGTCGATGTCTATATGCTGGTGGGCCTGCTGCTGTGGCTGTGCGTGCTGAAGTCGGGCGTGCACGCGACGCTGGCCGGCGTGGCCACGGCGCTGGCCGTGCCCATGCGCGACAAGGCCGGCAACTCGCCGCTGGAGACCATCGAGCATGGCCTGCACCCCTGGGTGGCCTTCATGGTGCTGCCGATGTTTGCCTTTGCCAATGCCGGCGTGTCGCTGCAGGGGCTGAGCTTCGAGGCGCTGCTGCAGCCCATCCCGCTGGGCATTGCCGCCGGCCTGGTACTGGGCAAGGTGATCGGCGTGTTCGGCAGCAGCTGGCTGATGATCAAGCTGGGCTGGGCCGCGCGCCCGGCCGGGGCCACCTGGACCCAGTTCTTCGGCATCTGCGTGCTCTGCGGCATCGGCTTCACGATGAGCCTGTTCATCGGCGGCCTGGCCTTTGTGGGCCTGGACGCCGGCTATGAGACCAGCGTCAAGCTCGGCGTGCTCAGCGGCTCCCTGGTGGCAGGGGTGCTGGGCGCCGCGATACTGAGTCGTGGCAGGACCTGAGGCCTGCCGCCGACCGATCAGCCTCGGCCCCGAGCGGGGGGGGGCTCGCTCAGTGCTGTGCCGGCTCCGAGGCGCCGGTCGGACGTAGCTGGTGCTTCTTCAGATCGCCCAGCCAGTGGCTGCCGCCCAGCAGGCGGTCGGTCAGGGCAATGGCCAGGGCCGAGAGCAGGAACACGACGTGGATGGTGGTCTGCCACAGCAGCACCTTCTCCTCGTAGTTGCCAGCATTGATGAAGGTCTTCAGCAGGTGGATGGACGAGATGCCGATGATGGCCGTGGCCAGCTTGACCTTCAGCACCGAGGCATTGACGTGGCTCAGCCACTCGGGCTGATCCGGGTGGTCTTCCAGGCCCATGCGCGAGACAAAGGTCTCGTAGCCGCCAACGATGACCATGATCAGCAGATTGCTGATCATCACCACGTCGATCAGGCCGAGCACCACCAGCATCAGGATGGTCTCGTTGAGCTTCATCGGCGTCATGTCGCCCTTGTAGCCGATGCTCTTGATAAGGATGTCCAGGGCCGCCGTGTTGCCGAAGGCGGCCTCGATCAGGTGCACCAGCTCGGTCCAGAACTGGAACACATACACACCCTGCGCCAGGATCAGGCCCAGATACAGGGGCAGTTGCAGCCAGCGCGTGGCGAAGATCAGATTCGGCAGGGGGCGCAGCTTGCGGGGAGTGTTCGGCTTGGGGCTGGTCATGGCGGGCTTGTCGGTACTGCGTTGGGGAGGGCGATTCTAGGGGTTGCGCATGACAAGACCTTTGCAAGCGGGCAAACCCCGGCACCAGGGCGCGCGGAAAAACGCTAGCGAGGGGCTGAGTTTCAAGCGGTTTCGCTCTAGAGTAAGGGCTTAGTCAGAGAGGCGCGCCACAGTCTGGGCCAGCCACGAACAACATCCAGGAGACTGCTATGTACTACCCCACCGAGGCCGCGATGAAGTCCGCCCATGTCGCCGGCATGGCCGCCTACGAGAAGCTCTGCGCCGAAGCGGAGTCCGACTACGAGGGCTACTGGGCGCGCCTGGCGCGTGAGCTGGTGAGCTGGAAGACGCCGTTCACCAAGGTGTTGAACGAGGAGAACGCGCCGTTCTTCAAGTGGTTCGAGGACGGCACGCTGAACGTCTCCTACAACTGCCTGGACCGCAATGTCGAGGCCGGCCTGGGTGACAAGACGGCCATCATCTTCGAGGCCGATGATGGCCAGGTGACGCGCGTCAGTTACAGCGAGTTGCTGAGCCGCACCTGCCAGCTGGCGAATGCGCTGAAGGCCCGCGGGGTGAAGAAGGGCGACCGCGTCGTCATCTACATGTCGATGTCGGTCGAGGGCGTGGCCGCGATGCAGGCCTGCGCGCGCATAGGCGCCACCCACTCGGTGGTGTTCGGCGGCTTCTCGGCGCAGAGTCTGCGCGACCGCGTGCAGGATGCGGGCGCGGTGATGATCATCACCGCCGACGAACAGCTGCGCGGCGGCAAGCAGCTGCCGCTGAAGGCTATCGTCGATGAGGCGCTGGAGGGCGGCAGCTGCCCGACTTGCAAGGATGTGATCGTCTACAAGCGCACCGGAGGCAACATCGCCTGGGTCGAGGGCCGTGATGTCTGGCTGCACGACGCACTGGCCGGCCAGGCCACGACTTGCGAACCCGAGTGGGTCGGCGCCGAGCACCCGCTGTTCCTGCTCTACACCTCGGGCTCCACCGGCAAACCCAAGGGCGTGCAGCACAGCACCGGCGGCTATCTGCTGCATGCGGCGCTGACGACCAAGTGGACCTTCGACCTGAAGCCCGACGATGTGTTCTGGTGCACGGCCGACATAGGCTGGGTCACTGGCCACACCTATATCAGCTACGGGCCCCTGGCCCTGGGCGGCACCGAGATCGTGTTCGAGGGCGTGCCCACCTACCCCGATGCGGCGCGTTTCTGGAAGACAATAGAGAAGCACAAGGTCACGATCTTCTACACCGCGCCGACGGCCATCCGCTCGCTGATCAAGGCAGCCGAGAGCAACGAGGCGGTGCATCCGAAGCAGTCCGACCTCAGCAGCCTGCGCATACTCGGTTCGGTCGGCGAGCCGATCAACCCTGCCGCTTGGGAGTGGTACCACCAGCACGTCGGCGGCGGTCGCTGCCCCATCGTCGACACCTTCTGGCAAACCGAGACCGGCGGCCACATGATCACGCCGCTGCCGGGCGCCACGCCGCTGGTGCCGGGCTCCTGCACCTTGCCCTTCCCGGGCATCACCGCGGCCATCGTGGACGAACTGGGCAATGATGTGCCCAATGGCCAGGGCGGCATCCTGGTCGTCAAGAAGCCCTGGCCCAGCATGATCCGTACGATCTACGGCGATCCGGAGCGCTTCAAGAAGAGCTACTACCCAAGCGAGCTCAAGGGCTATTACCTGGCCGGCGATGGCGCGATCCGCGATGCCGACACCGGCTATTTCACGATCACCGGCCGCATCGACGATGTGCTGAATGTCTCCGGCCACCGCATGGGCACGATGGAGATCGAGTCGGCCCTGGTCAGCTGCACCGAGCTGGTGGCGGAGGCTGCCGTGGTCGGCCGCCCGGACGACACCACCGGCGAGGCGATCTGCGCCTTCGTGGTGCTCAAGCGCCCGCGTCCCAGCGGCGACGAGGCCAAGGCGATTGCCAAGACCCTGCGCGACTGGGTGGCCAAGGAGATCGGCCCGATCGCCAAGCCCAAGGACATACGCTTCGGCGACAACCTGCCCAAGACCCGCAGCGGCAAGATCATGCGCCGCCTGTTGCGCTCGGTAGCCAAGGGCGAGGCCGTCACGCAAGACACCTCGACCTTGGAGAACCCGGCGATTCTGGAGCAGCTGGGCCAGGCCTATTGAGGCTGGCAGACCACACATGGCAAAGCAGAGCGGGGCGGGTGCGGGGGGCGGAGACCCGCCCGTCACGGGCCTCAGCGAGCCTGCGGCACAGGTCCTGCGCCGCTTTCGCCTGGTCTTCAATGCGGTCAAGTCGCACTTCCAGCAGGTCGAGAAGAAGGCCGGCATTGGTGGCGCTCAGCTGTGGGCGCTGAGCATCATCGGCGCCCGCTCGGGCATCGGCGTCACCGAGTTGGCGAGGGCGATGGATGTGCACCAGTCGACCGCCAGCAATCTGGTCAAGGGGCTGATCGATCGTGAGCTGGTCACGGCGGCCAAGGACGGGCCCGACCGTCGCACCGTGCAGCTGCGTGTGCTGCCCGGCGGCACCCGGGTCCTCAAGCGCGCGCCAGGCCCGTTCGCCGGTGTGCTGCCGCAGGCGCTGGCCAGCCTGGACGCGAGCACGCTGGCGCGCCTGGATGCCGATCTGGGCCTCTTGATCAGCGCCCTTGGCGCCGACGAGCGCGGCGCCAGTATCCCGCTCGGTCAGTAGGAGTTCCACCTACGGCTCAGGGCCCGAGCGCGCGTTGGACGCGCTCCAGCAGGGAGCTCATCTCGGCCGTGCTGTCGAGGAAGAACATGGCGCTGCTGTGACCCTGCGCACGGCCGATGCGCACCGTCAACCAGCCGGGCAGGGCACGCTCGAACACCGCCTCATCGTTGACGTCATCGCCGACGAACAGCAGCGCTTCACAGCCACTGGCCCGCAGCAGGGCCAACGCGGCATCGCCCTTGTCGGGTGCATGACGGGCGACGATGTTGACCACGCACTTGCCACCAAAACTGCGCAGGTCCGCCGGCAACTCGGTCAGCAGCTCCGAGATCGTGCGCAGGGCCGCGTCGCGGTCACGCGCCAGGCGGTAGTGCAGCGCCAGCGACAGGCCCTTGTCCTCGACCTGAACGCCGGCGGCATGCAGGGCAGCGGCGTGCGGCTGCAGGCGCTGCAGCAGCAGGGACAGACCCGGGGCCTGAACGCCGTGGTCCAGGCCTTCGGCGCCATGGTTGCCGACGACATAGGCCGGCTCGAAGCCCAGCCGCGGTCGCACATCGGCAATGGAGCGGCCGGTGATCACGGCCACCGGACAGCGCTGTGACAGCGCGGCCAGGCGGCGTGCAATGCCGGTCGGTACCTGGGCGTCATCGGGGCGGGCCACGATGGGCGCCAGCGTGCCATCGACATCGAAGCCCAGCAGGACGGGGCGCTGCATCAGTTGCACGATGGCCTGCTCACCGGCCGCGCAGAACAGGTGGCGCATGGGAGGGCCGCCTTCAGTCATGGGAGGGGCGCTGCATGCGCGCCTCGATGCGCTCTCGCAGGCGCCAGCGGGCGGCGTCGGCCAGCATGCGCCCGGCCCAGCGAAACACGTTGTAGTCACGCACGGTGATGCGCAGATTGCCCATCCGCTCGCGCTGCTCCGGTGCGGGCATGGTGATGGCCTTGAGCAAGGCATCGGCGCTTTCCTCGACGTGATAGGGGTTCACGATCAGGGCCTCGGTCAACTCCGCTGCAGCCCCGGCGAAGCGGCTCAGCAGCAGCACACCCTGCTCGTCGTCGCGGGCGGCGATGAACTCCTTGCAGACCAGGTTCATGCCGTCATGCAGGCTGGTCACCACGCACACATCGGCGGCGCGGTAGAGCTCGTTCACTGCCGCGTGTTCATGGTGCTCGGCCAGCAGGTAGACGGCCAGACAGCCTGGCCGGCCGAAGCGTGTGTTGACGCGCTCGGTGACCTGGCGGATGCGCTGCTGAAAGAGCTTGTATTCATCGAGCTCGCTGCGCGAGGGCGCCGCCACCTGCAGCAGGCTGAAGCGTCCTACCCAGTCCGGGTGCTTCTCGAGCATGCGCTCGACCGCATGGATGCGCTCCAGAATGCCCTTGGTGTAGTCGAAGCGGTCCACCCCCACGGCCAGCTTGTGGTCGGCCGGCAAACCCAGTCGGCTGCGCACGGCGCTACGGCAGTCGGCCACGCTGGGCCAGGCGGCGCGCTCGGCCTCGTCGGGCCAGGCAATGGAGATCGGGTAGCTTTCGACCAGGGTGGTCTGCTTGTTGGACGTGATGGTGGAGTGCTCGACCTCGATGCGGGCCTCCAGGTTGCGGTCCACCGTCTCCATGAAGTTCTTGCAGTGGAAGCGGGTGTGGAAGCCGATGATGGTGCTGCCCAGGAGCCCCTCCAGCAGCTCATTGCGCCAGGGGCAGATGCCGAAGGACTCGGGATTGGGCCAGGGGATGTGCCAGAAGGTCAGGATGGTGGCGCGTGGCAGGCGCTTGCGTATCAGCGCGGGCAGCAGGGCGAAGTGGTAGTCCTGCACCAGCACCACCGGGTCTTCGCTGCGTGCCTCGGCCACCACGGCGTCGGCGAAGCGTTCATTGACCCGGCGGTAGGCCTCCCAGTCCGATTCGCGGAACACCGGCCGCACGTGGGCCACATGACACAGCGGCCACAGGCCCTCGTTGGCAAAGCCGTAGTAGTAGCCCTGTTCCTCCTCGGGGGTGAGCCAGATGCGGCGCAGGGTGTATTCATCGCTGCCCGGCGGCACCATCACGCGGTCCTGTCTGTCCACCACCTGGCGGTCGGCGCCGCCGCTGCCATGGGCGATCCAGGTGCCGGAGCAGGCCCGCATCACCGGTTCGACGGCCGTCACCAGCCCGCTGGCCGGGCGTTTGCAGACCACGCCGCCGTCCCCTTTCTCGTGGATATAGGGCTCGCGGTTGGAGACCACGATCAGCTCGTCACCGCGCAGCTGTGAGCGCAAAAGGGCGCGCAGGCGCTCCGGATCCCAATGGTCCTCGCGGTCGAGCGAGCGCCGGTAGGCGTCTTCCAGATCACGCAGGCGCTCGCGGAAGTCGGCCGCCAACGGGGCCAGCTCGCGCTGGTTCAGCAGGGGCGTCACCAGGCCCTCGCCGCGCAGCAGTGCCCTCGCGCCGGACACCCAGCCGCGCCAGCTCAGCTGGGCCACGACGACGGTGATCAGGGCAATGATCACGCCCAGGGCTGCCATGAAGGCGATCAAGTATTTTTGCGTATCCTGGCTGCGCCGCTCGACGAAGCTCAGGTCGTGCAGCAGCACCAGGTCGGCCTGGTGGCTGCCCTCGACCATGACCGGGTGCACGCCGACATGCACCATGCCGCCTGCCAGCGGCAGCTTTGGCACGACCTCGGCGAACAGCTCGCGCGCATGGGCGCAGCCCAGGTCCATCGGGTAGGCCGCACTGCGCTGCAGCAACTCGCCATTGAGCTTGCACAGACCGACCGCGACCAGGCGCTCGTCCTGCACGGCGCGGATGAACAGGCCCTGCAGCCGCAAATCGCCTCCCTCCTGCAGCGCGGCCGCGAGCGAGTCGGACAGGGTGTTGGTCACCAGCGCGCCGCGCAGCGTAAGGTCGCGCGAGAACCAGCGCAGTGTCACGCTGTCCAGCAGGGGCAACGCCAGATAGGCTGCGGCCACCAACGTCAGCACCAGCGGAACGAGAAACCGGAACTGCAGACGCAGGGTGTTCATCATGATGGGGGCCGCGGCTGATCCGGAACACTGACGGTGAAACGCTGTCAGAATGAATTTGGTCAAATGTACATCGACCGCTATGGACAGCGGTTGACGCCATTGGTTCCCTGATGACCGGAGGTTCGTGATGATCCAACCGTCCCGCGAGGCCAGCTTGGCGCTGGCCCTGATCGGCAATTGCGCCGTCAATGCACTGGTGGATGCTCAGGCGCGCATGGTCTGGTGCTGCATGCCGCGACCCGATGCCGACCCGGTGTTCCATGCGCTGCTGGACTCGGCCGAGGGCATCGCGCTGGACGGCACGATGGCCGTCGAGCTGGAGGGGCTGGCGCAGAGCACGCAGCAGTACGAGCCCGGCACGGCGGTGGTGCGCACGCGCATGTTCGCAGCCGACGGCTCGGGCGTCGAGGTGCTGGACTTTGCGCCCCGCTACCGCAGACATGACCGCATGTTCCGCCCGGCCCAGCTGGTGCGGCGTGTACGGCCTCTGGCCGGCCATCCGCGGGTGCGCTTCATCGTGCGCCCCCGTGCCGATTGGGGCGCCACCACGCCGGTGACGACGCGCGGCAGTAACCACCTGCGCTTTGTCGCCCCTGAGTGGACCCTGCGGCTCAACACCAATGTGCCGCTGACCTATCTGGTGGACGAGACCTGGTTCTCCTTGCATGGCCCGGTGAGCCTGCTGCTGGGGCCAGATGAGTCGCTGGCCGGAGGCATCGAGGAAACCGCCAGAGAGTTCGAGGAGCAGACCTTGGCCTACTGGCGCCACTGGACCTCGCGCCTGGCCCTGCCGCTGGAATGGCAGGATGCGGTGATACGTGCGGCCATCACGCTCAAGCTGTGCCAGTTCGAGGAGACCGGCGCCATCATCGCCGCTGTCACCACCAGTATTCCCGAGGCGCCCAGCAGCCAGCGCAACTGGGACTATCGCTACTGCTGGCTGCGCGATGCCTTCTTCGTCGTGCGCGCGCTGAACAGCCTGTCCGAGGTCGGCACGATGGAGGACTACCTGCGCTGGTTACAGGACGTGGTGCGCGGGGCGCGCGGCCATGTGCAGCCGCTTTATGGCATCGGTCTGGAGGCCGCGCTGCCCGAGCGCCTGGTCGTAGGCCCGTCCGGCTACCGAGGCATGGGACCGGTGCGGGTGGGTAATCAGGCCCACGAGCATTTTCAGCATGATGTGTACGGCAATATCGTGCTCGGGTCGGCCCAGGCCTTTCACGACCATCGCCTGCTGCGGCGCGCCGATGCCGACGACTTCGCCAACCTGGAGCACATCGGCGAGCAGGCCTGGCTGCTGCATGAGCAACCCGATGCCGGCATGTGGGAGTTGCGCACGCGCGCGCGCATCCACACCTCGTCCTCGCTGATGTGCTGGGCCGCCTGCGACCGGCTGATGAAGATCGCCCAGGCTCTCGGGCTGGCGGAGCGCGGGCACTTCTGGGCGCAGCGCGCCGAGGTCATTCGCGAGAAGATCCTGCGCCTGTCGTGGAGCGAGAGCCGTGGGGCATTTGCCGAGAGTTTCGGTGGGCAGGAACTCGACGCCAGCGTGCTGCTGATGTGCGAGGTCGGCTTCATCAATCCCCGCGATCCGCGTTTCGTCAGCACCGTGCGCGCGATGGAGCACAGCCTGTGCGACGGCCCCTTCATGCGCCGCTATGAGGCGCCGGATGACTTCGGTCGCCCCGAGACCGCCTTCAACGTCTGCTCGTTCTGGCGCATCGACGCACTGGCCCGCATCGGTCGTATCGACGAGGCGCGGGCGATTTTCGAAGCGATGCTGGAGCGGCGCAACCATGTCGGTCTGCTGTCCGAGGATCTGTCGCCGGCCACCGGCGAGCTGTGGGGCAATTTCCCGCAGACCTATTCGATGGTGGGCATCATCAATGGCGCGATGCGCTTGTCAAAACCCTGGGATCACATGGTCTGAATGGCGCGACGGACGGACAATGGGCGCTCACTGCCAGACGTCTTGCTTGCTGAGAGACGCTGCAGAGACGCTACTCGGGAAAATTGCACACAGGGTCGCCGACCAGGCCTGCCGGATGTCCCCGGCGGCCGGTCGCGCATCCATCGATGCATGAAGCGAGGAACCCTAGATGCGTGCAACGCTTCTTGCCTGGCCAGCACCTGCGTTGGCCGCTCCGGTCTGGGCCAGCATCGGCTTCACCCAGATGATTTCAACGTTGCCGACTGGCGGCAACGGGTGCTGACCGACGACGGTGTGGCCCAGCGGAGCTGGCACTTGGTCAATGGCTTTGGCAACCCGGGCCAGTACGCCACGCTGAGCCTGTTCAGCACCCGGACCTGGCCATTCAGCGCCAGCGACAACTGGGTGACGGCCGATGGGCCCGCCCGCCTGCTGATCTATCTCTTTTCGCGGCCAAGCCGCTGCTGCGCGACAGCAGCGGCCCGTTGCGGATTTCGCAGTATGCCGTCACCGGCGTGCTGAGCCGGATCACGCTGGACGAGCCGCCCGATCGTTCGCTGCGCCGGCGCCTGGCCGTCATCAGCGAGAGCAGCAGCCATCCCAATCTGCTCGCCCGCATCGCTCGGCTGGACTGTGCATTGGCGCAATTCGATGGAGACAATGTTGCAGCCGCCGGTGCTGCGCGGTGTCAAGCCGACATGGCCCGTGCCGCAGGCCTGCAGGAGTTGGTGTCTGAAGCCTTGCGATTGCAGGCACGCCTTGCGGTGCGGTCGTGGCTGCCAGCCCTAGGGCGCTCGATCGCCTGGCCAGCGAAGCCCTCAGTCGATGGTGGCCAGCGCCCTCACAAAGCCCTTGCTGCGCAGCCGGCTGGGATCCGCGTCGTCGGTGTGCGTGCCGGGCCCGTCCTCCATGCCGCCTACCCACCACTTGCCGCCCCATTGCGCCAGGGTCCAGGCCTGGTTGTGGCGAGCGCCGGCCGTAAGGGCCAGGCGACGTGCACCGCTTCCGTCGGCTGCGCTGACGGCGAGCAGGGGCGCCGCCTCTTCGGATACGCTGCGCCCGCTGGGATTTTGCGTGTAGCCCGTACTGCCGGCAAACAACAGCCGGCCATCCGGCAGGCGCGCCACATCGAGCAGCAGGTCGCTGCGGTCGATGTCTATCAATCGGTAGCTGTCCGGCGTCTGCCTGCCTTGGCTGACCAGGCCGACAAAGCCGTCCCAGCCGGTACTTTCGGCCCGCGTGCGCACACGCCCGACCAAGGCGATCTGCGCGCCGATCCAACGCAGGCCGTGCAGCTCCGAGAAGTGGGCGGTGTCGATCACCGTCGTGTGCAGTCTAAGACCATCCGCCCGGAGCTGGGTCAGCAACACGCCGTTCAGCAAGGTGCCGGGCAGGTTGGCATTGAATTGCCGGTTGTGACCATAGACCAGCTCGGTGCGGGTCAGTGCCACACCGATGGCGACCTGTCCGGCGGCATCGACGTCGAGCGCCACATGGAACTGGTTCTCCATGCCATTGAAGGGATCGAAGGTTCCGCTGCCGCCACGATACGCTTCGGCGTCAATGGCGACGCCTGGCTCGACCAAGGTGCGCCAGCCGATCGTGAAGTCGCCCTGCTCACGCGCATACCTCAGGCCGTAGGCGACGACCGCATGGCGGCCGGTCCGCAGGGCCATCACCAGGTTCTCTCCGGCCGCCGCTATGCGCACCGCGTCGCGCGTGGCGAAGGGCAGCTGTGAACTGGAGTCATGAACGAAGCTGCTGCCGCCTTCGCTGAAGATTGGGTCGGTTGCCGTCAGCGGATCGACGAAGTCCGCATTGCCGATCTGCTGTGCCTGTGCGCCCAGCCGCAACAGGCGCAGCTGTCTGGCAGTCGCCAGCACCACGCTCAGCTCGCCTGAAGGGTGCAGCACCGAATCGATCAGCGCCCAGCCGGCCGGTGGCGTGAATTCCAGGGCAGCGCTCGCTCCGGGCGGTGCCACCAGCAGGTGGCGGTCGGGCGCCGTGTTGTCTTCATGCGGACGCGGCTTCTCTGCCACCGCCATCCAGGCATTGCCCGAAGCCCGCAGCTTCACGATCCGCCGGTCCTGAAGCGCCAGCTCGGTCGACAGCGGCGGCAACGGCTCTGGCGTTGGCGTTGGCGACTCTGTGCCTGACCCGCCGCCGCATGCCAGCAGGGCCAGTCCGAGTGCGCCTATTGCCATCCACTTCGAAACGCTCACGATCTCTCCCTGTGTTCTCCGCGACAGGACGGAAGCGGCAGATTAGGGAGAAGCGGAGGCACAGGCAATGGCCCAAAAGAATCAGTGACAGGCATTGAGGCCTCAGCCCCGCCGGTCTTCCCAGTCCACCCATTCGACCGCGTTGGCCTTCAGATAGGCACTGACCGACTCGCCCAGGGTGCGGAAGAAGCGCTGCTCACCGAGTTGCGAGAACAGGCCGAAGCGCTTGAGCTTGTCTTTCACCGGCCCCTTCAGCTCGGCAAAGCACAGCTGAACGCCTGCCGCTTGCAGGCTATGGTCCAGTTCGTCCAGCATGTCGGCAGCGGTGATGTCGATGTTGGTGATGGGTTCGGCACCCACCACCAGCCAGCGCACCGGGGTCGGCGAGGCCGCAGCGGCTTCCAGTGCCCGGTTGTGGAACAGCTCGGCGTTGGCGAAGAACAGCGGCGCGTCCCAGCGGAACAGCACCAGGCCGGGGACGACCCTGGCCTCGGGGTGGCGGACGATGTCGTGGTAGCCCTTGATGCCATCGACCCGGCCCAGCACGGCGAAATGCGGGCGCCAGGCGGCCCAGAGGAACTCGATCAGCGCCATCGCGATGGCCAGGCCTATGCCCTGTATCGGCCCGAGCACGACCACGCCGGCCGTACAGACGATCGACAGCCAGAACTCCCAGCGCTGGACGCGATAGATGCGCTTCAGGTCGGCAACCGTCAGCATCGCCAGGGCAGCGGTCACCACCACGGCGGCCAGGCTGGCCTTGGGCAGGTGCTGCAGCAAGCCGGGGGCGAACAGCAGCATCAGTCCCACGGCGAGGGCGCCTATCACCCCGGCCAACTGGGTACGTGCGCCCGCTGCTTCGGCCACCGGCGTGCGCGAGGCGCTGGCGCTGACCGGAATGCCCTGGAACAGCCCGGCGCTCAGGTTGGCGGCACCCAGCGCGATCATCTCCTGATTGGCGTCCAGCCGGCTGCCCGAGCGCGCCGCATAGCTGCGCGCCAGCACGCTGGTGTCGGCGAAGGACACCAGGGCCACGGCCAGGCCACCGAGCAGCACCGGCACAATGTCACCGACGTTGAGCAGAGGCAGGGCAAGGCTCGGCAGGCCCTGGGGCAGCGGGCCGACGACGGCCAGGCCGGTGCGTGCTCCCAGATCGAGCAGGGCCGAGACCGCGGTGGCGCAGATGACGACGATCAGCACGCCGGGCAGGCGCTCGCGGCGCCTGAATACCGCCAGCACGGCCAGGGTGGCCAGGCCCAGCACCAGGGCCACAGGCTGGGTCTGGCCGGTGCGCAGGGCCTCCAGCAACGCCTGGGTCTGGGCTACGATGCCTGTGCCGTCGGCGGAAATGCCCAGCAATGCGGGCAGCTGGCTGACGACGACGGTCAGTGCAATACCGTTGAGGTAGCCGTAGCGAATCGGCTTGGACAGCAGTTCAGTGACAAAGCCCAGCCGCGCCAGGCCCGCCATCACACACAGTCCACCGGACACGATGGCCAGCATGGCGGCCAGGGCCATCGCACGGGCGGGGTCGCCGCCGGAAAGGGGCAGCACCACGCCGATGACCAGGGCGACCAGGGTCGAATCTGGCCCCAGAACGAGTACTCGGCTGGGGCCGAACAGGGCATAGGCCAGCAGTCCGAAGATGGTGGCATACAGGCCGCAGATCGCGGGCACGCCCGAGGCCAGAGCGTAGGCGATGCCGACCGGCACCATCACCGCCGGTAGTACCAGGCCGGCGAGCAGGTCATGGCGCAGCCAGGCCGGGTCATAGCGGCTCAGCAGATGCAGGCCCGGCAGCCAGCGCCGCCAGCCACTGGGGCGCGCGGACTGCAGTCCTTGTCGTGCGGCCGGGACGGGGTCCGAATCGCTCATGGGTCCTGTTCGATGCGGTGTGGTCGGCAACAATGAAAAAGCCCCGCGGGCGGGGCTTTGTCTCTCAGCGCCACAGGCGCATCAAGGCCATCACTTGGTGGCCATCACCCACTGGGCCAACTGCTTGGCCTCGTCGGCGCTGACCTGCGTGTTGGCAGGCATGGGCACTGGGCCCCAGACGCCCGAGCCGCCCTTGACGATCTTCTCGGCCAGCTTGGCTTCGGCGTCCTTCTGGCCCTTGTACTTGGCGGCCACATCCTTGTAGGACGGGCCGACGACCTTTTTGTCCACTGCATGGCAGGCCATGCAGTTCTTCTTCTGGGCCAGCTCGGCGTTGGCAAGTGCGGAGCTGGAGCTCAGGGCGGCGGCCACAGCGGCCAGTGCAAACATCATCGTCTTCATGGGTACCTTTCGGGAGCCTTCAACAGGTGGAGAGGAACTAGAACCTGGATCATTGTAGGGTCAGCGGCGAAAAGCCGTATCCTCGCCACTCAATGCTTCAGAGGTGAATTCCATGTGGTTCGTCGTGGTCGGGGTGCTGTTGCTGGTGATGAAGTTCGGCGAGGTCTCGCCGGTCGCCGGCTGGAGCTGGTTCTGGGTGCTGCTGCCCTTTGGCCTGGCCGTGCTGTGGTGGGCCTGGGCCGACAAGGTGGGCTACACCCAGAAACAGGAAATGAAGAAGCTCGACGAGCGAAAGGACGCCCGCCGGAACAAATCACTTGAGGCGCTGGGCATAGACACGACCAAACGCAAGCGCAAGTAAGTGGTGCTTCAGAACTTGTCCAGCACAGCCCCTTCGCTGGCGCTCGACGCATTCTTCGCGAACTTGGCCAGCACACCGCGGGTGTAGCGCGGCGCCGGTGCCGTCCAGGCGGCTCGGCGCCTGGCAATCTCCTCGTCGGAGACGTTCAGCTGCAGCAGCAGCTTGTGGGAGTCGATGGTGATGCTGTCGCCTTCCTGCACCAGGGCAATGGTGCCGCCGGCATAGGCCTCGGGTGCGACGTGGCCCACCACCATGCCCCAGGTGCCGCCGGAGAAGCGGCCGTCGGTGATCAGGCCCACGCTCTCGCCCAGACCCTGGCCGATCAGCGCGCCGGTCGGTGCCAGCATTTCGGGCATGCCCGGCCCGCCCTTGGGGCCCAGATAGCGCAAGACCATCACGTCGCCGGCGACGATTTTGTTGGCCATGATGGCGGCCAGCGCCGATTGCTCGTCCTCGAACACGCGGGCCGGGCCTGTCATCACCGGCACCTTCAGACCGGTGATCTTGGCCACGCAGCCCTCGGGCGACAGATTGCCCTTCAGGATGGCCAGATGCCCCTGGGCATAGATGGGATTGTCGTGGTTGCGGATGACCTTTTGGTCGGCGCGTGGCACATCGGGCACATCGGCCAGCACCTCCGCCACCGTCTTGCCGGTGATGGTGATGCAGTCACCATGCAGGGCGCCGGCGTTCAGCAGCACCTTCATCACCTGCGGAATGCCGCCGGCGTGGTGCAGGTCGATGGCCAGGTACTGGCCGCTGGGCTTGAGGTCGCACAGCACCGGCGTGCGCTGGCGCACGCGCTCGAAGTCGTCGATGGTCCACTCGACCTCGGCCGCATGGGCGATGGCCAGGAAGTGCAGCACCGCATTGGTCGAGCCGCCGGTGGCCATGATCACCGCCACCGCGTTCTCGATCGCCTTCTTGGTGACGATGTCGCGCGGCTTCAGGTCCATCTTGATGGCCTCGACCAGCACGCGGGCGCACTCCTTGGTGTTGGCGACGATCTCTTCTTCCACATTCGCCATCGTCGACGAGTAGGGCAGGCTGATGCCCAGCGCCTCGAAGGCCGAGCTCATCGTGTTGGCTGTGTACATGCCGCCACAGGAGCCGCTGCCGGGGATGGCACGGCGCTCGATCTGGCAGAAGTCTTCCTCGTTCATCTTGCCGGCGCTGAACTGGCCCACGGCCTCGAACACGCTGACGATGTTCAGGTCCTGGCCCTTGTACTTGCCAGGCAGTATGGTGCCGCCATAGACATAGATGGCCGGCACATTGGCGCGCAGCATGCCCATCAGGCCGCCGGGCATGTTCTTGTCGCAGCCGCCGATGACCAGCACGCCGTCCATCCACTGGCCGCCGACGCAGGTTTCGACGCAGTCGGAGATCACCTCGCGCGAGACCAGGCTGTACTTCATGCCCTCGGTGCCCATGGCCATGCCGTCGCTGATCGTCGGCGTGCCGAAGATCTGCGGGTTGGCCCCAGCCTCCTTCAGGCCTATCACCGCCGCATCGGCCAGCCGCTGCAGACCGGAGTTGCAGGGCGTGATCGTCGAATGGCCATTGGCCACGCCAACCATCGGTTTGACGAAGTCCTCGCTCTGGTAGCCCAGCGCGTAATACATCGAGCGGTTCGGTGCGCGGGCCACGCCCTCGGTGATGTTCTTGGAGCGGCGGTTGTAGTTCATGTGGGGGTTCTCCGGCGGGTGAATGCTCGCGAGTATGCGTGGCCCCAAGCTTCTGTTCCAATATATGTTTAGGGGCTAACTGATACGCAAGGCATATCAATGATCGAGCTACGTCCGCTGCGCCAGTTTGTGGCCGTGGCCGAGGAACTGCACTTCGGTCGCGCCGCCACCCGCCTGCACATGACCCAGCCGCCGCTGACGCAGGCCATCCAGGGCCTGGAGCGCGAATTCGGCGCGCTGCTGTTCGAGCGCACCCGGCGCAGCGTGGCTTTGACTGCCGCCGGCCTGGCCCTGCTGCCGCAGGCCCAGCGTCTGCTGGCCGATGCCGAGCTGTTGGCGCCGCTGGTGCGTGCCGCCGCCGAGGGCAGGCGAGGGCGGCTGCGGCTGGGCTTCGTATCCACCGTCGGCTATGGCGAGATGCCGCGCTGGCTGCGCGGCTTCCGTGCCGCCCAGCCGGACATTGAGCTGCAGTTGCGCGAGGCCACCTGGGACGTGCAGTTGCAGGCCTTTGCCAGCGGCGATATGGACGCCGGCTTTGCCATCCATGCGCCCGGTGGCGTGCCACCCGGCTTCGAGGTGCTGCGTGTCAGCAGCGAACCTATGGTGCTGGCACTGAGCAGCGACCACCCGCTGGCCGCGCAGGACGACATCCCCTTGCAAGCCGCGCTGGCCCTGCCTTTGGTGATGTACCCACGAGAGATCGCGCCCTCGCTGTTCGACGCCATGCTGTCCTTCTACAGCGCCCACCGGGTCACGCCGCAGATCGAGCAGGAGGCGATACAGATGCAGACCATCGTCAACCTGGTCTCGGCCGGCATGGGCGCGGCCTGGGTGCCCGAAGCGGTGATGGGTCTGCAGCGCCCCGGCGTCAGCTATAAACGCCTGCGTGGCGACGTCCCTCTGTGCGAGACCAGCCTGCTCTGGGCCCGGAATGCGGCACCGACAGTGCAGCATTTCGCTGCTCATGTGCGGGCGCAGCTCTCCAAATAGCTTGACGGTCAACATCCGCTCGATGGCCGGCGTTGTGCCCGGACCCCATCCCCACGGAGACTCTCTTTGAAGAACAATATTCTCGCCGCCCTGCTGCTGTCCCTGGCTGCCCTGAGTGCCCAGGCAGGTCCGCTGAAGGATCCGCAATGGATGGCCTGGCTCGACGCCGGCAAGGCCGTGGAGCTGGACAAGGCGGGCCGCGCCCATGTGCAGAGCCAGCCCGATGATGCGCAGGGCTATCTGGCGGTGGCGTTGGCCGCCACCACGACCGCCGAACCGTCGGCACTGGAGGCGGCGCTGAAGACGGCCGAGGCCTGCGTCGCGCGCCTGCCTCAAGCGGCTCAATGCCATTACGCGCTGGGCAGCGTGGTCGGCCAGCAGGCGATGACGGCCAGCATGTTCAAGATGGTGGGTATGGCCAGCCGCATTCGGGAGGCCTTCTCCAAGGCGGTGGAGCTGGACCCGCTGTTCTTCGAGGCGCGCGACGGCCTGGTGCAGTACTACCTGATGGCACCATCGATTGCCGGCGGCAGCGTCTCCAAGGCCAGGGAGGCGGCCGAAGCGGTGCAAGCCAAACAGCCCGAACAGGCCAAGCTGCTGCGCGCGCGCATTGCCGCCAAGGAAGAAAAGTGGGCGGATGCCGAGCGGGAGCTGAACTCGATCAAGAGCGATGACAAGGGTCTGCGCGACGAGGCCCGCGGCGTCTGGGGCCAGATGGCCTTCAAGCTGATGAGCGACAAGCAGCCCGCCAAGGCCCGGCCGATGTTCGAACTGCTGGTGCGCGACTATCCCGGCCATGCCATCGGCCCCTATGGCCTGGGCCGCGTGCTGATCGATGGCGGCAAGGCCGATGAGGCCATCGTGTTGCTGGAGCGCGCCCGTGCGCTGGAGGGGGCGGCCGAGCTGCCTATCGACCACCGGTTGGGCATCGCGCTGCTGGCCAAGGGCGACAAGGCCGGTGCAAAGGCCGCGCTCGAGCGCTTTGTGAAGAACACCCGGGCCAATCCGCGCAATCTGGAGGACGCCAAGAAGCGCCTGGCCGAGCTGGCCTGATCCGCCAGCGGCGGAGTGCACCCACTATGATGCGCGGCTGCAAGCACGCCTGACGCGCAAGGAACGCCTCCCATGTGGGTACACCCCCAGTTCGACCCGATTGCCCTGAAGCTGGGCCCCCTGGCCATCCATTGGTATGGTCTGACCTATCTGGCCGCCTTCGGCCTGTTCCTGTGGCTGGCCAGCCTGCGCGTGAAGCAGACGCAGTACGCGTCCACCGGCTGGAAGCGCCAGGACGTTGACGACCTGCTCTTCTTCGGCGTGCTGGGCGTGGTGCTGGGCGGGCGCCTGGGCTATGTGCTGTTCTACAAGCCCGGCTACTACCTGAGCAATCTTGGCGAGGTGTTCGCGGTCTGGAAGGGCGGCATGGCCTTCCATGGGGGCCTGCTGGGCGTGATCGCGGCGATGGCCCTGTTCGCCTACCTGCGCAAGCGCAAGTTCTTCGAGGTCACCGACCTGATCGCGCCCTGCGTGCCGACCGGGCTGGCCATGGGCCGCATGGGCAACTTCATCAATGGCGAGCTGTGGGGCAGGGCGGCCGACCCCTCGCTGCCCTGGGCGATGGTGTTTCCGCAGTCGGAGTCGCTGCTGCCGCGCCACCCTTCGCAGCTCTACCAGTTCGCGATGGAGGGCATGCTGCTGTTCGTACTGCTGTGGCTGTATGCACGCAAGCCGCGCGCCACCGGCCAGGTCTCGGGCATGTTCCTGATCGGCTACGGGCTGTTCCGCTTTATCGCCGAGTACTTCCGGGAGCCCGACAGCTTCCTGGGCCCGCTGGCGCTGAACATGAGCATGGGCCAGTGGCTGAGCGTGCCGATGATCGCGCTGGGCGCCGTCATCTGGCTGGTTGCCACCAAATCAGCAGCAAAGACCTGAGAGGACCAAACCGTGCGTCAAATCTTCCTGGATACCGAAACCACCGGCCTGAGCCCCGAGTCGGGCGACCGCCTGGTCGAGGTCGGCTGCGTCGAGATGATCAACCGGCAGCTGACCGGCGAGAACAAGCACTTCTACGTCAACCCCGAGCGTCCCAGCCATGAGGAGGCTCTGAAGGTGCACGGCCTGACCGAGGAGTTCCTGGCCGACAAGCCGCTGTTCTCGGCCATCGCCGACGAGCTGATGGACTATCTGGCCGGCGCCGAGATCATCATCCACAACGCCAGCTTCGACGTTGGCTTCCTCAACGAGGAACTCAAGCGCCTGGGCCGTCCGCCATTTGCACAAAGCGTGGGCTCGATCAAGGACAGCCTCTTGATGGCGCGCGAGATGTTCCCCGGCAAGTCCAACTCGCTGGACGCGCTGTGCAAGCGCCTGGAGGTCGACAACTCGAACCGCACCTTGCACGGCGCGCTGCTCGATGCGGGCCTGCTGGCCGAGGTCTACATCCGCATGACCCGCGGCCAGGACGCGCTGCTGATCGATGCAGGCGGCAGCAGCGACGGCGAACTGGCCATTGCCGCGGTGGATTTTGCCACCTTCACGCTCAGCGTCATCGAGCCCAGCGCCGATGAGCTGGCCGCCCACGAAGTGGTGCTGGCCGATCTCGACAAGGCAAGCGGCGGCAAAACAATTTGGCGGGCACGCGAAAAAACTGTGGCATAATTTGAGGCTTCCCGCAAAGCAGCGATGCAATGTTGGATCCCGGTAGAGTAGCGATACTCACACAAGATACCGGGCGGTTAGCTCAGCGGTAGAGCACTGCCTTCACACGGCAGGGGTCGCAGGTTCGAACCCTGCACCGCCCACCAAGATCAAAAACCCCGTAAGTCATTGACTTCACGGGGTTTTTTCTTTCCCGCGTCGTTTCTTGTAACTCCCGATCACGCCCGATCGGCTGTCACATTCGCGGTTTTGCGCCAATTCTGCGCCACTGACAGCCGTACCTGCAACCGCCGCAAGGCGACAGATCGGTGCACAGATCATGGCAAGTATCAGCAAGCGGACTGGGAGGTCCTGGAAGGTCAGCGTCGAGCCTGGAGAGCTCGAGCGCATCTCGGCTCTGAAGGGCCGTGGGCTCGCATCGCAAGCCCTTCAAGCCCTTCAAGCGGGTCCCCAGCGACTCGATCGCACGTTCAGCGATCAACGCGACGCCGAGGGGTTGGCAGCGCACTACCGGAGCCTGGGTATCGAGGGCGTTACCGTCAGGCGCCGTTCGACGCTTGCCTGGCAGGTCCGAATCCGGATCATCGGCGCACCGTCGCTGACAGAGACCTTCCCGAACAAGGCCATGGCCGAGCAGTGGGCCAGGGAGCGCGAAGGCGAGATCGCCAAGCGGTCGTTCGTTGACTATCGAGAGGCGGAGCGCAAGAGCCTTGCCGACTTGCTGCTGCAGTACGACAGGGACAAGCGCGGCCGCCGTCCGAAGGACGATCCTGATCGTGTCCGCCTGCCCCCGTTGACGACAACGCGGTCAAACCGTTCGACAACCAGCACCGGCCTCGGTGTCCGGTAGATGCTCACCGCTGCCACCGGCAGCGCCATGCGCCCGGCCAAGGACATACAAAAGTGCTCGTCGACGACGAGATGAGGGGTCACCGGGCGGCAGGGCTCAGGCTGGAGGATGTGCGTCGAAGCCAACGGCGGTTCGACCAGGAACAGGCGACCGCTGTCGTCGATCGGGCGGTCGATGCAGACCATCAACTTATCCTGCACGCCCGCAATGGACAGGCGGACCTTGCCATCCCAGATTGCCAGTCGAATCTGGTCGCGCTCGGCCAGTCGTTGGTCGAGTTCCTCGCGGGTCTGGTCGAGCTCGTGGAGCGGGAACTTGTTGCCCTGATTGCCGCCTCGTCGCGCGCACGCTGCGTCGAGGCGGTGCGTCGGCCCTGAGCGGTCCGATGGCTCTGCGGCCAAGGCGACGCCCTTGCGCAGCATCATCGCCGCGGGACTTGGCCGCCGTGGCCATGCCATCTCCACGGCCCGTTGATCCCGCTCAACGGCTGCCGAGCCGACCTTGATAGCCTGCCCAGACACAGGCAGCGGAGCAGGACATGTTGAGACTCTTGATCGCCATGGATGGATCCGAGCACTCGCAGCGCGCCATCGAGGCGGTGTGACGGGCATGGTGGCGCCGGAGATCCTGCGCGCGGCCACCGAGGCGGGTGTGGATCAGATCGTCATGGGTACGCGCGGGATTGGCGCTCTGGGCAGCGTGCTGATCGGGTCCGTGGCGCAGCGTGTCGTGCATCTGGCCGCGGTGCCGGTGCTGCTGGTGAAATGAAGCCATGAAACCCGAGCGCCGAAGCCGCGCCAAGGGGCGCTTGAGAAAGCCAGCCTCGGGCGGCGGACACATGCCTATCGCTTCGCCCGTTGCCCAAGCCGAGGTCAGCGGCTGGCCCGCAGGGCAGGACAATCCCGTCCTCGAAACTGCCGTCGACATGGCAGAGAGCTTCGAGCTTGATCAGAGCATCCTCCGCGGTGACGAGGAGCGGGCCTTGACGACCACCGGCTCGGTCGAAGTAGGGGCCTGGACAGACGCCGAAGCCGAGACCGCTTCCAATGAGCGCTCAACCTCGGAGCCCTTCGAATTCTGAGCGGCTGCAGCGTCCCTAGACTCCCACCACGACGCTGGCCCAGGTCGCGCGTCCGATCGACGGAATCAGCAGCGGCTGGTCCGCCGGTGCGGCTGCAAGCTGGTTTGCCCGCGCCTCGCGGGCCATGCCGCTGCGGATGATGCGCACCAGGGTTTCCAGCTCGGCCGAGTAGGCCTCAATCAGATCATCCAGCGATAGGATGCCGATCAACTGATCATTGCTGCCTTTGACGAGCAGCCGGCGCACGCCGCTGTGCTCCATCGCCTGGACGGCCTCGCCGATGTCGGCGTGTTCGGAAACCAGCACGAGCGTGGTGTGCGCGATCGCACCCACCCGCAAATCCTCATCCTGGACCTCGCGCGCGAGGGCATCCAGCACCAGGTCTCGATCGGTGACGACGCCGCAGACATGCCTGCCCTGCGCGTCGCGGCTGGTCACCACCAGCGCCCCCACGTGATGCTGTCGCATCAGGCGGGCCGCTTCGACGAGGGTCGCCTGTTCCTCGATGCTGATGACCTGGCGTTTGCATAGATCTCCAACTTGCATGGCTCGCTCCATCAACCCAGGACGCCGCAGCATCCACAATGAGATCTTGCCCCGCGGCGGGGCGGCATTGTTGCGTCCGCTCAACGGAGTGAGGGAAGGGCGCGCGCCTGCGCCTGCTCAAGCCAGGCCCGCCGTCGACGGCGTGAGCTCGGAGGTCGGAGTCATGAATTGGGCGCTGACGGGGCCGATGGCTCCTCCCGGCCGGGGAGCGTGGGCAGCACCAGCAGAAGAAGCTGGTCCGGCGGCAAGTCGTCGTAGGCCATCCATTCACCGGCCCGTATCTGCCGGGTCGATGCCGGGGGGGCGGCCCGCTCCGGCCCCTGGCGACGCAGCAGCAGCTCGAACCGCGCCCCGCCGTGTCGTACCCTGATGCGCAGCTCGCGCCATTCGGGAGGGATGCAGGGCTGCAGCATGAAGCGCCGCGCTTCCAGTTGCAGCCCGAGCAGGCCTTCCAGCGCCGCCCGGTACATCCAGGCGGCCGAGCCGGTGTACCAGCTCCAGCCGCCGCGGCCCTGATAGGGCGCGGCGCTGTAGGTGTCGCCCGGCATCACATAGGGCTCGATGGCATAGCGACGCTGCCCTGCTAGGTCGGCGGCCCGGTGTGCGGGGCTGAGCATGCGGAAATACTCCCAGGCCAGCTCGGCATGCCCGAGCCTGGCCTGGGCCAGCACCGCCCATGCGGCGGCGTGCGAGTACTGCCCGCCGTTCTCGCGCACGCCGGGCGGATAGGCCTGGATGTAGCCGGCATGATCGGCCGCCAGCTGCAGCGGCGGATCGAGCAGCCGTATCAGCCCGACCTGCCGGTCGACCAGCAGGGCGTCGACGCTCCGCATGGCCTGTGCGGCGCGGGCATCGCCGGCCGGTGCGGCAAACACGCTCCAGGCCTGGGCGATCAGGTCGATGCGGCATTCGGCATTGGCGCTGCTGCCCAGCGCATGGCCGTTGTCGAAGTAGGCCCGGCGGTACCAGGCGCCGTCCCAACCATGCTCGGCCAGCGCCCGCCGCAGGGCGGTCGCCGCAGCCTCCCAGCGCTGCACGCGCGCGTCGTCCTGGCGCGCACGCGCCAGCGCGGGCCAGTCGGCCAGTATCACGAGCAGGAACCAGGCCAGCCAGACAGATTCACCGCGGCCGTGATGGCCGACGCGGTTCATGCCATCGTTCCAGTCGCCGCAGCCCATCAGCGGCAGGCCGTGCTCGCCCCAGCGCAGGGCATGGTCGATGGCCCGGGCCGCATGCTCGTAGAGGCTGGCCGAGGCTTCGGTGGCCTCGGGTGTGTAGTAGGCGTCCTCGGCATGCTCCGGTACCTCCGCGCCGGCCAGGAAGGGCAGCTGCTCGTCGAGCAGGGCGCTGTCATCGCTGACACGCAGGTAGTGCTGCAAGGCATAGGGCAGCCACAGCAGATCATCGCTGAAGCGCGTGCGCACGCCCGCGCCCCCGGGCTCATGCCACCAGTGCTGCACATCCCCCTGCGGGAACTGTCGCGCGGCATGCACCAGCAGCTGCTGGCGCAACAACGCCGGCCTGCACACCCCCAGGGCCATGGCGTCCTGCAGCTGGTCGCGAAAGCCGGTGGCACCGCTGGCCTGGTAGAAGCCGGCCTTGGCCCAGAGCCTGCAGGCCAGGGTCTGGTAGAGCAGCCAATGGTTGACGAGGGCATCGAAGCCGGCATCGGGCGTTTGCACCGTGACGGCCGAGAGCAGCTCCCGCCAGTGCCTGTCGACATCGCCCGCCCAGCCCTGCAGCGCCCCCGGCGCGCCCAGGGCCGCGGCCTGCACCAGCGCGGCCTCGCGACCGGGGCCATAGCCCAGTACCCAGCTGCAGCTGAACGTCTGGCCGGGCATCAGGGTCACGGAGGTGGCGAGTGCCGCGCAGGGGTCCAGGCCGAATCCCTGCTGGCGGCCCAGCGCCTGAGGCCATTGCATGGCGCCATGGTTGGCAAAGAATTCATCGCGCGCGCAGGTCCAGTCCAGCACCGGGGCGCCGGCCAGCATCAGGTAGGCACAGCCGGCGCCGAAGCCGCCGCTGTGATCGAGCTGCTGTGCCAGCAGCAGCTGCGGATCGGCGAGCGACTCGGTGAGCAGGCTCATGCGGTCGCGCGCCTGCGCGCCCATCACCCACTCGACCATGGCCAGCAGGCGCAGCCGCTTCGGTGCTTCGCCGGTGGACCTCATGTGCACCTGGATGCACTTGGCGGCAAGGGGCGGATGCACCATCACCTCGGTGCGGATCTCCAGTTCAGCGCGCCGCTGCATGAATTGGCTGTGGCCCGGGCCATGCTCGACCCGGTAGCCCGCGTCGCCATTGCGATCGATGCCGGGCATGAGGCCGAAGACCTGGCCGCTGGCCTCGTCGAGCACCAGCAGGTGCTCGCCGGGCGGATCGAGCAGGGCATCGTTGCTCCAGGGCGTGAGCTGGTGCAGGCGGCTGTTGCGCGCCCAGGTGTAGCCGCCGCCGGTCTCGCTGAGCACGCAACCCATGTCGGCATTGGCCAGCACATTGCACCAGGGGCGAGGCGGCAGCTGTCTGGCGTCCACCTCGAATTCGAACGCCCGGCCGTCTGCGCTGAAGCGGCCAGGCCGGCTCAGCACCGGCCAGCAAAGCGGCGGCCTCGGGAGCATCAGCACCGGCTGCGGGCTCCGGCCCGGGCTGTGTGCGTCGGCCAGCAGCCTGGCCAGGGACCGCCCGTCGGCGCGCAAGTCGATACGGGCGCAGGCGCGCAGCGCCGCCAGCTCGCCGGGCTCGAGCCGGTCCTGCTGCAGCAGGTGGATGGCGCCGCGCTCGGCCAGGGCATGGGGCTCGAGCCCGACGTTCTGGCGCAGCGCCAGGAGCTGGTGCTGCAGCGGCTGCAGATAGGACGGTGGCTCTGCGTTGATCAGCACCAGATCGCCGCACAGGCCGTGCATGTCCCAGAAACGGTGTGCCGTCATCAGCAGCCGGGCGACGCGCATGCCCTGCAGGCTGTCTATCCATATCAGGGCGATCGGGCGATCGCCCGAGATGGCGAGCCGCCACAGCGCGCGGCGATCCAGGGGGGCCTCGGGTGCCGGCCGCGGCCGCGCACAGCTCAGTGTCATCGGCGTGTTCAGGTCCTGCATCAGCTGCAACTCGGCGATGCTGAGGCGCAGCTCGCGTTGCCGTATGCGCGCCAGCGTGGCGCCCTTCAGGCGTGCCTGCGTCAGATGCACGGCCTGCCGGTATTCGTCGACGATGGCCAGCACGCCGGCGGCATCGGCCGCGGCCGCGGTGCCAAAGGTCAGCGTGCGGCGCGCATGGGCCGGCAGGCGCAAGCGCAGTCGCAGGCTGGCGGCCGGGTCCAGGCCGGTATCGACCTTGCCATCGGGCGCATCGTCGGCGCTGCCGAGTTGCTCCAGGCCGCCACAGCGCGGCAGCAGGCCGGCCCTGTCGCATGAAACCTGCAGCCCAGCGATGGAGGCATCACTCTCGCTGCCTGCGCCGGGCGATTCACCGCCGACCTCGGCGGCCAGGAAGTGCGCCATCCACATCCCGGATTCGGTCTCCAGGCGGGGGCGGCGCTCCAGCAGCAGGCATCCCGGGTCGGTGCCATGGGCGCGGACGAAGAGCTTGGCAAATGCGGGGTGCGATTCATCGGCGCGCTGCGCTGTCAGCGCGACCTCGAAGAAGCTCAGCAACTCGAACTCGGCCGCATCATCGCTGAGGTTGTGCAGGCTGAGGCTGCGCAACTCGACGTCATCGTCGGGGCTCACCCAGACATCGATGGAACTCTCCCACAGCGCCGACCTGGCCTCGAACTCGGCGTGGTCGGCGAAGAAGCGTGTCTGGTAGCGGGCTTGCGGATCGGCGCAGGGCGCCAGCGTCAGCGAATGAAAGGTCGGGGCCCCGGCCCTTCGCAGCAAAAGCCATTGACCCAGCGGGTCGCGCAGGGCATCGTCACGGCCGCGGTTGATGGCTTGACCGCGCCAGCGGCTCTGGCCGGCCCCGTTGGGTCGCAGGCACAGGTTGTAGCCACCATTGCCCAGCAGCAGCGTTGGCATCGCGGTGCTGGGCCCGGTGGCCGGATCGATGTTGCGCGCCGCCCCGGGTTCGGCTCCGGCCTGATGCTGATGCGGCATTCTTGGTATCGCCAGCGACTGGAACACGATCGCACGCGGCATGCGCTCGTGCAGCAGGATCTCGTGCGCCCGGGCCCTGGGAGAGCGTCCGAACCAGCCCTGCGGTGCGCCATCGCACAGCAGATTGCACAGGGCCAGCAGACCCATGCCCTGGTGGTGGCTCATGTGGGTGGCCACGCGCTGCGGCTTGGCGCCTTCGCTGCGCCTGGCGGCGCTGAAGTCCAGCGCTTCGATGAAGCCATAGGGGCCGCGGGCGCCCAGCCGTTCAAGCCCATGCAGATTGTTCAGCGCGGCCGCCATGTCCAGCGGCAGGGCCAGCAGGCTGGCGTAGGGCGCGATCACCCGCTCCTCCAGCGGCGTGCGCCGCATGGCCAGCTCGGGCACACCGAAGGGACCATACTGGAAGGCCAAGCTGGCATCCTGCTCGAAGTAGGCACATTCGGAAACGCCCCATGGCACCCGATGACGCTCGCCGAAGGCCCTCTGCGCCCGCAGTGCGGTCGCGCTGACGCGCTGCAGCAGCCCGCCCGCCGGCTCGTGCATCAGCAGGCCCGGCATCAGGTACTCGAACATAGAGCCCGACCAGGAGCGCAGCGTCGGTCGCCGCTGCACCGGCAGGAAGGGGCGACCCAGGGCCTGCCAGTGCGAGCGGGGCACATCGCCCTTGGCGATCGCCACAAAGCTGCCCAGCCGTGATTCCGAAGCCAGCAGATCGTAGTAGGCCGGATCCAGGCTGGCTTCGGCCGGCCGGAAGCCGATGCGGAACAGGCGCCGCCGCCGGTCATAGAGGAATCCGAAGTCCGTCGCCTCGCCGAATGCGTCCATGCGCGTGGCCAGGGCGCGAAGCCGCTCGGCCAGCCCGGCGGAGCCTGGGGCTGCAGGGTGTCAGCGCGCTCGCGGCAGGCCTGCGCGCAGGCCCACAGCAGGGCGACCAGATTGCCGCTGTCCACGGTGGAGATGTAGTGAGGCTGCAGTGATTGCAGATTGGCCGTGTCTATCCAGTTGTGGAAATGGCCGTGCAGGCGTGGCAGCCGGTCCAGGCTGTCCAGCGTGTCCTGCAGCCGCTGCGCGAGTTCGGGTGTGTCGATGAAGCCCAGCCGTTCCGCGCTGGAGCAACTGGCCAGGTAGAGCCCGATATTGGTGGGCGAGGTGCGCCGCGCCAGCATGGCATCGGGCTCGAGCTGCAGATTGTCGGGCGGCAGGTGATGGTCAGCGGCGGTGACGGTGACCTCGAAGAAGCGCCAGGTGTCCCGCGCCAGTTGCCAGAGGTAGCGATGCTGTCCGGGATCCAGTCCGGATGAGCCCGGTGTCGGCCGGGCATGCAGGGGCCGGCTGGCCATCCACAACCAGACCGGCACGCCGCACCAGAGCAGGCCAAGCCCCAGCAGATAGGCCGGATGGGCGCCCGGCCACAGGGCCGCGCTGCCGGCCCAGGCCATGGCCAGCAGGCTGATGCCGGCATGGCGCCGCCAGCAGCCGGCCCATCCGCTCCAGGCCTGGGCCTCGGCCTGGGCGGCGGTGGTCCACTGAAGCAGATGGCGCCGGCTCATATGGCTGCGCCATAGCGCGCGCGCAATGGCGTCGACCTGCAGGGCTGCGGCCTGCGGCAGCGTGGCGAACTGCCACAGCGTGCCGGCCAGCACCCGGGCCAGGTCGCGCAGCCCCTCGGCCATGAAGTGTCGCAGGGCCAGATCGCGCCGGCCCGGCAGCAGGCCCGCCAGCGCACCGAGCACGGGGCCCAGGCCGAGGCCGGCCAGCACAAGTCCCAAGGCCTGGGCCGGGGCCAGTACCGCGGGCCCGCAGGCCAGCCAGAGCAGCAGCAGACCGGCCGGGGCGAGCAGGCTGCGGCGCAGATTGTCGATCAGCTTCCACAGATTCAACAGGCCGACCCGGCCGCGCAGCACGGCACCGAAGAGCGGCAGCAGCTGCCAGTCGCCGCGGGTCCAGCGGTGTTGTCGCGACGCGGCGACTTCCGGATGCATGGGCTGGGCCTCGACCAGGCTCACGTCGCTGAGATGGGCCGCGCGCGCCCAGATGCCCTCGAACAGATCGTGGCTCAACAGCTGGTTCTCGGCCACCCGGCCCTGCAGCGCCCGGTGCATCGCCTGCACATGCAGCAGGCCCTTGCCGTTGAAGCTGCCGAGGCCGAACACATCCTGATGGATCTCCGAGCTGCCGGCGTTGTAGATGTCGACCCCCCAGGGCCCGGCCTGAAGCCAGCCGAACCGTGTCAGGGCGCCGGGCCTTGGCAGCGGGGCGACCAGACCCGGCTGCAGGATGCCGTAGCCTGCGACGACACGGCGGCTGCGCGGATCCAACTGCGGCTGGTTGAGCGGATGCGCGGCCACCGCCACCAGGTCGCGCAAGGTGCCGGGTGGCAGGCCGGTATCGCTGTCCAGCGTGATGAGGTAGCGCGTGTGGGGCGTGAGCTTGCTGAGCGGGCCCAGATCGAGAAACGGCGAGGCTGCGGTGTCGGCTTCACCCACGCCGGCCAGCGCGGCCAGCAATTGCTCCAGCTTGCCGCGCTTGCGCTCCCAGCCCATCCACACCCGATCGGCCGGATTCCAGCGCCGCTCGCGGTGCAGCAGGCCGAAGCGCGGTGGCTGGCCGGCGGCTGCCGGGTAGCGCCGGTTCAGCGCCTGCAGGGCGCTGCAAGCGGCTTCCAGCAGGGGCGCGTCATCGGGTTGGCGCTGCTGCAGCGCATCGGGCCAGTCGCTCAACAGGGCGAAGCGGGCATGCTGTTCGGGGTTGGCCAGATAGTGCAACTCCAGCTGCTGCGCCAGTGCCGCGACCGAACCGGCGCTTCCGAGCATGCAGGGAATCACCACCAGGCAGGCGTCCTCGCCACGCAAGCCCTCCTCGAGGGCCAGCCTCGGCAGCCTGTGCACCCGCACCGACTCGGCCAGACAGCGGTTCACCAGCGCCAGCACGGACTCGAAGCCGACGAAGGCGGCCAGGGCCCAGCCGAGCCAGACCAGCCAGGGCGGCCCTGGCCGGGCTTGCGGCAGGCCCAGCAGGCCCCAGGCCAGCAGCAGGCTGCCGCCCAGCAGCGTCACGCCATAGAGCGTGCCGCGCAGGCGCCAGGGCCATTGCAGCAGCGGGTTCTCCAGGGTGGCAAGGTTGCCGCCGAGTGCGCGCACCAGTTCGGCGCGGCCCTCGCCGATCAACCAGTGCGAGGGGCCGCGGGCCGGGGCTCC
Organism: Roseateles toxinivorans; assembly: GCF_004362525.1. Lineage (GTDB taxonomy): Bacteria > Pseudomonadota > Gammaproteobacteria > Burkholderiales > Burkholderiaceae_C > Paucibacter > Paucibacter toxinivorans. The sequence goes on from NZ_SNXS01000004.1 coordinate 465,312, forward strand.
GGCCTCGCACAGGTCCAGCACCTGCCGGCTCACCTCGAGCTCGGTGCGCCGCAGACGCCGCGCCAGGCGTTCCACCTCATGGGTGCAGTGGTCGCGCGTGAGATCGCTGTCGGCGACGAAGCCGGGGTGCTGCTGCAGTTGCTGCAGCACCGGGCTGACACTGGTGATCAAGGCGCGCCAGTCCAGGCGGTTGATGGCATGCAGGGCGGACACGGCGTTGCTGACGCTGACGTTCTGGGCCGCGTGCAGGTCCTGGGCGCTGGCCAGCGCGGCATCGAAGTCGATGCCCGCCTGCTGCAGCCAGTTCTGGCAGGGCAGGGCGTCGAGTCCGGGGCGGCCCCGCACGTGCTGCACCAGCTGCGCGACAAAGCTGGCTTGCAGCCCGCGCGCCTGCAGCTGCGTGGCCAGCGATGGCAGTGTGTCGGAGGCCAGCTCGGATTGATGGTCGCAGAACCAGTCGGCCGCGTCTTGCGCGGCCTTGTGGCCGGCCACGCTTTCCGCCAGGCGGGCCAGGTTCTCCAGCAGCACCACCCGCAGCGTGGCCGGGATCGCCCACAGCTCGCCCAGCGTCAGCAGTTCGACCTGCTGATAGGCGCCAAGGAATTGCTCCAGCAGCTGGGCGTCGAAGCTGGCATCGGTGTGGGCCACGAAGGCCCAGGCAATGCCATAGACGCGCGGCAGGCCCAGCAACGGCGCCTCGCGCAGCTTGGGCAGCCTGCCATAGTAGGAGCGGGGCAGGCCGTTGCGGATCTCGGGTACCTGTGCCTCGATCAGGTGAAAGTTGTCGAGCAGCCACTCGGCCGCCGGGCTGAGGCCTTCGGTTTCACGGTCGAGCAGCTCCAGATAGGCGAGCGAGCGGTCGAGGTTGCGCAGATTGTCTGCAATGCGCGGGAAGAACTGCGGTGCGCGGGCACGCCGTCGCCAGCGTCGGCGCTCTATGCGCTGAGCCTGGGCCAGACTGATGCCGTGCTGGCGAAAGCGCTCGGCGCCGAACAGCTGGGCACGCACCGGGGGTTGCACGGACCCCTGCGACGCATCCAGCAGGGCCAGCGCTTCGGCTCGCAGGGCCGGCACGACGGGTCTGCGCCCGGCGCCAGCGCGCTGCCATGGCATAGGGTCAGACCGAGAGCTGGCCGCAGGCGCTCACGACCAGGGCCAGCAGCAGCAGGGAGACGGCCCGCCTTGCGACAAATGCCTGCGCGCGCTCGCAGCTCCCCAGCAATGTCCGCCAAGGGCTGCGGCGCGGGTGACAATGGCGCAGCTGCTCTGCCAGGGCCAGATGATCCAGTTCGATGCTGGCGCGCACGGTGTCCCAGGCCATGGTGGATGCGCTTGAATAAGGTGTCATGCGAACTCTCCCGAGTCAGGCGGCGATGCCGCGTCATGCCATCAAGGTAGCAGCGGCGGCGCATCCTGGATTGAGTGCGCTCAAGCGAGGCTCAGAAGCCTTGGTCAAGGGCACCCGGACGGCTGTCGACATCGTCCAGCTGATGCTCGATGCCATAGCGCACCAGGGCCGCCAGATTGGGCAGCTGCAGCTTCTCGAGGATGCGCGTCTTGTGGCTGCTGACCGTCTTGATCGACAGGTGGAGGTCGTCGGCAATATCGATCAGGCGCTGTCCGGCCACCAGGCGCCTCAGCACCTCGAGTTCACGGTTGCTGAGTTGATCGTGGCTGGGTGGCGACGCGCTGCCACTGAGCTGTCGGATGACCCGTTCGGCCAGGCTCTCTGAGGCGAAGCTGCCTCCTGCCGCCAGCTTGGCCACGGCGCGGGCCAGCTCGGTAGAGGCGCTGTCCTTGGTGAGGTAGCCATTGGCACCCGCCTTGAAGGCGCGCAGGGCGTACTGCTCCTCCGCGTGCATGGTGAGGACCAGCACGCGCGTCGCCGGATAGTTCAGCCGCACCCGGGAGACCAGGTCCAAACCGCTCATGCCCGGCATGGACAGGTCGGCAATCACCACGTCGGCCGACTGCTTGCGCAGCCATTCGAGCGCTTCGTGGCCCGAACTCGCCTCGTCCACCGACCACTGCGGATCGTGGGCCTGCAGGATGCGCTTGAGGCCGTCGCGAACCAGTGCGTGGTCGTCGACCAGCAGCAGACGCAGCGGCGCTGCGAGGCCGGCGGCAGGCACATGCGTCATGGCGTGGCCCTTCCGGTCGCGGCGGCCTCGGTACCACTCAGCGGCAGCTGGACGCGCACGCGTGCCCCCCCTTCCGGAGCATTGTCGAACACCAGTCGGCCGCCGAGGAGCGCGGCGCGCTCGCTCATGCCAAGCAGACCGAAGGCATCGTCGCGGGTCGGCATCGGATCCGGGAAACCCATCCCGTCGTCCCATACCGTGAGCTCGATCACCTCGCCCACCCGGTGCAGGGAGATCCAGACACGACGCGCCCCTGCATGGTTGCCGACGTTGGCCAGCGCCTCCTGGACCATGCGGTACAGCGCGGTGGCCATGCGGTGGTCGGCCGGAGGCTCGGTTTCGTCCAGATCGACACTCACCTCTAGCCCAAGACGGCGCGCCGACTCGTGTGCCAGCCATTCGATGGCCGCGTTCAGGCCGAGGTCATCGAGCATCAACGGTCGCAGGTCGGCGGCAATCCGGCGCATCGCCGCGACGATGCCATCCAGCGTCCCCAGCATCGCCTCCAGCTGCTTCTGGCTGGCCCGCCCGTGCAACTCGGTGCCCAGGCCGACCAAGCCCATCTTCAGCGCCGACAGCCGCTGCCCCAACTCATCATGAAGTTCGCGCGAGATTCGCCGCCGCTCTTCCTCCCGGGCGTCTATCAAGCTGCCGGACAGGCGCCGCAAGGCGTCGCCCGAGCGCAACAGCACTTCCAGCGATGTGCTGTGCGAGGTGACATCGGTGACCACCAGCTGTGCGGCCGCCCGCGCCGGGTGCTCGAAGGCTACCACCGCGATTTCCACCTTCAGGGTGCTGCCATCCAGGCAGCGTAGGGGCTGCTGCACGGTGCTGATCTCGCCGGCATGCAGAAGCGCGTGCTCAATAGCCTCGTTGAGGGCCCGATGCGCCTTGGGTTCGATGAATTCGAGTATGGAGCGGCCCAGCAACTCGGTCATGTGCCCGGCGCGCAACATGTCGACGCTGGCCTGATTGGCGAGCACCACACGTGTCTGCTCCACCACGATGATGGCGACCGGAGCGGCCTCGAAGAGGCTCTGGAACTGCTGACGCAGAGCGTCCAGCTCGGCCAGCAGACACTGCTCGCCGCTGAGATCGCTGAGCAGGGCGCTCAACAGCGTCGGCCCCGCTGGCGTGATGCCGACCGGCGAGGCGCTGCGCACAATCGTGGCCGCCAGCGGGAACTCCGTGCCATCGGCGCGCAGGCCGCGCAGGTCGGCGTTCTGCCCCATCTGCCTCGATGCCGTGCCGGACGCGCAAAACGTCTGAACCTGCTCGGCGTGGCCTGCCCGATAGCGCTCGGGCAGAAAGCGGCTCAGCTCGCTGCCCATCGCCTGCTCCTCGGTGCAGCCGAACATGCGCTGTGCGGCGGTATTGAACATCACCACCCGTTGCGCGTCGTCCACGGTGATGAGGGCCTGCTGCACGGCCTGCAGCACGCGGGCATTGCTGAGCCGAAGCGCCAGTGAGAGTGCTTCGCGATCCGCGGTGGTCTGGTGGTCCATTGCCTGCCCCTCGAAGTGGCTGATACGCCTGTGCTTCACTGAATGAACAGCTTGCGCCCGCCCTTGGTGCAGGGTCTTGACCTAGCGCAAGTGCGAATCGGGGCGGCCAGGGGGCTGTTGCGTGATCGGAATAGTCCGAATCGACAGCCAGAGTGCAGGAAGCCGGCGCGGAATGGTCGGAGGTCGCGCAGCGGCCCGCGCCGATGGCGCCGGGCACTACCGGCACGCATCCTTGACTGACTTGTTCAAGCTTCTAAGTTCGACGGGAGTGGCCCATGTATTCAATCGTGACTGATACCGTTGCCGATGCGATGCCAGGCAGGGCGAACGGCCTGCAGGATGTGAACATTCATCTGCCGTACAGCCTGTCGGATTTGCTGGGCTTGCTCGGAGCCGCGCCGCACGTCGACAGCGCCAGCAATGGATTCCCTTTGGCCATGCGCCAGCTGCGCACCGATGCCGCACTGTTTCATGAAGGCGAGATGGTCGAGTGCATCTACTTCGTCTACAGCGGATCGTTGAAGCGCGTGCGCACGGCGGAGGATGGCTATGAGCAGGTGCTGGGCTTCGCCGGTCGTGGTGACCTGCTGGGCTATGACGGCGTCTGCATGGGTCGCCATCCCAGTTCCGCGGTGGCCCTTGAGGATGCTCGCCTGCTCGCCGTCCAGACCCAGGATCTGCGGTCCCTGATGGGGTCTTTTCCAGCCTTCGGGCCGCTGCTGCAGAAGGCATCCAGCCTGGAGCTGCAGCGCCAGGGGGAGTCGCTGGGCCTGATGGCGGCGGTGTCGGCCGAGGTTCGGCTGGCGCGCTTCGTCCTGCAGATGTCCGAACGCATGCAGGCCATGGGGCAGTCGGCACGGCGCTTTCATCTGCGCATGTGTCGGCGCGACATCGCCAGCTACCTCGGCGTCGCCCACGAGACCGTCAGCCGCTCGTTCACGATGCTTGCCGATTGGGGTTGCCTGCAGGTGGACAACCGTGAGGTGGAGATTCTTGATGCCGCGCTGCTGCAACAGATTGCGTCCAATACGCGGGGCTTGCTGGATATGGCGCTTGATCGCGCACGGGCATCCGCCGTCGAACGTCCGCAGGGCCGGGTGTCGGACTCCCGGCCCGCGCGCAGACCTCGGACAGCTGGTCGCGAACAGATCTGGCGCGCGGCTGCTTCGCTGGGCAGCGTATCTTGATGCGCGCTGCCCGAGTCGGAGCGCTTTGATCGTATTGCCTCGATCGGAATGTTCGAGCACGTCGTCCATGGGTAATTGCCGGGCTATTTTGCCAAGCTGGCCGGCCTGCTGCGGCCCGGCGGGCTGATGCTAAACCATGGCATCACGGCCGGCGGAATCGACAACCGGCAGCTGGGCGCGGGCATTGGCGACTACATCGGAACCACATCTTCCCGGGCGGCGAGCTGAGCCATGTCTCGCATGTCTGCGCCAGCCTGGCCCGAGGTGGGCTGGAACTGCTGGATGCCGAGAACCTGCGTCTCCACCATGCCCGGACCCTGTGGGACTGGTCAGAGGCGCTGGAGCGCCAGCTCGAGCGGGCCCGTGAACTCACCGACGAATCCCGTGTGCGCGCCTACCGCATGTACCTGGCGGGCTCGGCGATGAGTTTCGAGCAGGGATGGCTGTCGCTCTATCAGCTGCTGGCGGCCCGTGCGGACGGCTCGGTGCAGGGGCGCAGCCCGCGCGGCGCCCAGTCCCTTACCAGCACAGCGACTGCTTCAGCGCCTTCAGATCGGGGCGCGGGGCCGATCCAAGCATTCTTCCTTCACTGGACCAATGCTGCCCGTGGACATGCTGCTCTCCGAGCAGCATGTCCACGGGCTTGTCGGCATAGGTCACCGGCCCGAGCGCCTCATCCATGCCAAAGCGCAAGACCAGGTCTCGCGCCAGGTCGCTGGCGCGGGCCAGATCGTCGGCCGCGCCGGTGGACGGTTCGCCGAAGACCAACAACTCGGCCGCCCGTCCTCCCAGCAGCAGGGCCATCCTGGCCTTCAGTTCGGATCGCCGCAGCACATGACGCTCCTCGCTGGGGCGCTGCCGGGGTGTATCAAGGCCTGGCCGCGCGTGAGTTGAGCTGCATCAATTCGAGGCTCGCATCGGCTGTCGCCTCTATGTCGATGGTGTGGGGGAAGGGGCCGATGCCGCCAGCTGGCTGTCCGAGAGGCGCCTGGCAACAAGGCCGGTCACCAGCGATCGGGCCAGGATCAGGGCGCGTTGAGAACCGTCAACGTACCCACCCTGCATCCGACCAAGAACCGTGCGTTAGTTCACGACGATTGACTGCTGCCTGCGCGGCCCCAGGCCGAGCACCCGCGATTCGAGCGCAGCGGTGAGGGCAGGGACGTCTCGCCATTCGCTGCGGCTACCGCACAAGGTAGTCCAGAAGTCCCTTGAGGGTGAAAATCCTGGGGTAGTCCGCCTCCTTGATGCTCACCCCGCTGCCCTTGCTGATGCCGATGATGAAGTTCAGAAAGTCCATCGAGTCCAGGTCCAGCGCCGAGCGCAGATCTTCGTCAGGCCCCACGCTGGCCAGATCGGCCTCCGGGGCGATGTCGGCCAGCACGGCCTGTACCAAGCTGCGGATGGCGGTCTCGTTCATGTTGGGTCCAATCGTGTCAGCGGCGGCGGTTGCGCCTGTCCATGATCAAAGGGTTGCGGGGCTTTGCAATGCCTGGTCAATGCTTCGCAGCAGCTTGCCGCCCAGATGGCCATCGCTGACCCGGTGATCGGCGGCCAGGCTGGCCTTCACCACATGCCGCGCGACGACCTGGCCGTCCACCACCCAGGGGCGCTGCAGGACACGCCCGAATCCAATGATGGCGACCTGTGGCGGGTAGATCACGCCCAGCACGCTTTCGGCCCCGCGCTCGCCCAGGCTGGTGACCGTGACGGTCGGGTCGCTCATTTCGGAGCTGCGCAGCCCGCCGGCGCGGGCGCGCTGCACCAGATCGCGCAGCGCGGCCATCAACTCGGGCAGCGTGAGCCGGTCGGCATCGTGGATGGCCGGCGCAATCAGCCCGCCGCCGCGCAGCGCGATGGCCCAGCCGATGTGTATGCCCGTGCCAGCGGAGAAACTCCCCTGCTCGTACAGGCCATTGAACTGCGGCACCCCGCGCAGGGCCAGGGCCGTGGCCTTCAGCAGCAGCGCCGCCTCGAGCAGGCGCTGCTCGGGCGCACGATCGCGGTTCCAGTCCTGCAGCCAGTCGTGGGCGGCCGAGAAGTCCATGGTGTCGGCGAGGTAGTAGTGCGGAATCTCCCGCTTGGAGCGGCTCATGGCGGCAGCAATGGCCTTGCGCATCTGGGCCGGATCGAAGGCCGCGCTCCGCTGCTGCGGCGCGCCGGCCTTCGCGCGCGCCGCTTCGATGTCGATCAGCGTCACTGCGCCGTCGGCGCCCGAGCCTTGCAGGCCCGACAGTTTCACACCCAGCTGTTGTGCGCGCTGTCGCGCTGCCGGGCTGACCCGCTGGCGGGACGGCCCCCCGGTGGCCTGAATCCGCGGGCCTTGATGCGTGACCGCGGGCACGGATTGGGCCGGCCTGGCGGGCGCCGGCGCGGTGGTGGTGCCGGCAGGCGCCCCGTCCGCCACTTGAACCTGCGCCAGCACCGCCCCCACCGGCAGGGCCGCGCCCAGCGCGGCCAGATGGTCGATCACCCCATCGAGAAAGATCTCGACATCGATGGCCCCCTTGTGGGTTTCGACCACGGCCACGACATCGCCGGGCTTGACGCGATCGCCGGGCTTCACCAGCCACTGGACGACCGTGCCGGTCTCCATGTCGGCGCCCAGGGCGGGCATCAGGAAATCGGCCATGGGCTGCCTATGCCGGCCGCAGCAGCGCGCGCGCCGCCGTCACGATGTCGGCCACCTGGGGCAGAGTGGCCTCCTCCAGGTGCGCGGCATAGGGCACCGGCACCTCCCGGCTGCAGATCCGGCGCACCGGCGCATCGAGTTCGTACAGCGAGTCCTCGGCCAGACGCGCCGCGATCTCGGCGGAGATGGATCCGCTCTTCCAGCCCTCGTCCACGATCAGCGCGCGATGGGTGCGTGCGACCGAGGCAGCGACCGTCGCCATGTCCAGCGGGCGCAGCACGCGCAGGTCGATCACTTCCGCGGAGATGCCTTCGGCGGCCAGCAGATCGGCCGCCGCCAGGCATTTGGGAAGACTGTTGCCGAAGGTCACCAGGCTGAGATCCGAGCCGCTGCGGCGCACGCGTGCGTGCTCGATGTCGACGTCGCTGACCGCCGGGTCCAGCTCGCCCTCGACGTTGTAAAGCACGATGTGTTCGAAGATCAGCACCGGGTTCGGGTCGGCGAGCGCGGCGGCCAGCATGTGGCGGGCGTCCTCTATCGTGCCGGGCACCAGCACCTTCAGGCCCGGGATGTGGGCGTACCAGCCCTCCAGGCTGTGCGAATGCTGGGCCGCCAGCTGCCGCCCGCCACCGGTGGCCATGCGTATCACCAGCGGCACCGCGAACTGTCCGCCCGACATATGCGCCAGGCTGGCCGCGTTGTTCATGATCTGGTCCAGGGCCAGCAGGCTGAAGTTGCAGGTCATGATCTCGACGATGGGTCGCAGGCCGGCCAGTGCCGCACCGACGCCAGCGCCGACAAAGCCGTTCTCGGCCAGCGGTGTGTCGCGGACGCGATCCGGTCCGAATTCCTCCAGCAGGCCCTTGGTGACCCCGTAGCAGCCGCCGTAGCGGCCGACGTCCTCGCCCATCACGAAGCAGCGCGGATCGGCTTGCAGCGCCGCGCGGATGGCCTGGCGGCAGGCTTCGCGGTAGCTCATCCTGGACGATTTATCACTCACGGCTGCGTCTCCTGGACAACGCGATCCATCAGGACGAACTGTTCCAGCGCTTCGACCGGCTCCAGCGTGCCGGCCTCGGCGAAGGCCACCGCCGCATCCAGTTCGGCGGCAATCTCCGCATCAATTGCGGCGGCTTCCGCCTCGCTGAGCTGGTGGTTGTCCTGCATCCAGGTGCGCAGCGCAACGATAGGGTCGTGCTGCTTCCACTGCTCGACCTCGTCGCGGCTGCGGTAGGCCTGAGTGTCGAACATCGAGTGCGCGCGGAAGCGGTAGGTCCGGCATTCCAGCAGGTAGGGCCCCTTGCCGGCGCGGACGAGATCCAGCGCCAGCCGCGCGGCGTTCTCCACGCGCACCGGGTCGATGGCGTCGACCTGGGACCCGGCCATGCGGTAGGCCTCGGCCTTGCGGTACAGCTCCGGCTGCGACTCCGCCTCGGCCAGCGGCATGCCCATGGCGTAGAGGTTGTTCTCGCAGACGAACAGCAGCGGCAGCTTCCAGAGCGCCGCCAGGTTCATGCTCTCATGGAAGGCGCCTTCTCCCACTGCGCCCTCGCCGAAGAAGCAGACCGTCACGGTCCCCGGCCGCAACTGCTGGTCGGCCATGGCGATGCCGACGGCCAGCGGCAGCCCGCCGCCGACGATGGCGTTGCCGCCAAAGAAGCGGCGCTCGCGGTCGAAGATGTGCATCGAGCCACCCCTGCCGCGGCAGCAGCCCTCCTGCTTTCCCAGCATTTCCGCCATCAGCGCGGTCATGGGCACACCGCGCGCCAGCGCCTGGCCGTGCTCGCGATAGGTCGCCAGCACGGCATCGCCCTCCTGCAGCGCTGCCATCACGCCCACCGCCACGGGCTCCTCGCCGTCATAGAGATGCAGGAAGCCCCTGATCTTCTGGGCCTGATAGAGCTCGACGCAGCGGGACTCGAAGCGCCGGATGCGCAGCATCTGCCGGTACAGGGTCTGCAGGTGCTGGCGGTCGAGATGAAGTTTTGCGCTCATGCGTCGGACCTCACTTCTCGTCGCTTTCCAGCGTCGACAGGTCCCCTTCCGGCAGGCCCAGCTCACGCGCCTTGAGCAGGCGGCGCATGATCTTGCCGCTGCGGGTCTTGGGCAGATTGGAGCGGAACTCGATCTGCTTTGGCGCCACGGCGGCGCCCAGGCGCTGACGTGCATGGCCCAACAGTTCGCGCCGCAGCGCCTCGTCGGGTTCCCGTCCCGGCTTGAGCGCGACGAAGGCCTTGACCACCTCACCGGCCATCGCGTCCGGGATGCCGATCACGCCGGCCTCGGCCACGGCCGGATGCTCCATCAGCGCGCTTTCCACCTCGAAGGGGCCGATAAGATGGCCGGAGGACTTGATCACGTCGTCGGCCCGTCCGACGAACCAGTAGTAGCCATCGGCATCGCGGCGGGCCAGGTCGCCGGTCAGGTACCAGCCGTCGACGAAGCACTTGCGGTAGCGCTCGTCCTCATGAAGATAGCCCCGCATCATCGACGGCCAGGGCGTCTTCAGGGCCAGTTCGCCGTCGACCATGGGCTCGGCGATGAAGCGCAGGTCGGCGCCGTCGCGCTCGACAATCGCGGCGCCGATGCCCGGCAGCGGCCTGCCCATCGAGCCCGGCTTGATGTCCAGTGCTGCGAAGTTGGAGATCATGATGCCCCCGGTTTCGGTCTGCCACCAGTTGTCGTGGATGGGCATGCCGAATGCCTCCTGGCCCCAGACCACCGCCTCCGGGTTCAGCGGCTCGCCGACGCTGGCCATGAAGCGCAGGGCGCTCAGGTCGAAACCCTTCACCGCCTCGGCGCCGAGCTTCATCATCATGCGAATGGCGGTCGGGGCCGTGTACCAGACGTTGACCCGTTCACGCTCCAGGATGCCGTACCAGGTCTGTGCATCGAACTCTGCCTCCAGCACCACGTTCGTCACGCCACAGACCAGGGGCGCGATGATGCCGTAACTGGTGCCGGTCACCCAACCCGGGTCGGCGGTGCACCAGAACACGTCATCGTCGTGCAGGTCCAGGGCGTACCGGCCGGTGACCAGGTGCGCCAGGACCGCTGCATGGACATGCATCGCACCCTTGGGCCGGCCGGTGGTGCCGCTGGTGAAATGCAGCAGGCTCATGGTTTCGGGATCGGTCGGGGCGATGGTGTACTCGGGGGAGGCTGTATCGACCAGCTCCGACCACGCGGACACGCCGGGCTCGTCCTGCTGCGCCTGACCCACCAGAATCACATGCCTGAGGCCCGGCAGGCGAGGGCGCAGACCCTGCACCTTTCGCTTGTAGAGCTCAGGCGTCGTCACGAGCACGCGGGCGTCGCCGATCTCCGCGCGGGTGGCGATCGGCTCGGGGCCGAAGGCGGAGAACAGCGGGGTGACGACGCAGCGGGCCTTGAGCGCACCCAGTACCGCCACATACAACTCGGGCAGGCGCCCCAGCAGAACGAAGACCCGCTCGCCGGCCGCCACGTTCAGGCCTTCCAGCGCGTTCGCGAACTGGTTCGTCACCCGCGCCAGGTCGGTGTAGCTGAACTCGCGCCGCTGACCTTCCCTGCCCAGCCAGCGCAGCGCCGTGCGGTCGCCGCGCCCATGATTCAGATGACGGTCCACCGCCTCATACGCCACGTTCAGTCCTGCGCCGCCGGGCAGGCCGTCGAGCAGCCGGGCCGCCTTGGTCCAATCGAATTCGGCGACGGTGCGCTCATAGTCGACCAGATTGGGCTCGAGCCGCTGGTGGGTGCGCTTGTGAATCACGCTGACCACGGGTCCTTGGGCATCCATCATCGTGCGCCTCATGGGAACGGGGCCTTGATACTCGCCCTGGGCGTGGCGGTCAGGCTTGCGAATGATCAAGCCTGCCCGCGATTGCCCAGGGGGGCGTCGTGCGCTGGGCCTGCTGCTGCTTCTGTTGGTACCCAGGGCTGCACCCAAGAGCGGCACCGGCGCATCGTTCAACGGTACACAATCACGCGCCGCTTGCCCGTGCGCTTGGCCTCGTAGAGCGCCTGGTCGGCATGAAGGCACAACTCCGCAACCGTGTGGCCGTCCTTCGGATGCAGGGCAATGCCCACGCTGCACGACACCTCGGGCACCACGCCAGGGTACGGCGCACTCAGGGCGGCGACCAGCTTGCCTCCCACATGCTCCGCTTCGCCCTGGCCCGCATCGCCGAGCAGCACGACGAACTCGTCGCCGCCCAGCCGCGCCACCACGTCCGACTCGCGCAGCAGTCCAGCGATGCGCGACGCCGCCGCGATCAGCACGGTGTCACCCGCTTCATGGCCGTGCGTGTCGTTCACGGCCTTGAATCGGTCGAGGTCGATGGCCAGCGTGGCCAGGCTGGTGCCATGGCGATGCGCCTCGGCAAGTCGATTGCTCGCCAGTTCGTCGAACAGCAGGCGGTTGGGCAGTCCGGTGAGCGGGTCGTGCCGCGCTTGACGTCGTGCATCGTTGAGCATGCGGCCTGCCTGTACGATCGCTCGGGACACGGCTTCGGTTTCCTTGAGGCGGCTTGGGGGCAGGTATTCCGTGGGGCTCCCGCTGCCCAGCGAGAGCGCCGGCTCGACCAGGGCGCGCATCGAACCGCTGATGCGGGCGCTCAGTGAAGCCGCGACCCACAGACCCACCGTAAAGGCGGCCGCTGCGCTGGCGAGCAGCCAGGCGATGGAGCGATAGAAACCGGCCTCCACGGCAGACCGGGGCGCCCCCACGACCACGCTCCAGTTCGACACCGACGAGCGTGCCAGGCCGGCATAGGTGGGAATGCCCTCCATGCTTCGTGAGCTGATGGTGATTTCCGCCGGCTCGGTGTCCAGGAGTTCCATCACGTCCGCGGTCGCCTTCTGCCCGACATACTTCTCCGGGTCCCGCGTCCGGGCCACGATCGTCCCCGTCCCGTCAAGCACGGCCGCAACCCAGTGCCCCGGCATGGCCAGGCGGTTCAGGACCTCGGCGATGCGCTCAAGCGACAGCCCTACATTGAGGCTGTAGACGACCTGACCCTGACGGAAGACCGGCACGCCGATGGCTATCACCGGCTTGCCGGTCACGGGGCCGATGAACATGTCGGTCACCACGGGTTTGCCCGTCTCGAACACGCGCTGCAACTCGGCCGGCGTTCCGGTCTCGGGCAGGGGCTCACCGAAGTCGCGCAGGGTGTTCACCCGCTGCCGACCCTGCCGGTCGGTCATCACGTAGTTGTCGACGATCTGGAAGGCCAGGGCGCCGCGCGCCCGCTCGTGGAAGCCGCGCAGGTCGTCGACTGCCAAGGCCGGGGAGGTGGACAGGACCCGCAGGCCCGACACCACCCCTGAGAACTCGCGGTCCAGGGCCGCGGCCAGGCCGCGCGCCTGCAGCAAAGCGTCGCGTTCAAGCCGCGCACGATGCTGGCCATAGTTCTCGTGGACGAGATAGCCGGACACCAGCAGCGCCGGTGCGAGGCAGGCGGCCACCAGCCCGGTCAGGCTCGCGCGGATGGAATAGCGGCCCGGCGTGGGCGCGCCCTGACCCGATGCTTCGCTGCTGGGGTCGGGCGCGACACCCAGCAGGCGGTTCATCCGCACCGGTGGGTCCTGGAGCTGTGTCATCCGAAGGGCCCTGTGGCCGGATGCTTTCCGACTGCAATTGCCCCGCGGTCGCAGCTGACGAAGTCGCAAGACGTTCCGGCCAGTACCTCGTCCGCCCCGACCGCAACGCCTGCGATTGCGTGACCCCCTGTATCCGGTGCTGCGAATGCGACCATGCCCCTGGAGAACTCCATCTTGATCAAGGCATTCTGAGTTCCGAGCGTCAGCCGGCGATTGATCCAACTCAAGGGTGGCCAAGCAAGTTCCGGGCTCCATGCGCCACGGCCACCCGCCATGTGCGCAGCTTCGGCTGCCTGCCGTCGACGCTGAAGCTGGTGCGCCCGACTGGAAGGACCGGGTCGTGTTCCAGACCGGCTTTGGCGCCGAGCCGGAGGTCCGATGCTGGCCGGCCCCTGCAACGCCGTGTGCCGGAGCACTTCCGCGCCACCGCGTCGGGTTGACGGCCAGGCCCCTGCATTTCTGGCATCCTTGGCCTGTCACGCGATGCGACCGCAGCGTGGCCACATCACAAGACCGGAGGCAGCATGTCGGGCGGAAACTGGAAAGAACTCTTCCTGGCGGCCTGCGAGGGGGACATCGAGCTGGTCAGATACCACGTCAAAGGCGGCGTCGATATCAACTATGCCCACCCGGAGTTTCTGGCCACGCCACTGGTGGCCTGCATTCTGGCGCGGCAGGAGCCCATCGCGCTCTTTTTGCTGGCCAGCGGCGCCAATCCGCACCTGCTGTCCGAGTTCGACGGACTCACGCCGATTCAGGCCGCGCGTCAGGTGGGCCTGCCTGCGGTGGAGCGGCGCCTGTGCGAGCTGGGCGTTGCCGAGCCCGCCGTCGAGGCGCAGCGCAAGAGCTGGTGGCGCTTCTGGGGGAAACGAGCCGCCTGAGCCTGACTTGTCTTGACTCAGCAGGCCGCGCCGGTCAGCGCCGACTGCTCCAGCATGAACGCCGCGATCGCCTTGAACCTGGGCTGCGTCGCCACCGCCTCGGTGGTGATCAGCCAGTAGGCGCCTTGAGCGGCAATGCACTGCTGGAAGGGCCGGATCAGACGGCCCAGGGCCAGCTCGTCCTTGATCAGGGCCAGCCGGCCCAGGGCCACGCCGCGGCCCGCCATGGCGGCCATCAGCAGCGCATTGCTGTCATCGATCAGCTGGCCCTGGCGGACCTGGGCGTCCGTGATCCCGGCGTGCTGCATCCAGCGCGCCCAGTCTTCGAAGCTGTCTTCGTGCAGCAACGGGTAGTGGCGCAGGGCGGCAGGGTTGTCCAGCGGCTGTGAGTCACGGGGCAGGCCGGGTGAGCAGACCGGCGTCAGCAGCGTGCCGAACAGCTGCTGCGCCCACAGACGCTGCGGCGGCTCCAGGGTCCAGATCACCGCGGCCTCCGCGGCGCCGCGGCTGACCGCATCGGCCTGTGCGGTGTGGTGCAGATGCAGCTCGATCTCAGGATGGGCATCCCAGAAGTGCGGCAGGCGCGGCATCAGCCAGCGACTGGAGAAACTGGGTGTCACCGCCAGCTGCAGGCTCTGCTTTTGCTGATCACTCTGCTTGAGCTGGCCCAGCAGCTCGTCGATGCGGTCGAAGCTGCTGGACAGCACACCCACCAGGCGCTCGCCGGCCGGTGTGAGCCGCACCTGGCGCGGGCGGCGCTCGAACAGCGGCTGGCCCAGCGCCTCTTCGAGTGCCCGCACCTGGTGGCTGATCGCCGCCTGCGTGACGTGCAGCTCGGCGGCGGCCTGGGTGAAGGACAGCAGGCGCGCCGCCGCCTCGAAGCAGCGCAGCGCGTTCAGATGGTGCAGATGGCGTCGCATGGGGCGATGCTAATGCTTCAATGGATTAGCTGGACTTATGCATCAGGCAAATATTTCTCGTTTGTGCAATCACAGCCTTACGGTTGAAATAGCGTCATCGAAACGTTTCAAATGACGTGTCAGTCTCATGAGAAAAACCCTGGTATACCCGTATATCCCGAACTCGGTGCCCGAGGTCAGGGCCGCGATGCTGGCAG
The DNA here is from genome assembly GCF_004362525.1 of Roseateles toxinivorans. Classification (GTDB taxonomy): domain Bacteria; phylum Pseudomonadota; class Gammaproteobacteria; order Burkholderiales; family Burkholderiaceae_C; genus Paucibacter; species Paucibacter toxinivorans. The sequence goes on from NZ_SNXS01000004.1 coordinate 480,358, forward strand.
CCACCGGTGCGGCCTCTGTCGAGGAGTTCTATGCCGACATCCCGGCCGCGCTGCGCCTGCCGCGCCCGCTCGATCTGCCGGCACCGATGCTGTCGGAGGCGCGCCTCAAGCGCCATGTGCAGGGCCTGCTGGCGCGCAACACCCATTGCGGCGAGGTGCTGAGCTTTCTGGGCGGCGGCTGCTACCAGCACCATGTGCCGGCCCTGTGCGACGAGATCAACGGCCGCAGCGAATTCCTCACCGCCTATGCCGGCGAGCCCTATGACGACCACGGCCGCTTCCAGGCGTTGTGGGAGTACTGCTCGATGATGGGTGAGCTGCTCAATCTCGATGTGGTGAGTGTGCCCACCTATGACGGCTACCAGGCTGCCGCCACCGCCTGCTGCATGGCCGCCCGTTATCAAGGTAAGGACACCGGTCGCCGCCAGGTGCTGGTGGCTGCCAATGTGAACCCCGACAAGCGCTCGCACATAGAAACCTACGGGCGCAGCGAGATCGACTTCATCGAGGTGGGCTTCGACGCCGCCACCGGCCTGGTGGACCGCGCCGATCTGCAAGCCAAGCTGGGCCCGCAGGTGGCGGCCTTCTATGTGGACGTGCCCAACTACTTCGGCGGCATCGACGAGGGCGCCGCGCTGGCGGCCCTGGTGCAGCAGGCCGGCGCGCTGCTGATCGTCGGTGTCGATCCCAGCTCGCTGGGCGTGCTGACACCGCCCGGCGACTATGGCGCGACTATCGTCTGCGGCGACATCCAGCCGCTGGGCATGCATATGAGCTACGGCGGCGGCCACGGCGGCTTCATCGCCAGCCGCGACGACGAGGCGCTGGTGCTGCAATACCCGTCGCGGCTGTTCGGCATCGCGCCGACCTCGGTGCCGGGCCAGTACGGCTTTGGCGATGTGGCCTACCACCGCACCTCGTTCGACCAGCGCGAGAACGGCAATGAGTTCGTCGGCACCGCGGCCGCGCTGTGGGGCATCACGGCAGGCGTCTATCTGGCCAGCCTCGGGCCGCAGGGCATGGTGGAGCTGGGCGAGGGCATCCTGCGCCGCGTGGCCTATGCTCGCCAGCAGCTGGCCGCGGTGCCTGGCCTGCGCTTGGCCCATGCCGGCACCGCGCACTTCAAGGAGTTCGTGCTGGACTTCAATGCCAGCGGCTTCACGGTGGCGCAAGTCAATGCGGCGCTGCGTGAACGCGGCATCTTCGGCGGCCACGATCTCTCGGCCGCCTTCCCCGGTCTGGGCCAGAGCGCCCTCTATGCCTTCACCGAGCTGCACAGCCAGGCCGACATCGACGCGCTGGTGACGGCCCTGCGCGAACTGCTGACGAAATGAGCACCATGGAAAACATCTCCGCCCACCGCTTCACCGACGGCAAGCCCAATCTGCGCCGCTACCAGCAGGCCCGCTGGGACGAGCCGGTGATCTTCGAGCTCAGCCAACCCGGCGAGCGCGCCATCCTCCCGCCCGAGCTGGAGCCTGGCATTGAGGTCGACACACACGATGCCTTGCAACAATTGCCTCCCGGCATGCGCCGCACGCAGGCGCCGGCCCTGCCCGAGCTGAGCCAGAACCGTGTGCTGCGCCACTATCTGCGGCTGTCTCAGGAGAACCTCGGCGCCGACATGAATGTCGATGTGGGGCAGGGCACCTGCACGATGAAATACAACCCCAAGATCAATGAGCAGCTGGCCCGCGACCCGCGGATGAGCGAGCTGCATCCGCTGCAGGACGAGTCCACCGTGCAGGGCATCCTGCACGTGATGCATCAGATGGAACAGGTGATCTGCGAGGTCTCGGGCATGGACGCGGTGAGCCTGCAGCCCCGATCGGGCTCGCAGGCAATCTACGCCAATATCGCGATGATGCGGGCCTGGTTCGAAGCACGCGGCGAGGCTGGGGACAGAGACGAGATCATCACGACGATCTTCTCCCACCCCTCGGACGCCGCCTGCGCCAAGGTGCTGGGCTACAAGGTCATCACGCTGTATCCCGATGCCGATGGCTACCCCGATCTGGCGGCGATGAAGGCCGCCGTGGGCCCGCGCACCGCCGCGCTGATCATCACCAACCCCGAAGACACCGGCATCTTCAATCCCAGGATCGCCGCCTTCGTGGCCGCGGCGCACGAGGTGGGTGCGCTGGCCTGCTACGACCAGGCCAATGCCAATGGCCTGCTGGGCATCACCCGGGCGCGCGAGGCCGGTTTCGATCTGTGCCACTTCAATCTGCACAAGACCTTTGCAACACCCCATGCCTGCGGTGGGCCCGCCGTGGGCGCCTGTGCGGTCACCGCAGAACTCGCACGTTTTCTGCCGCGGCCTCGCGTCGTCAAGGAGGGCGAGCGCTACCGCATCGACCAGGGCGAGGCGCAGTCCATCGGCAAGGTGGCGGCCTTCATGGGCACGGCCAGCATCGTGCTGCGCGCCTATGCCTGGGTGATGAATCTGGGCGCTGCAGGGTTGCGCGAGGTGGCCGAGATTGCGGTGCTGAACAACAACTACATCATGAGTCAGCTGCTCAAGATTCCGGGCCTGAGCGCGCCCTATGCGGCGGGCAAGCGCCGCATCGAGCAGGTGCGCTACAGCTTGGCCGCGTTGAGCGAAGCCACCGGTGTCAGCTCCGGCGATATCGGCCTGCGCGCCGCCGACTACGGCACCCACTACTGGACCAGCCACCACCCCTATGTGGTGCCCGAGCCGGCCACCATCGAACCGACCGAGGCCTATTCGCGCGCCGATCTGGACGAGTTCGTGCAGATCATGGCCCAGGTGGCTCACGAGGCCCGCACCGACCCGGCGATGGTGCTGAGTGCGCCGCACAACTGCCCCACGAAGCGCGTGCAGGACGAGTATCTGGAAGACCCCAAGCGCTGGGCGATCACCTGGCGGGCCTGGCAGCGCAAGCTGGCCGAGCACGGCACGGCTGCTTGAGGCGATTCGTCATGCGCGTCGGCCTGATCATCAACCCCATCGCCGGTGCCGGCGGGCCCCTGGCCCTGCATGGCAGCGATGCCTTCCGGCCCGGCGCCGAGGCGCCAGGCTGGGCGGCGGGGCGGGCCGCGGAGGCGCTGCGGGTGCTGCTGGCCGGCTGTGCGCCGCAGTGGGTTTGCGGGGCAGGGGCGATGGGCGAGGATCTGCTGCATGCCTTGGGCCAGACGCCCCACGTGCTGGGCGCGCGCTGCTGGCCCAGCAGTGCGGATGAGACTCGCGAGATCGCCTCGCAGATGATTCAGCAAGACCTGGCCCTCCTGCTCTTTGTCGGTGGTGACGGCACGGCCCGCGATGTGCTGGATGCTGTCGGCGAGGCGATGCCTGTGCTGGGCATTCCCGCGGGGGTGAAGCTGCAGTCGGCCTGCTTCGGCGTCAGTCCCCGGGCGGCTGGCAGACTCGCAGCGGCTTATCTGACGGGGCAGCGTCGCGTCACCGAAGCCCGCGAAGTGCTGGACCTGGACGAGGCCGCCTTGGGCCAGGGCCGCGTGCAGGCCAAGCTCTACGGCCAGCTGCGCACGCCGGTCGATGCGCGCCTGCTGCAGGGCCGCAAGGCACGCAGCGAGGCGGGTGATGCGGTCGATGCAGCGCACCTGGCGGCCAGCCTCAGACCGCAGTTGCAGAAGGGCCTGCACTTCATCGGCCCCGGCTCCACCACCTGGGCCCTGAAGCAGGCGTTGGGCCTGGACGGCAGCCTGATCGGTGTCGATGTGGTGGTCGATGGCGCTCTGTGGCTGCGCGATGCCACCGAGGCGCAGCTGTGGGAACTGGTGCAGCAACGCCCTCGGCTCTGGCTCACCGCCATCGGCGGCCAGGGACATGTGCTGGGGCGGGGCAACGCGCCGCTGAGCCCGCGTGTGCTGCAGGCATTGGGCCGCGAGGCGCTGACGGTGCTGATCACGCCGCGCAAGCTGCAGGCCTTGGCGCGCACGCAGCTGCGGGTGGACTGCGGCTCGGCTGAGGTGGACGCGCTGTATGCCGGCGCCGTGCGGGCGCTGACAGGGCCCAGAGATCAAGCGATGCTGCAACTCGTTGCGGACTGAATCAATGAAGACGATGGAGAACGAGATGAATGACAAGCAAAAAGGCGAGCTCGCCCGCAAGGTCGCGCTGATCACCGGCGCCGGCTCCGGCATAGGCCGGGCCACGGCCCTGCTGTTTGCCCGCGAGGGCGCCCAGGTGGCGGTCTGCGACCTGAACCGCGACGGCGCCGAGGCGACCGTGGCCGCCATTCAGGCCGCCGGTGGCCAAGCCATCGTGGTGCAGGCGAATGTCGCCCTGGCCGCCGACTGCGAGCGCTCGGTGCGCGAAACGCTCGCCGCCTTCGGCCGGCTTGACGTGCTGTTCAACAACGCCGGCATCACCCGCCGGGCCAATGTGGTGGACACCAGCGAGGCCGACTGGGACGCGGTGATGGCGGTCAACGTCAAGTCCATCTTCCTGATGAGCAAGTACGCGGTGCCGGTGATGGCCGAACAGGGTGGCGGCAGCATCATCAACGCCGGCTCGGGCTGGGGCCTGGTGGGCGGCAAGGACGCGGTGTCCTACTGCGCCGCCAAGGGCGCGGTGGTGAACATGACGCGGGCGATGGCGGTGGACCATGGCCCGCAGCAGATCCGCGTCAACAGCGTCTGCCCCGGCGACACCGACACCGCCATGCTGCGCAACGAGGCCGCCCAGCTGGGCCTGGCCGCGACAGCCCTGGTCGAGGCCGGCAATGCCCGCCCGCTGATGCGCGTGGGCCAGGCCGAGGAGATTGCCCAGGTCGTGCTTTTTCTGGCCAGTGACCGCGCCTCCTTCGTCACAGGTTCCGCTTATGTGGTTGACGGCGGGGGTCTCGCAGGCTCTGCCTGAAGGGCCTACGCCCTGGGCTGGCGCCCTGTGAGCGCTGCCCTAGGGTTAGCCTGAATTCGCATTCAGTATGGAATAAATATATTCCGTGCATTCTTAAATAGAAACGTTTCAAATCATCATGCTGAATTGGGGAATCATCGGCGCCGGGAACATCTCGGGCGCTTTTGCCAAGGGCCTTCAACAGACCGACAGCGGCGGCCTGGTGGCGGTCGCTAGCCGCGATGCGGCCAAGGCCCGCGCCTTTGCCGACGAGCATGCAGCGCCGGGCACGGCGGTGGTCGCCCACGCCGGTTCTGATGGCTATGCGGCCCTGCTGGCCGATCCGACCGTGGAGGCCGTCTACATAGGCCTGCCGCACACCGAGCACCTGCACTGGACCGTGCGGGCGCTGCGCGCCGGCAAGCATGTGCTGTGCGAAAAGCCGCTGGGGCTGAATCACGCCGAGGCGATGATCGCCTATGACGAGTCCGAGCGCGCCGGCCGCGTGCTGATGGAAGCCTTCATGTACCGCTGCATCCCGCAGACGGCCAAGCTGCTGGAGCTGCTGAAGAGCGGCGTGATCGGCGAGCTGCGCCATATACAGACCTCGTTCTGCTATGCCTCCACGCCGCGCGCCGGCTCGCGCACCTGGGAGCCGGCGCTGGCCGGCGGCGGCATCCTCGATGTGGGTTGCTATCCGATGTCGATGGCGCGGCTGCTGGCCGGCGTGGCCCGCGGCCAGGCCTTCGCCGAGCCCACCGAGCTGCAGGCCATGGGCCATTTGCACGAGATGGGCGTCGATGCCTGGGCGCTGGCCACGCTGCGCTTCCCGGGCGACATCACGGCCCAGATCGCCACCGCGGTGAGCCTGGAGCAGGAGGAGTCCCTGCGCCTGGGCGGAACGAAGGGTGCCCTGGTCGTGCCCAAGCCCTGGTATGGCGCCGGTGCAGAGGCCGGCGAAAGCCGCATTGAGCTGTGGGTGGATGAGGCCCTGGCCCAGACCTGGACCATCACCACCGACCGCGGCCTTTACGCCTACGAGGCCGACACCTTTGCCCAGGCCGTCAAGACCGGTGCCGTTGCGCACCCGGCAATGAGCCCGGCCGACTCGATCGCCAATCTGGCCGCGCTGGACCGCTGGCGCAAGGCCATCGGCCTGGTCTACCCGAAGGAGCAGGCCCCCGCGCTGACAGGCCGCAACACGCTTGCCGGCCTGCCCATAACGCGCCGCCCCGAAGCCAACATGCGCTACGGCCAGGTGCCGGGTCTTGCAAAACCGGTGTCGCGCCTGATCATGGGCGTCGATCACCAGGAGTCGCTGCCCTATGCCGCGGCCCTGTTCGACGACTATCTGGAGCGCGGCGGCAATGCCTTCGACACCGCCTGGGTCTATGACTTCGAGGGCGGCCACTGTGAAGCCATCCTCGGCGATTGGCTGAAGGCGCGCGGCATCCGCGATGACATCGTGCTGATTGCCAAGAGCGCCCACACGCCCAACTGCACGCCCGAGGGCATGCGAACCGAGCTGGCCGAGAGTCTGGAGCGCCTGCAGACCGATTACGCCGACCTCTACGTCCTGCACCGCGACAACCCCGAGGTGCCGGTGGGCGAGTTCATCGATGCGCTGAACGAGCAGCGCAGCCGTGGCCGCTTCCAGGCCTTCGGCGGCAGCAACTGGTCGCTGGCCCGTGTGGCCGAGGCCAATGCCTATGCGGCCAAGACCGGCCAGCAGGGCTTTTCGCTGGTCAACAACCAGCTGAGCCTGGCCCGCATGCAAAGCCCCATCTGGCGCGGCTGCGTCTCGGCCGGTGACGTGGAGTCGCGCCGCTGGCTCGCCGAGCAAGGCCTGGCACTGTTCGCCTGGTCCTCGCAGGCCCGTGGCTTCTTCGTCGATGGCCGTTCCGCACCCAATCAGCGCGACGACGAGGAACTGGTGCGCTGCTGGTACAGCGAGGCCAACTTCCTGCGCCTGGCCCGTGCCCGCGAGCTGGCCCAGCGCAAGGGCTGCGCCGCCATCAATATCGCGCTGGCCTGGGTGCTGGCTCAGGGCTTCCCTGCCTTCAGTCTGATAGGCCCGCGCAGCATTGCCGAGACCGCCAGCTCGATGCGGGGCCTGGACGTGCACTTGAGCGCCGACGAACTGGCCTGGCTGGACCTGACGGACCTGGGAGCGCCGGCATGAGCCTGACGCTGCGCGCTCCCACCAAGGTCGGCATCATCGGTGCCGGCGACATCTTCCCGGCCTATGCCAAGGGCCTGCAGGCCTTCGGCAATGTGCAGCTGATCGCGGTGGCCGATGCGCGCGCCGACGTGGCCGAGCAGCGCGCCAGCGAGTTCGACATCGAGGCCATGACGCCCGCCCAGCTGCTCGCCAGCGAGGCCCAGATCATCATCAATCTGACACCGCCCGCCGCGCATCTGGCGGTAGGCAAGCAGGTGCTGGAAGCGGGCAAGCATCTCTACACCGAGAAGCCGCTGGGCTCCAGCTTCGTCGAGGGCCAGGCGCTGATGGAGGCGGCGGCCCGCGCCGGCCGGCGCATCGGCTGCGCACCCGATACCTTCTTGGGTGGCGCGGGCCAGGCCGCACGTGCGCTGGTGGACTGTGGACGGCTGGGCCGCATCGTTGCCGGCCAGGCTTGCATGATGGAGCGGGGCCCGGACGACTGGCACCCGAACCCCGAGTTCTTCTACCGCCCCGGCGCCGGCCCGCTGATGGACATGGGCGTCTATTACCTGACCCAGCTGGTGCAGTTGCTGGGCCCGGTGCGTCGCGTCAGCGGCATGGCCCATACCAGCTGGCTGCGGCGCGAGGTGCCGCGCGGGCCGCGCCAGGGCCAGAGCATCGAGGTCGAGACTCCCACCCATGTGGTGGCGGGCCTGGAGTTCGAGGCCGGCGCCTTTGTCACGCTCAGCACCAGCTTCGATGTGTGGAAGCACAGGTCCAGCCATATCGAACTCTATGGCGAGCAGGGCTCGGTGGTGCTGCCCGACCCGAACCAGTTTGGCGGCGAGCTGAGCTTTAGCGAGCAGGACGGCGACTGGCAAGACATGGCCCCACGCGCCTTCACCGGCCGCCATCGCGGCCTGGGTGTGGCCGAGATGGCCTGGGCGATTTCCGCCGGCCAACCGCACCGCGCCAACGGAGAGCTGGCCCTGCATGTGCTGGAAGTCATGGACGCCACCCTGCGTGCCGCCGACAAGGCGACACCGGTGCTGCTGACCACGCGCTGTGCCCGGCCCGCGCCGCTGCCGCTGGGCTTTGCGCAGCAGATCGCCTGCGAGGTGGCCGCATGATGAACAGGATCGCCCTGCAGCTCTACACCGTGCGCAGCGCCGGTGGCCTGGCCTCGCGCCTGTCCGTGGCGCGCGAGGCCGGCTATGCCTGGGTGGAGACCGAAGGCCTGCACGGCCTGACCGCCGCCGACTTCATCAGCACCATGCAGGCCTCCGGCCTGGGCCTGGCCTCGATGCATGTCGAGATGAGCGACCTGGCGCAGCGCCTGCCCGACATACTGCAGGCGCTGGGTGAGCTGGATTGCCAACAGCTGGTGATGCCCTGGCTGGACGAGGAGGAGCGACCTTCCGATTCCGCCGGCTGGGCGGTTCTGGCCGCGCAGCTGCAAGCCTATGCGCAAGACCTGGCGCCTCAAGGCATCGGCCTGGCCTATCACAACCATGCGTTCGAGTTCGAACGTCTGGACGATGGTCGCACGGTGCTGGAAACGATCTTTGACGCCGCGCCGCGCTTGAGCTGGCAGCCCGATGTGGCCTGGGTGGCCCGTGCTGGCCAAGACCCGGCCGCCTGGCTGGAACGTTACGCCACCCGCCTGCAATCGGTGCATGTCAAGGACCTGGCCCACGAGGGCAGCGAGCCCGCCGAACAGGGCTGGGCCACGCTGGGTGAGGGCCGTCTGCCATGGGGCCAGTGGCTGCCGGGCCTGGCGACGAGGCTGCAGACCTTCATCGTCGAGCATGACCATCCGAGCCAGCCGGCGCGCACCGCGCGGGTCGGTTTCCAGTACCTGTCCCAACGCCTGGGCTGAGCAGCATGGCCCATCTGAGCATCCAGCATCTGCGCAAGACCTTCGGCCCGGTGGAGGTCCTGAAGGACATCAATCTCGAGATTGCCGACCGCGAGTTTGTCTGCTTCCTCGGGCCTTCGGGCTGCGGCAAGTCGACGCTGTTGCGCTGCATCGCCGGACTGGAGGAGGTGCAGGGCGGTGAGCTGCGCATCGACGGCCAGCGCATCAACGAGCTGCCGCCGGCCGAGCGCGATCTGGCCATGGTGTTCCAGAGCTATGCGTTGTATCCGCACATGTCGGTGCGCAAGAACCTGGCCTTTGGTCTGAGCCTGCGCGGCCGACCCAAGGGCGAGATCGAGGCGCGCATTCTTGAAGCGGCGCGCATGCTGCAGCTGGAAGAGCTGCTGGAGCGCAAGCCGCGCCAGCTCAGCGGCGGCCAGCGCCAGCGGGTGGCGATCGGCCGTGCCATCGTGCGCCAGCCGCGCATCTTTCTGTTCGACGAGCCGCTGTCGAATCTCGACGCTGCGCTGCGCGAGAACACCCGCATGGAGCTGGCGCGCCTGCACCAGAGCCTGCAGGCGACGATGGTCTATGTCACCCACGACCAGGTGGAGGCGATGACCCTGGCCACCAAGGTGGTGGTGCTGAACCAGGGCCGCATCGCCCAGGTCGGCCGGCCGCTGGAGCTCTATCACTCTCCAGCCGATCTGTTCGTGGCCGGCTTCATTGGCTCGCCGCGGATGAATCTGCTGCCTGCCGAAGCCTTGACTGGCGCTGCTGCGCGACCAGGGGCCAAAACACTGGGCATACGGCCCGAGCATCTGCGTTTGGGCGACACCGGCGCGCTGCGCGCCCAGGTGCTGATGATGGAGCGCCTGGGAGCTCAAAGCCTGGTGCATTTGCGTCTTGCCAATGGAAGCGCGCTCACGGCCAGTGTCGAAGGCGCCCGTGCGGTGCGCAATGGTGAGCAGGTGGGGCTGGACTTCCCTTGCGAGCACGTCCACGCCTTCGGAGTGGATGGGCGCGCGCTGCCGCGGGTCTTGAGCGAGGCGGTGCAGGATGCACTGGCGCTGGCATGAAGTTGCTCGACTCTTTCGTGGCGCGGCAGAGGGGGCGGGGGGCCGGCCACGACGGGCTGAAGCTTGGGTCGGTCCCTTCGGACCGACCTCCAGCTTCTTTATGCCCGCCATGGCCGGCCCCCCGCCCCCTCCGCGGATGTGCTGGTGGCCCGCAAGCCAAGTTCGTGCGCGCCGTGCACGCCGGTGCCAGCAGGGATGAGGGTGTGCCGGTCGCAGCGGGCATCAAGAAGCCGGAGTCCGGTCCGTGCAGGGCCGGGCAAGGCTTCAGCTCGCAGCGGCCGGCGCGCCCTCGTCCCTGCCGCTCCGCACGTCACGTGTCCTACTTCGCACAGAGCGCAGTGGAGCAACCGACATGACGAAACATTTCCTCGTTCTCATGGCCCTGCTGATGCCCATCTGGGCCACAGCCCAGGTGCTGCGCTTCGCCACCTGGGATGGCAGCGAGAACCTCGACATCCAGCGCCGCATTGCCGCGGCCTTCGAGCAGCGCCACCCCGGTGTACGCGTGCAGGTGGAGGCCTATGGCGGTGGCTTCAACCAGAAGCTCTCGGCCTCGTTCGGCGCGCACAACCCGCCCGATGTGACGATGATGTGGAACTTCCCGCTCTATCACCGCGTGCTGGAGCCCCTGGATGTCTGGCAGGCGCGCGACCCCGCATTCGACGCGGCCGATATGGTGCCGGGCCTGCTGCGTTTCGCCACGGTGGAAAGCCGGCTCTACGGCGTGCCGGCCGGCTTCACCAGCCAGGTCATCTACTACAACAAGGACATGTTCGACCGCGCCGGCCTGGCCTATCCGCGGGCCGACTGGCGTTGGGAAGATTTGCGTGCGCTGTCGCAAAAGCTCAGCAGCCCCTCCGCCAAGGTCTATGGCTATGGCCTTGACGTGGCCCCCGATCCCTATGACTTCCAGGGCTATCTGTGGAGCGCCGGCGGCCGCATGCTGGGCGCCGATGGCCACCGGGTGCAGGGCGAGCTCGACAGCGCCTCGTCGCAAGCGATGTTCACGATGCTGCTGGGCCTGCTGGACCAGGGCCTGGCCGCAACGCTGGGCGTGGGCGACGGCAAGAACCAGCGCCAGCTGTTCGTGGCCGACCGGGTGGCGATGCTGATGGACGGTGCGGCCTTCCGGCTGGAACTGGCCCAGGACGGCAAGCGTTATGGCATCGCGCCGCTGCCCAGCTTCCAGGGCCGGCCGGCGCAGAGCGTGGTCAGCGTCTCGTCGCTGGCGATTGCACGGGACTCGAAGCAGAAGGACCTGGCCTGGCAATTCATCAAGTTCTACAGCAGTGCCGAGGCGGTGCGCATGCGTCAGGGCGATCTGCCGGTGCTCCTGAGCGTGGCGCGTGAACTGAAGCTGCAGTACGACCCGCTGGTGCAGCCGTTTTACGCGATGGCCCTGAGCATGCAGGAGGTGCCGGCCTTTCTGCTGAACCCGCGCTGGACCCGTGCCTCGGGCGTGGTGCGCGATGCCATTCAGGAGGTGTTTCTGAAAAAGGGCGATGTGCAGCAGGTCCTCTCCCGTGCGGCACTCAAGGCCGAAAGGAAACTCCAATGAGCGTCCGCCTGATGGAGCCTGTTGCGGTGGCCGTGACGCCACGGGCGACCCAACGCCGCCGTCTGCGCTGGCCCCGTGGCCTCACACCCTGGCTCTTCGTCGCGCCCTGGGTGCTGGGCTTCGCGGCCTTCACGCTCGGGCCACTGCTGTACTCGCTCTACACCAGTTTCTTCGACTGGCCGCTGATGGGCGGCGAGCGCTTCATCGGCCTGGAGAACTACCGCCGCATCCTGACGACGGACGACGACTTCTGGGAGGCGCTGTGGGTCACCTGCCGCTTCGCCGGCCTGTACGTGCCCCTCCATCTGGCCGCCGCGCTGGGCCTGGCCCTGCTGCTGAACCGGCGCGGCTGGGGCCAGGGGCTGTTCCGCACGCTGTTCTATCTGCCCAGCATGCTGTCGGGCGTGGCCCTGGTGACGATCTGGACCTGGATCTACAGCCAGGAATACGGCCTGCTCAACTACCTGCTGAGCCTGGTGGGTCTGGCGCCGGTCAACTGGCTGGGCAGCCCGCGCTGGGCGATGTGGTCGGTGGTGATCGCCAGCCTGTGGAGCCTGGGCGGCACGATGCTGGTGTTCCTGGCCGGGCTCAAGGGCATATCGGTTGATCTGTACGAGGCGGCGGCGCTGTCGGGCGTGTCCAGGCTCAAGCAGTTCACCCACATCACCTTGCCGCTGCTGTCGCCGGTGCTGCTGTTCAATCTGGTCACGACCTTGATCGCGGCCTTCCAGCAACTGACCCTGGCCCTGCTGCTGACCGAGGGCGGCCCGCTGAAGTCCACCTATATGCTGGCCATGTACATCTATGACACCGCCTTCAAGTTCTTCGACATGGGCTATGCCTCGGCCCTGTCCTGGCTGCTGTTCCTGCTGATACTGGTGCTGTCCATGAGCGTGATGCGCTTCTCCAGCCTGTGGGTGTTCTACGAGAACGAAGTGAAGCGTGACGGAGGCAAGGCATGACCCCCTTCGATTCGGCACGCCACGCCCGCAGGCTGGCCTACTACACCGTCATGCTGGCCCTGGCCCTGGCCTTCGCCCTGCCGCTGTACTGGACGCTGGTGACGGCGCTGAAGGCCAAGAGCGAGCTCTACACCTGGCCTCCGGTCTGGTGGCCAGCCCTGCCGCGCTGGCAGAACTTCGTGGAAGCTTGGGCAGCCCAGCCCTTTGGCCAGTTCCTGTGGAACTCGCTGCTGGTGGGCGGGCTGTCGACCATAGGCCAGCTGTTCTCGTCCAGCCTGGTGGCCTATGGCTTCGCCCGCTTCGAGTTCCGCGGCCGCGACACGCTGTTCATGGTGATGCTGGGTTCGATGATGATTCCCTGGGATGTGACCATGATCCCGCTGTACATGCAGTTCAACGCTTTAGGCTGGATCAACACCCTGAAGCCGCTGATCGTGCCCAATTTCTTCGGCGCGGCCTTCTACATCTTTCTGCTGCGCCAGTTCATCATGAGCATCCCGCGCGAGCTCGACGAGGCTGCGCGCATGGACGGGGCGAACGCCTGGCAGATCTACTGGCGCATCCACCTGCCCTTGATGGCGCCGGCCCTGGTGCTGGTGGGCACCTTCCAGTTCCTGGGCAGCTGGAACGACTATCTGGGCCCGCTGATCTTTCTGAACGACCAGAGCAGCTACACGCTTCCGCTGGGCCTGGCCCAGTTCCGCGGCCTGCACGCCAACAACCTGACCGCCATTGCCGCGATGACCGTGCTGCTGTGCCTGCCGCCGCTGCTGCTGTTCTTCATGGCCCAGCGCCACATCATGGAGGGCGCCAGTGCCGGCGCGGTGAAGGGATGACCCGCTTGAATCTGTTCGATCCTCGGTCCGTGCCGCTCTCAAGGCGCGGCAGCTGGCTGTGCGTGTCATGGATTCCCGAGGACGCTGCTTTCTGGCTGCGCAATCTGCGCGGCGGCGACGAGCACACCGATCTGGGCCGGCTGTTCAAGCTGCTGCCGATCGATGGCGAGGGCAGGGAGGTGCATGGCACATGGTCGCTGCGGCCCGACTCGCTGAGCTTTCATTCCGAGGCCGGCGAGCTGCACCTGGCCTTTGCCGATGCCGACACCTTGGCCCTGCAAGGCCGCGGCCTGAGCCTGCGTCTCACGCTGCAGAGCAAGCGCTACGACTATGCCCAACGCCTGAGTGAAGAGTCCATACATGTCAGCTGCGCCAGCCAGGATCTGTCGGCCCGCGTGGCCTTGAACGGAGGTGCATTGCAGCTCGACGCCCCCTGGCAGGGCCAGCGCGCCGAGCACATCGCGCTGGATCTGCGGCCCGATGCGGCCGGCGTGGTGGCAGCTTCCATCCATCTCTATCGCGTGATGCCGGCACGCAGCGATGTGGCCTTGTTCGAGACCGCGCGCGCCGATGCCGCCGCCGACTTCGAAGTCTGGCTGGGCCAGACGCTGGCGGTCGATGAAGGTCTGCAGCCCCTGCGCCAGCTGGCCGCCTACATCACCTGGTCCTGCATCGTCCCGGCCGAAGGCCGGCTGCACTACCCGGCGATGTATATGTCCAAGAACTGGATGACGAACATCTGGAGCTGGGACCATTGCTTCAACGCGCGGGCCCTGGCTGCGCAGCAGCCCGAGCTGGCCTGGCAGCAGATGGCGGTGCTGTTCGAGCTGCAGCACGAGAGCGGCCGCCTTCCCGATTTCGCCAACGACCTGCAGGCCTACTGGCGCTTCACCAAGCCGCCGGTGCATGGCTGGACGGTGGCTCAGCTGCGTAGCCAGGCGCCCTGGTCGCCAGAGCGCAGCGCCCAGATGCACGACTGGCTGGCCGCACAAGCACGCAGCTGGCTGGCCACGGCGCCCGCGAATGGCCTGCCGGCCTACGACCATGGCAACGACGCCGGCTGGGACAACGCCACCGTGTTCCTGCAGGGCACACCGCTGCAGAGCCCCGATCTCAGCAGCTTTTTGATACTGCAGCTGGAAGAGCTGGCCGCCCTGGCCGAGGGCTTGAGCCGGCCCGAGCAGGCGCGCGACTGGCGCAACCAGGCCGACGCCCTGTTCGAGCGGCTGATGGCCCAGCTCTGGACCGGCGAGCGCTTCGTCGCTCGCCTCGCCGACGGCGCCGTGGTGAACGATGGCGACAGCCTGATCGCCTACACCCCGCTGCTGCTGGGTTCACGCCTGCCTGCGGCCATTAGCGAGCAACTGCTGGCCGAGCTGTTCGAGACCGGCCGCTTCCTGAGCCCCCATGGCCTGGCCACCGAGTCACAGCGCAGCCCGCACTACCGCGCCGATGGCTACTGGCGCGGCCCGATCTGGGCGCCGACGACGATGCTGTTCGTTGACGCGATGGACCGCTGCGGCCGCCGCGATCTGGGCGACGAGCTGGCGCGACGTTTTACCGCGATGTGCGCCGCCTCCGGCCTGGCCGAGAACTTCGATGCGCAAAGCGGTGCGCCGCTGCGCGATCCCGCCTTCACCTGGACCTCCAGCGTGGCCCTGTTGCTGGGGCACCGCCTGCTGAAGAAGAACACCGTATGAGCGAACCCAAAGTCACGCTGAAGACCCTGATGCGCCACACCGGCCTGTCGCTGGGCACGGTGTCGCGCGCGCTGCAGGACGGCCCCGAGGTCAGGCGCGAGACGCGCGAGTTGGTCAAGGCCGCTGCCCGCGAGCTGGGCTACACGCCCAATCTGGCCGGCGTGAAGCTGCGCACCGGCAAGACCTACACGCTGTCCATCGTGCTGCCGGTCGAGAACAGCGAGCAGGACTTCACCGACAGCGGCTTCATGGCCCTGGTCTCGGGCCTGCACGCGGCCCTGGCCGGCACCTTCTACAGCCTGGTGGTGCAGCCCGAGCTGCCCGATGAGGACCCGGTCGCGGCGCTGCGCAAGCTGGTGGAAGCCCGCCGCGTCGACGGCCTGGTGCTGACGCAGACCCGGCCGCAGGACGAGCGCATCCGCTATCTCTTGGCCCAGGACTTTCCCTTCGTCAGCTATGGCCGCAGCGCGCTGGAGCAGGCCCATCCCTGGTACGACACCGACCATGAAGACATGGCCTACCGCGCCACCCAGCGGCTGATCGCCTGCGGCCACCGCCAGATCGCCATGCTCAACCCGCCGGCCGAGCTGATGTACAGCCAGCACCGCGACGCAGGCCACCGCCGCGCGCTGCGCGAGGCGGGGCTGCCGCATGAGCCGGCGCTGACCCAGTGCTCGGGCCTCTCGGCCGCCGATGGCCGCCGCCTGGTGCTGGAGCTGGCCAAGCGCCAGCCCCGGCCCACGGCGTTTGTCTGCGCGAACGAATACGCCGCGCTGGGCGCCCTGTCGGCCTTTGCCGAGCTGGGCTGGCAGGCCGGCCGCGAGGCCGCCGTGGTGGCCACCGACGACAGCAATGTCAGTGCCTATTTCGTGCCGCCGCTGTCCACCTACTACGCCTCGCTGCATGGCGCCGGCCGCCAGCTGGGCCAGCTGCTGCTGCGCCGGCTGGACGGCAAGCCGGTGGAGCAGCTGTGCGTGCTGGAGCAGGCACAGCTGATCGAACGCCAAAGTGATCGACTGGGAGGCCAAGCATGAAAACGATCCAAGGCCCCGGCCTCTTCCTGGCCCAGTTCGCCGGTGACCTGGCGCCGTTCGACACGCTGGACCATCTGGCCGAGTGGTCGGCCGGCCTGGGCTTCGCCGCGCTGCAAATCCCCAGCTGGGACGCACGCCTGTTCGATCTGGCCTTGGCCGCCGAGAGCCAGACCTATTGCGACGATCTGCGTGGCCGGCTGGCCGCCAAGGGCTTGCAGATCAGCGAGCTGTCCACCCATCTGCAAGGCCAGCTGCTGGCCGTGCACCCGGCCTACGACAGGCAGTTCGATGGCTTTGCCGCACCGGCCGTGCGAGGCGACGCAGCCGAACGCAGTGCCTGGGCCGCCGGGCAGCTGAAGCTCGCCGCGCGGGCCTCGGCCCGGCTGGGGCTGAAGGCCCACGCTACCTTCTCCGGCGCGCTGGCTTGGCCCTACCTCTACCCCTGGCCGCAGCGGCCGGCCGGACTGATCGAGGAGGCCTTTGCCGAACTGGCGCGGCGCTGGCGGCCCGTGCTCGATGCCTTCGACGAGGCCGGCGTCGATGTCTGCTACGAGCTGCACCCGGGCGAGGACCTGTTCGACGGCCTGACCTTCGAGCGCTTTCTCGACGCCGTGGGCCAGCACCCCCGCGCCAACATCCTCTACGACCCCAGCCACTTCCTGCTGCAGCAGCTGGACTACCTGGCCTTCATCGACATCTACCACGCACGCATCCGCGCCTTCCACGTCAAGGACGCGGAGTTCCGTCCGAATGGCCGGCAGGGCGTCTATGGTGGCTATGCGCCTTGGCTGGAGCGGGCCGGGCGCTTCCGCTCGCTGGGCGACGGGCAGATAGCCTTCGGCGCGATCTTCTCGAAGCTTGCGCAGCACGACTACCCGGGCTGGGCGGTGCTGGAGTGGGAATGCTGCCTGAAGCATCCCGTGGACGGTGCGCGCGAAGGCGCCGAGTTCATCAAGCGGCACATCATCCGCGTGGCCGATCGCGCCTTCGATGATTTTGCCGATGGGCAGACGCCGCGCGCGGAGTTGCGCCAGCTGCTGGGCTTGGAGGGCGACGCATGAACGCACCGCTCCGTCTAGGAATGGTGGGAGGCGGGCAGGGCGCCTTCATCGGTGGCGTGCACCGCATGGCCGCGCGGCTGGACGGGCAATGGCAGCTGGTGGCCGGTGCGCTGGCCAGCGACCCGCTGCGTGCGCTGGCCAGCGCCGACGAACTGGGCCTGGACTCGTCGCGCAGCTACGCCAGCTGGGAGGAGATGGCGAGGCGCGAGGCGGCGCGGCCCGATGGCATTGATGCGGTCGCCATCGTTACGCCGAATCATCTGCATGCCCCGGTGGCTACGGCGTTCCTTGAGGCGGGCATTGATGTGATCTGCGACAAGCCGCTGGCCACCTCGCTGGCCGATGCACGCGCGCTGCAGGCGCTGGCCCGGCGCCGCGAGCGCCTGCTGTGCCTGACCCATACCTACAGCGGCTACGCCATGGTGCGGCAGGCCCGCGCGATGGTGGAGGCCGGTGAGCTGGGCGCGTTGCGCCTGATACAGGTCGAGTACGCGCAGGATTGGCTCGCCGAGCCAATCGAACAGACGGGGCATGAACGAGGCAACAAGCAGGCCGCATGGCGCTGCGACCCGGCGCTGGCCGGCCCGGCCGGCGCGCTGGGCGATATCGGCACCCATGCCTACCATCTGACCAGCTTTGTCAGCGGTCTGCAGGCTGAAAGTGTCTGCGCCGAGCTGAGCAGCCTGGTGCCCGGGCGCCGGCTGGACGACCATGTGCAGGCCATGCTGCGCTTTCCCGATGGCGTGCGCGGCCTGCTGTGGGCCAGCCAGGTGGCCACCGGTTGCGAGAACGCCCTGAGGCTGCGCGTCTATGGCAGCCGTGCCAGCCTGGAGTTTGCGCAGGAGCAACCGAACGAGCTGCTCTTCACCCCGCTGGGTGGCGCCACGCAGCGCCTCACCAGGGGCCGGGTGGGCAGCGCCGAGGCGCAGGCCGCCACGCGCCTTCCAGCCGGCCATCCCGAGGGCTATCTGGAGGCCTTTGCCCAGCTCTACCGCGATGCGGCCGAGCACATTCGCGCGCGACGCGAGGGCAGGGCCGTAGCCCCGGCAAGCCGTTGGCTCACCACCGCCGCCGATGGCGTGGCCGGCCTGGCCTTTGTCGAGGCGGTGCTGGCCAGCCACCGGGCCGGCAGCGCCTGGACCCCCTTGCAGCAAGAAGGAGCAATACCGTGATCGCGATAGGCGAACGAAACCCGGCCGGCGCCCGCCTGCTGGCCGATGTGGGCGGCACCCATGTGCGCCTGGGCTGGCAGGGCGCAAACGGCGCAGCCATCGAGCATGTGCAGACGCTGGCCTGCGATGCCCACCGTGACCTGGGCGAATGCTTGCAGCGCTATCTGCAGACCCTGGACGCGGCCGGTGCAGCCCGCCCCATCCAGGCGGCCCTTGGCGTGGCCAGTGCCGTGCTGGACGATCAGATCCGCCTGACCAACCGCGACTGGGGCTTCTCGGTCCAAGCCCTGCACAGGCAGCTGGAGCTGCAGCGCCTGGTGGTGCTGAACGATTTCACCGCGCTGGCGCTGGCGATACCGGCGCTGCCGGAGCCGGATTTCTGGCATGTTGGTGGCCCCGCGACGGGTGCACCAGGACCACTGGCCGTGATCGGGCCTGGTACCGGCCTTGGCGTCTCCGGTCTGGTGCCGCAAGCGGACCGACAGTGGGTCGCGCTCCAGACCGAGGGCGGTCATGTCAGCCTCGCGCCGCAGAACGATCGAGAAGCCGCGCTGTTGGCAAACCTGCGTCAGCGTTTCGGCCGCGTCTCCGCCGAGCGGGTGCTGTCGGGGCCAGGTCTTGCCAACCTGCTGAAGGCGATTGCCGAGGTGGATGGCCGGCCTCTCACCACCGTGCCCAGCCCGGCCCAGGTGCTCGGCCAGGCCCTCGCCGGCGAGCTGCAGAGCGCCGAGGCGCTGGCCCTGTTCTGCGCCTTCCTGGGCGATGTGGCAGGCGACCTGGTGCTGTCGCTGGGCGCCCGTGGCGGTGTGTACATCGGCGGCGGCATCGTGCCGCGCCTGGGAGCCGCGCGCTTCCGGCGCTCGGACTTCCGCCAACGCTTTGAAGCCAAGGGGCGGCTCGCCGGCTATATGCACGAGGTGCCTTCCTATGTGATTGCGAGCCAGGAGCCACCGGCCCTGCTTGGAGCGAGTCGAGCGCTATGAACCGAAGCCCGCCGACATAACCCGACAACGGCGTGCCTGGGGCAGGCGCGACCGTCCTCTACCGAAGTTGCCATGCAGGGCCGTTCAGGGCCGGCAGGGGCTTCCCTTTGCCCGCGTTTCGTACTGACCATCAACGGAGACATCAACATGAGAAGAGCTGGACAGCCGCACTGCGGCCAGGAATCGAATCGTTTCAAGCCTCGCGCCACCTGGCTGGCCGCGGCCCTGCTGATGCAGCTGGCGACGCCCCATGCGCTGGCCCAGAGCACGGCGGCTACCGATGAAAAATCTGCCGAAAAGAGCAAAAGCAAGGACGAAGCCACCAACCAGCTGGACCGCGTCGTCGTCACCGGCAGCACGGGCCTCGCCCGCACCGTGCGCGAAAGCTCGGTGGCCGTGACCGTGGCCGACCGCGAGGCGCTGGACCGCAAGGCGCCGTACTCGGCGGCCGAGGCCATGGAGCTGGTGCCCGGCATGTATATCGAGGCCTCGGCCGGCGAGATGTCCAACAACTACTCGGTGCGCGGCATGTCCGGCGGCAACCAGCGCTGGGTGCAGGTGCAGGAGGATGGCCTGCCGATCTTCTACTACCCGAGCTGGTCGGCCGACGGCCTGGTCAAGTCGGAACTGGGCATCGACCGCATGGAGGCGGTGCGCGGCGGTACCTCGGCCATCCTGACCGCCAATGGCGCCGGCGCCACGATCAACTTCCTCACCTTCCGCAATCAGGGCAAGCCCGAGGGCGCGCTGCGCCTGACCACCTCCGACTACAACCAGAAGCGCGTGGACCTGCGTTATGCCGGCGGCCTGGGTGACGGCTGGTTCGGCGGCGTGTCGGGCTACTACCGGGTGGACGATGGCGTGCGCTATCCCGAATTCACCGGCAACAAGGGTGGCACGGTGCGCGCGCACATCGGGCGCAAGATCGAGGGCGGCGAATGGAGCGTGAACCTCAAGGGCATGCACGACCACACCATGTTCTATCTGCCCATTCCGGTGATCGGCAAAGACAATCCGCGCAGCCTGCCCGGCATGGATGCCCGCTACGGCACGATGATAGGGCTTGACTCGGGCGTGCAGACGGTGCGCACATCGCTGGTGCCCGGCAGCTTCATGCAGACCGTGGACTCGCGCGATGGCTATGACCACAAGGCCTTTGCGCTGGGCTACAACTACGAGAAGGCCCTGTCCCCGGCCTGGAAGCTCTCGTCCAAAGGCCGCTACACCGATTCCGACGTGACCGCCAGCGTGGTGTTCTCGTCCAGCAACAACAGCCTGCGCCCGGCCGTCGACCGCCTGGACCCGGCCAAGTTCGGCTATGTGAAGGAGATGCTGGACCGCTTCGGCCCGGCCTGTGGCGGCACGTGCAAGCCCGCGGTCCGCATCGTCTCGACCGGCGAGATCCTCTCCACCCCTGAGCAGCTCAATGCGCTGAACGGCAACGGCCTGCTGTCCGACAACGTGCTGCAGGCCGACAAGCAGGTCAATCGCGAGTTCGTCAACGATATGCGCCTGACCTGGAACACCGAGCGCAACAGCCTCGGTCTGGGCCTGCTGACCTTCAACTCGCTGAGCGAGGGCGGCAGCCCGGTGTCGGCGCGCTTCGTCACCGATGTGCGCAATCACGCCAGGCGGGTGGACCTGGTGGCGCTCGATCCGGCCGGCAAGGTGGTGGGTTCCTACACCGAGAACGGTGTGCGCGAGCATTCCACCTGGGGCGATGGCAACGACAGAAGCCACAACAAATCGATGTCCGTCTATCTGAACGACGAGTACAAGGTCAACGACGCGCTGCGCATCGACGCCGGCCTGCGCATCGAACGCTTCCGCTATCTGCAGGGACGCGGCGGCTTTGGCGAGTACGAGCCGATCCCGGGCGCCTTCAAGCCGGGCTGCGATCGCTCAGCCCTGGGCGACGCGGCCTGCGATGTGGACAACATCATCGCCAACAACTACTGGGCCTACCCGACCAACGGGCAGTACGAGATGGTGCGCAACCGATGGACCGAACCCTCCTGGACGATTGGCGGCAACTATCTGCTGAATAACAACATCGCCCTCTACGGACGCTTCGCCAAGAGCTACCAGACCACCGGCGATTTGCCGGTGACCAAGATCCAGTTCGGCGAGCTGGGTGCGCGCGTACAGGCCAAGAACATCGCGGCCACCCTGACCTTCTACAAGGCCAACTTCAAGGGCGACCCGAACAGTGCCGAGGTGGACAACGCGCAGATCGAGATGCTGCAGGGCGTGAAGTCGCAGGGCCTGGAGTTCGAGGTCAGCTGGCGGCCGCTGCGGTGGTTCGAGTTCGCTGCCACCGGCGTGGTGCAGCGCTCGCGCTTCAGCGTCAACAACCTGCGAGTGCTGCGTGGCACCGGCACCGATCTGGAGGCACTGCTGAAGGAGGCCACCAGTTGGTCCGGCAACCGCCCGGAGCGCACGCCCGACCGCAACTTCACGCTCGCGCCTAGCGTCTTCTTCAACGACGGCAAGGGCGAGTTCACCGTGGCCTGGCACTACGTCGGTGACCGCTTTGCCGATGTGTCGAACTCGGTGCGCCTGCCGGCCTACAAGACCATCAACCTGAGCCTGCGCTACGAGCTGACACCCAGCCTCACCCTGAACGCGGCGGTGCGCAATCTGACCAACACCATAGGCTTGACCGAGGGCAATCCGCGCTCGGGCTTTGTGCAGGCGCCGGCCGGCAGCGACTACTACTATGCTCGCCCCATCCTGGGCCGCAATGCCCAGCTATCGGTGACGATGAACTTCTGAAAGGGCCAAACCATGCAATCAACATACAGCCCGATCTGGGACCACCATGTGGTCGTGCCCGACGCGCCGCCGGGCTTCACCGTGCGCACCTGCGTGCCCGCCAATCCTGACGGGGTGGAGGTGATGCTGGAGCGCTGGGAGGCCGGCAGCTGCGAGCCGCCGCACAGCCACCCGGGCCACGACATGACCGTGGTGGTGGAGGGGTCCATGCGCATCCAGTTCTTCAAGCGCGAGGGCGGGGCGCTGGTGGCGGATGGCGCACCGGTCACTCTTGATGCCGGCCAGACCGGTTATGTGGCGGCCGGGCGCATCCACGATGCGCAGTATCTGCAGGACTGCAAGCTGGTCTATGTGCACGAAAGGGCCTTCGGCTTCAAGGCTGAAGTCTGAGAACAAGGAACTCGGGAGAGTTCCAGGGGCGGGCGCCAGGCTCGCCCCCCGTCATCCGGCACAGCCGGCACCGAAGTCCGTTTGGCCGTGAGCCATTGCTCGCAGGGGCTGCCCTGGCTTCGGGCGCGGCCCAGCCCTGCGCTTTCCTTCGCACCAACCTAGTAAAAACCCTAGATTGCATTAATTCGTTTGTGATTAATATTCGGGCATAGTGATATACGAATGATGAGATTGAGGATGCAAGCGGTCGGCGAACAGGTGTTTGCAGCGGCGGCCGACCTGTTCGGGCTGCTGTCCACGCCCTGTCGGGTGCGCATCTTGTGTGAGCTGTGCAAGTCGGAGCGCAATGTCGGTGAGCTTCTGGCGTTGGTCGGCGGCAGCCAGCCGAATATGTCGCATCACCTCAACGCGCTCTATCGCGGCGGGGTGGTGCGCAGGCGCCGGGTCGGGGCCAAGGTCTTCTACCAGCTGGTGCCCGGCAAGGTCGATCTGCTGTGTGACGCGCTGCGTCAGCAGCGCCAGGCGGCTTGCCTGGACCAGGGCGGTCAGCCCTGACGCGGATTGGGGTTCTACCTGTGGAAGGAAACTTTTTGTGAGTTCGGACAACAAGCCAGCAGGCCGGCTGATCAAGGCGCCTGAGAACTTCCTGGATCCGGCCGGTGTGCGCCAGGTCTTTGCAGAGGCCAAGGCAGGGCGCCGCGGCTTCATCCGCAGTGCCTTCATGGCGGCCAGCGCGGCAGCGGTCGCGCCCGTGGCCATGGCCACATCGAACCCGGTGGGCAGCGGCGAAGGGGATCCCAATATCCTATCTCTGCCCGAGCACAGCAAGGGCCTTGGCCAGCCGGTGGTGACCGATGGCTATGGCAAGCCGTCCAAGTACGAGGTCAATGTGCAGCGCCGCCAGAGCCCGGGTCTGACCCAGACGGCTCAGGCCTCGGTGTCGTTTGCGCCCCTGCAGTCGCTGTTCGGCATCGTCACGCCCAGTGGCCTGCACTTCGAGCGCCACCACCAGGGTTGGTGGGACATCGATCCGTCCAAGCACCGCCTGATGCTCAACGGCTCCGAGCCGGCGATGCTCAAGCGGGCCATGGTGTTCACGATGGACGAGCTGATGCGTCTGCCCTCGGTGTCTCGCTTTCACTTCATCGAGTGTGGCGCCAACACCGGTATGGAGTGGGGCAATGTGGCCGTGCCCACGGTGCAGTACTCGCACGGCATGCTCAGCTGCAGCGAGTTCACAGGCGTGCCGCTGCGTGTGCTGCTGGACATGGCCGGCGTGGATTACAAGAAGGCCCGCTTCGTGCTCGCCGAGGGGGCCGATGGCTCGTCGATGACGCGCACCATCCCGATGGAAATGGTCGAGAACGGCGAGGTACTGGTGGCCTATGGCCAGAACGGCGAAATGCTGCGCCCGGAGCAGGGCTATCCGCTGCGCCTGGTCGTGCCTGGCGTGCAGGGTGTCAGCTGGGTCAAGTACCTGCGCCGCATCGAGGTGGGCGACAAGCCCTATGGCGCCAAGGACGAGGCGATCCACTATATGGACCTGATGCCCGGTGGTCAGCACCGTCAGTACAGCAGCATCCAGGAGTGCAAGAGCGTGGTCACCACCCCCTCGGGCGGCCAGGTGCTGCTGGACAAGGGCTTCTACAACATCTCGGGCCTGGCCTGGTCGGGCCGGGGCAGGGTCAAGCGGGTGGACGTGTCGGTGGACGGCGGGCGCAACTGGCGCACGGCGCGGCTCGAAGGCGCGGTGCTGCCCAAGTGCCTGACCCGCTTCAATATCGACTGGGTGTGGGATGGCAAGCCCGGCCTGATCCAGAGCCGCGCCACGGACGACAGCGGATTCGTGCAGCCGACCTATGGCCAGTTGCGCACCGCCCGCGGCACGCGCTCGATCTATCACAACAACGCCATCCAGACCTGGCTGGTGCAAGAAGACGGTGAGGTTAAGAATGTCCAGCTCTCGTGAGAAACAAACGCCGGGCCGTCCCAAGTGTTTCTCCTCCCCCTCGGGGGGGCGGACGACGCAAGGCGGCGGCCTCGGGGGCGCTTTTAAGTTGAAGCGCGCTCTGCTGGGTCTGCTGCTGGTGGCTGCGGTGCCGGCGGCCTGGGCGCAGTCCTCGGCCTACACCGGTGTCGGCCGCTCGGCCACGCCCAAGGAGGTGGCGGCCTGGGACATCGATGTGCGCCCCGACTTCAAGGGCCTGCCCAAGGGCGCCGGTTCGGTGGCCAAGGGTCAGGACGTGTGGGAGGGCAAATGCGCCCAGTGCCACGGCATCTTCGGCGAGAGCGGCGAGGTGTTCTCGCCGCTGGTGGGCGGCACCACCGCCGACGATATCAAGACCGGCCACGTGGCGCGGCTCAACGATCGCGCCTATCCAGGCCGCACAACCTTGATGAAGGTGGCCACCGTCTCGACGCTGTGGGACTACATCAACCGCGCCATGCCCTGGACCGCACCGAAATCGCTGAGCACCGAGGAAGTGTATGCGGTGACGGCCTTCCTGCTCAATCTGGGCGGTGTGGTGCCCGAGAACTTCACGCTGTCGGACCAGAACATCGCCGAAGTGCAGAAGCGCATGCCCAACCGCAATGGCATGACCCTGGACCACAATCTGTGGCCCGGCAAGGGCCTGACCACCGGCGCAAAGGCCGACACGCGCAACATCGCCTGCATGAAGGACTGTGTCACCGAGGCCAGCATCGCCTCGGCCCTGCCCGAGCATGCACGCAATGCGCACGGCAATCTGGCCGAGCAGAACCGCGCCGTCGGGGCGCAGCATGGCGCTGACACGACCAAACCGGCCGGTGCCCCGGTGCCGCGCGAACTGGCGCCAAAACCGGTTGAACCCGCCAAGTCAGGTACATCAGGCGCTCCAATGGCGCTGCTGAACAAGAACAGTTGCACCGCCTGCCACGGGATGGACAGCAAGCTGGTTGGCCCCTCGTTCAAGGATATTGCCAAGAAATACGGCAGCGGCGCCGATGCCGAGGCCTATCTCGCTGGCAAGATACGCAGTGGTGGCGTGGGCGTGTGGGGGCAGATCCCGATGCCGGCGCAGACGCTCAGCGAGGCGGACGCCAGGGCTGTTGCCCAATGGCTGAAGAGCGGCGCCCCGAAGTAAATTTCTTCCCCCTAGGGGATGGCACGGATGCTGAGCCATCATCCCTTTATTAGCATGCAACGATCTAGGAGACCGAAGATGATCGCAAATCGCCGAGAGGTACTTTCGACGAGCGCCAAGGTGGCATCTCTGATGCTGGCTTCGGGCTTGTTTGGCCAGATGGCGCACGCCAGCGGCCCGGCTGCCGGCAAGGGCGCCTTTGACGCCAAGACCATGGCCGACATGGCCAAGGCCCTGGGCTATGGCGCACCCGCCGAGAGCAAGGACGTCAGCATCACGGCGCCCGACATCGCCGAGAACGGCGCCGTCGTGCCCTTGGGCGCCGCCACCACCCTGGCCGGTGTCAAGCAGATGATGCTGCTGGTGGAGAAGAACCCGTCCGTGCTGGCCGCGCTGTTCAATGTCAGCCCCGAGATCGAGGCCAATTTCTCGACCCGCGTGAAGATGGGCCAGTCGTCCAATGTGTTCGCTGTGGCGATCACCAATGACAACAAGGTTCTGTTCGCGCAGAAAGAAGTCAAGGTCACGCTGGGTGGATGTGGCGGTTGACGCCTCGGCTCCTCCGGCAATACGGTTCAATTGATTTCGTCCTCGCAGTGCGCGGACTTTGAAGGAGACAGACATGGCAGATCCAATGCGCATTCGCGCCCAGGCCGCTGGCGACAAGGCCACCGTGCGCGTACTGATGGCCCACGAGATGGAGAGCGGACAACGCAAGGACTCGGCGGGCAAGACCATTCCGGCCTGGTTCATCAACGAGGTCACCGCCTCGCTGAACGGCAAGCAGGTGCTGAGCGCGGAATGGGGCCCTTCGGTGTCGAAGAATCCGTTCCTGCAGTTCAGCATCAAGGGCGCCAAGGCCGGTGACAAGGTTTCGGTGACCTGGACGGACAACAAGGGCGACAAACGCACCGACGAAGCCGCAGTGTCCTGATCCGGCGCTCCAAAAGTAGCCAGGCCCGCTTGCGGGTCTGTACATTCCAGTAGGCGCCAGCCGGGCATTCATGACATAGGCGCCACAACGGAGACAAACATGCGACATCACAACAAACTCCTGCTGGCCGGCCTGCTGCTGGCCGCTGGCGCTGCCCAGGCGCAGAAGACCGCGGCCGACGGCATTGCCGAGTACCGCGCCCTGCTCGCCGACGGCAATCCTGCCGAGTTGTTCGAGGCCAAGGGCGAGGACATCTGGAAGACCAAGCGTGGCCCCAAGAATGCGTCGCTGGAGCGTTGTGATCTGGGCAAGGGGCCAGGTGTTGTGAAGGGCGCGTTTGTCGAATTGCCCCGCTGGTTTGCGGACACCCAGAAGGTGCAGGACCTGGAGTCGCGGCTGCTGACCTGCATGAGCAGCCTGCAGGGCCTGGACGCAGCGGCGATCGCCAAGACACCGTTCGGCAAGGGCGAGCAGGTCGCCATGGAGGCGCTGGCGGCCTGGATTTCCGGGGAGTCGCGCGGCCAGCGCATGAACCTGCCCCAGGCCCACCTCGAAGAACAGCGCATGTACCAACTGGGCAAGCGCGCGTTCTTCTTCCGGGGCGGGCCGATGGACTTCTCCTGCGCGTCCTGTCATGGTGAGGAGGGCAAGCGCATTCGCATGCAGGACCTGCCCAACCTGACCAAGAACCCGGGGGATGGCGTGGGCTTCGCGGCATGGCCTGCCTACCGAGTCTCCAGCGGTGAAATGTGGAGCATGCAGCGGCGGCTGAATGACTGCTACCGTCAGCAGCGCTTTCCCTATCCCGGTTATGCGTCCGACGTGACCGTGGCGCTGGGCGTCTATATGGGCGTCAACGCCAAGGGTGCCGAGTCCGTTGCGCCCGCCCTGAAGCGCTGAAGGAGACGAGATGAACAAGAAGATCACCCTGCTGGCCGTTGCTGCCGTGACCCTGGTCGTGGCCGGTTGTGCCAGCCTCCCCAGCCCGGCCGAACTGGACGCGCAAGCGCTGGCCATGCTGAAGACCTCGTTCCGCGACGAGGGCATTGCCACCAACAAGCGCCTGGATCAGGACCTGGGCCAGCGCGCCTGTTCGTCGGAGCAGCCGCCCGCGGAGAGTGTCGTCAAGCAGATCGAGGCCGAGGCCCTGGCCACGGTCAAGTTGCCAGCCAACGGACAATACCTGGGCGACTGGCGCGAGGGCGAGAAGCTGGCCCAGAATGGGCGCGGCATGACCTGGACGGACAAGTCCGCCGCGCCGAGCGCCAATGGCGGCAGCTGCTACAACTGTCACCAGATCGGCAAGCAGGAGCTCTCCTTCGGCAATATCGGCCCCAGCCTCTACAACTACGGCAAGATCCGCGGCGTCAAGGAACCTGGCGATCCAGCCAGCGCCGCCATCGTGCAATACACCTGGGGCAAGCTGTGGAACTCCAAGGCCTACAGCGCCTGTTCCAATATGCCCCGTTTCGGCCATGCCGGCCTGCTCGACGAAACCCAGCTGCGCCATGTGATGGCCCTGCTGCTGGATCCGCGCTCGCCGGTCAATCAATAGGCCCCAAGGCAAGATGAAGCCCGCATGCCGCGGGCTTTTTTCGATTCAATACATAAGCGAGTACTTATCATGAGCCTGAGCAAACGCGACTTTCTGCAGGTAATGGCGGCGGCCTCGGCTGCCGGCATGGGCCTGACCCGTTATGCCGATGCTGACGCGGCCACGGCCGAGCAGGGCCTGTATGAGCTGCCACGCTTCGGTCAGGTGTCCTTCCTGCACATGACCGACTGCCACGCGCAGCTCAAGCCGATCTACTTCCGTGAGCCGAGTGTGAACCTCGGCCTGGCCGGCATGGCAGGTCAAAGCCCGCATGTGGTGGGCGAGCGCCTGCTCAAGAGCGTGGGTGTGCGGCCCGGCACGGCGCTGGCCCATGCCTTCACCTATCTGGACTTCGAGCGCGCCGCGCGTCGCTACGGCAAGGTCGGCGGCTTTGCCCACCTGAGCACCCTGGTCAAGCGCATGAAGGCCAGCCGCCCCGGGGCGCTGCTGCTGGACGGCGGTGACACCTGGCAGGGCTCGGCCACCTCGCTGTGGACCAATGCACAAGACATGGTCGATGCCTGCAAGCTGCTGGGCGTTGACGTGATGACCGGCCACTGGGAGTTCACCTACGGCATGGAGCGTGTCAAGGAGATTCTGGAGAAGGACTTCAAGGGCAAGCTCGACTTCGTGGCCCAGAACGTCAAGACCAATGACTTCGGCGACGCCGTGTTCCCGCCCTATGTGATGCGCGAGATGAATGGCATCAAGTGCGCCATCATTGGCCAGGCCTTCCCCTACACGCCGATTGCCAACCCGCGCTATATGGTGGCCGACTGGGCCTTCGGCATCCAGGACGAGAACATGCAGGCCATGGTCAATGAGGCGCGCGGCAAGGGCGCCCAGGTGGTGGTCGTGCTGTCGCACAACGGCATGGATGTGGACCTGAAGATGGCCTCGCGCGTTCGTGGCATCGACGCCATCCTCGGCGGCCACACGCACGACGGCGTGCCGGTGCCGGTGCAGGTGAAGAATGCCGGCGGCATCACCCTGGTCACCAACGCCGGCAGCAACAGCAAGTTCCTGGGCGTGCTCGACTTCGAGGTCAAGGACGGCCGGGTGGCCGACTTCCGCTACAAGCTGCTGCCGGTCTTTTCAAATATGCTGAAGGCCGATCCGGAAATGGATGCGCTGATCAGCAAGGTGCGCGCACCCTATGAAGGCAAGCTGGCGGAGAAGCTGGCGATCAGCGACGGCCTGCTCTACCGCCGCGGCAATTTCAACGGCAGCTGGGACCAGCTGATCGTCGATGCGCTGATCGAGGTGCAGGGCGCCGAGATCGCCTTCTCGCCGGGCTTTCGCTGGGGCACGAGTCTGCTGCCCGGTGACGTCATCACACGTGAGCTGATGATGGACCAGCTGGCCACCACCTACAGCTATGCGACCGTCACCGAGATGACGGGCGAGACCATCAAGACGGTGCTGGAAGACGTCTGCGACAACCTGTTCAATCCTGACCCCTACTATCAGCAGGGCGGTGACATGGTGCGTGTCGGCGGGCTCAGCTATGCCTGCGAGCCGGGGGCGGCGATGGGCAGGCGCATTCAGGACATGCGTCTGCACGGCAAGCCTATCCTGGCCGACAAGAAGTACAAGGTGGCCGGCTGGGCCCCGGTGGCCGAAGAGGCCGCCAGCCAGCCGGGCAACCGCATGGTCTGGGATGTGGTCGAGCAGTGGCTCAAATCCAAGGGGAGGGTCAGCGCCCGCAAGCTCAACACACCGCGCCTGATCGGTGTGCAAGGCAATCCCGGCCTGGTGCTCTGACAGCAGGGCGCAACGCGCCACTATTTGGCTGGATTCAAGGGAAAGTCCCCGCCTGCACCCGCTTGTGGGGCGCTCCCCGGGGCCCTAATATTGCTCAACAGTTATGAAAGTTTGATATCAATCTTTCGAAAGCTTCATGAGCAACAAGCCGGCCAAGTCAGATCCTGTCGAGGTGCCCGCAGTGGCCGCCAGCGCGGCCACCGCCCCTGGCGACGTCGAACAGATGCGCCAGCATGCCCGCGAGGCCACCGCGCTGCTCAAGGCCATGGGCAACGAGGACCGCCTGCTGATCCTGTGCACTCTGAGTCAGGGCGAGCTGTCGGTGGGCGAGCTCGAGGCGCGTACCCAGATTCATCAGCCGACGTTGTCTCAGCAGCTCACCGTGCTGCGTGCCCAGGGCATGGTCAGCTGCCGCCGCGACGGACGCTTTGTCTACTATGCCGTCTGCAGCCATGCGGCTCTGGCCACCATAGAAACTCTTTACGGACTGTTCTGTGCCCGCAGCGCCAGCTGCGTGCCGCCCCCTGCCGCCAAGCGCGCGAGGAGGCCACCCTCTTGAGTCACTAGCACCCAAGCCCGTCGCCCGACGGGAGCCAAAAGCGGGCCGCGCATGGGGCGTGGGTCTCGCAACACATCTGGAGACAACATGACGAAACGCGCAACTCGCGTCGCGGGGGCCCTGCTCGCCCTGCCGATGCTGGCGCATGCCACCAACGGCATGCTTCTCGAGGGCTATGGCCCGATTGCCGGTGGCATGGGCGGTGTGGCCAATGCCATTGACAACGGCATGGCGGCAGCCGCCAACAACCCCGCGACGATGGGCCTGATGAGCGCCGAGGCGAGACTCGATCTGGCCATCGGCCACCTGGGTCCCAAGGTCAGCAGCGCAGCAGGTCCGATGGCGGCCCACTCGAGCGCCAGGGCCTACCAGATGCCGGCCTTCGGCTACGGCCGGCGCAATGGCAGCCTGACCTACGGCCTGGCGGTCTTTGCCCAGGGCGGCATGGGCACCGAGTATGCGGCCGACAGCTTCCTGGCCATGGGCTCAGCTCAGCCCGTGCGCGCAGAGCTGGGGGTCGGTCGCCTGATCGCTCCCGTGGCCTGGCAGGTCAGCCCGGCACTGACGCTGGGTGGTTCGATCGACCTGGTCTGGTCCACGCTTGACATTCGCATGGCGGCCTCCGGTGCTCAGCTGGGCCAGATGGTGACCGGTGCCTCCGGCAATCTGGCCATGGCGCTGCCGGCCCTCGGTGGCGCGCCCTGGGCGCGCATTGATTTCAGCGATGGCAGCAAGTTCTCCGGCGAGGCCATCTCCACCGGCTGGGCCGCCAAGCTGGGTTTTGTCTACAAGATGTCGGACGCGCTGACGATGGGTGGCAGCTGGCACAGCAAGACGGCGCTGAAGGACATGAGAACGAGCCAGGGCGGGGCGAGCCTCAGCGGCTTTGGTGGCTTCAGTGATAGCGGCCGCCTCAGCGTTGACAATTTCCAGATGCCCAGCCAGTGGGCCCTGGGTCTGGCCTGGCGCGCCAGACCCGGCCTGACACTGGCCGCGGACCTCAAGCACATCGGCTGGGCTGACGTGATGCAGTCGCTGCGCATGCGCTACGTGAGCGCCGGCATGGGCGGCGAGGTCAGCTTCGCGCTGCCGCAGCACTGGCGCAACCAGACCGTCACAGCGCTCGGCGCGGCCTGGCAGGCCACACCGGCCTTGATACTGCGGGCGGGCTACAACAGGGCGCCAAACCCGATCCCTGACCTGTACGTCAACCCGCTGTTCCCGGCGACCGTGCGCAGCCATCTGAGTGCCGGCTTCAGCTACGAGCTCGGCGAGCGCTCGGCTATCAGCGCCGTCATCACCAAGGCGCCGGACACCACCGTGCAGGCCGGCACCGGCGTGAGCATCAGTCACAGCCAGCTGAATGCGCAGCTGATGTACAGCCTGCGCTTCTGACCCTCGTTTTTTTTGGAACCAAATATCAGGAAATGATCATGCAAGGATTTATGAAAATGGCTGCCCGGCTGGCCGGTCTGGTACTGCTGGGTGCGGCGCTGACCGGCTGCGGCACCGTGGCGACCCTGGGCAAGCTGGAAGATGGCGCCGGCGCCGAGGCCAGCAAGATGTGGGACCGCTGGGTCGACAGCGGTGGGGACATTGCCGTGGCGACGACCTGGGAACGCAAGGTCAAGCCCGGCGTCACCTTGGACCAGATCGAACAGGCGCTGGCCAGCGTGGCGACGGAGACGAACATCCGGCCTGTCGGCGAACTGCCGCTGTCCAAGGAGCTCGAGGCGCGCAGCGGCAAGCCCCAGAAGCTGCTGAAGGTCTACAACTACTGCAACCCGCAGACGGCGCGCAAGATGGTGGACTTCTCGCCGCACATGTCGGCCTATCTGCCTTGCCGCATCAGCATCGTCGAGCAGAACGACGGCCTGTGGATGTACACGCTCAATATGGACATGATGATACGGATGGGGCGCAAGCTGCCGCCGGACCTGAAGGCCGATGCGCTGAAGGTGCGCGAGGCTATCTGGCTGATGATGGAGAAGGGCTCCAAGGGGGAGTTTTAAGAGGAATCGGGCCACCGCGAGGTGGCCCGTGCTGCACTTGAATCTCAGGGCCTCAGGTAGACGAAACCTTCCTTGGCCTGCAGCTTGGCGACCTCGGCCACGCCCGAGGGCACGACCTTGGCTTCCATCGCCAGCTTGTCGGCGCTGATCTTGCGCGAGACCAAGGTGTTGTTGCAGACGCGGAACTCCACGCCCCGACCGGCCAGTTCGCCGATGCTGCCGGCAAAGGGCTTGCCCGGGGCGGACTCGGCGCCGTCGAGCAGGAAGTCGATGCCCGCGCCGTGGGTCACGACGACGATCTTGGCGCCCGGATCGGCGGCCAGGTGGTTGCGGATGTTTCCGATGGCCCGCGCGGCCTGGGGTATGCCGTCGCTGAGGTGATAGACCACCTTGACGCCGGCATCGGTGGCGTGCGAAGGCAGGGCGACCAGTCCGATGCCCAGGGCAACGCCGCCGGCCAACAGGCTGCGGAAGAGATTTCTGCGCGGAATTGACATGGATCGTTCCTTGGGGTTGATGCGGGCTATACATTAGCAACTGCGCATATTAGGATTTAACGTCATTTCGATGTTTGCCACCCCCGGACAAACGCCGATACCAGGCATGCTTATGGAAAACCTCATCGAATCGCTGGGCCAGGCCAAGGCGCTCGCGCTGGGTGGCGTGCTGATCGGCTTCGTCTTCGGCTTCTTTGCCCAGCGCTCACGCTTTTGCCTGCGCTCGGCCACGATCGAGTTTTCACGCGGCGTGCATGGCGGCAAGCTGACCGTTTGGCTGTTTGCCTTCGCCACCGCCTTGCTGGCCACCCAGGCCCTCATCGCCCTGGGTCAGGCCGACGTCAGCACGGCCCGCCAACTGGCCGCGCGCGGCAGCCTGTCGGGCGCAGCCATCGGCGGGGCCCTGTTCGGTGTCGGCATGATTCTGGCGCGAGGCTGCTCCAGCCGTCTGCTGGTGCTGGCCGCACAGGGCAATTTGCGCTCGGTTCTGTCTGGCCTGGTGTTCGCCGTCACCGCCCAGGCCGCCTGGTCGGGCGTGC
The DNA here is from genome assembly GCF_004362525.1 of Roseateles toxinivorans. GTDB lineage: Bacteria > Pseudomonadota > Gammaproteobacteria > Burkholderiales > Burkholderiaceae_C > Paucibacter > Paucibacter toxinivorans. Next base: position 513,776 of record NZ_SNXS01000004.1, read on the forward strand.
TGGCGCCGTGGCGCGAGCAGATCTCTGCCTGGTGGACGGTGGAGGGCGGCCCGGCGCGCGACCTGATCGCCCTCACCGGCATCGGCCGCGCCGGCGCACTGGCCTTCGGCGCCGTCTGGCTGCTGGCGGCGGTGCGCTGGGCCTGGCATCAGCGTGTGCCGGTGTGGGGCTGGGCCGGCGCGGTGATGGTCGGGCTGGCGATCACGGCGGCCTGGTGGTTCACCGCCTTTGTGGCGATGCTGGGTCTGGACGCCCAGGCCGCGCCGGTGCAATCGCTGAGTTTCACCGGCCCGTCGGCCGAGGTGCTGACGCGTGTGCTGTTTGCGCCTGACAAGGCGCCGACCTTCGACCTCGGCCTGGTGCCCGGGGTGTTCCTCGGGTCCTTCGTCGCGGCCGCGCTGTTCGGCGAGCTCAAGCTCGAAGGCTTCTCAGGCGGCGCCAGCATGCGCCGCTATCTGGTTGGCGCCGTGCTGATGGGTTTCGGCGGCATGCTGGCCGGGGGCTGCGCGGTGGGCGCCGGACTGTCGGGCGCGGCCGTGTTCACGATCACCTCCTGGGTCACGCTGTCGGCGATGTGGGCCGCGGCGGCGCTAACCGATCACTACATCGACCGCCGCGCCGAGCGCGCGGCCGAGTCACCCGCGGCGGCGCTGGATCAGCCGGTGCCGGTGCTGTCTCGTTCCTTTCCCCGTTGAGCGCTGCGATGCAAAAACCGATCGAATCGTGTGAACCCCGCCCTTTCTGGCCCAACTGGCTGGCCGGCGTGGTGCTGGGCCTGGTGCTGCTGCTGACCTTTGTCTGGACCGGCCACGGCCTTGGCGCCACCGGCGCCAGCACCCGTCTGACCGCCGCGTTGGCCCATGGTGTCGCCCCGGCGGCAACCGAGGCCAACGGCTACCTCGGACCGATGGTCAAGGATGGCAATCCGCTGCCCTCGTGGATCAGCTGGCAGGTGCTGGGTGTGGCGATTGGCGCCTTGCTCGCCGCCTGGCAGGCCGGGCGGCTTCGGGTGCAGTTGGACGGCGAGCGCAGCGTCGGCCGCGGCCGGCGTCTGCTGCTGGCCCTGGGTGGTGGCATCGTCGCGGGCTTTGGCGCGCGGGTCGCGGCCGGCTGCACCAGCGGCCTCGGACTGTCCGGCGCCGCCTCTCTGGGCGTGTCGGCCTTTGTGTTCCTCGGCACCTTCTTTGCGGTCGGCATCGTCGCCAGCCGCCTGTTGAGAGGGGTGTGAGCATGCAACTGCCTTTCAATGATGGCGGGGCCGTTTCCGGCCTGATCTGCGGCCTGCTGTTCGGCTTTGTGCTGGAGCGTGCAGGCTTTGGCAGCCCCTGCAAGCTGACGGCGCAATTCCGCTTCACCGACTGGTCGGTGCTGAAGGTCATGTTCACCGCCATCGTCGTGGCCGCCGCCGGCCTGGCCCTGCTGCGCGGCATCGGCTGGATGGCGGCCGACGCGGTGTTCGTGCCCTCGGCCTATCTGGGCGCGGCCGCCATTGGCGGCGCCCTGGTGGGGGCAGGTTTTGCCGTCGGCGGCTATTGCCCCGGCACCTCGGTGGTGGCGCTGATGTCTGGGCGGCTGGACGCTCTCGTATTTCTGATCGGCCTGCTGCTGGGCACCAGCGTGTTTGCCTGGGCCTGGAGCAGCGGCCTGGAGGCCTTGACGATGGCCGGCGAACTGGAGGCTGGAGACAACCTGCTCGATGCCTTCGGCATCCCGGACCTCTGGGCCGTGGCCGGGCTGTGCCTGGCCCTGGCCTTCGTCTATTGGCTGGGCGGACGCATGGAGCGCAACAGCCGTGGCCCGGTCACGGCGGCCGAAGCGCTGCGCGGTGCGCAGTCTGATTAAGTCCTTCCATTACAACCTGAGGTGATCACCGCGATGAGCAAGACCCGACCCCAGGCCACCCACCGCGCCGCGCAGGCCCTGCCGGCACTTGCCATGGCGCTGGCGCTGCTGCAGCCAGCGCTTGCGGCTGAACCGGCCAAACCGGCCAAGGGGGCAGCCTCGGCGGCTAGCGCAGCGCCGGCCGCGGCCAAGGCCGCCAACCCCTGTGGCCCGGACAATCCCTGCGGCCCGGCCAAGAAGAAGCGCAAGAAGAGTGACAACTCCTGCGGTCCGGCCAATCCCTGCGCGGCCAGGAAATAGGACGCCCCATGTCGGCCCTGCTGCAGCCCGAGCTACTGGCGCAGGCCGCGCTGGACGCGGTGCAGATACCGCTGCTGGCGGCGCAGCGCGGGCGCAGCATGGCCCAGCTGGCGCTCGGCGGGGCGGCGCGCTTCGAGCCCTGGCGGCACTATCCCGCCCATGATGCGCGCGACCTGGCACACGGCACACAGTTCTACTTCCATGCGCATGAAGACCCGCGCGGCCCCGGCGAGCTCGGGCACTTCCATCTGTTCCTGCGCGATCTGGAGCCAGGCGGTTTTCACCACCTGATCGCGCTCGCGCTCGATCCGGTGGGGCGCCCGCTGCGTTGGTTCAGCACCAATGGCTGGGTGACCGGCGAGCGGCTGCTGCCTGCGCAGGCTCTGCTGCCGGCCCTGCGGGGCTTCGCGCTTGGCCAGCGGGGGCGCCTGGCCCCGGTGGCTCGCTGGCTGCAGGCGCTGGTGCGCCTGCACGCCGACGATATCGAGCGGCTGCTTCTGGCGCGCGACGCCAGGCTGGCGCAGGAGTCCGCACAGCGCCCGCTGGAACAGGTGCTGGAAGACCGCGGCCTGGCGCTGCTGAGTCACAGCGAGATCGATTTGATGCGGCGCATTTATGCGTTGCAGGCCGAGCATTCAAACCCCGAAGGAGACAAGCATGAGACTGACGATAAAGACTTGGTTGCTGCCCGCGCTGGCCCTGCTCTGGGCCGGCCTGGCCCAGGCCGCCGGACTGCCCGGCCCGGTGGTGGACAGCGCCTGGCTGGCCGCCAATCTGGGCGAGGTGCAGGTCTTTGAGGTGCGCAGCAACCCCAAGAGCTTCACCGCCGCGCCCGAGTTCGAGACAGATGCCAAGACCGGCAAGAAGACCCTGGTCGAGGTCGGGGGCCACATACCCGGCGCGCGGCTGATGGACACCAAGCCGCTGCGCACCGACAAGAAGGTCGGTGAGCTGACGGTCAAGTACATGCTGCCGGAGATGGCCGCGTTCGAGACCATCATGCAGGCCGTCGGCGTCGATGCGGACCGCCCCATCGTGCTGGTGCCGGTGGGCACCGATGTGGTTGATCTCGACGATGCGCTGCGCGCCTACTGGCAGCTCAAGGTCTATGGCGAAGACAATATCGCGGTGCTCGACGGTGGCATGGCCGCCTGGCTGCTCGAAGGCCGTGCCCACAGCAGCGACGCAGCGCCTGCCAAGACCGGTAGCTGGCGCGCCAAGGCCGACCGCAGCGCCCGCTACGGGGCCGACTCCGAGGCGGTGGCCGCCGCGGTCGCCAGCAAGTCGGCAACGCTGATCGACGGTCGCGATCTGCGCTCGTACCACGGCCTGGCCCGGCGCGACTATGTGCATGCCGCCGGGCATATCCCCGGCGCCAAGGTGTTGCCGCCGGAACTGCTGACCCGGCCGGTCAGCGGAGGTGCGGTCAAGCTGCACAGCCTGGCCACCTACCGCGGCATTGCGGCCGTTACCGGCGTCGATGCCGACAAGCCCAGCATCGCCTATTGCAACAGCGGCCATCTGGCCTCCGGGCCTTGGTTCGTGATGTCCGAACTGCTGGGCCACAAGAACGCCCGGCTCTATGACGGCTCGATGCACCAGTGGACCTTGGAGAAGCGCCCGGTCGAGGGCGCGATTCCTCTACAGTAGGCGGCCATGAAGACGCCATCCATCATCCGCGGTCTGCTGCAGGCCCTTGTCGCGCTGAGCCCTCTGCTGAGCCAGGCGCAGACGCCGGCCGCCGAGCTGGCGCGCGCCGAGGAAATCGTCCAGGGCAAGTGCTTCATCTGCCACGGCGCCGACGGCGAAAGCTCCAGCCCGGTGTTTCCACGGCTGGCAGGCCAGCATGGCGCCTATATGGCCCGGCAGTTGGCCGACTACCAGAGCGGCAAGCGCAGGAGCACGACCATGCAGCCGATGGTGGAAGGGCTTACCGCCACCGACTTTGCCGCGCTGGGCAAGTACTTTGAGAGCCGCAAGCCGGTGGCCCATCAGGTCGAGGATGCCGATCTGGCCCAGGTCGGTCGCTTCGTCTTCATGCGCGGCAACCCGTTCAGCGGTGTGGCGGCCTGCGCGTCCTGCCACGGGGAGAAGGCCTATGGCACGCCACAGTTGCCGCGCCTGGCCGGTCAGCATGCGCAGTACACGGAGAACCAGTTGAAGCTGTTCAACAAGCGCGAGCGCACCAATGACAATGCGGTGATGCACGCCATTGCCAGCAAGCTCAGCGAGCTGGAACTGAAGGCCGTGGCCGCCTATCTCAGTGGGTTGAACTGACCCCCGGCCAGGCCGCTTGCAAGCGGCCTGGCGTTCGCAGGGCGTCGAACCGGCCGCAGGGCCGGTCCTCGGTCCCTGCTTACCCCAGCATGTCCGTCCAGATGTTGTCGGCCCAGGACAGGGCATAACGACCCTCGATCTGGTTCGCTCCGGCTGACACCCCACCCGAGCCGGGCACCGGCTTGAAGGTCTTGTCGGCGGCGTCGTACTGGTGCACCGAGGCCACATGGACCACGTCCTTGGCGGTCACGAAGCTGTAGCAGGTGTTCATCACCACCGGCGTGGCATTGACCGCCTCGCCCTTGAGCAACTGGATGATGGCCGCCGCGGCCACCTTGGCCTGCTGGTTGGCCATATGACCGGACTTGGGCATTCCCGGCCCGGGGAAGGTGGCGTCGCCCAGCACATGCACAAACGGCGTCGCGGTGGACTCCATTGTCAGCCAGTTCACGCCGCTCCAGCGCTGGTTGACATTGACCAGGCCGGCCTTCAGGGCCAGATCGGACGCGCGCTGCGGTGGGATCACATTGAGCACGTCGGCCCTGACGTCCTCGAACTCCAGCTTGGCCAGCTTGCCGCCATTGGCCACCTCCTTCAGCTCGGCATTGGCCCGGTATTCCAGCAGGCCGTCGTAGTGCTGCTTGAAGGCCCGCTCGAACAGGGCCTTCTTGGAGGTGATCTCGGGGTTGGCGTCGAGCACCAGCAGCTTGGACTTGGGCTTGTACTGCTTCAGGTAGCTGGCCACCATGCAGGCCCGCTCGTAGGGGCCGGGGGGACAGCGGTAGGGGGCCTTGGGGATGCTCATCGCGAACACGCCGCCATCGGGCATGGCCTCCAGCTGCTTGCGCAGGGCCATGGTCTGCGGGCCGGCCTTCCAGGCGTGCATGACCTGACCCGCGTCGAGCGCCGCTTTCAGGCCGCCGATACCGTCGAGCATGAAGTCGATGCCGGGTGAGAGTATCAGCCGGTCATAGGCCACGCTGCTGCCGTCGGCCAGGCGCACCGTCTTGGCCGCGGCATCGATGGCCGTGACCTCGCCCTGCAGCATCTTGACACCCATGGCTTTCAGCCCGTCATAGCCGCGCGTGATGTCGGCCATCCGCTTGTGGCCGCCGAGCACCAGATTGGAGATGGGGCAGGAGACGAAGCTGGCCTGGCGCTCGATCAGCGTCACGTCCACATTGCCGCCCCACAGCTTCAGGTATCGCGCCGCGGTGGCTCCGCCGAAGCCCCCGCCGATCACGACCACACGGCCGATCGAGGGGCCGCCGCCCAGGCTGGCGCAGCCGCTCAGGCTCAGGCCGGTGGCGGCAAGGCCGCCCAGCAGCAGGTGGCGTCGGTTCAGCGCCGGTTTGATCGATGCTTTGTACATGGCGCGTTCCTCAGGGTTTTGCCGGCAGGGCGGCGAAGTGCTTGACCACCAGCTTGAGCTGGTCCTCGGTATAGCCCTTGACGATCTGGTGCATGATCGTGGCTGGCTGGGCGCCACTGCGGTAGTCCGCCAGCAGCTTCAGCAATTCGTCTTCCTTGCGGCCGGCCAGCGTCTTCATCTCGCCCTTGGCAATGCCTGCAGTGCCGTGGCAGTTGGCGCAGGTGGCGGCGAGATTGCGGGCGAGGTTGGCGTCCTGGGCCTGGCAAATGCCGGCCAGGGTCGCCAGGGCCAGGGGCGCCAGTGTTTTCAAGCTGATCATCGATGTCTCCTTTTGGGTCGGGCTGCCTAGCAGCATCTTTACATTGCGCGCGGGCTCCTATCGGGACTAACCACTAGCTTGCAGTGGGGCAAATAGGTCTTAATATCTGTGTATGCTGATGAACAGTATTTTCTCGTGGGTGCGGGTCGCTGTCCTGCTCGGTCTTGCCGGTCTATTGCCGCTTCGGGCCGGCGCCCAGGCCCTGCACGCCCAGCAGGTGGCGCCACAGACCTGGATGGTGCAGGGCGAGTCGGCGCTGGGTTCCTCGGCCAACCGGAACTTCATCTCGAATGCCGCCTTCGTCGTCACAAGCGAGGGCGTGCTGGTGCTGGATGCGCTGGGCTCGCCGGCCCTGGCCCAGGCGCTGCTGGACGAGATCCGGCGCATCACGCCCAAGCCGGTGCGCTATCTGGTGGTGACGCATTACCACGCCGACCACATCTATGGCCTGCAGGTCTTCAAGGCCGCCGGTGCGCAGATCATTGCCCAGCGCGACGGCCAGGTCTATCTGCACTCCGAAACGGCGGCACTGCGCCTGCAGGCAAGCCGCGAGGAACTGTTTCCCTGGATCGACGAGAAGACAATGCTGGTGCCGGCCGACCGCTGGCTGGCCGGCCCGACCACGTTGCGTCTGGGCGGGCTGGACTTCCTGCTGCAGCCAGCCGGTCCGGCGCACACGCCGGAGGATCTGGTGGTCTATGTGCCACAGCTGAAGGTGCTGCTGGCCGGTGATCTGGTGTTCCGTGGCCGCGTGCCCTATGTCGGGCAGGCCGACAGCGGCAAGTGGATAGGGGCGCTGGACAAGCTGCTGGGCTTCGACACCACCGTCATCATCCCCGGCCATGGTCCGGTATCGAACACCGCCCGCGAGGACCTGCAGATGACCCGGGACTATCTGGCCTATCTGCGCCAGACTATGGGTGCGGCCGCGCGCGACATGCTGCCGTTCGAGGAGGCCTATGCCGCCACCGACTGGTCGCGTTTCGCCAAGCTGCCGCTGTTCGGCGTGGCCAATCGCATCAATGCCTACAACACCTATCTGCTGATGGAGCAGGAGGGGCGCTGAGCGCCGCTCAGGCTTTTGTCTCGCCGCCAAACTCCTCGAACGCGTCGAGGGCGTGAGCGGCATACATCAGCGCCGGCCCGCCGCCCATATAAAGGCACATGCCCAGCATGTCCTCGAACTCGGCGCGGCTGCAGCCGAGCTTGACCAGGGCCTCGGCGTGAAAGCCCAGGCAGGGGTCGCAGCGCGCGGCCACCGACAGCGCCATCGCGATCAGCTCCTTGGTCTTCTTGTCAAGCGCGCCGTCCTTGGTGGCGGCCTGTGCCAGCGCAGAGAAGCCGCGGGTCGTGTCGGGCATGTCGGCCCGCAGCTTGACCAGCGAGGCCGAGACTTCGGCGGTGATGGCGCGGTACTGCTTGCTCATGAGGAATCCTTGAATAAGTTGTGGCGAATATATTTACCCGACGAGGGCGCTCAGGCCTTGATGTCGAGCAAGGCCCATCAAGGTGGGACAGGCACAATTGAATGAATGATGCAATCTGCTTGCAGTCAGGTGACGGTCGCGACTGCACTCTCGCGGCGCTTCAACCTGAGTCCCCTTTGCTCAACAGCTTCCACCTCCCACCGTGCTTGGTCGCCGCTGCGGCGACCTTCCGGGCGGCCGTCTCGCCGTTGGCAGGGGCCGGCCGCCGGGCGGCCTGATCGTCCATGATGCGGGCGTCGGCAGCAGGGATGGACCTCGTCAACGGCTCGGTCGAATCGCTGAGCCGCCTGCTTGACGGCATCGATGCAGCGGTGCAGGACCACCTGAGCTGGAATCAGGGCCTGTTCCGCAGCGTGCTTCTGGGCGAAGCTCCTGCCGAGGGCCTTCTGCGCCCTGGCGCCCACGAGCGCTGCCATCTTGGTCTGTGGTTGCAGCGCGAGCATGCTCAGCTGAGCGCTATCGACGCCGAATTGACCCAGGCCGTTGCCGAGTCGCATGGGCGCATGCATGACGGCGCACGCGAGCTCGGTTCGGCCCGGCTCGAAGGCCGTTCGGATCTGAGGGCGGCCTTGACGGCCTACGAAGAGGGCCAGCGGCAGATGATTTCGAGTCTGGCCGAACTCAAACATGCGATCGAGAGCGTGACCGGGAGCATCGACGTGCTGACCGGCTTGCCGCTGCGGCACGGACTTGACGCCGTTTTCGTCCAATGCCGGCGCGATGCCCGACGCGAGGGTCGTCGCTGCTATCTCGCCATGATCGATGTCGACCATTTCAAGAGCGTCAATGATCGGTTTGGGCATCCCGCGGGCGACGAGGTTCTGGTCCACGTGGCGCGGACGCTGCGCGTCGCCTTGCGCGAGAATGACCCGCTGATCCGCTATGGCGGCGAGGAGTTCCTGGCCCTGCTGCGCTGCGACGATGTGGCCGCCGCCGAGCTGGCGGCCAGTCGCCTGCTTGAGGCGCTGCGTGGCGCGAGCATCGAACTCGGGCTCGGACGGGGCTTGCGCCTGACGGCAACGATAGGCCTGGCGGAGGCACTCAACGAGGACTCGCTGCAGACCACCCTGATGCGGGCCGACCGTGCCCTGCTGCAGGGCAAGCTGAACGGACGTGACCGCCATGTCATGGCGCTGGCCCGGGAGGCCACATCGACCTGAGCCCGCCCTGGACCGAGGCCTGCGTTCACTCGCGTTCCAGTTCCAGGTAGGTCCTGCTGGCATTGCCCGGCCCCAGCTCGGCGGCATTGAGCAGTCGTGCAAACGGCTTGGCATCGAAGGACTTCACGGCGGCGCCGATGTCCTGACCCTCGTCGACGGCCCGCTTCATGTGCGCGCGCAGCGCCTGCAGGTAGGCGCGGGTATCGGCCTGTGCGGTGGCCAGATCGGTCACGCGGCCATGGCCGGGCACGATGCGCGCAGGGGCGAGCCGCTCGATTTCGGCAAAGGTCTCCAGCCAGGGCTTGCTCAGGCTGACCGGAATCACACCGAGCATGCGCTCGACATAGACCACATCGCCGCTGAACAGCAGGCGCTGTTGCGGCAGCCAGACCAGCATGTCGCCCGGCGTATGGGCGCCGCCGCGGTGCCTGAACTCGAACAGCACTCCGCCCAGCTCCAGGCGCTCGTCCGGATTCCGGAGCCAGCGCTCCGGCAGCAGTGGCTCGGTCCCATCCGCCTGCGCGCCCAGCGCCGCTCGGAGCGCGCTCAGATGATCATTGCCGCGGTTCCTCATATCGGCTTCGCCGGCGGCATGGGCGATCAGCTGCGCACCCAGAGCCTTGAAGTAGGCGTTGCCCAGCCAGCGGTGGTCCTGCCCGCCGGTGTTGATGACCCAACGCACCGGCTGCGGCGTGACGCGGCGGATCGCCGCATGGATCTGCTGCGCACCCTGCAGCGTTGCGCCGCTGTCGATCAGCACCGCCCCCGCCGGCGTCAGCACCAGGCCGAGATTGGCGTTCAGCCCTTCGTTGGACGGCGTGCGCGCGCCCAGCTCGCCGATGAAGGCATAGATGCCCGGCGCGACCGGATCAAAGCGCACCTCGACGGCCAGTGCTGACCGGATCGGCAGCAGGTTCAGCACCAGGGCCAGCAGCAAAGGCCAGCGTTGCAGATTCGGCATGGCCGTCTTCCTCAGGGCTTGGACAGGCACTCGGTCGGATGGCCGACGACGCCCTCCAGGCTGCCGCCGCTGCAGTTGCCCTCCCACGGGTCCCTGAATATAAGCGATTGCGGATTTATGGTGCCACCGGTTGCGGGGAACTCAGTCTTTCGGGTAGACGAAGCGGCGGCTCAGGGGCGCTCAGAACGTGAGGTAGGCCTTGGCCTCCTCGGCTGGAAAGTAGCGCCGCATGATTTTCAGCAGCGTGCCGTCGGCGCGCATGCCGTCGACCAGCAAGCGCCATTTGCGCTGCTCGGCTTCGGGCAGGGCAGCCTTGGACATGATCAGGCCGTGCAGCACGGCGGGGTCCCCGCTGTCCAGCGTGCGGGTCAGCGCTAGCAGCGCGCGGTTCTCGACCTGCGAGTAGTTGAAGGGCTCGATGATCATGGCCTGGATACGGTCGCGCTTGAGCATGGCCAGCAACTGCTCGTGGTCGGCCACCTCGATATAGCGGCCCTGGGAAGTCAGCTGATCAACGAGCGCGTTGAGATTGCTGCTGTAACGGAAGCTGCGGATGCCGCCGATGCGCATCTGCGGATTGCTGCTGAACTCCGCGATGCTGGCAACGCCGCTGTCCTTGCGCACCAGCAGCTCGTACTTGTTGAACAGATACCAGGCAAAGCCCGCGTACTTGTCGCGCGCTTCATTGGTGATGCCGGACATGCTGAAGTCCAGTTCGCCCGATTCGATCGAGCGCCAGATGCGGGCGCGCGGCATCACGCTGAGGCTGAATCGGCAGCCGCTGCGCTTGATCAGTTCATCGGCCACATCCTTGTCGATGCCGCTTTGCGTGACCTTGGAATAGAGCATCCCATGGTCATGGAAGGCCAGGCTGAAAGTTCGCGAGCAGGCCGGCAACTCGGTGGCCCAGGCCGGGTTGGCGAGCACCAGGCAGAGTTGCGCGGCGAGGCGCATCCGGCGCGACAGCGCCACCGCGGGGGACCGTGACTTCATCGTCGGGCTTTGATTGGTTTTGAACAGCCGGACGGCGTTCAGGGCAGAGGATCGTGGTTTAGTGCGATTTTATCATTTTTCAGCAGATACGGCTCCGCATGCTCGAGCATGAAGTAGCGGAAGGCCTCGGCGGCCGGTGACAGCAGCTTGCTCTGCATGCGCACCAGATTCCAGGTGCGCATCACCGGCGTCTGCTCCACGTCGAGCAGTTTGAGCACACCTGTGCGCAGCTCCAGCCCGAGCGTGTGCAGCGACAGAAAGCTCACCCCCATGCCGGCGATCACCGCCTGCTTGATGGTCTCGTTGCTGGGCATTTCCATCGTGATGCGCGGGGCCAGCTGGTGCTCGCGCAGAAACACGTCCATCACCTTGCGCGTGCCCGAGCCGGCCTCGCGGGCGATGAAGCGCTGGTTGGCCAGGGCCTCCAGCGGTACATGGTCCAGTGCCGACAGCGGGTGCGTCGGTGCCGCGACAAAGACCTGAGGATGGGCGGCAAAGGGCTCGGCGCGGGTGGCCAGTTCCTTGGGAGGGCGCCCCATCACGGCCAGGTCCACGTCGCCGGACTGCAGCAGGGCGACAAGCTGCTCGCGGTTCTGGCAGACCGATAGCTTGACCTCGACGCCGGGGTGCTCGTCGTGGAAGCGGGCCAGCAGATGGGGCACGAAGTACTTGGCCGTACTGACGAGACCCACCGACAGCAGGCCGCTCTCGGCGCCCTTGAAACGGGCCATCGCGTCGTCGGCCTCCTTCAGCGTGGCCAGCAGGCGCCGGGCGTAGACCAAGAAGTACTCGCCGGCCGTGGTCAACGAGACCTGGCGGCCCTGGCGTTCGAACAGCGGCAGGCCCAGCTGAGACTCCAGTTCCTTGACCTGCATGGTGACCGCGGGGGGCGACAGGTGCAGCGCTTCCGCGGCACGGGCGAAGCTGAGGATCTTGGCGACCTCGCAGAACACGCGCAGCTGACGGAAGGTGGCGTTGAGCACGGTTTGATTAAGTAAAAGCTGAATTGAATTCAAATGATATCTGAATTCTCTTTATTTAAGTGAAGACTTAAATTTGCGTCACCGAAATGCAATTGACGGAGTCGCAAATGAACAAGCCGGTCGAAGAGGGTGTCATCACCGACGCCAAGAAGCGCTACAGCGCCGGGGTGCTGAAGTACCGCCAGATGGGCTACTGGGACGCCGACTACATCCCGAAGGACACCGATGTGCTGTGCCTGTTCCGCATCACGCCGCAGGACGGCGTGGACGCCATCGAGGCAGCGGCGGCGGTGGCCGGCGAATCCAGCACGGCCACCTGGACCGTGGTCTGGACCGACCGCCTGACGGCATGCGACAGCTACCGTGCCAAGGCCTACAAGGTCGACCCGGTGCCCGGCATCCCCGGCCAGTACTTCGCCTGGGTGGCCTACGACATCATCCTGTTCGAAGAGGGCTCGATCGCCAACATCACGGCCAGCCTGATCGGCAATGTGTTCAGCTTCAAGCCCTTGAAGGCGGCGCGGCTGGAAGACATCCGCATGCCGGTGGCCCTGGTCAAGACCTTCAAGGGCCCGCCCTGCGGCCTGGTGGTCGAGCGCGAGCGGCTCGACAAGTTCGGCCGCCCGCTGCTGGGCGCCACCACCAAGCCCAAGCTGGGACTGTCGGGCCGCAACTACGGCCGCGTGATCTACGAAGGGCTGAAGGGCGGCCTGGACTTCATGAAGGACGACGAGAACATCAACTCGCAGCCCTTCATGCACTGGCGCGACCGCTTCCTCTATGTGATGGACGGCGTCAACAAGGCCGCTGCCGCCACCGGCGAGGTCAAGGGCAGCTACCTCAATGTGACCGGCGCGACGATGGAAGACATCTATGAGCGGGCCGAGTTCGCCAAGGAGCTGGGCTCGGTGGTGATCATGGTGGACCTGATCATCGGCTGGAGCGCCATCCAGAGCATTGCCAACTGGGCGCGCAAGCACGACATGATCGTGCACATGCACCGTGCCGGCCACGGCACCTACACGCGGCAGAAGAACCACGGCGTGAGCTTCCGTGTGATGGCCAAGTGGCTGCGCCTGGCCGGTGTGGACCACCTGCACACCGGCACGGCGGTCGGCAAGCTCGAGGGCGACCCGATGACGGTGCAGGGCTACTACAACGTCTGCCGCGACAGCTACACCAGGCAAGACCTGGCCCGCGGCCTGTTCTACGAGCAGGACTGGTGCGATATGCGCAAGGTCATGCCGGTGGCCTCGGGCGGCATCCACGCCGGCCAGATGCACCAGCTGCTGGACCTGTTCGGCGACGACGTGATCCTGCAGTTCGGCGGCGGCACCATCGGCCACCCCGATGGCATCCAGGCCGGCGCCGTGGCCAACCGTGTGGCGCTGGAGGCCATGGTCAAGGCGCGCAACGAGGGCCGTGACATCAAGCAGGAGGGCCCGCGGATCCTGCAGCAGGCGGCCCAGTTCTGCGGCCCGCTGCGCCAGGCGCTGGAGACCTGGAAGGACGTGTCCTTCAACTACGCGTCCACCGACACCAGCGATTTCGCCACCACCCCGTCCGTTGCCTGAGCCAGGAGCACAGCACCATGATGAGCAATCCCACCGGCCGCATTACCCAGGGCCAGTTCAGCTTCCTGCCCGATCTGACCGATGACGAGATCCGCGCGCAGATCGACTACGGCCTGGCCAAGGGCTATGCCTGGAGCGTCGAGTACACCGATGACCCGCATCCGCGCAACACCTACTGGGAGATGTATGGCATGCCCATGTTCGACCTGCGCGATGCGGCGGGCGTGATGCTGGAGCTGAAGGGCTGCCGTGAGGCCTTTCCGCGTCACTACATCCGATTGATGGCCTTCGATTCGACGCGAGGCATCGAGTCGATCGTGATGAGCTTCATTGTCAACCGCCCGCCCAACGAGCCCGGCTTCATGCTGCAGCGCCAGGAAATCAATGGCCGCACGATGCGCTACACCATCAGCGGCTACGCGGCATCGAAGCCCGAAGGCCAGCGCTACTGAGCCAGCGGCCATGAGCACCCCGCTGTACGCCATCCCCGGCATTGCCAGCCCTGCGCCGATTCCAGTGACGGCGGCTCCGGTCGCCCCGCGCACCGTCGCCGAGGTGCTGGCGCAGAGCCAGGTCGAGGCGGTGCTGGCCGAGCTCGACAGCGAGCTGGTCGGTCTGGCGCCGGTCAAGCAGCGCATCCGCGACATCGCCGCCTTGCTCGTCATCGATCGCCTGCGGGCCGCCCATGGTCTGGCGGCCAGCAGCCCGTCGCTGCATATGTGCTTCACCGGCAACCCCGGCACCGGCAAGACCACGGTGGCGTTGCGCATGGCCGAGATCCTGCATCGGCTGGGCTATGTGCGCAAAGGCCATCTGGTGGCCGTGACGCGCGATGATCTGGTCGGCCAGTACATCGGCCATACCGCGCCCAAGACCAAGGAGGTGCTGAAAAAGGCGATGGGCGGCGTGCTCTTCATCGATGAGGCCTACTACCTCTACCGGCCCGAGAACGAGCGCGACTATGGCCAGGAGGCGATCGAGATCCTGCTGCAGGTGATGGAAAACCAGCGTGACGATCTGGTGGTGATATTGGCCGGCTACGCGGACCGGATGAACACCTTCTTCCAGTCCAACCCGGGCCTGAGTTCGCGCATCGCGCACCACATCGAGTTCCCCGACTACGGCGGCGAAGAGCTGCTGCAGATCGCCGACAAGATGCTGGCGGCCAGCCACTACCGCTTTGGTGTCGGCACCCGCGAGGCCTTCGAGTCCTATCTGGGCAGGCGCCTGCAGCAACCGCATTTCGCCAACGCGCGCAGCGTGCGCAACGCGTTGGAACGTGCCCGCCTGCGCCAGGCCAGCCGGCTCTACCTTGACCGCGAGCGCGTGCTCGACGCGGTGGCGCTGTCCACGCTGGAGCCGGCCGACATCCTGGCCAGCCGCGTGTTCTCCCAGGAGCTGCGGCCATGAGACTTTCCGCCTTGATCTTCGATGTCGATGGCACGCTGGCCGATACCGAGGAACTGCATCGCCAGGCCTTCAACGAGGCCTTTGCCGAGGAAGGGCTGGGCTGGGACTGGGGCCCGGCGCTGTACACCGAGCTGCTGCAGATCTCGGGCGGTCGGGAGCGCATCCGCGCTTTCCGGCAGCGCATGCAGCCGGACCTGCGCGCCCTTGATGCACTGGCGCTGGACGCGACGATAGACCGCCTGCACGAGCTCAAGACCGCCGCTTACGAGCGGCGGGTGGCGGCCGGCGCGCTGCAGCTGCGCCCGGGAGTGCAGGCCCTGATCGAAGCCGCACCGGCCGCCGGCCTGCGGCTGGCCATCGCCACCACCACCTCGCCGGTCAATATCGGCGCCTTGCTGCGCCGTACGCTGGGACCGGACTGGTCGTACCGATTCGCGGTCGTCGAGGACGCCTCGACCGCCCCGCTGAAGAAGCCGCACCCGCAGGTCTATCGCCAGACGCTGGCCCGGCTGGGCATGGACGCCCGCGCCTGTCTGGCGTTCGAGGACTCGGGTAATGGCCTGGCCGCCGCCAGAGGGGCAGGTCTTGCTACTGTCATCACCCCCACCGCCTTCACGGCGCACCACGACTTCGCCTCCGCCCTGCGGGTATGCGAGTCGCTGCAGGGCCTGACGCCAGAGCGCCTGCGCGAATGGCATGCCGAATCCCTGACTTGCCTGGAATTACCATGACCGACAACAAGCCCGACATCCCGCGCTGGACCCTGACCCGCTACCTGATCGAGCAGCGCCGCCGCTTCCCCGGCGCCAGCGGCGACCTGAACGCCCTGTTACTGGACATCGCCCTGGCCTGCAAGGCCATCGCCCGCATCGTCGCGCGCGGCGCGCTGGCCGAGGGCGGCCCGGCGGCAGGCGACACCAACGTTCAGGGCGAGGAGCAAAAGCCGCTGGATGTGCTGTCCAACCAGCTGTTCCTGCGCATGAACGAGTGGAGCGGCCATCTGGCCGGCCTGGCCTCCGAGGAAATGGAGCTGCCGCAGCCTATTCCCGAGGCCTATCCCCGCGGCAAGTACCTGCTCGTGTTCGACCCGCTCGACGGTTCCTCCAATATCGATGTCAATGTGGCGGTGGGCAGCATCTTCTCGATCCTGCGCGCGCCGGCCGAGCTGATCGCGGGCGAGCACGAGCTCTGTGAGGCCGACTTCCTGCAGCCCGGCGCCGCCCAGGTGGCCGCCGGCTATGCGATCTACGGTCCGGCGACGATGCTGGTGCTGACGGTGGGCGAGGGCACGGTGGGCTTCACGCTGGACCCCGAGCTGGGCGAGTTCCTGCTCACCCATCCGGCGCTGCGGGTGCCCGAGCAGACGCGCGAGTTCGCCATCAACAGCTCCAACAGCCGCTTCTGGGAGCCGCCCGTCAAGCGCTATGTGGACGAATGCCTGGCCGGCAAGGTAGGCGCCCGCGGCAAGGACTTCAATATGCGTTGGATCGCGTCGATGGTGGCCGAGGCGCACCGCATCCTGATGCGCGGCGGCGTGTTTCTCTACCCGCGCGACAGCAAGGACGTGAGCAAGCCCGGCCGCCTGCGCCTGCTCTACGAGGCCAACCCCATCGCCCTGCTGATGGAGCAGGCCGGCGGCCGCGCCAGCACCGGCCGCCAGCCGATGCTGGGCGTCGTGCCGAGCAGCCTGCACCAGCGAATTCCGCTGGTGTTCGGCTCGCGCGACGAGGTCGAGCGCATCGAGCGCTACCACCACGAGCCAGCCCCCGATGTCGCCCCGGCGCCGCTGTTCGCGCCCCGCAGCCTGTTCAGAGACTAGAGAGCCCGCCATGTCAGAACGCCACCCCATCATCGCCATCACCGGCAGCTCCGGTGCCGGCACCTCGTCGGTGACCCGCACCTTCGAGAACATCTTTCGCCGCGAGAACGTCAAGGCCGCCGTCATCGAGGGTGACAGCTTCCACCGCTACGACCGCAAGGAAATGCGCGCCCGCCAGGCCGAGGCCGAGGCTTCCGGCAACGAGCACTTCAGCCACTTCGGGCCGGAGAACAATCTCTTCCCCGAACTGGAGAACCTGTTCCGCAGCTACAGCGAATGCGGCTCGGGCCGGCGCCGACGCTATCTGCACGATCCGGTCGAGGCCGCGCCCTATGCCCAGGAGCCCGGCACCTTCACCGCCTGGGAAGACCTCAAGCCCGATACCGACATGCTGTTCTACGAGGGCCTGCACGGCGCCGTGGTCACCGAGCAGGTGGACATCGCCCGCTATCCCGACCTGCTGATCGGCGTGGTGCCGGTGATCAACCTGGAGTGGATTCAAAAACTCTGGCGCGACAAGAACGTGCGCGGCTACTCGGCCGAGGCGGTGACCGACACCATCCTGCGCCGCATGCCCGACTACGTGCACTACATCTGCCCGCAGTTCGCCCATACCCATGTGAACTTCCAGCGCGTGCCGATGGTGGACACCTCCAACCCCTTCATCTCGCGCGACATTCCGTCGCCCGACGAGAGCATGGTGGTGATCCGCTTCGCCCAGCCCAAGGGCATCGACTTCCAGTACCTGCTGAGCATGATCCACGACTCCTTCATGTCGCGCGCCAACACCATCGTGGTGCCCGGCGGCAAGATGGAACTGGCCATGCAGCTGATCTTCACGCCCTTCATCTGGCGCATGATGGAGCGGCGTCAGCGCGCGCTCTCACTCTGATACGGGAGCACGCACATGACGACCACGACGATTCAGAAGACCCAAGCCAACGCCCTGCGCGCGCTGGCCATGGACGCGGTGCAGGCCGCCAACTCCGGCCACCCTGGCGCACCGATGGGCATGGCCGAGATGGCCGTCGCGCTGTGGGGCGGGGCGCTTCGCCACAACCCGGCCGACCCGCAATGGCCGGACCGCGACCGCTTCGTGCTGTCCAACGGCCACGCCTCGATGCTGCTTTACGCGCTGCTGCACCTGAGCGGCTACGACCTGTCCATCGAGGAGTTGAAGGCCTTCCGCCAGCTGCACAGCAAGACGCCCGGTCACCCCGAGCATGGCCTGACCCCCGGCGTCGAAACGACCACCGGCCCGCTGGGCCAGGGGCTGGCCAATGCGGTGGGGTTCGCCCTGGCCGAGCGGCTGCTGGCCGAGCAGTTCAATCGGCCGGGACATGCCGTCGTCGACCACCACAGCTATGTCTTCCTCGGCGATGGTTGCCTGATGGAGGGCATCAGCCACGAGGCCTGTTCGCTGGCCGGCACCCTCAAGCTGGGCAAGCTGATCGCGCTCTACGACGCCAACGGCATCTCCATCGACGGCAAGATCGAAGGCTGGTTCGCCGACGACACGGCCGCCCGCTTCGAGGCCTACGGCTGGCAGGTGCTGGGGCCGCTGGATGGGCACGATGTCGAGGCGGTGGCGCAGGCACTGGCCCATGCGAGGGCCCATGCCGAGCGGCCCACGTTGATCATCTGCCGCACCACCATCGGCGCCGGCTCGCCGGGCCGCGCCGGCACGGCCAAGGCCCATGGCGAGCCGTTGGGCGCGGCCGAGATCGCCGCCACCCGCGCCGTTATCGGCTGGCCCCATGGCCCGTTCGAGATTCCCGAAGGTGTGCGCCAGGCCTGGGATGCGCGCGAGCGCGGCGCGGCCCTGCAGCGCGACTGGCAGCGGCGCTTCGCCGCCTACCGCGACGCCCACCCGCAGCTGGCGGCCGAGTTCGAGCGGCGGGTGATCAGGCGCGAGCTGCCGCCCGGCTTCGAGATGCTGGCCTTCAAGACCCTGGCCGCCACCGCGCAGCGGCAGGAGGCCGTTGCCACGCGCAAGGCCTCGCAGCAGCTGCTGGCCGCGCTGGCACCGCAGATGCCCGAGCTGCTGGGCGGCAGTGCCGACCTGACCGGCTCCAACCTGACCGACTTCCCCGGGTGCGGCAGCGTCATGCCGGATGACTTCGCAGGCCGCCACCTCAGCTACGGCGTGCGCGAGTTCGGCATGGCCGCCTTGATGAACGGCATGGCCCTGCACGGCGGGCTGATTCCCTACGGCGGCACCTTCCTGACCTTCAGCGACTACAGCCGCAATGCGATCCGCATGGCCGCGCTGATGAAGCAGCAGGTGATCCATGTGTTCACCCATGACTCGATAGGCCTGGGCGAGGACGGCCCCACGCATCAGCCGGTCGAGCATGCCGAGAGCCTGCGCCTGATCCCGGGCCTGGACGTGTGGCGCCCCGGCGACGCGGCCGAGACCGCCACCGCCTGGATCGCCGCGCTGCAGCAGCGTGAGCGCCCCTGCGCCCTGCTGCTGACCCGCCAGGCCCTGCCGGCGCAGCCGCGCACGCCGGAGCAGGTGGTGGCCATCGCCCGCGGTGGCTATGTGCTGTCGGACCGGCCGCAGCCCCGTGCCGTGCTGATCGCCAGCGGCTCGGAGCTGCAGCTGGCCATGGCCGCGCAACGCCTGCTGGACGAGCAGGGCCTGCCGGTGCGTGTGGTCTCGCTGCCATCGAGCTCGCTGTTCGACCGCCAGGAGCGGGCCTACCGAGAGGCGGTGCTCGGGCCGAGGGCCGTGCCGCGCATCGGCGTCGAGGCCGGCAGCACCCGGGGCTGGGGGCACTACGGCTGCGTGGCGGCGCTGGGGCTGGACCGCTTCGGCGAGTCCGCACCGGCCGGCGCGCTGTTCGAGCTGTTCGGCTTCAGTGCCGCGAAGCTGGTCGCGCTGGTGCGGCAGACCCTGGCCCAGGAGGAGGCGGCATGCACGACTACCAACTGATCAGCTTCGACCTGGACGGCACCCTGGTCGACACGGCCGGCGAGATTGCCGAGGCGGTGAACCGGGCCCTGGAGGAGCATGGCCTGGCGCGGCGCCCGACGGCCGAGATCACCCTGCTGATAGGCGCCGGCACGCGCGAGCTGATGCTCAAGCTGCTGGCCCGCATCTTCCACGAGAACCCCTCGCTCAGCGAGCGCCTGGACATCGATGCGTTGCTGGTCAGTCTGGACCGCCACTACGCCCTCACCAGCGGCAGCGCGGCCGTGGTCTATGAGGGCGCCCGCGAGGCGCTGGCCCGGCTGCGGATCGCCGGCATCAAGACGGCCTGCGTGACCAACAAGGAGCTGCGACATGCACGGCGCGTGCTGCAGGCGACCCGGCTGGAGCCTATGTTCGACCTGCTGATCGGCGGCGACAGCCTGGCGCAGAAGAAGCCCCACGCCAGCGTGCTGCGACATGTGGCCCGGGAGCTGGGCGTATGCACCACGCGCAGCGCCCATGTCGGGGACTCGCGCACCGATATCGACGCCGCCCGCAATGCCGGGCTGGCCGCCTGGGCCGTGCCCTATGGCTACAACGCCGGCGAGCCGATCGCCAACGCGCGCCCGCAACGGATTTTCGCCAGCCTCAGCGAGCTTGCCGCTCATGTGCTGGCGCCGCCATCCACCCATTGAAAGGAGGCCGTCATGGCCCTGGTATCGCTGAGACAAGTGCTGGACCACGCCGCCGAGCAGGGCTATGGCGTGCCGGCCTTCAACGTCAACAATATGGAGCAGGTGCAGGCCATCATGGAGGCCGCGCAGGCGACCCGGTCGCCGGTGATACTGCAGGCGTCGGCGGGGGCGCGCAAGTACGCCGGCGAGGCCTATCTGCGGCATCTGGTGCTGGCCGCCGTCGAGGCCCACCCGGACATTCCGGTGGTGCTGCACCAGGACCATGGCGCCTCGGTGGCGGTGTGCGTGCAGGCCATACGCTCGGGCTTCACCAGCGTGATGATGGACGGTTCGCTGCGCGAGGATGCCAAGACACCGGCCAGCTACGAGTACAACGTCGAGGTCACGCGGCGTGCGTGCGCGCTGGCCCATGCGGTGGGTGTGTCGGTGGAGGGCGAACTGGGCTGTCTCGGTTCGCTGGAGAGCGGCGAGGCAGGGGAGGAGGATGGCGTCGGCGCTGCTGGCAAGCTCAGCCACGAGCAGCTGCTGACCGATCCGGCCCAGGCCCGCGAATTCGTGGCCGCCACCGGCGTTGACGCGCTGGCCATCGCCATCGGCACCAGCCATGGTGCCTACAAGTTCAGTCGCGCGCCCACCGGCGACATCCTGGCCATGGCCCGCATCGCAGAGATTCACGCGGCCGTGCCTGACACCCATCTGGTCATGCACGGCTCGTCCAGCGTGCCGCAGGAGTGGCTGGCCATCATCCGGCAGTTCGGCGGCGAGATCCGCGAGACCTTCGGCGTGCCGGTGGAAGAGATACAGCGTGGCATCAGGAGCGGCGTGCGCAAGATCAATATCGACACCGATATCCGGCTGGTGATGTTCGGTGCGATGCGCAGGCTGATGAGCGAGCAGCCGGCCGAGTTCGACCCGCGCAAGGCCTTTGCCGCCGCCCGCCTGGCGGCCAGGGAGTTGTGCGTGCAGCGCTTCGAGGCCTTTGGCTGCGCCGGTCAGGCGCCCAGGATCAGGCCCTTGCCGCTGGAGGCGATGCTGCCTCGCTACCGCTGAAACCGGCTGTCGGCAGCCGGCCCCGAGGCCCTGGCCGGCTGGGTTTTGTCGGGTGCCAAAGAGGCCTGGTCCGACGTAGTATCGTTGGTCCGGGCCCGAGGGGGCTTGCAAGCGGAGGTGCCATGCGTCAGGTCTACGGATTCTTGTTGGCCAGCCTGTTGGGCGCACCGGCACTCGCCCAGGAGGGCGCAGATATTTTCAAGGGCGCCGACCTGGCCCTGGGCCAGCGCCTGATCAAGGAGCATCGCTGTGCGGAGTGCCACGCGCGCAAGTTCGGCGGCGATGGTTCCGGTGTCTACCGGCCGATGGAGCGCGTCAAGACGGCCGGTGCCTTGCGCGGCATGGTCGAGCAATGCAATAGCGAGCTGAATCTGGGCATGTTCCCGGAGGAATCCACGGCGGTGGCCGCGGTGCTGAACAAGGAGCACTACAAGTTCAAGTGACTTGACATGAACGGGCGTGCCTGGCTATATCGTTGAATGCGAATACAATGAGGACACGCCACCACGCCACGGAATCATGGAAGCTCGCAACACCGAAGACAAAGTCTTTGAATCGGTCGCCGAACTGTTCTCGCTGCTGTCCACGCCGATACGGCTGAAGATCATCAGCGCCGTCTGCCATGGCGAGAAGAATGTGTCCGAGCTGCTGGGCGAGATCGACACCACCCAGCCCAATATGTCGCAGCACCTGTCCACGCTGTACCGCAGCGGCGTGCTGTCCAAGCGTCGCGAGGGCACGCAGATCTACTACAAGCTGCAGAGCGACCGCGTCGCCGCGCTGTGCCGGGCCGTCTGCACCCAGGTGGCCATCGAGATGGACCCCGACACCGAGATCGACGCCAAGGAGCGTTTGATGCCGGCCGGGGCGCGCTGACAGGGCTTACTTGAGCTGGGTGCCCGTGGCATCCCACACCTGCACCGTGATGGCAATGCCCTGGCCCACGCTCTGGGTGACTGTGCAATAGCTTTCGAACTGGCTCAGCACCCGCTCCAGGTGCAGCAGCTCGGCGGCCGCGACGCCCAGTTGCAGTCGCGCCGTCATCGCCAGCACGCGAACCCGGCCCTCGGCATTGCGGCCCACCTCGGCCGTGACCTTGCAACTCAAGGGCTCCGGCGCCTGCTTGAATTTGCGTAGCGCGAACAGCAGCGAGTCGCTGAGGCAGTTGGCCACGGCGGCACACAGCAGCTCTACCGGCGAAGGGCCGGCGGCGGCGCCCAGCGGAGGCGGCTCGTCGCAGACCAGGGGCGCCACCGGCGCACCGAAGCGCGCCTCGAAACGGTAGTCCTGCTGCTGGTGCAGCTCGATGCTGATGAAGCTGTTGTCACTCATGCGGATGTCCTTCAGTTTCCGGGCTTGATGCCCAGCTTGCGCAGTATCGACTCCATCAGGCACCAGCGGGTTAAGCCGCTTTGCAGCAGATTGATGCCGACAAAGGCAGTGAACGCCAGCCACCAGCTGTTGACGAACAGCGGGCTGCCGGGCACGCCCAGCGCCAGCGACAAGAGAATGAAAATGCCGGCGACGATGCGCACGATTTGCCAGGTGGTCATGAAGGCTCTCCTTGAGTTGAAATGCCGGTGAGGGCGTGCAGACGATGGCGGTAGGCCATGTAGTACAGGGTTGGTATCACCACCAGGGTCAGGATGGTGGAGACGAAGATGCCGAAGATCAGCGAGATCGCCAGACCGTTGAAGATGGGGTCGTCGAGGATGAAGAAGGCGCCCATCATCGCGGCCATGCCGGTCAGCATGATGGGCTGGGCCCGGGTGATGGCCGAGCGCACGATGGCCCGCTCGAAAGGCATGCCGGCGCGCACCTGCAGATTGATGAAGTCCACCAGCAGGATGGAGTTGCGCACGATGATGCCGGCCAGCGCGATCATGCCTATCATCGACGTGGCGGTGTACTGGGCACCCAGCAGCGCATGGCCCGGCATCACGCCGATGATGGTCAGCGGGATCGGCGCCATGATGATCAGCGGCGTCAGATACGAGCCGAACTGCGCCACCACCAGCAGATAGATCAGCACCAGGCCCACCGCATAGGCCGCGCCCATGTCGCGGAAGGTCTCGAACGTGATCTGCCACTCGCCGTCCCACTTGATCGCGTAGTCGCGATAGCCATCGTCGGGCTGGCTGATGAAGAACTCTTGCAGCGTGCCGCCGCCCGGCGTCTTGATGTCCAACAGCCCGCCGCGCATCGCGAACATGCCGTACAGCGGGCTGTCGAGCTTGCCCGCCATGTCGGCCAGCACATAGTTCACCGGCAGCAGGTCCTTGTGATGGATGGGCTGCTCGCGCAGCGTGTCGCTGACCGTGACCAGCTCGCGTATGGGCACCAGCTTGCCCGCGGTGCTGCGCACGCTCAGCGACAGCAACAGGTCCAGATTGCCCTGTGCCTCGGGCGGCAGCTGCAGCACAGCGGCGGCCGGGTACTTGCTCTGGTCATGCAGATAGGTGACCGCCTCGCCCGACTGCGCCGCGCGCAGCGTGGTGACGATGGCCTGCTGCGGCACACCCAGCAGCGCGGCCTTGCGCCGGTCCACCAGCAGCAGCTTGCGCGGTGCGCTGGCGATGCTGCTGTCGTCCACATCGACCAGGCCGTCGGAGCGTTCCATCAGCGCGCGCACCGCCTTGGCCACCTGCTGGCGGCCCTCGGCCTCGGGGCCGTAGATCTCGGCCACGATGGGCGAGAGCACCGGCGGGCCGGGCGGCACCTCGACGATCTTCACATTCGCGCCATGGCGGCGGGCGATCTTCTGCAGCTCGGGCCGCACGCGGGTGGCGATCTGGTGGCTCTTGTCGGCGCGATCGTGCTTGTCGACCAGATTGACCTGGATGTCGCCCTGCTCGGCACCCGAGCGCAGATAGTACTGGCGCACCAGGCCGTTGAAATTGATCGGCGAGGCGGTGCCGGCATAGGCCTGGTAGTGGGTGACCTCGGGCACGGTGGCGAGATACGCGCCCAGCTCGTGCATCACCGCGGCGGTCTGCTCCAGCGGCGTGCCGGCGGGCATATCGACGACGACCTGGAACTCCGACTTGTTGTCGAAGGGCAGCATCTTCAGCAGCACCAGGCCGGTGGCCGGCAGCAGCAGCGACAGTGCGATCAGCACGGCCACGCCCAGACCCAGCAGCTTGCGGTTGCGCGAGCCGCGCTGAAGATCCAGCAGCGGCTTGAAGACGCGCTCGAAGGTCGGCGCCAGCTTGGCCGACAGGCCATGCAAGGCCTCCGGATCGCCGGCATGATCGGCCGGCAGCGCCTTCATCCACAGCCGCGCCAGCCAGGGCGTGACGACGAAGGCGATAGCCAGCGACAGCAGCATGCCCATCGAGGCATTGATGGGGATCGGGCTCATGTACGGGCCCATCAGTCCGCTGACAAAGGCCATCGGCAGCAGCGCGGCAATCACCGTCAGGGTGGCCAATATGGTCGGGCCGCCGACCTCATCCACCGCGCCGGGGATGATCTGGGCCAGCGTGCGGCCCGGGAACAGCTGCTGGTGGCGGTGGATGTTCTCGACCACCACGATGGCGTCGTCCACCAGGATGCCGATAGAGAAGATCAACGCGAACAGCGACACCCGGTTCAGGGTGAAGCCCCAGGCCCAGGAGGCGAACAGGGTCACCGTCAAGGTCAGTATCACCGCCGTGCCGACGATGGCCGCCTCGCGCCGGCCCAGCGCGATGAAGACCAGGGCCACCACCGAGGCGGTGGCGAACAGCAGCTTCTGGATCAGCTTCTGTGCCTTGTCATTGGCGCTGGCGCCGTAGTTGCGCGTCTCGCTGACCTGCACCTCGGCCGGTATCACGGTGTTGCGGAGCGTGTCGACGCGCTTCATCACCGCATTGGCCACATCGATGGCGTTCTCGCCGGCCTTCTTGGTGATGGCAATCGTCACCGCCGGGTACTCCTTGCCCTGCTCGCCATGCCAGACATAGCGCGAGGGCGTGAGCGGGCCGTCCTGCACCCGTGCCACATCGCGCAGGAACACCGGCTTGCCCTCACGCACGCCGACGACCAGCTCCTCGACATCGCGGGCCGAGGCCAGGAAGGGGCCGGCCTCCAGCGCGATGGCCTGATTGGCGCCGAGCAGATCGCCCAGCGGCAGGCCGGCATTGGCCGACTGCAGCGCCTGGCGCAGCTCGGGCAGGGTCAGGCCGGCGCTGCTCATGCGGCCGGGGTCGATCTCGACGCGCACGGCGCGGCCGGGGCCGCCAAGGGTCGTGACCTCGCGCGTGCCAGGTACCCGCTTGAGCTCGATCTCCATGCTGTGGGCGACACGCTCCAGATCAAACGCGCCGGTGTCGGTACTCTTGCCGAACAGGGTCAGGCTGACGATGGGCACGTCATCGATGCCCTTGGGCTTGATGAGGGGCGCCGAGACGCCCAGGCCCTGGGGCAGCCAGTCGGCATTGGAGTTGACCGTGTCGTACAGGCGCACCAGCGCCTCGGTGCGCGGCACGCCGACCTTGTACTGCACCGTGATCACGGCCAGGCCCGGGCGCGACATCGACATCACGTGCTCGACGCCGGCAATCTGTGACAGCACCTGCTCGGCCGGCGTGGCCACCATCTGCTCCACATCCCGGGCGCTGGCGCCAGGGAAGGGGATCAGCACATTGGCCATCGTCACATTGATCTGCGGCTCTTCCTCGCGCGGCGTGACCATCACCGCGAAGATGCCCAGCAGCAGGGCTACCAGGGCCAGCAGCGGGGTGATCTGCGCGCTCTGGAAGAAGGCGGCGATGCGGCCAGAAGCGCCCATCGGGTTTGGAGTGTTGTCGCTCATGGCTGGCCTCAACGAATGCGGGCAGCGGCGGCGCTGTCCACCACCACCTGCTCGCCGGCGGTCAGGCCGCTCAAGACCTCGACCGATTCACCCTGCGCGGCGCCCAGGCGCACCTGGCGCAGCAGGGGGGCGCCCTTGGCGTCCAGCACGTAGAGTCCCGTCAACTCGGCGCGGCGCACGATGGCGCTGCGTGGCACGCGCAGCGCCGGGGCCGCCCCTGGAACACCCGGTACCAGCACCCGGGCAAACATGCCGGGCACGACGCCGGTGAGCTTGGCCGGCAGGTTCAGGCGCAGCTGCAGGGTGTGCGAGGAGGCGTCCACCAGGGGCAGCAGCTGCGCGCCGGTCGGGACGATGGGCGTGTCGGCAGTGTTGATGCCGGGAATCTCGATCAGCCACCGGGATGGGCCGGCCAGGCTGGCGCCGAGGCTTTGCGGCACATTGGCCGTCACGCGCAGGGCGCTGGGGTCGTAGACGGTGGCCAGCGCGCGGCCGGGCATGGCCATATCGCCCAGGTTCACCGGCAGCTCGGCGATCACGCCGTCGTAAGGGCTGCGCACGATGTTGAAGCCGCTCTGCGTGCGCGCCAGGCCCAGCTGGGCCACCTGCGCATTGACCTGTGCCTGCGTGGCCTTGAACTGGGCCTCGGCCTGGTCCAATGCCGCCTGGCTGATGTAGTGCTGCTTGAACAGCTGCTGCTGGCGCTCGAACTCGCGGCTGGCCAGTTGCAGGGCGGCGCGGGCCGACTGCGCCTGGGCCTCGCTGGCCGTGGCGGCCTGCTCGGCGGCGCGGGCATCGATGCGCATCAGCACCTGACCGGCCTTGACGCGGTCCCCGGCCTTGACGTCCAGTTGCACGATGGCGCCAGCCACCTGGGCCGCGATGACCGTCTGGCGAAGGGCTTCGACCACGCCGTCGTGGCTGGCCATGGTGCCGTTGGCCTGGCTGCGGATCATCAGCGTTTGCAGACCACCCGGGCGCGGCGCATCGGCCGCATGAGCGGCTGCACCGAACCCGCTCAACAGCGTGAGCAGGGTGAAGGCGAGGGCGCGATGACGGGCTTGCATGGGTTTCATGATGTTTCGTGGCATTGCTGCTGGACAGGGTTGCATCGTTGTCGTATTATTTAGCTATTAACGCAAATAGTCAAACGCTGAATGAAACAACACACCCAAAACAGGTGAACCCCATGCCGGAACTCACGAAGCCAGCCGCAAGCTCAATGATGGAAGCGCTGCCCGAGCCCGCACTGCTGCAGGTGGCGGGCTATTTTCAGGCGCTGTCCGAACCTACCCGCTTGCGAATTCTCAATCTGCTGCGCGAGCGGGAACGCAATGTCGGCGATCTCGCCACGCTGTGCGGCTACAGCGCGGCCAATGTGTCGCGCCACCTGAGCCAGCTGCAGCAGCATGGGCTGGTGGAGCGGGAGAGCCGCGGCACCAGTGTCTACTACCGCATTGCCGACCCGGCCGTCTATGCGCTTTGCGATCTGGTCTGCGGCCAGCTGGCGCGCCAGGCCGAGCGCGAAGCCAGCATGCGAGCCGCGTTTCTGCCCAAGACCTCCAGCTGACCCCGAACCTCAACCGAAAGCTCACCACCATGACCCATGCCCTGCTCCAACTCGACCCCGTCCAGGCCAGCCAGATCCTGGCTCAGGGCAATTGCTGGCTGATCGACGTGCGCGAGCCGCATGAGGTCGCCCGCGCCGCCTATGACCTGCCGCAGGTGATCACGCTGCCGCTCAGCGAGCTCGAACGCCGCCACCCCGAGCTGCCCCGCGATGCCGACCTGATCATGGCCTGCGCCGCCGGCGGCCGCAGCATGCAGGCGATGCAGTTCCTGCTCCATCACGGCCACACCCGGGTGCGCAATCTGAGTGGCGGCATGGGCGCCTGGCGCGCCCATGGCCTGCCGGTGCGGCTGGGTTGACCGGCCGCTGATTGCCCGCTTCAGTGCGGCAGCTGCAGCCGCGCGTGGATGCGCCGGGTGGCCTGCCAGACGACCCACAGCACCAGCGGGATCGAGGCGCCGGCGCACAGCTCCGGGTTGATGTTCAGGCCCGTGGACTTCAGCGCCTTGCCCAGGTACAGCAGCAGGCTGACGACGTAGTAGGAGATCGCCGCGATCGACAGGCCTTCCACCGTGGCCTGCATATTCAGCTGCAGCGCCTGGCCGCGCGTCAGCTTGGCCAGCAGCTGCTGGTTCTGCGCCTCGGTGGCAATGTCCACACGGGTGCGCAGCAGGGCACTGGCGCGTTCGATGCGCTGCGACAGTGAGGTGAGGCGTTGGGCCGTGGCCGCCACTGTCGCAATCGCCGGCGAGAGCCGGCGCTGCATGAACTCGCCCAGCGTCTGCGTGCCGGGAATGGGCTTCTCACGCAGCTCGGCGATGCGCTGGCGCACCAGCGCGTCATAGGCCTGGGTGGCCGAGAAGCGGTAGAGGTGCTCGGCGGTGGCCCGCTCGACGCGGGCCGCGACATGGATCAGCCGGTCCAGCAGCTCGGTCTCCGAGACCTGGCGGCTCTCCAGGCTGGCCGTCACTTCGGCCAGCGCGGCCTCCGACTCGGCCAGCGTGCTGCCCAGCACCTTGGCCACGGGCAGGCCGCGCAGCGCCATCAGGCGGTAGATTTCCAGCTCCAGCAGGCGCTGCGAGATGCGGCCGGCGCGGGTTTCGCTGGTGCCCGGCGCGGCGATCACCAGCATGCGTTCGAAGCCGCTGTCACGCAGGCGGAAATTGGTCACCGCCATCGAGTGACCATTGCCCATCAACGAGGCCACCACGCCGCCGCCGCCAAGCCATTGCTGACCCAGCGCCAGCGCGGCATGCGGATCGCTCAGATCATGCTCGACCATGGCCAGCTTGACCGCCGCGACGGTGCGGCCCGGAATGCCACGCAGCCAGTCGGGGTCCACCCGCAGCGAGGCCAGCAGCTCGGGCTCGCTGGCGCCCAGCAGGGCGCCGGGCGGCAGCGGCTGCACGATGGCATAGCGGGTGAACTCGCTGTGGCGCTCCCATTTGACCGTATGGTCGGCAAAACGCAGCCGCAGAAAATTGTGTTGCAGGTCGTCCACGGTGAGGTGCTGCTGCCGCGACAGGCGGCGCAGGTGCTCGCACTCCTGCTGCCGCGTGACGTCCTTGTTCAGCACCGCCACGAACACCACCAGGGCCGGCAGCCTTATGCGGGCCGAGGGCCGCGCGTGGACCTCGTTGTGGAGCTCATGGCGCAGGGCGTCATCGCTCGGCAGTGCGGAGGCAGTAGTCGTTGCGGGGGATGGGCTTGTCATGCCGTGCCTGTTGCTGTGTTGACCGTGGGCCGATTGTCGACCATGCGGTCTGCGCTGGCGCAAGGCCGGCGCCGCCCGGGCGAACCACAATCGTCGGGCAACGACAGGGGCCGATGAAAAAGGTAGACATGAATGCCGATCCGGCGCTGGCCGCGCTGCAGGCCTTGATCGCCTATCTCGCCCATGAAGGCGAGCCGATGATCGTGCTCGACCCCGCCTACAACATCCTGGGCGCCAACCCGGCCTACCGTCGCCAGTTCGGTCGTGCCGGCGAGCCCGTGCTGGGCCAGAAGTGCTATCGCGTCTCCCACCATTACGATGTGCCCTGCGACCAGGCCGGCGAGCATTGCCCGATGCGCCGCTCGCTCGAACTGGGCGGGCCGGATCGCGTGCTGCACATCCACCACACGCCGCGCGGGCCCGAGCATGTGAATGTCGAGTTGCGGCCAATCCTGGACCCGCAGGGCAGGGTGCTGGCCTATGTGGAGCGCCTGTGCACGGTGCGGCATGCCTCGGCCGAGCCCAGCGCCGAGGGGCTGGTGGGCCGCTCCGCCGTCTTCATGGCGGCGCTGGAGTCGCTGCAGCGCGTCGCGCCCTCGATGCTGCCGGTCCTGCTGCTGGGTGAGTCGGGTACCGGCAAGGAACTGTTCGCTCGCGCGCTGCACGAGGCCAGCCCGCGCGCCGGCGGGCCTTTCGTGGTGGTGGACTGCTCGGGCCTGAGCGAGGCGCTATTCGAGAGCGAGCTGTTCGGCTACGAGAAAGGCGCCTTCACCGGGGCCCATGCGCGCAAGCCGGGCCTGGTCGAGACCGCCCAGGGCGGCACCCTGTTCCTCGATGAGATGGGCGATGTGCCGCTGGCCATGCAGGTCAAGCTGCTGCGACTGATCGAGACCGGCGGCTACCGCCGTGTCGGCGGCCTGGAAACCCGCCAGGCTGACTTCCGGCTCGTCGCCGCCACCCATCAACCCTTGGCGCGCATGGTGGCCGAGGGTCGCTTCCGCGAGGACCTGTACTACCGCATCAACGCCTTCCCGATCGAGCTGCCGGCGCTGCGCGAGCGCCCGGAGGACATTGCCCTGCTGGTGGACTCCATCCTGAAACGCGAGGCGCCCGCCGGCGTGCCATTGAGCCTGACCCCTGCCGCGCTGGCCCGCTTGCAGGCCCATGCCTGGCCGGGCAATGTGCGCGAGCTGCGCAATGTGCTGGAGCGAGCCCGCCTGTTTGCCGACGACGGCCTGATACGGGTCGAACATCTACCGTCCGGGCTGGCGCGAACGCCGGTGCTGCCCGCCGCCAAGCAAGCGTGTGACGAGGCACTGCTGCACGCCGTGCAGGGCTTCACCGGCACGCGCCGGACCCTGGCCGCCCGCCTGGGGCTCAGCGAACGCACGCTCTACCGCCGGCTCAAGGCGCTGGGGCCGGACTGACGACCGGTCTGCCATCTGCCATCGCAGTACTGCCAGTGGCAGTGCGGCGGTGGCAGCGTGCTGCCGCCCGCCGCGGTCAAGTGCTTGATGTGATTGAGGTTCTTGGCTGCCTGGTAGCTGGCATGGATCTTGAGTTCACCTGGCTGGCGAGCCAAGGTCCGGGCCTCCTGTCTGGATCGGGTCTCGCTGGAGATTCGTCATGAACACCCGCACCCTGCCGCTTGCCGCAAGTCCTGACCCCGAGCGCCGAGTTTGGCTGCTGGCCACCGGCGCGGCCGGCGGCATGGCCGTGGCGGCCACGGCCATCCCCTTCGTGTCCTCTCTGGCGCCCAGCCAGCGCGCGCGGGCGCAGGGCGCCGCGGTCGAGGTGGACATCTCCGACCTGCCCCCCGGCGGCTCGAAGACGGTCGAGTGGCGGGGCAAGCCGGTCTGGATCATGCGGCGCACGCCCGAGATGCTGGCCGCCTTGCCGGCCCTGGACGGGCAGCTCGCCGATCCGAAGTCGCTTCGCGAGCAGCAGCCGGCCTATGCGCAGAACGCCTGGCGCTCGGTCAAGCCCGATATTTTCGTGGCCGTGGGCATCTGCACCCACCTGGGCTGCTCGCCCAGCGCGGTGCCGGCGGGCAGCGCCAATCCCAGCGTCGGCGCCGACTGGCCCGGTGGCTTTTTCTGCCCCTGCCACGGCTCCACCTTCGATGCTGCCGGCCGCGTGTTCAGGAACAAGCCCGCGCCCAGCAATCTGGAGATTCCGCCGCACCGCTTCGCCAGCGAGACACGCCTGCTGATCGGCGACGAGGAGGCCTAGCTGCTCTTGGCGGGCAGGTAGAGCCGGTCCGAGTAGGTCGCCAGCCACTGCGGCCGGTAGGCCACGGCAATGGCCACGCACATGCCGGTCAGGAAGGCCTCGGCGAAGGCGTTCAGCACGCGGGCAATCATCAGATCGGCCGGCAGCGTGCCCTGCAGCGCCGCATGCAGGCCGATGTCGGCGGCGCTGGTCAATGCATAGGCGGCAAAGGTGCCGAAGAAGCCCCGGCCGAGGATGTAGATGAACAGATGGTGGGGCAGGTAGCGGCGCAGCAGGGCGCCGATGGCCAGCGTCAGGCTGGCCGGCACGATACCGAGCCAGATAAGCCGGTGCAGCGCCTCCGCCACGCTCAGGTCCCCGGCCAGGCAGGTGATCAGCGCGGCCGGCAGCATGGCCAGCACCGCCAGCGGCCAGCCGGCAAACAGCACCAATAGCGCCGCGCCCGATAGCGGCTGAGCCACCGGCACCGCATAGCGATCCACGCCCCAGAACAGCGGCAGCAGTGCCGCCAGGAACAGCCAGGGCCAGGGCGGGCCGTCACCGCCGAGCGCCGCCCAGGGCCGCAGGCCCAGGGCGACTGCAAGGGCGGACACAGCGAGTATCAGATGAGCGACGAAAGGGCCGTCGAATACAGAAGCGGGCATGGCCCGCTAGGTTCTCACAGTTTCCCGGACTTGGCCCGCGCAGTGTCTTCGGCAATGTGCCTGCGGAAGTAGCGCATGAAGAACACCCCCATGCCCAGCATGAAGATGATGCCTGCCGCGCTCATCAGGCCGGCGTCGGTGGTGAGCAGTTCCTTGAGTAGGGGCATCGCGTTTCCTTGTTCGGGACGATGGTTTGTTGTAGACCCGTCCGAGGCTGATCCTGTTGACGAGGGTCAACCATGCAGCCCAATGACGCCGAAACTCAGGATGTGCGTCAGTGCATCAGCCCGTTCAGCTCGCTCCAGCTCATTGCCTGGGCGGCAAAAGCGGTGCCATCGCCCGTCTGCAGAAAGCCGCGTGTCAATTCGGCCATGCGTGCATAGAGGGCCTCGGCGATACCCGAGCCGGCGCTCAGGCGGCGCACGCCCAGGCGTGCCAGCTCGGGCGCCAAGGGCAGGCCGGGCAGGGCCAGCAGATTGACCGGCAGCTTCGTTCCGGCGCAGATCGCGGCGATGTCGGCGGGCGCCCGCGCACCGGCGGCAAACAGGCCATCGGCGCCGGCCTCGGCGTAGAGCCGGGCGCGGCGCAGGGTCTCCTCGACGCGCAGCTCGGGCGCCACCAGGCCTTTCAGATATACATCGCAGCGGGCGTTGATGAACAGGCGCAGGCCCTGGCGCTCGGCGGCGGCGCGGGCCTGCTCGATCTTGCGGCACAGCAGTTCGGGGGTGTCGCGGCCGTCCTCGATATTGATGCCCACGGCGCCCGCGCCAACGATGGCCGCAACGTTGTCGCCCACCGTCTGCGGATCGTCCGAGTAGCCGCCCTCCATGTCCACCGTCAGCGGCACCTTGAGCTTGGCGGTGATTTCGCTCACCGTGGCCAGCAGCTGCGCCACCGGCAGGTGGTGGCCATCGCCCTCGCCATGGGCCCAGGCCACGGCGGCGCTGCTGGTGGCCAGGGCGGGCACACCCAGCGACTGCATCACGAGGGCGCTGCCGGCGTCCCAGGCATTGGCCAGGAGCAGGATCGTGTCGGCATGGTGCAGCGCGTGGAAGGCGGTGGCGCGGGTGTTGTGGTCCATGAAGTCCTCCTGAAAAGGGCAAATCCTCGCATGCAAGCTATTTGCTGTCCGGTGCTTTTCGGACATCTTCCCCTCAGGGTCTCCCTAGGCTGCAGACTTGCCGGCGCCGACCTGCACTCCTAGACTGCGGCACGACTCTGCGGGAGAGCATGATGGCAGCAGGCAAGGCAGACAGCACGGTGCAGGTCAAGCTCATAGGCCGCGCCGACAAGCCGCGGCTGCCCACGCTGCTGCTGCCCACGGCGCGCAGCGGCCAGGCGCAGGAAGACCCCTTTCTGCCCGCGGGCTATCTTCAGCCCCGCCTGACCCTTGATGTTGGCGCGGCCGCACGCAGCGGTGGCGAAGGAGCGGCCGAGCAGCAGCATGGCCTGGCCGCCGACGAGGTGCTGGTGCTGGAGCTGGCCGATGGCTCCAGCCTGATCACCAGCGCCCAGCGCCTGCGCGCGAGCCTGGAGCAAACGCGCCCGACCCTGCTCGGTACCGACGGCATGGTGCTGCTGGAGCAACTGCGCGCCCAGGGAGCGGCACCCGGCCGGGGCCTTGGCGAGGCGGTGGGTGGGTTGATCAGCAAGGTATTCAGCGTCGGCGTGGGCCAGTTGCCGGACGCCATCATCGGTGAAGCCGTGGCGCGCCTGGGCGGAAAGGCCGGCCTGGGTGTCAGCTGGGCCGGCACCAAGGCCCTGATGTGGGCGATAGAAAAACGCCTGGAGCAGGAGCCGGGCCTCTACCACTGGGCCAGCGGGGCGGGCAGTGCGGCCGACTTCGAGGCGCCGAAGTTCAACGCCGCACTGCAGGCCGATCCGGCGCTGTACCCGATGCTGGTGTTCGTTCACGGCACCGCCTCCAGTACGCTGGGCAGCTTCGGCGATCTGCGCTCCGGCGACCGCGATCTGTGGACCGCACTGGAGCGCCAGTTCAGCGGCGGCATCTATGCCTTCGAGCACCGCACCCTGTCAGAGAGCCCGATCGACAATGCGATCCAGCTCGTCAAGGCGCTCCCGGTGGGCGCCAACATCTGCCTGGTCTCGCACTCGCGCGGCGGCCTGGTCGCCGATCTGCTGTGCCTCGGTGACTTCGACGCGCTGATCGAAGGCTATGTGTTCCCGTTCGAGGGCACCGGCGACGCCGACGCCGCCGAGGCCCAGCGCGTACTCAAGGAGCTCGAGATCGCTCACGCCGAGCATAGAGCCCGGCTGCGCGAGCTGGCCGCCCTGCTGCGCGAGAGAAAGCCGGTGGTGCGCCGCTATGTGCGTGCCGCCAGCCCGGCCAATGGCACCAAGCTGGCCAGCGGCAATTTCGATGTGTTCCTGTCGGGCCTGCTGACCCTGATCGGTCAGGTGCCGTTCTTCTTCGGCAGCCCCCTGTACTCGGCCTTCAAGCGGGTGGTGATAGAGATTGCCCGCAACCGCACCAATCCGCACCTGGTGCCCGGCATCGAGGCGATGCTGCCCGACTCGCCGATGGCCCAGCTCTTGCGCGACGCGCCGGTGCGCGCCGGCACGCAGATGGCGGTGATAGCCGGCGACATCCAGGGCGGCCATATGCTGCGCCGCCTGGGCGTGCTGCTCACCGACTTCCTGCTGTTCGACAGCGAGGACAACGATCTCGTCGTCAACACCTCGGCGATGCTGGCAGGCATTGCGCCGCGTGTCGGCTCCAAGGTGCTGTTCGATCGCGGCTCGGACGTTTCGCATTTCCGTTACTTCACCAACACCGATACGCGCGCCGCGCTGCGCGACTGGCTGGTCGCCCCTGACCCGCTGGCCCTGGGGGCCTTTCGCGCACTGCCGGCGCCGGCCGACTTTGCCCAGGCGCTGGCCGAATCCGCCAGCCGCGATGCGCTCAGTGCCAAGCTGCCGGTGGTCGTGGTGCTGCCGGGCGTGATGGGCTCGCATCTGGCCGTGGCGGCCAAGGACCGGGTCTGGTTCGACCCGCTGGACATTGCCGCCGGGGGCTTGAGCAAAATCGCCTGGGGTCAGGGCGGCGTCGAGGCCAGCGAGCTGTTTGCGATGTTCTACGGCAATCTGTGCAAGCACCTGGCCGGCAGCCACCGGGTCGAGGCCTTCCCCTACGATTGGCGCCAGCCGCTGGACGTGCTGGCCGAGCGCCTGGGCCAGTTTCTCGACCGCTTGATGAAGGAGACCGACAAGCCGATACGCCTGCTGGCCCACAGCATGGGCGGCCTGGTGGTGCGGGCCACCATCCACAAGCGCCGTGCGGTGATGGACGCGCTGATGCAGCGT
The DNA here is from genome assembly GCF_004362525.1 of Roseateles toxinivorans. Classification (GTDB taxonomy): domain Bacteria; phylum Pseudomonadota; class Gammaproteobacteria; order Burkholderiales; family Burkholderiaceae_C; genus Paucibacter; species Paucibacter toxinivorans. The sequence goes on from NZ_SNXS01000004.1 coordinate 549,214, forward strand.
GAGGGCGCACGCATCGTCATGCTGGGCACGCCCAACCAGGGCGCCCACTCGATGGTCGAGAACCTGATCGGCAAGGGCGACACCTTGCGCACCCTGGTGCGGCTGGACGTCGAACACGATATGCAGGAGGTGCTTGACATCGTGGCCGGCTTCCGCGGCGCCCTGAGCCTCTTGCCCAAGCCCGGCTTCAAGGACATCTTCCAGGGCCAGCCCGAGGGCGGCGGCATCTACGCCTTCCAGACGGCAGAGACCTGGACCGGCTTCAGCGCCAAGGTCGGCGATCTGTGGTTTGGCGACGGCCGGGTCGGCCGGCCCGACCAGGCCACGCTGGACGCCGCCGCCTGGCTGTGGCGCCAGGACGATGCGGCCAATGCCGGCAATGCTGAACACGGCGACGCCGCCCGGCCGCGGCTGCCGGCCGACTACGAGGCCAAGAGCTGCTATGTATTCGGCGTGGCACGCAACACCCCCTGCGGCGTGCGCGAGCAGGGCGGGCGGCTGAAGATGGTGGGCACGACCCGTGGCGACGGCACGGTGACCTGGGAGTCGGGCCGCATCGGCGGCATCGGCAGCTTCTACTACATGCCGGCCGAGCATGGCGACCTGCCGGCCACCAAGGAATACTTCCCGGCCATCGCCGAGCTGCTGGCCTCGGGCGCCACCGCCAAGTTGTCCGTCACGCCGCCGGCGGTGCGGGCGATCGAACAGCCGGAGCCGGTGGGCTACGACGCCGGCCCGCCGGTGGCCGACGACCCCGACGCGCTGGAGCGCGGCCTGATGGGCGGCTCGCTGCGCAACCGCGTGCCGCCGCGCCCGCGCCGCCGGCTCGAGGTCTCGGTCAAGGCAATGGACCTGCGCTTCCTGTCCGAACCGATTCTGGTCGGCACCTACGAGCAGGACCCGATTGCCGGCCCTCAGGGCCTGATCGACCGCGAGCTGCTGGCCGGCGATCTGAGCGAGCGCCATACGCTGGGCCTGTATGCCGGCCCGCGCGGCACGGCCACCGTGGTGCTGCGCGTGCCCAGCGAGGTCGAGCGGCGGCGCGGCATGCTCAGCGGCGCCGTGGTCACCGGTCTGGGCCAGTACGAGGGCGCGCTGAGCCTGGCCGACCTGACCGAATCGGTGCGCACCGGGGCCTTGCGCTATCTGCTGCAGGTCATCGACGTGCTGGGCAAGGCGGAGCGAGAGGTCTCGCTGGCCAGCCTGCTCCTGGGCTACAACTCCTCGGCCAATCTGTCGGTCGACGCCTCGGTCGAGGCCCTGGTGCGCGGCGTGATGGAGGCCAATGCCAAGTTCTACGAGACCACGCGGCTGAACATCCGCATCGCGCGGCTGAGCATCGTCGAGCTGTATCTGGACACCGCCATCAGCGCCGCTTACGCGCTGCGCCACCTCACTCCGCGGCTCAGCGCCCAGGCCAGCAAGCAGGGCACCTTGCTGATCTGCCGCAGCGAGCTGGACCAGGGCGAGGGCGTGCGCCAGCGCCTGTTCGACAGCCGCAGCTCCAGCTACTGGCCGCGGCTGATCGTCACCGATGCCGATCGCACCGAGGAGACCTGTCCGCCCGACTGCCAGCTGCCGGGTGCGGTGGCCAGCGCGCCGACCTTGATCGCCGACCGGCTGCGCTTTCTGTATGTCGGCCAGCGCGCCCGCGCGGAGTCGGTGGTGCAGCAGCGCCAGCCAGGGCTGATCGAGAAGCTGGTGCGCCAGCAGATACATGACAAGACCTGGAACCCCGACTTTGGCCGCATGCTGTTCCAGCTGATGGTGCCCCATGACTTCAAGGACGCCGCACGGCAGTTCGACCGCGTCGTGCTGGTGGTCGATGCGGCCACCGCCAATCTGCCCTGGGAGCTGATGCTGGCCGACGACCCCAGCCGCGCCGATGACGACAAGCGCCCGCTGGCGCTGCGCACGGCCCTGGTGAGGCAGCTGTCGTCGCTGCGCTTCCGCCGCCATGTGCGGCAGAGCATGGAGCGCACGGCCCTGGTCATCGGCAATCCGTCGGTGCAGGGGTTTGCGGCGGCGTTCGGCAGTGTGGGCAATGCATTGAGCGTCGAGCGGGACCCGCCGGATCTGGCCGGCGCGCAGGCCGAGGCCGAGGCCGTGGTCAGCGTGCTGGGCAGCATGGGCTACACCGTCGAGCGCGTCATCGGCAGCCATAACAGCGCCAGCGAGGTGCTGGCGGCGCTGTACCGCAGGCCCTGGCGCATCCTGCACATTTCGGCCCATGGCATCTTCAATCTGCGCCACGGCGACGGGCGGGCGCGCAGCGGCGTGGTGCTGTCCGATGGCCTGCTGATCACCGCCGCCGAGATCGCTGCGATGGAGCTGGTGCCCGAGCTGGTGTTCCTGAACTGCTGCCATCTGGGCCAGGTGGACATGGGCCGCGACGGCAACAAGCTGGCGGCCAGCGTGGCGCGCGAGTTGATCGACGTTGGCGTGCGCTGCGTCGTCGTCGCCGGCTGGGCGGTCGATGACGATCTGGCAAGGCTGTTCGGTCAGACGCTCTATGCCCAGCTCTTGCTGCGCCGCCGCAGCTTTGGGGACGCCGTGTTTCAGGCCCGCCAGGCGACCTGGGAGGCGAATCGCGATGACATCACCTGGGGCGCCTTCCAGGCCTATGGCGACCCCGGCTGGCTGGCCGAGCCGCGCGCCGATGGCGGCGACGGCAGCGGCCGGGGCGGGCTGTATGTATCGCCCGAGGAGGTGCTGGACGAGCTGGCCCGCGTGCGTGCCGATCTGTCACGCCAGCGTGAACGTCTCACCGAGCGCGAGATCCGCGCCCGCGCCGATGCGGTGGAGGCCTGTTTGACGCTGCGCTGCCCGCCGGGCTGGCGTGGCCTGCCGCAGCTGCAATCGGCGCTGGGTGCGACCTGGCGCGACCTCGGCCAGTGGGAGAAGGCGCGCGATGCCTATGTGGCCGCGATCCAGGCCGATGACCGCATCGGCCAGGTGCCGATACGCGATATCGAGCAGCTCGCCAAGGTCGAGGCCTATCTCGGCGAGCAGCGTGCCGAGGCCGAACTGAGTGGCGGCCCTCACTCGCCCGCGGGCGAGAGCGGCATGCAGCTGCTGGACCTGGCGCTGCGCCGGCTCAAAGGCCTGGACGCCCTGGTCTCGGCCAGCATCAACGAACCCAGCGAGGCCGAGGTGATTGCCACCATCGCCCGGGCCGCGCTGCGAGGCGGTGTCTACAAGCGCAAGGCCAGCGTGGCGGCGCGCCGCATCCTGCTCGGCGGCCTGAGCCCGGTCCAGCAGGACCAGGCCCGCGATGCGATGGCCAGGGCCCTGGACGATGGCGTGGCCGCCTATGCCAGCGCCGAGGGCCACCCGGGCGCCGGCCGCTTCTCGCCCTATCTGGCGCTGAACCGCCTGGCCCTCGATGCGCTGACCGACTGGCCCAGCCCCGGAGACAAGGATGCCTCGATCGCCCTGGCCCAGCAATGCCAGCAACGGGCGGTGCAGGGTTTTGCCCGCAACCCGAATCTGTGGGATGCGGTGATGCAGGCCGATGCGCTGCTGATCGAACGCCTGCTCGATGGGAGCCTCGGCCTGCCCGGCGAGGCCGGCCATGCCCGCTTCGACGAACTCGCCCGCGCCTACGATGCGGTGCTGAGCAATATCAGCGTCAAGGCGATACAGATCGACGCCATGGTCACGCAGATGGAGCTGCTGTCGCGGCTGTGCGATGCCATGTCCGTCACGCAGCAGGGCAACGCCACGCTGAGCCTGATGGCCGACCGGCTGCTGGCCCTGCTGCAGCGGCTGCAGCCGGGGCACGCGCCCAGGGATGACAGGCCGGTGAGAGCAGTGGCCGAGCAGCCGGCAACTGCCGCCACGGCGGTGCGCAAGCCGGTGCGGCGGCCAGCCGCGAAGACCCCCGCGGCCAAGCGCCGACGCTGATCGCGGCGGGCTCGGCCGTCCGCCGCGGTCGGCGACCTGTCTCCGGCTGCAACGGCTCACCCCTTCAAAGAGGGGATGCCCGGTCACTTTGTCGGGCCCCGTTGATCGCCATCAACGGGGCTGCGCTGCCGCTGTCGTCCACTGAATGAGGTGCTGGGCCCGGCCGTCTGGCGGGGCTCCATTGGACTGCAATGGCGGGATCGGCAACGGTCTCGCCCGTGCGGCGGCGCCGCATATCAACGTGTCAAACACCGAGGAACCGGGAATGAAAAAGAAACACTTTGCCTTGGCCGGCCTGGCCATGCTCGCCTGTGGCAGCGTCTTTGCCGAAGACGACACCGTCAACTATCTGGGTTCGCTGAACCCGGGCTTGGTGAATCAGTTCGTCAATTTTGGTACCGACAAGTCGGTGTCGGGACTGTTTCACGACGTGTTCAACTTCTCGTTCAGCGGAGTGACACCACCGAGCATCGGTGCCGCCACCGGGGTGCAGATCCAGTTCAACCTGAGCACGCCCAATGTCGACTTCAGCAATGTGGCGCTCAACGGCGTCGGCGGCACCGTCAGCAACCTCGGCGTCAGCTCCTTCTTCTTCACGGCACCGGTGATGGGGGCCGCGGGACCGGTCACCTATGTGCTGGAGGTCTGGGGCACGGCCGAGCAGACGGCCAAGTACGGCGGCTCGCTGAACGTCGCCACCGTGCCCGAGCCCGAGAGCTATGCGCTGATGCTGGCCGGCCTTGGTGCGCTGGGCTTCATGGTGCGTCGGCGCAAGCAGTCCTAGTCAGAGCCGGTGGCCGCTCCCCGGTGGCCGCCTGACCCGTTCAGCTGGACCCCAGCGGCTGCTCGAAGGCAATCAGATTGCCGTCCGGGTCTTGTGCCACGAACCAGCGCGTGCCCCAGTGCGTGGGTTCCGGGGCGAACAGCGCGGCGCCGCGCTTGTGCAACTGGGTGTAGCGCCGGTCGAGATCGTCCACCTGTAGATGCAGGGTCGGGCGGGTGCCGTTGATGCCGTGCGACTTGGATTTGTCCGTCGCGTCATGGGCGCCCCCAGACCTGCCGCTTTGCGTCAGGCCCCCCGAGGGGGATGAGAAAACTCGGGAGCGGCCCGTCGTTTCCTCATGGGCCTCGGCCAGCACGATGCGCACCGCGCCGGTGCCCAGCGAGGCGCCGCGCGGCTGGCCGTCAGCGCCCCAGGCATACTGCAGCGGCCAGCCGAGCGCGTCGCGGTAGAAGGCCAGCGAGGCATCGAAGCTGGCGGGCTGGACAAACACATGGTCGAAGCGATCGTAGGGCGCCACGACCACCGGGTTGACGGGCGCTTCGTCGGCCGGCCGGTGCGACTTGCACCAGGCAAGGGCCTCTTCCAGCCGGTCGTCGCCCCAGAAGACTTCGCCATCGGCCACAAAGCTGGGCGAGCCAAACAGGCCCAGCGAACGGGCGGTGTCGGTCTCGGCGGCATAGCGGGCGCGCACCGCGTCGCTGTTGGCTCGGGCCAGGACAGCCTCGGCGTCATGGCCCAGATCGGTGAGCAGATCGCTGAGCGTGGCCACGTCACCGGGGTTTTGCTTGCGCGTGAACCACAGGCGGTACGCCGCCTGGCTGAACTCGGCGCACCAGCCTTCGATGGCCGCCAGCGTGGCCACGCGGTTAGCCAGTTCGTCGGCGTCGATGGGGTAGGGCGGCGCGCCGCTGAAGGGCAGGCGAAGCTGCTCGGCGCGGCGCTCGATGTCACGCCACATATAGGCCATCTTGGCCGGCTTACCGACGAAGGGGCTGTTGTTCTGCTCGCGCATCAGCGTGCGCACGCTGAAGGGCCGCCAGTTCAGTACGACGCCCTCGCGTTCGGCCAGCGCCTCGGCCCGCTGCACGCTCAGGTAGCTGTAGGTGCTGCCAATGAAGAAAAAGAAGTCGAGCTGTGCGGGCATCTGTCCTCCTGTTCGTGCGGGGCGCCTCAGTAGCGTTGCACCACCGGACTGGCGCGCGCCGGCGGTTCATAGTCGCTGGGCCAGTATTCGGTGAGCCGGGTGATTGTGCCCTCGCTCAGTTCGAAAAAGGTGATGCCCGTCATCTGCTCGGTGGGGGTCACGAAGTTGATCACCGTCACCGCCGAGTGTGCGTCGGCTACGGCCCTCACGACCTCGGCCCACCAGGCGCCGGGCCAGGTGCGGAAGAACTCGACAAAGTCTTCGCGGCCGCTGACGCGCTCGCGGGTCTGCGGCACCTCGTAGACCAGATCGGGGCTCAGCAGCGCCGCAAAGGCGTCCCAGTTGGCGGCGTTGGCGGTGCTCCAGAAACGCCGGACGATCGCATGGTTGGCTGGGGTCATCGTGAATGGCCTCTGATTGAAAGCGGGCGATGGTACTGTATGAATAAACAGTTTTCAATCCAGTTGCTCAGGGCTTGACGGGATTCAGCACCAACTCGATCCGCCGCCGCAGGCGCGCGGCCAGCTCGGCGTCTGCGGCTGCCTCGGCGCGCTGCGCCTGCAGATGCAGCCAGGCCAATAGCGGCCGACTCCAACCCTGGGCCGAGGCAGTGTCGGCGGCCATCGCATACAGCGCAGGCTCGGCACGGCTGCTGCGCAGTAGCACGCCGGCGGCGACCAGGCGCGACAGCGGCTCGGGCATGGCCGCGATAGCCGCCGTGCCACCGCTGACGAGCTGGCGCTGCGCGTTCGGCAGCAGCGTCGCATCGGTTGCCGTGGCCCTGCCGGCCAGGTAGTTGGCATAGGCGCGCTCGGCCGGTTGCGCGTCCTGGGCCAGCGCGGCGAAGGCCGGGCAGTCGTCGAACTCCAGACTGGCCACGCGGACGGCACAGCGCGTCAGCTCGGCGCGGGCCAGCAGATCGGCGCGGCCGGTGCGTGCCAACTCGGCACGGGCGCGCGCGAACTCGGCCACTTCAACGCGGGTATTGCCACTCAGATAGGCCTCGGTGGCCCGCTCCAGCGACGCCTTTGCATTCATCTGCCAGTCGGGTGGGGGCGGGCCGCTGGCGCAGCCGGCCAGGATGAGGACGGAAAACAGGGCTGGCAGTTTGATCATGGCAGCTTGATCTCGGTGTCTCTGGCGAAGGGCCAACGGCGGTTCACCTCGTTGACCAGGTGCTCGACCTTGCGCAGGCTGGACTCGACCTCGGCCCGCAGCGTGCCCAGGTCGGCCGTGGCGGCTCGGGTGTTGCTGGCAATGCCCTGGGCCTCGACCAGCACGGCATCGACCTTCTTCAGGCTCATGCGCGCGTCGGCCAGCAGGGCATTGAGCTGCTGCACGCTGACCTGGCCGTCACGCAGCAGGCCGCGCTCGCCGAAGACCTGGGTGTCGGCCTTGCTCACCAGGCCATCAGTTTTCAGCACCAGGCCATCCAGCCGGGCGAGCAGGGTGTTGGTGCGTTCCAGGGTGGTGATGATCTTGCTGGCGTCCTTGTCGCTGCCCAGCAGCGCACCGAGCGCACCGCTGGGGCCGTTGAGCCGGGCGGTGGTGGCCTGCAGGTTTTGCAGACTCTGGTTCAACGGCGAGTCGTCGGCCGTCATCGTGCCCAGGTGGGTGAGCAGGTCGCGCATGCTGGCCATCAGGCGCGGAATCTCGGCCGCCGCGTCGCCGCTCAGGACCTTACGTACCGCGCCATCGGCCAGCGGCGGGTCGGTCAGGATGCCGCTGAAGGCGCGCAGCTTCGGCCCGCCGACCAGGCCGCTCTCCATCGTGAACACGCTGCTCTCGCGCAACCAGCGGGCGTCCTTGACCGGCACATAGACGACGATGCGCGCATTGCCCTCATTCGACAGCTCGATGCGGTTGACCCGGCCGACGGGGAAGCCGGCAAAGCTCAGGTCCATGCCGACGACTACGCCCTCGGCATGGTCGGCCACCAGCACCAGGGTCTGGGTGCGCTCGAAGGCGCCCCGGGCATAGAGCACGAAGACCATCGCCGCCGCGATCAGCAGCAGCACGCCGGCCATCAACAGCCGCGCCTTCAGGTCGAGATGGGCGACCGCCGGGGCTTCAACAACAGGTTCAGATTCGATGGGCATGGCTCAATAGTAGTTGCCGACCAGGGACAGCAGCTCGATCAGCAGCACCACGGCCAGCAGCCGCGCGAGGTGGTTCAGGTCGGCGCCGGGTGCGCCGTCGCGGGCGCCGGGCCGCATCGGAATCACCGCCACGGCCAGGCTCAACAGCAGCGCCTTCAGGGCGAAGATCAGCACGATCACCGGCCCGAAGACCTGGCCGACGCCGCGCACGAAACCGGTCAGCCCCCAGGTCGAGAAGCCGTAGAGATTCAGATAGGTCAGCAGCAGCGTGATCGTGGCGGCCAGCAGGGTCAGCGTGATGGCCGCAAACACCCCGGCAAGCGCGCGGGGCAGTACGGTGTCACGCAGCGGGTCCAGCCCCTGGGCCAGCTGGGCCTTGTGCAGGCCCCGGGCGCGCATCGCCCGCACCTGCTCGGCGGCCGGCATGGTGTAGCGCACGGCGGTGTACAGGGCCGCCGACAGCGGAATCAGCTCCAGCACCAACGTGCGTACCAGCACGTTCAATGCGTAGCCGGTCAGGCCGTAGCTCTGTGCCGTGGCCAGGACGATGCGGATGATCACCTGCGCCATGATCGCCGAGCCCAGACCGAAACCCAGCAGCAGCGGCATTGTCGCGGCATAGGCCTGGTGCAGCATCAGCCGCCGTTGCGAGCGCCGCCAGCTCGACGGCGACAGCGCCAACACGGCCAGCCGAGCGCCGAAAAGCAGCAGCCCCCACCAGCCGGTCAGCCATTGCCGCAGCGTGTGCAGCAGGGGCTGGGCGGGGGCGCGTGACGGTTGGGGCATGCGGCAGTATGGAGCAAGTGGCTGCCCCGGGTGGCCAGCTCAGAGTCGCCTGCCCTGCGCTGACGCCTCGATCAGCTTGACTAGGCGCGATTGCCTTGTCTCGGCCCGCTTGGCGCTGATCACCCGCCAGACGTGCTGATGGCGGTAGCCGGGTGGTTGTGCCGTAAAGAATGCCCAGGCGGCCTTGTTCTTGCAGAACAGCGCCTCATCCTCGGCGCCCAGCTCGGCGTGCTCGGCCTGCTCGTAGGCATAGATCTTCGATTTGGCTTCGCGCCGGTGAGCGAATGCCTTCAACCCGAGTTCGGTCATCCGGCCCTGTTGCTGCAACACGGACACCCGTTCGATATTGATGGCGCTCCAGGTCGAGGTGGGCTTGCGCGGCGTGAAGCGGATCTTGTAGCTGCTCTCGTCGATGCGGGTGCGCACGCCGTCGATCCAGCCCACGCACAGGGCCTCGTCGACGGACTCGGGCCAGGTCATGCTGGGCCTGCCGGAATCGCGCTTGTGGAAGCCGACGATCAGCTCGGTCTCGGTGGCGGCGTGTTCGCGAAGCCAGGTGGCGAACTCGGCGGGGGTGGCGAAGAAGGTGGGCATGCAGTGGCCAGAGGCTATATGCCAGCGGTCAAGGCCTTGGCAAACACCCGGTTCTCGTAGGCGCTGCCCTGTATCGTGTAGCTGGTGAGGCCGATGTCCCGGTAGCCCTGGGTCGGATAAAAGGCGCGGGCGGCCGTGTTGCCGGACCAGGTCGTCAGCCACAGGTTGCTCGCGCCTTGCGAGCACGCCAGCGCCTCGGCACGGTTCAGCAGCTCGCGCCCCAGGCCCATGCGCTTGAAGTAGCGCTGTACATAGAGGCGAACCAGCTCGGCGGCACCGGGCCGAGCCTCGTGGGGTGGCACGCGGTCCAGCGTGAGTTCGGCAAAGGCGATCAGATGGCCGGCGCGCTCGGCCAGGATAAAGGTCGTGGCCGGGTCTTGCTGGCGCCGGGCAAAGGCTTCCGGCGCATAGATTTCCAGCGTCTCCCGGGCCAGGTCGGGGCGCATGCCGTTGACGGTGTAGGTGTCGAGAAACACCTGCATGGCCAGCACGGCGATGCACAGCGCATCGTCGGGGCCGGCCAGGCGGTACTCGATGGCTGCTTCGCTCAGGCTTGCCTCAGATGCCATGCTTTAGGTCGGGTGAAGGTGCTGATGCCGTAGGTGGACAGGGTCAGGCCGACGCCGGAGTCGCCATGGCCCGACCAGGGCAGGCGGGGGCTGACGCGGTCGCAGCAGTTCCAGTAGACCGTGCCGGCGTTGACCTGGGCCAGCAGCGCCTTGGCCGCAAGCTCGTCGCGGCTGAACACGCCGGCGGTGAGGCCGTAGCGGGTGTCGTTCATCAGTTGCAGTGCCTCGGCGTCGCTGGACACCTTCTGGATGCCGATGATGGGGCCGAAACTCTCCTCGCGCATCAGCTCCATCTCGTGGCTGACCTCCGTGAACACGGTCGGTGCGAACCAGTTGCCGGGGCCTGGCAAGATGTGGCCCCCGGTGCGCAGGGTGGCGCCGCGGGCCTTGGCATCGGCCACCTGACGCTCCAGCAGGGCCAGCTGCGGCGCGCGGGTGATGGCGCCGATATAGGTGGTGGCGTCCAGCGGATCGCCCTGCTTGAAGGTGGTCACAGTGGCCAGGAAGTGCTCGACGAAGTCATCGTGCAGGCTCTCGTGCACATAGATGCGCTCCACCGAGCAGCAGCTCTGGCCGGTGTTGTACATCGCGCCATCGGCCAGCGACTCGGCGGCGACCTTGGGGTCGGCGTCATGGCGCACATAGGTCGGGTCCTTGCCGCCCAGCTCCAGCTGCAGCTTGATGTTGAAGCGGCCGGCGACCGCCTGCGAGATGCGCGCACCGGTGCCGTAGGAGCCGGTGAAGAACACGCCGTCGATGTCTTGCGCGAGCAGCGCCTCGCCCACCGGTCCTGCTCCGACCAGTGGCACGAACACATCCTCGGGCACGCCAGCCGCATGTAGCAGGCGGGCGATGTGAAGACCCGTCAGCGCGGCGAACTCGGACGGCTTGTAGAGCACCACATTGCCGGTCAGCAGGGCCGGCACGAACACATTGGCGCCGACGAAGAAGGGGTAGTTCCAGGCCGAAATATTGGCGATCACGCCCAGCGGCGCGTGGCTGATCTGCTCGGTCATTCCGGCGTCGGCGAAGACCTGTTCGGTCTGCAGCGCCTGGTCCACCTGGGCCAGGAAGAAGTCTATGCGCGGCAGCAGGCCGTTCAGCTCGTTGCGGGCCTGGGAGATGGGCTTGCCGACCTCGCTGGTCAAGGTGGTGGCCAACTGATCAATCTCGGCCACCAGGCCGGCACGGAAGCGGGTGATCGCGGCGACCCGTTCGCTCAGCGGCCTGGCGGCCCAGGCGGGTTGAGCGGCACGAGCCGCTGCGGCCTTGCGGGCCACGCTGGCGGCGTCGTCGGCCGGGATCTCGGTGATCAGCGCACCGGTGGCGGGGTTGTGGATGGCGAGTGTGCTCATGCTTGTTCCAGTTGAGCCGGATCGCGCTTGCGGGCGACGGCGGCCAGATAGTCTTGCAGCAGCGCGTCGTCATTCAACACGCTGGCATCTTTGGGGTCATGGAATTCGGGGTGCCACTGCACGGCGGCCACAAACGAGGGGCCGGTCCAGCGCACGGCCTCAATCATGCCGTCCGCAGGGGCCGTGGCCTCGACGATGAAGTCGGGCGCCAGGTCCTTGATGCCCTGGTGGTGCACGCTGTTGACCCTGGCCTCTTGCTGATCGGCGTACAAGCTCGACAACCGGGTACCGGGCCAGAAGGCGATCTGATGGAAGTTCTGGTCATATAGAGCGGCGTCGCGGTGGGTCAACGCGCCGGGCTTTTGCGTTGGGATGTCCTGCAGCAGCGTCCCGCCAAACGCGACGTTCAGCAGTTGCAGGCCTCGGCAGACGCCCAGCACCGGTTTGCCGGCGGCAACAAAGGCCTTGGCCAGCGCGATCTCGTATTCATCGCGGATGCGGTCGCCGCTCCACTGCGGCTTCAGAGGCTCCTCGCCATAGCTGCCGGGCCAGACATCCGAGCCACCCATCAGCACCAGGCCATCCAGCCACTGGGCGTAGTCGGCCAGGCTCACGTCCGAACGCTGGGTCGGCCCCTCGGGCGAGGGAATCATCACCGGCAGCGCGCCTCCGCCCATCAACCAGTGCGCGACCGATTGCTCGATATATTGCAAGGTCTTGCCGGTGAAGATGGGCCGCACCGGATCGGCATGGAAGAAGCAGGCGGAGATGCCTATCTTCGGCCGCCCTAAATTGGAGTCTGACCCCATTTACATCGCCTCCTGGAAGAGTTTCTGGAAGTCGGCGGCGGTGCAGGGGCGGGGGTTGGTCTGGTGGCAGATGTCGGCGGTGGCGATCTCGACCAGGCGGGGCAGGTGTTCGGAGGTGACGCCGTGGTCGGCCAGTCGGGTGGTGATGCCTATGCTTTGCTTCAGCTGTTTCAGCCAAGGTACGAAGGCCGAGGCGCCGCCAGTGACGCCGGCCACATGGGCCAGTTCGGCGAACTTGGCTTCTACGGCCTCGAAGTTCCAGGCCAGCACGGTGTCCAGCATCAGCGCATTGGCCAGGCCGTGGTGCAGATTGTTGACGGCGCCCAGCGCATGGGCGCAGGAGTGCACGGCGCCCAGGTCCTTCTGGAAGGCGATGGCGCCCATCATCGAGCTCATCATCATGTCGCTGCGGGCGGACAGATTGCCGGGTTCCTTGACGGCCGTCAGCAGGGCGCGTGCGGCGATGCGCGTGCCCTCCAGCGCGATGCCATCGCACAAGGGGTGATAGGCCGGCGACAGATAGCTCTCGACGTTGTGCGTCAGCGCATCGATACCGGTGGCGGCGGTGATGGCGGGCGGCAGGGCCAGCGTCAGTTCGGGGTCGGCGAACACGGCGCGGGCGAGTATCTTGGGGCTGAACACGGTGCGCTTGATATGGGTGTCATCTTCGGACACGACGCTGGAGCGCCCGACCTCGGAGCCGGTGCCGGAGGTGGTGGGCAGGGCCACAAAATAGGGCAGTTCGCCGCTGATCGGGCGCACCTGCGGATGGTCCCAGACGTATTCGATGATGTTGCCCTCGTGCGTGGCGGCCAGGCCGACGATCTTGGCCACGTCCAGTGCCGCGCCGCCGCCGAAGCCGATCACGCAATCGGCCTGATGGGCGCGATAGGCGGCGGCACCCGCCATCACCTGCGAGGCGGTCGGATTGCCCATCACGCCATCGAACACGGCGACCTCCAGGCCACCCAGATGGCTGCGGAACTCGGCCAGCACCGGCAGCGCGGCCAAGGCCTTGTCGGTGACGATCAGCGGACGCTTCAGCCCTTGGGCCAGCAGATGCTCGGCCACCCCCTTGCGCGCGCCGGCGCCGAACAGGATGGCGGTGGGAAAGGAGAAACGGGTGATGCTCATGGCTTTGGCTTGGGTTGCGAAAACGGTGGTCACTGAGCCACGAAATGGGGCTCGGCGGGCAGATTCGGTGGGTTGTAGCTGGCGCGCAGCTGCTGGTGCTGCTGCACGCTGATGTGGATCTTGCTCTCGGGCGCGATGGCCCGCGGCTGGCCCAGCAGGCTCCAGTTCAGCAGCGGCCAGCGGGTGCCCTGGTTGCGGCCCAGGCGGTCAATCTGGCGGCGTGGCAGCAGCGCTTCGGCCAGCCACCAGGCGCCGGTCAGCGACTGGTGCTGGGCGGCTCCGGGGTTCGGTGCCACATAGCGTCCGCCGCCGCCCAGCAACCGGCTCACCCGTGCTTCGTCCAGCGGCAGGCCGAGGGCGCGGGACTGCTCCAGCATCCAGTGCAGGCTGATCTTGGACAGCCCGCTCTCGGCCTCGGGGTAGCCACCGCCGACATCGGAGTGCACCCCGGCGAACCAGACCTCGCGCACATCGCTGCGGCCCGGCGTACCCCACAGATTGGTGCGGAAGAAGCAGCGCCGCTCGTCGATGGACACCGCATGGCGCACATGGGCCACGCTGTCATTGCTGGCCGTCCAGGGCAGCACGGTCCAGCGCCTGAACCAGCCTACCGACTTGACGGTGTCGAACAGGCCCAGGCAGTGGACGGGGCAGGGCCGGCAGAACTGCTTGCCAAAGCGCTTCAGCGTGGCAAAGCCGGCATCGTCAGCGTCGCTGCGTTTCATGCTGCGTTCGTAGAGGCGAAAGGCGTAGTCGAACAGATGCAGATTGTGCCGCTCCAGCAGACCTATGCCCTTGAGCATGCCGGCCACCACCCGGGCGATATAGGCACCACGGCTGAAGCCGAACAGCCAGACCCGATCGCCGGGCCGGTAGTGCTCGGCGATGCAGCGGTAGGCACGCTCCACCATGTGCCGGTAACCCCAGCCGAAGGCAAGACCTGCCACCCGCGGAATCAGCTGCTGCCACTGGAACAGCACCTCGCGCAGGCCGAAGGTGCCCACGCCGGCGTCATAGAAGGCGATCACGTTCGCGTTGCCGCTGACCAGGCAGTCATGCAGCTTGACGATGTTGCTGTTGCGGTCACCGAACTGGTTGCCGGTGCCGTCGCAGCAGATGATGAGGTCACGGGTCAAGGTTGACTACGTCCTAGATGATCTCGAAATAGCGCTTCAGCTCCCAGTCGGTCACGCCATCCTGCCACTGCCGGTACTCCCACTCGCGGGTGGCGGCGAAGTGATCGACAAAGGTGTCGCCCAGGAAGTCTCGCGCGACCTCGGAGCGCTTGAAGATCTGCGTCGTGTCCATCAGCGAGCGCGGCGCGCGGGGGATGTGTTCGGCCCCCTGGTTGGTGCCGGTGATCGGTGGCGCGGTCAGCTTCAGCTCCTTCTCGACGCCATGCAGGCCGGCGGCAATCACCGCCGCCATGGCCAGATAGGGGTTCACATCGGCGCCGGGGCAGCGGGTCTCCAGCCGGGTGGACTTCGGTGAGCCCGAGATGACGCGAAAGCTCGCCGTGCGGTTGTCAAAGCCCCAGGTCGGCTTGACGGGAGCCCAGAAGCCATCGACCAGGCGCTTGTAGCTGTTGATGGTCGGCCAGAACATCGGCGCGAACTCCATCAGGCACTGCACCTGGCCGGCCAGATAGCTTTCGAACAGCTGACTCATGCCCCTGCTGGCCTTGCCTCGATGGGCATCGAAGAAGACGTTCTGCTTGCCGTCCGACAGGCTCTGGTGGATGTGGCCGCTGCAGCCGGGGTAGTCCTTGCTCCACTTGGCCATGAAGCTGGGCATGATGCCGAAGCGCTGGCCTATCTCCTTGGCGCCGGTCTTGAACAGGATGGCGCGGTCGGCCTGCTCCAGCGCCTCGCTGAAGGCGATCGCCGCCTCATAGACGCCCGGTCCGGTCTCCGTGTGCAGACCCTCGATCGGCACGTTGAAGGCGGCCATCTGGTCCATCAGCGCATTGAAGAAATCGCGGTTGCCGTTCATGCGCAACAGCGAATAGCCGAACATGCCCGGCGTCAGGTTGGTGGGGCCTACGCCCTTCTTGTCGGCCCAACTCTGCGGTGTTTCGAGGAAGTTGAACCACTCGAACTCCATGCCGGTCATGACCTGCAGCCCCAGGGCCTCGGCACGTTTGAGCACGCGCTTCAGGATCTGGCGCGGGCACACGGGGAAGGGCGTGCCGTCGGCATTGATGAACTCGCCGAGGAAGAAGGGCACGCCATCGTCCCAGGGCACGTGGCGGGCGGTGTTCAGGTCGATGCGGGCCAGTGCATCGGGGAAGCCATGCTGCCAGCCGGTGACCTCCGTGTTGTCGTAGCACTGGTCGCCCGAGTCCCAGCCGAACACGACGTCGCAGAAGCCGAAGCCGGATTCGGCCGCGCCGAAGAACTTGTCGCGATGCAGCAGCTTGCCGCGCAGGACGCCGTCGATGTCGCTGACGGCGACCTTGACCTTGCCGGTGTTGCTGGCGCGCACGGCGGCCAGGGCCGGGTGCTCGGAGGGGGAGTTGCGTGTTGCCATCTGATCCTGCCGATGTCAGTGTTGAAGGGACTTCAGGCCTGCGTTTGGCGGGCCAGCTGCTGGGCGAACTCTTCCTCGGGCGAGAGTATCAGGTGCTTGCGGCCGACCAGTGCAAAGTAGGTGATGCCGATCGCAAACCACAGCGCCACTCACAGCACGCCATCGCGGTACAACGGATCACTGAGCTGAAAATACAGGGTCACGACGGCGATGGCAACCGTCAGCGCTGCGCCGGGCACGCCCAGCGGGCTGCGGTAGGGGCGCTCCATCTGCGGCAGCTTGCTGCGCAGCCGGATGAAGGACAGGGCCTGCATGATGTAGGAGAACATCGCGCCGAACACCGCCATATTCAGCAGTGTGCCGCCGATCACCGCCGCGCCCTTGTCGGCGCCGAGGGTGAACCACAGTACGAACATCACCGCCAGGGCCAGCACCGAGCCCAGCATCATCGCCAGGTGCGGCGTCTTGCGGCTGCCGTGCGTGACCGACAGCACCGAGGGGAAGTAGCCGGCGCGGCTCAGCGAATAGATCTGCCGCCCCTTGGCGAAGATGATGGTGTGAAAGCTGGCCACCAGGCCCAGGACGGCCACCAGGGCCAGGGCCTTGGCGATGCCGTCGCCATAGATCGCCTTGAAGCCGTCCAGCAGCGGCTCGCCCGATTTGGCCAGCTGGTGCGATCCAATGCCGGCCACCGAGGGGTTGAGCCACAGAATCATGAAGGCCGAGACGATCAGGGTGAAGATGCCGGCCAGGATGCCGCGCGGCATATCGCGCTTGGGGTCGACCGACTCTTCGGCGGCCAAGGGCAGCTGCTCGATGGCCAGGAACAGCCAGACGGCAAAGGGCAGGCAGGCCAGCACACCGCTCAGGCCCAGCGGCAGCAGCGGCCCGCGGCCCTCGGGCAGCAGCGCGCCGCCTTCGCCCACATTCATTGCCCAGCGCGCGAAATCGATATGGGGCAGGGCACTGACCCAGAACACCACCAGGCAGGCCAGGGCCAGCAGGGTGATGACCACGGTGACCTTGAACGACAGCTCGACGCCGACGATGTTCAGGCCCACGAAGACGATGTAGAAACCCACCCACCACAGCGGCAGATAGGCTGGCGCGGTGCCGAAGATGCCGGCCATATAGCTGCTGATGAAATAGACGATCACCGCCGGCGTCAGCACGTATTCGACGTTCTCCGACAGCCCGGTCAGAAAGCCGCCCCAGGGCCCCATCGCGGTGCGCGCGAACGAATAGGCACCGCCGGTGTGCGGCAGGGCTGGCGACATCTCGGCCAGCGAGAAGGTCAGGCCCAGGTACATCACGGCAATGATGATGGTGGCCATCAGCATGCTGCCCCAGCCATTGGCCAGGCCCAGGTTCCAGCCCGAGAAATGGCCGGAGATGACGGCGCCGACCCCCAGCGCCCACAGCGACCAGACACCGGCATAGCGGCGCAGACCGCGCTTGTCGAAATAGCCCTGATCGACCTTGTTGTAGCTCACTCCCTGTGTGTCCGACATGCAAGCCTCCTTGGCGTTTTTAGCAAATAGGAATCGTGTCCGGGTCAGTTTGGGTCGTCGTGGCGGCCGGCGCTATCCCATTTCGGCAATCGACTCGGCAACTCGGTGTAAACACTGCGCACGATGCCTCCCCGCTGTTCGCACAATGGCGCTCTTATGCACGCAGCTCAGCTTCAGCAGGCACGACCCGGCACCGTGGCGCCGCTGCGGGAGGCCGTGTATGGCGATGTGGATGAGCAGGCGGCGGCGCTGAGTGGTTGGAACCAGAGCTATCTGCAGCTGCAGGCCGGCGGTTTCAGCGGCCGCATCCGCCGCATCGATCTCGGCGGCATGCGCCTGTTCATCGAGGATCTGCAGGCCTCTGTGCTGCAGACCGGCTGCCTGGCCGAGGGCGTGCTGGCCCTGGGCGTGCCACTGCGCAGCAGCGCGCCAGGCCTGTTCTGCGGGCGGCCCAGTGGCGAGGATGCGCTGCATGTGTTCTCGGGCCGCTCCGGCTTCGAGTTTCGCTGTGCGGGTGATCACCAGATGCTGGGCATCGAGTTGACGCCGACCGAGCCGGGCCTGAACTTCGGCAGCCAGGCCGGTTTGCGCAATGCTGCACCGCATGCGCTGCGCAGCCTGCTGCTGAGTGTGTTCGAGACGGCGCAGGCACGGCCCCAATCGCTGGCCGAGGCCGCCGTGCGCGCGCGCATGAGCGACGCCTTGCTCGATCGCATCAGCGTGCTCAGCGATGCGCCTGCCGACGAAGACGCCTTGCCCGACAGCCACTGGCTGTGGGTCAGCCGGGCCCGCGAGCTGATCGCCGCCGACCTGCAGCAGCCGCCGACGGTGGCCGAGCTGTGCGAGCAACTGGGTACCAGCCGCCGCAGCCTGCAGCTGGCCTTCCAGCGCGTGCTGGGGGTCAGCCCCCTGGCCTATCTGCGTGCGGCCCGGCTGGGCGCCGCCCGGCGCAGCCTGAAGACCGCTGCATCGGTGACCGAGGCAGCCACCCAGCTGGGCTTCTGGCACTTCGGCCATTTCGCCAAGGACTACCAGGCGATGTTCGGCGAGCTGCCATCGCAGACCCACCGGCGGCATCAGCTGCCGGATTGACGAGTATCAGCTTGCGATACCCATCTCGGCCAGCACCTCGGCCACCGCATTGACCGCCTGCTGCATCTCCATGCGGCCGATGGCCCCGATACAGCCGACGCGGAAGGTCTCCACCTGGGTCAGCTTGCCCGGGTAGAGCAGAAAACCCCGGTCCTTGGCCGCCTGGTAGAAGCGCTTGAAGTCATAGGCCGGATGCTGCGGCGCGTGGAAGGTGACGATGATGGGCGCCTGCACCTCGGGCGCCAGGAAGGGCTTCAGACCCAAGGCCTTCATGCCGGCGATCAGCGTCTGGTAGTTGTCGACATAGCGGGCCAGGCGGGCAGGCTGGCCGCCTTCCTCCCGGTACTGCTCCATCGCCTCGGCCAGCGCCACCAGCACATGGGTGGGCGGGGTGAAGCGCCACTGGCCGGTCTTCTCCATGTACTGGTACTGATCAAACAGGTCCATCGCCAGCGACTGGCTGTTGCCGGCGCATTGCTCCAGCACCGCCTTGCGCAGCAGCACAAAGCCCATGCCGGGCACGCCCTCCAGGCACTTGCCGCTGGCGGCGATCAGCGCGTCGATGCGGCTGCTGCGGCAGTCGATGGGCAGGGCGCCGAAGCTGCTCATCGCGTCCACGATCAAGCCCTTGCCGCGCTTCTCGCACACGGCCGCCACCTCGGGCAGCGGGTTCAGCACGCCGGTGCCGGTCTCGCAGTGGATGAGGATCACGTGGGTGATGCTGGTGTCGGCCTCCAGCCTGGCTTCCAGCGCCTGTGGGGACACGGGAGACTCTTCCGGGAACTCCAGCACCGTGGCGCGGCGGCCCATCAGCTGGGTCAACCTCGCGGCGCGTTTGCAGTAGGCGCCGTTGTCCAGTATCAAGACATGGCCCTCGCGCGGCACGACGGTGGCCACCGCGGCCTCGACGCTGAAGGTGCCGCTGCCCTGCAGCGGCACGACGACATGGCTGTCCTGGCCATGAACCACGTCCAAGAGACCGGCGCGCACCTTGGCGGTGACGGCGATGAAATCACCGTCCCAGGAGCCCCAGTCCTTGAGCATGGCCAGCTTGGTGCGCAGGGTGGTGGTCAGCGGGCCGGGGGTGAGGAGAATGCGGTCTCGGTCCATCGATGTCTCCGAATGGGGTAGGTAGCCCGGATGAAATCCGGGATGCAAAGCGGGTTCAAGCTCTCCACGCCTGAGTACGCCTGTTGACGAACCAGCCCAGCAGCATGAACAGCAGGGTGGCGGTGGCGCAGACGATGGCAATCAGCACCGCCATCGCGGCGGCGGCGCCGGTCTCGCCGGCCTCGTCGAGGTTCAGGATGGCGATGGACGCCACCTTGGTCTCGGGCGAGTACAGGAACACCATGGCCGAGATCGTCGTCATCGCATTGACGAAGAAGTAGCGGGCGATGTCGATCAGGGCCGGCGTGCAGATCGGCAGCGTGACGCGCCAGAAGGTCGTGTAGAAGGGAACCTTCAGCGAGGCCGAGACCGATTCGAACTCGCCGTCCAGGCTCTTCAGCGCCGTCACCGCCGTCAGGTGGCCGGTGGTGTAGAAGTGGACGATGGTGGCCAAGGTCATCAGCGCCAGCGACTGGTACATCCAGTTCAGCGGATTGCCGGGCTTGTTGAAGAAGAAGATATAGCCCAGGCCCAGCACCAGGCCGGGCACGGCCATCGGCAGCATGGCCAGCAGGCGCACGACGCCGCGCACGCTGTCCAGCCCCTTGGTCTTCTCCAGCATATAGGCGGCGACGAAGACCAGGGCCGTGCCGAAGAACGCCGTGCCCGCCGCCACCTTGAGGCTGTTGATGAAGCCCACGCCGACCTCGGCGTCCACCAGGCCCATCACATAGTGGCGCCAGCTGGGGCTCAGGTCGTAGGGCCAGAAGGTGGCGAACGAGGCGAACACCGCCATGCCCAGCACGGCCAGTATCAGCAACGAACTGCCCGTGCAGTAGGCCGTCATCAGCGCATCGAACACCGGTGCCTTCTTGGGCTTGTAGGGCACGGCGCGGGCGCTGAGCATGGCCGTCTGCTTGCGCTGGATGAAGTGATCGACACCGAAGGTCAGGAAGGCCGGGGTCAGCAGCAGCAGGGCGACGACGGCGCCGCGCTGGAAGTCCTGCTGGCCTATCACCAGCTTGAACACATCGGTGGCCAGCACATTGAAGTTGCCGCCGATGACCTTCGGTATGCCGAAGTCGGTGATGACCAGGGTGAAGGTCACCAGGCCCGCCGAGATCAGCCCGTATTTGGCGCCGGGCAGGGTGATGGTGAAGAACTTGCGCCGTGCCGAGGTGCCCAAAGCATCAGCGGCCTCGTAAAGGCGCGCGTCGGCCAGGCTCAAGGCGGTGATCAGAATCATCAGCGCATGGGGGAAGACGCTGAACACCTCGGCCAGGACAATACCGGTGGCGCCGTAGATCTGATCGATTCCAACCGCCGTGAGCCAGCTCTTCAACACGCCCTGGTTGCCGAACCAGTAGATCAGCGAGATGGCCGACAGCAGCGAGGGCGCCAGCAGCGGCACCAGGGTGATGGTGCGGAAAAGCGGCTTGAATCGCATGCGGCTGCGCGTCAGCGCGTAGGCGAACAAGAAGGCCAGCGGCAGTGTGATCAGCGTGACAAGACCCGACACCCAGAGGCTGTTCCACAGCGAGTCGAGCAGGGCGGGCGTCTGCGCGTAGGCGATGAAGTTGGCCAGGCCGACATACTTTTCGCTGGTGTCCTGCACCGACTGAAGCAGGATGGTCAGCAGCGGTGCGGCCAGAAAGGCCAGCAGCAGCAGCAGCACGAGCAAGAGCGTCAGGTGGGCAATGCGCTCGCTCCAATGCGTGCGCTGCCGCACCTTCGGCAGCAAAGGGCTCAGGCTGGCGCTCATTGAAAAACCCGCATCCGCTCGGGCAGCAGGCGCAGCGGCAGGCGGCCACCGACCTCCAACTGCTGCTCGGCCAGGAAGTTCAGCGACAGATAGACCGTCAGCCGGTGTTCGCCCAGGGCGGCACTCTTCACCCGCACCAGACAGAACGAGCCCATGAACTCGATCTTGTCGATCTCGGCGTCGAAGACATTCGAGTCGCCCGCTGCAATCGGCCGCGCCAGCACATCCTCGGGCCGCAGATAGATCTTCACCTCATGGCCGCCGGAGCCATTGATGTCGCCTTCATGCCGGCACTCGAAGCTCTGCTCGCCGATGCGCACGCGCCCCGGGCCTTCGAGTCGCGCGGGCAGGGCGTTGATGCGGCCCACAAAGTCGGCCACGAATAGCGAGCTCGGGTCGCGATACACATCCATTGGCGTGCCAACCTGCTCGATCGCACCATGCTTCATCACGACGATGCGGTCGGCCACCGACAGCGCCTCCTCCTGATCGTGCGTCACCATGATGGTAGTCACGCCCAGCTTGCGCTGCAGGCTGCGGATCTCCTGGCGCAGGCGCACCCGCTCCAGCGCGTCCAGCGCCGACAGCGGTTCGTCCAGCAGCAAGAGGCCCGGTGCGGTGGCGAGAGCACGGGCCAGCGCGATGCGTTGCTGCTGGCCGCCCGACAGCTGGCTGGGATACTTGGCTTCGCTGCCCGGCAGGCCGACCAGCTTGACCAGCTCGGTGACGCGCTCGCGTATCTGCGCCCGTGGCTGGCGGCGGTTGACCAGGCCATAGGCCACGTTGTCGGCCACGCTCAGGTTCGGAAACAGCGCGTAGGACTGGAACACGATGCCGTAGTCGCGCCCCGCCGGTGGCAGCAGCGAGATGTCGCGCCCGGCCTGGGTGATGGTGCCGGCGCTCTGCACCTCCAGCCCGGCGATGATGCGCAAGAGGGTCGTCTTGCCGCAGCCCGAGGGGCCGAGAAAGCAGATGAACTCACCCTTGTGGATGTCGAGATTGACGCCCTGCAGGGCGGTGAAGGCGCCGAATTCCTTGCGAATGCCGGACAGGCGCAGATAGGGTTCTGGGTTCAAAGGGCGGGCCCGGAAAAACAACGATCAAAGGCGTAGCCCGTATGGAGGCCGCAGGCCGCAATGCGGGGTCTGCCGGCTTCACACAAACCCCGGATTGCGCTGCGCTTCATCCGGGCTACGACTGGCTGGCGAAGAGACTTACTTCTTCGGCTCGGACTTGGCGTTGTAGCGGCGGGTCCACTCGGCCAAGATGCGCTCGCGGTTGCTGGCGGCCCAGTCGAAGTCCATCTTCACCAGTCGTTGCTCGTAGTCCTTGGGCACATTGGCCAAGGGCGCTGCCACGCCCGGCTGGGCGGTAATGGCGAAGTTCTTGCCGTAGAGCAGCATCGCGTCCTTGCTCGAGGCCCAGTCGGCCAGCTTCTTGGCGGCGTCCAGCTTCTTCGTGCCCTTGTGAATCGCGAAGGCCTCGATGTCCCAGCCCAGACCCTCCTTGGGGAAGATCAGCTCGATCGGCGCACCCTTGGCCTTGTTGGCATTGGCACGGTACTCGAACGAGATGCCTGCCACGAACTCGCCGCTGGCTGCCATATTGCAGGGCTTGGAACCGGAGTGGGTGTACTGCGCGATGTTCTCGTGCAGCTTGTCCATGTACTCCCAACCGCCGCCCTTGCCGTCCTTGTCGCCCCACAGGGTCAGCCAGGCGGTGACGTCGAAGTAACCGGTGCCGGAGGACGCCGGATTGGGCATCACGACCTGACCCTTGAACTCGGGCTTCAGCAGGTCCTTCCAGGTCGTCGGCACCGGGATGTTGCGCTTCTTGGCCTCTACCGTGTTGAAGCACACGGTGGCGCCCCAGATGTCCATGCCGAACCAGGCCGGCGGGTTCTTCTTGTCACGGTACTGACTCATGATCGCGTCAAGATTCAGCGGGCGGTAGGCCTCCAGCATGCCCTGCTTGTCCATCAGAGCCAGGCTGGTGGCCGCCACACCCATCACCGCATCGGCCTGGGGGTTGGCTTTTTCGGCCAGCAGCTTGGCGGTGATGACACCGGTGGAGTCGCGCACCCAGCGGATGTCGATGTCTGGATAGGCCTTGTTGAAGCCTTCCTGGTAGGCCTTGAGCTGGTCGGTCTCCAGCGCGGTATAGACCAGCAACTGGGTCTTTTGCGCCTGGGCTGCGCCCGCAATGGCCAACAGGGCGGCCAGCGTGATCAGCTTCTTGTAACCCGGTGTCTGCATGGAGAACTCCTAGCGATGTTGTAGTGGGACAGAGAAACAGCGAGCGTGCCAAGGCGTTGTGACATGGCGATGACGCGAATCTATGCTTGACCACAATTGACTGTCAATCGTATTTTCCAGATTGTTGACAATTTACATTCCATCCGATTCAATCCGGTGCATGAACATGGATCCCCACCACAAGATCGCCCTGTTGCAGTCCAGTTCGCTCACCACCGTGGTGCAGCAGGAGATCGAGCGCACCATACTGAGCGGGGAGCTGGAGCCGGGCGCCAAGCTGATCGAGGCGGCGCTGGCCGAGCGCCTGGGCGTGTCGCGCGGGCCGGTACGCGAGGCCTTTCGCATGCTCGAGGAGGCCGGCCTGGTGCGCCAGGAGAAGAACCGCGGTGTGTTCGTGCGCCATATCCCACTCGACGAGGCGATGGAAATCTTCGAGATGCGCGCGATGATGGACGAGGCGGTGGGCCGCAAGCTGGCCGCCGCCGTGACGCCCGAGCAGATGAAGCAGATGAGGGCCATGGTCGACGAGATGGAGCGGGCGGTGAAGGCCGGCGACGTCGATGCCTACCACCTGCTGAACCTGCAGTTCCATGACCGCCTGGTCGAGTTCTCCGGCAACCGCAAGCTGATCGCGCTGTACCGCAAGCTGATCAACGAGCTGTCGCTGTTCCGCCGTCTGAACCTGTCGGACGGCAAGCAGCTGCCGCAGTCGGCCCAGGAGCACCGCGCCATCCTGAAGGCCATTGCCTCGGGCGACCCCGACCTGGCCGGCCAGGCCATGCGTGCCCATGTGCAGGACAGCCAGCAGCGCACGCTCAAGAACAACAGTCACCACACCGAGACCGCGGCCCCCGCCAAACGCCGCGCTCCAGCCAAGAAAGCGACCCCAGCATGACGATAGAAGTCAACCAGCGCAGCTACAAGCTGCCCAGCCACCCGACCGTGGTGGTCTGCATAGACGGCTGCGAGCCCGACTACTTCGCCCAGGCCGTGGCCGCGGGCGACATGCCCTGGCTCAAGCACACGCTGCACGATGACACGGCGCTGATCGCCGACTGTGTGATCCCCAGCTTCACCAACCCGAACAATCTGTCCATCGTCACCGGCGCGCCGCCGTCGGTGCACGGCATCTGCGGCAACTATCTGTTCGATGTCGAGAGCGGCACCGAGGTCATGATGAATGACCCCAAATGGCTGCGCGCGCCCAGCATCCTGGCGGCGCTGTCCAAGGCCGGCAAACGCTGCGCTGTGATCACCGCCAAGGACAAGCTGCGCAAGCTGCTCGGCCACGGCATGCAGGGCGGCATCTGCTTCTCGTCGGAGAAGTCCGATGCGGTGACCATGGAGGAAAACGGCATCGCCGACGTGCTGGGCCTGGTCGGCCGGCCGGTGCCCGATGTGTACAGCGCCGAGCTGTCGGAGTTCGTGTTCGCCGCCGGCGTGCAGCTGATGCGCCAGCAGCGGCCTGACTTCATGTACCTGTCGACCACCGACTACATCCAGCACAAGCATGCGCCGGGCACGCCGGGGGCCAACGCCTTCTACGCGATGATGGACGGCTATCTGGCCGAGCTCGACGAGCTGGGCTGCGTGATCGTGCTGACCGCCGACCATGGCATGAATGCGAAGACGCGCATGGATGCCAAACCCGATGTGATCTATCTGCAGGACCTGCTGGACGGCTGGCTGGGCGCGGCCGCGACCCGCGTGATACTGCCCATCACCGACCCCTACGTCGTCCACCATGGTGCGCTGGGCTCGTTTGCCACCGTCTATCTGCCCGCCGGCACCGACGACCAGGCGCTGTGTGATCGCTTGCTGAAGCAGCCCGGCATCGAGCTGGCCCTGCCGCGTGCGGAAGCGGCCGAGCGCTTCGAGCTGCCGGCCGACCGCATCGGCGACATCGTCATCGTCTCGGAGCGCTCCACGGTGCTGGGCACCTCGGCCGCGCGCCACGACCTGACGGCGCTGGAGGTGCCGCTGCGCTCGCACGGCGGCGTGTCCGAGCAGCGTGTGCCGCTGATCATGAACCGCAAGGCCCCGGGCCTGGATCCGCTGCGCCGCTGGCGCAATTTCGATGCCTTCGAGCTTGCGCTGAACCATGGCCAATGAGTTTCGTAGCCCGGATGCAATCCGGGTGCAATTGATGACGGAACCCCGGATTGCATCCGGGCTACCTGAGGGGAAATGACTGTGCGGATTGAATCCTTGCGCATCGGTGGCGAGAAGGTCGGTGCAGACCGTCGCGGCGACCGCGTCATCGCGGTGCGCAACCCCTATAGTGGCGCGATTGTCGGCACCGTCCCGAAGGCCACGCTGGAGGAAGTGCGTCAGGCCTACGAGATCGCCCATGCCTACAAACCGAAGCTGACCCGCTTCGAGCGCGCCAACATCCTGAACAAGGCCGCGGCCCTGGTGCGCGAACGCACGTCCGATATCTCGGCGCTGATCACCTCCGAGGCGGGTCTGTGCGTCAAGGACTCGACCTACGAGGCCGGCCGTGTAGCCGATGTGCTGACCTTCGGCGCGATCGAGGTTCTGAAAGACGACGGTCAGACCTTTTCGTGCGACCTGACGCCCCACGGCAAGAAGCGCAAGGTCCACACGCTGCGCGAGCCACTGCTGGGTGTGATCACCGCCATCACCCCGTTCAACCATCCGATGAACCAGGTGGCGCACAAGGTCGTGCCGTCAATTGCCACCAACAACCGCATGGTGCTCAAGCCATCGGAGAAGGTGCCGCTGTCGGCCCTGCTGTTCGCCGACATCCTCTATGAGGCCGGCCTGCCGCCCGAGATGCTGGCCGTGATCACCGGCGACCCGCGGGAGATCGCCGACGAGATGCTGACCAATCCGCGTGTCGATCTGATCACCTTCACCGGCGGCGTGGCGATAGGCAAGTACATTGCGTCCAAGGCCGGCTACCGCCGCGTGGTGCTGGAGCTGGGCGGCAACGATCCCATCATCGTGATGGAAGACGCCGACCTGGATGAGGCCTCGACCCTGGCCGTGCAGGGCTCGTACAAGAACTCGGGCCAGCGCTGCACAGCCGTCAAGCGCATGCTGGTCCATGCCAGCGTGGCCCAGCGCTTCACCGATCTTGTGGTGGACAAGACCCGGGCCTGGCGCTTCGGCGACCCGGCCGATGCCAAGCAGGACATGGGCACGGTGATCGACGAGGCGGCCGCGCGCTTCTTCGAGTCCCGCGTTGACGAGGCCATCGCCCAAGGGGCGCGGCTGCTGCAGGGTCACACGCGCGTGGGTGCGCTGTTCGCACCGACGGTGCTGGACCGTGTCGATCCGTCCATGTTGCTGGTGCACGAGGAAACCTTCGGCCCGGTCTCGCCCATCATCAGCTTCGCCAACATCGAAGAAGCCATTCAGATCAGCAATGGCACGGCCTACGGTCTGTCGTCGGCTGTGTGCACCAACCGGCTCGACTACATCACCCGCTTCGTCAGCGAACTGCAGGTGGGCACCGTCAATGTGCGCGAGGTCCCTGGCTACCGATTGGAGCTGACCCCATTCGGGGGCATCAAGGACTCGGGTTTGGGGTACAAGGAGGGGGTTCAGGAAGCGATCAAGAGCTTCACGAATACCAAGACCTACTCGTTACCTTGGTGACGAGACCTGTCCCCGATAGCCTCGAGAGCTGAATGCAACATCTGCTGAATTTGCTGGCCGCAATTGCCCTGCTGGTGTGGGGCACGCATATCGTGCGCACCGGGGTGTTGCGCCTTTTTGGCGCCAACCTGCGCCAGGTCTTGCGCCAAAGCGTCAGCAATCGTTTGTATGCGGTGCTCGCCGGCATCGGCGTGACCAGCGTCGTGCAGTCCAGCACGGCCACCTGCCTGATCGTGGCCTCCTTTGTCGGCAGCGGGCTGATCTCCACCGCGTCTGCGCTGGCGGTGATGCTGGGTGCCGATATGGGCACCTCGCTGATGGCGGTGGTGTTCTCGTTCGACCTGTCCTGGCTGTCACCGCTGCTGATCTTCGTCGGCGTGGTGATGTTCATCTCTCAGGAGAAGAGCACCTCGGGGCGGCTGGGTCGGGTCTTGATCGGCCTGGGTGTGATCACCTTGGCCCTGCAGCTGATCGTCGGCGCCACCAAACCCCTGACCGCCTCGCCGGCGGTGCAGACGCTGCTGAAGGCGCTGCCCAATGAAATCCTGCTGGACATCATCGTCGGCGCCGTTCTGGCCGTACTCAGCTACTCCAGCCTGGCCATCGTGCTGCTCAGCGCGGCGCTGGCCGGCTCGGGCATCCTGCCGGCCACGGTGGGCCTTGGCCTGGTGCTGGGCGCCAATCTGGGCAGCGGCATTCTGGCCGTCATCACCACCTCGCAGGCCAATATCGCCACCCGGCGCCTGCCGTTGGGCAATCTGCTGTTCAAGATCACCGGCTGCATGATTGCCATCCCGCTGCTGCCGGCCGCCCATGTGCTGCTGCAGGAGTACATAGGCACGGTGCACCAGCAGGTGGTGGTGTTCCACCTGGTCTTCAACACCGCCCTGGCCCTGCTGTTCATCTCCTTCACCGCGCCGGTGGCCTCGCTGCTGGAGCGCTTCATGAAGGCTCCCGCGGCGCCGCCGTCGAGCCGCCCGCGCCATCTGGACCCGCTGGCCTTGGGCACGCCGTCGCTGGCCATCAGCTGCGCCACCCGCGAGGCCCTGCACCAGGCCGATGTGGTGGAGACCATGCTGCGCGGTCTGCTGACGGTGATCAAGACCAATGACCTGGCCCTGGCCGAGCAGCTGCGCAAGCTGGACGACACCGTGGACGAGCTCTACTCGGCGATCAAGTTCTACCTGACGCAGATCTCGCGCGAGGCGCTGTCAGAGAAGGAGGGCCGGCGCTGGGCCGACATCGTTTCGTTCACGATCAATATGGAGCAGATCGGCGACATTGTCGAGCGGCTGATACTCGATGTGGAAGACAAGGCGATACGCAAGAACCGCAAGTTCTCCGAGGCCGGCATGGGCGAGATCTCGCACCTGCACGAACGCCTGTTGGCCAATCTGCGCCTGGGCATGAGCGTGTTCCTCGACGGCCATGTGCGCGACGCGCGCAAGCTGCTGGAGGAGAAGGCCCACTTCCGTGACCTGGAGCGCGAGTACGCCAACTCGCACATCACGCGCTTGCAGGACCACACCGCGCAGAGCATTGAAACCAGCGCGCTGCACCTGGACATGATCAGCGATCTGAAGCGCATCAACGGCAATATCTGCTCGATCGCCTATCCGATCCTGGATGCCGCAGGGGTGCTGGCACAAACACGGATTCGTCCTTCGCAAATGATGGGTTTGGATGGCAACTGATGGCACTGACTCTTGCTGATATCTCCAAGCTGTTCCACGAAAAAGGCGGCGAGCAGTACAGCGGCGAGCCGGTCACCCAGCTGGAGCATGCGCTGCAAAGCGCCGAGCTGGCCGAGGGCGAGGGCGCCGACGATGCGCTGATCACCGCGGCCCTCTTGCACGACCTCGGCCACCTGCTGCACGACCTGGGCGACACCCCGTCGCTGCGCGGCGTCGACGACGTCCACCAGTACTTCGCGTTGCCCTTTCTGCGCGGCCTGTTCCCGGACCGTGTGCTCGATGCGATCAAGCTGCATGTGGACGCCAAGCGCTATCTGTGCGCCACCCGGCCCGGCTACTGGGAGGCCCTGTCGGCCGACTCCAAGCGCAGCCTGGTCCTGCAGGGCGGGGTGTTCGAAGGCGAGCAAATTACCGCCTTCGAGGCCCTGCCGCACGCGCAGGACGCGGTCCGCCTGCGCCTGTGGGATGACCTGGCCAAGCAGGCCGAACATCGGACGCCCGCGCTGGAGCACTACATGACCATCGCGCAGCGCTGTGCGTTGAAGTGATGTCGGGACCCGAACTCGCACTGACCTGGCCCATCGTGCTGCTGGTGCTGGGTGGGGCGGTGCTCCATGCCTCCTGGAATGCCCTGGTCAAGTCCAGCGGCGACAAGGAGGTGGATACCTCGCTGGTACATTTTCTGGGCGCGCTGGTGGCCCTGCCGATGCTGCTCTACACCGGTCCGCCGCCCTGGGCCGCCTGGCCGTACATCGCCGGCTCGCTGTTCATCCACATCGGCTACTACATCGCCCTGGTCGGCGCCTACAAGCACGGCGACCTCGGCCTGACCTATCCGATCATGCGCGGCTTCGCGCCGCTGCTGGTGGCGCTGGGCAGCGGCTTTTTCATCGGCGAGGCACCCCCCGCCATGGCCTGGTTGGGGATTGCCGGCATCACGGCCGGTGTTGCCCTGGTGGGCCTGTCCAGGCCCGGCGAGGCGCTGCACCATGGCAAGGCCCTGGTGTTCGCCTTCAGCAACGCGGCCATCATCGCCATGTACACCATCGTCGACGGCATGGGGGTGCGCAGCGCCACCCAGGGTGGGGCGCTGGCGATGCAATACGTGCTGATGCTGTTCGTGCTCGACGGCATTCCCTATCCGACCCTGGTGCTGCTGAGGCGAACCTCGCAGCAGCGCCGCGAGATCTGGGCCTATGCCAAGAAGCGCTGGCCCTTGGCGGCCCTGGGCGGCAGTGCCTCGATAGGCTCTTATGCCATTGCGCTGTGGGCGATGACCAAGGCGCCGGTGGCCTCGGTTGCGGCCCTGCGCGAGACCTCGGTGCTGTTCGCCGCGCTGCTGGGCTGCTGGTTGTTGAAAGAGAAATTCGGCAAGCAGCGCGCGCTGGGCACCATCGTCATCGTGGCCGGGGTGATGGCCCTACGTCTGGCTTAGTCTTGCCTATTACCAAGAAAACCATGTCACTTCCGACCCACGCTCAAACCATCATCATTGGCGGCGGCATCGTCGGCTGCTCCACCGCCTACCACCTGGCTCAGATGGGCCGCAGCGATGTCCTGCTGCTGGAGCAGGGGCGCCTGACCTGCGGCACGACCTGGCACGCCGCCGGCCTGGTCGGCCAGCTGCGACCCAACCGCAATATGACGCGGATGAGCCGCTACGGCATCGAGCTCTACAGCCGGCTGGAGGCCGAGACCGGCCTGGCCACCGGCTGGAAGCAGTGCGGCAGCGTCACCGTGGCGCGCACCGTTGAGCGGATGCAGGTGCTGCGCAAGCAGGTCGGCCTGGCGCGGGGCTTCGGCGTCGAGTGCGAGCTGATCACCCCGGCCGAGGCGGGCAAGCTCTATCCGCTGATGCGTACCGATGACCTGCAGGGCGCGGTCTGGATTCCCGGCGACGGCAAGGCCAATCCGGCCGACTTGACGATGTCGCTGGCCAAGGGCGCGCGCAACCGTGGCGTGAAGATTGTCGAGGGCGTCGAGGTGCTGGACGTGCTGGTGGAGCAGGGTGCCTCCGGCCCGCGCGTGGTGGGCGTATTGACGAACCAGGGCGAGGTGCGCTGCGAGGTGCTGGTCAACTGCGCCGGCCAGTGGGCGCGCCAGCTGGGCGCCAAGGCCGGTGTCAATGTGCCGCTGTACTCGGCCGAGCACTTCTATCTCGTCACCGGCCAGATCCCCGGCGTGCATCCGATGCTGCCGGTGCTGCGCGACCCCGATGGCTACATCTACTACAAGGAAGAGGTCGGCGGCCTGGTGATGGGTGGCTTCGAGCCGGTGGCCAAGCCCTGGAAGATGGACACCATTCCTTCGACCTTCCAGTTCGAGCTGCTGGGCGAGGACTGGGACCAGTTCGAGATCCTGATGACCAACGCCATGCACCGCACGCCCTGCCTTGACACGGCCGAGATCAAGATGCTGCTCAACGGGCCGGAGAGCTTCACGCCGGACGGCAACTTCATCCTCGGCGAGGCGCCCGAGCTGCGCAATTTCTTCGTCGCGGCAGGCTTCAATTCGGCCGGTATTGCCAATGGCGGCGGCGCCGGGCGCTTGATGGCGGAGTGGATCATCGGCGGCGAGGCACCCACAGATTTGTGGGATGTGGACATACGCCGCTTCGGCCCGTTCACCGCCAACAAAAAGGCGCTGCACGACCGCACGGCTGAAACCCTGGGCCTGCACTACGCGATGCGCTGGCCGCGCCAGGAGCTGCAGGCGGCGCGCCCGCTGCGCACCTCGCCACTGTACGACGCGCTGCAGGCCAAGGGCGCCGAGTTCGGCAGCAAGAACGGCTGGGAGCGGGCCAACTACTTCAGGCCCGAGGGCGCGGCCGCGCCGGCCTACGGCCTGGGCAGGCCCGCCTGGCTGCCCTGGATGCAGGCCGAGCAGCGGGCCACCCGCGAGGCGGTGGCGCTGTACGACCAGAGTTCGTTTGCCAAGTTCTTGCTGCAGGGGCGCGACGCCCTGGAGGTGCTGCAGCGCCTGTGCGCCAACGAGATGGACGTGCCGGTCGGCAAAATGGTCTACACGGCCCTGCTCAACGAGCGTTGCGGCTTCGAGAGCGATCTGACGGTGATACGCGAGGCGTCGCAGCGCTTTCTGATCGTCACCGGCTCGGCGCAGAGCGTGCGCGACGCCGACTGGATCAGGCGTCACATTGCCGCGGACGAGCACGCGATGCTGACCGACGTCACGGCGATGACCTGCGTGCTGTCGCTGATGGGGCCGCATGCCCGTGAGCTGCTGGCGCGGGTCAGCCCGGCCGACCTGTCGCCGCAGGGCCTGAAGTTCTCGTGGACCGTCGAGATCGACCTCGGCCATGCCCGGGTGCGCGCCGCGCGCATGAGCTATGTCGGCGGGCCCGGCTACGAGCTCCATGTGCCGGTGGAGATGACGCGCCATGTCTACCAGACCCTGATGGCGGCCGGCGCCGATCTTGGCCTGCGGGATGCCGGCTACTACGCGCTCGATGCGCTGCGCATCGAGGCGGGCCGCCGCGCCTGGGGCGCCGAGCTGGGGCCGGACGAGACACCGTTCGAGGCCGGGCTGGAGTACGCCGTCAAGCTCGACAAGCCGACCGACTTCATCGGCAAGGCGGCCCTGCTGGCCGCCCGTGGCCAGCCGCTGCGCAAGAAGCTGGTGACCCTGGTGCTGCAGGACGAGCGGGCCTACGCCTGGGGCGGCGAAGCGATCGTGCTGGGCGGCGAGACGGTCGGCGAGATCTCGTCGGTGGGCTGGAGCCCGCGCGCCGGTGCCTGCGTGGCGCTGGGCTATGTGCGCGGCGCGGCGGCCCAGCAAGCCCACGCCGGCACGCCGGCCAGCATCGACCTCTGGGGCCAGGCTACCGCGGTGACGCTCCATGACACTTGGCCACCCAAGCCCTGAGCAACGGGCATTGCTGATTCAGCTGCTGGCCGGGGCACGCCGCCCGGTGCCAGGCGACTGGCTGCCGCTGCATTTGGGCGGGCAGGCCATAGGCGTGCTGGCACCGCAACGCGTTGCTCCGCTGCTGGCGGTGCTGCAGGGTTGCAGCGTGCAGGGCCGGCGCCTGGTCTGGGCGGCACAAGGGCTGACCCCGGAGCAGCGCTCGCAGCAGATCCAGCAGGCGGCCGAGCGGCTGCGCGAGCTGGGCTTGATCACCGGCTGGCGCAACGAGGCCTATCGCTGCGAGGTGCCGGTCGGTGATCCGCTGCTGGAGCAGGGCACCGAGTTGTTCCGGCTTGAACGAGCCGCCTTCCGCTTCTTCGGTCTGCGCAGCCGGGCCGTGCACATCAACGGCTTCAGTGCCGAGGGTGGTTTGTGGTGTGGACGGCGCGCGCTGAGCAAGGCCACCGACCCGGGCCGGCTGGACAATCTTGCCGCGGGCGGCCTGCCGGCCGGCGAGGCATTCGAGGACTGCGCCGTCCGCGAGCTGGGCGAGGAGGCCGGCGTGGCCGAGGCTGTCGCGCGTGGCATCGTCGCGGGTGGTGCAGTGCGTTGCACCCGGGTCGAGCCCGAGGGCCTGCATGACGAGGTCGTGCACATCTACAACCTTGCCCTGCCGGCGGGCTTTCAGCCACGCAACCGGGATGGTGAGGTGGCCGAGTTCCTCCACCTTCTCCCGGATGAGCTGATGACGCGGCTGCAGGCCGGTGAATTCACCGAGGATGCGGCCGCCGTCATCGCCACGGCCGGGGCAGAATATCCCGATGGAACAAATTGATGTCGCCGTGATCGGTGCCGGTGTGGTGGGCCTGGCCGTCGGGCGGGCGCTGGCGCGGCGGGGCCTGGAAACCATTGTGCTCGAGCGCGCCAATGCGATCGGCACGGGGGTGAGCTCGCGCAACAGCGAGGTCATACACGCCGGGCTGTACTACCCGGCAGGCTCGCTGAAGGCCCGTCTCAGCGTACGTGGCAAGGCGCTGCTTTACGCCTATTGCGAGCAGGCCGGCGTGGCTCACCAGCGCTGCGGCAAGCTGGTCGTGGCCACGCAGGAGGCACAGTTGCCGGGCCTACAGCAATTGCTGGCCAAGGGCCAGGCCAACGGCGTTGACGATCTGCTCTACCTCAGCCCCGCCGAGGCCCTGACCCTGGAGCCGGCGCTGCGCTGCGTCGGCGCGTTGCTGTCGCCGTCCACCGGCATCATCGACAGCCACGGCCTGATGCTGGCCCTGCAGGGTGATCTGGAGCGGGCCGGCGGCATGTTGGCGCTGTGCTCGCCGGTCGAGTCCATTTTCACCGGCCCTCAGGGCCACCGCCTGCAGGTCGGCGGCGATGAGCCCATGGAGTTGCAGGCCCGGCATGTGATCAATGCGGCGGGACTGTACGCGCCGCAGCTGGCCGCGCGCACGCAAGGTCTGGCCCCGGCACACCAGCCACGTGCCTACTTCAGCAAGGGCAACTACTTCGCCTTGGCCGGCCGCGCGCCGTTCAGCCGCCTGATCTATCCGGTGCCGCAAGACGCCTGGCTGGGCGTGCACCTGACCCTGGACCTGGGCGGCCAGGCCCGCTTCGGCCCGGACGCCCAGTGGCTGCCCGAGGTCAGCGAGCCCGGACAGATCGACTACACGGTGGATCCGCGACGGGCCGATGGCTTCTATGCCGATGTGCGCCGCTACTGGCCCGGCCTGGCCGACGGCGCACTGCAGCCGGCCTACAGCGGTGTGCGGCCCAAGCTGCATGGGCCTGATCAGAGTGCACCGGACTTTCGCATCGACGGCCCGGCCGAGCATGGGGTGCCAGGACTTGTCAATCTGCTGGGCATCGAATCTCCCGGGCTGACCAGCTGTCTGGCCCTCGCCGACGAGGTGGTGCAGCGGCTGGGCGTTTGAGCCGATTGACAGGCCGGTGACCACGCAAGCATGCTTGCGTCGCCAAATGCACGGTGGGCCGCACCAATCTGCCCTGGTCACCGCGCAATGGCTCATACAACAGGGAGTAATGAATGAAATCGACGCATTGGTTCGCCGGCCTTGTGGCCTCGGCAATGATCATGCTTGCGCCCGCGGCGCAGGCCTACTCCAGTCTCTACATCTTCGGCGACAGCCTGTCGGACAGCGGCAATAATGCGGTGGCCATAGGGGCCACCTTGCCGCCGCAGCTGCTGCCGGGGGGCGGGTGGTTCTCGACCATTCCCTATGCCTCCGGCACCTACAGCAACGGCCCGGTCTGGTCCAGCAGCTTTGCCGCCTCGCTGGGGCTGAGCGCCGCACCGTCGCTGCTGGGCGGTGGCAACTATGCGTTCGGCGGCGCGCAGACCGCGGCACCGGGCGTGGAGACGTCCGATGGCTTCCCGTACAGCCTGAAGCGGCAGACGGAGTTCTTTCTTGCGGCGCACGGGGGCGCGGCGCCCAGTGACGCGCTCTATGTGCTCGAGAGCGGCGGCAACAATGCCCGCGACGCGCTTGGCGCGATGCTGCTCGGGGCCAATCCGTCCACTGTGATTGGCGCGACTGCGCAGCAATATGCGATCGACACCGGCATGCTGATCGACAGCCTGCAGGCCAAGGGCGCCCAGCACATCGTGGTTTGGAACACGCCCAACCTTGGCCTGACGCCGCTGGCCGCCAGCTACGGCGCGATGGGCATGAGCCTGGCCAGCGATCTGAGCGCCAGCATGAATGCGGCTTTGGCCGCTCAGCTTCAGGGCCGCAGCGGCGTGACCCAGTTCAATGTCTTCGACCTGATGACACAGGCCACGCTGAACCCCGCCGCCTTCGGCCTTGGCAATGTCACCGATGCCTGCGGCGCGGTGCTGGGCTGTGATGCCAACAGCTATCTGTTCTGGGACGGCATACACCCGACTGCCCGTGGCCACGAGTTGCTGGCGGCAGGCATGCTGGCCGCTGTGCCCGAGCCGGCCAGCTATCTGCTGCTGCTGGCAGGGCTGCTGCTGCTGTCCGGCGCTGCGCGCCGTCGCCGGTACTGAAGGCTCCTAGCGCACAAGCCCTTGCCGCAGCACGGGGCGGGTTCATGTCCTAGGATCAGGGCATGAACCTGCCCCTTTCCGTCCTTGATCTCGTTCCCGTCAGCTCCGGCGGCAGCGCCGCCGCCTCAGTGCATCGCAGTGGCGAGCTGGCCCAGCTGGCCGAGCGCCTGGGCTACCGGCGCCTGTGGTACGCCGAGCACCATGGCATGCCCTCGGTGGCTAGCGCTGCGCCGGAGGTCTTGATCGCCCACGCGGCGGCGCTGACCCGCAGGCTGCGCATCGGTTCCGGCGGCGTGATGCTGCCCAACCATGCGCCGCTGCGCGTGGCCGAGGCCTTTCGCACCCTGTCCGCGCTGTACCCAGACCGCATCGACCTGGGCCTGGGCCGGGCGCCCGGCTCGGATGTGCAGGCCTCGCGGGCGCTGCGTGCCTTCGACGGCGAGCAGTTTCCGCAGCTGCTGTCCGAGCTGCTGACCTGGTCGGGTGTCACGCCGCTGCCCGACGGTCATCCGATGAGCGCGCTGAAGGCCATGCCCGACGACGCGCCCTTGCCGCCGATCTATATGCTGGGCTCCAGCGGCGCCAGCGCGCAGATGGCGGGAGCGGCCGGCATGGGTTACTCCTTTGCCAGCCACTTCAGCCCGACGCCCGCCGCGCCGGCCTTCGAGGCTTATCGCCAGGCCTTCGTGCCCTCGGCGCAGTTCGAGCGGCCACACACCATCCTCGGCGTGTCCGCCGTCTGCGCGCCGACCGAGGAGGAGGCCCAGTTCCTGGCCGCGACGATGGACCTGGCCTGGGTGCGCATACGCAGCGGCCGCTTTGCCCCGCTGCCCAGCCCCGAGGAAGCGCTGCGCTATGCCTACAGCGACGCCGAGCAGGCCCTGGTACGGGGCTTTCGCCGCCTGGTGGTGGTGGGCACGCCGGCTTCGGTGCGCGAGCAGATAGCCGCCAAGGCCGAGGCCTGCGAGGCCGACGAGGTGATGATCACCTCCAATATCCACAGTCACGCGGCGCGGCTGCGCTCCTATCAGCTGGTGGCTGAAGCGTTCGGGCTCGTCCCTCAGGCGGCGGGTACCTCGGCCAGCCCCCAGGA
The DNA here is from genome assembly GCF_004362525.1 of Roseateles toxinivorans. Taxonomy (GTDB): domain Bacteria; phylum Pseudomonadota; class Gammaproteobacteria; order Burkholderiales; family Burkholderiaceae_C; genus Paucibacter; species Paucibacter toxinivorans. The sequence goes on from NZ_SNXS01000004.1 coordinate 585,968, forward strand.
CGCCAGCGTGTAGTTGGCCCCATTGGCCAGGCCCGTGCCCTGGGCGATGGTGGTCTTGCGCCTGCGCACGTTCTCCTGCCAGCGGGGCAGGGCGCTGTCGGCCACCGCATTGGCCAGCAGCAGGCGGCGCTGTGCCTCCGGGGTATCGGCCTGCAGGCCGGCAGCCAGCGCAAAGGCCTTGGGCTTGAAGCCGCCGTTTTGCACATGCACATCGAAGGCCAGGGCGACACCCAGCTCGGAGGTCAAGCCCAGCCTGCGGGCGGACGCCGCGGCCGGTACAAAGTATTTGTCGAATGCCCGCTGCATCTGGATGCGCTTGATGATGGGTTCGTCGCCGAGTCGGGCAAAGGCCTTCAGCCAGGCGTCCGGCACCCGCTCCTTGGTCGGGCCGCTGCTGATGCTGTCGGCCCAGGCGATCTGCTCTTTCAGCGGCTTGGCGCAGACGCCCAACCAGACCGGCGCCAGATCCTGGAAGGTGCGCGCCAGCACGCCCGGTGCCAGGGCCTCGGCCTCCTTGGTGATGGCCTGGATCTCGCCATTGCTGAGGGTGAAGCCTATCACCCCCCAGGTCAGGCCGGCACCGTCGAAATTGCCCTGCACCAGGCCGAAGCCATGGCCCTCGAAGGCGGCGGTCAGTCCCAGGCAGCGCTCGTACAACGAGGGCAGGGGGTCGGGCGTCAGCTGCGACCAGGTGGCCTCATCCACCGAGCCGGTGACGGGCAGCGAGCGCCGTTGCTGCAGCGCCTGCAGCGCGGCCGTCGTGTTGCCGCCGAAGTCACCATCGACGAACTTCTCGGCCGCGCCGGCAAAAATGCCCTGGCGCAGCAGATCGGTCTGGATGCGGCGGGCAATCATGCCCTTCAGTCCCTTGGCGAAATAGACACGGCCCATGGCGGCTCCCGGCGGTTGGATGGCGCAATCTACGCCCGCGGGTGACGGCTGGCTACTCTGCTCCTTAGGGATGCGGGGTCAGTAGATCTCGGGCACCAGCATCTGCGGCGGCACCGGCTGGCGCGCATAGTCCTCGCTGCGCTCGCGCGCGGGCAGGGTCACCGGCGCGTGCTCGACCTCGTGATAGGGCATCTGCGCCAGCAGGTGCGCCATGCAGTTCAGGCGCGCCTTCTTCTTGTCATCGGCCTGCACCACCCACCAGGGCGCCTCGGCGATATGGGTGCGCTCCATCATCACTTCCTTGGCCTTGGTGTAGTCCTCCCAGCGGCGGCGCGACTCCAGATCCATCGGGCTGAGCTTCCACTGCTTGAGCGGGTCGTGGATGCGGCCCAGAAAGCGGGTGTGCTGTTCCTCGTCCGAGATCGAGAACCAGTATTTGATGACCTGGATGCCGGCGCGCACCAGCATCTTCTCGAACTCGGGCACGGTGCGGAAGAATTCCTCGTACTCGGCGTCCGAGCAGAAGCCCATCACGCGCTCGACGCCGGCGCGGTTGTACCAGCTGCGATCGAACAGCACGATTTCGCCGCCGGCCGGCAGATGCGAGGCATAGCGCTGGAAGTACCACTGCGTGCGCTCGCGGTCGTTCGGCGCGGGCAGGGCGGCGACGCGACACACGCGCGGGTTCAGCCGCTGGGTGATGCGCTTGATCACGCCACCCTTGCCGGCGGCGTCGCGGCCTTCGAAGATGATGACGGCCTTGTGCTTGCTCGCCACCACCCAGTCCTGCAGCTTGACCAGCTCGCCCTGCAGACGGAACAGCTCCTGGAAATAGGCGCGGCGCTCGCGGCGCTGCGCCTCGCTGCGCGCCGCGGCGGGGTCGTCGAAGGCGCGGTCATCGATCTCCATCTCCAGCTCTTCGTCATAGCTGTCGATCAGATCGGCCTGCAGGCGTTGCAGCAGCTCGGCCTGCTCCTGGGCGTTGTCGGGTGGGTTGAGGCTCATGGGCGCAGAGCGTGCCTGGGGCCGGTGACAGGCCCATGACAGACAATGCCGGCCATGACGACGCCTGCCGCTATGGACTCAGCTTCTCCCTTGCCCTGCATCTGCCTGGCCGGCCCCACCGCCTCAGGCAAGACGGCGGCATCGCTGGCCATCGCCGAGGCCTTGCAGGCGAGCCGCCCGGTCGAGATCGTCAGCGTCGATTCGGCTCTGGTCTACCGCGGCATGGACATCGGCACGGCCAAGCCCAGTGCCGCCGAGCAGGCCCTGGTGCCCCACCATCTGCTGGACCTGATCGACCCGCTGCAGAGCTACTCGGCGGCCCGCTTCGTGGCCGATGCCACCCGGCTGATCGGCGAGATCCGTGCCCGTGGCCACACGCCGCTGCTGGTGGGTGGCACGATGCTCTATTTCAAGGCCCTGTTCGAGGGCCTGGACGAGATGCCGGCGGCCGACCCAACAGTGCGTGCCGAGCTCGACGCGCTGGCACAGCGTGGGGGCCTGGCCGCCCTGTACGCCGAGCTGGCCCGGGTGGACCCGCCCACCGCCGCCCGGCTCAAGCCGGCCGATAGCCAGCGCATACAGCGGGCGCTGGAGGTCTACCGCATCAGCGGCAAGCCGCTGTCTGCCTGGCACAGTGACAAACCGGTGCGCGCCACACCCGCGCTGATTTCACTGGAGCCGCAGGACCGCGCCTGGCTGCACCAGCGCATTGCCCAGCGCTTCATGCAGATGCTGGACATGGGGCTGGTGGACGAGGTCAAGGGCTTGATGGCGCGTGGCGACCTGAACCCCGATCTGCCTTCGATGCGCTGTGTCGGCTACCGCCAGACCTGGGAGGCGCTGGAGGCTGGCGATCTGTCCGCACTGGCCGAGCGCGGCATCGCCGCCACCCGCCAGCTGGCCAAGCGCCAGATCACCTGGCTGCGCAGCATGCCGCAGCGGCAGGTCGTGGCCTGCGATGCGGCCGATGCGACCAGCCGGGCGGTGCACCTTGCGGTGGCGGCGGCCAGGGATTTGCCACCCTGAATCCGGCCCGGTCTGGATGTGCGGGATAATCGGCGCCGTTTTCATCCACATTCACCGGAGTCATCCATGGCAAGAGCCCCCCGTACCGAAGCCGAGCGCCGAGCAACCCCGCGTCCCGTCGCCCCCAAGGGCGTGACCTTCACCGCCCCGCGCGGCCAGATGCGCAGCCTGGAACGTGGCACGGCCACCAACAACAAGAAGAACCCGGGCAAGCGCGCCAAGAAGGGCGGTTGAATCCGGTCAGCTCGCTTCACCAGCAGCAGCGGCGCCTCGGCGCCGCTATTTTTTTGTCGACTCACTTCACCGGAATGGCCGTTGCCCGGTCGACGGCCACCGCCGTCACGCTGTTCTGCGGCGAGCCTTCGATGACGCGGTCGGCATAGGTCAGATACACCAGCGTGTTGCGTTTGACGTCCACCATGCGCACGATGCGCAGCTTCTTGAACACCAGCGAGATGCGCTCGTTGAACACCTCCTCCTGCTGCGCTATCGGCTTGGCGAAGGAGATCGGCCCCACCTGGCGGCAGGCGATCGAGGCCTCGGACTTGTCCTCGGCCAGGCCCAGGGCGCCCTTGACGCCACCGGTCTTGGCTCTCGACACATAGCAGGCCACTCCCTGCACCTTGGGGTCGTCATAGGCATCGACGACGATCTTGTGGTCGGGGCCGATGAACTTGAATACCGTGTCCACCTCGCCGACGGTTTCGGCATGGGCCGTGGCGGTGATCAGGCAGGAGGCGAGGGTCAGGGCGAGGCGATTCTTCAATGAGGGCTCCCGGATGCAGGTAAATGGCGATGGGGGCAAGCCTACCCGAATCGGTCTGTGCCCCCTGGGCCGGCGACTTGATGACCGTCAAGCCAGGACCCGTTTCCTGTGACAGACTGTGGGCTCATGCAAGCAGAGTTCAACAGGAGTGCAAATGAAGATTCTCGTCGCCGTTGATGGCAGTTCGTTCACCAAGCGCATGCTGGCCTACCTGACGGCGCATGACGAATGGCTGGGTGGCACCCATGCCTACACCATCCTGCATGTGGTGCCCGCGATTCCGCCGCGCGCCGCCGCCGCCGTGGACAAGGAAACCTTGAAGGCCTACTACGATGACGAGTCGGAGAAGGTGCTCAAGCCCATCCGCAGCTTTTTCACCAAGCAGGGCATCAAGGCCGACTACGTCGGCAAGGTCGGCCACGCCGCCGATCTGATCGCCGCCACCGCCGACAAGGGCAAGTTCGACCTGCTGATGATGGGCTCGCACGGCCACAGCACGCTGGGCAATCTGGTGATGGGGTCGGTGGCCACCAAGGTGATGGCACATTGCGGCGTGCCGGTGTTGACGATCCGCTGAGCTGACGCTCAGGCCGAGGCCAGTGCCGCCAGCATCTCATCGCTGGTGCGCTGCCAGCGCCCGTCCACCAGCAGCTCGGCCGGCCGGAACTGTGCCTTGTAGGCCATCTTGCGGCTCTGCCCTATCCAGTAGCCCAGATACAGATGCGGCAGGCCCAGCTCTTTCGCCTGGGCAATCTGCCACAGCACGTTGTAGGTGCCGTAGCTGGCTTCGTCGCCGGGCTCGTAGAAGGTATAGACCGCCGACAGGCCGTCGTTGAGCACATCCAGTATCGACACCATCTTCAGCACGCCCAGCGTGCCGTCGGTGGCGGGCTCGCGGAATTCGACCAGGCGCGAGTTGATGCGGCTTTGCAGCAGGAACTGGGTGTATTGGTCGACGCTGTCGTGGTCCATGCCACCGCCTACGTGACGGCTGGCCTGGTAGCGCAGATAGAGCTCGTAATGCTCGGCCAGAAATCCCAGGCGCAGCACACGCACCTGCAACTGCTGATGGGCTTTTTGCGCGCGGCGCTGGCTGCGCCTTGGCGTGAATTCCTCCACCAGCACACGCAACGGCATGCAGGCCTTGCAGGCATCGCAGTGCGGCCGGTAGGTGAACAGGCCGCTGCGCCGGAAGCCGGCCGCCACCAGGTTCGAGTAGGTGTCGGCGTGTATCAGATGGCTGGGCGTGGCCACCTGCGAGCGGGCCAGGCGGTCCGGCAGATAGCTGCACGGGTAGGGCGCCGTGGCATAGAACTGCAGGGATGACAGCGGAAGCTCTTTCGGATGCGTCACGTGGGCTCAATCGGAGGACTTCAGGCCCAGATGCTGCCACAAGCTCGGTTCGAAGGCCCAGTGCTGAGGCGCCGGCTGCGGCACGGATTCGGCCAGATGCCGCTCGAACGCATCGCGCGTGACCTCGAAGGCGCCCATCGACGCCAGGTGCTTGGTGTTCTGCTGGCAGTCGATCCAGCTGATGCTCATCTCGCGGCACAGGCAGATCAGCGCCGCGAGCGCGATCTTCGAGCCGTCGCTGCGGCGGCTGAACATCGACTCGCCGAAGAACATGCGGCCCAGCGAGATGCCGTACAGGCCACCGGCCAATTCGCCGTCGACCCAGGTCTCGATGCCGTGCACGCAGTTCCAGCCGGTATAGGCCTCCAGCATCTCGGGCACGATCCAGGTGCCGTTCTGGCCCTCACGCTGGGCGCCGGCGCAGCAGCGCATGGTGTCGGCGGGGTCGCGATCGACGCGGATCTCGCAGCCTGGCGTGCGGGCAAAGCGGGCCACCGTCTTGCGCAGCGAGCGCGACAGCTTGAAATGCGCCGTCTGCAGCACCATGCGGGGGTCGGGGCTCCACCACAGCACCGGCTGGCCCGGCCCATACCAGGGGAAGATGCCACGCGAATAGGCTTCGCGCAGCCGCCACAGGGTCAGCTCGCCTCCGGCGGCCAGCAGGCCCGGCGCGTCGGAGTCCTGTCCCAGCGCCTTGGCCGTGGGCGGAAAGGGCTCTTGCGGGTCTTGCAGCCAGGGAACCATGGAGCGGGTGAGATCAGCCTTGAGTGTGCGCAATGTTAAGGCTTGCCATCGCCCGGGCATTGGGCGCAGCATGACAATCCGTTCATCAGCGACTTCTGCTCCTACCTTCACCATGATCAAGCTCTACGGCATTCCGAATTGCGACACCGTCAAGCGCGCCCGCCAGTGGCTGGACCAGCAGGGCCTGCCCTATGAATTCCATGACTACAAGAAGGCCGGCGTGCCGGCCGCCGAGCTGCCCCGCTGGATGGCCGAACTGGGCTGGGAGCGCCTGGTCAACCGCGCCGGCACGACCTGGCGCAAGCTCGACGAGGCCACGCGCGAGGCGGTGGTCGATGAGGCCAGCGCCGCCGCGCTGATGCAGGCCCAGCCCAGCGTGATCAAGCGGCCGCTGGTGCACTGGTCCGACGAGCGCCTGAGCGTGGGCTTCTCGGACGAGCTGTTCACCAACCATCGTCCGCGGGCCTGAGTCGGCCGGCATCGCCATATTGGTGCGCTTGACGCACCAACAGCGCGCGTTGCGCCGCATGGCGGTGCGCGCACCTGCCGTTTCACCGCCCCGTGTTGGGCACTGTTCTTGCTGTTCTGGTGCGCGCCGGCCTCATGCCGGTGCGCCGCAAAAGCAAAGGACGGTCGTGGAGAACTTCAAGCAGGGCGCTGACGCGCTCTTTATCTTGCTCGGCGCCATCATGGTGCTGGCCATGCATGCGGGCTTTGCCTTTCTGGAACTGGGCACGGTGCGCAAGAAGAACCAGGTCAATGCCCTGGTCAAGATCCTGGTGGACTTCGCCGTGTCCACCGTCGCCTACTTTCTGATCGGCTACACGGTGGCCTACGGCACACACTTCTTCACCGGCGCCGAGACGCTGGCGGCAAAGAACGGCTACGAGCTGGTCAAGTTCTTCTTCCTGCTGACCTTTGCGGCGGCGATTCCGGCCATCGTCTCCGGCGGTATTGCCGAGCGGGCCCGCTTCGGCCCGCAGCTGGCGGCCACGGCGGTGATCGTCGGCCTGATCTATCCGGTCTTCGAGGGCCTGGCCTGGAACCAGGCCTTCGGCTTCCAGCCCTGGCTGAAGGCGCGGTTCGGCGCCGAGTTCCATGATTTCGCCGGCAGTGTCGTCGTCCACGCCGTGGGCGGCTGGATAGGCCTGGCCGCCGTGCTGCTGCTGGGCCCGCGGTTGAACCGCTACCGCAAGGATGGCGCCATCAGCGCCCATCCACCGTCCAGCATCCCCTTTCTGGCCCTGGGCGCCTGGGTGCTGGCGGTGGGCTGGTTCGGCTTCAATGTGATGAGCGCGCAGACGCTGGACAAGCTCAGCGGCCTGGTGGCCGTCAATTCGCTGATGGCCATGGTCGGCGGCACGCTGGTCGCCACGCTGCTGGGCCGCAACGACCCCGGTTTTGCCTACAACGGCCCGTTGGCCGGCCTGGTGGCCGTCTGTGCCGGCTCGGACCTGATGCACCCGGTCGGCGCGCTGGTCGTGGGCGGCGTGGCCGGTTTCATCTTCGTCAAGCTGTTCACCTTGACGCAGAACCGCTGGAAGATCGACGACGTGCTGGGCGTCTGGCCCTTGCATGGCCTGTGCGGTGCCTGGGGCGGCATCGCCTGCGGCATCTTCGGCCAGTCGGCGCTGGGCGGGATCGGCGGGGTCAGCCTGTGGTCGCAACTGCTGGGCACGCTGGCGGGCGTGGCCTGGGCCTTTGCCGGCGGGCTGGTCGTCTATGGCCTGCTGAAGAAGGCGGTGGGCCTGCGCCTGAGTCAGGAGGAGGAGTTCGAGGGTGCCGATCTGTCCATACACAAGATCGGCTCGACACCGGAGCGCGAGGTCAGCTGGTAAGCTGTCCGGCTTCTCCGCATTTGCATCCAGACCGTCCATGTTCACCGGCATTGTTCAAGGCGTGGCCTCCGTGGCCGCCATCACCGACCGCCCCGGCCTGCGCAGCTTCACCTTGCAGTTTCCGGCGGGCTTTTGCAGCGGCCTGGAGATCGGCGCCAGCGTGTCCTGCGACGGCGTCTGCCTGACCGTCACGGCCTTGCATGAGGGCGAGCGCGCCGATTTCGACGTGATGCAGCAAAGCCTGTCGCTGACCACCTTGGCCGGGCTGGGCCAGGGCAGCCCCCTCAATGTCGAACGGGCCGCGCGCGACGGCGCCGAGATCGGCGGCCATCCGCTGTCGGGCCATGTGGATTTCATGGGCACCATCGCTGAGATCCGCCGCCCCGAGAACAACCATGTGCTGCGCATCGCCGTGCCGCAGCGCTGGATGCGCTATATCTTCGCCAAGGGCTATATAGCCATCAACGGCGCCAGCCTGACGGTGGCCGAGGCCGACCGTAAGGCCGGTTGGTTCGAGGTCTGGCTGATCCCCGAGACCCTGCGCATGACGACCTTCGGCGACAAGGCCGAGGGCGCGAGCCTGAACATCGAGATCGAGCGCCAGACGCAGGTGTTCGTGGATACCGTGCGGGATGCCATCGACGAGCGACTGGGGCCCCTGTTGCCCGCGCTGCAGGCGCTCCTGGCCCAGCAGGGTCTGAGTGTCGAGGACCTGGCGGAGCCGGTGCAGCTGCCGCGCAGCTGATTGGTTCAGGCGGCGGCAGTCTTCAGCTTGCGATACAGCGTGTTGCGGCTGATGCCCAGCCGCCGCGCCGCCTCCGACAGATTGCCGGCGCAGGCCTGCACCGTGCGGGTGATCAGCTGATCCGACTGCAGGCGCAGATCGGCGTCGGTGTCTGCCACGGCTTTTGAAGGCGCGTCGGCGCTCAAGTCTTCCGCCAGATCATCCGGCAGATGGCCCCAGCCCAGCTCGGTCTCGTCATCGGCCATCAAGGCGCAGGCGGTCTGCAGCGCGTTGTGCAGCTGGCGCAGATTGCCGGGCCAGCGATGGCCGGCGAAGGCGCGGGCCAGATCGGGAGCCAGGGCAATGCCGCGGCCGGGCGCGATGCGGGCCAGCATGGACTCGGTCAGCGCGGGCAGGTCCTGGCGCTCGCGCAGCGCCGGCAGCTGCAGGATCAGGCCGTTGATGCGGTAGTACAGGTCTTCGCGAAAGCGTCCGGCCTGCATCTCGTCGCGCAGCCTGCGGTGGCTGGCGCAGATCAGCGCAAAGTCCACCGCCACCGGCTTGCCGCCGCCCAGCGGCGTGACCTGGCGCTCCTGCAGCACGCGCAGCAGCCGGCCCTGCACGGCCAGCGGCATGTCGCCGATCTCATCGAGAAACAGCGTGCCGCCCTGGGCCTCGCGGATGCGGCCGGGCGCGCCATCGCGATGGGCACCGGTGAAGGCGCCGGCGCGGTAGCCGAACAGCTCGGCCTCGATCAGGCTCTCGGGCAGCGCGGCGCAGTTGACTGCTACCCAGGGCGCGTCACGCCGTGGGCCGCTGGCGTGGACGGCGCGCGCGAACACCTCCTTGCCGACACCGGTCTCGCCCTGCAGCAGCAGGGCGATGGGCTTGCCCAGCACGCAGCGGGCGCGGGTGATGGCGGCTTGCATCAGCGGATCGCCGCTGTCGAGCTCGGCCAGCGCGTCGCGGTGGACGACCGTTGCCGGTTTGGCTGACAGCGGCGCGCGGCCAGGCATCTGCCGGCCCGGCTCGATGCGTGCCCAGACCGCGCGGCCGTCGCCGAGCTTCAGACTGCGCGGCGCGCTGCTGGGACGCAGACACCAGCCGTGCAGCGTGTCGGCGTCGAGCGCCAGCACGCGGTCCACCATGATCTGGCCGATGTCGGCCTGGTGCAGTCCCAAAGAGCCCAGCTGGGTCAGCGCCTGGGCATTGGCGCCGACGATCCAGCCCTCGGGCGACACGGCCAGCAGCATCTCGGTCAGGGTGCCTATGCCCTCGGCCTGGCTGTGCAGTCGAAGGCGCAGGCCGCCGCCGTGGCGGGTGTCGAACAGCCGGTGCTCGATCATCCGTGCCGCCGAGCGCACCAGGCCCAAGGTGTGCGGGTGATAGCCGCGATGGTCGCCCGAGACATCGAGCACGCCCAGCAGCCGGCCGGTCGAATCGACGATGGGCGCGGCGGTGCAGGTCAGAAAGCCATTGCGCGCCAGATAGTGCTCGCCGCCGTGGACGACCACCGCGGCCTGCTCGGCCAGCGCCGTGCCGATGGCATTGGTGCCGCGCCATTGCTCATGCCAGATGGCACCGGGCCGCAGCGCGACCCGCTCGGCACGGTTGACGAAGTGCGCATCGCCCAGCGCCTGCAAGAGCATGCCCTGCGAATCGGCCAGGATGACCATGCTGTCCGAGTCGCGGGTCTGCTCGAACAGGAATTCCATCACCGGACGGGCATGGCTCATCAGCTCGCGCTGCGCGGCCTGGGCCCGCTGCAGCTGGGCCGCCGAGGCATGGGGCGCATCGGCCACACGGCCGGTGCTGGGCAGGCCGTAGCCCAGGCTGCGCTGCCAGGAGCGCAAGAGGCCCTGGTGGCCGGGGCCGTCGATGACGGCGCCGGACTCCAGCAGGGCTCGACGCGCCTCGCGCAGCCAGGCGGGCGTGGCGCGTGCCGCCACCGGTGATGCAGCCATGGTTGTCTCCAGATGGCGGTTGCTTCTGCTTTGCTGTTCAGCTTAAGGGCGGGCCGCAGCCCCGCAAGCGCTTCAGCATAAACAGCGCAGCTGACTGTCCTCTTTCGTGACAGTGCACTGCGCGCGGTACAGCGCCGTGACAGCGCGGTGCCGTCTCGGCCGCCCATTCGCCCCGGGAAATGGCGCTTTCCGGGCCGAACCGCGCTGGCACAGGCCGTGCGAAGGGCGGGCAGGGGCAACCCTGCACAAACCACCCACCGGAGACAGAAAAATCATGCTTTACGCCAACCCGAACACCCCCGAGGCCAAGGTCCAGTTCAAGGCCCGCTACGACAACTTCATCGGCGGCCAGTTCGTGCCCCCGGTCAAGAGTCAGTACTTCGACGTCATCACGCCTATCACCGGCAAGGCCTACACACAGGCCGCCCGCTCGGGCGCCGAGGACATCGAGCTTGCACTGGACGCCGCCCACAAGGCCGCGCCGCAATGGGGCCGCACGGCGGCCGGCGAGCGCGCCAACATCCTGCTGAAGATTGCCGACCGGCTGGAGCAGAACATCGAGAAGCTCGCCTATGCCGAAACGGTGGACAACGGCAAGCCGATGCGCGAAACGCTGAACGCCGATGTGCCGCTGACCGTCGACCATTTCCGCTATTTCGCCGGCTGCCTGCGCGCGCAGGAAGGCGCTTTAAGCCAGATCGACGAGAACACGGTGGCCTATCACTTCCACGAGCCGCTGGGCGTCGTCGGCCAGATCATTCCCTGGAACTTCCCGCTGCTGATGGCCGCCTGGAAGCTGGCGCCGGCCATAGGCGCGGGCAACTGCGTGGTGCTCAAACCGGCCGAGAGCACACCGATCAGCATCCTGGTGATGGCCGAGCTGATCGCCGACCTGCTGCCTGCGGGCGTACTGAACATCGTCAACGGCTACGGCCGCGAGGCCGGCATGCCGCTGGCAGAGAGCAAGCGCATTGCCAAGATCGCCTTCACCGGCTCGACCGCCACCGGCCGGGTGATCGCCCAGGCGGCGGCGACCAACCTGATTCCGGCCACCTTGGAACTGGGCGGCAAGAGCCCCAATATCTTCTTCGAGGATGTGGCCGCGGCCGACGACGCCTTCCTCGACAAGGCCATCGAGGGCCTGGTGCTGTTCGCCTTCAACCAGGGCGAGGTCTGCACCTGCCCCTCGCGTGCGCTGATACAGGAATCGATTTACGACAAGTTCATCGAGCGCGCCCTCAAGCGCGTGGCCGCCATCAAGCAGGGCAGCCCGCTGGACACCGAGACGATGATGGGCGCCCAGGCCTCGGCCCTGCAGATGGACAAGATCATGACCTATATGGCGCTGGGCAAGGAGGAGGGCGCCAAGCTCTTGATCGGTGGCGACCGTGCCCAGCTGCCCGGTGATCTGGCCGGCGGCTACTACATCCAGCCCACGCTGTTCCAGGGCAATAACCAGATGCGCATCTTCCGCGAGGAGATCTTCGGCCCAGTGCTGGCCGTGACCACCTTCAAGGACGAGGCCGAGGCGATGCAGATCGCCAACGACACGCCCTACGGCCTGGGTGCAGGCGTCTGGACCCGCGACGGCAGCCGCGCCTACCGCTTCGGCCGCGGCATCCAGGCCGGCCGCGTCTGGACCAACTGCTACCACGCCTATCCGGCCCACGCGACCTTCGGCGGCTACAAGGAGTCGGGCATCGGTCGCGAGACCCACAAGATGATGCTGGACCACTACCAGCAGACCAAGAACCTGCTGGTCAGCTACTCGCCGGACAAGCTGGGGTTCTTTTGATGAGTGCCTGACCGCGTTCGGGGTGGCATTGCGAGCCGGTGTCGCCGCCACCCCGAACGGCGCGCCGCACTGAAGCCCGGCGGCTGGCGGGGCTGGGCCTGCGCCGCCACCAACCGTGAAGCACCTCAAGCCGCCAGCAACTGCCTCAGCACAAACGGCAGGATGCCGCCGTGGCGGTAGTACTCGACCTCGATCGCCGTGTCGATGCGCAGGCGCAGGGTCACGGTCTTCACGCTGCCATCGGCGCGGGTGATGCGCAGCAGCGCGTCGGCCTGCGGCCTGATGTCGTCGCCGACCTCGATGTCTATCAGCTCGTTTCCGGTCAACCCCAGCGTCTCCCAGCTGTCGGAGCCCAGGAACTGCAGCGGCAGCACACCCATGCCGACCAGGTTGGCGCGGTGGATGCGCTCGAAGCTGCGCGCCACCACGGCCTTGATGCCCAGGAGCTGCGTGCCCTTGGCGGCCCAGTCGCGGCTGGAGCCGGTGCCGTATTCCTCGCCGCCGAAGACCACCGTCGGTGTGCCATCGGCGATGTACTGCATCGCGGCGTCGTAGATGAAGCGCTTGTCGCCGGTGGGCTGGAACAGGGTGTAGCCGCCTTCCTCGCGGCTGCCGTCCGCCTTGGGTGGGATCATCAGATTCTTCAGCCGCACATTGGCGAAGGTGCCGCGCATCATCACCTCATGGTGGCCGCGGCGCGAGCCGTAGCTGTTGAAGTCGGCCTTGGCCACGCCGCGTGACAGCAGGTACTGGCCGCCGGGCGAGGCCTCCTTGATCGCGCCGGCCGGGGAGATGTGGTCGGTGGTGATCGAGTCGCCGAACAGGGCCATCAGGCGGGCGCCGGTGATGCGGGCCGCGCCGCCTTTGGGCTGCATGTCGAAGCCCTGGAAGAAGGGCGGCTCGGCGATATAGCTGCTGACGGGCCAGTCATAGACCTGGCCTCTGGTGCTGTTGATCTGCTGCCAAAGCTTGCCGGGCTTGCTGGCCACGCGGGCGTAGTTCTCGCGGAAGGCCTTGGGCCGCATCGCAAAACGCATCAGCTTGTGCACCTCCTCGCTGCTGGGCCAGATGTCACCCAGGTACACGTCGCGGCCGCCCTTGCCCTTGCCGATGGGCTCGGTCATCAGATCGCGGGTCACGCTGCCGGCCAAGGCATAGGCCACCACCAGCGGTGGCGAGGCCAGGAAATTGGCCTTGATGTTCGGGTGGATGCGGGCCTCGAAGTTGCGGTTGCCCGACAGCACGGCGGCGCAGACCAGGTCGTGCTGGACGATCGCCTCATTGAACTCCGGTATCAGGTCGCCGGCATTGCCGATGCAGGTGGTGCAGCCGTAGGCGGCGACGTTGAAGCCAATCTTTTCCAGATAGGGCAGCAGGCCGGCATTCTCCAGGTACTCGGTGACGATGCGCGAGCCCGGCGCCAGCGAGGTCTTGATCTTGGGGGAGACCTTGAGCCCGGCCTCGACCGCCTTCTTGGCCAGCAGGCCGGCGGCCAGCATCACGCCAGGATTCGACGTGTTGGTGCAGGAGGTGATGGCAGCGATCAGGATGTCGCCGTGACGCAGCTCGATGCCGTTGCTTGTCGTGACCCTGGTCTGCAGCGCGTCGGCTGGCTGGTTGAAGCCATTCTCGGCGGTGGGCTTGCTGAGCAACTCGCCGAACTGCCTCGACAGATTCGTGATCTCTATCCGGTCCTGCGGGCGCTTCGGCCCGGCCAGCGAGGGCACGACCGTGCCCAGATCGAGGCTGACCACGCGGGTGTAGTCCACGGTGCCCTTGAATTGCGGTGTGCCCGGAATGCCGAACAGCTCCTGCGCACGGAAATAGGCCTCGAAGGCCTCAATCTCGCGCTTGGTGCGGCCGGTGCCCTCGAAGTACTCGATCGTCTTCTCGTCGACCGGGAAGAAGCCCATCGTCGCGCCGTACTCGGGCGCCATATTGCCAATCGTCGCGCGGTCCGGCAGGCTCAGGCGGGCCACGCCGGGGCCGAAGAACTCCACAAAGCTGCCCACCACCTTCTCGCGGCGCAGGATCTCGGTCACCGTCAGCACCAGGTCGGTCGCGGTGACGCCCTCGCGCAGCGCGCCCGTCATCTCGAAGCCCACCACATCGGGCGTCAGGAAATAGACCGGCTGGCCCAGCATGCCGGCCTCGGCCTCGATGCCGCCCACGCCCCAGCCGACCACGCCAATGCCATTGATCATCGTCGTGTGGCTGTCGGTGCCGACCAGGGTGTCGGGGTAATAGGTTTTGTCTTTCGACTTGTGCACGCCGCGGGCCAGATACTCCAGATTGACCTGGTGGACGATGCCGAAGCCCGGGGGCACGACGCCGAAGGTGTCGAAGGCCTGCATGCCCCATTTCATGAATTCGTAGCGCTCGCGGTTGCGCTCGAATTCCAGCTTCATGTTCAGGTCCAGCGACTTCTTCGTGCCGAAGTGGTCGATCATGATCGAGTGGTCGACGACCAGATCCACCGGCACCAGCGGCTCGATGGTCTTCGGATCCTTGCCCATGCGGGCGGCCACATTGCGCATTGCCGCCAAATCGGCCAGCAGCGGCACGCCGGTGAAGTCCTGCAGCACCACGCGGGCCACGACGAAGGGGATTTCCTCGGTGCGCTCGGCCACCGGCGCCCAATTGGCCAGCTGCTGCACATGCTCGGCCGTGACCTTCTGGCCATCGCAATTGCGCAGCACCGACTCAAGGACGATGCGCAGCGACACCGGCAGGCGTTTGATGTTCGGGAACTGCTGGGCCAGCAGCGGCAGCGACCAGAACTGCCCTTTTTGCCCCGCGGCCGGTGCAAACGAGGCCAGCGTGCTGGCAAAGGCGTGGGGCACTACCGGGCTTGCTGATGGCTTGGCGGGCATGGCTGGACTCCTGACGTTGCGCTTGGATCGGCCATTGTGTCAGGGCGTTGTTGACACAGGCAAGACAAAGGTCAACAGCGGTCAGGCCAGGCGCTTGGCCCACCAATGGTCCAGGGTCAGGACTGAAGGGCGGGTGACCATCATCACGGCCAGCATCAGGCCCCAGACCAGGTGCTGCTCCAGCGCGGCCGGCGCATCCTTCAGCACATGGTAGTAGGACAGCACGGCGACGACGTTCAGCACCGACAGGCCGGCGGCCGAGAAGCGCGTGGCCAGGCCCAGCAGCAACAGCACCGGCAGCACCAGCTCGCCGCCCGTGCCGCCGAGTGCCGCCAGGGCCGGCGGCAGCAGGGGCACCTGGTATTCGTCGGTAAACAGCCCGATGGTGCTGTCCCAGTCACGGATCTTGGTCAGGCCGGACAGGAAGAACACCTTGGCGAGGTAGACACGCATGGCCAGATCGGCCAGCGGCGCCAGCGCATCGAACAGGCGGGCTATCGGCGCCCAGAGTCGGTTGAGGGCTTGCAGAGGCTGGGTCATGGGGCGTCCTGGCTTTGTTGGATGGAGGACAGTCGCGCCGGGCGCCGTAAAACTTACAGTGCTTTCGCTGCTGCTGGCTCCGCGCGACAATCCCGCCCTTGTTCGCAGGAGTTGGAATGATTGTTCGAATCGATATCGATGGCAATGACATCGCGCTGTATGACTACCGGGTCAGCTATCAGTCCGAAGACCTCTACGCCGACAGCGGCCTGAGTTCGGTGCTGGAGGCCCTGGTGGCCGCCGTCGAGGGCCTGGCGCCCAGTGTGGTGGGGGTCGAGGTCTGGTACCGCGGCGTGGTCTCGGGCACCTATCCGCTGACCGTGGTGGCGATGAGCCCCGACCAGATCACCGAGCACGCGCAGAACACGACGGCGGCGATTGAGGAGGCGATGCAGTGACCGCCAGCAAGGCGCTGGCTTGTCAACCACTCAAACCAATGTGGTAAAAATTGCAAATACTGCGCTAGATCACCCCCTTTTGGGGGTGTCGAGTCATACTGAAGGGGGATGTTGCAGAGCGGCGCCAAAGCAGAAGATCCGCTCCAGCTGGCTGCGGTAGGCCAGAACAAGGATGACTCCATGCATTTCGATGAACGTAACGAAGGTGACTATCGGATCTATGCCGGTGCGATCGAGGCACCCTCTGGCGATGGCTATCTGGCCGCCGTGGTCGTGAAACGCATCCGCGGCGAAACCACGCACACGGGGGCCGAGGCCTATCGCGATGAAAGCCTGGCGTGCGGCCATCGCTGGGCCGAGCCGGAAGGCGCGCTGGCCTATGCCATCACCAAGGCGCTGAAGCTGATACGCAGCGAACCGGCGGCCCTGCGCTGCTGAGCCTGCATTTGCGGTGAGCACCGCAGGCACCATGAAAAAGAGCGGCCGAGGCCGCTCTTGTCACATCATCGAGGCCCCGCCTTGGGCGGGCGGCCATCGCGCCGGGGTTCGCCGCGCGGGCCTGCCGGGCGCGGGCCCGGACGCTGGCCGGGGCGCTGTTCGGCGCGGGGGCCGCGGTTGTCGCGTGGTTCACGCTGCTCGCGGTTCCCCGGCGGGCCGCTGCGATGCGGTGCCGGCGCCTGCAGCGCGCGTTGCTCGGCCTCCTTGCGTGCCAGGGCCAACAGGCCGTCCAACTCTTCCATCGCCACGCCCTTGAGCGCGCAGAAGTTGGCCGGTGTCAGGGTCGTGGTCTCGAAGGCACGCAGCAGATTGAAGCGGCTACGGCGCTGTTCTTCTTCCTGCGCATGCTGGGCCATCTCTTGAGCCCGCACCGCCTCGTGGTTGGCGCGGCGACGGGCCAGCTCCTGCACGGCGATCTGGCGGTGCTCTTCGCTCATCTCGCCGGCCTCGGCACCATCCAGGTCATAGCGGTGCTTGGCCTTGCTGGCGGCGATCAGGTAGGAGGTGCTGCCGGTGTAGCGGCGGAAGAAGGCCGACAGCACCTGCTTGCTGAACTGCCCGGGCGCACGCTCCTGGATATCGGCCTGGATGCGCAGTTTCAAGGGCTTGGCTGCGCCGGCAAACAGCGCCGGGAACAGTGCCTTCAGCTGCTGGGCACAGGCGGCAGGGCTCATCGCTGGCGCTTGGGCGGCTTGCGGCGCGGCGGCGGGTGCGGCCTCGGCAGGTACTTCGGCGGCAACGACTGCCGGTACTTCAAACTCAGCAGCGGGCTCGGCGGCGTCGGTCGAAACAACTTCAACCGGCGGCAGGGAATCGTCAGAAGACATGGGTCGGGCAATCAGCGGGAAAGGGGTCGATTGTGCCAACTTTGTGAGTGGCACCTGAAATCAGGGCTGACGCTTCAGCAGGCGACCCGCACGGCCAGTGCTGGTTTGCGTCGCGCCGACATAGCTTTGCACCCCGTTGACATAGACGAAGGCGATGCCCTCGGACACCTCCAGCGGCTGTTCGTAGCTCGCGCGGTCCTGCACACGCAGCGGGTCGAACACCACCACGTCGGCGAACCAGCCGGGCTGCAACTGGCCGCGCTGATGCAGGCGGAAGTTGCGTGCCGACAGGCCGGTCATCTTGTAGACGGCCTCTTCCAGCGGGAACAGCTGGCGCTCGCGGCAGTAGCGGGCCAGCACGCGGGGGAACGCGCCCCATAGCCGCGGGTGCGGGTGGCGGTCGTGCGGCAGGCCGTCGGAGCCGATCATCGTCAGCGGGTGGGCGACGATGCGCTCGACGTCATCCTCGTGCATCTGGAAGTAGCAGGCGCCGCCGGGCTGAAGGCGGCGGCAGGCTTGCTGCTGAGTGATGCCCCAATCGGCGGCAATGTCGGCCAGCAGCCGGCCCTCCTGCTCGGGGTGCGGGTCCGACCAGGTCAGGCGCACATCGATCACGCCATCGACCAGATCTTCGCGCAGCACGGTGGAGCCGGCGAGGTAGGGGTAGACGTCCATCGCCACCGCCTGGCGGGCGGCCAGTTGCTCGATCAGCGGCAGGGTCTCGCGCGTGCGGCCCCACTGGCTGGGCCCGGCGCATTTGTGGTGCGAGATGACCAGCGGCACGCCGGCCTCGAAGGCCGTGTCACCGGCCTCGTGCAGCGCCTCAATGATGGCCTGCATCTCGCTGCGCAGATGGCTGGTGTAGACGCCGCGGTGGCGGGCGACGACGCGGGCCAGCGCCAGCACCTCATCGGCCGGCGCGGCAAAGGCCGGCTCATAGAACAGGCCGGAGGACAGGCCGATGGCGCCATCTTGCAGGCTGGCATCGAGCAGCGCTTCCATCTTTGCCAGCTCTTCTGCGCTTGCAGGCCGTGTGAGGTCATCCATCGCTGCGAAGCGCAGGGTCGTATGGCCGATCAGCAGTGCCACATTCAGCGCCGGCTCGGCGGCCTCGAAGGCTGCGCGGTAGTCGGCCATCGTGGCATGGCGGAACGAGTCCGCGCCCAGCAGATTCAGCGGCGGCTGCGGCGCGGCGGTGACCAGCGGCAGCAGCGAGATGCCGCAGTTGCCTGCGATCACCGTGGTGATGCCCTGCGAGATCTTGGGCCGCATCTGGGGCTGCTGGAGCAGCATCGCGTCGTCATGCGTGTGCACGTCGATGAAGCCCGGGGCAATGGCCTGGCCCCGGCAGTCAACGACCTCGACACCGCTCATGTCAATCTGATCGCGCAGGTCGGTGCCGATCAACTCGATACGGTCTCCGGCCAGCAGCACATCGCCGATGAACCCCGGCGCGCCGCTGCCATCGAGCACCAGCCCGCCTTCCAGCAGGGTTCGCATCAGGACTCGCCCCAGTTCAGCAAGGGGTGGTGGCGCGTGTCCAGCCCGTGGGTGGACAAGACCTTGCGCACATCGGCCAGTCGCTGCACGACGCTGTCGCCCAGGCGCTGGGCGATCAGCACCGTCAGCACCTCCAGCACCGTCAGATGGGCCAGATAGGCTTCGGTGCCGACGTGCATCACCGGATCGTCGGGCACCTGGATGGCGATGACGATGTCGGCGAGTTTCGCCAGCGGCGTGCCGGCCTGCGTCAGCGCGATCACCGTCGCGCCCTGGCCTCGGGCCACCTCGACGGCCTCCAGCAGCGAGGGCATGCCGCCGACGTGCGAGATCGCGAAGGCGACGCTGCCGGCCTGCAGCGTGGCGGCCGAGACCAACTGCAGATGCTGGTCCAGATAGGCGTTGGCGACCAGGCCCATGCGGAACAGTCGGGCCTGCATGTCGGCGGCCATGAAGCTGGAGGTGGCGCCCACGCACCAGCAGTCCACCCGCTGGGCGGCGACGAAGGCATCGGCCGCCGCCTCCAGCGCCTGCGGGCTCAGCTGGGCCTGCACGCCGTTGACGGCCGCCGCCGCGCTCTTGATCACCTTGGAGACGACCTGGGCCGTGTCGTCATGCAGCTGCACGCGGCGGTGCAGCGGCGAGCCGCTGACGGCCAGCTCCTGTGCCAGCGCCAGTTTGAACTCGCGCAGGCCGGCAAAGCCCAGCTCGCGCACCGCCCGCATGATGGTCGGCACCGAGGTGTTGGCCCGCTCGGCCAAGGCCTCGAAGCTCTCGTTCAGCGCCCGCTCGGGGTCGCTCAGCACGATCTGCAGGGTCTCGCGGCGCGCCGCGGCCATCGTGCCGCTGCTGTCGGCCAGCAGGTCGGCGATCTGTTTCAGCACCGGTGTCGTCATCGTGGTCTCAGAAGCAGGTGACAAGGGCGTCGATGACGCGGTAGTCGGCATCGACCACCGGCATCCAGCGCCATTTGTCGAAGGTGGTGCAGGGGTGGGACACGCCCAGCGCGACGCGGTCGCCGACCTGCAGGCCGGCGGGCTGCTCGCCCAGCCGCAGATAGGCATGCTGGTCGTTCATGCCGCTGATCGTCCAGCCGGCCGGCGTGGGCTGCGGTGTGCGACTGCTCAGCGCGCACAGCGCGATAGGCACCGGCAGGTCGAGGTCGTAGGAGATGTCGCGCTTGCCGACGGCCAGGATGGCAAGACCCGGCTCCGGCAGCGACTGCACGGTGGCCCAGACCTCCAGCGCCGCCTGCAGGCCATTGCCGCAGCCCAGGCGCTGGTTCACCACCGACACCATGCGCTTGTAGAAACCATGGTCGTGGGTGATGTAGCAGCCCGAGCGCAGCAGGCCGATCAGCGGACGATTCAGGGCAGGGCGCAGCGCCGGCACGACCAGATCGAAGATCGCCGAGCCGCCGGCCGAGACGATGATCTCGTCGGCCTCGAACAGACCCTCCTGCTCGCATTGCAGGGCGATGGCGGTGACACGGTCCATCAGTGCCTGCGCGAAGGGCACATCGGCGGCGCTGTCGCCCTTGGCGCCCAGGCCTTCGTAGCATTCGATGCCGACAAGTACAACGGCGCTGCTGGCGCGGGCAGCGCGTGCCAGTTCAATCGCTTCATCGGCGCTGCGGCAACCGGTGCGGCCGCCGTCGGTGCCGAGCTCCAGCAGCACTTCGAAAGCCTTGGCCGGCGCGGTGGCTTCGATCAGGGCCAGCTGTGCCGTTGAGTCGAGCAGGAACAGCACGCGCAGATCAGCATGCGTGGCCAGCAGCGCCTGGATGCCGCGCAGATCGCCGGCATCAAGCACCTGGTTGGCAATCACGCAGCGGCGCGCGCCGGCCTGCACGCCGATGCGCAGCTGGGCCACCGTGGCAAAGGTCAAGCCCCAGGCACCGGCGTCGAGCTGGCGCTGGAACAGCTGGGGCGACATGGTGGTCTTGCCGTGCGGCGCGAAGCGCACGCCCGAGTCATTGGCATAGCCTTGCATCCAGCCGAGGTTGTGGTTCAGGCTGTCGGCGCGCACCACGGCCAGCGGCAGCGGCAGATCGCCGTTCAGCACATTCCAGCCCTGGGCGGCAATCTCGGAGCGGCGCAGCGCCGGCGCGTGGTGCGGATAGCCTTTTTGCGAGGCGTCCAGCAAGGGGTCGATCAAGTTGTTCATGCCTGAGTTTCCATCAGTTCGCGCCGGATGCAGGCCACCCAGCGGCCGGGGCGTATTTCTTCGAGCTCGGGTCGGGCATCGGCGCAGGCGGCCACGGCCTGAGGGCAGCGGGTGCGGAACACGCAGCCGGACGGGGGATCGATGGGGCTCGGGATGTCGCCCTTCAGGACGATGCGCTCGGTCTTGATCTCGGGGTCGGGCTTGGGTGAGGCGGCCAGCAGGGCTTGGGTGTAGGGGTGCAGCGGGCGCTCGAACAGCTCCTGCGTGCTCGCCACCTCCATCACCCGGCCGAGATACAGCACGACGACGCGGTCGCACAGGTACTCGACCACATCGAGGTCGTGCGAGATGAACAGCATCGTCAGCCTCAGGCGCTCGCGCAGATCGCACAGCAGGTTGACGACCTGGGCCTGTATCGACACGTCCAGTGCCGACAGCGGCTCGTCGGCGACGATGAACTCGGGTTCCACGGCCAGTGCGCGGGCCACGCCGATGCGCTGGCGCTGGCCGCCGGAGAACTCATGCGGGTAGCGGCTGGCATGCTCGGGCCGCAGGCCCACCAGGTCCAGCAGCTCGGCAATGCGCGCCGCGCTCTGACCAGGGCCCTGCGCCAGGCCGTGAGTGGCCAGCGCCTCGCCGAGGATGTCACGCACGCGCATCTTCGGGTTCAGGCTGGCATAGGGATCCTGAAAAATGATCTGCAGCTTGCTGCGCAGCTGGCGCATGCGCTTGGACGTGGTCGTGCCCAGGTCCTCGCCGCGGTACAGCACCTGGCCGCTGCTGGCGTCGATCAGCCGCAGCAGCGTGCGGCCTATCGTCGATTTGCCCGACCCGGACTCGCCGACCAGGCCCAGCGTCTCGCCGGGCTGTATCGTGAACGACACATCATCGACGGCGCGCACCGGCCGGGCGCTGCTGCCGAAATAGCGCTTCAGTTGTTTGACTTCGATCAGTGGCTGTTGCGTGCTGCTCATGCGGCCTCCTGGGTGGCTTCGGTCAACACGCAACGTGTCTGGCGGCCGGCGCCATCGGCCAGCAGCTCGGGCATGGCCTGATCGCATCGCGTCAGCGCCTTGTCGCACCGCGGTGCGAACGCGCAGCCGGGTGGCGGTGCCAGAGGGCTGGAGACCTGGCCCCGGATCGCGTAGAGCCGCCGCGGGCCGGTGCCGCGATGCGGCGGCTGCTTGCCCGGCAGGCAGGCCAGCAGGCCCTGCGTGTACGGGTGCCGCGGCGCAGCGAAAAGTTCACGCACCTTTGCTACCTCGACGATGCGGCCGGCATACATTACCGCCACCTCGTCGGCATGGTGGGCAACGACGCCCAGGTTGTGGGTGATGAACAGGATGCTGGTGCCCATCTCGCGCTGCAGCTTGCGCATCAGCTCGAGGATCTGCGCCTGTATCGTGACGTCCAGCGCGGTGGTCGGTTCGTCGGCGATCAGCAGCGTCGGGTCACAGGCCATGGCCAGGGCGATCATTACCCGCTGGCGCATGCCGCCCGACAGCTGGTGCGGGTACTCGTGCAGGCGCTGGCCGGCGGCCGGGATCTCGACCAGGTCGAGCATCTGCCTGGCGCGGGCCAGTGCCTCGGCATGGCTGGCACCCCTGTGCAGGCGCACGCTCTCCGCGATCTGCTCGCCAATCGTGAAGACCGGGTTCAGGCTGGTCATGGGCTCCTGGAAGATCATCGCGATCTGGTTGCCGCGCACGCCACGCATCTGGCGCTCGGGCAGGCTCAGCAGATCGACGGTCTGGCCGGAACGATCAACGAACAGGGCGGAACCTGCCACCGTGGTGCGCGCCGTGCGGGGCAGCAGCCGCATCAGGGTCAGGCTGGTGACCGATTTGCCCGAGCCCGATTCGCCGACCAGGGCCGTGGTGCGGCCGGGCAGGATGTCGAAGCTGACGTCGGCCACCGAATGCACGGCGCCCTCGTCGGTGTGGAACGTGGTGCTGAGATGGCGCACCTGCAGGCGTGGGGTGGTGTTCGTCATCATCACATCGACTTCTTCAAACGCGGGTCGAGCAGATCGCGCACGCCATCGCCCAGCAGTTGCAGCGACAGGGCGGTCAGGATGATGGCCAGGCCTGGATACAGCACCACGCCCAGCGACTGATGCGCGTACTGCTGGCCGCCGGCGACCATCGTGCCCCATGTCGGAATCTCGGGCGGCACGCCGACACCCAGAAAGCTCAGTGCCGCCTCGGCCAGGATGGCGTAGGCAAAGATGAAGGAGGCCTGCACCAGGATGGGCGACAGCAGATTGGGCAGGATGTGGCGCCACAGAATGCGCCAGGTGGCAATGCCCAGCGCCCGTGCCGCCTCGACGAAGAGCAGCTCGCGCACGACCAGCGTGGAGGCGCGCACCACCCGCGCAACCCGCGGCGTGTAGACCAGCACCAGGGCCAGCACCACATTCAGCAGCGAGGGGCCGAGGATGGCAACGAGGGCGATGGCCAAGAGGATGTCGGGCAGCGACATCATCGCGTCGACGATGCGCATCAGCGGCGCATCGAGGCGGCGGAAGAAGCCCGCGACCAGGCCCAGCAGCGTGCCCCCGAGGATGGCACCTGTCGCGGTCAGCGCCGCAATCGCCAGCGAGTAGCGGCCGCCGAAGGCAATGCGCGAGAACAGGTCCCGGCCCAGCTCGTCGGTGCCGAGGTAGTGAGCGGCACTCGGCGCCTTCAGCCGCTCCAGCACCGCCGTGTCGTTGGGGTCGTAGGGCGTGACCCACTGCGCGGCCATGGCGATCAGGGCCACGGTCAGCAGCACCAGCGCGGCCAGCAGCACGATGCGGCGGCGGAACAGTTTCTTCAGCAGCAGGCCCATCAGTATTTCACCCGTGGGTCGACGGCCATATAGAGCAGGTCGACGCAGAAGTTGATGACCACGTAGATGGCGGCAATGACCAGCAGCGCGCCCTGTATGACCGGATAGTCGCGGCGCAGCACCGCGTTGACGACCAGGCTGCCGACGCCGGGCAGGCCGAACACCGTTTCGGTGACGACGGCACCACCAATCATCAGCGCCACCGTCAGGCCGATCACGGTGACGATGGGCACCAGCGCATTGCGCAGTGCATGCTTCAAGACCACCGGCCACTCGCCCAGGCCCTTGGCGCGGGCCGTGCGCACATAGTCCTCGCCAAGCACGTCCAGCATCGAGGCGCGGGTGAAGCGGATGATCAGCGCCGAGTTCAGGAGGCCCAGCACGGTGGCCGGCAGCACCAGATAGTGCAGGCGGTCGGCCAGGGTCGCACCCGGATCGCCATAGCCCGAGACCGGGAACCAGCCCAACGACACGGCGAACAGCTGCATCAGCACCAGGCCCAGCCAGAAGCTGGGGATGCTGGCGCCCAGCATGGCCAGCGAGGTGAAGACCTGGTCGATGATGCGGCCGCGGAACACCGCGCCGACGATGCCGCAGGGCACGCCTATCACCGTGGCGATGGCCACCGCCATCAGCGACAGCAGGGTGGTCGGCTCGGCCCGCTCGGCCAGCGCCTGCAGGACCGGGCGCTGCAGAAAGATCGAATCGCCCAGATTGCCCTGAGCGAGTTCTTTCAGCCAGTAGAGGAACTGCACCGGCAGCGGTCGGTCCAGCCCGTACTGGGTCTGCACGCGGGCGATGTCGGCGGCGGTGGCCTGGTCACCGAGCAGCACCGAGATCGGGTCACCGGAGGCGGCGCGCGTCAGCACGAACACCAGCACGGCGACGATGGCCAGCACCAGCAGCATGCCGGCCAGGCGCGAGGCGAGATAGCGCATCACGGTGGCGGCTCCGTTCAGGGCTTGAGCTTGACGTTCCAGAAGAAGGGCCAGGTGGCCGGCTGGTAGCCGTCCAGACCCGGCGCCCGTGCCGACAGGCTGCTGAACTTGCCGACAACGATATAGGGCACCTCGTCATAGACCAGGGCCTGGACCTTGCCCCATAGCGTGGCGCGCTTGGCGGCATTGGTCTCGGCATTCAGCGCGGCCAGGGCGGCCTGCTTGGCCGGCGTGCTCCACCAGCCCGGCGCGCCTTCGCCGAGCTGCGGCGGCGACAGCATCGGTTCGGGGAACTGCGGCGAATGGGTGATGTAGATGTCCCACAGCTTGGCGTCGTTGCGGCGCTGCACCAGCGTCGCCCAATCGACCACGTTCAGATCGACCTTGAAGCCGGCGCGCTTGAGCTGTTCGGCCATCAGCAGGGCCATGTTGTAGTGGAAGTCGTACTGGCGGCTGGTCAGCACGCGCACCGCCTCGCCTTTGTAGCCGGCTTTCTCGGCCGCGGTCTTGGCCTGCACGGCATTGCGCTGGTTGTAGGCGGCTGTGCCGGCATCGGAGTAGAACGGCGTGCCCTTGGGGAAGTGATTGCCCTCGACGCTGAAGAAGCGGGTGTCGCCAAAGCCGGCGGCCAGCATCTCGCCCTCGCCGATGGCCATCTGCAGCGCGCGGCGCAGCGGCGTCGAGGCCAGCACGCCCTCCTTGGTGTTCAGCACCAGGTAGGGGAAGCCGAAGGCCTGGGTCATCACCGGCACGGTCTTGGCGGTGGCCTTTTCGAGTCGCGGCAGGGCCTCGATCGGCAGCAGGTCGGCATAGTGGAACTGGCCGGCCAGCGCGCCCTCGACGCGGGTGTTGGCATTGGGCACCGGCATGAAGCGCAGCTCCTCGACCAGGGCCTCGCGCCTGCCCGCATAGCCGCTGGCGGCTTCCTTGCGCGGGGCGTATTGCTCGAAGCGGGTCAAGAGCACGTACTGGTCCGGGCGGCGCTCCTTGAAGCGGTAGGGGCCGGTGCCGATGAACTGGGTCAGCGGCTGGGCGACGGCCTCCCTGGCCATGATGGCGGCCATGCCACTGGGCAGGGCCAGCTGGGGCAAGAGCGGGGCATAGGGCTGCTTGAGCACGATCTCGACGCCATGCGTGCCCTTGGCCGTCAGCGAGGCCACCTCGGCGGCCACCGCCTTGCCGCGCGGCGCCATCTCCATCCAGCGCTTCAGGCTGGCGACCACATCGTCTGCATGGAGCTCTCGGCCGCTGTGCAGCATCACGCCCTTGCGCAGGGCGATGGTGTAGCGCAGGCCGTCCTTGGAGATCACCGGCATGCCTTCAGCCAGCAGCGGCGCGATCGCCCATTTGGCGTCGAAGGTGTACAGCGGCTCGTAGACGTGCTGCATGATGGTGCCCACCAGATCGGCGGTGGAGGCCATCGGGTCCAGCGTCTGCGGCTCGCCGACCATGGCCAGGTTCAGCGCCGACTTGGGCGCCTGGGCCAGCGCGCCGGGCGCCGTCCATATCAGGCTGGAGGCCAGCGCCGTGAGCGTCAACAGGCGGCGGCGTGAGGGGGTGAGAGGGCGCATGGGGAATCTCCGTTTTGAAATGAAATTTCAATGACGGCACGATATTCCCGCAGAATTCGCCAAACAATCGGGTAAACCCGCAGTATATGGGTTTTGATTGAAATGTAATTTCACAAAAGCGACAATCAATGCCTGATCAACAGGAGCCTCAACATGCCGCTCGAATTTCTGGGCAATCCGCCCCTCGCCTCCGACCGCCAGGTGCGGCCGTTCTCGCCTGCCGTGCGCGCCGGCGACTTCGTCTATGTCTCGGGCCAGGTGCCCGCCAACGAGGCCGGTGAAATTGTGGCCGGTGGCATCGAGGCGCAGACGCGCCAGGTGTTCGTCAATCTCAAGAAGGTGTTGGCGCTGGCCGGGTGCACGCTGGATGACGTCTGCAAGGCCACGGTGTGGCTGGACGATGCGCGCGATTTCGGCGCCTTCAACCGCGTCTATCTGGAGCAGTTCCCCGGCAACAAGCCGGCCCGTTCGACCACCGAGGCGCGCCTGATGGTGGACGCCAAGGTCGAGATCGACTTGGTCGCGTACAAGCCGGCCTGACGCGCGAGGCGTCGGCCGGCTTGGCTGAACTTCATGTCAAGTCTTGGGGTCGATCGCCAGCTGGTTATCGACGCTGGAGACGCCGCTCACCGAAGCAGCCAGGCTGGTGGCGCGCTCACGGGCGGCGGCGTTGGGTGCCTTGCCCTTCAGCGCGACCCGGCCCTGCAAAGTGTCCACATTGATCTTCAGCGCGCTCAGCTGAGGATCACGGGCCAGTTCGGTGTTGATGCGCGTGGTGATCGCCGCATCGGCCACCGCGTCGGTCACCTTGTCGGCGGCCTTCTTGCTGGCCGCCTTGGCGTCCTGGGCGACTTCCTTCATCGCCTGCTTGGCCTCGCCGGCCTCCTTGCTGGCCTCGGCCTTGGCGGCCTCGGACTTCTGCTCGGCGGTGGCGATCGCGCCGTCCAGCTTCTGGCCGGCGGTACGCTCGTCATCCTTGGCGCCGCAGGCACTCAAGCCCAAGGCCATCAGGGCCGCAAGGCTCAGCATTTTCATCGAAGTGTGGGTCTTGATCATGATGTGCTCCTTGCAGCGCTGGGCTTACTTCTGGCCGAATTTGGCCTTGGCGGTGTTGACACAGCCGGTCTTGGCGTCGCCGGCCAGCGCATCGCACTTCTCGGCGGCAACCTTGTAGTCGGCGTTGCGCTTGGTCTCGTTGGCATCGACCACGGCGGCGTGGATTTCCTTGCTCATCTTGGCATCTGTGACGCCCTTGGTGTGAGCAGCCTTGGCTTCCTTGACGCAGACGTCCTTGTCATTGCCGGCCTTGTCGTCGCACATTTCCTTGGCCACGGCATAGGCGGCATCGGACTTGGCAATGGCCAGCTTGGTGGCATCGGCCGACTTGCCGCTGAACTGAAACTGCAGATCGGCCAGCGCAACCTTCTCCACGCCCTTGGCCTGCTCGACGCAGATGTCCTTGGCGTTGCCGGAATTGGTGTCACAGGCCTTCTTGGCGGCCTTGTAGTCGACGCTGATACGGTCCTTGGCGGCGCTGTGGTCGGCCTTGCTCATGGTGGCCGAGAAAGCCAGCGAGGAGCTCAGCAGGGCGGCGGCGATCAGGGTGGTCTTGAGTGTGGTTTGCATGGATGACTCCGTGGGGTTGTTGAGAAATGGAAAGGCTTGGTCTGGCATGCCGCTCATTCAACGGTGCAGGCCATGGATTCAGTATGCGAACATGGTGGGGGCGCTTACAGCAGACGAGGGCGCGTTGTCACGTAGCCCATGTCCTACAGCGCCGGCTTGGTCGGCCTGGTGGATGGCCCGGCCACGCGCGCGGCGCGCTGCATCAGTGCCTGGCAGGCGGCCACGGTCCTCTTGCTGTCCTCGTCGCCGCCCTGGTCGAGTAGCGGCAGGATGGCGGCCAGCGGGTTGATCAGCGCCAGCAGGGCTGCCGGCAGCAACTTGCGCATCAGCGGGCCGGACTCCAGCGAGAGCTTGGGCTCGGCCAGGGTGCCGCCCACCAGCACCGGCGTGCGCAGGGTCAAGGGGCTGAAGTCCTTGGGCGAGACGCGCAGGCGCAGTGCCAGCTGTTCGGTGGCCAGCGACATCGAGCCGTCAACCCAGATCGTCGAGTCGCTGGTGTCCACCAGCATCACCTTGGGCACGACCTGGCCCTTGGTCAAGCGCAGATCGGCGGCGCCGCAACTCACCGGCAGAGGGCGGTCGCCGCGTATCAGCACCCCCAGCGTCTGCGCCAGGTCTATGCCGGCCTGCTCGACGATCAGGTGCGACAGGCTGCCCTCGGTCCAGTAGACCAGCGCATTGCCGCTGGCGCTGCCCAGCATCTCGGCGCTGGAACGGCCGGTGCCGTCGAGCTTCAGTCGTCCGCCCAGGCGCCCGCTGACAAAGGGTGGAGCCCCCGCTGCGCTGCGCGGCTGGCGTATCCACTGCTCCAGGGTCAGGCCGGACCATTGCAGCGCAGCCTGCCACAGGGCGATGTCGGCGCGGCCGTCCAGCATCAACCGGCCGCCTATGCTGCCCTTGGCCGTGCGTGCGGCGATGTCTTGCAGGGTCAGCACCCCATCGCTGAGCAGCAGGCGGGCGTTCAGGGGCACGATGGCTTCGGCAAAGGCCGCGCCCAGGCTGACGCGGTCCAGCTTGACGGCGATGTCGGCGTCCATGGTGCGCAGTGCCGGCAGGTCGAAGCGCCGGTCGGGCAACAGCTTGCCTCCTGCGCGGGGTGGTTCGGCGGCATCTGCCGGGTTGAGGCCCACGGCCGGCCCGAGATCCTGGATGGCCAGATTCTTGCCGGCCAACTGCCCGGTGAGCAGCGGGCGCGCGGGCCGGGTGTCATAGACGAAGCTGCCGCGCAGATCGCTCTGCCCCACCGTCAGGCGGGTCAGCTCCGTCGTCCAGCGGGTCTGTTCATGAACCAGCCGGCCCTGCGCGCGAAAGCGTGCCGTGGTCGGCAGGGTCAGGCCCAGCGGTTTGCCCAGTGCGGCCAGCGACGGCCCGTCGATCACATAGTGGCCGCGCAGGCCCTGCAGACCCAGCAGATCGCGCAGCTGTCCGACAAAACTCAGCCGCGCCTGGCCCGAATGGGCTTGCAGGCGCACGTCGATCGAGGGGCCATCGTCCCCGCCGCTGATCCAGGCCAGCGGGGCGCTCGATTGCAGGCTGGCGGTCAGCGGGTTGCCACGGTAGCGGCCGCTGGCCCTCGCCTGCAGGCCCTGGCTGGGCATTGTTGTGGGCGCTGACGCGGATGCCGATGCCGCCGTCGCTGGCATGGCGACCCCATCCAGCAGCGCAAAGCTGATGAAGGCGTCCAGCGCCAGCGGGTCGTCCAGTACGCCGATCTCGCCGCGTTTGACCTCCAGTCGCTCCAGCGCCAGACCGCCCATGGGCTGGCCGGCGACAGGGTCGGCATCGGTGCCGAAATCCCAGCTGGCCCGGCCATCGGCGCGGCGCTCCAGCGCGGCATTCAGCTGCTCGGCCACCAGTGACTTGATGCGCAGCGGCGCGCCCTGGCGCAGCGCCCACAGATCGCTGTAGCGCAGGCTCATCTGCACGCCGCTGGCGCGCAGCGTCGGGCGTTCGGCATTCCAGCTCGGGCCCGCCACCCACAGATGGTCGCTCTCCACGCGCACGCCGCCCAGCAGATGGATGCGCAGGCCCTGGCGCGTGCCGTTGGCATTCAGCTTCACCTCACGCTGCAGGCGCTGGCTCAGGCGCTGCTCGAGCGGCTCGGCCAGCCAGGGCCAGGCCATCAGCTCGCCAATGGTGAACAGACCGGCGAGCAGCAATAACAGGCCGGCGGTGACAGCCAGGGCCCGGCGTGCTGAGCGGGGCGGGAATGCGGCTGCGGAGGTCATGGCGTGGCGAACAGGGATCGGAGCATGGCCGATCGTGGCATCGCGACAGGCACTTGACGATCAGCCGGCAGCGCGCAGCGGCGTGGGCGCCGTCCTACCCGCCAGTGCGCTGTCGCGCAGGGCCACAGCCCAGGCCGCTCCGAGCAGAAAGATCTGGCTGGACCAGTAGATCCAGACCAGCAGCGCCGCGAAGGAGCTGGCCGCGCCCAGCGCGGACTTCGAGGCCGTGCCGGCGACGTAGAGGCTGATGCCCCAGCGGCCCAGCATGAACAGGCTGGCGGCCAGTAGCGCGCCGCCCAGCGCCCAGCGCCAGCGCAGGCGGCCATCGGGCAGCCAGCGCAGCATGACGGTGAACAGGGCGGTGATCACCAGCCAGGACCAGCCCAGCTCGGCGCCCGCCAGCAGTGGCGCCAGCAGCGGCCAGCGTGCGGCCATGCCGTTCAACCCGACCAGAGCCAGCCCCTGCAGCACCATCGCGATGGCCAGCAGAAAGCCGCAGCCCAGCACCACGCCGACGGCGATCAACCGCGCCTGCAGCAGATAGCGCCAGCCAAACGGTGGCTCGGCCTCGTCCAGCATGTTCTGCAGCGAGGAGCGCAGCTCGACGAAGACGCCGGTGGAACCCAGCAAGGTTGTTGCCAGCGCTACCCAGGAGGCCAGCGCACCCGAACCCAGGCTCAGCGTCAGTGCCGGGCGTTCCAGCAGCATCGCCTGCAGCGTGAGCGCCTCCTGCTCGCCGAGCAATTGCCGGACCGAGCCCAGCAGGGCCGCCTGGGCCTGGGCGTCACCCAGCAGCCAGACCAGCAGCCCGGTCAGCACCACCAGCAGCGGCGCCATCGAGAAGGCCGCATAGAAGGCCACGGCGGCGCCGGAGCGCATGCCGTTGACGCTGGCAAAGCGCTCCAGCGCCAGCCCGGCGATGCGATAGGCATGGACAGCATCGGCCGAGACCCTGTCGAGCACCGATCAGCCTCTCAGCAGCAGGGCCAGGCGCTGCGCCGAGCGGCTGTGCTCGGCCATCACCTTCATCAACACGATCAGCACAGGCCCCAGGAACAGGCCCCACAGCCCCCACAAACCGCCCCACAGCACGACGCCGATGAACACGGCAGCGGCATTCATGCGTGCCGCGCGACCCTGCAGAAAAGCGGTGATGACGGTGCCGATCAAGGTGGAGCTGACCAGCAGCAGGCCGGCGATGGCCAGTGCCGCCGAGCCGCTGTCGAAGGCCAGAAAGGCCTCGGCCGCTCCCAGCCCGGTCATGATGACCATGCCCAGATAGGGCACCACATGCAGCACGCCGGCGGTCACTCCCCAGCCCGCCGCGTCCGGCAGGCCGGCCCAGCTGAACATCAGCCACACGGTCAGGGCGATCAGCACATTGGTGAACAGCAGCACGCCTGCATAGAGACGCACCTGGCGGCCGCATTCGCGCAGCGCATTGGCGGCGGCCAGACGCCGTCGCGGATCATTGCCCCACTGGCTGATCAGCTTGCGGCTCAGCGAGGGGGCGCCGGTGAGCACGAAGAAGGCCACCAGCATCAGGATGGTTGCATCGCTGCCGAACTGCAGCAGCATGGTGGTGCCCGACATCGCCGTGGCCCGCAGCGCGGTGCCGGCGTCTTCGGTCAGCGCCGACGGGGCCGAGGCGGCCGGCGCCGCCACCGCGGCCGCGGGCGCCGGCCTCGGGCGGCTGCGCGCGAGCGGAGCGACCGGGCGGCCGGAGTCGGTCAGGCGCGAGGCTGCGGCGTCGAGCTCGCCCAGTGCGCGGCGCACCCGGGTGGTCAGCGACTCGGTTTGCGGATCGATCTCGCGCACCCGCTGGGCGGCCAGGGTGATCATCTCCGGCACTCGCTCGGCGGTGCGCAACAACTGGCCCCCGAAACCATAGCCGGCCAGCATCACCACCGCCACCACGCCGGTCAGCGCCAGCGGCACGGCCAGGGCACGCCAGCGAAGGACCCGCTGCAAGGCCAGCACGGCCGGCTCCACCAGCAGGGCCAGCAGCACCCCGCCGGTCAGCGGTATCAACACGCTGCGACCCCACCACAGGGCCACCATGCAGGCCAGCACGGCCAGCACCAGCATCGGTGCGCTGGCGCGGGGCTGCACGGCCAGACCGTCGCGGCCCTGCGCCGCCAGCCGCAGCGACTCGGCCGCCGACTCCGAGAGTGCGGTCACGCGGCGCAGGCGATTGGCACGCTCGGCGGCGCGCAAAGAGCCACGCGTGCTGTCCCCCCGCCGCAGGGCCAGGCGCAGAGCGATGCTCGGGTCCGGCTTCACCACCAGCTCTCCAGCAGGCGTGCGGCCTGTTCCTTGGCGCGTTGCAGCCAGGGCCGGGCCTGCCATTGCGCCAGGGTCACCGGCGCCGAGGCGGCCAGGTCGCGGCGGAACATCGCCTCCATCTCCTGGCCGAAGTCGTCGCCAATCATCACCGCGTTGATCTCGTTGTTGCCGACGAAGCTGCGCCAGTCCATATTGCTGGAGCCCACGGTCGAGAACACGCCGTCGATCACCGCCGTCTTGGCATGCAACACCGCGCCCTGCAGTTCATGGAGCTTGACGCCCGCCTGCAGCAGCACCTCATAGTGGCTGCGCCCGGCATGCAGCACCGGGGCAAAGTCGCTCATCGAGGGCAGTATCAACACCACATCGACGCCGCGCTGCGCGGCCTCGGTGAGTGCCGCAATCATGTCGGCGCCGGGCGCGAAGTAGCCCATGGTCAGGTGCACGCTGCGCTGTGCGCCGTCGATGGCCGTCAGCAGCGCGGCGTACATGCGGGCCTCGTTGCCATCGGCGCCGGACGGAATGATCTGTATCACCTGCGTGCCGGCCGCGGTGCTTGCCGGCGCAGCGGCGGGGCCGGGCAGACTGCCGCAACCCTGCGCCGACCAGGCCTCGCGCACCAGCGTATCAAGTGCTAGCACGGCCGGACCGCGCAGCTGCACCTGGGTGTCCCGCCAGCCGCGTTCGGCGCTGCGCGATTTGCGCCGCCCGAACGAGCCCGAGGCATAGACCTCGCTGATGTTGATGCCGCCGACAAAGGCCACCGCGCCATCGACGACCAGGATCTTGCGGTGGTCGCGCTGCGTCAGGTCCCAATGGCCCGGGCGCGTCAGCGGGTTGACCGGGTTGAAGGCGCAGACGGCCACGCCGCCGGCGCGCAGCGCATCGAAGTAGGCGGTCGCCGTTGCCACGGACCCCAGCGCGTCATAGAGCACATGGGTCTTCACGCCCTGGGCCTCTTTGCGCAGCAGCAGCTCGGCCAGGCGCTGGGCCAGGCCCTGGTCTTCGAGGATGTAGGTTTCCAGCAGGATGCTGCTGCGCGCCTGTTCCAGCTCGGCAAACATGGCGGCAAAGGTGGCCGGCCCGTCGATCAAGAGCCGAGCCTGATTGCCGGTATAGAAGGGCAGGGAGCCGGCCTGGGTCAGCAGTGCCAGGTGGCGGCTGCTCAGATCGGCCTTGCCCTCGGCCGCCAGCTGGGCCAGCACACGCTGGCGCGCCTGCGGCGCCATGGGGCCCTTGACGCCGTGCAGCGCGGGCCGTGATGGCACGGCCGCTGCGGCTGTCGACAGTGGCGGGCGCACCGGCAGCATCGAGCAGGCCTGCAGACCGAGCAGCGACAGGGCTATCAGCAGGCCGCTGGTCTTGCGCATGGACTCAGTCGTGGCGATGGGGTGGCACCGGTGCATCGTCGCCTTCGTCCGGCTGCGGACTTGCCGCCAGAAAGGGATAAGCGGCCTCGTAGCCCAGGGTGAGTTCGGCCGAGTCCGGTGCGAGCACCGGATCTCTGCGCTCCGCGAAACCGAGGCGGCGTGCCAGTTCGGTGGTGGTCATCGAAGTCTCCTTGGGCACGGGTTTCAAGCGTCGAGCATGTCCTTCAACTCGTCGGCATGCTCTTCCTCGTCGGCAAGGATGTCTTCGAGCATGCGGCGGGTGGTGGGGTCCTTGTCGCCGATCAGCACGATCATCTGGTGGTAGGCCTCGACGGCGATGCGTTCGGCCACCAGATTGGCGCGCACCATGGCCTTCAGATCGGTGGAGTCGTCGTAGTCGGCGTGGCTGCGGGCCAGCAGACCCTCGGGCGAGAAGTCCGGCGAGCCGCCGAGCTGCACGATGCGTTCGGCCAGACGGTCGGCATGACCCGATTCGGCGATGGCGTGGACCATGAACTCCTCGGCAATGCGGGGTGCTGACATGCCATGGGCGGTGAAGTGGTGGCGCTTGTAGCGCAGCACGCAGACCAACTCGGTGGCCAGCGCGCCATTGAGCAGCTTGACGATGGGCTGGGCCCACTGCCCTGAGCTCGGGGTCACCGCGCCGTCGCTCAGGTCCGATCGGGCCTGCTTCAGGGCGCCCTCGTCAAGTTCCATCCGCTGATCTTGAGCAGCGTCTGTGGGGAAGGGCACGGCTGACACCGGTGAGTGGCTTTGTTTGTGGCTCATGGGGACCTCGGAATGTTCAGGAAGGCAGGCACGGCTGTCGCCGCACGGAGAAGAAACTGCGCGGCGTCACTTTCGGGCGGCGGCAATACCCAGCAGGGCCAGGGACAGCAGCACGATGACGACGGCCACGCAGATGAAGAACAGCAGCTTGGCCACGCTGGCCGCGCCAGCGGCAATGCCGGTGAAGCCCAGCAGGCCGGCAAACACGGAAACGATGGCAAGAATCAGGGCCCACTTCAGCATGGTGTCGTCGCTCCGGGGTGATGGGCAAGTCCTGACCCTTTTGGTCCGCGGTGCCAGCCCTTGGTGATTGATTCCAGTCTAGACAGGGGCTCCATCGGCAGCCATCGGCGCAACCCGCCTGGGCGTGTAGGACGGCGCCGCATGCCGGGCCTGGCTTGCGGTCGCCCCCCGGGGCGGCACACCGATTGCCCGCTAAGGGCAGCTGTGACTTCAATTCCGAAGCCCAAGCCGGGCTGGCGCCTTGCCGGCCATCAGGAGAAACACATGAAGTCCCTCAGAACTGTCTCCACCGCCGCTTTGATGCTGCTGCTGGCCTCCGGGCTCGGCGCTTGCTCAAACATGTCTGCGCGCGAACGCGCCACCGCCACCGGCGCGGCGGTCGGCGGTGTTGCGGGTGCCGTTGTCACCGGCGGCAGCACGGCCGGCGTCGTGGGCGGTGCGGTGGTGGGTGGAGTGATCGCCAATGAGCTGGACAAGAAGAACAAGTGACCTGGGCGCGGGCACACCGCTTGCCACAACCCAGCGCGGCGCCTTGCCGCAAGCAAGACCGCGTTCCCACCCGCTCTTGTCCAGAAATGATTGAAGAAAACCCGGAGTTCACTATGAACCTGAAGAAACTAGCCCTGGTCGCTGCCCTGACCATCGCTTCCACCGCGTCGTTTGCCGAAAACATCAACCTGAATCTGCCGGTGGTGCCGAATGCGGCGATCCCGGGCGCGTTCTCGGGCGGCTTCGGTATCACCCACATCGAAGCAGGCGCATTCACCGATGTTCTGACCTTCACCGGCGGCATCGACGGCATGTTCTCGTCGGCACTGATCACCACCGGCTTCTTCACCAACTCCAACATCGATCTGTCGAGCGTCTGGGTCAACGGCCTGCCCTATGCGCTGTCGCCCACCGGCACCCTCGAATGGGCCTCGATCGGCCCGGTCAGTCTCAATCAGCCCTTCGTGATCACGATCATGGGCATGGCCGCTCCCGACCTGGCGCCGGGTTCTGCCATCTCGGCCAGCTATGCCGGCACTGTCAACATCACCCCGGTGCCGGAACCCGAATCGTATGCACTGATGCTGGCCGGACTGGCCGCTCTGGGCTTCATGGTCAAGCGCCGCACCAACAGCTGAATCGTCCCCTCCCTGCGCTGAGTCGAGCCTCAGCCGGGATTTGCGCCGCAGGTCTTCACGACTGCGGCGTTTTTTCGTCGGGCGCGGCGGTGCTGCCGTAGTCCTTGAGCCGGTTGTACAGGGTCTTCAGGCTGATGCCCAGGGCAGCGGCCGTGCGCTCGCGCTGATGCTCGAAATGGGCCAGGGTGGCCAGTATCAGCAGGCGCTCAGCCTCGGCCAGCGAACTGCCCAGCGGTATCACCAATGACGCGGCCTGCGGTTTCTCCAATCGGGATGTAGACGAGGCCTGGCCGGTCTGCGGCAGCCATTCGTCGCTGATGGTCGGGCCGTCGGCCATCACATAGGCACGCTGCACCACATTGCGCAGCTCGCGCACATTGCCGGGCCAGCGGTAGCCGCTCAGCAGCGCCAGCGCCGCCGGAGAAAAGGCCTTCAGCGAACCCTCGCGCTGGCAGACCTCGGCCAGAAAGTGCTCGGCCAGCAGAGGCACATCCTCGCTGCGCTCGCGCAGCGGTGGCAGTTCGATCGGGAACACATTCAAGCGGTAGAGCAGATCCTCGCGCAAACGGCCCGAGGCCACGGCCTGGTCGGGCGAGCGGTTGGTGGCGGCTATCACCCGCACATCGGTGGCCTGGGGCTGGGTCGAGCCCACCCGCATGAAGGTGCCGGTGCCCAGCACGCGCAGCAGCTTGACCTGCAGCTCCATCGGCATCTCGGTGATCTCGTCGAGGAACAGGGTGCCGCCATGGGCGCGCTCGAAAAAGCCCTGATGCTGGCGATCGGCGCCGGTAAAGCTGCCCTTCTCGTGACCGAAGATCTCGCTCTCGATCAGATTGGGCGAGATCGCGCCGCAATTGACCGCCAGGAAGGGCTGCTTGCGGCGCCGGCTGAGGTCGTGCACGGCCTGCGCCACCACCTCCTTGCCGGTACCGCTTTCGCCGGTGATGAACACCGTCACCGCCGTGCCGGCCACCCGAGAAATCTGCTCGTAGATGCGCTTCATGGCCGGTGCGCGGCCCCATAGCGGGCCGAAGTGGCCGCTTTGCTGCCACTTCGTGTTCAGCGAGGCCAGCTCGGCCTGCAGGGTCGAGGGCTGCATCACCCGCGACAGAATGCCCTGCAGCTGCTTCAGATTGACCGGCTTGATCAGGTAGTCGGCCGCACCCATGCGCAGCGCCTGGATCGAGGTGTCGAGGCTGGCGTGGCCGGTGATCAACACGATCTCGGACTGCGCGGTCAGCTGAGGGTCGGCGAACAGGTCCATGCCGCTGCCGTCCGGCAGCTGCAGGTCCAGCAGCACAATGTCGGGGGTCTGCAGCGCCATCTGGCGGCGCGCATCGCGCAGGCTGTGCGCGGTGGCGACGCTGAAATTCTGTGTGGCGATCAAGGCGGCCATCAGCTCGGCCGAGTCGGCGTCGTCTTCGACGATCAGTGCGTGGCCCATATCGAGTTCTCCGTGGACAGCGGGCTTGCCGCGCCGACAGGCGCGGTCAAGGGTGCAGAACTCTGCGGCGGTGTCGTCGCACTGAGGCTTCGGTCGTGCGCATCGGTAATGTTTACGCAGCATACCTGAGTGCCTTGCCGGTGCCGGCAAAGGGCCCATCGGGCAGGTAAGCGCCTGTTGCCGAATCGGCGTGCCCGCTGCGGCGGGCATGCCGATTGCCAACTACGGTGTTCCGGGGCCATACGGCCTTGTCAACCCACTCAGGAGCGCCACATGGCCATCGTCAATGCCAACACCTCATCCAACAACGCCACCGGCACCGCCGATGCCGCTGCCGGCCTGGACCGCCTGCTCGACGGCGCGCATACCGACGAGTTGATCAACCGCGTCGCCAAGGGCGCCCACGAGGCCGTGGACCGCCTTGCCGCCACCGCCGGCCCGGCGGTGGACCGCATCCGCCGCGGCGTCGATCAGGCCTCGGACTCGGTGCATGCCGGTGCCGATCGACTCAGCGAGACCCAGCAAGAGTGGACGGAAAGCCTGCGCTGCACCGTGCGCGAACATCCGCTGGCGGCCCTGGCCACCGCGGTGGCCCTGGGGGTGCTCGTGAGCCGTCTGGCGCGCTGAGCCGATGTCGGCGCCCAACACCACCGCTGCGCCGCCAGCGGCCGAGCCCACGCTGCCTCAGCTGTTGAGCGGTGTGCTCCAGCAGCTGCCCGGCCTGGTCAGCGACCGGGTCCATCTGCTGGCGCTTGAGTTGCGGCGGGCCGGTATCGCGCTGAGCCGCCTGCTGATGCTGGGCGCGGCCGCGCTGGTGCTGGCGGCCACCGCCTGGCTGGCGCTGTGGGTCGGGCTCACGGCTGCGATGCTGGCCGCCGGGCTGGGCTGGGGCTGGGCCCTGCTGGTCGTGCTCGGGCTCAACAGTCTCGCCGCGGCGCTGGCCTTCGGCAAGGCCTGCGCCTGGGCCAGGCAACTGGGCGTGCCCGCCACGTTGCGCCACCTCACCGCCGCGCCTTCAACCGCAACAGGTACTTCTCATGAGCCGCACTGAATCACCGGCCAGTGGCCTGCAGGCGCTGGACGCACAGATCCGGCTGGCCGAGGCCCGGCTGATCGCGCGCGAGCTGCAGCTGCGCAAGCAAGGCCGGGTGCTGGTGACACGCGTCAACGACAGCCTGCTGCGCCGACTGGGCCAGGGTGCGCTGACCGTTGCCGGTGCATGGCTGCTGGGCCGCGTCTTCAGGCCTCGTGCTGCGGCGCCCCCGGTGTCCACGGCCGCCGTGCCCGGCGCCCTCGGGCTCGGGGCGCTGCTGCTGCAGACCCTGTGGCCCCTCGTGCCGAAGCTGCTGCGCACCCATATCAGTCCGGCGCTGGCGCTGAGCCTGCTGGGCCGGCTGTCCAGCCTCTGGACGCGTCGGCGCCGAGCGTCCAACCACCCAACCCAGGATCCCATATGAAACCCGAAAAGCTTGTTTTTGTCGTCGCACTGTCAGCGCTGGTCACCAGCAGCCTGATGGCCTGCCGCCGCGTCCACCGCCATCGCCTGCAAGCCGTCGTGCCAAGGCCGAAGTCCGAGGCCATGCAGACCTGGGAGGGCGAGGGCGGCAATCTGAGGCCGGCGCCGCAGCAGCCGTGATCACCCCGGCGGGGTCTTCCCCGCCCTCCGGCTCCGATGCTTCTGATAGTGCCCCATCAGCGGCGTCGCCGACACACCGTGCAGCACGATGGAGCCGGCGATGCTGAGCAGGCAGACCGAGGTCAGCACGCTGGCCTGCTGGCCCTTCAGGCCATGCTCCAGCGCAAATGCCAGGTAGAACAGCGAGCCGACGCCGCGTATGCCGAACCAGGCCAGCAGGCGGCGCTGGGTGGCGGGCAGGCCGCTGCCCAGCAGCGAGGCATAGACGCTGACCGGCCGAACGATGAAGATCAGCAGCAGGGCGAAGCCGACCTGCGGCCAGCTCCAGTCCACCCAGGGCATGGCCACGCCCAGGCACAGCACCATGCTGACCTCGACCAGGCGCTCGCAGCGCTGCCCGAAGGCCAGCAGGCGGCGTGACAGATGGGTGCTGTCGGCCTTGGCCTCAGCCATGGCGGCGGCGGCCCGGGTACCCTCGTGGAACAGCGCGACGCCGGCCACGAACACGACCAGAAAGGCCGAGGTGGCCGTGGCGCGGGCCAGCCCATAGCTGAGGGCGATGGCGCCCAGATACAGCAGCTCGTCCCAGCCCAGCTCGTGCTGGCGGCGCAGGCGCATGCGTATCGCCCAGCCCAGGCCATGGCCGCAGGCCCAGCCCAGCAGCGCGCCGCCGACGATGGGCCATAAGAGGTCGGCCCACACCCACTTCAGCCAGGGCAGGTCACCGGTGCCGAGGCTGTGCAGACCCAGCAGGCCGAGGGCCAGCATCACCGCCGGCAGCGCCGTGCCATCGTTGAGCCCGCCCTCGGCGGTGAGCGACAGGCGCACCGCGTCGCGGTCATTTTCGGAGCGTATCTGCACCTCCGAGGCCAGCACCGGGTCGGTAGGCGCGAGCACGGCGCCCAGCAGCAGGGCCAGCGGCCAGCCCATGCCCAGCAGCCAATGGGCGGCGGCGGCCGACAGCGCAATCGTGATCACCATGCCCACCGTGGCCAGCAGGGCGGCCACGCGCCAGGCCCGCCAGAGCGGCGGCACGCGCAGGCGCAGGCCGACGGCAAACAGCGAGATCAGCACCGCCACCTCGGTGACCACCACCATCACCGGCGCGTAGCCCTGAGCCGTGGCCTCGTGCCAGGGCTTGACCAGGGCACCGACACCCCAGCCGACCATCAGATAGACGACCGCCGGTGACAGCGGCAGGCGCCGCATCGGGTGCTCGGCCAGGCCCATGGCGATCAGTACGACGCCCAGCAGCAGCAGCGAGGCGGTCAGCATTGCGGGGCGGTCAGGGAGTTTGAGTGCATGGGCTTGTGGCGTGGGTTGATTGGAGCCAGGGTACTCCGCTTACCTCGGGATACGTTTGCAGCCGGCGGAGTGTCTGTCTGCAAACCTTGCCGCAAGCCGCGACGGCATATCGGTAAGCGGCAGCCACCCACGGTGCGGCCACCCTGGGTGGCAATCGGGCACGGCACTTGCGTCATTCGGCTGACACGACACCGGAGGACTTTCCCAAGATGAGTTCCATGGCCCTGCACGCGGATCACAGACAGCAGCAGACGCTGTCGCCCAGGCTGCAGCATGCGGTGAAGCTGCTGCAGCTGTCGTCCCTGGAATTTGCCCAGGAGCTGAACCAGCTGATGGGCAGCAATCCCTTTCTCGAAAGCGAGGAGGCGGAGGCTGAGGTGGAGGCGCAGGCCGACAGCGACTCGGAGGTCGAGCCGCAGGATGAGACCGAAGACGAACGCGACCTCTGGCAGGCCGAGGGTGTGGCCTCCGGCCAGTCGGGTGCCGGCGGCGAGGGCGGGGACACCAGGGCGCTGGACCTGATCGCGATGCCCGGCTCGCTGGCTCAGCATCTGCATGGCCAGCTGGGCGTGCTGTCGCTGCCGCAGCGCGATGGCCTGCTGGCCAGCGCCCTGGTGGACTCGCTCGATGACGACGGCTATCTGCGTTGCGAATTGAGTGAACTGGTGGCCGTCACCGCGCTGTCGCCGCCGGCCCTGCCTGAGGAGTTGCAGATCGCGCTGTGCCGCGTGCAGTCGCTGGACCCTGCCGGCGTGGCCGCGCGCAGCCTGGCGGAGTGCCTGCTGCTGCAGCTCCAGGTCGTGAGTGATCCGGCTCAGCGTGCGCTGGCACGCCGCATCCTCAACGAGCAGCTGTCGGCCCTGGCCGCGCGTGACGTGGCCGGCATGGCACGCAGCCTGGGCAGCAGCGTGGCCGGGATCGATGCCGTGTGCGCCTTGATCCGCCGCCTTGATCCGCGGCCGGGGGCTGCCTTCGGTCATCAGCAGATCCACTACCTGGTGCCGGATCTGATTGCGCGCAAGCTGCGCGGCAGCTGGACGGTGCAGCTCAATCCCACTGTCGTGCCGCGCCTGCGCCTGAACCAGGGCTATGCCGAGCTGTTCCAGCGCCACCGGAGTGCTCAAGACCATGCCATGGCCGCCCATCTGCAGGATGCCCGCTGGACCCTGAAGAACGTGGCACAGCGCTTCTCGACCATTCTCAGCGTCGGCGAGGCCATCGTGCGCCGCCAGCAGCGCTTTCTGGACTATGGCGTGATGGCCATGAAGCCGATGGGGCTGCGCGAGATTGCCGAGGAGCTGGGGCTGCACGAGTCCACCGTCTCGCGGGTCACCAACAACAAGTACATCGCCACTCCGCTGGGCGTGTTCGAGCTGAAGTATTTCTTCTCCCGGGCGATGACCATGGCCAGCGGCAACAGCTGCTCGGGCACGGCGCTGCGTGGCCTGGTCCAGGACATCATCGAGGCCGAGAAGCCCGGCGCGCCGCTGTCCGATGCCGCCATCACCCGCCAGCTGGCCCGCCAGGGCCTGGTGGTGGCGCGGCGCACCGTCACCAAGTACCGCCAACTGCTGCACATTCCCGCAGTTGGGCGCCAGGGCCGACCGGCCTGAGGGGCGGTGCTGAGTCGGCGCGTCGTCGCCGCTCAGCCCAGCGCGCATCCGGCCGCCAACCCCGGGAAGGCGCGCTCGACGGTGCTGCCGTCGGCCCGAGGTGCGTGCAGCAGCGGCCAGTCGCCGCCCTTGAGCACCAGCACGGCCAGATATCTGAAATGCTGGCTCCGGGTCTCTTCGAAGCCCTGGCCGTCGGTCACCAGCAGGGCGGCAGGGTGCGGCTGTGAAGGCGGCAGCTCGATATGCAGACCAACACCGGGCCTGATGAGCCCACGGATGGCCGCAATCAGCGCCTGCGGGCTTGGGGTCGGGGACATCTCTTCGCGGCGCTCCTGGTTGATGATGACGATCTGCGCACCGGGGTGGGCGATCGCCGCCCAGAGCGCGGCGACCTCGGTATCGTCGAGCTGCTCCGGCAACTGGTCCACCATCGAGCCGGATGCGTCGATCACGACCATCGGCCGCATTGGCAGCGGCCGGGCCTCAAGGCTGGCGCGGATGTCGGCGCTCAGCCGGGCGACATCGTCACGGCGGCTGGGTTCGACATGGCCGAAGGGTCGGCAGCGCAGGACCAGCTCATCCGCGGCGCCGACCCGGCTCGTGGCGATCAGCTCGCGAAGGCTCGCCTCCAGGTCGGGGGTCATCGGCCCGTAGTTGGCCAAGGCGACGACAGCAGCAGGGTGCACCGCTGCATAGTCGTGCAGTGCGGCGGCGAAGTTGCTCCGACTGGGCTTGCGGTACTGCTTGGCTTCGAGCACGTAAAACACCTGCTCCTCGACGCCGGTCTGTGTCAGCACATAGTCGGGCTGTATGCCTTCCTGACGGCTCTTGCCCTGCAGACTCACGCCGTTGCGGCCGGTGTACAGCTCCGCGACCAGCTGGATCGGCGCGGCGGCGCCATCAATGTCGGCGACATGGGTGGCCTTGAAGGCGAACTCCAGTCGGCCATCGACCGGGTGCAGGCTGAAGCGCAGCGGCGGCGGCACGGCTGCCTCCACGACGGTGACCAACCAGACGCTGTACAGCTGGTGGCGCTGCTGCCACCAGGGCAGGTCCAGCAGGTCCTCGAGCTGCCGAACGGGATCGCGGTGAATGCTCTGCTCAGAATGCTGGGCGATGGCCGCTTCGATCTGCCAGGCCAGTTGGGCTCGCAGCGGCGAGGGAGCCCGATGACGCTCGAACAGCTTCCAGCAAAGGCGCAGCAGCTGCCAGGCCAGCAAGTCCGACTGGGCGTAGCCGAAGGTCTGCTCGCCCCACTCCAAGATGCTGCTGCGCAGTGTGCCGCCGGGTTCGGGCGAATCTCCGTCACCAGCCGCCGCGAGCATGCGCTCCCGGT
The DNA here is from genome assembly GCF_004362525.1 of Roseateles toxinivorans. Lineage (GTDB taxonomy): Bacteria > Pseudomonadota > Gammaproteobacteria > Burkholderiales > Burkholderiaceae_C > Paucibacter > Paucibacter toxinivorans. The sequence continues at coordinate 629,217 of NZ_SNXS01000004.1, forward strand.
CGGCATACCGTGCCATGCGCGAGAAGGACAGGCCGGCGGCCATCAACACAGGCGCCATGGCCTGGCGCAACTCGTTGCCGGCGTCCGCCGGCGGCAGCGGCGCCGGCCGGGTGTAGGGCCAGCCATTCGGGGCCAGGGCCTCGACGAGCCAGGCCCGCGCCGGCGCATCGACTGGCAGGGCGTGGAAGTCTTGGTCCTGCGGGGGCAGACAACTCAGCAACACCTCACGCAGCTGCCACAAATCCCGCTTGTCGAACAGGTGCACGGCCACCGCTTGTTGCAGGGCCTGATGGCTGGCCATCGCGCACCGGAAGTGATGGGCGTCGAAACCCAGCTTGCCCTCGGCCTGCCCGAAGTCGAACTGCACCAGCATGCCGTCATTGCTGCCCTTGACGCCGTGGCGCTCGAACATCGCTAAGGTTTCGCTGAGCATCAGACCGAAGGGCTCCAGGGCCGTCAGCACCGCAATCAGAAAGCTGCTGACATCGATCGGCCGGCTGGCCAGAAAGGTCCCGATGTCACTGCCGGCAGGAACGCCCAGCGAGTGGCACAGGCTGGCGACCAAGCTGGCGTCATGGCTGGCCGGGGCTAGGCCGCCCTTGCGGTTCAAGAGCTCCCAGAGGGTCAGGGCATCGGTGACGGGCGTCGATGAGGTGTTGTCCATATCTCGGGGTTTGATGTGACGGTGCCTACGGCGGCAACAGTGTGCCTGCGCTATGCCCGGTTGTCCTCCTTCGCCCTGGGGATACACCCCGCGTTGGGCGGCAGGCGCAGCAGCGCCTCATGCGTGAGCCCGTCGTCGCGCAGGGGCAGGCTGATCGTTGCTTGCGGCTGGCCATCCATCGTCAGGGCGGCCTTCGTGCCGGTCTCCACTTGCTCCACCATCACCTGGTAGTGGCTGCTCCGGTAGCGGTAGCTGAACTTGAAGCCCGGCCAGTGCGCCGGCAGACGCGGCGCCAGCCGCAGCCAGGCCTGACCGTCACGGTGCTCCAGGTGAATGCCCAGCAACTGCTCGATGATCAGCCGGTACATCCAGCCGGCCGAGCCGGTGTACCAGCTCCAGCCGCCGCGCCCGACGTGGGGGGCGACGCTGTAGACGTCGGCGGCCATCACATAGGGCTCGACCTTGTAGACGTTCAGCTCGGCCGGCGTGCGGCCATGGTTGACCGGGTTGATGATGTCCAGCAGCTGCCAGGCGCGTTGCACGTCGCCAAGCTCGGCAAAGGCCATGGCCGCCCAGATGGCGCCATGGGTGTACTGGCCGCCGTTCTCGCGCACGCCGGGCACATAGCCGCGGATATAGCCGGGGTCGGGGCCGGCACCGTTGAACGGCGGATCCAGCAGCTTGACCAGGCCCTGAACGGGGCTGACCAGCCGCACGGCCAGCGCGTCCATCGCCTGGCGCGCGTGGGCAGGCGGCGCGACGCCGGACAGCACGGCCCAGCTCTGCGCGATCGAGTCGATCTGGCACTCCGGGCTTTCGCTGGAGCCCAGCGGCGCGCCGTTGTCGAAAAAGGCGCGGCGGTACCAGGCGCCGTCCCAGCCATGCAGCTCCAGCTGCTGCGCCAGGGCCTTGCGCTCGGCCTCGCAGCGCACGGCCAGTGCATCGTCGTCCAGGCTCTGAGCCAGCGGGGCGAACTGGCGCAGAACCTCGCACAGGAAGAAGCCCAGCCAGACGCTCTCGCCCCGGCCCTCGTGGCCGACGCGGTTCATGCCGTCGTTCCAGTCGCCGCCATCCATCAGCGGCAGGCCGTGCTCGCCCAGGCGCAGGCCATGCAGCAGCGCGCGCCTGGCGTGCTGGTACAGCGTGCCCGACTCGCTGGAGCGCATCGGCAGCTCGAAGTTGGATTCGTCTTGCGGCGCCACCGCGCGGCCGTCCAGGAAGGACACGGACTCGTCCAGGATGCTGCGGTCGCCGGTGCATTCGAGGTAGCGGCTCAGCCCGAGCGGCAGCCACAGATAGTCGTCCGAGATATGGGTGCGCACGCCGCGGCCCACCGGCGGATGCCACCAGTGCTGAACATCGCCCTCGACGAACTGGTGTGCCGCGCACAGCAGCAGCTGCTCGCGCAGCAGGTCGGGGCGGGTGTGCACCAGGGCCATGGCGTCCTGCAGCTGATCCCTGAAACCATAGGCTCCGCCTGACTGGTAGTAGCCGCTGCGCGCCCACATCCTGCAGGCCAGGGTTTGATAGACCAGCCAGCCATTGGTCAACTGGTTCAGCGCCGCATCGGGCGTGTGCACCTGCACGGCACCCAGCGCCTCGTCCCAATGCCGCTGCACGGCCTGCAAAGCCATCGCCGCCGCGCCCGGCAGCCGCATCCTGTGTACCAGCTGCTGGGCTTCATCGACATTGCGCGCCGCACCGAGGCGGAACACGATCTCGCGCGTTTCGCCGGGGTCCAGGTCCAGCGGCGCCTGGATCGCTGCGCAGGGGTCCAGCGCCGCGCCGACGCGGCCCAGCAGCCGTTGGCTACGCAGGGCCATCGGGTCGACCAGGCTTCCATTGCGGCCGATGAACTCGCTGCGGTCGCAGGTCATGCTGCCGGCGCGGTGGTGATGGGCATCGACATCGAAGAAGGCCACCCACTCCGGGTAGTCATTGCTGTAGGGGTTGCGCACCATCAGGGGGCCGGCCTCGCCCGACATCGAGGTGACCAGGTGGGGCGCAGTGGCCTCGCGCACGGCGCCCAGCACCCATTCGACATAGCCGGTGGCCGAGAGGCGACGTGGCCGATCGGAGCGATTGGTGAGACGCAGTACGCTGAACTTGACGGCCGCGTCCACCGCAACAAACACCTCCAGCTCGCTGGCGATGCCGTCCACCGTCCGCTCGAAGCGGCTGCAGCCGAAGCCGTGGCGGGTGGTGCAGGTGGCCGTCGTGTCAGCGCGGCTCGGCGACCAGACGTGGCCGGTTTCCTCGTCGCGCAGATAGAAGACCTCGCCGCAGGCGTCGGTGACCGGGTCGTTGTGCCAGGGCGTGAGGCGGAACTCGTGGGCGTTCTCGAACCAGGTGTAGGCCGAACCGGCCTCGGAGATGACGCTGCCGAAGCCCGGGTTGGCGATCACGTTCGACCAGGGCGCAGGCGTGGTCTGGCCCGGTGCCGGCGCAATAACGTACTCACGGCCATCGGCACTGAAGCCGCCCAGGCCGTTGAACAGGGCCAGATCGTCGCCGCGTGAGGCCGAAAGCTGGCCAGGCAGCGGGCCCGGCTGTGGGCGGTAAGCGCGGCTGGCCACCAGAGGCTGCTGGCGTCGCTCATGGCCGGCACGCGCCGTCGCGGCATTGTTGCTGCGCCGCTCCATACGCGGGCCGCGCTCCAGCTGCTCGGCCAGGCTGCCGCGCTGGTCGCTGAACACGGCGCGCGCCACCGACTGCAGCAGCACCCGGTCTTCGTACGAGATTTGCTCGGCATGGCGCACGAAGATGCCGCCCGGCCGGTCAATCACATGGGCCTCGACGCCGGCCGACACCAGGCCCAGGATCTGCTCATGCAGCTGCTGGCGGTAAATGTCGCGCTCCTCGTTCCAGACCACCAGATCAACGGCCAGGCCCTTCAGTCGCCACCAGGCATGGGCCTGCACCAGCTGGCGCACCAGCTCTATATGGGCGATGTCGCCGATCTGCACCAGCACGATGGGCAGATCGCCCGAGATCGTGTAGCCCCACAGGCCCGACTGGCCGCGGCGGTTCTGCTTGATGATGGCCGGGTCGGCGCGCAGGGTGCTCTGGTTGAAGATCACCGCGCTGGCCAGGCGGGCATACAGCTGCACCTCGGCCTCGCTGCTGTTGAGCTGGCGCTGCACCACCTGGCTGTGCGTCCAGGCCAGCTCGAACACCCGCTCGGCCAGGCGCCGGTCGCGGTATTTCTCGACCAGGGCCAGGCAGCCGTCGCGGCTGTCGGCCACGCCGATGACGATGTCCACGATGATGCTCTGGTCCGGCCCTAGGGTGACCACGCAGCGGCTGGCCGCCACCGGGTCCAGCACCGAGCCGGCGGTGTTCGACAGCGGCCCGCGCTGGCGCAGCGCCAGCGGCTCCTGCAGGCTGCCGCCACGGCCGATGAAGCGGGCGCGGTCGGTCTCATGCGATACCGTGCCGCCCTTGCTGCCGCGCATGCCGTGCACGGCCAGCAGCTGCAGCATCCAGGGTGAGGCGTCATTGGAAGCGCGCGGGCGGCGGTTGCACAGCAGGGCGCCGGTCTCGGCCAGGATCTCGGTCTGCACGAACAGCTTGCTGAAGGCCGGGTGCTGCATATCGCTGGCCGCCGTGGCCAGCACCACCTCGGCATAGCTGGTGATCTCGATCTGGCGCGTGCTGCGGCTGGTGTTCTTGATGCGCACACGCTTGAGCTCGATCGCATCCTCGGGGGACACGGCGATCTCGGTATGCGTCTCGATGCCATGGTCGCGGCGCCGGAACTCGGCCCGGCCCTCCGAGAAGATGGCCTGGTAGTGGCCGCCGGTGCTGCGGGTCGGCTGGTGGGCGGTGGACCACACCGCGCCGCTGTCAACGTCGCGCAGGTAGCAGAAGCTGCCCGAGGCATCGCAGGTGCTGTCTTCGCGCCAGCGGGTCACGGCCATGTCCCTGTGTCGGCTGTAGCCGCCGCCGGCCTGGGTCACCATCACGTGGTAGCTGCCATTGGACAGCAGATGCACCTCGGGCGCCGGTGTGTTGGGGTCGGTGAAACAGCGCACCGGCACCTCGCTGCCGGAGGTGGGGCTGCGCAGCGCCGCCCGCTCGGCCGCAGCCGCATGGGGCACCACGCCCTTGGGCACCCGCTCGTGCAGCAGGGGCAGGGTGGCCAGCAGGCGCGGGTCGGCCGCGAAGAACTGCTGCATGCGCGGGCCGCGCAGCACCTGGGCCATGGCCAGCAGGCCCATGCCCTGGTGATGGGCCATATAGGAACGCACCACTGCCTGGCTCTGGCCGCGAGGCAGGCGCAGCGGCGTGAAGTCAACCGCCTCGTGAAAGCCATAGATGCCGCTGGCGCCCAAGGCTTGCAGCCGCTGCAGGTTCTCGCAGGCCGCCACCGGCTCCAGCAGCAGGGCCATCTGGCTGGCGTAGGGCGCCACCACCAGGTCCTCGGCCAGGCCCCGCTTCAGGCCCAGGCCGGGCACGCCAAAGGCGCGGTACTGGTAGTTCAGCGCCGCATCGGTGGCGTTGTAGCCCGACTCCGAGATGCCCCAGGGCACGCCGCGCTCGCGGCCATACTCGATCTGCCGGCCCACCGCCGCCATGCAGCTTTGGTCCAGCAGGGTATGGGCGTCGCTGGGCATCAAGAGCATGGGCATCAGGTACTCGAACATCGAGCCGCTCCAGGACATCAGCACCGGCTCGCCATTGACGGTGCTGAGCTGGCGGCCCAGGGCAAACCAGCTCTCCTGCGGCAATTGGCCCAGGGCGATGGCCGCGAACACGCCCAGCCGCGCCTCGGAGGCGAGCAGATCGTAGTAGCCGGTGTCGGCGCTGTGCTCGTCCACGTTGTAGCCAATCACCATCTGGTGACGGAAGCTGTCGTACAGAAAGCCCTGCTCCATCTCGCATAGTGCGCCGGCGCGGGCGGCGAGCGCCTCGAGCCGGGCCAGGCAGGCCTGCGCGGCCTCGCTGGCATCGACCCGCCCGGCGAGTTCGCGCAGGGTCGCATCACCCGCCAGATGCGGGTGCTCGAGCGGCGTATCGGCATCTGGCAACAGATCGGCCAGCTCGTCCAGCGCCGCCAGGCATTGCAGGGTCAGGCGTTGCGCCCAGCGCTTGGCCTCGCCGGTCAGTGCCTGCAGGGCCACGGCCGCCAGCAGCTCGGTGCAGGCGGCATGCAGGCTTTCCAGCGCCTGGCGCAGGCCGCCCAGGGTGACGATGGGCGTGTCGCACCAGCGCTGCAGCAACTGCTCGAAGGCCGCCAGCGGCAGGGTGGATTCGCTCTCGGTCAGGGCCTCGCGCAGCAGCGCATAGGTGTCGGCCAGGCCGGCGCACCAGGTCGGCGTCAGCAGCGACTCGTCGGCCATCGTCAGCAGGCCACCGCGCAGCGTCAGCAGCTGGGCCATCAGATTGCCGCTGTCCACGGTGGACACATAGCGGGGCCGCAGCGGCTCCAGGGTCTGGGTGTCGTACCAATTGAGAAAGTGGCCGCGGTGGCGCTCCAGGCGCTCCAGCGTGTCGAGTGTGGCGCCGATGCGCGCCAGCATCTGGCTCAAGGTGATGTAGCCCAGGTCATGGGCCGTAAGATTGGCCAGCAGCGCAAAGCCGATATTCGTCGGCGAGGTGCGGTGGGCGATGCGGGGCACCGGGTGCTCCTGCAGATTGTCGGGCGGCAGATGGTTGTCTTCGGCGCCGACGCAGGTGTCGAAAAAGGCCCAGGTGCGGCGCGCCATGGCGCGCAGATAGCGCTGCTGCGCCTGGCTCAGCGCCGGGCGGCGGGCGCGCAGCGGACGGTCCAGCCACCACATCAGCAGTGGCGAGGCCAGCCACAACAGCAGCATCGGTGCGGCCTGCGGCAGCGCCTCGGGGCGCAGCCGCAGCAACGCGGCAGCCGCGAGTGCCGCAACCAGCGGCCCCAGCCACATGCGTGCGGCTGTCTGGCCCAGGGCCCTCAGGCTGCCGGCCGGCGCACCCTGGCGCACATCGGCCGAGGCCGTCCATTCGAGCAGATTGCGCTTGGTGGCGACGCTGCGCCACAGCGTCACCGCGATCGCATGCAGTGTGTAACCGGCCTCGTGCGGCAGGCAGGCCAGCGTCTGCACGAGCTGCAGCAACTGCTGGCCGAACGGCTGCACGCCGACATGGCGGGGATTGAGTCCGGTCAGATTGAGCGGGCGCTTCAGCAGGTCCAGCAGCTGCGCGGTCAGCGGCACCAGGCCGATGATGAGCAGCACGCGCACCGTCCACATGCCCGGTTCGGGCAGGGCCAACCAGCCGATCAGCAACAGGCTCAGCAGCACGGCGGGGCCGAGGCTGCGGCGAAGGTTGTCAAACAGCTTCCAGCGCGACAGGGCGGACAGAGGATTTAGGGGCCGGTCTGGCAGCAGGTACAGGCGCGCACGCAGCCAGCCCAGCAACTGCCAGTCGCCGCGTATCCAGCGGTGGCGGCGGGCCACGTCGGCGCCGTAGCGCAGCGGCGCCTCTTCCATCAGCTGCACATCGCTGAGCAGGCCGGCGCGGGCATAGCACCCTTCGAGCAGGTCGTGGCTGAGGATGCGGTTGTCGGGCAGCTGTTCGCCCAGCGCGTACTCGAACGCATCGACGTCGTAAATGCCCTTGCCGATGAAGGAGCCCTCGTCGAACAGGTCTTGATAGACGTCCGAGACGGCGCGGGTGTAGGGGTCGATGCCGGGCTCGCCGCCATGCAGGCGGGCATAGCCCGAACGGGCGGTGCTGGGCAGGCTCAGGCCGACGCGGGGCTGCAGGATGGCATGGCCCTCGACCACGCGACGCGCCTGCACGCCGCTGCCGAAGCGCGGGCGGTTCAGCGGGTGCGCCATGCTGGCCGCCAGCTGCAGGGCGCTGCCGCGCGGCAACTGGGTGTCGGTGTCCAGGGTGATCACATAGCGCACCGCGGCCAGGGCGCTGCGGTCGCCCACCAGGTGCGAAAAGGCCTCGTCCGGGCCGGCATTGGCGCGGCCGCGCAGCAATGCGTTCAGATCGGCCAGCTTGCCGCGCTTGCGCTCGCGGCCCATCCAGTGCCCCTGACCCGGGTTCCAGCGCCGCGGCCGGTGCAGCAGCAGAAAGGGCGCGCTGCCGCCGCTACCGGCATAGCGGACATTCAACGCAGCGATACCGGCGCTGGCCAGGGCGATCAGCCCGGCGTCCTCGGGCCGGTGCTCCTCGCGGGCATCGGCCAGATCGGTCAGCAGGGCGAACTGCAACTGGGCATCGCGGTTGGCGAGGAAGCGCAGCTCCAGGCCTTCAAGCAGGGACTCGATGCCGGCCGGGCTGCTCAGCATCGTCGGCACCACCACCAGTGTGCGGGCACTGGCCGGCAGGCCCAGCGCATAGTCCATGCGCGGCAGCACCTGCGGCCGCACGAACAGGGTGACGACCCAGTTCAGCAGTGCCAGCGACAGCTGCCAGGTGGCCAGCAGCAACAGCAGACCCAGGCCCACCAGGGCCCAGGGTGGCAGTTGCGCACCCAAGGCCACTTTCAGGAAGGGCCCGGCCGCCAGCAGAAGGGCCCCAGCCAGGCCGGCACCGACATAGGCGCGCAGCGGCATGGCCCAAGCCGGATGCCGCGCCCGCCAGCGGCTGACGCGCAGGCCCAGCAACTGCTCCAGTGCCGAGCGGCCGTTGCCCAGCAGGTAGTAGCCGACATGGCCCTGGCGCTCCAGCCCCTGCGCATCGCTGAGCCGCTGAGTCGCCAGCTCGGCCAGCTCGACCGCATGGCTGGCCACCTCCAGCTCGCTGCGGCCGCTGCGCCGCGCCAGGCGCTCCACCGCCAGGCGGTAGGCGTCGCGGGTGATGAAGTCCATCTGCTCGTAGACCGCACTGGGGTCACGGCGCAGGGTCTGCTCGACATTACTCAGGTTCTCGACGAACTCGGGCCAGTTGATGGCGCCCAGCAGGCGCAGGCTGCCTATGCTGTTGGCCACCGAAACCTGGCTGGCCGCCTGCGACTGGCTTTGCAGATGCACCATCTGCTCGATGCTCTGGCCCTGGTCGGCCAGCCGCTGCTCGACCCAGGTCAGTGGCAGCGCCAGCTGCGCCCCCTGGCCCTGCAGTCGGCGCGCAAAGGCCGCCACAAAGGCGCTGCTGAGCGTGGGCGCGGCGCGCGCCATGTCGGCAATCACCAGTATCAGGTCGCTGGAGCGCAGCTCCAGCGCCTCCAGCATGGACTGGGCCCAGCCGTCGGCGGCGTCGCGGTCCTGCCGGCCCAGCGAAACGCTGACGCCGACACGGCGCAGGTTTTCGATCAGCGCCAGTCGCAGCATGATGGGAAAGGCCCACAGCTCGCCCAGGGTCAGCGGCTGCACGCTTTGGTAGGCGGCGACGAAGCGGCTCAGCGTGCCGCGGCTCAGGCTGCCGTCGGCATGGGCTATCGCCTGCAGCGCCAGCTCATAGACGCGCGGCCGGCCCACACCCTGGGCGTCGCCGCTGCGTGCGGCCAGCCGCGGCAGCTCGCGGCTGTAGCCCTTGGGCAGGTGGCGGCGGGCGGTGCGTATCTCTTCCTCGATCAGATAGAGGTTGTCGAGCAGCCACTCGGCCGCCGGGGTGATGGGCAGCTCGGCCGCCACGGCCTCGGCCAGCAGCTTGCCCACGCCGGTGAGCACCTCTTCATTGGCGCGCAGCCGGGCCAGCAACTGGTCGGGGCGGCGCTGCGGGTCCAGCACATGCTGGTGGGCCAGGGCCAGGCCATGGGCGGCCATCTGGTCGGCGCTGAACAGCGCCTCACGCAGCGGCGCCTCCTCGCGGCCCAGGTCCAGCCGGCCCAGGCTCAGGCGTCCCCATTGCCGCCACTGACCCGCTGTCGCGGTATGCCAGACCCGTGCCGCCAAATTGCCAACCGCCATCAAACCATCCTCCGACCCTTGCGGGCACCATTCATGCGGGTGAGACGTTCACCCATGACCCGACAGGGCAATTGGCGTGCCCGCTCTCGGCGCGCGCAGGGCAAGGCGCGCTCCTGGCTCCAAATGCCGAGGTGTCGGCTCAAGTGGCGAGCGGCAGGGTGACGACGAACTCGCTGCCCTGGTCCTGGCCGCCACTGCGGGCCAGCACGCTGCCGTGATGGGCTTCCACCAGATTGCGCACCACCGCCAGGCCTATGCCCAGGCCCCGGTTCGGATGGGGCCAGGCCTGCGGTCCCTGCACGAACAGGTCGAAGATGTGCGGCATCGCCTCGGCCGAAATACCGATGCCGGTATCGGCGATACCGATGCAGGCCACCCCACCCAGCGACTGCACGGTCAACGTGATGGTTGCGCCCTCGGGCGAGTATTTGGAGGCGTTCTCGAGCAGATTGCTGAACACCTGGGCCAGCCGCACCGGGTCGGCCAGCACCGGCAGCGGGCCGGGCAGCGGCGGCATCGCCAGGGTCTGGCGGCGAGTCAGCATCGCCGGGCGGCAGCTGTCGATGGCGGCGCCAAAGACCTCAGCCAGATCGATGCGGCTGCGCTCGAGCCGGAACTTGCCCACGCCGACGCGCGAGCCATCCAGCAAATCGTCCACCAGCCGGGCCATATGGGCCACCTGGCGCTCGATGATGATCTTCAGCCGCGTCATCAGCGCGGCGTCGTGGCGGCCCTTGTCCAGCAGTTCGGCGGCGGTGCGTATCGGCGCCAGCGGGTTGCGCAACTCATGGGCGACGATGGCCAGGAACTGGATCTGGCGCCGGTGGGCGACTGCGGCCTGCGCCTCCAGATCGCGTGCCAGCATGGCCGAGAGCACCAGCTGCTCGTTGGCCTCGCGCAGGTCACGCATGCGCGGTTCGTGATCGACCGCTGGCGTGGCGAGCAGGCGCTGCACCCGGGGCAGCAGATCGGCGCCGTAGCGGCCGGCACTGGCGCTGTCGGCCGCCAGTTCGGCGTGCATCTGGAAGCCCCCCGGCTCGCGTTTCTTCGCGTGGTACATGGCCTCGTCAGCGCTCTTGATCAGGGCTGCGGCGTCCAGCCCGTCCTCCGGATAGACGCTGATGCCGACGCTGGCCGAGATGCGAAACAGCAAGTCCTCGATGTGGCAGGGCATGGACAGCGAGCGCAGCATCTTGCCGGCGATCAGTGCCGCATCGGAGGCGTGGGCCACCTCGGCCAGCAGCACCAGGAACTCGTCGCCGCCGTGGCGGCTGACGGTGTCCGAGTCGCGCACCACCGACTCCAGGCGCCGCGCCGCGAGCTGCAGCACCTCGTCGCCTACGGCATGGCCCAACGTGTCGTTGATCTGCTTGAACTGGTCGAGGTCGACGAACAGCACCGCCATGCGGGTCGCCCGCCGCCGCGCCAGGCCGATGGCCTTGTCCAGCCGGTCCAGCATCAGGCCTCGGGTGGGCAGCCCGGTCAGCGGGTCGCGCTGGCTGGTGCGGGCCAGGTCATCAAGGTTGCTGACCGCGGTCTCGGCGATGCTCTCGGCATGCAGGGCCGCCAGCACCAGTTGTTCATTGGCCTCCAGCAACTGCGCGCCGCGCTGGTTGTTGTACTCCTGCTGCAGCTCCTGCAGATCTCCGCGCAGTCGGGCAAGTTGCGCACGCACGTCGTCCGCCTGACTTTGCAGCAACTTGAGCGTGCGTTGCGCCTCGGCCGCCTTGCGTGAGTCAGACAGGTCGGTCACGGACAGGCGCCTGCCGCGCCGGGGTCAGTCATCATTGGCCCCGTTGACATGGGCCGGTGGCCGCGGCCGCCGGGTCGGCTTGCCGCCCAGCAGGCCCTCGTAGTTGGGCAGCATCTCGCCCACCTGGATGCCCTGGTCGTCGATGTTGAACAGGTGCAGGGCCTTCGAATGGGCACTGGCGCGCAGCTTGACGACTGCCATCACCCGTTCCAGGCTGCTGCCCACCTCGACATAGCGCTGCACGATGATGGCATCGGTCAGGAAGGCCGTGCCGTAGGGGCTGAAGCGCAGGTCACTGAAACGGTCTTCCAGCTCGGATGTCATCATCACCGTGACGCCGGTGGAGGCCAGCGCCGCCACCAGACGCGCCATCGCTTCGCGATAGTCGGAGCGGAAGGTCGGCGCCAGCGCCAGCTCGAAGCCCGACAGCGAGTCGATCACCACACGCGTGGCCTTGAGCCTACCGATCTCGGTGATCAGAAGCCCTGCAATCTCATCGACTGACAGCCCCGGTGCACGGGTATCCACCACGCCGACCTTGCCGTCGCGTATCAACTCGGCCATTTCACGACCGCGCGATTGGGTGGGGCGCTGTTCAAAGGCGGCGATGACGCCGGTCTCGCCTTGGCGCGCCCCCTCGGCCAGGAAGGCTGCCGCCATGATGCTCTTGCCCGAGCCCGACGGCCCTGCCACCAGCAACGAGTAGCCGCAGGGCAGGCCGCCCCCCAGCATTTCATCCAGACCCGTCACGCCCATCGACAGGCGCGCTGGCGCCGGCGCGTCCACGGCCACCTCGGCGGGGAGCGGCAGCTGCGGCGGCGCGAACACATGGATGCCGCTGGAGGTGATGCGGAAGGTGTGCAGCCCCGGCAGGGTGGGCTGGCCGCGCATCTTCATGATTTCCATCTTGCGCACCATCGAATTGCCCTGAACGCTCTGGCGCAGCCAGATCAGTCCGTCGGACACGGTGAAGACCGGATTCGGCTCGGTATCGTTGAAGTATTCGCCGATCAGAAAGGTGGTGGCCTGCCAGCTGGTCATCAGCACGCCCAGGTTCTGGATGAAGCGCTGCAGACTCAGGTAGTTATGGCCCTCGCCTTCGCTGGCCAGGATGACCGAGCGGAACGAGTCAACGAACACCAGGCCCGGGCCGCGCGCCTCGACCTCCTCGACGATGCGCGACAACACCTTGTCGAGATCACCGCTGACCATGTCATCGGCCAGGTTGATGAAGCGGATCGATTTGTTCAGCTTGTCGAGGTCGAAGAAGTCGAACTGCTGCTGGTAGCGCAACATCTTCAGTGGAGGCTCGCCGAGCACGGTGAAGTACAGCGCCGGCCGCTCTGGCGTGGCCAGCGCAAACATGATCTGGTGCGCGAGGGTGGTCTTGCCACAGCCCGGTGTGCCCGCGATCAGATTGAACGAAAACTCAGGCAAACCGCCGCCAAGGATTTCGTCCAGGCCGGGTACGCCCGTTGCTAGGCGTTGAATGTTTGCTTTGGCAGTGGTCATTGCGGGGTGTCCTGCACGGCTTGGCCGCTCAAAGGGTTGTGCCAAACGAAACCGATCATTCTCTCGGTCAGCGATGCGCCGATCAACTGGCTCAAAAGGTCGTGGAAAGCGGAGAGCAGGGCGGTAGCAGCTGCCGTTGCTTCGGTGCTGGCTATGGCCGCCAGCGCCCGGTGCAATGCGTTGAAGTCACCCGGCTGCAGCGCGCCCTCGTAGGCGGCCGACAGGCACGGATGGGCGGCGCGGGTCAGGTACAGACTGCGCTTGTAGAGCGCGGCCACACCTCGCTGGCCGACAATGGGCGACAGCGCCGCATCGATTTGCTGCCACAGGGCCAACACCACTGCGGCCACCTGCGGTGCATCGACGGCCTGGTCGTTCAGATGACCGAGCGCCGCTGGGGGGGTAAGCGCCTCACTGGGCATCGGGATTCCGGTGTTTGTCCGCACATGCGGCTGGCGCCATAGTACGCCCACGCTCGGGGGCGATTCGGACGGATTGTTGTATTGCAGCACGTCGGCTCACGATCAGGCTTGACATGGGTTGGACCTGGCTCTTCGCTGCATCGTCAGGCCAGCGAGCGTAGCGAAGGCTCCCGGTCCCAATGTCGGGTCATGGCCGCAGCGATGAAGGCCGGTACCGCGTGGGCGGCGATCACGCCTGCATCGGGGTTCACGCCGGCAGCGGTCAGCAACTCGCGGCCTCCAGTGTCAACGGCAATGGTTTTCAGATGGGCGAAGGCCTGGCACACGAAATCCTGCGCAGCGGCCTGCTTGGACAGTTGCGCGGCAGCGGCCTCGGACAACACGACGGCGACCGCGTCGAACAACACCGAGGGGGTGCCGGCCAACTGGCCATCGACCGCCAGCCGGGTGCCGTCGGCCAATTGCACGCCGCCTATCGAGGGAGCGACGATCTTGACGGTGGCCCCGGCCTTGCCGATGGCGGCGACCAGCTTGCTGATCGCTGCGCCGTCCGAGCCATCGGCCACCAGGATGGCCAGCGCACGGCCTGTCAAGGTGGGCGGCGTCTTGCCGATGATGCGCAGGGCCGGTGATGGGGGCAGGTCTTGCACCGGGGCAGCCGCGAGCGGCACTTCGGGCAGCTCGGCCAGGCCCAGGCCGGCGCTGACGCGCCGGGCCAGATCGTCATCGATATGGCGCAGATGGCCCACCATCGCCTCGCGGATGTGCAGGTGTGCGACCTTGGACAGCTCGAACACCAGGGCCGAGGCCAGGTGGGCCTGCTCATGTACGCCCTGGCTCAGGTAGAACTGGCGCGCCTGGCTGTAGTGGTCGGCAAAGCTGGTCTGGCGCAGGCGGCCCTTGATGCCGAGCACCTGTTCGGGAGCGTTGGCGCTGCGAAAGCCGGTGGCCGGAGACTCGCGCGCCGGGTCTGGCGTCAGGGAGCTGGGCTCGTAGGCGACGCGACCACGCGGGATGCCCATCTGCATGTGGCCGTCTCGCTGCTGGTTGGCAAACGGGCATTTCGGGGCGTTGATGGGCAGCTGATGAAAATTGCTGGAGCCCAGCCGCGACAGCTGTGTGTCCAGGTACGAGAACAGGCGCCCCTGCAACAGCGGGTCATTCGAAAAATCCATGCCCGGCACCAGGTGCGAGGGGCAGAAGGCGACCTGCTCGGTCTCGGCAAAGAAGTTGTCGGGCCAGCGATCCAGCACCAGCCGACCTATCACCTGCAGGGGCACCAGCTCCTCGGGTATCAGCTTGGTCGCGTCCAGGTGGTCGAACGGGAAGGCATCGGCCTCGGCCTGCGAGAACAGCTGCACGGCGAACTCCCACTCGACCGGCGGGCCCTCGGTCAGGGCCTCGAACAGGTCGCGGCGGTGGAAGTCGGGGTCGGCCCCGGCGATCGCACAGGCCTCGTCCCAAAGGGTGGATTGCAGGCCCAGCTTCGGCCGCCAGTGGTATTTGACGAAGGTGGACTCACCCTGGGAATTGATGAGCCGAAAGCTGTGCACGCCAAAGCCCTCGATCATGCGCAGCGAGCGCGGCAGGGTGCGGTCCGACATGATCCACATCACCATGTGCATCGCTTCGGGCGTCAGCGAGATGAAGTCCCAGAAGGTGTCATGCGCGCTGGCGGCTTGGGGGAAGCCTCGATCGGGCTCCATCTTGACCGCGTGCACCAGGTCGGGAAACTTGATCGCGTCCTGGATGAAAAACACCGGCACGTTGTTGCCGACCAGATCCCAGTTGCCCTGAGGTGTGTAGAACTTCAAGGCAAAGCCACGCACGTCGCGCGGCGTGTCGGACGAACCGGAGCCTCCGGCCACCGTGGAAATGCGTGCGAACAGCGGTGTCTTAGCGCCGACTTCGGTCAGCACCCGGGCCGTTGTGAAGGCGGCGAGCGACTGCGTCAGCTCGAAATAGCCATGGGCGCCACTGCCGCGCGCATGAACGATGCGCTCGGGAATGCGCTCGTGGTCGAAATGGGTGATCTTCTCCCGCAGGATGAAGTCCTCCAGCAGGGTCGGGCCACCGGGACTGGCGCGCAGCGAGTTCTGGTTGTCGGAGACCGGCAGGCCCTGATTGGTTGTCAGCACGGACTGGTCGCCCTGCGCAGCCTGATGCAACTCACCGCCGGCACGCCGCGTTGTCTGCGCGACGGGATCGGGAGAGGCGTGCTTGCCAGTGGGTTGCTTCATTGCTGCCTCGCTCAGTTGCTCAGCGAGTCGGCGTAGGGCTTGGTGCCGTAATAGGAGTGGATGCTCTTGGCCCAGGCCGGGTCGGCCATATTGGGCCATTGGTCCTGGTCGAAGCCGGGAGCTTCTTCGAGGCGGGACTTGTCCACATTCAGGGTGAAGCGCTTGTTGACGGTGTCAAGCGTCAGTGCGCTCCAGGGCACGGCAAAGAGCTTGTCGCCCATGCCCATGAAGCCACCGAAGCTCAGCACCGCATAGGCGACCTGGCCGCTGTGCATGTCGAGCATGATTTCCTTGATATCGCCCAGGTCATCGCCGGCCGCGTTGTAGACGTCATTGCCGGTCAGGGTGTTGGCGCCCATCAGTTCCGGGCCCGGGCCGGTGCCCGCTTCGCCCTTGTACATGCCGTAGGGGTCGCGTTCTGTGTAGTTCATGGGGTGCTCCGATTGCAGGTGAGGTGTTGTGGGTGGCGCGGCAATTTGCTGCGCTGGCCCGAAGTTAGGCCCATGTGTGCCGGCCGTCTGTTCGCCAGCGCACCCAGCTCAGTTCAGGCGGATCTCGCCGCTGTCGCTGTTGTTGTCGGGCGCCGTGCCGCTCAGCGCCGCCTTGGTCAGCTCGTAGAGCTGGGTGATGCGGCTGTCCTTCACGTTCCAGTAGTGGGCGTGGCTGATCTTGACCTGGACGAGGCCCAGGTCGGGGTCGTTGATGCCGTCAGCGAACCACAGCTCGGCCAGCGGCGACCACAGCGCGGCGGTTTTCGCAGGGTCCTCGACCAGGCGGGCCAGACCCGACACCGACACGTACAGGTCTTTGCCGGTGTGCACATAGGCCAGATTGACGTTGCTGTCATGGCTCAGGTCAATCAGGGGGGAGCGGTGGCGGGACATGAAGAACCACAGGCTGCCATCCTCGTCGATCTGCTGGTTCTGCGTCGTCATCGGGCGCGAATGCAGATGGCCGTTGGTATGGCGGGTGGTGAACATCGTCAGCTTGATGCCCTTGATCAGCTCCCATAGCTGCTCTCGCGGTTGTAGGGTGGTTTGCATGGGCGACTTTCGTTGGTGGTGCTTGCGTTGCACAAGGGATTCGTGCCACGGGCCATGGCTCAAGCTTGCACCTGGGGCTCTGGTGCCGACGTAGGACGAGGGGCCGTCTGGCCGCAGGGCCATGACTTGCGCGCACCCGCCCTGTAGGTGCAGAGGCCGCCCGGGTGTCGGTGGATGCTCATTTGCTGCGATGCAGCATCCACAACCCTGCAAACGCCGTTAGCCTGAGGTCATGCCCAGAAAACGCAAGACCTCGCTATGGCCCATGGCGCTCTTCAAGGCCGCAAAGTCGATGACGCGGGCCTTGCGCAGGGTGCGCCCTGTGGTCAGGGCCCCGCGCGGCACCGGTCTGTGGAGTTCAGGCGCGGCCCTCGGGCCGGCCGGTATGCGGCGCTACCACTTGCTGCTGCCTCCCGGCTTGAGGGTAGGCGAGCGCCTGCCGCTGCTGGTGATGCTGCATGGCTGTGCCCAGGACGCCAACGGCTTTGCCTTGAGCACCCGGATGAACCGCCTGGCGGTGCAGCAGCGCTTTGCCCTGCTCTATCCCGAGCAGGACCGCCATGCCAATATGCAGGGCTGCTGGAACTGGTTTGACACCGACAGCGGCCTTGCCTTTCGCGAGGCGGCCACGGTGCTGGCAATGATCGATCAGGTCTGCCTGCTGCCTGCGCTCGATCGCACCCGTGTCGCCGTGGCCGGTCTGTCGGCCGGCGCCAGCCTGGCGGCGCTGCTGGCCAGCCGCTACCCTGCGCGTTTCGCCGCCGTGGCCATGCACTCGGGCGTGCCGCCTGGGGCGGCCCATTCCACCGCGTCGGCCCTGCGCGCGATGCGCGGCCATGCGCCTGAGCCTGCGTCCATGACCCTGAGCGCTCTGCCGCCTCTGCTGGTGATACATGGCACGGCCGACAACGTGGTGGCCACGGGCAATGCCCTGGCCGCCGCGCAGCTGTGGGCCGGGGCGGCCGGCGCGCAGCCATCGGCCAGCCGCGTGGTACGCCGCGGCCAACGCAAGCCGATGACGGTGACCGACTTCAAGCAGCGGGGCCGCCTTGCAGTGACGCTGTGCGAGATCCAGGGCCTGGGCCATGCCTGGAGCGGCGGCGCGGCCGGTCAGCCCTTCAGCGACGCCAGCGGCCCCGACGCCTCGCGGATGATCTGGTCCTTTGCGCAGCGCCAGTTCGGCATGGTGCGAACAGCGGACAAGACCGTCGCCGTGGGTTTGCAGGCTTGACTTCAATCAATCAAGCTCGACCCCTCTCTCACTCAGGAGCCTCGACATGACCCGTTTGACCGCCAAGGACTTTTCCCCCGACGTGCTGCGACTGTTCGACCGCTATGTGCATGGCGACCTGAGCCGGCGTGGCTTCATCGATCAGGCCGCACGCGCCGCCGGTGGCACGGCCGCCGCGGCGGGGCTGCTGGCCGCGCTGAGCCCGCAGTTTGCGCAGGCCCAACGCGTGGTGCCCACCGATCCGAGAATAGCCACGCGCACGCTCAGCTTCGATTCACCGATGGGCAATGGCCAGGTCAAGGGCTATCTGGCCAAGCCGGCAAGGGCCACGGGCAAGCTGCCGGTGGTGATCGTCGTGCACGAGAACCGCGGTCTGAACCCGCATATCGAGGACATCACCCGCCGTCTGGCCCTGGACGGCTTCCTGGCCTATGCCCCGGATGCGCTGGCGCCCTTGGGCGGCTACCCGGGCGACGAAGACAAGGCGCGCGAGCTGTTCGGCAAGCTCGACGGTGCCAAGACCCGCGCCGACTTCGTGGCCGCCACCCGTGCGATGCTGGGTTTTGCCGAGGGCAATGGCAAAGTCGGCACGGTCGGTTTCTGCTTCGGCGGCGGCATGGCCAACTATCTGGCCACCCAGGTGCCGGAGCTGGCGGCGGCCGTGCCCTTCTACGGCGGCCAGCCGGCGGCCGCCGAGGTGCCCAGGATCAAGGCGCCACTGCTGATCCACTACGCCGGTGTCGATGAGCGCATCAACGCCGGCTGGCCCGCCTATGAAGAGGCGCTGAAGGCCGCCGGGGTCAAGTATGAAGCCCATATCTATGCCGGCACCCAGCACGGCTTCAACAACGACACCACGCCCCGCTTCGACGCCGCCGCCGCCGATCTGGCCTGGAAGCGCACGGTAGGCTTCCTAAAGGCGAATCTGGCGGCTTGATCAGTTCTTGCGGAACAGCGCCAAGGTGCCCAGCACCGCCTCGCCGCGGTTCTCGCGCAGCTTCGCTCCCTCCAGCAGCCGGGTCTCGAAGCCCTGGGCGGCGGCCAGTCGTTCCAGGTAGTGGCGGGCATGGGCGAAGCGGCGGGTCGGGGGCAGAACGAAGTCTTCGCTGCCCTCATGGGCCTCGACCGAGAAGGCGAAGTGCCCACCCGGGCGCAGCGCTCGGTGGGTGGCGGCGAACACCGGGGCCAGGTCTCCGATGTAGACGAACACATCGGCCGCCAGCACCAGATCCTGGCAGGCCTGCTGGGGCTGCAGGTGCTCGATCAGCTCGGCGCAGACCAGCTCGTCGTAGAGATCCAGATCGCGCGCCTTGGCCAGCATATTGCTCGACAGATCGACGCCCACCAGCCGGCGCGACATCGGCTTGAGCAGGGGGCCGCAGAGGCCGGTGCCACAGCCGAGGTCGAGCACGTCGGCGTTGCGGGGAGAGGCCAGGCGCTCGATCATGTCGCACAGCAGCTTCGGCGTCTGGTACTTCAGCAACTGGGTCAGGTGCTCGTCGAAGCGGTCGGCATAGTCGTCGAACAGGGTCGCCACATACTGGCGCGGTGAGGCCGCCGGGGCTTCCTCCGTGCCCAGCGCGCCGAGTGCGGCCAGGTGGTAGCGCAGCTCCTCGGCGTTGCCGCCCAGCGCAATGGCCTTGCGGAAGTTGTCGGCCGCCGCCGCTCGGTATTCTTCCTTGCGCTCCGGGTGCTGCTCGGACAGCATGGCCAGCAGCTCGCTGACGTTGAGCCGCGCCTCCAGCAGATCCGGGTCGATCTCCAGCGCACGCTCCAGGCTGGCCAGCGCGTCCTGCGGGCGCTTGAGCTTGCGCAACAGCTTGCCGCGATTGGCCCAGGCCTTTGCGTTGAGCGGCTTCAGCGCCAGCGAGCGCTCGTAGCTGGCCAGTGCCTCGTCAAAATGCTTCGCCAGGCTGAGCGCAATGCCCAGGCTGTTGTGGGCGGCGGCGCTGTCGGGCCGTACCTCGGCGGCCTTTTGCAGCAGGGTGATGCCCTCGGCCAGCCGGTTGCTGCGCGCCAGCAGGCCGCCGAACAGGTGCAGGGCGTCGAAGTGCCTTGGCGCCCGCTTCAGCAGCTTGCGGTACAGCGCCTCGGCCTGCGACAGCTGCTGGCGCTGCTGCAGGGCCAGCGCGCGCTGGCATTCTTCGTCAAGGGCTCTGAGCGCGTGGTGTTGCGGTGCGGGCATAGATGGGTGGGGGCCGGGCGACGGAGCTATTGTGGGCCCAGCGGGCGTGGCTTTGTGGCGAGGATGCGCTGGTACTCCGCGCTGCCGCGCGCGCTGGCAATGGCCGCCCAAAGCTGAGTCACCAGGGCCGGATGACGGGCCCGGAACTCACGGGTGACGATCAGGTAGAGGTTCTGCTGCATAAAGGGTTGGGGCAGAACCTCGATCTTGCCGGCGAAGCGTGTCTGAACCAAGGCCTGGCCCTGTTCCTCCTGCAAAACGGCCAGCGGAATGCGCCCGCGCTCAAGCTTGCGCAGCACCTGCTCGGCGGATGGTGCCTTGTCGTCCAGTGGCACGCCCAGGCGTTCCAGCTCCAGGCCATAGCTGAAGCCGAACTGCACGCCGATGGCGCCATGGTCTAGATGGTAGAAGCGTTTGCCGTCCCAGTCGGCGGTCGAACCGCTGCGCCGATAGACCATGAAGCGCAGCTGGGCCAGGCTAGAGCCGGCATCGGGTTCGCCACCCTTCATCGGGTAGCTCAGCCATTGCAGGCGCTCGGTCGAGAACACGCCCACCAGCGCGTCGGCCTGGCCGCTGCGGCTGTCCTGCAGGCAGCGCGCCCGCGGCGCCATATGGTTTTTCAGCTGCACAGGCAGGCCGCGCAGCGCCAGCCGTATCAGCTGCTGCGAATAGCCGCTGCCGTCGGGCATGGTGTAGGGGTAGAAGGGAACGTCAGCCGTGCACAGGCGCAGGGTCGGGGCGGCCTGCAGGCTCGCGGCGACGAGGCTCATCAGGGCAGCCAGCAGGGCATGCCGGATCGACTCCGGCGTCCGCAAGTGGCTTGCGCCGCGTACAGCTGAGGGTCTAGGCAACGGCGCTCCTTGGGTAATTGCGCGATTGTGGATCGGAATCCGGGCCGCTGGTATTCTTGGCCGATGACAGCATTTGACAAGCAAGGCCCGCGTACCGGCCCCAGTACCGACAACGTTCATGCCGACCGTCGCTTCGGTGTAGAGCATGGCGCCATCCACAAGCCGATACACACCTCGGTGCAATACGGCTTCGAGCGCGTCGAGGACCTGATAGGCGTGTTCCAGGGCACGGTCAAGGGTGGCTACAACTATGCGCGTCAAGGAACGCCGACGACAGCCGCACTCGAAGCCAAGCTCACCCAGCTGGAGCAGGGCCTGGGCACGATCAGCTTTGCCACCGGCATGGCGGCGATCTCGGCCGTCTTCCTGACCCTGCTGCGCAAGGGCGACCACATCATTTCCAGCCGCTATGTGTTCGGCAACACCAACAGCCTGCTGGGCACCCTGGAGGACCTGGGCGTCGAGGTGAGCAAGGTCGATGCGGGTTCGGCCTCGGCCGTGGAGGCGGCGCTGCGGCCCAACACCCGCATGGTATTCGTCGAGACCGTGGCCAACCCCGGCACCCAGGTGCCGGACCTGGTGGGCATAGGCGCGCTGTGCCAGGCGCGCGGCCTGGTCTATGTGGTGGACAACACCATCACCTCACCGGCGCTGTTCCTGCCGCGCTCGGTCGGTGCCAGCCTGGTCATCAATTCGCTGACGAAGACCATTGCCGGCCATGGCGATGCGCTGGGCGGCGCCGTCACCGACACCGGCCTGTTCGACTGGCAGGCTTTTCCGAACATCTTCGCCGCCTACCGCAAGGGCGACGCCAGGCAATGGGGCCTGCAGCAGATCCGCAAGAAGGGCCTGCGCGATATGGGCGGCACGCTATCGTCCGACGCGGCACACCGCATCAGCGTCGGTGCCGAGACGCTGCCGCTGCGCGTCCGCCAAGCCAGTGCCACAGCACTGGCCCTGGCCGGTTGGCTGCAGGCCCATCCCAAGGTCGCCGCCGTGCACTACCCCGGACTGGAATCACACCCTCACCATGCCCGCGCCGCCGAGCTGTTCAAGGCCGGTTCCTGGCTGCTGAGCTTCGAGCTGCGCGACCCGGCGGACCTGGTACAGGTGCTCAACCGTCTGCAGCTGCCGATCAAGGCCACCGGCCTGGGTGATACCCGCACCCTGATCATCCCGGTTGCGCCGACGATCTTCTGGGAAGCCGGGCCCGCGGTGCGCGCCGAGATGGGCATCGCCGACGGCCTGATACGGCTGTCGGTCGGGCTGGAAGACGAGGCCGACCTGATCGCTGATTTCGCGCAGGCGCTGGGCTGAAGAGGCTGGCAGAGGGGGCCGCGCCTGTGCGTCAGCGCACAGACGCGGGGCCAAGACCCGGCGATAAGTGGGCATTACCGCAACCCAAGGAGCCCCTCCATGTCCAGCAACGTGACCATCGTCGGCGAAGTCAGCTACCGCGAGGGTGACGGACCGATGATGCTGATACGCCCCGGCCTGTGCGAGCTGGACTTGACAACCAGCGACGCCACCCTGGGTTGGCAGGAGGGCGACAACCGCCTGTCTGCCGTGATGCCGCGCGGGGATTTCGAGCGCTTTGTCAAGAGTGGGGCGGTTCGAATGGAGGCGGCTCGGGCTTGAGGCGGGCCGCGCCGCCGCCGGCATCAGGCGCGTAGGGCAAGCAACTCCGCCTTGCGCGCGCTGATTTGTACCCCCAGCGCGACCATGTTCAGTGAGGTCGCTTTCGCTTTGGGGAACATTTCGTTTTGCTCCTCCTTCACATGGTGCTTGACGTACTCGGACAGCACCTTGATCTTGGCGTCGAACATCTCGCCATCGGGCTCGACGCCTTCGACCTGAGCGATCAGGTCTTTCAGCGTTGCATGTTCCACCGTCGCTTCGGGCACCAGCAGTTTATCTTTCAAAGCCCGCTTGACGGCCGGGTAGAAGATCTCCTCCTCGACCTGGGCGTGCACGCTCAACTCGGTGCAGATCTGCGCCACCAGCCTCTTCTTCTTGGCCACGGAACGGGTCTTCTCGTAGTCGGCGAACAGGCCGCTGACGAGTTTGTGGTCGGCGCGCAGCAGCTCTGTGGCGGCTTGCGGTCCGGCTTTCTTCTTTGGCGAGGTCGCCTTCTTTGCAGCAGTTGCCATGTCTATTCCGATCCTGGTGTTGAGGGTGGGCAGGGCACTTGTTGCGC
The DNA here is from genome assembly GCF_004362525.1 of Roseateles toxinivorans. Taxonomy (GTDB): domain Bacteria; phylum Pseudomonadota; class Gammaproteobacteria; order Burkholderiales; family Burkholderiaceae_C; genus Paucibacter; species Paucibacter toxinivorans. The sequence goes on from NZ_SNXS01000004.1 coordinate 652,152, forward strand.
CGAGTCCCTAGCTCCGTAATCTGAGGCTTTGCGCCCGGACGGTCTGTGCGTTGGCGTACTTCGCTCGCAAAAGGCCCATGCGTCGGAAGTTCTGCGAAAAACATCTGTATGCCATCCATATGGATGGTGCTAGGATGTCGCATGAACCGCAAACCCCTTTCCCCGGCGCCCAAGGCCAAGCCCGCAGACTCGGAGAAGATCACCATCAACCTCGGCTTCGTCGATCTGGGCCAGATCGACCTGCTGGTGGCCGAGGGCTTCTACGGCAACCGCAGCGACTTCATCCGCACGGCCATCCGCAACCAGGCGGCCAGCCATGCCGAGGTCGTCAAGCAGGCGGTGGCCCGCAAGATGCTGGTGCTCGGGCTGCAGCACTTCAGCGCCGCCGATCTGCGTGCGCTGCAGGCCGCCCATCAGACGCTGCAGGTGCGGGTGCTGGGCCTGGTCACGATTGCCGACGACGTCAGCCCCGAGCTGGCGCGGGCCACCATCGACTCACTGGACGTGCTGGGTGCGCTGCATGCCAGCCCCGCCGTCAGGGCTGCACTGGCCGATCGCCAGCGCTGAAGCGCAAGACTCCACTCACACAAGGATTGAATGAACCACACACTGCAGGATCTGATGCGCGATGCCGCCCGACTGACACAGGCGGGGCGCCTGAGCGAGGCCACCGCGGCCATCCAGCGCGCCCTGGGCGGCGGCCCTCGGCTCGCAATGCCCGTGGCCACGCTTGCTGCCGCCGGCGAGGTGCTGGAGGGCTGCGTGTTCGAGAGTGCGCCCCAGCGGACCGCAGGCAAGCCTGCCCCGGCCAAAGCGGATGACGGTGAGTTCCGCGCCGGCTCGTACACCCATTCGTCCTTGACCCGCCAGTACAAACTCTATGTGCCACCGGAACGGGCAGGGCAGGCGCTGCCGCTGGTGGTGATGCTGCATGGCTGCACGCAAAACCCCGATGACTTTGCCGCCGGCACCGACATGAACAACCGTGCCCGAGAGCAGGGCTTTTGCGTGCTCTACCCGGCCCAGGGGCAGGAGGCCAATCCGTCACGCTGCTGGAACTGGTTCAAGCACAGCCATCAGACCCGCGAGCGCGGTGAGGCAGCACTGATAGCCGCGCTGACCCGGGCCGTGATGCAGGAGCAGGGCACGGACCCGCAGCGGGTCTTCATCGCCGGCCTGTCCGCCGGTGGGGCCATGGCCGGCCTCGTGGCCGCTGCCCACCCCGAGTTGTTCGCAGCGGTCGGCGTCCACTCCGGCCTGGCGCCCGGCGCCGCGCGCACCTTGCCCGAGGCGATGGCGGCGATGAAGGGCGGGGCCGCCCCGGGCCATGCCCCCGTGTCGCTGTCCATTCCGTTGATCGTCTTCCATGGTGATCAGGACTCGACAGTGCATCCCCTGAACGGCGAGCAACTGATCGCCGCCGCAACCGTTCAGGGAGGCACTGCCTCGCGCATCGAGCCAGGCCAGTCGGCCCAGGGACGCCGTCATACCCGCACCCTCCACATGGGGACGGATGGCAGCGTCGCGGCCGAACACTGGCTGCTGCACGGAGCCGGCCATGCCTGGGCGGGAGGGCAGGCGACGGGCTCATACACCGACCCCAAAGGCCCCGACGCGACCCGGGAGATGCTGCGCTTCTTCTTCGAGCATCCGCGCCAAGCTGGTCATTGATGGATCGCGCCTCGTCTGTGCGAAGGCGCACAGACGAGGCGCGCTTCGCCGGCGTACAAGCATCACATGCCATCCGATGCAAACCCGTCACCGCCACCGCCCGGAAGCCTGGCGGCGCTTGAGCTTGCGCTGGAGCAAAGCCAGCAGGTCAAGGCCAAGGTCGAGGCCTGCGTGGAGGACCTGTCCAGCAGCAATGACGCCACCAAGACCGCCATCGCCGAGGGCACGCAGTTGCTGTCCGCCCATGCCGTGCTGGTCGAGAGCGAGGCGGTCGAAGGCCGTGTGCAGGAGGTTGCCGACGATCTGCACGACGCGACCGAGGCGCTGAGCCAGGGCATAGACGACCAGAAGCTGACGGCCGCAGTCCTGAACCAGACCGAGCAGGAACTGGCGCAGACGCAGGTCGCCCTGGCGATCTCGCAGGCGGCCGAGCATCAGGCGAATCTGCGGGCCATGCACGACTCAGCCACCGGCCTGCCCAACCGCGAACTGTTCGATGACCGGCTGGAGCAGGCCATCGCGCTGGCCGCGCGCCATCGCTGGACCCTGGCCGTGATGTTTCTCGACCTCGACGGCTTCAAGGCGGTCAACGACACCTACGGTCACGCGGCAGGCGACGCGGTGTTGAAAGAGGTCGCCGCACGGCTGCTGAACCAATCCCGGGAGGAGGACACCGCCTGCCGCCACGGCGGCGACGAATTCCTTTTTCTGTTGCTGAACCCTGGTGACGCCGCCAACATCGAACGCCTGGCCGGGCTCGTGATCGCCGAAGTCGAGCAACCCATTCCATTCGGCGACCTGCAACTCAGCATCAAGCTGAGCGTGGGCATCTCCATGTATCCCCAGCAGGGCACGACCAGCGAGCAACTGGTCAGGTGCGCCGACGGCGCGATGTACAAGGCGAAGGCCAAGGGCGGTGGCATCGTGGTCTGCTGACCCGGCCCGTCAGCTGACCGCGGAAACAAAAAAGCCGTTGCTTCACAACGGCTTCTTGCTGGTTGGTGGAGAGGAGGAGGATCGAACTCCCGACCTCCGCATTGCGAACGCGGCGCTCTCCCAGCTGAGCTACCCCCCCGAACCGTAGAAAAGTATAGCGTGGGTTTTTCGCGTCGCGACACCGGTTCAACCCGAGGTTTGACGGGCGTCATGCCAGGCGGCCAGCAGCGCCTGCTCGCGCTCCGGTTTGAGCTGGCGGGCAAGGCTGGCCTGGCCGGCCGGCGTATTGACCCAGGCCAGGGTGCTGCGCAGGGTGTCGGCGATAGTGCGGCAGTGCAGGCCGTGTGCGCGAGCCTTGCTGCAGTCGACGCGCAGCATGCCGGCAAGGCTGACGTCGGCGCTGGGTATCCACAGCGGCAGCTCGACCCAGGCGCCCACGCCCTGCTGCTCCAGAAAGGCCTCGCTGACCCAGGTCACGCGGGCCTCGCTGTCAGAAACCGATCGCGCGGTGTCCAGCACCTCGCCGAGGGTCAGGTCTGAGGGTCCGCTGGCGTTGAAGTCGTCACGGGCGCCTTGCTCCACCAGGGTCAGCATGAAGGCGGCAAGGTCGTGCACGTCTATGCACTGAGCGGGCAGGTCGGGGGCTACCGGCGCCAGCACCTCGCCGCCGCGGGCGATGCGGTCGGCCCAGTAGCCGAAGCGGCCGGAGGGGTCCTGCTCGCCGACGATCAGTCCGGGGCGGACGATGATGGGGTGGGCGGCATGGGCCATCAGTTCGCGCTCGCAGGCAGCCTTAAGCGGGCCGTAGGTCTCGCCGGTTACCGCCTCGACGCCGCTCATGTCCTGCTGATGGAGCTGCGCGCTCTCGGTCATGCCGGGCTCGGGGAGGGCCGCGAAGGCCGAGATGCTGGAGACCAGCAGATAGGGGCAGCTCGGTCGCAGTGCCTCGATCGCGCCGCGCACATCGGCGGGCAGGTAGGCGCAGGTGTCGATGATGGCGTCCCAGTCGCCGGTAGCGCGGGCCAGGTCGGTCTTGCGGTCGCCGAGGATGCGTTCGACGCCAACCGGTGGGACGGCGCTGCTCTTGCCGCGCTGGAACACGGTGATCTGGTGGCCGCGGGCGAGGGCGGCGCTGACGAAGGCCGAGCCGAGGAAGACACCACCGCCGATGACAAGCAATTTCATGGTTGTGAGGGGCCGGCACCGGCCTGACCCCGAGGGTGACTCTGGGCGGTCAGTGTAGGGGCCCAGACCCGATCGGCGCCACTTTTGCGACACTGCTTGTCATTCCACCCAACCCGTGAGTGCCCATGCCCCGTTACGCCGATCCCGAGCCCGATCCCGCCTGGCTCGACGTGCAATACAACAACCGCGCGCGCATTGCCGACAGTGCCGACATCTTCCAGCGCTGGCAGCGCGCCTCGGCGCTGTCGCGCGAGCGCTCCTCCTGCAGGCTGGGCCTGGCCTATGGCGACGGGCCTGATGAACGCCTGGACCTGTTCACCACGACCAGCGCGGCCGCGCCGGTGCTGGTGTTTCTGCACGGCGGCTATTGGCGCTCGCTTGACAAGGCCGACCACTCCTTCGTCGCGCCGTCCTTCGTGGAGGATGGCGCGCTGGTCGTGGTGCCCAATTACAGCCTGTGCCCGGCGACGAGCATGGACCGCATCCTGCTGCAGACGGCGCAGGCGCTTGCCTGGACCTACCGCAACGCAGCTTTGCATGGCGGTGACCCTCAACGCATCGTCGTCATCGGGCATTCGGCCGGCGGGCAGCTGGCGGCGATGCTGCTGTGCTGCCGGTGGCCGCTGCTGGGCAGCGATCTGCCTGCCGATCTGGTGAAGGGGGCGATGGCTATCTCGGGCCTGCTTGATCTGGAGCCGGTGCGGCGTTCGCCCTACCTGCAGCGGGATCTGCATCTGACCCCGGCCCTGGTTCGCAAACTCAGCCCGGCCTATCTGCCGGCGCCCAGCGCCCCGCTGTATGCCGTGGTCGGCGGCCTGGAGAGCGAGGAGTTTCTGCGCCAGAACCGGCTGATACGCAAGGCCTGGGGCGCCAAGACGGTGCCGGTATGCGAGCCGATAGCGGACTGCAACCACCTGACCATCCTGCATGACCTTGCCGACCCCCTGGGCCGCTGCCATTTGCTGGTCAACGAGTTGCTGGGCCTTGAGGCCGCCGGGAGCAGCCTGCCATTGGCCCGCATAGCGGCCACCTATGGCAAGGATTGACGCTTTGTATTGCGGCAAGGCACGGCCTGGGTTACCGTCTGCGGGTGCTGCTGAGGCACCACGTTGAGTCGGCAGCCGCTTTGGAACACCACCACGAACTTCAACTGGAGAGCGATCATGGGCTTGAAAGGATCGAAGACCGAGCAGCACCTGAAGGACGCCTTCGCGGGCGAATCGCAGGCGAACCGCCGGTATCTGTATTTCGCCAACAAGGCTGATATTGAAGGGCAGAACGATGTGGCGGCGCTGTTCCGCTCCACCGCCGAGGGTGAGACCGGCCATGCGCACGGGCACCTGGAATTTCTGGAAGCGGTAGGCGACCCCGCCACCGGCCTGCCGATAGGCTCCAGCCGCCAGAACCTCGCCGCCGCCGTGGCCGGCGAGACGCATGAGTACACCGATATGTACCCCGGCATGGCCAAGACCGCCCGGGACGAGGGCTTCGACGAGATCGCCGACTGGTTCGAGACCCTGGCCAAGGCCGAGCGCTCGCATGCCAACCGCTATCAAAAGGCACTGGACGCCCTGGTCGACTGACATGCCGATGTAAGCACTTCAACGGTTATGCGGCGCTCTCGGGCGCCGCAATCGCTTGGCAGCCTGGAGCCACCCATGAGCATGCGCGAAGGCAATCTCGAAGCCCCGACCCGGCATCCGCTGGACTGGAAGAATCCCGAGTTCTACGACGAGGACAAGTGCCTGCACGAACTGGAGCGCATCTTCGACATCTGCCACGGCTGCAGGCGTTGCGTGAGCCTGTGCCACTCGTTCCCGACGCTGTTCGACCTGGTCGACGAGAGCAAGACGGGCGAGGTGGACGGCGTGGCCAAGGCCGACTACTGGAAGGTGGTGGACCAGTGCTATCTGTGCGACCTCTGCTACATGACCAAGTGCCCTTACGTGCCGCCGCACCAGTGGAATCTGGACTTCCCGCACACGATGCTGCGCGCCAAGGCGATCAAGTTCAAGAAGGGTGAGGTCAAGGCGGGGGAGCGCTTCCTGGCCTCGACCGATGTGCACGGCCAGTTCGCCGGCATACCGGTGGTGGTGCAGGCCGTCAACGCCGTCAACAAGACCGGGCTGGCGCGCAGGCTGCTGGACAAGACGCTGGGCGTGCATCCCGAGGCCTGGATGCCCGAGCTGGCCGGCCAGCGCTTTCGCTGGGGCGCCAAGTCGGCCGGCACGGCCACGGTGGTGACCAACGGTGAGCGCACGCCGGGCAAGGTGGCGATTTTTGCCACCTGCTACGTCAATTACAACGAGCCGGGCATCGGCCATGACCTGATCAAGCTGCTGGAGCACAACGAGATTCCGTACGTGATCGTCGAGAAGGAAAGCTGCTGCGGCATGCCCAAGCTGGAGCTGGGCGATCTGGAGTCGGTGGCACGGCACAAGGAGGCGAATATGCCGGTGCTCGCCCGCTATGCTGCGAAGGGCTATGCCATCGTCAGCGCCATTCCCAGCTGCACGCTGATGTTCAAGCAGGAACTGCCGCTGATGTATCCGGACTGCGCCGACACCCAGGCGGTGATGGAGGCCATGTTCGACCCCTTCGAGTACCTGATCGCCCGGCACAAGGATGGTCTGCTGAAGCTCGATTTCAAGACCGCCCTGCGGCGTGTCAGTTACCACATTCCCTGCCACGGCAGGGTGCAGAAGATAGGGAAGAAGACCGAGGAGATGTTCAAGCTGATTGGGGCCACGGTGCAGGTGCAGCTCAATACGGTGGAGCGATGTTCCGGACACGCCGGCACCTACGGCGTGAAGACGCTCTATCACCCGATCGCGATGAAGATCGGCAAGCCGGTGTTCAAGGCCATGGCCAAGGACGAGCCCGACTACATCAGCAGCGACTGCGCCTTGGCCGGCCACCATATCGCGCAGGGCATGGCGCAGGCGGGCACGCCGGCGAAGAACCTGCAGCACCCTTTGAGTTTGATGCGTTTGGCCTACGGCCTGAGCTGAGGAGTCTTGCCATGACCATCACCATAGACAGCCTGATGAGCCTCGAGGCCTACACCCGCCAGCGCAAGGAGTCCAAGCCCCGGGTGATCGCCCACCGCCGCCTGCGCAGCGTGCGCTTAGGCGAGCACCTGAACCTGCAGTTCGAGGACGAACAGACGGTGCGCTACCAGATCCAGGAGATGCTGCGCATCGAGAAGATATTCGAGGAGGAGGGCATACGCAGCGAGATCGAGGCCTATGCGCCGCTGGTGCCCAATGGCTCGAACTGGAAGGCGACGATGCTGATCGAGTACCCCGACCCGCATGAGCGCAAGCGCGAACTGGCCCGGCTGATCGGTGTGGAGGACCGGATGTTTGTAGAGGTCGAGGGCCACCCGCGGGTCTATGCCATCGCCGACGAGGATCTGGACCGCGAGAACGACGAGAAGACTTCGGCCGTGCACTTCGTGCGCTTCGAGTTCCCCAAGGCAGCGAGAGATGCGCTGCTGGCCGGTGCGGGAGCCAAGCTGGGCTGCGACCACACCCATTACCCGGCCCATGTGCAGATTGCGCCGGAAACGCTGGCCAGTCTGGCCGGCGATCTGCGGCCCTAGCTAGGCCCGCTCGTTCAGCACATTGCCCTTGGTGTGGACCACATTCGTCTGGTTGTCCAGATTGCGCTGCAGGGTGCTGAGCAGGTCCTGCGTCGTGGGCAGGCTGGCGGCGCTCCCGGTCTGGGAGCTTTGCAGGTCCTGCAACACCCGGCCCAGGGCGGCTTCGAGCGAGCTGACCGAGTCGCCGCTGGACAGCTGCGAGGTCAGCGAGGCCAAGGCGGCGGCAAAACTGGATGACTCGCCGGTGGTCAGCGGCGGTGAATGGGCGTGCACGGCCTGGAACAACGCCTGCATCAGCCGGCCCAGATCGGTCTTGCGCTGGCTGCTGGCGGCTTCATCGGCCTGGCTGGTGGCTTCTGCCGTGCCGGCGCTCAGCCCCAGTTGCTGGAAGGTCAGCTCCATCGCGTCGGCCAGGCCGCCGCTGCCGCGGCTGGCGCTCTTGGCCGCAGCGGCATAGCTGTCGGCCTGTCGTTCGATGCGTACCGGGGTGGTGCTGGCCTGCGTTGCCGAGGGCACGGCGTCCGTACGGCTGGGCGGTGCGATGCCGGGTAATCCATTCAAGCTCATGATGAACTCCGATGCAGGAAGCAAACGTGTTGCGTTCTGTGCCGGGGGCCGGGAACCGGCCTGGATGCTTGAGAACGCGCCAATGGGGGTTGTATCGGCCGATTTCTCCAAACCTTCAATTTGCCAGGGTTTTTGGCCGCATTTCCCGCGATCTGATGCCGGCCTGATGCTCCGCCGAGCTTGAAAATCGACGCTTGACCGACGTCAAACGCTGTGCAGCAAGGCCTGGGCGGCGCGGACCAGGCTGGCCGAGCCACCGTCTTCCAGTGCGAGCACCGGGGCATGATCGAGCTGACGATAGCTGTTGCGCAGCGAGCGCTCGTAGCCGGGGTCGTAGTGCAGGCGCATCAGCTCGGCGAACAGGCCGGCCCAATCGCCATCGCGCGCGGCCTGCTGCCAACGTGCAACGGTTTCCTTGCCCCGCAACTCGGTCAGGGCCTGCAGCTTGGCGCAAAAACCGTCCACGTCGTCGGCAAAGTGACCGTAGTCCTCCAGCAGCAGCCGGACCCGTGCAGGTTCGGGCATGTCCACCCACCAGCACTGGCCCTGCTCGCGCATCGCCTGATGCAATTGCTCGGGCACGCGCAATTGGCCAATCTTGCGGCTTTCGCTTTCCAGGTACAGGGGCTTGCTGGCATCCAGGCCGCGCAGTGCCTGCCAGATCAGCGTCTCAAAGCGCTTCTGGCCGGGCTGGGGCTGGTCGGGCAGGCCGCCCAGCACCGATCCGCGGTGGCAGGCCAGGCCCTCCAAGTCCAGGATCTGGCCGCCCTGTTGGCCCAAGGCCTGCAACAGCCGGGTCTTGCCCGAGCCGGTGCGGCCGCAGAGCACGCGCAGCCGGGCGGTGATGGGCAGCGTCTCCAGATCGTGGCGCACCTGGGCGCGGAAGGCTTTGTAGCCACCGGTCAGCTGGCGGCTGTTGAAGCCGATCTGGCCCAGGAACCAGGCCATGGCGCCTGAGCGCTGGCCACCGCGCCAGCAATAGACCAGGGGCTTCCAGCCCTTGGGCATATTGGCGACCTCGCGGTCGATGTGGGCGGCGATATTGCGTGCCACCATGGCCGCGCCGACCTTGCGGGCCTCGAAGGCCGAGATCTGCTTGTACATGGTGCCGACAATGCGCCGCTGTTCATCGTCCAGTACCGGCCAGTTGACGGCACCGGGCAGATGGTCTTCGGCGAACTCGGACGGGGAACGCACGTCGATGATCGCGTCGAACGGCTGCGCCAGTGCCTCGGCAATGCCGATCGGGGTGCTGCTCATAGGGTTGGCGAGACCGCGTCAAGCAGCTCGCTCTCGATCTGCAACTGCGCCCGGTTCTGCTGCAGGGCCGCGCCATCGACGAGAAAGGTGTCCTCGACCCGCTCGCCCAGGGTGGTGATCTTGGCCAGTTGCAGATTGATCTGGTGCTGCGCCAGCACGCGGGCGATCGCGTAGAGCAGGCCGGTGCGGTCGCTGGTGCTGATGCTCAGCAGCCAGCGCTGGGCGCGCTCGTCGGGCCGCAGCGAGATGCGCGGCGTGAACGGGAAGGACTTGACCCGCCGTGACAGACGCCCCTTGCGCGGCTCGGGCAGCGGCCCCTGGGCCTTCAGCGCCAGGCTCAGCTGCGACTCGACCAGGGACACCAGGTCGCGGTACTGCAGGTCCAGGTCGGGGCTGATGACCTGGAAGGTGTCCAGCGCAAAGCCGGTGCGGGTGGTGTGCACCTTGGCGTCAAGAATGTTGAAACCGGCGCCGTCGAAATAGCCGCAGATGCGGGCGAACAGATCGGGCCGGTCGGGCGCATAGACCAGCACCTGCAGGCCTTCACCGACCGGCGAGGGCCGGGCGCGCACCACTGGCACCTCGCTCTGCACATGGCGCCACAGCGCCCGCGCATGCCAGGCCAGGTCGGCCGCGTCATGGCGTGCGAAGTAGCTCAGCTCCAGCGTCTGCCACAGCGGCGTCTCTGTGTCGGGCAGCATCGAATGCAGGGCCAGCATATGGCGGGCGTCCTGCTTGCGGGCCTCGATCTCGGCGTCGGCATTGGGCTTGGCCCCGCCCAGGGCGCGCAAGGTCGAGCGGTACAGCTCCTCCAGCAGCTTGCCCTTCCAGGCATTCCAGACCTTGGGGCTGGTGCCGCGGATGTCGGCCACCGTCAGCAGGTAGAGCGCCGTCAGCCAGCGGGCGTTGCCGACGGTGGCGGCAAAGCCCTCGATCACCTCGCTGTCCGACAGATCTTCCTTTTGCGCGATGCGCGACATCGTCAGATGGCCCTTGACGAGGAAGGCGATCAGCTCGGTGTCTTCCTTGGCGATGCCGTGCTCGCGGCAGAAACGCCGCACCTCGACGGCGCCCAATTCGCTGTGGTCACCGCCGCGGCCCTTGGCCACGTCGTGGAACAGCGCCGCGATATAGAGCACCCAGGGCCGGTCGAACTGGGCCGCCAGCTGCGAGCAGAACGGGTACTCGTGTGTGTGCTCGGGGATGAAGAAGCGCCGCACATTGCGCAGCACCATCAGGATGTGCTGGTCCACCGTGTAGACGTGGAACAGGTCGTGCTGCATCTGGCCGACGATGCGCCGGAACACCCACAGATAGCGTCCCAGCACCGAGGTCTGGTTCATCAGCCGGAAGGCATGGGTCTGGCCCTCGGGTTCCTGCAGCATCTGCATGAACAGCGCGCGGTTCTGCGGGTCGCGGCGGAAGTCAGCCCCCATCAGCGCGCGGGCGTTGTAGAGCGCGCGCAGCGTGCGGGCCGACAGGCCCTTGATGCCCGGCGTCTGCTGGTACAGCAGAAAGGTTTCCAGGATCGCGTGCGGGTGCTCGGTGTAGAGCTCGTCGCGGTCCACCTCCAGCATGCCGGCCCGGTCGAGGAAGTGCGCGTTGATGCGGCGCATCGGCGCGTCCTGCGAGCCGTTGATGCGCTCCTCGATGTTCAGCATCAGGATCTGGTTCAGCTGCGTCACCGCCTTGGCCGCCCAGTAGTAGCGGCGCATCAGCATCTCGGAGGCGCGCAGCGTCTTGGTCGACTGGTAGCCGAAGCTCTCGGCCACCGCCGTCTGCAGGTCGAACACCAGCCGGTCCTCGCGGCGGCCGGCGACCATGTGCAGGCGGGCCCGTATCAGCTTGATCAGGCCCTCGTTGCGCTGCAGCTGCTTGACCTCGAACGGCGTGATCAGCCCGCGCCCGCACAGCTCGCCCCAGCTCTTGCCCAGGCCCGCGCCACGGGCCAGCCACATCACCACCTGCAGATCACGCAGGCCGCCGGGGCTTTCCTTGCAATTGGGTTCCAGCGAGTAGGGCGTGTCCTCGAACTTGGTGTGGCGCTGGCGCATTTCCAGCGTCTTGCCGCGCAAGAAAGCCTTGGCGTCCAGCGCCTGGGCATGCTGGCCGCGAAACTCGCGGAACAGGCTGCGCGAGCCGCACAGAAAGCGCGACTCCAGCAGCGAGGTCTGCACCGTCAGGTCGCGTTCGCCCTCCTGCAGGCATTCGTCGATGGTGCGCACCGAGGAGCCGATCTCCAGGCCGATGTCCCAGCAGGCGGTGATGAAGCCCTCTATCGAGGCCCGTGTCGCGGCATTGGTCAGCGCCTTGCCCGAGGGCAGCAGCACCAGCACGTCGACGTCGGAGTAGGGGTAGAGCTCGCCGCGACCATAGCCGCCGACTGCGATCAGGGTGGCGTGGGGCGGCATCACCGCGTGCTGCCACAGCTCGAACAACGTGCCGTCGACATGGCGGCTCAGCGCGCGCAGCAAGCGCAGCGCGGCCGGCGCGGTGGCCCGCGAGGCGCGGAAGTGCTGGATCAGCGCCTGCTTGCCCTGGCGGAAGCTCTGCCGCAGCGCGGCCACGCCGTGCTGGGCCCGGGCGGGATCAGTGCCGGTGGTCACCACGGGCTCGGCCATGGGCCGCCTCAGGTCGCGGCGGCGGTGATGAAGGCGGGCGGGGGCGGACTGCCGGCCGAGAGTGTCAGCACCTCGTAACCGGTCTCGGTCACCAGCACCGTGTGTTCCCACTGGGCGGAGAGGGACCGGTCCTTGGTGACAATGGTCCAGCCATCGCCCATCTCGCGGATCTCGCGCCTGCCGGCATTGACCATGGGCTCGATCGTGAACACCATGCCGGGCACCAGCTCTTCCATCGTGCCGGGGCGGCCATAGTGCATGACCTGGGGCTCTTCATGGAACTTGCGGCCTATGCCATGGCCACAGAACTCGCGCACGATCGAGAAGCCGAGATTCTCTGCAAAGGTCTGGATGGTGTGGCCGATATCGCCCAGGCGCATGCCCGGCTTGACCTTGGCAATGCCCTTCCACATCGACTCGTAGGTCATCTGGCACAGGCGCCTGGCGGCGATCGAACCCTCGCCGACGACGAACATGCGGCTGGTGTCGCCATGCCAGCCGTCCTTGATCACGGTCACGTCGATATTGACGATGTCGCCATTCTTCAGCGGCCTGTCATTCGGGATGCCGTGGCAGACCTGGTGGTTGATCGAGGTGCAGATCGACTTGGGGTAGGGCGTGTAGCCCGGCGGCGCATAGTTCAGCGGGGCCGGAATGGCCTGCTGAACGTTGAAGATGTAGTCGTGGGCCAGTTTGTCGAGCGCCTCGGTGCTGATGCCGGGCACGACATGGGGCGTCAGCATGTCCAGGACTTCGGAGGCCAGGCGTCCGGCCACGCGCATGCCGTCAATGTCGGCGCCGGTTTTGATCGTGATCGTCATGGGGCGGATTATCTCTCATGGCGCCTGCCGGGCAGGTTTGCGGGCTTGCCGCGCCGCTACCCCGTAAAATCCCGCACTTCTCCAGGCCCACCCACATCGGGACCCCATGGCTCACAAGCATCTGAATCACTTCGAAGGCGGTAACGCCCTGTCCGCCTTTCGCGCCCAGGCGCTGCTGCCCCGGCTGCAGACCGTCAATGAGCGCATCACCGCCATCGATGCCCGCCATGTGCACTGGGTCTGGAGCGACGAGGCGCTGGAGCGCCCGGAACTCGACAAGCTGGCCGCTCTGCTGAGCTATGGCGACGCCTATGCCGGCAGCACCGAGGGCACGCTGGTGGTGGTGGCGCCGCGCCTGGGCACGGTCTCGCCCTGGGCGTCGAAGGCCACGGACATCGCCCACAACTGCGGGCTGAATGTGCACCGCGTCGAGCGCGTCACCGAGTTCCGCCTGACACTGAAGACCGGCCTGCTGGGTGGCGTCAAGACCTTGACCGAGCAGGAACTGCTGGACTGTGCCGCGCTGCTGCACGACCGCATGACCGAGAGCGTGCTGCTGGCCCGCGACGACGCTCAGCACCTGTTCGACGACAAGGTCGGCCAGGCGATGGAATGGGTGGACGTGCTGGGCCTGGGCCGCGCGGCGCTCGAAAAAGCCAACAGCGATTTCGGCCTGGCCCTGTCGGCCGACGAGATCGACTACCTGGAAGCCGCCTTCATCAAGCTCAAGCGCAATCCCAGCGATGTCGAGCTGATGATGTTCGCCCAGGCCAACTCCGAGCACTGCCGGCACAAGATCTTCAACGCCAGTTTCACCATCGATGGCGTGGCGCAGGAGCGCTCGATGTTCGGCATGATACGCAACACCCATGCGCTGGCACCCCAGCACACGGTGGTGGCCTATTCGGACAATGCCTCGGTGATGGAGGGCGGGCCGATCGAACGCTGGGCGCCCATGGGCTATACCAACGCGCCGCAGTACGGGGCGCGCAACGAGGTGGCCCATGTGCTGATGAAGGTCGAGACGCACAACCACCCGACCGCCATCTCGCCGTTCCCGGGCGCCTCGACCGGCGCCGGCGGCGAAATCCGTGACGAGGGCGCGACCGGCCGCGGCTCCAAGCCCAAGGCGGGCCTGACCGGCTTCTCGGTCTCCAACCTCTATCTGCCGGGCACCAACGAGCCCTGGGAGCAGCAGCCCTACGGCAAGCCCGGCCATATCGCCAGCGCGCTGCAGATCATGATCGACGGCCCGCTGGGTGGCGCCGCCTTCAACAACGAATTCGGCCGCCCGAACCTGGCCGGCTACTTCCGCGTCTACGAGCAGAACGTGGCCGGCGTGATGCGCGGCTATCACAAGCCCATCATGATTGCCGGCGGTCTCGGCCAGATCAGCGCCGGCCAGACGCACAAGATCGAGTTCCCTGCAGGCACGCTGCTGATTCAGCTGGGCGGCCCGGGCATGCGCATAGGCATGGGTGGCGGTGCGGCCAGCTCGATGGCGGCCGGCGTCAATGCCGCCGAGCTGGACTTCGACTCGGTGCAGCGCGGCAACCCGGAGATCGAACGCCGTGCGCAGGAGGTCATCAACCATTGCTGGGGCCTCGGCGAGGCGAACCCCATTCTGGCCATCCACGACGTCGGTGCCGGCGGCATCAGCAATGCCTTTCCGGAGTTGGTGGACGGCGCCGGCATGGGCGCACGCTTCGATCTGAGCAAGGTGCCGCTGGAAGAAACCGGCCTGGCGCCCAAGGAAATCTGGTGCAACGAGAGCCAGGAGCGCTATGTCATCGCCATCGCGCCCGAGAGCTTGGCCGTGTTCCAGGCCATGGCCGAGCGCGAGCGCTGCCCGTTCGGCGTGGTCGGCGTGGCCACCGAGGCCAAGGGCCTGATTCTGGAAGACGGCGAGGGCGGCGAACGCGCCATCGACATGCCCATGGACGTGCTGCTGGGCAAGCCGCCCAAGGTGCACCGCGACGTCAAGCGGGTCGAGCGCACCGCGCCGGCCCTGGATCTGACCGGGCTCAAGCTGGACCAGCTCGCGTTCGACGTGCTGCGCCACCCGACCGTGGCCAGCAAGCGCTTCCTGATCACCATCGGCGACCGCACGGTGGGCGGAATGAACCACCGCGACCAGATGGTCGGCCCCTGGCAGGTGCCGGTGGCCGATTGCGCGGTCACGCTGGCCGACTATGCGGGCCTGCGCGGCGAGGCGATGAGCCTGGGCGAGCGCACGCCGCTGGCAGCACTTGATGCACCGGCCTCGGGCCGCATGGCGGTGGCCGAGGCCCTCACCAATCTGCTGGCTGCGCCGTTCCAGCTGGAGCGGGTCAAGCTCAGCTGCAACTGGATGGCCGCCTGCGGCGAACCGGGTGAAGACGCGGCGCTGTACGACACCGTCAAGGCCGTCGGCATGGAGCTGTGCCCGCTACTCGGCATCAGCGTGCCGGTGGGCAAGGACAGCCTGTCGATGCGCACGCGCTGGACCGACGCCGGCATCGAGAAGCAGGTCACCGCGCCGGTGTCCCTGATCGTCACCGCCTTTGCCTCGCTGGACAGCATCGAAGGCACCTTGACGCCGCAGCTGAAGGTTGGCGACACGACCCTGCTGCTGGTGGACCTGGGCGCGGGCAAGCACCGCATGGCCGGCTCCATCCTGTCCCAGGTGCTGAACCAGAGCGGCGATGTGGTGCCCGATCTGGACGATGCCGATGCCTTGAAGCGCCTGATCGGCGCCGTCAATCAGCTGCGCGAGCGCGGCCAGATCCTGGCGTACCACGACCGCAGCGACGGCGGCCTGTGGGCGGCGGTCTGTGAAATGAGCTTTGCCGGCCATCGCGGCGTCAGCCTGAACGTGGACATGCTGGTGACCGAGAGCGATGGCATCGCCGACAGCCGCGCCGACCATGGCGACTCGAAGAACTGGGCCGCCCAGGTCAGTGCGCGTCGTGAAGAACTGACCCTGAAGGCCCTGTTCAACGAGGAGCTGGGCGTGGTGCTGCAGGTGGCGACTTCGCATCGCGACACCGTGCTGCAGACCTTGCGCGAGCACGGCCTGTCCAAGCACAGCCATGTCATCGGCAAGCCCAATGACACCGGCATTGTCGAGGTCTGGCGCGACGCCAAGCAGATCTTCCAGGCGCCGCTGGAGACGTTGCACAAGAGCTGGGACCAGGTGTCATGGCAGATCGCCCGCCTGCGCGACAACCCGAGCTGTGCCGATGCCGAGCACGCCGCCGCCGGCGCCGCCAACGATCCCGGCCTGCATCAGCATCTGAGCTTCGACGAGGCCGTCAACCCGGCCGCGCCCTTCATCGGCAAGGCCCGCCCCAAGCTGGCCATCCTGCGCGAACAGGGCGTCAACTCGCATGTCGAGATGAGCTATGCGATGGACCAGGCCGGCTTCGACACCTTCGACGTGCACATGAGCGATCTGCAGACCGGCCGCGCGCGGTTGGACCAGTTCCAGGGCTTCGTCGCCTGCGGTGGCTTCAGCTATGGCGACACCCTGGGTGCCGGCGAGGGTTGGGCACGCTCGGTGATGTTCAACCCGGTGCTGACCGAGCAGTTCGCCGCCTTCTTCGCCCGCCAGGACACGCTGGCGCTGGGTGTCTGCAACGGCTGCCAGATGATGGCGGCACTCGCCCCCATCATCCCTGGCGCCGAGGCCTGGCCCCGCTTCACCCGCAACAAGAGCGAGCAGTACGAGGCCCGCCTGGCCATGGTCGAGGTGCTGGACAGCCCGTCCGCCTTCTTCCAGGGCATGACAGGCAGCCGGCTGCCTATCGCCGTGGCCCACGGCGAGGGTTATGCCGACTTCTCGCAGCGCGGTGATGCCGACAAGGTGATCAAGGCGCTGCGCTTCGTTGACAACTTCGGTGCCGCCACCGAGGCCTATCCGTTCAACCCGAACGGCAGTCCCGGCGGCCTGACCTCGGTGACCACCGCCGACGGCCGTTTCACCGTGCTGATGCCGCATCCGGAGCGGGTGTTCCGCAACGCGCTGATGAGCTGGACGCCCGGCGACATCAACGAGCAAAGCCCGTGGATGCGGATGTTCCGCAATGCGCGGGCGTTCCTCGGCTAGTTCGTCAGTTCCGGCGCCACTCGCGGCATCCGGAACACAAACCGGCAGCCCTGGCCCGGGGCGCTGTGCAGCTCGACCTGGCCGCCGAGCACGCCGGTGACGATGTTGTAGACGATGTTCAGGCCGAGACCGGTGCCGCCACGGCCCATCTTGGTGGTGAAGAAGGGGTCGAAGGCGCGGCGGCGGACTTCTTCGCTCATGCCCACGCCGTCGTCCTCGACGACCAGCTCGTAGTCCTGCTCTGACAGGGCGCGGGCGCTGATGCGCAGCAGGCCCTGCTCGCGGCCCTCGAAGCCGTGCAGCAGCGCGTTGAGCATCAGGTTGCTGAGCACCTGACCCAGCGGGCCAGGGAAGCCGTCAAGGGGATCTTCCAGCTCGATCGCAGTTTCGATGCGGTAGGGCGTTGACTTCCAGCGCGCCCGCATCAGGCTCAGCACGTCATCGACCACCGACTGCAGCGTGAAGCGGCGGCGCTGCACGCTGGTCTGATCGACCGACAGCTGCTTGAAGTGCGCCACCAGCTCGTTGGCCGTGCCCAGGCCATGGAGCATGATCTTGGCGGCCGTGCCGGCGTCCTCCAGATAGGCCTCCAGTACCGAGCGCCGCAGGCTGTTGTCGGCAAAATGGCGGCGCACCTCCCGGGTGCGCTCGTCCATCGTCGATGCGGTGGTCAGGCAATTGCCCAGCGGCGTGTTGAGCTCATGGGCCACGCCTGCCACCAGCGAGCCCAGCGCGGCCATCTTCTCGGAGCGCAGCAGCTCGTCCTGGGCCTGGCGCAGATGGGCGAGCGCCTCGCTGAGTTCGGCCGTGCGGGCCTGCACCCTTGACTCCAGCTCGGCATTGAGCTGGCGCAATTGCTGCTCGGCCTGGCGCTGCGCGCTGATGTCGCGGGCCACGCCCAGAAAACCCAGCGGGCTGCCGTCGGGTGCGCGCACATGGGACACGCTCAGCGACACGGCCAGCGGGTGCCCATCCTTGTGGCGGTAGGTCCACTCGCGGGTTTCGCTGCCTTGCTCGGTGGCCCTCAGCACAAAGGTCTCGAAATCCTCCACCTTGCGACCCACCTCGATGCTGAGCTCGGCGGCACGGGCCGTGACCTCATGCTGCAGATGCAGCAGGGCCGGATTACGGCCCAGCATCTCATGCTCGGCATAGCCCAGCATGCGCTCGGCGCCGCGGTTGAACAGAATCATGCGGCCTTCCATGTCGGTGGCGATGATGGCGACCTCGACCGCAGCATCCAGCACCGCCTGCAGCCGGTCACGGGCCTGCAGCAGGGCTGTCTGCGATTCACGCAAGGCGGCCTCGGCCCGCTTGGCCGCGGTGATGTTGCGGCCGGTGCCACGATAGCCCTGGAAACGGCCCTGGGCGTCGAACACCGGCGCACCCGACACACTCACGTAGCGCAGCTCGCCGTTGCCGGTGTGCTGGGCATATTCGAAGTCGCGGAACGGTTGACGCCGCAGCAACAGCGCGCGGTGCTCCTCCCAGTCGGTGCCGGGCATCAGATTGGGCGAGTCCCAGCGCAAATGGCCCAGCACATTCTGCGAGGGCACCTCGGTGGACTCCTCTGCGGCACGTGACACAAAGGTGAAGCGCAGATCGGCATCCTGCTCCCAGACCCAGTCGCTGGCCAGCGCCGCCATGCTGCGAAATCTGGCCTGCGACTCTTCGAGCTGCTCCCGCGCCACGCGCCCCTGCTCGATCTCGTCAAACAGGGCCGCGTTGCGCTGGCGCAGCGCGAGCTGCTGGCGCATCAGCAGGGCCAGCAGGGCGCTGACCAGGGCGCCACCCAGCAAGGCGGCCAACACATCGGGGGCCAGCCAGTTCGATGCGGTCTGCCAGCCGCCCTGGGGCACCGCCAGCAGGGCCCAGTTGGCGCCGGGCAGCTGCGCCATCTGTATCACCGGCGCACCATCCCGCATCGCGACCGGACCCCATAGGTGTTTGCCGGGGCGGCCCGGCGTATCGGCCTCGAACAGGGCCAGCTCCAGCGGGCCCCTGTCGCTCAGGCCGCTGCTGGCCACGAATTGCTGCAGATCGGCCACCACCGACACCACGCCCCAGTAGCGCCGGCCCTCGGGAAGCGTGGCGTCGCGCAGAAACACCGGCGTGCGCTGGATGATGCCCTGGCCACCCTGGATCAGCTTCAGCGGCGCCGCAATCACCGGCCGCCCCAGCCGGCGGGCCTCGCGCACCTGCTGCCATTGCTCGGGCAGGCGGCGATAGTCCAGGTTCAGCACCTGCTCATTGCCCTGCAGCGGGAAGACATGGCGCACCACGTCATCAGGTGCGGCGCTGACGCTGCGGATATGGGGCAGGTGCTTGATGGCCCGGGCGATCAGGTCGGCGAAACGCTGGGCCGAAAGATCGCCATCGAGCTGGATCATGGCCTCCAGGCTCTGGGTCGGGCTGAACGTGGCCTGGGCGGTGGCCTCCAGCTTCAGTCGCAGCAGGGCCAGCTCGGCCTCGACCCGGCTGCGCGCCTGCGCCACATCGTTCTGCTGGTGCAGGCGCAGCAGCACGATCACGATCAGCACGGTCAGGGCAGCGCTCAGCAGCACCGGCCAGTATGCCCATGGCCTTCCTGGCCAGAGGGCCGGAACGGGCTGGGGCGGCGGTGGGCGGGTCATCCTCGGCGCATGTCGGGGGGCTTGGGTTCAAGGTATCACAGGCTGCGGCTAGACTGCCCCGGTGTTGACCCCTGCCCGCCACATATATCAGCCCCTGACACCGAACCACGCGCAGCCGCGCCACGCACGGCTGGACGTTTTGCGTGGCCTGGCCATGCTGTGGATGACGCTGTTCCACTTCGGCTTTGACCTGAATCACTTCGGCTGGATTCGCGCAGACTTCTACCGAGACCCGTTCTGGACCTGGCAACGCACCTGCATCGTCAGCCTGTTCCTGCTCTGTGCCGGCATCGGCCAGGCGGTGGCGGTGGGCCAGGGCCAGTCCTGGCCCCGCTTCTGGCGCCGCTGGGGGCAGGTGGCCGTATGCGCGCTGCTGGTCTCGCTGGGCTCGTGGCTGATGTTCCCGCGCAGCTTCATCAGCTTTGGCGTCTTGCATGGCATGGCGGTGATGCTGTTGCTGCTGCGCTGGGCCGCGCCGCGGTTGCCGACGGTCCTGCTGGTGGCTCTGGCGCTGCTGGCCCTGGCCGCTCCGAGTCTGTGGCAGCACCCCTGGTTCGACACCCGCTGGACCAACTGGCTGGGCCTGATCACCCACAAGCCGGTGACCGAGGACTATGTGCCGGTGCTGCCCTGGCTGGGTGTGATGCTGCTGGGGTTTGTGCTGGGCCGCTGGCTGACCGCCCGCGCGGCCTGGCTGGAAGGCCCTGTGCCGCGCGGGCTCTCACCGCTGGCCCGGCTGGGCCGCTGGTCGCTGAGCTACTACATGCTGCATCAGCCGGTGCTGATAGCTGCACTGTCGCTGCTGCAGTGGCTGCGGCTACCATAGCGCATGAGTGCTCAAAAAATCCTGTTCGGCTTCCATGCCGTGACCGTGCGGTTGAAGACCGCCCCCCAGTCGATCGTCGAAGTCCATGTCGACGCCACGCGGCGCGACCAGCGCATGCGTCAGTTCGTCGAGCGCGTCAAGGAGTCCGGCGTCAAGCTGTTCGACAGCGACGATGACCGCCTCAACAAGATCTGCGGCAGCAGCCGCCACCAGGGCGTGGTGGCCCGGGTGCAGGCCCTGGCCCAACAGCATTCGCTCGACGATGTGCTGGACGCCGTCGAGGGACCGCCGCTGCTGCTGGTGCTGGACGGCGTGACCGATCCGCACAATCTGGGCGCCTGCCTGCGGGTGGCCGATGGTGCCGGAGCGCATGCGGTGATTGCGCCCAAGGACAATGCGGCCGGCATCAATGCCACGGTGGCCAAGGTGGCCAGCGGCGCGGCCGAGACCGTGCCCTACTTCATGGTCACCAACCTGGCCCGGACCTTGAACGAGCTGAAGGAGCGCGACATCT
Organism: Roseateles toxinivorans; assembly: GCF_004362525.1. Taxonomy (GTDB): domain Bacteria; phylum Pseudomonadota; class Gammaproteobacteria; order Burkholderiales; family Burkholderiaceae_C; genus Paucibacter; species Paucibacter toxinivorans. The sequence continues at coordinate 672,877 of NZ_SNXS01000004.1, forward strand.
GGGTCATAGGCACCTCGGACACCGCCACCAAATCGCTGTACGAACTGGACCTGAAGGGTCCGGTGGCCCTGGTGCTGGGCGCTGAAGGGCATGGCATGCGTCAGCTGACCGGCAAGACCTGCGACGAACTGGTGCGCGTGCCGATGAAGGGGGCGGTCGAGAGCCTGAATGTCTCTGTGGCCGCGGGCGTGTGTCTGTACGAGGCGCTGCGCCAGCGGGAATCGCGCGAGGCCTGATCCATGCCGATGCGCGAGCAGGCCCGGCTGGCCATTCAAGCGGCCCACGAGGCAGTTGCCGCGGCCGGACGCATCGTCGTGCTCAGCGGCGCCGGCATGTCCAGCGAGAGCGGCATCCCGACCTTTCGCGATGCGCAGACCGGCCTCTGGGCTCGCTTCGACCCGATGCAGCTGGCCAGTACCGAGGGTTTTCGCTCCGATCCGCGCCTGGTGTGGGATTGGTACGCGGAACGCCGCGCCGGCGTGCGCGCCGCCGTGCCCAATGCCGGCCATCTGGCGCTGGCCCGCTTTGCCGCCGCGCGCCCGGGCCGTTTGCAGATCATCACGCAGAATGTCGACGACCTGCATCAGCGCGCTGGAAGCCCCGATGTGATACGCCTGCATGGTGACATCCTGCAAAGCCGCTGGCTGGACCCCTGCCGGGCCCCAGAACCCTGCGATCCGGCCACCGCCGAACCCGAGCGGCCGCCGCATTGCACGCAATGCGGCAATCTGCTGCGGCCGGCGGTGGTCTGGTTTGGCGAGCAGCTGCCGCCCGATGCACTGACCCGCGCCGAGAGCCTGGCCCGGCAGTGCGATCTGATGCTGGTGGTCGGCACCTCGGGCACCGTCTATCCGGCTGCGGGCCTTGCCAGCCTGGCGCGTGACGCCGGGGCCATGGTCCTCATCGTCAACCCCCATGCCAGCGATCTGGACGCGGTGGCCCATCAGTGCCTGCGCGGCACGGCCGCGGCGGTGCTGCCGCTGTTGTTCGGGGACTAAACTCGGCCCATCGCAGACCCATCAAAGACACCACCATGTCCGTCATCGAAGTCCACCACCCGCTCGTCAAGCACAAGATCGGCCTGCTGCGCGAGGACAATATCTCGACCAAGAAGTTCCGCGAGCTGACCGGCGAGATCGCCCGCCTGCTGGCCTACGAGGCCACTGCCGACTTCCCGCTGGAGAAGACCACGCTGCAGTGCTGGAGCGGCCCCACCGAGGTGGACCAGATCTCCGGCCGCAAGGTCACCGTGGTGCCGATACTGCGGGCCGGCCTGGGCATGCTGGACGGCGTGCTGGACATGATCCCGAATGCCAAGGTCAGCGTCGTCGGCCTGTCGCGCAACCATGAGACCCTGCAGCCCGAGCACTATTTCGAGAAGTTCGTCGGCCATCTGGACGAGCGCACCGCGCTGATCGTCGACCCGATGCTGGCCACCGCCGGGTCGATGATAGTGACCATAGATCTGCTGAAGAGCCGTGGCTGCAAGGACATCCGGGCCCTGGTGCTGGTGGCTGCGCCCGAGGGGGTCAAGGCCCTGCAGGCCGCCCATCCCGATGTGCGCTGCTGGACGGCGGCCATCGACAGCCATCTGAACGAGATCGGCTACATCATCCCGGGCCTGGGGGACGCCGGCGACAAGATTTTCGGAACCAAAGAGGGTTGAACTTGTAGCCCGGCTGCAATCCGGGGCCCCGGATTGCATCCGGGCTACACGAGTCCCAATGCCCCGACCACCCCACCAAGCAGCACCAGCCACACCGGGCTGATCCGCGTCTTCAGCATCATCCCCACCGTCACCGCCAGTAGCACCAGCACCGCCGCCGGCCGCGAGCTGTCGCGCAGATAGGGCGTGGCCAGCACCCAGCCGGTGGCGATCAGCAGACCCAGTATCAAGGGCGCCAACCCTTGCGTGAAGGCACGCACGCCGCGGGTCTCGCGCCGCGCGCGGCCCCAGCGGGTGGCGACCAGGGCCAGGGTGGTGGAGGGCAGCAGGATGCCGGCCATTGTCGCCAGCGCGCCCAGCGGGCCGGCCACATTCCAGCCGAGCACGGCAACGAACAGGATGTTGGGCCCGGGCGCGGCCTGGGCCAGCGCGATCGAGCTGCTGAACTGGGTGTCGCCTATCCATTGGTGCTCAACGACCAGGTAGCGGTGCATCTCGGCCGTGGTGGTGATGGCGCCACCGACGGCCAGCATCGACAGCAGCAGGAAGTGCCCGAACAGCTGCAGCAGGTCGGCCGGGCTCAGCACTGCGATCGGCGTCATGGCCTGAGCCTCGTCCAGGCGGCGAACATCGCCAGACTGCCCAGGCCCAGGATGACCCAGATCAGCGGCAAGCGCAGCAGCGCAATGGCGGCAAAGGTCAGCACCGCCAGGCCCAGGCACAGGGTCAGGCCCAGCACATTGAGCTTCAGTGAGGGCAGCAGCTTGATGCCGGTGGCCAGCACCAGGCCGGCCGCCACCACGCCCATGCCGCGCAGGGCGCCGGCCACCACCGGCCGGCTCGACAGCTCGCCATACAGGGCGGCCAGGCCCAGCACGATGAAGGAGGGGAACAGCAGCATGCCCGCGCAGGCGGCAAAGGCGCCGCGCCAGCCGAAGAAGCGGTCGCCGACCATCAGCGACATATTGACGATGTTCGGCCCGGGCAAGACCTGGCCCACAGCCAGCAGCTCGACGAATTCGGCCTGGCTCAACCAGCCCAAGCGCTCGACCAGCTCGCGCTGGGCCACCGGCAGCACACCTCCAAACCCCTGCAGCGCCAGCCGGTTGAAGGCCCAAAACAGGACCCAGGTAGATGCCGGGCCCGGATGCGCCGGTTCAATCAACGCAGAACCTTCAGTGCGTCCGGATTGACGATATTGCTGGGCGTGCCATTGACGAAGTTGACGACGTTGTCAAAGGCGGCGTTGAAGTAGAGCTCGTAGCTGTCCTGCTCGACGTAGCCGATATGCGGCGTGCAGACGGCGTTTTCCAGGCGCAGCAGCGGGTGACCCTGCAGTATCGGTTCGCTCTCGAACACATCGACGGCGGCCATGCCGGGGCGGCCGCGGTTCAGCGCCGAGACCAGGGCGTTCTCCTGCAGCAGCTCGGCGCGCGAGGTGTTGACGAACAGCGCCGCAGGTTTCATCCGCGACAGGTCTTCGAGGCTGATCATGCCGCGCGTGTCCTCGTTCAGGCGCAGATGCAGGCTCAGCACGTCGCAGGTCTCGAAAAAGGCCTCGCGGGTGTCGGCGCCCTGGTAGCCGTCGGCCACCGCCTTGGCCCTTGAGGCCTCGCTGCCCCAGACCAGCACCTGCATGCCGAAGGCGCGGCCGAAGCCGGCCACCATCTGGCCGATCTTGCCGTAGCCCCAGATGCCCAGGGTCTTGCCGCGCAGCACCATGCCGACGCCAAAATTGGGCGGCATGCCGGCGGCCTTGAGCCCCGACTGCTGCCAGGCACCGTGCTTGAGGTTGCCGATGTACTGCGGCAGGCGCCGCATCGACGCCATGATCAGCGCCCAGGTCAGTTCGGCCGGCGCCACCGGCGAGCCGACGCCCTCGGCCACCGCGATGCCCTGGCGCGTGCAGGCGTCCAGATCGATGTGCGAGCCGATGCGACCGGTTTGCGAGATCAGCTTGAGTTTGGGCAGCTTTTCGAGCAGTTGGCGCGGGAACTGGGTGCGTTCGCGTATCAGCACCAGCACGTCGGCGTCGCGCAGGCGCACCGACAACTGGCCTATGCCCTTGACCGTGTTGGTGAAGACCTTGGCGTTCAAGGGCTCCAGCTTGCTGGCGCAGTGCAGCTTGCGCACCGCGTCCTGGTAGTCGTCGAGGATGATGATATTCATGGTGTGTAGGCTGCATTCTGCCCGCACCTTGAGGCCTTCTCGACGCGCGCTGCACAAAAGGCGACGACTCGTTACCATCTCGCGCACCTCAAACCCACGGAGACTTCCATGACCATTTCCATGTACTCAGCCAGCGTACCGGTATTCGTCAAACTGCTGAGCAATACCTTGAAGTGGCTGGACAAGGCCGAACAACACGCCGAGGCGAAGAAGTTCGACACCAGCGTCTACCTGGGCCTGCGTCTGGCGCCCGATATGCTGCCGTTCACGCGCCAGATCCAGATCGCCAGCGATGCCGCCAAGGGTTGTGTGGCGCGGCTGGCTGGCATCGAGAACCCTAAGTGGGAAGACAAGGAAGCCAGCCTTGCCGAGTTGCGCGAGCGCATCAGCAAGACGATCGCCTTTGTGCAATCGGTGACGCCGGCGCAGATCGATGGCTCGGAGCAGCGGGCGATCGAGATCCCGACACGCGCCGGCGAACCGCTGCGCTTTGACGGCGAGACCTATCTGAAGCACTACGCGCTGGCCAACTTCAACTTCCACCTGAGCATGACCTATGCCCTGCTGCGGCATGCGGGGGTTGACCTGGGCAAGAAGGATTTCCTGGGGGGTTGAGGCCGGGCCGGTCGGAGAGCTCAGGCGCTCTTCATCGGAAACACCCGCGCCAGCGCTTCCTGCAGCGCCTGGCGGTGCTGGTCGCCGCGCAGATGGTCCAGCGGCAGGCTGGCCAGCAGGCGGGTGTGCATCAGCCACAGTTCGATCGGCTCGGCGGCCTGGCGCACATATTCCTGCAGCGCCTGGCCCTCGCTGCCCTGCACCTCGGCCGCGGCGCGCATGAAGCTCATCTTCAGATCAACGAAGCCGCGACGGGCACCTTGGCGGGCACGTCGCTCGTCGGGCCTGCCCACCTTGGCGAAAGTCCAGGGCGGCAGGAAGGCGGGAATGTCGCGCAGTGTCAGTTCCATGCTCATGTCCATTGCGTGCTCCTCGGGTATCGATGAGGTCGGTGTCGGACTCAGTGGCGGATTCGTCGGCCCGACCGGCCAGCCCCCGGCCGGGCCGGGAACATCTGATTGATGCCGTGCATGCGCAACTCGGCCTCGCCCTGATCGTGGGCGCGGGCCACCATGTTGTAGACGGCCGGGCGCAGATGCCAGAGGTCGCGCAGCGAACGGCTGCGCTTGATGCGCGCCAGCAGGGCCTCGACGTCGTCGCGGTGGATGTCGTCCAGTTGGGCGATGAAGCGTGCCCGCATCACGGGCAACTCGTCATGGGCACCGATGCCTCGGCTGTGGCCTATGGCATCCCAGGCGTCGGTCTCACCGGGCATCCAACGCAGCAGGGTCTGGAAGAAGGAGTCGCCCCGGTACAGCGACGGCGGGTTGATGCTGGCCTGCCAGCGGCCAATGTCGGCGCGTTCGCGCGTCGGCGGGGCGGTGGGGCGAAGCCAGCGGGTCAGCAATCGATTCAGCATGAGCGGATTCTGGGCAGGCGGGCCGGACCCTGAAAGGCCGAATAGCCGCCCAATGAGGGGCCAGATTTCGTGACAAATGGCATAAGCACCGATGCGCGGGCCGCGCGTCGCCGCTAGGCTGGCAGTTCAAGTACAGAGGGGAAGCTATGCGTTGGTTGCGTCGTTTGGCGGTCGTGGTGCTGGTTTTGCTGCTGTGCCTGGCCCTTGCCTTCTGGCTCTACAGCCGTCAGGTCTTGCCCATGACCGAGGGGGTGCTGACGGTGTCAGGGCTGAAGGCCCCGTTGACGATAGCGCGAGACGCCCATGGCATCCCGAGCATCAAGGCCGACTCGATGGAGGATCTGGTCTTCGGCCTCGGTTTCGTCCATGCGCAGGACCGGCTCTGGCAGCTGCAAACGCACAAGCGCATCGGCTCGGGCCGCTTGGCCGAGGCCTTTGGCGAGGCGGCGCTGGAGAGCGACCGCTTTCTGCGCGCGCTGGGCGTGCGGCGCGCCGCCGCCGCGCAATGGGCGCTGGCCTCGCCGGAGAGCAAGGCCTTGTTGACCGCCTATGCGGCCGGTGTGAACCGCTATGTGCGCAGCCATCTGGGCGCCCGGCCTCCGGAGTTCCTGATACTGGGTCTGCAGCCCGAGGACTGGGAGCCGGTGGACAGCCTGGCCTGGAGCATCATGATGGCCTGGGACCTGGGCGGCAACTGGACCACCGAGCTGCAGCGCATGCGCCTGGCGCTGAAGCTGCCGGTGGAGCGCATCAACGAGCTGATTCCGCCCTATCCGGGCGAGAAGGCACTGGCCACGGCCGACTATGCCGCGCTGTACCGCGACCTCAAGATCGATGGCGAGCTGGGCCAGCAGGCGCTGAACAGCGCGCCGCCCTCCGGCATCGAAGGTGTGGGCTCCAACAACTGGGTCGTGCATGGCAGCCACACGGTCAGCGGCAAGCCGCTGCTGGCCAATGACCCGCACCTGAAGCTCAGCGCCCCGGCGCTGTGGTACTTCGCCCGGCTGGAGGCTCCCGGCTTCAAGCTGGCGGGCGCCACCCTGCCGGGCCTGCCGCTGGTCGTGCTGGGGCAGAACCAGCACATCGCCTGGGGCTATACCAATACCGCGCCCGATGTGCAGGATCTCTATCTGGAGCGCATCAAGCCCGACGACGCGAGCCAGTACCAGACGCCGAACGGCTGGGCGGCATTCACCACCTTGACCGAGACGATCAAGGTCAAGGGCAAGCCCGATGTGCAGATGACGCTGCGCAGCACGCGGCACGGCCCGGTGATCTCGGATGCCGGTGTGACCGAGGGGCTGCTCGGCCCGAAGGGCAAACCGAGCTATGCGCTGGCGATGCGATGGGTGGCGCTGGAGCCCGAATTCGACGCCGTGGCCGCCGGTCTCGCGATGAGCCGCGCGAACTCGGTGCAGGACTATGTCAAGGCCTCGGCCGCCTGGCTGGCGCCGATGCAGAACATGGCCGTGGCCGACCGTGATGGCCATATCGGCATGGTCGCGGCCGGCAAGGTGCCGATACGCAAGCCCGAGCATGACCTCAAGGGCTTGGTGCCGGCGCCGGGCTGGGACGCGCGCTATGACTGGGCCGGCTTCATCCCCGCCGCCGAGACGCCGCGTGAGATCGACCCGCCGCGTGGCTGGATTGCCACCGCCAACCAGCGCATCCACGGGCCCGACTATCCGCACTATCTGACCAGCGAATGGGCAGCACCCTATCGTCAGCAGCGCATCGAGCAGCTGCTGCAGGCGACGGCCAGGCACGATCTGGCCAGTCTGCGGGCCATCCAGGCCGATCAGCTGTCGCTGGGCACCTTGAAGCTGCTGCCCTATCTGCAAAAGGCGAAGTCGAACCATCCGCTGGCCGCGGCCGCCCAGGCCCAGCTGCAGGGATTTGACGGTGTGCTGGGTGCCGATCATGTGGCGCCGACCCTGCTGTGGGCCTGGTCCCGCCAGCTGACCCTGGGTCTGTTCACCGAGAGGGTGGGCGGTGACGCGGCGATGCAGAAGCTGCTCGGTGCACGCAGCTTCCGTGATGCGCTGGAGCTTGTGCTGGAGCGCAACGATACGTGGTGGTGCAAGACCGATTGCCCATCTCAGATCGACGCCGCCTTCACTCGCGCACTGGATGAATTGCAGGGGCGCTTGGGCGGCGATGTCGCCAACTGGCGCTGGGGCAGGGTGCATCTGGCCCGGTCCGAGCACCGGCCGTTCAGCCGCGTCAAGCCCTTGGCGGGCTGGTTCGAAACCCGGGTGGCCGTGGGTGGAGACGCATTCTCCGTCAACGTCTCCCGCGTCAGCCAGCGACCGGATCCCACCACCGGGGAGCTCTACCTGGACGAACACGGTCCGTCGCTGCGGGCGCTGTACGACCTGGGCGATCTCCGCCGCTCGCGCTTTGTGCACTCGACGGGGCAGTCCGGCCTGCCGTTCTCGCCGCATTACCGCGACTTCGTGGCCACCTGGGCCAAGGTGGAGGATGTGCCGCTGTGGGGCGACGGCCAGCCGGGCAGGGTGCTGAGCCTGCAGCCTGCGCCTTAAGAGCTGGCGTCAGAAATTGCACTCCGACCCTATTTAAGGGGCTCAAGGCGGGGGGCGGCTTGCCGATACAGGGTGGGATTAGCTGCGCTTTTGCAGCCCTAATCCCGTGGCCGCTCCGGCCGGCTCGCTCCTAACATGGAGGGGTACTCGCTCCCACGCCCTGACCCATGGACACTCTTGCTGCTATGCCCACCGCGCCCATCGAGCCCGAGCCTCCGGTCAACCCTGCAGGGCAGCTGCCGCTGGGTGACCTGATCGCCCGCGCCCAGGCGCTCAGCGACGGTGGCATGGCCGAGGCCTCGGCCAAGCTGTACGAGGAGTGGATTGCCAGCACCGATTCGCCCTACCGCCATGTCGCCTGCTTCAACTGGGGCACGGTGCTGGGCAATCTGCACCGCCACGCCGAGGCCGAGAAGGCCTACCGTCACGCGCTGGAACTGAACCCCGATTTCCCTCAGGCCCGCCTGAACCTGGGCCATCAGATCGAGCACCTGCACCGTCCCGACGAGGCCCTGGCCGAGTGGCGCCAGGTGCTGGACATGACGGCCAACGGCGGCCCGGCCGTGCTGGAGTTTCGTCTCCATGCGCTGAACAACAGCGCGCGGCTGCTGGAACTGCTGCGCCGCCTCGACGAGGCCGAACAGCTGATGGTCGAGAGCCTGAAGCTCAAGTCCGACCAGTCGGACGTGATCCAGCACTACGTCCATATCCGCCAGAAGCAGTGCGAATGGCCGCTATACCAGGCGGTGGGCGAGGTCACGCAGAACCAGCTGCTGCTGGGCACCTCGGCCCTGGCCACGCTCAGCGCCACCGACGACCCCGCGCTGCAGCTGCTGGCGGCGCAGCGCTTCGTCAACGAGCGCATCAAGAAGCCCGCCACACCGCCGCTGCACGAGGTGTTCGCGGCGCGCACGCCGCGCAGCGGCAAGGTCAAGATCGGCTATCTGTCCGGTGACCTGTGCATGCACGCGGTGGGCCTGCTGACCCCCGAGCTGTTCGAGCTGCACGACCGCAGCCGCTTCGAGGTCTATGGCTTCTGCTGGAGCCGCGAAGACGGCACCGCCCAGCGCCAACGCATCCTCGGCGGCATGGACCAGGTGTTCCGCATCGGCGGCCTGGACGACAACAGCGCCGCCCGGCTGATCGCCCAGATGGGCGTCGATGTGCTGGTGGACCTGCAGGGCCTGACCAATGGCGCCCGGCCCGTCATCCTGGCGCACCGCCCGGCGCCGATACAGGCCGGCTATCTGGGCCTGCCGGCGACCTCGGCCCTGCCCGGCGTGGACTGGATCATTGCCGACCGCTTCGTGATGCCGCCCGAGTCGCTGCGCTACTACACCGAGAAGCCGCTTTACGTGCCCACCTGCTACCAGGTCAGCGACCGCAAGCGCGATGTCGCGCCGACGCCGACCCGGGCTCAGTACAACCTGCCCGAGGACGCCTTCGTCTTCTGCTCGTTCAACAACAACCACAAGTTCACCGAAGAGGTGTTCCACAGCTGGATGCGCATCGTCAAGGCGGTGCCCAACAGCGTGCTGTGGCTGCTGGCCGACAACCCCTGGGCCCAGGCCAATATGCTGGCGGCTGCCCAGGCCCATGGTGTGGCGCCCGAGCGGCTGATCTTTGCGCCCCGGGTCACGCCGGCCGAGTACCTGGCCCGCTTCCAGCTGGCCGATCTGTTCCTGGACACCTTCCCCTTCAACGCCGGCACCACGGCCAGCGATGTGCTGTGGATGGGCACACCGATACTGACCCGCTCCGGCCGCACCTATATTTCACGGATGGCCGGCAGCCTCCTGACCCATGTCGGACTGCCCGACCTGATCACCCACAGCCTGACCGAGTACGAGCAGCGCGCGGTGCAGATCGGCAACAACCCGCTGCGCGCCAAGTCCTACAAGCGCTACCTGACCGAGCAGGGCCGCAACTCGACGCTGTTCGATATTCCGCGCCTGGTGCGCGATCTCGAGAACGAGTTCGAACGGATGGCACTGGAGCGTCGCGCGGCCTGAAATCCGGCCCGCAACCTGAATCACGATGTCAGACCAAGACTTCTTCGACCCTCAAGCCCCGGGCTCTGCGCCCGAGGCCGGGCCTGCGCGCGACGATCCGCTGGCGCAGGCACTGAGCTGGTTGACCAAGCACCATGGTCGGGCGCGTTCGGTCGAATCGCTGCTGGCCGGCATGCCGATGGAGGGGCCGTTGGGGCCCGACCAGGCGATGCGGGTGCTGCGCGAGGCCGGTTTCAATGCTGGCATGGTGCAGCGGCGCATTGCCGACATCCACAGCCTGCTGCTGCCGGCCGTGCTGCTGCTGAACAATGGCGACGCCTGCGTGCTGGTGCGCCGCATCGAGGGCCAACCGGGCCAGCTGCAGTCCTACGAGGTTGTGTTTCCCGGTCCGCAAAGCCATAGCTGCGTGGCCGAGGCGTCCGATCTGGAGGCCGAGTACACCGGCTTCGTGCTGCTGGCCTCGCCGCAGCTGGTCGGGCCCGGTGCCGTGCCCAGCGCGGCCAGCCTGAACCAGTCGGGCGGGCATTGGCTGTGGAGCACGATGAAGCGCTTCCTGCCCTATTACCGGGCCTCGCTGATCGCCGCGCTGCTGACCAATGTGCTGATGATGGTGACCGGCCTGGTGACCTCGGTGATCTACGACAAGGTGATTCCGCACCAGGCCATGGTCACGCTGTGGACGCTGGCCACCGGCGCCTTCATTGCCCTGGTGTTCGACCTGATCGCGCGCCAGCTGCGCAGCCATCTGATCGACCTGGCCGGTCGAAAATCGGACCTGATCATCGGCTCGATGTTGTTCCGCCATACGCTGGGCGTGCGCATGGAGCACCGGCCCACCTCGGCCGGCACCTATGCCCACCATCTGGCCCAGATCGAACTGGTGCGAGAGTTCTTTGCCTCGGCCTCGCTGTCGGCGCTGTCCGATTTGCCTTTCGTGATCCTGTTCGTCGCGATGACCTTCATCATCGGCGGCCCGCTGGGCTGGGTGCTGGTGATCGCGATACCGATCATCATGATCCTGGCGGTGGTGATTCAAAGCTCGCTGCGCCGCTCGATGCGCGCCAATATGGCCCAGCAGGCCGATCTGCAGGGCGTGCTGGTCGAGGCGGTCGAGGGCCTGGAAGACCTGAAAGCAGCGGGTGCCGAGGGCCGCTTCCTGCGCCATTACGAGACCAGCACGGCCATTGCCGCCGAGGCCTCGATGCGTGCCCGCTCGATGTCGAGCTGGAGCAATAACGTCACCGCCGCGCTGCAGCAGCTGATCACCATGGTGATGCTGGTCTGGGGCGTCTATCTGATCAAGGACGGCCAGATCACCTCCGGCGCGCTGATCGGCGGGGTGATGTTCGCCGGCCGCGCGATCGGCCCGCTGGGCAGCGTGGTGGCCCTGGCCACGCGCTACCAGGGCGCACGGGCCGCGCTGCTGTCGCTGGACTCGATGATGGACAAGCCGGTGGAGCGCGAGCCGGGCCGCAACTATGTGGGCCTGCCGCAGTTCAACGGCCATATGGCCCTGCAGGAGGTCAGCTTCGCCTACCCGATGACCGGCACCGACAACCCTCCCCAGGTGCTGAAGGGCGTCAGCATGCGCCTGAACCCGGGTGAGCGGGTGGCGATTCTGGGGCGCATCGGCAGCGGCAAATCAACGATTCTGCGGCTGCTGGCCGGCCTCTATCTGCCCACCGAGGGCCGGGTCGAGGTCGATGGCGTCGATCTGCGCCAGATCGATCCGGCCGAGTTCCGCAGCAAGGTGGGATTTGTGTCGCAGGAGCCGCGGTTGTTCCACGGCACGCTGCGCGAAAATGTGCTGCTGGGCCGGGCCAGTGCGGACGCCTCGCAGCTGACCGAGGTCGCTCGGCTGACCGGCCTGGACCGCCTGGTCGCCTCACATCCGCTGGGCTGGGACCTGCCGGTGGGCGAGATGGGTGCGCTGCTGTCCGGCGGCCAGCGCCAGCTGGTGGCCCTGGCCCGCTGCCTGGTCACCAAGCCGCAAATCCTGCTGATGGACGAGCCGACCAGCTCGATGGACGCACAGTCCGAGATTGCCTTCCTGCGCCAGCTGAAAGATGCCGCCGGCAGCTGCACCCTGGTGATGGTGACGCACCGGCCCGCCGTGCTGGAACTGGTGGCCCGCCTGATGGTGGTCGACGCCGGCCGCGTCGTGCTCGACGGTCCCAAGGACCAGGTGCTGGCCGCGCTGTCGGGCCAACGCCCGGCCACGCCGACACCGGCCGCGCCGAATGTGCATATGCACCCGTCCGCGCAGCCGCAGCAGCGTGAGGCGACGCTCTGAGCCATATGTTCTGGCGCTCCAAACCCGCTTCCAGCAACCCCGCCATCGTGCGCGGTGATGCCGCCTTTCTGACCGGCGTCCATGCGGCGCAGATCGATGAAGCCCTGCCGCGTTCCAGCTGGGCGCTGTACCTGATGCTGATCATCGTCGTCAGCGCGATTGCCTGGGCCTCGGTGACCAAGGTCGAGGAGATCACCCGCGCCGACGCACGCATCGTGCCCGATGGCCGCGAGCAGCTGATCGCGAGTCTCGAGGGCGGCATCCTGCGCCAGCTGCTGGTCAACGAGGGCCAGCGGGTCGAGGCGGGGCAGGAGCTGGCCCTGCTGGACCCGACCCGCGTCGAGGCGCAGCAGAACGAAAGCCAGGCCAAGCGCCTGGCGATGCGCGCCACCGTGGCGCGACTCACGGCCGAGGCCAATGGCACGCCCTTGAAGTTTCCGCCCGATGTGGCCCAGGCCAAGAGCATCGTCGACGGCGAAACGGCCGCGTACAACGCCCGCCGCCATCTGCTGGACGAGGCGGCCGGCGGCAACAACCGCAGCATCGGCCTGTTGCAGCGCGAGCTGAGCATGTCGCAGGCAATGGCCTCCAAGGGCCTGATCTCGGACGTCGAGGTGATGCGCCTGAGCCGCCAGGTCAACGAGCTGCAGCAACAGCGCAACGAGCGCATCAACCGCTTCCGCCAGGACGCCAGCAGCGATCTGGTGCGGGTGCAGACCGAGCTGTCGCAGCTCGATGAGCAATTGGTGGTGCGCGAGGACGTGATGCGCCGCACCGTGCTCAAGTCACCGGTGGCCGGCCTCGTGAAGAACATCCGCGTCAACACCACCGGCGGCGTGGTCGCCGGCGGCGCACCGATCATGGAAATCGTGCCGCTGGGGCCGCGGGTGATGATAGAGGCGCGCATCAAGCCCAAGGACATCGGCTTCGTGCGCGTAGGCCAGCATGCCGAGATCAAGGTCACCGGCTATGACTACAACGTCTATGGCGGTCTCAAGGGCACGGTGCAGTACATCAGCCCCGATGCCCTGGGCGACACCGAAAAGGGTGGCGGCTACTACCGCGCCATGGTGCCGGCCGAGATCTCGACGCTGCGCTTCAAGGGCAAGGAACTGCCGGTGATTCCGGGCATGACCGGCACCTTGGAGATCAAGACCGGCGACCGTACCGTGCTGAGCTTCCTGCTGCGGCCGGTGATGAAGTCCCAAGAGGCTTTGCGCGAGCGTTAGTCAGCTGCCTCGGGAGAGGTGGCGCACGTTATCGGCAGCTTGCCGGCGCAATTGAGGCGTGATTACCCTTGAAGTCCGGGCATCGGCCGGAGCCGCCCCATGGTCTAGTGAGGGTGTTGTCGCACCGCTGGGTGCCGACGAGGAGCAATACCCATGTCCGGTCTCATTTTTCGCACGCAAGCCTGTCTGGCGGCGCTGCTTGCTGCCTGTGCGGCCCTCCCTGCTGCAGCTCAACGCTGCGTCGATACGGACACCTCACCGACGGCGCGCAGCGAAAGCGAAGTCCGCCTGCCTCAGGTCTCGGGTGCAGACCCACGTCTGCATCTGCAGGATCTGGTGCGCATGGCCGTGCAGCGAAGCCAGTCGCTGGGCGCCGTGCGCCTGCTGACCGAGGCGGCCAAGGCCGATCTGGATGAAACCCGCGCCGGCCGCCTGCCCCAGGTCTATTTGAATGGCTCGCTGAATGCGGTGGCCAGCAGCGTCGGTGGCATCGATCAAGGGCGAGGCACCCAGGCCCGCGGTGGGCTGACCGCCAGCGCGTCGCTGTATGACGCCGGTCGGCAGACCTACCTGAACAACTGGCGCGCCAAGCTGCTGGAGGCCGCCCAGCTGGGCCAGACCAGCGCAGAGGAACAGGTGGCGCTGCAGACCGTGTCGCTGGGGCTGGAGCGCAGCCGCTACCTGCTGCAGGCCCAGGTCTACAGCCAGTACTCGCGCAAGATGAGCTGCCTGGTCGAGGCGCTGGAACAGGTCGTCAAGGTCGACAAGGGCCGGGCCAGCGAACTCGTGCAGGCACAGAAGAGCTTCCAGCAGTCCGAGCTGTCCTTGGACTCGACCCTGTCGCAGTTCCGCCAGACCGAGAACCGCCTGCGCCGCTTTGTCGGCGATGTGCTGCCGCCGCCGGCCAGCCTGTCCTCGGTGCTGGTCAAGGTGCCGGATCTGGTGGCGATGCAGCAGGACGTCGAGCGTGCGCCCGAGATCGCCCAGCTGACCGCCCAGGCCAGCGCCGCCGACAGCTACGCCCGCTCGGTGGTCGCCTCGCAGAAGCTGCAGGTCTCGCTGGTCGTCAATGGCGGCGCCACCGCGGGCACCGGTCGCAACAACAGCGTGGTGGCCGGCGTCAACATCAACCTGCCACTGTTCAATGCCACGCTGGACCCCGGCGCCAGCGCCGCACGCAAGCGCGCCGACGCGAGCTATCTGCAGCGCGAGGACTCGGTCGAATCGCGCAAATACCGGCTGGCCGATGCTTTCGAGTCGGCCGCCTCGTCATTCGACCGCGCGCGCCAGATCGTCGATATCCTGCGCAACAGCGAACGGCTGCGCAGCTTCACCCAGCAGCAGTGGCAACAGCTGGGCCGGCGCTCGCTGTTCGACGTGATGGCCGCCGAGGGCGACTATTTCTCGCTGCGCGTTGCCCATGTCAACGCGCTGTTCGATGGCCAGCAGGCGGTGGCGCAGATGTGGTCGCTGGGGCAGGGCGTCAACGTAGGGCTGATGCCTCCCCCGGCAAACTAGCTCGGCATGTGATGGGTCACGAGCGCGTCGGCCAGGCTTTTGCGCAGACCCAGGATGGTCGATTCAGAGTCCCAGTTCGACGAATCTGCGCGCAATGCCTTGTTCAGCTGTATCACCTCCGGTAGTGCCCTGCCCGCGTACTTGTGGTTCAGCGTCTCGCGCAGCTTGCCCAGCTCGGTGATCAGGAAGTCCAGCTTCTGGATCGAGCGCGTCAAGGCCTGGCGCTGGGCGTTGAGGATGGGATCCTTGTCGTCAAAGCGTGCTTGGCCGATGCCTTTCTTCGCCTCCTGCAGGGTCAGCCTGTCCTTGGCGGCCTTGCGTTCGAACTTCTGGAAGGTTTCGGCGCTGTTGTTCATCGCCAGGATCAGCCCATCCAGGGCATGGCGAAGATTCTCCAGGTAGAGGACATCTTTTTCCAGTTCGTCGATCGCGTCCTTGTTGCCGTTCTTCACTTCTTCGAGCAAGCGACTGCGCTTTCTCTCCATCCCGGGCACATACTTTTCCAGCTCAAGCATGGCCTTGGTCTGCGCTTTGATAGATTCGATGTTCATGGCGCTTCCTATCGGCCCAGTTTCACGGTTTTGGCCGCCATGGCGAACAGCTCGTCGTACTCGGAGACAAAACTGGCCGCGAGCTTGAGCGAGTATTGGGCGCGTTTCTGCAGGCCCTTGTAGGCTTGGATTTCGTCCGCCGATGCTGCGGCTGGCGGCTTGGCGTCCATGGCCCGTTCGAGCGCTACGAGCTCGTGCTTGAGGTCGATGTATTTGGCCTGCGCCAGCCGCAGCTTCTCGGCATATTTGGCGACGACGGCGAGATGGTCTTCCTTGCTCTCGATATTGCGCATGCCTGCCTCTTGCAATCGTTTTGAAGCGCGGCCAGCGTATCACGCAGCGCGCGCTTCACAAATAGCGGCCTACCCACCGGTACTTGGCGATTTATCCTCGGCCGGTTTGGGTTCTACTTGAGGGATGGAAACCATGGGAACACGCATGTCGGCAAGCCAAGATACCCTGAACAAGCTGCTGACGCTGATGGAGGGCTCGGCCCGCTTTGCGCGTGACAGCGTGAAACGCGCCGCCGCCGAGTTCGGCCCGGCCTGGGAAGACGACTTTGCCGCGATGCTGCAGCGTTTCTATGGCAGCGACGTGGCCCTGCTCGATGCCGTCAAGGGCTATGGCTCCTTCGTGATGGACTCGATGCGTCGGCAAAAGCGCTTCGAGCAGGACCTGAGCTACCCGGCCAAGACCTATGCCGAGGCCGCCGCCGAGGTCTATTACAACGACGACTACATGCGCCGCCAGTACCTGCCCGGCCTGCTGCTGTCGCACTATCTGTGGACGCACCACTACCAGCAGATCGAGTACTTCAAGGGCTTCTTCCTGCCCTGGCTGCAGCGCCAGCAGGTGAGCGAGTTCGCCGAGGTCGGCGTTGGCACCGGCATCTATTCGCGGCTGGCCCTGCAGCATCTGCCCGAGTTGCGCGGCGTCGGTTTCGACATCAGCCCGCTGTCGCTGGAGTTCACCGCCGCCCATGTGGCCAGCTTCGGCTTTGCCGGGCGCTACCAGGCCCGCAAGCAGAACGTGATCGATGAGCCCAGCGCGCAGCGCTTCCGCGCCGTGGTCTGCGTCGAGGTGCTGGAGCATCTGGAAGACCCGGTGGCCCTGCTGAAGGGCCTGAAGGGCCTGTGCGCCCCCGATGGCAAGCTCTTCGTCACCGCCGCGCTGAACGCCGCCCACGCGGACCACATCTATCTCTACAGCCACCCGCAACAGGTGCTGGACCAGGTCGAGACCGCCGGCCTGCATCTGGAGCACTGCTTCTTCGCCAATGCCTATGCCCCGGCCAAGCCCGGACTGCCGGTGCCCTCGGCGCTGGCCATGGTGCTGACGCCCAAGGCCTGAGCACCATGCCCGCCATCCACCTGCACGGCGAGTTCGTCGATCTGATTCCGCTGACGCCCGAGCACGCGGCCCTGACCTTTGCCTGGCGCCAGGGCGAACGCGCCGCCAATCTGAACCGCGGCGCGGCCAGCGTCGAGCAGCAGGCGGCCTGGATCGCCTCGCGGCCGGCGGCCGAATACAACTTCATCATCGCCTTGAAGGACGGCCGCCCGGTGGGCATGGTCTCGGTCAGCGGCATCGACACCCTGCACCGCCACTGCGAGCCTGGCCGTTTTCTGATCGGCGACGAGGAGGCCGTGCGCGGCATTCCGGCCGCCGTCGAGGCGATGAAGCTGGTCTATCAGCTGGTATTCGACTCACTCGGCCTGCTGCGCGTCTTCGGTACCATCGCGTCCGACAATCTGCTGATGATGAAGTGGCAGAAGTTTCTGGGCATGAAGGAGGAGGGGCGCCTGCGCCGCCACTACTTCATCAACGGTCACTACCAGGACGCCGTGCTGTTCGGCATGCTGGAAGACGAGTACCGAGCCCAGGCTCTGCCAAGAATGAATTCGCTGATTGCCGCCGGGCGCCCGCGCGACAAGAACCTGAACAAGAACTGAGGAACACAGATGAGCAGCAACACCCAAGAAGCCGCCGTGCTGGAAGCGATCTACCAGGCCCTGCGCACCTTGAACGAGGAGCGCGGCCCCGAGGAGCAGATCGCGATAGGCCCCGACACCTGCCTGTTCGGCGAGGGCTCGGCGCTGGATTCGCTGTCCCTGGTGTCGGTGATCGTCGATCTGGAGACCTCGGTGTCCGACCAGTTCGGCAAGGCCATCAGCCTGACCGATGACAAGGCGATGAGCCGCGACCCGGTGCCATTCACCGACGTCGGCGCCCTGAAAACCTACATCCTGGAACTGCTGGCCTGATGAAGTATGAAGGGAAGATCGTCCTGGTGACCGGCGCGCGCCGCGGCGTGGGCCGCTTGCTGGCCGAGCATTTCCTGAATCAGGGCGCCCAGGTCATAGGCTTCAGCCGCCATGAGGATGACGAGGCCCAGCTGCCGGGCTACACGCCGCTGGCCGTCGATGTGGGTGATCCCGAGTCGGTGGCGCGCGGCTTCGAGCAGGTGCGCAAGCAGTTCGGCCGGGTGGACATTGTCATCAACAACGCCGCTGTCCTGACCTCGCAGTACGCGATGATCATGCCGGCCGGCGCGGCCAAGGGCATGCTGGACGCCAACATCCTGGGCACCTTCCTGGTCTCCCGCGAGGCGGCCAAGCTGATGCGCAAGAGCAAATGGGGCCGCATCATCAATATCGGATCGATGGCTGCCAGCCTGGAACCGATGGGCGACTCGATCTACGCCGCCACCAAGGCCGCGATCGCCACCCTTGCCAATGTGATGGCCAAGGAGTTCGCGGCGCTGAACATCACCTGCAACACGCTGGGCATCACCGCGATCGAGACCGACATGCTGGGCCAACTGCCCAAGGACAAGATTGATGCGGTGATCGCCGGCCTGCCGCTGCCCCGCTATGCGACGGCCGAGGACATCTTCAATGTGGTGGACTTCTTTGCTTCGGAGCGTAGCGGCTACGTTACCGCGCAGACAGTTTTCCTTGGCGGGGTCAACTGAGATGAATTCGGGTTGCGGTGTTGCTGCGATGGGGCGGCAGAGGAAGCGGGGGGCCGGCCACTGCGGGCGGAAGCTTGGGCCGGTCCCTTCGGCCCGACCTCCAGCTTCCTTATGCCCGCCATGGCCGGCCCCCCACCCCCTCTGCGGAGACGCTGGTGGCCGCTGGCACAACCTCTGCAGCAGGGATGAGGGCGTGCCGGCCGCAGCGGGCATCAAGAAGCCGAAGTCCGGCCCGTTCAGGGCCGGGCGATGCTTCAGCCCGCAGCGGCCGGCGCGCCCTTGTCCCTGCCGCTACACACGTCAAGTGTCGTGCGTCGCACAAGGCGCGGTGGAGCCACTGCAATGAAGACGGAAGCGGTAGAACTGCTGCTGAACGGCGCGCTGCGCCGCATCACCAACACCGATCTGCACTCCAACACCTATCTGCTGGCCGACGCGCAGCAGAGCGGCAGCTGCGTCGTCGTCGATCCGGGCCTGGACCACGAGCGGGTGGCCGAAACAATTGCTGACAGCGGCTGGACGCCCACCGCGATTCTGTGCACCCACGGCCATTTCGACCATGTCGGCGGTACGGCCGTGCTGCAGCAGCGTTATGGCATTCCGGTCTATCTGCGCAGCGCTGACCTGAAGCTGGCCAAGCTGTCGAACTTCATGATGGCGGCCTTCAAGCTGAAGGCCCGCATTGCCTTGCCCGAGTTCACGCTGCTGCCCGATGACGGCGCCGTGGTCGAAGTGATAGGCCGCCGTTTCACCTTCCATGCCTTGCCCGGCCACACGCCCGGCAGCGCCGGCATTGCCGTTGATGGCCTGCTTTTCTCTGGCGACTCGCTGTATGCGCGCCGTACGGCCCTGTCCAAGCTGCCCGGCGAAGACCATGACCAGCTGCGCGCCTCGCTGCGCCAGCTGTTCGGCTGGATCGCTGGCGACGTGCTGGTGCTGCCCGGTCACGGCGGCACGGCCACCATTGACGAAATCCATGCCGGTAACGAGGCGCTGCGCGCCTTCATGTCGGCTGCAATGCCTGCCTGAAATCTATGACCGTTCTGAATCCTCATCTGCCCGCCGTCTCGATCATCGGCGTCGGTCACCACCTGCCGGCCCAGTTCGAGGACAACGAGAGCCTGTGCCGCAATCTGGACGTGACGCCCGAGTGGATCGTCGAGAAAACCGGCATCGAGCGCCGCTACATCGCCGCCCCCGACGACACCGCCTGGGGCTACTCGGTGGCCGCGGCGCAGCGGGCGCTGGAGATGGCCGGCGTCAGCGCTGAGCAGCTGGGCATGATCATCTGCTGCACCTTCTCGGGCGACTATCAGTTCCCGCCGCTGTCGGCCAAGGTGGCGCAGCAGCTCGGAGCCAAGAACGCGCAGATCTATGACCTGCAGGCCAATTGCTCGGGCTTCGTCGCCGGGCTGACCAGCGCCTCGGACCGGATGCGTGTCGACCCGACGGTGGGTTACACGCTGGTCATCGGCGTCGAGTTCTGCTCGCGCTATATCGACCGCACCGATGCCAACACCGCCATCTACCTCAGCGATGGCGCCGGTGCCGCGGTGCTGGGTCCCGCCGAGCCGGGGCAGGGCATTCAGGCCTCGGCCTTCCACACCGACCCGTCGAACTACGAGGCGGTGCGGCTGCGCGGCGGTGGCGCGGCCTTTCCGAACAATGGCCGGCCCTTCGATGCGGCCGTCGATCTGATGGAGATGAACGGCATCGCGACCTGGAAGCAGGCCATCACCCATCTGCCGCCGACGATTCGCAAGGCCTGCGCCAAGGCCGGGATCGACGTCAAGGCGCTGGATTTCATGGTCTTCCACCAGGCCAATTTGCGGCTGATCGAGTATCTGGTGCGCAAGATGGGCTTGGGGCTGGAGAAGACCTATACCAATGTCGCGACGGTCGGCAACAGCGGCTCGGCCTCGTTGGCCATTGCACTGAGCGAGGCGGTGAGGGCGGGGCACATCAAGAATGGCGATATGGTGGCGCTGGCCGGCGTGGGTGCCGGATTCAACTTTGCGGCCAGCGTGTGGCGCTGGACATTGGGAGCGCGGGCCGAGCGCCGGGCCGCTCCCAAGCCGGCCCCCGTCCCCTCGGGGGACCGGCCGATGTACCCATCGGACGAGGGGCCCCTATGAAAATGAGTGTTTTTGCAGACTTCGACGCAGTCAAAGAGGGCGACCAGCAATCGCTGGTGAAGACCATCACCGAGGCCGACATCCGCCGCTTCGTCGAGTTGACCGGTGACGACAATCCGCTGCACGTCGATGCCGACTACGCGGCCGAGACCTCGTTCAAGGAAATCGTCGTCCACGGCATGCTCGGCGCCTCGTTCATTTCGACGGTGATCGGCACCAAGCTGCCGGGTCCGGGCGCGCTGTGGGTGTCTCAGGCGATGGATTTCAATCTGCCGGTGCGCCTGGGTGACACACTGACCGTCACCTGTACGGTGCTGAAGAAGCATGCCCGTGACCGCCTGCTGGAGTTGGACACCCGCATCACCAACCAGCATGGCCAGGTGGTGCTCAGCGGCGGCGGCAAGGTCAAGCTGCTGGAGCCGCCCAAGCCCAAGGCGGTGGCGGCCGAGGCCAAGCTGAAGGTGGCCATCGTCACCGGCGGTGCCGGCGGCATCGGACGGGTGATTTGCGAGAAGCTCGTGGCTGATGGCTTTGCAGTCGTCGTCAACTACCACTCAGCCCAGGAGCGGGCTCAGGCGCTGGTCGCCAAGCTCAAGGAATCGGGTGGCCGTGCCGTGGCCGTTCAGGCCGATGTGTCCACCGAGGCTGGCGCGCAGAAGCTGGCGCAGCAGGCGCAGGTCCACTTTGGCGGCGTCACCGTGCTGGTCAATGCCGCCTCGCCGCGCATCGTCGCGCGCCAGGTCGAGGATCTCGTCTGGAGCGAGGTGCAGCAGCAACTGGACGTGCAACTGAAGAGCGCCTTGCTGATGATCCAGGCCTGCAAGCCGGCGATGGTGGCCGCCGGCGGCGGGCGCATCATCTCGCTGGGTTCGCAGAGCTGGGACGGCACGCCGGTGGCGGGCTGGACGGCCTATGCCATTGCCAAGGGCGCGCTGTCCACGCTGACCCGCTATCTGGCGGCTGAACTGGGTCCGCAGGGCATCACCGTCAATCTGGTCTCGCCGGGCATGACCAATACCGCCTTCATCTCGAACGTGTCCGAGAAGCAGCAGCTGATGGTGGCGCGGCAGACGCCGCTGCGCCGGCTGGCTGAGCCGGAGGACACGGCTGGTGCGGTGGCCTTTCTGGCCTCGGAGCAGGCGACTTACATCACCGGCCAGAATCTGCGCGTCAACGGTGGGGGATCGATGGCATGGTGACCACTGACAAGGATGCGCTGGCCGTGCTGGCCCGCGCCGATGCCGCCATGGTCGAGGTGCTGGGTGCGCTGAAGACACTGGACCAAAGCTCAGCGGTGTTTCGCACGCTGAAGGTCGGCATCGCCGCCAACGTCACCGTCGATCTGCTGGCCAACTACCTGCGCCGCCACGCCTACTTGGCCGGCGTGCGGCTGGAGGTGGCCAAGGGCAATTACGACGATCTGGTCGGCGACGTGCAGGCCCATGCTCAGGCCGGCGTGGACCTGCTGCTGATACTGCCGTTCTTCGACAATCTGCAGCCCGCCTGGGAGACCCAGCTCGAAACGCTGGACGCCGCCACCCGCCAGGCCGCGCAGGCCGACTACCTGAGCCGCCTGCGGCTGGCGCTGCAGTCCGCTCAGGGTGTGGGCCAGGTCTTGCTGCTGGGTGCCCATCTGTGGAACCCGCAGGTGGCTGATAGCAGCCCGCAGCAACAGGCGCTGGATGCCTTCAACGCCGGCCTGGCCGAGGCCGCGGCGGCGCATGCCAACACGCGCCTGCTCGAAACGGCAGGTCTGCTGGCGCGCGTCGGCACCCGCCAGGCCTTCGATGCGCGCTTCTATCTGCGTGCCAAGGCGCCATACACGGCCCCCTTCATCGACCATTTGGCGCGCGAGGTGGCGCTGGCCACCCGCCAGTTCGGCAGCGTCTTTCACAAGGTGCTGGTGCTCGATGGCGACAACACGCTGTGGGGCGGCATTGTTGGTGAAGACGGTGTCGATGGCGTCAAGCTCGACCCCTACAGCTTCCCGGGCAATGTGTTCTGGACCGTGCAGCAGCAGCTCAAGGCGCTGGAAGCGCAGGGCGTGCTGCTGTGCCTGAACAGCAAGAACAACGCGGCCGATGTCGAGGAGCTGATGCGCGAGCATCCGGCCATGGTGCTGAAGGACGGACACATCGTCGCCCGCCGCGTCAACTGGGATGACAAGCCCAGCAATCTGCGCGCGCTGGCCGCAGAGCTGAATCTGGGCCTGGACAGCTTTGTCTTCATCGACGACTCGGCCTTCGAGATCGAGGCGGTGCGCGAGCAGCTGCCCCAGGTGACGGTATTCCAGGTGCCCAAGGTGCTGCACGACTACCCGGCCCTGGTGCGGGAGCAGGTGATGCCGCTGTTCCTGGCCGGCGGCGTCAGCGCCGAGAGCCGCTCTAAGACGCAGCAGTACAAAAGCCTGGCCGAGGCCGCCCAATTGCAGGCCAGCTTCGGCAGCCAGGAGGAGTATCTGCGCTCGCTGGCCCTGAGCATCAGCCTGCAGCGCGACGCCAGCAGCCAGGTGGCACGCATCACCGAGCTGATCGGCAAGTCCAACCAGTTCAATCTGACGACGACGCGGCTGCAGGCCGGCGACGTGGCCGCGCTGATGGAACGGGCAGACGCCACCGTCTACTCGTTCTCGGTCAGCGACCGCCTGGCCGAGCATGGTCTGACCGGCGTGCTGATCACGGTGGACGAGGGCAGTGACACGGTGGTCCACAGCTTTCTGATGAGCTGCCGAGTGATAGGCCGCGGCGTCGAGTTCGCGATCTGGCGGGCGGTGGTGGCCGATGCGCTGGCGCGCGGAAAGCAGCGCCTGCGAGCCTCTTATCGCAAGACCGCCAAGAACGCGCTCGTGGCAGACTTCTATGACAGGCTGGGCTTGACCCGGACCAATGAGGCGGACGACGGCAGTCGTTCATACGAAGCGCCGCTGGCAAACCTCCAGCTGGCCGAGAGTGCTTGGGTGGAGTTGCGCAATGCTTGATCGTGGCTTGGTAAAAAAGGTGATGGCGTCGGTGCTGGAGGTCGATGAGGCCAGCCTGAACGATGACTCCAGCATGGACAATGTGCCGGGCTGGGACTCGCTGAAACAGATGAATCTGGTGCTGGCGCTGGAGGAGAGCTTTGGCGTCTCCATCCCCGACGAAGACGCGGGCAACGCGACCTCGTACAAGCTGCTGGCCCTTGTGCTCGAAGAGCAGCTTGCGGGCTGAAGTGGAACTGTTCGGCTCTTCACTGGGTTGCGGTTCTTTGCACTTCGCGGCTGTGGGGCGGCAGAGGGGACGGGGGGCCGGCCACGACGGGCTGAAGTTTTGGCCAGTCCCTTCGGACCGGCCTCCAACTTCTTTATGCCCGCCGTGGCCGGCCCCCCATCCCCTCTGCGGAGCGGCTGGTGGCCGCCAACGGCACGCGCGTTGCCGCAGGGATGAGGGTGTGCCGGTCGCAGCGGGCATAGAGAAGCCGATGTCCGGTCCGTCCAGGGCCGGACGATGCTTCAGCCCGCAGCGGCCGGCACGCCCTCGTCCCTGCCGCCTCAACCTTCAACTCGTTCAACGGGGGCACTGACCATGGACTGGCTGCTTGAGCGCTTCGCAAAAGCTGACCCCGGGCTGAAGGCCTTCGTTCACAAGGGCCGCATCACCACCTACGGCGAGGTCTCGCAGAGCATTGCCCGCTTCGCCGGCGAACTGAAGACTAGAGGCGTGCAGCCGGGCCAGACCGTCGTCATCCTGGCCGACTACGCGCCCGACGTGTTCTGCATGATCCTGGCCCTGGCCTCGCTGAAAACCATCGTCGTACCGATGACACGCGGCCCGGTGATCGAGGAGGGCGAGGCGCTGTCTATTTCCGGCTGCGACCACGCGATCGACTTTGCACCCGATGGCCTGAGCTGGACGCTGGAGCCGCGTTCGATTCCGGCGCCCAATCCGATGCTGGCCGAGTTCCGCGCCACCGGCAAGGCCGGCTTGGTGCTGTTCTCTTCGGGCTCCACCGGCAAACCCAAGGGCATGCTGCACGATTTCGAGCGGGTGATGGACAAGTTCCTCGTCGCTCGAACGCCCATCGTGGCGATCCCGTTCCTGATGTTGGACCATTTCGGCGGCATCAACACCATCCTGGCCATCACGGCCAGTCTGGGCACCGTGGTCACGGCCGAGAACCGCGCCATTGCCACCATCTGCCAAGCGATCCAGGACTTCAAGGTCGAGCTGCTGCCGACCACGCCGTCCTTCCTGACCCTGCTGGCCGCCACCGATCTGTCGCAGCGCTACGACCTGACGTCGCTGAAACGCATCACCTATGGCACCGAGACGATGCCGCAGGCCACGCTGGACCGCATCCGTGCACGTTTTCCGGGCGTGGAGCTGCAGCAGACCTATGGCCTGTCCGAGGTCGGCGTGCTGCGCTCGCAGTCGCGGCCCGATGGGTCGCTGTGGGTGCGCATCGGCGGCTCGGGCTTCGAGACCCAGGTGCGCGACGGCATCCTGTGGATACGCTCGGACTATCGGATGATCGGCTACCTGAACGCCCCCTCGGGCTTCGACGCCGAGGGCTGGTTCAACACCCAGGACCGGGTCGAGGTCGATGGCGACTATTTCCGGATACTGGGTCGCATCACCGACCTGATCAATGTCGGAGGCCAGAAGGTCTATCCGGCCGAGGTCGAGGACGTGATCCTGGCCCAGCCGAACATCGCCGACGTGGTGGTGGTCGGCGAGAAGCATGCGCTGCTGGGTCAGATCGTCGTGGCCAAGGTAGTGGTGCATGAGCCCGAGGCGGCGGACGCGCTGCGCCTTCGCCTGCGCAAGGCCTGCCTGGCCAAGCTGGCGGCCTTCAAGGTGCCGGCCAAGGTGGAGTTGCTGGACCAGGAGATCTACTCCGCCCGGTTCAAGAAGATGCGACGCTGAAATCCGGCTATTCCAGCATTGAAAGGGCGCGCTCAGCGGCCACAATCGACGGCAAAGCTACAGGGTGTGCCATGTCCATTGATCGCTGCCAGATCCTCGATCTGCCCAAGATTCAAGACCCGCGGGGAAACCTGACCTTCATCGAGGGCGGTATCCACGTGCCTTTCGACATCCAGCGCGTCTACTACCTGTACGACGTGCCCGGCGGCTCCGAGCGGGGCGGCCATGCGCACAAGCAGCTGCACCAGTTCATCGTCGCGATGTCGGGCAGCTTCGACGTGGTGCTGGATGACGGCAAGGACAAGAAGCGGGTGCACCTGAACCGCTCGTACAACGGCCTCTACGTCTGCCCGATGATCTGGCGCGAGCTGGACAACTTCTCGTCCGGCGCGGTCTGCATGGTGCTGGCCTCGACCAAGTACGAGGAGGACGACTACTACCGCGACTACGCCGAGTTCATGCTGGCGAGGTGGAGCAAATGAGCCTGCCGTTCCTGGACCTGAAGCGCGTCAACGCGGCTCACGATGAGGCCATCCGCGCCGCGGTGAACCGCGTGCTGGACTCCGGTTGGTACATCCTCGGTGACGAGTGCGCGGCCTTCGAGCGCGAGTACGCGGCCTATTGCGAGGTCAAGCACTGCATCGCCGTGGCCAATGGCCTGGATGCGCTGCACCTGATTTTGCGTGCCTATGGCATTGGCGCTGGCGACGAGGTCATCGTGCCGTCCAACACCTTTATCGCCACCTGGCTGGCCGTCAGCCAGGCCGGCGCAACGCCGGTGCCGGTGGAGCCGAACGCTGCCACCCACAATATCGACCCTGCGCTGATCGAAGCCTCGATCACCTCGCGGACCAAGGCCATCATGCCGGTCCATCTGTACGGCCAGCCGGCCGAGATGACGGCCATCATGGACATCGCCCGCCGCCATGGCC
Organism: Roseateles toxinivorans; assembly: GCF_004362525.1. GTDB lineage: Bacteria > Pseudomonadota > Gammaproteobacteria > Burkholderiales > Burkholderiaceae_C > Paucibacter > Paucibacter toxinivorans. Next base: position 699,274 of record NZ_SNXS01000004.1, read on the forward strand.
TGAAGGTCATCGAGGATGCGGCCCAGGCCCATGGGGCACGCTTCCAGGGGCGCCGCACCGGCGGCCTGGCCGATGCCGCCGGCTTCAGCTTCTACCCGGGCAAGAACCTGGGTGCGCTGGGCGATGGCGGGGCGATCACGACCAACGACGATGCGCTGGCCGCCAAGCTGCGCATGCTGCGCAACTACGGCGCCAGCATCAAGTACCACCACGAGATGGCCGGCGTGAACTCGCGGCTGGACGAGATCCAGGCGGCGATGTTGCGCGCCAAGCTGCCGGCGCTGGACGCCGAGAACGAGGCGCGCCGCCGTGTCGCCGGTTTCTACCTTGATGCGCTGCGCGGCCTGCCGCTGGACCTGCCAGTCGTGGCCGGTGGCGCCGAGCCCGTATGGCATCTGTTCGTCATCGGCACCGACCGGCGCGCCGACCTGCAGGCGGCGCTGACCCAGGCGCAGATCGGCCACTTGGTGCATTACCCGATCGCCTGCCATCGCCAGCAGGCCTATGCCGACCAGACCTGGCCGGCGCTGCCGATCGCCGAGCGCCTGGCGGAGCGGGTGCTGAGCCTGCCGATCGCGCCCTATATGACCGCGGATGATGTGGGCCGCGTGGCGGCCGTCATCCGCGCGACGCTGAGCTGAAACGCGCGGCGCCATGCAATTCACCACCCTGGTCCCGGCCTACAAGCCCAAGTACCTGATCGAGCTGCTGACGGCGCTGCGCCACCAGACCGTCAAGCCCGCCAGAGTCATCATCTCCGACGACAGCCCCGACCAGGCCTTCGTGGCCATGCTGTCCGAGGACCCGATCAAGCGCGCCATCGCCGACCTGAAGGTGACCGTGCTGCCCGGCCCGCGCAGCGGCGCCTACAACAATTTCCGCCGCCTGCTGCAGCTGTTCGGCGAGCAGCCGACCGAGCTGTTCCACCTGCTGCTGGATGACGACATCCCGTACCCCAGCTTCTACGAGCGCCATCTGCAGGCCCACAGCAGCGGCACCATTCACTGCGCAGTAAGCCGGCGCTGGACGGCGCTGGAGTCCGGCCAACCGATACGCGATCTGCCGGTGCCCACGGCCGTGGCCACGCACCCGCAGCGCCTGCTGGGCCTGGACGCGCGCGTGCTGTTCACGCAGACCGCCGGCATGAGCGCCAACTGGCTGGGCGAGTTCTCCAACGCCACCTTTCGCTCCGGCATGGCGGCCGAGCTGGACGACCCCAGCCTGGACGGCATCTGCTTCACCGGCCTCGAAGACCTAGGCGCCTTTCTGAAGGCCAGCCTGCACGGTCCGGTGGGCTATATCAACGACCATCTGGGCTATTTCCGCACCAGCGGCGAACAGCACTCGGCCGATCCGATGGGGCGGCCGATGAAGCTGGCCCATCTGGCCTATGTGGCCCTGGCCATCGCCGGCCGCAGGCTCGAGAAGCTGACGCCCGAGCAGTGCAACAACGTGCTGGCCGCGCTGTGCCCGCTGATTCCGCAGCGCTATGGCCAGGAGGCCGATCTGGCCGAGCTGAATGCGGTGATGCCGGCACTGGCCGGCGGCGATGCGGCGGCCGAGAGTGATTTCCTGGCGCTGTGGCAGGTTTACAGCGGCGCCGCAGCGCGCCGGCCGCTTGACGCATTGGCTGGCTGAACGATGAGCAGGCTTGACGACTTTCTGGCCATCGAGCGCGAGCTGGCGCAGGCCAACCACCAGCGCCTGGCCGCGCAGTACGGTCAGCCGGTGGGCAGCCTGTCGCGCGACGAGGTGGCCATTGCCGGCGTTGACGGCTGGCAGTACATCGCCAATGGCAACAATGCCTGGGAGCAGCAGTACCTGGGCCAGATGCAGCTGGCCCCCGACGGTCTGCAGCAATGGCAGGCCGCCTTCGAGCGGCGGCTGACGGCAGCGCACAGCATCGGCGCGAATTTCGCTCACCTGGTCGTGCCCGAGAAGCAGGCCATCTTCCCCGGCGCCCGCTGGCCGGCCGGCGGCGCGGTGCCTGCCCCCAAGGCTTTGGCCGATCGCCCGGTGCAGCAGATGCTGAAGGCCATACCGCAGGGCCTGGTTTATCCGGTCGAGCGCCTGCATGCCGAGTCCTGGCGCGCCGAGCTGGCCTTTCGCGGCAACAGCCACTGGTGCGCCAGCGGCGCCTGGTTCGGCTTTTGCGAGCTGATGCAGGCGGTCTGGCCCGAGCGCGAGTTCGACTTCAGGCACGTGCCGCTGGTGCGCAGCTGGTGGCGGCATGACCTGCTGCTGAAGTTTGTCGAAGAAGAGTGCTTCGAGAGCGTGATCGCCATCCCCCGGCGCGCCACCATGGTCTACGACAACCGGCTGATGGCCACCACCGGCCGCCATGTCGGCAACCACTATGTGCTGCAGAACCCGGCCGCGCCGATCCAGGAAGCGGTGGTGATCTTCGGCGACAGCTATTCCTACGACGTCGGTTTCTCCGACCTGATGGCGGCCTTCTTCGGCCAGGTCCATTTCGTCTGGAACACCCTGGTCGACTTCCAGTACTGCAAGAGCGTAAACGCCAAGCTGGTGCTGGTGCAGAGCGCCGAGCGCTATCTGGTGCGACCCCATACACAAGATTTGTTGCCTAGCTGAGGTCTCGTGTGCCAGACCGCGAAGCGCTCTGGCTCCGACTGACTGTTAGCGGCCGTTCACGGAGAAGCCATGAAAGTCTGCCTGGTCCAGTACAACCCCTTCTATCCCAAGGTGGGCATTCTCGATGCCTACAACGAGGTGGTGGAGTCCTACCACTGGGGTTTTGCCGCCCTGGGTCACCAGGTCGACCGGCGCATGAACCACTTCGACCCCGAGGCGGTGAACATCGTGTTCGGCTTCCAGATCCCGCTGCAGCTGGGGCTGATCGACAGCTTCCCGGAGAACACCATCTTCTTCAATATGGAGCGCTATGCGGGCCAGAACCTGGCCGGCACGGCGGCCGAGTATGTGGCGCGCAAATACTGGCTCTGGGACTATGCCGAGGGCAATGTCGCCACCTGGAACGCGCTGCAACCGCGCCGCCCGGCCTTCTATGCCAAGACAGCCTATGCGCCGAACCTGGAGAAGGTGCCGGCCGCCGTGGAGCAGGACATCGACGTGCTGTACTACGGCAATATCACGCCCGACCGCTCGGAGTCGCTGCACAAGATCGCGGCCTTGCGCCGCGACCTGACCGGCCTCTCGGTGATGACGCTGTGCAATGTCTGGGGCAAGCAGCGCGACGAGTTCATTGCCCGCTCCAAGGTCGTCGTCAACTTCTCGCGCGGCAATCTGTTCGAGATCGTGCGCGTGTCCTATCTGATGGCCAACCGCAAGGCCGTGGTCTGCGACTACACCGAGGAGCTGGAGATCGAGCCCGATCTGCACGGTGTTCTGCGCTTCGTCAAGACGCCCGACATCCTGGCCACCTGCCAGGCGCTGGTGGAGGACGACGCGGCGCGCGCGGCCTATGCACAGGCGGGCTACGACGCAATCAAGAAGCGCGATATCCGCGACGTGATCGCGAAGGCATTCGCCTAGATCATCGTCATCCAGTGGTGGCGGTCATCGCGCCACAGGTGCAGCTCCAGCACCGGATGCAGCAGCCCGGCGGGCGATGATTCCGCGCCAGCGGCCACCGGCGCAGTCTCGTGCGGCCCCGGTGTGGCCGGCAGCAGGCTGCCGCTGGGGGCGGCCAGCACCTCGTTGAGGGCCGGTGTGGCCGCCGCCTTGGCCGCTTCGGGGGCCTGACCGGCCAGCCACACATCGGCCAGCGCATGCTGGCTTCCATCGGCCCTGGTGTAGCTGGACACCAGGCCCAGCACATTGCCGTTGTCCGTCTGCGTGCCGGCCTGAGCATGCAGGTCCAGCGAGACAATCTGGTAGTCGCTCAGCAGCTTCAGCTCGCCGGCATCGGTGACGCCGTCATGGTCGGAGTCGACCCAGATGCGCAGATCTTTGAAGGCGGCATCGGCGGCACTGAGCTTGCCGTCGTGATTGCCGTCGTGCTGCGCGAGCGCGCTGAAGCCGTTGTGGGCGCGCGTGCCGTCGGGCAGCAGGGTTGCGCCACCGAACAGCTCGCTGCCGTTGTTGACCTTGCCATCGTGATTGCGATCCATCACCAGCAGGCCATCGCCTGGTGCGACCCAGCCGAACCTGCCAGCCTGGCCGATGTGATGCAGGTCGAAATCCACGCCCTGGGCGGCGCTCAGCGTGTTGATTCCATGGCCGTCCAGGTCCAGCATCAGCGGCGTGGCCAGCAGAAAGGCGGCCAACTGCGCCCCCGACATCACCGACACCTCGGAGCCCTCGAAGGCGGCAATCTGGTGGGTGCCCATCGACGCGATGTCGGCGGTCTCCAGGCCTGGCACCTGCTGCGTGGTCAGCGCGACGATGTTTTCGGTGCTCAGGGCGCGGGCCTGGGCAGTGGTCAGCGCGGATATCTGGCCGGTGCTCAGCACGGCGAAGTGATCGGTAGCCAGGTGGCCGATCTGATCGACGCTCAGTGCCGCGATATGGGCGGTGGTCAGGCGCAGGAAGGGGGCCGTGCCCAAGGCGTTCAGGTCCTCGGTGCTCAGCGCGGCGACCTGGTCGGTGGTCAAGGTCGAGACCTGGGCAGGCGTCAGCGCCGCCATCTGCTGGGTGCTCAGACCTGCAATTTGCGAGGGGTTCAGCGAGCGCAGGGCCGAGGGCGTCAGCGCGGCCAGATCCTGGGTCTCGATGGCGCCCAGCTGCTCGGAGCTGAACGAGGCCGCCTGCGCCGAGCTGAAGGCACTGAATTGCCGTGTTGTCAGCGCGATGATGTCTTCGGTGCCCAGCGCGTGCACGGCGGCCAGAGTCAGGCTGCCGATGGCGCCGGTGCTCAGGGCCGCCAGATCGGCCGACTCCAGTGCCTGCATCTGCTGAGTGGTGAAGCCCGAGACCTGGGCGCTGGTCAGTGCGGCGAACTGCTGGGTTCCCAGCGCGTTCAGGGTGTCGGTGGCCAGCGAGCCCAGCTGCTCGCTGGTGAAGGTGGCCACCTGGGCGGTGGACAGCGAGCCCATCTGGGCCACCGTCAGCCCGCCGAACTGTGCAGGCGACAGGGCGCGGAAGGCGGCCGCCGACAGCGCGCCAATGTCCTGGGTCTCGATGGCGGCGATCTGCTCCGAGCTCAGCGCGGCGGTCTGGGTCGAGCCCAGCGCCGCGAACTGCCTGCTGCTCAGCGCGGCAACACCTTCAGGTGTCAGCGCGGCGAAGGTAGCCGTGCTCATGGCGCGCAAGGCGACGGTGCTGATGGCGTTCAGGTCGGCCGTTTCCATCAGCTGAATCTGTGCCGTCGTCAGCGCCGCCACCTGGGAGCCGCCCAGCGAGGCGAACTGACGCGTGCTCAGGCCATTCAACTCTTCCTGGCCCAGGCCGGCGACCTGCACGGTGCTCAGTGCGGCCACCTGTGTCGTGCTCAGCGCCGCCATCTGCTCCGGTGTCAGCCCGGTGAGTTGGGAGGCGGCCAGGCCGCGGATGGCGGCGGTGCTCAGCGCGGCCAGGTCCTGGGTCTCGATCGAGGCAATCTGCAGCGCATTCAGCGCTGCCATCTGGCTGGAGCTGAGCGCGGCGAACTGGCGGGAGCTCAGAGCAACAATGGCGTCGCCGCTGAGCGCCTCTATGGCCATGGTGCTGAGCTGCCGTATCGAGGCGGTGCTCATCGAGGCCAGGTCCTCCAGTTCCAGGCCGCCGACCTGGGCCGGCGTCAGCGCGGCCACCTGGGCGGTGGTCAGCGAGGCGAACTGCCCGGTGCTCATCGCGTTCAAGGCCTGGTTGCTCAGCGAGGCGACCTGGTCGGTGCCCAGCGAGGCCACCTGACGCGTGCTCAGCGTCATCATCTGATCGGCACTCAGCCCCTGCATCTGCCCGGGGCTCAACGCACGCAGCGCGGTGGTGCTCAGGGCGGCCAGATCGGCCGGTTCGATGGCGCCGATCTGCTGGGCGCTCAGCGCGCTCATCTGGGCCGAACCGAGGGCGGAGATCTGGGCGCTGCTGAGCGTGACGATGGCCTCGGCGCTGAGTGCGGCGATGGCGTCGGCGCTGAGCGCGCGTATCGCTGCGGTGCGCAGGGCGGCCAGGTCCTCCATCTCTATCGTGCGCAGCTGCGCGGCCGTCAGCACGGAGGCCTGGGCGCTGGTGAGGGCGGCGAACTGGCTTGGATCCAGGGCGTTGAGCTGTACCGCCGCGATCCCCGGCAACTCGGCGGTGGCCAGTGCCGCGATCTGGGCGGTGCTCAGCGACAGCAGTTGCTCGGCGCTGAGGCTGTTGAGTTGCGCGGCCCGCAGGGCGCCGACCTGGCCCGCCTTGAGGCCGTCGAGCTGCTCGGGCAGCAGCGCGCGCAGCGCCACCGGCGACAGCGCGGTGATGTCGGCGCTGTCGATCGCGCCAAGCTGGGCGGAGGACAGGGCGGCCAGCTGCAGTCCATTCAGAGAAGCGATCTGCTGACTGCTGAGCGCCATCATCGCGCCGGTGCTGAGCGCGGTCATGTCATCGGTGCCCAGCCCGCGCAGGGCCACCGTGCTCAGCGCCTGCAGGTCGGCCGTCTCCAGATGGCGGACCTGCGCGGTCGTCAGCGCGGCAATCTGGCTGCTGCTCAGCGCGGCGAATTGCGAGCTGCCCATGGCATCGAGCGCGCGTGTGCTCAGCGCCTGCAGCTGCGCGCCGGTCAGCGCCGCGGCCTCGGCCGTGGTCAGGGCCGCCATCTGCGCGGTGCTCAGACCGGCCAGGGCCTCGGTGCTCAGCGCCGCCAGGTCGGCCGTCTGCAGCGCGCGTATCTGCGCCGTACCCAGGGCGGCGACCTGGTTGCTGCTCAGCGCCGCGAACTGGCTGGTGCTCAGGGCATTGAGCTCACCGGTGCCCAGCCTGTTGATCTGCACGGTGGACAGATTGGCGACCTGTTCGCTGCTCAGGGCCGGCGTCTGCGCATCGGTCAGCGCAACGATATGGGCGGTGGACAGCGAGCGCAGATTGGCCGTTGTCAACGCGGCCAGGTCCTGGGTCTGCAGGGCCGCCATCTGCAGCGTCGTGATGCCCGGCGCTTGGGCGCTGCTCAGGTTGTTGAACTGCCCCGTGCTCAGTGCGTTCAGCTGCTGCGTGCTCATGGCCGCAATCTGCGCCGAGGTCAGTGCAGCCGCCTCGGCATCGCTGATGGCCAGCGGATCGGGCTGGGGCGCGGCGCTGAACAGCGCCAGCAGCTTCTTGCTCAGCCAACCTAGCATGGCTGCGCTCCGGCGCGCCGTGGTGATGGACGCCCTTGCGATGAATTCATGGCGGCTTGGGGCATGGAGCTATGGAGCCGGCAGACCTTGTTGCAATCAGCCATCGGCCCGCCACAGTGAAGCGGCGGGCCGATGGTCCCGAGCCTGTGCATCCCGGGATCTCAGGCAGGCAATCCTCAGATCAGCGGCAGGTGCTTGTTGTCGTCCTCGTCAAGTCGGCGCTGGGCCAGGAACAGATTGTCAACCGCGTGGCTGGTCGGCGCCGGAGTCGTGGCCGCCGGGCTGGCTCCACCGTGCAGCACATCGGCCGTCGGTGCCGCCAGCAGGTCGGACAGCTGGACATCGCTGGCCGCCTCGGTTGCCTTGTCTTTGCTGAACCAGACGTCGGCCATCGCATGCTGCGTGCCATCGGTCGTGGTGTAGCTGGAGACCAGGCCCAGCAGGTTGCCGTTGTCGACTTCCGTGCCCTTGACCGCATTCAGGCTCAGGTCCTGGATGCTGTACTCGGTCAGCAGCCTCAGCTCGCCGGCGTCGGTCTTGCCGTCGTGGTTGGCGTCAACCCAGACGCGCAGGTCGCTGAAGCCGGTGTCGAGTGCGCTGAGCTTGCCGTCATGGTTGACGTCCATCTCGGCCATGGCCATATAGCCGTTAGCGGCATGCTTGCCATTGGCCAGTATGGTGCCCACTCCGAACAGCTCGGAGCCATTGTTGATGACGCCGTCGTGATTGCGGTCCATCACCAGCAGGCCGTCGCCGCCCGCCGTCCAGCCCACCTTGCTGACGTTGCCGGTGCCGGTCAGGTCGAAGTTCACGCCCTGGGCCGCGGCCGAGGTCTGGATGCCCTTGCCATCCAGGTCCAGCACGATGGGAGTGACCGAGAACAGGGCCGCGAGCTGGTTGGAGCTCATGGCCTGGACGTCCTCGTTCTCGAAGGCGTTGACCTGGGTCATCGTCATCGAGGCGATGTCACGGGTTTCCAGCGCCACCACCTGCTGCGTCGTCAGGCCGACGATCTGTTCCGTCGTCAGCGCCGCGGCCTGGGCCGTGGTCATGTTGATGATCTGGTTGGCCGTCAGCGCCGAGATGTGGTCGGTGGTGATCGAGGTCCACTGCTCGGTGGTCAGCGCCGCGATACCGGCCGAGTTGAAGGCTGCCAGGTCGGCGGTCTCCAGGTTGGCGATCTGCGTCGTCGTCAGGCTTTGCACCTGGGCCGTCGTCATGAAGGCGAACTGCGAGTTCGTGAACGCGTTCAGGTCTTCGGTGGCCAGGCCCGAGATCTGGGCGGTGGTCAGCGAATTGACCTGGCCGGCCAGCGAGGTCAGCTGGGTGGTCGTCAGCTCGGCCAGTTGGTCGTCGGTCAGCGCGCGCAGCGAGGTCGATGCCAGGGCCCGCAGGTCTTGGGTGTCGATGGCCGAGATCTGTGCCGTGGTGATGGCCACGACCTGGGCGGTATTGAGCGCAGCGAAGTGCTGGGTGCTCAGTGCCACCAGGTCAACAGTGTCCAGCGAGGCGATCTGCAGGGTGCTGAAGCCGGCGATCTGGCCGCTGGCCAGGGTGGCGAACTGCTCCGAACCCAGCGTGTTCAGGTCACCTGTGCTCAGCCCATTGATCTGCGCCGTTGACAGCGCGGTGATCTGTGCCGAGCTCAGGGCCTGCAGTTGATCGGAGCCCATGCCATCGAGCTGATCGGAGCTGAGGCTGCGCACGGCGGCCGTGCTCAGCGAACGCAGGTCGGCGGTCTCGATGGCAGCGATCTGCGCGGTCGAGAAGTTGCCGATCTGTGCCGAGCTCAGCGAAGCCACCTGGGCTGAGCCCAGCGCGACGATGTCGGCGGTCGCAAGGCCCAGCAGCTGATCGCTGCTCAGCGAGTTGATCTGAGCGGTGGTCAGTGCTGCGACAGCCTCGGTGTCCATCGCCGAGATCTGGTCGGAGCTGAGGGCACGCAGCGCCGCCGTGCTGATGGCACGCAGGTCGGCCGTTTCCAGCGTCGAGATCTGGGCCGTGCTCAGTGCCGCAGTCTGCGTCGAGGTCAGCGCAGCGAACTGCGTGGCTCCCAGCGCATTGAGGTCCTCGGTGCTCAGGTTCTGGATCTGGGCGCTGTCCAGCGCGGCCACCTGTGCCGTGGTCAGACGGGCAAACTGGTCGGTCGTCAGCATGTTCAGATCGCCGGTGCTCAGATCTCCAATCTGGGCGGTGGTCAGCGCGGTGATCTGGGCCGAGGTCAGCGCCTGCAGCTGGTCGGAGCTCAGTGCATCCATCTGATCCGAGCTCAGGGCACGCACAGCAGCCGTGCTCAGCGAGCGCAGGTCGGCGGTCTCGATGGCAGCGATCTGCGCGGTCGAGAAGGTGCCAATCTGGGCCGAGGTCAGCGAGCCCACCTGGCTGGCGCTCAGGGCCACGACATCGGCGGTTTCCAGGCCCGCCATCTGGTCGGTCGTCAGCGAGTTGATCTGCGCCGTGGTCAGGGCCGCCACCTCCTCGGTGCTCAGGGCCTTGATCTGGTCGGAGGCAAAACCGCGCATCGCTGCCGTGCTCAGGGCACGCAGGTCGGCGGTCTCTAGGGTCGAGACCTGGGCGGTGCTCATTGCCTGGGCCTGGGCCGAGGTCAGGGCCGCGAACTGGCCGGTGCCCAACGCATTCAGGTCATCGGTGCTCAGATTGGTGATCTGCTCGGTGCTCAGGGCCGCGACCTGCGCCGTGGTCAGGCGAACCATCTGATCGGTGGTCAAGGTGCCCAGGTCGGCGGTGTTCAAGCCGCTGATCTGGCCGGTGGACAGAGCGGTGATCTGGGCCGAGCTCAGCGCTTGCAACTGGTCGGTGGTCAGCGCATCGAGCTGGGCCGAGCTGAGGCTGCGCACGGCGGCCGTGCTCAGGGCACGCAGATCGGCAGTCTCGATCGCGGCGATCTGTGCCGTGCCGAGGTTGGCAACCTGCGCCGAGCCCAGGGCAGCGACCTGGGCCGAGCCCAGGGCCACTATGGAGGCGGTGTTCAGGCCCAGGAACTGATCCGGGTTGGTGGTCAGCGCGGCGATCTGTGCGGTCGTCAGCGCGGCCACTTCTTCGGTGGTCAGTGCCTTGATCTGGTCGGAGCTCATGGCGCGCAGCGCAGCGGTGCTGAGGGCGCGCAGATCGGCCGTTTCCAGGGTCGAGACCTGGGCGGTGCTCAGTGCGGCCGCCTGACCGGTGGTCAGCGCAGCAAACTGTGCCGTGCCGAGTGCGTTCAGGTCATCGGTGGTCAGATTGGTGATCTGGGCCGAGCTCAAGGTGGCCACCTGGGCGGTGCTCAGCTTGGCGAACTGGTCGGAGGTCAGGACGTTCAGGTCGTTGGTGCTCAGACCGCTCAGCTGGCCGGTGCTCAGCGCCTGCAACTGGGCCGAGCTCAGCGCCTGCAGCTGTTCCGAGGTCAGCGCATCGAGCTGGTCGGAGCTCAGTGCCCGCACCGAGGCGGTGCTCAGCGAGCGCAGGTCGGCAGTCTCGATCACCGAGATATTGGCGGTCGAGAAGTTGCCGATCTGGGCCGAGGTCAGCGAAGCGACCTGGGTCGAACTCAGGGCCACGATGTCGGCTGTTTCCAGGCCGGCCATCTGGTCCGTGGTCAGCGAGTTGACCTGGGCCGTGCTCAGGGCGCCCACCTCCTCGGTGGTCATGGCCTTGATCTGGTCGGAGCTCATGGCACGCAGGGCTGCCGTGCTGATGGCTCGCAGATCAGCCGTTTCCAGCGTCGAGATCTGGGCCGTGCTCAGTGCGGCTGCCTGGGCCGAGGTCATGGCGGCGAACTGGGCGGTACCCAGCGCGTTCAGGTCGTCCGTGGTCAGGTTGTTGATCTGGGCAGTGCCCAGGGTCGCCACCTGAGCGGTGCTCATGCGGGCGAACTGGTCGCTGGTCAGGGTGTTCAGATCACCGGTGCTCAGCGAGTTCAGCTGGCTGGTGGACAGCGCGGTGATCTGGGCCGAGGACAGGCCTTGCAATTGCTCCGAGGTCAGGGCATCAAGCTGGGCGGAGCTGAGGCTGCGCACGCCGGCCGTGCTCATCGCTCGCAGATCGGCGGTCTCGATCGCGGCGATCTGTGCCGTGCCGAGGTTGGCGACCTGCGCCGAGCCCAGGGCAGCGACCTGGGCCGAGCCCAGGGCCACTATGGAGGCGGTGTTCAGGCCCAGGAACTGATCCGGGTTGGTGGTCAGCGCGGCGATCTGTGCGGTCGTCAGGGCGGCCACTTCTTCGGTGGTCAGTGCCTTGATCTGGTCCGAGCTCATCGCACGCAGCGCAGCGGTGCTGAGGGCGCGCAGATCGGCCGTTTCCAGGGTCGAGACCTGGGCGGTGCTCAGTGCGGCCGCCTGACCGGTGGTCAGAG
>NZ_SNXS01000004.1:710935-711756 GCF_004362525.1 Roseateles toxinivorans
CGCACGCAGCGCAGCGGTGCTGAGGGCGCGCAGATCGGCCGTTTCCAGGGTCGAGACCTGGGCGGTGCTCAGTGCGGCCGCCTGACCGGTGGTCAGAGCAGCGAACTGTGCCGTGCCGAGTGCGTTCAGGTCATCGGTGGTCAGATTGGTGATCTGGGCTGAGCCCAGAGACGCCACCTGAGCCGTGCTCATGCGGGCGAACTGGTCGGACGTCAGGACGTTCAGGTCATTGGTGCTGAGGCCAGTCAGTTGACCGGTGGACAGCGCGGTGATCTGGGCAGACGTCAGCGCTTGGAGCTGATCCGAAGTCAGCGCATCCAGTTGATCGGACGAGAGTGCACGTACTGCAGCAGTACCCAGGGCACGCAGGTCACCGGTCTCGATGGAGGCGATCTGGGCCGTCGCGAAGTTACCGATCTGGGCCGAGGTCAGCGAGGCGACCTGGCCGGAGCTCAGGGCCACGATGTCGGCTGTTTCCAGGCCCGGCATCTGAGCCGTGGTCAGGCTGTTGATCTGGCCGGTGGTCAGGGCAGCAACCTGGTCGGTGCTCAGGGCCAGCACCTGGTCGGAGCTCAGGTTGCGCAGCGCAGCCGTCGAGATGGCACGCAGATCGGCTGTCTCCAAGGTCGAGACTTGCGCGGTGCTCAGAGCGGTGGCCTGGGCCGTGGTCAGCGCAGCGAACTGCGCGGTGCCGAGGGCGTTGAGGTCGTCCGTGGTCAGGTTGGTGACCTGGGCGGTGCTGAGAGTCGCCACCTGAGCGGAGCTCATGCGGGCGAACTGGTCCGTCGTCAGCGTGTTCAGGTCGTTGGTGCTCAGCGAGG
>NZ_SNXS01000005.1 GCF_004362525.1 Roseateles toxinivorans
TGATGTCTTCCAAATCACTGGCCATTACGTTCCCACGTTGATGTACATGGGAACGTAGGCTGTCAGCTCAACACTCGTTGCTCAAGGACGCGGTTAATTGACCGCTTACGGCAGAACGCACAAGTATCCGTGTTTTCATGAAGGTGAAGACCCTGGCCCACCCAGGAGGCAACCAAAGGCTGCTGCCTTAGTGACTCAATAGACATCAAGGAAGCTGGCCTCTGCTTAAACAGGGCGCGAGCAGTGCCGTAAACGGCCGCCGCACCCGAAGCAAACTTCACTTCGTGTACTAACGGCAACTGATCTTTGGCGGACGAGTTGGCAAGGCTAAGGTCACTGGCAAGCTTGTCTGCGGGGAGGCTATGAACTGTGTCGTCAAGCACGCTTATAACCGTCAAGAGCTGGCTTAGATGCGCCGCCGTGAACACCTCAACAATCCCGAGAGTCGTCTTGATCTGCTTGGCGGCTGCCGTCTTTGCCTCACTGAGCGAGTCGTCAATCGCCTGAGCGTCGCGCTGCCGATTTGCGGCGCTTGCGGCGCAACGAGAGATGACCCTCTCGAAGTGATCGATCTTCTGCTGAGCGTCCTTCGCCTCTTCCCCAAGAAGGAGGATGGGCCGAAAAGCCCCCCCATTCCAATTCAGGCTATCGGCTATGAAATCAGAGTTGAAGACTCTGACTGTCTTTGTACACGCAGCCACGTTGGCCTCGGTAATGGTCGTTCCATCGCTACCGGTGAGCGAAAACCGACAGCCAGCCAGCTCAGGGTGCGGTGCTCGTTGGTCAAGGGCGTGGAATAGGCGCGACAGCGTCGTCTTGCCGGAGTAGTTCCAGCCATAGATGATGTTTCGGTCGCAGAAGTCATGGGTGCCCGCAGGACGCGAGTACTCATCGAAGATGCCGAAGCCCTTCAGCGATTGAATGCCGGTCAGCATAGTGGCCCTTGGTCTAGTTCCCTGAGAGATTCAGAGTTTCACTCAAATAGAACGAGCACACCAGCGGTTGGCGCACGACGCCGACTCGCCCCGCTCTGGGAGATCAATTTCATGTTGTGCAGCGCCGTTGACCATCAAAGATTCATCTGCAATCCGGTAGCACGTACAACCTCAATAGCAATAGATCATTGATCGACGTCGTCAAAAACGCTACGCGCGATAGTGGCCGATTTTTCAATCGCCTCCTCAGTATCAAGTTTTTCGTATTCTGGCTCTTTGATATTCTTCTCAAGATCTAAAACTATTTCTCTAATATTTTCACGCAAACCCAAAGCCTCTGCCTGGCTGTCCTCGTCAAACATATCGTTTTCATCGACAAGTTCAAGCAATCCGTCAATTTCATAAAAAATACCATCAGGACTCTCTTCACGATCCCAGCTCTCTTTAATTTCCTGCAAAATCGACGCACCATTCATTAGGACGGATTTTGCGACACTCTTTAGCCCATTATTCCGCTCCTCATTGGTTAGAATTCCGTTCGCTCCAGAAGAGCCAAAAAATCTAGCAGAATACTTTTCTTCAGAGACTTTGATGATTTTTTCGACGGTCTTTTTCCTTACCTCTTCGGGAAGGAGACCAGCTTCATTCAATTTAGATAAGATCTTCACGCCACTGTCATGTGGACTAATGTTCCACGAATGCATTGGAATGCACGTAGAAATATCATCGGTAGCGTAATAGGCTGATATAAATTCAGCTGAGCATCGCGAGCCCAAGAAACTCTTAACCGGATCGGCCCACCAAGATTTTGCCGGCGGCTGGGATTTCAGTTTCTCCAGCACTTGCTGGTATCTGTTTGTTGGGACAACTATTTTAGCGCCTTGCACAGGATTGCCGCAGGTCACTTCCTCGACCAATCGCTCAGTGCTTACCCCAGCAATATAGACATCAATCAACTCTGGATTTCCACCGACCAAAGTCGCATATGCATCCCGAATAGTGGGGTGACGAAAGACCCAAAACTCCGACGATGACTCTCTTGTCCTTTTTAGCAAGGAGTCCTCCAGGCTAACCAGTGCAGCCTTTACCTCCCCTAAAGTCACCCCCAGTAACTCTAGGGTTCCAGCCACATGGTCATCTGCAGTCACTGGAATAGAAAGCTTACCGCCAGCTATGAATACGAGCCCAATCGCGGCCTTTTCCGCCGCTGCGAGTGAACTAACAACATCGAATAGAACATCTACTGGTCGCTCAAAGAAGGTCTGGACACCCTCACTTGTAGTCGCCATTCCTTGGGTAAATTTCGGATTACCAAACCTACGCGCAATTTCAGGCAGAAATTTTGGCACTTGAGCGGCCACTTCCAGGGATGCCTTTACATCGGTCTTAAATTTGATAGGCTGGGACCCGGCTTTCAAGTGGCTGTACAGAATCATTTGGCGCTCACCTTCGGTAAGTGCCTCAACTTGGATGATGACGCGGCTGTCGTTAAAGAGTTCGAATGCTGATGTTTTTAGATCGCGCTGTGCAGCAGAAAATATATAGTCTCGGGATGTAAATACAACACGTGCGCCGTGCTTTATCGCCGCCTTTAGCTTTGGAAGCTGTTGATTCCATTCGCCAACACAGCCCGAATTGTATTGAGTAGCCCCGAAAGCATCATCAACCCATAGAAATTGCCCCGGATCGTTTGGATTCCATAGCTTCGAGAAGTCAGCGGGATTGCTGATCATCAGTGTTTGTAGATTCCATTCATCGGCAGCAGACAAGGCCAGTAAATTTGCGATCATCGTCTTGCCACTGGCAGGCTCCCCCAGTAGCAAAACGAATCCGTGCTCCTGTAATGCTTGAGCTGATTGCCGATACGCCCCAGTTGGCACGAAACAAGCCAAATCAGGCGCAATGGAATCAAGTACGCTTCGCGCTTGACTATATGCTTGATGGGTAATAATTTGCGTTAAATCGCCAAGCCCATAAAGGCGAGGCACCAGTCTTCGCAGTCTGGGGTTTTCAGAAATTGTCTGCGCGATCCATTCGCTACCAAAAACTCGTGCGGTCTTCGCGCCTGAAGCGACAATACGGGCTTCTGCTTGTTCAGAAAATCCTGCAGGCAGCGTGTGATTTGTTACCAAAAAATAGTTATCGCACAGCCCGGACTTTGCAAGCCGCTCTATTTTTTCTAGCTCACCATCAATCGTTGACATCGAAATTTGACGCGACGGCTTACTAGTATGTTTGCATTGAATGCAGAAATTCCCTGAATAAGACTTGGTTTCATTTTTGGGTGTCCAAGCGCCGTAATATGCCGCATCACGCCCACCATCCTGACCCTCTGAAAATACCTGGAGTGTTTGGCCGAGAATGTCGCGGAAAATGCAAGCAACTAGATCTTCGAAAGCTTTCCAGCCTAGAACGTGCAAATCGAACGAAAGGGGGGGCATTTGCGCATCCGTGTAGTCAGTTGTTTACATGATAGCCAGATGCGGTGAAGCGCAGTGTTCAGACAGCGCTCCTATGCCCGTGAAGATCCCATTACTGCCACGTCGCCTCAAGCGACTGTCAGTGCTGGTACTCGCGAAGCTCAGACACCCATCAAAACACCTCGCTTTCTGGCTAAAGGGTGCCAACGGTGCCAAGGTTTCTAACGTTGGATTCCTTGGCATTCTTGGCACCCTTGAATTCAGCTTCCAGCGCCATACCCCAGAGCCAGCCAGTCGACTCTTTACGCGACTCGATGTTCAAGCGCGCCTTGGCTCGTTTGATAGTGCGTTCACTGTGTCCAGCTTGGCGAGCCTCCCCGAGCAGGTACTTGGCCGACTTCGGCCCCTGCGCCAACTCGCTCCGCAGGAACGCGCAAGCGTCATCGAACGCACCGACCTCGCCGCCCTCACCCTGACCCTGATCGGGTTCGGCCAGCAGTTCCCGCGCCGATCCATCCACAGAGTCGCCCCAAGCGATGTAACTGGCATGAATGCCTGGTAGCGGCTCGCTCTGTTCGATCTGATACTCGAACCCGCCATCGTCTGGCCCGATATTGGATTTGCCACGCGCCAGAATGCGCCGGTCCTCGCCGTCGTCGCTGTGCACCTTGGCCGCCACCATCACGACGCGCGCAACCGCTGTGAACGCGATCGACCCGACAACCCGTGATGCCGGTTCGGAGCCCGCCCCACCCTTGCTGAAGTGAGAGATCCCCAGCACCGCACAATTCAGCGCCGCGCCAAGGTCAACCAATGGCTGCATCGCCCTTCGGACCTCTGTGTTCTTGTGACTGTCGCCGGCCACGGCAGAAACTACCGGATCCAGAATCAGCAATCGCACGTCTCCGATCTGCTCCGCCGCGGCCAGCACTTGCGTCATGTCCCTTGCCGGGTCGAAGGGCAGCACCTCGCTGCCGACACGAGAGCCCGTGATGAAATGAACCCGGCCAGGGTCCGCCCCCATCGCAAGCAGACGAGGAACCAGTGTGTCGGCGGGATCGTCCTCGCCGCTCCACATAAGTACATTGCCCACGGGGCTACGTGATCCGTCGGGCCAACGCCCGCCGGTGGTCACGGTCGCCGCAAAGGCAAGTGCGATGGTGGTTTTTCCTTGTCCAGGCGCCCCAGCCAGGATGTGCAGCTTGCCTTGGGCGAGCCAGTACGGCCACAGCCAAGTTACCGGCTCCGGCTTCAGCGATGCAGCACAGGTGAGGATCACACCATCCCGGCTGACACTGACAGGGCGAATCGCTGACGAGCCGTCACAGCTAGGTTCTGGCCGTGGATCACCGAAGCTATGCAGCGAGCCCCTCGCATGGGCCTCCAGGTGCTGCGGGATCAAGAGCTGACCCCTTGAGACTGAATCCAGGTCCGCACGTCCGCCGCCTTCCAACGGGTGCAACGCTTTCCCAGCCGGATAGGTTCTGGAAACTCCCCGGCCGCCAACTTGCGGTAAATCGTCGCGTCCGACAGCCCCGTCGCTTGGGCTACCGTTTGGATGCGCAGCAGCGCATCTGAGAGTTGAACCGCGTGGAGCGATTGGGGGTTTCGGTCGTTACCCCGAGTGGTCTTGATCGTGCCTGCTTGCATGTGCGCCCTCCTGTTTGGATGGGTGCATCTTTATTTCTAGGGCGTCGCCAGTGAAGTCGCTTTGCGGGCTTCCTGCAGGGTGTGCCCGCAGAACCTACGGCGTGCCGGCAGACCGTAGCTTCTTCCATCCAACTACCCAGTCACGCGCGGTTCTGAACGTCACCGGAACGACGACTCCCGCAATTGCCTGTGCTGCCGCATCCATGCTCTTGTACTGCGCCATGTTGGCGTCGAGCCATGCAAAGACCTCGGCCTTCATGGCGCGGTTTTCGGCGTGTCTCTTGCCCGCTAGGCCAGATGCATTGCTGCTGATGACAACCTGGGCTGCCAATTCGATGAAATGCCACATCGATCTAGAGTCCAGACAGATCTTGATTGACTCGTCCAGCAGCTGCATCTCATTAAAGAAATCCTCCGAGTCATTGGTTTCGTACGGCGTGTCCTCGTACTTGAAAAACTGATCAAGGACAGCTTGGGCTCGTGCCTCGCTCGACTTGATGTGCTTCCACCTCGTGCGCGCAATCTCAGCCAACTCATCGCGCCAGGCGCGGGCCTTCTCTTCAAACTCAGCATTCGGGTCGTCCATGTATCAACAGCTGACTTCCGTCACGCCTCGCTCAAAAGAACAACCCTCATTGTCCACGGCAAAGAACCTTAGGGTGAGCGGCTGCAATTGCAAATGCCCTCGTTTGGCGGGTGCGATGTGATTGCATCGCATTGCCCCTAAGGACTGCTGCACGCAGACGATTCGGTTTCAACTCGATGCCAAGCTTCCCCAAGACCCTAAGGGGAAGGACACCAAGGCCGCTAAAGGATGGCTGTGCACGCCGGAACGTTGTCGATTCCGCAATCGACGCCCCCGCCGGGGGCCTGCGTCGCTTGCCCCTAAGGGTTCGGTCGCACCTATCCCTAAGGGATCGCCCCGCATTGCCATTCCAGGGACCGATTACAGGGTTCCTGCCACGTGCCTAAGGGTCGGAACAGTTCCGACATACAACGACCCAAACGTGTCAGGCGGCCCGAAACTCGATGACCTTGGCACCGGTCCGCAACTGATCGAGATAGTCAGCCCAGGCCTGCATCATCTGCCGGCGCTGATCGATGAACTGCGTACGGTTGTAGGCCCGACCGAGTGCATCGGGAACGGCGTGCGCTAGTTGCGCCTCGATGACCTCAGGGCGAACGTTCAGGCGCTCGGCAATCAAGGTGCGCGCCGTCGCCCTGAAGCCGTGGGCGGTCATGTCGTCGTTGCCGTAGCCCATGCGCCGCAGGGCGCTGCGCACCGTGTTTTCGCTCATGCACCGCTGGCTGGTCGTCAAAGCAGGGAACACATAGCGCCCATGCCCCGTCAGCGGCTGTAAGCCGTTCAGCACCTCGACGGCCTGAGTCGCCAATGGCACGATGTGCGGCGGTCCGTCCGCCTTGTCGGCCTTGTTGCGCTTCATCGTCTCTGCCGGCACGGTAAGCACTGCGGCTTCCAGGTCGATCCAGGCCCATTCCATGTGCCGCAACTCACCGGGGCGCAGCAGAGACAGTGCAGACAACTGCAGCGCCGCCCGGGTCACCGGCTGCCCCTCGTACTCGTTCATGTCGCGCAGGAGCTTCCCGACCTGCTTGGGGTCTGTGATGGCGGCATGGTGGGTGGATTGCACCGGCTTCAGCGCGTCGCGCAGATCGGCGGCGGGGTTGCGCTGGCAATCGCCGGTTGCGATGCCGAACCTGAACACCTGCCCGCAGGCGTCCTTGACCCTGTGGGCCGTCTCGATGGCGCCGCGCGCCTCGACGCGCCGCAGGCATTGCAGCAGTTCGGGCGGCTCAATCTCGCCAATGGGTCGCCGCCCTATCCAGGGGAAGGCGTCTTGCTCCAGACGAATGCGCGTGCGCTCGGCGTGGCCGGCGCTGACTTTGACCTCGTGAACAGTCTTGAGCCAATCTCGCGCGACGAATTCGAAGGTGCCGGGGCCGGGCAGACCCGCATCGGCCAGCCGCGCCGTTTCAGCTTTCATCGCCTGGGCCTCTTTGTCGGCCTTGCGCTTGTCGCTGGGGTCGGTGCCGGCGGCGATCAACACCAGGGCATCCCGGCGCCGCTGTCGGGCATTGGCCAGCGTGACTTCGGGATAGGTGCCGACGCTGAGCCGGTTCTCCTTGCCGCCGAAGCTGTACCGGAGGCGCCACCAGCCCGCTCCGCTGGGCTGGACCTCCAGCACCAGGCCGCCACCGTCGCCGATGGTCTTGGCCTTGCCAGCGGCAGCCACCGCCTTAAACGTCGCCTGAATTGCCTTGTCGGAGAGCTTCTCAATGCCGGCCATTTCGTACAACTCCTAAAACGTACAACTCAAAACGAGCAGTTGTCCGGATTGTTGTACGGTCTATAGCGAGATGTAAAGCCCTCTCGTGCGTGGTCCTGACATGAAAAAAGCACCTAAGTCGTTGATTTACTTAGGTGCTTTAGGGGTTGTGAACCATCGTGATTCACTTAATTGGTGGAGCCGGGGGGAATTGAACCCCCGTCCGTCAGCCATCACCAGGCAGTTCTACATGCGTAGCCGTCTGATTTGAATCTCGCGTTCAGGTCGCGCAGCGGCACGCTACCTTTCCCGCCAGTCACTAAATCTTGTTCCGTGACGAGTGACCCGCCACGAAACCAGCCTATGTGAATGACTTCTCAGCCTTGAACCTTGCGATTCGCGGCCCGGCCCATAGGCCAACCGTTGAGAAGCTCATCTGCAATTAAGCAGCGAGTGCGAACGTAGAGTCGTTTGCAGTTACTTTGTTTCCAGTGGTTTTACGAGCGAACTGGTGCTCGGCATGCCCCACTCCGGATCCGCACCCACGTCGAAACCAGGTCGGCCCCTGAAAGTGATATTAGGCCACAGATAACCAATGCAAGAGGGCCTGCGGACTTTCTATTGTTAAATCGGCCCCCCACTCATGAATAGGTGCGCCCTGGCCGAGATAGCCCCAGGCAGCGGCCACCGTGCGCATGCCGGCGGCACGGCCGGCCAGGATGTCGCGTTCGTCGTCGCCGACGTAGATGCAGTGCTCGGCGGCCACGCCGGCACGGCGCGCAGCCTCCAGCAGCGGCGCCGGGTGCGGCTTGGCATGGGGCGTCGTGTCGCCACCGATCACGGCTGCAGCGCCGCGCTGCAGGCCCAGGGCCTGGGTCAGCGGCAGGGCAAAGCGTTCGGCCTTGTTGGTGACGATGGCCCAGGGCAGCGATCGTCGCTGCAGCGCGTCCAGCAGGCCCATGACGGACTCGAAAACCCGCGTTTCCTGCAGCATGCGGCTCTCATAGAGGTCGAGAAACTCGTGTTTCAGCGCCTCGTAGTCGGGCGCGGCGGGCGTCACCCCCAGAGCCACACCCAGCATGCCGCGCGCGCCGGTGCCCACCATGGGCCGCAATTGAGCATAGGGCAGGTCGGCCAAACCCCGGATGCTGCGCATCTGGTTGGCAGCGCCGGCCAGATCCGGAGCGCTATCCACCAGTGTGCCATCCAGATCGAACAGTACGGCCCGCACGTCACTACTGTTCACAACGTAGGCTTTCGGCAGGCGATCATGTAGTTGACGCTGGTGTCGGCCGACAGCCAATAGGCCTGGGTCAGCGGGTTGTACTCCAGCCCCTTGCTGCTGTGCAGCTCCAGCCCGGCGTCACGGCAGTATTGAGCCAGCTCGCTGGGGCGGATGAAGCGGGCGTACTCATGCGTGCCCTTGGGCAGCATCTTGAGCAGGTACTCGGCGCCGACGATGGCGAACAGGAAGGCCTTGGGGTTGCGGTTCAAGGTCGAGAAGAACACCCAGCCGCCGGGCTTGACCAGGGCGCTGCAGGCGCGCACCACCGAAGACGGGTCGGGCACATGCTCCAGCATTTCCATGCAGGTGACGGTGTCAAATGCGCCCGGCATCTCGGCAGCCAGCTCCTCGACCGGCACTTCGCGGTACTCAACACCCTCGGTACCCGCCTCCATCGCATGCAGCTGCGCCACGCGCAGCGCCTTCGTGGACAGGTCTATGCCCAGCGCCTGGGCGCCTTTACGCGCAATCGAGTCGGTGAGGATGCCGCCGCCGCAGCCCACATCCAGAACCTTCAGCCCCTTGAACGGGCTCAAACCGTCCATCCAGGCCAGGCGTAGCGGGTTGATCTGGTGAAGCGGCTTGAATTCGCTGTGCGGATCCCACCAGCGGTGGGCCAGCTCGCTGAACTTGGCAAGCTCTTGGGGGTCGGCGTTGATCATGGGCGCAATCTTACGAACAAGTCGGGGCACCACCGGCCCGGACATAAAAAAAGCCCCGCCGGAGCGGGGCTTCGATGACGAGCGTCAAGACGCTCGATACATCACTTCTTGGCGCGAGTGCCGACCACTTCGATTTCGACGCGGCGGTTCTTGGCGCGACCTTCGGAGGTCTTGTTGTCAGCAACAGGCTGCTTCTCGCCCTTGCCTTCGGTGTAGACGCGATTCTTCTCGACGCCCTTGCTCACCAGATAAGCCTTGACGGCTTCCGAGCGAGACACCGACAGCTTCTGGTTGTAAGCATCGGTACCGACCGAGTCGGTGTGACCCACGGCGATGATGACTTCCAGATTGATGCCACCGGTCTTGCCGACCAGATCATCCAGCTTGGCCTTGGCTTCGGTCTTCAACACAGACTTGTCGAAGTCGAAGAAAGCGTCAGCAGCGAAGGTGACCTTCTCGCTCACAGGTGCGGGAGGCACCACGGGAGCCGGAGGCTTCGGCGCGGCGACAGGCGCCGGAGCAGGCGGCGGAGGCGGCGGGGGAGCCACAACCTTGGGAGCCGGCTTGATGGCGCCATCGCAATCGGCCGCGGCGGTAGCCGGGGTCCAATTGGAATTGCGCCAGCAGTATTCGTTGGTACCGTTCTTCCAGACAGTGCCGTCTGTGGCACGCCAGTTGTCGATCGTCTGGGCGGAAGCGCCAGACGCGGCGACAGCAGCGAACGCGAAGAGCGATGCCACTCGATTCAGTTTCTTCATGATTCTCCTCTCAAGGAAAGCCGCAGTTGCCCTGCGATACGTCCACAACAAGTATGGGTACGTTGGCGTAAACCCCAGCTTGCACGGGGGTCTGCCATCGACGAGTCATTGTGCCATAGGGCACTGGGACGGCTCCATTTTGCTCAATGCGCCCGGCCAGTGTTCGCACAATGTTGTGCGCTAGCGACACGCCAGGGCAATTAGAATTCACGCTTCCGTCCAATTAGACGTTGGCCAGCCGGAGGTATGTGGACACCTCTGGCTCAAGCCGCGCCCAGCGCATGACTCAGTTTGCCAAGGAAACCCTGCCCATCAGCCTCGAAGAGGAGATGCGGCGCTCGTACCTCGATTACGCCATGAGCGTGATCGTGGGCCGGGCCCTACCCGATGCCCGCGACGGCCTCAAACCTGTGCACCGGCGCGCCTTGTTCGCCATGCACGAGTTGAACAATGATTGGAACCGCCCCTACAAGAAGTCGGCCCGTATCGTCGGTGACGTGATCGGTAAGTACCACCCGCACGGTGACCAGTCGGTCTACGACACCATCGTGCGGATGGCGCAGGACTTTTCCATGCGGCATATGCTGGTCGATGGTCAGGGCAATTTCGGCTCGGTGGACGGCGACAACGCCGCCGCCATGCGATACACCGAAATCCGCCTGGCCAAGATTACCCACGAGCTGCTGGCCGACCTGGACAAGGAAACGGTCGATTTCGGCCCCAACTACGACGGCTCCGAGAAAGAGCCGCTGGTGCTGCCGACCAAGCTGCCGAACCTGCTGATCAATGGCTCGGGCGGCATTGCCGTGGGCATGGCGACGAACATCCCGCCGCACAACCTCAACGAGGTGGTGGACGCCTGCCTGCATTCGCTGAAGAACCCGGACTGCACGATCGACGAGTTGATGGAGATCATCCCGGCGCCGGACTTCCCGACCGCCGGCATCATCTACGGCCTGCAGGGCGTGCGCGAAGGCTACCGCACCGGCCGCGGCAAGATCGTGATGCGCGCCAAGGTGCACTTTGAGGACATCGATCGCGGCCAGCGCCAGTCCATCATCGTTGACGAACTGCCCTACCAGGTCAACAAGAAGACCCTGCTGGAGCGCATTGCCGAGCTGGTCAACGAGAAGAAGATCGAGGGCATCAGCCACATCCAGGACGAGTCCGACAAGTCCGGCATGCGCGTGGTCATCGACCTGAAACGCGGCGAAGTGCCCGAGGTGGTGCTGAACAATCTGTACAAGCAGACTCAGCTGCAAGACACCTTCGGCATGAATATGGTGGCGCTGATCGACGGTCAGCCCAAGCTGTGCAATCTGAAGGACCTGATCACGGTCTTCCTCGAGCACCGTCGCGAGGTCGTCACCCGCCGCACCATCTTCGAACTGCGCAAGGCGCGCGAGCGTGGCCATGTGCTGGAAGGCCTGGCCGTGGCCCTGGCCAATATCGACGAGTTCATCGAGACGATCAAGAACTCGCCGACGCCGCCGGTCGCCAAGGCCGCGCTGATGAGCAAGAGCTGGGACTCATCACTTGTGCGCGAGATGCTGGTGCGCGCCGAGGGCGACACGCCCGGCGGCCGCGAGGCCTTCCGCCCCGAGGGTCTGGCGCCGATGTTCGGCATGCAGGCCGACGGCCTGTATCGCCTGTCCGACGATCAGGCCGGCGAAATCCTGCAGATGCGTCTGCAGCGCCTGACCGGGCTGGAGCAGGACAAGATCATCGGCGAGTACAAGGAAGTGATGTCGCAGATCGCCGATCTGCTGGACATCCTGGCCAAGCCCGCCCGCGTGACCTTCATCATCAGCGAAGAGCTGACCGGCGTGAAGCAGGAGTTCGGCCAGACCAAGGTCGGCGCCCGCCGCTCGGTGGTCGAGCACAACGTCCAGGAGCTGGGCACCGAGGACCTGATCACGCCCACCGACATGGTGGTCACGCTCTCTCACACCGGTTATATCAAGAGCCAGCCGCTGGCCGAGTACCGCGCCCAGAAGCGCGGTGGTCGCGGCAAGCAGGCGGCGCAGACCAAGGACGACGACTGGATTGACCAGCTCTTCATCGCCAACACGCACGACTGGATACTGTGCTTCAGCAACCGTGGCCGTGTCTATTGGCTGAAGGTCTGGGAAGTGCCGCAGGGCTCGCGCAATTCGCGCGGCCGCCCCATCGTCAATATGTTCCCGCTGCAGCCCGAGGAAAAGATCACCGTCGTGCTGCCGCTGACCGGCGAGTTCCGCAGCTTCCCGGCGGACCACTATGTGTTCATGTCCACCGACATGGGCACGGTCAAGAAGACGGCGCTGAACGAGTTCAGCAACCCGCGCAAGGCCGGCATCATTGCCGTTGACCTGGACCCGGGCGATGCCCTGGTGGGCGCAGCGCTGACCGATGGCAAACACGACGTGATGCTGTTCAGCGATGGCGGCAAAGCGGTGCGCTTTGACGAGGACGATGTGCGCCCGATGGGCCGCCAGGCCCGCGGCGTGCGCGGCATGATGCTCGAGGAAGGTCAGCGCGTCATCGCGATGCTGGTGGCCGAGCAGGACGATGGCTCCAGCTCGCCGGTGAGCGTGCTCTGCGCGACGCAGAACGGCTACGGCAAGCGCACCTCCATCATCGAGTACACCCGCCATGGCCGTGGCACCAAGGGCATGATCGCGATCCAGCAAAGCGAGCGCAACGGCCGTGTCGTGGCCGCCACGCTGGTGCGCCCGGAAGACGAGATCATGCTGATCACCGACAAGGGCGTTCTGGTACGCACCCGGGTCTCGGAGATCCGCGAGCTTGGCCGCGCCACGCAAGGCGTGACCCTGATCGCGCTGGACGATGGCGCCCAGCTCTCGGGCCTGCAGCGCATCGTCGAGAACGACGCCAACGACACCGTCGCCGAAGGCGACACCGAAGCCAACAACGGCAACGCGCCGGACGACAGCTCAAACAAGGAATCGACTTGAAATTTCATCTGAAACAGCTCACCGTTGCGGCCGCTCTGCTGCTGGCTTTCGGCGCCCAGGCGCAAACCGCGGCCGCGCCCAGTGCAGCCAAGAAGGAGCTGATCGCCAAGGTGCTGGCCTTCCAGCAACCGGGCATCGAGTCGCTGGCCCGTGCGCTGGTCGAGCAGCCCGCCGCCCGCATGATGCAGGGTGCAGGCGCAGCGCTTCAGCAGGTGCCAGCCGACAAGCGCGAAGCCACCGCCAAGGCGATCGAGGCCGATGTGCGCAAGTTCGTTGACGAGGCCTCCGCGCTGACCCGTGACAAGGCTGTGCAGCTGGCCCCGACCACCATCGGCCCGATGCTGGACGAGAAGTTCAACGAGGACGAGTTGAAGCAGTTGATCGCCTGGTTCGAGTCCCCGGTGAACAAGAAGTACCAGCAGATGGGCGGCGAGATGCAGAACGCGCTGGGCCAGAAGCTGGTGGCCGAGATGCGCGGCGCCATCGAGGGTCGGCTGAAGACCCTGGAGCAGGGCGTGGCCAAGCGCCTGGGCCTGAGCCCGCAGCCGGCGCCCACGGCACCGACGACCACCAAGCCAGTGACCCCGAGCACCAGCGCCGCCAAGAAGTAATGCAAGCACAGCTGCAGCAACGCCCCTACAACTTCTCGGCCGGGCCGGCAGCCCTGCCCGCCGAGGTGCTGGAAACCGCCGCTGCCGAGATGCTGGACTGGCATGGCTCGGGCATGAGCGTGATGGAGATGAGCCATCGCGGGAAGGAGTTCATCTCCATCTATGAGCAGGCCGAAAGCGATCTGCGCGAGTTGCTCGCTGTCCCGAAGGACTTCCACATCCTGTTCATGCAGGGTGGCGGCCTTGCCGAGAACGCGATCGTGCCGCTGAATCTGTCGCGCGGGGGCAAGGTCGACTTCGTCGTCACCGGCGCCTGGTCACAGAAGAGCGCCGGCGAGGCCAAGCGCTACGCCGACGTGCATATCGCCGCCAGCAACGAGGCCAGCGGCTTCACCGCCCTGCCCGAGCCGTCGAACTGGCAGTTGCGGCGCGATGCTGCCTATGTGCATCTGTGCTCCAACGAGACCATCCACGGCGTCGAGTTCCACGAGATTCCCGACCTGAAGGCGCTGGGCAGCGATGCCCCGCTGGTGATCGACTTCTCGTCGCAGCAGCTGTCCCGCCCGCTGGACTGGTCGCGCGTCGGCCTGGCCTTTGGCGGTGCCCAGAAGAACATCGGCCCGGCCGGCCTGACTCTGGTCTTCGTGCGTAACAACCTGCTGGGTCATGCGCTTCAGGCCTGCCCCTCGGCCTTCAACTACCAGACCGTGGCCCAGGCCCAGTCGATGTTCAACACCCCACCGACCTATGGCATCTATATGGCCGGGCTGGTGTTTCAATGGCTGAAGCGCTTCTCGTACCGGGGCCGCAACGCGCTGGCCGCGATCGAGCAGCGCAATATCGATAAAGCTGAGCTGCTGTACAGCACCCTGGACGGCAGCGGCATGTTCATCAACCGCGTGGCCCACAACGCCCGCTCGCGCATGAACGTGCCCTTCTTTTTGCGTGACGAACGCTTGAATGACGCTTTCCTGGCCGACGCCCGCGAGCGCCGCCTGCTCCAGCTCAAGGGACACAAGTCCGTGGGCGGCATGCGTGCCTCGATATACAACGCCATGCCGCTGGAAGGCGTGCAGGCCTTGGTCGACTTAATGCGAGATTTCGAAGCCCGTCATGGCTGATTCAACAACACCTACCGCACCCGTCCCCCCCGAATTGCTGGCCCTGCGCCAGCAGATAGACAGCGTCGATGGCCAACTGCTGCAGCTGCTCAACCAGCGCGCCCAACTGGCCCTGGCCGTGGGCGAGCTGAAGAAGCACGAGGGCTCGGTGGTGTTCCGCCCCGAGCGCGAGGCCCAGGTCATCGACGGCCTGAAGCTGAAGAACAGTGGCCCGCTGCAGACCGAGAGCGTGGCGCCAATCTGGCGCGAGATCATGTCGGCCTGCCGCGCGCTGGAAACGCCGATACGCGTGGCCTATCTGGGCCCGGCCGGCACCTTCAGCGAGGAGGCGGCGCTGGGCTATTTCGGCTCCAGCATCGTGCGCGTGCCCTGTGCTAACTTCGACGAGGTGCTGCACCAGACGATTGCCGGCGCGGCCGATTTCGGCGTGGTGCCGGTCGAGAACTCAACCGAGGGCGTGGTGACGCGCTCGCTGGACCTGTTCCTGAGCACGCCGCTGTCCATCATCGGCGAGACCAGCCTGGTGGTGCGCCACAACCTGCTGCGCAAGAGTAATTCGCTGGAAGGCATCGAGGCCGTCTGCGCCCATCCGCAGGCCTTGGCGCAATGCCACCAATGGCTGAGCACCCATCTGCCCCAGGCCGAGCGCCGGCCGGTGGCCAGCAATGCCGAGGGTGCACGGCTGGCCAGTCTTGACCCCAAGCTGGCGGCGATTGCCAGCCAGCGCGCCGGCAGCGAGTTCGGCCTGCACCTGGTGTCGCCGGCGATCCAGGACGATGCCCATAACCGCACCCGCTTTGCCGTGCTCGCCCACCCGGACCGCCACCCGCAGCCTGCCGCCTCGGGCCACGACTGCACCAGCCTGGTCGTCTCGGTGACGAACCGCCCCGGCGCGCTGCATGACATGCTGGTGCCGCTGAAGGCCCATGGCGTGTCGATGAGCCGCTTCGAGTCGCGCCCGGCCCGCTCGGGCCAGTGGGAGTACTACTTCTACATCGACCTGCAGGGTCACCCGGACGAGCCCCATGTCGCGCAGGCGATGCAGGAGCTGCGCGCGGTCTGCGCCTTCTTCAAGGTGCTGGGCACCTACCCGCTCGACGTGCATTAAGCGAGGCTGCCGCGATGTTCAACCAACTCGGCGTCATCGGCTGCGGCCTGATGGGCGGCTCCTTTGCCCTGGCGCTCAAGAAGGCCGGTCTGGTCAAGCATGTGGTCGGCTACAGCAAATCGCCATCGACCACCGAGAAGGCCCGCCGGCTGGGCGTGATCGACACTATTGCCGAGTCGGCGCTTCTGGCGGTGTCGGGCTCCGACATCGTCTTGATCGCCGTGCCTGTGGCGGCCAGCGAGGCCACCTTCAAGGCGATCTGCCATATGGTCGAGCCGGGCATGC
Organism: Roseateles toxinivorans; assembly: GCF_004362525.1. Lineage (GTDB taxonomy): Bacteria > Pseudomonadota > Gammaproteobacteria > Burkholderiales > Burkholderiaceae_C > Paucibacter > Paucibacter toxinivorans. The sequence goes on from NZ_SNXS01000005.1 coordinate 16,081, forward strand.
TGGTGATGGATGTGGGCTCGACCAAGTGCGATGTGGTGCTGGCCGCCAAGCGGGCGTTGCGCAACCGGCTGGGCTCCTTTGTGCCAGCGCATCCGATCGCCGGCAAGGAGTCGGCCGGCGTCCAGCACGCCGATGCCGCGCTGTACCAGGGCCGCCAGGTCATCCTGACGCCGCTGCCGCAGACCAATGCGGCGCTGCTGCAGAAAGCAACCGACGTCTGGTCCGCGATTGGCGCCCAGGTGCTGAAGATGTCGCCCGAGAACCATGACGCTGCCTTTGCCGCCGTCAGCCATCTGCCCCATCTGCTGGCCTTTGCCTACTTCTCGGCGATTGCCCAGCAGCCGGCGGGCGCGGACTTTCTGTCGCTGGCGGGTCCGGGCTTTCGCGACTTCACCCGCATCGCCGCCAGCGATCCGGCGATCTGGCGCGACATACTCGTCGCCAACCGCGAGGAAGTGCTGAAGCAGTCCAAATTCTTCCGCGCCGTGCTCCATCACTTCGAGAAGCTGGTGCAGGACGGCGACGGCCCGGCCCTGGAGAAGCTGATCAGCCAGGCCTCGGACACCCGCTCGCAATGGCATATGAGTACGCCACCCAAGAGCCCTCCGCGCTGAGCCCGACCTCGCCTTTGTCCTGTCTCCCTCATGTATTCGACCTCCTTTCTTGACTTGCCGCCGCTGGTGTCGGCCGCCGGCACCGTGCATCTGCCGGGCTCCAAAAGCATCTCCAACCGCGTGCTTTTGCTGGCGGGCCTGAGCGACGGTGTGACCGTGGTCCACGATCTGCTGGACTCGGACGACACCGCCGTGATGCTGGATGCGCTGCGCACGCTGGGCTGCAAACTCGAACGCGAAGACAAGGGACCGCTGCGCGTCACCGGCCTGGGCGCCTGGCTCGGCGCGACTCAGGCCGATCTGTTCCTGGGCAATGCCGGCACGGCGATGCGCCCGTTGACCGCCGCGCTGGCCCTGCTGGTGGCGACACAAGGCGGCGACATCACGCTGCGCGGCGTGCCGCGCATGCACGAGCGACCGATCGGTGATCTGGTCGATGCGCTGCGCCTGCTCGGCTGCCAGATCGACTGCCTGGAGAACGAGGGCTATCCGCCGCTGCGGCTGACGGGCCCATCCACGCTGGAGCTCGACCAACCGGTACAGGTACGTGGCGACGTGTCCAGCCAGTTCCTGACCGCCCTGCTCTTGGCCCTGCCTCTGGTGGCCACCGACCGGCCGGTGGTGATCGAGGTGCAGGGCGAGCTGATCTCAAAGCCTTACGTCGAGATCACCCTGCTGCTGCTGGCGCGCTTCGGCATCACGGTCGAGCGCGATGGCTGGCAGCGCTTCACCATTCCCGCCGGCAGCCGCTACCGCTCGCCGGGCAGCATCCATGTCGAGGGCGACGCCTCCTCGGCCTCCTACTTTGTTGCGCTGGGCGCGATTGCCGGCATCGACGCGCCGGTGCGCATCGAAGGCGTGGGCTCGGCCTCAATCCAGGGCGATGTGCGCTTTGTCGAGGCAGCCGAGGCGATGGGCGCCTGGGTCGAGAGCGGGCCGAACTGGCTGCAGGTCAAGCGCGGCGTCTGGCCGCTGCGCGCCATCGACCTGGACTGCAACCACATTCCCGACGCCGCGATGACCTTGGCCGTGATGGCGCTGTACGCCGATGGCACCAGCACGTTGCGCAATATCGCCAGCTGGCGGGTCAAGGAGACCGACCGCATCGTCGCCATGGCCACCGAGCTGCGCAAGCTGGGCGCCACCGTCGAAGAAGGCCCGGACTGGCTGCGCGTGCATCCGCTCAAGACCTTCCAGCCGGCCGCCATTCACACCTATGACGACCACCGTGTGGCGATGTGTTTCTCGCTGGCGGCGCTGAACGGATTGAGCGGGTTGAATGGCAGCACGGGCGTGCCGGTGCGCATCCTCGACCCGAAATGCGTGGCCAAGACCTTCCCCGACTACTTCGAGACGCTGTTTTCGGTCGTCGAGCCGGAGCGGGACAGCATTCCGGTCATCACCATCGACGGGCCCAGCGCCTCCGGCAAGGGCACCCTGGCCGATCTGGTCGCCGCCAAGCTGGGCTATTGGGTGCTGGACTCGGGTGCCCTGTACCGTGCCACCGCCTTGGCCAGCCTGCGCGCCGGCGTGTCGCTGGACAACGAGCACGACATCGCCGCCCTGGCCAGCCAACTGGATCTGCACTTCGAGGGCGGCCAGGTGTTCCTGGGCCATGAGGACGTGACCCATGCGCTGCGCGACGAGACCGTGGGTGCCATGTCGTCCAAGGTTGCCGCGCTGCCGGCTGTTCGCCTGGCCCTGCACAGCCTGCAACTGGCCTTCCGCCGCCTGCCCGGCCTGGTGGCCGATGGGCGCGACATGGGCACGATGCTGTTCCCCCAGGCCGGCCTCAAGGTATTTTTGACCGCGAGCGCGGCAACGCGCGCCGAGCGCAGGCATAAGCAATTGATTTCCAAGGGAATTTCAGCTAGCATTGCAGACCTGCGTGAAGACCTAGAGGCGCGCGACTTGCGGGATCAAAGCCGTAAAGTTTCGCCCTTGAAGCCAGCTGCAGACGCGCTGATGCTCGACAACTCGAGCCAGACCATCGAGGAATCGGTGGATCTGGTATTGAGCTGGTGGGCTGATCGCAGGCCGTTTCATAGCGCTGGGCATTGAAACGGCAGACGACAAGTCCTCGGGCTTGCCGTCGAAAACGGGCCCGCTGCCCTTCCCTCCCGCAACGTCAGTTGCACTGAGGGCGGCGAACTCAACAACTTAACCCGCAAGCTTCACGCTTGCACAACCTGCCGGATCAGCCCGGCACCAGGAAACACCATGTCCGAATCCCAAACCGCCAGCTTTGGTGGTGACTCGTTTGCCGCCATGTTCGAGGAATCCCTGCAGCGCTCCGATATGCGCGCAGGTGAGGTCATCTCTGCCGAAGTGGTTCGCATCGACTACAACTTCGTGGTCGTCAACGCCGGCCTGAAGTCCGAAGCGTATGTGCCCATCGAAGAGTTCAAGAACGACAAGGGCGAGCTCGAAGTCCAAGTGGGCGATTTCGTGTCGGTGGCCATCGACGCGATCGAAAACGGCTACGGCGACACCATCCTGTCGCGCGACAAGGCCAAGCGTCTGGCCTCGTGGATGTCGCTGGAAACCGCACTGGAGTCGGGCGACTTCGTGACCGGTACCGTGTCGGGCAAGGTCAAGGGCGGCCTGACCGTCCTGGTCAACGGCATCCGCGCCTTCCTGCCGGGCTCCTTGCTGGACACGCGTCCGGTCAAGGACATGAGCCCGTACGAAGGCAAGACCATGGAATTCAAGGTCATCAAGCTGGACCGCAAGCGCAACAACGTCGTGTTGTCGCGCCGTGCCGTGGTCGAAGCTTCGATGGGCGAAGAGCGCGCCAAGCTGCTGGAAACCCTGTCCGAAGGCGCCATCGTCAACGGCGTGGTCAAGAACATCACCGAATACGGTGCGTTCGTGGACCTGGGCGGTATCGACGGCCTGCTGCACATCACCGACATGGCCTGGCGCCGTGTCCGTCACCCGTCGGAAGTCGTGACGGTTGGCCAGGAACTGACTGCCAAGGTCCTGAAGTTCGACGCCGAGAAGAACCGCGTCTCGCTGGGCCTGAAGCAGCTGGGCGACGACCCCTGGTTCGGCGTGGCTCGCCGCTACCCGACCGGCACGCGCCTGTTCGGCAAGGTCACCAACATCGCTGACTACGGCGCATTCGTCGAGATCGAACCCGGCATCGAAGGCCTGGTGCACGTCTCCGAAATGGACTGGACCAACAAGAACGTGGCTCCGTCGAAGATCGTTTCGCTGGGCGACGAAGTCGAAGTCATGGTTCTGGAAATCGACGAAGACAAGCGTCGCATTTCGCTGGGCATGAAGCAGTGCAAGGCCAATCCTTGGGAAGAGTTCGCCGAGAACGTCAAGCGCGGCGACAAGGTGCGCGGCCCCGTCAAGTCGATCACCGACTTCGGCGTGTTCGTGGGCCTGGCCCAGGGCATCGACGGTCTGGTGCACCTGTCCGACCTGTCCTGGAACGAGCCGGGCGAAGCCGCCGTGCGCAACTTCAAGAAGGGTCAAGAAGTTGACGCCGTCGTGTTGGCCGTGGACGTCGAGCGCGAGCGCATCTCGCTGGGCATCAAGCAGCTGGACAGCGACCCGTTCACGAACTACACCTCGATCAATGATCGCGGCATGATCGTGGTCGGCAAGGTCAAGACCGTTGACGCCCGTGGCGCCGAGATCCAGCTGAGCGAGGAAGTCACCGGCTACTTGCGCGCTTCGGAAATCTCGCGTGACCGCGTGGAAGACGCCCGCAATGTGCTGAAGGATGGCGACGAAGTCTCCGCCCTGATCATCAACGTGGACCGCAAGACGCGCTCCATCCAGTTGTCGGTCAAGGCCAAGGACAACGCCGACAACCAGGAAGCCATGCAGCGCCTGTCGGCCACGTCCGAGCGTGAAAACGCTGGCACGACCAGCCTGGGCGCCCTGCTGCGCGCCAAGCTGGACACGCAGAAGGACAACGGCTGATCAGCCTTGTCAGACAAACCTGAGGGACGGCGCACTGCGCCTATCCCCCATGTTTAAGGGAAAGCCCGCCGTACCTCGTGTACCGCGGGCTTTTTTCCTAAATATGCAGGCATGATGTCGAGGCCTCGCATTCATTCACGCTCAGGAACCTGCACCCGCCATGACCCGATCCGACCTCGTTGCACAGCTGGCTGAACGCTTCACCCAGATCACGCAGCGTGACACCGAGTTCGCCGTCAAGACGATTCTGGACGCGATGTCCGACGCGCTCGCCAAGGGCCACCGCATCGAGATCCGCGGCTTCGGCAGCTTCTCGATCAACCGCCGTCCGCCCCGCGTGGGCCGCAATCCGCGCAGCGGCGAGCAGGTCACTATTCCCGAGAAGCTGGTGCCCCACTTCAAGCCGGGCAAGGCGCTGCGCGAAGCGGTGGACCTGCAGACGGTGCACAACGAAGCCGCAGCAGCGCCCGCCCAGGATTGACCGGTTTCAGGGCCTAGAATCCTTCGGATGAGACTGATCGTCTGGGCCCTTCGCGGCCTGCTCTTCTTTGCCCTGTTTGCCTTCGCCCTGAACAACAGCCAGGAGGCCGGTGTGCGCTGGTTCTTCGGCCACGAGTGGCATGCGCCGATGATCATCATCGTGCTGGTGGCCTTCGCCATGGGCTGCGCCTTCGGCGTGCTGGCCATGGTGCCGGCCTGGTGGCGCCAGCGCCGGCAGGCGCAGCGCAAGCATGCCGCCACCCCGGCGGCCCCTGCCCCCGCAGCGGCCGCCCCCGCGCCCGATCATCTGAACAGCAGCCTGCCCGATGGACTTTGATCTGCAGTGGCTGCTGATCGCGCTGCCGGTCGCCTTCGGCCTGGGCTGGCTGGCCTCGCGGCTGGACCTGCGCCAGTGGAAGCGCGAGCAGCGCGATGCGCCCAAGGCCTATTTCAAGGGCCTGAACCTCTTGCTCAACGAGCAGCAGGACAAGGCCATCGACGCCTTCATCGAGGCAGTCCAGAACGACCCCGACACCTCGGAGCTGCACTTCGCCCTGGGCAACCTGTTCCGCCGCCGCGGCGAATACGAGCGCGCGGTGCGCGTGCACCAGCACCTGCTGCAGCGCGGTGACCTGCCCCGCGCCGAACGCGAGCGCGCCCAGCACGCACTGGCGCAAGACTTTCTGAAAGCCGGCCTGTTCGACCGCGCGGAAGAAGCCTTCAAGGCGCTGGACGGCACGCCCTTCGAACTGGAGGCGCGCCTGGCCCGGCTGTCGCTGTACGAGCGCTCGCGCGAATGGCGTCAGGCGATCGAGATCGCCCGCCATCTGGAGCGCAGCGGCACCGGGTCCTTCGCCTCGCGCATCGCGCACTACTGGTGCGAGCTGGCGCTGGAAGCACAGGCAGCGCACAAGGAAGAGGACGCCGGCCAGGCGCTGCTGAATGCCATCGCCGCCTCGCCGCAATCGGCCCGGGGCCATGTGTTGACCGGCCAGAGCCTGACACGGCGCGGCCTGCACGCCGAGGCCATGGCCGCCTACGCCCAGCTGATCGCGCTGAACCCCGAGGCCTTCAATCTGGTCGCCAAGGACTATGCCGATGCCGCCCTGGCCTGCGGCCAGCAGGCCACGGCCCACGCCAGCCTGCTCGCCCAGTACCAACGCACGCCCAGCATGCCGCTGCTGCTGGCGCTGGAGAAGGTCGAGCCCGACCGCAACGCCCAGTGCCAGCGCCTGCAGGAGCATCTGCGCCACCAACCGACGCTGTCGGCCGCGCAGCGCCTGCTGAGCGTGCGCAGCAACACGCTGCCCGAGCCTGAGGCCAGCCTGATCAACACAGCCCTGGAGCGCGCCGGCCGGCCGCTGCAGCGCTACCGCTGCGCCGCCTGCGGCTTCGAGGCTCAGCACTACTTCTGGCAATGCCCGGGCTGCCTGGGCTGGGATACCTACCCGCCCAAGCGCGTTGAGGAACTGTGATGCCGCCCGATACCGCCCGCGCGCCCGACCGCGTCATCCTGTGCATGAAGTGGGGCACCAAGTACGGCCCCGAATATGTGAATCGCCTGTACGCGATGGTGCGCAGGCATCTCAAGGGCGAGTTCCGCTTCGTCTGCCTGACCGATAGAAGCGAGGGCATTCGCGCCGAGGTGCAATGCCTGCCCATCCCCGAGCTGAAGCTGCCCGCCGGTATACCGGAACGCGGCTGGACCAAGCTGACCACGTTCGAGGCCGATCTGCACGGCCTCAAGGGCACGGCGCTGTTCCTCGATCTGGACGTGGTCATCGTCGATGACATCACGCCCTTCTTCGAGGTGCCCGGCGAGTTCCTGATCATCCACGACTGGAAGCGGCCCTGGCGCGTCACCGGCAACTCCTCGGTCTACCGCTTCACGCTGGGCGCACATGCCGATGTGCTGGCCAAGTTCCGCACCGAGCATGAGGCGATACGCCAAGCGTTCCGAAACGAGCAGGCCTATCTGTCGGACGAGATGCACAAGCAGGGCCGCTTGCAGTACTGGGACGATGCCTGGTGCGCCAGCTACAAATACCACTGCATCCCCGCCTGGCCGACCAGCTACTGGCGCGAGCCCTTCATTCCCAAGGGCGCACGCATCCTGATCTTCCACGGCGTGATGAACCCGCCCGACGCGCTGGCCGGCCGCAACAACGGCAACTGGCGCCATGCGCGCCCGGCGCCCTGGATCGCCCAGCACTGGCGCGAGTGATGGTGGGCCAGCCGCAGCCACTGGCCCTGCCGGTGGTCTATATCAATCTGGACAGCGACGGCGACCGCCGTGCACGCCTGCAGGCCGAGTTCGAGCGCCTGGGCCTGGCCGCCGAGCGCTTCACCGCCACCCGCTGGACCGAACTGCCCCAGGCCGAGCAGGACCGTCTCTACTCCGCCGCGCTGAACGCGCATCAATTCCACAAGCCGCTGGTGAATGGCGAGAAGGGCTGCTACGCCAGCCACCTGAATGCCTGGCGCCAGCTGCTGGACGGCCCGCATAACGCGCTGGTCGTGCTCGAAGACGACGTGCGCCCCAAACCTCAGTTCGCGGCCGTGATCGCCGCCATTGCCGCACTGCCGCCCGGCTGGGACATGATCAAACTGATCGGCCGTGACAGTGAAAAGCTCAGCCGCCGCGCGCCACTGACTCCGGGCTTCGAGCTGGTGGACTACCGCCGCGTGCCCAGCCTCACCGCCGGATATGTGGTCAGCCGCAGCGGCGCGCAAAAGCTGCTGGCCAGCCGTGTGCCCTTCGGCCGGCCCATCGATGTCGATCTGCGCCATTGGTGGGAGAACGATCTGCGTGTGCAGGGCGTGCTGCCGGCCGCCATCGCGCTCGACGAGACCAGCTTCCAGAGCTCGATCGGGGCCAAGGTCAGCGAGGCGGGCCTCGGCGCCAAGTTCCGCAAGTTCCGCCGCAAGTTCGGCTACACGGTGCTGAACGCCTGGCATGGCGCGCGCCGCTGAGGAGGCGCCAGTGTCCGAGACGCCAAACTCCATCCAGCCGCTGGTGCTCGTCTCCTGGGACGGCAAGAGCCCGCCGCTGCAATGCCTGCACATCGACGCCACGCCGCAGTTCAGCCTCGTGCTGTTCGATTTCTCGGGCACAGTTGCGCAGTCCGAGCTGACGGTGCAGGGCCTGCGCTGCCGGGTGCTGTCCGGCGCGACCGAGTGCAAGGGCGAGATCTACCAGGCGCTCGCCGCACATCTGGCCGGGGCAAGCCCACTGCCCGAGTACGTGAGCCTGATCGACGACGACATCATCATCGGCGTCAGCGACATCAACCGCGCGCTGCACCTGGCCCGCGCCACCGGCCTGGACGTATTCTCACCCTGCCTGAGCCACGACAGCCACTACACCCATCGCTGGACCCTGCAGCAGGGCCAGGCGATGGCCCACCCGGTGGACTGGGTCGAGGTGATGATGCCCTTCTACCGCGGCCCGTTGTTCATGGCCGGCGCGCCCCACTACGAAGGCAACGTCTCGTCCTGGGGCATAGACAAATATCTGATACCGACCCTGCAGAAGCTGCTGGGCATGGAGCGCACGGCGATCCTGAACACGATCGTGGCCAGCCATGTGCGGCCGGTCACTAGCGGGCAGAAGACCTATCGCAATGGCCGCACGGCGGCGATGGAACGCGATGCGCTGAAGGCTCGCTGCATTGCGCTGATCGAACGCGAGAAGCCTGAACTCAGGCACGGCCATTGGTACCGGCGCATCTTTGTGCAACGTCATAGCCGCAACGCGTGGCAGCGCCTGGTCTACGGTCTGGGCCGGCCGATCAGGCGCTGGCTGGAACGCAGCACCTAAGCCTGGGTCGCCAGGCCCACCAGCAAGTCCTCATAGCGCTGCGTCATCAGCGCCAGCCCGTGCTCCTCCAGCGCGCGCCGGCGTGCCGCCTGGGCAACGCGGCTGGCCAGGCCCGGGTCGCGCAGCAGCTCGGCCAGCACCTCGGCCAGGGCCTTGGCATCGCCCTCGGGCACCAGAAAGCCCGTCACTTGGTCGATGATCAGCTCCTGCACCCCAGGCACAGCCGAGCCCACCACGGCGCAGCCGGCCGCCATGCCCTCGACCAGGGACAGCGGCATGCCCTCCCAGTGGGTGGACAGCACGCAAATCTGCTGCGTCATCAAGAGCTCGGGCACGCCTTTGTAATGACCCAGAAAGCGCACCTGGCCCTGCAGTCCCAGCTTGGCGACCTCGGCCTCGGCCTGGGCGCGCAGCGAGGCTTTGCCGCCGCCGGCCAACAGCACCGGCGGTGTCAGCCCCTGGGCCTTCAGCAGCGCAATGGCGCGTATCAAGGTCAGGTGGTCCTTCTGCCGTGCAAAGCGGGCCGACATCACGATGCCCGGCACCCGCGCGTCGAAGGCGTGCAGCTCGGCATCGGCAAAGGGCTCCATGCGTATGCCATTCGGTATCGCCAGCGTCTTGGCCTCGGGGAAGCCCAGCTCGACCAAGCGGCGGCGCACGCCCTCGGACACCCCCACCAGCCAGGCAGTGCGCGCGCTCAGCCAGCGCGCCTGCGCCAGGCGCCAGCGGGTGTAGCGCTCGCGGGTGTTGTGCTCCACCTGCACCAGCGCCTTCACGCCTGCCCACAGGCCGGCATGGCGGCCCAGCAAATGCTCCGGGAAACCGTGGGCCACCAGCACCTCGGGCTTGAACTCTCGGCAGATCTTGACCAGGGCCCAGATCGTCGCCAGATGCGACCAGCCGGGCACCACGCGCACTGCCAGGCCCTGGTCCTGCAGTGCCTGGACGCGGGCCGCATCGGTGTTGCGCTTGCGCCTGAGCACCAGCAGCGGCTCAACGCGCCGGCCGCTCAGGGAAGCGCTGGCCAGATCGACGGCCACCTGGGTGGCGCCCGAGAAACCCCCGGTCACGAAGTGGAGCACGCGCACCGGTGGCGTCGAGGCGGGCATGAGCGGGAGGGTGTCCAGGTCATGCCTGCTCGGGGGCGCGTCAGAAATCATGCGGCGAGTATATGCAGGGCCCTTCCCCGTACGCTGCAGCCGCTGCGCTAGAGTGTGGCCCACGCCACAAAACCCCCACGATCGCACTGCCAATGACCGCCAAACCACCGTCCCCCGCCCGCCGCTTCTGGGCCTTTGTACGCCCGCATCGCAAGGGCCTGGTGGTGTCGGTGCTGGCCTTTTTGCTGGCCTCGGCGACCGAGCCGCTGGTGCCCTGGCTGCTGAAGTTCGTGCTCGACGAGGGCTTTACCAGCGAGATGAGCTTCCCGATCTGGGCCGTGCCGCTGACCCTGATCGGCCTGTTCGCCGCACGCGGCCTGTTCGCCTTCAGTGGCGCCTACATGATGAACCGCACCGCCTCGCGCACCGTGCTGGACATCCGCCAGGCGCTGATGCGCAGCGTGATACGCGCCGACGCCAAGCTGTTCAGCCACATGACGCCGGCCGAGGCAGTCACCAAGGTGGTCAGCAATCCGCACGAGCTGACCAATTTGATGAGCGGCGCGCTGACCACCATACTGCGCGACGGCAGCACCAGCATCGTGATGCTGGCCTATCTGTTCTACCTGAACTGGCGGCTTACCCTGCTGACCCTGGTCGTCGTGCCCGTGCTTGGCGTGGCCGTGCGCCTGATCCACAAGCGCGCCAAGCGGCTGGGCACCCAGGCCTATGACTCGCAGATGCGCCTGGTCTCGGTGGTCGATGACATCGCCCGCGCCTGGCGGGTGGTGCGCACCTTCGATGCCGGCGCCTGGGAGGCGGCCCGCTTCGAGCGCGAGGCCCGCCATCTGCAGCGCATGACCTTGAAGAACGCCGCATCGAGCGCGCTGATGAGCCCGGTGTCCCAGGTCGTGGCCAGCGTCGGACTGGCCATCATCCTGACCCTGGCCCTGGTGCAGGCCCAACAGCAGCGCGCCACCGTCGGCGAGTTCGTGGCCTTCATCACCGCGATGCTATTGCTGATCTCCAAGGTGCGGCATCTGACCGATGTATCGCAGCCGGTGCTGAGCAGCCTGGTCGTGGCCCGCGGCTGCTTCGAATTGCTGGACGTACCGCCCGAGCCCGATGGCGGCACGCTCAGCCTTGACCAGTGCCGGGGCGATATCAGCTTCGACGCGGTGATCCTGCAGTACGACGGTGCCGAGCGCGCGGCGCTGAATGGATTCACGCTGCAGGTCGGTGCCGGCCAGACGATTGCGCTGGTCGGGGCCTCGGGGGCGGGCAAATCGACCATCGTCAGCGCGCTGCTGGGCTTTGTGGCGCCGAACCGCGGCCACATCACCCTGGACGGTGTCGACATCCAGCAGCTGAAAAAGGCCTCGCTGCGCCGCCAGTTCGCCGTGGTCTCGCAAGACATCGTGCTGTTCGACGGTAGCCTGGCCGACAACGTGATCTACGCCAGCCCTCGCGACGAGGCCCGGCTGGAGCGGTCCTTGCGCGCCGCCAATCTGTGGGACTTTGCCGTCAGCCAGCCCCAGGGCCTGCAGACGCTGGTCGGCGCCAATGGCAGCAGGCTGTCCGGCGGCCAGCGCCAGCGCCTGGCCATTGCCCGCGCGCTGTACAAGGACGCCCCGATCTGGGTTTTTGACGAAGCGACTTCGGCCTTGGATACCGAGAGCGAGCGCGCCGTCCAGCAGGCGCTGGAGCAATGGCATGGGCGCAAGACCCTGATCGTCATCGCTCACCGCTTGAGTACGGTGCGCCACGCCGACTGCATCCACGTGCTGGCCGACGGCCGCGTCATCGAGCAGGGCCGGCATGAGGAGCTGATGGCGCTAGGCACCGCCTATGCGGCCATGGTCGCGGCACAGCATCAGTAACCTGGGTAAACCAGGCCTTTTCTCCGCCACCATACGGAGTTATGCTAGCGCTGGGTCAGGCCCTTGCCTGCCTCAGCGCGGCGTAGCCGCTTGACCACGGGAGCCGCACCATCCACCTACCAGGGAGAGCGCTTATGTTGAAGAAGATGCTGGCCATCGTGATGGCCCTGTTCGCGGCCGCAGCGTTTGCGGCCGTTGACGTCAACAAGGCCAGCCAGGCCGATCTGGAAACCATCAAGGGCATAGGCCCGGGGGTCTCGGGCAAGATTCTCGACGAGCGCAAGAAGGGCGCGTTCAAGGATTGGGCCGACTTCATCGAACGGGTCAAGGGCGTGGGTGAGGGCAACGCCGCCAAGTTCTCGGCCGAGGGGCTGACGGTCAATGGGGCGGGCTTCAAGGGCGCCGCGCCTGCGTCAGCCAAGGCAGACGCCAAGCCGGCCAAGGCAGACACCGCAACGACGGCCGTCGCAGCCGATGCCAAGTCGGAGAAGAAGGCCAAGACCGCAGCCAAGGCGGCCTCCAAGAGCTGAGCGGTCCGGTCGGCCCGCCGCCTTCAGAGTGCGCTGAGGCTCAAGGCAAGCCTCGCGACGTTTCCTGGCTGCGGGCCGCCGGCATTGGATCCAGTTTGTACATGCCCATCGGCTGTGTGTAGCGGTCCCAGCCGAAGAATTTGGCCACCTCGTCGCGGCGGCTCATCGTGTCATGCCTGCCCAGCGCCATCAGCTCGCCGGTGTAGGACGGCTCGAACAGCAGATAGCTGGCCAGCGCCGCGCCCTTGGCCTGCTCGCCTTGGCCGGAAACGCCAACGCCGCGCAGCATCGCCCGTATCGGCGTGGGCAGATCCCCCTGGTGCTTGGCGGCCAGGTCGTCCAGGCGTTGGCTGGGCGCAATCACCAGAACCTCGATAGGCCGCAGCTTGGTCGAGCGACGCTGCTCGGGCGTCAGCAGGCCCAGGGTGCTGTTGATGCGCTGCAAGCGCTCGATATCGACCGCCAGCGCATCCAGGAAGATGTTCGACATCGCATGGCCTGCCACCTGGGCCAGACTCGGGTAGCCATCCACCTGCACGCGCCGGCCCGGCGGTTCGTGCATGCGCCCGGCACCGACCACCAGCACCCGCTCGGCGCCCAGGTGGATGGCCGGCGAGATCGGCGCGTTCTGGCGCATCGAACCATCGCCAAACCACTCGTTCTGGCCGTCCAGGTTCAGCGATACCGACGGAAAGATGAAGGGGATGGCGCTGGACGCCATCAGGTGCGAGATGCTCAGCGGCGTGCGCACCGCGATACGCTGGGTGCGCTCCCAGGGCTCGAAATCCTTGATCGCCTGATAGAAACTGACATGGAGCCCTGAGCTATAGCTGGAGCCACTGACCGACAGCGCCTGCATATGGCCGTCGAGCAACATGCGATTCAGCTTGTGTATCGGCACCACCCGCTCCAACAGCTCGCGCAGGGGGCTGTTGTCGAGCAGGCTGCGCGGCTTGGCCTTGCGCCAGCGGGCGATCGCCCAGCCCACCGACATCATCGTCAGCCAGCGCGCGCCGGTGCGTATCACGCCGAACGAATCCGAGCGGTAGACGTTGTCGGCGTGCAGGTTCTCCCACAGCTTCACCAACTGATCCACAGTGCCGTCGAAGTCATCGGCGCCGCAGGCCAGGGCGGCGGCATTGATGGCCCCGGCCGAGGTGCCGGCAATCACCGGGAAGGGGTTGACGCCACCCCAGACGCCGCAGTCGCGGCGGATCTGCGCCAGCGCCGCCAGCACCCCTACCTGGTAGGCGGCGCGCGCGCCGCCGCCGGTCAGCACCAGGCCGGTGGTCGGGAAGTGGGGGGGCGCATTCATGCTGTGCTCTATTGGGATTGCGGTGCCGACTTGATTCTGCCCGAGCTTAGCGTCCGTGGGTCAGGCAAGACCTGGCACTTGCAGTTTTTATCAGGATGACAGCGGAACTGTGCGCAAAGCGCAAAGCCCTGGCCACTGGGCCGGAAAGCGCAGCCAGTTCGACGGATCAAACCCGGGCCTGCAGCTTTAGATTCCTCGGCAACTGGCCACAGAACCTGAGGCCGGCAGGGGAAAAAAAATGACCACAGCCAGCAGCACCACCACCACACCCGCCACGCCCGCCAACTGGACGCCGGCCGAGATCTCGCGGCTGACGCCGGCGCAGATCGCGGCCATCACGCCGCAGGCGCTGCAGCAAATGTCCAGCCCGCAGCTGAATGCCTTCTCCACCGCCCAGTTTGCCCGCCTCGACAGCGCCCAGCTGCATGCACTCACCGAGGAGCAGATGGGCTTTCTGGCACCCCGGCATCTGCTGGGCCTCAGCGCCACGCAGCTGCAGAGTTGGAGCGCCGACCAGGTCGGCCAACTGAGCCTGGTCAGCTGGCGTGCGCTGAGCACCGGCCAGATGGCCGCCCTGGGCGCCGAGCTGGTGGCCGCGCTGCCGGTGGAGCGTGTGCAGGCCCTGCAGCCCAACCAGTTTGCCGCGCTGGGCGACGCCGTGCTGCCGGCCCTGCGCATCGAGCAATGGGCGGTGGCAACGCAGGCCCAGCTGGCGGGCTTGAGCCCGCAGCAGTTCCAGTTGCTGCCCCCGGCATCGCTGGCCGCCCTCAGTCCAGTCGCATTGCGCGGCCTGATCGCCGCCGATCTGGCCGCCCTGGGCGAGGCCCAGCTGGCCGCGCTCAGCGGTGCTCAGATCCAGGGTCTGTCGCCGCAGGCCATTCAGGGCTGGAGCGCCGAGCAGATCCAGTCGCTGTCCGCCACCCAGCTGGCCGCCCTCAGCACGCTGCAGATGGCGGCGCTCAAGCCGGTGCAGATGGCCGCGCTGGCGATCGAAGACCTGCAGGCCTTCAGCCCTGCCCAGCTGAATGCGCTCAGCGCCAGCCAGTTCGCCAGGCTGAGCGTCGAGCAGTTGCATTCGCTCAGCGACACCCAGCTCGGCGGCTTGAGCGGCAGGCAGCTGACGACACTGAGCGCGGCACAGCTGCAGGCCTTCAGCAGCGAGCAGATCGCCCAGCTGAGCCCGGCCGCGCTGCGCAGCCTGACTCCGGCCCAGCTGGCCTCGTTTGACGCCGGCGATGTGGCCGGCCTGTCCGCCGACCGCCTGCGGGCGCTGAGCCCGGCCCAGCTCGCCGCGCTGAGCACCGCCGCGATCGCGGCACTGGACCCTGAGCAGGTCGCCTCGCTGAACGGCGCCCAGCTCGGCGCGCTGCGCCCGGCCCAGATGGCGGCACTGGGCACCGAGGACCTGCAGGCGCTGAGCCCGGCTCAGTTCGCGGCCCTGGGCAGTGCTCAGATCGGAGCCCTCAGCGCCGCCCAGTTCCACGGTCTGGACCCGGAGCAGATCGCTGCCCTGCAAGCCCGCCAGCTGATGGGCCTGAGCACCAGCCAGATGCAGGCACTGACGGCAGAGCAGGTGGAGCGGCTGAGCCCCACGGCCCTGCGCGCCCTCAGCAGCACCCAGCTCGCCGCGCTGGATGCCGAAGACCTGCTCGCACTGAGCACCAGCCAGCTGGCTGTGTTCAGCGCGGCGCAGCTGCTCGCCCTCGGCACGGATGACTGGGCCGCGCTGTCGGACACGCAAATGGCGGCGCTGACCGCAGCCCAGCTGGGCGGCCTGGGCACCCGAGTCATCCAGTCCTTGAGCGCCGAGCAGTTCTCCCATCTCAGCGAAGCAAGCCTGCGCGGGCTCAGCAAGCTGCAGGCAGCGGCGCTGAGCGCCGAACAGCTGGCAGCGCTGGGCACGGCCCAGGTGCAGGCGCTGGCGCCCACCGCCATCCAGGCCTTGAGCAGCCAGCAGATCCAGGCCCTGGACATCGACCAGATGAAGGCGCTCGGCCCGACCCAGATCGCGGCGCTGAGCCCGGCCCAGCTCGCGGCACTGAGCGGCGAGGACTGGCGTGCGCTTAGCGGCTCGCAGCTCGGTGCCCTCAGCGGCACGCAGATGGCAAGCCTCGGCGAGGCCGCACTGCAGGCGCTGAGCCATGAACAGTGGTCACAGCTGGGCGCGCGCCAGGTGCAGGGCCTGAGCGTGGCCCAGCTGCAGCGACTGCCGCCCGAGCTGATTGCGGCGCTCAGCGCCAGCGCCATAGCCGGCCTGAGCAAGGCCCAGTTCCTGGCGCTGGACAGCCTGCAATTCCAGGCCATCGAGAGCCGCGACATCGCCGCACTCAGCGCCATCGAGCTGCGCGCGATGAGTGCACAGCACATGAGCTGGTTGACCGCCGGCCAGCTCGGCGCGCTGACCGCCTCCGAGATAGGCACCTTCAGCAGCGCACAACTCCGCGCACTCAGCGCCGAGCAGTTCGGCGCTTTGAGCAGCGCTGCACTGCGCGGCCTGACGGCCAGCGAAATGGGCAGCCTTACGGTCGAGCAGCTGCAGGCCCTGGGCACCGGCCAGCTCGCCGGACTGGCCGGCACGCCGGTGACCGCGCTCAGCGCCGTACAGCTGCAGGCCTTCACGCCGAGCCAGATCCAGGCCCTGCCGGCGGCGGTGCTGAACGCGCTGAGCACGGCGCAGATCGCCAGCCTGTCCGCAGCGCAGCAGCTCGCGCTGACGAGCAGCCAGATTGCCGCCCTGCCCGCAGCCGATCTGCCGGCCCTGCAGGCCCAGCTACCGCAGTGGAGTGCCGGCCAGCTGGGGGCGCTGACCAGTGCCCAGGTCGGCGCAATGAGCGCCGACACGGTGGCCCGGCTGTCGCCCGAGCAAGTGCAGGCGCTCGGCGCCGTGGCTGCGCTGTCCAGCGCCGCCATGGCCGCCTTCACGCCGCAGCAGTTGGCGGCGCTGAGCAGCGCGCAGCTGAAGAGCTTCGATGCGGCCGATCTGAAGGCCCTGGGCGAGCCGCTGCTGGGGCAACTCAGCACGGCCCAGATCAGCGGCCTGAGCGCCGCCGCGGTCGGCCCGCTGGGCCTGCGCGAGCTGGCGGCGCTGGGCAGTGCAGGCATCGTCGCGCTTTCGCCGGCGGCGCTGGCCTCGCTGAGCAGCGAGGAGATTGCCCAGTTCAGCAACAGCGCCCTGCCCCAGCTGGGCAGCGCCCAGATCGCGGCGCTGAGCGCCACGCAGATGGCAGGCGTGGCAGCCGGCACCCTGGAGCAGTGGCGGCCCGAGCAGCTGGCGGCGCTGTCCACCGGCGCCGTGCACGCGCTGAGCAACGGCCAGATCCAGGCGCTGAGCCCGGCCCAGCTGGCACGCCTCAGCGCCGAGCAATTGCTGGCCCTGCCGGCCGAGGCCATGCCGCTGCTGTCGCCACAGGCACTGGCCGCCATCCGGCCCGAGCAGTTACAGGCGCTAAGCGCCGCCCAGTGGGCGGCACTGAACACGGCCCAATGGCAGGCGCTGACGCCCGATCAGCTGGCGCGCCTGGGCACGGCCATGATCCGTGCCTTGCAGCCCGAGCAGGTGGCCGCGTTCACGCCCGGCCAGATCGCCGCGCTGGGCCCGGACCAGGTGGCCGCGCTCGAGCGGGCCGACCTCCAGGCCCTCGGCAACGCCAGCCTGCGCGCGCTGAATGTGGCGCAGATGCGCGGCCTCACGGCCCAGCAGCTCGAAGGCCTGGCGCCGGAGCAACTGGCCCAGTTCAGCGCCACCCAGCTGGGTGGGCTGTCGGCCGGCACCTTTGCCAGCCTCAGCATCGCCCAGCTGCAGGCGCTGGCGCCGCAGCAGTTCACGCAGATCAGCGGCGCCTCGTTCGCCGCGCTGTCGTCCTACCGCCTGAGCGTGCTCGGCACCGAGGTGATCGCCGCCCTGGGCGCGGAGCAGATCGCCGCCCTCAGCAGCGCCCAGGCTTTGAGCCTGACGCCCGCGCAATGGCATGCGCTGGACGGTGAGCAGCTGCGCTATCTGGCCCCGGCCGTACTGCAGACCTTGCCACCGGCGCTGCTCAACCAGCTCGATCCGGCCCAGCTCGGTGCCCTGAGCGCCACCCAGGTGGCGGCCCTTGGCGCCAGCCAGCTGGCGGGTCTGGGCCTGGCACAGATACAGGCCCTGAGCCCGCAGGCCATCGCGGCGCTGAGCCCGGAACAGTTCAACGCGCTGAGCACCGCCCAGATCGCCGCCTTGAGCCCGCGCCAGGTGCAGGCCATCAGCCTGGCCGACCTGAGGCAGCTCAATGATGCCGACCTGCAGGCACTGCGCGGCGAGCAGATCAGCGCGCTGACGGATCAGCAGCTCGCCACCCTCAGCGCCCAGCAGCTGGGCGCCTTCAGCGGCGGCCAGATAGCGGCCTTCAACGCCGGTCAGATAGCCCTGCTGGCCAGCGCCCAGATCCGCGGACTGAACGGCGAGCAGCTGCAGGCCTGGTCGGCCCAGCAGCTGGAGTCTTTGAGCACCCAGGCACTGCGCGCCCTGTCACCGGACCAGGTGGCGGCGCTTCAGCCGGGCCAGCTGGAGCTGCTGCATGCCGAGCAGTGGCGCGCCCTGTCGAACGGCAGCCTCGCTCAGCTGTCGACCGCGGCGGTGCAGGCCATCAGCGGCGCCGCGCTGAACGCGATGAGCCCGCAGCAGATCGAGGCGCTGACCGGCGCCCAGGTGCAGGCGCTGCAGGACAGTCAGATCCGCCAGCTGGCCAGCCAGCAGTTCGCGGCGCTGAGCCCGTCCGATATCGCCCTGCTCAGCCCTGTTCAGGCCGCTGCGATGACCGCCGCCCAGGCGGCAGCGATGACGGTGGACCAGTTGCATCAGCTGCGCCCGGAGACGGTGGCCGCCATGTCCGAGGCCACACGCCAGGCACTGAACATGAGCCATGTTCAGCCGCTGGCCGCACCGACGATGCAGGCCAGCGGCTTTGTCGATCTGGGCGGCATCGGCGTGGCGCCGGCCGACAGCCAGCCCACCCACGCGCACGACATCTTCACGCTGCAGAAAATGCTGCCAACAGCGGCCACGGGCGCCGTCGACACAGCACTGAACCTGGACTGGGCCGCAACCGTGAGCCCGCCCGAGCGGCATCTGTTCGGTTCAGCACCGGCAGAACTGCCCGGCCTGGCCGACCTGCTGGCCCAGCCGGGCGAAGCACTGCTGGCCCAGCCCAGCGCGCCGCCCATGCACAGCGCCGAGGTGGCGCCCGCACTGCTGTCAGCCTGGCTGCACAGGCCCATCGACGAGCATGAGCAAACTCACAACTGGCTGATCTAGGCTGAGTCAGGCCCCCGCCTCGTAGACGATCAGTGGCGGCGCCTCGGGCTGGGCCGCCGCGAAGCGGGCCAGGGCCTCGTCGCAGGGCCAGAAGCGCGCGTCGTCGCCGAGCTCCAGCTCCGCCGAAGCGCCTTCGCGTTTGATGCTCAGGCGCAGGCTCAGGCCCAGCGCCAATGGGCCCTGCTCGGTCTGGATCTGGCGCGGGGGCCAGGCCTTGACCACCTCGACGATGGGCGGAGCCACGCCATTGGCCTTCAGGCGCAGAAACTTGCCGAAGCGGGCCCGGGCACCGGCCAGGTCCCAGACCTGCAGCACGTTCAGGCGCAGGCCGCCAGAGAAGCGGTCGTTCTGCACCTTGCCCGAGACGATGATCAGCTCATCGTCGGCCAGCGTCTCGCGATTGGCATTGAGCAGCTCTTCATTCGCCACCGCCTCGATCACATCGCTCTTGTCGTCGAGCTTGAAGATGCCGACGCGGCCGCGGTTGCCGTTGATGATGCGCAGATCGCTGACGATACCGGCCAGCATCACCGGCTCGCGGCTGTCGACCGCGTCGGCAATGCGGCGGCGGGCGATGCGGCGCACCTCGTCGCCGCTCTGGTCGAACAGATGGCCCGACAGGTAGAAGCCGATCGCCGTCTTCTCCAGGCTCAGCCGTTCCTTGATGCTCCAGGTGTCGGCCGCGACCAGATCGGGCTCCTGGGTCGACGACGCGTGTGAGTCGCCGAAGTCGAACAGCCCGCCCTGGTCGGCATTCGCTTCCAGCGTTTCGGCATGGGTGTAGCCGCGGGCCACGCTGGCCAGCAGCCGCGCGCGGTCGATCTCGATCAGATCAAACGCACCGCCCTTGATCAGCGCCTCGACCACGCGCTTGTTGACCGCCTTGCGATCGATGCGTGCGCAGAAGTCGAAGAAGCTGGTGAACGGGCCGCCGATCTCACGGGTCTTGACGATGGACTCGATCGCCCCCTGGCCCGTGCCCTTGATCGCGCCCAGGCCATAGCGCACGACCTTGGCGCTGACGGGCCAGAAGCGGTGCACGCCGGTGTTGACATTGGGTGGCTCGAAGGTCAGGCCCATCGCCAAGGCGTCGTCGTAGAAGATCTTCAGCTTGTCGGTGTCGTCCATCGCCACGCTCATATTCGCGGCGGTGAATTCGGCCAGGTAGTGCACCTTCAGCCAGGCGGTGTGATAGGCCAGCAGGGCGTAGGCAGCAGCATGCGACTTGTTGAAGCCGTAGCCGGCGAACTTCTCCATCAGGTCGAAGATTTCGTTGGCCAGCGGCGGCGCAATATTGTTCTTGGCCGCGCCCTCCGCAAAGATGCTGCGGTGCTCGGCCATCTCCTCGACCTTCTTCTTGCCCATCGCGCGGCGCAACAGGTCGGCGCCGCCGAGCGTGTAGCCGCCCACGCGCTGGGCCACCTGCATCACCTGCTCCTGATAGACCATGATGCCGTAGGTCTCCTTCAGCACCTCGGCCATCAGCGGGTGCGGATAGGTGACCTCTTCCTTGCCATGCTTGCGCGCGCAGAAGGACGGAATCAGGTCCATGGGGCCCGGCCGGTACAGCGCCACCAGGGCGATGATGTCCTCGAACAGGCTGGGCTTGGCGTCGCGCAACATGCCCTGCATGCCGCGGCTTTCCAGCTGGAACACGGCGACCGTCAGGCCGTCGGACAGCAGCTTGTAGGTCGCCTTGTCGGTGAGCGCGATCTTGGCGAAGTCGAAGTCCTTCTGGTCCGGGTGGCGCATGACGATGAAGTCCTTGGCCATCTCCAGAATCGTCAGGGTCGCCAGACCCAAAAAGTCGAACTTGACCAGGCCTATGGCCTCGACGTCGTCCTTGTCGTACTGGCTCACCGCGCTGTTCGAGCCCGGCTGCATGTACAGCGGGCAGAAGTCGGTGATCTTGCCCGGCGCGATCAGCACGCCACCGGCATGCATGCCGATATTGCGCACCATGCCTTCGACACGCTCGGCCAGCGACAGCAGCTCGGCAACCTCCTCTTCCTTCTTCTCGCGCTCCTCGATCTCGGGCGCTTCCAGGCGGGCGTAGATGATGCCGGGGTCCGGCTTCTCCGGCGGGCGCGCCAGGGTCACGCTCTTGCCGGGCGGCGCCGGAATCAGCTTGGCAATGCCGTCCACCTGGCCATAGCCCATGCCCAGCACGCGGCCCACGTCGCGCAACGCGGCCTTGGCGGCCATCGTGCCGAAGGTGGCAATCTGGCTGACGGCGTCGCGGCCGTATTTGTCCTTCACATAGTCGATCACCCGGTCGCGGTTGCCCTGGCAGAAGTCGATGTCGAAGTCGGGCATCGAGACGCGGTCGGGGTTCAGGAAGCGCTCGAACAGCAGGTTGTAGCGCAGCGGGTCCAGGTCGGTGATCTTCAGCGCGTAGGCGACCAGCGAGCCGGCGCCCGAGCCCCGGCCCGGGCCCACCGGGCAGCCATTGTTCTTGGCCCAGTTGATGAAGTCCGCCACGATCAGGAAGTAGCCCGGGAAGCCCATCTTCAGAATGGTCTTGATCTCGAACTCGAGCCGCTCGACGTAGGTGGGGTTCTGGCGCTCACGTTCGGCCGCATCGGGGTAGAGCAGCAGCATGCGCTCCGCCAGCCCCTCGAAGCTGGTGTAGCGGAAATACTCCTCCGGCGTCATGCGCTGGCCGTTGACCTCGGGCGTCGGGAAGTCAGGCAGGCAGGGCTTGCCCAGGGTCAGCTTGAGGTTGCAGCGCAGCGCGATCTGCTGGGTGTTGGCGATCGCCGAGGGGATGTCGGCGAACAGCTCCTCCATCTGCGCCTGGGTCTGGAAGTACTGACTGCGAGCGAAGCGCTTGACCCGGCGCGGATTGCCCAAGGTCTCGCCCTCGGCGATACAGGTGCGCGCCTCATGGGCCTCGAAGTCTTCGGGTGTGGAGAACTGCACCGGATGCGTGGCCACCACCGGCAGACCCATCTCGGCCGCCAGCGGCACCGAGGCCCGCACCAGCGCCTCCTGGCCGGCCAGGCCGGCGCGCTGCAGCTCGATGTAGAAGCGCTGCGGGAAACAGCCGGCCAGCCGCTCGGCCACGGTCCTGGCCCGGGCTGCATCCTGGCTCAGCAAGGCCATGCCGATGGCGCCGTACTGCGCACCCGACAGGCAGATCAGCCCCTCGCCCAGCTCGGCCAGCCACTCCCACTTCACGCAGGCCTGGGCGCGAATCACATTCGTCAACCAGGCCCGCGACAGCAGTTCACACAGATTCAGATAGCCCTTGTGCGACTGCACCAGCAGCAGCAGGCGGCTGGGATGCTTGTCACCGCCCTCGGGCTCCATCCAGACATCGGCGCCCAGAATCGGCTTGACGCCCTTCTTGCGCGCGGCGCTGTAGAACTTGACGCCGCCGAACATATTGGCCAGATCGGTGATGGCCAGCGCCACCTGTCCGTCCTTGGCCGCCGCCGACACGGCATCGTCAATCCTCAAGGTGCCGTCAACGACGGAGAACTCGGTATGGGTACGCAGATGAACAAATGACATCCGGGGATTTTACGGACCCTGGGGGGCTGACCTGTGCCGGGGTCCGGAATAAAGAGCTCAGCGCATTTGCGGTCGCTGAGAAATGCCGTATTCATGCCTCTGGAGCGCATTGCGAGCCGGCGTCGCCGACACCCCGAATGCGGCGCTTGGCCCTGCGGGCCAAGTCCTCTGTGCTGCTCACGTCCTGAGCCTACGCGCCTAACTCGCCCTCCCACCCCCTGCGGGGCCGGCATCTGCCTTTGGCAGCTGCCTGTGGTCGGTGCTCGAACAAAGACGCTCGGCCCATCGCTCGGAGCGATGGGCAACCTCAGGCCGCTGCGCTGCTCGGCGCCGCATAAGGGGTGTCGTCGCCACCGGCTCGCAATGCGGGCACCGCCGGTGGCACCCTGTTCTTGCCACGCCTCGGTGCATCCGCGCAGGCACAGCCCCGCCAGCCGATGGGCGCCTGTGCGGGGCTGAAGCGCGCAGCGGCTTGGGCCAGCGCGCCCTGGCGCGCGATTCAACATCTGACTGGGCGCGTTTGTCCGAGCTTAGTGAGCGAAGCGAACGGGCGCGAGTTATGCGCCCGGCCCAAGCTGCGAGCACTGCAAGGCAGTCGAGCGGGCCAAGGGCCCGCTCGACCCACGCACTGAAGTCCGGCGGCTGGCGGGGCTGTGCCTGCGCCGCCACCAGCCGTAACCAGCCAAGGAAATCCAACCAGCCACTGCTATGCTCCCGCGCCACCGCCCCACAGGATCGCCCCATGCACGCCAAGACCACCCGATTTCTTGTCGCCCTGCTCTGCTGCGCCTGGAGCGTCGGCGCCCAAGCGGCGACCAAGACGGCGACTACCAAGCCTGAGCCAAAGCTCGGCGCGGCCGAACTGATCGCCCAATCCAAGCCACAGGACTGGCGCGGCCTGGACCCTGAAAACACGCTGCTGATGCAACTCGACAGCGGTCAGGTCATCATCGAACTGGCGCCGCGCTTTGCGCCGCAGCACAGCGCCAATATCCGCACACTGGCCAAGGAGCGCTATTTCGATGGTCTGGCTGTTCTGCGGGTGCAGGACAACTTCGTCACCCAGTGGGGCGACCCCGACGCCGAGAACGCCGAGCGGGCCAAGCCCTTGGGCACGGCTGCAAAGCATGTGCCGGCCGAGTTTGATGTCGCGTTGAAGGGCCTGCCCTTGACCCGGCTGCCCGATGCCGACGGCTGGGCGCCGGTGACCGGTTTTGTCGATGGCATGCCGGTGGCGGCAGACCCGAGGAAGGGTCGCGCCTGGCTGGCGCACTGCTACGGCATGGTCGGCGCCGGGCGCAACAACCCGCCGGACAGCAGCACCGGTGCCGAGCTGTACGTCGTGATCGGCCAGGCGCCGCGCGGGCTGGACCTGAACATCACCCTGGTCGGCCGCGTGCTCAAGGGCATGGAGCTGCTGTCCGGCCTGCCGCGCGGCGGCCCGAACATGGGCTTCTATGACAAGCCCGAGCAGCGCACCGCCATTCGCAGCACCCAGCTGCTGGCCGACCTGCCCGAGGCCGAGCGGCCTGCCCTTCAAGTGCTGCGCACCGACACGCCGCTGTGGCAGCAACTGCTGGCCGCCCGGCGCGACCGCCGCGAGGAATGGTTCGTCCACAACCCCGGTCATATCAACCTGTGCAATGCCACGGTGCCGGTGCGCAACCAACCTGCGCCCTGATTCGGCGCAAGGCCCGGCATGAGGCGCCTGCCTACAATAGCGCCCGTGCAAGAACACCCTGACACCCCCATCCTGAACTACGCGACCTACAAATTTGTGGGTCTGCCCGACTGCGCCGCCTTGGGCGCCGGCTACAAGGCCTTGGCCACCGAGCTGGGCATACGCGGCACCGTGCTGCTGGCCGAGGAAGGCATCAATATCTTCATCGCCGGCCCGGCGCTGGCGATGCGCCAGTTCCTCGCCCATCTGCGGCAGGATCCGCGGCTGGCCGATCTGAGCCCGAAGGAAAGCTGGTCCCGCGAGATCCCGTACCGCCGCCTGTTCGTCAAGATCAAGCGCGAGATCATCCGCATGAACCACCCCACCATCAGGCCCGACCAGCAGGCGCGTGCCCCGGCCCTGGCGCCCAAGGATCTGGCCCGCTGGCTGGCTCAGGGCCATGATGACGAGGGCCGGCCGGTGGTGACGCTGGACACCCGCAATGCCTTCGAGGTGGACTATGGCGGCTTCGATGGCGCGATCGACTGGCGCATAGACAAGTTCAGCGACTTCCCCGCCGCCGTGCAGGCCCATCGCGAGGAGCTGCGCGGCAAGACCGTCGTCAGCTACTGCACCGGCGGCATACGCTGCGAGAAGGCCGCCATCTACCTGCAGGAGCAGAACCTGGGCAGCCCTGTCTATCAGCTCGATGGCGGCATCCTGAAGTACTTCGAGGACACCGGCGGCGCCCACTACCACGGCAGCTGCTTCGTGTTCGACGAGCGCGAGGCGCTGGCGCCCAGCCTGGAGCCCGATCCCGTCGGCAGGCCGCACCCGGGCTACAGCCTGCCCCCGGCCAACGCCAAGACATGATCGCGACTTGGTTGCTGCGCGCAGCGGGTCTGCTGATACTGCTGCTGGCCCTGGGCGTGGGCCTGTCACGCGCGCCCGAGCGGCCGGTGCAGAGCCTGGTGCCGCGGTGGGCGCCGCCGCCATCCGAGTTCATCGACCTGGACGGACAGTTGGTCCATCTGCGCGACCAGGGCCCCAAGACCGACACCACACCCATCGTGCTGATACACGGCACCTCAGCCAGCCTGCACACCTGGGAGGGCTGGGTGCGCGAGCTGCAGCCAACCCGTCGCGTCATCAGCTTCGACCTGCCGGGCTTCGGCCTGACCGGACCCAACGACAGCGGCGACTACAGCGACCCGGCCTATGTGCGCTTCGTGCTGGCGCTGATGGACCGGCTCAAGCTGAAGCAGGTGGTGATAGGCGGCAACTCGTTGGGCGGAGAGATCGCCTGGCAGGTGGCCGCCAGCGCACCGGCCCGGGTCAAGGCGCTGGTGCTGGTAGATGCCGGCGGCTATGACTTCCAGCCGGAGTCGATACCGCTGAGCTTTCAGCTCGCCCGCCTGCCCGGTGCGCGCTATCTGATCAAGGGCATCCTGCCGCGCAGGCTGGTCGAGCAGAGCGTGCGCAATGTCTATGGCGATCCGTCCAAGGTCGGCAGCGAGCTGGTCGACCGCTATTTCGAGATGGCCGTGCGCGAGGGCAACCGAGAAGCACTGACGCAGCGCATGGCCCAGCTGGAGCCGGGCCGTTATGCGCAGCAGGTCCCGACCTTGAAGCAGCCGACGCTGATCCTCTGGGGCGGCCGCGACCGCTTGATACCACTGAGCAATGGCCAGCGTTTCGCCCGCGAGATCGCCGGCAGCGAGCTCAAGGTCTTCGACGCCCTGGGCCATGTGCCGCAGGAGGAAGACCCTGCGCAAACGGTGCTGGCCGTGAAGGCCTTCCTGGCCCGGTTGTAGCCCCGGCAGCGATGGCAATAAGGGTTGTTGCCGAGCGTCACATAAAATTCACAGCCCGCTCGGCAAGCCCGGGAATCCAGCACACAATGCCTTTTTTCAACCTTCGGAGGATACCCATGCAACGACGTCATATCGCTGCCCTGCTCGCCCTGGCCGTCAGCAGCTTTGCTGCCCAGGCCCAGGCGCCCGACTGGAAAAAGATCCGCATCGGCGTGGAAGGGGCCTACCCTCCCTTCAGCGAGGTCGGCGCCGACGGCAAGCTCAAGGGCTTCGAGATCGACCTGGCCCTGGCCTATTGCGCCCAGATGAAGGCCGAATGCACGCTGGTGCAGCAGGACTTCGACGGCCTGATCCCGGCCATGCAGGCGAAGAAGTTTGACGCCATCATCGCCTCGGTGTCCATCACCGACGAGCGCAAGAAGGCCGTGGCCTTCAGCAATGCCTACTACAGCACCCCGGCGCGCCTGGTGGCCAAGACGGGTACGAAGCTGGACGGCACCGCCGCCGGCCTGAAGGGCAAGAAGATCGGCGTGCAGAGCGGCACCATCCACGAAACCTTCGCCGCCGCGACCTTCAAGCAAAGCGAGATCAAGCGCTACACCAAGCAGGACGAGGTGTTCCTGGATCTGGCCGCCGGCCGCATCGATGCCACCCTGGCCGACTCGGTCGCCGCCGATGACGGCTTCCTGAAGACACCGGCCGGCAAGGGCTTCGGCTTCACAGGCCCCGATTTCACCGACAAGAAGTTCTTTGGTGACGGCGTCGGCGTGGCGGTGCGCAAGGCCGATACGGCGCTGGTGAAGAAGTTCAATGACGCGATTGCCGCCCACCGTGCCAGCGGCGCCACAAAGGCCCTGGCCGACAAGTACTTCAAGTACGACATCCTGCCCAAGTAAGACGACCCAGCTCCCATGTTGCACGGATATGGCACGAGCCTGCTCGAAGGTGCCTGGATCACGCTCAGCGTGGCCCTGCTTTCGCTGCTGATCGCGGTCCTGCTGGGCCTTGTGGGGGCGATCGCCAAGTTGTCGCGTTCGCGCTTCTTGCGCACATCGGCCCAGGTCTACACCACCGCGATCCGCGGTGTGCCGGACCTGGTGCTGATGCTCCTGATCTTCTTCGGTGGCCAGGTGGCGGTGAATGACATCGCCGAACGGCTGGGCCACACCGAATACATCGACATCAATCCCTTCGTGGCCGGCGTGCTGACGATAGGCTTCATCTTCGGCGCCTACCTGACCGAGACCTTCCGTGGCGCCTTTCTGGCCGTGCCGCCGGGTCAGCGCGAGGCCGGCATCGCCTTCGGCATGAGCCCGGCCCAGGTGCTGGTCCGCATCACCTGGCCGCAGATGATGCGCCATGCACTGCCGGCGCTGTTCAACAACTGGCTGGTGCTGATCAAGAGCACGGCCATCGTCTCGGTGATTGGCCTGAGCGACATGATGAACCGCGCCGGTCTGGCGGCAGGCGCCACCCGCGAGCCCTTCGTCTTCTACGGCGCGGTGGCGGTGATCTACCTGGCCTTCACCAGTGTCTCCGAATTCCTTTTCAACCGGGCGCAGCAACGCCTGTCCATAGGCGTGAAGGCCAGCCGGCTATGAACTTCGCGCCCATCATCGAGGCCCTGCCCAAGTACCTCAGCGGCGCGGTGACGACGGTCGAGCTGCTGGCCATCTCGCTGGCCTTCGGTCTGCTGTTCGCCATTCCGCTGGCCGTGCTGCGCACGCTGCACAACCCCTGGCTGAGTCGGCCGGTGGCGCTGTTCACCTATGTGTTCCGCGGCACGCCACTGCTGGTGCAACTGTTCCTGATCTATTACGGCCTGGCGCAGTTCGAGCTGGTGCGCGACAGCTGGCTGTGGCCCTGGCTGCAGTCGGCCTGGTTCTGCGCCTGCCTGTCCTTTGCGATCAACACCTGTGCCTATACGGTCGAGATCATTGCCGGCGCGATCCGCGCGCTGCCGGCCGGCGAGATCGAGGCTGCCAAGGCGCTGGGCATGTCGCGCAGCGTGATGTTCCGCCGCATCATCCTGCCCTCGGCGCTGCGCCGCTCGCTGCCGGCCTATGGCAACGAGGTGATCTTCATGCTGCACGGCACCTCGCTGGCCAGCGTCGTCACCCTGCTCGACCTGACCAGCGCCGCACGCCAGACCTACTCCACCCACTACCTGCCCTTCGAGGCCTTCATCATGGCGGCGCTGATGTACTTCGTCATGACCTCGGCCCTGGTGGGCCTGTTCCATGCGGCCGAGGCCCGCTGGCTCAAGCCGCTGCTTCCGCGCTGAACCCCAGGCCACCACCATGCGTACCGTCAAACATCCGCTGCCGAGCGCCACGCTGGGCACGCAGCGCGAGCTGATCAGCCTGCACTACGGCGAGGGCAGCGGCCCCAAGATCTATATCCAGGCCTCGCTGCATGCCGACGAGCTGCCGGGCATGCTGGTGGCCCACCATCTGCGCCAGCGGCTGGACAAGCTCGAAGCCCAGGGCCAGATCCAGGGTCAGATCGTGCTGGTGCCGGTTGCCAATCCGATCGGCCTGTCGCAGTGGGTGCTCGGCGCCGCGCTCGGCCGCTTCGAGCTGAACACCGGCGAGAATTTCAACCGGCACTACGGCGACCTTGCCGAGGCGGTGGCCGCGCGCATCGAGTCCAGGCTGGGCGACGACGCACTGAGCAATGTGGCAGTGATACGCCAGGCGCTGCGCGACAGCATTGCCGCCCTGCCCGCCACCACCGAACTGCAGCATCTGCGCCGCACGCTGATGGGTCTGAGCATGGATGCCGAGGTGGTGCTGGACCTGCACTGCGACGCCGAGGCCGTGCTGCACCTCTACACCGGTACCGATCTGTGGCAGCAATGCGAGCCGCTGGCCCGCTGTCTGGGTGCGCACGCCACCCTGCTGGCCAAGGAGTCGGGCGGTGAACCGTTCGACGAGGCCTGCTCGAAGATCTGGTGGCAGCTGTCGGAGCGATTCGCCGGCCGTTACCCGATCCCGCCGGCCTGCCTGTCGGTGACGGTGGAGCTGCGCGGCAATCGCGACGTCAACCATGGGCTTGCCGCCAAGGACGCCGACGGCATCATAGATTTCCTGCGTCATCGCGGCGTGCTCAAGGGACCGGCACCTACCCTGCCGCCGCTGCTGCACCCGGCCACACCGCTGGCCGGCTCGGTGCCGCTGGCCGCACCCACCAGCGGCCTGCTGACCTTTCTGGTCGAGCCCGGCACGCTGCTGCGTGCCGGCGAGGTGGTGGCCGAGCTGATCGACCCGCTGAGCGGCCAGGTGACCGAGATCAAGACCCCCGTTGATGGCGTCATGTACGCGCATATCAGCGGCCGCTTTGCCAGCGCCGGCACGAAGATCGCCAAGGTGGCCGGCACCCAGGCCACACGCACCGGAAACCTGCTCGGTAGTTGAGCCAAAGAACATGACGACTCCCAGCCTGATCGTAGAAAACCTGCACAAGAAGTTCGGCGAGCGCGAAGTGCTGCGTGGCGTCTCGCTGACCGCCCAGAAGGGCGATGTGATCACCCTGATCGGCTCCAGCGGATCGGGCAAGTCGACGTTTCTGCGCTGCATCAACCTGCTGGAGCAGCCGCACGAAGGCAAGCTGACACTCGGCGGCGAGAGCCTCAGGCTGGAGCGCGACCGCGATGGCAGCCTGCGCGCCAGCGATGCCAAGCAGTTGCAGCTGTGGCGCGCACGGCTGGCGATGGTGTTCCAGAACTTCAACCTCTGGCAGCACCGCACCGTGCTGGAAAACGTCATCGAGGCCCCGATCCACGTGTTGGGCCAACCCAAGGCCCAGGCGCTGGAGCGGGCGAAGGCCCTGCTGGCCCGCGTCGGTGTGTCACACCGGCAAGACGTCTATCCGGCCCAGCTGTCCGGCGGTGAACAGCAGCGCGTGGCGATTGCCCGGGCGCTGGCCGTCGACCCCGAGGTGATGCTGTTCGACGAACCGACCTCGGCGCTGGACCCGGAGCTGGTCGGCGAGGTGCTGAAGGTGATGCAGGACCTGGCCGCCGAGGGCCGCACGATGATTGTCGTCACCCACGAGATGGGATTTGCCCGCGAGGTGTCGAACCATGTGCTGTTCCTGCACCAGGGCGTGGTCGAGGAAGAAGGCGATCCGCGCGAGGTGCTGTTGCGGCCCCAATGCCAGCGGCTGCAGCAGTTCCTCAGCGGCGGCTTGAAGTAGGCGGCTTCGTCGCCATCGCTTCCCGCAAGGCTCGCGCCGCAGCCTCGCGCAGAGGCTCACGCTGCGCTGACAGCCAGCCCACGGCGAACCAGGCACGCGGATCTGTCTGTGCCTGTTGCCGGAACGCCGCCTCGGCCACGCAGAGGTCGTTGTACAGACCAAGCGCTTCCTGCGCCGGCCGCAGGCAGGCCAGATAGCGCTTGACCGCCTTGCCCCGGTACAGGGAAGAAACGAACTCAACCCCATAGCGCAGGCGCTTCAGTCGCTTGCGGACGCGATGGCGCTTGGCGTCGTCCATGTCGTCGAACGCGGCGGCATCCTTGCGCAGCTGGCGATGCAGGCCCTTGATACCCGCCCGCGCAACCACCCCGATCGACGTCTGCAGCGCGGCGCCCTCGTCGGCAGGCTGATTCGCCTCAGCGCCATGTGCAAACTGCAGCAGCGCCAGCAGTAGTTGGGTACAGGACGTACGCCGCAGCGCCAGAGCAGGATCACTGGCCTGCTCAGCGACAGGCAGCTCGCCCAGCGGTGCGCCAGCAGCCAGCAGGGCCGGCCGAAGCGAGGTATCCATCAGATCGCGATCACGTGCAGCGCCGAGCCGCTTGGCCAGCGCCGCGAGCTGCGGTTCCCAGGCAGGGCCCTCGGGGTCGCCAAACAAGCGCAGCGCGCTGCGCAGACGGCGCATGCCGACACGGGCCTGGTGCAGGTGCTCGGCGCTGCCGTCACCGGAGGCCAGTTCTGCCACATTGGGCAGTATCTGCTCCATGCACACGCCCGTGATCGCGCGCAGCGCCGCGTCCAGGCCCATGTCGGCGGTCAACGATGGCGTGCGTGCCTGGACAACGGGGCCGCAAATCTGGCCGCGCGCAAGTCGATCACCGCGCTCGGACTTGGTCCGCACGTCCAGCCACAGCCCGTGCCGCCCGACCCAGCGGGAGGCCAGATCGAGCAAGCCCGCCAGGGTGCCGGACTTGAGCTCGAACTCAAGCTCATGCACCTCCAGCCGCCCCGCACCGGCCCGTATCTCGCCCACATCGAGCGCCAGCTCAATGCGGCTGCCGAGGCTGCGCACAATGCGGTGCGTGCGCAGCACATCGACTTCGAATACGGCCTGCAGCGCGCCCACATGCTTGCCCAGCGCATCCAGCAGGGCCTGACCGACCGGGATCTGCGCATGCAGTTGAATGTCGAGCGTCGGCACGTCCGGCTGCGGGCCCAATGAGACCTCATGCTCCAAGCGTGCCAGCCGGCCGTCGCCGCGGCCCTTCAACGTCTGCACCCAAACATGGTCTTCCTGGCGCAGGCGCAGCGCAAAACCGGCCCGGGCCAGCCGGCGGTCGGGTGTATCGAAATACCGGGCCCGAAGGTGAGTCGTGCGTGCACCGGACGTGGCGACCGCCTGCCTCACGGCCGCGCGACGCTCCGCCGGCACCTGGAACTTCAGTTCGATCTCGACCATAGGCTCGTCCGACCTGCCCTCATGCCTCACGCAAGATCTCCAGCACCTCCGAGCGGAACTCGCGCTGGTAGAGGATGTAGACCACGCCAAGCGTTGCGCCCATGAAGGCCCAGCTCGAGAAGAACCAGGCCACGGCAGCGAAGGCCAGGTAGTAGGCGCGCAGGCCGTCGTTGAAGGTCTCGGCGGCGATGGCCACGACGCGGCCGGCGCGGTCGGCGAAGGCCTCGCGTGCAGCCATGCCCTCGTGCTCAAACATCAGCTCGCTGGGCGCCGAGGCGACCAGCAGGGTGCCGAAGGTATAGAGCCGCATGCTCCAGGTGAAGCGGAAAAAGGCATAGACGAAGATCGCCGCCAGCAGCACCAGCTTGAAGTCGAACACCAGGCCGGTGGTGCGCGCCGCAAAGGGCAGCTCGCGCACCAGCTCGCTGGCCTTGTCGCTGGCACCCAGCACGGCCAACAGGCCGCCGATGATCAGAATCGTCGTCGAGGCAAAGAAGGACGGGCTGGTCGACAGGTTCTGCACCACCACGCCGTCCACCACCCTGACCTCGCGGTAGGTGACCTGGATCATCCACTGCCGGCGTATCCGGTTCGTCGCCGCCAGCAGAGACCCCTTGCTCAGCGCCCAGCGCTTGGCCACCAGCGCATAGCCCACCCAGGCAATGAAGAACAGGCCAAGCGCCAGCCAGTCGGCCAGCGGCAGGAAGTGGACGATCGCGAACAGGGAGTTCATGCCGCAAGCTTACCCCGGCCCGCCGCCGGCTCAGGCTTTCATGCCGCCAGATCGAACACCAGCACCTCGGCCTGCTTGCCTGCAGCAATGCGCAGCTGCGTCTCGCCGCGCAGTTGCAGCGCGTCGCCGGCCTTCAGTGCCTGGCCATTGACGGTCAACTCGCCGCGGGCCAGGTGCACATAGCTCAGGCGCTGCGGATCCAGCACCAGCTCGGCGGTCTCGGCGCCGTCGAACAGACCGGCGCGGATGCTGGCGTCGGCGTGAATCGTCACCGCGCCGTCGCGGCCATCGGGGGCGGCGACCAGTCGCAGGCGACCGCGCTTGTCGGCCTCGCTGAACTGCTTCTGCTCGTAGCCCGGCTCGATGTTCTTCTTGTCGGGCAGTATCCAGATCTGCAGGAAGTGGGTCTGCTGCGGCGCATTGTTGAACTCGCTGTGCACCACGCCGCGGCCTGCGCTCATGCGCTGCACGTCGCCGGGGCGTATCACGCCGGCCGCACCCGCCGCCGTGCCGTTGCCCATGCTGTCCTTGTGGGCCAGCTCCCCGTCCAGCACATAGCTGACGATTTCCATGTCCTTGTGGCCGTGCGAGCCGAAGCCGGTGCCGGGGGCGATGCGGTCCTCGTTGATGACGCGAAGATTGCCGAAGCCCATGCGCTTGGCATCGACGTAATCGGCAAACGAAAAGCTGTGAAAGGAGTTGAGCCAGCCATGGTCGGCATGGCCGCGGTCGCAGGACTTGATCAGTTCCATCATGGTCGTTCTCCGGTGGTGTTGGGGTATGAATCCAATGTAGTGCCGGGCCTATAACTGGCGGTGGACCGGACTTGAAGCCTTCATTCAAATAAGATGAACGTCTGCCCGCAGCCCCACATCCTCCATGTCCGCCACCGATAGACGCAATGTTCTGACCCCCGAAGCCCTGGCGATGATGGACACCATCGCCCGCACCGGCAGCTTTGCCGCCGCCGCCCGCGACATGGGCAAAGTGCCCTCGGCCCTGACCTATAGCGTGCGCCAGCTCGAAGATGCGCTGGACGTGCTGCTGTTCGACCGCGGCTCGCGCCAGGCCACCTTGACCGCCGCCGGCCACGAACTGCTCAACGAGGGCCGGCGCCTGCTCCAGGAGATCGACGCGGTGGCCAACCGGGTGCGCCGCGTGGCCACCGGCTGGGAGACCGAGCTGACCATCGCAGTCGATGACGCGCTGGCCCGCCGCGCGCTGTTCGATCTGATCGCCGCCTTCTACGAGCTGCGGGTCGAGGACGGTGGCAGCGTGCCCACCCGCATCAAGCTGCGTAACGAGGTCATGTCCGGCACCTGGGAGGCGCTGATCTCCGGCCAGGCCGATCTGGCCATAGGCACCGGCGCCAGCAATGTGCAGAGCAGCGCCGTGCATTCCGAACCGCTGGGCGAGCTGGACTTCGTGTTCTGCGTCGCCCCCCACCATCCGCTGGCCGATGTGGCCGAACCGCTGACCTTGGCGCAGATGGCTCAGCACCGCATCGTCGCCGTGGCCGACACCGCCCGCACGCTGGACGCGATGACCATAGGCGTGATGCCCGGCCAGGATGTGCTCACCCTGCCCTCGATGGCGGCCAAGCTGGAGGCGCAGCTGCGCGGCCTCGGTTGTGGCTCCATCCCCGAACCGATGGTGCGCCGCCATGTCGAGGCCGGGCGTCTGCGCATCAAGGCCACCGAGAGCGGCCGGCGCAGCGCCAATCTGCACTACTCCTGGCGCAACACCGGCCATCCGCCCGGCCGGGCCCTGGCATGGTGGCTGCAGCAGTTGGGCAGCGCCGCCACGCGCAAGGCCCTCGTCGAACAACATGAAGGACTTTTGCTGTGATACCCACCAAGCCCCAACACCGCTACATCGGCCGCTTCGCGCCCTCACCCACCGGCCCGCTGCACGCCGGTTCCCTGGTCGCCGCCCTGGCCAGTTGGCTGGACGCCCGCGCGCTCAAAGGCCGCTGGCTGGTACGCATGGAAGATGTAGACAGCCCACGCTGCGTCGAAGGCGCTGACCTGATCATCATGCGGCAGTTGGCCCAGTGCGGCCTGTTGCCCGACGAGCCGCCGGTGTACCAATCGCGGCGCAGCGCACTGTATGTGCGCAAGCTCGGACAACTGCACAGCCAAGGCTGGGTCTACCCCTGCGGCTGCAGCCGCAAGGCGATTGCCGCCGCACTCGAAGCACAGGGCCGGGTCGCCGCCCGCCACACCGAGCTGGCCTACCCCGGCACCTGCCGCCACGGCGTGCACGGCAAGCCCGCCACCGCCACCCGCGTGCGCACCACCGTCAGCGTGAGCAGCGACGAACCGGTGACCATTCAATGGAACGACCGGCGACTGGGTGCCCAACAGCAAGACCTGACGCTCGACGTCGGCGACTTTGTCCTGAAGCGCGCCGACGGTCTGTTCACCTACCAGATGGCCGTGGTGGTGGACGACGCCGAGCAAGCCATCACCCACATCGTTCGAGGTGAAGACCTGGCCGACAACACGCCGCGCCAGATCCACCTGCAAAGGGTGTTCGGCTTCGCGACCCCGAAATACCTGCACACGCCTCTGGTGCTGGGCGAGAACGGCGAGAAGCTGTCCAAGCAGAACGGCGCGGCGGCGCTGGAGCTGGACGACCCGCTGCCCGCGCTGCGCGCCGCCGCGCAGACGCTGGGCCTGCAGTTCGACACCCCGGCAGACACCACGCTGGGCGACTGGTTGCGCAGCGCCACGCAGGCCTGGGCAAAGCAATGGCATGATCACCGCCCTTGAGTCACCCTGCACCCTGGAGCCCCGTGCTCCGTAATTGAAGGAAACCCCCATGAACACCACCCCCAGCGGCCTGCAATACGAAGACACTGTCGAAGGCACCGGCGCCGAGGCGCAAGCCGGCCAGAACGTCACCGTGCACTACACCGGCTGGCTCTACAACAACAGCACCAAGGGTGCCAAGTTCGACTCCAGCAAGGACCGTCGCGACCCATTCCAGTTCTCCCTGGGCGCCGGCATGGTGATACGTGGCTGGGACGAGGGCGTGCAGGGCATGAAGGTCGGCGGCACCCGCCTGCTAGTGATCCCGGCCGAGCTGGGCTACGGCGCCCGCGGCGCCGGCGGCGTGATCCCGCCCAATGCGACGTTGATGTTCGAAGTGGAACTGCTGGCCGTCTGAGTTTGTTTGAGCGTTCGGGACGCCCCTGCCAAGAGGCGGCTCGAACAACTTCGATCGGATCGGCATCGGCTGCCATTGGCCGCCCTCAAGTCGCCCACGCGCACAGCCGAGGACTCATGACGACGATTGCCGTGATCGGCCTGGGGCGCCTGGGCCAGACCCTGGCACTGGCCTGGTGCGAAAGAGGCGAGGCGGTGGTGGCCGTCGCCAGCCGCACGGCCGCAACAGCGGAAGCGCTGGCCGCGCGCCTGCCGGCCTGCCAGGCGATGACGCCTGAGGAAGCTGCCGCCGCGGCCGAGCTGGTGTTTCTGTGCGTGCCCGACGATGCGATCGCGCCGCTGTGCGCGGCCCTGCCCTGGCGCGCCGGCCAGGCGGTCGTGCATTGCAGCGGCGCCACCGAGCTGAGTGCGCTTGATGCCGCAGCGCGGGCCGGCGCCCGGGTCGGCGGCTTTCATCCGCTGCAGATCTTCTCGGATCCCGCGCTGGCGCTGCAGTTGCTGCCCGGCAGCGCGGTGGCAATCGAAGCGGAACCGGCGCTGCAGGCCGAGCTGCAAAGGCTGGCGCTGGGCCTGGGCATGAAGCCGTTGCAGCTGCAGCCGGGCACACGCGCCGCCTACCATGGCGCCGCCAGCTTCGCGGCGAGCTTTCTGCTGTCCATGCTGGACGAGGCGGTGCAGGTCTGGGCCCGCATCGGCCTGCCACCGGACATGGCCCTGCAGGCGCTGTTGCCGCTGGCCAAGGGCACCTTGCAGTCAGCCGAAGCGCGCGGACTGGCCGGCGCACTGGCCGGGCCGATCTCGCGCGGGGATGCCGGCGTGGTCGGCGCCCATCTGGCCGCCTTCGATGCGCTGGGCGGCGAGCATGGCGCCTTCTACCGGGCGCTGTCGCGGCGGCAACTGGGCCTGGCGCGCGAGGCCGGCCGGCTCAGCGACGAGCAGGTGCAGCGCCTGGCCGCCCTGATCGACCGACCATGAAAAAAGGGCTCGCAAGCGAGCCCTTCTTGTTCACCGCAGCGCCGCAGCGCTGATCGGTTGCTTAGCGGCTGTAGCCACCGGTACGCGGACGCTGGGTGCGAGCACCCGGGCCACCGGCACCGCGAGGACCACGGTCGCCGCCGAAGCTGTCGCCACGCGGGGCAGCACGGTCGCCGAAACCGGCGCCACGGCGGCTGTCGCCGGCGGCCGGAGCCGGGGCAAAGCGCGATTCGCCGCCTTCACGGTTGAACGGAGCACCGCCGTCACGGTTGAACGGCGCGCCGCCCGACTTGTTGAACGAGGGCTTGCCGCCGAAACCCGGCTTGGCGCCATAGCTCGGCTTGCCACCGTAGCTGGGCTTGTTGCCATAGGGCTTGCCGGCCGGGCGGGTTGCGCCTTCCGGACGGGCGGCGTACATGCGCGGCTCGGGCATCTTGGGCTCGAGGCCTTCGATCACGCCAGCCGGAATGTTCTGCGTCGTGAATTGCTGGATGCGGCGGATCATCGACACATCGCCACGCTCGGCCAGGGTCACGGCCAGGCCATTGCGGCCGGCACGGCCGGTACGGCCAATGCGGTGCACATAGTCTTCGGCCTTCATCGGCAGACCGTAGTTGATGACATGGCTGATCGTCGGCACGTCGATGCCGCGGGCGGCAACGTCGGTGGCGACCAGCACGCGCAGTTCGCCGCGGCGCAGGGCCATCAGCGTGCGGTTGCGGCGGCCCTGGGGCATGCCACCATGCAGAGGCGCGACCGAGTGGCCGATCTCATACAGGCGCTCGGCCAGCCAGTCGGCGTCGCGCTGGGTGGAGGTGAAGACCACCGCCTGATCCAGCGACTTGTCGGCCAGCAGATGCTCCAGCAGCTGATCCTTGTGCGAGCTGCTGTCGGCCCAGTGCAGGCGCTGCTCGATGTTCTCGTGGGTGTCGGTGTGCGACGACACTTCGACGCGCTCCGGGTTGCGCAGCAGGTCTTGAGCCAGACGGCCAACGTGACCGGCGAAGGTCGCGCTGAACATCACGGTCTGACGGGTCGCGGGCACGCGGTCGGCGATGGTGCGGATGTCGTCAATGAAGCCCATGTCCAGCATGCGGTCGGCCTCGTCGAGCACCAGCATCTGCACGTTGTCGAGCACGGCCTTGCCGCTTTGCAGGTGGTCCAGCAGACGGCCCGGAGTGGCGATCAGGATGTCCAGGGGGCCACGCAGCGCCTTGATTTGCAGGGGATAAGGCACGCCACCCAGGACGGTGGCAACGCGCAGGCCTTGCACATGGCGGCCGTAGGTGCTGGCGGCCTTGGCAACTTGCATCGCCAGTTCGCGGGTCGGGCACAGCACGAGAACGCGCGGGCCGTAGACCACGCCCTTTTCGCGGCGTGTGTCATTGTCGGCACGTGCGTCCAGTATGCCTTGCAGGGCCGGCAGGATGAAGGCGGCAGTCTTGCCGCTGCCGGTGCTCGAGGACACCATCAGGTCGGCGCCCTTCAGGCCCAGCGGAATGGCGCGGGACTGGACTTCGGTGGTTTCGGTGTAGCCAGCGTCGGCAACAGCACGGGCCAGAACTTCATGCAGGCCCAGGGTATCGAAATTCATATTTACTTCTTTCAGGATGCAATGCCCCACGGTGCCCAAATGGGGCACGACAAAGGGCACAAGCCAGCCGATATCGGTTGGCTTCGGGTCAAGTCGCCGGGAGAAAGCTCGCGTAGCGCACCTGAGAGGTGCGGCGCCGGGGGAACAGTCAAAAGCGACGGCATCGCCGCCGACCGAACCCAGGGGGTATTCGAGACTGCCCGGTGGCGTTATCGATCAGGGGGATCGATTTGCAAGTCATTCGCTGGGAATGCCTGCTGGCCTTGGCTGCCTGAAAGAGGTCGAAGGGGATGAACGAACAGCACAAATTTTGCGCCGAAGCTCGCATTCTATACCGATTCGGGTTTTCACGAGTATTGGTTTGAACATTTTTAGCCCTACCCCCGCGAACCGGGGAATAGTTCACATCCGTTGATACTCAGCTCGCGGCTTGCATGAACAGGCGCCCTGCCTATAATCGCCGCTCGGTCGGCAGTACACCCAGGCCTTGCCGCGCGGTCTTCCGCGAGCTAAACCTGCCATTAAAACCCTATGCTGTGGTCACCCTCATGCGTGTGCCCGGCTGGAAGTCGGCGAGCACCAGCGCTCCCTTGCGGAGATCTGAGCACAGGCGTTTGGAGACCTTCCATGTCCCGTGAATCCCTGCCCCTGCAGGCCGACGATCTGTCGGCCTTTGCCAAATCCCTGAGCCTGCAACTGGCGCAACACCTCGAGTCCCGCGCCGCCCTGCCCGGCCATCTGAGCCTCTTGAACATGCTGGCGCGCGCCGCTGGTCATCGCAATGTGCAGGGCCTGCGCGCCGCAGCGCTGCCGGCGGTCAAAGCGAAAACAGCTACCCAGCCGCAACCCGCACCGGCGCGCGGCCCCAGGCACCCCGAGCTGAGCGAGATCGCCGACCGCGCACTGCGTCAGTTCGACGACCAGGGCCGACTCGTGCGCTGGCCCAGCCGCTACCAGGTGCAGCGCTATGCGCTGTGGGGCCTGTGGCTGCATTTCGATGGCAAGCGCCGCTACAGCGAGCCCGAGGTCAACGAGATCCTGAACTCGCGCCACGGCTTTGGTGACCATTGCACGCTGCGCCGCGAGTTGGTCGAGATGAAACTCTTGGCCCGCACCGATGGCGGCAAGGAGTACCGCAAGCTCCCTGCCAGACCCGAGCCGGACATGCTGCCGCTGCTGCGTGAATTGCGGGAGCGCTCGCTGAGCCGTTGATGCGCCCAGGCTACATCTGCTTGAACAAGTGGGTGTAGCTCTCGGCCACCGGCAGGGTGTCGGCGCAGTCCTTGAGCTTGACCTGTAGGCGGCCGCGGAAGTCGCGCGTCACGCCGGCAATCGCCGTGGCATTGACCAGGGTCGAGCGGTGGATCTGCCAGAACTGCTGCGGGTCCAGTTCCTCGACCAGCTCCTTCAGTGGCTTGCGTATCAGTGCCTCGGCCTCGCGCGTCATCACGCGGGTGTATTTGGTGTCGGACTGGAAGTACAGTACCTCGTCAACGGTGATCAGCTTGAGCATCTGGCCCACCGAGGCATTGATCCAGCGCAGCGGCTGACGGGACACCGTCTGCGCCGAGCGAGCCACCAATTGGTCGAGCACGCGGCCGATGTCCAGCGCCGGCTGGTTCAGCCGCTGCTTGATGCGGTTGATGGCGGTGAACAGGCGCGCCGGCTGCAGGGGCTTGAGCAGGTAGTCCACCGCGCCCTGGTCGAAGGCTTCCACCGCGTACTGATCGTAGGCGGTGACGAAGACCACATGGCTGCGCTGGCCCACCTGGCGCGCCACCTCCATGCCGGTCAGGCCGGGCATCTGGATGTCCAGAAACATCAGGTCGGGCTGGTGCGTCTGCAGCAGTTGCAGGGCCTGCAGGCCGTCGCTGGCCTCGCCGATGATGCTCAGCTCCGGCCAAAGCTGACCCAGGTGCTCGATCAGCTCCTGGCGCAGGGTGTCCTCGTCTTCGGCGACGATGGCGGTGGGCATGCTCTTCATGGCTGCAGATCCAGAATGAATGAAGTCTCGTGGTCGCCGCTCTCGCAGCGCAGGGCCGTGCCCTGGCCGGTCAGGGCCTGCAGGCGCTGCTGCAGGGTGGCCATCTCGGCGGCGTCGCCGCACAGGCCGGGCCGGCCCAGGTTGAGGCTGATGCGCCAGCCGCGGGCGGCCAGTTCGGCCTGCAAGCCGCAGGCGGGCAGTTCGTCATCGCACAGCTGCAAGGCGCGCTGCAGCAGCGGCAGCAGGACCATGGGCGGCAGCGGCAGGCCACCGAGCTCGGCCGGCCAGTCACGCTGCAGACGAGGGGCGGCCTCGCCCAGGCGCACGGCCAGATAGCTGTCCAGCAGCTCGGCCTCGGCCTCCAGCGTGCTGCCCATGTCACGCAGCCGCGGCAGCGCCACGCGCAGATGGCGTATCAGCTGCTCCAGCCGAGGCGCGGCGGCTACCTTGCCATGCTGATAGTCCTGCTCGATGCCGACCAGGGTGTCGAACAGGAACTGCGGATCGATCTGCGCCTGCATCGTGGCCAGGCGCGCGGCCATCGCCTTGCGCGTCAGCACGCTCTGGGTCTGCAGACTGCGCTGCACTGCGGCCTCGCTGCGACGCAGGCGCAGATTCATCTCATGCACGGCCACTGCAAGGCCGGCACTGAGGCTGATGCCGAGCAGGTCTCCCAGCATCGAACTCCAATGCCAGATCGGCATCGGCGGCTTGCCCTTGGCGAGGTACATCAGGTCCATCGCATTGGGCCATTGCAGCCATTCGATGACCACGCGGACCAGCAGAACGGACAGCGCCGCGCCCACCAGGGTGGCGAATGCCAGGCGCCAGGCGCGGTGCGGGTGTTCCGGGTCGCTGCGATCCGCCGGCAGCCAGCACAGCGCCAGCAACAGTGCAGCCAGCACGGGCAACAGCAGCTGGCGCGCCATGGCCAGCAGCGCCTCAGGCCGGTGCCAGACCTCGTAGATCGCCCCCAGGTCGACCGCGCCATAGAGCAGGCCGATCAAAAGCCAGACCATCAGCTCGCGCGGTTGGGTGGAGCGCCAGGCCTGCCATACCAAGGCCAAGGGCGTCTGCCGGCCCTGCTCCGAGGACAGTGGCATGACCGCACTCATGCCGCCTCCATCGCCATCGTCACCGGCAGGACGGAGCCGCAGGGCAGGCGCAGGCGCGCCACCACGCCACGTGGCGAGGCCGCCTCCAGC
Organism: Roseateles toxinivorans; assembly: GCF_004362525.1. GTDB lineage: Bacteria > Pseudomonadota > Gammaproteobacteria > Burkholderiales > Burkholderiaceae_C > Paucibacter > Paucibacter toxinivorans. The sequence goes on from NZ_SNXS01000005.1 coordinate 57,356, forward strand.
TCGAGCGCGGCATCAGGTCCGAACAACGAATGCAGGCGCGCTCGCGTATTGGCCAGGCCCACGCCGCTGCCGGCGCTGGCACTGGTGCAAAACCCCTGTCCGGTGTCGGCAACTTCGACAATCAGCATGCCTGCGCCTTGCTGGTGCGCGCGAATGGTGATGTGGCCGCCCTCAGGCAGAGGAGCCAGACCATGCTTGATGGCGTTCTCGACCAATGTGGCCAGCACCATGGGCGGCAGCCGCGCGCTCAGCAACTCCGGCGCGGCGCTGATCGCATAGCCCAGCCGCGCACCCATACGCATCTGCAGGATGCTCAGGTAGTTGCGCACCAGCTCAAGCTCCTCGCCCAGGGTCGAATCGGCACGGCGCATGCTGGGCAGAGCGGCGCGCAGATAGGCGATCAGGTGGCGCAGCATGTCGCGGCCGCGCTCGGGCGAGGTCTCGTACAGGCGCTTCACATTGGCCAGGGTATTGAACAGGAAGTGCGGCTCGATCTGCGCATTCAGCGCCGAAAGCTGGGCCTCGACCTGGCGGGTCTGCAGCCGCTCCTGCAGCAGACCGGCGGCCAGCAGGGTCTGCTCTGCCTGCCTTGCCTGGCGGGCGCGCAGGAACAGCGCATAGGCCATGCCGCCCATCAGGCTCCACAGGCCGACGATGGACAACATCCACACCCATTCGAAAGTGATCTTGGGGTTGAAGAAAAAGGCCACCCGATTGCGCAAGATAGCCCCGGTCGCGGCAGCCAGCACGATCGCCAGTGCCTGCCAGGGCAGCGCCTTGGCGCCAGGTCTATGAGCCAGCCAGGCCTCGGCGCAGGCAATGCCCAGCAACAGGGTCAGGCCGGACAGCAGGGTCTGGCGGGTGTAGCGCAGCAAACCCGGGAACCAGGCGTCCTCGCTGTCGTAGCCCGCGTACCAGGACAGCATGCGTGCGCAGGCGAACACCGAGCACAGGCCGAACATCACCAGCAACACGCGCAGGTTGAACACGGCCTTGAAGGCCTGTCCGGGCGTGGCGCTGGGTGGAGCGGTGGAAATCGGCATGGGCGGATTGTGCGTCGGACGGCGGCGCGCCGGGGCGTCATTGCGACGAAACCGGACCGGCGGCGACGAGCCCAGGCTAGAGGAGCTTTGCAGGGCACCAGCCCCGCAAACTGTTGAAGAAGGCCAAACCCTCGGCCAGCGCCAGATCGTCCTTCATCAACCGCGCCTCGACGATGCGTCCCTCGGCCAGCAACTGCTCGCGATAGACCCCCGGCAGCAGGCCGGCCTCGGCGCGCGGGGTCAGCCACTGGCCAGCACGCAGCAGGGCCAGATTGCCGATCGCGCACTCGGTCAGTTCGCCGTCGGTGTTCCACAGGATCAGGTCGAAGGCCTCGGGCGGCTTGAGCGCCAGCAACGCGTCGTAAAGCTCGCGGCGGGTGGTCTTGTGCTGCAGGAACTCGGCGGCGGGGCCGTGGCTGGCCATCGGCTGAGCGGCCAGGGCCAGCATGACGACCGGTGGCGTCTCGGCCAGCGGTGTGGCTTGCAGCCCGATGGCGCCATCGGCGGCCACGGTCAGCCGGGTGCGCCAGTTGCCCTCGGGCTTGCCCTGGGCAAGCCGCTGCAGCGCGGCGCGAACCTCGGCCAGATCCAGCGCCAGGCCGAAGTGGCGGGCCGTGCGCCGCAATCGCTGCAGATGGCCGTCCAGGCGCGGGTACTCGCCCTCCTGCAGCCGCAGGGTCTCCAGCGCAGCGATCGGCGCCTGGGCGCGCAGCAGAAAGCGGCTCTTGGCCCGCCATTCGCCGACCTCGGCGGCCGGATCGGAATCCAGGGTGATGGCGCTGCCGATACCGCATTGCAGACGGCCCGCATCCAGTTCCACCGTGCGTATCGGCACATTGAAGGTAGCCGTCCCGCCCGGCCGCAGCAGGCCTAACGCGCCGCAGTAGAAGCCGCGCGGCCCGGGCTCCAGCTCATGAATGATCTGCATCGCCCGCACCTTGGGTGCGCCGGTCACCGAGCCGCAGGGAAACAGCGCGGCGAACACCTGGGCCAAGGTGGTGGTGGCCGGCGTGTGGGCCGTGACGGTGGACGTCATCTGCCAGACGGTGGACAGCGCATGCAGCTCGAACAGCCGCGCCACGCGCACGCTGCCCAGGCGCGCGAGCCGCCCCATGTCATTGCGCAGCAGGTCGACGATCATCAGGTTCTCGGCCCGCTCCTTGACGCTGGTGCGCAGGTATTGCTGCCGGGCCTCGTCTTCCACCACGTCGCGGCCGCGCGGCGCCGTGCCCTTCATTGGCTGGGCGGCGAGCTGCCAGTCCTGCGAGCCTGCGCTCTCGCCCTGGGCACTGCTGGGGCGCCAATCGAAGAACAGCTCGGGGGAGACGCTGGCGACGGCACGTTCACCGTCCTGCAGGAACAGCGAGAAGCCGCCGGGCTGGGCGGCATGCAGCGCGCGGAACAGTTGCCAGGCGGTCGCACCCTCGGCCAGGAGCGAATCAAGGCGGGTGGTCAGATTGACCTGGTAGCAGTCGCCGCTGCGTATCCATTCGCGGATGCGTTCGATCTGCTGCAGCTCGGCGGCTTCGGCCTGGGCATCGAGCCAGTCGCTGTTCAGCGCCCGATCCGGCGTGACCGCGGCCGGCCACTCGGTCGGCGCCTGCTCGAATACGGCGAACTCGGCCAAGGGTCTATCCGGCCAACCCTGGGTGACGAGCGCGGCATCAAAAGCAGCGGCCGCCTCGTAGCGCACGCCGCCCAGCACCCAGGCGCCATTCAGGCTGGCACGCCAGGCCTGATCGAGCACGTCCACTACCTCGCTAAGCGCGAACGCCCGCAGCCAACGCGCCGGCGGCCGCAAAAAGGCGCCACGCAGCCGCTCGCCGTCCTCGCGGGACAGCGGGTGGCGCGGAAAGTCGAAGGCGGCGTACATGGCGCCCCGGCAGCCTTACAGGCTCAGCAGATGGGTGCGGTAGTAGACGAGTTCGTCGATCGACTCATGGATGTCGGCCAGCGCCGTGTGCGCCTGGGCCTTCTTGAAGCCGTCCAGGATGCCGGGCTTCCAGCGCTTGGCCAGTTCCTTCAGGGTGCTGACGTCCAGATTGCGGTAGTGGAAAAAGCTTTCCAGGGTCGGCATGTAGTTGGCCAGGAAGCGGCGGTCCTGGCAGATGCTGTTGCCGCACATCGGCGACTTGCCCTTGGGCACATAGGTCTTCAGGAAGGCGATCACCTGGGCGGTGGCCTCTTCCTCGGTGATAGTCGAGGCCTTGACGCGATCGATCAGCCCGCTCTTGCCGTGCGTGCCCTTGTTCCAGTTGTCCATCTTGTCCAGCGTCTCGTCGCTCTGGTGGATGGCAAACACCGGGCCTTCGACGCGCTGGGTCAGATTGGCATCGGTGACGACCACGGCGATCTCGATGATGCGGTCGGTGTCGGGGTAGAGACCGGTCATTTCCAGGTCGATCCAGATCAGGTTCTGGTCGCTGCTGGCCAGGGTTGCGGCTTCGCTCATGGGCATTTCCTCGTGTATTGCTTCAAGCCGGATTGTCGCAGCCCTACACTTCGCCCCATGCTTTCATCCTTTTTGCCCCCTGTTGACGCCCCCACGCTGACCGCCCTGTTCGTGGCTGCGCTGATCGCCTCGCTGCTCGTCAAGTTCTGGCTGTCCACCCGCCAGATGCGTTTTGTCGCCCAGCACCGCGGCGCCGTGCCGGCCGCTTTTGTCGGCACCGTGTCGCTGGAAGCCCACCAGAAGGCCGCCGACTACACGCTGGCCAAGGGCCGCTACGGCCTGCTGGCCACCGCCTTCGGTGCGGCCGTGCTGCTGGGCTGGACCCTGCTCGGTGGCCTGGAATGGCTGAACCTGGCCCTGCGCGACCTGGTGCAGCCGACCTGGGGAACCATGGCCTACCAGCTGGCGCTGCTGACCGCCTTCAGCCTGATGGCCTCGCTGCTGGACCTGCCCTGGGAGCTGTACAACACCTTCCGGCTGGAGCAGCGCTTCGGTTTCAACCGCACGACCTGGAAGCTCTACGTCAGCGATGCACTGAAGGGCCTGCTGGTCAGCGCCCTGATCGGCCTGCCGATCGCCGCGCTGATGCTGTGGCTGATGGGCGCCGCCGGTGCCTACTGGTGGGCCTGGGCCTGGGGCGCCTGGATGGCCTTCAACCTGATCATCCTGGTGCTGTACCCGACCGTGATCGCGCCGCTGTTCAACAAGTTCGAGCCACTGGCCGACGAGGGCCTGAAGGCACGTGTGCAGGCGCTGATGGCGCGCTGCGGCTTTGCCGCCAAGGGCCTGTTCGTGATGGACGGCAGCCGCCGATCGGCCCATGGCAATGCCTATTTCACCGGCCTGGGCCCGGCCAAGCGCGTGGTCTTCTTCGACACGCTGCTGCAGCGGCTCAACGCCGGCGAGGTCGAGGCGGTGCTGGCCCACGAGCTGGGCCACTTCAAGCACAAGCATGTGCTGAAACGCATCGTCTCGATGTTCGCCTTGAGCCTGTTGGCGTTCGCGCTGCTCGGCTGGCTGTCGCAGCAGGCGGGCTTCTTCGCCGGCCTGGGCGTGCGGCCGAACATGAGCGCGCCCAATGATGCGCTGGCCCTGCTGCTGTTCCTGATGGTGGTGCCGGTGTTCGGCTTCTTCTTCACGCCGCTGAGCGCGATGCTGTCGCGCAAGCACGAGTTCCAGGCAGACGCCTACGCCTGCGCCCAGGCCAGCGGCCAGGACCTGGCCAATGCGCTCTTGAAGCTGCATGAGGACAATGCCGGCACCCTGACGCCCGACCCCGTCTATGCTCGCTTCTACTACTCACACCCGCCGGCCAGCGAACGCCTGGCCGCGCTGAGTCTGCATGGAGGCCGCGCCGCATGACGCTTGCCGATCTGCCCACGCATTGCTCGAATGAGGTCACGGCGCTCAGCGAGGCCGAGGTCAGTGACCTGCTGGACCAGATCAGCGGCTGGCGGCTGACGCAGGGCGCGCTGGAGCGGCGCATCAACTTCCCCAACTTCCACCAGACCATGGCCTTCGTCAATGCGGTGGCGCAACTGGCCAACGAGCAGGATCACCACCCCGATATGCACATCGCCTACGGCCGTTGCGTCGTCCGCTTCAACACCCATTCGGTCAGAGGCATCTCGGTCAATGACTTCATCTGCGCTCAGCTGGTGAACGCCATGCAGCCCACATCCGCATGAGCCGGTTCAGCGATCTGGACATTGGCTTGGTGGTGGTTGGCCATGGCCGCCACTATCTCGTGGAAACACCCGAAGGCCGGCGCGTCAATTGCCGGCCGCGGGGCAAGAAGAGCGATTGCGTCGTCGGCGACCGCGTGCGCTGGGCCATCACCGGCGACGAGGGCGTGATCGAGCAGGTCGAGCCGCGGCGCAATCTGCTGTTCCGCCAGGACGAGTGGAAGACCAAGAGCTTTGCCGCCAATCTCGACCAGCTGCTGATACTGGTCGCGGTGGAGCCGGTGTTCAGCGAGTCGCAGCTGGCCCGTGCGCTGATCGCTGCCGAAAGCGCCGGCATCAGCACCACGATCGCCCTGAACAAGACCGATCTGCCCGGCGTGCAGCTGGCACGCGAACGCCTGGCACCCTATCGCGCGATGGGGCAGGAGGTGATCGAGGTCGCCTTCAAGGCCGACCCGGTGGGCTCCACCGCCCTGCTGCAGCCCTGGCTGAAAGACAAGGCCACCCTTGTGCTGGGCCCCAGCGGCACCGGCAAGTCGACCCTGATCAATATGCTGATACCCGACGCCAACGCGCAGGTCGGCGACATCTCGCAGGCGCTGAACTCGGGCCGCCACACGACGACGACAACCAAGTGGTACTGGCTGGACGACGAGCGAAAGACGGGTCTACTGGACTCGCCGGGTTTCCAGGAATTCGGTCTGCGCCAGATCGAGCCGCTGCAGCTGCCGGGGCTGATGCCCGATCTGCGCAGGCACGCAGAAACCTGCAAGTTCTACAACTGCACCCATCAGCACGAGCCGGGCTGCGGCGTGCGCGCGGCGCTGGAGCGTGGCGAGATCAATGCCTCGCGATACCGCATCTACGGCGAGATCTTGCAGGAGCTGGGTGGGAAGAGATACTGAACGGCCGGCGGCCCCGGATTGCATCCGGGCTACGGTAGCCCGGATGGAATCCGGGACTCCTCACCCGATCAGATTCGCCAAGGTCATCAAGGCCAGCAGCAGCATCCACAGAATCACCGAGCGCCAGACCAGGCCGACCACGCTTTGCAGATGGCCCAGCTGGGCCTGCTGACCGGGCGTGGCGCCATCGGTGTCCATGCTGTCCGGATTGATGCCTGCATCGAAGGTCTTGGAGCGGTCCGGCGTCACGCCGGGTGCGGCGCTGCCGCCCAGCTGCAGGCCCAGGGCACCGGCGGCCGAGGCCAGGATGATGCCCTCGTTGGCATGGCGCCAGAGGCCGGCGTCACGGCGCCAGCCATTCACCGCCTCCTCGAAATTGCCGACGATGGCAAAGCCGGCGGCGGTCAGCCGCGCGGGCACATGGTCGATCCAGCCGAACACACGCTGCGAGACCTGCATCAGCCGCTCGTTGGTCGGCGCATCAGTGGTGCGGCTCTTGAAGGCCCAGTAGCGGCTAGCGAATTCGGCCATGCGATAGAGCACCGCACCGGCCGGGCCAAGGCCCAGGGTGGACAGCACGATGAACCAGAAGAACACGCCGAACACATGGCGGTGCGCGGCCAAGAGCGAGTGCTCGATGACGTGACGTAGCAGCTCGGTGCGCGGCAACTCACTGGCATCCAGATGGCGCCACTCGGCCAGCATGCGCCGGGCCTCCAGCTCGTCGCCGCGCTCCAGCGCGTCGCGGATATCGGTGTAGTAGTGGCTGAACTGCCTGAAGCCCAGGGTCAGGTACAGCATCAGCACATCGAAGGCCAGGGCCAGGAAGATGCTGAAGTGGTTGATCAGCAGATGGATCAGCGCGGTGACCAGGGCAGGACCCAGCACGGTGATGCACCAGACGACAGTGGCGTGATGCTCGCGGCCGGCGTCGAAGTTGCGTCCGGTCCAGCGCACCCAAGCAATGACGGAGTCGTGGACCCGGTTCCCGTGAGGCAAAGGTTTCAGCTGTTCAAACAGCAGCGCAAACAAGACCGCGAAGAAGTTCATGGCCAGGGATGATAGCGGTCAAGCCTCGCTACACAGAGAGAAAGCGGTAGAAGTTGCGCAGCATTGCGGCGGTGGCGCCCCAGATGAAGTACTCGCGTTGCGCGCCCGCTGCATCGGGGCCTGTCCAGGGCATGGACAGGAACTGCCGGCGGCCACCTTCGAAGTCGACTTGATGGCGTTGGTGGTGCGCCGGCGTCATCAGGAACTGCAGCGGCACCTCGAACGCTTCGTCCACTTCAAAGGTGTCCAGCGTCAGCGTGAAGCCCGGCCGCACCAGGCCGACCACCGGCGTGACCTGGAAGGCGGTGACCGTGGTGTAGATCGGCAAATGGCCGATCACTTCGACGAAGTCATGCGACAGGCCGACCTCCTCTTCGGTCTCGCGCAGGGCGGTCGCCACCGGGTCGAAGTCATGCTCTTCGACACGGCCGCCGGGAAAGCTGATCTGCCCCGCGTGGGCGCGCAGATGCGCGGTGCGCCGCGTCAGCAGCACGCTCAGGCCGGCCTCGCGCATCACCAGCGGCACCAGCACCGAGGCCTGGGCCGGTTCGCGATCGCTCATGCGGCCGTCGCCCGGAATCTCGGGCTGCCAGTCGGCGCCATCGCGAAAACGCTGGCGCAGAAAGGCCGGCGTCATCCGTTCGGGACCGAGCGCGGGCAGGTACTCGTCGCGGCTGATCACCGGAACGGCATGGGGATCGAAGATGGGAACGGTCACAGCAGCAGAGCATAGGGCGGAAACGACAAAGCCGCCCGGAGGCGGCCTTGTGGGCACTGGTCAAAAAGGTACTTTCGCACCTCCTGGACCGGCAGCGGGCAATTAAGCCAGCTTCTCTTTGATACGTGCCGACTTGCCCGAACGCTCGCGCAGGTAGTACAGCTTGGCACGGCGCACATCGCCGCGACGCTTCACTTCGATCGTGGCGATCAGCGGGCTGTACAGCTGGAACGTACGCTCCACGCCTTCGCCGCTGGAGATCTTGCGCACGATGAAGCTGGAGTTCAGGCCGCGGTTGCGCTTGGCAATCACGACACCTTCGTAGGCCTGGACGCGCTTGCGCGTGCCTTCGACCACATTCACGCTGACGATCACCGTGTCGCCGGGGGCGAACGAGGGGATGGTCTTGTTCAGACGAGCAATTTCTTCTTGCTCAAGGGTTTGGATCAAGTCCACAGAGTTCTCCTTGTGATCATGGCGGCGCTCATATGTTTTCCAGGGATGAGGACCATCCCAGCCCGCCAGAGGATCGAAAAGCCTTTGATTATAGCGCAGCTTTGCGTCGGATTCGGCGAGGCGTGCTTCAACCCGGCTTCAACGTGGAGAGAAAACGCTCGTCGTCGCGGCTCAGCTTGCCGGCGGCGCGGGCCGCGGCGATCAGGTCCGGCCGGCGGCGGGCCGTGATCTCCAGCGAGCGCTCCCTGCGCCAGCGCGCAATATGCCCATGGTGGCCGCTCATCAGCTCGGCCGGCACCGCCAGCTCGCCCTCCGGCGTGACCAGGCGCTCGGGCCGGCTGTAGTGCGGGCAGTCGAGCAGACCATCGGAAAAACTGTCCTGCTGGTGCGAGGCGGCATCGTTGAGCACACCGTCCTGCAGCCGGGCGATCGCATCCAGCAAGGCAATCGCCGGCAACTCGCCGCCGGACAGCACGAAATCGCCGAGGCTTAGCTCAAGGGTCACATGGCGGTCGATGACGCGCTGGTCTATGCCCTCGTAGCGGCCGCACAGCAGCACGGCGCCGGGGCCGGCGGCCATTTCCTGCACCAGGGCCTGGTCGATGCGCCGGCCGGTGGGTGAAAAGTGGATCAGCGGCGTCGCATCGGCGCGGTCGGCACGCACCGCAGCCAGCGCACGCTCCAGCGGCTCGGCCAGCATCACCATGCCCGGGCCGCCGCCGTAGGGGCGGTCATCGACGCGGCGGTAATTGCCATCGGCGAAATCACGCAGTTGCCACAGCCGCACGTCGACCTGGCCGCTGTCGAATGCGCGGCGCGTCACGCCCTCGCTCAGATGCGGGCCGAACAACTCGGGGAACAGGGTGACGACGTCAAAGCGCATGGCGGTGCATGGCCTCGGCCACGGTCTGACTCAGTAGTCCAGACCCCAATCGACGGTGATGCGGCGCTGCTCCAGACTGACCTCGCCCACATAGGCGGCCACAAACGGAATCAGGCGCTCCTCGTCGGGCTTGATCGGCTCGACCAGGCCGGCCGGCATCACGCGCAACACGCTGTGCGGACCGGTGTCGATCAGGCCGATCACCGTGCCCAGATCTTCGCCCTGGGTGTTGACGACCTGCAGACCGATCAGGTCGATCCAGTAGTACTCGTCGGCCTTCGGGCTGGGGAATTCGGCTCGTGAGGTGAAGATGCGGGCGCCGCGCAGCGCTTCGGCGCCGTTGCGGTCGATCACGCCATCGATGCTGGCAACGATGCCATCGCCATGCTCACGCACCTGGGTAATTTGCAGCGAGGCGGGCAGCACCCAGCCTGGCTTGGGCAGCGATTTGCGGTCCTCGGAAGCCTTGAGGAACCAGCGCTTGGCCCGGAACAGAGCCTGGGGATCGGCGGAGTAGGACAAAACCTTGACCCAGCCCTTGATCCCCCAGGCCTCACCGATGCGGCCCACTTCGATGGCATCTGCCGGCCAGGCGGCGTTGCTGTCGGGTGAGCTCACTTCGGTGTTCAATCGCGTCCGGTCTTGTTAGACCGTGGCCTTCTTGGCCTGGTCCACCAGACGCGTCACCGTGGGCGACAGCTGGGCGCCAACGCCAACCCAGTGGGTCACGCGGTCAACAGCCACGCGCAGCGATTCGGCAGCGCCGGAAGCCACGGGGTTGTAGAAGCCAACCTTCTCGATGAAGCGGCCGTCACGGCGGTTCTGGCTGTTGGCCACAACGATGTTGTAAAACGGACGACGCTTGGAGCCGCCGCGAGACAGTCGAATAACGACCATGATGTTTCCTTGATCTTCAGATCGACCGCCACACCAGGAGACACTCAGGCGAGCAAATCGGGGGCTCAGATGCTTTTTTGCATCCTCGCGAGGGAGGCGCTGTAGATACGCCGATCTTGCGACCGACCAGCACCGGAACCCGGCATTATAAACTCCAGCTGCAACCAATGGGACCACATGAGCACCGAGTCTTCCAATTTATTCCTACGTCCGAGCAGCGAATCGGACCTGTCCGCCATCACCGCCATCTATGCCCAGGCCGTTTTGCAGGGCACGGGCACCTTCGAAACCGAGGTACCAGAGCAGCCCGAGATGGCCCGCCGCCGCCAGGAGGTGCTGGGCCGGGGCCTGCCCTGGCTGGTCGCCGAACACCAGGGCGAAGTGCTGGGCTATGCCTATGCCAACTACTTCCGCCCGCGCATGGCCTACCGTTTCTGCCTGGAGGATTCGATCTATCTGAGGCCCAACGCCCACGGCAAGGGCGTGGGCCGGCTGCTGCTGGCCGAGCTGGTGGCGCGCTGCGAGGCGCTGGGCGCGCGCCAGATGCTGGCTGTGATAGGCGATTCGCAGAACCTCGGTTCGATCGGCGTGCACCGCAGCCTGGGCTTCAAGCCCACCGGCGTGATCAACAACGCCGGCTGGAAATTCGGCCGCTGGCTGGACGTGGTGATGATGCAAAAGCAACTGGGCCAGGGCGCCGACACCCCGCCGGTGGACGTGGCCAAGGCCGCTTCATGAGCCTGCGCTCGAAGACCCTGGCCACCTGGCTGGCCCTGACCGGCGGCAGCCTGGGCCTGCACCGCCTCTATATGTTCGGCTTCAAGGACAAGCTGGCCTGGCTGCATCCGCTGCCCACCCTGGCCGGCTACTACGGCCTGCAGCGGATGGAGTTGCTGGGCCAGGATGACCGCCTGGCCTGGCTGCTGATTCCGCTGCTGGGCCTGATGCTGGCCCAGGCCATGCTGCAGGCCATCGTCTACGGCCTGACCTCGGACGAGAAGTGGGATGCGCGCTACAACGGCGGCAAGGCCAGTGCGCCCAGCGGCTGGGCGGCCATCATTGCCGTCGTGCTGTCGCTGCTGCTGGGGGCCTCCGCGCTGATGGCCACCATAGCGTTTGGCAGCCAGCGCTTCTTCGAGAGCCAGGTCGAGGCCGCGCAGGAACTGAGCCAGTAAGGAAGAGCAGACGCAGAGCACGTCAAGAAGCGCAGAGGCCGCAGAGTTTCCATAGGGATTCTCTGCGGCCTCTGCGCTTGCTCTGCGGACTCTGCGTCCTACTTCTAACACGTCAGAACAGGGTGAAGCTCAGCCAGTAGAACACCCCGGCCACAAAGGCCGCGCAGGGGATGGTCAGAATCCAGGCCCAGACGATGTTGCCGGCCACGCCCCAGCGCACGGCTGAGGCCCGCTGCACCGAGCCGACGCCGACGATGGCGCCGGTGATGGTGTGGGTGGTGGACACCGGCACGCCCAGCGCCGTGGCCAGGAACAGCGTGATCGCCCCGCCCGTCTCGGCGCAGAAGCCGCCGACCGGCTTGAGCTTGGTGATCTTCTGGCCCATGGTCTGGACGATGCGCCAGCCGCCGAACATGGTGCCCATGCCGATCGCCAGATAGCAGCTCCAGATCACCCAGCCGGGCGGGGCCTTGTCGCCGGCGCCGACCATGCCCGCAGCAATCAACAGCATCCAGATGATGCCTATGGTCTTCTGCGCGTCATTGCCACCGTGGCCGAGGCTGTACAGGCCGGCCGAGACCAGCTGCATACGCCGGAACCAGTTGTCCACTCGCAACGGCGGCGTGCGTCTGAAGATCCAGGCCACCAGCAGCATCATCAGCGAGGCCAGCAGATAGCCCAGCAGCGGCGAGACGATGATGAAGAGCACCGTCTTCAGCACGCCGGCGGCGACCAGGGCGCCAGATCCGGCCTTGGCAATCACCGCACCGACGATGCCGCCGATCAGCGCGTGCGAGGAGCTCGACGGAATGCCGTAGAACCAGGTCAGCACATTCCAGGCAATCGCGCCGATCAGCGCACCGAACACCACATGGTGGTCAACAATACCCGGATCGACAATGCCCTTGCCTATGGTGGCCGCGACCTTGAGCTGGAAGAACAGCACCGCCACGACATTGAAGAAGGCCGCGAACAGCACGGCCTGCTGCGGCTTGAGCACGCCGGTGCTGACGACGGTGGCGATCGAGTTCGCTGCGTCGTGAAAGCCATTCATGAAGTCAAATCCAAGCGCCAGTATCACCAGCAGGACGATGACCCAGAAACTGATCTGTAGGGGTTCCATCAAGACCGTACCAACTCAAGAGTTCTCGAGGACGATGCCCTCGATCAGATTGGCCACGTCTTCGCAGCGGTCGGTGATCGATTCGAGCTGTTCGTAGATCGCCTTGAGCTTGATCAGCTCGCGCACATCTTCCTGCTCGCGGAACAGCTTGGACATGGCCGAACGCATGACGCGGTCGGCGTCGGACTCCAGGCGGTCGATCTCTTCACAGGTCTTGATCGCCGACTCGGCCACCTCGGGCCGGCTCAGCCTGGGCAGCAGGGTCACGGCGTGTTGCACGCGCTCGCAGCATTTGGTGCTGAGCTCGCCCAGGCGCAACACTTCCTCGGTGATCTTGCGCACGTCGTACAGCGACAGCGTCTCGGTGACGTCCTGGAACAGGTCCAGGATGTCATCCATCGCGTTGATCAGGCTGTGGATCTGCTCTCGATCGATGGGCGTGATGAAGGTGCGGTGCAAGAGGCGGTTGACCTCGGCGGTGACACGATCAGCGTGGCGCTCGGCGGCATCCACCTCGGCGGCATATTTCTCGCGCAGGGTCAGGTCGGAGTAGTTCTGCACCATCAGCATGAAGGCACGAGAGCCCTCGACGATCTTGCTGCCGTGCTCATTGAACAGCTCAAAGAAATTGCCTTCGCGGGGCAGGAATTTGCCAAAAAACATAGTGGGTCCTTGGACGAGCGCGGGCCATGCCGGCGCGCTCATGTCATCAATTTGTCATCGTCATGTCACACACGACGGGTGCGAAGTGTACGTGCGAAGGCCGGATCACGAGCATCCGGCATGGCCCGATCGGGCGGGGAAACCTCGATTTAGCGCGTTTCGCCCAGGCGTTGCATGGTCTGATCCCCCAGGCCGGCCAGCAGAGGCGCAGCAGCGCCCTGTCCCGGAATCTGCACGCCCGGATCGATTTCAAGCAGCGGCGCCAGCACAAAGGCGCGCTGGTGCATGCGCGGATGGGGCAGCTGCAGCGCCGAGGTGTCCAGCACCTGGTTGCCATAGAGCAGCAGATCCAGGTCGAGCGTGCGCGGCGCGTTGCGGTAGGGCCGCTCGCGGCCATTGGCCCGCTCGATGGCCTGCAGTGCGGACAGCAGGGCTTGAGGCGACAGCCCGGTGCGCAGGGCAGCCACCGCATTCAGGTAGTCAGGGCCGTGGGCATCCACAGGCGCGGTGCGGTAGAAGGACGAGCAGCCCAGCCACTCCGTCTGCGGCAGCTGCTGCAGGGCCGCCAGCGCGGCGTCCAGTGTGGCGCGGGCGTCACCGAGGTTGGCGCCCAGGCCGATGAAGGCCTTCTCCACCGGCATGACGGCTCAGTGCTCGGAGGCCGGCGGGGGGGCACCACCCTCGGAGCCACCGCCCGCGCCACCGCGGGAGGCCGGCTTGCGGCGGCGGCGGCGTTTCTTGGCGGCTGGCGCAGCGCCCTCGCCTTCACCATCCGCCGCCTCCGGGCGCGGTGCGCGAGGCCCTGCCGAAGCCCCCTCGGCGCGGGCCGGGCTGTTGCCACGGCGCAAGCGGTCGGCCTCGCGGGCCACCTCCAGCAGCGCCTGGCGCTCGTCATCGCTGCCCAGCGCAAAGTCTTCCCACCAGTCGGCCAAGGCCGGATCGACCTCGCCGGCGTCGGCGCGCAGGCGCAGGAAGTCGAAGCCGGCGCGGTAGCGCGGCTGATCCACCAGGCCCAGCGGACCATTGCCGCTGCGGCGCTCGAAGCGGGGCTGCATCATCCAGATCTCGCGCATGTCGCCGGCCAGACGGCCTCGGCCCGAGATATCGCCGATGCGGGCATCGAACACCGTTTCGATCGCCTGCTGCAGCGCCGGCACCGGCGCCTCGCCGCCGGCCTTCAGGCGATTCCAGTGGTCCAGCACGTCATGCCACAGCATGCAGGCCAGCATGAAGCTCGGAGACACGCCACGGCCCTCGTTGACGCGCAAATCGGTGTCTTCCAGCGCCCGCTTGACGAAGGCGTCGCGGCCGTCCTTGCGGTGGGCGTCTTCCAGCACCACGTCGAGAATCGGGAAGATGCCCTTGTGCAGGCCCTGCTTGCGCAACTCTTCCAGGCTCGCCAGCGAGTGGCCGGTCTGCAAGAGCTTGATCATCTCGTCGAACATGCGCGAGGCCGGCACATTGACCAGTTGCTCAGCCATCTTCTTGATCGGTGCGCGGGTCTTGGGCTCGATGTCGAAGCCCAGCTTGGCAGCGAAACGCACGACGCGGATGATGCGCACCGGGTCTTCGCGGTACCTGGTCTCGGGGTCGCCGATCATGCGCAGCACCTTCTTGCGCGCATCGGCCAGGCCCTTGTGATAGTCCACCACCACCTCGCGCACCGGGTCGTAGTACATCGCATTGATGGTGAAGTCGCGGCGCGCCGCATCCTCGATCTGCGGGCCCCAGACGTTGTCGCGCAGCACGCGGCCGCTGGCGTCCACCACATGGCTCTTGCCGGCCATCTCGGCCTTGGAGGTCTTCTCGTTGCCCGCCACCTGCTCGGCGTCGTCATTGACCAGCAGCGCGCGGAAGGTCGAGACCTCGATCACCTCGTGTTCGCGCCCACGGCCGAACACGACATGGACGATGCGAAAGCGCCGGCCGATGATGAAGGCGCGGCGGAACAGGCGCTTCACATCCTCAGGCGTGGCATTGGTGGCCACGTCAAAGTCCTTGGGCCGCTTGCCGACCACCAGGTCGCGCACCGCGCCGCCAACGATGAAGGCCTCGAAGCCGGCATCGACCAGGGTCTTGACGACGCGTACCGCGTGGTCGTCAAGCAGGGTCTTGTCGATCTGATGCTCGGCCAGCGGAATTTCCACGCGCTTGCCCAACACGCTCTTGGCGCCCTTGGCGCCGGCCGCGGGCTTGCCCAGCAGCTTGTCTATGAAGGTCTTGATCATGCGAAGAGTTTCAGAATGGTCCAGCCGCGCTCGCGCGCAATGTGCTCCAGTGCCGGGGTCGGGTTGGTGGCCACCGGATGGCTCACCCGCTCCAGCAAGGGCAGGTCGTTGATTGAATCACTGTAGAAGGTGATGCGCTCGAAATCTTCCCAGCGTCGGCCCTGCGCCCGCAGCCAGTCCTGCACGCGCGTGATCTTGCCGGCCTGGTACGAGGGCACACCACGCACCGCGCCGGTATAGGGCGCATGGCCGTCCACCTCGGCCAAACGCTCCAGTTCCACGGCGATCAAGTGCGGCACGGCAAAGGCCTCGGCGATCGGCTCGGTAACGAATTCATTCGTCGCCGTGACGATGGCCACCAGGTCGCCGGCCTGCTGGTGGTCACGCACCAAAGAACGCGCATTGTCGTGCATCGCCGGTTCCATCACTTCGGCCATGAAGCGCCGGCGTGCCGCCAGGTACTCGCTAGGTGCCCGCGCCCGCCACACCGAGGTGGCGAAATCGACATAGGCGTCCAGGTCCAGGCGCCCGGCCTGGTATTGGGCGTAGAACTCGTCATTGCGGCGCGCCCAGCGCTCGCCGTCGGTCCAGCCGATATCGACCATGAACTGGCCGAAGGCGTGGTCGGAGTCGGTCGGGATCAGCGTGCCATCAAGGTCGAAAAGGGTCAGGTTCATGGTTTTGCTTCTTCATCAGCATCGGCGAGCATTTGCTTGAGCAGGGGCACGGTGACGCCGCGCTTGTGCGACATCGCGAACACATCCAGCCTGTCCAGCAGCTGCATCAGGTGTTTCAGGTCCCGCGCAAAGCGGGTCAGCAAATAGTCCATCACCTCGTCGGAGAGGAAGATGCCCCGGCGGTCTGCCTCGCGGCGCAGCGCCGCCCGCATCTCCGGCTCGCTCAAGGGCTGCAGGCCGAACACCGGCCCCCAGCCCAGACGGGTGCGCAGGTCCTCGCGCACGGCCAGATCGACCGGCGGCAGGGCGCCCGAAGCCACCACCGCCAGGCCCAGGGTCGCGGCCTCGACGAACAGCGCGAAGGCGGCATGCTGGCGGTCGGCATCGAACAGGTCGCAGTCATCCATCAGCAAGAGGCTCTGATTGGCGTCCACGCCCCAGGGCAAGGGGGTGTTCAGGTCGTACCAGCCGACCTGCCCACCCTGCTGCTGCCAGCGTTGAGCCAGTGCGCGCAGCACATGGGTCTTGCCGCTGCCGTGCGCGCCCCACAGAAACACCGGCGGCGAGCCCGCGCTCAGGCCCTGCAGATGGGCCAGGGCCGCGGCATTGGCGCCGGGCAGAAAGCTGTCAAAGCTCAGCGTGGGCTCGGGGCCCAGGGACAGGGGAATCTGCTTCAACTGCGCCACATCCCGGTTCAGCCCTTGAACAGGGGGCTGTTCAGATACAGGCGGTGCAGGCGCATGCCGGCCACCACGCCCAGGGCGCTGGCCGGCAGCGCGATCATCACGCCGACAAAGCCGAACAGATGACCAAAGGCCAGCAGTGCGAAGATCACCGTCAGCGGGCTCAGGCCGATGCGCTCGCCGACCAGGCGCGGTGTCAGCACAAAGCTTTCCAGCACCTGGCCCAGGCCGAAGATCACCGCCACGGCCAGCACGCCATACAGGCTGGCGAACTGCAGCACGCCGGCCAGCATGGCCAGCAGCAGGCCCAGGCCGAAGCCGACGTAGGGGATGAACACCGCCAGACCGGTGAACACGCCCACCGGCAGGGCCAGGTCGAATCCCGCCAAGGCCAGGGCCACGCTGTAGTACACCGCCAGTATCAGCATCACCAGGATCTGACCGCGCAGGTACTGGCCCAGCATCGCGTCGCAGTCCGCCAGGAAGGCGGCTGTGGGCTCGCGCACGCGCGGCGGCACCAGGGCCCAGACCCGCTCGCGCAGCGAGTTCCAGTCCATCAGCAGATAGAACAGCACCACCGGCATCAGCACCGCATTGCCGACGATGGCCAGCACGAAGCTGCCGCCGATGCGGGCCGAGCTCAGCGCGGTGGCCAGCCAGTCCTCGAGATTGGCGTCCAGGTACTTGACAACAAAGGCCTTGATGCTGGCCGTGTCCAGCGACACATGGATGCCGAACTGCGCCAGCCAGGGCACCCCATGCTCGTTCAGCGCCGCCGCCACGCGCGGAATCTGGTCGCGCAGCAGGGGCAACTCCTTGCTCAGTATCGGCACGATCAGCAGCATCAGGGCCAGCACCCCTAGGCAGAACACCGTCTCCAGCAGCAGCGCCGCCGCCAGGCGCGGCACGCCGCGGGCGACCAGGCGCTCGACGGCCGGATGCAGGGCGTAGGCCAGCAGGGCCGCGACGATGAAGGGCGCCAGCACCGGCGACAGCAGCCAGAGCGCAGCAAAAAACAAGGCGGCCAGGGCCGCCCAGCTCAGGGCTTTGCGTTGGTGGGTGCTGAGGTTCATCCGCGGTGGGTGAGTCCTGAAAGAGTGGGCGATGGCAGTTCGAAGCTGCCGGCCGGGATTCTAAGGTGCCGCTGGCTAGTGCAAGCGATAGCGCCCGTCACCGCGCAGCCCGAACAGCCGCTGCTTGACGCTGGCATGGTCCGGCGCGTCGGGGCATTGATCCAGATACTGCACATAGTCGGCCGCGGCGGCGTCGAAGTGGCCCAGGTGCTCGAAGGCCTGGCCGCGGTCGCGCCGCTCGGCCGGGGCATCGGGCAGCAGCAGCACCAGGCGCTGCATCACCGCCAGCACCCGGGCCCAGTCCAGATTGCTGCGGTGGATTTCCTTCAGATTGCGCAGCATGCGGGCAATCACCTCGCGTGGTGCCGCCGGCCGCAGGAACAGCGCCAGCGGTGTGGCCGGTTCCTGGCCGTCCGGCCCCCCGCTCTCGCCATGGGCCTGGCGGTAGGGCGTCAGCAACTCCTCCAGGTGCTCGCGCGACAGCGAATTGCCGGTGAACGGGTCTATCACCACCTCGCCCTGCGACATGCGCAGCTTGACCAGGAAGTGGCCGGGGAACGAGATGCCTCTTGCCAGCAGGCCGATCTGCCCGGCCAGCTCCATATAAATCAGCGCCAGGGTGATCGGTATGCCACGCCGGCGGCTCAAGACCTGATGCACAAAGCTGTTGTGCATGTCGTAGAAGTTGTTGACGTTGCCGGCGAAGCCCAGCTCCTGGAAGAAATAGCTGTTCAGCCAGCGCAGCTTGTTGGTCGGGCTGCTGTCGGCCGGTATGCGCCGGCGCAGACGTGCGCCCAGGGCATCCATCTCGGCCAGTACCGACTGCACGTCCAGGCCGGCGAACTCGTCCTGGGCCAGCGACACGGCGGTCTCGAACAGCGGCAGGCTGGCGTCATCGGCCACCAGGCTTTGGAAGTATTCCAGCGCGCTGGGCGCCTCCAGGCGTAGGGATGAACTCATGGTCACAGTTTAGGCAGACTAGGCGGTCCGTTTCGCAAATTGGCGCAAATTGATGCCCAGCAGCAGCAGCGCCGCGAAATAGACGATGGCCGAGGCGACCAGCACGCCGGCCAGATACAGCGCGCGCAGGCCGTCGGTGGCACCCAGCGCGATCCAGTCGAGGTAGTGAGCAGCCGCCCACATCAGCCCGCCCATCAAGGCCGAGCCGATGACGATGCGCAGCGCAAAGCCCGTCCAGCCCGCTTGGGCGCTGTAGCCACCCAGCTTGCGCAAGCCACGGAACAGCAGCAAGGCATTCAGCAGGGCCGCCACGCCGATCGACAGGGTCAGCCCGGCAATGCCCAACCTGGGCACAAACAGCAAATTCAGCCCTTGAGTGACAACCAGCGAGATGACGCTGATGCGCAGCGGCGTGCGGTAGTCCTGCCGGGCGTAGAAGGCCGGCGCCAACACCTTGACGGCGATGATGCCCAGCAGGCCCACGCCATAGCCCATCAGCGCCAGGGTCGTGTTCTGCACATCGGCGGCCTGGAAGGCGCCGCGGTGGTAGAGCACGGCCACCATCGGTTGGGCGAACACCAGCAGGGCCACCGCGCAAGGCAGGGCCAGCAGCAGCACCAGGCGCAGGCCCCAGTCGAGCAGGGCAGAATAGGCGGCCGTATCGCCCCGGCCCTGGGCCGCTGCCAGCTGGGCGGTCAGCACCACGCTCAGCGCAATGCCCAGCAGGGCGGTGGGCAGTTCCATCAGCCGGTCGGCATAGGTCAGCCAGGACATCGCGCCGACGGCAATATGGGAGGCGATCTGACTGTTGATCATCAAGGACACCGGCGCCACCGACACGCCCAGCACCGCCGGCCCCATGCGCCGCACCAGATTGCGCACGCCCTCGTGCTGCCAGGCGGTCTTCAAGCGCCTCGGATTCAACGCGATGCGCGGCAGCCGCCCGATACGCATCAGCGCCGGCACCTGCACGGCCAGTTGCAGCACGCCGCCAATCATCACGCCGACGGCCAAGGCATAGATGGGTGGTAGGCCCCAGCCGGGCATGTACGGCGACAACCACCAGCCCGCGGCAATCCACGACAGGTTCAGCAGCACCGGCGTGGCCGCCGGCACGACGAACTTCTTCCAGGTGTTGAGCACGCCTGCGGCCAGCGAGACCATCGAAATCAGGCCGATATACGGAAACATGAAGCGCGTCATCACCACCGCAGCGTCATGGCCCTCCCCCTCCATGCCCGAGGCCAGCAGCCAGACCAGGGCCGGCGCAGCGAAGATGCCTAAAGCGCATGTGGCGAGCAGCGCCCAGGCCAGCAGCGTGGCGGCCGCGTCGATCAGCGCCTGCGTGGCCTCGTCACCCCGCTCGGCCCGGGTAGTGGCCAGCAGCGGCACGAAGGCCTGGGAGAAGGCGCCCTCGGCGAACAGCCGGCGCAGCAGGTTCGGGATGCGAAACGCCACATTGAAAGCGTCGGTCATCGCGTTGGCGCCGAACAGCGAGGCCACCATCTGCTCGCGCACCAGGCCGGTGATGCGGGATACCAGGGTCAGCAGGGAAACAATCGAGGCGGCCCGTAGAAGATTCATGTAGTCAGACGATGAGCATAGGGGCGCCTGGGCGCAGGACGGAACGGCCGCATTATCGGGTCCGGCCGGGGCGCGGTCGCCATCGGAATGCCGGTTTTTGCACGGCGTCTGACTCGACCCCGTCACCAAACTTGGCTAAGTGTCCGCACAAATGCTATACTCGTCGTCTTTGCACCAACTGGGCACCATTACAGCATGGCCACTTCTTCCAAAGCCAAAAAGAAAACCGTCCGTCTGGCATCGGGTCGCAAACGCGCTCGCCAAGACGTCAAGTTGAACGCCGCCAACACGGCGCTGCGCTCCAAATTCCGCACAGTCATCAAGAACGTGCAAAAAGCTGTGCTGACTGGCGACAAGGCCAAGGCAGCCGAGCTGTTCCAGACCGCTCAGACCGTCATCGACTCGGTGGCTGACAAGGGCATCTTCCACAAGAACAAGGCTGCTCGTCACAAGAGCCGTCTGTCTGCGAAGATTAAGGCGCTGGCTGCAGCCGCCTAACAGCCTCCCTGGTGCAAAGCACAAAGCCCGCTTCGGCGGGCTTTTTGTTTATTCGGCCCGCGCAAGCGGGCTTTTTGCATGATGGCCCGCTTCGGCGGACTTTTTGCATTCTGACCGGGAATCAATCCTTTTTGGGCGCCCCGCCCTCGGGCAGCAAGCAGGCCTCGGCCACCTGCAGCCGGTTGTCGCGGGCGAAGTTCATCACGAAGTCCCAGGCCATGGGCTCGAGGCTTTTCAGCTCTTCGTTGACGATCACGCACTTGATGCCGTTGATCACGCGCGGCACGCAATAGGGGGAGTAGCCGATATAGGCACCGATGCCGCCCTTGCCGCCGCCGGGGCGGAAACAGGACATCGCGCCGGCCAGCCGCTCGGCCCAGTCGCTGGGTCTGAACGTCTTGCCTTCCAGGGTCAGGCCCTGGATAAAGACTTCGCGGGGTTTGGGGAGGGACGGCGTCATGCTGAAACGTAAAACCAGTATTGTGCCTTGCTTGTGTTGCAGCGCAGCACGCCAGCCGCCCGCAACAGGCTTCAGGCCGGTGGTTTTGGGCAGCAATGGCTTGTTCAGCAAAATCAGCGCTATAGAATGGATCAGGCATCCCCGCATTTCCGGGATGCCTTTTTTATTCCCGCAACCCCTTTGGAGGATTGATGAACGCCCCTGAGAAGCCTGCCGTACCGACCGAACCGCATGTGATGCACACCTATGGCCGCCTGCCCATCGCCTTGAGCCATGGCAAGGGTTGCTGGGTCTGGGACACTGCGGGTCGACGATACCTGGACGGGCTGGGCGGCATCGCGGTGAACACGCTGGGCCATGGCCACCCGAAGCTGGTGCCTGCCCTGCAGGACCAGATCGCCAAGCTGATCCACTGCTCCAACTACTACTTCGTGCCGCTGCGCGAGGAGTTGGCGGCGATGCTGGCCGAGTTCTCGGGCATGGACACGGTGTTCTATTGCAATTCCGGCCTGGAGGCCAACGAGGGCGCGCTGAAGATCGCGCGCAAATACGGCCATGACCGCGGCAACCACAACCCCGAGGTGATCGTGTTCGAGGGTGCCTTCCATGGCCGCTCGATCGCCACCCTGTCGGCCACGGCCAATCCGCGCATACAGGCCGGCTTCGGCCCGCTGGTCGAGGGTTTTGTGCGGGTGCCGCTGAACGACATCGCCGCCGTCGAGGCCGCCTTGAAGGCACACCCGAACGTGACCGCCGTGTTCCTGGAGACGATTCAGGGCGAAGGCGGCATCAACCCGGCGACGATACAGTTCCTGAAGGATCTGCGTCGTGTTTGCGATGCCCACGACATCCTCTTGATGCTCGACGAGGTGCAATGCGGCATCGGCCGCACCGGCAAGTGGTTCGCCCACCAATGGGCCGACATCGTGCCGGACGTGATGCCGCTGGCCAAGGGCCTGGGTTCGGGCGTGCCTATCGGCGCCGTGGTCTGCGGCCCCAAGGCCTCGACCGTGCTGCGCCCCGGCGACCATGGCACGACCTTTGGCGGCAACCCGCTGGCGATGCGTGCCGGCGTCGAGACGCTGAAGATCATGGTCGAGGATGGGTTGATGGCCAATGCCGCCACCGTCGGCGCGGCGCTGACCGATGGTCTGCGGCGTGAGTTGGCAGGTGTGGGTGGCGTGACCGAGATCCGCGGCCAGGGCCTGATGATTGGCATCGAGCTGGACCGCCCCTGCGGCGTGCTGCTGGGCCAGGCCGCCGATGCGGGCTTGCTGATCAGCGTCACCGCCGACAAGGTCATCCGCCTGGTGCCGCCGCTGATATTGAGCGAGGACGAGGCGGCCCAGATCGTCGCCATCCTGTGCCCCCTGATCAAGGCCTTTCTGGCCAAGAGTTGAGCCACATGAAACCGGGTATGAGTCTGATGCGTCACTATCTCCAGTTCAAGGATTTCCGCGCCGAGGAATACGCCTACTTGTTCGAACGAGTGGCCACCATCAAGCGACGATTCAAGAACTACGAGAAGTACCAGCCGCTGGTCGACCGTACCCTGGCCATGATCTTCGAGAAGGCCAGCACGCGCACGCGCGTCAGCTTCGAGGCCGGCATGTACCAGATGGGCGGCTCGGTGGTGCACCTGACCACCGGCGACAGCCAGCTGGGCCGTGCCGAGCCGCTGGAAGACAGCGCACGAGTGATCAGCCGCATGGTCGATCTGGTGATGATCCGCACCTTCGAGCAGACCAAGATCGAGCGCTTCGCGGCGCATTCGCGGGTGCCGGTCATCAACGGCTTGACCAACGAGTACCACCCCTGCCAGATCCTGGCCGACATCTACACCTATATAGAGCAGCGAGGCACCAGCGCGCGAGGTGTGATCGACCCGGACTGCTTGAAGGGCAAGGTCGTGGCCTGGGTCGGTGACGGCAACAATATGGCCAACACCTGGCTGCAGGCGGCCGAGATCCTGGGCTTCACCGTCCATGTCAGCACGCCCAGCGGCTACGAGGTGGACGCCAAGGTCGCAGGCATCAACAACAGGGATTGCTACAAGGTCTTCAAGGACCCGATGGAGGCCTGCCGCGGCGCCGACTTGGTGACCACCGACGTCTGGACCAGCATGGGCTACGAGGCGGAGAACGAAACCCGCCGCAAGGCCTTCGCCGACTGGTGCGTGGATGCCGAAATGATGGCTCTGGCTCGCCCCGACGCACTGTTCATGCACTGCCTGCCGGCGCACCGTGGCGAGGAAGTCAGCGCCGACGTGATCGACGGGCCTCAGTCGGTGGTCTGGGACGAGGCCGAGAACAGAATGCACGTGCAGAAGGCACTGATGGAGTACCTGTTGCTCGGGCGTATCGGCTGATGACCGCTAGCGCGGCCTGATGCTGTCCTTCAGGCTGCCCGGCGGGTAGTAGCGCAGAAAGGCCTTCCACACCGCGCCGGATTTGGTCGCGCCTTCCAGCAGCTCACGCAGGGCGGCGCGGTCCTCGGCGCCGACCGCCGTCTTCGAGATATAGGCGCCACTGTCGCCCCAGGGCAGCTCGGGCAGCGGCTCGTAGCGCAGCTTGTCGGCCAGATGCTCGACGCGGGCGTCGCCCACCATCGATCCAAGCAGGATGGACGGCGCCATCACCGTCACATCGGCCATGCCGGCCGCCAGCTTGCGGGCAATCGAATTGGCGTCCACGTCGAAGGTCAGACGGCCCTGCTTGCCCAGCTCCCTGATCATCTCCTGGTAGGCATCGCCGTAGTCGAAGCCGCGCACCAGGGCCACACGCAGCTCGCGGCGCTCCAGCAGCTCCTGGATGCTGCGAAGGGCCGGCCGGTCCGAACCCACGGAGATCAAGGTCGCGCGGCTGTAGATCATCGGCACGAAGATGCCATGCTCATCGCGTCGCGGGGTCTTGCTGGCCGGGATCAGGAGGTCGGCCTTGCCGGACTCGAACATCACCTCCAGACGCGCTCTCGGCACCACGGTGAACGTGAAGGTGCACGCTTCCTTGGCTGAGACACTGCGCAAGATGTCGGGATAGACGCCCCCCACACCATCGGCGCCCACGGTGACACTCAGACCGGTGGTTGCCACCGGCACCAGGATGGCGCGAGAGCACTGGGCATGGCTGCTCGGCGATGCCATCAGCGCAAGCAGGCCCAGCCACAGATTGACCTTGGTGTGCACCCGAGTTCCCCTCTCGTTGATTCAATCATTTTTGCCGATTTTGGATCGATACACCACGGAATATTGGCGCTGACCGCACAACACCGGACCTGGGCATCATCTGATACCGCCGCGGGCCCTATGCTCAGCCTGCTGTCAGCCGCAAAGGCCATGCTGCACCTTCCATGAAACAAGCTCTCATCACCGATATGCATGCCAATCGCGAGGCCTTCGAGGCCGTGCTGGAGCATGCCGGCGCCCAAGGCGCCACTCAATACGCCTTTCTGGGTGACTATGTCGGCTATGGCGCCGACCCCGGCTGGGTGATCGACCGTGTACGCGAATTCGTTGCCCAGGGTGCCATGGCGGTGATGGGCAACCATGACGCCGCCGTGGTGCAGGGCGCGGGTTCGGGCATGCGCGAGGACGCCCGCGCCGCGGTCGAGTGGACGCGCTCCCAGCTCAAGCCCGAGCAACTCGACTTCCTGGCCAAGCTGCCCATGCACCAGCAGCGCGACGACCGGCTCTATGTCCATGCCAATGCCTTCGACCCCGGTGGCTGGGAGTACGTCCTGGGCCGCAGCGAGGCGGTGCGCAGCCTACACGCCACGCGTCAGCGCCTGACCTTCTGCGGCCATATGCATGAGCCGATGCTGTTCCATCTGTCGGGCACCGGCAAGGCCGGGGACTTCGCACCGGTGGCCGGCGTGCCGATCCCGCTGCTGAGCAACCGCCAATGGCTGGCCATTCCGGGCTCGGTGGGCCAGCCCCGCGACGGCAACCCGGCGGCGGCCTATGCCATGCTGGACCTGGCCAACGCCGAGCTGACCTTTCACCGCGTGCCCTACAACATCGAAGGGGCCGCCCAGCGCATACGCGAGGCCGGCCTGCCCGACCGGCTGGCCGCGCGACTGTTCGAAGGAGAGTGAGCGCATGGAACAAGCCGCCGGCCAAGCCACCGAACCAACGGTGCAGGACAAACATGGCCCGCTGGAGCCTGGCCAGGTCATCGACCAGTTCCGGTTGGAGGAACGCCTGCACCAGGGCGGCATGGCCAATCTGTGGCGGGTGACGAGGCTGGACGGCACCGAGCCCGAGCTGCCGTTGCTGATGAAGGTGCCGCGCATCAAGGGCGGCGAGGATCCAGCGACCATCGTCGGCTTCGAAGTCGAGCAGATGCTGATGCCGCGCCTGAGTGGCCCCCATGTGCCACGCTTCGTCGCCCGCGGCGACTGGACCCGCCAGGCCTATGTGGTGATGGAGCGCGTGCCCGGCGACTCGCTGCGGCCGCGCCTGGACCACGCACCGCTGCCGCTGGACGAGGTGGTGGACATCGGCATCAAGGTCGCCACGGCCCTGCACGACCTGCACCGCCAGCATGTCGTGCATCTGGACGTGAAGCCCAGCAACATCATGTTCCGCGCCACGGGCGAGGCGGTGCTGGTGGACTTCGGCCTGTCGCGCCACGACCACCTGCCCGATCTGCTGGAAGAGGAGTTCTCGCTGCCGATGGGCACCGGGCCCTATATGTCGCCCGAGCAGGTGCAGTTCGTGCGCAATGACCCGCGCAGCGACCTGTTCGCGCTGGGCGTGATGCTCTACCACCTGTCCACCGGCGAGCGGCCGTTTGGCCAGCCCAGCTCGGTGGCCGGCCTGCGCCGCCGGCTCTATATCGAGCCGGTGCCGCCGCGGGCGCTGCGCCCCGAGCTGCCGCCCTGGTGGCAGGAGGTGGTGCTGCGCTGCCTCGAAGTCAAGCCCGAGCGCCGCTACCAGAGTGCCGCCCAGCTGGCCCTTGATCTGCAGAACCCGGGCGAGATCAAGCTCACCGTGCGGGCGAGCAAGCTGCAGACGAGCGGGCTGATGAAACGTCTGCGCCGCTGGTTCGTCGCCCTGGGAGCCGAGCCGCCCACGCAGCAGAGCTGCACCGAACAGGTCGCACGCAGCCCCATCATCCTGGCCGCCGTCGATGTGCAGGGCGCCACGCCTGGCCTCCTGGCCAAGCTCAGCGAGACGGTGCGCCGCGTGCTGGAGATCGAACCCGGCGCGCGCCTGGCCTGCGTCAGCGTAATGAAAACCGCGCGCATCGGCATGGACGAGCTGACCGATGAGCAGGGCCGCAGCCACCATGTCAAGCAGCTGGTGGCGCTGAAGCACTGGGTGCGGCCGGTGTCGCAGGCCTTGAAGCTGGAGGACGGCCGGCTGACCTTCCATGTGCTGGAGGCCCCCGACCCGGCCACCGCCTTGATCGAGTTCGCCGCCAAGATGGGTGTCGATCACATCATCATGGGCGCCCGCGACAACTCGGTGCTGCGCCGCTACCTGGGCAGTGTGTCGGCCCGGGTGGTGGCCGAATCCGACTGCTCGGTGACCGTGGTGCGCGAGATGGGCAAGCGCGCCGGCTGACAACAAGACTCGGGGAGAATCTCATTTCGCGCATCCTGATCGCTGGCTTCCAGCACGAGACCAATACCTTTGCCGACAGCCGCGCCGGCTGGGCCGAGTTCGAAAATGGCGGCGGTTTTCCGGCGCTGAGGCGGGGCCAGGACTTGCTGGGCCTGCAGGATATCGACGTGCCGCTGGGCGGCTTTCTCGAAGCGATGCAGGGCCGGGGTCACCGCTATCTGCCGGTGATCTGGGCCGCGGCCTGCCCCAGCGGGCCGGTCACCCGTGAGGCCTTTGAGCTCATCGTTGACGCCATCGTCGAGGCCGCCCGCAGCGAGCAGCCCGACGCCGTCTATCTCGACCTGCATGGCGCCGCCGTGGCCGAGCATGTGGATGACTGCGAGGGCGAGCTGCTGGTGCGGTTGCGCGCGGTGCTGCCGCCGCAGACGCCCCTTGTCGCCAGCCTCGATCTGCATGCCAATGTCAGCCCGCAGATGCTGGAACTGGCCGATGCGCTGGTCAGCTACCGCACCTACCCCCATGTGGACATGAGCGCCACCGGCGCCCGCGCCGCCGCCCTGCTGCAGGCCCGGCTGAGCGGCGAGCCACGGCTGGCCCTGGCCTGGCGGCAGACGCCCTTTCTGATCGCACTGAACGCACAGTGCACCGACCTGGCCCTGCCGGGGCAGATATACGGCCAGCTCGACGCGCTGGAGCAGGGCGGCGTGCAGCATCTGAGCTTTGCCACCGGCTTCCCGGCCGCCGATATCGCCTGCTGCGGCCCGGCCTTGTGGGGCTATGGCAGCGATGCGGCAGCCGTGCGCGCGGCCGTCGATAGGCTGGCCGATGCCGTCGAAGCGCAGGAGGCCGACTGGGACTTCGAGCTGCTCGGCGCCGCCGAGGCGGTGCACAGGGCCATGGCCCTCGCCGCCACCGCCCGGCGCCCGGTGGTGATTGCCGACACCCAGGACAACCCCGGCGCCGGAGGCCATTGCAACACCACCGGCATGCTGCGTGCGTTGCTAGACGCCGGCGCGCAGGGTGCGGCGCTGGGCCTGCTGCACGACCCTGCGGCCGCGGCGGCGGCCCATGCTGCCGGCATCGGCGCAGAGATCGAACTGACCCTGGGCGGTGAGCCCGGCATGGCGGGCAATGAGCCGCTGTACGGGCGCTTCACCGTGCAGGGCCTGGGCGATGGCCGCGTCACCCTCCCCGGCCGGATGATGAACGGCGTGCAGACGAATCTGGGGCCCTGCGCGCAATTGGCGATTGGCGGCGTGAAGATCGCCGTGTCCAGCGGCCGCATGCAGATGCTGGACCGGGCGCTGTACCGCCATGTCGGCATAGCCCCAGAGGCGATGAAGATACTGGTCAACAAGAGCTCGGTGCATTTCCGCGCGGACTTTGCCCCTATCGCCGAGCGGGTGCTGGTGGCTCAGGCGCCGGGCGCGATGCCGGCCGATCCGGCCACGCTGGCCTGGACGAAGCTGCCGGCGGGCAAACGCCTGCGCCCGGGCGGCCCGGCCTTCGTGCCGACAGGCGCGGGCTGAACGCTCACAACTCGAACTGCACCTGCACCACGCTGGTGTGGCCGGCTTGCACGACCAGCCGGCCACCGAGGCGGCGCGTCATCGCCAGCATCGCGTGGTTGCCCCACAGCACCTCGCCGAGCAGGCGCTTCAGGCCTTGCCGGCGCGCATGGGCCATCAGGCGACCCAGCAGCTCGTGCGCAAGGCCCTGTCCCTGCCAGTCATCGGCCACGACCAGGGCAAACTCGGCGTCGCTGCTGCTGCCCTGCCGCACATAGCGGGCATCTGCCACCAGTTGACGACCCTCGTCGCCGCCCCAGGCCGCCAGCGCCACATGGTCTTGCTGATCGATCTGGGTTAGCCGGCTCAGCAGGGTCGGGCTGAGTTCGCGCAGGCCGTACTGGAAGCGCATATAGCGCGCATGGGCGGACAGTCCGCGCACAAAGCGCTGCAGCGCGTCGGCGTCCTGCGGGCGCAGCGGGGCGATGTGCAGGCCCAGGCCGCGGCCCAGGGGTCTCGCGGCAGCCGGGCCGTGTTGCAGCAGCGCTTGCATCACCGTGCTCCAGCCGAGGCCGCGGGCTGCAGCCAGTGGCGCAAGCCTTCGGTCAGCCGCGCCAGCAGCCCGGTGTCGCTGCCGGCGCGAACCACCTGGGCCTGGCCCGACGCGCCATCAATCTCCAGCTCCAGATTGCCGCCGGCGCGCAGCGGATAGACGACCACCGCCGCATCCGATTCGAGCACAAAGCTCTCGCCGGCCGACAGCACGATGTCACGCGGGTCGGCGTCCACGGTGATCCAGGCCTCGCCGCTGCGCACGCTCAGCCGGGTGTGGCGGGCGTACTGCAGCCGCGCGACGTTGCCGGCGGACACAGGCAGATTGACCTTGCGGGTGGTGATGAACATGATCAGCTCCTTGATCGAGATGACAGACCGGGGGAATGGGTGCAATACTGATCTCGCACGACCGTGCGGACAAACGTTCATATCGAATCCAACGCATTCCTTCAGCGCATGCAAAACCACGCCAAACGGCTGCCGCCCCTTGATCTGTTGGTCTCGTTCGAGGCGGCGGCGCGGCAGCTGTCCTTCACCCGGGCCGGTGCCGAACGCTTCATCACGCAGTCGGCGATGAGCCGGCAGATCGCGGCGCTGGAAGAGGAGCTGGGCGTGCCGCTGTTCCGCCGCCGCCACCGCGCGCTGGAGTTGACGCCCGAGGGCCAGCAGTTGCAGGCCCTGTGCACCGAGATGCTGGTGCAGTTGCGTGCCGGGATAGGGCAGATCCGCGCGCCCGCAAGGCGCGCGGAACTGGCCCTGACGACCACGCCGGGCCTGGCCTCGCTGTGGCTGATCCCGCGGCTGGCGCTGTTCACCAAGGCCCATCCGGGCATCGATGTGCGGCTGGACGCCAGCCTGGATCTGCACGCGCTGGGCGACGAGGGCTTCGATCTGGCCATACGTTATGGCCGGGTCGGCCAGACCGAGGGTCAGCAACTGTTCGGCGAGGTCATGCTGCCGGTGTGCAGCCCCAAACTGCTGCGCTCGGGCCCGCCGCTGCGCACCGCTGCCGATCTGCGCGAGCACACCCTGCTGCAGATGCAGCTGAACAGCCGCCGATCCGCCATGCCGCTGGAGTGGGAGCTTTGGCTGCAATCCCAGGGCCAGGCCGGGCTGCAGCCGGCCGCCACGCTCAGCTTCAACGGCTATGGGGAGACCATCACCGCCGCCCTGGCCGGCCAGGGCGTGGCCCTGGGCAGGCGGCCACTGGTCGACGCCCTGCTCCACAGCCGCAAGTTGGTCGCCCCCTTTGCCGATGACGGCCTGGCCTCGGCGCGGGCCTTCCATCTGATGGTGGCACCCGAGGCTGCCGCCCGCCCCGGCGTGCAGGCCCTGGCCCAGTGGCTGCTGGCCCAGGCGGCGCTGACGGCCGCCGCTTCGGGTTGATCAGGACGTAAGGAGCCGCGCAGACTGCGTACACTCCGCGCATCTTTGTCGTACTACCTTCGGGATCTGACCCATGAAATTTCGCTCCGCCTTCCTGACCGCCCTGTTCGCCCTGTCGTCCAGCGCCTTTGCGGCCACGCCGCAGTACCTGGTGCTCGACCAATCGACGCCCAATCTGATCGACAAGGCCTCCGCGGCCGCGACCCTCAAGGAGATCACCACCCCGCAGATGCTGAAGCTGTATTCGCCGAAGAAGTGGGGCTTCGCCACCGAGGTCGAAGGTGGCTTCACCGCCAGCAAAACCTGTGTGGTGACGGCGCGGGTGATGATGCTGCCGGTCGGCGTCAGCGGCAAGACCCTGGTCTTCAAGGCCGAGAAGAAGGTCACCACCTTCGACGCCCTGCCCGGGGCGACTCAGGAACAATGCAAGGAGCTGGCCAACGCCAAGCTCAAGGAAGCCGTTCAGGCGATGGTCTTCAGCCTGATCAAGTCCTGATCTAGGAGGCTGTCGGGTTTGGGGTCGGGCCCGACAGCCTCCTCGCACTGACGTTCAGAACAGCACGGTCAAGATCATTACCAGTATCAGCGCGACCGAAACGGTCGAGCTGTAGAGGATGATCAACAGCATGGCCCGCAGCAGGCCCAGCCACCAGCGTCCACCATAGACGCGTTGCTGGGCCATTTGCGTATAGACGGGAACGGCCAGCATCGCCAAGGCAGCCACCAAGGAGTTGCCGACCAGGGCCAAGGCGACCATCGCGAACCAGAAGGCATGGACATGCAGCGCAAACACCAAGTGTTCGGTGTAGCGCATATGCCGGTCAATGAACACCAGCTTCAACCACAGCGCGAACATCGGCAGCAGCAGGAACATCGCTGTGCCCCAGTGGCGAAGGAATCGTTCGGGGGCCGCCTCCAGCTCACGCCGCAGGGTCTTGGGATCGGCATCGAAGCGTTGCCCCAACCTCAGGCACAGCCCCGCGGGCAGACCCTCGCAATAGAAGGCGCCTTTCTCGTCCACGCCGGCGCGCATCGCGCCGGCATCGATGAAGGTCAGATCGCGGCCGGGCTTGAACTCTATCGGCTTGCCATCGGGCCGCACAGCGGGAAACTGGATCGCGCCGCTGAAGCGCAACAGCAGCAGGGTCAGCACGCTGATCGTCAGGTACAGCCGCACCGGCAGCACATAGCGGCGCTTGCGGCCGGTCAGGTACTCCACGGTCAGCCGACCCGGGCGGAACAGCAGCAGGGCCAGGGTGCGCCACAGCGCCCCCTCCATGGCCACATAGTTGCCACCCAGGTGCTGGATGAACTCACCGACGGTGGGAGGCTTGGGCGAGGTGTCCTGCCCGCAGGCGGCACAGAACTTCGGGCGCGGCTCGCCCAGCACATAACCGCAGTTGCGGCAGCGCGTCTGCTGCACGGCCTGGCCCAGGGAGGAACCGCCGGCCTCCAATGTTTCAGCACTCAAGACTTGACCCCATATTGATCCGGAACCCGTCCCCGGACAGAGAGAATGTTACGTGCTGGGCCGGCGCGGGATGGCGACTATTTTTCGACGAAGACGACGGCACTGCGAGACGGAATGCTGAAGCTGCCATCGGCGGCGTCGTAGCGGGCCAGCACCGCCGGCCTCGGGTCGCCCGCGCCGGGCCGCAGATGCACCGGGTGCAGCTCGTAGTCGCGGCCCTGCTCGGCGGCAATCCTCAGGCGCTGCGCCTGCGCGCCCACATTGATCAGGTAAAGCACCGTCTTGAATCCGGCATCGGCATGGCCTCGACCGTCCAGCCGGCCGACGATCAGCACCGGGTTCTGCTGCGGCCCGGTGTTGTGGAATTGCAGCCGGGCCCGGACCTCGGCGGCCGTGCGCAGGCGGAACAGGCCGGAGCTGGCCCGTATCGCCAGCAGGTCGCGGAACATCTCGCGCGACATCGCGATCTCGGCCGGCCCGGGCTTGATCGCCGGGTTCGCCAGCAGCGGCAGGGCGAAGGGATACATCACCCCGTTGTCAGCCTTGGGCGGCGCACCGCTGCCGAAGTGATTGTCGGCATAGCTCCAGTCCAGTCGGTTGAACCAATCGCCCGAGTCGTAGCTGTTGCCGTCCAGCGACTTGGAGCGCAGAAGATCCTGCCCGGCATGGAAGTAGGCAACACCCTGGCTGAAGGCGGTGATGGCCGCGCCCAGCATCTGCACGCGGGCGCGGTCCTCGCGCGAGGTGGTCTGCGGCAGCCGGTAGGCATTGATGTCGAACAGGGTCTGGTTGTCGTGGTTCTCGACATAGTTCACGACCTCGCCCGGCTGGCTGACATAGCCGGCCGGTTGGCCGCTGTAGTCAAGCTGCTCCAGCCTCTTCAGCGCACCGTCATGGGTGGTCATCTCATAGTCGCGCAGCGAGCCGGCCAGCCCCACCCGCACCAGGTCGGCCGCCCGCAGCAGTTCGCTGCGCGGTCGTGGCGTGGTGACGCGCTCATTGGGGTCATGGACCAGGCCGTTGATATAGCCCTGGCTCGTCAGCATCGCCTCGCCCGAGACGCCATGGCCGCCGCCGCGCACCGCGTCGCGCGTGCGGTCGCTGAAGGTGCCTATGCCCGAGCCGTTCAGTGACAGCTGCGAGGCCTGCACAAAGCGCGCGCCGTCGGCCACCTCGCCGAAATTCCAGCCCTCGCCGATCAGATTGATGTGCCGGCCCAGCGCGGCATCGAGCCGGGCCTGCAGGGCTTCCATCGCCGCGCGGGGCTGGTGCGCCATCAGATCGAAGCGGAAGGAGGCGATCTTGTAGGCCTGCGCCCACTGCAGCACCGAGTCGCTCATCAGCTTGGCCATCATGCGGTGCTCGGTGGCGGTGTTGTCGCAGCAGGTGGACTGCTCGACCTCGCCACGGGCATTGAGCCGCTGGTAGTAGCCAGGCACGATGCGGTCCAGCACCGATGTGTCTTTCTGCCCCGAGGCCGCCGTGTGGTTGTAGACCATGTCCATGCCCACGCGCAGCCCGGCGGCATGTAGGCCCATCACCATGCGGCGGAACTCGATGATGCGGCGCGCGCCATCGGCGGGGTCGGTGGAGTAGCTACCCTCGGGCGCATTGAAGTGATAGGGGTCGTAGCCCCAGTTGAAGCAGTCGCTCGCGGCCACCGCCATCACCGCGGCCTGCTGGGCTTCGCTGTCGGAGCCGGCGTCGGGCACCTTGGGTGTGATGCAGGCGGCCTCGGGCACGCTGGCAATATCGAACACCGGCAGCAGATGCACGTCGGTCAGCCCTGCTGCACCCAACGCGCGCAAGTGCCGCATGCCGTTCGACTCCGGCTCGGTGAAGGCCAGGTACTTGCCGCGATGTGCCGGCATCACGGAGGCATCGCCGATCGAGAAATCGCGCACATGCAACTCGTAGATCACCATATCGGTCTGCGCCAGCACCTTGGCCGGCGCGCGGCTGGCGTCCCAGCCGGCGGGCTTGAGCTTCGGGTCCTCGAGGTTGGCGACATAGCTGCGCCTGGAGTCGGTGGTCAGGCTGACCGAGTACGGATCGGTGACGCGGTTGCGCACCAGCCCCACGCCGCGCACGAACACATCGAGCACATAGCTGTAATAGCTGCCCGTCAGATCGCCCGGCAGCGCCAAGGACCAGACGCCGGTCGAGGGATCGAGCCGCAGGGCCTGAGCCGACAAGGCCCTGCCCGAGCCACCGGCGTAGCGACACAGGCTGACCCGTTGCGCGGTTGGCGCCCAGAGCTTGAAGCGGGTCGAGCCCGGCCCGGGCTTGACGCCCAGATCGTCCACCCGCTCGGCGGCGACATAGAGATCGTCCAGCGCGGCGGCGGCCTGCAGGCCGGTGGCGCGCTGGACGGTGCCGTCCGCCTGCTCCTGCACCAGCAGCATCTGCCCGCGATGCAGGGCCCTCAGATTGGGTGCGGAGACACTCAAGCGCACGCCGGCCTGCAGGTACTTGAAGCGCTGCGCCAGCGCCTCAGGCAGCGGCGCGGTTCGTTCTGCGAGCGTCCAAGCGCCATCAGCGCCACTGACGCGCCGCCCGGGCTCGGCCCGCAGGCGCCCGTCGCGCGAGGCATAGAGCTTGAAGCGGCTGCCGGCTTCGGCACGGACGCCCGGCCACTGCAACAGCCTGGCACCCAGCCAGATGCCCTCGGCCGCGATCGCCTGTGCCGGCTGCAGCACCCGATGCAGCGCTTCGTCGTCGCAGGCCGCCGGCGCATTGGCGCTGGCCTGGCCCGGGTTCAGGCTCAGCAGCAGCACCACGGTCAAACCTTCAAGCAAGCGGATGCGCATCTTGTTTTTCATCTGAAGTCGAATATCAAAATAGTAGCAAAACTACATATCAACGCATCCACCCGTTTCAATTTTTTCTGAATTTCCCTATGCTTGATGTCTGTCACTGGGCATGAATATGTACTTTAGCTACAAATACAAGACACTGAAAGTGAGTCTGAGCGCAGCCTTGCTGCTGAGTCAGGCGGGGCTGTCGGCGGCGCCGGTGGACATCCGGCCGATCACGGCCCGCGATACCGGCAGCCGCCTGGCACCGGGCTGGCAGCAGGGTGCCTTCATGGAGATCTTTGTGCGCGGCTACGCCGACAGCAATGGTGACGGCATCGGCGATCTGCGCGGCCTGATATCGAAGCTGGACTATCTGAAGGAGCTGGGCGTCAAGGGCCTGTGGCTGATGCCCATCACCGCCAGCTCGGACCATGACCACGGCTATGCGACGACCGACTTCCGCGCGCTGGAGCCCGACTACGGCGGCATGGCCGACCTCGATGAGCTGCTGAAACAGGCCCACCGGCGCGGCATCGGCGTGATCATGGACTATGTCGTCAACCACAGCTCGAAGTCACACCCGCTGTTCGAGCTGGCGGCATCGAGCCCCGGCAATACCTACCGCGACTGGTTCGTCTGGCAGGGACCGGCCCCCAATCCGGCGATCGAGGGCTGGGACATCTGGGGCAAGAACCCCTGGACGTCAACTGCCAACGGTGCCTACTTCGGCACCTTCGGCCCGCATATGCCCGACTTCAATCTGAAGCATCCGGCGGTGCGGGAGTATCACAGGAGCAGCCTGCGCTTCTGGCTGAACCGCGGACTGGATGGTTTCCGGCTTGATGCCGTGCCCCATCTGATAGAAAACGACGCTGTGCGCTGGAACGATCAGCCGGAGAGCCGCGCGCTGACCAACGAGCTGCGCCGGCTGATCACGGCGTACAAGCGGCGCCACGTCGTTTGCGAGGCCACCGCCAACCCGACGGTCTATGCCGCGCCCGATGTCTGTGGCAGCGCCTTTGCCTTCGGCCACGAGCAGCGCATCATCAAGGCCGCGCAGGGTGATGGTGAGGCCATCAAGGCGGTGGCCGACTACTTCAACACCGCACCGCTGACGATGGCGACGATGCTGTCCAACCATGACATCTTTGCCGGCGAACGGGTCTGGGACCAGTTGCAGGGCGATCTGGCCCGCTACAAGCTGGCCGCGGCCACCTATCTGCTGCAGCCGGGCACGCCCTTCATCTACTACGGCGAGGAGATCGGCATGGCAGGCGTCAAGGGCCTGGCAGGCGACGAGCCGCTGCGCACACCGATGAGCTGGACGTCCGACTTGAGCGGCTTCAGCGCCAGCGGCAAGGCCTTCCGGCCGCTGTCACCGAACGCCACCAGCCAGAACGCGAAAGCCCAGGCGGCCGATCCGGACTCGATCCTGAACTTCTACAAGGTGATGCTGAAGCTGCGCAACGGCCTGCCGGCAATCGCCCGGGGCGACTACCGCGCCGCCCGCGCCGAGGGTCAGACCTTGAGCTTCCAGCGCGTGCTGGGGCGTCAGCACTGCCTGGTGGCGATCAACTATGCGGCCGAAACGCAGCGCCTGGGCGTGGAACAGCTGCCCGAGCGAACGCGCCTGCTCGCCGCCCATCCACCCGGAGCGGCTGCGCTGCTGAGCAACGGCCAAGGCCGAGCGCAGATCGCCTTGCCCGCACAATCGCTGGCGGTGTATTGCCGATGAACCTTCCGCAACAACTGCTAGCTGCTGCGGCCCTGACCGCCGGACTGATGACCTCAAGCCCCGCTCAAACCCTCACCCGCATCGAACCCGAGAACTGGTGGGTCGGCATGCAGGAGCCCACCGTGCAACTGCTGGTGCAGGGCGAGCGCATCGCGGAGTTGCAGCCGCAGCTGCAGCACGCCGGCGTGAGCTTGCAACGAGTGACCCGAGGCGACAGCCCCAACTACCTGTTCCTGGACCTCAAGCTCGATGCCCAGGCAAGACCCGGCACCGTTGAGCTGCGCTTCGAGCGCGAGGGCAAGACCGTGCTGACCCACGGCTACCCGCTGCTGGCGCGGGCACCGGGCTCGGCCCAGCGCCAGGGCTTTGGTCCGCGGGACGCGATCTACCTGATCGTTCCCGACCGCTTTGCCAAAGGCGGCACGGCCGGTGACACCGCCCAGGGCCTGCGCGAGGGCCCGAACCGCAGCGCGCCCGGCGGACGCCACGGCGGCGACCTCGCCGGCATGCGCCAGCATCTGAACTACGTCGCGGCGATGGGCTTCACCCAGATCTGGCCGACGCCGCTGACCGAGAACGATGCAGCCAGCTACAGCTACCACGGCTATGCCAGCACCGACTTCTACAAGATCGATCCGCGCTTGGGCAGCCGCGAGGACTATCTGGCCCTGGCGCGCGAGGCTGGCGCCAAGGGCATTGGCCTGATCCAGGACATCGTGCTCAACCATATCGGCGCCAATCACTGGTGGATGCGCGACCCGCCCACGCGGGACTGGGTCAACCGATGGCCCGGCTACACCGAGACCAACCACGCGCGCACCACCCTGCAGGACCCCTATGCCAGCACCAGTGACCGCCGGCGGTTTGCCGATGGCTGGTTCAGCCCCAATATGCCCGACCTGAACCAGCGCCAGCCGCTGCTGGCCAACTACCTGATTCAGATGAGCATCTGGTGGGTCGAGACGGCCGGCCTGTCCGGCCTGCGCACCGACACCTATTCGTACTCGGATCGGGACTTCCTGGCCCGCTGGTCGCAGCGCCTTCTGAAGGAGTATCCGCAGCTGAATATGGTCGGCGAGGAATGGAGCCCGCACCCGGCCATCGTGTCCTACTGGCAGCGCGGCAAGCGCAACCACGATGGCTATGTCTCGAACATGCCCGGCCTGATGGACTTCCCGCTGCACGGCGCGCTGCTGGCAGCGCTGAGCGAAAGCGATGGCCATGACAGCGGCTTCACCAAGCTGTACGAGGCGCTGGCCCATGACTTCGTCTATCCGGACCCGGCGCGGCTGGTGCTGTTCCCGGGCAATCACGACACGCCGCGCATCTACTCGCTTCTGCATCAAGACCTGGCCCTTTACAAGATGGC
Organism: Roseateles toxinivorans; assembly: GCF_004362525.1. Taxonomy (GTDB): domain Bacteria; phylum Pseudomonadota; class Gammaproteobacteria; order Burkholderiales; family Burkholderiaceae_C; genus Paucibacter; species Paucibacter toxinivorans. The sequence continues at coordinate 94,957 of NZ_SNXS01000005.1, forward strand.
TATGGCCTATATCGCGACCACCCGGCGCATACCGCAGTTCTTCTATGGCGACGAAGTATTGCTGCAAAGCCCGCGCCAGCGCGACGATGGTGCGGTGCGGGGCGACTTTCCTGGGGGCTGGCAGGGCGACGCGGTCAATGCCTTCACCGGCGCGGGCCTGAGCCCGGCGCAGCGCGAAGCGCAGGACTTCATGCGCCGGCTGCTGAACTGGCGCAGGCAGTCGAGGGCGGTTCACGAGGGCGCGCTGATGCAGTTCGCACCGGAGCAGGGCCTGTATGTGTTCTTCCGCTACCTGCCCGGTGACGCCGCCAAAGTGATGGTGGTGCTGAACAAGAACAGCACCGACACGCCGCTGGACACGCGGCGCTTCAGCGAGATGCTGAGCCCCTCGTCGGTTGGCACCGATGTACTGACCGGCGCACGGCACGAACTCGGCCAGATGCTGCGCGTGCCGGCTCGAGCAGCCCTGGTGCTGGAGGTACGCTAGCCGCGCCCCTCACTCGACACGTGAAACATGAGGCGGCAGGACCGAGGACGCGCCGGCCGCTGCGGGCTGAAGCATTGTCCCGCCCTGGACGGTCCGAACCTCGGCTTCTTGATGCCCGCTGCGACCGGCGCACCCTCGCCCCTGCTGCAACGGGTGTGCAGGCTCGCCACTCCGCAAGGCACGCGCACGAGGCAGAGATGGCTGCCACCAGCGCATCCGCAGTGGGGTCGGGGGGCCGCCAAGAAGCAACGAGGCGATCCGTTTCATTTCCGGCCTGACACAAACCGCGAACAAGACCTTACGAAGAGGCAACAGCCGCGCAACCCGTGCCGGTTGGAATCCAAGGCGGTTGGCGCGCGGCGCCGGTCGCTGGATTCAAACAAGGACACGGAATGAAAAGAAGCGAATGGATGAGGGGCGGCCTGGCCGGCCTGCTCGTGGTGGGCGCAGCCCTGCTGGCGGCCTGCGGCGGTGGCAGCGACGGCTCGGGCACGACTCAGGTACGCCTGGTCAATGCCACGGTGGGCGTGAGCTCGCTGGACCTGTATGCCAGCGACAGCCTGCTGCTCAGCGGCGTGGGCGGCAACGCGGCCAGCGCCTACAAGGACGCCAGCACCGGCAACTACACGATCAAGGCCACCAACACCGGCTCGGCCACCGCCCTGTCCAGCGCCTCGCCCACCTTCGAGAAAGACGTTGCCTACACCGTCGTCACCTGGGGTCTGGCCGGCGCCACCCAGACCTTTTACTTCCCCGACAACGAAGAGGCGCCAAGCGCCGGCCTGGCCAAGGTGCGGCTGTTCAACACCTCGCTGGACGCCGGTGCGCTGGACCTCTACCTGACCGCCAGCAATGCCGACCTGGGCAGCGCCACACCAGTGGTCAGCGCCATCAGCGGCAGCCGCTTCAGCGGCTATAGCGAGGTCACTGCCGGCACCTACCGCCTGCGCGTGACGGCAACCGGCAGCAAGACCGATGTGCGGCTGGACCTGCCCTCGGTCAACCTGACGGCACTGGATGTGTTCACCCTGATCACCCAGCCCAGCCAGAGCGGCATGCTGGTTCATGGCCTGCAACTGCTGCAAAAGGGCGCCGTCGTGGCCAGCCCCAACACCCAGGCCCGCGTGCGCCTGGTGGCCAGCGTGGCCGGCAACGGCGCCGTCACCGCCAACGTCGGCAGCAGCTCGCTGAATGTGGGCCTGCCCTCGCCCTCGGTCGGCAGCTATGTGCTGGTGCCGGCCGGCAGCCAGGTGCTCAGCGCCCAGGTCAGCGGCACGACCCTGGCGCCCGAAACGCAAAGCCTGGTGGCGGGTGGGGACTACACCCTGCTGGCCCATGGCGCGCTGGCGGCCCCCAAGCTGACCCTGATCGCCGACGACAACCGCCTGCCCAGCAGCAGCACCAGCGCCAAGATGCGGCTGATCAACGGTGTGTCCGGCCAGGGCGGCCTGACCATGGCGGTTGACTTCAGTGCCGTGGCCAATAACGTGGCCGTGGGCAGCGCCTCCGACTTCGCCCTGGTGCCCAGCAACAGCGCCGCCCGCATCGACGTGACCTCGGGCCTGACCGGTACCACCCTGTACAGCAGCAGCACAACGACCACCAACGGCACGGCGACCACGATCAACATCCTGCAGCAGGGTGTCTACACCCTGTTCATGCTGGATGGGGCGGCCAGCCCCAGCGGCGCGCTGCGCAGGGAGCGTTAAGCCTCTCAGCGGCCCCGCAAGACCTTCAGACACCGATCCCCAGACTGGTGCCAAGCCCCTCGGGGGGAGCGCACCGCCGTGGTGCCCACCCTCGTTCACCGCCCTCCGGCTCGCCGGAAGGGCGGTTTTTTTTCCAGCTGCCAATGCCGGGTTCACATCCTTGCGCACGAACCGGGCCGACACCCGCGAATCGCGTCATCACCCTTAAACATTTGCGCAACATACTTGCCGCATTGCTGAAATCGCAGGCGATGCAATGGGCTTGGACCGGGCCCTGGACCGACCAGGTCAGCGCTTGATTGAGGTGAATTGCCTGGGGCAAGATAGGCCGAACGGCCCATCAATGTCATCAAGCACAAAGCCATAAAGCTTTCAAGCCGTAGTTTCTCGGGTCCGGTCAAACCCCGAAAGAAAACGTTTGCGACCACCCCTGGTGGTACATTTTTTGGATTCAGATTGATCGAATGTGGCTTCTTCAGTCCGTCAGCCCAGGGACAGTACACAGGCCCAAGCGGCCGGCCCTTGCACAGCGACGGGCATGGTAATTGCGAGATGTCATCTTGTTTGTGACTAGCGCATGGGGCCGCAGAGCAAGGCGGGCCACGGGTCGGGACCTTTTTGAAATGGTCAGGGCAAGGAAGAGGAAAACGTTTGCGAGCCCCTCCAAAGGGCCTGCAGGCGCGAATCAGGGATTAGCAGCCGCCAGGACGCTGGCGCGATGGTCGGCTGCGGCGGAGTGATGGTTCGGCGTGGATCAGGCGGCGGGGCCGACGATCCTTTCAAGCATCGGTGAGTTCTTTTTGAGGAGTTATTGGAATGAGCAGCAAATATTGGCATGGCTTTCAGCGCACCGCGCTGTATGCGGCGGTGGCGATAGTCGCCTCGGCGCCGGCATTGGCCCAGAACACGACGGCGGCGGTGGCCGGTCGCATCACGGGCGCCGATGGCAAGCCGGTGGCCGGCGCCACGGTGTCCATCCTGCACCGTGAGTCGGGCTCCGCAAGCACGCTGGTCACCGACAACGAGGGCCGCTATGTGGCCCGCGGCCTGCGCGTGGGTGGCCCTTACATCATCACCGTCAGCAAGGGTGCAGACCGCGAAGTGCGCGACGGCCTGTTCCTGGCGCTTGCCGAATCGCTGAACCTGGACGTCAGCCTGGGTGGCGCCGCCACCGCGCTGAGCACCGTCACCGTGACCGGCCAAAGTCAGGCCGCCAGCAAGTTCAACAGCAGCACGATGGGTGCCGGCACCAGCATCGGCCGCCAGGAGCTTGATGCCTATGCCTCGATCGCCCGCAATCTGCAGGACTATGCCCGCAGCGACCCGCGCATCTCGCAGACCGACAAGGAACGCGGCGCCATCTCGGCCCTGGGCCAGAACGTGCGCTTCAATGCCATCACCGTCGATGGCGTGCGCACCAACGACACCTTCGGCCTGGAAGACAACAACCTGCCGACCGCCAAGCAGCCGATCTCGATCGATGCGATCCAGTCGGTGCAGGTGAATCTGTCGAACTACGACGTCACCCAGCAGGGCTATACCGGCGCCAACATCAATGCGGTGACCAAGTCGGGCACCAACGAGTTCAAGGGCAGCGTCTATTACGTCTATCGTGACGACAGCATGGCCGGCGACCGTTTCGACCGCGTCAAGGGCACCTACTTCGCCCCGCCCAAGTTCAAGGAAGACACCAAGGGCTTCGTCCTCGGCGGTCCGATCATCAAGGACAAGCTGTTCTTCTTCGGCAGCTATGAAGAGCTGCGCAGCTCGCGCTCGGCGCCCAGCTTCGGCCCGACCGGCAGCGCGCTGACGAACGTGGCCATAACCCCGGCCCAGATCGCCGCGGCCCAGCAGGTGGCCAAGGACAAGTACGGCATCGACATCGGCAGCCCCGATGTGCCCAGCGGCGTCGAGCTGGTGGTCAAGGACTACCTGCTGAAGCTGGACTGGAACATCAACGACAAGCACCGCGCCAGCCTGCGCCTGGCCAAGACCGAGCAGGGCGAGCCCACCTTCGCCGGCTTCAACGCCAACTCGCTGTCGATGAGCTCCTACTGGTGGACGCAGAAGAAGGTCATCGAGACCGCGGTGGGCCAGTGGTTCGCCGACTGGACGCCTGACTTCTCGACCGAGTTCAAGATCTCGAACCGCAAGTTCGACAGCTCGCCGACCAACAACGCCAATCTGCCCCAGATTGCGCTGGTCTATCAGTCGGATGCCACCAACCGCGTCGACCGCACGCTGTTCCTCGGCACCGAGAACAGCCGCCACTTCAACGTGCTGGGCACCAAGACGCTGGACGCCTACCTGGCCGGCAACTGGGCGCTGGATGACCACGAGCTGAAGTTCGGCGGTGACTACAGCAAGAACGACACCTTCAACGCCTTCCTGCAGAACACCAAGGGCACCTACACCTTCCGTGGTGTGGATCCGGCGGCCCTGTGGGCAGCCGGCAAGCCGACCAGCTACACCGTGCAGCTGCCACTGAATGGGGGCGTGATCGACCAGGGCGCGGCCAACTGGTCGCTGCAGAACCTGGGCCTGTTCGTGCAGGACACCTGGACCGTCAACAAGGACCTGACCCTGACTGGCGGCATCCGCATCGACAAGGCCAGCACCGGTGACAAGCCGCTGTTCAATCAGGCGGCGCTGACCAAGTTCGGCTATGACAACAGCCAGACCATCGACGGTCAGGACCTGGTACAGCCGCGCTTCGGCTTCAACTACGCGATCCGCTCGGCCGACAAGCGCCGCACGCAGGTGCGCGGTGGTTTCGGCCTGTTCCAGGGCGCGGCGGCCAATGTCTGGCTGTCCAACCCCTACTCGAACACCGGCATGGCCACGGCCACGCTGAGCTGCAACCAGACCTCGCCGCTGTGCCCGCCGACCCTGCTGTTCACCTCGGACACCGCCAACCAGCCGACGATCACCGGCGTGCCTCCGGCGGCCAATGTGGACTTCATCTCAGGCAATCTGAAACAGCCCTCGGTCTGGAAGCTGAACCTGGGTGTGGACACCGAACTGCCCTGGATGGGCCTGGTGGCAGGCGCCGAATGGCTGCACACCAAGACCAAGGACGGCATCTTCTACAAGCAGCTGAACCTGGGCGCACCGTCGGTGACGGCCTTCGATGGCCGCGATATGTTCTACAACGCAGCCGGTCTGAGCCGCAACTGCTGGGTGGCCGGTGACGCCTCTGCGACCACGGGTTGCGGCGCTTCGGCGCGCGACAAACGTGACCGCGCCTATGGCAACGCCTTCCTGGCCGAGCGCACCAGCCAGGGTGGTGGCAATGCGCTGACCCTGTCGCTGACGAGCCCGGCCAAGCAGGGCCTGGGCTGGTCGGTGGCGTACACCCGCACCAGCGCCGATGAAGTCAGCCCGCTGACCTCCTCGACCTCCAGCTCCAACTATGCCAACCGCGCGATCCTGAATCCGAACGAGGAAGTCAACGCGACCTCGGCCTCGCTGATCCGTGACCGCTTCAATGGCTCGCTGAACTGGTCCAAGGCCTTTGTCGGCGCCTACAAGACCACCTTCGGTCTGTTCTACGAAGGCCGCTCGGGCAAGCCCTATAGCTGGACCTTCAAGAACGACATGAACGGCGACGGCGTGATCGGCAACGACCTGATGTACATCCCCAAGGCTCCGGGCTCGGGTGAAGTCATCTTCCGCGGCACCACGGCCAGCGGCCTGACCCCGGCGCAGGCCGAGGCCAAGTTCTGGGAAGTCGTGGATGCCGACTCGGCACTCAGCTCGGCCAAGGGCGGCGTGGTGGCTCGCAACACCAGCCTGTCCAAGTTCACCAACAGCTTCGACCTGCGCATCAGCCAGGAAATCCCGGGCTTCCGCCCGAGCCAGAAGGGCGTGGTGACCTTTGACATCCTCAACGTAGGCAACCTGCTGAATAAGCGCTGGGGCCGTATCGACGAGATCCCCTTCACCGCCGGTGGCGGTAACGGCGGCAATCGTCGCGGCTTCGTCAACTTCGCCGGCATGGAGAATGGCAAGTACGTCTACAGCGTGATCGGCGCCGACGACTACGAAACCCGCCAGGCCCGTGGCGAATCGCAGTGGGCCGTGCAGGTCACCGTGCGCTACGAATTCTGATGAAGGACCGCCGCTTGCAAGCGGCGGACTCCCGGAAGGCCACTCCTGGTTTCAGGAGTGGCTTTTTTCATTGGGCGCGCCGCGGTCAGGCCGTGGGCCCGGCGGCAGCACCCTTGGCCCTCATCAACAGAAACACTGCGGGTATCAGGAACAGAGACAGCAGAGGCGCGGTGACCATGCCGCCGAGCATAGGCGCGGCGATGCGGCTCATCACCTCGATGCCGGTGCCGCTGCCCCAGACGATGGGCACCAGGCCGGCCAGAATGACGGCCACCGTCATCGCCTTGGGTCTGACGCGCAACACGGCGCCCTCGCGGATCGCGTCGAGCAGCATCTCCACTGTCAGCGCCTGCCCTGCGGCAAGCCTGGCCTCCAGCGCGTGGCGCAGATAGATCAGCATCACGACGCCGAACTCGGCCGAGACGCCGGCCAGTGCGATGAAGCCGACACCGGTGGCAATCGACAGGTTGAGGCCCATCAGGTAGAGGAACCAGATGCCGCCGGTGAGGGCAAAGGGCAGCGTCGCCATGATCAGCACCGCCTCGTCCATGCGCTTGAAGGTCAGGTAGAGCAGCACGAAGATGATCAGCAGGGTGGCGGGCACCACGACCTTGAGCCGCGCATTGGCACGCTCCAGGTATTCGAACTGCCCCGAGTAGGCGACGCTGACACCGGGCTCCAGCCTGACGGACTTTCCCACCGCCACTCGAAGATCATTGGCCACCGCGGCCAGATCACGCCCCCGCACATCGACATAGACCCAGCCCGCAGGTCGCGCGTTCTCGCTCTTGAGCATCGGCGGCCCGTCGGCTATCGCGATCTTGGCCACCATGCCCAGGGTGATCTGCTGCCCGGTCGGGGTCAGTATCGGCAGATCCGTCAACCGCTGCGGCGAGTCGCGCCACTCGCGCGGGTAGCGCAGGTTGATCGGGAAGCGGGCCAGGCCCTCCACCGTCTCGCCGACGTTCTCGCCACCGATCGCGCCCGACACCATGGCCTGGATCTCGGCCACGCTGAGGCCGTAGCGCCCTGCCCCGCCGCGGTCGATCTCTACGTCGATATAGCGCCCGCCGGTGAGCCGCTCGGCCAGGGCCGAAGACACTCCGGGCACGGTCTTGGCCACCTGCTCGATCTCGCCGGCAATGCGTTCGATCACGCGCAGGTCGCTGCCCGTCACCTTCACGCCGATGGGGCTCTTGATGCCGGTGGCCAGCATGTCGATGCGGTTGCGTATCGGCGGCACCCAGAGATTGGCCAGGCCGGGGATCCTCACCGCGCGGTCCAGCTCGTCGATCAGCTTGTCGGGCGTCAGGCCCGGCCGCCACTGCTCTCGCGGTTTGAGCTTGACCGTGGTCTCGAACATCTCCAGCGGCGCCGGATCGGTGGCCGTCTCGGCGCGGCCGGCCTTGCCGAACACCCGCTCCACCTCGGGCACCGTCTTGATCATTCGATTGCTGATCTGCAGCAGTTCGCCAGCCCGCTGCGCCGACAGCCCCGGCAGCGCCGAGGGCATGTAGAGCAGGTCACCCTCGTCGATGCCGGGCAGGAACTCGCCGCCCAGGCGCATCAGCGGCCAGACGGTGGTCGCCAGCACAGCCACGGCGATCAGCAGTGTCGCCCTGGGCCAGCGCAGCACCCACTCCAGGCCAGGTCGATAGACAGCGATCAGGCCGCGCGTGATCGGGTTCTTCTGCTCATCGGGGATGCGGCCGCGGATCCAGTAACCCATCAGCACCGGGACCAGGGTGATCGACAGGCCTGCGGCTGCCGCCATCGCATAGGTCTTGGTGAAAGCCAGCGGCCCGAACAGCCGCCCCTCCTGCGCCTCCAGCGTGAACACCGGGATGAAGGACAGTGTGATGATCATCAGCGAGAAGAACAGCGCCGGCCCGACCTCCTCGGCCGCCTTGGTGATGACCTGCCAGCGCTCGGCCCCGGCCAGCTCCCGCCCCGGGTGGGCGTGCTGCCAGGCCTCCAGCTTCTTGTGCGCGTTCTCAATCATGACCACTGCGGCATCGACCATCGCGCCGATGGCAATGGCAATGCCGCCCAGCGACATCATGTTGGCGTTGATGCCCTGGTAGCGCATCACGATGAAGGCCGCCAGCACGCCCAGCGGCAGCGAGATGATGGCCACCAGCGCCGAACGCAGATGCCACAGGAACACCAGGCAGACCAGGGCCACGACGAGGAACTCCTCGCCGAGCTTGTGGGCCAGGTTGGTGATGGCGCGTTCGATCAGCGCGCTGCGGTCGTAGGTGGTGACGATCTCCACGCCCTTGGGCAGGCTGGCCTGCAGTTCGGCCAGCTTCGCCTTCACCGCCGCAATCGTCTCCTGCGCGTTCTTGCCCGAGCGCAGTATCACGACGCCGCCGGCCACCTCGCCCTCGCCGTCTAACTCGGCAATGCCGCGGCGCATCTCCGGTCCGATCTGCACGCTGGCCACATCGCCCAAGCGCACCGGCACGCCGCCGCGCGCCGTCACCGCGATGGCGCGGAAGTCGTCCAGCGTCTTCAGATAGCCGCTGGCCCGGACCATGTACTCCGCGCCCGCCATCTCCAGCACCGAGCCGCCGGACTCCTGGTTCGCGGCCATCAGTGCCTCGCGAAGCTGCGCCTGCGTGACGCCGTGGGCGGCCAGCTTGCCGGGATCCATGACAACCTGGTATTGCCTGACCATGCCACCCACCGAGGCCACCTCGGCCACGTTCGGCAGGCTCTTCAGCTCGAACTTCAGGAACCAGTCCTGCAACGCGCGCAGCTGGGCCAGGTCGTTCCTGCCGCTGCGATCCACCAGCGCGTACTGGAAGATCCAGCCGACGCCGGTGGCGTCGGGCCCCAGCGCGGTCTTGGCCGTGGCCGGCAGGCGGCCCTGCACCTGGTTGAGGTACTCGAGCACGCGCGAGCGCGCCCAGTACAGATCGGTGCCATCGTCGAACAGCACGTAGACGAAGGAATCGCCGAAGAAGGAGAAACCGCGCACCGTCTTCGCGCCGGGCACCGACAGCATGGTGGTGGCCAGCGGATAGGTGACCTGGTTCTCGACGATCTGCGGCGCCTGGCCGGGGTAGCTGGTGCGGATGATGACCTGCACGTCCGACAGGTCAGGCAAGGCGTCGATCGGCGTGCTGCGCACCGCCCAGATGCCCCAGGCCGCCAGCATCACCGTGGCCAGCAGGACCAGCAGGCGATTGCCGACCGACCAGCGGATCAGCCCGGCGATCATGGCCGTGCTCCCGATCCGGGTACCGCCGGCGGCACCGGCAGCAACCCGCGCAGGCTGGCCTCAGAGTCGATCAGGAACTGGGCCGAGGCGACCACCTGCTGGCCGGCCTCCAGCCCGCCCAGCACGACCAGCAGGTCATCGATCTCGCGCCCGAGACCGACCTCGACGGGCCTGAACTTCCCCGGCGCATCGACCACATAGACCAGGGCCCTCCTGCCGGTGCGTATCACCGCCTCGCTGGGCAGCACCAGCTGGTCCTGGCTGGGGCCACGAAGGCTGACCTGGGCGGACATGCCGGCCTTCAGCCGCTGCGCCGGGTTCGGCAGTTCGAGCCTGACGCGCAGCGTGCGCGTCTCCCGGCTGGTTTCCGCCAGCACACTGACGACCCTGGCCTTGAAGGTCTCCGCGGCAAAGGCGGCCAGGTTCAGCTCGGCCGCCTGGCCGATATGGAGGGTGCCGGCCTGCGCCTCGGGCACCGCCACCTCGACCCACAGGCTGCCCAGCCCGTTGATGCGGGCCAGGCTCATGCCGGGTGTGACCGTCATGCCCTGGCGCACCATCAGCTCGGCGATCAGGCCACCGCCGGGCACCGTGATGGTGTGCCGCGCCTGTGGCTGGCCGCTGACCTCGACCTGTGCGATCAGGGATTCCGTCATGCCAAGCAGGGTCAGGCGTTGCCGGGCGGCCGCGGTCAGCGCCGCATCGCCCAGCGCCCTGACGGCCAGGAATTCGCGCTGCGCGGCCACCCACTCCGGCAGCAGCAGATCGACCAAGGGCGCGCCGGCCGCGACGACGTCGCCCGGCGCCCTCGCATAGACCTTTTCGACAAAGCCACCGGCGCGGGCCTGCACGATGCTGACATCGCGCTCGTTGAGCTGCACCGTGCCCACCGCCTCGACATGGCTGGCGATGCTGCGCCGCTCGACGGTGGCCGTACGCAGGCCCAGCGACTGGATCGCCTGCGGGGACACGCTAAGCCCCGGCGCATCGGCCCCGCCCTCGTCCGCATAGCGGGGCTCCAGCTCCATGTCCATGAACGGCGACTTGCCGGGCTTGTCGAACTTCTGCGTGGGCACCATCGGGTCGTACCAGTACAGCACCTTGCGCTCGGCCGGGGCCGCCGCGTGCGTCGCGGGGGCGGCCCCCGGTGTCGCGGTCCAACGGGCGATCCCCCAGCCCAGGGCAAGGCCTGCGGCAAGCAGGCCCAATGCGGCGATCAGGTTCTTGGTTCTCATGGTGTATTCACTCTGCGGCGAGGTAGTTCAGGCGCGCACGCAGCAGCGAGCGCTGGAGGTCAAGCTCGATCAGGCGCAGACGTGCCTCCAGGACCTGCGTGCGCGCCGACAACACGGCACCCAGATCACCGCGCCCCGATTGGTAGCCCGACAGGGCCAGGCCGGCACGGTCTTGCGCCAGCGGCAGGCCGGCGGTTTCGAGCCGCGCGATCTGGCTGTCCAGCGACTGCAACTCGGCAAGCTCATCGTCCAGCTCCTGGCGGTGGCGGCGCTCGGCGTCCTCGCGTTCGGCGGCCACGCGCTCGGCCTCGCGCTGCCGGGAGGCGATCAGGGGCTGCTGGCGCCTGTCCTTCTGCCAGGGCAGATCGAAGCTGAGCTGCAGTGACACCATATCGCCCCACTGCGACCCGCGGCGACTGTAGGCAAGCTCCCAGGACCAGTCGCCGCGGGCCTCCGCCTGAGCCTCCCGCAGCTCCGCCTGGGCCATGCCCTGCATCGCCGGAAACACCGCCAGCTCGGCGTGCTGGTGCAGGCGCGCCCGCAAGGCCTCGGCGCTCAGCTGCGCCAGCGGCGGCTCGCCGTCCAGGGTCTCGTCGGCCTGCGCGCCCACCAGGCGTCTGAGCGCGGCGCGGGCCTTCGCTGCATCCCGCTTCAGCTCGTCCCGGCGGTCCGACAGCGCCAGCGCCTCCTGCCGCGCCGTCAGCAGCTCGCCGGCCTGCACGCTGCCGCCGGCAATGCGGGCCCCCATGCTCTGTTGCAGACGCTGATTCTCGGCCGTCAGCTCGAGCAGCACGGCTTCGCGCCGCTCGGCCGACTGCACGCTCAACCAGGCCGTGCTCAGGGCCTGATGCAGCCGCAAGCGCTGCATGATCAGCACGGCCCGCTCTCGCTCGGCGCGGGCCTGCGCGCCCAGCGACCGGGCGTCGCGCTTGGCCCGATTGGGCACCTCCTGCATCAGCGCCACGCGCCGCATGGTCATGAAGTCACGCGTCAGGCTCCAGCGGTCCATGCCGCTGATCGGCAGGTTCTCGATGCCCACGGAAAGGCGCGGGTCCGGCAAGGCCCCGGCCGCACCTTGAGCTGCCAGGGCGCCGTCCAGCGACGATTGCTGGGCCAGCAGAGCGGGGTTCTGGCGCTCGGCCAGGCTCAGCGCCTCGGCGTAGCCCAGCGCAAGCGATGCGCCGGCCAGGCTGGCGCCTGCACCCAGGAGCAGCAGCGCACGCAGGGCGCGCGCCGTGGCGTGCCTCGCGGGCACAGAGGTGGAATGAGATGGCATGACGGTCCTCGGAATGAAAGCTGGAACGAGCACCAGGTGCGCGACGCGCGCCGGTGAGCGTTCAGCTCAATTCCGCAGGACCTGCAAAGAGATGTACAGCGGTGGTGCGCCGGGCGGGCGCGGCAGCGCTGCCGTGCAGTTTTGGGCGGCGCCACGCAGCACTGGCGGCTGAACGGGTTCGACACTGCCCATCAGCAGCATCGCGGCCGATGGATTCGGCTGCAGATCCGGCGCCAGCGTCGAGCTGGTGTTCTGTGCATCGCGGTCGCAATGCGCCTTGCACAGCTGCGGCTGCTCCGCATCCATCTGTGCGGGCATGTTGTCGCAGCCGGGCATGGTGGCTGCCATCACCGGTGCCTGAAGGGCAGTCTCAAGCTGCGGGCAGGCATAGGCCGCCGTGGCGAGCTGCATGAACAGCATCGTCATCAGCACAGCACCCGACACCCAGCAGCGCAATCGCCTTGAGAAGACCATACGGCAGAGCATAAGCACTGATGCCCTGGTGTGTTTGCTTTTTCTCAAGTGGTGCTCACGAGTTCATCGTTCAACGTCAGGCGAACGAGTAGTCCTCAGCCATGCCGCAGGCGCAGCGCGTTGGTGATGACCGACGCCGAGCTGAGGCTCATCGCCAGCGCGGCGATCATCGGCGACAGCAGCCAGCCGGTCAGCGGGTACAGCAGGCCGGCGGCGACCGGAATACCCAGCGCGTTGTAGACGAAGGCGAACATCAGGTTCTGCTTCATATTGCCCACCGTCGCCTCTGACAGCGCGCGGGCCGTCGAGATGCCGCGCAAGTCGCCCTTGACCAGCGTGACCTGGGCGCTGTTCATTGCCACATCGGTGCCGGTGCCCATGGCCACACCGACATCCGCCTTGGCCAGCGCCGGCGCGTCGTTGATGCCGTCGCCCGCCATGGCCACGATACGGCCCTCGGCCTGCAGCCGCGACACCAGGGCCAGCTTGTCGGCCGGCTTGACCTCGCCGTGCACCTCGTCCAGCCCCAAGCGGGCGCCAACAGCCTTGGCCGTGGTGAGGCCGTCACCGGTGGCCATGATGATGCGGATGCCGGCCGCCTTCAATGCGGCCAGCGCCTCCGGCGTGCTGGCCTTGATCGGGTCGGCCACGGCCAGCAGGCCCAGCAGGCGGCCATCGACGGCCAGGTGCATGACGCTGGCGCCCTCCAGGCGCAGCGCCTCGGCCTGGTCCACCAAGGCATCGACGCTGACGCCGATCTGTTGCATCAAGGCCGTGTTGCCCAGCGCCAGCTCGCCGCCACCGACCCGGCCGCGCACGCCGATGCCAGAGCCCGATTCGAAGCTCTCCGGCTTGTCGAGCGGCAGGCCGCGGTCACGCGCGGCACGCACGATGGCCTCGGCCAGCGGATGTTCGCTGCCCTGGTCCAGACTGGCGGCCAGGCGCAGCACCTCGTCGGCCTCGACCCCGGGCATGGCCACGACCCGGTCGAACACCGGCCGGCCCTCGGTCAGCGTGCCCGTCTTGTCGACGATCAGCGTGTCTACCTTGCGCAGGTTCTCGATCGCCGCGGCGTCGCGGAACAGCACGCCGCTGGTCGCGCCACGGCCGGTGGCCACCATGATGGACATCGGCGTGGCCAGGCCCAGCGCGCACGGACAGGCGATGATCAGCACGGCAACGGCATTGACCAGGCCGTAGACCCAGCTGGGCTGGGGCCCGAACAGCCCCCAGACCAGCAAGGTCAGCACAGCGATGCCGACCACCGCGACAACGAAGTAGCCGGCCACCTGATCAGCCATGCGCTGCATCGGCGCCCTTGAGCGCTGCGCCTGCGCCACCATCTGCACGATCTGCGCCAGCATCGTGGCCGAGCCGACGCGCTCGGAGCGCATGACCAGGGCACCGTTGGTGTTCAGGGTCGCACCGATCAGCTTGTCACCGGGACTCTTCACGATGGGCAGCGGCTCGCCGGTCAGCATCGCCTCATCGACGGCGCTGCGGCCCTCGACGACCACACCATCGACCGGCACCTTCTCGCCCGGGCGCACGCGCAGCAGATCACCCACATGCACATGGGACAGCGGCACATCGCTCTCCTGCCCCTGGGCGTCGATGCGACGGGCCGTCTTGGGCGCCAGGCCCAGCAGCGACTTGATCGCCGCCGAGGTCTGCGAGCGGGCCCTGAGCTCCAGCATCTGACCGAGCAGGGTCAGCGAGATGATGACCGCCGCCGCCTCGAAATAGACTGCCACGCGGCCCATGGCCTGGAACGAAGCGGGAAATACCTGAGGCGCGACGGTGGCGATGACGCTGTAGAGAAAGGCCGCACCGGTGCCCATGCCGATCAGGGTCCACATATTCGGACTGCGGTTCAGCACAGACTGCAAGCCCCGTTCGAAAAACGGCCAGCCGGCCCACAGCACCACCGGCAGGGTCAGGGCCAGTTCGACCCAGCTCTGCGTGGCCATCTCGAACCATTGCAGCCGGTGGCCTGCCATGGCCAGCAGGGTCACGATCACGGTCAAGGGCAGGGTCCACCAGAAGCGCCGCTGGAAGTCCTCCAGCTCGGGGTTCTCCTGCGCCTCCAGTTCCGGCAGCAACGGCTCCAGCGTCATGCCGCATTTGGGGCAATTGCCCGGCTGATCCTGGCGGATATCCGGATGCATCGGGCAGGTGTAAATCGCGCCTGAGCCCTGCGGCACGGGCACCGGCTCGGCCAAATGTCCTTGATGATCGTGCTTCATGCCGCACCCCGCCCTACTTGCCGCTTGGGCCCGGTGCCGGAACGGCCGGCATGCGGTCCATCATCATCTCCATCATCATCTGCATCATGTCCATGCGCTGCTCCATGGTCTGCATGCGGCGCTGCGGGTCGGCCGGCATGTCCTTGCCCATCGCCGCGCCGCCCGCCATGCCGGACATGCCCTTCATCATGCCCATGCCGCCCTGCATGGCCTTCATGTGCTCGGCCATCAGCGCCTGCCGCTCTTCAGCGGTCTTGGCGGCCATCATCTTCTGGTGCATCTCCTGCATGGCCTTCATCTTGACGGCCATGTCCCCTCCCATGCCAGGCATCGGCTTGGCAACGGCGGCAGATGCGGCGCCGTCAGGATGGTGGGCTTGGTGATCGGGTTGCTTGGGCTGGGCTGCGGCGCAGCCGACGATGAAGGGCACAGCGGCAACGAGGGCGAGGAACTTGATCATGATGAACTCCGATGGAAGCGACAAGGACGACCAGGCAGGGGCCTGGCCGGAGGTGCGCGTGCAGCCGTCGTGTGCCGCCACGCGCAGATGAGGGCGGGCGTCCGGATCCGGCGCGCGTCGGGCACGACCGGCCCGCGGCACGCATGCCGGCCGCTATAGGGTCAGGCGCAGATAGCGGATAGCGATCGGCGGACCGTTGTCTCGGGCCGTCACGCGGGGCCGCGGCGCGTCCTGCTCGGCGACGCCTCCCGACACCCAGGCCAGGGTGGTCGTCTGCAGCAGCATCGGCGCAAGGGCGCTTGAACCTCCGAGCTCCTTGACGACACGATTCAGCGCCACGCCTTCGTCGTCGCAGAGCTTCTGACAGGGCTCTTCGTGGTCATGACTCGCGGGAGCACCATGCCCGTGCTGGGTGGCCCTGGCAACAGCATCGAGGACTTCCCTGCCCTCACCCAGCGCGCAGGCGTTCACGATGCCTGCGGCCAGGGCGAGCGACCAGACGAACAGCATCGCGGCGGCCAGATGCCGTCGGGGCGCTGATCGCAGGCTCAGAGTCATGGGCTGATGCTTTCGCTGTTCAAAGAGTGCCGACCATGCCCCGATGCTGGGACCAAGCTCAGACCGAGGCCTTGATATCGATCAAATCGGTCATGGGCCTACTTGGCCGCCGGCTGCAGCTCGGTCACGACGAAGCCGCTGGCGTTCTTCTCGACCTTGAAGCGGATCTTGTCACCCGCCTTGACCCGATCCAGCACGGCCGGGTCCTTGACCTGGAACACCATGGTCATGCCGGGCATGTCGAGGCTCTTGATCTCGCCATGCTTGATCGTCAGCTTCTTGCTGTCCTTGTCGACCTTCCTGATCTCGCCGTCGGTCATCTCGGCGGCTTGCGCGATGACCGAGTTACTCAGCGCAGCAGTGGCGGCCAGCAGTGCGGCCAGGGTGATGTTCTTGATTGCCTTCATGGTGTTTGCTCCTTCAACGATAGCTTTGATAGACACGTGTGCCGC
This sequence comes from Roseateles toxinivorans, assembly GCF_004362525.1. GTDB lineage: Bacteria > Pseudomonadota > Gammaproteobacteria > Burkholderiales > Burkholderiaceae_C > Paucibacter > Paucibacter toxinivorans. The sequence continues at coordinate 111,190 of NZ_SNXS01000005.1, forward strand.
CGTTCTTGCTCAGCAGCAGCACGTCATAGGGATCTTTGCGGGCGCCGTATTCCGGACCATCCATGCCGGGCGAGCCGATGGGCATTGCTGGCACCGCCAGGCCGATGGCCTGCGGCCGCTCCAGCAGCAGCCTTTTGATCTCGCGTGCCGGCACATGGCCTTCGATGGCGTAGCCACCGACCAGGGCGGTGTGGCACGAACCGTACCTAAGTTCGACGCCGAGGCGCAGCCGCGCGTCGGTGTTGCCGCTGTCGCTGGCCTGCACCTGAAAGCCATGGGCCTCCAGGTGACGGATCCAGTCCTGGCAGCAGCCGCAGGCAGGGCCCTTCCAGACCTGGATCGGTATGAGCGCGGGTGGCGAGGTCTTCGCGCCGGCGGCCGTTGCCATCAGCCAGGCGGCGGCGCCGGTCAAGACGAGGCGGCGGCGGGTGCCTGCGCGAGGATCACTGCTTGGATTCGACATGGCCCCCCTCCTTGCCGGGCTTGGTGCCCTTGGCTGCCACGACCTTGACCCTGCCCACCATGCCGGCCTGGTAATGGCCGGCGATCAGGCAGGCGAAGTCAAAGTCCCCGGCACGGTTGAAGGTCCAGACGATCTCGCCGCTCTTGCCGGCGGGCACATGGGCCATATAGGGCTCGTCATGCTCCATGTCAGGGAACTTGAGCATCAGGGCCGCGTGCTCGTCGAGTTCCTTCTTGGTGCCCAGCACGAACTCGTGCAGCATCGCGCCCTCGTTGCGGATCACGATGCGCACGGTCTCGCCCTGCCTGACGGTCAGCTGATCGGGCACAAAGCGCATCGCGTCGGTCATCCTGACCTGGATCGTGCGCCTGGCGGCCGCGGGCTTGGCGGCAATGCCCCAGGCCTTCTGTTCCAGTCTCAGCGGGGCGGCGGCATGGGCCTTTTCGCCATGGGCCATGGCGGTTCCTGTGCCGGCCATCAGGCACAGGCTGACGGCCACCATCAGCAGCGCGGGGTGTTGATTCATCTTCATCATCGATAGCCTCTTCATTCAATGTCCTTGGTGGCCGCTGGGCTTGCGCACCTTCAGCGGCTCGGCGTGCGGGGCGGCCTGCTGGCGTGGCATCGACTGCCCGCCCTCGGCCGCAAAGCGTGCGGGCTCGGGCAGCGCGCCGGTCCACTCGAAGGCGACCTCGCCCTTGGGGTGGCGGTACCAGCCGGGGTCGCTGTAGTCGCCGGGCTTCTGATGCTTGCGCACCTTCAGGATCGAGAACATGCCGCCCATCTCGACGCCCCCGAACGGGCCCTGGCCGGTCATCATCGGCACGGTGTTGTCCGGCAGCGGCATTTCCATCTCGCCCATGTCGGCCATGCCCCGCTCGCCCATCACCATGTAGTCGGGCACGAGCTTGGTGATCTGTTTGACCACCTGGCGATGATCGACGCCAATCATCGTCGGCACGTTATGGCCCATCGCATTCATCGTGTGGTGGCTCTTGTGGCAGTGGAAGGCCCAGTCGCCCTCCTCGTCGGCGAGGAACTCGACCTGGCGCATCTGGCCCACGGCCACATCGGTCGTCACCTCGGGCCAGCGCGCGGTCCTGGGCACCGGGCCGCCATCGGTGCCGGTGACCATGAACTCGTGGCCGTGCAGATGGATCGGGTGATTGGTCATCGTCAGGTTGCCGACGCGTATGCGCACCTTGTCACCCTGGCGCACGTTCAGGGTGTCGATGCCCGGAAAGATGCGGCTGTTCCAGCACCAGAGATTGAAGTCCAGCATGGTCATGATCTTGGGCGTGGCCGCGCCGGGATCGATGTCGAAGGCATTGAGCAGAAAGCAGAAGTCGCGGTCGACCTCGTCGATCAGGGGGTTCTTCGCCTTCGGATGCGTGACCCAGAAACCCATCATGCCCATGGCCATCTGCGTCATTTCGTCCGCATGGGGGTGGTACATGAAGGTGCCCGGCCGGCGGGCCACGAACTCGTAGACATAGGTCTTGCCCGGCTGTATCGATTTCTGCGTCAGCCCCGACACGCCGTCCATGCCATTGGGCAGGCGCTGGCCATGCCAGTGGATGCTGGTGTGCTCGGGCAGCTTGTTGGTGACGAAGATGCGCACGCGGTCGCCCTCCACCACCTCGATCGTCGGGCCCGGCGATTGGCCGTTGTAGCCCCACAGATGGGCCTTGGTGCCGGGTGCCAGCTCGCGCACGACAGGTTCGGCCACCAGGTGGAACTCCTTGACCCCCTGGTTCATGCGCCAGGGTAGCGTCCAGCCATTGAGCGTGACCACCGGCTTGTAGGGTCGCCCGGTGCCGGGCACCAGCGGCGGCATCGTGTCGGGCTTGGCCTGCATCACCGGCTCGGGCAGTGCGGCCATCGCCACGCGGCTGACGGCGGCGGCCGAAACGGCCGCTGTCAGCGCCCCGGCGCCCTGGAAGAAGTTGCGTCGTGAAAGCATGTTCATGTCCTTGTTCAATGGGCCGGGCCGCCGGCAGCGCCGGCCACCGGGGCCATCGCGGCTGATTGACCGCTGCCGCTGAGGCTGGGTTTGCCGACGATGGCCATGTCGAGATCGGCCTGCGCCACCCAGAAGTCGCGCAGGGCCTCGATAGAGGCATTGACGCTGACGATCTGCGAGCGCGCATCGGCCAGCAGCTCGAACACGCCGATGAACATGCCGTTGTAGCGCAGCAGGTTCTCGTCGGAGATGCGCCTGGCGGTAGGCACGATATCGTCGCGGTAGTGCCGCGCGATGTCATAGGCCGCGCGATAACCCTGGTAGGCCTGGCGCACCTCGGAGCGGGCCTCGATCGCCGTCTGCGCCGCTCGTTGCACGCTCTGCATATAGACCGCCTCGGCCTTGGCCACCCGCGCGTCGCCCCAGTCGAACAGCGGAATCTCGACGCTGATCTCGTAGCCGGTCTGCCTCGGCGCCTCGTTCGAGCTGTTGCGCATGGCGCCCAGTTCCAGCACGTTGATGAAGCGCGTCACCCTGCTCAGGCCCAGGTTGCTGGCCATCGCTTCCAGCGTCTGTCTGGCCCCCTGCACATCGAGACGACTGGCCATGGCCGCCTGCTCGATATCGGGCCGCTCCTGCGGCTGCCTGGGCAGATCGGGCAGCCGCTCGGGCAGGCTGAAGCCCGTCTGCGTGCCCCACAGGCCCAGCAGCCGCGTCAGGCGTTCCCGGGTCGAGACGCGCGCCGCCTCGGCCCGCGCCAAGTTCAGCACCGCCTCGGAAAAGAAGCCATGCTCCCGGGCCTGCTGCAGCTTGGTCCAGTTGCCGGCACGGGCCATGCGCCGGGCCAGTTCGGCGCCTGCATCGGCCGTGGTGCGCACGTCACGCATATAGGCGGCGGTCTGCTCCGCTGCGACGGCGGCATAGAAGGCCTTGCGCGACTCGGCTGCCAGCGCAAGCATTTCCATGGCCACGCTGCGCTGCACGGCTGCAAGGCGATGGCCTTGCACCCGACGGTTCAGCGGCAGCGCAATCAGATGACCGAGATCGAAAGAGAGGCCGCGCTCGATCTCGCGCTCATCGCCGCGCTTCATCCGTGCGATGCTGAAGCCCGGGTTGGGCAGGCGGCTCGCCTGCACCGTCTCGGCCTCGGCAATGCCCAGCTCGTGAAAGCTGGCCTGCAAGCCGCGGTTGTTGAGCAGAGCGATCTGCACCGCCGCATCGGCGCTCAGCGGCTGGCTGAGCAGTTCGGCCACACGCTGATCGATGCGCCTGAAGTCATCGTCCGACCTGGCGACCTTGACGATGGCACCGAGATGGGTCTTGGCAGCCTCTTGAACGGCCGACATGCCGCCATTTCCATCAAGGCTGGCGCAACCGGTCAGCAGCGCCGCAGCGAGCGGGACAGCGCCTGCAACAAAGTGTCTTCTCATGGCCGCCTCTCAGTGGTGTGCATGGCCGGCAGGCTTGGCCGCCGGACCCGATGCAGGGTTGGCCGGCGGCGACGCGGCGGCGTCGGCCTGGCTGGCCTCCCTGGCATAGGCGCGCCACCCGCCGATGCGGTGCACGGTGTCGTTGGCATCCTTCCAGGCACCGACCTCGACCTCGGCATTGGGGCGATAGCCGTCGAAGGCGGAGCGGTAGCGCAGCGCCGGGACCTTGGCGCCGGGATCAAGTGGATCAGGCCGCACGCTCCGGGCCATCGGGGCGCTGCTGGAAGTCGCTCCAGGGGAGGCTGTTTGGGCCAGGGCAGATGGCGCCGGCCACAGGGTCGCGGACGCCATCAACAGCGCCACGCCGCAAGCAATGGTTTGCATGTTTCTCTCGCAAGTGAACAGATCACTGTGACCGGGATCGGGCGCTCGTCAGAGGCGCCAAACCGGGCTTCAGTTCAGGACTGCAGGCGCGGCGCGACGCACGCGCGGGCCGGCCCGTTCAGATGCGGGAGTGTCGAGGCGGTCGCTCGAGCCCGCCGACGATGACGCGCTCCTCGGCGATGAGTACGGGCGCCACCTCGGGCAGGTCCGGGGACACGACCGCCAGTGCCACCACGGAGGCCGTGATGGCGGCAGCGTTGCAGCAGGAGGAGCAGACGCTGCACTTGCCGGTCTGCGCCTTGTCGCCACCAGGCGCATGCGATGACCCTGCGGCCTCGCCATGAGCGCCGGTGCCGTCGTGCCCCATGGCGGCATCGCCATGCTCGTGCATGGCGTGGTCCTGGGTGGCAGGGCTCTGGTGATGGGCCGGCCCGCACAGCAGCATGGTCGTGGCCGCGTACCCTTGAATGGGTAGCGCCACGGCCAGCAGCCATGCCAACGCGATCCGCCAGAACTTGCTCATGGGCAAAGTGTAAGGCACGCGACCCCGCGATCCCCGCGGTCGGCGCAGGGCAGATGCCCGAGCAGGGCTTTGTCCTGGGGGCGTCGGAACATCATGCCCGGCTGCAGCAGCAGCCGTTGCCGGTGGCGGCCGGCGCGTTGACAGCTCCCGTCGCCACGGCCACCGGCGTGTAGCCGGCTTCCTTGATCGCATCGGCGAGCTCGGCCTGGTCGGCCTCGCCGGGCTCGATCTGGACGAGGTGCGACGCCAGGTCGATCTGCACCCGGGCGCCGTTGTCGACCGCCTTCAGTGCCTTGGTGATGGTGCTGACGCAATGGCCGCAGGTCATGTCCTTGACTTCAAAGCTGATCATGGTGCTATTCCTTGGTGGTTCGGTGATTGACGCCTTCACTGTCAGGCTTGCCACCGTGTCAAGGTCAAGCAGCACTTGAAAATGGCCACAACGCCATTGTGGCGAGGGGTCAGGACGGCAGTCCCAGCAGGCCTAGTGGCGCGCGCCCGCTCGCTGCCGCGATCAAGCCCAAGACCCGGCCCGGCTCGCTGCCCACCATGTCCCAGCTGAAGCGCCAACCCCAGTTGCCGCCGAGGATGCCCGGGATGTTCATGCGGTGGATGCTGTCCAGGCCCAGCACGTCCTGCATCGGAAAGACGGCCAGATTGGCCACGGAGTTGCAGCAGGCGCGGATCATCGCCCAGTGCACATCGTGCTCACCGCAGGGCAGGTAGGAGCCTGCATAGGCGCGCTCGCGAGGGCTGGCGTGGTTCCACCAGCCGCGTACCGTGTCGTTGTCGTGCGTGCCGGTATAGACGACGCTGGCGCGCGGCCACATATGGGGCAGGAACTCGTGCGTGCCATCGCCGCCAAAGCCGAACTGCAGGATCTTCATGCCGGGGAAGCCGCAGGCCAGGCGCAGCTCATGCACGTCATCGGTGATGAAGCCCAGGTCCTCGGCAACGATGGGCAGCTGGCCCAGCGAGGCCTCGATCGCATCGAACAGCGCCTTGCCCGGGCCGGTGACCCAGCGGCCCTGCTTCGCATCTGGGCTGCTGGCCGGAATCTCGTAATAGCCGGCAAAGCCACGGAAGTGGTCGATGCGGAACACATCGGCCTGGGCCAGCGCGCGCTTGATGCGAGCCGTCCACCAGGCGTAGTTCTCGGCCGCCATACGGTCCCAGCGGTACAGCGGGTTGCCCCAGCGCTGGCCGGCGGTGGACATGGCATCGGGCGGCACGCCGGCCACGACGGTGGTTTGAAAATTCTCGTCAAGGTGATAGAGGTCGGGCCGCGACCAGCAGTCGGCGCTGTCGTGGGCGACGAAGATCGGCAGATCGCCCATGATGGCCACGCCCTTGCCGTTGGCATAGGCCTTCAGCGCGGAGCTCTGCGTGTCGAAGCACCATTGCACGAACTGCCAGAAGGCGATTTCGTCGGCATGCTCGGTGCGGGCCTGGGCCATCGCCCCCGGTTCGCGGCGTGCCAGGCCTGCCGGCCAGGTCCACCAGGCCTGGCCGTTCAGCGGCGAGCGTATGGTCATGAACAGCGCGTAGTCGTCGAGCCAGTCCTCTTGCTGCAGCGACCAGGCGGCCAGCGCTTCGCGATCGGCCGCGGTGGCACCGGTCTTGAAGCCGGCCCAGGCCAGGCGCAGCTGCTGCTCGCGCCAAGGCAGCACTTGGCCGTAGTCCACCCGCTGGGCCGCGAAGCCCTCGGCAGGCAGGTGCGGCGGCTGCAGCCAGCCCTTGGCGATCAGCGGCTCCAGGGCCACCATCCACTGGCTGCCGGCAAAGGCCGACACCCCCTGGTAGGGACTGTCGCCGGGGCCGATCGGCGTGGTCGGCAGCAGCTGCCACAGGCGCTGGCCGCTGGCGGCAAGCCAGTCCACGAAGCGGTAGGCGTCGGGGCCGAAATCGCCCATGCCGTGCGGTCCGGGCAGGGAGGTGATGTGCAGCAACACACCGGCGACACGTTGATTCAGGTCCATGGTGATCGTCTCTTCTCGGTCAGGCGCGCAGCAGCAGCAGGCTGCGCGCGGGTACTTGCAGGATGTGGTTGGGGGTCAGGTCTTGAGGACCCAGCTCGCCGCTGCTGTCGAGCAGCAGGCGCCAGGCTTGACTTGTCAGGCTGAAGCCACGCGGTTGCGGCTCCGGGTTGAACAGCATCGCCAGACTGGCCGCCGCGTCGCCCGTGGCACGCAACAGGCATGCGAAGGCCTGCTCGCCGCCGTCATGCCAGTCATGCACCTGCATCTCGTGGCCGGCCGGGCTGTGCCAGGCGATGCTGGCATCCCCGGGACCGGCATTGCCCGGGCCCACCAGCCAGCGGCCATGGTGCAGCAGCGCGTGCTCGCGGCGCAGCGACAGCAGTGTGCCGACAAAGGCCGCGAGTTCGAGGTCAGCACCGGCCCAGTCCAGCCAGCCGATCGCGTTGTCCTGGCAATAGGCGTTGTTGTTGCCGCTCTGACTGTTGCCGATCTCGTCGCCGGCATTGAGCATCGGCGTGCCCTGGGCCAGCAACAGGGTGGCCAGCATGGCGCGACGCACGCGCTCGCGGGTGGCCGTGATGGCGGCGTCATCGCTGGGGCCCTCGACGCCGAAGTTGGCGCAGAGCTCGCCATCGCGGCCGTCGCGGTTGTCTTCGCCGTTGGCGTGGTTGTGCTTGTGGCTGTAGCTGACGACATCGTTCAAGGTGTAGCCGTCATGCACCGCGACGAAATTGACCGAGGCGGTGGGCCGGCGCTGGCCATGGTGGAACAGATCGCTGGACGCCGTGAAGCGCCGCGCGAACTCGCCTCTACCCACCTTCCCGCTGCCCAGCCAGTAGCCGCGCACCGCATCGCGGAACTTGTCGTTCCACTCCAGGAAGCGGCCCGGGAAGCGGCCGACCTGATAGCCGTCATAGCCGGCGTCCCAGGGCTCGGCGATCAGGTGCACGCCGGCCAGCACGGGGTCTTGCCGCAGCGCGGCGAAGAAGGCCGCCTGCGGATCGAAGCCATGCTGCGTGCGACCCAGCACAGGCGCCAGGTCGAAGCGGAAACCATCGACGCCCAGCTCCTGCACCCAATAACGCAGCGAGTCCAGCACGAACTGGGCGATGCGGGGATGCTGGGCATTCAGCGTGTTGCCGCAGCCGGTGAGGTTCTCGTTGCGGCTGCGGTCGTCGGCCACCAGCCGGTACCAGCTCCGGTTGTCCAGCCCGCGGAACGAAAGCGTCGGCCCGAACTCATTGCCCTCGGGCGTGTGGTTGTAGACCACGTCGAGCACGACCTCCAGGCCGTTCGCATGCAGCGTCTCCACCATCGCGCGAAACTCCGCCACCACGGCGGCCGGATCATCGCGGTGGGCGGCACTGGCCAGGCGCGGGTCGGGCGCGAAGAAGCCCAGCGTGTTGTAGCCCCAGTAGTTGTGCAGGCGCTTGTCGGCCAGGTGCGGCTCGTCGATGGCGTACTGCACCGGCAGCAGCGACAGCGCGGTCACGCCCAGGCGCTTGAAATGCGCGATGGCTGCCGGATGGGCCAGGCCGGCATAGCTGCCGCGCAGCGCCTCCGGCATATCCGGATGCAACGTGGAGAAGCCCTTGACGTGGACCTCGTACAGCACCACCTCGGCCGGGGCGATGCGCGGCGCGCTGTCACGCGGGCTGGGGGCCTCCAGCGGTACCGCGACGCGGGCCTTCAGCGCATGCACCGCGTTGTCGCGCGTGTCCAGCGAGCGCGGGCCGTCCGGATGGCCCAGCTCGTAGCCATGATGTTCGGCGCGCCATGTGAAGTGGCCGACGATCTCGCGGGCGTAGGGGTCCAGCAGCAGCTTGTGCGCGTTGAAGCGATGTCCCTGCTCGGGAGCGTAAGGTCCGTGGGCGCGCAAACCGTAGACAAGACCTGGCCCGACGCCGGGCAGAAAGCCGTGGAACACGCCGTCGTGCGGTCCGTGCAGCGCGTAGCGGCGCAGCTCACGCGCGCCGCCGCCATCGAACAGGCACAGCTCGATGTGCTGCGCATGCTCGGAGAACACGGCGAAGTTGACGCCGCCGTCGCGCGCCAGCGAGCCCAGCGGTTCGTGGCGGCCTTCGAGGATCTGGGTGGGGAGTTGCGACATGATCAAACCGGCACGAGAAAAAGCGTGGCCAGCGGAGGGAGCGTCAATGAGAGTGTTTGGTCAGGACCAGACTGCAACGGAGCCTCCAGATTACCCAGATTGCTGCCGCCATAGTGCGCCGAGTCGGTGTTCAGAATCTCCCCCCAGGCACTGAAGCCCGCGGGCACCGGCACCCGGTAGCCCGGGCGCGGCACCGGCGTGAAATTGCAGACGACGATCACTGCCCTGCCCTGCCCGTCCAGACGAAGCCAGGCGAGCACCGATTGATCGGCATCGTCCTTGACCAGCCATTCGAAACCGGCGGCCTCGCAGTCCAGACGATGCAGCGCCGGCCGCTCGCGGTAGAGATGATTGAGATCGCGCACCAGGCGTTGCACGCCGGCATGGCGCAAATCGTCCAGCAGCGCCCAGGGCAGCGAGGCCTCATGGTTCCATTCGCTGGGCTGGCCGAACTCCTGGCCCATGAACAGCAGCTTCTTGCCTGGGTGGCCCCACATGAAGCCGTAGTAGGCGCGCAGATTGGCAAAGCGTTGCCAATCGTCGCCCGGCATCTTGCCCAGCATCGAGCCCTTGCCGTGCACGACCTCGTCATGCGAGATCGGCAGCACGAAGTTCTCGCTGAATGCATAGACCAGGCCGAAGGTCATCTTGTCGTGGTGCCAGCGGCGGTGGATCGGGTCCTCATGCGCATAGCGCAGGGTGTCGTTCATCCAGCCCATATTCCATTTGTAGTGGAAGCCCAGGCCGCCGCCGGACGTGGGCGCGGACACGCCGGGGAAGCTGGTCGACTCCTCGGCCAGGGTGATCGCCCCCGGCGCGTCAAGACCGAGGCGCTCGTTGAGCTGCTTGAACAGAGAGACCGCCTCCAGGTTCTCGCGCCCACCTTGGGCGTTGGGCAGCCACTCGCCGGCGGGGCGCGAATAGTCGCGGTAGAGCATCGAAGCCACCGCATCGACACGCAGGCCGTCAATGCCCCAGCGCTCGGCCCAGTAAAGCGCGCTGGCGATCAGGAACTGGCGCACCTCGGGGCGGGCAAAGTTGTAGATCAGCGTGTTCCAGTCACGATGAAAGCCCTCGCGCGGATCGGCATAGTCGTACAGATGGGTGCCATCGAACTGGGCCAGGCCGAACACGTCGCTGGGGAAGTGCGCCGGCACCCAGTCCAGCAGCAAGCCCAGGCCGTGCTCGCGGCAGGCGGCGACGAAGCGCGCAAAGCCCTCGGGCGGGCCGAAGCGGGCGCTGGGCGCGAACAGGCCCAGCGTCTGATAGCCCCAGGAGCCATCGAACGGGTGTTCGCTGATCGGCATCAGCTCGATATGGGTGAAGCCCAGGTCGGCGGCATAGGCCGGCAGCTCGGCGGCCAGTTCATCCCAGGTCGGGAAGCGGCCGTCAGGCTTGCGCCAGGAGGCCGCATGGACCTCGTAGATGGTGATCGGTGCATCGCGCCGATTGGCCGATGCCCGCTCGGCCGGCAGCGTTTGCACTGGCGGCAAAGTGGTGACGATGCTGGCCGTGTCGGGCCGCAGCTGGGCGGCGCGGGCATAGGGGTCGGCCTTCAGCGGCAGCAGGGTGCCATCGGCGGCGACGATCTCGAACTTGTACAGATCACCCGGCGCCGCATGGGGCACGAAGATCTCCCAGACGCCAGCCTCGTGGCGCAGGCGCATCGCATGGCGCCGGCCGTCCCAGGTGTTGAAGTTGCCGACGACGCTGACGCGGAAGGCATTCGGCGCCCAGACGGCGAAGCGCACACCGGCCACCTCGCCGTGAGTCATCGCGTGCGCACCGAGCACGGCGTAGGGCCGCGGGTGCGCGCCCTCGCGCAACAGGGCCAGGTCTTGCTCGTCGAGCTGTGGGCCGAAGGCATAGGCGTCGGCGTAGCAGCCTTCGAGCCCATCGTCCCAGCGCACCTGCAGCCGGTAGTCGAAGGCCTTGCGCCGGCGTGGCAGCATCGCCTCGAAGAAGCCTCCCGAACGATGCGGCAGGGTGGCGACGACCCTGCGCGTGGCCGCCTCAAGCACCATCACGCCCAGGGCGCCGGGCAGCATCGCCCGCAGCCACATCCGGCCATCGGCCTCGGCATGCAGACCCAGCACCGCGAACGGATCGGCGTGGCGCGCCTGCAGCAGCGCATTGAGCTCGTCTGACGCCAGCATGTCAGTTCTCCACCGGGCTGCATGAAATGTGAGGCGGCAGGAACGAGGGCGCGCCGGCCGCTGCGGGCTGAAGCCTTGCCCGGCCCTGGACGGACCGGACTCCGGCTTCTTTATGCCCGCTGCGACCGGCACGCCCCCGTCCCTGCTGCGAGGGGTGTGCTGGCGCGCCAGTCCGCCATATGCGCACACTGCTCGGGGTTGGCGGCCACCTGCGTATCCGCAGAGGGGGCGGGGGGCCGGCCATGGCGGGCATAAAGAAGCTGGAGGTCGGGCCGTCCAGGACCGGCCCAAGCTTCAGCCCGCTGTGGCCGGCCCCCCGCTCCCTCTGCCACCAAATAGCGGAGAAGCGCAAAGCACCGCCACCCAATGGCAAGTCGATCGGTTTCATCTCAATCCAGGCTACGCACCGACCAGACCCGCTCCACATACTCGGCAATCGTGCGGTCGGCCGAGAACCAACCCATGCCGGCGACGTTCAGGATAGCGCAGCGGTTCCAGCCCGCAGGGTCGCGGTACAACGCATCGACGCGCGCCTGCGTGGCCACATAGTCGGCGAAATCGGCCATCAGCAGATAGGTGTCGCGGCCCAGCAAATTGTCGACCAGCGCGCGGTAGCGTGAGGTGTCGCCGTTCGAGAACTCGCCGCCCGAGATCGCGTCCATCACCGCCTTCAGCTGCAGGTTCTGCTCGACGTAGAGGCGCGGGTCGTAGCCCAGTGCCTTGATCTGCGCCACCGCATCGGTGCGCTGGCCGAAGACGAACATGTTCTCGACACCCATCGCCTCGGCCATCTCGATATTGGCGCCGTCCCAGGTGCCTATGGTCAGCGCGCCATTCAGCGCGAACTTCATATTGCCTGTGCCCGAGGCCTCGGTGCCGGCGGTGGAGATCTGCTCGCTCAGGTCGGCCGCCGGAATGATGGTCTCGGCCAGCGACACGCCGTAGTTCGGCAGGAAGACAAGCTTCAACCTGTCGCCGACGCGCGGGTCGCTGTTGACGACGCGGCCCACGTCATGGGCCAGCTGGATGATGCTCTTGGCCATCTGGTAGGCCGAGGCCGCCTTGCCGGCGATGACGACGGTGCGCGGTGTCCATTCGGCGGTCGGATCCGCAATGATGGCCTGGTAGCGCGCGATCACGTGCAGCACGTTCAAGAGCTGGCGCTTGTACTCGTGGATGCGCTTGATCTGCACGTCGAACAGGCTGTCCGGACTGACCGCCACCCCGAGTTCGCGCCGAATCAGCGCGGCCAGCCGCTCCTTGTTGGCGCGCTTGACGGCGCCGAACTGCTGGCCCAGGCCCGCATCGTCCGCCAAGCCCTTCAGCTTGCCCAACTGCGCCAGATCCTGGCGCCAGCCTTTGCCGATGCGGCCGTCGATCAGCGCCGAGAGCTGCGGGTTGCACTGCTGCAGCCAGCGCCGCGGCGTGACGCCGTTGGTGACGTTGTGGAAGCGCTCGGGGAAGATCCTGGCGTAGTCGGCGAAGATGGTCTGAACCATCAGCTCCGAGTGCAAGGCGGCCACGCCGTTGACGCGGTGCGAGGCGACGATGGCCAGATGGGCCATGCGCACGCGGCGTTCGCCGCCATGACCGAACGGACCGCCCTCGTCGATCAAGGACACGCGGGCGAGCAGTCCTTCATCGCCGGGAAACTTCGCGCGCACCTCGTCGAGGAAGCGTTGGTTGATCTCGAAGATGATCTCCATATGCCGCGGCAGCAGCGCCTCGAACAGGTACAGCGGCCAGGTCTCCAGCGCCTCGGGCATCAGCGTGTGGTTGGTGTATGAGACCGCCTGGCGGTTGATGGTCCAGGCCTCATCCCAGGTGAGGCCATGCTCGTCCAGCAGCAGGCGCATCAGCTCGGCCGGGGCCAGGGCCGGATGGGTATCGTTCAAGTGAACGGCGTTGAGCTTGCCGAGGTTGTGCAGCGAGCTGAACTCACGCAGATGACGCGCGATCAGGTCCTGCAGCGAGGCGCTGACCAGAAAGGCCTCCTGCTTCAGCCGCAGCTCGCGGCCGGGATCGGTCGAGTCATCCGGGTAGAGCACCCAGTTCAACGAGTCGGCCGCAACACGGTGCTTGGCCGCCTGCGCATGGGCGCCTCGGCAGAAGGCCTGGAAGTCGATAGGCGCCGCCGCGCTGGCATGCCACTGGCGCAGGGTCGAGACGCGCTGGGAATGGTGGGCCGGCACGATGAAGTCATAGGCCTGGGCGATCAGGTGCTCGGTCGGCTGCCAGCGGCGGCTGCCGTCGGCATCGACCTCAACACGGCCGCCGAAGCCCACCCGATAGCTCGCTTCAGGCCGCGGCACCTCCCAGGGGTTGCCCAAGGCCATCCAGTCATCGGGTTGCTCGACCTGTCGACCGTCCTGGATCGCTTGCGCAAACATGCCGTACTGGTAGCGCAGGCCGTAGCCGAACGAGGGCAGGCCCAGCTCGGCGAACGAGTCGAGAAAGCAGGCAGCCAGCCGGCCCAGGCCGCCGTTGCCCAGGGCCGCGTCGGGCTCGCGCTCCAGCACATCGGGCAGGGCCTGGCCCTGGGCGGCAAAGGCCTCGCGCAGCGTCTCCTCCAGACCCAGCGCCGCGATGGCATTGCCCAGCGCCCTGCCCATCAGGAACTCCATCGACAGATAGTGCACACGGCGCACCGGGGCCTTGAGCGGGTCATCGCCACGCTTGGCATCTGCGATCTGCGTGTCGGCCCAGCGCTCGCCCAATGGCTCGCGACAGGCGGCGGCGGCGGCGCGCAGCAGGGCCTCGCGGCTGATGCCATCGACCGAAGAACGCAGCTCACGCTGCAAGGCCAGCTTGAAGGCCGCTTGAACGGGAGTGGGAGATGAGCTCATGGCAGCAGTCTTGAGAGTGGCGAAGATCGAGCTTGCTTTCATAGGGTGTGTCTCAATGCGAGCCCGGTGGGCAAGGGCAAGAATTGCCGGGGTCAGCGGCGGCGTCGGCCGGAGTATCGCTCAGGCGCAGAAAAATGTGTAGTTTCACTACATATGGAAATCCCGATCGACATCGTAAGTCATTGATTTCAGTGGAATAGCCTCTCAATGCCAGGTGAAATCACTGTTGTATGACTACATTTTCGCCTGTATATTCACAACAAATTCAGCGTCCGGGCCCCGCCCTGGCGCGTCGCCGCAGGCCCAGCCAGGCCGGTGGTGATCCAACCCTCAAGAGACAAGCCGGGCGCCCTGAGCCTCGGCATGGAGTAGCGCAGTGGCAGACGTGAAGCTGACCGGCGTGGCCAAGGCCTACGGCGAAACCAAGATCCTGCATGGCATAGACCTGGACATCCGCGACGGCGAGTTCATGGTCTTTGTCGGCCCCTCGGGCTGTGGCAAGTCCACGCTGCTGCGCACCATCGCCGGCCTGGAAGAGATCACCGGCGGCGAGTTGCGCATCGGCGGCGTGCTCGTCAATGACATACCGCCGGCCGAGCGCGGCATTGCCATGGTGTTCCAGAGCTATGCGCTGTACCCGCATATGAATCTGTACGACAACATGGCCTTCGGCCTGAAGCTGGCCAAGGTGCCCAAGAACGAGATCGACGGCGCGGTGCGCAATGCCGCCAAGATCCTGCACATCGAGCACCTGCTGGACCGCAAGCCCAAGGACCTAAGTGGCGGCCAGCGCCAGCGCGTGGCCATAGGCCGGGCCATCGTACGCAAGCCCGAAGTCTTCTTGTTCGATGAGCCGCTGTCCAATCTCGACGCCGCGCTGCGCGTGCGCATGCGCTACGAGTTCGCCAAGCTGCACGAGGACCTGAAGACGACCATGGTCTATGTCACCCACGACCAGGTCGAAGCGATGACCTTGGCCGACCGCATCGTTGTGCTGTCGGCCGGCCGGATCGAGCAGGTCGGCACGCCGCTGGAGCTGTACGAGCACCCGGACAATCTCTTCGTCGCCGGCTTCATCGGCAGCCCGAAGATGAACCTCCTCACCGGAGAGCTGGCCGCTGTCTCATCGGGCCGGGCCGAGGTCCGGCTGGCCGGCGGACTGACGATGCTGGCCCTGGTGGATGCCAGCCGGGCTCGCGTCGGCGACAAGGTGACGCTGGGCGTGCGGCCCGAACACATCCGCGTCGGCGGCGAAGGCAATCTGCTGCAAAGCACCGTGGCCTTCGTCGAGTCCCTGGGCGGCACGACCTTCGCATACTGCCCCTACCCCGGCCTCGAGGAGCCCCTGACCTGCCAGTTCGAAGGCCGCAACGGCTGCGACCGCCTGCGCGCCGGCACGGCGCTGGACCTGCAGTTCCCGGCCGAGGCGCTCTATCTGTTCGACGCCGAGGGCCGGGCCTTCCGTCGTCAGGCCGCGCCGGAGCTGGCGGCATGAGGGCAGCTTCCCTGCTGCTGGCCGGCCTGCTGCTTTCGGCCGGTGCCCAGAGCCAGAATCACAAGCTGCTGGTCTGGATCAATGGCGACAAGGCCTACAACGGCCTGCAGAAGGTCGGCGATGCGTTCGAGAAGATCTCGGGCGTCAAGGTGGTGGTCGAGCATCCGGTGGATGCCACCGACAAGTTCCAGCAGGCCGTCGGTGCCGGCAAGGGGCCCGACATCTTCTGCTGGCCGCACGACCGCGTCGGCGAATGGGCCAAGGCCGGCCTGCTGACGCCGATACGGCCCGGCAAGGCGCTGTATGCCGAGGTCGAGGACAAGGCCTGGAAGGCTTTGGGCTACCAGGGGCGGCTGTGGGGCTATCCGATCGCCATCGAGACCATAGGCCTGATCTACAACAAGGCCCTGGTCCCCAAGCCCCCGGCGACCTTCGACGAGGTCATCGCGCTGGACAAGGAACTGGCCAAGACCGGCCGCCACGCCATTCTCTGGGACTACAACAAGAGCTTCTTCAGCTGGCCGCTGCTGGCCGGCGCCGGCGGAGCAATCTTCGAGCGCGACGCGCAGGGCGAGTACGACGCCGCCAAGGTCAGCGTCAACAATGCCGGAGCTCTGGCCGGTGCGACGATGATCAACCGGCTGATACGCGAGGGCCATATGCCCAAGGGCGCCCGCTACTCCGAGATGGAGAGCGCCTTCGCCCGCGGCGAGGTGGCGATGATGATCACCGGCCCATGGGCCTGGGACAACGCCCGCAAGGCCAAGATCGATTTCGGCGTGGCCGCCATTCCGGCGGTGACACCGGGCAAGCCATCCAAGCCCTTCATCGGTGTGCTGGGCTGCATGATTGCTGCGCCGAGCAAGCTCAAGGACATCGCGCGCGAGTTCATCGAGAACCACCTGATGCGACCCGAGGCGCTGAAGGTGCTGGACGCCGACGTCGCCATCGGCGTGCCGGCCAACAAGGCCTTCTATGCCGAGCTGGCGGTCAATCCGCTGATACGGGCCAGCATGAACAACGTACGCGCCGGCGAGCCGATCCCCAACATCCCCGAGGTCGGCCGCTTCTGGACCGCGATGGACGCCGCGCTGGAAGCCATCACCAACGGACTGCAATCGCCGAAGGACGCCCTCGACGGCGCCTCGGGCCGCATGCTGCTGAACATCAAATGAACGCGATGACCGCTACCCTTGCCAAGGGCTACAGCACCTTGCCGCCGACGGCGCTGGAAAAGGCTGCGCGTTTGCTGCGCTGGCCCATCACGCTGCTGGCCATGCTGGCCTCGCTGTACCTGGTGTTCATGATCCACGCCAGCGGTCAGACGCTGTGGGCGCTGGGCCTGCTGGCCCTGTTCAGCGCCGGCTTCTACGTCTATGTGTCCAACGCCGGCTTTGCCTATCGCTATCTGTTCCCGGGCATCGCCGGCATGCTGGTGTTCATCGCCTTTCCGTTGCTGTACACGGCGCAGATAGGTTTCACCAACTACTCGTCCGCCCATCTGCTGAGCCAGGAGCGGGTGCGAGAGTACCTGCTGGACCAGCACGAGGCGGTCGAGGACCTGGTCCAGCCCTTCACCCTGCATGCCGATGGCGCCAACAAGAACGCCTACCGGCTGGTGCTCAGCACCGAGGGGACGGAGCAGGGGCAGGCGCAGCGGCGCTGGGTGTCGCCACCGCTGGCGCTGGGCCCCACCCGCGACGAGATGCGCGTCGAGATGCTGCCGCTGGATGCACCGCTGCAGGCCGCCCTGCCGCTTCGCGAGCTGATCCGGCACCGCGAGGCCTTGATGAAGCTGCGCCTGGTGCTGCCGGCCGCCACGGGCCTGAGCGAGTTGCGCTACCTGGGCCTGCGCGAATTCGGCCCGATCAAGCGCCATTGGACGGAGCTGCCCGATGGCAGCCTGAAACGTGAAACCGATGGTCAGTTGTTCAAGCCGAATGGACAAACCGGCTACTACGAGAACGCCGCCGGTCAGCCGCTGCAGCCCGGCTACAAGGTTACGGTCGGTTGGCAGAACTACACCCGCATGGTGATGGACGCTGAGTTCCGCGGCCCTTTCCTGAACATCTTCAGCTGGACCGTGGTGTTCTCCCTGCTCACGGTGGTCTTCTCCACCGCAATAGGCATGCTGCTGGCCGTGCTGCTGAACTGGGATGACCTGAAGTACCGCACCACCTACCGCACCCTCTTGTTCCTTCCCTATGCGGTGCCGGGCTTCATCTCCATCCTGGTGTTCAAGGGCCTGTTCAACCAGAACTTCGGCGAGATCAATGCCATCCTCGATGCGCTGGTGGGCATCAAGCCGGCCTGGTTCGCCGATCCGCTGCTGGCCAAGATCATGCTGGTCATCGTGAATGTCTGGCTGGGCTATCCCTACATCATGATTCTGTGCGCCGGCCTGCTGAAGGCCATTCCCGCCGATCTGTACGAGGCCTCGGCGATAGCCGGCGCCGGCCCGCTGACCAACTTCTTCAAGATCACCGCGCCGCTGGTCATCAAACCGCTGGCGCCCTTGCTGGTCAGCGCGTTCGCCTTCAACTTCAACAACTTCGTGCTGATCGCGCTGCTGACCGATGGCCGGCCCGACTACCTCAGCACCAAGATCCCGGCCGGGCAGACCGACATCCTGGTCTCCTACACCTACCGCATCGCGTTCAAGGACTCGGGCTCCGACTTCGGCCTGGCCGCAGCGATCTCGACCCTGATCTTCTTCCTGGTGGCGGCGATGTCGCTGCTGAACTTGCGCCTGATGCGCAAGGCTCAAAACTCCTGAGGCGCTGAGATGAAACAGATCGACTCGCCACGGTGTGCCGATGCTTTGCTTCGCGCCGCGTTGGTGCGGCAGAGGGGACGGGGGGCCGGCCACTGCGGGCTGAAGCTTAGGCCCGTCCTCGCGGACGGACCTTCAGCTTCCTTATGCCCTCCGTGGCCGGTCCCCCATCCCCTCTGCGGATGCGCTGGTGGCCGCCAGCCCCGAGTCGCACGCGAGTGTTGCGGGTTGGCTAGCCTGCACACCCGTTGCTGCAGGGGCGAGGGCGTGCCGGTCGCAGCGGGCATAAAGAAGCCGGAGCCCGGTCCGTCCAGGGCCGGACAAGGCTTCAGCCCGCAGCGGCCGGCGCGCCCTCGTTCCTGCCGCTACACGTTTCATGCAGCGCGAGTCGCGCCAACCACGGTGGAGAACTGACATGGCCATTGTTCGAGGCAAGCAGGCGCGCTGGCGCGTCTATGGCGCCCACGCGCTGCTGTGGGTGTTTCTGGCGCTGACGCTGTTCCCGCTGCTGGCCATCATCTCGATCTCGCTGCGGCCCGGCAACTTCGCCACCGGCAGCCTGATACCGACCGAGATCAGCCTGGAGCACTGGCAGCTCGCTTTAGGCATCCCCTACCAGGCGGCCGATGGCAGCCTGGTGCAGCCGCCCTTTCCGGTGCTGACCTGGCTATGGAACTCGGTCAAGATCGCCACACTGTCGGCGCTGCTGATTGTCGGCATCTCGACCACCGCCGCCTACGGCTTTGCACGGCTGCGCTTTAGCTTCAAGACGCCCATCCTGAACAGCATGCTGCTGCTGCAGATGTTCCCGCCGGTGCTGGCGCTCGTCGCCATCTACGCCATCTTCGAGACCATAGGCAGCTATGTGCCGGGCCTGGGCCTGGAGACCCATGCCGGCCTGGTGATGGCTTATCTCGGCGGCGTGGCCACACACATCTGGACCATCAAGGGCTACTTCGAGACGATTCCGGTCGAGATCGAGGAATGCGCCAAGGTCGATGGCGCCACGCACTGGCAGGCCTTCCGCATGGTGCTCTTGCCAATGGCCGTGCCGATCCTGATGGTGGTGTTCGTGCTGGCCTTCATCGGCACCATCATCGAGTACCCGGTCGCCTCGGTGCTGTTGCGCGAAGAGGGCAACCTGACCCTGGCCGTGGGCTCCAAATACTTCCTGCACGACCAGCGCTTTCTGTGGGGCGACTTCGCCGCCGCGGCCGTGCTGTCGGGCCTGCCGATCACCTTGGTGTTTTTGCTGGCGCAGCGCTGGATCGTGTCGGGGTTGACGGCCGGTGGGGTCAAAGGTTGAGCCTCCGAATATGGGTTCTTGCGGCGACGGCCTGCCTGACTGCGGGCCTGGCGCAAGCGGCCGACTGCAAGCCCAGCCCGCTCGGCGCACGCGAGCTGTTCCTGCGTGGCAGCATGAATGGCTGGGCGGCGCGGGACGACTATGCCTTCCAGTACCGGTGCGATGCCTACTACCTGAACGTCACTGTCAGCGGCCGGCAGGAGTTCAAGATCGCCGATGCCGACTGGAGTGCGGACGCCAGCATTGGCCTCGGTGACGATGGCCAGCCGGCGCTGGGTGCCAAGGCCAATCTGCAGCAGGCCTTCGAAGGCGAGCAGACCATGACGCTGGCCTTCATCGCTGGCCGGCCGCGCCTGAGCCTCGGGCCCCGCAGCTTCGTCGCCGCGCCACCGAAGGCCGTCACCGATCCATTGGCGCTGAGTCTGCGCTTCGACTCCCGCGCGCCGCAGCACAAGAAGCCCTTCGGCGCCGTGCCCGCCGGCACCGAGCTGCAGTTCATGCTCAGCGCCCTGCCCGGCGTGACCCGCGCGACGCTGGTGCTGGAGAGCCGGCGCCTGGTCGGCAACCAGGAGCAGCTGGACTACGCGCCGCTGGCACGCATCGCGATGCAGCCTCACAAGGCCGGTCAGCGCGTGCAGTGGCAGGCCCGCCACCGCTTCACCCAGCCGGCCGTCTATGGCTACCACTTCGAGCTGGAGATCGCCGGCCAGACCTACGTCTATCAAAACAACAGGGACGAGATCTACTGGACGCGCGAGGCCGGCAGCATGGGTCTGGGGCTGGTGAGCGAGAAGCCGGCAGACGCCAAGCGCATTCGCCGCTACCGCCAGACCGTCTATGCCGCCGACTTCAAGGTGCCAGGCTGGGCCCGGGACCTCGTCTACTACTACGTCTTCCCCGAGCGCTTCCGCAACGGCGACCGCACGAACGACCCGCAGCCCGGCCGCGAGCGCTACCAGGACCAGGGCATCGAGCTGCATGCGAACTGGACGGACAGGCCCAGCAAACCGGGCGATGGCTCCGACGCCGTCTACAACAACGACTTCTTCGGCGGCGACCTGGCCGGGCTGATAGACAAGCTCGACTACATCAAGGGCCTGGGAGCCAACGCGATCTATCTGACGCCCATCTTCAAGGCCGCCAGCAACCACAAGTACGACACCGCCGACTACCGTCAGGTGGACCCGGCCTTCGGCACGAACGCCGACTTCGAGCGCCTGTGCGCCGAGGCCGCCAGGCGGGGCATGCGCGTGATCCCCGACACCTCGCTGAACCATGTGGGCAGCGACTCGCCTTACTTCAACCGCTACGGCAACTATCCGGCCGGCGGCGCCTTCGACAAGGGGAGGCTGAATCCCGTCTCGCCCTACGCCAGCTGGTTCAAGCTCGACCCGAGCCAGGCCAAGCCTGAGGACCAATACCAGGGCTGGACCGGTGTGAAAGACCTGCCGGAGATCGACAAAGACTCGCCTTCATTCCGCGCCTTTGCCTACGGCGACCGCGACTCGGTCATGAAGCAGTGGCTGGACTTTGGGGCCGCCGGCTGGCGCATGGACGTGGCCCCCTGGGTGCCCGATGACTTCTGGCGCGAGTGGCGCACAGCCATCAAGGCGCACAGGCCCGATGCGCTGACGGTGGCCGAGACCTGGTTCGATGCGAGCAAGTTCCTGCTCGGCGATATGTTCGACTCGACGATGAACTACATCTTCCGCAACGCGGTGCTGGACTACGCCGCCGGCGGCGACGCACGCAAGCTCTACGCCAATATCGAGCTGATGCGCGAGGCCTATCCGCCGCAGGCGTTCTATGCGCTGATGAATCTGCTGTCGACCCACGATCAGCCGCGTGCGCTGCATCATCTGGGCTATATCGATGATGGCGATGCCACCAAGCTGGCCGTAGCCAAGCAGCGCCTGAAGTTGGCACTGCTGTTCCAGATGAGCTTCCCTGGCTCGCCAACGATCTACTACGGCGACGAGGTCGGCGTCGGCGGCGGCGACGATCCCTACAACCGCGCGCCCTACCCCTGGGCCGATCAAGGCGGCCAACCGGACGCAGCGCTGCTGGCCGACTTCAAGCGCCTGACCGGCCTGCGCCAGCGGCACCAAGTGCTGCGCCGCGGCTCGATAGGCGCGCCGCTGTATCTGGACGAGCACCTGATCGTGCTGGCCCGCCAGGACGGCAAACGCTGGGCGCTGACCGCCACCAACAACGACACGCAGCCGCGCAGCGTGACCCTGACCCTGCCCGCAGGGCTGGCTCACGCCGAGTTCGTTGATGCTCTGAGCGGCGAACGCTTCAAGGCCCGAGGTGGCCAGCTGGCCTTGACCCTCCCCGCCTTATTTGGACGTGTACTGACATGGAATTGAGAGACTTCGGTAACGGCGGAAAAAGCGGCCTGCGTGTGTCAGCGCTGGGCTTTGGCGCGATGCATCTGAACGACGAACGCACGACCGAGCGCGAGGCCGGCACCCTGCTCAACGCCGTGCTGGATCTGGGCGTGAACCTGATCGACACCGCGCGCGGCTATGGCCTGTCCGAAGAGCGCATCGGCCGCCACATCGCCCACCGCCGTGACGACTATGTGTTGTCCACAAAGGTCGGCTACGGCATCCCCGACGTGCCCGACTGGACCTACGACTGCATCGTCCAGGGTGTCGACGCCGCGCTGGCACGCATGCGGTGCGAGGTGCTGGACATCGTCCACTTGCACTCCTGCCCGCTGCATGTGCTGGAGCAAGGTGACGTGATACGCGGGCTGGAAGATTGCCAGCGCGCCGGCAAGATTCGAGTCACGGCCTACTCGGGCGACAACGCCGAGCTGGACTTTGCCCTCAACTCCGGCCGCTTCGGCGCCGTGCAGACCTCGATCAGCCTTTGCGACCAGGTCAATCTGGATTCACGCCTGCCGCTGGCTCAGGCCCGCGGCATTGGCGTGATCGCCAAGCGCCCGCTGGCCGGCGCGATCTGGCGCTTTGCCGAGCGGCCCGACAGCTATGCCGAGGGCCAGTACTGGGACCGCTGGCAGGCGATGGGTTTCGCTGCGCAAGGCTCGCGCGACTGGAACGACACCGCCCTGCGCTTTGTCGCCCACCAGCCTGGGGTGGCCAGCAGCATCGTCGGCACGTCGAAGCTGGCGCATTTCAAGCAGAACCTAGCGGTGGTTGAGCGCGGGCCGCTGGAGGCGGAGCTGCAACGCGAGTTGCGCGCCGCGCTCACCGGCCAGCGGCAGGACTGGCCGGGGCTGATTTAGCCTAGAACGCTGCGATGCCGGTCTGCGCCCGCCCCAAGATCAGCGCATGGATGTCATGCGTACCCTCGTAGGTGTTGACCACTTCGAGGTTGACCAGATGGCGGGCAACGCCAAACTCGTCGGAGATGCCGTTGCCGCCCAGCATGTCGCGGGCCATGCGGGCAATGTCGAGTGACTTGCCGCAGCTGTTGCGCTTCATGATCGAGGTGATCTCGACGGCGGCCGTGCCCTCGTCCTTCATCCGGCCCAGGCGCAGGCAGCCCTGCAGGCCCAAGGTGATCTCGGTCTGCATATCGGCCAGCTTCTTCTGAATCAGCTGGTTGGCGGCCAGTGGCTTGCCGAACTGCTTGCGGTCCATCGTGTACTGGCGGGCGGTGTGCCAGCAGTCCTCGGCGGCACCCAGGGCGCCCCACGCGATGCCGTAGCGGGCGCTGTTCAGGCAGGTGAACGGGCCCTTCAGACCGCGCACGTCGGGGAAGGCGTTTTCCTCGGGGCAGAACACCTCGTCCATGACAATCTCGCCGGTGATAGAGGCGCGCAGGCCAACCTTGCCGTGGATGGCAGGCGCCGTCAGGCCCTTCCAGCCCTTCTCGAGCACGAAGCCGCGGATCTGGCCGCCGTCGTCCTTGGCCCAGACGACAAAGACATCGGCCACCGGGCTGTTGGTGATCCACATCTTGGCACCGGTCAGCGAATAGCCGCCGTCGACCTTCTTGGCGCGGGTGATCATCGAGCCGGGGTCGGAGCCGTGGTTGGGCTCGGTCAGGCCGAAGCAGCCTATCCACTCGCCGCTGGCCAGCTTGGGCAGGTACTTGCGCTTGGTCGCCTCGTTGCCGAATTCGTTGATCGGCACCATCACCAGCGAGCTCTGCACGCTCATCATCGAGCGGTAGCCGGAATCCACGCGCTCGACCTCGCGGGCGATCAGGCCGTAGCAGACGTAATTCAGGCCGGCGCCGCCGTATTCCTCAGGAATCGTCGGGCCCAGCAGGCCCAGCTCGCCCATCTCGCGGAAGATGGCCAGATCTGTCTGCTCATGACGGAAGGCCTCGCGCACACGGGGCGCCAGGCGGTCCTGGCAATAGGCGCGGGCGGCGTCGCGCACGGCGCGCTCGTCGTCGCTGAGCTGCTGTTCCAGCAGCAGCGGATCGTCCCAGTGGAAGGAGGCTTTGGCTTGGCTCATGATCGTCTCGAAAGTAGTGGAATTGGGGGTGTCAATGGCTGAACTTTACGGCAGCACGGCCGTGACCTCGATTTCGACCTGGGCGCGGTCCTCCATCAGGGCCGCCACCTGCACGGCGCTCATCGCGATCGCGTAGTGCTGGCCCAGCACCTCGCGGTAGGCCTGACCGACCTCGCGGCCGCGCGCCAGATAGACCTTCTTGTCGGTCACATACCAGGTCATGCGGGTGATGTGTTCCGGTCCGGCACCGGCCTCGGCCAACACCGCCTTGATGTTCAGCAGGGTCTGGCGCACCTGGGCGACGAAGTCATCGCTCTCGAACTCGCAGTGGGCATTCCAGCCGATCTGGCCGGCGACATAAATCTGCCTGCCGGTGGCGGCGACGCCGTTGGCATAGCCCTTGGGCGCGGCCCAGCCCGCCGGTTGAAGAATCTGTTTCATGGGCTTGTCTCCTGAGAATCTTGATCAATCAAGGCAACGCTGCAGTGCAGCGCGCAGGTCATCGGGCCAGGCGATGGGCTTGTGCGTGTCCAGCGAGGTGCAGACCAGCACCTGCTGGAACACGACGCGCACGCCATCGGCCCCGTCGAACTGGATGTCCAGGCCCAGCGAGCTGCGGCCCAGTTTGTTGATGGCGACGCGCTGCGCCAGCAAGTCGCCCATACGGCTGATACGCTGGAAGTCGACGCCCAGATGGACGGTCGGCACGCCGGTGCGGCGCGGGCCCAGCAGCTCAGCGTAGTTCACGCCCAAGCCCTGGGTGAACCAGTCCTCGACCAACGCATTCAGCATCTCGAAATAGCGCGGGTAGAAAACGATGCCGGCCGGATCGCAATGGCCGAAGCGCACCATTTCCTGGCGTTCGAACACCCAGCGCGCCTGCAACACATTGAGGATTGCGGCCATCGTCACACCCCCACGTAGCGCTGCCACAGGCTGTGGTCGGCGTCCAGCGCCGGAGAGTCGCCCTGCCACACGACGCGGCCGCGCTCAACGATGGTGTGGGCGTCAGCAATGCGTATCAGGCGCTTGACGTATTTGTCCACCACCAGAATCGTCTGCCCCGCCTCGCGCAGCGCCTGCAGGCAGCGCCAGATCTCCTCGCGTATCAAAGGCGCCAGGCCCTCGGTGGCCTCGTCCAGGATCATCAGCTTCGGATTCGTCACCAGCGCGCGACCGATGGCCAGCATCTGCTGCTCGCCGCCCGAGAGCTGGTTGCCCATATTCTGCGAGCGCTCCTTCAGCCGCGGGAACAGCGCATGCACGCGCTCCACGGTCCACGGGTTCTTGGCGCCGCAGCGGTTGCCGGCAAAGGCCTGCAGATGCTCGAGCACGCTCAGGTTGGGGAAGACTTGGCGCCCCTCGGGCACGATGGCCAGACCCAGGCGGGCTATTGCGTCGGCGTCCCAGCCGGTAACGTCCTGGCCGTCGAAGACGATGCGGCCCGCCAAAGGTTTCAGTTGCCCGGTCAGGCAGCGCAGGGTCGTCGTCTTGCCCATGCCGTTGCGGCCCAGCAAGGTGGCGACCTCGCCCTGCGCTATCTTGAAATCGACACCGAACAGCACCTGGCTGCTGCCATAGGCGGCCTGCAGGCCTTGAACCTCCAATAGGGCGCTCATGCGGCCAACTCCTCATCGCCCAGATAGGCACGCTTGACCTCGGGGTGCTCGCGTATCTCCTGCGGCGTGCCGCTGGCGATGACCTTGCCGAACACCAGGGTCGAGATCCGGTCGGCCAGGCGGAACACCGCCTCCATATCGTGCTCGACCAGCAGCAGGGTCAGGTTTTGCCTGAGCTGCATGAGCAAGTTCACCATGCGTTCCGACTCGTCCGGCCCCATGCCGGCCATGGGCTCGTCCAACAGCAGAAGCTTGGGTCGCGCGGCCAGGGCCAGGCCGACCTCCAGCTGGCGTTGCTCGCCATGGGCCAGGCCACCGCTGAGCGCGTCGGCGCGATGTGACAAGCCGATCTGATTGATAAAGGCCTCGGCCTCCGCATAGGCGGCGTCATCGTTCACGGCGGCGCGCCACCAGCCGGGCGTGCCCGGGCGGCGCGCCAGCACGGCCAAGGCCAGGTTGTCGAGCACCGAATAGCTCTTGAAGATGCTGGTGATCTGGTAGGAGCGCACCAAGCCGGCGCGCACATGGGTGTCCATGCTGTCGTGGGTGACGTCGCGGCCGGCGAACAGCACCTGGCCGCCATCGGGCCGCAGACCGCCGGAGATCTGGTGTATCAGGGTCGTCTTGCCGGCGCCGTTGGGGCCGATCAACGCGTGCACCTCGCCGGGCATGACCTCGAAGCTGGCGTCGTCGGTGGCGGCCAGCGCGCCGAAGCGCTTGACCAGGTGCTGGACCTTCAGCAGTGGCTCAGCCATGGATGGTCTC
Source organism: Roseateles toxinivorans (assembly GCF_004362525.1). Classification (GTDB taxonomy): domain Bacteria; phylum Pseudomonadota; class Gammaproteobacteria; order Burkholderiales; family Burkholderiaceae_C; genus Paucibacter; species Paucibacter toxinivorans. The sequence goes on from NZ_SNXS01000005.1 coordinate 137,438, forward strand.
CTTCGCTTGGCGGCGTGCTCTCTTGAGACCGCTCAATCCCCTGGGTGCGAACAGCACCACCGCCAGCAGCACCACGCCCAGCGCCATATGCCAGTGCAGCGTATAGCTGGACAGCAGCTCTTCCAGAATCAGCAAGCCGGCCGCGCCCAGCAGCCCACCCCACAGGGCGCCGGCGCCGCCGATGATGACCATGATCATCAGCTGACCCGACTGCGTCCAGTGCATCAGATGCGGCGTGACCAGGCCGTTCAGATTGGCCAGCAGCGCACCGGCCAGGCCCGCCAGCGCACCGGCCAGCACAAAGGCCTGCCAGCGGATCAGGAAGACGCGAGTGCCCACCGCCGCCATGCGCATCTCGTTCTCGCGAGTGCCCTGCAGCAGCCGGCCGAAGGACGAGTTGACGCAGCGCTGCAAAAAGCCCATCACCGCCACGCTGAGCGCCAGCACGACCCAGTAGAAGTGCGCGTCGTCCTTCAGATCGATGCCTGAGGCAATCAGCGAGCGGCCGGTCAGCGGCAGGCCATCATCGCCGCCATAGGCCTTCAGCGAGACGACGATGTAATAGAACATCTGCGCAAAGGCCAAGGTGATCATGATGAAGTAGACGCCACGGGTGCGCAGCGAGATCGCGCCGATCAAGGCCGCCGCAGCCGCGCTGACCAGCATCGCCAGCGGCCAGCTGACCCAGGCTGAGGTGATGCCAGCGTCCATCAGGATGCCCACGGTGTAGGCGCCCAGGCCGACGAACGCGGCATGGCCGAAGCTGACCATGCCGCCGAAGCCGAGTATCAGGTTCAGGCTGCTGGCGGCAATGGCGAAAATCAGCACGCGGGCGGCGACGCCGATGTAGAACTCCATGCCGGTGGCCTTGGCTGCAAAGGGCAAGGCCAGCAGCAGCGCCAGCACCGTGAGCAGCACGGCCTTGCCCGGGCCTGCGTGATGCAGCGCGCTATGGCGTACAGATGTAGTCATCGCTCAGCCTCGTGCGGGGAACAGGCCTTGCGGACGCCAGAACAGCACCGCAGCCATCAACACATAGATCAGGATGGACGCCAGCGCCGGGCCCAGGTTGGACGCCACCTCGCTGGATGCCACCTGGCGCAGCACCGCAGGCAGCAGCGTGCGGCTCAAGGTGTCCACCAGCCCCACCAGCAGCGAGCCGACCAGCGCACCGCGGATCGAACCGATGCCGCCGATAACGATCACGACAAAGGCGAGTATCAGGATGCTCTCGCCCATGCCCACCTGCACGGCCAAGAGCGGCCCGAGCAGCGAGCCGGCCAGCGCGCACAAGGCGGCGCCAAACCCGAACACCAGAGTGAACAGGCGCTTGATGTTGACACCCATCATCGTCGCCATCTCGCGGTTTGAGGCCCCTGCCCGCACCCACATGCCGATGCGCGTGCGGGTGACCAGCACGAACAACAGCAGGGCCACGGCTAGGCCAACACCAATGATCAGCAGGCGGTAGGCCGGGTAGTACAGGCCGGGCAGCAACTCCACCGGCCCGGACAGCGCCGCCGGCGTGTTCAGCATCATCGGCTGCTCGCCCCAGATCATGCGCACGCCCTCGTTGCAGATCAGTATCAAGGCGAAGGTGGCCAGCACCTGGGCCAGGTGGTCGCGCTTGTACAGGCGCCGCAGCAGCGTCACCTCCAGCAGCATGCCGAACAGCGCCGTACCCGCCAGCGCCGCCAGCACTGCCAGCAGAAATGAGCCGCTGGCCTGGGCCACCGCGGCGGCCAGATAGGCGCCCACCATGTACAGCGAGCCATGGGCCAGATTGATCATGTCCATGATGCCGAACACCAGGGTCAAGCCTGCAGCCAGCAGGAACAGCATCAGGCCGAACTGCAGGCCGTTGAGCGCCTGCTCGGTGATCAGTATCCAGTCCATGGGATGGGTTCTTAGGTAGCCCGGATGCAGCGAAGCGCAATCCGGGGTGTGGACGATTGGCGTGGATATGCCCCGGATTGCATCCGGGCTACGAAGTCACTTCCGCGCTGCGGTCACTTCATCTTGCACTGGGCGGCATAGGCATCCGCATGGTTGCCAAAGATCTTGCCCAGGGTCTTGTTCGTGACACGGCCCTGTGCGTCCTTGCCGATGATGCGGATGTAGTAGTCCTGTATCGGGTACTGGTTGTTGTTGAACTTGAAGGCGCCGCGCACCGATTCGAACTTGGCGGCCTTCAGCGCCTTCAGCACCGCATCCTTGTCCTCGATCTTGCCCTTGACGTCGCGCACGGCGGCGTCGATCAGCTGTGCGGCGTCGTAGCCTTGGCTTGCATACAGCGAGGGCAGGCGACCGTACTCCTTCTGGAAGTCGGCGACAAACTTCTTGTTCGCCGGGTTGTCCATGTCGTGCGCCCAGTGCGAGCTGTTGAACATGCCCAGCATCGGCTCGCCGACGGCCTTGATCACGTCCTCGTCAGCCGAGAAGCCTGGGCCGAACAGGGTCACGTCCTTGGACAGGCCGGCGCCGACGAACTGCTTGATGAAATTGATGCCCATGCCGCCCGGCAGGAAGATGTACATCGCATCGGGCTTGGCGGCGCGGGCCTGGGCCAGTTCGGCCGAGTAGTCCAGCTGCCCCAGTTTGGTGTAGATCTCTTCGGCGACGGCGCCCTTGTAGTAGCGCTTGAAGCCGGTCAGTGCGTCCTTGCCCGCCGGGTAGTTGGGGGCCAGGATGACCAGCTTCTTGAAGCCCTTGTCCTGCACCGCCTTGCCCACCGCCTCGTGCAGATTGTCGTTCTGCCAGGCGACGTTGAAGAAATAGGGGTTGCACTGCTCGCCGGCGTACTGCGAGGGGCCGGCATTGGCGCTGATGTAGGGCGTCTTGCTGTCGAACACGCTTTGGCCCACGGCCAGCATCAGGTTGGAGAACACGATGCCGGTCATGAAGTCCACCTTGTCGCGCTTGATCAGGCGGTCGGTGGTCTGCTTGGCGGTGTCGGGGTTCTGCTGGTCATCGGCAATGATGACCTCGGCCGGCAGACCACCCAGCTTGCCGCCACGGGTCTTCAAGGCCAGGTTGAAGCCGTCGCGGATGTCCACACCCAGGCCGGCGCCCGCGCCGGACAGCGTGCTGAGCATGCCGATCTTGACCTTGTCGGCGGCCAGGGCCGGACTGGCGGCCGCGCAGGCCAGCAGGGCAAGGGCCAGGGTGTTCAGAACCAGGGATTGCTTCTTGATCATGCGGTGCTCCATCGTGCTGTGGGGTATTGATTCGATCAGGCGGGATTGCGTAGGCGAAACCGTTGCAGTTTGCCTGTTTCCGTGCGCGGCAGCGCCTCGCGGAACTCGATCGCACGGGGGTATTTATACGGAGCGACCGTCTGTTTCACGAAGTCCTGCAGCTCGCGCACCAGTTCGGGGCCAGGTGTTGCACCGGGGCGCAGCACGACAAAGGCCTTGACGATCTGGCCGCGCTGTTCGTCGGCCACGCCGATCACGCCGCACTCAGCCACCTGCGGGTGCAGCAGCAGGGCGCTCTCGACCTCGGGGCCGGCGATGTTATAGCCGCCGGAGATGATCATGTCGTCGGTGCGCGACTGGTAATGGTAGTAGCCGTCTGCGTCCATCGCATAGGCGTCGCCGGTCAGGTTCCAGCCGTTTTGCACATAGGCGCGCTGACGGTCATCGGCCAGGTAGCGGCAGCCGGTCGGTCCCTTGACCGCCAGCTTGCCGACCTGACCCGCCGGCAAGACACGGCCCTGATCATCGACGACACGGGCCTGGTAGCCGGGCACCGGCTTGCCGGTGGCGCCAGGCCGCGCTTCGATCTCGGTATGCGAGATGAAGATGTGCAGCAGCTCGGTCGCGCCAATGCCGTCGATCATCTCGATGCCGCTGGCGTCTTTCCAAAGTTGGCGCGTGGCCGCAGGAAGCGCCTCGCCGGCGCTGACGCATTTGCGCAGGCTGCTCAGGTCATGCTGACCCACCAGCGGCGCCATCGCGCGGTAGGACGTGGGCGCTGTGAAGCAGACGGTGGCGCGATAGTGGGCGATGGCCGGCAAGAGTCCTTCGGGCGAGGCCTTCTCGAGCAACACGGTCGAAGCCCCCACCGACATGGGGAACAAGACCAGACCACCGAGGCCGAACGTAAAAGCCAGCGGCGGGCTGCCGATGAAGACGTCGTCGGCGACCGGCTTCAACACATGCTTCGGCCAGCAGGCGCAGATGGCCATCACATCGCGATGAAAATGCATCGTTCCCTTGGGCTTGCCGGTCGTGCCCGAGGTGAAGGCAATGATGCAGCAGTCGTCGGCGGCGGTGTCCACATTGGCGAAGGTGGCAGGCTTGGCTGCAGCGCGAGCCTCGATGCCGTCGGGTGCATCGCTCATGTAGTGGGCAACGGATTTCAGCGTCGGGCACTGCGCCTGGGCCAGCGCCAATTCCTCGGCCAGGCGCGCATCGCACAGCGCGTGGCTGACCTCGGCCTGCTGGATCACCTGGCAGAGTTCCTTGGCGCGCAGCAAGGGCATCGTCGCCACCGCTATCGCACCGGCCTTCTGGATCGCGAACCAGCAGGCCGCCATCATCGGCGTGTTGGCGCCGCGCATCAGCACGCGGTTGCCGGGCACGACACCCATGTCTTCGACCAGCATGTGAGCGATACGGTTGGCCTGGGCCAGCAGATCGGCATAGGTCCAGCGCACGCCGATACCCTGCATGCACAGGCGGGCGCCGTGGCCGCGCTCGACCCAGGCATCCAGCAACTCGTGGGCACAGTTCAGCCGCTCGGGGAACTGCAGCTCGGGCAGGTCGAACACCAGCTCGGGCCACAGCTCGGGCGGCGGCAGGTTATCTCGGGCAAAGGTATCGATGTGGGCCGTATAGCTCATGCCAGTAGTCCTCAACCGTTCTTCAACAAATCACGACCGATGATCAGCTGCTGCACCTCGCTGGCGCCCTCGTAGATGCGCAGCGCGCGGATCTCTCGGTACAGCGACTCGACCATCTCGCCGCTCTGCACGCCGCGGCCGCCGAACATCTGTACCGCCGCGTCGATCACGCGCTGGGCGCCCTCGGTGGCCATCAACTTGGCCATCGCGGCCTCGCGGGTCACGTTCTGGCCCTGGTCGCGCTGCCAGGCGGCGCGATAGACCAGCAGGGCAGACGAGTCCACCGTGCAGGCCATGTCGGCCAGCTTGGCCTGGGTCAGCGGCAGATCGCCCAGCGTGGCGCCGAACATCTTGCGGCCATGGGCCTGTTGCAGCCCTTCCTGCAGCGCACGGCGCGCAAAGCCCAGCGAGGCGGCGGCCACCGAGGTGCGGAACACATCCAGGGTGCGCATCGCGACCTTGAAGCCCTCGCTCGGCGCGCCCACCATCTGGCTCTTGGCCACGCGGCAGTTCGTGAACTTCAGCCGCGCCAGCGGATGCGGCGCGATCACCTCGATGCGCTCGGCGATCTCGAAGCCGGGCAGATCGGCATCGACGATGAAGGCGCTGATGCCGCGAGATCCAGGCTGTTCTCCGGTGCGGGCGAACACCACATAGAAGTCGGCGATACCGCCGTTGGAGATCCAGGTCTTCTCGCCGTTCAGCACGTAGCTGTCACCGTCCTCGACGGCCGCGCACTGCATCGCCGCCACATCGGAGCCGGCCTCGGGCTCGCTCAGCGCAAACGCCGCCAGCGCCTCGCCGCGGGCCACGCGTGGCAGATACTGCTCGCGCTGCGCAATCGTGCCGGCCAGCGAGATCGCGCCCGAGCCCAGGCCCTGCATCGCGAACGCGAAATCGGCCAGACCGTTGTAGCGGGCCAGCGTCTCCCGCAGCAGGCAGATCGCGCGGGTGTCTATCACCTCGGCCGCGCCGCCCAGCGCCACGCCGGCAATCGCGTGGCGCAGCCAACCGGCCCCGCCCAACAGCTTGACCAAGCGCTTGCATTCGGCATCGACATCATTGCCATGGCCGTGGTCCAGGTGTGCGGCGCACCAGCTATCCAGCTCGGCGGCTAGCGCGCGGTGCCCGCCCTCGAAGAATGGCCAATCGAGGTGCTTCAGATGCATGTCAATAGCTCCAACTCTTTAGGTTTGTAGCGGCAGGGACGAGGGCGCGCCGGCCGCTGCGGGCTGAAGCCTTGTCCGGCCCTGGACGGACCGGGCTCCGGCTTCCTTATGCCCGCTGCAGCCGGCACGCCCTCGTCCCTGCTGCAAATGGTGTGCAGCCTCGCCAATCCGCAAATCACGCGCACCACGCGGGGTGGGCGGCCACCAGCGCATACGCAGAGGGTGTGGGGGGGCCGGCCACGGCGGGCATAAAGAAGCTGGAGGTCGGGCCGAAGGGACCGGCCCAAGCTTCAGCCCGTCGTGACCGGCCTCCCGCCCCCTCTGCCGAGCCAACAACGCGAGGCGCGAAGCACCGACACGCAGTGGCGATTCGATCCGTTTCACTTCAGGTCCCTTCGAAGCTCGGGCGCTGCTTGTTGGCGAATGCGTTGTAGGCGCGGTGGAAGTCCTGCGTCATCATGCAGATCGCCTGGGCCTGGGCCTCGGATTCGATCGCCTCATCGACGCCCATCGCCCACTCCTGATGCAGCATCTTCTTGGTCATCGCGTGGCCGAAGGTCGGGCCGCTGGCCAGGTCCTGGGCCAGTGCGACGGCGGCGGCATTCAGCTCGTCCTCGGCGACCACGCGGTTGTAGAAGCCCCAGGCGAGCGCCTCGTCGCCAGGCATATTGCGACCGGTGTACAGCAGCTCGGACGCCCTGCCCTGGCCGATGATGCGCGGCAGCATCGCGCAGGCACCCATATCGCAGCCGGCCAAGCCGACGCGGGAGAACAGAAAGGCCACCTTCGAGCGGGCCGTGCCCAGACGCAGGTCGGACGACATCGCGATGATGGCGCCAGCGCCAGCGCAGACGCCGTCGATGGCCGAGACAATCGGTTGCGGGCAGGCGCGCATCGCCTTGACCAGATCGCCGGTCATGCGGGTGAAGGCCAGCAGGTCCGGCATGCTCATCTTCGTCAGCGGGCCGATGATCTCGTGCACATCGCCGCCGGAACAGAAATTGCCTCCGGCGCCCTGCACGACCACAGTCCGCACATCATCGGCATAGGCCAGGAGGCGGAACAGATCACGCAGCTCGGCGTAGGACTCGAAGGTCAGCGGGTTCTTGCGCTCGGGACGGTTCAGGGTGATCACACCGACCTTGCCGACCACGTCCCAGCCGAAGTGCACCGGCTTCAGACCCGCGGCTTCGCGGCGATTGCCGACTTCCAGATTCGCATCCATCACTTGTTCTCCTTCGCTGCGGCCCGCTTGGCCTTCGCGGTTTTTCCGTTGATGACGGGCAGGGCCTCCTGCGCGCCCAGATGGGTTTTCAGTGTCGCCAGCAACTCATAGACCTGGGCCTTTTCGTCGCTGCTCCAGCCGGCCAGCAACTCGATCACCCATTGCTCATGGGTGGCGGCCATGCGACGGAACTGACGCTTGCCGGCCGGCGTCAGGCAGACCGAGAACGATCGCCTATCGGTCGGGTGCGGCTCGCGCACCACCAGGCCCTCGGACTCCAGCTGATCGGTGATACCGGTGATATTGCCGCCGGTGACCATCAGCCGCTGCGACAGCTCGCCCATGGCCAGGCCCTCGGGGTGGCGCTCCAGCTGGGCCAGCAGATCGAAGCGCGGCAGCGTGGTGGCGAACTCGGTGCGCAGGCGGTTGCGTATCACGCCCTCGACGCGCGTGGTGCAGGCCAGCAACCGCAGCCACAGCTTCAGCGCCTGATGATGGTCGTCGATGACCCTCGATTCGAGGTCCGGGCGTTCGTCCAGCTCGTTCGCCATCACATCACCTCGCCGCCGCAGACGGCGATTGCCTGACCGGTGATAGACGACGAATCGGGCCGCGCCAACCAGCGCACCGCCTGCGCCACCTCGTCGGGCTGCACCATGCGACCCTGCGGATTGCCGGCGGACAGCTCGGCGCGGGCCTCTTCGGCCGTGCGGCCAGTCTTCGAGACGATGCGCTGAACAGCGCTGTCAACAATCTCGGTCTCGGTATAGCCGGGGCAGACCGCATTGACGGTGATGCCCTTCTTGGCCAGTTCCAGGGCCATCGCCCGGGTCAGCCCCAGCACGCCGTGCTTGGCCGCGACATAGGCCGCCACATAGGCATAGCCCTTGAGAGCAGCCGTGCTGGCCACATTGATGATGCGGCCCTGGCGGCGCTCGGTCATGCCGGCCAGCACCTCGCGCGAGCAAAGAAAGGTGCCGGTCAGATTGACGCTGAGCATCTGCTGCCACAGGGCCAGCGAGGTGCGATGCAGTGGCGCGCTCTCGGCCTGGCCGGCGTTGTTGACGAGCATCGCGATCGGCCCCAGCCCGGCTGTCGCTGCTGCAAAGGCCGCCTGCACAGCGGCCTCATCCGCCACATCAACCGTCTGCACGCCGACACGGCCGAATGTCGAAACCCCGGCAGAGAGTTCGGCCTGCTGCGCCTGCAGCTTCGCCAGATTGCGGCCCATCAAGGTCACCGCATAGCCGTCCTGCAGCAGCCCGCGCGCAATCGCCGCGCCAATGCCGCTGCCGCCGCCGGTCACCACCGCATGCGTCGCATCACTCATCGCTCAGACACCCAGCGCACGGTTGGCCTGCTCCAGCGGCGACAGGCCCGCCATCTGCGCCGCCTGAGCCCGCTCGCGCTCGTAGTTGCGCTCCAGCTGCACCTTGGCGGACGTGTATTGCTTGGGCCAATCGACGCCCACGCCGCCCATATAGCCGATGCGCGCCGCCTCCATCAAGGTCCAGACCGGATTGGCCAGGTGCGGACGGGCGATCGCGCACAGATCGGCGCGGCCCGAGGCGATGATGCTGTTGACGTGGTCGGCCTCGCTGATCGCACCGACGGCGATCGTCGCGATGCCGACGCGGTTGCGAATCGCCTCCGAGAACGGCGTCTGGAACATGCGGCCATAGACCGGCTTCTCGGCCTTGGACACCTGGCCCGATGACACGTCGATCAGGTCGGCCCCTAGTGCCTTGAAGGCGCGCGACATCTCGACCGCATCGTCCGGCGTATTTCCGCCGGGCACCCAGTCGTGCGCCGAGATGCGCACCGACATCGGCAGATGCGCGGGCCAGACGGCGCGCATCGCCTTGAACACCTCCAGCGGATAGCGCAGCCGGTTCTCCAGGCTGCCGCCGTATTCGTCGTCGCGCTGGTTGGTCAGCGGCGACAGGAAGGACGACAGCAGATAGCCGTGCGCGCAGTGCAGCTCCAGCCAGTCGAAGCCGGCCTCGGCGGCGCGCTTCGTGGCGGCCACGAAATCGTCGCGGACGCGGTCCATATCGACGCGGGTCATCGCCCGCGACCATGCGCTGACGCCGGGCAGGTATTGCTGAGGCGAGGCGGAGATCAAGGGCCAGGCACCCGATTCCAGCGGCTGATCGATCCCCTCCCACATCACCTTGGTGGCGCCCTTGGCCCCGGCGTGGCCCAGCTGCAGCGCGATCTTCGCCGTGCTCTGGCTGTGCACATAGTCGGTGATGCGCTTGAAGGCGGCGGTCTGCGCGTCGTTGTACAGGCCCGGGCAGGCCGGGGTGATGCGCGCGTCGGGCGACACACAGGTCATTTCGACGAACACCAGCCCTGCCCCGCCCATCGCCCGGGCGCCCAGGTGCACGAGATGATGGTCGGTGGGCAAGCCATCGACGGCCGAGTACTGGGCCATCGGCGAGACGACGACGCGGTTCTTCAAACTCACGCTGCGCAGCGTGAACGGCGTGAACATCGGCGGTACGCTCTGGCCCTTGGCCGGCTGCAGGCCGGCGCGTTCGGCCAGCCAGTTCTCGAACTCGCCGACGTAGGCCGCATCGCGCAGCCGCAGGTTCTCGTGCGAGATGCGTTGCGAGCGGGTCAGCAGCGAGTAGGCGAACTGCTCAGGGTCCAGATGGGCATGGCGCTCGACGTTCTCGAACCACTCGGTCGAGTTGCGGGCGGCGTTCTGGATGCGCAGCACCTCGACGCTGCGCGTCGCCTCGTAGCTGTGCAGCGCCGCGTTCAGATCGCCCTTGGCCTCACCAATATTGCGCGCCAGGCCGATCGCGTCTTCCAGCGCCAGCTTGGTGCCGGAGCCGATCGAGAAATGCGCGGTGTGGGCGGCGTCGCCCATCAAGACGACCGGGGCCTTGCCGTTGTGGTGCACCCAGGTCTTGCAGACCACGCGGGGGAAGCGAATCCACTGCGCCGAGCCGCGCAGGTGGGCCGAGTTGGAGATCAGCTTGTTGCCGTCCAGCACCTTCTCGAACAGCTTCTCGCAGAAAGCAATCGCATCTTCCTTGCTCATATCCTCCAGGCCGGCGGCCTTCCAGACCGGCTCGGGCGCCTCGACGATGAAGGTCGAGGTGTCGGCATCGAAGCGGTAGGCATGGGCCTGGAACCAGCCCCATTCGGTGCGCTGGAAGTCGAAGGTGAAGGCGTCGAACAGCTTCCTCGTGCCCAGCCAGACAAAGCGGCACTGGCGCAGATCGACGTCGGGCTGGTAGGTGGCGGCGTACTTGGTGCGGATGCGGCTGTTCAGGCCGTCGGCGGCGATGATCAAGTCGGCGTCCAGGCCCTCGTCATCGGCCACATCGGACTCGAAACGCAGATCGACGCCCAGCTCGATGCAGCGCTGCTGCAGGATGTTCAGGAGCTTCATCCGGCCGATGCCGCAAAAGCCGTGGCCGCCCGACAGCATCTTGCGGCCGGCGATATTGACCTCGATGTCATCCCAGTGATTGAAGGCGTCGAGGATCTGGCTGGCGGTCTTGGGGTCGGCCTGCTGCATCGCGCTCAAGGTCTGGTCCGAGAACACCACGCCCCAGCCGAAGGTGTCGCCGGCGCGGTTGCGCTCATAGACGGTGATCTGATTCGACGGGTCCTGCTGCTTCATCAGCAACGCGAAATACAGACCGGCCGGGCCGCCACCAATGCAGGAAATGCGCATCATCAGACTCCGTCTTGCCGCGGGCAAAAATGCCGCTTGATGGATGCACTTTAGACCTGTATATTTTAGGTGTCAACTAAATTCGCGAGTTGGAAATCCTAGAGCTTTCACCAGGATAGCGCTCGGTTCATGATGTTGGAATTAACCGACACCACGCCCCAAATCCCGCTGCTATGGTTCGGGCCGCTTTGCATCTCACGCCAGGGGTCTATTCGATGAAACAGCTCTGGGACATCTCTCCCACCGTCTCGCCCGCCTCGCCGATCTTCCCCGGCGACGAGCCCTATGCCCTGCGCTGGACGGCCCAGCTGTCGCCTGGTTGCCCGGTCAATCTCAGCGCGCTGACGATGTCGCCGCATGTCGGCGCGCACGCCGATGCACCGCTGCACTACGGCAACGACCAGCCCTCGGCCGCCGAGGTGGACCTGCAGGCCTATGTCGGCCCCTGCCGCGTGATCCATGCGATTGATTGCGGGCCGCTGATCCAGATCGAGCACGTCCAGCACGCCGAGAAAGACCTGCCCGAACGCGTGCTGGTGCGCTGCTGCCGGCAGGCCAGCGAGGTCTGGAACCCGGAGTTCACCGCCTACGCCCCGGAGACCGTGGCCTGGCTGGCGGCGCGCGGCGTCAAGCTGATCGGGCTGGACACGCCCTCGGTGGACCCAGCGGATAGCAAGTCCTTGGACAGCCATCAGCAACTGCTGCGCCTGAACCTGCGCGTGCTGGAGAACCTGGTGCTCGACGCCGTGCCCGAGGGCGACTACGAACTGATCGCGCTGCCGCTGAAGCTGGCCGGCGCCTGTGCCTCCCCCGTGCGCGCAGTCTTGCGCGCAATTTGATGAGCCTTGCGGGCCGGACCTTGCCGTACCCGGCAAGCTCGGGCCCCAACTGACCAAGAGAAGGACCGAACCATGATAACCAGACAAGACTGCGAAGTGCGCGACCAGGAAGACCCGCTGTTCGAGCTGAGGCATCAGTTCGACCTGCCGCCCGGCATCAACTACCTGGACGGCAATTCGCTCGGCGTGCTCCCGCGCGCCACGGCGGCCCGGGTGCAGGAGGTGATCGCCCGCGAATGGGGCATGGACCTGATCAAGAGCTGGAACACCGCCGGCTGGATCGACCTGCCACGCAAGGTCGGCAACAAGATCGCCCGCCTGGTGGGCGCCGGCCCGGACGAGCTGGTGACGGCCGACTCGACCTCGGTCAATCTGTACAAGGTGCTGCATGCCGCCGCGCAGATCAGCAAGGCCGATGCGCCCGGCCGCCGCGTCATCGTCAGCGAGCGCAGCAACTTCCCTACCGACCTGTACATTGCCGAGAGCGTGGCCCGCCAGCATGGCTTCACATTGAAGCTGGTGGATACGGTGGATGAGATTCCCGCAGCGCTGAATGCCGAGCTGGCCATCCTGATGCTGACCGAAGTCAACTACCGCACCGGCTACCGCCACGATATGAAGGCGCTGACCGCCGCCAGCCATGCCGCCGGCGCGCTGGTGATCTGGGACCTGGCCCATTCGGCCGGTGCGCTGCCGGTGGACCTCAAGGGTGCCGACGCCGACTTCGCCGTCGGCTGCGGCTACAAGTATCTGAACGGCGGCCCGGGCGCGCCGGCCTTCGTCTGGTCGCATCCGCGCCATGCGGAACGCTTCTGGCAACCGCTGTCGGGCTGGATGGGCCATGCGGCCCCGTTCCAGTTCACGCCCGACTATCGGCCCGCCGCCGGCATCACTCGCTACCAATGCGGCACGCCGGCCATTCTGGCGCTCAGCGCGCTGGAGTGCGGCGTCGATACCCTCCTCGCCGCCGAGCCCATGGGCGGCATGGACGCGCTGCGCAAGAAGTCGGTGGCGCTGACCGAGGCCTTCATCGCCCTGGCCGAGGCCCGCTGCGGCGAGCAGGGCGTGCGCCTGTCCTCGCCAAGAGACGCGAATCAGCGCGGCAGCCAGGTCTGTCTGAGCCTGGCCGCGCCGCTGCACGAGGCCGGCTATGCGGTCGTCAAGGCCCTGATCGCCCGCGGCGTGATCGGCGACTACCGCGCCGGCGACCCGCAGCGTCTGGACGAGTTCCCGCACATCCTGCGCTTCGGCTTCACCCCGCTGTACACCCGCTTCGTCGATGTCTGGGACGCGATCGAGCACCTGCACCAGGTGCTGCAGACCGAAGAGTGGCGCGAGCCGCGTTTCAACCAACAGGATGCAGTGACATGAGTGACGACAAAGCCCGTTGCCCGATGAACATAGTCCGAGAAGAAGGGGCTCAGCTCGATTTCTCCAAGGACATGAGCTACGGCGACTACCTGCACCTCGATCAGGTGCTCAGCGCCCAGCATCCGCTGTCGCCCGAGCACAACGAGATGCTGTTCATCGTCCAGCACCAGACCTCCGAGTTGTGGATGAAGCTGATGCTGCACGAGATGCAGGCCGCGGTGGCCAATGTGGCCAATGACCAGTTGCCGGCCGCCTTCAAGATGCTGGCGCGCGTGAGCCGCATCATGGAGCAGCTGGTCCATGCCTGGGACGTGCTGGCGACAATGACACCGCCCGAGTATTCGGCGATCAGGCCCTATCTGTCCAACAGCAGCGGCTTCCAGAGCTGGCAGTACCGGCAGATCGAGTTCACGCTGGGCAACAAGAACTCGGCCATGCTCAAGCCCCACTCCCATGCACCGGAGCGGCTTGCGGTGGTCGAGGCCAGCTGGCGCGCCCCCTCGCTGTATGACGAGACGCTGAAGCTGATGGCAAGGCGTGGCATCAGCGTGCCGGCCACCCATCTGGAGCGCGACTGGACCCAGCCCTACCAGGCCGACGAGGCCGTCAAGCAGGCCTGGCTGCAGGTCTATCGCAGCCCCGAGCAGCACTGGGACCTGTACCAGATGGGCGAGGAGCTGGTCGATCTGGAAGACGCCTTCCGCCTCTGGCGCTTCCGCCATGTGACGACGGTGGAGCGCGTCATTGGCTTCAAGCGCGGCACCGGTGGCACCTCGGGCGTTGGCTATCTGCGCAAGATGCTGGACGTGGTGCTGTTTCCGGAGCTGTGGACGCTGCGCACCGAACTGTGATCGCTCGGGGCAACAACCGAGCAAGCTCGGACGGCTTTGGCATTAGAGTGCAGGACTGAACCCGACCATCACACAGGACTGCGCATTTCTCTCGCCGTGCCACCGCACCCACCCCCGCCCTGGCTGAAGCGCAGGCTGCTGTTGCGTGCCGGCGTGCTGCTTGCGCTGCTGGTGCTGCTGGCGGCCCTGGGCTTTGCGCTCTACGCGTTACGTAGCGCCGAGCAGCATGAACTCCAGGTAACCCAGCTCTATGCCCGCGTGCTGCAAGAGCATGCTGATCAGAGCCTGCAGACTTCGGCCCTGATGCTGCGCAGCCTGGTGCCGGCCGCTGCCCAGGCTCGCGAGCCGGCGGAAGCACTGAGCCCGGTCCTGAGCCAGGCGCTGCCCCTGCTGCCCATGGTGCGCAGCCTGTCGGTGCTGGACGCCTCGGGCCGGGTGCTGGCCAGCTCCGCACCGGCCAATGTCGCCGCTCAGCTCGATCTCGGCCAGCTGCGGCGCGGCGCCGCCAGCGCGCAGCACTGGGTGGGCTCACTGGCACCGGGCCAGGATCTGGCCGACCTCGACCGCCGCCAGCGCCAGGCCTACGGGGGCACGCAGCGCCTGCTCCCCCAGGTTCATGCCCTGCCCGACACGCCTCTGGGCCCGCGCTATCTGGTGGCCGTGCTGGACCCGGACTATTTCGCCAGGCACTACGAACAGCATTTCGGCAGCGGCCCGCGCAGCGCCGCCCTGCTGGGCCGGGATGGCAGCCTGATTGGCGCCAAGGCCGGTGCCGTCCTGCCCAGTGGCGCGGCGCTGATAGACCGGGCGGTGTTCCGGCACTTTCTGCCCAGCAAGGAGCAGGGCAGCTTCAGCGGCCCCGGGCTGGACGGCCATGAGGTGTTGGCCAGCTTTCGCAGCACCCGGCAGTTCCAGGGCCTGATACTGGTCGAGTACCGACGCAGCGCGATCTGGAGCGAACTGCGCGGCACACTGGCCTGTACCCTCGCCGCTGCCCTGGCCGGTTGGCTGGTCATCGCCCTGCTGGCGCGGAGCGCCTGGCGCCGCCTGCGCCGTCATGAGCAGGCCGAGGAGTCACTGCTGCAGGCCCGGCTGCTGGGCGCCGATGAGGAGCGCAATCAGCGCCTGCTGATCGACAGCGTGCAGGAGCTGATGTTCCGCACCGATACCGAGGGCCGGCTGCAGTTCGTGAACCGCCAGTGGTTCGTCGACGAGATCACCCTGCGGCCGGTGCTGGGCCAGCCCTTTGCCGATTTTGTGGACCCGGGCGATGTCGCCATCGCCCGTGCGCTATTCCGCCCGCCGCGCAGTGGCGACCCGCCGGCCGGTGGCCTGCGCGGCCCGCCAACCCAGCTGCGCCTGCGTGGCACCGAGGGCTCGCACCGGGTGCTGGAGGTCAGCGTCACCCCGGTCGAATCGGCCGAGCGCCGGCTGATCGGATTTGCCGGCTTTGCCATCGATGTGACCGAGCGTGAACTGGCGCGGCGCCAGCTGCTGGAGCAGCTGGAGTTCACCGCCCGGCTGATCGAGGTCTGCCCTTTCCCGATCTTCGCCAAGGACAGGGCCGGCCGCTATCTGATGGTCAACCGCGCCTGGTGCGATATGGTCGGCTGGCCGGTCGAGCATGTGCTGGGCAAGACCCTGCCCGAGCTGCGGCCGATGGGCGACTTCACCATCACCCTGGCCAAGGACGAGCAGCTGATGCGCGAGGGGGGCACGCTGTCGTACGAGGAGCGGGTGCCCTTCCCCAATGGCACCTGGCATGACCTGATGGTGCGCAAGACCTCCTACGCCAATGCCAACGGCGAGGCGCTTGGGGTAATAGGCAGCATGGTGGACATCACCGACTTCCGCGAGGTTGAGCGCCGCACCCGTGAGGCGCGCGACGCGGCCGAGCGCTCCAGCGCCGCGAAGGGCGAGTTCCTGGCCAATGTCAGCCACGAGCTGCGCACGCCACTGCAAACGATTCTGGGCTTCTCGCAGGTGGGCCTGTCGCGGGCCCGCGAGCAGCCGGTGCTGGCACGCATGTTCAGCGATATCCAGTCCGCCGGACACCGCATGCTGCATGTGGTCAACAATCTGCTTGACCTGTCCCGGTTGGAAACCTCGGTCGGCTCGTTCAAGCTGGTGCCCGGCGATGTGCGGCCGCTGCTGGCCGAGGTGGTGCAGGAGCTGGCACAGCTGGCCGCCAGTCGGGGCCTGAGCCTGCGCCTGGAGCTGTCCGACTGGCCCTGCATGGCCCTGCTGGACGCCTTCCGGCTGCAGCAGGTGTTCCGCAACATCCTGGCCAATGCGTTGCGCTATGCCCCGGCCCACAGCGAGATCGAGCTGCGCTGCTTCAACGAACCGGCCACCGGTGGCTGCTGCGTCGAGGTTCGTGACCACGGCCCGGGCATACCGCCGGACGAGTTCGAGAGCATCTTCGCCCCCTTCGTGCAGTCCTCGCTGAACCAGACCGGCGCGGGCGGCACCGGCCTGGGCCTGGCCATCAGCCGCAAGATCATCCATGTGCACAGCGGCACGATACGCGCCCACAACCACCCCGATGGCGGCGCGGTGTTCGAGGTCCATCTGCCGCCGCTGGCGTCCGGCTGAGGCATCCACCTACAATCTCGCACCCCTTTCAACACTGGCCACCGCCCACCCGGCGGCAGCGCCACCCCGGAGAGCCCCATGGACACCCGTACTTCCGAGATCACCCTGAGACTGGCGCGGCTGCGCGATGCGATGCAGGCCCAACAGGTGCACGGCGTGCTGGTG
The DNA here is from genome assembly GCF_004362525.1 of Roseateles toxinivorans. Lineage (GTDB taxonomy): Bacteria > Pseudomonadota > Gammaproteobacteria > Burkholderiales > Burkholderiaceae_C > Paucibacter > Paucibacter toxinivorans. The sequence continues at coordinate 154,193 of NZ_SNXS01000005.1, forward strand.
CCCTCCAGCGACCCCCATCTGTCCGAGTACCTGCCCGCGCGCTGGCAGGGCCGCGAATGGCTGTCAGGCTTCACCGGCTCTATGGGCACCCTGGTCGTCACGCTGGACCGCGCCGCCCTGTTCGCCGACATGCGCTACTGGACCCAGGCCGAGGTCGAGCTGGCCGGCACCGGCATCGACCTGGTCAAGATTCCCAGCAGCGCCGCCACCCACTTCATCGACTGGACGGCCCTGCAGCTGCAGGCCGGCCAGACCCTGGCCGTCGATGGCCAGTGTCTGAGCCTGGCGCTGGCGCAGCAGGTGCGCCTGGGCCTCTTGCAGGCCAAGATCAAGCTGCGCACCGATCTGGATCTGCTGGACACTATCTGGGAAGGCCGCCCCACCCTGCCGGGCGCGCCGGTCTACGAGCACGGCGCGCCGCAGGCCACCGTCAGCCGCGCCGTCAAGCTGGCCGAGGTGCGCGCGGCGATGAACCGCCTGGGCGCTAGCCAGCACTTCATCTCCACCGTCGATGACGTGGCCTGGCTGTTCAATCTGCGCGGCTCGGACGTGCAATGCAACCCGGTCTTCATCGCCCACACGCTGGTCGGCCTGAACGGGGCCACCCTGTTCCTCGGCGCCGGCAAGGTGCCCGCCGCTTTGCAGGCCACCTTGGCCGCCGACGGCGTGCAGCTGGCCGACTACACCGAGGCGCCCAAGGCGCTGGGGGCACTGGCCGCCGACACCGTACTGCTCGTCGACCCTCGCCGCATCACCTGGGGCCTGCGCGAGTCGGTGGCCAGCGGCGTGCGCGTGGTCGAGGCCATCAACCCCAGCACCCTGGCCAAGAGCCGCAAGACCCCTGCCGAGGCGCAGTTCGTGCGCGAGACCATGGAGCAGGACGGCGCCGCGATGTGCGAGTTCTACGCCTGGTTCGAACAGGCGCTGGGCAAGGAGCGCATCACCGAGATCACCGTCGACGAGAAGCTGTCGGCCGCCCGCGCCCGCCGCCCCGGCTTCGTCGGTCTGAGCTTCTCGACCATTGCCGGCTTCGGCCCCAACGGTGCGATGCCGCACTACCGCGCCACGCCGGAGTCGCACGCGGTGATCGAGGGCAACAACCTGCTGCTGATCGATTCCGGCGGCCAGTACCTGGGCGGCACCACCGACATCACCCGCGTCTGGCAGATCGGCAATATCAGCGAGGCACACAAGCGCGACTTCACCATCGTGCTCAAGGGCATGATGAACCTGAGCCGCACGCGCTTCCCGCGCGGCACGCTGTCGCCGATGCTGGACGCCATTGCCCGCGCCCCGATCTGGGAGCACGGCATCGACTACGGCCACGGCACCGGCCACGGCGTCGGCTACTTCATGAATGTGCATGAGGGCCCGCAGAGCATCTCCAAGGCCATTCCCGACGCTCATATGGCCATGGAGCCGGGCATGATCACCTCGATCGAGCCCGGCATCTACCGCAACGGCAAATGGGGCGTGCGCCTGGAGAACCTGGTGCTCAATGTCGCCATCGACACGCCCGAACAGGGCGCCTTCGGCGAGATGCTGGCCTTCGAGACGCTGACCCTGTGCCCGATCGACACCCGCTGCATCGCCCGCGAGCTGATGCGCGAAGACGAGATCGCCTGGCTCAACCGCTACCACGCCGAGGTGCTGGCCCGCTTGTCGCCGCTGGTCAGCGGCGATGCGCTGGCCTGGCTGAAGCTGCGCACAGAGCCAATCTAATGTCTTGCGGGACAGACCTTGCCGTACCCGGCGAGCTCTGAGCCCGGACTCAAACAGTCCTGTGGACTGTTTGTGCCTGGCGAAGGCCCGTTCGCAGGCAGGCGATGGGCTGTCCCCAACTGACTGGATGAAATTGAGGTCAAGCAATTCAGCAACGGGGGCCTGCGGGCCTCCGTTGCCATTGTCGGCGCCGCTTCATCCCGCCGTTGCGCAGTTCATCCGGCACGGCTGACGACTCATCACATGCCGCTGGTTGACGTGGTAGTGGCCTCCTACATTCACTCCATCGCGACGTTTTTCGCGGCAGTGAAACCAGCAGGAGTCCACCATGTTAGACAACCTTTTCAACAGCGTTCTGGTCCTCAGCTTCCTGGCCATCAGCGCCGTGGGATCGTTGACCAGCCCGGTGGAAGACGAAGAACTCGCCGCCACCCAGACGGTCGCCCAGCTCGAGCGGGTGGTCATCACCGGCCGCAGTCTGAAGGCCGTCAAGCCCGCCTGAACACCGTCCACCAACCGCATTCGGCCCGAGGTAACTCGGGTTTTTTTTGCCCGTACGCCGTTGGCAAGGCTTCAGACCCGGTCCTGTTGCATCTGCTGACAGCGCTCGTCCTACACGCATCAGCAGTGCCGTCCGATGCCGGGCGACACGCTGCACGCCTAGATTCATGTCAGGCCCATTGGCCCTTGACCCTCACAGCGCCGAGTGCGCAATACCAAGGAGTTATGACATGAAGGCTTCCAAGACCGTCACCTCAGTTTTCGCCGCCGCCACCCTGGTGGGCGCCATCAGCCTGGCCTATGCGCAGGCTTCCGCCGACATGCAACCCGCCGAGCCGACGCAGCAGCTGCAGCCGAGCACCGAGATCAGCCCGGCTCCTGCCACCGATGGCAGCCAGGCCCCGCTGACCCAGGCGCAGGACGCCAACGGCACTCCGGCCGGAACGCTGGCAACACCTGCTGCGACGACAAGCACCGTGCCGGCACCGATGCCTGCGCAGACGCCCGCTCAAGCGCCTACCCAGGCACAGACCCATGACAACAACACCCCGACCACCGGCAATATGCCCGTGCCGGACAACAGCGCGCCGCTGATCACGGAGCGCACCCCACGCGCCGACCGCAACTGAAGACGCGCTCAGGTGCAGCGCCCCGAAGCCGCAGGGATCCCTCCCGCGCCGCTTCGGGGCACTTTTACGTTGCCCGAGGAATGCAAGCACCATGGCCACCTACAACCCGCCGCCCCGCATCGAACTGCCGCCGCGTCCGGAGCTGATCGCCGCGCTGAAGCAGGGCTTCCTGCTCGGCAGCGCCGTGCTGGTGCTGATGCTCCCGCCCGATGGCACCGGCCTGCACAGGGCCCGCTTCTTTGCCGGGCCGGCTCTGCGCGCCCCTGTCGCGGTTCAAGCCGGCGGCCCACGCTTTGCCGACTTCCGGGGCGAGGCCGCATCGGCCGAGGCCCGCCACATCGCCGATTGGGTCGCCGACTCGGGCGACAACCGGCGTCTGCCCTATGTGATCCTGGACAAGCGCAATGCCCGCGTGTTCGTGTTCGATGCGCAGGGGGTGCTGCTCGGCGCCACCCCGGTGCTGCTCGGTGCAGCAGCCGGTGACGACTCGGTCGTGGGCATTGGCAACCGCGCGATTGCCGATGTGCGACCGGAGGAGCGCACCACGCCGGCAGGGCGCTTCGACGCCGAGCCGGGCCGCAATGCCTCGGGCGAGGATGTGCTCTGGGTGGACTACAACGCCGCCGTCTCCATGCACCGCGTGCGCGCCATCGAGCCCAGCGAACGCCGGCTGGAACGCCTGGCCTCGCCAACGGCAGCCGACAACCGCATCTCCTACGGCTGCATCAATGTGCCGGTGCGATTCTATGAAGACGTGGTGCGCACCACCTTCGCTCGCTCCCGGGGCGTGGTCTATGTGCTACCCGAGGTCAAGCCGCTGGGCCAGGTTTTCGCCTCCTACGACGTGGCACAAAAGCACGGACGCGCCAAAGCCGGGGCGTTACAACTTCGCCCTGTAACAGCGCCGCGGGCGTGATGTCCTGCGCAGTCGCGCCGGCCCTGCCCTGCGTACCATCGATGACATCGGAGCCGGGCCCCATGCCCGGCTTGTTGATGCGGTCGCGTGGCGGGGGTCGGGGTGCAGCAGTTGTTCAATTTTCGGGCGCATGCGGCGCAGATGGCCGCCGTCTGCCTGTCGGTCCTGGCCACCAGCGTGCAAGCCGGCCCTGGCGCCGATTTCGGTGGCGAAACCCCGTCCGACGACACACGCCAGATGGCCGAATGGGTGCTGGCCTCGGCCGACCACCAAGGCCAGCCCTTCGCCATCGTGGACAAGAAAGACGCGCGGCTGTTCGTTTTCAGCGCCAATGGCCGGCTGCTGGGCGCCACCCCGGCCCTGCTGGGCCAGGCGCCGGGCGATCAAGGCCTGAGCGATATGGAGGGCCGTGCCCCAGCTCAGCTGCTGCCCGCCGAGCGCACCACCCCGGCCGGGCGCTTTGCCTCGGAACCGGGTCACAATCTGCAGGGCGAGGCGGTGGTCTGGTTCAACTACGAGGCCGCGCTGGCCATTCACCGCTTGCGTCCGGCTCCGGCGCAGGAACGCCGGCCGCAGCGCCTGCTGTCAGATACGCCGAACGACAACCGCATTTCGCTGGGCTGCGTGATCGTGGCACCAAGTTTTTTTGACGCGGTGGTGGCGCCGGTGCTGGGCCGGCAGCGCGGCGTGGTCTATGTGTTGCCCGAAACGCGGCCGGTGCAAAGTCTCTTTGGCCAGGACCGCCGCCTGGCGCTGCTCAAGCTCTGAGCCTCACGAATCTCACATCTGCCGGAACAGGTGCAGATAGGCGCGGCTCACCGGCAGCACCTCGGACCGACCGCGCAGGTGTATGTCGGCGGTCTCGTTGGCGCCGCGGGTAATGTGGCTGACCTCGCGCAGATTGACGATCACCGAGCGGTGCACCTGGGCGAAGATCTGCGGGTCCAGTTGGTCGGCCAGCTCGCGGATCGGCGTGCGTATCAAGGCCTCGCCCTCGGGCCAGACGACCAGCGTGTACTTTTCATCCGAGCGCAGATAGATCAGCTGATCCACCGGGATCAGCTTCAGCGCCGCACCGACCGAGGCCTTGATCCACTGCAGCCAGGGCTCACCGCGCTGCTGTTGACCCTGTTGCTGAAGATGACCCGAGAGCTGGGCCAGCACCGCGTCCAGCGCCTCGCCCGCGGGCAACTGGCCCGCCTCCAGCCGCTGCTTCAGCCGCTGCAACGTATCCATCAGCCGTCGCTCCTCGACCGGTTTGACCAGATAGTCGATCGCGCCCTCGTCGAAGGCCGCCAGCGCGTATTGCTCGAAGGCCGTCACGAACACCAGCTGCGCGCGCCGCGCGATGCCCTTGGCGGCCTCGATGCCATTGAGCCCCGGCATGTGCACATCCATGAAGACGATCTGCGGTTGATGCTCCTCGAACAGCTCCAGCGCCTCGCGGCCATTGCGGGCCTGGGCGACCACCTGCAGCTCGGGCCAGGTCCGCTTCAGCGCCAGCACCAGGCTCTCGCGCAGCAGCGGTTCATCATCGGCCACCAGGGCCGTCACGGGGGCATTGCTCATGGGGGGGTGAACTTCAGTTCGGCCCGCAGGCCGTGGGGTGGGGTTTCGGACAGCTCAAGCCTTGCCTCGGGGCCGAAGAACAGGCCCATGCGCTCGCGCAGGTTCTGCAGACCGGTGCCGGCGCCGGCGGTCTCGCTCATGCCCACGCCGCTGTCCTGTACCCACAGGCTGACCAGGCCGGTGCGCGTATCGCGTTGGGCGCCGACCTCGATGCGGCCGCCCTCCTCGCTGGGGTCCACGCCATGGCGCACGGCGTTCTCCACCAGGGTCAGCAGGGCCATGGTCGGAAAGCGCAGCCCCTCCAGCTCGGTCGGCACAGCGACGACGAACTGCAGCCTGTCGGGCATGCGCATATGCATCAGCTCCAGATAGGCGCGCACCAGGGTCAGCTCGTCGCCGAGGCTGGCCGCCTGCTCCTTGAGCCGGGGCATGGCGCCGCGCAGATAGGCGATCAGGCTGCCCAGCACCGGGCCGGCCTGCGGTGAACCGGTCTCGACCAGCGTCCGCACATTGGCCAGGGTGTTGAACAGGAAGTGCGGCTCGACCTGGGCCTGCATCAGGCGCAGCCGGGCGTCCAGCGCCTGGCGCTCGAGCTGGCTCTTCTCCAGCTCGAAGTGCAGGGCCTGCGAGCGGGCCTGCGCGTCGCGCTCCCGGTACAGCGCCGCAAGGGCCAGCAGCGGACCCACGAGGAGACCAGTGCCGGCGATCCAGATCAGGCCGCTGAGCCGCCCCTCGTGACGCAACAGCGCCGGCACATCACCATCGACGGCGAGCAGATAGACCAGGATGGTGGCCAGCGGCAGGGTCAGGGCCACCACCAGCACCTGCACCACCCAGCGCGGCATCCAGCCCGGCAGACGGCGCGGCCACTGGCCCGCCGCGGAGAAGGTCACCAGGCTCAACACGCCGACAAACAGCGTGCGCCCCAGCAGCACCGGGAAGGATGTGATGAAGATCGGGTTCAGCAGGGCAGCGCCGACAAAGGCCAGCGCCAGCGTGAACACCAGACGCGACGGTGTCAACGAAGCCAGAAAACCGGCGCGCCCGCTGGGATGAGCGAATGCCGGGGAAGAAGCGGCCGAGGCCGGGCTGGGAGAGTCCATGGCTGCACCATAACGCCTGCGGACCGGCCTTCCAAGTCTCGCCCGGGGCTGCTGCGACGAATGACGGTTTGCCGCCCATGAACGGCGGCGTGGCTATGGCCTGCCTGCAACGCCGACGGGCAAGGCACAGTAAGCTCGGGCACCCATCCACCTGGAGCCAAGCCATGAAACGCCTCTTCGCTGCCATCACCCTCGTCCTGATGACGCTGCTGCCAGCCCATGCCTGGGCGCAAGACAAGGTCGTTTATCACATCAGCGATACCGCGGCCCAGGCCCTGGGCGGCCTGCGCAATGTCAAGAACCATCTGGACACCGACCCGACGGCGCAGATCACCGTCGTCACCCATGCCCAGGGCATCGACTTCCTGATGCAGGACGCCAAGGACCGCAACGGCAACCCCTACGAGATCGCCGTGCAGGAGCTGGTGGGGCGTGGTGTCAAGTTCGAGATCTGCGAGATCACCTTGAAGAACCGCAGCCTGAAGAAGGACCAGTTCATTGCCGAGGCCGGCTTCACCCCCTCCGGCGTGGTGCGCCTGGCCAAGCTGCAGAAGCAAGGTTACGCCTACATCCGGCCCTGACGCAGATTCGCTCGGCCAAACAGCTCAAGCGGGCCACCCCGCGACCCGGGGGCAGGCAAGACCCGGCCCGGAGCGCAGAATCGTGATCAATTCCACACGCTGACCGGAGTTCCGCCCATGCACCGCCACGCCTCTCACCCGCTGCTGCGCCAGACCGCAGTGGCCGCCACCCTGGCCCTGCTGGGCAGCGCCGCCTTGGCCCAGGTCACCGCGATGGACGCCACCGGCGCCTTCTCGATGAACGGCGGGGCGACGACGAATCTGCTCTCGTCCTTCCCGCCCAATTCTTCGGTCGATGTGCTGCAATTCGAGGGCCTCGGCACCAGCAACGTCGGCCTGCACAGCTACGGCTCGACCTCGGGCGACTTCGGCAGCCGCTCCTCGGGCATGGGCGTCTACCAGGTCAGCGGCGGCTTCAAGCTGGTGCAGACCGTCACCAACAGCAGCGCGGTCGCTCAAAGCGCCAAGTTCACCTTCTCGATCACACCGGGCATGGTGCAGAACGACATCGGCTCGGCCCTGGGCACGGGCCAGTATGTGGAGGCCGGCCTGAAGTTCGACGTGAAGAAGGGCAGCGGCTCCATCTGGGACAGCTCGGCCACGCTGCGCAGCGATGAGCTGGGCACCACCGCCTCCTTTGGCGGCGACACCAGCCTCTACGCCGGCTCGGGCACGTTGTACTCCGTGCTGGGCGTGACACGCGAAATCGACCTCGGCGTGATCAATGCCGGCGAGAGCTTCGAGCTGAGCTACGAACTGACAACCTTCGCCAATGGCGTCTCGGCCGCCGGTGATGACCGCTGGGTCGAGCCCACCACCTTCACCGTACCCGAGGGCTGGTACGTCTATGGCGATTGCGGTGCCTACGGCTACGGCTATGGCTGCGGCACCCAACCGCCCGGCACCGTGATCGATGTGCCGGGCTACTGGGTGCCGGGCATGGTCAGCGGCTCGCACGCCAGCTCGGGCGATCCCTTCGAGATACGATTCGGCCCGGACGACAAGTTCTACGCCAGCATCTCGGGGAACCCCGGCTACGGCTCGGTGAGCCTGCAACCGGTGCCGGAACCGGCGACCTATGCAATGCTGCTGGGTGGCCTGGGCGTGCTGGGCTGGGCGGCACGACGACGCCGAAGAGCCGTCTGATGTCACTGAAGAGGCCGCAAGGCCTCTTTGTCATTCAGGCCAGCATCAACTGCTGCTCGAACGCATCGACCAGATCCTGCACTTGCTGCGCCTGGTTGAAGCCGGCATAGCGCATGGCGAAGGCGGCCGCCGCCTCGGCGTAGGCAGGATCATCAAGCAGGCGGCGCAGCAGTGCACGCCAGTCCAGCGGTCGCCGCAGCAGGGCTGCATTGACGCCGGCGCCGGTCTGGGCGACGCGGCGCGACATCAGGAACTGCTCGGTCTGCATAGGCAGCAGCAGTACAGGCACACCGGCAAGCAGGGCCTGCACCAGGGTCGCCTCCCCGCCGTGGCAGACGCACAGCGCGCAGTCCTCGAAGGCCTCGCCGAGTGACACCGGCCCCGCCGCGTAGCGGATCAGCGGGCTGCGCACCGGCGCGGGCTTGCCGGCCGCCACCTCGGGCAGGTAGCAAAGCGTGCGGCAACCTGCATCCGCCAGGGCCTGCAGCAGCACGGCATGATCGGGATGTTCGGTCTTCAGATATGCGAAAACTTTGGGGCCATCGCCCGCCGGCCACTGCGGACCCTCGCCGGTCTGCGGCAGGAAGTTGGGCCCGTACCAGCGCGCGCCCTCGGGCAGGTGGCTGCGAGCATAGTGGTCCAGCTCGGGCCAGGTGCACAGAAGCGGGGCGTCGCCCAGCAGCAGGTCACTGGCGCGCGCGAACGGCGGCGCACCATGCAGGGCCAGTACCGTGTTGGCGCTGGCCAGTACCCGAGCCTCGGCGGCGGCCATGCGCTGCGCCGGCACCGGTTCCCAGTCGCGCAGCGGTGGCAAGTCCTGACCCTGTGGCGGCATATAGAACCCGATTCCCAGGGTGGCGCAGCGCAGGCTCATCGAGCGCGCCGCCAGCACCGCGGTCGGCGCATAGTCCGCCACCAGCAGATCGGGCTGCAGCAGCCCGAACATATCGCGCCAACCCTCGACGAGGCCCTCGATGGCATTCGCCTCCAGATAGCCGCAGGTAAGCAGGATCTCGGCCAGATTGGCCTGCGTCGGCGGCAGGCCCACGGCCCGGTGCAGCCATGTCGGCGCCTGCAGCTTCGGCACATCGAGATCGGCCAGCAGGCGGTGTGTGTGCACCAGATCGCGCAGGCTCATGCTGACCCGATGCCCCCGCGCCAGCAGGGCCGTCGCCAGCGGCTTCAGCCGGCCCGCGTGGCCCAGGCCGCCCCCCAGTTCCCAGGTCAGATGTATATGTGCCATGGCTGGGCAGTGTGCTTGAAAACGGATGCGGCAGGCAAAGCAACGACGGTTGACCCCGGTCAAGGCCTTGTGCATGCCGACAGGCCAGCATGCCGGCCATGAACATGACCGCCCCTACTTGCCATCACGATGCTGACGTGCTCATCATCGGCGCCGGCCCGGCCGGCCTGGCCCTGGCCTGCGCGCTGGCCGATGCCGGCATGACCGTGCAGCTGCTGGAGCAGGCCACACGAGACAGCCTGGAATCGCCCGCCGACGACGGTCGCGAGATCGCCATGACGCACCGCGCCCGGCGCGTGATGGAGACCCTGGGCCTGTGGCAGCAACTGCCCCCGGCCGAGATCGCGCCGCTGCGCGAGGCCCGCGTGATCGACGGTGGCGGCCCATCGATGCTGCGCTTCGAGCCCGAGGAAGCCAGCGACGCTCCGCTGGGCTGGCTGGTGCCGAATCACCGCATTCGCCACGCCGCGCTCAAGGCGGCCACCAGCCGCTCGGCGGTTCGCCTGCTATGCGAGGCGCGGGTCAGCGCCTTGAGCATCGTCACCGACCGCGCCAGCGTCCGGCTCGACGATGGTCGGGAGTTCAGCGCTGCGCTGCTGGTGGCCGCCGACAGCCGCCTGTCGCAATCGCGCCGGCTGGCCGGCATCGGCGCCGCTATGCATGACTTCGGCCGCAGCGTCGTCGTCGGCCCCGTCGCCCACGAGCGCGATCACCAGGGCATTGCCTGGGAGTGCTTCCGTTATGGCAACACGCTGGCCCTGCTGCCGATGAGCGGCCGCCACTGCTCGGCCGTGGTGACCGTGCCCGGCGATCAGGCAGTCGAATGGCTGGCCCTGTCCGATGCCGAGTTCGCCGCGCGCATCGCACAGCAGGCCGAGGGCAGGCTCGGTGCGGTGCAGGCCACCGGCCCGCGCCAGCACTACCCGCTGGTGGGCGTCTATGCACACCGCTTCGCCGCGCACCGCTTTGCGCTGATCGGCGATGCCGCGGTGGGCATGCATCCGGTCACCGCCCATGGCTGGAACTTCGGCCTGTATGGCGTCGAGGTGCTTGCCCGCGAGTTGCGCGCCGCCCATGCCGCCGGCCGCGACCTCGGCGCCCTGCCCGCGCTGCAGGCCTACGAGCGCGAGCACCGTCGTACCACCCTGCCCGTCTATCTGGGCACCAATGCCCTGGTCTCGCTGTTCAGCGACGAACGTGCGCTGCCCAGGCGCGCCCGCCAGCTGCTGCTGACCGTGGCCGAGCGGGTGCCACCGTTCAGCGGGTTGATCAAGTCGGCCATCAGACGCCAGCTGACCGGCGTCACCCAAGGTCTCTCAGGAGGTCGACCATGAGCGCGTTGCAATGGTCCGACGACCTGGCCCTGGACCTGCCGGCCATGGACCAGACACACATCGAATTCGTCGAGCTGCTGTCCGCCGTCGAGCAGGCCGGCGATGCGCAGCTGCTGGCCGCCTGGGACGCCCTGGTCGCCCACACCGAACAGCATTTCGGCCAGGAGGACGACTGGATGCAGGCCACCCGCTTCGCCGCCGGCAACTGCCACAGCACCCAGCACCGGGTGGTCTTGCAGGTGATGCAGGAAGGCGCCCGGCTGGGCCGCGGCGGCCGCCTGGACATCGTGCGCCAGATGGCGGCCGAGCTGGTGATCTGGTTCCCCCAGCATGCCCAGAGCATGGACGCCTCGCTGGCCCATCATCTTCGCCATGTGGCCTTCGATCCGGCCACCGGCCAGGTGCACAGGCCCGAGCACCTGCCCGAGCGGGCGCTGCACGGCTGCGGGTCGCAGGCCTGCTGAGCCGATGCTGTCGGCCACGCCGCTCGGCACATATTTGCTTAGCCGTTTTTCTTGGTTCACGGCCCGCCCGCGGCTCCCTATCGTTCACCCCATCGAAACCAAACATGCGGTGGGGCCCTCCGGCACCCATCGAAGGTGTTCAGACCGTGGTCGGGTTGCAGGTGGTCAATGTGGGGTACGGGAGCGCTGACAATACGACCACGGTGCTGAACGCCTTGGGCCGGTGGCACAAGAACCGCGCTTGCCAGCGGCCGCCCTGGCTCGCAAGATGGGCTCATGGCCGCCTCAGACACCGCCCGCATCTTTCTCGCACTCTGGCCCGATGCCGAGGTCGCCACAGCGATCACGGCCTGGTCGGAAGCACTGCCCTGGTCGACATCCGCCCGACGCACAGCAGCCTGCAATCTCCATCTGACGCTTCACTTCATTGGGCCTGTGCCACGGGTCGCGTTGAACCCGCTGCGCGACCGTCTGGCGGTTAGCGCCAGACGCATCGAAATGACACTGTCGAAGGCCGCCGTCTGGCGCGACGATATTGCCGTGCTGATACCCGCCACGGCGCCGGCGGAACTGACAGCGCTGCACGAGGCCCTGGGCCGGCAACTCCGCCTGGCCGGACACGAGCTGGACGAGCGGCCCTACCGCCCTCATGTCACGCTGGCGCGCAAGTCCGGGCCCATGCAGATCCCCGATCCAATGCCGGCCATCGCCTGGCAGGGTCGGGGCTATGTGCTGGCCGAGTCCGATCGGGGCTACGAGAAGCTGTTCCTTTACCAGGACTGAGAGCTATGCGTCGGCGGCAGGTGCGCGGGTTGGCGGCGCTGCTCCCCCTTTCGGGTGCCCCCATCGGGAGGATGGCCGGCTCGCCCGGTCTTGATGAAGATGACGACATGGCAAGCAGTGAGGCGCGCATGACCACCACCGAGCAAACCACCCGGCCCAACATCCTGACCCGTCTCGCCCAGGGCTCAGGCCTCTGGCTCGTGCCGGCCAGCGACGATGCAGCACCCTGCACCGATGGCCTGGAAGTCAGCCTGATTCCCTGGCAGGAATGGGACGATGCCTGCAGGGCCTGCCAACAGGGGTCGCAAGTGTCAACGAACTAGGTTGCCGAGCAGCCAAAAAAAACGGGCCGCTAGGGCCCGCTTCTACTTGTTTTTTGGAGGAGGGGGTGAATCGAAAATCTGGCTGCAGGCCGCATGAATGCTGCCTGTGCGTCTATGACGACTGATTTTGTTCCCCGATTTGTTCCCCGGTTCTGATTGTGCTGCTGCACCAGTGGCTCAGCTTCGAAGGGCTCATAAACCTATGACGATGCCGCAGCATCATTTCCACATAGGACAAACCCTAATCAAACTCTCTCTTGAGCGCTGTTCCAGTCAGTCGATGGGGCTATCGCGCTTGAATAGCTCAATTCCGGCCGCGCCAATGCTGGCTTTCTGGTCGATAGCCCGGCCGTCCGCCGGCTTGTCCGCCACCCTGCTCAATCAGACCGACTGCTGGTCCGCACGGCTGCTTCGCCACTGCACCAGCTGTTCAAACGATTGGTCGTGTTCGCGAATCAGTTGATCTCTGAGCCCCTGGGCCTCAAACAGAAGTGCCTGCATGTCCATGCGTCGAACGACAACCTCCTCGACCGGGCCTGAAAGCATGGCCAGGGATCCAGAGAGGAACGGCTTGGCGCGCTCGGAAAGCTCCTTGACCCTGCCAAGCCTTAGTTCCACGTCTTCGGTCAGTCTTCGCTCAATGCTACCGCCCTTGCCGCCTGCGGCAATTGCGTTCGAGCGGATCATCGCGACCAAGTGGATTGCGACGCGTGGCACTTGGTCTGCCAGGATCACGACTTGAGAGGCGGTTGATACGAGCTGGGTAAGCTCATTGAGCTTGTGCTGCTTCTCCAGCGCAGCGCCTGCATCAGCGGCGTACTTGGCCGACTGCTTCGCCGCGGCTGCAGACACGACTGCGGCGACCAGCGCGAGGCTGCTCAAAACCGCAGTCAACAAGTTCATGGCATGGTCGCTCACGTCGCAGGCCTATCGTATGGTCGAGTCGCAGCGAGTTTGTCACGTTCGGCCGGCCTTGGCGGCAAGCTGCTGATAGCTGCTGGACTTGTCTTTGCTCAGCCCCATGTTGGCCCGGGTCGGAGCATGGCTGGTCGTCTCGTTCGACTTGCCATCCCACCGGGCATAGGCCCCGCGCTCACCTAGTTCCGCTGGAGTGGTCGAGCTATCGCTCAGCAACTTTCTGCACCCACGCCCGGCACGATGGGCCAGTTGCAGTGCATAGTGAGTCTGGCCTGGCCCGACGCGGTGGACTGGAGCTAGGTCGGATTCTCCAGGCCAGGAAGCCATTTTGAGAGCGCGGCAGGCTCAATAACGACAGAGGCTTTCATCGCGGCAGCGATCTCATTGCGGACCGTATCGGAGATAGAACCGAGGGTCCAATGCGGCTGGGCGACCAATTGCCGGACCACTTCTGTAGTGGTATAGGTTCGCAGTCTTGAGCAGTCAATATGCGAGTCATGATCCATAAACGGATGAGACTCGGCCGCGATTTGAACTTGGCACTTCAGCAACTTCGGCCGGGCTTGAATGAACGGGCCAATCTCGCTGTTTATCACGAGCGTAACTGTGTCACTGTCCGCGCCCACAACGACAAATCGTTTCTCGTGCACATCGCCGTCGTCCATCTGGACGCGCAACTTGATGACCGCACCTGGCACAAGCTGCCTTCGCGCGCTGTCTTCCCTCAGCCCCTGAGGGAATGCTGACGAGAGAGACACGCCAGCTCAGGCCGCCAAATGTGCCAAGACCTCGTCCGCGTTCGACAACGCTTGGCTAATGAGGGGTACCGACATTGTCGCGTCGCCGGTCTCAGCCCAGCGCGCACGCGCCGTATCCCAGGCTGAATCGTGGCTCTCTTTCACTCGCTTGGTGAAATCCCAACCCCGGCACTTCTCAATTGCGTCATCCAAAGCATCAACCTTGCTTTGTGAAAGGAATTCCATATTCGGCTCACGCTTCGCACGGACTTTTGGATAGTCGCTACCGTCCAATGCATCGGTGGCCAATTCAACGAATCGCGGCGGCACATTTTTCGCCCTCTTGCCAGCGACCTTGAGCAGATCGTAGGTGCCCGAGGCGACGGGGCCAAACTCCATTGCGTAATAGCGGTCACCGCTTGCCAGCCCGCCGTACATGGACAGGTGTTCTTTGTCTGCAAAATAGCGAATCTTCAGCAGTTCATGGACAGTCGCGGGCCTGCCCACGCGATGCAACACGTAAAGCAACGCTTCTACTGCTGCCTCGGGCGAAAATCCCTTTTCACGAAGTGCCATCCCTGTTTCTCCACTCTGGCAGCGGCTGAGCTGCCTCACCCCCTATTATCCACAGACTTATCCACATTAGAAGTGGATAACTTGCGCGGTGTAGAAGAACAATAGAGAGGTGCGCCAAGCTTGATTGACCAGATCGGCAGTAACGGCTGGTGTCGCATTCGAAACCTGCCCGCTTTCAGGCTCAAATCCGTGTGGTTCCCCGACTGGACAAACACTCCCCTGTTTGAATTCGATACAGCTGCCGACCGAAATCAAAGAGACCGGCAGCGATGTAGGCCCGGGGTGGCGAGACAAAGACAGATCCCCGCGCTTGAAGGTGCCGTGCGGGTGGCGAGATAGTGCACTCTGATTGCGGGTAGCTGGGCACAGTAGCAGGAGGGGCGCTGACGACGAAACGGTGCAGGGCGATCACGCCAGGCGCCACGATGGGAGCCTGTGTGGCCAGCGTACCCGTGTGCACCCGGGCGGCCCGAGGCCCTGCCATATCAATTGTGCGTATGCCTTAATTGGCGGCCATCACCCAAAAAGGGGATCCTGCGGCCTCGACCGGCGCTGGTCGACGCGCGATCATCTCCCTGGCTGGCTTCGCCGCGGTAGTCAGGCGAAAAAATGCCAGCCCTGGGAGAGGGCTGGCATGGAAGTCCGGCGCAAAGGGAGGGAGATGCGCATTTCGCGCGCGCCGGCGGCGACAGTGTGTCATCGGCAGCAGGCGGCGACCATCCCCTAGCTTCTGCGTTCCAGTCACCTCAAGTCAACTCGATGGGCGCGCCGATAGGCGAATGGCGTGCGATTTGTCCGCTATGCAGCGGCGAGGCGAACACGCCCTACAGCCGCGGGTTTGCCATTCCAATTGGTCTGGCGCGCCACTTGTCCGGATCCCACGGCAGCCGACGTTGCAGTGTGTTCAATGCAGCTTTCGAACTCGCCATGGACAGAGTGCGGAGGCACGAAGACCCAACCGAGCCGCGGATGGGTATGACCGGCCCCTTCTTCACCGTGCGCACCAAGCCTTGGAACGAGACTCTGCCAGTATCGGAGCCCTCACCGGCGGCAAAGGTAATCGAGCTTCGCCCAGGTAAACCGTCGGAATGAGACTGCCCAGGGCCGACTCAGAGCAATTCATCCACAAGTCAATGCCAACCTCTCGCAAGGGGATGACCATGCTCCATTGGATTCGGCTTTCCAAGTACTGCGCTGACTCCGGAGATACGCCGGACGCGGTGGAGAAGCGCCTGCGCACCGGCAAGTGGCTCAGGGATGTCCACGCACGGAAGCCGGATGGCAGCAAGGAGCTTTGGGTGAATCTGGACGCGGTGAACGATTGGGCTGCGGGGAAGCTACCTGTTCACAAGCACGGACAGCTGGAGTGATCTCAGGCTCACATCGCGTGAAGGCCTTGCATGGGACGCCGAGGGCAGCGTACACTGACCTCGTCGCTGCACATCAGCGATGCGGGCTTGGCGGCCCGGTCTATAGGCGCAGCAGCCGCGCCGTTCTCGATGGTCGCGGCTTTTTCACGTCCGTGAAGCTGCGTGGCATGGCCAGCTCAGCGGCGGGCCGTGTAGGGAGGGGGCAACCCCTGCCGGTCCTATAGCCGGTCCGCCAACCCTGCACGGTCTGCCACCCCTTCTTGGCGGGAGGGGCGGCAGGTTAGTGATTCGCCCTATAGGAGCCATCATGGCAACCAGACAAAAAGCCCGCAGGAGCACGCGCGTCATTCCCTTCCCGGCCCGCAGATCCGGTGCTCTCGATCGTCACCGCAGCGATCAGGTCCGGCAGTGGCTCATCGACAAGGCCATGGCCGATGAGCCACCGATCTCAGCGCTGACCATCGTCTTGCAAGCTGAAAACGTCGACATCGCCGGCATAGGCCTTGAGCCCGAGTTGTGCAGCATCTTCATCGACGAACTCACCAGCGCCATCAAGATGCTCGAGGACCGTGTCCGGCAAGCCGCCGCCCTGCCCTCCAACGTAGTCCGGTTCCAGCATGGGAGGCGGCACCATGGCTGAGCTGATGACCATTTCCGGCCGGGTAACGATTACCAGCCGCGAGATTGCCACGCTGGTCGAGCTGCGTCACGACAACGTGAAGCGCACCATCGAATCTCTTGCCGCCAAGGGCGCAATCACACTTCCTCAATCTGAGGAAGTCTCAAACGACGGCCCAGGTCCCAAGACGATCGCGGTCTATCTGGTGGGCAAGCGTGACAGCTATGTCATCGTGGCCCAGCTCTCGCCCGAGTTCACCGCCCGCCTGGTCGATCGCTGGCAGGAACTGGAGGCCCAGGCCGCCGGCCCGGCGCTACCGAACTTCTCCGACCCTGTGGCCGCCGCACGAGCCTGGGCCGACCAGGTGGAGGCGAACAGAGCGATCGAGCTGGCCGCGCGGCATCCTCGGCCCTCGGTGAGTAGTGCGAACAGGACCACCACGATACCCGCCGCTTGGCAGATCTCGAACCACATGCGCCAATCCGCGCGCATGCGCTTGAGCTGCGCCCCCACACGAAACAAGCACAAAGCCGCCCAGAACAGCGCTGCGGCCTGCCACCAGAAATGAGACACGGAAGGCCCTCCCATGAGTGATCCGATGCTATCCCGATCAGGGAGGACAGACCCGGGCGGCAAGTTGACCGAGCGGTTGGACGTGCCGCTGAGCGAAGAAACCGCCGAGGCCGTGATCGCGCTGGCGGCCATGGCAGGCATGTCGAAGTCGGAGTACGCGCGAAGCATCATTGAGCGCGCCGTCTATGGCGATCTGGCGATGCTGCGCAGGCTGGCGCGGCCGCTGCAGCCGAGCCAAGACCGCGCCTCGGCGATCAGCCCAGGCAGAAGCTCAGATCAGTCGAGTTTCTGACCTGCAGCGGCGGTCTAGCTCACCGGCGAAACCACCTTGCCCGACAGCGAATTGAGCAAGTCGCCCAGCGCGTCGGTCTTCTGCTTGTTGTCTTTCTCGTACAGGCCCAAGTGCTTCATGGCCTTTTCGATCGCGGCGTTCTTGTCCCAAAACTGGTACTCGATGCGGCCGTATTCGTCGATCTTGAAGGTCTTCACCGCAGCGCGCGTGCCGGCGGCAAGTTCGTGCGGCAGTTTCACCTTGCCATCGAGGGTCATGATGTCCGCGATGTCGCTGTGCACGAGTGCGCGCAACTCGTTCAACACGCCGGCCGCCTTCATCGTTGACCGCTCCGCCGCAGCCTCCTGCAACTCCCTCACCCTTAGCGCAACCTTAGCGTTTGCCAGCAGCTTCGACGCGTTGACATGCACTGCCGCTGGCTGCCAGCTCTGGGAGCGCGGATAGATCTTCCGGAACGCTGCGGCCAGGCTACTACCCTCGACAACGAGTCGGGCAAAGGCCTCGGCCTTCGGGGTCAATGTGGTTCCATTCATTTTTCAACGTCCGTTTCGGTTGGCGTCATGGCCAGTTCAAGTCCTTGCACAGAGCTGGATCTGGCTACGGCGCGGGATAGCGAAAGGCAGGCAGCCCGAGCTGAGCCGCGGACCGCTCATACGCGCGTTGAGCGCTCTTGCTCCTTGCCTTTGCCTCCTCAAGCGCGGCCTCAGACCGAGCGACCGCTTCCTGAGCAGCTGAGTACCCGCGAGGATTGCTGGCTCGCTGGATAGACCCAAAACTGAGAGCCTGCTTCTTCGCCGCGACCAGGGCTTCACCGGCCTGCTCAACCGCAGCTCGGGCAGCATCGAAGCTGATAGCTTCCGGTGACTCGGTCGGGCCCTGAGAAGGTTGTGGGCTGCCGGCGATCGGTGCGCCGCCAGTGGCACTAACACCAATGCCCTGAGCGGCGAGAGAACGCGCAGATATAGGGACTGACTTCTGCTCGGTGCGGGTCGCCGCGTAGCCAAGGTCAATCAACTTGGCCTTCTTTTGCTCATAGCTGAGGCTCGGGTCATCACGGATTGCGATGGCCCTGGGATCCGACGCGATGGCGCCGCCGGCCTGCTCACCCTGGGCCGCCCAGCGGTTGCCCTTCTTCGAATAGCCCATGCTGGTCATCACCTCGTCGGCCGCCTTGACCGCCTCGGCCGGCTTGGCCATGTTCTTGATGCCGGCGGCCACAAACTCCTGATGCACCTCGTCCGGGTTCTTGCCCTTCTTGGTGATGGCCATCTCCAGCGCGCTGCGCATGTCGGGCGACACCCCCGCCTTCACCAGGGCCTGGGCCAGCTTCACCTCGGAGGGCTGATCCTTGCCCACACCCAGACCCCCCTGGATGGCGGTGAGCTTGTCCTGGATGGCCTGGCGTTCCGCCGGGTCGGCCGCATTGGCCAGGCCGAGCTGCAGCGTGGCCACGGTCTTCTTCAGGTCGCGCTCGGGGGCGCCGGCCTCGAACTCGGCCTGGGCCCGGCCGCCAGCGGCCTGCGACACGCCCAGTTGCGCGTCGGCGCGCTTGTCGGCCTTCACCTGCAGGTTGCGGGCGAACTCGGACTGGCTGAAGTTGTACAGGGCCATCGGGTCCTGGAAGGTCTTGAGCCCGGCCAGGATCTCGTTCGCATCCTTGGCCACCTTGGGCGGCAGCTTCTTGCCGTCCAGTGTCTCGCGCTCGATGGTGATCTTCCCGGTCTTCGGATCCTGGGTCACCGCCGTGATATTCGCGCCGTCAGGCACAAAGGTCTCGTAGAACTTCTCCAGGCTGCTCAGGTCGCCGGCGGCCACTGCGGCCGCCACCCTGGCCAGTGCGTCGTTGCGCTCGGCCGTCTGCAACTGGATCTTCTGGCCGGCGATCTGCATGTTGTCCTTGGCCAGGGCATTGGCCTCGGCCAGCTTGCCGGCGCCCACCAGCTTCGACACCCGGTATTGACTGGCGGCCAGCTGATCGTCGATCGTCATGTCGCGCGCTGTGCCGTCCGGATTGGCCAGGCGGGCAGCGCTCCAGTCGGCGACATCGCGATCGACGGCTTCCAGCGCGGAGCGGTGTTCATCTTCCTTGTCGGCCAGGCGCTGCTCGCGCCCGGCTCGCTTCTGCTCCCAGTCGAAGCGCTTGTCTTCGCGCTGGCCCTGCTGCACCTGCTGCTCGAGCGCGAGGCCGCCGCGCACGTCGCCGTGCTTCTTCAGGATGCCGGCCATGGCCATGGTGCGGGCGCTGGTCGCGCCAGATGGGCTCAGCGGCTGGTCATAGGTCTGGCCGAGGAACTGGGTGCGCTGCTGCGTGGGCAACTGCACCAGCACGCCGGCCTCGCCACCGGCACCGCCCTGGTTCGGCGTAACGGTGTAGCGGCCAGCCTCGTCGGCGCCCACCTGGTAGTAGGGCTGGCCGTTCTCGTCCACCGCCTTGGCGATGGCGTCGAGCTGCTGGCCGTCCTGGGGGCTGTAGCCGTCAATGGTGACGGGGCGCTCGTCTGCGATGGCCTGTAGCTCCTGATTTTGCTGCCCTTGCCGGTAGTCGCCGACGAGGCGCTGGCCCAGACCATAGCCCTTGATGAATGAACTCCACTTGCCCATGTCAATCCTCCAAGATTCTCAGTAGCGGTTGAATTTCCTGCTGCTGGCGCAAAGCGAGCGCCTCAAGGACCGTATGGACGACGGCGAAGCGTTCTGGCTCCGATCGCCGCAGATAGGCCAGGCGTTCAGCGTTGTGATCGAGGTATGCCGTGCAGTTCCAGCAGTCCGAAGAACTCGTAGCGCCTTGCTCATAGAACGGCGGCACCTCGGCGCCGCATTCACGGAGAAACGCCCAAACAGCCTGGTCCGACCATTCGTTGAGTGGCTGCCAGTAGGTGATGCCGTCGAGTTCTTGAACGACTTCGTCGCGCAGACGATTGCGAAGATTTTCTGCCTTGCGCTGTCCCATGATCACCAAGGTCGACCCGCTGGCGTTCAGGTACTCCAGCATTGGCGCCCACATGTTGGCCCAGCAGCAGCTGAGGTAGGGCTGAAACCGCAGTGACCCGACCCCTGCACTGGCCTCGCCATCGGTCGTTGCACGGATTGGCACGACGTCCGCCGGCCAGCCGTGGGCCCGAATCCAGCTAGGTTGATTGCCCACCAGCTCCACGAAATTGGGAACCCAGCTTCGGATTCTGCCCATGTAGGCGACGGTGGCCGGGTGAGGGGCACCTGGGTTTGCCCACACGACCGTAACGCGGTCCAGCAACGGTTTCAGCAGCAGCAGGCAGGCAAGGGAATCCTTCCCTGCAGAGAAGAACAGAACCGGCTTCCGGTGACCAAGGAGCAGGGTGCTGTCCATGCTCAAAATGCCGTAATGGCCGAACCGGCGATAGTCCCGAATGCGCCCATCGCCCCGCTGTCCTGATTGGCCAGCAAGCTCGCGTAGCTGGTCTGGGCCCCCAGGATGCTACCCAGCCCCTGCTGAGCGATCTGCCGGCCGCTCAGCGTGGTGCTATTGGCGCTGTTCATGCCCTGCATGTAGCTCTGACCCGGGGCCATGTTGTTGGCGTTGGCCGAGTTGCCGGCGTTCACCGCCAGGCCATAGGCGCCAGCGGAGGCGCCCGGCATGTTGCGGTACAGCCCGGCGGCATCAAGCAGACGCGCGTTGCTTCGCGAATCGTCATTGATGCGCAGGTCCCGAGCAAGGGACGGCGACGTGGCCAAGATATCCGCAGAGCTCAATTCGGAAGCGAACCCGCCATCGGACGCCGCCTTGCGTGCGTCGTAGATGGTGCCGGCCGTGGTTGCATCCATGCCCGCCTGGGCTCCAGCCGTTTGGAAACGAGCGTTCGCATAGTTCCCATCCATGCCGGCGCGATCGCCCAGCGCACCGAGCCCCTGCGCCGCCCAGGTACGAGCCGAGTCCAGCGCCTTGCCGGTGATGTCAGAAGCGGCGCTTTGCACAAAGCCGGCCCTGCTCAGTGCGTTTGATCCGCGGTTATTGGCGCCCGAGCTGGCCATCTGCGCGGCCGCCAGTTGCGCGTTTGCTGCAGCGATAGCAGCCGAGTTCGACGAGTTCATGAGGTTCTGGCGCATGCCAATCCCCTCACCCACGGTGGCACGATACCTGTCGGTGCTGGCCACGCGCGTGCCATTGGCCGCGGCAGCCTGCGCCTGGGCAGCCTTCAATGCAGTGTCGCTGGCGATGCTGCTGGTGTTCAAGCCGTAGCGCATCGCCTGGCGAATCGCGCTGTTCGTCGCGTTCGCCTGCCCGGTTCTTGCATCAGCCATGGCCAGCGCAGCATCGTTCTCGATGTCGGTGCCATAGCGCTTGCGAATCGCATCGTTCCCGCCGGTGTACAAGGCGATGTCGTCATTGATCTGACCCTCGTAGCGGCCAGAGTTCGACATGATCGAAGAGGCAGCGCCAGAGGCTGAGGCGGCAGCCGCACGCATGGCCGCGTCCGACTCGCCGAGCGAGCTGTCCAGCCTGGAGACCGAGTCGCCGAAGATCCCGTAGAGCCGCGCCATTTCCGCGGCGGACGTGGCCCGGAAGTTGGAATTGATGGCCCCAGACTCATCGCTGTACCGCTGACTGTCAGCGCGGTAGTCGTCGAGGGCTGAGCCGGTGGAAGAACGATATCGATCAGCTACGCCACCGAGACGCTCATCCAGTTGACCGGCCGCTTCCATGCCGAAGGCGCGTTGACGCGCCCCGACATCACCAACCTTGCCGGCCAGACCGTTGCGAGCATCGATGATCGCCTGGCGCTCGGCAGCATCACGCGAGCTGTTGTCGGCCAATGCGGCAGACTGCAGCGCGTCCTCAACCGGGCGCTGCCTCGACTTCATGTAGTCGTAGTAGTCCTGCCCCTGGGCCAGGCCCTGCTGCATCACCTGCAACTGGGCGTCAACGATAGGCCTGGCGATGCCCATGTTGTTGTCGTACTGGCGCTTTGCCTCATCCAGCTGCTTCTGGCTCATCTCCGCGGACAGCCGGGCCGTCTCTGCTGAGGCGTTGGCCATCGGGGTGTAGTCGGGTGGCGGAGGGGCGTCGCCGCCCAGGTCGAACGGCAGCACGCGGCGGCCGTCGCGGCGGTAGCCGGAGAACTTGGTGCTGATCATTTGGAATCTCCTTTCGATTGATGAGCGTTGGAATCGAGAACGGGATTTGCTTGGTCACCGCCCGCACTTCGGGACATGGCCAGCTCGGGCCAGAGCTGGAGTCCGGTGCGCTGGTCCTGTTCTTCCCACTTGGGCACATAGGCCACACAGCGGCGAGGTGCGTCCACCTTGGGCCGCGGCACACCGCTCTTCGTGGCGGCAATGCAAGTGTTTGCAGCCGAGAGCCGATTGCAGGTAGCGCAGCGTCGAAGGGAGTCCTCAGCAGCCATGTCGCGCCCAGACGGCCTATCCCCCGTACTCGCCGGCAGAGAGACGCGGGCATACCTGTTTGCGACCTCCTGATTCAGTCGATAGCGCAGGCATCGCTCGTTGCGCGCCGCATCCGGCTGCGCACTGATCAAGCCCTGGGTTCTCAAGAACAGCAGGGCCCAGTTGATGGCCTTGTCCGTATGGCCGCACAGTGCTTTGAGCGACTGCATCGTGAGAAGTGTTCCGGGGCGTGCCTGGAAGCAGGCCAATACAGCATGGGTGGCACTGCCATTGCGAATGACGCCTGCAGGGCGAGGATTGATTGCCCTTGGTCGCTCGACGCGTGTCGCTCCAGCCACAGATAGTTGCTTGATCGTCAAAGCCCAGCGTGAACTCGCTGGCCCACCTGTCGGCGGTGCAACTGCCTCGGGCATCGGCTTGGGTTTGCAGGAAGTCATTCGGAGAATCCTCCAGATCCGCGGGGGGAGTGGGTCGTGTGCTTGATGGGTTCGCTGGACTCGAACCATTTCTGATACGCGCCCTGGAACTCAAGCGCGAGCCTGGTGCCTGCACGGCTGCTCTGCCGGCCCTTTGCCAAGGTGCAGGCAATCAGCCTTGGCGTGCCTGGCACGTACTCGCTGCGCGCCGGCCAGAGGAAAAGGATCGCGTCCGCGTCCTGCTCGATCGCGCCTGAGTCGCGAAGGTCGGCCAGCGTCGGTTCCGGCACGGCGCGACGCTCCACTTCGCGGTTGAGCTGCGAGAGCAGAATCACCGTCAGCTTCATCTGCTTGGCCAGGGTCTTCAGGCCGCGAGAGATCTCCTCGATCTCGGTGTTCCGGTTCTCGCGGCGCGCGCCAGCTGGGCCCGAGCAGAGTTGCAGGTAGTCAACCACCAGGAAACGCAGACCCTGCTTGGCCAAGTGCAGCGCTTTGGACCGAATGTCCATCAGCGTCAGCGCAGGCTGGTCGTCAAAGTACAGCGGCAGCCGGCCGAGCTGTTCGACGGCATCGGTCACTTGGGTCCATTCGTGGTCCTGCAACTTTCCGGCCTGCAGCCGCGAGTAGTCGACGTGACCAAGGTTCGCCAGTGCGCGTTCCATCAACTCGCGCTTCTCCATCTCCTGCGACAGGAACAGGCTCGTGTGCCCGGTCTTCGCGAAGTGCAGCAGCAGATCCTCGGCCAGCGACGACTTGCCGATGCTGGGCCGGGCCGCGATCACAACCACCTTGCCCTCGGCCATGCCGCCCAGGGCCTCGTTCAGCGACTGGATGTGCGTCTGCACGCCAGGCAGGATCTCATCATTCGCCAGAGCGTTCAGATAGTCGATCTGCGCCGGCAACAGGTCGGCCGCTGCAACTGGGCGCGACCGCAGGCCGGTCTGCTGCAGCTGAGCAAACATTGTTGCGATGCGGTCGATCTTTTCCGCCACTGGGGAACCTTCTCTGGCCACGCCGGCGGCCTCGTCGGTCACCATGCGTAGCTTGCGATCGGCAGCGCGCTCGGCGACGATCTCGGCGTACCGGCGCACGTTGGCGGCGCTGGGTACGCTCTGGGCCAGCGCATTCAGGTAGCTCAGGCCGCCGCAGTCCTCGGCCTTGCCGGCACTGCTCAAAGCCTCGAAAACCGTCACGACGTCTGCCGGCTTCTGCGAGCTAGCCATGCCGGCGATCGCGCCGAAGATGGCGCCGTGCCGGACATCGAAGAAGCTCTGCACCTGCACCAGGTCGCCGACGCGATCGAACGCCTCCGAGTCCAGCAGCAGCGCGCCAAGCACCGACTGCTCCGCCTCCCGTGACCACGGCACCGGCTGCAGCGTCTCGCCTTCGCGGAGTGGCACGTCGTCGCGCATCATTTGCCGCTCTCCTGGTGCGCGCGTTGGGCCTGCTGGCCGGCAGTGGTCAGCGCGTATTGCTGGCCATCGAGATACCAGAGCTTCAGCCAGTTTTCACGCACCGCGTTGCGAAACGCCGCCCGCCAGTCAACGTACATCGATAGCTTCTTGCCGCCCACCGGCGGCGCCGTGTACCGGGCCTTGAACGCCCGCCAGGCGATGAGCAGGAAGTCCTCGGGCAGGCCGATGGTATGGGCGTAGTCGAACACCGGGTCCCCCGCTGGGATTTGCTTTTCGCCATTGGCCTCCACGGCCGCCAGCCACTCGGGCAGGGTTACCTCGGTTGCCTTGGGTTTCCGGCCCTTTGAACGGGATTGAGAAGGGGAGGCGTCCTGCCCAGCAGGATCGCCTACACCTACTGGTGTTTGGAGTCTGGTGTCTGGTGTCTGGGTAGCCGTGTCGTCACGCGTGACAGGTTGCGTGACACCTTGTGACGCATCACCACCTGTCACGCGTGACAGCTGCGTCTCAAGTTCGGCCGTTGTGGTGGACCACGGCGGCACAACACCGTGACCGCGCAGTGTCTCGAACAGCGACGCACGACGCTCGCGAGCGCGGCGCTGGCGTTCCTTTGCCCCCTCGCGCTTGTCTTCTCGACCTTGCTGCTTCTCGTGAAAAACTGCGATCTCTGCGTCGCAACGCTCTTGATGCCAGCCATCGCTTTGTAGGGTGAAGAACTCGTCGAGGACGATTTCGACCGCTACTCGCTCTTCATCGCTGCGTGCGCCCACCAGGCGTTGCACGGTCTTGATGTCTGCTGGCAACGGCTTCTCGGTCGCGTAGTACTTGCGCAGCAGGCGCCCATAGGCGCCGTCCTCGAGCATCGTCAGATGCGCCGTCGCCTCGGTGAGGTCACCGATGTGCAGCTCAAAGTAGTTCATCGCGGCTCTCGCCTGCTGTCGGGGCCGCTAATCACGATGTGGTCGAGCACCCTGCTCCACCGGAGGCAGGTGATGCAGGCGTATCGAGGCGATGGCGCTCGACCAACGCCGCAATGGCACGCTGCCGTGCCAAGGCTGGCATGCTTGCTCGCGCGCTCTCCCGAACGCACTTCCTCTGTCCCCCGCGCCCTGCCAGGCGCCGGGGTGACAACTCCAAGTCCGCGATGCATAAAGTCACTCCATAAAATATGGAGCACTCCTGCGCTCGGGTTTGCAGCTGATGCCGTCGAACAATGTCGGGGCATCCGCTGATGATTCTAGATGCCGGGCGACCATGCGCCGCGCACATACTGTCCGGGCCCGTGCTCATGCGGAAACCTCGCCGGTCGCGCGATGCATCGCACCTGCTTCGGTTGGCGAGCAGCTCGGCGATCGTCCTTGCCTCGCGATGAATGCTCGAACGTCAGCTGCTCGAAATCGAGTGCAACGGGCCCCCATCTTCACGATAGGCAGTTCGCCCGCGGCGACCTTCCTGTAGATCGTTGCGGCGGAAAGGCCGGTGGCCTGGGCAACGGTGCCAATTCGCAACAAGGCGTCCTGCAGTTGCAAGACGTGAAGTGGTTGCGGGTTGCGGCTATTTCCGCGAGAGGATGTGTTCTTAACAGCGTTCATGTGCTTCAACCTTCTTGGTTGAAGCGGAACTTGCCATGCTTGGCACGGAATCCCAAAACCGTTCAGGAACGGCAAATGAACCTGATGAGGTTCCTCACAGTAGTGATCAAGCGGTCTTAAACGCCAGCACCTTTGCCCCTGCCCTGAGCTGGTCCAAATAGTCAGCCCATGTCTGCATCATCTGCTGCCGCTGCACCATGTACTCGGCGCGGTCATAGGCTGAACCCAGTGGTCCGCTCTTGCCGTGCGCCAGCTGGGCCTCCACCACATCGGGATCGATGCCGGGAAGGATCTCTGCCATCATCGTGCGCGCCATGGCCCGGAAGCCATGCGCCACATGCTCATCGCCAGCGAAGTCCAGTCGGCGCAGGGCGGCATTCAAGGTGCCGTTGCTCATGGGCCGCTCGCCGGTGCGCGCCGACGGGAAGACGTACGTGCCGTGCCCTGTCAACGGCTTGAGCGCATTCAGCAAAACCAGAGCTTGCGCTGATAGCGGCACGAGGTGCGGCCGGCCGTTGAGCTTGCCGTGCGCCGTACGCTTCATGGCCGCGGCAGGAATGGTCAGCAACGCAGCGTCGAGATCCAGCCAGGCCCACTCCATCGCCTGAACGTTGCCGGGCCGTTGGAAGATGAGCGCAGACAGTTGCAGCGCCGCCCTTGTGGTCGGCTGGCCGGTGTAGCCGTCGATCGCGCGGAGCAGCTCACCCGCCTTCACCGGATCCACGATAGCCGCGAAGTTCTGCGCCACGTGCGGCTTGAGAGCCCCGCGCAGATCGGCGGCCGGATTGCGCTCGCAGCGGCCGGTCTGCACGCCCAAGCGGAACACCTGACCCGCCATCGATAACAGGTCTTGCGCGGTGCTCAAGATTCCCTTGGCCTCGGCCTTCTTCAGCACCGCCAGCAACACGGGGGCTTTGATGGAGTCCAGTGGCAACGTGCCCAAATACGGGAACAGATGGTTTTCGCTGGAGCGCAACCATTTGTCGGCGTGGCCCGGGCTCCAAGTGTCGGCCTTGAGCATGTGGAACTCTCGCGCTACGGCCTCGAAGGTGTTCGCGTTGATGGTGCTGCTGGCGATCTTCTCGGCCTTGCGGGCCTGGACGGGGTTCACGCCGGCCTGTCGGGTCATGCGGGCTGCGTCCCGTGCCGCACGGGCGGCTTTCAGCGTCACGTCCGGATAGCTGCCGAGCGCCAGGCGCGATTCCTTCCCGTCTGGGTAGAACTTCCAGAACCAGCGCTTGCTGCCCGAGGGCGCCACCTCCAGGTACAGACCACCGCCATCGGTCAGCCGTCGGCGCTTCAGTTCAGGAGGGCAGGATGCGTTCTTGCAGGCAGCTTCTGTCAGCGTTGGCATGTCGGTGTCCCGGTGTCCCGGTCAATCGGGGAACAGTGGTGTCCCGGTTGCTGCGGTTGCCCCGGTGCTGTGTTCCCCGGTTTACCCCGATCTGGCCGAAACGTTCCCCGAGATGTTCCCCGGTTTGGGGTGCGCTGTAAAGCACCGTCGTGATCCAACGTGACATGAAAAAAGGCCCCAAGTCGTTGATTTACTTGGGGCCTTGCTTCGTCGTGAACCGTTGTGATTCACTGTTCTGGAGGAGAGGGGGGGATTCGAACCCCCGAGGCGTTTCCGCCCGCCTGATTTCGAGTCAGGTACATTCAACCACTCTGCCACCTCTCCAGGTGTTCTTGGTGTCTATTGAGACAAGCCTGTGATTATAGCCTAATCCCAGGCCCGTCCCGCAAGACCCGACCGACAATCGATCAGCCGCGCAGCACCTCGACACCACCCATATAGGGGCGCAGTGCCTCGGGCACGGTGATGCTGCCGTCGGCGTTCTGGTAGTTCTCCAGCACGGCCACCAGAGTGCGGCCCACAGCCAGGCCGGAGCCGTTCAAGGTGTGGACCCATTCGTTCTTGCCCTGGGCGTTCTTGAAGCGGGTCTGCATGCGGCGGGCCTGGAAGGCTTCGCAGTTCGAGCAGGAGCTGATCTCGCGGTAGGTGTTCTGCGCCGGCAGCCAGACTTCGAGGTCGTAGGTCTTGGTCGAGCCGAAGCCCATGTCGCCGGTGCACAGCGTCAGCACCCGGTACGGCAGACCCAGCTTCTGCAGCACGGCCTCGGCGTGGCCGACCATCTCTTCCAGGGCCTCGTAGCTCTTGTCCGGATGGGTGATCTGCACCATCTCGACCTTGTCGAACTGGTGCTGGCGGATCATGCCGCGGGTGTCACGCCCGGCGCTGCCCGCCTCCGAGCGGAAGCAGGGGCTGTGGGCGGTCAGCTTGATCGGCAGTTCGGCCGGGTCCAGCACCTGCTCTCGCACGCTGTTGGTCAGCGAGATCTCCGAGGTCGAGATCAGGTATTGCTCGGGCTGCTCGTCATCGCCGCCGCGCAGCACCCAGAACATGTCTTCCTTGAACTTGGGCAGCTGGCCCGTGCCTTCCAGCACCTCGCGGTTGACGATATAGGGCGTGTAGCACTCGGTGTAGCCGTGCTCGGTGGTCTGCAGGTCCAGCATGAACTGGGCGAGACCACGGTGCAGGCGGGCAATCGGGCCCTTCAGGAAGCTGAAGCGCGAGCCGCTGAGCTTGGCACCCGTGTCGAAGTCCAGGCCCAGCGGGGCGCCCAGGTCCACATGGTCCTTGACGGCGAAGTCGAAGGCGCGCGGCACACCCCAGCGGCGCATTTCCACGTTGCCTGCCTCGTCGCTGCCCACCGGCACCGATTCGTGCGGCAGATTGGGCACGCTCATCAGCATGGTCTGCAACTCGGCCTGGATCACATCCAGGCTCGCGGCGCCGGCCTTCAATTCATCAGCAATGCTGGCCACCTCGGCCATCTGTGCGGTGGTGTCCTCGCCCTTGCCCTTGAGCTGGCCGATCTGCTTGGACAGCGTGTTGCGCCGTGCCTGCAGTTCCTCGGTGCGGATCTGCACGCCGCGGCGCTGCGTTTCCAGCGCCTGGAAGCGCTCTTCGTCGAGAAAGGGTTGCGGGCTCTTGCGCGTTTCCAGGCGCGCGATGGCGGCGGGCAGGTCTTTGCGCAGCAGGTTGATGTCTAGCATGGTGTTCCTTCAGACAGTTGAGGTCAGAGCTTGCCGGGTACGCCAAGGTCTGACCCCAAGGAAATCAGATGGCAATTCTATGAAAGCAAAACGGCGCCACCGTGGCGCCGCATCTAGCGAAGCGCCACGATCAAGATCGCGAGGAACTCACCTCGGCCATGGACTTGTCGCCCAGGCCCAGCGGCAGCGGGAACTGTATCGTCTCCTCGACGCCGCTCAAGCGCCGCACCGAGGTGGCGCCCATGGCACGCAGCCGGGCGATGACCTCGGTGACGAGGATGTCGGGGGCGGAGGCGCCGGCCGTCAGGCCCACGCGGCTGCGGCCCTCCAGCCATTCGGGCAGCAGGTCTTCGGGGCTGTCCACCATATAGGCCGGCGTCCCCAGGCGTTCGGCCAGTTCGCGCAGGCGGTTGCTGTTCGAGCTGGTCGGGCTGCCGACGACGACCACCACCTCGACCTGGGGCGCCATCACCTTGACGGCGTCCTGGCGGTTCTGCGTGGCGTAGCAGATGTCCTGCTGCTTGGGCTCGCGCACCTGGGGGAAGCGGGCCTTCACGGCGGCCAGTATCTCGGCCGCGTCATCGACGCTGAGCGTGGTCTGCGTGACCACCGCCAGCTTGGTGTCGGGCGCCAAGTCAACCTTGGCCACATCGGCCACTTCCTCGACCAGATGGATGCCGGCATTGAGCTGGCCCATCGTGCCCTCGACCTCGGGATGCCCCTTGTGGCCGATCATGATGAATTGATAGCCTTCCTTGTTCAGCTTGGCCACCTCCACATGGACCTTGGTGACCAGCGGGCAGGTGGCGTCGAAGACATGGAAGCCACGCTCGGCCGCCTCGCGGCGAACCGCCTGGCTGACGCCATGGGCGCTGAACACCAGCGTCGCGCCGGGCGGCACCTCGGCCAGGTCCTCGATGAAGATCGCGCCCTTGGATTTGAGGTCGTTGACCACATAGGTGTTGTGCACGATCTCGTGGCGCACATAGATGGGCGCGCCGAACTTGATCAGTGCCCGCTCGACGATTTCGATCGCGCGATCGACACCGGCGCAAAAGCCGCGCGGCTCGGCCAGCACGACTTCCTGCAAATTCACACCGGACACGCTGGACATCGTCATCACAACACCCCTATCACTTGCACTTCGAAGCTCACCGGCTGGCCGGCCAGCGGGTGGTTGAAGTCGAACAGCAGCCAGTCCTCGCCCACCTCGCGCACCAGACCGGCATAGCTGCCGCGGCCGTCCGGCGTCGGAAACTGCACCACGTCCCCGATCGAATACTGTTCGTCCGGGTCGCCCAGCTCGTGCAGCAGACTGAGCTTGACGCGCTGCAGCAGTTCGGGGTTGCGCTCGCCAAAGGCCTCGCCGGGGGCCAAGTCCAGGGTCACCCGCGTGCCCTCGGCCAGGCCCAGCAGGCGCGCCTCGATGGCCGGCGCCAGTTCCCCGGCGCCCAGAGACAGGGTGGCCGGTTTGTCGGCAAAGGTATTGATCAAGTCGTTACCATCGGGCCCTGCCAGACGGTAATGCAGGGTCAGGAAAGACCCTGTTTGGATGAGATTCACGTGACGGCCTTGTTCGCTAGACTGCGCGGATTTTAGGCTGCCCGCGCCCTCTGCCCCGGTCAGGCCCCGGGGAATCCCTTGATCTGGGTCCAAAATCACCTTGTACCCACCATGCCACTCGACCATTTGCCCCCCGATGCCCGACCGCGCGAGAAGCTGCTCGCCCGCGGCCCTGCGGCGCTGGCCGATGCCGAATTGCTGGCCCTGCTGCTGCGCACCGGCATCAAGGGCACCTCGGTGCTGCAGCTGGCCCAGCAGTTGCTGGACCAACTCGGTGGCTGGCGCGGCCTGCTGCAGGCCAGTCTTGCCGATCTGGCCAGAATCAAGGGCCTGGGGCCGGCCAAGCGGGCCGAAATCGCGGCCGTGCTGGAGATCAGCCGGCGCTCGCTGCTGCAGCAGCTGGCCGAGCGGCCGGTATTCAACTCACCCGAGGCGGTCAAGACCTACCTGCG
Source organism: Roseateles toxinivorans (assembly GCF_004362525.1). Taxonomy (GTDB): domain Bacteria; phylum Pseudomonadota; class Gammaproteobacteria; order Burkholderiales; family Burkholderiaceae_C; genus Paucibacter; species Paucibacter toxinivorans. The sequence goes on from NZ_SNXS01000005.1 coordinate 185,469, forward strand.
CCTGCAGCTCGGCAACCTCAGCCACGAGGTCTTCGCCGTGCTGTTCCTGGACTCGCAGCACAGGCTGATCGCGCTGGAACAGATGTTCCAGGGCAGCCTGACACAGACCAGCGTCTATCCAAGAGAAGTGCTCAAGCGCGCGCTGGCGCTGAATGCCGGCGCGGTGATACTGGCCCACAACCACCCTTCCGGCGTGGCCGAGCCGTCGCGTGCCGACGAGCTGCTGACCCATGGACTGCGCGACGCCTTGGCCTTCATCGACGTGCGGGTGCTGGACCATATGGTGGTCGGCGCGTCCGAGGTGGTGTCGCTGGCCGAGCGGGGCCAGCTGTGAGGCGCACCACGCCACTGAAGGCCCTGCAGGACCTACAGGACCTGAAACGCACGCTGGCCCAGGCACGCGAAGAGGCCGCGGCACAGGCGGCGGCACGCGAGGCCGAACGCCAGCGCTTGTTGCACGAGCAGCAGCTGTTCACCCGCACCGTCGGCCCGGTCACGCCGCTGGTGGCGGCCATACGAGCCGAGCTGAAGCGCGCCAAACCCAGCCCCGAGCCGCGTCAGCGCGAGCAGGACGAGCAGCAGGCGCTGCGCCAGGCGCTGTCGGACGACTTTGACGTCGATTCGCTGCTCGAAACCGACGAGGCCTTGTCGTTCCGCCGCACCAATATCAGCCAGGAGGTGGTGCGCAAGCTGCGCCGCGGCCACTGGTCGCTTCAGGGCCAGATCGATCTGCATGGCCTGCGCCGCGACGAGGCCCGAGAGTCGCTGGGCGAGTTCATCCACCACGCCGCCCGCACCGGCATGCGCTGCGTGCGCGTGGTCCATGGCAAGGGCAATGGCTCGCCGGGCCGGGAGCCGGTGCTGAAGGCCCGCGTGCGGCGCTGGCTGGTGCAAAAGCAGGAGGTGCTGGCCTTCACGCAGGCGCGTGCGAGCGAGGGCGGCAACGGGGCGCTGATCGTGTTGCTGCAGGGAGCAAGCTAGCAGGCTGTCGGGCTTGGGGTCGAGCCCGACAGCCTCCTAGGCCGGGCAGTTCCTCATCCAGTCGGCGGTGCCGAAAAACGCATCGGCCAGGCGCTGCTCCAGCACCGGATCAAACCCCAGCTCCTGCATCGCCTGGCGCATGCACAGCATCCACTGGTCGCGTTCGGCAATGCCGATGGCAAAGGGCATGTGGCGGGCGCGCAGGCGCGGATGGCCGAAGCGTTCGATGTAGTGGTCGGGACCGCCCAGCCAGCCACAGAGAAACCAGTTCAGCTTGTCGCGGGAGCCGTCGAGCGTGGTGGGATGGATTGCCCGCAGCCTGGCATAACCGGGCTCGAGGTCCATCAGATCGTAAAAGCGATCGACCAGGGCGCGCACGGCGGGCTCGCCGCCCAGCAGGTCAAAGGCCGTGGTCTGGCCGCCTTGTTCAGTTTCTGACATCGGAAAACGTCCAGGGCTGAGGGCAGATCACTCGCACAGCTTGGCTGCCAAGGCGCGTATCGCCTGGGCCGCTTCGGAGCCCGGATAGACCTCCATCAGCAGCTGGCGGCGACGTACCGATTCGCGCACCGCGTTGTCGCTGCGCACCTCGCCCAGCAGCTCCAGCTTCACCGGCTGGGGCAGGCCCACGTCGACGAAGCGCTGCACCACCTGCTGCAGCTGGTTGCGCACCGTCTTGCCCTCACCGAGCTGCTGGACCTGATTCACCAGCAGGCCGATGTGGCGGCGCTCCTGCTGCGTGGCCAGCACCTTGATGGTGGCATAGGCATCGGTCATCGAGGTCGGCTCGGGCGTGGCCACGACCAGCACCTGCTCGGCCAGCGAGATGGCAAAGAGCACCACATCGGAGATGCCGGCGCCGGTGTCCAGCAAGACCCAGTCGAAACGGGGCTTGACCTGGTCGATGATCTGCAAGAGCTTGTCGCGCACCTCGGGCGTCAGCCGCGAGTACTCGACCAGCCCGGAGCCGGCCAGCAGCACGAAGAAACCGCCGGGCGCGGGCAGGATCGCGTCTTCCAGGGTCGCCTTGTCGGTAAAGACGTCGTGCAGGGTGATCTTGGGGTACAGGTTCAGCACCACATCCAGATTGGCCAGGCCCAGGTCGGCGTCCAGCACCAGTACGCGCTCGCCGCGTGCGGCCAGGGCCGCGGCCAGATTGGCGGTGACGAAGGTCTTGCCCACGCCCCCCTTGCCGCTGGTCACCGCCAGCGTGCGGGCCACGGCGCGCCGGGCGCCGGGTTTGGTGGCAGTCGCAGTGATCGTGCTCATTCAACTTCCTGAAACTGCGTGGCTGCGAACAGCATGCCTTTTTCCTCGGCGCTGACCAGGCATTCGGCCTGGGGCTCCAGACAGGCGCGGTTACGACCCTCGGCCTTGGCACGGTAGAGCTGGCGATCGGCCCGCTCCATCCACAGCAGGGCCGAGGAGCGCACCCATTGCGGGGCGAAGGCGCCGCCGAGGCTGACGGTCACCGCCAGCGATTTGCCGGGCGCCACCTGCACATTCAATTCCGACACCATCTGCCGCACCCGCTCGGCCACCGTGCGGCCGAAGGTGAAGGGGCAGCTGGGCAGGATGATGGAAAACTCTTCGCCGCCGACGCGGGCCACCGTGTCCATCGGCCGAACAGCACGGTTCACCGCCTCGGCCACGGCCTGTATCACCAGGTCGCCGGCGGCGTGTCCGTAGGTGTCGTTGACGGCCTTGAAATGGTCGATGTCCAGGGTCAGCAGCAGGGCCGACTCGCCGGAGCGGGCGACCCGGTCCACCTCGCGCGAAAGCGCCATCTCGAACGAGCGGCGATTGACCAGGCCGGTCAACGCATCGCGGCTGGAGAGATCGCACAGCGCGTCCAGCACGCCTTGCAGCCACGCTGCGCTGCGCGGCTCGGCGTCCGGCAGGCTGGCACCGGCCTGCTGCAGCAGTTGCAGGGCCAAGTCCAGACGCAACTCGGCGGCGTCAATCAACGGTGGCGGGTCAATCGGCTTCAAAGGTCTCTCGGACAGGGTACAAATGAGTCTAGCAGGCAAGCTTGTCACGGAGCGAAGAATAGCGAGGCCAACTCCGTGCTGTTCTTGGCTTACTTTTGGAGTACAAGGAACAGACTCGTTCCATCACTTCAACGCCGAAGCGATCAAGCTCGCTGTGGGCTCAAAAAAAAGACCGCCATGACCGCTGTGCTGAACACTGCCTCGACGCAAGACGGGCTCGACAATGAGTTCACCTTCAACCGCAATGACTTCGACCGTGTCCGCAAACTGATCTATCAGCATGCCGGCATCAGCCTGCATGAGGGCAAGCAGGCGATGGTCTACAGCCGACTCTCAAGGCGCCTGCGCGAGACCGGCCACCGCAGCTTCGGCGACTATCTGCAGTGGCTGGAGAACGCAAGCGGCGCCCAGGGCGCCAGCGAATGGCAGGAGTTCGTCAACTGCCTGACCACCAACCTGACCTCGTTCTTTCGCGAGGACCACCACTTCCAGTGCCTGATGGACGACCTCAAGCCCCATGCCGGCAAGCCGCTGCGCATCTGGTGCTGCGCGGCCTCCACCGGCGAGGAGCCCTATTCGATCGCGATGACGGTGGCCGAGGCGCTGGGCACGAATGCCACGGCGCAGATCGTCGCCAGCGATATCGACACCAATGTGCTCAACACCGCGCGGCGCGGCGTCTACAGCGCCGAGGCGCGAGGCCTGTCGCCCGAGCGGCTGCGCAAGCACTTCATGCGCGGCACCGGCAACAACTCGGGCCAGATCCGCATCAAGCCCGAGCTGGCCAAGAAGATCGAGTTCCGCTCGCTGAACCTGATGGACCAGCAATGGTCCTTGGGCGACCCGTTCCAGATCGTGTTCTGCCGCAATGTGATGATCTACTTTGACGCGCCGACCCAGCGCAAGGTGCTGGAGCGCATCCACCGGGTGATGAAGCCCGGTGGCCTGCTGTTCGTCGGCCATTCCGAGAACTTCACCGAATCCAGGGACTTGTTCCGCCTGCGCGGAAAAACAATTTACGAACGCGTGTGACCGGGCCATCAAGCCTCACCCCACGCTGCCGATAAAAGCCAAAGCCTATGGAATCCGCACAGTCCAACTCCCCAGCTCGTCCCGCCGCGGCCGCCTTCACGAGCTCATCGTTGGGGGGGTCGCCACGGCTGACCAAGCTCAAATCCCAGGCCCGCAAGCCCGGCGAAGCCTCCTTCTTCTTCTGGGACGCCCATTTCAAGAATGAGGCGGTGAAGATTCTCCCCGGCGAATACTTCGTGGACAGCGAAGACATACTGGTCATGACGACCCTGGGCTCCTGCATCGCCGCCTGCATCTGGGACCGCAATGCCAAGGTCGGCGGCATGAACCACTTCATGCTGCCCGAGGGCGCCGGCGACTCGGGCCGCTACGGCTCGTTCGCGATGGAACTGCTGATCAACGAGATGATGAAGCGCGGCGCCTCGCGCATGACCATGGAAGCCAAGATCTTTGGCGGCGGCGCGGTCATCGGCGGCATGAACACCATCAACGTCGGCGAGCGCAACACCGCCTTCGTGATCGACTATCTGAAGACCGAGCGCATACCCATCGTCTCCAAGGACGTGCTCGACATCTATCCCCGCAAGGTCTGCTTTCTGCCCCACAGCGGCAAGGCGATGGTGAAACGCCTCGCCCCGGCCAATACCGATGCGCTGGTCCAGCAAGACAGGCTGGCCGCACAGAAGGTGGCGCCGGTCGTCGCGGGTGGCTCGGTGGACCTGTTCTAGAAGTTGGAGAGAACGGCATGGCCAAAACCACAGTGGTCGTCGTGGACGACTCGGCGCTGGTGCGCAGCATCCTGACCGAAATCATCAACCGCCAGCCCGACATGATTTGCGTCGGCGCCGCCAGCGACCCGCTGATCGCGCGCGAGATGATTCGCAACCTCAACCCCGACGTGATCACGCTGGACGTGGAAATGCCGCGCATGGACGGCATCGACTTCCTGTCGCGCCTGATGCGGCTGCGACCGATGCCGGTGGTGATGGTCTCCACCTTGACCGAGCGGGGCGCCGAGGTGACGATGAAGGCGCTGGAGCTGGGCGCGGTCGATTTCGTCGCCAAACCCAAGATCGGTGTGGCCGATGGCATACGCCAGCTGGCCGACGACATCACCGACAAGATACGCATCGCCGCCAAGGCGCACATCCGTCGCCACGCGGCCCCTGCGCCGGCCCCCACCGCGGGCGGTGCACCGGCAGCACCCGCCAAACCGGTGACGATGGCCGGCATCGGTCGCCTCTCGACCGAGAAGATCATCTTCATTGGCGCCTCCACCGGTGGCACCGAGGCGACCAAGGACGTGCTGATCAATCTGCCGGCCGACTGCCCGGCCGTTGTCATTACCCAGCACATGCCGCCAGGCTTCACCAAGAGCTATGCGGCGCGGCTGGACAGCCTGTGCCGCATCCGCGTCAAGGAAGCCCAGGACGGCGAGCGCATCCTGCCCGGTCATGGCTACATCGCGCCGGGCGGCTTTCACTTGAGTGTCGAGCGCTCGGGCGCCAACTACATCGCCCGGGTGCAGGACGGCGAGCCGGTGAACCGCCACAAGCCCTCGGTCGAGGTGCTGTTCCACTCGGCGGCCCGCGTCGTCGGCCCCAACGCCTTGGGCATCATGCTCACCGGCATGGGCGCGGACGGCGCCAAGGCGATGAAGGTGATGAAGGACGCCGGCTCCTACAACTTCGTGCAGGACGAGGCCACCTGCGTGGTGTTCGGCATGCCGCGCGAGGCCATCAACGCCGGCGCGGCCGACGAGGTCTTGCCGCTGCAGCAGATCGCGCCGCGGCTGATCGATCGCCTGCGCAGCACTTCGGGCATTGCACTCAGTCGCGTCTGATACACCGCGTCTAGCGATTCAAGGCTTCCCAGGCGCGCACGATCTCGCGGTTGTGCGGCACGTTGCTCAGGAATCCCTGGCGCACCCGGGCGTCGCTGATGCGCGCGGCCTGGGCCTGCAATTCGGCATGGGCCGCCGCCAGCACCTCCAGCGCGCGCACGTCGCCGGCTGCCAGCAGCACCTGGTAGCAGGTCAGTGGCAGTAGCAGCGGCTCCTCGGTACCGTCCAGGCTGCCGCCGCCGGCCAGGTGAGCCAGGATCAGCTCGACCTGCCGCAAGGCCTCGGCCACCTGGCCCCGGGCCAGCGCCACACGGGCCAGGCCCGAGACCGGATCGAGCACCTGCTGGCCGCGCATCTTCAGCTGCAGCAGCCGGTCGCGTGAATCGGCGTAGGCGGTCTGTGCGGCCTCCAGCCGCCCCAACCCCAGCTCGGCATGGCCGGCGACCAGGCGCGCATAGGCCTCCAGGTCGCGCTGGCCGCTGGCGGCGGCCGCCTCCAGCGCCGCATTGGCGTGGGCCAGGGCGCTGGTGTCGTCGCCCTGCAGATGGGCCACCGAGCCGGTGTTCAACAGCACCACCGCCTCTGTGTCGCGCTGGCCCAGCGCACGGGCCAGGCGCAGGCCCTGGTCGAGATGCTGGCGCGCCTTGGCATAGTCACCCAGGCGGGGATAGACCGAGCCCAGATTGTTCAGCCGCAAACCCTCGGCGCCGCGGTCCCTGGCCTCGCGCACCATCAGCAGGCCGCGCTCGAAGCAGTCGGCGGCGGTGGCCAGATCGCCCTGCTCCATCGCGATCAGGCCCAGCGCATTGACCAGCTTGCTCTCGCCCACGCGGTCGCCCTGCCGCCGGGCCAGGGCCAGGCCCTGCTCGGACACCTCGCGGGCGCCGGCATAGTCCCCTCGACCGGTCAGGGTGGTGGCCAGGCTGGGAAACAGCGCCGGCGGCACCTCGGGCAGCCCGGCGGCCAACGCAAAGCCGGCCCGGTCGGCGCGCTCGGCGGCCTCGAAATCACCGGCCGCGCGCAGCACAAAAGCCTGGCGCAGCAGGACTTCGATGCGCCGCTGGTCGTCGTCCAGCCGCTCGGCCAGCTCGGCCAGCGCCTGCAGGTCGGCCTCGTGGGCGGCGCGGTCCTCGCGCGTCTGCAGCAGGCGTTCGCGCAGGCGCAGCAGCCGCCAGCGCGCCTCATGGTCATCGCCTTGTGCCAGCGCCAGGCCGCGGGCGACGAAACCCAGCATGGCCTCGTTGGCATAGCGGGCGGCGGCGTCCTCGGCGGCGCGGACGAAGTAGCTCAGCGCATTGCGCATATCGCCGGCCCGTTCGAAGTGCTCGGCCGCCGGGCCCAGGGTCTGCGACAGGCCGCTGGCCCCCGACTCGCCCAGATGCACCAGCCAGGCGGCCGCCTTGGCGTGGTACTCGCGCCGGCTGCGGCGCAGCAGGCTGTCATAGGTGACCTGGTGCAGGATCTGGTGCTTGAACGCGTATTCGTTCTGGCCCTCGAAGGCCGCGCGGTCGTGGGGCACCACCAGGCCGCGCCGGATCTGCGCGTCCAGCGGCTGCAGCGCCTGGGCGTCGAGCGCGGCCAGCGCCTGGTCCCAGAACACGAAGCCGATCACCGCGGCCTGCTGCAGCGACAGCTTCTCGTGCGGAGCCAGCGTGTCCAGCCGCGCCTGCAACACGCCGGTGAGCGTCGGTGGTACCTGGGCGGCCTGCAGCTTGTCGGGCAGCAGATGCCAGCGCCCTCCTTGCACCGCGATGGCGCCCTCGTCGATCAGCATGCGCAGCAGTTCCTCCATATAGAAGGGATTGCCCTCGGCGCCGCCGGTGATCAGCTCGCGCAGGGTCGGCGGCACAGGGTTCAGGCGCTGCAGCAGCACATTGGCCAGTTCGCGGCTGCCGCGCTTGTCCAGCGGCTGCAGGTCGATGCGCTGGTGGGTGGCCTCGCCCTCGGCCCAGTCGGCCCGGCGCTCGAACAGCAGCGGGCGGGTCAGGCCCAGCATCAGCGTCGGCACATCTCGGTTGACCTGCAGCAGGTAGTCGACGAAATCCAGCGAGCCGTCATCGGCCCAGTGCAGATCGTCCAGCAGCAGCAGATTGGGCAGGCCGTCGCGGGCATGGGCGATGCGCAGCATCTGCGCCACCGCGTGAAAGCCGCGGTTGCGGATCTGCCGGCCGTCTTCGAGAATGCCGCGCAGATGGGGACTGCCCGAGAAGTCCAGGCCGATCAGATGCCCCAGCAGATGGGCATGAGCCTCGCCCTCCTCCGCCCCCATGTCAAAGCGGGGCAGCAGCCCTTCGCAGAATTTGCGGCGGGCGGTGGCCGGATCGTCCTCCTCGCTGATCTGCAGGCTGCGGCACAGCAGGTCGCGCAAGAGCCCGAACGGATGGCTCTGGGCGCGCGGGTCGGCACGGCCGCGCAGCACCAGGGCGGGCCGATCCTGGTCTTCCACCCAGCGCTCGAACTCCTGCAACAGCCGGCTCTTGCCAAGCCCCGCCTCGGCGACCACCAGCACCGAGCTGAAGGCGGCCTTGCGCGCCACCGCCCCCCAGGCCTCCTGCAGCAGCTCCATCTCGGCCTCGCGCGCCACCATGCGCACCTCCAGGCCCTCGATGCCGCGCGAGCCGGTATGGAAGGCGCGCGGCTGCACGCCCTGCACCAGATAGGTGGCCAGCGGCTGGTCATAACCCTTGACGATCAGCGGCGGCTGCTCGCTGACGCGGAACAGGCCGCGCACATGGCGGTAGCTGTCATGGCTGATGCGCAACTCGCCGGGCGGGGCGCTCTGCTCCATGCGGGCGGCCAGGTTGACGGTGGCACCGCGTATCGTGCCCTCGGCATCGACACCACCGCCCAGCAGCACCGGGCCGGTGTTGATGCCCACGCGCACCTGAAAACCTGTCACGCGCAGATCGCGGGCCACCCGGGTCGCATGGCGCTGCGCCTCGGCCAGCACCTCAAGGCCGGCGCGGATGGCCCGCTCCGGGTCGTCCTCATGGGCCTCGTCGGCACCGAACACGGCCAGCAGGCCATCGCCCGCGTACTGCAGGACCCGGCCCGAGAAGCGCTGGACGATGGCCGTGAAGCGCTCCAGCGCGCCGTCGATCACCGCCTGCACGTCCTCCGGGTCCAGGCCCTGGCCCATCGCGGTGGAGCCCACCGTATCGATGAACATCACCGTCACCTGCTTGAGCTGCTGCGCCGGTGCCGCGACCGATCTGAGCAGGCCCTGCAGCTGGGTACGCATGGCCGCGATGGCCACGTCCACCACCGCGTCGCCGAGGGTGCCGCGCTGCGCCTCAAGCGCCGCCATGCCAGCCTCGATCTGCTCTTGTTCGGTCATGCATGAGCCTCGCGTCTGAGCCAGGGGCCGTGCATTGCTTTGCTCTCGAGGCCCTGCTGTGCTACTGTTCCCCCGCTGAATACTACAGGCCTTGTCGTTGGGCTGCATGAGTTGATCGACCACGTTCTCCGCCAGGAGTCGAGATGAACTTCAAAGCGCTTGCTGCCACCGTCCTGCTGGGCCTGGCCTGCCTTCCCGCCGCCCACGCGGCCGAGTACAACACCGCCAAGTTCGTCGCCTCGACGACAGGCACCGGCTTCGAGCTGATACTGTTCGGCTTCGGTCGCGGCACGGCGGGCGGCGATCCGGTGGACTCCGGGCCCTTTGCCCAGGACGCCGTCGCTCCGGTGCCCTTCTTCGACTCCTGGAACATCGATGTCAGCGACATGCCTGCCGGCAACTACCAATTGGTCGCAAAGGAGATCTTCGCCTTCGGCAGCGTCAGCTTCACCGATGTCGGCCTGAGCTTTCTCGATGGCGGCGGCGGCCGCACCACCCTGCCCTTCCTGATCACCGACCAGGGCAAGACGGCGATCGGCTCGGGTGGCTTCTCGGTCACCAAGCCCTGCCCGGTCAAGAGCTGCCTGTGGATAGACGTCTATGGCATGCAGCTGCCTGGCGAGGTGCCGGCCAACTATGGCGCCCACATCACCGCCCAGGTCCCCGAGCCTGATGGCTATGCGCTGATGCTGGCCGGCCTGGCTGCCATCGGCCTGCAGCGACGCAGGCGCTGGCATGGCGGTGGCGTGAACATTTGACGCTTCGAGGGAATGGCAGGGCCGGGGGTCACGGCGGGGTCACGGGAGTGTCATGCGGGCTTTGAAGAATGCCCCCATGAGCACCCTACACACCCTCAGGCCCCAGGCCGAAACGCCCGCCACGGCCCTGCAGCAGCTGATCGCCCGTGACCAGCTGGTCGCGCACTTCCAACCGATCGTGCACCTGGGCAGCGGCGCGGTCTATGGTCATGAGGCCTTGATACGTGGCCCGGCCGGCAGTTCGCTGGAGTTTCCGGATGCCCTGTTTGCCGCCGGCCGCGCAGAGGGCCTGACGGTGGAGCTGGAGGTACGCTGCGCGATGCGTGCGCTGCGCGACTGGGGGCCGCAGGGCCTGTCCGGCAAGCTGCTGGTGAACATGAGCGCCGACGCGCTGAGCCGCGCCGTCCACGACATGGGGCTGGAGCGCACCCTGCTGCACTTCTCCAGCTGCGGGGTGCTGCCCGAGAATGTGCTGATCGAGCTGACCGAGCATGAGCGGGTGCCCGACCTGGATGCGCTCAAGCGCGCCATCGCCGTGCTGCGCAAGCACAAGGTCGGCATCGCGCTGGACGATTTCGGCGATGGCCGCTCCTCGCTGCGCCTGTGGTCCGAGATCCAGCCCGACCTGGTGAAGATAGACAAGTACTTCACCCGCAACGTTCACGCCCAGCCGGAGAAGCTGCAGACCTTCCGCGCGCTGCTGCAGCTGGCCGAGACCCTGGGCTCGCGCCTGGTCGCCGAGGGCATCGAATCGGCCGACGAGCTGCGCGTGCTGCGCGATCTGGGCATCAGCTACGGCCAGGGCTGGCTGCTCGGTCGGCCCGCGGCCGAGGGCCTGGCCCACGCCCCCGAGGCCGCCCAGCAGGTGCTGGCCAGCGCTGACATCGCCGTGCTGCCGGAACTGCGGCGTGCCAGCGGCTCGGGCGTGCTGGCCGCGCATCTGTGCGCGCAGCTGCCCACCGTCGGCACGGCCACCACCAACGAACAGCTGTACCGCATCTTCTCCAAGGACGAGCGCCTGCATGCGCTGGCCCTGGTGGACGAGGAGCAGCGCCCGATCGCCCTGGTGGACCGCAGCCAGTTCATCGCGCGCTGGGCCAAGCCCTTCTTCAACGACCTGTACGGCCGCCACAGCTGCAGCCTGTTCGCCAACCATGCGCCGCTGATCGTCGAGGGCGACACCGGTATCGAGGAGCTGACCTCGGTGCTGACCTCGCCCGACCAGCGCTACCTCAGCGAAGGCTTCATCGTCACCCGTGGCGGCTGCTACCTGGGCCTGGGCACCGGCCAGCAGCTGGTGCGCTCGGTCACCGAGGCGCGCATCGAGGCGGCCCGCCATGCCAACCCGCTGACCTTCCTGCCCGGCAATATCCCGATCAGCCAGCACATCGACCGGCTGCTGGCCAGCGGCCGCGAGTTCGTTGCCGCCTATGCCGACCTGAACCAGTTCAAGCCCTTCAACGACCACTACGGCTACTGGCGGGGCGACGAGATGATCCGCCTGGTGGCCCGCGCGCTGGCCCTGCACTGCGACCCGCAGCGCGACTTCGTCGGCCATGTCGGCGGCGACGACTTCGTCGTGCTGTTCCAGAGCAGCGATTGGGAGTCGCGCTGCGAGGCCATCGTCAACAGCTTCAATGAAAGGGCGCTGTCGCTGTTCGACGAGGCGGCGCTGCAGGCCGGCGGCATCATGGCCGAGGACCGCCACGGCGACATGCGCTTCCACCCCTGCACGACGCTGTGCATAGGCGCGGTGCGCATTCGCTCGGGCACGCTGTCGCGCAGCGAGGACGTTGCCAGTGCCGCAGCCAGCGCCAAGCGCGAAGCCAAGCATGGGGCGCACAAGGTCTATGTGATGGAGGGCTGACAGGGCCTACGGGCACAACCGTGCGCATGCCGCATCGCCGCGGCACGGGGGCGGGCCACAATCGCAGCCATGCCCGCCTCGCTACTGATGGTTCTTGCCACCCTCCTGTTCGCCACCATGGGGGTCTGCGTCAAGCTCGCCTCCGATGAGTACGGCGCCGGCGAGATCGTCTTCTACCGCGGCCTGGTCGGCGTGCTGGTCATCGCTGCGATGTCCCGCTGGCAGGGCCAGAGCCTGCGCACCGCCGTGCCCGGCATGCACTTCTGGCGCAGCCTCTCGGGCGTGCTGGCCCTGTCGCTGTGGTTCTATTCGATCGGCAAGCTGCCGCTGGCCACGGCGATGACCTTGAACTACATGTCCTCGGTCTGGATGGCGCTGTTCCTGATCGGCGGCGGTGTCCTGATGGGCAGCGCCCGGGTCGATCCGCGCCTGGTTGCCGCAGTGCTGCTGGGCTTTTGCGGCGTCGCCCTGGTGCTGCGGCCGACGATGGACGAACAGCAGCTCTGGTACGGCCTGGCCGGCCTGCTGTCGGGCATGTTGTCGGCGCTGGCCTATCTGCAGGTCACCTCGCTGGGCCGGGCCGGCGAGCCGGAGTACCGCATCGTGTTCTATTTCTCGCTGGGTGGCATCGCGGCCGGCGCATTGACCACCCTGGCCACCGGCGACTGGCATGGCCACAGCCTGCGCGGCAGCGCCCTGCTGCTGGCCGTGGGCCTGCTGGCCACGGCCGCCCAGCTGTCGATGACACGCGCTTACAGCCGTGGCAAGACCTTGGTCAATGCCAGTTTGCAATACCTCGGTATCGTGTTCTCATTCCTCTACGGCGCCTTGCTGTTCGGCGATGCGCTGACCCCCTCGGCGCTGCTGGGCATGTGTCTCATCATCGTGGCCGGCTTGGCCGCCACCCTGTTGCGCAGCCGCAGCACGCCGGCCGACAGCCAACACTCCACGCTCGAATCATGACCGCCAATGCTTCTTACACCGCCCTGATCAACGTCGCCCAGCTACAGGACCTGCTTGCCGCAGGCGCGCCGCTGCTGATCATCGACGCCAGCTTTGATCTGGCCGACCCGGCCGTCGGCGAGCGGGCCTATGCGGCCGGCCATCTGCCTGGGGCGCACTATGCCCACCTGGACCGCGACCTGAGCGGTGCCAAGACCGGCCGCAACGGCCGCCATCCGCTGCCCACGCGCGAGGCCTTCGCCGCCACCGCCGCACGGCTGGGCGTCAGGCCCGGGGTCCAGGTCGTGACTTACGACAGCCAGGGCGGCATGTATGCGGCGCGGCTGTGGTGGATGCTGCGCTGGATAGGCCACGGCGCGGTGGCGGTGCTCGATGGCGGCCTGCCAGCCTGGACGGCCGCCGGTGGCGCGCTGAGCCAGACACTGCCGGCAACACCTGACGCCAGCGCCGCCTATCCGCTGGGTGAAAGCCTGGCCCCCAGCCTGGACGGCGATGCACTGCTGGCCCGCCTGGGTCGGGTGCGGCTGATCGACGCACGCGCCGGTGAGCGCTTCCGTGGCGAGGTCGAGCCGCTGGACAAGCTGGCAGGCCACATCCCCGGCGCCAGCAACCGCTTCTTCAAGGACAACCTGCAGGCCGATGGCCGTTTCAAGCCGGCCGCGGCACTGCGCGAAGACTTCACCGCCCTGCTGGGCGCCCGCGCGCCGGCCGAGGTCGTGCACCAATGCGGTTCCGGCGTCACCGCCTGTCACAACCTGCTGGCGATGGAATTTGCCGGCCTCGGCGGCTCACAGCTCTACCCGGGTTCATGGAGCGAATGGTCGTCCGACCCAAGCCGGCCGGTGGCAAGAGGCTGAAGTCGGCCGACTTGACTTGGAACAAGGCGACTCCGAAGATGTCACGCGACACTGACCTTGTCGTCGACGCCTGAAGGTCTTCAGGTGCGGCCCAAACTGGAGGAAAACCATGTTCCAACGCATCATCGTTCCCACCGACGGTTCCGACATCACGGCCAAGGCGGTGCAGACCGCCATCGGCGTGGCCAAGGTCCATGGCGCCAAGCTCTACGCCATCAGCATCAAGGAGCCATTCCCCTACAGCGCGATCTCGGAAATGCAGCCGACCCCGCCCCAGGAGTTCTTCGATGCCCAGGAACGCATCGCCGGCGCCCGCATCGCCGCCGTGCTGAAGGCAGCCGAGACCGCTGGCGTGCCTATCGAAGGCCACACGGTCGAGGCCCTGCACGCCTGGGAAGCCATCATCGACCATGCCAAGCTGATCAATGCCGACCTGATCGTGATGGCCTCGCACGGCCGCCGAGGCGTCGAGGCCCTGCTGCTGGGCAGCGAGACGCAGAAGGTGCTGACGCACACGACGACGCCTGTCTTGGTGGTTCGCTGAGTTTTTTCCCAGTCTCGTAGCCCGGATGCAATCCGGGGGCCCTTCAGCGGCAAACCCCGGATTGCATCCGGGCTACGCAGTCAATGTGCACTCCCTACCGCGACAACGACGATACCCATCCCCACCGCCAGCCAGGCCAGCTGAGACGCTGTCTCGCGCCAGGGCAGGCGGCGCTGCAGCTGCGGTATCAGATCGGCCACGGCCACATAGATGAAGCTGCTTGAGGCAGCCACCAGCAGATAGGGAAACAGCGCCTCCCAGGGCCCGACGATGAAGTAGCCGAGCACGCCGCCGACCACCGCCGAGAGGCCGGAAATGGCGTTGTACAGCAACGCCTTGGCGCGACTGAAGCCGGCATTCAGCAGCACGATGTAGTCGCCCACCTCCTGGGGAATCTCGTGCGCGATGATGGCCAGCGCGGTGACCACGCCCAGATGCGTGTCGGCCAGAAACGCCGCCGCGATGATGATGCCGTCGCAGAAGTTGTGGATGCTGTCACCGACCAGCACGCTCCAGCCGCCCCGGCCCGCCTGCTCGGCGTCGAAGCCATGGTGGTGGTGGTGGTGAGGGTCATCGCCCTCGTGGTGGTGGTTGTGGCGGTAAAGCTCGGCCTTCTCGAGCAGGAAGAAGAACATCAGACCGGCCAGCAGGGTCAGGAACAGCTGGTGCGTGTCGGCCTTGCTCTCGAAGGCCTCGGGCAGTACATGCAACAGGGCGGTGGCCAGCAGCAGGCCGGCCGAAAGGCTGACCAGGTGGCGCACCAGCTTGCCCAGCAGTTTGACCGTCAGGCTGGCGGCGATCAGCACCGACAGCAGGCCGCCGGCCAAGGTTGCGATCACGATGTACAGCAGCGTCATTCAATTCCAGTGGATGAAAGAAAACAAGACCGCGCACTTTTGGCGCGGCTGGGTCGCAGTGCTCGCCTAGGCGACGCCCTGCGCCTTGAACCAGGCCAGACAGCGCTGCCAGCCGTCCTCGGCCGGGCCCTTCAGGAACGTCGGGCGGTAGTCGGCATGGAAGGCGTGTCCCGCCTCGGCATAGACATGAAAACTCGAGGCCTTGGCCGAGGCGCTCCCCTGGCTTAGCGCGGCCTTCATCTTATCAACCGTGTCAAGCGGTATGCCGGCGTCCTGCCCGCCATAGAGGCCCAGCACCGGCCCACGCAGCCCGGCCGCAAGATCGACCGGGTGTTTGGGCGTCAGCGGCGTGCTGGCGCCGACCAGGCGGCCATACCAGGCCACGCCCGCCTTCACGCCCGGGTTATGCGCGGCATAGAGCCAGGTCATGCGCCCGCCCCAGCAGAAGCCGGTGATGCCCAGCCTTGATGTGTCTCCGCCCTGGGTCCTAGCCCAGGCCACGCAGGCGTCCAGATCACCCATCACCTGAGCATCGGGCACCTTGTTGACGACCTCAGCCAGCAGCTTGGCGATCTCGCCATAGTCGCCGGCATCGCCCTGACGCACGAACAACTCGGGCGCGATCACCAGATAGCCTTGCTTGGCCAGGCGGCGGGCAACATCGGCAATGTACTCATGGACGCCAAAGATCTCGCTGACCAGCAGGATCACCGGCAGATTGCGACCGCCCTCGGGCATGGCCCGGTAGGCGGGCATCTTGAAGTCGCCCAACGGAATCGTGACCTCGCCGACACGCAAGCCTGCGCTGTCGGTCTTGACGACGGTCTGTGCCGTCACCGGCAGCACGGCGGCGGCAAAACCGCTGCCCACGGCGGCGCGCACGAAGTCGCGGCGGTTCAGGTCGAGTTCTGCCATGGCATGTGTCCTTTGATAAGCTGCAGGATTCTAGGGGCCGCTGCAAAACCTCGTGGTGTGGCGGGCTTGGCGTCATGATTTGCCGCGACAATGCCGGCACTCATGCCTGAATCCAAACCATCCCCGTCCCGCCTTGCTGCGGGGCAGCTCGCCGCCATCGACATGGGCTCCAACAGCTTCCGGCTGGAGATTGCCCAGCTGGAGCAGGGCCGCTACCGCCGCATCGCCTATCTGAAGGAGACCGTGCGCCTGGGCGCCGGGCTTGATGCCAACAAGATGCTCACCGAGGCCGCAGCCCAGCGCGGCCTCGACTGCCTGCAGCGCTTTGCCCAGCGCCTGGACGGCTTTGTGCCTCAGCAGGTGCGCGCGGTGGCCACCCAGACCCTGCGCGAAGCCCGCAACCGCGATGCCTTTCTGCAGCGCGCCCGCACGGTGCTGGGTCATCCCGTGGAGGTGATCTCGGGCCGCGAGGAGGCCCGCCTGATCTATGCCGGCGTCGCGCGGCTGCAGCCGTCCGAGCTGCCGCGGCTGGTGATCGATATCGGCGGCCGCTCGACCGAGATGATCCTCGGCCGGGGTCGGCGGCCGATCACCGCCGAGTCCTTCCAGGTCGGCAGTGTCAGCCTGTCGATGCGTTTCTTCCCGGACGGCAAGTTCAGCGCCGAGGCCTTTCGCGCCGCCCAGGTGGCCTGCGGGGCCGAGCTGGAAGAGGCGCTGCAGCCCTTTGCGCCTGGCCTGTGGCGTGAGGCGCTTGGCTCGTCGGGCACCGTCGGCGCGGTTTCGCAGCTGCTCGCCGCCAGCGGCATCACCGATGGTCGCATCACGCCGGCAGCGCTGCGCTGGTGCATCGAGCAATGCCTGGCCGCAGGTCATGTGGACCGCATCAAGCTCCCCGGCCTGAAGGAAGACCGCCGCGCCGTCGTCGCCGGTGGCCTGTGCATTCTCTACACACTGGTGATGCAGTTCGGCATCGACGAGTTGCTGCCCGCCAAGGGCGCCTTGCGCCAGGGTGTGATCTTCGACCTGGCCGAACGCCTGGAGACCGCGGAGAGCGGCCGCAAGGTCCGGGTCGGTGATATCCGCGAGCCTTCGGTGAAGGGCTTGCAGCAGCGCTTCGATGTCGATCTGGCCCAGGCCCGGCGCGTGCAGCAGCAGGCGCTGGCGCTGTACCGGCAGTTGGTGCCCGAGGCCGAGCCGGAATCGCGGCGCGAGCTCGGCTGGGCCGCGGCGCTGCACGAAATCGGCATGATGGTCTCGCACCACGATCACCATCGCCACAGCGCCTATCTGCTGGCGCACGTCGATGCGCCGGGCTTCTCGCAAAGCCAGCTGCGCCTGATCAGCGACCTGGTGCTGGGCCAGCGCGGTGGCCTTAAGAAGCTGGACACGCGGCTGGCCGACAGCGGCTTCATCTGGCAGCTGCTGAGCCTGCGCCTGGCCGTCATCAAGGCCCATGCGCGCGACCGCCTCGACAAGGCGGCCATGCGGCTGCAGCGCCGTGATCAGGCGGTGGAGTTGCAGATGGCACCCGGCTGGGCCGCCCGGCATCCGCGCACCGTCTATCTGCTGCAGGAGGAGTTGCAGGCCTGGGCGCGCAGCGGGCTGCTGGAGTTGACGCTGAAGGCTTGATGTCTGGCCCCGGATTGCATCCGGGCTACCAATCCACCGTGGCCCGGATGCAATCCGGGGCCACGTCTAGAGCCCATCCACCGCCTGCACCGCCTGCAGGAACACCCCGGACACACCCTCGCGCT
Organism: Roseateles toxinivorans; assembly: GCF_004362525.1. Classification (GTDB taxonomy): domain Bacteria; phylum Pseudomonadota; class Gammaproteobacteria; order Burkholderiales; family Burkholderiaceae_C; genus Paucibacter; species Paucibacter toxinivorans. The sequence continues at coordinate 203,168 of NZ_SNXS01000005.1, forward strand.
CGCGCTGGCGCAGCCACCAGACCGCCGCCTTCTTGACGTGCCAGGCCTGCTCCTGGCCGCTGAGCAGCTGCGCGCAGACCAGGCCCAGCGTCGGCTGATGCCCTATCACCAGCACCGGCTCGTTGGCCTGGGGCCAGCGGGCCAGACGCAGCAGGTCATCAACACCGCCGGCCGGGGCAAGACCCGGCACGGTGCGAAAACTGCGGCCCAGATGCGCGGCCGTCTGCTGACAGCGCAGGGCCGGACTGACGAGCACGCGGGTGGACTCCGCCAGGTGCCGGTTCAACCAGGCCGCCATGCGCTGGGCCTGGCGCTCGCCCTTTGGCGTCAGCGCGCGATCAAGCTCGTCCTGACCCTCACGGCGGACCTCGGCCTCGGCATGTCGCCACAGAATCAGGTCCATCGCGGCATCATTCCTCGCGGCTGAATTTGTGCATCAGCGCCCGCTGGGCGCTGTGCCCCTGCCCGGACACATGTTCGTAGTGACCGTCGGGCTTGAGGCTCCAGGCATCCTGGCCATCATGCAGATAAGGCACCAGGCATTCGTCGATGACACGCTGGCGCAGCCTGGCGTCGGTCACCGGCCAGGCGATCTCGATGCGGCGGAACATATTGCGGCTCATCCAGTCGGCGCTGGACAGATACAGCGCCTCGTCGCTCTCGGCGTTGCCCCAGCGGACATAGATCACCCGTGTGTGCTCCAGAAAGCGTCCCACCACCGAGCGCACGCGGATGTTGTCGCTGTAGCCCGGTATGCCCGGCGGCAGCATGCAGGCACCACGCACGATCAGGTCGATGCTGGCGCCGGCCTTGCCGGCCTCGATCAGGGCCTCGATCAAGAGCACATCGGTCAGCGCATTGATCTTCACCACCACCCGCGCCGGCAGGCCGGCCCGAGCGGCCTCGGCCACCTGTTCGAGGTGCCGCACCATGCGCTTGTGCAGGCTGAACGGCGCCATCATCAGATGCCGCGGCGGCTTGACCTTGCTCAGCGAGGCGAGTTGGCGGAACACCGTGTCGGCATCGGCCGTCAGCTCCGGCGAGGCGGTCAGGTAGCCGATGTCGGTGTACAGCCGCGCCGTCTTGGGGTTGTAGTTGCCGGTCGAAAGATGCACATAGCGGCGCAGCCGCGAGCCCTCGCGGCGGGTGATCAGCATCATCTTGGCATGGGTCTTGAGGCCGACGATGCCATACACCACCTGCGCACCGACCGCCTCCAGCCGCTCGGCCCAGTTGATATTGGCCTCCTCGTCGAAGCGTGCCTTCAGCTCCACCACGGCCAGCACTTCCTTACCCCTGCGGGCCGCCTCGATCAGCAGGTCCATCAGCACGGACTTGGCGCCGGTGCGGTAAATCGTCTGCTTGATGGCCAGCACGTCCGGGTCTTCGACGGCCTCGCGCAGGAACTGCACCACCGGCTCGAAGCTCTCGAACGGGTGATGAAGCAGCACGTCGCCGCGCCTGAGCTGCTCGAAGATCGAGCGTGATCGCGGCAGCCGGTCCTGCGGCCAGGCCGGCTCATAGGGCGGGAAGCGCAGATCGGGCGCGTCGCTCTGATCGATCAGCTCATTGAGCCGCACCAGATTCACCGGGCCGTTGACCCGGTACAGGGCCGCCTCGGGCACGGCAAACTGCTCCAGCAGAAAGTCCGACAGCTCGGGTGGGCAGCTGTTCACCACCTCGATGCGGATGGCGCGGCCGAAGTGGCGCGTGGTCAGGCCGGTGCGCAGGGCCTGGCGCAGGTTGGCAACCTCCTCCTCGTCGACATCGAGGTCGGAGTCACGGGTGACGCGGAACTGCGAGAAGGCCACCACCTCGCGGCCCTGGAATAGCTCCTCCAGATGCGAGCGGATCACGCTGCTGAGCAGCACAAAGGCCTGCGTGCCCTCGCTGATGGCAGCGGGCAGTCGTATCACCCGAGGCAGCACGCGCGGCACCTTGACGATGGCGATCGAGTTGTCGCGACCGAAGGCGTCCTTGCCGCCGAGCTTGACAATGAAGTTCAGCGACTTGTTGGCCACCTGCGGAAACGGGTGCGCCGGGTCGAGGCCCACCGGCACCAGCAGCGGCCGCACCTGGCGCTTGAAGAAGGTGTCCACCCAGCGCGTCTGCGCCTCGTTGCGGTCGGCATGATTGAGCACCAGGATGCCCTGCTCCTTCAGGGCCGGCATCACCTGCTCGTTGAAGGCGGCGTACTTCTCGTCGATCAGTCCATGGGCCTCCTGGGCCACGCGCAGCACATCCTGGGTGCTGATGCCGCTGCCGCTCTCGCGGGCGGCGTCCAGCATGTCGGCAAATCGCACCTCGAAGAACTCGTCCATATTCGACGAGACGATGCAGATGTAGCGCAGCCGCTCGAGCAGCGGTACATCGGCGCGCCGCGCCTGCAGCAAGACCCTGCGATTGAATTCCAGCATGGCCTGCTCACGGCTGAGCAGGCGCACAGGGGCGTGCGTTCTGATTTGCGTCATTCGGCCAGTTTATGACCGACTTGCGACAGTTTCATGACAGTGCGTGACCGCCGCCGGCCCGGCCGGCACCAGCAGGCCGATGAACTGGTTGACCACGGCGTGCCAATCGAACTGATGTGCGCGGGCCAGCGCCCGCTCGGGCGTGATGTGCAGCGCGGCTAGCGCGGCCCGGCGCAGATCGGCATCGAGCACGCCGCCGTCCGACTCGCCCAGCACGTCCAGCGGCCCCGCCACCGGATAGGCCGCCACCGGGGTGCCGCAGGCCAGTGCCTCCAGCATCACCAGGCCGAAGGTTTCGCTGCGGCTGGGAAAGACGAACACGTCGGCGGCGCTGTAGATCCGCGGCAGCTCGCTGCGCGGCACCACGCCGCGCCAATGCACCTGCGGGTGCTCGCGCCGGAATTTTTCAAGCAGGGGGCCCACGCCATAGACGACCTTGGAGCCCGGCAGGTCCAGGTTCAGAAAGGCCTGCAGATTCTTCTCGTAGGAAACCCGCCCCACATAGAGCCATACCGGACCGGGCAGGTCCAGGCTGGCCCCGGCCACCGGTTTGAACAGCTCAAGGTCCACGCCATGCGACCAGCTGCGCAGATTCGTGAAGCCATGGTGCTGCAGGATCTGCCGCATGCCCTCGGTGGGCACCATCACACCGGACGAGGGGGCATGGAAACGCTTGAACCACCAATAGCCCCAGGACTCGGGGATGTGCAGCGCGCTGGACAGAATGTCCGGGAAGCGGGTGTGGAAAGCGGTCGTGAAGGCCCTGTTGTTCTTCAGGCACCAGCGGCGGGCGGCGGTGCCCAGCGGGCCTTCGGTGGCAATATGGATCGCAACTTCCTGATGGCCCCCAAGGTCGCCGCTGCGCGACGCCCACCCCCCCGAGGGGGAGCGAGGCGTCTTGGGGCGGCCCGGCGACGCCTCGAAGGCCTCATCAAGCATGGCCTTCACCTTGCCCCAGGGCCGCAACGCCAGCTCGATCTCGCGGTAGCCCGGGCAGGGCATGCGCCTGAACTGCGAGGGCTCGATCAGCACCACCTCGTGGCCACGGGCGCGCATGCCGTCCACCAGCTCGACCAGGGTGGTGACCACGCCATTCACCTGGGGCCCCCAGGCATCGGTGATCAGAACCAGTTTCATGCGGGGCTCCCGACGGGTTGGATGGCTGTGCCGAGCTGGGTCTGCCGCGCCTGCAGCGCCCGGCTGGACCAGTCGAGAATCTCCAGCCGGCCGTCGGCATGCTCGACCAGGGCGGTCAGGCTCTCGACCCAGTCGCCGTCATTGGCATAGAGAATGCCGTCGATGTCGCGAAGCTCGGCATGGTGGATATGGCCGCAGACGACGCCCTGCACGCCGCGGTTGCGCGCCTCGCGGGCGACCGCGGACTCGAAGTCGCCGACATAGCTGACCGCCCGCTTGACCTTGAGCTTCAGATACTTGGACAGGCTCCAGTAGGGCAGGCCCATCCTGGCGCGCAGCGAGTTCAGATGACGGTTCAGCTTCAGGGTGAACTCGTAGGCCGTGTCGCCCAGATGGGCCAGCCATTTGGCGCACTGGATCACGCCGTCGAACAGGTCGCCGTGGGTGATCCAGAGCTTGCGGCCGTCGGCCGTCTCATGGATCCAGTCCTCGGCCACCTCGACGCCGCCGAAGTTGTGCTGCAGGTATTTGCGCGCGAACTCGTCGTGGTTGCCGGGAATGAACACCACCTTGGTGCCCTTGCGGGCCTTGCGCAGGAGCTTTTGCACCACGTCGTTGTGGGCCTGCGGCCAGTACCAGCTGCGGCGCAGCTGCCAGCCGTCGATGATGTCGCCGACGAGGAACAGATGCTCGCTCTCGACCCGGCGCAGAAAGTCCAGCAGCGCATGGGCCTGGCAACCGGGTGTGCCGAGGTGGATGTCGGAGATCCAGACGCTGCGGTAGCGCAGCTCGCCGGCTCCGTCGTCGCTGTCGTCACCCCCTCCGGCGGGCGCCCCGCCCGTCAAGGCATTCAGAAAGCCGTCTGCTGGTTTCATGAGCCGACAGCTTCACGCCGGGCCATGTCCCGCCCGTGACCGGGGCGTGAACAAACGGTGACACTCGATAATGCGCCCATGCACCTGTTGATTCCGTTTGCCAGCGCCCTGGGCGACAACGCCACCCATACCCTGAAGGACCTGGCCCTGCCCCGGCTCGCCCGGGCCCTGAGCCTGCTGACGCCCGAGGAGCCCCTGCTGGACAGCGACGAATACAGCCTGACCCCACCACATGAGCGGGCGCTGGCCCAGGCCTGGGGCTGGAGCGGCGCCGATGGCTGCCTGCCCTTTGCTGCCCGCCATGCCCAGGCCGATGGCATCGTCACCAGCGAACTCTGCTGGGCCGAGCTGACGCCGCTGCACTTGGCTGTAGGCAGCGACCAGATCAGCGCGCTGGACACCGCCACCCTGAGCCTCGACCCGACCACCTCGCGCGCGCTGTTCGAGTCGCTGGCCGAACTGTTCCCCGCCAGCGAAGGCTGGGCGAGCGCCTGGGGCGCGCCGCTGCGCTGGTATGTGGCCCACGAATCGCTGCGCGGCCTGCCCGGCGCCAGCCTGGACCGGGTGATGGGCCGGGGTGTCGATCCCTGGATGCCCGAGCCCCGCCGCCTGCGCACCCTGCAGAACGAGGTGCAGATGCTGCTGCACAACCATCCCTTGAACGAGGCCCGCGAGGCCAAAGGCCTGTTGCCGGTCAACTCGGTCTGGATCAGCGGCTGCGGCCCGGCCCAGGCCGTGCAGGCCGATGCGGATCTGCAGACCGACTGGCGCCTGCGCGCACCGCTGTTGGCCGGGGACTGGGCCGCCTGGGCCGAGGCCTGGATCGCGCTGGACGCCGGCCCGGTCCAGGACCTGCTGCGCGCCGCCGAGCAGGGCCAGGACGTGCGCCTGACCCTGTGCGGCGAGCGCCAGGCGCGCAGCTGGAGCCGGCAGCCGCGGCCCTGGTGGAAGCGGCTGTGGAACCCGCCGGTTGCCACCGCACCCGTGCTGGAGGCCTTGTGAGCTCCGCGCGGCCGTCCGAAGGGGCGAACTCCCGCTTGGCGGGATCGCACGCAGTGCGTAGGGTGCCCACATGAGCAGCCCCCAGTTGGTGACACGCGACGTGCCGCCCCGCGCCGTCTGGGCGCTGGAGCAGGCCGGCGTCTCGCCCCTGCTGGCCCGGTTGTTCGCCGCCCGCGGTGTGCGCTCCAGCGACGAGCTGGACGATGCGCTGAACCGGCTGCTGCCACCCGACGGGCTGAAGGGCATTGCCGAGGCCGCACGGCTGCTGGCCGACACCATAGAGAGGAACGAGCGCATCTGCATCGTCGCCGACTATGACTGCGACGGCGCCACCGCCTGCGCCGTGGCCCTGCGCGGGCTGCGCCTGCTGGGCGCGCGGCCCGAGACACTCAGCTATGTGGTGCCCGACCGCGCCATCCATGGTTACGGCCTGACCCCGGCCATCGTCGAGCTGGCCCTGGCCCAGGCGCCCAGGCTGCTGGTGACGGTGGACAACGGCATTGCCAGCATGGCCGGCGTGGCCCATGCCCAGAGCCTGGGGATCCAGGTGCTGGTCACCGACCATCATCTGCCGGCCCTGGTCAACGAGCGCATCGAGCTGCCCGACACCACCATCGTCAATCCGAACCAGCCCGGTTGCCCCTTCGAGAGCAAGAACCTGGCCGGGGTGGGCGTGGCCTTCTATGTGCTGCTGGCCCTGCGCTCGGAGCTGCGCACCCGCGGCCGCTTTGATGCCAGCAATCAGCCCAGGCTGGATAGCCTGCTCGACCTGGTGGCCCTGGGCACGGTGGCCGATGTGGTCAAGCTGGACGCCAACAACCGCCGCCTGGTGGCCCAGGGGCTCAAGCGCATGCGCGCTGGCCGCATGCAGCCGGGCGTGGCGGCCCTGTTCACCGCCGCAGGGCGCGACGCCAGTCGCGCCAGCGGCTTTGACCTCGGTTTCTCGCTGGGACCGCGCATCAATGCCGCCGGCCGGCTGAGCGACATGACGGTGGGCATCGAGTGCCTGCTGTGCGACGACCCGACCCGCGCCCTGGTGCTGGCCAAGCAGCTCGACGAGATCAACCGCGCGCGCCGCGATATCGAGGCCGGCATGCGCGAGCAGGCTGAGGACTTGCTGGAGGCGCTGATGCCCGAGGGCGAACCACCGGCCGCCCTGTGCATCTTCGGCCCCGACTTCCACGAGGGTGTGGTCGGCATCGTCGCCTCGCGGCTGAAGGACCGGGTGCACCGGCCGACCTTTGTATTCGCCATCGGCGCCGACGGCCTGCTCAAAGGGTCGGGCCGCTCGATCCCGGGCTTTCATCTGCGCGACGCGCTGGACCTGGTCAGCAAGCGCCACCCCGAGGTGCTGAAGAAGTTCGGCGGCCATGCGATGGCGGCCGGCTGCACGCTGGCCGAGGACGGTTTCGAGACCTTCGACCGGGCGCTGCAGCAGGTGGCCGCCGAGTGGCTGGACGCCGCCAGCCTGCAGCGCACGCTGCGCACCGACGGGCCACTGGCCCCCGAGCAGTTCACCCCCGCCACGGTGCAGCAGCTGGACGCCCAGGTCTGGGGCCAGGCCTTCGAGCCGCCGGTGTTCTGCGATCAGGTGCAGATCGTTTCGCAACGCCTGGTCGGCGAGAAACACCTGAAGCTGCGCGTGCGCCAGGGGGGCGTGCTGCGTGACGCAATCTGGTTCGGCCACATCGAACCGGTGGCCGAGCAGGGCCTGCTGGCCTACCGCCTGAGCCTGGACGAGTACAACGGCCAGCAGCGCGTGCAAATGGTCGTCGAGGCGATGCTTTAGGCCTCAAAAACTGAGGTACAAACGCATCTGGCCATGAGAAAGCGGTGCGATGCGAAGTCCCGGTTTCAAGACCCGATTGACCTGGTTGCTGGTCGTGCTGCTGGCGCTGATGGGCCTGTCCGGCTATCTGGCCCTACAGCGCCTGCGCGGGGTCGCCGCCTCGATCAGCACCGTCTATCAGGACCGCGTCCTGCCGCTGCAGCAGCTGCGCCTGATACATAACGCCTACCGCGTGCAGATCGCCGATGCCCTGACCCTCGCCCGCGAAGGCAGCCTGAGCCAGGGCCAGGCCATGCGTGACATCGCCCAGGCCCGACAGCTCATCAAGACCGAATGGCAGCGCTACCTGAAGACCTATCTGGTCGAGGACGAGTTGCGCCTGATCGCCCAGACCGAGCCGCTGATGCGCCAGGCCGAGACCCAGATCCAAGCCTGGCTGGAACTGCTGGAGCGCCGCGACGCCGCCTCGCTGGCCTCGCTCAGCCAGGCGCGACTGACGGCGGCGCTGCAACCGCTGTCCGGGCGCCTCGACGCGCTGATCACCCTGCAGCTGAAAGTGGCCGAAGAGGAGAACCGGGCCAGCCGGGCCGCCTATGACGAGGCGATCTGGGTGATTGCCGCCCTGATGCTGATCACCGGGCTGGCCGGCACCGGCATGGGTTGGACCGTGTTCGCCCGCTATCGGCTGGAGGGCCGGGAGCAGGAGCAGCGGCGCGAACGGCTGCAGCGTTTCTACATGGCCCTGTCGCAGACCAACCAGCTCATCGTGCGCGAGCGTCACGAAGCCACGCTGTTTGCCGAAATCTGCCGCATCTGCGTGAACACCGGCCATGCCGGCTGCTGCGCCATCGGCCTGGTGGACGATGGCCACCTGGTGCGCCAGGCCCATGCTGGCGCACAGGACGGCTTTCTTGCCGGTCTGCCCCAGCGCTGGGATCTCGGCACCGACGAGGCCCAGCGCTCCGTCACCGGCACCGCCTGGCGCAGCGGGCAGCACGCCGTCTGCCAGGACTTTCTGGAGGACCTGGCCACCCTGCATTGGCACGAACGCGCGCTGAAGAACGGGCTGCGCGCGATGGCCGCCTTCCCGATCCGGCGCGGCGGGCAGGTCTTCGGCGTGCTGGCCGTCTATGCCAGCGAACCGAACTTCTTCGACGCCCCGCTGCTCGCGCTGCTGGACGAAATGGTCGGTGACCTGTCCTATGCGCTGGACGATATCGACCGCGAGCGCGCCCGCCAGACGGCACTGGCGGATGCCGAGCGTGACCGCGAGCAGTTCCGCCTGCTGTTCCATCGTTCGCCCGTGGCCACGCTGATCATCTCGATGCAGAGCAAGCGGGTCCTGGATGTCAACTCGCTGGGCGCCAGGCGCTATGGTCTGAGCGCCGAGCAGATGATTGGCCACACAATGCAGGAACTGGATGTTGGCCTGCTGCCGGCCTATCGCCAGGCCCTGTACGAGCGCCTGGAGGCCGAGGGCCGCGTCAGCAATCTGGAGGTGCAGCTGCGGGGCAGGGCCGGGCCCCTGCTGTGGGGCCTGCTCAGCGCCGAGCTGATCAGCTACCACGGTGAAACCTGCATGCTGGCGATGAGCCTGGACGTGACCGAGCGGCGCATGACCGAGAAGGCACGCGAGGAGCAGCAGGCCGCGGTGGCCGCCAACCAGGCCAAGACCGCCTTTCTGTCGCGCATGAGCCATGAGCTGCGCACGCCGCTGAACGCCGTGCTGGGTTTCACCAAGCTGCTGATGACGGCGGCGGGCAGCCGCCGGAGCCCGCAGGAGCTGGATCAGTTGACCCATGTGCAGAGCGCCGGCTGGCACCTGCTGGCCCTGGTCAATGATGTGCTGGACGTGGCGCGCATCGAAGCGGGCAACCTGCGCCTGCATGCCCGGCGGCTGCCGCTGCTGCAGGTGGTACATGAGGCCCTGGACATGACCGAGGCCCTGGCCAGCGAGCATGGCGTCCATCTGCACCCGCCGCCGCCGGGCGATGAGCTGACGGTGCGCGCCGACCCGATACGGCTGCGCCAGGTCCTGATCAATGTGCTGAGCAATGCCATCAAGTACAACCGACGCGATGGTCAGGTGAGTCTGAGCTGCAGCCAGCAGCAGGGCATGGTGGAGATCGAAGTGACCGATACCGGCCTGGGCATGAGTGCCGAGCAGCTGGCCCATCTGTACGAACCGTTCAACCGTCTGGGCCGCGAGGCCAGCAAGGTCGAGGGCAGCGGCGTGGGTCTGGCGCTGACGCGGCAGCTGATGCAGCTGATGCAGGGCGAGATCCGGATCGACAGCCAGCCCGGCCGGGGCACGCGGGTGCGGCTGAGCCTGCCGGGCTGGACCAGCTCCGGCACCACCGAGCCGGGTGCGCTCGATGCCCTGCCTGCACCACACCAGGCCCCGGCCAGCGGCCGCGTGCTCTACATCGAGGACAACGCGGTCAATATGCTGCTGGTCGAACAGATGCTGGCCCGCCTGCCCGGCGTCGAGCTGCTGCAGGCCTGCAACGGTGCCGAGGGCTTGGCGCTGGCGACCAGCCAGCAACCCGATCTGCTGCTGCTCGATCTCGATCTGCCGGACATCACCGGCCTGGAGGTCCTGCGCCGGCTGCGCGCCGATGCCGATACGGCCGGGCTGACCATTGTCGCGCTGTCGGCTGGCGCCATGGCCGACGAGGTGCAGGCTGCCCTGCAGGCCGGCGCCGACGACTACTGGACCAAGCCGCTGGACCTGGAGCCGTTTCTGGCCGGCGTCAGCCGGCTGCTGCGCGCTGGCGGGGCTTGATCGTTCTGTCCCGCCTCAGGCCGGGCTGGGCAGCTTGAACGCCACCACGGTGCGCGCCAGTTCGGCCGCCTGGTGCTTGAGGCTTTCGGCGGCGGCGGCGCTTTGTTCCACCAGCGCGGCATTCTGCTGGGTCACCTGATCGAGCTGATTGACCGCCTGACCGACCTGGCCGATGCCGCTGCTCTGCTCGGTGCTGGCATGGCTGATCTCGTCGATCAGGTCATTGACGCGTTTGACCTGGTTCACGATGTCGCCCATGGTCTTGCCCGCATCGGCCACCTGGCGCGAGCCGTTGTCCACCTTCTCGACGCTGTCGCCGATCAGGGTCTTGATCTCCTTGGCCGCCTGGGCCGAGCGCTGGGCGAGGCTGCGCACCTCGGAGGCCACGACGGCAAAGCCCCGGCCCTGCTCGCCGGCACGGGCCGCTTCCACCGCCGCGTTCAGCGCCAGGATATTGGTCTGGAAGGCGATGCCGTCGATCACGCCGATGATGTCGACGATCTTCTTCGAGCTGGCGCTGATCGCCTCCATCGTGTTGACCACGTCACCGACGATGGCGCCCCCCTGGCCGGCCACCGTCGAGGCGCTGGCCGCCAGCTGCGTGGCCTGGCGTGCTGTCTCGGTGTTCTGCACCACGGTGGCGGTCAACTGCTCCATCGAGGCCGCCGTCTCTTCCAGATTGGCGGCCTGCTCCTCTGTGCGCTGGCTCAGATCGGCTGCACCGGTGGCAATCTCCGCCGAGCCGGTGGCAATCGAGTCGGCGCTGTGCCTGACCTTGCCGACAATGCCCACCAGGCTGTCATTCATGCGCTTGAGTGCGCCCAGCAGCTGGCCGATCTCGTCGGTGCCCTGGACCTCGATACGCGAGCTCAGATCGCCGGCCGCCACCGTCTCCGCCACCTGCACCGCACGGGCAATGCCACGGCTGATGGCACCGATCAGCAGCCAGGCCATCACGCCGGCCACGCTGACACTCAGCAGCGCCAGCACAATGGTGCGCCAGAACACCGCCTCGTAGTTCTCCTGGCTTTCCTTGTACTCGCGGTCGGCCTCGACCAGCTGCACGGTGATCAGCTGCTCGATCAGGGCGCCGACCGGATCTATCGTCGGATACATCTGCTTGGCGGCGAATTCGCGCAGGCCCTCGATATCGTTCTTGCGCATCAGTTCCTGGGCGCGCTGACCGGCCACGTCGGCCTGCTTCATCAGCGGCTCGACCTGGCGCACCAGCTCCTGCTCCTTGGCCACAAGCTCGGTGGCGACATAGGCCTTCCACTGCGTCTCGATCACGCTGTGGGCATCGTCGATGGCCTTCACACCCTGGGCCGCGGTGAAGATCCCGTCACGGGTCTTGTGCGTGCTGTCCACCATATTCACCGCATAGGCATCGGCAATCGCCTTCAGCTGCTTCAGCGGCACGACACGGTCGTTGTAGATGCTGGCCAGCACCGCGTTGCTGTGCCGCAGCCGCGACACGGACGAGGCCGAATCGATCACGAGCAGGGCCAGCAGGGCCCCGACCAGCAGCAACAGACGGGTCTTGATCGAGACATTGTTCATCTTGAACTCCCTGAGGGTTGACAAACGCCGAGGTCGTGATCGTTCGCAGTATCTGCGCGAATGACACAAGACGAAAGAGGGAATTGCGTGTTTTATTCATAACACTCTTTTTGCCATTGCCGTGGCAATAGCACCGGCTCGCCCCGGTTCAGCCCTGGCCCCAAGACCGACAGCCTTCATGCTCTCTACAATCGGGGCCGTGAGCACCCAACACATCTGCAGCAACGCCGACCTGCACTCCCACTCCTGCGTGTCCGACGGCACGATGGAGCCCGAGGCGCTGGCCGCCCGAGCCAAGGCCAATGGCGTCGAGCTGTGGGCCCTGACCGACCATGACGAACTGGCCGGCCAGGCTCGGGCCCGGGACGCCGCGCTGAGCCTGGGCCTGCCCTACTTGACCGGCACCGAGGTCTCGGTGACCTTTGCCGGCAGGGTGGTGCACATCGTCGGCCTGGGTTTCGACATGCACAACGAGGCCTTGCGCGAGGGTCTGCACAGCACCCGCGGCGGCCGCGGCGCGCGGGCGCAGCAGATGTCCGCCAGCCTGGCCCAGGTCGGCATCAAGGACGCCTATGAAGGTGCGCTGAAGTACGTCGGCAATCCGGAGCTGATTTCGCGTACGCACTTTGCCCGGCATCTGGTGGACAGCGGCGTGTGCAGCGACATCCCCGAGGTGTTTCGTCGCTTCCTCACCGAGGGCAAGCCCGGCTTCGTGCCGCACCGCTGGGCGGGCCTGGGAGAGGCAGTGCGCTGGATCACCCAGGCCGGAGGCATTGCCGTGATCGCCCACCCGGCCCGCTACCCGTTCACGCCGACCGAGGAGTACGCCCTCTTCACCGAGTTCAAGGCCCATGGCGGCTTGGCCGTCGAGGTGGTGACCGGCAACCACAGCGCCGCCGACGTGGTGAAGTATGCCGACATGGCGCTGGAGTTCTCGCTGCTGGCCTCGCGCGGCTCGGACTTCCACTCGCCGACCGAGAGCCACACCGACCTGGGTGCCCTGCCCGATCTGCCAGGACGGCTCACCCCGGTCTGGCAGGCCCTGCAAGACCGGGTCCATCAACCTTGAACCGTCAGCGCCCCCTGCTGGGCGTGGTCCTGGTGCTCTGCGCCGGCGCCTGCTTCTCGCTGCTTGACAACAGCGCCAAGCTGCTGGGCGCCACCCTGCCGGTGCTGCTCTTCATGTGGGCTCGCTATGCCTTCCAGGCGGTGACCATGCTGGCCTGGCTGGCCGGCAGGCGCGGCCGCGCCGGCTTCCATGCGGCGCACCCGAAGTTCCAGCTGCTGCGCGGCGGCCTGCTGCTGGGCACCAGCGCCTTGAGCTTCTACGGCGTGCAGTTGATGCCGGTGGCCGAGTTCACCGCCATCGGCATGCTGACGCCGGTGGTGGTGACGATGCTGGCCGCCTTCTGGCTGCGCGAACGGGTGTCGCCGCTGCGCTGGGCCCTGGTGGTGGGCGCCTTCATCGGCGCGCTGATCGTGATACGCCCGGGCAGCGGTGTGTTCGGCTGGGCCGCCGTGATGCCGCTGACCATGGCACTGTGCTACGGCTGCTTCCAGGTCTTGACCAGCCGCCTGGCTTCGCTGGAGAACCCCATCACCACGCACTTCTACACCGGCGCCGTCGGCGCCGTGGCGCTGCTACCGGTGCTGTGGCTGGCAAAGGTGCCGGTGCTGAACTTGCTGAGCCAGGCCACGGCGCAGCAATGGGTGCTGATGCTGATCATCGGTGCGATGGGCACGCTTGGCCATCTGCTGCTGATACTGGCCCTGGGCATGGCGCGCACAGGCTCGCTGATGCCCTTCGTCTATGTGCAGATCCTGTTCGCCGCCGGTGTCGGCTGGTTGATGTTCAACCATGTGCCCGACGGCTGGGCCTGGGCCGGCATGCTGGTCATCGCCGCCTGTGGCGCCTCGAGCGTCTGGCTGAACTTCGCCGAGGCGTCGGCCAAACGGCTCAACTCGACGGTCGAGCAGGATACGATCGCGGATTGAGGCAGAAAAACAATGGCACAACTCTTCGAGGTTCACCCCGACAACCCGCAGGTCCGCTTCCTGAAGCAGGCCGCGCAGATCATCGACAAGGGCGGCATCGCGGCCATTCCGACGGATTCCAGCTATGCCCTGGTCTGCCATCTGGACGACAAGGCGGCCGCCGAGACTCTCAGGCGCATCCGCGGCGTCGACGACAAGCACCACCTGACCCTGCTATGCCGTGATCTGAGCGAACTGGCCAGCTATGCCCGAGTGGACAACAAGCAGTACCGCATGCTCAAGCTGGGTACGCCGGGCCCCTTCACCTTCATTCTCGAGGCGACCAAGGAGGTGCCGCGCCGCCTCAGCCACCCCTCGCGCCGCACCATAGGCCTGCGCGTGCCCGAGCACCGGGTGACGCAGGAACTGCTGGCCATACTCGGCCAGCCGCTGCTGGCCACCACCCTGATCGCGCCGGGCGACAGCGAGCCGCTGAACGACGCACAGGAGATCGCCGAGCGCTTTGACCACCAGCTGCAGGCCATCGTCGATGCCGGCGCCTGCGCCATGCAGCCGACCACGGTGGTCGACCTCAGCGACGACGAGCCGGTGCTGGTGCGGCTGGGTGGCGGCGATCCGGCCCGGATCGGTCTGTAGCCCGGATGCAATCCGGGGCCCCGGATTCCATCCGGGCTACGGCTCCAAGGCCGCCAATATCGCCTCGCGGTCGAAACCGACGACGCGACGGCCGCGCACCACAAAGGTCGGCGTGCCCTGTGCCTGCAGCGCCTGGAACTGAGCCAGGCAGGCGGCATCGGTCTCGATGAAGCACTCGCGGTGCGGCACCGCGTGGGCGTTGAGCCAGCTGCGCGCCTTGGCGCAGAAGTAGCAGGTGGTCGACGACAGCATCACGATGTCGCCGGGTTTCACCGCAGCCTGCAGGCGTGAGGCCTGATCAGCCGCCTGCCAGCTGCGCAGGCCCCAAGCCGCGCCCCAGGCGAGGGCTGCGACCACGATCAGCGGCAGCCAGGTCTTGCGAAAAGTGTTCATGGCCGGTCAGAGCCCGACCATCAAGCTAAGTTCAGAGCGCCGCCGTGACGACGATCTCGACCTTCCACTCCGGCTTGGCCAGCCTGGCCTCGACGGTGGCGCGCGGTGGCGTGTGGCCGGCCGGCACCCAGGCGTCCCAGGCGGCATTCAGGCCCGGGAAATCGGCCAGATCGGCGATGAAGATCTGCGCCATCAGGATGCGCGTCTTGTCGGTGCCGGCGCGGGCCAGCAGCGCATCGATCGCGGCCAGCACCTGCTGGGTCTGACCCTGCGCGTCCTGCGTGGCATCGCTGGGCACCTGGCCGGCCAGGTAAACCGTGCCGTTGTAAACGGCCATTTCCGACAGACGCGGACCGACATCAAAACGCTGAACCATGACTACTTGCCCTTTTTGTGTGAATGGTGATGGTGCGAATGCCCACGCGGATGGGCATGGACTTGCTTGTGCGCGGCAGCCGGCGCAGCGCCCGCGGCTTTCTGCCCCAGCTTGCTTTCCTTGCCGGCCAGCAGCTTGCGAATATTGCCCTCGTGGCGCCAGATCAAGAGCAGGCCCATCACGCCTATGGCCAGCACGACCGGGCCGCCGCCCCAGATCAGCATCTGGTAGAACGGCGCGAACGCAGCCGAGACCATGGAGGCCAGCGAGGAATAGCGCGAGAAGTAGGCAATGATCAGCCAGGTGACCAGCGTGGCGCCGCCCAGCAGCGGGTTGATCGCCAGCAGCACGCCGGCGGCGGTCGCGACACCCTTGCCCCCCTGGAAGCGGAAGAACACCGGCCACAGATGGCCCAGAAAGGCCGCCAGGCCGACCATGGCCGCCGTGCCCTCGCCCAGGCCATAGGGCTGGCCGAACAGCAGCACCAGCAGTACCGGCACATAGCCCTTCAGCGCGTCGAACACCAGGGTCAGGATGGCGGCCGCCTTGTTGCCCGAGCGCAGCACGTTGGTGGCGCCTGGATTGCCCGAGCCATAGCTGCGCGGATCGTTCAGGCCCATGGCCTTGCTGATGATGACGGCAAAGGACAGCGAGCCGACAAGATAACCGGCCAGTGCGGCCAGCAGGGGATAGAGGGTGTCTTGCATAGCCGGCTATTGTGCACCGGCACAGCTCACCGGCCGGGCCTGCACCAGCGTGGTCAGCAGCTTCGGGTCGATGCCGACCAGATAGCCGCGCCGTCCGCCGTTGATGCAGATCTTCGCCAGCTCCAGGATGCTGGCCTCGACGAACACCGGCATGGCCTTGCGCGTGCCAAACGGCGAGGTGCCGCCAACCATATAGCCGCTGTGGCGCTGGGCCACCTCGGGCTTGCAGGGCTCGACCTTCTTGCAGGGGATCTGCCGCGCCAGCTCCTTCAGGCTGACCTGGCAGTCGCCATGCATCAGCACGATCAGCGGCTGCGCCTTCTCATCCTGCATCACCAGGGTCTTGACGACCTCGTGCTCGGGCACGCCCAGCTGTTTGGCCGACTCGGCCGTGCCGCCATGTTCCACGTAGTCGTAGACATGCTCGGTGAAGGCCACGCCCTGCTGGCGCAGGAACTGCGTGGCCGGGGTTTCGCTGACGTGTTTGCTGTCTTTCTTGCTCATGAGTCAAGCATAAATCGTTCGCTATTCGCCCCGTCAACGGCGCACGGGAGACTGCACCTTTTTGCGGCAATCCAAGGCAAAGCCAATGCCGGCGCGGCCTGGCGGCCTCCGTCCTCATCTTGCCCCCGGACTTATCCACAGAAACAAGGCATAAGATTGTGCGGATTTGGGAGCCTCGATGCTGACCGAGTTGATCACAGGCCTGCGTTTGCAAACTCCGGGCCTCGCGCAGGGCCTGCATTTCAACAACGGTGGCGCCGGCCTGCCCTCGCAGGCCACGCTGGACGCGGTGATCGGGCAGCTGCAGCTCGAAGCCCGACTCGGCCCCATGGAGGCGGCCGCCGCGGCACAAGAGGGCGTGGACCGTGCCCGCGCGAACGCGGCGCGACTGATCAACGCCAGCGTCGGCGAGATCGCCTTCGCCAGCTCCGGCTCCAGCGCGCTGGGCCTGGCCGTGGCCGCGCTGCTGTCGACCAATAAGCCCCTGCAGGCCGGCGAGCGCATCCTCGTCGGCCGTCAGGAATGGGGCGGCTCGCTGGCCACGTATCAACGCATAGCCCAGCGCACGGGGGCCACCGTTGAGGTGATCCCGTGCCGCGAGGACGGCAGTGTCGACCCCGAGGCCTTGGCGCCCATGCTGGACGCGCGCGTGCGCCTGGTCTCGCTGACCTGGCTGCCGGCCAATGGCGGGCTGATCAACGACGCCGCGGCGATCGGCCGCATCACCCGCGCCGCCGGTGTGCCCTATCTGATCGACGCCGGCCAGGCCGTGGGCCAGTTGCCTGTGGACGTGCAGGCGCTGGGCTGCGACATCCTCAAGAGCGCGGGCCGCAAGCATCTGCGCGGGCCGCGCGGCACCGCCCTGCTGTACGTGCGCCAGGCGCTGCTGGAGCAGCTGGAACCGGTGTTCGTCGACGTGCAATCGGCCGCCTGGACCGAGGACCAGGCCCGGCTGCGCAGCGATGCCCAGATGTTCGAGACCAGCGAATCGTCGCTGGCGCTGACCCTGGGGCTGGGTGCCGCGCTGGAGCTGGCAACGCGCCTGGACCTCGCCCAGGCCTTCGCCCGCGTGCAGCGCCTGGCCGAGCAACTGCGCGAGGCCCTGCGTGAACTGCCGGGCATCACCGTGCAGGATCTGGGTGGCCCCGGGCGCTCCGGCCTGGTGTCGTTCACCGTCGCGGGCATCGCCGCTGCCGAGGTGAAACGCCGGCTGGCGCTGCAGAACATCGAGGTCGGCGCCAACGGCGTGCCCTACACGCCGCTGGACATGCAGGCCCGCGGCCTGGACGGCATCGTCCGCGCGACGCTGTCCTATCTGAACACCGAGGACGAGGTCCAGCGCCTCGTCGAAGCGCTGGCCCGGCTGAAGTCTTGACAGCGACTACTGCGCCGGATCCCGCATCTGCCAGCGGATCTGGTCGATCTGCATCACCAACTCGGGCGACAGCACCATGCCCCAGGCCTTGATGTTCTCGTCCAGCTGGGCCTGGGTGGTCACGCCGATGATGGTGCTGGCGGTCTGCCAGCGGGTGTAGCACCAGGCCAGGGCCATCTGGGTGGGCGTCAGGCCGTGGGCCACAGCCAGCGCGTTGTAGCGGCGCGCGGCGGCCAGCGTGTCTTCGCGGGCCCAGCGCTGCTTCTTCAGGCTGTCGAAAATCGCCAGGCGCCCGGGCTTGGCCGGATCGGCGATGCCCTGCGCGTCGTACTTGCCGGTGAGCGCACCGAAGCCCAGCGGCGAGTAGGCCAGCAGCGACACCTCGTGGCGGTGCATCGCCTCGTCCAGCCCCATCTCCAGCACGCGATTGACCAGGCAATAGGGGTTCTGCACGGTGGCGATGCGCGGCAGGCCATGCTGCTCGGCCAGGTGCACGAACTCGCACACGCCATAGGCCGTTTCGTTGCTGACACCGACATGCCTGACCTTGCCCGCCTTGACCAGGCGGCCCAGGCCTTCAAGTTGCTCGTGGATGCCGCTCAGGCCGGGGTTGTCCTTGGCAGGGTCGTAGCTCAGGCCGCCGAACATCGGCACATGACGCACCGGCCAGTGGATCTGGTAGAGGTCGATCACATCGGTCTGCAGGCGCTGCAGGCTGGCCTCGCAGGCGGCAACGATGTCGTCTGCCGTCAGGTTCGGGCTGGCATTGCGAATCCAGTCATAGCCACGCACCGGGCCGGCCACCTTGGTGGCCAGCACCACTTTTGATCGCATGCCGGGTTTGCGTGCGAACCACTCGCCGATGATGGCCTCGGTCGCGCCATAGGTGGCGGCACGGGCCGGCACCGCATACATCTCGGCGGTGTCGATGAAGTTGATGCCCTGCTCAACGGCGCTGCTGAGCAGCTGGTGGGCGAGATCCTGCCCCACCTGCTCGCCAAAGGTCATCGTGCCCAGGCAGATCTTGCTGACGCGCAGATCGCTGCGCCCCAGGGTGACGTGTTCCATATCCAGACTCCGCGACGGCTTAAAGCGGCGAGTGTGCCCCAGACCCGTCGGGGCACAGCGTCGGCTCGCAGGCCGGTGCCTGTGTCAGCTTGAGCTGGGGCTCCTGGCGCATCAGCCACAGCGCCAGGGCCAGCGCGGCCAGCACCAGCAAAGCACCGAGATAGCGAGGAAATCTTGAGCGCGACATGAATGTCAATTTACTTAAGGCATCGAATTTTTATTGTTTTACAGTAAACTTCATCGAAATACAAGCCTGCACAGCGACCCACCACACCCATGCACCCAAGCCTGCCCCGGATCCGAATGCTGTCGCGCTGCGTGCGTGCCCTGTGCGGCCTGGGCGCACTGTGCCTGATCGTGCTGCCGGCCTTTGTCTGGTCATCACCGGATTGGATCGAACAGACGGCCGCTTCGCAATGGGGCCTGGCGGCCCATGCCATCCAGCTCGGCTTGCACAACCGCCTACTCGGCGCGGCGGCCTCGATGCTGCCGGCCCTGGTGGCGCTGTTCGTGCTGTGGCAGGTCTGGTCGCTGTTCGGTGCCTACGGCCAGGGCCAGATCTTCACGCCGGCCTCGGTGTTGCGGCTCAAGCGCGTAGCCCAGGGCATGTTGTGCCTTCCGCTGGCCCAGCCGCTGTCGGTGGCCCTGGTGGGCCTGGCGCTGACGATGGACAACCCCAGCGGCCAGCGCGCACTGATACTGAATGTGCATTGGCATGACTATCTGGCCCTGCTGTTCGGCCTGATCATGCTGGCCATCGCCAGCGTGATGGCCGAGGCGGTGCGTGTGGCCGATGAGAACGCCGGGTTCATCTGACCGGGCAAGCCCAGACATGCCCATCATCGTGACCCTGGACGTGATGCTGGCGCGGCGCAAGATGCGCTCGCGCGAGCTGGCCGAGCGCATCGGCATCACCGAGGCCAATCTGTCGCTGCTGAAGTCGGGCAAGGTGCGCGGCGTGCGCTTCGATACCCTGCAGCAGATCTGCGAGGTGCTGCAATGCCAGCCCGGCGATCTGCTCAGCTACGAGACCGGCCGGGCTGACGAAGAATGAGGCGAATCAGCCCCACCCGTCGTGCGGCAGTGCTGATGCTGACACTGCTGGTGCACACCGGCATCTTGTGGCTGATGATGCAGTTCAGGCCCGGGGCGGGCAATCCGGTAGCGCCGCAACAACGCTTGATGGTGCAGCTGATCGCCGAGCCTCGGCCGGCAGCAACGCCGCCCTTGCCTGCTCGGACAGGCCTGGCGCCACGCCCCGAACCACGGCCGATCAGGCAACCCGTCGAGGCGCCGCCAGCCGCCACGATCACCGCTGCCCTGCCCACTGAACCCGCGGCCAGTGTCGCCGCTCCGGAGCCGGCCGCCTCCAAACCCTGGCTGGACCCCGAGAAGACCCGGCTGGCCGTACGCCAGCTCGCCGCCCAGCCCTCGATGCGCGAACAGGCCGCGCAGGCCAGTGAGGCGCCGCGCCGGCTGACGGCCGGAGAACGCTTCGGCCAGGAGGTCCAGCAGGCCGCCACGGGCGACTGCCTGAAGGGCGAGTTCCTGGGCGGCGGCATGGGTCTGCTCAGTGCGCCGTTCTGGGCCCTGGCCGAGGCGCGCGGCAAGTGCCGGCGTTGAGGCTCACCCACCCGATCCACCTCTTACTGACCCCCGCCATGACACCAGGCCTCAAGCTACTCGCCACCGCCCTGCTGCTGATCAGCACCGCCACATCCGCCGCCGAACCAGAGCAGTTGGACAAGGTGACCGTCCAGCTGCAGAAGGATCCGGCCATCATGCCCTATGGCCGCATCAACGAGCTGCTGGGCCTGCTGCAGCGCCACGGCCAGGGTCTGTTCCGTCTCGAGTTCAAGCTCACGCCCAGCGACCCGTCCAAACCGTTGGGCAAGGTCCAGATCGCCTTGCAGCATGCCGATCGCTACATCCCCATCGTGCCCAACGCCGATCAGGTGTTCGATTTGCCGGTATTGCCGCAGGAGCAGGCCAGGGAGGCCGATCTGGCCACCAATCAGGCCAAGGGCAGCCTGGGTATTCGCGCCACCCTGCGCCTGACGACCCCGACCGAGCAGCTGGACATGGCGCAGGTGCGCCGCATCATGAAGACCGCACACACGGTGCGCAGCGAGGTGTTGCCCTGGTACCTGCGCATGTTCTTCCCCCAGGTGCTGGGCGTGCGCGTGTGCAGCGACCAGCCGCGGTGGGAGCTGGAGTGGCCTGAGCAGGGTCAGCTGCTGGCCGTGCCGCTGAGCGCCGACCCCAAGGACCGCGACCCGGACGCCGTCAAGGGCGAACCGAGCCGCTTCTGTACCACACTCAGCGGTCAGGAGCAGTGGCCGGATGCGGCACGCCTGGTGGCGCCAAGCGGCAGCCGGCTCAGCATGCGGGCCAGCGCGACCCGCTGACGACGATGGGCCTCAGTGACCTGCCTGGGCCAGGTAACGCTCCTCCTCCTGCAGCCGCAACACCCGGCGCTGCACCTTGCCGGTGGTCGTCATCGGCAGGGCGGCGATGAACTCGATCTCCTTAGGGTACTCGTAGGGCGCGAGCTTGCCGCGCACATGCTGCTGCAGCTGCTCGACCAGGGCGGCCGAGCCCTCGAAACCCTCTGCCAACACGACAAAGGCCTTGACCACCGCGCCGCGCTCGGCGTCGGGCTTGGGCACGACGGCGGCATTCGCCACCGCCGGGTGCTTGACCAGGCAGTTCTCGATCTCGCTGGGGCCGATGCGGTACCCGGCGGCCTTGAACAGGTCGTCGCTGCGGCCCTGGTACCAGAGGTAGCCGTCCTTGTCGATCAGTGCCATGTCGCCGGTGCGGCACCAGGAGTCGCTGACGTCCCCGGTGAACTTGGCCCGCGTTGCCTCCTCGTTCTTCCAGTAGCCCAGAAAGAACACCGGGTCCGGGTGGCCATGGATATCGCGGCGGTGCACGGCAACGTCGCCGGCCACGCCGACCGGGCACTCGTCGCCCTCATCGTCGAGCACGGCCACGCGGTGGCCCGGGTAGGGCCTGCCCATGCTGCCGGGCTTGGCCGGCCAGTAGCGGGCGCAGTTGCCGACGATGTAGTTGACCTCGGTCTGGCCGAACATCTCGTTGACGGTGACGCCCAACTCGTCGCGGCAGTAGGCGAACACCGCGTCGCCTACCGCCTCGCCGGCGCTCATCAGCGCCTGCAGCTTGATGGCAAAGCGCTGCTTGGGATGCGGTACGGCCTTCATCATCGCCTTCAGCGCCGTCGGGAACAGAAAGCTGTGGGTCACCGCATGGCGCTGCAGCAGCTCGAAGGCCCGTTCGGGCGCAAAGCGGCCTTGGTAGGCAACGATGGGGCGGCCGAAATACAACGTCGGCAGCAGCGCGTCCATCATGCCGCCGGTCCAGGCCCAGTCGGCCGGGCTCCAGAACACGGCATGCGAGGGCTCGTCGGGCTCGTCGAAGCCGAACCAGTTCTGGCTGGCGACAAAGCCGGTCAGGTTGCCGATCAGCGCCCGGTGCGGCAGCAGCGCCCCCTTGGGCGGGCCGGTGGTACCGCTGGTGTAGATCAAGAGCGCGGCCTCGTCGGCCTTGGTCTGCTCGGCGGTGAAGCGGGTCGATTCGCGGGCCAGGGCCTTGTCCCAGTCCAGGTCACCGCTGCCGGCGGCCAGGCCGACGGCGATCACGCAGCCCAGCTCGGGGCACTTACGCCGCACCGCGCGCAGATTGGCGATGCTGGACTCGTCGGCGATGGCCAGCACCGCCTCGCTGTGCTGCAGCCGGTATTCCAGCGCCTCGGGGCCGAACAGCATGGACAGCGGCATCGCCACCGCACCCAGCTGGTACAGCGCCATATGGGCGACGGCGGTCTCGAAGCGCTGCGGCATCACCACCGCCACCCGGTCGCCGCGCTCCACGCCCTGGCGGCGCAGCGCCCCGCTGAGCTGGTTGGCCGCCTGCTGCAGCTGGGCGTAGGTGTAGTTGGCGCAGCGGCCGTCCTCGTGCTCGTAGCGGATGGCGATGGCATGCGGGGTGTGACGGGCCCAGCGGGCGCAGCAGACCTCGGCAATGTTGAAGCCCGCAGGCACCTGCCACTTGAACTGCCCATGCAGCTGGCGGTAGTGGTCTGGGCCGCCCGGCTGGGGCTCACGAATCGGCATCAATGGCACTCCTTTTGTCTCACATGCTATCGGTTTGGCAGGATTTGGCGAGGGGCGCAACCCTCGGGCGCGGCCTTTCAGGCCTGCTTGCAGCAGGTTCGCGCACCGCACAAGCCTGCGGCGTCAAGCTCAAGTCGGCATCACCAGCACCGAAAACAGCAAGACGTGGCCCCAAAACGGGCATTTACTCACGTTTGCGCCGTGCCGGCCCTGGAAAACCCGGGCTTCAATCAGGCGCTATTCGCACGAAAACGCCTCACACGAGGCGAATAAGCAGTCTCCTCGTCATGAACGGCAACACCCCGCCCGACATCACCCGAGGACGACTCACATGCAATTCGCTCCGCTCGCCACAGTCAAGCACCGCATCAAGCTGGGTGTTCCGCTGCCATTCAATATCCGCAACAACGACCACACGCTGCTGCTGGCCCGGGGCAAGGTGATCAGCAGCGAGGAACAGATGGATGCGCTGTTCGAGCGCGGCGCCCTGGTGGATTCGGAAGAGCTGCACAGCTTCCGCAACGAGCTGAACAGCGCTCGCCCCGAGGACCTGCCGGGCCTGTGGAGCCAGAGCATGGAGCGGGTCGGCAAGACGCTGCGTGCCAATGTGCAAAAGGACTTCTGCGATGCGCTGGACGCCGCGGCCAAGCCGGTGCTGGCGCTGATCGAGCATGACCCCGACCTGGCCATCTTCCAGGTAGTGCGCCAGCAGGCGGCAGGCAAGACCCACTACGGCGTGCAGCACGCCATCCACTCGGCCATCGCCACCTATCTGGCCGGGCGGCGCCTGGGCTGGACCCTGCCCCGCGTGCAGACCGCATTCAAGGCCGCCTTGACGATGAACATCTCCATCGTCGAGATGCAGGCGCGGCTGGCGATGCAGGTTTCGCCGCTGACCGCCAATCAGCGCAAGGCCATCGACGAACACCCGCAGCGCAGCGTCGAGATGCTGCGCGAGGCCGGCATCGGCGACGATGAGTGGCTGACCGCCGTTGGCCAACACCACGAAAACGAGGACGGCAGCGGCTACCCGGGCAAGCTCTGCAAGCTCCAGGAGCTGGCCGCCCTGGTGGCCCGCACTGATGTGTTCACCGCCAAGCTGAGCCCGCGCATCAACCGCAACCCTGTGCCCGCCCACCAGGCCGCCCGCGACCTGTTCATGCGCGACCAGGGCCACCCTATGACGGCAGCCATCATCAAGGAGTTCGGTGTCTATCCGCCGGGCTGCTTCGTCAGGCTGGCCAGCGGCGAGGTGGGCATCGTCATCAAGCGCGGGGCCGGCGCCAATACGCCCGTCGTCGCGGCGCTGACCAACAGAGAGGGTGACGCGATGATGGAGCCGGTGCGGCGCAACTGCGCCACGGCCGGCCATGGCGTGACCGGCGTCGTCGATGAGCGCACGCTGCGGGTGCGCGTTTCACCGGAGAAGCTCGCCGCGCTGGCGGCCAATTGATCAGCCCGTGCCGAGCTGCTGCAGCGCCTCGCCGGTGACCCGGCAGATGCGCCAGTCCGGCATCACCGTGGCACCCATCTTCTGGTACAGCTGGATGGCATTGGCATTCCAGTCCAGCACGCTCCATTCGAAGCGGCCGTAGCCGCGCTCGACGGCGGTCTGCGCCAGTCGCCTGAGCAGGGCCTGGCCCAGGCCGGCGCCGCGATGGGCGGGATTGACGTACAGGTCTTCCAGGTACAGGCCGGGCTTGGCCAGGAAGGTGCTGAAGTTGATGAAGTACAGCGCGAAGGCCACCGGGCCGACGCCGGGCGCCTCGGCCACCAGCGCCTCGGCCACCGGCTTGTCGCCGAACAGGTGGGGGGCCAGGGTCTCGGGCGTGACCTGCATCAGGTGGCTGAGGCTTTCAAACTCGGCCAGCTCGCCGATCATGCCGACGATGGCAGACAGGTCGGCCGGGGTGGCCGGGCGCAGGATGTAGGCGGTATCAGATGGGTTCATGGGCCGATTCTGTCACCGCGCGGACACCGCACCCGCCCGGTCTGGCCTAACATTCGGCGATGCAATCTCCCGCCAACATCCCCAACTACGCCCCCAAGCGCCACGCGCACAGCGTGTTCGTGCCCGTTCGCGGGCACCGCTACCACTGCCATGTCTGGGGCGAGGCCTCGATGGTCACGCCCGAGCGGCCGCCGCTGGTGATGGTGCACGGCTGGATGGATGTGGGCGCGTCCTTCCAGTTCGTCGTCGATGCGCTGAAGCAGGATCGGCTCGTGATCGCCCCCGACTGGCGCGGCTATGGCCGCACCGAGGGCCCGGCGACCGACAGCTACTGGTTCCCGGACTATCTGGGCGACCTCGACGCCCTGCTCGACAGCCCCGAACTGGGCCTGGGCCCGGACAGGGTGATCGACCTGGCAGGCCACAGCATGGGCGGCAATGTGGTGATGAGCTTTGCCGCGGTGCGCTTTGCCCGCATCCGCCGGCTGATCAATCTGGAGGGCTTCGGCCTGCCCGAGACCCGCCCCCACCACGCGCCACGCCGCCTGGCCCAGTGGCTGGACGACCTGAAGACGCCGCAGCGCCTGAAGACCTATGACAACCTGGCCGCGGTGGCCGAGCGCCTGCGCAGCAACAACCCGCGCCTGGCCGAGGACAAGGCGGCCTGGCTGGCGCCCCACTGGTCGCGCCTGGCCGAGGACGGCCAATGGCATATCCAGGGCGACCCGGCGCACAAGCGCACCAATCCGATGCTGTACCGCAAGGACGAGATCCTGGAAGGCTGGAAGCTGATACAGGCGCCGACGCTGTGGGTCGAGGGCGCCGACACCGATGTGGCCCGCTTCTGGGGCGACAGCTATCCCCGCGCCGACTTCGAGGCCCGCATCGCCCTGGTGCCCAAGCTGAGCAAAGCCAACCTGGCCGATTGTGGCCATATGCTGCACCACGACCAGCCGCAGGCGTTGGCGGCCGCGATCGAAGGTTTTCTGGATTCGTAGCCCGGATGCCAATCCGGGGCCCCGGATTGGCATCCGGGCTACGAAGGCTGCAACCAGCGGCGCTGTGCGGCCACTCCCTGCAAGGCCCTGAAGCTGCAATCCCGGCTTTGAGCGCGCAGGGCCGGCCACAGCTTGAGCAGCAACTCGGCGGTCGCCAGCGCGTCGGACACCGCCTGGTGGCGCGTGGCGCAGACGATACCGAAATGGGCCATCCATTCATCCAGCGAATGGGCTCGCACGCGGGGTAGCAGCACCGGCGCAACCGCCGCCAGATCGACCCAGCGGTTGCCTGGCTTGCGGCCCAGGTGCTGACGCATGGCGCGGCCGATCATGCCCTCGTCAAAGGCACTGTGAAAGGCGACCAGCGGCGCGTCGCCCAGCCACTGCTCGAAGACCAGCAGGGCCTGCACAGGATCCATGCCCTGACGCTGCGCACCGACGCCGATGCCATGCAGCAGGATGTTGGGCTTGTCGGCACGCTCCGCCTCGTGACGCAACACCAGCTCGAAGCTGTCGCCAAGGGCGATGCGCGGCGGCGCATCGCCCCGCAGCTGCAAGGCCACGGCGCCGATGGCCAGCAGATGGTCATGCTCGATGTCCAGGCCGCTGGACTCGACATCGATCACCACCCAGCGGGTCGCGGCCACCGGGGCCGGGGCGCCCAGCCAACGCCGCAGCGCACCGACGCCACTCATCGCTGATAGTCCAGCTCAAGGCGCTGCTGCAGGCGCCGCGCCACCCTGAGGCTTTCCTTGAGCATGCGCCGGTCGATGTCATTGAGAGTGGCCAGGTCCAGCCGGTTGGGTTGATCGGGGTCCGCCCCCGCGGCCTCCATCTGCAACCGCAGGCGCAACCACTGCAGGAATTCGAAGGCAGCAACCCAGGCCTCATGCTCATGGGCCGGCACCTGCAGCGCGCGGCCCATGGCCTCCAGCCGCGCGCGCGTGCCGACCTGGGGCACGCCATGGGCCAGGGCATACAGCCGCGCGACGTCAACGAACAGGGCCGTGCCCTGCAGCTTCAGGTCCAGCCATTCGTGCCCGTCATCGACCGTCGTCTCGACGCCGCCCAGCCAGCTCAGCGGCGCGCGCTGGCGCAGCGCGTTGTCGGCCATCTGCTTCATGAAGCGGGGCAGGCGCGGCGCGTGGGTCAGCACCAGCTGCTGCAGCGGCTCGGCCAGTGCGGTGTTTCCGACCAGCGGCCGCAGGTCGAAAAAGATGCTGGCATGCAGCAGATCCTCCGGCGCGCCATGCTCCAGCCACTCATTGAAACGGGTGCACCACTCGGCTACGTTGAGGCAGCAGGCCGGGTTGCCGGCCATGATGCCGCCCTTGCACAGCGGATAGCCGCAGGCGTCGAGCACCTCGTTGACCTCGCGCCCGAAGGCCAGCCACTGCGGGCGATCACGGTCGGGGGCATCGCTGTCGAAAATCAGGCCGTTGTCCTGATCAGTCGCAATGGTCTGCTCGCTGCGCCCCTCCGAGCCAAAGGCCAGCCAGCAGGCCCGGCCCAGATCCACCCCGTGGCGTGGCGCCACGAGGTCCAGCGCGCGCCGCGCCACCAGGTCATTCAGGTGGCTGATCAGCTCGCTGAGCTGGCGGGCAGCCACGCCCTGGCCCAACAGACTGCGCGCCAAACGCCGAATGTCAAGCGCCATGGCGCGCAGCGCCGGCAAATCGGCCGCAGAGCGGATGGCGCCACTGACCTGCTTCACCGACAGACGCTGCATCGCAAACAGATCGCGCTCGGACACCACATTGACCAGGCGCCCCTGCTCGACCACGGGCACATGGCGCAGACCATAGCGCGACATCAGCAGCATCGCGTCCTGGGCGGTGGCGGCCACATCCAGGCAATGCACCGGCGCCGTCATCACCTCGGCGATGGTTGCGCTCAGGCTCAAGCGCGGCAGCACGACGCGGCTCAGCAGATCGTGGCGAGTGAGAATGCCCAGCGGCCGCTGCGCCTCGTCAACCGCCAGCACCGAGCCCACGCGGCGTTCATGCATCAGCGCCAGCGCCTCGCTCAGAAGCGTCAGCGGGGGCACGCCCAGCGGCTGCTTGCGCGCCAGGGCGCCCAGCGAGGTCTCCATCGACTGCTCGGCCAGCGACTGCGAGGCGTAGGCAGATTGCAGCGCACGCCGCGACAGCTCCAGCAACTGCGCCACACGGCGGTTCAGGTGGTCGGCAAATGGCGGGCTGCGGGCCGCCAGCGCCTGCACGGTGGCAAGGGGCACGAGCAGGCAGAACACGTCCTCCGACGCGGTGTAGGTGGCAGTGACCGCACGGCCGCCCAGCAGCGCGCCGACCGGGAACATATCGCCCACATCGAACTGGAAGCCACCGGCCGTCTCGGCCAGGCCGTGACGCCCACTGACATGGCCCTGGCGCAGGTAGTAGAGCTGCTGCACCTGGCCCTGCTGCGGACCCAGCACCTCTTCGCCCGGGGCGAAGTAGGCCTGCGTCGCCGCCGTGACGAAGGTGTCGACGTCGGCTATGCCCATCAGCGAGAACGGCGGCTGGCGCATCAATTCGCCGCGCATCTGCTGCAGCAGGCTGTGCGACGGTGTGCCCGTGGAGGCAGGGGCGGCAGGGGCGGCAGGCAACATCGACACTCCCGAGTCCGATCGCGCAACAGCTTAGCCCGACTAAGCCTGGCGCCATTGATGGCGGACAAGAAAAAACCCCGCATCGCTGCGGGGTTCGGATGGGGCGCCGGGGATTGCCCGGCGCCATCAAGCACTCAGGCCTTGCCCAGGTTCAGGTCGGGGTAGCGCACATGCTCCACCAGCTCCTGGGTGTCCTTGCTCGGCGCAGGCGTGAGCAGGCTGACGATGATGATCACCGCAAAGCCCAGCGGCACGCCGAACAGGCCGGCCGAGATCGGCAGAATGCCCCACCAGAGCTCGATCGGGGAGGTCACGCCGAAGATGCCGCGCAGCCAGGGTTGGGTCGTCACCATGTAGTAGAAGGTGATGCCCAGACCCGAGGCAATGCCCAGCGAGGCGCCCCACTTGTTGGCCCGCTTCCAGAACACCCCCAGCACCAGGGCCGGGAAGAAGGCCGCGGCCGCAAACGAGAACGCAGCGGAGACGAGGAACAGGATGTCGGCCGGCTTCTGCGAGGCCACGTAGGCGGCCGCCAAAGCCACCACCAGCAGCAGCACCTTGGAGATGGTGACGCGGCGTGCGGTCGAGGCGTTCGGGTCGATCATCTTGTAGTACACATCATGCGACAGCGCATTGGCGATGGTCAGCAGCAGGCCGTCCGCGGTGGACAGCGCCGCGGCCAGACCACCGGCCGCAACCATGCCCGAGATCACGTAGGGCAGGCCGCCGATCTCCGGCGTGGCCAGCACGATGATGTCGCCACCGATGCGCATCTCGCCAAGCTGGAAGATGCCGTCCTTGTTGACATCGGCCACCGCCAGCAGGGCCGGATCCACTCTGGCCCAGTTGGTGATCCAGGCCGGCAACTGGTCGAACGGGGTGCCCACCAGCACGGTGAAGACCTCGTACTTGACCAGCACCGCCAGGGCCGGCGCGGTGAAATAGAGCAGGAAGATGAAGAACAGGCTCCAGGTCACCGACTCACGTGCCTCCTTCACCGAGGGCGTGGTGTAGTAGCGCATCAGGATGTGCGGCAGCGCGGCCGTACCCACCATCAGGCAGAACACCAGGGCCAGGAAGTTGCGACGCGATTCGTCGTAGGTCTTCTTGGCCTTTTCGTCGCCGTTCGGGTCGCCGGCAAACTGCTGGGCATGCGTGGGCATGCCGGCCAGCGGCTTGGCACGGCCTTCGTTGGCCGCCTTGGCCGCGGCCCAGGCCTTCTTCGCCTCAGCCTCGTCCTTGGGAAGCGCGGCCAGCGCCTTCTTGGCCGCATCCTGATCGGCCGCAGGTGCGTTGGCGGCGGTCAACTCCGCCACCTTGGCCTCGGCCTTGGCCTTGTCGGCCGCCAGGGCGGCCGGCACGTCCTTCAGCTTGGCGTCGAACTCGGCAGCGCGGGCCTTGAAGATATTGATGACCTCCTGCTCTTTCGGGTCGGCCTTGATCTTCTTCTCGGCCTCGGTCACCTTCTCCAGTTGGTAGCCGTAGATGGCCTGGGGCACCGGGAAGCTGGTCTGCTTCACCGACAGCCAGACCACCGGCACCATATAGGCAATGATCAGGATGATGTACTGGGCCACCTGGGTCCAGGTCACCGCCCGCATGCCGCCCAGGAAGGAGCAGACCAGGATGCCTGCCAGACCGACGAAGACCCCGACCTCGAAGGCCAGACCCGACAGCCGCGCGGTGATCAGGCCCACGCCATAGATCTGCGCCACCACATAGGTGAAGGAGCAGAGGATGGCGGCGATCACGCCCAGGACGCGCGGCAGATTGCCCTCATAGCGCGCACCAAGGAAGTCGGGAATCGTGAACTGGCCGAACTTGCGCAGATAGGGCGCCAGGAACAGCGCTACCAGGCAGTAGCCACCGGTCCAGCCCATGATGAAGGCCAGGCCGCCATAGCCCGTCAGGTACAGGGTACCCGCCATGCCGATGAAGGAGGCGGCCGACATCCAGTCGGCGCCGGTGGCCATGCCGTTGTACATGGCCGGCACGCGACGGCCGGCGACGTAGTACTCGCTGGCGTCCGAGGTGCGGCTCATGAAGCCGATGCCGGCATAGAGCAGCACGGTGGCGATCAGGAAGATGAACCCGATGTACTGCCGCGGCAGCCCCATTTGCTCCAGAATCGCCAGGATCACGATGAAGGCCAGGAAGCCGCCCGTGTACCAGGTGTAGACCTTGTTGAGCTGCTTCTTGAATGCGGAATTGGCGGCCGTGCTGATCACGCCGCCGCTGGTGGGAATTGCGCCTGCCATGTCATTCCTCCTCGGCCACGCCGTGTTCCTGGTCCAGGCGATTCATCGTCCTCGCGTAGTACCAGATGATCAGGCAATAGACGATCAGCGCGCCCTGGGATGCGACCCAGAAGCTGAACGGCCAGCCAAAAAAGGTGAAGTTCAATTCGCGGGCATAAAAGCCCACGACGAAGGTCACTACGAACCAGATCGCCAGCAGAACGCCTGTGAGTCGCAGGTTCTTCTGCCAGTACTGGTGGTGTCTTTCGGTCAACTGCATCGCTGTCGTCTCCTTTGTTGTGAAGCCGGCTAGGGGTCCGAGCGCCGGGCACCGATGACGACCCCCTGCGCCAACAGCGCGCAGACTGCGTGGGAGCGTCTGTCTTACGCGAGCAGTCCGGTCTCGCGCTCAAGCTGAGCGGCGACCTTGGGCTCGAAACCCTTGAGGTGGGCGATGATGCGCCGCGTCTCGTCGGGTTCTTGACGGTCCATGTGAACCCGGGCCAGCTGGTACCAGCCGTAGGGACTCATGGGTTGCAGTTCGGTGCTGCGCTTCAGCGCCGCGATGGCGTCGTCAAAGCGTTGCAGACGTATCAGGCACAGGCCCAGGCCATACCAGGCGCGGTCGAGCTTGACGTCCAGGGCCAGCGCGCGGCGGAAGGCCGCCTCGGCCTCATCCAGTCGCGACTCGGCTTCCAGCAGGAAGGCCAGATTGAACCAGTCGCCGGCACTGCGCTGCGGCGCCACGGCCACCAGCGCCTGCAAGTCGGTGATGGCCTCGGTCCGCGCATCGCGCTGCGAGCGCAGATGGGCACGGCTGGCCAGTGCGTAGCCATCCGTCGGCCACCGGGCCAGCATCTCGTCGTAGATCTGCTCCGCACGCAGGCGCTGTCCCAACACCAGGGCGCCGATAGCCCGAAGCTTGAGCAGACGGTAGTGCCAGACGGAACGCCGAGTCAGCGACATTGCGCCACTCCCAGTTGCAGGCAGACATTGATCTTGACCACCGTCACCACCAGCCACAGGCTGAGCATCAGCAGGAAGGCGGCGAGCGGGATGTGGCGGTCGAGCACGACGCGCGGGCTGATCAGCCGCGTCAGCTTCACAAAGGGCTGGGTCAGCACCTGCAACAGCTTGTAGAAGAAGTTTCCCTCGCGCTTCTGGCCGGCCAGCAAGCCCAGCAACCACTGCCCGACCATGGCCAGCAGGGCAATCTCGGCGATCAGCTTCAGGGAGGAAGTCAGCAGGAGCATCTGAAGTGCCTTTTGTTCGCTGACCGCACTGTGCTTCCAGCGCGCTTACAGTATTCTGACAAACCACCCCCTCCCTGGGCCAGCCCCACTATCGATAACCCTCGAATCAGTGGGTGCGGACGGCCGAGCCTGGCGCTTGGCCCGCGGCCGGGCCGTCCATGAGAAAATAGCGGGCTTGCAGGACCGGTAGCGGCCAACCAAGGTCGCGCCCCAACCAAAGAACATCATGGACATCGAACGCATCAACACCATCGGCAGCACCCTGACCGACCTGACAGCGCGGACCGCCGCGCTAAGGGGGTATCTTTGACTACGACCGCAAAGCACTGCGCCTGAACGAGGTCAACGCCGCCCTCGAAAACCCCACCGTCTGGAACGAGCCCAAGCGCGCACAGGAGCTGGGCAAGGAAAAGAAGACGCTGGAAAACGTCGTCGAGACGATCAACCATCTGGAAAGCAATCTCAGCGACAACCTCGAGTTGTTCGAGATGAGCAAGGCCGATGACGATATGGACGGCCTGGCGGCGATCGAGGCCGAGGTGGCCACGCTGAACGGAATCGTCGAGCAGCTCGAGTTCCGCCGCATGTTCAACAACCCGGCCGATCCGAGCAACTGCTTCATCGACATCCAGGCCGGCGCCGGTGGCACCGAGGCCTGCGACTGGGCCGGCATGCTGCTGCGCCAGTACCTGAAGTATTGCGAGCGCAAGGGCTTCAAGGCCACGCTGGAAGACCAGACCGACGGCGACGTGGCCGGCATCAAGAGCGCCACGATCAAGGTCGAGGGCGAATATGCCTTCGGCCTGCTGCGCACCGAGACCGGCGTGCACCGCCTGGTGCGCAAGAGCCCGTTCGACTCATCGGGCGGCCGCCACACCAGCTTTGCCTCGCTGTTCGTCTATCCGGAGGTCGACGACTCGATCGAGATCGACATCAACCCGGCCGATGTACGCACCGACACCTTCCGCGCCTCGGGCGCCGGCGGCCAGCACATCAACAAGACCGACTCGGCGGTGCGCCTCACGCACATCCCGACCGGCATCGTCGTGCAGTGCCAGGACGGCCGCAGCCAGCACGGCAATCGCGACGTGGCCTGGAAGCGCCTGCGCTCGCGCCTCTATGACTTCGAGATGCGCAAGCGCATGGAAGAGCAGCAGAAGCTGGAAGACACCAAGACCGATGTCGGCTGGGGCCATCAGATCCGCAGCTATGTGCTGGACCAGAGCCGTATCAAGGACCTGCGCACCAACTACGAAACCTCGGCGACGCAGAAGGTGCTGGACGGCGACCTCGACCCCTTCATCACCGCCAGCCTGCAGCAAGGCGTTTAAGCCAGCGATCCGCGTAGCCCGGATGCTTTTCCGGGAGCCAAACCGACCGACAGCCCCGGATTCCATCCGGGCGACGAACACGAGAGAGCCCGACATGCGTGAAGGCACTGCCCCCCTCATCCACCGCGAAGACTATTGCGCGCCCGTCTACTGGATTCGCACCGTTGATCTGTGCTTCGATCTGGAGCCGGCCAAGACCCTGGTCACCAGCAAGATGCAGATCGAGCGCAACAGCGCCGTCGCCCACGGCCCGCTGCGCCTGCATGGCGAGGAGCTGACCCTGCTGCGCGTGTTGATCAACGGCGAGAGCGTGTCCTTCCGGCAGGAGGGCGACGAGCTGGTGATAGACAACGCGCCCGACGCCGACTTCGCGCTGGAGATACGCAACACCTGCGCGCCCGAGAAGAACACCGCGCTGAGCGGTCTCTACACCTCCGGTGGCGGCTTCTTCACCCAGTGCGAGGCCGAGGGCTTTCGGCGCATCACCTATTTCCTGGACCGCCCGGATGTGATGGCCGTCTATTCGGTGCTGCTGCGCGCCGACAAGGCCAGGTACCCGGTGCTGCTGTCCAACGGCAATCTGCTGGAGCAGGGCGCACTGGACAACGGTCGCCATTTCGCCAAATGGCACGACCCCTTCCCCAAGCCCAGCTATCTGTTCGCGCTGGTGGCCGGCGACCTGGTGGCGCGCGAGCAGCGCATCACCACCCGCTCGGGCAAGGACCATCTGCTGCAGGTCTATGTGCGCCGCGGCGACCTGGAGAAGACCGAGCATGCGATGAACTCGCTGATCGCCTCCATCGCCTGGGACGAGGCCCGCTTCAAGCTGCCCCTGGACCTGGAGCGCTTCATGATCGTCGGCGTGTCCGACTTCAATATGGGCGCGATGGAGAACAAGGGCCTGAACATCTTCAACACCTCGGCCCTGCTGGTATCGCCCGCCACCGCCACCGATGCCGACTTCAACCGCATCGAGGCCATCGTTGCGCACGAGTACTTCCACAACTGGACCGGCAACCGCGTGACCTGCCGCGACTGGTTCCAGCTGAGCCTGAAGGAAGGCCTGACCGTGTTCCGCGATCAGGAGTTCAGCATGGACATGGCGGCCGCGCCGTCGGCCCGCGCCGTCAAGCGCATCGAGGACGTGCGCAATCTGCGCGCCATGCAGTTCCCGGAGGACTCGGGCGCGATGGCCCATGCGGTGCGCCCCGACAGCTATGTCGAGATCAACAACTTCTACACCCCGACGATTTACGAGAAGGGTGCTGAAGTGGTGCGCATGTACCAGACCCTGGTCGGCCGCGAGGGCTTCGAGAAGGGCATGACGCTGTACTTCGAGCGCCATGACGGCCAGGCGGTGACCTGTGACGATTTCGCGGCGGCGATCAACGATGCCAACCCGGGCAGCGAGCTCTCCACCCGCCTGGACGCCTTCAAGCGCTGGTACTCGCAGGCCGGCACGCCGCGCGTGCAGGCCCGTGGCCGCTTCGATGCCTCCGCCCGCACCTGGACCCTGGATCTGGCCCAGGCCAATCCGCCCACACCGGGGCAGGACGACAAGCTGTCCCAGGTGATCCCTGTCCGCATGGGCCTGCTGAGCCACGCCGGTGCCGCCCTGCCGCTGCAGCTGCAGGGCGAAGACGCGGCAGCCGGCACCGAACGCGTGCTGGTGCTGGACAAGGCCGAGCAGAGCTTCACCTTCGTCGGTCTCGACGAAGCGCCGGTGGCCTCGCTGCTGCGCCAGTTCTCGGCCCCGGTGGTGCTGGACGACGGCCTGACCGACGCCGAGCTGCTGGTGCTGCTCAAGTTTGATACCGACGCCTTCAACCGCTGGGAGGCCAGCCAGCGCCTGGCGCTGAACCGCCTGCTGCCCGTGGTGCGCTCGGGTGAAGAACTGACCCTCGACACCGCCTATATCGATGGCATGCGCGCCGTGCTGCGCAGCGATCAGCTCGACTCCGCCTTCAAGGCGCTGGCGCTGACCCTGCCCAGCGAGGGCTACATCGCCGAGCAGCTGGACGTGATCGACCCGCAGCGCATCCATGCCGCCGTGGGCACCATGCAGCTGCAGCTGGCACGGGCGCTGCGCGACGACTGGCAGGCCGCTTTCGAGGCCAATCAGGTGGCGGGAGGCTATTCCGCCGACCCGGTCTCCTCCGGCAAGCGTGCGCTGGCCAATCTGGCCCTGCAGATGCTGGTGCTGGATGCGGTGCAGACCGGCAACGACATCTGGCCCGGCCGCGCCTATCAGCGCTTCAAGGACGCCGGCAATATGACCGAGCGCATGGGCGCGCTGACGGCCCTGGTGTTCGCCCGCGCCGGCCTGGCCCAGCCGGCGCTGGAACGCTTCCACGCGCTGTTCAAGCATGAACCGCTGGTGATAGACAAGTGGTTCGCGCTGCAGGGCCGTGCGCCCGAGCTCGACGGCCAGGTCTTTGCCCGCGTCAAGCAGCTGATGCAGCACCCGGACTTCTCGCTGAAGAACCCGAACCGCGCGCGCAGCCTGATCTTCTCGCTGTGCCTGTTCAACCCGGCCGCCTTCCACCGCACGGACGCCGCCGGCTATGTGTTCTGGGCCGACCGCGTGCTCGAACTGGACGCCATCAACCCGCAGGTCGCCGGCCGTCTGGCCCGCGTGATGGACCGCTGGACCAAGCTGGCCGAGCCCTATCGCAGCGCGGCCCACGAAGCCCTGGCCCGGGTGGCGGCCAAGCCGGATCTGTCCAGCGACGTGCGCGAGGTCATCGATCGCGCCCTGAATGTGGAGCATGCAGCATGAGTGTCGGTAGCAAACGGGTCAGCCTGACCCAGTATCTGGTCGAGCAGCAGCGCAACCATGGCCTGATCCCCTCACAGCTGCGCCTCCTGATCGAGGTCGTGGCCCGCGCCTGCAAGAGCATTGCCATCAGCGTCAACAAGGGCGCCCTGGGCGAGGTGCTGGGCACCGCCGGCAGCGAGAACGTGCAGGGCGAAATCCAGAAGAAGCTGGACATCATCGCCAACGAGGTACTGATCGAGGCCAATGAATGGGGCGGCCACCTAGCGGCCATGGCCTCGGAGGAGATGGAAGGCATCTATGTCGTACCCAACCGCTTCCCACAGGGCGAGTACCTGCTGATGTTCGACCCGCTCGATGGTTCGTCGAACATCGATGTGAACGTCAGCATCGGCACGATCTTCTCGGTGCTGAAGAAGCCCGGGGACAGCAAGGGCGTCAGCGAAGACGACTTCCTCCAGCCGGGCACGGCCCAGGCCGCCGCCGGCTACTGCGTCTATGGCCCGCAGACCACCCTGGTGCTGACCGTGGGCGCCGGCGTGGCCATGTTCACGCTGGACCGCGAGCAAGGTTCCTGGGTGCTGACGGCCGACGAGGTGCAGGTGCCCGCCGACACCAAGGAGTTCGCGATCAATATGAGCAATATGCGGCACTGGGCGCCGCCGATGAAGCGCTATATCGACGAATGCCTGGCCGGCAAGACCGGGGTGCGGGGCAAGGACTTCAATATGCGCTGGATCGCCAGCATGGTGGCCGATGTGCACCGCATCCTCACACGGGGCGGCGTCTTCATGTACCCCTGGGACCAGCGCGAGCCCGAGAAGGCCGGCAAGCTGCGCCTGATGTACGAAGCCAATCCGATGGCCTTCCTGATCGAGCAGGCCGGCGGCGCCGCCACCAACGGCCAGACCCGCATCATGGAGCTGCAACCGACCAAGCTGCACGAGCGCGTGGCCGTGATGCTGGGCTCCAAGCACGAGGTCGAGCGCATCACCGCCTACCACCTGGAAGCCGGCGCCGAAAAGACGCTATAATTGCGGGCTTAGCGTGCCGGTGTAGCTCAGTTGGTAGAGCAGCTCATTCGTAATGAGAAGGTCGAGGGTTCGACTCCTTTCTCCGGCACCATCAAACACCTGGCCCAGCCTCAAGCGCTGGGCTTTGTTGTTTCTGCCTCCTGATTCACGGGTTTCGGCCCCGCTCCGGCGCCCCTAATTGCTGCGCCGCAATTGAGGGATTACCCGCAAATCACCCCCCGTGCTCGATGATAGGCTGTTGAACTTAGTCTTGGCGCTTCATCCCTTGCGGGCCTCGGGCGCTCTGTTCCTTCCGGCTTCAACGGTTCAAGGAGATACAGATGAGGACAAGTGCTCAACAGGCCGGCAGGCCGACGCTACGCTCCCGGTTCCAGGCGGCCCTGCGCGTGCTGCTGCCCACCCTGGCCCTGCTGGGCCTGGGCGCCGAGGCGACGGCCAACACGCTGACCCAGAACGTTTCCTGGACCATAGACCGGGCCGGCACCTCGACCAAGTACCGCATCGTGGCCTATGGCGACTCGATCTACGCCGGCTACAACGGTTCGGTCTTCAATGCCGCCAAGTACGCCGCCCCCACGGTGGACGCGGAGTACCTGTCGGCGAAGTGGAACGCCGACATCGAGAGCGTGCGTCGCGCCAAGTCCGGGGCGGTGGCCTCCGACATCTACAACAACAAGATCGTGGCCGAGAAGTCCTATATGCAGGCCGCCTCGACCCGCGTGGTCACCTTCGAGATGTGCGGCAACGACGGCCTGCAGGCCCGCTCGGCCTTCAAGAGCCAGACCGGCACCTGCAACTACGCCGGCATGGACACCGCCGTCAGCAATTGCAAGGCCTATGTCGCGGCGGCCATGGACTTCATCAATGCCAACGCCTATGCGGGCAC
The DNA here is from genome assembly GCF_004362525.1 of Roseateles toxinivorans. GTDB lineage: Bacteria > Pseudomonadota > Gammaproteobacteria > Burkholderiales > Burkholderiaceae_C > Paucibacter > Paucibacter toxinivorans. The sequence goes on from NZ_SNXS01000005.1 coordinate 241,051, forward strand.
CAAGCTCAAGGTGATCTCCAACCTGCACTATCCGGGCTACGCGGCCGACAATGTGCAGAGCTCGTGCAAGGACGCGACCACCGGCGCGACGGTGAACCTGCAGACCCTGTTCCTGCCCAAGCTCGCGACGATGAACTACTGGATGTGCGAGCACGCGCGGCTCAAGGGCTTCCAGTGCGCGGACAGCTTTGCCCAGTACATGGGCGCCGACTACGACAGCAATGGCGACGGGTTGATCGACTCCGACGCGCTGCGCTACGTTGCCGGCGAAAGCGAGGCCAGCTACCTGACCCGGCTCACCTCGACCTTGAGATCGACGCTGCGCGATGCCAACACGCACTTCGTGTCGGCCAGTGCCAGCTACGACTACATCCAGTCTGACAACACGCACCCGACCTACACCGGCGGCACCGTCAATGCCGGGCTGTTCGGCGGCACCACCGGCTCCGGAGCACCGCGCTACCCGACGATCACGGGCGGCAAGAACCCGATCTGGAACCAGTACGGCCATGAGCGCATGGGCTGGGCGGTGTCGACGTCCAACCCGGCGACGCCCTGAGTCGCGGCGGGGCATGTCCGATGGGCAAGCCTCGTCGATCCGACCGGACCGCTCCCGATCCGGCCGACGAACCGTTGACCTGGGGTCCGTCGCTGGGCCTGCTTGCGGTTGCCCTGGCTCTGGTCGCCGGCGGCCTGGTCTGGTGGTGGCAATCCGCGGCACCATCTGCGCACGTCAACTCCGCCACCATATCGATCGCTGCCAGCGGCCCATCGGGCCCCACCGCAGCGATTGCGCGGAGCGGCGCGGAGTCCGCCCAAGCGATGCGTCCGGCAGCCACGGCGCTCGGCCCGGCGCCCGCAGCACCGCTGCGCATACCGCGCCTGCGAGACCCTGCCGGCGACCAGACGCCTGACCTGGCCGACTATGTCAACGAAGGCGAGCGACCGACGATGGCCGAAGTGATTACCCGGCTGCATCAGGCCGGCGTCCATACCGGCCTCGGCGCCTTCTCGCCGCCGGGCACGCGCCCGCCGCTGATCGGCCTGGCGGTGCCCGAGGACTTCCCGCTGCCCCCAGGCTATGTGCGCCACTACCAGGCCACCGACGATGGCCAGCGCATCGAGCCCATCCTGATGTTCGCGCCGGACCACCAGCTGTTCGACGCGGCGCGCCAGCCGATCGCGATGCCCAAGGACCGCGTGGTACCACCGGAACTCGCGCCCCAGGGTCTGCCGATCCGCCGCATCGTGGTCCCGGCCCCGGTAGAGAGCCCCGGGAGCTGAGCATCACCGCACTACTGTCCCGGCCGATCTCCCATTTGATCGGCAGCAGATGGGCCGGCGTGCTTGCCAGCGCGCTGCTGTGCTGGCTCTACGCCCGCGGCGGCGCCGGCTGGCTGCTCGGCTTCGTGGCCCTGGTGCCCTGGTTGCGCAGCTTGGCCATGGAGCGGTCGCTCGCGACCGGCCTGCTCAGTGGCTGGGCGATGTCGGTCGCCTACACGGCCGCCGTGTTCGCCTGGTTCGGCAGCGCCATCGGCAGCTACACGCAGATTGGCGGAGCCGCAGGCCTGGCACTGATGTTGATGGCCGCGCCCCTGTTTCAGCCTCAGTTCCTCGCCTTCGCGCTGGTGCGCTACGTCGTTGATCGCCACCACGGCAGCGCCGTGCGCGCACTGGCAGGTGCCGCAGCCTGGGTGGCGACCGAGTGGCTGGTGCCCCGCCTGCTCGGCGACACGCTCGGCTACGGTCTGTATCCGTCGCAGCTGTTGCGCCAGGCCGCCGACATCGGCGGTGCGACCGGCCTCACGGTCCTGCTGCTGCTGGCCAACGAATGCATCACGGTGGCCATCGAGCGCCGCCGGAACGGTGCGCGCGCCGTGGCCCTGCCGCTGGCGATGGCTGCGGGCCTGCCGCTGCTGCTGGCCGGCTACGGCTTCCATGCGCTGTCCCAGTTGCCGGCAGAGCCGACGGCAGCCGGCAAACCACTGCGCATGGGGCTGGTGCAATCAAACCTCGCCGACTACGAGCGCCGGCGCCGCGAACAGGGCGCAGCCGCCGTGGTGCGCGAGGTGCTGGACACGCACTTTGCGATGTCCTACGACGCCGTCGAGCGGCAGCGCGCCGACGCAGTGCTGTGGTCGGAGACGGTCTACCCCACAACCTTCGGCCAGCCCAAGAGCGAGGCCGGCGCCGAATTCGACCGCGAGATCCTGGCCATCGTCAGCGCCGCAGGCGTGCCCTTTGTGTTCGGCACCTACGATCGCGACGAGGCCGGCGAATACAACGCGGCCGCCTTCGTGACACCTGACACGGGCCTGCTCGGCTTGTACCGCAAGACCCGGCCCTTTCCGCTGACCGAGTACGTGCCCGCCTGGCTGGACGGCCCGACCCTGCGGCGCTGGTTGCCCTGGGCCGGCTCCTGGCGCCCCGGCACGGGCGCTCGCGTGTTCCCGCTGCGCCTGGCCGACGGCCGCGAGATTCCGGTGCTGCCGCTGATCTGCCTGGACGACGTCGACGCCGGTCTCGCGATAGACGGTGCCCGCCTGGGCGCGCAGGCCATCCTGACGATGTCCAACGACTCCTGGTTCACCGACCACCCCCGGGGGGCGGAGCTGCACCAGGCGGTGGCGGCCTTTCGCAGCATCGAGACGCGCCTGCCCCAGTTCCGGGTCACCACCAACGGCTACAGCGCCGTCATCGACGCGAGCGGCAGCGTCATCACCGGGGCCCGCATGGGCGAGCGCACGCTGGTGGTTGGCGCGATGGCGGTGCGGGAGGCGCCGCGCACGCTGATGGTGGCCTGGGGCGACTGGGTGGGGCGGGCGGCGGCGGTGCTGCTCGTGCTGCTGGCCTCGATGGCCGGGGCGCGCCGCTGGTGGACGCCCGGCGCGGAAGCCGAGGCCGGGCAGACCGACGCTGCCGTCCTGTCCGAGGTCGCCGTGCTGCCCCGCAGCGCGCGCATCGCGGCCGGCTTGCTGCGGAGCTTCGCGCGGGGCAGCCTGCTGTGTATGGTCGCGGTCATCCTGCTCGGCGACGGCACCCTGCAGTCCAACACCCTGGCCCAGATCCGCACCGTCGCCGCGCTCTTTCTGATCCCCGAGGCCGCGGCCTGGTGCGTGCTGCGCGCCTTCGCGGCGCGGGTCAGCATCGAGCCGGGCCGGCTGGTGCTGCAGCGCGGCAGGCGGCGCCTCGAACTGCCGCTGCGCGATATCGCCGCCATCGAGCCCTGGCGCCTGCCCATTCCGGGCCCCGGCGCATGGCTGCGCCTGGCCTCAGGCCAGCGCTGGCCCCACGGGCTCGCGCTCGGCGATCCACAGGCCCTGGCACGCGCGCTGGCGGCCGACGGTGGCCTGCGCCCGCAGGAAATACCGCCATCGCGCGCGGCCCTCTACGCCCGGGCACGCCTGGCCATCGGGCACGGCCGTCTGGCCGGACCGCTGGCCAAGTTCGTGCTGCTCCCCTTCGCGCTGGCGGTGCCGGCGTTCCGGCTGCACCAGCACATTGCCTATGGCAGCAGCTTCGGCGAGTACCACAGCCTGGGGCTGCTGGTCTTTGCCAAGAGCTTCGCGCTCTGGTGGGCCGCCTGGGCGATAGGCGTGGTGCTGTGTGCCGCGGTGCTGCGCGCGCTGATCGAGGCCGGCACGCTGTGCGCCGTGTTGCTGAGTCCGGCCCGCGCCATCGAAATCCGGGGCTGGCTTGAGCGGCTGGGGCTCGCTGCGCTCTATCTGGGCTTGCCGGGCTGGCTGCTGCTACGCGTCGGTGCCGGTTGATACGGTGCGGCTCAGGCGCCTTCGTCGACAGGTCACTGCTCCTACTCAAGCCCCCGGCCATGACCTGACCCCCTAGTTTGAGCGGAAATCCTCTTTGTTGACGACGATCAAGGCTGACCGCGAGCCAATTCAGGCGTACAGTATTTTTAGATTTTCCAAATCTCCTCGGAGGGCGCGGTGAAGTTGCTGAAGCGATGCCGGATCAAGGCCTGCGGGATGCTGGTTTCGCTGCTGGCATGCGGGGCAGCGCTATCGCCGCTCCAGGCCCAGGAAGCACCCGTGCTGGTGCTGGACGTGGGCAGCCACACCGGCCCGCTGCGCCGACTCGGCACCGACCCGGGTGGCCGTCTGGCCGTGACAGCCTCCGACGACAAGACCGCCATGCTCTGGGACCTGGCCAGCGGCCGCCCGCTGCGCACCTTGCGGGTGCCGGTGGGCGAGGACGAGAGCGGCCGGCTCTACGGCGCAGCCATCGCCCCCGATGGCCGCACGGTGGCGTTGGCGGGCACCACGGCCCTGGCCGGCGGCCAGCCCCGCATCTATCTGTTCGACCTGCCCTCGGGCAATTTCCGCAGCGCCTTCCGGGCGCTGGGCGCCAATGTCCGGCACCTGGCCTGGTCGGCCGATGGCCAGTGGCTGGCCGCCGCCTATATCGGCGAGGCCGCACTGCGGGTGTTCAGGGCCGATGGCACGCTGGCCCATGAAACCAGGCTGCCCGCCGATGCCTATGGCCTGTCCATCAATGCGGCCGGCCAGCTGGCCGTCAGCGCCTTCGATGGGCGGATCAGATTGTTCAATCTGGGCGCCACCGGGGTGCAGGCCGCCGGTGAAATCACCGTGGCACTGAACGACCCGGTCGGCGTGCGCCACTCACCCGATGGCCGGCTGCTGGCGGTGGGCTATTTTTCGCGCACGCCGCGCGGCCGGGTGCAGGTCGATGTCTATGACGGGCAGACGCGCCAGTTGCAGCGCAGCTTCGACTTCGGCGACCTGTACTACGGCAATCTGATGAACGTCGGCTGGCAGGCTGATGGCCGCGCGTTGTATGCCGGCGGCACCGGCTACAACGACGCCGGCCGCTTCGTCGTCAAGCGCATCAGCTGGCCCGAGGGGCGCAGCGAGGGCGCGGTGGTGGCCGGCGATTCGATCCAGGACTTTGCCACCCTGCCCGGCGGCCGCATCGCCTTTGCCAGCTTCGATGCCACCTGGACGGTGCTCGACGGTCTGCGCCCGGTGATGCAGAGCGGCTCGCTGACCACCCGCGTGGCCAATGCCTCCGCACTCAAGGTCAGCGCGGACGCCGCCAGCGTCGAATGGCGAGGCGCCAGCGGCGACACCCATTCGTTCGCGCTGGCCGCACGTCGCCCCGGTAAGGGCGAGGCCGGCAGCCGCGCACCCGATCCGTCCAGCTTCAGACTGCGCGTCAGCGAATGGGAGAACACGCGCACACCCAAGGTCAATGGCAATGCGGTCGAGCTGATGCCCAATGAATCCTCACGGGCTGCGGCCCTGCTGCCCGATGGCGGCTCGGTGATGCTGGCCACCAGCCGGGCGCTGCGCAGGCTGAACGCCAAGGGCGTGGCGATGTGGACCGTGCCGCTGCACACCGAGGCCCGCTCGGTCAATGTCTCGGCCGATGGCAAGCTGGTGGTGGCGGCGCTGGCCGACGGCACCTTGCGCTGGCGCCGCGCCGACGATGGCGCGGCCCTGCTGTCCCTGCTGCTGCTGCAGGACGGCCGCTGGGTGGTCTGGACGGAGGCCGGCTATTTCGACGCCGGTCCGGGCTCGGAGGATCTGGTCGGCTGGCTGGTGCCGCGCCCGGGTGGCGAGCGGGCCGACTATTTCGGCGTGTCGCGTTTCCGCGAGCGCTATCTGCGCCCGGACGTGATCGACCAGGTGCTGGCCCAGCGCGACCCGGCCCGTGCGCTGCAGGTGGCCAATACCCAGCGCGTGCAGCTGGCGCAGGAGCAGGCCAATCCCGAGGTCGTGAAGTCCCTGCAGGCCGAGCTGGCGCCGCGGCCGCTCGCGCTGTCGCTGCCGCCGGTGGTGACCCTGGCGCAAGTGCCCAGTACCGAAGTGGGGTACCTGCCGCGGGTCGAGACCAGCCTGGCCGAGCTGGCGATCAACTACAAGCTGTTCGCTGCCGACAAGCAGGCGATGGAGAAGCTGATCGTGCGCGTCGATGGCCGCCCGGTGGAAGCCACCTTCAAGCAGACCGACATCGGCGCCGGCGGTGAGGCCGAGGGTCGCATGGTGATCGCGCTGAGCAAGCACGAGGGCAAGATCCAGATCTTCGCCGAGGGGCCGAATGGCACCTCGATGCCGGCCGAGCTGGATTTCGTCAGCACCGCGCCGGCGCTGCAGCCGCCGGTGGACCGGCGGCCCAGGCTCTATCTGCTGGCGGTCGGCGTGAGCCGCTATGCCAACAAGGACTACAACCTGGGCCTGGCGGCCAAGGATGCGCGTGACTTCTCCCGCGCGCTGGAGCAGCAGAGCGGCATCTACTACCAGCAGGTCGAGTCCCGCCTGCTGCTGGACGAGCAGGCCACCCGCGCCAATATGCTGGCCGGCCTGCGCTGGCTGCAGACAGTGACCAAGCCCAATGACATGGCCATGTTGTTCGTCGCCGGTCATGGCGTGGCCGACGCGGCCGACATCTACCACTTCCTGCCCCATGACATGAAGGACACCCAGGTGGCCCAGACCGGCGTGTCCGAGACCCAGCTGCGCGGCACGCTGGCCGCGATCAAGGGCCGGGCGCTGTTCTTCGTCGATACCTGCTTTGCCGGCAAGTCGGTGGGCAAGTTCACCCGCCGCGAGATCACCCGCCTGGCCAATGGCCTGGCCAGCGCCGAGCTCGGCGTGATCGTGTTCTCGGGCAGCGCACCACGCCAGGAGTCGCTGGAAGACACGGCCTGGGGCAACGGCGCCTTCACCAAGGCCCTGGTCGCCGGCCTGTCGGGCAATGCCGATTTCCGCAAGGAGGGCGTGGTCACCCACAAGGGCCTGGACTACTACGTCGCTCACGAGGTGCGCTCGCTGACCCAGGGCCGCCAGACCCCGGTCACCGCCGTGCCGAATGGCATCTCGGATTTCCCATTGGCCGCAGTGCCGGCCACCACCCGCAAGTGAAACGCAAGGAGCGTGAGCATGAATGATCAGAAGAGCGAGCGAGATACCGTCCTGAATCCGATGCTGCGTATCGGATGGATGGCCCTGGTGGTATCCCTGGCCGCTTGCGGCGGTGGCGGCGGCGACCCCGCCCCTGCGCCGCCGGCCCCCGCGCCTGCTCCGGCTCCCGCCCCGGCACCAGCACCGGCTCCAACGCCAGCACCGCCACCGGCACCCGCGCCGGCGCCCGAGTTCGAGATCCTCTCCGGCGGAGCGGCCTGCGGTGGCAACTGCGCTGCCGACAGCGGCGATGGCGGCGGCGCCGGCAGCGGTGGTGACGGCGGTGACGGCGGCGGTGGCGGACTGGGCCAGATGCGCAAGGTCAAGGTCACGGTCAGCAAGCCCGATGGGGCCGTGCTCGGCTCGGCTGTGCTGGTCAACAACCTGGTTTCGCTCTATCCGAGAACCTACAAGGGCCCGATCATTCTCGAATTCGCCGACGACGGCTCGGGCGGTGGCGAATACTTCGACGAGGCCAAGAAAGCCTGGATCAACCTCGCTGGTCAGAAGCTGCATGTGCTGGTGCCGGAACTGACCCACCATGTCAGCGCCAACCCGCTGACCGAAGCGGCTTACCAGTACGCATTGACCACCTTCGGCACCAGCACCCCGCTGACCGCCGCACAAATGACCACGGCCAACAACACCGTGCGCGCCGCCTTCAATGCGCGTGTGCCGGCCCAGTACGCCATCACCGACATCACCAACTATGCCGAGGCGGTGGGCGACGCAACCAAGGCTGGAGATCTGCCCAACACCCATGCGGGGCGTTACGGCACGCTGCTGGCCTCGCTGCCGCGGGCGGCGAGTGAGTTCAACCCGGCCTTGGCGGCCCCCGCCCTGAGCTTCACCAACCAGTTGGTCAAGGACGTCAAGGACGACGGCACCGTCAATGCCTCGGTGGCCTCGACCGAGCAGACCGCCTACGGTCCGGGTATTTCGCAGTCGCTGGCCACGGCCGTGGTCAGTGCCAAGACCGACTATGCCTCGCCGACCCAGCCGACGCCGACCACGGCGCCGAGCACCTGTTTCAACCCGGCGCTGTATGTGGTCGGGTCCAAACAGGTCCTGAACTACCGCAACACCAACTCCGGCGGCTCCGTCACCAGCGAGACCTACACGACGGAGATCATGCGGCAGACCACCTTCGAAGGCTTCCCGGCACTGGAGCTGAAGTTCACGTCGGTGGGAGCTGGTTCCGACGACGCACTGACCTTCAGCTATTACAGCCCGGACCTGAGCAACGGCTATATCGCCTACGGTACCAACGTCACGCTGGGGAGCAATCTGGGCAGCATGAAGATACTGTTCAATCCGCCGATTCGCAATCGCCTCTTCCTGCTCAAGCCCGGAGAAAGCGACACCCGCAGCATCTCGGCCACCTCGACCAGCTATGACGCCTCGGGGGCCATCATCTTCGGGCCGACATCGGTGTCGATAACACAGATCGACAAGTTCATCGGCTATGAGGACGTCACGGTCCCGGCAGGCACCTTCCGCGGCACCTGCAAGTTCCAGACGGACGATGGCCAGGGCGAAGTGATGACGCAGTGGTTCAGCAGTTCGGGCGAGGGCGTGCAGGTCAAGTCGACCTCGACGGGCAGCTTCGGCTTCACCAGCGAGCTGATCTCGGGCACCTTCAACGGCAAGCCGGTGCGCTGAGCACAGAGGGTTCCGGTCCGCGTCGGGATCGAGGCATGCTTCAATAGCGGCCTCGATACCGACGCTTTTCTTTTTTCACGCTCCGATGACTGTCCGCCTCCTGCTGGCCCGGCTCACCACCGGTCCGGCGGCCGCGCCCTGGTGGCGCCGCCTGACCCTCTTGATGATCCTGGCCGTGCTGTACCTGGCGCTGTCGCCCTCGCCGCCCCGGCAGATGGACACCGGCTGGGACAAGTCCAACCACGCGCTGGCCTTTGCCTCGCTGATGGTGGCCGGCTTCTTCGGCTATGCCAGCAGCCGCGCGCGCCTGGCGGGTCTGTGGCTGGCCCTGCTGGCCCTGGGCGCGGGCATCGAGATCGCCCAGACCTATGTGCCCAACCGCAGCGGCGAGTGGCAGGACCTGCTCGCCGATGCCCTCGGCCTGGCCCTGGGTTGGCTGCTGGCCCAGGGCCTGAGCTGGGGTCTGCGCCGCCCCCCGATGTGAGTGCCCTGCGCATGGGCTGAACGGACTAGGCGCGTCATCCCTGCGACTCCTGCTCCGGTCAGATTCAGAGGCTGTGGCTGCGCGCCTTGCGCAGCCCCGTCCACCGAACACCCATCGCAACAGTCAGGAGCCAGGCATGAAGGGCATCAAGCACCCCCGCAATGACGAGACGATCAATCCGTCCGGCAACGCGTCCATCTACGACATCATCGACCGCGTCGACAGCAGCCGCCGCACCTTCGTCAAGGGCTCGGTGGGCACCACCGCCCTGGCCGCTGCCGGCGGCCTGACGCTGTCGGGTCTGGTCAACACCGTCCAGGCCGCGCCGGTGCCGGCCAGCCTGGGCTTCCCCGGCATAGGCTTCGAGAGCGTGCCGGCCAGCGTGTCGATCACAACCCCACCGGCTGCTTCGGCCGTGGCCGACAAGATCACCGTGCCGGCCGGCTATACCGCCGAGCTGTTCGTGGCCTGGGGCGACCCCATCATGCCCGGTGGCACCGCCTTCGCCTCCGATGCCAGCAACACCGCCGCCGAGCAGGCCAAGCAATTTGGCGCGCACAACGACGGCATGGCCTTCTTCCCCTTCACGGGCGCCGACGGCAAGCCGACCGCTGATCGCGGCATCCTGGCCATCAACAACGAATACACCCACGAAGAGATCCTGACGCCGGCCGGCGTGGCAGGCGCCAACATCGCCGCGGTGCGCAAGTCGCAGGCCGCCCATGGCGTCTCCATCCTCGAAGCGCGTCGCCGCAACGGCAAGTGGGCCGTGGTCAAGACCTCGCCCTATGGTCGTCGCCTGACCGCCAACACCAAGACCCGCATCTCCGGCCCCGCCGCCGGCCATGCCTTGATGAAGTCCAACGAGTACCTGATCGGCGACAACGGCAGCTTCCCCACCGGCAAGCAGACCGATGGCTTCACCGCCTACGGCACGATCAACAACTGTGCCAATGGCGTGACGCCCTGGGGCACCTACCTGACCTGCGAAGAGAACTTCAACGGCAACTTCGGTGCCAACGCCCCGCTGCCGGCAACGGCCTCGGGCGAGCTGGGCAAGCTGTTCAACCGCTATGGCTTCACCGATGCCGGCTTCGCCTACAACTGGCACAAGCAGGACCCGCGCTTCGACCTGGCCGTCAACCCGAACGAGGCCCATCTGTTCGGCTGGGTGGTCGAGGTGGATCCCTACGACCCGAAGAGCGTGCCGGTCAAGCGCACCGCCCTGGGCCGCATCAAGCACGAGAGCGCCCAGTACGTGGTCGATGCCAACGGTCATCTGGCCCTGTACATGGGCGACGACGAACGCAACGAATACATCTACAAATTCGTCAGCGCCGGCAAGTACAACCCGGGTAACCGCGCCGCCAACCGCGAACTGCTGGACAGCGGCACGCTGTACGTGGCCAGATTTGCCGAGGACATGACGGGCCAGTGGATTGCGCTGCTGCCCGGCACCGTCGGTGTCGATGGCAAGGCCCTGCGCGACAACGCCAACTTCGCCGGCGCCGATGACGCCGAGGTGCTGGCCAAGATCCTGATCAAGACGCGCATGGCCGCCGACGCCGTTGGTGCCACCATGATGGACCGTCCCGAATGGACCGGCGCCCGTCCGCGCATCGGCGGCTTCAACAAGATCGAGATCTACTGCACGCTGACCAACAACAACCGCCGTGGCACCAACGCCCCATCGGTCAACAAGGCCGATGGCTCCACCACGGCCGGCGCGGCACGCCCCCCGGTCGATGCCGCCAACCCGCGTGAAGACAATATCTACGGCCACATCATCCGCTGGCAGGAAGACGGCGACACCGTGCTGGCCACCACGTTCGGCTGGAACCTGTTCCTGCAGGCCGGCGACACCAAGACCACCAAGACGGCCAAGCCGACCAACAACTACAAGGGCAATATCGTCGCCGACCCCTTTGGCAGCGCCGACTTCGGCGCGCCGGACGGCCTGTGGTTCGACCCGTTCGGCCGCCTGTGGGTGCAGACCGACCAGATCGGCGACGCCTCGGGCGACTGGAAGAACCTCGGCGCCAACTGCATGGTCTGCGCAGATCCCAACACCGGCATGGCACGCCGCTTCCTGACCTCACCGAACGGCTGCGAAGTCACCGGCATGGCGATGAGTCCGGACGGCAAGACCTTCTGGGTCGGCGTCCAGCATCCGGGCGAAGGCGCTCCGGCCAGCAACCCGGAGAAGATCTCGCGCTGGCCCGCCAACCAATGGGGGGTCGAGTCCGACGGCGTGACATCGCTGCCCTTCGGCCGCCCTCGTTCGGCCGTGGTCGTCATCACCAAGGATGACGGCGGCATCATCGGCAGCTGACCGGTGACCCGCAGGGGCCGCCGCAACGCGGCTCCTGCCCACAGCAAATATCCACTGCAACTCAGGAGTCCTCCCTCATGAACAAATACTTCATTGCCGCCCTCGGCCTGGCCTCGACCGCCCTGCTGCCGGCCCACGCGCTGCTGGTGACCGACGTCAACCAGATCGCGCAGCCCACCATCACCGCCGACTTCGAGAACTTCGACGGCCTGCTGACCACCGGCCCGGAACTGGTGGCTCCCGGCGTGACCTTCACCGGCGATGCCGGCTCGGAGCTCGGCGCCAACAACCGCGACCTGGGCGAGAACGGCCTGTGGGGCGGGTTCGGCAACCATTTCGCCGCTGGCGCCAATGTCGGTGAGCTGCGCTTCACCTTCGGCCAGCTGTCGTCCGGCGCCGGTGCCTTCGTCAACCACTACGCGCTGGCGGCCCTGCCGCTGGGCCTGGTGATCTCGGTCTATGGTGACAACAACCAGATCATCGAAACCCACACGGTCACCGTGGACACCGACATCAACGGCTACGACGAGGGCATGTTCCTGGGCATCACCCGTGCGAACGCGGACATCCGCTCGATCTCGTTCAAGGGCCTGGGTGTGGTGGTGGACAACGTCACCGTCACTACCGCCGTGCCCGAGCCGCAGACCTATGCGCTGCTGCTGGCCGGCCTCGCCCTGGTCGGTGCGGCGGCCAAGCGTCGTCGTCAACCGCAGGCTTGAGTGCTGCGATGGGCCGCCCGCCGCTCAGGCTGGCAGCCCATCGAGCAAATTCTGGTTCATCGCGCAGGCCAGCGCCTGCGCGCGGTTGGTGGCGCCCAACTTGCGCAGAATCTTCTGCACATGGTTCTTCACGGTGAAGGGGCTGATGTTCAAGCGCTCGCCGATCTGCTGATTGCTCAGCCCCTGGCGCACGCCACTGAGGATCTGGCGCTCGCGCTCGGTGATCTGGGCCGCCGTTGCAGCGGGTGCGGGCGCGGCAGGCCGGGCACCCAGTTCGTGCTCCACCGTCTGCACACGCAACCAGCTGCGGTGCAGATGGGGCAGCAGCTGGTCCAGCGCCAGGCGGCGCTGGGCCGCGCCTTCGGGAAGGCCTGGCGAGGCCAGCAGGAACAGGCTCTCCAGCTCATCCGACCGCTGCGGACGCGACACCCCGTGCACCAGCAGCTCGGTGATGCCGGCATCGGCCCATTGCGGATTCAGCTCCAGCAGCGCCGGCTCGCCCGACAGCGGCAGGGCCAGGGACAGGGCCCGTCCGATCCGGCCCGGCCCGCTCAGCCACAGCCCGGCCAGCATGCGCATCAGCGGGCTCTGACCGTCCAGCAGCGCCGCCATCAGCGCTTCGGGCAGCGCAATGCTGTTGAAAACCTCGAAGCTCAGCGCCTTGCGGCTGCGGTCATAGCTGCCGCAGACCAGCAGTTTGTGCGGCAGCAGCAGTTGCATGCGGCCCTGCGACCAGACAAAGAACTGGTGCCGGCGCCCCACCTCGACGCCCGATGCCACCACCTGGGCCAGGGCTTCGGCATGAGCCACGGTGCTGGATTCGGTCATGGCATCCATCCAAATGCGCCAGCCTAGCGGTCGCAAATGACAGCTTGTTGAAATCCGCCCCGCCAGTCGGCGCTAACTGATCAGCTTGACCAGGGCCAGTGTGATGCCCGGAAAGAACAGCAGCAGGGTCAGGCGCAGCACATCCGAGACGAGAAAGGGCATCACGCCCTTGTAGGTTTCATTCATCGGCACATCGCGGGCCATGCCGTTGACGACATAGACGTTGAGCCCCACCGGCGGCGCCAGCATGCCTATGCCCACCGTCATCAGCACCAGCACGCCGAACCAGATCGCCTTGTGCTCCTGCGACAGGCCCCACAGGTCCAGGCCCATCACCGTCGGGAAGATCACCGGTATGGTCAGCAGCAGCATCGACAGCTCGTCCATTACGCAGCCCAGCAGCACGTAGAAGGCCAGGATGCCGGCAACGATCAGCAGTGGATGGATCTGCAAATGGCCCACCCAATCGGCCAGCTGGGCCGGCATCTGGGTGATGGCAAGGGCCGAGTTCATCATGTCGGCGCCGAGAAAGATCATGAACACCATCGCCGAGGTCTCGGCCGTACCGACAAAGCTGCGGCGTATGCCGGCGCCGTCCAGCTCGCCGCTGAAGCGGCCGGTCACAAAGGTGGCGATCGCCCCCACCGCCGCACCCTCGGTCGGCGAGAACACGCCGCCATAGATGCCGCCGAAGACGATGATGAAGATCGTCACCATCGGCCACACGCCCAGCAGGGCGCGCCAGCGGGTGGGCCAGCTCTCGCGCACGCTGGGTTGGGCCAGCTCGGGGCGCACCCGGCAGTAGATCGCGATCACGATCAGATAGCCGACCGTGGCGATCAAGCCCGGCACCATGGCCGCGGCGAACAGCTTGGCGATGTTCTGCTCGGTCAGGATGGCATAGACGACCAGGGGCACCGAGGGCGGGATCAGGATGCCCAGCGTGCCGCCGGTGGCAAGCACGGCGGTGGAGAGGCGCCCGTGGTAGCCACCGCGCTTCATCTCGCCATAGGCCACCTGCGTGATGGTGGCGCAGGTCGCCACCGACGAGCCGCAGACCGCGCCGAAGGCCGCCGCCGCCATGATGGCCGCCATCGCCAGGCCGCCCCGCACATGGCCGACAAAGGCCGCCGCCGCCTTGAACAGCGCCCGGCTCAGGCCGCCCTGTGTGGCGAACTGGCCCATCAGCAGGAACAGCGGAATCACCGACAGGTCGTAGACCGACAGCCGCGCCACCGACGAGCCCTTGAGCAGGTTCAGCAGGGCCATGTCGCTGGTCATCAAGGCATAGCCGATGGCACCCGGAATGAACATCGCTGCGGCGATAGGCACGCGCAGCGCCATCAAGGCCAGCATCGCACCGAAGATCCACAAGCCCGTACTGCTCACTCGCGCACCTCAACCCCGGTGAACACCTGCAGCAGGGCAATCAGCGAGGTCAGGGCAAGACCTGGCGCCAGGGCGGCATAACTGACCCACATCGGCAGGCCCAGGATCATCGTCGTCTCGTTCGCCTCGCCCACCGCCAGTGCACCCGCGCCACTGCGCCAGGCCAGCAGGCCCACCATCACGGCCAGCAGGAGGCTGCCGACACCGTCAAGCCAGCGCTTGGTGCGCGGGCCCGAACGCTGGGTGAAGAAGTCGACAATGATGTTGCCGCGCTGCAGCTGGCACCAGGGCAGGCACAGGGCAATGCACAGGGCGATGCCGAACTGCGTCAGCTCGACATCGCCGGGTATCGGCCAGGACCAGAATGTGCGCCCGACGATGCTGACCACCGTCAGCATCGCCACCAGGCAGGCCGCGCAACAGCCGGCCATGGCGCACCACAGGGCAAGCCGCCGCAGCAGCGGCGGCATGTGCCCGATAGGCCCGGTCACTTCTTGTACTTGGCCAGCAGGCCCTGGGCGTCCTGCAGCATCTGCTTTCCGGGCAGGCCGCGCTTGTCCATGTCGGCGACCCAGTCGTCATACAGTGGGTGGCTGGCCTTGATCCACAGGTCCACCTCGGCGGCGGGGACGGTGTAGAAGGTGTTGCCGCGGTCCACCGCCGGCTTGCGGCCCACGGCCTGGCTTTCGTCCCAGATCTTGCCCGCATTCTGCGACAGGCCGGCGCCCGAGTTGCGGTCGATGATGGCCTTCAGGTCGGCCGGCAGGCCGTCATAGCGGGCCTGGTTCATGGCCAGGATGAAGACCGCGCTGTACAGGGCGGGCCGCGAGGCGTCGGTCTCGGTATGGAACTTGACCATCTCATGCAGCTTGACCGAGGGGATCACCTCCCAGGGCAGGGCAAAGCCGTCGATCGTGCCCTTGCTCACCGCATCGGCCACCGCCGGCAGCGGCATGCCCACCGGCGTGGCACCCAGCGAGGCCAGCAGCTTGTTGGTCTGGCGGGTCGGGGCGCGCAGCTTCAGGCCCTTCAGGTCGGCCATGGACTTGATCTGCTTGTCGCGGGTGTGCAGATAGCCTTCGTCATGGATGCTGAACATCAGCGGCTTGATGCCGGGGAACTCCTTGCCGGCGTACTTGCCGTAGAAGTCCCAGGCAGCACGGGCGCCGGCCTCGGCCGAGTTGTTCATGAAGGGCAGCTCGAACACCTCCATGATCGGGAAGCGCCCGGCGGTGTAGCCCGGCAGCGTGAAGACGATATCGGCCACACCGTCCTTGGCCTGGTCGATCAGCTGCGCCGGCGTGCCGCCCAGCTGCATGGCCGGGAAGATCTGGCACTTCATCCGGTTGTTGGATTCGGCGGCAATCTTGTCGCAGAAGGGCATCAGGATCTTGGTCGGCGGCATCGCGCCCGGGGGCCAGAAATGATGCACCTTTAGCGTCACTTCCTGGGCGCCGGCCGCCAAGGCGCACAGCGCGGCCGCAACAGCCAGTCCGGTCTTCAGCACAAGGGATCTCATGGCCAAGTCTCCAATCGTTGTGGATGGTTTGGCCCGCATCTTAGGGCCCCAGCCGCCCCTTGGCGATCAGGGTTGACCGCAAAAAAGGGCTGCCTGCTTGCGCAGGCAGCCCCTTTGGCAGAGACGAGGCTCTCGGACGATCAGAAGCGGATATCAACGCCGGCCGAGATCACGCTGAAGTCGCTGGCGGGCTTCTGGTACTCGACGCGCAGGCCCACTTGGGGTGACACGGCGTAGCGCGCACCGATGCCGAACAGGGCCTTGGTCTCGTTGTCGCTGGCACGGGCGGCATTCGAGGACGCCTTGATCTTGATGTTGTTGATGCCCAGACGGCCGAACAGGCTCAAGTCGGTGGCCACTGGCACCGAGAACACACCCGACAGCTGCAAGGCGTGGGCATCGATGTCCACCTTGGTGGCGCCGAAGGTGGCCGTGCCGTCGACAAGGCGGCGGTAGCCGGCTTCGATGGCGATGTTGTTGCTGATGACGTAGCCGCCAAAGACGCTGAGGCCGGTCTTGTTGAGCTTCAGGCCCTCGTCGTCGAAACGGTTGCGGCCGACATCGGCGCCGACATAGAAGTCAGCAGCCAGCACCGGCGCGGCGCAGGCGGCGGCGAGCGCCAGAACGATGATCTTTTTCATGGGTATCCCTCTCTGTGTTGGTTTGGCTGCTTGCTTGTGCGCAGCTCAAATGAAAAACCACCTCCGTTATGCGGAGGTGGTGAGGGGATTCTAGCCAGTGGTGTTACAGCGTTATGAAATGCTTGACGGCGCCGGCGTAATCGTCGCCGCGCAGTCGCCGAAGCCGATGCGCCGCGTCCCGGGCCTGGCCGTATGGGCACGCAGGATCACCGTGTCGCCGTCGAGCAGGAAGGTGCGCTGCTCGCCATTGGGCAGCGTCATGGCCTGCTTGCCCCCTTGGCTCAGCTCCAGCATCGAACCGCCCTCGCCCGCCTCGGGGCCCGACTGCGTGCCGGTGCCCATCAGGTCGCCCGGCTGCAGATTGCAGCCGTTGCTGGCGTGGTGGGTCAGCATCTGCGCCAGCGTCCAGTAGGCGTGCTTGAAGTTGGAGCGCATCAATCGCGTGGCGGGCTCGCCCTTCTCGCGCATCGCCGCGGTCTGCAGCCAGACCTCCAGATCGATGTCGTAGCCACCCTCGCTGCGGTTCTTGGCCGAGTCGATGTACGGCAGCGGCTGCGGGTCGCCCTCGGGGTGGGCAAAGGGCACGCGGAAGGGCTCCAGCGCGTCCATCGTCACGATCCAGGGCGAGATCGTGCTGCCGAAGTTCTTCGCCAGAAAGGGCCCCAGCGGCTGGTACTCCCAGGCCTGGATGTCGCGCGCCGACCAGTCATTGAGCAGGGTCACGCCGAACAGATGATCGTCGGCCTTGGCCATGGAGATCGGCTCGCCCAGCGCATTGCCGCCGGCCACGAAGGCAGCCAGCTCCAGCTCGTAGTCCAGGCGCTTGCAAGGAGCAAGAACTGGCACCTCGCTGTCCGGCGCCTTCAGCTGGCCCAGCGGGCGGCGCACGGTGGAGCCGCTGACGCCGATCGACGAGACCCGGCCGTGATAGCCGATCGGCACCCATTTGTAGTTGGGCAGCAGGGGGTTGTCGGGCCGGAACAGCTTGCCCACCGTGGTGGCATGGTGGATGCCGGTGTAGAAGTCGGTGTAGTCGCCGATGAAGCAGGGCAGGCTCATCTCGGCCACGGCCTGGGGCACCAGGCAGGACTGCAAAGCCGCCTCGCCCAGGCTGCCTTCGCGCAGGCCGGCGAACAGGCCGTGGCGCACCGAGCGGCGCTCGGCGGCGCTCAGGGCCATGAAGACATTCAGATCGCCCAGGGCCAGCACCTCGAGCAGGCGCTGAAGCGGGCTGCTCCAGCGCAGGTCCCAGGGCCCGGCGCCAACGGCCAGCTTCAGGTCAAGGATCTGATCGCCAATGGCCACGCCAAGGCGCCAGTCCTCGCCCGTGCCGGCGCGGCGGAAACGCCCGAACGGCAGGTTCTGGATCGGGAAGTCGGTGTCGTCGGCATTGGCCGATGCGACCCAGCTGCGGGCCAGCGGGTCATGGGTGTGGTCGATGAGGCTCACGCTTTGTCCTTAAAGTTGTCACTGAGCCCGGCCCAGCAATCGGCATAGTTGGTCTCGAGGCCGGTACCCTGCATCGCATAGGCGGTCGGCAGCAGGCGCCAGCGGGTCTCGAACATGAAGGCCAGCGTATTGTCCAGCTTGTGGGGCGCCAGGGAGGCGTTCGATGCCTTGGCGAATGCCTCGGTGTCGGGGCCATGCGGCACCATGGTGTTGTGCAGGCTGGCGCCACCGGGCTTGAAGCCCTCTGGCTTGGCGTCGTACTGGCCCTGCACCAGGCCCATGAACTCGCTCATCACATTGCGGTGGTACCAGGGCGGACGGAAGGTGTCTTCGGCCACCAGCCAGCGCGGCGGGAAGATCACGAAGTCCACATTGGCCCAGCCCGGCGTGTCGCTGGGCGAGGTCAGCACGGTGAAGATGCTGGGGTCCGGATGGTCGAAGCTGATCGAGCCGATCACCATGAAGTGACTGGTGTCGTATTTGTAGGGCGTCAGATTGCCGTGCCAGGCCACCACATTGAACGGCGTGTGGTCCTGCCGCGCCGTCCACAGACGGCCGCCGTACTTCTTGACGATCTCGTAGGCGCCTGCCTCAGCCTCGAAAGCCGCGACGGGCGCCAGGAAGTCACGCGGATTGGCCAGGCCGTTGGAGCCAATCGGGCCCAGTTCGGGCAGACGGAAGGCGGCGCCATAGTTCTCGCACACATAGCCGCGCGACGGGCCGCTGACGGCCACCTTGAAGGCCATGCCGCGCGGCAGCAGGGCGATCTCGCCCGGCGCCACTTCCAGCACACCCAGCTCGGTGCTGATGGTCAACGCGCCCTGCTCGGGCACGATCAGCAGCTCACCATCGGCGTTGACGAAGGCGCGGCGCTCCATCGACGAAGTGGCGCTGTAAACGTGCGCGGCCATCCCCGTCTGGGCATCGGGATCGCCGTTGACGACCAGGGTGCGCAGGCCGGCGATGAAGTCATGCGGCCCATCCAGCAGCGGCTGCGGCGCCCAGCGCATCGGGTCCGGCGGCGCGGACACGCCGTCCTTGGCGCCGGTCTTCAAACCCTCATGATCCAGCGGCCGGTAGCCACCGACGACGACCGAGGGCTGGCGGCGGTACAGCCAGGTGCGCAGATTGTCGGCACGCGGTGCGGTGAAGGCCGCACCCGACAGCAGCTCGGCGTACAGGCCATGGGCCACGCGCTGCGGGCTGTTGCGGCCCACCGGCAGGCTGCCGGCTATCGCCTCGCTGGCATGCTGGTTGCCGAAGCCGCTTTGGTAGGACAGTTCACTCATGCTTGAACAAGGGTGGATTGAAGCGTGTTGTTTCGGGCCAGGGCCAGTGCCTCGTCGAGCACGGCCCGGTCGCCGATGTGGTTGGCCAGTATCAGCACCAGCTTGGCCAGCAGCATATCGGCCTGGTCGTCGCTGAGCTCGCGCTGGCTGTTGATCAACGCCTCGTAGAAGGCATCGGCATTGGCAAGATTGGGTTCGCGCTTGAGCGTCATGGCTTCACTCCGAGGCTGCGTTGCACGGCGGCGGCTACTTTCGCCGCATCGAAGCCTCGCCAGCGCGCCGCCACGTATTGGTCGGGGCGTATCAGGTAGCAGGTGCCGGGGCGGCCGTCATAGCGCTCGGCCAGCAGGCCGGAGCTCTCGGCCACCAGCACCGGCAACGGGCAGGGCCCCACCTCGCCAAAGCTCAGCAGCACAAAGCCCTCGCCCAGCGCTTCGAGCAACCAGCCGCCACCGGGCAGCGGCGCATCGACGCAGGGGCTGCCGGGCGCAACGCCGCCATCAAAGCGATCCTCGTCAGCGGTGATCAGCGGCGACTGCGTGTAGGGCGTCGGCGTCGACAGCCGTCCGCTATTGACCAGCGGCCGCGCGAAGGCCTCGGTCTTGGCCAGCTCCAGCACCGCATTGCGCAGGCGCAGCGAGGCGCGGGTCTTGGGCGTGATGAAGTCGGTCGAGCGGGTGGACTGCAGCAAGTTGTCGTCGGCGGCAAAGGCCCGCTCGGCGTGGTAGCTGTCCAGCAGCGCCTCGGGCGCGCGGCCGTCCATCACCGCCGCCAGCTTCCAGGCCAGGTTGTCGCAATCCTGCACGCCGGTGTTGGCGCCACGCGCGCCGAACGGCGAGACCTGATGCGCCGCATCGCCGGCAAACAGCACGCGGCCATGGCGGAACTGATCGATGCGACGGCAGGCGAACTGGTAGACCGAGACCCACTCGAGCTCGAACCGGGCGTCGGGGCCCAGCATCGCACGTATGCGCGGGATCACGTTCTCCGGCTTCTTCTCCTCGGTCGGGTCGGCATCGCGGCCGAGCTGGAAGTCGATGCGCCAGACGTTGTTGCTCTGCTTGTGCAGGAGCACCGACTGACCGCGGTGGAAGGGTGGGTCGAACCAGAACCAGCGCTCGGTCGGAAAG
Source organism: Roseateles toxinivorans (assembly GCF_004362525.1). Lineage (GTDB taxonomy): Bacteria > Pseudomonadota > Gammaproteobacteria > Burkholderiales > Burkholderiaceae_C > Paucibacter > Paucibacter toxinivorans. The sequence goes on from NZ_SNXS01000005.1 coordinate 261,434, forward strand.
TCGGCGGTCATCACCACATCGGCGATCAGGAATCGGTCCTGAAAGACCTGACCCTGGAAGTCGGCGCCCAGCATGCGCCGCGTGTCGCTGTTGGCGCCGTCGCAGGCCACCACCCAGTCGGCCTGCAGCTTGAAGCTGCCGTCGGGCGTTTCGATGGTCAGCAGTGCGCCATCATCGCCCTGCTCCAACGCGGTCAGGCGATGCTTCCAGCGCAGGTCGACCAGCGGATGCTTGTCGCAGGCGGCGACCAGCTGTTCCTCCAGGTAGTACTGCTGCAGATTGATCATCGCCGGCATCTGCTGCTGGGCCTGGGGCAGCAGATCGAACTGATAGGCCAGCTCGTCGCGGAAAAACACCTTGCCCACCTGCCAGCTGACGCCCTGGGCCAGCAGGGGCTCGACCACACCCAGGCGGTTCCAGACCTCCAGCGTGCGCTTGGCATAGCAGACGGCGCGCGAGCCGATGCTGACGCTGTTGTTGTCGTCCAGCACGACGGTGGCGATGCCGCGCGCCGCGCAGTCCAGCGCCATCGTCAGGCCGATGGGCCCGGCGCCGATGATGACCAACGCGTGGCGGCGCAGCTCGCCGCGGCGCTGCTCGTCGCTCTGCCGGTACTCGAACTCGGGGTAGGTGTAGGTGTTCTGCATGAGCGCGCTCGCCTCAGGCCCGAGTGGCGAATTCCTTGTCGTGCATCCAGGCCGCGTGCTTCGGTGCGCGCTTGGTCTTGCTCCACTCCTCCAGCATCTCCCACTTGCAGGCATCGAGCTTGGCGTACATCTCGGGCGTGCCCACATCGGCGGCCAGCTCGACGCGGTGGCCGTTGGGGTCGAAGAAATAGATGCTCTTGAAGATGGTGTGGTCGGTGATGCCGATGACCTCGATGCCGGCGGCCTGCAGCCGCGTCTTAGTCTCCTCCAGCTCGGCCACCGTGGCCACCTTGAAGGCGATGTGCTGCACCCACTCCGGCGTGTTGGTGTCGCGCCCCATCTCGGGCGCATTGGGCAACTCGAAGAAGGCCAGGATGTTGCCGTTGCCGGCGTCCATGAACAGATGCATATACGGGTCGGGCGCGTGGGTGGACGGCACCTGGTCTTCGGCGATGGCCAGCACGAAGTTCATGCCCAGATGCTTCTCGTACCACTGGACGGTGGTCTTCGCGTCCTTGCAGCGGTAGGCGACGTGGTGGATGCGTTCGATCTTCATAGGGTCTCCTGTCGTTCAAGTTCGTAGCTCAAGCCCGCAACCTTTGCCCCGGATTGCATCCGGGCTACAAGGGGTTTTCGTAGCCCGGATGCAATCCGGGGCCGGTGCACCATTCGTAGCCCGGATGCAATCCGGGATCGCCGTTCAAGCCCCTTCGAGCGCCTGCCACATCGCGATGTCCCGCTCGGCGGTCCAGATGCGGGGGTCGGGGAACTGCGTCGCCTCGTCATAGGCGCGGGTCACGTCAAACGGCATGCAGTGGGCAAAGATCACCCACTGGCCGTACTTGACGGCCAGGCGGTCATAGGTCTCGCGATACACCGCCTTCAGCTCTCGGCCGGCGCTGGCCCCCGCCTTGACGCTCTCGTACAACTCGCTCACAAACGCGCGCGTGCCAGCCAGGCCCGCGGCCACCTGATCGGGTGTCTGCAGCGCGGCGCCGCGGCCGGGCACCAGCTTCTCGGGCTTCAGTGCGGCCAGGTTGTCCAGCGTCTGCGGCCAGTCCTTGAAGTAGGCGTCGCCGGCGTAGGGCGTGGCATCGAACTCGACCAGATCGCCCGAGAACAGGATCTTCTCCTGCGGCAGCCAGACCACCGTGTCGCCCTTGGTGTGGCCGCGGCCCAGCTGCAGCAGCTGCACCTCGAGCTTGCCCAGCCACAGCGTCATCTTGCCGGTGAAGGTCAGCGTCGGCCAGGTCAGGCCCGGGGGCACCGATTCGACGTTCTGGAACAGGCGCGGGAAGCGGCCGATCTCGCTGGCCTTGTCCTGCTCGCCGCGTTCGACGATCAGGTCGCGCGTGTCCTGGCTGGCGATGATGTGTTCCGGCTGATAAGCCGAGGCGCCCAGCACGCGCACCGCGTGGTAGTGGCTCAGCACCACGTACTTGATCGGCTTGTCCGTCACCTCGCGGATGCGGCGTATCACGTCGGCGGCCATCACCGGCGTGGCCTGGGTGTCGATCACCATCACCGCGTCGTCGCCGATGACGATGCCGGTGTTCGGGTCACCCTCGGCCGTGTAGGCGTAGGCGTGATCCGACAGCTTGTCGAAGCTGACCCGCTTTTCTTCCAGGTCGGCTTGGGAGGCAAAGGTCTTGGTCGCTTGAGTCATGGCTGCTTCTTCGCTTTTGGTGAATTAATTCGTCATTAACGAATTTCAGGACTTGATCTTAATCATTGCGTTTGTTAATGTCTAACTCATTCATTTAAGTAGAAACCCTAGTGAACCCCAACGAAGACGGTAGCGACGCCGCCGAGCGCGGCCCGCGCGGCATCCAGAGCGTCGAGGTCGGTGGCCAGCTTTTGCTGGCTCTGGCCCACCATGGCCGGCCGCTGGCGCTGAAGGACCTGGCCCGCCAGGCCGGCATGCCCTCGGCCAAGGCCCACCCCTATCTGGTGAGCTTTATCAAGATAGGCCTTGTCGAGCAGGAAGCCCAGAGCGGCCACTACGGACTGGGGCCGCTGGCCCTGCAGCTGGGGCTGATCAGCCTGCAGCAATACGACCCGGTGCGCCTGGCCACGCCGCGCATCGAGGAGCTGGCCGCGCAGCTGGGCCACACGATGGCGATTGCCGTCTGGGGCAACCGCGGGCCGACCATCGTGCGCGTGGCCGAGGCGGCCAGCCCGGTCCATGTGACGATGCGCCACGGCACGGTGATGAATCTGCGCGGCACCGCCTCGGGCCGGCTGTTCGCCGCCCATCTGCCGCCGGAGCAGGTGCTGGCCGCGCTGGCCATGGAGGCCGCACTGGACGGCCATGGCTCGGCCGCGCTGGACGCCGAACTGCAAACCCAGCTGACCCTGGCCCGCCAGCAGGGCATTGCCAGCTCCAGGGACGGCGTGGTGCAGGGCGTCAGCGCGCTGGCCGCGCCGGTGTTCGATGACCAGGGCCGCATGGTGCTGAGCCTGACGGCCATAGGCCCCAGCGGCAGCTTCGACCTCGACCTGGAAGGCGCGATGGCGCTGTCGCTCAAGCGCAGCGGGCTGGAGTTGTCGCGCCAGCTGGGTTGGCGGCCGGCCTGATGTTGAACCGTTAAACCGTCTGCTGCTGCGCCAGCCAGCTGCGCAGCACCGCCTCGAATTCCGCCGGCTGCTCCATCACGCTGAGGTGCGAGGCGTCGGCGAGGATCTTCAGCTGGGCGCCGGGAATGGCATGGGCGATCGCCTCGGCCATCGCCGGGGTGGCGCCCACATCGCGCGCACCGGCGATCACCAGCGTCGGCGCCTTCACCTGCGGCAGTTGGCCCAGCCAATCAACGGCGCGGATCGCCTCGCAGCAGGCCACGTAGGACGGCGCATCGCTGCGCAGCAGCTGCGCCCTGACGGCCGCCACCTGGGCCGGATGGGCGGCGCGGAAGTCGGCATGCAGAAAGCGTTCGATCGCGCCATCGGCCACCGCCGCCAGGCCGCCCTGCTCCACCGCGGCGATGCGCTGCGTCCAGACCGGCTGCGCCGCCTCGGGATATTGCGAGGTCGTGTTGGCCAGCACCAGCCCCTGCAGCAGCTCCGGGTGCTTGAGGGCCAGGCCCTGGCCCACCATGCCGCCCATCGACAGGCCGACGAAGACCACCGGCCCGCGGCCCCATTCGCGGATCGCGCGGGCGGCGTCATCGACCATCTGGTCCAGCGTGTAGGGGCCGGCCGGCCGGGCCGAGCCGCCATGGCCGCGGTGGTCGTAGCGCAGCACCGGGTGCTCGGGCGCCAATGCAGCAGCCAGCCCATCCCACATCGTCAGATCCAGCCCCAGCGCATGGCTCAGCACGATGGGCGCGCCGGCCTCGGCGCCCTGCACCGCCAGGTGCAGCTGGGGCTGGCTGAAGGTGTGGTGGTGCGAGGCGCGCACGCCCGGTGTCAGCGGCGCGGGTGGCGGCAGCAGACCCTCGGCGCGGAGGATGTCCATGGTGATCTTGAAGGCCGTGTTGGCCGCCGGCACGCCGCAGTAGATGGCGCCCTGCATCAGCGTTTCCTTGATCATCTCCAGCGGCACGCCGCCCTGGATGGACGCGCGGCAGTGCAGCTCGAACTCCTCCCAGCGCGCCAGGCCCATCGTCATGCCCAGCACCAGCAGGCGCCGGGTGGTGTGATCCAGGCCCGGGCGGCCCCAGATGTCGTGCCAGGCGTAGCGGGTGATCAGCGACTGGAAGTCGGCATTGAAGGCGGTCGCACCGGCGGTGGAGCGTTCAATCCAGGCGTCGCCCAGCACCGCACGGCGGTTCTTCAGGCCACGGTCGAAATCGTCTTCGGGGTGGTTCGTGCTCATGCCGGCATCGTGACACAAGACGTGGTGATGTTGGCCCCGGATTGCATCCGGGCTACGGCAAATGCGTCGAACCCGGGCCGTACCACGGCGGACGTGTAGCCCGGATGGAATCCGTGGTGTGCAAGCGGTTACGCCCGTTCGTTAGCCGGCACGAAATGCGGCGTCGCGCTCAAGGCCTGCCATTGCTCGCGCAGATGCTGCAGCGGCACCCGCACCCGGCTCTGCGCATGGGCGGCCACCAGGTCGGGGTCGAACAGCGCCTGCAGCTGCTCGTGCGTCACTGCGGCCTGCAGCTTCGGATCGGCGGCCAGTGCCTCCCGGGCCACATCCAGCAGCTGGCGGTCCTGCTCCAGCACCTGGTGCGACAGCTGCTCGACCCAGCGCTGCGCCTCGGCCTTGCCGACCGCTGGCGAGACCAGCATATAGAGCCCCTCGGTGAACACCAGGCCCTTGACGGCGTCGATATTGGCGCGCATGCGCTCGGGGAAGATCTGCAACCCCGCCGCCGCCTCGGCCAGCGCGCTGACCGCGCCATGGGCGCTGGTGAACAGGCCCACCCACTCGGCCAGCTCGGCCTGGTTGTTGCCCAGGCCTCGCTCGTGCTCCTGCAGCATGCAGCCCAGCAGCGCACCGACCCGGAACGGCGTGCGCTGCGCCGCGGCCAGGGCCACCAGGCAGGCCACCGGGTTGCGCTTGTGCGGCATGGCCGTCGAGCCACCGCGCCCGCTAACGCTGGGCTCCAGCATCTCGCCGACCTCGGCCTGCGCAAGCAGCGACACATCATTGGCGATCTTGCCCAGCGCTCCGCACAGCACGCCGACCTCGGCGCCCAGCCGTATCCAGCGGTCGCGCTGGGTGTGCCAGGGCAGATCGGGCAGGCCCAGGGCCAGGTCTTGCGCCACATGGCGGCACACCGCATCGGCCCCGTCGCCCATCACGGCCAGCGTGCCGATCGCGCCGCCCAGCTGCAGCATCAGCGCATCATCGGCGGCCAGGCGCAGGCTGTGCGCGCAGCGCAACAGCGGCGCCACCCAGCCGGCCAGCTTGAAGCCCACGCTGGTGACCAGCGCCGGCTGCATCAGGGTGCGACCCAGCATCGGGTGGCGGCCCTGCGTTTCGGCCAGGTTCAGCAGGCCGTCGCACAGGCGCAGCAGATCGCGCTCCAGCAGAGCCAGCGCGCGGCGCGTGACCAGGGCCATGGCCGTGTCGATCACGTCCTGGCTGGTGCTGCCGCGGTGCACGTAGCTGGCGGCCTGCGGGTCGAACAGGGCCACCGTCTCGGTCAGCTTCTTGACCATCGGTATGGCCAGGCTGCCGGCCCGTCCGCTGGCCTGCACCAGCGAAGACAGGTCGTACAGCTCGGCCCGGCAGACGCCGGCAATCGCCACCGCCGCCGACTGGGGGATCAGCCCCTCGCGCGCCGCCGCCCGGGCCAGCGCGGCCTCGAAGTCCATCATCGCCTGGACGATGGAGGCCTCGCCGAACACCGCCTGAATTTCCGGTGTGGAGAGGAACTCCTCGAACACCATCGACTTCATGGCGTGGCGGCTTGGCGCATCCGGGATCAGGCCTTGGGCAAAGCGGCCTGCATATCGGCCAGGCGCGCCATATTGCCCATCGACACGCGGTGCATCTCGATCAGGCCAAGCAGGCCGTTGCGGTGCATTTCCAGCACGCTGGCGTCGGGCAGCTCGGCCAGCTTCTTCTCGTCAACGGCCAGGAAGCCCTCGACATTGAGCTTGTTGCCGTCGGGCAGGGTGGCCTCGAAGCGCATTTCCTGCAGCAGGTCGTACTTCAGCAGGTGGTCACAGGCGGCGCGGGTGCGTTCGGCCTCGCGCTCGAAGCTCTCGGTGAAGGCATGGGCGTTGGTCATCACGTCCGTGGCCTCGCCCTTGTCATTGAACAGCGGCAGGCCCTCGGTCTCGGAGAAGCCTTCCCACTGCGAGTCGATGCACACGGCCATGCTGTCATTGGCCACGCCTTCCAGGCGCGCCATCACGAACGGGTAGCGGCGCAGATAGGCGGGCTGGTAGCGGCCGGTCCAGACGCCGTCCTTGATGAACAGATTGGTCCCCGGTGTCAGGCCCAGCACGGCCAGCGGCGCGATGGCCTGCTTGGAGCCGTCGGTGGGCGCCGCGCCGACCGGCACGAAGACGATGGGGAATTCCTTGCAGGCGTCGGCGAACTCAACCACGGCCAGGAACAGCGAGTTCAGGCCGGCCGCGCGGGGCACCGGCGAAACGCCTTCCTTCATCTTCAGATTGCGGTGGTGCTGGCGGTCCAGCGGCTCCAGCGACTGGTACATCGGCGGATTGGTATTGGGGGGGGTAGGGGTCGTTGTCATTCGGTGTTTCCTTCGTCCGCCAGTCGTGTGACCAGCACTTTGTCCACGCGCTTGCCGTCGAGGTCCACGACCTCGAATCGCCAAGCTTGCCATTCCACCACGTCAGTTGTGCGCGGCAGCCGCCCCAGTAGCAGCATGATCATGCCGGCCAGGGTGTTGTAGCGGCCACGCTCTTCTTCAGGCAGCTCCTTCAAACCCAGGCGGTCCTTGAACTCGGGAACCGGAATCAGGCCGTCCAGCAGCCAGCTTCCATCCTCGCGTTGCACCGCCCAGGAATCCTCATCGGTGGGTGCAGTGAATTCACCGGCAATGGCCTCGAGCACATCGCGCACGGTGATCACCCCCTGCACCTCACCATATTCATCCACCACAAACACCAGCTGCGCGCCCGAGGCCTTGAAGTGCTCCAGCAGCTCCATGCCCGACAAGGTCTCGGGCACGAACACCGGCGCCTGCAGGCCCTCGCCCAGGTCCAGAGGACGGCCCTCAAGCAGGCGCTGCAGCAGCGCCCGTGACGAGGCCACGCCCACCACGTCGCTCAAGGCACCGCGGCACACCGGGTAGCGCGAATGCCCCTGGTCGCCCAGCACCTTGATCATGTCCTCCAGCGACGCATCCAGATCCAGCCAGGCAATCTCGGCCCGCGGAATCATCATCGAGCCGATCAGCCGCTCGTCCAGCCGGAACACATTGCGCACCATCTGGTGCTCCTGCGCCTCGATCACCCCGGCGTCCAGGCCCTCTTCCAGACTGGCCGCAATCTCTTCTTCCGTCACGCTGCGCGACACCCCGCCCTTGATGCCCAGCAGGCGCAGCATCGCCTCGGTGCAGGCCATCAGCAGCTTCACAAAAGGCCGCGCGACCAGCGACAGCATCTCCATCGCCGGCGCCACCAGCCGCGCCACCACCTCGGGGTGCATCTGCCCCAGACGCTTGGGCACCAGCTCGCCGAAGATGATGGTCAGGAAGGTGATGCTCACCACCACCAGGGCCGTGGAGGTGATGTGCGCCGCCCCATGCTGCAACTCGAACGTCGCCAGCAGCCAGTCGCCCAGCGGCTTCGAAAACGCCGCATCACCGACGATACCGTTCAGCACCCCGATCGAGGTGATGCCGATCTGCACCGTCGACAAGAACTTGGTCGGGTTCTCGTGCAGGTCCATCGCCGCCTGCGCACCGCCCTCCCCGCTCTCCACCATCACTTGCAAGCGCGCCTTGCGGCTGGCCGTCAAGGCCATCTCCGACATGGCAAAAAAGCCGTTGAGCAGAATCAGGAATACAAGTAGGGCAATGTCCATGGGTGGCGTGGCAGCGGAGCGTCGCTCCCCACGCAGCTGTGCGAAAGCGGGCAAGGGTAGCAGATGATAGTGACGGCAGCCCCCACAATCACCCCCATGAAATACCTGATTGGCGACGTTCAAGGATGTTGTAGCGCGTTGGAGCAATTGCTGCGGCAGATAGACTTTTCCGCCTCGCGCGACCATATCTATCTGCTCGGCGACCTCGTCAACCGAGGCCCCCGCTCGCTGCACACGCTGCGCTTGCTGCGCGATCTGGGCACCTCGGCCACCTGCCTGCTGGGCAACCACGACCTGCACCTGCTGGCCGTGGCCCAGGGCGTCAGGCGCGCCCACCGCAGCGACACCGTGGCCGAAATCCTCGCCGCCCCCGACCGCGAGGCCCTGCTGGCCTGGGTGCGCCAGCGGCGCCTGGCCTGCTTCGCCGAGGGCTGGCTGATGGTGCATGCAGGCGTCGTGCCGCAATGGGACCTGGCCACCACCCTGGCCCTGGCCGGCGAAGTAGAGAGCCAACTCCAAAGCGCCGACCTGCATGCCTTTCTGGAGGTGATGTACGGCAACGAGCCATCGCTCTGGGCCGAAACCCTGGCCGGCCCCGACCGCCTGCGCTTCGCCATCAATGTGCTGACCCGCATCCGCTACTGCGACGCCGATGGCCGCCTGGAGATGAAAGCCAAGGGCGACACCGCCCCACCCGGCTACACCCCCTGGTTCGAGGCCCCCGGCCGCCGCACCGAGGGTGTGCCCATCGCCTTCGGCCATTGGTCGACCCTAGGCCTGATCAACCGGCCGGATCTGCTGTCTCTCGACACCGGCTGCGTCTGGGGCGGGCAGCTGACGGCCGTTCGGGTGGATGGCGGGCGGCGGGAGGTGGTGCAGGTGGCATGCGAGCAGGCGCAGAAGCCGGGAGAGTGAGGGCCGGAGTGAGGCCTGTTCAGCGCGTATAGAATCGCGCCCTGCGTTGCGGCCCCCGAGTCTCCCTCGGCGCCCACGCAAAGTCAGACCCAAGGAAGCGTGGCAGAGTGGTCGATTGCACCGGTCTTGAAAACCGGCGACGGGAAACCGTCCGTGAGTTCGAATCTCACCGCTTCCGCCAGATGGCGGGCTCAGTCACCGCCAATGGGCTCGCGACGAACGGGCAAATAGGCAGGGGCATCTTCCCCAACCAGCACTGGCGCATCACCAGACCATTGAACGACGTAATGGCCGAGGCGGCGCTTGCGCTCCAGCGTCTTGGTCACGGCCAGTTGAAGGCTGTCCAGCATCGCCTGTGTGTCTGGGCTCAGCGGCTCGGAAGCCAACTCTTGCGATTGATCTGTCATGGCTTGGCCTCCTTCAACAACAACTCAAAATACTCGGTATCGACCACCGAACGCACGGCGCCCGCTTGCTGAAACACCAGTTCCGGAACCGCTCCGGCCACTACACCATGCGGAGCTTGCTAGCGACTTTGGGACCGATTTGTCCAGCATCAAGTGCGACATCCTCCGTGTGGAAAAACCACAATCGCCAGCTGTTGCTGGGCTCAATTAGGGCTAGTCTGGCACCGCCCGCCAGGCTTGGCAGGTCAAAATCATGTGCAGTTGACAGAAGGAGCAACTGGTCGTTTCTGTTGCCGGACGATCTCCTCCCAGTCTACTGACAGCATTAGCTAGAGAACCACCGTGAACGTGCTCGGCTGGAGCAAAGAGGATCATCAAATGGCGATTGTTCGGAAGTTCACAATCGGCGTACAGCCTTTTGCAAAGATGTTTCGTGTGTATGGCAAGGGCGGCGAGGTCGTGGACGCGGTCCTTCGACTCCGGACCAAAGGCCTACATGACGACTTCTTTTCCGAGGTCGTGGTGAGTAACGACCGAACGGCCTTCCGTCTGAGTAGTGAGGATCAATTGAATTCGCTTCAGCTTACTGACGAGAATTTCACATTCACCAAGGACTATTACGAGGCAAACACATCATTTGACTTCAAAAAAGTGCTCGATGAGTTCCGCCTAATTTGGTCAGCTGTGAATGCAGTCTTGAATATCCAAGATGTGCGGCGCATCGGGATGGTCGCCGAGTATAGGTATAGCGCGGAGACAAAGTCCGCCAGCGGCTGGCTCAGAGAAAAGCTGACAAAGCTGGAAACTCAACTGCTCACTGAAAAGTTTCAACTACGCTTCGAGGAGAGAGCCCCAGCTTCAGATGGATTGGCGCCTGATCCGAAGAAGGCAGACTTCATCAACTATATTTACAACTTCTATGATGCGAGCATGGACGCATCGCATCCGTCCCCTGGGTCTATTGATGTTAACTTGGATGTTCAAAGGTACTTTGCGCCAGTGATCAACAGCAGCGTACCTGATGAAATATTGAAGTTGCACAAGCACTTTGAAAAGGCAGAAGGGCATTTAGACGATAAAGTCAAAGCGTTTGGTGCGATGAGTCATGGGAAGAAGTAAGCCTCGTCCACCAAGTCCTTCGCAGCGAAGCCGAGACTTCATGACTTCCGCTGAGACTTCAACCACTGGCACAACATCTGCTCAGCAGTCGCCTACCTCTACCGGTGTCAAACGAGTGAAAGGTGAATCCGTTCCTATACCTAGCTCCGCATTGTTCTTACCGACGCCGGCCCCGCCAACGGACTGGGGAAAAGTCTCTGTTTACCTCGCCGCCGCCGTGGCTGCGTTAGGCGTTCTTTGGCACTACGCGGACGTGACCGGTGCAGTCAAAAACTTGGGGGAAGATGTAAAGGAGCTAAAGCGTAAGTCGGATGAGTTTCTACGTACATCAATAGAGACCTCCGCGCGCGTATCAGCTATCGAGAGGAGGGATGTTGCGGCGCCTGCTGCCGCACCGGCAAGCCTGCCAACAAGGCGGCCGGAAAAAAATTGAGTTGGCGCGCATAGCCTGAATATGACGCTGCGCGATGTACACATATGCAAGGTCTATTGCATATATTTCCCCGGCCAGGCGAGAGTACGCTTCATAATCGATTAGTCCCGCGATTCCCTACCTAACCGCATATGGCCTCGGCACCTATTACTTTGGTGCTCTATGGCGGGTGAAGACGCAGACATCCCCATAGCTTTCAACTGATCTGCCGAGTTCCCCTGCAAGTCGGATAGCCGTTGCACCCCCAGAACTGCGCCCCCGCGTTCGCCCCCTTCCTAGCCGTCCGCTTGACCATGGCCGATTGGCAGAGCGGGCACTTCGGTTGGCCGCTTCCAGGTACGACGTCCGCAACAGCCGCAGGCTTGCTTCCGCCCGCCAACGACTGCCGCGCCTGCTTGATCAACCCCAGCAACCGCGGCCCATCGACAAGCTTCACATTCCGCCCATCCGCAAACGCCTTCGCGTCCTCGGTGAAGCGCCCCGAGGTGACCACGAAGCCGCCCGCAGCACCTCGCGCCGCCATCACGCCATACAGCTCGCGCACAACCTCGACACCGACCTTGTAGGCCTTCCACTGCTTGCACTGCACGAGGAACTTCTCCGAGCCACGGCCCAGCACCAGGTCCACGCCGCCATCGGCGCCACCGCCACCGGTTTCGGTGACGGCAAAGCCCTGCAGGCGAAAGGCCTCGCCCACCAGCATCTCGAACTCGTGCCAGGACATGCCGTCCAGTGCGTCGGCGCGCTGGGCCTGCCCTGCGTCCGCCACGAGGCCCGCGCGTTTGCGGCGTTTCAGGAACGAAACCAGGGCGCCCACCAGACACAGGACGGGCAACACATACTGCCCCACCAGGGCCACGGACTTGAACATGGTGCGCAAGGCAAAGGCGCCTACTTGACCGGGCTGCAAAGGCACCGGTGGGTCAGGTTGCGCCAGAGCGTGCAGCAGCAGATAGCTCAGCACCGCCATGCCCACGCCCGCCCACCAGGGCAGCAGGGCGACCAGTGCCATCACGTCGTCGCCCGCGCTCGTTCGTTTTCTTCTGCCCATGTCGGCCTCCCCGCCTGGTTTCGTTGTTTCTTTTTTCCGCTCCGTCCCGCATGGACGTGTTGGTGTGTGCCGCCGCTTCCTACTCTCGTTATTGTTGGCGCGGCTGACCGTATCTTCACCGAAATTTGCCGTGCCGGCCCAGCCCGGCCCGGCCAGCTCGGCAACTGATACCGGACCACGACCCGGCATCTGAGCGCATTGACACCGATCGCCCGAAAGTGGAAAGTCCCGTCGCATTCGGTCGAGCAGCCGACCGCCATCAAACCTGGAACCTTCATTGCACCCATGCGCTTCACCGGCACCCTCAAATCCTGGACCGACGACCGGGGCTTCGGCTTCATCGAGGCCGATCAGGGCGGGCAGCAGGTGTTCGTCCACATCAAGGCCTTTCCAGCTCGCGCGGGCCGACCGCAGCTCAACCAACGGGTCAGCTTCGAGATCGAGCTGAACCGGGAGGGGAAGAAGCGGGCCAGGAATGTGGAGCTGGTGCGAGCGGCGCAAACCCGCGCGACTAGGCGCCGCGACAACCCGGCGCAGTGGGGCACGGCCAGCCTGTTCGCGATCCCGGCCTTCATCGTCGTCTACCTGGCGGTGGCCATCGTGTGGCGGGTGCCGGGCTGGTGCGCCGGGCTCTATCTGGCGGCCAGCCTACTCTGCTTCGCGGCCTACGCCGCTGACAAGTCGGCTGCCAAGGCGGGCCGCTGGCGCGTCGCCGAAAGCACCCTGCTCTTCCTCGGCCTGGCGGGGGGCTGGCCCGGCGCCATCGTGGCGCAGCAGCTGCTGCGCCACAAGTCGAACAAGGCATCATTCAGATCGGCGTTCTGGGGCACGGTGGTGCTCAACGTCATGGCCTTCGTCGCCCTCAACTCGCCATTCGCGGCGGCCTTCCGCGGATGAGAGCATCCCCTGTTTCGATCAGCGAGCTCACAGACCATGCCCGACATCCCAGCCTCCATCCTCCCGTTCTGGACCGAGTTCGAAGCCTCCGTCGGAGGCAATGTCGCCCATCGCTTCCTGGAGGCGACCTATTTCGATGACAACGAGCCCAGCGCCAACGAGCTGGCCCAGCTGGTGCTGGCCGGGGTGAAGCGCGCCACGGCCGGCCTGGTCTGGACCTATGAGCTGCCGGGCGCTGTCGCGCCCAAGGTGGGCGATCTCACCGTGGTGACCGATTGGCAGGGCACGGCACTGTGCGTCATCGAGACGACCCGGATCGACGTGGTGCCCTTCGATCAGGTGAGCGAGGAGTTCGCTTCCACCGAGGGCGAGGGCGACGGCTCCCTGCGCTACTGGCGCGAGGCGCACCAGGCGTTTTTCGCGCGGGAGTGCGCGCGCATCGGCAGGGAGCCGCACCCGCAGATGCCCGTGCTGTGCGAGCGCTTCCAGGTCATCTACCGGCGCGCCGCTTGACGCCGGCTGGCCTGGGCCGCGCACGCCAAGAAGATGCTGCGCGCCGCGCCGCAATCCGGTAGGCTGGCCGGCCGCGCAGGCCTTGAGACCGCGCCCGATCCGGGGCGCCGCACTATGGCCATGCACATCGCCCCGACGCCAACCAGGTGCACGCCATGACCGCCATTGCCTTTCCGGATGACCTCAAACCCGCCGTCTGGGAGCGCAAGAAGGACAGCTTCGCCGCCAAGAGCGAGCTGCCCGCCAAGCTCAAGGACCTGCTCAAGGCGCATGACGCCGTGGACTGGAAGCTGTTCGAGGAGGGCTGGGCCAAGGCCGCCAAGACGCGGGCCGAGCTGGATGCGGCCTATGCCGAGCGGGAGCGCCTGTTCCGCAGCAAGGCCTTTGCGCTGAAGAAGGCGGCGATGGAGATCGACAGCCTGAGCCGCCAGCAGCTCAAGGACAAGACCGCCGCCGACACGGTGCAGCGCGCGGCCAAGGCCATCAGCCAAGCCGCCGGCAAGCTGGCCGATGACATCGACGCCGGCACCGACGCGCTGAAGGCCGCCTACGAAAAGGCGCTGAGCCAGCTGCCCGACAGCGACGAGGACGACAACGAGCCGCCGGCCCTGCTGCTGGACCCGCGCAAGCTGCTGGGCCAGCTGACCCTGTGCAAGCGCGACCCCACCCGCCGCGTCAGCTTCGCCTATGTGGACGGCAAGGACAAGGACCCCGCCACGCTGGTCATGAACCCCAAGACCTCGGGCCGCGCGCTGCTGATCAAGCTGCAGGCCGCCACCGGCAGCAAGATCGGCACGCAGGGCCTGGCCTGGGTCGTCGACACCACCCTGTTCCTGCAGCCGGAGAAGAACCTCGGCGGGCTGACCAAGAAGGTGCGGCCGGCGCTGAAGACCTGCGGCTTCCGCGTCGCCAAGGTGGTGGTGCAATCGGACACCGGCGAGGCGCTTGAGTCGGACGAGGCGCCCGACGAAGGCGACGCGACGGCACAGCCCGGCGGATCAACGGGCGAGGCATCGGGCGAAGCATCGGGCAGGGCCACCGAGACCCAGACCGGCACCACCGCGCCCAGCGCCGACGAGAAGGCCCGGCCCGCCTTCGAGGCGCTGCTCAAGGCGGTCGAGGCCAAGCTGGCCAAGACCATGGAGGCCGTGCCGGACGAGGCCAAGAAGCTGCAGCCGGTGCTGACCCTCGCGCGCCAGCATGGCACCGAGGGGCGGCATGTGAACGGCCTGGCGGCACTGAAGAAGCTGGGCGAGCTGCTGGTCGCCCTGGCCGGCAGCGAGGAAGAGCGCTTTGCCCAGCAGCGCGAGCAGAGCGCCCTGCGTCTGCGCGCGGCGATGCGCCAGGTGCCCTCGCGGGCCAGCAAGCTGCGCCCGGTGATGGACCTGGCGGAGCTGCGCGCCAGCGAGGGCCAGTGGGCCAAGGCCGCAGAGGTGCTGAAGGCGCTGGACGCGAAGCTGGACGAGGCCGAGGCCTGGCGCGAGCAGCAGATCGCGCTGCTGGAAAAGAAGCTGGCGCCCTTGAAGCAGGACCCGCCGGACCTCGAGCTGCCGGTGGCCCGCTCGCTGCAGGTGCTGCGCGACGACATCACCGCCGCCCTGCAGGACGATGTGGAGTGGGCCGCCACCCTGCTGGACATGCTGGCCGCCGAATGGGACGAGGCGAAGATCGAGGCCCAGGAGCTGAAGGCGGCGCTGCTGGCCAGCCTGCAGGATGCGCTGGACCTGGTGCTGGACCCGCCCGAGGTGGCCCTGCTCGCCACCCACCCGCTCACCGCCCCGCGCCAGGCCCTGCAGCAGGCCATTGCCAAGGGCCTGGTGGACGAGGCCCGGGACGCACTGGAGCGCCTGCAGCAGGCCGCGCTGGATGCGCCGGGCGCCATCGCCACCGAGAAGCAGGCGCGGCTGCTGGACCTGCAGACTCAGCTGGAGGCCCTGGTCGATCCGGAGGGCGCCGATGTTGCCGAGACCGCGGCGCTGGCCGACCTGCGCGCCAAGGCCCAGGCGCTGATACTGGAAGGCAAGCTGGCGCCTATACCGGCCGCGCTGAAGGCGCTGGCCGACGACATTGAGCGGGCCCGCAAGGCCATTGCCGAGCGTCTGGCCCAGGCGCTGGCCGCGTTGCGCGACAAGTTCGACCGGGTGGTGATGCCCGAGGGCGCCACCGACGAAGACCTGAAAGACGCGCTCGCACTGCGCCAGCGCATCGAGCAGGCCCTGACGGACCAGCAGCCGGTGCAGGGGGAGGCCCTGCTGCGCGAACTGGTGCTGGGCTTGCGCAAGCTGAGCCGGGAGCTGGCACGCCGGCTCAAGCAGGCACAGCCCGATGGCGAGCAGGATGAGGCGGCGCGCCTGGAGGCCGAGGCCGAGCAGGCCCGCATCGCGACGCTGCGCAGCTGGATAGACCAGCACCTCTACACCCCGAACGCAAGCATCAAGGAGCAGATCGGTGTGCTGCTGCCACTCGATGCGGCGGACGACGACTACTTCGGTATCGAGCGGCTCAGCGCCGCGGAGCTGGACCAGAAGATCCTGGCGCTGACCGGCACGCTCAAGCTCAGCGTCGACCAGACGCTGGCGCGCATCCCCCTGGTGAAGCAGGCCCAGGAGGCGCTGCGCAAGCGCAACGACACGCTGGACCGCAAGCTAGCCCTGTGCAAGGGCGCCCAGGAAATGAAGGCCCCGAACCTGCCGCCGGGCTGGGGCGCGGCGGACATGAAGGCACTGGCCCAGGACGGGGCCGCCGCCCAGGACCTGTTGCTCAAGGCCGCCAAGACCTCGGTGCAGCAGGCCCAGGGCCTGCTCTCCTTCGACATTGCGCAGGACGACGGCGTCGCCAACGCCAATGCGGTGCTGAGCTCCACCCGCATCACCTTCGAAACCTTCGACGCCTGGCTGAAAACGCTGAAGTGGGACGACAGCCCCGAGACCAAGGACGAATTGCTGGCCTGCGCCCGCCTGATGGTGGACCAGGGCCTGAAGCTCAGCATCGTGCAGGGCCGCTACAACAGCGCGGTGACCGGCAAGATACCCGTAAAGATGCTGCGCGCCCAGTTGGAGAAGGACTGGGAGGCCCAACTGCTGATCAAGGCGGCGGATCGCAACCACTGCCTGGGCATAGGCAGCAACTTCCCGGCCCGGCCCGCCTACGGGGTGATACCGATGCATCTGTCGGTCTACCCCAATATCTATGACGGCAAAGCCAAATGGCCCCGTGGCACGCCCCAGGACCCCAACAGTGACACCGTCCGGGCCAAGCTGCTGACCGCCATGGTGGGCACCGAGCGCCAGGGCATCCACCTGACGCTGGAGTGGACGGGCGAGAAGGACCACCCGCACAACCTGAAGTGCTACCGCAAGAAGAAGTCCGTGATGTGGAACGCCGAGGACTACCGGTACAAGGACCACGCCGCGGGCAAGACCGGAACGGCGGCGTCGGCGGACTACACCACCACCAAGGCTTTCGGCGATGCGGTGTTCCCCAGCTATGCCGACGCAAAAAAGCACCTGACCACCGCGCTCGACAACGAACTCAAGGCGATGGCCACCCGGCTGGAGGAAATGTGCAAGAACCGCGGCCTGACCGATGCCGAGAAGAAGCTCAACGTCGGCACCGAGCTCAAGGCCTTCGCCGGGTGAGCACTATGCACTGAAACAGCTTGTATCTCGGCCCGCCATATCAAGTTGGCGCGGCCTGGACCGATAGATTTCCTGATACGGTCACAGGCGGATACATGAAAACATGTTGTTGGGTCAGGCCGTTTCGCGCCTTCGCGGGCCTGCTGCTGCTCGGCCCCTGGGGGGCACGGGCGGACGATGGCTTGTCGCTCGAAGCGCTGCTGCGCCAGGAGGTGCAAGGCCCCTCGCGCTATGCGCAAAGCCTGCTCGATGCGCCCGCCGCGGTCAGCGTGCTGGGCCACAAGGAGGCGGCCGCGCTGGGCCATGTGACGGTGGCCGACATGATGAGCCGCCTGCCGGGCATCTACATCACCAACTCGCGCAGCTACTCCAGCGTCGGCATGCGTGGCTTCAACCGGCCGGGCGACTACAACGGCCGCATGCTGATGGCCATCGACGGCTTTCGCGTCAACGACGCGATCTATGACCAGGCCCTGCCCGAGTTCGAGTTCCCGCTGGTGGCCGACTGGATCAAGCGCGTCGAGCTGGTCCATGGGCCCGGCTCGTCGATCTATGGCGGCAATGCCCTGTTCGGCGTCATCAACCTGGTGACCCTGGACGGCGCCGATGCCCCCGGCCTGCGGCTCAAGGGCTCGCTGGGCTCCTTCGGCGAGCGCCGCGCGATGCTGCAGTACGGCAATGCCGCGCTGGGCGGCGGTGATCTGTTCCTGGGCCTGAATGTGCAGCGCAGCCGCGGCGAGGATCTGCAGCTGCCCGGCCTGGGCCTGCCCGATGACCGGGTGCGCGGGCTGGACGGCATGTCCTACGCCAGCGCCTTCATCAAATACCGGCGCGGCGACTGGCGCTTCTCCGGCGCCAGCATGGTGCGCAGCAAGGCCGTTGCCACGGCTCCCTATGGCAGCGTGCCCGGCGCATCAGGCACCGACTACCGCGATCACTACCTCTATGGCGAGCTGGCCTATGACGAGGGCTTTGGCGACGGCGACTGGCGGCGCAGCCTGCGCCTGTCGATGGCGCACAGCGGCTTCTACGGCCGCTATGTGTTCGAGGGCGAAACGCCGGACCAACCGCTGATCAACCGCGACGAGGCAGTGGCGCAATGGGTCGGCCTGGACCTGCGCGCCCATTGGCGCGGCTGGCTCAACCACGAGCTGATGATGGGCACCGAGGCCCGCGTGGTGCCCAAGGGCCTGCAGCGCAACTATGACGAGCAGCCCCATGCCCTGCTGCTGGACAGCAATGAGTCGAGCCGACAGCTGGGCCTGTTCATGCAGGATCTCTGGCAGCTGTCCGAGCATTGGCAGCTGACCACCGGCCTGCGCCTGGACAGTGTCGCCGAATGGGGCTCGCAATGGTCGCCGCGCCTCGCCCTGGTCTATAGGCCGCAGCAGTACGAGTCGATCAAGCTGATGGCCGGCCGCGCCTTCCGCCCGGCCAATCTGAGCGAGCGCTTCTACTCCGACGGCGACGTGTCGCAGCAGGCCCATCCCGATCTGCGCCCGGAGCAGTTGGGCACGCTGGAGCTGGCCTGGGAGCGCGCGCTGAGCCACGATCTCGCGCTGAGCCTGAACCTCTACACCATGCGCATGCGCGACATGATAGAGCTGGTGCCCGTCAGCGGCCTGGAGGACGTGGGCCGCTATGACAACCTCGCCGCGGTCAACACCCGCGGCCTGGACCTGAGCCTGGAACAGCGCCGCGACTCGGGCTGGCTGTGGCGCGCCAGCCTGTCGCTGGCCGACGCGCGCCGCCGCGGCGAGCGCCTGACGAACTCGCCGCGCTGGCTGTTCAAGGGCCATGTGATCGCTCCGCTGGCGCCGCACTGGACGCTGGCCACCGAGTGGCAGGCCATGGACGCGCGGATCGACCGCGCCAGGGCGCCGGCGCTGATGGAGGTCAATGCCGTGCTGCGCTTCACCGGCTGGGCAAGGCAAGACCTGGCCCTGCGGGTGCTGAACCTGGGCGGCAGCAGGGGCTTTGACACCGCGCCGCCGGAGACGCGCCCGATGCTGCTGCCCCGGCCCGGGCGCTCGCTGCATCTGGACTGGCAGTACCGATTCTGAGCATGCGCCCAGCCTTGAACCGTCATCGAGCTAGCCGCCTGGCATGGTGCTGGGCGCTGCTGGCGGGTCTGTGGGCGGCCCCGCTGTCGGCCCAGGCGCTGGCCGAGCTGAAGGCGCAGATCGTGTTCCGCGCCATGCTGTTCATCGAATGGCCGGCCGGCCAGCTTCGGCCGGGCCAGCCGCTGAGCCTGTGCCTGCTCGAAGACAGCCCGCTGGCCACCGCCCTGCTGGGCCTGGCCGGCCGTACCATCAATGGCCATGCACTGGAACCGCGCCGCCTGCGCGCCGACCAGGCCTCGACCTGCCATGCCGCGCTGCTGGGCCCGGGCAACGACGCCGGGCCGCTGCAGCAGGCCGGCCGTGCGCTGCTGCTCGTATCGGACGCGCCGGCCATGCTGGGCAAGGGGGTGATGCTGAATCTGCAGATCGAGGACGGGCGCGTGGTGTTCGATATCGGCCTGGCCTCGGCTCATCGTGCCGGCCTGGAGTTCAGCACCAAGCTGCTGCGTCTGGCGCGTTTCGTGCAAAGAAGCTGAGATGGACCGCACGCACTTCTGGACTGGCTTGCAACGACTGTTCGACCGGCATCGCGAGGCGATGCTGGCCATCGGCGCGCTGCTGACCTTTGCGCTGCTGCTGACCGGCGTGCAATACCTGAGCCTCAGCCAGCGCTTCCGCGAGGACCTGCAGACCCAGGTCAATCTGGTCGCCCGCACGGCATCGGCGGCGGTGGTCTTCGACAACCGCGAAGACGCCGCCGAGATCCTCGGCGCCTTCGAGGACGCCCCGGAGGTGACGACGGCGACGCTTCGCCTGCCGTCCGGGCGGGCATTGAGCAGCTACCGGCGGATGCAGGGCAAGGACTCGTGGCTGCAGCGCATCGCCGGGCAGGAGGAGGTCTCGGCGCCGGTGCAGGCCAATCAGCTCGTCGTCGCCCAGCTGCTCGTGCAGGCCAGCCGGGAGAGCATCTGGCTAGACCTGCTGCGCTTCGTCGGCGTGGCCGCGGGCCTGCTGGTGGCGGCCATGGGCCTGGCCTGGATGGGCTCGCACCGGCTGCGCGCCAATGTGCGCGAGGCCGAGCGGCGCACCCGCTACCTGGCGCTGAATGACGCGCTGACCGACCTGCCCAATCGCGAGTCCTTCCGCCTGAGCCTGGAGCGGGCCGTGCAGCGCTGCCAGCGTCCGGGCCAGGGCCTGGCCCTGCTGTTCATCGACCTGGACAACTTCAAGCAGATCAATGACAACCACGGCCATGCCGCCGGCGACCTGGTGCTGCAGACGGTGGCCGAGCGTCTGCGCAATCTGCAACGCCCGGGCGACACGGTGGCACGCCTGGCCGGCGACGAGTTCGCGATGCTGCTGGCCGCCCCGGTGGACGAAACCCTGGCGCGCCTGGTCGCCGGCCAGGTGGTGCAGGCCGTGCCGCAGCCGATTGCCCGCGAGGACGAGTGGCTGCGCATCAGCGTTTCGGTCGGCGTGACCCTGGTGCCGCGCGATGCCAGCACCCCTGCCGAGGCCATGCAGTGCGCGGATGCGGCCATGTACCACGCCAAGCGCCAGGGCAAGGACGGCATGCAGCTGTTCTCGCCCGAGATCGGCGAGGCGGTGCGCTCGCGACTGCGCCTGGAGCAGGACCTGCGCGACGCGCTGGCCGCCGGCGAGCTGGAGCTGGCCTATCAGCCGTTGTTCGACGCCCAGGGCCGCCTGATCAGCGTCGAGGCGCTGTCGCGCTGGCGGCATGCGCAGCGCGGCTGGATCTCGCCGGTCGAGTTCATACCGGTGGCCGAGTCTTCGGGCCTGATCGTCGGGCTGGGCCTGCATGCGCTGCGCGTGCTGCGGCGTGACATCGACGCCTGCCATGCGGCCGGGCTGAGCTGCCCGCCGGTGGCCCTGAATCTGTCTTCGCGCCAGTGCCGGCGGGCCCACCACCGCGAACAGTTCCTGCAGGCCCTGCTGGATCTGGGCCTGGGCCCGGCCGCCCTGGAGTTCGAGCTGACCGAGTCCTCGGTGTTCGAGGACCTGGACAAGCCCGACTCCATTGTCATGACCCTGCTGAGCCTGGGCTATGTGCTGGCCATCGACGACTTCGGCACCGGCTACAGCTCGCTGGCCTATCTGCGCCGCATGCGCTGCCGCAAGCTGAAGATCGACCGGCTGTTCGTCAATGGCCTGGCAGACAGCCCCGACGGCCGGCTGCTGGTGGACTCCATCATCCGCGTCGCCCATGCGATGCATATGCAGGTGGTCGCCGAGGGCGTGGAGACCGAGGCCGACCGCCAGTGCCTGGTCGAGATGGGCTGCGACGCCTTCCAGGGCTTCGGCCTGTCGCGCCCGCTGCGCCCGGACCAGATGCAGGAGTTGCTGCGCCGCCACGCCCATGGCGAGCGGGTGCACGTGCAGACCTGGCAGGCCTGGTACGGCGAGCCGGAGCCGGCGCGCAAGTAGGCACTCCGCTTGACTGTGCTTGCCAAGCGGCGGCCACCATGCCAACAATGAGGCACACCAGCAACAAGTCCCGGCCGGGCAGTAACAACCGTGCGACTCATGATGCGACCGCCCTCTGTCCTGGGCCGCCTGTGGCGGCGGGCGCTGCGCTGGCTGGCGGCAGTCCTGTCGCTTCAGGCCGCGGCGGCATTGGCCGCGCCGGCCCAGCCCAGCTGCCCCGAGCGGCCGATACGCGTGGGCCTGTACGAGCTCGGCCCCTTCCATTCGTTGCCACGCGGCGCCAGGCAGGGTGCCGGCCTGGATCGCGACATCGTCGCCGAACTGCAAAAGCGCAGCGGCTGCAGCTTCAGCTTCGAGACCATGGCGCGGGCGCGCATCTGGATCGAGCTGCGCGCCGGCCGGTTGGACATGACCCTGTCGGCCCTGCATTCGGACGATAGGGCCAGCTATAGCTGGTTGCACCCCTTGATGCAGATGCAGAGCCTGACCCTGCTGCCCCGCGAGCTGCTGCCCGAAGGGAGCTCGCGCAGCGCCTTCATCGCGCGCCCGGGCTGGGTGCTGGGTGTGGTGCGCGGCTACCAGCATCAGGCTACCGATCAGGCCATGATCGATGCCCTCAGGGCCGAGCAGCGCGTGCTGGAGGTGGTGGATCAGCCGGCGCTGTTTGCCAAGCTGCGTGCCGGCCAGATCCACGCGATGTTTTCCTACCCCATGGTCTATCGCCACTATCTGCAGGCCGAGGAGCTGCAGGAGCGCTTTGCCACCACGCGCTGGGACGCCGAAGAGAAGTCCTCCCTCGTCAATCTGGCGCTGAGCAAGGAGACCTTCACAGCCGAACAGGCACAGCGCTGGCGCCGGCTGACCGACCAGCTCAGCCGCGATGGCACGGTGGAGCGGCTGTTGCTGCGCTATGTGCCGCCGGCCGAGGCACGCGGCATGCTGCTGCCCGCCACCCAACTTGCCGGACAAGCCCCCTGAATCCCATGCACATAGGCATCCTGACCGGCGGCGGCGACTGCCCCGGCCTCAACGCGGTGATACGCGCCGTGACCCTGGCCCTGCTGAACCAGGGCGCGGCCCGGGTCACCGGCATCCGGCGCGGCTTTCTGGGCCTGCTGACCCGGGACGTCGTCAAGCTGGACGAAGCGGCCGTGGCCGGCATCCTGGCTCAGGGCGGCACCATGCTGGGCACGCACAACCGCTGCGACCCCTTTCACTATTTCGGTGCGGGCGGCGCCGATGTGTCGGCCCAGGCGATGGCCTATGTGCGCGAGCTCGGGCTGGACGCGCTGGTGGCCATAGGCGGCGACGGCACGATGACCATTGCCCAACGCTTCGCCGCGCTGGGCCTGCCGGTGGTCGGCGTGCCCAAGACCATAGACAACGACATCTGCCACAACGAACGCAGCTTCGGTTTCGACAGCGCCGTGGCGGTGGTGGCCGAGGCGCTGGACAGGCTGGACACCACCGCGCGCAGCCACGGCCGCGTGATGATTGTCGAGACCATGGGCCGCTATGCGGGCTGGATTGCACTGGAGGGCGGCCTGGCCGGCGGCGCCCAGGTCATCCTGCTGCCCGAGTTGCCCTACCGGCTGGAGGCGGTGGCCGAGGTCTGCCGCCAACGTGAGGCGAGCCAGGGCTACACGCTGATCTGCATCGCCGAGGGCGCCAAGGCGCAGGGCGGTGGCTTGACGGTGGCCCGCACCTTGGCCGACAGCCCCGACCCGCTGCGCCTGGGCGGGGTCGGTGCGGTGCTGGCGCAGCAGCTGCAGCCACTGGTCCAGAGCGAGGTGCGCTCCACTCTCTTGGGCCATGTGCAGCGCGGCGGCTCGCCCACGCCGTTCGACCGCGTGCTGGCCACCCGTTTCGGCTATGCCGCCGCACAGCGAGTGCTGCGCCGTGAATGGGGCTGCATGGTGGCGCTCGCCGGGGCCGAGATCGTCAGCGTGCCGCTGGAGACCGTCGCCGGCTGCAGCCGGCCGGTGCCCGCCGACCACGAGCTGCTGGCGGCGGCGCGCGGGCTGGGCATTTCATTGGGGGTCTAGCGTCTGTCGGGCGCGACCTCCAGCGTCATGCCGGCCGCGCGCAAGCGCCGGGCCAGCACCTCGCCCAGGCCGCTGGCCGGGGTCAGCACCCCGCCGTACATTGCACCGCCAGGCAGATCGGCGCCATCGAGCGCCAAGGCCAGCGCGGCCTCGCAGACAAAGCGCGTGGTCGCGCGATTGCCCGGGTCACCCTGGCCGGCCACGCGGCCGCGCAGCCGGTGGCCGCCGACGCTTCTGCCGATCAGCTCGCATCGGAAGGAGCCGCCGTCCATGCTGCGCTCGGACGGGCCGCTGCCAGGGCCGGGGCCTAGCCGCCGTGCGAGCGCGCGCAAAGGCGGCAAGCGCAGTGCCGCCATGCCGACACCGAGGCCCAAGGTCACGCCGCCGGCCGTCAGCGCCGCGGCCGGCCCCTTGCCGTAGCGCAGATACTCCTGGTAGCTGAAGTCGGCCGCATAGGCCGTGTCGCCTGACGCCGCGAGCAGCGCGGCACTGCGCCGCACCACGCGCGTGTTGATCGGGCCCATCACGAAGGGGCCGAGCCAGGCGCCGAAGTCGGCGTCATGGTACGGCGCGATCGGATCGCCCTGCCCGGCCGCGGCCGGCGGCGCGCTGCCTTCGGGATTGAGCAGGAAGGGCTGGGCAAAGAGCTTGCTCTGGCCCTCATCCATCATGTTCAGGGCGGAGGCCAGGGTGCCGCCGTTGAGCCCGCCGCGCAACGCATGGCAGGCCTTGACGCTGACGCAGGACTCGCCGAAGCGCAGCTGGATCGCATGGGCGACCAGCCAGGCGCCCAGATCGGAGGGCACCGAGTCGAAGCCGCAGCAGGGGATGATGCGTGTGCCATCGCGGGCGGCACGGTCGTGATGCCGGTCGATCAGGCCGCGCACCCAGGGGGTCTCGCCGGTGATGTCCACATAGTGGGTGCGCTGCTCGACGCAGGCGGCCACCAGGGCCGAACCGTGCAGCGCGAATGGCCCGGCGGTGCTGAGCACCACGCGCGTCTGCGCCGCCAGGGCGTTCAGCGCCGCCGCGTCCTGCGCGTCGGCCACGATGAGGCCGGCCGCCGCGGCGCCGGGGCCGCAGGCCTCGCGCACCTGCCGCAGCTTCACCTCGTCGCGGCCCGCCAGGGCCCAGCGCAGGCCGGTCGGCGCGTGCTCGGCAAAATAGGCCACCGTCTGGCGGCCGACAAAGCCGCTGGCGCCGTAGAGCACGACCTCGTAGCTTCGCGGTTTCCCGGCCATGCACCCTCCTGCCTGTGTTGGCCCGATCTTACGGGGCTGCGGAGCCGGCTCAGCGCAACAATTGCTGGGCCGCGCTGACGTACAACGGAATGCCGATCAGGATGTTGAACGGGAACGTCAGCCCCAGTGACATGCCGAAATACAGCGATGGCTGGGCTTCGGGAATGGCCTGGCGCACCACCGCCGGCACGGCGATGTAGGAGGCGCTGGCGGCCAGCACCACCAGCAGCGCGCCGTCACCCGGGCTCATGCCCACGGCCCAGGCCAGGGCCAGGGCCAGCGTCGCATGGACCAGCGGCCCGCCCAGCGCGTAGGCCAGCAGCCAGGGCGACTTGCCGCGGAGCTCGCCCAGATTGCGCGAGGCCATCAGGCCCATGTCGAGCAGGAAGAAGGCCAGCATGCCCTTGAACAAATCGACCGAGAACGGTTGCATGGCGCTCTGCCCGGCCTCGCCGGTCAGCAGGCCCACAGCCATGGCGCCGAGCAGCAGCAGCTGGGCGCCGTCGGTGAAGGACTCATGCAGCACCTTGCGCATCGACACGCCACCGGCTTGTGTGACGGGCGGGTGGGCCCCGGCCGGCGCGCTGGCGGCCTGGCGCTGGCGCACGAGGTTGGACAGCAGCACGGCCATCAGTATGGCCGGCGACTCCATCAGCGCCATCGCCGCTGCCATATGACCGCCGAAGGCAATGCCATGGTTGTCGAGGTACTGCACGGCGGTGATGAAGGTCACGGCGCTGACCGAGCCATAGGTGGCGGCGATGGCTGCGGCGTCGAATCCGGACAGGAAGCGGCGCAGCAACAGGTAGCCCAGGGCCGGCACCACCACCGCCATGACCAGGGCACAGGCCAGGCTGACCAGCACCTCGGGCGTCAGCCCCGACCTGGCCAGCGCGAAGCCGCCCTTCAGGCCCAGGGCCATCAGCAGATAGAGCGACAGAAAGCGCGAGATCGGTGCGGGAATCTCGAGGTTCGATTTCACCAATCCGGCCAGCATGCCGAAGACGAAGAACAGGATCGCGGGGTCAAGCAGGCTCTGCATCAATGCGGCCCCATCAGACAGGATTCGCCGGCCTGACCGGAAGCGTCGGCCCGGCCTGCGTCTTCCACAGCGAGAAGATCACGCCATCGGCAATCAGCAGCGCCGTGACGAAGGCGGCGAAGGCCAGCCACAGCCAGGGGTGGTTGGCCCGGAAACGGCAGGTCAAGAAGGGCGATCAGGGGATCCAAGACTTGAGTCTCCGGTCAGCAGCGGTGGAAGTGGGTGGCATGGGCGGGGGCGATGTTGAGGACGAGGCCCCGGTCCTCAATGCGGGAGGGGCGCTGCGGCGGCCTCGAACATGGCGTGCTGCAGGCCCCATTGCTCGACCGCTGCCACCAGCACGATGGACTCGCCGTCCGAGACATGCGCATCTGCCTCGACCACGGCCACGCACAGCTGCAGCACCGTCAGTCGCAACGCCGGGTCGTCGATCTCGGCCAGCAGCGTGGACAGCGTGCGCGGATCGATGCGACAGGCATCGGCCCGACTTAGGTGAGCGGTGATGAGCAGGTCTTCGCACAGGGCGTGCACGATGTCGTGGAGCTCGCTGGGCGCCAGACCCAAACGACCGGGTGCGTTGAGACGGGCCAGCACGTCGAGTTCGGCCTTGCCCAGGTGTTCGTCGGCGACCAGCGCCAGCGCGACGATGCGGGCGGCGGCTTGAGGACTGTTGCGGGTATAGCTGCGCATGAGAGATCTCTCCTTGATTGGGCTTCGGGGGCTCAGTCGCCGTAAGGTTCAGGCAGCGGGCGGACCCGCCGGTGCTCGCGTTGACGACGCCACAGCCGGGTCAGCAGGTGCACGGCACGCGACAGCACCCGGTCCAGGGCGCTGCGCCAGTCCGTGTCGACCGCACTGAGCACCAGGGGACCCGAGGCGTTGGTGTGCAGTTCGATCTGGCAGCGCTTGTCCACCCCGCCACGAGGCCCATTGACATCAAGCAGTTGCACGCGCGCCCGCGAAACCAGCCACGTCAGGCGGCGCATCGAGAACTGCACCCGGCGGTGCACCAGCTCACGCAGCTCCAGACCTTCGCGATCGCGGGATTCGAACAGTACTTGCATGACCACACTCCTAGGCTTGAACGGTGAGCGGACGATAGACCTCATCACCCAACTAAAAAAGCAGACAATTAGCGAACAACACTTCCCAAAAAGCGGAATATGAGCTTGGACTTCAGCTACCGTCACCTGTACTACTTCTGGGTCGTGGCCCATGAGGGCGGCATCTCGCGCGCGGCCGAGCGCCTGGGGATGGCGGTGCAGACCGTCAGCACCCAGGTGCGGGAACTGGAGCGCTCGCTGGGCCACAGCCTGCTCAAGCCCGCAGGCCGGGGCCTGGTGCTGACCGAGGCAGGCAAGGCGGCCATGCGTCAGGCCGAACTGATCTTCCAGCTCGGCGAGCAACTGCCTGGCGTGGTGCGTGATGCGGTCAGCTCACCCTCGGTGCGGCTGACGGTGGGCATTTCGGACGGACTGCCCAAGCTGGTCATACGGCACCTGATGCAGCCCGTGATGCACGAGCCCCGGCTGCGCCTGCTGTGCCATGAGGCCGAGTTTGCCGACCTGCTGGCGGACCTGGCCCTGCACCGGCTCGACGTGGTGCTGGCCGACCGGCCCGTGCCGGCCCATCCGAACCTGAAGGTTTACGGCCACAAGCTGGGCGCCTCCGCGCTGGGCTGGTATGCCTGCCCCAGCCTGCTCGAAGCCGCCTGCAGGGGCTTCCCGCAGTCGCTGGCCGAGGTGCCCGTGCTGCTGCCCACCGCGCACGTCGCGGTTCGCGGCCGCATCGACCTGTGGTTCGAGCGCCTGGGCGTGCGGCCGCGCGTGGTCGGCGAGTTCGAGGACAGCGCGCTGCTCAAGACCTTCGGCGCCAGCGGCATGGGGGTGTTCCCGGCTGCCGAACTGGTGCATGAGGAACTGGTCCACCGCTACCAGGTGCAGCGGGTCGGGCATTGCGACGGCGTCGAGGAGCAGTATTTTGCGATCGGCACCGAGCGGAAGATTTCGCACCCGCTGGTGCAACGCCTGCTAACGCCGCGCGCCGGCCCCGCCGCGGACTCACCGGACGCTAAAGGCGTGGCGGCCATTGGTGCGTCTCGCCCTGACAGGACAGGCACCAGGCATAGAGCGCGTCATACATGACCAGGCCATGGGCCAGCATCTCGTGGTCGTCGCTGAATTGTTGCGACAGGCCCAGCGAGATCGCATAAAGGCCGGCCGACTGCGGCGTCAGGTCCAGGCGCGAGGTGTCGGCGCCGCGCACGATCAGCGCCAGTTGCCGAAGCGCCGGTTCGTCTAGCCCGTACTTGACCAGAAAGGCATCGAAGCTGCACAGCTCGCCGACATGGCTCATCTCGACGCCGGGAATGTCGTAGGGCACGGCACCCAGCCGCTGCGCCTGCGCCATCACCTCACCGGCGGGCACGTAGAGGAACTCCGGCTCGCGGTCGATGAAGCGGGCGATCAGCCAGGGGCAGGCAATGCGGTCTATCTTGGGCCGCTCGCGGGTGATCCACTTCATGATGGCTCTCCATTCGCTGTTTCCTGCTTGCGCTGCACCGGCAGGCCGTCTTTCTGCCAGCCATCGATGCCGCCGGGCAGGAAGCGGGCATCGACGCCCAGCGCGCGCAGCCGCATTGCCGTCGAGCGGCCGACCTCGTGGCCATAGACGCAATAGACGAGCACCTCACGGCCGACGGGCAACTCGGCCGCCCATTGGGCCACCAGGGCCGGGTCTTGCCAGCGGGCACCGGGCAGCATCGTCAGCGCCTGCTCGAACACGCCGGCGCGGCGCACATCGAGCAGCAGCGCTCTGTCCACCGCGCTGCGGTCGGCGGCGAAGGCGTCGCTGCTGGCATGGACGGCATGCTGGTAGCGTTCGTAGACCTGGGGCCAGTCGATGCGGTCGATCTCGGCCGGCCCGGCGCCTTGCAGCGCCAGCACCGGCAGGCTGCCGGTGGGTGCTTCGCCCTGCCCGGCCACCACCTGATTGACCAGCCGCCCCTCGGCGGGCACGAAGCTGAGCAGGGTCCAACCCGGCTGCGCGGCCAGCGCCGCGCTCATGGCCGCATACTGCTCGCGCCAGCCCGCCACGCTGCCGAAGGCGCTGCTCAGTGCCAGCGCCATGGCCGGGGCCATGTCTTGCGCAGCGGAGGCGAGGCTGGCCTCGCTCAGGGCTTGGATCTCGATTGCGTTCATGGCGATTCCTCAGACAGGTGACAACAGGGTGAAGGCCAGGCCGACCGCCGCGCAGCCGGCCAGCAGGCTCGGCACGCCCAGCTTGAATCGGAACAGGGCCAGCAGGGCGGCCAGCGCGATCAGGGCCGAGGGCCAGTCAAAACTGCCGGCAAAGCCCTGCGGCCACAGCACGTGGTAGGCAAAGAACAGGGCCAGGTTCAGGATCACGCCGACCACCGCCGCGGTGATGGCCGTCAGCGGTGCGGTGAACTTCAGATTGCCGTGAGTGGTCTCGATCAGGGGCCCGCCGGCAAGGATGAAGACGAAGGACGGCAGGAAGGTGAAGAAGGTCACGACCGTGGCCGCAGCAGCGCCGGCCAGGAACAGCGCGTCGGGGCCGAACACGGCCTTGACCCAGCCGCCGACGAAGCCGACGAAGGCCACCACCATGATCAGCGGGCCGGGCGTGGTCTCGCCCAGGGCCAGGCCGTCGATCATCTGCGTCGCATTGAGCCATTGATACTGCTCGACCGCACCCTGGTAGACATAGGGCAGCACCGCATAGGCGCCGCCAAAGGTCAGCAGCGCGGCCTTGGTGAAGAACCAGCCCATTTGCGTCAAGGTGCCCTGCCAGCCCCACTGGGCCAGCAACAGGCCCATCGCCACCAGCCACAGGCCTCCGCCGATCAGCAGCACCCGGGCCAGGCGGGCACGGGTGAACAGGGCATGCGCGGGCGTCGGCGTGTCGTCATCGATCAGCGCCTCGCCATAGTTCTTTTGCACCGTGCCATGGCCACCGCCGACGACGAAGATCTGAGGTTTGAGCCGCCCGCCGAAGTGGCCGATCAGCGCCGCCGCCAGCACGATCAGCGGGAACGGCAGATCGAGCGCGAAGATGGCGACAAAGGCGCCTGCGGCGATGGCCCACAGCCAGCCGTTCTTCAGCGCGCGCGTGCCGATGCGGTGCGCCGCATGCAGCACCAGGGCCGTCACCGCCGGCTTGATGCCATAGAACAGGCCGGCCACCACCGGCAGCTGGCCGTAGGCGATATAGATCCAGGACAGCGCGATCAGGATGAACAGCGAGGGCAGCACGAACAGTCCGCCGGCCACCAGGCCGCCGCGCGTGCGGTGCATCAGCCAGCCGATATAGGTGGCCAGCTGCTGGGCCTCGGGACCGGGCAGCACCATGCAGTAGTTGAGCGCATGCAGGAAGCGCTTCTCGCTGATCCAGCGTCGGCGCTCGACCAGCTCGGTGTGCATGATGGCGATCTGCCCGGCAGGGCCGCCGAAGCTGATGAAGCCAAGTTTCAGCCAGAAGGCGAGGGCCTGCCAGAACGAGACCGGCTCTGGTCTGGTCGCAGGTGTCGCTGCAATACCGCTCATGCCTTGGGCTCCTGAAGAAACGCGGCCTGCAGGCCATCGAACACGCCGCCGGCCAGCAGCAGCAACTGATCGTCATCGGTCACCGCCTCGCGCATGCCGGCGAGCACGCGCTCTATGCCCGGGGCCTCGGGTGGCTGCACGCCTCCGGCGTCCAGGCTGTGCACCAAGAGGCCCAGACGCAGCAGCGGCGGTGTCTCCAAGCCGAAGCTGACCAGCAGGGTCTCGAAGGTCACGCGGGCGCCGACGTGGGTGAAAGTGGCTCCGTCGAAGTCAAAACCCAGGGCATCGAGCGGGCAGTCGGCCGGTGTCTCCAGCCATAGAAAACGGGCCTTGGGGTCGATGTGGCGGCGTATCAGCCAGGCGCTGGCCAGCCGGTCCACCCAGGGCCGGCGCCGGGTGGCCCAGGTACGGCCCTGGTATTGGCGGGCATCGAGCAGGGCGATGGCCTGCATCACCGCCTGCGGTTCGTCGGGCGACAGCAGCTGCTCCAGCTCTCGCAGCGCCGCGGCGGCCTGGCGCTGGGCCTCGCCGGGAAAGAAGTCGATCTGCACCAGCTGCTCGAAGCTCCGGCGCAGCTTGCGGGCCAGCTTGTGGACCTCGGCCAGGGCGCCGGACTCCAGTGCGGCGCGGCCAGCGGCCAGCTCGGCCAGCAGCTTGCCAAACTCGGCGCTGCGATCGAACAGGGGGCAGAAGTCGTCCTCGGCGGACTGCGCCGTCAGTTGGTAGGCCGTGCCACCACTCTTGCGCAGATCGTCGGCGATGGCGGCCAGGGTGGCGGCATGGGCCGGCTGGTCCGGCATCAGATAGACACCATCTCGCAGCACGGCCGCGCCACAGGCCTTCAGCGCCCGCCAGCAGCGCATGCGCGCGGTGGCGTTCTCGGTGGGCAGGGAGATGACGAGCAGCAGGCAGTCCATTTGTACAGCTTACTACATTTAGTAGATTAAGCTACACATATTACTCAACTGCTCGCATCGGCGCGAAAACAGCCGGCCGTTCCGCCCATTCATCCACGTTTGCCGGACTTGTCAGGGTAGGCGCGCCGCTGCACACTGCTTGTTGGCTTTCATATTTAGCATCTGCCACCGTGGCCTGGTGGCGCTCCTATCTGGGCAATCTGGCTGGAAACCCATGGACATCAGCAAAACCTCATGCTTTGCAGGCCTTCGCTTTCTCAGCCTGTGTGCCGTCGCCCTGGCGCTGGCGACCAGTGCCAGCGCCAACGAGAACTGCACGCGGCTGCAGGCCACCGGCAACCCGGAGTACCCGCCATTTCTGTGGCGCGACCCGGAGGACGAGACCAAACTGATCGGCGCCAATGCCGATCTGATGCAACTGCTGTCCAAGGAGCTGGGCATTCCGATCGAGGTGCGGTACGGCGGCTCCTGGGCCCGCGTGCAGGAGGAGGCCAAGCTGGGGCGCATCGACCTGATCGCAGGCGCCTTCTACACTCTTCCCCGCCAGGACTACATGGACTATATGTATCCGGCCTTCAAGGAAACGCGCACGGTGATCTGGACCCGCGCCGACGCCCATCTGAAGTACCGCAAATGGAGCGATCTGGTCGGTCTGCAGGGCGTCACGGTGATCAACAACAGCTTTGGCGAGGAGTTCGACCGCTACGCCAAGGAGTCGCTGAAAATCTCCACGGTGCCCAGCCTGGAGCAGGCGCTGCGCATGCTGGAAAAGTCGCGCTCCAACTACCTGATCTATGAAGAAGACCCGGGCATGGCCTACGCGGCCAAGCTGGGCATTACTGGGCTGAAGACAATCAGCCCTGCCGTGACGAATGAAAATCTCTACTTGACGATTGCACACAAATCGCCATGCAATACTGGCGAAATGCGTGGCCGGTTGGCCAAGGCGATGTACAAGTTCGCCAAGCAGAATGTGATGGTCAAGCTGGTGGAAACGAATATCCAGCTCTGGCGCAAGCAGATCAAATAAGAACAACAGGCGGTTGAGGCGCAGCCAGCGCCCTTGTCAGGCTTCAGGCCCGTCGCAGGCCTTATCTCTCAGGGCGTCCATTGGGCAAACTATCTCTCAGACAAATCCTGATACTCGGGGTGGCATTGGGCATTCTGTTGCCGGTGCTGCTGCTGGGCCGCTTTCTGCTGGTGGACCGCTACGAGCGCGAGGTCAATCTGCGGGTGCGCGTGCCGATGTCGCAGTACACCGACATGCTGTCGCGCGCCCTGGTGGTGCCGCTGTGGAACGTCGACAAGGAGGTTGCCAGCCGCTTCGTGCAGGCGGTGATGCGCAACCCCGAGGTGGTGCGCGTGACGGTGGAGGACGAGTCCCGCAACCGCTTCGTGCACAGCGAGGTGCTGGACCGTCGCAGCGGCACCGTGCTGAAGGACGAGCGCCCCATCATCCTGGAGAACCGCGCCATCGGACTGGTGACGGTGGAGCTCAGCACCGAGCGCGTCGACCAGGAACTGCGCACCGACCTGCTCAAGCTCGGCGCGGCCTTGCTGGGCCAGGTGGGCATCTCCTTCCTGCTGATCCTGCTGCTGTTCGAGCGTCGCATCATGCGGCCGGTGCTGGCGCTGCGGCGCGCCACCGAGCGCCTGGCCAATGGTGAGCTGCGGGAGCCGGTGGCCTGGGAACGCGAAGACGAGATCGGCAAGCTGGCGCAGAGCCTGGAGCTGATGCGCCAGGAGCTGGCCCGGCTGATCGCCGACCGCGATGTGAAGAACGCCGAGCTGCAACAGGAGCTCAACGACAGGCTGCGCGCCGAGCAGGCACTGCGCTCCACCGAGGCCAAGTTCACCGCCATCTTCCAGGCCTCGCCGGTGGCCATGAAGGTGCTGCGCAAGGAGCAGGGCTATGCAGTGGTGGACGTCAACGAGGCCTGGGAGCGACAGTTCACCGCCACGCGCGCGCAGGTGCTGAGCCCAGAGCACAGGGGCCGGGGCCTGGCCCTGTGGCAAGACCCGGCCGACCAGCAGGCGGTGCTGGACATCATCGAACACAACGGCGAGGTGCGCGGCTACGAGGCCTGGCTGCACTGCGGCCAGCACAAGCGCGCCATCCTGTGCGACATCTCGGGCCAGTTGGTCGATCTGGGTCGGGAGACGCTGATCATCCTGGTGCTGGAAGACATCACGCAAAAGCGCCACAACGAGCAGGAAGTGCTCAAGCTCAACACCCGGCTGGAGCAGCGCGTCCAGGAGCGCACGCAGGCGCTGGAGACCGCCAACAAGGACCTGACGGCGGCGCTAGAGAACCTGCAACTCGCCCAGAGCGAGCTGATACGCACCGAGAAGATGGCCGCACTGGGCTCGCTGGTGGCCGGCATTGCCCACGAGCTGAACACGCCGATCGGCAATGCGGTGATGATTGCCTCGACCCTGCAGCACCATGGCAAGGAACTGGCCGAGGGCGCGGAGAAGGGCCTGCGGCGTTCGGTGCTGGACAACTTCATCAGCAACACCCGCACCGGCACCGACATCCTGATGAAGAATCTCAGCCGCGCCTCAGAGCTGGTGGCCAGCTTCAAGCAGGTGGCGGTGGACCAGACCAGCGTCAACCGCCGCATGTTCGCGCTCGACGAAA
Source organism: Roseateles toxinivorans (assembly GCF_004362525.1). Taxonomy (GTDB): domain Bacteria; phylum Pseudomonadota; class Gammaproteobacteria; order Burkholderiales; family Burkholderiaceae_C; genus Paucibacter; species Paucibacter toxinivorans. The sequence goes on from NZ_SNXS01000005.1 coordinate 295,469, forward strand.
CGGTGGCCGAGATCGTGCTGACGATGGGGCCGACGATTCGCCGCTACGGCCATCAGGTGCTGTGCCAGATCCCGCCCAAGATCATCATGGACAGCTACCCCGGCCCACTGGGTCAGGTCCTGAGCAATCTGATCAACAACGCCTTCATCCACGCCTTCGACGCCAAGTTCAAGGGCACGGTGACGATCTCTGCCCGCGTGACCACGCCCAATGTGGTGGAGCTGGAGGTGCGCGACAACGGCCGTGGCATAGCGGCCGAGCACCTGGAACGCATCTTCGACCCCTTCTTCACCACCAAGCTGGGCCAGGGCGGCAGCGGCCTGGGCCTGAACATCGTCTACAACCTGGTGACCGATGTGCTGGGCGGCAGCATCACGGTAAAAAGCCAGCCCGGCGAGGGCTGCAGCTTCTACCTGAAGCTGCCCCAGGTGGTGCCGGTGCAGGCGGCGCCGGCCGAGCTCGAACAGGCATAGCCGGAAATGCAAAAGGCGGCCCACAGGCCGCCCCCTTTTCTCAAACTTCCCGAGTTCCCCGGCCTACTTGCCGATGGTCACCCAGGAGACCTCGAACCAGTTGTCCGGGCGGTGCACCACATTGACATTGGTACGCGCGGCCCAGGGGATCACCTGACGGTGCAGCGGGATCACATGGACCTGGTCCTTGTACTCGCGCAGCGCCGCGCGTATCAGCTCCTCGCGCTTCTTCGGATCGGGCTCGACGCTGGACTGTGCCGCCAGTGCATCGAACTTGTCGTTCTTGGAGTTGCCGTAGTTGTAGGAGCCCACGCCCTTCTCGCCGCGATTGCGCAGCACCGGCGTGAAGGTGGTCTCGGCATCGGTGATGGCGCCGCCCCAGCCCAGCATATACATGCTGGTGTCAAGCTTCTCGATCTTGGGGAAGTAGGTCACGCGCTGCTGCGCGGCGACCTTGACCTTGACCTTCAGCTGCGCCCACATCGAGGCCAGCGCCAGGCAGATCTCCTCGTCGTTGATATAGCGGTTGTTGGGGCAGTCCAGGGTCACCTCGAAGCCGTCGGCATAGCCTGCCTCGGCCATCAGCTTGCGCGCGGCGGCCATGTCGTAGGGCAGGCGCTTCTCGATCTCGGGGTCGTTGAAGGCGCCCAGCGGTGACGGCGTCAGGCCGCCGGTCGGTGCACTCTGGCCATTCATCAGCTTGGTGCGCATGGTCTCGATGTCCACCGCCTGGTAGAGCGCCCTGCGCACGCGCACGTCCTTGAACGGGTTCTTGTCGCCGGGCACGTTGCCGTAAAGCAGCTTGTCGCGGGCCTGGTCCATGCCGATGAAGACGATGCGGTTCTCCACACCATCGACCAGCTTCACGCCGGCGGTGTTGCGCAGCCGGGGCACATCGCGCGGCGCGGGGTCGAGCACGAAGTCCAGCTCGCCCGAGACCAGGGCAGCCAGGCGGGTGGCATCGTTGCCGATCGGGGTGTAGACGATCTCCTGCACATTGCCCTGGGGCGTGCCCCACCAGTTGGGATTGCGCTTGTAGGTGGTCTTGATGCCGGGCGCGCGGCTGACCAGCATGAAGGGCCCCGTGCCATTCATATTGGTGGCGGCGAAGGACTCCTCCTTGGCCTTGAAGTCCAGCGGCTTGGTGACGCGGTTCTTCTCGCTCCAGCTCTTGCTCATCATCCACATCGAATCCAGATGCTGGAGGAAGATCGGATTGGGTGCTGTCAAGACAAACTCGACGGTCAGGTCGTCCACCTTGCGCGGCGCGCCCAGCGCATTGGCATAGACGGCGATCTGCGAGGTCGGCTCCTTGGCGCGGTTGATCGAATACACCACGTCATCGGCGGTGAAGGCGGTGCCGTCATGGAACTTCACGTTCGGCCGCAGCTTGAAGCGCCACAGCAGCGGGGTCACCTGTTGCCACTCGGTGGCCAGGCCCGGGCCGATGATCAGATTCTTGTCGCGCAGCGTCAGGCGCTCGTAGACCTGACCATTGATCATATTGGTCGAACTCTCGTTCTGGGAGTGCGGGTCCAGGGTCTGGGCGTCGCCCTGGGACGACCAGCGCAGGGTTTGCGCCTGCGCATTGACGCTGAGCGCCAGCAGAACGGCGGCACCGACGATGCCGGGCTTGAAGAGAGATTTCATGGGCAGGAACTCCGTGTGGCTGCGACTGTGGCGCGAGTGTAGGCACGGGTGCCCGGGAAAGGTCTCGGGGTTATCCTGAACGAGGTAGCGCCTGCCCGGCTACTGCCAGAGTTCGTCCAGATTCTGGAAGCCCCATTGGGAGGGCGATTCGCGGCCCAGGATGCGGTCGTTACAACCCGGCTGGGCCAGATCCAGGGTTTCCAGCGGAATGGGCATCTGCGATTTGGTCGAAAAGAACACCTTCAGCCTTGGCGTGACCAGGGAAGTCGGGTGCTGCTCGGCCACCACCGCCAGGCGGCCGGACTGCAGCCGCACCAGCGAACCCACCGGGTAGATGCCCACGCTCTTGACGAAAGCCTGGAACACGGCCGGGTCGAAGTGCCCCTTCCACTGCGCCATGCGCTGGATCGATCCGGCGGGGTCCCAGGCACTCTTGTAGGGCCGCGTCGAGGTGATGGCGTCATAGACGTCGCAGACCGCCCCCATGCGCGCCAGCAGACTGATCTGATCGCCCGGCAGCTTGTGCGGATAGCCGGTGCCATCCATCTTCTCGTGGTGGTGCAGGCACACATCAAGGGCGCCGGGCAGCACCTGGCTGCCGCTCATCAGCATCTGATGACCACGCTCGGGGTGCAACTGCATGACCTTGTACTCGGCATCGGTCAGCGCGCCCGGTTTGTTGAGCACCTCGGCGGGCATGGCCATCTTGCCGATATCGTGCAGCAGGCCGGCAAAGCCAGCCTCGCGCACCTGCTCCTCGCCCAGATTCAGATGACGCGCCAACGACACCATCAGCGCGCACACCGCCACCGAGTGCATATAGGTGTAGTCGTCCTTGGTCTTCAGGCGCGCAAGGCTGATCAGCGCCGAAGGGTTGCGGCTGACCGAGTCGGCGATACCCTCGACCAGGGTCATGCATTGCTCCGAGTTGACCGAGCGCCCCAGGCGGGCTTCGCCGAACAGCGCCACCACCTGCTGCCGGGAGCGATTGATGACGCCGGCGGCCCGCTGCAACTCGGAACCCATCGAGGCCTTGGGCTCGGCCGCGGCTGGGGGCTTGGGCTTGGACGTGGTCGCCGTTGCGACCGGAGTTTCTGGCGCAGGTTCAGACGCTTGGGCGGCCGCCACGGGTGCGGCGGCTGCGGGCTTTGCCCCCACATCCAGCCCCTTGGCCACATCGATCCAGCAGGTCGCCACGCCGCTCTTGCGTATGGCCTCCAGGTCGGCCGGGTCGCGGAGCAGGAACTTGGTCTTCCAAAACGGGTGCGACAGCCAGGAACCCTCGAAGCTCTGGATGAACATGCCCAGCTGCAGCTGGCGACTTTCAATCTTTTTGAGCATGACTCCTGCACACCTTCCGGCTTGCGAACCCGAGCCAGTATGAGCCAGGCTGCTCAAGCGGCAAATGATAAATTCACGCCGCCCATGAAAAAAGCCGCCCGGAACGGGGCGGCTTGATACAGCGCAAGCGCCGTTCGGTCAGCGGAACTTCGACTGCGGCACCGTCTTGACCTCACCCGGCAGCGAGGCCAGGTACTGGGCGATGGCTTTCAGCTCGGTGTGATTGAACTGCTTCACCTGGCCGGCCATGATGGCGTTGGAACGGCCGACAACGGCATTGTTCTCGGTCTGGTACGCCTTCAGTGCGACGTAGAGATAGTCGCCATGCTGGCCAGCGATCTTCGGATAGGCACCGTCGATGGGCTTGCTGAAGTTGGCGCCGTGGCAGGAGGCGCAGGCGCCCTTGGTCAGCAACTCGGCCACCTTGGCCGACGCAGCAGGCGCGGACTCTGGAGCAGCATCGCCCTTGCCCTGGGCCTCGTAGAACGCGGCAACGTCGGCCATGTCCTGCTCGCTCATCGACTGCGCGATGCCGCGCATCGTCGGGTGCTTGCGCTCGCCCTTGTTGTAGGCCTGCAGCGATGCCACGATGTATTTGGCGTTCTGGCCGGCAATCATCGGCACCTTGTGCACTTCGGGAAAGCTGGCCTGATAGGCCGGAATGCCGTGGCAGCCGATGCACATGGCCACCTTGGTCTTGCCGGCCACCGCATCTTGCGCGTGGGCCACGGACAATGCACCGAGGGCCAAGGCCAGGGCGGATGTTATCTGGAGCAGTTTGTTCATGGTCCTGGGGGTCTGATCTGTCACCAGCGCGCATTATAGAACCCGGGCGAACCGAACATGACTCGCGCCTTATACTGAAACGCTACACCGCTGGACTTGACACCGCTCATGAAATTTCAAGGTTCCGACAATTACGTTGCCACCGCCGACCTGATGCTGGCGGTCAATGCCGCCATCACTTTGAAGCGCCCGCTGCTGGTCAAGGGCGAGCCCGGCACCGGCAAGACCATGCTGGCCGAGGAAGTGGCCCAGGCGCTGGACATGCCCCTGCTGCAGTGGCATATCAAGAGCACGACCAAGGCCCAGCAGGGCCTGTACGAGTACGACGCGGTGAGCCGCCTGCGCGACAGCCAGCTGGGTGACGCAAAGGTCAAGGACATCCACAACTACATCGTCAAGGGAGTGCTGTGGCAGGCCTTCACGGCCGACCAGCCGGTGGCGCTGCTGATCGACGAGATCGACAAGGCCGACATCGAGTTCCCGAACGATCTGCTGCGCGAGATCGACCGCATGGAGTTCTATGTCTACGAGACGCGCGAGATGGTGCGAGCAACGCACAGACCGCTGGTCTTCATCACCTCGAACAACGAGAAGGAGCTGCCGGACGCCTTTTTGCGCCGCTGCTTCTTCCACTACATCAAGTTTCCGGACGCGCCGACGATGCAGAGCATCGTCGACGTGCACTTCCCCGGCATCAAGAAAGACCTGCTGGCTGCCGCGCTGAAGACCTTCTATGACGTGCGCAATCTGCCCGGCCTGAAGAAGAAGCCCTCCACCTCGGAGCTGCTGGACTGGCTGAAGCTGCTGGTGGCCGAGGACATTCCGCTCGATGCGCTGCAGAGCAAGGACGACAAGGTCGCCCTGCCGCCGCTGCTCGGCGCCCTGCTGAAGAATGAGCAAGACGTGACCCTGTTCGAAAAGCTGGTCTTCATGCAACGCCACAACCGCTGATCACAGCCACCGACATGAGCAATCAAAACACCCCGGGCGGCATGCTCAAGGAAGGCCTGGCCGATGCGCTGGGTTTCGTGATCGGCGCGCTGGCGGGCTGGCAGCTCGGCGTGCTGCTGGGCTTCGACTTCGTCGGCACCCCCGGCTACGGCGTGCCGCAGATCATCGGCCTGGTGCTGATCGTCGTGGGCTGCGGCCTGGGGCGCCTTGTGGCGCGGCGCCTGTTGTCAGTCGACAAATGACGTTGCCTGCCATCACCGCGCCGCTGACGCTGAGCGGTCAGCATGGACGGCTGGAGCCGCTCTCTCCCGCCCATGAGAACGGGCTGATCGAAGCGGTCAACGACGGCCAGCTGTGGCGGCTCTGGTACACCGCCATCCCCAGCCCCGAGGGCATGGCGGCCGAGATCGCGCGGCGGCTGACGCTGCATGCGGCCGGCTCCATGCTGCCCTTCACCGTGTTCGATGCCGGCGGCCGCATTGCCGGCATGACGACCTTCATGAATATCGACGCCACGCACCGTCGCGTCGAGATCGGCTCCACCTGGTACCGCCGCGATGTGCAGCGCACGCCGCTGAACACCGAGTGCAAGCTGATGCTGCTGACCCACGCGTTCGAGACGCTGGGCTGCATTGCCGTCGAGTTCCGCACCCACCGTTTCAACACCGCCAGCCGCCGCGCCATCGAACGCCTGGGCGCGCAGCTGGACGGCATCCTGCGTGCCCACCAGCGCGCCAGCGATGGCACGCTGCGCGACACGGCGGTCTACAGCATCACCGCGGCCGAATGGCCCACCGTCAGGACACATCTGGGCTTTCAACTGGAGCGCAGCCGCTGAGCTGCGCCGCCCCAAGACAACAACGGAGACCGCATGGCCCGCAAGAAGAATTTCGGCGTTGAAGACCTGTGGAAAATCGAGCGCCTCGGCGCACCCAGCCTGTCGCCCGACGGCGCCCAGGCCGTCTGCTCGCTGACCCGGTATTCGATGGAAGACAACAAGTCCAGCAGCTCGCTGTGGCTGCTGTCCACGCTGGGCGGCAAGCCCCGTGCGCTGACCCAGGCGGGCGGCCTTGACAGCAAGGACGGCCAGCCGCTGTGGAGCCCGCGCGGCGACCAGATCGCCTTCGTCGCCAAGCGCGAGCAGGAGGGAGCCAAGGACGAGGAGGCCCAGCTCTATGTGATCGCCCCCGACGGCGGCGAGGCCCGTCGCGTCGCCAAGGTCGCCACCGGCGTACTGGCGTTCAAGTGGTTCCCGGACGGCAAGCGCATCGCCTTCCTGAGCTGGGTCTGGCCCAAGCTGAAGGGCGAGAAGGCCCAGGCCAAGCAGCACAAGGCTTTCAAGGAGCGCAAGGAAACGGCCTACGTCACCAGCGAGGCGGTCTATCGCCACTGGGACCACAACCTGCCGATGGACCGCGTCGTCCATCTGCATGTGGTCGATGTGGCCAGTGGCAAGGTCACGGACCTGTTCGAGGGCAAGGACCTGGAGCTGACACGCGGCGGCCCCGATGCCTTGACCTTCGACATCGCGCCCGATGGCAAACGCATTGCCTTCGCCCACGACCCGGCGGCCGAGAAGCGGCTGGACAATCGCTATGCCTTGAGCGAAATCGAGGTCCGCACCGGCAAGGTCAAGCTGCTCGCGCAGCACGCCGAGTGGGACATGCAGACCCCGCGCTACCACCCCGAGGGCACCCATGTCGCCTTCACCGCCAGCCACCAGGCGATCAAGCACACGATGCCCTCGCAGCTGGCCGTGGTCGAGCGAAGCAGCGGGGACTGGGGTGTGCTCTCTGCCACCTGGGACCACGAGGTCAGCGCACCGTTGAAGTGGGAAGACGATGGCCAGGCCATCCTGTTCGGCGCCGAGCAGCGGGGCCGCAAGCACCTGTGGCGCTTCGACCTGCCCGACCGCCGCGCCGAGATCGTCTTCGAGGGCGGCAATCTGAACAGCTTCGACAAGGCCGCCGGCACCACCGTGGTGGTCAGCGACTCGGTGCAGTACCCGGGCCGCGCGCTGGCCCTGCTGCCCGGCGAGAAGCCGCTGCGCATCGAGAGCTTCAACGATGAGTTGCTGGGCGGGTTCGAGTTCTCGCGCCACGAGGAAGTGATCATCAAGGGCGCGCAGGATGACGAGGTGCAGATGTGGCTGGTCTATCCGCCCGGCTTCGACCCAAAGAAGAAATATCCGGTCATGCACCTGATTCACGGCGGCCCGCACACCGCCTTTGGCGACAGCTGGCACTACCGCTGGAACCACCAGGTCTTCGCCGCCGAGGGCTATGTCGTGGCCTGCGTCAACTACCACGGCTCCAGCAGCTTCGGCTACGCCTTCCTCGACTCGATCACCCAGCGCTGGGGCGAGCTGGAGTTGCAGGACGTCGAGGCCGGCACCGACTGGTTGTTGAAGAAGCCCTGGGTCGACAAGAAGCGCATCTTCGCCACCGGCGGCAGCTACGGCGGCTACATGGTGGCCTGGATGAACGGCCATGTGGCGCCGGGCCGCTACCAGGCCTACGTCTGCCACGCCGGTTGCTTCGACTGGGTCGGCATGTTCGCCGACGATGCCTATGACTGGCATGCCAAGGAGCTGGGCGCCTGGTACTGGAACGACATTGCCAAGGTGCATTCGCAGAGCCCGCACGCCCACGCCGCGAACATGAGCACGCCGACCTTGGTGATACACGGCGCGATGGACTACCGGGTCCCCGATGCCCAGGGCCTGGCCTACTACAACACCTTGAAGGCGATGCGGGTCAAGTCGCGCCTGGTCTGGTTCCCGGACGAGAACCACTGGATCTTGAAGCCGCGCAACAGCAAGCTCTGGTATGGCGAGTTCTTCGATTGGCTGAAGAACAACGATCCGACGCTGAACAAGGCCGCCACCAAGGCCAGATCCGTGAAGAACTGAACGCGCGGGCCGGCAATCGCCCGGCCAGGAGGAGATGGGGGGCAAAGACGGCAGTTGTTCCTGCCTCCATGCCGGGCGATCTGGACAAAATGAGAAAAGGCGCATGCGGCCACCGGCGGCTGCCTGCCTGTTCATTTTGCCGGAGGCACCCGCGTGCGCAGATCCCCAAGGCCACCGTGCCTCCTTGCCCTGCTGGCCTTGGTGGTCAGCCAAACCACCCAGGCCCAGACGCCTACCGACGCAGGCCGTCTGCTCCAGCAGCAAGACGAGTCGCGCAAGCCGGTCGCCCCGCCGCCGCGCAGCGCACCGCTGCAGGCCAAACCCGCTGAGGCACTGCGCCTGCAGGCCGGCACCCAGGTGTGGGTCAAGCAGTTTGAGCTCCTCGGCAATCAGCTGATTGACAGCGCCCGCCTGCAGGCCGAGCTGGCTCCGTTCACAGCCCGCAGCCTGAGCCTGGCCGAGTTGCAGGCGGCCACGGCCCGGGTCAGCGAGGTCTATGCACGGGATGGCTGGCTGGTGCGCTGCTACCTGCCGCCGCAGGATGTCACCGATGGGCTGATACGGCTGCAGATCGTCGAGGCCCGCTTCGGCGGCGCCCGGGTCGAAGGCGAGACCAGGCGCTTCGAGGCGGCGCGGGCCCTGGTCGAGGCCCAGCAGACGGTTGGAGCGCCGCTGCGCCTGCCGGCGCTGGACCGCGCGCTGCTGCTGCTCGACGATCTGCCCGGCCTCAGCGTCGGCGGCAGCCTGGCCGCAGGAGAGCGCGAGGGCGACACCCTGCTGGTGCTGCGCCTGACCGACACGCCGCTGTTCAGCGGCGAGGCCGGCCTGGACAACGGCGGCGCACGCTCCACCGGCACGGCGCGCCTGAACGCGAGCCTGGGGCTGAACAGCCTCTTCGGCCGGGGCGACCTGCTCGGCGCAAGCCTCAGCCACAGCCGCGGCAGCGACTACCTGCGCCTCAGCGCCAGCCTGCCCGTCGGCGCAAAGGGCTGGCGAGTGGGCACGCAGGTGTCGGCCATGCGCTACCGGCTGGTGGGCAGCGAATTCGAGGCACTGCAGGCCAGTGGCAGCTCGCAGACCTGGGGTTTCAACGCGAGTTTTCCGCTGCTGCGCGGCCGCACCAGCAATCTGATGCTGCAACTCGGCGCCGAGCAGCGCCGTTTCGACAACCGGGCCAATGGCGCGGTGACCACGCGCTACGACAGCACCCAGGTTTCCGCAGGCCTGAGCGGCAACCGGTTCGACGACTGGGGCGGCGGGGGCGTCAACCAGGCCGGGCTGATCATCAGCCGGGGCCGCCTGGACCTGGGCCGCTCGCCCGGTTTCGCCGCCGATGCGCAGAGCACGCGCAGCCATGGCGGCTACGGCAAGCTGCGCTACAACCTCAGCCGCGAGCAGCGCCTCAGCGGCGAGCTGTCGGCCTATCTGGGCTTGATCGGCCAGTGGAGCGGCGACAACCTCGACTCCTCGGAGAAGTTCTACCTCGGCGGCGCCGATGGCGTGCGCGCCTATCCGGCCAGCGAGGCCGGCGGCCGCAGCGGCCAGTTGATCACGGCCGAGCTGCGCACCCAGTTTGGCGGCGCCTGGCGGGCCAGCGCCTTCTATGACTGGGGCCAGGTCAGCATCAATGCGCGCAACGATTTTGTTGGCGCGCCGCAGCTGAACCGCTACGCGCTGAAGGGCGCGGGCCTGAGCCTGGCCTGGAGCGGCCCGCGCGCGCTGGAACTGCGCGCCAGCCTTGCGCGCCGCATCGGCACCAACCCCGGCGCCAGTGCCAATGGCCGGGACCAGGACGGCTCCCTGCACCGCAACCGTCTGTGGCTGCAAGCCAGCCTGCCCTTCTGAGACAGAGAAAAACGCCATGCGCCGAGCTTTCCCCCTTCCCCGCCTTGCCCTGCTGCCGGCCTTGCTGGCCATGGCCTTTGCCCAGGCCCAGCCGGGGCCGAACACCCTGCCCACGGGCGGCCGGGTCGTTGCCGGCCAGGCGCAGATCAGCCAGAACAGCGCGCAGATGACGGTCAATCAGACCAGCCCGCGCGCCGCCATCGACTGGCAGAGCTTCAACCTCGGTCAGCAAGCGCAGATCAGCTTCCAGCAGCCCGATGCGGGCAGCGTCACGCTGAACCGCGTGCTCGGCGGCGATGCCAGCCAGATCTTCGGCCGCATCACCTCCAACGGCCAGGTCTTCCTGAGCAACCCGGCCGGCATCTACTTCGGCCCGACGGCCCGCGCCGATGTGGGCGCCCTGGTGGCCACCACCCATGGCATCAGCAATGGCGAGCTGATGGCCGGCAGGACGCTGTTCGAACGCCAGGGCGCGACTGGCAGCGTCATCAACGAGGGCCAGATTCAGGCCCATCTGGGCGGCTATATCGCCCTGCTAGCGCCCGAAGTGCGCAACAGCGGCCTGCTGCTGGCCCGGGCCGGCACGGTGGCCCTGGCCGCTGGTGAGGCGATCGAATTGCAGTTCGAGAGCGGTGGCCTGACCCGGCTGCGCGTGACACCTTCGGAGATCGCGGCGCTGATTGACACCCGCCGGGCCGTGCAGGCGCCCGATGGTTTGATACTGCTGTCCGCCCAGGCCGCACAGGCGCTGAAGGGCGGGGTGATACGGCACAGCGGCAGCCTGATGGCCGACAGCCTCACCGCCAAGGGCGGACGCATCGTGCTGGAAGCCGCCGACATCACGCTGGCCGGTGGCTCGACGATCTCGGCACAGGGTGCGACGGGCGGCGGCACGGTGCGTATCGGCGGCGACTGGCAGGGCGGCGGCAGCCTGGCCCAGGCAATGCGCGTCAGCCTCGATGCAGGCGCTTCGGTCGACGCCTCGGCCACCGGGCGCGGCGACGGCGGCAGCATCGTGCTGTGGAGCGACATCCGCAACCCCGCCGCGCTGACCCGCGTGGCCGGCGGCCTGCGTGCCGATGGTGGCGCACACGGCGGCAACGGCGGCGCGATCGAGTCCTCGTCCAGCCATCTGGACCTGGCAGCGACCGCCACCGTCAGCACCCGCGCACCCGCGGGCAGGGCCGGACTGTGGCTGATCGACCCCTACGACTACACGATAGGTGCCGGCGAGGCCGCCACCCTGGTGGCGGCGCTGGCCGGCACCAACATCGAGCTAACGACCACGGCAGACCAGGCCACCTACGGCTCCGACGGCAACGCCGCCGGCAGCGGCAACATCACCGTCAATGCCGCCATCAGCGAGGCCGGCAGCAACAGCCTGACCCTGACCGCCGCCAACAGCATTGCCGTCAATGCACCGATCACCGTTGGTGCCCTGACCCTGACCGGCCCTGGCGGCATCGCCCTCGGCGCCAATCTGACCGCCCGGACCGACATCACCCTCAACGGCAATGTCACGCTGACTTCAGACCTGACCCTCGCCAGTGGCATCAGCCAGATCTACACCACCGCCAGCAGCTATGTCGTGCCGGCCGGCGTGAACTCGCTGACCGCCATCCTGGTCGGCGGCGGTGGCGGAAAGGGCGGCGACGATGGCGGGCATATCGGTGGCAACACCGGCGCGGTGGGCACCCTCACGGCAGCCTTCGCCGTCACGCCGGGCCAGACCCTCTACATCGCGCCGGGCTCCGGCGGCGGCACCGGCGCCAGCAGCGCGGGTAACGCGGCAGGCGGCAGCGGCGGCAGCAACAGCTTCGGTCTGGCCAGTGGCGGCGACGGCGGCATCGCCGGACCCGCCGGTTCCTCGGGCGGCGGCGGCGGTGGCGGAGGTGCCACCGTGCTGAGCCTGACGGCCACCCCGAACGCCGCCTCGGCCCTGCTGATGGCCGGCGGCGGCGGTGGTGGTGGTGGCTCCGGCAACAACGATGCCTGCCCCGGCCTGTGCGCCGGCCAGAGCAGCGCCAACTATCGCAACGATGCCAGCTTCACCGGCCAGACCGGCGCCAACTCCGGCAACCAGACGCCATCGATACAGGACGGCGGCAGCTCCGGCGGCGGTGGTGGCGGCCTGCTGGGCGGCGCGACCAATCCTTCGGTCTTCTACTCCAACGAATGGACCGGCCGCGGCGGCAACCATGGCTCCAGCGGCGCGGCCAACGGGTTTGCGAACAGCTCGCTGAGCAGCTCGACGCAGGCGCGCAGCAATGGCCAGGACGGCTATGCCCGCATCAGCTACGGTGGCGGCACGATCACCGTCAATGGCACGCTCAATGGCGCACGCAACCTGGTCATCGACTCGTCCAGCGGCCGGGTCCGGCTGAACGGCGCGATCGGCGGCGGCAGCGCACTGAGTTCGCTGGATGTGCTGGGCTCGCTGGGTATCACCCTGGGCGCCGGCACGGTCACCTCCACCGGCGTGCAGACCTATACCGGCCCACTGACGCTGAACGCGGCCGCGACATCGCTGAGCAGCAGCAATGCCGCCGTGACGCTGGCCGGCAGCGTCGTCAAGGGCGGCGGTGTCGCGGGTGACCTGAGCATCACCGCGGGCTCGGGCGCTGTGGCACTGAACGGTGCGCTGGGCAGCAGCGGCAACGCCCTCGGCGCGCTGGCGATCAGCAGCAGCGGCCAGACGCTGATCGGCGGGGCCGGCCATGCGGCCAGCTTCAGCAAGACCGGGACCGGCAGCACCGTGATCGGCGGCGGACTGATGCAGACCGCCGGCGCACAAAGCTACACCGGCACGGTCGAGCTCAGCGGCAATACCCAGCTGACCAGCACGGGCGCAGGCGACATCACGCTCAATAACGCGATCTCCAACACCAGCCAGAAGGACCTGACGATCAGCGCCGCCAGCGGCAATATCGTGCTGAAAGGCAATCTGGCCGTCGGCACCAATGCCTACGGCCCGACCCCGATCGGCGCCGTCACACTCACCGCCAGCGCAAGCGTCAAGCTCGGCACCTCCGTCACACCGATCTCGATCGACGCCAAGAGCCTCAGCGTGACGGCGGCATCGATGGAGGCCTACGCTGCGGCGACCACCTTCACTTGCGCCGGCACCACCTCGGCACGCGGCATCTGCCTGAGCAGCAGCCGCAGCTTCGATGTGGCCGGGGCCAGCACCGTCAGCGGCGCGCTGTCGGGCAGCGGCTCCCTGACCAAGACCGGCGCGGGCAAGCTGACGCTGACCGGACTCAACACCTACACCGGCAGCACGACCATCAGCGCGGGCATGGTCGAGATCGGCGGCACCGGCCGGCTGGGCAACGGCAACTATCTCGGCAATATCTCGGTGGCCACCCAGCTGCGCTTTGCCTCGACGGCCAACCAGACGCTGCGCGGCACGATGTCGGGCGCGGGCTTCATCAACTCGCCCGGCAGCGGCTCGCTGACCATCACCACCCTGGCCAATGCGGACAACTACAACGTGTCCAGGCTGTATGTGCTGAGCCCCGGCAGCGTCTACGGCAGCAGCAGCGGTACGAGCTACAGCCTCTACACCTCGCTGGCCGGCACGACCGTCATCAACGACGCCTCACCGACCGGCACCGCCATCTTCACCGGCGCACCGACCGGGGCCTCGGCGGCAGGCAGCTATGCGGTGACCTATACCGGCGGCCTGAGCTTGGGCAACGAGCGCTATTCGCTGGCGACCGGCACGGCCTCGAACTGGACGGTGGCGGCCAGGCCGCTGACCGTGAGCGTCAGCAAGACCTATGACGGCAACGCCAGCTTCGGCTCGGGTTTCACCTTGAGCGGCATGGTCAACGGCGACGGCGTGCCGACGCTGAGCGGCAGCGCCAGCGTGGCCGGCGCCGACGCCGGCAGCTACAACGCGTTCGGCAGCAGCACCTTGGCGCTGGGCAATGCCAACTACACGCTGAGCGGCGGCACGGTGGTGGCCAGCATAGTCCCGGCCAGCCTGACCGTCGACGGTCTGATCGCACGCAGCAAGGTCTATGACGGCACGACCGCGGCTGCGCTCGACACGGCCATGGCACGATTCATCGGCCTGGTGGGCAATGACCAGCTGAGCCTGGGCGGCGCCACGGCCACGTTTGCCGACAAGAACGTCGGCCGTGGCAAGGTGGTCAACCTCAGCGGACTGACGCTGCTTGGCCCGGACGCTGGCAACTATGTGCTGAACGCCAGCAGCCCCAGCACCACGGCCGACATCACACCGGCGGTGATCAGCGCCGTCACCGGCATCACCGCCGCAGGCAAGGTCTATGACGGCACGACCGCTGCCACGCTCAACATCGCCAACGCCGGCTTCAGCGGCCGCATCGGCAATGACCAGCTCACCGTGACCGGCGGCAGCGGCCAATTCGCCGACAAGCATGCCGGCAGCGGCAAGACGGTCAGCATCACCGGCCTGAGCCTGGCCGGCGCCGACGCCGGCAACTACAGCCTCAGCTCGACCAGCGCCAGCACCACGGCCGACATCACGCCCGCGTCGATCAGCGGCATCAGCGGCATCACCGCCCTGAGCAAGGTCTATGACGGCAGCACCCTGGCCAGCCTGGACGGCAACGGCGCCGTCTTCGGCGGCATGATTGCCGGGGACCAACTCGGCCTGGCCGCAGCCACCGGCCGCTTCACAGACAAGAATGTCGGCAACGGCAAGAGTGTCGCCCTCAGCGGGCTGGCGTTGGGTGGCGCCGATGCGGCCAACTACACGCTGGCCAGCAGCACGGGCAGCGCCACCGCCGACATCACCCCCGCGCTGCTCTCGGCCGTCAACGGCATCAGGGCCGTCAGCAGGGTCTATGACGGCACGACCGCCGTCTCCCTGGACCTGAGCCGGGCCACCCTGCCCGACCGCATAGCCGGTGACGAGCTGCTGATCTCCAGCGCCAGCGCGGCCTTTGCCGACAAGCATGCCGGCACCGGCAAGCCGGTGCTGATTGCCGCGCTGAGCCTCGGCGGCGCCGATGCCGGCAACTATCTGTTCACCGGCGCCAGCACCACGGCCGACATCACGCCCGCGTCCATCGCCGCCATCACCGGCATCACGGCCCTGAACAAGGTCTATGACGGCACGACCGCCGTCACCTTGAACCTTGCCACGGCCGCATTCGCTGGCATGGTGGGCGGTGATGCGCTGACCGTGGCGAGCGCCAGCGGCGCCTTTGCCGACAAGCAGGCCGGCAACGGCAGGAGCGTCAGCATCGGCGGCCTGAGCCTGGGCGGCGCCGATGCTGGCAACTACCGGCTGGCCGCCACCACGGCCAGCGCCAGCGCCGACATTGCACGGGCCACCATCAGCGCCATCAGCGGCATCACGGCGGCCAGCAAGATGGAGGACGGTAGCACGGAGGCCACCCTGCAAACAGGCCAAGCCCAGTTCAGCGGCCGCATCGGCAGCGACGCACTGAGCGTGGCCCAGGCCCGAGGCAGCTTCGACAACGCCCAGCCCGGGGTGGACAAGCCGGTGAGTATCACCGACCTCGCCCTGGGTGGCGCCGACGCCGGCAACTACCAGCTGCGGCAGACCACGGCCAGCACTCGGGCCGACATCCGCGCCAAGCCGATGCCGCCGGTGGCGCCCGATGCGCAGCCTCCCGGCGCGGCGCCGTCCACATCCTTGCTGACCGGCACCGGAGTACCGGCCGGCGGCCTGATCAGCACCGGCGGCCTGACGCCGGGCATTGAGGTGATTGCCGCGTCGGCAACCCCGGTCACGCCGTCGGTCCTGGCAGGACCGGGCATCGCAGCGGCAGGCCCCGCCGGCATCATTGTCGAACTGCTGCCCTCGGCCCGCACGGGCGGTGCCGGTCTGGTCAATGTGTCGGTGCCGCGCAGCCGCGCCGGCGGCACCGGCTTCAGCTTTGCCCTGCCGGCGGCGCTGCAACAGGCGGTCGAAGCCTCGGGCCAGCCGCCAACGGCCAGCGCCGCCGATGGCAGCGCGCTGCCCGGCTGGCTGCGCTTTGTGCCCGAGACGGGCAGCTTCATCGCCAGCGCCGTGCCGGACGGTGCCCTGCCCTTCGAGGCCCTGCTGCGCATAGGCGGGCAGAGCGCGGTGATCGTGGTCTCCGAGCGCGCCGAGTAGGCGCTGATCAGCCGGCCAGGCAGATCCGGTCGCGCCCTGCGTCCTTGGCCCGGTACAGGGCGAGGTCGGCGCGAGCCAGCACCTGCTCGACCGCTTCCTCGGCGCTGAGGCAGACCGCCACGCCTATGCTGACCGTCATGCTGATGCGCTGGTCTATCCAGGCCAGCTCGGCATCGCGCAGGCACTGGCGCAGACGCTCCGCCGTGGCCATGGCCTCGACCACACCGGTGCGCGGCAGCAGGATGCAGAACTCCTCGCCACCCAGGCGCGCCACCACATCGATTTGCCGTGAGGCGGCCAGCAGGTGCTGGGACATCTGCACCAGGGCCGCATCGCCGGCCGCGTGACCCAGGCTGTCATTGATGCGCTTGAAGTGGTCCACGTCCACCAGCAGCAGTGCATAGGGCTCGCCGAAGCGTGCCTGCCAGCGCCGCTGCACGGCCAACTGGGCCAGCAGTTCGCGACGGTTGAGCAGACCGGTGAGGCTGTCGATCTGCGACAGCTTCTGCAGGCGGCGCACCAGCCGCACCTGTATCACCACGGCAAAGCTGACATTGAGCGCCAGATTCAGTATGCCCAGCACCAGCACCGCCAGCAGATTGAAGGCCGTGGTCTCGTCGATGGGCCGTGCAAATCGTTCCGGCTGGATCAGGCCGCCGGCAAAGCGCACCACATACATCGCCGCGCCCAGCCCATGAGGTGACAGCAGCAGGGCGGCGCCGCGCGGCCCGAACTCCTGGCGCAGCGGCGGCCAGGCCTGCTGGATCAGGCGCAGCAGGCTCCAGCCAATCGCAAACGAGGTGCCCAGCACCGCCCGGGACGAGTGCTGCAGATCGGCACTGCCGGCCCACAGCAGTTGGGGTAGGCCGCACAGCAGCAGCACGAACACCTGCTCGCGGTCACTCAGCGACTGGCCGAGCAGCAGTTCCACGCCGCGGCGCAGCGACATGAAGACCAGGATGGCAAACAGATTGGCGCCCGTATAGGCCAGCCAGGTCGGTGCATGGCCGCGTGTCATCATCAAACCCACGGCCAGGGCCGACAGCAGGCAGCACAGCCCCATATGGCGCGCGGCGCGGCCCGACTGCTCCATGAAACGGCTGCTCAGGGCCCAAGCGGCGGCAAAACTGAGCTGCAGGAGCAGCATCAGCAGGAAGATCAGGACAACAGGGCTCATAGACAGGCGAACGGACAACCTTCCATGCTAGCCGCGCAAGCGGCATCCGCAGACCGTACGCCCCGCACGTAAATGACAAAAACGGTAGAAATCGTGGCTTGTCAGGCGCCCATCGGCGAAAAGCCCGAGTCGGACATCTCGGCCAGCGAGGCCACGGCCAGACGGTCGCGGCCCTCGGCCTTGGCCCGGTAGAGGGCGCGATCGGCACCCAGCAGCAGTTTCTCGACCCGGGTCAGCACGCCCTCGGGCGCCACGGCAATGCCGATGCTGACGGTCAGCGGCAGGCTCAGGGCGCCTACCCCCATCGCCTGCTCGCGCACGGCCTGGTTCAGGCGCTGGGCCAGCTCGATCGCGCCGGGACCATCGGTCAGGCGCAGGAGCACGCAGAACTCCTCGCCGCCAAAGCGCGACAGCACATCGGTCTTGCGCACCGCCCCGGCCAGGCAGCGGGACACGGCGCACAGGGCCAGGTCGCCGACCGCATGGCCATGCTGGTCATTGACCCGCTTGAAGTGATCGACGTCGATCAGCAGCAGCGCAAAGCTCTCCTGCTTGCGCTGCCAGCGGTGGAACTCGGCATCGAGCGCCTCCTGCATCGCGCGGCGGTTCAGCAGACCGGTCAGCGCGTCATGCCGCGACACGTGGTTGAGCCGGCGCACCAGGCGCAGCAGCACCATATAGCCCAAGGACAGGTTGAGCAGGGCCGACAGCACGAAAAAGGCCAGCATCATCCAGACATTGACGTCGGTGGGCGCCGTCAACAGGGCACCCGACTCGGGCACCGGCCCGAGGACCAGATAGCCCGAGCGCAGGCCGAACACCAGGGCCACCGCGAACATCGGCCCGGTCACCAGGCCGGCCGCCACCAGGCCGAACTCGCCGCGCACTTTGGCGGCGGAACTGAAGCTCAGCCGCAGGCCGGTCCAGGACAGCAGGCCCGACATCAGGGCGCCGCGCACACGGGCATCAAGCCCCAGCGTCAGATCGAACAGGCCGATCAGCACCGCCAGCGCCAGCACGATCGCCAGCTCAAGATCGCGGCGCGGCTGGCGCAGGAAGATGTGGGCGCCGCGGCGCATGCTCAGAAAGGCAATCGTGGTGCTGGTATTGGCCAGCGCAACGTTCAAGGTCGGGGTCAACAGGCCCAGCGGCAGGGCCAGCGACAGCAGCAGACTCAGGAGCACGAACAGGCAGGACACCGCCCAGTGCAGGCCGGCGGCACGCGACAGGCCCAGCAGCGAGGCGGACAAACCCCAGCTGATGGCCAGAATCACCTGGAACAGGGCCAGCACGACGATCAGGGCTTCCAGCGTGGTCATCAGTGGGGCTCGTTCCGCAGCTATGGCACCATGCCTACCTTATCGGCCCTTCCGGCCGCTGTCCAGCGCTAACCCCCTCGGCCCCCTGTCATGCTGATCAACTTCTTCTACACCCTGCGCGCCGCCAAGCTGCCGGTTTCAGTCAAGGAGTTCCTGACCCTGCTGGAAGCGCTGAAGGCGGACGTGATCGGCCCCTCGGTCGATGACTTCTACTACCTGGCCCGCACCACCCTGGTCAAGGACGAGGCCCTGTTCGACAAGTTCGATCGAGCCTTCTCGGCCTACTTCAAGGGCGTGGAGCTGCTCACCGACTTCAGCAAGGAGCTGCCGATGGAGTGGCTGCAAAAGCATCTGGAGCTGGAGCTGAGCCCGGAGCAGAAGGCGGCCATCGAGGCAATGAGCTGGGACGAACTGATGGAGACCTTGAAGAAGCGCTTCGAGGAGCAGAAAGAGCGCCACGAGGGCGGCAACCGGATGATTGGCACCGGGGGCACCAGCCCCTTCGGCGCCTATGGCTACAACCCTCAGGGCATACGCATAGGCCAAGACAAGAGCCGCAACAAGAGCGCGGTCAAGGTCTGGGACCAGCGCGCCTACAAGGACTACGACGACAATCTGGAGCTGGGCACGCGCAATATCAAGGTGGCGCTGCGCCGCCTGCGCCGCTTTGCCCGCGAGGGTTCAGACCTGGAACTGGACCTGGACGACACCATCCACAAGACCGCCGCCAACGCCGGCATGCTGGACATCCGCATGGTGCCCGAGCGCCACAACAAGGTGAAGGTGCTGCTGCTGATGGACGTCGGGGGCACGATGGACGAGCACATCCACCGCGTCGAGGAACTGTTCAGCGCCGCCAAGACCGAGTTCAAGCACCTCGAGTTCTACTACTTCCACAACTGCGTCTATGACTTCATGTGGAAGAACAACCGCCGCCGCTACAGCGAGAAGACGCCCACCTGGGACATGATCCGCAAGTACAACAAGGACTACAAGCTGATCTTCATCGGCGACGCGACGATGAGCCCCTACGAGATCCTGCAGCCCGGCGGCAGCGTCGAATACAACAACGAGGAGGCCGGCGCCGAATGGCTGCAGCGCCTCACCAATGCCTTCCCCAAGTTTGCCTGGATCAACCCCGAGCCGCAGGGCGTGTGGCAGTACCGGCAAAGCATCTCCATCATCCAGCAGCTGATGAACCAGCGCATGTTTCCGCTCAGCCTCACCGGGCTCGAAGGCGCGATGCGGCTGCTCAGCAAATGAGGGGTGGCATCCGGCGCATGGCGCTGGCGTTCAGCGTGGTGCTGGCGAGCCTGGCCAGCGGCTGTGCCTGGCTGCCGGGCCAGCAGAAGGCCGCGGCCGAGGCCGCGAGCGGCGCCGTGCTGCCGACAGCCCGCGCGGCCTATATTGTCGAGGTCGATGCACCGAGCGAGCAGCGCCAGCTGCTGCTGAGCTATCTGGACCTGTCACGTTTCCAGAATGCGCCGCAGGCCGAGGCGCTGAGCGCGATCGAGCTCAATCGCCTGTGTGCCGCCGCGCCTGCCCAGGCCCGCAGCCTGCTCGAGACCCAGGGCTTCTTCAATTCCAAGGTGACCTTGACGCGCAGCCCTGGCACGCCCGAACGCGTGCAGGTGCATGTGGAAACCGGCGAGCCGGCGCGGGTGGACGGCGTTGCCTACGAAGTCACCGGGGCGCTCGACGAAAGCGGCACCCAGCCCGGTCCGCAGAAGGCGCTGCTGGACAAGCTGCGCAAGACCTGGCCCTTGACCGCAGGCAGAACATTCGCCCAAGGCCCCTGGTCGGCGGCCAAGAACGAGAGCCTGGCCCAGGCCCGTGCCGAGGGCTATCCGCAGGCCCGCTGGGTCAGCACCCAGGCCCAGGTGGACGCGCAGGCGAATCGGGTCGACATCAAGCTGCTGCTGGACAGCGGACCGCTGTACCGGCTGGGCGCGCTGCAGATCGAGGGCCTGGAGCGTCAGGAAGATTCCAGCGTGCGACGCCTTGCCGGCTTCAATGCGGGCGAGGCCTATAGCGAGAAGACCCTGCTCGAGTTCCAGGAGCGGCTGCAGCGCGCCGGCCTGTTCGACAGCGTCGTCGTCGAGCTGGACACGGCGCCCGAGCAGGCCCAGGCCGCCACCGTGCGGGTGCGCGTGCGGGAAGCCATGCTGCAGGAGGCCACCACCAGCGTCGGCTACAGCGCCAACACCGGCCCGCGTGTGGCGCTGGAGCATCTGCACCGCCGGCCGCTGGGCTTCAGCCTGCTGGCCAAGCAGAAGCTGGAGCTGGGCAAGGAGAAGCGCCTCTACCAGGCCGAGCTGACCTCGCACGCCACCCCCAGCCTCTACCGCAACCAGGTGGTGGTGGTGGCCCAGCGCCTTCACACCGATGACACGATCGAAGACAGCTATGGCCTGCGCGTCGGCCGGCTGCAGGAAACCCCGACCCATGACCGCAGCTACTTCGTCGAGGCGCTGCACGGCCGCAGCGTGAAGCCTGGCGGCGTAGTCAGCGCCGATGCCAGTTCGATCAACTACCACTGGACCTGGCGCCGGCTGGACAGCGCCCTGCTGCCGACCGAGGGCTGGGCCGCCTCAGCCCAGCTCGGCACCGGCCTGAGCCGCAGCACGGTGGCCGAGAACGGTCCCTTCGTGCGCGCCTGGGGACGGCTCAGCTGGTACCGGCCGCTGGGCCGCCAATGGCTGGCCAGCGCACGCATGGAGATCGGCCAGGTGTTCGCCAAGAACGAGGTGGGCCTGCCAGACCCGCTGCTGTTCCGCGCCGGTGGCGACGACTCGGTACGCGGCTACGCCTACCGCAGCCTGGGGCCGCTCAAGGCCGGCGTCGTGCAAAGCGGGCGCATGGTCTGGACCGGCAGCGTCGAGGCCGCCAGGCCTATCTTCAGCGACCTGCCCCAGTACCAGGCGGCCGTGTTCCTCGATGCCGGCCAGGCCGCCGACAACTGGGGCGCACTGAAACCGGTGTTCGGCTACGGCTTCGGCCTGCGCTGGCGCAGCCCGGTAGGCCCGCTGCGGGTGGACCTCGGCTGGCCCGAGAAAAGCAGCAAGCCGCGGCTGCACTTCAGCGTGGGCATTGCCTTCTGATGAGTACCATCGTCCCCCGATCGAGCCGCGCGCGCCGTCGCGTCCTGATCACGCTGGCCTTGCTGACGGCGCTGCTGGCCCTGATCGTGGGCCTGGTGCTGGTCAGCCTGCGCACCGCCCCCGGCACGGCCTGGCTGCTGGCGCGCGCGCCGGGCCTGCAGATCGAGCAGCCCGAGGGCAGCCTGCTGGGCGACTTCTCGGCCCGCCGGCTGACCCTGACCTTGCCCGGCATCGTCGAGCCCCTGGTGCTGACCGGCCTGCGCTGGCAAGACCTGACACTCGAGTACTCGGGGCTGACCGGCCAGTGGCTGAAGATACGCATCGCCCAGGCCCAGGCCGACCGGCTGGACATCACCCTGCCGACCAGCGGCACGAGCAGCGGCGCGCCGGCCACTCTGTGGCTGCCGCTGGAGCTGGAGGTGCAGCAACTGCGGATTGGCGAGATTCACACAGCGGCCCTGGGCGCCAAGCCGCTGCGCCGGCTCGATGGCGCCGTCCATCTGGGCGCCAAGGCCGGTGCCGAGCATCGCATCACCGTGAACAGCGTCGAGTGGGACAGCCTGCGGCTCAGTGGCAAGGCGGTGCAGGCCAGCCGCGGCGAGCTGCAGCTCGACGCCCAATTGGCCGTGGAGCCGCTGACCACCGCGGCCGGCAAGCACTGGCAGGCCAGCCTCGAACTGAAAGGCCCGCTGGCCGGCCCGACCCTGAAGGCCCAGCTGAGCGCCGCGCAGCAGAGCCTGCAGGCCAGCGCCCGCCTGCAGCCCTTTGCGGCCTGGCCGCTGGCCGAGCTGCAGGCCCGCACCCAGGACCTGAATCTGGCCGCTCTGAACAGCGACTGGCCGCGCACCGCATTGAGTGGCGAGGCCCAGCTCAGCAGCAGGGGCTGGGACCAGCCGGCCGCCCTGCGCCTGAACCTGAGCAACGGCGACGCCGGCCGCTGGGACCAGCAACGCCTGCCGCTGCAGGCCATTGCGCTCGACCTGGAGGCCGTGCCCAATCAGACGCAAAGCGTGAACGTGCGCGCCTTCGATCTGCAGCTGGGCCAGCCCGGCGCACCCGCCGGACGACTGCAGGGCCAGGGCGGAGGCAAGCTTGACGACTGGCGACTGAGCACACGCGTCAGCCAGCTGCTGCCCGCCCAGCTGGACAAGCGCCTGGCCGCGCTGAACCTGAACGGTACGCTGGAACTGCAAGGCAGCGGCGGCCTGGAGGCGCCGACCATCGCGGCTCAGGCCCAGCTGCTGGGCCAATGGCTGGCGAAGCCGGCGGCCATGGCCAAGGCACAGGCCCAGCTGAGCCTGGATGCCCTCTACACCCCGCAGCAGATCCAGATCAAGCAGGCCCAGCTCAGTGCCGGTCCCGCACGGGCCTCGGCCCAGGCCCGGTTGACGCCACAGGGCAAGGACTGGCGCGTTCAAGGCCAGGCCCAGCTGAGCGAGTTCGATCCAAGCCTGTGGTGGGCCGGTCCGGCCGGATCGGCCTGGCAGCGCACGGCGCAGCGCCTGAACGCCAGCCTCGATGCCGACCTGCTGCTCGGCGCCCAGGCCGGCTGGCCGCGCGGCCAGGCCAGCCTGAAGCTGGGCGACAGTCTGTTGATGGGCGTGCCGGTCAGCGGCGAGGCCCGGCTGCAGTCCGGCGCAGAAGCGACGCTGACGGCCAAGGTGCTGGCCGGCGGCAACCAGCTGAGCCTGAGCGGCCTGCTGCCGCCTGCTCCCGCCGCCGAACGCTGGACCGGCAGTGCGCAGGCCGGCGATCTGTCCCGGCTGGCTCCACTGTTAGCCCTGCTGCCCTCGCGCGGTGAGCAGCCCGCGATCACGCTGTCGGGCAAGCTGGAGGGCACATTCACGGCCCATGGCCGCTGGCCGCTGCTCAGCATCGACACCCAAATGAAGGCGCAGAACCTGCAGAGCAATCTGCTGGGCCAGGACGCCCGCATCGGCCAGGCCGAGCTGAGTGCCGCGCTGGGCACGCAGGCGGGCGATGCGTTGAGCGTGAAGCTTGATCTGCGCAGCCTCAACCTGCCCTCCGCGCGTGTCGAGCGGCTCCTGCTGCAGCTGGGCGGCAGCTGGGCCCAGCATCAGGCAAGCCTGGAACTGAGCAGCGGCTTGAAGGCCCCGCCCTGGCTCAACGCACTGCTGCCCGGTGCCTCGCTGGGCGACACCGCCACCGGCAGCCGCGCCGCGCTGAAGCTGCAGGGCGGGCTGTCCCAGGCGCCCGCGGCCTGGCTGGCGCGTGCCCAGGCGGTGGACTGGACCGGCCAGCTGCAGCAGCTGGAACTGCGCGGCACCGGCCCCGCCAGCGGCACCGCGCCGGCCTGGGTCAGCGGCCGGGAGCTCGGCCTGAAGCTGCAGTGGAGCGGCGACGGGCTGTTGAGCCAGGCACTGGCGCAGCCCGGCCGCGTCGAGATTGCCGGGGCCGGCCTGCGCTGGGGCCTGCTGCGCTGGCAGGCACCTCGGATGAGCGGCGAGAGCGCCCTGATCGAGGCTCAGGCGGAGCTGGAGCCGCTGGCCGTGGCGCCGCTGCTGGCCCGCTGGCAGCCCGACTTCGGCTGGGGCGGCAATCTGCTGCTGGGCGGCCGCGCCAGGCTGCGCATGGGCAGCACGGTGGACATTGACGTCGAGCTGCTGCGCAGCCAGGGCGATCTGCAGGTTACCGACGACGCCGGGCCGCAAAACCTGGGCCTGAGCGAGATGCGCCTGGGTTTGACGGCGCAAAACGGCGTCTGGCACTTTACCCAGGCGATCGCCGGCAGCAATCTGGGCGTGGTCGGCGGCGCCATCAGCAGCCGCACCTCGCCCCAGGCCTGGTGGCCGGCCCCCGACGCACCGCTGGAGGGCGTGCTGGAAGCACAGGTTGCCAACCTCGGCACCTGGGGCGGCTGGATCCCGGCCGGTTGGCGCCTGGCCGGCACCACGCGCGCCGGCATCACCTTGAAAGGCAAGGTCGGGGCACCCGAGATCATCGGGCAGGCGAGCGGGCATGACATCAGCGTGCGCAATCTGCTGCAGGGCGTGGACGTGCGCGAGGGCGAGTTCGCGATGAGCCTCAACGGCGCCACCGCCAAGCTGGACTTCCTGCGCGCCAAGGCCGGCGCCGGCACCCTGCAGCTGGAGGGCAATGCCGAGCTGGGCGCCACGCCGCAGGCCGAGCTGACGCTGAAGGCCTCGAAGTTCGCCCTGCTGGCGCGGGTCGATAGGCGCATCATCACCAGCGGCCAGGCCCAGCTGGCGCTGAAGGCCAATGAACTGAAGCTCAACGGCAAGTTCACCGTCGATGAGGGCCTGATCGACTTCACCCGCTCCGATGCGCCGAGTCTCGACGACGACGTGATCGTGCTGCGCAACGAACAGCCGCTGCCGGAGGCATCGCGCAACGGCAGCAAGCGCGAACGCGTGATCATCGTGGA
The DNA here is from genome assembly GCF_004362525.1 of Roseateles toxinivorans. Classification (GTDB taxonomy): domain Bacteria; phylum Pseudomonadota; class Gammaproteobacteria; order Burkholderiales; family Burkholderiaceae_C; genus Paucibacter; species Paucibacter toxinivorans. The sequence goes on from NZ_SNXS01000005.1 coordinate 320,547, forward strand.
CCTGGGCGTCGATCTGGGCCGCCAGCTGCGCCTGCGCGGCCGCGGCCTGGACACCCTGCTGCGCGGCGAGCTGCGACTGGGTCAGCAGGCCGGCAAGCCGACCCTGCAGGGCACGGTGCGGGCCGAGAACGGCACCTATGCCGCCTACGGCCAGAAGCTGGAGATCGAACGCGGTGACGTGATCTTCGGCGGCCAGATGGACAACCCGCGGCTGGACGTGATCGCCACCCGGCCGAACACCGACACCCGGGTGGGCGTGACCGTCACCGGCACCGCACGCAACCCGCGCATACGCCTGTTTTCCGAGCCCGAGCTGAGCGAGACCGAGAAGCTCTCCTGGCTGGTGCTGGGCCGCGGCGCCGACGGCCTGGGCCGCACCGACACCGCCCTGCTGCAGCGCGCCGCCCTGGCCCTGCTGGCCGGCGAAGGCGAAGGCGCCACCGGCAAACTGGTGCAAAGCCTGGGCCTGGACGAGCTGTCGCTGAAGCAGAGCGACGGCGAGGTGCGCGAAACCATCGTACGACTGGGCAAGCAGCTGTCACGCCGCTGGTACGTCGGCTACGAACGCGGCCTCAATTCCACCACCGGCAACTGGCAGCTGATCTACCGCATCGCCCAGCGCTTCACCCTGCGCGCGCAATCGGGCTCGGACAATTCGATGGATCTGATTTGGCAGTGGAAGTGGAACTGACGGGCTGATGGTCGAGGCAGGTCGAAATGTCCAAAGCCCACCTAAGAGTCCACGGGACTCTTAGGTGGGCTTTGGTCCCGCCGACAGGAATCGAACCTGTATCTGCCGCTTAGGAGGCGGCCGTTCTATCCATTGAACTACGGCGAGGCAATCTGACAAAGCGGCGCGCATTCTCGCACGGCATCGACCGGCTTCGGGCGCTAAGTCTCACCGCCGCATCGACCTCGACAGCATCAACACCGGTATCAGCCCCACCAGCACGATCGCGATCGAGGGCAGGGCCGCCTCGCTGAGGCGCTCGTCGCGGGCCAGCTGGTAGGCCACCACGGCCAGGGTGTCGCTGTTGAAGGGCCGCAGCACCAGGGTGGCGGGCAGCTCCTTCATCACATCGACGAACACCAGCAGCGCCGCAGCCAGCGACGAGCGCGCCAGCAGCGGCGCATGCAGCCGCAGGAACAGCCGGGCCCGCGAGGCGCCCAGCATGCGGGCGGTTTCGTCGACGCTGGGGGCAATGCGGGCATAGCCGGCGTCGATGGACTGCAGGGCCACGGCCGAGAAGCGCACCAGATAGGCATAGATCAGGCCCAGCACGGTGCCGGTCATCACAGCCGACAGCGGCAGCTCGGGCCAGCGCTGCTGCAGCCAGCCCAGCGGCAGCAGGATGCCCACGGCGATCACCGCGCCGGGCACCGCATAGCCGAGCGAGACCACGCGGGTGGCCAGGTTCAGCAGCAGGCCCTTGCCGCGCCCCTTGGCGCCCTGGCTGCCACCCTGGCCGAGGCGCGAAGCAAAAGCCAGGGTCAGCGCCATCGCCACGGCCAGCGCCGCGGCCAGGCCGGCGAGCTTGAAGCTGGTCCAGCTCCACTGGGCGAAGCGTGCCAGCGGCAGGCCCAGCTCGGCGGTCTGCGCCTCCTGCCACAGCAGGCCGGCCAGCACCGCTACCGGCACCACAAAACCCAGCAGCACCGGCAGCGCGCACAGGACAAAAGCAAGCAAAGCCGCCCCGCCGCGCAGCGGCAACGGCCGCGCTTCGGCCGCCTGCAGGGCGCCCGGCCGGGCGGTGACGAAGCGCATCCTGGCCTGCGCACGGCGCTCCAGCCACAGCAGACCGGCCACGACGATCAGCAGCAGCGAGGCCAGCTGGGCGGCGGCGAAGCGGTCGTTCATCACCAGCCAGGCCTTGTAGATGCCGGTGGTGAAGGTGTTGAGGCCGAAGTAGGAACCCACGCCGTAGTCGGCCAGGGTCTCCATCAGCGCCAGGGCCACGCCAGCGGCCAGCGCCGGGCGTGCCAGCGGCAGGGCCACCTTGAAGACGCGGCGCAGCGTGCCGGCGCCCAGCATGCGGGCGGCCTCCATCAGCGCCACGCCCCGCTCGTTCAGCGCCGTGCGGGTCAGCAGATAGACGTAGGGGTAGAGGCACAGCACGAACAGGGCCACCGCGCCGGGCAGGCTGCGCACGTCGGGCCACAGCGCGCCCTGGGCACCGGTCAGCGCCCGCAGCCAGGTCTGCAGCGCGCCGCTGTACTGCAACACATCGGTATAGGCATAGGCGGCCACATAGGCGGGCATGGCCATGGGCAGCAGCAGCGCCCATTCGAACCAGCGCCGGCCCGGGAACTGGAACAGGCTCACGGCCGCCGCCGTGGCACCGCCCAGCAGGGCCACGCCGAGGCCGACGCTGGTGGCCAGCAGCAGCGAGCTGCGCGTGTAGTCGGGCAGCACGGTGGCGAACTGGTGCTGCAGGATGGCCAGCGCCTGGGCGTCCATAGCAAACCAGGAGCCCAGCACGCCCAGCACGGGCACGGCCAGCAGCAGACAAACAAGGGTGATCAGTCGAAACATCAGGGGCGAGTGGACCGGGGTCGAGCACTTCCTGCCTTGAGCCAGGTCAAGACAACAAGAATGCGAACAAGGCGCATTTGCCGCCCGGCCGTTATCATAGGGCCATGTTCCTAGCACTCGATCAAGTTGGCGTGCGCTATCCCGGTGCCACGCCCCAGAAACCGGCGGTCGAGGGCGTGACTCTGACCCTGCCCAAAGGCCAGATCGGCGTCTTGATCGGGCCCTCGGGCTGCGGCAAGACAACCTTGCTGCGAGCCATCGCGGGGCTGGAACGGCTGCATGATGGCCGCATCAGCATCACCGGCGCGGTGCTGGCCGATGCTGGCACCGGCCTGCACACCCCACCCGAGGCACGCCAGATCGGTATGGTGTTCCAGGACTATGCGCTGTTCCCCCATCTGTCGGTGGCCGACAACATCGGCTTCGGCCTGAATCACCTCAAGCCCGCCCAGCGCGCCCAGCGCACCCGCGAGGTGCTGGACCTGGTCGGCCTGGCCCATGCCGCCAAGCGCGCGCCCCACCAGCTCTCGGGCGGCCAGCAGCAACGCGTGGCCCTGGCCCGCGCGCTGGCGCCATCGCCACGTCTGCTGCTGCTGGACGAGCCGTTCTCCAGCCTCGATGTGGATCTGCGCGAGCACCTGAGCCAGGAACTGCGCGGCATCCTGCACGAGACCGGCACCACCGCCCTGTTCGTCACCCATGACCAGGCCGAGGCCTTTGCCGTCGGCGATGTGGTCGGCGTGATGCACCAGGGCCGGCTGGAACAGTGGGACGAGGCCTACACCGTCTATCACCGCCCGGCCACCCGTTTCGTCGCCGATTTCATCGGCCATGGTGTGTTCGCCCCGGCCCGCATCACCATGGGCCCGGACGGCCCCATCGTCCACACGCCGCTGGGCGAGCTCAGCGACGTCGGCGAGTGCCCGCTGCCCGACGCCTACCCGGGCGGCGAATGCGAGGTGCTGCTGCGCGCCGACGACATCACCCACGACGACGACGCCCCCATCAAGGCCCGCATCGAACGCAAGGCTTTTCGCGGCGCATCATTTCTTTACACGCTGCGCCTGGCCAGCGGCGAGCAGGTGCTGGTGCACGTGCCTTCGCACCATGATCACCAGGTGGGCGAGTGGATAGGCATACGCGCCAGCGTCGATCACGTCGTGACCTTTGCACGGCCGGCGACCTGAGATTTGCCGCCTGGGACGGCTCACCGTGAATAAGGGGCGAAACTTTCTGTTGATGCGGCCTCTCCAAGCCGGGCCAGAACTTATACTGGCCTAGAGAGATTCCGCCTTCAAATCGGACCCTCACCCGCATGTTTGCTCGATATCACGTATAGGGAACACTCGCATCATGGGTGCCAAACTGAAAGTTGCCGGCTGGGTTGCCTTGGGTGCCGTTGCCGGTGCACTCACCACCATGCAGTTGCCGGCCAACGGGCGCACCTCGCTCGCGCCCCTGCCCCTGGAGGAGATGCAACAGCTGGCCGCCGTGTTCGGCATGGTCAAGTCCGATTACGTGGAGCCCGTTGATGAGAAGAAGCTCATCAACGACGCCATCGCGGGCATGGTCGCCGGGCTGGACCCGCATTCGCAGTTCTTCGACAAGAAGAGCTTCAAGGAATTCCGCGAAAGCAGCACCGGCAAGTTCGTCGGCGTGGGCATCGAAATCGGCATGGAAGACGGTCTGGTCAAGATCGTTTCGCCGATCGAGGGCTCGCCGGCCTTCCGTGCCGGCCTGAAGAGCGGCGACCTGATCACCAAGATCGACGACACCATGGTCAAGGGCCTGGGCATCGATCAGGCCGTCAAGCGCATGCGCGGCGAGCCCAACACCAAGGTTTCGCTGACGATCTTCCGCAAGAGCGAAAGCCGCAGCTTCCCCATCACCATCGTGCGCGAAGAGATCCGCCAGCAAAGCGTCCGCGCCAAGGTGGTCGAGCCCGGCTATGCCTGGCTGCGCGTCAGCCAGTTCCAGGACCGCACCGTCGATGACTTCGTGCGCAAGCTCGAAGAGATCTACAAGCAGGAGCCCAAGCTGAAGGGTCTGGTGCTGGACCTGCGCAATGACCCGGGCGGCCTGCTCGAGGGCGCCGTGGCCATCTCCGCCGCCTTCCTGCCCGCCGACACCGTGGTCGTCTCGACCAACGGCCAGGTGGCCGACTCGAAGGCCGTGTTCAAGGCCACGCCCGACAACTACACCCGCCGCGGCGGCAGCGACCCGCTGCGCAAGCTGCCGGCCGCGCTGAAGAGCGTGCCCATGGTGGTGCTGGTCAATGAAGGCTCGGCCTCGGCCAGCGAAATCGTCGCCGGCGCGCTGCAGGACCACAAGCGGGCCATCGTGATGGGTGCGCAGACCTTCGGCAAGGGCTCGGTGCAGACGGTGCGTCAGCTCAGCCCCGAGACGGCGCTGAAGATCACCACCGCCCGCTACTACACCCCGAACGGTCGTTCGATCCAGGCCAAGGGCATCGTCCCCGACGTGCTGCTGGACGAAACCGCCGAGGGCAATGTCTTCGCCGCCCTGCGCATGCGCGAGGCCGATCTCGAAAAGCATCTGCAGAACGCCAAGGGCGAGGACGACAAGGACCCCGCCCGCGAAAAGGCCCGCGAGGAGGCCCGTGCCAAGCTGGAAGCCGAGGCGGCCAAGACCAAGGAGCCGATCAAGCCCCTGCCCGAATTCGGCAGCGCCGAAGACTTCCCGCTGACCCAGGCCTTCAATCGGCTGAAGGGCAAGACGGTGCTGGTGTCCAAGACGGCTGTGGAACGGAAAGCGGAAGCCACTACCGAGCAATAGGGCGAGGCCCTATCCACGAACAAAGCCCGCCCTGGCGGGCTTTGTTGTTTCTGGCCTCACGGCACAATCGCGCCATGAACGACAACCAGCTGCTGCGCTACTCCCGCCACATCCTGCTCGACGAGATCGGCATCGAGGGCCAGCAGCGGCTGCTGCAAAGCCATGCGCTGGTGATAGGCGCCGGCGGTCTGGGCTCGCCGGTGGCTCTGTATCTGGCCACTGCCGGCGTCGGGCACATCACGCTGGTCGATCATGACCAGGTGGACCTGACCAATCTGCAGCGCCAGATCGCCCACAATCTGGACCGCGTCGGCCAGGACAAGGTCAGCTCCGCCCGCCAAAGCATGCTGGCCATCAACCCCGATCTGCAGGTGCGCACCCTGGTGCAGCGCGCCGATGCGCAGGTGCTGGACGTGCTGGTCGCCGAGGTCGATGTGGTGCTGGACTGCAGCGACAACTTCCGCACCCGCCATGCCGTCAACGCCGCCTGCGTCAAGCATCGCAAACCGCTGGTGTCGGGGGCGGCGATAGGTTTCGACGGCCAGATCTCGGTCTATGACAGCCGCCAGCCCGACATGCCCTGCTACGCCTGCGTGTTCCCGCCCGAGTCGGCGGTGCAGGACGTGGCCTGCGCGACGATGGGCGTGTTCGCCCCGCTGGTGGGCATCATCGGCAGCCTGCAGGCGGCGGAGGCGCTGAAGCTGCTGGCCGGCATCGGCGAGTCGCTGGCCGGGCGGCTGCAGATGCTGGACGCGCGGCGCATGGAGTGGAGCGAGATCCGCATGGCACGCGCCGCGGACTGCCCCTGTTGCGCCGGACGGCCCGCCACAGCCATCGACAGGGTTTAAGCTCCACATCATGAGAAAGAAACCCCGCCAACTGATAGCCCGCAACTTCCCGACCGCCAAAGAAGAAGCCAAGGCCCCGCCACCCGCCGCGCTGTACGAAGGCCCGGAAAGCGCCTACAAGCTCGCCTTCGCCGACGACGACTTCCTGCTGCGCGAAGAGCTGCGCCCGGTGCGCATGCAGCTGGAGCTGCTGAAGCCCGAGATCGTGCAGCGCGAGCTTGGCATCGAATCCACCATCGTGATGTTCGGCAGTGCACGCACCCTGCCGGCCGACATCGCCGAAGGGCAGCTCAAGCTGGCCCGGGCCGATGGCGACGCCGATGCGATCCGCCAGGCCGAAGCCAAGCTGAAGATGAGCCACTACTACGAAGAGGCGCGCCGCTTTGCCGCGCTGGTGACGAAGAAGTCACGCGCCCGCAAGACACCGATCTACGTCGTCACCGGCGGCGGCCCCGGCATCATGGAGGCGGGCAATCGTGGCGCCTTCGAAGCCGGCGGCAAGAGCATAGGCCTGAACATCGTGCTGCCGCACGAGCAGGCGCCCAACCCCTACATCACGCCGGAGCTGTGCTTCCGCTTCCACTATTTCGCGCTGCGCAAGATGCACTTCCTGATGCGCTCGATCGCGCTGGTGTGCTTCCCCGGCGGCTTCGGCACCCTGGACGAGCTGTTCGAGACCATGACCCTGATCCAGACGGGCAAGTCGCGACGCCGCCCCATCCTGCTGTTCGGACGCGACTTCTGGACCCGCTTGATCAATGTCGAGCTGCTGATCGAGACCGGCATGATCAGCCCCGGCGACGAGAAGTTGTTCACCTTCGTCGAAACCGCCGAGGAGGCCTGGGCCGTGCTGGAAGCCGAGTACGGTCTGGATCTGCCGGCCGTGAAATCCACCGAACCGGGCTCGACTAACTGAATATGTCACTAGGCCCGAGCAGCGAGAATCAGCGCCCATGAAACGACACATCAGCCTGATCGGCGCGCCCACCGACATCGGTGCCGGCGCCCGTGGTGCCAGCATGGGGCCCGAAGCCATGCGCGTGGCCAATATCCAGTCCATCCTGGAAAGCCATGGCCTTGAAGTGCAGGACCGCGGCAATCTGGTCGGCCCGTCCAACCCCTGGCAGCCGCCGGTGGACGGCTACCGCCATCTGCCCGAGGTCACCGCCTGGAACCTGGCCGTGCATGAGGCCGTTCATGCGGAGCTGGACCAGGGTCGCCTGCCGATATTGCTGGGTGGTGACCACTGCCTGGGCCTGGGCTCGATCAGCGCCGTGGCCCGCCACTGCCGCGAAAAGGGCAAGAAGCTGCGCATCCTGTGGCTGGACGCTCACGCCGACTTCAACACCAGCCAGCTGACGCCCAGCGGCAATATCCACGGCATGCCGGTGGCCTGCCTGTGCGGCCTGGGCCCGCAGCAGCTGATCGAGATCGGCGGCCAGGTGCCGGCCATCAACCCGAAATGGATACGCCAGATCGGCATCCGCAGCGTCGACGAGGGCGAGAAACGCCTCGTGCATGAGCAGGACCTCGAGGTCTTCGACATGCGCTTCATCGACGAGATGGGCATGCGTCACACGATGGAGCTGGCCTTGGCCACCCTGGACGCCAACACCCATCTGCACGTCAGCTTCGATGTCGACTTTCTCGACCCCGACATCGCGCCCGGCGTCGGCACCACCATCCCCGGTGGGCCGACCTACCGCGAGGCCCAGCTGTGCATGGAAATGATCGCGGACACGGGCCTCCTGGCCTCGCTGGACGTGATGGAGCTGAACCCGGCGCTGGACGTGCGCAACAAGACTGCGCAACTGGCCGTGGACCTGATCGAAAGCCTCTTCGGTAAATCCACCCTGATGCGCAAGTAAGTCCGCAGCGCCCCCCAAACCTGTGGGGGATGACCGTAGGCACGCAACGTGATTTGATGTACTTAGCTGGTGATGTCCATCACCGGAGGAGTACGGCATGCGCGTGTTCGAGTTCAATCGAGGTCTCGCCAGGCTATGCAGCGCAGCAGCGCTGGCGCTCACGGCCCTGCTGGGCACGCCGGCCCAGGCGGCCTTCAGCGCCGACGTGACGGTGTCGCTGCTGGCGCCCGGCGGCATCGTCGGCGACAGCACGCCTCTGGGCGGCAGCGATGTGGTCAGCGGGGCGGACGGCCTGAAGCTGTCCCCCGGCGATGGCAGTTTCGTCGGCGGCTGGATGTTGCCGCTGGAACTGATCAGCTTCTCCGGCAACTCGATCAAGATGACGCTGGCCACCGGTGCCGAACTGGGCAATGGCGACTGGGTCACCGGCTATCTGGGTGCGGGCGGCGCCCATGCGCGACTTGACTTCAGCAACCTGAACATCGCCGGCCAGCAGATCGTCGGTCTGGTGCTCAGCGACAAGGACGGCTTCCTGGACACCGGCTTCAGCGGCCTGGTCAGTCCCACCGACCCCAGCAGCTATGTCAAGCTGCTCAATGCCCATCAACTGACCGTCGATCTCGACACCCTTGTGTTCAAGGACCGGGGCACCGGCTCCAGCAACGGCCGGGTGGATCTGCGCATCGATCTGGTGACCGTTGCCGTGCCCGAGCTGCCCAGCGGCAGCCTGCTGCTGGCCGGTGGCCTGTTGATGGGCGGCCTGCTGCACCGCAGGCGGCGCGAGCGCTAGCGCGCCCCCCCGGCCCAAGGCCGGTCGTGGCGAATGCGATGGCCTGGGCCGTGAAGCCGTCTCCAACTGATTGACTGAAGGACCTGCCATGGAACCCTTTCTCGGCCAGATCAGCATCACCAGCTTCAACTTTGCGCCCAAGGGCTGGGCGCTGTGCAACGGGCAGTTGCTGTCCATCAATCAGAACCAGGCCCTGTTCTCCATCCTGGGTACGACCTATGGCGGCAACGGCCAGACCAATTTTGCCCTGCCCGACCTGCGCGGCCGCAGCCCGGCGCACTGGGGCGAGGGCATGGCGCTGGGCGAGCGGGCCGGCGAAGAGTCACACACGCTGACGCAGGCGGAAATGCCCATGCACCAGCATGCAATGCAGGCCTCGCGGGATTTCGCCAATGCCAGCAACCCCGGACTGGCCGTACCGGCCTCCAAGGCCCGCGGTGGGCGTGACATCTACGCCCCGCCGGCCACGGCGGTCAGCCCGCTGAATCCGGCCGCCATGGGTTTGAGCGGAGGCAGCCAGCCGCACCCGAATATGCAGCCCTTTCTGACGCTCAATTTCGTGATCGCCCTGCAAGGCATCTTCCCGTCGCGCGACTGACGCTTCGACTTCCGCTTCAGGGGAACCCCATGTCACAACCCTATGTTGGTGAGATCCGCATGTTCGGAGGCAACTTTGCGCCGGCTGGCTGGATGTTCTGCGATGGCTCGGTGTTGCCCATAGCCGAGAACGAGGTGCTGTTCCAGCTGATCGGCACGACCTATGGCGGCAACGGCGAAACCACCTTTGCGCTGCCCGACCTGCGCGGCCGGGTGCCGGTGCACCAGGGCGCAGGCCCCGGACTGAGCAACCGGTTGCTGGCCGAGTCCAGCGGCAGCGAGACCGTGACGCTGACGACCGGCCAGATGCCCCAGCACCGGCATCAGCTGAATGCCTCGACCGCCGCTGCCGTGGTCGGCGCCGGCCCCAACGGGGTGCTGGCCGCATCGGCGGCAACGCAGTTCTATGGCAGCGGCGTGCCCAGCAATGACATGGCGGCCAATGCCGTGACCCAGCAGGGTGGCAACCAGCCGCACGAGAACATGGCGCCTTACCAGGCCGTGAGTTTCATCATTTCCCTGTTCGGCATCTTCCCGTCACCGAGCTGAAAACCAGGAGCGCTGCGATGTCAGACCCTTTTGTGGCCGAGATCCGCATCTTCACCGGAAACTTCCCTCCCAGGGGCTGGGCCTTGTGCAATGGTCAGCTGCTGCCGATCTCGCAGAACACCGCCCTGTTCTCGCTGCTGGGCACCACCTATGGCGGTGATGGCAAGTCGACCTTCGGCCTGCCCAATCTGCAGGCCCGGTTCCCTATGCATCAGGGCCAGGGCCCAGGGCTGACGGACAGAAATCTGGGCGAGATCGGCGGCGAGGCCACGGTCACCTTGCTCAGCAACGAGATGCCGGCCCACGGCCACGGGCTGAAGGCCGCGCTTTCCCCGACCACGGGCACGCCGGCACCGGACGTGATGTTGTCCCCGGTCAATGGCGGGGCAGCCATCTACAAGGCTCCAAGCAATCCGCAGGCGATGGCGCCGCAGACGCTGAGCCCCGCCGGCGGCGGTCAGCCCCACAACAACCGCCACCCCTATCTGGCCCTGACCTTCATCATTGCCCTGCAGGGTGTCTTTCCTCCCCGCCCCTGAGCCCGCCATGCAGCTGCGTCCCGTCACCGCCGCCGATCAGGCCTGGCTGCGGGCCCTCTATGCCAGCACCCGCGAGCAGGAGCTGGGCTTAAGCGGCTGGGACGCCGCCGGCCGCGAGGCCTTCGTCGAGATGCAGTTCAGGGCGCAGCACCTGGCTTACCAGGCTCGGCATCCGGCCGCGCTGCAGCACATCATCGAATGCAATGGCCAGGCCGCGGGACGGCTGTGGACCGATGACGGGGCGCTGTCGATCCGTCTGCTGGACATCAGCCTGCTGCCGGGTTGGCAGCGCCTGGGTCTGGGCACGCGCTGCCTGCGGGCGCTGCTGGAGCGGGCCGGCCGCCAGCGCAAGGCGCTGCGCCTGCATGTGGCCAGTGTCAATCCGGCCCGCCGCCTCTACGAACGGCTGGGCCTGGTCGTCACCGGCGAGCAGGGCCCCTATCTCGAAATGGCCTGGCAGCCACTGCCATGCCCCGACTCTGATCCACTGGAGATCTGCGATGAACAAGCGTGAATTCATGCTGGGCGCCGGCGCCCTGATCGGCGCTGCAAGCACAGCGGGCGCGGCCACGGCCGGCGTGGGCATGGCCGAGCCCGATGCAGACGCCGACCGGGCCCGCACGGCGCGCCCGCCCGAGCTGGCGCCCGACCTGGCGATGGCCAAGTGGCAGCACTATCTGGGTGACGAATTTGCCGCACCGGGCGGCATGCTGCGCCTGAGCGAGGTGCAAGACGAGTGCGGCGCAAGATCCGGCGCGACCGCCGAACAGTTCAGCCTGCTATTCGTCGGCACGGCGGCGTTGACGGCCGGCACGCATGCGCTTCGCCACGGCACGGGTCAGCGCATCGCCCTGTTCATGCAGCCGGCGGGCCTGTCGGCACAGGGCCAGGCGCTGTACCGGGCCGACTTCAATCTGCTGGGCTGAAGCCTCAGTCACCACGGCGCAATGTGGCGCAATGTGGCGCAATGTGGCGCAATGTGGCGTATTGGCGGCGAATGCCGGCGATGTGTGCGCCAGATCAGCGACAAGGCCCGGCTTTCGTCGCAATAATGGTCTGGATGGCCAACGACGACCACATCACCCTGCAAACCGAGCTTGATGCCGAGCTGGTCGCCGCCCGTGCCAGCACGCTGCACGGCCATGTGCAGACCAGTCTCGAGCAGGCCCAGCGCGCGCTGGGCCTGGCCCGGCAGCTCGGCAACACGGCCAGCGAGGCCGAGTGCCAGATGCTGCTGGCCCGCGCCCGGATGCGCCTGGCCAACTATCTGGCCTGTGCCGAGCATGGCGCCCAGGCGCTGGATCTGTGGACGCGGCTGCAGCGCCCCGCCGACCAAGCCGAGGCGATGGCGCTGAGTGCTGCCGCCTGCGGCGAGATGCATGCCCATCAGGCCGCCCTGGCCCTGGCCCAGGACCTCAGCGCCTTCGCCAGCCGCCACGAGCTGCACCGCTATCTGCCGCGGGCGTTGCACATCATGGCCGCCTGCCACTGGCGCATGGGTCAGAGCCACGAGGCCGAGCTGCTGATGCTGCAGACACTGAGCCGCTCGCGCGAGGGCGCCGAGTATGGCGAGGAGGCACGGGCACTCAACGGCCTGCTGGCCGGCTCCAATCTGGCCGTTGATCAGCATCTGCGACTGGGCGAGACCGAGCAGGCCCGGGCCACCGTCGAACGCATGCAGCGCTATCTGTCCCAGGCCCAGGCGGCCGTGGCGCGGGCCGAGGTGCCTCTGCTGAAGGCCACGCTGGGCCTGAACATTGCGATGGCCAGCCTGCTCTCGGGCAGGGAGGACAGGGCCGGCCCCCTACTGGAGGCCTCGCTGCAGACCTGTCGCGAGGCCGGCTACCGCGCCCTGGCGCTGACCGCGGCCGAATGGCTGGCGCGGCTGCGCCAGCGCCAGGGCCGACCACAGGAAGCGCTGGACCTGCTCGCCGAGCTGCTGGCCGAGGCCGAGCAGCCCAGCATGGTCAGCCTGCTCGCCGATGCCCATGCCACCCAGGCGCTAGCCCTGCGCGATCTGGGCCAGACGGAGGCTGCCGAGCAGGCGCTGCGCGACGAGCAGGGCCTGCGGCGGCGCATGGAGCATGCCAAGAACATGGCCCTGCCCAGGCTGCTGCAGCTGCAGCAGGCCATGCACCAGACCCTGCAGGACTTCGACCAGCGCGCCCTGGTCGGTTGACCGGCACGCGATGCTCCGGCACCGCCTCAGGCGCTGACGATCCAGCCTTCCAGGGAGTCCACCTGCGCCGGCAGACCGTGGCCGGGCTGGCCATGGGCCCAGGCCGCCTGCATCAGGCACAGCACCGCGTCGAGCTGATCGCCCTTGGCATCGTCCACCAGGGCGTCGCGCTGAGCATGGCTCAGGCGCAGGCGCAGCTGCAGCCGCGTGCGGCCCTGCTCCAAGGCCTCCAGCAGGTCCTTGCGCGCGATCAGGCGCTCGGGGGTCTGACGGGCCTTGTCATCGGCCTTGTAGCTGCGGTGGCCGATCAGCTCGCGTGCCAGCAGGCCCGGATAGCCTTCCAGCGCCACCCGCTGTGCATCGCCCCCCTGCAGGCCGGGCAGATCGACGCCGGCATCCATCAGCAGCGGCACGCCGGCATGCATCATCCAGGCCACCGGCGGGTTGACCCATTTCATCGATGGCGACGAGCCGGCGGGCAGGTCGCAGGCACGGTGGGCGAACTTCTTCCCCACCGGCCGCGCATCGCAGAAGGCCGCAAACCGGGTGCGCAGATCGGCGCGCGACTGCGCAGCATAGAACCGCATCAGCTCGGGCCACTGCTGCGGCCAGCCCAGCGCCTGCACCAGCTCGCGCGGCAGGCCGAACGGAAAGTCGAAGGCGCCCAGCCAGGGGCCAGCGGTGTCCAGCCAGGACCGAAAAGCCGCTAGGCTGGGCAGGGTCTGCAGGCCCTTCAGCCGCACCGCCGCGCCGCTGCGCTCGCCGCTGGCCACGACGATGGGCTTGCGTGCGCTGGGCGCACTGCTGAAGTCAATCCCAAACAAGTGCGTATGGTGGGGCGGGGAACTAGCATGCATGCTGCGCACTTTAGGTCACTCCCTCACTTCCCATGGTCAATCCCAACACGCCGGACGTTTCCTCAACCGCCGACAAGGCCGCAGATCGCCCGAAGCCCCAGGAACGCCTGGTCATCACCGAGCACAGGCTGCAGATCGGCAAGAAGACGCTGGAGTACACCGCCATCTGCGGCACCCTGGTACTGCACGAGCCGGAGGCCAAGGACGGCGAGCACCGGGGCGACAAGGCCCGCGCCGCGGTGTTCTTCACCGCTTACACGCTGAAGGGGGTGAAGAAGCCCGAGGCAAGACCTGTCACCTTCAGCTTCAACGGCGGGCCGGGCTCCAGCAGCGTCTGGCTGCATCTGGGCATTCTCGGGCCGCAGCGCGTGCTCACCGACGAGATCGGCAACGCCCCGCCACCGCCCTACGGGCTGGTGGACAACGAGTTCACCCTGCTGACCGACTCCGACCTGGTCTTCATCGACCCGGTAGGCACCGGTCACTCCCGCGTCGCCGAGGGCGAGAAGGTGGCCGAATTCCATGATTACCAGCGCGATCTGGAATCGGTCGGCGAATTCATCCGCCTCTATCTGTCGCGCTACAACCGCTGGGCCAGCCCCAAGTACCTGATCGGCGAGAGCTATGGCACGACCCGCGCTTCCGGCCTGTCGCGCCATCTGCAGGACAAGCACAACATCTTCCTCAACGGGGTGATGCTGATCTCGCTGGCCATAGACATGCAGACGCTCAGCTTCGACCATGGCAACGAGCTGCCCTACCCGCTGTATCTGCCGACCTATGCGGCCACCGCCTGGTATCACAAGGCCCTGCAGCCCGCCTTGCAGAAGAAGACGCTGGCAGAGGTGGTAGCCGCGGCCGAGACTTTTGCCAATGGCGACTACCACCTGGCGCTGATGCAGGGCTCACGACTTGACCCCAAGGCAAGGCAGCGCATCGCCGAGCAGCTGGCCCTGTACAGCGGCCTGTCGGCGGACTATGTGTTGAAGTGCGATCTGCGCCCGACCGAGTTCCGCTTCTTCAAGGAGCTGCTGCGCAGCCGCGGCGAGGTCGTGGGACGCCTGGACAGCCGCTTCATCGGCCAGGACCGCGATGATGGCGGCGAGCATCCCGAGGAGGACCCGGGCATGTCCAATCTGGCCGGCGCCTATGCGGCCGGCATCAACCAGTTGCTGCGCGACAAGCTGAAGTTCGACAGCGACGCCCCCTATCTGGTGCTGGCGCCGCTGTGGAAGACCTGGACCTGGAAGGACTTCGCCAACAAGTACGTCAATGTCGGTGACAGCCTGCGCCGTGCCATGCACAGCAACAGGCACATGCGCGTCTATGTGGCCAGCGGCTACTACGACCTGGCCACGCCCCACGGAGCCGGCGACTACACCCTCAGCCACCTCGGTCTGCGCGATGCGCTGGCCGGCAACATCACCGTCAGCTACTTCGAGGCCGGCCACATGATGTACATCCACCAGCCCTCGCTGGTGCGCATGGCGGCCGAGTTGCGTGCGTTTGTGCGCAAGGCCTGAGGGTCTGGGCGCCATCCAGGGTTTATCCTAGGCTCGGCTCGCTCAAGCCGGCACCGGGTGAGTCGATAGCACGCGGGCAGACTTGCCTGCGTGCTGTCATCAACTTGCCCAACCAAGTGAACGCTTCCGCCCTGTCCTCCCTGACCGATCTGCTGGCCCCGGCCGTCTCCGCCGCGGCCAGAGGCAATCACAAGGAGGGCCTGCGTCTGCTGGACGAGGTATTGGCCAGCTGCGAACCGGATGACAACCTCGGCCGCGCCACCTGCCTGCGACTGCTGTCACTGAACCACAACCGCCTGGGCAATCTGGAGACGGCGGCGAGGCTTGGCGGCGAGGCCCTGGCCCTGTATGCCAATCTGAGCGACGCGGCCGGCGAATCCGAGGCTCTGTGCACCCTCACCCTGACCTACACCCAGATCGGCCTGAACAAGGAAGCGCTGGAGTTCGGTCTGCGCGCCCTGCAGGCCGCCGAGCAGACCGGCGAGCTCAAGCTGCGCTGCTGGGCCTTGAATCGCGTCGGCCTGGCCTATGCCGCGCTGAAGCAGCATGACAATGCGCTGGCCCACACCGCCCGCGCGCTGAGTCTGGCCAAGGACCTCGGCGATGACGAGATCCTGTTCGCCAATCTGAACAACCTCGCCAGCCAGAACCTGGTGCAGGCCGACCAGCTGCGCCAGCAGGGCGACGCGGCGGCGGCCCTGCTGGCATTGACCCAGGCCGAGGCCCAGTGCGAGCAGGCCATCGCCGTGGCGCAGCGCGCAGGCAATCCGATGCGCGAATGCATCGCCCTGGTCAATCGCACCGAGGTCGCCCTGCAGGGCAAACGTTTCGACGAGGCCGAGGCCCTGGTGCAGCGCTACCACCTGCTGGCCGCCCAGCATGCCTATCCGTCGATCGAGCTGCATGCCGAGTTCGACTGGGTCACCCTGCTGCAGCACAAGGACCTGCACGAGGAGGCGGTCACGCATCTGCAGGCCCTGGAGTCGCATCCGCTGATGGCCGGCGACAGCAGCTTCCGTCTGTCGCTGTTCAAGTCGCTGTATGAATCGCACAAGCAGCTGCGCCAGTTCGAGCCTGCCCTGGCGGCGCTGGAGCAGCATGCGGCGCTGGACCGCCAGGCCGTGCTGCGCACCGCCGATGTGCAGGCCCGGGTGATGATGGGCCGCTTGCAGGTCGAGCAGGCCGAGCTGGCCGCCGAGCAGTCCCGCCTGGACGCGGAACGCCAGCGCCTGCGCGCCACCCAGCTGGAGCAGGAGCAGCTGCTGCTGCGCGCCCAGGCCGCCGAATGGGTGCGCGCCGCCCGCGAAGACACCCTGACGGGCCTTGGCAACCGCCGCGTCGTTGACGAGGCCCTGCCCGGCCTGCTGGCACGGGCCCATGCCGAACAGCTGCCGCTGTCGATCGCAATGGCCGATGTGGACCACTTCAAGATCGTCAATGACCGCTTCGGCCATGGCGTCGGTGACCAGGTGCTGGTGATACTGGGCCAGCTGCTGCGCGCCAACACCCGCAGCACCGACGTGCTGGCGCGCATGGGCGGCGAGGAATTCATGATGGTGCTGGTGGGCACGCCGATCGAGCAGGCTCACGACATCTGCGAGCGTCTGCGCCAGGCCGTCGCGCAGCATGACTGGAACCAGTGCGCGCCGGGCCTGCGCGTCACACTGAGCACAGGGCTGGTCGATCGCAGCGCCGAGTTCGACAGCCTGCGCCTGGTCGAACGTGCCGACCGTGCGCTCTATGCGGCCAAGCACCAGGGGCGCAACTGCGTGGTGCGGCACTGATCGCCGCATGATTTTTTCGTTTGCAACGATTTGACGAATATCTGAGCTAACCTTTTTTCGTCACGACGGGTTTTCAGCAATGCGGTTTGGGTGGGCGCCGGGAATAATCCAGTGCCCAGAACCCATCATGCCCACCACCGCCGAACCCGAAGCTCCCGTGAATGCCGCCTCCCTGCTGTCGCTGGCCCAGAAGGCCGGCGCCAGGGGTCTCTATCTGGAAAGCACCGACTGGGCCCAGGCCGCGCTGAAGGTCTGCCCCGAGAGCGATGTGGCCCTGCGCGCCCAGATCAACGGCCTGCTGGCCACCCACCACTGGCGGCTGGGCAATGCCGAGGTGGCCATGCGGGCCGGCACACAGGCGCTGGCGCTGTATGAGCGTCTGGCCGATCTGCCCGGCCAATCCACCACCCTGTGTGCGATGTGCATGGCCTGCAACCAGATCGGACTGTACAACCAGGCGCTGACCTATGCCTTCCGCGCGCTGAAGGCGGCCCAGCAGGTGGCCGACCGGCGTCTCGAATGCTGGGCGCTGAACCGCGTTGGCGTGACCTATGACGACCTCGGCGACCACAGCTCGGCACGCCGCTATCTGGACCAGGCCGTGGCCCTGGCCCGCGACCTGGGCGGCAGGGAAGAACTGTTCGGCGCGCTGAACAACCTGGCCCGCTGCGAGCTGATGCTGGCCGGCGAGTCACCGACTCCACCCGGCGAGATACCCAGCGAGCCCACCCAGCAGGCGCTGACACGCGCGCGCCAGCTGTGCGAAGGCAATCTGGCCCAGGCACGCAGCTGGGCCCATCCCCATATGGAAACCATCGCGCTGGGCAATCTGGCCGATGTGCAGGTGCTGGCCGGTGACCTGCGCGGCGCCGAGCAGACCCTGCGCCACTATCGCGAGGCCGCGCGCCTTCATGGCTACCAACTGGTCGAGCTGACCGCCACCTTCCAGCTCGCCAAGCTGGACAGCCGCCAGGGCCGCCCAGCAGCGGCCGTGCAGGCGCTGGAGGAGTTGCTGAGCAATCTGGTCGAGGCCGAGTTCGGCGGCCTGCTGATGGAGGTGACCCAGGCGCTGTACCAGGGCCACAAGCAGCTGGGCCAGCTGGCGCCGGCCCTGGCCCATCTGGAGCGCTTCAGCGGCCTGGAGCGCGAACAGCTGAAGCGCCGCGCCGACGAGCAGGCCCGCGTGCTCGTGTCGCAGATGGAGGTGGACCAGGCCCGCCAGGAGACCGAACGGGCACGGCTCGACGCCGAGCTACAGCGTCTGCGCGCCCACCGGCTCGAAGAGGAGCAGCGCAGCCTGCTGGCCCATGCCGCCAACCTCGGCCGCGAGGCCCGTGAAGACCCGCTCACCGGCCTGGGCAACCGCCGCCTGCTCGACGAATCGCTGCCCGGCCTGCTGAACCTGGCGCGCAGCGACCGCACGCCGCTGGCCCTGGTGATGATGGATGTCGACCACTTCAAGCGGGTCAATGACGACCACGGCCATGCCATTGGCGACCTCGTGCTGGCGCGGCTGGCCCGGCTGCTGATGGCCAGCACCCGCACCTCCGACCTGCTGGCCCGCATCGGCGGCGAGGAGTTCATTGCTGTGCTGGTCGGCACGCCCATCGACCTGGCCGGCGACATCTGCGAACGCCTGCGCCAGATGGTCGAGCACCATCCCTGGCAGGAGATCAGCCCCGGCCTCAAGGTCACCATCAGCCTGGGCCTGGTCGAGGTCAGCGACCCGGTGGAAACCACCCGCCTGCTGGCCCTGGCCGACAAGGCGCTCTACACCGCCAAGCACATGGGCCGCAACCGGGTTGTGCGCAGCGTGTAGCGGTCCGCCCCGTCGGGCGGCTACAGTCTCGACAACTTCATCGCTGAGACTGGCCCGACCATGAACCCCATCCTCGTTGACGTGCTGCGCGGCAGCACGGTCGAATCGACCCACAGCGGCGCCTTTGCCATCGTTGACGGTGACGGCGCCCTGGTCGCCTCCCTGGGCGACATCCAGCGCCCCATCTTCCCGCGCTCCGCGATCAAGGTCCTGCAGGCCCTGCCGCTGGTTGAGAGCGGCGCCGCCGACCGCCTGCAGCTCACCGACGCCGAACTGGCCATTGCCTGCGCCTCGCACAACGGCGAGCCCGAGCATGTTGCCACCGCTTTAGGCATGCTGAAGAAGGCCGGGCTGGACGCCGGCGCGCTGGAGTGCGGCACTCAGTGGCCGGGCCGCGAGTCGGTGCTGCGCGGCATGTTCAGCCGCCAGGAGCAGGCCGGCCCGCTGCACAACAACTGCTCGGGCAAGCATGCCGGCTTCGTCTGCGTGGCCTGTCAGCTGGCCCTGGCCGGGGGCAGCGATCCGGCCGAATTCACCCGCGGCTATATCCGTGCCGAGCATCCGCTGATGCGCGAGGTCGGCGCCGCGCTGGCCGCCACCACTGATACCGATCTGGCCAAGGCCCCCGTCGGCACCGATGGCTGCTCGATTCCCACCTACGGCATCCCGCTGCGCCAGCTGGCCCTGGCCTTTGCACGCGTCGCCACCGGTCAAGGCCTGGCCCCCGAACGTGCCAGCGCCGCCCGGCGCCTGCGCCAGGCCGTGGCCCGCGCGCCCTTCATGGTCGGCGGCACCGGCCGCTTCGACACCGATGTGATGGCCCTGCTCGGCGAGCGTGTGTTCTGCAAGGTCGGTGCCGAGGGCGTCTATTGCGCCAGCCTGCCCGAGCAGGGTCTGGGTGTGGCCTTGAAGATCGATGACGGCAATGCCCGCGGCGCCGAGGTGGCGATGGCAGCGTTGATCGAAGCCTTCGTCCGCCTCGGCGACGCCGAGCGGCAGGCGATGACCGACTTCAGCGCGCCGGTGCTGAAGAACTGGAACGGCATCGAGGTCGGCGGCCTGCGCGCTGGCGCCGCGCTGCTGAGCCTGAACGGGTCCACGGCCCAATGAACCCGGAAGACCTGCAAAAACTCGTCACCATGACCATGCCCTACGGCAAGCACCAGGGCAGGCTGCTGGCCGACCTGCCCGGCAACTACCTGAACTGGTTTGCCCGGGAAGGCTTCCCCAACGGTGAACTCGGCAAGTTGCTGGCCCTGATGCATGAGATCGACCACAACGGCCTGAGCGATCTGCTGAAGCCGCTGCGCGGACGGGGTCGGTGAGCGCAGCCATGCCCCACGCGGTGTCGCGTCTGCGCGCCGCCTGCCTGGCGCATAGCGACACCCGACCCTATCTCGACCGCGGCAGCCCGCGCAAGGAGCGCTGCACCGATTGCCGCCTGCCCCCCAGCCACTGCATGTGCGCCCTGCGGCCGGTGGTGCCCACGCGGGCCGCCCTGTGCCTGATCATGGCCGAGTTCGAGCCCCTCAAGCCCAGCAACACCGGCTGGCTGATTGCCGACGTCGTGCCCGATACATACGCCTTCAGCTGGTCCCGCACGGCGGTTGACTCAGGCCTGCCGGCCCTGCTCGACGATCCGCAGTGGCAGCCCTATCTGGTGTTTCCGGGCGAGTTCGCCGCGCCCGAGCGCGTGCAGACGGACCTGGCCTGCGCAACGGCCGAGCACCGGCGCCCCCTCTTTGTGCTGCTGGACGGCACCTGGTCCGAGGCCCGCAAGATCTTCCGCAAGAGCCCCTACCTGGACCGATTTCCGGTGCTGAGCCTGCAGCCCGAACAGCTGTCGCGCTACCGCCTGCGCCGCTCCACCCATGGACACCACTTCTGCACCTCTGAGGTGGCCGCCCTGTGCCTGGCCCTGGCCGGCGACCTGCATGCAGCGCAGACGCTGGAGGCCTATCTGGATGTGTTCAGCAACCGCTATCTGAGCGCCAGGCAAAGCGTTGCGCCCGATACCGAGGACGCCGAGCATCAGCGCTTGCGGGCCTTGGCCTAGACGTTCTCGAACAGCCCGCCAACATTCAAGATCTCATGCGCGATCTCGGGCCGCTGCTCCAGGCTTCGCTTGATCGCCGCCGGAATGGCCTGGCGCGTCTTGCGGCACAGGCCGGGCTGCTCATGCACCAGGATCACGATGCCGCGCAGGCTGCGCACGCCGTTGGGGCTGGTGCTGATGCTCAGCCGTATGCCGACCTGCTGCTCCATCCGCGCCTCCATATGCCGCAGATCGCCGAGGCTGCTCAGGTTCTCCAGCCGCTGCAGCAGGCGCTTCTCATCCTCGCGGGTCAGGCGCAGCACGCGCAGATCGCCGTCAGGGTGGGCCAACAAGGCCTCGCGCCCGCAAATGCAGGCGCCGGGCGGGCATTCGGTGCGTATCGGGAAGGGGGGCAGGGTCGTCGTCATGGGCACTGCCGTCGTTCTTGCTGGGACGGTTGCTGGCGCGATCATAGTGAAACCTGGGCCCATTGGCTCCCCAGCACGCCTTTCGGGTAGATTGGACGCCATGAGCACAAGCCCCGCCGACCCCTCCCTCATCGACTCGCGCACCGCCGCCTGGCGCCTGCTGGTCACGCTGGGCCTGGTCGTGCTGGGCAATAGCTGCATGTATGTGGTGGCCGTCGTGCTGCCCACCGTGCAGGCCGAATTCGGCATCAGCCGGGCCGATGCTTCGCTGCCCTACACGCTGATGATGGTCAGCCTCGGTCTGGGTGGCCTGGTCACCGGGCGACTGGCCGACCGCCACGGACTGATGCCGGTGCTGTGGATAGGCGCGCTGGCGGTCTGTGGCGGCTTCGTCTGGGCCGGCCTGTCCGGCAGCATCTGGACCTTCGGGCTGGCTCACGCGCTGCTCGGATTCTTCGGCAGCTCGTCGACCTTCGCGCCGCTGCTGGCCGACACGGCCCTGTGGTGGAACCGGCGGCGCGGCATCGCCGTGGCCATCTGCGCCAGCGGCAACTACATCGCCGGGGCGGTCTGGCCTCCGATCGTGCAGCACGGCATCGACACCATTGGCTGGCGCCAGACCTATGTGCTGCTGGGCATTGTGTGCGGCCTGGGCGTGTTCGCCCTGTCGCTGCGCATGCGCCAGCGCCCGCCCCTGGTCTCCCATGCACCCACGAGCGCCAGCGCCCCGGTGTTCGACCGCAGCCGCCCCTTCGGCCTGCAGCCCGCCCATGCGCAGCTGCTGCTCTGCGTGGCCGGCGTGGCCTGCTGCGTGGCCATGGCCATGCCCCAGGTGCACATCGTCGCCTACTGCACCGACCTGGGCTTCGGCGCCGCGCGCGGCGCGCAGATGCTCTCGCTGATGCTGGCCTGCGGCATCGTCAGCCGGCTGGTGTTCGGGTTGATCTGCGACCGCATCGGTGGCATCCGCACGCTGCTGCTCGGCTCGGCCCTGCAGGGCATCGCCCTGCTGCTGTTCCTGCCCTTCGACGGGCTGGTGCCGCTGTACGTGGTCTCGGCCCTGTTCGGTCTGTTCCAGGGAGGCATCGTGCCGACCTACGCCATCATCGTGCGCGAACACTTCGAGCCGCAGGAGGCCGGCGCCAGGGTCGGCGCCGTCATCATGGCCACGCTGGTCGGCATGGCGCTGGGCGGCTGGATGTCGGGCTGGGTGTTCGACGTGACGGGCAGCTACGACGCCGCCTTCCTCAACGGCATAGCCTGGAACCTGCTGAATCTCGCCGTCGCCGGCTGGCTGTTCTGGCGGGTGCGCGGGCTGGGCAGGGGCGTCGGGCCGGTGCCGGTCGTCGCGGCCAGGGGAGGCTGACGCCGTGGCAACGAAGCGGCCGAGTCTCGATCCCGGTGTCGCTGCCGCGCTGGCGGCTGCGGTCCTGTTCGGCGCGAGCACGCCGCTGGCCAAACCGCTGCTGGGCCAGACCAGCCCCTGGCTGCTGGCCGCCCTGCTCTACCTGGGCTCCGGACTGGGGCTCTGGCTGCTCCGGCGTCTGCGCAGGGCCCCAGCGGTTCGGCTCGAATCGGCTGAACGCTGGTGGCTGGCCGGGGCCATCGTCGCTGGTGGCATGGTCGCTCCGGTGCTGCTGATGCTGGGTCTGTCGCGCATGCCGGCCTCCGGCGTGTCGCTGCTGCTCAATGCCGAGGGTGTTGCAACGGCGCTGCTGGCCTGGTTTGCCTTCAAGGAGAACTTCGACCGCCGGATCGCGCTGGGCATGCTGGCCATCGTGGCCGGTAGCGTCGTCCTGACCTGGCCGGGCTCCGATGCGGCAAGCGGGGGCATCCAGCCCTGGTGGCCGGCACTTGCCGTGCTCGGTGCCTGCCTGGCCTGGGGCCTGGACAACAACCTCACACGCAAGGTCTCGCTCACCGATGCCAGCTACATCGCCATGAGCAAGGGCTTGGCCGCCGGTGCCACGAACCTCGTGCTGGCGCTCATCGCCGGGGCCCAATGGCCCGGTGCCGGCACGGTGCTGGCCGCCGGCCTGCTGGGGTTTGCCAGCTACGGCGCCAGCCTGGTCCTGTTCGTGCTAGGCCTGCGGCATCTGGGCACGGCCCGCACGGGCGCCTACTTCTCCGTCGCCCCGTTCATCGGCGCGATGTTGTCCATCCTGCTGCTGGACGAGCCGGTCACAGGCCCCCTGCTCCTGGCCGGGCTGCTGATGGCCATAGGCGTAGCCCTGCATCTGACCGAGCGGCACGAACACGAGCACCGGCATGAGCCGATGGAACACGAGCACACGCATGTGCATGGCACCGGCGACCTACACCACGCCCATGAACATGATCCACCGGTGCCGCCGGGAACGCGGCATACACACGGGCACAGGCATGAGCCGATGACACACAGCCACGGGCATTTCCCGGACGCGCATCACCGGCACGAGCATTGACAGTGATTGCCGTCGCGCTCCGGCGCAGATGCCGAGCCGGCAGACCCTTGGCCTCTTGCCCTATTGCCCGCCCATACAGGCCGGCTTCAGGTCGGGCGGCGGGAGCGCAGCACGATGCCCGACAAGGCGAGGCCAAGACTCAGCATGGCCCAGGTGCCCGGCTCAGGCACTGGCGTCGCCAGCTGAGCCACCTCGAGCGGCGTCAGCGCTCCGTCGTAGATGCGCACATCGTCGATCACGCCGTTGAAGAATTCGCCGTATGGCGCGAATTGCGCGCCGAGGCGGGTGTCCGACCCAAGAGGTGTGCTGACGATCGCAAACGGCAGGCTGGCCACGTTCAAGCCGTTGACGAACAGCCGGGTCGAACCGCCTCCACTCGCGTCGACGACCAGGGCGTAATGGGTAAGGCTGCCGACGGGGCCAAAGGGCACACCGGTTGCGACCCACTGGTCGCCCGCCCGGATATTTCCGCCCTGGTCGGTCCCGATATAGTGGCCCGGGCCGCCTGAATAGCCCTGCGAAATCATCTCGGTGAAAGTGCCCTGATCGAGATTGCGCTGGCCGAACAGCGCAACCGAGTAGCTGCCGGCGATCGGGATCAGGTGGTTGGCGAACTGGACATAGTCGCCGTTGCCGTCCAGCACCAACTGGCCGCCAGCCACATGGGCGTTATCGATCAGCGTGCCGTCGGCGGTGCCGACCAGATCGATCACGCCGGTACTGAAGTCGTAATGGTGGAAGAGCATTGCCGCCTGCGCCGAACCACCTGCGGCCAGCGCCGCGCTCAAGGTCAGTGCGCGAAGGCAGGTTTGACTAAGGTTGACCATGGAGTTCTCCATCTCGGGTTTGCCGCCAGGCTCAAGGCTACTGCGTTCCTGCAGCGGATGCCACGGATTTCTCGCCCTGCTGGCGGCCGATCTGCGGCTGCGCTTTCATGCTATGGCTGGTGCTGGGCCGTACAACTCGCCCTGACCCAAGCTCTTGCGCAGAGAGCCTTCCGAGTCGCCTGCATGGGCCGCAATGCGGTCACCCGAACGGGGTCGCCGATCCGTCAACTCTTTTGACCTCGCGCAATCGGCAGTCGGTACTGCCGCGACAGACTGCTGGGTCGATCAATGGAGCATGCGATGAG
The DNA here is from genome assembly GCF_004362525.1 of Roseateles toxinivorans. Classification (GTDB taxonomy): domain Bacteria; phylum Pseudomonadota; class Gammaproteobacteria; order Burkholderiales; family Burkholderiaceae_C; genus Paucibacter; species Paucibacter toxinivorans. The sequence continues at coordinate 345,268 of NZ_SNXS01000005.1, forward strand.
TCGATCCTGCGGGGCCAAGAACTGGCTTCAGAAGTCAGCCGCCTTGGCCAGCTGCCCGGTCAATTTGATTGGCCTGTGCCTGATGGCGGCGCTGATGGCCCAGCCCGCACCGGCGGCGGCCTATGCCCAAGCGACTGTCGAGGCCGTTGTGAAGTTTCATATCGAGACGGTGCCCGGGGTTGAATTGAGTTTTCTTGAACTGTCGACGTCGCACGTCAATTGGGGCTACGGCGTTCATAACGAGAGGTGGGCGCCGGCGGCCGTTGGCGGCGCAGGCCAGGACTTCACGGCAAACTTTTTCGCCGAATCAATTGCCACGTCGCCGCCCGAATCGTATGCATATGTGCGCCACAGTCTGGAAGGCTCGGTGTTCGCTGTGCTGAGCAATACCAGCGCGGCGGCAAAGACCGTGCGCATCGAGTCGTCTGCCACGGTGGTGTCCGATGTGACGGCCACCGGCCCGCTCGACTGGGCCCGCGTGAACTACCGCCTGAAGTTCAGCGGCCAGGGCTCTTCAGGGACCCATGTCGAGAAGATCTTTTTCGATCGTGACAGAACCGTCGCAGCAGGCGTTGGCGCTGAGGGTTGGTGGGACTTTGTCAACGACACCGTCAACAATCCCAGCTTCGAGGTCACGCTGGCCGCGGGTGAGCAGTACAGCCTGTCAAACGATGGCACGGTACTTGTAGCCGAGGCTTTTTCGGCGCCGGTGCCTGAACCCGCATCAGCCTGGCTTTGGGGGCTTGGCTTGCTCGGCATCGCCTGTTGCCGCAAGGCATGTCTCGGACGCGACTGAGGCAGCTCAGCGCCCTTCACCCAGCGCCGCCCTGACCCTGGCGTCCGGCGAACGGGCGGCATACGCCTCGGCCGTCAGGCCCAGCCTATCCACCCGCGTGCGTGAAGCGGAACGGGCCAGCAGCTCGGTGATCAGCTCGGGGCGGGCTTCGATGGCGGCATGCATCAGCGGCGTACGGCCCAGCGCATCGGTGGCGTCGACTTCGAGGCCGGCCTCCAGGGCGGCGCGCAGCCCGGCACGGTCGTCGCTGCGTATCAGCGCCACCCAGCTGGGCTCCGGCGGCGCTTGCAACGCAGCAGCGCCGGAGGGCACGGCCAGCGTCTCGGCTCTTCGGCGCATGGCAGCCGTCGGCGCAGCGGGCGCTGGGGCCAGGTCGCGCGTTGGTGCTGCCGTCGCGGGTGCCGGCGCCTGAGCAACCGTGACGTCGGCCGGCGCAGCGGGTGCTGGTTCAAGCTCTGCGACCGGCGGCGCGGCTGCCAGCACTTCGGGGGCTTGAGTCTTGGCCCTTGAGTCGGAGCGGGCGGCGGCGCGAGGCGGACTTGCCTCAACCACCGGCCGGGGCGCCTGCACAGCCTCCGGCGCAGGCGTGGGCGCTGCCGCCACCTTCGCACCATCCATCGATGCCCCGGCCAGCGGTTCAGCATCCCGGTCCAGGCCCAGCTGCCAGACCAGGCCGGCCGACAACACCAGGGCCAGGGCCGAGCCGCCCAGCATCAACCACAAGGGCCGGTTGGCAGCGGGCGCCGATATGCGCTCCTGGCGCCGGGCCGTCTCGAGGGCCGCCACCTCGGCCAGCACGGCGCCGCGGCGGCGTCGACGATCGGCGTCATCGAGCCCGGCTTCGGTCTCCAGCGCCTGGCGGTAGGCCCGCTCCAGCGGGCCCGGCAGGACTTCGGTCACTTCAGGTTCAGACATGCTGGGGCCTCCACGCTCTCAGATCGGCCCGCAGGGCCTCGCGGGCATAGCGCAACCGGCTCTTGGCCGTCTCCAGGCCGACGCCGGTGATGCCGGCCACCTCGTTCAGGCTGAGATCCATCTGCGCAAACAGCACAAAGGTCTCGCGCTGCGCCTCGGGCAGGGCCTCCACGGCGCGCAGCAGTTCGTCGGACAGCTGGCGGCTCTCCAGCACCCGCTCGGGCAGGCGCGACAGCGTGTCGGAGAAGTCGGCCAGGCTGAGGCCGAGGTCATCGGCGCGTTGCTCGGCTGCAGACTTGTCGGCACGGAAGTGGTCCATGACCTTGTTGCGGGCGATCGTGAACAGCCAGGTGACGAAGCGTGCCTTGCCGGCGTCGAAGGACGCCGCACTCCTGGCCACCGCGACCCAGCAGTCCTGATGCAGATCCTCCGCAAGGTTCACCGCGTCGCGCCCCAGCAATCTGCCGATGAAGCCGAAGACCTGGCGGTCATGGCGGTCGTACAGCCGGGCGAAGGCCTGCTGATCCCCGCCCAGATAGGCGGCGAGCAGTTGGGCGTCGGTTGGCTGTGACGACGGGGCTGGCATGAGCCGATGCTAGCGGCTCGGTGGATCCGGCACATAGCCGTTGTCACTCACCGGAAAGGGCCGGGGCCGGCTGGGCCGGATCTGCGCCCAGCGCGACGGCACGATGCCGGCGGCCACCAGGCGATCCAGGCTGTCGTACTCGAGCTGAACCACGCTCTGCGGGCGGCTGCTGGCCCGCTCGAAGCGGGTGTGGCTGGTGTAGGAGGTCTCGCGCTCGCCATGGGCCGTGCCCAGCTTGGCCGCGGCCTCCTGGCGCGGCGCGGACTTCTCCTGCATCGCGGTGGCACCGGCCATCGGTGCTGCCGAGGGTGCCGGCGCGGCGCGATCCCGCGCCTCGGCATCGGACCTGAGCAGCGGCGGCGATTCGATCACCGGCGGCGGCACCGCCTTCTCGCGAAAAGCGGCCACGCCGATCACGCCCACATGGCCGGGCCGGCCGGTCTGCGCCGCATAGGACTGCGTGATGGCCGCGAACTGGAAGGCCGCCACCTCGGCATCGCTCTTGCGCCAGCCGCGGATGTCATAGCTCTCATAGGGCGCCAGCACATAACCGGTCTGTGCCCAGCCAGCCGTCTGCCCCGAAATGACGTTGATGCCGTCCACCGACAGCACGGCCAGCACCCGCCCGCCAGTCAGATTGCGCAGGCGCAGCGCATAGCGGGCGCCGGGCCGGCCGGCGACGTACTGGCGTTGGTCTTTGGCATAGACCGGCAACAGCTGATCGGCGTCGCGGTCGAAGACTTCCAGCGAGACCAGATTCTCCTGGGCCAGCGCCGGGGCGCTGCAGCCTGCCAGCAGCAGGCCGGCGAGACCGAGGGCCGAGACAGTAAAGCGGCGGCGGGCCGGTTGAATCGATGAGGTGGTGGTGCGCATGATGACCCCGTTTGAGTGGCTGACCTGTGCTTGTACGCAGGCTGTTGCCGAACGGGGTTAAAACACGTTCACTCGCCCCACAAATCTTTCATCGCCTGCGCAAAGTCACCGTTGATGCGGTCTTGATCCAGATGCCGGCCCCCGGCCAGCACCTGCCGTCCGGCCACGAACACATCGCTGATCGCCTCGCCCTGCGATGCGAACACCAGAGCATCGAGCAGATGGCTGGCGGGCATGCCCAGCAGGCCGCTGTGCTGGGTGTCCAGCACCAGGAAGTCGGCGCGGGCACCAGTGGTCAGGCCCCAACTGGCAAAGCCCGCCGGCGCGGCGCTGCCCGCTCGCGAGGCTTCGAACAGGCGTGCGGCCGTCGACGGTTCGCGGCCCGGTGCGGCGGCGACATTGCGCTGCTGCAGGCCCAGGCGCTGGCCATACTCCAGCCAGCGCAGCTCTTCGACCCAGCCGCGGGTGACATGGCTGTCCGAGCCCAGGCTCACCGACACACCGGCCTCCAGCCAGCCGCGCAGGTCGCACAGGCCGTCGCCGAGATTGCCCTCTGTGCCGGGGCAGATCACGACGCCGGCGCCAGCGGCTGCCACGGCTGCGATCTCCTCGGGCGTGCTGTGCGTGGCATGCACCAATTGCCAGCGCGCATCGGGGGCGAAGGCATTGCACAGCCATTGCATCGGCCGCTGGCCGGTGGCAGCCAGGCAGTCGCGCACCTCCTGCTGCTGCTCGCTGATGTGGATGTGGATGGGCACTGACGCATCGCCGACCAGGGCCTGCAGCTCGCGGATGTCTTCGGCGTGGGCGGCGCGCAGCGAATGCAGGGCCACACCGGCATTCAGCAGCGGCCGGCCGGCCGCGTTGAGCGCACAGCTGGCGCGCCAGATCCAGGCCGCGTCGGTGGCGAAGCGGCTCTGGTCCTCGCGCAGGCCGATCTGGGTGAATCCGGCATGGGCGTAGAGCACGGGCAGCATCGTCAGGCCCAGGCCGGCATCGGCCGCGGCATCGGCCAGCGCCCAGCTCATGGCCAGCTCATCAGGGTAGGCCGCGCCATCGGGCTGGTGCTGCAGATAGTGGAACTCGCAGACCTGTGTGTAGCCGCCACGCAGCAGCTCCAGATAGAGCTGGGCGGCGATGGCGCGCAGCTGCTCGGGCGTGACGCGCAGCGCGCAGCCATACATCCGATCCCGCCAGGACCAGAAGTCGTCGCTGGCGCTGTCGCGCCGCTCGGCCAAACCGGCGAAGGCGCGCTGGAAGGCATGGCTGTGGGCATCGACCAGGCTGGGCAACACCGGCCCCTGCAAGCGCTGCGCCTGCGCCGGTGCCTCGACCTCGGGCGTGAAGGCCAGCCAGCGGCCCTGGCCATCAGCCTCCATCAGCACGCGGCGCTGCCATTGGCCGTCTATCCAGGCCAGTGGCGCCCAATAGGCGACGGCCGCACTCATACCGCGGGTTTCCAGTTCACCATCGTCTCCAGCAGGCGCTTCAGCAGCGGCTGCACGCGCGCTGCGATCGCCTCGTCGTAGGCATAGGGTGCCTGCTCCTGCATATAGGTGCTCCAGCACATCTCAAGCTGTACCGTGTGGATGCCCTGCTCGGGCTGACCGTAGTGGCGCGTGATGTAGCCGCCCTTGAAGCGACCGTTGACTATCGTGGTGTAGTCGCCCTGCCCGGCCAGCACGGCGGCCAGTTGCGCGGTCAGGCCCGCATCGCAGCTGCGGCCATCGGCCGTGCCCAGGTTCAGGTCGGGCAGCTTGCCTTCGAACAACCAGGGCAGCACGCTCTTGATGCTGTGCGCATCGAACAGCACCACATGGCCATGGGCGACGCGCAGCCGGTGCAGCTCACCCTGCAGCGCCTGGTGGTAGGGCTGCCAGAAGCGCTCGCGGCGGCGCATCTTCTCATCGGCATCGGGCACCTGGCCGTCCAGGTACAGCGGATCACCGGTGAAGAAGCGGGTCGGGCACAGCTCGGTGTTCGAGGCGCCGGGGTACATCGGCGTGTCCTCGGGCGGGCGGTTCAGGTCGATCACATAGCGTGAGTAGTTCGGCACGATCACGCTGGCGCCCAGCTCAGCGGCAAAGCCATAGAGGCGCTCGAGGTGCCAGTCGGTGTCTTCGGTCGCCAGCGCGCGAGGCTGGTAGCGGCCGCGCAGCTCGTCGGGGATCAAGGTGCCGACATGGGGCATGCTGACCAGCAGCGGCGCGCTGCCGGGATGGAGGGTGAATACGTCGCTCATGCGGCAACTCCTTGAGGATCGGAAAAGACAGCGGTCACCTGGCCTCCTCGCACCACCTGCAGCAGCGGATTGCGGCCGAAGAAATAGGCCAGCTCGTTCGGGTGGGCAATGTCCCAGACGCAGAAGTCGGCGCGTGCGCCGGCCTGCAGCACACCCACCTCCCCGGCCAGGCCCAGCGCCTGGGCGGCATGTACCGTGACGCCGCGCAGCGCCTCCTCGGGCGTCAGCCGGAACAGCGTGCAAGCCATGTTCAGCATCAGCAGCAGCGACAAGGTCGGCGAGGTGCCGGGGTTGTGGTCGGTCGAAAGCGCCATCGGCACGCCAGCCTCGCGCAAGGCGGCAATCGGCGGCAACTTGGTCTCGCGCAGGAAGTAGTAGGCGCCAGGCAGGAGCACGGCCACCGTGCCACTGCGGGCCATCGCCGCCACGCCCTCGGGCGACAGATGCTCCAGATGGTCGCAGGACAGCGCACCGAACTCGCAGGCCAGCTGCGTGCCGCCCTGGTCGCTGAGCTGCTCGGCATGGAGCTTGACCGGCAGCTCAAGCGCGCGAGCCGCCTCGAACACCTGGCGCGTCTGTGCCGGCGTGAAGCCTATGCCCTCGCAGAAGGCATCGACGGCATCGACCAGACCCTGGGCCTTCAGCGCCGGCATCCATGCGCAGACGGCATCGACGTAATCCGGCTGCCGGCCTTCGAACTCGGGCGGCACGGCGTGCGCTCCAAGGAAGGTGGTGCGCACCGTCACAGGCTGAGTCAGCTGCAGATGGCGGGCCACGTGCAGGCAGCGAGCTTCGGTCTCCAGGTTCAGGCCGTAGCCGGACTTGATCTCTATCGTCGTCACGCCCTCGGCCAGCAGCGGCTGCAGGCGCTTCAGCGCCAAGGCATACAGCTCGTCCTCGCTGGCGGCACGGGTCGCCGCCACGGTGGAGCGGATGCCACCACCGGCGCGGGCGATCTCTTCGTAGCTGGCGCCCTGCAGCCGCAGCTCGAACTCGCGGGAGCGCATGCCGCCATAGACCAGATGGGTGTGGCAATCGATCAGGCCCGGCGTGACGCAGGCGCCGCCCAGGTCGGTGACGGTGCCGGTGGCCCGCTTCAGTTCCGGCGGCAGATCGGCCTCGGCACCGACCCAGACAATGCGCTCGTCTTCGGCGACCAGGGCGCCGTTCTCTATCCACCCCCAGGGCTGATCTCCAGCCATCGTGGCCAGGCGCGCATTGCGCCACAAGGTCGTCGTCATGCAGAAGTCTCCGTTGAGTTCAGGCTGACTTGCATCCACCAGCCGCGCGCAGCCGGGTCGGTCAGCTCGGCCTGCCAGTTTGTGATCGTGCTGCTCCAGACCAGGCTCAGCGGTGGCACGTCCAACCAGGCGCCGCCCGGCTCGCGCACATGGCCGCCGGCCTGCATGAACAGCCCGGTCCAGTCGGCCTGTGGCCAGCCCACGGCGGCTTCCTTGGCAGGCCAGACATGCACCCTGGCCAGGCTGCGCCTGACCATCAGATTGAAATCGCGCGTGGCGCCGCCGACCAGCCGGCAATCGGTGGCCGACTCGCCGGCAAAGGCCAGCAGCGGGCTGTAGCCATTGAGCTCCTGCCCGGCACCGTCGATGTTCAGCATCACGCCCTCGCCGCTGAGCACGGCGAAGAAGCGGTCGATGTCGGGGAACGATGAAAACGGTCCGTCGGCTTCGATATCGGCCACGCTGATGCGCAGTGCCCAGGCCTCGGGCCGCGGCCAGGCCAGCAGCTCGCGGGTCCAGCCGCCGCCGTTCTTCCAGCGCGTCGCCTCGGTGTTCTGTGTTGAAACGATATGCAGATTCATGGCTGAAACCGCCCTTCCAGAAAATAGCGCGAGCCCGGATGCACGAGGCGCACGGTGGTCACCGTCTGGCCGCGGCTGAAGGTGCGGCGCTTGACGACCAGGCAGGGATCGCGCCGGCCGATCTCCAGCAGTGCGGCCTCCTCGGGCGTCGGCAGCAGCGCCTCGATGGTGTAGCGCGCTTCGCTCAGCGGCGCCACGTCCAGCAGATAGTGGGTGGGCGTGGTCCGGGTGAAATCCAGGCCCAGATAGTCGGGCGCGCAGGCCGGGTTGACCAGACGGTCTTCGCACTGGATGGCGACGCTGTTCTCCAGATGCACGATGACCGAATGGAACAGCGCCGCGCCGGCTTTCAGGCCGAAGGCCGCCGCCTGCTCGGTGGTCGCCTTGATGCGCTCCAGCCGGTGCACCCGAGCCTCATGCTGATGGCCCCGCTCGGCGATCTCGTCGTGCAGATCGCGCACGGTCAGGGTCGAGGCGATGCGGTGCAGCTGGGCCACAAAGGTGCCCACGCCCTGCATACGCTGCACCAGGCCGTCGGCCGTCAGCTCGCGCAGCGCGCGGTTCACCGTCATGCGGCTGACCTGGAATTGCTCCACCAGCTCGGCCTCCGACGGCATCAGGTCGCCGGGCCGCCAGAGCCCCGAGCTGATGCCTTCGCGCAGATGATTCTTGACCTTCAGATACTGCGGCTCGGGGCCGGCAGAAGTTTTTTTCGGCATGGCCGGGATCGTACTTGACTGCACTTGTATAGACAAGTACATTCGCCTCCATTCCATCCCGGATTGCATCCGGGCTACGAACCAGGACGTAGCCCGGATGCAATCCGGGGCAATGACCGCAGATCCGTCACCGCCCCTTGTTCAGGAGCCCACCATGCCCGATATGTCCACCCCCAGCCATGCCCAGCCCCGCGTCGTCCGCGCCCCCACCGGCAGCGCGCTGACATGCAAGAACTGGCTCAGCGAAGCCGCCTTCCGCATGCTGCAGAACAATCTCGACCCCGAGGTGGCCGAGAACCCCGACGCGCTGGTCGTCTATGGCGGCATCGGCAAGGCCGCCCGCAACTGGGACTGCTTCGAGGCCATCCTGAAGGCGCTGAAGAACCTGGAAGCCGATGAAACGCTGCTGGTGCAGTCCGGCAAGCCGGTGGGCGTGTTCCGCACCCATGCCGACGCCCCCCGCGTGCTGATCGCCAACTCCAATCTGGTGCCGCACTGGGCGACCTGGGAGCATTTCAACGAGCTGGACCGCAAGGGCCTGATGATGTACGGCCAGATGACCGCCGGCAGCTGGATCTATATCGGCTCGCAGGGCATCGTCCAGGGCACCTACGAAACATTTGCCGAGGCCGGGCGCCAGCACTTTGGTGGCGACATGGTCGGGCGCTGGATACTCACCGCGGGCCTGGGCGGCATGGGCGGCGCCCAGCCCTTGGCCGCCACCTTCGCCGGCGCCGTGTCGCTGAACATCGAGTGCCAGCAGTCGCGCATCGACTTCCGCCTGAAGACCCGCTATGTCGACGAACAGGCCACCGATCTGGACGACGCGCTGGCCCGCATCGCCAAGTACACCGCCGAGAAGAAGGCCGTGTCGATCGCCCTGCTGGGCAATGCCGCCGAGATCCTGCCGGCATTGGCCGCCCGCTGCAAGGCCGGCACCGCGATCAAGCCCGATCTGGTGACCGACCAGACCTCGGCCCACGACCTGATCAACGGCTATCTGCCGGTAGGCTGGACCGTCGAGCAGTGGAAGGCCGCCGCCGCCGATGCCAGCCAGCATGCCAGGCTGACGGCCGCTGCCGCACAGGGCTGCGCGGTGCACGTGCAGGCGATGCTGGACTTTCAGTCCATGGGCATTGCCACGGTGGACTACGGCAACAACATCCGCCAGGTGGCACTCGACCAGGGCGTGAAGAACGCCTTCGACTTCCCCGGCTTCGTGCCCGCCTACATCCGCCCGCTGTTCTGCGAGGGCAAGGGCCCGTTCCGCTGGGTGGCCCTGTCCGGTGACCCGGAAGACATCTACAAGACCGACGCCAAGATCAAGGAACTGTTCCCCCACCATGCCCATGTGCACCGCTGGCTGGACATGGCCAAGGAGCGCATCAGCTTCCAGGGCCTGCCGGCGCGCATCTGCTGGCTGGGCCTGGGCGAGCGCCATATCGCCGGCCTGGCCTTCAACGAGATGGTCAAGAGCGGCGAGCTGAAGGCGCCCATCGTGATCGGCCGCGACCATCTGGATTCGGGCTCGGTGGCCAGCCCGAATCGCGAGACGGAAAGCATGAAGGATGGCTCCGACGCCGTCTCCGACTGGCCGCTGCTCAACGCGCTGTTGAACACCGCCGGCGGCGCCACCTGGGTCAGCCTGCACCATGGCGGCGGCGTCGGCATGGGCTTTTCCCAGCACAGCGGCGTGGTCATCGTCTGCGACGGCACCGACGAGGCCGCCAAGCGCATCGGCCGTGTGCTGTGGAACGACCCCGGCACCGGCGTGATGCGCCATGCCGATGCCGGCTACGAGATCGCCGAAAAGTGCGCTGCCGAACGCGGCCTGAACCTGCCCATGGTGAACCGTTGAACGAGACCAAGATGACCGAACTGCAAATCACCCCCGGCGCGCTGACGCTGGACCAGTTGCGCGCCATCCGCGAAGGCGGCGTGCAACTCAAGCTGCACGCCAGCGCCGCCGAGATCATCCGCCGCAGCGCCGCCGTGGTGCAGGCCGCGGCCGCCGGTGACGCGCCGGTCTATGGCGTCAACACCGGCTTCGGCAAGCTGGCCTCCAAACGCATCAGCAAGGAAGAGCTGGCCACCCTGCAGTTCAACCTGATCCGCTCGCACAGCGTCGGCGTCGGTGCACCGCTGCAGCCCGGTGTGGTGCGTTTGATGCTGGCCACCAAGGCGGCCTCGCTGGCCCGCGGCCACTCCGGCGTGCGCGAGACCGTCGTGCAGTGCCTGCTCGATGTGTTCAACGCAGGCCTGGTGCCCTATGTGCCGGCACAGGGCTCGGTGGGCGCATCGGGCGATCTGGCGCCGCTGTCGCACATGACCTTGGCCCTGCTGGGCGAAGGCGAGATGCTGGTCGACGGCCAACGCAAGCCGGCGCTGGCCGAGCTGCAGAAGCACGGCATCGAGCCGCTGGTGCTGCAGGCCAAGGAAGGCCTGGCGCTGATCAACGGCACGCAGACCAGCACGGCGCTGGCACTGGAGGGTCTGCTGCGCTATGAGCTGGTGTATGCCGCGGCCATCGTCAGCGGCGCGCTGTCACTCGACGCCGCACGGGGCAGCGACGGCCCCTTCGACGACCGCATCCACCAGGTGCGCGGCCAACCCGGCCAGATCGAGGCCGCCCGCGCCTACCGCCAGATCCTGGCCGGCAGCGCCATCCGCGAGTCGCACAAGGAGGGCGACGAGCGCGTGCAGGACCCCTACTGCCTGCGCTGCCAGCCGCAGGTGATGGGCGCCTGCCTGGACCAGTCCCGCTATGTGCGCGACGTGCTGCTGCGCGAGGCCAATGCGGTGACCGACAACCCGCTGGTCTTTGCCAACACCGACGGCACGAGCTATATGGTCAGCGGCGGCAACTTCCACGCCGAGCCGGTGGCCCTGGCCGCCGACGCGCTGGCCTGCGCCATCGCCGAGGTGGGCGCCATTGCCGAGCGCCGCATCGCGATGCTGATCGACGCCTCGGTGTCGCGCCTGCCCCCCTTCCTGACCGCCAACGCCGGCCTGAACTCGGGCTTCATGATTGCGCACGTCACGGCGGCGGCCCTGGCCAGCGAGAACAAGTCCTTGGCCCATCCGGCCAGTGTGGACAGCCTGCCCACCAGCGCCAACCAGGAAGACCATGTGTCGATGGCCACTTTTGGTGCACGGCGCCTCGGCCAGATGCTGGACAACACCTCGCACATCATCGGCATCGAGCTCTTGGCCGCCAGCCAGGGCATAGAGTTCCTGCGCCCGCTGCAAAGCTCGGCCGCGCTGGAACAGGTGCACGCCCTGGTGCGCAAGACCTGCCCCCCGATGCCCACCGACCACTATCTGGCGCCCAGCATAGCGGCCGCCACCGAGCTGGTCGGCGGCGCAGAGCTGGCACAGATCGTGCGAGAGACGGGTAGCCTGGTGGTGCTGCCCTGAGCGGCCCTGCAACACGAAGCCGGCGCGATGCCGGCTTTTTTCTACTCCCTGCGTTTCTCCCGAATCGACAAATGCGCCGCCATGGCCAATGATTGCCGTCTCACCCCATCCAAGGAGATTTCACCAATGAAGAAGCTGTTGATCACCGCCCTCGCCGCCACCGCCCTGTGCAGCGCCGCCGCCCAGGCCCAGGAAGTCAAGCTGGCCGTCGGCATCTCCGGCTGGACCGGCTTTGCCCCGCTGACGCTGGCTCGCGAAACAGGCATCTTCAAGAAGAACGGGCTGGATGTGGCGATCAAGAAGATCCCGCAGAAGGATCGCCACCTGGCCATCGCCTCGGGGGACGTGCAGTGCGCAGCCACGACGGTCGAGACCTGGGTGGTCTGGAACGCCAACGGCGTGGCCACCACACAGATCTTCCAGCTCGACAAGAGCTATGGCGCCGACGGCATGATCGTCAAGCCCTCGATTGCCAAGATCAGCGACCTCAAGGGCAAGACCGTGGCCGCCAGCGCGCCCGGCACAGCACCCTACTTCGGTCTGGCCTGGATGTTGAAGAAGAACGGCCTGTCGGTGAAGGACGTCAAGGTCGTCAATCTGGAGCCGCAGGCCGCCGCCAATGCCTTCCTGGCCGGCAATGCCGATCTGGACGCGGGCATGACCTATGAGCCCTATCTGAGCGGCGTGCGCGCCAAGCCCGAGGCCGGCAAGATCATCGCCACGACCCTGGACTACCCGATGGTGATGGACACCTTCGGCTGCACGCCCAAATTCCTGGCCGAGAACCCCAAGGCCGCCAAGGCCCTGGCCGACAGCTACTTCGAGGCGCTGGAGATGATCCAGAAAGAGCCCAAGAAGAGCTTCGAGATCATGGGCGCCGACGTCAAGCAGACCGGCGAGGCCTTCGAGAAGAGTCAGGCCTATCTGCGCTGGCAGGACCGCGCGGCGAACCAGAAGTTCTTCGCCGGCGAGCATGCCCAGTTCAGCAAGGAGGCGGCCGATCTGCTGCTGGAAGTGGGCATCATCAAGGCGATACCGGACCTGTCCAAGCTGGCGGATACGCGCTTCATCAAGTAGGTTGCGGTTCGGGCCCCGGATTGCATCCGGGTTCGTAGCCCGGATGCAATCCGGGGCCGACCTCTGACAAACCCCGGATTGCATCCGGGCTACTGCATACCCATCGCCGATGAAACCACTGCACCCCGTCTCCCCGCAGGCCCGCCTGCTGCTGGGCATCGCCTTCTTCGTCCTGTTCACCGCGGTCTGGGCCGCGGTGACGATGGGCGGCTATGTCAGCAAGACCTTTCTGGCCGACCCGATCAGCATGCTCAAGTCCGGCTGGGTGCTGCTGACGGAAATGGGCTTTGCCACCGACATCGGCATGACCGTCTGGCGCGTGCTCGGCGGCTTCGTCATCGCCGCCCTGCTGGCCCTGCCGCTGGGCGTGCTGATGGGGGCCTACAAGCCCGTCGAGGCCTTCTTCGAACCCTTTGTCTCGTTCGCCCGCTACCTGCCGGCCTCGGCCTTCATACCGCTGCTGATGCTGTGGGTGGGCATTGGCGAGACGCAGAAGCTGGCGGTGATCTTCATCGGCTCCTTCTTTCAGCTGGTGCTGATGATTGCCGTGACCGTGGGCAACACGCGGCGCGACCTGGTCGAGGCGGCCTACACGCTCGGCTGCTCGCACACCGGCCTGCTCAAGCGCGTGCTGCTGCCCGGCGCCGCGCCCGAGATCGCCGAGATCCTGCGCATGGTGCTGGGCTGGGCCTGGACCTATGTGATCGTCGCCGAGCTGATTGGCGCCTCCAGCGGCATCGGCCACATGATCACCGACAGCCAGGCGCTGCTGGCCACCGACCAGATCATCTTCGGCATCATCGTCATCGGGCTGATCGGCCTGGTCAGCGACTACGCCTTCAAGGCCGCGAATCGCGCGCTGTTTCCCTGGGCTCAGTTGGGACGATGAACTCCATGAACATACTGTCCGTACGCGGTGTTTCGCGCACCTTCCACACCCCCACCCAGGGCAGCACCGTCGCGCTGCAGGCCACCGATCTGGACGTGGCCGAGAACGACTTCGTCACCATCCTCGGCCCCTCGGGCTGCGGCAAATCGACGCTGCTGCGCATCGTCGCCGGCCTGGACGAGCCCAGCGGGGGTCAGGTCTTGCTCGACGGCAAGCCGGTCACCGCGCCCGGTGCCGACCGCGGCATGGTGTTCCAGAGCTACACCCTGTTCCCCTGGCTGACGGTGCTGGACAACGTCTGCTTCGGCCTGCGCGAGCGCGGCATGGCGCGAGGGCAGCAGATCGAGCTGGCCCAGGGTTTTCTGGCCAAGGTCGGGCTGCAGAAGTTCGCCAAGCACTTTCCGAAGCAGCTGTCGGGCGGCATGCAGCAGCGCACGGCGCTGGCCCGGGCCCTGGCCAATCAGCCGCGCATGCTGCTGATGGACGAGCCTTTTGGCGCGCTCGACCACCAGACCCGCGAGCTGATGCAGGAGCTGCTGCTGGGCATCTGGGAGAGTGAGCGCAAAACCGTGCTGTTCGTCACCCACGACATCGACGAGGCCATCTTCATGGGCTCGCGGGTGGTGGTAATGAGCGCCCGGCCGGGCCGCATCAAGAGCGATCTGGCCGTGCCCTTCGAGCACCCCCGCCACTACCGGATCAAGACCCAGCCGGCCTTTGCCGAGCTCAAGGGCGAGCTGACCGAGCAGTTGCGCACCGAGGTGCTGGCGGCCGCCGCGGCCTGATCAAACCGGCAAAAATCCTCATTGCCGCGCAAACTGCCACATCCTGCCGGGCCGGCGGGTGCGGCGGCGGCGCATGGCCGGCGGTTCCGAGGCGACAATTCAGGTCAAACCGCCCATGCCGGAGAGATTTGTTGCTGATACGCGCCCTGATCGCCCTGACGCTGACCCTGTGCAGCCCGCTGTCCCTTGCCTTCAGCGTGGTCTTCATCAACCCGGGCCGCTCGGACGAGGCCTATTGGGTGGCGGCCGGCCAGGCCATGCAGGCGGCGGCGGACAGCCTGAACATCCGTTTCGAGCAGCGCTTTGCCGAGCGTGACCCGCTGCGCGTGCAGCAGATCGCCCGCGATATCGTCGCCCGCCCCGCCGCCCTGCGGCCCGACTATGTGGTGGCCACCAATGACAAGCGCACCCTGGTGCAGGTCGCGCAGCTGCTGGACACCGCAGGCATCAAGAGCTTTGCCGCCTTCAGCGGTCTGCAGGACGATGAGCGCGCCCAGGTCGGTCCGCCGCGAGACCAGATTCCCCGCCTGCTGGGTTCGCTGGAACCCAATGCCGAGGAGGCCGGCTACCTGACCGCCAAGGCCCTGATCGCCCAGGGCCTTCGGGCCAAGCTGCAGGGCACAGACGGGCTGCTGCATCTGCTGGCCATAGCGGGCGACAAGTCCACTCCAGTGTCGGTGCTGCGCAATCAGGGCATGCAGCGCGCGGTCGCCGAGCAGGCAGGCAAGGTGCGGCTGGAACAGATCGTCTATGCCGACTGGCGCCGCGACAAGGCCGCCGAACAGGCCGGCTGGCTGCTGGCCCGCTACCCGCAGGCCCGGCTGCTGTGGGCCGGCAGCGACCAGATGGCCTTTGGCGCCATGGAGGCCGCGCAGAAACTCGGCCGCACGCCGGGGCGCGACATGCTGTTCTCGGCCATCAACACCTCGCCCGAGGCGATGCAGGCGCGCATCGCCGGACGCCTGTGCTCGCTGGCCGGTGGCCATTTCATGGCCGGCGCCTGGGCCCTGGTGATGCTGTATGACCATCACCACGGCCGCGACTTTGCCGACGAAGGCCTGGAGCTGGACCGGCCGATGTTCACCCTGTTCGACCGGCCAACAGCCGAGCGCTATCTGCAGCGCTTCGGCGACGGCTTTGGCGGCATAGACTTCCGGCCGTTCAGCAAGGTGCTCAATCCGAGGCTCAAGCGCTATGACTTCAGATTTGGCCAGGTGATGCGATGAGGTCGCGGGAGCCCCTGTTCCGCTCCCTGGCCGAGTCCTTGACCCGCCGCATGGTCGTGCTGGGGCTGCTGTGTGCGTTGATCGCCGCCGCCCTGCAGATGAGCTGGGTCTATCACGCGGAGCGCAAGGCCTTTGACGAGCAGATGCACAGCGTCGCACAGACCCATCTGCAGCTGCTGTCGTCCAGCCTGTGGGATATCGAGCCCCGGCATGTGCAGAGCCTGCTCGACAACATTGCCGCCGCGCCCCAGGTGCAGTACGTGCTGCTGGAGGCCGGCACCGGCCAGCAGTTCCGCGCCGGCCCGCGCGATGCGCATGACCGGGACCCCGACCATGCCGGCGTCACCCTGACCGTGCCCAGCCCTGGCGCCCCGGGTCAGAGCCTGGGCCGCCTGCATATTGACTTCAACCAGGACTATCTGCACTGGCAACTGGCCCGTGCTGCCCTGCAGGTGGGCCTGATCTCGGGCCTGCTGACGCTGGTGCTGGGGGTGGCCAACAATTTGATGGTGCGCCGCCTGCTGCTCAAGCCGATGGGGCAGATTGCCCGTTTCGCCGTCGCGCTGGCCCCCGGCAAACTGCCGCCCGAGCTGCAGCTGCAGCGCCCCGCGCGCGACCACCGCGACGAGATCGACCTGGTGGCCGATGGCTTCCTGACCCTGCAAAAGGAGATCGCACACTACGTCGACGAGCGCACCCGCCACGAGACGGCGCTGGCACGTCAGGCGGCCGAACTGGACCAGGCCTTCCGCCAGCGCACCGCGGAGCTTCAAGCGATGACCCGCTACCTCGAGGTACTGTCGCTGAGCTCCAACCGCTTCATGACCGTCTCGCTGGACGCCTATGCCGAACTGATGCGCAACACGCTTGGCGAGATGGTGGAGCACATCCCCCGCTGCGACCTGGCCGTGGCCGAGCAGCTGGACAGCGCCTCACCGCTGCTGTGGCGCTATGTGCACCAGGCCCCGGGCCACGGCACGACGGCGCTGGTGGAGGGCCAGGAGTTGCCCCCGGGGCTGATCGGCGAACTGGCGCCGGGCTGGGCCCACTGCCGCATCCGCGGGCTGGACGAGGCCACCCCCGCCCAGGCCCTGGCCATGCAGCGCCAGGGCGCCCGTGCAATGGCCTGGTGCGCCTACCGTGGCGCCGACAGCACGCGCGTCATGGTGGCACTGTCGGGCCAGCCGCAGCGCTGGGCCGAGCTCAATGACAAGCTCACCCAGATGGCCGCCGACATGCTGTTCAACTCGATGCGCCGCCGTCGCGACCAGCTGACGATGGAGCATATGCACCGCGAGCTGCAGCATCTGTCGCACACCGACCCGCTGACCGGTCTGGCCAACCGCCGCCACTTCGATCAGGTCAAGCTGGAGGAAACACGGCGGGCACTGCGCAACGGCCTGCCGCTGGCCGTGGTCAGCGTCGATCTGGACCACTTCAAGGCCTATAACGACAGCTACGGCCATGGCCAGGGCGACAGCTGCCTGGTCACCATCGCCCAGCTGATGCGCGACACCTTTCACCGTGCCGGCGAACTGCCCGCGCGGCTGGGCGGCGAGGAGTTCACCGTGCTGCTGCCCGGCCAGTCGCTGGCCATGGCAGCGGCCCATGCCGAACGGCTGCGCGCCCGCGTCGTCGAGCTGGCCCTGCCGCACCGCGACTCGCCGCTGGGCGTCGTCAGCGTCAGCATAGGCCTGGCCTGCCTGAACGTCGAACCCTCGATGCCCGAGCACTCGGCCGAGGAGCAGATCGCCGCGGTGCTGGAAGCCGCCGACCGGGCCCTGTATGAGGCCAAGCGGGCGGGGCGCAATCGCGTGCAGGTGGGCTGACCCCGGATTGCATCCGGGCTACGGATGCGTGCGTAGCCCGGATGCAATCCGGGGCCACAGACGCGCACGTAGCCCGGATGCAATCCGGGGCCTCAATACTTCCCAGTAGCCCCCGCCACCCGCAGATACACATAGGCCACCCAGGCCACCAGGCCCCGGCGCAGCACCCCGCGCCAACCCGGCAGATGCCGGTGCTTGGCATCGACCTCCAGCGACACCGCCAGTGCGGCATCGAACTCCTCTCGCAGCTGGCGGGCAAAGCCCGGGTCCTGCACGATCACATTGGCTTCGAGGTTGAGCAGCAGCGACAGCGGGTCGATGTTCGAGCTGCCCACCGTGGCCCAGTCGTCATCGACCACGGCGATCTTGGCGTGCAGAAAGGCCGGCGTGTACTCGTAGATGCGCACGCCATGGCGCAGTAGCTCTTCGTACAGCACGCTGGCGGCCATGCCGGCTATGCGGTAGTCCACCTTGCCCTGCAGCAGCAGGCGCACCTGCACACCGCGCCGGGCCGAATCGCGCAGGGCGTTGCGGAAGGCATGGCCGGGATAGAAGTACGGCGTGATCAGGTCCACCCGGTGCCGGGCCGAGCGTATCGCGTGCACATAGGCATGCTCGATGGTGCGGCGGCGGCGCAGATTGTCACGCAGCACAAAGGCGGCGCGCATCGGCGGCAGCCAGGCGTCGGGGGTCAGGTCTGACTTGCCGCCGGGCATCTTCAGGCGCTTGAGCAGGCGGCGCGCACGGCGAATCGGCGCCGGGCTGCGCACCATCGCGATCAACTCCTCGGTGAAGTCGCGGCCCAGCCAGGCTCGCGTCCAGACCGCGCGGCAGGCCTGCTCGATCGCCTGCACCGCGGCACCGCGCAGGCCGACGGCAAAGTCCAGCCGCGCCTGCTCGCACATGCCGTGATTCAGATCGTTGCGGTCGTCGATGATGTTGATGCCGCCGACGAAGCCGACCTCGCCGTCCACCACGCACAGCTTCTGGTGCAGGCGGCGCAGCTGGCCCGGCTGCAGCCAGCGCCACCAGCGGTCGATAGGCCGGAACACGGCCAAGGCCGCGCCACTGCCTTCGAGCTGCTCGGTCAGCCAGGCCAGGCTTTGCTTGGAGCCGAAGCCATCGACGACGATGCGCACCCGCACGCCACGCAAGGAGGCGGCGCGCAGCGCCTGGGCCAGCTGCGCGCCGGCAATGTCGTTGTGAAAGATATAGGTGGCCAGCCAGACCTCATGACGCGCCGCGGCGATCGCCTCGATCTGCGCCGGGAACAGCTGATCGCCGCCACGCAGCAGCCGCACGTCGTTGCCGCCGGTGAAGTCCGGCCCCGAGGGGCTGGGCCACAGCGGTTGGTGCTGCGGCTCGTCCGCCGGTCCGGACTCGGGTGTCAATTAAGCCAGCTCCAGCTCGGCCACCAAAGGCAGGTGATCGGACATGCGCGCCCAGGCCGGGCCGCGCGGCACATGCATGCCCACGCATTGCATGCCGCGCATATAGATGCGGTCCAGCGAGAACAGCGGCACCCGCGACGGGAAGGTGGCAATGCGCCGCCCGCCCGGCGGCTGCGCACGCTCCAGGCCGGCCTCGCGCATCGGCGCGTCCAGGCGCTCGCCCCAGTCATTGAAATCGCCGGCGATCAGCAGCAGGGCGTCCGGTGGTATCTCGCGCTCGATATAGTCGGCCAGCGACCTGGTCTGGCGCACGCGGCTGCCATGCATCAGGCCCAGATGGGCCACCACGGCATGGACCTGATGCTCCTGCCAGTTGACCACCACATGCAGCAGTCCGCGCTGCTCGAAGCGGTGGTCGGACACATCGTGGTGGCCGATGTCACCCAGCGGCCAGCGCGACAGCAGCGCATTGCCATGCTCGCCATGGCGTGTGACGGCATTGGTGCGATAGGCCGCCTCATAGCCCTCGGGCGCCAGAAAGTCGGCCTGCCCCTGGTCCGGCCAGCCCTGCAGCGTGCGTTTGAACTCGCGCGCCTCCTGATGGTGGAAGTGCCGCACCTCCTGCAGGAACACCATATCGGCGTCCAGCGCCTCGATGCCCAGGCCCAGGTTGTGGATCTCCAGTCGCTTGCCCGGGCCCACGCCGCGCACGCCCTTGTGAATGTTGTAGGTGGCCACGCGCAGGCGATGCCCGAGCAGGGTGCTGGCGTGGTGGTGGGCGTGCGTCGAATGGCGGAAGGCGTGCTGCATGGTGGTGATGCTCAGTTACAGCCGCGGGCACTGCCCAGGCCACGCAGAAAGGAACGCCGCGCCGCGCCCGCGGCGATCGCCGCCGCCACGTCCTTGGAATAGCGCTCGGCGCCGGTCAGCTTGCGCACCCAGCTGCGGAAGGGCACGATGCTCTCGGCCGTGTTGCGCACCGCGCCCACGGCGGCGTCCCCCATCAACTCTCCACCCCGCTCGACCAGGCCGGGATTCGAGGCGGTGGCCGGCGCATCCAGGTCCGGCCCAAGCACCTCATCAAGGCCACGCAACTCGGCGGCCAGCGCGGCGCAGCTCGAATCGGCGGGCGGCTTGTAGAGGCGCTGGCGCGCGTCGATCAGGGCCTGAGGGATGGGGGCCTGCACCAGATTGAAATCGTTCAGCGGTGTCGAGGCGGCATCGGTGAAGCGCGAAGTCTTCGGCACGGCACAGGCCGACAGCGCAAGGGCCATGACAAACACAAGGGGACGGCTCATGCGGGCAAGCATAGCAGCGATGCGCACGCTGAAAAAAGCCCTCATCGGTGCCCGGCAAACCTCGGCAACTGCAGTACCGCCTCGGCGTTGGACGGCGAGAAGCAGCGGTCGGCCGCCTCGCGCCAGGGCAGCCACTGGAACGCCAGGTGCTCGCGCGGCGCCAGGGTCACGGTGCGGGCCGAGGGCACGCACAGGCCGAACACATGCTCGGTGTTCTGCACCACGCCGGGCGCATAGCGGTGGCGCCACTGGGGGTAGATCTCGTAGATGTTGCGCAGCTGCCAGTCGAGCAGTTCGCCGTCGGCAATGCCGGTTTCCTCCTGCACCTCGCGGCGGGCGGTCAGGGCCAGCGGCTCGTCCAATGTGTCTTTGGAGCCGGTCACGCTCTGCCAGTAGCCGGGGTGGTCGGCGCGCTCAAGCAGCAGCACCTGCAGGTCCGGTGTGTGGATGACCACCAGCACCGATTCGGGGATTTTGTAGGGGTGCGGCGGGTTCATGGGCGAAGAGGATATCAATCCGTCGATGGCCCCGGATTTCATCCGGGCTACGCAAGCCGGGTAGCCCGGATGCAATCCGGGTCAATGCAGCCGCAGCCTTCGCGCAATGGCCTCGGCCTGCGCGGCCAATTGCTCGCCGTCGCGCAGATCGGTGATGTTTCGCGCCGCTTCGGCCAGGCGGGCCAGATCGGCGATAGCCTGGTCAAGTGCGGCGTTGGTCGACAGCCCGGCCTCGGGCAAGGTGTCAAAGCGTGCCAGCTCCTCCAGCCGTGCCGGCAACTGCCCCTGATTCAGCGTGGCTTCCAGGCGCTGGCGCTGCTGCTGGTGGTGCCAGCTGGGGCCAAGCTCGCCATGCTCGCGCATCAGCTCGGCCAGGCGGCCATGGGCCGAGGCCTGCAGGGCGCGCGACTGCAGCGCCTCGGCCAGGGCCAGGGCTTGCCCTGCCCACCCCAGCGCCGCATCGGCCGACTGCAGCTCGCTGAGCAGCAGGGCCACCTGGGCCTGCAGCCAGCGGTAGCCGCTGCGCTGCGCCAGGTCCAGCGCCTGCCGGGCCAGGGCCAGTGCCTGCGCCGCCTCGCCGCTGTCTCGGGCGCCGCGGGCGCTGTGCCAGATCGCCTCGGCCTGATAGTCGCGGTGGCCGGCCTCGCGGGCCATGGCCAGGGCCTCCTGCAGCATCGGCTGCGCGGCCTGCGGGCCCTGGGTGACGCGCAGCGACACCGCGCGATTCAGCGCAATCTTGGCACGCAGATAAGCGTCGGTGGCCAGGCGCGGATAGTGGCGCTCGGCCTGCTCCAGCACGCGGCCACCGCGTGCCCAGTCGCCGAAGGCATAGCAGAGGTGGGCCAGGCCGATGCGGGCCAGGCAGGATGCGCGCGCGTCATCGGCGGCCCAGTCCAGGGTCTGGCTCCAGGCATTGCAGGCCTGGGCATAGTCGCCGCGCTGGTAGTGCAGCCGGCCCTGGGCCTCGGCCAATTCGGCGGCCTCGGCCAGGGCCGAGCTCTGCCGGGCCTCGGCCAGCGCCGCCTGCAGCTCGTCCTGCAGCTCGGCGGCACGGCCCCAGCGCTCCAGCACGAAGAAGGCACCAAGCAGCGCCGCCCGCGCCAGGGTCGGGTCTTGCGCCCGCATCAGCCGCTGCAAGCGCGGCAAGGCCAGCCCGGGATGGCGCATGACGACACGCTCCCAGCGGAGCTTGTCGTTGCGGCCCGAGGCTGGCATGGGGTTCAGGCTGCGGTTATGCGGCCGTTGCGCCGGTGTTGCGCAGGCGGATGTGCAGCTCGCGCAGCTGCTTTTCATCCACGTTGCTCGGTGCGCCGGTCAGCAGGCACTGGGCGCGCTGGGTCTTCGGGAAGGCGATCACGTCGCGCAGCGATTCGGCGCCGGTCATCAGCATCACGAAGCGGTCCAGGCCGATGGCGATGCCGCCATGCGGGGGCGCACCGTACTGCAGCGCGTCGAGCAGGAAGCCGAACTTCAGCTGTGCTTCTTCCGCGTCGATCTTCAGCGCACGGAACACCTTGCTCTGCACCTCTTCGCGGTGGATACGCACCGAACCACCGCCCAGCTCGATGCCGTTAAGCACCACGTCATAGGCCTTGGAGATGCAGCGGCCCGGATCGGTCTCGAGCCAGTCTTCGTGGCCGTCCTTGGGCGCCGTGAACGGGTGGTGCACCGCGTTCCAGCGGTCGCCGTCCTCGTCGTACTCGAACATCGGGAAGTCGGTCACCCACAACGGTTCCCACTCGCCCTGGGCCAGGCCGCGGGCCTTGCCGAACTCGCTGTGGCCGACCTTGACGCGCAGCGCGCCGATGGCGTCGTTGACGACCTTGGCCTTGTCGGCGCCGAAGAAGATCAGGTCGCCGGTCTGTGCGCCGGTGCGCTTCAGGATCTGGCAAATAGCCGCGTCATGCAGGTTCTTGACGATGGGCGACTGCAGGCCTTCGCGGCCCTTGGCCAGGTCGTTGACCTTGATCCAGGCCAGGCCCTTGGCGCCATAGATCTTGACGAACTCGGTGTAGCCGTCGATCTCGCCACGGCTCATCTCGCCGCCGCCAGGGATGCGCAGCGCGACCACGCGGCCGTCCTTGCTCGTCGCCGGTGTCGAGAAGACCTTGAAGTCCACATCGCCCATCACGTCGGTCAGCTCGGTGAATTCGAGCTTGACGCGCAGGTCGGGCTTGTCCGAGCCGTACAGACGCATCGCGTCGGCATACAGCATGGTCGGGAAGGCCGGCAGCTTGACGCCGATCGCATGCTCGAAGGTCGAGCGGATCATGCCCTCGAACATCGTGCGTATCTCTTCCTCGGTCAGGAAGGAGGTCTCGATATCGATCTGCGTGAACTCGGGCTGGCGGTCGGCGCGCAGGTCTTCGTCGCGGAAGCACTTGGTGATCTGGTAGTAGCGGTCGAAGCCGGCGATCATCAAGAGCTGCTTGAACAGCTGAGGGCTTTGGGGCAGCGCGAAGAACATGCCGTCATGCACGCGGCTGGGCACGAGGTAGTCGCGCGCGCCCTCGGGCGTGCTCTTGGTCAGCATCGGCGTTTCGATGTCGATGAAGCCGTTGGCGTCGAGGAACTTGCGCACCTCCATGGCCACGCGGTAGCGCAGCATCATGTTGCGCTGCATGTAGGGGCGGCGCAGGTCCAGCACGCGGTGCGTCAGGCGCGTGGTTTCCGACAGGTTCTCGTCGTCCAGCGGGAACGGGGGCGTGACGCTGGCGTTCAGCACTTCCAGCTCATGGCACAGCACCTCGACCTTGCCGCTGGTCAGGTTGGCGTTCTCGGTGCCGGCCGGGCGCGCACGCACCTTGCCGACGATCTTCAGGCAGAACTCGTTGCGCACGTCTTCCGCCACCTTGAACATCTCGGCGCGGTCGGGATCGCAGACGACCTGCACCATGCCTTCGCGGTCGCGCAGGTCGATGAAGATCACGCCGCCATGGTCGCGGCGGCGGTGGGCCCAGCCCATCAGGGTCACGGTTTGGTCCATCAGCTTCTCGCTGACCAGGCCTGCATAAGTGGTTCTCATCAAACTTCTCCGTAATCGGTTCGTGGGCAGCGCCGAGCAATGGCCAGGGGCGTTGCATTCAAAAAGGGTGAATCAGGGGCGCTGGCGGGCTGTGAAAGCCTTCAGGGTTGAGCACTTGCCGGGGCGCTCAACCCGGCTGATTTCGGCCGGCCTCGGGCACGAGCACCAGGTGCTCCTCGACCGGCGCCACCACACCCATCGAGATGATGTGCTTCAGCGCCGCGTCGACACTCATGCGCAGCGGAATGACCTCGGCACGCGGGACCATCAGGAAGAAGCCCGAGGTCGGGTTCGGTGTGGTCGGCACATAGAGGCTGACATGCTCGGTCTGCAGGTGCTGGGCCACCTCGCCGCTGGGCTTGCCGGTGACGAAGGCAATCGTCCAGGAGCCGTGGCGCGGGTACTGCACCAGCACCGCCTCGCGAAAGGCATTGCCGCTGCTCGAGAACAGCGTGTCCGAGACCTGCTTCACCGAGCTGTAGATCGACTTGACGATGGGCGTGTTCGACAGGATGCGGTCCTGCTGGCGGAACCACCACTGGCCGAAGATATTGGCCACGAACATGCCCGTCAGCAGCAGCGCGCTGACCAGCACCAGCACGCCCAGGCCCGGGATCGAGCGCAGGCTCTCGACATTGGCATGCAGCGAGGCCGGCAGCAGGGTCTGCGTGGCCGTCAGCAGCCAGGCAAACACACCGTCGATCAGGCCCAGCACCCACAGCAGCACCCAGATGGTGATGGCCAGGGGCAGCCAGACGAGCAGGCCGGTGATGATGTATTTCTTCACGAAGATCCTTAGGCGCGGCGCCGACTCAGACGCTGGAAGCGGGGGCAGGCGGTGGCGGTGCCGCAGGCGCGGCGCTGCTGTCGGCGGCGGGCTTGGCATCAACGGCCGGCGCGCTGGTCGCAGCGGCGCCGCCCTTGAAGTCGGTCGCATACCAGCCCGAGCCCTTGAGCTGGAAGCCGGCGGCGGTGACCTGTTTCTGGAACGACTCGGCCCCGCAGGCCGGGCAGGTGGTGAGCTGCGGATCGGAGATCTTTTGCAACACGTCTTTGGCGTGGCCGCAGGCCGCGCAACGGTAGGCATAGATCGGCATGTCTAAACCCTTGATTTAAAACGCGAAATTATAGCGGGCGGGCGCCCGGCGGGATTTTGTAGCCCGGATGGAATCCGGGGCCACGTGGGATCAATGCGTCACGCCCTGCAACTTGTGATGCGAGCCATGGTGGTTCTTCAGCGCCTGCGGACCCAGCGAGCCGACCAGCATGCCCACCACCGCCATCAGCACACCCACCAGCTGGGCCGGAAACTCCTCGCCGGCCGGGGTGAGCATGAACACCAGCCAGGAGACGATGCCCAGCACGATGGAGAAGATCGCCCCCTGCGTGGTGGCGCGCTTCCAGTACAGGCCGAACACCAGCGGCACGAAGGCACCGACCAGGGTCACCTGATAGGCACCCGACACCATGTCGTAGATCGAGGTGCCCTGCAGCGCGATCGCATAGGCGCAAACCAGGCAGCTGAACACCAGCACGGCGATACGCATCGTGCGCAGCTCCTGCTGGTCGCTGATGCGGGGGCGGAACTGGCGCCAGATGTTCTCGACGAAGGTGACCGAGGGCGCCAGCATCGTGGCCGAGGCGGTGGACTTCAGCGCCGACAGCAGCGCGCCGAAGAAGATCACCTGCATCACGAAGGGCATGCGCTCCATCACCAGCGTGGGCAGCACCTTCTGCGGATCATCCTTCAGCAGCGCATCGGTCTGCTCCGGCATGATGATCAGCGCGCTGACGATCAGGAACATCGGCACGAAGGCGAACAGGATGTAGAAGATGCCGCCGATCACCGGGCCCTTGGTCGCCGCCTGCACGTTCTTG
The DNA here is from genome assembly GCF_004362525.1 of Roseateles toxinivorans. Classification (GTDB taxonomy): domain Bacteria; phylum Pseudomonadota; class Gammaproteobacteria; order Burkholderiales; family Burkholderiaceae_C; genus Paucibacter; species Paucibacter toxinivorans. The sequence goes on from NZ_SNXS01000005.1 coordinate 370,533, forward strand.
GCCGACATCACGCGCTGGAACACGTCCTGCTGGGGGATCGAACCCAGCATCATGGTGATGGCCGCGGCGATGAAGAACACGATGTCGTGGAAGCTCGGCTCGGGGAAGAAGCGGAACAGGTCCTTGCTGCTGGCCAGTGCGATCACCTTCCCGGCGCCGCCGGCCATATTGCCGGCGAACACGGCGAGTACCGTCAGGCCGACGACCAGGATGATCATCTGGATGAAGTCGGTCACAGCCACCGACCACATGCCGCCAAACAGCGTGTAGGCCAGGATGGACACGGTGCCGATGACCATGCCCATGGGCACGCTGATGGCGCCGCCCGACAGCAGATTGAACACCAGGCCCAGCGCCGCCACCTGCGCCGCCACCCAGCCCAGATAGCTGAGGATGATGATCAGCGAGCACACCACCTCGACTGCGCGGCCATAGCGCTCGCGGTAGTAATCGCTGATCGTCAGCAGGCTCATCTTGTAGAGCTTGGCGGCAAAGAACACGCCCACCAGGATCAGGCAGGTGCCGGCGCCGAACGGGTCTTCGATCACGCCGTTCAGGCCCGAGTTGATGAACTTGGCCGGAATGCCCATCACCGTCTCGGCCCCGAACCAGGTGGCGAAGGTGGTGGTGATGATCATCACCAGCGGCAGGTTGCGCCCGGCAATGGCGAAGTCGGCCGTGTTCTTCACGCGCTTGGCGGCCCACAGGCCGATGGCGATGGTGAAGAACAGATAGACGAAGACCAGGGTCAAGAGCATGGCGAGGGCCTCACGCGGTTTTGAGTCGGAGCGGATTATCTCTATTTGTAGCCCGGATGAAATCCGGGAATGCCGTCACGAAAAACGCAATGTGACCTGCGCCACCAGCAGCCCAAGCACAAACCCGCCCCCGGCCCAGATCACGCCCTGCAGCAGCCGGTTGGTGCGGCGCTGCTCGGCCAGCAGTGCGATCAGCGCCTGCTGCTCTCCGCGGGAACTCTGGGACTTCAGCGCGTCATGCAGCAACCGCGGCAGCTCGGGCAGCATCTGGGCGTAACGCGGGGCTTCTTTCTTCAGCCGCTCGGCCAGGCCGCGCCAGCCGACCTGCTCGTTCATCCAGCGCTCCAGGAAGGGCTTGGCCGTGGCCCAGAGGTCGAGCTCCGGGTCCAGCTGGCGGCCCAGGCCTTCGACATTGAGCAGGGTCTTCTGCAGCAGCACCAGCTGTGGCTGGATCTCGACATTGAAGCGGCGCGAGGTCTGGAACAGGCGCATCAGCACCTGGCCGAGCGAGATGTCCTTCAGCGGCCGGTCGAAATGCGGCTCGCAGACGGCGCGCACCGCGCCCTCCAGCTCATCGACCCGGGTGTTGGGCGGCACCCAGCCCGACTCCACGTGCAGTTCGGCCACGCGCTTGTAGTCGCGCTGAAAGAAGGCGATGAAGTTCTGCGCCAGGTACTCCTTGTCGTTCTCCGACAGGGTGCCGATGATGCCGAAGTCCAGCGCGATATAGCGGCCGAAGGTGGCCGGCTCCAGGCTCACCTGGATATTGCCCGGGTGCATGTCGGCGTGGAAGAAGCCATCGCGGAACACCTGGGTGAAGAAGATGGTCACGCCATCGCGGGCCAGCTTCGGAATGTCAACGCCGGCTTCGCGCAGGCGCTGCGCCTGGCTGATGGGCACGCCCTTCATGCGCTCCATCACCAGCACCTCGGTCTTGCAGTACTCCCAGACCATCTCGGGCACCAGCACCAGGTCCAGCCCCTCCATATTGCGGCGCAGCTGGGCGGCGTTGGCCGCTTCGCGCACCAGGTCCAGCTCGTCATGCAAATAGGTGTTGAACTCGGCCACCACCTCGCGCGGCTTCAGGCGCCGGCCATCGGCGCTGAGCCGCTCGACCCAGCCGGCAATGGTGCGCAGCAGGGCGAGGTCGTCCTCGATGATGTCCAGCATGCCCGGGCGCAGCACCTTCACCGCCACCTCGCGGCCGTCCATCAGCGTGGCGAAGTGCACCTGCGCGATCGAGGCGCTGGCCACCGGCTCGGCCTCGAAACTGGCAAAGATGTCCTCGATCCGCCGGCCCAGCGCCCGCTCCACCAGCACCCGGGCCTGGGCGGCGGGGAATGGCGGCACGCTGTCCTGCAGCTTGGCCAGCTCGTCGGCAATATCGGCCGGCAGCAGGTCACGCCGGGTGGACAGCACCTGGCCGAACTTGACGAAGATCGGCCCCAGCCGCTCCAGCGCCATGCGCATGCGCGCACCACGCGGCTGGTCCCAGCGGCGACCCACCAGGGTGGCGCGGCGCAGCCAGCGGTAGCGCTGGCCGCTCAAGGAGCCCAGGGCCAGGTTGTCCAGCCCGAAGCGGAAAACAGTGACGATGATCAGCAGGAGCCGGGCGAGATACCTCATCATCGGGAAGCGCGGCCGCTGCCATTCGACCCCATGGGGTTGATCGCCGCCACCGACTGCGCCAGCTTGGCGCCCGCGGCGGCTATTGCCCTGCCCCAGCGCGCCAGCTCATGGGCAGGCGCCGGGCCCATGAGCTTGGCCAGGTCGTCCTCGATGTCCCAGCGCAGGTTCTGCATCAGCCAGTTCATGTCGGTGGCCAGGCCGGCATCACCCTGGATCTCGACCTTGGGGCGCTCGCCGGTCAGCGCACCCAGGGCCATCGCCGCCGGGTTGGAGGCATCAAGCTGCACCCGCAGCGAGGGCTGCTCGGGCACAGCCTCCAGCCGTTCCAGCAGGCCGGCCGGGGTGATCTGCAGGGCCAGCGCGGGCGGCACCGGCAGCAACGCCGGCCAGCCCTTGAGCTCGACCAGCACCGTGGCCCCCTGGTGCGGCCTGAGCCGTTCCATGGCCACAGACTCGCGGGAGAGCACATGGTTGAGCAGCAGGGTCAGGCGGTCCTGGGCTGCCGGCGCGAGCAGCGATATCCACTGGGAAGTCATTTCTTGAAGCATGGGACGGATTGTAGGCATCCCTAACCCCGAGGCTCTTGTCACATTAAAGCCACCGGAAAGGCACTTGAATTGAGAGAGAATCCACAGCCAAACGCCCGGACAGGGGGGGTTATATGGAGACTGTCCCGAGCGAAAATGCCCCATTCCGGGCGTTCGCCATGGCGTAGCACATTCGAGAGTCAGCGAAAACGATGTTCGAAGACCGAAGTTATAAACGTACCTTTTACAGCGCACCCCAGTCGGTCGAGTCGCTCATTGCCGCCTTCATGGAGCCGAGCATCATTGTGCTCACCTACCTGGCGGTCAATTCCCATTTTGGCGAGGAGGTGCTGCGCTCCACCCTGACGCTGTGCCTGCTGATCTTCGCCCTCACCTTCCCGGGGCGCAGCCGCTTTGGCGACCATCCGGTCAGCGCCGCCGTCGATGTGGTCACCTCCTGGGTCTGGCTGCTGGTCATTCTGGGCCTGTGCGGCTATGCCACCAGCAGCATGAGCTACTTCGAGCGCGATGTGCTGATGTGGTGGGCCATCCTGACGCCCGTCATCCAGTGGGTGGCGGTGATGATCGGCCGCAGCTATCTGCGCTGGCTGGGCAGCCGCCCGCACGCGGTGCGCACGGCGGTGATCGTCGGTGCCGGAGCGCTGGGCGTGAAGGTGTCCAAGGCCCTGAACCGCGGCCAGTTCCGGGGCGTCAACTTCCTGGGCTATTTCGATGACCGGCAGGACGAACGGCTGGACCCCGACTCCAACACCCGCCTGCTGGGGCGCTTGAGCGAGGTCGGCGACTATGTGCGCACCCACGCCGTGCGCGAGGTCTACATCACCCTGCCGCTGGGCTCGCAGCCGCGCATCGTCAAGCTCCTGGAGAATGTGCAGGGCACGACTGCCTCGGTATTTTTTGTGCCCGATGTGTTCGGCATCAGCATTATCCAGGGCCGCCTGCAAGACATGAATGGCGTGCCGGTCGTGGGTATCTGCGAAACCCCCTTCACCGGCACCAATGAATTGACCAAGCGCATCAGCGATGTGGTGCTGGCGGCCGTGATTCTGGTGCTGATTTCGCCGATTCTGCTGGCCGTGGCCATAGGCGTGAAGCTCAGCTCGCCGGGGCCCATCATCTTCAAGCAGCGTCGCAACGGCCTCGACGGCGAGGAGATCATCGTCTACAAGTTCCGCTCGATGCGCTCGATGGACAACGGCCCTGTCGTCAAGCAGGCCACCAAGGACGACCCGCGCGTCACGAAATTCGGTGCCTTCATACGCCGCACCTCGCTCGATGAATTGCCGCAATTCATCAATGTGCTGCAGGGCCGCATGAGTATCGTCGGCCCGCGGCCGCACGCCGTGGCGCACAACGAAGAGTATCGCCAGCTGATCAAGGCCTATATGGTGCGCCACAAGGTCAAACCAGGCATCACCGGCTGGGCACAGGTGAATGGTTTGCGCGGCGAAACCGATACCATCGAGAAAATGAAGGCCCGCGTGGAATACGATCTGGAGTATCTGCGCAACTGGTCGCTGGGGCTGGACCTGCAAATCATCGTGCGCACCGTGCGCCTGGTTTTGTTTGATCGCAGCGCATATTGATAGCGCTGCGGCCAAGCCGAGCACACCAAACAAATCTGAGGATATTCATGGCCAAGCACAGCAACGCCTTTCATCACGCCCTGCCCCCGCTGGCCGCCCTGATAGCGTTTGGCCTGGCCGGGCCCGCGGCCCTGGCGCAAAGCTCGCCCTACTATGTGGGCGTGTCGCAGGCCTTCACCCATGAGTCGAACATCTACCGGCTGAGCAGCAACCAACCCGTCAACAGCGACACGGTCTCAACGACGAGCCTTCTGGCCGGCCTGGACCAGACCTTCGGCCGCCAGCGCCTGTTTGCCGACACCTCGGTCCAGGCCAGCCGCTACCGCAACAACAACACCCTGAACAACACCGGCTACAGCCTCAATGGCGGGCTGGACTGGGCCACCATCGAGCGCCTGTCGGGCCGCATCAGCCTGGGCGCCAACCGCAATATGGCGCAGTTCAACCCTGGCGGTGACAGCCCGCTGCTGACCAAGAAGAACATCCAGACCAACAAGCAGGCCAGCGCCACCGTGCGCTACGGCCTGGTCAGCAAGTTCACGGCCGAGGCCACCCTCAGCCACCGCCGCGTGGCCTATTCGGCGGTGGAGTACAACCGTTTCCAGTACCGCCAGAACAGCGGCTCGCTGGGCCTGGTCTATCGGCCCAGCGGCGCCCTGAGCCTGGGGGCGGCGCTTCGCTACACCGAGGGTCGCTACCCGATGGCGCGCGCCACGGCCACCGGCTTTCTGGAAGACACCTACAAGCGCCACGACCTGGATCTGACCAGCAACTGGATCTTGAGTGGTGCCAGCACCATCAACGCCCGCCTGAGCCTGGGCAAGCAGGAGTACGCGTCCTTCAACTCACGCGATTTCTCGGGCGCGACTGGTGCCTTGACCTGGATCTGGCAGCCCGGGCCGCGCCTGCGCGTCAAAACCGGTCTGTCCCGCGACACCGGCCAGGACACCTCGTTCCTGACCTTCGGCAGCAGCAATTTCGTCACTTCCGACTACAGCCGCCTGACCACCGCCCTGACAAGCAGCGCCACCTATGAGTTGAGCGCCAAGATCTTCATCGACGCCAGCATGCGCTGGTCGGACCGTTCGCTGACCAACACGGGCCAGGCCTTCGGCAACGACACCAACAAGGGCGTGAGCCTGGGCGGCCGCTGGCTGCCCACGCGCAACACGCAGGTCGGCTGCCAGCTGAGCCATGACTCGCGCAGCAGTGACAACCTGGCCCTGTCCGTGCCCTTCAGCGCCAACAGCACCAGCTGCTACGCCCAGATCATGCTGCGCTGAGCGATACCCGACCACGATGCACACGATCCTGCTTACCGGCGCCGCCGGCTATATCGCCTCGCACACCTGGCTGGCCCTGCTGGCGGCCGGCTACCAGGTGATAGGCGTGGACGACTTCTCGAACAGCTCGCCCGAGGTGCTGAAGCGCCTGCATGCGCTGGCCGGCCAGGAGCCACGGTTCGTGCAGGCCAGCGTCTGCGACGCAGCAGCCATGCACGAGCTGTTCAGCAGCCAGCGCATCGACGCGGTGGTGCACTTCGCCGCCTTCAAGGCGGTGGGCGAATCCACCCAGCAGCCGCTGGCCTACTACGCCAACAATATTGGCGGCTTGATCACCGTCTGCCAGGCGATGCAGGCCCATGGCGTGAAGCGCCTGGTGTTCAGCTCCAGTGCCACCGTCTATGGCAAGCCCGAGCGGCTGCCGATCACCGAGAGTTCGGCACTGTCGGCCACCAACCCCTACGGCCAGACCAAGCTGATGGGCGAAACCATTCTGCGTGACCTCGGCGCCTCCGACCCCGCCTGGCAGACCGCCTGCCTGCGCTACTTCAACCCGGTCGGCGCACACGAGAGCGGCCTGATCGGCGAAGACCCACGCGGCACGCCCAACAACCTGATGCCCTATGTGGCCCAGGTGGCGGTGGGCAAGCGCGAGCGCCTGCAGGTCTTCGGGCAGGACTACGACACCCCCGACGGCACCGGCGTGCGCGACTACATCCATGTGCTGGACCTGGCCGACGGCCATGTGGCGGCGCTGGCCTGGCTGCTCAATGGCACCGACTCGATCACCGTCAATCTGGGCACCGGCCAGGGCTATAGCGTGCTGGAGCTGGCCAAGGCCTATGAACAGGCCAGCGGCAAGCCCATTCCCTATCAGGTGGTGGCACGCCGCCCGGGCGACATCGATGCCTGCTACGCCGACCCATCGGAAGCCGAGGCCAAGCTCGGCTGGCGCGCCAAGCGCGATCTGGCAGGGATGTGCGCCGACAGCTGGCGCTGGCAGAGCATGAACCCCAACGGCTTCCAGTAGCCCGGATGGAATCCGGGGCAAGCACAGGCGACGCACCCATTTCCCGGATTGCATCCGGGCTACCAAGAATGAATATCCCTATTCAGCCCGTCATCATGGCCGGCGGCAGCGGCACCCGGCTCTGGCCCCTGTCGCGCGCGGGCTACCCCAAGCAGTTTCTGGTGCTGGGCGGCGAAGGCAGCGCCAACCGCAGCCTGTTCCAGCTGGCCGTGAGCCGCTTGCTGGGGCTTGGCGCGGCTGACATCGGTGTGGCCGCGCCCACCGTGGTGTGCAACGAAGAACACCGCTTCCTGGTGCTGGACCAGATGCGCGAGGCCCGCGCCGAGCCCAGCGCCGTGCTGCTGGAGCCGCTGGGCCGCAACACCGCGCCTGCGGTGACCCTGGCCGCACTGCATGCGCTCCAGGACGGCCAAGACCCCGTGCTGGTGGTGACACCCGCCGACCAGACGGTCACCAACGAGGCCGCCTTCACCGCCGCCCTGCAGCGCGCCGTGCGCCAGGCGGCCGATGGCAGCATCGTGATCCTGGGCATCACGCCGGACCGCCCGGAAACCGGCTATGGCTATATCCGCACGCAAGCCGGTGCCTCCGGCGAGGTGCTCGACGTGGCCCAGTTCGTCGAGAAGCCCGACCTCGCCACCGCCCAGGCCTATGTGGCGGAAGGCAGCTACTTCTGGAACGGCGGCATGTTCGTGCTGCGGGCCTCCAGCTGGATGGCCGCACTCGACCGCTTCCGCCCCGACATCGCCGCCGCCTCGCGCAAGGCCTGGGACACTCGCAGCGCCGACGCCAAGTTCCTGCGCCCCGGCAAGGCCGAGTTTGCGGCCGTGCCGGCCGAGTCCGTGGACTATGCGGTGATGGAGAAGTGCCCCGGCCAGCTGCCGCTGCACATGGTGCCGCTGGACGCCGGCTGGAACGACCTCGGCGCCTGGGAGGCCGTGTGGCAGGTGGCCGCCAAGGACGCCCAGGGCAACGCCAGCACCGGCGACGTGATGCTCAGCAACAGCCAGAACACGCTGGTGCATGCCACCAGCCGCCTGGTCAGCGTGGTGGGCCTGCATGATGTGGTGGTGGTGGAGACGGCCGACGCCGTGCTGGTGGCCGACCGCGCCCAAAGCCAGGACGTGAAACACATCGTGGCCGAGCTCAGCGCCAGGCAACGGCCCGAGCAGACGCTGCACCGCAAGGTGCACCGGCCCTGGGGCTGGTATGACAGCATCGACTCGGGCGAACGCTTCCAGGTCAAGCGCATCATGGTCAAGCCCGGCGCGACGCTGAGCCTGCAAATGCACCACCACCGCGCCGAGCACTGGATCGTCGTTTCCGGCACGGCCGAGGTCACCGTCGGCGACAAGGTGGTGCTGCTGACCGAGAACCAAAGCACCTACATCCCCCTGGGCCAGACCCACCGCCTGGCCAACCCCGGCAAGGTGCCGCTGGAGATCATCGAAGTGCAGTCGGGCTCGTACCTGGGCGAGGACGACATCGTGCGGTTTGAGGATACCTATGGGCGAAGCTGAGAAGTTCCGCACTTGCCGGAAGCGCGACAGTGTCGTGATCGATCCAGTAAAGTGCGAGCATGGCACCCCGAAGGGCGCACACCATGGAGTTGACATGCCCACGTCCGTTCACGAACTTGAAGCCGAAGTCCTGAGCCTCGGGCCAGCCGATCGGGCACATCTGCTCGAACGCTTATTAGAGAGCTTTGAGCCCGACGCCAAGATCCAGGATGCCTGGCTTGCGGAAGCGCTCAGACGTGAGGCCGAAGTCAGCTCCGGCAACGTCGTACTTGTTCCGGCAGATGAAGCCATTGCGCGCATCCGCGCCCGGATTGCCTGAGCTCCGACCGACCATGGGTGTATGGCTCCATCCTGAAGCCGAGCTCGAACTCACCGACGCCGCCATCTACTACGCCGAACACGCAAGCGGTCGCATTGCCGACGCTTTTCTGGTCGAGTTCGAACGTGTCTTGGCACTTCTGAAACAGAATCCGCAACTAGGCACACCTACGGCGGAAGGCCTGCGTATTCACAGACTCTATCGCTTTCCCTATTCGATTGTGTATAGGGAGGGCGCATCCGGCCCCCAGATCTACGCGGTCTGCCATCAAAGACGCGAACCGGTTTACTGGCAAGGCCGCCTGTAGCGAATCAGCCCCGTAGCCCGGATGAAGCGCAGCGCAATCCGGGGTTCCCTGCCGTCAAGGCCGCAGACAAAATCCATCAAGCACGAAGACACCATGACAAAACCCTGCATCCACCTCATCGCCGGCGCACGCCCCAACTTCATGAAGATCGCACCCATCGTGCGGGCGCTGCAAGCCGATGGCCGCCTGGCCTGGAAGATCATCCACACCGGCCAGCACTACGACCGCGACATGAACGATGTGTTCTTCGAGGAGCTGGGCATCCCCACCCCCGACGTGCGCCTGGGTTGCGGCGGCGGCACCCATGCCGAACAGACCGGCAAGATCATGGTGGCCTACGAGACGCTCTGCGCCGCCGAGAAGCCCGCCGCCTGCCTGGTGGTGGGTGACGTGAACTCCACCCTGGCCTGCTCCATCGTCGCCAAGAAGGCCGGCATTCCGGTGGCCCACGTCGAAGCCGGCCTGCGCAGCGGCGACATGAGCATGCCCGAAGAGATCAACCGCCTCGTGACGGATGCCATCAGCGACTGGTTCTTCGTCACCGAACCTAGCGGCCTCAAGCACCTGCAGCAGGAAGGCAAGGACATGAGCGTGGTCTGGGACGTTGGCCATGTGATGGTCGACAACGTGCTGTTCCAGGCCGACAAGCTCAAGAGCATGGACACCAGCGGCCTGGAGAGCGACGGCTACAAAAACCGCCACGCCCGCTACGGCGTCGTCACCTTGCACCGCCCGTCGAATGTGGACAGCGCCGAGAGCCTGGAGAACGTCGCCAAGGTGCTGCGCCGCGTCTCCCAGGAGCTGCCGCTGGTGTTCCCGGTGCACCCGCGCACCCGGGCCAATATCGAGAAGTTCGGCATCGACCTGGGGCAGAACGTCGAGCTGATGGGCCCGCAGGCCTATATGTCCTTCCTGCATCTGTGGAAAGACGCCATCGTCGTGCTGACCGACAGCGGCGGCCTGCAGGAAGAAACCACCGCCCTGGGCGTGCCCTGCGTCACCATCCGTGAGAACACCGAGCGCCCGGTGACGGTGGACGAAGGCAGCAATGTGCTGGCCGGCACCAACCCCGACAACGTCATTGCCGCCGCTCTGAACGCCGTGGCCGGCAACGGCAAGCGCGGCCGCCGGCCGCTGCTGTGGGATGGCAAGGCGGCGGAGCGCACCGTCAACATCCTGGCGGAGAAGCTGCTGACAACGATGTAGGGCAGTGTCCCGGATTGCATCCGGGCTACGCAACACCCGACGCAGCCAGCCCCTGGATTGCATCCAGGCTACAAAACCCACGTAGCCCGGATGCCAATCCGGGGCCAAACTCTCGCCGCCAGCACACTGCCAATTGGCACCGCACCGGGCCAAATGCGTGCAATCTTCACGCCCAAGGTCCGCCAAGTCTTGCCAGCAACAGTTGCTGACGCACCTCGTTGTTACAAATGGGCACCAGGCCGTGCCCGCCGGCCAGTTAAGTCAGCCCCTCTCTCGCCGAAAACAACGAGAGACCTAAGGCCCGCACAACTCCCTATGAGCCAAGCAGCCCAGGTGCAGTGCTCCGAGTGACCCGCGCGCCGCGCAACGCTGACACCAGTCGGCCCTTTCGCTCCCCAACACTGCGCTTTGCTACCGAGGCAGCCACTATGGCCGCACCAGTTCCAGCCAGCACATCAGCGCAAGTTAGCGAGTTGAACCATGAAGTATGAAACACACGGGCGGCTCACCGCCCTGGCCTACGCAGTTACAGCCCTGAGCCTGGGACTGTCCGCATGCGGCGGCGCCAACGAAGAAAGCAAGTCCAACCCAAGCTCGACAAGCGCTCAAAGCCAGAAGACCGCCGCGGCCAGCACCCCGACGGCAAGCGCCCAAAGCGAAACCGCCGCCAAGGCCGACGCCACCCAGACCCCGACAGGCACGGGCACCGATGCGGGCGCGACATCGCCCTCGACCACCACTGCCGCCAACACCATACCGCCGGCCCCAGCCCCTACCACCAAGGCCCCGACCGTCAAGCCGACGGCCGCAGCCGGCACCTGCACCATCAATCAGATCAAGACCTTTGGATCCTGCTCCACCGCCGCCATGGCGGTGATGTCGAATGGCAGCAGCAAGCTGTTCGAGAACACCAAGGCTGGTTACAGGGGAAGCATCACTGCAAGCTGCGGTCTCGGATTCGTCACTTGGTCGGCAGCGACGTGTGAAGCGACAGCTGCCACGGCTCCTGCACCCTCGCCGGCCCCGGCCCCGGCGCCTGCCCCGGCTCCTGCACCCGCCGCTGTGGCAGGCCCTGCCCCTGCCCCTGCGCCCGCACCAGCACCCGTAGCGGCCCCTGCACCCGCCCCCACCACGCAAAAGCTGACGGGCGTCGGCCTTCCGGACTTCGCCACAAGTGGCTGCGCGGCGAAGGTGTACACCGATTTCGTCGAGAAGTCGCACCCCGAGGTTCGCCGGCTGCTGCCTGCCGACTGCCGTGTGGTCCAGGACAGCCAACCCGTCTTCTCCTGGCCCCAGCCGACCAATCGAAGCAAGGCGACCCCGTGGACCTTTGTGCTCAAGAAGGCCGATGGCAGCACCGTCGCCACCAAATCGGTCAATACGCCACGTCTGCTGATTGACCAATCCTTGGCCGCTGGCGACTACACCTGGACCGTCAGCTATCGCACCACGGCCGGAGCTACCGAAACTGCTGCAGCACGGCGATTCACGGTGCCCGCTGGCTTGGCCAGCGTCAAGCTGCCGGCGGGCCCGGCATTCGTCACCTCGCTGGTCAACAAGACTCACCCGCGCCTGCTGCCTGCCGGCAGCAGCTTTGCGGCCATCAGCAGCGCCGCCAAGTCCGGTGAGTACAAGGCGGCCTACAACGCGCTGATCTCCGAGGCCGACCGTACGGTGAGCTCGGTCACCATTGTTGAGCCGGCGATGAAGTCCAAGACCTCGTTCACCGTGGCAACCGACTACAACGCCTATATGGCGGCTGCACGGACCGCGGCCGACACCGAACTGCGCCGTATCGAGGCCCTGGCCTATGCCTACAAACTGACCGGCAATGAGGCCTATGCCACCGCAGGCATCCAGCACCTGATGAATGTTGCCGGCTGGGATGTCAATGGCATGACCAGCGAGGCCAACCAGCCCCAGGCCAATCGCAGCGTTCACATCGCCCTGTCCACCGGCATGGACCTGCTCTGGGACAAGCTCAGCGCCAGCCAGCGTTCGACCATCGGCACGGCGGTGCAAGCCCGGCTCAGCGACGTCATGACATCCATCCGCAAGGTTGATGACAGCCCGTATCTGGCGTTCGAGAACACGGCGGTCTACTTCGCGTTGCGCTCACTGATGCTCACCGCTGGCACGCCCGGATTCACCGATGGCAACGCCTGGCTGCAGGAAGCCTGGGAGGCCTATAGCACCATCCTGCACGACAAGGGTGTGCAAGACGGCAGCGCTGGCAGCAGCATTGCCTACGCCTGGTGGGATATGTACGACCATTCGCGCACCATTGCCATGCTCAAGGTGGTTGCGAATGTCGATCTAACCCAGCGGGCCTTCATCCGCAACTTCGGCACCTATCTGATGGCGATGACTGCGCCCAATGTGGACCTGCTCAACCCCTTCGGCGACAGCGTAGAGACGCAGACCCTGTACAAAAACTATGCGTACGACTCGTTTCGGCTGTATGCCGCGGTGACCCGTCAACCTGAGCATGAGTGGTACTGGCGTGCCCGGCCCGAGAACGTCCAGATCGTGGGCTCCTACATCACCCCGCTGCATTTCATGTTGCTTGGCACGGCCGGCACCAAGCCCACGCCGGCCGCTCCGCTGAAAGATTCCTGGGCCTTCAACGACGCCGGGGTCATCGCGTCGCACTCCGACGCGGCCCTTAGCGCGCGCAGCAGCCTGTTCTTCAAGTCGGGCAGCTTCGGCAGCTACAACCATGAGCATGCCGATCAGAACAGCTTCACCCTCGTGTCCAAGGGCCGCAACCTGCTGATCAGCAGTGGTTACTACGACTACTACAACTCGCCACACCACGCGAACGTGACCCGCGCCACCCGGTACAAGAACGCCGTGACTTTTGACGGCGGCGTCGGCCAAGCCGGTTCGGACAGCAGAGTCGCCACCCCGACGAGCCCGGCACACACCATGCACTCCCGGGGCAAGCTGCTCAACTACGTGGATGGCGGCAACTTCACTGCCGGCACCGGTGACGCAAGCCTGGCCTACCGCAACCTGAACCCGGTCAACTACACCTATGTGCCGCTGGTGACCGACGCCCTGCGCTCCTTCGTGCACATCAGAAGCCAGGGCATCACCGTCATCTATGACTGGCTGGCGAGCGACACCGCCCGGCGCTGGGAGTGGAACTATCAGGCGCTGGCACCGTTCACGACGAAGGGCAGCAGCATCGTCGCCAACAACGCACCCGCCTCGGCCTGCATCGACCACTATGGCGTCACCGGCAGCTTTGCGCAGACCAGCGCATGGGATGCCGCACCCAGCGGTGGTCAGACGGCGCAACATCACGGCCGCTTCACCGCAGCCACGGCCAGCAAGCAAGCCGCCATGGTCACCGTGATACGCGAAGACTGCCAGACCACGGCCAGCGTGGCAGTGTCGGTGGTCGGCAGCGTCGCCAAGGTCACGGTTGCCGGTCAGGTCTTCGAGTTCGACCGCAAGGAAATGACGGTTCCGAAGTAAGCCCAACCGCCACCCAGCCCATGCCGGCAGCGCCTGAAAGGGCGCTGCCGGCTTCTTTTCGTCACGCGGCGGTTTATATACTTGCACGCTCCTGCAGATCGGGTCGCGCTACCGAACGCCAACAAGAGAATCTCAAATGCTCATTTTTTGCACGCTGACACCCGCCACCCTGCCTGGGGCTCTCGCCTGATGCGCCCGCGTATCGAGATGATGGGCTGCCAGGTCGACAACCTGTCCATGGAAGAGACCCTGCAGACCATCGAGGGCTTCATCGCCAGCGGCCTGCCCCATCAACATGTGGTCGTCAACGTCGACAAGCTCGTCAAGGCACAGAAGGATCCCGAGTTGCGCCAGATCATCAACGACTGCGCCCTCATCAATGCCGACGGCATGCCCGTGGTCTGGGCCTCCCGGCTGCTGGGCAAACCGCTCAAGGAGCGGGTCGCGGGGGTCGACCTGTTCGAGTCGCTGATGGCGCGCTCGGCGCAGAAGGGCTGGCGCGTCTATCTGCTGGGCGCCAAGGAGGAAATTGTCTCGCGCGTGCGGGAGATCTATACGCAGAAGTACCCCAACCTGGTGTTCGCAGGCCATCGCAATGGCTACTGGAAGCCCGAGGAGGAGCCCAGCATCGTCAACGAGATTGCGCAGGCCAGGGCCGACCTGCTGTTCGTGGCCATCAGCTCACCCAAGAAGGAACAGTTCCTGGGTGCCTACCAGGCGCAGATGAAGATCCCCTTCGCCATGGGCGTTGGCGGCACATTCGACGTGGCCGCCGGCAAGGTCAAGCGCGCGCCGGTCTGGATGCAGAAATCAGGTCTGGAATGGTTTTACCGATTCCTGCAAGAACCCCGCCGCATGTTCAGGCGCTATTTCATTGAAGACATGGCCTTCCTGGGACTGCTCGTCAAGGAATGGCGCAACAACCGCAGTTGAGGCCGCGCGGCCATCGCCGAATCAGGGTCTGGTGCCCCTGGCGCGAATCGTGTTAGTTTCGCGGCAAGGCGTGACCGGCTACCGGGCGCGCTTGTTATTGAAGCGATGTACCGGCCCCTGCGGCAACTGTTGATGCGTGCATGGGTCGGCTGTTTGGTTGTCTTGCAACTGGATTGAGCCCATGCCACAGCTTCTACGACGAACCTACAACAGCCTCACCCGCCTCGGCCCGAGGCGCAGTGTCGAGACACTGCTCAGCATTGCCGAGGATTCACTGTTCGACATGCGCATGGGCACGGACACCACTGCGCGCATCCCGCAGGCCGAACTCGAGGTCATCTCCCCGGAGCACCAGGCCGAGGCCAAGCCCTACGTCATGACCCGCGCACGCGCTTTGCGGCGAGCTTTTGAGTACAGCGGTGCGCCGTTGGACAAAAGCTTCATCGACATCGGCAGCGGCAAGGGCAAGGTCGTCATGACGGCCGCTCTGTTCGGCTTCAAGCGCATTGTCGGCATCGAGTTTGCCCCGGAGCTCGTCGAGCTCGCTCGGCGAAATCTCACCAAGGTAAGGAGCCATCTTCCGGCCGATACCGATGTCCAGGTGGTTTGTGCCGACGCTACCCGCTACGACTACGGACCCGACGACTGCGTGTTCTTCCTCTACAACCCCTTCGGTGCGGACGTGATGACTGCCTTCTGCCAGCAGCTCGCGCGCTCGCTGAAAGCACACCCCCGCAAGCTCTGGATCATCTACACCGACCCGGCCTTCATCGATGTGATGCTCGGCCAGCTGCCGGTGGTCGAGAAACCGCGCCTGATCTACGGCGGCTTCGAGATCGCCTTCCTGACTCACGACCCCGCAACGAACTGATCGTCGCGCCCCAACCCGCTATTGGCTCCCATAGCCCTCGCGCGGTGGCTGAGCTTCAACAAGTACATAAACACATAAGCCGGCGGGCGCGAGTTGCCCTTTCTCGCGAATATTGCGCATGATCTGGTTTGCGCAGCACAGCGCTTGACCATAAACTCCCGCCGCCGTCCGTGTGCGTGAGCATTGGCGCGCCCCGAAAAAGGATATCCAGTGTCACTACGCTCAATCGCAAAACGCGCCTTGCCCTACTTGCCGAGCTGGATCCAGAAGGCTCTACGTCAAAAGGCACAACAACAACGGCTCGAACAGCATGCTGCGCGCAAAGTGCGAACACAGGTGTCCGTTGACGACATACTGAAACAACTCGGCAGCATGGGTCTGGACCGCGACCTCCTGGTTCACGGCTCCGTATCGAATATTGGCAAGCTGGACAAACCTGTCACCGCCTTGGTTGATGCATGGTTGAACAGCCTGGACCTGACACAACAGACAGTTCTGGTTCCCGCGCTACCGTACAACACGACCATGCGCGAGTACCTCGATAGTTGCGTCTTGTTCGATGTCCGAACCGCCCGCAATGCCATGGGCGCCATTTCGGCTGTTGTGATGGCCAAAGAAGGGGCTCGCCGAAGCGTTCACCCCACGCACTCCTTGGTAGCCTTGGGCGCTGAGGCACAGGCATATACCGACTCTCACCACTGCGACCAGACTCCCTTTGGGGCCCACAGCCCGTACTGGCACATCACGCGCAAGCGCGGGCAGATATTGATGGTTGGCGTCGGGCTCAATTCGGTTACCTGCTTTCATGTGTACGAGGATCTACTCGGCGACGATCTGCCGTTCCCGGTGTATTTGCCTGAAGCATTCGATATTGCATGTGTCGATGCCCAAGGCGAACCTCTGACCGTGAGCACCCGTTGCCACAACCCAAAGCAGTCCGTCATTCGCGACTGCGAACGTGCGCGCCCTTGGCTTGAATCCGCTGGGGCAATACGAACCGTGAAGCTGGGTGAATCCGAACTCTCGGTTATCGACGCTTACCTTTTCACCAAGGTTCTGCTCGAACGGCTCAAAAAGGGTGAGTCGATCTATGGCAAGGTCAAGCTCAGCGCTGGCCAGGTCGCGGCAATCAACTCTGCGCTGGAGCGCCTTAGCCGGGCTGAGCAGGGCGCCAAATGAACATATTGCTTACCCTGGACTACGAACTGTTCTTCGGGCGGCGTACCGGCAGCGTCGAGTCCTCTATCGTCGCGCCGACCGACGCGCTATTGAAGCTGACCGGCCCAAGACGAATTCCGCTGGTCTTCTTCGTCGACGTTGCCTATATCGCGGCGTTGCGCCGTGAAATGCATAAGGATGCGCAACTGCGCAAGGACCACGACTTGATCTGCAGGCACATTGAGATGCTCGCCAAGCAAGGCCATGAGATTCAACTGCACATCCACTCTCATTGGGAGGACTGCCATTGGGCAGGTGACGGCTGGAATATGGACACCCGCCGCTACAAACTGCACGACTTTGATGCTGCCGACATTTCGCGCCTCGTGACGAGTTACGTGGCCATCCTCAAAGATTTGGCTGGCCCTGAGCACGCTTTTGCATTCCGGGCCGGCGGCTGGGTTATTCAACCCTTCAGCAAACTCAAACAAGCTCTGCTGGCGGCAGGAATACGAATTGACAGCACTGTGTTCCCGGGCGGAACCGCCGAAGACGCAGCGCACGATTTCGACTTCCGTGCTGCACCACAGGTCGGCCACTGGCGCTTCGACTCAGACCCTTGCAAGCCAGAGGCCACCGGCCCGTTTCTGGAAGTCCCGATCGCGAGTCTAAAGGTCCATCCCAGCTTCTATTGGCGGTTTGCACTGCACAAGAAATTTGGCGGCTCCGCGTCCAAGGCGTACGGGAATGGCAATGCCATTGGCCCGGGGCGCACCGATACCCTGAAGAAGCTTCTCACGCGCACGAGCACGGTGGCTTCGATGGACGGCTACAAGAGCACGCTATTGGAAAAAGGGTACAAGAACTACATCAACGCGGGTGCCACCGAATACTGCATCATCGGCCATCCGAAGGCGCTGTCGCCTTTCAGTCTCGGCCGGCTGGACCGATTCTTGACCCCGGAGCGAACCAAGCAGGTCGTGGGCTACACGCAGTACCTCTCGGCGCTAGGCTGAGCAGTATCTCCATGAGCCCAGATCAATGAGCCCGTTTGCGATCCGTGAGCACCTCGAAGTACAACTGCGCTACCTGGTCAGCCACCAGTCGGGCGTCGAACTGCCCGTCAAATGTTGCCTTGCCCTCTATACCCAATTGCAGCGCCAGGTCGGGTTTCAGCGCCAGCGCCAACATCGCCTGCGCAAGCGCGTCGATGTCTCTTGGCGCCACCAGCAAACCATTGACGCCATCAGAGATGACCTCGGGGATGGAACCCACGTTGCTTACTACCACAGGTAGGCCGCAGCTCATCGCTTCCAGCATTGCAACTGGCAAGGCCTCGACGTACGAGGGAAGTACCAGGGCATCAGCGGCGGCAAAGGCATTTCTCTTGGTTTCGCCTGAAACCCAACCGAGGCGCGTCACATCCTGCGCCATGTCGTGCTGAGCCACGGCACGCTCAATCAGCGAAGTATCGCCATCGCCGCCCAGCAGGAGCTTCACGTCAGGTACCTGTCGACGGACCTTTGCAAACGCTTCGAGCAGCTCGTTGATTCCCTTATCTCTTTCGAAACGCCCCAGAAACAAGAATGTCCGGATCGGGCGAGGAGTGCGTTGTTGCGGCCATGCCAGCACTGGGTTGCCAATGGCCCGACAGCGCGACGGATCCACGACCACACCAATTCGATCGACCCACGCCCGCGAAAGCAAAATGACGCGCCCACACTGCGCGAAGCTCGCTCGTATATAGCGCTGTCCAAGGCGCGATGTCGTGCGGAAGAACTCCAGGAAGTTGCCACCATGGACATGCAGCACGACCTGCACACCGGCCATGCGCAAGGTCCACAGGTAGATGGCCTTGCGCCAGAAGCTTGCCCCCGACGCCACATGAATATGGGCCAAATCAACCTGGCGAGAGAGCAACAATCCCACCAGTTCGAGCCAGGCCCCAATGGCCACCCATAGCTTGACCATCGCACCCGAGCGCGCCGTCACGCTGGACAAATAGCGAACGCCGCACCGTTCAAACAACCCCGCATCTCGATAGGCGGCACTCACCGACGACATGCCGCCTCGCCCATCCAGCGGAGGCCCGATCATCAACACTCGGCACGCTTTTGTGCCCAGCTTCGTGCCAGTCATCAGATGGTTCGGACCACAACACGCAACTTGCCGTTGGCGGTCCGGGGCACGCTAGCCACCCGCTCGATGCGCACCGCCATCTCCGTGCCGATGTAGGTGTGAACGGTTCGTACCAGGCTGGCCTCGTCCAGCGGGGCACCTTCAGGTAGCGCCACCAGGATCGTCAACTCGCCATGCTTGTCCTGCCGGACCTGGCCTTCGAGCAAATGCGGGATGTAGTCGAGCACGTTCGACATCATGTTGACTTGGCGGCCGTCGGTTGCAAGCACGTAGTCATCCATGCGGCCAACCAAGTGCGAAATCACCGGGAAGCTCCGACCACACTCACAGCGGAAATCAGGTGCCGCTGGCACGATCTCGTCGCCCAGCCGGTACCGGATCCAGGGCATCAGCATGTTGTCAAAAGACGTACCGATCACTTGGCTTGTGCCATTGTCCTGCGGCTCCAATTCGGTGTAGCTGTAGTCCGACAGCAGGTGGTAGCGGCCATGCTCGCAGGTTCCGATCGCCGTCATCCGTTCACAGGAACCGTACCAGTCGAATATGCGCACGCCAAACGCCTCGTTGACAAGCCGGCGCTGCTCATCTGTCACCGTCTCCGAAGAGGTCACCATGCCCGTCAAGCTGCGCCCTTTATAGCGGCGGCCGTTTGCCACCAGGTGCCTGGCGAGCAACAACACCGCCGATGGGTAGGCGACAAATACGGCCGGATCAAACGCCTCCAGGGCCTCCAAGTAGCCGTCGGCCGTGGCCTCGGACAGATGGTAGGACGACATCATCAGCAGGTTCTCGCCACGATTGTGACGCCAGAATGGTGCCTGCCTCTGGCCCGATGGCACAACCTTGTCTCCCCGTATCCATGCTCGCCGGTCCCCCACCTTCATCCCGGCCCAGATCATCTGCCGCCAACCGAACGCATTCTCTCGATTGATCGAGTTGAGGTCGCGCCAGCAACTCATGGCCATTCCGGTGGTACCGCTGGTGTTGGCCTCGAAGCGCGGGCCAGTATGGACTTCCGATGTCATCCGCTTGCCGGCCTCGAAACCGTCGCGCTTGTCCATGACAGGAATCCGTTGGGCATCGGCCAGGCTCTTCAGATCGCGTGGGTCAAAACCGGCGGCTTTGAACCGATCCCGATAGAAGGGCACCTGCTGGGCAGCGTGATTGACCGTGCGCTGCAGGCGTTTCAACTGCAGGGCTTCCAGTGAGGGCGCGTCAAGCCATTGGGTCTGCTGAACCTCGTCCAGCTCCCGTCGGAATGCAGCACCCTCGCGCAAGGCGGCCCTCGCCCAGCCACGTGTACTTAGCATTAACTCTTGGAACCATATGGGACTATTGAGATAGAGGGGGGATGTGTACATATGAGTGGCTGAAATCAAACTGAACCAAGAAGAAGTAACCAAAGAGAAAAGGTTGAAATCCTGGGTCGATCACACGTCCGGCGAATGTCCAAGGTAAACACCGGCCGTCACTGCACCGCAGCGCAATAGCCATGCAAATCCCTCAGCAGTCGAAACTCATGTATCTCACTTGTCCAAGAGTGAGTACAACTTCTGCGCCCCAAGGCGCGCTCGCTGGCGCCAACTCGACAATGATTTGGCGTAGTGATCCAACAGCTTTGCCTCATCGCTCAACAAGGTTTGATACGCGGCCCACAGAGTCTCGAAACTTAATTTTGGTGTTTCAAGAACGTAATTCTCGTGGCCAAACAGATCTCGATTGATACCCTTCGCCTTGACGCTGTACGCAATCGAGATGGTCGGAACGCCAGTAGAAAATGCCGCAACAGTCGCATGCGTACGGCCGGCGATCAGGAAGCGGCATTGAGAAATAACATGCTTCAGCTGTGCCGCATTGAAGCCAGAAGGCACGGAGCTGAGGCGGGCTTGGGCACCGCCCAGCGCATCGAGCAAGCGCGCATTGAAGTCTTCGTCGTTGTTCCATTTGGCACCGCTCAATGACGCGACGTGTGGGACAAGCAGCACCGACAAGTTGGTTTCGGCCAGGATTTTTCTTACGAATTCTGCTGCCGCGCCTACCGCACCGTCAGGATTGCCGCTCTGGCGGCGCATATCATCAATCAGCGCGCCGATATTCAAACCCAGCACGCCATCGCCCGGGGCCTTGGGCCACCAGGCCGACGTATCAACTGCTTCCGGTGTCATTGCAAATGCCGAATCGATGACGGGCACCACGTTGTCATTGACCCCGATGCCTTTCAGGTACTCGACACTTCGGCTTTCCCGGACCGTCACCAGCGTCAACTTCCGAAGGTGCTCGGCCATGCGCCGTTCGGCAATGGGCTGCTTGCTGAAGGGGCCGACCGACGCCCCCCAGAGCACGGCCGGCTTGCCCATGCTCATGGCCGCCTCGGCCACACCGACAAAGTAGTACAGGGAAGCCAAGCCATAGTCCAGCGAGTAGTTGTCGCCACCTATGGACAGGAGAATGTCCGAGCGCTTCAGATCTTCCAGCAGTTCGGGCTGCAGGCTGGGCTTGGGGCGTGCCAGGGCATGCAGCCACGGCCAGCGCTGGCTCGCGCCGGCCCATTTGCTGTACATCTTCGTCATCGGGTAAGCCTTGACGAAGCTCACCCCGGACGCAGCGCTGTCGGGCCACTGGGCCTGATCGCGCACCGGGTCCAGCGAAGGCACCAGTACCTTGATCGGCCCCAGCACCTCGGTCAGCACCGTCACGGTAGAGCGGACCAGCGCCTCGCAGCCCCGGTTGCCGAAGTTGTTCTGCCCGGTGAGATAGATTGTTTTCGTCTTGGTCATGTCAGGCTCACAAATAGTGCAGGACTTCGGTCAGCGGGCGGCGCGGGCTGTTGGCCACACGGAACTCTTCGGGCAGATGACCCAGGGCCAGCATCATGATCACGGCATGGTCCGTCGGTATGCCCGAGGCGGACTTCAAGGCCCGGTCGGCCTGGGGCTCCACGCTCCAGTTCAGGCAGCAAGTGCCCAGGCCCAGCGAGTGCAGTGCATAGATCAGCGACATCGCGAACAGCCCCCCATCGATCCAGGCCTGGTAGCGCTCGCCGGCCGACAGGAAGGTGTCCTGGCGCGAGGTGATGATCATCAGCGCGCCCGCCTGGTCACCAAAGCCGCGATTGCCGTTCTGCAAGGCCATCAGCTCGGCCATGCGGGCCCTGTCGGTGACCACAAACACGGTGCCAGACTCACGGTTGCAGACCGACGGTGTTTTTTGTGCCATGCGCACCGCCTGCTCGATCAGCTCGGCCTGCACCGGCTCCGGGGCGAACTGGCGCACGCTGTAGCGCTGGGCGAAGAAGGCGCTCAGGTCATGCTTGGCCGCGGCGTGGATGTCATCGCGTCTGACCAGCCGCGTGCCGGCCTCAACCGGCGCTGCACGCCAGCAGTTGCCGGCCTGCAGCGCCTGGCGCATCGCCTCGAGCCGGGGCAGCAGCCAGGCCAGATCGACGCCATGGCCCCGGTTGAAGGCCACATACTCGTCCAGCGCCTGCACCACCCGCACCAGCGTCGTGCTGGGGCCGTGCAGCTGCAGAAACTTCTCGCCGTCGCGCAACAGGGTGTCGACCGCATCGCGGCCGAAGCCGGGCCGCGGCTCGCGCAGGGCCAGGCCCTTCTCGATGCGGTGGTAGGCCTTGATCAGGCCGGCCTCGAGGCTGGACCGGTGCTGATACTGCCGCAGCAGCCCGGAGCCGGTCAGGTAGTTGCTCAGGTCATAGCGAATGCCGGCGCGCAGGGCGCGGCTGTCACGCCACTGGTAGTAGCGCTGCAGCAGCATGTCCTTGCTCTGCGCGGGCAGCAGCCCGATGGCGGCCTTCGCCGCCCGTCTCAAAACCGTCTTCATAGCGCTCATGATTTGTTGTTTCCGCCCTTGAGCAACTGCCGCACCAGCAGCACTTCGCCCTCGCGCTGCGGCCTGAGTATCCACACCAGCGCCGCAAAGCCCAGGCCGAGTGCCGCCAGCGCAGCCAAAATTGTGCCGGGGGCCCCGGGGCCGCCGAGGCCGCTGCTCTTGCACCACCAGCCCAGGCCGGCGCCGCCGATTGCCGCAGCGGCTATCTTCGCCCAACCGAGCAGGTCCAGGTGCAGGCGATGGCCCTGGCCGGCCAGGGTGTACCAGGCCACGCTGATCCAAATCAGCTCGGTCACCAGCATGGCCAGCGCCGCGCCCATGATGCCCATCTGCCAGACCAGCAGCACCAGCACCGGCAAGGCCAGACAGGCGGCAAAGGTGGCGCGCAGGCTGGCGCGGGCGCTTTCCAGCGTCAGCGCCACCATGGTCAGCAGCAGGTGCAGCGACTGGAGCACCAGGCCCAGCATCATCACGCTCAGCAGCGCACCGAGCTTCGGGTAGTGGCCGTTTGACAGCCAGGCCCCCAACTCATCACCGGCCACCAAAAAGGCCGCAGCCAGTGGCAGCAGCCCGAGCAGATTGACTTTCAGCACCAGGTTGACGACCAGCGCCACCTCCCCGAGGTCGCGGTTCTTCACATAGCGCGCCACCATGATGGGCCGCACCCACCCTGCCAGCAGATGGGCCGGGAGGTAGTTGCGCACGATGTCGGCGATCGACTGGGCCACGCCAAAGCTGGCCGCCTGGGCGGCGCCCAGCAGGCGCATGACCAGCATCTTGGTGATATTGATGCCATAGGCCTGACCGGCCAGTTGCACGACGTAGAAGCGCCGGGCCACGGCGTCCATGTCCGGGGCTTCAAAGTCGGCCACGGCCCCCTCGGCCGACGGCGCACGCCTGGCCCATCGCATGACCAGCAGCTCGGCAGTCAGCCAGGATGCCAGCGTGACCAGAGCCTCGGCCCAGACCATCAGCTCCAGCGTTAGACCGGAGGGCTGGTGCGCCCCGTACCAGACCACCAGCAGCCGCACGACATTGCGCAGCGCCGCAAGTGTTTGGGAATAGCCCTGCAGCAGACAGGCGCCCATCACCTCCTCCAGGAAGCAGTAACCCGACCATCCCAGCAGCAGCAGGCCCACCGGCAGCATCCAGCTGCGGCCCAGCCCCAGCCCGGTGGCCGACATGGCGGGCTCCCAGGCCAGCAGCAGCAGGGCCAGTGCCGCCAGCGACAGATAGACACGGCGGCGCAGTTGTCGGCGCAGAAAAGAGGTGAAGTCCTGCGCCACCGCCTTCAACCGGTATTCGGCCACATAGCGTTGCGCCACCGTGGACAGACCCAGGCCGGTGACCAGATAGAACAGCTCGGCCCCGGCCAGCAGCGTGATGTAAACGCCATAGCTTTGCGGTGCCAGCAGGCGGACCGACAGCGCCAGAAAGGCCAGGCCCAGGACGGCAGAGACGATCTTGCCCAGGGCAAACTGCAGCAGCCCGCGGCGGGCCGCCGACGCGGAGTAGTAATTCTTCCGCGCTGGCGGCGCACTCATGGACTGTTGCCTTTGCCGCTCAACTCGACACCCGCTATCGGCTCGGCTGGAGATCGCCCGGACAGCGTCAGACCAATCACTATGCTCAGAGCCCAGTAGTGCCACATGAAAATAGACAGCGCACCGCGACGCAAACCGCGCTTGACGACCATGACGCCCAGAACACCAAGCACCGAGGCGGCACCCCATGCCTGCAGTGGCAAGCCTGTGGACTGCCAAAAACTCCACATTGCGCTGCACAGGCCCAAAAACCACCAGGCCATCATGCCCACCGGATGGGCTAGCAATCGAATGCAGTCGAAGAACCAGGCGTGGCCGACGGCCTGACGCAGCAGCACCCCCGATGAGAAGGCTCGGCCACTGCGCCACACCGAGCGCAGTACCTGCACGGTGCTCAAGTGATGACCGTCATGGGTGACAGCCGGCATTGGGATGCGTCGCAGATGCCAACCGGCGGCACGCACGCGCATGCCAAGGTCGGCCTCCTCCCAACCTTTCAGGTTGCGGTTGGCAGCATAGCCGCCGGCCTGCACGATGGCCTCACGCCGGTACACGCCGCCGCCATTGAGCCAGAGTTCGTCCTTCGCGATTGACGAGACGGCAGACTCGACACGGTGCGCGTCGAAGGCATTCCTGACATAGGCGTCGGTCAGCAAGCCGGCCACGCCACCCAGGGTCGGGTCTTGCTCCAGCGCCCGCAGCGCGGCAGCCAGAAAGCCCGGCTGCACCACCATGTCGCCGTCCAGAAAGAAGATCACCGAGCCACGTGAATACTGGTAGCCGAGCTGAACGCCCGGGCCACAGCCGCGGTCCTGCAGCCGCGAGAACTGAACGACCCTGACCGGATAGCCCAATGCAATCTCCACCGTCTTGTCGGTCGAGATCGAGTCGCTAAGCACGATCTCCCAGCTGACACCCAGGCCTTCGACTTCGGCCAGTGCAGATTCCAGGCATCGCCTGATCTTGGCTTCCTCGTTCAGAGCCTTGATCACGATAGACAGCATCGGAGATGCCTTCGCGTCACCCGCCTGGCCGGGCGGGCGCGAATTCAAAGGCGCGCTGCTCATGCCGGAAGGGTCTGAGGCGCGGCCGTCTGCGTAGGCTTCAGTGCGTGCCTGGGGGAAAACTGCCCATTGAGCATCGCGAGATAACCAAGGCTGAGCATCAGCATCAACTGCAACTGGTGTGACAGGATCACGTCCGTGTTGTACGGTATGCCAGCCGCAACAATTAACACCGCGATGGCCATCGATGCACTGAGAGTCTGCTGCTGAGCGGAAAGCCTTTCGTCACCGGAGAATCGGAACGCCCGGATGAACGCGAACAGCAGCATCGAACAGAAAGCCACGGTGCCGACCAGGCCCACTTCCCACAACATCACGGCCAGGGTCGAACGCCCAATATTGAAGGGCCATTTGCGCGCGGCGTCGCCCACCACCAGATCACCCACCCGGCTGGCACCAGCGCCATGGCCGATCAACAGCTTGTCGGGTTCATCGAGGCCGTGCTGCTGCCACCAGAAGCGTATGGCCGCCACACGGCCCATCTCGCGGGTGCGGTAGTTGACGAAGTCGCCCTCATTGGAGCGGCTGCCGACGATGCTGTCGAAATACTCACCCACCGTCTGGCGCTCGCCGTCGAGAGCAAACTGCGTCTTGTAGGCCACCAGCACCGAGAAGGACACGATGAAGGCCAGCAGAATGGCGAAGATGCCTTCGAGCGGTTTCTTGGTCAACTGACGAAAGTACAGGGCGACCAGGGCGACCGGCAGCAGCAGCACGGCGAACTTGATTTCGGCCAGGGCGATAGAGATGAAGCCGCTGAGGCCCAGCACCAGGGCCTGCCAACCGGGCAGCAGGCCGCGCCGCCAGCGGGCCACGACCAGGGCAATGCAGATGACGCAGAACAGGCCCATGGCGCCGCTGGAGCCGCCGCCCTCGGGGTTGCCGCCAAAGGCGCCCACCACCGCATCCCATTCGGCACCCACGCCACGGGCCGCGCGCGAAGGCACGACGATCAGGCGCTGGTAGAACACGATGGGCAGCTGGGCCAGCATCAGCCAGGGCAGCAGGTTCCAGACACGCTCGATATGGCGCGGCGCCAGCAGGCCGAAGCTGATGACCAGGAACAGCGACCAGAGGAACAGATACTCCTTGAAGCTGACAAGCAGCTGCAGCGGCTCGATACCATTGATGGCCGAGGTGGCCAGCAAGGTGGTGAAGTAGACGAAGAGCATGACCTTGACGCCGGCCGGCGAGGCCGGTGCAAACGAGGCCTGCTCCGGGTGGCCGAGGCGGCGCTGCATCAGGTCGAACGGGAAGCGCACCATCAAGAGCGCTCCCACCAGGAAGGGTAGCCACAGGGCCCGGTCGATGCGGGCGAAGTACTGCATCTGGCCGGTGAGCACGAACGAGACCAGCAGCAGGGCCGGCAGGAACAGGGTCAGCGGCAGAAAGAGGCCGAAGAAGCCCAGCACCAGGGCCGCGAGGATGATGGTGGCAGTCTGGCCCATGACAGCCGTGCCAAGGCCGCCGATCACCGCGAGCAGCACAAACACGAAGCCGACCGCGAGGGTCAAGCCGATGGAGCGCGACGAGGACGGGTAGTTGCGGCGCATCAGTTCGAAGCGGGCTTGACCTTGGCGCCCAGGTAGTGAGTGGGCCCCAGGCCCGAGAGGCGCGCGAGCTGGCGCTTGTCGGCGGCAGCCAGGATGTCAGCCACGAACAGGTCCTGGGCGGCGAAGGCGGCCGGCGAATTGCGGTCTATGGACGAGACCCGGAACAGCAGGCCGTCGGGGATGCGGCCCTTGAGGCCATAGGCCATTTCAGCGAACTTCTTGGTCGAGCTGTTGGCCACGACCTTCTCGCCCACGGTCGTCCAGTAGGTCACCGGCTCGTAGCGCTGCCCGCCCAGTATGGTCTTCAGTCGGCGCACCGGGATCTCGCCCATGGGCGTCTTGAGCACGTCGGCGTCGTTGGAGTCCACCGTGAAGCCCTGTGCCGGGTAGCAGACCTCGGGGTAATGCACCTGCATTGCGTCGCGCTGATCCAGCCCGTAGGCAATGGAGAGCATGATGCGATAACCCTGCGGGTTGATGTAGGTGCGGCTCAGGGTCTGGTTGTAGAGCTTGTCCAGCGTGGCCTGCACTTGCGGATTGACAACCAGCGCAACACTGCGGTCGATCTTCCAGGTACCGAAGTTCTCGGGGAACACCTGCTCGAGGTCGAGCTTGACGAATTCGTCGGCCAGATAGATGGACGGTTTCATCACGGCGGCAAAAGACGCCGCCCCGACCATGGAGGCCAGCATCAGCGCACCGAGCCAACGATTGCTCATCATGATGCTGCCTTCGCCTTGCGGGTGCGGTCGGGGATGAAGATGTCGAGCACCTTGTCGGTCGCCAGCATCAACACGAGCGCGACCATGAACAACACCATGCCGGCCGCGCCATGGATAAAGCCCTGGCCGGCCTCGTCACCGAAGTGATAGGTAACCAGCACCAGAATCATCACCCGGATGACATTCGCAACGAACGAGATCGGGATGATCAGGATGGCGAGGGTAAGGTTGCGAGCGATGGACGTGTAACCCATGATGTTCATATACAGCAGGCCCAGGGCCTCCAGCGTGAACATGGAATTCAGGCCGGCGCAGGCATCTGCCACCAAGAGTTGATACTGCCCCACCGTCAGCAGCACGCCGCTGCGACCGACGGGGTAACCCGCATAGAAGAGTATCTGGCTGGCGACCGCAGAAACCAGGGATTTCAATGGTGTCGTCAGCGCGGCAACCAGGGCGCCCGGCAGCGGAATCATGAAGATCATGAAGAACAGAGGGAAGAATGCGACCCTGAGCGCTGCATAGCCCTTGAATATCAAGAGCATGGCCGATAGCACAAGTATCTGGGAGCCGACTTCGAGTATCCAGATACCCTGCGAGCGCCCGATCATATAGCTCAGCAAACCGAGCAGCAGGGCCGCCCCGCCGGCCAGGTAGGCGGGCTGGGCAACAACGTCCGCCAGCTGATTGCGCCGCTGATGCAACAGCCAGATGCTCACCGCCAGAATGATGGGGCCATGGCCCTGCTCGTCCGTCGCCCAGATCGTGTGGGCCAGATCCCAGTAGGTGGGCCCGTACATCGAGACGAAGCCGATGACCAGGCACAGCAGCAGCGGGAGATCAGCGCCCGGAGCCACCCAGCGATCAGTCAACCCGCGAACAACTCCTCCGGATGAGCGATTGAGCACCGTTGTTCCCATCAAAACTCATTCATGACGACGCCGGCAATCTTCGTCGGGCTGGCGGACAGGGATGTCACCAACTCCTGGAGCGCACCGATACGCGACGAGTCTTTTCTCGCCACGATCAGGGCAGCACCGCACTTGGCCGCGATGACGCCATAGTCGGAGCCATGCGATGCCGCCGGGGTATCGACGATCACGTGGTCGAATTTGGTGCTGAGCTCGCGCATCAGCAGGCCGAACGCAGGACGGGCCACCAGCTCCAGCGGGTTGGGCGGCGTGACGCCAACCGGCAGGACAAACAGGCTGGGCACGCCCTGCACCTGCTGGATGACCTGGGTTTCACCACGACCCAGCAAGATGCTGGACAGGCCGGCCGCATTGTCAATCGAGAACACCTCATGCTGGCGCGGGCCGCGAAGGTCGGCGTCAACCAGCAGGGTGCGTCCGCCCAGCTGCGCCAGGGTGACGGCCAGATTTGCGGCGAAGTAGGTCTTGCCATCGCCCATGTCGGGGCTGACCACGGCCACCGGCGTGTGCGCCGTGCCATCGGAGAACAGGCGCATGATGACCTGGCTGCGAATGGCCCGGAAGCCTTCGGCGCGGTCCGAGAACGGCTCGTTCAGGGCCACCAGCTCCGGGCTCAGGTTGCGGCGGTCTTCTGGCGCGTAGGGATAGTGGAACTGCTGCGACAGCGCAAACAGCACGTCGTCGGTGCTGATGAAACCAAGCGCCACGGCGGCCTCGCCGAAGCGGGTGCCCTTCTCGCGCTGATAGCTCAGGATCCGCTCAACCTGCTCCGCGGTAAGGCTCCGCGTGTCACGAATAATGTCGCCAATGGAGCGGTCATGGACTGCGCCCGTTGCTGCACTAGCTGTAGCTGAAGCCATCGTCGGTTCACCCCTGGTTGAATCACTGAATTTCGCCATCACGCGCTTTTCGAGGCCGTAGGCAGATGGGCCAGCAAACGCTGCTCGAACATCGGCTTGGCATTGGCGCGGCCAAAGAGCTTCTTGGCATCGGGACGCGGCAACACCCCCAGAATCGGCAGGCCCATGGTCTGGAGAATGTCTTCGCTGCCACGAACACGGCGATCCAGCATTTCCAGCATGAAGATAGCGCCAATGGCCAGCAAGGCGCCCAGGAACACCGACAGCAGCGTGTTCAGCACGATCTTCGGCGAAGAAGGCTGCAGCGGCGGGCTCGCGCGGGTGAGGATCGAGACATTGCTTTGCGTGGTCTGGCTTTCCAGGTTCGTCTGGTTGGCCCGCGCCATGACGGCGTCGTAGGCGCGCTGGGCATTCTCGACTTCGCGATTCAGCACCGAGCCTTCGTCACGAACCTCTTTCATGCGCAGCACATTGGCGCGCTGCGCCGCCAGCGAGGCACGGATCTCGGCCTCGCGCTGACGGTTGATGGTGTTGCTGACGGTCACGCCACCGGTGACGCGGCGGGTTTCCGCCTCCATCTTGGCGCGCAGCTCGGCGGTGTTGGCCTTGAGTTCGATGATTTGCGGGTGGCTGTCACCGAAGCGCGAGCTCAGCTCCTGCAGGCGGGCCTCGTTGCGGGATATCTCAGCCTTCAGGGCCGAGACCACCGGGTTGTTGAGCACTTCCTGCAGACGGTCGGCAGAGCTGCCCTGCGCCTGCGTCTGGCGGCTGCTGGATTCGGCCGAAACCGCCTGCAACATGACCAACTGCGAGGAGAGTTCGTTCAGACGTGCGGTTTCAATGTCCAGGCGCTCATCGGTCGCGATGATGCCTTTTTCACGCTGGTAGGTGGAGACCTTGGCCTGCGCGGCCTCGAGCACTTCGCGGGCTTCCTTTGCCTTGGTATCGAAGAAGGCGTTGTACTGGCGTGCCGGATCGACCTTCAGCTCCAGGCTGGTGTCCACATAGGCCTGCACAAAGGCATTGGCCAGGGCGGCCGAGAAGCGCGGGTCCGGGGCGCGATACGAGACCTGAATCACGCTGGATTCACGCGCTGGCCTGACCTCCAGGTTCTTCTGGAAGGTTTCGGCAAGCCAGTTCTCAATCGCACCTTCGCCCTTGGTTTCGGCCATCCACTGCTGGCGAATCTGGGCATTCTCGGTCAGCTTCAGGTTGCGCACGACACGTTGCGCGACCCGGTCACTCTGAATGACGTCGACCTGGGTCGCCATATAGCCGGGCGAAGCCATACCCGGGTACATCATCGCGGAGATGGGATCGGGCTTGGCATCAATGACCACAGACGCCACCGAGCTGTACTGCTTGGGCAGCAGCAGGCTGATGATCAAGGTGGTGCCGATGGTTGCCAAGAAAACGATGGCGGCCACCAACCAGCGGGCGCGCAGGATCGAGAAAAACTGTCCAAAGCTCATGTTTTTGTCCTCAGATCAGCAGATCAGAAAAGGCTTTCTTTGACATACACCACGTCGCCATCCCTCAGCGACTCATCCATCGCCAGCTGCACGACCTGGACCTTGCCCGAGGCGTCCTTGCGGTGCACGCGAATGCCCTTCTCGGTGCCGCGCTGGGTCAGGCCACCGCCGGTGGCAAGGGTTTGCATCAGGGTCATGCCACGCTCCAGGCGCATCGGGCCGGGGCGTTGCACTTCGCCGTAGATGTAGACCATCGGGGCGCGATCGACCCAGATGACGTCGCCGTTCTGCACGATCAGGTCGTCGCCACGGCCGCCGCTGGT
Organism: Roseateles toxinivorans; assembly: GCF_004362525.1. Lineage (GTDB taxonomy): Bacteria > Pseudomonadota > Gammaproteobacteria > Burkholderiales > Burkholderiaceae_C > Paucibacter > Paucibacter toxinivorans. The sequence goes on from NZ_SNXS01000005.1 coordinate 401,619, forward strand.
GAAGACCTTGGGCAGGTCCACCTCGGCGCGGAAGGGCTGGCCGTTGCGGGTGCCCACCACGGTGACGACTTCGGCGCCGGCGCCGGCAATGCCGCCCGCGTTGGCCAGCATGTCCGACAGGCGCATTTCAGCCACTTCGATCGGGAAGCGGCCGGGGCGATTGACCTGGCCCAGCACCGAGACCTGGTTGCCGCGCACCTGAATCACCAGCACGGTGACCTGGGGCTGCTTGACGAAGTTGCCGTTCTTCAACCCGTCGCTGATGACCTTCTCGGCCTGCGCCGGGGCCAGGCCGCCGATCTTGATCGAGCCCAGCAGCGGGTACGACACCACGCCCGACTCGCTGACGCGGGTTTCAAGAGTGAGGTCGGGGTTTTGGTAGACGGAGATGCGGACGATGTCGCCCGCACCCAGCCGGTATTCGGTGGAGGCGGCCGAGGCCGTGGTCTGGGCCTGGGCCCAAGCCGGACCGGCAGCTGCCAGCGCCAGGGCGGTGGCCGTGCCGGCGGCCAGCAATGAACGGTTGAGGGTGTGAAGAAGCGGTTTTGCGGTCATTGCGGTCCTGTTGGTCATTTCTTCAACCCCATGCCTTTGCTGATGTCGCTGTCGCTCATGCCGGTGCTGGCCGCCGGAGCGGGTGCCACGGCCACCGGTGCCGGAGCGGCCGGTGCTGCATTGCCCGCGGGTGCCGAGGCGCCCTGCGCGAACTTGCCCACGTATTCGATCTTGCCGTTGGAGCGCAGGCCCTTGACCTCTTCCTCGATCAGCTTGCGCTTGCGCTCGTTGAGCAGGAACTGCTCGATCGCCGGCTTGGCCTGCTCCAGGCCCACGGGCTGGCTGCGCGAGCTGGCCAGCACCAGCACTTGCGCGCCGGTGGGGGTGACGTTGAACATCGACTCGCCGTCCTTCATCTTGGCGATGGTGTCCAGGCCGGCAAGCGGCAGCTGCTCGGCGGCGCGCACGGCCTGGTTGCCGGCAAAGCGGATGTCATTGGCCTTCATGTACTCGACGAACTCGGCGATATTCTTGGCCGCGGCGAGCTTGTCGCGCAGCGTGGCCAGCTGCTCAGGCTTGGCTTCAATGGCCAGCTCTTGCAGGCTGTAGATGCGGCGCTCCTTGAACAGAGCGGGCTTCTCGTCGTAATACTTCTGCAGCTCTTCCGGCGTGGGCTTGGTGGCGCCCTCGCCCACGCGCTCGACGTAGGCGCGGGAGATGATTTCGCGCTTGGCGGCCTCGATCTGCTGCACGACCTTGGGGTCGCGGTCGAGCTTCATGTCCATGGCCTTCTGCACGGCCAGCTCCTGGTCGATCAGGCGCTCCAGGATCTGCTTGCTCGCGGCCTCGGCCTGCTCGGGCTTCAGGCCCTGCTGGCGCTGCAGCACGAAGTTGATCTGATGAACGGTGATTTCTTCCTTGTTGACCTTGGCGGCGGTCTGCGAGGCCTTTTCGCTGCTCTTCTTCTCGCCACAGCCGGTCAGCAAGACCAGAGCCGAGGCCAGCGCCACGGCCGCGACGCGCATGGGTGCGGGGGCGAGAACATGTTTTCTCAAAGCGTTCATCAGTTTGACTTTCTGCTCCATGACAAGAGCCGGAAACGGTTGTGCTCGAATTCTTGTTGCTGGCAACGGCCGCCATGCCTACCTGCTGTATGCCTGCAAATAGACCTTGAGTGTAGCGTTGACGTGTGACAGCCTTGTCTCAAGCGCAGCAGTTTTGCGTGCTGCACCCCCTTGTTTTCGGGTATTACCTGACCAAGCCGCGAAAAAGCCATGACAAATAGATGACAGCGGCCGGCGGCAATATGTACCGGCACCGGGTTTTGCCATGGGTTTACCCTAGGTCAAACTCGCTGCCCTGCGTATGCATTTGCCCGGCTTTCTGTGGCCCAGTGCAAGACCGGCATCATGCACTTAGGTTCCGGGTGGCTGCCCCCCGTGTATGTGGGGGTGGGGGCGTGTGAAGCCTTGGAAGGGGTTCACCAACCTATACTGGGTCATGCGTTTGTCTGTCGTCCAGCGTGAGTCGATCAAGACACAGTTCGCCGACGAACTCGGCACCGACTGTGAGGTGATGCTATTCGGATCCCGCACGTCGGACCTGGGGCGGGGCGGAGACGTGGATCTGCTCGTTCGAGCGCCCAAGCCCGTTGCCCGGAAGGTTTGGGGCGCGGCACGCTTGGCCGCTCGCGCAGAACGCCTGCTTGATGGACGCAAGGTGGACGTCGTGCTGCTGGATTCGAATACGGCCCTGCAGCCCATTCATGCAGCAGCATTGGCCACGGGAGTGGCCTTATGAGCCATGCCGCAGCAGAACGCCTGAGCTTTCTGCTTGAAACGGTGGCGCTGGAGGCCACCCACCTGTTGCAAACAGACGCGCGATTGTTCGCCCAGGCGTTCACGCCCGATCGGGCAGCGGCGCTGAAGCTGAACCTGGACGAGTCCGAACGGACGGATGCCTTTGTGGCACGCTTTGGCCGCCTTCAGGACACGCTTGGCGACAAGCGACTGCCGGAGAGTTGCTTCGCTGGCTTGCAGAGCCCCTCGGAGCGGCCATCGACAACCTCGATCGGGCGGAAAAGCTGGGATTGCTGGCCTCGGCCGACGACTGGCTGACCGCTCGCAAACTGCGCAACCGGATGGTGCATGAGTATGTGCGCGATGCCGCCGAGTTGGCCGAGGCACTCAACGAGGGCCATGCGATGGTCCCGCTGCTGCTTGCCTTCGCAGCGAAGGTGGCCGCGTACTGCGAGCAGCGAGGCTTGCCGACCGGTTGAGGGTGGCAGGCCCCGGATTGCATCCGGGCGGACATCATCGGCTCAACACTTGATCCCGGCGTGCAGGGCCACGAGGCCGCCGCTGAGGTTGTGCACATCGACATGGCCGAAGCCGGCGGTTTTCATCATCGCCTTGAGGGTCGCCTGGTCGGGGTGCATGCGGATGGACTCGGCCAGGTAGCGGTAGCTCTGGGAGTCACCGGCGATCCATTGGCCCAGCCGGGGCAGGATGTTGAATGAATACCAGTCGTAGGGCTTTTGCAGCGGCGCAGCGACCTTGGAAAACTCCAGCACCAGCAGGCGGCCGCCGGGCTTGAGCACGCGGCACATCTCGGCCAGGGCCAGTTCCTTGTGCGTCATATTGCGCAAGCCGAAGGCAACACTCACCAAGTCGAAGCTGTTGGCCTTGTAGGGCAATTTCTCGGCATCGCACAGATTGGTGGGCAGAACCAGGCCTTCGTCGAGCAGGCGGTTGCGGCCCTGGCGCAGCATCGCCTCGTTGATGTCGGTGTGCACCACCATGCCGCTGGCGCCCACGTCGCGGGCAAACATGCGCGACAGGTCGCCGGTGCCACCGGCGATGTCGAGCGCGCGCTCACCCTCGCGCAGATTGGCCACAGCACGGGTGTAGGCCTTCCAGGCGCGGTGCATGCCCATGGACATCAGGTCGTTCATCACGTCGTAGCGTGAGGCGACCGAGTCGAACACGCCGCGCACGCGCTGGGCTTTTTCGCCTTCATCGACGGTTTGAAAGCCGAAGTGGGTGGATGACATGAATGGGTTTCCTGCAGGAGATTCATAAAGCGGCGGCGCGACAACGCCGGCGCGTGACACCGGGCTGATCACCGCTCCAGTGCATCGCGGCAGTGTAGCCCCGGCACACCCCAAGTCCGCCAGCCTTCTAGTCGTTTTCCCTAGGGTGAAGCAATAAGCGCGACTCTTTGGCGGCTTCTCATCACAGAATGCGGCACAACATAATGCGCCAAACAGGCGCACTGTCCCGGAGTTGTGGCGGGACGCACGGTCTGTCTGCAAAGGCCTGGAGCGGGGGGCTTACGCAATGAGCAACATCGGCGCCGGTTACAACGACATCCTCTTATACGGCCTTCCTGTCGAAGCCGAATGGGGGACGGGCACCAGGGTACAGGTCCGGGCCCTGGCCCATACGTGGCCGCTGAAGCTGGGGCCGCAAGCAAGCAGCGCTCAGCACGCAAAGCATCAATATTCCGGCCTGGAGCGCTTGTATCGCTATCTGGACCTCCGCCTGTTCGGTCGATCGCTGCCTGTGGCTGCCGCGCCGGTCCAGATTCCCTGCCTGGACTCACTTGACGATAAGAACAAGTGCCTGCATCTGGCCTGCTGCCACGAAGTGGCCGATGCCGCGGCCGGTTGCCCCCTGCTGTGTGTCGAGTACGAGGGCCTGCCGATGCTCGACCTTGAAAGCGCCGTCCGGCAGAGGCTTGGCCACCCGGGCGCCACCCTGCTGGCGCAGGTCTGGTGCATAGAGGCGGGGCGGGCGCGGCGGCTGCTGTTCGAGGGCCATCTGGACCTCGACCACCGATCGCTGTGCCAGAGCGTCGCGCAGTGCGCGGCCAAGCTGCCGGCGCTGCTGCGCGGTGCGCTGACGCGATACCCGTCCGCGGCAGAGGGCACAAGGGGCGAGGTGCAGCCGATACCGGCCGCTTTGCCGGCCTATCGACAACTTCATCGATTGGCCAAGGCCATCGTGAAGCGGCTGATGTGGCGCGATCAGTGGCAGATCGAAACCGGACAGGTGGCGCATCCGGACAGGCAGGGCCCGGGCAGCCAGCGCGCGCAGATCTGCCCCCCACCGACCGCGTTCTGGGCCGACCCATTTTTGCTGCACTTGCAGCAACGTCTGTGGCTGTTGTTCGAGGAACTACCATTCGCCAGCAACAAGGGGCATATTTGTGCCATCGAGCTGGATCGCGACGGCAAGCCCCTCTCCCCGCCGCAAATTGCCCTGGTCGAACCCTGGCATCTGGCCTATCCCTTTGTCTGGGCGGAGGAAGACCGCGTGTTCATGATTCCCGACGCCTCAAAGAACCGGAAGCTGAACCTCTACCAATGTCGAGGCAGCCCGCTGTCATGGGATTTGCGCTGCACCCTGATTGCCGGAGAGCGACTCGCCGATGCAACTATTGCAGCCTTTGAGGGGCGGCTGTGGATGTTCGCCAGCCACGGCGACGAGCAGGCCAGCATGAACGATACGCTGCACATCTACTGGGCCGATCGGATCGAGGGGCCCTGGCATGCCCATGCCCTCAATCCGGTCAAGATCGATGCCCGCTCGGTTCGCCCTGCGGGAGCGATGTGGGTGGCGGATGGTCAGCTGTACCGGGTCGTCCAGGATTGCTCATCCATCTACGGCGGCGCCATCCACTGCATGCGTGTGCTGCGCCTCGACGAGCATGAGTTCGAGGAGGTGATGGAACCGCACTGGGAAGCTTCGAACCGGGATCAGGCCACGCCCTGGCACACCTTCAATCGGCACGCCGAGGTCACGGTGGTGGATCGCCTGCGTCGCCAGCCGCGGTGGCGCACCCAATGACCTTGCCGCAGGATTCGGCCGTCACCGTGCCGACAGACGCGCGTCCGCGATGGTGACCTATCCAAAGCACGGTCTGCGCATGGCCGAGTTGTGGCTGGATGCCCCCATCGCCAAACCCGAGGGCTGCGATCTGCTGCTGCTCTACCAGTACCGGGCAGTACCTGCAGAAGCCGTGGGCTCGCCTTTCAGCACCCTGGTACTCGATCTTGAGGTCAGCGAGGAAGCCTTGCTGCAAGGACTCAACCGCGAGACCAAGTACCAGGTCAGGCGCGCTCCGACCAAGGCCACTGTCGAGTGCATTCACGAACCACTGGCGTCGGATGAGGTCTGTCACCGCTTCCACGCCTTCTACAACGAGTTCGCCGCGGCCAAGGGACTTGCCGGCCTCGCGCTGCCCCCGCTGTTGGCCCGGGCACGTGGCGCGACCCTGCATTTCAGCCGAGCCGTGCTGGGCGGCGCCACTGTGGTCTGGCATGTGCATGTGGTCACCCAGGACCGGGCGGCGCTGCTGTATTCGGCCTCTCAGTTTCGCAACCTCGATGACGGCGATGCACGCGCCAACGTCGGCCGCGCGAACCGGCTGCTGCACTGGAGCGATATTCTTGCCTTCAAGGCCCAGGGCAAGAAGGTTTATGACTTCGGAGGCTGGTACACCGGCACCGAAGATGAGTCGCTGCTGCGCATCAATCAGTTCAAGCAGGGATTCGGCGGGACGCGAACGCAACAGGTCAATGCCGCCCTGGCCCTGAGCTGGCGTGGTTGGCTGTATCTGCAGTTGCGCCAACATTTCTCGCAGGGTCAGCGCAAGGCGATCAGACAGAAGCTGCTGGGCCTCGTCGGCCGGTAGTGCAATGAGTTCGAAGCGTTTCTCTATCGACACCCAGCCAAGCAAAAAGGGAAGTGATATGCGCCAAGCCATCAAACGTCTTCTTCGACCGATTCGCGAACTGCTCGGCCGCTTCGTGCTGGACGAGAACAACTACACCGGGGGCAACGGCTGCATCCATACTGGGGCCTCTTTCATCGCCTGGAATCAGGTCGAGGGCGACTATCTGGAATTCGGCGTTTACAAGGGGGGGTCGTTCTCGGAGGCCTTCATCGCCATTGAGCGCCAGCGCAGGATCGTGACCGGCGAGATGCCGCACTCGCCCGCCTTCATGAGTTGGCTGGCGGCCAAACCGCGCTACTTCGCCTTCGATTCGTTCGAGGGCCTGCCACCGGGCGATGCCGCCCGGCAGGTGGACTACGTGCCGGGGGCCTTTGCCTGCTCGGAACAGCAGTTCCGCGCCAACGTGGCCGCCGATGGGGTGGACATGCAGCGCGTCATCACGGTCAAGGGCATGTACGACCAGAGTCTGGTGCGAGAGGTCAAGACCCGGCACCAGCTGAAGCAGGCCGCCATGGTCTTCATCGACTGCGATTTGTATGAATCAACCGTGCCGGTGCTCGACTTCGTCACCGATCTGGTGGGCCAGGGCACCATCATCATCTTTCACGACTGGTTCCGCTTCAAGGGAAGCCCTGACCATGGGGAGCAGCGGGCCTGCGGCGAGTGGCTCAAGCGCAACCCGCAGCTGGAGTTGATCGAGTACTGGAGGGAAGGGCCACAGGCCATGGCCTTCCTGGTCAATATGAAAGGCGCGCCTGCGGCCGGCAATTGACACCGCCGCAGAAGCCTCAAACGCCGTGCGCGAAGCGCCAGGCGCGCACCATACGGCGGACGCGCCATTGCAGTGCATCGGACACCACGCACTGGCGCGTTGACAGGGCCCGACTCAGCGCCTGGTCATCAACCTCTGCCTTGCGGGGGTGGGCATAGAAGGCCGCAATCTCTTCGCCCGGCAGGCGGGCGGCAGCCAGCCATTTCGGCACGAATTCATTGCAGAGCACGTCAACATCGGTCAACACCTTGCTCTGGCCCATGCCGGTGGATGGACAGACGCTTTGATAGGCATCGCCGATCAGCACCATACCGGGCCGGGCGCAGTCCTGCATGCGGTACAGATCAATCCTGAAGGGCTCCACCTTGCCCTTCACCACATAGGCGCCTATCACCTTGTCGAGCCCCGGCACCAGTCGGGCAAGCGTCGCCGTCGGGTTGTTCAGCAACTCGCGTGTGGTGGCGTCCCGGGCGGGCCAGTAGGCGAAAACGTTGACTCGCATCATCTGGCCCATCAGGAACAGGGTCAGATAGTCCACCCTGCTCGCTTTGGGATCGGGCCGGTAGGTGACCGACTCGAACGGGAATGGTTCGCCGTCTGACCGCTCCAGCATGAAGCCGAAGACCATGGACAACTCGTCATGCACCATATTCTTCTGCGCGCCCAGCTGCTCGGGCAGCCTGCCGTTCATGCCGCTGGCCACAATCACCAGGCGGCCTTCGTAAACGGTGCCATCGGCCAACACCACCTGAGGGTGTTCGGCGTCGGGCGTCAGGGTCTCGACCCGGCCGACCTTGAACTCGACCTCTTCAGGGATCTGCGCCCGAACCTGATTGACGGTGTCGCAGTAGGAGATCCCGAACTGCTCGATCTTGCGGCGATAGAGGACGCGCCCGCCGCGGCCATGGATGATCTCGCGAATGATGCGCGTGCGCTCCCTGACCTTTTCGAACAGGCCCAGCGACTGCAGCAAGGCCGCCTGATCCGGCTCGATCTTCTCGGCACGGAACAGCGGCGGAAACTCGGCATAGGGGTCGATGACCGCCACCGACAGCCCGCGCCGGGCCAACACGGTGGCGGCTGCTGACCCGGCAAGACCCGCCCCCACAACAATCACGTCCCGTCGAATAGCGGCTGCTGCGGTGTCCATGGAACTCCTGTCGCAAGAGTGCTCAGTCAGGGCGCAGGCCGTCAGGCCCGCTACGGATCAGTGTGCCATCAATGGCTGCTGCACGCCGACCCGCCGCCGGCCTTCACCATCGGCGTATCCCGCGTCACACCGGCCTCGGCCAGGCGCGCTTCGTACTGCTGCCACAACTCGGCCTGCTGGCTGCCCAGATGGTAGAGATAGTCCCAGGAGAACAGGCCGCTGTCGTGGCCGTCGCTGAAGGTGGGCTTGATGGCGTAGTGGCCCACCGGCTCCAGTGCCGTCAGGCCGACGTCGCGCTTGCCGGTCTGCAGCGTTTCCTGGCCCGGGCCGTGGCCCTTGACCTCGGCCGAGGGCGAGTACACGCGCATCAGCTCGAAGGGAATGCGGAAGCTGGCGCCATCGCTGAAGCTGACTTCCAGCACGCGCGACTGCTGGTGCGCCGTGACGGCGGTGGGGGTGGGCGTGTTGGGGGTGAGGCCGGCCATGGTGGGTTCTCGCCGCTGCGGGTGGAGCTGGGTGGGGGTTCAGTGTAGTGCCATGGGATGGGGGTCGCGATGGATGGCCCCGGATTGCATCCGGGCTACGGGTGCGGACTGGCAACGGGCGATTCGCGATGCCGTCGGGGGCGATGACTGGTACAGCCCCCGATGCCACAGGCACCCACCTGGGCTAGCCTGCGCCTTCCCCCACACCGGTGCCCCCACCATGCTGCGTCTTTCCCTGATCGCTGCGGCCACCGCCGCCGCGCTGGCCCTGTCCACCCCCACAAGGGCGCTGGACCTGCAAGGCCTCTCCGACGAGGTCTCGCCCTGCACCGACTTCTATGCCTTCGTCAACGGCCGCTGGCTGAGCCAGACCGAGCTGCCGCCCGACCGGGTGCGCATCGGCAGCTTCGACGGCCTGCGGCGGGCCAATGACGCGCTGCTGGAGCGCGCGCTGGGCGAGCTCAGCGCCAAGCCCGAGTTGCAGACCACACCGGGGCTGAAGCTGGTAGCGGCCTTCTATGCCAGCGGTATGGACCTGGCCGCGATCGAGGCCGGCGGGCTGGCGCCGGTGGCGCCGCTGCTGGCGCGCATTGACGCGCTGCGCAGCCCCGCCGAGCTGCCCGCCCTGCTGGCCGCCCTGAACCGGGTGCAGATTGCCGCGCCGCTGGCCGCCAATGTGACGCCCGATGTCAAGAACACCACCCGCTACACGCTGGTGCTGAGCCAGTCGGGCCTGGGCCTGCCGGATCGCGAGGACTATTTCAAGACCGATGCCCACAGCGCGCGCCTCAAGACCGCCTACCGCGCCTATGCCAAGCGCCTGCTGGAGGCGGCCGGCACGCAGCCCACCGAGGCCCAGCTGGAGGCGCTGATGAGCTTCGAGACGCAGCTGGCCCAGGCCTCCAAGCCCCGCGTGCAAATGCGTGACCCGATAGGCAATTACCAACCCTTCTCACCCACCGGCCTGGCCGAGGCGGCGCCGGGCTTTGCCTGGCCGGCCTATGTGGCCGAGCTGACCGGCCGCAAGGCCGGCGTCGAGCGGCTGCTGATGGGGCAGCCCGACTTCGCCAAAGCGCTGGGCCGGCTGGCCGCCGACACCCCGCTGGACACCTGGCGCAACTACCTGAAGCTGCGCGTGCTGGACGCCACGGCCGCGCAGTTGCCGAAGGCCTTTGCCGGCGCGCACTTCGACTACCGGGGCGCCGTGGTGACCGGGCTGAAGGCACCGGCGCCACGCAACGAGGCGGTGATACTGGAGATCGGCGGCCGCACCGGCTCGGCCGCCATGGCGCTGGGCCTGGGCGAGCTGTTCGTGGCGCGGGCCTTTTCGGCCGAGGCACAGCAGCGCTCGCTGGAGCTGCTGACCGACATCAAGGCGGCGATGCGCCAGCGCATCGAGGGCCTTGACTGGATGAGCGCACCCACCAAGGCACGGGCGCTGGCCAAGCTCGACGCGATGACGCCCAAGATCGGCGCGCCGGCCCGCTGGCCGCAGTACGAGGGCCTGGTGATACGCGCCGACGACTTTGCCGGCAATGTGCTGCGCGCCAATGCCTGGCAGGTGGCCCGGCGCATGGCCGACCTCGACCGCCCGGTGGACCGCACGCGCTGGAACACCTCGCCGCACATCGTCAACGCCTTTGCCGGCGGGCTCAACGAGATCACCTTCCCGGCCGGCATCCTGCAGCCGCCCTTCTTCGACGCCAAGGCGGACGATGCGGTCAACTACGGTGGCATCGGCATGGTCATAGGCCATGAGATCACCCACCACTTCGACGACCGGGGCCGCCAGTTCGATGCCAACGGCAGCCTGTCGGACTGGTGGACGCCCGAGGACACCGCCGCCTACAAGGCCCGCGCCGAGCGGGTGGTGGCCCTCTACGGCGGCTACGAGCCCCTGCCCGGCCAGCGCGTCAACGGCCAGCTGACGCTGGGCGAGAACATCTCCGATGTGGCCGGCATGCCGCTGGCCTTCGACGGCCTGCAGCGGGCGCTCAAACGCAGCGGCAAGACGGGCAAGATCGAGGGCTACACGCCCGAGCAGCGCTTCTTCTTGTCGAACGCGCTGATCTGGCGTGACAAGAAGCGCGTCGAGGCGCTGATCAACCAGCTGCGCACCGACTCGCACTCGCCCGCGCCCTACCGGGTGCTGGGGCCGATGTCGAACCTGCCGGCGTTTGCGAAGGCCTTCTCGTGCAAGGCCGGGGACGCGATGGTGGCGGGGGATCCGATCACGGTGTGGTGATACACCCAAACTCACCCAAACGCATTCGCCACATTCCGATCAAGCTCGAACAGCGGCAGCGCCAGCCGGCTCACCGCCGGCGGCTCGACCACCCGCTGGGCCTGACCCCAGATCGGCTGCGGGAAGTGGCTGTCCCAGTCGAACCGGGCGATCACATGCCAGTGCAGATGGGCCACCATATTGCCCAGCGAGGCAAGGTTGATCTTGGTCGGGCGCAGGTGCTCGCGCAAAACCATCTCGACGCGGGCCACCGCCTCCAGGCACAGGCCGCGCTCGGCCGGGCTCAGGTCGGTGAACTCGGCGCGGTGGGCCGCCCAGACGATGCGGTAAAAGGCCGGGAAGCTGACGTCTTCGATGCGCAGCACGCGCAGCATCGGTGTCTGCACCACGACGAAGCCGCCGGGGCTCTCGCACAGTTCGCAACCTTGCAGGTGATCGCCTTGGGCCATATCGCTTTGAATGCTCGCTAAGATCCTGCGACTTTAGCGCTCCAGGGAAGCCCCTCATGACAACATCTCGTCGCCAAACGTTACAACCGGTCGGCCGCCGCCTGCTGATCGCAGCAGTGGGCCTCGCCGCCCTGCTGCCGCTCGCGGCCCGCGCCGACACCTGGCCCGCCAAGCCGATCCGCTGGGTGGTGGCCTACCCGGCCGGCGGCGGCTCGGACTTCCTGGCCCGCCAGCTCGCACCCCAACTGGGCAAGCAGCTGGGCCAGACCTTTGTGATCGACAACAAGCCGGGCGCGGCCGGCATCATTGGCACCGACGCGGCGGCCAAGTCGGCCCCCGACGGCTACACCATCGTCAGCGGTGACAACGGCGTGATGGTGTTCCACGCGGCCATGTACAAGAAGCTGCCTTACGATCCCAAGGACCTGGTGCCGGTGGGCTTCATGGCGCGCTTTCCGCTGATCCTGGCCGTCAACCCCGGCGCCGGCTTCTCCAGCGCGAAGCAGTGGCTGGACGAGGTCAAGAAGAACCCGGGCAAGTTCAGCTATGCCTCCCCGGGCATCGGCAGCCCCCATCACCTGGCGATGGAGCTGCTGAAGGACCGCTCGCAGACCTTCGTCGTCCACGTGCCCTATCGCGGCACGGCCTTCGCGCTGCAGGACGTCATCGGCGGCGTGGTGCCGATGACGGTGGTGGACACCGCCGCCGGCCTGCCGCAGATACGCTCCGGCAAGCTCAAGGCGCTGGCCGTGATGTCCAAGAAGCGCCTGGCCACCCTGCCCGATGTGCCCACCTTCGAGGAACTGGGCTTCAAGGATCTGGAAGTGACCGCCTGGCAGGGCCTGTTCATGCCCAAGGGCACGCCGCCGGACATCGTCGCCAAGCTCAGCGGCGAGCTGACCAAGGCCATCAACACGCCCGAGGTGAAGGCACGGCTGGAGGACTTCGGCCTTGAGGTGGCTCCGTCGAATGCCGCCGGGTTGGCCGCGTTTGTGCAGAAGGAGACAACGTTCTGGCACGGGCTGATACGGGAACGGAAGTTGTCGGCGGAGTAGTGCCGCCCCCGGATTGCATCCGGGCTACACGGTCTTCGTAGCCCGGATGCAATCCGGGACTCCTATCCCCCCGCACCCTCGCTTCGGGGGTGCCCTTGACGCGCCCCTGCTGCTAAGGTCAGCGCGATCGAACCGCAGTACCGGAACACGCCATGAACGCATCCCCCAAGCACCTGATCCCCTTCGCCCTGCTGGCCCTGAGCGCCGCCGCGGCGCAGGCCACCACGCCGACCCATCTGTACGAACTGAACAACAGCTACGCCGACAGCCTGGGCGGCCCGGCGCTGACCAGCTTTGGCGGCACCCTGGGCGCGAGCAGCTACAGCTTTGCGGCCAATCAAGGCCTGGCGGTGGACAACGCCGTGGCGCAAGATGTCTACACGATTGACACCAGCTTCGTGTTCGACTCGACCGGCGGCTATCGCCGCATCGTCGACTTCAAGGCCGGCGCCAGCGATACCGGCCTGTACAACCTGAGTTCGGCGCTGAACTTCTACAACGGCTGGAGCGGCCCGAACGGCGCCTTCGCCGACGGCCAGCAAGTGCGCGTGACCTTGTCACGTGACGCCGCTGGCACCTTCTCCGGCTACGTCAACGGCGTGCTGCAGCTCAGCTTCAACGACGCCGGCGGCCTGGCCAAGTTCAGCACCGCCAACAGCACCGCCCGCTTCTTCATTGACGACAATGCGGTTGGCGGCGAAGCCTCGGCCGGCTCGGTGGACTACATCGCCATCTACAGCACCGCCCTATCGGCCCAGGAGATTGCGACGCTGGCACCAGCGGTGCCGGAGCCCGAGAGCTATGCGCTGATGCTGGCCGGCCTGGCCGGCGTGTTGGCGATGGCGCGGCGCCGCAAGCGGGGCTGAGATCGTTGTCCCGGATTGCATCCGGGCTACGGCGAATATGTAGCCCGGATGCAATCCGGGGAGCTACGATGCCGCCATGGTGCTCTACCGCCGCAACCGCCTGCCGGGTGCGAGCTACTTCTTCACCGTCACGCTGGCTGATCGGCAGGCTTCAACGCTGACCGATCACGTCGCGTTGTTGGGTGACTCGATGCGCACGGTGCAGCAGCAACTGCCCTTCACGACAGACGCCATCGTCGTGCTACCCGAGCATCTGCACTGCGTCTGGACGCTGCCCGAATCTGATAGTGACTACCCGACCCGCTGGAAGGCGATCAAGGCGGGGTTCACGCAGGGTTTGAGGCTGGCTGGAGTGGCGCTGGCGGAGCGGCCCGACGGTGGGTTCAAGCTTTGGCAGCGGCGCTACTGAGAACACACGCTGCGTGATGAGGCGGATGTGGCCAGGCATATCGACTACATCCACTACAACCCGGTGAAGCATGGTTGGGTGACGCGGGCTGTTGATTGGCCGCATTCGTCGTTTCACCGGTATGTGCTGATGGGGGTGTACACGGAGGATTGGGGCCTCGCCGCGGATGTTGATGGGGCGTTTGGGGAGAGGTGACCCCGGATGCAATCCGGGGGCCAACACATCACACCAACACGCGCTCGATGCCGCCGTTGTTCGCCATCGCGATGTACTTGGGCATCCAGTCCTCGCCAAGAATCTTGCGGGCCATCTCGACGACGATGTAGTCGGCCTCCAGCAGGCCGTTCTGCAGGTCGTTGCCGTAGCGGGTCAGGCCCTGCAGGCAGCTGGGGCAGGACGTGAGGATCTTGATGTCCTCCTTCACGCCGACGGCACCCGACTCGCGCAGCGCGGCCTCGTTCTTGCGCAGTTCCTCTTCCTTGCGGAAGCGGATCTGCGTGCTGATGTCGGGGCGGGTCACACCCAGGGTGCCGCTCTCGCCGCAGCAGCGCTCGCTCTTGGTCACCGAGTCGCCGACCAGGGCCTTCACCGTCTTCATCGGCTCCTGCAGCTTCATCGGGCTGTGGCAGGGGTCGTGGTACAGGTACGTGGCGCCGGGCGTCAGGGTGATGCCCTTCTCCAGCAGGTACTCGTGGATGTCGATGATGCGGCAGCCGGGGAAGATCTTGTCGAATTCATAGCCTTGCAGCTGGTCGTAGCAGGTGCCGCAGCTCACCACCACGGTCTTGATGTCCAGGTAGTTGAGTGTGTTGGCCACGCGGTGGAACAGCACCCGGTTGTCGGTGATGATCTTCTCGGCCTTGTCGAACTGGCCCGAGCCGCGCTGCGGGTAGCCGCAGCACAGATAGCCGGGCGGCAGCACCGTCTGCACGCCGGCATGCCACAGCATCGCCTGGGTGGCCAGGCCGACCTGCGAGAACAGGCGCTCCGAGCCGCAGCCGGGGAAGTAGAACACCGCCTCGGTTTCGGCCGTGGTGCGCGCCGCGTCGCGGATGATGGGCACGTAGTCCTTGTCCTCGATGTCCAGTAGCGCACGCGCCGTCTTGGTCGGCAGGCCGGCCGGCATCTTCTTGTTGATGAAGTGGATCACCTGCTCTTTCAGCGGTGCGGCACCCAGGGTGGCACGCGGCGCGCTGGTCTGCTTGCGCGCCAGGCGGCGCATCAGGTCATTGGCCAGGCGCTGAACCTTGAAGCCCACGCCCACCATGCCGGCACGCACGAACTTGATCGTCTCCGGATTGGTGGCGTTGAGGAAGAACATCGCCGCTGCATTGCCGGGGCGGAAGCTCTTCTGCCCCATCTTGCGCAGCAGGTTGCGCATATTCATCGTCACGTCGCCGAAGTCGATCTTCACCGGGCAGGGGCTCAGGCACTTGTGGCAGACGGTGCAGTGGTCGGCCACGTCCTCGAACTCCTGCCAGTGCTTGACCGAGATGCCGCGGCGCGTCTGTTCCTCATACAGGAACGCCTCGACCAGCAGCGAGGTGGCGAGGATCTTGTTGCGCGGGCTGTAGAGCAGGTTGGCGCGCGGCACATGGGTGGCGCAGACCGGCTTGCACTTGCCGCAGCGCAGGCAGTCCTTGATGCTTTCGCTGATCGCGCCGATATCGCTCTGCTGCATGATCAGCGACTCATGGCCCATCAGCCCGAAGCTGGGCGTGTAGGCATTGGTCAGGTCGGCAAACTCCGTGCCGCCGCGCAAGAGCTTGCCCTTGTTGAAGCGCCCTTCCGGATCGACCTTGGCCTTGTAGCCTGCAAAGCCCGACAGCTCATCGTCGGTCAGGAACTCCAGCTTGGTGATGCCGATGCCGTGTTCGCCGGAGATCACGCCGTCCAGGCTGCGTGCCAGCTTCATGATGCGGGCCACGGCGCCATGCGCCGCCTGCAGCATCTCGTAGTTGTCAGAGTTGACCGGGATGTTGGTGTGCACATTGCCGTCGCCGGCATGCATGTGCAGCGCCACCCAGACGCGGCCGCGCAGCACCTCCTGGTGGATCTTCCTGCAGGCGTCGACGATGGGGGTCAGAGCTGAACCGGCGAAGATCTCCTGCAGGGGCCTGAGCACCTGGGTCTTCCACGAGGCACGCAGCGTGTGGTCCTGCAGCTGATCGAAGTAGCTCGGCGAACCGGCCGCCGGGGCGTCGTCGATATGCGTCAGCCAGAACAGCCACTGGGTGCGCGTCTCGCGCAGCAGCGTCAGCGCCTGGGCGACGCGGTCCTCCAGCAGCTCGGCCGAGGCAATGTCGCCGGCATCGTCGCTCTTGCCCAGCGGCAGCCCGCCCGCCTCGAAAAAGTCCTCCAGCTTGTCGATCAGCTGCAGCTTGTTGCGCAGGCTCAGCTCGATATTGATGCGCTCGATGCCGTTGGTGTATTCGCCCATGCGCGGCAGCGGAATGACCACGTCTTCATTGATCTTGAAGGCATTGGTGTGGCGCGCGATCGCGGCGGTGCGCTTGCGGTCGAGCCAGAACTTCTTGCGCGCATCGGCGCTGACGGCCACGAAGCCCTCGCCGGCACGGCCATTGGCCAGGCGCACGACTTCAGACGTGGCCCTGGCCACGGCATCGGGGTCATCACCGACGATGTCGCCGACCAAGACCATCTTGGGCAGGCCGCCGCGCTTGCTCTTGGTCGCGTAGCCCACGGCCTTCAGGTAGCGGTCGTCAAGGTGCTCCAAACCCGCGAGGATGGCGCCGCCCGAGGCCGCCTGGGCGAACATATAGTCCTTGATGTCGACGATGCTGGGCACGGCGTCCTTGGCATTGCCGAAGAACTCCAGGCAGACGGTGCGCACGTGCGCCGGCATGCGGTGCACGACCCAGCGCGCGCTGGTGATCAGGCCGTCGCAGCCCTCTTTCTGGATGCCCGGCAGGCCGGCGAGGAATTTGTCGGTGACGTCCTTGCCCAGGCCTTCCTTGCGGAACACGCGGCCGGGAATGTCCAGGCGTTCGGTGCGCTCCAGCTTCTTGCCCGAGGCATCGAAATAGCGCAGCTCGAAGCTGGCCACCGGGGCGTCATGGATCTTGCCCAGGTTGTGGTTGATGCGGGTCACTTCCAGCCACTTGGCCTCGGGCGTGACCATGCGCCAGCTGGCCAGATTGTCCAGCGCCGTGCCCCACAGCACGGCCTTCTTGCCGCCGGCATTCATGGCGATATTGCCGCCTATGCACGAGGCCTCGGCCGAGGTCGGGTCGACGGCGAAGACGAAGCCGTTGGCATCGGCAATGTCGGAGACGCGCTGCGTGACCACACCGGCCTCGGTCCAGACGGTGGCGACTTCCTTGTCCAGGCCCGGCAGCCGCAGCATCTCGACGCCGCTCATCGCCTCGAGCTTCTCGGTGTTGATGACGGCGCTGTTCCAGGTCAGCGGCACGGCGCCGCCGGTGTAGCCGGTGCCGCCGCCGCGCGGAATGATGGTCAGGCCCAGCTCGATGCAGCCCTTGACGAGCGCGGCCATCTCGGCCTCGCTGTCGGGGGTGAGCACGACGAACGGGTATTCGACGCGCCAGTCGGTGGCATCGGTGACGTGGGCCACACGGCTCAGACCGTCGAACTTGATGTTGTCGCTCTTGGTGACCTTGCCCAGCACCTTCTGCGTGCGGCGGCGCAGGGCGGCGACCTCGTCAAAGCCCTTGGCGAATCGCTCCACCGCCTGACTGGCCAGCTGCAGCAGCTCACCGACATGGGCATCGCGCTCGGCCGCACCGAGGGCCGAGTCGGCCGGCGCACGCCGGCGCTCGACCTCGCCCAGGCGGTGATGCAGGGCATCGACCAGCTGGCGGCGGCGCTTGGGGTTGTCCAGCAGGTCGTCCTGCAGATAGGGATTGCGCTGCACCACCCAGATGTCGCCCAGCACCTCGTACAGCATCCGTGCGGAGCGGCCGGTCTGGCGCTCCTCGCGCAGATGGTCCAGCACCGCCCAGGCACGCTGGCCGAGCAGGCGGATGACGATCTCGCGGTCGGAAAAGGACGTGTAGTTGTAGGGAATCTCGCGCAGTCGGGGCGAGGCCGCGTGGGGCGTGAACGACGGTTCCTGAGCCATCAGCGGGAGAGGTGCATTCATGAAGTCGGTGAGCCTATGGAACCAGATAAAAACACCGGCGCAGCACCGGTGTGCATCAAATCCTACCGCAGTGCAACATTTGCACTCTCTCCAGCGAGACAAGGCCTTTTTATTGGGCCGTCATGGCCTTGACGCGAGGTGGCGGCAAGGTCCTGGTGGACGGGCCTTGACGCGCATCCGCGACAGGCCGAATTTGCAATTGTGCCCGCTCGGGCCGAAGATCAACCCCGCTTGGCGACTCGGCATTGAGGGGAAGTCCTCTTGTGCCCGGGTCCATGGCATGACAAAAACAGAACTGTCACAAATGCTCAGTACGCTTGCACGTTTGTTCTAGGCAAGGTCTTGCCTTTGTTCGATATGTTCCAATCGCCCCCGCGATCCAACGGAGACACCATGAATTTGAAACCGCGCTTCCTGATCACCGCCCTGCTGGCCGCCGGCCTGAGCACCACCGCCCAGGCCCAAGTGGAGGTCCAGTGGTGGCACTCCATGGGCGGGGCCCTCGGCGAATGGGTCAATGACCTGGCCAAGGACTTCAACGCCAGTCAGAAGGACTACAAGATCGTGCCGACCTTCAAGGGCAGCTACGACGAGTCGATGACGGCCGCGATCGCCGCCTTCCGTGCCGGTAATGCGCCGCACATCCTGCAGGTGTTCGAAGTGGGCACCGCCACGATGATGGCCAGCAAGGGCGCGATCGTGCCGGTCGGCGAGGTGATGAAGAAGGCCGGCGTCACCTTTGACGCCAATGCCTATGTGCCTGCCGTGGCCGGCTACTACACGGCGCCCAATGGCCAGATGTTGAGCTTCCCGTTCAACAGCTCGACCACCGTGTTCCACTTCAACAAGGACGCGTTCAAGGCCGCCGGCCTGGACCCCAACAGCCCGCCCAAGACCTGGTCGGAGGTGACCTTGGCCGCCGCCAAGCTCAAGGCCAGCGGCCACAAATGCCCGTTCACGACCAGTTGGGTGAGCTGGACGCAGCTGGAGAGCTTCTCCGCCTGGCACAACGTCGAGTTCGCCACCAAGGGCAACGGCATGCGCGGCATGGACACCCGCCTGAGCTTCAACAGCCCCCTGCATGTGCGCCATATCGAGAATCTGGCCAATATGTCCAAGCAGGGCCTGTTCGTCTACAAGGGCCGCGGCAATGCGGCCGACGCGACCTTTGTGTCGGGTGAGTGCGCGATGACGACGGGCAGCTCGGCGCTGTACGGCAACATCAAGCGCAATGCCAAGTTCGCTGCAGGCATCTCCGCCCTGCCCTATTACCACGATGTGCCGGGCGCCCCCCAGAACACCGTGATCGGCGGCGCCAGCCTGTGGGTCATGTCGGGCAAGAAGGATGCCGAGTACAAGGGCGTGGCCCAGTTCTTCGCCCATCTGTCCAAGGCCGAGGAGGCCGCCAAGAGCCACCAGCGCACCGGCTATCTGCCCTTGACCAAGGCCTCGTACGAACTGACCGAGAAGTCGGGCTTCTACAAGCAGAATCCGGGCACCGATGTGTCGGTTGACCAGATGATTCGCAAGACGACCGACAAGTCGCGCGGCATCCGCCTGGGCAACTTCGTGCAGATCCGCACCATCAATGACGAGGAACTCGAGGGCGTCTGGAGCGGCAAGAAGACGGCCGCTGAAGCGCTGGACGCTGCGGTGAAGCGCGGCAACGAGCATCTGGAACGCTTCCAGAAGGCCAACAAGCCTTGACCTGAGCCCGACGGCAAGACAGGATCGACACCCGGCCTGCTGCAGCGCCGGGTGTTGTTCCTTTTGCCCTGTCGATGGCCCCTGCCTCCTTGACGATACTGTTCTGAGCGACCTGCCCCATCATGGAAAAACGCGTCCGATTCAAATCATGGTGGCTGCCATGGCTGCTGGTGGCCCCGCAGATGGCGGTGGTGCTGGTGTTCTTCTTCTGGCCGGCCGGTCAGGCGCTGTACCAGAGCGTGCTGACGCAGGACGCCTTCGGCACCACCACCGAGTTCGTCGGCCTCGACAACTTCCGGCGCCTGTGGGCAGACGACACCTATCTGGCCTCGTTCAAGACCACGGCCCTGTTCTCGGTGCTGGTGGCGGTGAGCGGCCTGAGCCTGGCCCTGCTGCTGGCCGTGATGGCCGACCGCGTGATCAAGGGCTCCGGTGTCTACCGCACGCTGCTGATCTGGCCCTATGCGGTAGCGCCAGCGGTGGCCGGCGTGCTGTGGCTGTTCATGTTCGCCTCGCCGATGGGCGTGGTGGCCTACGCGCTGCAGTTCTTCGGCATGGAATGGAACCACATGCTCAATGGCGACCATGCCATGGCCTTGATCGTGATGGCCGCCGTGTGGAAACAGATTTCCTACAACTTCCTCTTCTTCCTGGCCGGCCTGCAGAGCGTGCCGAAGTCCTTGATCGAAGCAGCCGCCATTGACGGCGCCTCGCCCTGGTATCGATTCCGCACCATCATCTTCCCCCTGCTCTCGCCGACCACCTTCTTCCTGCTGGTGATCAACGTGGTGTACGCCTTCTTTGACACCTTTGCCATCGTCGACGCATCAACCCAGGGCGGACCGGGCAAGGACACCGCCATCCTGGTCTACAAGGTCTATTACGACGGCTTCAAGGCGCTTGACATGGGCGGCTCGGCCGCACAGTCGGTGATCCTGATGGTGATCGTGGTGGCCCTGACGGTGGCCCAGTTCCGCTTCGTCGAGAAGAAGGTGCAGTACTGATGCGCACGCCCTTCTCACCTTCCCTTCGCCGCTCGACCAAAAAGGCTTACACATGATCGAACGACGCCCTGTGCTCGACTTCATCGCGCATGCCACCCTGATCATCGGGGTGCTCATCGTCGCCTTTCCGGTCTATCTGACCCTGGTGGCCTCGACACAAAGCGCCTCGGACATTGCCTCGGCACGCCCCCTGTCGCTGCTGCCCGGCAGCAACTTCCTGGAAACCTACCGGGTTGCGCTGTTCGGCGGAGAAAGCAGCATGGGCAGCAAATACCCGGCCGCGGCCCCGATGATGCTGGTCAGCCTGATCAGCGCGCTGATCATCGCCATCGGCAAGATCACGATTTCGCTGCTGTCGGCGTTTGCCATCGTGTACTTCCGCTTCCCGATGCGCAGCCTGGTCTTCTGGATGATTTTCGTGACGCTGATGCTGCCTGTCGAGGTGCGCATCGGGCCGACCTATGAGGTGGTATCCAGTCTGGGCATGCTCAACAGCTACGCCGGACTGACGGTGCCCTTGATCGCCTCGGCCACCGCGACTTTTTTGTTCCGGCAGTTCTTCCTCACGGTGCCTGATGAGCTGGTGGAGGCCGCGCGCATGGATGGCGCAGGCCCGATGCGCTTCTTCAAGGACGTGCTGCTGCCCCTGTCGAGCACCAGCATCGCCGCGCTGTTCGTGATCCAGTTCATCTATGGCTGGAACCAGTATCTGTGGCCTCTGCTCGTCACCACCAACGAAGACATGTACCCGGTGGTGCTGGGCATCAAGCGCCTGATCGCCGGCGAGGCCTACACCGAGTGGAATGTGGTAATGGCCACCGCCATGCTGGCCATGCTGCCGCCCGCCCTGGTGGTGATGCTGATGCAGAAGTGGTTCGTCAAAGGGCTGGTGGACACCGAGAAATAGGCGGCAGCGGCCGCCTCACCCCAATCCGACGCACAGTAACGATCAAAATGATTTGCGGGACAGACCTTGCCGGACAAGGCAAGCTCTGTCCTCAACTGACTAAGAAGACACAATGGCCAGCATTTCAATTCGCAACCTCGTCAAACGCTACGGTCACGGCCCCTCGGCCAACCAGGTGATCCATGGTGTCGATGCCGAGATCAGCGACGGCGAGTTCGTCGTCATCGTCGGCCCCTCGGGCTGCGGCAAGTCCACCCTGCTGCGCATGGTGGCCGGCCTGGAAGAGGTCTCCGAGGGCGAGATCCGCATCGGCGACCGCGTGGTCAACAACGTCGAGCCGGCCGATCGGGACATCGCCATGGTGTTCCAGAACTATGCGCTGTATCCGCATATGAGCGTGTACGACAACATGGCCTATGGCCTGAAGATCAAGAAGGTGCCGGTGGATGAGATCCGCACCCGGGTCGACAAGGCCGCCAAGATCCTCGAGCTCTCAGCCCTGCTGGATCGCAAGCCGCGCGCCCTGTCGGGTGGCCAGCGCCAGCGCGTGGCCATGGGCCGCGCCATCGTGCGCAATCCGCAGGTGTTCCTGTTCGACGAGCCGCTGTCGAACCTGGACGCCAAGCTGCGCGCCCAGACCCGGCTGGAAATCCAGAAGCTGCATGCCGAGCTGGGCGTGACCTCGCTGTTCGTGACCCACGACCAGGTCGAGGCCATGACGCTGGCCCAGCGCATGATCGTCATGAACGGCGGCCGCATGGAGCAGTTCGGCACACCCGAAGAGGTTTATGCCCGCCCGGCCAGCACCTTCGTGGCCGGCTTCATCGGCTCACCGCCGATGAACCTGATGCCTGGCCAGGCCGATGGCTGGCGCTTCACCGTCGGCGGGCATGTCCTGACCCTGCCGGCGGCGGCCCCCCGCGCGGGTGAGCTGATCATGGGCCTGCGCCCCGAGCATGTGACCGACTGGAAGGTCGGCCAGGGCCAGGGCTGGGCGCTGAAGGTCGAGATGCTGGAAATGCTGGGCGCCGAGCGCCTGGTCTATGGCCACCTGGGCACGCAGATGTTCACGCTGCGCATCGACGGCACCCATGTGCCGCCGAAGATCGGTGACACGCTGTACCTGCAGGTCGAACGCCAGCATCTGCACTGGTTTGATGCGAAGACCTTGCAACGAGTCGTCTGATGAGCGCCTGGCCTTTTCCGTTCTGGATCGCCCACCGCGGCGCCGGCAAGCTGGCGCCGGAGAACACCCTGGCGGCATTTCGCCTCGGTGCGCAGCATGGCTACCGCGCATTTGAGTGCGATGTGAAGCTGAGCCGAGAAGGCATCCCCTTCCTGCTGCATGACGCCACCCTGCAGCGCACCACGCCCGAGCACGGCGTGGCCGGCGAGCGCCCCTGGAGCGAGCTGTCGCGCATCGACGCCGGCGCCTGGCACAGCCGCGGCTATGCCGGTGAGCCGATTCCCAGCCTGGACGCGCTGGCGACCTATGTGATCGCCAACCGCTTTGCGCTGAATATCGAGATCAAGCCGACACCGGGGCTGGAGCTGCTGACCGGCCAGGTCGTCGGCCGCGAGACCCGGCGGCTGTGGCAGGGCTCGGGCCAGCTGCCGCTGTTCAGCTCGTTCCGCCCCGAAGCGCTGACCGGCGCCCGCGAGACCGCCCCCGAGGTGCCCCGCGCCCTGCTGATCGACAGCCTGCGCGAGGGCTGGCTGGATGAGGCCCGCGCGCTGGACTGCCAGGCCGTGGTCACCAACTACGCTCTGATGAACTTCGAGACCACGGCCCGCATTCATGCGGCCGGGCTGAAGGCACTGGTCTACACCGTCAATGACGAGGCCGCCGCGCAATGGCTGATCGCCAACGGCGTGGACGGCATCATCACGGATGCGGTGGATCGGTTTTCGCCGGCGGAATAGTGGTGGCGGCCCCGGATTGCATCCGGGCTACAAATCGTCCGTAGCCCGGATGCAATCCGGGACACCATCACTCACAAGGGCGCGATTCGCGAATACACCCGCGTATCACGCGGCACACCGCTCACATCGAGCGTGTCGCGCCGCAGCAGCCCCTCGAACTCGAAGCCGCAGCGCTCCGCCACCGCGCGGCTGCGGGCATTGGTGTCATCCATCCGTATCTCGACCCGCCGCGCCTGCAGCTCGGCGAAGGCCATCTGCGTCAGCGCCGTCACCGCCTCGGCCACATAGCCCTGGCCCTGCGCGCTGGTGCGTATCCAGTAGCCGATTTCGAAGCGGCGCACCGCCCAGTCCAGCCGGTGCAGACCGGTGCCGCCCAGCAGCCGGCCGGGCTGGCCCTCGGGCGTCTTGGCATAGATCTGATAGACCAGATCGCTGCGCAGCACGAACTTGGCATGCTGGTTGCGCATCACCGCCTCGGACTCCTCCACGCTGGGCGCCACCTGGGCCCAGGGCATCCAGGGCTTGAGCTGCTCAAGCGATTCGCAGATCGCCGCATTGATCGCCTGGCCCAGGCCGATGCGCGGAGCGGCAACGACCAGGCGCTCGGTGACGATCTGTTCGGGGACGTTGATCAGGACGGGGTCGGTTGTTGTCATCGCTACTCCGCTATTTGCTTGTCAACAGATCGGGACTGAGTCCGGGCATGCCCTCGGCGCCCAGATGTTCATCCAGGTCCTCCGGCTTGGGCAGTTCCCGCACGCCGCTGATCACCGGGTGGCGGGCGGCCACCAGGCTCAGCAGCAGCGCGCCCACGCCGGCGAAGACCAGCGCCGCTCGCAGGCCCACATGCTCGCCCAGCCAGCCGCCGATCAGTGCGCCCGGGCCGGCAGGAATCAGGATCAGCCAGCGCATCGTGCTGGTCATGCGGCCCAGCAGCGGCGCCGGGGTGACGGCCTGGCGCAGCGACAGGAAGTTGATGAAGATCAGCACCGCGCCAAAACCGAACAGGAACAGCATCAGCGCGAAGGCGGCCACCCCCCAGGCATTGGCCGGAGCGATCGACAGCACCAGCCAGCCGGCGCCGCAGGTGCCCAGACCCAGGGTCAGGCTGGGTCCGGGACCGATGCGCTTGCTGACGCGGTGGCCGACTACGCTGGACAGCACCGTGCCCGCGCCCAGGGCCACATAGCTCAGGCCCACGCTTTGCGCCGTCAAGCCCAGGATGCGCGTGGCAAACAGGATCTGCACCACCATCGCCGCCTGGTGGAACAGCTGCCAGCCACCCACCGTCATGGCCAGAGTGACGAGCAGGCGCTGGCCGCGCACAAAGCGCACACCGGCCTTCAGGTCACGCCAGAAGTGCGCCTCCTTGGTCGACACCGGCGCCTCCTGGATATGGATGCCGCGCAGGATGAAGGCCGACAGCAGCAGCAAGGCGGCGTCCACCAGCAGGGCCACCGGCGCACCGACGACCTTGATCAGGACACCGGCCACCCCGGGCCCGGCAACCTCGGCCCCGGACGAGGCCAGCGCATTCTTGGCATGGGCCTCGACGAGGCGCTCGCGCGCCACCACCTGGGTGAGCACGATCTGCGCGGCACTGCCGGCGGTGGTGTAAATGGTGCCAATGACGAAACCGACAACGTACAGCCAGGTCATGCTCAGCATGTCGAACCACATCGCCAGCGGCACGGTGACCAGGATCAGCGCGATCGCCGTCTCGCCAATCACATAGACCGGCAGCTTGCGCACGCGGTCCAGCCACACGCCGGCGGGCAGCGAGAACAGCACGAAGGGGATGATCTCCATCGCGGTGAGCAGGCCCATCTGCGTGGGCGTGGCATGCAGCATCACGGCCGCCGTCAGCGGCAGCGCCAGCATGGTGACCTGCCCGCCCAGCGAGCTGATCAGGATCGAGGTCCAGAGCCGCCGGTAGGTGGCATCGCGCAGCAGATCACCCTGAGGCAGGGTCATGGCTCGCCGCAATCGTTGGAGCCAGGCTTTCATTCACGTCTCCCTATTTCACTCTTGCGCTCTTGCGGCCCTTGTGGGGCCAGGCGGACCGATGGGTCCGACAGCGAAAGAACGCAGAGCGCCAACTTCTTCCGCTGACTCTGCAGCGGACTTCGGTCAGGAAGCTGAGGCTGAGAGTGGGGTCAGGCCGCCGGAACCGGCGTGGCCTTGGGAGCAGTGGCGCCGGCCATGCACAGACCGCAGGCACGAACGAACGCCGATGCACGGGGTGCGCTTCGGGTACGGTCGAGCAGTTTGGTCATGGCTTGATGGGCGTCAAAGAGAGACACGGATGTTAGCAGGCTAAACCCGCCCGGAGTGCGACAGGCGCACCCCTAACTCCATTGCATTAACTACGATAGTCGGCGTTGATGGTCACGTAATCGTGGCTCAGGTCGCAGGTCCAGACCGTGGTGCTGGCCGGGCCGCGGTTCAGATTCACATGGACGGTGATCTCGCTTTGCTTCATCACCCGCTGACCGTCTTCCTCGCGGTACTCGGCCCGGCGCCCGCCCTGGTGCACCACGTGCACATCGTCCAGGTGCAGATCGATCAGCGCCTGGTCCAGATCGGCGATGCCGGCATAGCCCACCGCGGCGAGGATGCGGCCCAGGTTCGGGTCGCTGGCGAAGAAGGCGGTCTTGACCAGCGGCGAGTGGGCAATGGCATAGGCCGCCAGCTTGCATTCGGCCTCGTCGCGGCCGCCGCTGACCTTGACGGCGATGAACTTGGTCGCGCCCTCGCCATCGCGCACGATGGCCTGGGCCAGCTCGCGTGCCACGGCAAACACCGCCTCGCGCAGGATCTGACCGTCGGCCGAGTCGAGCGACTCAATGGCCGCGTGGCCGGCCTGCTGGGTGGCGATGAGCACGAAGGAGTCGTTGGTCGAGGTGTCGCCGTCGATGGTGATGCGGTTGAAGGACTGATCGGCCGCCTGGGTCACCAGGCTTTGCAGCAGGGCCGGGGCGATGACCGCGTCGGTGGCCATGAAACCCAGCATCGTCGCCATATTCGGGCGGATCATGCCGGCGCCTTTGCTGATGCCGGTGACGGTGACGGTCTTGCCGGCAATCTGCACCTGGCGCGAGGCGGCCTTCGGTATCGTGTCGGTGGTCATGATGCCCTCGGCGGCCAGGCCCCAGGCGTTCGCGTCCAGCGCCGCCAGCGCGGCGGGCAGGCCGGCGGTGATGCGATCCACCGGCAGCGACTCCATGATCACGCCGGTCGAGAACGGCAGAACCTGCTTTGCCTGAAGCCCCATCAGGCCGGCCAGCGCCTCGCAGGTGGCGCGGGCGCGGGCCAGGCCGTCGGCGCCGGTGCCGGCATTGGCATTGCCGGTGTTGATCAGCAGCGCACGGACTTCAGTGCCGGAAGCCAGGTGCTCGCGACACAGTTGCACCGGAGCGGCGCAGAAGCGGTTCTGGGTGAAGACGCCGGCCACGCTGGCGCCGGCATCGAGCGCGATCACGCTCAGGTCGCGCCGGTTGGCCTTGCGCACGCCGGCCATCGTCACGCCCCACCTCACGCCGGGCACGGGATGCAGGGAAGCGGGATCAGGGGCAAGCAGATTGACGGGCATATGGGTCTCGCGAAGCGGGCGGTTGGAAGCTCGGGCTGCATTGTAGGCAAGGCCGTGGCCACAAAGCACAAGGGCTCCACCTGGGAGCCCTTGTTCACATCGAGATCAGCGGATCTCAGCTGCGCTTGCGGCGCATGGCCGCAGCGGCTGCGGCCGCGCCAATGCCGACCAGCAGCAGGGCCGAGGGCTCGGGCACGTTATTGGCCAGCGGCGTGACATTGATGCCGCCGCTGTAGCTGGCCGAGATCGGGCTGGTGCCGAACAGGCCGTTGTTCCCGCCCGCCCAACCTTCGATGATCATCAGGAAACTGCCCTGGGCGGTGAACGACACCGGCGACATGCCAAAGGTGTCGGTCGTGCCGGTGTCCTCATCGAACTCGGTCACGAATGCGAGGCTCGAGCCATCGACGTCCAGAAAGCTGGCGCTCTTGAAGACGATCTTCTGGATGTCGTTGTCGTAGGACGTGTTCAGAAAGGCGTTCACCTTGGCCAGGCCCGCATGGGTGAACAGGAACTCGTCCTTGAAATAGCCTTGGCTCGTGTGGGTCACTTGGTTGGAACCGGCCACGGTGCTCAGGCCGGCGGACTTGCTGCCGGTGATGCTGTTGGTGGTGATGTCCAGCAGGACCGGTGCGGCATGGGCGGCGGAGGTCAGCAGGGCTGTCAGCGACAGCAGGGCAAGGCGCTTGATCATGTGATGTGCTCCCGAGTTTGGATCTTGGCTTGGTGCTTAGATGGTCTTGCGGCGGCGGGCCACAAAGCCCACTGCGCCCAGGCCGGCCAGCATCAGTGCATAGGTCTCGGGTTCGGGAACCGGGGTGAGATTGAAGTTGGCGCTGTAGGTCGCGGCCACCGAGGTACCGGCGGCCAGGGTCGGCGCCACAACACCCTTGACGACCAGGGTCAGCTCCGAGCCGAACAGGGTCTTGCCCAGGGTGGCGCGCTCGCTGCCGTCGGCATTGCCGTCGAACACAAAGGTCTTCAGCTTGAAGGCCTTGCCGTTCAGCGTGACGCTGATCAGGTCGATGTCGTCGCTGGCGATGGCGCCAAGGGTAGACAGGGTGCCGTTCAGGAAGGCCGCGCTGCTGACCATGTCGAAGGTGTAGGTGTCTTCGAAGGCGCCGGCAAACTTGAAGCTCTTGGAGATGCCCGCCGACAGATTGCCCGAGGGGCTGTTGACCAGGGCCACGCTGGAGGTGGTGCTCTGGGCCATGGCGCCAGCGGCGGCCAGGGTCAGCAGGGCGGTAGCAACGACGTTTTTGATTTTCATGTCTGTCCCTTGGAGTCAATGTCCGGACAAACATCTGGAGGTGTTTGCCATGGACCTCACTCTAGGGGGGTGGGCAGCACATGGGCACCCCCCATCCAAGGGCCGATTCGCCTATCAGCCAACAACTTTTGCCAACTCGATCACGTTTCGCGCCTTCACCCCCTCAACTGCGGGGGCGTTGTAAAAGGCCAGTACCACCTCGTCGTTCAGCTCGCCCTGGGGATTGCGCGCATAGAAGCGCATCACACCCTCCTGGACAAAACCCAGGCCCTGGATGAAGGCGATCGAGCGGGTATTCAAGGCATCGCAGTGCGCGTGAATGCGCACCAGGCCCAGCCCGAAGCCCAGATCCAGGACCGCCTTCACCGCCTCGCGCATCAGCCCCTGGCCGCGCAGGCGCAGGTCACCGACATAGCCGATCTCGCAGCGCGGCGCGTCGAAATCGAAGCTGTGCAGATCGATGCGGCCCACATAGGCCCCGCCGTCGCGCATGAAGACATGGAAGATCAGGTCCTCGCCCCTGGCCACAAAGCCGGCACCACGGGCGCAGAAGTCCTCCGCCCAGGCCAGGTCGCCGGCATGCCGGCCCCAGCCGATAAAGCCCAGGCTGGACGACGAGGCGGCCAGGCTCTCGTTGAAGGCGGCGGCATGCTCGACACGCGGCGACTCCAGCACCAGGCGCGGCGTCTCCAGGCGCCGGGGCGCCCTGATCAGGTCTTCGCTATCCACGGCATGGCTCTCATTCGGGCGAAAAAAAGGCGACACCGCAGTGTCGCCTTGATTCGCGGCAACCGCATCAGCGGTCACCAGCGCATCGCGCTCAGGCCTTGCGGCGACGAGCAACGAAGCCCACTGCGGCCAGACCGGCCAGCATCAGGGCATAGGATTCGGGTTCCGGCACGGCCGTCACGGTCAGCTCGCCCGAGTACAGGGAAGGCTTGTTGGCGGTGGTGAAGCCATTCAGCGTCAGCACGAAGGGCGTGGTGCCCGTGCCTTCAACGCCAGCGAACAGCAGCTTGCCGCCAGCGTAGGCGGTGCCAACAACGTTGTTCAGCGTCAGGCTGGTCAGCGTGGTGTACTGGCCGCTCAGGGTCAGCACGAAGTCATAGGTGCCGCTGGCCAGGCCATTGAAGGTGATGACATCGTTGCCACCAGCCAGAACGGTACCGATGCTGTCGAATTCAGCGGTCAGACCGGCGAAGTTGACGGTTTGGTCATCGGCCAGGGCGCTGCTCGATGCAAAGGCGGCGCTCAGTGCCAGCAGGCTGGCAATTTTCTTGAAATTCATATTATTCCCAAAATAGGTTTGGATCGGCAAAAGTCCCACCGAAAGTCCTCCCGATGGCAACAATCCGAGGGTAAGGGTTAAACCTTGGTCCGCCTACCCCCCGGGTAAGGGGTAGGTGTCACACAAACGGTGTAAGCCCGGACTGAGACGGACTCAGTTCAGCTTGCCGTGGCAGTGCTTGTACTTCTTGCCGCTGCCGCAGGGGCAGGGATCGTTGCGGCCGGCCATCGGCACATTGTGTGCCGGTTCGGACTCCTGCGAGACACTGCCGTCCTCGTTCGGATGGGTGTAGGTGACGTTGCTGATGCTCTCGGCGCGCGCCTCGATGGCTTCGGCGGCCTTGGCCACCTCTTCCTGCGACTGGATGCGCACCGTCATCAGCATGCGGGTGACCTCCATCTTCACCACATCAAGCAATTGCGAGAACAGCTCGAAGGCCTCGCGCTTGTACTCCTGCTTGGGGTTCTTCTGGGCGTAGCCGCGCAGATGGATGCCCTGGCGCAGATAGTCCAGCGCGGCCAGGTGGTCGCGCCAGTGCTGGTCCATGGACTGCAGCAGCACCATGCGCATGAAGGGGGTGAACTGCTCGACGCCCACGACTTCGAGCTTGCCGTTGAACAGCTCATCACCGGCCTTGACGACCTTCTCGACGATCTCGTCGTCGGTGATGGTATTGCTCTTCTCGACCTCGGCCTGCAGGTTGATATCGACATGCCACTCGTCGCGCAGCACGCGCTCCAGGGCCGGCAGGTCCCACTGCTCTTCCAGGCTGTCCTTGGGCACGAAGGTGCGCACCACATCGGTCAGCGAGCTTTCGCGCAGATTGGCAATCTGGGCCACCAGCGACTGGGCTTCCAGGATGTCGTTGCGTTGCTGGTAGATCACCTTGCGCTGGTCGTTCGACACATCGTCGTATTCGAGCAGCTGCTTGCGGATGTCGAAGTTGCGCGCCTCGACCTTGCGCTGCGCGCCCTCGATGCTGCGGCTGACGATGCCGGCCTCGATGGCCTCGCCCTCGGGCATCTTCAGGCGTTCCATCACCGCCTTGACGCGGTCGCCGGCGAAGATGCGCATCAGCGAGTCGTCCAGCGACAGGTAGAAGCGCGAGGAGCCCGGGTCACCCTGGCGGCCGGAGCGACCGCGCAGCTGGTTGTCGATGCGGCGCGACTCATGGCGCTCGGTGGCAATGATGCGCAGGCCGCCCTGGGCCTTGACGCTGTCATGCAGGCCCTGCCACTCGTCTTTCAGCTTCTGGATGCGCGCGGCCTTGTCGGCCTCGGGGATGCTGGCATCGGCCTCCAGGAACTGGATCTGCTTTTCGACGTTGCCGCCCAGCACGATGTCGGTGCCTCGGCCCGCCATATTGGTGGCGATGGTGATCACGCCCGGCCGGCCGGCCTGGGCCACGATCTCGGCCTCCTTGGCATGCTGCTTGGCGTTGAGCACCGCATGGGGCAACTTGGCCTTGTTCAGCA
Source organism: Roseateles toxinivorans (assembly GCF_004362525.1). GTDB lineage: Bacteria > Pseudomonadota > Gammaproteobacteria > Burkholderiales > Burkholderiaceae_C > Paucibacter > Paucibacter toxinivorans. The sequence goes on from NZ_SNXS01000005.1 coordinate 432,573, forward strand.
GGCCCGAGATCAGCTCCGAGTTCTCGATCGAGGTCGTGCCCACCAGCACCGGCTGGCCGCGCTCGTGGCAGTCGCGGATGTCCTTGATGACGGCGTCGAACTTTTCCTTGTCGGTCTTGTAGACCAGGTCCAGCTCGTCCTTGCGGATGGTCGGCTTGTTCGGCGGGATGACCACGGTCTCCAGACCATAGATCTCCTGGAACTCATAGGCCTCGGTGTCGGCCGTGCCGGTCATGCCCGACAGCTTGCCGTACATGCGGAAGTAGTTCTGGAAGGTGATCGAGGCCAGCGTCTGGTTCTCGCTCTGGATCGCCACGCCTTCCTTGGCCTCCACGGCCTGGTGCAGGCCGTCGCTCCAGCGGCGGCCTGTCATCAGGCGGCCGGTGAACTCGTCGACGATGATGACCTCGCCGTTCTGCACCACGTAGTGCTGGTCACGGTGGTAGATGTGATTGGCGCGCAGCGCTGCATACACATGGTGCATCAGCGAGATATTGGAGGGGTCGTAGAGGCTGGCGCCCTCGGGCAGCAGGCCCGCCTCGGTGAGGATGCGCTCGGCGTTCTCGTGACCGGCCTCGGTCAGGTAGATCTGGTGCGACTTCTCGTCCACCGTGAAGTCGCCCGGCTCGATCACGCCCTCGCCGGTGCGCAGATCCAGCTCGCCGATCTGCTTCTTCAGCTGCGGCACCACCGCATTGATGCGCACATAGGTCTCGGTATGGTCTTCGGCCTGGCCGCTGATGATCAGCGGCGTGCGGGCCTCGTCGATCAGGATCGAATCCACCTCGTCGACGATCGCGTAGGCAAGGCCGCGGGCCACGCGGTCGGCCACGTCCTGGACCATGTTGTCGCGCAGATAGTCGAAGCCGAACTCGTTGTTGGTGCCGTAGGTCACGTCGGCGCGGTAGGCGGCCTGCTTGTCCTCGCGCGACATCTGCGGCATGTTCACGCCCACCGTCAGACCGAGGAAGGTGTAGAGGCGCCCCATCCACTCGGCATCTCGCTTGGCCAGGTAATCGTTGACCGTGACCAGGTGAACGCCCTTGCCGGTCAGCGCATTCAGATAGACCGGCAGCGTGGCCATCAGCGTCTTGCCCTCGCCGGTGCGCATTTCGGCCACCTTGCCGGAATTCAGCACCATGCCACCGATCAGCTGCACGTCGAAGTGGCGCATCTTCAGCGCCCGCTTGCTGCCTTCGCGGCAGACGGCAAAGGCCTCGGGCAGCAGGTCGTCGACGGTCGCGCCGTCGGCAATGCGCTGGCGGAACTCGGCCGTCTTGGCCCTGAGCGCGTCATCATTGAGCTGCTCGAATTGAGGCTCCAGCGCATTGATCTGCTGGACCACACGACGGTACTGCTTGAGCAGACGGTCATTGCGGCTACCGAAAATCTGGGTCAGAAGCTTGGGCAACATGCAGTATCGGACGTGAGCGGGAGTAGAAGGCCGGCGCCTTGATGGGCATCGTCGCGCCCGGATAGGGCACTGGGCATCGGCCAGACATGGGGTCGGCCTGCTTCGATTGCAAGCCTTGCTTGTATTGCACGCAGCAGGTTTTCACCTGCAAAACCCGCGGAGTTTAACAGGCCCTTGCGCCACCGGGCCCCGGCCCTAAACTAGGCTCATGCCCACGCCCCGCTACGTCCCCGACGCCTTGACGATTGGCCAGGCCCTGTCTCGGCACAGCGCCCTCGGTCAGCTGCAGCTGCGCCTGCGCCAGTCGAATGCCTGCTTCGACGCGATTCGCGAGGCGTTGCCGGGCGCGCTGGTCAAGGCCGTGCAGGCAGGGCCGGTTGATGACGCCGGCTGGACCCTGCTGGCCGCCAATGCCGCCGTGGCCGCCAAGCTGAGGCAGCTGCAGCCGCGGCTGGAGGATGCGCTGCGCGAGCGCGGGCTTGCGGTGGCGACGATACGCATCAAGGTGCTGCAGCAGGTGTGAGCAGTCTCAGCAGCGTGCCGCGCCCCACCTGCTCCCGCGCCGCCGGGCTCAGCTGGCTCAGAAAGGCCTGCACGCTGGCATGCTTCATCGCCTCGCTGGCGCGCGAGCGGTGGCTGGCATCGGTGCCAACCAAAAAGCGCCCGGGCTGAGCCTCGATCAGCGCCAGCCAGGCCGGCCAGACCGCCGCGCCATCGCGCAGGATGGTGTAGTCCGGCGAGCGCGGGTGCAAAGGCCAGGTCCGGGCGCTGAGCTCGTAGAACAGGTTCGGGTGCTGGGCCAGCATCCGCTGCGCGATGAACAGCGGCGTATAGCCGCCATGGGCCCAGATCACCGGCACGTCGGAAAAGCGCTTGAGCAGGGCCGAGAACTCCTTCATGCGCGTCCACTCGATATGCACCAGCACCGGCAGCCGGTGCTTGCGCGCCAACTCCAGGATGCCGACCAGCAAAGACGCCGAGGGGTCGTAATCAGCCTCGGGCAGGCCGGGCGATGGAAAGTGCACGGCCGAGATCTCGCCTATGCCCTTGAAGTGCCCCGTGGCAAGCATCTCATCCAGGTCGCGTAGCAAGGCGACATCGCTCGCGTCCCAGGCGCGGCGGTAGGCCGAGCGCTCGGGCGAGATCGAGGCAAAGGCAATGAACTTGTCCGGGTGGCGCTGCACGCTGGCCGCAATCGATGCGTTGTCGCTGTTGCGCCCCCAGAACACGACCGCGCGCTCGACGCCGTACTCGCGCATCAGCTCCAGCTGCATAGCCTCGTCGTTGAGGTGCACATGGGCGTCGATGAAGGGCAGCGGCGGCGCCGCTTCCGCCACCGGGGCCGCCATCGCGCACCCGGCCAGCGCAAGCACCAGCATGGGCGCCATGAAAAAAGCCCAGCAAGGCAGCGGGAGCTGACTGACTGGGCTTTTCATTTTTGGTGCCGGCTATCGGATTCGAACTGATGACCTACCGCTTACAAGGCGGTTGCTCTACCAACTGAGCTAAGCCGGCGAAGCGCGCATTCTACTGTGCCGAACAGCTGCCGCGGCGCAAGACGGGAGATTATTTGACGCGCTTCAGCGCCGGCCGGCCAGGGCCCGCAGGTGCCGGACCGTCGCCATCGGGGCCGGGATCGGCCGGCGGCGGCACTGCGTGTTCCGCCTCGCCTTTTGCCGAGTCGGCACCGGCCAGACGCAGACCTCGCAAGGGCGTTGGCGGCCGGCTGCCCGAGCCTTCGGCCGGAGCCTCCGAGTCGGGCACCGACGCCAGAGACGGGCCAGTCGCCGGCTCGCCGGCATCGGCCTGCGGCGCCGGGAAGGCCATGCCCTGCCCGTTCTCGCGGGCGTAGATGGCCAGGACAAACTCCACCGGCACGCTGATCTCGCGCGAGACGCCACCGAAGCGGGCCTTGAACTCGACGAATTCATTGCCCAGCTTGAGGCCGCTGGTGGCCTCGAAGCCGACGTTCAGCACGATCTCGTTGTTGTTGACGTACTCCATGGGCACTTGCACATTGCGACCCACCTGCACCGCGAGGTACGGCGTGAAGCCATTGTCGGTGCACCAGTCGTGCAGGGCCCTGATCAGGTACGGCCTGGTGGACGTGCCCTGCTGGCCCTTGGTGTTGTCGTTACTGCTGTCCATGGAGCTGCCGTCTTCCAACTTACTTGCGCATGACCTTTTCGGACGGCGTCAGCGCTTCGATATAGGCCGGACGCGAGAAGATGCGTTCGGCGTATTTCAGCAGCGGTGCGGCGTTCTTCGACATGTCGATGCCGTAGTAGTCCAGGCGCCACAGCAGCGGAGCGATGGCCACATCCAGCATCGAGAAGTCGTCACCGAGCATGTACTTGTTCTTCAGGAAGATAGGCGCGAGCTGGGTCAGTCGGTCGCGAATCTGCGCGCGGGCCTTTTCCAGTTGCTTCTCGTTGCCCTTGATGCCGCGGGACTCGAGCACGTTCACATGAGCGAACAGCTCCTTCTCGAAGTTCAGCAGGAACAGGCGCACACGGGCGCGGGCCACCGGGTCGCCGGGCATCAGCTGCGGATGCGGGAAGCGCTCGTCGATGTACTCGTTGATGATGTGCGACTCGTACAGGATGAGGTCGCGCTCCACCAGGATGGGCACCTCGTTGTACGGGTTCATCAGCGCGATGTCTTCGGGCTTGGCGAACAGATCCACATCACGGATCTCGAAGTCCATGCCTTTTTCAAACAGGACAAAACGGCAACGGTGCGAGTAAGGGCAGGTCGTTCCGGAGTAAAGCACCATCATGGCGGTGAGCTCCTCTAGCGTAAGTTAGGGCCTAAGCCTGAAAACACAAACGCAGTGGTCGCGCCCTGGGGGCTCTCCACTGCGTTCTTGGTCCTGCGCCCGGCTCTTGCGAACCAGGCCCGGACCTGCGGGGTCTTATTTGATGTCTTTCCAGAACGCGGCGTTCAAGCGCCAGGCGATCACGGTCAACATGGACAGGAACAACAACACCCAAACCCCAAGACGGAAACGCTGTTCCTGGGCGGGCTCGCCCATCCACTGCAGATAGGCCACCAGATCGGCCACCGCATTGTCGTACTGCAGGGTCGACATCGTGCCCGGGGTCAGCTGCTCATAGCCCTTGAACACATGGACGGTCTTGCCCGGCGCATGGGCATCGGCCTCTTCGACGAACTTGGCGCTGCGCTGGCCCTGCAATTCCCACAGCACATGGGGCATGCCCACTGACGGGAAGGCCATATTGTTCCAGCCGGTGGCCTTGGTTTCGTCGCGGTAGTAGCTGCGCAGATAGGTGTACAGATAGTCCGCGCCCGAGCCCTTGGCGCCATCGGCACGCGAGCGGGCAATCACGGTCAGGTCGGGCGGCAGGCCGCCGAACCATTCCTTGGCCTGATTCGGGTCCAGCGAGACCTTCATCGTGTCGCCGACCTTTTCGGTGGCGAACATCAGATTGGCCTTGATCTGCGCCTCGGTCAGACCGATGTCGCGCAGGCGGTTGTAGCGCATGAAGGCCGCGGCATGGCAGTTCAGGCAGTAGTTGACGAACAACTTGGCGCCGTTTTGCAGCGACGCCGTGTCGGCCAGCTTTTCCTTGGGGAACTTGTCCCACTCGATGCCGCCTCCGGCTGCCTGGGCACCCGAGACCAGACCCACTCCCAGCAGGAAGGAGGTCAGCAGCGTAGCGATGAGTTTTTTCATTCTTTCGACTCCGACGGGCATTCTCAGTGAGCGTGGAAGGTCACACGCTCGGGCACGGGCTTGGGCTTGCCGATCTGGCTCCAGAACGGCATCAGCAGGAAGAAGCCGAAATAGAACAGGGTGCCCACTTGCGCGATGAAGGTGCCGATATCCGACGGCGGCTTGATGCCCAGGTAGCCGAGCACGAAGAAGAACAGCACGAACACGACGTACATCCACTTGTGCCAGTCCGGACGGTAGCGTATCGACTTGACCGGGCTGCGATCCAGCCAGGGCAGGAAGAACAGGATGATGACGGCCGCGCCCATCACCACCACGCCCCAGAACTTGGCGTCGAAGGTCTTCAGCAGCGCGATCAGCACCACCGCGGCGACCAGGATGCCGACCTTGGCGGCACCGGGGAAGCGGCCCTTCAGGAAGGCCAGCACCGCAGCCAGGCCGGTGATCAGGCACAGCACCGTCACCAGGTCATCGGTGGTCGCACGCAGCATCGAGTAGAAGGGCGTGAAATACCAGACCGGGGCGATGTGCAGCGGCGTCTTCAGCGGGTCGGCCGGGATGAAGTTGTTGTACTCGAGGAAGTAGCCCCCCAGCTCCGGCGCGAAGAAGATGATGGCCGTGAACACCATCAGGAACAACGACACCGCGAAGATGTCATGCACCGTGTAGTAGGGGTGGAAGGGGATGCCGTCCAGCGGGTGGCCCTGGGCGTCCTTCGGGGCATTCGGGCCCTTGATCTCGACACCGTCCGGGTTGTTGGAACCCACTTCGTGCAGCGCGATGATGTGCGCGACGACCAGGCCCAGCAGCACCAGCGGCACGGCGATGACGTGGAAGCTGAAGAAGCGGTTCAAGGTGGCGTCACTGACGACATAGTCGCCGCGGATCAGCAGGGCCAGGTCCGGGCCGACGAAGGGCACGGCGGCAAACAGGTTGACGATCACCTGGGCGCCCCAGTAGGACATCTGGCCCCAGGGGAGCAGATAGCCCATGAAGGCCTCGGCCATCAGGCAAAGGAAGATGCCGCAACCGAAGATCCAGACCAGCTCGCGCGGCTTGCGGTAGGAGCCATAGAGCAGGCCACGGAACATGTGCAGGTACACGACCACGAAGAAGGCCGAGGCGCCCGTCGAGTGCATGTAGCGTATCAGCCAGCCCCAGGGCACATCACGCATGATGTACTCGACCGAAGCGAACGCCAGGGCGGCGTCCGGCTTGTAGTGCATCACCAGGAAGATGCCGGTGACGATCTGTATCACCAGCACCAGCAGGGCCAGCGAGCCGAAGATGTACCAGAAGTTGAAGTTCTTCGGAGCGTAGTACTCCGACATATGCTCTTTGTAGAGCTTGCTTGCCGGGAAGCGATTGTCAACCCAGGTCAGCAGCTGTTCGCCCAGGGGCGCGCCAGCGGGCGCTTCTTTGAATTCAGCCATGGTGCCTTTTTATCCTCACGCCTTCTTGTCTTCACCAATCAAGACCTTGGTGTCCGACAGATACATGTGGGGCGGCACCTCGAGATTGTCGGGGGCCGGCTTGTTCTTGAACACCCGACCGGCCAGATCGAAGGTCGATCCGTGGCAGGGGCACAGGAAACCACCACTCCAGTTGTCCGGCAGCGAAGGCTGCGGGCCGGTCTGGAACTTGTCGCTGGGCGAGCAGCCCAGGTGCGAGCAGATGCCCACCGCGATGAAGTACTCCGGCTTGATGGAGCGCGCCTCATTCTTGGCGTAGTCCGGCGTCGGGTACTGGGTGCGATCGGACTTCGGATCTGCCAGTTCGCCGTCCATCTTGGCCAGGGCGGCCACCTGCTCGGGCGTGCGGCGCACGATCCAGACAGGTTTGCCGCGCCATTCGACCGTGAGTTTTTCACCCGGTTTGATGGCGGAAATATCCACCTCGACAGCGGCACCGGCAGCGCGGGCGCGCTCCGAGGGCTGGAAGGTGCTAACGAAAGGCACGGCGGTGGCTACGCCGCCAACGGCACCGGCGCAGCCTGTGGCGATGAGCCATGTGCGTTTGCCGTTGTCCACTTGCTGGTCACTCATGGGGGTCCTCGAACGAGACTTCTGATCAGGGGCAACCCGCGATTCTAGCGGACGCCGCGGCCCCTCCGGACGGAAAGTGCGCCTGCAAGCCACAGCGAGTGCCTGTTTCTATTGACTTGACCCCGCCAGAAGCAATACTTGAGCGCGGTTCGCGCCTTCTGCGCGCGCCGCGTCCGCCATTCAAGCCAATCGAGAAAGAGGAGCCCGCTCATGGGAATCGCATCGGAGTTCAGAGAATTCGCCATCAAGGGCAATGTGGTCGATCTAGCCGTGGGCGTGATCATTGGCGCCGCCTTCGGCAAGATCGTCGATTCGATCGTCAAGGACCTGATCATGCCGCTGGTGGGCAAGGTCATAGGCGGGTTGGATTTCTCCAACTACTTCGTCATGCTGTCAGCTGCCCCGGCGGACTTCAAGGGACCCATGACCTACGAGGCCCTGACCAAGGCGGGCGTGCCGCTGTTCGCCTATGGCAACTTCATCACCGTGGCGATCAATTTCGTGATCCTGGCCTTCATCATCTTCATCATGGTCAAGCAGATCAACCGGCTGAAGCGCGAGCAACCGGCGCCCGAGCCGGCGCCCGCTCCGCCAACGCCGGAAGACATCGTGCTGCTGCGCGAGATCCGCGACTCGCTGAAACTGCGCTAAAGCGCGGCTGCGGCCGGCTTGCCGGCCGCAGCGGGCTTACCTTCGGTCACAAAAGACGGGCCCGCAATTCGCACAAAGCTGGCAGTGCAGTTGACTTTGCACGCCCATGGGCCTGCCTACGCCCCTTGTGATCTCGGGTTTCGCGCCATACTTGAGTCCCGAGGCCACAGCAAGGTCGGGGCGCCCACTCCCGTCAGAGGCACCCGAGCACTGTGGCCCTGCCCGACCTGACGATGAACCAGCCCGACCCCAAACTGAACCCCCATCTCGAGGCCGCCCTTCAGCGCATACGCACGGCGGCCGATCAGGCGGCCGAGCGCAGCGCCGAAGGCATGGGCGTGGCCGCGCTGTCGGCCACGCAGACCAAGCGGCGCGATGCTCTGCTGGCGGCGCAGTTCCTGTTCCGCCGCCAGGTCGCGGTATTCAGCCAGCAATTCACCCAGACCCTGCGCGAGCAGGTGCTCAAGGAAATGGCGCCGCGCGAACCGGCGCCGTTCGCCGCTGCGCCGAAGAAAGTCGAGCTATCGCTGATGGACGACGCGGCGGTCGAGGACCTGGTCACCGGTGACCGCGTCGGCCTGGCCATCGGCCATCAGAGCGAGTGGGAGCTGCGCGAGGTCGATGCCTATATCGGCGGCCTGGTTGCCACCGGCGCCACCCCGCCCGAACGCAACCCTCTGCGCCCCGAGGTCGTGGGCCGCGCCCTGCTGGCCGCAGTGCGCGCGGTGACCGAGGAGCAGGACGCCAGACAGATCCTGATCGACGAGCTGGCCCGCGCGCTGTCGCTGGAGATGCGCGGCTGCTATGCCGACATCGTCGACGTCTTCCGTACCCGGGGCGTGCGTGCCCAGGACCTGCGCGTGCGTGGCAACGAAAACCGCGGCCGCGGCGACTTCTCGCGCAGCCAGAGCGGTGACGCCGGCCCCTCGATGCATGGCGAGCTGCCGGGCAGCGGTGGCAGCCACGGCGGCGGCTATGGCGGCCAAAGCGGTGGCGGTCCTGGTGGCGCTTATGGCGGCGGGCAACGCGGCGGCGGCGGCAGCGGCTTCAACAGTGGCTACGGCGGCGGCCAGGGTGGCGGCCGCAGCATCGGCCAGGTGGATGCCGAGGTGATGTCGCTGCTGCGCCGGCTCTCCTTCATGCCAAGCGACATGATGGCCTTCGAGGCCGGCGGCGATGGCGGCATGGGCTCCGGCAACGCCTATGACATGCAGGTGCATGACAGCGAGTCCGGCGTGCGCGCGCTGATGGCGCCCAACCTGATACGCGCCCACCGCGACGAGCTGCGCCAGGCAGCGACCCAGCCGCTTGATCACATGGTGATCGACGTCGTCGGCAGCCTGTTCGACCAGATATTGTCGGACCCCAAGGTACCGCCGCAGATGGCGCGCCTGGTCGCGCGGCTGCAGCTGCCGGTGCTGCGCGTGGCCCTGGGTGACGTGACCTTCTTCTCCTCGCGCCGCCATCCGGTGCGGCGCTTCGTCAACCGCATCGCCTCGCTGGCCTGCGCTTTCGACGACTTCGAGGAAGACCCGGGCCGCCAGTTCCTGGCCCAGGTGCGCGAGCTGGTGCAGGACGTGGCCGAGGGCGACTTCGATCGCATGGACATCTATGAGTCCAAGCTCGATGCGCTGGAAGGCTTCATCGGTCAGCAGAACGAGGCGGTCGTGCGCGCGCAGGGCGATGCGCCTGCCATGCTGGCGCGCAAGGAAGTGGATCTGCGCCTGCAGCAGCGCTATCGGCAGCAGCTGCGGGCCTCCCTGGCGCCGGTTACCCTGCCCGAATTCCTGCGCGTGTTCCTGGGCGAGGTCTGGAGCCAGGCCGTGGTGCTGGCGGCGCGCCGCGGCGGCGACGCCTCGGAGCAGACCCAGCGCATGCGCGCGATGGGCCGCGACCTGGTGATGAGCGTACAGCCCAAGGGCAGCTCCAGCCAGCGCCAGGCCTTCCTGGCCCAGCTGCCCAAGCTGATGAAGACACTCAACGAGGGCCTGGACCTGATCGCCTGGCCCGAGCCCTCGCGCAAGGCCTTCTTCGGCGAGCTGCTGCCGGCCCATGCCGATTCACTGAAGGGTCAGGCCTTGACGGCGCTGGACCAGAACATGCTGATCAAGCAGCTGGACGCCATCTTCCTGGCGCCGCTGCCCCGCGAGGAGGAGCTGGACCGCAGCGGCCCGGCCTCGTTGCCGCAGGACCTGGACGTCGATCAGACCTTCTCGTCGGCCGAGGCCAGCCAGGTCGGCCTGGTCGAGGAGGCCAAAGTGGACTGGAACGGCGAGGTGGACATCGACCTGTCCGCCGACGCACCGCTGCAGGCCGCCGACATCAGCCTCGATGGGCTGCCCGCCGCCGAGCCGATGGAGGCCATGTCAGGTGCCTCGCTGATGGACAATCTGCAGCTGGGTTTTGCCTATCAGATGCACACCGACGGCAAATGGCTGAAGGTGCGGCTGGCCCATATCAGCCCGGGCCGCAGCTTCTTCCTGTTCACCCACGGCGCCAAGCATCAGCAGACACTGACGATGACCGCCCGCATGCTCAAGCGCCTGTGCGAGACCGACCGCCTGCGCGCGTTCGAGAATGCCTATCTGTTGGAGCGCGCCACGGCCCGGGCGCGCAAGCAGCTGGCGGCACTGACGGCGAACAGCCGTCATTGAGTAACCGCCTCAGCTCGAGGCGATCAGCGCTCTTGCCATCTCGATCGCCGCCACCAGGCTGGACGGATCGGCCATCCCCTTGCCCGCAATATCAAAGGCCGTGCCATGGTCGGGGCTGGTGCGCACCAGCGGCAGGCCCAGGGTCACATTGACGCCCTGCTCCACGCCCAGGTACTTGACCGGGATCAGGCCGTGGTCATGGGTCATCGCCACCACCAGATCGAACTCGCCCGGGTGGCCGGGGGCGTTGCGGGCGCGCATGAACACGGTGTCGGGGGCGTAGGGGCCGCTGGCGTTGATGCCCTCGGCGCGGGCCGCGGCGATCGCCGGAGCGATCACGGTCAGTTCCTCGTCACCGAACAGGCCGCCCTCGCCGGCATGGGGATTCAGTCCGGCCACGGCAATGCGCGGCGCGGTCTGGCCCCAGGCGGCGGCCGTGCGGTGGGCGATGCGCAGCGTCTCCAGCACGCGCTCGTGGGTCACCATCTCGATTGCCTGGCGCAACGACACATGGATGCTCACCAGCACCGTGCGCAGCTCCGGATTGGCCAGCATCATGCGCACCGGTGGCGGCACCCCGCCCTGCGCCGCCAAGGCCTGCAGCATCTCGGTATGGCCGGGGAACGGGACACCCGCCGCATGCAGAGCCTCCTTGTGGATGGGCGCGGTGACCAGGGCCGAGGCCCGGCCGGCAAAGATCTGCTGCACCGCCTCGGTGATGCAGACGGCGGCAGCGGCGCCGGCGGCGGCACTGATCTGACCCATGGGCAGGCCGGCCAAGGCCGCGGGCAGGCCCTCGGGCTGCCAGACGGGCACGCAGCCGGGCGGCGCCTCCTCGTCTACCGTCTCCAGCTGGGCCACTGACAGGCGCAGCCCCAGCTGGCGCGCGGCGCGGCGCAGCACGCCAACATCGCCGACCACGCAGCAGCCACCGGCCGGGCCGCGGGCAAAGGCCTGCACGATGATTTCGGGGCCTATGCCACAGGCATCGCCCATGCTGATCAGCAGCGGTTTGTTCATGGGTCGATTGTTCCATGGGCGGGCAACGCCCCGGCCGGCGTCAAGCAAGGGTCAGTACTCAGGCGCCCACCCAGCCACCGTGCCAGACTGCGCGCCAGCAAAACAGCAGGGAACGGAAAATGAAGCCACATCAGCTGATGTCCGCACTGGGCCTGTGCGTGGCCGGCCTCATGAGCGCAGGCGCGTCCATGGGCGCCGGCCCCACCTCGGGCAGGCCGCATCACCTGGCCCAGGGCGATGCCGCAACCCAGCGGCTGCACAGGCTGTTCGCCGAGGCCTGGGAGCAAGGCGCCCGGCGCGCACCCGAGTGGGCCACCTTTCGCGGCGACCACCGTTTCAATGACCGCCTCAGCGACCGCAGCCCCGAAGGCATCGCCGCCGCCGAGGCGGCGCAGCGCGACATGCTCAAGCGGGTCAAGGCAATCCCGCGCGAGCGCCTGGCCGAGCGGGACCAGGTCTCCTACGACCTGTTCGTGCACCGCATCGAGGAAGATCTGGCGCTGAACCGCTTTGAAGGCTATCGCAGCCTGAGCCTGGGCGCGCTGTGGGGCTTCCAGTCCGGCCTGTCCGGTCTGATGCGCCAAAGCCCCAGCACGACCGAGAAGGACCTGCGCAACATCCTGGCCCGCTATGCCGCCTTCCCGACGCGGGTCGATCAGGAGATCGCCCGCCTGCGGCTGGGCATGGGCCAGGGCTGGGTCACCTCCCGCCCGGTGCTGGAGCGCGCGCTGGCCCAGCTGGACGGCCAGCTGCTCGCCGAGGTGATGCGCAGCCCGATGGCCGAGCCCTTCGGCCGCATCGGCGCAGACGTTCCTGCGGCAACGGCCCAAGCCTTGCGCGACGAGGCCGCCAAGGCCCTGCAGCAGCAGGTCTATCCGGCGATGCAGAAACTGGGCCGTTTCCTGCGCGAGGAGTACCTGCCCAAGGCGCCCGAGGACGGTGCCTTTGCCCGCTATCCCGACGGCAAGGCCGTCTATGCCGCGCTGGTCAAGCAGAACACGACCACGCCGCTGACGCCCGAGCAGGTGCATCAGCTGGGCCTGCAGCAGGTGGAGCGCCTGCGCAGGGAGATGGAGGCCATCAAGACCGAACTCGGCTTCGGCGGCACGCTGGCCCAGTTCATCGATCAGCTGAACCAGGATCCCAAGCAGTACTACGCCGATGGCGAGGCCCTGTTGGCCGGCTACCGCGAGATCGCCAAGCGCATCGACCCGGAGCTTCCCAGGCTCTTTGCCGAGCTGCCGCGCGCTCCCTATGGTGTGCGCGCCATGCCCGACTATATGGGCCCGGGTGCGGCCGAGAACTACAACGGCCCGGGGGACGACGGCCGCACACCCGGCTGGTTCAATGCCAATGCCCTGGCCTTCAAGAACCGGCCCAAGTACTCGCTGGCAACCCTGGTGGCACACGAGACGGTGCCCGGCCACCATCTGCAGACGGCCCGTGCCCGCGAGCTGGGCGACCTGCCCGAGTTCCGGCGCGGCGGCTTCTATACCGTGTTCTCCGAGGGCTGGGCGCTCTATGCCGAGACGCTGGGCACCGAACTGGGCCTGTACAGGGATCCCTACAGCCGCTTCGGCCATGTGCAGGCCCAGATGCTGCGCGCCACCCGCCTGGTGGTGGACACCGGCATACACGCCTTAGGCTGGCAGCGGCAGCAGGCGATCGACTATATGGTGGAGCTGACCGGCCAGCGCGCGGTCTTCATCAGCGCCGAGGTGGACCGCTACTACTCGATGCCCGGCCAGGCCCTGGCCTATATGGTGGGCCAGCTGAAGTTCACCGAGTTGCGGGCACGCGCCGCCAAGGCGTTGGGCGAGCGCTTCGATGTGCGCAAGTTCCACATGGTGCTGCTGGACCAGGGGGCGATCCCGCTCGATGTGCTGGAGCAGCGGGTGAACGGGTGGATTGCCGCTCAGCTCAAGCTGCCCAAGACCTGATCAGGCCGGATTGGCTATGTCGATGAACAGGTGCTCCAGGCCGAAGCGCTGGGCCACATGGGCCGCCAGCGCGGGGGCGCCATAGCGCTCGGTCGCATGGTGACCGGCGGCGACAAAGGCCACGCCGGTTTCTCGGGCGAAATGCGCCTGCGGCTCGGAGATCTCGCCGGTCAGGAACAGATCAGCACCGGCGGCGATCGCCGACTCGAAATAGCCCTGTGCTCCACCGGTGCACCAGGCGACGCGGCGGATGGCGCGGCCGTCGCCGGGCACGACCAGCGGCGGCCGGCCCAGCACCTGGCTGATCTGTGCCTGCACCGCGGCCAGTGGCTGAGGCTCGGCGAGCTCGCCCCACCAGCCCAGGTCCTGCTCGCCAAAGCGGCCGCCGCCCGTCCAGCCCAACAGCCTGCCCAGCTGGGCGTTATTGCCCAGCTCGGGATGGGCGTCCAGCGGCAGATGGTAGGCGAACAGGTTGATGTCATGGGCCATCAGCCGCGCCAGGCGCTGCTTCATCCAGCCGGTCACGCGGCCGTCATGGCCGCGCCAGAACAGGCCGTGGTGAACGATGATGGCGTCGGCGCCGGCCTCGATCGCTGCGTCGATCAGGGCCAGGCTGGCCGTCACCCCTGAGACCAGCTTGCCTATCGACGGCCTGCCCTCGACCTGCAGACCGTTCGGCCCATAATCCTTGAAACGGCCCACCTCCAGCAAGGCGTGCAGGTAACGGTCGATGTCGTTGCGATGGGTCGTCATAGAAAGAAGAGGGAGTCTCTTGATGCGTAGAACCTGGCTGATTTTCGCCCAGGCGGTGACGGTTGCCCTGGCCGTGTTGTTCGTGGTGGCAACGCTGAAGCCCGACTGGCTGCAGCGCGGCCCGGCGCGCGCGCTGCAGGAGGCCTATCTGCCGCCGGCGATGGCGCCGGTTGCCACCCCGCCTGCAGCGGGCCAACCGGGACCGGCCATGGGTTTCAGCGTCGCGGCCAAGCGCGCCGCGCCGGCCGTGGTCAGCGTCACCGCCAGCAAGGCGCCGGCGCGCAACCCGCAGGCCGACGATCCCTGGTTCCGCTTCTTCTTCGGCGATCGCGCGCAGCAGCAGCAGCAGCAGCGCCAGAGCCCGCAGGTCGGCCTGGGCTCGGGGGTGATCGTCTCGACGGATGGCTATCTGCTGACCAACAACCATGTGGTGGCCGGCGCTTCCGACATTGAGGTGCAGCTGACCGACGGCCGCCAGGCCCGGGCCGAGCTGGTCGGCACCGACCCCGAGACCGATGTGGCGGTGCTGAAGATCGCGCTGGACAAGCTGCCGGTGATCAGCTTCGGCAATGTCGAGGTGCTGCAGGTGGGCGACGCGGTGCTGGCCATTGGCAACCCATTCAATGTCGGACAGACGGTGACGGCGGGCATCGTCAGCGCGCTGGGTCGCAGCCAGCTGGGCATCAATATCTTCGAGAACTTCATCCAGACGGACGCTGCCATCAACCCCGGCAACTCGGGTGGCGCGCTGGTCGACGGTGCTGGCAATCTGGTCGGCATCAACACCGCCATCTACTCGCGCAGCGGCGGCAGCCTGGGCATAGGCTTTGCGATCCCCGCCAGCACCGCCCGTCAGGTGATGGAGGCGCTGATCAAGGACGGCCGCGTGGCCCGCGGCTGGATAGGCGTGCAGACCCGTGACCTGACGCCCGAGTTCATCGAAGCCTTCAAGCTGCCGATCAGCGAGGGCGTGCTGATCAGCGGCGTGCTGGTCAATGCCCCGGCGGCCGACGCCGGCATCAAGCCCGGCGATGTGGTCACCAAGGTGGCCGGCACCACGGTGCGCACCCAGGCCCAGTTGCTCAATGCGGTGGCGGCCCTGGCGCCAAATGCGCCGGCGGTGATCTCGGTGCAGCGGGCAGACAAGGCACTGGAGCTGCGCGTGCAGGTGGCCCAACGCCCCAGACCTCAGCTCGAGTAGCCCGGATGGAATCCGGGTTCGCCTGACTGGCTGTGGCCCCCGGATTTCATCCGGGCTACGGGTCTGCAGGGGCAAGGCAGGCCGGGGCGACAACCCAAAGGCCCCGGATCACTCGTCCTTCGGCGGCTGCGTGTGCTTGATGAACATGCCCGCCGACAGGATGCCGACCTCGTACAGCAGGCACATCGGAATCGCCAACGCCAACTGCGAGACGATGTCCGGCGGCGTGATCACGGCGGCGATGATGAAGGCCACGACGATGAAGTAGCCGCGGAACTCGCGCAGCTTGGCCACCGTGACCAGGCCCATGCGCGCCAGCACGACCACGGCAATCGGCACCTCGAAGGCCGCACCGAAGGCAATGAACATGGTCATCACAAAGCTCAGGTAGGCCTCGATGTCAGGCGCCGGCGTAATGCTCTTGGGTGCAAAGCCCTGGATGAACTTGAACACCTGGCCGAACACGAAGAAGTAGCAAAAGGCCACGCCACCGAGGAACAGCAGGGTGCTGGACACCACCAGCGGCACGACCAGGCGCTTCTCATGCGAATACAGGCCCGGGGCGACAAAGGCCCAGACCTGGTACAGCACATAGGGCAAGGCGACCATGAAGGCGGCCAGCAAGGTGATCTTCAGCGGCACCAGGAACGGCGAGATCACATTGGTGGCGATCAGCTTGGTGCCCTCGGGCAGATTGGCCACCAGCGGCTGGGCCAGCAGGTCGTACAGATGCGAGGGGCCGGGCCAGAAGCTCAGCGCCCCAAACATGATGGCCACGGCGATGAAGGCGCGGATCAGCCGGTCGCGCAGCTCGACCAGATGCGAGACAAAGGGCTGTTCGGTACCGGCGAGTTCGTCTTCGGGATTCGGGGTGGCGCTCATGAACTCTTACGTGTAAAGCCGGCCACGGGCCTGAATCGGGCCACACGGGCCGCGCCGGACTGGGCATGGGTGCGCACGCCCTGGCGCTGCTTGTACCACTGTGGGGTGGCGCCACGCTTGAGGCGCCAGTTCTTCTTCGGGTGCTTGTAGCCCGGTGGCGGCTCGGCCAGGGCCTGATAGGGATCGGTGTCGGAACGGGTGCCGTCGGTCACATCGGCCCAGGTCTTGTCAAACTCGGCATTCGCCTCGTGCATTTCCTTGGACACGGACTGCTGCACGTCACGCGCAGCGTCCTCGAAGCCGGTCTTCATCTTCTTGAGCTCTTCGAGCTCGATGGAGCGGTTGACCTCGGCCTTCACGTCGGACACATAGCGCTGCGCCTTACCCAGCAGGTGGCCCACGGTGCGGGCCACGCGCGGCAGCCGCTCGGGGCCCAGCACGACCAGCGCCACGGCGCCGATCAGCGCGATCTTGTCAAAGCCGAAGTCAATCATTGAGACTCAAGCCCCCGCAGTTCCAGCACCGGAGAGCCATCAAGACTTGGTCTTGGCTTCAACGTCCACCGTATTGGCGTCGTTGGCGGTCTTGTTGGCGGTGACCTGGCTGTTCGGATTGGCCGGGCCGGCATCCGCGGCGCTGCCGTCACGCATGCCGTCCTTGAAGCCCTTGACGGCGCCACCGAGGTCGCTGCCCATGTTCTTGAGCTTCTTGGTGCCAAAGATCAGCACGACGACCAGCAAAACAATCAGCCAATGCCAGATGCTGAAGGAACCCATAACATTCTCCTGAAAGCGAAGCGATGATTCTAAAGTGGGGCCAAGTAGGCCATGTGACAAGCATCAGACACGCAAGAGCCGAGCATAGTTCAGATGGCTCAGCCCCTGCCTCACCCTTATCTACCCCTTGAGCCAAGGCCGGGGCCCGCCCATCACATGCATATGCAGGTGATAGACCTCCTGCCCACCGTCCGGCCCGGTATTGATGACGGTGCGGTAACCGCTCGTCACGCCCAGCTCGGCCATCAGCCTGGGCGCCAGGGCCAGCATGCGGCCCAGCATCGCGGCATGCTCGGGGCCGGTGTCCGACAGCGTCGCGACATGGGCCTTGGGGATGATCAGCACATGGACAGGAGCCCAGGGATTGATGTCGTGAAAGGCCAGCAATTCCTCGTCTTCATAGGCCTTGCGGCTGGGAATCTGGCCGGCAATGATCTTGCAGAAAATGCAGTTGGCGTCGTGCGTCATCACTATTCACCATCCTTGTCGCGTTGCTGCGCCTTGCGCAGCGCAAACTCTTCCAGGCCCGACAGCCCCTCGCGGCGGCGCAGCTCGGCAATCACATCGGCCGGGCGCAGATCGAAGGCACTCAGCGCGATCATGCAGTGAAACCACAGATCGGCCACCTCGTTGGTCAGCTTCCTGGCGTCGCCGTCCTTGGCCGCCATCACCACCTCGGTGGCCTCCTCGCCGATCTTTTTCAGGATGGCGTCGTTGCCTTTGCTGAACAGGCGCGAGATATAGCTCTTCTCCGGGTCGCCGCCATTGGCCAGCTTGCGCGACTCGATCACGTCGGCCAGCTGTTCAAGAGAGTTGTCGCTGCTCATTTGTAGATGTGTTCGGGGTCTTTGAGCACGGGGCGGTCCGCGACCCAGGTGCCATTG
Organism: Roseateles toxinivorans; assembly: GCF_004362525.1. Classification (GTDB taxonomy): domain Bacteria; phylum Pseudomonadota; class Gammaproteobacteria; order Burkholderiales; family Burkholderiaceae_C; genus Paucibacter; species Paucibacter toxinivorans. The sequence continues at coordinate 450,490 of NZ_SNXS01000005.1, forward strand.
TCGTGGCGTTGGAAGAAGCAGCTGTGGCGGCCGGTGTGGCAGGCTATGCCGGGCTCATGGCCCAGTTGCGTCACCTTCATCAGCACCACATCGTTGTCGCAGTCCAGCCGCAACTCGTGCACCTGCTGGATATGACCGGATTCCTCGCCCTTGTGCCAGAGCTTCTGGCGCGAGCGGCTCCAATAGACGGCCTCGCCGCGCTCGGCGGTGAGCTGCAACGCCTCGCGGTTCATGAAGGCGAACATCAGCACATCGCCGCTGCCCGCCTCCTGGGCGATCACGGGCACCAGGCCGTCGCGATCCCATTTCACTTCATCAAGCCAGTTCATCGCTTCAGTTTAGCCTGCGTGTGTTGCGCCCGCGAACGCGCGCTCCGCGGCGAACCATTCCAACACCGGAATCGTGCCCGGCAGCACCGGCACCACCTGCACCGGCAGCTGCTGCCAGGCCATGGCCTGCTGCTCGCGCATCTGGAACTCGCCCGACCACTCGAACACCTTGCAGAAATGCAGGCGCACCCGGGCGTGGGGATAGTCCATCAGCTCGATCTTCCAGTCGTGCACGGCGCCGATGGTGATGCCCAGCTCCTCGTGCAACTCACGGCGCAGGGCCTCTTCGACGGTTTCGCCCTGCTCCAGCTTGCCGCCCGGAAACTCCCAGTAGCCAGCATAGACCTTGCCGACAGGGCGCGAGGTGAGCAGAAAGCGCCCTTCCCGGCCGGAGGCGTCGCGTTCGATCAGCACGCCAACGGCCACATCGACCGGCACACGATCCGTTTCAGACATGGTCCAGCCCCTCAGGGCCCTCGGCCGTGATGACCGATGGTGCGCTGGGCGCTTCGAGCAGATCACCGTGGTGGCGACCGGAATAATCGCGCGCAAACTGGTAGGCCACGCGGCCCGATCGCGAGCCACGCTCCAGCGCCCAGACCAGGCATTCCTGGCGAGCCGCAGCAATTGCCTCCTCCGGCACCTGGAACGAGCGCAACCACTGCGCGGCGATGGCCAGATACTCGGCCTGGCTGAAGGGATAGAAGCTGACCCACAGGCCGAAGCGCTCGGACAGCGAGATCTTCTCCTCGATCACCTCGCCCGGATGCACCTCGCCGTCGGGCTGGTGCTGGTAGCTCAGGTTGTCCTTCATGTATTCGGGCAGCAGGTGGCGGCGGTTGCTGGTGGCATAGATCAGCACGTTGTCACCGGCAGCGGCCACCGAGCCATCGAGCATCGACTTCAGGGCCTTGTAGCCGGCCTCGCCCTCGTCGAAGCTCAGGTCGTCGCAAAAGATCACGAAGCGCTCGGGCCGCTCGGACACCAGGTCCACCAGATCGGGCAGGTCCACCAGGTCGGCCTTGTCGACCTCGATCAGGCGCAGGCCCTGGGGCGAGAACTCGTTCAGGCAGGCCTTGATCAGTGAACTCTTGCCCGTGCCGCGGGCACCGGTCAGCAGCACATTGTTGGCCGGGTGTCCGGCCACGAACTGGCGGGTGTTGCGCAGCAGGCGCTCCTTCTGCGGCTCGACCTCCAGCAGATTGCCCAGCGCGATCTGCGCCACATGGCGCACCGGCTCCAGCAGGCTGCGGCCGTTGCGCTTGCGGTAGCGGAAGGCGATCGAGGCGTTCCAGTCCGGGGCCACCAGGGGCTGGGGCAACACGGCCTCAAGGCGGCCAATCAGCGCTTCGGCGCGGGCAACAAGGTGATTCAGGGAGTCTGGGTAGAGCATGCACCCAGTGTAATCAGTGCGACTTGGCCCTCAGCCGACCATCATCCCCAGCGCGGCGTCGAGCTGCTCGGTCGGGGAACGCTTGAAGCCCGAGCGCGCATAGCGCTGCAGCCGGCCCAGCACAAAGGACACCAGCACCGAGGCCTGCATATTGGCCTGCACGGTCGGCGTGGTCGAGCCACTGGCCTCGGCGGCCAGACGCAGGCTCTGCCGCAGCGACGATTCGATGCGGTCGAAGAACTGATTCATGCGCAGCACCAGCCGTTCGTTCTCGAACACCAGCGCGTCACCGACCATCACCCGCGTCATGCCCGGGTTGCGCTCGCCGAACTGCAGCAGCACAGAGACGATCTTCTGCGCTTGGGCCACACCCGAGGCCTCACGCTCGCTGATCTGGTTCACCAGGGTGAAGATGCTGGTCTCGATGAACTCGATCAGCCCCTCGAACATCTGCGCCTTGCTGGCGAAGTGGCGATAAAGAGCTGCCTCGCTGACCTGCAGCGCCGCGGCCAGGGCGGCGGTGGTGATGCGCTCGGCGCCCGGCTGCTCCAGCATGGCAGCCAGGGTCTGCAGTATCTGCACCCGGCGTTCGCCCGGCTTGGGCCGCTTGCGCGTGGCCGCCGCTGCCGGTGCAACCACGCCCTCCTCGGCCGGATGGTCCGATTCGGGAACTGCGTGTTCGGTGGAGTCGGGCATCGGGGTAGGCGGTGATCACATATTGGGCGGCGTCATGGATTCTGGCACAGCCCGCAGGCCCCTCCCGGGGCTGGTAAACCACTAAGCCAGGGCCTGCTCAACGGGAGCGCAGATCGCCCAGGCTGCGCACACGCTCATCCACATATACCGGTTTGCGGGCCATGCGCACCCGCCCGTGCGGGCTGGCCATGCCCAGCCGCGCCCAGCGCTGCATCCACACCGTCTGCATGCCTACCGCCCGGGCCGATTTCTGGTGTTCCAAGGTGTCCTCGACCAGCACGCAGCGGCCGGCCGGCACGCGCAGCCGCGCCGCGATGTGGCGGAACAGCCGCCGGTCGGGCTTGGGCCGCAGATGACCGAACATGCGCATCTGCTCGACCGCGATCACGCCGTCGAACAAATGCGCCATGCCAAGCTGCACCAGCACTCGCTGTGCGTAGATGGCCGGTGCGTTGGTCAGGATGTATTTGCGGCCAGGCAAGCGCTTCAGGGCTGCCAGGTCATGGGCGTGGGTATGTACATGCTGCTCCAGCTCGGGCAGCGCGTGCGTGTCCGCCAGGAAGTGCGCGGCGCGGATGCCGTGATGGCGCACCAGGCCCAGCATCGTCGCGCCATAGCGCCGCCAGTAATGGCCGCGCAGCGCGTTGGCCTCATCGCGCGGCAATTGCAGCTCGCGCACGATGAAATCGGTCATCGCCACATTCAGCGCCCCGAACACATGGTGGGACGCGTTGTGCAGCGTGTTGTCCAGGTCGAACAACCAGACCGTTTTTGACTTGCTCAATGGGAGCGAATCATCGTGCCGTAGGCTTGGTCCGTGAGGATCTCCAGCAGCATCGCATGCGGCACCCGCCCGTCGATGATGTGCACCGCGTTGACGCCGCTCTTGGCCGCGTCCAGCGCCGACGAGATCTTGGGCAGCATGCCACCGGAGATCGTGCCGTCGGCAAACAGGTCGTCGATCTCGCGGGCGCTCAGATCGGTGAGCAACTCGCCGGCCTTGTTCAGCACGCCCGGCGTATTCGTCAGCAGCATCAGCTTCTCGGCCTTCAAGACCTCGGCCAGCTTGCCGGCCACCACATCGGCATTGATGTTGTAGCTCTCGTTGTTCTCGCCGAAACCGATCGGGCTGATGACCGGGATGAACTGGTCATCCTGCAGCGCCTTGACCACGCTGGGATCGATGCTGACGATGTCGCCGACCTGACCCACGTCATGCTCCTTGGCCGGATCGTCCTTGTCTATCATCTTCAGCTTCTTGGCGCGAATCAGCCCGCCATCGCGCCCGGTCAGGCCCACGGCCTTGCCGCCCGCGACATTGATCAGGCCGACGATGTCCTGCTGCACCTGGCCGGCCAGCACCCACTCGACGACCTCCATCGTCTCCTCGTCGGTGACCCGCATGCCCTGGATGAAGTGGCCCTTCTTGCCCAGCCGGCTCAGCGCGCCTTCGATCTGCGGCCCGCCCCCATGCACCACCACCGGGTTCAGGCCCACCAGCTTCAGCAGCACCACGTCCTCGGCAAAGTCCTGCTGCAGCGCCGGATCGGTCATTGCATTGCCGCCGTACTTGATGACGATGGTCTTGCCATGGAAGCGGCGGATGTAGGGCAGGGCCTGCGACAGGATCTCGGCCTTGTCGCGCGCGGCGATGTGGGACAGATCTGGAGTCTGGGTTGTGCCTGGGGCAGCAGCAGGGGGCTCGTTTTTCATGGGGAAAGGCCTTGTTCAACAGTGAAGTGAGACGGTCTGCGCCGCATTGTAGGGGCCCAGCCTGCCGTAGCCCGGATGGAATCCGGGAGCCCGGACCCACAAACGGCTCGGTAGTCGCACCGACTCTGACCACACCATGCATGGGCGAGAATCGCTCCACAAGACAAGAAGAGCGCCTGGGAGGGTGTGACATAGAATTGCCGGAATTCGAGCGCATGGTCGCGCGCCTGGAGTTGAAGAGTCAGCAGACGCCCGCCGCCTACCGGTTCAATGTTGCGCTGCTGGCGCTCTTGGGCTTCGCCATCCTGGCACTCATCATCGGCAGCGCGGGCACGGTCTTGCTGATGCTGGTGGCAATTCCATTTCTGCTGTGGTCCGGGGGGCTCCACGCGCTCTGGACCTATGTCTGGCTGGGCAAGATCTTGCTGCTGTTGGCCGTGCCGCTGTGGTTTCTCGTCCGAGCCTCCTTGTCGGCCTTGCTGACCCGGTTCCCCATTCCCCAAGGGCTGGAGCTTCGCCGCGAGCAGGCACCTGCCTTGTTTGAGGCCATGGATGCGATGCGTGTGCGCATGAAAGGTCCGCGCTTTCACCACGTACTGGTCACTGGCGAACTGAATGCGGCCGTGGTGCAGCGGCCGCTGTTCGGTCTGTTCGGGCCGGCGCGCAACTACCTGATTCTCGGCCTGCCGCTGCTGGAGAGCCTGTCGCCGCAGGAGGCGCTCGCGGTGGTTGCCCATGAATACGGCCACCTGGCTGGCTCGCACGGCCGCTTCGGCGCGTTCATCTACCGCTTGCGCAATACCTGGGGCACGGTGCATGCCATTTCGCAGCAATGGCAAGGTGCTGCCGGTGCGCCGCTGCGGCGCATGGTGGCCTGGTATGCACCGCACTTCAACGCCTACACCTTTGTGCTGGCGCGGGCAAACGAATACCAGGCCGACGCTGCTGCGGCGGAGCTGGTCGGCGCAGACGTCACAGCCAGCGCCCTCAAGCGCGTGGACGTCAGCAGCGCTCATTTCGGCAAGTTCATGGAGCAGACCTTCAGCCAGACGGCCGACAGCCCGACACCGCCCGCCGACTTCTGTACACGCTGGGCCACTGTGGCCAACGATGCGCCCGCCGAGCAGGCGCAGCGCTGGCTGCGACGCGCTCTGGCTGTGTCGCGGGGCGTGAGCGACACGCACCCGCCGCTGAAGGAGCGGCTTCGTGCGCTACAGGGCGATGCTGCTACGGCCGCTGCGCAAGCCCCGGCTCCGGTCGAGGGGCCGTCGGCAGCGCTCGCTTGGCTGGGCGCGTGCGTAGAAACCGTGCGTCACAGCATGCAGCAGCAATGGCTGGAAGGCGTCACCGGACCTTGGGCGCAACAGCACCAAGCCGCGCTGGAGCAGCGCCAACGGCTGGACGTGCTATGCGCAATCGAGCATCCGACCCAGGCGGAGCACGCCGAGCGTCTGAAGCTGAGTCTGGCCTGCGAGCCGCAAGCCGATCTCGCCGCCGACCTCGCATCGTTCCGCACCACCTACCCCGACAGCGCGCTGGGCCCCTATATCGAGGGTGCCTGGCGCCTCGACAACAGCGACGAAACCGGCTTGCATCATCTGGAGCAGGCCATCGGGCTGGACAGCGACGCCACCAAACCTGTTTGCGAAAAAGCCTTCGCCTATCTGAAGGAGCGCGAGGATACCCGCGCCGACGACTACCAACGCCGATGGGTCGAGCGGGACGAATTCGAACGCGACCTCGCCCCGCAACTGGAGCAACTCGACGTGACGCACGAATTGCGCGCGCACGAACTTCCTGAGGCGCAGATAGCAACGATCACCGCGCTGATACAGGCGCATCGCGCCGGTGTCACAGGCGCTTACCTGGCCCGGCGCGTCCTCCCGGCCCACCCCGGGGTGCTGACTTATGTGCTGGCACTCGATCTGGAGCCGGCACCGCCACGACTCGAAATGCCGCACGACATAGTCGACCGGATCGCCCGGACCGGCGCCTGGCCCGCACACGTGATCGTCTGCGCGCTGGAGGGCAAGAATGCGGTGCTGAGGGCCCGAATGCAGGCTTTGCCCGAGGCAAGTTTGGTGCTGCAGGACTGACTGAGCCTCGGCGGCTCCATCCGCCAGCGATGGGGGAAGCCGCACCCTGGGATAATCCCCCCATGACCGAACATGAGGCAAGCGCAGCCGACTCCGAACAGGATCTGCGCTTCGAAGACTATTTCCGAGAAGGCTCCGCGCCGACCGAGGCCCTGCTGTGGTGGCAGCTGGAGCGCAACGAGCCGCTGCTGACCGCCCTGCGTGCGTTATGCCATGGGCCGGCCGCGCTGGTGAAGCTGCGCGTCTGGGTGTTCATGGAGGTGATGACACTGCCCAGCTCGCGCATCAGCCGCGAGGATCTGAACCGGCACTTCCACCAGCTGCGCGACGAGCCGCTGGAGCTGGTGCTCAAGCGCCTGCGCGAGGCCGAGCTGCTGCTGTGGGATGCCCAGCACCAGCTGTATGGCGTGACGCCCTTGGCGCAGCAGCTGCTGGGCCTGCTGTCGCCGCTGGTCGGTGCCGGGGCGCAGGACGCCGACCTGACCGCCCTGCTGACCAATGTCACCGGCGCGCACCAGCTGGGCACCCTGGACCCGGCCCAGCTGCAGCATCTGCAGGCGCAGCTGGCGCGGCTGTACGACGAGTTTGCCGACGCGATCGCCAGCGGCTCGGAGTTCCATCTGCGGCGTGCGCGCCAGCGCTTCGAGCGGGCGCTGAAGCTGGTCGAGCGGGCCAGCGAGGCGTTGTCCGCCATCATGGTGCAGGCCCAGGAACAGGGCAATGCCAAGCTGGAACGGCTGGCGCGCGAGCTGGGCCTGGCCCAGGCGCGGCTGCTGTCGATGGCCAGCCAGTTCAACCGGGCGCTGCAGCAGGCCGACCGCCAGCGCGTGACCTTGGGGTCGACCGGCCTGACCAGCACCGATGTGCGGCGCTGGCTGCAAAGCGTGCCCTATCTCGAAAACCTGGCGCTGGGAGCCCTGTCCCGCCCCGTGCACCCGGTGATGGTGGCCCAGCACGAACTGCTGGACACGACCGAGGCCGAGTTCGAGCGCGACCGGCCCAAGGCCAAGGAGGCGGAGGCCCTGCCCACGGCCCAGGTCGCCCCCGAGGGCGAGTTGGCGGTGATGAGCCTGCCGCCCGAGATGGGCATCATGCAGGCGCTGCTGACGCGCTGGATGGACGCCGGCGAGATCGAGCAAGACCTGGCCCCAGCCGTGCTGGGCGGCAGCTATGCCCGCGCCTCCTACCGCGCGCAGCTGCTTCCGCTGCTGGGCGACCCGCAGGCCCAGCACCTGACCGGCGCCACCGGCGACATGGCGCGCCAGCCCTGGCGCGTGCACTGGTCGCCCGAACAAGGCGCGATAGCCGACGAGCATGTGCAGTGGATGAGCCGCGGCGTGCTGCGTTCGACTCTTCCCATAGAGACAACCAAGGATTCCAAAGAATGAGCGCTGCTCTTGATGATGCCGCCCAGCTGGCGGCACAACTGCTCGCGCGCCGCTGGCTGCCGCGCAGCCACTCGCTGGTGCGCCGTGCGCTGATCGACACCGAGGTCTGGTCGGCGCTGTCCGACCGCATGGCCGCCGTGGGCCTGCGCGTGGTGGACAACCTCTATGCCGACCACATCAGCGTGGCCATGCTGCGCCCGGCCGAGGTGGCGGTGTTCGGCGAGACCGGCCTGGCGGCCAACAACAATCTGGACCTGCCGCGCGACGGCGTGGCTCTGCTGGTCGTGCTGTGGTCGCTGATCATCCTGCCCAAGCGCCAGCGCCAGGTGGCCCGCGCCGACGCCAAGGAAGAGGGCCAGAACGAGATGTTCGCCACCGACAAGCCGCTGCCCACGGCCGCGGCCGTCAGCCCGACGCTGGCCTACCGCAGCCTGCTGGCCGACTTCGGCAACCAGCTGGGCAAGAAGATGCGGCTGGACGGCAACCTGAAGCTCTTGGAGCGCAACGGCTTCATCACCCGCCGTGGTGACGACATAGCCGAGGGCCCGCTGCTGGACCTGCTGCTCGACTACGACACCCTGGCGCCGCGCATTCTCGACGGCGCGCTGGCCGAGGTGCTGGCGCGCACCACCGATCCCATCGCCGCTCCCGGGATCAAAGAAACGATGGCCAAGCTGCGCCAGCCCGAACAAGAAGTCCCTGCCCCCGAAGAAGAGATCTGATGTTTCACCTGCAATCGCTGGAACTGCTGCACTGGGACTATTGCCAGCGCGTGACCATGCCGCTGGACGGCGCCATCATCACCATCGCCGGCCCCAATGGCTCGGGCAAGACCACCCTGCTCGACGCGATGCGCACGCTGCTGGGCCTGGAATGCTCGGGCGGCCGCACGTACAAGACCTATGCCCGCCATGCCAATGCCGAGACAGCCTGGCTACGTGCGCTGGTGGACAACCGGCCGCGCGGCCGGCAGAACTCGAGCCGGCCGTTCTCCAGCTCGCTGCTGTATGCCGATCAGGTGACCCTGGCCTGCCGCATCGAGCGCCATGGCGGTGACTGGCAGCGCCGCTACATGATCGTCGACGGCGTGCACACAGTCGAACAGCTGGCCGAGCGTGGCGAGAAGGATTGGCTGGGCCTGGAGGCCTGGAAGCGCCGCATGGAAGCGGCCGGCCTGACCCGCGCCATCGGCCGCGTGCTGGCCTTGGAGCAGGGCCAGACCGACCGGCTGTGCGAGCTTTCACCGAAGGAGCTGCTGCGCCTGGTGTTCGAGGTCTTTGGCGACCAGGAGGTGCTGGACCGCTACGAACAGGCGCGCAGCCACCAGCAGCATCTGCTGAAGGAGGTGGAGCAGGCCACGCAGGAGCTGTCGCACACGCAGGCCCAGCTGTCGGACCTGAGCAACCGCGTCACCAGCTACAAGCAGTACCAGCTGAAACTGCGCGAACGCGAGCGCCTCGCCACCGAGGTGCTGCCGGTGTTGCAATGGAGCGAGGCCCGTGCCCGCACGACCTTGAACCTGCGCGAGTTGCACCGCCAGCGCCATTTCGCCCGGGCCGACGAACGCGCCCAGGCTGTCAAGCGTGCCCAGCTCCATGCCTTGTTCGAGGCCCGCGAGGCCGCCAAGCAACGGCTGACCGAGCTGGAGGCGCAGCGCAAAGCAGCCCGCGCCGCCTTTGATGCGGCCCGCGATGCCGAGCGACCGGCCGAAGAACTGGCCAAGCGCGAGGATGCGCTGAAGGCGCTGGCCGCCGTCGAGACCGATGCCAAGGCGCTGGCCCAGCGGCTGGAAGAGCTGAGCACCCGACAGCATGGCCTGCGCGAAAGCTATACCCGCGCCAACGACCAGAACCGCAAGGCCCAGGCGGCGCTCGACGCGTTGAGCGGTCAACGCCTGCCCCCGCCACCGCCCGAGGTGACCCGCTTTCGCCGCGCGCTCGACGAAGTCGGCATTGCCCACCATGTGCTGGCCGATTGCATAGACATCGCCGACGAGGCCTGGCGCGCCGCCGCCGAGGGCCTGCTGCGCCCGTCGCGCTGGGTCGTGGTGCTGGCCCACGCCAGCGACGAGGGCCGCGCCTTCGGTCTGGCCGCCAAGGAGCGTTACCGCCACTACGTCGTCGCCGAGGCTGAGGCCGCACCGGCCGTCGCGCCCAAAAGTTCGCTGCTGGCCGCACTGAAGGTCAGCGCCAAGCTGCCGGGCTGGCTGCTGCGCCAACTGGCCAGCATCCGCTGCGTGAAAGACACCGAACAGGGCGCCAGCCAGGGCGGCGAATGGATCACGCCCGAGGCCTACTACCGCGATGGCCGGGGCGGCCGCAGCCTGTGGGTGGAGCCGCGGGACTTCCAGTTCGGCGTGTCGGCGCTGGCCTCGCGGCGCAAGGCGCTGGAGGCCGAGCTGGCCCGTTACGACACCGAGCTGAGCCGCATCGTCAAGGAGCAGAACGAGGTCGAGCAGCAGCTGAAAGACGCCCAGCGCGCCGCCCAGGGCCACAAGGCCGCGCAAGACCTGAGCGAGCGCGCCGACGAGTTCGCCCAGGCCCGCGCCCGCCTGCCGGCGCTGCGCCAGGCCCGCGTCGAGGCCGCCGGCCGCATGAGCGCCCTCGATGAAGAGCACGACCGCGCGCTGACCCACTCGACGCGCAGCGACAGCAATTACGACGCCGCCCAGGGTTCGCTGAAGAGTGGCGAGGAGCAGCTCACCCGCACGCTGCGCGAGCACGAGCAGCGCCGAGCCGATCTGCGCTCGGCCGCCAACGCCTCACGCAAGGTGCGCAGCGACTTTCCCGCCGCCTGGGTGACGCTGCAGCGGCTGCAGGGCCTGCGCGACGAGTTCGAGAATGCCAAGCAGGCGGAGATCCGCTCGCACCATCTGGAGCAGGAACTGGCCACCGGCCAGTGGGAAACCGATGGCCAGGTGCTGGACCGCCATGCCCGCATGCAGGCCCAGGTGCAGGAGCAGGCGCTGCAGCTGGACGACCGCCGCGCCAGCAACGAGATGGCGCGCATCGCCGCCTTCAATGCCCGCGAGCGCTATATCGACGTGCTGCGCGCCACCGTGCGCCGCTACAAGAAGAATGTGCAGGAGCTGGGCGAGCTGGCGGGCGTCAGCGCGCTGGCCGAGCTGCCACACCTGGACAACGATGATATGGTGCTGGCCCAGGCCGGCCTGCAGGTGCGCTTCAACTTCGACGGCAAGGGCGAGGTCGGCCTCAACGACGGCGAGGCCTCGGGCGGCCAACAGGTGCTGAAAAGCCTGATCCTGCTCGTCGGCCTGATGAAGGACGACGACAGCGCCGGCGGCTTCGTCTTCATCGACGAACCGTTCGCCCATCTGGACGTGCGCAATATCCAACTGGTCGGCCACTTCCTGCGCTCTACCCGCGCGCAATACCTGCTGACCACGCCGATCACGCACAACGTCGAGGTCTTCGAGCCGTCGGAGATCACGCTGGTCACCAGCAAGAAGGCCCGCGGCGAACGCTGGGCGCCGCCGATCGCCGTGCTGGCGCGCAGGCCGGAGAAGTCGGAGTATTGATCGATGCGGCACGCTCAGCCGGCAACTATCGTCGTGCTGGCCACCACGCGCAGCAAGCGCCGGCGGGCGGCTTCCGATGCCCAATGGCCAAGCAAACCGCTGGGCCTCAGCGAGGACGAAAGGCAGTTGCTGAACGACTGGGCCGCAGCCAGTGCTGCCACACGCAAGTGGGCTGCGTTGCGCGAGGCGGCCGGCATTGATCGCTTGGACCTGGCCGAGCGCCTGGCCACCAAACTGTTGGCTCTGGGAGTGTGGACAGTGCAGGAGGCCTTTCAGCGCGCACGCTGGGAACTCAAGGAAATTGCCTGGTGCGATCTGCCCACCCTTCAGACCGAGCTGGGCCTGGAGACCGCAGCGGAGAAGCAGGCTCAACGTTTGAGCATCGACGAACAGCTCGAACAGTTGCTCGCCGACGAGTTGGTCGGCGAGGCCGCAGCCGCGGTGCTGGAGTCGCGCTTGGCCGCCGCGAGCAAGCGCGGTCGCGCCGAGTTGCTCCGCGGCCTGAGCCTGTGGGTGCAGGCCCAACGCTCCGGCCTTAGGCAGGACTTCGCGCTGCATGCCCGCCCGCACACCAAAGCTATCACCGCAGGTGAATGGGCCTGGCTGGAGTCCTCGTTCGACCTGGCGGGCCTGGCAGTAGGCCGCTTCAAGACAATGATCTGGCTGGCAGGAGCGGGGCGTTTGCTGTGGTCCGGTGGTGGTGTCGATCTGCCGGCGCTGCCACTGATCGCCCTACCCTGCGAACACCTCCTGCGCTTGACTGCGGTCCAGGCTGCGCCGAACCAGTACTGGCTGATCGAGAACCGCGCCAGCTTCGAGAAGCAGGCCGAACAGCTGCCGCCAGGCTGCTGTCTGATATGGACCGCCGGCCGACCCAGCCATGCCTGGCTGCGTGGCGTGCAAGCCCTGTTGCTGCATGCACCAGCACCGGTGAGCGTCAGTGCTGATGCCGACCCGGCCGGCATCGAGATCGCCCTGGCCGCTGTCGAGCCCTGGCGCAATGCCGGACTACCGTGGCTGACGCGCGGTATGGAGATTGCTCAGCTCGAAACGTCCAAGCGTCAGCCACTGAACGGCTACGACCAGCAATGCCTGCAACGCTTGTTCGATCGATCCGACCTGCCTGACTCCCTTCGGGAACTGGCTCTAGGCATGCAGCGACTGCAAGGCAAGGCCGAACAGGAAGCCTGGCTGTAGCGGATCAGCCCGAAGCCGGGCCCTGGGCGATCTCCACCGCCGCGCGGCTCAGCTCATCGCGCAGCCAGCGCTGGGCCGGCTCATGGGCGTGGCGGGCGTGCCAGACCTGGCTGACGTCGATGCCCGGCAGGGCAAAAGGCACCGGCCGGCAAGCCAGATCCGCCGCCTGCCCACTGGCCGCCACAAAGCCGCTGGGCAGCACGGTCAGCAGGTCGGACTGGCGCACCGCCAAGCCGCCGGTGAAGAAGCTGTTGACGGTGATCGCCACATGGCGGCGCCTGCCCACACGGGCCAGTGCCTCATCGACAAAGCCATGGGGACGCCCGGCAAAGCTGACGCGCAGATGCTGGGCCGCGCAATAGGACTCCAGGGTCAGCGCACCCGCCGCGGCCAGTGGATGCTCGCGGCGCATCACGCAGATATAGGCACTGGAGTACAGCGCGGCATGTCGTATCACGCCGGTGTCGTCATCGGCCAGCGCCAGGGAGGCGACGTCGGGGAAGAAGCCCAGGGCGACATCGGCGCGGCCCTGCTCCAGCATCTCCCGTGGGTCACGCGAGGTCAGCGGCACGATGCGCAGACCGACCTTGAAGCCCTCGCGCTCGAAGCGCTGCACCAGCAGCGGCACGAACAAGGCGGCTGTGGCATCGGCCATGGCCAGGGTGAAGCTATGCCCGGCGCTGCGTGGATCGAACTGCTGATGTTCGAAGGCCTCCTGCAGCCGGGCCAGCGCCGTGCGCACGACGGGCCACAGCGCCTCGGCATGGGGCGTGGGTTGCATGCCGGCCGCAGTGGGCAGGAACAACTGCTCCTCGTTGGTGGCCTCGCGCAGGCGCCGCAGGGCATTGCTGACCGCCGGCTGAGTGATGGACAAACGAGCAGCGGCACGGGTGACGTTGCGCTCCTCCATCACCACATCAAACACCCGCAGCAGATTCAGGTCCAGGTTGCGAAAGTTCAGCGGGCGTGAAGTATTCATCAAACAATGCTACTACGGCCAATAGTCATTCACAGCAGTGATACCTGGATTCGACAACGCAATTGGTCAAGTCTAAGTAATAACCGCAATATGCAGGCACGGACAGGGAGTTATCGCTCCCTCCAGCAGACGCAAAGGGAAACCATCATGTCCACCAGCCTCGTTCACGTCATGCCCTCGGATTCGGCCCGCCTCGGTGCGGTGCAAGCCACCGCCGAGCATCTGGTCGCCTTCGGCTTCAAGGTGTGGGAGTTCCTGAACCAGGCAGGCGCTGCCAGCAGCCGCGAGTCGGTCCGTGCCCTGGTCCGTGACACCGCGGCCACCCGCCCGCAACTGGCCGATGCGATGCGCCGCGCCGGCCACGGCAACTGGTCCTGAGCGGACCAAGGCTCAGCCGCTGACCACGGCCGGGCCAGTATCGGGTTCCGGCATCTCGCCGGACTCCCCCTCCCAGTAAGCCATCGTCGCCGATTGGCGGAAGCCCTCGCCCAGCAGACGCACGCCAACCCGACCTGAATCGGTGTAGACGACCACTTCGCTCGGGTTGCGCTCGCCGACGATCAGATAGCGGCAGGGCTCGCTGCCCAGGTTCAACAGCGCATGGCCGGCCTTCTGGCCCGCCGGGAAGCAGACATAGTCGCCCGCCTTCATCTGGTAGCGGCGCTCACCGAGGCGCAGGGTCAGCACGCCGGACAGCACATACAGGTGCTCTTCCTCCAGCATATGAAAGTGGGCCGGATAGGCCTGCATGCCGGGCGCCAGCTCCTCCATGCCGAAGCCAATGTGCGTGCCGCCGCCAAACTCGTTGAGCTGGCGAAACCTGACCCCGAAGCGCTGCTCGTGTTTGAACTCCTCCCAGGGCACCTCGTCGGCACTGAAGGGTTCAAACACGCCGTCGGGATTGACCGAGGATTCGCGTTGGGTCATGGAGGCTCCCTCATCAATTGGCGACTGCAAGCTGCAGGCTCGGCCGTCGCACAGGGTCTTCGGGCTTCAGTTTTGCAAACTGGCCATCATGTTAATGCGCTCCGTCGCTCAGGCGCAAACGAGCCACGCTGAAGCTGTTTGCGCGGCACTCGCACACTTTGGCGTCGAGTCCCTTTACAGCGCAGCTTCACCCATATTTGCTGGCCACGGCCAAGTGCTTGATAACGCTGGCATCTGCGCGCCCGAACCGGCCATGGCTCGCAAATTGCTTGAAGCAGGTGCTGATCTTCCAGCTTCGTTCTTCAAAGTGAGTCAATCCATGGTCAATGCAACTCTCTCGACGCACCGGCTGGCAGCCGCCGTGCTGATGTTGTGCGCGATGTCGGCAGCGAACGCTGCACCCGTCGTGGTCAGCCAGTTGGGAGGCGCTACCGGCTGGACATCAGGCGACACAAGGACCGTCACGGGCGCCCAGTCCAATGCTGCTCAGATCGCATCGCAGATCCAGTTCCTGGGAGACGGTGTGGTGTCCGCGGACGCCAACGGCGGCACCCCGGACGCGTCGCTGACGGGCTCCTACCTCGGGCGCGGCGCGGTGCGACTCGATGGCATGGTGAACAATATGGGCAAGTCCGATATTGGATACGTGAACCTGAACGGCATCGCCGCCGCCAGCGCCTTGTTGGACAGCAGCTTCTCGACGAGCTTTCGCTATGCACGCGATCCGAATCCGAACCAGGCACGCACTTTGAGTCAAGGCATATCGATCACCAACGGCTTGTCGAATTGCGGCGTGGACAAAAACAAGGCTTGCTACTACACCTTCTCCTATGTCGATCAGACGCTGGGCGCCAACGAATGGTTGACCGCCAACACCACAGCGAATATTGGTCAGTACTATCTCTACGAAGACGGCAAGATAGTTGGCGGAGGCCTGCGCAAGACATTGGCGGAATGGGCGCAGGACGCCGCCTGGAGCAGCCTGCTAGACGACAACAATGTGGACGACTACAACGTGGTTCGCATGGGCTTCAATATCGGCAGCAGCTCACGCTTCGGACTGGTCTATGTGGACTGGCTGGAGACCAGTCTGCTCAATGGCGGCGACAGGATTGACTTCGCTGCCCCGACTGCGGCACAAGTGCCTGAACCTCAGACCCTGGCCCTGGTGGCCGTGGCCCTGCTGGGCCTGGGCGCCGCGCGACGCCGCAGCCGCTGAGTACCCGCGCAGCAATGGAAACGGCGGCCGAGGCCGCCGTTTTTTTTGAGCCTCGGACGTCAAGCCCAGGAGACAAATCGCGTCACGGCTCGGCCGGTCGGTTGACCACTGCCTCCAGTTGATGGCCGTCGGGGTCGATGACGAAGGCCGCGTAGTAGTGCGCGCCATAATGCGGGCGCAAGCCAGCCGGGCCGTTGTCGGCGCCGTAGTGCGTCATCGCCGCGGCATGAAAGGCCTGCACCGCTTCCTGCGAGGGCGCGCCGAAGGCCAGGTGGAAACCTGGCCCCGGCGGTGTGGCCCCGGGCCGCAGCTTGATCGCCAGCAGGTCGCCGCCGCCCGCCACACCGTAGCCGATCGCCTCGTCGTCGGCCCAGACCCGCACATAGCCCAGGGCGCCGAGCACGGCGTCATAAAAGGTCGCCGAGCGTGCCAGGTCGCGCACACCCAGCGACAGGTGATGCAGCATGTGCGGCGCTTCACTCATCGCAGGCGCCTCAGAAATGGATGCCGCGCATCATCTGCTGCATCGCCACCGCCTCGGCCGACAGCTGCGGCTTCGGGCTCTTGTCACCCTTGGCCGCGGCGCTGTCCGGGAACATGCGGAAGGTGGTATTCATGACGATCTGTGCCACGCGCGGCATAAGCGCATGCAAGACCTGGCCGAAGATGCCAAGGCGGGTGGCGATACGCACCGGCTTGCTGATGCAGGCCTGGGCGATCATGTCGGCCGCCTCTTCCGGCGACAGGGTCGGCACATTGTTGTAGATCTTGGTCGGCGCGATCATTGGCGTGCGCACCAGCGGCATATTGATGGTCGTGAAGGTGATGCCCTGGTCGGCGAACTCGGACGAGGCGCAGCGCGTCCAGGCGTCCAGCGCCGACTTGCTGGCCACATAGGCCGAGAAGCGCGGCGCATTGGTCAGCACGCCGATCGAGCTGATGTTGACGATATGGCCCCTGTGCTTGGCCACCATGCCGGGCAGCAGGCCCATGGTCACGCGCAGCGCGCCGAAGTAGTTCAGCTGCATCGTGCGTTCGAAGTCGTGGAAGCGGTCGTAGCTGCCCTCGACGGCGCGACGGATCGAGCGGCCGGCGTTATTGACCAGATAGTCGACGCCGCCATGGTCGATCAACAACTGCGCGATGAAGCGGTCGCAATCGGCCATGTCGGCAATGTCCACCGCATAGGGCACGAAGGCATAGCCCTTGGCCTTGGCTTCGGCGCAGGCCTCGTCGAGCTTGGTCACGTCGCGGCCGCAGATCACGGTGATTGCTCCCGCCTCGGCAAACTTGTGCGCCGCCGCCAGGCCTATGCCCGAGGAGCCGCCGGTCACCAGCACGACCTTGCCGGCCACCGTGCCCCTCAGCGAGCGGTCGATGAACAGGTCGGGGTCGAGATGGCGCTCCCAGTAGTCCCACAGCCGCCAGGCGTAGTCGTTCAGCTTCGGGCATTCGATACCACTGCCCTTCAGCGCGGCCTCGGTGTCGCGGCAGTCGAAGCGGGTCGGGTAGTTGATGAAGGTCAGTATGTCCTCGGGCAGACCGAGGTCCTTCATCACCGCGTTGCGGATGCGGCGCACCGGCGCCAGCGCCATCATGCCCTTCTTGACGCTCTTCGGAATGAAGCCCAAGAGCGCGGCGTTGATGAACAGATTCATCTTCGGCGCGTGGGCCGCCTTTGACAGGATGTCCAGCACATCGCCGACGCGGTAACCCATCGGGTCCACCAGGTGGTAGCACTTGCCCTTGCCCGCGGCGGTGTGGCTGATGTGGTCCAGTGCGTTGACGACGAAGTCCACCGGCACGATATTGATGCGACCACCCTCCAGGCCCACGGCCGGCATCCAGGGCGGCAGGATCTGGCGCATGCGCTGGATCAGCTTGAAGAAGTAGTAGGGACCGTCGATCTTGTCCATCTCGCCGGTCTGCGAGTCGCCGACTACGGCCGCCGGACGGTACACGGTCCAGGGCTGCTTGCACTCCTTGCGCACGATCTTCTCGCTCTCGTGCTTGGTCATGAAGTAGGGGTGATCCAGGCCTTCGGCCTCCTCGAACATGTCCTCGCGGAACACGCCCTCGTAAAGCCCGGCGGCGGCGATCGAGCTCACATGGTGGACGTGGCCGGCGTCGATCGCCTTGGCGAACTCGACAACATTGCGCGTGCCGTCGATATTGGCGCTGATCTGGCTCTCTTCATCGGCCGACAGGTCATAGACGGCGGCCAGGTGGTAGAGGTGATCGATATGTCCCTTGAGCGTCTTCACGTCGGCGGCAGACACGCCCAGCTTCTTGCCGGTCAGGTCGCCGAACACCGGAATCGCCCGCGTCTTGTTGACGCCCCAGAAGCTCAGCAGGTCGGGCACCTTGCCGGCACTTTCTTCGCGCAACAGGAAATAGACGGTGCTGCCACGGCGGGCCAGCAGTTTCTTGACGAGGCGTTTGCCGATAAAGCCCGTGGCTCCGGTCACAAAATACTGCATGCATGTCTCCTGAAGAACTGTTGGTCGTTCGCTTGAGGTCGAAATCAGCCCCATTCTTGATCAATCCCGGGCCCTTGCCGCTGCGCGCTTTCCCGAAGCCTGGGCCTCTCCGGTATAGAGCCCCCTCACTAGCAAATACGGATGTCTTGTGCGCTGTGCGGCCCTATAGTCGCCAAAGAACGCTGCTCCGGGGTGGGGTGGTGGATAAGCCAGCAAGGACTCAATCCATGGTCAAGAAGCTCAAGAAGATGGCCGCCAGCCAAGCCGCCTCATCCACCGGTCTGCCCGCGGGGCTGTTCGACAGCCAGGTCGCCCAGACCATCAAGGACTCGGCCCAGCAGATCTGGCTGGCCGGTCTCGGCGCCTTTGCCAAGGCCCAGGGTGAAGGCGGCAAGGTGTTTGAAACACTGGTCAAGGAAGGTGTCAGCTTGCAACGCAAAACCCGCGGCCTGGCCGAAGAGAAGATCAGCGAAGTCACCAGCAAGATGAGTGGCATGGCGGACGATGTAACGAACAAGGCCGGTCAGCACTGGGACAAGCTGGAGACCATCTTCGAGGACCGCGTCGCCAAGTCGATGAACCGCCTGGGCGTGCCCTCGGCCAAGGATGTGGACGCGCTGATCGCCCGCATCGACGAGCTCAGCGCCGCGGTCAGCAAGCTGACCGGCACCCCTGTGGGCAAGGCCAAGGCCGTTGCCCCCGCCAAGAAGCGCGCCGCGCCGGCCAAGAAGACCGCTGCCGCACCTGCGGCCCCGGCCAAGAAGGCCCCTGTCAAGCGCGCGGCCCGCAAGACGGCCAGCTGAGCTTGATGCTCCCTTACCCCTCGAAAGCGCCTTCCATGAAGGCGCTTTTGTCCATCTGATGACTGATTGACATGGCTCAAGCGCGCAGCAGCAAGACACCCTCAACAACCGCCGGCCGCTCCCGCATCGGCCTGGCCCTGGCCGGCGGCGGACCGCTGGGTGCGATCTACGAGGTCGGTGCGCTGTGCGCGCTGGAGGAGTCGGTCAAGGGCCTGGACCTGACCGACTGCCATGGCTATATCGGTGTGTCGGCCGGCGGCTTTCTGGCCGCGGGCCTGGCCAATGGCGTGACGCCGCGCGAGTTGTGCGCCTCCTTCATCGAGAACACGGGCGATGTTGTCGATGTGTTCGAGCCCGCCCTGCTGCTCAAGCCCGCCTGGCGCGAGTTCGGCCAGCGCCTGCGCCTGCTGCCGGGCCTGCTGGCCTCGGCGGGCTGGGAGCTGGCGGTGGACAAGCGCTCGATGTCCGGGGTTCTGGAGCGCCTGGGCCGTGTGCTGCCCACCGGCGTGTTCTCCAACGAGGCGCTGGAGAGGCAACTGCGCCGCCAGTTCGCCCAGCCCGGCCGCAGCAACGACTTCCGCGAGCTCAAGCACCGGCTGGTGTTGGTGGCCACGCAACTGGACAGCGGCCAGGCCACCGCCTTTGGCCAGCCCGGGTTCGACCATGTACCGATCTCGCAGGCGGTGCAGGCCAGTGCCGCGCTGCCGGGCCTGTTCCCGCCGGTCGAGATCGATGGTCGGCACTATGTGGACGGCGCACTGAAGAAGACGGTCCACGCGACGGTGCTGCTCGATGAAGGCCTGGACCTGCTGATCTGCCTGAATCCGCTGGTGCCCTTTGATGCCACCCATGCCGGCAAGCCCGACGCCGATGCTCGGATCGAGAAGATCCCGCGCCTGGTGGACGGCGGCCTGCCGCTGGTGCTGAGCCAGACCTTTCGCTCGCTGATCCACTCGCGGCTGGAGCTCGGGCTGCGCGGCTATGAGCGCAGCCATCCGGACACCGACATCCTGCTGTTCGAGCCCGACCATCGTGATCCGGAGATGTTCCTGGCCAATACCTTCAGCTACTCGCAGCGCCGTCATCTGGCCGAGCATGCCTATCAGCAGACCCGCGCGCTCTTGCGCAGCGATGCCGCGGTGCGGGCCAAGCTGGAGCGCCATGGCCTGCTGCTGAATGACGCCCTGCTGAACGACAAGACGCGCGTCCTGGTCGGCAAGCTGCCCCCGCGCTCGCGCAGCGGCCGGGCGGTGCAAAAGCTCGATGCGACCCTGACCGAGCTTGAGCGGCTGCTGCCGCGGCTGCCAGGAAAGGCATGAAGTCCGGGAGCTTGTGAACTGTGTCACGGAGGCCTGGGGGCCACCCCTTGTTCAGGGTGATGGCGGCAAATTACTGCCCCGCAACAATCCACGCAGACCTTCACGAACCCCTCAACAGGCCCCAGGCCAAGGACACCATGCGCAAACTTCTGATCGCCGCCCTGCTCGCCACGCCGCTGTTCGCCAACGCCGCCGACAACCTGCTGATCAACGGCAGCTTCGAAGCCACGACCCAGGGCAACAACAGCTGGAGCATCTACAAGCCGGGCATTGCAGGCTGGGCGACCGATGCCGATCTGGGTGTCGAGGTGCGCAACAACGTCGAGGGCTCGGCCTTCGACGGCCTGCGCTATGTCGAGCTGGACACCACCGGCAACAGCTGGATCAGCCAGACCCTCGCCACCGAAGTCGGCCAGTGGTACACGGTCTCCTTCGCCTACTCGAACCGCAAGGGCGTGGCCGCCGACAGCAACGGCCTGAAGTGGAGCTTCGGCGACACCGCCGAAGTGGCCGACGGCCTGGCCTTCAACAACAGCGGCAACAACCAGTGGTCCACCTTCTCGACCACCGTGCTGGCTACCTCCGCTTCGACGACGCTGAAGTTCTGGGCGACCGGCACGAGCGACTCGCTGGGCACCTCGCTGGACAATATCTCGGTCACCGCCGCGGTGCCGGAGCCCGAGACCTATGCGCTGATGCTGGCCGGTCTGGCCGCCGTGGGCATGATGGCCCGCCGCCGCAAGCAGGCCTGATCAGCCCGTTGACCCCGTCAAAAAGCGCCTCGGTCGAGGCGCTTTTTTCGTTCAGGCGAGGTAGCGCGATTCGAGGTGGGCACGGAAGTACGCCGGGTTCAGCGTCTCGCCACTGGCGCGCCTGACCAGCTCCGGCGTCTCGAAGCGGCTGCCCTGGCTCCAGATATTGGCCTTGAGCCAGTCGAACACGGCGTTGAGATCGCCGCTGGCAATGCGCTGGTCCAGATCGGGCATGTCGCGGCGCATGCTGGCAAACCACTGAGCGGCATACATCGCGCCCAAGGTGTAGCAGGGGAAGTAGCCGAACAGGCCGGCGCCCCAGTGCACGTCCTGCATGCAGCCGTCCTTGAAGTTGCCGCGGGTGTCTATGCCCAGCAGCTCCATCATCTTGGTGTCCCACAGGGCCGGGATGTCGTCCACCTCGATCTCGCCCTCGATCAGCGCCCGCTCGATCTCGTAGCGCAGGATCACATGGGCCGGGTAGGTGACCTCGTCGGCATCGACGCGGATATAGCCGGGCGCCACGCGGGTCAGCAGGCGCGTCAGGTTCTCGACCTCGAAGGCCGGGCTCTCGCCGATATGCTTGTTCAGCAGCGGCAGCAGCAGCTTGGCAAAGCCGGGGTGGCAGCCCAGCTGCATCTCGAAGCTCAGGCTCTGGCTCTCATGCAGGCCCATCGAGCGGGAGTGCGCAATCGGCTGGCCCAGCAGCTCGCGCGGCAGGTTCTGCTCGTAGCGGGCATGGCCGGTCTCGTGGATGGTGCCGGTCATGCTCTGCATGAAGCTGTCTTCGCGGTAGCGGGTGGTCAGGCGCACGTCCTCGGGCACGCCGCCGCAGAAGGGGTGGGCGCTCTCGTCGAGACGGCCGGCCTCGAAGTCGAAGCCCAGCAGGCTCATCACGTCATGGCCCAGCGCGCGCTGCGCTGCCTTGGGGAACGGCCCCACCGGCTGCAGCGTGGTCTGCTGCGCCTGGCGCGCCTGCACCTGCTGGATCAGACCCGGCAGCCACTGACGCAGATCGCCGAACACCCGGTCCACCTCGGCGCTGGTCATGCCGGGCTCATAGCGGTCCATCAGTGCGTCATACAGCGACAGGCCGTTGTCGGCAGCGAGCAGCCGTGCCTCCTCACGCTGCAGCTTCACCACCTCGCGCAGATTGGCGGCATAACCGGCCCAGTCCTGCGCCGGGCGCTGCGTGCGCCAGGCATGCTCGCAGCGCGAGATGGCCAGCGACTTGGCCTCCACCAGCGCCTGCGGCAGTGCGTTCGAGGCGCGCCATTCGCGCTTCATTTCGCGCAGATTGGCGCGGGCATCATCGTCCAGGCTCTCCTGCTCGGCAGCGGCCAGCAGGGCCTGCAGCGAGGCATCGGTGCGCATCTGGTGCAGCACGCCGTCCATCTCGGCCATGGCCAGCGCGCGGGCCTCGTTGCCCTTGGCGGGCATGTTCGCGGCCTGGTCCCAGCCGGCGATCGATTGCAGATGGGCCAGACGGTGCATGCGCTGATGGCGTTGCTGGAGTTCTGTGTAGGCAGGTGTGGACATGGATGGAACGCCCGGATGGGGCGCGGAAGTCGTTGGGGGACGCCGGATAGGCGCGAAACTCTATTTTCTCAGCCTCGTGCGAGCATCAGGGCTGGAATTGCCCGGGGAATACCCACAGCAGGGCGGCCGTGGCGGTGGAATAGCGCAGGAACTTGCCCACCGCCATATAGGCCATGCAGGGCCAGAAGGGCATCTTCAGCCAGCCGGCCACGGCGCACAGCGGGTCACCGACCACCGGCAGCCAGCTCACCAAGCAGGCCTTGGGGCCGAAGCGTTCCAGCCAGCGCAGCGCCTGCGCCTTCGGGCTGCGATGGGTGGTCAGCTCATAGGCCCGTTCGGCGCCATAGCCCATCCACCAGGTCACGGCGCCACCCAGCGTATTGCCGGCCGTGGCCACCAGCACCGCCGGCCAGAACAGCTCCGGATTGAGCTTGACCAGGCCGAACACGGCCGGTTCCGAGGCCATGGGCAGCAGGGTGGCGCCGATGAAGGCCACCACGAAGATCGTGCTCAGGCCGAACTTGGGCAGGGCCAGCGCGGCCAGCAGAGAGTGAAGCCAGAGTTCCATGCGCACCGATTATCGGGGCCTGCCGTCGTTGCGCTGTCAAGGACTGTAAAAACAGACATCCCCAGTTCGCGGCCACCGGCCGGGCGGCGGGGCCGCTATACTCCTGCCTCCTTTTTAAGCAGCTCCCGTTCCCCCTCCCCCATGCGCATCGGCCCTCATTCCCTGACAAACCGCCTGTTTGTCGCACCGATGGCCGGCGTCACCGACAGGCCCTTCCGCCAGCTGTGCCGGCGCCTGGGTGCCGGCTATGCGGTGAGCGAGATGGTGACCTCGCGCAAGGAGCTGTGGGGCAGCCTGAAGACCTCGCGCCGCGCCAACCACGATGGCGAACCAGGCCCGATCGCGGTGCAGATCGCCGGCACCGACGCCGCGATGATGGCCGAGGCCGCCAGCTACAACATTGATCGCGGCGCCCAGATCATCGACATCAATATGGGCTGCCCGGCCAAGAAGGTCTGCAACAAATGGGCCGGCTCGGCGCTGATGCAGGACGAGAGCCTGGCGCTGGGCATCATCGAGGCCGTGGTCGAGGCCTGCGCGCCCCATGGCGTGCCGGTGACCCTGAAGATGCGCACCGGCTGGTGCCAGAGCCAGCGCAATGCGCTGAGCATCGCGCTGGCCGCGCAGAACGCCGGCGTGGCCATGGTCACCGTCCATGGCCGCACCCGCGAGCAGGGCTACAAGGGCGAGGCCGAGTACGACACGATTGCCGCGGTGAAGGCCGCGCTGACGATTCCGGTCGTCGCCAATGGCGATATCGACACCCCCGAGAAGGCCCGCGAGGTACTGGCCCGGACCGGTGCCGATGCGGTGATGATTGGCCGCGCGGCCCAGGGCCGGCCCTGGATCTTCCGCGAGATCGCCCACTTCCTGGCCACAGGCGAACACCTGCCGGCGCCCGAGGTGATGCAGGCGCGCAGCTGGTTGCTCGAGCATCTGGAAGACCACTACACGCTGTACGGCGAGCGCTCCGGCGTGCGCACGGCACGCAAGCACATTGGCTGGGCGGTGCGCGCCCTGCCCGGCGGCGAGGACTTTCGCGGCCATATGAACACACTGGAAAGCTGCGACACGCAAATCCGTGCCGTGGCCGACTGGTTCGAGGCGCTGGCACAAGCGCATGAACGCCTGCCGCTGCAATGCGTAGCGTCGGCGGCCAACGACGACGAAGACACCGACAACACCCCGCTGGTGGCCTGAGCGCCATGCAGCAGGCCTCCCCATTCGGTTGACGAAGAAGACAGGAGGTGCAGCGTGGAGGTGGCCCGGAGGAACAAGATGACCAAGAAAAAACATATAGAAGAATGCGTGCGCGAGAACCTGGAGGCCTATTTCGCCGATCTGGAAGGGGCCGAGCCGCACTCGATGCACGACATGCTGATGGGCGTGGTCGAGAAGCCCTTGCTGGAGGTGGTGATGAAGCACGCCGCCGGCAACCAGAGCAAGGCCGCCGAATGGCTGGGCATCAACCGCAATACGCTGCGCAGGAAACTGCAAGACCACAAGCTGCTCGGCTGACTGCCACGCTCGCCCCCCCGAATTCAAACGTTCTCAAAGGCTATCCATGTCCCAACTCACCGCCCTGATCTCGGTCTCCGACAAGACCGGCATTCTTGATTTCGCCAAGGCCCTGCATGAGCTGAACGTGCGCCTGCTGTCCACCGGCGGCACGGCCAAGCTGCTGGCCGATGCCGGCCTGCCGGTCACCGAGGTGGCCGAGCACACCGGCTTTCCCGAGATGCTGGATGGCCGCGTCAAGACCCTGCACCCGAAGATCCATGGCGGCCTGCTGGCGCGCCGCGATCTGCCGGAGCACATGGCCGCCGCAGCTCAGCACGGCATCACGATGATCGACATCCTGGCGGTCAACCTCTACCCGTTCGAGGCCACCGTGGCCAAGCCCGGCTGTACGTTGGAGGACGCGATCGAGAACATCGACATCGGCGGCCCGGCCATGGTGCGCAGCGCGGCCAAGAACTGGAAGGACGTGACGGTGCTGACCGACTCGACGCAATACGCCGGCGTGCTCGACGAGCTGAAGGCCGGCGGCAAGACCAGCGACAAGACCCGCTTTGCCTGCTCGGTGGCCGCGTTCAACCGCATCGCCCAGTACGACGCAGCGATCAGCAACTACCTCAGCGCCCGCCAGGACGATGGCACGCTGGCCCAGTTCCCCGGCCAGATGAACAGCACCTTCGTCAAGGTGCAGGACCTGCGCTACGGCGAGAACTCGCACCAGAGCGCCGCCTTGTACCGCGATCTGTTCCCCGCGCCCGGCTCGCTGGTCACGGCCAGGCAGCTGCAGGGCAAGGAGCTGAGCTACAACAATATCGCCGACGCGGACGCCGCCTGGGAGTGCGTCAAAGCCTTTGATGCCCCGGCCTGCGTCATTGTCAAGCATGCCAACCCTTGCGGCGTGGCCGTGGCCGAAAACGCGGCCGAGGCCTATGCCAAGGCGCTGAAGACCGACCCGACCAGCGCCTTCGGCGGCATCATCGCCTTCAACCGCACGGTCGATGCGGCGGCCGCCCAGCATGTGGCCAAGCAGTTCGTCGAGGTGCTGATGGCCCCGGCCTTCAGCGCCGAGGCCCGCGAGATCTTCAAGGCCAAGGCCAATGTGCGGTTGCTCGAAATCGCCCTGCCCGCCGGTGGGCCTACCCCCTGGGAGCAAGGCCGCAATGCGGTGGACAGCAAGCGCGTCGGCTCCGGCATCCTGCTGCAGACCGCCGACAACCACTTCCTCAAGGCCAGCGACCTGAAGGTGGTGACCGCCAAGCAGCCGACCGCCCAGGAGCTGCAGGACCTGCTGTTCGCCTGGACCGTGGCCCAGTACGTGAAGAGCAATGCGATCGTGTTCTGCGCCGGTGGCATGACCCTGGGCGTCGGTGCCGGCCAGATGAGCCGCATCGACTCGGCCCGCATCGCCAGCATCAAGGCCGAGAACGCCGGCCTGACCTTGAAGGGATCGGCCGTCGCCAGCGACGCCTTCTTCCCCTTCCGTGACGGCCTGGACGTGGTCGTCGATGCCGGCGCCACCAGCGTCATTCAGCCCGGTGGCTCGATGCGCGACGACGAGGTCATCGCCGCCGCCAACGAGCGTGGCATCGCAATGGTGTTCAGCGGCGTGCGGCATTTCCGGCATTGAGTTAGACGCGTCACCCTAGGCAAGGGCCAATACCGTTGGCACTTGCCTTGTTTGGCGCGTAATCTCCGCTCAAACGAACCGGAGACAGCATGGACCAGTCCCTCCAAGAACGCCTGCACGTGGTGCTGGAGCAGCAGCGCGCCGCCTTTGCCGCCGAGCGCATGCCTAGCCTCGAGGTCCGCAAGGACCGCCTGCAGCGTGTGCGCGCGATGACGGCCAAGTACGGCGACGAGCTGGCCGCCGCCATCTCGCAGGACTTCGGCCACCGCGCCCGCCAGGAAAGCCTGCTGGCCGACGTCTACACCGTCGAGTCGGGCGCCAAGCATGCACTGCGCCATTTGCGCGGCTGGATGAAACCCAAGCGCGTCTCCACCGCCCTGCACTTCCTGCCGGCCAGCAACCAGCTGCTGCCGCAGCCGCTGGGCGTGGTCGGCGTGGTCGCGCCCTGGAACTACCCGTACTACCTGGCAATGGCGCCGGCCCTGGCCGCGCTGGCCGCCGGCAACCGCGTGATGATCAAGCCGTCGGAGCTGACGCCGGCCACCTCGGCGCTGATGGCCCGCATGGTCAGCGAATTCTTTGCGCCCGAGGAGATGCAGGTCATCGTCGGTGATGCCGATGTCGGCCGTGCCTTTACCCAGCTGCCCTTCGACCATCTGTTCTTCACCGGCTCCACCGCTGTGGGCAGGCTGGTGGCCCAGGCCGCGGCCAAGAATCTGACGCCGGTGACGCTGGAGCTGGGCGGCAAGTCCCCGGCCCTGATCGACCGCAGCTGCGACCTCGCCGTGACCGCCGAGCGCTTGGCCTTCGGCAAGCTCTTGAATGCCGGCCAGACCTGCGTGGCACCCGACTATGTGCTGGCGCCGCAGGAGCTGGTGCAGCCGCTGGCCGAGGCGGTGCGCGCCGCCGTGCGCCGCATGTACCCGACCCTGGATGCCAACCCCGACTACACCAGCGTCTCGACGCCGCGCCACCATGCCCGGCTGCAGGGCCTGCTGGACGACGCGAAGGCGCGCGGCGCCACGCTGCTGCCCACCCATGACGAGGCGCTGAGCGGTCGCAAGCTGGTGCCGCACCTGCTGCTCAATGTGACCGACGAGATGGCGGTGATGCGCGAGGAGATCTTCGGCCCCCTCCTGCCCATCGTCGGCTACCAGCGCGTCGAAGAGGCGCTGGACTACATCAACCGCCACGAGCACCCGCTGGCCCTGTACTGGTTCGGCAATGACAGCGCCGCGCAACAGCGGGTGCTGGAGCAGACCCATGCTGGCGGCGTGACGATCAACGACTGCATCTGGCATCTGGGCCAGGAGGAACAGCCCTTTGGCGGCGTTGGCGCCAGCGGCATGGGCTCGTACCACGGCGAATGGGGCTTCCGCACCTTCAGCAAGGAAAAGCCCGTGTTCCGGCAGTCCCGCTTTGCCGGCACCAAGCTGTTCTACCCGCCCTATGGCGCGGTGTTCGAGCGCCTGCTGGGGCTGCTGCGCAAGATCAGCTGAAACCGGGGGGCGATCAGAACTCCCACAGCAGCGACAGCACCCAGCGGTCGGCGGCGCGGGCGGCGCTGGTCAGTCCACGGCTGTGGGCCTGGCTGGCGATGTGACTCAGATAGACCTGGGCATTGCCCTGGGCCCAGCTGAGGCCCACATTGCCGTAGCCATAGCCCAGCGCGGTGGCAGGCAGATCGCTGCCGGCCCTGGCCTGCAGCCGGTAATACCCCAGGCCCGCATCGAGGGCCAGCGCACCGACCAGGCGCTGGCGCAGGCTCAGTTCGGCGCTGAGTGCATGGCCGCTGCGCGGTCGGCCCTGGGCATCGTTGCGATAGGCACCGGGATACCAGGCCAGCGAGCCGTTGACGCGGCCGTCCCAGCCGAGGCTGGCGCTGAGTTCGCTGGAGTCGAAACGGTGGCGCCGTGCGCTGCCCGGATAGGCCGAGCGGCTCAGTGCCACGCCGGCCGCCCAGTCCGTGCTCAGCTGCCAGCTGCGGCCCAGATGGGCGGTCAGCAGCAGGCGGCGGCCCTCGGCGTCGCGGTCCAGCGCCGCCAGACCCAGGCCGGCCGACCAGCCGGTATCGCCCCGGTAGCTGATGTCCCAGGCCAGCGAGGCATGTTCGTTGCTGAGGCTGATGCCGCGCACCACGTAGTCGCTGGCCACGGCGACCGAGTGGCTCCAGTCGTCGGCCCATGCCGGCTGCCAGACCAGCGAGCAAAGCCCGAGGGCTAGGGCGGCGCGGTTGAAGCGAGCAGAGAAACGGTGGAAATGGTGGTTTGGCACAGGGATGCAACCATAATTCAAAAATGCGGCACTCACCCGATATGCCAGCCCATCAGCAGTTCGACGGTGCGGATCCGGCCGATGCCCTGGATCGTGCCGAGTTGTGCGCCGCGGCGGCCGGCAACCGCGCGGCCTTCGAGCAGCTCTATCGCCGCTACTTCCCGAAGATGACGCGCTTTCTGCGCCGCTTCAGCGCGCGCGACGATGTGATCGAGGACGTGATCAACAGCGCGATGTGGGTGGTCTGGAGCAAGGCCGGTGCCTTTCGCGGCGAGTCGCGGGTGGGCACCTGGATCACCGGCATTGCCTACCGCTGCATGCTCAAGGCCCTGCGTGACGGCACGCCGGCCGCCGAGGTCAGCCAGGATGGCCTGGTGCAGAGCGAGCTGGACGAGGCCTCGGCGGCCAACCCGGCGGCCGACAACGAGTTGCGCGACTGGGTCACCAAGGGCCTGCGCCTGCTGCCCGAGGACCTTCGCACGACCATGGAACTGGCCTATCTGGCCGGCCTGTCCTGTGCCGAGATTGCCACAGTGATGGACTGTGCGGAGGGCACGGTCAAGGCCCGCATGTTCCACGCCCGGCTGCGGCTTCGCAATCTGATGCCGGCGCTGGCCGAGTCACACGTTGCCGGTCTGGGAGCCGGGCAAGGATGAGCAAGACCATGGATGCCGATCCGAACTCGGCTCACCGGCGTGCCTGGGACCTGATCCCCTGGGTCGTCAACGGCAGCGCCAGCGAAGACGAGCGCCGCCTGGTGGAACGCCACGCCGAAGACTGTGCGGACTGCCGCGAGGAGTTCGACTTCCAGTGCCAGTTGCGCGATGGCATGGCACCTCGCACGGCGCCTGCCGCCCTCGATGCCGATCATGCCTTGGGCCGCTTCTGGGGCCGTGTCGATGCCGAGCAGACCGGCAGCCTGTGGGACAAGCTGGCAACGCAGCCGCCCGCCTCGCCCACTGCACCCGCCGAGCACCAACGCCGTGGCCGCTGGCAAACCGCCATGATCGCGGCCGTGCTTGTGCAGGCGCTGGGCCTGGCAGCGCTGCTGGGCGTGCTGTGGGAGCGGCCACGGGGCGCCGAGTACCAGGTCTTGAGTCAACCGCCAGCCGGCATGGCTGACATCCGGCTCGTGCCGGCACCCGGCCTGAGCCTGGGCGAGCTGCACGCACTGCTGGATCGCCACGAATTGCAGCTGCTGCAGGCCAATGCCGATGCCACCCACTTCGCCCTGGGCCTGCGCCCCGGTGCCGGCCTCGGCGTGGCCGAGGCCGTGCAGCGCCTGCGGGCCGAGCCGGGCGTGCTGCTGGCCGAACCCTTGACGCCTCCAAAGCCCTGATATGAATCTCCTGCGTGCCCTGGTCCTGGCAGGCTTGGCCACTCTAGCCACCTCCCCCTGGGTCGCCGAGGCCCAGCCCGGCCCCCGAGCGGAGCCAGGCCTGATCATCGTCGCCCTGGCCGATCACCGCCCCGCCCTGCCCGCCGTTGGCGGCACCGCCCGGGCCAGCTACCGGCGCGGTGCGGGCTATGGCCCCGGCCTGGGCACAGAGGCCACGGCCGAGGGGCTGGCACGCGATTTCAAACTGCAGGTCGAGGACGGTTGGACGATCGCGCCGCTGAAGCTGCACTGCCTGCTGTTCCGTCTGGCCGCCGGAGCCGACTCCGCCACCGTGCTGGCCGCGCTGGCGCGCGATCCCCGCGTCGTACTGGCCCAGCCGCTGAACCAGTTCGAAACGCTGGCCATCCCGGACGTCGCACCGGACAAGCCGGCCTATAACGATCCCTATGTCGGCCTGCAGCGCGGCTTCATGGCCATGGATGTGGCCGAGGCGCAGCGCTGGTCGCGCGGCGCCGGCGTGCGCGTGGCCCTGATAGACACCGGCCTGGACGCCAGCCACCCCGACCTGCAGGGCCGTGTGCTGACTGAACGCAATTTCGTCGCCCCGGCTCGCGGCCTGCCCGCGGGCGGCGAGCGTCATGGCACGCAGATGGCCGGCGTGATTGCAGCCGTCGCGAACAACCGCCAGGGCATTGTCGGTATCGCCCCGGAGGCCCAGCTACTCGCCTACCGGGCCTGCTGGGATGCCGAGGCCGGGCGCAGCGCCCGCTGCGACTCATTCACGCTGGCGCGGGCCCTGGGCGCGGCCATTGCCGCCGATGCCGACATCATCAACCTTAGCCTCAGCGGCCCGGCCGATCCGCTGCTGCAAAAGCTCACCGAACACGCGGTGCGGCGCGGCATCATCGTCGTCGGCGCACTGCCGGCCGGTGGCCGCGCTGAGGGCTTCCCTGGGGGTGTTCCGGGCGTGCTGGCGGTGCGCTCACTCGGCGACACCACCGGCGGCACGCAGGCACTGAGCGCACCGGGCCGCGACATCCTGACCCTGAACCCCGGTGGCAGCTACGACTTTGCCTCCGGCAGCTCGCTGGCCGCCGCCCATGTCACCGGCACCGTGGCGCTGCTGCGGGCGCTGCATCCAGCGCTCAATGCCGAACAGGCCCAGCGCTGGCTTGCGGCACCGGCGCCGGTCAATGCCTGCACGGCGATGCGGCATCTGCGTTCACTGGCGCTGTGCACGCCTTGAACTTGCGCCACGACGTGC
Source organism: Roseateles toxinivorans (assembly GCF_004362525.1). Lineage (GTDB taxonomy): Bacteria > Pseudomonadota > Gammaproteobacteria > Burkholderiales > Burkholderiaceae_C > Paucibacter > Paucibacter toxinivorans. The sequence goes on from NZ_SNXS01000005.1 coordinate 481,448, forward strand.
AACGGCCAGCAGCAGCAGGCCCAGCCCGAGACTCGCCCAGGTCGCTGGCTCCGGCACAGCGGTGATCTGAAACACGATGCCGCCGGTGCCATTGGCCGGTGTGTTGGTGACCAGGGCATAGAGCTCACCCATCGCATCCTCGCCGAAGCCGTGCACGGTCAGGCCATCGGGCAGCTGTCCATCGACGAACTGCGGCAGCGCAAACTCCTTGATCTCACCGGTCTCCAGATCGGCGTAGAACAGCCGCCCATCGGCCCGCGGCTGTCCGCCGCCGCTGCGCAAGGCCAGGTCGCCGAACACATACTTGCCGAACAGCGCCGGTATCGCCCCACCGCGATAGACGAAACCGCCGGTGATCGAGATGCCGTCACCATGGTCGTATTCCAGGGTCGCCAATGTGCCCTTGATCGGATCGATCAGCCCAACCGGGTTGCCCGGGCTGCGCGCGCCGATCTGGCCCGCATTCGGGCCGGTGCGGTTGAACAGGAAGTCACCCTCCTTGAGTCCCCAACCGAAGTTGCCGCCCAGTTCCAGCCGGTCGATCTCCTCGATCATGTTCTGGCCCACATCGCCGATGATGATCTGGCCGTTGCCACCCAGATCGGGGCGATCGACGGCGAAGCGATAGGGATTGCGGAAGCCCAGCGCATAGATCTCGCGCACCTGGCCAGCGCCCTGGAACGGATTGCCGACCGGAATGCGGTACTGGCCGTTGCCGCTGAGCAGATCGGCGCTGGCGGCGGTGAGTGCGGGATCGACGGGATCGATGCGCAGCATCTTGCCCAGCGGCGTGCTCAGGTTCTGCGCATTGCCGCCGGGCTCCAGGTGGCTGGGGCCGACGTCATTGGCGTTGCCGCCATCACCGAGGCCCAGGTAGAGATAGCCATCGGTGCCGAAGGTGATCGTGCCGCCGTTGTGATTGCCGGCATTCTTGCCGAAGGAGATGATCTCGCGCCTCGAAGTCGGATCCACCACGCCGGGCTGTCCCGGGCTGATGCGCCATTCGGTGATCAGGTTCTTGTAGTTCTGCACCGCCCCGTTGGGCGCGGCAAAGGTCGGCGCCGTGCCGGCGGGTATGGCCTCGCTGGTGTAGGTATAGAGCTTGCCGAAGCCGATGCTGCCGGGCGTGTTGAAGCCGGGGTGGAAGGCCAGGCCCAGAAAGCCGCGCTCGTCATTGGCGTTGGCAGGGTTCAGCGGCGGCGACACACGGCTGCGAATGTCCAGCGCCGGGGCGGCCAGCAGGCTGCCGTTCTCTATCACCCGCAGCAGGCCGTTCTGCTCGACGACGAACAGGCGGCTGGTGTCTCCCGGCGCGCTGATCGCGTAATCGGGGGCTGACATGCCGCTGGCCACCGTCTTCAGATGCACGGCGATGTCACCGGTGGTGATGGCAGGCAGCACGGTGGTCGCCTGCGCACCCTGGCCCAGGCCCAGCAGTGCCATCAGCACCAAGGGTGCACGCCAACGGCGGCGCATGCGCAGGCCGGCGACCAGCGCAAGGCCTGCCCCCAGCAGTGCCAAGGTCTGCGGCTCGGGCACGGCGCTGATATTGTCCACGCCCAGCTGGGCGGCAATGTTCTGGCCGGGGAACAAGGCATCGGTGCCATGGAACAGGCGCAGTTGCGAGACATTGCTCAGCGCCAATGCGGCCGCGCCGGTCAGCGCGTCCGGGGTCAGCTGGAACAGCACATGGGTCCAGCCACTCCCGGCCTTCAGCAGCACCGGCTGCTCCGACATCACATCCGGTGCGGCGACCCACAGGCGCAGGCTCAGATCGGTCGCCCCCATATTGTTCAGGTCCATGGCGACGGCCGTCACGCCGCCGGCCAGATAGTCACCCGCCCATTGCGCGCCGCTGAAGGCCACCAGCTTGCCACCCGCCCCCGGGTTGCCGGTGGCCGCCAGCTGCAGGAACATGTCCCCTGCGCCGGCCGGCCCGCCTGAGGCTGCGACAAAGGGCGGATTGGGGTTGGCGGCTCCGCTGCTCCAGCCCATCGTCGAGCCATCCTGGAAGGTATCGGTCATGCCCAGGCTCAGGGCCGACGCCGACCCGGCCGATAGGCCCGACACAAGCAGGAATAGCCAAGCACGAGCATTCATTGCAGCCTCCTTGATATGCGATAGGCACAAAGCGACGCCTCGGCCCTGCATTGCGTGAGCACCGCCGCGGCCAAAAAAGGTTGTGCCGCAAAGCCCGCTACCATGGCCGCCATGACGCTTGCAGAATTCACCGGCCTGTTCCTGGCCTCGCTGGCGCGCCTGATCACCGGCGCCCAAGGCCACTGGAAGGGCAGCCCGCCGAAGGCGGAGCAGCGCATCTATTTTGCCAACCACCAGAGCCATTTCGACTGGGTACTGATCTGGGCCGCGCTGCCGCGCGATCTGCGCGCCCGCACCCGGCCTATCGCCGCGCGTGACTACTGGACCAGCAGCAGGTTCAAGACCTGGCTGACCTCGGCGGTGTTCAACGCCGTCTATGTCAGCCGCACCCGCACGGCCGAGGAGCAGGACCCGCTGGAGCCCCTGGTCGAGGCGCTGAACAAGGGCGACTCGCTGGTCATCTTCCCCGAGGGCACGCGCAGCAACAAGGGCGAGCCCCAACCCTTCAAGAGCGGCCTGTTCCATCTGGCCGAGCAGTTCCCGCAGGTACAGCTGATACCGGCCTGGATAGACAATGTGCAGCGCGTCATGCCCAAGGGCGAGGTCGTGCCGGCGCCCATCCTGTGCACGGTGACCTTCGGCGCGGCGGTGCAGTTGCAGCCCGGCGAGGACAAGAGGGCCTTCCTGGAGCGCGCCCGCGCGGCGGTGCTCGAGCAAAGGCCGGTGTCCCAATGAGCATGCTCAAAGACCTCAGCGTCGATCAGCAGGTAGGGCTGCTGTTCGTGATCCTGTTCGGCGTGCTGCTGCTGGTCAGCGTGGGCGCCTTTCTGCGCACGCTGCGCGAGCGCGAACAGACGGCCGAGCAGCAGGAGTGGCAGCATGAGTTCCGCCGCGACCTGAGGGCGGTCTGGGGCGGGGCGGTGATCTTCTGGGGGGCCTGGATCTCCGGGCCCATCGGCGCCACCCTGCTGTTCGGCGTGTTCTCCTTCCTGGCCCTGCGCGAGTTCATCACCTTGATGCACACCCGACGCAGCGACCACCGCAGCCTGCTGCTGGCCTTCTTCGTGCTGCTGCCGGTGCAGTACGTGCTGGTCGGCACGCGCCACTTCGACCTGTTCACCGTGTTCCTGCCGGTCTACGGTTTCCTGGGCTTGCCGGTGATCAGTGCGCTGGCCGACGACCCCGAGCGTTTTCTGGAGCGTAACGCCAAGATCCAGTGGGGCATCATGCTGTGCGTCTATGGCCTGAGTCATGCACCGGCCCTGCTGCTGCTTGACTTCCCGAACTACAAGGGCCGCGGCGCCTTCCTGCTGTTCTTCCTGGTGATGGTGGCCGGCACGGCCCAGATCGGCCAGGAGCTGGCCAGCCGCTGGCTGCGCCGCCGGCCGCTGGCTCGGCGCATCAGCCGCTCGTTCTCGGTGCGTGCCTGGCTTATCGGGGCCGTGAGCGCAGCCATCGTCGGCATGCTGCTCTACTGGATCACTCCGTTCAAGGCCGGCCAGGCTCTGGTGATGGCCTTCATCGCCGCCGGCGCCGGCACCCTGGGCGGCCTGGTGCTGAAGGCGCTGAAGCGCGACGCCGGCGTGCGCTACTGGGGCAATCGCAGCTCCATCACCGGCGCGGCCGGTCTGCTGGACCGGATTGCGGTACTGTGCTTTGCCGCCCCGGTGTTCTTCCATTCGGTGCGCTGGTATTTTTCACTGAGCAAATGACGATACGAATTCTTGGAATCGATCCCGGCCTCCAAACAACGGGATTCGGTGTCATCGACGCCGATGGCCCGAGGCTGAGCTATGTGGCCAGCGGCACGATACGTACCAATGCGGTGGCCAGCGGCCAGTTGCCCCAGCGGCTGAAGATCATCTTCGACGGCGTGCGCGAGGTGGTGGCTCGCTACCAGCCCAAGTGTGCGGCAGTGGAGATCGTCTTTGTCAACGTCAATCCGCAGTCCACCCTGCTGTTGGGTCAGGCGCGCGGGGCGGCGCTGACCAGCCTGGTGTCCTGCGATCTGGAGGTGGCCGAGTACACCGCGCTGCAGATGAAGAAGGCGGTGGTCGGCCATGGCCGAGCGAGCAAGGGCCAGGTGCAGCTGATGGTGCAGCGCCTGCTGGCCCTGCCCGGCCTGCCCGGCACCGACGCGGCCGATGCGCTGGGCATCGCCATCATGCATGCCCATGCCGGCGCCTCGTTCGCGGCGATGGCCAAATCCACCACCCTGACGCGGCGCACCCATGCGCAGTTCGGTGGCGGGCGCACCTACTGAGTCGTCTCGCCCCCGGCCTGGCGCTCGGCCCGCTGCACATCGTTGCTCAGGCGCTCGGCCAGCAGCTCTATCATGTGGAAGCCGAAGGCCGGCTCCTGGTAGTAGAGCTGCTTGACGGTGCTGTCGTGTATCTGCAGCAGCGTGCAGGCGCCACGCGCCCGCACCGTCTGCGTGCGCAGGCCGCTGGGCGAGAACAGCGCGATCTCGCCGAAGATGCGGCCCGGCTCCAGCAGGCGCCCGGTACCGACCAGCTCCAGCTCGCCCGACACCAGCAGATAGAGATGCTCGGCGCGGTCGCCCTTGCTGAACAGCGTCTTGCCGGCCCTCAGCCTGCGCGTTTTCATATAGGGCTTGAGCCAGAGGCCGGCATGCTCGGCGGCCGTGGTGGCACGATGCACCCGCCGCGTCAGCCTTGTGACCTCGACGGCGCGGTAGATATTGATCGGCAGCAGCACGGCGGCGATGCTCATCGTGATCGGCGACGGATGCAGCAGGCCATAGCTCAGCAGGCCGATATTGCTACCCACGGCCAGCCAGCGCAGCGGCGTCATCGTGCGCACCAGCGCACCGGCCATCACCAGGCCAACACCCAGCAGCGCCGCCAGATGGGCGATGATCTGCCGCGGCGACGACACGGCCTCGGTCAGGTAGGCCATCGCCAGCACAAGCAGCGCGTCCATGCTCATGCGGGCCTGAGCACTGCAAACACCTCGACTGGCGCGGCCCTGCCCTTGAGCTGCACCGGCCCCAGCGCCTCGATCACGGCATAGTCGGGCAGGACACCCTCGAGTGCGGCGCAGGAAGCGCCGTCGATCAGGATGGCACGCTGCGCCTCCTTGGTGTGCGCCTCCAGCCGCGCCGCCACGTTGACCGTGTCGCCGACGCAGGTGTAGGTGGCACGGCTCTCGGTGCCGGTGTAGCCGGCGACCATGTGGCCGGAGGCTATGCCCACGCCGATGCGCAGGGCCGACTTGCCGGCGGCAACCTGCTCGCCGCTGAACTGCTCGATCATCGCCACCATCTCCAGCGCCGCCGCCACCGCGCAGGCGGCCGGTGCCTGCAGCGGCATCGGCGCGCCGAAGATGGCCATCAGGCCGTCGCCGATGATCTGGTTGACCACGCCGCCCATGCCGGTGATGGCATCGAACATCAGGGTGTAGTAGGTGTTCAGCAGCTCGATGATCTCCTCGGGCGTCTGCGTCTCGACCATACGGGTGAAGCCACGGATGTCGCAGAACAGCACCGCGCCATGGACGCGCCGCCCGCCGAGCGAGAAGCCCGAGCGGGCCAGGTCCTGCGCTACCTCCAGCGTGGCAAAGCGGCTGACCAGATCGCGCTGCGCGTCGCGCAGGCGCTTCTTCTCGAGGCTGGCATTGATGCGCGCCTTCAGGAGCACCGGATTGACCGGCTTGCTCAGATAGTCCTCGGCCCCCAGCTCGATGCAACGCACCGCGTTGTCCAGGCCTTCCAGTGCCGAGGTGACGATCACCGGCAGGTCGCGCAGCTCGGGGTCTTCGAGCATGCGGCTCAGGACCTCGAAGCCGTCCATCTCGGGCATCTCGATATCCAGCACCAGCAGGTCGTAGCGGCGCTCGCGCAGCATGCGCAGGGCCTGGCGGCCGTTCTCGGCCAGCTCGGCCTGATGGCCCAGCTGGCTGAGCAGGCGCGCCAGCAGCAGACGGTTGACGCGGTTGTCGTCGACCAGCAGCAGCCGCGCGCCCTGGTCACGCATGGCTGAGCTCGGTCAAGGCGCTTGTCGCAGCGGCATAGGCGGCCTCCAGCGCCTGCAACTGAGCAGCGCGTGCCTCAGCGCCGGGGTTGGCCCCCTGCTCCAAGTCACGAGCCAGATCGGCCAGAGCGGTGGCGCCAAAGGTGTTGGCATTGGACTTCAGCGTATGCGCGGCACGCCGCTGCGCCTGCGCGTCGCCCGCCTCGGCGGCCCTGCACAACTCACGCAGCAGGGCCGGCGCGTCTTCCAGAAAGGCCTGCACCAGCTCGGCCACGAACTCGGCACCCGCCGTGGCCTGCAGCTCCGCAAAGATCTGCCCGTTGATCACCGCCATCTCAGCTGCTCCCCGCTACGGCTTGGGTCCGCATCAGCGCCGCCACCAGCGCATCGACCCGGATCGGCTTGGTCACATAGTCATCCATGCCGGCAGCCAGGCAGGCCTCGCGGTCACCCTGCATGGCATTGGCCGTCATCGCGACGATACGCGGCCGCCCGCCGCACGGCCAGCGGTGGCAGATCTCCTGCGCCGCCTGCAGCCCATCCATCTCGGGCATCTGCACATCCATCAGCACCAGGTCGTAGCCCTGCCGGGCCACGCACTCGATCGCCTCGATGCCGTTGCTGGCCACATCGACGCGATAGCCCATCTGGCCGAGCAGGCGCAGCGCCAGCTTCTGGTTCACGACATTGTCTTCTGCGAGCAGGATGCGCAGCGGGTGGCGTAGCGCCAGGCCCGTGTCAAGACCGGGTCGGGGCGGCGGCGCCACGCGCGGCGCCAGCGCCTCGCCCATCAGGCCCACCAGGGTGTCGAACAGCTGGCTCTGATGCAGGGGCTTGTGAAGGAACGCTTGGAACAGGCCCTCCTCGACGCCGATTTCGCGGCGGCCCAGCGAGCTGAACAGCACCAGGGGCAGCGCGGGCCAACGCTGGCGCACGCGGCGCGCCAGACTCACACCGTCCATGCCGGGCATGTGCATGTCCAGCACGGCCAGATCGAAGTGCTCGCCGGACTGCTCGGCCTGCTCGAGCGTGCGCAGCGCCTCTTCACCAGAGTTGCAGTCGCGCGGCACCATGCCCCATTTGGCGGTCTGCAGGGCCAGCAGGCGGCGGTTGGTCGGGTTGTCATCGACCACCAGCAGGTGCTTGGCTTTCAGTGCCGGCTGCGGGCCGATGTACTCGCGCCGCGCGGTGGCGGGCAGCTCGGCCGGCACCGCCTCGATGGTGAAGCAGAAGCTGCTGCCCAGACCCGGCCCGGCGCTCTCGGCCCACATGCGACCACCCATCAGCTCCGCCAGCTTCTTGCTGATCGCCAGGCCCAGGCCGGTGCCGCCGTACTGACGCGTGGTCGAGCTGTCCGCCTGGCTGAAGCTCTGGAACAGCCGGCTCATGCCCTGCTCGCTCAGGCCTATGCCGGTATCGCGGACGGTGAAGTGCAGGCCCGTCCCTTCGGCCCTGACCGTCAACACGACCTCGCCTGCTTCGGTGAACTTGACCGCATTGGCCAGCAGGTTGAGCAGGATCTGGCGCAGCCGCGTGACGTCGCCCAGCACCGCGGCCGGCGGTTCGCCCTCCGCAGTGCTCTCGAACACATAGGCCAGGTCAAGGTGCTTCTCGGCGGCGCGCGCGCTGACCAGGTCCAGCGCCGATTCGATGCAGTCCCGCAGCTCGAACGGGTGCAGCTCGATGTCCATGCGCCCGGCCTCGATCTTCGAGAAGTCCAGGATGTCGTTGATGATGGTCAGCAGCGTCTCGCCGGAATCGCGGATGGTCAGCGCATAGTCCTGCTGCTCGGCATCGAGCCGGGTGTCCAGCATCAGGCCGCTCATGCCGATGATGGCGTTCAGCGGCGTGCGGATCTCATGGCTGACGGTGGCCAGGAACTCGGACTTGTGGCGGTTGGCGTCCTCCAGCACGCGGGTGCGTTCGCGCACTCGCTGCTCGGTCAAGGCCTCGTTCAGGCGGGTGTTCTCGAAGCGCATGCGCATCGAGTCGAGCAGGGCCTCACCGTGTTGGCGCGCGTAAACCAGCACGCAGGTGGACAGCAGCAGGGCAGCCGCGGCGAACAGCAGCGGAGGTCCGGTGTCGGTCGAGGCAGCGGCGCGAAGCGCAAAGGGCATCACGGTGAGGACACAGAAGGCGTAGGCGCTGGGCCGGTGGATGGCGGCCGCCGAGGCCACCGCCACGACATTGCCCAGCACCGCCAGCAGCAGGACGAGCAGGCGCAGCAGACCGGGCTCGAAGTACAGCGCGCAGCCAGCCCCCCAGACACCGCCCAGCAGCAGATGGAAGGCGACCTGCACCCTGGACAGGCGGACGAAATCGCCCGCCTCGGCCAGACGCCGGTGCAGCGGCGCGACAACGACGAAGTAGATCAGTATCACCAGCAGCAGGGCCGCCACCCACCAGGCCAGCCCCTGAGCAGCACCGCTCAGTGTCACCGCCCAGGCGAACAGCAGCGCGCCCACCGGGGATACCGCTAGGCCCAGCCGCATATTGCCGGCCAGATAGGCGAACTGTGCCCGCGCGACCTGCTCACGCATGGCCGCCAAGGCCCGCTCATCGGCCGCGGACTGTTCCGGCGGCAAGGCCCCGGGATCGGCCATCGCTTGCAAACTCGAGCTCACGCCTATGCCCTCGTGCGGTGGGCCGGCGCATGGCGATATCGACGAAATCAGCGAAATCAGCGCTCGGCCGGTCCAGTGTCCGGGACGGCAAGGGCTGCTATAGCGGGGACAAACCCTGAATCGCCCTAAACCTTGCTGATGCCTGCCTCCAGCCTGGCGAGTGTGGCCTCGGCGTAGGCCCTGGACGACTGATCGTCAATGCCGGGCAGACAGGCTCGCATCAGCGCACGTTGCTGGCGCAGCAGCGCCGCCTGGGCAAGGGCCAGCGCCTCATGGGCAAAGAACAGCTCATAGGCGTCTGCACCGTTGGCCTCGCAGCCGGCCAGACAGGCCTGGGCATGCTGCAGCGCCTGCTCCCCCTGCCCGGCTGCGGCATGGCACAGGGCAAGCTGGTAGTCGGCCCGCTCAACCTCCATCCAGCCGCCGACGGTGGCCCAGTGGGTGCGCGCCAGCGCCGCGGCCTTCAGCATCAGCGCATCGGCCTGCGGGTCGGCTGCGGCTGTGGCCTGCTCACGGTAATAGCGCAGATCGCCCGCCAGGTTGTTGGTGACGATGGCCAGCGCACGCCAGCACTTGAGCTCGTTCGCCTGGGCAGCCAACGACTGGGCCCGGTCCAACAAGGCTTGGGCCCCTGATCGGTCGGCACGGCGGGTATGGGCCAGCATCGCCTGCCCCAGCGCGCGCAGCTGCTCATCGGCGGGCAGCTCAGGCCCCGGCCCCTCGCCGTGACCGGCCAGCACCAGACCCAGCGCTGCGCGCTGCAGCACGCGGGCCACTGCCTCGTCTCGACCGGCGACGGGCTGCATCGCAGCGATGAAGTCGCGCAACGCCTGGGCCTGGTCCAGATGGCCCAGCAGCAGGTGCTCGCCAAACCGTGCCAGCTCCTCGGCCGGCGCGGTGCCATCGTCAAGCAGGGCGATGGCCTCGGCCAGGCGGTCGGCCAGCGCCTGGGGCTGATCGGGATGCTGGTCCCAGGACTGGTCCAGCCAGGTGCGCAAAGTTGTCGTCATCGGCAATCCTCCTTATTGGGCGGGAACTGTCTGACCAGCCACTGCAGCACCCAGGGCCAGCCGGCGTGATGGGTGTCGCGGCCGCTGAAGTCGGGGCGAAAGCCCTCGTGCCTGAGACTCAGCAAGGTGCCGCCGGCCTGTGCCTCCAGCTCGAAGTGCACCTCGGTGGGCGGCGGCGCCAGCCAGCTGGGCTGCCAGGACAGGCTCAGCCGCTCGGCCGGACGGGCATCCAGCACCTCACCGGACAGGCCATGGCGCGCGCCATTGCGGGTGTGGATGTCGCAACACCAGCGCGTGCCTGGCTCGGCCGCGATCTGCCAGTTGCTGCTGGTATAGCTGCTGTCATCGCCCCACCAGGCGGCCAGCCAGGCCGGCGTGGTCAGTGCCTCGAACACGCGGGCCGGACTGGAGGCTATCCAGACCTGGCCCTCGATCACCAGGCCGTTGAGCTCGACGTGGGCACCCGACTCAAGCACGGCCGTCATCCTTTTCCAGCGCACGCTTCATGCGGCCCAGGCTGCTGTTCCACAGGCGTCGCTGCTCGGCCAGCCAGAGCTCAAGCTCCCGCAGCCGCTGCAGATTGACGCCGTAGTAGTTGCGCCGGCCCTCGCGCACCTCCAGCACCAGACCGGCCTCTTTCAACAGGCGCAGGTGCTTGGAAATGGCCGGTCGGCTGATCGGAAAGCGCGTTGCCAACTCGTCGACATGCAGGCGCTCCTGGGCCAGCAGATTCAGGATCGCCTGGCGCGTCGGATCGGCCAGCGCCTGAAAGGCCGACTGCGGCGGCTCGTGCTGGATTTGTTCGCTCAAGGCTTGCGTCCGGTGGCGTTTTGACGCAATGATACCGTAACCACATGGTTACCAGTCAACACAAAGCCGCGATGAACACACCCGCTTCCGATGCCAAGCCCACGTCCGCCGAACTCCTCGCCTGCCTGGACGCCCTGCAAGCGATGCCGGATCGCCTGAGCGCTGCTGCACAGCGCTGTCCACCGCTGCAGCGGCTGGAGCGCCATGGCGGCGCCCTGTTCTCGCTCACCGAGCAGGTCTGCCACCTGCGCGATATCGAGCTCGAGGGCTACACGCTGCGCATCGCCCGCGTGCTGGGCGAGGACCTGCCGGAATTGCAGGAGATTGATGGCAGCACGCTGGCCGAGACCCGCCGCTACCAGCAGCAAGACCTGGCCCTTGCCCTGGACCTGTTCTGCCGCCAGCGGCGGGCCAATGTGGCGCTGCTGCGCGACCACCTCGCCGGCAACACGCAGCGCCTTGGCATCTTCGGCGGCTTCGGTGTCGTGACGCTGTGGTCGCTGGTGAAAGGCATGGTCGCCCATGACGCCGAGCATCTGGGCGAGATCGAGGCCCTGCTGGCGAGCGGGTGATCTAATCCGACGCATAACTTCCGGTTGTCGTCATGGCCTTTCAACCTCTTCAGGGCATACGCGTGCTCGACCTCACCAATGTGCTGGCCGGCCCGTTCTGCTGCCACCAGCTCGCCCATATGGGCGCCGATGTGATCAAGGTCGAGGCCCGCGAGGGCGGCGATCTGGCGCGGCAGCTGGGGGCAGATGCGGAGCTGAACCGCAGGCATATGGGCGTGTCCTTTCTGGCCCAGAACCCGGGCAAGCGCTCGATCACCCTGAACCTCAAGAAAGACAGCGCCAAGGCGGTGCTGCGCCGACTGGTACGCACCGCCAATGTGCTGGTGGAGAACTTCCGCCCCGGCGTGATGGACCGCCTGGGCCTCGGCTACGAGGCCTTGCTGCTGGAGCGGCCGACGCTGATCTACTGCGCGATCTCGGGTTTTGGTCAGAGCGGGCCGCTGCGCGATCTGCCGGCTTATGACCAGATCATCCAGGGCATGAGCGGCGTGATGAGCATCACCGGCGACGCAGGCTCGGCGCCGCTGCGCGTCGGCTATCCCGTCGCCGACACCATTGGCGGCATCACCGCCGCCTTTGCCGTGGCCTCGGCCCTCGCCGACAAGCGGCGCAGCGCCGGCGTCTTCATCGATGTGTCGATGCTGGAGGCGGCGATGGCGACGATGGGCTGGGCCGTGTCCAACTACCTGGTGGCCGGCCAGGCGCCGCAGCCCATGGGCAACGAGAACGTCACGGCCAGCCCCTCGGGTACCTTCCGCACCGGTGACGGCCTGCTGAACATCGCCGCCAACAAGCAGGAACAGTTCGAGGCCGTGTGTCGGGTGCTGGGCCTGCCGGAATTGATCACCGACCCGCGCTTTGCCGAGCGCCAGGGCCGGCTGCAGCACCGGGCCGCGCTGAAGGCCTTGATCGAGGCCGCCATGCAGGGCGGCTCGGCCGAGCATTGGTGGCAACGGCTCAACGAAGCCGGCGTGCCGGCCGGCCCGGTCTACACCGTGCCGCAGGCCCTGGCCCACGCGCAGATCGCCGATCGCGGCATGGTGGCCGAATTTGCCGATGCGCCCGGGGTCGGCCGCGACATCCGCCTGCTGCGCACCGGCTTCAAGCTCAATGGCGAGGCGCCCTCGGTGGCCACGCCGCCGCCGACACTGGGCCAGCACAGCGACGAGATATTGGCCGAGCTGGGTTATGACGTTGCGGCCATTGCGGCATTGAAACAGGAGCAGGCGGTATGAGCCTCGACGACAGCCAGCAGCCCTCGCGCGATTGGTGGCGCACCTCCATCATCGACATGGCGCCGGGCGAGATCCGCTACTTCGGCTATCCCATCGAGCAGCTGACCGGCCAGGTCAGCTTCGCGCAGATGATCTGGCTGATGACGCGCGGCGAACTGCCCGGCGCGGCCCAGGCGCGTCTGCTCGAAGCAGCCCTGGTGGCCGCCGTCGACCACGGCCCGCAAGCGCCCAGCATCGCCATCGCGCGCATGGCCGCGACCTGCGGCGTCGGCCTGAACAACGCGATGGCCTCGGCCGTCAATGTGCTGGGTGATGTCCATGGCGGTGCCGGCGAGCAGGCGGTGGCGCTGTATCAGGCGGTGGCGGCACGCATCGACGCGGGTGCGACGCTTGAAGCTGCCGCGGCCTTGGGCCTTGATGAGGCCATCGCCCTGCACGGCAAGTTCGTGTCGGGCTTTGGCCACCGCTTCCACCCAGTCGATCCGCGCGCGCCGCGCCTGCTGGCCTTGGTGGCCGAGGCCGCCGCGGCCGGCGCCGTCAGCGGGCGTTTTGCCTTGATCGCCCAGGCCATCGAGGACGAGCTGGCGCGGCGCAAGGATGGCCGGCGCATACCGATGAATATCGATGGCGCCACCGCCGTGATCTATGCCGAACTGGGTTTTCCGGCCCCGCTGGCACGCGGCCTGTTCTGCCTGTCGCGCTCGGTGGGCATACTGGCCCATGCCTGGGAGCAGACCCAGCAGGGCGGCCGCAACAAGGGGCCGATTCCGCGCGATCTGATCTGGACTTATGACGGGCCGGAGAAACGTGAGGTGCCGGAGCGCTGAGCTAGAGCATCACCGCCAGCCGTTCCAGTATCAGCACGCCGAAAAAGCCCAGGCCGGCCAGCACCGCCCACTTCACGACCACCAGCCCACGCTGGCGCCAGATCGGCCGGCTGGTGGCGATATACATGGCAAAGCACAGCAGGCCGGCGAGCAGCAGCAGGCCGAAGACGACGCGGAACAGCATCATGGGGTGCAGCCCTCAGGGAGTTTGGTGATCACCAGGCAGGCGCCAGCTCGGCAAAGCCGCGCGGCGCCAGGGTCTCGTCGTCGAAGGTGACGATCTCGTAGGCACTCGGCTCGGCCAGCAGCTTGCGCAGCAGCTTGTTGTTCAAGGCGTGGCCGCTCTTGAACGCATGGTAGGCGGCCAGCAGCGGATGGCCCAGCACATGCATGTCGCCAATGGCGTCGAGGATCTTGTGCTTGACGATCTCGTCGTCGTAGCGCAGGCCTTCGGCATTCAGCACCTTGTAGTCATCGATGACGACGACGTTGTCCATGCTGCCGCCGAGACCCAGGCCGCGCGAGCGCATCATTTCCACGTCCTTGGTGAAGCCGAAGGTGCGGGCGCGGGCGATCTCGCGCTTGTACAGGCCCGAGCCCATATCGAACAACACCTGCTGGCCGGTGGCGTTGACGGCCGGGTGGTCGAATTCGATCTCGAAATTCAGGGTGTAGCCATGGAAGGGATCGAGCCGCGCCCACTTCAGGCCTGCCCCCTCGCCTTCACGAATCTCCACGCTCTTGAGCACGCGCAGAAAGCGGCGCGGCGCGTTCTGCAAGGCAATTCCGGCGCTTTGCAGCAGGAACACAAAGCTGGCCGCCGAGCCGTCGAGTATGGGCACCTCCTCGGCGGTGATGTCCACATAGAGATTGTCCAGGCCCAGGCCGCTGGCGGCAGACAGCAGATGCTCGATGGTCTGCACCTTGGCACCACCCGGGTCGCCGCCGGGCGAGATCGTCGTGGCCAGCCGCGTGTCGCAGACGGCATAGGCATCGACCTTGATCTCCACCGGCGTGGGCAGATCGACGCGGCGGAACACGATGCCGGCGTCGGGCGGCGCCGGGCGCAGGGTCAGCTCGACCTTCTGCCCGCTGTGCACGCCCACGCCGACGGCGCGGGTCAGGGACTTCAGGGTTCGTTGCTGCAGCATGGGGGGATTGTCGGCGATTCGGTGCGTCTGCGCCGCGATGGGGTCATCGAGTGCCCAGCAAAAGCGTCCCGCAGAACCTCAGGTTCTGCGGGGCCTTCAAGACCATCAGGAGTCAGGTCAGCGGGCGATGGCAGCCGCCCGCGCCGGTTGAGCCCGTTTAATCAGCCTGCTTGCGCAGAAAGGCCGGGATCTCGATCTCGTCCATACCATTGCTGGACAGCGCCTCGACCTTGGCCGCGGCCGTGCGGCCATGGCGCCAGACGCTGGGCACGCTCATGCCGGCGAAGTCATTGCTGCTCATCGGCGGCGGCGCCGGCTGGAAGTGGCCCACCGGCTGGTTCAGCACAGGCAGATTGTCGGTGCCGGTGCGCAGATTGACCTGCGGCTGGACCACGCTCAGCGGCGCCTGCATGCGCTTGGCCTGGGTCAGACCGGTGGCAATCACCGTGACGCGCAGCTGGTCGCCCAGCGATTCGTCATAGGCCGTGCCGTAGATCACATGGGCGTCGTCGGCCGCATAGCGACGGATCGTATTCATCGCATTGCGGCTTTCGGCCAGCTTGAAGGTCGAGCGACCGGCGGCGATCAGCACCAGCACGCCACGCGCGCCGGACAGATCGATGCCTTCCAGCAGCGGGCAGGCCACTGCCGCCTCTGCCGCCTTGGTGGCCCGGTCCGGGCCACCGGCCTGCGCCGTGCCCATCATTGCCTTGCCGGGCTCGCTCATCACCGTCTTGACGTCTTCGAAGTCGACGTTGACCAGGCCAGGGATGTGGATGATGTCGCTGATGCCGCCGACGGCGTTCTTCAGCACATCGTTCGCATGGGCGAAGGCCTGGTCCTGCGTGACGTCATCACCCAGCACGTCCAGCAGCTTGTCGTTCAGCACGACGATCAGCGAGTCCACATTCGCTTCCAGCTCGGCCAGGCCGGCATCGGCCGCCTTGGTGCGACGGCCGCCCTCGAAGTCGAAGGGCTTGGTCACCACGCCGACGGTCAGGATGCCCATTTCCTTGGCCACGCGCGCGATCACCGGAGCCGCACCGGTACCGGTGCCACCGCCCATGCCGGCGGTGATGAACAGCATATTGGCGCCGGTGATGGCGTCACGTATGCGTTGCTCGGCTTCCTCTGCAGCAGCGCGGCCGGCTTCGGGCTTGGCGCCAGCGCCGAGACCCGAGGTGCCCAGCTGAATCAGCTGGTGCGCGCTCGATCGGTTCAGCGCCTGGGCATCGGTGTTCGCGCAAACGAACTCCACGCCTTGAACGCCCTGGTTGATCATGTGTTCGACGGCATTGCCTCCGCCGCCGCCCACGCCGATGACCTTGATCTGAGTGCCTTGGTCAAACTCTTCGATCATTTCGATCGCCATATGGAACCTCCTAGGTCGATTGTGCAGCTGCCACTGAAAAAAACTATCGGGCTTACGCCCATTCTTTGAGCTTCTTCGTCGTTTCTCCAACGACTTGAGCTCTCTTCTACAAGCTTCCAGGTCACTTAGAAGTTACCTAGAAACCAATCCTTCAAACGTCCAAACAGGGTCTTCACCGAACCGGCCTGCTGGGCCGCCTTGTGGCCGCGCGTGCGGGCCAGTCGGGCTTCTTCCAGCAGGCCCATCACGGTGGCGGACCTCGGGTTGGACACCATGTCAAACAGAGCGCCGCTGTAGGTCGGGTTGCCCCGCCGCACCGGCTTCAAAAAGATGTCTTCGGCCAGTTCGACCATGCCCGGCATCACCGCCGAGCCGCCGGTCAGCACGATGCCGGACGACAGCAGCTCTTCGTAGCCGCTCTCGCGAATGACCTGCTGCACCAGCGAGAAGATCTCCTCGACGCGCGGCTCGATCACACCGGCCAGCGCCTGGCGGCTGAGCATGCGCGGCGCTCGGTCGCCAAGACCTGGCACCTCGACTTGATCGCTGGGGTCGGCCAGCAACTGCTTGGCCACGCCGTACTCGACCTTGATCTCCTCGGCATCCTTGGTCGGCGTGCGCAGGGCCATCGCGATATCGCTGGTGATCAGGTCACCGGCGATCGGTATCACCGCCGTGTGGCGTATCGCACCGCCGGTGAAAATGGCCACATCGGTGGTGCCGGCGCCGATGTCGACGATGGCCACACCGAGATCGCGCTCGTCATCGGTCAGTGCAGCCAGGCTGGAGGCGCTGGGGTTCAGCACCAGCTGGTCGACCTCGAGGCCGCAGCGACGCACGCACTTGACGATGTTCTCGGCCGCGCTCTGCGCGCCGGTGACGATGTGGACCTTGACCTCCAGGCGCCCGCCGCTCATGCCGATGGGCTCCTTGACCTCGTGGCCGTCGATCACGAACTCCTGCGGCTCGACCAGCAGCAAACGCTGGTCGTTGGGGATATTGATCGCCTTGGCCGTCTCGACGACGCGGGCCACATCGACCGGCGTGACCTCCTTGTCGCGCACGATCACCATGCCGGTCGAGTTCTGGCCGCGGATATGGCTGCCGGTGATGCCGGTATAGACGCGGCTGATCTTGCAGTCGGCCATCATCTCGGCCTCTTTCAAGGCCTGCTGTATCGACTGCACGGTGGCGTCGATATTCACCACCACGCCGCGCTTCAGGCCATGCGAGGGCGCCACGCCCAAGCCCGCGATGCGCAGCTCGCCGGAGGGCATGACCTCGGCCACGACGGCCATCACCTTGGCGGTGCCAATGTCCAAGCCGACGACCAAATCCTTATATTCCTTGGCCATAAATCCTCAACGTTTCTTGACGGGCACTACCGGGCCCGTTGTGGTGGACACGCCGCGCAGCTGCACGGCATAGCCATCGGCATGGCGCAGATCGGCGGACAGCAGAGGCCGCTGATACTGCGAGGTGATCTGCGTCACCGTGCGAACAAACTGCGTCAGGCGCTGCAACACCTCGTCGTCACTGCCGCGACCCAGCTCGACCACCGCGCCGCGTTCCATCTTGATGCGCCAGGAGCCGCGGCCCGACAGGTCCAGCCGCTCGACGCTGTCTTCCAGCGGCGCCACTGCCTCGTTCACGCGCCGCCACAGCGACAACATATGCGGCGCCGTGCCCTGCGGGCCCGACAGCACCGGCAGCTTCTCGTCCTCGACATCGCCCAGATTGGCCTGGAACACCTCGCCCTGGGTATTGACCAGCAGGCTCTCTTCGGTGGCCTCGCTGTCGGCGTTGGCCCCCTCGACCTTGCCCTCCCACAGGGCGGCGGCATGGTGTTCTTCGAGGCTGACCACCAGGCGATTGGGCCAGACCCGCTGCACCACCGCATGCCGCACCCAGGGCACCGCCTCGAAGGCCTCGCGGCCGGCGGCCAGATTCATCGTGAAGAAATTGCCCTGCAGCCGCGGCAAGGCATTGGCGCGCAGCGAAGCCACGCTGTTGCGCGAGACCTCGCCGTCCACCTTGATGGCGCGCAGGCCGAACACCGGCAGACGCGCCACCCAGCTCATCAACAGCGCCAGCAGGGCGACGGCGATCAGGGTGAACAGCAGCGCCGACACGCCATTCATCAGCCGCACGTCGGGCGGCAGCTGGATGTCATGGGTGGAGGTGGCGGCGCGCATGGCTGTTCGTTCAGTGCGGGTTCTGGGTCTGGGCCGAATCGAGGCTGGCATGGGCCAGCAGCCACAGGCACAGCTGCTCGTAGCTCAGGCCGGCGGCCTTGGCCGAGATCGGCACCAGCGAATGCGAGGTCATGCCCGGCGAGGTGTTCATCTCGAGCAGGAAGGGCTTGCGGTCGCTCGCGCGCAGCATGATGTCGGCACGGCCCCAGCCGCGACAGCCCAGCGAGAGGTAGGCAGCTAGCACGATGCGCTGGATTTCCTGCTCCTCTTCAGCCGGCAGGCCGCTCGGGCAGAGGTAGCGCGTGCTGTCGGTGAAATACTTGTTCTGATAGTCGTAATTGCCTGCCGGCGCCTGGATGCGGACCACGGGCAGCACGACGGCGTTCAAGCCCTCACCCAGCACCGGGCAAGTCAATTCGTCGCCATCAATGAACTCCTCGCACAGCACCTCGCTATCGTAGCGGGCCGCAAGGGCCACGGCCTCCTGCATTTGCGAGTAGCCAACGACTTTTGTGGCCCCCATCGACGAGCCCTCGTGCGGCGGCTTGACGAACAGCGGCAGGCCCAGTTCGTCGGGCACGGCGCGGGTGTGCTCGCGGGTCTGCTGATCGGCCGCAAGCTTCACATAGCGCGGCGTCGGCAGGCCATCGGCCAGCCACAGGCGCTTGGTCATGATCTTGTCCATCGCGATGCTGGAGGCCATCACGCCTGAGCCGGTGTAGGGAATGCCCAGCAGCTCCAGCGCACCCTGCACCGTGCCATCTTCGCCATGCCGGCCATGCAGGGCGATGAAGCAGCGGTCGAAGCCCTCATGCTTGAGTTCGACCAGCTCGCGCTCGGCCGGGTCGAATGCGTGGGCATCGACACCCAGGCTCAGCAAGGCCTTGAGCACGCCGGGGCCAGACATGGTCTTGGACACCTCGCGCTCGGCCGAGGTGCCGCCCATCAGCACGGCCACCTTGCCCAGCGCCTTGACATCAATATTCAGATCGAGCTTCATGCGCCCTGCCCCCTCAACATGTTCACCACCTGGGCCGGCACGCCGCCCATATTGCCGGCGCCCATGGCAATCACCACATCGCCGTCACGCGCGTGCTGGCAAATAGCCTGCGGCATCGCGCTCACCTCATCGACAAAGATAGGCTCGACCTTGCCGGCCACGCGCAGCGCACGGGCCAGGCTGCGGCCATCGGCCGCCACGATAGCCGCCTCGCCGGCCGAATAGACCTCGGTCAGCAGCACGCTGTCGGCGCTGGACATGACCTTGACGAAGTCTTCGAAGCAGTCCCGAGTGCGGGTGTACCTATGGGGTTGAAACGCCAGCACCAGGCGCCGGCCAGGGAAGGCCCCGCGGGCGGCGGACAGCACGGCCGCCATCTCGACCGGATGATGGCCGTAGTCGTCGATCAGCGTGAACGTGCCGCCACCGGCCGCCGGCAGCTCGCCATAGCGCTGGAAGCGGCGACCGACGCCGGCAAAGCCGGCCAGTGCCTTCAGCATCGGCGCATCGGGCAGCTCCAGCTCGGCGGCCACGCAGATCGCAGCCAGCGCATTCAGCACATTGTGCGAGCCGGCCAGATTCAGGGTCACGTCCAGATCGGGCAGCGTCGTGCCGCTGTCGCTCAACTCGCGGCGCTGCACGGTGAAGCGCATCTGGCCGCCAGGCAGCGCCTGCACATCGACCGCGCGCACCTGCACGTCGTCGCCGAAGCCGTAGGTGACGACCGGACGCGACAACATCGGCAGTATCGAGCGCACGCCCGGATCGTCGCCGCACATGATGGCCGAACCGTAGAAGGGCATACGGTGCAGGAATTCGACAAAGGCCTGCTTCAGCCTGGCGAAGTCATGGCCATAGGTCTCCATATGGTCGGCGTCGATATTGGTGACGACGGCCAGCACCGGCAGCAGGTTCAGGAACGATGCGTCCGACTCATCGGCCTCGACGACGATGTACTCGCCCGAGCCGAGGCGCGAATTGGCGCCGGCGCTGTTGAGCATGCCGCCGATGACAAAGGTCGGGTCGAGCTCGGCTTCAGCCAGCACGCTGGTCACCAACGAAGTCGTCGTCGTCTTGCCGTGCGTGCCGGCGATGGCAATGCCGCGCTTGAGGCGCATCAGCTCGGCCAGCATCACCGCGCGGGGCACGACCGGCACGCGGGCGGCACGGGCGGCCGTCACCTCGGGGTTGTCCTGCTTCACGGCCGTGGACGTGACCACCGCCTGTGCGCCGGCAATGTGAGCGGCATCGTGGCCGATGTGCACGCGTATGCCCAGCGAGGCCAGGCGCTGCGAGGTGGCGCTGTCGCTCTGGTCCGAACCGGACACGGCATAGCCCAGGTTGTGCAGGATCTCGGCAATGCCGCTCATGCCTGCGCCGCCGATGCCGACGAAGTGGATGCGCTTGACCGCATGCTTCATGGCCTTGTCCTTTGCTCGATCATTTTCTCTATCTCGTCGGCCACCCGGGCGGCGGCGCGGGGCCGGGCCAGCGCATGGGCCTTGAGGCCCATCGCCGTCAAGGCAGAGCGGTCCAGCTTGCTCAGCAACTCGAACAGGCGCTGCGGGCTCAGCTCGTTCTGCGGCAGATGGATGGCCGCGCCGTGCTGGGCCATGAATCTGGCGTTGTCGCGCTGGTGCGAGGTGGTGCTGACGACCAGGGGCACCAGCACCGCCGGCACGCCAGCCGCGCACAGCTCGCTGACCGTCACCGCACCGGCGCGGCAGACGACCAGGTCGCACTCGGTCAGGGCCTTGGCCATATCGTCGATGAAGGGTATGACCTCGGCCTGCACACCGGCCGCGGCATAGGCGGCATTGACGGCGTCGAAGTTGCCGGCGCCGGTCTGGTGCGTGACCCAGGGCCGCTCGACCTGCGGCCACAGCGCCAGGGCCTTGGGCAGGCAGTCGTTCAGGGCCTGTGCGCCCAGCGAGCCACCGACCACCAACACGCGCAGCGGGCCGTGACGGCCTTCGTAGCGCTGTTCAGGGGCGGCGATCGCCTCGATCTCGCTGCGCACCGGGTTGCCGGTGACGACGGCCTTGGCCGTGCTTGCTGCGGCCGCCCCGTCGAAGCCGAAGCCGATGCGCCGGGCAAAGGGGCGAAGGCTGCTGTTGCTCATCAACAGGCTGGCGTCGGCATTGACCAGCATCAGCGGGCGGCGCAGCAGCCAGGCCATCAGTCCGCCGGGGAAGCAGACATAGCCGCCCATGCCCAGCACCGCGTCGGCCGAACGCTTGCGCAGGATGGCCGCGCTGTCGACAAAGGCCTTCAGCAGCTTGCCAAAACCCTTCAGCGTGTGCAGCAGACCCTTGCCGCGCAGGCCGCTGAACTGGAGGCTGTCCATGCTGATGCCGCTGGGCGGCACGAGCTTGTTCTCCATGCCGTGGGAGGTGCCCAGCCAGCTGACCGTCCAGCCGCGGCGCTGCATCTCCTCGGCCACGGCCAGGCCCGGGATGATGTGGCCGCCGGTGCCAGCCGCCATGATGACCAGATGACGACTGGTCATGACTTGACCCTCTTGGCTTCGGCGCGCAGGCTGCGGCGCGGCTTGCGCGGGCCGTACTGCTTGCGCGCTTCGAAATCGCGCGACTGCGCCGTGGCCAGCAGGCCCAGCGCCTTCACCAGTTCCGCCAGATCATCGGCCAGACTCAATGCGAGTTCGCGCAAGCTCATGCCCTGCCCCCCCGCATCATCTGTCTGTTCTCGATGTCGATCCTGACCACGATGGCCAACGCCACACAGTTCATCAGGATGGCCGAACCGCCATAGCTCATCAGCGGCAGGGTCAGGCCCTTGGTCGGCAGCACGCCCAGGTTCACGCCCATATTGATGAAGGCCTGGCCGCCCATCCAGATGCCCACGCCCTGGGCCATCAGGCCGGCAAACACACGGTCCAGCGCGATCGCCTGGCGGCCGATGTGGAACAGCCGCCGTGACAGCCAGAAGAAGGCCACGATGACGATGGCCACGCCGACAAAGCCCAGCTCCTCGCCGATCACGGCCAGCAGAAAGTCGGTATGGGCCTCGGGCAGGTAGTGCAGCTTCTCGATGCTGCCGCCCAGGCCCTGGCCGAAGAACTCGCCCCGTCCAAAGGCGATCAGCGAGTGGGTCAGCTGGTAGGCCTTGCCCTGGGCGTAGCGCTCGTCCCAGGGATTCAGATAGGCAAAGATGCGCTCGCGCCGCCAATCGCTGAGCGAGATCATCAGCACGAAGGCGCCAACCAGCACGGTGGAGATCAGCAGGAACATGCGGCCGTTGACACCGCCGAGGAACAGTATGCCCATCGCGATCGCCGCGATGACCATGAAGGCTCCCATGTCAGGCTCGGCCAGCAGCAATACCCCCACCACACCCAGCGCGATGGCCATCGGGTAGGTGGCGCGGAAGAAGTTCTCCTTCAGATCCATCTTGCGCACCATATAGCTGGCGGCATACATGGCCATGGCCAGCTTGGCCAGCTCGCTGGGCTGGAAGTTCATCACGCCCAGCGGAATCCAGCGGCGCGCGCCATAGACCACCTTGCCCACGCCGGGAATCAGCACCGCCACCAGCAGGACGAGCGCCGCGACGAACATCCACGGCGCGAAGCGCTCCCAGGTGCTGATCGGCACCTGCACCACCACCAGCCCGGCCACGATGGCCAGACCCACGGCCACCGCATGGCGGCCAAGGAAGTAGGTGCCGGTGTAGCGCGAGAAGCGGGGGTTGTCCGGCATTGCCACCGAGGCCGAATAGACCATCAGCAAGCCCAAGGCCATCAAGGCCAGCACGATCCAGACCAGGGTTTGATCGAAGCCCAGCAGCTTGCTGGACTGCCCGGACGATACGCTGACCCAGTCGCGCACCGGCACCTCGGCCTTGGGCTCGCGGCTCAGCAGATTCGCCCAGCGCTCGCGCAGGCTGCTCAGGCTGAAGGCGGTGGCAAAGCTCATGCCAACCCCCGCTCGTTGGCAATGGCCTGCACCGCGTCAACAAAGACCTCGGCGCGGTGGGCGTAGTTGCGGAACATGTCCAGGCTGGCGCAGGCCGGGCTCAGCAGCACGCAGTCGCCGGTTTGCGCCTGCTCGAAGGCCCAGGTGGTGGCGGCCGGCAGGTCATCGAAGCGCTGCTGCGGCACATCGGCATCGACCAGGGCCGCTTCGATCTGACCCGCATCGCGGCCGATCAGCGCCACGGCGCGGGCATGACGGGCGACCGGGCCGCTGAGGGGACTGAAGTCCTGGCCCTTGCCGTCGCCGCCGAGGATGATCACGATCTTGGACGGAGCGCGATCCTGGCCCAGGCCGGTCAGCGCGGCGACGGTGGCGCCGACATTGGTGCCCTTGCTGTCGTCGATCGCATCCACGCCATCAATGGTGTTGACATGCTCGACGCGGTGCGGCTCGCCACGGTACTCGCGCAGGCCATGCAGCATAGGCGCCAGCGGCAGGCCGGCGGTGCTGCACAGCGCCAGCGCGGCCAGCGCGTTCGAGGCATTGTGGCGGCCACGCACGCGCAGCGCATCGGCAGGCATCAGGCGCTGGATGATGATTTCTTCCTCGTCATCATCCTTGCGACGTTTGATCGTCTCATCCGCTTCCAGTGCGCGCACGAGCCAGGCCATGCCGTTCTCGGTGACCAGACCGAAGTCGCCCGGGCGGTCCGGCGCGTCAAGGCCGAAGCGCACCAGCTTGCGCGACACGGCACGCGTCGGCCGGCCACGGCCGCCCTTGACCATCACCGGCGCAGGCACCAGGGCCTCGACCCGTGGATCGTCGCGATTGATGACCATCACGCCCTGCTCGCCGAACACGCGGGCCTTGGCGGCGATATAGGCCGCCATGTCGCCATGCCAGTCCAGATGGTCCTGAGTGATGTTCAGCACGGTGCCCGCGGTGGGCTCGAAACCCTGCACGCCATCAAGCTGGAAGCTGGACAGCTCCAGCACCCAGACCTCGGGCAGATGCTCGAACACCGGTGCCTTGGGCGGCGGCGGCTTGATCGGCAGCGGGGGCTCGTCCAGCAAGGCATCGACGGCTTCGAGCGTGGTCTGTTCCGCTGCTGGCTCAGCCACCTCTTCGATTGGCGCCTCAAGCACGGCCTCGTCCGCCTCGGCCGGCTCTTCAATGGCAACAGTCTCGGCCGACACCTCGGACGCGACCTCAACCACCGGCTCCATATCCAGCGCTGCGGCCAGCGTGTCCAGCATCGTCGGCCCGATATTGCCGGCCATCGCCACGCGCCTGCCGGTGCGGGCCACCAGCTGGGCCGTCATCGAGGTCGTCGTGGTCTTGCCATTGGTACCGGTGATGGCCAGCACGGCCGGGGCGTAGCGGCGCTCGGCCTTCAGGTCGGCCAGTGCCTGCGCGAACAGTTCCAGCTCGCCCTGGATGCGTATGCCGGCAGCGCGGGCCTGGGCCAGCAGCGGCGCGATGCGGGCATCGCCGGGGGCCAGGCCCGGGCTCTTCAGCAGCAGCTGCACGCCATGCAGAACGTTGTCCGCAAAGTCGCCGCTCAGGCGTGTGGCGGCGGGCACCTTCTCGGCCAGGGCCGTCGCCTGCGGTGGGTTCTCCCGCGAATCCCAGACCTGCACCCGGGCGCCGCTTCGGGCGCACCAGGCCGCCATGGCAAGGCCGGACTCGCCGAGTCCGAGCACCATGACATTGAGGTCTTGAAGCTGCTTCATGATGGTGTCAGCGCAGCTTCAGGCTCGCCAGGCCGACCAGGCACAGCAGCATCGTGATGATCCAGAAGCGGACGACGACCTGCGTCTCCTTCCAGCCCGATTTCTCGAAGTGGTGATGCAGCGGCGCCATCTTGAAGATGCGCCGGCCCTCGCCATAGCGCTTCTTGGTGAACTTGAACCAGCTCACCTGCAGCATCACCGACAGCACCTCGACGACGAACACGCCGCCCATGATGCCCAGCACGATCTCCTGGCGTGTGATCACGGCCATCGTGCCCAGGGCCCCGCCCAGGGACAGTGCGCCCACGTCACCCATGAAGACCTGGGCCGGATGGGTGTTGAACCACAGAAAGGCAAGACCCGCCCCCGCCATGGCGGCGCAGAAGATCAGCAACTCGCCCGAGCCCGGGATGTAGGGGAAGAGCAGGTACTTCGAGTACACCGACGAGCCCGTCACATAGGCAAACACGCCCAGGGCCGAGCCCACCATCACCACCGGCATGATGGCCAGGCCGTCCAGACCGTCGGTGAAGTTGACCGCATTGCTGGTGCCGACGATGACAAAGTAGGTCAAGGCGATGAAGCCGAACACGCCCAGCGGATAGCTGACGGTCTTGAAGAAGGGCACCAGGAGGTCGGCCTTGGGCGGCAGGTCGTTCGAGAAGCCGCTCTGCACCCAGCGCAGGAACAGCTCCAGCACGCGCAGGTTCGAGGTCTCGGACACGCTGAAGGCCAGGTACAGCGCCGCCACCAGGCCGATCAGCGACTGCCAGAAGAACTTCTCGCGGCTGGCCATGCCCTCTGGGTTCTTGTGCACGACCTTGCGCCAGTCATCGACCCAGCCGACCGCGCCAAAGCCCAGGGTGACCATCATCACGACCCAGACGAAACGATTGCTCCAGTCGAACCAGAGCAGGGTCGACACGGCGATGCCTATCAGTATCAGCACACCCCCCATCGTCGGCGTACCGCTCTTGGACAGATGCTGCTGCACGCCGTATTCGCGGATCGGCTGACCGATCTTCATCGCGGTCAGCCAGCGAATCACCCAGGGACCGAAGGCCAGGCCGATCAGCAGGCTGGTCAGTGCAGCCATCACAGCACGGAAGGTGATGTACTGGAACACGCGCAGGAAGCCCAGATCGGGGTAGCGCTCCTGTAGCAGCAAGGCGAGGCTAAGCAGCATGTGCGCCCCCATCCAGTGTCGGGCCACTCAGCGCGGCGACCACCAGTTCCATCTGCATGAATCTCGATCCTTTCACCAGCACCGCGTTCGCGGTGGGCGCCTGTTGCAGGGCCGCCACCAGGGCGGCCGTTGTGTCGAATGCCTGCGCTTGCGGGCCATAGGCGGCGGCGGCATCCCTGGCCGCGGTGCCTGCGGTCCACAGATGCTGGATGCCCAGCTGAGCCGCCAGGGCGCCGACCTCGCGGTGGAACTCCGGGCCCTTGTCGCCGACCTCGCCCATATCGCCCAGCACCAGCCAGGTCGGGCCGTGCAGGGAGGCGAGCACCTCGATCGCTGCGCGCACGCTGTCGGGGTTGGCGTTGTAGCTGTCGTCGATCAGGGTCAGGGCATGGCCCTGGAATGCAATGTTCTTCAGCTGCGAGCGCCCCTTCACCGGCTGGAATGCCTCCAGTCCGCGCACGATGGCGTTCAGTGGAGCACCCGCAGCCAGCGAACAGGCGGCAGCGGCCAGGGCATTGCGAACGTTGTGCAGGCCGGCCACGGCGAGGGCCACCGGGGCATCGCCGGCGGGGGTGTGCAGTTCCAGGGCCCAATGGCCTGAGTCAACCCAGCTGGCGCGCCCGGTCACATCGGCCTCGCCGTGCAGCGCAAAGCTCAGATGCGGGCGCTGGCCGGCCAGTTCGTGCCAGATCGGCGCGCAGGCGTCCTCGGCCGGGAACACGGCCACACCGGCGGCACCGAGCGCCGTGATCACTTCACCGTTCTCGCGCGCTGCGGCTTCCACCGTCTGCAGAAACTCCTGGTGCTCGCGCTGCGCGTTGTTGACCAGGGCCACAGTTGGCTGGGCCATCGCCGCCAGCGGGGCGATCTCGCCCGGGTGGTTCATGCCGATCTCGACCACGGCCGCACGGTGCCATTGAGCATCGTCCTGGCGCAGGCGCATAAGCGTCAGCGGCACGCCGATGTCGTTGTTGAAGTTGCCCTGCGTGGCCAGTGCCGCATCACCGACCCAGGCGCGCAGGATGCTGGCAATCATCTGCGTCACCGTGGTCTTGCCATTGCTGCCGGCGACTGCTATCAGCGGCAGATGGCAGTGGCGGCGCCAGGCATGAGCCAGCGCGCCAAGCGCCGCCTTGGCGTCCGGCACTTCGATGCCGGGCAGGCCGGCGGCGTCCAGGCCGCGCTCGGCCAGTGCGGCAATGGCGCCCGAGTCCTTGGCCTGGGCCAGGAAGTCATTGGCATCGAATCGCTCGCCGCGCAGCGCGACGAACAGATCACCGGCCTGCAGGCTGCGTGTGTCGCTGTGCACGCGGACGAACTCCAGCTCGCCGTTGCCGATCAGGCGCGCCTGCGGCACGGTCGGCTGCAGCAGATGCAGGGCCTGGGCCAGGGTCATGATGGGCGCAGCGCTCACAGGCCGGCCCTCGCGATCAGCGCATCACGGGCTTCCTCGACATCGGAGAAGGGCCGGCGCACACCGGCAATTTCCTGATAGTCCTCGTGGCCCTTGCCTGCCACCAGGATCACGTCGCGGGCGTCGGCGCCCAGCACGGCCTGCAGGATGGCGGCCTGGCGGTCCACGACCATTGCACGGGTCGCATCGGCAGGCATGCCGGCCGCGATGTCGGCCAGGATCTGCCCCGGCTCCTCGGTGCGCGGGTTGTCGCTGGTGACGATCACCTGGGCGGCCAGGCGCGCGGCGATGGCGCCCATCAGCGGACGCTTGGTCCGGTCGCGGTCACCGCCGCAGCCGAACACGCAACTCAGTTTGCCGCCGCGTGCGGCCGCCAGCGGGGCCAGCGCCTGCAGGGCCTTGTCCAGTGCATCGGGCGTGTGGGCATAGTCCACCACCAGCTGCGGCAGCTCGCGGCCGTTGCCGACGCGCTGCATGCGGCCGGGCACCGGTGTGACCTGGGCTGCCACGCGCGCCGCATCGGCAAGCGTATGGCCCAGCGCACGCAAGCCGCCGATCACGGCCAGCAGATTGGCCACGTTGTACTCGCCGATCAGACCGGTCTCGACCAGCAGCGAATCGCCGCCTTCCTTCAAGGTGAAGGCCAGGCCGCCGGCGCGGTAGTGCAGATCAAGGGCGGACAGCCGCGCATCGGTGCGATTCAGTCCGTAGGTCCAGACATCGAGCCTGCCCGCCAGTTCGAGCGCCAGCTCGGCGCCCTTGGCATCGTCGAGGTTCAGCACCGCGGCCTGCAGTCCAGGCCAGTCGAACAGCTCGCGTTTGGCCGCCCAGTAGGCGTCCATGCTGCCGTGATAGTCCAGATGATCCTGCGTGAAGTTGGTGTACAGCGCGACGCGTATGCGCGTGCCGGCCAGACGCTGCTCCCTGATGCCTATCGACGAGGCCTCGATGGCACAGGCGGCATAGCCCTGATCGGCCATGCGGCGGAAGTTGGCCTGCAGCAGCACGGGGTCGGGTGTTGTGAGGCCGGTGTACTCGATCTCGGCCGGCTTGTTGCTGCCAGGCAGCGGCGGCTCGCCCACGCCGAGCGTGCCCACCACGCCGCAGCGCTGGCCCAGCAGGCTCAAGGCCTGCGCCATCCACCAGGCTGTCGAGGTCTTGCCGTTGGTGCCGGTGCTGGCGATCACCGCCAGCTGCTCGCTCGCTGCGCCGTAGCAGGCGGCGGCGATCAGACCCGTCCTGGCCTTCAGGCCCGGCAGCGAGGCCACACGGGCATCGGCAAAGCCATAGGCTTCGACGCCTTCTTCCTCGACCAGACAGGTCGCGGCCCCGGCGGCCAGCGCCGCGCGCACGTATTCGCGGCCGTCCCTTGCATAGCCCGGCCAGGCGATGAAGGCATCTCCTGCGGCCACGGCACGGCTGTCCGTGCGCAGCACGCCGGTGGTCCATTCCTGCAGCCAGCGAGCGGCGGCTTCGGGGGATTTGAGGTGGGTCAATGCCACGCTAGAAGCTTTCCGGAACGGTTTCGATATGGCGGGCAACGATCTGCGGCTTGACCTCCAGATCGGGCGGAACGCCCAGCAGACGCAGCGATTGCTGCACCACCTGGCTGAACACCGGAGCGGCCACCAGGCCGCCGTAGTACTTGCCATTGGTCGGCTCGTCCACCATCACCGCAACGATCAGCCTCGGGTTGCTGATCGGCGCCAGGCCGACGAACCAGGAGCGGTACTTGTTCGAGGCATAGCCCTTGCCTTCCTGCTTGTGCGCCGTGCCCGACTTGCCGCCCACGCTATAGCCCTGGGTCTGCGCCAGCGGGCCGGTGCCGCCATCGCCGGCGGCCATCTGCAGCATCAGGCGCACGGCCTGAGCGGTCTTGGGCGAGAACACGCGCACGCCGGCCACGTCCACACCATCGGCTTGCTTGGTCATGGTGATCGGAATCAGTTCGCCATCGCGGCCGAACACCGTGTAAGCGCGGGCTAGCTGCAGCAGCGAGGCGCTGAGGCCGTAGCCGTAGGAC
This sequence comes from Roseateles toxinivorans, assembly GCF_004362525.1. GTDB lineage: Bacteria > Pseudomonadota > Gammaproteobacteria > Burkholderiales > Burkholderiaceae_C > Paucibacter > Paucibacter toxinivorans. The sequence continues at coordinate 510,627 of NZ_SNXS01000005.1, forward strand.
ATCGTGGCCTGCTCGATCGGGCGCCAGGTCTTGTAGGGCCGCAGCCGGCCCGTCACCGCGCCGGGGAAGTTGATCTGCGGCCGTTGACCCAGGCCCACCTGGGTGAACATCTCGTGCATTTCGCGCGACTGCATCTGCATCGCCAACTTGACCACGCCGACATTGCTGGACTTCTGTATCACCTGGGCCACGCTCAGCAGACCGTTGGGGTGAGCGTCGGAGATCGTGCTGCCGGTGATGCTGATATGGCCCGGCGCGGTTTGGATCATCGTGTCGGGCGTGACGCGACCCGTCTCCATCGCCAGCGCGGCGATCAGCGGCTTCATCGTCGAGCCGGGCTCGAAAGTGTCGGTCAGCGCGCGGTTGCGCAGCTGGTTGCCCGACAGATTGCGCCGGTCGCTCGGGTTGAAGCTGGGATAGTTGGCCAGGGCCAGGATCTCGCCGGTCTTCACGTCCAGCACGACCACGCTGCCGGCCTTGGCCTTGTGCTCGGCCACCGCATCGCGGATGCGCTGATAGGCGAAGAACTGCACCTTAGAGTCGATCGACAGGTCGATGTCCTGTCCATTGCTGGGCGGAATGCGCTCGCCGATGTCCTCGACGACGCGACCCAGCCGGTCCTTGACCACATTGCGGCTGCCGTCACGGCCCTGCAGCTCCTTCTGGAAGGCCAGCTCTATGCCCTCCTGGCCGCGCTCTTCGATATTGGTGAAGCCCACCACATGGGCGGCGGCCTCACCTTCCGGGTACTTGCGCTTGAACTCGCCCTCCTGGAACACGCCCTTGAGCTTGAGCTGCTTGATCTCCAAGGCCACCTGTGTGTCGACCTGACGACGCAGCCAGACGAACTTGGGGCTGCTGGCCAGCTTGGCATCCAGCTCCTGCGGCGTAATCTCCAGCAGCTTGGCCAGGGCCTTGCGCTGCTGCGGCGTGGCGTCCACGTCCTTGGGTATCGCCCAGATCGAAGGCACGGCGACGCTGGCCGCCAGCACCTGGCCAGTGCGGTCGACAATGCGCCCGCGGCTGGCCGGGAGCTCCAGCGCATGCTTGTAGCGGCTCTCACCCTGCTTCTGGAAGAAGTCGGTGCCTATGACCTGGATATAGAGCGCCCGGCCCAGCAGAATGCAAAAGCCCAGGCCGACGGCAGCCACCAGCATGCGCGAGCGCCAGGGAGGCGTCTTCGAGGCCAGCAGCGGGCTGCTCGAATAGTTGACGCTGCGCGCGCTGTTGGAGCGCAGGCTGCTGCGGGCCGAGGTGGCACCGCTTTTCGGGCCGTTGCCTGCGCCGCGCTTAAACCAACTCACGACTTGCCTCCCGTCGGGCTCGCAACACGTGTATCGGTGACCGGCTGGGTGATGGCAGGCGTGATAGCCCGCATCTTCAGGCGCTCGCGCGCCACCTGCTCGACGCGCAGATTGGTCGCCTGCGCATGGCGCTCGGCCTGCAGGCGCTGCAGGTCGATCTCGAGCCGGCGTGCCTCGTTCTGCGCGCGGTCGATCTCGTTGAACAGGCGCCGCGAGTCATAGGCCGTGCGCACCAGATACATGCCGCTGAGCAGCACCGCCGCCATCAGCAGCACATTCAGCCGGGTCATGTCTGCGACTCCATCCGTTCGGCCACACGCATGATGGCCGAGCGCGAACGCGGATTGGCGCGGACCTCGGTCTCGCCGGGCTTGATGCGGCCCAGCGCCCGCAGCCGCATCGCCTTCGGTGCGGCGAACGGGGCGCGACGGTCGTACTCCTCCTTGCTCTCACGGGCAATGAAGGTCTTGACGATACGGTCTTCCAGCGAGTGGAAGGAGATGATGGCCATGCGCCCCCCGGGGGCCAGCAATTGCATGGCCGCACTCAACCCCTGCTCGAGCTCCTCAAGCTCGGCGTTGACGAAAATCCGAAGAGCTTGAAATGTGCGCGTTGCAGGGTTCTGGCCCGGCTCGCGGGTCTTGACCGCACGAGCCACGACTTCGGATAGTTCGTCGGTGCTTCGAACAGCACTCCCGCTCTCCCGGCGAGCAACAAGCGCCTTTGCAATCGATACAGCAAACCGTTCTTCCCCATAGTTGCGTATCACCTCCGCAATCTGGCGCTCATCGGCGCGGGCCAAAAAATCCGCGGCGCTTTCGCCCCGGGTCGTGTCCATGCGCATGTCCAGCGGGCCGTTGAAACGGAAGCTGAAGCCACGCTCGGGGTTGTCGATCTGCGGGCTGGAGACACCCAGGTCCAGCAGCAGGCCCTGGATCTGCTGCACACCCAGGGCGTCGAGCTGGGCGCGCATATCGGCAAAGGCCGAGTGCACGATGGTGAAACGGGGGTCGTCAATGCGGTTGGCGCCGGTCGTCGCCTCGGCCACCGCCTCGGGATCACGGTCGATGGCGATCAGTCGTCCCTGCGGGCCGAGGCGGGACAGCAGCAGGCGAGAATGGCCACCACGGCCGAAGGTGCCGTCGAGGTAGATGCCGTTCGGATCGGTCAGCAGAGCATCGACGGCTTCATCCAACAGTACCGTGGTGTGCTTGAAATCGTCGGGGGCTTGGACGATGCTCATCAGAAGCTCATGTCCTTGATGGCGTCCGGCACTTCGGACTCCATCACCTTGGCCTCATGCGCGGCGTAGGTGGCTGCGTCCCACAGCTCCAGATAACTACCCATGCCCAGCAACATCACGTCCTTGCTCAAACCTGCCGAGGCACGCAACTCCGGCGAGATCAGCACGCGCGAGGCGTTGTCTATCTCCACATCCATCGCATTGCCCAGGAACACCCGCTTCCAGCCACTGGCCGACATCGGCAGCGCGGCCACGCGCTCCCGGAACGACTCCCAGGTCGGACGGGGAAAGACCATCAGGCAGCCCTCGGGATGCTTGGTGACGGTCAATTGGCCCTGTGCCATGGCCTGCAGCACCTCGCGATGGCGCGCAGGGACGGTCAACCGCCCCTTCGCGTCCAGCGCGAGCGCTGCTGGTCCCTGAAACATGAAATTGGCCACATTCACCCACTAAAGTGCACTTTCTCCCACTTTAGCCATTGCCCGCGACCTGGTCAAGGACGAAATGTAAGAATTTCCCAATGAAATCAATCACTTAGCGTCGAAAGCTAAGGCAGGTCAGAGGCAAATATCGTTATGGAATAAGGACTTGCAGAGTGGTCTGCAAGTGGTGGATTAGCTTTTTCGGTGCGCCACGGGGAATCCGGATAGTGGCGTTGGCAACGACGCGCACGGCGGCCGCGCAGCAGAAAGAAGTTTCAACGGCGCAAAAGATCTCTTCCCCTCAGCCGGCGCGCATCAGCCTTGTCAACAAGCCCGCCGTGCGCTGCAGCAGCGGTGTCGAGCGGCGCTGCGTCGGCGTGACCAGGCACAGCGTGGTGCGGATATCGGCGCCGTCAAACGGTGTGACGCGCAGTCGCTCGGGGTGCTCATAGCTGCGCAGCGCCAGCTCACCCAAGGCCGCGTGGCCGATGCCGGCGGCCACCAGGTCCAGGATGGCCGGCACGCTGGAGACCTCCCAGGCCACGTTCAGCTGCACGCCGGACAGCGCCGCCGCCGACTCCATCAAGGTGCGAAAGATCTGGCCACGCTGCGGCATCACCAGCGGAAAGCTACCCAGCTGCTGCAAGGTCGGCGGACGCTTCGGCGCCTGTGACGCAGCGCTGATCAGGCAGATCTGCTCGTCACGCAGCGGCAGTATCTCCAGGGTCGGCAGCGCCTCGGGGTTGTAGACCAGGCCGAGGTCGGCACGACCGGTCAGCAGCCATTCGGTGATATGGGTCGAGAAGCCCTCCATCAGGGCCAGCCGGGCCTGCGGCATCTCGCGGCGAAAGGCCTCGATCAGTGGCAGCGTGTGCAGCCGGGCCAGGGTGGGTGGCATGGCAACGGTGATACGGCCCACTGGTTCATGGCGTTGCGCCGTCAGGTCCTCCTTGGCCTGGTTGACCAGCTGCAGGATGTCGTGGCAATGGGTCAGCAGCCGCCGCCCTGCCTCGGTCAGCTGCACGCCGCGACCGTTGCGCAGCAGCAGGGTCTCGCGCAACTCGGCCTCCAGCGCCCGCACCTGCCTACTCAGCGCCGGTTGCGCCACACCCAGCACCAGGGCCGCCTTGCTGATGCTGCCGTGCTCGGCAACATGGACAAAGGTCTCGATCTGGTTCAGGTTCATAGCCGCTCCAACGGTTCACTCATTGTTCGCAGGCGTCAAGCCATGCCGAAACTGCATAGCAGCTAGTGCCAGTCAGAACTTGGCTGATGGTACCGAACGTTCACAGAATGCGACCCAAGCAACCCGTCACCCATCAATTCATGGCCCCCCTCCGCTGCATCTCCTCGATGGCAACCCGCCCGCTGCTCGCCGAACTGGCCCAGGCCTACACGGCAGCCACGGCCGTGCCGGTCGGCTTCGAGTCGGTCGGTGGCGTCGAGGCGGCGCGGCGGGTACAGACTGGCGAGGCCTTTGATCTGGTCGTGCTGGCCGGCGACGCCATCGATGGACCGATCGCCAGCGGTCATCTGCTCGCCGACAGCCGGCGCGCTCTGGCGGATTCCGCCGCAGCCCTGGCGGTGCCGGCCGGTGCCCCGCGGCCCGACATCGGCTCCGAAACAGCGCTGCGCAACACCCTGCTTGCCGCCCGCGCCATCGGCTACTCCACTGGCCCCAGCGGCACGGCCCTGCTTCGCCTGTTCGAGCGCTGGAGCCTGACCGAGGTGCTGAGCGCCCGCCTGGTGCAGGCCAGGCCAGGTGTATCGGTTGGCAGCCTGATTGCCGCCGGCGAGGTGGACATCGGCATCCAGCAGCTCAGCGAGCTGATGCAGCTGGACGGCATCTCCGTGCTGGGCGGTTTGCCGCGCGGGCTGGAGATCGTCACGAGCTTCGCCGGCGCAATCGGTGCTCGTTCGACCCAGGCGGACTCGGCCCGCGCCCTGCTCGATTTCCTGACCACGCCTGACACTGCTGCTGTGAAGCGGCGCCATGGCATGGACGCGCCACGCCAAACCATTTGAACCCCACGACCACCATGATCATCGACGTCCACGGCCACTACACTACCGCCCCGGCAGCCCTCGGCGCCTGGCGCGATCTGCAGATCGCCGGCCTCGCCGACCCCGCCAAGGCGCCCAAGGTCGCCGACCTGAAGATCAGCGACGACGAGCTGCGCGAATCAATCGAAGCCAACCAGCTGAAGCTGATGCGAGCCCGCGGCAGCGACCTGACGATCTTCAGCCCGCGAGCCAGCTTCATGGCCCACCACATTGGCGACTTCCAGACCTCGAGCGCCTGGGCCGCGATCTGCAACGAGCTGTGCTACCGGGTCAGCCAGCTGTTCCCTGATCACTTCGTGCCGGCCGCGATGCTGCCGCAATCGCCGGGTGTGGACCCGGCCTCCTGCATCCCCGAACTGGTCAAGTGCGTGGAGCAATACGGTAATGTCGGCATCAACCTGAACCCCGATCCGTCCGGCGGTCACTGGACCAGCCCGCCGCTGCCGGACCGCCACTGGTACCCGATCTACGAGAAGATGGTCGAGTACGACGTCCCGGCGATGATCCATGTCAGCACCAGCTGCAACGCCTGCTTCCACACCACCGGCGCCCACTACCTGAATGCCGATACGACGGCCTTCATGCAGTGCCTGACCAGCGATCTGTTCAAGGACTTCCCAACGCTCAGATTCCTGATCCCTCACGGCGGCGGCGCCGTGCCCTACCACTGGGGGCGCTTCCGCGGCCTGGCACAAGAGCTGAAGAAGCCCTTGCTCAGCGAGCACCTGCTGAACAACATCTTCTTCGACACCTGCGTGTATCACCAGCCGGGCATCGACCTGCTGACCCAGGTGATACCGGTCAAGAACATCCTGTTCGCCAGCGAAATGATTGGCGCGGTGCGCGGCATCGACCCCGAGACCGGCCACTTCTACGACGACACCAAGCGCTATGTCGAGGCCACGGCAAACCTCAGCGAGGAAGAGCGGTTCATGGTTTACGAAGGCAATGCCAGACGCGTGTTCCCGCGCCTCGATGCCGCGCTGAAGATCAAGGGGCTCTGAAATGCACGAGCTCGGTGTGGTCTATCGCAATATCCGGCGCGCCGATCGTGCAAGCGCCGATGGCATGGCCCCCCTCGGCTCGGCCACCGTGCACGAGGCGATGGGGCGGGTCGGCCTGCTGAAGCCCTATATGCGGCCGATCTACCCCGGCACCCAGGTCTCCGGCACGGCCGTGACCGTGCTGCTGCAGCCCGGTGACAACTGGATGATGCACGTGGCGGCGGAGCAGATTCAACCCGGCGACATCGTCGTTGCGGCCGTCACCGCCGACTGCTGCGACGGCTACTTCGGCGACCTGCTGGCCACCTCCTTCATGGCCCGCGGCGCCCGCGCGCTGATCATCGACGCCGGGGTGCGCGATGTGAAGACGCTGCAGCAGATGGGCTTCCCGGTCTGGAGCAAGGCCATCAGCTCCAAGGGCACGATCAAGGCCACGCTCGGCTCGGTCAACATCGCCGTGGTCTGCGCCGGCATGTGGGTGACACCCGGCGATGTGATCGTGGCCGATGACGATGGCGTGGTCTGCGTGCCCGCCGCCCGTGCCGCCGAGACCTTGGCCGCCGCAATGAAGCGCGAGAGCTTCGAAGGCGAGAAACGAGCCAAGCTGGCCTCCGGCGTGCTGGGCCTGGACATGTATCAGATGCGCGAGCCGCTGGCCCAGGCCGGTCTGCGCTACATCGACTGATGGTCATGGACATCGCCATGAACGTCGGATTGATAGGCTATGGCGAGGTCGGCCGCATCCTGGCCGAGGATCTTCGCGCTCAGGGTCTGGCCGTGGCGGCCTACGACCTGAAGCGGGACCCTGAGCTGAGTGCACACGCCCAGGCCCGCGGCGTCCCGCTGGCCCGCTCGGCCAGCGAACTGGCGGCGCAGAGCGATCTGCTGATCAGCGCCGTGACGGCCAGCCAGACGGTCGCCGTGGCCGAGGCCGCCAGCGCGGGCCTGAAGAAGGGCTGCTTCTTCCTGGACTTCAACTCCGCCTCGCCCGGCGCCAAGGCCCGCGCGGCCGATTGCATCTACGCCGCCGGTGGCCGCTATGTCGAGGGCGCGTTGATGACCAGCGTGCCGCCCTATCGCATCAAGGTGCCCCTGCTACTGGGCGGGCCCGATGCGCAGGCACTGCTAGCCCCGCTGAATACGCTGGGCTTCGCAGCAAAGGTCGCCAGCGAGCAGCTGGGCGTGGCCTCGGCCACCAAGATGTGCCGCAGCGTGATGATCAAGGGCCTGGAGGCGATGGTGATCGAGAGCTTCACGACCGCACGCCACTACGGCGTCGAGGACGCGCTGATCGCCTCACTGCAGGAGACCTTTCCCTCCATCGATTGGGAGAGGCAGGCCAGCTATTTCTTCCAGCGCGTGATCGAGCATGGCCGGCGCCGCAGCGAGGAGGTGCGCGAGGTCGCCCAGACCGTGCGCGAAGCGGGCCTGAGCCCCTGGAGCGCCGCCGGCACCGCCGAGCGCCAGGCCTGGGTCGCCAACTTGGCCGACCTGGGCGTGTTCGGCCCGCGCGGTGAGCCGAGCTTTGCGCGCAGCAGTGACTGGCGCGTCGAGGCCGACCGCCTCTTGAACCACAACAAACCATGATCACCTTCGAGAAGACCCCCGGCTGGCTGGACTGGTATGCAGGCCCCAGCAAGCCCCGCTTCAAGCTGCCGGCCGGTGCCGTCGACGCCCACTGCCATGTCTTCGGCCCCGGCGCGCTGTTTCCGTTTGCGCCCGAGCGCAGGTACACGCCCTGCGATGCCAGCTGGCAGCAGCTGTTCGCGCTGCGCGACCAGCTGGGCATCAGCCGCAATGTGATCGTGCAGGCGACCTGCCACGGCGCCGACAACAGCGCGATGCTCGATGCACTGGCCCACGCCGACGGCCGCGCACGTGGCGTGGCCACCGTTCGACGCGGCGTCAGCGAAGCGGAGCTGCATCGCATGCATGCCTTGGGCGTACGCGGCGTGCGCTTCAACTTCGTGCGCCGGCTGGTGGATTTCACGCCCAAGGACGAGCTGGTCGAGATCGCCCAACGCATCGCCCGCCTGGGCTGGCATGTGGTGGTCTATTTCGAGGCCGCGGACCTACCGGACCTGTGGGACTTCTTCACCGCACTGCCGACCCAGATTGTCGTCGATCACATGGGCCGGCCCGACGTCAGCCAGCCGGTCGATGGCCCCGAGTTCGCGCTGTTCCTGAGGCTGATGCGCGAGCACTCGAATGTCTGGACCAAATTGAGCTGCCCCGAGCGGCTGAGCGTCAGCGGCCCACGGGCGCTGAACGGGGAGGCGAGGCCCTATCGCGACGTGCTGCCCTTCGCGCAGCGCGTGCTGGCCGAATTCCCCGACCGCGTGCTGTGGGGCACGGACTGGCCCCATCCGAACCTGAAGGACCACATGCCCGACGACGGCCTGCTGGTGGACTTCGTCGCGCACCTCGCGCCCACACCCGAGCAGCAGCAGCGTCTGCTGGTCAGCAACCCGATGCGCCTTTACTGGCCCGAGGAGACAACAGCATGAACAAGAATTTGACCCGACGCATCGCCCTGGCCAGCCTGCTGGCACTGGGCGCCATTGGCAATATGGGCAGCGCGCAGGCCCAGGCCTATCCGAGCCGGACTATCAAGATCCTCGTCGGCTACAGCCCGGGTGGCGCGGTGGACATCATCGCCCGCGCCATCGCCGAGCAGATGGCCGCGGGCCTCGGTCAGGCGGTGATCGTCGAGAACAAGCCGGGCGGCGGCACCAATATCGCCAACAAGACGCTGATCGACAGCCCGGCCGATGGCTACACCTTGATGCTGGCCGCCAATGCGCTGGCGGCCAATGTCTCGCTGTACCAACCCGCGCCTTACGACCTCGGCCGCGACATCACGCCGATTGCCCAGATCGGCAGCGTGCCGGTGGTGCTGGCCGCCAACGCCCAAGCCGCCATCTCGTCGGTCAAGGACCTGATCGCACAGCTCAAGAACAAGCCGGACTCGATTACTTACGGCTCGCCGGGCAATGGCTCGACACCGCACCTGGCGATCGAGCTGTTCGCCCATGCCGCTGGCGTGCGCTTCACCCATGTGCCCTACAAGGGTGGCTCGCAGGCGATGAACGATGTGATCGCCGGCCACATCCAGACGGTGGCGGTGAATGCGCTCGAAGTGCTGCCCCATGCGAAGAGCGGCAAGCTCAAGGTGCTGGCCGTGCTGAGCGACAAGCGCTCGGCCATCTACCCCGATGCGCCGACGATCGCCGAGTCGGGCTTCCCCGGCTTCGAGGCTTCGGTCTGGTACGGCCTGATCGCGCCCAAGGGTGTGCCGGCGGCCCTGGTCAGCCGCCTGCACCAGGAGGTGCAGAAGGCGCTGGCCGCACCGGCCGTGCGCGAGCGACTGGCCGGCGCCGGGGGCGAGGTCAGACCCGGCCCCACAGCCCAGTTCGCCAAGCTGCTGGACAGCGAGAGGCAGCGCTACGAGAAGCTGATCCGCGAAGCCCGCATCACCCCCGACTGAGCGAGGTCCGCCATGCGCTATCCCATCACCGGGCGACTGAGCGCCCTGCTCTTCGTCGTTGCCCTGCAGCTAGGCTGTACCTCGCTGCCGGCGACCGCGGCAGCACCTCAAGCCGTGGTCGCGTCGGCGCAAGCCCGCGCCGCCCTGGCGCCCACCGGTCGGCTGCGCATCGCGGTCTATCCTGGCAGTCCGACCTCGCTGGTGCGCTCATCCGGCAGTCCGCAGGACGGAGGCCTCACGGTCGAGGTCGGTCGCGAGCTGGCGCGGCGCCTGGGCGTGCCAGCCGAGCTGGTGGTGTTCGAGCGCGTCGCCCAGATCATCGAGGCACTGCAGGCCGGCCAGGTGGACATGACCATCACCAATGCCACGCCGGCCCGTGCCGTGCTGGTGGACTTCACAACTCCACTGGTCGGCCTTGAACTGGGCTATCTGGCTCTGCCGGGATCGCCGGTCACGATGCTGGACCAGGTGGACCAGGCCGGCCGGCGCATCGGCGTCAGCCAGGGCAGCAGCTCGCAAGCGGCGCTTGCCCGCGTCTTCAAGCAGGCCGGCATCGTGCCGGCGGCTTCGCTGAAGGAGGCGGCCGAGATGCTGAAGGACCGGCGCATCGACGCCTTCGCCACCAACAAGGGCATTCTGTTCGAGCTCGCCGACGGCCTGCCCGGCGCCCGCGTGCTTGACGGCCGCTGGGGCCTGGAGTCGCTGGCCCTGGCCGTGCCCAAGGGTCGCACGCAGGGCGCGGAGTTTTTGAAGCAATTCGTCGAGGCGGTGCGTGCGCAGGGCCTGGTGCAGCAGGCCGCCACCCGCGCCGGGTTGCGCGGCCTCGCCGAGCCGGAACGCCGCTGAGTCGCAGCACCACAACTCAAACAACAAGGAGACGCATCAATGACCCACTCTCTCGACCGCCGCGCGCTGCTGCTGGCCGGCCTAGGCGCCGCCGTCTGGCCCACCGCCGGGGCACAGTCCACCAGGCCGCTGCGCATCATCGTGCCTTTCCCGCCCGGTGGCTCGACAGACATCCTGGCCCGTGCAGTCGGCAACACGCTGGGCACGGCCCTGGGCCAGACCGTGGTGATAGAGAACAAGCCGGGCGCCGGTGGCTCGACCGGCGCCGGCGAGGCGGCCCGTGCCGAGCCGGACGGCAACACCCTGCTGATGGGCCATATCGGCACGCTGGCCGTCAATCCCGCGCTGTACCCGAAACTGCCCTACGACCCAGTCAAGAGCTTCACGCCGGTGGCCTGGGTTGCCCGCGTGCCCAACATCCTGGTCGTCAACACCGGCTCGCCGGCCAGGACGCTGAAGGAGTTTCTCGAGCTGGCGCGCGCCAAGCCGGGGCGCTTGACCTACTCGTCCGGCGGCAACGGCAGTGCGGCCCACATCACCTTCGAGTACCTGAAGCTGCAGGCCAGGCTGTTCATGCTGCACATCCCCTATCGCGGCACGGCCCCCTCGGTCACCGATCTGCTGGGCGGCCAGGTGGACGCCACCTTCACCGGCGCGCCGGCCGTACTGCCCCATGTGCGCAATGGCAGGCTGCGCGCACTGGCGGTGTCCAGCACGCAACGCCTGGCACCACTACCCGATGTGCCGACCGTGGCGGAGAGCGGTTTTCCCGGCTTTGACGCGGACCAGTGGTACGGCTTCGTCGCACCGGCGGGCACGCCGCCGCCCATCGTTGCCCGTCTGAACAACGAGATCAACAAGATCCTGCGCCTGCCCGAGGTCGCCCAGCAGCTGGCCACCGAAGGCGCCATCGCCACGCCCACCACGCCCAAGGCCTATGCCGACCTGATCGCCCGCGAACTGCCGCGCTGGGCGGAGGTGGTCAGGGCCGGCCAGGTCAGACCCGACTGATTCCCTAGAGAAGAACGGTAGCGCTGCTGTGGCCTTGCCCAGGCACAGCCGAGCCGCCGCATTGCCTACCCACCAGGAGACGACATGAAGAAATCCATCCGCCGCATTGCATCCGGCGCCGCCGGCCTCGCCTGCCTGAGCCTGCCACTGCCGGGCGCGGCGCAGAGCAACGTCACGATCTACGGCCTGTTCGATGCCGCCACCCGCTACGCCACCAATGTCGGCGCGGGCCGGGAGTCGCGCACCACGATGGAGGACGGCATCTTCACCGGCAGCCGGCTGGGCTTACGGGTGCGAGAGGACCTGGGCAACGGCCTGGCCGCCGCGCTGACGATGGAGTCGGGCTTCGACCCGAGCAGCGGTGTGTCCTTGCAGGCCACGCCGACGGCCGACTTTGGCCAGACGCAGGCCTCGCCGCGTTTCTGGGGACGCGAAGTCCACCTGGGCCTGCGCAGCAGCCAGGGTTGGGGCGTGCTGCTGGGCCGGCAATACACGCTGGCCCATGCCGTTGCAGCGCGCTTCCAGCCGCTGGGCAATCCGAACAGCACGGCCCACTCGATCTTCAGCAGCCATCACATCGCGCGCCAGGACAATATGCTGCGCGTCGACGCCAAGCTGGGCGGCGTTGACCTGGCCGCCTCCAGGACTCTCGGCGAAGTGGCCGGCAGCGATGCCAATGGCTCCTGGGCGATGTCCGCCGGCTACGCCAGCGGACCGCTCTTCGTGGGCGGCTATGTGCAGCAGCTGAAGAACCTGGCCGGCACCGAAACCCGCAAGATCCTCGGCCTGGGCGGCAACTACAAGGTCTCGCCGATGTTCACCCTGTTCGCCGGTGCGATGCGTCGCACCGATGCGGTCAGCCCGCAGTCCAACAAGGTCTGGACCCTGGGCATCAATGTCGAACTCCGCCCCAACGTGACATTGAGCCTCGCACACCTGTCCGACAGTCAGACCGGCAGCACGGCGCTGAAGGGCTCGCGCAAGGTCAGCTATGCCTCCGCCAGCTATCGCTTCTCGCCACGCACCGACATCTATGCGGTCGTGGACGGAAACCAGGTCGACGGCGGCTATGCCAAGCCGGCCTTCATGGGCGCCAAGGGCGACCAGAGCGCGCTCACGGTCGGCCTGCGCCATCGCTTCTAATCCCTGCTGGAGCCTCAAATGATGAACAAAACCGTGAACCGCCGCCTGCTGCTCGCAGCCACCCTGCTGGCGGGCCTGCCGGGCGCGCTCCAGGCCCAGACGACTTTCCCGAATCGCGCAATCACCCTGATCGTGCCCTTCGCACCCGGTGGCATTGCCGATGTCATGGCGCGCGCCGTGGCGGAGGCCATGGCCAAGAGCCTGGGCCAGGCCGTGGTGGTGGACAACCGGCCCAGCGCCGGCAGCATCGTGGCCACCCAGGCCGTGGTCAGCGCCAGGCCGGACGGACACACCCTGCTGTTGATGAGCAATAGCAACGCGGTCAGCGTCGGCCTGTTCAAGAAGCTGCCCTATGACACGGTCAAGGACCTGGTGCCGGTCTCGACCCTGGGCTTCTTCGACCTGGCCCTGTTCGCGCCGGCCAACACGCGCTTCGGCACCGTGCAGCAGGCGCTGCAGTTCGCCAAGGCCAACCCAGGCCAACTGAAGATGGGGACAATTTCGGTGGGCACCACCCAGCACCTGGCCGCCAAGCTGTTCGAGACTGTCAGCGGCGCCGACCTGCTGACGATCCCCTACAAGGGCTCGCCGGCCGTGCTGATGGCCTTGCGCAGCGGCGAGATCGACCTGGCGCTGGAGATCGTCGGCCCGATGTTGCCGCAGCTCAGCGCCGGCGCGGTGAAGGCGCTGGCCGTCACGACGAACCAGCGCAACCCGGCCCTGCCCGAGGTGCAGACCTTGCAGCAGGCAGGCGTCGCCGGCTACAACGTCAGCTCCTGGAATGCCATTGCCGTGCCGGCCGCCACGCCACCGGCGGTCGTCGAGCGACTCAACCGCGCGATACGCGAGGCGATTGCTTCGGCGCCCGTCATCGCCAAGCTCGAGAAGCTGGGCATGCGGCTGCAGGCCGGCACGCCCGAGCAGGCGCAGGCACTGCTGTCCAGCGACATCAAGCGTTGGGGCGAGGTGATCAGCGCCGCGAAGATCGAGGCCGAGTAGATCGAGGCGTTGTCTGACGAAGGAAGGGGCCGCGCACCGATTGCCCCCAGGCACTCACCGGTCTAGGCTTGAAACATCAAGCCCCGAACTCGGTCGTCGCCAGGAGCCAGCGATGAAAGCACCCTGCCCTGCCCAATGCATCTGCCTGCTGCTCACCGCCAGCGCCCTGACCACGCAGGCGCAGATGAGCGGCTGGACAGAAACCGCGCAGGCGAACCTGGCGCCAGCCGCGCTGCGCCTGAGTCAAAGCCAGGCGGAGCCGCTGGCCACTGCCGGTTCAACGCCGATGGTGGATGCCTTGACCGGCCAGTCGCATACCGCTCGCCAAACCATGCTGTGGGCGGTGCATCCGTCTGGACTGGGTCTGGGCTTCGGTGTCGAGCAGCGCAGCTCAGCATTCGGCAGCCTGGCCGCGCAACGCCTCTCGTTCGATCCGACAACACGCCAAGCCGGCATGCTGATGGGTCTGTCCGTGGCCACCGGCAAGCACTCGTATCTGACCTTGCAAACTCCACTGCTGACATCGACTGCACGCGCGCCCCCGGAAGAAGGGCTGTTGCAGCAAGACGCGCGGCAGCTGCGCATGGGCCTGGTGTTCCAGACCCGCAACAAGTATGCCGACCTGCGCCAGGGCCTGCGCATGGAGCTGAGCGCCCAGACCACCCTATCGGTGCGGCCGCGCTCCGGGCGGCTTGGCTTCACCCTGCATAGCAGCTGGTAGCCGCAGCTGAACTCTGCGCTCCGAGGGTCCGCCCCGTTGACGAGACATTTTCCATACACTACTGTATTGTTTGTGCAAGCAAACGGCAAACGACAGGTGCATGGACAACAAGATCTGGCTCGAAAGCTATTCGCCCGGCGTACCGGCAGAGATTGATCTGGCCGAAATCGGCTCGATCGCGGACTACCTGGAGCAGGCGGTGGCGCGTTACGCCGACCGGCCGGCCTTCATCAGCGGGGCCACCGGTGTGGCCATCAGCTACCGCGAGCTTGACCGACTGAGCCTGCAGGTGGCGGGCTATTTCCAGTCCGTGCTGAAGCTGCCGGCGGGCGCGCGGGTGGCGCTGATGATGCCCAATCTGCTGCAGTACCCGGTCTGCCTGTTCGGTCTGCTGCGCGCCGGCTATGTGGTCGTCAACGTCAATCCGATGTACACGCCGCGGGAGCTGGAGCACCAGCTGAAGGATTCGGGCGCCGAGGCGATGATCGTCGTCGAGCTGTTCGCCCACACGCTGGCCAAGGTGATCGCGGCGACCCAGGTCCGGCATGTCGTCGTCACCGGCCTGGCCGACGCACTGCCCTGGGCCAAGCGCACGCTGGGCAATTTCGCGGTGCGCCACCTCAAGAAGATGGTCCCGGCCTACAACCTGCCCGGGCATGTCGGCTATCTCGATATGCTCAGCCAGGGCGCGGCGGCCGGGTTCAAGCCGGTCGCTACACGGCCGGGCGATCTGGCCTTTCTGCAGTACACCGGCGGCACCACCGGCGTGTCCAAGGGCGCGATGCTGACGCACCTGAATGTGCTGGCCAATGCCAAGCAGGGCGAGGTCTGGAGCGCACCCTTCCTCGACCCGAACGAGGCACTGATCAGCATCACCGCCATCCCGCTGTACCACGTCTTCGCGCTGGGCGCCTGCCTGGGCTTCGTCGGCATGGGCGGCGCCAATGTGCTGGTGGCCGATCCGCGCAATGTGCCGGCCTTTGTACGCGTGCTGTCCCAGTACCGCTTCGCCTCGATTCCGGCGGTCAACACGCTTTTCAACGGCCTGATCCACGACCCCGGCTTCGCCAGGCTGGACTTCTCGGCGCTGCGCTTTGCCATCGGCGGCGGCGCCGCGGTGCAACGCGCGGTGGCACAGCGCTGGGAGCAGATCACCGGCAAGCCGCTGGTCGAGGGCTATGGCCTGACCGAGTGCTCGCCCACGGTGACCTGCAATCCGCTGGACCTGAAGGCCTTCAACGGCAGCATCGGCCTGCCCATGCCCTCGACCGAGGTCTCGATACGCGACGATCAGGGACGTGAACTGCCCTTCGGCCAGGCCGGCGAGCTGTGCGTGCGCGGCCCGCAGGTCATGCAGGGCTATTGGCAGCGGCCCGAGGAGACCGCCAGGGTGATGACGGCCGACGGCTTTCTGCGCACCGGCGACGTGGCGCAGATGGACGAGCAGGGCTTCCTGAGAATCGTCGACCGGCTCAAGGACATGATCCTGGTCTCGGGCTTCAACGTCTATCCGAACGAGATCGAGCAGGTGGTGATGGAGCACCCCGAGGTGCTGGAGGTGGCCGCCGTAGGCAAACCCGACCCCGGCACCGGCGAAGCGGTCAAGCTCTACATCGTCAAGAAGACGCCAAGCCTGACGGCCGAGCAGGTCGTCGCCCACTGCCGCGAGCAGATGACCGGCTACAAGGTGCCGCGGCAGATCGAGTTCCTCGACGAGTTGCCCAAGAGCAATGTCGGCAAGATCCTGCGGCGCGAGTTGCGCGAGCGGGCCTGAGATGTATCGGAGCATGTGAAATGAGTGAGCTTATGGTCCGCCGGCTGTTGATCGACCTGGAGACGCCCTTCCCGGCCCGCTGGAACGGCGGCGACGCCTTTCGGTCGGCCTTCTTCAACGCGCTGTCGATGAGCTTCCCGGTCGGGGAGCAGTACTTCATCGACTCGGTGCGCAATGGACTGAAGTCGCTGCCTGAGGGGCAGCGCGCCCCGCTGGCCGTGGAGGTGCAGGGCTTCGTCGGCCAGGAGGCCACGCACCGGCGCATTCACAGCCTGTTCAACAACCACCTCGACAAGCTCGGCTTTCGCAACGAGATCGAGCGCCGGGCGCTGCGGCGGCTGAAGGACAACGCGCACCGCGATGTGCGCATCCATGTCGCGGCCACCGCCGCCACCGAGCACTTCACCGCCCTGTTCGCCGACTGGATGCTGCGCCACCCGGAGGCGCTGGAGGGCAGCGAGCCGCGCCTGCAGACGCTGTGGCTGTGGCACAGCGCAGAGGAGTCCGAGCACCGCAGCACGGCCTTCGACATCTACAACGCGATCAGCGGCAACCACGAGTGGCGGCTGCGCATCTTCCGCTACATCACCGTCACCTTTCTGAGCGATGTGCTGCGTCAGACGGTGCGCAATCTCTGGCACGACGGCAGCCTGCTGCGCTGGAGCACCTGGCGCAGCGGCGCAAGCTTCCTGTTCGCCCGCGATGGCCTGCTGCGCGGCAACTATGCCGGCTGGCGCGACTATCTGCGCCCGGACTTCCACCCCAGTCAGCATGACGCCAGCCGCTCGGCGCAATGGCTGCGCGACAACCAGGCGCTGTTCAGCGTGGTCGGGCAGGCCGCCGCGCCATGACGCCATCGATGGCCATCTGTCTGGCCCTGCTGCTGCTCTACATCGCCTTCGTGGTCTGGTACGGCGGTCGCGGCAGGCCGCTGACGGCCGCCGAGATCGAGGCCTACGTGGCCGAGCTTGAGACCTTAGCCACCGAGGCCAACAAGCAGGATCTGCTGGCCAGCGTGCGCGCCTTGCTGGCGCAGGACGATGGCCGCGAGTTCGTGATGCAGAACCTGGTGCGCTACCGGGCCAAGGCCCTGTACCCGCCCGGGCACGAGCAACTGGGTGATGACCCGCGCGCCGCCGACCGCCGCTACGGCAAGGCCATCATTCCGCACCTGCTGCGCTACGGCAATGTGCCGGTTTTCATCGCGCGGCGCAGCGGCAGCTTCATCGAGCCCGCCCGGGCCGATGCCTGGCACTACGTGGCCATGGTGCGCTACCGCAGCCGGCGCGACTTTCTGCGCTTTGCCATCAGCATCGAGCGTGCCGCCGACATTGCCGTGCACAAATGGGCGGCGATAGAGAAGACGCACATCTTTCCGCTGCGCCCCATCGTCAGCCTGATCTTCGTGCGCGGCGCCGTGGGCGCGCTGCTGGCGCTGATCGGCGCGCTCGCCGTGCTGCTGCTGCACTGAGCGGCACCGAAGGACATCTGATGCGATTGCGCAAGCCCGCCCTCATTGCAATCGTGGTGCTGGCCGCGCTGCTCGCACTGGCCTACACCCAGCGCCTGTACCTGCTGCAGTATTCGCTCGGCTGGTACACCGACATCGTCAACCCGCGCGAGCCCAATCGGCCGGTGCCCTGGGAGGCGGGGCCGGCCAGCGCCAGCCTGCCGCCGGCACAGCGCCCGCCCAACATCATCGTCATCATGGCCGACGACCTGGGCATCAACGATGTCACGACCCATGGCGGCGGCCGCGCGGCCGAGGGCGTGCCGACGCCGCATATCGACAGCATCGCCCGCGATGGCGTGCGCTTCGATCAGGGCTATGCCGGCAGCGCCGTGTGCACGGTGTCGCGCGCGGCGCTGATGACAGGCCGCTACCCCTGGCGCTTCGGCGTCGAGTTCACGCCGACGCCCGGGGCCATGGCGCGCGTGGCCGGCGCGCTCTACGCCGACCCGGCACGCATCCATGCGGTCATCGTCGATCACGACAAGGCCGGCCAGGCCAAGGACTTCAACGAGCTCGGCCTGCCGGCCGCGGAGCAGACGGTGGCCGAGTTGCTCAAGCCGCGCGGCTATCACACCATGCACATCGGCAAATGGCATCTGGGCAGCACGCCGGAGATGCGGCCCAACCAGCAGGGTTTCGACGAGAGCCTGTTCATGGAGAGCGGCCTGTACCTGCCCGAGAACGACGCCCGCGTCGTCAACGCCAAGCAGGACTTCGACCCGATCGACAAGTTCCTCTGGCCGAATATGCGTTTCGGTGTCAGCTACAACGGCGGCAAATGGTTCGAGCCGAACAAGTACCTCACCGACTATTTCACCGACGAGGCGGTGACGGCGATACGGCGCAACAAGCACCGCCCCTTCTTCCTGTTCCTCGCCCACTGGGGCGTGCACACGCCGCTGCAGGCCAGCAAGGCCGACTACGACGCGCTGCCCAACATCCCCGACCACCGCCGCCGCGTCTATGCGGCCATGGTGCGCTCGGTGGACCGCAGCGTCGGCCGCGTGCTGCAGGCGCTGAAGGACGAGGGCCTGGACGACAACACGCTGGTCATCTTCACCAGCGACAACGGCGCGCCGGGCTATATCGGCATTCCCGACGTCAACAAGCCCTTTCGCGGCTGGAAGCTGACGATGTTCCAGGGCGGCCTGCGCGTGCCCTACGCGGCCAAATGGCCGGCGCGCATGCCGGCCGGCCAGCGCTATGCACAGCCGATCTCCAATATCGACATCCTGCCCACCGTCCTGGCCGCGGCGGGGGGGCAGCTGCCGACCGACCGGCCCATGGACGGAGTCAACCTGCTGCCCTTTCTGCAGGCCCGGCCGACCGCCACGCAGGCGCCACGCCCGCTGTTCTGGCGCGACGGCCCCTACCGCGCGGTGCAGGACGGCGGCTGGAAGCTGATCAGCGCCGAACGGCCGAAGAAGCAATGGCTGTTCGACCTGCGGCGCGACCCGACCGAGCAGCACAATCTGGCGGCCGATCAGCCGCTGCAGCTGGCCCGGCTACAGGCGCTGATGACAGCCCACCACGCGAGCATGCCGCCGCCGCTGTGGCCCTCCTTCATCGAGATGCCGATCAGCATAGACAAGACCTTGGACCAGAAGCCGCTGCCCCAGGATGAATACACCTACTGGTACAACTAGGCTGCTCTGGCTCGGCCTCGGCGCGCTGCTGCTGGTGACGCTGGCCACCTGGCTGGCCGCTCGGTCGGCACCGGCGGCACGAACCGAGCGACTCCACTGCGCGCTGCCGGCGCAGCCCGCCAATGCGCCCCATCCGGGCATGGTCTGGGTGCCGGCCGGCAGTTTCGAGATGGGCGACACCGTCTATGCCGAAGAGCAGCCACGCCGGGCGGTAAGCGTCGAGGGCTTCTGGATGGACCGCACCGAGGTCAGCAATGCCGAGTTCGCCCGCTTTGTGGCCGCAACCGGCCACGTCACCACCGCCGAACGCGAGGTTGATGCCGCCACCCATCCGGGCCTGCCGCCCGAGCTGCGCCGGCCCGGCGCGGTGGTCTTCATCAGCCCGGCCAAGGTGCAGGGCCGAGACGATGCCAATCAATGGTGGCGTTATGTGGCCGGCGCCAGCTGGCGCCATCCGGGCGGGCCGGGCACCGACATCAAGGGCCGCGACAGCTTCCCTGTGGTGGCCATCAGCCATGCCGACGTCCAGGCCTATGCCCGTTGGAAGGGCCGCCAGCTGCCCACCGAGGCGCAGTGGGAATGGGCCGCCCGCGGCGCCCGCGCCGCGCCGATGCCGGCCCATGAGCAACCGCGCGAGGCCAATACCTGGCAGGGGCCGTTCCCGGTGCTCAATTCCGGCGAGGACGGTTTCATCGGCCTGGCGCCGGTGGGCTGCTATGCCCCCAATGCGCTGGGCCTGTACGACCTGATCGGCAATGTCTGGGAACTGACCGCCGATCCCTACACCACCGCGACCGGCCAGGCACGCCAACGCGTCATCAAGGGCGGTTCCTTCCTCTGCGCGCCCAACTACTGCATGCGCTACCGCGCCGGGGCCCGTCAGCCGCAGGATGAAGATCTGGCCGCCAGCCATCTGGGATTTCGCACCATCCTGCTGGCGCCGGGGCCTTGAGCGTGGTGGCAAGACCTGGTCCCAGGCGCCTCAAGCGCTGGCTGCTTGGCTTGGCGGCGCTGGCTGTGGTGCTGGCCCTGCTGCTTTACGCCAAAGCCGGCGAGCTGCGACTGGGCGCGGAGACCTATCTCTACGGCTACCCGCTGGTGATGATGGACCTGACCCGCGCCCATGCGGCGCGCACCCAGGGCCCGGAAAACCGGCTGCTGCGGGTGCGCAGCTTTCCCGGCGCCGGCTTTCGCGATGTCGTGCGGCCCAATGTGGACACGCTGTACACCACCGCCTTCATCGACATGGCGCAGGGGCCCTGGGTGTTCGAGATGCCGCCGAACACCCTGCGCTACGAGCTGATGCCCTTCATGGACGCCTGGACGAATGTGTTCGCCGCGCCCGGCACACGCCTGAATGGCGGCCAGGGCGCCAGACTGCTGCTGGCCGGGGCCGACTGGCAGGGCGAGGTGCCGCCCGGGCTGAGCCTGGTGCGCGCGCCGACGCGTATCGTCTGGCTGATTGGCCGCACTCAGACCCGGGGCGAGGCCGATTACCCACCGGTGCACCGGCTCCAGGAGGGTCTGACGCTGCGCCACCTGGCCGATTGGCAGACCGGGCGTACTGCGGCCGAACCGGCCTGGAAGGCCGAGCCCACATCGTCACCGCCGATAGTCCAGATGCGGGCCATGGCCACGACGGAGTTCTTCGCCCGGCTGGCGAGGCTGATGGTGGACAACCCGCCGGCCACCGAAGACACACCGATGCTGCAGAAACTGGCACGGCTGGGCATTGCACCTGGACGGGCGCCCGACTGGACGCCGCCGCAGCGCGCCACGATGGTGCTGGCCCGCTGGCTGGCCGAGCGCCGCGTGGCCCGTGAACTGGCCTCGCCGCATGGTCTCGTCAACGGCTGGTCAACGCCGCCGGCCCTGCTGGGGCGCTATGGTCAGGACTACAACACCCGCGCGGTGGTGGCCATGGTGGGCCTGGGCGCCAATCTGCCGGCCGATGCGATGTACCCCAGCGCCCGCGTCGATGGCCAGGGCAGGCCGCTGAACGGCAGCCGGCGCTACCGGCTGCACTTCAGGGCCGGCGCGCTTCCGCCGGTGCGGGCCTTCTGGTCCGTCACCGCCTATGGCGCCGACGACTTCCTGATCGCCAACGCGCCGCGGCGCCATGCACTGGGCGACCGCGATCCGCTGGTCTTCAACGCCGACGGCTCGCTCGATCTGTGGCTGCAGGCCGAGGCACCAACCCAGGCGCCAATCAGCAATTGGTTGCCGGTGCGCCGGGGTCAGGACTTTCTGTTGAACGCCAGGCTTTACTGGCCCGCGCCCGAGGCACTGGACGGTCGCTGGACGATGCCGGCGGTCGAGCGCCTGGACTGACTCAATCGCAGTTCGGCACCTCCGGCTTGCTGCCGGGCTTCATGCATTGCTTGTAGTCGCTGGGCAGATTGCCGATCTCGCGCGACTGTCCCGAGGCCAGCGTGAACTGGTCGAAGACCTGGTGGGTGCAGGTGGTGGCCGGCTTGCCGCCCTCGCCATCGACGGTGGTGCAGCGGCTGGTGTAGAGCGCGTAGTTGCACTGGCCGCTCGGGCTGGCGATGCACTGGAACTTGCTCGTGCCGCCACTGCGCTGGAGCTTGGAACTGACGCCGTCGCCGGTGGTGGTGACGTGGATCGCGCAGCCACCAAGGCTGGCGAGGCCGACAAGGACGAGCGCGGCGGCGAGGGTCGGACGGCGGAAAGAAAAGCGCATGAGGATTCCCGGTTGATGCGTTATGAACACCGGGAGCCTACGCAGGCCTGGCAGCAGCGGCCAGGCCTTCACGACGAACTGCAGATCGGCCGGTACAGGCCGGAGCGGCCTGCGCGGCTGGACTTACTTGCCCGCGGGCTTGACCTGCGGACGGCCGGCGGCGGTCGGGTAGGCCGACATCACGCGCGAGGGATCGACCGTGTTCAGGTAGGCGGCGTACTGGCGCTCGGTGCAGTCCAGATTGCGGCCGGCCACAGCCTCGCCCTTGTACTCGCCCTTGTAGTAGACGAACACGAACTCGTTGGCGGCCTGGGGCTTGGCATCGAGCTTGGCGCTGGTCTTGGCGGCGCATTCGCTGCGCAGCGCATAGGCCTCGGGGCTGTCTTTCTGGGCGCCGGTCTGGGCCCAGGAAGCGACGGCCAGAGGAGTCAGGATCACGGCCAGGAGCAAGCTTTTCATCGTTAACCTTTTGCGGTCGGGGTTGATGCCGGCCGGACCATCGCGCGGTGATCCAGGCCAGAACGGTGAGCGAAGCTTAAGCGCGACTGCATGCGATTTCCACCCCTGACTGAGGGTAGGTTCTGCCCTAGTTCCCTCGATCGGGGGGTGGCCCCTGGCGCTGGATCAGATAGTCGGAAATTACGCTGCGGATGTACTCGGCCACCCGACCCGAGCCCGAGGGCCGGGCCAGCGCCTGCACACCACCGGTGACGGCCAGGTAGAACAGCACGGCCAGATCTGTGGCGCTCTTGGCGTCGCCGGTGAGGCGCTTGAACTTGGTTTCGAACAGCTCCATGCGCGCCTCATCCACCTCGACCAGCATGCGCGCCACCTCGGGGTCACGGCGGCCCAGACCGCGCAGGGCCAGCTCGAAGCGCATGTCCTTCAGATCGGCGCCGCCACGGGCCAGGGCCACGTCGAGCAGTTGCACCAGGTCGGCACGGGCATCGTTGCTGGCCTGGGCCTGCAGCTGCGCGTCCTCCTCGAGCTCGCGCTTGCGCCAGCGCTCCAGCACCGCCTTGATCAGGTCGGCATGGTCGGAGAAATGCCAGTAGAAACTGCCGCGGGTGACGCCCAGCTTGTCGGCGATGGCCAGCACCCGGACATTGTCGAAACCACCGTCGACCACGGCGTCGAAGGCGGCATCCAGCCAGTCGTCCCGCGACAGCCGGGAGGACTCTGTGCCCTTGGCGCTGTTGCGGGTCTTGGTGGCGGCGGCTTTCAACGGCTTGGCTGGCATGGATGAGGCCTGGCTGAGACTTGACGCATTGTGGTGAATACCCGAACAAACACAAGTGTATGGTTGCGCTACATTGGATCACAACATACACAGGTGTACTGAACTTTCTGAGGCAATCCCGCCCGGAAGCCCCCGCCCCGCCGCAGGCCCACGACATCGGAGACAAGACAGTGAACCTCACCATGAACCCGGCCCCATCTATTCCAAGGCAACTCCAGGCGCTCAGCGGCGTGATGCTGGCCGTCTGCGCGCTCCAGGTGCAGGCCGGTGAAGGCTACAAGCTGCGCCAGTCTGCTGTGGGCCTGTTCGGCGGTGAGATCGCCGCCGCGGCCGACAACCCGGGCTTCTTCGGCACCGCCGCGCTGACCACGGTGAGCATCTACAAGGTGGTCGACGATGCCGGCAACAATATCGTCGTGCCGGGCCGCGCCGTGCCGCTGCCCACCGGCACGCCGACCCGCGGGGCGGTGCCCGACGGCACTTACACCTTGAACGTGGCACCGGGCAGCATCGCCTTCGACCAGGACCAGACCCAGCTCAATCTGCTGGGTGGCTACATGACGACGAGCACCTATGCCGATGGCCGCTTCGCCTTCGCCATCAATGTGCCGCTGATCAAGCAAAGCCGCAGCTTCGTGCCGGTCCAGGCACTGGGCACCGTATCGCCCACGCCCAATGCGGCCCTGCCGGCGGCCGCGCGCGGTGCAATCGCAGCGGTTGCCACGGCCGTCAACAACCAGGTGCAGGCCGGCGTGGCGGCCCAGGCGGCGAGCCAGAATGTCGACGTCTCCGGCGTCGGTGACACGGAACTGTCGGCGGTCTGGATACGCCATCAGGACCGCCTCAAGGTGGTGGCCGGCATGTCGCTGTACCTGCCCACCGGCAAATATGACAAGGCTCGCGGGCCCAACCCGGGCTTCGGCAACTTCTACACACTGCGCCCCGGCGTGGCCGTGAGCTACTCGCTGAACCCCGGCCACAAGAATGAGGCCTGGGATGCCGGCGTCACCATCGCGGGCCGCGTATCGGTCGGCTTCAACACCACCAACAAGGACACCGACTACCGCAGCGGCAACTTCGTCTATCTGGAAGGCGGCATCGTCAAGGTGATGGGCAACTGGGCCGTCGGCGCCAATGTGCTGACCGTGCAGCAGATCACCGACGACTCCGGCAGCGCGGCACCGGCCGGCGGCAGCCGCTACCAGAACTCCAGCTTCGGCCCCTTCCTGTCCTACAAGCTGCCCGGCAAGGACGCCGGCTTCAACCTGCACTTCAGCCAGAACTTCGCCAGCCGCAATGCGCTGGTGGCACGCGCGCTGCAGCTGCGCTTCATCAAGGCCTGGTAGGCCCGGCCATGGGCTTGAAGCAGTGGTTGATGCCGGCAATCAGTGCTCGTCTGCTGTCGCGCGAGCGCCTGCTGCGGCGTCGCGCCAGCGCCGAGGCCGCGCGACGGCGCGCCGGCCAGCCCCATCTGCTGCATTACTTCCATCAGGTCGACGATCCCTACAGCACGCTCGCCGCGGCCTGCCTGCCGGAGCTGCTGGCGCGCTATGACGTGGCGCTGCAAGCCCATGTGGTGGGCCCGCCGCCGGACAGCGCCGCGCCCGAGCGCGAGCGCCTTGTCGCCTACAGCCGCCGCGACGCGCAGCTGCTGGCCCGGCGCTGGGGCCTGGACTTCAACGATCCCGGCCAGCAGCCCACGCCGCAGCGGATGGCTCTGACCACCGCCCTGCTGGTGAGTGCCGCGCAGCAAGGCCTGTTCGTCGAGCTCGCCGGGCCGCTGTCGGTGGCACTGTGGCGTGGCACGAGCTTGGAACTGCCGCTGACACCGGCCGCGCCCGAGATCGTGCAAAGGCATCTGGCAGAGTCTGATGCGCTGCGCCAGCGCCTGGGCCACTATCTCGGCGCCACCTTCTTCTATGCCGGCGAGTGGTACTGGGGCCTGGACCGTCTGCACCATCTGGAGCGGCGCCTGCAGGCGCTGGGCGCGGGCCGCGGTGAGGTCCGCGGCCCGCTGTTCCCGCCCGACGCCGATCTGAGCGACGCCGTCGCACTGGACGCGCCGCCGCCGATAGACTTCTTCTTCTCGCTGCGCAGCCCCTACTCGGCCATCGTCGCTCCGCGCGTGTTCGAGCTCGGCCGCCTGACCGGCGCGCCGGTGCGCCTGCGCTACCTGCTGCCGATGGTGATGCGCGGCCTGCCGGTGCCAAAAACCAAGCGCAGCTACATCGCCGCCGACGCGGCCCGCGAGGCTTTCGAGCGCAGCATTCCGTTCGGGCGGCTGAACGATCCGGTCGGTCGGCCCACCGAGCGCGGCCTGGCCCTGATCCCCCATGCCGAGAACCAGGGCCTGGGCCAGCGCTATGTGCTGGCCTTCATGCACGCCGTCTGGGCCCAGGGAGTCGATGCCGGCAGCGAGCGCGGCCTGCGCCGCATCGTCGAGACCGCCGGCCTGTCCTGGGACGGCGCCCGCGCCGCGCTGCAGGACGAGACCTGGCGCGCCAGCGCCGAACGCAACCGCGAGGCGCTGTTCGCGCTGGGCCTGTGGGGCGTGCCCTCGTTCCAGGTCGGCTCGCTGGCGGTCTGGGGCCAGGACCGGCTGGGGCTGGTGCAGCAGGCGCTCCTGGCACCCGCCAAGGGGGTCAGGTGATGCCTCGCCGGCTCCGACACCTGCTGCTGGCACTGCTGGCGGCCTGCGCAGGCGCCGTGGCGGCCCAGCCGCAGCGACCGAACATCGTGCTGCTGCTGGCCGACGACTGGGGTTTCAGCGATGTGGGCGCCTTCGGCGGCGAGATCGCCACCCCCCATCTCGACGAGCTGGCGCGGCGCGGCATGCGCTTCTCGAACTTCCATGTCACCGCCTCCTGCTCGCCGACGCGGGCCATGTTGCTCACCGGGGTGGACAACCACCGCAACGGCGTGGGCAATATGCGCGAGACGATTCCGCAGTCCCATGTCGGCAAGCCCGGCTACCTGAGCGTGCTCGATCGCAATGTCGTCACCGTCGCCAGCCTGCTGCGCGATGGCGGCTACCGCACCTATGTGGCCGGCAAATGGCATGTGGGCAAGGAGCCGCACAACCTGCCCCCAGCGCGCGGCTTCGACCGCTCGCTGGTGCAGGGCGACAGCGGCAGCGACAACTGGGAGACCGGCAAGCGCTACCTGGACCTGACCGACAGGGTCTACTGGTACGAGGACGGCAAGGAGACCGTCATGCCGGCCGACTTCTACTCCTCGCAGTTCTACGTCGACAAGACCATCGAGTACCTGAAGGCCGACGCCGCCCAGGCCAAGCCCTTCTTCGCCTACATCGGCTTCCAGTCCAACCACATTCCGCTCCAGGCGCCGGCCGAGTTCATCGCCAAATACCGCGGCTTCTACAAGAACGGCTGGGCGGCGCTGCGCCAGGCCCGGCGCGACAAGGCCGTGGCCCTGGGCCTGGTACCGGCCAGCACGCAGCTCGCCCCCGTTGCCACCACCACCGACTGGGATGCGCTGAGCGATGCCGACAAGGCCTACCAGGCGCGCCGCATGGAGGTCTATGCGGCGATGGCCGAGGCGATGGACTTCCATGTCGGCCGCCTGGTCGCGCACCTGAAGGCCACGGGCGCCTACGACAACACGGTGTTCCTGTTCCTGTCGGACAACGGCGCCGAGGGCTCCGACCCCTATGCGGTGACCCTGGGCCGCTGGTGGCTGGACCGCAACTACCGGCGCGACATCGACTCGCTGGGCGCCAAGGGCGCCTACACGGTGATTGGCCCAAGCTGGGGCAGCGCCGCCACCTCGCCGCTGAGCACCTACAAGTTCTACGCCGGCGAGGGCGGACTGCGGGTGCCTCTGATCGTGGCCGGGGTGCCGGGCATGCCTGCCAACCGCATCCAGCCGGACTTCACCCATGTCAGCGACATCGTGCCGACGCTGCTTGACCTGGCGGGCGTGGCACGGCCAGGCACCACTTACCAGGGCCGGCCGGTCGAGCCGCTGACCGGCACCAGCCTGCTGCCGGCGCTGACTGGCGCGGCCGGGCCGGTGCATGGACCGGACGAGCCGATCGGCTACGAGCTCTCGGGCAACCAAGCGCTTTTCAAGGGTGATCTGAAGCTGGTGAAGAACCTGCCGCCGCTGGGCGATGGCCAATGGCATCTGTACGACATCCGCCAGGACCCCGGCGAAACCCGCGATCTGCAGCAGCAGCGGCCCGAGGCCTTCCGGGCCATGCAGGCCGACTATGCCGCCTATGCCAAGGCCAATGGCGTGCTGCCCATGCCCGAGGGCTACGAGCCCACGCGGCAGGTGCTGATCAATGCGCTGGTCAACGTCTATGTGCCGCGCCTGGCCCTGCCGGCGCTGGCCCTGCTGGGCCTGATCACACTGCTGATCTGGAAGCTGCGGCGGCGCAGGCGTCAGCGCCCCTCATGAGCGGCTATCTGAGCAGCCCCTGGCCCGCCGAGGACGGCGGCGCGCAGCGGCTGCAGACGGCATCCGGCAGCGCCGGCCTGAACCTGCGCCCCGGCGAGACGCTGGGCTGCGTGACGCGCAACACGCTGCTGTCGACGATGACGGTGCTCGGCGAGCCCGGCGAGGTCTATCTGCTGACGCACTCGGCGCTGCGCGCGCGTCTGGGCCTGGCCACCACGGCCTGCGTCGAGCGCATAGACCCGCTGACCTTGAAGACGCTGGACCGCTCGCCGCGCCTGGCCGGCGGGCCGATGTGGCCGGGCGGCATGGCCCTGCATCGCAACGGCGATCTGTATGTGGTCTACGGCCGCCATGCCCATCGCCTGGACCGCGCCTGCGCGCCGCTGGCCTCGCTGCAGCTGCCGGTCGACCAGCCCTACAACTCTTTCGTGATACTGGACAACGGCCGACTGGTGACCAAGAACCTGTCGGACCGCACACCGGCCCAGCTCAGCGTCATCGATGCCGATACGCTGAAACCGGTCGGCGAGCCGGTGCATGCCCCCGAGCCGTCGATCGCGCGGATCAGCGCCATCGGCAACACGGTCTATCTGGTGGGCACGCGTAGCGTCATGCGCTATCGGTGGGACGAGCCGGCGCAGACCCTGCGGCTCGATGCCGACTGGCGCTTCGATTACATCGGCGACAGCGCGCAGACCTACGGCTGGGACATCGTGCTCGACGGCCGCAACGCCTGGTTCATGGACAACGGCCAGCATCGCTACCTGTACAAGATGGTCGGCTCCGGCGTCGGCCGCACGGCCAACCGACTGCTGCGCGTGTCGATGAGCGACGCCCGCGACCACCAGGCCTTGCCGGTCAGCGGCCTGGCCGGCGGCAGCATCACCAACCCACCGCTGTACGACGCGCGGCGGCGCATCGTCGTCGGCCACGACGCGGCCAACCGCGTGCTGCGCGCCTGGCGCCTGGAGGCGGACGACCGCACGCTGACACCGCTGTGGCAGAAAGCGCCGTTCGGCATGGCCAGCCACGCTCTGCTCTACCCCGACAGCGGCGAGCTGGTCGTCAATGACTACCGGCGCGGCGGTGAGGAGGTGGTGGTGCTGGACATTGCCAGCGGCCATGAACTCGGCCGCGTGCGCAGCGGCGGTCTGACCCAGGGCGTGGTCTTTCCCAGCCCGGGCTGGAGCCGCGACTGCTACTGGTCGTCGATGGGCCGGCTGGCCCGTATCTTTGTGCAATGAACAACGAAACAGGGGCGGACATGGGCAAGACGATTCTGATCACCGGCGCCGGCAGCGGCATCGGCCGCGACGCCGCCTTCGCGCTGGCCGCGCGCGGCCATGCGGTCATCGCCACCACCTTCAGCGAAGCCCAGGCCGAGGCGCTGCGGGCTGAATGCACGATGCGCAGGCAGCCGCTGCAGGTCTTCAAGCTCGACATCACCGACGCCACCGACCGCGAGCGCCTGCGCGGGCTGGAGCTGGACGTGCTGATCAACAACGCCGCCGTCGGAGAGTCGGGCTCACTGGCCGAGGTTGATGTGGACCGCATCCGCCGCCTGTTCGAGGTCAATGTGTTCGCCACGCTGGAGCTGACCCAGCTCGCGCTGGCCGGCATGATTACGCGCAGCCGCGGCACGGTGCTGTTCATCAGCTCGATCGCCGGGCGCGTGCCCATGCCCTTCCTGATGCCCTATTCGATGAGCAAGTTCGCGCTGTCGGCGGCCGGCGCCGGCCTGCGCGCCGAGCTGGACCAGCTGGGCTGCGGCGTGCAGGTGGCGCTGATCGAACCGGGCGCCATCCACACCGGCTTCAACCAGGCGATGACGGCCAGCAAGTACGCCTGGATGGGGCCGCAATCCTATTTCCATGACCAGGCCGAGCAGCTCAAGGCCCGCGAGGCCCGCGTGTTCAAGCTGCTGGAGGCGCGCAGCACCGATTCGATCGTGAGGCAGATCGTCAAGGCCGCCGAGGCACGGCGGCCGCGGCTGCGCTATGTGGCGCCCTGGATACAGGGTCTGTTCGTCCGGCTGGCGCGCATCTTCGGCGCCTGATATCAAGGAATACAAGATGAGCAAGACTCGACGTCGACTGATGGGCCTGTTGATCGTCCTGATGCTGCTGGGCACCGCGGCCTACGCGCTGCGCGCGCGCCTCGCCATGGCATTGGCCGGGCCACTGGCCGTCGAGCGCCTGAGCGCCGACATCCAGGCCACCTTGCCCGACGGCCTGCACGTGGGCCTGTGCGGCGCCGGTTCGCCCTTCCCCGACGAGCTGCGCTCCGGCCCCTGTACCGTGGTGCTGGCCGGCCAGCGGCTGTTCGTCTTCGATGCCGGCAATGCCAGCGCGCGCAATATCGCCAAGCTGGGCTTCAACCCGGGCCGCATCGAGGCGCTGTTCCTGACGCACTTCCACTCCGACCATATCGACGGCCTGGGCGAGTTGCTGCTGCAGCGCTGGGTCTCGGCCTCGAACCGCGAGCCGCTGCCCGTACATGGCCCGGACGGCGTGGCGCCGCTGCTGGCCGGCCTGATGCAGACCTATGCGCCGGACCGCCAGTACCGCGTGGCCCACCATGGCGACGCCATCATGCCGGCCAGCGGCTTCGGTGGGCGCGCCATGCCCTTCGCGCTGCAGGGCGAGGCGCCGCAGGTGCTGTTGAAGGACGGCGAACTGGAGATCAGTGCCTTCGCCGTCAATCACGCGCCGATTCATCCGGCCGTCGGCTACCGCATCCGCTACAAGGGCCGCAGCGTCGTGCTAAGCGGCGACACCGTCAAGTCCGCGGCGGTGCAGAGTGCCGCCGCGGATGCCGACCTGCTGGTGCACGAGGCGCTGTCGCTGCCGCTGATGGCCCTGTTGCAGCAGGCCGCCGGCCAGGCCGGCCGCGCCAATCTGAAGCAGATCTTCAAGGACATCGAGAACTACCACGCCACGCCCGAGCAGGCCGCAGAGACCGCCCGTGACGCCAGGGTCGGCTATCTGCTGCTCAACCACATCGTGCCCACCTTGCCACCACTGCCTGGCATGGAAGCTGCCTTCCTGGGCGATGCGCCGAGCATCTTCAGCGGCCCGCTGCGCGTCGGCGTGGACGGCGACTTCATCAGCTTGCCGGCAGGCTCCAAGGCGATCAGCGCCAGCCGCCGTTTCTAGAGGTCCAGCGATGCGAACCCTGCCCACCGTCAACAAGGTCCTGCGCACCCCGCCCGAGCGCTTCGCCGGGCTGAACGACTTTCCGTACGAGCCGCACTACACCGA
This sequence comes from Roseateles toxinivorans, assembly GCF_004362525.1. GTDB lineage: Bacteria > Pseudomonadota > Gammaproteobacteria > Burkholderiales > Burkholderiaceae_C > Paucibacter > Paucibacter toxinivorans. The sequence continues at coordinate 541,430 of NZ_SNXS01000005.1, forward strand.
GGTCGGCGGCCTGCGCATCGCGCACGTCGACGCCGGGCCGCGCGATGCACCGCTGGTGCTCCTGATGCATGGAGAGCCCACCTGGTCCTACCTCTACCGCAAGATGATTCCGGTGCTGGTCAACGCCGGCTATCGCGTGATCGCACCCGACCTGGTCGGCTTCGGCCGCTCCGACAAGCCTGCCCGCAAGGCCGACTACAGTTACAACAACCATGTGCAATGGATGTGCGCCTGGATGGAGGCGCTGGACCTGCGTGGCATGACGCTGTTCTGCCAGGACTGGGGCTCGCTGATCGGGTTGCGCATGGTGGCCGAGGCCCCGCAGCGCTTCGACCGCGTGGCGCTGGCCAATGGCGGCCTGCCCACCGGCACCGAGCCGGTGCCGCGCGCCTTCCGGCTGTGGCGCGCCTTCGCGCGCTACAGCCCCTGGTTCCCGATCGGCCGCATCGTCAAGACCGGCTGCGCGCTGGGCCTGAGCCCACAGGCCATGGCCGCCTATGACGCGCCGTTCCCGACCCGGCGCCACCGCATCGCCGCACGCCTGTTCCCCGGCTTCGTGCCGACCTCGCCCAAGGACCCTGAACGCGCCAACAACGAGCGCGCCTGGGAGGTGCTGAAGCACTGGGACAAGCCGTTTCTGACCCTGTTCAGCAACCGCGATCCGGTGACCCGCGGCGGGCACAAGATCTTTCACCGGCTGGTGCCGGGCGCCAAGGGTCAGGCCCATTCGGTGACGCGCGGGGCGGGTCACTTTCTGCAGGAGGACAAGGGCACCGAGGTCGCGCTGGCGCTGGTGGCCTTCATGCGCACGGGGCCTTAAGCGCCGGCTTAGCGCCCGCTCAGGCTCTGCGCAAACTCAGCTCGGCGCGCAGGCCGCCTTCAGGCCGGTTGCTCAGGCGCAGCTCGCCGCCCTGGCGCAGGGTCAGGTCACGCGCGATGTATAGACCCAGGCCGCTACCGCCGGTGGCGCGGTTGCGCGAGGACTCGACGCGATAGAAGGGCTGGAACACCGCCTCCAGCTGCGCCTCGGGAATGCCGGGGCCCTGATCGTCGATGCGTAGCAGCACGCGATCGCCCTGCACCGCCACCGTAAGCTCGGCGCGTTCACCGTAGCGCAGCGCATTGCCGAGCAGATTGCCCAGCACGCGGCGCAGCGCCGTCGGCTGCACACAGGCCAGGGCCGGCCCGCCATGTACCGTCAGCGAGTGGCCCTGCTCGACCAGATCGTCGGCCAGCGACTGGGCCAAGGCCAGCACATCCACACTGACCATGGCCTCGCCGGCATGGGCGCCGCGGAACACCTGCAGCACCGACTCGATCAGCGCGTCCATCTCATGGATGTCAGCCACGCAGCGCTGCGCGGCGGGCTCATGGTCCAGCGTCTCCAGACGCAGCCGCATGCGCGTCAGCGGGGTGCGCAAATCGTGCGAGATCGCCGCCACCAGCAGGCCACGCGCCTTGAACTGCTGCTGCAGCTGGCCGGCCATCTGGTTGAACACCTGGGCCGCCTCGCGTACCTCGACCGTGCCCTGGTCTTCGTCCAGCTTCGGTGGCGCGGCGTCGCGCTGCAGCGCCTCGCCCAGGCCGTGGGCGGCGGCCGACAGGCGCCGCATCGGCCGCGACAGCCAGGCCGCACCCAGCCAGGCCGCCAGCGCAATGATCAGCATGCGCACCCCATAGTCCAGGGCCAGCAACCAGCCGGGCAGACCCCGCTCGGCACGGCCGACTTGTGGAGGGGATGGCGGGCCTACGTGCTCGGGCGGCCGCGGCGGGCCATCGGCTCGACCACCCATCGGCGGCAGCGACGGAAAGATCAGAAGGCGCGACCAGGCGGATGGCACTTCACGCGCCGGCCCACCCTCATGCCCAACATCGGGCCGCCCGACCTGCGACATGACCAGCGAGAAGGCCAGGAAATGGCTGCCCACCAGAGTCACCCACAGCAGGATGAACAGGCGCTTGAACAGAGTGTCGCGCCAGCAGCGTTTCAGCCAATTCATGTGCTGACCTTCACGTCGAACAGATAGCCCTCGCCGCGCAAGGTGCGTATCAAGCGCGGCTCGCGCGGCGAGTCGCCGAGCTTCTGGCGCAGCCGCGAAACGGCCAGATCGACGCTTCGGTCATTGACCTCGACGCCGGGCGCCCGGGTCAGCTCGATCAGCTGGTCGCGGCTGAGCACCCGACCGGGGCGTTCGACGAAGGCGCTGAGCAGCCGGAACTCGGCGCTGGACAGTGCCACCACCACCTGCTGCGGCGAGACCAGCTGGCGCAGCAACCGGTCGAACGCCCAGCCCTCGAAGCGCAGCTGGCGCGAGGGCTGTGGTGCGGCACCCTGTGGGGCGCTACCTTTGCCGGCGCGGCGCAGCACGGCATTGATGCGGGCCACCAGCTCGCGTGGCTCGAACGGTTTGCCCAGATAGTCATCGGCGCCCATTTCCAGGCCGACGATGCGGCTGCCCGGGTCGCCCTGGGCGGTCAGCATGATCACCGGCGTGGCGTGCTGCTGGGCGATCCAGCGGCACAGGTCCAGGCCGCTGGCATCGGGCAGCATGATGTCCAGCACGACCAGGTCGAAGGCCGAGGCTCCGAGGATCTGGCGCATCTGCCTGCCATCGGCGGCGACGCTGACCTGCATGCCGAAGCGCTCCAGAAAGGCCTGCAGGCCCTGGCGGATTTCGCTGTCGTCATCGACCACCAGACATCGGATCATCGGCTTCCCTCGTCGCGCATCGGGCGGCAATGCCCACCGACAAGGTGGCGGCACAGACGACCGACAGAGCGCGATTGAACCTGCCGGCTGTTTCGGTGGTATCGCTGGTTTGTGTCGGGTTCGACACATCCAGTCAGTTGGGGCCAGAGCTAAAGGTCTGACCCGCAAGGCGTCCAGCGAGTTGGGGTCAGAGCTAAAGGTCTGACCCGCAAGGTCATTAGTTTGACTCCTTGATCAACCGCCCCTGCGACGGCTGCACCGGCCGCGCGTTCATCGGGTACAGCCGCGAGAAGATATTGATCTGCTGGTTCGACACCTGCACCGGCTGCTTCAACACCATCCACAGCACGCCTTCGCTACAGGGCGGCGTGGTCAGCGAACCCATATAGGTGTAGTAGAGCCGGCTCTCCGGCAGCAGCTGGTTCAGGTCCAAGGTGACCTGGGCCTGCAACAGCTCGTTCTTCTCCAGCGGCAGATTGGCCCAGACGGTCTGTATCAGCGCATGGGTCGAGCCGCGGTCCAGCAGCACGGCGACCACGGCCAGGCGGCCCTCGCTGTCCTTGTGCACCAGGTGAGCGACCATGTCGAACTGGCGGCCATTGATGCGCTCCTCGCTGGGGCGGTGGAAGTGGAACTGCAAGAGCTCGTAGCGCCGGCCCATGATCTGGATCGAATTGCCCTGGGCAACGTTGACCTGTACCGTGTGGCCGTTGTCGATGACCGAGAAGTTGCTGGGCTTGTAGTCGAAGCCTATCGGCTCCAGATCGACGGCAATGCCCTCGCGAATGTCGATCGGGCTCTGGCGCGTGCCGGTGGCGCATTTGTTGAAGTCGGGGCGCAGCTGGCCCCAGCGCTCGGGGCCGCCCTGGCCCTCATACGCCCAATGGATCTCGGCACCATGGCCCGTGGCTGCAGTGGCTGGCTTCGCACCCTTGCGGCCCGAGGGCTCGGCAGCGGCGGCCCCGCCCTTGGTGGTCAGCTGCATCTGGCCCGGGGCGCCATCGGGCTTGGTGCCCAGGCGCTCGGCCAGCTTCATGCGCAGGCTGTCCAGCGATTCATCGGCACCGCGCGAGGCACTGGCGGCCGGCTTGGCCTCGGTGCCGGACTCCTGCTTGGTCTCGGTCTTGATGGCGGCCTTGGCCGGCGCCTTCTTGACCGGCGCCACCGGCTCATTCGCCATGGCAGAGCCCAGCAGCACGCAGCAGGCCAGACTCAACGCAGCGGATCGTATCTCTCGCATCACCTGAACTCCTGGCCCCGCAGCGCCTGGTGGCGCCTCAAGAAACGGGGCTCGTCGGGAGGTTTTCGGCAGGACCGGCCTCCAGCTTGAATCGTGCCGAACGGCAGGTCAATCCCGCGGCAGCTGCGGCTTGACCCAGATCCAGGCCACCAATCCTATGCACATCATGCCCATCGAGGTCAGCGCCAGCTGGATGGCCGAATGCATCACCAGCGGCGCGATCACACCGGCCACCAGGCCGTTGGCGGCGCTGCCTATGCAGGCCTGCAGCGACGAGGCCATGCCGCGCCGGTCCGGCGCCAGATCCAGCACCATCAGGGTCACCACCGGCACCATCAGCGCCCAGCCGAAGGCAAACACGCCGATGGGCAGAAGCGCCCAGGCCGCGTGCGGGGTGAACAGCAGGTTCAGGACCACATTGACGGCCGAGACCAGGATCATGATGACGAAGCCGTGGCGGATCTGGTGGCGGGCCTTGACCCGGCCGGCCAGGCGCCCGCTCAGGAAGGCGCCGGCCATGATGCCGCCGATGGTGATGCAGAAGAACCACCAGAACTGCGTCGGCCCCATATGCAGCAGCTCGCCCAGGAACACCGGTGCCGACAGCACGTAGAGAAACATGCCATTGAACGGTATGCCGCTGGCCATGGCCAGCAGCAGAAAGCGCGGGCTGGAGCACAGCTCCCAGTAGCCGCGCATCAGGTGGCGCACCTCGAAGGGCTGCTTCTGATCGGCATGCAGGGTCTCGGGCAGCAGGCGCCAGTTGGCGATCAGCAGCAGCGCGCCGACCCCGGTCAGGAACCAGAAAATCGAATGCCAGTCGGCATGCACGAACAGAAAGCCGCCAACTATGGGCGCGATGGCCGGCGCCACGCCGAAGAAAATCGTCACCTGGGACATCACCCGCTGCGCATCGGCCGGCGGGAACATGTCACGGATTATGGCTCGCGACACGACGATGCCCGCCCCCGCCGACATGCCCTGCAGCGCGCGGAAGAAGACCAGCTGACCGATGCTGCTGCTCAAAGCGCAGCCCACCGAGGCAAGGGTGAAGATGGCCAGGCCGACTAGCACCACGGGCCGACGGCCCAGGCTGTCGGACAGCGCACCGTGGAACAGATTCATCACGGCAAAACCGAACAGATAGGCCGACAGCGTCTGCTGCATCTCCAGCGGCGTGGCGTTCAGCGCGGCGGCGATGCCGGAAAAGGCGGGCAGATAGGTGTCGATCGAGAACGGGCCGATCATGGCCAGGCAGGCCAGCAGCACGGACAGGGCCCAGCGGGGGGCGCGCCACAGCGTGTTCGCGTTCGGATTCATCTGGCGGCAGTGTAACGGCCGCCCTGCCGCGGGCGGCTGACGAACACATCGCTGCGCGCACGCCCCTAAACTGGGCGACTTTGCCTGCTGGGGGTGCACCACATGACTGAGATTCTGAACATCGGCGTGATCGGCCTGGGCGTGATGGGCCAGCGCATGCTGGAGCGCCTGAAAGGCCACGACCGCCTGCGCCCCACCCTGGTGTGGGACGCCAACGCGCTCGCGCTGCAGCAGACGCTGCAGGCCTATCCGCAGCTGCGCGCCGCCAACAGCGCCGAGGCCCTGCTGGCAACGCCCGGCCTGCACACCGCCTACATCGCCACACCGCCGGCCGCTCACCTGGCGCTGGCCAATGCCGCCTTCGACGCCGACTTGGCGGTGCTGTGCGAAAAGCCGCTGACCACCGATTTCGATGGCGCCCGCCGAACCATCGCGCGGATCACGGCTGAAGGTCGGCGCGACGCGGTCAACTTCTCGCTCGCCTCGTCGCCCGGTCTGCAGGCCTTGAAATCGGCCTGGACGGATGGCTCGCTGGGTGACTGGCAAGGCATCACGATCGAGTTGTCCTTCGCCGCCTGGCCGCGCCCCTGGCAAAGCGGCGCGGGCGCCTGGCTCAGCGAGCGGGTCGAGGGTGGCTTCTCGCGCGAGGTGCTCTCGCACTTCATCTTCGTGCTGCAGCATGTGCTGGGGCCGGCGGAAGTAGTGGCTGCGCAAGCCGCCTACCCGGCCGATGGCCGTCTGGCCGAGACCTCGCTGAAAGCCGAACTGCGTATGCGCGGTGTGCCGGTGCATATCGACGCCGCCGTGCGCGGCGATGTGGCCGATGTGAACCGTGTCACGGTCACCGGCAGCCAGGGCGGGCTGCGACTGCAGGAATGGTTCGGCCTCAGCCAGCGCCTGGGCAACGACGGCGCCTGGGCCCCGGTATCGGCCGCCAGCAGCGACCAATTGCGCCAGCAAAGCCAGCGCTCGCAGCTGGATCACTGGGCCGCCATGGTCGATGGCCAGTCCCATGGCCTGCCCCGCTTTGCCGAGGCGCTGGCCGTGCAGGAGACCATAGAGGCTCTCCTGACAGGAAAATAGTGTGAAGCAAGCCGATAGGCCGGATTCTGTGCACGCCCGGCCTCTTGCGAAGCCGGGTGCGTGACCGTCATTCCTCTTGGCCGGACATCACTGCCCGGCTCGGTGCCACCTACCCGCCAGCTCTGCGAGCCGCATCAACGCTGGCCTACTTGGTGTTGCTGCGCGTAGAGATTGCCCGTTTCACCCGGACTTAACCGGCTCGTCTCTGTTGCTCTAATCCTCACCTCGCGGTGGGCAGCCGTTAGCTGCTACGCTGCTCTATGCAGTCCGGACCTTCCTCCAGTGCCATGTTTCCATGCTTGCACCAGCGACGGTCTGGCTTGCTTCACATCGCCATTATCGCAGGAGCCTAGAGATGAAAGCCGACAACGTCCTTGCCACCATCGGGAACACGCCCCACATTCGCATCAACCGGCTGTTCGGTGACAGCCATCAGGTCTGGGTGAAGTCCGAGCGCAGCAACCCGGGCGGCTCGATCAAGGATCGCATCGCGCTGTCCATGGTCGAGGAGGCAGAGGCCAGCGGCAAGCTGCGGCCCGGCGGCACCATCATCGAGCCGACCTCGGGCAATACCGGCATCGGCCTGGCCATGGTGGCGGCGGTCAAGGGCTACAAAATAGTGCTGGTGATGCCCGACAGCATGTCGATCGAGCGCCGCCGCCTGATGCTGGCCTATGGCGCGAGCTTTGATCTGACGCCCCGCGCGCTGGGCATGAAGGGCTCTATCGCCCGCGCCCAGGAATTGGTCGCCCAGACACCCGGCGCCTGGATGCCGCAGCAATTCGAGAACCCGGCCAATATCGCCATCCACGTGAAGACCACGGCACAGGAAATCCTGCGTGACTTCCCCGATGGCCTGGACGCGCTGATCACCGGCGTGGGCACCGGCGGCCACATCACCGGCTGCGCCCAGGTGCTGAAGGCGGCCTGGCCCAAGCTGAAGGTGTTTGCCGTCGAGCCCAGCGCCAGCCCGGTGATCAGCGGCGGCCAGCCCAGCCCGCACCCGATTCAAGGCATAGGCGCGGGGTTCATCCCGACCAATCTGCACACCGCCCTGCTGGACGGCGTGATCCAGGTCGAGGCCGAGGCAGCCAAGGACTATGCGCGGCGCTGCGCCACCGAAGAGGGCCTGCTGGTGGGCATCTCCAGCGGCGCCACGCTGGCCGCGATCGCGCAGAAGCTGCCCGACCTGCCAGCCGGTGCCACCGTGCTGGGCTTCAACTACGACACCGGCGAGCGCTATCTGTCGATCGAGGGTTTCTTGCCGGCCTGAAGCAGCCACAGCGCATAGAGCAGCACACAGACCGCGTCGAACACCGCCGCGCCATGCAGCCCGGCCAGGGCCGGGTCTTGCCAGGCCAGCATCACCATCACCACCAGGGCCAGCTTCTCGGCCGCGGCGGCGGCCACCACCGGCACGCGCAGCGCCGGGCGGCTGGCGGCGGCGACGATCAGGGCGCCCAGGCACAGCACCAGGGCGCCCCAGTGGCGGGCATAGAACAGGCCGGTGCTGTCACCGACCTTCATGCCCAGGGCGCCCAGGAACTCCGCCGGGCCGAGGAACTGCAGGCCGGCCAGCATGGTGACGATGCCGCTGATGCGCAGAATCAGCGGGAAGCGGCGATCCAGGGTAGCGCTGAACATGTTGTGGTGCTCCTCGGCGCCCGGGTCTCGGGCTGCCGGGATTCTGCGCCCCACCCGGGCGGGCTACAAGACCCGGGGCGGGCGGAAGACTGCCGCGTCGGCATAGAAGCCCGGCGCCTCGTTGCCGGCCCACCAGCCCGGCACACCGAGCACCGGCAGCGGCGCGAAGGGCTTGGCATCGGGCCGCGCGCCGCCGTCTACCCAGACATGGGCGGTGATGGGTTTGCGCGGCCGCACGAGCTTCTCCAGCAGCGCATGGCCGAACAGTTGCAGGCGGGCCTGAGCCCACAGCGGGCGCAGCTGCATGAACAGGCGCTGCCAGTCCCGTTGCCTCAATGCATCGAGCAAGGGTTCAGGCGCTTGCAGCAGAGCAGCGTTCTCATCGAACAGCGTCAGCGCATCACGCACCGCGCCGCGCTGGCTGCCCAAACCCTGGGCGGCGATCTCGGCCGCCTGCAGGGCGTTCAGCCGGCGCTTCAATCCCGGGTGATGCAACCAGATCAGGCCATTGAAGAAATCGTGCAGATTGTCGCGCGTGGGCACGCGACCGGTGTCGAAGATGAAGGCCTCGTAGGCACTGCCCTCCGGCAGCTCGGATTGCGGCACGAACAAGGGCAGATCGAGGTCAGGAGCCTGCGCGTTCAAGGCCTCGGAGACCGAGCTGCCACGCAACAACTGGGCCGCAACCCGCTGGCCCCGCTCGCGATACGGCGCGAGCCAGGGCCGTTCCCAGACTATGCCCTCCAGCATCACCTCCGGCCGCTGCGGGCCTGCTGAGGTTTCTCGCGCAGCACGAACTGGCTGCCGCGGCGGTCCAGCTCGAACAGCTGGGTCGCTTCGATCAGGTCGATCAGCTTGCGGTAACCGTAGTTGCGCGGGTCGAACGAGGCCTGGTTGCCGATCTGCTGACCCACCGAGCCTAGCGCCGACCAACCGTCCTCGCCGGCCGCCGATTCGACCGCATTGCGCAGCAGGCTGACCAGGCGCGCGTCGCGCTTCAGTGCCGTGGCGTCCAGGCGCAGCGGGGGGGGCGGTTCTTGCGCGCTGCTGGCGATGATGTCGGCCATCACCTCGGCCACCGGGTCCACCACCGCAGCGGCCTTGGTCTTCGAGGCCGGTGTCTTGCGGGCGGCAGACTTCTTGGCTGGTGCAGCGGCCGTGGGCTTCTCGGCCGCCATAGCCTCGCGCGGCGCGGCGCTCACCTGGCCCAGGTTCTCCAGATAGAGAAAGCGCGAGCAGGCGTTGACGAAGGGTTCGGGCGTCTTCTTGGCACCAAAGCCATAGACGGTGGCCCCCTTGGCGCGCAGGTGCATGACCAGGGGCGTGAAGTCGGCGTCGGACGAGACGATGCCGAAGGCCTCGGGCCGGTCGGTGTAGAGCAGGTCAAGTGCGTCGATGACCATCACCATATCGGTGGCGTTCTTGCCCTTGCTGTAATCGAACTGCTGGATCGGGCGAATCGCGTACTCGTGCAACGCCGCCTCCCAGCCCTTCAACTCGCTCTTCTTCCAGTTGCCGTAGGCGCGGCGCACATTGGTCACACCACTCTTGGCCAGCTCGGCAAGGATCACGGCTATCTTGCTGCTGGGAGCATTGTCTGCGTCGATCAGCAGGGCGATGCGGTGTTCACGGCCGGGGATTTGGTTCATGGGGTCTCGATTCAGATCTGGCGCCAGGCCAGGGATTCACCGCCGCACAGCGGCTTGAGCCGGGCGTCGCCAAAGGCCACGGCCTCAGGCAGGGTCCAGCTCTCCTTGCGCAGCGTCACGGTGCCGGTGTTGCGCGGCAGGCCATAGAAGGCCGGGCCGTTGAAGCTGGCAAAGGCTTCAAACTTGTCGAGCGCGCCTGCCTGCTCAAAGGCCTGCGCATAGAGCTCCAGCGCCGACAATGCGGTGAAGCAGCCAGCACCGCAGACCGACTGCTCCTTCAGCTGGGCCGCATGCGGCGCGCTATCGGTGCCGAGGAAGAACTTCTCGCTGCCCGAGGTAGCTGCTGCCAGCAGCGCCAGGCGGTGCTCCTCGCGCTTGAGCACCGGCAGGCAGTAGTAATGCGGGCGCAGGCCCCCGGTGAAGATGGCGTTGCGGTTGAACAGCAAATGCTGGGGCGTCAAGGTGGCGGCGGTGAAGGCATCGGCCCCGGCCACATACTGGGCCGCTTCCTTGGTCGTGATGTGCTCGAACACCACTTTCAGCTCTGGGAAGTCGGCACGTAGCGGTCGCATCACCTGGTCGATGAACACGGCCTCGCGGTCGAACACATCGATGTCACCGGCAGTCACTTCGCCATGGACCAGCAGCAGGAGCCCTGCGCGCTGCATCGCCTCCAGGGTCTTGTAGGTCTTGCGCACATCGGTCACGCCGGCGTCGCTATTGGTGGTAGCGCCCGCAGGATAGAGCTTCAGCGCGACCACGCCGGCGTCCTTGGCCCGGGCGATCTCGTCGGGCGGGGTATTGTCGGTCAGGTACAGCGTCATCAGCGGCTCGAAGGCCGATCCATCGGGCACCGCCGCGACGATGCGCTCGCGGTAGGCCAGGGCCTGCGCGGCCGTGGTGATGGGCGGGCGCAGATTGGGCATGATGATGGCACGGCCGAACTGGCGCGCCGTGTAGGGCACGACGCTTTGCATCGCGGCGCCGTCGCGCACATGCAGATGCCAGTCGTCGGGGCGGGTGAGGTGCAGCTCTTGCGAGGTGGTGGTAGAGGCCATGCTGCATTGTCCCAAACTCTGGAGGGGGATTAGCCCCTCATTGCATCCCTTTTTGGGCAACATGCGTACCAGCCAGCGCGCACTATCGCGCATCAACACTCGGAGCCGCCATGCCCCATCGCCGCCTTGCCCTGTCCGCCCTCTCGCTGGCCACCGTCGCCACCGTTTCGCTGCTGGCCGCCTGCGCCACACCCGAAACCATGGGCCCGCCGGCCAAGGAGATGATTTACGCCGTGACCAGCTCGAACAAGCTGATCCAGTTCAATGCCGGCCAGCCGCAGAAGCTGCTCAGCAGCAAGGCCCTGACCGGCCTGACCGCTCAGGAGCGGCTGCTGGGCATCGACTACCGCGTGGCCCGCGGCCAGCTGTTCGCACTGGGCGCCAGCGGTCAGCTCTACCGCATCAACACCGCCGACGGCAGTGTCAGCGCCATCGGCACCCCCTCGGCCCTTCCCAAGGACGGGGCGACCGAATGGGGCTTCGACTTCAACCCGACGGTGGACCGCATCCGCGTCGTCAATGATGCCGGCTTCAATCTGCGCCTGCATCCCGACACGGGCGCCATCGTCGACGGCAATGTCGATCAGCCCGGCGTGCAGTTCGACGGCAAGCTGGCCTATGACGCAGCAGACACCAATGCCGGCAAGGCACCCGCGGTGGTGGCCGCCGGCTACACCTACAACAAGACTAACGACAAGATCACCACCAACTACGCCTTGGACGGCAAGCAGGGCCTGCTGGTGCATCAGGGCACGCGCGAGGGCGTGATGCCCGCCGTGTCGCCCAACACCGGCCGGCTCTACACCGTGGGCTCGCTGGGCCTGGGCAGCTTCGAGCGCGCCACCCTGGACATCTCGGACCTGTCGAACGCGGCCTACACGGCAATCAGCAGCGGCGCAAAGTCCAGCTGGTACCGTATCGATCTGGCCACCGGCAAGGCGACGTTGATCGGCACGGTGGCCGGCGGCGAGGCCCTGGTGGGAGCGGCGATCGAGCCTTAATGTTGCAAGATCTTTGACAGAAAGTCCTTGGCCCGAGGCGAACGCGCGTCGGGGTTGCCGAAGAACTCGTCCTTCTTGCAGTCCTCGACTATTCTGCCGGCGTCCATGAAGATGACGCGGTGGCTGACCTTGCGCGCAAAGCCCATTTCGTGGGTCACGCACATCATCGTCATGCCCTCCTGGGCCAGGGCCACCATGACGTCCAGCACCTCGCCGACCATCTCGGGGTCCAGCGCCGAGGTCGGTTCGTCGAACAGCATCACGATCGGGTCCATCGACAGCGCGCGGGCAATCGCCACACGCTGCTGCTGACCACCGGACAGCTGGCCGGGGAATTTGTCCTTCTGCGCCATCAGGCCGACGCGGTCCAGCATCTTCAGGCCGCGCGCTTTGGCGTCGTCCAGATTGCGGCCCAGCACCTTGATCTGGGCCAGGGTCAGGTTCTCGGTCACCGACAGGTGCGGGAACAGCTCGAAGTTCTGGAACACCATGCCCACGCGCGAGCGCAGCTTGGGCAGGTCGGTGCCTGGTGCGGCGATCGAGATGCCGTCCACCACGATGTCGCCCTTCTGTATGGGCTCCAGCGCGTTCACCGTCTTGATCAGCGTGGACTTGCCCGAGCCCGAGGGCCCGCAGACCACCACCACCTCGCCGGCCTTGATGCTGGTCGTGCAGTCGGTCAGCACCTGGAAGCTGCCGTACCACTTGGAGACGTTTTTGATATCAATCATGGCGGAGTCTCAACGGATGATTTGGATCTTCTTCTGCAAGCGACGGACTAGCATCGACAGGCTGAAGCAGATCACGAAGTAAACGACGGCGGCGACGAGATAGGTTTCGACCGGTCGGTTGAAGTTCTTGCCGGCAACCTCGAAGCCCTTGAGCAGGTCATAGGCGCCGATGGCATAGACCAGCGAGGTGTCCTGGAACAGGATGATGGTCTGGGTCAGGAGCACCGGCAGCATATTGCGGAAGGCCTGGGGCAGCACGATGAAGCGCATGCTCTGGCCATAGGTCATGCCCACCGCCTGGGCCGCCTGCACCTGGCCGCGCGACACCGACTGGATGCCGGCGCGCATGATCTCCGAGTAGTAGGCCGCCTCGAACACCGTGAAGGTGATGATGGCCGACAACTCCGCGCCCATGGGCTTGCCGATCAGCAGCGGTATCAGCAGGAAGAACCACAGTATCACCATCACCAGCGGGATCGAGCGCAGCGTGTTCACATAGAACGCCGCCGGCATTACCAGCCACTTGATGCCGGACAGCCGCATCATCGCCAAAATCGTGCCCAGCACGATGCCGCCGATCATGGCCACCAGGGTCAGCTGGACGGAGAAGATCAGGCCCTTGGCGATGAAGCCGGAGATCACGCTCCAGTTCAGGAAGGCAAAGTCGAGATTGAGCATCATTTGCCTCCGCCTGCAGCGCCGGGGACCCGCACGCGCTCTTCAATGAACAGCATGATGCGGTTGATGGCAAAGGCCGAGATGAAGTACAGGCCGGTCACGGCCAGATAGACCTCGATGCCGCGCGAGGTCTCTTCCTGCGCCTGCATCGCGAACATCGTCAGCTCGGCAATGCTGACGGCAAAGGCCACCGACGAGTTCTTGATGATGTTCATTGCCTCGCTGGTCAGCGGCGGGATGACGACGCGAAAGGCCATCGGCATCAGCACATAGCGATAGGTCTGCGGCAGGGTCAGGCCCATGGCCAGGCCGGCGTAACGCTGGCCGGTGGGCAGCGATCGTATGCCGGCCTTGATCTGCTCGGAGATACGCGCCGAGGTGAAGAAACCCAGAGCAAATACCACCAGCACAAAGCTCGGTATCTCGCGCAGCGACAGAAAGATCGACGGCAGCACGTGGTACCAGAGGAACAACTGCACCAGCAGCGGGATGTTGCGGAACAGCTCGGTCCAGCATTCGCCCAGCATCGCAAGCGCCTTGTTCGGCACGGTGCGCAGAATGCCCATCAGGGTGCCCACCAGCAGCGCGACGACGAGCGCGCTAAGGCCGACGGACAGGGTCCAGCCCCAGGCCGACATCAGCCATTCCAGGTAGGTTCGCCCCCCACCGGTGTCGAGCAGGAATACCTGCCAGTCCCATGTCATTCCCACGAACCGCCCTCCTCAGCCGCGTTGAAGCCGGCTCCACAAAGAACAATCGCGGCCGGCCTTCCGAGTGGGAGGATCCGACCGCGACCGCGAACTCACAGCCTTACTTCTTGACCGCGTAGTCTTCCATCGGCTTTTCGTTCGGGTTGGCCCAGGCAGCCTTGGTGTTGTCGTTCAGCGCCAGACCGACCTTGACGTTGGCGGGCGGGATCGGTTGCAGGAACCACTTGTCCCACAGCTTGGCCAGGTCACCGGACTTGATCATCGCCTTGATGCTGTCGTCCACGGCCTTCTTGAAGGCGGGATCGTCCTTGCGCATCATGATGGCGATCGGCTCGACCGACAGCACTTCGCCTGCGATCTTGAAGTCGGCCGGGTTCTTGGCCTTGGCGATATTGGCGGCCAGGATGGAGCCGTCCATCACGAAGGCGTCGGCACGGCCCGATTCCAGCAGCAGGAAGCTGTCGGCGTGATCCTTGCCGAACACTTCCTTGAAGTCCACGCCGGTGGCGCGCTCATGCTTGCGCAGGGTCTGCACCGAGGTGGTGCCGGTGGTGGTGGCGACCGTCTTGCCATTGAGCTGGTTGATCGAGTTGATGCCCGAATTGGCCTTCACGACCATGCGCACTTCCTCGACATAGGTGGTGATGGCAAAGGCCACGTCCTTCTGGCGGGTGGCGTTGTTGGTGGTGGAGCCGCACTCCAGGTCCACGGTGCCGTTCTGCACCAGCGGGATGCGGTTCTGCGAGGTCACCGGCTGGTACTTGATGTCCAGCTTGGCCAGGCCCAGCTGCTTTTGGATGTCGGCCAGCGCCTTTTGGCAGACTTCCACATGGAAGCCGGTATAGACGCCATTGCCCAGCGTGAACGACAGGCCGGAGGACTCGCGCACACCCATGGTGACGGACGCGCTGTCCTTGATCTTCTTCAGCGTGTCTTCAGCATGCACCAGGCCGGTGGCGCAGGACATGGCAGCGGCCAAAACAAGCAGTGACTTCTTCATGGGGTCTCCTCTGGAGTTCAACAAGGTTCAATCTGAAAGGGCGCAGCAGACCACGCCGGAACGGGTTTGCGTCTACGGAGTTTTACTCATTTGCAGGTTTCGTGCCCGAATGCTGGCACCACCGTGGGGCTTTCTTTGACCATCAGTGCGCCGTCAGGTAGGCCCACAGCGCCTTGGCCACGGGTTTGGCCCGCCGAGCCAGCTCGGGCCGCTCGCGGTAGATGCGCAATTCCATCGTCAACTCGTACTGGCCCTCAGCGCTGGCACGCACCAGGCGCCCGGCCTGCAGGTCCTGCTTGACCGAGCTGGCCGGCAGAAAAGCCAGGCCGTGGCCTTCCAGCGCCATCGCCTTCAGGCCCTCGGCCATGTCCGTCTCGTAGATCACGTCGAACTTCAGCGGCACCGGCGAGGCCTTCGCGATCAGCTCGACCATGCGGCCCAGATAGGCTCCAGCGGCATAGCTGAGGAAGGGCACGCTGTGGCCGGGCGCGCCGGGCAGCTGGAACAGCGGCCTGCCGTCCCTGCCCGCCTTGGCATAGGCGGCCACCGTCTCATGGCCCAGCGACAGCATCTCGTAGCGCTCCGGGTCCAGCTGCAGCGGCTGGCTGGGGTGGTGATAGGCGATCAGCAGGTCGCAATTGCCCTCGGTCAGCTGCATCACCGCATCGTGCACGTTCAGGGCATTGAGCCGGCAGTTGAGCTCGCCGAAGCTGCGCCGCAGGTCCATCAGCCAGTGCGGGAAGAAGCTGAAGGCCAGCGAGTGGGGCAGCGCGAATTCGATCATGTCCTGGCCCGCCACCTGGTGGCTGCGCATCATATTGCGGGTGGCCTGCAGATTGCCCAGGATCTCGATCGCCTGGGCCAGAAAGGTGCTGCCGGCCGGCGTCAGCCGGGTCGGATAAAAGGACCGGTCCACCAGATCCACGCCGGCCCAGGCCTCCAGCGCCTGGATGCGGCGCGAGAACGCGGGCTGGGTCACATGCCTGAGCTGGGCGGAGCGCGAGAAACTGCGCGTCTCGGCCAGACTGACGAAATCTTCTAACCATTTGGTGTCCACGGCGGCAGTGTAGCGGGCCGGGGCCCGAGGTCAGGCCGGAGCCGGGTCACCTCCAGCCTGTTGCAGGCGCCACATCTGGGCGTACCTGCCGCCCATCTCCATCAGCCGCTGATGATTGCCCCGTTCGATGATGTGGCCGCGCTCCATGACCAGGATCTCGTGCGCGTCCACCACGGTGGAAAGGCGGTGGGCGATCACCAGCACCGTCTTGTCCTGCGCCGCGGCCTCCAGCTCGCCCTGTATGGCCCGCTCGTTGCTGGAATCCAGGGCCGAGGTGGCCTCGTCGAAGATCAGGATCGGTGGGTTCTTCAGCAGCGTGCGGGCGATGGCCACCCGCTGCTTCTCGCCGCCGCTGAGCTTGAGGCCGCGCTCACCGACCATGGTCTCGTAGCCCTTGGGCGTGGAGGCGATGAAGTCGTGAATATGGGCCGCACTCGCCGCCGCCTCGATCTGCTCGCGCGAGGCACCCGGCTGACCATAGGCGATGTTGTAGGCCACCGTGTCATTGAACAGCACCGTGTCCTGGGGCACGATGCCGATGGCGCGGCGCAGGCTGGCCTGGGTGACCTGGCGCACATCCTGGCCGTCGATGGTGATGCGGCCCTCGTCCACATCATAAAAGCGATACAGCAGCCTCGCCAGGGTCGACTTGCCCGAACCGCTTGGGCCGACCACGGCGACCTTCTTGCCGGCCGGGATCTCGAAGCTGATCTCGTGCAGGATCTCGCGGGCCGGGTCGTAGGCAAAGCGCACCCTCTCGAAGCGCACGGTCGCGCCGTGCACGGCCAGCGGCTTGGCGCCGGGCGCATCGGCCACCTCGCGCTCGCGCTCCAGCAGGCTGAACATCTTGTCCAGATCGGTCAGGCCCTGCTTGATCTCGCGGTAGATCACGCCCAGGAAGTTCAGCGGGATATAGAGCTGGATCATGAAGGCGTTGATCATCACCAGATCGCCCAGGGTCATGCGGCCATCGACCACGCCCTGCGTCGCCCGCCACAGCATCGCCACCAGGGCAATGGCGATGATCATCTGCTGACCGGTATTCAGCAGCGACAGCGTGGACTGTGACTTCAGCTGCGCGCGCCGCAGCTTCTCCAGGCTTTCGTCGTAGCGCTTTGCCTCGAAGTCTTCATTGTTGAAGTACTTGACCGTTTCGTAGTTCAAGAGCGCGTCGATGGCCTTGGTGTGTGCCACCGAGTCCAGCTCGTTGAGCAGCTTGCGGAACTTGGTGCGCCACTCGGTCACCAGGATGGTGAACGTCACGTAGAACACCAGCGCGATGATGGTGATGCCGGCAAACCAGACGTCGAACTTCACCGCCAGCAGGACCAGCACCAGGGTCACTTCCAGCAGCGTGGGCAGGATGCTGTACAGCGAGTACGAGATCAGCGAATGCACCGCCCTTGTACCGCGCTCGATATCGCGCGTCATGCCCCCGGTCTGGCGCTCCAGATGAAAACGCAGGCTCAGATCATGCAGATGGCGGAACACCTGCAGCGAGATGCTGCGCGCCGTGCCCTCGGTGGCCTTGGCAAAGATCAGTTCGCGCAGCTCGGTGAACAGCGAGGTCGTCAGCCTCAAGCCACCATAGGCCAGCAGCAACCCCAGCGGCAGCACCAGCAGCGCCTGCGGGTCACCGGGCTTGATCGCCAGCGTGTCGATCAGCTGCTTGAGCAGCAGGGGAACGCCCACATTGGCCAGCTTGGCCGCGACCAGAAACCCAAGCGCAATGCTCACCCGCCAGCGGTAGCGCCACAGATAGGGGAACAGTTTTTGCAGCGTGCCCCAGTCGGAACGGGTGGCGGCTGGCGTGGTGCTGGCGGTGGCGGCGGTATGGGGGGGCATGTGGGGCGCAGAACTTGCTTGTGGCTTGGTCGTGAAAGAATAGGGAGAACTCTTTTTGAGCACAGAACACTTCGCGGTCTGTCCCCCCAGTCAAAAGAAGGCCTACATCATGACCGATGCCCCGATTTCAAGCAGCTCGCCCGATGCGATACCGCAATTCCCCCGCGAACTGGCCTTGCGCGTGATGCCGATGCCGGCCGATGCCAACCACAACGGCGACGTGTTCGGCGGCTGGATCATGGCCCAGGTGGACATTGCCGGCTCGGTGCTGCCGGCCCGCCTGTCGCGCGGCCGCGTCGCCACCGTGGCGGTGAAGGAGTTTCTGTTCAAGCAACCGGTGTCCATCGGCGACCTGCTGTCCTT
Organism: Roseateles toxinivorans; assembly: GCF_004362525.1. Taxonomy (GTDB): domain Bacteria; phylum Pseudomonadota; class Gammaproteobacteria; order Burkholderiales; family Burkholderiaceae_C; genus Paucibacter; species Paucibacter toxinivorans. The sequence continues at coordinate 559,519 of NZ_SNXS01000005.1, forward strand.
CTATGTGCAGGTGACCCGCGTCGGCCGCACCTCGATCACCGTGCAGGTCGAGGTGATCGCCGAACGCAATCCCGTCGACCCCCACGTGGTCAAGGTCACCGAGGCGCAGCTGACCTATGTGGCCATAGATAACGAGGGCCAGCCCCGGCCGTTCAAGTTGGTGGGTTGATGAAAAGAGTGGTGATTCTTGGCGGTGGGGCGATAGGCAGCGCCATTGCCGCGTTTCTGAGCGCCGACCCGCAGTGGCAGGGCGAGATCCTGGTGATCGAACGCGACGCCACCTACGCACAGGCCTCGTCGGCCCTGTCGGCGGCCTCGATACGCCAGCAGTTCTCGACGCCGCTCAATATCGATCTGTCGCTGTACGGCCTGCAGTATCTGCGCGGGCTGGACGAGGACTTTGGCTTCACCGAGCAGGGCTATCTGTATCTCGCCACGCCCGAGGGCGAGGCCACCCTGCGCGCCAATCAGGCGATGCAGAACGCCCAGGGCGCCGACATCGTATTGATGAACCCGTCCGAGCTTCAGGCGCGCTGGCCCTGGCTGACGGTGCAAGACCTGGCCCTGGGTGCCTGGGGTCGCAGCGGCGAGGGCTGGTTCGATGGCTGGGCGCTGCTGCAGCACTTCCGCAAGAAGGCCATCGCCCAGGGTGTGCGCTATCAGCAGGCGGAGGTTCGAGCGCTCCACCGCGCCGCGGATGGCTCGCTGCAGGGCATCCGCCTGGCCGGTTCGGACGAGGTGATTGAATCCGATGTCTTTGTGCTCGCCTGCGGCGCCTGGTCCGGTGCGCTGGCCCGCACGGGCGGGCTGGAGGTGCCGGTGCGGGCCAAGCGCCGCAGCGTCTATGCCTTTCGCTCGCCCGAGCCGGCGGCGCTGGCGCCCCTGCTGATCGATCCGAGCGGCCTCTGGTTCCGACCCGAGGGTGAAGGCCTGTTCCTCTGCGGCGGCACGCCGCTCGATGACAGCGACGACCTGCCGCTGGACCCGGAGGCGAATCTGTTCGAGGAGGCGCTGTGGCCGGCGCTGGCCACAAGAGTGCCGGGCTTCGAGTCGCTGCGTCTGCAGCGGGCCTGGGCCGGCTATTACGAGATGAATGCCTTCGACCACAACGGCCTGGTCGGTGCGATGGCCGAGTGCGGAAATCTGCTGCTGGCTTGCGGCTTCTCGGGCCATGGCCTGCAGCATGCGCCGGGCGTGGGCCGCGGCGTGTCCGAGCTGATCGCCCGTGGCGCCTATCAAAGCCTGGACTTGAGCCTGCTGTCGCCGCAACGCATTGCGGCGGGTCGGCCCATCGTCGAGGTCAATGTGATTTGACCCAGTCGCGGGCAATGCGCTCGGCCAGGCTCTCGCCCCAGACCTTGTAGCCGGCAGGCCCCGGATGGAAGCCATCGGGCGCCATCAGCTCGGCGGCCGCGCTGCCGTGCAGATGCGGCGGCAAGGCCTGCATGCCGCGCTGGGCCTGGCCCAGCAGGCTGCGGCCCAGCATCCGGTTCATGCGCATCGCGTGCGCCCCCATCAGCCAGCGCAGCGGTTGCGGCAGCAGCGGGAACGCGTGCATGGGCGGCACGGCGCTGTGCAGGCTGTAGCGCACGCCGGCGCGCTGCACGGCCAGTTCGTGCAGCTGCTGCAGCTGCAGCGCCCAGCGGCGCGGCGAGACCTGAGCCACCGTGTCGTTAACGCCCAAGGCCGTGATCAGCACATCGGCAGGTTCCAGCGCGGCCCCGGCAAGATGAGCGATCGCATCGGCCGTTGTGTGGCCCGTCCTGGCAATCAGCTGCCAGTGCACGCTGCCCTGGAGATGCAAGGCCAGCGCCTGGGCCAAGCGGCCCGCCAGCGCTTCGTCCTGCGTGGCGGCACCTACGCCCGCACCACCCGAGTCACCGACGATCAGCAGGCGCAAAGCCAAGGCGCCGCTGCCCGCCATACCGCTGCGCGGGCCGGCGGCCTCGGGCAGGCGCAGGGCCTGCCTGCGCACCTGCCGCCCCTGCCACAGCAGCAGCGGCGCCAGCGCCAGCTTGGCGACCTGCAGCATCAAGAGAACTTGGTGAAGTCGGGTGCGCGTTTCTGGAAGAAGGCCTGGAAGGCCTCCATCGCCTCAGGCGAACGCAAGCGGGCGCCGAAGACCTCGGCCTCGGTTTGACAGGTCGCACGCAAGGCCGCGCGCTGCGGTTCGCGCATCAGGCGCTTGCTCTCGCGCACGGCGCTGGGCGCCAACGTGTTGAAGCGCTCGGCGATGCGGCGTGCATGGTTCAGCACCTCACCGGCCGGCAGCACGGCGTTGGCAATGCCGCACTCCACCGCCTGCTCGCCGGTGAACGGGTCGCCCAGCAGCAGCTTCTCGGCCGCGCGGCGGTTGCCCATCAGCTGCGGCACCAGCAGGCTGGACGCGAACTCGGGTACCAGGCCCAGGCTGACGAAGGGCATGGCCAGGCGGGCGTCGTCGGCCACATAGACGAAGTCGCAATGCAGCAGCATCGTCGTGCCTATGCCTATCGCCCCGCCGGTGACGGCGGCGATGACCGGCTTGTCGCAGCCGATCAACGCCTCCATGAACTGGAACACCGGTGCCTCGCCGTCATGAGGCGGGCGGGCCATGAAGTCCTCGATATCATTGCCCGAGGTGAAGATGCCCGGCTGGCCGGTGATCAGCAGCGCGCGCACGCTGGGCTCGGCGGCGGCGGCATTGATGGCGTCGGCCATTGCCTGGTACATCGCCGAGGTGATGGCGTTCTTCTTCTCGGGCCGGGCGATTTCTATCGTGGCCACGCCGTTGATGGTGGCGGTCTTGATGCTCATGGGTCTGTCTCCTTCAATCTGCACTATTGATCATGCCAAAAACCGCGCCACCTGCGGCCACAGCGTGGCCTGGAAGTGCTTGCGGAAAAAGCCGAAATGGCCGATGCGGCGTTCGCCGATGTCTTTCGGCGCGATGCGCCGGATCTCGGGTTGCGCGCCGGCATAGAAACTGTGCAGCGACTCGGTGTTGCGCCGCGACATGAACTCGTCATCGGTGAATGACAACGACAGCATGGGCAGCTTCATGGCCGCGTACTGCGCACGTAGACCGGCACCGCCCTCGCCCATCATGTAGTCGCGGTCCAGGCACCAGCGCCGCCACTGGGCCATCACGCCGCGCGGCAGGTCGCCGACCTTGCGCAGCTTGCGGCCCGGGAAGTAGCCACACAGCGGCAACGCCAGCGGCACGATCACATACCAGAGCCACCAGACATAGCGGCGCAGGCTGACCGCGTTCTCGCGCCAGTAGCCGCTGCCGCAACCCACGGTGATGGCGCGGCTGACGCGCCCGCGATTGGGCAGCATGCCCAGGATCTGGCCGCCGAGGCTGTGGCCCAGCCAGTGGATGGGCTTGGCATCGTTGCCGAGACGGCGCGACAGCTCGTCCAGCGCCGCGGCCGCATCGAGCTCGGCCCAGGTGTGGATGTCGGCCTCGAGCCCGCGCAGCGAGTGCTTCAGTGCAGGGGGCCGTGATGCCCCCATACCGCGGTAGTCGAAGCTCAGCACCAGATAACCCTGTGCCGCCATCCAGTGCGCGAACTCGCCGTAGTAGCGCTGCTCAACGCCCATCGCTGGGGCGATCAGCAGGCCGGCGCGGGCGGTGGCGGCTTCGCCATAGCAATGGCCATGGAGTTCGAACCCATCCGAGGCTTTGAAGCTGAGGCTCATGGCGCCATCCTCCTGCGCAAAAGAAAAAGCGCGGCCGCGGCCGCGCTCATCGCCATCAGAGGCGTTCGAGAATACCCGCCGCGCCCTGGCCGGCGCCGACGCACATCGTCACCATGCCGTACTTGGCACCGGTGCGGCGCATGCCATGAATCACCGAGGCCGCACGGATGGCACCGGTGGCGCCGAGCGGATGGCCCAGCGCGATCGCGCCGCCGTTCGGATTGACTCGTGCGCGATCCAGCACGATGCCCTTGCTGTCCAAATCATTCAGCACGGCCAGCGATTGCGCAGCAAAGGCCTCGTTCAGCTCGATCCAGCCCAGGTCCTCGGCACGGATGCCGGCCAGGCGCAGCGCGGCCGGGATCGCTTCGATCGGACCAATGCCCATGATCTCGGGCGGCACACCGCGCACGGCGAAAGACACGAAGCGGGCCAGCGGCGTCAGGCCGAAGCGCTTGACAGCGGCCTCGGACGCGACGATCAGCGCGCCGGCGCCGTCCGAGGTCTGCGAGCTGTTGCCGGCGGTGACGCTGCCCTTGGCGGCGAACACCGGGCGCAGCTTGGCCAGGCCTTCGATCGAGGTGTCGCGGCGCGGGCCCTCGTCGGTATCGACGGTGCGGCGCTTGATGCTGATCGAACCATCGGCGAGGTTGGGGCTGCGCTCCAGGATCTCGAACGGCGTCATTTCGTCCTTGAAATGGCCGGCCTCGATGGCGGCCAGCGCGCGGCGGTGCGATTCCAGCGCGAACTCGTCCTGCGCCTCGCGGCTGATCTTCCACTGTGCGGCCACCTTCTCGGCCGTCAGGCCCATGCCATAGGCCAGGCCGATGTTCTCGTCGCGCTCGAAGATCGCCGGCGGCAGCGAGGGCTTGTTGCCGCCCATGGGCACCATGGACATCGACTCGACGCCACCGGCAATCATCACCTCGGCCTCGCCGATGCGGATGCGGTCGGCCGCCATCTGCAGCGCGGTGATGCCCGAAGCGCAGTAGCGGTTGACGGTCACGCCGCCCACCGAGTTCGGCAGGCCCGACAACACGGCCGAGACGCGGGCGATATTCATGCCCTGCTCGCCCTCGGGGAAGGAGCAGCCGATGATGGCGTCCTCGATCGCAGCCGGGTCAAGACCCGGCACCTGGGCCAGTGCGGCCTGGATGGCACGGGCCAGCATTTCGTCCGGACGGGTGTTGCGGTAGTAGCCCCGGCCCGACTTGCCGATGGGCAGACGGGTCGCGGCGCAGATATAGGCTTCTTGCACTTGCTTGCTCATGATCTCTCCAGTCAGTTGGGGACAGAGCTACTCGCTTCTCTCGGGCGGTCTGTCCCACAAGTCATCAGTTTGTAGCCCGGATGAAGCGCAGCGCAATCCGGGGGTGCTGGCCTTGCCAACGCGGGCCCCGAATTCCGGCGCTGCGCGCCTACATCCGGGCTACTCAATGCATCAGTTGCGGACGGGTTTGCCGGTAGACAACATGCCCATGATTCGCTCCTGCGACTTCGGATGCTCCAGCAGCCCGCAGAAATGCTTGCGCTCCAGCGCCATCAAATACTCTTCGGTGACCAGCGAACCGGCCTCGACGTCGCCGCCGCAGACCACGTCGGCGATCAGGGCCGAGATATGGAAGTCATGGGCGCTGATGAAGCCGCCATCACGCATATTCGCCAGCTGGCCCTTGATCGTGGCAATGGCCGAACGGCCGGCCGCCGGGAACACCGCCTTGTGCGGCGGGCGGTAGCCGCTGTCGGCCATCGCCTTGGCCTGGGCCGTGGCGACGAACAGCAGCTCGTCCTTGTTGGCGACAATGATGTCGCTGTCCAGCAGATAGCCGATCTTGCGGGCTTCCACCGCCGAGGTCGCCACCCGGGCCGTGGCCGCGCTGGTGAAACCGTCCTTGACGAAGGCAAAGATGTCGGCATTCGCATTGCCGGCCGCCGCCATCTCGGCCGCACGGCGGGCGATGTACGTCAGACCGCCGCCGCCGGGGATCAGGCCCACGCCGACTTCGACCAGGCCGACATAGGACTCCATATGCGCGACGCGACGGGCCGAATAGACGGCCAGCTCGCAACCACCACCCAGCGCCAGGCCGCGCATTGCGCTAACGACCGGCACCGTCGCGTAACGGATGCGCAGCATCGCGTCCTGCAGCTTCTTCTCCTCGGGCGCAATGCCCTTGGCGCCCATCTTCATGAACACCGGCATCAGCGACTCAAGGTTGGCGCCGGCTGAGAACACATCGTCCGGCGACCAGATCACCAGGCCCTTGTACTTGGCCTCGGCAATCTCGACCGCCTTCAGCAGGCCCTCGGTCACGGCCGGGCTGATCAGGTGCAGCTTGGCGGTGATGCTGGCAATCAGCACCTCGCCGTCCAGGCTCCAGACGCGGATCTCCTCGTTCTTGAACTCTTCGGTGCCCGCAGTCAGCGGATCGACACCACCGGCGCCGAACAGGCTCTCCGGGAAGTGCTGGCGCTGATAGACCGGCAGGGTGCTCGCACCGACGAACGCGTTGCGCGATGCGCTCCACGAGCCTTGCGCGCTGTGAACGCCGCCGTTGTCGGCGACCGGGCCTTCGAACACCCAGCCCGGCAGCGGCGCGCTGCTCAGCGCCTTGCCTTCGTCGATATCGGCCTTGACCCACTCGGCCACCTGCTTCCAGCCGGCCTGCTGCCACAGCTCGAACGGGCCCTGCTTGGTGCCGAAGCCCCAGCGCATCGCCAGGTCGATCTCGCGGGCGCTCTCGGCCACATCGGCCAGGTGCACGGCCACGTAGTGGAAGCTGTCGCGCAGGATGGCCCACAGGAACTGGGCCTGCGGGTTAGTCGATTCACGCAGCAGCTTCAGGCGCTCGGCCGGAGCCTTCTTCAGCATGCGGTCGACAATCGCCTCGGCCTTGCCGCCGGCCGGCACATAGTCGCCCTTGGCCGGGTCCAGACGCAGGATGTCCTTGCCGACCTTTTTGTAGAAGCCGGCGCCGGCCTTCTGGCCCAGCGCACCAGCTTCCATCAGCTTGGCAACGACCGCGGGGGTCGCGTAGCTGGGGTAGAACGGGTCGTCCTTGAGATTGTCCTGCAGGGTCTTGATGACATGGGCCATCGTGTCCAGGCCCACCACATCGGCGGTGCGGAACGTGCCGCTGGACGCACGGCCCAGCTTCTTGCCGGTCAGGTCATCGACGACGTCATAGCTCAGGCCGTACTTGTCGGCCTCGATCATTGTCGCCAGCATGCCGGCGATCCCGACACGGTTGGCGACGAAATTGGGTGTGTCATGCGCGCGGACGACGCCCTTGCCCAGGCTGCTGGTGACGAAGCTTTCCAGCTGGTCCAGCACCTGCGGCTGGGTGGTCGGCGTGTTGATCAGCTCGACCAGGTACATATAGCGCGGCGGGTTGAAGAAATGGATGCCGCAGAAACGCGGCTTGATTTCTTCGGGCAACACCTCGGCCAGCTTGGTGATGCTGAGACCCGAGGTGTTCGACGCCACGATCGCGTGCGGCGCCACGAACGGCGCGATCTTCTTGTACAGGTCGAGCTTCCAGTCCATCCGTTCGGCAATCGCCTCGATGATCAGGTCACAGTCGCGCAGCTGTTCCAGGTGCTCTTCGTAGTTCGCCTGGCCGATCAGCGCGGCGTCCTCGGCAATGCCCAGCGGCGAGGGCTTGAGCTTCTTCAGCCCATCGACGGCCTTGGCCACGATGCCATTCTTCGGGCCCTCCTTGGCGGGCAGATCGAACAACACGACCTGCACCTTGACATTGACCAGATGGGCGGCAATCTGCGCGCCCATCACGCCAGCGCCGAGCACGGCGACTTTGCGAACTTGGAATCGACTCACGGGGTACTCCTAGAAATCAGTACAGGCGGGGCGTGCCCGCCGTTGAAACATCACTCGACGCGTATCCATGTCTGCGTACGGCCCAGCATCGGCATGCCGATATAGCCGCGCATTTCCATCTTCTTGCCGCCATCCACGGGCTTCAGGCGTGCCTTGTAAATCTTGCCGGTGTTGGGATCGAGGATCTCGCCACCCGCCCACAGGCCCTTGTCATCGGCGTCCTGCTTGATATTGCGGATGATGTTCATGCCGACTACCAGCTTGTCCTTGCGCTCATCGCTGCACTTGTCGCACTTGGCGTCCTGCTTGCTCGGGTCGAACACCTTCTCTATCGTGCCGCTCAGCACGCCGGCGTTCTCGCTGATGCGCACCAGCGACTTCTCGGTCTTGCCATCGTCGTCAATCGTCTTCCACAGGCCCACGGGCGTGGTCTGTGCGGCGGCCATACCAGCGCTCAGGGTCAGAACAGCTGCGGCAATCCATGACTTCATGCTTGTCTCCTTTTATGGGGCAGAACCGAACAGGGGTTAGAAATGGGCCTCTTCCATCTCCATCAGCGGGGCCAGACCGGCACGGGCGCTGCGGATCAGGCCTGCAGTCTCGGGCAAAAGCTTGGCAAAGTAAAAGCGTGCGGTGGCCAGCTTGGCCTTGTAGAACGGATCGCCGCTACCCTGCTTCTCCAGCGCCACCTTGGCCATGCGGGCCCAGAAGTAGGCAAACACCAGATGGCCGGCAATGCGCAGATAGTCCACCGCGGCGGCACCGACCTCGTCGGCATTGCCAAAGGCCTTCATGCCCAGCTCGGTGGTCAGCTTGGTCAGCTTGTCGCCGATGTCGGCCAGCGGGTTGATGAACTCCTGCATCGCCTCGTTGGTGCCTTCGGCCTCGACGAACTCCTGCACCAGCTTGCCGAACTTCTTCAGCTTGGCGCCGTTGTCGCCGAGGATCTTGCGGCCCAAGAGGTCCAGCGACTGGATGGTGTTGGTGCCCTCGTAGATCATGTTGATGCGCGAGTCGCGCACGAACTGTTCCATGCCCCATTCGCGGATGAAGCCATGGCCGCCGAACACCTGCATGCAGTGCGAGGTGGCGATCCAGGCGTTGTCGGTCAGGAAGGCCTTGATGATGGGGGTGATCAGCGCCACATGATCGGCGCATTCCTTGCGCTCGTCCTCGTCGTCGGACGACAGCTCCTTGTCGATCTGCAGCGCGGTCCAGATGGCCATCGCGCGGCCAGCCTCGGCATAGGCGCGGGCGGTGAGCAGCATCTTGCGCACATCGGGGTGGACGATGATGGGGTCGGCGGGCTTGTCCGGAGCCTTGGGGCCCGACAGCGCGCGCATCTGCAGCCGGTCCTTGGCATAGGCCACTGCGTTCTGATAGGCCACCTCGGTCAGGCCCAGCGACTGGTTGCCCACGCCCAGGCGTGCGGCATTCATCATCACGAACATCGCGTTCAGGCCCTTGTTGGGCTGACCGACCAGGGTGCCGACGGCGCCGTCCAGCATGATCTGGGCCGTGGCATTGCCGTGAATGCCCATCTTGTGTTCGAGCGCGCTGCAGAAAATGGTGTTGCGCTCGCCGATCGAGCCATCGGCCTTGGGCAGGAACTTGGGCACGATGAACAGCGAGATGCCCTTGGAGCCGGCCGGTGCGTCGGGCAGACGGGCCAACACCAGGTGCACGATGTTGGCGGCCAGGTCATGCTCGCCGGCCGAGATGAAGATCTTCTGGCCGGTGATCTTGTAGGTGCCGTCGGCCTGCGGTTCGGCCTTCGAGCGCAGCATGCCCAGGTCGGTGCCGCAATGCGGTTCGGTCAGGCACATCGTGCCGGTCCATTCGCCGCTGGTCAGCTTGGGCAGGTAGGTGGACTTCTGCTCCGGCGTGCCGTGCGCGTGCAGCGCCTCGTAGGCGCCGTGGCTCAGGCCCGGGTACATGGTCCAGGCCTGGTTGGCCGAGTTCATCATCTCGTACAGGCACTGGTTCAGCGTGATCGGCAGGCCCTGGCCGCCGTACTCGGGGTCGCAGCTGAGCGCGGCCCAGCCGCCCTCGACGTACTTCGCGTAGGCCTCCTTGAAGCCGGCCGGTGCCTTGACCTCGTGCGTGGTCTTGTCCAGGGTGCAACCTTCGATATCACCGGACAGGTTGAGCGGCGCGATCACCTGCGACGCGAACTTGCCGGCCTCTTCCAGCACCGCGTTGATGGTGTCGGCGTCCACATCCTTGTGGGCCGGCAACATCTTGAACTCTTCGCTGATGTTCAGCAACTCGTGCAGCACGAACTGCATGTCACGCAACGGTGGGGTGTAGCTGGGCATTGAAAACTCCTTGGGCAAAAAGGTGACCGGGCTCAGCGCAGCGCGCCGGCCGAGGTAGATGGAAAGAGATTGGGGCTGCTGGCCAGACCCGCGGGCGTGGCGAAGTGCTGGACCAGGCGCTCGAAACCCTTGCGGGCGCGGTCGAGCGCGCCGGGGTTGCGCATGAAGCGGGCGTCGTGGTGCAGCGCGAGGATGAAGCCGTGCACCTCGAACAGCATCTGCATCGGGTCGGCGTCCTGGGCCAGATGGCCTTCGTCGATGGCCAGACGGATGGCGCGCTCCAGCGCGCTGTGCCAGGTTTGCACCATGCTGGCCAGGGCGTCGCGCACCGGGCCGGGCCGGTCGTCGAATTCGACCGCGCCGCTGATGTAGATGCAGCCGGAATCGACTTCGACCGAGACGCGCTTGACCCAGCGCTCGAACAGCTCGCGCAGGCGCGGCAGGCCGCGCTCCTCGGTCAGGGCCGGGTAGAAGACTTCTTCCTCGAAGCGGGCGTGGTACTCGCGGATGACCGAAATCTGCAACTCTTCACGCGAGCCGAAGTGGGCAAAGACGCCCGACTTGCTCATGCCGGTGACGTCGGCCAGCGCGCCTATCGACAGCCCTTCCAGGCCCATATGCGAGGCCAGGCCCAGGGCAGCTTCCAGAATCACAGCCCGGGTCTGCTGGCCCTTTTGCTGACCGCGGCTCGTCTCTTTGGGCAGGGCACGCGGCTGCTCGGCCTGGGGGGCCTGGGCTGACTTGCTGTTGATAGCTCCGGAAGCCGACACTTCAATCCCAAAATAAAACGAACGATCGTTCTATTTTGCAGACTTTCCTGTCGGCGCAACAGGGGGAAGTTGCTTATTTTTAGAGGCCGTCGTCTAGGAAGTCAGCTTTCCTCTTCCGGCACGGCGGCATTGCTGAACCCGGAAACCGGCTCCTTGGCCTTACGCTCCAGGGCCGGCTGCAGGCGCTTGGCATCGTCCAGGAACTGATCCACGCTGGCGCTGGGCGAGACACGCAGTGCCGGCGGAAACAGATAGGTCAGATACAGCTCCGGGTGAAGGCGTTCGAAACGGTACCAGTTCAGCCCCAGGCTGCTGGCCAGCATCAGCGCGCACATGCCGCCGGCAAACCAGCGCAGGGTCTTGCCCTTGCGCGGCTGGACCACCAGCAGATGCCCATAGATCAAGGCCGACAGCACCAGGCTGGACAGCAGGCCGCCCAGCCGGCCCAGGGCCTCGATCGACGTGGCATAGGCCAGCAGCGCCAGCACAAAGCTCGCCACGCTGACCGTCAGGCCCGCCACCGTGGCCAGCCAGACATGGCGCCAGAACTCCAGCCGGTGCTGGAACAGCTTGGTCACCAGCGCCCACAGGGCCGCCCAGACGGCCAAGCCCACCAGCACGGTGAAGCCGTCCTTGACGTAGCTGGACCAGAAGCCGTCGGGCTCGGAGCCCACATAGGACTCGCCGGCCACCCACAGCAGCGCCGCCAACAGGGCCAGGGTCAGCATCCAAGCGGAAGTGCTGGCCACGGCCTGCAAGGGCTGCTCGGGGGCCAGTTCAGCGCCAGCCAGGCGAAGCCGCAGTCGCGAGCGGCCCAGCTGCCATTCGTCGCCGGAGTTCAAGAGCAGCGCATCGCCACTGTTCAACTGCCGGCCCTGGGCCTGCACGCCGTTGACGGTCTGGCCGACGGTCAGCTCGATGCGGTCCGGGCCACCACCCTCCTCGGCACGCAGCAGCGATATCTGAGCATGCTCAGGCGCGACATGCACATCGTCCAGCACCAGATCGGACTGCAGATCGCGGCCGATGCGCAGCGGCCAGCGCTGGATGTCCACGTACTGGCGCACGCTGCCGTCGCGGTCCAGCAGTTCCAGAACGCCTAGTTTTTCCATGCGAAACCTTCGAGGTAGTGACGCGACAGGCGCATGGCGTTGGCAAAGCTCAGGCCGCGGGCATCGAGCCGCCCCTGGGCCCCGGCACGGGCCTGGTCCTGTGTGGCAACCAGCACGCTGACATCGAACAGGCCGGGCAGCTTGCGATAGGCCGTCATGCACAGCACCACGCGCAGCGGCAGGCCGCCCTGGGTGACGAATTGCTCCTTGCACCGCGGCGGCGTGAAGTCGCGCAGCGAGCCGCTGCCGAAGCGCTCGTTGCGGAAGCTGTCGCCGAACAGCTTGGTGAAGCGCACCAGGCCCAGCTTGGCGCCTTCGTAGGTCTCGTGGCGCACCGTCAGTCCGCCGGTGAACTGCGAGCCGCTGATGAACAGGGTCTGCTCCAGCTGGCAGTCCGAGCGCTCATAGTCCAGCCCCTTGGTCTCCGAGGCCGAGGTGCTGCCCCAGCAGCGCATGAAGTCCTCGCCGGGCACAGGTATCTGGTAATGCGGGTGGCCGGCCGAGCGCCAGGGCAATGCGATGAACCTGTCCACCAGCACCTGCTGGTGTGCCAGCAGCTGGCGGGTGATTTCGGGGTACAGCGCGGTCTTGATGGGCGCCGCTTTCTGGCCCCGCGCCAGCAGCGCCTCGGCATACATCGAGGGCACCAGAAAGCTGATCTGCTCGCCGTCACGCCGCGTGGCAACATTGACGCCCATCACCCGGCCCTCCTCGTCCAGGGTCGGGCCGCCGCTCATGCCCGGGTTCAAGGAGCCGCCGAAGAAGATGCTGGGGTAGAAGCTACGCTCGACCAGGCCGTTGTAATTGCCCTCGGTCAGCGCAAAACCGACATCCAGCGGATTGCCCAGCGAGTAGATGCGCTCGCCCTTGTTCAGCGGCTGGCTTTGCGGGCGGAAATTCAGATGCCCCCGCGTCGCCAGTTCGGTCGGCTTGGCCCGCACCAGGGCCAGGTCATGCACCACGTCGATGGCCAGCAGCTCCAGCGAGCCCTCCTTGCCGTCGGCCGTCGTATAGACCAGGCGGTAGCGCTCGGGCTGCAGGGCCACCTGGCTGATGACGTGGTAATTGGTCATCAACAGGCCGTCGTCGCTGACCAGAAAGCCCGAGCCGACACTGGCCTGACTGGACTGGCTCTTCAACAAGGTGCGTATCTGCACCAGTTTGACGCGGGTACGCTCGTACAGGCGCTGGGCCGACAGCGACACCGGCGCCGCCGGTTCTATAGCCGAGGCGGCAACTGCAGCGACAGCCGGTGGTTTGGGCTGAGCGACGGCCGCATCCGTCACCAGCCACAGCGCCGCGAGAACCGGCACCACGGCAACGAATCGGGCCTTCAAGCCCCTTGCAAAGGGAATATGCATGCGAGCCATTCTAGGAGGCTGTCAAGAAGTGGCCACGCAATCGGCGTATAAGACCTATTGAGCAAGCTTTGGCAATTGATTACGCTAGCGTCTGACGCGACAGGTTTGCCCGAATCGCGTTCACTGACCCCGGTTTGACGGCAATGGAGGCCTGGCCTTGGATGTCCTGCAACTCGATGTGTCTGGCCGCCCTCAGGCCTGGATCACCACCAAGGAAGCGGCGGTGATCTACGCCAGTGACGGCGTCGCCTGGACCCTGGGCGACCCGTGCCAGGTCTTGCGCGGCGGGCTGCAGCGTCGCACCGGCCAGCAGTCGCGCATCGAGGTGCACCCCATCGTCGCCGTCAAGGGCAGCGTGCCCAGCCGGGCCTGGCGATCGGCGCCGGCGCTTTCCAACCCCAAGCTGTTTGTGCGCGACCGGCTGGTCTGCGCCTACTGCGGCCACCGCTTCCATATGGACGAGCTGACCCGCGAACACATCGTGCCGACCTCGCGCGGCGGCGCCGACAGCTGGATGAACTGCATCACCGCCTGCCGCGGCTGCAATGGCCGCAAGGGCAGCCGGCTGCCCGAAGAGGCGCATATGAGCCTGATGTATCTGCCCTATGTGCCCAGCCTGCACGAAGACATGATCCTGCGCGGCCGCCGCATCCTGAGCGACCAGATGGACTTTCTGCTCGCCAGCGTGCCGCGCTCCAGCCGGCTGCATGGCTGAAACTGAAAAGTACCGAAAGCTGAGCCATATCAAGTCGGGCTGCTGGCCTTTGGCCCCGCCCACACCTTGACGGTGTAAACCGGCGTCTAATCAACCTCCCATTCGGAGGTTTTGATCATGAGAAAGCTGTTTGTTGCCGCCACCGTGGCAACGCTGGCCACGCTGAGCGCCTGCTCGACCACCAGCCCGGACGTGGTGCAGCGCGGTGACGCGCAGCGCCTGTCCCAGGTGCAGGACGCCACCGTGCTGTCCGTCCGTTCGGTCACCGTCGAAGGCCAGCAAAGCGGCGTCGGCGCGGCGGCCGGTGGCGTGGTCGGCGCCGTGGCCGGCTCCAGCGTCGGCGGGCGCCGCGACGGCCAGGTGGTCGGCGTGCTGGGCGCCGTGGCCGGCGCGATGATAGGCAATGCGATCGAGCGCCAGGGCACCCGCGAGGATGCGGTGGAGCTGATGCTGCAGCTGCGCAACGGCGAACGCCGCGCCATCGTCCAGGCCCGCGGCAATGAGTCGCTGCAGCCGGGCGACGCGGTGGTCATCATCACCACCGGCGGCAAGACGCGGGTGACCCGGGCACCGAATGCCCAGAACGCTCAACCCGCCATGGCCGAACCGGCGATGCCGGCCTCGCCGCCGGTGGTCCAGCAGGCCCCGGCACCCGCGATCAAGAACTGAGTTGCGCCAACCAGCCCTGCAGCGCGGTGTTCACCGCGGCGGGCTTTTCCATCGTCAGCATATGACCGCAGCGCGGGATCAGCCGCAGCTCCGCCCCGGCGATGTTGGCGGCGAGTTCCTGCGCATGCTCGGGCGGTGTGACTTGATCGTCGTCGCCGCACAGCACCAGCGTCGGGCAGCGCACGCGGGCCAGGGTGGAGCGGTGGTCGCGCCGCGTCATTGACATCCGGTTCTGCCGTATCAGCTCGGCCGGGCCGGCCTCGCGCAGCATGGTCATGAAGCGGGCGACCAGGGGCTTGTCGTCGAGCGCTTCGCCATGCATGGCGAACGGCAGATTGGCTTGCAGCAGCGCGGCAAAGCCGGCTGGCTTGCCGTCCAGAGCCGCCTGCATCAACCGTATCCCCTCCACCCGCATGGCCGTGCGTTCCGGCGTGTCGGGGCGAGCCGATGTTCCCAGCAGCGCCAGACCGCGCACGCGCTGCGGCGCCTGGGCATGGACCTCCAGCGCCAGCATGCCGCCCAGCGAGGCACCACACAGCAGCAGATCGCCTGGGAGCTCGTCCAGCAGCGCCCGCGCCGCCTCGGGCAAGCTGTCGCAGCCGGCGTGAAGCTGGGCCTCGCGCACGGCATGGCCTTCGAACAGGGGCCGTTGGTCCGCCCAGATCCGGGCGTCACAGCCCAAGCCGGGCAATAGAACAAGCGTCGTCATGGAGTCGCATCGATATAGTGGGCCGCCATCGTATGCGAGAGTTGGGGCAGTTCCCGGGCCAGGCGCGGGCTGCGCGCGCCGACGGCGCTGCACAACCCCTCCAGCAGGGCCAGCATGGACAGCGACGAGGCCGGCAACAGGCTGTCGCCGGCCGGCGCATACAGCACATGGCGCGCCAGTTTCACTACCGGCGCGGCCGGCCGGTCGGTGATGGCGGCCACCGGGATGCCGCGGGCGGCGGCGAATTCGCACAACTCCAGGGTCAGCTTCGAATAGCGCGGCAGCGACAGCACCAGCAGCAGATCGCGCTCGTCATAGGCCAGCAGCCGGCGATAGGGCTCGGTAGCCCCGCCCAGGCCGGCCAGGCATTCGACATCGCCCCGGAACAGGCTCAGGTAGTTGACGAAGTAGCCGGCCATATAGGCGCTGACCTCGGCGCCGAACACGGCCACGCGCGGCGCCCGCAGCACCGCATCGAGCAGGCCCTGCGCCTGTTCATCATCGAGGTCGGTCTGGGCGCGCTGCAGGCTTTGCTGGCCCTGGCGCAGTGCGCCACGCAGCACCGGGCCGGCGCCGTCATCGGCCTGCGCCTGGGCGCGCAGCCTGGCCAGCGCGCCGGGCGCCTCACCGGCCATCAGCTCATGCTGCCAATGCTCGCGAAATGTGGCGTAGGAGGCATAGCCCAAAGCCCGCACAAAGCGGTTGGCGCTCGCCACCGAGACCTCGCAGCGCCGCGCCAGCGCATCGATGGCCAGCGTCGCGGCCTCGAAGCGATAGGCCAGCACATGGTCGGCGATCTGGCGCTGGCGCGGCGTCAGCGCCGCGTAGGCGCGGATCAACCGTTGGACCGCTGAGGGCTCGCCGCCATCATCCATGGCCCGGCGTTCAGTTGACGGTGACGAAGCGCAGCGGATTCGAGTTGTCCGGCTGCTGCACCAGCTGCACGTTGCGCTTCGCCCCCCAGGACAGCTGCTGGTTGTGCAGCGGCAGCACCGCCACATCATCGACCACCAGCTTCCAGGCATCGTGCATCAACGCGGCGCGCTTGGGCGGATCGAGCTCGACGGCGATCTGCTGAGTCAGCTCGTCCACCTTGGGATTGCTGTAGCGGCCCAGGTTGAACTGCCCTTGGCCGCCCGGCTGGGGCGTGTTGAACAGCGCCCACAGCGCGTTGTGGCCGTCATTGCCGGCCGGCTGCCAGCCCAGCATATAGGCGGTGACCTCGCGCTTCAGCGCCTTGGGGAAGTACAGCGTCTTGGTCTCGGCCGTCAGGGTGGTCTTGATGCCTATCTTGGCCCACATCGCCGCCACCGCCTGGCAGATCTCAGCGTCGTTGACATAGCGGTCGTTGGGGCATTGCAGGCCCAGCTCGAAGCCTTCCGGGTAGCCGGCCTGGGTCAGCAGCTGGCGGCCGGCCTCGGGGCTGAAGGGCAGGCGCTTGTCCAGCCCGCCCTCATAGCCGCGAATGCCCGGAGCCAGCAACATGCCGGATGGTTGAGCCGCGCCGCGCATGATCTTGGCGCGTATGGTCTCGATGTCTATCGCCTGGTACAGCGCCTGGCGCACGCGCTTGTCCTTCAGCGGATTCTTGCCCTTGACGCTGCTGTGCAGCAGCTCGTCGCGGAACTGGTCCAGGCCGATGTAAACGGTGCGCAGCTCGCTGGCCTGCAGCACGCGCAGGGCCGGATTGGCCTTCAGACGCTCGGCGTCCTGCAGGGGCACCGGCTCCATCATGTCCACCTCGCCGGAGACCAGGGCCGACATGCGGGTGGCGTCATTGCCTATTGGCGTGAACACCACCTCGGTCAGGTTGTGCTCGGGCTTGCCCCACCAGGCCGGGTTGACGACGAGAACCGTCTTCACGCCGGGCTGTCGCGACTTGACGCTGAACGGCCCGGTGCCGTTCGCGTTCAGGGTGGCGAAGTTCTCCTTGCCCTTGCGCACATCGGTGGGCTGGGCGGCGCCGTTCTTCTCGCTCCAGCTCTTGCTCATGATCAGCCAGCCGGTCAGCAGGTCGGGCAGGATGGGGAATGGGGTGTTGGTGACGACGTCGATGGTGTGGCTGTCGACCTTGCGTATCTCCTTGATCTGGGCCACATAGAGCTTGGTGTCGCTGGACTCCGAGCGGGTGCGCTCCAGGCTGAAGATCACGTCGTCGGCCGTGAACGGGGAACCATCGTGGAATTTGACCCCCTTGCGCAACTCGAAGCGCCAGGTTGTCGGGTTGACGCTGCGCCAGGCGGTGGCCAGGGCCGGCTCCAGCTCGAACTTGCGGTTGCGCGTGGTCAGGGGCTCATAGACATTGCCCAGAAAGCTGAGCTGGAAGGACTCCTGCAGCGAATGCGGGTCCATCGAGGTGGCATCGCCCTGGTTGGCCATGCGGAAGGTGGCGGCCTGGGTCAGCCCACTGGCCGCGAAAGCGAGCGCCATCGCGCTCAGTCGGAACAAGCGATTGATCATTGTTGTATCTCCCTGAAGAGGTTCAGACCGGCATCGCATCCAGCGCCAGGCCGGCCAGCAGGCTGGCGCCTAGCGGCAGGATCTGGTCATTGAAGTCGTAGTGCGGGTTGTGCAGCATGCGGCCGGCCTCGGCCCCACCCTGGCCGACGCGCAGATAGGCGCCGGGCCTGCGCAGCAGCATGAAGGAGAAGTCCTCCGAGCCGGTGGAGGGCATGGGCTTGGTGATGACGCGCTCGGCCCCGACCAGCCGCATCGCCACCTGAGCCGCAAAGGCCGCCTCGCGCTCGGTGCTGACGGTGGGCGGGAACAGGCGCTCGTAGTCCATGCTGACGCTGGCGCCATGGGCCTGGGCCACCGACGTGGCCACCTCCAGCAGGCGGCGCTCCATCAGGTCCTGCACTGACGACGAGAAGGTGCGCACCGTGCCACCGATCTCGACGAAATCGGGGATCACATTGCGCGCATTGAAGTCGCCGCCGCGTATCGAGCAAACGCTCAGCACCGCCGTCTCCAGCGGCGGCACGCTGCGCGCGACGATGCTTTGCAGCGCCGTCACCACGTGCGCAGCGGCGACCACCGGGTCGGCCGCCAGGTGTGGATGGGCGCCATGGCCACCGCGGCCGCTGATGCGCATCGTGAACATATCGGCCGATGACATGCAGGCGCCCGGCGCCACCGAGATCGTGCCCACCGGCAGGGTCGGCGCATTGTGCAGTGCATAGATCTGCTGGGCCGGGAAACGCTCGAACAGGCCGTCGTCCAGCATCGCCTGCGCGCCGCCACGCCCCTCCTCGGCCGGTTGGAAGATCAGATAGACGGTGCCGTTGAAGGCCCCGCGGTGGCGCGACAGATAGCGCGCCGCCCCCATCAACATCGCGGTGTGGCCATCGTGGCCGCAGGCATGCATGACGCCGGGGTTGCGCGACACATGGTCGAAGCTGTTGATCTCGGTCAGCGCCAGCGCGTCCATGTCGGCGCGCAGGCCCACCGACCTGCCGCTGTCGGTGCGCTCGCCGTGGATCACGCCGACGATGCCGGTCTTGCCGATGTTGCGGTGGTGGTCTATGCCCAGCAGCGCCAGCTCGGCACTGATGCGGTCCGAGGTGCGGCTCTCCTCGAAGCCCAGCTCGGGCCAGCTGTGGATCTCGCGCCTCAGCGCGCTGAGCACACCCTGCTCGCCATGCATGAAGCGATAGACCGGATGTCCCTGTTCGGGGGCTTGAAGAACCGCGCTGCTGTCCATGGTGGTCGCCCTGGTAATTAGTTTTCAATCCTGAAAACTGATGCTAGCAGCGGCGCTTTTTTATTGGATTAAGGGAAGACCCGCGGAGCGGGTCTTCCTATGCGGTCTGCGCACAGCTCAACCGTGCCGCCCAGCACTCACCACAGAAAATTAATTTTCATCCAACGCTGTGGAGCATTGCCCGGCTGCGGCCCTCGGCCTTGGCGCGGTAGAGGGCCTTGTCGGCCTGCTCGATCAGGTGCGAGGGCGTGTGCTCGGCATTGGGCAGCAGGCTGACCACGCCGATGCTCAGGCTGACCACCGCCAGATCGGGCGCGGCGGCATGCGGTATCTGCGCCGCCAGCACCTCCTGCACACAGGCCTCGGCCACGCGCATCGCGGCGGCAGCATCCAAGGCCGGCAGCAACAGCGCAAATTCCTCTCCGCCATAGCGCGCGGCCAGGTCGCCGGAGCGGCGTGCAAAACGCCCCAACACCTTGGCCACCTGCTGCAGACAGGCGTCGCCGGCCACATGGCCGTAGTGGTCGTTGTAGCGTTTGAAGTGATCCACATCGGCCACCAGCAGGGCCAAGGGCGTGCGCTGGCGGGCGCCGCGCATCCACTCGGCCTGCAGCTGTGCCTCGAACTTGCGGCGGTTTGCCAGGCCGGTCAGCGCATCGGTGCTGGACAGATGCTCCAGCCTGTCATTGGCATCGCGCAGCGCCTGCTGCTGGGCCACCTGTTGAGAGATGTCGCGCATCATCGCCACGAACTGGCGCTGCTCGCCCGCGCGGGCCTCGGTCACGCCCAGATTGACGGTCAGGATATGGCCGTCACGGTGGCGCAGCTTGACGTCGCGCGACTGGCCCAGCATCGCCGGCAGGCGGTCGGCCATGAATTCGGCCAGCTCCAGCTCGTTGCGCACGCCGCCGGGGGCGTCGGTGAACATCAGCACGCTCTGGCCGATGATGGCCGGCACCGGGAAGCCGAACAGGCGCTCCGTGCTGGCATTGGCCGAGAGGATGCGGCCCCGCTCGTCGAACACCACCACGGCCACCACGGCGCTCTCGAAGATGGACTGGATGCGCGCCTCGCTCTCGGCCAGCCGGGCGTTGACGGCCACCAGCTCCTGTTCACGCCGCATCAGGTCGGTGACAAAGGTGTGAAAGGAGGTCAGCGCCCCCTCGGCCGTGCGCCGCTCGTTGATGCGCACCCAGCGGCTGCCCGGCAGCTTGACGACGAAGGGCGTGCCGTCGGCGCGGCGGTGGCGCTCCAGGCGCTCGGCGATCCAGGCGTCGGCCCTGCCCTCGGCCTCGGGGAACTGCGCGCGGCCGACGCCGAAACGCAGCGTCTGCTCGAAGCTGACGCCGGTCAGCAGCTGCATCGCCATCTCCGGATAGAGCTCGCGGTAGCGCTGATTGCAGACCACCAGCTTGTCATCGCGGTCGTAGTAGGCAAAGCCCTCGGGCAGCGCGTTGATCGCGTCCTCCAGCCGCTGATTGGCCTGCTGGGTTTCGGTAAGCAGATCGGAATGCACGCTGTCCCGCGCCACGGTAACCGCGCTGCGCTGGGCCAGCATCGCGCGCAGCCCCAATCCGAGGACGCTCAGCGCGCCCAGGCCGGCCAGCCCGAGCTGCACGACGATAGACAGAGTCTGTCCGGTCAGCGCCAAGACGCCCAGGGCCAGCAGCGCCAGCGCGGCGAGCAGCAGATCGGCGCCCAGCGACAACGTGCCGCCCGACCGGTGCGGACTGGCACGAGACTTGGGCTTGGCGACGGTTGTTCTACTCATGTTCAGCCATGGCCCCTTGCGTGGAAGCGTGCATTGCGTCGAGTCTGAGCGATGCGGCGGCGGGCCGCATACGCCGACGCGGCCCGCTACTTCACATTTGTAACTTTATCGCCACAACTTCGGGCGCGAGCCCGGACAAACACCCTCTTGGTATTCGCGCTCGCTTGCCTCAAGATCAGCCTTCGCCGCTGCACAAACCCAACCGATGCGCCCTGCCCGCCCGCCGCTGCCCACCACGATCTGGGCGCTTGGTTTTGTCAGCCTGCTGATGGATGTGTCATCCGAGCTGATACACAGCCTGCTGCCGGTGTTCATGGTGAGCGCCCTGGGCATCAGCGCGCTGACCCTTGGCCTGATCGAGGGCGCGGCCGAGGCCACCGCGCTGATCGTCAAGGTCTTCTCCGGTGCCTTGAGCGACTACTTCGGCCGACGCAAGCCCCTGGCCCTGCTCGGCTACGGTCTGGGCGCCCTGTCCAAACCGCTGTTCGCCCTGGCCGACAGCGCCGGCATGGTGCTGGGCGCCCGGCTGATCGACCGTGTGGGCAAAGGCCTGCGCGGCGCGCCTCGAGATGCGCTGGTGGCCGACCTGGCACCGCCCGGCATGCGAGGCGCTGCCTTCGGTCTGCGCCAGTCGCTGGACACCGTCGGCGCCTTTGTCGGCCCGCTGCTGGCAATGGCGCTGATGCTGCTGTGGGCCAACGACTTTCGCGCGGTGTTCTGGGTGGCGGTGATTCCGGGCCTGCTGTCCGTGGCCCTGCTGTTCTTTGGTGTGAAGGAGCCCGAGCGGCCGGCGCAGGCCAGGCGCATTAACCCGATCGGCCGGGCGCACCTGCGGCGGCTGCCGGCCGCGTTCTGGTGGGTGGTGGGCCTAGGTGGACTGTTCACGCTGGCGCGCTTCTCGGAAGCCTTCTTGGTACTGCGCGTTACCCAGGGCGGCCTGCCGTTGGCCTATACCCCGCTGGTGCTGGTGGGCATGAATGTGGTCTATGCGCTGGCCGCCTATCCCTGCGGCAGGCTGGCCGACCGCTGGCCCGTCAGCTATCTGCTGATACCCGGCGTCGCCCTGCTGCTGGTGGCCGATCTGGTGCTGGCCAGCAGCGTCGCCCCGATAAACCTGGCCCTGGGCCTGGCCCTGTGGGGCCTGCATATGGCGATGACCCAGGGTCTGCTGGCCGCCCTGGTGGCCAAGACCGCGCCCGAGGATCTGCGCGGCACGGCCTTTGGCATGTTCTATCTGTGCAGCGGCCTGGCCCTGTTGCTGGCCAGCGGCCTGGCCGGCTGGCTGTGGGACAGCCTTGGTGCGCCCAGTACCTTCCTGGCCGGCGCCGGCTTTTGCCTGTTGAGCCTGCTGGCCCTGGTGGCGCACCCTGGTCTGCGGCGCCTGGGCCGTCAGTCGACATAGGCCCGCTGCAGCACGGTCTCCAGCTCGGCCGGCCCCATCAAAGCCGTGCCATACACCCGCCCGGCGCCCAGATCGAAACGCGAGGCAATGAAGGCATCAGCCACTGCTGGCGGCGCATGCTGGCGCAGCAGCAGCGCCTGGGCCAGCAGCACCAGATCCTGGGCGAAACGCCGTCCGCGCACCTCCAGCTGATCGGGAGACAGGGCCAGGTCTTGCCGCAGGGCCTGCACGGCGGCGAGCAGGCGCAGCTCGCCATGGGCCTGATGCTGCCAGTCGTCAAACAGCGCCAGCAGGGCCTCGGGCTCGCGTGCCGCTGCGCGCAGCACATCCAGGCACATCACATTGCCCGAGCCCTCCCAGATCGAGTTGACCGGCGCCTCGCGGTACAGCCGGGCCAGCGTCCCTTCCTCGACATAGCCATTGCCGCCAAGGACCTCCATCGCCTCGCCGGTCAGCTCGACGGCGCGCTTGCAGACCCAGAACTTGGCGGCCGGGGTCAGGATGCGCTTCCAGGCGCGCTCAACAGCGCTGTCGTCACGCTCAAACGCCTGGGCCAGGCGCAGCATCAGCGCCGTGGCGGCCTCGCTCTCAAGCGCCAGATCGGCCAGCACCACCCGCATCAGCGGCTGCTCAAGCAGCGGCTTGCCGAACACCACGCGCAACCGCGCCCAGTGCAGCGCCTGCACCAGGGCCTGGCGCATGATGGCCGCGCTGCCGATCACGCAGTTCAGCCGCGTGTAGCCGGCCATCTCGATGATGGTCGGTATGCCGCGACCCTCCTCGCCCATCATCAGGCCCCAGGCATCGAGGAACTCGACCTCACTGCTGGAGTTGGACTTGTTGCCCAGCTTGTTCTTCAGGCGCTGGATATGCACCGGGTTCTTGGTTCCGTCGGGCCGCCAGCGCGGCACGTAGAAGCAGCTGTGGCCGGAGGCGCTGCGTGCCACCACCAGATGGGCGTCGCACATCGGCGCGCTGAAAAACCATTTGTGGCCGCGCAGCAGGTATTCGCCGCCACGCCCGCCCGTGCCAACCGGCGTGGCCGTGGTGGTGTTGGAGCGCACGTCCGAGCCGCCCTGCTTCTCGGTCATGCCCATGCCCAGCCAGATCGAGTGCTTTTGCGCCACGGGCAGATCGCGGGCGTCATAGCGGCTGGAGTGCAGCTTGTCGCGCAAGGTGGCATAGAGTGCCGGCTCCCTCTGCAGCACCGGGATGCTGGCCTGCGTCATCGTCGCCGGGCACATCGTGCCGGCCTCGATCTGGCCATGCAGGTACATGCCGGCAGCAAAGGCCGTCCAGCGGCCGGTGCGCGCGGCCTCCTCGAAGCTCAACGAGACCAGACCCTGGCCACGGTACAGCGCCAGCAGCTCATGCCAGGCCGGGTGGAAGTCCACCTGGTCGATGCGACGACCGCGAGCGTCGAAGGTCTTCAGCTCGGGTGTGTAGCGATTCGCCTGCTCGGCCAGCTGATACGTCTCGGCCTTGCCCAGCACACGGCCGTAGGACGAGAGCGCATCGGCATGCCAGTCGGCGCCGGCGCGCTGTACGCCTTCGACAAGAGCTCGGTCGGTGTCGAACAGCGCGTAGTCGCGCAACTCGTCCACCTGGTTGCTCAAGGTATGTGTCTGCCAGTTCATCGCGGTCTCCTGTCATCTTGTTTGCATCCAGTTTAGGCCGGTGGCGCTACAGTGGCTCGCATGCAAACCATACAAATCCATGCGCCTATGGCCTGCACCGTGCTGGTGGCGGCGGTACAGGGCGGCGAGGCGGTGCACGCGGGTCAATTGCTGCTGGTGCTTGAGGCGATGAAGATGGAGCACGAGATCCATGCGCAACAGGACGGCTTGATCAACGAGGTGCTCGCCGCCGCTGGCGAACTGGTGCAGGAAGGCGATCTGCTGCTGAGCTTGTCGCCGCAGGCCACGGCGTCGGCGCCGATTGCAAGCCCGGCGGCAGCGACGGCGGCCGTCCGCAACGACCTGCAAGCGCTTCGCGACCGCCTGGCGCTCACTGAGGATGCCAACCGCCCGCAGGCCATTGCCAAGCGCCACGCCCTGGGCCTGCGCAGCGCACGCGAGAACATTGCCGATCTGTGCGATGCCGGCAGCTTCAGCGAATACGGCGCGCTGGCCGTCGCCGCCCAGGCCAGCCGCCGCGGCGCCGACGACCTGCGGCGCAACACCCCGGCCGACGGCCTGGTCTGCGGCACGGCCGCGATCAACGGCCAGGCCTGCGCGGTGCTGGCCTATGACGCCACCGTGCTGGCCGGCACGCAGGGCATGCGCAACCACCAGAAGACCGACCGCCTGCTGGGCGTGGCCCTGCAGCAGCGGCTGCCCCTGGTGCTGTTCGCCGAGGGCGGCGGCGGCCGGCCCGGCGACACCGACATGCCCATCGTCGCCGGCCTGCATGTGACGACCTTTGCCAGCCATGCGCGGCTCAGCGGCCAGGTGCCCATGGTCGGCATTGCCGCCGGCCGCTGCTTTGCCGGCAATGCGGCACTGCTGGGCTGCTGCGACGTGATCATCGCTACCGAGGCCAGCAATATCGGCATGGGCGGGCCGGCGATGGTCGAGGGTGGTGGGCTGGGCGTGTTTGCGCCGGAACAGATCGGCCCCAGCGACGTGCAGGCGCGCAATGGCGTGATTGACGTCTTGGTCAGGGACGAGGCCGAGGCTGTGGCCGTGGCCAAGCAGTATCTGGGCTTTTTCCAGGGATCGGTGCCCGACTGGACCTGCGGCCCGCCCGAGGCGCTGCGCCAGGCCCTGCCCGAGAGCCGCACGCGCAGCTACGACATGCGCGCACTGATGCACCAACTGGCCGACACCGGTTCGGTGATGGAGCTGCGCCCCGGCTTCGGCCCCTCGGTGCTGACCGCGCTGGCCCGTTTCGAGGGGCGGCCGGTGGGCCTGCTGGCCAGCAACCCGGCCCATCTGGGCGGGGCGATCGACGCCGATGCGGCCGACAAGACGGCCCGTTTCATGCGCCTATGCAACACCCACGGCCTGCCGCTGGTGTCGCTGATCGACACGCCGGGCTTCATGGTCGGCCCCGAGACCGAGGCCACCGCCCAGGTGCGCCATGTCAGCCGCATCTTCGTGGCCGCCGCGCATCTGCGGGTGCCGCTGCTAGCCCTGATCATACGCAAGGGCTATGGCCTGGGCGCGATGGCGCTGGCCGGCGGCGGCTTCCACGCGCCGCTGGCCACGGCCGCCTGGCCCAGCGCCGAATTCGGGGCGATGGGGTTGGAGGGCGCCGTGCGACTGGGCTATCGCAAGGAGCTGGAGGCGCAAGCAGAGGGACCGGCGCGCGAGGCGCTGTTCCAGTCGCTGCTGCAGCAACAGGTCGACAACGGCAGCGCGCTGAACATGGCGACGACCCTGGAGATCGACGCGGTGATAGATCCGGCCGACTCGCGCCGCTGGCTCAGCCAGGGCCTGGCCGCCGGCAAGATTGGCCCACTGCTGCCCGGCGGCCTTGACGCTTGGTGAGTGCCTGCTTCAGGCCGGCACCTTGCTGGCCTTGACATGGCCCGTCACGCAGCGGGCCAGCGCCAGCTTGTTGGCCTTCTGCAGCGCCATCAAAAGCCGGTGATCGACGCCGCGGCCGCCCAGCTCGGCACCGAACTGCAGTTGCACGTCTTCCTGCACCCGCAGCAGCAGATGCGCGGTGACCTCGGCATCGGCCAGCGCCCGGTGGGCACGGCCGGCGGAGGGCAAGGCATGGAAGCGGGCAAGGCTGCCCAGCTTGTGGTTCGGCGCCTGCGGATACAGACGCCGCGCCAGCAGCAGGGTGCAGGCGAACTGGTGGGCCGGGTCGGGCTCGCAATCGGCGCGGGCGATCTCCGCCTGCCAGAAGCCGCGGTCAAAGGCGGCGTTGTGGGCCACCAGCGGGCAGCCGCGGGTGAAGCGGGCCACATCGCGCATCACCGATTCGGCGCCGGGCGCGGTGCGCAGCATGGAGTTCGTGATGCCGGTCAGCTGCTCGATGAAGGGCGGCACCCAGGCGCCGCTGTTCATCAGGCTCTGGAAGCGATCGACAATACGGCCGTCCTGCACCAGCACGGCGGCAATCTCGGTGGCGCGGGCGCCCTGGCCCGGCGACATGCCGGTGGTTTCAAAGTCGATCACGGCAACGGTCTGCATGGAGGGCTTGTCGCTTCTTTCTGTTCGGCAGCGCGGGATAATAGGGCCTTGACCGGATTCAGCGCGGCTTTTGACGCTTTGCCGTATAAACCCGGAATCTCTGAAACAGCTTGCAGGCAGGTAATCCCCATGAATGAAGTTCAGCAACGCATCGACGCCCTGGTCAAGGGCAACCACGTCGTGCTTTTCATGAAGGGCACGGCCCAGTTCCCGATGTGCGGCTTCTCCGGCCGCGCGATCCAGATCCTGAAGGCCTGTGGTGTCAACGAACTCAAGACCGTCAATGTGCTGGAAGACGAAGGCATACGCCAGGGCATCAAGGAATACGCCAACTGGCCGACCATCCCCCAGCTCTATGTGGCCGGCGAATTCGTCGGTGGCTCGGACATCATGATGGAGATGTACGAGGCCGGTGAGTTGCAGCAAGTGATCAGCGCCGCCTGAGTTCGGTGATGACTCCGCGCCTGGTGCTGGGCATCACCGGTGCCACCGGCGCGGTGTACGGCTTGAGGATCTTGCAGCGCGCCCGCGCCCTGGGCGTGCAGACGCATCTGATTGTCACACCCGCCGGCGTGCTCAATGTGCACCACGAGCTGGGCCTGAGCCGCAGCGAGCTGGAAGCCGAGGCCGATCAGGCCTATGCGCCGGCCGACGTCGGTGCCTGCATTGCCAGCGGCAGCTTCGCCACCGCGGCAATGATCGTCGCCCCCTGCTCGATGAAGACGCTGGCCTCGGTCGCGCATGGCTTTGGCGACAATTTGTTGACACGCGCCGCCGATGTGACGCTCAAGGAGCGCCGCCGCCTGATACTGATGGTGCGCGAGACGCCGTTCAATCTTGCCCATCTGCGCAATATGACGGCCGTGACCGAGATGGGCGGCATCGTCTTCCCGCCGCTGCCGGCCTTCTACCACCACCCGAAGTCGATAGACGAGATGGTGAGCGACACGGTGGAGCGGGTGCTGGAGCTGGCCGGCATCACAGCCGCCCAGCCGCAGTCCTGGGCCGGGCTCAGGAACTCAACGTCCTGACGATGGCTCGCCTGGCAATTGCCAGAGCTTTCGGTTGGCGAATACCGCGTTCGGATACTCCGGCCGACCGCGGCTGCCGTTGTAGCGGCCCAGTGTCAGGAACAGATCGCCCTTCTCGACATCAAGGTAGTGGCGCAGGATCACGCAGCCGAAGCGCAGATTCGTCTGCATATGGAACAGCCGGGCCGGATCGCCGTCGCCGATCAGCCGCGCCCAGAATGGCATCACCTGCATATAGCCGCGCGCGCCGGCCGAGCTGATCGCATATTTGCGAAAACCGCTCTCGACCTGGACCAGGCCCAGCACCAGGGCCGGCTCCAGACCTGCGCGCTTGGATTCGTACCAGACGGTCTCAAGGAACTCGATGCGGGTGACGTGCTCGCTCTTGCGCCTTTTCAGGCGCTCGCTCATTTCGCCCAACCAGCGCAGATAGGCCATGCGCTGGTCGATATCGTCGAAGCTGGGCTTGGGCGGCGCACTATTGGCCACCGCGGCCGACAAGGCCGAGCGCACCGAATTGGCCAGCGGCTCCTCGACCTGGCTGCCGGCGCGGGCCGGCCCCGGCAGCGAGGCCAGCGGCCACGCCAGCGCCGCGCCCATCAGGCTGCGCCTGTCCATCACCGCCATCCGACTCAAGCCGCGAGTTGGGCCCGCAGATGCGCGGCCACCTCGGCCAGGGCCATCTTGCTGGCCTCGGTGTCGCGGCGGCCCTGGTACTCGACATGGCCTTCCTTCAGACCTCGGTCGCCCAACACCACGCGGTGCGGCACACCGACCAGCTCCCAGTCGGCCAGCATCGCCCCGGGGCGCTCGCCACGATCGTCCAGCAGCACGTCGACGCCGGCGGCCATCAGCTCGGCATAGAGGCTGTCGGCGGCGGCCTTGACGTCGGCGCTGCGGTCATAGCCTATCGGGCAGATCACCACAGTGAACGGGGCGATGCCGTTGGGCCAGATGATGCCGCGCTCGTCGTGGTTCTGCTCGATGGCGGCGCCCAGGATGCGGGTCACGCCGATGCCATAGCAGCCCATCACCATAGGCTGGGGCTTGCCGTTCTCATCGAGGAAGGTGGCCTTCATCGGCTCGCTGTACTTGGTGCCGAGCAGGAACACATGGCCGACCTCGATGCCGCGCTGGATGGCCAGCACGCCCTTGCCGTCGGGCGAAGGGTCACCGGCGACGATGTTGCGGATGTCGGCGACAGCGTCAGGCTCGGGCAGATCGCGGCCCCAGTTGACGCCGGTGAGGTGGAAGTCGGCCTCGTTGGCACCGCAAACGAAGTCGCTCATATTGGCGACGGTTCGGTCGGCAATCACCTTGACCGGCTTCTTCAGCCCGATCGGGCCAAGGTAACCCGGCTTGGTGCCGAAGTGGTCTTCGATCTCGCCGACGGTGGCAAAGCGGAAGCCGTTCTTCAGGCCCTCGACCTTGCTGGTCTTGACCTCGTTCAGGTCGTGATCGCCGCGCAGCAGCAGCAGCCAGACCACGCTCTTGACGATCTCGCCCTTGTCGTTCAGCTCATCGGTGGCCAGCACCAGCGACTTGACGGTCTGCGCCAGCGGCAGGCTCAGCAGTTCGGCCACATCGGCGCAGGTGCTCTTGCCCGGCGTCGGCGTCTTGGTCATCGCCTGCGTGGCGGCAGCGCGCTGGGCGATCAGGCCCACGGCCTCGGCCTTCTCGATATTGGCGGCAAAGTCGCTGGTCGGGCAGTAGACGATGGCGTCCTCGCCGGTCTCGGCAATGACCTGGAATTCCTGCGACACATCGCCGCCGATGGCGCCCGAGTCGGCCGCCACGGCGCGGTACTGCAGGCCCATGCGGTCGAAGATGCGGCAGTAGGCGTCGTACATCGCCTGGTAGCTGCGCGTGCCGGACTCGACATCACGGTCGAAGGAGTAGGCGTCCTTCATCGTGAACTCGCGGCCGCGCATCAGGCCGAAACGGGGCCGGCGCTCGTCGCGGAACTTGGTCTGGATGTGATAGAAATTCTTCGGCAGCTGCTTGTAACTGCGCAACTCCTGGCGGGCGATATCGGTGATCACCTCCTCCGAGGTCGGCTGGATCACGAAGTCGCGGCCATGGCGGTCTTTCACGCGCATCAGCTCCGGGCCCATCGCCTCGAAGCGGCCCGTCTCCTGCCACAGCTCGGCCGGCTGCACCACTGGCATCAGCAGCTCGACGGCCCCGGCGCGGTTCATCTCCTCGCGGATGATGGCCTCGACCTTGCGAATCACCCGCAGGCCCATGGGCATGTAGTTGTAGATGCCGGCGCCCAGGCGCTTGATCATGCCGGCTCGCATCATCAGCTTGTGGCTGGCGACTTCGGCGTCGGTGGGCGCTTCTTTGAGCGTGGAAATGAAGAACTGAGAGGCTTTCATAGGGTCTGTGGCTGTCCGGGCGAGTGGTGGCCGGATGAGGGAAAGCGATGAGGGCCCCAAGATGGGTACCCAATGCAATAATCAATCCAACTAAAGATTCGAGGTTGATTATGCTCGACCGTGAGGGGTTTCGACCCAACGTCGGCATCATCCTGCTCAACCACAGGAACCTGGTGTTCTGGGGCAAACGCATCCGGACCCATTCCTGGCAGTTCCCGCAAGGGGGCATCAAGCACGGCGAGACGCCCGAGCAGGCGATGTACCGTGAGCTCCACGAAGAGGTGGGACTCAAGATTGAACATGTCCGTATCCTGGCGCGCACCCGCGACTGGCTGCGCTATGAGGTGCCCGAGCACTTCATACGCCGCGACGCGCGCGGCCACTATCGAGGACAGAAGCAGATCTGGTTCCTGCTGCAGCTGACCGGGCGCGACAGCGACCTGAACCTGCGCGCCACCAACCATCCGGAGTTCGACGCCTGGCGTTGGAACGACTACTGGGTGCCGCTGGAGTCGGTGATCGAGTTCAAGCGCGGCGTCTATGAGATGGCGCTGACCGAGCTGGCCCGCTACCTGCCGCGCAACAACTATCACAACCGCTATCTGCGCTCGGGCATGCGCCCGCACCGCGATGACGGCCATCCGGATGATGGCCAGCACAGCGGGCATGGCGAGCTGGAGCAGGAGCAGCCGCAGCCGCCTCCGACCGAGCCCATTTGAGGACGGGTGCTTGCTAGGCAAGCACCATATTGTCTCGGTGGATCAGCTCGGGCTCGGCGGTATAGCCCAGCAGGCGCTCGAACTCGCTCGAGGCCTTGCGGGCGATCAGCCGCGCTTCGTAGCTGGAGTAGTTTGTCAGGCCGCGGGCCAGCTCCTGGCCGGCCTCGTCACGCACGGCGATCACATCGCCGCGGTGAAACTCGCCCTGCACATCGATCACGCCGACCGACAACAGACTCTTGCCTTCAAGCTTGACCTTGGCGACCGCGCCGGCATCGACGCGCACCGCACCGCGCATTTGCAGATGATCGGCCATCCATTGCTTGCGGGCGGCCATTTTTTGCGTCGAGGCGGTCAGCGCCGTGCCCAAGGCCTCGCCAGCGGCCAGACGCAGAAGCACATCGGGTTCACGGCCCCAGACGATGACCGTGCTGGCGCCGCTGCCGGCCGCACGCTTGGCGGCCAGTATCTTGGTGATCATGCCGCCGCGACCCAGGCTTGAGCCGGCACCGCCGGCCATCTGTTCCAGTTCCGGTGTGCCGGCCACCGCCTCGTGAATGAAGCGGGCGTTCGGGTCCTTGCGCGGATCGGCCGAGTAGAGGCCGCGCTGGTCGGTGAGTATCACCAGTGCATCGGCTTCGACCAGATTGGCAACCAGGGCGCCCAGCGTGTCGTTGTCACCGAACTTGATCTCGTCGTTGACGACGGTGTCGTTCTCGTTGATGACCGGAATCACCTTGTGCGCCAGCAGCGTCAGCAGGGTCGAGCGAGCGTTCAGATAGCGCTCGCGGTCGGCCAGGTCGGCGTGCGTCAGCAGCACCTGGGCGCTGCCCATGCCCTGTTCGCGCAGCTTGGTCTCGTACATCTGCACCAGGCCCATTTGACCCACGGCGGCGGCGGCCTGCAGCTCGTGCACTTCCTTGGGCCGGGTGGTCCAGCCCAGGCGCTTCATGCCCTCGGCAATGGCGCCGCTGGACACCATGATGACCTCGCGGCCCTGGGCCGCCAGACCGGCCAGCTGATGGCACCAGTTGCCGATCGCCTCGGCGTCAACGCCCCTGCCTTCGTTGGTGACAAGGCTGGAGCCGACCTTGACGACGATACGGCGGGCGTCCTTCAGCACCGACACGCTCATTGGTGCACCCTTCGGCCTGCGGCCTGTCCCGCCGGGCGGGAGCGAGCTTGCTTGGGGCGGCCCGGCGCGGCGCTCATGCCTCACCGCCTGGCGTGGACTCCTCGGCTGGCTGGAAGCGAGGGTCAACTTCTTCGACAATGCGCTGGGCCTTGTCCACATGCTGGTAGATGGCCTGGATCAGGCCGGCGCACCCTTCCCGGGTCAGCGCCGAGATCTCGAACACCGGGCCCTTCCATTTGTAGCGCTTGACGAAGTCCTTCACGCGGGCAGCGCGCTCGTCAGCCGGCACCATGTCCAGCTTGTTCAGCACCAGCCAGCGCGGCTTGTCGTACAGGCCTTGGTCGTACTTCTTCAACTCGTTGACGATGGCCTTGGCCTCCTGCACCGGATCGACCGAGGGGTCGAACGGAGCCAGATCGACCACATGCAGCAGCAGACGCGTGCGCTGCAAATGGCGCAGGAATTGATGGCCCAGGCCGGCACCCTCGGCCGCACCCTCGATCAGACCGGGGATGTCGGCGATGACGAAGCTCTGCTCCGGGCCCACGCGCACCACGCCCAGATTCGGATGCAGCGTCGTGAACGGGTAATCGGCGATCTTCGGTCGGGCGTTCGACACTGCCGTGATCAGTGTGGACTTGCCGGCATTGGGCTGACCCAGCAGCCCGACGTCGGCCAGCACGCGCAGTTCGAGCTTGACCTTTTTCTGCTCGCCGGGCCAGCCGGGCGTCTTCTGACGCGGGGCCCGGTTGGTACTGGTCTTGAAGTGCAGGTTGCCGAAGCCGCCGTCGCCGCCCTTGACGATCAACACCGGCTCGCCATGCACCAGCAGCTCGGTGAGGATCTGATCGGTCTCGACGTCACGGATGATGGTGCCCACCGGCATGCGCAGGATGATGTCCTCGGCGGCGGCGCCGAACTGATCGGAGCCGCGGCCCTGCTCGCCATTGCGCGCCTCGTGCCGCCGCGCATAGCGGTAATCGATCAGGGTATTGATATTGCGGTCGGCCACCGCATACACGCTGCCGCCCCGCCCGCCGTCGCCACCATTGGGGCCGCCGAACGGAATGAATTTTTCGCGACGAAAGCTCGCGCAACCCGCCCCGCCGTTACCGGCTACGACATCGATGGTGGCTTCGTCTACGAACTTCATGGTGTGTGCCTCAAGCGCTGTGGCAATGTTAATGCAGTGTGAGCCGTCGCCGGGCCGTCCCAAGACGGCGACACCCCCAAGGGGGCGGACGACGCAGGAGGCCAGGGGGCCTACTGAAATGCAAAAGCCCCGGGCAAGCCGGGGCTCTTTGGCAAACCGCGCCACCGCAAGCGGTGGCTATTCGGTTAGGCCGTCGTCACGAAGACGGTTTGGCGGTTCTTCGGGCCCTTGATGGCGAAGGAAACCTTGCCGTCAACCAACGCGAACAGCGTGTGGTCCTTGCCAATACCGACGTTGGTGCCGGGATGGAATTTGGTGCCGCGCTGACGCACGATGATGCCGCCGGCCGAGATCACCTGGCCTCCGTACACCTTCACGCCCAGCATCTTCGGTTGGGAGTCGCGGCCGTTCCGTGTGGAACCGCCGCCCTTTTTCTGTGCCATGGATTAGCTCCTTGTCTAGTTGCCGAACGATGTTCAGGCTGCGAGCACTGCGCTGATTTCCAGCTCAGTGAACGTCTGCCTGTGACCTTGGCTCTTCTTGTAATGCTTACGACGACGCATTTTGAAGATTCGCACCTTGTCGTGCTTGCCCTGTGCCACCACCGTGGCCTTGACGCTTGCGCCGGCTACCAAGGGAGTCCCAACCTGCAGGTCCGCGCCGCTACCAATAGCGAGCACCTGGTCGATCACGATCTCTTGGCCAACATCCGCAGCAATCTGTTCTACTTTGATCTTTTCGCCAGCAGCAACTTTGTATTGCTTGCCGCCGGTTTTTATGACCGCGTACATATCAGCCCCTTCAATTAAAACCACCTGGCTACTTCCACTGCCACAACCACCCTGCCTTGCGGCTTGACGATTCTGACGGGACCAGGCATGTTCCACGCCCTCATGGCGCAGAGCCGAAGATTCTAGCACGGATTGCCGGCTTGCGCATACCAGATCCTCCGGGCACTGTGCCGGGATGCCTCAGCCCGGGCTGGCTTGCCGGGAGCGGGCCTCAGGTGTTTCTATAATCGTCTCTTTCTTTCACGAGAGCTGAAAGTGCACGTCGCGTCTGCCTCGCCCGCTACTTCCCTGTCCGAGGTCATTGCCGCACTGGCTGCGCAAATGCACGAAGTCGATGCCGTGATCGCGCGTCGCCTGACCTCGGACGTCGCCCTGATCAACCAGATTTCCGGCTACATCGTCCATGCCGGCGGCAAGCGCATGCGGCCGAAGCTGGTGCTGCTGTTTGCCAATGCGCTGGGCTTTGAAGGCCCTGAGCGCTTCGAGCTGGCCGCGGTGGTCGAATTCATCCACACCGCCACCCTGCTGCACGATGACGTCGTCGACGAGTCCTCGCTGCGCCGCGGCAAGGACACCGCCAACGCCCTGTTCGGCAATGCCGCCAGCGTGCTGGTCGGCGACTTCCTCTACTCGCGCGCCTTCCAGATGATGGTGTCGGTGAACCGCATGCGCGTGCTGGAAGTGCTGGCCGAGGCGACCAATGTGATCGCCGAGGGCGAGGTCCTGCAGCTGATGAATATGCACGACCCCGACGTCGCGGTCGATCGCTATCTGACCGTGATCCGCTACAAGACCGCCAAGCTGTTTGAGGCCAGTGCCCGCCTGGGCGCCGTGCTGGCCGATGCGCCACCGGAACTCGAAGAGGCCTGCGCCGGCTACGGCCGCGCGCTGGGCACGGCCTTCCAGCTGGTGGACGATCTGCTCGACTACGAAGGCGACACCCATGCACTGGGCAAGAACGTCGGCGACGATCTGCGCGAGGGCAAGCCGACGCTGCCGCTGCTGATCGCGATGGAGCGCGGCACGCCCGAACAGCGGGCGCTGATACGCCATGCCATCGAGCATGGAGAGCTGGAACGCCTCGCCGACATCGTCGCCATCGTGCGTGCAACTGGCGCGTTAGAGGCCACGCGCGACGCGGCTCGCGCCGAGGCCGACAAGGCAAAAGAATGTCTTGCTTCGCTGCCAGATTCAAAATGGCGCGAAGCTCTGCTAGAATTCTGCGTTCGGTCGATTGATCGCTCGTTCTGAGCGGTCAATTCAAGAAGCGGTACTGAGATCACCTCAGGCCGTTTCACAGATCGGGGTGTGGCCTAGTCCGGTAAGGCGCTTCGTTCGGGACGAAGAGATCGGAGGTTCGAATCCTCTCACCCCGACCAAATTTCCCCTTCTCTATCAGTCCCCGCTGATCGCAGGCGTCGCTATCGTGCAGCGGCCGCCTGCGCAGCCGTTTCCACCTGTCTGAAACGGGCCCGAAAGCTGGCGAGCTGTGCCTCGCTGACCCCCAGCGTGACGGCGCTGAAGGCGCGGGCATCCGGCGTGTGCATCAGCAAAGCCTGGGTCTCATTGACCATCAACTCCTCGTTGCCGGGGTCGTAGTCGTTGCGGGCCAGATAGTCACGGAACAGGCGGCGTTCTGCATCGCTGAGCGCCTCTTTCCAGAAGGTCCAGCATGCCTTCTGATAGTCGGCGCGGGTGAAGAACTGGCCATGACTCAGCTCGTGCAACAAGACCGACTCGCGGCGCACGGGATCTATGGTCTCGTCCTGCTTGGTGGCAGGATTGTCGGCCTGCACCGCGCTGAAACCGATCACCGCCTGGCGGCTGAAGGCACTGTAGGCACCGCCCTCTTCGCGCATCACACCCTCCTGAAGCAACAGCGAGCGCAGACGCAACTCCTGCTCGTTGAGAGCCACCCTCTGGCTGGCGGCCAAGGTGAAGAAGCGGGCAATATTGATGCCGGTGTAGTCATGACCCTGGTAAAAGGTCTCGACATTGTCACCCGCGCCGGCCACCAGGGCTTGCAGTTCGGCGTCGCTTAACACGCGGTCGCGCGAGCCGCGCGTCTTCTCGAGCAGGGCCGCCGCCCGGTTGAAGGCCTGGCCCTGGGCCAGCAGGCTGGGGAACTCGATCACCATCACCGCGGTGTTGCCGGCCAGCCGGGCAATGCGCCAATCGGCCGATTTGGGCGCGGCGAGCAACTGCTCCAGCGTGGCCTCCGGAATCGCCGGGGGCAACTCGGCTGCGGCAGCCGCGGGTGGTGTTGCGGGCGCTTCGACGTCTGCCGCCGGCGCTGCTGACCGCGCCAGCCATGCCGCCAAGGCCAGCACCAGCACCAGCGCGGCGCCCCAGAACAGCAATGCTCGCCGGTGGTGGTGCCATAGCAGCTGGGTCGCCGAGGCGGTCAATACCGGCGGGCGGGTGCGCCCCCTTACCGCGGCGGCGCGCTTCTTCGCTGCCTTCAATGGTCCGTCCTCCCCTGGTGTGCCGCCGGCGCCGATAGGATAGGAGGAGGCATCGAATCAGCCAGCGATGGGCTCAGTTCTTCACGGTGACAATGGTCACGCGCCGGTTCTCGGGCGCATCCAGCTGGGCCTTGTTCATCAGCTCGCTGGCACCCTTGCCGACGGCGGTGAGCCGCTCAGGCAGCACCCCATGGCTGGCCACCAGATAGTTGGCAACCGACTCGGCGCGCAGCTGCGACAGCTTCAGATTGCGATCGGCGTCGCCGCGCGCATCGGCATGGCCCTCGACCTTGAATGCGAAGCCGGCAAGCTTGTCGGACTGCAATGCGCGCGCCAGCATGTCCAGCAGGCCCTTGGTTTCATCGGTCAGGTCGGCCGAGTTCGTCGGGAAGGTGATCAGAAGGCTGGCCTTACCGGCGTTCGGATTGGCCGGCTTGGTCGCAGCGCCGCCTGCTGCGGCAGGACGGAAGCCGCGGGTCTTGGCGCCGCTGGCCGCAAGTTCGGGTGGGTCGATGGCCAGGGCATCGATCAGGGCGTTCTCACTCACCTGCGAACCCTTGAGCACGTTCTGGGCCGAAGCACCGGAGTTCAGCGCCAAGCCCAGGCCCAGGCAGGCAACCAGCAGTAGCGTCTTCATGGTGGGTAACCTTTCTAGCAGTTTTTTCCAATACCGGAGTGTCGCAGCTTGGGGGCGAGAATCAACTGCGGACATCCATGCCGGATCGGGTCACCAGCAGGCGCAGCGTAGGGACCGCTCAGTTCTTGACAGTGACAATCGTCACGCGGCGATTTTCCGGGGCGTCGATGCGATTTCTGTTCATCGGTTCGCTGGCGCCCTTGCCTTGAGGCAGCAGGCGCTCGGGCAGCAGGCCGTGGTTGCTGACGATATAGGCCGCCACCGCTTCGGCGCGCTGCTGCGACAGCTTCTGATTGAGCTCGGCGTCACCGCGCGCATCCGCATGCCCCTCGACCCTGAACGAGAAGCCGGCCAGTTTGTCGGACTGCAGGGCCCGCGCCAGGGTGTCGAGCAGGCCCTTGGTCTCGGCCCCCAGCTCGGCAGAATTGGTCGCAAAGGTGATCAGCAGGCTGGCCTTGCCGGCATTCGGATTGGCCGGCACGGCCGCCGCGCCACCCGGTACGGCGGGGCGGAAGCCGCGCGTCTTGGTATCGCCAGCGGCCCCATCGGCGGGCGCATCGACGACCAGGGCTTCGATCAGAGCGGCCTCGGTGACCTGGGAGCCCTTCAGCAGGGTCTGCGCCGAGACGACGGGGCTCAGACCCAGGCCCAGCATGAGCAACAGACTTGAAAGCATGAGTTTCATGGTGCAACGTCCTTTGTTGAGCTGAAGCCGAGAACCCGGTACCGCGGCTCAGTTGTTCGATTCCAGCTGGCGCTGCTCGAACAGATAGTCACCCCCGGCCTGATGGCCCGCCGCGCTGCTTGAGCCGTACTTGGGCCGCTGCGGCAGTTCCTTGGCCACCGCAAACCGCACCCGCTCGAACACATTGCCTCCGGCCTGCCAGCTGTTCACCTGCTTCAACTGGTTCATCAGGTTCCAGGCAAACGGCGAGTGGCCGTTCTTGCCCTCGTCGAACACCGGCTCATTGCCTCCCGAGGACATCACCACCACCGATTTGCGCGCCAGCACCGCCTGCGGGTCGGCGCCGCCGGGCGTGGCACGGATGCGCTCGTCCGAGACCAGCGAGCCCGAGTAGCAGCTGTCCGAGATCAGCGCCACCTGCGACGCGCCGATCTGCGCGATCATGCGGCCGATGTCGGCATTGGACAGCCAGGTCTCGGGCTTCTTGGCATCGGCGTCGGCCAGCTGCCAGTAACCGAGGCCGGTGGATTCGACCAGCTCGCCGTGACCGGCGTAGTAGATGACCACCGAGTCCTTCGGCCCCAGCTCCAGCGCCAGCTTGTTCAACGCGCTGACGACCGCCTGCTTGCTGGCGTTGGGGATGACCACGGTCTCGTAGCCCAGCGCCCCGTCGAACAGGCTGCCCACGGTCTGCGCGTCCTTCACCGCGTTGCCCAGCTGCGGGATGCTCTTGTCCTGGTAGTTGTCGATGCCGATGACGACGGCGACCTTGCGCTCGATCTGCGGCAGGGCCGCGGCCTTGACCTTGCGCTTGTGGCTGAGGTTGACCGTCAGGCCCCTGGGCTCGGGCAGCGCCGCAGCGGTCTTGCCAGGAGCCTGTGCCGCCAGTGCGGCTTGCTGTTGCTGCTCCGCTTGCTGTTGCGCCTGCTTGGCGGCCTGAATCTGCTGCTTGAGCTCGCCGGTCAATATGCAGTCGCCCGCCTCGACATCCTTGGCCGACTTGCACAGGCGCAGATCGGCCAGCGCGGCGTCCTGCTCCAGCTTGTAGATGGCGTCGGCGAACAGGGCCTTTTTGTAACGGTCACGCGAGGCCAGCATATTGGCCAGCGCGTCCTGCGACATATCGCCCAGACGCACGCCCGCAAACGAGGGCGTGCCACCGGCATTGCCACCCAGCGTGGACAGCAAGGCAGCGCCGGCCACCTCAGCGCCGGCAGCCGGCGCCTGCAGCATATTCAGCAGGCCGCCCAGGCCACTGTTGGTGGGCGCCTGCGGTGGGTTGAGCACCGAGTTGACGGCCACGGCCGTGCCCTGATTCAAGGTGGCTGCAGGGCTGATTCCTGTAACGGTGAAAGCCGTGGCATTGCCCGGCGCCTGGACAAAACTGTAGTTCTGCGCGCTCAGGCCCGCACCCAATATGGCGTAGCTGCCCGCCGCCGTCTGCACCTCGACCTCGCTGCTGAAGCTCAGCGCACCGCTCGTCGCCGACTGTTGGGTCTCGCCGCCGACGAAGCCTGTGACGCTGCCGCTCAGCACCGGCACCGCGTCGCCAATGGACTTGCTCACCGGGCTGGCCAGGTACTGCAGGCTGGCCGGGGTGATGCTGGCCGTCAGGCTTGGCGTGACCACCTGGTAGTTGCCCGCGTCTGCACCGATGAGGGTGTAGCCACTGACCGTAACCGGCTTGGCATTGCCAACGTTCTTGTCGCTGAAGCTGGCGCTTGCCGTGCCGCCGACGCTGACGCTGTCATTGGCCAGGGCCTGCACGACGGCGTTGCCGCTGAGGCTGGCCACCAGGGTGGCGTCATAGACCTTGTTGTTGGCGCTGATGCCGCTGATGGTCAGGCTGGCGGGCGTGATGTCGGCCCTGAGATCGGCCGGCGGGTTCAGCGTGTAGTTGCCGGCGTCCGCACCGCTCAGCGTATAGCCGCTGACGCTGACGCTCTTGCCGCTGCCGACATTCTTGTTTGCGAAGCTGGCGACGGCCGTGCCACCGACGCTGACGGCATCACTGCCCAGGGCCTGCACGCTGGCGCTGCCGCTAAGGGTAGCCGAGGTGCCGGCGTCATAGACCTTGTTGTTGGCGCTGATGCCGCTGACGCTCAAGGAGGCCGGGGTGATGCTGGCCGTCAGGTTGATCGGCGCCTGCAGGGTGTAGTTGCCAGCATCTGCCCCGGTGAGGCTGAAGTTGCCGACGATGACACTCTTGCTGGCGCCGACGTTCTTGTCGGCAAAACGGGCGTTGGCATTGGCGGCGTCGACACTGACGACATCGCTGCCCAGCGCGCTGATATTGGCGCCGCCGGTGAGTGTGGCCACCGTGCTGGCGTCATACACCTTGTCGGCCACGCCCAGTCCGGCGATGACCAGGGTGGCCGGGGTGATGTTGGCGCTCAGGCCGGTGGGCTGTGCGGCGGTGTAGTTGGCCGCGTCGGCGCCGCTCAGCGTGTAGCCGCTGACGCTGACGCTCTTGCCGGTGCCGGCGTTCTTGTCGCTGAAATTGGCCACGGCCGTACCACCGACAGTGACGACATCGTTGCCCAGGGCCTTGACGGCCGCGCTGCCGGCCAGGGTGGCCGCCGTGCCGGCGTCATAGACCTTGTTGTTGGCGGTCAGGCCGCTGATGGCCAGCGTCGCCGGGGTGATGTTGGCGCTGAGGTTGGCGATCGGCTGCAGCGCATAGTTGCCGGCGTCGGCACCGCTGAGGCCAAAGCCGCTGAGCACCACGGTCTTGGCCGTGCCGACGTTCTTGTCAACGAAATTGGCCGTGCCGCCGCTGAGCGTCACCACATCGCTGCCGAAGACGTTGACCTGGCCCGTGCTGGCCAAAGTCGCCACCGTGGTGGCGTCATAGACCTTGTTGTTTGCAGTCAGGCCGGTGACGGAGACGCTGGCCGGTGTGATGTCCGCGCTCAGGTTGCCCGAGAACGACACCGTGTAGTTACCGGCGTCGGGCCCGCTCAGCCCGAAACCATTCAACACCACGGTCTTGTTGCTGCCCACATTCTTGTCGACGAAACTGCCCGAGCCGGAGGACAGGCTGACCGAATCGCCTTCCAGCGGTGTGATGGACGAACTACCGGAGATCGACACCGAGGTGCCACCGTCGTAGACCTTGCTCGCCGCACTCAGATTGCCGACGTTCAGTGCCAGCGGTGTGATGTTGGCAACGAGCGTCGGTGCGATCAGGTTGTAGTTGTTGGCGTCCCCGCCACCCAACTGCAGACCGAACACGCTCACCGGCTTGGCGGTTCCGACGTTGCGGTCGCTGAACGACGCCACGCCTTCGAAGGTGGCCAGCGGGGTGATACCGCCTTGCGCGCCATTGCCCTTGCCGCCCGCGAGCTCGGAATTGTTCTGGAAGAAAACGAACACCGAGTCTTCGCCCAAGGGGTTGACCGTCGGCGCGCCGCTGAGTGTGGCCGCGGTCGAACGGTCATAGGTCTTGTTGACCGCGGTCAGTCCGGTGACCAGCAGGTCGGCCCGGGTGATGGCGGCAGCATAGTCGACAGCGACTTCCCCGGTATCGAGCTTGTAGTTGGCCGCACGCCCCCCCCCACTCCCATCCACCAACTGCACACGGGGACTGACGAAGACGACCTCGCCAACGTCCTTCGACACAAAATCGCCATTGGCAACGAAGCCAAGGCTTTCGCCGCTCACCAAGCCGCCGATGATCTGGCCTGTGACCGTGGCGGTGGTGGTGGCGTCATAGACCTTGTCGGCAACCTGGAGGCTGTACTGCAATGATCGCTGAGTGATCGTGCCCTTCAAGGTGTTCTGCACGGTGTAGCCGAAGACGGGTTTCTGCTTGGCATCGACGAACATGGGGAACATCAACAGGCCGGCATCCAAGGGCTTGTCCACCCCGGCGTTCTTGTCCAGAAACACCGGCGGATCAATGTCCGCAAGGATCATGGCCGTATCGCCCGGCAGGGTAGTGATCCTGGGGCTTCCGAAGAACGTTGCTGCGGTCGTGCCGTCGTATTCGCGCGGAACCACATCGCCCTCGATCCGCGCGACCTGAGGGGTGGCAAACAGGATTCCATTCAAGCCTGCTTGACTGGGGGGCGTGTCGAAGAAACCGGCGGAGCCATGCATGGTGTAGTCATGGTTCAGATCGTTCGGCGACCAGTTGAGCTGGGGGTCGCTCGCGTAGATCAGCCAGTTGCCATTGGGGGTGGTAAGGAGTGCATCGGCCTGGTTGTCGAAGTGGGTCAGCGCGCCGCCGTTAAAGCCACTCAGCCCGATCGCCAGGCCGCTCGCAGTTGACGACAGCGACGAACCGAAGGTGAACTGCATTCGGTCGGCCTGCACGTCGATGGCTCCGCCGGCCTGGATGTGGCTGTTGGTCATGGTCAGGCCGCCAAAGGAGCCGCGGGTGGCTTGTATCAGCACATCCCCGTCGGTCACCACGCGGGTATGACCCAAGGCGAGGCTGGGCCCGATCAGGGTCACCGAGCCGCCGCCTGTGGAGTTGATCACCTCCGACGTCAGGTCACCGTTGACCCGCAGCGATCCGGTCGGCGAGCCGCCGGTCGCGTCGACCAGGATGTTGGCGCCATGGGCGGCCACCAGACTGGTCGTCTCGGTGGCAATGACCACGCCGTCCGTACCCTGGCCACGCACATACAGCTGGTAGCTCGGGTCGGTCACAGGTGTGCCCGGATCCACCACAAGGCGAGCGCCCCGGCCGGTGCCGGGGTCCATCTGCACGCCCACACCGTTCAGCGACCAGCCGGAGACATTGATCGATTGAGTGGCCTCAAGGCTGCTGCCGGGGCCGAGCGTCACGCCCGTGCCGGCCGTCCCCGCCGAGCCCAGCAGCGTGATGTTGCGGCCGATCAGCAAGGGCTGACGTTGCTGGCCCATGCCCGAGCCTTGCAGCACGATGCCATCGCCGGCACCTGACATGGCGGTGGCACCACGCAGCGAAAGGTTGCCACTGCCGGCATCCAGCACCGTGCCGGACTCCAGCGTGATGCCCGCACCGAAGCCTTTCGTGTTCACCGCCGCGTTGGCGAATGAATTGCCACCGGCCAGCTGGCCGGTGCCGCCGCCGCCGATATCGATATTGCCGCCACCCGAAACAATGGTGGAAGCGCCGCCAAAGTACACCGTGCCGCCCGATGGCAGCCCGCCCTGGCCGGCCACGAAGGTCACGTTCAGCGCACCGTTGAGGCCCGAGATCGACGAATCGATCATGTCGATATTGCCGTCGGCCAGCAGGGTCAGGTTGCCGCCGCTGGGCCCGGAGCTGTGGGAGATCGTTGCATTTCGCAACTCGATATTGCCCTGCTGGCTGCCCCCGGTCGAGGTCTTGATGACGACCGTCTGGCCCGCATTCAGCGCATCGTTGATGTCGCCGCTCAGCAGCACCGAATCATCACCACTGGGATCGAAGAATGTGCCCGCAGCAATGCGCTCGGTGCCATAGCCATAGCCG
Source organism: Roseateles toxinivorans (assembly GCF_004362525.1). GTDB lineage: Bacteria > Pseudomonadota > Gammaproteobacteria > Burkholderiales > Burkholderiaceae_C > Paucibacter > Paucibacter toxinivorans. The sequence goes on from NZ_SNXS01000005.1 coordinate 602,156, forward strand.
GTATCCGAGATATAGATGTTGTACGGGTCGATCAGCCACTGGCCCGCCTTGCCCTTGGGGGCACGTGTATCGATGGCGGTCGGCCTGGCATCCAGCCAGCCACCCGAGGTTTCGATGAAGCCGCCGTCCCCGCCCTCGGGGCCGCCCCGGGCACTGAAGCTGCCGTAGGCCCGGGTCGACTTGTCGCTCCAGACGATGACGCGCCCGCCGTAACCCTGCTCGGTGGCATCCGCCGCAATGTGCACCTCGGGGCCGATATAGGCCGCCACGGCATTGGGCACGCTGGCGTCCTTGCCCTCCTGCCCGCCGCCGACCAGCACCTGGCCGCCGCCGCCGGCCCCCGAGGCGCTGACCGCGGCCCTGTCCGTCAGGCCCACCTGCCGGCCCAGCAGCTGGATCTGGCCGCCCTTGCCGCCATCACCGCCATCG
>NZ_SNXS01000006.1 GCF_004362525.1 Roseateles toxinivorans
GGCAGATAGCCCGGATAGTCCCTCCACCTCGGCACCCTCAGTCGCTGCGTCTGAAGGTGCTGCCCCGAACATACAAGCCCGGATGCAATCCGGGGTCCCAGCCTCACTGAGCTTTGGGCTTGGGCAACATCTCCGCCAGCTCCGCCTCGCTGATGATCTCGAACACCTGCACCACCTTTTGCACGCCGCTGACGCTGCGCGCGATGTCGGTGGCGCGGGTGGCCTCGCGTTCGGTGACACGGCCCATCAGATAGACGACGGCGCGTTCGACATGCAGGTCGAAGGCATTGCTCATCACGTCCTTGGCGTCGATCAGGCTGGCCTTGACCTTGCTACGGATGATCACGTCGTTGGAGCGGCTGGTCAGCGAGGTGCTGCCCATCACCGCCAGTTCATTGAAGGTGTTGCGCACATTCTCGACCCGTGACACCGCCTGCTCGACGGCCGTGCGGTCGGCCTCGCTGTCCACCTCACCGGTGATAAGCACCAGGCGGTTGTAGCTGTTGATGCTGACATGGCCGCGATCGCCCAGCACCTCGCGCACGCGGGTGCCTGCCTTCAGCTCTATGCCCTGGTCCTCGATCTGGATGCCCGAGGTGCGGCGGTCGGTGGCCATCAGGGCACCGCCCACCATCGCGCCACCCACCACCAGCGGCGCGCAGGCCGTGCCCAGCAGGGTGGCGCCGACGAGGCCGGCGATGACGAAGAAGCGGGGCAGATGCTTTTGAATGCTCATGGGAGTCCTGTCGGGGGGCAAGAAAGTGGGGGCCGCGGGCGGTCTATTCGCCAGTGCCCAGCAGTTGCAGATCAACGGCGTCGCACAGGCAATGGGCCAGCAGCCGGTGGATCTCGCTGACGCGGGCGGCGCGGCTGTGGGGCACGCGGATATGCACATCGGTGTCCACCAGGCGCGAGCGCAGGTCCTCGTCCACCTGGCCGGTCAGCGCGATCACCGTCATGTCCTGGGCGTGGGCGGCGTCCAGCAGTTCGCGCAGCGCGCCGGGGGCGGCCTGCTGGGCATCGAACAGCATCAGCACATCGCCGGGATGGCCCAGGGCCTGGACCTGGCGGGTGAGTATGGTGCCGCTGTCGCTGCCCGGGCCCAGGCTCAGCTGGGCCTCGAAGCCCAGGGCGACGGCGGCCAGGGCCGGGCGATCCTGTTCGAAGCGACCCAGCAGTAGGGCCGCCATATAGTGGGCGTCGAGGCTGGACAGCCCGTGGCCGCAACACATGACCCGTCCGCCGCCGGTGATGCCGTCAACCAGGGCCTGGGCCGCGCCGGCCACCGGGCGCGCCAGCGCTTCGGCCACCTGATATTGCAGGTCGGCGCTCTCGAAAAAGTGCTGTTGGATTCTTTGCTCAAGCATGAGGCGCGATCATAGGGCAGATTGAGGGTTTGCCCGGGGTGGAGCCGGGCTCCAGAGGCTGAGAGGCCATCGAATGCCCCCGCGCCGGGGCGGCCAAGGCCGCTGGGGTAGGCGCGACGTGCCGCCCAGGCTGACGCCTGGGCAAGCGGCGCAACGCCCCCCAGCGGTCTTGGGTACCCCGGCCCGCAGGGTGAGGCCACAAAGCGGGCCCACTCGTCGTTGCAACGCCTCGCCGGGACCCAACCCCGGCTGCGCGTCGCGCCTAGATTGGGACCGTTTTGTGGCCTCACGCGGGGGCATCCGATGGCCTCTCAGCCTCTGCCAGCATCAAACGCGGCAGGCAGCCATTCGATGACATCGCCCTGCACCGCAATCACGTCAAAACGGCAGGGCGGCGGCGAGGCCCAGCGCAGCAGATAGTGCTGGGCGGCGAAGATCAGCCGCCGCCGCTTGGTCGCCGTGATGCTGGCCGCCGCCCCGCCATGGCTGCTGCTGGCGCGGGCTCGGACTTCGACGAAGACCAGGGTGCCGTCGGCGGCGCGCACAATCAGGTCCACTTCGCCGCCGCGTGCCGTAGGGCCCCGCGCGACTCGATAATTGCGCTCCACCAGGCTCAGGCCCTGGCGCTTCAGGAAACGCAGCGCCAAGGTCTCGGCATGGTCCCCGGTCTCTTTGGAGGTTCCCGTCTTGAGCATTGATGCCTCCGCTTCCACCCTGTTGCGTGACGCCGCCGCCGCCGCTGCCGGTGGCCAACAGTATCCCGCCTCGACACTGTATGTCGTGGCCACGCCTATCGGCAACCTGGCCGACCTGACTCTGCGTGCGATCCAGGTCTTGAGCCTGGTGGACGCTGTGGCCTGCGAGGACACCCGCGTCACCGGCGGCTTGCTGCGCCACCTGGGGCTGGACAAGCCCTTGGTCGCCCTGCACCAGCACAACGAGCATGCGGCCTCGGGCCAGGTACTGGAGCGGCTGCGAGCGGGCCAGCGCGTTGCCTATGTCAGCGATGCCGGCACGCCGGCGATCTCCGACCCCGGCGCGGTGCTGGTGGCCGCCGTTGCTCAACAGGGCCTGCGAGTGTTCCCGGTGCCCGGCGCCAGCAGCGCGGTGACGGCGCTGAGCGTGGCCGGCGATGTGCAGGCCGACGGCTTCGTCTTTTCAGGGTTTTTGCCGACCAAGGCCGGCGAGCGGCGCGAGGCCCTGCTGGCACTGGCCGCAAGCCCGCGTGCGCAGGTGCTGTTCGAGGCACCGCACCGCATCAATGCGCTGACCGATCTGCTGGCCGAACTGCTGCCCGAACGCCGGGTGACGGTCTGCCGCGAGCTGACCAAGCAGTTCGAGGCCGTCAACACGATGCTGGCTGTCGACCTGCCGGCCTGGATGCAGGCCGACGCGATGCGCGCCCGCGGTGAGTTCGTGCTCGTGCTGCATGCGGCACCGTCTGTCGCCGTCGATGAGGCCGCGTTGCCGCCGGCCGCCACGCGGGCGCTGTTGGTGCTGATGCGCGAACTGCCGCTGAAGCAGGCGGTGTCGCTGGCGGCGGAGTTGTCGGGGTCGCCGCGCAATGCCCTGTATGAGCATGCGCTGGCCTTGAAGAAGGCGGGCGATCAAGTCTGAATGAGTCAGCTGAGGGGCACGCCGCACGGGCGGCGTGCCTTCTCAGCCTGTTGCTGCCGGATCAGACGGCAGGCTTGGGGGCCGCAGCCGGAGTGGCGGTCGGCGCAGCAGCCGGCTTCTTCGCATGCTTGGCATGCTTGACGGTCTTGGCTGCCGGCTTGGCGGTGGCGGCGGCCGTCTTGGCGGCGATCTTGGCGTCGGCCTTCGCTGCCGGGGCTTCAGCCTTGGCGCTCACGGCCGGTGTTGCCGGAGTGGCTGGCGTTGCGGCCGGTGTTGCGACCGCTGCGGTGGTCTTGGCGGCCGGTGCCGGTGCGGTGGCCGCAGCAGGCGTTTGAGCCAGGCTGGCGGCGCTGATCGAAGCAAAAACGGCGGTGGCGATGAGGGTCTTGAAGCTGTTCATATTTGATCCTGTTGGCTGAGGTGTTGAGTGGTTCGGCGGGCCCGTGGCTCTACAACGCCAGCAGGGTCAATCGGACGACGGCCAAGACGTAAAGGTCTGTTACCGACGATTGCCGGCCCATGCCTCCTACAATGCGGCCATGATCTCGCGCGAACCCACTCTTGAACGCCTGCAACTGGCACGTACGCTGCTGTTGGAGCCCTTTGGTCTGAGCGAACCGGTGCTGAGCAAAGCGCTGCGGCTGATCACTGAGCACCGCGTCGATGATGCCGACCTCTATTTCCAGACCACGCGCAGCGAAGGCTGGAGCCTGGAAGAGGGCATTGTGAAGAGCGGCAGCTTCAGCATCGACCAGGGCGTGGGCGTGCGCGCGGTGGCCGGCGAGAAGACGGCATTCGCCTACTCCGATGACATCTCCGAAGCCGCCCTGCTGGACGCCGCACGCACGGTGCGCAGCATTGCAAGCGCCGGCCAGAGCCGCAAGGTCAAGGTGCCGGCCAAGGCGACGATCGCGCAAGGCCGCATGCTGTATGGTCGCGACGACCCTATCGCCAGCCTGGACAGCACGCAGAAGGTGGCGCTGCTGGAGAAGACCGAGAAGCTGGCCCGCTCCAAGGACCCGCGCATCGTGCAGGTGATGGCCGGCCTGGCCGCCGAGCACGAGGTGGTGCTGATCGCCCGCGCCGATGGCACCCTGGCCGCCGATGTGCGCCCCTTGGTGCGGCTGAGCCTGACGGTGATTGCCGAGCAGAACGGCCGCCGCGAGGTCGGCTCCGGTGGCGGCGGTGGCCGCTTCGGCTTGGCCTACTTTACCGACGCGATGATTGAGAGCTATGTGCAGCAGGCGGTCAATGCAGCGCTGACCAATCTGGAGTCAAGACCTGCCCCCGCCGGCGTCATGACCGTGGTGCTGGGCCCGGGCTGGCCCGGCGTGCTCTTGCACGAGGCCGTCGGTCATGGCCTGGAGGGCGACTTCAACCGCAAGGGCTCCAGCACCTTCGCCGGCCGCATCGGCCAGCGCGTTGCCGCCAAGGGCGTGACCGTGCTGGACGACGGCACGATCGCCGACCGCCGCGGCTCGCTCAATGTCGATGACGAGGGCAACCCCAGCCAGCGCAATGTGCTGATCGAGGACGGCATCCTGCGCGGCTACATCCAGGACAGCATGAATGCGCGCCTGATGGGCGTGAAGCCCACCGGCAACGGCCGGCGCGAGAGCTATGCCCATATGCCGATGCCGCGCATGACCAACACCTACATGCTGGCCGGCAAGAAGACGCCCGAGGAGGTGATCGCCTCGATCAAGAAGGGTCTGTACGCGACCAACTTCGGCGGCGGTCAGGTGGACATCACCAGCGGCAAGTTCGTGTTCTCGGCGTCGGAGGCCTTCTGGGTCGAGAACGGCAAGATCCAGTACCCGGTCAAGGGCGCGACCTTGATCGGCAACGGCCCCGAGGCGCTGACCCATATCAGCATGATCGGCAACGATATGCAGCTGGACACCGGCGTCGGTGTCTGCGGCAAGGAGGGCCAGAGCGTGCCGGTGGGCGTGGGCCAGCCGACGCTGCGCATCGATGGGCTGACGGTCGGCGGGACCGCCTGAAAAAGCCGTGCTACATTTGGTCCCCATGCGCTTCCCCAAGTTTTTCTTTGCCTTCTTTTGGTTCTCGCACCGCACCGGCGGAGGAGAGGGCAGGGCTTGAGACAAGCACAGACCGAATCCTAGAAACCGCCGGGTCCCCACCCGGCGGTTTTTTTTCGCCTCGCCACTTTGATCGACTTTTGCTACACCGGAGCTCCAAGCATGAACGCAGCCAAATCCGCGCACCAGGCCGAACGCTGGTACTCGCCGCAGGACAAGACGAGTCAGACCGATGACGAACGCATCCGCGACATCACGCCGCTGCCGCCGCCCGAGCATCTGATCCGCTTCTTCCCGATCAGCGGCACGGCGATGGAATCGCTGGTTGTCAACACGCGGCGCCAGATCCGCGACATCATGCATGGCAAGAGCGACCGGCTGTTGCTGATCATCGGGCCCTGCTCGATCCACGATCCGGCCGCCGCTGTCGAGTACGCCAAGCGCCTGAAGGAGATGCGCGACAAGTACGCCGACACGCTGGAGATCGTGATGCGCGTGTACTTCGAGAAGCCCCGCACCACGGTGGGCTGGAAGGGCATGATCAACGACCCCTATCTGGACGAGAGCTACCGCATCGACGAGGGCCTGCGCATGGCCCGCCAGCTGCTGCTGGAGATCAACCGCCTGGGCTTGCCGGCCGGCAGCGAGTTCCTGGACGTGATATCGCCGCAGTACATCGGTGACCTGATCAGCTGGGGCGCGATCGGCGCACGCACCACCGAGAGCCAGGTGCACCGCGAGTTGGCCTCGGGCCTGTCGGCGCCGATAGGTTTCAAGAACGGCACCGACGGCAATATCAAGATCGCCACCGACGCGATACAGGCGGCGGCCCGCGGCCATCACTTCCTGTCGGTGCACAAGAACGGCCAGGTCGCCATCGTCGAGACCAAGGGCAACAAGGATTGCCATGTGATCCTGCGCGGCGGCAAGGCGCCGAACTATGACGCCGCCAGCGTTGCCGCCGCCTGCAAGGACCTGGAGTCGGCCAAGCTGGAGCAGACCCTGATGGTGGACTGCTCCCATGCCAACAGCAGCAAGAACCATGAGCGCCAGCTGGATGTGGCCCGCGACGTGGCCGAGCAGATCAAGGCAGGCAGCAAGCGCGTGTTCGGTCTGATGGTCGAGAGCCACCTCACTGCCGGCGCGCAGAAGTTCAGCCCCGGCAAGGACGATCCGGCCAAGCTGGTTTATGGCCAGAGCATCACCGACGCCTGCCTGGGCTGGGACGCCTCGGTGGAGCTGATGGCTGTCCTGGATCAAGCGGTGCGCGCAAGACGCTTGAACGCCTGAGGGCTCAGCCCCGACAATCGGGGCTGGATTCAGCATGAGGGGAACGCGATGCGCCACGAAGTGATCGTCAGCTTTGGTCCGGGTGAAGAGGTGGGCATTGCCCTCGATGGCTTGGAGGCGATGTCGTACGAGGAGGCGCGCACCTGGCTGGACCAGCAGTTCCTGCTCAATGAGTGCGAGCCGATGCGCGGCTCTGGCAAGGTGCTGGCAGTGGACAAGATACTGTCGGTTGCCAACGCGGTAGGCCTGGTGGCCTTCCAGAACGAGGAATGGGCTCAGCAGTACGCCCGCGCCGTCAGCGCCGCGCTCAGCAAGGGCCAGGTGCGGGTGGACCTGGTGGCGCTGACGGCGCGCTGAGCCTCCGCCCCCTCCCGCCCCTCCGCCCCTCTTGAAACCGGGCGGCCGGCCCCCATCTCTTGTGCGCCGCCGGGCTTGCCCGGCATGCTGCGCTTTCCGAACCCAAAATCTAGAGGTCGCCCTACGATGGACAAGAAAACCCATTCATTTCAGGCCGAGGTCAAGCAGGTCCTGCACCTGGTCACCCACTCGCTGTACTCCAACAAGGAAATCTTCCTGCGCGAGCTGGTCTCGAACGCGTCCGACGCCTGCGACAAGCTGCGCTTCGAGGCACTGGACAATGCCGCGCTGTTCGAGGACGCGCCCAATCTGGAGGTGCGCGTCAGCTTCGACGCCGAGGCCAGGACCCTGACCATCCGCGACAACGGCATAGGCATGAGCGCCGACGAGGCGATCGCTCACCTGGGCACGATTGCCAAGAGCGGCACCCGCGAGTTCATGGACAAGCTCGAAGGCGACCAGAAGAAGGACGCCAGCCTGATCGGCCAGTTCGGCGTTGGCTTCTACTCCGGCTTCATCGTCGCCGACCGCATGACGGTGGAAACCCGCCGCGCCGGTCTGCCCGCCGACCAGGGCGTGCGCTGGAGCTCCGAGGGCACGGGCGACTTCGAGGTCGAGACCATCAACCTGCCCGAGCGCGGCACGGCCGTGACCTTGCATCTGCGCGAGGGCGAGGAAGAGTTCCTGAAGACCTGGCGCCTGAAGTCGGTGATCAGCAAGTACTCCGACCACATCTCGCTGCCCATCCTGATGCGCAAGGAAGAGTGGAACGCCGAGAAGGCCGAGTCCACCGTGACCGACGAGTGGGAAACGGTCAACAAGGCCGCCGCGCTGTGGACGCGCAGCAAGAGCGAGATCACCGAGGAGCAGTACACCGAGTTCTACAAGCAGATCAGCTACGACACCGAGCCCCCGCTGGCCTACACGCACAACCGCGTCGAGGGCCGCAGCGAGTACACGCAGCTGCTGTTCATCCCGGCCAAGGCCCCGTTCGATCTGTGGAACCGAGACAAGCGCGGCGGCGTCAAGCTCTACGTCAAGCGCGTCTTCATCATGGACGACGCCGAGGCGCTGATGCCGGTCTACCTGCGCTTCGTCAAGGGCGTGATCGACTCGGCCGATCTGCCACTGAACGTGTCGCGTGAGCTGCTGCAGGAAAGCCGCGATGTGAAGGTCATTCGCGAGGGTTCGACCAAGCGCGTGCTGGCGATGCTGGAAGACCTGGCCGAGAACCAGGCCGAGAAGTACGCCGCCTTCTGGAAGGACTTCGGCTCGGTGCTGAAGGAGGGCGTCGGCGAAGACCATCAGAACCAGGAGCGCCTGGCCAAGCTGCTGCGCTTTGCCTCCACCCATGCCGACGAGGGCGTGTCCCTGGCCGACTATGTGTCGCGGATGAAGGAAGGCCAGGAGCCGATCTACTACATCACCGCCGACACCTTGGCCGCGGCCAAGAACAGCCCGCAGCTGGAGATCTTCCGCAAGAAGGGCATCGAGGTGCTGCTGCTGACCGACCGTGTCGATGAGTGGATGCTGTCGCATCTGTTCGAGTTCGACGGCAAGCAGCTGCAGAGCGTGGCCAAGGGCGCCGTCGATCTGGGCAGCCTGCAGGACGAGGAAGAGAAGAAGAAGGCCGAGGAAGTGGCCACCGCCTTCAAGCCCGTGCTGGACCGTTTGAAGGAGTCGCTGAAGGCCCGCGCCAAGGACGTGCGCGTGACCACGCGCCTGGTGGACTCACCGGCCTGTATCGTCGTCGAAGCGGGCGATGTCAGCGGCCATCTGGCCCGTCTGCTGAAGCAGGCCGGCCAGCAGGCGCCGACCGGGCTGCCGACGCTGGAGGTCAACGCCGACCACGCGCTGGTCAAGAAGCTCGACGGCAGCGCGCACTTCGACGATCTGGCCCAGGTGTTGTTCGACCAGGCCGTGCTGGCCGAGGGCGGGCACCTGGAAGATCCTGCGGCCTATGTGCGGCGCATCAACGCCTTGCTGGTCGGCTAAACAGCCTCTTCCATCGCCTCGAGCTGCTCGCCGAGGCGGGTGATCTGGTCGTTCCAGTAGGCGTGATCCCCGAACCAGGGAAACGCGATCGGAAAGGCCGGATCGCCCCAGCGCTTGGCCAGCCAGGCGCTGTGGTGGATCATGCGCACGCAGCGCAGCGGCTCGATCAGGCGCAGCTCGCGGCGGTCGAAGTCGCAGAAGGTCTCGTAGCCTTCCAGCACGCAGGCCAGCTGCTGGCGCTTGGCCAGATCGTCACCGGACAGCAGCATCCACAAGTCCTGTATCGCCGGGCCGGTGCAGGCATCGTCCAGATCGACGAAATGCGGGCCCTTGTCCGGCGTCCACAGGATGTTGCCGGGGTGGCAGTCGCCGTGCAGGCGCAGCGTGCGTAGCTCGGGCACGGCCTCATAGGCGGCGGTGATCGCCTCGATCGAGCGGTTCACCGAGTCCAGCCATTTGGCCTGCATCTCCAGCGGCACCGAGTCGTGTGCCAGCAGCCAGTCTCGGGCATCGATCGCCGGTTGCGCACCCACCCAGCTGACGCGGTGCTCGAACGGGCGCTGACGGCCGACCAGATGCAGGCGGGCGATGAAACGGCCGATCCAGGTCAAGGTGTCGGGATCGTCCAGCTCGGGGGCGCGACCGCCGCAGCGTGGCGAGACGCTGAAGCGCTGTGCGCCAGAGACCGCCAGCGTGGCCGGGTCCCCGACCAAATGCATGCCTTCCACCGTCGGTGGCTGCAGGGTCCAGGGCGCAACCATCGGCACTTCGGCGGCGGCCAGTTCCAGTGCGAACTGGTGCTCTTCGAGTATCTGCGCATCGGTCCAGCGCGCAGGGCGGTAGAACTTGGCCACCGCCACTGGGCCATCCTCCAGATGGACCTGGATCACGCGGTTTTCATAGGAGTTGAGCTGCAGCATGCGGCCGTCGCAGCGCAGGCCCACGGCCTCCAGCGCGTCCAGCATTCGGTCGGGGGTGAGCTCGGCGAAGCCGGCATCCAGAGTCATGTTCATGCCGCGCAGGGTAGCGCATGCAGTGCGCTCGGGCCTGCGCCGGGCCAATCAGCGGTTGGCGGCGACTCTGGGCGACGCCCCATCGACGACGATGCCGACGATGTCATCCGGTGCGTCTTCGTGGGCATAGATCGGCTCGGGCAGCGGGCGCTCGTTGCCCACGGCGCTCAGCCGGGCGGGAGCGAGCTTGGCGGTGGCGATGGCACCCGGCTGCGGGAAGTCGTTGCCGCTGAGCGAGTCGAAGCGGTTGTCGGGCGCGAAGAAGGAGTCCTGAAACACCGTCGAGTCCTGCCACAGCGCATTACGCTCGCCGCGCTTGGCCGCTGCAGACTTGGTGGCCATGGCAGCACTCGGTAGGCTCCCCGGCGCCGGCGCCGGCTGTGGGCCGCGCGCCGCGGCATTGCTGAATGGCACCAGCAACTGCAGTTCGGCCACGCTGGGCAGGTTGTCGGCGGTGCAGCGCAGATAGCGGATGCGGCAGGCTGCCAGCACCGATTGCTTGATCTGCAGGCTGCGCTGCGAGGGCTCGCGGCCGGTATCGAGGTCCAGTGCCGCCAGCACCCGCCCATTGGGGCTGCAGACGACAAAGCTCACATGGACGGCGCCCAGCAGTTCGTACCAGTAGCGCACTTCCTTGGCATCGGTCGGCTGGCAGAAGCGCACCAGCGGCAGCTTGGCCAGCAGCACATGGTGGGGCAGAGCCTCGCGCAGCAGGCGGTAGATGCGGCGCTCATCGGTATTGAATACGGGGCGTGCCGCTACCGCCCACTCATTGGGCAGTGCCTGGTTGTCTGCCGTCGGACGCCTCTTGACCCACAGCACAAGGGCGGGGGACAAAATGGCGACCAGCAACAGCGCAAGTGTCCACAGCAGGGTGGTTTGCATGTCCCGAACGACGCTTCACGTATGGGGCACTGCGGCTGCAATGCCAACTTTTTACTGTAACGGATAGTAATGAGCGGCCCGCTCAGGTGCTACCCCCAGAGCCGGGGGTGAGATGCCGGGCATGTGGTGGGCGCGGTCTATTCGCGGCCGGCGCGGCGGGTATCGCTGACGCCGGACTTCACTTCACCGATGGCTTCGATGAACTCGCCGACCGCATGGGCGTGGCGCTTGAGCTGGAAGTCCAGCTCGGCGGCATGGCGCTCGATGGCCTCGCCGACGTGGGACGACACCGAGTCCGGAGGCAGGCGCAGCCAGGCCTCGGAATCCGGCCCGTCACGCTCGACGGTGGCGCCGGCATTGCGGGCAATGCGCAGCATGGCCGTGTTTTCGCTCAGCGCGTGAATGAACATCGTGTCTATGCCGCGGTTGCGGGCATGCAGGGCGGCATGCTCGAACAGGCGTGCGCCAAAACCCCGCCCGCGGTTCTTGTTCAGCACCGACACACCGAACTCGACCATGGGCGGCTTGTCGGGCAGCTGTGGCGCGGGCTCATAGGCCAGGTGTGCCATCGCTATCAGCTGCAACCGGCGGTTGAAGATGCCCAGCACCTCGTCGCGCTCGAAGTTCAGCGATTCGGCATAGCGGCCGATCTGCTCATCCGAGGCCGGATAGCCGAAACGCAGGTATCTGTCGTCGGGCCCCAGACTCAGCAAATGGGTCAGGATGCGAGCGCGGTGACGTGGTGCCAAGGAACGTATCGGCACCCACGACGACCAGGCCTTGAAGACCGCACCCGGCGCCTGGCTCAGGGCTGCGCCCATTTGGGTCAGCGCGCTGGCGGGGTGGGCGTCGTCGCCGCTGTCGGTGGAGGAGTCGGTGTTCATGTGAATTAAGTATTTACCCTGATTTTATCCGGCTGACCAGCGGTTTCTGTGTACCCGTGGCTTTGCCGTCAGCTGCTCCAGCTTGTCTGCGACTTTTCAGCAAGAGGTAATCTGGGATATACTGTTCGACTTTCCCGAATCTGGCTTCCGGGAAAGAAGCGTTGCGGTAACAGCGAGAGGTCGCAGTTCACACAAGCGGCACCGAGCACGGTCGCAACGTTCTCCATTTAGAAGCCAAACGACACATCTTGCCTTTTGCTTCGTGCAGGGGCCGGATGACTCGAAAGAAACTCATGAAAACCTTCAGCGCCAAACCGGCCGAAGTGACGCACGAGTGGTTTGTGATTGACGCCACCGACAAGGTGCTCGGACGTGTTGCCAGCGAAGTGGCACTCCGTTTGCGCGGCAAGCACAAGGCCATTTACACGCCTCACGTGGACACCGGTGATTTTATCGTCATCATCAACGCGGAAAAGCTCCGCGTGACCGGCAACAAGGCCAATGACAAGGTGTACTACCGTCATTCGGGCTTCCCGGGCGGCATCTACGCCACCAAGTTCAAGGACATGCAAGCCAAGCATCCGGGCCGCGCCCTGGAAAAGGCCGTCAAGGGCATGCTGCCCAAGGGGCCGCTGGGTTATGCGATGGTCAAGAAGCTGAAGGTGTATGCAGGTGCCACGCATCCGCACACCGCCCAGCAGCCCAAAGCGCTGGAAATCTAAGGAGCGGTGATGATCGGAAACTGGAACTACGGCACAGGCCGTCGCAAGTCTTCTGTGGCTCGCGTGTTCATGAAAAAAGGTTCGGGCCAGATCCTGGTCAACGGCAAGCCCGTTGAACAGTATTTCGGTCGCCAGACCTCGATCATGGTCGTCAAGCAGCCGCTGATGTTGACCAATAACGGCGAAGCATTTGACCTGAAGATCAGCGTCAAGGGCGGCGGCGAATCGGGTCAGGCCGGCGCTGTGCGTCACGGCATCACCCGCGCACTGATCGACTACGATGCGGCTTTGAAGCCGGATCTGAGCCGCGCAGGCTTCGTCACGCGTGACTCGCGTGAAGTGGAACGTAAGAAGGTCGGTCTGCACGGCGCTCGTCGTCGTAAGCAGTTCAGCAAGCGCTAATTTCAGCGCTGTACCGAACCCTCACGGGATCACAAGACAAGGCCGCTTCTGCGGCCTTGTTTGTTTGTGCGCCGCTTTTTGCCGAGTTCGGCAAAGTCCCGGGCATTGCAGGGCTTTGGCCGCTGTGTGAAGATGCGGCCGCAGCTATTGAACTTGACCGCTTGGGGCCTCATCTCAAGTGACAGCCCCAGAACTCCAGGAATCGCCATGAACGCAGTCGCAGAAAATCTTTCCGTCGTCGCAGACGATATGCCGCCGCCTCCGCTGGTGTTCACCGACAGCGCCGCCGACAAGGTGCGCGACCTGGTGGCCGAAGAGGGCAATCCGGACCTGAAGCTGCGCGTGTTCGTGCAGGGCGGTGGTTGCTCGGGCTTCCAGTACGGCTTCCAGTTCGACGAAGTCGTCAACGAAGACGACACGCAGATGCACAAGAACGGCGTCACGCTGCTGATTGACGCGATGAGCCTGCAGTACTTGACCGGCGCCGAGATCGACTACAAGGATGACCTGCAAGGCGCCCAGTTCGTGATCAAGAACCCGAATGCGACCACCAGCTGCGGCTGTGGTTCCAGCTTCTCGGTCTGAGTCCCCGCTACAACGATCAAAGGCCGCCTCCGGGCGGCTTCTTCTATTGGCCGGCAGGGTATAGGGCGCCCAGCACTCTGGGGCCCGTAGCGCCGGTGACCTGGGGCAGATTGCCCGGCGCGCGCAGGTTGAACTGCCGAGCCAGCCAGGCAAAGGCCGCGGCCTCGACCTGCATCGCCGGCAGGCCACGCTGATCGGTGCTCAGCACCTGCAGCGTTGGCAGCCTGGCCTGCAGGCGGTCCATCAGCGTGCTGTTGAATACGCCGCCACCGCAGACCAGCAGTTCGATGGCTTCCGGGGCGTACGCCTGCAATGCTTGGCTGGCGCAGGCGGCGCTGAGCTCCAGCAGGGTGGTCTGCACGTCCTGGGGCGAGGCGGCGGCCGCGTGGCGGCTCAGATGGGTATCCAGCCAGGCCGCGTTGAACAGATCGCGCCCGGTGCTGCGTGGCGGCGGGCTGGCGAAGAAGGGCTCGGCCAGCAGCGCCGTCAGCAGCTCGGGCAGGACCTGGCCGCCGGCGGCCCAGGCGCCGCCGGCGTCATAGGCCTGGCCCAGATGGCGCAGCGCCCACAGGTCCATCAGGCAGTTGCCCGGGCCAGTGTCGAAGCCGGTGGTGCTGCCGTCGGCGCAGAGCAGGCTGATATTGCTGATGCCGCCGACGTTCAGTACCGCAACCGACTGCTCCGGCCGTCCGAACAAGGCGCGGTGAAACGCCGGCACCAGCGGCGCACCCTGGCCACCGGCGGCCAGATCGCGGCTGCGCAGGTCGCAGACCACGTCGATGCCGCCGAGTTCGGCCAGCAGGCTGCCATTGAGCAGTTGCAGGGTGTAGCCAACGCCATCGACGGCGCCGGGCCGGTGGCGCACGGTCTGGCCGTGGGCACCGATGGCCGTGATCTGGTCGGGGCGGAACTGGCTGCGTTGCAGCAGTTTGGCCGTCACCGCGGCGTAGGCTCGGGCGATCGCATTGGCGGCCAGCGCGCCGCGGTGCAATTCGTTGGCGCCGGGGCTGTTCAGCGCCAGCAGCTCGGCGCGCAGTGTGTCGTCGAAGGGCTGATGGCAGTGCTCCAGCACCTGAATCCGGCTGTCAAAGGCGGCGAGCACCCCGTCCACCCCGTCCATCGAGGTGCCGGACATCAGTCCGATGTAGTGCTCGCTCATGAGGGCTGCCGGGGCGGCCGGCGGGCTCAGTCAGCGCCGCTGACGCCCGTGCCTATGGACTCAGCCACGGTCAGCTGGGTCTTGATGCTGGCCACCAGCTCGCCGAACTGGGCGCGGGCGGTGGCGGGCAGCGGAATGCTTTCCGAGGCCTTGGCGATCAGGCGCGGGTCCTGGTGCTGGCCATTGACGCGGAATTCGAAGTGCAGATGCGGGCCGGTGGCCCAGCCGGTGGCACCGACCGCGCCGACCCGCTGGCCTTGCTCGACCCGCTGGCCCTTCTTGACGTCGATGCGGCTCAGGTGCGCATAGACGGTGGTGCGATCACCGGCATGGCGGATGTGCACGACATTGCCGAAGCCGTTCTGCCAGCCGGCAAACTCGACCGCGCCATCGCCGACGGTGCGCACCGGCGTGCCGGTGGGGGCACCGAAGTCGGTGCCCAGATGGGCGCGCCACTTCTGCAGGATCGGGTGGAAGCGCATCGCGAACCCTGAGGTCACGCGCGAGAACTCCATCGGGCTGGCCAGGAAGGCTCGACGCTTGTTCTGGCCGTCGAAGCTGTAGAAGCTGCCCTTGCCGCTGGCGCTGTCCTTGAACCAGACGGCCGAGTAGGCGCGGCCGTTGTTGACGAACTCGGCGGCGAGCACGCGGCCTGCAGAGCCGTCCCAGGTGATGGGCTCACCATCGGCGGTCAGGGTTTCGTAAACGACCGAGAAGCGGTCGCCCTTGCGCAGATCGCGGTGGAAGTCGATGTCGCCCGACAGCATGTCGGCCATCTGCGTGGCAATGGCGTCAGGGATGCCGGCCTCGTCGGTGGCGGCGAACAGCGAGGAGCGCACGCTGCCACTGCCCAGCTTGACCTGGGTGCGCAGCGGTACGGCTTCCAGTTGCGAGCTGAAACCCTGCTCGCCGCGCTTGATGCTCAGGCGGCTGAAATGGGTGTTGGCCTGCTCGGCGCGCTCGGCGGGGAAGCGCACGATCAGCGATTCGACACGGCCGGAGGCGTCGGCCAGCACTTGCACGCGCTTGCCAGGGCGGCCTTGAAGGACGCGCTTGCCCAGAGCGTCTGTGCGCAGAAACGCGGCGGCCTGGGGGTCGAAGGCACCGAGGCGGCGCAGCAGGCTGTCTGCAGTGTCACTGCCGCGGGTCAGGTCGTTGCGGGTCAGTTCAAGCTCATGGGCGGCCAAGGCTGCCAGCTGGGCTTCCAGATCGATGTTCACCACCGATTCGGTGATCACCTGGCGCGGCAGATCTGCGGCATCGGGCGACAGCGGCGCGATACCGAAGGCGGTGACGGCAAAGCCGCTGAGCAGCCCCACGACGGTGCCGGTGAGGGCGCGCGGGTGCTTGGCGGCGAAGGTCTCGGTGCGCTGTGCTGCACCGATAAAGCCGAGTTTCAGTTCCTGGATCCAGTCAGTCACTATGGGCGGGTGCCGCAAGGGCTCTGTTCTGGTTCGCCCCGTACTGACTGGGTCTCACCTGGTTGGCAACGGACGCCTGAGGCGTCCACTAGAATCCGGCTGCCGGTTGTCTGTGCGAAACCGCACAGTCAATCCCGCATTTTTGGGCCGAGGGCGCAGTATACCCAGCCACCCCCGCCGTCAAATCCCGAATAACCCCGAAACGCCTAAAACGACCGCCATGTCCGACTTTCAAGCACCCGCAGCAAACGCCCCCGACTCAGCCGCGACCGGTGCTGCGCGCTATCCGGTGACGGACAAGGTGCTGGAGGCGCTGTCCGTTTCCAGGCGCGGTTGCGATGAATTGCTGCCAGAAGCCGACTGGACGGCGAAGTTGGCCCGCTCCGAGGCCACCGGCACGCCGCTGCGCATCAAGCTGGGCCTGGATCCGACGGCGCCGGACCTGCATGTGGGCCACACGGTCGTGCTGAACAAGATGCGCCAGTTGCAGAACCTGGGCCACACGGTGATCTTTCTGGTCGGCGACTTCACCAGCCTGATCGGCGACCCCTCTGGTCGCAACAGCACCCGCCCGCCGCTGACGGCCGAGCAGATCAAGCTCAATGCCGAGACCTACTACGCCCAGGCCAGCCTGGTGCTGGACCCGGAGAAGACCGAGATCCGCTACAACTCCGAGTGGAGCGACGCCCTGGGCGCCCGCGGCATGATCGCGCTGGCCGCCAAGTACACGGTGGCGCGGATGATGGAGCGCAATGACTTCCATGACCGTTTCAAGGCCGGCACGCCGATCTCGGTGCACGAATTCCTCTACCCGCTGATGCAGGGCTATGACTCGGTGGCGCTGAAATCCGACCTGGAGCTGGGCGGCACCGACCAGAAGTTCAATCTGCTGATGGGTCGCCACTTGCAGCAGGAGTACGGCCAGGAGGCGCAGTGCATCCTGACCATGCCGCTGCTGGAGGGCCTGGACGGCATCGAGAAGATGTCCAAGAGCAAGGGCAACTACATCGCGATCACCGAGCCGCCGAACGAGATGTTCGCCAAGGTGCTGTCAATCAGCGACACGCTGATGTGGAAGTACTTCAACCTGTTGAGCTTCCGTGCCGAGGCCGAGATCGCCGGCCTGCGACGCGAGGTCGAGCAGGGCCGCAACCCCAAGGATGCCAAGGTGCTGCTGGCCAAGGAGATCACCGCGCGCTTCCACTCGGCCCGCGCCGCCGACGAGGCCGAGGCCGATTTCAACAATCGCGCCAAGGGCGGCATTCCGGACGAGATTCCCGAGCTGGCCCTGACCGGCGCGCCGCTGGGCATTGCCGCGCTGCTGAAGGCGGCCGGTCTGGTGCCGTCCAGCAGCGAGGCGATGCGCATGATCGAGCAGGGCGGCGTGAAGATCGACGGCGCGGCGGTCAGCGACAAGGGCTTGAAGGTCGCAGCCGGCACCTTGGTGCTGCAGGTCGGCAAGCGCAAGTTCGCGCGCGTCACCTTGACCTGAGGCGGGTGGATTGATTGCGGTCTTGCAGCGCGTCAGGCAGGCGCGGGTCGAGGTGGCTGGCCAGGTGATCGGCGCGATCGACCAAGGCCTGCTGGTGCTGGTCTGCGCCGAGCCGAGCGATACCGAGCTGCAGGCCGACAAGCTGGTCACCAAGCTGCTGAAGCTGCGCATCTTCAGTGACGGCGCCGGCAAGATGAATCTGAGCGTGCAGGACGTCGGCGGCGGCCTGTTGATCGTGTCGCAATTCACTCTGGCGGCCGATACCTCCAGTGGCAACCGGCCCGGCTTCAGCGCGGCGGCTGGACCCGAGCAGGGGCAGCGGCTGTATGACACGGTGGTGAAACTGGCGCGGGAGCGCCATCCGCGGGTGGCCACCGGCGAGTTCGGCGCCGATATGCAGGTGTTCCTGCAAAACGACGGGCCGGTGACGATACCCATCCGTATCTGACTGACGGCCCATGAAAAAAGCCCATCGTTACCGATGGGCTCTTTATCGAGAAGGTGGGTGCTGGCTTGTGCGCGACCTCAGTCTGCGTATTGCCCCGCCGCCTTGATCACAGGACCCCAACGGTTGATCTCCGACTCGACGAACTTCTTGTGCTCGGCGCCGTTCAGGCGTGCATCGCTGATGATCACCGAACCCAGCGCCTCCTGGCGCTTCATGAAGTCGGGATCCTTCAACGCGTTCTTCATCGCGGCGTTGATCTTGTCTGTCACCGCCTTGGGCGTGTTCTTCGGTGCGTACACGCCGTGCCAGATGCCGACCTGGAAGCCCTTCAGGCCCGCCTCATCGAGCGTCGGCAGTTTGGACAGCGCAGCACCGCTCAGGCGCTTGCTGCTGGTCACGGCAAAGGCCTTGACCTTGCCCGCCTCGATTTGCGAGGTGGTGTTGGTGGTCTGGTCGCACATCAGGTCCACCTGGCCGCCCAGCAGGTCGGTCATTGCCGGGGCGGTGCCCTTGTAAGGCACGGTCACCATGTCCACCTTGACCGTGCTCTGATACAGCAGGCCGCACAGATGCGAGGCCGAACCCAGACCGGCGTTGGCCAGATTGATCTTGCCGCGGTTGGCGTCGATCCACTTGGCCAGTTCGGCGTAGTTGTTGGCCGGCAGGCTGGGCTTGCCGATCAGGGTCATGGGCACATCGACGACCAGGCCCAGGTACTCGAAGTCTTCCAGCGTCTTGTACTGCATATTGCGGTACAGGGCCGGGGCGGTCGCCATGCCGATATGGTGCAGCAGCAGGGTGTAACCATCGGGGGCGGCCTTGGCCACCTTGGTGGCGCCCAAGGTGCCGCCAGCGCCGCCGACGTTGTCGATCAGGATGGTCTGGTTGCCCAACGATTTGCGCATCACCTCGGCCAGGTCGCGCGCGACCTTGTCGGTCGGGCCACCTGCGGCAAAGGGCACGACGATGGTGATGGCCTTCTCGGGGTACTCGGCAAGGGCGGCTCCGGCGCACAGGCTGGCGGCAACACCGGTCAATAGAAGCTTCTTCATCGCTGTCCTCAAGGAAATAGCTGGGGGTGCCAAATATTAGGGCTGAGGCAGTGGCCGCGCCCTGCGGGAACTACGTAAGCGCGCCGGGCTCAGGGAAAGCGCCTACGACCTGCTGATACGACTTCAGTCGTACTTGCGCGCGTCCTCGATCACCTTGCCGTCATTGGGCAGGCTGCCGGGGGGCACTAAGACCACATCGCCGCGCAGCTTGGTGATGTCGCGCATCGCCTGAGCCACCTGCTCGGCCAGGCCCTCGGGGGCGTTGGCGATCTCCAGGCGCAGCTGCATCTGGTCGTTGGCCATTTCGCCGCTGACGACCAGCCTGGCCTTGCCCAGTTCGGGGAAGCGGCGCGTGATCTCGGCCACCTGGCCGGCGTGCACGAACATGCCGCGCACCTTGGCGCTCTGGTCGGCGCGGCCCATCCAGCCCTTGATGCGCGCGTTGCTGCGGCCGGTCGGGCAGTGGCCGGGCAGCAGGGCGCTGAGGTCGCCGGTGCCGAATCGGATCAGCGGATAGTCGGGGTTCAGGGTGGTGACGACCAGCTCGCCGACCTCGCCCTCGGCGACAGGGTCGCCGGTGCCGGGGCGCACGATCTCGACGATCACGCCCTCGTCCAGCACCAGGCCCTCGCGGGCAGGCGTCTCGTAGGCGATCAAGCCCAGATCCGCCGTGGCATAGCACTGATAGCCCTCGACGCCACGCTCGCGCAGCCAGTCTCGCAGCGAGGGCGGAAAGGCCTCGCCGCTGACCAGGGCCTTGCGCAGCGAGGGCAGGGCGGTGCCCGCCTCTGCGGCCTTGTCGAGCAGTATCTTCAGAAAACTGGGCGTGCCCACATAGCCGTGCGGGCGCAGCTCGCTCATGGCCTGCAACTGCAGCTCGGTGTTGCCGACGCCGCCCGGGAACACGCTGCAGCCGATCGCGTGGGCGCCGCTTTCCATCATCGCGCCGGCCGGCGTCAGGTGGTAGCTGAAGCTGTTGTGCACCAGGTCACCATGGCGAAAGCCGGCGGCATACAGTGCCCGTGCCGAGCGCCAGTAGTCGCGCCCCTGCCCCTCGGGCTCGTAGATTGGCCCGGGCGACTGGAACACTCGCTGTGCGCCGCTGCTGCGCACCTGGCCGGTCCAGCCGATGGCGGAGAAGCCGCCGAACACGTCGTGTGCGCGCTGGGCCTTCTGACGCTCCAGCAGCTCGTGCTTGCGCGTCACCGGCAGCGCGGCAAGCTGGCTGCGGCTGGCGATGCTGTCCGGATCGACGCCATCCAGCAATTCGGCATATGCCGGGGTCAGATCCTGAGCCCTGGCGATCTGCTGCGGCAGCGCCGCCATCAGCTCGCGTTCGCGCAGTGCCGGGTCGCGCGATTCCAGGGCGTCGTAGAAGTTGCTCATGATGTTTCGTCCGTCCAGCGCACCAGGCGCTTCTTGATCTCGTCCTGCAGCGTGCGCACGTCGGCGCTGCTCTTGCAGACACGGGTGTCCCATTCGGGGCTGCGTGCGGGGCGCTTGGCCAGCTTGGCGGTCAGCGTGGTTTCGTCAGCGCTCAGCTCAACGATGGTCTGACCCTTCAGCAGGAACTCACTGCCGCGCTCGCTCAGTTGCCGCAGATCGCGCAGCGCGCGCTTGAGCTGCAGCAGGGCCTGGTCGGGCTTGAACGCGGGCGGGGCAAAGAAGTTGTCGCTCATCTGCGTCCTCTCAAGCCAGCCAACGCTTCCTGCGCTTGTAGCTTTTCACATCCTTGAAGCTCTTGCGGTCGCCGCCGCCCATGCCCAGATAGAACTCCTTGACGTCCTCGTTCTCGCGCAGCGCCTTGGCCTCGCCGTCCATGACAATGCGACCGTTCTCGAGGATGTAGCCGTAGTCGGCATAGCGCAGCGCGATATTCGTGTTCTGCTCGGCCAGCAGAAAGGTCACCTTCTCGCGCTGGTTCAGGTCCTTGACGATCTCGAACACCTCCTCGACGATTTGCGGCGCCAGGCCCATCGAGGGCTCGTCCAGCAGCACCATCTTCGGATTGGCCATCAAGGCGCGGCCGATGGCGCACATCTGCTGCTCGCCGCCGGAGGTGTAGGCGGCCTGCGATGTGCGGCGGTCCTTGAGGCGCGGGAAGTAGTTGTAGACCTTCTCCAGGGTCGCGGCCACCGCCGCCTTGCCATCCTTGCGGGTGTAGGCGCCGGTCATCAGATTGTCTTCAATCGACAGATGGGCGAAGCAGTGCCGTCCCTCCATCACCTGGATCACGCCGCGGTTGACCATGTCCGAGGTGGAGAGCTTCTCGATGCGCTCGCCACGCAGTTCGATCGAACCTTTGGTGACATCACCGCGCTCGGCACGCAGCAGATTGCTGACCGCGCGCAGGGTGGTGGTCTTGCCCGCGCCATTGCCACCCAGCAGGGCCACGACCTTGCCCTCCGGCACCTGGAGCGAGACGCCCTTGAGCACCAGGA
Organism: Roseateles toxinivorans; assembly: GCF_004362525.1. Taxonomy (GTDB): domain Bacteria; phylum Pseudomonadota; class Gammaproteobacteria; order Burkholderiales; family Burkholderiaceae_C; genus Paucibacter; species Paucibacter toxinivorans. The sequence goes on from NZ_SNXS01000006.1 coordinate 21,173, forward strand.
TCACATGGTTGTAGATCACCTCGATGCCGTTGACGTTGAGAAGGATGTTGGGTGTGGTCATGGTGATGCGCCTGGTTCTCTGTGCATTCTTCGCTCTTCCAAGCACCGCGCGCGGTGCTTGGAAGAGGGCCCGCGAGGGCCCCCGGACCTGCTTAGGACTGGCAGTCCTGCGGTGTGCGACGCGTCAGCTTCTTGTCGCTGGCGTACTTGTCGGCGGCGGCCTTGACCATCGGCTTGATGATCTGCTCGTCGGCCGAGATGAAGTCGGAGCTGAAGTTCCACTTCGCGCCGTCCCAGGTGTGCACGCGGGCCGTCACCGAGCCCATGTGGTCGACGCAGGAGGTGGACAGCGGACGCATCACGCCGGCCAGGCCCAGCGAGTCGAGCTTCTTCTGGTCCAGGGCCAGGTTCTCCAGGCCCCAGCGCACCTGCTCGCCGGTCATGACCTTGCCCTTGCCGAAGCGCTCCTGCGCGCGGCGCACGGCCTCGATGCCCAGCATCTGGATGATCAGGCCGCGGGTGTAGAGCACCGAACCGACCTCATCCTTCGGGCCCGTGCCCTGACCCTTGTCATGCACATGCTTGATGATGTCCTGGATGACCTTGGGCGTCTGGCCCGAGGTGTTCAGGGCCAGCGCGTTATAGCCCTTGGCGCCCTCGCCGACGTCCTTCACGTCAGGCTCGGCGCCGGCCCACCACACGCCGTACATCTTGTCTCGCGGATAGCCGGTGGCCTGCGCTTCCTTCAGCGCGGTGGAGTTCATCACGCCCCAGCCCCACAGCAGCACATAGTCGGGACGCTGCTGACGCACCTGCAGCCAAGCCGACTTCTGCTCGACGCCGGGCGCCGTGACGGGGATCTTCAACAGCTCGAAGCCATGGGTCTTGGAGCGCTCTTCCAGCAGCGGCATCGGCTCCTTGCCGAAGGGGCTGTCGTGATAGACCAGGGCGATTTTCTTGCCCTTGAGCTTGTCCAGCCCGCCTTCCTTCTTGCCGATGTGCTGGATCAGGATGTCGGCCGCCGTCCAGTAGCTGCCCATCAGCGGGAAGTTCCACTTGAACACGCCGCCGTCCTGCGAGGCCGACAGGCCATAGCCCAGGGTCACCAGCGGGATCTTGTCGACGGGCGCCTTCTCGGTCAGGGCGAAGGTGATGCCGGTGGCCTGCGGATCGATCATCGACGCGCCCTTGCCCTTGAGCCGCTCGTAGCATTCGACACCGCGGTCGGTGGCGTAGCCGGTCTCGCACTCCTCAAAGCTGATCTTCACGCCGTTGATGCCGCCATCACGCGCGTTGATCATCTTGATGTAGTCCTGCTTGCCATTAGCCCAGGGCACTCCATTCGGCGCATAGGGACCGGTGCGGTACACCAGCAGCGGGAAGAACTGCTCCTTGGCTTGCGCCAGGGCCGCCGGAGCGGTGAGCAGGCTGGACAGGCTTAGGGCCGCAAGGGCCGCGCCTTTTATCAGTGACTTCAACTTCATTGTCTGCCTCCAGAGGGGTGGAAAAAGCACTCGTCAGTGCATGGGGAAAAACTCGTTCTTGTCAGTGGGGGAAGGGCCACAGCCGCAGCTTCTCTTTGGCGATCGACCACAGGCGGGCCAGGCCGTGCGGTTCGACGATCAGGAAGAACACGATCAGCGCACCGAAGATCATCGATTCCAAGTGCGAGGCGGTGGCGGTGGACATCGGTATGTTCAGCCAGGCCGGCAACTGGTTCAGGAAGATGGGCAGGATGACGATGAAGGCCGCGCCAAAGAAGCTGCCCATGATGGAGCCCAGGCCGCCGATGATGACCATGAACAGCAGCTGGAATGAGCGGTCGATCGAGAAGGCCGCCGGCTCCCAGGAGCCCAGATGCACAAAGCCCCACAGCCCGCCGGCCACACCGACGATGAAGCTGCTGACGGCAAAGGCGGTGAGCTTGGCGTAAACAGGGCGGATGCCGATCACCGCGGCGGCCACGTCCATATCGCGCATCGCCATCCATTCGCGGCCGATGGCGCCGCGCACGAGGTTCTTGGCCATCAGCGCGAACACCGTCACCAGGGTCAGGCAGAACAGATACTTCTGCACCGGCGACTCGATGGGCAAGCCCAGCACCTGCAGGCCCGACACGGTGACCGAGCCCGACGACGAATCATTGGTGAACCACTTGATGCGCAGAAAGCTCCAGTCCACGAAGAACTGTGCCGCCAGGGTGGCCACGGCCAGGTACAGGCCCTTGATGCGCAGCGACGGAATGCCGAACAGCACACCCACCAGGGTGGAGCATGCGCCACCCAGCAGCAGAGACAGCACCAGCGGCATGCCCTCGATGCGCACATTGAAGTTGTAGGCCGCGTAGGCGCCCACTGCCATGAAGGCGCCGGTGCCCAGCGAGATCTGGCCGCAGTAGCCGACCAGGATGTTCAGACCGATAGCAGCCAGCGACAGGATCACGAAGGGGATCAGGATGGCGCGGAACAGGTACTCCGGCGCCAGCAGCGGCACGGCGATGAAGGCGATCGCCAGCAGCAGCGCGATGGCAATGCGGTCCTGCCGGATCGGGAAGATCTGCTCGTCGGCCTTGTACGAGGTCTTGAACTGGCCGTTTTCTCTATAGAACATATTGTCTCCAGCCCAGTCAGACGCGGTCGATGATCTTCTCGCCGAAGAGGCCCTGGGGCCGCACGAGCAAGAACAACAAGGCCATCACATAGGCAAACCAGATCTCGATGCCGCCGCCCATATAGGGGCCGATATAGATCTCCGACAGCTTCTCGCCGACGCCGATGATCAGCCCGCCGATGATGGCGCCGGGCACCGAGGTCAGGCCACCGAGGATCACCACCGGCAGCGCCTTCAGGGCGACCAGCTGCAGCGAGAACTGCACGCCCAGCTTGCTGCCCCAGATGATGCCGGCTACCAGGGCCACGAGGCCCGCCACCGACCAGACGATGATCCAGATGCGGTTCAGCGGAATGCCGATCGACTGCGCGGCCTGGTGGTCGTCGGCCACCGCGCGCAGCGCGCGGCCGGTCGAGGTCTTCTGGAAGAACAGGGCCAGCGCGGCCACCAGGGCAGCGGCGATCAGCGCCGCATAGACGTCTTCCTTGTTCACCAGCACGCCGCCCTGGAACACACTTTCCAGCAGGAACACCGGGTCCTTGGGCATGCCGACATCGATCTTGTAGATGTCGCTGCCGAAGATCATCTGTCCGCTGCCGTCGAGGAAGTAGCTCGCGCCCAAGGTGGCCATCAGCAGCGTGATGCCCTCCTGGTTGACCAGCTTGCCCAGCACCCAGCGCTCCATCGCCCAGGCGACGATCATCATGCAGACGGCCGCCGCCGCGAAGGCCAGCACATTGGCCAGTATCTTGTTGTCGAAGCCCAGCCACTGCGGGATCCACTCCGAGAAGCGGGCCATCGCCAGCGCCGCGAACAGCACCATCGCTCCCTGGGCGAAATTGAACACGCCCGAGGCCTTGTAGATCAGCACAAAGCCCAGCGCGATCAGCGAATACAGCATGCCGGCCATCAGGCCGCCTATCAATGCTTCGAGAAAGAATGCCATGGTCGCGTCCTGTTCGTCCGTGGTTCAGTGCGTCGTGCCGAGATAGGCACTGATCACGTCTTCGTTGTTGCGCACCTCGTCGGGGGTGCCGTCGCCGATCTTCTTGCCGTAGTCCAGCACGACGACGCGGTCCGAGATGTCCATCACCACGCCCATGTCATGCTCGATCAGCACGATGGTGGTGCCGAACTCGTCATTGACGTCGAGGATGAAGCGGCTCATGTCCTGCTTCTCCTCCACATTCATGCCCGCCATCGGCTCGTCGAGCAAGAGCACGGTGGGCTCCATCGCCAGCGCGCGGCCCAGGTCCACCCGCTTTTGCAGGCCATAGGGCATCTTGCCGACGGCGGTCTTGCGATAGGGCTGGATCTCCAGGAAGTCGATGATGCGTTCGACGAACAGGCGCTGCTCGCTCTCCTCGCGCTGGGCGGCGCCGAAGCGCAGTGCCTGCTGGAAGATATTGCTCTTCATCTTCAGATTGCGGCCGGTCATGATGTTGTCCACCACGCTCATGCCCTTGAACAGCGCCAGGTTCTGGAAGGTGCGGGCCACGCCCATTTCGGCCACCTGGCGCGAGTTCATGTGGTGGAAGGTCTGGCCCTTGAAGGTGATGGCGCCTTCCTGCGGCTGGTAGACGCCGTTGATGCAGTTCAGCATCGAGCTCTTTCCCGCGCCGTTGGGGCCGATGATGGCCCGTATCTCATGCTCGCGCACATTGAAGCTGATGTCGGTCAGCGCCTTCACGCCACCGAAGCGCAGGCTGATGTTCTGCACATCGAGGATGACCTCGCCGATCTTCTTGCCGGCGGTCTTGGGTTCAGACATCAGGCGGCCCTCCGCGCAGGTGAAAACGTCTTTGTTCCGGCGTCACGTGCTTCGCACATGAGCCTGCTCTGAAATCTTTTCATCACGCCGCCCTCCGGGCTGGTGAAAAGACTTTCGTGTCGACGATCTTCAGATCGGCTGCCACCATGCCGGTGCGACCGTCCTCGAACTTCACCTGCGTCTCTATGTACTGGCTGGTCTTGCCGCCGTATAGCGCATCGACCAGCACCTGGTAGCGCTCGTTGATGAAGCCGCGCTTGACCTTGCGGGTGCGCGTCATCTCGCCGTCATCGGCATCCAGCTCCTTGTGCAGCACCAGGAAGCGGCTGATCTGGCTGCCGGCCAGCAGCTCGTCCTGCGCAAGATCGGCGTTGACCTTCTCTATGCACTCGCGAATCATCTCGTAGACCTCGGGCTTCTGCGCCAGATCGGTGTAGCCGGCATAGGGCAGGTTGCGCTTCTCGGCCCAGTTGCCCACCGCTTCCATGTCGATATTGATGAAGGCGCAGACCTTCTCGCGCTTGTCGCCGAAGGCCACCGCCTCCTTGATGAAGGGGAAGAACTTCAGCTTGTTCTCCACATACTTGGGCGCGAACATCGCGCCGTCGTTGGCGCCGCCCATGATGCGGCCCACATCCTTGGCGCGGTCTATGATCTTCAGATGGCCCGAGGCATCGATGAAGCCGGCGTCGCCGGTGTGATACCAGCCCTCGGCAGTCAGCACCTCGGCCGTGGCCTCGGGGTTCTTGTAGTACTCCTTCAGCAGGCCGGGCGACTTGACCAGAATCTCGCCGCTCGGGGCCAGCTTGACCTGCACGCCATCGATGGGCACGCCCACCGTGTCCGCGCGGGCCTCATGGTCAGGCTGCAGGCAGACGAACACGGCCGTCTCGGTCGAGCCATAGAGCTGCTTCAGATTGATGCCTATCGACCGGTAGAAGCTGAACAGATCCGGGCCTATGGCCTCGCCGGCCGTGTAGGCCACGCGCACGCGGCTCAGGCCCAGCGAGTTGCGCAGTGGGCCATAGATGCACAGCTGGCCCAGCGCGTAGTGCAGTCTGTCAAGACCCGACACCGGCTTGCCATCCATCTTGGCCGGCCCGACGCGTCGGGCCAGGTTCATGAAGTGGTGGAATAGCCACTTCTTGACCGCACCGGCATCCTCCATGCGGATCATCACCGTGGTCAGCAGGCCCTCGAAGATCCGCGGCGGCGCGAAGTAGTAGGTCGGGCCGATTTCCTTCAGGTCTATGGTCACCGTGCTGGCCGACTCGGGGCAGTTCACGACGTAGCCGCAGGCGATCCACTGCGCATAGCTGAAGATGTTCTGACCGATCCAGGCCGGCGGCAGATAGGCCAGCACCTCTTCGTCGCTGGACAGCTTGTCAAAGCGTGCACCGGCCTGGGCGCGGTCGATCAGGCTGTTGTGCGTGTGCACCACCCCCTTCGGGTTGCCGGTGGTGCCCGAGGTGAAGAACATCGCGGCGACATCGGCGCCTTCGCCCTTCTGCACCTCGGCGTCGAAGAAGCCGGGCTGCTGGGCCATGCGCTCGCGGCCACTGGCGATCAGATCGTCCAGCGAACTCAGGCCCGGCTCGTTGTAGTGGCGCAGGCCGCGCGGGTCGTCGAACCAGATGCGCCCCAGCTGCGGGCAGTGCTCGCGCAGCTCCAGCATCTTGTCGACCTGCTCCTGGTCTTCGACCACGGCAAAGGCGATGTCGGCATTATTGATCGGGAAGCGGAATTCGGCCGCCACCGCGTCCTGGTACAGCGGCACCGGAATCGCACCAAGCGACTGTGCCGCCAGCATCACGGCCGACAGGCGGGGCCGGTTGTCGCCCACCACCACGATGTGCTGGCCACGCTGGAGGCCGGCCTGGGCCAGGCCATGGGCCAGCGCGCGCACCAGATCGGCCAGCTGCGACCAGCTCAGGGCCTGCCAGATGCCGTATTCCTTTTCGCGCAGGGCCGGTGCGTCGGGACGCTGCGCCGCATGGGCCAGCAAGAGCCTTGGAAAGGTCGTTGACACGCTTGTTGTCTCCTGTCTGTCCGTAGCGCAACCTCAAAAGAAGTCGCAACCCGGGTTTCTGAGGGCTATGCTAGACCTGACTTTGACGTCAAGATGTCGTTACGACGACAATCCTAGGGGTATCACGGGGGCGTGCTTTCCCGGGGGTGGCGAGTAAGCCTCTTGTCAACTTTGAAGCGCCTGCCTGATGGACTCCACCGTTCCGATGAATGCATCGGCCCACCCGCCGCTGCGCCTGCGCGCCCGCGCCGCCACCGGCGACGAACTGGCGCAGATTCCCTGGCTGCCCTTGCTGGAACGCACACAGCGCGAGGCGGTGATCGCTCAGCTGCAAGTGGCCGATGCCGAAGTCGGCGAGCGGGTCTGCCGATTCGGCCGGCCTGCGACCTTCTGGTTCGGCGTCGTCGATGGTCTGCTGAAGATGAGCAATGACGACTCGGGCGGCACGGCCATCACCTTCACCGGCGTACCGCCGGGCGGCTGGTTCGGCGAGGGCACCCTGCTCAAGCGCGAGGTCTACCGCTACAACATCCAGGCGCTGCGGCGCAGCGTTGTGGCCGGCCTGCCGGTCGAGACCTTCCACTGGTTGCTGGAAAGCTCGATCCCGTTCAACCGCTTCGTGCTGAACCAGCTCAACGAGCGCCTGGGCCAGTTCATTGCCGCCCGCGAGATCGACCGCATGACCGACCCCGATCTGCGCGTGGCCCGCAACCTGGCCTCGCTGTTCCATCCGACGCTCTACCCCGGCGTCGGCAGCCTGCTGCGCATCACGCAGACCGAGCTGGGCTATCTGGTCGGCCTGTCACGCCAGCGCGTCAACCAGGCGCTGAAGACGCTGCAGGACCAGGGGCTGATTCGAATCGAGTACGGGGGCTTGCGGGTGCTGGATCTGGGAGGCTTGCGGCTGTTCCACACCGGTTGATCCGGCAGGCTCAGGCGTTGGAAATGCCCGCGGCCACATGCCCCGAGGGCACGTGGGCCGAGGCGCTCTCGATGTGCCCGGTCTGGTCATCAAAGAAGAAGTCCGGCTCGAACTCCCGCAGGAATTCGCCCTTGGCGAGGCCGCCCAGGAACATCGCCTCATCGACGTCGATGCTCCAGTTCATCAGGGTGCGGATCGCCCGCTCGTGAGCCGGGGCGCTGCGTGCCGTGACCAGGGCTGTGCGCACCTGCATACCCTGTGCCGGGGCCTGCTGCAAGCGATGCAGCGCCTCGAGCAACGGTTTGAAGGGCCCTGCCGGCAAAGGTGTGCCCGCCCGCAGTGTTTCATGCGCCTGGAACGCGTCCAGCCCATCGCTTTGATAGATGCGCTCGGCCTCATCGGAGAACAGCACCGCGTCGCCGTCAAAGGCAATGCGTACCTCAAGCGGATGCGCGTCCGAGGCATGGGCCGAATGCGGATAGACCCGCGCCGCCGGCACGCCGGCCATCAAGGCCTGACGCACATCGGCCTCGTTGACCGACAGGAACAGATTCGCCTTCAGCGGCGTCAGATAGCGCCAGGGTGGTGCGCCGCGCGTGAACACGCCCCGCTGCACCGCCAGCCCATAGTGACGTGCCGACCGGAACACGCGCATGCCCGAGACCGGGTCATTGCGTGACAGCACCACCACCTCGACCCGCTGTGCCTGGTCCGGTCCGTTGAAGGCCAGCAGCTTGTTGACCAGCGAAAACGCCACCCCCGGTCTGGCGGGCTGATCGAGCCGCGCCAGCTGCAGCTGCATATAGGCGCGGTCATCCTCGGCCTCGAAGAGCTGGTTCTCTTCCTCGAAGTCGAACAGTGCACGGGAGGAGATCGCGACGACCAGTTGGCCGGCAAGGGTGGCGGGCATCGGGGGATGATAGCGGGCGGGCGCCTTGTCCAGACCCGAAGCGGCGCCGCACCGGCAAGATGGCACCTCGACTCGTCAATAACCCGATGCCTGATCGTCGGTAATCCATGGCATTCTGGGGGCTAACGAAAAACAGGGCCATGCGCTACATCATCACTCTCATGCTTCTGTGTCTATCGCTCGGAGCTTGCGACCAGGACGCCGTGTTCAACAGGTTCATCCCTCAACCGGAGGCGGAAGAAGGCAAAGCAATCATCGCGCTGGTGGCGGCGCGTGACTTTTCCGCTGTTGAACAACGTGTGGAGCCCTTGCTGCGAGAACCGGCACTACGGTCGAAATTGCAGGACATTGCGAATCAATTTCCTGACGGTCAACCCAGGAGCATTTCGACCATCGGAGCGCACGTTCTCAAGTCCGCAACTGACGAGACCTACAACCTCACTTATGAGTACGAATTCCCGTCCGCTTGGGTCGTCGCGAATGTCGTGTTGCAGAGGAAAGCAGGCGAATTGCTGGTTGCCGGGCTCCAGGCCCAATCGCTCAGTCAATCACAAAGGGCGATGAATGCCTTTACTTTCAACGCCAAAGGTCCCATTCACTACATTTTCTTGATTCTGGCTTGTGCGGTTCCGGCACTCATCGTGGTTGCACTGGTCATTTGCATTCGGACACCGATCCCACGAAGAAAGTGGCTCTGGTGTCTTTTTATCGCGCTGGGCTTCATGCAGTTCACCCTGAATTGGACAACCGGACAATGGGGCGTTCAGCCGCTCAGTTTCATGCTGCTGGGCGCCGGCTTCAGCCAAGGGAGTCCGTACGGACCGCATATGCTGATGTTCTCTTTGCCTATTGGAGCAATCGTGTTTCTTCTTGGTCGAAGGTCGTTCCGTGCCAATGCCGCATAGCGCGGGTGTTGGCCTGACTCGTCCTGGCTGGCCACACCAGACACCAGTTCGACTCCGGGCCTTTCGTGTCCATCCACCTCTGGCCGCTCAGCTTCGATGTTCGGCCGAACGAATCAGCGGGGTCTTCTCATGTATCAGGGTTCTTGTTCGTACACGGCATGAGATGCTCGCCGCTATCGGGTGGGCCGATGTCAGAGAATGCGGCCCGACCGGCGCCCACGCCGAGCTACAACATGCGCCCGTCCCCGATCGCCTGCGTCGGGCGGGTCATGTCATCACCTAAGGAGACGGAAGTGTTCAAGAATGCGGCCTTGCTTTCCGCCGCGGCGCTGGTGTGCGCAGCGCCCTGCATCGCCAGCGACAGCGATGAGCCTTACTCCGTTTCAGTTTGGGCCCGCTTGCTGTTCGGACCCGACGGCAAGCCAGCCGAGTATGCGATCCTCGATGAGGACAAGTACCCCGCGAAGTTTGTGGAGAATGTAAAGGTCCGACTGGCACGGGCCGTCATTCCGCCCCCACACATCGACGGCATACCCACCACCCTCAGAACTGGCGTGGAGCTTCGTTTCACCGTGACGCGCACGGCGCAGGGCGGCAGTGTTCGAGTTGATGGAATCGCGATGGGCCCATTGCCTGTCAAGCAGTACTTCGCCAGCTACCCCAGGGACGTGGCCCGGTCCGGTGGCTGGCAAGGAGACGTCACCGGAGTCTGCACGGTGGGTGTCGACGGGCGCTGCCGGTCAATCGAGGTTGCCGCACTACCCGGCATACCTGAAAGCGTCCGCAAGTTCATGCGGGCAAGCCTTGAGGGCTGGGAGTTCGAGCCACAGCTGCTTGATGGCCAGCCCGTTGAGGGGCAATACACACTAAAGATGCGCCTGAACACCCTGGACGACGCTCCGGAGTACTTCCGGGAGGACAAGTTTCTTCGAGTACTTCGCAGTCGATAGCGAAGGCGCCCATCACCGCTCCACCAGGCTCGCCCATGACACCGTTTCTGAACCCCGGCGTCGAAGCCAAGTTCGCAGCCTATCCCCGGGCGGCCCAGAAGCGCTTGCTCGAGCTCCGGGAGTTGGTATTCGCGGTGGCAGAACGAACGCCTGGCGTGGGTGAACTTGAAGAGACGCTGAAGTGGGGTGAACCGGCCTACCACACCAGAAACGGTGCAGGTAGCACGGTCCGCATGGATTGGAAGCCCAGGCACCCGGATCAGTACGCGCTGTATTTCAACTGCCAGACCACGCTCGTCGAGACGTTCAGGACGATGTTTCCCAATGACTTTGTCTTTGAGGGCCGTCGAGCGCTGGTTCTGCCGGTCAACGGGGCCGCACCTCAGGACGCCCTGGCCCTGTGCATCGAGGCTTCGCTCACTTATCACGCTCGTAAACGGGCCGCCAAACACCGTGGTCAGCTCACAGTCGGCCCCTCAGGCCGCCCGTGACAAGCCCTGACACAGGATTCGAAGCGATGTTGGAATTTGCCGCTCTGCTTTTCGCGCTGATCGTCGTTGGCGTCAGCGCGTTTCAGGTGGCGCTTGCGATGGGCGCGCCCTGGGGCGAGTTCACGCTCGGTGGGCGGTGGAGGGGGCGCCTTCCGATGAAGGTCCGCGTTATTCCACTGGTTTCGCTACTGCTACTGCTTTGCTTTGGCGCGGTGATACTTGCCCGGGCAGGTTTTTTGGCTCCCTTTGTCCACCAACGCGCCCATTCGCTCGCCTGGGTTGTGGTGGGCTACTGTGCGCTTGGCACCATTGTCAATGCCATTACCCCGAGCAGGCGCGAGCGCAATCTCTGGCTTCCGGTGCTGTTTTGCATGTTGATCCTGAGCCTCGTTGTCGCAACATCCTGAATCGATGCAAGCTGGTGTTGTGGTAGCGTGGATGCACTTTTGAAGTGGGGCTGTTGGCGATGAAAAGGCTGGCATTTTCGCTGCTCGTGATGAGCGCGCCGGTATGGGCTGCCGACGTCAGTATGGCGTTTGGCGAGAAGATCCCGCCCTTCAGCTTTCCAGAGACGAGTTCCGGCATCGAGATCGAGATCATTGGCGAGGCCCTGGCCGTCAAGGGCCATGTGCTCAAGCCGCGTTACTTCCCGTTTGCGCGGGTGCCGCTGGCTTTCAAGGATGGCGTGGTGGATGCCGCCATGACCGACCTCGGGCAGGACCTGAGGGCTGCCGGCGCCCATTACGGCGATCCGGCCGTGCTCTATGACAATGTCTTTTTCACCCTGCGCAGTCGCGGTCTGCAGCTCAGAAAGCCAGCAGATCTGAATGGCCTGACCTTGGTGTCGTTCCAGGGGGCGGCCAACCGCTACCCGGAATGGCTGGGGCCGATGAAGAAGGCCGGGAACTATGTGGAGGTCAATGACCAGGCTGTTCAGGTCAAGATGCTGATGCTGGGGCGCATCGATGTCGTGCTCAGCGATCGCAGCATCTTCCGCTACTTCTCGCTCCAGCTCCAACGCAGCGGCGTCGCGCTTGAGGCCGTCGATGAACAGCCGTTCACGGCGGTGAATCCGCAGGACTACCGCCCGGTGTTCCGCAGCAAACAGGTGCGCGACGACTTCAATCAGGGCCTGTTGCAGATCCGCAAGAACGGCCGCTACAAGGCCATCTACGACAAGTACCTGCGGGAGTAGCCCGGCTGACCAGACCTACTTGACCCAGGTGTTGAGCTGGATGATGGGCAGCAGCACCGCCAGCACGATCAGCAGCACCACCCCGCCCATCGCCACGATCAGGATGGGCTCGAGCAAGGTGGCTGCCGCCATCGCGCGGCGCTGCACCTCGGTGCTGAGCTGTTTGGCGGCGCGCTCCAGCATCTGCGGCAGCTTGCCGGTCTGTTCGCCCAGGCGGGCGAACATGGCCAGGATGCCGGGGAAGCGCTTCTTGCCGGCCAGGGCCGAGCCCAGCGGAGCGCCTTCGCGGACCTGGGACAGGGCCTCCAGCGCGTCTGCACGCATCGCGCGGTTGGACAGCGTCTCGGCCGCGGCCTGCAGTGACTTGAGTATGGGCACGCCGGCGCCGGCCAGCATGGCCAGCGTGCCGGCAAAGCGCGAGGCGTTGTAGCCGCGGGCGAGCTTGCCGACCAGGGGCAGGGTCAGGGTGGCGGCGTCGAAGCGTTCGCGGAAGGCGTCGTTGCGCAGCATCCAGCTCAGCAGGCCGGTGCCAGCGATCAGCATCGCCACCACCAGCCAGCCCCATTGCCGCACAAAGGCGCTCAGGCCCAGCATCGCGATGGTCAGGGTCGGCAGCGTGCGCTTGCTGCTGGTGAAGACGGTGGCCACCTGGGGCACTACATAGGTGACCAGGAAGACAACGATGATGACGGCGATCAGCGACACGATGGCCGGGTAGGCCATCGCACCGATCAGCTTGGCGCGCAGGTTCTGGCGCTCTTCCAGGTCATCGGCCAGGCGCTCAAGGACCACGCCCAGGGCACCGCTCTGCTCGCCGGCGGCGACCACGGCGCGATAGACATCGTCGAACTCGCGCGGCGCGGTGGCGAGGGCGGCGGCAAAGCTGGCCCCGCCGTTGACCTCGCTCTTCAGCTGGGCGACCAGTTCGCGCTGCCTGGCGTCCTCGCTCTCGTCGGCCAGGGCCGTCAGTGCGCGTTCGATTGGCAGGCCGGCGCTGACCAGGCCGGCCAGCTGGCGTGTCCAGACGGCCAGCAGCGTGGAGTTGAAGGTGCGGCGCGCGAACAGCGAGGAGCGCGCGGCCATGCTGGCCTGCTGCACCGCCGCCACCGACAGCGGCACCAGGCCTTGGCCACGCAGCTGCGAGCGCGCGGCTCGCGGGTTGTCGGCCTCGACCAGACCGCTCGTCGTGCGGCCGGCGCTGTTCAGCGCTTCGTATTTGTAGGCAGGCATGGCCGTCTGTTCTGACCTACTCGCGGGTCACGCGCAAGACTTCTTCCGGCGAGGTGATGCCCTGCTGGACCAGGCGCTCGCCGTCGTCGCGCATGGAGCGCAGACCGGCGGCCTGGGCGGCCACATACAGCTCGCTCTCGGCCGCGCGGCCGTGTATCAATGCGCGGATCTTGTCGTCGGCGACCATCAGCTCATAGACACCGGTGCGGCCCTTGTAGCCGGTCTGGCTGCATTCGGGGCAGCCCACCGGCCGGTACAGGCCCTGCTCGTCGACGCGCTTGCAATGGGGGCAGAGCTTGCGCACCAGACGCTGGGCGAGCACACCGAGCAGGCTGGAGCTGAGCAGAAAGGGCTCGACGCCCATGTCGGTGAGCCGGGTCACCGCGCTGGGCGCGTCATTGGTGTGCAGGGTGGCCAGCACCAGGTGGCCGGTCAGCGAGGCCTGGATGGCGATCTGCGCGGTCTCGAAGTCGCGGATCTCGCCGATCATGATCACGTCCGGGTCCTGGCGCAGGATGGCGCGCAGGGCCTTGGCAAAGGTCAGGTCTATCTTCGGATTGACCTGGGTCTGGCCTATGCCCGGCAGCTCGTATTCGACCGGATCCTCGACCGTCAGCACATTGGTCGTGCTGGCGTCCACCCGCTCCAGCGAGGCATAGAGCGTCGTCGTCTTGCCCGAGCCGGTGGGACCGGTGACCAGCACGATGCCGTGGGGCTGCTGCACCAGGCGGTCGAAATTCGTCAGCACATCGCCGCTCATGCCCAGGCCCTCGAGCGTGAACTTCGATTCGCTCTTGTCCAAGAGGCGCAGCACGGCGCGCTCGCCATGCGAGGAGGGCAGGGTGGAGACGCGCACATCGATGGCACGCCCGCCGATGCGCAGCGAGATGCGGCCGTCCTGGGGCAGGCGCTTCTCGGCAATGTCCAGCTCGGCCATGATCTTCAGCCGCGAGATCAGCGCGGCGTGCAGGGCCTTGTTGGGCTGCACCACCTCGCGCAGCGTGCCGTCGACGCGGAAGCGCACCGAACTCGAACGCTCGTAGGGCTCGATGTGGATGTCGCTGGCGCCGTCCTTGGCGGCCTGGGTCAGCAGCGCATTGAGCATGCGGATGATGGGCGCGTCGTTCGCTGCCTCAAGCAGGTCTTCCACCGCCGGCAGCTCCTGCATCATGCGGCCCAGATCGACGGCGCTCTCGACCTCGCCAACCACCGCCGCGGCACTCGATTCGGAGCCCGCATAGGCGATGGCCAGGCGTTCGGTCAGCGCGGCCGCGTCCTGATACTCGAAGCGGTCGATGACGAACTGGCGCTGCACCTCGGACAGCGCGGCCAGGGTCACCTCGGAACTGGCCCACAGCACCAGTTCGCTGCCGTCGTCCTCCAGCAGCAGGGTGTTGGCCCGCGCGAACGCATAGGGCAGGGGGTGGCGTATGGCCATGGCGGGTCAGGGCTCGCGCTTGACGGGGGCAGGAGCTGGTGCCTGGGCGGGTGCCGTGCCCGGCGCCTGGGGCAGCACCGGCGCCTCGTTGATCGGCAGCAGGCGGCTGGGCTGAGGCTGGTTGGTCTGCTGCAGCGCGCGTATCGACTCGTAGCGGCTCAGGGTCAGCTCGTCGGCCGACTGCTGGGTGCGCATCACCACCGGGCGCAGGAACACCATCAAGTTGCTCTTCACCCGCTTGCGGTTCTCGCTGCGGAACAGATTGCCGACCAGCGGGATGCTGGACAGGCCCGGCACCCGGTCCTCGCCATCGGTGTATTCGTCCTTCAACAGACCGCCCAGCACCAGGATGGCGCCGTCGTCGACGACCACCGTCGTGTCGATCGAGCTCTTGTCGGTGGTCGGGCCGGCGCTGTTGGTGGCGCCGGGCACCACGGACGAGTTCTCCTGATAGACCGTCATGCGCACCGTGCCGCCCTCGCCGATCTGGCTTTTGATGCGCAGGGTCAGGCCGACGTCCTTGCGCTCTATGGTCTGGAAGGGGTTGGTCGCGCCGGTGGTGCCACCGGTGTTGGTGAAGGAGCCGGTGATGAAGGGCACGTTCTGGCCGATCACGATCTTCGCCTCTTCGTTGTCAAGCGCCACCAGATTCGGTGTTGACAGGATGTTGGCTCCGGTCTGGGATTCCAGGAAATTGGCCACCGCGCCCAGGGTGTAGAAGTCGCCCACCTTCTTCAGGATGCCGATGTTCAGGCCTCCGGGCGCGGCGCTGCCCAGCGCCGCAGCCACGCCGGCGCGGCCCTGGGCCACGGCCACCGTCTGATTCAGGATGTTGGCGTTGCCGCCGCCAAAATTCGTGCCGGCACCGACGATGCTGCTGTCACCCTTGTTGCCGAACAGGTTCTGCCACTGCACGCCGAAGGTCGCGGCCTTGTCGGCATTGACCTTGACGATCATCGACTCGACATAGACCTGCGCACGGCGGGCATCGAGCTGGTCGATGACGGCGCGCAGCTGCCGGTACATCGGCTCGGGCGCGGTGATGATCAGCGAGTTGGTGGACGGGTCGGCCTGCACGAAGCCGCCGGTCGACGGGCCTTGCGAGGCGCTCACCGGCGTGGTGGCCGCGCTGGCGCCGACACCCCCTGCGGTACTGTTGGCAGCACCGGTCAGCACCCCCGGCAGCACGCCGCCGGCCGCGCCCAGGCTGCCGCCGCTGCTGCCCCCCGAAGCGCCGCTGCCGCCGGCGCTGTAGGCGGCGCGCAGCACGGTGGCCAGCTTCACCGCATCGGCGTTCTTCAAGTAGACGACGCGGATGTTGCCGGCCGCGTCATCGCCCATCGGCCGGTCCAGCTTCTCGATGATGGCTCGGGTGGCGGCCAGCCGCGCCGGGTTGGGCGCGCGCAGGATCAGCGAGTTGCTTCGCGCATCGGCCAGCACGCTGACCGACGTGCCGATGGCGCCGGGCACGGCGGCCGCCGCACCGCCATCGGACAGCTTGAGCACCAGCGCCGCCAGGTCGGAGGCGATGGCGTGCTTCAGCGGCACCACCTCCATATCGGTGGCGCCAGGGTTGTCCATCGCCGCGACGATGCGTGCCAGGCGCTGCAGGTTCTCGGCGTAGTCGGTGATCACCAGGCTGTTATTGCCCGGGTTGGCATTGATGGTGTTGTTGGGGCTGATCAAGGGCCGCAGCACGGCCACCAGATTGTTGGCGTTCTCGTAGTTGAGCTTGAAGATCTGCGTGATGATCTGGTCACCGCGCTGAGCGCTGCTGCCACCGACCACGACCGAGCCCGCCTGCAGCTTGGCGTCGGCCTCGGGCACGACCTTCAGCAGTCCGGCGTTGTCCACCACGGTGAAGCCCAGGCCTCGCAGCGCGGCCAGGTAGTTCAGATAGGCCTCGCGCACCGTCAGCGGCTGCTCGCTGTACAGCGTGATGGTGCCCTTGACGCGCGGATCGACGATGAACTGCCGGTCCAGCATCACACCCATGGCGCGCGTCACCGCCTCGATGTCGGTGTTGACGAAGTTCAAGGTCATCGGCGTGGTCGACTTCAGCGCCGGGCTGTGCGGACGCGCCGCGCTGCTGCTCTTTCGGGCGTCGGTGGGTGGGGTCTGGGCCAGCGGGGCGGTGCTGTGGCACAGCAGCGCGGCCGCCACGGCCACGGGCCAGGCCCGGGCCAGCAGGCCTTGAGTGGGGCAGGTCGGGCAGTGTTTCATGCTCATCCAATCGAGATTACGGAGCGCGCGCCTTGGCGCCGTCCGATGATGTTCAGCAGGTTGTTGAGCGCGGCCTCGCGATCCGGTGCGGCATTGGCCTCACCCAGGAAGCGAGCCTTGCCAGCAGAGAAAGTGCCCTCGCCGCTGAGCAGCAGGGCGCCCTCCTGCGTGCTCAGCACCATGCGCGACACGCCGGCCCCGGCGCTGTCGCCAATGACCGAAAAACGATAGCTGCCCAGCGGGTCCACGGTGGACACGCGCGAGGACAGATTCAGAAAATCCAGGTCCAGCTGGCCGCTCTGGCGCCAACGGCCCTGGGCCCAGTCAATCTTCAGGTTCGTCGCCGACAGGCGCACCGAACCACCCAGCTGCAAGGTGTTCCAGGGTGTGCCCAGGCCGCTGAGCCAGGAGGCCGGCCAGCGTGCCACCCAGCCCTGGCTGCCCGCCGGCAGGCTGACACTGGCCGTGCCCAGGCCGGGCCTGAGCAGCAGCAGAACCTCGCCATTGAGGCAGCAGGCCTGGCGCAGGCGCAGTGCCAGCGCCGTGCCCGAGACACCCATATTCCACTCGATGCGACCCGGCAGCGCGCTGCTGTCGCGGCTGCCACGGCCGCCGGTCAGCACCAGCAGGGCGCTGCCCGACCAGATGCTGCCGCGGGTGTCGGCCAGCAAGAGATGGCCCTCGGTGGCCTCGTCCACGGTGCGGGCCAGCCAGGAGGCCGGCGCGAAGGCGACGAGGCAGATCAGGATGCCCAGCACCAGGCCGGCGATGCTCCAGCGCAACGGCGCGTTGTGCTTGCCGACCACACCCCACTCCATCTGGCGCGAATCGGCCCACATCGTGCTCGGCGGGCCGGACAAGGCATGGGGGTCACGCCGGAACGGCCAGGGCATCTTCCAGCGTGGGAGCCAGCGCCGTTTCGGCTTGATCGGGGTTCTGGGTCTCATGACGGCAAACCTCCCAGGCTCAGCACCACGGTGCCCGAATAGCCCTTGGGCCCGCGCTGCAACTGGGCCTGGACCGGCCGTGCGCGCGCTGCGCTGCGGGCTTCTCCTAGCCAGCTGCGCAATTGCTCGCTGCTGGCGTTGGTCAGGGTCAGCGTGGCGCGGTCGCCCTGTACCGTCAACTTCGCGGCCTCGCCCAGATGTTCGGTGGCGGCCTGCAGGGCCAGCGCCGCCTGCGCGCTGCTGACCGGCGCTACCGCGCGCAACTCGCGCGCCTCATTGGCCAGGCGCTGCATGTCCTGCAGCTGCGTATCAAGCCTGTCGATCTGCGGCGGAGCCTCGCGCAGGGTGCGCAAGGGCGAGGCCACGCCGATCTGCCAGACCAGCAGCAGCCCCAGCACGGCGGCGGCGATGCTCAGGCCCAGACGCTCGCGCTCGGCCAGCGCCTGCCATTGCTGGCGTGCCGGCGCGATCAGCTGCTGCCATTGCTGCTGCCAGCGCGGCGGCAGGGCGGTGGTGAAGAAACTGCTGCGCTTGGATGTCATGATTTGCCTCCGCCCGCTGCGGCGCCTTCGCGGCGCACGCGGCTGACGGTCATCCGGTTCTCGCTGACCTCCAGCTGCCAGCCCTCGCTGCGCAGGGCGCTGCGGAAGGCATCCACCTGGTCATTGCGCCAGCCTCCGGCCGACAGGGTCAGGCGGCCCGGTTCGAAGCGCAGGCTTTCCAGCGGGCCCATGTCGACCGGCCAGGCGGTGGCCGCAGCGCCGAGCAGCGACTCCAGGTCATCCTCGCCCGGACGGCCCGCGGCGATGCGCAGCAGGTCGGTCTCGCGCTCCATCTGCACACGGGCGTCGAGCACGGCGCGCACCTGCGGATGGGTGCTGCGCAGCACCTGCTCCGCCGCGGCCTTGCGGCTCTCTATGCCCTTGCGCTGATGCAGGGCCCAGAAGTTCAGGCCGATCAGGTGCACCGTGGCCAGGCCAAGCAGGCCCAGGCGCACCGGTCGCCAGGCGCGGCGCATATAGGTGCGGTAGGCCTGGCGGAAGGCGCGCACGCCGCGGGCGCGCGGGGCCAGGTCGAACTGGCGCAGATTCCAGGGGCTGTCCAGCGCGCCGAGACTGCGCAGCGTCGGCGTCAGCACCGCGACCTTGGTGCCCAGCCAGCGCTCGGCCGCGTCGGCCGCACCGGGGGTGGCCGTCCAGCGCGCGGCATGCACCGCGGCTTCCGGGAAAAGCTTGCGCACCAGCGTGCCGTCCAGACCCATAGGGGCGACGCCCTGCGGATGGCTCCAGCGCAGGCCCAGGCGCGGGTTGAGCCCGTCCTCGGCCGCTTCGATCTCGTAGAAATGCCCAACCGGCGGCGACTCGGGCCAGGCCATCGGCGCGACACGGTCGACAAAGACGTGGGCAGTTTCCAGCGCCGCCAGATGGTCAGCCAGCCAGGGCCTGCTCGTCACCACCACCCAGGACCGGTCACCGCCGGCGGCATCGGTCTCCAGCGCGAAGTGCAACTGCTCGGGGTCTTCCAGCAGCACCTCCTCGAGCATGCCGGCCAGCGCCGCGCGCATGCGGGCGCGCCCGGTCTTGGGCAGGGCCACCTGGTGCCAGCTGAGGTCGGACTCGGCCGGCACCGCAATCACCGTTTCGGCCCGCGGCAGGCGGTTGGCGGTGGCCCGCCCCTGGTCGATCACGGCCACGCCATCGGGCGTCAGCAGGTAGCTGTACTCGGTCGTCGCCTGCAGGTCGGCAGGCGCGTCGGCGCCCTGGGCGCGAAGACGCGCACGCGGGGGTAGCAGCAGGACCAGGGTGCTCATAGAGGGAATGGCATCTTATTCTAGAAGGCGGGTGCTGAGGAGTCTCGGGAAATCAAGGACTTAGATGCGGTAGTTGCAGCGTTGTCACAGCATTTGTGGGGCTTCATGGCGTTGGCGCCAGCAGGTTCTGGCGCTGTCGATACTTCACCACCATGTCCAGGCCAACGCGCTGCACCAGCGAGTGTTCCTCCAGCAGCCGGTCTTCCAGGCGCAGCCGGCCGCGGATCTCGAAGAAGTTGGAGCTGACGCTGGCGCGGTTGTCGGCTATCACGGCCGAGGCGGGCAGGAGAGAGCGCACGTCCTTCACGGCCTGGAAGAAGTTTCGCTTGCGCGCCTGCACCAGGCGCTGGGCGGTGGCCAGGTCCATGCCATCGAATACGGTGGCCAGCAGTTCGAGGCTGGCGGTGTTCAGGTTTAGCGGCGTGGCCACAGGAAGCAGGATGACGCGCGGGCGCAGCCGGTCGATATGGCTTGCGCTGATGCCCAGCCACCCGAGTTGGTCCAGGCTGGGCGGCATCAGCGGCGTGTTCTTCGACGGCTGGCCGGCCCCAGGCGCGCCAAGTGCCAGGCGCAGGGATTCGGCCAGCTGGGTGGCCACATCGACCGGCACGCCGACGCTGTCGCAAATGCGCTGCAGCGCGCGTAGCTCGTCCGGTGGCACGGTGATGCCGACGGTCAGATTGCGCAGGTTGTAGCGCGCCTGGGCGTCGTCTATCGATCCGGACAGGAAGGCCTCGGGCCCGTCCTCGCTGTTGTTGCTGCGGTCGGCGGCCAGAAAGGTCGACAGGCGGGCTTCGGCCAGCGGCACGGCCCAAACCTCGCCCAGATGGTCGACCGGCTGGTTCAGATTGGCGCGCGCGTCCTCGCGCAGTATCAGGCGCGCCCAGTCCAGCGCGCCCTGCAGTATCAGCGCCGCCTGGGTGCGGGCGCGTTCGGCGCCCTCGACCTGCACCGCGCGGTACTGCTGCCAGACCATGGCTGCGGCCAGGGTGCTGACCAGGGTGACGATGATCATCGCCGTCAGCAGTGCTGCGCCGCGCTCCCGGCGATGCCCATTCATGGCTGCGGCCCCAGCGCGACGGCGCGGTTCAGCGTGCCGCTCCAGCCGCTGGCCTCATCGAACTGCAGGGCCATCTTGACGGCGGTCGGCAGGGGGGGGCGAGTGCCTTGGTCTCCGGGGCCTGGCGGCGGGTCGCTGGCACCCGCACTGGGTGGCGTGGGTGCACTGCTGCCGGCGCCGCTGCTGGACTGCGCGTTGCTCCAGCTGTTGCCACGGTAGAAGTAGACCTGCCAGCCGCTCACACCCTCTAGCGCGCGCACCATGCCCGGCGCGTTGGCCTGCAGTTGCAGGCTGCGCATATAGGTCTCCCTCAGCTCCTCGGCGCTGGTCGTTACGGGTGACTCCCAGCGTGTCCAGGCATTGCCCATGCGCGACCAGACCACCACCTGCATGCCCTCGGCACGCAGCCGGGTGAGTTGCAGGCTGCCGCCCGTGAACTGCAGCGGTGGCACGGCACCGCTGACCTGCACCGCCAGCAGGTCCTGCTCCCACTGCGCCATCACCGTCTGCAGCCGCATCGTGCGCTCCAGATGGGCCTGGCTGATGTCGCGGGTGCGGATGATGGCGTCCAGGCCGCGCCAGGACATCATCGCCATCAGCGCCATGATCAGCAGTGCCACCAGCACCTCGACCAGGGTGAAGCCGCGGGCGCCGCGCCGGGTCTTGCTCATCGGTAGCGGGCCAGCACGGTGGACAGGGTGACCAGGGCGCGCTCGGCGGCCTCGTTGTCCGGGTCGAAGACGATGGCGTCGGCGCGGCGGAAGTTCGGGTTTGGCGTCGGCCGTATCACCAGCCGGGCCTTGAAGCTGCGGCCCAGCTGCTCGCAAGTGAAATCGGTGTCGCCGACGCCGGGCAGCTGGTCCGAGCGCTGCAGCTTCAGCTCGGTCAGCTGGTTGTCGGCGCACCACTGGGCCAGGCTGACCGCGGCCAGGCGTTCGGCATTGCCGGTCAGCGCACCGGCAGCCTTGATGCCGGCACCGAGCGTGATGGCGACGATGGTCAGCGCCACCAGCACCTCGATCAAGGTGAAGCCGCGGGCATGAATTCTCATGGCTGCGCCGCCTCGCGGTTGATGATGAACGGGCCCAGGCCATCGGTGGTCAGGGTCAGGGCTTGATCGGCCAGGCGCAGCACGATACGTTGCGCACCTATCATCGGCTCGGGGCCCAGCAACACGGCGCGCGCACCGACGATCTCGACTGCCGGGGCAATGTCGCCCAGCCAGCGCGTCGGCATGGCCAGTCGCTCGGGAAGGCCCTCGAAGCGGAACTGCGCGTCGGCCGCGCTGCCACCCGGCATGGACAGCGGCGCCCAGCGCACGGCCAAGCCTGAGGCCCGGGCCTCGGCACGGGCGCCCTCGAACAGGGCCACCAGCCGAGCGGACTCGCGCTCCAGCTGCGTCGCGGCCTGGTTGGGCAGGGCCAGGCTGGCCACGGCGGTGGCAATGGCGATCAATGCCACCACCACCAGCAATTCGATCAGCGTGAAGCCGGCGCTGGCCTGGGGGCGTGTCAATGTATGGCCAAGCTTATTGCCAGGAGCCAATGTCGGCGTTGTTGCCTTCGCCGCCGGGCTGGCCATCGGCCCCGAAGCTGTAGACATCGATCTCGCCTTTCACGCCCGGACTGACGAACTGGTAGGGCCGGCCCCAGGGGTCATTGGGCAGCTTCTCCAGATAGGGCTTCCAGTTCGGCGGGATCACGCCCGCCGTGGGCTTGCGCACCAGCGACTCCAGGCCCTGCTCGGCACTGGGGTAGCGCTGGTTGTCCAGCTTGTACAGCTTCATCGCCTGCATCAGATTGTTGACGTCGGTGCGGGCGGCGGTGACGCGGGCATCATCGGCGCGGTCAAGCACATTGGGCACCACCAGGGCGGCCAGCACACCGATGATGACCAGCACCACCAGCAGCTCGATCAGGGTGAAGCCGCGGTGCCGGGCATGGGGATTCAAGAGGGTGGGGCGGTCCATATCGAGTTCCTGGTCTTGAGGCGGTGCAAGCACCAAGTTGATCCTTGTACACGGCTTTGATTGCTGCCGTGTTTCGCCGCGTTCTTCGCCACGGTTGTGTGCATGGCTTGAATCATAATCGTGCCATGTACGCACGCTTCACCGCATTTGCTGTTTGGGCCCTGCTCGCGGGCAGCCTGGTGTTCTGGGCGCTGCAATTGGCGGTGAGCCCACTGCCGGCGCCGTCCCAGGTGCTGGCCGCCGCGGAAGGGGCTCCGGCACGGGTGGATCTGTCGCGGCTGCTGGGCAATAGCGCGGCCGGTGCGGCGGCCAATGCCGAGCCCGCGGCCGAAAGCCGTTTTCGCCTGCTGGGCCTGGTGGCACCCAAGAAGGACAGGGGCTCGGGCGAAGGGGTGGCGTTGATTGCGGTCGATGGCAATCCCCCCAAGCCGGTCCGGGTGGGCGCCGCGGTGGATGGCGAGGTGCTATTGCTGAGCCTTGATGCCACCAGCGTTGCTCTCGGGACCAGGGGCGCAGCCGAATCGTCCCGCATGGTCCTGCGGTTGCCGCCGCCGACCGTGGCCGTCAACGCGCCCATAGGCTCAAACCCGCCACCCGGGGCGGGCAACAGCCCGGCGACCAGTTCCAAGCCCGGTGCGGCGCCCGAAGGCGGTCTTGTTTCAGGCGTGCCCATGGGCATGCCGGGCAATGTGCCCTACCGCGTCGGGGGCGTAGCGGCGATCCCGATCACGCCGGGGATGAACCCGGTGCCCCAAGCGAATGCCGCACCCGATGCGCCAGTCATGCCCCAGTTGCCACTGCGGCCGGGCGGCGAGCCTCAGCGCTGAGGCGCGTCGTTCCAGTCGGCCGGCTTCGAGGGCGTGGGGTCGTCGGCGTCGGTGACGTCGGCCAGCAGCGCGGCGGCGCTGCGTATCAGCGGCCAGGCCAGGGTCGCCCCGGTGCCGTCGGCGCTCTGCATGCCCAGCTCCAGCAGGGCCGAGGCGTGGAACAGGGCCATCGCTTCGTCCAGCCCGCGGTGCGAATGGCTGCGACAGAACACCGCATAGTCGGTCACCGGCGAGGCGATTGCCGCCGCCACCTTCAGCGCTGCACAGGCGGCCATGCCGTCCACGACTATCAGCTGCCGCTTGCTCGCAGCGACCAGCATCAGGCCGACCATCATCGCGATCTCGAAGCCGCCAAAGGCGGCCAGCACCTCGATCGGGTCTGTGGTGTCGCGGTGCCGGCCCTGTGCACCCTGCAATATGACCAGCAGATGGGCGAGGTCGTCCTGGCGCATGTCCGGCCCCGAAACCACCAGATCTCGCACCGGGCAGTCGCCCAGCCTTGACAGCACCAGGGCCGCGCTCTCGTGCGAGCCCACGCCCATGCCGGCGCAGGCGACCAGATTGCCCTGCAGGGTATCGGCGATTTCCATGCCGGCGCGGATGGCGGCATTGGCCTGCTCCATCGACATCGCCGGGCCGACGCGAGCATTGCGCGTGCCGTGGGCGATCTTGCGCGCCAGCAGCTTGGGGTGGCGCTCCATCGGGTCGGCCAGGCCGGCGTCGACGACGGTCAGCTGCAGTCCCTGCATGCGGGCGAATACGGAGACCGGCAGCTGGCCGTTGAGCAATTGCTGCACCCTCAGGCCGCTGCTGGCGCCGCGCATCGCGCCAATGCCATCAACGGCCATGCCATGGTCGGCCGCAAAGATGACGACCTGCGGGTTGCGAAAGCGCGGTTTCAAGGTGTCCTGCACCAGGCCCAGGCGTATCGCCAGCGGTTCCAGCTCCCCCATGCTGCCCACCGTCTCAGCCCGGTACTCCAAGGTCACGCGCAGCGCCCGATCCAGGGTCGGGTTGGCGGTCGGCGAGATCGGGGTGGCGTTGGCGGACATGGGCGGGCTGCGGTCGGGCGGTTTTCGATTGTGCGGCCTGCCGCCCGCGCCGGGCATCGGTTAATCCCCTGTTCTCCAGTCAGTTGAGGACAGAGCTCGCCGAGTACGGCAAGGTCTATCCCCAAGGCCTTACCTCAGGAACAGTCGATAGGCCGGGTTGTCGGTTTCGTCGATGCAGGGGTAGTTCAAGGTTGCCAGGAAGTCCTTGAAGGCCTTCTTGTCCCCTTTGGCGACCTGGATGCCGACCAGGATGCGGCCATAGTCGGCACCCTGGTTGCGGTAGTGGAACAGGCTGATGTTCCAGTCCGGATGCATGCTGGACAGGAACCGCATCAGCGCGCCGGGCCGTTCCGGGAAAACAAAGCGGTAAAGGCGCTCATCCTTGGCCAGTTCGGAGCGGCCGCCAACCATATGGCGCACATGCTCCTTGGCCATCTCGTTGTCGGTCAGGTCGAGCGCGCCAAAGCCCTGCTTGGTGAAGCTGCGGGCGATCTTGGCCGATTCACCCCGGTCATGGGTCGACAGGCCGACGAAGACATGGGCCTCCTTGGCGTCGGAGATGCGGTAGTTGAACTCGGTCACGCTGCGCGGGCCGATCAGCGCGCAGAAGCGTTTGAAGCTGCCGCGCTCTTCGGGGATGGTGAAGGCAAACAGGGCCTCGCGCTGCTCGCCGACCTCGGCCCGCTCGGCGACAAAGCGCAGGCGATCGAAGTTCATATTGGCGCCACAGGTCACGGCGACAAAGGTCTTGCCCTTGAGCTTGTGGGCGGCCACATACTGCTTGATGGCGGCCACGCCCATCGCCCCCGAGGGCTCAAGTATGCTGCGCGTGTCCTCGAACACATCCTTGATCGCGGCGCAGACGGCGTCGGTGTCCACGACCACGTAGTCGTCCACCAAGGCCCTGGTGATGCGGAAGGTCTCTTCGCCAACCAGCTTGACCGCCGTGCCGTCGGCGAACAGGCCCACGTCATTGAGCTGCACCCGTTTCTTGGACTTGACCGAGCGCAGCATCGCGTCGGAATCGATCGTCTGCACGCCGATGACCTTGATCTCGGGCCGCACCGCCTTGATGTAGGCGGCCACGCCGGAGATCAGGCCGCCGCCGCCTATGGCCACGAACACCGCGTCAATGGGGCCCTGGTGCTGGCGCAATATCTCCATCGCCACCGTGCCCTGGCCGGCGATCACATCGGGGTCATCGAAGGGGTGCACAAAGCACAGGCCCTCGGCCTTCTCAATCACCAGCGCATGCAGATAGGCATCGGAATAGCTGTCGCCGACCAGCACGACCTCGCCACCCAGCGCCTTGACCGCATTGATCTTGACCTGCGGTGTCGTCACCGGCATCACGATCACGGCGCGGCAGCCCAGCTTCTTGGCCGACAGGGCCACGCCTTGCGCATGGTTGCCGGCCGAGGCGCAGATCACGCCCTTGTCGAGCTGCTCGCGGCTCAGGTGCGCCATCTTGTTGTAGGCACCGCGCAGCTTGAAGCTGAACACCGGCTGGGTGTCCTCGCGCTTGAGCAGCACATGGTTGGCGATGCGACGCGAAAGGTTCTTGGCCGGCTCCAGGGCGCTTTCGATCGCCACGTCATAGACCTTGGCATTCAGAATGCGCTGCAGATAGCCATCATCGGCGGGCGTCAGGGCCGGCTGGGTGGGCGTCTGGGGCTTGCGACGGGCGCGGGGCGAGCCAAGCATGTACGGTCTCCTGTGCGGTTCTATTGCAGCGCAGCATGATAAGCGCTGCCTCTGAAAACCCGAGCAGGCATAAAAAAACCCAGAGCCGTGAGGCTCTGGGTTGAATCCACCCTAGAGGCGGTGGAGGAGACAACCGGTGCCAGGCACCTTATGCCCGGCTTGGGGCTAGTTTAGCGGCCCTATTGCTGCACTGCAACAAGTTTGATGCGAAGATTGCTAGAGAGTCCGCTCCAGGCCGTGGTGCATGCCGGCACAATCTGGTGCGCACTCTTTTGGGGTGGCCGATTTCATAGAGGGATATGTGATGGATTGCACAGTCAACTGGTTGCCCGAAGCGGGCATGGCATTCGTGGCCGAGACCGGCAGCGGTCATCTGCTGACCATGGATGGCGCGCCCGACGGCGGCGGGCGAGACCTGGCCCCCAGGCCGATGGAGACGGTGCTGGCGGGCACCGGCGGCTGCACGGCCTATGACGTGGTGCTGATACTGAAACGTGGCCGCCACGATGTGCAGGGCTGCCGAGTGAAGCTGACCACCGAGCGCGCAACGACCGACCCCAAGGTCTTCACCAAGATCCATATGCACTTCACCGTCACCGGCAAGGGGCTCAGCCAGGAGGTCGTCGAGCGGGCGGTGCAGCTGTCGCACGACAAGTACTGCTCGGCCAGCATCATGCTGGGCAAGACGGCCGAAATCACCACCTCGGTGGAGTTGATTCAGATGTGATGTGCCGTGCGCGTCATCACGCCGGCCGCCAGCTTCATCAGCCGCTTCACCGTGGCCGGCAATTCGGTTGCACCGGCGTCCTGAGCCTCCTGGGCATGCTGGGCCTCGTCAGCCTGCATCTGGGCCACGACGGCGCGTGAATCGAGGTCTGCGGCCGGCAGGCGATCCAGATGGCCGGCCAGATGGGCTTCCACCTGCCTCTCGGTCTCGACCACAAAGCCGAGGCTGCGCTTGTCGCCGGCCAGACCGGCGATCAGACCGATGCCGAAGGCCCCGGCATACCAGACCGGGGAGAGCAGGCTGACCCTGTCTCCCAACTCGTCCAGGCGCTGCCGGGTCCAGGCCAGATGATCCGCCTCATCGCGTGCGGCATGCTGAAAATGCTCGCGCAGTTGCGCGTCGCGGGTGACCAGCGATTGCGCCTGGTAAAGAGCCTGAGCACAGATCTCGCCTACGTGGTTGACGCGCATCAGCGCGCCGGACAGGGCCTTCTGTTCCGCATCCAGGTTGACGGTCGCCCCCTGCTCCCGCGGTATCGGGCGAGCAGGGCGATATGCGCCCGACAGGCCGCGCAGGGTCTGGTCAAGGCTGCTGATGAGCCCGTCGGTCGGGCTTAACTGCACTCGGGAGTGTTCTACTGAGGTCATGGTGGTGCTAGCAGGTGCTAACTATTGTCAACCAGGTGGCGGGTCGTCATAGGGCGTCATCAAAACGTCATTTGCCAGCTCGTTGTGTGATCGCAACGGCAAGACGGGATATCGGGCCGCGGGGCTGGCATCAAAGCGGCGCGTCTGGTGCAATACGCGCAGCTTCCGCTGTGGAGGTTGGCCTGATCAGTCGCAGTATCTTTATCTGGCGGCTACCCCGGATCGGGACCTCTGGTTTCACTCTAAGGAAATAACGCAATGAAAAAATCTCTGCTTGCCCTGGCCGTGCTTGCCTCCTTCGCCAGTGCCGCTTCGGCCCAGTCGTCCGTCACGCTGTTCGGCGGCCTTGACCTGAACCTGCGCTATGCCAAGTCCAGCGGCGCGACGCTGAAGACCATGGGTACCGATGGTATCTACAGCAGCCGTTGGGGCGTGCGTGGCGTCGAAGACCTTGGCGGTGGCCTGAAGGCCGGCTTCTGGCTCGAAGCCGCCATCAACCCTGATGCTGGTACCACCAACGCTGCCCGCTACTGGCACCGTCGTACCTCGGTCAGCCTGATGGGTGACTTCGGTGAAGTGCGTCTGGGTCGCTACCTGACCAACCAGTTCACGGCCTACGCCGACTTCGATCCGTTCGGCACCAACGGTGTTGGCGACGTCAACAAGATGCACCAGTTCATGGGCAGCGGCGTTTCCAGCGGCACCCGTGCTGACAACATCGTCGGCTACTTCCTGCCGGGCAACCTGGGTGGCATCTACGGTTCCGCTGAAGTCGCTGCCGGTGAAGGCGCAATCGGCAACAAGTACGTCGGTGTGCGTTTGGGCTATGCAGCTGGCCCGCTCAACGTCAGCGGTGCTTTTGCCAACGTCACCGCCGGTGGGTCCGACTTCAAGCGCACCACGTTCTCTGGTTCGTATGACCTGGGCGTGGCCAAGCTGACCGGTGCTTACACCCAGGGCAAGTGGCAAGCGCGCAAGCAGACCGTCGTGCAAATCGGCGCCCTGGTGCCGGTCGGCAGCACGGGTACCTTCAAGGCTTCGTACACCAGCGGCAATGCCAACACCGCTGCCGAAGCCGTGACCGGTGACTCGAAGCAATTCGCCGTCGGTTACATCCACGACCTGTCGAAGCGCTCGGCCCTGTACGGCACGCTGTCGCGCGTCAGCAATAGCGGCCGAGCCGCCGTTGGTGTGTCGGGCTCCCCGACCGTGCGTGCTGGTCAAGCTTCGACCGGCTTCGAAGTGGGTGTCAAGCACACCTTCTGATCGCAAACCCGCTTCGGCGGGTTGAGCGTCATCAAGCCGCCTTCGGGCGGCTTTTTCGATTTGTGGCTGCCGTTTGGCTTGCTCTTGCCTGTCGCACTGGTGACAGGGTTAGCTCTTGTGGATAGGGTGCAACATCGGGGTTCCGCTAACCGAGGCCAGGCCACAAAATACTGAAAACGATTCTTACCAGCAGGAGACATAGATGAAAAAAGCAAGCTTGGCCCTCAGCCTCTTGGCCCTCAGCACGACCGGCGCTTGGGCGCAGTCCAGCGTGACGCTTTATGGCATCGTGGACGCCGCCGTGCGCATGACGACCAATGCTGGCGCGACCGCTGCCACCAACGGCAAGTCGATCAAGACCCTGCAGCCTGGCGGTATGTCGCAGAGCCGCCTGGGCATCAACGTGACCGAAGACATGGGCGGCGGCCTGAAGGCGATTGCCAACCTGGAACACCGCCTGATGTCGGACACCGGTACGGCCACCGCAGCCGACTTCTGGCGCCAATCCTGGGTGGGTCTGCAGTCGAATGACTTCGGCCGCATCACCCTGGGTCGTCAGTACAACATCCTGTTCGACATCTATACCTCGACCTATCCCTCGTTCCGCTATTCGCCCTATATCGAGGCCTACAAGCCCGAAATCGGCATGTCGCTGACCGCGCGTCAGGACAATATGGTCAAGTACCTGGTTGAGTCGGGCGGTCTGCGCGGCGAGATCCAGGTCAGCGCTGGCGAAGGTTCCGCGGCCGGTGGTAAGTCCATGGGTGGTCTGCTGCGCTACGCGCAAGGTGAGTTCGCGGTTGGCGGCGCCATCCTGCAGCTGAAGGACGGGGGCGGCAAGAAGGTCACTGCCACCACCTTCGGCGGCAACTACACCTCGGGCCCCCTGTACCTGACGGCCTCGTGGGCACGCAACAAGTTCCAGACGGGTTTCAGCGCTCCGACCAATGGCGCACTGGCTGCTTCCATCGTCGGTGCCTTGAATGCTGCCTCGGCACTGGCTGAGCACCGTGATATGTGGAGCGTTGGCGCCACCTATCAGCTGGACGCCCAGTGGAACCTGGGTGCGCACTACTGGCATGCCAAACAGAACGGCACCATCGCAGCCGGCGACGGCAAGGGTGACTTCTTCGCTGTGGTGGCCGACTATGCCTTCTCCAAGCGCACCGACGCCTATCTCGAGTTCGATCACACCAAGATCGGCGGCAACCTGACCCTGGCCAATGGCGCCCGCAAGCGCAGTGGCTTCATGATGGGCGTGCGTCACCGCTTCTGATCCCATGGAGCATGCGGCCATGCCGCAAGCAAATGGAAGGGCCGCCACCAGCGGCCCTTTTTTCATTTGCGCCCATGGACTGCGATTGGCGGAAACTTTTTGCTGTCACCTCGCTCCCTGTACCGCCGCCACCCCCGAAGCTGTTGATCATGATTGATGCGCTGTTGTCCCGTAGCTTGACGTTGTTGTGCGTCGTCGGATTGAGTGGGTGTGCGCAACTCGCGCGGGAGGCTCCACCGCTTCCTATGCCTGCCGACATGGAGGCCTGGTCGGCACGCGCACTGCCGGTCAAACCCGCCACACGCTACTCGATGGGCAAGCGGGCAGGCCATCACTGCGTGTTGGCCCAGGCTTACCGATCAGCCAGTTTGTGGCGGCGCAAACTGCATGTGCCGCCTGCCGAACTGGGCGCCATCGAGTTCAATTGGTGGGTGGGCGGCATGCCCGAGGGAGCCAGCGTCACTGACACATCGCATGACGACGCAAGTGCGCGCATCGTGTTGGCCTTTGACGGCAATGAGGCCGAGCTGTCGTCTCGCAATCGCATGCTGTTCGAACTGGCGCGAACCCTCACCGGCGAGGCGCCGCCCTATGCCACCTTGATGTATGTCTGGGATGCCAAGGCGCCGGTGGGTACCGAGGTGGTCAGTGCGCGCAGCGACCGCATGCGCAAGATCGTGGTTGCTTCCGGTGGCGAGAGTCTGCGCACCTGGCGCCGTTTCGAACGCGATGTGGTGGCCGACTTTCGTCGCGTCTATGGCGGCGAGTCGCCCGGGGCCCTGATCGGCTTGGCCTTGATGACCGACGCCGACAACACGAAGGGTAGGGTCGAGGCTTGCTACGGTGCCATCAGGCTGCTTGACCGGGCGGGTGCCGAGCTACCGGGTGGCCTTACGCTGCCAGGGCAGTGACCACTAACACGACGAAGCAGGCCTTGCAGGGTTTGGCGATTCGGACTTACCCCTGTGGTCGGGCGCAACTTTATGCGCATGATGCGGGGCTTGCTGAAACCTGACGAAACAAGGCCGCTGGCCTCAGCAGTTCCCCTGACAAAGATGATTCCTGGTGTGCTGCATGTACATTCCCTCCCTCGCGGACACCTGCCTCGCCCCACGCTCGGGCACTGATCGTGGCTGAGCGCACGCTGCACAACTGACACTCTCTCAACATGCTTGCATTCATTCTTCGGCGCATGGGCCAGGCCATCCTGGTGATGCTGACCGTGGCCTTCGTGGCCTTCATGATCTTCCAGTATGTGGGCGACCCGGTGACCAACCTGCTGGGGCAGGATGCGACACCCGAGCAGCGCATCCAGCTGCGCAAGGATCTTGGCCTGGACGAGCCCTTCCCGGTGCAGTTCGCCCGCTTCATCGGCAATGCGGTGCAGGGCGAGTTCGGCTTGAGCCTGCGTCAGGGCCGCAAGGTCTCGACCCTGATCGCCGAGCGTCTGCCCGCCACGATGGAGCTGGCCATGACGGCTGGCGTGCTGGCGCTGATCGTGGGCATTCCGCTGGGGGTCTATGCGGCATTGAAGCGGGGAAGCTTCCTGTCGCAGGCCTTGATGACCTTTTCATTGCTGGGCGTTTCGCTGCCGTCCTTCCTGTTCGGCATCTTGCTGATACTGATATTCGCGGTGACTTTCAAGATATTGCCCAGCTTCGGGCGCGGCGACGTGGTGGCCATCGGCTCGTGGACGACCGGCTATCTGACCGTCGACGGCTGGAAGCACCTGGTGCTCCCGGCCATCACCCTGTCGCTGGCCAATATGGCCCTGGTGCTGCGCCTGGTGCGTTCCGAGATGCTGGAGGTGCTGCGCACCGACTACATCAAGTTCGCGCGCGCTCGCGGCCTGAACAACCGCGCGGTGCACTTCGGCCATGCACTGAAGAACACCCTGGTGCCGGTGCTGACCATCATGGGTCTGCAACTGGGTCAGCTGATTGCCTTTGCCATCATCACCGAGACGGTTTTCCAGTGGCCGGGCATGGGGCTGCTGTTCATCCAGGCGGTGCAATTCGCCGATATTCCGGTGATGGCGGCCTATCTGCTGCTGGTGTCGGGCATTTTTGTGTCCATCAATTTGTTGGTGGACATGTTGTATCTGGTCGTCGATCCGCGCCTGCATGTGGACGGCAAGGCCGGGGCGCATTGAGAACATGGGAGCCAATGGCATGAGCAGCAGTTCCTCCGACGGGGCAACAACGGGTAGCCCAGTCGTCATACCGAAGGCGCCGGGTCGCCTGGCGCGATTCTTCGACGGCGACGTGTGGCATTCCTTCTGCAACTCGCCGATGGCCATCCTGGCCGCGGTGATTGCGTTCATCTGCGTGTTCTGCGCGCTGTTCGCCAACTGGGTGGCACCGCACAATCCCTTCGACCTGGCCTCGCTGGAGCTGATCGATGCGCGGCTGCCGCCGGCCTGGATCGAGGGCGGCAAGAGCAAGTACCTGCTCGGCACCGATGACCAGGGCCGCGACCTGCTGTCGGCGCTGATGTATGGCGCCCGCATTTCGCTGTTCGTCGGCCTGGCTTCGGTATTAGTGTCCCTGGTGGTCGGGGTCAGCCTGGGCCTGCTGTCGGGCTTTGCCGGTGGCAAGGTCGATGCCTTCATCATGCGCGTCTGCGACGTGATGCTGTCCTTCCCCTCGCTGCTGGTGGCGCTGCTGATCGACGGCCTGGGCAAGGCGATGTTCCCGAACGCGCCGGACGCTTTGGCCTATGCGGTGCTGATCGTGGCCATCTCGCTGTCCGGCTGGGTGCAGTACGCCCGTACGGTGCGCGGCTCCACCCTGGTCGAGCGCAACAAGGAGTATGTGCAGGCGGCCCGCGTGATCGGCGTCAAGCCGTCGCGCATCATGGTGCGCCATGTGCTGCCCAACGTGCTGGGGCCGGTGCTGGTGCTGGCCACCATCCAGGTCGCTTTTGCCATCATCGCCGAAGCCACCCTGTCCTTCCTTGGCCTGGGCGTGCCGCCGACCAGCCCCTCGCTGGGCACCTTGATACGCGTCGGCAACGACTTCCTGTTCTCCGGCGAGTGGTGGATCACCATCTGGCCCGGCGCGATGCTGGTGCTGATCGCGCTGAGCGTGAACCTGCTGGGCGACTGGCTGCGCGATGCGCTGAACCCGCGCCTGCGCTGATTCCGCGGCCAACCCTCTTACCGCCAAAGTGACTGCATGACTGCTCCACTGCTTGAAGTCCGCAATCTGCGCGTCGAGTTTCCGACGCGCCGCGGCACCTTGCTTGCACTCGACGACATCTCGTTCGACATCGCGCCGGGCGAAATCCTGGGCGTTGTTGGCGAGTCGGGTGCCGGCAAATCATTGACCGGTGCGGCCATCATCGGCCTGCTCGATCCCCCGGGGCGCATCGCCAGCGGCGAGATCCGCCTGGAGGGCAAGCGCATCGACAACCTCGGCTACGAGGAGATGCGACGCATCCGCGGTCGCCAGATCGGCGCCATCTTCCAGGACCCGCTGACCTCGCTGAATCCGCTGTACACGGTGGGCCGGCAGCTGGTCGAAACCATCACGACGCACCTGCCGATGAGCCAGTCGGAGGCGCGCAAGCGTGCCATCGAGCTGCTGGAGCAGACCGGCATCCCGGCGGCGGCTCAGCGCGTCGATCAGTACCCGCACCAGTTCTCCGGCGGCATGCGGCAGCGCGTGGTGATTGCACTGGCGCTGGCCGCCAAGCCCAAGCTGATCGTCGCCGATGAGCCGACCACGGCGCTGGACGTGTCTATCCAGGCGCAGATCATTTCGCTGCTGAAGAATTTGTGCAAGGAGCAGGGTGCGGCGGTGATGCTGGTCACCCACGATATGGGCGTGATCGCCGAGACCTGCGACCGGGTAGCGGTGATGTACGCCGGGCGCGTTGCCGAAATCGGCCCGGTGCAGGACGTGATTCACAAGCCGGCCCACCCATACACGACGGGCCTGATGGGTTCGATACCGGCGATGGACGAGGACCGCGAGCGCCTGCTGCAGATCGATGGCTCGATGCCGCGACTCAACAACATTCCAACCGGCTGCGCCTACAACCCGCGCTGCCCCAAAGTCTTCGATCGCTGCCGTGTTGAGCGTCCGAATTTGATACAGGCGGGCGCCACCCGCGTGGCGTGCTGGTTGCATGCCGAAGGCCAGGAGAACAGGGCGTGAGCAATCATCCATTGGTTGAGGTCAAGGATCTGGCCAAGATCTTCGACGTGTCCGCACCCTGGCTGAATCGTGTCGTCGAGCGCAAGCCCAAGATGTATGTGCATGCCGTCGATGGCGTGAGCTTCACGATCGAGCGCGGCAAGACGCTGGCACTGGTCGGTGAATCGGGCTGCGGCAAGAGCACGGTGGCGCGTCTGCTGGTCGGCCTTTACAAGCCCACCCAGGGCGTGGTCAGCTTCGATGGCGCCGATATCGCCGCCACCCTGGCGACGCCCGAGGGCCGCACCCTGCGGCGGCGCACGCAGATGATCTTCCAGGACCCCTATGCCAGCCTGAACCCGCGCTGGAAGGTGCAGGACATCGTCGGCGAGCCGCTGCGCGAGCACGGCATGGTCAATGGCTCGGACGAACTGCAGCAGCGCGTCATTGCCCTGCTGCAATCGGTGGGCCTGGCGGCGGCCGACGTCGAGAAGTTCCCGCACCAGTTCTCGGGCGGTCAGCGCCAGCGCATCTCGATCGCGCGTGCGCTGGCCACACAGCCGGAGTTCCTGGTCTGCGACGAACCGACCTCGGCGCTGGACGTGTCGGTGCAGGCTCAGGTCTTGAACATCATGAAGGACCTGCAGCGCGAGCGTGGCCTGACCTATCTGTTCATTTCGCACAACCTGGCCGTGGTGCGCCATGTGGCCGATCAGGTCGGCGTGATGTACTTAGGTCGCCTGGTCGAGCTGGCCGACAAGAAGGACCTGTTCGACAATCCGCGCCACCCGTACACGCGCATGTTGCTGGACGCGATCCCGGACATCCACATGACCGGCCGCTCACGCACCCCGGTGCAGGGCGAGGTGCCCAATCCGCTGAATCCGCCCAGCGGCTGCAGCTTCCATCCACGCTGCCCGCTGGCCAATGACCGCTGCAAGGTGGAGCGCCCGGCGCTGGCCGAGTTCCAGGGCATCAAAATTGCCTGCCACGCAGTGGCCGAGGGGCGCGCCTGAGGGCGCAGTCGCCCCACATGAAAAACGGCGCCCTAGGCGCCGTTTTTCATGGTTTCGCTGCGGAGGCTGCTGGAGTCGGCGCTTTGGCTGCCGCCGGCAGATACAGCGGCCCTTTCTGCCCGCAGCCCGCGCTGCACAGGGCCAGCATCAGCAGGGCGCTGGCGCACCACCCTTTGGCCGGAGAGGCAATGCGGCGCGCGACTACACTTTGCTGTTGTTTGCTCATGAAAAGATTCTACCGGCCATGAATGCTCCGCTTGCTGCTACCCCGCTGTCCGACAGCGACTATCTGAGCAAGGCCATGGCCGTGCTCAGCGCCATCGAGACCACGCTGGACCGCTGGCTGGACGAGGATGTGGTTGATATAGACACCCACCGCACCGGCGGCCTGCTGGAGCTGAGCTTCGGCAACGGCAGCAAGATCGTGCTCAACACCCAGCCGCCGCTGCAGGAGCTGTGGCTGGCCGCGCGCGGCGGCGGCTTCCACTTCAAGTACGTCGATGGCCGGTGGCTGGACACCAAGGACGGGCGCGAGTTTCATGCCGCCCTGTCGGCCCATGCCAGCGCCCAGGCGGGCCTGGCTCTGGAGTTCAAGCCGGCTTGATGCGCCAGGTTTACCGCCGGAACAGGTCGAGAATGCTCTTCTTCTCTTCCTCGTTGGCCGATTTCGGCAGTCCGGCGTTGTTGTCGCTGGTGATGCTGCGCACGCCGGCATTGCCGGCGTATTCGTCATAGAACCATTCGCCACCCTGGTTGACCACGCCCTCGGGCGCCACCGCCTCCTCGACCGGCACGCCCTTCAGCGCGAAGTTCATGTAGTCGATCCATACCGGCAGTGACAGGCCGCCGCCGGTCTCGCCAGTGCCCAGTTTGCGTGGCGTGTCATAGCCGATCCAGACCACGGCCACCACGCTGTGCTGGTAGCCGGCGAACCAGGCATCCATCGAGTCGTTGGTGGTACCGGTCTTGCCGTAGATGTCGGGGCGCTTCAAGGTCGCCTGAGCCTTGGCGGCCGTGCCCGAGCGGGTCACTTCCTGCAGCAGGCTACTCATCATGAAGGCATTGCGCGCATCGATGACGCGCGAGTTCTCGCCGATCTTCGGTTCGGGGGCCTCATGCAGCAGCTTGCCGCGGGCATCGGTCAGGCGGGCAATCAGCTGCGGCGCCACGCGCAGGCCGCCATTCGCGAACACCGCATAGCCCTGCACCATCTGCATCGGCGTCACCGAACCGGCGCCCAGGGCCATCGTCAGATAGGCGGGGTGCTTGTCGGCATCGAAGCCGAAGTGCGTGACCCACTCCTGGCCGTACTCAGCCCCGATGGACTGCAGCACCCGTATCGACACCATATTCTTGGACCGGGCCAGTGCGGTGCGCAGCGGCATCGGACCGTCGAATTTGCCATCGTAGTTTTTCGGCTCCCAGGGCTGGCTGCCGGTGCTGCTGGCGTCGAAGAACAACGGTGCGTCATTGACGATGGTGGCCGGCGTGAAGCCTTTTTCCAGCGCAGCCGAATAGATGAAGGGCTTGAAGCTGGAGCCCGGCTGGCGCCAGGCCTGGGTCACGTGGTTGAACTTGTTCTTCGCATAGTCGAAGCCGCCGACCATCGCTCGAACCCGTCCATTGCGCGGATCCATCGAGACGAAAGCGCCCTCGACCTCGGGCAGCTGGGTGATCGCCCACTCGTTCTTCGGCGCCGGGCCCTTGACCACCCGTATCACCGCGCCGCGCCGGATCTGCGTCTTCGGATTGCCGCGCTCGGCCAGGCCGGAGGTGGCAGGTTTCAAGCCCTCGCCGGTGATGGTGATGGTTTCGCCGCTTTGCAGCGAGGCCAAGACCTTCTTCGGGCTGGCCTCCAGAGCAACCGCGGCGATGAACTCGTCGTTGTCCGGGTGGTCTGACAGCGCGTCGGCGACGCGGGCGTCCAGCTCCTTGGGGTCCGAGGGCAGATCCACATAGGCCTCGGGGCCGCGATAGACCTGGCGCTTCTCGAAATCGAGAATGCCCTTGCGCAGCGCCCGGTAGGCGGCGGTCTGCTCGTCTGCGCGCAGCGTCAGATAGACATTCAGGCCGCGGCTGTAGGCCTCATCGCCGTACTGCGCATAGACCAGTTGGCGGGCGGTCTCGGCGACGAATTCGGCATGGGCCGGCGGCACCGAGACCTGGCGGTAACGCAGCGGCTCAGCCTTGGCCGCATCATGCTGCTCGACCGTGATGAAGTCGTTCTCCAGCATGCGGTCGATGATGTACTGCTGCCTGAGCGTGGCGCGCCGCGGATTGCTGAAGGGGTTGTAGGAGGAGGGTGCCTTGGGCAGTCCGGCCAGCATGGCGGCTTCTGCAATCGACAGATCCTTCAGCGCCTTGCCGAAATACACCTCGCTGGCGGCCGCAAAGCCATAGGCTCTATGACCCAGGAATATCTGGTTCATATAGACCTCGAGAATCTGTTCCTTGCTCAGTTCGCTTTCGATCTTCAGCGCCAGTAAGATTTCGTAAATCTTGCGTGTGAGGGTTTTTTCGGTGGACAAATAGAAGTTTCTTGCCACCTGCTGGGTGATGGTGGAGGCACCCTGGCTGCGAGATTCCGCGAGATTGGCCAAACCCGCGCGGATGATGCCCAGGTAGTCCACGCCACCGTGCTTGTAAAACCGTGCATCCTCGATCGACAGCACCGCATCCTGCATGACCTTGGGGATTTGCTGGATGGGGACGAAATTGCGGCGCTCCTCGCCAAACTCGCCCAGCAGCACGCCATCGGACGAGAAAACCCGCAGTGGCAGTTTGGGTCGGTACTCGGTCAAACCCGAGGTGTCGGGCAGTTTCGGATACGCAACGGCCAGTGCCACGCCCAGCAGCAGCAGGCCTATCGTCAGCAAGGCCAGTGCCAGGCCGAATAGTTTGACCAGCATGCGGCCCATCAGGGCCAGGGCGCCACCAGAGTTCAGACGAG
Organism: Roseateles toxinivorans; assembly: GCF_004362525.1. Lineage (GTDB taxonomy): Bacteria > Pseudomonadota > Gammaproteobacteria > Burkholderiales > Burkholderiaceae_C > Paucibacter > Paucibacter toxinivorans. Next base: position 59,237 of record NZ_SNXS01000006.1, read on the forward strand.
ATGCGGTGGGTGTCGATTGATTGGATTCGCTCATGGGCCTCCGGGCGCGATGCCCGCGATTATAGGAAGCGCTTCAACCCGGCCCCGGCGGATTCGTGAACTGTTTGGCATTTGGCCGAAGTGGTCGGTGATTCCGGCGCTTCTGCACCGATCCGTGTCCGCTTTGTGCGTGTATGTTTAGCAACGTAGGAGAGTCTGCCTCGGCCGGATTTCCTTTGTGGGTCAACACCTTTACTGCTAGCATTGAAGTAGTTTCTTAACAGTCCGACGCACTTTGAAGCGTTGGGGAGAAAGGCGTCATGGGAATTCTTGACGTGCTGCTGGGTCGCAAGCATGCGCCGATGATTGGCTTGGACATCAGTTCATCAAGCGTCAAGCTGGTCGAATTGGGGCAGAACGCCGCCGGCGAATATGTGCTGGAGCGCTTTGCCGCCGAGCCTTTCGAGAAGGGCTGGATCACCGATGGCCAGATCGAGAAATTCGATGAGGTCGCCGACGCCGTGCGCCGGGTGGTCGCCAAGAGTGGCACCCGCACCCGCCAGGCCGTGCTCGCCATGCCGCAATCGGCCGTGATCACCAAGAAGATCATGCTGCCCGCCGGTCTGCGTGACGAAGAGCTCGAAATACAGGTCGAGGCCGAGGCCAACCAATACATACCGTTTTCGCTCGACGAGGTGAGCCTGGACTTCTGCGTCATCGGCCCCAGCCCGACCTCGATCGGCGACGTCGAGGTGCTGATCGCCGCCTCCCGCAAGGACCGCGTGCAGGACCGTCAGGGCCTCGCCGAGGCCGCCGGCCTGCGCCCGGCCGTGCTGGATATCGAGTCCCATGCCTCGCGCATGGCGATGGGCCGACTGGTGGCGAATCTGCCCAATGCCGGCAAGGATGCGCTCGTCGCCCTGTTCGAAATCGGCGCCGACACCACCAGCCTCAAGGTGTTGCGCGACGACGAGATGCTGTATGACCGCGACCAGGCCTTTGGCGGTTCGCAACTGACGCAGCTGATTTCGCGCCAGTATGGTTTCTCCTACGAGGAGGCCGAGCAGAAGAAGCTGGCCAATGATCTGCCCGAGGACTATGAGTCGGCGGTGCTGATTCCCTTTGTGGACAGCCTGTCGCAGGAAATCGGCCGGGCGCTGCAGTATTTCTTCACCAGCACGCCGCACCACAAGGTGCACTATGTGATGCTGGCCGGTGGCACGGCCACCTTGCCGGGTCTGAAGGAGCGAGTGACCGAGTTGACCGGTTTCGCCTGCATGGTGGTGAACCCGTTCGAGAACATGGCGCTGGGCTCCAATATCCGCGAGGGCAAGCTGCGCCGTGAGGCGCCTTCCTATCTGACCGCCTGCGGGTTGGCGATGCGGAGGTTCCACCAGTGATCTTGATCAATCTGCTCCCGCATCGGGAGGAAAAGCGCAAGCGCCGCAAGACCGCGTTCTTCGTGGGTCTGGGCGTCTCGGCGCTGGTGGGTCTGGGCATCGCGGCCATCGGCTATGCGGTGCTGATGCAGCTGACCAGCGATCAGCAGGGCCGCAACCAATACTTGAAGGCCGAGATCGATCGCCTGGAGATCCAGATCAAGGACATCGCCAATCTGCGCGCTGAAATCGAGTCGCTGAAGGCGCGGCAGAAGGCGGTTGAAGACCTGCAGACCGATCGCAATACGCCGGTGCACCTGCTCAATGAGCTGGCCAAGCACACGCCCGAGGGCGTCTACCTGACCAGCATCCGCCAGGCCGGCCAGGTGGTCACGATCACCGGTATTGCGCAGACCAATGAGCGGGTGTCGGAGTTTCTGCGCAGCACGGCGCGGGCCTCCGAATGGCTGGAGCGGCCCGAGCTGGTTGAGATCCGCCTTGCCAACCTGACCACCAACAACCGCGAGCAAAAGCGCCTGTTCGACTTTTCTATGCGCGTTTCGATCAAGCAGCCGCAGCCCGAGGCCCAGAGCGTGCCGGGCGCTGCTGCCAAGACCAACAAGAGCTGAGGCAAGCATGGCGACCAAGGCAAGCACCCCCAAGTTCGATCTGAATGCTCAGTTCGAGCGGGCCGCCTCGCAGTTCCGCGGACTCAACCCCAACGAGCCAGGCCAATGGCCCCTCCTGCCCAAGCTGGCGGCCTTCCTGGCCGTGGTGGTGGTGGTGCTGGGCTTGAGCTGGTACCTGGTGCTGTCGGATGCACAGACTCAGCTGCAGGCCGAGCACGATCGTGAACCCACGCTCAAGCAGGACTATCGCGGCAAGCTCAGCCAGGCCGTCAACCTGCCCGAGCTGCGCAAGCAAAAGCGCCAGGTCGAAGAGTACGTCACCCAGCTGGAGAAGCAGCTGCCCGGCAAGGCCGAGATGGACGCGCTGCTGTCGGACATCAACCAGGCCGGACTGGGCCGCGGCCTGCAGTTCGAGCTGTTCCGGCCCGGCCAGGTGGCGGTGAAGGACTACTACGCCGAACTGCCCATCTCGGTGCGGGTGTCGGGGCGCTATCACGACATCGGCGCATTTGCGGCCGATGTGGCCAATCTGTCGCGCATCGTCACACTGCACAACCTGGTGGTGATCGCCGCCAACGCGCGTGACGCCAACACCGCGGGCGCCTTGGCCATGGAGGCCACGGCCCGTACCTACCGCTACCTGGACTCTGCCGAGGTGGCCGAACAACGCAAGGCCACCAGCAAAGCGGGAGCGAAGAAATGAGGCGCTTGTCTATGCGCACTGTCGCTGTCCTGTGCATGGGCACGCTGCTGCTGCTGGGTTGCGCGGCCGACATGGACGAGTTGCGTCAATGGATGGAGCAGCAAAAGCGTGAGGTGCAGGCCACCGTCAAGCCGCTGGTGCCGCCCAAGAAGTTCCTGCCCCAGGCCTACGAGACGCAGGCCAGCGTCGAGCCGTTCAGCGCCCAGAAGCTGACGGTGGCGGTCAAGCAGGAGGCGCGGCAACCGAACTCCTTGCTGACCTCTGAAATGAGCCGGCGCAAGCAACCGCTGGAGGCCTTCCCTCTGGACAGCATGACCATGGTCGGCAGCGTGTCCCGCGAGGGGCGCCAATATGCCCTGCTCAAGGTGGACAACCTGCTTTATCAGGTCAAGTCCGGCGATTACCTGGGCGTGAACTACGGCAAGATCATGAAGATTTCCGAGACGGACATCGCCTTGAGAGAAATTGTCCAGGACGCTGCGGGCGAGTGGATAGAGCGCACCAGTACCCTCCAGCTTCAGGAGAAGGGGCGATGAAAAATATGCAGGAGAACTCCACTATGACCCACTGGCGCGCGCTTGCCCTGGCCATGACCCTGAGTCTGGGCCTGCAGACGGCCGCGACGGCACAGACCGCGGAGGCGCCCGCCGCCGCGGCCAATGCCATCCAGGCCATCAGCAGCACCCAGCAGTCTGGCGTGGAAGTGATACGCATCGAGCTCAGCCAGCCTCTGTCCGAGGTGCCTCGAGGCTTCATGATCCAGACGCCACCGCGAATCGCCATCGACCTGCCCGGTGTCAACAACGCGATGGGCCGTCCCAGCGTCGAGATCAACCAGGGCAATCTGCGTTCGGCCAATGTGGCGCAATCGGGTGAGCGCACCCGCGTGGTGCTGAATCTGAAACAGCCATCCAGCTACCGCGCGCAGTTGCAGGGCAATGCCTTGCTGGTGATTCTGGAAACGGCTGCCGTGCCCTCGGCCGCGGATGCGGTGCACTTTGCGCCCAGCCTGAACGCCAACCCGCTGGCCTTGAAAGATATCGACTTCCGTCGCGGGCAGGATGGCACCGGCCGCGTCATCGTCAACCTGCCCAACAACCAGGTCGGCGTGGACATCAAGCAGCAGGGCAAGACCCTGGTGGTCGAGTTCCTGCGCTCCACGCTGCCCGAGAGCCTGCGGCGCCGCCTGGATGTCAGCGACTTCGGCACGCCGGTGCAAAACATCACCACCACCCAGTCGGCCGACCGGGTGCGCATGGTAGTCGAGCCGCGTGGCGACTGGGAGCACAGCGCCTACCAGAGCGACAACCAGTTCGTGCTCGAGGTGCGGCCGCAAAAGGTCGATCCGAACAAGCTGACCCAGGGGCCAGGTTATGCCGGCGACAAGCTGTCGCTGAACTTCCAGAACATTGAGGTCCGCGCCCTGCTGCAGGTGATCGCCGACTTCACCAATTTCAACGTCGTGACCAGCGACACGGTCACTGGCAACGTGACCCTGCGCCTGAAGGACGTGCCCTGGGATCAGGCGCTGGACATCATTCTGCAGGCCAAGGGTCTGGGTCTGCGCAAGTCCGGCAATGTGCTTTGGATCGCTCCCAAGGACGAGCTGGCTGCCAAGGAGAAGGTCGATCTGGAGTCCAAGGCCGCGATTGCGCAGTTGGAGCCGGTGCGTACCCAATCCTTCCAGCTCAATTACACCAAGGCCGAGGAAGTTGCCAAGGGCCTGAGCGGGCAGAGCGGTGCGGGGGGCGGCACGGCCAGCCGCATCCTCTCCACCCGTGGCTCGGTGATCTACGAAACCCGCACGAACCAGCTGTTCGTGTCGGACATCCCGTCCAAGCTCGAAGAGATCCAGGCAATGATTGCCAAGATCGATATTCCGGTGCGCCAGGTGCTGATCGAGGCCCGCATCGTCGAGGCCGATGACAAGTTCGGCCGCTCGCTGGGCGTCAAGCTGGGCACTACCGACCTGCGCGGTATCCAGGGCGGCGTGCCGGGTGTCAATGTGGGCGGCAACAACTACATCACCGCCGGCAACAACTACAACGCCATCGGTTACCAGACCAAGCAGCCGGGCTCGACTGCGCCTGTGTTTGCCAACTCGCAGATGATCAATATGCCGGCCGGTGGCATCGAGGGTGGCACGCCTGCCACGTTCGCGCTGTCGCTGTTCAGCGCCTCGTCGAACCGCTTCCTGAACCTGGAGCTGTCCGCCTTGGAGGCCGACGGCAAGGGCAAGGTCATCTCCAGCCCCCGCGTCATCACCGCCGACCAGGTCAAGGCGCTGATCGAACAGGGCGAGGAAATTCCCTACCAGGTCTCCACCTCCAGTGGCGCCACGGCCACGACCTTCCGCAAGGCCAGCCTGAAGCTGGAAGTCACGCCGCAGATCACGCCGGAAGGCAATGTGATCCTGGACGTGGACGTCACCAATGACAGCAAGGGTGCGTCCACCAACCAGGGCTTCACCATCAACACCAAGCATGTGAAGACCCAGGTGCTGGTGGAGAACGGTGGCACCGTCGTCATTGGTGGCATCTACACGCAGAACGAGCGTGAGGACGTCACCAAAGTGCCCTGGCTGGGCGACATGCCCGTGCTGGGCAATCTCTTCAAATCGCGCACGCGGTCCAATAACAAGACCGAACTGCTGGTCTTCATCACGCCCAAGGTGGTGAGCGAGCGGGCGGCCACGCGCTGACGCGTCAATGCATTTCACTCGACCCTGTTGGGGCGGGACTGTAGGAGTTAGAAGCAAATGAGCGCATTCACTGGCATGACCCGCTTCATCGCGGGTGCTGTGATATTGCTGGGCAGCCTGACCATGACCGCCTGCGGCGGCGGCGGCGCTGCTGGCGATCCGGTGCTGGGAGGGGGCCCGGGCACCGGCACGACCGTCGTGACCGCGGACCTGAGCCTGACCATTGACAAGACGACCGTGCCCAATACCGGCGCCGAAGAGGCGACCGTGACGGTGACGGCGCTGGACGCCGCCCGCAATGTGGTCGGCGGCGCTCCCGTGGCAGTGACCGTGGACAACAATGCCTTCGTCACGCCCTCGGCCACGGCCACGGCGGCCGGCACCGGCCAGATCACCGCCAAGGTGGCCATCGGTTCGGACAAGAGCAACCGTGCCATCACCTTGACGGCACGCTCCGGGACCATCACCAAGACAGTTTCATTCGAGGTGGTTGACAGCATTTCGGGCAGCAAGACCTCGGACCTGGTGGTCACGCTGGACAAGCCCACGCTGACCAACTCGGGCACCGATACGGTGACCGTCAGCGTCACCGCGCTGGACACCGCGCGCAAGGCGCTGGGCGGGGTACCGGTGAGCTTCTCGGTCGATGCCGGTGCGGTCGTCACGCCGGAGGGTGGCAAGACCGCGACCGATGCTGTCAGTGGCCAGATCAAGGCCGCTGTGACCATCGGTGGCATGAAGACCAAGCGCACCATCACCGTGACGGTCAACAGCGGCACCGTCTCACGCAGCATCTCGTTCGATGTCGTCGACGCGGTGGTGACGATTCCTCGTGCGGCGGACCTTACGCTGGTGCTGAGCAGCAACAACATCCAGAACTCCGGTCTTGAGAAGGTGCTGGTCACCGCCACGGCGGTGGATGCCTCACGTAACGCCCTGGCCGGTATTCCGGTGGCCTTTACCGTGGACCAGAACGCGGTCCTGATTGCCGGCAGTTCATCGACCAATGCACAGGGTCAGGTCACGGCGGAGGTGTTGATCGGTTCCGACCGCACCAACCGTCGCGTCACCATCACTGCGACCAGCGACAGCCTGGTGCGCAGCGCCGGCTTCCAGGTCAGCGGCGCCAAGCTGACCGGTACGGCCGACCCGACCGTGATGAACGTCGGGGATGGCGGCAAGGTCGAGTACAAGCTGCGCGACGTCAACAACAACGGTCTGGCACAGGTGCCCATCACCATCACCGGGCCGGGCAGCCTGGTGACCAATGCGTTGACCGATGAGAACGGCACTTATCTGTTCGGCTATACCGCGCCCCTGGCGGCGGGCAGTTACGACATCAAGGCCAGCTCGGGCGGTGCGCCGGCGAATGTGCAGACGATTCTGGTGAGCACAGGTTCGATCCCGGCAGCCACCGGGCCGGTGTTGTCGGCGGCGCTGTCGCTGGAATCGAATGTGGTTAAGGTCAATACGGTCGGCAACACCAACCGCATCGACGTGCGGGCCCTGTTCCTGGGCAGCAATAACAAGGCCATCAAGGATGTGCGGGTGCGCTTCAAGGTCGATCCGACCAATGCGGTCGGAGGCACCTTCTCGATCGGCGCCGGCACCAGCTATTCGGATGTCAATGGTGTGGCGACCACCGCCTACATCCCCGGTTCGCGCTCCAGCCCGACCGATGGCCTGCGCCTGCGCGCCTGTTATGACCTGGTCGACTTCCCCGACTTTGCCGACGATGCGCCTTGCCCTGGCACATCGAAGGAAATCAGCGTCAAGCTGACGGTGGTGTCGGAGGCCTTGTCTGTGACCATCGGCACCAACGAGACGATCGAGGTTGGTCCGGCCAATCTCACCTATATCCAGAAGTTCGTGCTCCTGGTGGTGGACTCGGCCGGCAATGCGATGCCCAATGTGCAGATCACGCCGTCGATCGACCTGTTGGCCTATGGCAAGGGTTACTACACCTGGAATGCGGCTCAGTCGGCCTGGATTCCGACCGTCACCGCGCGTTGCCTCAGCGAGGACGTGAACCGCAACGGCTCGATCGACAGTGGCGAAGACATCAATGGCAACGGCGCCCTGGACCCGCGCAAGTCCGACGCGGCCATCAGCATGGTCGGATCCACCAAGACCGATGCCAGCGGATCGGCCATCCTGAAGGTCGAGTATCCAAAGAGCCATGCCTCCTGGGTGTCGTTCAAGATCTCGGCGGCGGCCTTTGGCGTGTTGAGCCCCCCGGCGGTGTACTCCGGTCTGCTGCCGGGCGATGCCAAGGCCATCAAGACCGAAACACCGCCACCGGCCTTTGTGGTCAGCCCCTACGGCATCGAGCCCATCCCAGGCAATGTCGGCAACGGCTGCCTGAACCCGAACTGAGGTGACGAAGCCGCAGCCAGCGCCGCTGTGCATCTCGCTGGTGGGCATGCCCGGATGCGGCAAGTCCACCGTCGGGAGGCAGCTGGCGCGCCTGCTGGGCATCAACTTCATCGATCTCGATGCCGAGATCGAGCGGAAACTGGGCGAAGCGATTCGCCCTTTTTTTGAGCGCGAGGGCGAGGCAGCTTTCCGTGCGTTGGAGCATGAGACTCTTGCCGCCCTGCTGAGCGAGGCCAGGGACCTGGTGCTGGCGACCGGCGGTGGGGCGGTGCTGCGCGAGGAAAACCGGGCGCTGCTGCAGCGCCACAGCACCGTGCTGTATCTGCGCTCCTCGCCCGAGGAGCTGTTCCGTCGGCTGCGCCACGACACCCAACGCCCGCTGCTGCAGGTCAACAACCCCTTGGCCAAGCTGCGCGAGTTGTTCCAGCAGCGCGACCCGCTGTACCGGCGCACGGCGCACTTTCTGATCGAGACCGGCCGGCCCAGCGTCAACTCGCTGGTGAACATGATTCTGATGCAGCTCGAACTGGCCGGCCTGGTGGACAGCCAGCGCGTGCCATCATCGGTGCAGGCCAGGCCGACGCCCGGATGATGGCCGTACACTGGCGGACATGAATTCCGTCAGCAGCCCTCAGCTCGCACCTGCCTCTTCACCCTCCCGCATTTCGATCGCGCTTGCCGAACGCAGCTACGAAATCCTGATCGGCTCAGGCCTGCTTGACAGTGCCGACGCCTGGCGGGACCTGCCCAGGGCCGATTGCGCCCTGATCGTCAGCAATGTGACGGTGGCACCGCTCTACCTGGCGCGCCTGCAGACCGCGCTGAGCCAGCACTACCGCCGCATCGAGGTGCTCAATCTGCCCGACGGCGAGGCCTACAAGGACTGGACCTCGTTGAACCTGATCATCGATGCCCTGCTCAGCCGCGGCTGCGACCGCAAGACCGTGCTGTTCGCATTGGGCGGCGGAGTGATCGGCGACATGACTGGCTTTGCCGCCGCGGTCTATATGCGCGGCGTGCCCTTTGTGCAGGTGCCGACGACCCTGCTGGCCCAGGTGGATTCGTCGGTCGGCGGGAAGACCGCGATCAATCACCCCTTGGGCAAGAACATGGTCGGCGCCTTCTACCAGCCGGTGCGGGTGATTGCCGACCTCGACACGCTGGATACCCTGCCCGCGCGGGAGTTGTCGGCCGGGCTGGCTGAGATCATCAAGTACGGACCTATCGCCGATGCAGGGTTCCTGGGCTGGATCGAACAGAACCTGGATGCGCTGCTCGCTCGGGACAAGGCCGCCTTGGCCCATGCGGTCCAACGCTCCTGCGAAATCAAGGCACTGGTGGTCGGCCAGGATGAGCGGGAGCAGGGTCTGCGCGCCATCCTCAACTTCGGCCATACCTTTGGCCATGCTATCGAGGCCGGCCTGGGCTACGGAGAATGGCTGCACGGCGAGGCCGTAGGCTGCGGCATGGTCATGGCCAGTGATCTGTCGGTACGGCTGGGCTTGATGCCGGCCGAGTTTCTGACCCGCATGAGGAGGCTGATCGGTAGGGCAGGGTTGCCGCTGCTCGGTCCCCGGCTCGGCGTGCAGCGATACCTGGAACTGATGCGTGTCGACAAGAAGGCCGAGGGTGGCGAGATCCGATTCGTGCTGATCGACGCCCTGGGTCATGCGAGCATGCGCGCCGCTCCCGATGCGCTGGTGGCTGAAGTGATAGCGGCGAACTGCGCTTGAAGGGCGGCTCGGTGAGCATGAGTTACCTGAGCTGATCGACATGCCGCTCGCCCCCTATGCCTGCGATGCCGCGCGGACGCGTGGCCGCCGGCATGCCGAGACGCCGGCCCCAACGCGCAGCGACTATCAACGCGACCGCGACCGCGTTGTGCACAGCACGGCCTTCCGCCGCCTGGTCTATAAGACCCAGGTGTTCCTGAACCACGAGGGCGATCTGTTCCGCACGCGGCTGACGCACTCGCTGGAGGTGGCCCAGCTCGGCCGCTCGATAGCCCGCACGCTGGGCCTGAACGAGGATCTGGTCGAGGCCATCGCCCTGGCCCATGACCTGGGTCATACACCGTTCGGCCATGCCGGCCAGGATGCGCTGCACGAATGCATGGCCGAGTTCGGTGGTTTCGAGCACAACCTGCAAAGCCTGCGAGTCGTCGATGAACTCGAGCAGCGCTATCCCGACTACGATGGCCTGAACCTGAGCTTTGAAACGCGCGAAGGCATTCTCAAGCATTGCTCGCGCACCAATGCCATCAAGCTGGAGATGACCGAGCCCAACGGGGTGGGGCGGCGCTTTCTCGATGGGTCCCAGCCCAGCTTGGAGGCACAGCTGTGCAACCTGGCCGACTCGATCGCCTACAACGCCCATGATGTCGATGACGGCGTGCGCTCCGGCCTGCTGAGCCTGGAGCAACTGGACGAGGTCGAATTGTTCAGCCTGCACAGCCAGGCGGTGCGGCGCGAGTATCCGGCGCTCCAGGGCCGCCGCCTGCTGTTCGAGGCGATACGTCGCATGCTCTCTGCCCAGGTCTATGACGTGATCGAGGCAAGCCGGGTCAGCCTGCTTGCCGCAGGCGTCGACTCGGTGGCCGACGTCCGCAGCAATGCTCAACGTCTGGTGTGTTTCAGCGAGCCGATGCGAGAGGCTGGCAGCGCACTCAAGCGTTTCCTGTTCGCCAATCTCTACCGCCACCCCCAGGTAGTCGACACCACGGCCATGGGCAAGCAGGTGGTGCGCGAGCTGTTCGAGGTCTACCGAAACGACCCCAGTGGCATGCCCATCGACTTCACATCGACGGGCCGTGCCGAACGTGGCATTGCCGACTACATCGCCGGCATGACCGACCGCTTCGCCATTCGCGAGCATGAGCGCCTCACCGGCCGAACGCTGTTCTGATGTTCTAATTGGGGTCAGACTCCAATTAAGTAGGTGCATTTCATGGCCCGACTCCCCCGCCTCGTCATGGGTGGCCAAGCCCATCATGTCATCCAGCGTGGCCACAACCGCCAGCCCGTGTTCCTTGAGGATCAGGACAGACGCAAGTATCTGGAGTTTCTGCGGGAGGTCTCAGCCAACTGCAAGGTAGCTATACACGCCTATGTACTGATGGACAACCACGTGCACCTGCTGGTCACGCCGGATGAAGCCGATGGCATCAGCCGCATGATGCAGGCGCAGGGTCGGAACTACGTGGCCTGGTTCAACCACCGGCATGGTCGCAGCGGAACGCTGTGGGAGGGCAGATTTCGCGCTTCGCTGATTGATAGTGAGCGCTATTTCATGACCTGCATGCGCTATATCGATCTGAATCCGGTAAGGGCCGGTTTGGTGACCCAATGCCTCGACTTCGCGTGGTCCAGTCATGGTCATTACATCGGGCAGCGTAGTGACGCAGTCATCACCGAGCATCCGCTCTTCTGGACCCTGGGGAATACGCCATTCGAGCGTGATGCGGCGTACAAGGCCTTGTTCGATGCGGAACTGAGCACCGGCGATCAGAAGGCTTTGACCGACTCGGCCTTGAAAGGTTGGCCATTGGGCTCCGCCGGCTTTCTTGCTGAGCTTGCAGGTCAGACTGATCGGCCGCTGCAAGCACGTAAGCGGGGGCGGCCACCAACAGTCGCATCGAGGTTGCGAGCAAGCAATGATTCAATAAATGACTCCGACCCCATTTAATTGTGCAGATAACGGGTGACGGTAGATAAAACGACTCCGACCCTAATTTAAAATTCTTGTTGGGTTTGCTGCAGTGCAGTAATCTTCGCCCCATCCCTAGTGTTGATGTGGAGATCGCCATGAGCCAGGCGGCAGAAATTCAGTCCCTTTCGCAGCAAGGTTTGTACAACCCAGCCAACGAACACGACGCTTGCGGCGTCGGATTCGTCGCCCATATCAAGGGTCACAAGGCGCATCACATCGTCCAGCAGGGTCTGAAGATTCTTGAGAACCTGGATCACCGCGGCGCGGTGGGTGCCGACAAGCTGATGGGTGACGGTGCCGGCATCCTGATCCAGATCCCCGACGAGTTCTACCGCGCCGAAATGGCGGCCCAGGGCATCGAGCTGCCTCCGCCCGGTGAATACGGCGTCGGCATGATCTTTCTGCCGAAGGAGCACGCCTCCCGCCTGGCCTGCGAACAGGAGTTGGTGCGTGCGGTCAAGGCCGAGGGCCAGGTCTTGCTCGGTTGGCGCGATGTGCCGGTGGACCGTGACATGCCGATGTCGCCCACGGTGCGCGAGAAAGAGCCGGTGATACGCCAGATCTTCATCGGCCGCGGCCACGACATCATCGTGCCCGATGCGCTGGAGCGAAAGCTCTACGTGATCCGCAAGACGGCTTCCAGCGCCATCCAGGCCCTGAACCTGACGCACAGCCACGAGTACTACGTGCCCAGCATGAGCTGCCGCACCATCATCTACAAGGGCCTGTTGCTGGCCGATCAGGTCGGCCGCTACTACAAGGACCTGTCCGACCCGCGCGCCGTCTCGGCCATCGCCCTGGTCCATCAGCGCTTCTCGACCAATACCTTCCCCGAGTGGCCGCTGGCCCACCCCTATCGCTACGTCGCGCACAACGGCGAGATCAACACCGTCAAGGGCAACTTCAACTGGATGCGCGCCCGCGAGGGTGTGATGAAGTCGCCGGTGCTGGGTGACGATCTGAAGAAGCTCTACCCGATCAGTTTCGAGCATCAGTCCGACACCGCCACCTTCGACAACGCCATGGAGCTGCTGACCATGGCCGGCTACCCGCTGGCCCAGGCGGCGATGATGATGATTCCCGAGGCCTGGGAGCAGCACACGCTGATGGACCCGCGCCGCCGCGCCTTCTACGAATACCACGCAGCGATGCTGGAGCCCTGGGACGGCCCGGCCGCGATGGTCTTCACCGACGGCCGCCAGATCGGCGCCACCTTGGACCGCAACGGCCTGCGTCCGGCCCGCTACATCATCACCGACGACGATCTGGTCGTGCTCGGCTCCGAGACCGGCGTCTTGCCCATACCCGAGAACCGCATCGTCAAGAAGTGGCGCCTGCAGCCCGGCAAGATGTTCCTGATCGACCTGGAGCAGGGCCGCATCGTTGACGACGAAGAGCTGAAGACCCAGTTTGCCAACGCACGGCCCTACCGCCAGTGGATCGAGAACGTGCGCGTCAAGCTCGACAGCATTGCCGTGCCCGACAGCGCCCCGACGCCGTTCGCCGAAACCCTGCTCGACCGCCAGCAGGCCTTTGGCTACACCCAGGAAGACGTGAAGTTCCTGATGGCGCCGATGGCTGCCAATGGCGAAGAAGCGCTGGGCTCGATGGGCAATGACTCGCCGCTGGCCGTGCTCTCCAGCAAGGACAAGTCGCTGTTCAACTACTTCAAGCAGTTGTTCGCCCAGGTCACGAATCCGCCGATCGATCCGATCCGCGAGGCGATCGTGATGTCGCTGAACAGCTTCATCGGTCCTAAGCCCAATCTGCTGGACATCAACGCGGTCAATCCTCCCATGCGGCTGGAAGTGTCGCAGCCGGTGCTGGACTTCAAGGACATGGCGCGCCTGCGCCAGATCGAGGCCCACACCCATGGCAAGTTCAAGCCTTACGAGCTGGACATCACCTACCCGCTGGTCTGGGGCCACGAGGGCGCCGAGGCCAAGCTGGCCTCGCTGTGCGCCGAGACCGTCGATGCGCTGAAGAGCGGCCACAACATCCTGATCATCACCGACCGCGCCTTGAGCCGCGAGCGTGTGGCGATTCCGGCGCTGCTGGCCCTGTCCGCTGTTCACCACCATCTGGTGCGTGCCGGCCTGCGCACCACCGCCGGCCTGGTGGTCGAGACGGGCAGCGCCCGCGAGGTTCATCACTTCGCCGTGCTGGCTGGTTATGGCGCCGAGGCCGTCCACCCCTATCTGGCGCTGGAAACCCTGGCCGCCGCGGCCCAGGGCCTGCCGGGCGACCTGTCCGCCGACAAGGCCATCTACAACTACATCAAGGGCGTGGGCAAGGGCCTGTCCAAGATCATGTCCAAGATGGGCATCTCGACCTATATGTCCTACTGCGGCGCGCAGATCTTTGAGGCCATAGGCTTGAAGCAGGACTTCGTCTCCAAGTATTTCCGCGGCACACCGACGCAGGTGGGCGGTATCGGCGTATTCGAGGTGGCCGAAGAGGCGATACGCATGCACCGCGCCGCGTTCAGCGACGACCCGGTGCTGGAAAGCATGCTGGACGCCGGAGGTGAGTACGCCTGGCGCGCCCGTGGCGAAGAGCATATGTGGAGCCCGGACGCGATCGCCAAGCTGCAGCACAGCACCCGCGCCAACAAGTTCGACACCTATAAGGAATATGCCCAGCTGATCAATGACCAGAGCAAGCGCCACATGACGCTGCGTGGCCTGTTCGAGTTCAAGTTCGACCCGAGCAAGGTGATTCCGCTGGACCAGGTCGAGTCGGCTGCCGAGATCGTCAAGCGCTTTGCCACCGGCGCGATGTCGCTGGGTTCGATCAGCACCGAAGCGCATTCCACGCTGGCCATCGCGATGAACCGCATCGGCGGCAAGAGTAATACCGGCGAGGGCGGCGAGGATCCGGCCCGTTATCGCAACGAGCTCAAGGGCATACCGATCACCGCCGGCACCAAGGTCAGTGACGTGATCGGCGCCAAGGTGATCGAGTCCGACTACGAGCTGAAAGAGGGCGACTCGCTGCGCTCGAAGATCAAGCAGGTGGCCTCGGGCCGCTTTGGCGTGACGACCGAGTACCTGGTCAGTGCCGACCAGATCCAGATCAAGATGGCCCAGGGCGCCAAGCCGGGCGAGGGCGGTCAGCTGCCCGGTGGCAAGGTGACCGACTACATCGGCTTCCTGCGCTACTCGGTGCCAGGCGTGGGTCTGATCTCGCCGCCGCCGCACCATGACATCTATTCGATCGAGGACCTGGCCCAGCTGATCCACGATCTGAAGAACGTCAACCCGCGTGCCGACGTCTCGGTGAAGCTGGTCTCCGAAGTGGGCGTGGGCACCATCGCCGCCGGCGTGGCCAAGGCCAAGGCCGACCATGTGGTGATCGCCGGTCATGATGGCGGCACCGGTGCCTCGCCTTGGAGTTCAATCAAGCATGCCGGCACGCCCTGGGAACTGGGCCTGGCCGAGGCGCAGCAGACGCTGGTGCTGAACCGCCTGCGCGGCCGTATCCGCGTGCAGGCCGATGGCCAGATGAAGACCGGCCGCGACGTCGTCATCGGCGCGCTGCTCGGTGCCGACGAGTTCGGCTTCGCCACCGCGCCGCTGGTCGTCGAGGGCTGCATCATGATGCGCAAATGCCACCTCAACACCTGCCCGGTCGGCGTGGCCACCCAAGACCCGGTGCTGCGCAAGAAGTTCACCGGCAAGCCCGAGCATGTCGTCAACTTCTTCTTCTTCATTGCCGAGGAAGCGCGGCAGATCATGGCCCAGCTGGGCATCCGCAAGTTCGACGACCTGATCGGCCGCTCCGACCTGCTGGACACCCGGAAGGGCATCGCCCACTGGAAGGCCCAGGGCCTGGACTTCAGCCGCATCTTCCATCAGCCGAGTGCCGATCTCGTGCCGGCCGACGTGCCGCGCATCCACACGGACACCCAGGACCACGGCCTGGACCGCGCGCTGGACGTGAAGCTGATCGAGAAGTGCCAGCCCGCCATCCTGCGCGGCGAGAAGGTGCAGTTCATGCAGGAGGTGCGCAACGTCAACCGCACGGTCGGAGCCATGCTGTCCGGCGAGCTGATACGCCATCGCCCCGAGGGCCTGCCCGACCACAGCATCTTCATGCAGATGGAGGGCACCGGCGGCCAGAGCTTTGGCGCCTTCCTGGCCAAGGGCATCACCCAGTACCTGATCGGTGACGCCAACGACTACACCGGCAAGGGCATGTCGGGCGGCCGCATCGTCGTGCGCCCCAGCATCGACTTCCGCGGCGACGCGGCGGCCAACACCATCGTCGGCAACACGGTGCTCTACGGTGCGACCAGCGGCGAGGCCTTCTTCCGCGGCGTGGCCGGTGAACGCTTCGCGGTGCGCCTGTCGGGGGCCAGCGCCGTCGTCGAGGGCACGGGCGACCATGGTTGCGAGTACATGACCGGCGGCACGGCCGTCATCCTGGGCAAGACCGGGCGTAACTTTGCTGCCGGCATGAGCGGCGGCATCGCCTATGTCTATGACGAGGACGGCCAGTTCGCCAAGCGCTGCAACACGGCCATGGTCAGCCTGGACAAGCTGCTGCCCGGCACCGAGCAGGAGGCCACCGTGGACCGCGCCATCTGGCACAGTGTGGCCGGCGGCGCACAGCAGACCGACGAGGCGATCTTGAAGAAGCTGATCGAGGACCACCACCGCTGGACGGGGTCCTTGCGCGCCCGCCACATCCTCGACCACTGGGCCGAGTCGCGCGCCAAGTTCGTCAAGGTCTTCCCGAGCGAGTACCGGCGCGCCCTGGGCGAGCTGCATGCGGCCCGCGAGGCCCAGCAGACCATCGCCCACGCCAAGGCCAGCGACGCAGCCCCCGCGCGCGCCTGACGAACGTCGCAACCCCACACCACCCAAGACGAGCAAGCACATGGGAAAAGTCACCGGCTTTATGGAATACGAGCGCATCGAGGAGGGCTATGAGCCCGTGCCCAAGCGCCTGAAGAACTACAAAGAGTTCGTGATCGGACTGAAGGACGAGCAGGCCAAGGTGCAGGCCGCCCGTTGCATGGACTGCGGCACGCCGTTCTGCAACAGCGGCTGCCCGGTCAACAACATCATTCCGGACTTCAACGATCTGGTGTTCCAGGGCGACTGGAAAAACGCGATCACCGTGCTTCACAGCACCAACAACTTCCCCGAGTTCACCGGCCGCATCTGCCCCGCGCCCTGCGAGGCGGCCTGCACCCTGAACGTCAATGACGACGCGGTGGGCATCAAATCGATCGAGCACGCCATCATCGACCGCGCCTGGGCCGAGGGCTGGGTCACGCCGCAGCCGGCCAAGGTCAAGACCGGCAAGACCGTCGCCGTTGTCGGCTCTGGACCGGCCGGCTTGGCCGCTGCCCAGCAATTGGCGCGTGCCGGTCATAGCGTCACGGTGTTCGAGAAGAACGACCGCATCGGCGGCCTGCTGCGCTACGGCATCCCCGACTTCAAGATGGAGAAGGACCATATCGACCGACGCGTCGCGCAGATGCAGGCCGAGGGGGTGGTGTTCCGCACCGGCGTGATCGTCGGCAGCCTGCCCGAGGGCAGCAAGGTCACCAACTGGGCCAAGGAAAGTATCAGCGCCGAACAGCTGAAAGCCGAGTTCGACGCCGTGCTGCTGACCGGTGGCGCCGAGCAGTCGCGCGACCTGCCCGTGCCGGGTCGAGACCTGGACGGTGTGCACTTCGCGATGGAATTCCTGCCGCAACAGAACAAGCTCAATGCCGGTGACAAGCTCAAGGGCCAGCTGCGCGCCGATGGCAAGAACGTGATCGTCATCGGTGGCGGCGACACCGGCAGCGACTGTGTGGGCACCAGCAACCGTCATGGCGCCAAGAGCGTGACCCAGTTCGAGGTCATGCCCCAGCCGCCCGAGGTCGAAGACCGCCCGCTGACCTGGCCCTACTGGCCGATCAAGCTGCGCACGTCCAGCAGCCACGAGGAAGGCTGCGAGCGCGAGTTCGCCATTGCCACCAAGGAATTCCTCGGTGAGAAGGGCAAGCTGACCGGGGTGAAGACCGTGCGTGTGCAGTGGCAGGGCGGCAAGATGATCGAAATCGAGGGCAGCGAGCAGATCCTGAAGGCCGAGCTGGTCTTGCTGGCGATGGGCTTCATCAGCCCGGTGGCCTCGGTCATCGATGCCTTTGGTGTTGAAAAGGACGGTCGCGGCAATGCCAAGGCGGCGACCGAGAACGCCCAGGCCTACCGCAGCAATATCGACAAGGTGTTCGTTGCCGGCGATATGCGCCGCGGCCAGTCGCTGGTCGTCTGGGCGATCCGCGAGGGCCGCCAGGCCGCCCGTGCTGTCGATGAGTTCCTGATGGGCCGCAGCGTCTTGCCACGCTGAACGCAGTCCTCAAGACCGCCAGAGCCGCCCCATTGGGCGGCTTTTTCGTTTCCGGCCGCTTTTGGCCTAGATTGGGTAGATCAGGGGCTGGCGTGGCCCTTGCGATGGTTGCAGGCAGTTACCAGGCCCTGCCCGCTGATCGCAGCCACCGTGCCGCTTGTCGATAGAGCGTCGAATACTGCGCAATTTCGCACATCAGCCCGGCCACTTGCTGCCGAAAATGACGTCAAGCCCAAACAAGAAGGGCGTGCCGTGCGGCTGGTGCCGCGCAAAACGTCCACCGGTCAACAAGAACAAGGTCCTCCGCACATGAACATCGTCGCTTCCCCCGTCGCCCCGCAGCGTGGCTTCACCCTGGTGGAGTTGATGATAGTCGTGGCCATCATCGGCATCCTGGCGGCCGTGGCCCTGCCGGCCTACAACGACTATGTGCGCCGCGGCCAGATCCCCGAGGCGACCAGTGCACTGTCCGACTACCGCGTCAAGATGGAGCAGTACTTCCAAGACAACCGCAACTACGGCACCGATACCTGCGGCTCCGGCACCTCCTGGGGCAACTTCGTGCGCACCGGCAGCAAGTACTTCAGCTACGCCTGCGTGCTGAGCAACGCCGGCCAGGGCTTCACCGTCACGGCCACTGGTGCCGCCGGCGCGGCCATCGGTCATGAATACACCGTCAACCACAACGGTGTGCTGGCCACCACCAAGTTCAAGGGCGATGCGAGCACCAAGCTGTGCTGGCTGATCAAGGGGGACGAATGCTGATCGGTCGCACACCGCGCCGCCAGCTCGGGTTCTCCTTGATCGAGACCGTGGTGGCGATGGCCGTGCTGGTGTTCATGCTGGCCATGGCCATGCCCGAGGCGGTCAGCTGGATCCAGGGCCTGAAGGTGCGCAATGCGGCCGAGGGCATTCGCTCCGGCATCGAGCGGGCGCGCATGGAGGCGCTGAAGACGAATGGCAACGTCGGCTTCTGGCTGGTGGCCGACGCCAGTTCCAAGGTGCCTGGCAATGGTTGCGATCTGGCTTCGAATGCAGCGACCTGGGTGGTCAGCGTGACCACACCGGCCGGCGCCTGCGCCGCCGAACCCTCAATGACCGCCGGACCTCGCCTGGTGCAGAGCTCCGGCGCGGTGTCCGGTGCCGACCGCCTGACGGTTACCGCACTCAGCGCCACCGACGCGGCCGCGACCCGGGTGCGCTTCAATGGGCTGGGCCAGGTGATCGTCGAGGCCGGCGCGATACAGGTTGTCGATGTGGTGGCCAGCAATGGCGATGGCAGGCGCCTGCGCGTCGTCGTCGAGACCGGCGGCGCCGTGCGCATGTGCGACCGCGATGTGGCCGCCGACGACCCCCGGGCCTGCCCGGTGCTATGAGGCTGGACACTATGGGAGCTCCCCGCATGAACATGACAGGCAGGCAGCGGCAGCACGGCGTCGCCCTGGTCGAAGCCCTGGTGGGCATGCTGATCTTCGCCTTCGGTGTGCTCGGTCTGGTCGGACTGCAGGCCTCGATGACCCGCGCCCAGACCACGGCCAAGATCCGGGCCGACGCGGCCTATCTGACCAATGATCTGTTTGCCCTGGTGCAGACCGACCACATCACCCGGCTGCCTCTGTACAGCGATGCCAGCTGCGCCGGCTATGTGCGCTGCGCCGACTGGAAACGCAAGGTCGAGGCGACGCTGCCCTCGGCCGAGATCGTGCTGGTCGGCGACGCGGGCACAGGCACCGTCAACGTCACCCTGACCTGGATCCAGGGCGACCAGGACCGCAACCGCTATAACTCTTCGATGGTCTGGCAGCAATGAAACCTCTTGCCCAAGCTCGCCGCCATCCCGGCGCCGCCCGCCAAGGCGGATTCACCCTGGTCGAGTTGATGGTGGGTGTCACCATCGGTCTGCTGTCCACGCTGGTGATCGCCAGCGTGCTGGTCTATTCCGAGGGCAACAAGCGCAGCGCCAGTTCCGGCTCCGATGCCCAGATCAACGGCGGACTGGCAATCTATGCCGTGCAGCGCCAGCTGAAGATGGCCGGTTACGGCCTGGCCACCGACGGTCAGGTGTCGGGTTGCGTGCTGTCCGCCCAGTACGCCGGTGTTGATGTCGTGGGTCTGCCCCCGACGCTGGCCCCGGTGCTGATCACCCAGGGTGCCAGTGGCGCACCCGACACACTGCGCATTCTCGCGGCGGCGACACCGGGCTTTTCGCTGCCTGTCAGTCTGAGCGCCCCCTTCTACAACCCCGCCGGTCCCGGCGATCAACGCACCCGGATGGTGGTGAAGTCGGCCGTGGGCATAGCCACCGGCGACCTGCTGGCCCTGGTCTACGGGCCGGACCAGCCCTGCCAGATCTTCCAGGCATCGGCCACCGACACCGGTCAGGTCACCCGCACCGACTCGGCGACCTGGAACAGCAACCAGTTTCCCGATGCGGCCTCGGCCGACGGGGCCTTCCTGATCAACCTCGGCACCTTGAGCGACCTCACGTTCAGTGTGACGGCCGACAACAAGCTGCGCCAGACCCAGTTTGATCTGAACACCCGCGCCAACGTGACCCAGGATCTGCAGTCCAACATCATCAACCTGCAGGCGCTGTACGGTAAAGACACCGATGGTGATGATGTGGTCGACAGCTTCGACACCACCACGCCGGCCAACAATGCCGAGTGGCTGCAGGTGCGGGCCGTGCGCGTGGCCATCGTGGCCCGCAGCGCCCAGTTCGAGAAGGACGAGGTCACGCAGGCCCAACCGCTGTGGGACGTCGGCAACTTTGCCGTGGTGGCGGGCACCGCCGCCTGCGGCAGCAGCAAGTGCCTCAGCCTGAAGGTCGATGGCGCCACCGATTGGAAGCACTACCGCTACAAGGTCTTCGATGTGCTGGTGCCCCTGCGCAACCAGGTCTGGCGCAGTGACTTCAAGACCGCCACACCACCTCCCCCCCCGGCCTCGGAGAGCGGAACATGAAGCGCATCCAACGACTGGCCTCGAACGGTGCAGCGCGGCTGCAGCGCGGCGTCTCGATGCTGTTTTCGCTGATCGCCGTGGTGGTGCTCACGCTGGGCGCTGTGGCCCTGGTGCGTACCGTCGATACCGGTGCCCTGGTGCTGGGCAATCTCGGTTTCAAGCAGGACGCACTGGCGGCCGGCTCGGTGGCCACCGAGAGTGCCATCACCTGGCTGCAGGCCAATGTCGGCCCGACGCTGGACGCCGAGAACCAGGCCCTGGGCTATTACCACACCTCCCGTGCGGCGCTCGACCCGACCGGTCGCACCGTGGCCACCGCCGCGGCCTCCCTGGTGCTGGTCGACTGGGACAGCAATGACTGCGCGGTGCCGGGCAGGAACGACAGGCCCACCGTGTGCCTGAAGGCGGCGGCGGCGATCAAGGTCGGCGGTGGCAATGTCTCGCGCTATGTGATCACGCGCCTGTGCGAGATCGTGCCGGGTTCGGACCCGCCGCTGAAGGACTGCGCCCAGCCGGTCACCGCATCGACGAAGACCTCGTCGCAGCGCGGCAGCATCAGCTACAGCGCATCCAAGCACTTTTCCGACAAGACAGCCGGTACCTATTACCGCATCGTGACGCGCACCGTGGGTGTGCGTGGCACCGTGGCTTACGCCGAAACCCTGGTGCACTTTTGAGGCCTCTGCCGGACCCTGCCGGCAGATCCGAGAAGTTTGTGCCAAACGTCCCGATTGCGAGAATTCCATGAAGCCTTCTGAGACACACTCCGCGCTCTTGCTGACCGCCCGTGCGTTGCTGGGCAGCACCCTGGCGCTGGCGCTGAGTACCGCGTCGCTGGCCGGCACCACCGACATCGCCTCGGCGCCGCTGTTCACCACGGCCACGACCAAGGTCAAGCCCAACATCATGTTTGTGCTCGACGACTCGGGCAGCATGGCCTGGGACTACATGCCGGATGATGCCAACAACTTCCAGTTGCGCCCCGACGGCAACAGCGCGGCCGAGTATGGCAAGCGGACCTCGCAGTGCAATGGACTGGCCTTCAACCCGGTGGCTGCCGCCGCGCCCTATGATCCGCCCAAGAATGCCGATGGTACCGATCAGGCTGCTGGCAGCTTGGCTTTCCTGAGCGCGGGCGATCCGGTCGGCCAGACCGACTATCCGACCACGGTGGGGGCGGTATCCATCGTCAGCAGCGGTGCGTTGACGGTCAAGGTCACCTCGACCAGCCGTGCGGCGAACTGGTTCTTCGTCGGCCAGGTGGTGACGGTGTATTCGTCCACCGCGCCGACGAACTATATGGTGGCCAAGGTCACCAGCTGGGACTACGGCACCGGCAATCTGGGCCTCAACGTGGCGATGGCCATCGGCTCGGGCAGCCTGGCCAATCCGGTCGTATCCGAGGGGGCGCCGGCCAACCAGGTCTACTACTCGTACAGCGGCAGCCAGAAGGCACTCGACTTCCAGTATCCGGGCAACAAGCTGGTCACCGCCTCGACCTTCTACAAGGAGTGCAACAGCGACCTCGGCGTGGCGCCCGGCAATGCGGTTTTCACCGCCCATATCGTCACGCCGGACTCGACCGAGGCGCAACGCTATGCGAACTGGAACGCCTATTACCGCACCCGCATGCTGCTGATGAAGACCAGCGTCAGCCGCGCGTTCAAGGACATGGACGACAAGTTCCGCATCGGCTTCACCACCATTGGCGAGAAGGGCGTGACCGAGGGCAGCAAGCACCTGGATATTCGCGACTTCGTTCCCAAGCAGAAGGAAAGCTTCTACACCAAGCTGATGGCCACCAATCCCGGCGGCAGCACGCCGCTGCGCGGTTCGCTGTCCAAGGTCGGCCGCTACTACGCAAAGAAGATCGCCGGCCAGAGCTACGATCCTGTGCAGTATTCATGCCAGAAGAACTTCACCATCCTGTCAACGGACGGCTACTGGAACACCGGTCTGGAGTCTGCGACCTATGGCCCGCTGGCGCTGAACGGCACCGACTCCGTCGGCCAGCAGGACGGCGGCGCAACCCTGCGGCCCATGTTCGACGGCGGCACGGTGACCACCACCACGAAGGAGACCTGGACCAAGACCGACACCTGGGAACGCACGACTGCCACTCCTAAGAACACGGTCAGCACCTCGGCCACCACCGTCACAGAGCGCACGCCCAAGGGTACCAAGCGCATCAGTTATTCGTTGACCACCAGCAGCTACAGCACCGTCAACAACTCCGATGTGCAGCGCTGCACCAGCGGCTCCTTCTCTGGCGGCAACTGCACTATCACGGTCACCACCAGTTCCAAGCACGGCTTCAGCACCGGTAATGTCGTGACCATCAGCGGCGTCAACCTGGCTGCCTACAACGGCGCGTTCACGATCACGAGGCTCAACGATACCAGCTACACCTACACCTTGACCGGCCTGTCCAGCCGACCCAACAACCCCAGCAGCGACGGCAAATCCGGCCTGTCGGCCAGTGGCTGCGCGCCGGGCTGGGGCAAGCAGGTCGAGACCGTGCAGACGCGGGACGAAGTGGCCGTGGTGGCCACCACCACGACGGTGACCACGACCACGCCGGTGTCGATATCCACGGTGGTTGATCGCATGGTGACGACCACGCCGATGACGCGCACCGTCATCGTGGTCAATGGCACGCAGAGCTCCGACACCACTGTCGCTGGAACGACCAGCGCCCCCACGGTCACGCGCATCAGCGGCCCGACGACTACGGCTGCCAGCGGCACGCCGGTCGTGACCTCCGCTGCGACGAGTACCAATTCAACCGAGTACACGCCCTGGGTGAACGGCAGCTCGACCACGCAGACGACCTGCTCGTCGAGTGCCAGCCCCCCTACGACGCCCACGGCAAACTCCCCGGCAGCCACCACCGCCAGCACCACCGGCCCCACCACGCCGGTCACCACCGGCCCGACGCCGACCGATGGCGCGCCCGTCGTCACCAGCACGACGCCGGTCTCCAGCGATGGCAGCAAGACCAGCAGCACCACGAGCAGCACCTCGGGTGCCAACAGCGACACCCTGGCCGACGTGGCGATGTACTACTACCAGTCCGATCTGCGCACCGATGCGCTGGACAATTGCATCGGCGCGCTGGGCACCTCGGTGTGCGAGAACAATGTCACCGCGCTGGGCAAGGACAATGCGCGCTGGCAGCATATGAGCACGTTCACGCTGAGCCTGGGCATGAATGGCACCTTGCAGTTCGATGTCAACTACGACACCGACCCGAAGACCGACTTCCTGGCCATCACCCAGGGCAGCAAGAACTGGCCCGCACCGGGTGACGATGCAGGGGCCGTAAATATCGACGACCTCTGGCATGCGGCGGTCAACGGCCGCGGGCGCTACTTCAGTGCCGTCGATCCGGCCTCGCTGATCGCCAGCCTGAAGGCGGCGCTGAACACCATCTCGGCGGCCACCGGTGCCTCGTCGGCAGCGGCGACCAGCACCCTGCAGCCGGTGGAGGGTGACAACGGCGTGTACATCGCGCAGTTCCGCTCGTCGGAATGGACCGGTGATCTGCGGGCCTACGAGATCAATACCAAGACAGGTGCGATCCCGACCTCGACCATCGACGCCCAGGGCAACCGAGTGGACCTGCACAAGTGGTCGGCGGCCGAGCAGATCACTCCGTCGACGCGCGGCACCATCCACTACTTCAAGAAGGGTTCGGGCAACACCGGCACCCTGCGCGAGTTCACCTATGCCAACCTGACGACCGACGGGCTCAATGGCCTGTTCGACAACGTCTGCTCCAAGTCCGCAACGGCACAGCTGTCCCAGTGCTCCGGCCTGAGCGATGCGGCCAAGGCGGTGGTGGACTCGGGCTCGAATATGGTGGATTTCCTGCGTGGCCAGCCGCACACCGAGTACCGGAGCCGCAACCAGGTGCTGGGCGACATCGTCAACTCCTCGCCGGTTTATGTGGGCGCACCCGGTTTCGCCTACACCGAGAACGGCTACGCCAGCTTCAAGGGCGCAGAAAAGCAGAAGACCCGTCCGCCCACCCTCTATGTGGGCGCCAATGACGGCATGCTGCATGCCATCAACGCGACCAACGGCAAGGAACGCTGGGCCTACATCCCCAGCATGGTGATGGCCAATATGTACAAGCTGGGCGACCAGTACTACGAGTCCAAGCACCAGTACTTTGTCGATGCCACGCCGACGGCGGGCGACATCTACGTCGACGGCGCCTGGAAGACCATTCTGGTCGGCGGGCTGAACGCCGGTGGCCGCGGCTACTATGCACTGGACATCACCGATCCGCTGAACCCGGTGGCGCTGTGGGAGTACACCAACGACGACCTGGGTCTCAGCTACGGCAACCCGATCATCACCAAGCGCAAGGACGGCACCTGGGTGGTGGCCTTCACCTCGGGCTACAACAATGTGTCGCCCGGTGATGGCGGCGGCCACCTGTTCGTGCTGAATGCCAACACCGGCGCCCTGCTGAAGAAGATCAGCACCGGTGCTGGTGCCGCCGACACGCCCAGCGGCCTGGGCCGACTGAACGGCTGGGTCGAGTTTGATACCGAGAACCTGACCCAGCGCTACTACGCCGGTGACCTGCTGGGCAATGTCTGGCGCTTCGACATCGACGACGTGACCGAGCCGAAGAGCGCAGCGCTGAAGCTGGCGCAGCTGCAGGTGGAGGGTGTGCCCCAGTCGATCACGGTGGCGCCCCAGCTGGCCGAGGTCGAGTTCCAAGGCACGCGCTTCCCGGTGGTCTATATCGGTACCGGCCGCTACCTGGGCAAAACCGACGTCTCCACGACCGGGGTGCAGAGCATCTACGCGATCAAGGACAGTCTGGCTGCCACCGGCCTTGGCGATGTGCGCGCCGGCGGTACCCTGGTGCAGCAGGCCGTCACCACGACGTCGGTGCGCAAGGTCATCGAGGGCAGCCCTGTGGACTGGAGCAGCAAGAATGGCTGGTACGTGGACTTGGCGACGGCCGGGGAGCGCGTCAATGTGGACATGCAACTGGCCTTCAACATCCTCACGGTGGCCGGCAATGTGCCGGGCACCACGGCGTCTGACTGTACCGAGGCCAGCTCCGGCACCTCGTGGATCTACCAGCTGAATGTGGCCACCGGCAAGGGTGATGCGGAGTTCCTGAGCACCATGGTGGCCGGTCTGAGCACGGTGCAGCTGAGCAACGGTACCGGCCTGACCATCATCACCAAGACCGATGCCAGCCAGCCGGGCAGCAAGTCGATCGAACCGGCCCTGCTCGGCACAGGAGCTACGCGCCGCAGCTCCTGGCGTGAGCTGGTGGACTGAGGAGCTCATCTATGGCGCCGCGTACCGCTCCGCTGCTGGCCTTTGTGCTCGCCTCGGTGGGGCTTCACGCGGCGGTGCTGGGCACACCATGGCTGGGCACCGCTGCTGCGGCGCCGGGAGGCGCTGTGCCACGTGCGGTGCTGGTGCAGGTCGGCGCCGCGGCCCCGGTCGCGCTCAAGTCGATGGAGGCAGAGGTGGGCCCGCTCCAGGCGATTGCCGATGGCGCTGCCCCGGTTGCCGTCGAGTCCGTGCCGCCCGAGCTTCAGTTGGACCAGGCCCCGCTGCCTGCCTTGCAACTGGCGGCCCCAGCCACCACTGAAGCCGGTGCGGACGACATCTACCTGCCGCGCTCCCGGCTCAGCGTGCCGCCGCTGCTGCGCTCGCAGGTGGCCCTGCTCTGGCCGGAGGGGGCCGAGACGCAGGGTGGTCATTTTCGCGCGGTTCTTGCCCTGTTCATTGACGAGCTGGGCGTGGTGCAAAGAGTCAGGGTTGAGGGTAACGGCCTGCCGCCCGCCCTGGAGGCGGTGGCACGCGAGTCCTTTCTCGGCGCCAGCTTCGTGCCCGGCGAACTGCAGGGCCAGGCGGTCAAGTCGCTGATAAGGGTGGAGGTGCGCTTCGACGCCGAACGTCCGGCGGGAAGTCGCGGCCTTCGCCTCTAGCCGGGCCGCAGGCCGGGGTTTTGGCGGGGCCGGCGACGCATCATCGGTGTTTCCCCTATGATGCTGGCCTGTCGCACCTCTTCCGATGTGCCCGGGCCCCAAGCGCCGGGCGCCGCGCCACCCACCGGCCCATGCCTCCAAACCTGAATCTGCAAGCCAGCCTATCTGCCCAGCCCCTCGTCGAACTGCGTGAGGTGAGCTGCGGCTACGGCGACCGGGTGATCTTGCAGAACGTCAATCTGAGCATTCCGCGGGGCAAGGTGTTGGCCCTGATCGGTACCTCGGGCGGCGGCAAGACCACGGTGCTGCGCCTGATCGGCCGCCAGCTCAAGCCGCTGTCGGGCCAGGTCTTGCTGGACGGCCAGGATCTGGCGCCGCTGGACGCGCAAGGCCTTTATGCCGCGCGTCGGCGCATGGGCATGCTGTTCCAGTTTGGTGCGCTGTTCACCGATCTGTCGGTGTTCGACAACGTCGCCTTTCCCCTGCGCGAGCACACCAGGCTGCCCGAATCGATGATTCGCGACCTGGTGCTGATGAAGCTCAACGCGGTGGGCCTGCGCGGTGCCCGCGATCTGATGCCCAGCGAGATCTCCGGCGGCATGGCGCGCCGCGTGGCGCTGGCACGGGCGATCGCGCTGGATCCGGACCTGGTCTTGTATGACGAGCCGTTCGCCGGCCTGGACCCGATCTCGATGGGCATTGCCGCGCGGCTGATACGTGACCTGAACGATGCGCTGGGCCTGACCAGCGTGGTCGTGTCCCACGATCTGCACGAGACCTTCCTGATTGCCGATCAGGTGGCGATGATTGCCAATGGTCGTATCGTCGCCCAGGGCACACCGGACGATCTGCGTCACAGCAGCGACCCGCTGGTGCAGCAGTTCGTGATGGCCCAGCCCGATGGGCCGGTGCAGTTCCACCATCCGGCCCGCTCGGTGGCCGATGATTTCCGACTGGGGACCCGCGCATGATGCTGTTTCATCCCGTCCAGCTGGGCCGTGCGGTGCGCCAGCTGCTGGTCGATCTGGGCTGGGCCGCCCGCTTCCTGCTGGAGCTGCTGGCGCGCACGCCGCGCTGCCTGGCGCGGCCGCGGCTGGTCATCGACCAGGTCTTCTTCCTCGGCAACAAATCGCTGTCCATCATCTCTGTGTCTGGCCTGTTCGTCGGTTTCGTGCTGGCCCTGCAGGGCTATTACACCTTGCAGCGCTACGGTTCGTCCGAGGCGGTGGGCCTGCTGGTGGCGCTGAGTCTGGTGCGCGAGCTGGGGCCGGTGGTCGCTGCCCTGTTGTTTGCCGGCCGCGCCGGCACCTCGCTGACGGCCGAGATCGGCCTGATGAAGGCCGGCGAGCAACTGACCGCGATGGAGATGATGGCCGTTGACCCGGTTACCCGTGTGCTGGCGCCACGCTTCTGGGGCGGCATGATCGCCATGCCGCTGCTGGCCGCCGTGTTCTCGGCCGTTGGCGTGATCGGTGGCTGGATGGTGGCCGTGCCGCTGATCGGCATCGATGCCGGCGCCTTCTGGTCGCAGATGCAGGGCGGTGTCGATGTGTTTGCCGATGTCGGCAACGGCGTGATCAAGAGCGTGGTGTTCGGCCTGACGGTGACCTTTGTCGCCCTGCTGCAGGGCTATACCTGCCAGCCCACGCCGGAGGGCGTGGCCCAGGCCACCACCCGCACCGTGGTGGTGGCCTCGCTGGCGGTGTTGGCGCTGGACTTCGTGCTGACCGCGATGATGTTTTCGATTTAAGGAACGGTGCTTATGCAATCCTCCCGCCATGACGCCTGGGTCGGCCTGTTTGTCCTGATCGGTGGCGCAGCGCTGCTGTTTCTGGCATTGAAGGCCGGCAATCTCCTGAGCCTGAACTTCGAGGAGACCTATGCCGTCACCGCCAAGTTCGACAATATCGGTGGCCTCAAGGCCCATGCGGCGGTGAAGAGCGCCGGTGTGGTGGTCGGCCGCGTCGAGGCCATCAGCTTCGATGACAAGAGCTATCAGGCACGAGTCGTGCTGCAGCTGCAGAAGCGCTTCGTCTTCCCCAAGGACAGCTCGGCCAAGATCCTGACCTCGGGCCTGCTGGGCGAGCAGTACATCGGCCTGGAGCCGGGCGCCGACGACAAGAACCTGGTCGCCGGAGCCGTCATCACGCAGACCCAGTCGGCGGTGGTGCTGGAGTCGCTGATCGGGCAGTTCATCAACAGCAAGGCGGCCGACGCGGGATCGGCGGCCGTCCAGGGAGAGAAGAAGTGAGGGACCTCGTACTCGCCGGCCCACGCCTGCGGCGCCTGGGCCTGCTGACCCTTTTGCTGGCCGTGCTCACCCTGTCCGGCTGCGCCAACTTCGTGTCGCAGGCCCGCATGGGCCCGGGCCAGAAGCTGGACCCCTGGGAGCGCTGGAACCGCAAGGTCTTCGCCTTCAACGAGGAAGTCGACAAGGCGGTGCTGAAGCCCGTGGCCACCGCCTATCGCGATGTCGTGCCCGGCCCTCTGCGCCAGGGCGCCGACAACTTCTTCAACAATGTGGCCGATGGCTGGTCGGCGGTGAACCTGTTCCTGCAGGGCCGCTGGCGTGCGGGCATCCAGGACACGGCGCGCTTTGCCTTCAACACCATGCTGGGCTTTGGCGGCGTGCTGGATATCGCCGGTGAGGCAGGCCTCGAGCATCACTACGAGGACTTTGGCAAGACGCTGGGGCGCTGGGGATTCAAGACCGGTGCCTATATCGTCTGGCCGATCTTCGGCCCCGGCTCGGTGCGCGACACGATTGCCATGCCGCTGGACCGCCTGGCCACGCCGCCCATGGTATTCAACGATGGCAAGACCCAGTTCAGCATATTCGCGCTGCAGGCCGTCAACTCGCGCGCGAACTACCTGCGGGCCTCGCAGATGCTGGAAGAAATCGCCCTCGACAAGTACACCTTCATCCGCGACGCCTACCTGACCAAACGTGGCAGCATCGGCGAAGAGGATGAGGACGAGGATCTGAAACCCGCGCCGCCGGCCGAGCGGGTGTCGCCGCCGCAGGTCGGGCCGTGAACTTTCCGGCCCCACCGCGCGTTGAGGCCATGTGTCGAACCGCCGCTGCCCCCTCGGGTGGCGCGCTTGAAATGAGGATTCCCATGTTGTTCAAATCTGTTCTTGTCCGCGGTCTGGCCGCGTTGGCCCTGGGCGTGAGCCTGACGGCCCAGGCGGCCGACATCACCGCCCCCGATGCGCTGATTCGTCAGGTGTCCACCGATGTCATCGACTCCGTCAAGAGCGACAAGGCCATCCAGGGTGGCGATGTGCAGAAGATCATCGCCCTGGTGGACGCCAAGGTCATGCCCCACATCAATTTTCAGCGCATGACCGCGACGGCCACCGGCCGGTTCTGGCGCCAGGCCTCGCCCGAGCAGCAAAAGCGTCTGCAGGACGAGTTCAAGACCCTGCTGGTGCGCACCTATGCCGGCGCGCTGACCCAGGTCAAGGACCAGACCATCAGCCTGAAGCCGCTGCGTGCCAGCGCCGAGGACATCGAGGTCGTGGTGCGCACCGAGGTCCGCGGCAAGGGCGACCCGATCCAGCTCGACTACCGGCTGGAGAAGTCTGCCGGCGGCTGGAAG
Organism: Roseateles toxinivorans; assembly: GCF_004362525.1. GTDB lineage: Bacteria > Pseudomonadota > Gammaproteobacteria > Burkholderiales > Burkholderiaceae_C > Paucibacter > Paucibacter toxinivorans. Next base: position 89,595 of record NZ_SNXS01000006.1, read on the forward strand.
ATCTATGACGTCAATGTGCTGGGCATCTGGTTGGCCGATCAGTACAAGAACAGCTTTGCCCAGGAGATCGGCGCCAATGGCATCGACGGCCTGATCAAGATGCTGGCCGACAAGAACCAGAAGGCCGCCGCCCCGGCAGCCAAGTAAGCTGGCCATCATGCTGACCCTGCCGCAGAAGGTCGGGCTGAGCGACGCCCCGCAGGTGCTGGCGGGGCTCAGCCAGGCGCTTGAAGCCGCGCCGGCGCAGGCACCACTTGAGCTGGATGCCTCCGCCTTGCTGGACTTCGACTCGGCCGTGCTGGCCGTGCTCTTGGAATGTCAGCGCCGGGCCCAGGCCTCGGGCCGCCGGCTGACCCTGGTTGGCGCGCCGCCCAAGCTGGCCGAGCTGGCCCGCGTCTATGGTCTCAGCGAATTGCTGTGGCCCGAAGCTGCCGCGGCCTGATCGACGTTCAGTCGGCCGATGGCGCGTAGCGCTTGCTGCGCAGATTGCGCTTGATCTCCTGCAGTATGGGCCGCAGTTCCTGGCCCAGCTGCAGTGCCACCCCGGTGCTCAGGATGTCGATCACGATCAGGTGCAGGAGCCGCGACACCATCGGGCTGTAGCGGTCGTAGTCTTCCGGATGGTCGACGGCCAGCAAGACATGGCCCTGGGTCTGACCGATCTGGGCCAAGGGCGAGCCACTGGCGGTGATGATGATCACCGTCGCCCCCTTCTTGCGCGCGATCTCGGCCGCGTCTATCAGGTCGCGGCTGCGGCCTGAATTGCTGATCACGACCGCGCAGTCGCCGGGCTTGAGCATGGTCGCGCTCATCAGCTGCACATGGCCGTCGCTGCAGGCGATGGTGTTCACGCCCAGCCGAAAGAACTTGTGCTGCGCGTCCTGGGCCACGATGCCCGAATTGCCGACGCCGTAGAACTCAATCCGGTGCTTGCCGCGCCCGGCCTCGGCCAGCGCATTGATGGCGCGCTCGAACAAGGGGCTGGCCGCGTCATTGCGGTAGTGCAGCAGGGCGGCCACCGCGTTGTCTATGACCTTGATGATCAGCACATTGGGCTTGTCGTCCTCGTCCACCGCGCGGTGGACGAAGGGCACCCCCTCGTTGACGCTGCCGGCCAGCTTCAGCTTGAAGTCGGCCAGGCCGTCATAGCCAACGCTGCGGCAGAAGCGCACCACGGTCGGCTTGCTGACATGGGCCCGCTCGGCGAGCTCGGTGACCGGCAGGGTGGCAAAGGCGCGCGCATCGGCGATCAGCAGATGGGCGACGCGCTGCTCGGCCGGTGGCAGCGCCGGCAACGCCGCCCGCACGCGGTCCACAATGCTCATGTTTGCCTCTCGCTCAACGGGTACGTCAAGCGGTCCCCCGAGGGGACTTCGCCCGCCTTGGGGCGGCCCGGCGCCGGGCTCATTGTTCTTCAGCCCAGGCAAAACCATCACGCGCGACCAGCGCGCTGGCGGCCGGTGGTCCCCAGCTGCCGGCGGTGTAGGGGCGGGGACCGGTGGTGTCCTGCTCCCAGGCGTCGAGTATCGGTTCGACCCAGCGCCAGGCCTGCTCCTGCTCGTCGCTGCGCACGAACAGGTTCAGCCGGCCGGCAATTGCATCCAGCAGCAGTCGCTCGTAGGCGCCGACGCGGTTGGCGGCAAAGGCCTTGTCGAAATCCAGGTCCAGCGACACCGGTGCCAGCGACTCGCCATGCGAGCTGCCCTTGGCGGCCAGCAGGTGCAGCTCCAGGCCGTCCTCGGGCTGCAGCTTGATGACCAGCTTGTTGGCGACATTGCCACCGGGAAAGATCGGGTGCGGCACGGGGCGGAAGTTGACGACGATCTGCGCGTCGCGCGCGGCCAGGCGCTTGCCGGTGCGCAGATAGAAGGGCACGCCGGCCCAGCGCCAGTTCTGCACCTCGGTGCGCAGCGCGACAAAGGTCTCGCAGGCACTGTCGGACGGCACCTTGACCTCCTCCAAGTAGCCGGGCACGGCCTTGCCATCCACCGTGCCGGCGCGGTACTGGCCGCGCACCACATCGCGGCCCACGCTCTCGGCGGTGAAGGGCTTCAGCGAACGCAGCACCTTGAGCTTCTCGTCGCGTATCGCGTCGGCGTCATTGGTCGAGGGCGGCTCCATCGCCACCATCGTCAGCAGCTGCAGCGCATGGTTCTGGATCATGTCGCGCAGCGCGCCGGTGCGGTCGTAGAAGTCGCCGCGCGTGCCCACGCCCAGGCCCTCGGCCAGGGTGATCTGGATATTGGCAATGCTCTCACGGCGCCACAGCGGCTCGAACAGCGCATTGCCGAAGCGCAGCGCCATCAGGTTCTGCACCGAGGGCTTGCCCAGGTAATGGTCGATGCGGAAGGCCTGGGTCTCAGCAAACACCGAGCGCACCGCCTTGTTGATCTCCTGGGCGCTGGCCAGGTCATGGCCCAGCGGCTTTTCCAGCACGACGCGGATCTTGGGACCGTTCAGGCCGGCCGCGCCCAGCTGCGCGCAGATCTGCGTGAACAGATGCGGGCTGGTGGCCAGGTACAGCACAACGGTGTCGGCATTGCGCTCGGCCAGCCAGTCCTTCAGGCGCTGGTAGTGCTCCGGCTGGGACAGGTCCATGCGCCGGTAGTGCAGCAGCGCGGCAAAGCGCTCGAACTCTTCATCGGTCGGCCGCTTCGGGCCCTCGACCTCGCGGAAGCGCTCCTTCAGCCACTCGCGGTAGCGCTCGTCGGGCATGTCATCGCGGGCGACGGAGAGGATGCGGCCACCCTCGGGCAGCTTGCCGTGACGAAAGGCCTGGAACAGGGCAGGCATCAGTTTGCGCCAGGTGAGGTCGCCAGTACCGCCGAAGAAGACAAGGTCGAAAGACATGGATTGCGAGCGCTGTTGTGTGTGAAAATCGCCGTTGATGTAACCTAGTTACACGTTAATGATGGCCAAGTTTCATCGCCGCGTCAATCCAAACCCCAGGCTTTTGCGTTTTGCCCGGGGACTTCAGGGTTTTCTCGATCAGGGCATGTAACCGCGATGTCGCAGTCAGACGCTGCCTACAGGTTCTAATCTTGGCTGTCCCATTGCCACTTTCCAGCTTTCCGCCATGAACCAACTCGACCAGCTCAAAGCCTTCACCACCGTGGTGGCCGACACCGGCAACTTCCTGCAACTGGCCCAGTACGCGCCGCGCGATGCCACGACCAATCCGTCGCTGATACTGAAGGCGGTGCAGTCGCCCGACTACGCGCCGCTGCTGGCCGCCACGGTGGCCGCGCACAGGACCGAGCCGCTGGAGGAGATCGTCGACCAGGTGCTGGTGCGCTTCGGCCTGGAGATACTGAAGGTGGTGCCGGGCCGCGTATCCACCGAGGTCGATGCCCGCCTGAGTTTCGACATGGCCGGCAGCATTGCCCGGGCCCATCGCATCATCGAGCTCTACGAGCAGGCAGGCATCGGCCGCGAACGCGTGCTGATCAAGCTGGCCTCGACCTGGGAGGGCATACAGGCCGCCGCAGCGCTGGAGCATGAGGGCATCCATTGCAACCTGACCCTGCTGTTCTCGTTCTGCCAGGCGGTGGCCTGTGGCGAGGCCGGCGTGCAGCTGATCTCGCCCTTCGTCGGCCGCATCTATGACTGGTACAAGAAGTCGGCCGGCGCGGCCTGGGACGAGGCCGCCAGCTCGGGCGTCAACGACCCTGGCGTCAAGTCGGTGGCGCAGATCTATGCCTACTACAAGAAGTACGGCATCCCGACCGAGGTGATGGGTGCGAGCTTCCGCAATATCGGACAGATCCAGGCCTTGGCCGGCTGCGACCTGCTGACCATCAGCCCGGACCTGCTGGGTCAGCTGCAGGCACTGGACGCGCCGCTCACACGCCAGCTCAGTGCCGAGATGGCTCAGGGCATGAACCTGGAGGCGCACAGCTACAACGAGGCCACGTTCCGCTTCGCGCTGAACCAGGACGCGATGGCCACCGAGAAGCTGGCCGAGGGCATACGCCTGTTCGCCGTCGACGCCGGCAAGCTGGACCAGATGATTGAGTCGCTGAGATGAAACACCCGCGCTGTGACCAGACTCCGGCCTGGGCCGCGCTGAACGCGCATTTCCAGGGCAGCGGCCGGCGCTTCGATCTGCGTCAGGCCTTCGCAGCCGATGCGGCCCGCTTCGACAAGCTGTCGGTGCAGGCGCCAGAGGTGTTTGCCGATCTGTCCAAGAACCTGCTGGACGATGCGACGCTGGCACTGCTGCTGCAACTGGCCCGCGATTGCGGGCTCGAAGCGCAGCGCGATGCGATGCTGGCCGGCGAGGCGATCAACCACACCGAGGGCCGCGCCGTGTTGCACACGGCCCTGCGCGCGCCCGCAGGCTTTGGGCCGCAAAGCGAGCAGGTGCAGGAGGTGTTGGAGCGCCTGCTGACCTATGTGGAGCAGGTGCGCGACACGGCCCGCAGCGGCATGCGCCATGTGGTGCATATCGGCATCGGCGGCAGCGACCTGGGCCCGCAGATGGTCGTGCCGGCGCTGGACTCGTTTGCCCACGGTGAGCTGAAGCTGCACTTTGTCTCGAACGTCGATGGGCACGACCTGGCACCGGTGCTGCGCGGCTTGAGCCCGCATGACACGCTGTTCGTCGTCGCCTCCAAGACCTTCACGACCCAGGAGACGCTGGCCAATGCCCAGGCCGCCAAGGCCTGGTTCCTGGGCCAGGGCGGTACGGACATCGCCAGGCATTTCGTCGCCACGACGACCAACGTCGCCGCGGCGGCGGCCTTTGGCATCACCACCACCTTCGGTTTCTGGGACTGGGTCGGCGGCCGCTATTCGATCTGGTCGGCCATCGGCCTGCCAATTGCACTGGCCATAGGCGCCGACAACTTCCGTGCCTTCCTGGCCGGCGCCCATGCGATGGACCAGCACTTCGCCCAGGCGCCGCTGCAGGCCAATCTGCCGGTGTTGCTGGGCCTGGTTGATGTCTGGTACCGCAACTTCCACGGCTTCGGCAGCCGCAGCGTGGCGCCCTACCACCAGGGCCTGAAACGTCTGCCGGCCTATCTGCAGCAGCTGGAGATGGAGAGCAATGGCAAGGGCGTCGATCTGGACGGCAATGCGCTTGCGTATGCCACCAGCCCGGTCGTCTGGGGCGAGGCCGGTACCAATGGCCAGCACGCCTACTTCCAGATGCTGCACCAGGGCACGGATGTGATCCCGGTCGAGTTCATCGCCGTGAAGACGCCCAACTACGGGCCAGACCTGGCCCCGGTGCTCAAGCCCCTGCTGGCCGATCAGCACCAGAAGCTGCTGGCCAACTGCCTGGCCCAGTCGCAGGCACTGATGCAGGGCAAGACCACCGAGCAGGCGCTGACCGAGCGCGCGCCGACGGCCAGTGCAGCGCTGGACGCGCAGACGGTGGCGCGCCACCGCAGCTTCCCCGGCAACCGGCCCAGCACGACCTTTGTGCTGGAGGCGTTGACGCCGCGCTCGCTCGGCGCGCTGATCGCGATGTACGAGCAGCGGGTCTTCGTCAGCGGTGCGCTCTGGGGCATCAACAGCTTCGACCAGTGGGGCGTGGAGCTGGGCAAGGCGCTTTGCAGCGCCTTGTTGCCGCGCGTGGCCAGTGGCGACGTGAGCGGGCTGGATAGCTCGACCGCGGGTCTGTTGACCCGCCTGCGTGCCTAGTTTTCCTTGGGCTCGTCGCCCTCGTCCGGTTCAGGGTGGGCTTCCACCCTGAACGACTCGCTGGCCCAGGCACCCAGATCGATCATCCGGCAACGCTCGGAACAGAACGGCCGCCAGGTATTCTGCGGCGCAAACACGCTGTCACCGCCACAGGTGGGGCAGCGCACGATGCGCGGGGCAGGGGAGGAGGTTTCGGTGGTCATGCACAAAGCGTCAATTCGAATGAGGTGTCCTTGGAGGCCAGCCTGAGCCGGCCCTCGTCGTCCTGCTGCATCAGCCGTATCGAGACCATCAACCGGTGGCCACTGATCTCCGGGATCAGCCCAAGGCTGCCGTCGATGCGCATGCGCAGCAGCTGGTAGACGCGGCCGGCCGCCAGGCTTTGCTGGTACTGGCCGGCGCTGGCGGCCACCATATGGGGCACGCCGGCATCGCGCAGCAGGCCCAGCAGCACCTGCAGAGCCTCGGCCAGAGGCATCAGCGTGGTCATCCACTGCATCAGGTCCGCGCGGCGCTTGGTCGGCGCGAACTGCTGCCAGGCGAAGTAGGCCGGCAGATCGAACTCGCAGGTGCCGCCCGGGATGTTGATGCGGCTGCGTATGCTCATCAGCCACTCGTTGGCGGTGAGGCTGTGGCCGGCCTTGCCCGAGAGCTGGTTCAGGCCGTTGAAGGCATGGTCGATGCGCGCCACGACCTCGTCGAGTGCCTGCTCCGAGATCGACGGGTTGCCGCGGTAGCTGTTGAGCTGGGCCTTGTGCCGCTCCAGCTCCTTCAGCAGGTCCGACTTCAGATCGGCACGTGAAGCCACGTCCATGACCTCGAAGATCGTCGCCAGCGCGAAGTGGTGATCCATCGGGGCATCGCGCGGTATCAACTGGGCCAGGCGGTCGAACAGGTGTTCGAGCCGCAGCATGGTGCGTATGCTTTCGTTGAACGGGTATTCGTAGAGGACCAAGGCGGCCATTCCTTGTCAGTCAATGCAGCAGGAGAGAGTTCGGGGCCCGACATCGTCGCAGCCAAGCCTGTTGATTGTTTCACAGGGCGCGCATTGGTTCCACGCCGACAACAAGAAATGCCGAAAAGGCTCAACTGCCAGCTGATGGCAGCCAATGGGCATACAGCGCCCGCACCTGCTGCTGCAGCTCGGCCAGGCTCAGACCTTCGTTGAAGATCACCGCGTCGGCGGCGGCACGTCTGTCCTGCCGGGTGGCTTGCTGGTCCAGCACCGCCTGCACCGCCAGGGCCGTCCAGCCGGAACGCCGCATCACCCGCTCGATCTGGGTCGCCTCCAGGCAGTCCACCACCAGCACCCGGTCCACCCGGTCGCGCCAGCGGCCCGACTCGACCAGCAGGGGCACATCGAAGACGATGGTCGCGCTGTTCGCTTTGGCCGCCAGCCTTGAAGTTTCGGCGCCAATCATCGGGTGCAGGATGGCCTCCAGCGCGAGGCGGTTGGCAGCATCGCCGAAGGCCAGCTCCCGCATATGGGCGCGGTCCAGAGCGCCATCGGCACCAATGGCTCGGGATCCGAAGCGTTGAGCAATGGCGGGCAGTGCGGCGCCTCCGGGCGCGGTCAGCTCACGGGCGATCGCGTCGGTGTCAATCAAGGTGGCGCCCAGATCCGCCAAACCCCGAGCGACCGTGCTCTTGCCGCTGCCTATGCCCCCGGTCAGGCCGATGCGCAGCGGCTGAGATCGCGCTAGGCCCATCCCATCCAGCCCAGCACGCGCTGCGGCCCGGCCAGTAGGGCCACCAGTCCGCCGCCGACCAGAAAGGGGCCGAAGGGCACATAGCGGCCCTCGCGCAGGCTGCTGCTCATCTTCATCGCGATGCCGACCACCGCGCCAATCACCGAGGCTCCCAGCACGATGGGCAGAATCATCTGCCAGCCCAGCCAGGCGCCCAGGGCGGCGAGCAGCTTGAAGTCGCCATAGCCCATGCCCTCCTTGCCGGTGGTCAGCTTGAACAGCCAGTACACCGACCACAGCGAAAGATAGCCGGCGCAGGCTCCGATCAAGGCCTGCTGCAGCGGCAGGGTCCAGCCCGCGGCGGCGACCACCAGGCCGGCCCACAGCAGCGGCTGGTTGATCGAATCGGGCAGCAGGGTCGTGTCCCAGTCGATCGCGGCCAGGGCCACCAGGGCGGCGGCGAAGGCACACCACAGCAGGGTCAGCTCCTGTGCGCCGAAGCGCCAGCCGATGGCAGCGAACAGCAGCCCGGTCAGCGCCTCGACGACGGGATAGCGCGGCGAGATTGGCGTCTTGCAGGCCGAGCAGCGGCCGCGCAGGCGCAGCCAGCCGATCAGCGGCATGTTCTCGTGCCAGGCCAGCTGGTGGCCGCAACTGGGGCAGCGCGAGCGCGGCTTGGCAATGGTCAGCGCCGGCAGTGCCTCGACCTTGGCGCTGACCAGGGCGGCCGCGCTGGCCACCTTGTCGGCCTCGGCGGCGCTCAGGCCGGCCAGCTTCTGCAGGGTCGGCTTATCGCCCAGGTGGGCGGCGGCGTCGCCGAGCCATTGGTGCTCCATCATCAGCGGTACACGGTGCACCACGACATTGAGGAAGCTGCCCACGCACAGGCCCAGAATACCCAGTGCCCACGGCGACAACAGGAAATGAATCAGCTCTGCATCCATCCCGTGCTTACACCACTTGGCCGAGCTTGAAGATGGGCAGGTACATGGCGACGACGATGCCGCCGATCATGGTGCCCAGGATGACGATGATGATGGGCTCCATCAGGCTGGACAGGCCCTTGACCATCTCGTCGACCTCATCCTCGAAGAACTCCGCCGCCTTGGACAGCATATGGTCCAGCGAACCGGATTCTTCGCCGATGGACGACATCTGCAGCACCATGCTGGGGAAGATATTGGTCGACTGCATCGAGGTTGTCAGCGAGGAGCCGGTCGAGACATCGCGCTGGATCTGCTCGGTCGCCTCGGCAAACACGGCATTGCCCGAGGCGCCGCCGACCGAGTCCAGCGCCTCCACCAGCGGAACGCCGGCAGCGAACATCGTGGCCAGTGTGCGCGTCCAGCGCGCCACGGCCGATTTGTAGAGCAGGTCGCCGAAGATCGGAATCTTCAGCAGCAGCCGGTCCATGGTCTTCTGCATCTTCTCCGAGCGCTTCCAGCTCTGCAGGAAGAAATAGATGCCGCCACCCAGGAAACCGAATATCAGATACCAGTAGGAGACGAAAAACTCCGACATCGCGATCACCGCCAGGGTCGGGGCGGGCAGGTCGGCGCCAAAGGATTTGAAAACATCCTTGAACGCCGGCACGACGAAAATCATGATCACGGCCAGCACGACAAAGGCCACCACCATCACGCCTATCGGATACATCAAGGCGCCGCGAATCTTGTTTTTCAGCGCAACCGACTTTTCCTGGTAAATGGCCAGCCGGTCCAGCAGCGCTTCCAGAATACCGCCGGCCTCGCCGGCCTCGACCAGATTGCAATACAGCGCGTCGAAATACATCGGGTGCTTGCGAAATGCGGTGGACAAACTGGTGCCGGTTTCCACATCACCGCGAATATCGTTGAGCAGCCGGGTCAGCTTGGGGTTCGGGCTGCCGCGGGCAACGATATCGAAGGCCTGCAGCAGCGGCACACCGGCGCGCATCATTGTCGACAGCTGGCGGGTGAAGATGGCGATGTCTTTTTGCTGGATCGACTTGCCGCCGCTGAGCCGGCGCTTCTTGACCTTGCTGACGAGGATGCCCTGGCGCCGCAGCGTGGCATTGACCATGGCTTCGCCGCCGGCACGGATTTCCCCGCGCACGATCTTGCCGTTGCGGTCCTTGCCTTCCCATTCGTAGACGAATTCCGGAATATTCTTTACCGCCGCTGACGTCGCCATATCACCTCCTGGGGTCCCATCCCCAGCCTGCTGATTGTCCCCGCTGGGGGCTTATTCGTTCGTGACCGAAATCACTTCTTCCAGGGTTGTCATACCCGCCCGGACCTTGATCAATCCCGAGGCGCGCAGGTCGCGCACGCCCTCCTTGCGGGCCTGGTCGGCAATATCCACCGCCGTGCCCAGGGCGAGAATGATGCGTTGAATTGCATCGGTGATGGGCATCACCTGATACAGGCCGACCCGGCCCCGATACCCATTGTTGCAATTCGAGCAGCCCACGGCGCGATAAGGTTTCCAGTTGCCGTCGAGATCCACCTCGGCAAAACCGGCGCGCACCATCGCCTCGCGGGGATAGTCGGCCGGCACCTTGCAGTTTTCGCAGAGGCGCCGCGCCAGGCGCTGGGCGGTGATCAGCAGGATGCTGGAGGCGATGTTGAACGGCGCCACGCCCATGTTCAGCAGCCGGGTGAGGGTGGACGGCGCATCGTTGGTGTGCAGCGTGGACATCACCATATGGCCGGTCTGGGCGGCCTTGATGGCAATGTCGGCGGTGTCCAGGTCACGGATTTCACCGACCATGATCACGTCCGGATCCTGGCGCAGAAAGGCCTTCAGCGCGGCGGCAAAGGTCAGGCCGGCCTTGTCGTTGACATTGACCTGGTTGACGCCGGGCAGGTTGATTTCGGCCGGGTCTTCGACGGTGGCGATATTCACGCCGGGCTGGTTCAGTATGTTCAGGCAGGTGTACAGCGACACCGTCTTGCCCGAGCCGGTGGGCCCGGTGACCAGAATCATGCCGTAGGGCCGATGGATGCAGGCCAGCAGCCGCTCCTTCTCGATCTTCTCGTAGCCTAGCGCCTCGATGCCCAGCTTGGCGCTGGACGGATCGAGAATCCGGATCACGATCTTCTCGCCGAACAGGGTCGGCAGGGTGCTGACCCGGAAGTCGATCGCCTTGTTGCCGAACTTCAGCTTCATGCGGCCGTCCTGCGGCACGCGGCGCTCGGCGATGTCCATGCGCGAGATCACCTTGATGCGTGAGGCCAGCTTGTCCTTGATGGCAATCGGCGGCTGGGTGATCTCGCGCAGCTCGCCGTCAATGCGAAAGCGCACGCGGTAGTGATACTCGTAGGGCTCGAAGTGCAGGTCCGAGGCGCGCATATTGATCGCGTCGATCAGCATCTTCTGCAGGAAACGCACCACCGGTGCGTCTTCCACATCGGTCTGCACATCCGCCGTTTCGGGCGCGGCATTCTCTTCGTCTGTGACGTCGAACTCGAAGTCGCCGCCGGAGATCGACTCCAGCGCCTCGTTGGCGCTGGTCGTGCTGCCCTCGACCAGCTTGGCCAGCTTGTCATGCTCGACGATCACCCATTCGGGCGACAGCTGGGTGGCGAACTTGATGCGTTCCACCGCCTCCTGGTCGGTCGGGTCGGCCCCGGCGATGAACAGGCGGCTGCCGCGCCGGCCCAGCACCAGCACCTGGTACTGGGCGGCGAGCTTGGTGTCGATGATGTTGCGTGGCAGCTTCTGCGTGTCCAGCGCATTCAGGTCCAGCAGCGGCAGGGCCAGCGCATGGGCCAGCGTGTGTGCCAGTTCTGTCGGCGAGACCGCACTGGCCGCCATCACCGCCGCGACGAAGCTGGTCTTTTTCTCCTTGGCGCTGCGCGCCAGTTCCTCGGCCGCCTTGGGCTGCAGCTTGCCGGCATGCACCAGCACCCGTGCCACACCGGACAGTGTGGAATGCAGGGGTTCGGCAAGGGGAGTTTCCACGTGGGGGGCTGCGCTTTCGGAATCAATGCAGTGGATGGAGAATCATCGCCGTATCAGGCGCACTGTACATCGTGCAAAACGCGAAGACGCGGCGCCGTGGCGCTTCTGCACATGCTGTTTTCGACCTGATTGATGCCGACTTGATGCGGCCAATGCGCAGATATGCGGCAGGATAGCGCCTCAGATTCGCCATTGCCTACGATGCGGTTGCCGCCGGGAGCCAACGGGAGGCCAGTATGTCCGAGCCCAAGGATTCGCCCACGCAGCAGTGGGCCAGCGAGATGGAGGTCATCCTTCATCAGGTGTCGAGCGAGCCTGTCGTCGCGGTCGCCGTTGACGGCAGCGGTGGCAAGACATCGGAGCCGCCCGTGACCCGGGCCGATCCCGATGCCGCCCTGAGGGAGGCATACCCCGGGGCACTGCGTGCCGCCGAAGCGGCGGTCCTTCTGCTGGTCCATCCGGCCCTGGTGAAGGACGCCGAGAAGATCAGCTCCGACTTCATCTCGGCCGCCAAGGCGAAAGCCGGCGGCGCTGCCTGGCGCGAGGCGATGGCGCTGCTCGACAAGGTGGCGCCGGCCTGCGAAGTCGCCAGGCAGGAGGGCCTGGCATACGATCAGGCGCTGCTCGCCGCCGACCAGGCCGTCGCCCTGCTGGCGCAGCCGGTGGTGAAGAACGAGGCCCTGCACATCAAGACCACCTTGATAGAGGCCGCCAAGACCCAGGTCAACGTCACCGGCGACCGGGCCGGCGCGTTGGGTCTGCTGGGCCAGGTCGCCGCTGCCTGTGCGGCGGCGAAGGAGATTGCAGACAGGTATGCAGCGGCCTTGCAGGTGGCCGAAGACGCGGCCGCGGCACTGACCCACCCCGTTGTCGCACCCGAAGTGGCGCTGCTGAGGATCGAGACCATAGAGGCCGCCAAGACCGCCGCCACGGCGGGCGACTCGGGCACCGCCATGACCCTGCTGGCCCAGGCGGGCAAGCGCTGCCAGCTGGCCAAGGTGCACACCCAGCGCTATGTCGATGGTCTGGCGCTGGCCATCAACCGCTTCAACTGGATGTATGGCCAGTGCAAGGGCTGGAGTGATGGCTGGGCCAGCGAATTCGGCAGCCTTCTGCTGGGGGTCGCGGATGTCATACCAGACATCGCAGCAAACAATCTCACCGCGGCAGAAGCCAAGGCGACGGCTGGCGAATACCTGGATGCCATGGCGCTGCTGGAAGCATTGGAAAAACGGGTCAACGCCGTGACCAAGACCAAGGGCGAAGCCGACGCCTTTTATCAGAAGTGGAAGGCGAGCGACCAGCTCCTCAAGGCATCCTACGGCACGGCTTCGGTCTTCCCTGTGGCTGCGCCAGTCATCCTGACCCGCATCAACAGTGTCAAGGCGCTGGTGCTTGATCAAGGTGTCGCGACCGCCCGCCTGGGCAACTATGTCGCCGCATCGGACGCGCTGAAGCCCTTTGACGCGCAGTATGCCGCGGTACAGGCGCTGCTGGTCCAGCACCAGGACTTTCAGACCCAGCGTGCGGCAGCGGTGAGCCGCATCGACTCCTTGAGCCACGGCGATGTGGCGGTCGACAAGGCCCAGATCACCACCAGCCGCCTGACCGCCGCAGACGCCAAGGTCGTGTCCGGCGACTATGCCGAGGCGCTGGCCCTGCTGGCCAAGGTCGATGGCGAATGCACGGCGATCGCCGGCTATGGAATCGCGCTCACCGCGGCCAAGGCGGCGGTGGCGCTGCTCACCGATCCCGTCGTGGCCGGTGACAGGGTCCGCATCCAGAGCGAGCGCATCGATGCCGCCGTGGCCCTGGCGGCTGCCTTGGACCACGCCGGCGCGACGCTGCTGCTGGGCAAGGTGGCGGCTGAATGCGACGCCGCCAAGGCCGTGGTCACCGGCGCGGGCGAGGCCGCGGCTGCCCATGGCGCGGCGCAGGCACCGATTGCGGGCGTCTTGACCGCGCCCGAGCCGGCCTTCAAGGCGGTGGAGGACATGGTGGCTGCGCTCGATGGCCTGGGCGAAGTGATCAAGGACGACCGCGAGGCCATCCGCGCCACAATCGCCCTGGCCCGGGCCGCCGTGGCCAAGCCGGAGGACGGCGGTGATCCCAAGGCCCTGCTTGAGCAAGCCGCCAATGCCTGCCTTCCGGCCCGCGCCGTGGCCGACAGGCACGGACAATACCTGCTGGCCCTGGCCGATGCCGAGTTGCAGCTGGTCGCCCTGGCCGAGCCGCTGATTGCCGTCGACAAGGACAAGATCGGGCTGGACCGCATCACCAAGGCCAGGGAGGACATCAAGCCCCCGGCCCGGGACTATGCCGGCGCGCTGGCCGAACTGGCCAAGGTGCCGGCCGACTGCGCCAAGGCCAAGGCCGTCGTTGCGCAGGACGCCGCCTACCAGACCGCCCTCACCGCCGCCAAGCTGAAGGCGGCCGCCTTGACCGAGCCGCTGGTCGCTGCCGACAAGCTGAAGATCGACACCGACCTGATCGCTGCCGCGCAAACCAAGGTGACCACCCGGCTGTATGCCGAGGCGATGGAGCTGCTGGCCAGGGTGGCCGGTGCCTGCGACGTGGCGAAGAAGGTCGTTGCAGACGAAGCCGCCTACCGGCTCCAGCTGGCGCCGGCGAAAGCCAATCTTGCCGAGCTGAATACCCAGATCGGCCTTGTCGAGGCCTTGTTTGGCGTGTGGCAGGCGAAGCGGGATATTGCAGCCGCCATCCAGCTCAACCATGTGGATGCTGCCGAGGCGCTTGCCCTGGCTCGCGACTTTGCCGGGGCCGTGGCCCTGCTGGCCAGCGGCGAGCTGCAGACCGCCACCGCAACCAAAGACACCACGGACTATTACTGGGCCGGTGGCTCGCTGCACTATGCCAATCAGGCCATCGCCGCGCTGGAAGCTCATGCTGGGGTCGCTGCGGTGGCCGTCGAAATAGCCGCCCTCAAGACCCGGTATCTCAACGGCGAGAATCTGCGTGCCGGCGGCAAGTACGCAGCCGCCCGTCAGGTGGGCTTGGAGATTCAATGGGCCTGCCCGCCCGCAACCAAGATCGCCGTGCTGCATGAGGCCTATCTGCCCAAGCTCGCCGCGGCCAAGACGCGCATGCTGACCTGCACCGGGCTGGTGAGCGGGCTGTCGCCCGCGGTGGCGCTGATCTCCGACAGACTCAAAGACCTCCAGACCCGTTGGCTGGATGCCGCCGAGACCCATGCCAAGGGCCGCGAGTACGCGGGCGCCACCCAGCTGCTCGATGCGGTCGATGCCCAATGCACGGCGCTCGAAACCCTGGTCACGGATCACGGCAGCTACGTCACCGCCCTGGCCGCTGCCGAAAGCGAGTTGGTGCCGCTCACCCAGCCGGTGGTGGCCGCCGATGTGGAGCGCATCCGGCGGGACCGCATCGAGGCGGCCAGGAGCGCGGCGGCGGGCCTGGACTACAAGACCGCCCTGCAGCTGCTGGGCAAGGTCAAGGCCGAGTGCGACACCGCTGCGGCCGTGGCGGCCGGGCATGCTGCCGTGGCCAAGGGCGGCGCGGATGCGAAGCTGCTGCTCGACGGCACGGCCGAGGGCAGTGCAGCAGCCTGGCTGGAGGCCGAGAAGCTGCTCAAGGGACTCACCGAACGACATGCAGCCCGGGCAGCGATCAAGGACCGCACCGATCCGATCGGGCAGGCGCTTGCCGCGGCCAAGGCGCTGGCGCCGGCCGAGGCCAAGCCCAAGATCGAGGCCGTCGTCGACCAGTGTGTGGCTGCCCAGGAGGTGGGTGACCGACATCTGGAGTACGGCAAGGCGCTGCTCGCCGCAGAGGCCTTGGTCAATGGCTTGACCGAGCCGAGCATGGTGACCGACAAGGCCCGGATCACGCTCGACCGGATAGACGCGGCCAAGGCCAAGGCCCTGCTGCACGATTACCGTGGCCCCGTCGGCCTGCTGGAGCCGGTGGCCAACGAGTGCGCTGCCGCCACCGCGCTGGCCGAGCAGTTCACCGGCTACAGCGACGAGCTCGTCAAGGCGCAAGCCACGCTGGATGGCCTGAACGCGCTGACGCCGCTGGATCCGCACATCGGCGCCGACGTGCAGAAAATCCTCGACGAGTGCATCACCGCCGCCAAGACGCTGGCCCTGCCTGCGACCCGGGACTACGCTGGCGCACGCAAGCTGCTGGCCAAGGTGGCCACACGCTGCAAGGGCGCGGAGCTGAAGAAGAGCATGCTGGGCGGGACCGATCCGACCAAGGGGGATGTCGATGCCATCCTGGGCATGGATGGCGGCAAGCAGCTCCTCGACGATGTGATCGCCCATCTGCCGGCCACGACCAAGCGCTCGGTGGTGCAGGCGGCGATACAGGCCCGCTTCAATGTGGAACTGAAGAACTACACCAAGGATGGCGTGCTCAAGCCGGACACCGAGGCACATCCCACCACGCTGAAGAAGCTCTACCAGCTGATGGCCATGGTGCCGGATGTCCATACCGAGGGCATCAAGATCGATCGTTACGGCGGCAGGAGCTTCGAAAAGGCCAACCAGGACCGGGGCTCCCTCTATCAGCCCGGCGTGGCCAGGGTCGTGCTGAGCTGCGGCCGTGCCAAGGATGGCGATCCCCATCCCCTTGCCAATTCCGTCTATGCGCTGCCGGACGTGGAGCCCGAATGCGAGCTGGTACCCGACAGCGCCACGTCGCCAGCGCCCAAGTACTTTGACTGGACCTCCCTGCATGAGCTGGGCCATGCGATCGACGACAAGAAGCAGTTCATGGCCAGCAAGGAAGGCGACGCGGAGTTCGGCGGCTGGCGCATGCATGGCCGCGATGTGACGCCGCTGGCCGTCGCGGCGGCAGCCAAGTTCAACTACCCGGCGCAGGACTATCTGATCGAGTACCTGTTGACCAAGGGCGGCACGCCCCCGATGCCGGACCCCGCGCGCCTCGATTGGGCCGGCTGCAAGGCCCAGGCCGAGGCCTGGTGCGATGCCGTGCGCGTGGACAAGCAGCTGTGGGAGCTGGGCAGCGAAACCAAGAAGCGCGCCATCGGCGACCGGGTCTACCACGAGGCCTATCCCGGCACCTGGGTCAGTTACGACCTGGCCGCCCGCAGCAAGGGCATCACCGGCTACCAGTTCCGCGCGCCGGCCGAGTGGCTGTCCGAGCTCTATGCTGCCCACCGGATGGAAAAACTGAAAGCCAGCCATCCGGCGAATGCCTGGCTTGCCTCCCTCTAGCCGACCGGACGGGAACTCTCCATGTCACTCTTCAAGCAGCAAGTCATCGCCTGCCCGGCCTGCGGCAAGCCGGTCGATTTCAATGTGGCCTACAGCGTCAACGCCGACCGCCGGCCCGATCTGCGCGATGCCGTGTTCGACGGCAGCTTCCAGCGTCAGACCTGCGGCGCCTGCCAGGAAAACTTCAGCCTGGCGCCGGAGCTGAACTACCTGGACACGGGCCGCGGCCAATGGCTTGCCATCCACCCGGCGGACGCCATAGACGCCTGGAAGGCGATCGAGGCCCAGGATCTGGCCGTCTTCAACCGGTCCTATGGCGACCGGGCCGTCGGCGTTGCCCGCGAGCTGGGCGCCGGACTGAAGGCGCGGGTCGTGTTCGGCCTCGCCGCCTTCCGGGAGAAGCTGCTCGCGGCCGAAGAGGGCCTTGACGACGTCGATCTGGAACTGCTGAAGATGGCCATCGTGCGCAAGTCGCCCGAATTGCCGATGGGGCCGGGCGTCGAATTGCGCTTCGTCGAAGTCACCGTCGACCAAAGCCTGGTCTTCGCCTGGCTGGATGCCGACAACGAGCAGGTCATCGAGATGTTGCAGATCTCTCGCCAGAGCTATCGCGAGATCGCCGATGACCGCAGCGACTGGCAGCCGCTGCGCGACCAGCTTTCGGCCGGTCTCTTCGTCGACATGCGTCGGCTGCTGACCGGCGGCGCAGCTTGAAATGAGCAAACGGCTTGCCCGGTTCTCGGGGATAGCGGAAACTCCATCGCTGTCGGCCCTGCCCATGCAGGACCGCGCACCCATACAGCCGGCCTCAGTGACATTCCAGGAGCCCATAGGTGAGCAATAAATACCTGACCGAGAAGAGTTGGTCCGACTTCAGCAAGAAGCTGGACTATGAAGACAAGGCCTGGCTGAAGGCCCTGGCAGCACTCTCCAAGGCCGAGAAGGCCGGCCCGGAGGAGCAGCTCAAGGCGCTGGACGAGGTGCAGGAGGAGGCCGACGACCTGCTCAAGAAGAACAAGGCCGACAAGCCGCTGGCCGCCTATCTGAAGGATGTGGACGCCGCGATCAAGGACGAGCGCAAGAGCCTCGAGAAGGAGATCGAGAAGGCCGAGAAGGAGGCTCAGGAGAGCGAGGGCGAGGAAGAGGAAAGCCCGACCCTGCTGACCACCAAGATGGTGCCGCTGCTGCGCGAGGTGCGCAAGGGCGTGGTGCTGAAGGCGATGATCGCCGTGGCCGGCAAGGACTGTGTGGTGATGGTCTCGCGCAAGCCGATCGGCCCGCCGCGGCGCAAGCTGCTGACCACCGAGCTGGGCACAACCAGCGGCGTCAAGTTCGTGACGGGCGAATGCATCTTCGAGCAGAACTCCCACACCTTCGTCCTGCTGACCCAGGCCGCCGGCATGGCCAAGAAGATCAAGGAGGCGCTGCTGAAGCAGACCGAGCAGCGCTACAAGATCCGCGTGCGCGGCGAAGACCCCAACGACATCGACGACGACGGCGAGCCGGCCGAAAGCGGTGCCGACCAGGACGATGACGAAGACGAGGACGGCCCGATCACCGCCGAGCAGGCGCAGTACGAAGAAAAGCTGGTGACGCTGGAGCCGCTGTACCTGAAGGCGATGAAGGAACAGCGCCCGGATGCCCAGCGTCTGCGCGGCGTGTTCGAGTTCATGGCAGGCAAGGCGACGACGCGTGACTGGGTCGGCGCGCTGAAGTCCATGGCCATGCTCAACACCATGCTGGGCAACCCGGTCGATCTGGCCAAGGCGTCAATTCCGCCCGCACCGCCTCGGCCGACCGCCGGTGGCGAGGTGAAGCCACCGGCCACGGCCACCCCCGTCGACCCCAATGACCCGGGCCAGAAGTTCAACACCAGGCTCGCCGCCCTGCTGCCGCGCATCAAGGGGGCGCCGCCCGAGGCGGCCACCGACATCAAGCTCAAGGTCAGCGAAGCGGGCATGTTCGCGCGCAAGAAGGAGTTCGACTCCGCCAACGGCCTGCTCGATGCGGTGGAGAAGCTGCTGGGGCAGGGCGGTGGCGCCATCCCTCCGGCGCCGCCACTGCCGGGCGATGCCCCCGCCGTCAAGCCCACTGCCACGGGCGGCGACGAGGGCGCGGCCTTCAACGCCCGCCTGGCCGCACTGCTGCCCAAGGTCAAGGAGGCCATCACCTCCGGCCGCCCGGACGCGCAGGACATCAAGCTCAAGGTCAGCGAGGCCGGCGTGCTCGCCCGCAAGAAGGAGTTCGACACGGCCAACACGATGCTGGCCGAGGTGGAGCAGGCCCTGGCCAAGGTGCAGGCCAAGGTCGAGGAAGATGTCGAGGAAGGGGTGGCCGAGACAGAAACCGAGGAGCAGACAGACGATGCCGCCGCGGCCCGCTATTTCGAGCTGTTCAACCAGCTCGAAGCCGACTACCTGGCAGCCATCAAGGCCAGCGGCAGCGACAGCAAGGACATCAGCGACCGGATCGCGAAGCTGACTCAGACCTGGGGTCGTGCCTCCGATGCGGCCGAGGGCGAGAAGTACGGCGATGCCGCGCAGATCCTGCAGAAACTGATCGACGACGATGTGCTGGCCCAACTGCTGGAGGCCAAGCGCGAGGCTGCCGCCGAGTCCAAGCCCAGCGGCATCGTGGCGCAGCGCAAGTTCATGCTGGAGCGCTGGGCGCGCATTCCGACCGAGCTGGGCGTCGAGCTGCAGACTCTGCGCAAGAGCCTGGAGTCGGCCGGCACCGACGGCAATCCGGCCGAACTGACCGATGCCATCGAGGCCCACCTGGGCAAGCTGCTGGCCGATATGCAGAACCAGCTCGATGCCGGCATCAACGCCGGCAATATGGGCGTGTTCAAGGGCCTGCGCCAGCGCGTCGAGACCGACAGCGTGATCGGCCACCTGCTGAAGGCGCCGTTCATGAACGGCAGCAAGTTCAAGCAGGCGACGCTGGATGCGATGAGCGAGATCGAGGAGGCGCTGACCGTCTGAGAGGGTGAGCGCCTTTCTACTGCGCGGTCGCCATGCGTCGTTGGCCGGATGCTCGGGATCCTCACGTACATGGAGTACGTTCCGGTCCCTGCGCTCCGTCCGCCTAGCCTGACAACCGCTCGCTACGAAAAACTCTCACCCTCCGAGCCTCAGGTCGTCACTGCTTCCTCGTCGAACAGGCTCATCAGGTTCTCCGGCGGGCGCACCTTTTCCAGCGCGTCGGACAGTTCCTGCCAAGTCGAATCGATGTCGGCAGCGGCCTCCTCGGCGGCGAGTTTGAACTCGGCCACCAGGTCGCTCATTTCCTTGTGCTGCTTGCCGTTCTTGTCGCGCGGATCGTAGTTGTTGAGCAGATCGCGGAAGCGGTCCGCGGACGTCTCGAAGTCATCGCGCAGGCTGTCCAGCGAGGCGTAGTGGCCATCGCGCTCGGCCTTGACGTAGCCGACCTTGATGATCGTCTCGACCTGCGTCTGGAACTCGACCCGCAGCCTGGCGATCTGGACCAGTGTCTCGTCGACGCCACCGGCATTCGCCGGCATCACACCGCCCAGCGTCTCGCCGCGCTGCTTGGCCGTGGTCCAGCTCTTGGCCGTGAGCTCGACCACCGCGGGCATCCAGTCGGGCACCGTGTAGCGCTTGAGCACCACATTGTCCTCGTTGAAGCTGGTCTCCAGGAACTTCTGCACCTGGCTGACATTGCTGTCCTTCTGTGACAGGGTCAGCGCGTTCAGGCCGCAGGTGCGCATGGCCTCCTGGGCCATTGCATCGCGCTTCACCGCGGCGCCCCAGGCCAGCGTGTACTTGGCCAGGGTCGGGTTGAGCTTGCGCGCCAGCAGGCCCAGCTTGCGGCTGTCCGGATTGGCCCAGGCCTTGCGGGTGATGCGCCAGGCGTTTTCCAGATCGGCCTTCTTGTAGTACTCGTAGGCAATGTCTTCGGCAGCGATGGCCAGCGCCGCACCCTTGGCCAGGGCCACGCCGGCGGCCGAGGAAATACCGCTGCAGCTGACGATCTCGCCAATCATCCGCGCCAGTTCCAGCGCCGCCTGAATCGCGTAGTGCGAGAACTGCTCGCCCTGGTTCTTGACGAAGTTGGCGGCCGAGCTTTCGAAGCTGCTGACCGCCTTGTGCATGTCCTTCTGGTTGTTGATCCAGGTGTTGAGCATGCTCGCCCGCTGCGTGGCCTTGATCAGGTTGGCGGCCAGCTTGATCGCCGCGCCGCCGACGGCCATCGGCGCCACGAATTGCTCGACGACGGTGGCACCGGCCGACATCAGCTTCTGCGCCATCTCCATGATCATGCGGTCGCGCTGCATCTCCTGTATCAGCACCTCGATCGAGCGCGTGTCGGCCGCCTTGCCGCCGGCCTCGTCGCCCTGGATCAGCACACGCTCGATCTCCTCCTTGCTGGACTCGATCTCGGCCAGCGCGTCGGCGGTGCGCAGCTCATCGAGCTGCTGCATCAGCTTGGCCTTGGCCTTCTCGTCCTTCAGCCCGTCGATGGCCTCGGTGATGACGCTGCTGAGCGAATCGAACGCGTCCATGCCGATCTTGGCGTTCTTCACCAGCTCGTTGCCTTCCTCGCCTTCGGTGGTGACGGAGGGGTCGCCGCTCATGTCGACCTTCAAGGCCTGGCTCATGATGGAGCGGGCCAGCTTGGACAGGGCCTTGGCGGCATCGCCATACTTCTCATCGCTGATGGCCTGGCCGAGGTCGATGCTGGCGCCCGCCGTCACGAAGGCGGTGGACACCGCCTTGCCCACCGCCTTCAGTGCGTCGGCCGAGCTGCCGCCGCTGCCGGCCAGCGAGAAGGCCGCCTCGAAGCCCTGGCCCAGGCTCTCCAGGGCCTTGCTGCGGTCCGGCGGGTCCATCGTCAGGTAGTAGGCGACCAGGCCGGTCTTGGTGGTCGCGCGGTAGGCATTGCCAACGATGTCGCTCACCGCTGGAGCGGCCAGCTTGACGGTGCCCGCGATCACGTCGCCGATGCCGTTGACGATTTCCTCGGCCATGCCCTTGATGCTGCGCACCTTGACCGCATCGACGATCTTCTTGCCCGTCGAGATGCCGGCCTGGGCCAGGTCTATGCCTTGGGAGATCTTGTCGGTCAGCTCCTTCTGCTGCTTCTCGATCGCCTCCTTGGTCTTGCCCTTCTTGCCCTCGGTCATCGCCGTGGTGACGATGGACTGCACCGTCTTCAAGGTCTCCTGCGAGGCGGCCGTCAGCTCGGCAATGATGGCATCGGAATCGCCGTTGAGCACATGCTCGCGCAGCCGTATGCCGGTGGCAATGGCCTTGAACAGCATCACCGCGGACTTGCCCGCGGCTTCGCTGACCAGGCTGGGGTCGGCGCCGCCCAGCTCCTTGCCGCTGAAGCCCACGCTCAGCGCCGCCTGCAGGCCGTTGGCGAACTCGTCGATGGCGCCGGCCACATTGGGCGGGTCCTGGGCCAGGTTGACCGCCATCTTGGCCCCGGCGACGGTGGCCTTGAAGGCATTGCCGGCCAGCTTGCCGATATCGTCCTGGCCGGTGGCCAGCGACAGGCTCTGGCTCAGGAGGGAGCCGACGTTGTCGATCACCGTGTTCAGCGAGCGGTCCAGCTGGCCCTTGCTCAGTATCTGCACGCCGGTGATCAGGGTGGTCGTGCCCAATGTGACCAGGCCGACGATGGAGCTGGCCAGCTCGGCCTCGGCGCCGGGCACCATGGCCAGCGCCTTTTGCGCCAGGCCGCCGAGACGGGTGGTGGCGTCCTTGCCGGCGTCCAGCAGGGTCTGGTCCTCCTCCTGCATCTCGGCCGTGTACTGCTCCAGCCGTTCCTTGTAGAGTGCATCGCTGGCATCCAGCATCTGCTGCGTCTTGCTCCACTTGTTGGGCACCAGCCACTCGGGCATCAGGCGCTCGCGCACCAGCGGCATATAGACCTCTTCGGCGATCTGCTCGTCGGTGTACAGAGGCACCATCACCGGCTTGCCCTTCTTGTCCAGCACCACCGCGCCGGTTTCCTCGTCGATCAGCTCGGTCTGCTCGTCGCGCATCTGTGCCACCGCGGCGGAGATCTGCTCCATCGCGTCCTGCATCATCGCCAGGTATTCCTGCTCGAACTGCTTGTCGCCCTTGACGTCGGAGTAGTCGAACTCAGCTTCCTGTCCGCCTTCTTCGTCGAGTACCTTGACGCTGCTGAACTTGCCTTTCTTGAACGAGGCCGCGCTGAGCTTGCGCTTGATGCTCTCCTTGGCCGGCGCCAGCTTGACCGTGCGCTCGGTGGCCAGCAGGTCCTTCTTCGAGCGCTCGGTGTCCGCGCGTTCCTTGGCCAGGGCAAGGCCGGACAGGCCCTCCAGCCACGCGGTTTGGGATTCGGTGAATGCCATGTTGGAATTCCTTTTGAAGCCAGCTGTACGGGGTGTTGGCGACTAGACGGAGCGCTGGATGTTCAGGTCCAGGTCACGCAGCGCGGTGTTCAGTCCGTAGAAGTCGACGGTGCCGAAGGGGCGATCCTTCTGCATCAGCTTGACCAGCACCGGGTCGGTGCGTATCACCTCGCGGTAGCCGTTGATGTACTTCATTGCCAGCTCGCGCGAGGCGCGCTTCTCTGCCTTGGCCGCCTGCTTCGATGTCAGCACGGCGATCGGGGCGTCCATGATGTTGGCGTTGAACAGCGTCTTCAGGCTGTTCAGCATGGCGATCGACTTGGCAATCGCCTCGTCCAGGCGTTTCTTTGCCTGCGCGCCCTCGTCGGACTCATCGTCGAACAGGCCCGACACATCGACACCGTCATCGGCCGAGTTGATGCTGCTGACCACCGCGTCGACGCTGCTGTTGAAGGCCGCCACGGCCTCCTTCCAGTGCGCCTTGACCTTGGGCAGCTCGTCGCGCGCGGCCGCCTTCAGGCCCATCGGGTGGCCGATCACGCGTTCGGCGTATTGCTTGGCGTTGTTCAGCAGCTCGACCGCGCCGATGAAGTTGCCGGTGTCATTGAAGATGTCCTCGGCCTGCTTGAGCATCTTGTTCAGGTCGGTGAGCTGACTCTTGTCGCCGCCATCGGCCTCGTTGACGGCCGTGGTGGCGCGCGCCAGCCCCATGCGCTTGAAGTCCTTGACCAGGGCGGCCCACTGCGTGGTTTCCTTTTCCTTCTGGAAGGCGCGGGCCTGGGCGGCCTTTTCCTGCTCGACCAGCTGCTCGGGCTGCAGCACATTGTTGTTGTCGATGACGGCGTTGATCTCGTCCAGGATCTTCTTCAGTTCATCGAGCGCCTTCTGTTCCTTCTGCGGCTCCTTGACCAGGGTCTTGGCCGACTTGATGCGTGCCTCCAGCTCCTTCAGATAGGCGCCGGGCTCCTTGCGCAGCTTGCTGAGCTTGCCGCGCAGGGTGTCGGCCTTGAAGCCACTGAGGGCCAGGAAGCGCTGCTCGACCGCTGGCAGGTCCACATCCTTGAAACGCGTGCGCAACTCGTTGGCCGTGGCGGCCCGCGCAATCGCCTCGTTGACGCGCAGATTGAGCGCGCGCAGCGAGTCGAAGGCGGCCTGCGGCTCGAGGCTGTAGATGTCCTGCTGTGCGGTCTTGAAGTCTTCCTCCAGCATCAGCTGCTGCACCGGCAGGCAGCGCTTCAGGATCTTGTCCGTCAGACTCTTCTGAATGGCAGTGACGGCCTCCATGACCATGCGGAAGTTGGCCGCGGGCTTCTCGGGCTGATCGGGTTGGTCCGGCGCCTCGCTGAACAGCCAGTCCAGGTTCATCTCGTCGAGGTCGAGACCTGGCTCCTCGGGCGCGTCCAGCAGCGATTTGGCGACCTGATCCGAGCCCTCCTTGGGCTGCGCCTCGATCTCGTTCCTGAGCTTGGTGGCGCGGGCCGCCAGCGCCGTCAGTTCGAGCAGCGCCGCCTCGGCGGTCTTGATGCTCTGGCTGGCGACCATGCCGCTCAAGTCCTTCAAGTCCTGGTCGAGGCCGTCGAAAAAGGGCGCAAAAATCTTGCGGTGCCGGTGGCGCAGCGACTGGTCGGCCTGCTTGCGCAGCTCTTTCAGCTGCAGGGCCACTTCCTTGAATTTGTTCTGGGCTGCGGTCTGCGCCGCGGTCAACAGCTTCTTCGCATCGGTGATGGCCTGCAGCACGGTGGCCTTCAGCGCGGCCATCCGCTCCTTCGGGTTGCCCGGGGCGTGCAGGTCTTCCTTGAAGATGGCGTAGCCGAGTTCGGTCCAGGTCTTGGCATGCTGGTTGTACAGGTCGTTGTCCAGCGTGCGCAGTTCCTCCAGGCTGAGCTTGACCTCGGCGGACGCGGTGTCGAAGGCCTTCTTGGCCGCATCGTCGCGGCCCGCCGTGAGCGCGCGTTTCAGGGCCTGGGGCGATTGGGTCTGCTTCTCCAGCCGGGTGGCCAGTGCCTTGAACGTGTTCAAGGCCTTGCCGGCATCGAGTTCGCCCTCGGTCATCGCGCGGGACGCGCGGTGCACCCACAGGCGCTTGGCGTTGTCCAGCTCGGCCTTGGCCAGCGCCAGGGTGTTGCCGGGATCGGGCTCCTGGGCCAGGGTGTCTTCCAGCGCTTTCAGCGCCAGCTCGGCGCGGGTGATCTCGGCCGCCACCGGCTCCGCCAGACGGTTGCGCTCTACCAGGAACTTGTCCAGATTGGCGTGGCGCTCCAGGTCGCTGGTGATCTGGCGGCTGAGGCCCTCGAAATCCTTCAGCGCCTTGGTCCAGTCCTTGTCGGCCGCCGCCTGCACGATCTTGTCCAGGTAGCCGTTGTAGCGATCGGCCATCGGATCACCGAGGCCTTCCATATTGCCCGGGATCGCCGCCTTGGCCATCAGCTTGCCCAGCTCCGCCACCTCCGTGCGGGCCTTGGCCAGCCGGCCCTTGGGCTTGGCGATCTCGGTCCATTGCGCCTCCATCTTGTCCGGCGTGTGGTCGCTGGCGGCAGTGAAGTCGTCGAGCGTCTTCTGCAGCGGCACGAGGATTTCGTTGGCCTCGTCGAACTCCAGCGCCGCGCTCAGCGTGCGGGCAGCCTGCATCAGGGCCAGCGGTTCGCGCAGCGCCAGGCGTTCGTCGTCGGTGGGCGCGTAGAGCAGTGCCACGATGCTTGCCTCGGCGGCGTCCAGCAGGGTTTTGCAGCCGTCGCGCACCTTCTTGCGGTCCAGCTCCAGGGCCTCGAGCTGGCCCTTGATTTCGTTCAGCCGCTGGATGCCGAAGGGTTTCTTGCCGGTCTCTCCGCACAGCAGCACGGCCTTGGCGATCTGGGTGTCGTGCAGGCTCTCGGTGGCCTCGCCTACCAGCTCGGCGCCGCTCACCCGCAGCCGGGTCAGCACCGCACGGGCCGCCTCCTCGGCGTTCTGTATGTCGGTGTCCTTGCTGATCAGCTTCTGCGCTTTGGCGGCGGCCTGCAGGGCCTTGTTGAGCAGGTCGCTGGTCGAGGGCACCAGCGCCGCGATGGCCTTGTAGCCTTCGTCAAAGAGGGCGATTTCCAGCGGATTGCCCTCGGGCCGCTTGATCGCGGCGGCGCCTTCCTTCTGCGCACGCTTGATCAGCTCGCGGTAGCTGTCGACGCCGGGCAGGCTGCCCAGCTCATCCAGCACCTCCTGCAGCTTGACCTGCTTGCTCTCATAGTGCGGCTGCTGCTTCGCATGCAGCAAGTCCTTGGCTTGCCATCCCTCGGCTTCGGACTTGCCGGTTTCATACAGGCCGGCCACCGAGTTCAGCAGATCCAAACCGCCAGCCCAGTCTTCCGAACCGACGGTGGCGACCTTGAGCGCGGCGGCGTTGATGCGTGCCTCCATCACGGCGGGTGTGGCGTACTTCATCGCCCGCAGCAGGTTCAGCTTGTTCTGCGACTCCAGCAACAGCTTCTGGTACTTGGCCTTGACCCCTTCCTGCTTGCCGTTCAGGGACTCGATGGCCTTGTCCAGCTCGATCTGGGCCTTGCCCTTGGCCTTGACCGGGTCCTTGTCCTTCTCGGCCAGCTTCAGCAGCATCTGCTTGTTCAGCACATTCAGCCGCTCGGCCTCGATCTCGACCTGGGCCAGGTTTTGTCCCTGGGCCGCCGCGTCGATGCGCTTGGCCAGGGTGATGAACTCGGCCTCCATCGTCTTGGCCAGGGTGTCGCCGAACTTGGCGCGCAGCGCCTGCAACTGATCCTTGACCGCGGTCGCCCGCTTCTTCAGGTCGAGCTTGTCGCGCTCGAACACGCCGAGCTTCAGAAGCTTGCGGGCTTGTATGCACCACTGGACGGCGACGTCCGTCGTGTCGGGCGGGATTTTGGCGGTATCAGTCACGGGCGGATCTCCGATCGGATCGTGGTACCCACCGCGCCCTGCACGGCGCGGCGTCGGGCAGGGGCATTCAGGAAGTCAAGGAACAATATCCACCGAGAAGCGGGCCGCACCATAGGCGTCGCAATCGGGCGTGGCGCAGCTCTTCAGTCCGCCCAGCAGCAGCGGCGTGCTGCGTGTCCAGCTGGCGGCCAGGGCCTGGCCCTGTTCCTGAGTGGGCAGCTTCAGGAAGATGTAGTCGCGCTCCTTGCTGAGCTCGCTGTAGTCGCGCGGCTGGGCGCTGACGATGATCAGGAAGTGCTCGGCCCCGGCGGGCTCCACGGTGTCGAGCTTCCAGCTCGCCTTGGGCAGCAGCAGGGTCTCGCCGGCCTTGATGCGGTTATCGCTGGCCTGGGCATTCGGGAACAGCAGCGCCGCGGCGCCGTCGGGGCCCAGCACCAGCACCTGGACAAAGCCGTCACGCGCCGATTTGACGGTGAAGCCCAGCGAGTCCTTGCCGATGCGCAGCTGCGGCTTGGTGGCGGCCGCCTCGACACCGAAGCCGGGCGTCTGGGCGCTCATGACCTTGGCGAACTCGTCGCGGATGTCAAAGCGTGCCGGTGCCGGCGGCGTCACCGGTGCCGGCGCGGCGGCCACGGGCGCCGGGGCCGCCTGCGTCACCACCGGCGGTGTGGCCGCCTTGCGCGGTGCCAGCGCGAAATAGGTGCCAGCACCGGCCGCCGCCAGGGCCAGCACGCCCAGGCCCATCCACAGGCTCTTGCTGCTGCTCTTGGCGCCGCCGGACGGGCCGACATACTGCGTCGTGTCCTGGCTGGGCATCTGCGTGCGCGCGGCCTTGGGGACTGGCGGGGGCGGTGCGGCAATGCCGGCGGGTCGGGTGTTGACCGTCGGTGGCTCTACGGTCACCGTGCCCAGGCCCAGGTCGGCGCGCAGTGCGGCAATCGTCTGGGTGCGCTCCTCGGGGCGCACGCGCAGGGCCTTGTCCATGGCCTGCAGGAACTGCCGGCTGTAGCGGCCTTCCGCGGCCTCTTCCAGCGGCACATAGCTGTCGCTCATCAGGCGGCCGACCGAGGTCGGCGGGGTGCGGCCCAGGATGGCGAAGTGCACCGAGGCAGCCAGTGCGTAGACATCGGTCCATGCCCCCTGCTTCATGTTCGGCGCCTCGGCGTACTGCTCGACCGGCGCATAGCCGGGCTTCAAGATCACCGTCAGCGCCTGCGTCATGTCACCGATGACGCGGCGCGCGGCGCCGAAGTCCAGCAGCAGCGGCTTGCCGGTGCTGTTCAGCAGTATCACGTTGTCGGGGGCAATGTCGCGGTGGAAGCAGCTCTCGGCATGTATCACCGCCAGCGCTTCGGTCAGCGGCGCCAGCAGGGTCATCAGCCATGCCTCGTCGGGCGGGGCGCCGAGCTCGCGCAGCTTGTCTTTCAGCGTGATGCCCTCGTAGAAGGGCATCACCATATAGGCCGTGCCATTGGCCTCCCAGAAGCGGTAGACCTTGACCAGGGACGGGTGGTCGAACGAGGCCAGCAGCTTGGCCTCGTTGACGAAGCTCTTGCGCCCCGCCTCGAAGGTGTCGCGGTGGCGTTGCGATTTGACCTGCACCTGGGTGTCGCCGGTTCGCGCGGCCAGCGCCGCCGGCATGTACTCCTTCAGCGCCACGCGGCGCTCCAGCGAGTGGTCCCAGGCCAGATAGACGATGCCGAAGCCCCCCTCGCCGAGCACACTGGTCAGTTCGAACTCGCCCAGATAGGTGCCCACCGGCAGTGCGTTGCCGCTGTCGCCGGCGCTCGAATGTGCGCTGGCCGCACCGGGCCCAGGGGCTGCGCGGCCCGCGACCTGGGTGGAGGCGAACTCGGTCGGTGCAATCTTGGTCTTGGCGAATTCGGTGGCGGCAAAGCCGCCGTCGGCACCGGCGCCAGGCGCTGGTGCCTCGGGATGGGCCTCGGGCGCATTGGCGCTGATGGGGCGAATGACGGTGCGGTCGTCGTCAGGCGTCGGGCTGCTCATGGCGTGCATTGTGGCGCGGTTTTGCGGCAGTTTCACAGGGTCAAACCCGTTGCCGAATGGTTCTCCGGTATCAGATGCGCCGCCTGCCGTAAATCCGTAGTCACGGATTCACCATGTCTGGCCATAATCGCTGCGCCAGGCTGATGTCAGCTCTGCGGGAGGATGCAATGCGCGAGTTTCTGAGCCGGATGGGTGCGACGCTGCTGCTTGTCCTGATGGCTGTGGGTGCACAGGCCCAGCCACAGCAGGTCGTGGTCGGCAGCTATGTCAACAAGATCCAGGACTTGAACTTCAAGGAGAACAAGTACGCGCTGGACTTCTATCTGTGGTTCCGCTGGAAGGCCGAAGGGCCGCTGGCCGACTACAAGCCGCTGGACAGCTTCGAGATCATCAACGGCAAGATCGAGAACAAGAGCAGCGTCGACGAGAAGAAGATCGGCGACATGAACTACGCCGCCGTGCGCGTCTCGGCAACGATGGCGGAAAACTGGCAGCTCGCACAGTACCCCTTCGATGCGCACAGCATGAAGGTCAATATCGAGGACAGCCGTTTCACCAGCAAGGACATGGTGTTCGTCGCCGACAAGACCAACTCGCGGCTCGGCGACGAGATCGACATGGCGGGCTGGAA
Source organism: Roseateles toxinivorans (assembly GCF_004362525.1). Classification (GTDB taxonomy): domain Bacteria; phylum Pseudomonadota; class Gammaproteobacteria; order Burkholderiales; family Burkholderiaceae_C; genus Paucibacter; species Paucibacter toxinivorans. The sequence continues at coordinate 118,965 of NZ_SNXS01000006.1, forward strand.
TGCCTCCAACTTCGCCGCCGAGATCAAGGCCAAGGTCTATCGCACCAATTACGGCGATATCTCGCTGCCCAGTGATGCGCGCTCGGAGTATTCGCGCTTCACCTTCGCCATGGACATCAACCGCGGCGGCTATGGCTCGGCGCTGAAGCTGCTGAGCACCGTGCTGCTGGCCACGGCGGTGGCCTTCGTTGCCTTCATGGTCAAGCCCTCAGATCTGGATGCCCGCTTCGGCATGGGCGTGGGCGCGCTGTTTGCGGTGGCGGCCAGCGCCTTCATCGCCGCTTCCTCGGTGCCCGACTCGGGTGTGATGACTGTGGCCGATATGGTGCACATGATCGCGCTGGCCTTCATCTTCGCCTCGCTGCTGGTCTCGGCGGTGTGCCTGAAGCTGGAGGTCACCGGCCGGGAGGAACTGGCCTTCCGCATCGACCACTACTGCGTGGTGCTGTTCCCGGTGGCGTTCTACGGTTGGGCCGCGTATGTGGTGTGGGGGGCCCTGCGCTGAGGTCGGGGCCGGCCCCGGATTGCATCCGGGCTACAAGTCTCCCGTAGCCCGGATGCAATCCGGGACTACATCGCCCGCAAATCGTTCAGCAGCTTGGCCGGATCGACCTCGCTGGCGGCCTCCAGCAGCAGCTGATACAGCTGCGCCTTGCTCGTCGCCTTGTCGGCAGCCCGCTTGACGACGATCTTGGCGATCGGCCCCAGGTGACGGGTCAACACCGTCACCGCATGGGCCTTGATGGCCTCGGTCACCGGTTCCGCTGCCGCGGCACTTGAACCGGAGCCCGAGCCAGTCCCCGCCGCAGGGCGCGCGCCACTGGCCGCTGTGCCCCCGGCGATGGCCTGGGTGCCACTGCGCGGTGCGGCCTGCGAGCCGGCCAGCGCCTCGCTGATGAAGCGCTGACGCTGGGTCTCTTGGCCGATGTGCTGCGACAGCTCCATCGCCAGGCCCACCACCTCCTGATTCTTGTGCGCCGCCTGGCGCACCATCAGCTTGGCCATAGGCCCGACATGGGGGGCCAGCAGCCGCTCGATGCGGCTCAGGGCCTCCGCCTCCCAGCCGGTGGGCAGCATGGCGGTGGACATCGAGGTGGGCGCAAATGTCGTCGGCCGGGCGCCCGAGGGGCTTGCCGGCGGAGGCGCTTCGGCGGCCTCGACGGTGCGCGCCCAGTGTGATGGCGGCACGATCACTGTGGCGTCATTGGCGCCACCCGGATCGGCCGCCTGGACGGCCGAGGCCAGCAGCGCCTGACGAAAGGCCTGGGCGCTCTGGAAGCGGTTCTCGGCCTTCTTGGCCAATGCCCGATTGATCACCCCGTCATAGGCCCCGGACAGCGGCGTGGGGCTGACCTGGCTGGGCGGCTTCGGGTGCTCGTTCATGATCTTGTACATCACCGTCTCGGCCGCGCCGGTGAAGGGTTGCACACCGGTCAGCAGGCGGTAGAGCACGACGCCGGCGGCGAACAGGTCGGCGCGGTGGTCTATGCCCTCGCCGATGTATTGCTCGGGGGCCATGAAGCCGGGTGTGCCAATCATCGAGGCGACCTGGGTCAGGCCCTGGTGTTCGATGCGGGCGATGCCGAAGTCGGTCAACTTGACCTGGCCGCTGGCCGTCAGCAGCAGATTGGCGGGCTTGATGTCGCGGTGCCAGACGCCGGCCTTGTGCGCGCACTCGAGTGCGTCGAGCACCTGCTCCATGATGCGGCGCGCCTGGCCCTCGGGCAGCTGCGGCGTGGCGGCCAATATCTGGTCGAGGTTCTTGCCCTCGACGAACTCCATCGCGATGTAGGCGGTGTTCTCGTCCTCGCCGAACTCATAGATGGCGACGATGCCCGGATGCTGCAGCCGGCCCACCGCCTGGGCCTCGTTGCGAAAGCGTGCGGCGATCGAGGCATGGGCGTCGTCATCCCCCAGCAGCTCGCGGTGTATGGTCTTGATCGCCACCGGCCGGTGGATGTGCGGATCGAAGCCCTTGTAGACGACCCCCATCGCGCCCTGACCGAGCACGGCGGAGATGGCGTACTTGCCGATGCGCTCGGGAACTTTCATCGCCACGTGCTCAACCCTCCAGCATCTTCATCGCATGGGCCAGGCTCTTGCGCATGCGGCCGAAGGACTCGGCCAGCACGCCAATCTCGTCCTTGGACTTGACCACGAACTCGGGTGCCTCCTCGCCGAGGCTGACCTTGTCGGCCAGTGCCGACAGCTGGCTGACCGGCTGGATGACCAGCTTCCATAGCATGAAGTTCAATGTGGCGCCGACCAGCAGGAACACCGCCGACAGCACACCAATGACCACCATCAGCGCCTGGTCGGCGCGTTGCAGCGGCACCGTCATCGGCACCGAGACGACCTGCACCCCCAGCGTTTCATTGAGCTTCCAGCCGAAGCCGTTGGACGGGCCGTAGCGGTCCACCAGCGTCTGCGGCGCCGCGTCGGGCGTGCTGTGGCAGGCCAGGCAGGCGGGGTTGCTGATGCGGATCGGGCGGGCGATGTAGAGCGAGGCGCCGGACGGCGTGTCGCGCTGGCCGACGAACTCCTTCATCTCGGGGTTGCTGCCGAACTGCTTGATCACGTCCTCTTCCCAGGCCACGGCGCGGTCGCGCGGGTTGGTCGGGTTCAGCATCGCCGATTTGAAGCTGTAGTCGGGGTAGGACTTCTGCAGCCCGATCAGCACCTCGGCCGAGGAATAGGCCGGCACCGACTGGGGCAGGAAGGTGTACTTCATCTGCGTTTCCAGCAGCGGCTTGATCTGGGTTGCGGTGTAGGCGCTGACCACATTGGCCTTTTCCATCAGCAGCCGGGCGCGGTCGGTGACCTCGTCCTGGGCGGCGCGCTGCAGCAGGCCGCGGGCGACGATGCTGGACACCGTCAGCCCGAGCAGGAAGACGAGCAGAAAGATCAGGTTGAATTTGACGAGCAGTTTCATGACAGAGACCTCTTATCAGTATTTGGGTGTCGAGGCGGGCGGAGGCGGGAACAGCACGGGTTCCCACTCGGGGTGGGCTTTCAGATCGGCCGCTAGGCCTTTGCGGAACTCGGGATTGCGGGCCAGCGGCTTCCAGCGCGCCAGATTGGCGCGGCGCAGCGCCGGCTCGGCGTCTATCCAGGGCTGGGCGTCGGCATAGGCGATGTCCGCCAGGCGCTTGGGCGCCACGTCCTTGCCCTTGAACTTGTCGGCGCGCGGCGGCAGGCTGTCCAGAAAGGCACGCGGCGCGGCCTGCACAAAGGCCGGCGTGGGCCGCGAAGCGGTCTCGGGCTTGGCACTGCCCAGCTGGCTGAGCAGCTCGCCGCTTTTCATCGTGACGGCGGCGCCGGCGGGTTTCAGCGGGCGCAGGCTCAGCTCGCCGGCCTCGGCAAACACCTGGGCGCCCTCGGCCTGGGCCGAGATCACCGCGTCGCGCGTCAGCCCGCTCAATTCGAACCAGGGGCTGGCCAGTGCGGCCGGCTTGCCCTTGGCGGCGCTGAGCTTGGCCCAGCCGCGCAACAGATAGGCCCTGGGGGTGCCCTTCAACGCCGGTGCCAGCTGGGCGCGCGTCTCGGGGCCCAGGGCCAGGCTGGCGCCATCGTCGAACTCGACGCGCAAGAATCGACCCTTGGCGCCCAGCTCGATGATGTCGTCGCTGCCCACGCGCACGCCCTCGGCCAGTGCCAGCCGCGCGTTGTCGCGCAGCAGCGTGGCCTCGCCTTCGAGCATGGTGACCACGCCCAGCGGTGCGGCACTGGCCGTGGCGACCAGGCTGCCGAGCAGCAGGGAGAGGGCGGCCAGTCGGGTGGCGGAAATCAGGGGCTTGGCGAACATCCGGCGATTATGGCCGCGCCTTGCCCCTGTGCCAGCCCTGGCTGCGTGCAAAGCGCACGCCGAAGCCGTGTCACCCTAGGGACGCGAGCAGGGCCTCCAGGTCCGGATCCATCGCCGGCTCCTCACCGGCGGGGGCCGGCTCGGGCGGCGCCTCGGCGGCGGCCTCGTCGGCACCCAGGCTGGCGAGCAGGGCATCAAGCTCGGCGTCACCGCTGCCGCTGTCTTCCGCCGGGGCTGCCGCGGCGGCTGCCTCGGCCGCTGGCGCTTCATCGTCCTGGGCCAGGCGCTGCATTGGCGCACTGACGCTGACGGTGCCGCCGCTGCGCTGGGCCGGTGTCCAGTCCACCGCCACCTTGTCGTCGCCCTCGGGCTTGGAGCGCAGCGCGAAGCGGCTGTCGCTGGGCGCCTTGCGGCCTGCGGTGTTGGACGTGGCCAGGCCATCGCCATTGATGGCCTCGACGCCGGACAGCCGCACCAGCGCCTCGCCCTTGTGCGCCATCACGGCGCTGATGCCGTAGTCGCGCAGCAGGGTGGCGGCATTGGTGTTGACCAGGCGCTCGGTGCAGGGCAAGGCGACGCTGTCGCCGTCGGCATCGACGTAGTGGTGGAAGGGCAGGTCGTTGATCGTCAGCTGGCCGCCGCGCACGCCCAGCACGCACAGGGCCAGCAGGCCCGGATGGCCCCACAGCATGCCGCGCAGGCCGTCCTCGCGGGTGAATTCCTCCAGCGCGAAGCTGGAGATGGGGTCGCTGCGCTTGCCGTAGGGATGGCGCAGCAGGAAGCGCGGGCCCATCAGGCTCAGGTAGGAGGCGTCGGGCATGGCCTTCAGCGCCTTGAAGGCCTCCTGCACCAGGCGGTGAGGTGGTTCGCGGCGGTCGGTGAACGGTGCGGTGGCTATTGATGTGATCAGCGGCGCGCCGGCGTGCGCGGCCACCAGGGTGGCGCGGCCCAGCAGCTCGGCGTGCGTCGGGGTGGCGTCGAACTGGTAGCAGCCGCACAGATAGCTGTAGCCACCGTCGGCATCCTGGGAGGGCTGCTCGACCAGCAGCTTGTAAAGCCCGCTCTCCGACAGGTCCGAGCTGCTGCTCAGGTCGGCGGCGAACTCCTCGGCGCTGATGTCGATCAGGTGCACCTGGAGCTGGTGGCTGGTCTCCAGTCGGCGCAGCAGAAAGTCCACGCCGCGCCACAGCGATTCGGCATTCTGGAAGTCGGGCTGGTGCAGCACGGCGCGCATGGTGTCGCCCAGCGCCCGATCCACGGTGGCGACCAGCGCGTCCTTGTTCGGGTTCGGCGCGGGCACGACGAAGGGGCCGACCAGGCTGCGCAGCAGCGCGTCGATCGAGTCGTCCGCCTTGGCATTGACCGAGGGGCGGCCGGTCAGGCGGGCGAAGTCGTCCAGGCTGGCGCCGCTGGACGGCGTCGCGCCGCGCGCCCGGGCACGGTTGCTGATGGTCGAGGCGCGCACGCCGGCATCCTCGCCCCAGCCCTGCACCTCGGCGGCCGCAGCGGCAAAGCTGGACGGCGTGTTCAGCCGCTTGCGCAGCGAGGCCAGGGCCGAGAAGATTTCCAGATTGCGGTACAGCTCGTCCGGGTGGAAGGACTCCAGCTCGCTGATCTCGACCTCCACCGGCGCGCCATCCGAGCCCAGCGGAAGGTTCAGCTTGAGCTTGAGCCGCGCCAGCGCGTCTTCCAGGGTGTCGAACTCGACCTTCAGCGGCTTGCGCTTGGCCAGCGCCGCGCCGGTGTCCAGGCGCCCGGACAGGGCCCCCGCGCTGAAGTCGCCAAGAATGGCGATGCGCACCGGGCGCTTGGCATTCCAGGCGGGCGGGTTGACGCTGATGCCGCCAAAGTCGGGGGTCCAGTCATTGCTCATGGGAGGCTCGCTGATGAAAGAGAAGGAGGGGAATCGGTCGGAGTGGGGGCCGGAACAGGGCGGGTCAGCAGCTCGCTGAAGGCCTGGGCGCGGGGCAGGCCGTCGGTGACGCGCAGCAGCGGCTGGCCCAGCGCGTCGGAGCACAGCCACAGCACCTTGCCCTGCAGGCTGTGCAACAGGTCGCTGCGGGCCATCGCCGCTAGCAGCGAGGCTACGTCGGCGCGCGGGTGCAGCTCCAGCATCACTTCGGCATCAAGTGAGGGTGTCAGGTCTTGCGGCACGTCGGGCACCGGCAGGGCGCCTAGGCGCTGCAGCTCGGCCTCGAGCTGATCCAGGGTCCAGTCGTCCTGCAGTGCGTCCAGCGCCAGGTCATCGAGTTGCTGCAGCCAGGCCAGCAGCCTGGCGGTCTGCTCCGCGTCGGGCGGCAGCAGGGCAAGGGGCTGGGCCAGCGTCAGCGGAAAGTAGCGGCCGACACGATCGACCGAGGGCATCAGTACGCCGGTCCAGCTGCCCGAGGCGAGCACGCCCGGCATCAGCAGAAAGCGCCAGCTCGGGCCGGCCAGATAGTGCTCCAGCCAGGCGTCGGGCTCCCGCTCGCGCCAGTCGGACAGGCCCGCGGCCAGCCAGTCGTCCCAGGCTTCGATGAAGTCGGGCGGCAGCCGGCGCGAGGCAAAGTCGCCCAGGCTGGGCAGCTTGCCATACCAACCGACGACGGGTGCTTGCTCCATGGGCGGCGGTCAGCTCGCCAGGGCGGCTGCCTGCTCGGGCGTTGCGGGGTCGAACATCGTGCCTCCTGCGTGGCTGAAACAGCGCAGACTTTAGCAGGCAAGCCCCCGGCCCGGCGCGACTTTGCCCCCCCAGAAATGCAGTCGGCGCCGGGCTTGCCCGCACCCCGGCAGGCGGGGCATGCCGTTATGATGATTCGTGCACCCTCACTCGCACCCGCCGCCTTGGAAGCCGATAAGCCCATGACCTGTTTGTGTTCGCTGCAACTGCGTTCGCTGCTCGGCTCGCTGTCGGCCATGCCTTCCTTCGTCGGTCTGGTACCGTCGTTCCCGATCAGCCTGATCGCCTCGGTCAGTGCCATGGCGCCCGGCGCCGGCCTGGCGGTGTCCGCCTCGGCCTCGGCCAGCGCCAGCGCCGCGCTGATGGCCAATCTTTCGCTGATGGCCAGCCTGACGGCGGCGCTGAAGGCGGCCATGGGCGTGAACCTGGCGGCGCCGCTGTCGGTGTCGGCGATGGCCAGCCTGCAGGCCAATCTGTCGGCCCAGATCAATTCGCTGAATGCCAACGCCGGCATGCTAAATATCAGCGGGCCCAGTCTGTCAGCCCTGCTGAATGCGCTGCTGAACCTGCTGCATCTTGCCAATCTGATCATCGCTGTGCGCGTGGCGCTGGGCATAGACCTGCGCGCCAGCGGTGCGATCGCGGCCTTGCAGGCGCGGCTGGATGCCCATGCCTCGGCCACTGCCAAGGTCTCGGCCATGGCCTCGGCCAACGCCAGCGCCTCGGCCATCGCCTCGCTGATGGCCTCGATGGGCCTTGGCGTGAATGCCTCGGCGGCGGCCTCGCTGAACGCCTCGGCCCAGGCCATGGCCAAGCTGATGCTGGGCCTGCCGCAGATCAATGTGAACCTGGCCGCGCTGGCCGATCTGTCAGCCCTGATGGCCCTGATTGCAGCGATCAAGGCCGCGCTGGGGGTCGATCTGCTCGCCGCCAACGCCATGGTCAACCTCAGGCTGGCGCTGGGGGGCCTGCCGCTGTCGGCACTGGCCAGCCTGCGCGTCAGTGCGACGGCCAGTGCGATGGCCAGCGCCAATCTCAGCGCCTCGGCCAGCGCCTCGGCGGTGGCGGCGCTGAATCTGTCGGCGGTGGCCAGCGCCAATCTGTCGGCGGCGGCGCAGCTGTCGCTGATGATGAGCCTGATGGCCAATGCCAGCTTCCTGCTGATGCCGCCCGGCAGCTGCGGCGCCCCCTGCCCGATCGCCCTGGTGGCCGCGCTTACGCCCTGAGCGCGGGCGCGCAGAATCTGTCGATATCCAGTGCTCGTGAGGCGCCGATCAGGGCCGGCGACTCCGCCGCGTCTATGACCAAGGTCGGGATTGCGCCCAGATAACCCTTGAAGCGGCCCTTGCCCTCGAAGCGCTCGCGAAAGCGCGAACTGGTCAGCTCGGGCAGCAGGCGCGGTGCGATGCCGCCGCCCACATAGACGCCGCCTCGGGCGCCCAGCGTCAGCGCCAGATTGCCGGCCACGCTGCCCAGGAAGCGGCAGAACAGATCGATGGCGGTGCGGCACAGCGGGTCGTCCTGCTCGCGGGCACGGGTGATCACCTCGGCCGGTGTCAGGTCTTGCGCGGGACGACCCGCCAGGCCGGCCGCGGCGGCATGCAGATTCACCAGGCCGGGCCCCGACAGCGCCCGCTCGGCCGAGGCGTGGCCGAAACGCTGGCGCAGCAGGGCGATCACCGCCGCCTCCTGCTCGTCATTGGGGGCCAGCGTGGTGTGGCCGCCCTCACCGGCCACCGGTACATAGTGCCCGTCGGCCAGCGCCAGCAGGCCCGACACCCCCAGGCCGGTGCCCGGGCCCAGCACGGCCAGCGGCTCGCCGATGCTCGCCTGGCCGCCGCCGATCTGGCGCAGTTGGGCGGCAGGCAGGGCCGGCAGCGACAGGGCGAGCGCTGTGAAGTCATTGACGACGGCCAGACGCGCCACAGCCAGATGGGTCTTCAGCTGCGAGATCGAGAACGACCAGTGGTGGTTGGTCATGCGCACCTCGTCGCCGAGCACCGGATTGGCGATGCCGATGGCGCAGGCCTGGGGTGCAGGCCGGTCATGGTCGCGCAGGTACTGGCTGATCGCCGCATGCAGCGAGCCGTGGTCGGCGCAGCGGTAGTTCGCGATCACGCTGAGCGGCGCATCGGCTGTGCTGGCCCAGGCAAAGCGCGCGTTGGTACCGCCGACATCGGCGAGCAGACGGGGATAGACGGGGGCGGGCGTGGGCATGTTCTGGCGGGAGTCAGGGCTGCGTTCGGCGGCGTGCTTGAGCGATGTATCATGCTAATGAAAGCGCTTTCAAAGCGCAAGCGCTGGTTTTCCCGGCGCCTGTTCACTCCCCGCATCGAGGCCCGGTCATGAGCGATCTGAACCCTACCCGCAGCCTGCGCTGCATCCTGAGCCGGCGCGATGGTCCGGAGCGTCTGTCCGAGCTGGCGCCGCTGGCCTGCGTCGCCGACGCCGGCGCCACGAAGGGTCTGCCCCAGCTGATGGTCAACAGCGGCCGCCGCTTCCAGACGCTGGAAGGCTTTGGCGGCGCCTTCACCGAGGCGGCGGCGGTGACCTGGCAGGCGCTGCCCCCGCAAGCCGCGGCCGAACTGCTGCAGGGCTACTTCGATACCGAAACGGGCCATGGCTACACGCTGTGCCGCGTGCATATGAACAGCTGCGACTTCGCGCTGGGCAACTACGCCCATGCCGAGATGCCGGGCGATGTGGCGCTGGAGCACTTCAATATCGATCGCGACCGCCAGGCCCTGCTGCCCATGATCAAGGCGGCGCAGCGGCTGGCGGCAAGTCCTATCAAGCTGCTGGTCTCGCCCTGGAGCCCGCCGGCCTGGATGAAGAGCAATGGCCAGATGAACCAGGGCGGCAGGCTGCTGCCCGAGTACGCCGCTGCCTGGGCGCGCTGCTATGTGCGCTTCATCGAGGCCTACGAGGCCGAGGGCGTGCCGGTCTGGGGGGTGTCGGTACAGAACGAGCCCGACGCCACCCAGCGCTGGGACTCCTGCATCTACAGCGCCGAAGAGGAGCGCGACTTCGTGCGCGACCATCTGGGCCCGGCGCTGGCCGGGGCGGGGCTCTCGCGCATCAAGATCGTCGTGTGGGACCACAACCGCGACCAGATGGTGGGCCGCGCCAGCGTCGTCTATTCGGACCCGCGGGCGGCGCAATATGTCTGGGGCTGCGGCTTCCACTGGTATGGCGAGGACCACTTCGAGCATGTGCAACTGGTCCACGACGCCTGGCCCGACAAGGCCCTGCTGTTCACCGAGGGCTGTCAGGAGGGCGGGCCGCACACCGGCGAATGGGAACTGGCCGAGCGCTATGGCCGCAACATCATCAACGACCTGAACCGCTGGACGGTGGGCTGGATCGACTGGAACCTGCTGCTCGACGAGACCGGCGGCCCCAACCACGTGGGCAATCTGTGCAGCGCGCCGGTGCTTGCCGACCGGGCGGAAGGCCGGCTGCTGCACCAGAGCTCCTTCCATGCGCTCGGGCACTTCGCCCGTTTCATCCAACCGGGCGCGCAGCGCCTGCTGTGCGCGGCGACGCGGCAGGACATCGAGACCACCGCCTTCGCCAACCCGGACGGCAGCATCGCCATCGTCGCGCTGAACCGCACCGACGCGCCCATCCGTTTCGCACTGCGGCTGGACGATGCCTTTGGCGTGGCCGAGCTGCCGGCACGCTCGATGGCCACGTATATCGCGGCCGTCTGAGCAGACCGCTGGAGCAGGCGGCGCAGTGGCCTCCGGCACACACCTAGGGTTAGCCTGGAGTTGACACCCCGAGGGGTTGAGCAACATCATGAAAGCGCTTTCAACGGTTGTGTTCAAGCTCGCCGTTGACGCTAGATTTCCCAAAAAACAGCTGGAGACAAAACATGCAGTGCTCAACCTCCCCGCGCCTTCAGCGCAGCTATCCGCCGGTGTTTCGCGTCAAGCCGGTGGCCGCGGCCTGCGGCCTGTTGATGCTGGCCTCGGTGGCCGTCGAAGCTCAGCAGACGGCCCAGCAGGCCAGCCAGCTGGACACGGTGGTCGTCACCGGCATACGGCGCAGCATCGAGTCCTCGGTGACGGCAAAGCGCAACTCCGACTCCATCATTGAAGTGATTTCGTCCGAAGATATCGGCAAGCTGCCCGACGCCAGCATCGCCGAGTCGCTGGCGCGTCTGCCCGGTCTGACCGGCCAGCGCGGCCCGGACGGGCGGGTTGACCGGATCTCGATCCGCGGCCTGTCGCCCGAGTTCTCGGGCGTGCTGCTGAACGGCCGCGAGATGGTCAGCTCCGGCGACAGCCGCGCGGTTGAATATGACCAGTTCCCGTCTGAGCTGGTGGGTTCGGCCATCGTCTACAAGACGCCGGATGCCGCGCTGGTGGGCCAGGGCCTGTCGGGCACGGTCGACATCCGCACCCTGCGCCCGCTGTCCGTCACCGGCCGGCAGGTGGTGCTGAATGCGCGCGGCGAGCGCAACTCGAATGGCAATCTGGTGTCCGGCGTCACCAGCCCCACGGGCATGCGTGTCAGCGCGTCCTATGTCGACCAGTTCGCCAACAAGACCATTGGCGTGGCGCTGGGCTTTGCCCGCCTCGATGCGCCCAGCCAGGTCAAGCTGACCGAGCTGGTGGAGTACAGCGACTTCACGCCCTTCGGCCTGCCGTTGAGTGGCAACAAGCCCTCGCTGAAGCCGATGGCCGATGGCAACACGGGCCAGGCCATGTTGCCGATGTTCTGGACCGCCACCACCTCGACCAAGAAGAATCTTCGTGATGGCCTGATGGCCGTGCTCGAGTACAAGCCCAATGACGACCTGCACAGCATGGTCGACCTCTATTACTCGAAGTTCAATACCCACGAGGTCGGCGGCAAGTTTGCACAGAGCCTGTTCGGCAACTGGTCGGCCGGCATTGCGCCGGCGCTGAGCAATGTCGGCACGACGCAGATCGGCAACAACACCTATGCGACCAGCGCCACCACCTCGCAGCTGGTGGCCAATGTCGGCAATATGGACACGCGCCGCACCGACGACATCGTGGCTGTCGGCTGGAACACCGAGATGAAGCTGGCGGACAAATGGAGGGGCGTTGCCGATCTCAGCTACTCCCGCGACAAGCGCAACGAGCGCTATGCCGAGGCCTATGGCGGCCCCTACGACAACGCCAACAAGCAGTGGACCTATGGCGCCTACAACTGGAATGTGCCGGCCACCGGTGGCGCCCAGACCTTCACTCCGGTGCAGCCGGGCTATCTGTCCAACCCGGCCAATATGGCCTTCGGCGATGTGCAGGGCATGGACTGGGTCGGCAACGACGCCTGGATAGGCGCGATCCGCTCACCCGCCGTCAAGGACGAGATCAAGAGCCTGCGCCTGTCGGTCAAGCGTGAGCTGGACGGCTTCTTCAGCAGCTTCTCGACCGGCCTGAACGTGACCCATCGCAGCAAGGACGTCGAGCGCAACGAGGACCGCATCCTGATGAAGAAGGATGCCCAGGGCAACTTCATCCGCACCATACCGACGTCCGTCGTCGGCACGCCGTTCGACATGAGCTGGGCCGGCATTCCGCAGCTGCTGCGCGTCGATGTGCCGGCGCTGGTGGCCAGCGGCGCCGTGACCCTGGAGCAGGGCCAGTTCCACAAATGGGCCGGCAATGTGTCCAGCGTGGACGAGACGGTCACGACCGGATTCGGCAAACTCGACATCGACACCGATATCGCCGGTGTGGGCTTGCGCGGCAATCTCGGTCTGCAGATCGTGCATGCCAAGCAGAGCTCGGAAGGCTGGGCCTATCTGGGCCGCAACGAAGACTTCCCGGATCCGAGCCTGCTGCGCAAGCTGCAGGGGGGCACCAGCTACACCGACGTGCTGCCCAGCCTGAACCTCGTCGCCGACTTCAAGAACAACTGGCTTGCCCGTTTCGGCCTGGCCACGGCCATCGTGCGCCCGGGCATCAACGAAATGCGCGCCGGCATCAGCACGCCCGAGGTGGTGCAGGACCAGGCCGGCACACCGAACGCCGGCAACTGGACCGTGGCCTACGCGGGCAACCCCGCGCTCAAGCCCTGGCGCGCGGTCGGCATCGACCTGTCGGTCGAAAAGTACTTCGGCAAGCGCAGCTATGTCTCGGCGGCCGCCTTCCGAAAGAACCTGCTGAGCTATATCCAGAATGCGCAGACGGAGGTCGACAACTCCGGCGTGCCGCCGCAATCGAACATCCCGCCCGGCGTGACGCCCAAGAAGTTCGGCCCGCTGGTCACGCCGACCAATGGCAGCGGCGGCAAGGTCGAGGGCCTCGAGTTCGCGGCCGCGCTCGAAGGCGGCCTGCTGCATCCGTCACTCGACGGCTTCGGCGCGGTGGTCAGCGCCTCCAAGCTCAGCAGCTCCATCCTCGAACAACTGCCCGATCAGCTGGCCAAGTCCATCCCGCTGAACGGCCTGTCGGGCCGCTCGAACAGCCTGACCTTCTACTATGAGAACCATGGCCTGTCGGCACGGGTCAGCCAGCGCTACCGCGCACCGTTCACCGCCACGACCCGCGACATCTACTTCAACTCGACGACGCTGCAGTATGCCGCGGACAAGGTGATGGACCTGCAGCTTGGCTATGCCTTCGAGAGCGGCACGTTCAAGGGGCTATCGCTGCTGCTGCAGGTCGGCAATGTGCTGGACAAGCCGACGCTGAACTACAAGAACGTGGGGGCGAACGCACCGGATGGCACGCAGCTGACGCCGAACCTGATCCGCTATTTCGGCCGCACCACGCTGGTGGGGATGAACTACAAGTTCTAATCACCAGCATGAGTCCCAAGCCCCTCCGCAACATCGTCATCGTCGGCGGCGGCACCGCCGGCTGGATGACGGCCGCCGCCTTCTCCAAGGCACTCGGTCAGGCCTATTCGATACGGCTGATCGAGTCCGACGAGATCGGCATCATCGGCGTCGGCGAGGCCTCGATCCCGAACTTGACCGAGTTCAATCGGGCACTGGGCATAGACGAAGACGAGTTCCTGCGCGCCACGCGGGGCTCGTTCAAGATGGGCATCGAGTTCGTCAACTGGGGGGCCCTGGGCGACCGCTACACCCACGGTTTCGGCAAGGTCGGGCAGATGGCCGACACCGTGCCCTTCCACCACTTCTGGCTGCGCATGGCGCAGCAGGGCAAGGCCGGGCCGCTGGGCGACTATTCGATCAACACGGTGGCACCGCGCCAGGCCAGGTTCATGCGGGCGCGGGCCGATATGGCCGGCTCACCGCTGGGCGAGATCGCCCATGCCTACCATTTCGACGCCGGCCTGTACGCCAAATTCCTGCGCGGCTATGCCGAGCAGCGCGGCGTCAGGCGGCTGGAGGGCAAGGTCCAGCAGGTCTTGCAAGGCGCCGAGGATGGTTTCATCGAGGCCGTCGTGATGGAGAGCGGCGAGCGGGTCGAGGGCGACTTCTTCATCGACTGCTCGGGGATGCGGGCGCTCTTGATCGAGCAGACCCTCAAGGCCGGCTACGAGGACTGGACCCACTGGCTGCCCTGCGACCGCGCGATCGCCGTGCCCTGCGAATCGGTCAGTCCGCTGCTGCCGCTGACCCGCTCCACCGCACATGCGGCCGGCTGGCAATGGCGCATTCCGCTGCAGCACCGCATCGGCAACGGCCATGTCTACAGCAGCGCCTTCATGGACAAGGACGAGGCCGAGGCCATCCTGATGAACAAGCTGGACGGCAAGGCGCTGGCGCCGCCCCGCCACCTGAGCTTCCGCACCGGCCGGGCCAGGACCTTCTGGGATCGCAACTGCGTGGCCGTGGGCCTGTCCAGCGGTTTTCTGGAGCCGCTGGAGTCGACCAGCATCCACCTGATCCATATGGCGGTGGCGCGCATCCTGAGCTTCTTCCCGCACGCCGGCTTCGATGCCGCCGACATCGCCGAGTACAACGCACTGACGCGGCTCGAATTCGAGCGGGTGCGCGACTTCCTGATACTGCACTACAAGCTCACCACCCGCGACGACTCGGCCTTCTGGAACCACTGCCGGACGATGGCGATACCGGAGACCTTACAACGCAAGATTGACCTTTTCGCCAGCAACGGCCGCATCTACCGCTATGACGACGAGCTGTTCGCCGAGACTAGCTGGCTGCAGGTGATGATCGGTCAAAGGCTGATGCCGCGCGGCCATCACCCGTTCGCCGACCTGTTGCCCGAGGCCGAGGTGCAGGCCTATGTGCGCAATGTCGAGCAGGTCGTCGCCAAGTGCGTGGGGGTGATGCCCACGCATGCCGAGTTCATCGCCAAGCATTGCGCGGCCGACCTGGGCTGAGCCCATGGTGCCCATGAAGCGCCTGACGCGGCGCGGCCTGCTGGCCTGCGGGCTGCTGGGCGCCACCGCGGTGCACGGGGCTGAGCGCACGGTGCTGCAGCTGGCGGCCTTTCCGCTGGTGGACGAGATCGCCCGCGCGGCGCTGCCGGTTTGGCGGCAGATGCACCCCGGTGTGGACATCCAGATCGTCTCCCGCCAGTACGCCGACCATCACACGGCCATGACCACTGCCCTGTCGACCTCCTCACTGCTGCCCGACGTGATGGCGCTGGAGTCCAGCTTCGTCGGTCGCTTTGCCCAGGGCGGGGGGCTCGAAGACTTGGCCCAGCCGCGTTACGACATCGGCCGCTTTCGCTCGCGCCTGGTGCCCTATGCCTATGACCAGGCGCTGGGCCGCAACGGCGCGGTGGTGGCCGTGCCCACCGACATCGGCCCGGGCACGATGCTGTACCGGCAGGACATCGTCGCGCGCGCCGGTGTCGATCCCGAAGACCTGACTCGTTCATGGGCCAGCTATATCGCCGCCGGGCAGCTCATCAAGCGCAGCACCGGGGCCTACCTGATCGCCCATGTCAGCGAGATCAAGGACATCCTGCTGCGCACCGGCATCCAGCCGGGCGAGGGTATGTACTTCGATCAGGACTCACGGGTGCTGGTGCAGTCCGAGCGCTTTGTGCGCGCCTTCGAGCTGGCGCTGCAGGTGCGCCGGCTGGGGCTCGATGCCCGCGTCAACGCCTGGTCCAACGAATGGGCCGAGGGCTTCAAGCGCGGCAGCCTGGCCACCGAGCTGGGTGGCGCCTGGCTTGTGGGTCAGTTGAGCAACTGGGTGGCGCAGCAGACCGCCGGCCTGTGGCGCGCGGCCCAACTGCCCGAGGGCGCCAATGCCGGCTACGGCGGCGCCTTTTACGCGATGCCGCGGCGTGCCGCGCCCGAGCGCAAGGCGCTGGCCTGGCAGTTCATCCAGCTGATGACACTGGACCGCGAGCGCCAGCTTGCAGCTTTCAAGACGCACGACGCCTTTCCGGCTCTGCTGGAGACGCATGACGACGCCTTCTTCGAGGAGCCCGTGGCCTTTCTGGGCGGCCAGAAGGCGCGGCTGCTGTGGCGCGTGGCCGCGCGACGCATCTCGGCTGCCCGCGTGCACAAGCAGAACGGCTTTGCCGACGAGGTGGTCGGCAGCGAGCTTGACCAGGTGCTCAAGCGCGGCAAACCTATACGCACAGCGCTGCAAGACGCCGCACGGCTGCTCGAACGGCGTGCCCACCGATGAATCGATTTGCTCAGGGAGACTGTTGAAATGAACCATGTGTTGACCCGGCGCTGGCCCTTCACCTCGCTGCTTGCCGCCCTGTGCCTGGGCGGCTGCGGCTCCGGCGGTGCGGCCGAGGCGATAGCGCCGCCCATCCCAAGCACCGACGCGCTGGCCCCGCCACCGGGCTATGCCCTGGTCTGGTCCGACGAGTTCGACAAGCCCGGCCTGCCGGACCCCGCAAAATGGGCCCATGACACCGGCATGAACAAGCAGGGCTGGCACAACCGTGAGAAGCAGTACTACAGCGGCCCCCGCGCCGAGAACGCCGAGGTGCGCGACGGCCGCCTGGTCATCACCGCCCGCAAGGAGCAGATGACGGCGGCCGCCGACTGGGGCGGCCAGGCCTATACCTCGACTCGTCTGCTGACCGCCGGCAAGCAGGACTGGACCTATGGCTTCTTCGAGATCCGCGCCAAGCTACCCTGCGGCAAGGGCACCTGGCCGGCGATCTGGATGCTGGGCAGCCAGGGCGACTGGCCGGCCGGCGGCGAGCTGGACATCATGGAGCAGACCGGCAAGGAGCCGACCAAGGTCTTCAGCACCACGCACACCACCTCGGGCAGCGGCGGCAATGGCTCGGGCGCGGCCACCCAGGTGAGCGATGCCTGCACGGCCTTCCACACCTATCAGATGCTGTGGACGGCACAGCAGGTCAGCTTCGGCATCGACGGCAAGACCCACTTCACCTACAAGAACGCAGGCACCGGCAAGGCCCAATGGCCCTTCGATGCGCCGCAGTTCCTGATACTCAATATCGCCATCGGCGGTGATCTGGGCGGCGATGTAGACGACAGCATCTTCCCGGTGCGCATGGAGGTGGAGTATGTGAGGGTGTACCAGCCGGCCAAGTGAGGCTTGGATGTCAGGCTCTGACCCTGGCCAGCGCCCATCCAAGGGCTGGACGCACCAGGTAGTGGGCGATCGCTGATACCGCAGCAATGACCGTTGCCACCAGAGCAGGCAGGATGGGGCCGAAGGTGATGCACATGCCCAGCACGAAGCCCAGCACATACTCGCTTCGACAGGTCGGCAGGACCAAGCTGACAAGAATGATGCCGAGCAGGACGTAGGCCGGAGCGTCCGCATTGCCGCTCACAAAGGCCAGCGACAAGGCGATGCCGGCGACAAGCGAACCGAACGCGGCAACGGCCAAGGCTTTTGCGGCCAGCGGGCCGTTGGCCCGCCTCAGCATTCTGCCCGCAAGAAACCAGGCCAGCAGGGGCAGAAATACGGCGCCCCAGGCATTGGAGATGGCGGGCAGATCGGCTTGATTGAGCAGGTGGTGGCGCTGGATACCGCCATGAAAGACCTGCCATGCGAGATGGACCAGTTCGGCGAGCGCAACCAGCGCTGTGATCAACCAGCGGGCTGTCACCCTGGCCGGGGTATGGGTCATCTCAAACATGTCTGTCTCCTGGGTCAGCAGCGGGTTGCCGCTCACTCTAGGGGCGCCCGCTGGCCGCGGGCAGCGCCTTGCGACGAACGGGAGTGTGGGTCCATCGAGCTGCAACCGAGGCCGATGGAGGCCGCAGCTTGAACCCGGCCCCGCTGCCCCCATCTGGCAGCGATGACCGGAATCTGGCTGTTGGCCCTGCTGCACCTCTACATTGGTTGGCGTGTGGCGCCGCAGTTGCCGGGCCCGCTGGCGGCGGGCGCCTTCATCGCGCTGTTGCTGCTGTCGCTGGCCTTGATACCGGCGGCGCTGCTGGGGCGAAAGGCGCGCAAGCGCGCCACCGCCGACCGTTGGACCTGGGCCGGCATGCTGGCCCTGGGCCTGTTCTCTATGCTGCTGGTGCTGACCCTGCTGCGCGATCTGTTGCTGCTGGCGGCCTTGCCATTCAACCTGCCACCGCTGGCCATGCCCAGCGCCATCGCCGTGCCTACCCTGGCCCTGCTGGCGGCGCTGTGGGGCCTGGTCGGCGCGCGGCGCACCGCCCGTGTGCGCGAGGTTGAGGTGCCCATCGCAGGCCTGCCGGCTGCGTTGCAGGGCTTCACCATTGCGCAGATCACTGATGTTCACGTCGGGCCGACCGTCAAGCGTGGCTATGTGCAGGCCATTGTCGAGTCGGTCAACCGGCTGCAGGCCGATGCGGTGGCCGTCACCGGCGATCTGGTCGATGGGCGGGTGGTGGACCTGCGGCATGACGTGGCGCCACTGGCCGGCCTGAGGTCAAGACATGGCACCTTCTTCGTCACCGGCAACCATGAGTACTACAGCGGTGCCGATGAATGGTCGGCCCTGCTCGGCAGCCTGGGCCTGCGCGTGCTGACCAACGAGCACGTGGTGCTGCTGCACGATGGTGCCCAGCTGGTGATGGCCGGCGTGGCCGACTTCACCGCGCATCACTTCGATCCTGGCCAGCGCAGCGATCCGCAGCGGGCGATGGCAGGCGCGCCACCGGGCGCCGGCCTGCGCGTCTTGCTGGCGCACCAGCCACGCAGCGCGCCGGCCGCCGCCGATGCGGGTTTTGATGTGCAGCTGTCGGGCCACACCCATGGCGGCCAGTTCTGGCCCTGGAACCTGTTCGTGCCGCTGCAGCAACCGTTCACCGCCGGCCTGCACCGGCTGCGCCGGCTGTGGGTCTACACCAGCCGCGGTACCGGCTACTGGGGGCCACCGCTGCGCCTCGGTGCGCCTTCAGAGATCACCCGGTTGCGTTTTGTCAGGGCATCCCCGTGAGTGGGGGCCAATCCCCCGCCGACCTCGTGTCATGATCTGCCTGCCTATCCCTTCGTCCCCAACCTGCCAACGAGGCCGCAGATGAAAACGATAGACGAAATGCTGAGCCTCAAGCTGCTCACCCCCGACCAGCATGCCGACATCGGCGCCTGGGTGGCCCACGCCCGCACGCCCGAGGCCATCATGCAGATGCCCGCGCCGCTGTGGCGCTCGCTGGAGCTGGCCAGCGTGCTGATGAATTTCGATGCCGATCTGCAGCAGCCGCCGAGTTTTGATCACGAATGATGAAACCGATCTCGCAAACCGACCGCCACGTCGAGGTGGTCCAACGCTATCTGTCGCGACTGGAGGCCTCCGATGTGGAGGCCATCACCGCGCTGTTCTCGCCCAAGGCCAAGATCTACTCGCCCTTTCTGGGCTGGATGGACCCCAGGCCCTTCTTCATCAAGGTGCGCGAGGCCTCGGGGCAAAGCCGCATCGAGACCTTGGACATCCTGGTCAGCGCCCATGGCGGCCCGCGGGCGATTGCCTACTTCATCTACCACTGGCAGCTGAAGGACGGCGGCGACGTGCACTTCAACTGCGTGGACGTGTTCGACTTCGACGCCGACGGGCTGATCGACTGCATGACCATCATGTACGACACCCACCCGGTGCGGGCCCAGGTGGGTAGCAAGTACGGCTGATTGGCTTAGGCAATGGGTTTTTCGATCACCGGCGCGCGCATGCCTATGGCCATGCGGTTCCAGCCATTGATCAGCGCGATCGTCCAGCTCAGCTCGACGATCTCCTGATCGCTGAACTGCAGCTTCAGCGCCCCGAAGGCGGCGTCCTGGCCGCTGTGGTCGCTCAAGCGGGTCATGGTCTCGGCCCAGTTCAGCGCGGCGCGTTCGCGGGCGCTGTACAGGCCGGTCTCGCGCCAGGTGGACAGGCTGTTGATGCGCTGCCAGCCCTCGCCGGATTCGCGCAGGATGCGGGTATGCATGTCCAGGCAGAAGGCGCAGCCGTTGAGCTGCGACACGCGCGACTGCACCAGTTCCACCAGTTGCGGGCCCAGCGTTGATTTGGCCAGCGTTGCGTTGACGCTGGCCATCGCTTGATAGGACTTGGACGAGATCTGGGTCCAGGGGAGGCGAGCTTCATTCATCTTGATACCTTGTTGAGTTGCTGTGCGGGATACACAGACTCAAGACGTTTGAGGCGGCGCGCTTGTGACAGTCTCGGCGACGTTAAGCTCGCGGCCAAGCGCGGCGGCAATGCGTGCCAGCTTGTGCGGATTGCGCTGCGAGTGGATGCAGACGATGCGCTCGCCATCGGTTTCGAGCGACTGCGCCGACTCAAGGGTGTCGTCAATAAAGCGCAGCAGGCCCCATTGGCCGTTGAGCACCACGACCTCGAAGCGCACCCTGCCCGGAAAGCGCAGATGGGTGGCCAGATAGAGCTGGGCAATGCGCTGGCCACCGACCAGGGGCACCCCGAAGCTGGGCACGATTCCGCCGCCGTCGCCGATCAGCTGCGCGTCCTCGGCCAGCATGGACTTCAGTGCTCCGAACTCGCCGCGCACGGCGGCGTCGGCAAAGCCGCGCAGCAGGCGCAGCTGGGTTTCGCGGGCCACCGTATGGCGCGGCCGCTGGTCCTGCAACTGGGTCTTGGCGCGGTGCACGATCTGGCGGCAGGCCGGCTCGGTCTTGCCCAGCGCCTCGGCCACCTCGCCGTAGTCGGCATCGAAGACCTCGCGCAGCAGATAGGCGGCGCGGGCCTCGGGCGCCAGGCGCTCCAGCAGCGTCAGGAAGGCCACCGACACATCATCGGCCCGCTCCAGCAGTTGCTCGGGCGAGACAGGCGAATCGCTCATCAGCGGCTCGGGCAGCCAGGTGCCGACATAGTGCTCGCGCTGTATCTTGGCCGAGCGCAGCCGGTCGATGGCAATGCGCGTGGTGACCGACACCAGCCAGGCCTCGCTGTTCTCCACGCGGGCCTGATCGGTCTCGTGCCAGCGCAGCCAGGCGTCCTGGACCACTTCCTCGGCCTCGGCCGAGGAGCCCAGCATGCGGTAGGCGATGGCCTGCAGCCGGGGGCGCAGGCGCTTGAAGGTGTCGGTGCTGTCGTTCATGGCCTTTAGACGTTTGACGTCGCCATTTTGTG
This sequence comes from Roseateles toxinivorans, assembly GCF_004362525.1. Lineage (GTDB taxonomy): Bacteria > Pseudomonadota > Gammaproteobacteria > Burkholderiales > Burkholderiaceae_C > Paucibacter > Paucibacter toxinivorans. The sequence continues at coordinate 139,867 of NZ_SNXS01000006.1, forward strand.
ACAGCGGTCAGGCCTGAAGCCCCAGTTCCTTCAATATCGCCTCGCGCAGGGTTTGCAGTTCCGGGCTGGACAGCTTGCGCGGATGCGGCATGTCGACCCGGAAGCTGGCTTGTATCGTCGTCGGCCGGGGCGACAGCACCAGCACGCGGTCGGCCATATAGATCGCCTCCTCGACGTCGTGGGTGATCAAGAGCACCGTGTGCCGCTCCTCGCCGAGGATGCGCAAGAGTTCGGTGCGCATGCGCATATTCATCAGCGCGTCCAGCGCCGAGAAGGGCTCGTCCATGTAGAGGATTTCGGGCTTGACGACAAAGGCCCGCGCCAGCTCGGCGCGCTTCAACATGCCGCCTGACAACTCATGCGGATAGGCTGACTCGAAGCCCTTGAGTCCGACCATCGCGGCATAGTGGTCCGCCAGCGCAGCCTTGTCGCCATGGTCGTTTCCATTCAAGCCGAACATCAGGTTCTGCCGCACGGTCAGCCACGGGAAAACCGAGCCGTGCTGCGAGATCACGATGCCCTTGGGGCTCGGTCCCATCTGCTCCGCGCCGTCGACCTGGACCGAGCCCGAGTCCGGTCGCTCGAAGCCGGCGATGATGTTCATCAGGGTGGACTTGCCGCAGCCCGAGGGGCCGACGATGGCGACGAACTCACCGTCGGCCACGGTGAAGCTGATGCCGCCGACCACGGGCAGCGTGGCACCCTTGCTGGCGGCGAAGCCCTTTCTGATGTCGGTGACGACGATCTTCTTATCGGACATAGCGCCACTTCACGGTCTTGAGTCGTTCCAGCAAGCGGGTGATGCCGTCGAGCAGCAGGCCGATGAGGCCGATGATGATCATGCTGGCGATGACCAGGTCGTAGCGGTTGCCGGCATTGCGCGAGTCCATGATCAGATAGCCCAGGCCCGAGCGCAGCGCGATCATCTCGGCCGCCACCACCACCAGCCAGGCAACGCCTATGCCTATGCGCATGCCGACGATGATCTCGGGCAGCACGGCAGGAATCACCACCTGGCGGAACAGCACGCTGCGCGACACGCCGAAGTTGGTCGCCGCGCGCAGATAGCGGCGCTCGATGGTGTGCACGCCCGAGGTCGTCTGCACAATCATAGGGAACACCGAGGAGATGAAGATCAGGAAGATCGGCGAGATGTCGTCCATGCCAAACCAGAGTATGGCTAGCGGTATCCAGGCGATGGGCGAGATCGGCCGCAGCATCTGGAAGATCGGGTTCAGGGTGCGGTAGGCTCCGCTCACCCAGCCCATCCACAGACCCAGCGGCACGGCCACCAGCAGGGCCAGGCCGAAGCCCATGCCGACGCGGAACAGCGAGGCGGTGATGTGCTCCCACAGGGTGCCGTCCTCGGCCAGCTCCAGCGTGCCGGTGACGACCTGCCAGGGCGTCGGGAAGATCGGACTCTCGGTTTTCACCACCACCACCCACCAGAGGGCGATGACAGCGGCCATCACCGCCAGCGGCGGCAGTATCCTGCTCAGTCTCTCGTTCACTACAAGCTCGTTTTCTTCAATTGCTGCAGGCGCCAGGACAGCGCGGGCCAGCCCGGTGCCGGACGGGGATCGACGATCACGCTCATCTGCCCGCTGGCGTGAGCGGTGCAGGCAAAACTGTAGGTCGAGGCCACCTCGAACGGCAGGCGGAAACTCTGGCCGGGCATGATCAGCACCGGGCCGAACTGCTGGGGCACGGCGTCGAGGTTCTTCAGCAGCAGCGTGTCCCTCAGTCCCAGGGTCAGCCGTATCGTGTCGGGCAGGATCTCGACCCTGTCGCCCGCCATGCGGCGTGCGTAGGTGCCGGCCGGAATCTCGAACAGCTCGTCACGCGAGTCCACCTCGATGGGTGCCAGTGCGGCCCAGGCCAGGGCCGCCGTGATCAGCAGGCCCAGCCCCGCGGCCAGGAGCTTCAGACCGCGCTTCACTTCGCGGCCAACAGGAGCTTGAGGTCGTGGACGAAGTCTTTGGCCTCGCGACCGTAGAGCATCATCGCGCGCAGCCGGCCCTCGCGGTCGATCAGATAGACCGAGGTCGAGTGGTTCATGCCATAGCCGCTGGGGTCGCCGGCTGGATGGGCCAGCCTGGTGGCGATCACGCCGTAGCTCTTGCGCACGCCGGCCAGGGTGTCCGGCTTGGCCGTGCCGCCGATGAAGCTGGGGTCGAAGGCGGCCAGATAGCTCTTGATGCGAGCGGCGTTGTCGCGCTCGGGGTCCACCGTCACATACACCACCTGCACGGCTGCGGCGTCGGGCCCCAGGCCCTTGCGCGCCTGGGCCAGCGTGGCAAGGGTGGTGGGGCAGACCTCGGGGCACTGGGTGAAGCCGAACACCAGCAGCACCAGCTTGCCGCGGTAGCGGGCCAGCTTCAGCTCGGCGCCGTCCGAGCCCTGCAGGGCGAACTCGGGCGCCGGGTAGGGGGGCTCGAACACGCCGGCCTTGAGCTTTGGCGCTGGGGTTGCCGCGGCAAGGCCGGCCAGGCACAGCGACAGCAGCAGGGCGAGCAGGCGTTTCACAGCGCAATGGTGGCCGCGCGGGCGGCCTTGGCAAAGCTTTCGTCCATGTATTTCTCGTAGGCCACCGGGGCCTTGATCGTGCCGGCATCAATGGACAACTGCATCAGCTCCTCAAACTCGGTGCGTATCATGCGCAGATCGCCATAGGTCACACGGTCGGTCGGGTTCTCCATCACGAACTTGATGATGTTGGGGTCCTGATTGAAGAACTTGCGCCCGGCGGCAATGGTCACCGCCTTGTCGCGGTTGTCTTGCTTCTCGTCCAGCCAGTGGCCGGCGCCCATCACATGGTTGACCAGGTCCTGCACCAGGGGCCGGTTGCTTTTGATCAGCTCTTCGCGCACGGTCAGCACACAGCAGATGTAGTTGCGCCATTCGTCGCGCGTCATGCGCAGCGCCCGCGCATAGCCGGCGCGCTGGGCGGCTGCGCCAAAGGGCTCGCCGGTGCAATAAGCGTCCACCGCCTTGGCATACAAGGCGGCCGGCATGTCGGGCGGCGGCATCTCGACGATCTGTATGTCCTTGGGCGTCATGCCCTCCTGGGCCAGCATCTTGCGCAGGAACAGAAAGTCCACCGCAAAGCGGCTGGGGATGGCGATCCGTTTGCCGGTCAGGTCCTTGAACTTCTTGTAGGGCGAGTCGGTGCGCACCATGATCACCGCGCCCGAGCGGTGGCCCAGCGAGACGATCTTGACCGGGATCTTCTTGTCCGCCAGGTCCATCACCAGCGGCGCCAGCATGTAGGCGGCCTGGATGCGGCCGGTCATCAAGGACTCCTTGATCTCCGGCCAGCCGTTGTACTTGCTGTATTCGTACTCGAACTTGGGCCCGCCGCTCTTGTCGGCCGCATTGGCCGTGGCCCGGGCCATGCAGGCCACCGGCAGGGTCAGATTGCAGGTCACGGGCAGGCCGCCGACGAGCAGCGGCGCGGGCGCAGCGCCGGCCAGGGGCAGGCCCAAGACCGGCAGCGCAGTGGCAATGGCTCCGCGAAGCACCTGCCTGCGGTCCAGGCTCAAGAGGTGTTCGGGCGAGTTGACACTCATGGCGGCTGCTCTGCATACGGCATAGGCCTATTTTCGCCCAGTCATTGCCTGCTGCGACTCAGCGTTTGCGCGTGGATGCCAGGTAGCCCATGATGTTGACAAAGCTGTCCACCCAATAGACCTCAGGGTTTGCCGCCAGGTGCTTCAGCAACGCCTCATGCGCTTCTGTTGACACCGCCAGATGGTCGCCACCAATGCCATGGAAGGTGATGCTGGCCAGCGTGCCCTTGGCGGCGGCTTCCTTGACGATGGCGATCAGGGCCTCGCCGCTGGCGCCGTCCGGGCCGGCGGTGCCGACGTCGTAGGGGTCCAGACCGGCCATATCGGGGGCGACGCCGCCGGCGCGTGACTTGATGGCCACGAACCCGGAACGGATCGCCGGCAGATAGGGCTGGCCGGCTGCCAGCAGATCACCGCAGGGGGCGGTGAAGGTACGTTCGGTCCGGCCGTCTATGGCCTGCAGATAGGCATTGGCGAGCAGGATTTCCTCGCGCAGCTGGGCCACGCCGATCTTGTCCAAGTCGCGGTGCGGCGCAACCCAGTCGCGGCCGGGCTTCGAGCGCGAGCAGGGGTGGTAGAGCGTGTGGTTGCCCAGCTCGTGGCCCTGGGCTGCGGCGCGGCGCCATTCGGGCAGGCGCTTGGCGACCACCTCACTGGCCAGGGTCAGGTAGAAGGTGGCCCTCAGGCCATGGGCGTTCAGCGCCGGCAGCGCGTTGTCCAGCTGCGAGTTCAGCGCGTCGTCGTAGGACAGGCTGACGGCGGCCTTGGCGCCGCCGGGCCATTTGAAGGTATCGGCGTGGCTGGCTTGAGCCATACCCAAGGCCAACAGCAGGGCAACAAGCTTCTTCATCCGATCAAGCATCCGCTGGCGTCAAAACCCAGCGCCCAGGCCGGATCGGGCGCGAGGCCGACAGCATTGCCGACATGCAGCGAGCCGCCGTTGCCCACCTTGGCCGTCAGCAGCTCGGCCACGCCGGCCAGGCGCAGATAGATGATGGACGTGTCGCCCAGATGCTCGGCCAGTTCCACGGTGGCGGCAATGCCCTGGCCGCTAGGTGCCAGATGCAGATGCTCGGCGCGCAGGCCGATGCGCTGGGCGCGCTCGCCGGGCGCCTGGCTCAGCAGTTGCCACAGCGCCTGGTGCTCGGCCGAGGCATTGACCGCGGGCTTGTCGATGAAGTTGATGCGCGGCGCGCCGATGAAGGCGGCAACGAACTCATTGGCTGGGCGGTTGTAGAGCGCCATCGGCGCGCCCAGCTGCTCGATGCGCCCTTGGTTGAACACGGCGATGCGGTCGCCCATGGTCATGGCCTCGACCTGATCGTGGGTGACGTAGATCATCGTCGTGCCCAGCTGCTCGTGCAGCTTGGTCAGCTCGATGCGCATGTTCACGCGCAGCGCCGCATCAAGGTTGGACAGCGGCTCATCGAACAGGAACACCTTGGGCTTGCGCACGATGGCCCGGCCTATGGCCACGCGCTGGCGCTGGCCGCCGGACAGCTCCTTGGGGTAGCGGCCCAGCAGATCGGTGATGCGCAGGATCTCGGCCGCGCGGCCGACCTGCTCGTCGCGCTGGGCCCGTGACTGGCCGGCCATCTTCAGCGCAAAGCCCATGTTCTCGGCCACGGTCATGTGCGGGTAGAGGGCATAGCTCTGGAACACCATGGCTGCGCCGCGCTGGGCGGGGTGCTGGTCGTTGGCGCGCACGCCGTCGATCAGGATTTCGCCGCTGGTGATGTCTTCCAGCCCGGCGATCATCCGCAGCGTGGTGGACTTGCCGCAGCCGGATGGGCCGACGAAGACCATGAACTCTCCGTCGCGCACCTCCAGGTCCACGCCCTTGATGACCTCGGCCTTGTCGTAGCTCTTGCGCAGACCGCACAGTGATACCTGGCCCATGCTCAACCGCCTTGCTTTTGTTGCTGCAGAAAGCCCTGGTACCAGCGGGCGCTGTCCTTCAGGGTGCGCTGCTGGGTGGTGTAGTCCACATGAACGATGCCGAAGCGCTTCTCGTAGCCCGAGGCCCATTCGAAGTTGTCCATCAGGCTCCAGACCATATAGCCGCCCATGTTCACACCCTGGCGCATCGCCTCGGCCACGGCCTCGATATGCTGCTCAATGTAGCGGGTGCGGCCCTCGTCGTGCACGCGGCCATCGACCAGTTCATCCTTAAAGGCGCCGCCGTTCTCGGTCACGAACAGCGGCGGTACGGGATAGTCGCGGTGCAGGCGCACCAGCAGCTCGGTCAGGCCCTCGGGATAGACCTCCCAGCCCATGTCGGTGATCTCGCGGCCGCTGCTCATGACGTCCCAGGGCTCGCCGGCGCTGACGACAGAGCGCGAGTAGTAGTTGACGCCCATGAAGTCCATCGCGGTGGCTATGTGGGCCATGTCGCCGGCCTCGACCGCCGGTGCATCGGCGCCCAGCACCTCCAGCACATCCTGCGGATAGCTGGCCTTGAACAGCGGGTCCAGATACCAGCGCAGCAGTTGGCCGTCTTCCAGTGTCATCTTGGCCCGGTCGGCGGCAGAGTCGGTGGCGGCATGCATCGGCGACAGGTTCAGCACGATGCCCAGCCGCGCCTTGCAGCCGGCGGCGCGCAGCGCCTGCAGTGCCAGTCCGTGGCTCAGCAGCAGGTGGTGCGAGACCTGCATGGCTGTGCGGCGATTCTTGATGCCGGGCGCGAACACGCCGGCCTCATGCCCCAGATGGGCCATCACCCAGGGTTCGTTGTGGGTGGCGATCGAGACCACGCGGTCACCCAGGCGGGCATGGATGCCCAAGGCGTACTCGACGAAGCGGGCCACCGTGTCGCGATTCGCCCAGCCGCCGCCGGCCTGCAGTGCCTCGGGCAGGTCCCAGTGGTTGAGCGTCAGATAGGGCTTGATGCCGCGCGCCAGCAGGCCGTCGACCAGGCGCTCGTAGAAGGCCAGGCCGGCCTCGTTCCAGGCGCCACTGCCGGTGGGCCGTACGCGCGGCCAGGAGACCGAGAAGCGATAGGCATCCACACCCAGGCCGGCAATCATGTCCAGGTCGGCTTCCCAGCGGTGGTAGTGGTCGCAGGCTATGTCGCCATTGCTGCCATCGGCGATCACGCCGGGCTGGCGGCAGAAGGTGTCCCAGATCGACAGGCCCTTGCCGTCTTCGGCGGCTGCGCCCTCGATCTGGAAGGCGCTGGTGGCCACGCCCCAGACGAAGTTCGGAGGGAAGTGCATGCTTTTTGTATTCATAGGGTTTACTTGACCGCGCCCGTGGTCAGGCCGGAGATCAGCTGCCGGGACGACAGCACGAAGAGCACGATCAGCGGCAGGGTGGCAATGGCCGAGCCGGCCATCAGCGCGCCCCACTCGGTGTCCACCGGGCTTTGCAGGCTGCGCAGCGCCAGCGGCAGGGTGTACATATCGGGCGAGCGCATCACGACCAGCGGGCCGATAAAGTTGTTCCACGAGGCGATGAAGGTGATCAGCCCCAGGGTGCCCAGCGCGGGCTTGAGCAGTGGCAGCACGATGCGGGCGAAGATGCCCAGCTCGCTGCAACCGTCCATGCGCGCCGCCTCGACCAGCTCGCGCGGGATCGCGCTGAGGCAGAACTGGCGCATCAGGAAGATGCCGAAGGCGCTGGCCGCGCCGGGAATGTAGAGCGCGCGCGGCTGGTCTATCCAGCCCAGCAGGTCCATGATCATGAAGGTCGGAATCATGTTCATGAAGGAGGGCAGCAGCATCGTGCCCATCACCAGGCCGAAGAAGGCCTTCTTGTAGCGGAACTCAAAGAGGGCAAAGGCATAGCCGCCCATCGCGCAGAACAGCAGGGTCAGGGCCGTCGAGGCCAGCGCCACATAGACGCTCCAGCCGAGGTTGCGCCAGAACGGGATCTTCTTGCTCAGGATGGCCAGGTTGTTCAGGAAGTCGTCGCCGAACCACATCGGCGGCGGCAGGCTGAAGATCTCGGTGCGCGAGTGCGTGGCGAACACGAACATGAAGTAGAACGGCGCCAGCATGATCAGCATGCCGATGCCGACGAGGCAGTAGGCGGTCCAGGTCTCGAGACGGTCGGTTCTCATGGGGTCAGGCCTTGCTTGGGCGGAAGGCCCGGTTGGTCAGCCAGGTCAGCAGGCCCACGACGATGAACAGCAGCCAGGACATCGCGCTGGCGGCGCCGAAGTCATTGAAGTCGAAGGCCATGCGGTACAGATAGACGGCCGTCGTCATGCCGGCCTGGTCAGAGCCGCCTCGGCCCTGGGTCAGGATGAAGGCCTCCTCGAACAGCTGCAGGCCGCCGACCACGCTCAAGGTGACGCCGAAATAGATCATCGGCTTCAGGCTGGGCAGGGTGATGTAGAAGAACTGCTGCAGCCGGCCGGCACCGTCCATGCGAGCGGCCTCGTACAGATCGCGCGGGATGGTCTGCATCGCGGCCAGATACAGCACCACGTTGAAGCCGACATAGCGCCAGAACACCAGCGTGGCGATGGCCGGCTTGATGTAGTCGGGGTCGTTGAGCCAGTCCACCGTCTGTGCCGGCACCAGGACACCGATCAGCGGCAGTTCACGCAGCAGCTGCAGGCCGACATTGATCAGCCCGTAGTCGGTCGAGAACAGCGAGCTGAACAGGATGGCGATGGCCACGGTCGAGGTGATATAGGGCATGAAATAGGCGCCGACCACGCCATTGCGCAGACGCTTGAACGAGGCGTGGATGAAGGCCGCCAGCGGCAATGCCACCAGGTGCTGAGGCACGCCCGAGACCAGGGCCAGCCAGCCGGTGTTCTTCAGCGACTTCCAGAACCATTCGTCCTGCAGCGCGAACAGGAAGTTGTCGGCGCCGACAAAGCTCATTGCCCCCAGGCCGCTGGTCGGCTCCCAGGTCTGGAAGGCGAGGAACAGCGAGAAGGCCAGCGGGAACAGGCCGAAGACGATGAACAGCAGCACAAAGGGCAGCAGCAACACGTATGGGGTCTGGCGGGGTGACAGGCGGGGCAGCTTCATGGGTGTTGTCTGTCAGCCTTGATCAACGAAAGGCGCGCTGGCGCAGCAGCCGCTCGGCGTCGGCCAGGGCGGTGGCAATGTCCTTGCCGCGCACCAGCACCTTGTCGAGCTCGGTGTTGATGACTTCGTCGGCAAAGGCGTCCTGCTTGTGCACGTCGACGGCGGTGATGCGCCGCGCGGCCGTACGCCAGCCCACGCGAGCCTGCTGGCCGCCCAGAAAGGCGATCGGCTGGTCGAAGAAGGGGTCGTCGAAGGTCTCCAGCAGGGCCGGGAAGGCGTCCTGCGCCTTGAAGGCGCCGAGCTGCAGCTCGCGCGTCAAGGTCATTAGCTTGATGAACTCCCAGGCCATGGGCTTCTGCGCGGCCGAGGCGGCGCGAGGGATGGCATAGAAGGTGCCGCCATAGGCCGCGAACGCGCCCTCGGGCAACTGGGCGGCACGCCACAGGCCTCGCGTGTCGGGCGCGAGCCAGGTGTTCAGATGGCCGGCCAGCCAGGCGCCCATCATCTGCGTGGCAATGCCGCCCCGCTTGAAGCCCTCGGTCCAGTCGGAGGACCAGGCATTGACCTTGGCATCGAGCTTGTTGCGCCGCACCTGGCGGGCCAGTTCGAAGGCCCGTGCAAAGCGCGGCGTGTTGACCAGCACATTCGAGCGGCTGTCGAAGAACAGCCCCTCGCCTGGCTGGATGCCGGTGCGGATGACGATGTCCTTCATGTCGCGCGCATGGGCCATCAGATAGGCGCCGGTGGCGGCCTTGATCTTCACACCGGCGGCCACATAGCTTTCCCAGGTGCGGGTCAGCTCGGCCTCGCCGACACCGGCTTTGGCCAGCAGGTCGCTGCGGTAGAGCAGGGTGCCGGGACCGATATCGGTCGGCGCGGCCACGACCTGACCCCGACGGTTGGTCGCCTGCTGGTAGGCATAGGCGACGAAGCGGCTTTGGTACTGGGCTATCGAGTAGGGAGCGCGCGACAGATCCTCCAGTCCGCCGCCCTGGGCAAAGCGGCCCAGGTAGCCGACCTCGACCGCCATCACATCGGGCAGATGGGCCGAGGTGGACAGGGCCGTGGTCATCGCCGTGTGATGGTCGGTCAGTGCTCGGCTCACCAACTTGATTTCGACATCGGGGTGCAGCCTGTTCCAGGCCGGAATCGCAGCCTTGACGATCTCGTCGACTGCGGGGAAGGCGGCCACGGTCAGCTGCTGCCGCTGCGCGCTAGCGCCCTGCATGGCCAGCAATCCCAGGCACAGCAGCAACCCGCCCCGCCGGCTCAATTCCATCCCTGTTCTCGCACCAACCCTCATCCATGTCTCCGTAGCAAGCGGCTCGATTATCTTGGCCGCTCTCGCATTCTTGAAAGCGCTTTCATAATGTAGCCAGCCCCGGTTTTGCTGTCAATCGAGGGTAAGTGCCGGGGGGCCCTCAGGCGAGCGCGCGGGTTGAGGCGCGGGCGATCAGCCGCGGCTCGGGCAGCGTGCCGGTGGGCGTCTGGCCGGCCAGCAGCTGCAGCAGCGACACGGCCGCCAGCCGGCCCAGCTCATGGGCGGCCTGGTGGATGGTCGTCAGCGGCGGGATCGAATGCTCGGCGCCGGCCAGGTCATCGAAGCCGACCAGCGAGATGTCATCGGGCACGCGCAGGCCGCGCCGGTGCAGGGCCAGCGCGGCGCCAAAGGCCATCTGGTCGTTGGCGGAGAAGATGGCGGTGAAGGGCTCGCGGCTGTCGATCAAGCGTTCGACGGCCATCAGCCCGCTTTCCTCGAAGTACTTGCCCGGCATCACCAGCGCAGGCTTGTAGCGCACGCCGGCGGCCTCCAGCGCCGCGCGGTAGCCGCGCAGGCGTTCGGCGGCGTCGGGGTGTATGGGGTCGCCCGAGATGAAGGCAATCTTGCGATGGCCCAGGCTCAGCAGGTGGTGGGTGGCAAGTCTTGCCCCCTCGAAGTTGTTGAAGTCCAGCGCGTACAGGCCAGGTGCCGTCAAGGTACGGCCGGTGATCACCACCGGCATGGTCTTGGCCAGGTTGCGCAGCGAGTCGTCGCTGAGGCGGCCGGTCAGGATGATCATGCCGTCCACGCGGCGCGAGCGCAGCACCTCGATGCAGCGGCGCTCCTCCTCGGCATTCCAGTGGCCGCTGACGAACAGCGGGCTGTAGCCGGCCTGGCTAAGCTCCTCCTCGATGCCACGCAGCGCCACGCCGTAGAAGGGGCTGTCGATCGCCTGGGTGACCACGCCCACGCTCAGGGTGCGCCCGCCGGCCAGGCCGCGGGCGATAGGGTTCGGTATGAAGCCCAGTTCGGCAATCGCGCGGTCCACCGCCTCGCGCTTCTCGGGGCTGACGATGGCCGTGCCATTGAGGATGCGCGATACCGTGCTCGGCGACACGCCACAGGCCGCCGCCACCATCTCCAGCGTGACCTTCTTGCCCTGCGTGCCCGCCGCAGCGGCCGGGGTCTTGCGTGCGCTCTTGGTGCTCTTCATATCCCGTTCGAGGTTTTGGCGCTGGAGTTTAGGCCACGGCGGCGGCTGGGTGGTTCCCCGGAGCTTCACCGCGTCCGCTCGACCTTATGATCCGGCGAGCTATCGCCTGCTTTGCAAGGCGTGATGGAGGCGCAAGGTGAGCGACAAGACCCTGACCGAAGCGGAATGGAAGAAGTTTGCCAAGGGGCGCGGCCTCAAGGATGCGGCCCTGCTGAAGGCGATGGGCGAGCTTGACAAGGCCAAGACGCCCGAGGACCAGCTGGCGGCCCTGGACGACATCGAGAAACAGTCCGAGCAGCTGCGCAAGGCCAACAAGGCCGACAAGGAAGTCACCGGCTATCTGGACGATCTGGACAAGGCCCTGGTGAAGGAGCGCAAGCTCGCCGAGGCCGAGGCCAGGAAGGCGGCCGCCGAGCAGGTGGGGGACGAGGAAGAAGAAAGCCCGACCCTGCTGACGACCAAGATGGTGCCCCTGCTGCGCGACGTGCGCAAGGGCACAGTGCTGCAGGCGATGGTCGCCACGGTCGGCAATGACTGCGTGGTGCTGGTTTCGCGCAAGCCCATAGGCTCGCCGCGGCGCAAGCTGCTGACTGCCGAGCTGGGCACGACCAGCGGGGTCAAGTTCGTGACGGGTGAATGCATCTTCGAGCAGAACGCGCACACCTTTGTGCTGCTGACGCAGGCCGCCGGCATGGCCAAGAAGATCAAGGAGGCGCTGCTCAAGCAGACCGAGCAGCGCTACAAGATCCGCGTGCGTGGCGAAGACCCGAACGACATCGATGACGATGGCGAGCCGGCCGAGCCCGGTCCGGGTAGCGCGCCGCCGGTGGCACCAGGCGAGGCCGGCGATGCAGCCTTCGAGCTGGCGCTGGAAGGCTGGCGCAGCGCCCGCGGCGCCGCCGTCACCAAGCTCAAGGCCCTGGCCAAGGAGGTGGCCGATGCCAAGCTGCCCGACTCGGCCACCGCCATCATCCAGATGAGCGCCGTGCTGAAGAACCTGACGGCCGAGCCGCGCACCGCCCAGCAGGTGAACGAGCTGATGCGTTATGTCAGCGAGGACGACATCGTGCTCGATGTGTGCGATATCGATGGTGACATCCGCACGCCCATGGTCAACGCACTGCAGGCGATGCAGCGCGCGATGAGCAACTGATTCGGAGCAGCACTATGGCCGGTCCACGTTCCCTGTTTGGTCGTCTGCTGCGCTATATCCGCGACGGCAGCAACACCCGCGACATCGTCAACCCCGAGCGTGAGCGGCTGCGCAATCGGGTCGCTGCCCTGCGCAACGACGTCAATGCCTTGCCCTTCACCGGCTTGAAGGGGCTGTTGATCGGCTCGCTGGACGAGGTGCTCCGTGGTGAAGCCGGCCTGGACGGCCTGCCCGATATCGAGGCCCGATCGTCCCGGCTGATGTCGCTGATAGGCAGCGTCGACGAAGTCGAGCAGCGCCTGGGCCAGGCCCAGACCATGGTGCCCGATCATCAGACGCTGAGCCGTGAGCTGGCCGAGGCGAAGAAGGACATCAGCGAGATCAGCGATGAGGGCTTGAGTGGCCCGCTGGCGCTGAAACTGGCGACGCTTGAGAAGGGGCTTGGCCTGGCCGTCGCCGGCCCCAGTTTGAAGAATCTGGAGGCCCTGGCCAAGCTGCTGGGGCCGGCCCAGGCGCTGCGCGTCGATATCAACAAGGTCGTGCTGCCAATACGCGCCGAGAAGGCCAAGGCCAAGGCCTATGCCGATGCGCTGCTCAAAGCCCAGACGGCGCTGGCCAAGCTGCCTGCGGTGGTCAAGGACGAGGCGGCTTTGATCCAGAAAGACTTCATAGCTGCCGCAGTCAAGCTGCACAAGGAGGACAAGCGCGATGAGGCCACCGTCCTGCTGGGCAAGGTCGATGCCGAATGCGCCAAGGCCCAACTGCTGGCCAAGGCCTACACCGATGCCCTGGCCGCCGCCAAGCTGGCGCTGAACACGGCCAAGACGAATATGCTGGCGGTGGACGTGAAGATCGCCGAGACGCAGATGATCGCGCCGGCCGAGCGGCAGGCCGCCGCCGGCAAGCGCCAGGCGGCGCTGGACCTGCTGGCCCAGGTCAAGCCCCATTGCGACAACACCAGCGGCTCGACCCTGCTGACGCGGACCTTCAGCAACGCCACCGACACCTTTGTCCAGCTGCTGAATCATGCCCATGTGGCCGCCTTCGCGCCCGAGGTCGCCGCGCTGCGCAAGCGCATGGACACGGCCAAGGCCAGCGTCACGGCCGGCACGATCGAAGGCGCGAAGATGGACATGACGCTGCTGTACTTCGATGCGCAGCAGCAGCTGGCATATGCCAACGAGCACACCGGCTATGCGCTGCGCCTGGACATCGTCAAGCCCAAGGTCGAGCAGGTCGAGAAGGCCGTGCCCGTGACGTCCAATACCGTGCTGACGGCCGAGCTGGCGAAATTGAAGACGATGCTGGACAAGGCCGAGAAGCAGGCGGCCAAGCGCTTCTACGATCCGGCGCTGGCTACGCTGGCGGCACTGGAGCTCGAATGCGCCGCGGTCACGACCTTGAAGCAGGAGCACGCCGCCTATGTCGTCGAGCTGGCGCGAGTGGAGCCCCTGGTCAGCACCGTGCCCGACGAGCCGGACACCCCCAGCGCCGCCGAGGCCGCCTCGCTGCGCGAGCGCCTGAAGCAGGCCAAGGCACTGGCCGATCCCGGTCGCGACTTCAAGGGCGCCACAGCGCTGCTCAAGCGCATCGGCGGCGACTGCGATGGTTGCAAGGCCCTGGCCACCACGGCCGAGAAGGACGAACTGGCCCGCGACACCGCGCTGACCGGCCTGGATGGCGAGCCGGCCACCGCGCTGGCCGAGGTGCGCAAGCTGCTCGAGGCGCTGAAAGTCCGCGAGGGCCATACCGGCATTGCCAAGCAGCTGGCCGATATCGAGAAGCTGCTGGGTGAGGCCGGCACGGCGCTGAGCGCCTGACGCTCCGCTCTAGTACAGGAGGAACACACCATGCCCGATCTGGTCAAGGCCAAGAAGCTGATCACCGACGCAGCGAATCAATGCCTGCTCGCCGCCCAGCTGGCCGACCGCCACGCGGCCTACGAGAAGCGTCGCGATGGCGAGGTGGCGCAGCAGCAGGCCCTGCTTGATGCCGAGCATCCCGCCGTCAAGCACAGGCTGCCGGCGGTGACCGAGGCCAAGCGCAAGGCCGAGGAGCAGGCGGCCAAGCAGGACTATGTGGCCGCTCAGGCCGCCCTCGATGCGGCGCTGCTGGCCATCGCCGACGCCGCCGCGCTGAAGAAGACCAGCGAGGATTTCAACGCGCGCCTGCTGCTGGTCGAGCTCGATGTGACCGGCCTGACCAACGTCTCGCCGCGGGCCGGTGCGCCGGGCATAGGCGCCGATGTGGCCAAGGTGGACACCGCCCTGGCCGAGGCCAAGGCCAAGGCGCTGCTGTTCGATTTCAAGGCCGCCGACACCGCGCTGGCCAGCGCCAAGGCGCAGTGCAAATCAGTGGAGGTGAAGAAGCTGCTGAAGGCCCCTTCGCCTGACCCGGTGGTGCTCAAGAACCAGATGGAGACGCTGAACAAGCAGCCTGGTGGCCCGCAGCTGCTGGACGCGCTGATCGCCGGCCTCGGCCCCACCGATTCGCCCGACCATGTGCTGGCCGCGTTGGCCGTGCGCTTCAACCTGAAGCAGGGTGCCCAGGACGAGGGCACCGGGGCGCAAAAATCCACCGTGGCGGTGCTCAAGCGTGTCTACAAGCTGATGGCCGAAGTGCCGGACAAGCACACCAAGGAGAACCCGCGCATGCGCCAGGTCACGCGCAAGCCGGCCGGGGGCTCATCCTATGGCGGTGGCAATGTGGTGCTGGGCGATGCGCTGAACGAGGGTTCCAAGCGCGGCCTGGTGATCACCACCGAGCTGCCCGGCGTCGAAGACAGATGCAAGCCGCCGGAGGGCAAGGAGGCGCCTGTCTTCTTCGACTGGAATGTGCAGCACGAGATCGCCCATGCGCTGGACGACAAGAAGAAGTTCATGGCCAGCAACGAGAATGTCGACAAGTACGGGGCCTGGGTCAACCATGGCGGCAACGTCTCGGCGGTGGCCAAGGCCGCCGCCGATGCACTCAACCTGGAAGGCATTGACCAGGCGGCGATTGCCAAATACCTGGACGGCGGCACCATTCCCTCGCCGGAGCCGACCGACTGGGCGACGATGACGACCTGGGCCGATGCGATACGCCATGGCCAGATCCCCTGGAAGGCCGGCGCCAAATGCACCCAGACGATCCAGGCCGGTGGCTTCATCATCGGCGATTGCATCTACCATGAGGCCTATGCCAATCGCTGGGTCAGCTACAAGGCGACGGCACGTGCGGAAGGCATCACCGGCTACCAGTTCCGCGCCCCTGGCGAATGGTTTTCCGAGCTGTACGCGGCCTACAAGTCCGAGCAGATGAAACCCGCTCATCCGGCCAAGACCTGGCTGGACAATCTTTTCGGCGTCTAACTTGCGCTGCACCTAAGCTGCTGCACCCAACCTGAGGTCAGGCCATGTCTCTCTACCATCCCGTCAATCTGAACTGCCCGCATTGCGGCAAGGCGCTGGAGTTTTCGGCCAGCGTCAGCGTCAATGCCGACCGCGCACCCGAGCTGCGCGAGGCCATACTCGACGGCAGCTTCCAGCGCGAGAGCTGCCCGCATTGCGGCACCGGCCTGCGGCTGGACCCGCAGCTGAACTATCTGGATGTCGGCCGCGGCCAGTGGATTGCCGCCTATCCCGGCGCCTGGGTAGACCGATGGGCCGAGCTGGAGGCCGCGGCGCAGCAGGCCTTTGACAAGGCGTTCGGGGCCCAGGCCGGCACGGCCGCTCGCGAGATCGGCGCCGAGCTGAAGCCCCGCCTGGTGTTCGGTTGGGGCGGCCTGCGCGAGAAGCTGGTCGCCGCCGATGCGGGCCTGGACGACACGGGGCTGGAGCTGACCAAGATCGCCCTGATGCGTGGCATGGATGATCTGCCGCCGGGCCAGGAACTGCGCCTGACGCAGGCCACCGGCGAGGGCGATGATGCGGCGCTGGTGCTGCTGCTTGTGCCCGACGATCCCGACGGCGAGCTGGAGGAGCTGAGCGTGCCGCGCGCCATCTACGACGAGATCCTGGCCGAACCCGAGGACTGGCAGCCGCTTCGCGAGCAGATCACGGCCGGGCTGTTTGTCGATGTGCTGAGGTTGACGCGCGGCGGCTGAAACCGAGCCTGGAATGTGAAAGCGCCCGGTGCCGATCAGATCGGCACCGGGCGCTGTGCTTTGGGGCTACCGGTCAGAGCGCGTCAGGACACCTGAACGTCTGCACCTCGCGCATACGCAGCGGGTTGATGGCGCTGCTGGAGATGACCTCCAGCCTGGCCTTCTTGCCGTCCAGGTTCAAGAGCACGGTGAAGCGCTCCGGCTGGGCCGAGGGCTGGATCTCGAACTGACCGAACATGCGGAACAGTGCCCAGGGGCCCTCGAACAGCTGCACCGCGCCACCGGGCGCGCTGAGCTTGATCTGCGCGGCCACGCGGGCGCTGGGCCAGGTGATGGTCTGCGCCGCAGTATTGCCGGCGGTGAACTTCAGCGCCGTGCCGTCCAGGTCCAGGGTCAGCTCCTTCAGGCCGTCCAGCATCTCCAGCACGCGCACGTCGACCTTGAAGCTGGGCGTCTTGCCGCCGCTGCGGAAGAAGGCCTCCTTGATGCGCGAGGCACGCTGGAAATCGGCCAGCGCCGCGCCGCCCGGCGGCTTGGTGCCGTCGGTCAGGGGCTTGTAGACCCAGGGCGTGGCGCCTATGTCCACCAGCGCGCTGAGGCGGCGCTGGTAGAAGTCGTCCAGCATGCCGCCGACGCCGAACAGCTGGCCGAAGTCGTCCGGCAGCACGTCGGACTTGGAACCCTGGGCAAAGGGATAGCGGCCCGAGATCGTGCGGGCGCAGAAGTCCGAGATCGGCTTCAGCTCCGAGGTCAGGCCCTGGCGCTCGGCCGTGCGGCTCTGGCTGGCGCCCGCGTCGCTGAGCGTTTCCAGCATCGACTTGATCGGCTCGGGCTGCATGGCCGCGGCGGCCTTGGCGCCGCCACCGGGCGGCGGGGGCGGTGGTGCGGTCTTGCTCTTCTGCGCCGAATCGATGGCGCTGAGCTGCACGAACACCTCGTTGAACATCTTCATCACCTCGTCGATGGGCGCGGGCTGGCCGGCCACCAGGCGGTGCAGATAGGCGAAGTGCTCGTCGACCAGGGTCTCCAGCGGTGCACCGGCGGCGGCTTTTCCGGCCGGCTCGGCCTGCTTGCCCATCAGCGCGGCCAGGTCCTTCTTCGCCTTGTCCGCCTTCTCGCCGAGCTTGCCGCCGGGCAGGCCCGAGGTGTTGGCCTCGGCCGCCGCTGCGGCGAGCTGGGTCTCTCTGGCTACGGCGCGCAGATAGGCGGCCAGCGGCGAGTCGGGTGCAGCCAGCACGCGGGCCACGGCCAGGCTGCGGTCCAGACCGCCCAGCTTGACCAGGCGCACATCGGCCAGATAGGCATCCCAGACCTTGATGTACTCCTGCAGGTAGAGCCGGCGCACGCGCAGGTCCATCTCGTCGGGGGCATTGGTGGCCAGCGCGCGGGCCTTGTCGGCGGCGCTGCCCTGAACACCGGTGCCCAGCACCCAGCGCTGCTCGTCTTCGAGCTGCTTGGCCACCTTGGTGACCGCGCCCTTGAAGGCCTTGAAATAGGCGTCGCGGGTGAACAGGCCCTGTATGCCCTTGGTCAGCGGCTGGCCGCTGGCCCGCTCGAACACCTGGATGGCATTGGGCCCGCCGGACGAAGCGACCGAGAACTCGGGGAACTCGGAGC
Organism: Roseateles toxinivorans; assembly: GCF_004362525.1. Lineage (GTDB taxonomy): Bacteria > Pseudomonadota > Gammaproteobacteria > Burkholderiales > Burkholderiaceae_C > Paucibacter > Paucibacter toxinivorans. Next base: position 157,752 of record NZ_SNXS01000006.1, read on the forward strand.
CCACCTGGGCCCGCTTCAAGCGACTGAACACCCGGTACTCCAGCGGGTAGGCGATCAGCATCTCGCGCACCTGGGCGACGAGGGCCTTGTCCATCGGCGCCAGCGCGGCCGGCGCGCCCTTGGCCAGTGCCGCCTCCAGATGGGCGGCGAGCGCTGCGCGCTGCTCGGCGTTCAGGGTGCCGGCCAGATTGACGTCCCAGTCCAGGGTGACCCAGTTCTTCAGCGCCTCGGCATCGAAATGCTCGGGCGTGTAGAGCATCAGATAGCCCTTCAGCGCCTCGTAGGCCAGCTCCAGGTTCTCGCGGTTGACGGCGCGCAGCCGCTCCTCCAGCCGCTTGGCCACGCGCGGCAGCAACGCCCGGTCCAGCAGGTGCTGGTAGCCGATGTCGGCGCCGGCCTTCACAAAGTCGCCCTGGTACAGGCCCAGCGCATTCAGCAGCGGCGGATGCTCCAGCTCGAAGGCGGTGGGCTTGGGCGCAGCGACAACCTTATCCAGCACCTGGGGCAGGGCGGCGACCTCGGTGTTGTTGGCCGGGGGCAGCGCCTCGACGGCGGTCTTGACCTCGGGCAGACGGGCTTCGACCTCGGCGATATAGGCCTGGTTGCGCATGAAGCTGATGGTCCAGCCGGCCAGCAGGGCGACGCTGGCCAGACCCAGGGTGGCCATGCCGATCAGCCGCCAGCGGCGGCGCGAGGCCTCGGCCTGGCGGTTCTCGCCGACCAGGCCCTGCTCGCTGAACACCACCTCCTTCAGCAGCCGCGACAGGAAGAAGCTCTTGCCCCGCGACGAGGCCACCGAGGCGGCGCGGTTGTCCACGCCGAAGGTGCGGGCCAGCGTGCCCAGCACGCGGTCGATAGGCGTGCCCTCCTGGGTGCCGCTGGTGAAATAGACACCGCGCAGCAGGCTGCGCTCTTCCAGCGAGCCCCCGTCGCCGAACACCTGTTCTAGGAAGCCGCCCAGCAGGCCCTTGATGCCGCCGAACTGCTGCGGGAACGAGAAGATGGCGGCGCGCTTGAGCGTGTCGCGCTCGGCTTCCAGGCGGTCCAGCAGGCGGTCGCGCAGGCGCTTCTCGAGCGCGGCGAACTCGCTGCCGAACTCCTGCACCGGTGTGTCCTGGCCACGAGGATCGTATGGGAAGGAAAAGCCCCAGACCTGGTCGCGCTCTTCCTTGCCCAGCTCGCCGAAGCTCTCGTTGAAGCCGGCGATCAGGTCGCATTTGGTGACCAGCACATAGACCGGCGGGCGCACACCCAGCCGGGCATGCAGCTCCTGCAGACGCAGGCGCAGCTTGGACGCATGCTCCTTGCGGTCGCCCGGGCTTTGCTGCAGCAGGTCCTGGATATTGATCGTCAACAGCACGCCATTGATGGGGCGGCGCGGGCGGGTCTTTTTCAGCAGGTCCAGGAACTTGTCCCAGGCGCCGGCATCGGCCTGCTCGTCGGACTGCTGCAAGGTGTAGCGGCCGGCGGTGTCGATCAGCACGGCCTCGTCGGTGAACCACCAGTCGCAGTTGCGCGTGCCACCCACGCCCTTGATCGAGGCCTGGCCCATCTTGCCGGCCAGCGGGAAGGTCAGGCCGGCGTTCATCAGCGCCGTGGTCTTGCCCGAGCCCGGGGCGCCGATGAAGATGTACCAGGGCAGCTCGTACAGATACTGGCCGCGCTTGAAGAAGCTGCGCTTGCCCGACTGGCGGGCGCTGTCTTCCAGCACCTGCAGCGCCTCGGTGAAGCGCTTGCTGAGCACCTCGGCCTCGCGGTCGCTGGCGCTGGCCCCGCCGCTCATGCCGGCCACCATCTCGGCATTGGCGCGTTTGCGCTTCCAGGCGCCAATGCCCTTGATCAGCGCGAAGATGCCGAAGATGGCGAGGATGACGATCACGCGGGTCCAGACGCCATCGAGCGGCCGGCTTTCGCCGATCGCGATCAAGGGGCCTATCCACCAGATCAGGGCCGCCAGCGCGAGCAGACCGTAGAGGGTCAGCGCGAGCGGGGAAAAGATGACAGACAGAAATTTCTTCATGCTGCGGGCGAGTCAGTCAAGAGGCATCGGGTTGTCGGCGGCGGGCAGGCGGCACTCATGAGCCAGCAGCCTGCTGCACGAACAGCGTGACTTCAACGCGGCGGTTCTTGGCCCGGCCGGCAGGCGTGCTGTTGTCGGCCAGCGACTCGGCATCGGCCCGACCCTCGGCGCGCAGCCGAGCCACCTTGACCGTCTTGGCCAGTTCGGCCTTGACGGTGTCGGCACGGTCCTGCGACAGATGCCAGTTCGACGGATAGCGCAGGGTGCGTATCGGCTGGTTGTCGGTGTGGCCGGTGATCAGCACCGAGCCGGGCGTGTCGCTCAAGGCCTGGGCGATGCGCGGCAGCAGCGGCCTGACCTCGGATGAGATCACGGCGCTGCCGGGCTCGAAAAAGCCGTCGCCCTTGATCGTCACCACCGAGCGGTCGGCGAAGTCCTGCACCTGTACCAGGCCGGCCTGGATCTCGGGCTTCAGGAAGCCGGCCAGCCGCGGCGCCGAGGCCGCCGGTGGCGGCGGAGGCGGTGGACTGGCGGCGGCCACCGTGGCGGCCTTGGCGTCCAAGGACTGCAGCGTGTTGAACACGCTCTCGGCGTTGTCACCGAGCTTGAAGCGCAGGCCCATGAAGACCAGGGCCAGTATCAGCGCGGTGACCGAGGCGATGACCCACATCGGCAGGCCGTCGCGGATTTTGGCGACCTGTTGCTCGACACCCTTCCAGCGCGGCGACAGCGCCTTCTCGGGCGTGGGCCGGCCCTGGCGCAGCAGCTGCACCAGGCGCTCACGCACGCTGTCGAGCTGGGCGCGGCCGTTGTCGATGACGCGGTAGCGGCCCTCGAAGCCGAAGGCCAGCACGACGTAGAGCAGCTCCAGCAGGCTGCGGTTGGCCTCGACGTTCTCGGCCAGCTTGGACATCAGCTGGAAGACCTTCTCGCCACCCCAGGTCTCGTTGTGGAACTGCACCAGCAGGCTTTGCGCCGACCAGACCCCCGAGCCGCCCCAGGGCGTGCTGGCGGCCGATTCGTCGAGCAGGGTGCACAGGATGTAGCGGGCGGCAATCACCTGTTCATTGGGCAGGCCCTGCGCGCGGGCCTGGGCCTCGAACTTGCGGATGCCCTCGGCCAGCGCCTCCTTCAGCCCGGCCGGGTTCGGATGGCGGGCCGTGGTGCGCACGCGCGGTGCGGCGGCCAGCAGCGGCGCGGCGGCCGAGACCAGGGGGTTCAGGCTGGCCGTCATCAGCGCGTCCATGGCCAGCGGGGCATCCTTGCTGGAGGCGGCTGGCGGCGCCATGCCGCCACCGCCACCGCCGCCGGGGCCAGGTGGTGCCATGCCCTCGGGCGCGCCGGGCCTGGGGCCACGGCCCGCGCTGGGCTTGATGACGGTCCGGTCCGAATTGAACGCGGCAAACGGGTCGTTGGGATCACTCATGCTCGTACCGCCCAGAATTCAAGCTCCAAGCCAGGGAAGTCGCCGGCAATGTGCATCGCCAGTCCGCCCGAGCTTTCCAGTTGTTTCCACATCTCGTTGCCCCGCGTTTCCAGCTCGAAATAGGTGTAGCCGGCGTGGTAGGGAATCTGGCGCGGCGCCACCGGCAGCGGCCTCAGCGTGACGCCGGGCAGTTGCAGATTGACGAGGTCGCGGATGCGCTCGACGGTGCCGATCTTGACCTGGGTCGGAAAGCGCGCACGCAGCGCGTCGCCGGGCATCTGCGAGGCCACGGCCAGCACGAACTGGGCGTTGCGCTGCAGTTCGACGTCGGCAATGATGGCCACGCGAATGCCGTACTTGCGGTCCTGCAGCTCGATCGGAATCGCGGTCTGTTCCATCACCATCGACAGCGACTGGCGCAGATCGTCCATCAGCGGCTTGAAGCAGCGCACCGGGTCGTCATGCAGATAGGCGGGCATCGGTGTCGGCCGGCGCTTCTCGCGGAAGGTGCCCAGCTCGCCGGCCAGCTGCACGCAGCAAAAATACAGGTCCTTGGGATGCAGCACCGAGGTCTGGCGCAGCTGCGCGAACAAGGGCTCAGTGCGGTTGATGGCCTCCAGCAGCAGGAAGTCGGCGATCTCGCCCACGCCGGCGCGGCCCGGCTGGGCCAGTCGGGAGGCCAGCGCCTCGCCGCGCTGGTGCAAGAGGCCGTGCAGCTCGCGCACATAGGAGGCCAGGATGTCATTGCCGCTGGCATGCAGGGTCGGGGGCACGTACTGCGTGTCCAGCACCAGCTTGTTGTCGGCGCGGCGCTCGATCACGCGGCACAGGCCCAAGGTGGCATAGCCCTCCTGCGCGTCGCGGGCCAGCATCACGCGCAGGTTCAGGCGGCCGACCTGGATCGGCGCGGCGCGCTCGCCGGTGACATTGGTGTCGCCCACATCGACCTCGGCCGAGCGAAAGCGCGGCGGCATCGAGCCGGCGTCGGACTCGGCATCGCTCTCGGCCACGCCGGGGCGCTGCAGCACGGCGGCCAGCACCACCAGCTCGTCGCGCACATCGGCGGGCACATCGAAGGCGGCCGGGGCCGCGTCTTGCCCGGGCACGTCGAACACCAGGCCGTCGGGCAACACACCCTGGGCGCCGCTGACGGCGATCTTGCCCAGGTTCAGCGCGGCGCTGTCCAGCGCCAGGCTCATATAGCCCCAGCCATAGCCCGCCGTCATGCCAAAGCGGCTGTGCGCCTGCAGGGCCAGAAAGCGATCGTGCTGTTGGAAGTGCTGGGGCTGGAGGAACATTCCCTCCGTCCAGATGACTTTGTTGTACCAGGTCATAGTTGCCGATCTAGCGATCTACGGATCAGGGAATCTGGTGGGTGACTTGCCCGGGGAAGCTGATGCTGATCACCCCCGCCCAGGCACACATGAGCTTACAGGTATTGTCCAGCGCGGGTATGTTGGCGATCAGCACCGTCGGCGCACCGGGCACCCAGGGCGCGGGCAGCACCGGCACGCAGGGCATGGGCGTCAAGACGCCCAGCGCGGCGGCGGTGGCAGCGGCCACCTGCGGGTTGGCCAGCGACATGCACACGCCGAACGGCGGCACATTCATCATCGGTATGTTGTCGGTGATCACGCCGGCCACCATATTGCTGGTCATGACCGGGCGGGGCGTGGCATTGAAGGTCGACGGTGCGGCGCCGAAGGTGCACATCATCATCGCGCCGGTACAGACTTGTTGGGGCATGGTGTGTTCCTTTGCTGGGGCTTTTCAGCGAGAGGGCGGGCCGATCCAGACCGCGACACCGCTGAAGTTGTCGTGGCCGGGTTTCTGCGCTTCCCTGGCATTGCGCAATACCAGCTGTTCGAGGCTGGACAACCAGGCCACCGGATCATGGGCCCGGCTCAGCGCCGCGCACATCTCGGCCTCGTTCACGTATTCCCAGAGGCCGTCGGTGCAGAGCAGGAACACATCGCCGGGATGCAGCACCCAGGGCCTTGTGGCCGTGGTCACGCGCAGATCGGCCGGGTCGGTGCCCAGGGCCGAATGCAGCTCGCTGCGCTTGGGGTGGGTGCGCATCTGCTCGGTGGTCAGGATGCCGGCCTCGACCAGCGACTGCACCAGGCTGTGGTCGCGCGTGTGAGCCAGCATCTGGCCGTTACGGAACACGTAGAGGCGCGAATCGCCGGCATGGCCCCACAGCGCCTCGCCGCGATCGAGGTCGATGAACAGGCTGACCACGGTGCTGTGCATATTCGCCTGGGCCTCGCCATCGGCGCGGTGGCGTATCACATTGGCATTGGTGTCGACCAGCAGGTCATTCACCTCCTCGGCCTCGGACAGCGGCGCCGCAGCGAACTGCTCGATGATGTGGCTGACGGCCAGGCGCGAGGCAATGTCGCCGCCGCCATGGCCACCGGCGCCGTCGGCCACGACGACGCACAGATGGCTGTCCGAGTGCCAGTGGCCGCAGGCATCCTCGTTGTAGTCGCGGCCGCCCCGGCGCGACAGGATGGCCAGCTCGATCTGCGGCAGGGCACCATGGGTGCCGACCGAATCGGACAGCAGCGCTTGAAGCTCGGATCCGGCGTCACTCAAGGCGAATCTCCTTTGAGCTGGTCGATATGCTCTTCGTAGGCCTCCAGGAAGGCCTTGCCGAACAGCGTGTGGAAGTCGTCCGAGGCATCGCTTCGAATCTGCGCATAGTGCTCGATGAAGACCTCCCACATGCGTGCCTTGCGGCTGCCGGGCAGGATGGACATCAGGCCCGAGCGCTGGCTCAGGCGACCCTCCAGCTCGGCCGGGTCGAAGCGGGCCAGCACGCCCTCGAGCGCTGCGCGCATGCCGGCAATGAAGCCGAACTGGTGGGCTCGCAAATCATCGTAGGCGTCGCGCATCGCCGGTGCGGCCGGCATGAAGCCGCGCGTCGGCGGGCTGAGCAGATGCTGCAGAGCGGCCTCGACACTCGGCGAGAACTTCAGCGGATTGTTTTCACGCGCGACGATCATCGTCGCCTCGGCGCGCACCTCGCGCTTCAGCGCCGCACGGGCGACCAGCAGATCGACCGTGCCCTTGGCCGACTCGTGGACCAGCTGGCCGATCAGCTTCATCAGCTCGGGCGTCAGCGTGTCGATCTGCACCGTCGGCGTGGCCAGGCCTTCGCGGAATGCGGCCAGCAGGGCTTCGGTATCGGCACTGCCAGCGGCCACCGGTGCGCGCGCAGGCGGCGTTGCAGGGGCGGTCGCCGGTGGCCGTGCCATGCCGGTGGGCGGGTAGTCGGGTTGGGCCGGGGCGGGTGGTGGCGCAGCCGGCTTGGCCGCCGCTGGTGGGGCGATGCGTGCCTCGGTCGTCATCTTGGCCGAGGGCCGTATCACCGTGTGGCCGTCGCCACTGGGAGCGTCCCAGGACAGCACGGCGCCCGATGGCAGGGCCGGCTTGATATCGGTCAGCGGCGGTATCAGTTCGACGGGAGGCAGCGGTGGAGCCACCGGCTTGGCGCCAATGGCCGGCGGCGGCACAAAGGGCCGGTTCAGATCGGAGAAAGCGTCCGAGGCGCTGGCCGCACTCGCCTTGGGCGCGCTGTTCAGCGAGGCCAGCGGGTCGTGGCTGGCGGCCATATTCGGCTTGGCCATCGGCGCGTCCAGCGCCGAATTGGCCAGCGGGTCGCCGCCCATGCCGGGCTTGAGGCCGAACAGATTGTCCAGCGAGTTGTCATTGCCGGGGCCGGAGGAGGGCAGATCGGGAATCAGCGCCGACGGCGCGGCGGAGCCGGCATCGAGGCCGAAATTGCCGCCGCTGCCCAAGGAGCGGGCCAGGTCCTGGGCGGCGGGCCTGGCGGCCACGGGGTCGGGCGCGAACGGATCCCAGTCGTCGGGGATGCCTCCGGCCGATGGTGCGGCCGGAGGCGGTGCCGTCGGCGGCCGCGAGTAGATGCCGGGGCTGGTCTGCGGTGTCGGCTCGAAGCCGAAGGCGGCCAGCGGATCGACAAGGCCAGGTGTGCGGGCTGCGGGGGCCTGGGCCGCGGCCGGCCCGCGGGCACCAGCCGCCGGGCCCAGCAGATCGGCAAAGGGGTCGTCGGGCGTGGACTTGGCTGTAGTGGCGCTGCGCTTGATGGCCAGCACATAGCCGCCGATCTGCAGTTGATCCCCATCGGCCACCGGTGCCTCGCGGCCGCTGCCCACGGCCTTGCCATTGACGAGGATGGGATTGCTGCCGCGGTCAACGACGGCAAAGCCGCCGGCGCGGAACACGATCTGTGCATGTACGCGCGAGATCGCCCGGTCCGGGTCGGGCAGCACCAGCTGATTGGTGTCGGCACGGCCTATGGTGCCGCCGAGCTCGTCGAAGCTGGCACTCAAGGGAATGTCGCTGGGGGCGCCGTTGAAGGAGGTAACGGTCAGGGTGATCACGGGCTGGGGTCCTCGAACAGATACGGGTCTTGCTGGATGTACTCAGCGTAGGACATACAGTTTGCCCTCAACGGCGGTCAGGCGCAGCGGAAAAGAAAGGGTCTGGCCGAGCTCGTCGGGCAGGGTGCGCAGGGCGGGCAGGCCGGCGGCATCCAGGCACTCCAGCAGGCGCCCGCCGGCCAGGCTGCGCAGCACAAAGCCCTCGGCCACCAGCGGCTGCCAGAGCAGGCGCTTGGCGGCATGCAGGGTCAGGAGGTGCTCGCGCAGGCGGGCTGCCTCATCGGCGGGCTGGCGCTGGTAGGCCACCGCCAGCTCCTCGGTGCGCAGACGGGTGGCGGCGATGAAACTGTCGGTCTCGCCGGCGGCCAGGTCGGTGGCCAGGCGCTGCACAAAGGCCAGTGCCTGTTGCAGCAGGGCGGGGGTGATGGCGGTCAGCGGTGCGTCCATCCAGCGCCAGCGCGGAAAGCTGACCGGCAGGGTCACGTCCTCGCTGAGTGTCAGCGGCGCCTCGTAGGCCAGACCGGCGGCCGGTGCCCAGTCCAGCTGGGCCAGGGTGCGCGCACTGGCCTCATCGATGACGTTACCCACCCGCGGCAGCATGACGCGGGCATGGGCGCGCATCAGTCCGTTGGCGACCAGGGGCAGCGGTGGCTCGACCGGCTGGTCCGGCGCCTGGGGCGGACGCGGCCACAACACCAGTTCCAGCCGGTTGGTGCCGGCCAGCGTGTATTCGTGCACCGGCACGATGGCGCTGGGGCGGGCGGGGTTGACCCGCGCCACCGGGATGCCATTGAGCCGCGCCTCGGCCTCGCAGGCCTGCGCGTCGAGTTTGAGTACGAGCAAGCGCTCCATCAGCCCAGACTCCAGTCGAGCAGCTTCATCGCCGGCAGCAGCGGTCGCACCAGCTCGCGGTGGCCCAGCAGCGGGTCGTGCAGCAGCAGGATCACGCTGGCCGGTGCGATCTCCAGCTTGGCGAACCATTGCAGGCCCGGGCCCTCGGCCTTGGGCCGCAGGCCGCAGCTGCCGACCAGGGCGCCGACCACCGGGCAGCCGATGTCCAGCACGGCCAGCTCGTCACGGGCCGTCGCCTCGAGCTGCAGGACGAAGGGGTGGCGGAACTGGGTCTGTGCCGGCGCCAGCGTGGCCATCAGATCGGCATCCTTGGCGCCGCGCTGCCAGCTCAGCTGCAGCGGCGCCGAACCGGCGCAGTGCAGGGTCAGCCGGCTAAGCGAGCCATGCAGGGCCAGGTCTCCACTCATGCGCAGATTGAGCTGGCAGGCCACCAGATCCATCAGGCCGGCGACGCGGTAGAAGGGCATCGAGCGCATGCCCTGCTCGCCCTCGGCCCAGCCCCAGCTGAGGCCGGCGGTGCCACTGAGCAGCATGGGCTGGGCCTGCAGGCTGCCACGGCTGACGCCGCTTTCGCGCTCCCAGGCGGTGGCCAGGCGCCCCAGGCCTTCGATCAGCTGGCGGTCCAGGTCTTCCAGGCCGGCCTGCCAGCGCGAGGCCTCCAGCGCCAGGCCGTCCCGCTCGATGCGCAAGCGCGACGGCGGGGTGGTGGTTGGCGTGGCGTGGGTCTCGGGCCAGGTCATCGCCGGGCCGGGCTCGCGCTTCCAGGCCATCAAGTGCTGCTCGGCCGGATAGACGGCGATCTGTGTGCTCAGGGTACCCAGCGACTGGCCGGCATCGCGCAGGCCGCAGGAGCTGAGCTCCAGCACGCTGATCTGCGCCGGGCCCTCGGCGGCAATGACCGGCTGCAGCGCGTCGCCGGGCGGTGGGGCCGGGGAGTCGGCATAGAGGTTGAGCAGCACGTCGTTGGCATGCTGGCCACGCCAGTCGCTGACACCGCGGGGGCCGTTGAGTACCGCCAGCGGATGGACCTTGGGGTCGCAGCAGGCGGCGGCCCGGGTGCGAAGGCGCAAACGGGTGACGTCGCGCCCGGCTGGCTGGCTGAGCACATTGAGCCGCGCCGGCAGGGCCGAGACGGCGGCGGCATCCGGGGCGGTGCTCTGCGGCACCAGATGGCGCGGACCGGCGCCGGCGCTGAGCGTGATCGGGCTGCGATCGACCTCGGCGGGCAGGCGGCGCCACTGGCCCTGCTCGACGCGGTATTGCAGGCCCATGCCGGATTCGAGCAGGCGCAGGTCCAGCGCGTCGATGTCGCAGGCCTCGCCGAGCTGGACCGGACTGCCGGGCAGCAGGGAGCCCAGCATGCCGCGTTCCATCAGCGCGGCATCCAGACCGGCGATCGCCTGGTCGAACAGGGCGGGGGGCATCAGGCCCTGCGGCGGGGCGGCCTGCAGGGCCAGGCGCGCCAGCTCCTCGCGGGTGCGGCGGCACAGCTGGAACACCTTGGCACCCTCGGGGCGACCGCCGTCGGTCAACAGGTCCTGGGCCCAGACAAAGCCAGGCCGGGTCTCGAACTCGGCGCCGAGCATGAACCAGCAGGCCAGGTAGCGGGCCACACAGACGGCGTGCGTCAAGCCATGGACGGCGCCGCGCTGCACGCCGTGGCGCACCAGCTGTTCGTAGCGCTCGGCCAGACGGCCAGGAATCTCCGGAAAACCGGTGGCCAGCGCCTCGGACAGCCGGCGGATGTCGCGCTCCAGCTTCAGCGCTTGCAGCGCCTGGGTTTGCTCGGCATTCAGCAGCAGCATGGTGCTCAGGCTGCCTTGGCCAGAGGGACGCTGCGCGACTGCAGCTGCCCCAGGTTCAGGCTGGCCGTGAACCAGTGATCGGTACCGGCGATCACGTAGGACTGCACCGGGCCCATGAAGGCGCTCAGCGCCGCCGCATCGAACAGGGGCAGCAGGATCTGCAGTATCTGCGGGTCCATCCAATCGAGCGCGATCTGCTGGCCCCCGGGTATGCGGGCCTGCAACAGGCCGCGCAGATGGCTGCGCAGGAACAGACGCTTGGCCGGGCTGCAGACCAACACGCCCCAGGGCCCCAGGCCGGCGCTGGCCTCGAACAGCAGCCAGTCGGTGAACGCGGACTCCCGCTTGAGATGCACCAGATAGGGGGCGCGACGCTGCAGGTCGGGCTCCAGCGCACCTGGCAGCAGGCAGTCATGGTCGATCACATCGGCCTCGGCCAGCCTGGCCGACAGATCCGGCACGCGGTCGCCCATGACCACCGCAAACACCTGCTGGCTGTCGTCGGCCCACAACTGCGCCTTGTGCTGGGCGGGCGCCAGCGCGGGCAGGGGGATGAGGGTCGGCTCGGTGGTGGTCACGGTGTGGGGTTTGGGCTGCGCAGGACCGGGCTTACTTGGCCAGCGGATCCTTGTTTTCCTTGGGCGCTGCGGGTTCCTTGGGCGCGGCAGGGCTGGCCTGGGCAGCGCTGTTGGCGCTGCCGGCGCCGCCGCCGGAGTTGATCTTGGTCATCGTGCCCTGGATCGTCACGCCCTCCGGGCCCAGCGTGATGAAGGCGCCACCGGCCTTGATGCACAGCTGGGTGCCACCGTCGATGACGATGCCCATGCCCTTGATGTGCAGGGTCGAGGTGGCGGCCATGTTCAGCGCCTGACCGGCCGAGATGTCCAGGCCCTGACCCGCGGTGATGGCCATGGCCGCGGCGCCCTTGAAGGCCACCGCATCGGTGACTTTCAGGTTCAGTGCGCCGGTGACTTCCATGTTCAGGTCGGCGCCAAGCTTGACATGGGTGTCTTCCTTGACGGCGATGGTCGTGACCTTGCCGATGTCCATTGTGAAGTTCTCGCCGATCTTGTGCGCGACGTTCTTGACCACGTCGACCCACAGATCGTTCTTGACGGTGGCGAAGGCGTCGTTCTTGACCAGTTGGTGGTAGTCCTTCTCGGCCTGGAACCAGATGTACTCGCTGTCCTTCTTGTCGTCGAAGCGGAGCTCGTTGGCATTGGTCAGCGCGCCGCCCTTGCTGGACTGGCTCTTGATGCCGCTGACGGTGGCCTGGGTCGGCAGCTCGTAGGGAGGCATATTGTCGCCGTTGTAGACGCGGCCGGTGATCAGGGGGCGGTCGGGGTCGCCTTCGAGGAACTCGACCACCACCTCGTCGCCGATGCGGGGCAGCGCGATCATGCCGAACTGCTTGCTGGCCCAGGGGTGGCTGACCCGTATCCAGCAGGAGGCCTTCTCGTCCTTCTTGCCGATGCGGTCCCAGCGGAACTGGACCTTGACGCGGCCGAACTTGTCGGTATGGATCTCGTCGCCTTTGGGGCCCACCACGGTGGCCGTCTGCGGACCATGGACCCGAGGCCGGGTGGCCGAGGGTTGGGGCTGGAAGGCGGTGGCCTTGGGCACGGCGTCGAAGCGGCAGCTGAAGCCCTGGCTCGTGTCGTCGGCATTGGCCTCGTAGCCGGCGAATTCCAGTTCGTAGTCGGAGCGGGTGACCAGATAGCCACCCTTGTTCGGATGATCCAGCAGATTGAAGGTGTAGCCGGTGGACATATGGCGCCAGGGCGTCAGGCCGGAGGCGATGACATGGCCCGACTCGAAGGCCTCGACGCGCAGCTTGGCCAGACGCTTGGCTTCTTCGACGTTGGCGCTGGTCTTGCCGGCCGTCATCGTCAGGTCGTCATAGCCGCCGGGATAGTCGAATACCTCCAGGTCATTGGGCTTCGGGTAGCCGGGGTCGCGGACGGCATCGCCCTTGATGTCGGCGGTCGGGGCCTCGGGCGAGAAATCGGTGTGGGTGTACTTCAGCGAGCGCAGCGCATGGGTGCGGCTCCAGGCGGTGACGATGTCCTCGCGGGTCTGCTGTTCCTTCTGTTTCAGGCCCCAGGTCAGGTCGCCGCCCTCGATCGGTGCATGGCCGCTGGCGCTGTTGCACAGCACCAGGGTGTGCTTGTCCTTCTCGTGCTTGAAGTAGTAGTAGATGCCTTCTTCTTCCATCAGCCGGCTGACGAAATTGAAGTCGGACTCGCGGTACTGCACCGTGTGGTTGCGCTTGCGGAAAGCGCCGGTCAGCTTCTTCTCGATCTTGGACGAGGAGCCGTATTCGTTGAAAACGAAGTCCAGGATCTCGACCGCCGTCTTGTCCTGGAAGATGCGGCTGTCGGCGCCCAGGGTCAGATGCCACAGCCAGGGCCGCATCTCGACGCGGTAGATGTCGAAGCGGCCGGTCGAGCCGCCCTGCTCGAAGCGGGTGACCACGCCATTGAAGTAGCGGTACTTGCCCTCGGACACCAGCAGCTTGACATTGATGCTCTTGCCCAGCAGGTCGGCGGCGAAGATTGCCGGCGACTTGCTCAGGCGCAGCAGCTCGATGCTGTATTCAGGCAGGCGGCCCAGCTCCTCACGCGCATGCATGCGCCTGAAGAGCAGGGCGTTCTCGCCCAGCGGTGACAGGAACTCGGCTTCATTTGCCATCATGTTCTCCGCGACAGCTCTGGGCGATCAGTGGCCGGCTGTCCTTCATGCAAAACTGTAGGTGAACTCGCCATCGGCCGCGCCCAGCGTGATGCCCTTGAGCTCGTCGCCCTGGCTCATCCGCGTCAGGTACTCGATCGAGACCTTGGGCAGCACGGTGTTGGTGAGTATCGAGTCGATGATGCGCCCGCCGGCCTCGGGGTTGTCACAGCGCTTGATGATCAGGTCCACCGCCGAGTCTTCGTAGACAAAGGGGATGTTGTGGTTGGCCTCGACACGCTTCTTGATGCGGTTCAGCTGCAGGCGGATGATCTTGCCCATCATCTCAGGCGACAGCGGGTAGTAGGGGATGGTTACCAGCCGGCCCAGCAGCGCCGGCGGGAAGATCTTCATCAGCGGCTCCTGCAGCGCGGTGGCCAGCGACTCGGGGTCGGGCAGCAGCTCCGGGTCCTTGCACATATTCATCACCAGCTCGGAGCCGGCGTTGGAAGTGAGCAGGATGATGGTGTTCTTGAAGTCGATCATGCGGCCTTCGCCGTCTTCCATGCGGCCCTTGTCGAAGACCTGGAAGAACAGCTCGTGCACATCGCTGTGCGCCTTCTCCACCTCATCGAGCAGCACCACGCTATACGGCCGGCGGCGCACTGCCTCGGTCAGGATGCCGCCCTCGCCGTAGCCGATATAGCCGGGAGGCGAGCCCTTCAGGGTGGAGACCGTGTGCGCCTCCTGGAACTCGCTCATATTGATGGTGATGACGTTCTGCTCGCCGCCATACAGCGCCTCGGCCAGGGCCAGTGCGGTCTCGGTCTTGCCCACGCCCGAGGTGCCGCAGAGCATGAACACGCCGATCGGCTTGTTCGGGTTGTCCAGCCGCGCACGGGAGGTCTGGATGCGCTTGGCGATCATGTCCAGGCCATGTTGCTGGCCGATCACCCGCTGGCCCAGCGTCTCGCCCAGCTTGAGGATGGACTCCAGCTCGTTCTTGACCATGCGGCCGACCGGGATGCCGGTCCAGTCCGCGACCACACTGGCCACCGCCTGGGCATCGACCGAGGGCATGATCAGCGGCGCATCGCCCTGCAGCTCGGCCAGCTTGGCCTGCTCGACATGCAGCTCGGCCAGCAGTCCTTCGCGGTCGGGGGCGACGGCGGCATCGTTGTCCACCGGCTGGTCCGGGCCGCGCAGCGAGGCGCGCAGGGCCAGGATCTTGTCCACGATGGCCTTCTCTTCCTTCCAGCGGCCTTCCAGGGCCACCAGGCGCTCGCGCTCGCCGGCCAGCTTGGAGGCAACCTCATTGCCGCGCTCGCCGACCAGCACGCCGACCGCCGCCTCACGGGCGACGATGCCTTCCTCGATCTCCAGCGCCTCGATGCGGCGCATGCAGTCCTCGACCTCGGCCGGCGTCGCATGCTGGCTCACGGCCACGCGGGCGCAGGCCGTGTCGAGCAGGCTGACGGCCTTGTCGGGCAGCTGGCGGGCCGGGATGTAGCGATGGCTGAGCTTGACAGCCGCCTCGATGGCCTCGTCCAGCAGCTGTGCGCGGTGGTGCTTTTCCAGCACGGTGGCCACGCCGCGCAGCATCAGCACGGCCTTGGCCTCGTCGGGCTCGGGCACCTGCACGACCTGGAAGCGCCGGGTCAGCGCCGGATCCTTCTCGATGTACTTCTTGTACTCGGCCCAGGTGGTCGCGCCTATGGTGCGCAGATTGCCGCGCGCCAGCGCCGGCTTCAGCAGATTGGCCGCATCGCCGGTGCCGGCCGCGCCGCCGGCGCCGACCAGCGTATGGACCTCGTCGATGAACAGGATGATGGGTTTCGGGCTTGCCTGCACCTCGTCGATGACCTGGCGCAGGCGCTGCTCGAACTCGCCCTTCATGCTGGCACCGGCCTGCAGCAGGCCCAGGTCCAGACTCAGCAGCGAGACCTCCTTCAGCTGGGGCGGCACATCGCCGCGCGCCAGGCGCTGGGCAAAGCCCTCGACGACGGCCGTCTTGCCGACGCCGGCCTCGCCGGTCAGGATGGGGTTGTTCTGGCGGCGGCGCATCAGGATGTCGACGATCTGGCGGATCTCCTCGTCGCGGCCGCTGACCGGGTCCATCTTGCCCTCGCGAGCGCGCTCGGTCATGTCGACGCAGAACTTCTTCAGCGCCTCGCCCTTGCCCATGGCGGCCGGTGCCATGGCACCGCTCTCGCTGCCCGGCTCGCCTGAGCCCATGCCGGTGCCGTCTTGCGCGCCGAGCTTGGCCTCGCCCGTGCCGCCGCAGATCTTGGCGAAGTTCTCGGCCAGGTCATCGCCCTTGACCTTTTCGAACTGCTTGGAAATCGACAGCAGCGCATTGCGCAGGCTGGGGGTCTTCAGCATGCCCAGCACCAGATAGCCCGTGCGCACCTGCGCCTCGCCGAACTGCAGGGTGGCATAGACCCAGGCCCGCTCGATCGCGTTCTCGATGTGCTCGGAGAAATCGGAGATGGCGGTGGAGCCGCGCGGCAGGCGGTCGAGTGCGGTCGTCATGTCCTTGGCCATGGCCGACATATCGAGCTGGTAGTGCCGCATGATGGCGTCCAGATCGGTCTCGTTGTTCTGCACCAGCTGCGCCATCCAGTGCACCAGCTCGACGTAGGGATTGCCACGCATCTTGCAGAACACGGTGGCGCCTTCGATGGCCTTGTAGGCCAGCGGATTGAGTTTGCCGAACAGGGCAACGCGGCTGATTTCGCTCATGGGTGCTTCCTTTGTCAAACTGATGCGGATGGTTGCTTGGCGGTCGGGCGGCGCGCGTGCAGCGTGCGCTCCACATTGATGATCAGGTCGTCGGCATCGGCGGCCCGCTTGTAGCGGCCCAGCCAGGCACTGCGCCCCAGCTCGCCGCTGCGGCCCAGGCTCAGGCTGGGCACATCGGGGCGGGCCAGTATCAGCTTCAGATCCCACTCGAACTCCAGGCCCACCCATTGGCGGACCATGGACTGCAGCTTGGCAAGATCTGACCCTCCGGGCAGGAAGGCATGGTAGCGCGCCAGCTTCAGCGGGCCGATGACGATGCGGAACTTGTGCTGCACGTCCCAGGCGCTGGCGCCCAGCACGGCGCCCTGGCCCACGCCCTGGCTGTCGCGCTTGCGCAAGCGGGTGCGTTCGTCCCGGGCCAGCGGCATCCAGTGGCCGCACCATTGCTCGACCTGCACCTGGGCATCGAACTCCGACTTGCACCAGGCCAGCAGGCCGTCGGCATCGCGCACATGGCGAGCCAGCCGGCCGGTGAAGTGCAGCTTGGCCGCGTCGCCGACGGCGTCGCGGGCCATCAGCGATTCGCTGCCCAGACCGGCGAGCGAGCCGAGGCGGCGGGCAAAGGCGTTGTCGCCGGGGCGGTCCAGGCTCACTACCGGCTGGGCCTGGGCCCAGGCACGGTAGAACAGCAGGCCGAAACGGTGGGTGAAGGTGTCGAGAAAGCGCTGCAGCCCGAGGTCGGCATGGTGCTGGCCGCGGTCGCGGGTCAGCTCGGTCATGTGCGTGGGCAGCGGGCCGTTGGGACCGATCAGGCCGAAGATGCGCTGCATCAGCCGCGGCACGCCCTCGGCCGTGTACTGCAAGGCCTGCAGCGGCGCCGGCGCAAAGGTCTGCTCGGCCGGCTGGCCTATGCGCACCGGCTCGTCGGACGGGCGCACCGCCTCACCGAGGCGCGGCAGGTGGGGGTGGGCGCTCTCGATATGGCGCAGTGTCTGGTAGAAATCGAAGCGGTAAGGCTTCTCCGCCAGGTTCTGCAACCAGACGCCATATTGGGGCTTGGGGTAGTGCGCGGGCTTGTCCATGCTGCCTGCCCTGCGCTACAACACCGGCCGCGCACCGCGCGACGGCTTCCAGCGCATCACCTCGCCGCGGGTCAGAGACACCAGCACCGTCTCGACAAAGCTGTTCATCGAGGCATGGCGCGACAGATAGTGGTGCAGGGCGGCGCCGAACAGAAAGGCACTGCCGCCGGCATGGCCGAGTTCGTCGACGGTCAGCTGCACTTCGATGCCGCGGCCGAAGGCGATCGGGCCCGGCAGCGGGTGGCGGCGCACCACCGGCCGGGTCGTGACCTGCTGCAACGCCTCGATCTGGCGCCGCACGGCGGGGTCGGTGCCCTGCGGAAAGCGGCTCAGCAGATCGCGCAGCGCGGCGGCCGCCTCGCCACCCTCGGTGTCCAGCAGCGACAGATAGTTCAGCGACAGCAGGTTCAGCAGCCGCCAGGCCACGCCGCCCTCGCGCAGCGCGGTGTGCGGCCGCGACGGGCCGGCCACCATGCGCACCGAACTGATGGGCACGCCGGAGTCGAGCGTGAACTCGCCCTGCGCGCCGCTGCCGGGCATGAACACCGGCAGATCGCGGTTGGTGCAGCGGGTCTGCAGCGACATCTGGCGCAGTGATTCGGAGAACGGTGCGTCGTTGGGGTCGACCAGTGAGGCGAACACCTCCGAGCCCACATAGCCCGAGCGCGGCCCGTCGCGCCGCGCCGTCTCCGACATCAGCCTCGGCTCGCGCCAGATCGTGTAGTAGGCGCTCTGGCTGCTGGGCGTGTTCCGGTCGGGTGCGTACAGCGGCAGGAACCGGCGCTCGCCGCCCTCGTCGTCATAGCCCATCATCGATACCACGTCATAGACCTCGTAGTCCAGCGGCGCGGTGCGGTCGGGCACGATATGGAACTCGAAATCGCCCTCGCTGATCTGGATGCGGTCGGCCCGCTTGGGGAACAGATTGATCGCCGGCACGCAGTGCAGGGCGAAGTTCTCCGGCGTCACGGCGCCGTCCAGACCCTGGCCCTGCTGCGAGAACAGGATGATGATCTCGACCGTGTTGCCCGCGGTGGCGGCAAAGGCCTTGCGCAGGCCCGCGATGTCGAGGAACAGAAAGCGTTCGGGGAAGGCGAAATACTCCTGCAGCACCCGGGTGCCGGCAAAGCCGCGCAGGGTCACCGGCAGCATCGCCTCGTCATCGCGGTAGCCCACCGGTGTGATGTTCGACGCCGGCAGGAACTGGCGT
Source organism: Roseateles toxinivorans (assembly GCF_004362525.1). GTDB lineage: Bacteria > Pseudomonadota > Gammaproteobacteria > Burkholderiales > Burkholderiaceae_C > Paucibacter > Paucibacter toxinivorans. The sequence continues at coordinate 175,968 of NZ_SNXS01000006.1, forward strand.
GTTGCCGCGCGCCCCGGCGCACCGACCAGCACGCCGACGGCGCTGGACAGGGCCATCTCGTGCAGATGCATGGCGATGTCGGTCTGGCCGCCGAGGTAGAAGCGCAGCGTGTCCAGCTCCAGCTTGTCCACCGTCATGCCGGCGGGCAGTTGCAGGCTGATGCGCACGCCGCTGCGCGGACGCTCGGGAAGGGCATAGGCCGACAGGCCCAGGTCCGACACATTGAGGAAATACTCGGCCGAGATCGTGCTCAGCGGCGTCAGCTGCACGCCTTGCGCGGTGCGGAATTCGCAGCGCGTCTCCGACACGGCCGAGCGCGGGCCGAGCAGCACCGAGTCGCGCGGCAGCAGCTGGCCCTTCAGCAGATTGGCGTCGGGCACCGGCGTGACCTGGGCCACCAGCATGGCTGGAATCGGCGCCAGGAAGTTCGGGTAGATCAGCTCCAGCAGCCGGTGCGAGAAGCGTGGGAACTCGGCGTCCTGCTTCAGCTGCACCCGTGCGGCGAGGAAGGCGCAACCCTCCAGCAGGCGCTCGACATAGGGGTCGCTGACCTCCAGGCCTTCCATCCCCAGGCGTGAAGCGATCTTCGGAAATTCACGGGCGAATTCGCCCCCCAGCTCGCGCAGATAGCGCAATTCCTGGTTGTAGTAGCGAAGGAGGCGGGCGTCCATGGGGGCTAGAGATCAGGGCTTAAGCGCGCAGCTCGCGCAAGCGGGTGCTGCCGGTTTCGACATCGACGTCGGCCGACAGCAGCAGCTCCAGCGGCACTGGCTGGCTCCACATCTGGCCGCGTATCACCAGCTGCATCGTGTTGTGGTGGTTCTGGTGGTCGAACTTGACCTCGACGACCAGGCTGTCCGGGTCGATGCGGGGCTCGAAATTGCGTATCACCTCGGTCACACCGCGCTCGATCGCGGCGGTGTCCATCGACGATAGCGTCACACCGGAGAAGGCAGGCATGCCGTAGTTCAGCACCGAGCGGCGGGCAAAGTCCGCGCCCCGCCAGAGGGCCAGTTCCTCCCGACGCACCGAGGTCGGCTCGGGCTCGGGCCGCGTGGCATTGAACAGCCAGGACAGGTCTCTAAGCACCGCCGCACGCAGCTGCTGGCGCGTCAGGACGCGCGCATCCAGCCCCTCCTGATGCTGTTGTGGCTCGTGGTCGATCAGCCTGTCCAGCAAAGAGGGCTGCAGCCGGTCGCGTGAGTTCAGCTCGGCCATTGCGGCGTCAGGCCTCCGGCTCGCCGCCGGATTCCAGCTCAATCAATCGCACACTGAGCATGTCGTGTTCGCCCAGGTCGGTGACCAGCACCCGTTGGCCCAGACCGGCGAAACGCTCGTTGCCCAGGTCGCGCCATTCGGTCTTGCGGGCCATCAGGATCTGAGGGTCAGCGCTTGACTGCGAATCGGGGTAGCGGGTCGGGATCATGGCGATGGCCTCGCCGCCATTGCTGAACGAGATCTGCGCCGGCAGCCAGACATGGTCGCGCAGATCGGTCGGCGCATCGATCGAAACGCGCGACAGGCGGCTGAACGGAATCCAGTAGTACTTGCCGTTGACCATGGCCTCCAGCACCGGGCCCAGGCGCGAGTCGGCGTCGGCAATCCACTCGAACGGCTCGCCATTGAGCTGGCCCCTGGTGGCAGGGGCGGCTTCGAAGGCGCGGTCGGCCAGCTGAGCGGACATCTCGGGCGTACCCTGGCCCGATTGCAGCAGCGACTCGATCAGCAGCGCCAGCCACTCATCGGGCTGGCCGAACACCATCGGCGAGCGCCGGCCGGCGAACACGGCGGCGCGTATCAGTTCGCAGCGCAGCGCATGGCCGACCATCTCGCGCATCGGACCGGTGCTCGAGTCCATGTCGGCGACGACATTGAGCTGCGTGTGGGCGCGTTCCCACTGGCCCAGCACGCACAGCAGCTGGGCCATGAAGATGCGCAGCTGCGGTTTGGCCGGTGCGGCCTTGACGGCGGACGTCAGGTGCACCAGGGCCTGCTTGGGGTCTCCGGCGCGGACGGCGGCTTCGGCTGCGGCAAGGGCTTCGGTCATGGTAAGGGGTGCTCGAGGGCTGTGTTGAGATCAGAAACCATGGCCGCAGTCGGTGCAGAAGCGCGCCTGGCGAAGCTGCATCGTGCCGCAGCCAGGGCAGCTCTTGTGGGTGCTGGCCATGTCGAAACCGCATTCGGCGCAGAAACGTGCGCCGGCATGTCCGGTGCCGCAGTTCGGGCAGGTGAAACGGGCCCCCTCGCGCGCCTGGCTGGCCGCCTGCTCCTCGTTGCGATGGGCCTGGCGACGGCTTTGCTCCAGGCAGGGCAGGCACATCTCGTCATTGGGGCTGAAGCAGTCGGCGCAGGCCGCCTGCTTGCATTCCTGGCAGACGCTGAACAGCGAGGCCGCCTGCGCCTGAGCCTCGGCCAGGGCCTTGTCCCGGGCGCCGCGCGAGCCGACCTCGGCCGCCCCGGTGGTGGCGCGCACACTGGTACGCATATCGGAGAACAGATAGGAAAAGCGCGCCAGAAAGCCCGACAGCTGGCCCATGCGGTGAGCCTTGAACGGGCTCTTCCATTTGCGCGAACAATGGGCGCAAAAGAACTCGAACTGGAAGCCCGCGGAGATGTCGCTGCCGGTCTTGCTCAGGTCGCGGTAGTTTTCTAATCCCATGTTGTTGGCGTCTGCGTTGTGGTGTGCGTTCTGGCCGGTTTCGCGTGGAGGGCTTTCACGCCCCCTTGCCCTTGGCTTCGCCCTCGACCGGCTTGGCCTTGGGCTGGCCGGCCCGTTTCTTCATCTCTTCCCACAGCTTTTCCAGAGCAGGCAGTTCGAACTTGCCGGCCAGATCGAGGATCTCGCTCTCCTTGGTGCCGGTGGGCGTGGTGGACGAGCCGGCCGGTCGGCTCATGCTCACCGTCAACTTGCCGCGCTGCACGGAGGGCAGGTAGTGAAAGGCAACGTCCGAGTACTCGAACACCCACTTTTCGTCGATATCGCCGCTGGCCTTGTCGTTCTTGCCGTCGATCTTGCAGTCGATCACACGCACCCGGTTGAGTTCGATCTCGACCTCGAACTCGGCCTGCGACGATTCCTCCATCGAAATCACCGCATACAGCAACTCTCCCGAGGTCATGGCACTCATCAAGGCGGTGCTGGAGCGGTCCATGCGCTTGCTGAAGGAGAACACCGAGGGCACGGTGCGCGTCTCCTCCTGGTCAATCGGCTGGAAGCGGTCACCGACGAGATGGGCGTCATTGGTGCGGGGGCGCGGCGTGGTGCCCTTGTCCTTCTTGACCGTCTCGGTGGCCACCGACCAGGTCCAGTCGTCAATCTCGATCTGGCGCTCGAAGCCCTCGGCCTCGGATTCGCCGTCGATTGCGCGCGATCCCGTGCCGGTCAGCTTCATGAAGAGTTTTGCACTGTCTGCCATGCTGTGACTTCTCGCTGGGCAATAGTAGGGGGGGCTGTGAGTCGCGCGGCGGTCGTGGTCAGGAACTCACCGAAGGCTGTTCGAGGTCGAAGGTGGTCGGCGCGCCACGTGCGCCGCGACGCTGCTCGATCGGGTGATAAATCACCTTGAGCTTGCGAAACGACAGCGACACATCTTCCTTCAAGGCCATGGACTTGCCCGCCTCGGAGGCATTCAGCTTCACCTCTTCGACATAGCCGTCGGAAAACACCATCTCCATCACCGGCTTGGGCTTCTGGTTGGAGGTCTTCAGCACCATGCTGAGAAAGGTCAGGCGCGCCGTGGTGAAGGGCTTGCGCGATTCGGCGAAGAGGCAGAGGTTGGTGGTGCTCTTGTCGAAGTATTTGGACAGCGTGACCTCCTGGGGCCGCACTTCCACGCTGACCTTGTCGCGCCCCTTCTCGGTGTGCTTGGCCTTCATGCCCCAGGAGAAGGACTCGATCTCGATCTGGCCGACATAGTCTTCGGTGGTGCCCTCGCCCGCAATGAGCTTGTTGTCCACGTAGAGCTTCAGGAAGATCATTGTTGCGGACATGGCGACCTACCAGACAAAAGAGTGAGCCCGGCGAGGACCAGGCATATGCAGAGCGCGTTACACCGCCTCGCCGTCTTTCAGCCGGTTGTGAGTATCCGGCTGAGCGTGGGCGACAAGGCGGCGAAACACCCGTGCGGCGCCGGGGAGCGCCGCTCAGGTTTGGCTTACTTCCAGTCGTTCTGAATGGAGGTTGCCAGATTCATCCGCGCGATATTCCAGTTGAAGTCGGTCGGCGCCTCCAGGGTGCCGTCGTTCTTCTGCGGCTTGTAGCCGACAGCGATCTCCTTGAACACCATTTCGACGTCCTGGTTGACCGAGCCGTCCTCGCCGCCCTTGCTGGAGACCTTGGTGATGAAGACTTCCTTCATCTTGATCTGGAAGTACTGGGACGGCAGGCCGCCCTTGTCTCCGGTCTGTTTGAGCATGTCGATGACGACCTCCGCAAAGTGCTGGCCGCCAACGATCTTGCCCATGATCACGGGCGAAGACAGGTCGTAGAAATGCGAGAACGACAGGGTGCCCGGTGTCGGCTTGCCCACGGCAGCGCCGCCGCCCTTGGTGAAGCTGGTCTCGGCCTCGATGTCCCAGCTCCAGTCGCCGATTTCGATCCAGCCCTGCTTGCCGTCGCGATTGCTCTGGAAGGACTCGCCTTCCTTGATACCGTCGAACTTGATGAAACTATTGCCCGGCATGATTCAGCTCCTTAAATGGTCAGCGCGCACTTGGGCGCGTCGGTGGTCATCTCGGCGATGTTCCAGGCGAACACGACGGTCGCGCCCAGTTTGCCGTCATTGGTCTGGCGCTTGTAGCCGAACTTGACCGACTTGAAGACCATTTCGACGTCTTGATTGACGGCGCCGTCCTCGCCGCCCTTGCTGGAGACCTTGGTGATGAACACCTCGGCGGCCACCATCTGGAAATAGATCTCCGGTGTGCCGCTGCCGGTCTGTTTGCACATATCTATCTGCGCGGTCTTGAAGTGCGTGCCCTGCACGATCATCTTCATGATCACCGGCGACGACTTGTCGTAGTAGTGCGAGAAGGACAGGGTGCCCGGGGTGGGTTTGCCCACGGCAGCGCCCGTGCCCTTGAGGAAGCTGGTCTCGGCCTCGATGTCCCAGCTCCAGTCGCCGATCTCGATCCAACCGTCCTTGCCGGTATGGCCCTTTTGTAGCGACTCACCGGGGATGGTCCCGGAATCAGCCGTGAACTTGATGAATGCATTACCTGGCATGCTGACTCTCCAATACTGGTTTCAGGGAATGAAGAAGGCGCCTCAGGATTTCTCCGAAGGCAGCTTGGAAACCAGACGAAGCGAAACCGAGAGGCCTTCGAGCTGGTAGTGGGGTTTGAGGAAGAACTTGGACTGGTAATAGCCCGGCGCTCCCTCCACTTCTTCCACAACGACTTCTGCTGCGGCCAAGGGTCTTTGTGCCTTGGTCTGCTCGGTCGAGTTGGCGGGGTCGCCATCGACGTAATTCAGAATCCAGTCGTTCAGCCAGCGCTCCATCGCGTCGCGGGTCTTGAACGAGCCGACCTTGTCGCGCACCATGCACTTCAGGTAGTGGGCAAAACGGTTGCAGGCGAACAGATAGGGCAGACGGGCCGCCAGCGCCGCATTGGCGGTGGCATCGGGGTCGTCATACTCGGTCGGCTTCTGCAGCGACTGGGCGCCGATGAAGGCGGCGAAGTCGGAGTTCTTGCGGTGGATCATCGCCAGGAAGCCGTTCTTGGACAGCTCGGCTTCACGGCGGTCCGAGATCGCGATCTCGGTCGGGCACTTCATGTCCACGCCGCCATCATCGGTCGGGAAGGTGTGGGTGGGCAGGTTCTCGACCGCGCCGCCGGACTCGACGCCACGGATGCGCGAGCACCAGCCGTACTCCTTGAACGAGCGGTTGATGTTGGTGGCCATCGCATAGGCGGCGTTGCACCAGCTGTACTTGTCGTGATCGGCGCCGGCCGTGTCTTCCTCGAAGTTGAAGGCGTCCACCGGGCTGGTCTTGGGACCATAGGGGATGCGGCCCAGGAAGCGCGGCATGCACAGCGCCAGATAGCGTGCGTCGTCGGACTCGCGCAGCGAGCGCCAGGCGGCGTACTCGGGCGTGGTGAAGATCTTGGTCAGGTCGCGCGGGTTGGCGAGTTCGCCCCAGGACTCCATCTGCATCACCGTCGGTGCGGCACCGGTGATGAAGGGGGCATGGGCCGAGGCGGCGATCTTGGACATCTCGCCCAGCAGCTCGACATCGGGCGGCGAATGGTCGAAGTGGTAGTCACCGACCAGGGCGCCGAAGGGCTCGCCGCCGAACTGGCCGTACTCTTCCTCGTACAGCTTCTTGAACAGCGGCGACTGATCCCAGGCCGTGCCCTTGTAGCGCTTCAGCGTCTTGCCCAGGTCCTGCTTGGAGATGGACATCACGCGGATCTTCAGCTGCTCATCGGTCTCGGTGTTGTTGACCATATAGTGCAGGCCGCGCCAGGCCGATTCCAGCTTCTGGAAGTCGGCATGGTGCAGTATCAGATTGACCTGCTCGGACAGCTTCTTGTCCAGCGCGGCGATCATCGCCTCGATGCTGGCCACCGTGTCGGTGCTGATCAGCTTGACGTTGGCCAGCGCCTGCTGAGCCAGCGTCTGCACGGCCGCCTCGACGGCCGACTTGGCCTCGTCCGACTTGGGCTTGAATTCCTTGTTCAGCAACGAGGCGAAGTCGTTGCCCTCAACGGTGACGCCGGCAAATGCCGCCGCTTGTTGTTCCAGTTCAGCCATTGTGTGTGCTCCGGATATCAGGTCTAGGGGTCAGGAGTTGCCTTCGGGCTTGCCCGCGGCGGTCAGGGATTGCAGCAGCGCCGGGTCATTCAGCACCTTGGCGATCAGCTCTTCCGCGCCTCCCTTGCCATCCATATAGGTGACCAGATTGGACAGTTGCTGGCGTGCATCCAGCAGCTTGTTCAGGCCCTCGACCTTGGCCGCGATGGCCGCCGGCGAGAAGTCATCCATGTTCTCGAAGCTCAGGTCCACCGACAGATTGCCCTCGCCGGTCAGGGTGTTGGGCACCTGGAAGGCAACGCGCGGCTTCATGGCCTTCATCCGGGTGTCGAAGTTGTCGACATCGAACTCGAGGAATTTGCGGTCCGCCACCGGAGGCAGGGGCTCCTCGGGCTTGCCGGCCAGATCGGCCATCACGCCCATCACAAAGGGCAACTGCACCTTTTTCTCGGCGCCATACAACTCCACGTCATATTCAATTTGGACGCGCGGTGCCCGGTTGCGAGCGATGAATTTCTGGCTGCTGCCCATATGAGATCTCCAATAGATCGAAAAACAAAGAAACCGATAAGCCTTTGGTCAACCTGGCGCCCGGCGCAGATACTGGTGTGCGACAAGGTGAGGTAGAGACAGGCTTATATCTTGTGACTTTCAATAGTATTTGCCGCTTGATCTTTCAGTTTACGGCGCATGCAACAAACATGGATGTCAGTAGGAACCCGAATCGTCGCGACCTATGGAATCGGGGTCCACGCCCATGATGCGGGCCACCTCGGCCATCGCGTCGGGCGCCAGATCGCGCACCAGTTGCAGGAAGTTCTTTTCGATCAGCCGTTCGGCCCGCCGCAGCAGCAGCTGGGCCGGGTTGGTGGGCTCGCTGCGCTCCAGATAGGCGCAGACCAGATTGATGGCCTTGATGGCGTCCTGGCGACTCTCGATGCTCATCGGCCCGCCGCCGCCGCGGCGACTCGGCCGCAGTGTGCCGTCGTCGGAAGTGCCGGCCTGGCCGTCATCGTCGTCGCCCCCCGCATCGGGGTCGGGCAGCAGCGACTCGATCGCCTCCAGCATGCCCCTGAGCGCCTTCACATCGACCGCATTCTCGATGCCGAACTTGTCGTTCATCAGCCGCTGCAGAGCCAGTACTTGCTGGCGGCCTTCTTCGCAGGTGCTGCGCAGGCGCGCCGCCAAGTCGGGCATGTCGCCCAGCATGCCCTGGATCTGGCCGGACGTCGGCGGTGACTCGTCGGGGCGGGCGGCCAGGCGATCGAGTGCGATCTCCACATCGCGTGTACGCAATCCGCCCATGCGGCGGTCATTGATCAGCAGGGCCTGACGCACATCGCCGAGCAGGCCGTCGAGCTTGTCGATCGAGCCGAGCGTGCTGATGCGGGCAAAGGCATCGCCGTCATCGGGGTCCAGGCCGGGATGCAGGCCATCCCAGAAACGATCGAGCAGGCCATGCATCAGGCGCAGGCCTTCAGGCAAAGCTTCCAGGCCATCGAGATTGATCTTGGCGCGGGCCCAGCTCAGGGCCACGCGCAGGTCGCGGCTGCGGCCCAACAGGTCTTCTGCCAGGCCCCGTGCCTCGGGCCAGCTGGGGGGCTGGGCAGCGGCGAACTGGGTCTCGGGTTTGCCGGCGACAGCCTGGTCTAGTTCCAGAAAGCTGGGGTCGTATTCAAGGTCTTCCCCGCACGCGTTGCCGTCCAGCGGCTCAAGCCAACCGTCCACCGGTTGACCTTGCGTCACGGAAGCGTCTGAATCACCAGCCATTGCGTCGTACCTGTTTGAAGTTTTTTTCGACTCGGAGACAGCCGGACCACTGCGCAAAATGTCGAGCCAAAACTTGCGCGGGGCCTGCTTCTGCGGGGCAATGTAACACCGGCCCATGACAACTCATAGCGGGATTTGCATCGTTCGCCCCCCCAGTTTCGAGTGCTTTTCGCTGCTACGGTGCGCATGGCGTATCAGGCCGGTATCAATTCACCATCGAACTCGGCCGGCGGTCGTTCTTTGCTCGACGGCGGTGCGTTCCGCAAGCGTGGCGAGCGTGCTGAAGTTCTCGTCATAAAGGGGGTGACGCACGAATGGGGGATATGTTTGAATCGGCGTCCCGGCTAGCATGCGGCAGCAGTTGGCTGGCTGGATCTGGCCGGCGACTGTGGGGCTTGCTCGATTCGACACCAGGTCCGCCTCGGGTTCATACCGAAGACCCGGTGTGCGTATTTGTCGCTACGCTCGCCCCACAGCCATCAACCCAGGGCATCCCGATGAAGCTGCAAGCCGTTCGCCTTCTTTCCCACAGTCTCTTGGTGCTTGGTTTGAGCGCGGCATTGCCGTCGCTGGCCCAGGGCGCGGCGCCGCGCGTGCAGGTCACGGCCTTCGCCGTCACCGGCAACACCCTGCTGCCTCAGTCCAGGCTGGATGCGGTGCTGCAGCCCTTCAAGGGGGAGCGCACGCTGGACGAACTGAAGCAGGCGGCACTGGCGGTGCAGGAGTTGTACCGCCAGGCTGGCTATGGCGCGGTGATCGCCTATGTGCCCGAGCAGACCGCCGGGGCAGGCACCGCCACTATCGCCGTGCTGGAGGGGCGCATCACCCGCATCGATGTGGGTGGCAACAAGCAGTTCAGCGAGGCCAATATCCTGCGCAGCCTGCCCCTGCTGGCCAAGGGTCAGACGCCCCAGGTGCAGCGCATCGATGCGCAGATCCAGCTGGCCAACGAGAACCCGGCCAAGCAGGTCGCCGTCTCGCTGGAGGCCGGCCAGCGCCAGGGCGAAGTCGATGCCCATATCACCGTCACCGAACAGAATGCGCAGCGCTGGACGCTGGCGCTGGACAACACCGGCAACGCCAGCACCGGCCGGCTGCGTGCCAATCTGGGCTACCAGCATGGTGCGCTGTGGGATCTGGACCACCAGCTCTCGCTGCAGTTCCAGTTCGCACCCGAGAAGCTCTCATCGGTGGCCGTGTTCAGCGCCAGCTACCGCGTGCCCTTTTATGCGCAAGGCATGACGCTGGATGGCTATGCAGCGCACTCCAATGTCGACGGCGGCAGCACCGGCACGGCAGCCGGGCCGCTGCAGTTCAGCGGCAAGGGCCAGATCTATGGCATGCGGCTGAGCAAGTACCTGCCGCGCATGGGCGAGGTGGACCATCGCCTGATCCTGGGTCTGGACCAGCGGGCCTACATCAACGACTGCAGCATCGCCGGCCTGCCCGCGGGCGCCTGCGGCACCGCCGGCGAGAGCATCACCGTGCACCCGCTGTCGCTGGAATACACCTTGCAAAAGCAGGGCGACACCTCGATGGGCGCCAACCTCTCGCTGATCCACAATCTCGGCCTGGGCGGACGCTACGGCAGCGACGCCAACTTCGAGGCCGTGCGCGTCGGGGCCAAGCGGCGCTACACCAGCCTGCGGATGAACCTGTTCGGCGGCATGGCGCTGCCGCAGCAATGGGCCCTGCAAGGGCGGCTCAACAGCCAGTACAGCGGTGACGCCCTGGTCTCGGGCGAGCAGTTTGGCCTGGGCGGCGCCAACTCGGTGCGCGGCTACGAGGAGCGCGAGATCCTCGGCGACAGCGGCCTGTCGGCCAGCATCGAGCTCTATGCCCCCGATATGGCCAAGCGCTTCAGCGACAGCTTGGGGCAACTGCGAGCGCTGGCCTTCGTCGATGGCGGCAAGGTCAGAAACCAGCGCGGCATGCCCTGCCGCAATGTCCAGGTGTCCTGCGGTCTGGCCTCGGTGGGCATGGGCCTGAGGCTGGGTGCCGGACCGTTGCAGGTTCGGCTCGACATGGCCCAGGCCCTGCGCGCCGGGGCACGCACCGAACGTAACGATGTGGGCTTCCACTTCCAGGCGAACTACAGTTTTATATGAATGAGCCCGTGGGCGAGGCGGCTGCGTTGAGCGCTGCGTCACCGGCCCAGACCCGAATTTCGAGAGGCAGTCCATCATGAGCCAGTCCAGTCAAACTCTTTGTGCCGCCACCCGCAACCTCGGCGCGCGTCGCATCACTCCACGCCGTCTGGCGGCCGCACTCGCGACGGGTTCCCTGCTGACGCTGGCGGTATGGCCGGGCATGGCGCAGGCGCAGGCACTGCCCAGCGGCCTGAGCGTGGTGCAGGGCAGGGCCCAGGTCAACACCGTCGGCAACAGCATGACGGTGACCAACTCGAATGGGGCGATCCTGAA
>NZ_SNXS01000007.1 GCF_004362525.1 Roseateles toxinivorans
CCCCAGTCCAAGACTTGCTTGCTTCATGACCTGAATCGTCGCAGCCATTCAAGCTTCGCGGTAGCTGATTTGCCCGGGGGTTGTGCAGACCCTCCCTAGAAGAAGTCGTAGAAGGTGTTGACCGTCAGGCGCCCCTGGCGAGGATCGCTGCTGATGCTCAGCCCGGGGTTGATGCAGGCGGTGTGCAACAGGCTGCCGGAGTAGACCACCAGCCGGTTGAAGCGGGCCGGGATCATGCCCAGGAAGCTGAAGTGTTCGTCCGAGTCATCGAAGTAGCGCGGCGGCGGCGGCACGCGCTCGATCTCACCGCAATAGGCATCCGAGTAGCGGTCCAGCGTCTCAGGCGTGATCTGCTGCAGGCCGGTGGCCCTGTGGCGATAGAAGCCGGTGCCGCCATGCTCGGGGCCGCACAGATAGAGCAGCACGGCCATGTGATGGGGTGTGCTGGAATCGAAGTGCGGTGTGCGCTGCAGAGGCCCCAGATGGTCGGGCGGCACGGTGGTCAGCGAGAAGGAGCAGGCGCTCTTGTGAACCCCCAGGTGCTCGGGCACCTGGAAATTCAGCCTGATCAGCGGATCCAGCAGCCCGTTGAGCTCAGATGAGTACTCCGCCGGCGCTGTCGCACGCACACCGGGATAGCCTTTTCGCTCCTCGAAGCCGGGCGTCGGCTCGAAGGTGCTCTGGCAGGCGGCGTCGAGCAGGGCCTCGGGATGCTCCAGGAAGTCGTCGATGAAGACCAGTTGGTGGTCGCCGACCATCACCGACTGGATGTCGGGCGGCATTCGGATCGAATAGGGGTCGGTCATGTAGCAGCACCCATGGAAGGCAAAGGCAGAGGCGCCGGCCGATATTAGCCGCGAAGGCTCAGACCTTGATGTACACGCCGCGTCGGTCGAGCAGGCGGACTGTTCCCCCCCAAACCGCGACGAAGGCCAGCGCAAAAGCCAGCGAGGCCTGCTCAGGGCCCCAGCCCTGCTGGATGCCGCCAAAGGCCCAGGCGTACAGCGGAGTCATCAGGCCCAGGCCCTCCAGCAGCACGGTGCACATCCAGGCGCCTGCATAGGCGGCGATGGCGTTGACGCCGAAGCTGCGGCCCAGCGCCGGCCAGCCGCGCTTGTCGATGAGGTGATGGGCCAGGGCCAGGGTCAGGCAGGCCCAGCCGCCGGTCCAGAGCACGAAGCTGCTGGTCCACAGCTGCTTGTTGAACGGCAGCCAGGGGGTCAGCGCATAGCCCAGCACCAGCCCGGCAATGCCCAGCAGGCTCAACTGCATCAGCCGACCGCGCCGCAGCATCTCGCCGGCACGCAGGCCCAGCAGGCAGGTGCACAGCGCGCCCAGGGTCGAGACAATGCCCTCGGGGTCGAAGGCCGACTGGCCATTCCATTCGTAGGCGAAGCGGCCGAGCACAGCCGAATCCACCCGCGCGGCCAGGCTGCCGGCCTTGTCCAGCGTGCCGCCGCCCAGCAGCAGCGCGCCATGCATGCCCAGCAGCGCCAAAAGCAAAAGCCACTGCGTGCGAGCGCGGCAGTACAGCAGCACCCCGCCCGTCAGCGCGAAGCACAGGCCTATGCGCTGCAGCACGCCGAGCAGACGGAACTCCGGCTTGTTCATCAGCCACCAGGCGAGCAGGTGCAGCACCAGGCCGAGCACGAAGATGCGCAGCGCCCGCTCCAGCACGCCGCGCGCCAGCGGTGCAGGCGGCAAGCCGGCCTCGACCCGCGGGCCCAGGCTCAGCGCCAGCGAGACGCCAACGATGAACAGGAAGAAGGGGAAGATCAGATCGGTCGGCGTGCAGCCATGCCAGGACGCATGCTCCAGCGGCGCATAGACATGGCTCCAGTCGCCCGGGTTGTTGACCAGCAGCATCGCGGCCACGGCCAGGCCGCGCAGCGCATCGACCGAGGCCAGGCGCGGACTTGCGGCTTTGCTCATCGTGATAGCGCTCAGAAGTCGCAGCGGCTGTCCAGCGCGGGCTGGGCCGGTGGCACCTGGTCCAGCCGCGCAGTGCCGGCCCGGCGCAGCGTGCTCACCTGGGCCAGCACCTGGTCCGACGTCAAGACAACATTGCGGGCATGCAGCACCCAATCCACATCCTGCTGATAGACGCGAGGCTCGGCGCTCTGCGGCAGCAGGCCGCCCGGCGAGAACCAGAGGTTGAAGTTGATCGACATCGGCACAACAGGGTAGTTGCGACCGCCGTGCTGGACCAGCTGGCGCCCGTCGAGGAACCAGCGCGTGCGGCCCTCGGCCACCTGCATCATCAGCACATGCCAGCCCTGTTGCCCATCAGCCGCGCCGAGCTGCACGAACTCCTCATGCGCCTGGTTGTGCGATTGCCAGGGATCCAGCCTCACCGTCTGCCAGCTGATGCCATACAGCCGCGTCTTCTCGCTGGCCCAGCCGCCATTGGCCAGGTACTCCCAGTCGAGTTCGCTGAACTGGGGGTCGAAGTCAAACCGCAGCGGGCTGACGGCATAGAAGGTCTGGATGATGGGGTCGCCGTCGACACCCGATACCGGCGTGTCGGTGAAGCGTATGCGCGCGGCATACGTGCCTTCCAGATACTTGCGCTGGTGGCACAGCTGGGCCTGGCGCGTGCCCGGACCGGTGCCATCGGTGCTGGCCTGCAGGCGCAACAGGCGGTTGCCCTGTGGCCGGCCATCGTCCACCACGGAGATGGCTGACTCTGCCCAGGCCGCCCCGGGGATTCCCGGATGGCCGGCCTTGCTGCGCAGGGTCCAGCCCTGTGCGGTCAGCGCCGCCGTGTCGACGTAGCTGAAGTCATCGAAAAAGAGCTCGGCGGCCTGGGCCGATGCGTTCATCAGGCCCAGGCACAGCAGCGCGGGCAGGAGCAGGTGGCGGCCGGACATGGACACTCAGGCCTGCTGGACGGCGTTGCCGTCGGCCGCGGCGGCCGCCTCGCCATGCTTGCCGCCCGGGATCTTGACGAAGAACATCAGTATCAGCGCCGGCGCTCCGCAGACAATGGTCCAGAGGAAGAACTGCTGGTAGCCCATGGCCAGCTGGATGTCGCCACTGATGGTCTTGGAGAGGATGAAGCCCAGCTGCATCACGCCCGAGCCGAGCGCATAGTGGGCGGTCTGGAACTTGCCCGGCGCCACCGCCTGCATGATGTACAGAATCATGCCGACGAAGCCGAAACCGTAGCCGAACATCTCGACGCCGACGGCCAGGCCGATATGGAACATATCGGTCGGCAGACCGATGCTCAGGTAGTAGAAGACGACGTTGGGCACGGCCATCATCAGGATCAGGATGGGCATGGCCCGCTTCAGGCTCAGCCAGGAGGTGAAGTAGCCGCCCAGGATGCTGCCGACCAGGAAGGCGCCGGTGCCCACCGTGCCGTAGATGCCGCCGACCTGCTCGGTGGTCAGGCCCAGGCCGCCCTTGTCACGGGCCTCGATCAGGAACAGCGGGCCTATGGTCTGCACCTGGCCCTCCGCGAAGCGGAACAGCACGATGAACAGGATGGCCATCCAGATGCCGGGCTTCTTCAGAAAGTCGGTCACCACCTCGACCAGGGTCTTGGTCACGCTGGCGGCGGTCAGATCGGCATGGTCGGTGTTCAGGGTGCCCGGCAGGGCCCAGGCGTTGTAGCTGGCCAGCAGCGCCAGCAGCACGGCCAGCAGCACGAAGATCGTCGACCAGGCGTTGAACACACCGATCTGTTTCTCCAGATAGCCGGCCAGCACCAGCAGCCCGCCCAGGGTCAGGAACTTCGAGGCATTGAAGAAGGCGCCGTTCCAGCCGGCATAGGCGGCCTGCTGCTTGGCGTCCAGCGAGGCCATGTACAGGCCGTCGCAGGCGATGTCGTGGGTGGCCGAGGCATAGGCCAGCAAAAAGAGCACGGCAATGCTGGCGCCGAACCAGATTGGGAGCTGCAAGGCCACCGCCATCAGCCCCAGTCCAACAGCCCCGGTGAACTGCATCGCCACGACGATCAGCTTCTTGCTGCGCGCCATCTCCAGGAACGGACTCCACAGCGGCTTGATCGCCCAGGCCAGGCCCAAGAGCCCAGTCCAGCGTGCGATCTGGTCATTGGGCACGCCCATGTTCTTGAACATCAGGCCGGCGATCAGCATGACGACGAAGAACTGCATGCCCTGCACAAAGTACAGGCTCGAGATCCAGCTAATGGGGGAGCGCTTGGGGCTGGCAGGGCTTTGCATGGCGAAGATCCCGGGTGATGAATGAGGTGAGGAAGGATCAGGCGGCGGCCAATGCCACCGGCGAGGTGGCCGTCGCGGCGGCTTCGCCGTGCAGCCAGGCCTTCAGCGCGGCCAGCGCGCCATCGGCATAGCCCCAAGTGACGACGGCGCGTGCCGTCACGTCCAGCGCCTGGAAGGGGTTCCACAGCACCAGATGCAGATCGGGCCGCCAGGCGGCCGCGGCGGCGGGGTAGCGCGCGCGGTGGTTGGAGGCGAGGATGGTGAAGCGGCCGTCCTGCGGCACCTGAGCCCAGTCCAGCTGATCGATATCGTCCAGCGCCAGCAGTTCGACATCGGCAAAGCCCTCGAACAACGAGGCCACCTGCTCGCCCGAAGGGCCGGCCTCGGATACGCCGTCGCCGGGCACGCTGGCCTGCGTGTAGACGCGCAGGCGCTGGGCCAGGGCGGGCGCCTTGGCCTCGCCCAGAGCCGTCAGGCCGCTGGCCCAGGCGCGGCGCATCAGCTGGTCATCGCGGTCGCGCGACTCGGCAGCATAGTCGTCATGGCGCACTGGGTAGGCGGCGGCCAGTGCATCGAGCCGGGCGCGGGCGCGCAGGCCCTGCTCGGCGCTCAGCGTGCCGTTGGCAAAGGCGGCGGTCAGCGCCTGCACCGAGGCGGTCTGCTCCTCCAGCGAGCCCTGGGCCAGCACCATATCGACACCGGCCTGCAGGGCCATCACCGCGGCGCGGTCGTAGCCATAGCGCTCGAAGATGGCCTTCATCATCAGCGCGTCGGTGATGACCACGCCGTCATAGCCCCACTCGTCGCGCAGGATGCCGCCCAGCACCTTCTTCGACAGCGTGGCCGGATGCTCGGGGTCGATCTGCGGATAGACGATATGGGCCGTCATCACCGCCGGCGCCTGACTTTGTAGCGCCTTGAAGGGCAGCAGCTCCAGCGCATCGAGCTCGGCGCGCGATTTGTCGACGGTGGGCAGGGCCAGATGCGAATCGACGTGGGTGTCGCCATGGCCGGGGAAGTGCTTGACGCAGCAACCCACGCCTTCACGCAGCGAGCCTCGCATCCAGGCGCCGGCCAGGCGGGCCACGGCGGCCGGGTCCTGCGAGAAGCTGCGCTCGGCAATGACCGGATTGGCCGGGTTGTTGTTGACGTCCAGCACCGGCGCGAAATTCCAGTTGATGCCTATGCTGCGCAGCCCGCGCGCCACGGCCGCGCCAACGGCCTCGGCCAGCGCCTCGTCATCGGCCGCGCCCAGCGCCATCGCCGACGGTGCCTGCGGCAGGAAGGTGGCGCGGGCCACCGAGCCGCCCTCCTGATCGAGGCCGATCAGCGCCTGCGGGCCCAGCACCTCGCGCAGGTCTTGGGTCAGCTTGCGCACCTCGGCCTCGGTGCCCAGGTTCTTGCGGAACAGGCATACGCCACGGATCTGGTGGCGACGCAGGAACTCCGCCTGGGCGGCGCTGAGGCTGGTGCCCTCCATGTCCACCATCACCAGGGGGCCGGCCAATGCCGCGGGGCTGAGAAGCTGTGAGGTCGTGGTGCTGGCGTTCATGTGCAAACCCGGGGCAGGTGGGGACGGGCCGGTCGCGCGCTTGCGGCGGGCCGGCAAAAAAACAAACCCGGCGGCGACCGAAGCCGGCCGCCGTCGTCGATCAATCAATGCGTCTTCGTGACCTTGGCCAGATGGCGCGGCTGGTCGGGGTTCAGACCCCGGGCTCGGGCCAGCGCCTCGACCATCGGATAAAAGCTCTGCACCGCGGCGATCGGATCGAGGTCCTCGTTGCCGGTGGTGGCCAAAGGAAGCTCGGCGCCGGGCGTGCCCTCGGGCGCGGCCAGCAGCACACGGGCGCCACGGCCGCGCATGTCCTCGGCCAGCGCGATCAGGCTGGCCTGGGTCGGGCCGCGCGGCGCGAACACCAGCATCGGATAGCCCTCCTCTACCAGCGCCATCGGGCCATGCTTGACCTCGGCGCCGGAGAAGGCCTCGGCCTGGATGCCGCAGGTCTCCTTGAACTTCAGCGCCGCCTCCTGGGCGATCGGCAGGCTGGTGCCGCGGCCGATGACGAACAGGCGGTCGGCGTCCTTCAACACATCGACGGCGACGCACCAGTCCTGGTGCGCAGCGCGTTCCAGCGCCTCGGGCAGCTGCTGCAGCGCGGCCAGCAAATCATCGTCGCCTGACCAGGCGGCAACGACGCGCGCGCCGGCCACCAGCTGAGCGATATAGCTCTTGGTCGCGGCCACGCTGGTCTCGGCCCCCGCATGCAGCGGAAAGACGAATTGCGAGGCCTGGGCCAGCGGCGAGGCCGGGTCATTGACGAAGGCCACGGTGCGGGCGCCGCCGGCACGGAAGAACTTCGTCGGCGCCACCAGGTCGGGGCTCTGGCCCGATTGCGAGAAGGCCAGCGAGACAATGCCCTCGCAGACCAGCTGCGATTGGTACAAGGTGACGACCGACATCGGCAGCGAGGTGACCAGCCGGCCCAGCCGCGCCATGATCAGATAGGCCATGTAGTGAGCGGCGTGGTCCGAGCTGCCGCGGGCCACGGTCAGCAGCGCGGCGGGCGGCTGCTCGCGCAGCGAACGGCCCAGGGCGGCATAGGCATCCGCGTCATTGGCCAGCATGCGGGCCACGGCCTGCGGCGCGAACAGCGCTTCTTGCAGCATGCGCGAGGCGCCGGTTTCAAGCGAGGTCAATCTCTTCTCCTTCAACGACCACGCGTTGCAGCTGCAAGTCACGGTCCATCACCACAAAATCGGCCTGCGTGCCCGGGGCCAGATGGCCGCGGTCGTCCAGGCCCAAATACTCGGCCGCGTAGGTCGATACGCGGCGCGAAGCGTCTTCAATCTCGAGGCCCAGGCCGACGAGGTTGCGCAGCGCCTGGTCCATCGTCAGCGTGCTGCCGGCCAGCGTGCCGTCGGCCAGGCGCACACCGCCCATGCACTTGGTGACGCGGTGGCGGCCCAGGCTGTATTCGCCATCGGGCATGCCGGCGGCGGCGGTCGAATCGGTGACGCAGAACAGGCAGGGAATGGCGCGCAGGGCCACGCGGATCGCGCCCGGATGGGCATGCAGCAGATCGGGGATGATTTCGGAGTACTTGGCGTGCGCCAGCGCGGCGCCGACCATGCCGGGCTCGCGGTGGTGCATGCCCGTCATCGCATTGAACAGATGGGTGAAGCCGCCGGCGCCCTCGGCCAGTGCGGCCACGCCGTCTTCGTAGGTGCCCAGCGTGT
Organism: Roseateles toxinivorans; assembly: GCF_004362525.1. Lineage (GTDB taxonomy): Bacteria > Pseudomonadota > Gammaproteobacteria > Burkholderiales > Burkholderiaceae_C > Paucibacter > Paucibacter toxinivorans. The sequence goes on from NZ_SNXS01000007.1 coordinate 7,428, forward strand.
GGCCGATCTGCACCTGAAAGCCGGCCGCGCGCAGCGGGGCGATCAGCTCCAGATTGCCTGGCAGTTCGGGCGCCAGGGTGATCAGCCGGATCGGCGCAAGCGCATGCAGGGCCATCAGCTCGTCGAGATGGGCGGGCTTGGCGAAATTGGGCTGGGCGCCCAGCTTGCCGGAGTTGATGTAGGGGCCTTCGAGGTGCACGCCCAGCAGACGTGCCGCACCGGGGGCTCGGGTGCGGCAGACGGCGCCGACCCCGCGCATCGCGGCCTCGATCTCGCTCATAGGCGCGGTCATCGTGGTGGCCAGCATCGCCGTCGTGCCGTGCTTGACGTGCGAGCGGGCCACGCTTTGCGCCGACTCGCCGCCCTCCATGATGTCGTGGCCGCCACCGCCGTGCACATGCAGGTCGATGAAGCCGGGCAGGACGATGGCCAGTGCCTCCAGGCGCACACGGGATTCGCTGACCGAATCGCCCTCGATGCGCAGCACGCGGCCGGCTTCATGCTCCAGATAGCCGTGCACAAAGCCCAGAGGGGTCAGGATATGCCCCTCAACTCGTCCCAGAACACTCATCCCTCGCGCCTCATTTCCGCCACAAAGTCGTAGTAGTCGCTGCGGCAGTAGGAATGGGTCAGCTCGACGGCCTGACCCGATTCCAGATAGCCCACGCGGGTGATGAACAGCACCGCCTGACCCAGCGGCACACCCAGCAGATCGGCCAGCTTGGCCTCGGCATTGATGGCGCGGATGTGCTGCAGCGCGCGCACCGGCGCCCGGCCGTTGCGCGACAGGTAGGCATATAGCGAGGCGTCCACCGCCTCGGGGTCGGCCAGCACGCTTTCGGGCAGCACCGAGACCTCGTAGGCCATCACCACCTTGTCGGCCAGGCGCAGACGCTCCAGCCGCGCCACGCGCTCGCCGGTGGTCAGGCCCAGGCTCAGTTGCTCATCGGGCGCGGCAATGCTGAAGCCGCGGGTCAGCCAACGCGAGCTGGGCTTGAAGCCGCGCTGGTCCAGCTCTTCCGAGAAGCTGGTCAGGCGCGAAAGCGGCTGCTCCAGCTTCGGGGCGATGTAATTGCCCGAACCACGGCGGCGCACGATCAGGCCCTGCTCGACCAGGCGGTCTATGGCCTTGCGCGCGGTCACGCGCGACAGGCCCAGCGACTCGGACAGCACGCGCTCGGAGGGCAGGGCCTCGTCGGCGCTGTAGATGTTGTCGCGTATCGCCTGCGCCAGCTTCTGGGCCAGCTGCATATAAAGCGGCGAGGCGGCGCGTTCGTCGGGCTTGAAGGTAAAGGGCTGTTTCATCACGCTTTTCGTCACAGGGTTCGGCTGAGCGCTTGCTCGATCAGGCGCAGCGCCCCATCGGCGGAATCGCCGACCGGTTGGACGCAGCGCGCCTGGATGATGCCTGAGAAGCGTGAGGCCAATCGAAGACCAATGCTGCCGCTGATTGCCAGCGGCAGGACCCCGTCCGGGTCCATCGCATGCACCACCGATTCGAGCTCATGCACGGCCCGTGCCAGCAGTTGCGTGGCCACCGGATCGCTGGCCTCGGCCTCGAACACCAGGGGCGCGAGCCGGGCAAACTCATGCTGGCCGGCATTCGCACACCAGGCGAGCAGGTCTTCGCGGCCGGGGCCGGTCAGCGCCCAGACGGCCCGGGCCAGCGCGCCGGCGGGCTGGCGGCCGTCCTGGGCATGTTGGGCGACACGCATCGCCTCCACGCCCAGCCAGGCGCCGCTGCCCTCGTCGCCCACACCAAAGCCGAAGCCGCTGACGAACAGATGGCGGCCATCAAAATGCCAGGCCTCGCCGATGCTGCCGGTGCCCGCGGCCAGCAGGGCGCCGGGTCGGCCATCATGGGCGCCCAGCAGGGCGGTGTAGGCATCGGTATCGACGGCGACCAGGCCATAGGCCGGCGCGGCGTCCAGAAAGGCCTTGGCACGGCTGCCCAGATGGGCGCCCGCCAGACCCAGGCCCAGCGCACAGACCTGCAACGGCGCCGGCTCCAGGCCGCCATCGGCGAAGGCTGCGACAATCGCCTGCCCGATATGGGTCCAGGCCTGCTCGATGCCCTGGGCCAGGCCGGAGGGCCCGGCAGCGCCGAAGCCCAGCACCTTGCCGTCGCGCGTGGCCAGCCGGGCGCGGGTGCCGGTGCCACCGCCATCGATGCCGATCAGGTAACTGACGGCGTTCGGCGAGAACGTGGCTGAGGTTTGGATTCGGGTGCTCATCTAATACCAGTGTAGTACCAAAAAAACCAAATGGTCAATTGGTATCTCACTGGATAGGCTGATATCCACCTCCCGGAGGACCGGCCTTGCAAGCGCTTACAAGGACCAGGCTAGCGTGCCGCCCTGCGCCGTCACGAACGCCGCGGCCTGCGAGAAGTGGCCGCAGCCGACAAAGGGGACCGGCCCTCGCGTGGCCGACAGTGGCGACGGGTGATTGCATTGCAGCACAAGGTGCGCCCGGCCGCTGGCCGCGATCAACCCTAGTTTGCTCTGCGCATGGGCGCCCCACAGCATGAAGACCTTGGGCGTGGCGTGCTCAGCGGCAGCCGCGATCAGCCCGTCGGTCAGGGCCTCCCAGCCTCGCTTGGCGTGGCTGGCGGCCTGGCCATCCTCCACCGTCAGGCAGGTGTTCAGCAGCAGCACGCCGCGCTGGGCCCAGGCCAGCAGATGACCGCTGGCCGGCAGGGGCTGGCCCAGGTCGCGCTGCAGCTCCTTGAAGATATTGCGCAGGCTGGGCGGCAGCTTCAGGCCGGCGGGCACCGAGAAGGCCAGGCCCTCGGCCTGGCCGGGGCCGTGATAAGGATCCTGGCCGAGGATGACGACGCGTGTCTCGGCCTGCGGCGTCAGGCGCAGCGCACGCAAAGGGTCGGTGGGATAGATCACCGCATCCTGGGCCTGTCGCGCAGCGACATGACTCAGCAGCCCCTGCCCGGCCGCACTGTCGCGCCAGGCGTCGACCACCGGCTGCCAGCCGGCATCCAGCCCGCCCAACAGCGAGGACAGCGGCGCGCTCAGGCGGTTCGGCGCGTCCAACCCCAGGTCGGCCTGCTGCACGCCCATCAGGCGAACAGCTCGGCCAGTGCAGCACCGGGCTCGGGCGCACGCATAAAGGCCTCGCCGACCAGGAAGGCATTCACCGCGGCGGCGCGCATGCGCTCGACATCGGCACGGCCCAGGATGCCGGACTCGGTGACCAGCAGGCGGTCGGCCGGCACATGCTTGAGCAGGCCCAGGGTCGTATCCAAGGTCACCTCGAAGGTGCGCAGATTGCGGTTGTTGATGCCCACCAGGGGCGTCTTCAGGCGCAGCGCGCGGTCCAGCTCGGGACCGTCATGCACCTCGACCAGCACCGCCATGCCCAGCTCCAGGGCCTGGGCCTCCAGCTCGGCCATCTGGCCATCGTCCAGACAGGCGGCGATCAGCAGGATGCAGTCGGCGCCCATCGCCCGCGCCTCATAGACCTGGTAGGCATCGACCATGAAGTCCTTGCGCAGCACCGGCAGCGTGCAGGCGGCGCGGGCCTGCTCCAGAAAGGCCTGCGAGCCCTGGAAGAACTGCGCATCGGTCAGCACGCTCAAGCAGGCGGCGCCATGCTGGGCATAGCTCCTGGCGATCTCGGCCGGACGGAAGTCGGCGCGCAGCACGCCTTTGCTGGGGCTGGCCTTCTTCACCTCGGCGATCACGCCGGCCTGGCCGGCCTTGATGCGCTGGCGCAGGCTGGCGACGAAATCGCGCTGGCCGCCCAAGGCCTCGGCATCACGGCGCAAGGAGGCGAGATCGCGCTTGCGGCGCGCCGCCGAGATCTCCTCGCGTTTGACCTCGATGATCTTGTTCAGGATATCGCTCACGCCGCGCTCCCCAACTCCTGCGTGGCGCGCACGAACTGATCGAGCTTCTCTCGTGCCGCGCCGCTGGCGATCGCCTCGCGGGCAATGCTGATGCCCTCGGCGATCGAATCGGCGAGATTGGCCGCGTACAGCGTCGCGCCCGCGTTCAGGGTGACGATCTCGCGCGCCGGACCCTCGGCATTGTTCAGCGCGTCAATCAGCATCACGCGCGACTGCTCGGGTCCGTCCACCTTCAGGCTGCGGTTGGAGACCATGCGCAGACCGAAGTCCTCGGGGTGGATCTCGTACTCGCGCACATGACCGTCCTTCAATTCGCCGACCATGGTCGCGGCGCCCAGCGACACCTCGTCCATGCCGTCCTTGCCATAGACCACGACCGCGTGCTCGGCGCCCAGGCGCTGCATCACGCGCACCTGGATACCGACCAGATCGGGGTGGAACACACCCATCAGAATGTTGTTGGCGCCGGCCGGATTGGTCAGCGGGCCCAGGATGTTGAAGATCGTGCGCACGCCCAATTCGCGGCGCACCGGGGCAATGTTCTTCATCGCCGGATGGTGATTCGGCGCAAACATGAAGCCGATGCCGGTACGCTCAATGCACTCAGCCACCTGCGCGGGCTTGAGCATGATGTTGACACCCAGCGCTTCCAGCACATCGGCGCTGCCGGTCTTGCTGGAGACGCTGCGGTTGCCATGCTTGGCCACCTTGGCCCCGGCAGCGGCGGCCACGAACATGGAGCAGGTCGAAATATTGAAGGTATGGGCGCCGTCACCCCCAGTGCCGACCACGTCGACCAGATGCGGTGAAGGCGGCACCGGCACCTTGTTCGACAGCTCGCGCATCACCTGGGCGGCGGCGGTGATCTCGCCAATGGTTTCCTTCTTCACGCGCAGGCCGGTCAGAAAGGCGGCCGACATCACCGGCGTCATCTCGCCATTCATGATGGCGCGCATCAGCGACAGCATCTCGTCGTGGAAGATCTCGCGGTGGTCGATGACGCGGGTCAGTGCTTCGGTGTGGGAGATGGGCATGGCGGTTCCTGGTCAGCTCAAATATTCACGGATCGCGGCCACGGCGCGCTGCACGCCCTCGGCATCGACATCGAGGTGCGTGACAAAGCGCAGCCGGTACAGGCCGGTGGCCAGCACGCCGCGCGACTTCAGATGGTCGAGCAGGCCCTGGGCCCGCTCAGGCGCGACATCGACGAAGACGATATTGGTCTGCGGCTGTTCCACCGTCAGACCCGGCAGGCCCTGCAAGCCCTCAGCCAAGGTTTGCGCCAGGGCATGGTCATCGGCCAGCCGCCGCACATGGTGGTCCAGCGCATACAGCGCAGCGCCGGCCAAGACGCCGGCCTGGCGCATGCCGCCGCCGGCCATCTTGCGCCAGCGATGGGCCGCCTTGATGAAGGCCTTGGAGCCGCACAAGACCGAGCCAACCGGCGCGCCCAGGCCCTTGGAGAAGCAGACCGAGACGCTGTCGAAATGGCTGCAGATGGTGCGCGCCTGGGCGTAGGGGTCGCCACCCATGGCCACCGCTGCATTGAACAGCCGCGCGCCGTCCAGATGCACATTCAGGCCGCGGCCGCGCGCCAGGTGGCTGGCCGCGGCCAGATAGCTCAGCGGCAACACCTTGCCGCCAATGGTGTTCTCCAAGGCCAGCAGCCGGGTGCGGGCAAAGTGCGCGTCATCGGGCTTGATGGCGGACTCGATGTCGGCCAAGGCCAGCGAGCCATCAGGCTGATGGTTCAGCGGCTGCGGCTGGATGCTGCCCAGCACAGCGGCACCGCCGCCCTCCCAGCGATAGGTGTGAGCCATCTGGCCGACGATGTATTCGTCGCCGCGCTGGCAGTGGCTCATCAGCGCGCACAGATTGCTCTGCGTGCCAGTGGGCATGAACAGCGCGGCCTCGAAGCCCAGGGTGGCGGCCAGCTTGTCCTGCAAGGCATTGACCGTCGGGTCATCGCCGAACACATCGTCGCCCAGAGGCGCGGCCATCATCGCCTCGCGCATCGCAGGTGTCGGTTGCGTGACGGTGTCGCTTCGTAGATCGATGATCTTCATAGAACTCTCTGCAGGAAGTTGCGCAGCATCGCATGGCCATGCTCGCTGAGTATCGATTCGGGATGGAACTGCACGCCCTCCAGCGGTGTGGCCGTGCCGGCCAGCGCGGTGTGGCGCACACCCATGATCTCACCGTCCTCGGAGCGAGCGCTGATCTCCAGCGACGCCGGCATCGTGGCCTCCTCGATCACCAGAGAGTGGTAGCGGATCACGCTGAAGTCCTTGGGCAGGCCGTGGAACACGCCCTTCTGGTCGGTCGTGATCGTGCTCGCCTTGCCATGCATCTGCTGCTTCGCCCGCACGATGTTGCCGCCCAGCGCCGCACCAATGCTTTGGTGGCCCAGGCAGACACCCAGAATCGGCAGCTTGCCGATGAAATGCTGGATGGCCGCCACGCAAACACCGGCCTCGGCCGGCGAGCAGGGGCCGGGCGACAGCACCAGCGAGTCGGGCTTCAAGGCGGCAATTTCCTCCAGCGTGATCTGGTCATTGCGGAAGACCTTGACCTCCTCACCCAGCTCGCCGAAGTACTGCACCAGGTTGAAGGTGAAGCTGTCGTAGTTGTCGATCATCAGCAGCATTTAAAAGCCCTCCTCAACCAGCTCGGCGGCACGGATCAGTGCCCTGGCTTTCGCTTCCGTTTCCCTCCATTCCATCTCGGGAACGGAGTCGGCCACCACACCGGCCGCGGCCTGCACATACAGCGTCTGATCCTGGATGATGCCGGTGCGGATGGCGATGGCCAGGTCCATGTCGCCAGCAAAGCTCAGGTAGCCGCAGGCGCCGCCGTAGATGCCGCGCTTGACCGGCTCCAGCTCGTCGATGATTTCCATCGCGCGGACCTTGGGCGCGCCGGTCAAGGTGCCTGCCGGGAAGGTGGCCTTGAGCACGTCCAGGCTGGTTGTGCCGTCCTGCAGGATGCCCTCGACATTGCTGACGATGTGCATCACATGGGAGTAGCGCTCGACGACGAAGGCATCGGTCACCTTGACGCTGCCGGTCTTGGCGATGCGGCCGATGTCGTTGCGCGCCAGGTCGATCAGCATCAGGTGCTCGGCTCGCTCCTTCGGGTCGGCCTTCAGCTCGACTTCAAGGGCCAGGTCTTGCTCGATGGTGTTGCCGCGCGGGCGTGTGCCGGCCAGGGGCCTGATCGTGACCTTCTGGCCGTCCGGCGTGTGCTCCTGACGCACCAGGATCTCGGGCGAGGCGCCGACGATCTGGAAGTCGCCCAGGTCGTAGAAGTACATATAAGGCGAGGGGTTCAGCGAACGCAGCGCCCGGTACAGGCTCAGCGGCGACTCGGTGTAGCGCTTGGAGAGGCGCTGGCCGACCTGCACCTGCATCATGTCGCCGGCGGCGATGTAGTCCTTGGCCTTCAGCACGGCGGCGATGTAGTCGTCCTTGGCGAACTCGCGCTGCACCGGATGCTGCTGCACGCGCTTGACCTGCGGCGCAGAGACGCTGTAGCCCAGTTTGTCACGCAGCTCGGTGAGACGCTTCTTGCCGCGGAAATAGGCCTCGGGCGCGCCCGGGTCCGCATAGACGATCAGGTAGAGGCGCCCCGACAGATTGTCGATCACCGCCAGCTCCTCGCATTGCAGCAGCAGGATGTCAGGGGTGTTCAGGCCGCCGGGCTTGTGCGTCGCGGCCAGCTTGGGCTCGATATGGCGCACCGCGTCGTAGCCGAAGTAGCCGGCCAGACCGCCGCAAAAGCGCGGCAGGCCCGGGCGCAGCGCCACCTTGAAGCGCTTCTGGTACTCGGCAATGAAGTCCAGCGGATTGCCCTCATGGCTCTCGACGACCAGGCCGTCGGTGACGACTTCGATCTGGCGGCCGGTGGCGCGCAGCAGGGTGCGCGAAGGCAGGCCGATGAAGGAGTAGCGCCCGAAGCGCTCGCCGCCGACCACCGACTCCAGCAGAAAACTGTTGCGGTGGCTGCCCGACTGGCCGGATTGGCCTGAATAGGCGGCCAGCTTCAGGTACAGCGAGAGCGGGGTTTCAAGATCGGCAAAGGCCTCCGCGATCAGCGGGATGCGGTTATAGCCTTCGGTGGCCAGGCTTTGGAATTCGAGTTCGGTGATCACTGTCTGAACCTTCCGTGGCCGCGGTACCCAGGCTTAAGGCCCGGGGCATCGCGCGGCATCTTTTCAAGTCGGAGGTGGCCCGAAGATCGGAGCGGGGGCAGACCCTGCAAGCCACCGGTGCGATGCCGGCGGGGCTTGCGACGCCTGCGGTCAAGAGGTGACCGGCAGGGTTCAGCGCAGCGCTGGCATCAGAGCGTTGTGAGCGGGCGACGCCAGGGCCAGGCTCCCCGGTCATAAGACCCTATCGTGATGTGCTTGCGCGACGTGAACATGGGAAAAGTGTAGCAGGGCTTTGTGGCAGACAAGCTACGCCCCCCACACCTCGCGCATCATCCGCAGAAAATTGCCGCCAAGGATCTTCTCGACACGGGCGGCGCTGTGGCCACGCCGCTGCAGCATGTCCGCCAGCGCCTGGAACTGTGTCGGACCGATCAGGTCCGGGGCGAACAGCACCACGGCGGCGCTTTCCCCTGAAGCGCCGATGCCGGACTGCTTGCGCTGCGCCACGTCCTCGGCCAGAAAGCGCAGATAGCTCACCATATCGTCCACCGCGGTGACATGGCCGTCGCTGCCGAAGCCGACATGGTCTTCGCCGCAGACCTGGATCGCATGCTCGATGTGCAGCAGCAGATCCTCCGCCATCGGCTGGCCTTGCTCGCGCAGAAAGGGCATCGCGTAGATGCCGACCACGCCCCCGCGCTGCGCCAGCAGGCGCAGCTCGGCATCGGTCTTGTTGCGCGGCAGGTTGGCCAGCGCCCGGCAGCCGGTGTGGGTGATGGCGATGGGCTGGGTCGAGTGGCGCAGCGCATCCAGGCAGGTCTTCTCACTGCTGTGGCTCAGGTCCACCAGCACCTGCTGGGCATTCATCTGCGCCACGGCCTCGATGCCGAAGGCGCTGAGACCAGCGTCATCGGCCACCATGCAGCCGTCGGCGATGCGATTGCGGCCGTTATAGGTCAGCTGCATCACGCGCACACCCAACGACGCGAACTCGGCCACACGCTCCAGATCGTCGCCCAGCATCTCGCTGTTCTGGAAGCCGTAGATCACGCCTGCGCGGCCACCGGCATGGGCGGCCAGGATGTCGGCCGCGCTGATGACCTTCAGCAGGTCGGCAGGATGGGTGGCGATGAATTCGTCCCAGACCTGGATGTCGTGCAGCGTCAGCTCGTAGGGATCGTTGGGCCCGGCGACGTGGCCCAAGGTCATGTTCACCGCCGAAAGACCGGAGTCGCGTGCCTCCGCCAGCGCCCGGGCATCGACGCGCTGCGTCGCGGAGGCGCCGATCTGGTCCTGCGTGCCGGCCTTGGCGGCCTCCAGCGCGATGTTCGGATTGGTCAGCACCCCGAGGGCGTTGATGACGGGATAGGGCAGTGTCGGCATTTCAGCTCCAATGCAGCTCGTCGAGACGGTCGATGAAGGCATCGGCATCCACCTCGCGAATCGGCCGGCCATGGTTGTAGCCGTAGCTGACCAGCACAACGGGGCAGCCGGCGGCGCGTGCGGCCTGGGCGTCGTTGCTGGAGTCACCGACCATCCAGGTGTGCGCCGGCGCCGTGCCAAGCGCCTGGCAGGTCTTGATCAGCGGCAGCGGGTCGGGCTTCTTGCGCGGGAAGGCATCGCCACCGAACACGTGGCTGAAGAAGCGGGACAGGCCCTTGTCCGCGAGCAGCGGCAGGGCGAAATCGGTGGGCTTGTTGGTCAGGCAGGCCATGGGCAGGCCCAGCTCGGCGAAGCGCTGCAGCCCCTCGAGCGCGCCCGGATAGACCTCGGCATGGCGGCCGTTGATTTCAGAATAGTGGCGCTGGTAGCGCTGCATCGCCAGCTCGAAGCGGTTCGTGCCAGCGTCAACCTGCTTCAAGGTCTGGGCGACCAGATGCTCGCTGCCCTTGCCCACCGTCTGCGCAACGAAAGCGCCGTCGATATGGGGCAGGCGCAGATCGTCCAGCATCAGGTTCAAGGCGACGACGAAGTCGGCTTGGGTGTCTATCAGGGTGCCGTCCAGATCGATGATCAGGGCCAGCGGGGCTTGGATGTCGGTGGGGGCTGCCAAAGTCAAAGCGAGGTCTCCTGCTGCTGGCGGCACTATGCCCGAACCTGCCGGTGCGGTCTGCGCACCACTGGTTTACCCGCGAGCAATACCCACCGCAGGGTCGCTGGGTTAAGCTGGTTTGTTAAGTACAGATCGCTTGGGGCTTGAGCATGAGCAGAACAAAAGTGGCCGCCGGGCTGGTCATCCTGGCCGTCGCTGCCGGTGGCGTCTATTGGTGGAAGAACCCGGCCGCAAAGCCTGCCGAGGGGGCGGCGGCAGCCGGCCCGGCAGCGTCCGGCGCGTCCGGCGCGTCTGGTGCGGCCGGCCGCGGCGGCGTGCAGACCGTAGGCGTGGTGGCGGCCCTGCGCCAGGACGTGCCGGTGCGCGTCGAGGCCAGCGGCACCGTGGTGTCGCTGAACACGGTGGACATCCGGCCCCAGGTGTCCAGCATCGTGCGCGAGGTGCTGGTCAAGGACGGTCAGATGCTGAATAAGGGCCAGCCGCTGTTCCGCTTCGACGACCGCGGCGACCGCGCCAATCTGGACAAGGCCCGGGCGCAGATCGCCCGCGACCGCGCCACGCTGGCTGATCTGGACCGCCAGTACAAGCGCGCGCTGGATCTGCGCGCGCAGAGCTTCATCGCCCAGAGCGCGGTCGACACGGTGCAGTCGCAGCTGGAGGCCCAGCGCGCGCTGCTGCAGTCGGACGAGGCTGCGCTGCAGTCCACTCAGGTCAGCCTGGGCTACAACGAGATCCGCTCACCGCTGGACGGCCGCGCCGGCGCGGTCAATGTGTTCGTCGGCAGCCTGGTGCAACCCAGCGGCACGGTGCTGGTCAGCATTGCGCAGATCAATCCGATCGGCGTGACATTCACGCTGCCCGAGACGCAGCTGGGTGCGCTGCTCCAAGCAGTCAATCTGGGCAAAAGCGGCAAGGACAAGGCACCGCTGGAAGCGCAGATTGTGCTGACCGGCAGTGCCGGCCGCGGCACAGACACGCCGATCAAGGGCAAGGTCAGCTTCGTCGACAACAGCGTCGATGCCAGCAGCGGCAGCATCCGGGTCAAGGCCGAGTTCGACAACAGTGCCGGCCAGCTGTGGCCGGGCCAGTATGTGCGGCTGCGGCTGATACTGCGCACCATCCCGGATGCGGTGGTGGTGCCGCAGGCCGCCATCATCCTGCGCGGCACCGAGCGCTCCATCTACGTCGTCGGCGAGGACAAGACGGCCAGGCTGGTGCCGGTGCAGATACGCTATCCCTTCGGCGAAATGGCCGTGGTCGAAGGCATTGCCGCCGGCGACAAGGTGGTGCTTGAGGGCAAGCAGAACCTGCGCCCGGGCGCGACAGTGCGTGATGTGCCGGCCACCTTGGACGCAGGCGGCGGCAGGCGCGGGACCAAGGGCGCGGACGCAGCCAGCACCCCCGCTTCAGGAGCCTCGAAGTGAAAGCCGGCTCCAGCCTGACGGAGCTGTTCATCCGCCGGCCGGTGATGACCGTGCTGCTGAACATTGCGCTGGTGATCGCCGGCCTGGCGGCCTGGGGCAAGATCCCGGTCGCCGCCCTGCCCAGCTACAACACGCCGGTCATCAACGTCAGCGCCAGCCTGCCCGGCGCCAGCCCGGAAACCATGGCCAGCTCGGTGGCCCTGCCGCTGGAGAAGCAGTTCTCGACCATCTCGGGCCTGGCCACCATCTCGTCCACCAGCACGTTGGGAAATACCTCGCTGACCCTGGAATTCGAGTCCTCGCGCGATATCGAGGCCGCCGCGGTGGACGTGCAGGCCGCGCTGTTCCGTGCCCAGCGCAGCCTGCCGGCCGAAATGACCTCGCCGCCGAACTACCGCAAGGTCAATCCGGCCGATGCCCCGGTGCTGCTGGTGGCTTTGACCTCGCCGTCGATCAATCTGTCGGAGCTGAACGACTTCGCCGAGAACCTGATCAGCCCCAGCCTGTCCACCATCGATGGTGTGGCCCAGGTCTCGATCTTCGGCCAGAAGCGTTTCGCGGTGCGCATCAAGGTACGCAACGAAGCGCTGCAGCAGCGCAACCTGACCCTTGACGAGCTGCAGAACGCGATCCGCAGTGCCAATGCCAACACGCCGCTGGGTGTGCTGGACGGCGCACGGCAGACGCTGACCATCCAGGCCAACAAGCAGCTGCGCAATGCGCGCGAGTTCGGCGCACTGGTGATTGCCTCGCGCGATGGCGCGCCGCTGTACCTGCGCGATGTGGCCGATGTGCAGGACAGCTACGAGACCGTCAAGACCTCCAGCAGCTTCCAGGGTGAGCGCTCCATCGTGCTGGCCGTGCAGCGCCAGCCCAATGCCAACACGGTCAAGGTGGTGGACTCGGTCAAGGCCATGCTGCCGCGCTTCCAGAGCCAGCTGCCGGCCTCGGTGCAGATGAGCACCTTGAACGACCGCTCGCTGTCGGTGCGCGAGGCCCTGCACGACGTCTATCTGACCCTGGCGCTGACGGTGGGCCTGGTGGTGATGGTGATCTTCATCTTCCTGCGCCATATGGCGGCCACCGTGATCCCGACGCTGTCGCTGCCGATCTCGCTGATCGGCGCGCTGACCCTGCTCTATGCGCTGGGCTACAGCCTGGACAATATCTCGCTGCTGGGCATCACGCTGGCCGTGGGCCTGGTGGTGGACGACGCCATCGTGATGCTGGAAAACATCATGCGTCACGTCGAAGCCGGCATGGAGCCCTTCGCCGCCGCCGTGCGCGGTGCGCGCGAAATGGCCTTCACCATCGTCAGCATCTCGATCTCGCTGGTGGCGGTGCTGATACCGATCTTCTTCATGCCAGGCGTGATCGGCCTGCTGTTCCATGAGTTCGCGGTCGTCGTGTCGCTGGCCATCCTGGTCTCCGCCGCGGTGTCGCTGACCCTGGTGCCCATGCTGTGCAGCCGCTTTCTGCACAAGCACGAGGCCAGGGAAGAGTCGGCGCTGGGGCGCTGGTTCGAGCGCGGCTTCAATGCGGTGCTCGCTGCCTACACCCGCTCGCTGGACTATGCCCTGCTGCACCGCCGCTGGGTGATGGGCGCTGCGCTAGCCAGCTTTGCCATCACCGCCTACCTGTTCACCGTCATTCCCAAGGGCTTCTTCCCCGAGGAGGACATCGGCCAGATCCGCGCCAGCACCGAGGCCGCCGAGGATATTTCGTTCACGCGCATGCTGGAGTTGCAGGATCGCGTGGCGGCGCTGGTGCAGGCCGACCCCGCGGTGGCCAGCGTGGCCTCGACAGTGGGCGGCGGCGGTGGCGGCGGCAACCTGAATGCCGGCCGCATGTTCATCAACCTGAAGCCTCGCAACGAGCGCCCGCCGATGAAGGAGGTGCTGGAGGGCCTGCGCAAGAAACTGCGTGGCCAAGCCGGCATGCAGGTGTTCCTCAGCCCCGTGCAGAACCTTCAGCTCGGCGGACGCCAAAGCAAGAGCCGCTACCAGTTCACGCTGCAAAGCGTCAGCACCGGTGAACTCAACGACTGGGCCAATCGGCTGCAGGAGAAGATGCGCGGCGAACCCATCTACCGCGACATCACCAGCGACTCGCAGATGCGGGGCCTGCAGGCCAGCCTCAACATCGACCGCGAGCGGGCCAATCTGCTGGGCGTGCAGATCGGCGACATCCGCAGCGCGCTGTACAGTGCCTTCGGCGAGCGCCAGGTCTCCACCATCTACGGCGAGAGCAACTCCTACCAGGTGATCATGCAGGCCAGCGAGGCCGACAGCGCCAGCGAGGACGCCTTCGGCAAGATCTCGCTGCGCGGCAAGAACGGCGCCCTGGTGCCGCTGACCGCTTTTGCCAGCGTGCAGCGCACGCTGGGGCCGACGGCCGTCAACCACCAGGGCCAGCTGCAGGCGGTGACGTTGAGCTTCAATCTCGCCCCCGGCATACCTTTGGGCAACGCCACGGCCAAACTCGACCAGCTGGTCAAGGACATCAAGCTGCCGGCCAGCATCATCACCAGCTATGGCGGCGATGCTGCGGTGTTCAAGGACTCGCAGGGCGGCCAGGCCCTGCTGCTGGTGCTGGCGGTGCTGGTGATCTATGTGCTGCTGGGCGTGCTCTACGAGAGCTACATCCACCCGCTGACCATCCTCGCCGGCCTGCCCTCGGCGGCAATGGGCGCGCTGATCACCCTGCAGCTCTTTGGGCAAGACCTGACCCTGATTGCCACGATTGGCATACTGATGCTGATAGGCATCGTCAAGAAGAACGCGATCATGATGATCGACTTCGCGCTGGATGCGCAGCGCAACCAGGGCATGACGCCCCACCAGGCGATACGCGAAGCCTGCGTGCTGCGCTTTCGGCCCATCATGATGACCACCCTGGCCGCGCTGATGGGCGCCCTGCCGATCGCCCTGGGCCTGGGCGCCGGCGCCGAGCTGCGCCAGCCGCTGGGCCTGGCCGTCGTCGGCGGCTTGATCGTCTCGCAGATGGTGACGCTGTACATCACCCCGGTGATCTACCTGGCGCTGGACCGCTACAGCGGCCGCGGGCCGATCACGACCGAGGTGGCGGAGAGTCTGGGCAAGAGTGCGGCTTGAGCCTCAGCGCGCCAGCTCGGCCCGCATTGCGTCGATGACCGCCTTGTAGTCCGGCTTGCCGAAGATCGCCGAGCCGGCGACGAAGGTGTCGGCGCCCGCATCGGCAATCTGGCGGATGTTGTCGACCTTGACGCCGCCGTCAATCTCCAGGCGGATATCGCGGCCGCTCTTGTCGATGATGCGGCGGGCCTGCTCCAGCTTCTTCAGCGCCGAGGGGATGAAGCTCTGGCCGCCGAAGCCGGGGTTGACGCTCATGATCAGCACCAGATCGACCTTGTCTATCACCCACTCCAGCACATCCAGCGACTCGGCGGGGTTGAACACCAGACCCGCCTGCTTGCCCTCGGCCTTGATCAGCTGCAAGGTGCGGTCCACATGGGCCGAGGCGTCGGGGTGGAAGCTCACCAGGTCGGCGCCAGCCTTGCAGAAAGCGACGGCCAGCGCATCGACCGGCTGCACCATCAGGTGCACATCGATGGGCACGGCCACGCCGGCGGCGGTGACCGAATGCTTGCGGAGCGCTTCGCAGATCATCGGGCCGAAGGTCAGGTTGGGCACGTAATGGTTGTCCATCACGTCGAAATGGATCCAGTCGGCGCCGGCCGCGATGACGTTGCGCACCTCATCGCCGAGGCGGGCGAAGTCGGCAGACAGGAGGCTGGGGGCAATGCGGAAGGTGGTGCTCATGGTGGCTGCTGCGGCGATGGATGCCCCGATTCTAGGAGGCAAGCCGTTCAGCCGGCGGCCAGGCCGTCGAAGCAAGTGCTCAGCAGCATCTCGATGATCTGCTCGTGCCCGTACTGGCCGCTCATCTTCAGCAGGCCCAGCACCGGGTCGCAGGCACGGGCGTAGAGGGTGTAGAGCACGACCTCGGGCGGCAGGCTGGTGCGCAGGGTGCCGGCGGCCTGCGCGGCGGCGATCCACTCACCCAGATGGTCGCTGAGCGTCAGCAGGCGGTCCATATAGACCTTGTGACCCACCAGGGCGGCACGCAGGCTGGAGTTCTGTGCCGGCAGTGACGGCATTTCGCCGGCCAGTTGCACCTGCATCGTCCAGCGGGCCACGGCCTTCAGCCCCTCCAGCGGCTTCAGGCCCGGCTTCGCTTGCAGCTCGGCCACGAAGGCCAGTGCGCGCTCGAGCACCCGCACCATCGCCGCCGCGGCCAATTCTTCCTTGGAGGTGAAATGCTTGTAGAGGCTGGCCTTGGCAATGCCCACGTCGGCCACCACCTCGTCGACCGTCATCAGGTCGAAGCCCTTTTCGGCCAGCAGGCGATTGACCGCATCAACGATCGCGTCCTCGCGAGCCTGCAGCACCTGCGCACGGAATGAAACTCTTGCCATGCCGGCATTCTAGGCGGCCCCAGGCCAGAAACAGACTGGCAAGTCCAGTTGTTACCAACAAGTTCACATAAAGACCATACGGTTGACTTTGTGAACTCAATAGTTCAAATTCCGCCCCAACGACGGTGGTTCCCCTGCCGTCTCCTATGTCTGGGGCAAGATCATGCTGAACTGGCTCACGCCGCAACCCACCGAATCCTCGCGCGCCGCCCCGGCCATGCCGTCCATGGGTGCGAACGATGGCACGGAGCCGTCACTGGCCTGGTTGCCCAACGCCCTGCAGAACGCCGGCATGGGCAGTCTGCTCAGCCACGGCGCCGGGCTGACCCTGCTGGCGCCCAGCGAAGCGGCGCTGCACGGCTGGCTGGCGAGCCAGGGCCGCAGCCACGCCGACTGGCTGACCGATGCCGAGTCCCTTCGCCGTCTGCTCCTCGATCACCTGCTGCCCAGCGCGGTCGGTGCAGCACAGCTGCTGCAGGCCCAGGCCCTGTCCAGCCTGGGCCGGGTGCCGCTGAGGATCGAGGCGACGATGCAGGGGCCGATGCTGGTGGATGCCCAGCAGCGACGCGCTCGCGTGCTGCGCGGCGACCTGCGGCTCGGCGCGCTGCGCGTGCACCTGATCGACGAAGTGCTGCTGGCTCCTCAGCAAAGCCTGCTGGAGCTGCTGGCACAGCGCAGCGATTTTTGCGATCTGGCCGAGGCCCTGGACCGCAGCGGGCTGACCTGCGTGTTGCGCAGCCAGGGGCCGTTCACCCTGTTCGCTCCGAGCAACGATGCCTTTGCCGGCCTGGCGGTGCGGCTGGGTTTGCGGCGCCGCAGCCTGCTTGCCGACACCGGGCTGCTGCTCGATGTGCTGCGCTACCACCTGGTCAGCGGTCGAGTGGCCTTTGCCGATCTGCCCTGGGGCGGCGCACTGCCCACGGCGCAAGGCACGTCGCTACGCCTGAGCCCGCTGGGCCTGATCGGCCGCGGCGACGCCGATGCTCAACCCCTGTTGCCGGGCCGGGAGCTGCATGCCAGCAATGGCGTGCTGCATCCGCTGACACAGGCGCTGTTGCCGCCCCAGCGCTGAGGCCCCCGGCCAATACATCTCCACTTTCCTCCACCCTGAACGAAGGCAATACCATGAAGAAGCAGTTGTTTGTAGTCGGTGCACTGACCCTTGCCGCCCTGTCCGCTCAAGCCAAGGACATCGTCGACACGGCGGTCGCCGCGGGCAATTTCAAGACCCTGGCCACCGCCCTGCAGGCCGCAGGCCTGATTGACACACTCAAGGGCAAGGGCCCGTTCACCGTATTCGCGCCCACCGACGCGGCGTTCGCCAAGGTGCCCAAGGCCGATCTCGACGCGCTGCTGGCCGACAAGGCCAAGCTGACAGCCGTGCTGACCTATCACGTCGTGCCGGGCAAGGTGATGGCCAAGGACGTCAAGGCCGGCAAGGTCAAGACGGTGCAGGGCAGCGAGCTGACGGTCAGCACCAGCGGCGGCGTGATGGTCGACCAGGCCAAGGTCACGGCCACCGACATCGCGGCCGACAATGGCGTGATTCACGTCATCGACAGCGTGATCATGCCCAAGTAGGCCTCGTCCGGCCTGGCCCCTCAGGCCGCAGGTGAGCGAAAGGCGCGCCGCGCCGCGCTCACCTGCTCGCGGGTCACGCAAGCGAGCGAGTGGTCATTGACCAGACCCATCGCCTGCATCAAGGCATACATGGTGGTCGGGCCGACGAACTTCCAGCCGCGCTTCTTCAGGTCCTTGGACATGGCCACCGACTCGGGAGAGGTGGCGCGCACCACGGGCTCGTCGTAACTGCCCGGCGCCGGTTCATAGCGCCACAGATAGGCGGCCAGCGAGCCGGTCTCGGCCACCAGTTCGATCGCCCGCCTGGCATTGTTGATGCTGGCCTCGATCTTGCCGCGATGGCGCACGATGCCGGCGTCCTGCAGCAGCCGCGTCACGTCGCCGTCATCGAACCCGGCAACGCTGGCATGCTCGAAATTGGCAAAGGCGGCACGGAAAGCCTCGCGCTTGGCCAGGATCGTGCGCCAGCTCAGGCCGGACTGGAAGCCCTCCAGGCACAGCTTCTCGAACAGGCGGCGCTCATCGGCAACCGGAAAGCCCCACTCCGTGTCGTGGTAATGCAGATAGGGCGGATAGTCGGCCGCGGCGGCACACCAGCGGCAACGCGGGCGCCCGTCGGCGGGCATATAGGGAAGGGCTGTGTCACTCATGGTTGCGAAGGGTAATTCAATCTGCAGCCAGCCGCCCCGACACGTGCCTAGAATGCCCCTCATGGCCAACCCTCAGTTCACCTGCACCGTCACGGTGCAGCCTCTGCCCGAGCAGACCGACGCCGGCAAGGGGCTGCATGCCTTTGCCTACACCATCAACATCAAGAACAGCGGCGACATCACTGCCCAGCTGATCGCCCGGCGCTGGACCATCACCGACGCCCGCGGCCATGTGGACGAGGTGCGCGGCCTGGCCGTGGTGGGGCACCAGCCGGTGCTGCAACCCGGGCAGGAGTTCGAATACACCAGCTGGGCACAGCTGCGCACGCCCCAGGGCACGATGCAGGGCTCGTTTCTGTGCGTGACCGAGCTCGGCGAGGTCTTCGATACCCCGGTGCATGAGTTCCTGCTGGCCGACACCAGCGTGCTGCACTGACACCCATCTCAAATAGATGACGAAGCAACACGGCAACTGGGATCTGACCGCGCTGCTCAATGCAGCCAATGCCAAACTGACACGCGCACAGCGCCATCTGTGGCTGGTGCGCCTGCTGGAATGGCTGCGCCACCCGGCACCACGCGGTGCCGAACACGAGACCAGCCAGCCGCTGCCGCTGCTGCGCCTGCGCCACCTGCTGCAGATGCTGGAGCGCAACCCCGACAGCGCCCGGGCCGTGCGCGACATCATGACGGCCTTCTGGCGCGAGATCGACGCACTGGGCCTGTTTGCCTATGTCGGCTTTGCGCCGCGCATGGTGCTGTGGGGCGAGCTGATGCACCGCCTTCGCCAGAACCTGCTGCCCGGCACGGTGGACACCAACGACCTGGGCGAACTGTTCCATCTGCTGTTCCCGCAGCCCGAGGACGAGCAGTGGCTGCTGGCCATGGACGAAGACCTGCTGCGCCGACTGGGTCAGGTGCTGACACCGGCCGATGCGGATGGCGACGCCGACTCCCGCTGGCGCCAGCCCATGCTGGAAAGCATCACCGTGCTGGCCAGCGCCGTGCGCTCCACAGGCCTGTCGGCCCCATTGCGCCAGCGCATGAGCCCCGAGCTGATAGCGGACCAGCCCTTTGTACAGCTGGCCCGGGCCACCGAGCGCGTCACCCAGGCGCTGCAGGAGCGCGATGAGGCGGCACTCAAGCAAGACCTGCAGTACCTGCGCGCGCTGCTGGAGGCCTGCCAGCGGGCGGCACAGAGCAGCTCCGAGCATCTGGAAGCCCATGGCATCTCGGTCGACATCGTGTTCGAGATCGATCAGCTGGTGCGACGCTGCCAGCGCATCGAGGCCCTGCTCGACTGCCTGGTCTCCGACACCCCGCAGCAGGAGCTGGCCCGCCTGGCCGCCGATCTGGTGCGCGTGGTCCATGAGCAGCGCAGCCTGAGCAGCCTGTTCGCCCAGCACTACTCGATGCTGGCGCGCAAGGTGGCCGAACGCAGCGCCGCCACCGGCGAGCACTACATCACCCGCAATGCCGCCGAGTACCGGGACATGCTCCTGCGCGCGGCCGGCGGCGGTGGCGCGATTGCCATCACCACATTCGTCAAGTTCGCCCTGATGGCGCTCACGCTGTCTGCCTTCTGGGCGGGCTTCTGGGCCGGCGTCAACTATGCCGCCTGTTTCGTGCTGATCCATGTGCTGCACTGGACGGTGGCGACCAAGCAGCCGGCGATGACGGCGCCGGCGATGGCGCACAAGCTCAAGAGCATCGACCAGGAGGCCGAGCTGGAGGACTTTGTCGATGAGGTGGCCCATCTGCTGCGCTCGCAGTTCGCCGGCATCGTCGGCAATCTCGCGATGGTGATACCGGTCGTGCTGGCCGGCCAGGGTCTGGGTTGGCTGCTGTTGGGCGCGCCCCTGGTCGGCAAGCATGACGCCGAGCATGTGCTGGAGACCCTGCATCTGCTGGGGCCGACGCTGTTCTTCTCGGCCTTCACCGGCGTGCTGCTGTTCGCCAGCAGCCTGATCGCAGGCTGGGCCGAGAACTGGTTCGTGTTCCACCGGCTGGACAGCGCGATTGCCTGGAACCCCAGCCTGGTTGCCCGTCTGGGCGAGGCCCGTGCCCAGCGTTGGGCCCTGTGGTGGCGCAACAATATCTCGGGCCTGGCGGCCAATATCTCGCTGGGCTTCCTGCTGGGCCTGGTGCCGGTGCTGCTGGCCTTCTTCGGCCTTGGCATCGAGGTCAGGCACGTGACCCTGTCCACCGGTCAGCTGGCCGCGGCGGTGGGCGCACTCGGCATCGATGTGTTCCGGCACAGCGCCTTCTGGTGGTGCCTGGCCAGCATTCCGTTCATAGGCCTGCTGAACCTGGGCGTCAGCTTCTGGCTGGCCCTGAAGGTCGCGCTGCGCTCCCGCGGCGTCAAGCTGGCCGACCGGGCCCGGCTGCGCGGCGCGATCTGGCGGCGGCTGCGCACCGCGCCAAGAAGCTTCGTGCTGCCGCCGAAATCCTGATCAGCAGCGGACCGACCTAAGACTCGTCATGGCTCCCGGGCCGCTCGCCCTTCTTGCGGCCCGAGAACATCGTCCACCAGATGATCAGCACGAACAGCAGCAGCGCACCCAGCGCTTCCAGCAAAATCACCCACATGGCAGTCTTCTCGATCGGTCAGTTTCGGAACGGCACGGCGGCGGCGATTCTATGCCTCCTGGTGGCTTGCAGCACGACACCTGCGCCAACGCCAGCGCCAGCGCCGCCACCTGGTGTTTCGGTACCGCCACCAGAGGAAGTGTTCAAGCCCTATCCGCCCGACTACAGCCGGCGGGAACCAGACCTGCTGCGCGAGCGCTCGCGCTGGGTGGCGGTGGACTGGAACGCGCTTCCCGGCTGGGAGCTTGACCGCGCCGGCGAGCTGTGGCCCGCCCTGCTGCGCGGTTGCGAGCGCCCTGCCGCGGGTTGGGCCTCGGTCTGCGCCCAGGCCCGGTCACTCACCGCGCCGGACGATGCCCAGGCCCGCGCCTGGCTGATGGCCCGGCTGCAGCCCTACCGGATCGAATCGATGGACGGCCAGCGCGAGGGCCTGATCACCGGCTATTACGAGCCGCTGATCACCGCCAGCCGCAGGCCCCAGGCCGGCTTTCGCACCGCCCTGCACCGCCCGCCGGCCGATCTGACCACGCGCCGGCCCTACTGGACGCGCCAGCAGCTGGAGCGCGAGACTCAGGCCCGCCAGGCCCTGCTGGGCCGCGAGATCGCCTTCATCGAAGACCCGCTGGACGCGCTGGTGCTGCAGATCCAGGGCTCGGGCCGGCTGCAGCTGACCGAGCCCGACGGCTCGCAACGCCTGGTGCGCCTGGCCTTTGCCGGCCACAACGACCAGCCCTACAGATCGGTCGGCCGTTGGCTGATCGAGCAGGGCGAGCTGCGACCCGAGGGGGCCAACTGGCCGGCGATCAAGGACTGGGCACGGCGCAATCCAGGGCGGATCAACGAGTTGCTGTGGAGCAATCCGCGAGTGGTCTTCTTCCGCGAAGAACCGCTGCACGACCCCAGCTCCGGCCCGCGCGGCGGCCAGGCCGTGCCATTGACGCCGGGCCGCTCAATCGCCGTGGACACCGCCAGCGTGCCCTACGGCACCCCGGTCTGGCTGGACAGCACCGAGCCACTCAGCAACACCCCGCTGCGCCGCCTGGTGATGGCCCAGGACACCGGCAGCGCCATCACCGGCGCGGTGCGCGCCGACTTCTTCTGGGGCTGGGGCAGCACGGCGGAGCAGCAGGCAGGCCGCATGAAGCAGGGCCTGCGCATGTGGGCGCTGTGGCCGCGCGAAGGCGGCAGCTGAGTCGCGGCCCGAGCGCTCGTTCACTGCTTGACATATGCAGTCCAGCCTGCGGCCTTGGCCGTTTATCGCGCTAGTCCGCACTCTGTCGCATGTGGCTGGGGCATCGCCAGCGGTGTTCCTAAAGTTCGCTGCCTCAACCCACCCGAACGGAGATCCCTCATGCACACCACCACCTCATCGCTGTCGCTGACACGCACGCTCAAGCGCGCAGCCATGCCCATCGCCCTGTTGCTTGCCGCCGTCAGTGGCACCGCCCAGGCCGACACCGCGATCAAGACCCTGCCCACCGTGACCCTGCAAGGCAGCGCGAGCCTGAGGGCCACCTGTCCGCAAGCTGCTGAGGTGCTGCAGGAGGCGCTTGAAAGCACCGTGCACCGCCTGCGCGAAGAGGGTGTGATGCAGGTGCGCTTCACCTTGGTCGGCCAGCAGATCAGCGACGTGCAGGCTACCGCAGGGCCGGCGCGCTACCGTGCCCGCGTGCGCACGGCCGTGGCCGATCTGAAATGCCAGGGCCAGAGCCAGGTGGCCCAGCAGCATCAGTTCGCGATCAACTTCTCGGACAGCTGATGAGTCCTTGTGCGCGGTGCCGCTATGCTTGGGCAGCGGCACCGCGCAGCACAAAGGCTCGTCTCCCATGCATTCCGACCGTGAACCGATCAAGGCCCTGATATTCGATGTGTTCGGCACGCTGGTCGACTGGCGCAGCTCGATCGCGCGCGAGGCAAGGCAAGCCCTGACCCCGCTGGGCATCACCATCGACTGGGCGGCCTTTGCCGACGCCTGGCGCGACGAATACCAGCCGGCCATGGAAGAGGTGCGCAGCGGCCGCATCGCCTTCGGCAAGCTCGACGGCCTGCACCGGCGCAACCTTGATGTGGTGCTGGCTCGCATGGGCCTGGGTGAGCGGGTCGATGAGACCACCCGCGTCGCCCTGAACCTGGCCTGGCACCGGCTCGATGCCTGGCCCGACGTGCCCGCGGCCCTGGCCCTGCTGCGCCAGCGCTATCTGCTGGCGCCCTGCTCCAACGGCAATATCTCGCTGATGGTCGATCTGGCCCGGCGCAACGGACTGCTGTGGGATGCCATCCTCGGCGCCGAACTGGCCCGTGACTACAAGCCCAAGCCAGTGGTCTATCTCAGCGCCGTGTCGGCCTTCGATCTGCGGCCCGAACAGGTGATGATGGTGGCCGCCCATTCGTCCGATCTGGCCGCGGCGGCACAGGCCGGCCTGCGCACGGCTTTCATCGCCCGGCCCGACGAGCGCGGGCCCGGCCTGGGCGAATCGGTGCCGACGGTGACCGTCGATCGGCAGGCAGCCGATCTGGCGGCGCTGGCCGGGATGCTAGGCTGTGTACCCCTCAGTGCCTGACACCCCCCCCTTGAAACTCCAGCACCAGCACGCCGGCCGCAACATCTTCATCAGCCCCGGCTCCGACGCCGGCTACGCCCCGGGCAGCTTTGTGATCTGCGCCATCGGCGGCGGCGCCGAGGGCTGGTCCATCAGCCATATCGGGCCCAACGGCCGCGGGCAGGATCTGGGCGAGGAGTACTTCTTCGCCACGCCCGAGGAGGCGCTGGAGTTCACGAAGGAGTTGATCGAGATGTTGCCTGGTTGATTTGCCCCCGGATTGCATCCGGGCCACGGGACGCAGGTAGCCCGGATGCAATCCGGGAGGCTACCTTCGTGTAAATCCCTTCGAGGCCAGCATCAAGGCCTTGGTGTAGTCGTCCCGCACGCGGCTGGCGGCCAGGTCCTCGGCCGACAGCAGTTCCACCGTGCGGCCGCGCTGCATCACCATCAGGCGCTCGCACAGATGAGTGACGACTGCCAGGTCATGGCTGACCATGATGAAACTCAGGCCCCTCTCGCGGCGCAGCTGCTCCAGCAGGTTCAGCACCTCGGCCTGCACCGAGGCATCCAGCGCCGAGGTCGGTTCGTCGAGCAGCAGGATTTGCGGCTCCAGGATCAAGGCACGGGCGATGGCGATGCGCTGGCGCTGGCCGCCGGACAGCTGGTGCGGGAAGCGGAATCTGAAGCCATCGCTCAAGCCCACCTCGTCCAGCGCGCGCTCGATGCGAGCCTCGGCATCCGCGATGCCATGAATGGCCAGCGGCTCGGCAAGTATCCGATCGACCGTCTGGCGCGGGTGCAGCGAGCCATAGGGGTCCTGGAACACCATTTGCACGCGACGGCGGAAGGCCTTGTCGCCGGGGGCCGGCAGCGCACCCTCGCCGATCAGCCTGACCTCGCCGGACGTCCGGGCATTGAGTCCGCAGATCGCGCGCAGCACCGTCGATTTGCCCGATCCCGATTCACCGACGATGCCGAAACTCTCGCCCGGCTGTACGGCGAAGGAGGTGTCCTCGACGGCGACGAAGGCGCCAAACTGCACGCGCAGGTTGTTGACTTCCAGACCCACGGAGGCATTCACGGCGGCGATCAAAGCTTCCACTCCTGCTGGCGGTCCAGCGTCGGCAGCGGATGGCGGGCCGCGCCCAGCACCGGCAGGCAGTTCAGCAGGCCTCGGGTATAGGGATGTTTCGCCTGGTGCAGGTCCCTGGCCAGCACCTCCTCGACCACGCGGCCGGCATACATCACCAGGATGCGGTCGCAGAAACTGGACACCAGGCGCAGGTCGTGCGAGACAAAGATCAGGCCCATGCCGCGCTCGGCGACGAGCTTGTCGAGGATGGCCAGCACCTGCAGTTGCACGGTGACGTCCAGGGCCGAGGTCGGCTCGTCGGCGATCAGCAGCTCCGGATCAGCGATCAGCATCATCGCGATCATCGCCCGCTGGCCCATGCCGCCGGAGACCTCATGCGGGTAGAGCTTGAACACGCGCGCCGGGTCCTCGATGCTGACCGCGGCCAGGGCCGCCAGGGCCTTGGCGCGGGCTTCCGCGCCGGACACCCGGGCATGGGCCTGCAGGGTCTCGACGATCTGGTCGCCGATGCTCATCACCGGATTCAGCGAGTACTTCGGATCCTGCAACACCATCGCAATGCGCCCGCCGCGCAGCTCACGCCGCTCCTGCGCCGAGCAGCCCAGCAGGTCCGTGCCCTTGAAGGCCAGCCGCTTGGCGCTGATCTGCGCCTCGGCGGCCGACAGGCCCAGGATGGCCCGGCCGGTCTGCGACTTGCCGGAACCCGATTCGCCGACGATGCCCAGCCGCTCGCGGCCCAGGGTGAAGGACACGCCGCGCACCGCTTCAAACAGGCCACCGTCGCGATTCGGGAAGCTGACGCGCAGGTCATCGACGACCAGCAAGGGCTCGCTCATTTCGTGCCCTTCGGATCAAGCGCATCGCGCAGGCCGTCGCCCAGCAGATTGAAGGCCAGGCTGACAACGAAGATCGCCAGGCCCGGCCCGGCGGCCACCCACCATTGGTCCAGCACATAGGCGCGGCCGGCGGCGATCATCGCGCCCCACTCGGGGCTGGGCGGCTGCGCACCCAGGCCCAGAAAGCCCAGGCCGGCGGCGGTGAGGATGATGCCGGCCATGTCCAGCGTCACGCGCACGATCACCGAGGACACGCACAGCGGCATGATGTGGCGCAGCACGATGCGCCAGGGCGAGGCCCCGATCAGCTGCACGGCGGCGATGTAGTCGGTCTGCCGAATCGTCAGGGTCTCGGCCCGCGCGATGCGCGCGTAGGGCGGCCAGGAGGTGATGGCGATGGCCAGCACCGCGTTCTCTATGCCCGGGCCCAAGGCGGCGACAAAGGCCAGCGCCAGTATCAGCCGCGGAAAGGCCAGGAAGATGTCGGTGATGCGCATCAGCGTGGCATCGAGCAGGCCGCCCGCATAGCCGGCCACCGTGCCGACGATCAGGCCGATGGGAGCTGCCAGCACCGCCACCAGCACGACCACGAACAGCGTGATGCGCGAGCCATGGATGAGGCGCGAAAGGATGTCGCGACCCTGGTCATCGGTGCCGAACCAGTGCGCGCTCGACGGCGGTAGCAGCCGTGTGGTCATCAGGTCGCCGACGCTGGGTGCATAGGGCGCGAGCTGATTCGCGAAGATCGCCATCAGCACCAGGGCCAACACGATGAACAGCCCGAGCATGGCCAGGCGGTTGCGCGCGAACACCCGCCAGCCGCCATAGAAACGCCCCAGCGCGGCCTGGCGCCGCGAGGCCGGCCGGTCCGACATCAGCCACTGATGCAAGTCTGCGGTCGCCTTCATTTGATGCGCGTCCTCGGGTCGAGCAGCCGGTACAAGACATCGGACAGCAGATTCAGCCCGATGAAGATCGAGCCGACGATGATGGTGCCGCCCAGCACCGCATTCATGTCGGCGTTCTGCAGCGAGTTGGTGATGTAGAGCCCGAGGCCCGGCCAGGCGAACACGGTTTCGGTCAGCACCGAGCCCTCCAGCAGGCCGGCGTAGGACAGCGCGATTACCGTGACCAGCGGCACCATCGCGTTGCGCAGCGCATGGCGCCAGATGATGCGGCTCTCGCTCAGGCCCTTGGCCCGCGCCGCCACCACATACTCCTGCGCCAGTTCGTTGAGCATGAAGGAGCGCGTCATGCGGCTGATGTAGGCCAGCGAGAAGTAGCCCAGCAGCGCCCCGGGCAGTATCAGGTGCGAGAAGGCGTTTCGAAACGCTTCCCACTCACCGGCCAGGGCCGTGTCCAGCAGCATCAGACCGGTCACCGGCGTCAACGTGAACTCATAGGCCACATCGATGCGACCCGGCCCGCTGACCCAGCCCAGCTTGGCATAGAACACGACCAGGGCCATCAGGCCCAGCCAGAAGATGGGCACCGAGTAGCCGACCAGGCCCATGATGCGCACGCCCTGATCGACCAGGCCACCGCGCCGCACCGCTGCCCACACACCCAGCGGCACGCCGATGCCTGCGCCGATGACGATGCCCACGGTAGCCAGCTCCAAGGTCGCCGGGAAGGCGCGACGGATGTCCTGCATCACCGGGTTGGAGGTCAGCACCGAGGTGCCGAAGTCGCCCTGCAGCACCTTGCTGACGTAGATGTAGAACTGCTCCCACAGCGGCTTGTTCAGCCCCAGCTCCTCGCGCACGCGGGCAATCACATGCTCGGGCGCGCGGTCGCCGACGATGGCCAGCACCGGGTCGACCGGTATCACCCGGCCGATGAAGAAGGTCACCGCCAGCAGACCCAGATAGGTCAGGACGATGACCAGCAGGAAGCGGCCCAGCGCATTCAGCCGGGCGCTCAGTTGCGCTTGAGTCACCGATGTATCAGCGCTTGGTGACCTTGAACATATAAGTCGAGTCCGAGGTCGGGCCGATCTTCAGGCCATCCACATTGCTGCGGTAGGCCGCCACCTCGGTCTGCTGGTACAGCATGATGAAGGGGCTGGTCTTGCGGAACTCGTCCTGGATCTCGGTGTACAGGGCCTTGCGCTTGTTGGCATCGCGCTCCAGCACCGCGGCGTCGGCCTTCTTGGTCATCTCGGGGATGGCCCAGGCATTGCGCCAGGTCAACGGCTTGCTCTTGGCGTCGTCGCTGTTGTCGGGGTTGCGGGCGAAGGTATCGGCATTGGTGTGCGGGTCCCAGTAATCGGCGCCCCACTGGCCGACATACATATCGTGGGTGCGGGCGCGGTACTTGGTCAAGGTCTGCTTGCCGTCGCCGGGAATGATCTCCATCTCGATGCCGGCGCGCTTGGCAGTCTGCTGTATCGCCTCGACGATGCCCTGCACCGGCTGGATGCTGCGCGTGTCTATGGTCACCTTGAAGCCGTTGGGCAGGCCGGCCTTGGCCAGCAACGCCTTGGCCTTGTCAACGTCCAGCTTGTAGGGCTTGACGGTGCTGGCACCCAGCAGGCCCACCGGCAGGAAGTTCTGGTGCACGACGCCGATGTTCTTGATCAGCGTGGCGCCGATCGCGTCATAGTCGACCAGCCACTTGAAGGCCTCGCGCACCTCGGGCTTGGCCAGGTTCGCGTTCTTCTGGTTCAGGCTGATGTAATAGACCGTGCCCTTGGGCGTGGAGGTGGTCAAGACGCCCTTGTTCGCGGCCAGCGCATCCAGGTCCTGCGGGGTCAGGTTGCGCGCGATGTCGGCATCGCCCTTTTCCAGCAGCAGGCGCTGCGTGGCCGATTCTTTCACATGGCGGTAGATCACCCGGGCCAGCGCGGGCTTCGGCCCCCAGTAGTTGTCATTGCGCTCCAGCGCCACGATCTCGTTGGCACGCCACTCGCGCAGCTTCATCGGGCCCGAGCCGGCGTAGTTGGTCTTCAGCCAGGCGTAGCCCATGTCGCCGTTGACCTCCTTGCTCATCACCAGCTTCTTGTCCACGACGGCGGCGATATTGGCCGTCAGGCAGTTCAGCACGAAGCTGGGGGCATAGGTCTTGTCGGTCTCCAGCGTCAGTGTCAGCTTGCCGGTCTGCTTGACCTTGTCCGCCACGGCCGCCTTGCTCCAGCCGAACTGGGTCAGGATGAAGGCCGGGGTCTTGTCCAGCATCACCGAGCGCTGCAGCGAGAACACCACGTCCTCGGCCGTGATCGGATTGCCCGATGCGAACTTGAGTCCGTCCTTGAGCTCGAAGCTGAAGGTCTTGCCATCGGCCGAGACCGTCCAGCTCTTGGCCAGGTCGCCGATCAGCTTGGACGGGTCGCTGACATCGAAGCGCACCAGGCGGTCATAGGTATTGCCCATGATCTCGCCGCCGGAAATCTCGAACACCTCGGCCGGATCGACCGAGATGATGTCGTCGAAGGCGAAGGCCACCACCAGGGTGTCCTTGGGCGTGGCGGCCAGCGCCGGATTCAGGCCGTAGGCGGCGAACAGGCTGGCGGCAAGCACGGTGCCGGCGGCGCGGCGGGTGATGGCAGAGGTCTTGGCGAACGTCATGGGCGGCTCCTCGTTGGCGGTGCCGCCGATTGTGGCACCACGGCGGCGCCGTCCCGTGCGAGAAAGCCCGGGGTCAGGCCATGCCCATGATTCCAAATCACGGGCAGGCCATAGACGCCGGGTATGGGTGCCCGCTACTTGTAAAGCACCTGCGGCAGCCACAGGCCGATCTGCGGCCAGTTGTAGAGCAGCACGATGGCAATCACCTGTATGCCCATGAAGGGCAGCATGCCCAGGAAGATCTGGTTCAGCGTCACATGGGGCGGGCTGACGCCCTTCAGGTAGAAGGCCGCCATCGCCACCGGCGGCGAGAGGAAGGCGGTCTGCAGATTCAGCGCCACCAGCAGACCGAAGAACAGCGGATCGACGCCGAAGTTGTCAAGCAGTGGAATGAAGATGGGCATGAAGATGACGATGATCTCGGTCCACTCCAGCGGCCAGCCGAGCACAAAGATGATTACCTGCGAGAGCACCAGAAACTGGGTCTTGGTGAGGTTCATGCCCAGCACCCATTGCTCGACCAGCTCCTGGCCCCCGAGCAGGGCAAAGGCGGCCGAGAAGATGGCGCTGCCGACGAACAGCCAGCAGACCATCGCGCTGGTCTTGGCGGTCAGGAACACCGACTCCTTGACGACACTGAAGTTGAGCTGCCGGTAGGCCGCCGCCAGCAGCAGGCCCCCGGCCGCGCCGACGGCCGCCGCCTCGGTGGGCGTGGCCAGGCCGAACACGATGGAGCCCAGCACGGCCAGTATCAGCACCATCAGCGGGAAGAAGGAGGCCAAGAGCATCTTGAAGATCTCAAGCCGCTGGAAGCTCAGCATCGCGTAGAAGCCGATCAGCGCCGCAGCACCCACGGCCAGGCCGATCCAGAAGCCGGCCGAGGCGGGATGGCGCTCCGGCGGCGCTACCGGGACTTCGGCCGGGGCGCTGGCCAGTGCCGCCGGCGCACTGGCCGCCTCGTCCTCTGCGCCGGGCGGCAGAGCCAGCGCGCCGCCGCCACTGTCGGCCGCCGAGCTGCCGGGGGGCTCTTGCAGTCCGCCGGGCTCCTTCAGGCCGGTGCTGCCCTCGTCGACCTTCTCTTCAGCCTCGGGCTGGAACACCGCCACCGCCTCGGGCGCTGCGGTGGCCGCACGATAGCTGAGGCCGGCCACCACGGCGAACAGCAGCAGCGGCAGCAGGGTCACCAGCAGTTGGCGCAGCACATAGGCCGTGGGCACCTGGAGATTGCGTCGGCCCTTCAGTGCGCCCAGCAATGCGGGAAGCGCGCGGTTGGAGATCGTGTCCGACACCTGCTGCGTCAACGGCGGCAGCGGCACGAAGCGTCCCTCGGCCGACAGCGGCGGCGCCAGATGGGGCTTGAGCTTGGCGATGATGATGACGTAGAGGATGTAGAGCCCGGCCAGCATGATGCCGGGGAAGAAGGCACCGGCGTACAGCTGCACCACCGACACGCCGGCCGTCGCGCCATAGACGATCAGCATCACCGAGGGCGGAATCAGGATGCCCAGGCAACCGCCGGCGGTGATGACGCCGGCCGAGAGCTTGACGTCATAGCCCGATTTCAGCATCTGCGGCAGGGCCAGCAGGCCCATCAGGGTGACAACGGCGCCGACAATGCCGGTGGCGGTGGCGAACACGGCGCAGGTGAACAGCGTGGCCACGGCCAGCGAGCCCGGCACGCGGGCCAGGGCCAGGTGCAGCGAGCGGAACAGCTTCTCGATCAGATTGGCCCGCTCGACCAGATAGCCCATGAAGACGAACAGGGGGATGGAGATCAGCACATCGTTGCTCATCACCTTGAAGGCCGATTGCACCATCAGGGTCAGCGTCTTGCCGGTGTCCCTGTCATAGGCCAGCCAGGTGAAGATCATGCCCATGCCCATCAGCGTGAAGGCGGTGGGAAAGCCCAGCATGATGGCCACCACCACCAGCGACAGCATCAGCAGGCCCAGATGCCCGCGGGTGATCTCGGGCGCCGAGACCAGCATGTAGACCACGCCCAGCAAGATCACCGCCATCAGGCTGAAGCCGAACCAGAGTTCCTTGCGTATCTTCATGGCTTGCCCCCGGGCGCGACATACTGGTCCAGGGCGGCAATGTCCTCGTCCTTGACGTGAACCATGGCCTTGAGCTTCTCCACATCGACCTCGACCACATCCTCGCCACGAGAGGGCCACTCGCCTGTCCTGATGCAGCTCAGGCAGCGCACGATCTCGACCAGCCCCTGCAGCAGCAGCATGCCGCCGGCGATCGGGATCACGAACTTGAACGGATACAGCGGCAGCGCATAGGCCGAGAAGGTCTGTTCGCGTATGGCCAGCGCCTCGGACGCATAGTTCCAGCCGGCCCAGGTGAGGGCCACGATGCCGGGCAGGAAGAACAGGCCATAGAGGATCAGGTCCACCCAGGCCTGGGTGCGCGGCATGAAGAAGCTGTACAGCACGTCGCCGCGCACATGGTTGTTCTTGGCCAGCGTGTAGGCGCCGGCCATCATGAACATGGTGCCGTACAGCATGATCTGCACGTCAAGCACCCAGGCATGGGGCTCGTTCAGCGCGTAGCGGGAGAACACCTCCCAGGTGATCAGGCCGGTCAGCAGAACGACCAGCCAGGCGAACAGTTGACCCAGCCAGGTGGACAGCCTGTCCACCGCCAGCAGTACAGCTTGCATCAGCGACATCCTTTTTGGTGCGCAGACCCTCTCGGACCAAGCAGCGCCCGCGGAACCGGCTTTGCCGGGCCGCTGGGCGCGCCCTCGAGGGGGAAGCGCGTCAGCGCTTCGGGGGTGGGTCGGTCACTTCTTCCCGAAGTAGTGGTTCCAGGCCATCTTGAAGTCGACCGTGTAGTCGTTCTGCCACTGGCCGGCGCGGCGGGCGAACTCGCGCTGGGAGTCAAGCACCTTCTTGAACAGCGGGTTCTCGCCGCCCTTCTTGGCGATCACCTTGTCCCAGGCCTCGAGCTGCGCGCGCAGGATGGCGTCCGGCGTCTTGTAGAAGTTGACCTTGTCCTTGGTCTTGAGCTCGATGTAGTCCTGCGAGTTGCGCTGTATCGCCTTCCAGCTCATGTCGGCGCTGGCGGCCTGCACGGCATAGTCGATGATGGCGCGCAGCTCGGCCGGCAGCGCGTCGTACTTGCTCTTGTTGAACAGGATCTCGAACTGCTCGCCGCTCTGGTGGAAACTCTGCAGCATGCAGTTCTTGGCCACGTCGGGGAAGCCCAGCAGCCGGTCGCTGGAGGCATTGTTGAACTCGGCCGCATCGATCAGGCCGCGGTCCAGCGCCGGAACGATCTCGCCGCCGGGCAGCGGATTCACCGCCGTGCCCAGCTCGGTGAAGATATCCACCGCCAGGCCCACGGTGCGGAACTTCAGGCCCTTCATGTCGGCCACCTTGGACACCGGCTTCTTGAACCAGCCCAGAGGCTGCGTGGGCATGGGGCCGTAGAGATAGGACACCACGTCCATGCTCAGCGACTTGTAGATCTCGTCCAGCAGCGCCTTGCCGCCACCGTAGTTGTGCCAGGCCAGCAGCATGTTCGGGTCCATGCCGAAGGACGGGCCCGAGCCCCACAGCGCCAGCGCCGAGTTCTTGCCGTAGTGATAGGCGACGACGCCATGCCCACCGTCCAGGGTGCCCTTGTTCACCGCATCCAGCAGCTGGAAGGCCGGCACCACCGAGCCCGAGGGCAGCACCTCGATCTTCAGCCGCCCGCCGGCCATGTCATTGACCTTCCTGGAGAAATCCTGGGCGTACTCGTGGAAGATGTCCTTGGCCGGCCAGGTGCTCTGGAAGCGCAGGCTGACGGTCTGCGCGGTCGAGATCATCGGGGTGGCCAGGGCGCCGACGGCACCCGCTGCGGTGGCCGAGCGCTTGAGGAACTTGCGGCGGGTGGCCGGCGGCTTGATGGAACTCTGACTCATGCTTGTCTCCTGCTGTTGATGGGCGAGGGATGGCCGAGAGAGTGAGGCGCTATGGCTGCGCCTTCATCAGGCACCCGGCCGGACCAATGTGTTCCAGCCCCCGGGCCTCAGCAATAAGGGCTAGCCCGCATATTGATGCAAGGCGCACAAGTGACAAACCGCGCAAGCCTCAAGAGAAGTGCAGGCCGGCGATGCGCAGCCAGGGCAGCAGCAGGGCCCCGGTGTCTATGCGCTCGCGGCTGACGGCGCGCACCTCGCGCAGCATCGTCGCGATATTGCCGGTGATCATCACCTCGGACAGGGCCGGGCCGATCAGCCCGTCCTGCACCCCGAAGCTGTTCTTGATCACGCCGGAGAAATCGCCGTTCGGCGCCGGATTGCCCATCGACAGCCGGCCCACCACCGCCCCGCGCGGCATCGCGCCGAGCAGCTCGGCGCGCGAGGTCTGGCCCGCCGCGATCTCCCAGCCCGAGCCGGCCACCGGCACATGGGGCAGGCCAGTCTTGCGGCTGGCGTAGAGGCTGGGCGTCAGGGTCAAGAGCCGGCCCTCGCGCAGCACCTCCAGCGGCGGTGTGGCAAAGGCGTCGCCCGAGATGGCGGCCACGCCGGGGGCGTCGAAGCGGCTGCGCAGGCTTAAGTGCGGCGAGGCGATCTGCGCGCCAACCTGGTCGCGGTACAGCGAGCTGCCGTTGATCAGCTGCATATCGCTGAGCTGGCCCTGCAGCCAGGCCAGCAGATCGGCGACGGCCGGTGGCGTCAGCAGCACCTCGCCGACGAAGTTACCATCGATAGGCCGGGTGTGGATCTGCTGCGAGGTGTCGCGCAGCATCTCACCGATGCCGAAATGCTCGGCCGCCGGCAGCGCACGCAGATCATCGGTGTTGCCGCCGGCATAGTTGAACGAGCTGGACTGCTTGCCCTCGCGGGCGGTGCCGAAGGCGCTCAGGCTGTACCAGCCCAGGCTGCAGCTCAGCTCGCTGCCCTCGCTGGTCACCGTGTGGCTTTGCGCCAGCAGGTGGGCGGCCGCCCCTTCGTCCAGCATCATCAGCGGCGTTTCGCGCTCGCGGAATGCCAGCAGTTCGGCCACCGTGTCGGCCAGTTGGCCCACATCGCCCTGCTGCGGGCCCTGGACGATGTTCGCCCGCTGACCTGAAGAAACCGCATTGGCCGCATCCTGCGGCGCACCGCTGGCGTCCGCGAACAGGCTGGCAATGCGCTCGCGCAGGCCCTCCACGCCGAACTCGGTCAGCTCGGTGCTGGCCTTGCGGCCATCGATCAGGCCCAGCAGCGAGAGCTTCTGCGACTCGGTGCTGCGCATCAGGCTGGCATGGTTGTGGGCGATGTTGAGCTCGTCCTGCACCACCGCCGAGGCACTGACCTGGGCCTGGTCGAAGCCCTGGGCGCGCATCAGCGCCAGCGCCTGTTCGGCGGCATCCTGCAGTCGATTGCTCAGTCGATTGGTCTTTTCCATCATTCGCCTCCCAGATGTGCGCGGGCACGCAGGGCCGGTCCGCCCATGGACACCACCATGGGCTGCTTCTTGCCGCAGTAGCCGGAGCAGGTCCAGTGCATATCGTCGGAGACCGCGTCGACGCTTTGCAGCACCTTGATGGCCGAGCCAGACAGGGTGGTGTCGCGGATCGCCCGGCCCAGCTTGCCGCCGCGTATTTCATAGGCCAGGCTGATGCCGAACATGAACTCGGTGGTCGAGTCGGCCTGGCCATTGGAGGTCTTCATCAGCAGATAGCCGTCATCGACGCCGGCAATCATTTCGTCCAGCTTGGACGTGCCGGGCAGGATGGCCGTGTTGCGCATGCGCACCAGCGGCTCGTCATTCGGGTTGTAGGCGCGGGCGCTGCCGGTGGGTGCGTGACCCAGCAGCGCAGCCGTCTCGCGGCTGTTCATGAAGGTGCTGAGCACACCCTTGTCAATCAGCACCGCGTCCTGTCCGGGCACGCCCTCGTCATCGGCATAGACCGGGATCATCAGCTCCTCGCCCCGGTAGCTGTGCGCCAGGTCGACCATGCTGACCAGCTCGCTGGCCACGCGCTGGCCCAGCAGGTCGCGGGTCACCGCGCCGCCCAGCACCAGGTCGGCCTCGCAGGGGTGGCCCATGGCCTCGTGGGCCAGCATGCCGGCCAGCTCGGGGGCCATCACCACCGTGTGCAGGCCGCCGCGTGCGGCCACGGCATGGCGCTTGGCCATCAGGTGCTCGTGCAGACCCTCCAACTCGGGCGCCAGCTTGGCGATGGACAGATCCAGATCGGCCAGGCTGCCCTTGCATGACAGCGGCAGCGACAGCTCGACCGGCGAGCCCTGGGCGTCTTCGGTGATGAAGGTGATGTAGCACAGCGCACGCTGGATGCTGGCCAGCGATTGGCCGCCCAGGCTGGTGGCCAGCTGCTTGCTGTGATGCTCATCGGCGAGCAGGAAGCGGGTGGACTTCAGCGCCGGGAAGCGGATCTTGCACCAGGCATGCAGCTCGGCCAGGCGCTGCTGGCACTCGGCCGGTGTGAGTGCCCTGCGGCCGGCAAACACATGCTCGCCGCGGTAGCTGCCACCGGGCAGGGGCAGGCTGGACTTGGCACCGAAGCGGGCCATCGCGCGGGCATTGGCCAGCGCCTTGTCGCTGACGCGGGCGGCCTGTGCGGCCTCAGGCGCCGAGGCAAAGCCCCAGTAGCCGTCCTGATAGACCCGTGCGCTGATGCCGCCTTCGGCGGTGCGCGAGTTCAGGGTCAGGCTGCCGTCCATCATCAGCATGCGCGTCTTGCGCAGCTCGTGTTGGCGCAGTTCGGAATAGGCGGCCCCGGTGGGCGCCTGCAAAAAGCTCGTCGGCATGGTTGCGTCCCCTGTTGAAACGCGGCTTGTGGCTACGCGCCGCGCCATGATAAGGGCGTCAAGCTGATAGGCCACAAGCGCTGCGGGGACAAAAAGTCGACGGCACCCGAAGGCATGGCCAATCAGAGGTCGGCGCGCCGAGGCTCACACGCGGCAAGCACACCCAGCGCGAAGGCCCATGATCCCTGGCGCGACTTCAAGTCGCGACACCAGATGCGGCAGGGTGGCCACCCGGGCAGCCCGCTGGAGCCGATCAGCGCCATCTTCAATCGCGCGCTCCCGCGGCTTGCGCGGACGCGAAAGCGGCGCGCAAGCCGCCAGCGTCCACCCCAAGTTGGGCTGCCACGTCGGCCAGGTCGTAATAGAAGCGCTCAGAGGCCAGCAGGCCATCGCGGAAGCTCACGAATACACAGAAGCGGAACGTGATCGGCCTGCCGGTGGGCGCCAAGGAACCCAGAGGGCCGACGTGTCTGCCGCTGAACTCGCCCTCGGCGATGTAGTGGCCGTCGGTGGTCCAGCGACCGGAACCGTGCTCGCCCCGGGAGAACAGCAAGTCGAACGCATCCCACCATTGTGTGTAGTGCTGGGCTGCGCCGGCGCGGCCTCGAAAGACTTGATGAGCCCCGTAGTCTTCGAACAGGCACTCCGGATGCAATGTGGCCAATGTGGCCTCCAGCTGATGCGCTGTCTCAGCACGAACGTGTTCGATCAGTACGGCCTGCAATGCTTGGTTCGACATGAAACCGATCCTCGGTGGTGAACAGAGCACAGATTCTCGAAATTTGGTGGTCCAATGACTAGAGCCAATTTATTGAATTCGCACTATGCCAATCTCAGTGAACATTGGTGCCACCGATGCACTGGCACTGCCGCTGCGCGGCGACGGCGAATCGCTGCACCAATGGTTGTTTGCCGGGCTGCGGGCCGGCATCCTGCAGTCGCGCCTGCCCGCCGGGTTGAAGTTGCCGTCGAGTCGCGCGCTGGCGAGCCAGATTGGCGTGGCGCGGGGCACCGTGACGGCGATCTACGACGAACTCGCGGCTCAGGGCTACCTTGAGTGCGCCGTCGGCCGTGGCTCCTTTGTTGCCCATGTTCTTCCCGAACGCCCGCAAGTTGCGCGACGGACCGCCTCGCTGCGCCCAGCGACGGTGCGCGGCACACCCCTGAGCGAGGCGCTGGGCGTGCGCGAGGTCTGGACGCGCACGCCGTTCCCGCAGCAGGAGAACGCGACCGCAGCGGTGCCATTCCGGGCTCACCTGCCGGACACGCGCATGTTCCCCTTGGATGTGTGGAGAAAACTCGCGGCGCACGGCGCTCGCGCTCTCTCGCCAGGCGATCTGACCAGCACAGCGATCACTGGGCTGCCCCTGCTTCGCGAAGCTATCGCGGGTCACCTGGCTGCTGCGCGCGGCGTGTCCACCGATCCGCGGCAGATCCTCGTCGTCTCCAGCGCGCAAGAGGCCATGGACCTGAGCGTACGGCTGCTGTGCAGCCCCAACCAGACCGTCTGGTTGGAAGACCCCGGCTACGTGGGCGCCCGCGCCATCATGGCCGCGCACGGCCTGCGGGTTGCGAACGTGCCGGTGGACGATCAGGGCTTGGCAGTTGCCGAAGGCATCCGCCTGGCACCACAGGCCCGGCTGGCCTGCATCACACCATCTCGGCAATCACCGCTGGGCATGCCCATGTCGGTGGCGCGTCGCAGCGCCCTGCTGAATTGGGCAACGCGTGCTGGCTCGTTCCTGATCGAAGACGACTACGACAGCGAGTATCGGTACGGCACCCGGCCCATCCCTGCGCTCAAGTCCATGGACTGCGACGACCGTGTGCTGCTGCTGGGAACGTTCAGCAAGCTGATGTTCCCCGCGTTGCGTCTGGCCTATCTTGTGCTGCCTCAGGCGCTCGTTGAGCCGTTCACTCGCGCTCGATCACTGCTGGGTCGCGGTCTACCGGCACTGGAGCAAGCCATGACCGCCCGCTTCATCCTCGACGGCCATTTCGAACGCCATCTGCGCCGGTCCCGCGCGCAGTACGCGGCAAGGGCGCAGGCCTTGCGCCACGCCATTGGACGTCATGCCCGAGGTCTTGTCGAACCGCCCGCTATCGATGCCGGGCTCGATGTAGCGGTTCGCTTGCGAACCCGAGGGAACGATCGCGCTGCTCAACGGCAGTTGATGGCGGCCGGCATCGAGGCAGTTGCGCTGTCGCGCTACGCGACCGATGCCCGGCTCGCACCGGGGTTGGTGCTCGGGTTTGCGGCCTTCGATGAGTCACAGATCGAATCCGCGGTTCGGCAGCTGGCAGTTGCGCTGGGTCGCCAGTCGCAGTGACTGCCAGCCGGCCTGTTTCAGCTGCCGTGTGAGTGTCACAGTTGAGTGTCCGCTCGGCCATATCACGACGCCTGCGACCCCAGCTTGCGCAGCTTGGCCAGGTGCTTGAGGGCGCCGACTTCGTCGAGGTTGCCGACCAGGCCGATCAGGGTCTCGTGAATCGGTGCGATGCCAACAAAGCCCAGGATGTTGCGCTCCAGCGACCTGACGCTGTGGGCACGGAAGAAGAACCGGTAGAGCAGGGCCGGCATGCCCATGGTCACGACCACCCGGGCCGAGCGGCCGGTGAGGCCCTTCTCGCCGAAGGGGTTGCCGCCCTCCTTCTTGAACGCAAAGCCGGGCCGCGCCACCTGCTCCAGAAAGCCCTTCAGCAGCGCCGGCATGTCGCCCAGCCAAAGCGGGAAGAAGAACACCATGTGCTCGCACCAGGCGATGTCCTGCTGCGCCTGCAGCAGCGAGGCCGGCAACTCGCCATGCTCCCATTCGGCCTGGGTGCGCAGCAGCGGGAAGTCCAGCGCCGCGACGTCGACCATGCGCACGCTGTGGCCCTCCTGTTCGGCGCCGTCCCTGTAGGCCTGGGCCAGCGCATGGCAAAGGTGCGGGGCCAGCGCGTCGGGGTGGCCCTGGAGGATCAGGATGCGTTTGCTCATGCGGCGCTTTCATGCTGAGGGTGTCAGCGTTGATCTTGGCGCGCCGCCGCCAAGCCGACCTTGATTCAGGGCAAGGCCAGATTGCCCACGCCCAGATTCATCGCGTTCAGGATGTCGCCGTTGTCCTGGCTCAGCTCCCAGGCGAACACGCCGGCCAGGCCCTGCTCGCGCACAAAGCGGCCCTTGGCCAGCACCGCACGCGGGTCGTCATAGCCCATGAACAATTTCAGCTGCGGGTGGTACAGGTTCCAGGCCTGGGTGACGGGATCGAACACCGGCTTGTAGCCGCGCAGGCCCTGGCCCCTGGGGCCCAGGTAGCGGGCGGCGATGTCGCGGTAGCCGGTGGAGCCATCGGCGCCCGGATAGCCGCCGCTCTTGGCAGCCCCGGTGATCGGTTGGGCCACGCCGGCAAAGCCGCGGCCATACATGGCCACGCCGGCCACCAGTTTGGCGGCGGGCACGCCGGCCGCCTTCAGATTGCGCACGCCGCGCTCCAGGCTGTCGTCGGCCGTCGGGCTTGAGCTTTTCAAGGTGCTGTGGTTGCCAGCGACCGGCGTCCAGTTGCCGTAGAAGTCGTAGCTCATCATGAACACCAGGTCCAGCGCCGGCGCGGCCTGCCGGTAGTTGATGCGGTCGGTGATCAGCGAGATCGGATTGACGGCCACCGTCAGCTGGTAGAGCCGGCCGTTCTCGGCGGTGAGCCGGTCCAGCGCGGCGCGCAGGTCCACCATCAGATCGGCAAAGCCCTGGCCATCGGCCGGTGAACCGAGCTGCACGCCATTGGCCGCGCCATTGCCGCCCGGGTGCTCCCAGTCGATGTCGATGCCGTCGAAGGCCGGGTGGTCACGCAGGAACTGCATCGCCGAGGCGGCGAACACGGCGCGGCGCGCCGGGTCATTGGCCAGATGGAAAAAGGGGTCGGAGCCGCCCCAGCCACCGACCGAGGCTAGAACCTTGACGTGGGGCGCGCGGGCCTTCAGCCGCGCGAAGGCCTGGTCAAAGCGGCGATCCACCTCGCCGGTAGCCAGCTGGAAGTCCTGCTTGCCCTGGCATTTGGGCGCGTCGGCCGGCAGCTGGCCGGGGCCGCAGGCGCGCACAAAGGCATAGAGGATGTGCGTGACGCTGCCCGGCTTGATCGCCTCCACATGGCTGATAGAAGCCCAGTTCGCCACATAGACACCCACCACCTTGGCGCCGGTGCGCTCGAAGTCCTGCGGTTTGGCGCTGAACAGACGGTCGGTGGCGGTATCGGCGTGGGCCGGCAGCAGGGCCGCCAGGCACAGGGCAACAAGGGTGCTTCGTATCAAGATGGCTCTCCAGTGGCCCGGAGATTACCGCAACACGAATGCCAATCAAATACCAATTCTAAAGACTTGATCAAGGCCAGCGTCAATCAATCGACACTGGCCCCCGACTCGCGCACAACGCGGCCCAGACGCACCGACTCCGTGCGTATCAGCTGGCCGAACTGCTCGGGCGTGCCGGCGACGATGGGCGTGCCCAGCTGCTCCCACTTCTTGCGGAAGGCCGGGTCCTTGAAGATCGTCAGCAGGGTGGTGTTGAGCTTCTTGACCATCTCCGGCGGCGTGCCGCTGCGCATCGCGATGCCGTGCCAGGCGGTGACCTCGAAGCCGGGGTAGCCCGATTCGGCCAGCGTCGGCACATTCGGCAGCGAGGGGCTGCGCTGGGCCGAGGTGACGGCCAGCGGGGTCAGCTTGCCTGTGTTGATGTACTGGATCGAGCTGCCCAGCACATCGAACATCACCTTCACCTGGCCACCGAGCAGGTCGTTCAGTGCCGGCCCGGCGCCGCGGTAAGGCACATGGCCCAGCCTGGTGCCGGCCGCCTTGTTGTAGATCTCGCCGGCCAGGTGCTGGGGCGTGCCATTGCCGGCCGAGGCATAGGTGAAGGCATCGGGCCGCGCCTTGGTCTGGGCGATGAATTCCTTGATGTTCTTGATGCCGGTCGACGGATGCACCTCCAGCACCAGCGGGAAGGACGACAGCTGTATCACCGGCACCAGATCGGTCAGCGGGCTGTAGGCCATGGTCTTGAACAGGGTCTGGTTCACCGCCATCGGGCCGCTGGCGGCCAGCAGGATGGTGTAGCCATCGGCCGGCGCCTGCTTGGCCACATCGGCCGAACCCACATTGCCGCCCGCGCCGCCCTTGTTCTCGATCACGATGGTCACGCCCAGGCGCTGCTGCATCTCGGGCTGCAGCAGCCGCGCCATCAGGTCGGTCGGGCCGCCGGGCGGATAGGGCACGACGAAACGGATCGGCTTGGAGGGGTAAGGCTCATCGGCACGTGCCGTGCCAGTCAGCGCGGCCAGCCCGATCAGGGCGAGCGTCAGAACGGTGGTGCGTTTGTTGTTCATCTTGTCTCCGGTCGTTGTTGTAGGGCTTCAGCGAAAACGTTCGCGCAGCAGTTGCGCCGTGGCCAGCGGCCGCGCCAGGCAGTCCGCCGCCTGTGCGGCCTGCAGCACCAGCGCCGCGTTGTCGGGCGCGGGTGCGCCGTTCTTCAGGAACAGGTTGTTCTCGAAGCCGACGCGCACATGGCCACCCAGCGCGGTGGCCGTGGTCATGCAGGCATGCTCTGCCGCACCGAAGGCGCAGACGGCCCAGGGCTCGGGCCCGGTGTGGGCCATCACAAAGGGCAGCAGGTCGTGCGGCGACGACACCTGGCCGGCGCTGTATCGCCCCAGCACGAAGAGCAGGAACCAGGGCGCCTCGGGCACCACGCCGGCGCGCTGCAGCGCCTGCCAGCGGGCCAGGTCTTGCGTGTCGTATAGGATCACCTGCGTCATCACCCGCTCGGCCGCCAGCCAGCCGAAGAAGTCGGCCAGGCCCTGTTCGCCGATTTCGGGCTGGTCCAGCTCGCGCAGGCCCACCGACACGGCCTCGGGCCGCAGCTCGCGCACCATGGCGATCTGCGCCGGCGCCTCGTAGACCTTGGCCGCCTCGCTGGTGATCTGCAGCACCATCGCGTCGCCGACGGCCGCGCGCACCACACGCAGTGCTTCGCGGTAACCCTCGACATCGAGGCTGTGCCGGCCCTGGGCATCGCGGATATGCAGATGCAGCATCGCCGCGCCGGCATCGCAGCACAGCTTGGCGGTGCGCGCCAGCGCCTCGGCGGTCAGCGGCAGCGCGGCATGGTCGGGCTGCTGCTTGTAGGCGCCATTGGGCGCGACGGTGATGATCAGCTCGTTCATGGCTTGTCCCCGGCTTGGGCTCGGTAGGGCGGCAGCTCGTCGGCCAGCAGGGCCAGGCCCTGGCGCAGCAGATCGTCGTAACGCTTGCGTTCGGCCAGGCGCTTCTCGGGCGGCCAGTCGAAGAAGCCGCCGCCGGTCTTCATGCCCAGCCGCCCCTGCTCGACCCGCTCTCGCAGCGCGGCGGCGGGCCGGTCGGTGTTGGACAGGCTGGGGTACATCGTCGCCGCGGCGGCGCAATGCACATCCAGGCCGGCGTGGTCGCGCTGCAGCACCGGGCCAGCGGCCAGGAAGCGGAAGCCGAAGCCGAAGCGCACCGCGGCGTCCACATCCTCGGCCGTGGCCACGCCCTCGTCGATCAGCGCAAAGGCCTCACGGGCCAGCGCATGCTGCAGGCGATTCGCCAGAAAGCCCGGCTTGTCCTTGCGCACCAGCACCGGCACCATGCCGCAACCGCGCATCACTTCGCACAGCAGCTCGGCCCCGGCCGCATCGCTCTGCGGCCCGAGCACCACCTCGACCAGCGGCACCAGATGGGCCGGCATGAAGAAATGCAGGCCGAACATGCGCGGCTGCGTCTCAAGGCCCGCGGCGATGGCGCTGATCGGAAAGCTGGAGCTGTTGCTGGTCAGCAGGCAGCCGGGCTGGGAGAGCTTCACCAACTCAGCGAACAGAGTCTGTTTGAGCGGCAGCTGCTCGGGAATGCATTCGATCACCAGGCCGACTTCGGGCCAGACCGCTTCTTCCAGCGCGGCGACCGCGTCCAGATCGGCGATGCAGTGGCCCAGGCCCAGCGGCGCCAGGCGCTCGGCCACATGGCTGATCAGGCCCTCACGGCGCTCGGCATGGCGCTCGATCACGGTGACCCGCAGGCCGCCGCGCAGCAGCACCACGGCCACATCGGCGCCCATCGTGCCGCCGCCGACGACGACCGCCCGCGTACCCGTCAAACCCAGTGTTCCGTCCTGCATGTCTCGCTCCCTTCATGGCCTGGGCGCACTCTAGGTCGGCGGTATTGATACGTCCATTCGCCATTTCGGATAAATTGATCACCCATGCTGATCAATTGCTCTTTGCGCGAGCTGGACGTCTTTCTGACCCTGGCCGAGACGCTGAACTACCGCCGTGCCGCCGAGCGGCTGCATCTGTCGCAGCCGGCCGTCTCAGGCGTGATCACGCGGCTGGAGCTCAGCCTGGGCAGCGCGCTGTTCGAGCGCAGCACCCGGGCGGTGCGGCTGACCGAGGCCGGTGCGGTGTTCGTCGAGCGCGTGCGGTTGCTGCGCCAGCAGGCCAATGCGGCGGTGCAGGCGGTGCGCGACATCAGCGAGCTGCGCGAGGGCCGCGTGCGCGTGGCCGCCCTGCCCTCGCTGGCCGCCACCGCCGTGCCGGCCGCCTTTGCCCGCTTCGGCGCCGCCCATCCGGGCGTGCGGCTGGAGTTGCTGGACAGCCTGTCCAACCCGGCCTTCGACAGCGTGCGCGCCGGCCAGGCCGACTTTGCGCTGACCGCCGCCAATCCGGCCTATGCCGACCTGGAGTACG
This sequence comes from Roseateles toxinivorans, assembly GCF_004362525.1. Lineage (GTDB taxonomy): Bacteria > Pseudomonadota > Gammaproteobacteria > Burkholderiales > Burkholderiaceae_C > Paucibacter > Paucibacter toxinivorans. Next base: position 50,718 of record NZ_SNXS01000007.1, read on the forward strand.
CACCGCTGGGCGAGGACCGCTTCGTGCTGCTGCTCCCGGCCAGCCACCCGTTGGCAAAGAGCCGGCGGCCGCTGCGCTGGGACGAGACGCAGGACCTGCCCCATATCTCGATGCCGGCGCCCACCAGCGTGCGCCAGTACACCGAGGAGGCCTTTTTGCACAACGGCCTGCGCTTTGCGCCGCGTTACGAGGTCGAGCACCTGGCGACCATCAACGCGATGGTCGCCGCCGGCCTGGGCGTGGCGGCACTGCCGGAACTGGCCGCCCTGGTGGCACGGGGCCCCAAGGTGCTGAGCCGCTCGCTGATAGCCCCGGTGATGCCGCGACCGCTGGGCCTGGTGACCTTGCGCGGGCGGCGGCTCTCGCCGGCGGCCGAGGCCTTGGTCGTGATGCTGCGGGAGGAGACGCTGGCGCTGATAGCCGCAAGCTGATTCAGGGGGCGACCGACACGCGCAATTGCAGCTCGCGCGTGCTGACCCCCTCGGCATCGCGGCTGCTGGTCACGCCGCGCTGCTGTTGCCGCAGGCCCTGACCGGTGCGTGCCACGACGGTCCAGCTGTCCAGCGGCATCAGCACCGTGCTTAGCACCTGCTGCTGTGACGATCCGCCATCGAGCGCGCGGAACTCGACCCGCACTGGCTGCTTGCCGCCGGGCCATTGCGGGGTGACGGTGAATCCGCCCGTCTGCTCGATCAAACCCTGGCGCGGCACCGCCCAGCCCTTGCCTGGGCTCGACGCCGGCTGGGCGGCATCGAACTGCACGCCGTAGTCCACCCACTGCACCGGCGTGCTCTCCGTGAGGCGCAGGCTGGCCTGCTGGCCGTTGAGCACCAGCAGGCGCTGCACCTGCTGCGATGCATCGTCCCGGGTCTGCGTGCTTACGCTGACATGGCCGCGCGGCGACACCGATCCGGCCGTGCCCACCACCACCGCGCCATCGCGCACACCAGCCATCACCGCGCCGCTGAGCGTGCTGTCCACCCAGCGCAGCTCGACCCAGAGGTTCTGGCGCGGCGGCTGTGCGGCCACCGGCCCAACCGCCGAACACATCAGTGCGAAGATGGCGAACAACGCTTTCATGCGGCCCAGCATACGCCGCCCGGCAGCAGCGAAACCTCCGAACAGCCGTCCAAAGACCACCATGCATTTTTACGAACCCCGCCAGGGCCACGGCCTTCCGCACGACCCGTTCAACGCCATCGTCGGCCCCCGGCCCATAGGCTGGATCGCCAGCCGCAGCGCCAGCGGCCAGCTCAATCTGGCGCCCTACAGCTTCTTCAACGCCTTCAACTACACGCCGCCGCTGATCGGCTTTTCCAGCATCGGCTACAAGGACACGGTGCGCAATATCGAGCAGACGGGCGAGTTCGTCTGGAACCTCGCCACCCGCCCCCTGGCCGAGCAGATGAACCAGACCTGCGCGGCCGTTCCGCCCGAGGTCAACGAATTCGAGCTGGCCGGGCTGACGGCCGAGCCCTCACGGCTGGTCAACGTGCCCCGCGTCGCCGAGAGCCCGGTGGCCTTCGAATGCAAGCTAAGCCAGCTGCTGCAGCTCAAGGGTGCCGATGGCACGGCGGTGGACAGCTGGCTGGTGCTGGGCGAGGTGATCGGCGTACACATCGCCAGCCATCTGCTGGTGGACGGCATCTACGACACCGCCGCTGCACAACCAATTCTGCGCGGCGGCGGCCCGGCCGACTACTTCGAGATCAAGCCGGAGAACCGCTTCAAGATGTTCCGGCCGCGCTGACGGTATTGCGCCAGGGCCGCAGCGGCCACAACAGGTTCAGCGCCAGGCCGCTGAGCACCAGGCCGGCGGCGATCAGCTTCCAGGCCGGCATCGTCTCGCCCAGCAGCCAGGCCGCCGCGCTCATGCCGAACACCGGCACCAGTAGGGCCATGGGCACGATGGTGGCGGCCGCATGGCGGGCCAGTAACCAAACCCAGATGCCGTAGCCGAACAGGGTGTTGCCCCAGCTCTGCCACAGCACCGCCACCCAGCCCTGCCAGCTCAGATGCTGCACGCCGGAGACGATGGCCGCTGGCCCCTCGAACACCAGCGACAGCAGCAGCAGCGGCGGCACGGCACAGGCGCTGGTCCAGACCATATAGGCCAGCATATTCACGCGGCCGGCGTGCTTGCCCACCATATTCGCCGTGGCCCAGCACAGCGCGGCGAACAACACCATGGCCAGGCCCGCCACCGTGGTGCTGCCATCGGTGTGCGAGGCGATCACGCCTATGCCCGAGGCGGCCAGCAGCAGACCCAGCCACTGGTAGCCCTGCACGCGCTCGCGCGTCACCCGCATCGCCAGGAGAATGGTGAAGAACACCTGGGTCTGTATCACCAGCGAGGCCAGCCCCGGCGAAATCTGCGTGCGCATGGCGAGGTACAGCACGCCGAACTGGCCCACACCGATCAGCACGCCGTAGGCCGCGAGGTTGCGCCAGGCGACCGCCGGGCGCGGCAGGAAAAACATCGCGGGCAGCACCGCAAACGCAAAGCGCAGCGCAGCAAACAGCAAGGGCGGCAGCTCGCCCAGCGCGAACTTGATGACGACGAAATTGCTGCCCCAGATGGCCACCACCAGCAGGGCCACCAGCAGGTGGCGCAACGGCAGAGAGGCGCCGCTCATTTTCCACACCATGTTGTTGATGACTTCTGCGGGCGCGGGCTGCGGCAGGACAGGGGCTTCATGGCAGTTCTCGGTGGGGGAATCGACACAGTCTACGCATCAAGCAAAAACCGTAGCGCTCGAGGGTTCGCTGTGCGCCCTTATGCCGCGGCAAGCCACAGCAGCGAAGACAACAGACCTGAAACAAATGAAGCCTCGACGCTGGAGCGACGAATCAAACATGAAACAGGCGGCGACGACATTGGAGTTGTCCGAAGCGCAAACCAAACGTGTGACGGACCTGGCGAAGAAACAAGGCGCCAGGTAGCCAAAGAGCCATCGAGCTGACCGCGAGAACGGTTCTCTCTCTTCACTGTTTATTCATTCATCAACTTTCAAGGAAACACCATGAACACCACGCAAATCACCACCCTGGAACTGCACGCTGCCCCGACCATCGTCGAGGCCCTGAGCATCGACGAACTGGCCGTGCGCGAGGAATACGCCGCCTGCTGCACGATCGTCAAGTAAGCGCATTCCCCCCATCTTCAGCATTCAACATCAAGGACACACCATGAACACCAAACTGAACACCGCCCCCGTCGTCGTCGAAGCCATCAGCATCGACGAGCTCGCCGTGCGTGAAGAGTACGCGGCCTGCGCGACCATCACCAAGTAAGACCGCCAAGTAAGACCGGTCTGCGAGAAGGCCGCGGCCGCGGCCTTCTCGCCCCTCCGGCTGCCGCTTCATCGAATCCGTCTGGAGCTTCCATGCACAAGGTCACCAACGTCAGCGTCCTGTCCAATATCGTTCGCCTCGGCGTCACCGACAGGCAGCACGCCTACTCGACATTACGCCGCTGGCGCCGCATCCAGAACGTCACCAAGCAGGTGCTGCAGGCACGCACCACCGACAGCGTGCGCTGGCGTGCCGACGCGGGCCTGCCGACGCAGCCGCAGGACCGCCTGTTCATGTCCTTCCACTACGGCCTGTGGTACATCAATCTGGCGGCGATGGCCAAGGCCACCGGCTGCCACAGGGTCTATTGCCTGGTCGGCGAGATCCACCCCAGCTACAACGACCGCATGGCCGCGATGGCCCGCGCCGCCGGCATCGAGATTGTGCTGATCTCGGGCGGCATTGCGATGCTGCGCGGTGTGCGCCAGGCCCGTGCCGAGGGCGCCCTGATGTTCGTGCTGGTCGACGTGCCCTGGGGCATGGGCGGCGAGCCGGACCAGCGCTTCCCCTTCCTCACCGGCCATATCGATGCCCGCTCGGCCCTGTTCACCTTCGCCGAGCGCGCCGGCCTGCAGCCGCATCTGCTCGTCGCCGACTACGACGAGGCGCAGCGCGCCACCGTCATCCGCCATCACGAGATCGACTCACAAAGCGAATGCTTCACCCTGCTGGAGCGCTATGTGGCCGACAAGCCCTGGCTGTGGGAGCGCCTGATCGACGTGCACAAATACAGCAGCCAGTCGGGCGAGCGCCCGCACCTGCCGTTCAAGGTCGCCAACGACTTCTACGTCGCCGATATGGCCAGCCTGCAGGTCTCGCGCGTCAACCGCTCGCTGTACGAGCAGATGCTCGAGTCGCGTCGCCTGGCCTCGCAGGGCCGCCCGGCCGATGCCGCCTCACTGCTGGAGCATATTCATGCAAGCACGAATCTGGCTGTCCGGTCGGTGTTTTGAGTGCCGGGTCGAGCGCATCGAGCCCTCGGCCGACGCCTGGATCGTCAAGACCCGGGCCCGGCGCTACTTCCGCTTCGACACCCCCACCATCGCCCTGCTGCGCCAGCTGATGAGCGGCGAGGGCCCCGACCTCGAACAGCCCGAGCAGGCGAGCGCCCTGAGCTTCGTTCAGGGCCATCTGATCCCGCTGGGCATCTTCGCCCCCGTCGATGAGGCGGCCGAGGCTCCAGCCGCCCACGCCAGCACCGGCGCGATGCGCTGGCAGCGCCAGTTGCTGGCCGCGCGCCAGGTGCGCCCGCTGGCGGCCATGCTGGCGCCCCTCTACGCGCCCTGGGTGCTGCTGCCGCTGATGCTGCTGTGCCTGGCCCTGCTGGCCCGCTACGCGATGCACAGCACCGAGTTGCTCGGCTACCGCGATCTGCTGACCTACGCGCCGCAGGAACTGCTGCTGCTGGTGGCGGTGGCCGTGGGCCGCGGCCTGCTGCATGAACTCGGCCATGCCGCCGCCTGTTGGCGCTACACCGGCTCGGTCGGGGCGATAGGCTTCGGCATTTTCATGACCACGCCAGTGCTGTACTGCGACGTGTCCGACATCCATCTGCTGCCGCGCCGTGCCAAGGCCATGGTCGGCATGGCCGGCACGGTGATGGACATCGTCTTCCTGACCCTGATGGTCGGCCTGGCCGGCAGCGACATCGGCGTGATGAAGGTGTTCTGGCTCAGCCTGATGGCGATTGCCTTCAATCTCGTGCCCTTCTATCGCAATGACGGCTTCTGGGTCATCAACGACCTGGCCGGCACCGACGACCTGCTCAAGCAGAGTCTGGCCGCCTGCCGTGCCGGCAAGGCCAGGCTCAGGGACTGGGCACTGCTGGCCTTCATGGCCGGCTGCGCGGGGGCCATCGTGGTGCTGGGCTGGATGTTCGCGACCGAGGCCGGCCCGCAACAGTTGGTCGACATCGCCCGGCTGATGCCCAGCTTCCCCGGCGTCGTGCTGGCTCTGGTGACTGGGCTGCAATACGCGGCCCTGGTGTTCGGCCTGCTCTCGGCGCTAAAGCTGCTGCCGAGGCTGATGCGCCGAAAGTGAGGCGTGGCCATGCGCACACCGAAGCAGTGTTTTGGCGCGCGACGAGGACTGGCCTCGCACACGCTGTGGCTGGCGTGCAGCCATCGCCCGGCGTCTAGGCCCAGTCTGCGCGAGACCAAGCGCTTTGCCGTCACCTCGGCCGGCGGCCCCATCTCATGCACGCGGCCCTGGTGCATGCAGATCACGCGGTCCGAGGCCTTGCGCGCAAAGCTCATCTCGTGGGTGACCATCAGCAAGGTCATGCCCTACTCGGCCAGGCTCTCGACGACGCGCAGCACCTCGCCGGCCAGCTCCGGGTCCAGCGCGCTGGTGAGCTGGTCGCACAGCAGCACGGCCGGCTCCATCGCCAGCGCCCGGGCGATCGCCACCTCCCTTTTGCGTGAGAAGTAACGGACTCAGCTAGACAATCTGCAGCAGGGAAAAAGGCGAAGGAGCGATGATCGCGCTGCCAGTTGGGGAGCACGAAACACCCCGGCTATGACGCTTGCAGCAGGCAATCCTTGCCGCCTGATGCACGAGACGGCTTCGGTTCAACCCACTTCCCAGGGATTGCTGAGCGTCAGGCCAACACCGTCAAAGTCGCTGACATTGCGCGTGGCCAACGTGGCGCGTTGGCTCAGGGCGATGGCGGCAATCTGCGCGTCGAACTGCGAGATCGGTCGGCCGGCGCTGCGTCGCGCCGCCACGACCTCGGCATAGAGCGCGGCGGCGGCGCCATCGAACGGCAATATGCGTCCGGCAAAGTCTTCGCCGAACAGGCCGTCCAGCGCCAGCTGCAGCTGCGTGCGGCGCTTGCCGGCGGGCAACAATCGGGCGCCCAGCAACATCTCGGCCTGCGTCACATCGCTGATGAACAGGCTGTCGGTCGGTTGCCGTGCAAACCAGGCCAGCACCGCCTCGTCGGGCTGGGCGCGCAGCAACTCGGACAGTACGTTGGTGTCGAGCAGGGTCGCCATCGGTGCTACTTGCCTGCCGGCTTGGCGCGCCGCATGGCCGTCGGTATCGCGGCTCCGCCAAAGTCTGGAGGCGGTCGCACGGGCTCTCGTGCCTCAAGCGGCAGATTGACGTCCCCCAGGCCCGCAAACCGGGCGCGGATGCGCCGTGCCAGGTCTGCTGTTGGCGCAGGCGATTCGATCAAGGCTGCGCGCAGGATCTGACGCGCCTCTTCTTCCATCGAGCGGTTGCGGTGCGCGGCTCGGATGCGCAGGCGCTGCTTGAGCACCTCGTCAAGATCGCGAATGGTGAGTGTGGCCATGCTGACTCTCCCGGCTTTTCTCGGCTGTAAGGCATTGTATTCAATGCTGTCATTGACAGCATTGCCAGGCCGTCACCCGAACAGCCCGCTAGGTGCGCCAGCGCACCGACAGCGGCGGCCTCAGGCCCTAGCCTGAGCCGTCTGGAATGCCCAAGGTGTTCTGGGCAGCGTTGCCCTGGCAAGCCGAATGTTTCGGCCCCGGCCCCAACCATGAGAGTTCCCTATGCAACTCAAGCGTACCCTTCCCCTGGCCGCCGCCCTGGCCACCATGGCCCTGGCCTCGACCAGCGCGATGGCCCTGGCCTCCTACGGCGATGTGGCCGCACCGGGCGTCTATTTCGGCACCGGCAACGTCAACGGCAACTGGACGATGGACACCGACAGCGGTGTCGAAGTCGCCCTGCGCGCAAAGAACCGCCAGACCCTCCAGACGATAGACGGCTCCAGCGGCACCTATATGGCCGAGCTGGGCGCCTGCCTGACCTGCAGCGGCGCGCCCAAGGCGATGTGGAGCTATGAGTTCTCTGTCAACAGCGGCAGCCTCAGTGGCGTGACGTATCTGCTGGGCATAGACCATGACCCCAGCGCCGGCGTCAGCTACTCCTGGGTGGACCCGGCCGCACATTGGGCCGACAACGCCATCGCCGCCGCGCCTTTCAACGGCTTCCAGAACTCGCAGAACGTGCTGTTCGCCAGCACGCCCGGCGGTCCCTTCGACGTGAATATGGCAGGGCTGTACAGCGTCACGCTGCAGGCCTGGAACAACACGTCGATGCTGGCCAGCACGACGATGAATGTGCAGGTCGGTGCCGTGCCCGAACCCGAGACCTATGCCCTGATGTTCGCCGGCCTGGGCGTGCTGGGCTTCGTGGCACGCCGTCGCGCCCGCAAGCAGGCGTGAAGCTGTGCGGGCCCGCACAGGGCCTGCGCTGCAACAACTGATACACCGATGAAGCGAGGCCCCAACCTGCGCCTCGCACACTTCGGCCAACGGGCCCGGTCGGAACCCGAACGGAACACACCCATGAACGCCTTGCGCCCAGCCGCCCTTCCCTCGATCGCCCAGCACTGCATCGTGGCCGCCGCCGTCGCTGCGGTCGGCGGCCTGTTGCTCGCGTATGTACACGTCTGCCGTTCCTCGGTGGACGAGGGGGTGCGTTGGCGAGCCGAGCAGCGCGCGTCGGCCCATGCGATCTACCTGAACGGTCGAACCGTAGCGCGCCGCTGACGGCTGCCAGGTCGACGGCTCGCTCCGCAGGGAGCCGGCTTTTTTCCCTGGCCCTGGGCGGCCAGCGGCGGCTGGGCTACAGTGGCCCATGCCCTCAGCGCCCCCCGCATCCCCGTCCAGGCCGTGGCATACGCCACCGGCGCGGCGCCCCATGCGGCGCACGCTGATCCTGTTCGCTGCCGCGGTGGTGCTGGTGTCCGGCGCATTGCTGGCGAGCTCCCTGGCCTATCTGCGTGGCCAGGCGATCGCGTCCGGCGAGCGCTTGACGGCCTCGCTGGCCCAGGTGATCGAGGAGCAGACCTCACGCACCGTTCAGACGGTCGATCAGCAGCTGCAACTGGCGGCCAACCGGCTGACGCAGCTCGAGGCCTCGGGCGGCCTCAATGAGGCTTCGGCGCGCACCGTGTTGCGCGAGCAGCTCAAGGATCTGCCCTTTCTTCGCGCGATGTGGGTGCTCGACGCTCAGGGCCGCATCGCCTTTGATTCGGACACCGGCAATATCGGCGTCGATCTGTCCCAGCGTGCCTATGTCCAGGCCTACCGTACGCGACCGGACGCCGGTTTTCAGCTCGGTGCACCCATCCTCAGCCGGACCACCGGCACCTGGCTGATACCCGCCACCCGACCGCTGAGACGCAGTGATGGCAGCATCGAGCGGCTGATCGTCGCGGCGATCGAGCCACCCTATTTCGACAGCCTCTGGCGAGGCCTTGAAGTGGGCGACGGCGGCTCGGTGACGCTGTTCCGAAAGGACGGCACGCTGATGATGCGCAGTCCCTTCGATCCTGCCAGCATGGGCAAGACCTTCGGCGATGCCCCGATGTTCCGCCTCTGGATGAAGGGCGCCAGCAACGGCAGCCTGCAGCGGGCCAGCGTCGTTGACGGCCGCCCGCGCCTCTTTGCCTACCGCGCCCTGTCGGTGCAACCGGAACTGGCCGTCGTGGCCGGCCAGTCGCTCGATCTGGTGCTGGCGCCCTGGCGCTGGCTGGCCACCGTGGCCATCGCCGCTTGGGCCGCCGCCTGCGTCGCCGTGATCGTGATGGGCGTCTTTCTCGACCGCGCCTGGGCGGCCAGCCGGCGGGCCGAGCACGAAGCCAGCGAGACCGCACTGCGGCTGTCGCTGGCGACCGATGCAGCGACCATAGGCGTATGGGACTGGGACACCCGCCAGGCCACCCAGTGGTATGCCACGCCGACCTACTTCACGATGATGGGAGATCCGCCGCTGACGGACTTCGGCACGCGCAACGAGTGGCTGGAGCGCCTGCACCCGCAGGACAAGCAGGCCGTGGTCGAGCGCATCGCCGCCGTGCTTGCCGGCAGCGATGTGCCCTACCACTACGAGGCGCGGCTGCGTCATGCCGACGGCAGCTACCGCTGGGTCAGCGTCACCGGTCAGGTGCTGGATCGCGACGAGCACGGCAAGCCGACGCGGATGATGGGTGTGCGCATCGACATCACCGAGCGCAAGCAGACGGAGGACGCGCTGCGCAACAGCGAGGCCCGCTACCGCGAGCTGTTCTACAGCAACCCCCAGCCGATGTGGGTGTTCGATGACGAGACCCTGGCCTTTCTGGCCGTCAACACGGCGGCGGTCGTGCACTACGGCTACAGCGAGGCCGAGTTCCTGTCCATGACGATCGCCGACATGCGTCCCAGCGAAGACCGTGCCGCCCTGCTCAATCGGGTGGCAAGACCGGCGGAGGGCCTGCACAACGCCGGCCTGCACACCCATCTGCGACGCGATGGCAGCCGCATCCTGGTCGAGATTTCCACGCACTCGCTGGACTTCGGGGGCCGACCTGCGCGACTGGTGCTGAGCCGCGACGTGACGGAGATGAAGCGCGCCCAGCAGGCGCTGGAGGACTTGAACCACCAGCTCGAGGCCCGTGTCGAGGCCCGCAGCCGCGAACTCGAGCAGACCATGGCCCAGCTGCTGCATGCGGAGAAACTGGCCGCCCTGGGCAGCCTGGTGACCGGCATGGCCCACGAGCTGAACACCCCTATCGGCAATGTGCTGGTCGTGGCCTCGACGCTCAAGGCGGATGTCGTGCGCTGCGGCGAGCGACTGCTGGCGGGCAGTGCCCGCCGCTCCGAGGTCGCGGCCTGGACCACCAGGCTGAGCGAGGCCGGCGAAATGATAGAGCGAGAGGCCGCCCGCGCCGCCAAGCTGATCGCCGACTTCAAGCTGGTGGCCGCCGGGCCCGAAAGCGCCAAGCGCCAGGACTTCGCCTTGCTGGGCCTGGTCGAGCGGGCGCGGCAGCACCTGCCGGCGCTTGAGGCCGGAGGCCCGCACAGGGTGCAGATCGAGGTGCCCTCCAACATCCGGATGGACAGCTTCCCCGACGCGCTGGAACAGGTCCTGGTCAATCTACTGGGCAACGCCCTGCTCCATGCCTTCAGCGCCACCCGCCCGGGCACCGTCCGGGTCGTCGCGGAGCCGGACGGTGACCAGGTCGTGCTCCGTATCGAAGACGATGGCTGCGGCATGGCCGAGGACGTGCTCAGGCACGTCTTCGATCCGTTTTACACCACCCGTCTGGGCCAGGGTGGCAGCGGGCTGGGGCTCTACATCGTCTACAACCTGGTCACCGGACTGCTGGGCGGCAGCATCAAGGCGGAGAGTTCGCCGGGCCAGGGCACGCACTTCGAGATGCGGTTGCCACGGACGGGCGGCCCGCAGCCAGTTGGCAGCGATTGAGCCGGCTTGCTCAGTAGTCCTTCATCGCCTGGGCCAGCGGCACGGACTGCAGGCGCCAGGCCGGCAGCGTGGCCAACAGCAGGCCGATCACCAGCATCGCCAGCGCCATCAGCAGCTCGGCCTCGCCCAGCGCCGGCTGCAGGGCCACCCCGGTGTTGCGCGCCAGCGCCGCGCTGACGGCAAACGACAGCGCATAGCCCCCCGCCAGCCCCAGGGCAACGCCTGCGACCATCAGACTGGCGGTGAAGCCCCAGGCGATGGCGAACACATAGCGGCGCGGCGCGCCGAGCGCGCGCAGGGTAACGAACTGCGGCATCAGCAGCCGGAACAGTATCAGCACGCTGGCGATGATGGCCAACAGCACCAGCGCCTGCGTGACCAGGGCCAGCAGGCTCATCAGCTGGCGCATATCGCCCAGCACGGCATAGAGCTGCAGCAGCGCCTCGGCCGGGAAGAAGGCCATGGACTCACGGCCGGTGTAGGCGCTGCGCAGCTGGTAGGCCTGGGCCAGCTTGGGCGTGTGCAGCACGGCGGCCGGAATGCCCGGCGTGTGGGCGGCATCGAACGGCGGGCCCAGCTGGGGCGAATCGGGCGCATGGCCGCTGGGCAGCTTGTGCATCGCCCAGACCTGCTCGACCGGTGCCAGCACCGCGCGATCCCAGGGCGAGCCGGTGGGCCGCATGCGGCCGACGACGGTCAGCAGCGCTTCGTGAGCGTCCAGCGCATCGTCGCCGCCCTGCGCCTCGCCGCCGTGATGCACGCCATGGGCCGGATGGAAGCGCTCGCCGAGTTGCAGCGGCGAGGCGGCGCCGACGACAACTTCGTCGCGGGTCGCGAACCCACGGCCCTCGGCCAATCCACCCGACAGATGCTCGACCAGCGCAGCCGTCACGCCAACCACCGCCTGGCCGCGATGGCTGTCGCCAAAAGCCAGCGGCGAGACGAAGGCGGCACGCGTTTCGTTGAGCAGCTTGGCGCTCAGCTCGGGGCTGAGCAGCTGGCTGCCGCCGGGACGCAGGAACATGGCGGTCAGCAGCGCATCGGTGCGGCTGCCCGGTGCGGCGACGATCAGGTCGAACCTATCGGCGGCCTTGGCACTGCCCGAGCGCAGCGCTCGCTCCTGCGACACGATGGCCACGGCCAGGCTCACACCGGCCGCGACCAGCAGCACGAAGGCCAGCGCGCTGTAGCGGTAGCGGCTCAGCGCGGCGCGTATCACCGGCCAGGGATTCATGCTCACGACAAGACCCGCCCCGACTTCATCGTCAAAACCTGATCGGCCCGCGCGGACAGCCGCTCGTCATGGGTGACGGTGACCACGGTCTTGCCCTGCCGGGCGATGTCCTGCAGCGCCGCGGCAATGCGCTGGCCGTTGTCGGCGTCGAGGCTTGCGGTGGGCTCGTCGGCCAGCAGGATGGGTGGGTCCAGCAGCAGCGCGCGTGCCAAGGCCACACGTTGCTGTTCGCCGCGGGACAGTCGCGCCACCGGCCCGGCGCGCTGCGGCAGCTCGAAGCGCGCCAGCAACTCCATGCCGCGCTGGCGCAGCGTGGTCGGCAGATGCAGGCGGCTGAACTGCGCCGGCAGCAGCACATTGGCCAGCGCGTCGAGTTCATCAATCAGCCGGAAGTCCTGGAACACCATGCCGCAATGGGCCAGGCGCCAGGCATCGCGCCGGCCCTCGCTCAGGCGGTTCAGCTCGACCTCGCCAAACAGGATGCGGCCCTGCTGCGGCACGACAATGCCGGCCAGCGCATGCAGCAGCGTCGTCTTGCCCGAGCCCGAGGGGCCGACGACGGCAGTCAGCTGCCCCGGCGCAAAGCTTGCGCTGACGTCCTGCAGCGCCTGGATGGCCACACCGCCGGCATCGGCGAAGCTGGCGCTGACCGAATGGGCAGCCAGCATCATGGCCGCTGGTAGCTGGCGTCGGTCAGGCGCACGCGGCTGACGAAGCCGGTGGCCGCGTCGGTCTGCGGGCCTATCTCCAGCCGGCCCACGACCTGTATCAACTCGCCAGGCCGCACCGCCTCCTGGCGCTTCTTCATGCGCACGAAGATGATGGTGTCTATCCACTGGTCCTCGGACGCGCAGAAGGGGCAGGTCTCGACCGGCGTGTTCGACAGCACGAAGAAGTCAGACTCGACCTTCAGGTGCGGCGCCATAAAGCCCTGGATGGTGACCGGCTTGCCGGCCAATTTTTTGGCCAGATCGGAGAAGCTCAGGTCGGGCTTGTACAGCTCGAACATGCGGATGCGCGGCGGTGCCTGGGCAAGCGCCGCCACCGGCAGCAGGGCCGCCGTCAGCGCAAGGAGGCGACGCCTCAGCATGCCGGCATCACTCCATGCCCGTGACGGCCAGCACGATGCTCAAGGAGGTCTGAATGGCCTTGACCATGGGCTCCTTCTCGACATCGATCCACTCGTCCAGCGAGTGGGCGCGGCCGCTCTTGTCCGGCGCGCCGCGGCCTATGGTGATGGCCGGGATGCCCAGGTTCATCGGCATGTTCGAGTCGGTCGAACTCCACTGGTAGCCGACCTTGTAGCCGCCGGCCTCGATCGCCGCCTTGGCGTACTGCACCAGCTCGGACTTGGCGTCGGTGTTGCCGGCCGGGCGGTCGCCGATCAGCTTGGCTTCGACGGTGATCTTGCCCTCCTTGATCGAACGGGCGAAGTTCTCGCCGTCGGCGGCCTCCTGCATGATCTTCAGCATGCGGTCTTCGACGCGCTTCAGCTCGGGCACCGACTCCGAGCGCATGTCCACCTCCATCCAGCTGCTGACCGGGATCGAGTTGACCGAGGTGCCGCCACCGATCAGGCCGATGCTGTAGGTCGTCTTCGGCGTGGCCGGCACCTGGATGCGCGAGAACTCCACCGCCGCCTGGCCCTGGGCAAACATCGGATTGACCAGACCGAAGGCGCCGAAGCTGTGGCCGCCGGGGCCGTTGAAGGTGACGCGGTAGCGCTTGGAGCCGACACCGCCATTGGTGATCATGTTCACGCCGCCGGACTCGACCGAGAAGAAGCTCTTGATCTTGTCCTTGTAGGCGCCCTTGGTGAACAGATGGCGCACGCCGCGTAGATCGCCCGGACCCTCTTCGCCGACGGTGCCGACGAACAGGATGTCGTCACGCGTCTTGATGCCGGCGGCCTGCATCGCGCGCACAAAACCCAACAGCACCGACAGGCTCATCGTGTCGTCGCCGACGCCGGGCGCATAGAGCTTGGTGCCCTGGCGCTTCACGGTCACATCGGTGCCGGGCGGAAACACGGTGTCCAGGTGGGCAGAGACGACGACGAACTTGCCGTCGCCGCGCGTGCCCTTGCGCAGGCCCAGCACATTGCCTTCCTCGTCGATCTTCACGTCCGCCAGGCCCACGGCCTTGAGCATCTGCTCGAAGGCCTTGGCGCGCACTTCTTCCTTGAATGGCGGCGCCGGAATCTCGGTCAGCTTGATGCCGTCTTCGACGATGCGGCCATGCTCCTTGTCTATGGTCGCGGCGGCGGCCTTGAATGCCGGGCTGGCGAGGATGCGTTCGACCTCGGCCGCCGGATTGGCGCCCTGGGCAGAGGCCGGGGCGCCAAGAAGCGCGGTGCTGGCGGCCAGGGCCAGCAGGGACAAGCGTGCTGCGATTTGCATGGATCGATCTCTCGGGGTGTGGGGAGTTCGGTCCAGTGTATCGAGCAACGGGCGTCCAAAACGGTGCGCCGAGCACGGTCCGGCACGCCGGTGCGGTAACCGGCATGCGAGGGCGATAGGCGATGCCTTGCGCCGCCGCTCAGGGCGTGATGGCCACTTTCAGCACACCATCGCGCTGGTGGCTGAACAGATCATAGGCGGCCTCGATATCGTCCAGCTTGTAGCGGTGCGTGACCATCGCGCCGAGATCGATGCGACCGCTCTCGATCACAGACATCAGCCTTCGCATGCGCTCCTTGCCGCCCGGGCACAGCGTGGTGATGATGCGATGGTCGCCCAAGCCGGCGGCAAAAGCGCCGAGCGGGATGTGCAGGTCGGTCGAGTACACGCCGAGGCTGGACAGCGTGCCGCCCGGCCGCAGCACGCGCAGGCAGGCCTCGAAGGTCTGCTGCGTGCCCAGCGCCTCGATCGCCACGTCAACGCCGCGCCCGCCGGTCAGCCGCAGAATCTCCTCGACCGGGTCGCATTGGCTGGCGTCGATCACATGATCGGCGCCCATCTGCGCCGCCGTCTGCAGGCGGCCGGCCAGCCGGTCCACAGCGATCACCACCGCGGCGCCACTGAGCTTGGCCCCGGCCGTTGCGCACAGGCCGATCGGGCCCTGGGCGAACACCGCCACCACATCGCCAATGCGTATCTCCGCTCGCTCGGCGCCGCTGAAGCCGGTGGACATGATGTCGGGGCACATCAGCACCTGCTCGTCGCTCAGCGCATCGGGCACCGGTGCCAGATTGACCATCGCATCCGGCACCAGTACGTACTCGGCCTGGCAGCCATCGATGGTGTTGCCGAACTTCCAGCCGCCCATGGGCTTCCAGCCATGGGCGGTGCCGGCGCCGTCCTGCGAGCAGGCGCCGCACAGGCAGGCGTTGCTCCAGCCGCTGGGCGTGATGGCCCCCGCGATCACGCGCTGCCCCTCGCGATAGCCGGTGACGGCGCTGCCCAGCTTCTCGATCACGCCCACAGGCTCGTGGCCTATCGTCAGGCCCCGGGCTACCGGGTATTCGCCCTTCAGGATGTGCACATCGGTGCCGCAGATCGTGGTCGTGGTCACGCGCATCAGCGCGTCCAGCGGCCCGACATCCGGTATCGGCTTATCCTCCAGCACGATACGGCCGGGCTCCACAAATACGGCTGCTCTCATCAAGGTCATGGCGCGCTCCTGTCCATTGGAACGACCATTCTTCGCCGCGATCGGGCCGCGCGCCTTGCGAACGATCAAGCCAGAGGCCGCAAGGTCGTCGCATCATGGCCACGGCAAGTCGGCTTCCTGCCGACAAGTCCTGCATGAACAGTCACCCACCCGCAACACCCTGGCACGAACTCGAGGCCCAGCACATCGCCGCCCAGCATGGCGTTGACCTGGGCCTGGGCCTGCCCCATGCCGAGGCGCTGCAGCGGGCCGGGCAGCACGGCCCCAACGAGCTTCAGGCCAAGGCAAGACCCGGCCCCTGGACCCTGCTGGTCGAGCAGTTCAAGGACTTCATGGTGCTGGTGCTGCTGGCCGCAGCCGTGATTTCGGGGCTGATCGGCGACCTGACCGACACACTGGTGATCCTGGTCATCGTGCTGCTCAACGCCGGCATCGGCTTTGTGCAGAGCTGGCGCGCCGACCAGGCCATGGCGGCGCTGCAGCAGCTTGCCGCAGCCCAGGCCACCGTGCTGCGCGACGGTCAGCCGCAACTGGTCGCAGCGAGCACCCTGGTGCCGGGCGATGTGGTGTTGCTGGAGGCCGGCAACCAGGTGCCGGCCGATCTGCGCCTGTTCGAGATTGCACAACTGCATCTGGATGAATCGGCGCTGACCGGCGAATCGGTCACCGCCCCCAAAGCCGTCGCGCCGCTGCCCGCCGGCGAGGCCGCAGCCCAGGCGCTGGGCGACCGCCTCAATATGGCCTTCAAGGGCACCACGGCCACGCGCGGCCGGGGCCGCGGCCTGGTGGTGGCCACCGGCATGCACACCGAGCTGGGCAAGGTAGCCAGGCTGCTCGACGGCGCCGATCGCAGCACCCCGCTACAGCAGCGCCTGGCCGCCTTCGGCAAGCGACTGAGCATTGGCGTGCTCATGATCTGCGCGCTGATCTTCGGCGTGGGCTTGCTGCGCGGCGAGCCGCCGCTGCTGATGCTGCTCACCGCCATCAGCCTGGCAGTGGCGGCCATTCCGGAGGCGCTGCCCGCCGTCGTCACCGTGCTTCTGGCCCTGGGCGCGCGGCGCATGGTGGCGGTGCAGGTGCTGGTGCGCCGCCTGCCGGCGGTGGAGACCCTTGGCTCCGTCAGCACCATCTGCTCCGACAAGACCGGCACGCTGACGCAGAACCGCATGCATGCCGAGCTGGTACTGGCCCAGGACGAGCGCTGGGTGCCCGGCGATGCAGCCGTCACGCCGATGCAGGCGGAAACGCTGCGCGCCGCGGCGCTGTGCAATGACGCCCGCCCGGCCGAGGCCAATCCGGATGAATGGACCGGCGACCCGACAGAAACCGCCCTGGTGCTGGCCGCCCTGTCGGCAAAACTGGACAAGACCCGGCTCGATGCCGAGGCCCCGCGCGTGCAGGAACAGCCCTTCGACTCCGAGCGCAAGCGCATGACCACCTTCCATCGCAGCGGAGAGCACTTCGTGGCCTACACCAAGGGCGCGCCCGAGTCGCTGCTGCCCTGCTGCACCGCGCAGTGGACGCCGCAGGGCCCGCAGCCGCTGGACGCCACCGCGCTGCTCGCAGCGGCCGAAGCGCTGGCCGCCCAGGGCCTGCGAGTGTTGGGCCTGGCGCGTCGCGATCACCCGCAGTTGCCCGACACCAACTCGATAGCCGCGGTGGAAAGCGAGCTGCACTGGCTGGGCCTGATCGCCCTGATCGACCCGCCCCGCCCCGAGGCCAAGGCCGCCGTGCGCGATTGCATCAGCGCCGGCATCACGCCGGTGATGATCACCGGCGACCATCCGGCCACGGCCGTGGCCATCGCGCACCGGCTCGGCATCGTGAGCGATGCGAACGCCACTGTGCTGACCGGCCAACAGCTGGCTGCGATGGACGAGGCCGCCCTGCGGGCGCAGGTGCTGCAGGTGCGCGTCTATGCCCGCGTCGACCCGGCGCAGAAGATTCGCATCGTCGAGGCGCTGCAGGCCGGCGGCCAGTTCGTTGCGATGACCGGTGATGGCGTCAATGACGCACCGGCGCTGAAGCGCGCCGACATCGGCGTGGCCATGGGCCGCGGCGGCACCGACGTGGCCCGCGAGTCCGCCAGCCTGGTGCTGCTGGACGACAACTTCGCCAGCATCGTCGGCGCGGTGCGCGAAGGTCGGCGCATCTACGACAACATCCGCAAGTTCGTGCGCTATGCGATGACCGGCAACTCGGGCGAGGTCTGGACCATTTTCCTGGCGCCGCTGTTCCTGCTGCCGATACCGCTGCTGCCGATCCACATCCTGTGGGTCAATCTCGTCACCGACGGCCTGCCCGGCCTGGCCCTGGCCGCCGAACCGGCCGAGCCCGGCCTGATGCAGCGCCCGCCGCGCCCACCCGCCGAGAGCCTGTTCGCCCAAGGCATGTGGCAGCACATCCTCGGCTTCGGCCTATTGATTGCCGCCCTGTGCCTGGGCGTGCAGCACTGGGCCATCGCCAGCGGCCACGCGCACTGGCAGACCATGGTCTTCACCGTGCTGACCCTGGCGCAGATGGCCCACGTGCTGGCCATACGCTCCGAGCACCTGCCACTGTGGCGCATCGGCCTGCGCAGCAATCTGCCGCTGCTGGGCGCCGTGCTGTTCACCTTCGCGCTGCAACTGGCCATCATCTACGTGCCGGTGCTGCAGGCCATCTTCAAGACCCAGGCGCTCAGCCTGGGGGAGCTGGGCATCTGCATCGCCGCCGCGGCGGTGGTGGGAGTGGCGGTGGAGCTGGAGAAGCTCTGGCGCCGGCGCTCCCGCCTCAAATGAGGCGGCGCCGCCCAAGCCAGCCGACCAGGGCCAACCCGCCCAGCATCAGCGCATAGGTCGCAGGCTCGGGCACCGGCTCCGCCACCACGGTGATGTCCATCATCGTCACCGTGCCCGGCGAGTAGCCCGCGCTGCGGTAAAAGCTGATGCTCAGCGTCTGGCCCGCCGTCACCGCCAGGTCGTCCAGCGCGAAGCTGTAGCGGTTGGCGTAGTCCTGATGCTGGGCGAAGGACACTGCGGTCGACAGCAGCGTGCTGGCGCCCAGCATGACGGTGACATCATTGCTGCGCTGCAGCGAAGGCTGGCCGTAGTAGAAATAGCCGCTGAGATCGATGGTACCGGTGATCGGCGAGGTCCAGCTCAGCACCGCCTCGCCGGAGCCCCCCGCCCCGTTGAAACCGTCGTAGGAGTGGACCGCGATGTCCGTCCCACTGCCACCCGGCTGCCAGAACACCGGGAGGAAGGCGCCAGTGTTGGGCGAGGGCGCGTAGCCCGCGCTGCCGCTGAGCGGCGCCATCGAGGCCCAGTAGGGCAGCAGGGTGCTGCCGCTCAGGAAGGACCAGGCGCCATTGGGATTGGGGCCACCATTCCAGTCGGCGACCAGACCGTAGGTCGCGGCCGAAGCGGGCAGAGTGGCCGCCAGGGTCAGCGCGGCCAGCGTGCAGCGGGCAATGGACATGGGTTTCTCCTGCGTTGATCGTCAGCAAAGGAGGTCAGCGCCAGCCGCGCTTGCACCCAGCTAAAGTATAGGCATCGGGCCGGCGTCTGTGCATTGCCATCGGTCAACGCGCGGGCGCCCCCCCCCGAATGAAGGGGTAGGGTGAGGGCACAAGCACAATGCTGGGCTTTCACCGCCCGAGCGGACCGGATGCGCCAGGCCCATGCCATGACGAACACCTCGAACGACACCACCGCACTGATACTCATCGACATGCAGCAAGGCATGGCCGCGGCGACCAGCCCGCGCAACAACCCCGAGGCCGAGGCCCGCATCGCCGAGTTGCTGACCGCCTGGCGCGAGCGCGGGCAGCCCGTGGTGCATGTGCGCCACCTGTCGCGCACGCCGGGCTCGCCCTTCTGGCCCGGCCAGGCCGGCGCCGAGTTCCAGGCGCTCCTGGCACCGCTGCCTAGCGAGCATGTGGTGGACAAGCATGTCACCGACGCCTTCGCCCACACGGGTCTGGAGCGCTGGCTGCACCAGCGCGGCATTCGCCGCCTGGTGTTCGTCGGCGTCAGCACGAATATGTCGGTCGAGGCCACGGTGCGCAGCGCCGGCTGCCTGGGCTTTGACTGCCAGGTCGTCGCCGATGCCTGCTACTGCTTTGACCGCCCCGACCTCGATGGCCGCCCGCGCAATGCCGAAGACCTGCACCGCGTCGCCCTGGCCAATCTGCAGGGCGAATACGGGCAGGTCTGTCAGAGCACCGAGCTGCTATAGCTCGGAAGGCTGTAATGCCTCAGAAATGAGTCCTACCAGCCGACGCCGTAGTAGTCATAGACCTTGCGGCCGTAATCGTCGGAATAGACCGGCTCGTTGCTGGACTCATAGCGCGGCGCCTTCTCGAGCTGATCCGCGCCCAGCGGCACGACATAGCCATCGAGCGTGGTGTCGTACTTCAGCATGCTCCAAGGGATGGGATAGCGGTCGGTGCCCATGCCCAGGAAGCCGCCAAACTCCAGCGCCGCATAGCGCACCAGGCCGGTGCGCTTGTCAATCATCAGGTCGTCGATCGAACCCAGCTTGTCGCCGTTGGCGTTGTATACCGAGGTGCCTTCGACCTTGTCAGAGGAAATGACGGGATTGCTGCTCATAGGGAGCCTCCTTGAATGAACGTGGATGAAAGAAACAGACTGCTGCGGACGGTTGGATTCCTGCTGCCTGTGTTCTATTTATGGCCTCGCATCGGCCCGGACTCCATCAGTCCGCAGCCAGACTTTTTGTAGGGCGGGGCCTACGGCCAGGTCTGGACCCTTTACTTCTTCTTGTCGATTTCATTGCCGATCACACCGCCAACGACGGCACCAACGGCCGCGCCGGTCGGGCTGCCGCCCGTGATCACGGCGCCCGCGACGCCGCCAATGCCTGCACCGGTCACCGTGTTCCTGCTCATGCTCGAGCAGCCAGTGCTTGAGATGGCAATGATCAATGCAGCAAATGCGTAGGGAATAGTCGAGCGGTTCATGGGATCTCCTGAGATTGGAGCGGCTACATGGCCGCTAAATCTCAAGGTATCCGAGACCCGGCAGGCACGGAATCGGCCGGCGTCGCATGCTGGTGTAGGACGGCAGGCCGTGGGCTCCAAGGTCTCTCTCTGCTACCTGGGCACCAGATGCGAAAGCGGCATCGCCGCCCCCGCCTTCACCTCGCCCAGCGAGAAGCTGGTGTGAATGTCCTTCACATTCGGCAGATGCAGCAGGGTGTCGATAGAGAAGCGCGAGAACGCGTCCAGATCGGTGGCCAGGACCTGTAACTCGAAGGTGCCCGCCCCGGAGATGTAGTGGCAGGAGATCACCTCGGGCAGCCGGCGGATCGCTTCCTCCAACTCCTTGGTCGCGGCGCCGGTGTTGCGGTCGGCGTCCAGCCGCACGAAGGCGAGCACGCCCAGCCCCACCTTGCGGCGGTCGATCTCGGCGCGGTAGCCGGTGATATAGCCCTGCTCCTCCAGCCATTTGACGCGCCGCCAGGTCGGCGCGGCCGACAGGCCGATGCGGGCGGCCAGCTCGGCGTTGGACAGGCGGGCGTCGAGCTGCAGCTCGTGCAGGATGGCGATGTGGTAACGGTCCAGCGTTTCAGGCAGACTGGCCTCATCGGCGGCGGCCTGCGCATCAGCGCGTGGCTTGGCGCCCGTCAAACTTCTAGTGGTTTGCCCGGTTTTGGGGGTTCTGGATGCCAATCGTCACTCCAAAGTGGTTATTGAGCAAGATTCTTGCGCCAGACCCCATTTTGCAGCCACAGAAAGAAAGCACCCCGCGCAGGCCTTTGCCTACACTCGCGGCACCGCCTTTTTCTTCGTCTGAAGCCGCGCCCCGGTCACAAGCCAGGCCCGTGTCCTCTGCCCGATCTGCCCCGTCTGCTCACTCTCTGGAGCCTCATCGATGAATGCACCCCTGCCCGAATCCGTCCGCCGCGCGCTGGAACTGGTCACGCTGGACGACAAGTACAGCCTCGACTCGGGCCGCGCCTTCATGAGCGGGGTGCAGGCGCTGGTGCGCTTGCCGATGCTGCAGCAGCAGCGCGACAAGCTGGCCGGGCTGAACACCGGCGGCTTCATCAGCGGCTATCGCGGCTCGCCGCTGGGCGGCTATGACCAGGCCCTGGTCGCGGCCAAGAAGCATCTGGACGCGCACAACATCGTGTTCCAGCCCGGCGTCAACGAGGAGCTGGGCGCCACCGCCGTGTGGGGCTCGCAGCAGCTGGATCTGTTTCCGCAGTCGAAGAAGTTCGACGGCGTGTTCGGCATCTGGTACGGCAAGGGGCCGGGTGTTGACCGCACCTGCGATGTGTTCAAGCACGCGAACATGGCCGGCACGGCCAAGCATGGCGGCGTGATCGCCATCGCCGCCGACGACCATGTCTCCAAGAGCAGCACCGCGCCGCACCAGAGCGACCACATCTTCAAGGCCTGCGGCCTGCCGGTGTTCTTCCCGTCGAATGTGCAGGACATCCTGGACATGGGCCTGCACGCGATCGCGATGAGCCGCTTCTCGGGCGTCTGGTCGGGCATGAAGACGATTCAGGAAGTGGTGGAGTCCTCGGCCTCGGTGTCGGTCGATCCGGACCGCGTCAAGATCATCCTCCCCGAAGACTTCCAGATGCCACCCGGCGGCCTGCACATCCGCTGGCCCGATGCGCCGCTGGAGCAGGAAGCGCGCTTGATGGATTACAAGTGGTATGCGGCCCTGGCCTATGTGCGCGCCAACAAGCTGAACCACAACGTCATCGCCACCGCGAACGATCGCTTCGGCATCATCGCCACCGGCAAGGCCTTCAACGACACGCGCCAGGCGCTGGCCGATCTGGGCCTGGATGACGACACCTGCAACCGCCTTGGCATTCGCCTGCACAAGGTCAATGTGGTCTGGCCGCTGGAAGCGACGATCACCCGTGACTTCTGCCAGGGCCTGCAAGAGGTGCTGGTGGTCGAGGAGAAGCGCCAGGTCATCGAGTACCAGCTGAAGGAACAGCTCTACAACTGGCGCGCCGATGTGCGCCCGAACGTGCTGGGCAAGTTCGACGAGGCCGGTGGCAATGAAAGCGGTGAATGGGGCCTGCCCAACCCGAGCGAGAACTGGCTGCTGCGCCCCAAGGCCGACCTGACGCCGGCCATCATCGCCAAGGCGATTGCCAAGCGGCTGAAGAAGCTGGGCGTGGACCGCGACATCGTCAACCGCATGGACGAGCGCCTGGCGGTGATTGATGCCAAGGAGCGCGCCCTGATCGAGCTGAAGACCGACACCGGCGAGCGCGCCCCCTGGTTCTGCAGCGGCTGCCCGCACAACACCAGCACCCGCGTGCCCGAGGGTTCGCGCGCCCTGGGCGGCATCGGCTGCCACTACATGGCCACCTGGATGGACCGCAGCACCATCACCTTCAGCCAGATGGGTGGCGAGGGCGTGGCCTGGGTCGGCCAGGCGCCGTTCACGACCGACACCCATGTGTTCTCCAACCTCGGTGACGGCACCTACTTCCACAGCGGCCTGCTGGCGATTCGCCAGAGCATCGCCGCCGGTGTGAACATCACCTACAAGGTGCTCTACAACGACGCGGTGGCGATGACCGGCGGCCAGAAAGTCGGCGAGCGGGCCGAGGGCCACACGGTGCTGCAGATCATGAAGAGCCTCACCGCCGAGGGCGTGATGAAGCTGGTGATCGTGACCGACGAGCCCCAGAAGTACGAGGGCGTGGCGCTGGAACCGGGCGTGACCGTGCACCACCGCGACACCTTGGACGCGATCCAGCGCGAGTTCCGTGAGATCAAGGGCACGACCGCCATCATCTACGACCAGACCTGCGCCACCGAGAAGCGCCGCCGCCGCAAGCGCGGCACGATGAAGACGCCGGACAAAACCGTCATCATCAACGAGTTGGTCTGCGAAGGCTGCGGCGACTGCTCGGTGCAGAGCAACTGCCTCAGCGTCGAGCCGGTCGAGACCGAGTTCGGCCGCAAGCGCCGCATCAACCAGAACACCTGCAACAAGGACTACTCCTGCGTGAAGGGCTTCTGCCCGAGCTTCATCACCGTCGAGGGCGGCGCACTGAAGAAGGCGAAGAAGGAAGCCAAGGGCGACCTGAGCGCCTTGCCGGCAATTCCAGAGCCCGCGCTGCCGCTGTGCGAGCAGGCCTGGGGCATCGTCGTCGGCGGTGTCGGCGGCACCGGCGTGATCACCATCGGCCAGTTGCTGGGCATGGCCGCCCACCTCGAAGGCAAGGGCGTGGTCACGCAGGACGCCGGCGGCCTGGCGCAAAAGGGCGGCGCGACCTGGAGCCACATCCAGATCGCGAACCGGCCGGATGCCATCTTCACCACCAAGGTGGACACGGCCAAGGCCGATCTGGTGATCGGCTGCGACCCGATTGTCTCGGCCAACAAGTACACCCTGGCGGTGATGCAGCCAGGCCGCACCTTTGTTGCGCTGAACAGCCACGGCACGCCGACGGCCGCCTTTGTCAAGAACCCGGATTGGCAGTTCCCGGGCGGCAACTGCGATGCGGCGATTGCCGCAGCGGCGAGCAAGGAGCTGATCGGCTCGTTCGACGCCGAGCAGGTGGCGGTGCAACTGGTCGGCGACTCGATCTACACCAACCCGCTGATGCTGGGCTACGCCTGGCAAAAGGGCCGGGTGCCGCTGAGCCATGCCGCGCTGATGCGCGCCATCGAGCTGAACGGCGTGCAGGTCGCCAACAACAAGTCGGCGTTTGAGTGGGGCCGTCGCTGCGCCCATGACCTGGGCGCCGTGCAGGCCCTGTTCAAGGCCGCGCAGGTGATCGAATTCGTCAAGAAGCCTGGCCTGGCCGAGATGATTGCCAAGCGCACAGCCTTCCTGACCGACTACCAGGACGCCGCCTACGCCGCGCAGTACACGGCCTTCGTCGACAAGGTGAAAGCCGCCGAAGCGAAGCTGGGCACAGGCGGTCACAACAGCACCAAGCTCAGCGAGGCCGTGGCCCGCTACCTGTTCAAGCTGATGGCCTACAAGGACGAGTACGAGGTTGCCCGCCTGCACACCGACAAGAGCTTCACCGATAAGGTCGCCGGCATGTTCGAAGGCGATTACAAGCTGGTGCACCACCTGGCACCCCCGCTGACGGCCAAGAAGAACGACAAGGGCGAATTGATCAAGCAGCCCTTCGGCCCCTGGATACGCAGCGCCTTCGGCCTGCTCGCCAAGCTGAAGGGCCTGCGCGGCACCGCCTTCGACGTGTTCGGCTACACCGAAGAACGCAAGATGGAACGCGCCTTGATCGCCGAGTACCGCGCCAGCATCGAGGAGGTGCTGCAGGGTCTGAACATCGACAAGCTGGCCCTGGCCTGCGACATCGCCCGCATTCCGGAAGACATCCGCGGCTACGGCCACGTGAAGGAGCGCCACCTGGTCGCGGCTCGCGCCAAGTGGGCGGCGCTGATGGGGCAGTGGCGGGGGCAGGGCGTCAAAGTGGCGGCTTGACGTCCCAGTAGGGCGTGTCGGCATCAAGCCGCGCCGCCAGAAAGTCCACAAACGTCCGCAGCAGCAGCGGCTGGTGGCGCCGGCTGGTGTAGACGGCGTGTACGCCCAGCTGCTCCGGCTCCCAGTCGGGCAGCACGCGCACCAGGGCACCGCTGGCGAGCAGCGGGCCGGCCAGATAGGTGGGCTGCAGGCCGATGCCGGCGCCGGCCAGCAGGGCCTGCAGCAGCACCATCGCCTCGTTGGCACGCAGGCGCGGCGGGGCCAGCGGCACGCTGATGCGCTCGGTGCCGCGCTGCAGAAGCCACTGATCGCTGCCGAAGCGGGCGTGGCCGACGCAGGCATGCGCTGACAGCTCCGTCGGTTCGGCCGGCGTGCCCCGGGCCGCCAGATAGCTTGGTGCCGCGCAGACCACCGAACGGCACACCGTCAGTCGCCGGGCGATCAGGGCCGGGTCGAGCTGGTTGCTGATGCGCAGGGCCAGATCGATGCGGTCTTCGACCAGGTTCACCGCATGCTCCGAGGCAAGCAGTTCGATGCCGGTCTGCGGATGCAGGGCCAGGAACTCGGCCACCGCCGGGGCGATGTGCTGCTGGGCGAACGACATGCTGGCGGTGACGCGCAGCCGGCCGCTGACAGTCTGGTGCCGGGCGCCGGCCACCTGGCGCGTTTCCTCGGCCAGCTCCACCATCTGGCGGCAGCGCGGCAGGGCCTCGGCGCCGGCGTCGGTCAGGCTTAAGCGGCGGGTGCTGCGCTGCAGCAGTCGCGCGCCCAGCCATTGCTCCAGCGCCTCCAGATGGCGGGAGGTCATCGCACGGGACATGTCCAGCGCTTCGGCGGCCGCGGTCAGGCTGCCGCGATCGACCACCTCGACGAATACCTGCATTCCTTTTAGCTGGTCCATGGCCTCTAATATGCTCGATTTATGCAACAAACAGTCTCGTATGCTGCTGTTTATCAATCAAGTCGGCACAAATAAAGTTCAGTCCATCGCAACACGACTGGTACCACCATGAACCACCTGCCCCGCCTCTTCAAGCAAATCGGCCTCACCGCCGCCCTCGCCACCGCCATGGTCGCCGCCGATGCGCAGACCGCGGCCGCCCCGGCGCCGCTGGAGCTGAAGGTCATCAACCACGGCCCGGCCAGCTTCCATGTCAACTCGGTGCTGGTCACCGGCGCCAAGGAGGCGATCCTGCTGGACGCCGGCTTTACCCGCGCCGACGCGCTGCGCGTGGCTGCCGCCGTGCTGGACAGCGGCAAGAAGCTGAGCACCATTTACGTCAGCGCCGCCGACCCGGACTACTACTTCGGCCTCGAAGTGCTGCGCCAGGAATTCCCGGAGGCGAAGATCGTCACCACCGCGCCGACGCTGAAGAAGATCGAGGCCTCGCTGCCGACCAAGCTGCAGGTCTGGGGCCCGCGTCTGGGCGCAAATGCCCCGCGCAAGCCGGTGCTGCCCGAGCTGATGACCGGCAACACCCTGCAGCTGGAAGGCCGCACGCTGGAAGTGCGTGGCCTGGACGACAGGCTGGCCCATCGCAGCTATGTGTGGATCCCGTCGATCAAGGCGGTGGTCGGCGGCGTCAATGTGTTCGGCGGCCTGCATGCCTGGACGGCTGACACGCAGACAGTGGCGGAGCGCGCCGCCTGGGTCGCCAAGCTGGACGGCATTGCCGCGTTGCAGCCCGCCATCGTAGTGCCCGGCCATATGTTGCCAGGCACAGCGCAGGACGCCTCGACGGTGAGCTACACCCGGGCCTATCTGCAGCGCTTCGAGGCCGAGCTGCCCAAGGCCGCCAACGCCGCCGCGCTGATCGCGACGCTGCAGGCCGCCTATCCCCAGGCGGGTCTGGGCATTGCGCTGGACATCGGCGCCAAGGTCAACAAGGGCGAGATGAAGTGGTAACCCTGGCTTGACCGGGAGCCGGAGCGGGATCAGCATCTGCGGATGAACACCGCCGCCCCACCCCGCCTGCCCGCACGCCCCTGGCGTGATGGCAAGCGCCGGTGGTGGCTGCTGTCGCCGGCCTTTCCGGGCCTGGTGTGGCTGAACCTGATCCAGTACCAGACCACGGGCCAGGAATACTGGCTGTGGGTCAGCAGCGCGGTGATGTACATCCTGATCCCGCTGCTGGACCTGCTGCTCGGCGCCGATGCCAGCAACCCGCCCGCCGAGGCCATGGCCGGCCTGGAGCGTGACTTCTGGTATCGGGCCATCGTCGTGGCCTTCATTCCCTTCCAGTTCGCGCTGACGGTGCACGGCGCCTGGATCGCCGCCACGCACGACCTGACCCTCATCGGCTGGGCCGGGCTGATACTCAGCGTCGGTGGCATCAACGGCGTGGGCATCAACACCGCCCACGAGCTGGGCCACAAGCTGCCGCGCTGGGAGCGCTGGTTGTCGCGCATCGCGCTGGCGCCGGTGGCCTATGGGCACTTCTATGTCGAGCACAACCGCGGCCACCATCTCCATGTGGCCACGCCGCAGGACCCGGCCAGCTCCCGCATGGGCGAGAGCTTCTGGGCCTTTCTGCCGCGCACCCTGATCGGCAGCGTGGCCTCGGCCTGGGCGCTGGAAGCGACCAAGCTACGCGCCAGGGGCCTGGCCGCCTGGCACTGGCGCAATGAATGCCTGCAGGCCTGGAGCATGACGGTGCTTCTCTTCGGCGGCCTGTGCCTCTGGCTGGGCTGGGGCGTGCTGCCCTTTTTGCTGATACAGGCTTTTTACGGCGCCTCCTTGCTGGAGGTGGTGAACTACATCGAGCACTACGGCCTGCTGCGCGAGCTCGATCCGCGGGGCCGGCCGGTGCGCTGCGCGCCCGAGCATTCGTGGAACTCCAGCCATGTGGTTTCGAATCTGTTCCTGTACCAGTTGCAGCGCCACAGCGACCACCATGCCCACCCGGGCCGGCGCTACCAGGCCCTGCGGCACTTCGAGCAAAGTCCGCAACTGCCCTCTGGCTACGCGGCGATGCTGTTGCTGGCCTATCTGCCACCGCTGTGGTTTGCGGTGATGGACAAGCGCCTGCTGGCGCACTATGGCGGCGACGTGAGTCGCGCCAACCTGCAGCCCTCGCGCCGCGCTGCGCTGATGCGCCGCTACGGGCGGTAACTCTTTCTTTCGCGGGCAGCGGAACCACCGGCACGGGTGCCGGTCGGAGCCCATCGTTCAAATCATGTGAACCCAGGGGTCAAGCAGGGTGAACCGCCAAAGCGTGGCGCCGGCCGACACTTCAGTCACCGAATCAGAACCCCAGCCCGATGAACACCATCTCCACCCAGTCAACGCGCTACACGCCGGTCGCCATGGCCTTTCACTGGCTGCTGGCCGTGGCCATCGTGATCTCGCTCGGCGTCGGCCTGTACATGGTGGAGCTGCCCTTCTCGCCGGGTCGGCTCAAGCTCTACAACTGGCACAAATGGGCCGGCGTGACGATCCTGACCCTGTCTGCCCTGCGTCTGCTTTGGCGCCTGACGCACCGCCCGCCGGCCGACCTGCCCGCCCCGGCCTGGCAGAACAAGGCCGCGCACCTCACCCACGGCCTGCTCTATCTGCTGTTCTTCGCGGTGCCGCTGTCCGGATGGGCCTACAGCTCGGCGGCGGGCTTCCCCATCGTCTGGTTCGGCCTGCTGCCACTGCCCGATCTGATGGGCGTGGACAAGGCGCTGGCCGAGACCATCAAGCCGCTGCACGGCATTCTGGCCAAGGGCCTGGCCGCCCTGGTGCTGCTGCACATTGCCGCGGCGCTGAAACACCAGTTCATCGATCGCGACGGGTTGCTCAAGCGCATGCTGCCCGGCCGCGGCTGGAACCCACCCATACAGAGACCATCATGACTTCACTGAACTCCAAACTGCTGTTCGGCAGCACCCTGCTGCTGGCCCTGGCCGGAGCCGCCTGGGCCCAGGCCAAGCCCGCCGTGCTGGTGCCCGCGCAAAGCGACGTCAGCTTCACCAGCAAGCAGATGGGCGTGCCGGTGGACGGCAAGTTCAAGCGCTTCGATGCCCAGATCGCCTTCGACCCGAAGAAGCCCGAGACCGGCAAGGTCGCCTTCACGATCGACATCGCCAGCGCCACCCTGGGCGCCCCCGAGTTCGACGCCGAGCTGGCCAAGGCGGCCTGGTTCGATGCCAAGAAGATCCCGCAGGCCAGCTTCCAGAGCAGCGCCATCAAGGCCAGCGGCCCGGGCAAGTTTGACGTGACCGGCAAGCTGAGCATCAAGGGCCAGACCCGCGACATCACCGTGCCGGTGACGATCGCCCAGGCCGGTGCCGTCAGCACCGCCACCGGCGCCTTCGCCATCAAGCGCCTCGAATTCAAGATCGGCGAGGGCGAATGGTCCGACACCTCGATGGTCGCCAACGACGTGCAGGTCAAGTTCAAGCTGACCCTGAACGGCCTGGCACCGCTCTGATCCCTTTTCCATCCCAACCCTTCTGCAACGAGAATCACCCATGAACAAGACCCTGATCGCTGCCGCCCTGCTGAGCCTGGCCACCCTGGCCCAAGCCGAGACCGTCAACTACACGATAGACCCGACGCACACCTTCGTCGGCTACGAGATCTCGCACTTCGGCACTTCGACGAATCGCGGCCGCTTCGACAAGAAGGAAGGCACCGTGCAGCTGGACCGCGCAGCCAAGACCGGCAAGGTCGAGCTGACGCTGGACATGATGGCCGTCAACACCGGCGTCGCGCCCATGGACAAGCATCTGCAGAGCGACGATTTCTTCTCGTCGGCCAAGTTCCCGACCGCCAAGTTCGTCGGCGACAAGTTCACGTTCAACGGCGACAAGGTCACCGAAGTGGCCGGCACCCTGACACTGCGCGACAAGACCCTGCCGGTGACGCTGAAGGCCACCAACTTCAATTGCTACCAGAACCCGATGTTCAAGCGCGAGGTCTGCGGCGGCGACTTCGAGACCACCATCATCCGCAGCCAGTACGGCATCAACTACGGCCTGAACTGGGGCTTCCCGGACGCCGTGCGCCTGGTGATCCAGGTCGAAGCCGTTCGCCAACAGTAAGTTCGATGACGCGCGGGCCGGCCCGGCTGCTGTTCTGCCTGGTCTGGCCCTGCGCGCTCGCGGCCCAGCCGGTGACCTACCGGCTCGACCCGCTGCACAGCACCGTGCAGTTCGAGGTCTCGCACTTCAAGACGTCCACCCTGCGTGGACGTTTTGCCATGCTGAACGGGCTTGTGACCCTGGACGCCGCCGCCCAGCGTGGCGAGGTCGGCCTGAGCGTTGACACCGCCACGGTGGACACCGGCCTGAAGGTGCTCGACGCCCGGCTGCGCCAGCCCGATCTGCTTGACAGCAGCGGCCACCCCCAGGCCTGGTTCGTGGCCAGCCGGTTTGCCTACAGCGACGGTCGCGTGGATGAGGTGCGAGGCGAGTTCACCTTGCGCGGCATCAGCCAGCCGCTGGCCCTGAAGGCGCTGCGCTTTGCCTGCCGCCAAGATGAGCGGCTGAAGACCGAGGTCTGCGGCGGCGACTTCGAGGCCACGCTGCTGCGCAGCGAGTTTGGCGCCACCTTCGGTCTGCCCTTTGTCGGAGACAAGGTCCGACTGCTGATTCAGGTCGAGGCCCTTCGCGACCCGGATTTGCCGCAGAAATGACAAATTCGTGACATCGGGCGCCAGCGCCCGCACCGACTGTCTGCCATTCGTGCAGCCTGTTCCCCGACCTGGGCACTACATCGCCTGGCCGTCGTGCCCCTGCCCCCCCTGCCGGTACAGTGCAAACCAGTCCTGATGAAACCAGTCCCCGGATTGCAATGAACAAGGCCCCGCTCCGATGAACGCGCAGTACCCCTCCAAGCCAGCCCCGGTTCACGGTTGGCAGCGCTTCGCCAGCAATGTGATGCGCGGCTTCCATGTCTATGCCAGCTGGCTGGTCAGCATCACCTGGACGCGCTTTGTACTGCTGTCGCTGCTGCTGCTGATCGCATCGAGCATCCTGCAAGACCTGCCACCGTTCACCTGGCGCATCGACGAGCAGGTCGAGGAAGTACCCGTCAAGGCGGCCAAACCACAGAAACCGGCCAAGATCGAGAAAGCCGCGAAGCCGGAAAAGGCCGCCAAGCCCAGCAGCCCGTCCGTTCACTACGACGTGACCATAGACGAGCGAGGCATCCGCGTGCTGCCGCGCGGCGCCGCCAGCGCCCCCGAGGGTGCGGCATCCGAGGCCTCCAAGCTGCCGTCAATACGCATCGACCTGCCCAGCTCGCCCGACCGGGAGGCGATCAAGGAGGCCGTCGAAGAGGCACGCCAAGCCGTTCAGGAGGCGCTGGACGACAAGCAGCAGGCCATCGAGCAGGCCCAGCAGGCGCTTGAAGAGAAGCAGCGCAGCTTCGAGGAGATGCAGGCCGCCGAGCCTGGTACCCGCCGCCGGGTGCGGGTGGTGCGCTTCGGCGACTTCCTGATGCAGCTGTCCCTGCTGCTGATTCTGGGCTCGGTGATCATCAAGGTCACCTACAAGGGCCGCATCCAGGCCGAGGTCAAGGCCGCCCAGGCCACCGAGACGGCCGAGGCCGAGTCGCTGAAACGCCAGGTCGTCGAGGCGCGGATGGCGGCCATGCAGGCCCAGGTCGAGCCGCACTTCCTGTTCAACACGCTGGCCTCCATCGATCATCTGATCGAGACCGACCCGCCACGCGCCTCGATCATGCAGAAGAACTTGATCGCCCTGCTGCGCGCCTCGATGCCGACGATGCGCGAGGCCAATGCCACCGGCGTGCGCGACCTGGGCCGCGAGCTGGCTGTGATCAAGCCGTATCTTGAGATCCTCAAGGTGCGCATGGAAGAGCGGTTGATGACCGACATCCAGGTGCCCGAGGGCCTGCTCTCGGCCGAGTTCCCGCCGATGATGATCCAGAGTCTGGTCGAGAACGCGATCAAACATGGCCTGGAGCCCAAGGCCGAGGGCGGCACCCTGACCGTCAAGGCCGAGATCGTGCACGGCAAGCTCTGCGTCACCGTGGCCGACACCGGCCTGGGCTTTGGCAAGGCCGCCACCGCCGGCACCGGCGTGGGCCTGGCCAATATCCGCGAGCGCCTGCAACTGCTCTATGGCAACAAGGCCACCTTGGCGGTGACCGAAAACTCGCCGTCCGGCACGGTGGTCAGCATCAGCGTGCCTTACAGCGCCAGAGAAGGAGTGTTTGCATGAAATCACTGCTCAAGTTCATCTTCGGCGCCGCCATCGTGATGGGGCTGCTGACCCTGGCCTTCGGCCTGCTGGTCACCGTCAATCTGTTCACCATGCCGGACATGAATGTGACCATCAACGGCTGGGACCTGCCCGTCACCGAACTGCACCCCGGCCACCTGCTGATGGGCGCGATGGGGATTGCCATCGCCGCCGTGGTCATCGTGGTGGTGGTGCCTCTGTCGCTGATTCTTGGCCTGGCCCTGCCGCTGCTGATGCTGGCCCTGGGCCTCGGACTGGGGGTGCTGGCCCTGGTGGGCGTGGGCGCGCTGGCGTTGTCACCGGTGCTGATACTGCTGCTGCCGCTGATCTGGCTGGCGCGGCGGAATCGGGTCAAGCGCTGACCCGGATCGGCATCCGGGCCACGAATACCGCTACGATTCGGCCATGAACGACGTACTCCAATCCAATTCCGCCCCGCGCGCCGTGCTTGCCGACGACGAACGCCTGATGCGCGAGCAGCTGCGCGCCCGCCTGGCCGAGGTCTGGCCCGAGCTGCAGATCGTTGCCGAGGCCAAGAACGGCATCGAGGCCGTGCAGCTGGTGGCCGAGCA
This sequence comes from Roseateles toxinivorans, assembly GCF_004362525.1. Taxonomy (GTDB): domain Bacteria; phylum Pseudomonadota; class Gammaproteobacteria; order Burkholderiales; family Burkholderiaceae_C; genus Paucibacter; species Paucibacter toxinivorans. The sequence goes on from NZ_SNXS01000007.1 coordinate 83,354, forward strand.
CAAGCCTGACCTGGTGTTCCTGGACATCCGCATGCCCGGCATGACAGGCGTCGAGGCGGCCCGCGAGATCGCGCAGTTGCCGGACAACGAGCAGAACGAAGGCGGCGACTGGCCGGACTGCGAGATCGTCTTCATCACCGCCTATGACCAGTACGCCATCGAGGCCTTCGAGCAGGGGGTGGTGGACTATGTGCTGAAGCCCGCCGAGCGGGAGCGCCTGACCATCACCGTGGAGCGCATCCGCAAGCGTCTGGCCCAGCGCCATGACCATCAAAACGGCGCCGACACCGCCACCACCGATGCGCCGCCGCCCCAGCTGCAGCAATTGCTGCACCGCTTGTCACAGCAGCTGAAGCCGACCGGCACTCAGCCGCTGAAGTGGATACAGGCCACCGTCGGCCAGGCCATACAGATGATTCCGGTCGACGATGTGCTGTTTTTCATCTCCGACGAGAAATACACCCGGGTGCAGACCGCCACCATCGAGGCCCTGATACGCAAGCCGATCAAGGAACTGGTCGATGAGCTGGACCCGGAGCAGTTCTGGCAGATCCACCGCTCGACCCTGGTCAACACCAAGGCGATTGCCGGTGTGACCCGCGACCTGCGCGGCCGCCAGATGGTCGGCATCAAGGGCCTGAACGAGAAGCTGGAAGTGAGCCGCAGCTACACCCACCTGTTCAAAGGGATGTAATGCCCTCGACTGACTGGGGCGGTACTTCGGCCGGCCAGGATCAACTTCAGCCGCGCCGCCGCGCCCAGCCCGCCACCCCCAACAGGCCCAGGCCCATCAAGGCATAGGTCGATGGTTCAGGGACGGCATTGATGGCGACCGCCACATTGTCGATGCCGATGGCCTCGTCGCCGCCGCCCTGCGAGTTCGGGAAGGCAAAGCTGATGACCGCCGAGGCGCCGCTGTGCGCCAGCGTCAGGGACACCGCCCGGGCGCTGTCCACAAAGCCAGCGTTATTGCCGCGATCCGCGTTGTTCTCGACGATCACCGTGCCCGGGCCCAGTGAAAGCCCGTTCGGCGTGCCGTAGTTGCCGAACAGCTGGCTGATGACAGGGTTGCCGTCCACCATCACGACGATCATGTCGCCGTAGGGGAAGCTGCCGGGATTGCCATCAACGCTGTCCCACAGCGCCAGATCGAAGCTGAGCGTCAGCGTGGTGTGGAACGCCAGCGACGACAGGCTCAGCAGGCTGGCCGACTGCGTCGCATTGAACAGATGCTGGGCACCAAATCCGAAACTGCCCAGGCCGGCCGTTCCCGCCACAAACCCCGCGCCGCTCCAGGCGGCGTCCGCGCCGGACTCGAAGTCCTGGGTATAGACAGTGGCGGCCTGGGCAGCCCCAGACAACAGCACAGCAGCGGCGAGCATGGGCAGGGTTTTCATCAGGGCACTCCGGGGTCGCAGATGTCTCATCCTGATCCGACCAAACGCCGCGTCAATCCCTAGGAAGCGGATCGCGAGCGTGCCAGCCCGGACGCGATGCACCACTGCGCAGCCCAGTAGGTGCTCAGCACCCAGACGCTGGCCAGCGGCAGCGGCCCGGCGAATTTGTTGGTGGCCAGAAACGCGTCCGAGATCACGAACAACAGGCCGCCCAGGGCCAGCACGGCATGGCGGCGCGCCTCTGCGGTGCCGCGTGCACGCCAGCCAACCACCGCCGCCTGGGCACCCATGGCGCTCAGACACAGCACATAGGCCAGCACCGGCACGCGCAGCGCCTCCGGCACACCGGACCACAGGCCGCTGAGGATGCCGCCGGCAAGCAAGGCATAGAACACAAATGGCCAGGGCCAGGCTGCAAGGCCTTGCAGCCGCGTGAAGGCCCACAGATAGCAGAGATGGGCGATCAGAAAGGCCACCAGCCCCGGCAGAAAGCCCTCCTTGGGCCACATCAGCGCGATGTCGCCGACCAGCGAGAACCACAGCCCGGCCAGTACCCAGCGGCGCAGCTGCGGTGTGGCCCGCCCGCGCTGCATCGCATGGGCGATGATCAGCAGCGTGGTCAGCGGCTTGGCGACATAGCCCCATTCGCGCGGCAGCCACAGGCCGCTCTGGGACAGGATTGCGATCAGCGCGCAGAGCGCCGTCAGCGGGGCCAGCAGTCGGTAGGAGATAGGCATGCCCGATTCTGGGCAGGTCATCGCCGGGACTCAATTGCCGATTACACCGACAGCCGCTCATGCGCCCTATCGTGCAGCCCATTCGCACAATGGTGCCGTCTCTCGCAAGCCGCTCGCGCTCGACGCCTTTGCCAAAGAAACTCGGCCACTTCAGAAAAACACCGGAGGACCTCCACCATGCTCAAGCTCACAGGCCTGACCCATGTCTATGCCAACGGCACGAAGGCGCTGGACAACGCCACCCTCGACATTCCCAAGGGCATGTTCGGCCTGCTGGGCCCCAACGGCGCCGGCAAATCCACCCTGATGCGCTGCATCGCCACGCTGCAGACCCCCAGCGCCGGCAGCATCCAGTTCGGTGACATCGATGTCATCAAGCAGCCCGAGCGGCTGCGCGCCACGCTGGGCTATCTGCCGCAGGACTTTGGCGTCTATCCGCGCGTCTCGGCCTATGACCTGCTGGATCATCTGGCCGTGCTCAAGGGCATTGCCGGCAAGGGCGAGCGCCGCGACACCGTGGAAACCCTGCTCACCCAGGTCAACCTCTGGGAAGTGCGCAAGAAGGCCGTGGCCGGCTACTCGGGAGGCATGCGCCAGCGCTTCGGCGTGGCCCAGGCGCTGATCGGCAAGCCGCAGCTGATCATCGTCGACGAGCCCACCGCCGGCCTGGACCCCGAGGAGCGCAACCGCTTCAACAACCTGCTGGCCGAGATCGGCGAGAACGTGGTCGTCATCCTCTCGACCCATATCGTCGATGACGTGGCCGATCTGTGCCCGAGGATGGCTATCATCAACCAGGGCCGCATCGTGCAGACCGGGGCCCCGCAAGACCTGACCCGAGAACTGCAGGGCCGGGTCTGGCGCCGCGCCATCGAGTCGGCCCGCCTAGGCAGCTACCAGGCCGAAATGAATGTGATCTCGAACCGCCTGCGCGGCGGCCAGACCGTCATCCATGTGCTGGCCGACACCGTGCCGGCGGCAGGCTTCGAGCCGGTCGAGGGCGGCCTCGAAGACCTGTACTTCGCCACGCTGGTGCAGTCGCGCCGCAGTACAGCAGCTGCTGCAGCCTGAAGGGGATCAGGCCATGCTCACCCAAATCGCCGCCTTCGAGGCGCGCTACCAGCTGCGCTCGCCACTGTTCGCGGTCGCCTTCCTGCTGTTCTTCCTGCTGACCTTTGGTGCCGTCACGATCGAGGACATCCAGATCGGCGCCAAGGGCAATGTCAACGTCAACGCGCCCTACGCCATCCTGCAGACCGTCGGGGTGATGAATTTCCTGGCGATCTTCATCGTCACCGCCTTCGTCGCCAACGTCGTGATACGCGATGACGAGACCGGCTTCGCACCGATCCTGCGTGCCACGCAGATAGGCAAGTTCGACTATCTGGTCGGGCGCTTCATCGGCGCCTTCGCGGTCGCCTTCCTGGTCACCTGCGCGGTGCCGCTGGCCATGATCATCGGCTCCTGGATGCCCTGGCTCGATGCCGAGAAGGTCGGTCCCATGGTGCTCTACCACTACGCCTGGGCACTGCTGGTGTTCGGCCTGCCGACCCTGCTGGTGATGAGCGCCGGCTTCTTCGCCCTGGCCACTGCCACCCGCTCGATGATGTGGACGTACGTCGGCGTGGTGGCCTTCGTCGTGCTGTTCGCCCTCAGCCGCGGGCTGCTCAACGAGCCGCGGCTGGACACGCTCTCGGCCATGGCCGACCCGTTCGGCGTTGGCGCGCTGACCCGCATCACCAAGTACTGGACCGCCGCCGACCGCAACACCCTGCTGCCGGCGCTGGCCGGCGTGCTGCTATGGAACCGCCTGCTCTGGCTGGCCATAGGCGCGGCGCTGTTCGCGCTGGCCTATGGCCTGTTCCGCTTCGAAGTCAAGGGCAGCAAGGCCGAGTCGGCCAAGCCGAAGAAGAAGCCGGCCGCCGATCCGGCTCCGGCTCTGAAGCCATTGGCCGACGCAACGGCCAGCGGCCACGCGCGATGGCTGCAGTTCATGGCCCTGACCCGCTTCGACATGGCCTTTGTGTTCCGCAGCCCGGCCTTCTTCGTGCTGCTGGCCCTGGGCATCTTCAATGCTGTGGCCGGCCTGAGCCTGACCGGCGAGACCCGCGGCGTGCACTACCTGCCGGTGACGCGTGCCGTGGTCGAGGCGCTGCTCGGCAGCTTCAACATCATCCCGACCATCATCGCCGTCTACTATGCCGGCGAGCTGGTCTGGCGCGACCGCGAGCGCCGCATCCACGAGATCGTCGATGCCACCGCCGCGCCGAGTTGGGCGTTTTTGGTACCCAAGGTGCTGGCCATCACCCTGGTGCTCTTGGCCACCCTGCTGGTCGGCACGCTGACCGGCGTGCTGTTCCAGCTCTTTCACGGCTACACCCACATCGAGCCGCAGGCCTATCTGCTGTGGTTCCTGCTGCCCAGCCTGATCACCGCCTTTCTGCTGGGCGTGCTGGCTGTGTTCGCCCAGGCCCTGGTGCCGCACAAATTCGTCGGCTGGGCGCTGATGCTGGTCTATTCGGTGATCGGCACCAGCCTGGCTGCGATGGGCTTCGAGCACAAGCTCTACAACTACGCCGAGACGGCCGCCGTGCCGCTGTCCGACATGAACGGCATGGGCCATTTCTGGATAGGCCGGGCCTGGCATCAGGGCTACTGGCTGGCCTTCGCGGCCATGCTGCTGGTGCTGACGCATCTGATGTGGCGCCGTGGCGCGGCCACCGAGCTGCGCCCCCGACTGGCCCGTCTGCCCGCCCGGTTGAAGGGCGTGCCCGGCGCCCTGCTGGGCTTGAGCACCCTGGCCTGGATAGGCAGCGGCGTCTGGATCTACTACAACACCAACATCCTCAACCGCTATGTGACCCAGCCCGATCGGGAACAATGGCAGGCCGATGCCGAGAAGGCCCTGCTCGCCTACGAGGATCTGCCCCAGCCGACAATCACCCATGTGACCTTGAAGGTCGATCTGTTCCCGAAGCAGATACGCGCCGTGGCCGAGGGCAGCTATCTGCTCGAGAACCGCAGCGGCAAGCCACTCGATGCCGTGCACGTGCGGCTGGACCCCGATCTGAAGCAGCAGCTGCTGCAGCTCGAGGGCGCCACTCTGCAGAAGGAGTACAAGACCTTCGGCTACCGCATCTACGCGCTGGCCAAGCCGATGCAGGCGGGCGAGCAGCGCAGGCTCGCCTTCAAGACGGAGCTGGCGGAGCCCGGCTTCGTCAACGGCCAGCCGCTGACGCAGATCGTCGCCAACGGCACATTCCTCAACAACTTCGCGCTGACGCCGGTGTTGGGCGTGAACCGCCAGATCTTTCTGCAGGACCGCAGCAAGCGCCGCAAGCACGGCCTGCCGGCCGAGCTGCGCGTGGCCAGGCTGGAAGACGAGGCCGCCAACACCCACCACTATCTGCGCCATGACAGCGACTGGGTGACGGCCGACATCACGCTCAGCACCGATGCCGACCAGACCCCGCTGGCACCGGGCTACACGGTCAGCGACACCATCGCCAACGGTCGCCGCACCCTGGTGACCAAGACCGAGGCGCCGATCCACAACTTCTTCTCGCTGCAGTCGGCGCGCTACGAGATCCTGAAGGAGCCCTGGACGGCCAAGGACGGCAAGCCGGTCGAGCTGAGCGTCTACTTCCACCCAGCCCATGCCGGCAATGCGCCGCGCATGCTGGCGGCGATGAAGACCTCACTGGACCTGTTCAACCAGTCCTTCTCGCCCTACCAGTTCCGCCAGGCGCGCATCCTGGAGTTTCCGGCCTACGAGCGCTTTGCCCAGGCCTTCGCCAACACCGTGCCCTATTCGGAGGCGATAGGCTTCATCCAGGACTTTGACGAGAGCAAGAGCGACGAGAACATCGACCTGGTGACCTATGTCACCGCCCACGAGATCGGCCATCAGTGGTGGGCGCACCAGGTGGTGGGCGCCGACAAGCAGGGCATGACCCTGCTGTCGGAGTCCTTCGCCCAGTACTCGGCCCTGCTGGTGATGGAGAAGCTCTACGGCCGCGATCAGCTGCGCAAATTCCTGAAGCTGGAGCTGGACCGCTATCTGCGCCTGCGCAGTGCCGAAACGGTGGAGGAGCTGCCGCTGGCCCGCGTCGAGAACCAGGGCTATGTGCATTACCGCAAGGGTGCGCTGACAATGTACTGGCTCAAGGAGGTGATCGGCGAGGCGGCCGTGAACCGCGCGCTGCAGAAGCTGTTGGTGCAGTACGCGTTCAAGTCCGCGCCCTACCCGGCCTCGACCGACTTCCTGCGCATCCTGCGCACCGAGGCCGGCCCCCAGCATGAGCAGCTGATCACCGACCTGTTCGAGAAGATCACGCTCTACGACCTGAAGGCGACAGATGCGAAGGCGAAGAAGCGTGCCGACGGCAAATACGAAGTGAGCTTCAGCGTCGAGGCCAAGAAACTCTATGCAGACGGCAAAGGCAAGGAGACCGAGGCACCGCTGGCCGAGGGCTTCGAGATTGGCGTGTTCACCGCCGAGCCGGGCAGACCAGGCTTCGGCAAGGCCTCGGTGCTGATGCTGGAACGCCGCGCATTGAAATCCGGCAAGCAGCAGTTCACACTGGTGCTGGATCAGGAGCCGAAGTGGGTGGGCGTCGACCCGTACAACATGCGCATAGACCGCAACTCGGACGACAACCTGAGCAAGGTCGAGATGAACTGACCTGTTTCAGAGAGCAGGAGCCTGCGCCGCCTTGTCGGCCAGCTTCTGCACCATCTCGGCACGCAGGCGCTTCAGCTTCTCGCGCGGGTCTTCCCGGGTGCTGGCCTCGTGCAGCTTCATCTCCAGCACAAAGCGGCTGGGAATGCCCTGCACCGTGTCGCGGCCCTTCTTGCGCCGGCGCAGCACGCTCACGGCCAAGGTGGTGCGGGCGCGGGTGATGCCCACATACATCAGCCGGCGCTCTTCCTCCAGGCGCTCTGGCGTCATATCCTCGTCTTCACTCTTGAACGGCAGCAGGCCCTCGTTGACGCCGGCCAGCACCACGTGCGGCCACTCCAGGCCCTTGGATGCGTGCAAGGTGGACAGGGTGACCTGATCCTGGTCGTCGCCGCGTTCGGCCAGGGAGATGATGACGCTGATGGTCTGCGCCACCTCGAGCACCGTCTGCTTCGGACTCTCGAAGGTGCCACTGTCCTGGGTGATCTGGCCGCCGCAGCGCTTGGCCATCCAGTCGACGAAGTCGAGCACATTCTTCCACTTGGCGGCTGCGACCTTCTCGCTGTCCTCGCCATCGTAGAGATGCTGCTCGTAGCCTATGTCCTTCAGCCATTCCAGCAGCAACACGCGGGCATCCTCGGCCCCCGAAGTGTGGCGGGCGCGGTACTCGAGGTCATTCACATAGCGACCGAACTCGTGCAGCGAGCCTATCGCCCGCGCATTCAGCGCCGTGCCCAGCGACTCGGCGAACAACGCCTCGTACATGCTGAGCTTCCACTTGCCGGCGAACTCGCCTAATGCGCCCAGCGTCTGATGGCCGATGCCGCGCTTCGGAGTGGTCACCGAGCGCAGAAAAGCCGGGTCGTCGTCCTGGTTGACCAGCAGGCGCAGCCAGCCGCACAGGTCCTTGATCTCGGCGCGGTCGAAGAAGCTCTGACCGCCCGACACCTTGTACGGAATCTCCGCCCGGCGCAGCGCCTGCTCGAAGATACGCGCCTGGTGATTCGCGCGGTAGAGGATGGCGAAGTCGCTGTACTGCACCTGGCCGCCCTGGGCCCGCTGGGCCTGGATGCGGGCCACCGCGCGCTCGGCCTCGTGCTCCTCGCCGTCGCACTCCAGCACCGCCACCGGTTCACCGTCGCCGAACTCGCTCCACAGCTTCTTCTCGAAGATCTTCGGGTTGCTGGCGATGACGTTGTTGGCCGCGCGCAGTATCGAGCTGGTCGAGCGGTAGTTCTGCTCCAGCGGAATCACCTTCAGGTTCGGCCACTCGGTGGGCAGGCGCTTCAGGTTCTCGATCGTCGCGCCGCGCCAGCCGTAAATGCTCTGGTCGTCGTCGCCCACGGCGGTGAACATGCCGCGCTTGCGCTCATCGGGGTTGTCCACCAGGGCCCGCAGCAGCTCGTACTGCACGGCATTGGTGTCCTGGTATTCGTCCAACAGCACATAGCGCAAGGTATCCTGCCATTTGCCGCGGGCCTCGGCATTGGTGGTCAGCAGGTGCAGCGGCAGGCTGATCAGGTCGTCGAAGTCCACTGCCTGGAAGGCCGCGAGCCGGTCCTCGTACAGCTTCATCACGCGCACGGCCACGCGCTCGTCGTCATCGGCGGCTATTCTTGCCGCGCGTTCGGCGTTGAGCCCCTGGTTCTTCCACAGGCTGATCGTCCATTGCCAGCGCTTGGCCTGGGCGATGTCGGTGCTGCCGCCGGCGTCCTTCAAGACGTTCAGCACGTCATCGCTGTCGAGAATGGAAAACTTCTCCTTCAGCCCCAGATGCACGCCGTCCTCGCGCAGGATGCGCACGCCCAGCGAGTGGAAGGTGCTGATCGCCAGGTCCTTGGCCGCCCGCGCGCCGACCAGGTTCTTGGCCCGCTCGCGCATCTCCTGCGAGGCCTTGTTGGTGAAGGTGATGGCGGCGATGTTCTTGGCCGCATAGCCGGCCTGCAGCAGCCGCGCGATCTTGTGCGTGATCACGCCGGTCTTGCCCGAGCCTGCACCGGCCAGCACCAGGCAGGGGCCGCCGAGGTAGTGCACCGCCTCCATCTGGGCGGGGTTGAGTGAGTGGGGTGTGTTGGCCATGGTCTTCCTGAAGGGCCGCGCATGATAGCGAAGCCTCAGGCGGCGCGATGTGGTAGGAGATTTCACCGTAGCCCGGATGCAATCCGGGATCTTGGCCCCGGATTGCATCCGGGCTACGCTAGGAACATGAACGCCACCCGCCGCCAGCTACTCCAGACCGCGCTCGCCCTGGGCGCCGCGCCCGCCTTCATCCGCCACGCCTGCGCCGCCGATATGGATCGCTTCCCGCTGGGCGTTGCCTCCGGCTGCCCGCGACCGGGCGGCATGGTCTTGTGGACGCGGCTGATCGGCACCGACCTGCCCGAGCAGGTGGCCGTGCAGTGGGAGCTGGCGGCGGACGAGGGCTTCAAGCAGATTGTCGCCAAGGGTACGGACACCGCCGAAGCGGCCTGGGCGCACAGCGTTCATGCCGAACCCGCCGGTCTGAGCCCGGGCCGCTGGTACTGGTACCGCTTCACGGCCATGGGCGGGCGCAGCGCCACCGGCCGCACCCGCACCGCGCCGGCACCGGATGCCGCCGAGCCGCTGCGCTTTGCCACCGCCTCCTGCCAGCGCTGGGATCACGGCGAATACGCCGCCTGGCGCGATATGGCCACGCAGGAGCTGGACCTGGTGCTGTTCCTGGGCGACTACATCTACGAATACGCCGCCAGCTCGGCCCCGGCCGGCGCCACCCGCCGCCACAGCGGCGGTGCTGCGCGCAGCCTGGACGACTACCGCGCCCGCCATGCCCAGTACAAGAGCGACCCGCATCTGCGGGCTATGCACGCCCGGGCGCCCTGGATCATCACCTGGGATGATCACGAGATCGCCAACGACTACACGCCCGGCCGCGCGCAGGACCTTGAGCCGAACTTCGAGCTGCGCCGTGCCGCCGCCACCCAGGCCTACTGGGAGCACCTGCCCTTTCCGAAGTCAGCCCGCCCGCGCGGCACCGAGACGCGCATCCATGAGCGCTACGACTGGGGCAGCCTGGCGCGCCTGATCACCCTGGACGACCGCCAGTGGCGCGATCCGCAAGCCTGTCCCAAGCCGGGCCGCGCCGGCTCCAACACCGTCTATCTGAAAGATTGCGAAGCGCTCAGGGACCCGCGCCGAAGCCTGCTGGGCGGCGCCCAGGAACGCTGGCTGGCCCAGAGCTGGGACGCCAGCCGCCCCTGGAACCTGCTTGGCCAGCAAACGCTGATGGCACGTTACAGCTGGACCGATCCGGCCACCACCAGCGGCCAGTACTGGACCGAGGCCTGGGACGGCTATCCGCTGGCCCGCCAGCGCCTGCTGGGCGATATGCTGGCTGCCAAGGCCGGCAACCCGGTCGTGCTGGGCGGCGACGTGCATGCCAACTATGTGGCCGACCTGAAACTGGACTTCGATGATGCCAAGTCAGCGACCATCGCCACCGAGTTCTGCGGCACCTCGATCAGCAGCCACGGTCTGGCCAATGACAAGGTGCAGAGCGCGCTGCCCTGGAACGCCCACCTGCGCTATGCGCGCAGCGACCAGCGCGGTTACACCCTGTTTGACCTGAACAAGCAGCGGCTGACGGCCGAGCTGCGCACGGTGGACGAGGCCATGGATGCACAGAGCCCGGTCAGGGTCGAGAAGCGCTATGTCGTCGAGGCCGGCAGGCCGGGGGCGCTAACCACCTGATCACTGCGCGCGGAACAGCCCCTGGAAGTGCCGCGACACCGGCAGCCGCTCGTCGCGGCCGCGCAGGGTGATCACCATGCTGCCCTCGTCGATGCGCAGCGCCGAGGCGATGCAGCGCTGGTTGACGACCACCGAGCGGTGGATCTGCCAGAAGCGCTCGGGGTCCAGCTGGGTCAGCAGCTCTTTGAGCGGCGTGCGTATCAGCGCGTCGCCGTCGGCATGCACCACCCGCGTGTAGCGCGTGTCCGACTCGAAGTACAGCACTTCCTCGACACGTATCAGCCGCACCTCGCGACCCACGCCAGCCTGAATCACCTCCAGCGGCGCCGGCCTGCGGGCCTGCACGCCCAGCTGCTGCAGCAGGCGGGCAAGATCCGGCGGCGCCTGGTTAGCATTTGCCATCAAGCGCGCGCGCACCCGCCGCACCGCCTGCGCCAGACGGGCGCCGTCCACCGGTTTGAGCACATAGTCCACCGCGCCGGTGTTGAAGGCATCCAGCGCATGGTCGCCATGGGCGGTGACGAAGACCACATGGGCACGCCCGGCGATGCGCTGCGCCACCTCGATGCCCGACAGGCCGGGCATGCGCACGTCCAGGAAGCAGACCTGCGGCTCGTGCTCCAGCCAGGCATCCCAGGCATCCGCACCATTGACGGCACGGGCCAGGATGCGCAGCTCGGGCCAGGCGGTCTGCAGGGCCAGCAGCAATTGCTCGCGGGGCGCCTCTTCGTCATCGGCCACCAGGGCCGTCACGGTCTCGTTCATGGTCTGTTCGCTACCAAAGGGATTTCAAGGCGGGCGACGCAGCCGCCCTCGACAGCATTGGCCAGGCTCAGCCGGGCGGTATCGCCATAGGCCCGTCGCAGGCGCTCGCGGCTGTTGCCCAGGCCGGTGCCCTCGGCGGCACCGGGCGCCAGCCCAGGTCCAGTGTCACGCACCTCGATCAGCGCCCGGCCCCCCTCGACGCGGCCCAGCACCCGAACGCTAGCGCCCTGCAGCGCAGCCTGCACGCCATGCTCGACGGCATTTTCCACCAGGGTCAGCAGCAGGGCCGGCGGCAGGCTCAAGGCCCGCACCGCCTCCTCGACCTCGATCTGCCAGCTAAGGCGCGCCCCGAGCCGCGCCTGCATCACCTCCAGATAGTGCTGCACCGCTGCCAGCTCCTCGTCGACCCGCAGCTGGCGGCGGTTGAACAGCGGCAGGGTGGCGCGCAGATATCCGGTCAGCGAGGCCAGCAGCGGGCCGGCACGCTCGTCCTGGGTCTGCACCCAGTGCTGCAGCGAGGCCAGCGAGTTGAACAGGAAGTGCGGCTGGATCTGCGCATCGGCCAGTTGCCGGGTCAGTTCCTCGGCGCGCTCGCGCTCGTCGAGTTCGCGCAGGCGCAGCTCGATCTGGTGGGCGCGGTAGAGGGCGACGAACAGAAAGCCGACGGTCGCCATGCAAATGCCTCCCAGCAGCAGCTCCATCGTCCACAGCCGTTGCTCCGGATCGGCCACGGTGCGCTTGGCCGCAATCGCCGCGACGGACCAGATCAGGGCATAGGCCAGCGAGCACAGGGTCATCACACGCCGCGACGGGCTGCGCCAGATGATGTTGCCCAGGTCGAGGGCCGACACGACCAGGCCGATCAGACAGGCGCTCAGCACGCCGGCCAGCTGCGGCGGTGCCGCCTGCAGCAGCAGGAAACCCAGCATGGCGGCATTGAGCATCAGCGCCATAGACAGCGTGGCGCTGGGCACATCACCGCCGGCCCGCCGGATCTCCGCCTGGGTGAAGCGCCGCGTGGGCCCCGGATACCAGAGCTGCGACCAGTCGATCTTGCCGAACGGGATCATCGAGGGTCTCCCGCTATGCGCAGGCATGCCTGCGTGCCCGGCTGCAGCGCGACCAGACTCAGATCGGCGCGCTCGCCTAACTGGTGGCGCAGGCGCTGGCGGCAGTTGGTCAGGCCGATGCCAGGCTGCCAGCCGGGCTGCAGGCCGACGCCATCGTCACTCACCCGCAACTCGAAGGCGCCGTCGGCGAGGCGAACCGCTTGAACGCGCAGCAGGCCACCGCTCAGATTCGGTCCTATGCCGTGCTCCAGCGCATTCTCCACCAGGGTCAGCAGCAGGCCCGGCGGCAGCTGCAGCTGCAGGCAATCAGCGTCGATGTCCAGCTCGAAGCGCAGCCGCTCGCCCAGCCGTGCGCTCATGATCTGCAGATAGCTTCGCGCCAGCTCCAGCTCCTCGCCCAGCGGCACCAGCGGCCGCTCCAGCAGCTCGGCGCTGCTGCGCAGAAAAGCGGTCAGCGCGCGCAGCAGCGGGCTGGCGCGGGCGTCGCCGGTATCCACCCAGTGTTGCACCGCCGACAGGGTGTTGAATATGAAATGCGGCTGCACCTGGGCCTGCAGGAGCTTGAGCTTGGCCTCGGCCGCCTCGCGGGCGGCGGCGTCGCGCTCCTGCTGCAGCAAGGCCATGCCCAGGGCCTTCTGCAACTGTTCACGGCGCACCAGGGTGACCACCAGGAAGGCCGTGCCGCCGGCCAGACACAGGCCTGCCACCACCGGCAGCACCAGCAGCGCGGCGCGCAGCATCAGCGGGCCCAGCGCCTGGGGCTGCGGCCCCGCCAGCTGCGACAGCACGAACAGCCCCACGCCCAGCAGGCCGAACACCGTCACCAGGCGGACGCCGGCACGCAACAGCCGCCACAGCGAGGGCAGCTGCAATGGCAGCAGAAAGGCCGCACCGGTGCCCACCATCAACACGAACACCAGCAGCAGGCTGATGGCCAGGGCCCAGCCCGGCGGCACGCTGGCCGCCCACAGCCCTAGCGTGCAGCCGGTGGCCGCGCCCAGGGCGCCGAGCCAGGCGCCAAGGCCGCGGCGGCTGTACAGGAACAGGTCGATGGCACGGGCCTGCTCCTGCTGCTCAACCGGCAGCGTCCGGTAATAGCTTTCGGCCCAGCCGAAGTACCAGCGCTGGAAGCGATTCAGTGCCGGCTCGGCGGCGGTGGGCAGGGGGTCGGACGGGTGCATAGCCCGCAGTGTAGGCAGCCCCCGGGCCAGGGGGCCGCGCCGCGGGTGAACGGCCCGAACGATGTCATGAACGGCAGGCTCAGGGCGCTGCGCAGAAGCAGTGCGCCACCGCGCCGAAGGCCTTGCGGCCCTCGCCCAGCTCGCCCAGCCAGGCGAAGTCCTTCTGCACCTCGCGGGTCAATGCCGCCGGCACGCCGACGCCGCCGAGCTTGTGCTCGATCTGCCCGACCACCACATCGGCGGCCGCGCCGCCCAGCATGTCGAGCAGGCGTTCGACGCGGCCGCGCTCGCGCTCGATATAGACGACGCGGTAGCCATCGGCCAGCTTGCCGCGGGTGGCGGCCGACTTCAGCGCGTCGCCATAGCTGCCCAGCGTATCGACCAGGCCCCGCTCCTTGGCCTGGACGCCGGTCCAGACGCGGCCCTGGGCGACCTCGTTGATCTTTTCCGGCGTGGTCTTGCGCGCCTGGGCGGCCTTGCCGGTGAAGTCGGCATAGATGTGTTCGATGCTGCTCTGCACCAGCGAGGCAAAGCGCGGGTCCAGCGCGCGGCGCGGGTCATAGACACCGGCCAGCCAGGTGGTGGTGTAGCCGCCGGTGTGCACGCCCAGTTTGTCCAGCGCCTTGTCGGCCGAGGGCAGCATCGCGAACACACCGATCGAGCCGGTGATGGTGGCCGGGCTGGCGATCACCTCGTCGGCGGCCATCGAGATCCAGTAGCCCCCGGAGGCCGCCACATTGCCCATGGACACCACGACAGGCTTGCCGGCCGCCCGCGTCAGCTCCAGCTCGCGGCGCACCAGCTCCGAGCCGAAGGCGCTGCCGCCAGGGGAGTCGACCCGCAGCACGATGGCCTTGATCTTGTCGTCGTCGCGCGCCTTGCGTATCAGCTCGGCGGTGGAGCGACCGCCGATCGCGCCCGAGGGCGCCACGCCGTCGCTGATGCCGCCCTGGGCGATGACCACGCCGACCGCATCGCCTGTGAATTTGGGTTTCACATGGCTCAGGTAGGCGCCCAGATTGATTTGACGGAAGGTCTTGTTGACCTCATCCTTGGCGCCGCGCTCGCTGAGCAGGGTGCGCATCTCGTCGCGCGTCTTCAGCGCATCGACCAGCTTGGCATTCAAGGCCAGCTTGGCGGCGTCACCGCCCACAGCGGCGAGTTGCTCGGGCAGGCTGTTGATGCCCTTCATGATGCTGCCCTCGGGCAGCTTGCGGGCACGCTCGACCTCGTCGGTATAGGTCTTCCACAGCGCGTCGTACAGATAGCGGTCTGACTCGGTGGTCTCCTTGGACGGGCCGTTGGCCGAATAGACCTCGCCGAAGTTCTTGAAGCTGCCGACGCGCAGCACATTGGCGCTCAGGCCCAGCTTGTCCAGCGCCTCGCGGTAGTAGGTGCGAGGCCGGCCGAAGCCCTCGATCATCAGCATGCCCATCGGATGCAGCCAGACCTCGTTGGCCTGGGCGGCCAGGAAGTAGCTGCGCTGGTCATAGGACGAGCCCCAGGCCAGCACCGGCTTGCCGCTGGCCTTGAAGCGGGCAATCGCGCCGGCAAGCTCGCGCAGCGTGCTCAGGCCGGCGCCCTGGAAGTCATCCAGCGCCAGCACCAGGCTGCTGATCTTGTCGTCCTTGGCCGCGGCCTCAAGGCCGGCCAGCACATCGCGCAGCTGGGTTTCGTTGGTTTCCTGGCCCTTGGCCTGGTTCAGCAGGTTGTCGCGCGCATTGCCGCTGTACTGCTCGACGACGGTGCCACCGAGATTCAGCACCAGGGCGGTCTTCTCCTCCAGCCTGGCCGGGCCGCGGCTGACCAGGCCATAGATCAGCAGGCCCAGCAGGGCCAGGAACAGCAGGTTGAGCAGAGTGCGCCGGCTGGCGTCCAGCAGCCACCACAGGCGACCAAAGAAACGCCCGACCGGCGCGAAACGAGACGATGACATGCGCACTCCCAATGTTTTGTGCAGCCTGCAGCTTACGGTATCGACCTGGGCAGGCTCCCATCGCATGCGACGAGTGGAGAGTTGCCGGGTCCGAATGACGGTGGGCGATTTGCAGTCGTCCGTTCAGCGGCTTTCAAGGCGGCCCTGGGATACTTGGCCCACGATGCAAGCGATCCTGTCCGTCACCGTGCCCTTTTTCGCGCTGATCCTGTGCGGCTACCTGGCCGCCAAGAAGGGGGTGCTGGCCGAGAGCGCGATCCCGGGACTGAACGGCTTCGTGCTGTTCTTCGCCCTGCCCTGCATGCTGTTTCGCTTCGGCATGAACACCCCGGTGCTGGAGCTGCTGAACCCGGTGGTGCTGACGGTCTATCTGGCCGCAGCGCTGCTGATCGTGTTCTTCACCGTCGCCGTGACGCTGTCGCCACGCGTGCAGCTGAAGGACGCCGCCTTCGGCGCCCTGGTCGCCGCCTTTCCCAACACCGGCTTCATGGGCGTGCCGCTGCTGGTGGCGCTGCTGGGGCCGTCGGCGGCCGGCCCGGTGATCTGCACCATCTTGGCCGATTTGTTCGTGACCAGCTCGTTGTGCATCGCGCTGGCCCGCGGCCACGAGGCGATGAGCGAGGGCGGCAGCGGCTCGACAGGCAAGGCGGCGCTGCAGGCGGTGCGCGGCGCCTTGTCCAACCCCCTGCCCTGGTCGATTGCGCTCGGTGCACTGGCCTCGATCAGCGGTCTGCGCCTGCCCGGGCCTGTCGACACGGTGGTCAAGATGCTGGCCGATGCGGCCTCGCCGGTGGCCCTGTTCACCATCGGCGCCGTGCTGTGGCGGGCCGGCCAGCATGCGCACACGCGAACGCCGGTCAAGCTCTATCTGCCGGTGGCGCTGATCAAGCTGTTCCTGCATCCGCTGTTGGTGTTTCTGCTGGGCGCCGCCGCCCATGTGCTGGGCACGCCGATCAGCAGCGCCCAGCTGCTGGTGCTGACCTTGGCCGCCGCCCTGCCCAGCGCCAGCAACGTCTCGCTGCTGGCCGAGCGCTATGGCGCCGACAACGGCCGCGTGGCCCGCATCATCATGGCCAGCACGGTGCTGGCCTTCGTCAGCTTCACCCTGCTGGCCTGGGGCTTGGGCGTGCGGCCCTGAGACCAGGGCCACTCACATCGACTCATCGATCTGGGTGTCGCCCGACACCTTGGCGGGCACGAAGACATGGAACACGGCGCCGCCGCCGGGGCGGTTCTCCGCATGGATGCGCCCGCCGTGGATCTCGACGATCTTGCGACAAATCGCCAGGCCCAGGCCGGTGCCGCCGGAGCCGTCCTTGGTCTGGCTGGATTGCACAAAGGCTTCGAAGATCTTGCCCACCTCGGCCTCGGGAATGCCAGGGCCGCGGTCGGCGATGCTGAGGTGGATCTCGCCGTCCGCGGTCAGCTCCCCGGTCAGTTCCAGCGGCCCATCCTCGGGCGAGAACTTGATCGCATTGGCCAGCACGTTGCGCAGCACCTGCTGGAAGCGCAGCGGGTCCACTCGGGCACTGAGCGGCCAGCCGGGCAGGGTCAGCCTGGGGCGCAGGCGCTTGCGGGCAAGCAGGGGGTCCAGCTCGCGCAGGGTCTCCTGCAGCAGACCGCGCAGATCGCAGCGCTCCAGATCGAAGGTGCCCACCGGGCTCTCGATCTTGGCCACATCCAGCAGGTCATTGACCAGGGCCAGCATGCGCTGGCCGGAGGCATGGATGTCACCGAACATTCCTGCCAGCTTGGGTTGATCGCGGCCGCGCACCAGGCCCAGTTCCGAGAAGCCGAGAATCGTCTGCAGCGGCGTGCGCAGCTCATGGCTGATGTTGGCGATGAACTCGGACTTGGCACGCGAGGCCTCCTCCGCCACATCGCGGGCCTCGCGGGTAGCGCGCTCGGCGTCGCGGAACTCGCTGACGTCCATCAGGGTGCACAGGATGCCGGCGATACCACCCTGCTCATCGGGCACGGCGACCTTGGTGATCAGCATGTCGCGGCGTGAACCGTCGCGGTGCCGGACCTGGGTCTCGTAGCGCACGCGGCCGCCGTCGCGCAGCAGCCTGGCATCCTGCGGTTCATGCTGGGCCGCCTCGTCCCGGGGGGTGAAATAGCCCACCTGCCTGCCTATCACCTCGGCCCGGTCACGGCCGGTGAACTCCTCCCAGGCCTGGTTGACAGTCACATACTTCAGCTGGGCATCGAACATCGACACCGGCAGCGGACTCATCTCCAGCAGCAGGCCGGTGAAGGCCAGTTGGTGTTGCAGGCGCTGGCGGGCGACGAAGCGCTCGGTCACATCGACGGCGCTGCCGGCGAAACCAACGATCTGGCCCTGGCTGCGCAAGGGCACGACGGCAAAGTCGAAACGCCGCGGCTCGCCATCACGGCCGGGCACCGAGGCCTCGGCCTGGCGCACCCCTCGGCCATCGCCGATGTTGAACAAGCCGGCCACGGCGGCTCGGTCGGCCGGGTCCACCAGGTCTTGAAGCTTGCGGCCCAGGGCGTGGTCCGCTCCGTCGGCGCTGATAGCACTCCAGCGGGCGTTGACGAAGCTGATGGCGCCAGCAGTGTCGGCACGAAAGATCAGCTCCTGCACGCTCTTCATCAGCACGCTGAGCTCGCGCTCGCGCAGGGCCACCTGCTCATGCGCGGCGTCCAGCTGCGCGCTGCTGCGTTCGCGGGCACGCAGGCTGCGCCGTATCACGGCGGTGGCGGCAGCAATCACCAGCAGGGCCGCCACTCCAGCGATCACCACACCGCCGAGCACACCGTTCAGCCGAGCCAGCACCACGGCACGGTCCTGCTCGACGATGACCACCAGCGGCCGGGTGCGCGAGACCCGGAACGCCACCACCTGAGCACCGGGCATGGCGCCCCGGCCCTCGTAGACACCATGCTCGCGGTCGGGCAGCCAGTCGAGGAACACCGGATGCTCGCGAAGCCGGTCTCCTGCGGGCAGGTTCAAGGCCTCGGTCGCCGTCAGCAACTGGGCGTCATAGCCGGTCAGCAAGGCCGCGCCCTCGAGTCCGGATAGCACGGTCTGCTGATAGTTGGCCAGGGCATCGGGATTGATCAGGCCGAGCAGCAGCAGGGGGCGGCCATCGGGCATGCTGAGGTGGCGCAGCAAGGGCAGGACATGGACGTTGCGTGCCATCGCCGCCGGCCGTGGCCGGCTCAGGTCGCGCAGGCCACGCCCGGGCAACAGGGCCTGCAGCCGCTCCGTGCCGGCCGCGGGAATCGGTCCCAGGCCGCCCATATCGACAACCAGACCGACTTCGGACGGCGCCGAACTGGCCAGCACCTCACCTCGCAGGTTCAGCAGCGCTACGCCACGCAGAAAGGGCATGCCCACCAGGGCATGGGCCAGCTGGGGCTGCAAGCGAGCGGCATTGAGCTCCGGCTGCAGGGCCACCGCTTCGGCGAGCGTGCCCATGGCTGTGCCGGCCGCGTCGACGGTGCGGGTCACGTGGTCTTCCAGCACCCGTGCCAGCAATTCGCTGCGTTCCCGGGCCGACTCCAGGGCCTCGCGTCGCTCCAACCAGACGAAGGTGACAACTGCCGCCAGCACGGCGCAGGCCAGCGCCAGCGCCGCGACCAGCGTCAGCATGCTGTACCAGCCGAAGGCCCCGGTGTCGCGACGGTTCATCAGTTGACGACGATCTCGGCCAGGCCGTTGCGCTTGGCCGCGGCCAGCAGCCGGCCATCGCGCTTGATGCGGGCGACGAAGTCATCGATCTGGCCCAACCACTCGGCATCGCCCTGCTTCACCGCATAGGCATAGGGCAACACGAAAAAGGGCTGTGGCGGCGCGATCAGCTTGGCCCAGTCGGCGTTGTCCAGCAGACGCCGGCTGTAGGGGTAGTCGGTCATGAAGACGTCGATGCGGCCACCCTCCAGCTCGCGCTCGCGCGTGGCCGGCGGGCGCACCACGGCCACGGTGGCGGCCTTCAGGTTTTGCGTCATCACCGGCTCCATGAAGGTGCCGGCCTGCACGCCGACGACGACCCCGGGCTGGTCGATGTCACTCCACTGACGCACCGTGCGGCTGGAGCGGGTGGTGACGCCATAGATGTCGCTCTGCAGATAGGGCTGGCTGAAGCTCAGCTGGGCCGCACGCTGCGGCAGCACGCCGACGGCGAACATGGCCACATCGCAGCGCTCGGTCTTCAGATCGCCGATCAGGCGCGTGAACGAGGACTCCACGTACTGCAGCTTGACCTTGAGGTCACGGGCCAGGTCGGCCGAGAGCTCGATGTCGATGCCGCCGAGCTGCTGGGTGCGCGGGTGACGAAAGGTGACGCCGTAGTAGTCGGGCCAGATGCAGACCTTCAGCGTGGCGCTGGCACGCACCCGCTCGGCCACCGGGCCGGCCTGCGCCTGGATCGAGACCTGGGTCAGCCAAAGGGCGGCCAGCAGGCTCAGGCAGTGCTTCTTGTTCCAGTTCTTCATGGGTGTCAGGTCCGGTCAACCAGCGATTCGAAGCTGGGGCGTTGTTGATTGATGCGCTCGCGTATCGCAACCATCTCCGGCAGGTGCTCGACGAACACATCAACCACCCGCGGATCGAACGCGACGCCGCGCTGCTCCAGCAGCATCGTCAGTGCCACCTCGTCGTCGAAGGCCTTGCGGTAGCAGCGGTCCATCGTCAGTGCATCGAAGAAGTCGACCACGGCGACGATGCGGCCGCTGAGCGGAATCTCGGCGCCGACCAGCCCCTTGGGGTAGCCGCCACCATCCCAGCACTCGTGGTGCGTCATCGCCACCTCGGCAGCGAGCTGGAACAGCGGTATGCGCGACTTGCCGAGGATCTTGGCACCCATCTCCGGATGCTGATTCATCACCGCGCGCTCGGCGGCGGTGTAGCTGCCGGGCTTCTTCAGCACATAGTCGGGCACACCGATCTTGCCGATATCGTGCATCGGCGCAGCCTTGCGCAGCATCCGGGCAAACCGAGCCGGCTCGCCCAGCCGCAGCGCCAGGGCCTCGGCCAGGAAGGCAATGCGCATGATGTGAACGCCGGTGTCGTCATCGCGGAAGTCGGCCGCCAGCGACAGGCGCAGCAGCGCATCGTGATGGGCCCGCTCGACCTCGCGCAGCGCCTCGTTGCGCTCCTGGTACATGCGACCCAGGTCGGCAATGATGCATTCCATCTGCTCGGAAGCGGCATCGTCGAAGCGATTGCTCTCGACCGCAAGGGCGGGGGACGACGGCTCAAGCTGCATGATGCGGGGCCTCATCCTGCGGCCCACTGGGCCGCAATCTGGTCGATCAGCTGCAAGGGGCTGAACGGCTTGACGAGATAGGCATGGGCACCTGCCTGCATGCCGGCTTCGCGGTCGCGGGCCTGGCCCCGGGCACTGAGCAACATCACATGCACATGACTCAGATCGGCGTCGGCGCGGATCGCCGCGCAGACCTGCAGGCCATCGAGCGCGCCGGGCATCATCACGTCCAACAGCAGCAGGTCCGGGCGCAGCTCGCGCGTCAGCCGCAGCGCCGATTCGCCATCGGCCGCCTCATGCACCTCGTAATCCTCGAACTCCAGGGTCATGCGTATCAGGCGGCGGATGTCGGCGTGGTCATCGACCACCACAATCTTCTTCATCATCGGGGCTCCGGTGCAACCCGGAATACCGGGCGCTTGGCTGAATTATCATATATATCATTTCAACAAATCATATTTGCCGCTTCAAACGGGCTGAAAATTCGGCAAAATTGCGCATATGCCCGATCACAACACACCAGCCGGCTCTGCCGTCGGCGATGACTACAGCACCATGGAAGTGGCCCGGATGCTGGGCCTGGCCGTGCGCTCGGTCCAGCTGATGGTGGACCGCGGTGAGCTGTCCGCCTGGAAAACGCCGGGCGGTCACCGCCGTATCGCCCGGGCCTCGGTGCAGGCCTGGCTGAACCAACATTCGGTGCCGCACGCCGCCGCGCGTGAAATTGCCACGCCGCGCCCCCACGGCAGGGCTGCGCCCCAGCGGGTACTGTTGATCGAGGACTCGGTCCACTACCAAAACCTGACCACCTTGCTGCTCAAGCAGCATTTCCCCGCTGTCGAGCTGCACCTGGCCAACGACGGCATCGTCGGCCTGGCGATGTACGGCCAATTGCAGCCACAGGTGCTGATCGTCGACATCCTGCTGCCCGGTATCGACGGCGCCACCCTGATCACCAGCCTGCGCTCGCAGCCGCAGTTCGCGCACAGCCGGCTGATCGTCGTCACTTCGCTGGACGAGGCGCAACGCGCGCCCTATGCCTTTGCCTTGGCCGGCGTGGCGGTGGTGCACAAGCCGCGTCTGGTGACCGACCTGCCACCGCTGCTCGAACTGGCCCTGAAGCAGGCGGGTGCCTGAGCATGCCGCTGCCGCGCGTGCTGCTGGTCGAGGACGACCCCTCGCTGCAGCGCTTCGTGCAGCTGGCATTGGAGGAGCTGCCCATCACGCTGCTGACCTGCGACAGCGTCGCCGACGCGCTGGCCGAGTTGGCGCGCGCGCCGGTGGCGCTGCTGATCACCGATCTGATGCTGCCCGATCGCTCCGGTCTCGACCTGCTGGCGCAGTTGCAGCGCGAGCCGGCGTTGCGCGGCGCGGCGCGGCTGGCGGTATTCAGCGCCGGCCTGCTGCCGGCGGTGCGGTTGCAGCTCCAGGCGCTGGATGTCTGGCGCATGCTGGCCAAGCCCTGCTCGATCATGGATCTGGAAGCCTGCGTGCTGGAGGCAATGCCGGACTGGCCGGCCGGCGCGGTCGCAGCCATGGTGCAGACGCCCACGGTTGTGGAAAGCCACTTCGGCGGCAATACGGCGCTGTACGAGGCCTTCCGCGCCAGCTGCCTGCAGCAGTTCGTACACGATGTGAGGACCGGAGATCTGGCCTGCGAACACGGCGATTCCCAGGCTCTGCGGCGCCTGGCCCACAGCCTGAAGAGTGTGCTGGAGAGCCTGGGGCACGGCGAGGCTGCCGCCCTGGCTCGCGCTCTGGAGACGCGGGCCGACCAGGGCGACTGGGTGCTCGCCCGACCGCTGTGGCAGGCCCTGCGCAGCTCGATTCAGGCCCTGGTCTAGGGACTGTCGGACACCGGCAGGCTCAGGCTGACCTGCAGCCCGCCGCCGGGCCGGTTGGCCAGCGCAATGCGTCCGCCATGGGCCTCGACGATCTCGCGCGCCAGCGCCAGGCCCAGGCCGGTGCCGGAGCGCTTGGTCGAGTAGAAGGGCAGCAGCGCCTGGGCCAGCACCGCCTCGCTCATGCCGGGGCCGCGGTCGGCGACCTCGAAACGCAACTCCGGGCGGCTCAGGTTCACCGTCAGCGTCACCTCTTGCGGGCCAGCAGTCGCCTCGCGGGCGTTCTTCAGCAGATTGATCAGCGCCTGCTCGATCTGCGCCGCATCGAAGCGGGCCGGTCCGGCGGGCACCTCACCCAGCAGCCGGAACTCGCAATGGGCGGCCAGGCCGTCCAGAAACGCCGGCCAGTCCACCGGCGCCGGCCTGGGCGCGGGCAGCTTGGCAAAGCGGGCATAGCCGTCCAGAAAACCATGCAGATGGGCGGCACGCTCACCGATGCTGGCAAACACGCGGCCGGCGCGCTCGGCATCGCCGCGCCTGATCAGCTCGGCGCCGCTGTGGGCCAGCGAGGAAATCGGTGCCAGCGAGTTGTTCAGCTCGTGGCTGATCACCCGTATCACCCGCTTCCAGGTCGCCACCTCCTGACGCGACAGCTCGCGCGTCATGCGGCGAATCAGGTGCAGCCGGTGTGGCCGGCCCTGCAGCCGGAAGCTGCGCTGCGACAGATGGAAGGTCTCCTCGGCGCCATCCAGGGTCAGACTGAACAGGCAGTCGTCGCCGGCGGCCAGCGCGCGCTGCATGGCCTCCGGCGCCTGGGCCAGCAGCTCGTTGAAGTCGGCGCCGACCAGGCTGCGGCCATCGCCCAGCAACTGGCGTGCGGCGAGGTTGGCAATCGCCACGCGATCTTGCGCGTCGGTCAGCAGCAGCGCGACAGGCGTGTTCTGCACCACGGTGTCGAGCAGCAGCTCGCGCTGGGCGAGGTGCTGGCGCTGTTCGCGCAGCGCATGGCCCAGTTCGCTGTGCAGGCGCACCAGCCGGCTCAGTTCGCCGGCCTGCTGGGGCGCGATCGACATGCTGTAGTCGCCGTCGCGGTAGCTCAGCACCGAGCCCTCCAGCGCACGCAGCAGGCGGCCCAGCGGCGCCATCACCAGGGCGGCCGTCCACAGCAGCAGCGGCAGCAGCAGGGCCGCGGTCAGCAGGGCCGCCTGCAGGCTCCACACCGTCGGCGCCTGCCAGCCGAGGCCAGGCAGCGAGGCCAGCAGCTGCGGCAGAGGCCAGACAGTGAGGCCTCCATGAATCAGCCCACCGGCCAGCGCCGCAGCCAACAGCAGCAGGGCCAGGCGCCAGTACAGCGTGTTCATCGCCTGAATCAGGCCTGGGCCAGACCGTAACGCTCCATGCGCCGGTACAGTGCCTGGCGCGACAGACCCAGCGACTGCGCGGCTCGGCTGACCACGCCGTCCGCCCGCGCCAGCGCCGCCAGCACGGTCTCGCGGCTGGGTTCGTCCAGGCTGCGGGCGACGACAGGCACGGCTGCGGGCAGGCCCAGCAGCGCGGGCGTGATCGCCTCGTCGCCGGCCAGCAGAGCCGCGCGGGCCATCACATTCTTCAGCTCGCGCACATTGCCCGGCCAGCGGTGAGCGAGCAGGGCCTCGCGGGCGGCGTCGCTCAGGCGCGCGCTGCCGGCCAGAAAATACTCGGCCAGCGGCAGCACATCATCCAGCCGCTCGGCCAGCGCCGGCAGCGCGACCTCGATCACGTTCAGCCGGTAGAACAGGTCTTCGCGGAAGCTGCCCTCGCGCACCATGGCCTTCAGGTCGGCATTGGTGGCGCTGACGATGCGCGCCCGCGTCTGGCGCGTGCGGCTGGAGCCCAGTCGCTCGAAGCGGCCGGTCTCCAGCACGCGCAGCAGCTTGACCTGGCCGGCCAGCGGCAGGGTGCCGATCTCGTCGAGGAACAGGGTGCCGCCATCGGCCGCCTCGAAGCGGCCCTCGCGGGCCCTGTTCGAGCCGGTGTAGGCGCCGCTCTCGCTGCCGAACAGCTCGGCCTCGATCAGCTCGCCGGGCAGCGCGCCGCAGTTGACGGCCACAAAAGGCCCGCTGCGCGCCCCCGAGTTGGCATGGACGATGGCGGCAATGCGCTCCTTGCCGCTGCCATTGGGCCCGCTGATCAGCACCGGTACCTCGGACCGCGCCACCTGACAGGCCAGTTCCAGGGTGCGCAGCATCGCATCCGAGGCATAGACCAGGCCATCAAGCTCGTAGCGCGCGGCCAGTGCCTCGCGCCGCGCCCGCTGCGCCTGGCGTAGGCGCACTACCTCGTGGGTCGATTCGGCCAGCTCCAGCAGATTCTCCACCGTGGCCAGCAGCTTGCTGTCGTTCCAGGGCTTGGCCAGATAGTCGGCTGCGCCGGCCTTGACCAGCTCGACCGCGCTTTCCAGCCGCGTCCATGCGGTGAGCAGAATCACCGGCAGGTCGGGGTGGCGCTCTCGCAGCGATCGAAACAGCGCGATGCCCTCCTCGCCCGAGGTGGTGTCGGCGGTGAAATTCATGTCCTGGATGACCAGACTGACCGGATGCCGGGCCAGCAGCTCCAGCCCCTCGGCGGGACTCGCCGCATACAGCGCGTGGATGTCGCGCAGCGACAGCAGCAGCGAAAGGGCCTCGCCTACGCCGGGGTTGTCGTCAACAATCAGTACGGTCCGCATCGGGCAAATGTAGCGTGAGCAGACCCCGGCACATCAACTCCTCAATGCGGCCACCGGCGGCAGGGCCGCCGCGCGGCGGGCCGGCGCCCAAACCGCCAATTGGCCCAGCGCCCAAAGCACGATGGCGCCGATGGGCAGATAGATCCAGGGCAGGCGCGGCAGCTCGTAATGCTGCATCAGCGCCAGGCTCAGGCCGTAGGCACCCAGCATGCCCAGTGCAATGCCCAGGCTGGAGAGCAGGAAGTTCTCGGCCTGGAAGTAGCGCAAGATCTGACCCCGCGTGGCGCCCAGAGCGCGGCGCGTGCCTATCATGCGCGTGCGCTGCTGCACCCAGAAGCTGGCCAGGCCGACGATGCCGAACGCGGTCACGACCAACAGCGCCAGGCAGACGCCGCCCAGCAGCCAGAGCATCGAGACATCCTGGCGGTAGTACTTGCGGCGCATGTCCTCGAACCGACGCTGCTCGCGCACGATGCGCTTGACGCCGCCGCTGGCCTGCTCCAGCGCCGCCACGGCCGTCTTCAGCACCGCATCGCGCTGCTCGGGCGGCACGCGCAGCACATAGCTGCCGCCGCGGTAGCTCGACTGGATCGGCAACATCATCGTGTACA
Organism: Roseateles toxinivorans; assembly: GCF_004362525.1. Taxonomy (GTDB): domain Bacteria; phylum Pseudomonadota; class Gammaproteobacteria; order Burkholderiales; family Burkholderiaceae_C; genus Paucibacter; species Paucibacter toxinivorans. Next base: position 109,240 of record NZ_SNXS01000007.1, read on the forward strand.
GGCGATCATCGCCGTCGCCGTTGGGACGTATGGCCGGCAGGGTTTCCAGCACGCCCACCACCCGCTGCGGCTGCGAGCCGTAGATATAGACCTCCTGGCCGACGGCCGAGCGGCCCGGGAACAGGTGTTCGGCCAGACCCTTGTTGATGATCACGGCCGGCACCTTGGGCTCCTCGTCGTCCTTGAACACGGTGGCCGCCTCGGCATACTCGGCCGGCTCAAAGTCGCGGCCCTCGACCAGGCGCAGGCCCAAAGTGGCCAGCCAGCCCTCGCCGGAGTTGTAGGCGCCAACGCCGGTGGCGCGCCCGGCGCGCTGCGGCGTCAGCCGCACACCGCTGGTGTTGGAGTTGTCGCCGAACGGCATCTGGTTGATCAGGGCCACGCTCTTCACGCCGGCCAGGCCGCGCAGCGCCTGCAGATCGACACGGGTTTGCACCTCGGGATTCTCGACCCGTACCAGGCCGGAGACCTGCAGCACCAGCAACTCCTGCTCGGCCATGCCTGTGGGCGCATTGATGCTGCTCACCCGCTGGCTGATCAGGAACAGCGCGTTGCTTACGATGGCACAGGTCAGCGCGATCTGCAGCACGATCAGGCCCGCGGCGATCTTGTGGCGCTTCAGCGTGGAGAGGATTGGGCGGATGTCCATGCTAATTTCCAATCAGTTGCTCTTGAGTTGCAAGGCAGGCATCACCTGGCAGGCCCGCCAGGCGGGCAGCAGCCCGGCCAGCAGGCTGGCGGCCAGGGCAAGCAGCAGGGTGGTGGCCAGCATGGTCAGATCGAGCTGGGCCAGTTGGGCATAGGCACTGGGGCCCTGGCGCACGGCCCAGAGGCCGGCGCAGGTCAGCAGCAGGCCCAGCAGCCCCCCGGCCAGGCCCAGGCCGCCGGCCTCGACCAGGAATTGGCTGAAGATGGCGCGGCGCGAGGCCCCCAAGGCCCGGCGCACACCGATCTCGCTGGAGCGGCGCAGGGCCTTGGCCAGCAGCAGACCGACGGCATTGGTCAGACAGACAAGCAGGAAGCCGAAAGCCAGCCAGAGCTGCAGGCGGATGTCGCTGGGCACGACCTTGCTGAAGAACAGCCAGTCCATCACGTTGCGCAGCCGCACATTGCTGGGCCGCTCGAAGCGGCCGGCGGCACGCTGCTGGTCAGAGTAGTTGACCAGGTAGTCGCGGTAGCTGCGCTCCTGCTCGGGACCATCGAGTTCGACCCAGTACTGCACCCATGAGCACAGCGCGTTGAGCGCGCGCACATCGGTGACATTGCCATCGCCCCAGCAATTGACATTGCCGGAAGCATTGAGCCGCAGCGCCATGGCGGTGGTGAACGGCACATAGACCTCGGCGGCCTTGCTGTAGGCGCCCAGGGTCAGATCGAAGTAGTGCGGCGCCGGCCGCCAAGGTTTCATCACGCCGATCACGCGCAGGTCCTTGTCGCCCAGGCGTACGGTCTTGCCGCGGCTGTCGGCACCGCCGAACAGCTGCTCATTGAGCTCGGCCGAGATCACCGCCACGCGGGCCTGCGCCTGGTCATCGGCGGCGCTCCAGCCACTGCCGAACTGGAATGGCACGTCGAACATGGCAAAGAAGTCGGCGCTGGCGTAGCGCGAGCCGGTGATGAAGGGTCGTGCATTGCCGCCCGCAGAAGCCGCCGGATCAACCGCCACCATGCCGCCGGTCATCATCACCTGACGGGCGCCACGCGCCGCGCGAAGCAGGGCCTCGGCGTCGAAGCGTGTGAGCTGGAAGGTCGGCTCCTCGCCGGGCCGGTAGTCGCGCATCTGCTCGGCATCCAGCTGAACATTGAAGAGCTTGCCGCTCTTGTGCGGAATCGGGTCGCCCGACAGCACATGAAACACCGTCAGCGTGGTCATGCAGGCGGCCACGCCCATGGCGATGGTCAGCACCATCAACGCGGTCAGGCCGCGGGCCGAGCGGCAGCTGCGCAGGGCCAGTTCAAGGTAGTAGCTCAGCATCATGAGTCCTTCAGCAAGAGATTGACCGCCGACAGCTCGGCCTCGCCCAGGGCGCCCGCAGCCTGCTGCAGCAAGAGCTTGGCGAGCACATAGCGATGGCGCGCCTGTTCGTGGGCGTTCTGGGCTGCGGTCTGGCTCTGGATGGCCAGCAGCAGATCGGTCATCGTGCGCGTGCCCAGCGCCTGGCCTGTGCGGGTGGAGGCGAGCGCGCGGGTGGCGGCGTCGACGGCCGCACGGGTGCTGCGCATCAGCGCCACGCCCGACATCACCGCCTGGTACTGGCCTTGCGTCTCACGCACCAGCGCGCGGCGTGCGCTCTCCAGGCCCTCGCGGGCGGCATCACGCTGATGGACGGCCTGACGCTTCAGCGACTCGGTCGCGCCACCGGCAAAAAGCGGAATGCTCAGGCGCAGGCCCAGCGTGGTGTTGGCGCGGCCGGCGTCCTGCGGCGCCACGGCCGAGCCGCCGCGACGCTGGCTGTCCAGGCCCAGGCTCAAGGTGGGCAGGTGGGCGGCGCGGGCGGCCTCAATGCGCTGCTCGCTGGCGGTCAGCCCGTGGCGGCTGGCCTGCAGCTGAGGATTGGCCAGCAGCGCCTGCTGCACCCAGGCCTCGGCAGCCGGCGGCTCGGGCGGCAGCGCCTGCAGTTCGGCGGCCAGGGGCTTGAGAACGCCAGGCGCGCGGCCGGTGATCTGGGCCAGCGCCTCGCGGGCATCGGCCAGCGCCTCACGGGCCTGCAAGGTGGCGCCCTGCGACAGCGCGTGATAGGTGCGGGCCTGCTCGACATCAACGGCGGCCGAGATGCCCGATTCGAAGCGGGACTGCGACTGGCCGACCTGCTGGGCAAAGGCATCCTCATTGGCCTGTGCTGTGGCCAGGCTGGCCTGGGCCGACAGCACGCCGAAATAGGCACCGGCCACACGGGCGCACAGCGCCTGCTCGGCGGCGCGCAGCCGGGCCTCCTCAGCCGAGAGCAGGCTCTGCGCGGCATCCCACTGGCGCAGGCGGCCCAGGTCCAGCAAGACCTGGCTCAGACTGCTGCTCAGCTGGTGCTCGCGGCCATCCTGCGGGCCGCGCAGCTCGGCCGCGCCCAGCGACCATTGCGGCAGCAGCGCGGCGCGGGCCTGGGTGACCCGCTCGCTCTGCTCACCGCGCAGCGAGGCGGCGATGGCGAGCACGGGATCGCTGGCGCGGGCCTGTGCATAGACCTCCAGCAGGTCCTCGGCGGAGGCCAGCAGCGGTGCGCACAGCGCGGCCGCCAGCAGGCAGGCGCGGCTCAGTCTCATTCAACCACCGCCGTGCGGAACAGGCTGGGATCCAGATGCAGCTCGGCGGCCACATCAACAACCTGACCGTCGATCACATGGACGTTGCGCTGGGCGCGGGCGGCCAGCTGCGGGTCGTGGGTGACCATGACGATGGTGGCGCCGTCGCGGTGCAGCTCTTCCAGCAGCTCCATCACGCTGCGCGCCATCTGGCTGTCGAGGTTGCCGGTGGGCTCGTCGGCCAGCAGCAGACGCGGCTCGCCGGCCAGCGCGCGGGCAATCGCCACCCGCTGCTGCTGACCGCCGGACAGCTCGGCCGGATAGTGGCGCTCGCGGGCGGCCAGACCCACGCGCTCCAGCGCCTGGCGGGCACGGCGCTGGCGCTCGGCCGCCTTCATGCCGCGGTAGCGCAGCGGCACCTCGATGTTGTCGAGCACATTCAGATCAGGGATCAGATTAAAGGCCTGGAAGATGAAGCCGATCTTCTCGTTGCGGATGCGCGAGCGGGCGTCGTCGCCAAGGCCGCTGACCTCGACGCCGTCGAGCTCGTAGCGGCCGCCGGTGTGGGCTTCGAGCAGGCCGGCGATGGTCAGAAAGGTCGTCTTGCCGGAGCCGGACGGGCCGGTGACGGCGACGAACTCGCCCTGCTTCACCTGCAGATTGAAATCGCGCAGGGCATAGGTCTCGACCATCTCGGTGCGGTAGACCTTGGATAGGGCAGTCATCTTCAACATATCGATTCCTCTCTCACTCAATTGCTGATCGCCGCACGCGCCGCACCCTGAAACGCATCGGCGCCCGAGATCACGACCTTGTCGCCCGGCTTCAGGCCGGACAGCACTTCGATCTTGTCCAGGCTGCGCTGGCCCAGCCGCACCGGCGTCTTCTCGGCCATGCCATCACGCACGACGTAGGCGAACGCACCACCGCCCTCGTCGGCAAAACTGCCGCGGCGCAGGGTCAAGACCTTGTCTCGCTGATCGAGCAGCACGCGCACCGACAGGCGCTGGTTCTGGCGCAGCTGCTCAGGCTGCTGGCCGTCGAAGCGCAGCCGCGCCGCGACCTCGTTGTTGACGACCTCGGGCGAGACCGAGCTGACCAGGCCGCGCCAGGAGCGGCCATTGCCGGCAATCTCGCCGGGCATGCCTATGGCGAGATCGCGGGCATAGCTCTCGGCCACCTGCATCTGCACCTCCAGCGCGGACAGGTCGATGACCGACAGCAGCTTGGCGTCCTTGGCCACACTGGCCCGCTCGGCCACGAACAGCTGGCCAACCTGGCCATCGACCGGCGAGCGTATCGCCAGCTCGGCGACCTGGCGCTGCAGGTCCTGCACCTGCAGCAGCTGGCGGTCCAACGCCGCCTGCCTGGCCTGCACGTCGAACTTCAGGCTGTCGTCCTTCAGGCCGCGGCCGGCCTCGGCATGGGCCAGGGTGACGCGGGCCTTCTCCAGCGTATCGCGTGCATGATCCACCTGCATGCCGGCGGCGGCGCCGGCCTCGAAGGCCTTGGTCTGACGGGCCAGATCGTTCTGCGCGGTTTTCAGATCAATGCCGGCGTTCTCGTAGGCGCTTTGCAGGGCGGCGCGCTGCTGGCGGGCCTCGACCTGGGCACGCAGGACCTCGGCCCGCATCGCGTCGGCGTTCGACCGTTCCTGGGCCAGCCGGGCGTTGAGCTCCAGGCTTTCCAGCTCAGCCAAGACCTGACCCTTCTTGACCGCGTCGCCGGCATGGACGCGCAGCGTCACGGTGCCGGCGTTGGCGGCATACAGGGTCGGGCTGTTGGCGGCCACGACCTTGCCCTCGCCGGCAATGTCACGCACGAAGGGGCCCAGCTCGACCACGGCAAAGCCCAGTCGCGACTCGCTGACCGAGGCATTGGCGGAGAACTGGCGCTGCAGTGCGGGCCAGGCAAAGGCCAGCAGCGCGACCAGGCCGACAGCGATGCCGGCCAGCAGCAGGCGGCGGCGCCCCGGCGAGGCGGAGGCGATCACGCGGTCTTGGGCAGAGGTGTCACGAATCATGGAGGTGGGTTCTTGTTGGCCGCGACAGCGCGGCTCCCACCTTCCATTGCAATGCCCGTGCCAGGCCGCGACTCGCGACTCACGCCTTATGAATCAAGGACTTGGCGCTGCATGTCCGTTCATTGCGGTGTCCGCGGACACTGCTCCGGACACTCGGCCGGACGGCTACAGTGTCCGGCCGACGATGGCGACGACAAACACCAGGCAGCCCAGGCCCAGATTGATGGCCACCAGCTGCCGGATCTTGTTCAAAACGGCGGCCGCCACCGGCCAGGTCTGCGCTGCGCAGGCCTGCTGCAGCCGCGGAAACAGGGCCCAGCGGATATGGCCGAACAGGCCCATCATCAGCAGGCCCAAACCCGCCATCGCATGCACGCTCCAGTGCATGGAGCCGGGGCTCAGCTGCCACATCGCCAGGCCACTGAGCAACAGCACGACGATGGCGCCCAGCACCAGGGCGAAGAAGCGCTGCAGGGTGGCGGCCATCAGGCTCAGGCGCAGGGGCGGCGCCTCGAGGGTCTGCAGCGCCGCGGGGCGCACGCACAGCTGAATCGTCGCCATGCCACCGACCCATAGGGCGGCGGCAAGCAGGTGCAGGCACAGTAGTGCGGTGATGAGGATGTTCATGGCGCTCAGTGTCGCACCGTCAGATCGCCAACGGATCCACATCGACAGCCCAGCGCAGCACGCCCTTGTGCTCGCGCTTGAGCGCATGCAGCTCGGGGAGCCAGTGCCACAGCAGACGCTGCAGGGCGCCCCGCGAGGCGGCCTCGACCAGCATCTGCATGCGCTCGACATTGGCCACCCGGGCCACGCTCATGGGCACAGGCGGATACAGCGTGACCTGCCTGGCCTCGGGCATGGCGGCCGCCCAGTCGGCGGCGGCCTGCAGAAAGGCCTTGGCCAGCTCGGGCGTGCGCGCATCGGCGCGCAGCAGGGCCAGATGGGCAAACGGCGGCAGACCGGCCATGCGACGCTCGGCCAGCTGGCTTGTGGCAAAGGCCGCGTAGTCATGCGTGCGCAGGCTCTGGTACAGCGGATGCAGCGGGTGCCAGGTCTGAACCCACATCTCGCTGCGTGCGGCTGCTTCGGCATCTCGCCCGGCACGCCCGGCCGCCTGCATCATCAGCGCGAACAGACGCTCGGGCGCGCGAAAGTCGCTGGTGAACAGGGCGCCATCCGGATTGACGGCGGCGACCAGGGTGATGCGCCGGAAGTCATGGCCCTTGGCGACCATCTGCGTGCCGACCAGCACATCCACCTCGCCGGCATGGACGGCGTTCAGCTGCGTCTCCAGCGCGCCCTTCAGCTTGGTGCTGTCGGCGTCGATGCGGGCCACCCGCGCGCCCGGCAGCAGCTCGGCCATCTGCTCCTCCAGCCGCTCGGTGCCGCGGCCCAGCGGGGCGATGTCCTGGTTGCCGCAATCGGGGCAGGCGCGGGGCACCCGCTCGGTGAAACCGCAATGGTGGCAGCGCAGCGTGCGGTCCAGCTTGTGGAACACTCGCCAGGCGCTGCAATGGGCGCAGCCGCTTTTCCAGCCGCACTCGGTGCAATGCAGCACCGGGGCATAACCGCGCCGGTTCAGGAAGACCAGGCTCTGCTCGCCGCGCTCCAGCCGTTCGCGCAGGGCGTCCAGCAGCGGCGGTGAGATCACCGTCGTCACACCCTTGGCGCGCGGCAGCGTGTTCATGTCGAACAGGCGCACCCGCGGCAGGGCGCCACCGCCGATGCGCCGCGGCAGGCTCAAACGCTGGTAGCGGCCTTCCTCGGCCCGCTGCCAGCTCTCCAGCGAAGGTGTGGCCGAGCCCAGCAACACCGGGATGCGCAGCTGGTGGGCGCGATACACGGCCAGGTCGCGTGCCGAATAGCGGGCGCCCTCCTGCTGCTTGTACGAGGGGTCATGCTCCTCATCGACGACGATCAGGCCCAGCCGCGGCATGCTGGCGAACACGGCCAGCCGCGTGCCCAGCACCAGCTCGGCATGGCCCAGATGGGCGGCCATCCAGTTGCGCAGCCGATTCGCCGGCGTCAGGCCGCTGTGCAGCGAGACGATGCGGTGGGCGGCAAAGCGCTCGTTGAAGCGGGCCTCCAGCTGCGGTGTCAGATTGATCTCGGGCACCAGCACCAGCACCTGCTGGCCGCGGTCCAAGGCATGCTCGGCGGCGCGCAGATAGACCTCCGTCTTGCCGCTGCCAGTGACGCCATACAGCAGCACCGGCGCCGGGGGGCCCGCTGTCTCGGGATGGGCCGCAGCCGCGAGCGCGGCGTCCAGTTGGAGCAGCGCCTCGGCCTGGTCGCCACTGAGCTCGGGCCGCATGGGTTCGGGCACCTGCTCCGGCGGTGCTGCCAGCCACTTCGTCATGCGCTTCAGCCGGGCCAGCAGCTGGGCCGCATCGAGCAGGCGCAGCTGCGGCGGCAGCACCGACAAAGCCACCTCGCCGACGCTGCGCTGGTAGTAGTGCGCCGCAAAGCTGACCAGCTCGCACCAGGAGGCTGACAGCGGCAACAGGCCGTCCAGCACCGAACTCACCGGGCGCAGCAGGCTGGCATCAAGCTCCGCGCCCGCCGCGCCTTCGGCATGGGGCCAGACCACGCCAGTGACCTCGCGCTTGCCCAGCGGCACCTGCACCAGGGTGCCTGGCGCTAGCAGGCGCTCACTGAGGTAGTCCAGCGGTTCGCTGAGCCCGCTGTGCTGCGGCGCGTCGACGGCGACGCGGACTCGGACTCGGACCTGGGTATCGGTCACTGTGGTTGTCATTTAGCCGGCAAAGCTCGACGTCGATTCAAGGACATGCGCCAAGCCCATGATTTCAAACACCTTCCAGACTATTCATGTTTTCTGTGGATAACTTTGTGGGCAAGCTGCACACAGCCGCGCTAAGTGCTTGATTTTTCTCGATGGAACTGGCTCTGCCCCATTTCCGTGCAAATCTCGAAATTCATATAAATCAAGTACTTAGCTCGCAGCAGGGAAAACGCTCAGCTGCATTGCAGCAGTCCCGGCGGGGCTATCGGACGCGACGCTTTTTGGGGATAAGTCAAGCCCTTAGTGCTCACTTCCCCCCAAGTTGTCCTCCTCGGCCCGACTCGTCCGAACCATGGCTTACCGCCATTTTCTAGACTGCGATTCACAAGTACGAGACAAGCTGCTGATTTCAAACGACTTTTCATACCCAGCCTGGCTTGTGGATAACTTTGTGGGCAAACCGCTGGCAATTCCGCTGCTGGTCGAACTCGAACTCAACACCCTCCGCCGTGACCGTTCGAGCCGCGTCGGCCAGTTCCATATAAATCAACAACTTGGCGCAATTCCGGGAAAACACTGAGCTGCATCGCAGCATCCGCAGGGTGTTCCGGCACGGTCGCACTTTTTGGGGATAAGTGCCACCCTGAGTGCTTACTTCGGCGGCCCGTCATGCTGCGGAGCGGGTAACAGCGGCTGGCCTCGCCGCCTCCACTTTGAACGCTTAGCGGGGAAAGCTCTGTCTGGACTTAGAAATCAACGGCAAGCTCCTGATTCAGAAGGGTTTTTCGAGCTATCCACCATTGCTGTGGATAACTTTGTGAACAAGCTGCCGACAGCCGCGCTAAGTCCTTGATTCAACGGGGGTCGGCTTGCGCTGCACAGTTTCGAGGCAGTTGGCAAAGCCTTCATAAAATCAAATACTTAGCACACTTTTCGAATGGCCGGCCGGGGCCACGCCGCGCCAAATTCGTGCATAGCTGCGAGATCCTATTTTGGGGATAAGTCAAGCCCCAAGTGCAAATTTCACAGCCGGATACAAGGCCGCCGATCAAGCACCTGCACGCTGCCGGCGCGAATGGCTGTGTACCGCCTCGACCAGGGCCGACACATGCTCCGGCGGCGTGAACTGGCTGATGCCATGGCCCAGGTTGAAGATGTGGCCAGCCCAGGAGCCGTCGGCATTGCGCGGGTTGCCGAAGCTGTCCAAGACCTTGATGGCCTCGGCCTGCACGCGCTCGGGCGGAGCGAACAGCACATTCGGATCCAGATTGCCTTGCAGTGCCACGCGGCCACCGATCTGGGCACGGGCCTTGGCCAGATTGACCGTCCAGTCCAGACCGACCACATCAGAGCCTGCGTCGGCAATCTCGTCCAGCCACAGCCCCCCGCCCTTGGTGAACAGGATGCTGGGAATGCGCTGGCCCTCGTGCTCGGTCTTCAACTGCGCCAGCACGCGGCGCGAATAGGCCAGGCTGAACTCCTGGAAGGCGCCATCGGCCAGCACACCGCCCCAGCTGTCGAACACCATCACGGCCTGGGCGCCGGCATCGATCTGCGCATTCAGATAGGCGGCCACGGCGTCGGCATTGATGGCCAGGATCTTGTGCATTAGGTCCGGACGCGAATACATCAGGCTCTTGACATGGCGGTAGTCATCGGAGCCGGCACCCTCGACCATATAGCAGGCCAGGGTCCAGGGGCTGCCCGAGAAGCCGATCAAGGGCACGCGGCCATCAAGCGCCTTGCGGATCGAGCTGACGGCATCGAACACATACTGCAGCTTGTGCATATCGGGCACGGCGAGTTCGGACACCGCCGCTTCGTCGCGCACCTGCTTGGCAAAACGTGGCCCCTCGCCCTGGGCGAAGCTCAGGCCCAGGCCCATCGCGTCGGGCACGGTCAGGATGTCGCTGAACAGGATGGCCGCATCCAGCGGGTAGCGGTCCAGCGGCTGCAAGGTCACTTCGGTGGCCATCGCTGGGCTGGTGGCCAACCCCATGAAGCTACCGGCCTTGGCCCGACTGGCCTTGTACTCGGGAAGATAGCGGCCGGCCTGGCGCATCAGCCACAGCGGCGTGTAGTCGGTGGGCTGGCGCAGGCACGCGCGCAGGAAGGTGTCGTTTTTTAGGGTGGCGCTCATAGCCGTATTATCGGGCCGCTCTTGGCGCGGATGTTTGCGGCATCGCACGCCTTGAATTTGCCGCACTTCGCCCCATATTGCAGATTCGAATTCCTATCAGGAGGCTAGGCATGACTTCACTCTTCTCCACCCGTTGGCGCGTTGGCCTGGCTGCCGTGGCAGTCACGCTGGGCCTGTCGGGCTGCGGCTACAACGACTTCCAGCGCCTGGACGAAGAGGTCAAGGCCGGCTGGTCCGAGGTGCTGAACCAGTACCAGCGCCGAGCCGATCTGATCCCGAACATCGTGTCCACCGTCAAGGGCGAGGCCAACTTCGAGCAGGAAACCCTGACCAAGGTGGTCGAGGCCCGCGCCAAGGCCACCAGCATCCAGGCCACGCCGGAGCTGGTGAACAACCCCGAGGCCTTCCAGAAGTTCCAGGCCGCCCAGGGTGAATTGAGCGGCGCGCTGAGCCGTTTGCTGGTGGTCAGCGAGCAGTATCCCAACCTGAAGGCCAACCAGGGCTTCCAGGACCTGCGTGTGCAGCTGGAAGGCACCGAGAACCGCATCACGGTGGCACGCAACCGCTATATCAAGACGGTGGCCGAGTACAACGTCAAGGTGCGCAGCCTGCCGACCAATCTGACCGCCATGGTGATGGGTTACCAGGTCAAGCCCAGCTTCACGGTGCAGAACGAGGCAACCATCAGTGCCCCGCCGACGGTGAGTTTCGACAAGCCGGCGGCGGCCTCCAAGTAAGCATCAGCGCCCTGCCGCCGCGATGTTGAGTCTGCGCCGCTGGTGCCAGGTCTTGCTGCTTTGGGCGGCGGGCCTCGGCGCGGCCCTGGCCCAGCAGGACGTCCCGGCACTCAGCGGCCGGGTGATCGACCAGACGGCCACGCTCAGTGCCGCGGACAGCCAGGCGCTCGAAGCGCGCCTGGCCGCCCTCGAGGCCGAGGCCGGCCCGCAGATTGTCATACTGCTGGTCGCCAGCACCCAGCCCGAAGACATTGCCGCCTATGCGCAGCGCGTGGCCGATACCTGGAAGATAGGCCGCCGCGAGGTCGGCGACGGCGTACTGATCGTGGTGGCCAAGAACGACCGCAAGCTGCGCATCGAGGTGGCCAAGGCGCTGGAAGGCGCCATACCCGATCTGGCCGCCCGGCAAATCATTCAGAACGCCATCAGTCCCGCCTTCAAGGCCGGCGACTATGCCCGCGGCCTGAACGCCGGGCTCGATATGCTGACCGCGCGCATCAAGGGCGAGAACCTGCCCCTGCCCGATCGCAAGGCGGCCGCGAGCAACGACGGCTTCCAGTGGGAAGAGCTGGCGATGTTCTTCTTCGTCGCCGTGCCCATCATCGGCGCGGTGCTGACCGGGCTGTTCGGCCGAAAGCTCGGCTCGCTGCTGACCAGCGCCGGCGTCGGCGGCATGGCCTGGTGGTTGAGCACGAGCCTGCTGCTGGCTGGCGCCGCCGGGATTGTCTCGCTGGTGCTGGTGGGCCTGCTGGGCATTGGTGCCTCTTCCGGACGGCGCGGCCGCGGCAGTGGGCCGGTGATCTGGGGCGGCAGTGGCGGTGGCGGCGGTGGTGGGTTTGGGGGCGGCGGCGGCGGCGGCGGCTTCTCGTCCGGCGGTGGCGGCGACTTTGGCGGAGGCGGCGCCTCCGGCGACTGGTGAGGCGCAAGGCGATGAACCGTTGGCTCCGACTGCTCAAACACCGCTGGCTCGATGAGTCCGACGCACGCCGCGCGCTCGACTCAGCCGCGCTGGCCCGGCTGCAGGCACGCGTGGCCGCCAGCGAGCGGCTGCACAGCGGCGAGTTGCGCATCGCGGTCGAAGCCGGGCTGCCCTTGAGCTATCTCTGGCGCGGCGCCACGGCCCGCGACCGGGCCGTGACCCTGTTCGGCAAGCTGCGCGTGTGGGACACCGAGCTGAACAATGGCGTGCTGATCTATCTGCTGCTGGCCGAGCACCGCATCGAGATCGTCGCCGATCGGGGGCTCAGCAAGCAGGTCGATCCGGCGCTCTGGGAGCAGATCGCCCAGCGCATGGGGACCGCTTTCAAGGCTGGGCGCTTCGAGGATGGCCTGAGCCAGGCGATCGACGCCGTCTGCACCTTGCTGCAGCAGCACTTTCCGCAGACAGCTGGCGCAGACAACCCGAACGAGTTGCCCGATCAGCCGATGCTGATGTAGCCCGGATTCCATCCGGGCTACAAAATCAGATATCCAGGCTCAGGCTCTGCCGCCCGGCCCATTCCTCGCCGGGAGCCAGTCGCACCGGGACGTTGATGCGGGCGGCCTCGACGCACAGCATCTGGTGATAGTCGTCATCAGGCATGTCGGGCAAGGCGACGCAGCGGTCGCTCCAGGGGTTCCAGACCACCACATCGGTGAACTCTTCCTGCTCGATGCGCAACGCATGCTTGGGCTCGCGCAGCATCAGGGCACGGGTGGCATGGGCATAGACGCGGTCCACCTCGCCGCTGACGCGCAGCGCGTCGGCGGTCTCGACCTGATCCTTCTTGCCGGCCACCATGTCCTCATAGCTCAGGCCCTGCAGGCCATGCAGGCGTGCATCGGTCAGGTCTTCCAGACGCAGATAGCTGTGCAGCGCCGCCATGAATTCCAGCGGCAGCTCGCCGGTGTTCTCGCAGGCCAGCTCCAGATCGATGCGGCGGCCGGAGATGCGCACGGTCAGCTCCAACACAAAGGCATGGGGCCAGATCTTGCGCGTGTCATCGCTATCGGTCAGGCGCAGCACGCACAGCGCGTCGTCCTTGCCTTGCTCGGCCATCATCAGCTGCCAGGGCAGGGTGCGCGCAAAGCCATGCTGGGGTAGCGGGCCACGCGGGCCGAACTGCGGAAAGCACACCGGGATGCCGCCGCGCACCGCCTTGCCGGACGCAAACACCGCCGTCGGCGAGCAGTAGAGCTGCTCGACCCCACCGGCCGGCTGCCACGCGACCACATGGCCGCCCTGCAGCATCACGGTAGCACGCGCCCCATCGGGGGCGCTGATGGTGATGGCGTCCATGCCTTGATGCTTAGACGGTGCAAAGGCTTTGCTCATGACGGTTCTCGCTGGCACTTAAAAGACAAAACCCGCCGGACTTGCGTCGGGCGGGTTCCTATTAGTCAGTTGAGGATGGAGCTTGTCGGGTACGACAAGCTCCATCCCCAAGACCTTATTTCTTCCGATACTTCCTCAACGCCGCAATCTGCGCCGCCATAGCCGCAAACTCGCCCTGTGCCTTGGCGAAGTCGATGTCGCTCTTGGCGTTCTTCATCGCTTCCTCGGCCATCTTCTTGGCTTCGGTCGCCTTAGCTTCGTCCAGGTCGTGGCCACGGATGGCGGTGTCGGCCAGCACGGTCACGTGGTCGGGCTGCACTTCCAGAATGCCGCCGGCCACGAACACGAACTCTTCCTGGCCGTCAGGACGCTGGATGCGCACCGCGCCGGGCTTGATGCGGGTGATCAGCGGCGTGTGGCGGGGCAGGATACCCAGCTCGCCGTTTTCGCCCGGCAGCGCGACGAACTTCGCTTCGCCGGAGAAGATCGACTCTTCTGCGGAAACGACGTCGACTTGAAAAGTTGCCATCTGAATCTTCCTTAGCTTGTAAAAAGGTTGGATGGGCAGGCAGTAGGGTCTGAGGCTAGGCGCGGCGCGGAAGCGGGCTTCCTGCCCGCTGAGCACCGTAACGACGCATCAGGCCCTAATGCGCCGGCCATCAGACCTTTTTAGCCTTTTCGAAGGCTTCGTCGATTGTTCCGACCATGTAGAAGGCCTGCTCGGGCAAGCTGTCGCATTCGCCGGCAACAATCATCTTGAAGCCGCGGATGGTTTCCTTCAGCGGCACGTACTTGCCGGGTGAGCCGGTGAACACTTCGGCCACGTGGAAGGGCTGCGACAGGAAGCGCTGGATCTTGCGGGCGCGGGCCACGGCCAGCTTGTCTTCCGGGCTCAACTCGTCCATGCCCAGAATCGCGATGATGTCGCGCAGTTCCTTGTAGCGCTGCAGCGTGCCCTGGACGGCGCGGGCCACGTTGTAGTGCTCTTCACCGACGACGTTCGGGTCCAGCTGACGCGAGGTCGAATCCAGCGGATCCACGGCCGGGTAGATACCCAGCGAGGCGATGTCACGCGACAGCACCACGGTCGAGTCCAAGTGGGCGAAGGTGGTGGCAGGCGACGGGTCGGTCAAGTCATCCGCAGGGACGTAGACGGCCTGGATCGAGGTGATCGAACCGACCTTGGTCGAGGTGATGCGCTCTTGCAGACGGCCCATTTCTTCGGCCAGTGTAGGCTGATAACCCACGGCTGAAGGCATACGGCCCAGCAGTGCGGACACTTCGGTACCGGCCAGTGTGTAGCGGTAGATGTTGTCCACGAAGAACAGCACGTCCTTGCCTTCGTCACGGAAGGACTCGGCGATGGTCAGACCGGTCAGGGCCACGCGCAGACGGTTGCCCGGGGGCTCATTCATCTGGCCGTAGACCATGGCGACCTTGGAGTCTTCGAGCTTCTCGAGGTTCACGACGCCCGAATCGGCCATCTCGTGATAGAAGTCGTTGCCCTCACGGGTACGCTCACCCACACCAGCGAACACCGACAGACCGCTGTGGGCCTTGGCGATGTTGTTGATGAGTTCCATCATGTTCACGGTCTTGCCCACACCGGCGCCACCGAACAGACCCACCTTGCCGCCCTTGGCGAACGGGCAGACCAGGTCGATCACCTTGATGCCGGTTTCCAGCAGGTCGGTCGACGGGCTCAGCTCATCGTATGCCGGCGGCTTGCGGTGGATAGGCATGGTCAGTTCCTGACCAACCGGGCCACGCTCGTCGATCGGGTTGCCCAGCACGTCCATGATGCGGCCGAGGGTCGCGCGACCCACGGGCACGGTGATGCCGGCACCGGTGTTGCGCACGGCCAGGCCGCGACGCAGACCGTCGGAGGAGCCCATCACAATGGTACGGACCACGCCGTCGCCCAGCTGCTGCTGCACTTCCAGCGTCAGACCGGTGTCCGAGCCGACCAGCTTCAGCGCGTCATAGACGCGGGGCATGGCGTTACGGGGGAACTCAACGTCCACCACCGCGCCGATACATTGGACGATCTTGCCCTCTGCGCTCTGTTCCATTTGCACGTTCGACATGTTCGTATCCTTCAATCTTGCAGATTCTTGAGTCTTGGTCCTGGTGAGCCGGGCTTAAACAGCCGCCGCACCCGCCACGATTTCCGACAATTCTTTGGTGATCGCTGCTTGACGCGTGCGGTTGTAGATCAGCTTCAGTTCGCCGATCACATTGCCTGCGTTGTCGGTCGCAGCCTTCATCGCCACCATGCGTGCCGAATGCTCGGACGCCATGTTGTCGGCCACCGACTGATAGATCAGCGCTTCAACGTAACGCAGCAGCAGCGCGTCGATCACCGTTTGAGCATCGGGCTCATACAGATAGTCCCAACCGTGCTCGGACTTGTCCGCCTTCATCGAATCGGACGACAGGGGCAGCAGTTGCTGCACCATCGGCTCCTGATTCATCGTGTTGATGAAGCGCGTGTAGCACAGATAGACCGCCGACAACTCGCCGGCCGCATACGCGTCGAGCAGGACCTTGACCGGGCCGATCATCTTCTCCAGATGGGGCTGATCGCCCATCTGCGTCAGATGCGACACCACCGGCACGCCGATGCGGTTCAGGAAGCCCAGGCCCTTGTTGCCGATGGCCACGGCCTTGGACTTGACGCCCTTGGATTCGAGGTCCTTCAGCTTGGCCGTCACCGCGCGCAGCACATTGGTGTTCAGACCGCCGCACAGACCCTTGTCGGTCGTGATGACGATGAAACCGGCAGGCTTCGTCGCATCATTGGTGACCATGAACGGGTGCTTGTACTCGGGCGTCGCCTGCGACAGATTGGCGGCCAGGCTGCGGATCTTTTCGCTGTAAGGGCGGGCTGCGCGAACACGGTCTTGCGCCTTGCGCATCTTAGACACCGAGACCATTTCCATGGCCTTGGTGATCTTCTTCGTGTTCTCGAAGCTCTTGATCTTGCCGCGAATTTCCTTGCTTGATGCCATGAATGCTCCTAGCTAGTTGGGGACGTCGCTTGCCGCGCGCTGGCGCTTGAAGTTCGGTCCCGCAGGTTCATGGGCGATTAAGCGAAAGACTTCTTGAAGGCAGCGACCGCAGCCGACAGTTCGCCTTCGGCGTCCTTGTCCAGCGCCTTGCTGTCTTCGATCTTCTTCAGCAGCGCGGCGTGGCTGGTCTTCAGGTGCGTGTGCAGACCGGCTTCGAAGGCCAGAACCTTCTTCACGTCCACATCGTCCATGAAGCCCTTGTTCACGGCGAACAGCGTGGCGCCCATCAGCGAGATCGGCAACGGCGAGTACTGAGCCTGCTTCAGCAGTTCGGTCACGCGGGCACCGCGGTCCAGCTGCTTGCGGGTGGCTTCGTCCAGGTCCGAGGCGAACTGCGCGAACGCAGCCAGTTCACGGTACTGCGCCAGGTCGGTACGGATACCGCCGGACTGACCCTTGATGATCTTGGTCTGAGCCGACGAACCCACGCGCGACACCGAGATACCGGCGTTGATGGCGGGGCGGATACCGGCGTTGAACAGCGAAGTTTCCAGGAAGATCTGGCCGTCAGTGATCGAGATCACGTTGGTGGGCACGAAGGCCGACACGTCACCGGCCTGGGTTTCAATGATGGGCAATGCGGTCAGCGAACCGGTCTTGCCCTTCACTTCACCCTTGGTGAACGCTTCGACATAGTCGGCATTCACGCGAGCGGCACGCTCCAGCAGACGGCTGTGGAGATAGAACACGTCGCCGGGGTAGGCTTCACGGCCCGGCGGGCGGCGCAGCAGCAGCGAGACCTGGCGGTAGGCAACGGCCTGCTTGGACAGATCGTCATAGACGATCAGCGCGTCTTCACCGCGGTCGCGGAAGTACTCGCCCATCGTGCAGCCCGAATAGGCCGACACGTATTGCATGGCGGCCGATTCGGCGGCCGAGGCGGCCACGACGATGGTGTACTCCATCGCGCCGTTGGCTTCCAGGGCACGCACCACGTTCTTGATCGACGAAGCCTTCTGGCCGATCGCAACGTAGATGCAGGTCATGTTCTGACCGCGCTGGTTGATGATGGCGTCGATGGCAACGGCCGTCTTGCCGGTCTGGCGGTCACCGATGATCAGCTCGCGCTGGCCACGGCCGACGGGCACCATCGAGTCGATCGACTTCAGGCCGGTCTGCATCGGCTGGTCCACCGACTTACGGGCGATCACGCCCGGGGCGATGCGCTCGATCGGAGCGGACAGCTTGGCGTTGACCGGACCCTTGCCGTCGATCGGCTGGCCCAGCGCGTTGACCACACGGCCCTTCAGCTCGGGGCCGACCGGCACTTCCAGAATGCGGCCGGTGCACTTGACCGTGTCGCCTTCGGAGATGTGCTCGTATTCGCCCAGGATCACGGCGCCCACCGAGTCACGCTCAAGGTTCAGGGCCAGACCGAAGGTCGGCGTGCCGTCGGCAGTCGCCGGGAACTCGAGCATTTCGCCCTGCATCGCATCGGACAGGCCGTGCACGCGCACGATGCCGTCGGTCACCGAAACCACGGTGCCCTGATTGCGAATGTCGGTCGAAGTGCCAAGGCCCTCGATGCGGCTCTTGATCAGTTCGGAAATTTCTGCGGGATTCAGTTGCATTGCTTTTCTCCGGTCTGCTTGGCACTTCCGGCACGGGCCGTCGGCTTGGGGCAGTTTGGATGAGGGGTCAGGTGTTGCAGCAGCAGGGCCGAAAGGCCTCAGGCCGCCAGCGCCACCTTCATTTGTTCAAGACGCGCCTTCACCGAGGTGTCGAGCACTTCGTCTCCAACCACCACGCGAATGCCACCAATCAACTCAGGTTCGATCTGAACCGTGGCATTGAGCTTGCGGCCAAAGCGCTTCTCCAGCGTCGCCACCAGCGCACCCATCTGGGCGGGCTCGATCGCGAAGGCGCTGAACACTTGCGCGTCCGACACGCCGGAGCGCTCGTTCACCAGCACATGGAATTGCGCGGCGATTTCGGGCAACACGGTCAGGCGGCCGTTGGCGATCACGGTGCTGAGCAGGTTCTTGGCGGTGTCACCCAGCGGCGTCTTGACGACCGCTGCGATCACTTCCATCACCTGTTCGGCCGTGGCCTTGGGGTTGTCGGCGAACTGGCGCAGCTGAGCATCGGCCGCCACAGCGGCCACTGCATCAATCTGCTCGACGACCTGCTTCAGATCACCTTTGCTGGCGACCTGGAACAGTGCTTCCGCGTAGGGGCGGGCAAGGGTTGCAAGCTCGGCCATGGTGATTACAGCTCGGTCTGCAGACGCGTCAGCAACTCGGCGTGAACGCCGGCGTTGACTTCGCGCTTGAGGATCTGCTCAGCGCCCTTGACGGCCAGTGTGGCGACCTGCTGACGCAGGGCTTCACGTGCCTTCACGGACTCTTGCTCAGCTTCGGCCTTGGCGGCGGCAATGATTTTGGCGCCTTCGTCGCTGGCGCGCGACTTGGCTTCTTCAACAATCGATTGCGCCAGGCGCTCGGCATCGGCCAGGCGTTGGGCGGCATCGTTGCGGGCGCTGGACAGCTGCTCTTCAACGCGCTTGTTGGCGTTGCTCAACTCGGCCTTGGCCTTGTCGGCGGCAGACAAGCCGGCGGCGATCTTCTCGGCGCGCTCGTCCAGTGCTTTCACGATGGGCGGCCACACAAACTTCATCGTGAACCCGACCAAGATCAGGAAGACGATCAGTTGCGCGATCAGCGTAGCGTTAATGCTCACGTTGGTGCCTCACAAACTATGGGGATCGGATACATCACAGCCTCGTGGCCCGGCGCCAAAGACGCCCAGGCCCAAGCCGCAGTGCGGCTTGCTTACTTAGGCAGGTTGGCGATCTGGGCCAGGAACGGGTTGGCCGTTGCGAACCACAGAGCGATACCGGTACCGATAATGAAAGCGGCGTCGATCAGACCGGCCAGCAGGAACATCTTGGTTTGCAGTTCGTTCATCAGCTCGGGCTGGCGAGCAGCAGCTTCGAGGTACTTGCTGCCCATGATGCCGATACCGATACAGGCGCCAACGGCACCCAGACCAATGATCAGACCAGCGGCGAGAGCAACAAAGCTAATGACTTCCATGGTGTTTCCTTAGAGAGGGATAGAGAAAGGGTGAGAGAAAGAACTCGAAAAATCAGTGGGCGTCGTGGGCTTGCCCGATGTACACCAGCGTCAACATCATGAACACAAAGGCTTGCAAGGTGATGATGATCAGGTGGAAGGCTGCCCAGACGAAGCCGGCAATGATGTGACCCACGAACAGCGCAATGCCAGTGGCCAGGCCGACCGAGGCAAAGGCGCCGCCCATCAGGGCGATCAGCAGGAAGATCAGTTCGCCGGCGTACATATTGCCGAACAGCCGCATGCCGTGAGACACGGTCTTGGCCACGAACTCGATGATCTGCATCGCGAAGTTGACGGGGTAGAGGAACCACTTGTCGCCAAACGGTGCCGAGAACAGCTCATGCACCCAGCCGCCGGCGCCCTTGATCTTGACGTTGTAGACCAGGCAGACGATCAGCACGCCCAGCGACAAGCCCATGGTGATGGACAGATCGGCGGTGGGCACCACGCGCAGATAGGCGTGCGGATTGCCGGTGACGGTCTGCCAAATCCAGGGCAGCAAGTCGACGGGCAGCAAGTCCATCGCGTTCAGCAGGAAGATCCAGACAAACACGGTCAGGGCCAGCGGAGCCACCAGCTTGCGGCTGTTGGCGTTGTGCACGATGCCCTTGGCCTGGTTATCGACCATCTCGACCAGCATTTCGACCGCAGCCTGGAAGCGGCCCGGACGGCCCGAGGTGGCCGAGCGTGCAGCCAGCCAGAGCAGGAAGCAACCCAGCGCACCGATCAGTATTGTGAATGTCACCGAGTCCAGATTGATGACGGAAAAGTCAACGACGCCGTGTTGCGGCTGGTTCTGCGCGTGATGCAGGTGGTGAATGATGTATTCACCAGCGCTCGGGGCGTTTGCGTGGCCTTCGGTTGCCATGTTTGTCTTGAGCCTCGTCGTCAATCAGCGGCCGCGCCAGAGAAGCGCGAACCAGTTCACTTTCATGCACACAACCATCGTGATCAGCAGCGCTGGCCAGCTCAGGTTGGGCACCACCTTGGCAGCGATCACCAGCATGGCGATCGCCGCTCCAATCTTCAACATTTCCCAGAACAGGAAGCCGATGGCAACACCAACGGCCGAGCCTGCTCTTTTCGTCATTCCTCGCGCCAGCAAAGCGCTGGGCAACACCACCGCCGCCACACCGTAGAGCGCCGACCAGACCACAGCGGCCTTGCCCGTTGCCAGCCACGCGACCAGACAACACACCACGCCCACGGCGGCTTGCATCGCCACCACTCGCCAGGGTGAGATCGATGGCTGCTCGGCCCGCAAAACCTGCGCTTCTTCGCGGGTCAGGGGCTTGAAAGTCTGCCGCTCGGTCTCATCTTCCCAGCCTGCAACCGCTTTTGGGGTCGCCTTCGCTGCCGCATTGGGCCCCAAGACACTTACGTCATTCTTGACAAGATCACTCATGGCGGCACTGGTCGTCATTGCACTTCGGGATCAGCAAGAATTTCGGGGCTGCAAGCAGCAAAGCCTCGGAATTATACGTGATAACCCGGTCATCCTCCAAAGCCCGAGCTGCGCGCAAGCCTGTTTCGGTGACATTGACGGCAAGTCTGCGACCGCGATGGAATGGCGGCAATGACGTCTCAGGTCATTGCCGCACCGCGTCGTAGCGCGCCAAATCCGGTGTCCTGATCAAGCAAGGCGCGCGAAGTTCGCCGGCAGCCCCGGCGTCTCGACACGCAGTTGCAGCACGCAGCCGGCCCAGGGTTGCGCGGCCAGTTCCTCGGCCGGGCGTTTGTCGCTGGCGCTGGTCACGTACAGGGTGCGCAGGTCGGCGCCACCGAAGCAGGGCATGGTCGGGCAGCGCACCGGCAGCGCGATCTCGCGCAGCAGCTCGCCCTTAGGTGACAGCTGCAGCAGGCGCTGGCCTTCGTACATGGCCACCCAGTAACAACCTTCGAGGTCCACCGCCGCGCCATCGGGCCGGCCGCCGTAGTCGTCCAGCGACTGCTCAGCCCCCCGTTTGGCAAAGCTGGCAAAAACGCGGCGGTTGGTGATCCCACCACTGGCGCCATCGAAATCGAAGGCCCAGATGGTGTGGGCGCGCGTGTCGGTCCAGTACAGCGTGCGGCCATCCGGGCTCCAGCCCAGTCCGTTGGCCGTCACCGCCTCGCCGACCATGCTAGTGAACTGGCCATCGGCATAGCGGTACAGCGCGGCCAGGGCCGGCTCGCGTGGCTCGTAAACGGTGCCGGTCCAGAAGCGGCCCTGCGGATCGGCCTTGCCATCGTTGAAGCGCTGCGTCGCCGTGTCGTAGGGCGCAGCAGCAATGTGAGTGCGCTGGCCGGTTTCGGTGTCCAGGCGCCACAGGCCGTCGCGCTGGGCCAGCAACAGGCCGCCTCCCTCCAGCGGCGCCAGGCACCCGACCTCGCTGCCCACGTCCCAGCGCTGCAGTTCCTGGGTCAAGGGGTCGAAGCGCAAGACCTGGCACGCCGGGATGTCGACGTAGTAGAGCTGCTGTTCGGTGGGGTGCCACAGCGGCGATTCGCCGAGGCGGGCGCGGGCGTTGACCGCCAGGCTGACTTGATACAGGGCTTCGGACATGGTGGGCAGCGTGATCAGGCCAGCGAGACCTTCAGATAGTGGGCACCCGGCAGCGGGTTGAAATAGAACGGCGGCACTTCCTCGAAGCCCAGGGTTTCATAGAGACCGCGCGCGGCCTCCATATCATCCATCGTGTCGAGCAGCATCTCCGAATAGCCGGCCTGAGAGGCACCATCCATCAGCGCCTGGGTCAGGTGGCGCCCCAGGCCAAAGCCGCGGAAAGCCGGCCGCACGAAGAGGCGCTTCATCTCGCAGGCATTCGCATAGTCCACATCGGGCAGATTGCGAAAGGCGCCGCAGCCGGCCAGCTCCCCATCGACCCAGGCCAGCAGGAACAGGCCGCCGGGTGGCGCGTAGTCGCCGGGCAGACCGGCCAGCTCGGCCTCGAACCCCTGGAAGGCCAGATCAAAGCCCAGGCTGGCCGCGTACTCGCGCAGGATCTGGCGGCTGGCATCCCAGTGCTCGACCGTGGCCGGCGTGAGAAGTTGAATGACGGGGGGCTGCATTGATTGGAGTGGGGACCAGCCAGCAGTTTAGGGCAAGGCCCAGACTACAGGCCCGGCTGGGCACCCAGGGCTATCAACCAGGCCACCAACCCGGCGCAGGCGAGCAGCAGGATCAGGGCCAGCAGGCGCGGACCCGCGCCGTCGCGACTGGCCGGCACCTCGGCAGCGAGTTGCTTGTCACCCACCAGCATCGGCCGCACCAGGGGTTTGCCGCGCTTGAACACATAGAACAGGATGGCCAGCACATGCAGGGCCACCAGCCCGTAGATGATCCACTGCCCCCAGTGCTTGTGATAGCCGGTCAGCAGGCTGCTGGTGGCGCCGCTGACGAACCGTATCAAGGGCCCGGTGGTGGCAATCTCGTCATCGGCAAACAGGCCGGTGCCCACCTGCGCGACCAGTACCGCCAGCAGACCGAACACCGACAGTGCACCCAGAGGGCTGTGGCCGACCTCGAAATGCTCGCCCGGCAGAGGCTTGCCACGCAGATAGCGGATCAAGGCCTGCGGGCTGTAGAGGAAGCTGGCAAAGCGCGACCAGCGCCCGCCGACCAGGCCCCACAGGATGCGGAACAGCAACAGGGTGAAGGCCGCATAGCCCAAGCGCATATGCCAGTCCATCAGATTGCCGCCGATCTTGGCGCTGACGATCGAGCCCACCACGCACAGCGCCAAGCTCCAGTGAAACAGCCGCGTGGGCAGGTCCCAGACGCGAACCGGGCGAGTGCTGGCTTCGGGCGATGCGGGCATAGGTGTTCCTGACAAGATTGCGACAGGCGCCAAGGATGGCGCAAAACCGCGCCCCGCGTCCAGCCCCTGCAAAATACGGCCAGTCTGCGTACACTGCCACGGCGCGGCCGTCGGCCGTGAGCCCTGACCCCATCCGTCACGTCACCGGAGACCCCGCATGAAGAGAGTTCTGCTTGCTTTGACCTGTGGCCTTTGCGTCGCCCTGCCCGCGGCCGCGCAGTTCCAGAAGCCCGAAGACGCGATCAAGTACCGCCAAGGCGCCCTCACCGTGATGGCCAGCCATTTCGGCCGCATTGCAGCCATGGCCAGCGGCCGTGCGCCGTTCGACGCCAAGGCCGCGGCCGAGAATGCCGACATCGTCGCCACGCTGTCCAAGTTGCCCTGGGCCGGCTTTGCTGAAGGCACGGACAAGGGCGCACCGAACCGCGCCAAGGCCGAGATCTGGAAGGAGAGCGCCAAGTTCAAGGAGGGCTCCGACAAGATGATTGCCGAGGTCGCCAAACTGGAGACCGCCGCCAAGGCGGGCAATCTGGACCAGATCAAGGTCGCCGTCGGCGAAGTGGGCAAGAGCTGCAAGGCCTGCCACGACAACTACCGCGCGGAGAAGTACAGCGCGAACTAAGAGCAATTGCCTGCAGGCCCTCGGCCTGTGGGCTCTCAGGCAAAGCCCAGCACGACTCTTCGAGTCATGGCGGACTTCTTCTCAATTTTGGTCACCACCACAGCCCCAATCTCGACGGTGTTGGCCACATGCGTGCCGCCACAGGGCTGAAGATCGACACCCTCGATCTTCAGCACCCGCACGCGGCCCGAGCCGCGCGGCGGCTGCACGCTCATGCTGCGCACCAGCCCCGGATTCGCGTCCAGCTCGGCATCGCTGATCCAGCTGTGGCTGACCGGATGCGCCTCGGCCACCAGGCGCGCCAGGCCCTGGGTCAGCGTCTCCTTGTCCAGCGGCTCGCTCATATGGAAGTCCAGCCGCGCATAGTCGGCGGTGATCGAGCAACCGTCGACCGGCTGCGGCACCAGCGCGCACAGCAGATGGGTGGCGGTGTGAAAGCGCATATGGCGCGAGCGGCGCTCCCAATCGATCTGCGCCTTGACCATGGTGCCGGGGGCGAAGTGCACCAGCAAATCCTCCTGCCCGGGCGCGAGCAGATGCAACAGCTCACCGGCCTCGGCACCCTTGCGCGTGTCGGCAATCTGCAGCGCCGTGCCATCGGCCAGTCGCAACTCGCCGCGGTCACCGGCCTGGCCGCCACCGAGCGGATAGAACACGGTGCGGTCCAGCACCACACCCTGCGCATCGGCGCGCAAGACCATGGCCTCGCATTCGCGCAGGCTGGAGTCTTCTCGGAATAGCGCTTCAGTCATGTTTGTCTATCCTTCAGCTCAGAGATTGCAGTGACACCAGGCCCTTGGGGGTGTCCAGTTGCACGGCAAACGAGGCGGCTCCCGAGTGGCCACCGAGCCCCTGCAGGCCCAGATGGGCCAGGGCGCGACGGGCGAACTCGGCGTCCAGCGAACCGACACCCAGCGAACGCAGCTGCACACCGCTGATCGGCATGGTGTCGGCGGGATGCACCTCGCCCCATTCGATCAGCAGCGGCAAGGCGCCCTGCAGCAGGCGCCGGCCATCGCTGCGCACGGCGATCTGCCAGCGCAGCTCGCCGTGGGGCGTGAGCCGCGAGGCCTGCAGCAACTCACCCGCATCCAGACCCAGCGCCCGCCATTGCCCATGGGCGCTCTTGATGTCACGGACGCGCATCACCCAGTGCAGCAGCTGCGGGCCCTGGCTCAGCTGCTGCTGCACGCGACCCTCGTCCAGATCGAACCAGCGCACGCGGCCGGGGTCCAGTGCCTCGGGGTCGATCGCGATGATCTCCAGATAGGCCCGCGGGAACTCGGGCGTGGCGATGGACAGCAGCCGGTTGTGCGTGCTCATCAGCCCATGCTTGCCGCCAGGCCCGGGTGTCACGCCCAGGGTCGCCTCGCACCACGCCACGCCTTCGTCCAGCGTGAGTGCGCCTATCACCAGATGATCGAGTTCGGCTTGCCGGCTCACAGCGTCACGGCCCCCGTGATCAATGGCGTCACGTCGCCGCCCACCCAGGTGTCGGCACCCTCGCGCCGCACATGGATGCGGCCGTCGCGGCCCAGCACCTGGCCCTGGCTGACCACATAGCTCGCGCCCGCATGGCCCATCTCCATCATCCACAGCGCCATGCCGGCGTTGAGGCTGCCGCAGACCGGGTCCTCGAACACACCCATGTCGGGCACGAAGGCCCGCACCTCGAATTGCTGCGGTGCGCCGGCCGGATAGGGACCGATGGCGCCCAGCTCCAGCTGGCCTATCGACGCATAGTCGGGTCGCAGCGCCAGCACCGCCTCGGCGCTCTTCAGCCGCGCCGCAATCCAGTGCGGGCCGTTGTCCACCCAGACCACGTCCAGTACCTCGTCGGCCGGCAGGCGCAAGGTGCGCAGCACCTGGGCATGCAGCTCGGGCGCCACCGGGCCACCACGGCGCAGCGGCGGTGCGGCAAAGGCCAGCCGCGTGCCATCGCGCTTGACGCGCACCAGGCCAACGCCGCATTGCTGGACGATCACGCCCGCCTGCCGAGGCTGACCGCCCTGTGCCAGCCAGCAATGCGCGGTACCCAAGGTCGGATGCCCGGCAAACGGCAGCTCGCCACCAGGCGTGAAGATTCGCACTTGATAGTCTGCGGCGGGGTCGGTCGGCGGCAGCAGGAAGGTCGTCTCCGACAGATGGGTCCACCGGGCAAACGCAGCCATCCTCGCGTCGCTCAGCCCTTCACCGTCCATCACGACCGCTAGCGGATTGCCCAACAGCGGCCGGTCGGTGAAGACATCGACCTGCATGAAGGCACGCTGACGACTCATGGTGTCGGCTCGTCCACCAGTGCCAACGCCTCGTGCAGCACGCGGCCGAGAATGGCCACACCCTCACTGATCAGCTCGGGAGTCAAGGTCACAAAGGACAGGCGCAGCGTGCGGGGGTCCGGGGTGTGGGCATAGAAGGCCGCGCCGGGCACGAAGGCGATATTGGCCTCCACGGCCTGCGGCAGCAGGGCCATCGCGTCCATGCCTTCGGGCAGGCGTATCCAGAAGAACATGCCGCCCTTGGGGCTTTGCCAGGCGCAACCGGGCGGCAGATGCTGCTTCAGGCCCTCGGCCATCGCGTCGCGGTTGGCCTTGTAGCGGGCACGGATCTTGGGCACATGCTCGTCCAGGAAACCGTTCTTGATGACCTCGTAGACCACGCGCTGGTTGAAGCCGGGCGTGTGCAGGTCGGCCGCCTGCTTGGCCTGCAGCAGCTTGGGGTACAACTCCTTGGGCGCGATGATGTAGCCCAGGCGGAAGCCCGGCGTCAGCACCTTGGAGAAGGAGCCCAGGTAGATAGAGCCTTCGGGCCACATCGAGGTCAGCGAGGGCAGCGGCGGCTCGTCGAACCACAGATCGCCATAGGGGTTGTCTTCGACGATGGGCACACCGGCCGCCTTGGCCGCAGCCATCACCGCCTCGCGGCGCTCCAGGCCCATCACCCGGCCGGTGGGGTTCTGGTAGTTGGGCAGCAGATAGGCGAAGCGGGTGCCCGGCGCGTCATGCGGCAGCTTGGCAAAGGCCTCGGGCAGCGGACCCTGGTCGTCGCTGGCCAGACTCGTGAAGATCGGTTCGTAGGGCGTGAAAGCTTGCAGCGCCCCCAAGTAGGTGGGCGTTTCAACGGCCACCGGCGCACCGGCGTCGCAGAGTATCTTGCCGACCAGATCCAGACCCTGCTGCGAACCGCTGGTGATCAGCACCTGGTCCGGGTCGGCGTTGATGCCGAGACTGGACACCCGCCTGGCCACCCATTCGCGCAGCGGGCCGAAGCCCTCGCTGGCCGCGTATTGCAGCGCCTCCTTGGCGTTCTCGCTCAGGACCTTGTCGCAGGCCGCCTTCAGCGCATCGACCGGGAAGGTGTCGGCCGAGGGCAGTCCGCCGGCCATCGACAGAATGCCCGGCTTCTCGGTGACCTTGAGGATCTCGCGGATGATGGACGGGTTCATGCGCGCGGCGCGGCGGGCTTGTTTCCAGACGGTGCTCATAAGGCTCTCGCTTTGTCGTGAGGCAGGCGCTCAAGCGCCTGTCGGGGGGAATGTTGTACCACCGAGCAACCAATCAATGGCGCATTGGGCGTGCAAGGCGGTGCCATCGAACAGCGGCACCGGGCTGATTTCTTTGGCCGGATCAAGCATCAGGCAGATCTCGGTGCAGCCGAGGATCACGCCCTCGGCGCCCTGCTCGGCCAGCTGGCGCACCGCGTCGCGGTAGTAGCCGAGCGAAGCATCGATGATGCGGCCACGGCACAGCTCTTCAAAAATGATGCGATGCACCTCGGCGCGCTGCGCGGCTGGCGGCACCAGCAGCTCGATGCCGTGGCGCTGGGCCATGCGGCCGCGGTAGAAATCCTGCTCCATCGTGTAGGCGGTGGCCAGCAGGCCGGCGCGGCGTATGCCGGCGGCCTTCAAGGCATCGGCCGTGGCATCGACGATATGGATCAGCGGCAGGCCGCTCAGGCGCTCGACCTCGTCGGCCACCTTGTGCATCGTGTTGGTGGCGATCAGCAGACCCTGCGCGCCACCGGCCTTCAGCCCGGCGCCGGCCGCGCCCAGCAGGGCGGCGGCGGCGGCCCAGTCGCCGCTGCGCTGCAAGACCTCTATCGTCGCGAAATCGACGCTGCGCATCAGCAGGTCGGCGCTGTGCAGCCCACCCAGCCGTGCGGCCACGCCCTGGTTCAGCAGCTTGTACAGGTGAGCGCTGGACTCCCAGCTCATGCCACCCAGAATGCCCAAGGTCTTCATCATTTCACTTTCGCATCAACGGGCATCTTCTTGCCCAGCCAGACCACCAGCAGCACCGCCGCCGCAAACAGCACCGTCATCCCGTCCAGATGCTCGCCCAGCACCGGCACGGCCAGCAGCATGGACAGGAAGGGCTGAATCACCTGCACCTGGCTGACCCGCACGGTGCCGCCCAGGGCCAGTGCCCGGTACCAGGCGAAGAAACCCAACCACATCGAGAACACCGACACATACAGAAAGCCACCCCAGGCCGAGGGCGCGACCGGCTGGGCCGGCCAGGTCCACAGCGCCACCGGCACGGTGATGGGCAGCGACAGCACCAGCACCCAGGAGATCACCTGCTCCGGTGTCATCTGCTGCGACAGCCTTGCGCCGCTGACGTAGCCATACGACGCGCTGAACACCGCCAGCAGCAGCAGGCCATCGGCCAACTGCAGGCCCGCCGAGCCGCGCCACCAGGCAAAGCCCAGCACCAGGGCCAGACCAGCGATGGCACAGGCCCAGAAGCCGAGACTAGGACGCTGGCGCAGCATCAGCGCACCCAGGGTTGCGGTGGCCAGCGGCAGCACGCCCGAGATCACCGACGCATGGACGGCGTCGACCGAGCGCACCGCCAGGCCCAGGAACAGCGGCCAGCCGAACACCACGCCGGCGGCGGTCAGCAGCAGCGGCTGCAGCTGCGCACGGGTTGGCCGCGGCGCGCCGCTGAGCCTCAGGTAGAGCGCCGCCAACGCACCGGCCAGCGCGGCCCGCCCCAGCGCGACGAACACCGGATCGAGCTGGGGCGCGGCATTGCTGCCGCTGGCCAGCCGCGTCATCGGAATGCTCAGCGCGAAGATGAAGACGCCCAGCAGGCCCAGCAGCAGGCCTTGCGTGGCGGGTTGACTCCATGTACTTGTGCTCAGTCGTATCGTGTTCACAGGCGCAGCATCCACAAGGCAGTGAGGCATAGCAGGCTGGCCATGCAGCGATTGAAAACCAAGAGGCGACCGCCCTGCCCCAGCCAGGCGCGCAGCAGCGAGCCGGTCAGCGCATAGAGCAGATTGCTGGTCAGCGCGAACACCATCATCACGCCGCAGACGATCAGCAGGCGCTGCGTCAGCATGTCGGCGGTCAGGCCCGGCACGGTGATCCAGCCCGAGGTCATGGCCAGCGCGAGCATCCAGGCCTTGATGTTGACGAACTGCAAGAGCACGCCCTGGGTGAAGCCAATGTCCAGCCCCGTGTTCGAGGCCTTGTTCAGCGCGCCGCTGCCCCACAGCTTCCAGGCCAGCCACAACATATAGGCCAGGCCCAGCGCCTGGGTGGCGATGCGCACCGCCGGCAGGGCCATCACCAGCGCACCCAGGCCCAGGCCGCAGGCCAGCATCAGCAGCGTCCAGCCGACCGGCACGCCCAGCACGAAGCGCATCGCGGCGCGCCAGCCGAGGTTGGCACCCAGGCTGGCCGCCATCGTCGTGTTGGGGCCGGGCGTGAAGCTCATGGCCGTGGCCAGGGTCAGCAGGGCAAGCAGTTCGTCGGCTGTCATGAGCCCAGTCTATGCTCGACAACCAATACAGAACCAGTACACTTTGCCAGACATTTCAACGAACTGTGCTGGTTGATCGACCGGCACATGCAAGCCCATGAGCACCCGCCCGGCCGTTCCGAAGGGGGCTCGCACCGCATTGCGAAGCACAGAGGTTACCCAATGAGCACAGCCGCCCACACGCTCTCGCGCAGTTCCGACACCCCGCTGGCCCAGCAGCTGGCGCAGCGCATGACCGAGCGCATCCAGCAGCGCTTGCTGCTGCCCGGTGCCAGGCTGCCATCGGTGCGTGAATGCGCGCGCCGCCATGGCGTCAGCCCCTACACCGTCGTCGCCGCCTATGACCAGTTGCTGGCCACTGGCCTTGTCGAGGCGCGCAAGCAGCGCGGCTTCTTCGTGCGCGAACCGGTGGTGCGGGCCACCGCAACCGGCACCGTGCGCAAGACCGCCGCTGCGGCGCCTGAGCCCTTCCGCCTGGCGCCGATAGACGCCACCGCGCTGATACGCGGCATGTTCCAGGCCGATGCCCGCACCGCGCCGGGCCTGGGCACCCTGCCCACCGACTGGCTGGATCTGCCGATGCTGCAAAGCGCGATGCGCCGCGTCATCACCCAGAGCACCGGCCCCGATCAGCTGGCACTGCACTACGGCGAGCCGGCCGGGGAGCCGCGGCTGCGCGCGGCGCTGACCCAGCGACTGGCCGATCTGGGCATTGCCTGCACGGCGCCGCAGCTGATCACCACCGTCGGCGCCACTCACGCGCTGGACCTGATCACACGCACCCTGCTGAACCCCGGCGACGCGGTGCTGGTGGACGATCCCGGCTGGGCGATCGAGTACGCGCGCCTGACGCAGGCCGGCATGCGCCTGCTGCCGGTGCCGCGCGGCGAGCAGGGGCCTGATCTGGAAGCGATGCAGCGCCTGGCCGCCGAGCACAGCCCGCGCATGTATGTCACGGTGTCGGTGCTGCACAACCCGACCGGCAACACGCTATCGCTGGCCGCGGCGCACCAGATACTGAAGCTGGCCGAGCAGTTCAATTTCCAGATCGTCGAGGACGATACCTATGCCTTTCTGGCACCCAACCACGCGCCGCGACTATCGGCGCTGGATGGGCTGCGCCGCACCATCTATGTGTCGGGCTTCTCGAAGATCCTGACCCCGAGTTTTCGCGTCGGCTACCTGGCCGCCAGCGCCGACAAGGTGCAAAAGCTCACCGACGTGAAGCTGATCAGCACCCTGACCACCAGCCCGCTGCTGGAGCGCGCCGTCGCGCTGTGCCTCGAGCAGGGCCAGCTGCGCCGCCACGCCGAGCGGGTGCTGGCGCGGCTGGAGGCGGCGCGCCAGCGCTCGGTGCGCATGGCGCTGGACGCCGGCTGCCGCTTCATCACGCCGCCCAACGGTCTGTTCGGCTGGCTTGAAGTGGGCATGGACACCGAGCGCCTGGCGCAGGCGCTGCTCGACGAAGGCTGGCTGACCGCGCCGGGCGTGCTGTTCAGCCCGACACGACAGGCCGGCACGCTGATGCGCATCAACTTCGCCACCTCGCAGGAGCCACGCTTCTGGCAACGGCTGGAACAGACCAGGGCGGCATTGAAGACCCGCGCCTGAGGGTTCGGACCGAAGCCAAAGCGCTCAAAAATCCGCTACGCTTGACCTCAAGCAGTGCAGCCGGCGGCAACCCCGCTCGCCGCCCCGCCGCCTACTGCGCCAACAGGCCACCCGCCCGGCGACGCAGCACCTCTCAGCACTGAGCCGGCCACAAGCCGGCGCCGGAGTCAGCGATCATGAGCGAGCCGCTACCGCAGCGTCAGGCACTGCGCCTGCACGTCCCCGAGCCCACCGGGCGACCGGGCTGCCACACCGACTTTTCCTACCTTCACCTGTCCGCCGCCGGCGAGGTGCGCAAGCCGCCGCTGGACGCCGCCCCGCGCGACACCGCCGACATGGCCTACAGCCTGGTGCGCGTGCTCGACGAGAACGGCCAGGCGATGGGCCCCTGGGACCCGCAGCTCTCGCCCGAGCTGATGCGCCGCGGCCTTCGCGCGATGCTGAAGACGCGCATCTTCGACGCCCGCATGCTGATCGCGCAGCGGCAGAAGAAGATGTCGTTCTATATGCAGAGCCTGGGCGAAGAGGCGATCGGCAGCGCCCATGCCTTGGCCATCGATCAAGGCGATATGTGCTTCCCGACCTACCGCCAGCAAAGCCTGCTGCTGGCCCGCGACGATGTGGACATGGTGGAGCTGATCTGCCAACTGCTGTCCAACGAGCGCGACCCGCTGAAGGGCCGGCAGCTGCCGGTGATGTATTCGATCAAGCGGGCAGGCTTCTTCAGCATCAGCGGCAATCTGGCGACGCAGTTCATCCAGGCCGTGGGCTGGGCGATGGCCTCGGCGATCAAGGGCGACACGCGCATCGCCTCGGGCTGGATCGGCGACGGCGCCACGGCCGAGGCCGACTTCCACACCGCGCTGACCTTTGCCCACGTCTACCGCGCGCCGGTGATACTGAACGTGGTCAACAACCAGTGGGCGATCTCGACCTTCCAGGCCATTGCCGGCGGCGAGGCGACGACCTTCGCCGCGCGCGGCGTCGGTTGCGGCATTGCCTCGCTGCGCGTCGATGGCAATGACTTCCTGGCCGTCTACGCCGTGTCGAAATGGGCGGCCGAGCGAGCGCGAAGCAATCTGGGACCGACCCTGATCGAGTGGGTGACCTATCGCGCCGGGCCGCATTCGACCTCCGACGATCCGAGCAAGTACCGGCCGGCCGACGACTGGTCAAAGTTCCCCCTCGGTGACCCGATCACGCGGCTGCGGCAACACCTGACGCTGCAGGGCGAATGGTCCGATACCCAGCACGAGGCCACGCAGAAGGAACTGGAGGCCGAGGTCGGCGCCGCCCTGAAGGCGGCCGAGCGCTTCGGCACACTGGGCCACGGCCATGTGCCCAGCATCGCCTCAATGTTCGAGGACGTCTACAAGGACATGCCGCCCCATCTGATCGACCAGATGCAGCAGGTGCAGAAGCTCGGAGGCCGGCCATGAACGCGCGCAGCGAAACCGAGGTGGTGCCCATCGCCAGCGATGACAAGACCACCGCGATGACGATGATCCAGGCACTGCGCTCGGCGATGGACGTGATGCTGGCGCGCAGCGGCGACGTGGTCGTGTTCGGCCAGGACGTCGGCTACTTCGGCGGCGTGTTCCGCTGCACAGAGGGCCTGCAGGCCAAGTACGGCAAGTCCCGCGTGTTCGACGCGCCGATCTCCGAGGGCGGCATCGTCGGCATCGCGGTGGGCATGGGCGCCTACGGCCTGCGGCCGGTGGCCGAGATCCAGTTCGCCGACTACTTCTACCCGGCCTCGGACCAGATCGTCTCCGAGGCGGCCCGGCTGCGCTACCGCTCGGCCGGCGACTTCACCGCGCCCATCACGCTGCGCATGCCCTGCGGCGGCGGCATCTACGGCGGCCAGACGCACAGCCAGAGCCCGGAGGCGCTGTTCACGCACGTCTGCGGCCTGCGCACGGTGATGCCCAGCAACCCCTATGACGCCAAGGGCCTGCTGATCGCGGCGATCGAGTGCGACGACCCCGTGATCTTTCTGGAGCCGAAGCGGCTTTACAACGGCCCCTTCGACGGCCACCACGACAGGCCGTCGGTGCCCTGGACGAATCACCCGCTGGGCCAGGTGCCCGAAGGCTATTACTCGCTGCCGCTGGAAACGGCCTCGGTGTTCAGACCCGGCACCGACCTGACGGTGTTGACCTACGGCACGATGGTCTTCGTCGCCGAGGCGGCGGCCAATGAGACCGGCATCAGCGCCGAGATCATCGACCTGCGCAGCATCTGGCCGCTGGACCTGCCGGCCATCATCAACTCGGTCAGGAAGACCCGGCGCTGCGTGGTGCTGCACGAGGCCACCCGCACCAGCGGTTTCGGCGCCGAGCTGAGCGCGCTGGTGCAGGAGCATTGCTTCTACCACCTGGAGGCACCGATCGAGCGCATCACCGGCTGGGACACGCCCTACCCCCATGCCCAGGAATGGGACTATTTTCCCGGGCCGGCCCGCGTTGCGGCCGCCTTCAAACGTGCAATGGAAGCCTGATGGGAACTCACATCATCAAGATGCCGGACATCGGCGAAGGCATTGTCGAAGTCGAGCTGGTGGCCTGGCGCGTGCAGCCCGGCGATCAGATCACCGAGGACCAGATCGTCGCCGACGTGATGACCGACAAGGCCACGGTGGAGATTCCGTCACCGGTGCATGGCAAGGTGCTGGCTCTCGGTGGCGAGGCCGGCCAGCTGATGGCGGTGGGATCGGAGCTGGTGCGGATCGAGGTTGACGGCGATACGGTTGCCGTAGCACCGCCACCCGCTGCCGCGCCGGTGGCACCAGCCCCCGCCCCTGCGCCCACAGCCGCTGTGGCGAAACCCGTGGCACCGCACCCGGCCAGTCGCTCGCCGATCGAACGCGCCATCGCCTCCCCCTCGGTGCGCCGGCGCGCCTGGGAGTTGGGCATTGACATCCAGCAGGTGCGGCCCAGCGGCGCCGGCGGCCGGGTGATGCATGAAGACCTGGAGGCCCATGCCGCGCGCCACGGCAGCTCGTCTCCGATGCAGCCGATAGCTGCCCGGCCTGCGCCCCTGGCCGCCCGTGACGGCGAGGAGGCGATCAAGATCGTGGGCCTGCGCCGCAAGATCGCGCAGAAGATGGCCGAGTCCAAGCGCCGCATCCCGCACTTCACCTATGTCGAGGAGATTGACGTCACCGAGCTGGAGCTGCTGCGGGCCCGGCTCAATGCCCAGCACGCGGCCACGCGCGGCAAGCTGACCGTGCTGCCGCTGCTGGTACGCGCCATCGTCAATGGGCTACGCGACTTCCCGCAGATCAATGCGCGGCTGGACGATGAGCAAGGCGTCGTCACCCGTTACGGCGCGGTGCACCTGGGCGTGGCGGCGCAGACCCCGGCCGGCCTGATGGTGCCGGTGCTGCGCCATGCCGAGACCCATGATTTGTGGAGCTGCGCCGCCGAAATCGCCCGCCTGGCCGAGGCCGCGCGCAGCGGCCGCGCCACGCGCGACGAGCTGAACGGCTCGACGATCACTCTGACCAGCCTCGGCGCCCTGGGCGGCATCATGTCCACGCCCGTGATCAACCATCCGGAGGTGGCCATCGTCGGCGTCAACCGCATCGTCGAGCGGCCGGTGATGCGCAATGGTGCGGTGGTCGGACGGCAGATGATGAATCTGTCTTCCTCGTTCGATCACCGCGTCGTCGATGGTCAGCACGCCGCCGAGTTCATCCAGGTCATACGCGGCATGCTGGAGTGCCCGGCGGCGCTGTTCGTCGATTGACGGCTCAGGGATTGGCCACGAACTCGACCGGCAGGGTGGTCCTGGGCACGGCGACGATATGCGCCGGCGAGGCGATCACCGTTGTGCAGACCACGTCGCTGGGCGGCGTGTTCTCCTGGTACTCGACGCGCAGCTTGTTGGCCAGCAGCTCGGTGCGGGTGATGGTCACGGCATAGCAGCCCAGCGGACGGGTGCCGGTGAACACGGCCACGACCATGTCCTTGTCGAAGTCCACTGCCGGGGCGGGTGCGGGGTTGCTCTGGCCACGCGTGTGATCGGCCCACAGATTGACCCAGGACGAGGCGTTGTCCACGACCAGATTGCGCGCCATCGTGATGCCCGACAGGCTGGTCTGTTCCAACGACTGATGCAGGGTCACGGTCACCGTCACCAGCTTGACCACGGCGGGATAGTCGTCCCGCGTGGCGCGCACATGGTAGGTGCCGGGCTTCATCGGCGCGGTGTAGAGGCCGCTGATCGCATCGACCTTGCCGCCGTCGGCCTCGACCACACTCCAACTGACCGGCTGGCGGATGTAGAAGATGCCGTCGGGGTAGTTGATGGACGCCAGCAGATAGCGTGTGCTGCCCATGCCTAAAGAAAGCGTGGTGGGCTGAACCTCGAGAACGGGTTGAAAGGGGCCGGGCGCGGGGTCGGGCAGCGGCTTGCCCGAGGCCAGCAGGGTCACCATCTCCTTGAACTTCTCCTTGCTGAGCTTGGCGCGCAGCTGGTCCAGCAGCTTGTCATGGGCGTCGCCGCCGGTCGGGTTGGCCGGCGTGGCGGCCTTCAGCGGGTCGGCGACGAAGTCTTTCAGCTTGGTGGTGTCCACCGTGCCGGTCAACAGGCTCGTGACCTCAACCTGCGCATTCTTCAGCGCCACCGGCGTCAGCAGCTTGGCCGCGGCGGCGTCGTAGCCGTCGAAGAAGGCCGCCATGTCCTTGCGGGTCACGCGCGCGGCCTGCAACTCGGTCAGCGGCGTCACATTGGCCACGGCGCTGGCGCCGGTGCCGGCCACCACCGAGTGCAGCTTGCCGCCATCGGCCGGCAGTTGCACCTCGACGGCGCAGGGCAGACTGCCATTGGCCAGCTTGACGGTGTAGCTGCCGTCGGCGCCGGTGGTCGCCGTACCGCTACCGCCCTGGCACTTGACCTTCAGCGGCGCGTTCGCCACGGCCAGGCCCACGGCCGCCGTGCCGCTGAGCGTCAGCGTAGGGTTGCTGGGCAGGTCGGCATCTCCGCCACCACCACAGGCGGCCAGGCTGGATGCCAGCGCGCTGATCAGAAAAAGACGATTGACAGACATGACTCACTCCACTGGTTTATGTTGTGGGATAATATCCCACCGAATTTCATCAGGTCAATCGCGTTTGCGAATTGCTGGTCAGGCACTAGCCCGAAGCCTGCAAAAAATCAGTTAAGGTCCGCGCGGATGAGTCAGTCCAGCTCCCATATCGTTCTCGCCTGCGTGCTCAGGGTCATGCGGCCCTTGGCACGCCTGCTGCTGAAGAACGGCGTGACCTATACCGCCTTCGCCCAGGCGCTGAAGCCGGTGTTTCTGCAGGCCGCGCACGACGAACTGAACAGCCTGGGCCGCCCCACCACCGACAGCGCGGTGAGCCTGCTGTCGGGCGTGCACCGACGCGATGTGCGCAATCTGACGCGGCTGGCGCCCGAGGAAGATCAAACAGCCGCACGCGAGCCGCTGAGCTTGGTCAGCCAGGTGGTGGCACGCTGGCTCAGCGAACCGGCGCTGCTGGATGCCGAGGGCAAGCCCAGAACACTGGAGCGCGGCACCGCTGCAGATGGCTTCGACCACTTGGTGGCCAGGGTCAGCAGCGATGTGCGACCGCGCGCCGTGCTGGATGAACTGCTGCGTCTGGGCGTGGCGGGGGAGACCGAGTCCGGTGTGTGCCTGCTGGCCAAGGGCCTGGCGCCCCGCCAAGGCATGGAAGAGATGTCCTCGCTTGTCTCCGACAACCTGCACGATCACGCCGCGGCGGCTGGCGCGAACCTGCAGGGCGGCGCCAATTTCCTCGAGCAAGCCATTTTTGTTGACCAACTGACGGCGGACTCGGCACAGCATCTGCACAAGGTGTCGGCCCAGGCCTGGCGGGATGCGTTCAAGCGCGTGATGCAGGAAGCCCAGACACGCTTCGATGAAGACGCGGCCCAGGCCCAACCCGAGCAACGCACCCACAGGGCCCGCTTCGGCGCCTACTTCTATTCAAGTGACAAGGACTGAGTCGTGATACCGCGTCTGCACCATCTACTGCTGTCCGCCCTGCTGCTGTTGCTGGGCGCCTGCGGCCCCGGCACCGGAGGCTCCGGCACGGGCCCCGACTCCGACTACCTCTGGCTGGCCGGCGCCAAGGCCACCTCGGTCTGCACCGCGCCCTTCCAGGCCCTGCTGATTTGCCCCGGCGCGCCCGCGGCCGCCGAAGACAGGCAAGGCACCAAGCCCATCCAGTACGCCAGCGCCACACCAGACGCCGACATGCTGGTCAGCTTCGACACCAGCAAGGTGGTGTTGCAGCGCGGCTGCCCCAAGCTCGACTACAGCGGTGAATTCGGCGTGCTGCCAAGCGGCGAGAGCCTGTTCTTCGGCAGCTACACCGCCACCGGCCAGGTCCAGCATGTCGCGGCCAACCTGAGCTTCAAGGCCGGCGCCGCCGCCGACCAGATGGTGATGGAGCTGCGCGCCACCGACGGCCGGTTGCTGCTGGGCCCGGTGATGCTCAACCGGGTGCAGACGCCGCGCGAGGCGCCGCGGATCTGCTGACTAGGCCAGCGCCGGCAGGATGCCGTCGGCGCGCAGCAGCGTCTCCAGACACTGCTCGCGCACGGCATAGAAGTCCTTGATGTCGCGGATCTGCGCCACCGCCTCGTCATTGGGGCCAGGTGTTGAGCGCTTGACCGCCAGAATCATCTTGTTCTTGCTGGTGTGCTCCAGCGCCACGAACTCGAACACCTGGGTGTCGTAGCCGCAGGCGTCGAGCAGCAGCGCGCGAAGCGAGTCGGTCACCATCTCGGCCTGCTGGCCCAGGTGGATGCCGTGGCGCAGCATGCCATTCAGAACGCCG
Organism: Roseateles toxinivorans; assembly: GCF_004362525.1. GTDB lineage: Bacteria > Pseudomonadota > Gammaproteobacteria > Burkholderiales > Burkholderiaceae_C > Paucibacter > Paucibacter toxinivorans. The sequence continues at coordinate 147,216 of NZ_SNXS01000007.1, forward strand.
GGCGACTGCATCTGCGGCCGCAGCTGCTTGTGGCAGCAGGGCGAGCACATGATGATGTCGGCACCGGCCCGCAGGCCCAGGTGGATGGCGTAATCCGTGGCCACGTCGCAGGCGTGCAGCGCGATCATCACGTTCATTCCATGTAGGCCCCCAGGGCCGCCGGAATCCGGCGTCCGGCCCCCCGAGGGGGCGCCAGGAACCTCGGGGCGGCCCAGCGGTTCCTGCGGCGGCGTGTAGCTGCGCACATCGCCCTGGTGGTAGTCCATGCCCTGCAGGCCCAGGCGCTTGATCACGCCGCTGCATAGCGCCACCATGTCCTCGCGCAACTCGACACCGGTGACGGTGGCCTCTCGGCCCAGCACATGGCGCAGATAGTCGTGCATCGCAAAGGTCAGATAGCCTTTGCCGGAGCCGAAGTCGGCCACATGGATCGCGCCTTCGGTCGCCAGCCCTGATGCGGCCAGCGCATGCGAGAACACCTCGACGAACTTATTGATCTGCTTCCACTTGCGTGACATCGCCGGGATCAGTTCGCCCTGGGCATTGGTCACGCCCAGCTCATGCAGAAAGGGCCGGTTGAGTTCCAGGAAGCGGTGCTTCTGCTTGTCATGCCCGACCTCGGAGACCACGGCGCCACTGACCTTGCCGACGCGCAGGCTGGCCTTGCCCTTGCGGCTGTAGGCCAGCTGTATCTCCTGATCGGCCGTGTGCAGATGGGCGTTCTGGAATTCGTTCCACAGCAGCCCGCGCAACTGGGCCAGGCCCTCGTCAGGCCGGAAGTTCTTGGTGATGTCCCTGGTCTGGTGCTTGTACAGAAAGGACAGCACCGTCTGGCCCTTCAGCTGCACCTCGCGCACTGTGACGCGCTGCAGATCTGGCGAGGCGCCGCGGTGCTTGCTCAGCAGCAGCTGGGCAAAACCGCCCTGAGCCAGGCTGTCGTCGAGCAGCGCCAGAAAGCGCTGTTCGGCGTCTTGCAGATGGTCTTCAGCGTGCACCCAGCTCTTCCCAGCGTTCCATCGCAGCCAGCAACTCTTCCTCGCTCTTGGCAAAGCGCACCTGCACCTCGGCCAGTCGGGCGGCGCCCTGGCTGTAGAGATCGGTGCCGGACAGCTGTGCGTTCAGTTCGGCCTGCTCGGCCTCCAGCTTGGCGATGCGGGCCGGCAACTCATCCAGCTCGCGCTGCTCCTTGTAGCTGAGCTTGCGGACCTTGGCTGCCGGCGCGGCCACCGCGGGAGCGGGTGCGGGCGCCGCAACAGGCGCTGGCGCCGCCGCCTGCTCCTTGGCCCGTATGGCCATCGCACGCTTGCTCTGGCGCAGCCAGTCCTCGACGCCGCCCTCGTATTCCTGCCAGCGGCCATCGCCCTCGCTGACGATGGTGCTGGTCACGACATTGTCGAGAAAGCGCCGGTCGTGGCTGACCAGGAAGACGGTGCCGTCGTACTCGTCCAGCAGCTCTTCCAGCAGCTCCAGCGTCTCGATGTCCAGGTCATTGGTCGGCTCGTCCAGCACCAGCACATTGGCGGGACGGGCGAACAGACGGGCCAGCAGCAGGCGGTTGCGCTCGCCACCCGACAGGCTCTTGACCGGCGAATTGGCCCGCGCCGGTGAGAACAGGAAGTCGCCCAGATAGCTCTTCACATGCTTTTTCTGGCTGCCGATCTCGATCCACTCGCTGCCGGGGCTGATGGTGTCGGCCAGCGTCGCATCCAGGTCCAAGGTGTCGCGCATCTGGTCGAAATAGGCCACGCTCATCTTCGTGCCTTGGCTGACCTTGCCGCTGTCGGGCTTGAGCTCGCCGAGGATCATCTTCAGCAGCGTGGTCTTGCCGGCGCCGTTGGGCCCCACCAGGCCGACCTTGTCGCCGCGCAGGATGGTGGCGGTGAAGTCGCGCACGATGGTGCGGCCGCCATAGCTCTTGAAAACGTTCTCCAGGGTGGCGACGATCTTGCCGCTGGCGCCGCCGGTGTCGATGTCCAGCTTGACCTTGCCCTGCACGTCACGCCGCGCGGCATGGGCCTGGCGCATCGCGTCCAGGCGCTGGATGCGCGCCACACTGCGTGTGCGGCGGGCCTCGACGCCCTTGCGTATCCAGATTTCCTCCTGCGCCAGCAACTTGTCGAAACGGGCGTTGAAGAGCGCCTCGTTCTGCAGCTCGTATTCCTTGGCCGCGGTGAAGGCGGCGAAATTGCCGGGGTAGCTGCGCAGCTGGCCGCGATCCAGCTCCATGATGCGGTTTGCGACGTTGTCCAGAAACGCGCGATCGTGGGTAATCAGGAGCAGCGAGCCCTTGAAGCTGTTCAAGAGCTCTTCCAGCCAGGTGATCGCGTCCAGGTCCAGGTGGTTGGTCGGCTCGTCCAGCAGCAGCACATCGGGCTGGGCCACCAGGGCCCGGGCCAGCGCCACGCGCTTCTTCAGGCCGCCGGACAGGGTGCCGATGACGCGCTCGCCGTCCAGGTCCAGCCGATGCAGGGTCTCCTCGACGCGCTGCTCCCAGTTCCAGGCGCCGATCTGCTCGATGCGCTCCTGCACCCAGGCCAGGTCGTCGTTCTCGTCGTGGATCTCATAGCGTTCGCGCAAGGCCTTGGCCTCGGCCACGCCCTCGCTGACGACGTCGAAGATCGTCGCCTCGGCGCGCAGCTCGGGCTCCTGCGGCACATAGACGCTGGTCAGGCCCTGCTGCAGCTGCAGCAGGCCGTCATCGAGCTTTTCGATGCCGGCGAGGATTTTCAGCAGCGAGGACTTGCCCGTGCCATTGCGGCCGATGAGGCCGACACGCTCGCCAACTTCCAGCGAGAACGAAGCGCCATCGAGCAGGGCCACGTGGCCGAAAGCAAGATGCGCATTGGTGATTGAGAGGACTGCCATGGGGGAGGATTGTCCCCGAAGCGCGGCGCCGGCGTGTCAGGCTAAGAAAAACTGTCCGACACCTCGGTCGCTGCGGCGCCTCGTCCGGCATGGCTGGACAGGCCCTCCAGCTCGGACAGCGCCCGCATCACCACCGGCGCAGGCCGGTTGCTCACCACCAGCAAATCACCACTGCGCAGGGCGGGATGCGGATCCACCTGGGCCAGGGCCAGCAAGAGGTCGGCCTGGGCCAGCGGGGCCGCAGAAAGGCCCACCCAGCTATTGCGCCCGGCTCGCTTGGCGCCCAGCAAGGCCATATCGGCGAGCTTGACCACGTCCTGCCAGCACAGGGCCAGCGGATGGGGTGCGACGAAAGGCAGGCAGGCGAATCCGATCGAGCAGCTGATGTTCAGCGTGCGGCCGTCATCGAGCACAAAGGGCGAGTCGGCCACAACGGCGCGGATGCGCTCGGCCAGTTCCTCGGCGCGGGCACGGTCGGTGTCCCGGGCCACGGCCAGGAACTCCTCGCCGCCCCAGCGCACCAGATAGTCGGAGGCGCGCATCACCGCCTGCAGGCGCCGGCAGAAGTGCACCAGCACCGCATCGCCGGCGGCATGGCCGTACAAATCATTGACGCGCTTGAAGTGGTCGATGTCGATCAGGAAAAACAGGGTGTCGGTGTCCACCGGATGGCCGGGCCGGCTGTCGCGGGCGCGGCGCAGGCTGGCGGCGATGGCGGGCTCGATGTGCTCGGCCAGGAAGCGGCGGTTGTACAGGCCGGTCAGCGGATCGCTGATGCTGGCAAGCTCCAGCACGCGCGATTTCTCCTGCAGTTCCTCGGACACGCGTTCCAGCTCGGCCGTGCGCGCGCTGACCTTGAGCTCAAGCTCGCGTTGGCGGGCGCGCAGCCAGCGCGTGCGCACCTGCACGATCACGAACATGGCCAGCAGCAACGTCAGCAGGGCCGCGGCGCGGAACCACAGGGTCTGGTGCCAGGCCGGCTGCACGCGCACCGGCAGGGCCAGCGGTGTCTCGCTCCAGGTGCCGTCGCGATTGGAGCCGCGCAGCAGCAACCGGTAGCTGCCGGGGGGCAGATTGGTATAGGCGGCCAGGCGGCGGCTGGCATCGGTCTCGACCCAGGTCGATTCGAAGCCTTCGAGCCGGTAGGCATAGCGATTGCGCTCCGGCGCCGAGTAGTCCATCGCAGCGAACTCGACCACCAGGCTGTTCGCCTGGGCCGACACCGGCAGCACCGGCCGGGAGGGACCTGCGGCCGCCAGGAAGCGCCCCGGCGGCATGTCCTGCCCGCCGATGCGCAGATCGGTCACCCGCACCGGTGGCCGGTAGGTCCAGGCCGCCAGGCGCTCCGGCCGCACGATGGTCATGCCGCCAGCGCCGCCGAACAGCAGTTCGCCCTCGGCCGTGCGCGCGGCCGAGCCGGTCCAGTAGGTCAGGAACTCCACGCCCTCGGCACGCTTGAGCGAGCGCACCGCCAGGCTGCGCGGATCGACGGTGGCCAGGCCGTTGTCGGTACTGACCCAGATCTGGCCGGCGGCATCGGCCAGCAGGGCATTGACGCTGTCGTCGGGCAGGCCCTGGGCGGCAGCCAGCGAGCGAAAGCGCGGCGCCTCGCCCTCGACCAGGCGCTCCAGGATGTTGACGCCGCCGCCATAGGTGCCCACCCAGAGGCGAGACTGGGCGTCGGTGAACAGGGCCGTGACGAAACCGGCCGACAGGCCCTGGGGACGCTCGGGGTCGGGGCTGATGCGCGTCACCACGCCGCTGGCCGTGTCATAGCGGTTCAGCCCGTTGCGGGTGCCTATCCAGAGCTGGTTGGCCGGTCCGCGTGCGAGCACGATCACACGCTGGTCGGTGAGCTGCTGGGCCGCATCGCGCAACGGCGCCGCCGCCTTGCCGGTGCGCAGGTCCAGGCGCCACAGGCCATCGGTCTCGCCGCCTATCCACAGCGTGTCACCATCGGCCAGCAAGGCCCAGGTCGAGGCTCTGGGATCGCGGCCGGGGATACGCACCCGCTCGACCGTGGTGCCTTCGGCATTGGCGCGGTAAAGGCCCCGCTTGGTGGCGATGAACACCTGGCCTTGGGGGCTGAGTTCCAGCCCCAGCACGATATCGGGCGGGAGTGCCCGATCGGGCCGCGAGGCGTCGGGGCTCAGGGCCGCCACGCGGGCACCGGACGGGTCGACGATCAGCACCCCCTGGGTGTGCGTGGCCAGCCAGATGCGCCCGTCGGGCATGGGCAGTATCCAGCTGACCTCGGTGCTGGCCGGCGAAAGGGCATCGCCACATTGCAGCGGCACGTCGCAGATCGGGGTGCCGAACATGGTCAGAATCGCCGCCTGGCTGGGATCGTGGCGGCTCAGGCCCCGGTTGCTGGCGACCCACATCAGGCCGGAGCGGTCGCGGTAGAGATCGCGCACCGCGTTGTCGGGCAGGCTGACCGGCAGGGTCGCCTGATGGCGGATACGCCGGGTCAGGCGGGTGGCCAGATCGACCGAAACAATGCCCTGACCCAGGGTGCCCAGCCAGACCTCGCCCTGGCGCGTCTCGACGATGGTCACCACCGGCTGCACCCGCAGCGCATCGCCGGCGGCCGAGGACGACTCCTGTACCGGCAGCGCCTGCAGGCCCGAGCCCTCAACGATAAACGCGCCATGCTGGGAGCTGCCGACCCAGATGCTGCCGCGGCTGTCCTCGAACAGGCTGACCGCATCGGGCTGGCCCGCGCCGGAGGTGCCCATGCCCACCGGCACAAAGCCGCCGGCACCGGCCGCGCGGCGATACAGGCCCTGCTGGGTGCCCACCCACAGCGTGCCCCTGCGATCCAGCAGCAGGGCGCGCACACCCTGCAGGCCGGGGCCCGCCTGGGCGCTGAGGCGCCGGATCTGGCCGGTGGCGGGGTCCAGATGGTCCAGCCCGCCCTCGGTGCCCACCCAAAGGCCGCCTGCGCCGTCATCGATCAGCGCGCGCACGCTGACATGGCTGAGCCCCTGCGGTCCGACGGGATAGCGCACGAAACGGTCCTCCTGACCGTCGTAGCGCACCAGGCCACTGGCGCTGGTGCCTATCCACAGACGGCCGGCGGCGTCGCCATGCAGGGTCTGGATGACGTTGTCGGGCAGCGCACCGGCCGTGCGGCCGTCGGCCTTGTAGACCTTGAAGCGGTAGCCGTCCCAGCGTGCCAGGCCGCCGAGCGTGCCCACCCACAAAAAACCGTCGCCGTCCTCGGCCACCGCGGTGGCGATCTCGTTGGGCAGGCCCTGCTCCTGACGCAGATGGCGAAAACTCAGCTCGGTCAGCCCGGCCCAGCGCTGCGGCGCCAGCTCGGCGGCTGCGGAGCGCGCCGGCAGCGCCAGCGATTCACCCGCCAGGGCCTGCAGCAACAGCGCCAGGCCGAACGCGGCCCGCGCCACCCAGGACCGGGCGATGCTATGCGTCTGGACCTCCTGGACTACGCCCACCGAGCAGCTCATCCAGTCAATTGTCGCGCACCCGCTCGGGCTTTGTTGTGATCAAAACCACAGCCGGCCCGCGGCTGGCGTCCAATAGGGCCATGGACAAATCACTAGATACCGACAAGAGACTGACCGAGCTGGAGATCAAGGCCAGCTTCACCGAGGACCTGCTGGACCAGCTGAACCAGGTGATCGTGCGCCAGCAGCAGCAGATCGACCTGCTGGTGCGCGAGGTCGCCCGGCTGGGCCAACAGGGCGCACCGAGCGATGGCACGAGCACCCGCAGCCTGAGGGACGAGTTGCCTCCACACTACTGACGCCGGGGCCTGTATGCTGGAGCCGACCACAAACAGGAGACCGCCATGGTGCTTTGCCCGATTGCCCTTGCCGTGGGCTGCAAGAAGTGCCCGGTATTTTCGGTCTGCCCGGTGAAGAGTTCGCTGGGCGACTACAAGAAGGAAGATCCGCCCGCCAAGCCGGGCGCTGCGGCGAAGAAAACCACCAAGTCCACCACCAAGAAGCGCTGACCCACAGCCCTGCTCGACATGAAATTCACTCCGCTCCTGCTGCTCACCCTGATTGCCGGCCCGGCCCTGGCCCAGAACGCCGAACTGCAACGTTGCCGGGCGATCCCCGACAAGGACCAGCGCGTGCTTTGCTATGACGCGCTGGCAGCCCGTGACGCCGAGGGCAGGCCGACAGCCATTTCGGCCGCCGCCCCGCCCAGGACCGACACCTTCGGTCTGCCGGCACAGCGCCCGGGCGAGGCGGACGTGGTGGAGAGCCAGATCATGGGCCTGGTAGAGGGCTGGGGGCCCAACAGCCTGATCCGGCTGGCCAATGGCCAGGTCTGGCAGGTGAAGGACAACAGCTCGGTCGTGCTCTACCTGAAGGACCCCAGGGTGAAGGTCCGGCGCGGCGTGCTGGGCAGCTTCGTCCTTGAACTGGAAGGCAGCAACGAGACGGCCCGGGTGCAGCGTCTGCCTTAGGCCCTAGGCTCCTGCGGCGGCCAGTTGCGCGGCGTGATGCCGCAGATGCTGGGCCATGAAGCTGGCGATGAAGTAGTAGCCGTGGTCATAGCCGGGCTCGCGCTTCAGGGTCAAGGGCTGGTCCGCCGCCAGGCAGGCCGACTCAAACCGCTCCGGATGCAGTTGCTCGGCCAGGAACTTGTCGGCTAGGCCTTGGTGGATCAGGATGCCGCCCGGATAGGGGGCGCGGTTCTGGTTGCGCATCAGCTCGCTGGCGTCATGCCGTGACCAGCTGCAGCGGTCCGCACCCAGATAGCCCATGAACGCTTTCTGGCCCCAGGGGCACTGCATGGGCGCGGCAATCGGCGCAAAGGCCGACAGCGAGGCAAACACGCCCGGATGGCGCAACGCCAAGGTCAGTGCACCATGGCCGCCCATCGAATGGCCGAAGATGCCGGTGCGGCGGGCATCGAGCCCGAACTCGCCCTGCACCTGGGGCAGCAGCTCGCGCAGCAGATAGCTTTCCATGCGCCAGTGGCGCGACCAGGGCTCGGCGGATGCGTCCAGATAGAAGCCGGCACCGACGCCGAAGTCCCAGCTCTCGGCCTCGCCGGCCACATTGGCGCCACGCGGACTGGTGTCGGGCGTCAACAGCGCCAGGCCCAGCTCGGCGGCCAGCGCCTGGGCCCCGGCCTTGATCGCGAAGGTCTCCTCGGTACAGGTCAGCCCGGCCAGGAACACCAGCAACGGCACCGGCCTGGCGCCCAGCTCCAGTGCCTGCGGCGGCAGGAACAGGCCGAAACGCATCGGCAAACCGATTTCGCGCGAGTGATGGCGATAGAAGCGCTGCACGCCGCCGAAGCAGGCGTGCTCGCTCAGCAGCTCGGGGGCCTCGAAGGGCAAGGCGCTCAAAACATCACCACGGACCGTATCGACTCGCCGCTCTTCATCAGATCGAAGCCCTCGTTGATGCGCTCCAGCGGCAGCTTGTGGGTGATCAGGTCGTCGATATTGAGCTTCCCGTCCATATACCAGTCGACGATCTTGGGCACATCGGTGCGGCCTCGCGCGCCGCCAAAGGCCGAGCCCTCCCATTTGCGGCCGGTGACCAGCTGGAAGGGCCGGGTGCTGATCTCGGCGCCGGCCTCGGCCACGCCGATGATGATGCTGCGGCCCCAGCCCTTGTGCGTGCACTCCAGCGCCTGGCGCATCACCTGGGTGTTGCCTATGCACTCGAAGCTGTAGTCGGCGCCGCCATCGGTCAGCTGCACGATCGCGTCAACGACGTTCTCCACTTCCTTGGGATTGATGAAGTGCGTCATGCCGAACTGGCGCGCCAAGGCCTGGCGCTTGGGGTTGATGTCGACACCGATGATCTTGTCGGCACCGACCATCTTCGCGCCCTGGATCACGTTCAGGCCGATGCCGCCCAGGCCGAACACGACCACATTGGCACCCGCCTCGACCTTGGCGGTGAACAGCACCGCGCCCACGCCGGTGGTGACGCCACAGCCGATGTAGCAGACCTTGTCGAACGGCGCGTCGGGGCGGATCTTGGCCAAGGCAATACCTGGCACCACGACGTGGTTGGCGAAGGTGGACGTGCCCATGTAGTGGAAGATAGGTTTGCCGTCGATGCTGAAGCGCGAGGTGCCGTCCGGCATCAGGCCCTTGCCTTGCGTCGGGCGTATCGCCTGGCACAGATTGGTCTTGCGCGACAGGCAGAACTTGCACTGCCGGCATTCCGGCGTGTACAGCGGAATCACATGGTCGCCCGGCTTCAGCCAGGGCACGCCGGCACCGACTTCGAGCACCACGCCAGCCCCCTCATGGCCCAGGATGGCCGGGAAGATGCCTTCCGGGTCGGCGCCCGACAAGGTGTAGTAGTCGGTGTGGCAGATGCCGGTGGCCTTGATCTCGACCAGCACTTCCCCGTCGCGCGGGCCGTCGAGCTGGACGTTTTCTATCGTCAAGGGGGAGCCGGCTTTCCAGGCCACGGCGGCGCGGGTGGTGATCATTGGAGGTCTCCTGAAGGTTCTTCGCTGATCTTCGCACAGCCTTGTTTCACCCTTGTCGCGCAGGGTCGCTCAAGTGTTGCAGAGCGCGCACCAGCGCCTGGGTCAGGTCTTGCCCGGCGCGGGCCGTGGGCACCAGCAGATCTATGGTTTCGGGCAGCGGCACCGGGTCGCCCCAGGGGGCGACCAGCCGGCCTTCGGCCCGCGCGGCAGCCACCAGGCTGGCGCGGCCCATCAGCACGCCCTGCCCGTCCAGCGCCGCCTGCAGGGCCATGCTGTACAGCGAGAAGCGCGGCCCGGCGCGGGCCGGCACATCGCTGCGGTTCGAGGCCTTCAGCCAGCGCGCCCAATCGGTGTTCCAGACGCTGTCGTGCAGCAGGGTCTGTTCCGCCAGTTCCGGGGCCGGGCCCGTGCGCAGCAGCGCCGGACTGCAGACCGGCAGCAGCGCGTCCTGGGCCAGCACGATGCGCTGGCAGCCCTTGCTCAAGCGCGGTGCATAGAACAGCGCCAGGTCGTAGGCCTCGCGGCTGAAGTTCGGCGGCGCCTCCAGCGCGCTCAGCGACAGCTGCAGCCGCGGCAGCGCCTGCTGCAAGGCCGGCAGCCGCGGCGTCAGCCACAGCTGAGCCAAGGCGGGCAAGGCGGCCACATGCAGCTGCTGGCCGCCGGTCTCGCTGCGCAGGGTCTGCACCGCCTGGCCCAGCTGGTCGATGGCCGCAGCCAGGGCCGGCAGCGCACGTTGCGCCTGGGGCGTCAGGCTCAGCCCCTGGCTGTGGCGGTCGAACAGACTGACGCCCAGCCACTGTTCCAGCACCTTGACCTGGGCCGCCACGGCCGCCGGCGTGACGCACAACTCCTCGGCAGCGCGGGCAAAGCTCTGGTGACGTGCCGCCGCCTCGAAGGCACGCAGCGCCAGATACGGCGGAAGACGGGGACTGGGCGGGTTGACGGCCATGGCGAGCTTGAGTTTCAGGCCTAGATTTGCTAGGCCTGAGGCCAAGAATAACTTGCTTGAGCGCGCGGCGCGCAGGCCGCAGCATCAAGCCCTGCTTCAGCCACGGAGAACAGCACCATGACCCAGCTTCAAGCGCGCCCCTGGGTGCCCGCCACGGTCGAGACCCATGTGCAGGCCATCGCCGCGGCTGCCGCGGCCCTGGACAGCGCCGGCATCGATGGCGAGATCGCCCGCCTGGTGACCGAGAACCACCGCATCCACGATGTCGAGGGCATCAATCTGAACCCGGCCACGAACGTGATGAATCCGCGCGCCGAAGCGCTGATGGCCGCCGGCCTGGGTGCGCGGGCCTCGCTGGGCTATCCGGGAGACAAGTACGAGGTCGGACTGGAGGCGATCGAGCGCATCGAGGTCATCGCCGCCGAACTGGCGGCCCAGGTGTTCAAGGCCCAATATGCCGAGGTGCGCGTGGGCTCGGGCGCACTGGCCAATCTCTATGTCTTCATGGCCACCTGCCAGCCGGGTGACACCCTCATCGCCCCGCCGGGCGAGATCGGCGGCCATGTCACCCACCATGCCGCCGGTGCGGCAGGCCTCTACGGCCTGCGCACCGTGCCGGCGCCGGTGCAGGCCGATGGCTACAGCGTCGATGTCGCGGCGCTGGCGGCCCTGGCGCGCGAAGTGAAACCGAAGCTGATCACGCTGGGCGGCAGCCTGAACCTGTTCGCCCATCCGGTGGCCCAGGTGCGCGAGATTGCCGACAGCGTCGGCGCCAGGCTGATGTTCGACGCCGCCCATCTGAGCGGCATGATTGCCGGCGGCACCTGGGCCAACCCGCTGCACGAGGGCGCCCATGTGATGACGATGAGCACCTACAAAAGCCTGGGCGGCCCGCCGGGCGGCCTGATCGTCAGCAATGACGCGGCCCTGGCCGAGCGCCTCGACGCAATCGCCTATCCCGGCCTGACCGCCAATTTCGATGCCGGCAAGACGGCCGCCCTGGCCCTGGGCCTGCTGGACTGGAAGGAGCACGGCAAAGACTATGGCCTGGCGATGCAGGCAACGGCCCAGGCGCTGGCCTGCGAGCTGATCGCCAAGGGCCTGCCGGTGTTCGCCCGCGAGCGCGGCGCCACCACCTCGCACCAGTTCGCCATCGAGGCCGGCCACTGGGGCGGTGGCCAGGCGGCCGCCAAGCGGCTGGCGCGCGCACGGCTGTTGAGCTGCGGCATCGGCCTGCCCCATGCCAAGGTGGCTGCCATCAAGGGCGATGTCAACGGCCTGCGCCTGGGCGTGCCCGAGATCGTGCGGTTGGGCATGGGCCCAGACGACATGCCGCGGCTGGCGGCGCTGATTGCCGGCGCGCTGGAGTCAGACGCGCTGGCCGATGCGCTGGCGCCCCAGGTCACGGCCTTTCGCCAGCGCTTCCGCGGCCTGCACTTCCTGCGCGGCTGACGGGATCAACGTGCGGCCAGCGCCGCCTCCAGCGCGTCGATGAACATCTTTGGCACATCGAAGCCGGTCTGGTCGTGGATCTCCTGGAAACAGGTCGGGCTGGTGACGTTGATCTCGGTCAGGCAATCGCCGATCACGTCCAGGCCGACCAGCAGCAGGCCGCGCGCGGCCAGGATGGGCCCCAGCGCCTCGGCGATCTCGCGATCGCGCGCGCTGATAGCCTGGGCCACGCCCTTGCCACCGACGGCCAGGTTGCCGCGCACCTCCGAGCCCTGCGGAATCCGCGCCAGGCAGAAGGGCACGACCTGCCCCCCGATCACCAGCACGCGCTTGTCGCCCTTGACGATCTCGGGCAGGTAGCGCTGAACCATCACCGTCTCGGCGCCGCCCTTGTTCAGGGTCTCGGTGATGGAGCCCAGGTTCAGGCCATCGGGCCCGACACGGAAGATGCCCATGCCGCCCATGCCGTCCAGCGGCTTCAGGATGATGTCACGGTGCTCGGCATGGAAGGCGCGGATCGCCTCCTCGCTGCGTGTCACCAGCGTGGGCGTGATGTACTGCGGGAACTCCAGGATGGCCAGCTTCTCCGGGTGGTCGCGCAGCGCTGCCGGCTTGTTGAACACCCGCGCGCCCTCGCGCTCGGCCTGGCCCAGCAGGTGGGTGGCGTAGAAGAACTCGCTGTCGAAGGGCGGATCCTTGCGCATCACGATCGCGTCGGTGTCGGCCAAGGCCAGCTCGGCCGTCGTTGCCACCGCGAACCAGTCGTGCGCGTCACCGGTCAGCGTGATCGCGCGTGCGGCCCGGGCCACGACCCGGCTGCCCTGGCGCCAGACCAGATCCTTGGGCTCGCAGGCCCAGATCTGGTGGCCGCGCCGAGCGGCCTCACGCATCATCGAAAAGGTCGTGTCCTTGTAGGTCTTGAAGGACTCCAGCGGGTCGGCGACGAAGAGCAGTTTCATGTGTTGTCCCTGTGATTCATGTACGTGAGCGGTAGTGTTGCACCAGCAGCGCCAGGCTGCCGGCGACCACACCCCAGAAAGCGGAGCCTATGCCGGCCAGCGACAGGCCCGACAGCGTGACCAGAAAAGTCAGGATGGCGGCGTCGCGGTGCGCCTCGACCTTCAAGGCCGTGGCCAAGCCGCCGGCAATCGTGCCCAAGAGCGCAAGACCTGCCACCGCGGCGACCAGCTCGCGCGGGAAGGCGGCGAGCAGGCCGACGACGGCACCGCCGGCCAGGCCCAGGGCGATATAGAACAGGCCGGCCATCACTGAGGCCGTGTAGCGCTTGGCCGGGTCTTCATGCGCCTCGCGGCCCATGCAGATGGCGGCGGTGATGGCGGCCAGGTTCAGCGCATAGCCGCCGAACGGTGCCAGTACCAGCGAGGCCACACCGGTGACGGTGATCGTCGGCGAGACCGGCGTCTGGTAGCCCGAGGCGCGCTGTGCGGCCACGCCGGGCAGATTCTGCGAGGCCATGGTGACCAGGAACAAAGGCAGGGCCACGCCGATCAGGGCCGAGACGCTGAATGTAGGCGTGGTCCACACCGGCATCGCCCAGGCCCCGCTGGATGCCGACACCACGGCCGACATCTGCAGCCGGCCCTGCAGTGCCGCGGCAATGACGCCCACCACCAGCACCGTGGGCACGGCGTAGCGCGGCCACCAGCGGCGGCCAGCCAGATAGGCCAGGGCCATGGGCAGCACCAGCAGCGGCGCGCTCTTGGTGCTGAGCACGGCGTCCAGGCCGAACTTGGCCAGCACGCCGGCCAGCAGGGCCGAGGCCACGGCCAGCGGGATACGGTCCATCACCCGCTCGAAGGCCCGGGTCGCGCCGGCCAGCGTGATCAGCAGTGCGCAGATCAGGAAGGCGCCTATCGCCTCGGGCATGGTCACGCCGGCCGTGCCGGCCAGCAGGGCCGCACCCGGCGTGGACCAGGCGGTCAGCACCGGTTGGCGGTACCACAGCGACAGGCCCAGGCTGGTCAGTCCCATGCCCAGGCCCAGGCCCCACATCCAGGAGGTGGTTTGTGCGGGTGTCGCCCCCAGCGCCTGGGCGGCCTGGAAGACGATGGCCACCGAACTGGTGAAACCCACCAATACCGCGACAAAACCGGCAACCGCCGATGAAACAGACAAATCTTGGAGCCAATTTCGCATAGGCTGGAGCATACCCAGGCTGAGAAGGACCCGCCCATGTGCCGATTTGTCGCCTACCTCGGTCAACCGATCTTTCTCGACGAGCTGGTCTGCGCGCCTCAGCACTCGCTGGTGCGCCAGTCACTGCGCGCCGATCAGGCCAAGACGGTGACCAATGGGGACGGCTTTGGTGTGGGCTGGTACGGCGAGCGCAGCGAGCCGGGCATCTATCGCGAGGTCATGCCGGCCTGGTCGGACGAGAACCTGCTGGCTCTGTGCTCCAGCGTGCGCTCCAGCCTGTTCTTCGCCCATGTGCGCGCCGCCACCGGCACCGCTATCGCGCGGCAGAACTGCCACCCCTTCCGCCACGGCCGCCATATGTTCATGCACAACGGCCAGATCGGCGGCTATGCCCAGGTACGGCGCACGCTGGAGGCTCTGCTCAATGACGAGATGTACGCGGCCCGCCGCGGCGCCACCGACTCGGAACTGCTGTTCCTGCTCGCGCTGCAGCGCATGGATGGCGGCATGCCCGCGCCCGAGGCGGTGCAGGGCGTGCTGGACGACACGCTGGCCCTGATGCGGCGCGACGGCATCGACGCGCCGTTGCGCTTTGCCGCGGCGCTGTCCGACGGCGAATCGGTGCACGCCTTCCGCTTCTCCAGCGATGACAAGCCGCCCACGCTCTATGTGCGCCAGCACCGTGAGGGAACCATCGTCGCCTCGGAGCCGCTGGAGGATGGCAGCGAGGGCTGGCAGGCGCTGGGCCCCGGCGCGGTGGTCCGGGTGACGGCCCATGGCGGAGCGGTCACCGTGCTGAATTGAAGCCCCAAAGTAAAAAGAGGCCCGCGGGCCTCTTTCTTGCTGTCTGACAGGCGCCGTTCAGGACGTGCGGCGGCGGCGGGCTATCGTGCCCACGGCCAGCAGACCGGCCAGCATCAGGCCATAGGTCGCGGGTTCGGGCACCACTTGGGCCGTGACATTGATATTGTCCACGTTGTAAGAGCTGCCCAAGCCGGTGATGGAGATCTTCAGGCTGTCGATGACGACCGACGAGAAGCTGCTGCCGATGGTGGCAAACAGCCCATTGCAGCCGCCACAGCTGCGCACGCCGCTCTGTGTGAACTGCGAAACGCCGCCGAGCGAGCCCTCGAAGGTGTAGTTGGCATTGCCCAGATTGGCCGACAGATCCACCGAGCCGAAGGTGAACATGCCGCCAGTCACCTCGATCGAGGCCGAGGCGGTACCCCAGCCCTTGCCCGAGAAGATGTCGGGCACCGGCGCGCCGTAGTTCTTGGCAACCAGCCACTTGCCCAGCAGTGAATCGACGGTGAAGCCGGATTCCGTATAGCTGGTGAAGGAGCTGCCTTGCAGCCCGGCCAGGTTGTCAAAGCTGATCACGGTGGCCGAGGCGGAGCCGGCGGCGGCGGCAATCGCCAGCGCAAGGGCGGATTTGCGGAACAGATTCATTACGGGATCCCTAAAAGTTTGGGTAGCTTCGCTACGAAAGCCGCGACCCACCTTCTGAGCGATCGCGCAAATCTTGTGGACTCATTGTGCGCGAAGTGTGAATTTATTCACTAATGAGCGGGGGATAGTCCTACCCCTGATTTGTGGGGTGGGTTTTTACTGAGGGTATTTGCTGAAGACAAATCCGCTAATCAGTCGGTGCCAGAGCTTTCGGCCATGCTGCGCATGGATCTCAAGGTCTGGCACTCAAATCTCGACTTTTGACCCCAGCTCCACGATCCGATTCGTCGGCAGGTTCAGGAAGTCGGCCACGCCGGAGGCATTGCGGTGCATGCTGGCGAACAGCTGCTCGCGCCACATCGCCATGCCGCTGCCCATGGTCGGGATGACGATGTCGCGGGACAGGAAGTAGCTGGTCTCCATCTCCTCGAGCAGCACGCCGCGCTTTTCCAGCAGCTTCAGCGCCTGCGGCACATCGGGCTCGTCCTTGAAGCCGAAGTGCAGCATCACCTGCCAGCACTCCTGGCCCAGGGCCTCGACCTCTATGCGCTCAGCCAGCGGCACCCAGGGCACCTCATGGTGCTTGACGGTGACGAACAGGTTCTGCTCGTGCAGCACCTTGTTGTGCTTGAGGTTGTGCAGAAGCGCGTTGGGGGTCAGCCCCTGGTCGGCGGTCAGGAACACGGCAGTGCCGCTGACCCGCGTCGGCGGGCTGATGAACACCGCCTCCAGAAAGCCCTTCAGATCGATCGCGTCATGCTGCAGGCTCTCGCGCATCAGGCGCCGGCCCTGCTTCCAGGTCAGCATCAGCGTGAACATGCCGACGCCTATGACCAGCGGGAACCAGCCGCCGGCAAACAGCTTCAGCGCGTTCGAGCCCAGGAAGGCGATATCGATGATGAAGAAGAAGCCGGTGGCCAGGATGCACAGCGGCAGCGGGTACTTCCAGCCGTGGCGGATGACGAAGAAGGTCATCACTGTGGTGATGGTCATGTCCACCGTCACGGCAATGCCGTAGGCGCCGGCCAGCTTGCTGCTGGAGCCGAACAGCACCACGGCCAGCACGATGAACACATATAGGCCCCAGTTGACGAAGGGCACATAGATCTGGCCGGTGTCGCGCTCCGAGGTGTGGCGCACCGCCATGCGCGGCAGTATGCCCAGCTGAATCGCCTGCTTGGTGACCGAGAAGGCCGCCGTGATCAGGGCCTGCGAGGCGACGATGGCGGCCAAGGTGGCGAGCACGAACAACGGTATCTCGGCCCAGCCCGGCGCCATATTGAAGAAGGGGTTCTTCACCGTCTCGGGATGGTCCAGCAGCATCGCGCCCTGGCCGAAGTAGTTGACGACCAGGGCCGGCATGACGATGCCGTACCAGGCAATGCGTATCGGCTTCTTGCCGAAATGGCCGAGGTCGGCATAGAGCGCCTCGCCACCGGTCACCACCAGCACCACGGCGCCCAGAGCGACAAAGGCCACCCATTTGTGCTGCATGCAAAACGTTGCCGCGTAGGCCGGATTGACGGCCACCAGCACATGGGGGTTCTCGAGAATGTGCGGTATCCCCAGCGCCGTCAGCGCGGCGAACCAGACCAGCATCACCGGCCCGAAGGCCTTGCCGATGCCGCCGGTGCCGAAACGCTGGACCGCAAACAGCCCGGTCAGCACGACCAGGGTCAGCGGCAAGATCAGGTCGTGGAACTGCGGCGCATAGACGTCGATGCCCTCGACCGCGCCCAGCACCGTCATCGCCGGGGTGATCACGCCATCGCCATAGAAGATGGCGGTGCCGAACAGGCCCACCAGCATCAGGCTGCGGCGCAGCTCCGGCTTGTGGTTGACGGCATTGGTGGCCAGGGCCAGCATGGCAATCAGGCCGCCCTCGCCATTGTTGTCGGCGCGCAGTATCAGCAGCACATATTTGATCGAGACGATGATGGTCATCGTCCAGAAGATCAGCGACAGCACGCCCAGGATGTTGTCGTGCGTGGGGCTGACATGGCCGCCGTGGAACACTTCCTTCAGCGCATACAGCGGGCTGGTGCCGATGTCGCCATAGACGACGCCCAGCGCCCCCAGGGTCATAGCCGCCATGACGGAGGGCGAGCGGCTGTCGTGGGAAGATGAACTCACAAATACGGAGCCATGACGGGTGGCATGGCCGGCGGCTGGAAAGCGGCTATTGTGCGCTTGGCCCCGAACGGATCACAACTGTTGTCGCAGCGGAATGTTGCGGTGCAACATCGCACCCGGCCCCTCAGTCGTACTGCTCCGCATCGGGATCGGTCGTCTCCAGCTCGTAGCTGGCCGCCAGCATCGCCAGCCGGGCGATCACGCCGTACATATAAAAGCGGTTCGGCGCACTGGCGCCGGGCTTCTCTCCGAGGCGCGGCAGTTGGCCCGACTCGGCAAAGGCCAGCGGCACATAGCTGGAGCCCGGGGTGTTGAGATTCTCGTCACGGCCACGCTCGGCGTGCACGCGGTAGAAGCCGCCGACCACATAGCGGTCGATCATATAGACCACCGGCTCGGCCACCGCCTCGTTGACGCGCTCGTAGGTCGGCACGCCCTCCTGCAGAATCACCGAGCTGACCTCCAGGCCACGGCCGCTGGCACCCAGCTTGGCGCGGGCCTTCAGGTTCAGATCGGCCAGCTCCTTGGCGTCGCGCACGGTCATCAGGCCGAAGCCCTCGGTGCCGGCATCGGGCTTGATGACGATGAAGGGTTTTTCCTGGATGCCGTACTCCTTGTACTTGCGCCGCACCTTGGACAGCAGCGCGTCGGCCTGCGTCTGCAGCGCGTCCAGGCCGGTGCCCTCGGCGAAGTTCAGGTCCGTCGTGGTCGAGAACATCGGATTGATCAGCCAGGGGTCCATGCCCAGCAGCTTGGCGAACTTCTTCGCCACCTCCTCATAGGCGCGGAAGTGCACCGACTTGCGCCGCACCGCCCAGCCGGCATGCAGCGGAGGCAGCAGGTATTGCTCGTGCAGGCCCTCCAGCACCTGGGGCAGGCCGGTGGACAGGTCGTTGTTGAGCAGGATGGTGCAGGGGTCGAAGTCCTTCAGCCCCAGGCGCCCGCGGGTGCGCACCAGCGGCTCGACCGTCAGCTCGCTGCCATCGGGCAACTGGATGGCGGTCGGGGCCTTGACGCTCTCGTCCAGCGAGCCCAGGCGCACATTCAGCCCGGCCTGGGTGAAGATCTGGATCAACCGCCGCACATTCGTCAGGTAGAAGGAATTGCGGGTGTGGTTCTCGGGAATCAGCAACAGGTTCTTGGCCTCGGGGCAGATCTTCTCGATCGCCGCCATCGCCGCCTGCACTGCCAAGGGCAGCATCTCGGGGGTCAGGTTGTTGAAGCCGCCCGGGAACAGATTGGTATCGACCGGAGCTAACTTGAAGCCGGCGTTGCGGATGTCCACCGAGGTATAGAACGGCGGCGTGTGCTCCATCCATTCGAGCCGGAACCAGCGCTCGGTGGCCGGCATCGACTCCAGGACGCGGGCCTCCAGTTCGTTGATGGGGCCGTTCAATGCGGTGACGAGATGAGGAACCATGGTTGAGGCCGGGCCGGGTGCGGGGGTGATTGATTCTAGGACCAGGGCACTTGAGGCCGATTGGCGTCAAGCCAAGCCCCAGGCCCCGGCTTTTTTGGATCAGAAGCGCAGACTCAACCCGCTCTCGAAGCGGCGAACCTGCCCGCTGACCGGATCGGTGAACGCCAGCGTCCGGGCCAGCAGCTGCAGCGGCCGGCTGTAGTCGTTCTCCGCCAGCTCCGGTTGGTGCACCGGGTAGATCTGGTCGTTGACGATGGGCAGGCCCAGCGCACACATATGGACGCGCAGCTGGTGGCGCTGGCCGGTCGCGGGCTCCAGCCGGTAGCGGGCCAGCCCGCCCTGCCGTTCCAGCGGGCTGATGCGGGTATGGGCGTTCGGCTCACCGGGCACCTCCTGCATGCGCATGAACGATTCACCCTCGGCCAGGCGGCTGCTGCGGGTCATGGGCCACGACAGATCGTCACGCCAGGGCGCGATGGCTTCGTAGCACTTGCTCACTTCGCGCTCGCGGAAGAGCGCGTGGTAAGCATCGCGGCTGTCGGGACGGACACTGAACAGCACCAGGCCGGCCGTCTCGCGGTCCAGCCGGTGCAAGGGCTGCAGCTCGTCCAGGCCCAGGCGGCGCTTCAGCCGCACCAGCAGCGTTTCCTGCAGATAGCGGCCGCCGGGCGTGACGGGCAGGAAGTGCGGCTTGTCGACGGCGACCAGCAGCTCGTCCTGGAACAGGATCTGCTCCTTGAACGGCACCGGTTGCTCGGCGGGCAGGCTGCGGTAATAGAAGAGCTTGGCATGGGGTCGGTAGCCGGCACCGGGTGCCAAGGTCAGGCCTTGCGCATCCAGCACCTCGCCGCGCTGCATGCGTTGGCGCCAGTCATCGGCGCATACATGGCCGAAGCGCTGCTGCAAAAAGGCCAGCACCGTGGGCCAGTCGCCGGGCGGCAGGGCGATGCAGCTGGGGCTGACGCCGTCGCGCGCCGGCGGCTTGCCGCTCATGGCTCGCCGGCGGCGTCCAGGCGCCTGGCACGTTCGAGCCGCCAGGCCTCGTCCGGGTCGCCGGCATAGACCTGCTCGGCCGTGGTCGCTGTTTCCTGCAATCGCGTGTCCAGCGCCACACGGTTGTCGAACACAAAGCACTCGCCCTGCCAGTCAGCCGCGGCGTCCGGCATCGACTGAAAATAGTTGAGGATGCCTCCCTCGAGCTGATAGACCTCCAGGCCCAGGCCCTGCATCCAGGCGCTGGTCTTCTCGCAGCGTATGCCGCCGGTGCAGTACATCGCTACCCGCTTGTGCCCGGCCTGCCACTGCGGCGCATGGGCCTGTACATAGGCGGCAAAGTCACGGAAATTGGCCACCTGCGGGTCGATCGCCTTGTTGAAGCGGCCGAGCCGCCATTCGAAGCTGTTGCGGTTGTCCAGCAGCACCACATCGTCGCGGGCGATCAACTCGCGCCAGGCCTGCGGGCTGACATGGCTGTCGGCCTCGACCGATAGCTTCAGACCTGACACCCCATCGACGCCAAAGGCGACGATCTCGCGCTTTCTGTGCACCTTGATGCGGGCAAACGGAGCGGTGCGGCAGGCACTGCGCTTGAACACGATGCCGGCAAAGCGCGCGTCCTGCAGCAGCGCTTGCTCGAAGGCATCCAGGGCCGGCGCCGCGCCGGCCAGCACGCCATTGATGCCCTCCCCGGCCAGCAGCACGCTGCCCAGCAGTTCGCGGGTCAGCGTTCGCACCCGCTCGACCACCGCGTCCACATCGTCGAGTTCGACGAATTTGTAGAAGGCGATATGAAACAGCGCCTGCTCGGCAGACATCATCAGAACTCCACCAGATCGACCTGAACGCCGCGCACTGCCAGCAGATTGCGGGCGCGCTCGGCGTCGTCGCGCTTGGCAAAAGGCCACCAGACGGCCTGCCAGGCCTGGCGGGCCTGGATCAACTCGATGCGCGTGCCGGCCGGGGCAATGGCGTTGGCCGCTCCGGCGCGCAGCAGGACCATGCGCGCCTCCGCATCGACCTTGGAGAAGCTGGGCTTGGTGACCAGGGCATAGAACTTGGCGGTGGCCGGCGCACTGCCCCCCTGAGGTGGTCGCTGTGCGGCGTCAGACGGACCGCGATCGGCCTGCGGCGTGGCCGGAATGGCCAGCGGGCCCGGATCGGGCGCCTTGCTCGGCTTCGGCGCCGGGCCGGGGACCACCGCGGGCGGCGTGCGCGCGGCCGGCACCGGGTCCGAGGCGCGCAGCTGCTTGCCTTCGGCCATGGCGGCCTGGCGCGCCTCGTCGGACAGCAGCGGTTTGGTGCGCGAGGGCCGGGTCTTGTCCGCCAGGGCCTCGCTGGCCGGTGGTGCAGGTGCAGGTGCAGGTGCAGCAGCCGATGCCGCCGTGGGGACTGGTGCAGCCGGTATCGGCGCCGAGGCCGGAGCATCGGCGATGACGAGGACGGGTGAGGCCGCCGGCGCGGCAATGTTCGGGCTCGGCGTCGGAGCACTGGCCGGTACCGCTGATACAGCCGGCGGCGGATGCACGGCCTCGGGGCCGGCCTCCGGCTCACCCCCCGCCAAAAAGAGCCCGACGGCACCGGCCAGCAGCGCCGGCAACAGTACGCCACCCAACAACAGGCGCGGCAGGCTCCAGTCGCGCCGGCCGAGCACCTTGATCGTGCCATTGCGACCGAGCAGCACACGCAGGCGCTTGCTTGGCGTGTCAATCGCCGCCGTCACCAGGTACAGCGTGACCGGCTCGACGCCTAGCTTGCCCGAGACCTTGGACTGCAGCGCCGAATCGGCCAGCACCTCGCGCTGCGGCCAGGCAGGCTCGCCCGGACGGGTGGTGCTGCCATGCTGCAGGGCCCAGCGTGCCACCTGCCTGGGGCGCAGCGGGGCAATGAAATCCTCGCTGAACACCGGCTCGAAGCCGGCCCGCGACCGGGGCCACAGCAGGCGCCGTAGCGCCCCCAGCCAGCCCCCTCTGTCCTGCGGGGCATCCGCGGTAGCCGCGACAGCGGGCCCGCTCGGTGCCGGCTGCTCACCGGCCACGACCGCCATCGCCCGTTCGCGCAGGCTGGCCTTGGCTCCGTCCTGAGCGGCAGGCGCAGGTTCATCCTGCGTCACCACATGGTCCAGCACCGGCGGCGCGCCAAAGCTGGGCTCGACCACCACCCGCGGTGCCGCCAGATCGGCCCGCACCGTGCCGCCGGCACGTTCGGCCGTGGTCACAAACGGCAGGGCGATCACGCCAACGGCACCCACCTGAGCGGACGTGATGCGCCGCGCCAGGGGATGACGGTTGTGCCAGGCCACCACGCGGGCGGCCACTTCGTTCATGCGGATGGAGTTCATTTGACCTCCCGATTGTCACTCAGGCAGGGGGCCGTGCAATGCGTCCATCAGCACCGGAAAGCCTCTCTACAATTGCCCCCCAACCGCAACTCCGGGTAGCGCCTCTTGTTCGAACGTCTGGCCGTACTGCCGCAATACCTGATACCCAAAGCGGCGCTGACCCGTTTTGCCGGCCGCGTTGCCTCGGCGCGCCGTGGCGAGCGCACGACCCGGCTGATACGCTGGTTCATAGGCCGCTACGGCGTGAACATGGCCGAGGCGGCCGATTCGGACCCGGCCGCCTACGCCAGCTTCAACGAGTTCTTCACCCGCGCGCTGAAGCCCGGCGCCCGGCCGCTGGCGGCGGCCGAATGGGTCTGTCCGGTGGATGGCGCGATCAGCCAGTTCGGCGAGATCCAGCTCGACCAGATCTTCCAGGCCAAGGGCCACCAGTACTCGACCACCGCCCTGGTAGGCGGCGATGCAGCACTGGCCAAGCCCTTCGAGGGCGGCAGCTTCGCGACGATCTATCTGAGCCCGAAGGACTATCACCGCATCCACATGCCCTGCGATGGCCGGCTGACGCGGATGATCCATGTGCCGGGCGAGCTGTTCTCGGTCAACCCGACCACGGCGCGTGGCGTGCCGGGCCTGTTCGCCCGCAACGAGCGGGTGGTCTGCCACTTCGACTCGCCGCACGGGCCCTTTGTGCTGGTGCTGGTGGGCGCCACCATCGTCGGCAGCATGGCCACCGTCTGGCATGGCGTAGTCAACCCCCCACGCAGCACCGAAGTGCGTGAATGGACCTACGCCGCTGATGAGGTGGTGTTGAAGCAGGGCGACGAGATGGGCCGCTTCCTGCTCGGCTCCACTGTCGTGCTGCTGTTCCCCAAGGGCCGGACCGCGTTCAACCCGGCCTGGGCGCCGGCCGGCGCGGTGCGCATGGGAGAGGTGATGGCGACGCTGCAGCGCTGACTCTTCAGAAGACCAAGAGAAAAGCCACCCGAGGGTGGCTTTTTTGTGGGCAGGACGAAAGGCCTACTTGTGGTACGCCGTCTCGCCGTGCGACGAGATGTCCAGACCCTCGCGCTCTTCCTCTTCGGTGACACGCAGGCCGATCACCATGTCAACCAGCTTGAAGGCGATCAGCGAGACCACGCCGGACCAGACGATGGTCACCAGCACGCCCTTGAGCTGAATCCACACTTGCGCGGCGATCGAGTAGGCCTCGGGGGCAACCATCGTGACCGTGACCCAGTCGCCAACGGCGCTGGGGCCACCCAGCGACGGCGAGTTGAACACGCCGGTCAGCAGGGCGCCGACGATGCCGCCGACGCCGTGGATGCCGAACACGTCGAGCGAGTCGTCCATGCCCAGCATCTTCTTCAGGCCGTTCACACCCCACAGGCAGGCGAAGCTGGCAACGATGCCGATGACCAGCGCACCGCCGACACCGACGTTGCCGGCAGCCGGCGTGATGGCCACCAGGCCGGCGACGGCACCCGATGCTGCACCCAGCATCGAGGCCTTGCCCTTGGTCAGCGCTTCACCGACGCACCAGGCCAGCACCGCAGCGGCCGTGGCCACAAAGGTGTTGATGAAGGCCAGGGCGGCAAAGCCGTTGGCTTCCAGTGCCGAGCCGGCGTTGAAGCCGAACCAGCCCACCCACAGCAGGGCGGCACCGACCATGGTCAGCGTCAGCGAGTGCGGCGTGAACGACTCACGGCCGTAACCGACGCGCTTGCCGATCATGAAGGCACCGACCAGACCGGCGACGGCGGCGTTGATGTGCACCACGGTGCCGCCGGCGAAGTCCAGCGCGCCCCATTGCCACAGCAGACCGGCCTTGGCCGTCATCGCGTCAGCGACTTCCTTGCTGGCGTAGGCGTCCGGACCCATCCAGAACCAGACCATGTGCGCGATCGGCAGGTAGGCGAAGGTGAACCACAGGGCCATGAAGGCCAGCACGGCAGTGAACTTGATGCGTTCGGCAAAGGCGCCGACGATCAGTGCACCGGTGATGCCTGCGAACGTGGCCTGGAAGGCGGCGAACACCAGTTCCGGAATCACCACGCCCTTGCTGAAGGTGGCGGCGTTGGCGAAGGTGCCGGCAACGTTGTCCCAGATGCCCTTCATGAACAGTCTATCGGTGCCGCCGATGAAGGCGTTGCCCTCGGTGAAGGCCAGGCTGTAGCCATAGATGACCCACAGCACGACGATCATCGAGAAGGTCACCATCACCTGCATCAGCACGCTGAGCATGTTCTTGCTGCGCACCAGGCCGCCATAGAACAGGGCCAGGCCGGGAATGGTCATCAGGATCACGAGGATGGTGGACAGCATCATCCAGGCGGTGTCACCCTTGTTCGGCACGGGCGCCGGTGCGGCGGCGGCCGAGGCAGCCTCCGCAGCGGGCGCGGCAGCCATCGGCGCCGGTGCGGCTTCGGCGGCGGGCGCCGTCACGGCCGATGCCGCGACGGGTGCCGAGGCGGCGTCCTGGGCCCAGGCGGCGGGCGCCAATACGGCAAGGCTCATAGTCGCAACTACGGCCAGGCCAGCAATGAGTTTCTTCATCATTTTGAGTTCTCCGTGGAGCGTCACAGCGCGTCGGCGCCGGTTTCACCGGTGCGGATGCGCACCACTTGATCGAGCGGCGAGACAAAGATCTTGCCGTCACCGATCTTGCCGGTGCGGGCCGATTTCTCTATCGCCTCGATGACCTGGTCGACCACGGTGTCGGCCACGGCGGCCTCGACCTTGACCTTGGGCAGGAAGTCGACGACGTACTCGGCACCGCGGTACAGCTCGGTATGGCCCTTCTGGCGCCCGAAGCCCTTGACCTCGGTGACGGTCAGGCCCTGCACGCCAATGGCGCTCAGCGCTTCACGCACCTCGTCGAGCTTGAAGGGTTTGATGATGGCGGTAATCAGTTTCATAGTGCGCTCCACGTGCGGGGGATCAGAAGGCCTTCTTGACCGACAAGACCAAGCCGTCCTTGCCCAGGTTCTTGCCGGCGCCGACATAGCTGTCGGTGTTGGTGCCCACGGCGGACAGACCGAAGGTGAAGCCGGCGTAGTCCTTGGTCAGGGTCAGGGCGTAGTCGGTGTAGCTGGCCGAGCTGAGGTTCTTGACGCTCTGGTGGCCGATGTGCGGGGTCAGGGTGAAGCCGTCGCCCAGATCCAGCGTGGCAGACAGATCGAGATAGCCGCTCTGCTTGGAATCGGCGAAACCGAACAGATTGGTGACGCTGTGCGAGTACTTGGCGGTGACCACGCCGAAGCTCAGTGCGCCATAGAGTTCGGTGGTGTTGGCGCTGGGGTTCAGCTTGTTGCTGGGGTAGATGTAGGTCAGCACACCGACATCAAGATTCAGGCCCTTGCTCAGCTCGGTCTTGTAGCCGCCGTAGACGTCGACTTCGAGGTTGCCGTCACCGCCACCGTCCTTGATCCACTTGATCGTCGAGGCCCAGGTGCCGACGTAGAAACCATTGCCGAGGTCATAGTCGGCGCCGCCTTGCATGGCCGGCTTCAGGCGTGTCTGCGAGATGCCGCGGTAGCGGTAGTCGGTCGTGACGCTGACGTTGAACGTCAGCGGACTCGCGTCCTGTGCCTGGACCATCGTGGGCATGGCCGAGACCGTCAGGGCGCCAAGCAGGGCAACCAGTATGTGTTTCATCGTCAAGCTCCTGGGAAGGGTGGAAATCAAAAGCACTCCAGCCCTATCTGCAGAAACCATGCCAACCATGCCCATACGAGGTGGTAACGGTTACGCGCGCCGTGGCAAGCCAAAATTCACCGATGCGACGCACCAATTTGGCGTCATTTGAACGAAAAACACCAGCTTGGTGCGGTGCGTGCATCACCCAAGAGGGGGACGCACCGCCGCGACGCCAAGCGACACAATGACCGACTTTCGCGCAAGGCTTACCCATGTCTCTGGCCCTGGTACACAGCCGATCACTGGACGGACTGGCCGCCCCCGCCGTCAGTGTGGAAGTGCATCTGGCCAATGGCCTGCCCAGCTTCACCCTGGTGGGCCTGGCCGATACCGAGGTCAAGGAGGCCCGCGAGCGGGTGCGCGCCGCGTTGCAGACCAGCGGCCTCGGGTTTCCGCACAACAAACGCATCACCGTCAATCTGGCCCCTGCCGACCTGCCCAAGGAGTCGGGCCGCTTCGACCTGCCGATCGCGCTGGGCATCCTGGCCGCCAATGGCCAGCTGCCCATCCAGGCGCTCGAAGGCCTGGAGTTTGCCGGGGAGCTGTCGCTGGCCGGCGATCTGCGGCCCGTGCGCGGCGCGCTCGCGATGAGCCTGGCGGTCAAGCGGCTGGGCGTCAGCCGCAGCCTGGTGCTGCCCGAGGCCAGCGCCGCCGAGGCCGCCCTGGTCAGCGGCATCACCGTGCTCAGCGCCCGGCATCTGCTGGACGTGGTGCAAGCGCTGAGCCCGCAACCGGAGGGCGGCGAGGGCGGCGAGCCCACCGCCCTGCCCCAAGCGGTGGCCAGGCCCCGTCCGGCCGCGCCACCCTGCGCCGATCTGCGCGAGGTCAAGGGCCAGGCCGGGGCCAAGCGGGCGCTGGAGATTGCCGCGGCCGGCGCCCATAGTTTGCTGATGGTCGGGCCGCCCGGCACCGGCAAGTCGATGCTGGCCCAGCGCTTCGCCGGCCTGCTGCCGCCGCTGAGCGAGGAGCAGGCGCTGGAATCGGCGGCCGTGCTGAGCCTCAACGGCGGCTTCGACATCGGCCGCTGGGGCCAGCGTGTGCTGCGCACGCCGCACCACAGCGCCTCGTCGGTGGCCCTGGTCGGCGGTGGTTCGCCGCCGCGGCCCGGCGAAATCTCGCTGGCCCAGCATGGCGTGCTCTTTCTTGATGAGCTGCCCGAATTCCCGAGGGCAGCTTTGGAGGCGCTGCGCGAGCCGCTGGAAACCGGCCGCATCGTGATCTCCCGGGCGGCGCGCCAGGCCGAGTTCCCGGCCAAGTTCCAACTGCTGGCCGCCATGAACCCCTGAAGTTGCGTTGCCGAATTGCCACCACTTCCGGCGCCGTAGGGGCCGGAGCCTGGAGTGCCACTTGGTGGCACCGAAGGAGTAGTCGGCGGTGAATAGAGGAACTCGAATTCGACTTCGCCGTGCCCAATGACTACGCGGTCAACGATAGTCTCGACCACATGCCGACGTTCCTCATGCGGGAGGGTGTCCCAGCGATCAACCAGATCCCGACTCCCTGCCAGGACCTCCTCTTGAGATAGAAGCGCAATGCGGAGCGCATCGCGCTTGGCTTCAAGCTCCGGCAGTTCATCGTCTATTTGGCGAATGCGAGCACCTAGCTTCTCGTACCTGACACCGAAGCCGGCCTTGTCCAAGACGCCGCCTTGGTACAGCTCGATCAACTTATCGGTTTCTGTCTGGGCCTTCTTGTGATCAGCGGCAAGCGTGCCGATCAAGGCATCCAGCTCCTGAACTTTGCCGTCGCCATTTCGCCGATGCGCATCAATCTCGGCCGCTGAGAACACGAAGCCCCGAAGCTCTTCCTTGAAGATGTATTCAAGGTCAACAACAGGAATCTTGTTCCTGCAGCTCTTGCAGATGTACTTCGGACTGTTCGACGGGACGTACATCTTGTCTTCGCACTCGCAGAAGGTCAGGCCAGAAAAGAGGTGCACGACCGGCTTCGTCTTCCGCTTCCCTTTGGCCCGGTTCTCGTCCAAGAGCATGGTCACTTCGTCATACAGCTCATCCGAAACGATGGCCTCGACAGCGAAATGCACCCATTCAGACTCCGGCTTGAGTTCCCAAGCTTTCTTGCTGTTCTTCGAGACGGTGTAGTTCGCGCGACGAACGCCCTTGCCCGTCTGGTCGCGAAGAAGCCGATCAACTGTTGTGTCAGAGAACATCGAGCCGTTCCGGGTGCGGTAGCCCTTCTCGTTCAAAAGGCGGGCAACAACCTTCTTCCGCTTGTGCTCGCGGAATAGCTCATACATGAGCTTACGAACTGGGGCTTCCACCGGATCAAGCTTCAGTTCCTTTTCGACCCACTTGAACCCAAAGGGGGCTTGCCCACCGAGTGGCTTGCCCATCTGTGCCCGGATAGGGACAGACGCAGCAACGCGGGATGCGATCTCTTCGCGCTCCCATTGGGCCATTGCGGCAATCATTGTGTAGAACAAGCGACCGGCAGGGGTGGACGTGTCTATGGCCTCAGCGAGGGACACCAGGTCGGCGCTGGCATCGCGGAAGTACTCAGCGAACTCCAGAAGCTCTCTGGTGTTCCGAGCAAGGCGTGCGAGCTTGGAGAAGATAAGGCCGGTGATGTGGCCACTCCGGATATCAGCAAGCATGCGCTTGGCCTCTGGATGGTCCTTCACCGTCTTTCCGGAAACCGCGTCCAGCCGGTAAACCTCCATAACCTGCCAGTCACGCGACTCGGAATATGCCCGCGCCCGCCTTTCATGGGTCTCTGGGCTTTCCCCGCGTACCTGGTCTTCTGTTGAGACACGAATCCAGATACCAACCCGCTTTTGCTGTTCACCGGTGCGCATGCTTGCCCCTATGTTGCAAGCTCAAGAATACACACTAATTAATGTGTGCAAAAGGCAATTTACACATTATTTAATGTGGGCAGTGCTACTCTTGCCTCCTGTTTCACCTGGCACTGCACTTCATGACGGGCGCAGTACGAGAGGTCTTGGGCACATGGTTTACGACGACTTCATTGCAGAGCTTCGCGCAGCAGGCCTCTCGGGTCGAGCATTTGCCAGATTGCTTCATCTCAATGAGAACTCAATCTCGAACTACAAGGCTCGCGGAGATGTGCCATCACACCTCGGAGTTATTGCCGCGCTCATCCACACAATGAAGGATGCAGGCCTCGACTACGAGACTACGATCGCCCGCGTACCTGTCACCAAAAAAGCTTCACGAGGGAGATCGACAATGAATCCACTTGAACGCGGACCAACTGCTCCGGAGACCCCTCGTATCGTCAATTGCCCCAGGTGTGGGGGCTCTGGCAAAGCGCAGGATAACAAGCCATGCAGCCCCTGCAATGGGACGGGCAAGGTCAAGGATCGGTGAGCAACAATTCCTTGATGTTCTGTCGCATGTCTCTGCGGGAGCGTTGAGACAGCAAGCGCCCACATAACGTATTTTTAATTGGACGGAAGTCATTGCTTGCTGTCTACTCTGGCTTCTAACATAACGCCAACCATCTGCGGGATGTCGCCATGCTTCACTTCAAAACCATAGTGGTTCTCGTTGCAACGACGGCAATGGTTGGATGCGGCACTGTGCCGAGTTCCGTCGTAATGCCGGCAGCAGTCCCTGAAAACAGCGATACCGACGCGTACTTGCAAAGTATGAGAGCACAGGTTGACACGTATGCGGAGTACGTCGGCGTGCGACCTGTGCAGAGAAACCGTGACACACTGATTGAACAACTGAATCAGTTTGTTGGAACTTGGCGTAAGGCTCAGTCAGGGCTGCTCGTTGAGCGCGACATTTTCGACAATGCCCAGTTCATTGGCACGTTAGCTGCGACGGGGCTAGCTCTCAAGAATCACCTCAGCGACGCCAAGAAGGCCGCTGTGGGAACAGGTGTCTTGGGGATAGTCGCGAGTCGCTACAAGATCGAAACCCAGGCGGCAAATTACAAGCAGGGGGCAAACGCCATGGAGTGCGTTCGCCAGAAGATTGACGAGGTTCCACCGCGTGCCTGGAAATTCTTTGATCAAAAAACTGGGGTCTTTGACGTTAACTCAGCAAATGCAGCCGCAATTGCTCAGATCGAAAAGCTCAACCGACTCTTTCCTGATATCAACTATCGAATGTCAAAGATTGTGAGGCGGCTGCGAGATCTTCAGGAGGCCGTTCGCATCTCATCTCCCTCAGTGACAGAGTTGAAGGCTGCCCTAACCAAAGCAGCAAATGACGCAGTAGTCAATACCGTTAGCGCAAGTGGTGCGGCACCTCATCTGGTGGCAAGAACTTTCCAATTTAATTCTGCGCCAGCCACGATTGATGCAGTAGAACTCGCCGCCCTGCTGAGCCTCACTTCTGAAATCGACACTTGTGTGACTGAAATAGGCGGAGCATAGATTCAGGACATGGACTGCCTTGTCGTTAAGCCCTCAGTACAGAGGACTCGGTACTCGGCCTCTGTCTTGAGAACTATCGCCCGCAATCCTGAAAGTCTAGGGTTGCGTCCAGTCCTGCGGGATTGGGCGATGTCTTGGAGATGACGCACGACATCAGTGCCTCGACAAACACCGCCTACAAATTGAGCGATGGATACTCTTTCATCGCCGCTCCTGTATACCGATTCATTACTTGGGAGGGGCTATGGCGACCACTATCAGTGGACGATGCATGTTTGTCTGGAGGCTTGCTCCGATTCTGAAGACAGAACTCGGCATAGCTGGCATGGTAGCCAAGGCCAAAGCAGCTGGTCTGAGCGGTGTCTGGATCAAGATCGCTGACGGCGCCAAGGCTTACGAGAATGTTCGTGACGAAACAGCAATCCGAACTTTCATGAAGGTTCGCGATGCGCTCAAAAACGAAGGTATCAGCGTTTGGGGATGGCAGGTCCCCTACGGCGGGACCGTTGCCAACGCAACGACTGAAGCCGAGTGTGCCGCCAAGTTGGCCGATGCGCTGAAGCTTGATGGCGTCTTGATGGATGCTGAAGGTGGCACTGGCTACTTCACTGGTGGCTCAGCTGTGGCTGAGGCCTATGCCGCGCGATTGGCCGACCACTTGAGTCAACAAAAGCGTGGGCTTGCCATATGTGGAAACGACATCCCTGCCAACTTCCCGAAATATCCATTCTCGACGTTTGTAGGACATGCCCAGATGAACGCCCCCCAGGTGTATTACGGCGGCAGTCCAAGTGTTGCCAATAGGTTGGATCGGGCAATCGCCGCGAACGCATCATTTGATTCGCCACTTTTGCCTGTAGGAGGTAATAGTCCGACGAACACCGTCCTTGACTGACGGTCAGAACACTTCCGGAGTCAGTCGCTGGTTGGCCTCGGCGACATCGAAGGCGGCGGGATTGAACGAGCCGCCGATCCAGTCTTTGAGATGCTGGTGCTCGGAGTGATCGGGATCGGCCAGGGCTTCAAGGAATTCCTCGTAGCCCGGCGCCCCGCCGACGTCTTCGGGCGGACAGGCGTTCTCGCCGCCGATGCAAACGCCATGTGAGATCGGCGCGTCCAACTCCACGAGCTTCTCGACCTTGACCTTGTGGCGCCAGTTGTCGCCGAAGTCATAGACGTAGACGAAGGCCTTGCGCGTGCCCAAGGCTTCTCGCAGCGTCACACTCTCCTCATCTATTACCTCGGGGAAGTCCAGCCCGGGCTCCTTGGCGCCATAGTGGTCGTCGCCGAAGACGAACTCATGGACATGTCCGCCCTGCCAGCCTGTGCCCCACAGGATCGTGACGTGCAGCAGGCCCAGCCCGATGGTGGTCGGCACCAGGAAGCGCCGCCAGACCTTGGGGCGCACGTCCTCGATCTCGACGTAGAGCTGGTAGGCCTGCACCGAGGCAGGGAGTGGCGAATGTGTTGGAGAGGAGGTGGTGCCCATGGCCAGGCACTCTAGCGAACTGTGGCCGTCCTGGGCAAGCCCAGCCTGCGACGGCGCTCAGGCCGCCTGCGCCAGCTCGCGGCTCTGCGCTGCCTGTGCCTGCCCCATTTGATCGGCGACGACCCACGGCAGCAAGTCATCAATCCGGTTGGCCTTGTGGTCGGCGATGCGCTCCAGCACGTAGCGCAGGTAGTGCTGCGGGTTGATGCCGTTCAGCTTGGCCGTGCCGATCAAGGTGTAGATCACGGCGGCACTGTTGCCGCCCGCGTCCGAGCCCAGGTGCAAGAAGTTTTTGCGTCCGATGGCCACAGATCGCAGGGCGCGCTCGGCGGCATTGTTCTCTGCCTCGATGCGACCGTCACCGGCGAAGCGCACCAGGGCGCTCCAGTTGCTCAGCGAGTACCCCACGGCCAGCGCCATGGGCGACTTCGCCGAGACCTGTGCCAAGGTCTCGCTCATCCATGTCTTCAGCTCCACCAGCACCGGTCGAGTTTGCACCTGCCGCACCCGTCTTCGCCGCAGGGCGGGCTTGCCCCGGATCTCGGCTTCGATCTTGAAGATCTTGGCGATGCGCTCCAGCCCCTGGTGCGCCAGCGTGCCGGGTAACTTGTGCTGGCGCTCGTGGATGTCCCACAGCTTGCGGCGCGAATGACTCCAACAAGCCGCTTCAACGATTCGGCCGTCCTCATAGAGCTGGTTGTAGCCCGCGAACGCGTCCGCCTGCAATATCCCCTGCCAGTCCTTGAGGTGGCGTGCTGGATGCTCGCCCTTACGGTTGGGTGAGTATTGGAACCACACCGCTGGTGGCGCCGTGCCAGCGCTGGGCCGGTCATCACGCACATACACCCACAGCCTGCCCGTCTTGGCCTTGCTGCCCTTGCCACCGAGCACGCGGATCGGCGTGTCATCGCCATGGATCTTGTCGCCGCGCAGCACGTGGCGGCCGATGGCCTGCGCCAGTGGGCTCAGCAGCCGGGCGGCTTGACCCACCCAGTCGGCCAGCGTGGAGCGCTCCAGCATCACGCCTTCGCGGGCGTAGATCTGGCATTGCCGATACAAGGGCAGGTGGTCGGCGTACTTGCTGACCAGCACATGGGCCAGCAAGCCTGCGCCGGCCATGCCGCGCTCCACCGGGCGACTCGGTGCTGCGGTCTGCGTGATGGTCTTGCAGTCGGTGCAGGCCAGCCGGGGCCGCACATGGCGAACGACGTGGAAGCTGCCGGGCTCGTAGTCCAGGACTTCCGAGACGTCTTGGCCGATCTCGCGCAGCGCGCGCCCGCAGGCCTGGCAGTCGCAGCCGCCGTCACTGCCAGACAGCGGCGCGTGCACCACAGTGCGTCGCGGCAGGTGCTCGGGCAGTTCGCGCAGGCCGGGACGCATCTTGGCCTGGCGCGTCTTGCGACCGGCCTTGATCGAGATGACGTTGGATACCGGGTCGGGGGTCGGCACCACGACCATGCCGCCGACGAGCTCGAGCTGGGCGTGTTCGAGCTGTTCGCTGGAACGACCGTACTTCATGCGCCGCAGGTAGGCCAGTTCGACCTTGAGCTTGTCGATGGTCAGCAGTGCGATC
The DNA here is from genome assembly GCF_004362525.1 of Roseateles toxinivorans. Classification (GTDB taxonomy): domain Bacteria; phylum Pseudomonadota; class Gammaproteobacteria; order Burkholderiales; family Burkholderiaceae_C; genus Paucibacter; species Paucibacter toxinivorans. The sequence goes on from NZ_SNXS01000007.1 coordinate 180,543, forward strand.
TTCAGGGACTCCTGCGCGCGCTGCACTTCGCCGCTGAGAGCGGCGTTGTTGGCGACCAGGTCTTCGGATGTCATGACCCTGACTGTGGCAGCGACACTTGCCACTCACAATGGGAGATGTCCCGTCAACCGGTGCCCGGCATAACTACGCTGCAGTGCGTGGCTGCCATGTGCGGTCAGGCCGCCGCCAGTCGATTCCTTCGAGCAGCATCGACAGCTGGGCGGCGCTGAGTGCGACGCTGCCGGTGTCGGCCTGCGGCCAGACGAAGCGACCACGCTCCAGTCGCTTGGTCAGCAGGCACATGCCGTCGCCGTCGCTCCACAGCAGCTTGACCAGGTCGCCGCGGCGGCCGCGGAAGGCGAAGACGTGGCCCGCATACGGATCCTCGGCCAGCGTGGTCTGCACCTTGACCGCCAGGCTGTCGATGCCGCAGCGCATGTCGGTGATGCCGGCAGCCAGCCACACCTTGGTGCCCGCGCGCGGGCCGATCATGCGCTCTGGCGCAGCGCGCGCAGCACGCTGCAAAGGCTGGCCTCGTCAACGGGGCCCCGCAGCCGCAACTGGGCGCCGGCGATGTCGAGTTCGATGACGCCGGTGCTGCGCACTACGCGCTGGGTCGCCACGGCCGTTGGGGGCGGTACCGGGGACATCGCAACCGGCTGCAGCTCCTCGGCGCCGTCCAGGCTCGGTGCGACGCGCACGGGAACCAAAACGGTCGATGACGATGCCGAGCCTCTCATCTGCTCCGTGCGCAGATGATCGCGGCGCCACTTGAACAGCAGGTTGGCGTTGATGCCGCCCGCCATTGCGATGGCCGCCACCGATGCACCTGGCACCAGGCACTGCTCGACCAACTCAGCCTTGAATGAGCGCTCGTGCTGACGCCGTGGTGCCTTCTCTGCGATCCCTGTGACTGTCTTCATGGTGTGCACCATCTCCTGTTGGTGCACACCATCAAGGGTCCGCACGCTTCAGGTCAGATGCTGGCTTGCCGACACTGCCGGCGCAAGGATGGGGTCCGTCGGACTAGTACTGTAGGAGCCGCATGGATCGGCGATGGCGGTGGATGCGCGACGGCATCAGCATGCGCTGAACGCGCAAGGGAGTTCATTCGTTTGGTGACCCAGCATCAGTTCGCTGGCTATAGCTTCTGGCACTGGCAAGGGGCACCTTCGGCGTTTTGGGAAGTACTGATCGACACACCACCAGCCAAAACCTGAGTGCGGCCGAGCCCGTATTTGCTGTCAATGCGGACGTCTCTCATCCGACACCAGAAGATCGCCTCAACGGGCTGCAGGATCATGTTGGCATCAGTTGCAGGGTGACCGTCTTGCATTCAGGTCACTCACCCTGACAACAGTGGCAGTGACACTTGTACAAGGTCATTAGAGGTGGGCATATCGGCGGGACTCGCCGAAATTCTCTGAGCATCTTTCCTGGTTCACCGCACCACCGATCAGGGCACAGCGGCCATCGGCATGGCGGACTTCGATCCATTGGAAAACCCAACGCCCAACGGGCAGGAAGACCTTTCAGCAATGGCCGATAACCTCAAAATCCGACAACCCCTGGACGCCACCAAGATCAATATTCATGAAGAATGGGAGCTTGAGTATTGGTCGAAGAAATTGGGCGTTACTCGGGCCGCTCTGGTTCAAGCCGTCAAGACGGTGGGGGTCAGCGCTGCAGCGGTGCGCAAGCATCTGGGCATCTGACACAGAAGCACCAAGTCGTTGGCGAGTAACTCGCCCATGGTCTGTTTGCTTCGTTATGGTCTGCCTCCAACGGGGGCAGAGGGCACGAGCGTCCTCGTCTTGCTTTAGCCTACTTGCGCGGCGCGGCCGGAGTCAGCTTTAGGATCACATCCCCGCTGACACCAGTCCCAAAGAGCTTTCCAGAAACGTTCAATTTGAGTTGAACTTCCGATATCTCGAAATCCTTCGGCACGATCTTGCGGATCTTCTGGGCGATGATTGTAGGAAGAGCATCCATCAGGATCTGTTTGGCATCCTGGTCCTCGCCGGACAGGACGCGGGATCCCGCCGTCGCCGCCTGAACACGCTTTCGGACTCCGGCATCAACATCACTCTCAGATAACACCAACTCGAAGCTGCTCTCAAGCTCGGTAGGGTCGTCCTCAGGTTTGTCGTTCACACCTGTCGAAGATGAGGAGCCGGATTGTCGCTTCATACGTAGGGCCTCTTACCAAATCCAAAGCGCACATAGGTTGACGGCCAACCCAGTTGCGCATGCTGTGCACTGAAGAACTCTTCGATAGATCGGTCGGCGTTCTCGCTAGCGAATTGTGCGAGCGAAGCATCAAGGGTCTCGACGTCATTCTCGTCAATGTCGACGAGAGGCGCCCAGACGCAGTACCCATGATGCCTTGAAATAGCGGCGGCGATGTTCTTTGTGACGTCAGCTGCGCCTACCCCGCAGCCTGAGATGACTATCGATCGCGTGTCTTCCGGCAACTTCAGTGAGCATAGTGAGTCGGCGGTTAGTTCAACATGGGGCGCACCTCTGGTTGCGCGCACCACTAGGCGACCCTCCTCGAAGTGCCCGACCATGTGAACCGTCGTGGCCTTCTCGATGACTTGCGCTAGCTCCCATAGAGACGGCGGACATGGCGAACGCCAAGACAAGCGGCGCCCGACCCGCAATCCGAGCGTACGAAGAGTCCCGCACAACGTGGGTTCAAATCGCTTGCCTAGCCGATACATTGCGTCCAGTGCATTGGCTGACCATCGCACTACCTTCACCTGCTGACCGAGCAGCTTTGGTGCACCCCTTCCTTCATCGGCCTCGGGCAAACGCAGCCATTCCCAGGGCACTCGCATTAGCTCGTCGGTAACGAATACGATGATTGTCTCGACAGAATTGAGATGCGTCGCAAGCTGTTTTGCTCCGTCAGACCGAAGGAGCGCTTGTGTCAGGCGATAGCCCTGCACATTGAGCGCGTCAACCACGCTAGCACCAGTGGCCGAGCCAACGGTTTCCAGCGCTGACTCAACGAGCCTCCGCATCTCAGCTACGCCAATCCCGCTACCAATGTCGCTTTCGTCAAGACGATGCTGGAGCCTGGATGGAACATGGAGAGTCAACTGCAGTCGCCCATCATGAAAGGAAGGGGCCAGGAGCGCGATTCGCCACAAATCGCGCATGGGGACCTTGACACTCTGCAGTGACAGCTGAATCGGAGAGTCGCCATTTGCCGCAATGGGGAACTCAACCGAACTGCCTCGATAGACCTTTGCAGACTTACTGGAACTCGTTGGCTCCTCGTCCTCCCGAAATGCGACCATGGCTCGAGCATTTGAACCCTTGCCTCCGTCGTCGCACATGCCCAAGAGGAAGCAGTGCTGGTTGTCGTCTTCGTCCACGACTGACGGGCTCACGGTCAGTCCATCTACCTGCTCGCGGACCGCAATGCTGACTCGCGTGGTCCCCAGTCGCCGCTGATCCAACTGCCGCGCTGTGCTCGACTGAGCCTTCCTTGCCTTGTTCTCGATGTCACCCAGCCTGTCAAGCAAGGTTTGGCTCGTGCGCTCGATGTCCTTGTCCAACTCGCTGAGCACATTCGCCATCTCGTGCACACGAGTCGTTTGCGCGCGATACATGCGCTCACCGAGCGTCCGCAGCGCGACTCTAAGTGAAACCAGCATCAGTCCGCCCTTTCGGAGGAGGAAGACTAGTCTCCGCAGCTCAGGGGTGTGTTTCGCTCGAACGAGCCGATAGATCTGCCGAGCCTCCTTGTCGCGAACCTCCCGCACGTATTCCACTACCGAGTGGACTACTGCAACGAAGTCCACAGACACCTCCTCTGTGGGCCCTCGGGGGCGGGCAAGTGCCTTTCGAACTTCCGCGTGTTCCAGCGCAACATCGGTGACGGCGGCGAGTAAGTAGTCAGGGTTGGTGAGAAAGTTGTCTCGGAAGCAAACACCGGACTCAGTTATGTACAAATACTCCGGCCGTGCGTCCGCACTGTAAATCTCGCAGTCGGAACAGCGAACCAACTGTGAATTGCAAAGACGCACCAACGCAGCACTGATCACCTCATCTGAGTAATCCAGGCCCCGCAGTTCCCGGAAGAGCGTCTCGGCCTTGATCTGCTTTGCATCGTTCAACAACAATAGAACGCGCTGGCACAGGAGCAGCTTCGGACTGTCATCGGCGCACTCCTGCCAGAGGACGTTCGGAATCAGATCGTTGTCGAAGTAGATCGTATAGGCCCCCTCGAACAGCGGTCGCAGAAGATGGAACGGAGTTGGTGGGAGGTCCGTTTCGCCAATGAGAACTGAGATCGGAAGACCCCCATGCGCCAGGATTCGTCGCATCATCCGTGCGAGGCGGCGCATGTCGTCTGCAGCAACAGTCTGCAGCAGATGCAGTGGTACGTCATCGGATGCTCTTCGGCGATAGAACATCTCATAGAGCCGCTGCCCAATGAGTGCCGCCTCCTCCTGCAGTAGCGGCTGACTCTGAAAGGAAAAGGGCTCTTCCCCGGAGTCCACTGATCTCTTCACGGCGTCTGCAAATCTTGCTGGTAGCCGGGACAGCCAGACCGCTACCTTCGGTGGCGGTACATTGATCAGGAACGAGTAGACGTGGCCAGCCAAGCTCCTTTTGACCTGCTCCACTAGGCATTGAGGGCGGATGCAGACAACGCAACAAATTCCACTAGCCTTTGCAGTGATCTTCGCCAAATCGAGCAGCTCCTCGACAAACTCCGACGACAGATGATCGAGGTTGTCGAGAACAAGAACCAGCCGCTCTGCGGCCTTCGGTTGCATAGCCTGCGCCAGAGCAGCAAGGCGATCTCTGATAGCACTCGCGTTCTTTGCTCGTGCAGTGCTCCTCACCAGCCCCTCTGGCGGGACTACGATGCTCGGATAGTGGCTGGCGGCATTTGCGATCTCGGCACTGAGAAGTCCTCCGACTCCAGCGATTCCATCGAGCGACTTGAGCTTTAGGCCATCGATGTTCAACAGGATGGGGGCGCGATCAGGGATGTACTTCTGGCAGAGGTGCTCAACATAGTTCACGAGCGTGGACTTTCCCGCACCGCGGGTCCCACGCAGAATGACCACTCGACCACCCTTGCTGCGCAGCAGTACATCCAGCAGCTCGACCTCGGTGACCCCAAGCGAGGCTTCAAGCATGGACTTTGGCACGCGACCAAGCATCGCTTGAGCAGCATTCTGCGACTGGCCGCGACGCTCGGTGACGTAGGCGCTTGTTAGCTCATCTCCAGAGTGGCGCGGCAACGGCGCCAGCGGCACTGCAATGTCGAAGAGCCCCTCGATTGCACGCCAAAGAAGATTTGGATCGTCACGACACAGGTCCTGATTCTGCGACGGTCTCCAAGTCACGAGCGCCCCCTCCGTGCGGCATCGTTGGCCGCCCTACGATTGAGTTTAAGTAGTCTCGGCCTAACCAGCAAGTGGTGTTCAAATCGCCAGCTTGCTACAACACAACTTGAATGAGATGGGTGGAACCGCAAGCTCTCACCCTGAAAAAAGACCACTCATAATTGGAGAATGCTGCTGACCAGTTCGACCGCCATTGATCCCGGCCTCCAGTGAATCGCCCCGGGATTCGTGGAGGCCATTTGGTTTAAGTCAGACCGCCACCGCGACGGCTTGATTGGCGAGTTGCCGGTAATAGTTTGCCTCAG
>NZ_SNXS01000008.1:0-146915 GCF_004362525.1 Roseateles toxinivorans
CAAACTCCTGCGCATCGCTTTCGCCGTCTGGACTTCAAAGAGCAGTTTTGATCCTCAACGCCTTCGCGGGGCTTGCGCTGCTCCATAGAATCTACAAGAATCAGCGCTTCAGTATCAACAGCCCCTTCAGATACTCCCCCTCCGGGAAGCAGATCGTCTGCGGATGGTCCGGCGTGGCGCCGACGCGGTCGAGAATGAAGCCATCTGCCGGTGCATCAAGACCTGCCCCCGCGACGATCTTGTGGAACAGGTCGGCGCTGATGCCGCCCGAGCAGCTGAAGGTGAACAGCAGGCCGCCGGGGGCCAGCAGCTTCAGGGCCAGTCGGTTGATGTCCTTGTAGGCGCGCGAGGCGCGCTCGGCGTGCGCCGCGCTGGGGGCAAACTTGGGTGGGTCCAGCACGATGGCGTCGAAGGTCCGGCCCTGCTCCAGGCAGTGGCGCAGGGTCTGGTTGACGTCGGCGTCCAGGCTGGTGTGGCGGGCGGCATCGAAGCCGTTGAGCCGCACATGGGCGTCGGCACGGGCCAGGGCCGGACCCGACGAGTCGACGCTCAGCACCTCGTCGGCACCGCCCGCCAAGGCCGCCACCGAGAAGCCACCGGTGTAGCTGTAGCAGTTGAGCACGCGCTTGGCGCCATAGTGGCGCACCGCATCGGCGAACTTCTTGCGGTTGTCGCGCTGGTCCAGGTAGTAGCCGGTCTTGTGACCCTCGGCCACGTCCAGGCTCAGCCGCCACTGATGCTCCTGGATCGTGATCTCGGTCGCTCCATCACCGCGCAACCAGCCGGTCCTAGGGTCCAGGCCCTCCAGGCTGCGCACATTCGCGTCGGAGCGTTCATAGAGGCGGGTCAGGCCGGTGGCGGACAGCAGATGGTCGGCGATGACGTCCTTCCAGCGTTCACTGCCGGTGCTGGCGAACTGGGCCACCAGGGTGTCGGCATAGCGATCGACGACCAGGCCGGGCAGGCCGTCGGCCTCGCCGTGGATCAGGCGCATCGCGTCGCTGGCGATCGGCAGGCGCGCTCGCACGGCCAGCGCGGCCTCGATGCGGCGCTCGAAGAAGGCAGCGTCGATGCGCTCAGCCTCATCGAAGCTCCAGGCACGCACGCGGATCTGCGAGGTCGGGCTGTAGGCGCCCCAGGCCAGGAAACTGCCATCGGCGGCGGTGACCTTGACGGTCTCGCCGGCGTCGCCGCTGCCCTTGGCAATACTGCCCTCGAACACCCAGGGGTGGCGGCGCTGCAGCGAGCGCTCCTTGCCCTCGCGAAGTCGTATGGTTTTCATGCGGCGATTGTCGCCGCTTGCGCGCCCGAATTATCGCTGCAGGGTGCCGAAGGCGTAGCCCAGCGAGACGTTGACCAACGGCGAACTCTGGGTCTGCCCGCGCAACGAGCGCCATTGGCCCAGCCCAGTACGCAGGCGCAGGCGCTTGGTCTCGCCAAAGCTCCACTCGGCCCAGGCCTCGCTCTGCATGATGGCCCCACCGCTGACGGCCACACCGCCGCCGCCACCGGCGCCGACCATCAGTTCGGCACCCAGGCGCATAGCCGGCAGGCCTTGCAGCGCCAACGGCCGCGTCTGCAGCCCGAGGCCGACCAAGCCGAAGGAGTAGGCCCCGGCGCTGCCAAAGGCGGCACTGCCGGCCTGGGCCACGCCATAGACGTGGGGGGAGAGTTCACGGGTCAGCACCATGGCCAACTGGCCGACGCTCTCCTCGCGTCCGTTCTTGAACTTCACCCCGGACAGCCGCTGCAGGCTGGCCGAGACGGTCTGAGTCTGCACCACGCCACCGCTGGCATTCGGTTCGCCAAAGGGAGTGACGGCCTGATCAAGCGGCATCCCCAGGCTCAAACGGGCATACCCGGTCCTGAACTGCCCGCTGATCGAGCCCATGAAGCCGGCGTCCAGCAGCAGCGACGGCCCCCAGGGCGACTTCCACCGCAGGCTCGGACCCAGCTTGACCAGCCAGCCATTGCCGGTGTCCACATCGCCGCCGCCGCCCAGGCCAGCCGCCGCCTGCCAGCCGGCGCGCAGGGTCGGACTGCCCAGCGCATAGTCTTGGCCGATGCCGACCAGGGCCTCCATATAACCATCGGCCCCGCCCTGCGAGGCACCGGCCGCCTCGATGCCCCACCAGGCACCTTCGCTGACGTATTGACGCAGCGCACCGCCGACCTTGCCCATGCGCTGAGACTCGGCCCCCCCGCGCCCGCGGCTGCCCTTGCGCGGCTGGTAGGAGCCGGCGCTGAACGCGAACTCGTCAAATCCCAGGCCGCTGCGACGGTAGCCACGCACCCGCTGACCGGATTCGTCCGGTTCGTAGCTCTTGAAGCCATCGGCATAACCCACCACGAAACCCAGCGAGCTGCCGGCAATATTGCCGCTCGGAAAACTGGTGCGCGACATGGTCAGTCCCGCGTACCAGGGCCCCATCTCGCGGCGCAGCGACAGCTCGGGCCGCAGCATCAGCCCACCGCCGAAGCGCAGCTTTTCTGAGCTGAGGCCGCCGCCTGCGCCGGCATAGAGGCTGACCGCGGCATGGAGATCCTGGGCCAGGCGCCAGCGCCGCTGGGCAGTGAAGCCGACGGTGAACAGCCCGCCGAAATTGCCCTTCGCAGCACCGTAGAAGCTCGGGCCCAGGCCCCATTCCTCGTCCATCGCCACCAGATAGCTGGTGCCGGCCAGTGCCGTCTTCTGACCGGTTGGCAGCCGCAGCGGCGACCAGCTGACCTCGATGGCGGCCGGCTGGGTCTGCAGAAAGCCCGGCCGCGGCAGCACCGGCTCGGCCGCGTTGGCGGCGCCACAGAGCGCGGCAATGGCATAAAAAAGCGCCCTTGGGGCGCCGGGCGCGGAGCTGGCAGTCTTCAACATAGGCCGGCACGATAGCAGGCTCCAGGAACTACTTGCGCTTGGCGCGCGGATGGGCTGCATCGTAGACCTTGGCCAGATGTTGGAAGTCGAGCTTGGTGTAGACCTGCGTCGTGCCGATATTGGCGTGGCCCAGCAACTCCTGCACCGCACGCAGATCGCCGCTGGACTGCAGCAGATGCGAGGCGAACGAGTGGCGCAGCATATGCGGGTGCACATGGGTGGGCACCCCGGCACCCAGCGCGCGGGCCTTCAGGCTCAGCCGCACCTGATTGGCATTGATGCGCTGGCCGCGCATACCGACAAACAGTGCCGTCTCGTCGGCCCGGGCCAGCAGCGGACGGACTTGCAGCCAGGCCTGATAGGCCTTGGCAGCCTCCCGGCCCAACGGCACCGCGCGGCGCTTGGATCCCTTGCCCAGCACATGGGCCTCGGCCGAGGGCAGATCGATCCAGCCCTGGGCCGTGCCGCTGGCCTGCAGGTCCAGGCCCACCAGCTCGGCCACGCGCAGACCGCAGCCGTAGAGCAGCTCGACCATGCAGCGGTCCCGGGCCTCGACGCGCGGATCGCTGCCGGCAGGGTTCTGAAAGTCGGCCAAGGCCACCGATTGATCGACCGAGAGGGCCTTGGGCAGCGGCTTGGCCGCCTTCGGTGTGCGCACACCTTCCACCGGGTTGTGGCTGACCAGACGCTCGCCACCCAGCCAGCGGTACAGGCCTCGCCAGGCCGAAAGCATCAGCGCCAGGCTGCGCGGGGCCAGTCCTTGCCCATGCAGTTGCGCGGTCCAGCGCCGCACATGGTGGTTTTGTACCTGGCGCAGCTCAAGCGGGTACTGCCTTGCCAAGGCCTGCAACCGCGTCAGCGCGTCTTCATACAGACTCAGCGTGCGCGGAGCCAGGCGCCGCGTGACCCGCAGATGCTCAAGATAGCGCTGCAGGTCGGCATCGAGCACGGCGACGGAACTCAGCTGACCGGCAACAGTCGCGACAGGCTGGCGCTGGCGATCTCGCCGATGCGGGCCAGGAACTCGGTGCCCATATCGGCGGTGTAGCGGGTCGGGTCGGGCGAGCCCAGCACCAGCATGCCGAAGGTATTGGCCGGCGTGCCATGGTTCAAGGGCACCAGGGCCAGCGACATCACACCGGCCGGCTCGCCCAGCCACTGAGCGGCCTCGAAGCCGGAGTTGATGCCGCAATAGGGCTGGGTCAGGCTGGCGGCGAAGCTCTTCACATCGTCACCCACCGCCTGCGCGAACGGCAGCTCGGCGTAGGCCTCGTCGGCACCCCACAGGCGCAGGCCCGACTGCGGAATCAGGAACTGGTGGCGCAACTCGTCGAGCAGCACTTGGGGCAGCGCCGAGGCATTGGCCGTCAGCATCAGCTGGCAGGTCCAGCGGTGCAGGCGGTCGGCAATGGCCACATTCTCCTGGCCGTTGCGAATCATCTCGATGATCTTGTGCTCCAGCCCCTTGATCTTGTCGCGCAGCATCTCGGCCTGGCGCTCCTGCAGCGATACCGCCCGCTGGCCATGGGGATGGCTCAGCTGGATGCTGGCCAGCAACTCCGCATGGCGCTCGAAAAAGCCCGGGGTGTTGGCCAGATAGTTGGCAATGTCCTGCTCGGTGACGCCGTCGGTACCCTGGGTTGAATTGCTCACAGCTCGATCTCTCCTTCAAAAACGGTTTGGGCCGGGCCCGTCATCAGCACCGGTGCATATCCTTCGACACCCTTGCCGGCCCACTCGATGTACAGCACGCCGCCGCGGGCCTGCAACTCCACCTCGGCGTCCAGCAGGCCCAGGCGTATGCCGGCCACCACGGCCGCGCAGGCGCCGGTGCCGCAGGCCAGCGTCTCGCCAGCGTCGCGCTCGAACACGCGCAGCCGCACATGGCCACGGTCGATGATCTGCAGAAAGCCGACGTTGACCTTGCGCGGGAAGGCCGGGTGGTGCTCGATCAGCGGGCCCCAGGCGGCGACCGGCGCGGTGTCCACATCATCGACCAGCAGCACCGCATGGGGGTTGCCCATCGACAGCACCGCGACCTCGACCGGCTGGGCAATACCCGCTACCCGCAGCGGCCATTGCTCGAAGCCATTGCGCAGCGTCGGCACCAGGCCTTGAGGATCGAACGGAATCTGCGCCGGCTCGAAACGCGGTGCACCCATATCCACGGTCACGCCGCCGTCGTCGCGCAGGCGCAGTTCCAGCAAGGCGTTGATGGTCTGCACGCGGATGAGGCGCTTCAGTGAAAGGCCCTTTTCATGCACATAGCGGACGAAGCAGCGCGCGCCATTGCCGCATTGCTCGACCTCGTCGCCGCTGTTGTTGAAGATGCGGTAGCCGAAGTCGATGCCGGGCTCGCGGCCGGGCTCGACGACCAGGATCTGATCGGCGCCGACGCCGAAGCGGCGATCGCCCAGATGGCGCATCTGCTCGGGGGTCAGGCTCAGCGGGGTCTGCGTGGCGTCGAGCACGACGAAGTCGTTGCCGGCGCCCTGCATCTTGGTGAAGTGCACTTTCATGCGCTGATTATCGGCCCGAGGTCATCAATGCCGCTCAATACAGCGACGGCTCACCCGGCGGCCGGGTCTTGAAGCGCTTGTGCGCCCACAGATACTGGGCCGGATGCTCGCGGATGCGCGCCTCCAGCCAAGCGTGCAGCTTGGCCGCGTCGGCCAGCGCATCATCGCTCGGGTAGCCCTCCAGCGGCTCGCCGGCATCGACCTCATAGCCCCGGCCGCCGGGCAGCATCGTCACCACCAGCGGCTGCACGACCATATTCATGGTCCGCGCCAGCCGCGAGGGCGCCAGCAGCGTGCAGGCCGGCACACCAAAGAAGGGCACAAAGGCCGAGTCCTTCTCGCCGAAGTCCATGTCGGGAGCGTTCAGGAAGGCATAACCCTGCTTGATCAGCCGCAGCACCGGGCGTATGCCGTCGTGACGGTCGACGAAGGCCGTCTTGCCGAAGCGCGAGCGGCCGGCCAGCATCTGTTTGTCGAACACCGGATTGCTCTGGCGCTGGTAGACATCAACCCCGGGGTTGGTCTGGTTCAGCATCAGCGCCGGGCCGGTCCACTCCAGGCCGACGAAATGCGGCAGCAACCACATCACCGGCGCATCGCTTTGCTCGGCCAGCTTGATATTGCCGGTGACGCGCACCAGACGGTGCAGGCGCTCGGCCGGGGCAAACCACAGCAGGCCTCGCTCCAGAAAGCTGCGTCCCAGCCAGCCGAAGTGCTCCCGCGCCATGGCCCTGCGTCGTGCCTCGGACAGCTCAGGGAAACACAGCTCCAGATTGCGCAGGGTGATGCGCCGCCGCGAGCGCCCGAGCAGCCACAGCAGGCCGCCCAGGCCCTGACCCAGCACGGCCAGCATGGGCAAGGGCAGCCAGTGCAGCAGCCATAACAGGCCCACGAACAGATGGGCGGAAGCGTTGGACACCCAGCGGCTGCCCATTCAGGCCTCGGGCGCTTGAGACTCGGCGGCAAGTCCGCGGGGCTGCTTGTAGCGGTGATAGCCCCACAGGTATTGGTCGGGCGCGTCGAGAATCAGATGTTCCATGGCCTGGTTGATGGTGGCGGCCGCCGATTCTGGCGTGGAATCGGCTGCGATCGCCGGCCCGGGTCGCGCATGCACCACAAAACCACGGCCAAAAGGCAGGCGTTCGCCCCAAACCAGCACCGGCACCGCCCCGGTCTGCTGGATCAGCCGCGCCGCCAGGGTCATCGTATAGGCCGGTTTACCGAAGAAAGGCGCCCAAACGCCCATGCCCTCGGGGGGGACCTGGTCGGGAAGCAGCCCGACGGCACCGCCCTTGCGCAGCGCACGGATCATCTGCCGCACGCCCGCCAGCGTGGCCGGCGCCGTCATCAACCCGGGCCGGGCGCGCGAGCCGTCAACGATCGCTCTCATCCAGGCCTTGCGAGCGGGGCGAAACAGCACGGTGATCGGCCCATGGGCCGGCGCGAACTGCTCGGCATAGGCCTGGGCCGTGACCTCGAAGCACCCCAGGTGGGGGGTCAGGAAGACGACGCCGCGCCTCGCGGCCAGGGCCTGTTCGACGACCTCCGCGCCCTGCCACCGCGCGTGTCCGCCCAGCGCCTGATGGGCCGGTCTCAGCCACAGCCAGGGCAGCTCGGCAATCATCCTGCCAGCCTGTGCCACAGCCGGGCGCGCAACGCCCCAGGCCAGGCCCGCCTGCATCACCTGGGCGCGAAAGCGCGAGCGATAGCTGGGCGAGGCCCACCAGCTCAGCCACCCCAGGGCTGCACCCAAAGCGTGCATAAACCACAGCGGCAAGCGCGACAAAACCCGCAACAGCATGGACATTTTTTCTATAATCTCTTATCGCCGAGTTAAAGGAACAACTTGCGGGGCGATTCAAAAATGCCGCTAAAGCGTTCGCCGCAGCTCTCCCAGCGACACGGCGACGCCAGTGTCAAACCCAAGGAGTGTAGAAGTGGCGAACGATTTTCTCTTTACCTCGGAGTCTGTTTCCGAAGGCCATCCCGACAAGGTAGCAGACCAGATCTCCGATGCGATTCTGGACGCGATCTTCACGCAGGACCCGCGCTCGCGCGTGGCGGCCGAAACCCTGTGCAACACCGGCCTGGTGGTGCTTGCCGGTGAAATCACAACCAATGCCCATGTGGATTACATCCAGGTGGCACGCGACACGATCAAGCGCATCGGCTACGACAACACCGAGTACGGCATCGACTACAAGGGCTGCGCCGTGCTGGTGGCCTACGACAAGCAGAGCAATGACATCGCCCAGGGCGTGGATCATGCGTCCGACGACCATCTGAACATCGGCGCCGGTGATCAGGGCCTGATGTTCGGCTATGCCTGCGATGAAACGCCCGAGTTGATGCCCGCGCCGATCTATTACGCCCACCGTCTGGTCGAGCGCCAGGCGCAGATGCGCAAGGACGGCCGCATGCCCTATCTGCGCCCCGACGCCAAGAGCCAGGTGACGATGCGCTATGTGGACGGCAAGCCCCACAGCATCGACACGGTGGTGCTGTCCACCCAGCACGCCCCCGAGTACAGTCTCGGCGACAAGATGACGGACGCCTTCTACGAGGCGGTGCGCGAGGAAATCATCAAGCCGGTGCTGCCCAAGGAGTGGCTGACCGCCGACACCAAGTACCTGATCAACCCGACCGGCCGCTTCGTCATCGGCGGCCCGCAGGGCGATTGCGGCCTCACCGGTCGCAAGATCATCGTCGACACCTATGGCGGCGCCTGCCCGCACGGCGGCGGCGCGTTTTCGGGCAAGGACCCCAGCAAGGTGGACCGCTCCGCCGCCTATGCCGCCCGCTATGTGGCCAAAAACATCGTCGCCGCCGGTCTGGCGCGCCAATGCCAGATCCAGGTCGCCTACGCCATCGGCGTTGCCCGCCCGATGAATGTGACGGTCTACACCGAAGGCACTGGCGTGATCTCGGACGAGAAGCTCTCGGCTCTGGTGCAGGAGCATTTCGACCTGCGCCCCAAGGGCATCATCCAGATGCTGGACCTGCTGCGCCCGATCTACGCCAAGACGGCCGCCTACGGCCACTTCGGCCGCGAAGAGCCGGAATTCACCTGGGAGCGGACAGACAAGGCGGCGGCGCTGCGTGCAGCGGCTGGGCTGTAAGCAAGCCCCCCACGAATCAAGGGCCGCAGCAGCGGCCCTTTTTCGTATCCCGCGCAAAACCCCATTGCAAGCCGGCCGGCGTGCGGCAAAATCTGTGACATTTGGCACAGAAATCGGCTCCTGATGCGCGCCCCGGACATTGAACCCTCGCTGACGATACTGGTTGTCGATGATCAGGCCGCGGCTCGCGCCGTGCTGCGCGGCGAGTTGGAGCATGCCCGCCACCGGGTGCTGGAGGCACGTTCGGGCGCCGAGGCACTGTCGCTGTTCCTGCGCCACCAGCCCGATCTGGTGCTGCTGGACGTGGAGATGCCCGACCATGACGGCTACTGGGTGGCCCGCGAGCTGCGCCAGGCCGAGCCCGGCGGCTGGACGCCCATCATCTTCCTGTCCGGCCTGGGCAACGACCTGGACCTGCACCGGGGCATCGAGGCCGGCGGCGACGACTACCTGGTCAAGCCGGTCAGCGCCATCGTGCTGGCGGCCAAGCTGCGCGCCATGCAACGACTGCTGACGATGCGCAACCGGCTGGTGACCCTGTCGGAGGAGCTGAACGAGGCCAATCAGAAGCTCAAGCACCTGGTCGAGCTGGACTCGCTGACCGGCCTGGTCAACCGCGGCGGCCTGGACCGCGGCCTGTTCAACGAGATCGTCGCCGCGCGCCGCGACCAGCTGCCGCTGACCCTGGTGATGTGCGATGTGGACTATTTCAAGCTCTACAACGACAGCCTGGGCCATCTGCAGGGTGATGCCTGCCTGCGCCAGGTGGCCGAGTTGCTCAAGCAGGTCTGCCGCCGGCCACGCGACGTGGCGGCACGCTATGGCGGGGAGGAGTTCGCGCTGATACTGCCCAACACGCCACGCTCCGGCGCCATGACCTTTGCCCGCGCCTTCTTGCGCGTGATGGCCAAGCTGGCCCTACCCCACCCCGACTCACCGGTCGCCGGCCACGTCACCGTCTCGGGCGGCATCACCACCTGCGTGCCCGACGCGTCCACCACCGCCCAGGGCATGATCATGCGGGCCGACGAGGCGCTCTATGCCGCCAAGGCCCACGGCCGCAACCGTTTCTTCAGCTTCGAAATGCAGCTCGACACCGAGGAGCATCTGAGCACCCAACATGGCGATCTGAGCTGAAATACCGGCATGCCGACCCCGACTCTGGATCAGCTGCGCCGCTATGCGATCGCGCGCACGCTGTTCAAACCCACCACCTTGAAGCGTGCCATCGAGCGCCTGGGCTTCGTCCAGGCCGACCCGATACGCGCGCCGGCACGGGCCCAGGACCTGACCCTTCGCCACCGCGTCAAGGACTATCGCGCCGGCGACCTGGAGCGCCGCTATCCCAAGCTGGATATCGAGGAAGACTGCCTCGTCAACTACGGCTTCCTGCCGCGCGCGACGCTGGCGCTGATGCACCCGCGGGCAGCCAAGCGGGCCTGGAACGCCGAGACCGCGGCGCGGGCCCAGGAGCTGCTGGCCTTCGTCCGCGAGCGGGGCGTGATCCATCCGCGCGAGGTGTTGGCCGCCTTCGAGCATGGCCGGGTGCCCGGCTACTGGTGCGGCGAACTCAATGCCAGCACGCAGCTGCTGGACGGCATGCACTACCGCGGCCTGCTGCGCGTGGTGCGCCGCGACAACGGCACCCGCGTCTATGCGGTCAACGAGCATCCCGAGGTGGACGACAGCCCCGCCGCCCGGCTGGAGCGGGCCGGCCGGCTGGTGGATCTGGTCGTGCACAAGTACGCGCCGCTGCCCTCGGCCAGCCTCGGCTACCTGGTGCAACTGCTGGGCTATGGCGCGCCGCATCTGAAGGTCGAGGCCCGCCAGGCGCTGGCCAAGGCCCGCGCCGAGCTGCCGCAGGTCAAGATAGACGGCACCAGCTGGTTGTGGCCCGCGGGTGAAGCCCCTGCCTCGCGCAGCCACAAGACCGACGCCGAGCTGCGTCTGCTGGCACCCTTCGATCCCGTGGTCTGGGACCGTCGCCGTTTCGAGCTGTTCTGGGGCTGGGCCTACAAGTTCGAGGCCTATACCCCGGCGGCCAAGCGCCTGATGGGTCACTATGCGCTGCCGATGTTGTGGGGCGAGCAGGTCATCGGTTGGGCCAATGTGCGGGTGCAGGACGGCGCGCTGGTGCCCGAGCTCGGATTCATCAAATCGCGCCCGCGCAGCGCCGCCTTCGGGCTGGCGCTCGATCAGGAACTTGAGCGCATGCGGGTGTTTCTCGGTCTGGGCGCTTGAACGGCTGCCGCCAGCGGCGGTACGCTTACCTTTTGCAAGCATTTGTAGCGGCGTCATCGGGCACAATCGGCCGCGCCATCACTACGCCTCACCGGACGTGTTCAAAACCCTGCGCTCCCAGTATTTCTTGGGCGGTTTCATCACCATGCTGGTGATGTTCGGTCTGCTGCTGTGGAATGCGCAGTTGCTGATCGGCCAGGCGCTGGAAGACCGTTTCGCTGCCGAGATGGGCCTTGCCAGTCCGCTGATCACGGCCGCCGTCGCGCCGCTGCTGGCCACGCGCGACTATGCCGCCTTGCAGGACGTGGTGAGTCAGAGCACGCAGACCCAGGCCCTGGCCTTTCTGGAGGTGACGGACACGCGCGGCCGCCTGGTCGCCCAGGCCGGCCCCGGTGCCGAGGCCAGCGCGGCCTTGCGCATCGCCACTGTGCCGGTGGAGATCGCCGGCCAGCGCCTGGGGCAGGTGCGCTTCGGCCTGGTCGGCTCGGCACTGCAGGAGGTGCGTGCAAGGCTGCTCCGCAGCAGTCTGTTGATCGGCGGTGCGCTGCTGGTGCTGGGCCTGGCCGCCCTGGCCTTCTGGGCGACCTGGCTGAGCGCCGGTTTCGCCCGCCTGGCCAAGGCCAGCCAGCGCGTCGCCGACGGCGACTACAGCCTCAGCCTGCCCGGCAGCCGGGTGCGCGAACTGGCCCAGGTGTCGGACGCCTTCAATCGCATGTCGGCCGCGGTGCGCACCCAGTTCGAGGCGCTGCGCGACAGCGAACAGCAGCAGCGTTCGCTGATGGCCTCGATGGCCGGCGGCCTGCTGGTGCAGGACGCCCAGCAGCGCGTCATCCACAGCAATGATGCGGCGCTGCGCCTCTTGGGCGTGAGCAGTCTGTCCGGCCGCATGCCCGAGGCCCGCGACCCCGAGGGCCGGCTGCTGAGGCCGGAGCAGATGCCCGCGGCGCTGGCCCTGCAGACCGGCCAGCCGCAACGCGATGTGCTGCTGCAGTTCCGCCACGCGCGGGGCGCCGTGCGCTGGCTCAGCGTCAATGCCGAGCCGCGCTTTCATGCAGATGCCCATGCACCGGCGACACCCCATGTCGAAGCCGTCGTCAGCACGCTGACCGACGTCACACGCCATGTGCTGGCCGAGCAGGAGCTGCGCAATCTCAACGAGGGTCTTGAGTCGCGCGTGCAGCGCCGCACCCTGGAGCTGCAGCGCGCCCGCGACGAGGCCGAGCGCGCCAGCCTGGCCAAGTCGCAGTTCCTCTCACGCATGAGCCATGAGCTGCGCACGCCGCTGAATGCGATGCTGGGCTTTGCCCAGCTGCTGAGCCTGTCGCGCGAGCGGCTGCGCGACAACGAGCTCGACAAGGTCAAGCAGATCGAGCATGCCGGCTGGCATCTGCTGGATCTGATCAACGACGTGCTGGACCTGTCGCGCATCGAGGCCGGCGAGATGTCGACCTCGATCGAGCCGGTGCTGGTCGCCGAGCTGGTCAGCGAGACGGTGCAGATGCTGTCCACGCAGGCTCAGGCTCAGGGCGTACGCATCATCGAGCGCTCGGCGCCGCAGCTGTGGGCGCGTGCCGACCGCAAGCGTCTCAAGCAGGTGCTGAACAACCTGCTCAGTAATGCCATCAAGTACAACCAGCCGGGCGGTACGGTGACATTGGAGGTCTCGGCGCTGCCGGCACAGCAGCAGCTGCTGGTCAGCGTCAGCGACACCGGCCGCGGCATGAATGCACAGCAACTGGCCAATCTCTACCAGCCCTTTGTGCGCTTCGAGCAGGGCAATGACCTGACCGCCGGCACCGGCATCGGCCTGGTCATCACCAAGCGCCTGGTCGAGCTGATGGGCGGCCAGATCGGCGTCGAGTCCGAGCCCGGCCGCGGCACCCGCTTCAGCGTCACCCTGGTGGCCAGTGCCGCCTCGCCGTTCAGCCCGCCCTTCGACATCAACCTGGATGATGGCCCCGAGCCTGCACCGCTGCACGAGCCGCTGACCGGCGTATCGCGCCGGCTGCTGTACATCGAAGACAACCCGACCAATGCCGAGCTGGTGCGCAGCATGCTGCGCCAGCAGCGCCCGGAGTTCGACCTGCGCATCGCCGTCGATGGCCTGTCGGGCCTGGCCATGGTCGAGCAGCGGCGGCCACACCTGGTACTTATAGACATCGGCCTGCCCGGCATCGACGGCCTGGAGGTCTGTAGGCGCCTGCGCGCAGACCCTGCCAATGCCGGCATGCCGCTGATCGCCTTCAGCGCCAATGCCATGCCCTCCGATGTGCGCGACGCCCAGGCCGCCGGCTTCGACGCCTATCTGACCAAGCCTATCGATCTGCCCGAGTTGCTCGAGCACATCGACCGACTGCTCAACGAACGCGCGTTCTCGGCCTCGGCCTGGGGCGAGCTGCACGCCCCGATATGAAGCAGATGAGTCTCATCAGGCGGCGCAGCCTGCTTGCCGCGCCGCTGCTGCTCGGCGCTTCTTCAATGCTGGCGCAGATGCCAAGGCCGCTGCTGATCGCCGTGCCGCCCTTTCTGTCGCCCAGCGCCGCGCTGGCCGCCTTCAGGCCGCTGCGCCAGCATCTGGAGTCGCAGCTGAAGCAACCGGTCGAGCTCTACACCGCGCGCGACTTTCGCGAGCTGGTCGAGCAAACCCGGCGTGGCGAGCATGACGTGACCCTGCTGCCCGCCCACCTGGCCGGGCTGGCGCTCAGCGACTGGGGCTTCCAGGCCCTGGCAGCCACCGTGGAGGCCACGCCGGTGCTGATACTGCTGCGCCAGGGCAGCGTCATCAAGACCGCCGCCGAGCTGCGCGGCAAGCGCATGGGCATGCTGGGTAGGCTGTCGCTGACAACGGCCGTGGCCAGCCTGTGGCTGCGTCAGCAGCAGCTGGAACCCGGTCGTGACCTGACCGTCGTGACGCAGCCCTCGATGAGCAGCGCCGTGATCAGCCTGGAGCAGGGTGATGTGGAGGCGATTGCCGTGACGCGCACGCAACTGAACCTGATGCCGCCCGGCTCACCCGGCGGGCAGATGACGCTGGCCGAATTGAGCGACATTCCGACGCCCATCTATATTGCCAGGCCCAGCACGCCAGTCGCCGAGCTGGGCCGGCTCCGTCGGGCCTGGCACAGCTTTGTGCCCGATCCGGCCGCGCCGCAGACGGTGGTCAACTCCCAGCTTCATGAGATCGCCCGCGCCGATCTGCAGCGAGCTGCCCGCTACCGCGAGGTGGCGCTGCAGCAACTGGAGGCGGCCGGCCTAAGCACGCGCTGACGCCAGCCGGCGTGCTTGCAGCAGCGCCCGAGCCACCTCGGCAAAGCCCTCGCCGCGCTCGGCCTCGGTCACAAAGGCCGGCAGCGTGTTCAGCTGGGGCACGAAGCGGCGGATATTGGCCACCCCTACGCTGAGCGGCACGCGCTCGAACATCAGCTGGTCATTGGTCGAGTCGCCCACATACAGCCAGTCCTCGGCCGCGAAGGCCTCGCCCAACGCGGTGTGCACGGCCCAGCTCGCGGCCGTCCACTTGCTGTGCTCGCCGATCCAGCCATTGATGTGGATGGAGCTCACCGTCGCATGCAGGCCATGGCCGCGCATCAGGGCCACGACCTGGGCAATCTGCGCCTCGTCGAGGTGGGCGAACTCGCTGTGATCGACGGCAATGTCGGTCAGCCGGCCGGGGCTGTCGGAGGCCAGGCGCGTGCCGGGCAGCTCCGCCAGCACGGCATTTGCGCAGCGCTGCAGGCGCGCAAAGTTGGCGGCGCGGGTGTCGGCGTCCTGCGTGAAGTCGCGCCGCAGCTCGCCCGCCTGCGCGCGCAGCATCACGGCACCGTTTTCGGCCACGATGGCGCGCACCGGCCACTGCAGCGCGAACGGTTCGCTCCAGCCGGCCGGCCGGCCGGTGATTGCAATCACCGGCACGCCGGCATCGTTCAGTCCGTGCAGTGCCCGCAGGGCGGCAGGTGCGATGGCACCGTTGGCGGTAAGGGTGTCATCAATGTCGGTGAGGATGCCGCGCACCGCGCTCAGGCGCGCGGCGGGGCAGGAGGCAAAGGGTTGCATGGCGCTATTGTCCCCAAGTTCCGGCCCGATTCCGGCCCTATTCCTCGAACGGCGCGCCGACTCGCGACTACAATCCGTCCATTCCAAGGAGCGTTGCAACCCCGCACCATGCGTGGCCAGGCTTGGAGTCTTGTAGCAACGGCGCTCACCCGCATGTGTTTCGCGTGGGTGAGTTCGCACCCCCGTCCGACAGCACATGCGGCTTCCATCCGAAGGAGCTCCTGACATGAATGCTGTTCTCAAACCCCTGAATCCCGAGCAATACCTCGTCGCCGACATGAGCCTGGCCGCCTGGGGCCGCAAGGAGCTGAGCATCGCCGAATGCGAAATGCCCGCCCTGATGGCCATGCGCACAGAGTACGGTCCGAGCCAGCCGCTGAAGGGCGCCCGCATCGCCGGCAGCCTGCACATGACCATACAGACCGGCGTGCTGGTCGAGACCCTGCAGGCACTGGGCGCCGAAGTGCGCTGGGCCTCATGCAATATCTTCTCGACCCAGGACCATGCCGCCGCCGCGCTGGTTGCCGCCGGCACGCCGGTGTTCGCCTACAAGGGCGAGACACTGGAAGACTACTGGGACTACACCCACCGCATCTTCGAATTCGGCCCTGCAGGCACCGACGGCGAAGGCCCGAACATGATCCTCGACGATGGTGGCGATGCCACGCTGCTGATGCATCTGGGCCAGCGCGCCGAGAAGGATCTGTCGGTGCTGGACAAGCCCGGCAGCGATGAAGAGCGCATCCTGTTCGCCACCATCAAGGCCAAGATCGCCCAGGATCCGACCTGGTACACGCGCAAGAGCCGCGACATCATCGGCGTGACCGAAGAGACAACCACCGGCGTGCACCGCCTGAAGGAGATGTCGGCCAAGGGCAGCCTGCTGTTCCGCGCCATCAACGTCAATGACTCGGTGACCAAGAGCAAGTTCGACAATCTGTACGGCTGCCGCGAATCGCTGGTGGACGGCATCAAGCGCGCCACCGACGTGATGGTGGCCGGCAAGATCGCCGTCATCGCCGGCTATGGCGATGTGGGCAAGGGCTCGGCCCAGGCCATGCGCGCGCTGTCGGCGCAAGTCTGGGTGACCGAAATCGACCCCATCTGCGCGCTGCAGGCGGCGATGGAAGGCTATCGCGTCGTGACCATGGAATATGCCGCCGACAAGGCCGATATCTTCGTCACGACGACAGGCAACAAGGGCGTGATCCGCCACGAGCATATGGCCGCGATGAAGCACAACGCCATCGTCTGCAATATCGGCCACTTCGACAACGAGATCGACATCGCCTCGATCGAGAAGTACCAGTGGGAAGAGATCAAGCCCCAGGTCGATCATGTGATCTTCCCCGACGGCAAGCGCATCATCCTGCTCGCCAAGGGCCGCCTGGTGAACCTGGGCTGCGGCACCGGCCACCCCAGCTATGTGATGAGCTCCAGTTTCGCCAACCAGACGATCGCCCAGATCGAGCTGTTCGCGCACAAGGACGCCTATGACATCGGCAAGGTCTATGTGCTGCCCAAGCACCTCGACGAGAAGGTGGCCCGCCTGCAGCTGGTGACGCTGAATGCGCAGCTCAGCGAGCTGACCGAGGAGCAGGCCGCCTACATCGGCGTGCCCAAGCAAGGCCCGTTCAAGCCCGACTCGTATCGCTATTGATCGGAGGTTCGTAGCCCGGATGGAATCCGGGTCCCCGGATTCCATCCGGGCTACGGCTGTATGCCATGCGTGCTGACCTGCTGCTCGTCTCCCAAGGCCTGGCGCCCACGCGATCGTCCGCTCAGCGGTTGATCGCGGGCAGCGCTGCGCAGTGGCGCTCGCCCAAGGGCTGGGTGGCTTTGAAGAAGGCGGGCGAGGACCTGCCGGAAACAGCCGAGCTGCGGGTCAGTGACGACGCCGAGCTGCGCTTCGTGTCGCGTGGCGGTTTGAAGCTCGAGGGTGCGCTGGCGCGCAGCAGCATCGCGGTCTCTGGGCTGACGGTGCTGGACATGGGCCAGAGCACCGGCGGCTTCAGCGACTGCCTGCTGAAGGCCGGTGCGGCCAGGGTCGTCGGCGTCGATGTCGGGCATGGCCAGCTGCATGCAAGCCTCACCGGTGAGCCGCGGCTGGTGGCGCTGGAAGGCCTGCATGTGCGCGAGCTGGCCGGCTCGGCGTTGGCGGCACACGCGCCAGTCGAGGGCTTCGACCTGATCGTAGGCGACCTGTCCTTCATCTCGATGCTGGGCGCCCTGCCCCACTTGGCGCCCTGGCTGAAGCCTGAGGGCCAGGTCTTGCTGCTGATCAAGCCGCAGTTCGAGGTCGGCCCGCAGCATGTGGGCCGCGGCGGACTGGTGAAAGACGCCAGGCAGTACGCGCTGCTGGAAACGCGGGCCTGCGAGGCCGCGAAGGCGCTGGGCTGGCGGCTGCACGGCTATTTTGAAAGTGCCATCGCCGGCGGCGACGGCAACACCGAATATTTTCTGTGGGCGCAGGCCGGACCTGCCCCCGTCAAGGAGTGAGCATGGCCCATAACGACAAATGCCCGGTGAGCTTCGAGTTCTTCCCGCCCAACACCCCGGTGGGTGCAGAGAAGCTGAAGGCCGTGGTCCAGGACCTCAGTGTGCTGAGCCCGCAATATTTCAGCGTCACCTACGGCGCCGGCGGCGCCACGCGCGACAAGACCCTGGCCACCGTCAGCGCCATCGCGCAGATGGGCTTCGAGGCCGCGCCGCACCTGTCCTGCGTAGGCTCGACCCGCGAGGGCATTGCCGAAATCCTGTCCACCTATCGTGCGCAGAACATCCGCCGCGTGGTCGCACTGCGCGGCGACCTACCCAGTGGCACGGCCACCGCCGGCGAGTTCCGCTATGCGTCGGAGCTGGTGCGCTTCATCCGCGAGACCCAGGGGGCCGACTGGAAGATCGAGGTCGCCGCCTATCCCGAATACCACCCGCAACAGCGCTATGCGGCCAGGGACCTGCAGCACTTCGCCGACAAGATGCGGGCCGGCGCCGACGAGGCCATCACCCAGTTCTTCTTCAACCCGGACGCCTACTTCCACTTCGTCGACGAGGTGCGGGCGTTGGGCGTGGACGCCCCCATCATCCCGGGCATCATGCCCTTCCACAACTACGCCCGCATCGCGCAGTTCGCGGCCCGCGACGGCATCGAGATTCCGCGCTGGGTGGCCTTGAAGATGGAAGGCTTCATGGACGACAGCGCCTCGATCCGCGCCTTCGGCCTGGATGTGATGACCCGCGTCTGCGAGCGCCTGATCGCCGGCGGAGCGCCCGGCATCCACTTCTACACACTGAATCAGTCGGCTTTGACCCTGGAGTTGTGCAAACGCCTCGGTCTCGGCACCAAGGTTTGACCTGCGGCAAAGCAATGTCAGTCGCATGGCATTGCCTTTCCACGCCTTGCCCCAACTCAAGGGATAACCCTAGCTGAGGCTTTTCAATCACTGCCAACGGGACTGTTCCCGCTCAACAAGGAGTGATTGATATGACCAAGCTTGCACACACCCTCACCGCCCTCGCCGCCCTGACCCTGTGCCTGGCCGGCACCGCCGCCCAGGCACAGCAGGAAGGCCCCTGGCTGGTGCGCGTGCGCGCCGTGAACCTCGACTCGGCCAACAAGGACACCACCGGCCTGGGCCTGAGCGTCAACAACAAGGTCATCCCCGAGGTGGACATCAGCTACTTCTTCGCCCCCAACTGGGCGGCCGAGCTGGTGCTGACGATCCCGCAAAAGCACACGCTGCGCTCGGGCGGCGCCGAGATCGGCTCGCTGAAACATCTGCCGCCGACGCTGAGCCTGCAGTACCACTTCGCCCCGGCGGCGACCTTCCGCCCCTATGTCGGCGTGGGCGTGAACTACACGCACTTCTCCAGCGTCAACTTCGCGCCGGCCGTTCAGGCCGCGCTGTCGCCCAGCATCAAGAAGGACAGCTATGGCCTGTCATTCCAGGTCGGCGCCGACATCGCCCTGTCGAAGACCATGTACCTGAACCTGGACCTGAAGAAGGTGCAGATTGATACCAAGGTCTACTCCAAGGGCACGGAAGTCGGCAAGTTCAAGGTCGACCCGGTGCTGATCGGCGTCGGCCTGGGCTGGCGCTTCTAAGTCATCCGGGTCAACCGTGGGCGTCCCAGACGACGCCCTCCTCGGTGATCATCGCATCGAGCGGCACATCATGCGGCTCGGCCTTCAACAGCGGCTGGAAGCCGTGCGCATAGCCGACGCCGGCGGTGGCCGGCCGTGGCTTGAGCGCTGCCAGCGTGCGATCCATGAAGCCGCCGCCATAGCCCAGGCGCAGGCCCTCGGGCCCGTAGCCCACGCAGGGCACGATCAGCAACTGGGGTTCGAACACCTCGGTGCCCTTGGGCTTGGGGATGTCGTAGGCATCTTCTTCCATCGGGCAGCCGGGGTACCAGACATGGAACTTCAGGGTGCCCTGCTCCCTGTCCACCACCGGCAGGCCGATGCGCCGCCGGGGATCGGCCTCGCTCCAGCGGTAGAGCGCGGGCAGCGGATCGAACTCACCCTTGATCGGCCAGTAGGCGCCTATCGTCAGCTCCTGGCGCCGCGCCAGCCAGACGCGCAGCACTTGCTGCAGATCGGCGGCGAGTTCCAGCCGGTTTGGCAAATCCAGGCGTTGCGCGATCAGCTTGCGGCGCAGCGCGACTCGGTCATTCAGATCCACCGGCACTCTCCAGGGCAGTCGATACCGGCTGATTGTGTGCCAGGCCCGCACGCTTTAGAGTGGGCCCATGTCAACACCCGCCAATGAATTCGCCAACTACTGTGCCGAACTGCTGGCCCCGCTGGGCCCGGTGCGCATCAAGCGCATGTTCGGCGGCCACGGCCTCTATGTCGATGAGCTGTTCGTCGCCATCCTGTCGTCCGAGCGCCTGTACCTGAAGACCGACCCCATCAACCGAGCCAGTTTCGAGGCAGCCGGTTGCGAGCCGTTTTGCTACGAGGCCCGCGGCAAGCTCAACACGATTGCCTACTACAGCCCGCCCGATGAGGCGCTTGAGTCAGCCGGCTTGATGCAACCCTGGGCACGCCTGGCGCTGGAGGCCGCCCTGCGTGCCCGGGCCACACCGGTGCTCAAGAAGCGTGTTGCAAGGCCGGCTGCAGCGAAGCGATCAGGCGGTGCAAAGGCCTGACCACGCTTTGCGCTGACAGGCGGCGGCCGACGGCGCAGGCCTTGGGCGGCACCAGCAGTTGGAAGCTGGCCGAGGGCCAGGACTCCATCACCACATGGGCGCCGGCGGGAAGGTCAACGCTCTGACCGGCTTCCAGCCATTGGTCCTGATGTTCGCTGTCGCCGGTGACGGTCAGCCAGACACGGCCTTCGGTCACGCCCAGCACGCGGGCGCCGGGGCCGATCTTCATGCTCAGCGCCTCGCCTGCCGTCAGAGGCCATGAAGAGGCTTGGAATTCAGTGCTGTGATTGATCATTTTGATGCTCCGGTAGAAACCCTGATTTGTTTGCTCTGGACTCGATATTAGGCAGGGCGGCGGGTAGCGTCCAATGAGAGCTTTGCCAATCATTGATAACATATCGTCATGAGTACACCCCGCCAGCGCCCGCTCGCCATCGGCCCCCTTCGCGCCTTCGCGGCGGTCGCCCGGCTGCTCAGCTTCCGTGCCGCCGCCGAGGAACTGCACCTGACGCAACCGGCCATCAGCCGTCAGATCAAGACCTTGGAGGAGGAGCTCGGTGCCAGCCTGTTCGCCCGCGGCACCCGCCATGTCGAGTTGACCAGCCATGGCGCGCTGCTGCAGCGCGCCTGCGTGTCGGCGCTGGACCGGCTGGATGGCGCGGTACGCCAGATCCGCCAGTCGCGCGGCCGGCGGGTCGTCAACGTCACCACCTTCGCCTCGTTCGCCTCGCTGTGGCTGATCCCGCGGCTGGAGGCCTTCCAGCGCGAGCATCCCGATATCGACATCCGCGTCTCGGCCACCGATATGGTGCTGGACATCGATGATGGCGAGATGGACCTGGCGCTGCGCTACAGCACCACCGCACCGGCCCATTCGCGCCGTCTGTTCGGCGAAACCTTGACGCCGGTGATCAGTCCCTGGCTGGCCGAGCAGGTGGCTAAAGGGCAGCGCCCGCCGATGCGCGTGGCCGCCGACCTGGCCGATCACACCTTGGCCGAGGAGGACGACCAGCGCCCCAGCGCCGAGTTCCTCAGCTGGCGGCGCTGGCTGGCCGAGCAGGGCCAGCCCGGCCTGAACCCGCGGCGCTGGATGTACCTGAACTTCACCTACCAGCAGGTGCAGGCGGCGCTGACCGGCCAGGCGGTGGCGCTGGCACGGGTTGCCCTGGTGGCCGAGTCACTTGAGCGCGGCGAGCTGGTCGAGCCCTTCGGCCCGGCCGGCCGCATGGACAGCCCGCTGACCTACTGGCTGGCCGTGGCCGACGAGAGCCGCCAGCGCCCCGAGGTGCAGCAGTTCTGCCAATGGGTGCTGGCCCAGGCGGCACTGACCCGCCATGCGATTGGCGAGGCCGAGCTCAGTTGACGACGCCCTGCTCGGTGAGGATCAGCGCCATCGGCACGTCATGCGGCTGGGCAACGAGCTCGATTTCGCCACCGGCCCAGCCCAGGCCCACCGGCGTGACCTCCGGATGCGCGGCCAGCCAGCGATCGAAATAGCCGCCGCCATAGCCAAGGCGATAGCCCTCGCGGGTGAAGCCCAGGCAGGGCACCAGCACCACCTCGGGCACCACGGCGGCGCCGCTGGCGGTCAGGATGCCGCATTCGTCGCGCAACGTCGGCGTCTCGCCATCCCAGAGCCGGAACTCCATGCGTCGCGGCGATTTGAAGGCGAATGGCAGGGCCAGCTCGGTGTCATTCAGCAGCTCATAGTCCAGGCAGACCTCGACTGCGTTAAATTCGGACTCGAAGGGCCAATACAGGCCCAGGTACTCGGGCTCCAACTGCCGCAACACGTCCCGCAAATGCGCGGCCAGCGCGGCGCGCTGCGGCACCGCGACCGCACTCGCAAACCAGGCCTTGCGCTGCAGCAGCAATTGCTGACGCAGGGCGGCACGCGGGTCGGTGGCGGGAACCGGGGGCTGTTGCTGTGACACCAAGACACCTCATGCGAAATCGATTCAAGTTGCGAGTATATGAAGCAGGACTGAAGGGCCTGGCACTGTGTGCGGTGCTGCTCTGCGCCCCGCTGGCCCAGGCCCAGGATGTGCTGGAGCAGGCGCGCAAGGCGCTCGCCGCCAAGGACCGCAAGGCCCTGGCCAGCGCCCGCGATGCCGCCGTCAATCAGCAGCACCCGCTGGCCTCCTGGATCGCCTACTGGGAGATTGGCCAGCGGCTCAGCGAGGCCACCCAGGCCGATCTGGACGCCTTCTATGCCCAATGGCCCGGCACCTACGTCGAGGACCGGCTGCGCAATGATTGGCTGCTCGAGCTGGGCCGGCGCCGCGACTGGAAGAACCTCGCCACCGACTTTCCGCGCTTTCGCATGAACGATGACCGCGAGGTCACCTGCTATGCCCTGCTGACCGAGCATCTGGCCGGCCGCAACGTCAAGGTCGCGGCACGCAGCAACTGGCTGGCCCAGCGCGAAATGGACGACGGCTGCAACCTGCTGGCCACCACCCTGTTCGAGGCCAAGCAACTGACCACCGCCGACGTCTGGCTGAAGCTGCGGCTGACGATGGAGAACAACCGCCCGCGCGCCGCGCGCCAAGCTGCCGCGCTGCTCGGCAAACCGATCGAACTGGCCGTGGCCGACATGCAAGACAGCCTGGCCCGCTATCTGGCGCGCAAGGCCAGCACCACCGGCCGCACCCATGCCGAGCTGACGACCCTGGCACTGATACGCCAGGCCAGCGCCGAGCCGGAGACGGCGGCCGAGCTCATGCGCACCCGCTTCGAGGCCAAGCTGCCTGCCGAGCTGAACGCCTGGGTCTGGGCCCAGGTCGGCAAACAGGCGGCCTTCAAGCTGCTGCCCGAGGCGGCCGGCTACTACGAGCGCGCACTGGCCGCTCAGGCCACGCAACGCAACAAGGAGCCGGAGTGGAGCGGCGACACGCTGGCCTGGCTGGTGCGCTCGGCCCTGCGCGCCGACCAGGGCGCCTCGCGCTGGCCCCTGGTGATGCGCGGCATCACGATGATGGGCGAGAAAGACGCCGGTGACAGCACCTGGGTCTACTGGCGTGCCCGTGCCCTGATGGCCACCGCCGATGCGGGCGAGCATGGCGAGCCTCAGCGCAATCTGGCTCGCGGCCTGCTGCAAGGCATCGCCAGCCCGCTGCACTTCTATGGCCGGCTGGCCAGTGAAGACCTCGGGCTCGCCCAGCCGCTGCCGCCATCGCCGCTGGCCTTGAGTGCCGCCGAGCGCGCCGCCGCCGCCGCCCACCCCGGCCTCAACCGCAGCCTGCTGTTGATCAACCAGGGCCTGCGCAGCGAGGGCGTGCGCGAGTGGAACTTCAGCCTGCGCGGCATGGGTGACCGCGAGCTGCTCGCCGCTGCGCAACTGGCCTGTGATCGCGAAGTCTGGGACCGCTGCATCAACACCAGCGAACGCACCAGGGACGCGATCGATCTGGCCCAGCGCTTCCCGACGCCGTTCCGCAACGAGGTGTTGAGCAAGGCCCGCGAGATCGGACTGGATCCGGCCTACGTCTATGGCCTGATACGTCAGGAGTCGCGCTTCGTGATGGACGCGCAGTCCCATGTCGGCGCCTCCGGCCTGATGCAGGTGATGCCCAGCACCGCCCGCTGGGTGGCCAAGAAGACCGGGCTGGACTACAAACCCGAGGCGCTCAGCGACCGCGACTTCAATCTGAAGCTGGGCACTCGCTACCTGAAGCTGGTGCTGGACGATTTCGGCGGCTCGATGGCGATGGCCGCTGCCGCCTACAACGCCGGCCCGTCGCGGCCCCGCCGCTGGCGCGAGGGCTCGCTGCAGGATGCCGCCGTCTGGGCCGAGAACATCCCTTTCAACGAGACCCGCGACTACGTCAAGAAGGTCTTGACCAACGCCACCCTCTACGCCCAGCTGCTGGGCGGCCAGCCCACCAGCCTGCGCTCGCGCCTGGGCCGGCAAATAGGGCCGCGCGAGACCACCGCCGCCGCACCGGCTGACCTGCCATGAACCCGGCCATCCTGATACTCGGTGGCAGCGGGTTCATCGGCCGCAGCGTTTGCGAGCAGCTGGTGCGGGCCTTTGGCGGCCGTGCCCGCATCACCGTGCCGACACGTCGCCTGCCCCATGCGCAGGCGGTGCAGAGCCTGCCGGGACTGACCGTTCTGCAGGCCGATGTGCACCGCGCCGGCGTGCTGGAGGCGGTGCTGCCGGGCCATGATCTGGTCATCAATCTGATTGCCGTGCTGCAGGGTAGCGAAGCGCGTTTCAATCAGGTCCATGTGCAGCTGCCCAAGCACCTGGCCGCGGCCTGCAATTCAAGTGGCGTGCGCCGGCTGATACATGTCAGTGCGCTAGGTGTGCCCGATGGTGCGGCCGCCGAGGCACCCTCGCGCTATCTACGCTCCAAGGCGGCCGGCGAAGCGACGCTGCGTGAGTCAGGTTTAGACCTGACCCTGCTGAGGCCTTCTGTTGTGTTCGGGGCCGG
The DNA here is from genome assembly GCF_004362525.1 of Roseateles toxinivorans. GTDB lineage: Bacteria > Pseudomonadota > Gammaproteobacteria > Burkholderiales > Burkholderiaceae_C > Paucibacter > Paucibacter toxinivorans. The sequence continues at coordinate 24,395 of NZ_SNXS01000008.1, forward strand.
CGACAGCTTTTTGAACATGTTCGCCAAGCTGCAGGCGCTGGCACCAGTGATGCCGCTGGCCGGCGCCGGCGCGCGCTTCCAGCCGGTCTGGGTCGAGGACGTGGCGCGCGCCGTCGTGCGCTGCGTGCAGGATCGCGCCACCATAGGCCGAACCTACGAGCTGGCCGGCCCCGAGGTGCTGAGCCTGGCCGACATCGTGCGCCTGGCGGGACGACTGAGCGGACATCCGCGGCCGATCCTTCCGCTGCCCGGCCCGCTGGCTTTCCTGCAGGCGCTGGCCATGGAGTTGCTGCCGGGCGAGCCGCTGATGTCCCGCGACAATCTGGCCTCGATGTCCGTGCCCAACGTCGCCACCGGCCGCCTGCCGGGTCTGGCCGATCTGGGCATCAGCCCGCAGGCCCTGGGTGCCGTCGCGCCGAGCTACCTCAGCAGCGGCCAGGGCTGCGCGAGGCTCAACGCCTGGCGCGCCCGCCACTGAAATCCCCCACTGCCAAAACACCCATGAAGCTCTACATCGGCAACAAGAACTACTCCTCCTGGTCCATGCGCCCCTGGGTGCTGCTGAAGGCACTGGACATCCCGTTCGAGGAGGTCATGCTGCGCTTTGACTTCAGCGAGGGCTCGGCCTTCTACCGCACGCTGGCCGCGATCACACCGGTGGCCAAGGTGCCGGTGCTGGTCGATGACGATGGCTTTGCCGTCTGGGACACGCTGGCCATCGCCGAGTATCTGGCCGACCGCCACCCCGAGCTGGCCGTCTGGCCGCGCGACCGGCTGGAGCGCGCCCGCGCGCGCAGCCTCTGCGCCGAGATGCATGCCGGCTTCGGCACGCTGCGCAGCCTGTGCCCGATGAATATCGAGGCCTTTTTCCCCGAAATCGGCGCCAGGTTGATGGCAGAGAACGCCAAACTGCGCACCGATCTGGCGCGGATCGATGCCATCTTCAGCTCGGCGGTCGGCCCCTTCCTGTTTGGCGCCTTCGGTGCGGTGGATGCCTATTTCGCCCCGGTGGTGATGCGCATCACCCGCTTCGGCCTGCCCCTGAGCCCGGCGGCGGCGGCCTATGTCGCTTCGGTCCAGCAGGCGCCTGGCGTGGCCGCCTGGGTGGCCGATGCGCTGACAGAGCAGGACTTCGTCGCCGACGACGAGCCCTACCGCACTCAGCGCTGACAATCAGCCCGTTCGCTTGCAGGCGAACGGTCCTTCAGCAGGCGTCGCCGGGTGCGCAGGCACCCGGCTCGGCCCCGCCTCAGAGCGCCGCGACCAAGGCCTCCAGCCGCGCCTGCTGGATGGCCCGCCCGATCTCGGGCCCTACCGCCCCGCGCTCAGCCGCGGCTGCCGCCACAGGCGCCGTGGCCACGGCCAGCGCGGCGGCCATTGCCCTGCGCAGACGATCGGCCTGCGGGTAGGGTCTGCTCTCCATGCCAGTGCGGCCCCGGGCATCGCATTCACAGGCCACCAGCGCCAGCTCGAAGCGCTGCGGCTGGCGCAGCGCGTCGCAGCGCTCCAGCAAGCGCAGCACCGCCGCCGGGCTCAGCTCCAGGCTGCCATGCACATGACCATGCTCTCGCGCCACCACCTCGGCCAGCTCGGCGCAATCGCGCGGCACGCGCAGGCGTTGGGCGATGGCCGCCGCCAGCTTGACGCTGCGCCCCTCATGGCCGATATGGCGGGGCAGCTGATCCACCGGCGTCGTGCCCTTGCCCAGGTCATGGGCCAGGCAGGCATAGCGCACGCTCAGGGGCGCCCTCAGCTGCGCGCTCATGTCCAGCACCAGCATCAGGTGCACCCCGGTATCGATCTCGGGGTGGTGGGCCGGCGGCTGCGGCACGCCCCACAGCCGATCCACCTCGGGCAGCAGCCGCGCCAGCGCGCCGCAAGCGCGCAAGACCTCGAACATCCGCGACGGCCGGGCCTCCATCAAGCCACGTGCGAGTTCCTGCCAGACTCGCTCGGCCACCAGCGCATCAAGCTCGCCACAGGCCACCATTTGACCCATCAAGTCCTGGGTTTCCGGCGCCACCATGAAGTCGGCAAAGCGGGCGGCAAAACGCGCCAGGCGCAAGATGCGCACCGGATCCTCGGCAAAAGCCTCGGACACGTGACGCAGCACCTTGTTCCGGAGATCGGCCTGCCCGCCATAGGGATCGATCAACCGCCCCTCCGCGTCCTGGGCCATCGCGTTGATGCTTAGATCCCGACGGCGCAGGTCTTCTTCCAGCGTCACGTCGGGTGCCGCATGTACGCTGAAGCCGTGGTAGCCCGGAGCCGTCTTGCGCTCGGTGCGTGCCAGCGCATATTCCTCATGGCTGGCCGGATGCAGAAACACCGGAAAGTCCTTGCCCACCGGCACAAAACCCTCGGCCAGCATCTCGGTCGGGCTCCCGCCCACCACCACCCAGTCGCGATCGGTCACCGGCCGGCCCAGCAAGGCGTCGCGAACCGCGCCTCCGACTAAATAGGTTTGCATGACGATCAGTCTAGCGGGCGGCCGGCAGCTCAGCGCAGAGCAGCAAATTCGCTAAAAACATCGGAACACAGGGCGATCCCTCACCAGCCTGAAACAACTGATACACATTTGAGGCCCGTAAGCCGCTGTTTCCCCCTACTACGAGGGATAGCCCGGGGTCAGGTGCCCCGCCAGAATCGGCCGGTACCGTTTTGTACTGGAGGAACCCATGAAATTGAAATCATCCCTCGTTGCGGCCAGCTTGGCGGCCGCTGCGTTGTCCGCCAACGCTGTCCCCACGGTGCAGGCCGATTGGACCAACCACGACCCGGCCGAGATGGCCGCCTGGTGGATCATGACGGCTGGCGCATTGCCGATCGATCATGTCTACAAGTTCAGCCTGGCTGGCACCTTCGACGTACTCGCGACCGGCGTCAGCAACGATGCCCCTCCGGTGTTTGACATCAATGGCGGCAAGGTCGAGTTGTTTGCCGACAATGGCGATGCCGACTACACCAATGACGCGTCCAAGGGCTTCTTCAGCTTTGATTCGCTGGCTGCCAACAAGACGTTCCTGAGCGTGACGGCCGGCAACTACTTCTATCGCGTCACCGGCACCGTTGACGGCAAGAATGGCGGCAGCTATCTGCTGTCGTCGTCGATTACGCCGGTGCCCGAGCCCGAGACCTACGCACTGATGCTGGCCGGCTTGGCCGCCGTGGGCTTCATCTCGCGCCGCCGCAACAAGGCCTGATTCCAGACTGAACTCGCGGCCTGCAGGCTGCCGAAAAGCGCTCCGGAAACGGGGCGCTTTTTTTCCTCGTGCGGCCGATGCTCCGCGGCACCCGCTCAAAGGCGATGGCTGCGGTCGCCCGCGCTGAACCCCAGTGCATCGAAAGCCTCGCCCCGCGCCAGGCCGATGACCTTGAACAACTCGCCCATCTCATGCTCGGCGACCAGCTTCTGGGCCGGGGCCAGGGTGCGGAAGTCGGCGCCCTGCATGAGCTCGGTCAGTCCGCAGTTCAGCAGAAAGCGGCCCTGCGAGGTGTAGCCCAGCACCTCGAGCCCGGCCTCCTGGGCCGCCAGCGCGATGCCGGTGAAGTTGATGTGGGCGGTGATGTCTTTCAGCCCGACATCGACCAGCGGGTCCATATCGCTCTGGTGCAGGCGATGGCACATCAGGGTGCCGCCGCTGCGCTGCGGGTGGTAGTACTCGGCCTCGGGGAATCCATAGTCGAGCAGAAACACCGCGCCGCGGACCAGCCGTTCACCCAGGGTGCGCACAAAGGCCTCCGCCTGCGGATGGATCTCGATCACCGAGCCGGGCACGAAACCGCCTTCCACCGGCGGCCGCAAATGGGTCGGCCGGTCGGCCCATGCAAAACCCCGGTCACCGATGGCGACACCACGCTCCCACCATTGGTCACCATTCCAGTGCAGCAGTTGCACCGGCATCGCATCCAGCACTTCGTTGCCGACGACCACCCCCTCGATCTGCTCGGGCAGCTCGGCCAGCCAGCGCACCTTGTCGCCAAAGCGCGCCAGCCGTTGTGCCTGACGGGCCCGCAGGCTGCCGGACAGATCGACGATGGTGTAGCTGCGCACCGCCTCGCCCAGGGCCTCCAGCAACTGCTCGGCCAGGGCGCCGGAGCCGGCACCGAACTCCCACAGGTCGCCTGTGCCGGTGGCCTGCAGCGCCTGGGCGAGCTGGCTCGCCAGCGCTTCGCCGAACAGCGGTGACAACTCGGGGGCGGTGACGAAGTCCGAGCCGCTGGAGGGCATCAGGCCGAACTTGGGGCTCTGGTTGGCGTAGTAACCGAGGCCGGGCTCGTACAGGGCCAGGGCCATGAACCGGTCAAAGGGCAACCAGCCACCGGCGTGCTGGATCTGCTGCTGGATCAGGGCGTGCAGGGGAGACGGGACGGCAGTGCTTTGCATGCGGGCATTCTAGGAGCCCGCTCAAGGGACTCAGCCCAGCACCGGCCAGACGCGCTGCGCCACCCAGGCCTCGAACTCGGCCACCGGCAGCGGTCCACCCAGGGCCAGGCCCTGGATCTGCTGGCAGCCCCATTGCGCCAGCAACTCCTGCTGGGCGCGGTTCTGCACACCCTCGGCGATCACGGTGAACCCCAGCCCCCGGGCCATCTGCACGATGGCTCGGGTGATGGCCAGCGCGCCGGCATCGTCCGGCAGGGCCTCGACGAACTGCCGATCGACCTTGAGCTTGTCGATAGGCAGCTGGGTCAGGTGGCTGAGCAGGGTATGGCCGGTGCCGAAATCATCAACCGAGATCTGCAGGCCCAGCGCCTTCAGCTCGATCAAGGTCTTGCGCATCAGTGGCAGATCGTCCATCAGCATGCGTTCGGTCAGCTCCAGTTCCAGCCACTCGCCGGGCACGCCTTCTTCTGCCAGGATGCGCGCCACCGAGGCGGCGAAGCCCTCCAGGCGGAACTGCATGCTGGACAGATTGACCGCCACCGGTACCGCGGCCAGGCCGTTGTCGTGCCAGCGCCGGGCGCAGCGTGCCGCCTCCCGGAGAATCCACTCGCCCAGTGGCAGCATCAGGCGCAGCTGCTCGGCCACGCCGATGAAGGACTCGGGCGTCAGCAGGCCGCGGGTCGGGTGCTGCCAGCGTATCAAGGCCTCCGCGCCAACCAGGCGGCCATCGGCTATCTGCAACTGGGGCTGGAAATGCAGCACGAACTCATCATGGCTCAGCCCGTGGGACAGCTGGCTCTCCAGCACCAGCTCGTCCAGGGCCAGGGCCGCGGTGGAGGCATCGAAGAACTGGTGATTGGCCCGGCCCAGGGCCTTGGCCTGGTACATGGCCATGTCGGCACGCTGGATCAGCTGCTCGGGGGTGCCGGCCTGCTCGGGGAACAGTGCGATGCCGATCGAGGGCGTGACCGACAGGGGCCGGCCACCGGCCAGCACCGGCTGCTCCACGTCGGCCAGCAAGCGGCGGGCGACGCCATCCACCTGCAGCCGCCCCTGCACCGGCCGCAGCAGCAGCACGAACTCGTCACCGCCGAAACGGGCCACCCGGTCGGTGGCGCGCAGGGCACCAGTCAGGCGCTGGGCCACGGTGCGCAGCAGCACATCGCCTTCGAGATGGCCCAGTGAGTCATTGACGCGCTTGAAGTTGTCCAGGTCCAGGAACAGCATGGCCAGCATCTCGCCATGGTCCAGCGCCTCGGCGCAGCAGCGCTGCAGATGCTCCATGAAGGCCATGCGGTTGGGCAGGCCGGTCAGCGCATCGTGATGGGCCAGATGATGGATGCGGGCCTGGGCCTCCAGGCGATCGCGCAGATCGCGGATGATGGTCATGCGCTGCAGCTCGCCGCCGAACATCATGCTGCGCACGATGAACTCGACCGGGATATGCGCGCCGCTCTTGTGAAGCAGCATGCTTTCATAGCGGGTCTCTTCCCGCGAGCGTATGACCTGCTGCACCTTGGGCACCGCCTCGGGGGCAATGAAGCTGAGCGTGCTGCGGCCCAGCAGCTCCTCCAAGCCGTAGCCCAGCAGCTCGCAGGCCGGCGGGTTGGCGTCGGTGATCAGCCCTTCGCGATGGAAGACGATGCCCTCCAGGCTGGCCTGCATGAATTTGCCCAGGCGCTCTTCCGACTCGCGTGCCGCACGCTCGGCCAGGCGGTGGCGGGTGATGTCGGAAATCAGCACGAAGGTGGCCATCACCTCACCGTCCTCCCCCAGCTGGGGCAGCAGGTTGACCTCGATCCAACGCTCGCCCTGGCCATCTTCCGCCGGCACACGACGTTCGTAGAGCACCGCCTGGCGGGTGCTCAGCAGGCGATCGACATGCGGCTGAATCAGCGCCGCGGCATCGGCGCCAATGACCTCGGCAAAGTGCCGGCCCAGCAGCGAGGTCTCGGTCCAACCAAAGGCCTCGGCATACTGGCGGTTGGCAAACAGGCAGGCATTGCTGCTGATCTCGTAGACGGCGATCAGCACCGGCAGGTTGTTCGCCAGCAGGCGAAAGCGCGCCAGTTCCGCCTGAGCCTGGGTCTCGTCAGCGACCGACATCGGCAGGCCTCCTGGCGGCGCTGTTGGCGGCTGCTGTCACGTCGACTGCAAGGTATCCAGGGCCAGGCACAGGTCCTCCCAGGCGCGGGCCTTGTCGGTCAGGTTGCGCAGCAGATAGGCCGGGTGATAGGTCACGATCAGCGGCACGCCATGGAAGTGGTGGACCCGGCCGCGCAGGCGCCCAATGGGTTCGCTGCTGCGCAGAAGCGATTGCACGGCGAAACGCCCCATGGCCAGGATGATGCGCGGCTGCACCAGCTCGATCTGGCGCAGCAGGAAGGGCTCGCAGCGCGCCAGCTCCTCGGGCTCGGGATTGCGGTTGCGCGGCGGGCGGCATTTCAGCGTGTTGGCGATATAGACCGATTGCTCCGGCGCGGCCGCGCCGCGGCTCAACGAAATGGCGCGCAGCATGCTGTCGAGCAGCCGGCCGGCTGTGCCGACAAAGGGCTCGCCCTGCAAGTCTTCCTGCTCGCCGGGAGCCTCGCCGACCACCATCCAGTGCGCGCGCTCATGGCCGACGCCAAACACCGTCTGCGTGCGGCCCTCGCAGAGCTTGCAGGCCTGGCAGCCGGACACGGCCTCGCGCAGGCCGGTCCAATCGAGCGATGACACGGTCGATGGCGGCTGGCTGGGGGGCAAGTTCACGGGCCGCTCGAGAGCCGGAGCAACCGTCGGGGCAACGATGGGCGCCCGCGTGGGGGCCGGCGGGCTAGCCTTGGCAGGCACCCGCGGCGCGGGCGCCTCGTCGAGCACCTCGATCACCTTGGGCTGGCGCTGCCACAGGCGCAAGCCCATCGCCTCCAGCATCGCCTCCTGCCGCGTGGACCAGTTCATGCTACGCCTCCCGCCAGATCCAGGCTCATCAGGATGGCGTCCTCCCGCGTGCCGCCCTCGGCCGGGTAGTAGGCCCGGCGCAGGCCGACCTCGGCAAAACCATAGCGTGCATAGACGCGGCGCGCGTGGGCGTTGCTCTGCCTCACCTCCAGCCAGATCTGGCTGAAACCGCGCTCGCGGCAGGTCTCGGCCAGCGCATCCAGCATGCGGCGGGCATGGCCGCAACCCTGCTGCTGCGGCAGCACGGTGATGTTCAGCAAATGCATCTCGTCATAGCCGGACAAGGCCAGCAGATAGCCTAGCAACAGGCCCTGCTCGCTGCGCAACACCTGGGCGTAGTTGCCTGCAGCCAGAGAATCCTCGAAATTGCCCCGTGTCCAGGGGAAGGGATAGACGCGCTGCTCCAAGGCCAGCACCTCGGCGATGTCGCGCACCCCCATGGCCAACCAGCGCGGCGGCTGTACCTGCAGGCGGGCACTCATGGGGCCGCCCCCTGGGCGCTGCGCTGCGCCTCACGCTCGGCGGTGGTGTGGGCGACCTTGTCGCGCACATAGACGGGCAGCGCCAGCGCGGGATCGACGGCCAGGCCCAGCGCCCATTGCTGTAGCGCCAGCCTGGCCAGGCTCTGCGCCCGCGCCGCGCAGCCGGGCAGCAGGCGGGCGCCCTGCGTGTCAAGCGTGCCGGCAAAGGCCAGCAGGGCCGATCCGGCGATCACGGCCGGGGGCTGGTCGCGCCAGCACTGCAGCAAGGCCTCGGGCCCATAAAGGCCGGGCGCAGCCACGGCCTGCCAATGGTCGCCCTGCCAGCGGTAGCCGGCGGCATAGATTTCCTGCATGCGGGCGTCCATCGCCACCCAGACGGTGCCCAGTGCGGTCGCATCGCCGCCCAGTTGCGCGGCGGCGTCCTCGGCCACCAGCATCAGGCTGTCCAGCGGCAACACAGGTTTGCCCGCACCAAAAGCCAGTCCCTGGGCGACGGCACAGGCGGTGCGCAGACCGGTGAAGGCGCCAGGCCCCTGGCCAAAGGCGATGGCATCGACATCGGCCAGCCGCAGGCCGGCCGCGGCCAGCAGCTTCATCAGCTCCGGCACCATATGGGCCGAGGACTTGGCCCCGGACTCGCCTTCGTGCGTGAACAGGCCGGCCGGGCTGATGAGCGCCAGCGCCATGGTTTCGGTCGAGGTATCCAGAGCCAGCAGCACGGTCATGGCGCAAGTGTAGCGGGGCACCCGCAAACGGCCGGGCAGACCAGCGAGCTCGCAGCAAACAAAACGCCCCGACCAGCGGGGCGCTCAATGTCGATCGGCCAGGTTCAGAATTTGTAGCTGACACCCACCGTCAACACCTTGGGCCGGAAATCGATGGTCGTGGTCTGCACCGTGGTGGCCGTGGCAACCAGATCGCTCTCCACCTTGGCCATGATGAAGGCACCGTAGAGCCCCCATTGCTTGTTGATCGCATAGGTCGCGCCGACCTGGCCGGCCAGGCCGGTCGAGTCGCTCAGCTCGATCTTCTGGCCTATCATCGACTTCGCACCGATGAAGCGGGTGTAGTTCACGCCGATACCGACAAAGGGGCGGAACGCGGAGCTCGCGTCGAGGAAGCTGTAATTCAGGAACACCGTCGGCGCGAACTGCTTGACCGTGGCCACGCGGCCCAGGAATGCGATCGGACCCTTGGCCATCACGTCATGGCGCGGCGGCACGCCCAGCGCCACTTCAACGCTCAGATGGGGCGACAGCTCACGCGTGTAGCAGATGGCCAGGGTACTGGCATCCTTGATCTCGAGGTCGCCGCCGGCGGGCACGCCGATGCCCCGCAGGCCCGTGGTCCTGGAATTGACATCGATAGAGGCCATGCCGAGCTTGAAGCTGTTCAGCTGCGCTGCGGCGCCTTGCGCGCACAGCAGGGCCGGAACCGCCAGCAGCAGCGGAATGAGTTTGTTGTTCATCGAGTCTCTCCTGAATGCCTGATGCCTTACAGCCAGCCAAAGGCCTTGAGCTGGGTGGTGAACGCGTCGCTGATGATCTTGTGGCCGCCAGCGGTCGGATGCACGCCATCGGCAAACTGCCAGGTGTTCATATCGGCACCGGTGCGCAGACCGTTGTAGGGTGCGCCGGCCGTGGTGTTGCAGAACAGCGAGGAGCCGTCGGTGACCTTGCCGCCGGTGATGGCGGCAATCTTGGTGGCGTCGCAGGCCGGCACGGTGTTGTTGACGATGCCGTACTTGGCCGGATTGGCGTAGCCGTCCTTGAAGATCGGGTAGGTGTCGATGATCTGCACCGCCTGGCCCGTCAGGCCCTCGCGCAGCCACAGATTGAAGACCAGGGAAAGGTCGGTCAGCACCGGGCGCACCGTGGCCGGCAGCGAGTTGCCGAACGGTGTGTCGGCGATGTCGCTGAGCGTCATCACGGCCACATACTTGCCGCCCTTGGCCAGGACGTCATCCTTCACATAGGTCGCCAGCTCCAGCGCAGCCTTCTTCATTTCTTCCTGGGCCAGCTGCTGGGCCGCGAACAGGGCCGCATTGGCCTGGTCGGCGGTCAGCTTGCCGGCGGCCGCGTCGGCCTGCACCTTGGCCGCGGCCGCGGTGAACGCACCGAACTGGGTGAAGACGTCGTTGTTGCCGCCATAAAGCAGGACCAGGTCGCTGGCCTTGAAACCGCCAAAGCGGGCCAGGTGATTGGCGATCTGGGTCTTCATCGGCACCGTCAGGGCACCGCCCGCGCGGCCGATGCCGTTCGGATCGGTGACGCGCGAACCGCCCTGGCTGTAGCCGGTGCAGGTGCCGGCCAGGGTCGGATTGGCGGCGGCCGGGCACTTCACCGAGCTGGGACCGAAGCCGACTTCGGCGGGGGTGACGATCACCCCCATGGTCTTGGCCAGGTTCTCGACCCAGACTGTGCCGGTGGCACTGTTGGTGGTGAACTTGCCGCCGAAGTAGGGCGGCGCACCATTGCCCGTCAGCGAGGTGGCGGGCGCATAGGCGCCGATATCGCTGAGGCTGTCGCCGAAGGACACCAGGGCGGTGAACGTGCCCTTGGTGGTGGGCGCGCCGGTCGGCGTGCCGCTGCCGGCAATCGTGGCATCACCACCGCCGCAAGCGGCCAGGAACGCTGCAAAACCAAGGGCCGAACCCCACACAACAATCCGCTTCATCCTATGCCCCTATGTCTCGTTGGCCGCTGCCTTCGTGCCGAATCCACCAAGCACTTGCTTGGTGGGCAGGCGCTCACTATAGGCGGACCCATTCCGGCTGCGTTCCGGGAAAACCCGGCTTAGGCGCACAGGTCTAATGCACCAAGCGCCCATGAAAAAACCCCGCCGTGGGCGGGGTTTGTCGAAGCGGATGGTGCCCTTCTGGGCGGATCAGAACGGGTGGATGCTGGCCGCCTGATAGGCCGTCGAACCCAGGCGGGCATGCATGCCGGCGCCGAAGCGGGTGTCATCGGCCCACAGCCAGGTCAGGGCGTCGGCCTTGGTCACGGTGCCGGCGGCATCGGTGGTCGAGGTCAGGGTCTTGGTCGTGCAGTCCGGCAGCGCCACATTGCAGGCCGGCTTGTCGATGTTGGCAAAGCCGTAACCCCCAGGGAAGGTGGCGATCAGCTGCGTCATCTCGCCGCCATTGACCAGGCCGATCAGGCGCCCGTCATTGATGACGCCCAGACGAAGCTTGCTATTGAAGCGTGCGCTCAGGCTGGTCAGAAAGGCGGCACGGTTCAGGTCGCTGCCGCTGGCGGGCTTGTTGGCCTTTTCGGTCAGGGCAAAAGGCGTCAGGCCCATGTCCGGGATCAGCACAAAGATAGAGCGGCCATTGGCATTGACGATGCGGTTGACCTGCTCGGCCAGCGCCTGGCCGCGTTGCTCGGCCAGCGCCAGCAGCGTGGCCTGGCTCTGCGCCGGAAACTGGCCGTAGAGTTCCAACACATCATTCATGCCCACCAGCACCGTGACCAGGTCCTTGGGATTGAAGCTGCCGCTGGCCAGGTGGGCATCGATCTGCGCCTTGACATCGGCCACCTTGGCGCCGACCTGGGCATACATCACGCCGTTGGTGGTGACCACGTTGTCGGGGTTGCACTGAGGAAACACCAGGCCGAAGTTGGTGGCGACCGTCTGCACCCAGATCGGATAGGTCTTGCAGTCCAGCTTGTCGGGCAGGGTGGTGTCGGTCTGGGTGACCAGCGCATTGACCGAGTACTTCTTGCTCGTTGGCGTGATCAGGCTCAACTCGTCGCCCAGGGCAATGATGCGCGTTGGCGCAAAAGGCTCGACCTGACCGCCCCCGCCGCCGCAGGCCGCCAGCAACAGGGTCGCCGCAGCGCCACACCAGAGGGTACGCAGCCGCGCGCCTTGCTTGAACATCTTCATGAGAACACTCGCTCCATCATCACACTTGTCATCGCCGTCCTAGGCACCAGGGGTGGCGGCCGCGGCCCGCGTCAAGCGGTCACGCACACCATCCCAAGCCGGGTCCTGTTCGGGCGCTTCGATCCAGATCTGTCGCGCGCCGGCGTCATCCAGCGCGCGTAACACCGCAAACAACTCGTGCGCGGCGGCAATTGCGTCGTCAGGCATGTGCCTGTCGAGAGAGCCCGCACGTGGGCTCAGCGTCCGGGAATATACCGCCACACCCTCAAGACCCTGTTGCGGCGTCTTTGCAAGCGCGTCACGCAGTACCGGCAGGGTCAGCAGGCGCACTGTGGCGGCCGGGGCGTAATGCGCCTCCAGCGTGCCCGAGGCGCGGGGCGCCGCGGCGTCAAGCTGCCCCAACGGTTCGCCGATCGCCGCCTCGATCTGCGCCCGCGTGATCACGCCCGGCCGCAACAGCACCGGACGGCCGCGACTGCAGTCAACGATGCTGGATTCGATGCCGACCTCGCAGTCGCCGCCATCGAGCACCAGCAGGCCGGGCTCGAATTCGCCGACCACATGGGCGGCGCTGGTCGGGCTGACGCGGCCGAAGCGGTTGGCACTCGGCGCGGCAACGCCCAGCACGCCCTGGACCCGCGCCGCCTGCAGCAAGGCACGGGCGACCGGATGCGCCGGGCAGCGCAGACCTATGCTGTCCTGCCCCCCTGCCGCTGCCGCGCCACGCCCAGGCGCGCGCGGCACGATCACCGTCAGCGGCCCGGGCCAGAAGGCATGCATCAGCTTTTGGGCCACCGGCGGCAAGGTGCTGGCGAACAGCGCGGCGTCCGCCTCGTCCAGCACATGGACGATCAGCGGATGGTCGCTGGGCCTGCCCTTGGCGGCAAAGATCTTGGCCACGGCCGCATCGTCGTCGGCGCGGGCACCCAGGCCGTAGACCGTTTCGGTCGGAAAGGCGACCAGCTCGCCTGCTGTCAGACGCCTGGCGCCCTCGGCCAGCGCGGCAGGATCGATACCAGCAACCAGCACGGTCAAAACCCCGGCAGACCGAGCAGGGCCGCCGCGCGGTTGGCGGTGGCCAGTGCCTGCTCGGCGGTGGCGGCGGTCAGTGTCAGATGGCCCATCTTGCGGCCGGCGCGGGCCTCGGTCTTGCCGTACAAATGCAGATGCACGCCGGGCAGAGCCAGCAACTGGTCCCAGGCCGGGGTGCGCTGCCGGCCCTGGTCATCGAACCAGAGGTCGCCCAGAAGGTTGACCATGGCGCAGGGCGAATGCAGACGTGGCTGCACCAGCGGCAGGCCTGTCATCGCGCGCAGCTGGCAGTCGAATTGCGACAGATCGCAGGCATCGATGCTGTAGTGGCCCGAGTTGTGCGGTCGCGGCGCCATCTCGTTGGCGACCAAACGGCCGTCTCGCAGCACGAAGAATTCGACGCACAGCACACCGACATAGTTCAGCGACTCGGCAATGCGCCGGGCGCAGGCGACCGCTTCCTGCTGCAGGGCCGCAGACACATCGGGGGCCGGCACCTGGGTCAGCGCCAGGATGCCGTCGCGGTGCAGATTCTGCTGCACCGGGAAGTGGACGATCTCGCCAGCGGCCGAGCGCGCAACGATGACGCTGATCTCGCGCTCCAGCGGCAGCATCTGCTCCAGCACGCAGGGCGCCTGCTTCAATTCGGCCCAGGCCTGCTCCAGCTCGGCGCGGCTGCGCACGCGCACCTGGCCCTTGCCGTCGTAGCCCAGACGGGCGGTCTTCAGGATGCCGGGCAGCAAGGCCTCATCGACCGCCGCCAGTTGCTCGGCCATCGCTATCACCGCATAGGGCGCGCAGGGCACGCCGCAGCCGGCGAAATGCGCCTTCTCGGCGGCGCGGTCCTGGCAGACGGCCACGGCCTCGCCCGACGGGGCGACCGGGCGCTGCTGGGCCAGCGTCTTCAGCGCCTCGGCGGGTACGTTCTCGAATTCGGTAGTGATGGCGACGCAGCGCCGCGCCAGCTCGGCCAGGCCGCCGGCATCGAGATAGGCGGTCTGGATCTGCGTCTGGGCCGCGGCCCCGGCCGGGCTGTTGGCGTCTGGATCGAGCACAACGACCTCGAAGCCCAGCGTCTGCGCGGCGTGCACAAACATGCGGCCCAACTGGCCGCCGCCCATCACGCCGACGGCGGCGGGCCGGCCTTGCTGATCCACCGAACCAGGCAGTAACACCGGGCTCACTTGAGGTCCTGGGTCATGGCGCGTGCCACCTCGGTCTGGCGGGCCCTGAAGGCCTCCAGCCTGGCGCGCAGCTCGGGCTGCTCATTGGACAGCATCGCGATCGCGAACAAGGCGGCATTGCCCGCACCGGCGGTGCCAATGGCAAAGGTAGCCACTGGAATGCCCTTGGGCATCTGCACGATCGAGTGCAGCGAATCAACGCCCTGCAGATGGCGGCTGGCCACCGGCACGCCCAGCACCGGCACCACCGTCTTGGCCGCCAGCATGCCCGGCAGATGGGCGGCGCCGCCAGCACCGGCGATGATGGCCTTCAGGCCACGGCCGACCGCGGCCTCGGCATAGGCGAACATATCGTCGGGCATGCGGTGGGCCGAAACCACACGGGTTTCGAAGGCGATGCCGAACTCGGCGAGAATGTCGGCGGCGTGCTTGAGGGTTTCCCAGTCGCTGCTGGAGCCCATCACCACACCAACCACGGGAGAGGCGCTCGTCAAGGCTCGCTCCATTGCTAGTAAGCCTTGAATTGTAGGCGGCGGGCGCCACGTTCCTCCTTACGCTCTCTTTTGCAGTGCAGGCCATGACCGACATCACGATCCAGAACTTCGAATCCGAACTGCTGCAGGCATCGATGCAGCAACCCGTCCTGCTCGACATCTGGGCCCCCTGGTGCGGCCCCTGCAAGGCCCTGGGCCCGCTGCTGGAGAAGCTGGAAGTCGCCTACGCGGGCCGCTTCAAGCTGACCAAGCTCAATAGCGACGAGCAGCCCGAGATCTCCAGCCAGCTGAGCCAGGCCTTCGGCGTGCGCAGCATTCCGTTTTGCGTGATGTTTGTCGGTGGCCAGCCGGTGGATGGCTTTGTCGGCGCCCTGCCCGAGGCACAGATCCGCGAGTTCCTGGACAAGCATGTGCCCAGCACCGAGGCGATGGAAGCCGAGGAGGAGTTGGCCGAGGCAGAGGAACTGCTGGCCGAGGGCGATACCGAGGCCGCGCTGCAGCGCCTGCAGGACACGCTGGCCAAGGACCCGGGCAACGAGGCGGCCCGCGTTGACTTCGTCCGCGCCCTGCTGGAGCTGGGTCAGACGGCCGCCGCCGCCGAGGCCTTCGCCCCGCTGGCCGCCAAGGCCGCCGACACGCTGACGCCCAATCCACGCCTGGCCGCGCTGGCCACCTGGCTGCGCGCCTGCGAGACCGCCCCCACCGCACGCAGCGCCGAGGCGCTGGCCCAGGCGATTGCCACCAACAAGCGCGACTTCGATGCCCGCTTCGAGCTGGCGCAGTCGCTGCTGGCGGGCCAGCAGTTCACCGCCGCGATGGACGAGCTGCTGGAAATCATCATGCGCGACAAGGCCTGGAACGGCGAGCTGGCGCGCAAGACCTATGTCGCCATCCTGGAGCTGATGACCAAGCCCGCACCGAAGGCGGCCGCGGCCGAGGTCAAGAAGGGCGCGCTGGAGCTTGCCGGCCGGGCCCATGTGGAGCCCAGCGATCCGGTGCTGGATCAGTACCGGAGAAAACTGAGCATGGCCCTCTTCTGACCTTGCGGGACAGACCTTGAGTTCCACGCGCAGCGTGGTCGAAAGCTCTGTCCCCAACCGTCTAGGCGTTTTTGTTCAACCGCCTCACCACCGGCGCCGCCATCGCCAACCCGCCCAGCATCAGCAGGCCGCTGGCGGGCTCGGGCACCAGAGCGATGCTGCCGCTGTAGTTCAAGGTTGCCGTCGCCACCGTCTGGCTGGTGAAGACACCCGAACCGGTGAAGGCGGCACTGCCTGTGGCGCCACTGAACTGGCCGGTGCCGCCGGTGAAGGTGGCCTGACCCAGTAGCTCGACGATATTGGGCACCGCGGTGGGAATCACCTGCACGCTGAACGCACCGAAAAGCTCGTCGCCATTGCCGGCGACGAAGCGGTTCGTGCCGGTGCCGGCGCCGGTGGACATGTCGATGACATCGGTCGAGAAATAGCTGCCCAGATCAAATGTGCCCGTCCCGGCGGCCAGCGTCTCGAAACGCAGCACCGGGCCGGTCGGATTGAGCACCTCCACCACCTGGGCGGTGCCGGTGTAGCTGGCGCTGAACGGCTGGGGCGCAGCTGCGGCGGACATCGACGCCAGGGCAAATGGAAGGGCGGCCTGGAGCACAGGGAATTTCATGGTCTGTCCTTTGGATCGGGCGAAATGCCCGTGCAGCCATTGGGCGCGGGCATGGCGTGCGGGGCCATGGGACGGCCGTACCAAACCGCGCCCTGGGGTGCCCAAGCCGGGGACAGATGTCCCTGCACCTCAGCCAAAACCGAGATCGCGAGCCCGGGCCACGGCCTGAGGCCGGCCCTCCACGCCCAGGGTGGCGTAGAGCTTGGACAGCGCATTGCGCACCGTCTGATCCGCCAGGCCCAGATGGGCGCTGATCTGCAGATTGTCCAAACCCTGGGCGACCAGGCCCAGCAACTCGCGCTCGCGCGGCGTGAAGCTGCCCTGGGCGACGGCCGGGCGCTCGGCGACAAAGCCGCCGACGGCCTCGCAAAAGCGCTCGAATGCCGGCTCTCCGGCCAGCGGCAGGTGGTTGCGCGAGGCCAGGGTTTCGAAGCGCGCACCAGTGATCGCCGCCGCCAGCTCCCGCCCGAGCTCTACCGACACGATGCCATCACCCTGCGCATGCAACACCAGGGTCGGGCAGCCCACCAGGGGCAACCACTCGCGCACATCCAGCGCCACACGGGCACGCAGAATCGCCGCCGCGCGCTCGGCCGTGCAGGACAGGCGCTGCTGCTCATTCAGCGCACGCGCCTGCGCTGGGGTGGCGTCGGGAATCATCTGCGCGGTGAAGAACTGCTGTACGGCCGCGTCGCGCTGGCCCCAGCCGAGTTCGACCAGCTTGACGATAGCCTCATGCCACTGCAGTGCCTTGGCCGAGGGCTGGCGGTGCATCAGGCCATGGGTGTAGCCGCCCAGCAGGACCAGATGGGTGACCCGCTCCGGGTGGCGCGCCGCATAGGCCACGGCCGGCGCGGCCGCCCCCGACATGCCCAGCAGCGCCACGCGCGCAAGGCCCGTCGCCTCGATCACCACCTCCAGTTCCTCGACGGCGGCCTCCAGACCCAGCGGCTGATCGTCCGGGCCAGACAGGCCGCAGCCGCGCTCGTCGTAGCGTATCAAGCGCACCTCGCGGCCCAACCGTTCCAGCCAGGGTCGCCAGATCGGCGAGTTCAGGTCGTGCTCGACATGGGTCATCCAGTGCGCTGCGCGCACCAGGGCCGGGCCCTGGCCGCTGGTGGCCCAGGCAATGCGGGCGCCGGATTGCAGGTGGGCGAAGCGCAGGTCTTGCCGCAGGGCGGACGTCGCGTTCGGACGTGTGGGCATGGGCGTTCGGTCCGATCATCGATGGGTGGATGCGGCGCCCGAGGCTCGTCAGAGGCCGGCCAAGCCCTCATCCAACGCAGTCGCCCATTGCCGTTGCTGGACGCCAAACTCCAGCCAGGCCGTCTCGGCCAGATCGGTGTGGCGGCGCGCCGCGGCTGAATCACCCAAGGCCGTGTAGACCTGAGCCAGGCGTGCATGCGTGGCGGCGCGGTCATCGACATCGCAGTCCGGGTCCAGCTCGACCTCGGACTCGTGGGCCTGCCGCAGCGCGTGCTCGGCCTGCCCGGTGTTGACCCGGCACCAGGCCAGATCGGCCAGCAGGCTGCTGCCCAGCCGGGCCAGGCCCAGCGACATGGCCCGAGGCAGATGCTCCTCGTACAGCGCCTGGGCACCGGCGAAATCGCCCTCCACCACCAGCACCTGGGCACGCAGTATCGGCACCAGTCCCTCCATGGCCGAGCCGCCAACGGCCTCGTCATAGTGCTGGATCGAATCCGCACCCAGCATCAGCCCGCCATCGGCCGCTGTGGGCCGGCCCGTGAGGTGGGCCCGCCGCGCCTGGGCGGTGCGCAACTGGGCCATGTTGTGTATCAGGTGGGACAGGGTCGCGTCGTCACCCTCGGCATTCGCATGGGTGCGGGCCCGCATATACCAGCTGCTGGCCTGGCCCATGCGATCGGCGAAGTGATAGCCCTGGGCCGCCACCATGCAGGCGCGGCTGCGGGCGGCATGTTGGTCGGGTGCGGCCAGCCGCAGGGTCTCGGCCAGATAGAGCGCCATCGGCTCGAGCTGATGCTCGGCGAAGTGGATATGGGCCAGCCAGGCCGCACTGAGCGCCTGCAGCGGCCGCATGCCGGCACTGCGGCTGATGGCATGGGCGCGCAGCACCTTGTCTCGGGCGCTGCTGCTGAAATCGGTGTAGTAGCTCATCAGGCCCTCGGCCAGATGCAGCCATGCGCCCAGCGCCGGATTCGGGTACTGGAAGGCCTGCTGGTGCAGGGCCGTCAGCACCTCGCGCGCCTCAGGCAGATGGCCATGGCGCATCAGCAGGATGGCGCGTTGTGCCTTCAGGCAGGCCAGTTCGATCGGGTTGCCGGCCTTGGCGATCTCGCGCTCAAGGCTTTTGCTCAATCGGGAGGTCAGCAGCATGACGGGCCCTTCGCTGGTTTCTCTCATTGGGTCAGACGCGCCAAGGCTTCCTCATACTTCGCCCTGGTCTTGGCAATCACCTCGGCCGGCAGGGCCGGCGCCGGGGCCACCTTGCCCCAGGGCTTGCCGTCAACCGTGGCCTGCTCCAGCCAGTCGCGCACGAACTGCTTGTCGTAGCTGGGCGGGTTGATGCCCTCGGCATAGCTCTCGACCGGCCAGTAGCGCGAGGAGTCGGGCGTCAGCACCTCGTCCATCAGGGTCAAGGTGCCGTCGGCATCAAGACCGAACTCGAACTTGGTGTCGGCAATGATGATGCCCTTGCCCAGCGCATAGTCGGCGGCGCGGCGATACAGCGCGATCGAGATGTCGCGCACCCGGGTGGCCAGGTCGGCGCCGATGATCTCGACCATCTTGTCGAACGAGATGTTCTCGTCGTGGTCGCCCATCTCGGCCTTGGTCGCCGGGGTGAAGATGGGTTCGGGCAGCTTGGACGCGTTCTTCAGGCCCGAGGGCAACTTGACGCCGCAGACCTCACCGTTCTTCTGGTACTCGGCCCAGCCGCTGCCGGCCAGATAGCCACGCACGACTGCCTCGACCGGCAGGGGCTTGAGTCGCTTGACCAGCATCGAGCGATCGCGCACCTGCGCCTTCTCGGCCTCGGTCACGACCGAGAGCGGATCGTCGCCGGTGAGGTGGTTCGGCACGATGCCGTCCAGCTGCTTGAACCAGAACAGTGCCATCTGCGTCAGCAACGCGCCCTTGCCAGGAATGGGCTCACCCATGATGACGTCGAAGGCCGAGAGCCGGTCACTGGCCACCATCAGGATGCGGTCCGTGCCCACCGCATAGTTTTCGCGCACCTTGCCACGAGCGATCAGGGGGAGCGAGGTCAGCGAGGATTCGAGCAGGGCAGCGGTCATGGTGGGGTTCCGTCAGAGAAGGCTGGATTTTAGGCGCTGATTGATGCAAAAAAGCCCGCCGGGCTGACAGCACGGCGGGCAAGATTCGCGAGGCGTCCTTCTTGTTGTGGATGCGCTTTTGTTACTGCACGACCTGATTCAGTTCGCCGCGCGCATAGGCCGCAGCCACATCGACCAGCGAGCGGGGCTGGATCTTGGCGGCCTGGCCTTCGCAGCCGAACTGCAGATAACGCTGCTTGCAGATCGCCTTGGCGGCCTCGCGGGCCGGCTTCAGCCATTCGCGAGCGTCGAACTTGTCGGGGTTCTCGGCCAGGAACTTGCGCACCGCGCCGGTCATCGCCAGGCGGATGTCGGTGTCGATATTGATCTTGCGCACGCCGTGCTTGATCGCTTCCTGGATTTCCTCGACCGGCACCCCGAAGGTTTCCTTCATCTTGCCGCCGTACTGGTTGATGATGGCCAGCAAATCCTGGGGCACCGACGACGAGCCGTGCATCACCAGATGGGTGTTGGGAATGCGCTTGTGGATTTCCTTGACACGGCCGATGGCCAGGATGTCGCCGGTGGGCTTGCGCGAGAACTTGTAGGCGCCGTGGCTGGTGCCGATGGCGATGGCCAGCGCGTCCAGCTGGGTGGCCTTGACGAAGACGGCGGCCTCTTCAGGGTCGGTCAGCATCTGGCTGTGGTCCAGCTTGCCCTCGGCACCGATGCCGTCTTCCTCGCCGGCCTCGCCGGTTTCAAGATTGCCCAGGCAGCCCAGCTCGCCCTCGACGGTGACGCCGACCTTGTGAGACATCTCGACGACCTTGCGGGTCACCTCCATGTTGTACTCGAACGAGGCCGGCGTCTTGCCGTCTTCCATCAGCGAGCCGTCCATCATCACCGAGCCGAAGCCCAGGTCGATGGCGCCGGCGCAGACCTTGGGGCTGGTGCCATGGTCCTGGTGCATCACCAGCGGGATGTGCGGATAGGCCTCGACGGCGGCCTGGATCAGGTGCTTGATAAAGCTCTCGCCGGCGTACTTGCGCGCCCCGGCCGAGGCCTGCAGTATCACCGGCGCACCGACCTCGTCGGCGGCGGCCATCACGGCCTGCACCTGCTCCAGATTGTTGACGTTGAAGGCCGGGATGCCGTAGCCATGTTCGGCGGCATGGTCCAGCAATTGGCGCATGGAAACGAGTGCCATGAGAGTCCCCTAAGTTGAAAAACCGGTGCGCGCGACTATCGGGTGCATTTCAGACCCTGTAACCACGCCGTAACTTGAGCCGATTCTACCGGGGCGCCATGGCCATCACGCCACGCGGCAGACCTTCAACATATTCGTGCCACCGGGGTAGCCCATCGGCTCGCCGCAGGTGATGGCATAGGTGTCGCCCGGCATCAGCACGCCCTGGTCCACCAGCAGCTTCTCGGCGGCGGCGAGGGCCGTGTCGCGGTCCTCGTACTTGGGCATCAGCAGCGGCCGCACATTGCGGTACAGCGTCATCTTGGTCTGGCTCAGCGGCTGGGTGGTCAGCGCGAAGATCGGCACCTGGATGCGGTGTCGGCTCATCCACAGCGCGGTGGAGCCCGATTCGGTCAGCGCCACGATGGCCTTGCAGCCGAGGTGGAAGGCGGTGAACAGCGCGCCCATGGCGATCGACTGGTCGATGCGGCCGAACTGGCGGCCGGCGAAGTCGGTGTCAAGGCTCACGAACTCGGCCCGTTCGGCCTCCAGCGCGATCGCGGCCATCTGCTCGATGGTTTCGACCGGGTACTTGCCTGCGGCCGTCTCGGCGCTGAGCATCACGGCATCGGTGCCGTCCAGCACCGCGTTGGCCACATCCGACACCTCGGCGCGGGTCGGCACCGGGTTGACGATCATCGACTCCATCATCTGCGTGGCGGTGATCGCCACCTTGTCCAGCTCGCGGGCAAGCTTGATCATGCGTTTTTGCAGCGCCGGCACGGCCGCGTTCCCGACCTCGACGGCCAGATCGCCACGCGCCACCATGATGCCGTCGCTGGCCTTCAGGATGGACTCCAGATGCGGAATCGCCTCCGAGCGCTCGATCTTGGCGATCAGCCCCGGCTTGTGGCGGTAGGGTTCGCCGGCCACATTGCAGAGCTGGCGGGCCATTTCCATGTCGGTAGCGTTCTTCGGGAAGCTGACCGCCACATACTCGGCCTGGAAGCTCATCGCCGTCTTGATGTCCTCCATGTCCTTGCCGGTCAGCGCCGGGGCCGTGAGGCCACCGCCCTGCTTGTTGATGCCCTTGTTGTTGGACAGCTCGCCGCCGACCTTGACGATGGTGTGCACCGCCGCGCCGCGCACGGCCTCGACGATCAAGACCAGCAGACCATCGTTGAGCAGAAGGGTGTCGCCGGGCTTGACATCGCGCGGCAGTTCCTTGTAGTCCAGGCCCACGGCCTGCTCGTCGCCCAGCTCGACGCGGTCGGCGTCGAGGATGAACTTAGTGCCGTTGACCAGCTCGATCTTGCCGTTGGCGAACTTGCCGACGCGGATCTTCGGGCCCTGCAGATCGGCCATGATGGCCACCGACCTGCCGGCCGCCTTGGCCACCTCGCGCACCATCGTGGCGCGGTCGATATGGTCCTGCGCCTTGCCGTGCGAGAAGTTCAGCCGCACCACATCGACGCCGGCCCGAATCATGCGTTCCAGCACCTCCGGTGTTGACGAAGCGGGGCCCAGGGTGGCGACGATCTTGGTGGCACGGGACATGTTTTGGCTCTCGGTACTCGGGACAAGTAGGCGCTGATTATCAGCGCCATTCGGTTACACTGCGGTACGAAACCTATCGGGCGGCTTCGGCCACATCGGCCACCGCCAGCGCCGTCATGTTGACGATGCGACGCACCGTCGCCGACGGGGTCAGGATATGGACCGGCGCGGCGGCGCCGAGCAAAATCGGGCCGACGGTGACGCCCTGCCCGCCCGTCACCTTCAGCACATTGAACAGGATGTTGGCAGCGTCCAGATTGGGCATCACCAGCAGATTGGCCGCACCGGTGAGGCCGCTGTCCATCAGGAAGGTATGGCGCACCGCCTCGGACAGCGCCGCGTCGCCATGCATCTCGCCGTCGCATTCGATGTCCGGATGCGCGGCAACGAACAGGTCCCGTGCCTTGCGCATCTTGCGCGCCGAAGGCCGTGTCGAAGAGCCGAACATCGAGTGCGACAGAAATGCCAACTTGGGCGGCAGGCCGAAGCGGCGCATACCGTCCACCGCCATCGCGGCGATCTCGGCCAGCTCCTCGGCCGTGGGGTCGTCGTTGACGAAAGTGTCGGTGATGAACAGCGTGTGCTTGTCCATCATCAGCGCGTTCATCGCCGCGAAGCTCGGTGCCCCGGGCTTGAGGCCGATCAGCTTGGCCACATGGTCCAGATGCTTGTCATAGCGGCCGACCAGGCCGCAGATCATCGCGTCGGCGTCGCCCAGCTTGAGGGCCAGCGCGCCGATCGTGGTGGACGAGCGCCTCACATCGGCCTTGGCCATCTCGGGCGTGATGCCCTCGCGGCCCAGCATGCGGTGGTAGGTTTCCCAGTAGGTGCGAAAGCGCGCGTCGTTGGCAGGGTCTATGACCTCGACATCGCCGCCCAACTTCAGGCGCAGCCCGGCGCGCTGGATGCGCATGGCGATCACCTCGGGGCGGCCGATGACGATGGGCCGCGCCAGGCCCTCGTCCAGCGCCACCTGCACGGCACGCAGCACGCGTTCGTCCTCGCCCTCGGCATAGATCACCCGCGCCGGCTTGGCCTTGGCCGCGGCGAACACCGGACGCATGAACATGCCGGTCTGGTAGACGAAGCGTTCCAGCGACTGGCGGTAGGCGTCCAGATCCGTGATCGGCCGGGTGGCAACACCCGACTCCTCGGCGGCACGGGCCACAGCCGGGGCGATGCGCAGTATCAGCCGCGCGTCGAAGGGTTTCGGTATCAGGTAGTCGGGGCCGAAGGCCAGCTCCTGGCCGGCGTAGGCGGCGGCCACCTCATCGCTGGTCTCGGCCTTGGCCAGCGCCGCGATCTCGCGCACGCAGGCCAGCTTCATCGCCTCGGTGATCTTGGTCGCGCCGCAATCGAGTGCGCCGCGGAAAATGTAGGGAAAGCACAGGACGTTGTTGACCTGGTTCGGATAGTCCGAGCGGCCGGTGGCCATGATGCAGTCGGGCCGCACGGCCTTGGCCAGCTCGGGGCGGATCTCGGGCTCCGGATTGGCCAGCGCCAGGATGATGGGCTGGCGGGCCATCGTCTTGACCATGTCCTGCGTCAGCACGCCGGCGGCCGAGCAGCCGAGGAAGACATCGGCATCGCGGACCACATCGGCAAGCGTACGCGCAGCAGTGACCTGGCAGTAGCGCTGCTTCGATTCGTCCAGCTTGCCGGAGCGCGCGTCGTCGCGCTCGGACTGGATCACGCCCTTGGAGTCGACCACAAAGATGTTCTGACGGGCCACGCCCAGACCGACCATCACGTCCAGGCAGGCGATGGCCGCAGCGCCCGCGCCCGACACCGCCACCTTGACCTCTCCGATCTTCTTGTCGACCAGTTCCAGGCCGTTGAGCAGGGCCGCGCTGGAGATGATGGCCGTGCCATGCTGGTCGTCATGGAAGACCGGGATGTTCATCCGCTCACGCAGCTTCTTCTCGATATAGAAGCACTCGGGCGCCTTGATGTCTTCGAGGTTCACGCCACCCAGGGTCGGCTCCATCGCGGCGATGATGTCCACCAGCTTGTCGGGGTCACGCTCGGCCAGTTCGATGTCGAACACATCGATGCCGGCGAACTTCTTGAACAGACAGCCCTTGCCCTCCATCACCGGCTTGCCGGCCAGCGGGCCGATATCGCCCAGGCCCAGCACCGCCGTGCCATTGGTGATCACACCGACCAGATTGGCCCGCGAGGTGAAGTCGGCAGCCAGGCTCGGGTCCTCCTGGATCGCCAGGCAGGCGTAGGCCACGCCCGGGGAGTAGGCCAGCGACAGATCGCGCTGGTTGGACAGCGGCTTGGTTGCATTGACCGAGATCTTGCCGCGGGTCGGTGAGCGGTGGTACTCGAGGGCGGCTTCGCGCAGGGCCGCTTCGGCCGGGGACAGGGGCGTGTTGCTCATCCGGGTCTCCATCAGTTTCTTTGGCTGGCAGCTTACTCCGCGAATGGGCCGTCAACCATGCGCAGAATTACAACTGTCATGCAAGGAAGGCAATGAAAAACGGCGCCACATGGGCGCCGTTGATGGCACTGCGCCGGGCTTCAGCCCTGCGCGCGCCGGCCCAGGATTTCAAACGCCGGCAGCGTCTTGCCCTCCAGAATCTCCAGGAAGGCGCCGCCGCCGGTGGAGATGTAGCCGACATCCTTTTCGATGCCGTACTTGGCGATCGCCGCCAGCGTGTCGCCGCCGCCGGCGATGCTGAAGGCGCTGGAATCGGCAATCGCACGGGCGATGACTTCGGTGCCCTTGGCAAAGGCATCGAACTCGAACACGCCGACCGGACCGTTCCAGACAATGGTGCCGGCGGACTTCAGCTGCTCGGCCAGCATCGCGGCGGTCTTGGGGCCGATGTCCAGAATCAGGTCATCGTCGGCCACGTCGGCGGCGGCCTTGACCGTGGCCTCGGCATCGGCCGCGAAGCGCTTGGCCACCACCACGTCGACCGGAATCGGCACGGCCGCGCCGCGTGCCTTCATGGCCGCGATCACCGCCGAGGCCTCGGCCACCAGATCGGGCTCGGCCAGCGACTTGCCTATCTTCAACCCGGCGGCCAGCATGAAGGTGTTGGCGATGCCGCCGCCGACGATCAGGCCGTCCACCTTCTCGGACAGGGCCTTCAGGATGGTCAGCTTGGTCGAGACCTTGGACCCGGCAACGATAGCCACCAGCGGGCGCTTCGGGTGTGCCAGGGCCAGGGTGATCGCATCGATCTCGGCCGCCAGCAGCTGGCCGGCGCAGGCGATCTTGGCGAACTGCGCAATGCCATAGGTCGTGCCCTCGGCTCGATGGGCGGTGCCGAAGGCATCGTTGACGTAGATGTCGCACAGCGCGGCCATCTTCTTCGCCAGGGTTTCGTCGTTCTTCTTCTCACCCTTGTTGACGCGGCAGTTCTCCAGCAGCACCAGCTGGCCGGGCGCCACCGTCACGCCATCGACCCAGTTGGCGACCACGGGCACGTCGCGGCCGAGCAGCTCGCTCATGCGCTTGGCCACGGGCGCCAGCGAGTCCTCGGGCTTGAACTCACCTTCGGTCGGGCGGCCCAGATGCGAGGTCACCATCACCGCCGCGCCGGCCTTCAACGCCAGCTCGATACAGGGGATGGAGGCGCGGATGCGGGTGTCTTCGGTGATCTGGCCGGCGTCGTCTTGCGGCACGTTCAGATCGGCGCGAATGAAGACGCGTTGGCCGGCCACCTTGCCGGCGGCCACGAGGTCGGAGAAGCGAATGACGTTCATATGGGAGGGCGGTGCAGTTGAGGTGAACAACCTCAACCTTACCAGCCCAGCCCGAGGCGCAGCGTCAGCATCACCGCCGTGCCGCTGACGATGGTGCCCAGAATGCCCCGGCGCCAGAAGAAATAGGCGGTGGAGACGGCCACCGCGAACAGCCGCGCGTCCTTCCAGGTGCTGATCAGATGGCCCTGGGTCATCACGATCTCGGGCACGACCACGGCCGCCAGCGCCGCCAGCGGCGCATAGCGCAGGCCCTGGCGCGCCCAGTCGGGCAGCGGTATCTCACGCTTGGGGAAGAGGAAGAAGCCACGGGTCAGGGCCGTGATCAGCCCCATGCCAACGATGCCAAGCAGGGTTTCCCAGGCGCTCATGACCGTGCCTCCAGCTTCTTGGGCGGTGGCGGCATGAACTGCTCCAGCAGCAGGCCCACGGCCACGGCGGCGGCAATCGCCACCACGATGTTCAGGCGCAGCGGCAAGGCATAGGCGGCCACGGCCGCACAGCTGGCCACGCCGGCCGATATCCAGGTGCCCTTGTCGGACAGCAGCGAATAGCTCAGCCCCAGCAGCGCCAGGATGCCGGCAAAGCCCAGGCCCCACTCGGTGGGCACCTGATTGGCCAGGAAGATGCCAGCGATCGACGGCACCTGCCAGGCGCTCCAGTTCAGCGCCACGCCGCCCCAGTAGTACGGCAGTTGCTCGGGTGCGGGCTTCATGTCCGGAAAGCGGCGCAGAAAGATCACGTAGTTCAGGTCGGCCGCGAAATAGCTCACCCGCATGCGCTGCCAGAACGGCAGATGGCCGAAGTACAGCCGCCAATGGGCGCTGAAGATGACAAAGCGCAGGTTGACGCAAAAGGCCGTGGCCCACAGCACCCACAGCGGCGCTCCGGCGGCGATCAGCGGCAGGGAGGCCAGTTGCGAGCTGCCGGCGAATACCAGCAGCGACATGGCCAGCGCCAGCGGCACGCTCAGCCCGCTCTTGATCATGGCCACGCCGGTCACCAGGCCCCAGGCCGAAATACCAAGAGACACGCCCACCATGTCGCGGGCGCCTCGGGAAAACTCAGGATGGCGCCAGAGCGGGCCTTGTGCTGCGGTAGTCATGCCTCGATTGTCGTACGAGGCGGACGAACCTAGCGCCCGAGGGGCGCGGTGTGCGCACGAATCAGTCGGTCTTAAAGCTTGTTCACCGACCCACTGCCCATGATCGAACTCTTGATGTTGGCCGGGTTGCCGACGTACTTGACGTCTCCCGAGCCAGCCACCTTGACGGTCAGATTCTGCTTGGCGGCCACCACGGCATCGCCACTGCCGGCAATGCTGACACTGACATCGTCGGCCGCCAGGCCCTCGGTCTTGACGTCGCCGCTGCCGGCGATCGAGATGCTGAGCTTCTGTGTCTTGCCGCTGGCCACCACATCACCGGAGCCGGCGACGCTGATCTTGATCTCGTCGCAGCTGAGCTTGCCCAACCGCATATCACCGGCCCCGGCAATAGCCAGATTCAGCTGCGGGCTGTTGATGCTTTCGGCACGCACATCGCCCGAACCGGCGATCGACAGCGCACGCAGCTGAATCACATCGACCGTGACCAGGGTCTTGCTGTGGTTGGACACGCTGTAACCCTTCTTGAAGGAGATCTCCAAGGTGCGGCCCTTGGCGCCGCTGACCACCTGCGTCTCGAGCACCGATTGCAGATTGTCATCGGTCTGCACCTCGACCGACTCCTTGCCGCTCTGGCGCACCAGCACGTCGATGCCCCCGCGCGTGCTGATCGCATCGAAGCCGGTGATGGCGCGGGTCTGGGTGACCACATTGCCGGAGCCTCGGACGGTCTCATTGCCCCAGGCGCTGGCCGTGGTGCTGGCAAACAGGGGGATCAGGGCGGCGCAAAGGGCAAGACGGCGGGTCAACATGGTGGGCTCCTCATCGGAATGAATCAAACAGTGGGCGAATGATCCTGCCTGGGGCCACGCGACCAAAGCCGCTTGCGATGAACTGCTGAAATCTCGGGCCCAGGCGTAAAAGCCAGGCCCCACCGCGCCTTCAGGTCTTGGGTTTGGCGGCAGCTGGCGCCGCGGCAGGCTTGGCGGCACCCGCCTTGGCCACATCCTTGGCCGCCGGCTTTTCTTCGACCTCGGCCTCGCCCTTGCCGGCAGCCGGGCCCTTGGCCACCTGAGGGGTGATGCCCTCCAGCTTGTTCTCGCGCATGTATTCGTCCATTTCGCGCCAGCCGGTGAACACGGCGGCACGTTGGGCCTTGGGATTCAGCGCGTAACAGTCCTCGATCGCCCGGGAGGCATGGCGGCAGGCCCCGCCTATGGCCTTGCCATCGGCCTCCTTGACGGCGGCGATCTTCTCGGGCGACTCGATACCCAGCAAGTCGCAACCGCTCAACAGGGCGGCCGCGGCCAGGGTCAGGGAGGTGAGTGCCGTCTTCATCTGGGGCTTATCGGTCGCAAAGCACCCGGACTTGATGCTCAGCCCCGGCCAGCGGCCATGGCCAGCAACTTTTCCACACGTTCCTCGGTGGACGGGTGAGTGCTGAACAGACCGCGCAGGCCGCCCGCGGACAGCGGGTTCATGATCATCATCTGTGCCGTCTCCGGGTGGCGCTCGGCAGCCTCCATCGGTATGCCCTGGGCGATGCGGTGGATCTTCTGCAGCGCCGAGGCCAGGGCCTGCGGGTCGCCCGAGATCTCGGCGCCGCCACGGTCGGCCTCGAATTCGCGTGCGCGGCTGATCGCCATCTGTATCAGGCTGGCCGCCAGCGGCGCCAGAATCATCATCAGAATACTGACGATGGGATTGACCGGCCGGCCCTCGCTGTCGCGGCCGCCGAAGATCATCGCGAAATTGCCCAGCATCGAGATCGCGCCGGCCATCGTCGCGCTGATCGTGCTGATCAGGATGTCGCGGTGCTTCACATGGGCCAGTTCGTGGGCCATCACGCCGCGCAGCTCGCGCTCGGACAGCACCCGCAGGATGCCGGTGGTCGCCGCCACGGCGGCATGCTCGGGGTTGCGGCCGGTGGCAAAGGCGTTGGGCGCATCCTCGTTGATCAGATAGACCCTGGGCATGGGCAGCTCGGCATGCTGCGCCAGATCGCGCACCATGCGGTAGAACTGCGGCGCCGAGGTCTCGTCGACCTCCTGCGCGTTGTACATCTTCAGCACCAGCTTGTCGGAGAACCAGTAGCTGAAGAAATTCATGCCCAGCGCGATGATCAGCGCCAGCATCATGCCCTGGCGCCCACCCATCATGGCGCCCAGCGCCATGAATAGCGCGGTGATGGCGGCCATCAAGACCGCGGTCTTGAGCAGGTTGAACATGGTGCACTTCTCCTGGTGGTAGTCCTGGGGGTTGAGCAGCCCAGATGGGGGCCGCTCCCGCCAATTTCAACTGCCCGCCAGTATGTCTCCGGGCGCCAGCGGCTTGGCTTGAAGATAGGCGCGCGCCGGCTGGCGCTTGCCGCCAGGGCGCTGCAGCTCGGTCAGGCGCAGCGCCTGCTCGCCGCAGGCGACCACCGGACCGGTGTCGTCCACGGCCAGCACGGTGCCGGCCGGGCCGGCCTGATCGACAAGCTCGGCACGCCAGACCTTGACGATTTCGCCGTCGATGACCGTGCTGGCGCCCGGGAACGGGTCGAAGGCGCGCAGACGGCGCTCGATCTGCCGCGCCGGCAGCGCCCAGTCAATTGCCGCCTCGGCCTTTTCGATCTTGTGGGCATAGGTCACGCCTTCGGCCGGTTGCGGCGTGGGACGCAACTCGCCGGCCCGCAGGGCCTCGACGATGAGCTTGCCACCCAGATCCGCCAGGCGGTCATGCAGCGTGGACGTGCTGTCATCCGGGCGTATCGCCACCGCTTCCTTCAGCAGCATGGCCCCGGTGTCCAGGCCGGCATCCATCTGCATGATGGTGATGCCGGTCTCGGCGTCGCCGGCCTCGATCGCACGGTGTATCGGTGCGGCGCCGCGCCAGCGAGGCAGCAGCGAGCCGTGGATGTTCAGGCAGCCCCGCGGGGGCGTATCCAGCACCCACTGCGGCAGGATCAGGCCGTAGGCGGCGACGATCATCACCTCCGCGCCAGCCGCCAGCAGCGCCTGGCGGGCGGCCTGGGCGTCATCGGGATACTTGCCGTCCAGGCGCAGGCTGCGCGGCTGGGCGACCGGGATGCCATGGTCCAGTGCGAACTGCTTGACCGCCGAGGGCAGCAGCTTCAGGCCGCGGCCGGCCGGCCGGTCTGGCTGGGTCAGCGCCAGGGCAATCTCGAAGCCGGCGGCATGCAGCCGCGCCAGCGCTACTGCGGCAAATTCCGGGGTGCCGGCAAAAATCAGCCTCATTTTCAGCGCTGCTTGCCCTGCTCGTCGCGGGTCTTCTTCAGCATCTTGGTCTTGATGCGCTCACGCTTCAGCGGGCTCAGGTACTCGACGAAGACCTTGCCCATCAGATGGTCCATCTCGTGCTGGATGCAGACCGACAGCAAATCCTCGGCCGGCAGATCAAAGCTCTTGCCGTCGCGGTCGAGCGCACGCACGGTGACCCGGGCATGGCGCTGCACCGCGTCATAGATGGCCGGCACCGACAGGCAGCCCTCGTCGCCGGTCATCATCTCCTCGCTCTTGGCGATCAGCTCCGGGTTGATCAGCACGAGAGGCGTGTCGCGTTGCTCGGACACGTCGATCACGACCACCCGCTCATGCACATCCACCTGG
Source organism: Roseateles toxinivorans (assembly GCF_004362525.1). Lineage (GTDB taxonomy): Bacteria > Pseudomonadota > Gammaproteobacteria > Burkholderiales > Burkholderiaceae_C > Paucibacter > Paucibacter toxinivorans. The sequence continues at coordinate 54,888 of NZ_SNXS01000008.1, forward strand.
GTGGCGGCCAGGCCGACACCATCGGCCGCGTACATGGTGGCCAGCATGTCTGCCACCAGGGTGCGGATGCGCTCGTCCACCTCGGCCACCGGTTTGGCCACGGTGTGCAGGCGAGGGTCGGGGAATCTCAGTATGTTCAGTGTCGCCATGGGTGTGATGCCAAACCGGTCGATGTCGCGGGAAACGGTACTCTGTTGCAGCGTCGCCGCAACACAGGGTGAGCACTTGTGACAGGCCTCACAAGAACCGCCTGCGGCGGCGCATTTGTTTGCGACATCAAGGGTTTAGGGGCAGAATCTGTGAAATCAAATGAGGATTTTCGCCGAAGTTGGCCCAGCCTGCCGAGCTTGCCTCAATTCGGCCTTGATTACCCCATGACCCTTAGACGGCGCAAGACCCGGAGCCACCGGATCGCAAGCGCGGGAGAGCCCCTGATGACCTGTTGCAAGCCTGTCGCCGCCTCCAAGCGCTCACACCTGATGCTGAGCCTGCTGGGCGCCCTGATAGGAAGCAGCCTGCTGAGCGCCCCCGCAGCCGCTGCCAACTTTCCCATCACCACTGAACAGCGTGACACCGCCGGCAGGGTCGCCCAGGCCGGCGTGCCATTGTCCGAGCTCTCGCCCAACGCCCCAGACTCGCACACCGTGAAGGCCGGCGACACGCTCTGGCATATCTCCAGCCTGTTTTTGAAGAGCCCCTGGCGCTGGCCCGAGCTGTGGGGCATGAATATGGAGCAGATCCGCAACCCGCACCTGATCTACCCGGGCCAGGTCTTGCTGCTGGTCAAGGTGGACGGCCGCGCGCGGCTGCAGCTGGCGCAGAACCTGGGCGGAGCCACCGCCAGCAGCAATGTCAGGCTGAGCCCGCAGATCCGCTCATCGGCAGTCGACCAAAGCCCTATCACGTCCCTGCCGCTGCACCTGATCGCCCCCTTTCTGAACGAGGCCGTGGTGTTCGACAGCGACGCGTTGAACCAGGCCCCACGCATCGTGGCCGCCCAGGAGGGTCGCGTGCTGCTGTCCCGCGGCGACGTGGCCTATGTCCGCGGCGACCTGAGCCAGGCCCGCGAGTACCGGTTGTTCCGTCAACCCAAGGCCCTGCTGGATCCAAGCACGCGCGAGATCCTCGGCTACGAGGCCGGCTATCTGGGCACGGCCGAGCACACCCGGGCCGCCGACGAACAGAAGCTGCCCGACGGCAAGACCCGCGAGGTGCCGGCCACCATCACCATCACCAGCATCCGCCAGGAAGTGGGTGTCGGTGACCGCCTGGCACCGATTCCGCCGCGCGAGTTCACCAGCTATGCACCGCACTCCCCGGACAAGCCTATCAGCGGCCAGCTGGTGTCTATCTATGGCGAGGCGCTGACGGCCGGGCAGAACCAGATCGTGGCGCTGAACCGCGGCGCCCGCGATGGCGTCGAGCGCGGCCATGTGCTGGCGCTGTGGCGCGCCGGCCGCACCGTGATAGACACGACCGACGCCAAGCGGCCGGAGTTGAAGCTGCCCGACGAACGCCATGGGCTGCTGTTCGTGTTCCGGGTGTTCGAGCGCGTCTCGTACGCGCTGATACTCTCGGTGCAGGAGCCGGTCAAGCCTGGCGACGCCTTCAGCCAGCCTTAGCCAGGCCTCCGGGGCTGCAGCAATGGACCGCGACGAGCTCGGATCCTGGTTGCGCCTGCTGGAAACTCCCGGCGTCGGCCGAGAGTCCGCGCGTCGGCTGCTGGCTGCCTTCGGCTCACCCGAGTCGGTATTCGCCGCCGAGCCTGGCGCCTGGCGCAGCGTGGTCGGCGCGCCCATTGCGGCCGCCCTGGCTCAAGTGCCCGAACGCTGGGAAGGCCTGCTGCACACCACTTGCGACTGGCTGGCTGCACCCAGCGACTCGCCGCGCAGCCTGCTGGCCCTGGGCGACGTCGACTATCCCGAAGCCCTGCTGCAGACGGCCGACCCGCCTCTGCTGCTCTATCTGGATGGATACCGGGAACTGCTGAGCCGACCCGGCATCGCCATCGTCGGCAGCCGCAGCGCCAGCCCGCAGGGCTGTGACAACGCCCGTGGCCTGGCCCGTGAAATGAGTCGGGCCGGCTGGTGTGTGGTCTCCGGCCTGGCCCTGGGCATCGACGGTGCCGCCCATGAGGGCGCCCTGCTGGGCCCCGGCAGCACCATCGCCGTGCTTGGCACGGGCCTCGACAACGCCTATCCCAAGCGCCACCAGCAACTGGCCCGACGCATTGCCCGCGATGGCTTGCTGGTGAGCGAATACCCACTTGGCACGCCCCCGCTGGCGGCCAACTTTCCACAGCGCAACCGCTTGATCGCCGGCCTGACCCGAGGCACCCTGGTGGTCGAGGCCGCGCTGCAATCGGGCTCGCTGATCACCGCCCGGCTGGCGGCCGAGGCCGGACGCGAGGTGTTCGCCATTCCCGGCTCCATCCACGCATCGCTGTCCCGGGGCTGCCACCAGCTGATACAGCAGGGCGCCAAGCTGGTGGCCACGGCCGAGGACATCCTCGACGAACTGCACCCGGAGCTGCGGCCCCGTGCGGTAGCACCGCCCGCCCCTGCAGCGGTGGAGAACAGCCTGCTGCAGGCCCTGGGTCATGACCCGATGAGCCTGGACGCGCTGATGGCACGGACCGGCGAGGACGCCGCCCATCTCAGCGCCCGCCTGCTGGAACTGGAGCTGGACGGCCAGATCCAGCGCCTGCCCGGCCAACTGTTTCAGCGCCGGGTCAGCGGCTGATGGGCAACAAAACCAGGGCAATCACTGAGCCAAATCCAGGCCTTTTGCTCGAAAAGGGCCATAGGCCCTGGGGTATAGTGATCTCATGTTTGATGTGCTCGTCTACCTCTACGAAACCTACTGGCGCCCCGATGCCTGCCCGGATCAGGCCCAGTTGCGGCGCAAATTGTCCGCCATCGGCTTCGAAACCGACGAGATCCAGGAGGCCCTGTCCTGGCTGGATGGACTGGCCGTGGCGGCTCAGAGCTACCACGGCGAGCAGGGTGCCGAGAGCCTGCGCGTCTACTCGCCGCTGGAGACCGAGCACCTGGGCGAGGACTCGGTGGGCTTCATCAGCTTCCTCGAGTCGGCCGGCGTGCTGCCTCCGCCGATGCGCGAAACGGTGATAGACCGCGCGATGGCCATTCCCGGCAACCCGCTGGACCTGGAAGACCTGAAGATCATCGTGCTGATGGTGTTCTGGAGCCTGGGCGAAGAGCCGGACGCGCTGATACTGGACGAGTTGTTCGTGGCGCCGGAAGACCGGCTGATTCACTGAACGACTGAAAGGCGGCCGCGGGAGCGGCTAGCCAAGCAAGCGGGTCGGATCGACCTCAAGCTTTTCCATTGCGGTACGCGTTGCGCGCACCGTCAACGACTCGTCTTGCGCCGGCAGCAGCAGGCCCGCCTGCAGGAAGGCCGCCATCCGGTTCAGCTGGAACAGCACGCCGCGGCCCTGTGGCGAGACAAACAGCGCCAGCTGGCGGCGCATGCCGCGCCAGGCCAGTTGCATCGGTTCATTTCGGCCGCGGTAGTCCAGCATGTACCAGCTGCCGACCTGCAGCTCACGGGCCCAGGCCAGCATGGCCGGCGTCGGCGCTGTGCCGCCATCGGCCACCACTTCGAGGTCTTCGCTCTCGTGACCCGACAGATCCCGCACCATCGATTCGTTGATCTGCACATCGTCCGACTCGGGCAGCATCTCCTCCAGCGCCTCGAGCTGCTCCATCAGCTCTTCCAGCCGTTCGCGCGGAATGGCCGCCGCCTTGGCAGTGAAGGCCGCCGCCAGTGAGTTGTTCAAGGTGCGGATGTACTCGTCCTGCTTGGCCGCAGGCAGGCCGGCGTGGCCCATGCCCTCGCGCAGCGTCTTGAGCAGCGGCGGCAGGCGTCGGATGACCTCGGCCCGCTCCTCGCGCGAGACCTTGGCGCTGGCCGACCAGATCAGGTCGGCGGCGGCGCGCTTCATCAGCCGCGTGGCGTCGGCCTGGGGGCCGGAGCGCACGGCGGTGACCGCCAGCACATCAGCCCAGACCTGGAACAGGAACTCGCGCACGCCGTCCTGCACCGGCACCTCATTGAGCATCTTGCGGAGCTCGATGGTGAACTGGATCGCCAAGGTCTCACGCTGCTCGACCTGCTGGGCCAGGGACACGCCCTTCTTGGTGGTCTGGTTCTCGTTCTTGAAATAATGGTCGAGGAACTTCTCGAACTCGGTCAGCACGGTCTGGAACACACGCCGTCCGGTGTCCGGATAGGCCTCGACGACCTGCACCACCCGCTTGATCTCCTTCTCCAGCGACTGACCGACCTCGCCCGCCGAGGGGTTGAAGCCCATCACGCAGGCGCCCATACGGTCGATCAGCCGGCGCGCCGGGTGGTCGGTGGTGGCAAAGAAGTCGGGTTCGCTGACGGCCACGCGCAGCACCGGCATCTGCAGCCGGGCAAACCAGACCCGCATCGAGGCAGGAATGCGTTCCTCCGTCAGGATGGCCTGGAACAGCAGGGCGACGATCTCTATCGTGGCCCGCTCGGCCGGGGTTTCGGCGGCCTTCTTCAGCGTCTGCTTGCGCTGCTGCAGCTCCTCCAGCAGCGAAGACCCCTTGTTGGTGACCGCATCGCCGAAGGCCACCCGTTTGCGCGCCATCTCCTCGGCCAGGTCCATGGCAGCGGTCAGCTTGGGTGACATCGGCTGGCGCTGATTCGGATGGGCCTGGGTGGCCACGAACTCGGGCAACTGGCGGCCGATCAAACGATTCAGCCGCCCCAGCACCGCCTCGGCATGAGCTGTGGCGCGGCCGCCCAGGCTGCCGGACCGTGTCATGACTCGGGTCTCGTCGCCGGCCACATGGGCCGAGGGCTGAGTGTCGGCCGCGGGCTGGCTGTTGTAACGCGACGCAGCGCCGACGCCCGTGCTGCCACCGCCGCTGGAATTCGGCCCGGAGGATGCGCCGGTGCGCCGAATCATCGGCCGCAGATCCACCTCGGGCAGCACCTTCTGGCCGACCAGCCAGCGGTTCGTCTCGTGATAGGCCTCGCCGGTGAGCAGCGAGAGCTCGTCGTGCAGCACGTTCTGCAGCATCTGCCATTCGGCATTGGTCAGGCCGCTGCTGTGCCAGGTGTCCAGCACGATGCGGGCCACCACATGGGCGCGCAGCAGGTCCTGGGCACTGAGCTCCTCCTGCTGCTCCAGCATCGAGATGCGGTTGCGCAGGTCGCTGAACTCCCAGGTAGCCTTGTCCATGATGGACAGGGCAAGGCGCGAGCTGTGGATCTCGCGCTCTATGGTGTCGTCGTCGACCAGCGACATCTGGTCGCGCCCTGTCGTCAGCTCCGGAGCATGGGCGACATTGACGCCATGCTGGGCGGCCTGACGCAGGGCGTCTGCCAGCTTTATATGCCAGGTGGCATGGTGACGCTGCCAGGTGTTGACCCCGTCACGCCGCGCCACCTGCACGGCATACTCGGCCGGCTGCATCAGCAGCTGGCGGGTGGTTTCGCTCAGCGTCTGGATCAAGCCGGGCAATGCCCGCAGCAGCGCCTCGATGTAGACACGCCGCGCCTGGGTGGCCAGGGCTTTGGAACTTGCGGCGTTCAGCATGAATGGGCTTGGGTCGGTCTCGGGTTGCGGCTCGATTCGACTCTACACCACGGCCCCGGCATTTGGATCATCCGGGTCGCCGTCCTTGTTGACTGTGGTCTTGATCAGGTCCTCGCGCTTGACGCCCAGCCACATCGCGATGGCCGCCGCGACGAACACGGAGGAGTAGATGCCGAACAGGATGCCGATCGACAAGGCCACCGCGAAGTAGTGCAGCGTCTGGCCGCCGAAGAACAGCATCGCCAGCACCATCATCAGGGTGCTGCCGTGGGTGATGATGGTGCGGCTGGTGGTGCTGGTGATGGCGTGGTCGATGATCTCGTGCGTGTTCATCTTGCGGAACTTGCGGAAGGCCTCGCGGATACGGTCGAAGATCACCACCGACTCATTCACCGAGTAGCCCAGCACCGCCAGCACCGCCGCCAGCACCGAGAGCGAAAACTCCCACTGGAAGAAGGCGAAGAAGCCGAGGATGATGACCACATCGTGCAGGTTGGCGACGATGCCGGCCACCGCGAACTTCCATTCGAAGCGGAAGGCCAGGTAGATCATGATGCCGACCACGGTGACCAGCAGCGCCTTGGCGCCGTCCTGGGCCAGCTCGGCACCGACGGACGGGCCGACAAACTCGCTGCGCTGCAGCTTCAGCGGCTCGACACCGGCCGCCGTCGTGCAGACCTGCTTGGCAATCGCCTCGCCCTTGTCGCTGACGAACTGCTTGGCCGACACGGTGCCGCTCTCGGCCTTGCACAGCTCGCCGAACACGCGGGCAACGACATCGGTGGCCTTGGCCTCGCCGCGCAGCGGCAGGCGTATCAGCACATCATGCGAGGTGCCGAACTTGGTCACCTGCACCTCGCCGAAACCCATGTGCTCGACCACTTCGCGGGTCTTGGCAATGTCGGCCGCCTGCGCGTACTCCAGCTCGATGACGGTGCCGCCGGTGAACTCGATCGAGAAATAAAGGCCGCGGGTGACGATGAAGAACACCGCGGCGATGAAGGTGATGAATGAAACCGCGTTGAGTATCAACGCGTGTTTCATGAACGGGATGTCCCGTTTGATGCGGAAGAATTCCATGATGGGGCTCTATTAAGCTTTCGGGGTGTCGCCGTCGGGACGCCAGATCTGGCCGATCGACACCGATTTGAGCTTCTTCTGGCGGCCGTACCAGAGGTTGACCAGGCCACGCGAGAACACCACGGACGAGAACATCGAGGTCAGGATGCCCAGGCAGTGCACGATGGCAAAGCCGCGCACCGGGCCAGAGCCGAACGCCAGCAGGGCCAGGCCGGCGATCAGGGTGGTGATGTTCGAGTCCAGGATGGTGGCAAAGGCCCGCTCGTAGCCGGCCGAGATCGCCGACTGCGGCGCCGAGCCATTGCGCAACTCCTCCCGCACCCGCTCGTTGATCAGCACATTGGCGTCAATCGCCATGCCCAGGGTCAGCGCAATGGCGGCGATGCCCGGCAGGGTCAGCGTCACGCCCAGCATCGACAGCAGGGCCACCAGCAGCAGCAGGTTGAAGGCCAGGGCCAGCGACGAGAACACGCCGAACAGCAGGTAGTACAGGCACATGAACAGGGCCACGGCGCTGAAGCCGAAGATCACGCTGTTGATGCCCTTGGCAATGTTCTCAGCGCCGAGGCTCGGGCCAATGGTGCGCTCTTCGATGATTTCCATCGGCGCGGCCAGCGAGCCGGCGCGCAGCAGCAGGGCCGTGTCGGCCGCCTCGGTGGTGCTCATGCGGCCCGAGATCTGGAACTTGTTGCCAAGCTCGCTGCGAATCACCGGCGCGGTGATGACCTCGCCCTTGCCCTTTTCGAACAGCAGGATGGCCATGCGCTTGCCGACATTCTCGCGGGTCACGTCCTTGAGGATGCGGCCGCCCTTGGCATCCACCGTCAGGTGCACGGCCGGCTCCTGGTTCTGGCCGTCGAAGCCCGCCTGGGCGTCGGTCAGGTTGTCGCCGGTGATGATGACCTGGCGCTTGACGATCAGCGGCGCGCCGCCGCGTTCGACATAGCGCTCGGTGCCGAAGGGCACGGGCCCGGAGCCAACGGCCGCCGCGGCAGCCTCGGCACTGTCGTCCACCATGCGCATTTCCAGCGTGGCGGTGCGACCGATGATGTCCTTGGCGCGGGCCGTGTCCTGCACGCCGGGCAGTTGCACAACGATGCGGTCCAGGCCCTGCTGCTGGATCACCGGCTCGGTCGTGCCCAGCTCGTTGACACGGTTGTGCAGGGTGGTGATGTTCTGCTTCAGCGCGGTTTCCTGCACCGCCACGGCGGCGGCGGGCTTCAGCGCGCCGCTGAGCTTGAACTCGGCGCCCTCGGGCAGCGGCGTCCACTGCACGTCGGGCACCTGGGTCGTCAGCAGTTCGCGGGCCTGGTTCAGCACCGCCTGGTCCTTGAAACGCACATCGACGGTGTTGCCGTCGCGGGTGATGCCGGCATGACGGATGTTCTTGTCGCGCAGCAGGGTGCGCACGTCACCGGTCAGCGATTCGGCCTTCTTGGTCAGCGCCGTCTTCATGTCGACCTGCATCAGGAAGTGCACGCCGCCGCGCAGATCCAGGCCCAGGTACATGGGCAGGGCATGGAGCTGCGTCAGCCAGGTCGGCGAGCGCGACAGCAGGTTCAGCGCGACGATGTAGCTGGGGTCGGCCGGATCGGGATTCAGCGCCTTGCTGATCGCATCCTTGGCCTTGATCTGGGTGTCGGTGTCGGCAAATCGGGCCTTGGCCGAGTTGCCCTCGAACACCACGAAGTCGGGCTTGATGCTGGCCGCCGCCAGTGCCTTCTCTATCGGCGCGACGACGCTGGCGTCGAGTTTCAAGGTGGCACGGCCACTGGACACCTGCACGGCAGGCGCCTCGCCGAACACATTCGGCAGGGAGTAGATCAGGCCGATAAGCAGCGCGACCAACAGCATCGCGTACTTCCACAGCGGGTAACGGTTCATGGGAACTTCCTCAGCGGGCATCCAGGGCGCTCGCGCCCTGCAGGCTCGGACGGATCAGGCCCGTCCGAGTGGGGCCGCAGCGGGCTGCGGCCAGGAGAACGACTTACTTGACGGTGCCCTTGGGCAGCACCTGAACCACGGCCGAGCGCTGCACCTGCAACTCCACGCCATTGGCCACCTCCAGGCTCAGAAAGCTCTCGCCCAGCTTGGTGACCTTGCCCAGCAGGCCGCCCGAGGTGACGATCTCGTCGCCCTTGGCCAGGGCCTCGATCATCGCGCGGTGTTCCTTCTGGCGCTTCATCTGCGGGCGGATCATCACGAAGTACAACACCACGAACATCAGCACCAGGGGCAGCATGCTCAGCAGGCTGGACTCACCACCGGCGGCGGCACCGGTGGCCTGGGCAAAAGCGTCGGAAATAAACATGAAAATCCTCGAAGAAGAGAGTCCGCCGGCGGCGGCATAAGCAAGGCAAAGCGCTGGCTTGACGCAGCAAGCCAGCCCGAATCGGAATCGCGCATTGTATGCGGCGGGCCCGCCGCAGCCGGAGGCGCCGTTCCGAGGGTTCACCCCAGGCGAGCCCCGGCTTGACAAGGATCCCGGGCGTCGATATTCTTCAAATATATTAGAGCCCGAACAGGCACTCCATGAGCACTCCACGGCAACCCGCGATGGCGATTCCGGCCCGGCCTATATCCGGCCGATGCGGCAAGCTTCAAGAGCAGGCCCGGCATGGAGGCAAAGCCCGATACCCCGCCCGGGCCGCGCCTGCGATGATGCACGCCAGATGAGCACCCAAGACACCCCCCAAGAAAGCTGCGAGCCCGACAAGCGCCGCGTCGCCGACCAGGCCTATGACGCGCTGGAGGCGATGATCTCGACCCTGGCGCTGAAGCCCGGCGCGCCCATCGTCGAGGCCGAGCTGATCGAGCGCACAGGCCTGGGGCGCACGCCGACCCGCGAGGCACTGATGCGCCTGGTCTCCAACGGCCTGATCGTGCAGCAGCCGCGCCGCGGCCTGCGCGTCAGCGAGATCCGGCTGGCCGAGCATCTGGACCTGATCGAGGCCCGCCGCGTGCTGGAGCGCCTGATCGCCGCCACCTCGGCCCGCCGCGCCACGCCGCAGCAGCGCCAGGACCTGCTGGCCTGCGCCGAGGCCATGGTCTGCGCCAGCCAGGCCTCGGACCTGACAGCCTATATGAGCTCGGACCAGGCGCTGGACCATGTCAACCACGCCGCCTGCCGCAACCCCTTCGCCGTGTCGGCGGTGATACCAATGGCAATCCAGTGCCGGCGCTTCTGGTATGCCTACCAGCACCAGGGCGATATGACCGAGGGCGCGCGCTGCCATATGGAGCTGGCCCAGGCCGTCGCCCAGGGCGAGCCCGAGCCGGCCGCAGCCGCCTCCGACGCGCTGATGGACTATCTGCGCGGCTATGCGCAGAAGGTCATCGCCTGACACATTTCGCCTTTACCGTGCAAGCCCATGCGATTCATTGATTCCCACACCGGCGGCGAGCCGACGCGCATCCTGATCAGCGGCGGCCCCGATCTCGGCCGCGGCAGCATGGCCGAGCGCCTGGCCGCGTTCCGCGAACGGCACGACAACTGGCGCAGCGCCATCGTCAACGAGCCGCGCGGTTCGGACGTGCTGGTCGGCGCCCTGCTGTGCGAGCCGCTGGAGGCCGACAGCGCCTGTGGCGTGATCTTCTTCAACAACGTCGGCTTTCTGGGCATGTGCGGCCACGGCACCATAGGCCTGGTCGCCACGCTGGCCTATCTGGGCCGCATCGCACCGGGTGTGCACAGCATCGAGACGCCCGTGGGCAAGGTCAGCGCCACCCTGCATGAGGACGGCCGCGTCAGCGTCGCCAATGTGCCCTCGTACCGCCACGCCCGCAAGGTCGCCGTGCAGGTACCGGGCCACGGCCTGGTGCATGGCGACGTGGCCTGGGGCGGCAACTGGTTCTTTCTGTGCGAGGACCACGGCCTGAGCCTGGACCGCGCGCATATCGACGCACTGACCTCCTTCAGCTGGCGCATCCGCCAGGCCCTGCGCGAGCAGGGCGTGACCGGCGCTGGCGGCGCCGAGATCGACCACATCGAGCTGGTCGGCCCGGCCCAGGACCCGGCCAACGATGCACGCAACTTCGTGCTGTGCCCCGGCAAGGCCTATGACCGCTCGCCCTGCGGCACCGGCACCAGCGCCAAGCTGGCCTGCGTGGCGGCCGACGGCAAGCTGCAGCCCGGCGCGCTGTGGCAGCAGGAGAGCGTGATCGGCAGCGTCTTCGCCGGCAGCTTCGAGCGCAGCGCCGCACTGCCCGAGGGCCATGTCTTGCCCACGATCCAGGGGCGCGCCTTCGTGAACATGGACGCCAACCTGGTGTTCCAACCGGGCGACCCCTTCGCCTGGGGCATCACATCATCCTCCTGACGGCCCGACCATGAGAACCGCCGATGTGATCATCATCGGCGCCGGCATCATCGGTGCCGCCTGCGCACGCGCCTATGCGCGCCAGGGCCTGTCGGTCGCCGTGGTCGAGCCGGCGGCGGTGGGCGGTGGGGCAACTGCCGCCTCGATGGGCCATCTGCTGGTGGTCGATGCCGAGGGCAGCGCCGACGAGGCGGAGTTCGCCTTGTCGAGGCGCTCGGTCCGGTTGTGGCAGGACTGGCTTGATGAGTCGCGCGACCATGCCGCCCAGGCCGAGCATCAGGCCTGCGGCACGCTCTGGGTGGCCGCCGATGACGAGGAGATGGCGCTCGCTGCGCGCAAGCAGGCCTGGCTGACGGCACGCGGCCTGCAGGCCGAGTTGCTGGACGCCCATGCGCTGGCTCAAGTTGAACCGATGCTGCGCCCGGGCCTGGCCGGCGCGCTGCGGGTGCCTGGCGATGCCCGCGTCTATCCGCCCAAGGTCGCCCAGCGCTGGCTCGAAGAAGCCCGCGCCGAGTTGATACGCGGCGAGGTGGTCACGCTGGACGGCGCCGGCCTGCGCCTGGCCGATGGCCGCCAGCTCTGGGGCGCCCTGGTCGTGCTCTGCGCCGGCCTGGCCAGCCAGCGTTGGCTACCGCCCGGCTGCCTGCTGCCCAAGAAGGGCCAGCTGGCCATCACCCAGCGCCATCCCGATCTCGTCAAGCACCAGCTGGTCGAGCTCGGCTATATCAAGAAGGCCCATCTGGTCGATGAGGACACGGTGTCGTTCAACGTCCAGCCCCGGCCCGGCGGCCAGCTGCTGATAGGCTCGTCGCGCCAGGTCGGCCGCGAAGACCGGGCGCTGGATCTGCCCATGCTGCGCCAGATGCTGCAATGCGCCACCGGCTATCTGCCGGGCCTGGCCGAGCTCAGCCTGCTGCGCTGCTGGACCGGCATACGCCCGGCCAGTGCCGATGGTCAGCCCTTGATTGGTGCGCATCCGACGCTGCCGCGCGTCTGGCTGGCCACCGGTCACGAGGGTCTGGGCATCACCACCTCGCTGGCCAGCGCCGAGCTGCTGGCCGAGCTGAGCCTGGCCCAGGCGCCGACCCTGGACCCGCAGCCCTTTTCGCCCGCGAGATTCGCCGCATGACTCATCTGCACATCAATGGCAGGGCCTGCGAGGTGGCCGAGGGCATCACCGTCGCCGCCGCCTTGGCCCAGGCCGGCCTCGCGGCCACCCGCGTCTCGATCAGCGGCCAGCCACGCGCCGCTTTTTGCGGCATGGGCCAGTGCCAGGAGTGCCGCGTCAGCATAGCTGGCCAGCCGCAGCGCCTGGCCTGCATGACCCTCGTTGCCGAGGGCATGCGGGTGGAGACCTAGACATGATCATCACAGCAGACCAGATCGTCGTCGGCGGCGGCCCGGCCGGCATCGCCGCCGTGCGCATCCTGCTGGCAGCAAAGCAGCGGGTGATCTGGATCGACAACCAGGCCCGGCCCGGCGGCCAGATCTGGCGTGGCGGCCCGGCCCGGCATGGCAGCGCCCTGGGGCGCAGCTGGGCACAGTCACTGGACAGGCTGCTGGCCGATCCGCAGCTGACCCATCTGCCAGGCCATGCGGTGGTTGCCGCCGAGAGGCCGCAGCAATTGCTGTTGCACGACAGCCAGGGTGGCGCCTCGCTGCGCGTGGGCGGCGCGCAGCTGCTGCTGGCCCTGGGCGCGCGCGAACGCTTCCTGCCCTTCCCCGGCTGGACCCTGCCCGGCATCACCGGCGCCGGTGGCCTGCAGGCGCTGGTCAAGGGCGGCTGGCCCATCAAGGGCCAGCGCGTCGTGCTGGCCGGCTCGGGTCCGCTGCTGCTGGCCTCGGCCGACACACTGCGCAGCGCCGGTGCCGATGTGGCCTGCGTGGCCGAGCAGGCCTCGTTCAAAGCATTGAGCGCCTTCGCCGCCGGTCTGCCCTCGGCCAAGCTGATGCAGGCCCTGGGGCTGCGCTGGCGCCTCAAGGGCATGGCCTACCGCACCGGCTGCTGGCCGGTGCGTGCGCTGGGCACTGCTGACGAACGCCAGGTGCGCGCCGTCGTGCTGACCGACGGCCAGCGCGAATGGGAGCAGCCCTGCGACGCACTGGGCCTGGGCTTCGGCCTCCTGCCGAACACCGAGCTGGCCGAGCTGCTGGGCTGCCGGATCGATGACGGTGCCATTGCCGTCGACAAGCGACTGCAAACCTCGCTGCCCCAGGTCTTCGCGGCCGGTGAATGCACCGGCATAGCCGGCGTCGACAAGGCCTTGCTGGAAGGCGAGTTGGCCGCCCACGCGATGCTGGGTGATGATCTGGCCCCATTCGCCAAACCCCACGCGCGGGCGCTGGCCTTCGGCCGCCTGCTGGCCCGGCACTTCGCGCTGCGCCCCGAGCTGCTGAAGCTGGCCGATGCCAAGACACTGATCTGCCGCTGCGAGGACGTGGCCCTGGTCGATCTGAAGGCCTGGCCCGACTGGCGCGAGGCCAAGCTGCAGACGCGCTGTGGCATGGGCGCCTGCCAGGGCCGCATCTGCGGGCCCATCACCCACGATGTGCTGGGATGGCCGATGGCCGCAGGCCGCGGTCTGCGCGAGCCGCTGCAGCCGGCACCGATGCACTGCTTTTTGAAAGAGGAATAGCGCGCCCTACTCAAGAGCGTGTGCCACCACCCGGTTGCGCCCGCCGCTCTTGGCCTGGTAGAGCAGTGCGTCGGCCAGGCTCAGCGCCTCCAGCGGATTGCTGAGCTTGGCGGGCTGCACGGTGACCACGCCCAGGCTCACGGTCACGACCGGCGCCACAAGCGAGTTCGCATGCGGAATCTGCAGGCCCTCGATGCCGGCGCGCAGGCGTTCGGCCAGCTGGGCGGCGCCGGGCGCCTCGGTCTCGGGCAGTATCACGGCGAACTCCTCGCCGCCGAAGCGCGCCGCCAGGTCGCTGCTGCGGCTGACCAGCTTGGCGATCGCCTCACCGACCTCGCGCAGGCACTCGTCGCCGGCCACATGGCCGTAGGTGTCGTTGAAGGCCTTGAAATGGTCGATGTCCAGCATGATCAGCGACAGCGGCGCACCCGAGCGCCGGTGCCGCGCGAACTCGGCCGCCAGCGTCTCGTCGAAGCGGCGGCGGTTGGGCAGCCGGGTCAGGCCATCGGTGAAGCTCAGGGTCTCGAGCTTGGCATTGGCCGCCTCCAGCGCCAAGGTGCGCTCGTGCACATGCTGCTCCAGCAGCGCCCGCTCCTCGGCCAGCGCCCGCAGGGCCCGGCGACGGCCCAGCATGCTGCGCACCAGGCCCCCGATCAACAGGCTCTGCAGCAACAGCAACGCCGGCAGCCAAAGCATGCAGCCGCCGATTCCGAGCGTTTGAAGCCAGCTGTCGCAGCTCATCTGATGCCCTGACTCTCGCGTCGGCGGCGCGGGCCGCCGTTTCCTCTCTCGTTGATGATCCGGATTCTAGGCGGCTGCCGGGCCAGGCCCGATGGGTGGCCCTCAGCGCCTCGCGTAGCGCGTGGCCGTCAGCGTCTCAGAGACAGCGCTGGTCTTGCTGTCCGCATAGCCAGCAGCCATCATCAGCCGGCGCACCGTGGCGTCAGCGAGACTCGCCTTGGAACCCTTGGGATGGATGACCCACAGGTGGCGGGCATCCGGCAAGCCGGCATGGGCGGCGATGGCGTCAAGCAACTGGGCCTCGCTGCTCACCACCGCCAGGGCGACGTGGGCCTCGGCCGCCAGTTCGGTGCGGGCGTCCCGCAGCGCCTCCAGCAGCGCGGGCTCTTCGAGCGCACCGATGACCAGGCCTTTGTGCTCCAGGCTCAGGCCCAGCTTGTCGGCCAGGGTCGGTGGCGGTGTGGCGATCTTCTTAAGCCAGCTGGCCGCGGGTTTGGCGCCCAGCTCCAAAGCGACCGATTCACCGCCGGCCTCGAAGCACAGGCGCTCGCCCTCGACGTGCAGGCCGCTCAGCTCGGTCAGGGCATAGCGGCGCTTGAAGACGCCCCGCAGCAGCAGCGCGTCACTCTCCAGCAAGACCTTGGCCTCGGCGCTCTGCTCGCCGACCCGGCACAGGCATTGCGCTTCGCGGCCCATCTCAGTCGGCCTGCGACGCCTTCTTGGCCGCCCCGAGATAGGTCTCGATCACCCGTGGGTCGCGGGCCAGGTCGGCGGCCTGGCCTTCCAGCGCAATTTCACCGGTCTCCAGCACATAGCCGTAGTCGGCGACTTCGAGTGCGGCGCGGGCGTTCTGCTCGATCAGGAGTATGGACACACCGCTATCGCGCAGGCGCTGGACGATGCGGAACACCTCCTTGACGATCAGCGGCGCCAGGCCCAGGCTGGGTTCGTCCAGCATCAAGACCTTTGGCTGGCTCATCAGCGCGCGGCCCACGGCCAGCATCTGCCGCTCGCCGCCCGACAGCGTGCCGGCCAGCTGGGCGCGGCGCTCCTTCAGGCGCGGGAACAGCTCGAACACTTTTTCCAGGCCGCCGCGCCAATCTCGCACACCCAGGCGCATCGGCCTGAAGCCGCCGAGCACCAGGTTGTCCTCGACGCTCATGGTCGAGAACAGCTCGCGCTTCTCGGGCACCAGGGCCAGGCCCTTCATGACCCTCTCTTCCAGGCTCAGCGAGGCAATGTCCTCGCCGTCGAACAAGACCTGACCCTTGGCCGGCAGCACGCCCATCAGCGCGTTCAGGGTGGTGGACTTGCCGGCGCCGTTGGGGCCTATCACCGTCACCACGCTGCCCCGGGGCAGACGCAGATTCAGGCCGGACAGCACCTCGGCCTTGCCGTAACCAGCGTGCAGATCGCTGACGCTCAGCAGCAGATCGTGATCAAGTGGCATGGTCATGCTTCAGTGCTCCGTTCCGAGATAGGCGGCGCGCACTTCGGGGCTGGCCTGCACGTCGGCCGGCGTGCCCTCGATCAGCTTGGTGCCGAACTCCATCACCACCAGGCGGTCGGTCAGGCCCATCACAAAGTCCATATCGTGCTCGACCAGCAGGATGCTCATGCCCTCGCCCTTCAGCTGGCGCAGCACCTCGGCCAGTGCCTGCTTCTCCTTGTGGCGCAGGCCGGCGGCGGGCTCGTCGAGCAACAGCAGGGCCGGGTCGGTGCACAGCGCCCGGGCGATTTCCATCAGCCGCTGCGGGCCCAGGGCAAGATTGCCGGCCAGCTCGTGCATCTGCCCGGCCATGCCGATGCGCTGCAGCTGGCGCTCGGCCTCGGCGAACAGCCGTTTCTCTTCGGCCCGGTCCAGCCGCAGCATCGCGCGCGCCGCACCGCTGTGGCTGCGCAGATAGCCGCCCAGCGCGACGTTCTCCAGCACCGTCATATCGGCAATCATCTTCACATGCTGGAAGGTGCGCGACATGCCGCGCCGGGCGATCAGCCGCGAGGCCAGGCCGCCAACCGCCTCGCCGCGGAACTGCACGCCACCCGAGGTCAGGCTCAGCACGCCGGTGATCAGATTGAAGGTGGTGGACTTGCCGGCACCATTGGGGCCGATCAGGCCGACGATCTCGCCGGCACGGATCTGGAAGCTGACGTCGTTGACCGCAACCAGGCCGCCGAACTCCTTACGGACCTTGTCCACATCCAGCAGCAGCTCGCCTGGGCTGGGCTTGCTGCGCGACTCCAGAGCCGGCGCGTCGCCCCAGTCACGCGGGCGCGGGCCGGCCGGGAACCAGCGCGCGATCGCCGGCCACAGACCCTTGGGCGCGTACTGGAGCACCAGCACCAGGGCCACGCCGAAGACGATGATCTCGAAGTTGCCGCTGGCCCCCATCAGCTTGGGCAGAATCGTCTGCAGCTGGTCCTCGACGATCTTCACCACCGCAGCGCCGGTGAAGGCCCCCCAGACGCCGCCGACGCCGCCGATCACAGCCATGAACAGGTACTCGATGCCCAGCTTGATGCCGAACGGCGAGGGATTCACACTGCGCTGGAAGTGGGCATAGAGCCAGCCCGAGACGGCCGCCAGAATGGCCGCCAGCACGAAGATCACCACCTTGTAACGGAAGGTCGAAACGCCCATCGCCTCGGCCATCGTCACGCCGCCGTTGAGCGCGCGTATCGCACGGCCGGGGCGCGAGTCCAGCAGGTTGCTGACGCCGATCGCCGCCAGCACCGCAAAGGCCCAGATCAGGTAGTAAATGCTGCGCCCGGCGTTCAGGCTGATGCCGAAGACCTCCAGCGGCGGTATGCCCTGGATGCCGTCGTACTTGCCCAGGAATTCCATATTGCCCATCAGGTAATTCAGGCTCAGGCCCCAGGCAATCGTGGCCAGCGGCAGGTAGTGGCCGGACATGCGCAGGGTCAGCCAGGCCAGCACCAGAGCGGCGGCCACCGTCAGCACGATGCCCACACCCAGCGCCGCCCAGGGCGAGATGCCGAAGCGCGTGCTCAGCACCGCCGTCGTGTAGGCGCCCAGGCCGACGAAGGCGGCCTGGCCGAACGAGGTCAGGCCGCCGATGCCGGTCAGCAGCACCAGGCCCAGCGAGACCATCGCATAGAGGCCGATGTAGTTGAGCTGGGTGATCCAGAACTCGGGCACCGGCAACTGGGGCAGCACGGCCAGCAGGGCCAGCGCGGCGAGGGGGAATATCTTGCGTGTGCTCAGCATGATCACTCCTCCTCGCTGTGCGGGTCGCGCAGGGACCGCCACAGCAGCACCGGCAGGATGAAGGTGAACACAATCACTTCCTTGTACGAGCTGGCCCAGAAGGAGCTGAACGACTCCAGCAGCCCGACCAGGATGGCGCCCAGTGCCGCCCCGGGATAGCTGGCCAAGCCGGCAAACACTGCGGCAACGAAGCCCTTCAGGCCGATCAGGAAGCCGCTGTCATAGAAGATCGTTGTCGTCGGCGCGATCAACAGGCCCGACAGCGCGCCCATGAAGGCCGCCATCGTGAAGGTCAGCCGGCCGGCCGTGGTGCTCGAAATCCCCATCAGCCGCGCGCCCAGCCGGTTCACCGCGGTGGCGCGCAGGGCCTTGCCATACAGCGAGCGCTCGAAGAACAGCCACAGCGAGATGATCAGCGCGATCGAGGCGGCGAAGATGATCAGGGTCTGGCCCGACAGCATCAGCGGCCCGGCGGCAAAGCTGGCGTCCCAGAAGGCCGGGGTGCGAAAGCCCTCGGCGCCGAAGAAGGCCAGGCCCAGGCCGGTCAACGCGAAGTGGACGCCCACCGAGACGATCAGCAGCACCAGCACCGTCGCATCGGCCAGCGGCTGGTAGGCCAGACGGTACAGCAGCGGGCCCATCGGCGTAACCAGGGCCAGCGTCAGGCCGGCCTGCACCAGTAGCGGAAACTTCTGCGGCGCGGCCCACAGCGCGAAGAGGGAGATCAACACCGGAAATGCCGCCGCCTTCAGGACCGTCAGCAGGATGCGCGCGGGTGGCCGGCCCTGGCGCAGCCCGGCCACCAGGTCCAGCACGGCCACCAGCACCGCCATCAAGAGCAGGAACCAGATCGTGCCTGGCGTCTGGCCCAGTTGCAGCATGCCCAGGGTCAGCGCGCCAAAGGCCACGAACTCGCCCTGCGGAATGAAGATCACGCGGGTGACGGCGAACACCAGCACCGTGGCCAGCGCCAGCAAGGCGTAGATCGCGCCATTGGTGACGCCATCGAGCATCAGGATGCTTGCGATTGACAGATCCATACAGGGCATACCTCAGGCCCCGTCCGGACGCGGCGCCGCACGGCACTCTAAACCATAGGCAGCAAACCCGACCGATCGGTCGAATCAAGTGTCTCGATTTCGCCGCAGTCTCAGGCCTTCGGCAGGATCCCGGCCCTGCAAACCAGGCGTCGACCAGCTTCAGCAGACGCGGGGCCCCGTCGCTGGCCAGGCGGATCGTGCCGGAAGGCTCGAGCAGCAGCGTCTGCGCCGGCGCCGGCGCCGGCGCCGGCACCCAATGGTCGGGCCGGCTGCTGCGCACGGCCGCATCGCGCTGCAGTAGCCTGCTCGTTGACGACGACGGCAGCCAGCTCACCCTGGCCCACACCACCGGTAACGAGGGTCAGATCTTTGTCGCCAGCAGCGGCCGGGGCGACATGACGGTGCGCAACGGCGGCGCCGTGAACGCCTTCACCCTCGGCGTGGGCAACGGCTGGGAACTGGACAGCCAGGGCAGCGTCACGCTCGACGGCACAGGCAGCACGCTGACACTGGATGGCGTGGACTGGCATCGCCTGAGCATCAACCGCGGCAGCGTGACCGTCAGCGGCGGAGCGTTGCTCAACGCCGCGGCCTGCACCAATGCCCAGCTGATACTCGGTCAGAACGGCGGCACGCAGCGCCTGCTGATCTCGGGCGCCGGCGCCAAGCTGAGCTATGCGGACACGCTCAACGGCGGTCTCTGGATCGGACGCAGCGGCGCCACCGCCAACCTGTCGGTGGCCAACGGCGGCGCCATCGAAGGCGTGAACCTCATCCAGGTCGGCAACACCGGCGCGGTCGCAAGCTTCAACGTCAGCGGCCCCCTCAGCAGCATCACCTATGGCAGCAGCGTCGCCGACCTCTTCGTCGGCCGCGGTGCGGTCGGCGTGGCCGACAACGCCAACACCTTCAACCCGACGGTCAACATCGGCTGGAGCTCCAACGGCGTCCTGGCCATCCGTGACGGCGCGGCGCTGCGCATCGAGGGCCTGGCGCCCACCGGGCCCGAACTGTTCTTTGAGGGGGCCGGCGTCATTGCCGGCAATGGCTGGGGTGCGCCGTCGAGCGGTCGGATCGAGGTCAGCGGCCCGGGCTCCAAACTCGAGACCCTGGGCAGCAATCCCTTCATCACTGTCGGTGGCGGCGCCTAGGGCAGCGGCCACCTGGGCATTTTGGACGGCGCTCTGGTGCGGACCACGCTGATGGGCATCGCCGACTTCGGCGCCGCCGGTACCACCCAGATCGACAACGCCACGCTCAGGCTCGAGGGCGCCTGACGCACCAGCTGCAGCATCGGCGCCAGCCTCTCGGTCGGCTCTGGCACCGGCAACTCGCCCGGCACGCTCACCATCAATGGCAGCTTCACGGCGGCGGCCGGCTCGCGCCTGGTGCAGGAGGTGCAGAGCGACGGCCTGGGCGGCTTTGTCACCGATAAACTTGTGCTGGCGGGCGCCCATGCCGTGGACCAGACCGGCCTGGCAATCGAGTTCAGGTTCCTCGGCGCCACCGACCCCAATGCCTCCCAGGCCGGCGGCGGCTTCGACGTGGACCGCTTCATGAGCGCCGCCGACGCGGCCCTTCCCGATGAAGCCTTCAGCGGCGTGCAGTTCAGCGCCAGTGCCTGCCAGTACACGATCAGCAACTTCAGCTACACAGCGGACGGCGGCGCGGTGTTCCAGGCGCAGGCGGTGCCTGAGCCGGGAACCTGGGCGCTTTGGGGGCTGGGCCTGGGCGCACTGGCAGTACTGCGTCGCCGGGGTGGATAGACTCGGGGCATGCCCGCCCTCGCCCCAGAACTGACTCGTGACGGCCACGTCGCCACCCTGCTGCTGCGCCGCCCCCGCGTCGCCAACCGGCTGGAGATAGACGACATCGCCCTGCTGCGCGAGCACATCGCCAGCGTCAATGCCAACCCCGAGCTGCGCGTGCTGCGGCTGCGCGGCGCCGGCAAGCACTTCTGCGCCGGCTTCAATATCGGCAGCGTGCCAGGGGTCGATGCCGGCGCGCTGTTCGAGGCGCTGGCGGATGACCTGGAGCGGGCTCGGCCGGTCACCGTGGCCGAGATCCACGGCGGCATCTATGGCGGCGCCACCGATCTGGCCCTGGCCTGCGACTTTCGTCTGGGCGCGCGCAGCACCGAGATGTTCGTGCCGGCCGCCCGGCTGGGCCTGCACTTCTACCGCGGCGGCCTGCAGCGCTATGTCACGCGCCTGGGCCTGGGCATGGCCAAAAGGGTGCTGCTCGCCGGAGAGACGCTGCACTCGCAGCAGATGCTGGACTGCGGCTTTCTAGACCAGCTGCATGACACGCCCGAGGCGCTGGGTCAGGCGGCCGAGGCGCTGATCGCGCAACTGCTGGCGATGGCGCCGCTGGCCCTGCTGGGCATGAAGCAGCATCTGAATGCGATCGCCCGAGGTGCGCTCAATGAGGCGGCGCTGCAGGCAGACATCGCCCGCTCAGTGGCCTCGCAGGATCTGGCCGAGGGCGTGCGCGCCTGGAGCGAGAAGCGCCAGCCCGTGTTCAGGGCTTGCTGAGCGGGCCGGTGCCGGCCGTGCGCGAGAACACCCGGCGCTCGGCGGCGTTGCGTTCGTGCTTGCGGGCAATATTGCCGCAGACCAGATCGCACAGCGCGAACACCGCCGGATCGGCGATGCGGTAGAACACCGAAGTGCCGCGCCCCTCACGCTCGACCAGGCCCTGCTGCTGAAGATGGGTCAGGTGGCGCGAGACGTTGGCGGCCGTGTAGCCGCAGGCCTTGGCCAGCTCGCCGACATTGCGCTCGCCACCGCGCAGCAGATTGAGTATCTGCAGCCGCGTCGGCTCCGACAGCGCCTGGAAATAGGCCGCCACCTGTTGCAGGGCCTCGGGGGGCAGATCTTCCATGCTCGGATGCACGCTCGTGATGATAGGGGTGAGCCCGCATGATAAGTGGCCTCAGGCCGCCGCGGGCGGGACGGCAAGGGCGGAGTCTGTCGCAGCCAGGGCCAGCAAGTCGGCCTCGTCCAGCGTTTCGCGGGCCATCAGCGCCTTCACGCAGCGCTCCAGCACCGCGCGACGCTGCTCCAGCAAGGTGCCGGCGCGGGCCATCGCCTGGCTCAGCAGGCCGCGCACCGCCTCATCGATCTGCTGCGCGGTCTGCGGGCCCAGGCTGCCGGCGGCCGCGCCCTCGGGCATGGCCAGCATGCTGCCCGGTCGCTCGGCGTAGGCCACCGGGCCCAGGCCCTCGTCCATGCCGAAGCGCTGCACCATGTCGCGCGCCAAATCGGTGGCTCGGGCCAAGTCGTCGGCCGCCCCGGTGGACGGTTCGCCGAAGACCAGCAGCTCGGCCGCACGGCCGCCCAGCAGCACGCACAGCTTGTCCTGCAGTTCGCTGCGGCGCAGCAGATGGCGGTCCTCGGTGGGCCGCTGCAGGGTATAGCCCAGCGCGCCTATGCCATGCGGCACGATGGACACTTTGTGCACCCGGTCCACGCCGGGCAGTGCCAGCGCGGTCAAGGCATGGCCCAGTTCGTGCGTGGCAACAAGCTCGCGCTCACGCGGGCTCTGCAGGCTGTGCTTCTTCTCGATGCCGGCGACGATGCGCTCGATCGCCGCGGTGAAGTCGGCCAGGCTCACGGACTCGGCATTGCGCCGCGTCGCCACCAGCGCCGCCTCGTTGACGACATTGGCCAGATCGGCGCCGGCAAACCCCACGGTGATGGCCGCGACCTGGTCCAGATCGACACCGGCGGCCAGGCGAATCTTCTTCGCATGGACCTTCAGTATGGCCACGCGGCCGGCGCGGTCGGGCCTGTCCACCAGCACCTGGCGGTCAAACCGGCCGGCACGCAGCAGGGCCGGGTCCAGGATCTCGGGCCGGTTGGTGGCGGCCAGCAGCACCACACCGACGCTGGGGTCGAAGCCGTCCAGCTCAACCAGCAGTTGGTTCAAGGTCTGCTCGCGCTCGTCATGGCCGCCGGATACCGGGAACACGCCGCGGGCCTTGCCCAGCGCGTCGAGTTCGTCGATAAAAATGATGGCAGGCGCATGGGCACGGGCCTGCTCGAACAGATCGCGCACCCGCGCGGCACCAACGCCCACGAACATCTCGATGAACTCCGAACCGCTGATCGAGAAGAAGGCGACGCCGGCCTCCCCGGCCACGGCACGGGCCAGCAGGGTCTTGCCGGTACCCGTGGGCCCCATCAGCAGCACGCCCTTGGGCACGCGGGCACCCAGCCGGCCATGCTCCTTCGGGTGCTTGAGGAACTCGACGATCTCCTGCAACTCGGCCTTGGCCTCATCGACGCCGGCCACATCGTCGAAGCGCACGCCAGTGCTCCTCTCCATGTAGACCTTGGCCTTGCTCTGGCCAATGCCCAACAGACCGCCGCCGCCGAAGCGCCCGGCAAGGCGCCGTGACATGAAGGTCCAGACGCCCATCATGAGCAGCAACGGCGCCACCCAGCCGACAAGATCCTGCAGCCAGGTCGGCTCGTGCACGCGCTGGTAGGGCACATCGTAGACGGACAGGCGCTCGGCCAGTTGCGGCTCCACCAGCATCGAGACGACCAGCTGCTTGCCGTTGGCGTCCGGGGCCTTCAGCCGGCCGGTGATGACGCGATCGCCCACCACCACCTCGGCGAATCGGCCGTCGCGCAGCTGCTGCTCGAAGGCGCTGTAGGGCAGGGTCTCGATGCTGCGGCTCTGCGCCCACCAGTCCCTGGCGAGCAGCACCAGCGCCAGCACGAACACCAGCGTGCCCCAACTCCAGCTCTGACGCTTCTCCATCGTCGCTCCCGCGCAAGCGGGTCCGGCCCCGCAGCGCACAGCATGCGATGGCCCGGCTGCGGCTGTCTTGACCCAGGTCAAGGGGGCCGGAGCGCTGCCTGCGCATCATGGGCACCATTGTCTGGGAGCACTTCTTTTGAGCATCCGCCTGGCATTGGATCCGACATGAGCCCCGCCTCAAACTTTGACTTCGCTCAAACGCCAAAGAAGCGGCATCTTGCGTTGAAGCAAAAACTCGGCCGTTTCGCCACGCCACAGTGGCAGCACCTGTACTCAAAGAGCACGCCATGGACATCGCCCCCCACCCGTTTGGCTACTCCTCCACAAGCCCGATCATGAACAACGCGCTCGCCGCCGCCCCGCCGTTGCCGGTCCATGACGGCCTGTATGCCGCTTTGCGCCAGGCCAATGGCGCCCAGTCGCTCGGCGAGGCCGCCCTGCTGGCGCTGGCCCGGATCGGCCACTCCCATGCGGTGGCGCCCAAGGCCTGCGTGATTCAACGCGGCCAGCCGGCCCATGCGCTGTGGCTGCTGACCCAGGGCACGGTCTGTGTCGGCAACCATGATTCGCAGGGCCACTGGTGGCAGACACACACGGTCGAGGCCCACGGCTGGATCGACCTCAGCAGCGCCTGGCTGGGCGGGCCCTATCTGGAGACGGCCCAGGCGCAGACGGCGGTCTGGGTGCATGAGTTTCCGGTGGACGAGCTGGCTGCCGTGGCCGCCGCCCACCCCGAGGTGTCGCGCTGGCTGCTGACTTCGATGGCCGCCAGCGTCCGTCGGCTGACCAGCGATGTGCACGATCTGCTGGCCAAGGATGTGATGGCGCGCTGCGCCGGCTGGCTGCTGGACTCGCTGAGCAGCAGCGAAGACCCGAACGAGCTGGTGCTGCATCAGCACAAGCGCTTCATCGCCTCGCAGCTGGGCACCTCGCCGGAGACCTTCTCGCGCACGCTGCGCCAGCTGCGCGAGATCGGCGCGGTGGAAATCGACCGCTATCGCATCCGCGTCCATGATGTGCCCGCGCTGCTGCGCCTGTCGGGTCGCGCGCCGCTGGACAAGCCCCCGGCTTGATTTCAGTCAAGCAATAATTGCCCCGGGCGGCTAGCATCGGCCCATGCAAGCCCGCCAAAGCCTCGCCTTCAAGCTCACCGCCAGCGGTGTCGCCTGCCTGGTGCTGGCGCTGGCCTCGATCGCGCTGACCCTGTGGGTGACCTGGCAGCTCGAGGGCGGTGCCGCGGCGGTCAACGAGGCCGGCCGCATGCGCATGATGACCTATCGCATGGCCCTGGACATCTCCACCGGCCAGCGTGCCGGCCTGGCCCAGCAGGCGGCGGCGCTGGATGCCACGCTGGACCTGCTGCACAGCGGCGACCCCTCGCGCCCGCTGTTCGTCCCCTCGGGTGATGCCTCGCGCCGCGAACTTGCCCTGGTGCGCCAGCAATGGCTGGACCTGCGCGAGACCTGGCTGGACCAGCGCATGCCGGTCAGCCCCGGCCAGGTCGAGGTCATGGTGGCCCGTATCGACCAATTCGTGACCGTGATCGAGCAGCGGCTGTCCTACTGGACGGCGGTGCTGAGCGGCTTCCAGCTGGCACTGATCGCCCTGTCCATAGGCAGCGCGCTGATGCTGCTTTATGCCAGCCATCTGATGGTGCTCGATCCGCTGAAACGCCTGGGCCAGGCACTCGGGGCCATCCGCGGCGGTGACTTCGGCACCCGGGTCAAGGTCAGGGCCGATGACGAATTCGGCGAGCTGGCAGTGGGTTTCAATGCCATGGCCGCCCGCCTGCAATCGCAGTACGCCGAGCTGGAAGACAAGGTGCGCGACAAGACCGCCAAGATCGAGGCCCAGCGCCAGCGCCTGGGCGCGCTGTACGAAGTCAGCGCCTTCATTGCCGAGGCGGAGAACCTGGACGATATGGCGCGCGGCTTCGTCAGCAAGATACGCCGCATCGCCCGCGCCGACGCCGTGGCACTGCGCTGGTCGGACGCCGCCAACAAACGCTATCTGCTGCTGGCCCAGGAGGGCCTGCCGGCCAGCTTCAGGCACGAGGAGCAATGCTTGCCCAGCGGCGACTGCCACTGCGGTCAGAGCGCGGCCACCGCGCGCACCCGCGTGATAGCGATCCATGCCGAGCCGGGTCCCCACGGTCTGTGCGGACGCGCCGGCTTCGAAACCCTGCTGACCGTGCCGGTGAGTCTGCACCATCACATCCACGGCGAGATCGACCTGTTCTTCCGCAGCCCGCAAGCGGTGTCGCAGGAGGACCAGTCCCTGGTCGAACTGCTGGCCAGCCACCTGGCCGGCGGCATGGAGGGTCTGCGCGCCGCCGCCTCTGAAAAAGAGGCCGCCGTGGCCAGCGAGCGCAGCCTTCTGGCCCAGGAGTTGCACGACTCGATCGCCCAGTCCCTGGCCTTTCTGAAGATACAGGTGCAGCTGCTGCGCGGCGCTTTGCGCAAGGGCGATGCGCCGGCCACCGAGCGCAGCCTGGCCGAGATCGAGACCGGCGTGCTGGAAAGCTATGGCGATGTGCGCGAGTTGCTGATGCACTTCCGCACCCGTGTCGATGTCGAGGACATCGAGCCGGCGCTGCGCACCACCCTGCAGAAGTTCGAGCACCAGACCGGCCTGAGCACCGAGCTGCAGACCGAGGGCCATGGCGTGCCGCTGCCGCCCGACATCCAGATCCAGGTCTTGCATGTCATCCAGGAGGCGCTGTCCAATGTGCGCAAGCACTCGCAGGCCAGCCATGTCCGGCTGCGGGTGCAGCAGACCCCGCAGTGGCGCTTCGAGGTGATGGACAACGGCGTGGGCTTCGACCCCGCCCCCGATCCCGGCGAGAGCCATGTGGGCATGCGCATCATGCGCGAACGCGCCCAGCGCATCGGCGCCGAGCTCAGCGTCCAATCGACGCCGGGCGCGGGCACGCGGGTGCAGATCAGCGTGCCCCAGAACCTTGGCACCGAGGACCCGGATATCCATGAAAACGCCCTTGCGACTGCTGGTCGTTGACGACCATTCACTGTTCCGACGCGGTCTGATCGCGCTGCTGTCGCAGCACGAGAATCTCAGCGTGGTCGGCGAGGCCGGAGACGCCGGCGAGGCGCAGCGCCTGGTGGCCGCCTTGCAGCCCGACGTGCTGTTGCTGGACAATCACCTGCCCGGGGTGCGGGGCGTCGACGCCCTGCCCGCCCTGCGCGAGGCCGCACCGCAGACCCGGGTGCTGATGCTGACTGTCAGCGAGAACGAGGCCGACCTGGCCCAGGCGCTGCACGCCGGCGCCCAGGGCTATCTGCTGAAGACCATAGACGGCGACGCACTGCTGGCGGCGATCGAGGCCTGCGCGCGCGGCGAGTCGGTGATCAGCCCGGAGCTGACCGGCAAGCTGGTGACGGCGCTGCAGAGCGCACTGCGCCCGGCGCCCGCCGAGACTCAGTCCCCTGCCGATCCGCTGGACGCGCTGTCGCCGCGCGAGCGCGACACACTGCGCGAGATCGCCCGCGGCGCCAGCAACAAGGAGATTGCCCGCACCCTGGAGATTGCCGAGACGACGGTGAAGATCCATGTGCAGCACATCCTGCGCAAGCTCAATCTGAGCTCGCGCGTGCAGGCGGCGGTGTTTGCCAGCGAGCGGGGGCTGGTGCCGGCCGAGCGCTGATCAGGCCAGCGACTCGTACAACTCGACAAACTGCTGCGTCAGCTTGTGGCGCGGGTCGAGGTGGATCATCGGCCGCGACAGCTCATGCGACTCCTTCATCTTCACACTGGAGCTCAGATAGGGCTGCAGCACCGGCAGGCCCTCGTCTATCAGCTCCTGCACGGTGCGCTGCGGCAGCACGGCGCGGGGCTGGAACTGGTTGACGACGATGCCCTCCACCGTCAGCCCCTTGTTGTGGTCGGACTGGATCTCGGTCACGCTCTCCAGCAGGCTGTAGAGGGCCCGGCGCGAGAAGTCGTCGCAGTCGAAGGGGATCAGGCAGGTCTCGGCGGCTATCAGGGCCGAGCGGGTGTAGAAGTTCAGCGCCGGCGGGGTGTCGATCCAGATCTGGTCGTAGTCCTCGCCCAGCTCGACCAGCGCATCGCGCAGCTTGTAGATCTTGTAGCGGCTCTCCAGCTTGCCGTGCAGCTCGTCGAGCAGGGGGCTGGAGCCCATCAGGTGCAGGTTCTCCCAGGGGGTGGCAACGATGAAGTCGCTGGTCTTGGGCGCGCGCACGCTGAACTTCAGCGTCGTTTCCAGAAACTCGGCCGCGCCGGGCTGGGGTTCGTCAGCTGCCTCACCAAGCAAATAGCGGGTGCTGTTGCCCTGGGGATCCAGATCGACCACCAGCGTGCGCTGGCCCTGGAAAGCGGCAATCGCCGCCAGGTTGGAGGTGATGGTGGACTTGCCCACCCCGCCCTTCTGATTGAAAACGACGCGTCGCATGAGGATCCCGGCAGCTGCTGCAATTGGCCTATTGTGCACCGCAACATTTACACTGGACAAGACAGCTGAGCGTTGCCGGACGTAAGCTGAATGCCAGTCCCGAGGCGTCAACTCCGGCATGGATCTATCAAACCCCAAGGAGACAGAGCATGAGCAAGCGTGATGTGGTGGTGCTGGGCGCGGCCCGTTCGGCCATCGGTACTTTCGGCGGCGGCCTGGCCGATATCGAGCCGGCGGAGCTGGCCGGCACGGTGATGAAGGAGGCGGTGCAGCGCTCCGGCGTCGACCCCAAGGCGATCAACTATGTGACCGTGGGCAACACCATCCCGACCGAAAGCCGCTTTGCCTATGTGGCCCGCGTGGCCTCGATACAGGCCGGCCTGCCGATGGACTCGGTGGCGATGTCGGTCAACCGCCTGTGCTCCTCGGGCCTGCAGGCCATCGTCACGACGGCTCAGAACATCCTGCTCGGTGACTGCGACTATGGCGTCGGCGGTGGCGTCGAGGTGATGAGCCGCAGCGGCTATCTGTCGGCAGCGATGCGCACTGGCGCCCGCATGGGCGACACCAAGCTGATCGACATGATGGTCGCCACCCTGACCGACCCGTTCGGCGTCGGCCATATGGGCATCACGGCCGAGAACTTGGTGACCAAATGGGGCATCACGCGCGAGGAGCAGGACGCACTGGCCGTGGAATCGCACCGCCGCGCCGCAGCGGCCATTGCCGAGGGCCGCTTCAAGGACCAGATCGTGCCCATCGTCAAGCAGACCCGCAAGGGCGAGGTCGTCTTCGACACCGACGAGCATGTGAAGGCGAATACGACCATGGAGACGCTGGCCAAGATGAAGCCGGCCTTCAAGAAGGACGGCTCTGTCACCGCCGGCAATGCCTCGGGCATCAATGACGGCGCGGCCTTCTTCGTGCTCGCCGATGCCGCCGTGGCTGCGGCCGCCGGCCACAAGCCAATGGCGCGACTGGTGTCCTACGCCGTCGCCGGCGTGCCCAACGAGATCATGGGCGAGGGCCCCATCCCCGCCTCCAGGCTGGCACTGCAGAAGGCCGGCCTGCGCCTGGACCAGATCGACGTGATCGAGAGCAACGAAGCCTTCGCCGCCCAGGCGATTGCCGTCGCCCGCGGCCTCGAGCTGGACATGAGCAAGACCAATGTCAACGGCGGCGCCATCGCCCTGGGCCACCCGATCGGCTGCTCGGGTGCCTTCCTGGCCACCAAGGCGATCTACGAGCTGCATCGCAGCGGCGGCCGCTATGCGCTGGTGACGATGTGCATCGGCGGTGGGCAGGGGATTGCTACGGTGTTTGAGCGGCTGTAAGAACGCACCTACGCCACACTGCATCCGCGCAGGCGCAGCCCCGCCAGACGACGGGCGCCTGTGCGGGGCCGAGGAGCGCAGCGGCTTGGGCCAGCACGCGCCAGCGTGCGTATCAAAAACTGACTGGGCGCGTTTGTCTGAACGCAGCGAGCAAGGCGAGCGTAGTGAGTTACGCGCCCGGCCCAAGACGGGAGCACCGCAGGGCAGTCGCCCTGCAAGGGCGCCCCCCGCACTGAAGCCCGGCGGCTGGCGGGGCTGGGCCTGCGCCGCCACCCGCAGCCCCCCCTGACTTCAACGCCCGTTGAGCGGATACGCCGGGTCGGTATAGCCCGGCGTCGACGGATGACCCGGGCGCACCAATGAATCGACCAGCGCCTCGTCTTCCGCGCTGATCACGCAGTCCAGCGCACCGAGATAGTCGGTCCATTGCGCCAGGGTGCGCGGGCCGGCGATCACCGAGCTGACGCGGGGGTTGGCCAACACCCAGGCGGTGGCGAAGTGGCTCAAGGCGCGACCCGAGCCGTCGCAGTGCGCTTTCAGCGTCTGCGCGACCTGCAGCGACTCTTCGCGGAACTCCGTTTCCAGCATGCGCTTGTCGCCACGGGCGGCGCGCGAACCCTCGGCGGGCTGGCTGCCGGGTGCGTACTTGCCCGAGAGCACGCCGCGTGCGATCGGGCTGTAGGGCACGACGCCGATGCCGTGGTGGGCGCAGACCGGCAGCACCTCGACCTCGGGCTGGCGGTTCAGCAGGTTGTAATAGGGCTGGCAGACCACCGGGCCGGGCATGTTCAGCGCCCGCGCCATGTGCACCATTTCGGCAATGCGCCAGCCGCGGAAGTTCGACACGCCCCAGTAGCGGATCTTGCCCTGCTGCAGCAGCGTGGCAATGGCGCGCAGCGGCTCCTCCAGGTCCATGCCGTTGAAGTCGCGGTGCAGGTAGTAGATGTCGATGTGGTCGGTGGCCAGGCGCTGCAGGCTGGCCTCGCACTCGCGCAGCACCCAGGCCCGGGAATACTGCGACTCGTTCGGCCGCTCCGACATCATGTTGCCCAGCTTGGTGGCCAGCACCCAGTCGTGGCGCCGGCCCTTCAGCAACTCGCCGACCATCGCTTCGGAACGCCCCTTGGAATAGACATCGGCGGTGTCGATGAAGTTGACGCCATGCTCCTGAGCATGGTCAACGATGCTGCGCGCCTCGGCCAGTTCCGTCTGGTCGGCAAACATCATCGTGCCCAGGCACAGGCGCGAGACCTTGAGCGGGCTCTTGCCCAGGTTCTGGTATTGCATGAGAGTCCTTTGTCAGCGATTCGCCATGGTAACGGGCCGCCGGGGCCTTGATCCAGCGCAAGCATCGCGGCCATCCCGGCCGCGCTAGTTCTTCAGAACTAGGACGGCCTGCTCCGACCTCCTGCCTTTGGCCGGCGGCCGACCTACCACCGGCGGATGTTCAACGCAGGGCCGAAAGCGGACAGTGACTCCCAAAGAACCGGAGTCCGTCATGGCCCTCGCAAGTACCTCTCAAAACAGCACAAACCACAATGGCAAAGCCCTCTCGGTGCTGATCGTCAGCACCCTGGCCTTCACCGTCTGCTTCATGGTCTGGATGATGTTCGGCGTGATCGGCATACCGATCAAGAAGGCGCTGAACCTCAATGCCACCGAATTCGGCCTGCTGACGGCCACGCCGGTGCTGACCGGCTCGCTGATACGCGTGCCGCTGGGGATCTGGACCGACCGGTTTGGTGGCCGCATCGTCATGACCATACTGATGGCCATCACCGTGCCTGCGATCTGGTTGATGGCCTATGCCACAGAGTACTGGCACTTCCTGACCATAGGCCTGTTCGTCGGCCTGGCCGGCGGCTCGTTCTCGGTGGGCACGCCCTATGTGGCGCGCTGGTTCCCGAAGAACCGCCAGGGCTTTGCAATGGGCGTCTATGGTGCCGGCAACTCGGGTGCCGCGGTCAACAAGTTCGTCGCCCCGGCCCTGGTGGTGGGCTTCGGCTGGGCCATGGTGCCCCAGGTCTATGCCGCGGTGATGCTGGGCGCGGTGCTGCTGTTCTGGTTCTTCAGCGCCAGTGACCCCGCCCACCTGGTACCCAGCACCGTCAAGTTCAGCGATCAGCTGAAGGCGCTGAAGGACCCGGCCGTGCTCAAGTACTGCCAGTACTACAGCATCGTGTTCGGCGGCTATGTGGCGCTGTCGCTGTGGATGGTGCAGTACTACGTCGGCGAGTATGGTCTGGACATCCGCGTCGCCGCCCTGCTGGCCGCCTGCTTCTCGCTGCCCGGCGGCGTGCTGCGCGCCATCGGCGGCTGGCTGTCCGACAAGTATGGCGCGCACAGCGTCACCTGGTGGGTGATGTGGGTGAGCTGGATCTGCCTGTTCCTGCTGTCCTATCCGCAGACCGACTTCACCATCACCACCATCAACGGCGCGACCACCTTCCACATCGGCCTCAACGTCTATGCCTTCACCGGCCTGATGTTCATCCTCGGCATCGCCTTCGCCTTCGGCAAGGCCAGCGTCTTCAAGTACATCAGCGACGACTACCCCAAGAACATCGGCACGATCAGCGGCATTGTCGGCCTGGCCGGCGGCCTGGGCGGCTTCGTGCTGCCGATCGCCTTCGGCGTGCTGGTGGACCTGACCGGCATCCGCTCCTCGGCCTTCATGCTGATGTATGGCGTGGTCTGGGTCTCGCTGATCTGGATGTACTTCACCGAGGTGCGTCGCACCGACCTGCTGGGCCCCCACGGCAATGCCGTGCCGGCCCGCGCCTGACCCTCCTCCAACAGGAACCATCATGAACAACGCAACAGCCAGTACGCGCGGGAAAGTCCTGCCGATCTGGACCCCAGAGGACAAGACCTTCTGGGAGCGAGAAGGCGAGGCCGTGGCCAAGCTGAATCTGTGGATTTCGGTGCCCGCCCTGTTCCTGGCTTTTGCCATCTGGCAGGTCTGGAGCGTGGTCGCCGTGGGTCTGCCGGCCCTGGGCTTCAAGTACTCGACAAACCAGCTGTTCTGGCTGGCCGCGGCGCCGGCCCTGTCCGGCGCCACCCTGCGCATCTTCTACTCCTTCATCGTGCCCCTGGTCGGCGGCCGGCGCTGGACGGCGATCTCCACCGCCACCCTGCTGATCCCGGCCCTGGGCATTGGCTTTGCGGTGCAGGACAACACCACCAGCTACCCGACCATGCTGACCCTGGCCCTGCTGTGCGGCCTGGGCGGCGGCAACTTCAGCTCCAGCATGGCCAATATCAGCTTCTTCTTTCCGAAGGAGCGCAAGGGCTCGGCGCTTGGCGTCAATGCCGGCCTCGGTAATCTGGGCGTGTCGGTGGTGCAGTTCCTGAGCCCCCTGGTCGTCACGGCCGGCATCTTCGGCGTGTTCGGCGGCGATGCGCAGACCATCGTGAAGAACGGCCAGACGCTGCAGGTGTGGACGCAGAACGCCGCCTTCATCTGGGTGCCGTGGATCGCACTGGCCTCGCTGGCCGCCTGGTTCGGCATGAATGACATCGCCGACGCCAAGGCCTCGTTCGCAACGCAGGCCACCATCTTCGGCCGCAAGCACAACTGGCTGATGTGCGTGCTGTACCTGGGCACCTTCGGCTCCTTCATCGGTTATGCCGCCGGCTTTCCTCTGCTGATCAAGAGCCAGTTCCCCGGCATCAACCCGCTGGCCTATGCCTGGCTGGGCCCGCTGGTCGGCGCGGTGATACGCCCGGTCGGCGGCTGGCTGGCCGACAAGGCCGGCGGCGCCCGCGTCACCTTCTGGAACTTCATCGTCATGGCCGGCGCGGTGCTGGGCGTGATCTACTTTTTGCCCACGGGCCCGTCAGGAGGCAACTTCACCGGCTTCTTCTTGATGTTCCTGGTGCTGTTCCTGACCACCGGCATCGGCAACGGCTCGACCTTCCGCATGATCCCGGTGATCTTCCTGAACCAGAAGCTCCGCGAGATCGACACGCGCGACGCCGCGGCCGTGGCCCGGGCCACCAAGGAAGGCAATACCGAGGGCGCGGCCACGCTGGGCTTCACCGCCGCGATGGCGGCCTACGGCGGCTTCTTCATCCCCAAGAGCTATGGCACCTCGATCTCGCTGACCGGCGGGCCCGAGGCCGCCCTCTACGTCTTCTTCTCGTTCTATCTGCTGTGCATCGCCATCACCTGGTGGCACTACGCGCGCAAGAACGCGCCCATGCCCTGTTAAGGAATCTGTCATGAGCCATTTTCTCGATCGCCTCACCCACTTCTCGCAGCCCAAGGAGAGCTTCTCCGGCGGCCACGGCCTCACCACCGGCGAGGACCGTACCTGGGAAGACGCCTACCGCAACCGCTGGGCCCACGACAAGATCGTGCGCTCCACCCACGGCGTGAACTGCACCGGCTCCTGCTCGTGGAAGATCTACGTCAAGGGCGGCATCGTCACCTGGGAAACGCAGCAGACCGACTACCCGCGCACGCGGCCCGACCTGCCCAACCACGAGCCGCGCGGCTGCGCCCGTGGCGCCAGCTACTCCTGGTATCTGTACAGCGCCAACCGCGTCAAGTACCCGCTGGTGCGAGCCCGCCTGCTGAAGGCCTGGCGCGCCGCGTTGATGGTGGCCAAGAGCCCGGTCGACGCCTGGGCCAGCATCGTCGAGAACCCCGAGGCACGCGAGCAATGGGTCAAGCAGCGCGGCCTGGGCGGCATGGTGCGCTCCGAGTGGGACGAGGTGAACCAGATCATCGCCGCGGCCAATGTCTACACGATCAAGAAGCATGGACCGGACCGCATCATCGGCTTCTCGCCGATACCGGCCATGAGCATGGTCAGCTATGCCGCCGGCTCGCGCTATCTGTCGCTGATCGGCGGCGTGTGCATGAGCTTCTACGACTGGTACTGCGACCTGCCCCCCAGCAGCCCCCAGGTCTGGGGCGAGCAGACCGACGTGCCCGAGTCGGCCGATTGGTACAACAGCACCTTCATCATCGCCTGGGGCTCCAATGTGCCGCAGACGCGGACGCCGGACGCCCACTTCTTCACCGAGGTGCGCTACAAGGGCGCCAAGACGGTGGCGGTGACGCCCGACTATGCCGAGGTCAGCAAGCTGGCCGACCTGTGGATGCACCCCAAGCAGGGCACCGATGCGGCACTGGCGATGGCCATGGGCCATGTGATCCTGAAGGAGTTCTACTTCGACAAGCGCTCGGCCTACTTCGACGACTACGCGCGCCGCTACACCGATCTGCCGATGATCGTGCAGCTGGAGGAGCGCACGCTGGACGACGGCCGCAAGGTGCTGGTCAGCCAGCGCTATCTGCGCGCCAGCGACTTCAACGGCAAGCTGGGCCAGGACAACAACCCCGAGTGGAAGACGCTGGCCTTCGACGCGCTCGGCAAGGTTGTGCTGCCGAATGGCTCGATCGGCTTCCGCTGGGGCCCGGACGGCCGCAAGGACGGCGGCAAGTGGAACCTCGAAGACAAGGAGGCCCGCCACGATCAGGACGTCAAGCTGCGCCTGTCGGTGGCCGAGGGCCAGGAGGGGCATGAGATCGCCGAGGTCGGCTTCCCCTACTTCGCCGGCATCGACACGCCGCACTTCGACGCCAACAAGCAGGGCGGCGATGTGATGGTGCGCAAGCTGCCGGTGCAGCGCATCAAGCTGGGCAAGGCCGGCGAGGAGCGCGAGGTGCTGGTCACCACCGTGTTCGACCTGCTGGTCGCGCACTACGGCGTGGAGCGCGGCTATGGCGACGGCGCCAAGAGCTATGACGACGACGCACCCTACACCCCTGCCTGGCAGGAGAAGATCACCGGCGTGCCGCGTGACCAGGTCATCACCGTCGGCCGGCAGTTCGCCGACAACGCCGACAAGACCAAGGGCAAGTCCATGGTCATCATCGGCGCGGCGATGAACCACTGGTACCACTGCGACATGAACTACCGCGGCATCATCAATATGCTGATGCTGTGCGGCTGCATAGGCCAGTCGGGTGGCGGCTGGGCGCACTACGTGGGCCAGGAAAAGCTGCGTCCGCAGACCGGCTGGACGCCGCTGGCCTTTGCGCTGGACTGGTCGCGCCCGCCGCGCCAGATGAACAGCACCAGCTTCTTCTATGCCCACACCGACCAGTGGCGCTACGAGAAGCTGGGCGTCGACGAGATCCTCTCGCCGCTGGCCGACAAGGCCGAGTTCGGCGGCAGCCTGATCGACTACAACGTGCGCGCCGAGCGGATGGGCTGGCTGCCCAGCGCGCCGCAGCTGAAAACCAACCCGCTGCAGGTGGTGCGCGATGCCGCCGGCGGCGACGTCAAGGCCCATGTGGTCAAGGGGCTGAAGGACGGCTCGTTGCAGATGAGTTGCGAGGACCCGGACCACCCGGCCAACTGGCCGCGCAATATGTTCGTCTGGCGCTCCAACCTGCTCGGCTCCTCGGGCAAGGGCCACGAGTACTTCCTCAAGCACCTGTTGGGCACCAGCCACGGCGTGCAGGGCAAGCATCTGGGCGCCGACGACGCCAAGCCCGACGAGGTGCGCTGGCACGAGCATGCGCCCGAGGGCAAGCTGGACCTGCTGGTGACGCTTGACTTCCGCATGAGCACGACCTGCCTGTACTCGGACATCGTGCTGCCCACCGCCACCTGGTACGAGAAGAACGATCTCAACACCAGCGATATGCATCCCTTCATCCACCCGCTGTCCACGGCGGTGGACCCGGCCTGGCAGTCCAAGAGCGACTGGGAGATCTACAAGGGCTTCGCCAAGGCCTTCTCCGAACTCTGCGTCGGCCATCTGGGCGTCGAGAAGGAGGTGGTGCTGACGCCGCTGATGCACGACACGCCGGCCGAACTGGCCCAGGGCCTGGACGTGCAGGACTGGAAGCGCGGCGAGGTCGAGCTGATCCCGGGCAAGACCGCACCGCAGATCACCGTGGTCGAGCGCGACTACCCGGCCACCTATGCCCGCTTCACCGCGCTGGGCCCCTTGATGGAATCGGCCGGCAACGGCGGCAAGGGCATTGGCTGGAACACCGTCGACGAGGTGCGGCAGCTGGCCGAGCTGAACGGCAAGGTCCATACCGAGGGCCCGACCAAGGGCATGCCGCGCATCGACACCGACATCGATGCCACCGAGGTGATACTGATGCTGGCTCCCGAGACCAACGGCCATGTCGCCGTCAAGGCCTGGGAGGCGCTGAGCAAGATCACCGGCCGCGACCACACCCATCTGGCTCGCCACCGCGAGGACGAGAAGATCCGCTTCCGCGACGTGCAGGCCCAGCCGCGCAAGATCATCTCGTCACCGACCTGGAGCGGGCTGGAGAGCGAGAAGGTCTCTTACAACGCCGGCTACACCAATGTGCACGAGTACATCCCCTGGCGCACCCTGACCGGCCGCCAGCAGTTCTACCAGGACCACAAGTGGATGCGCGCCTTCGGCGAGGAGTTCACCAGCTACCGTCCGCCGGTGGACATGAAGGCGGTGGCCGGCATCAGCGGCATCAAGCCCAATGGGAATAAAGAGATCGCGCTGAACTTCATCACGCCGCACCAGAAGTGGGGCATCCACTCGACCTACACCGACAACCTGATGATGCTGACCTTGAACCGGGGCGGCCCGGTGGTCTGGCTCAGCGAGGATGACGCACGCTCGGCGGGCATTGTCGACAACGACTGGATCGAGCTGTTCAACGCCAATGGCGCGATCGCGGCCCGGGCGGTGGTCAGCCAGCGCGTCAAGCCGGGCATGACGATGATGTATCACGCCCAGGAAAAAATCATCAACACCCCGGGCTCCGAGATCACCGGCCAGCGCGGCGGCATCCACAACTCGGTGACGCGCATCGTCACCAAGCCGACCCACATGATAGGCGGCTATGCGCAGCTGAGCTATGGCTTCAACTACTACGGAACCATAGGCACGAACCGCGACGAATTCGTCGTCGTGCGCAAGATGCACAAGATCGATTGGCTCGATGGCGAAGACAACACCGCGGGAGTGCAAGCATGAAGATACGCGCGCAAATCGGCATGGTGCTGAACCTGGACAAGTGCATTGGCTGCCACACCTGTTCGGTCACCTGCAAGAACGTCTGGACCAGCCGGCCCGGCATGGAATACGCCTGGTTCAACAATGTCGAGACCAAGCCCGGCATCGGCTACCCAAAGGACTGGGAGAACCAGGACAAGTGGAACGGCGGCTGGATACGCAATGCCGACGGCTCGATCGAGCCCAAGCAGGGGGGCAAGTGGAAGCTGCTGATGCGCATCTTCGCCAACCCCAATCTGCCGCAGATCGACGACTACTACGAGCCCTTCACCTTCGACTACGACCATCTGCAGTCGGCCCCGGAAATGAAGGCCACGCCGACGGCTCGCCCGCGCAGCCTGATCACCGGCAAGCGCATGCAGAAGATCGAGTGGGGCCCGAACTGGGAGGAGATCCTGGGCGGCGAATTCGCCAAGCGCTCCAAGGACAAGAATTTCGACGACATCCAGAAGGACATCTACGGCCAGTTCGAGAACACCTTCATGATGTACCTGCCCAGGTTGTGCGAGCACTGCCTGAACCCCGCCTGCGTGGCGAGCTGCCCCTCGGGCTCGATCTACAAGCGTGAGGAAGACGGTATCGTGCTGATCGACCAGGACAAGTGCCGCGGCTGGCGCATGTGCGTGTCGGGCTGCCCCTACAAGAAGATCTACTACAACTGGCAGAGCGGCAAGGCCGAGAAGTGCATCTTCTGCTACCCGCGCATCGAGGCCGGCCAGCCCACCGTCTGCTCCGAGACCTGCGTCGGCCGCATCCGCTATCTGGGCGTGATGCTGTACGACGCCGACGGCATACAGAAGGCGGCGAGCACCGAGCGCGACCGCGATCTGTACCAGGCCCAGTGCGACATCTTCCTCGACCCCAATGACCCGAAGGTGATCGCCC
Organism: Roseateles toxinivorans; assembly: GCF_004362525.1. Lineage (GTDB taxonomy): Bacteria > Pseudomonadota > Gammaproteobacteria > Burkholderiales > Burkholderiaceae_C > Paucibacter > Paucibacter toxinivorans. The sequence goes on from NZ_SNXS01000008.1 coordinate 92,984, forward strand.
AGGCCCGTGCCGATGGCATCCCGGACAGCTGGCTGGAAGCGGCGAAGAAGAGCCCGGTCTGGAAGATGGCGATGGAGTGGAAGATCGCCCTGCCGCTGCACCCCGAGTACCGTACGCTGCCCATGGTCTGGTATGTGCCGCCGCTGTCGCCGATCACCGCCGCCGCCAATGCCGGCCATATCGGCATCAATGGCGCTATTCCGGACGTCACCCAGCTGCGCATCCCGGTCCAGTACCTGGCCAACCTGCTCACCGCCGGCGACACCCAGCCAGTCGTGCGCGCGCTGGACCGCATGCTGGCCATGCGCGCCTACCAGCGCGGCAAGCATGTCGATGGCGTCGAGTACCCGGAGCTGCTGCGCCAGGTGGACATGAGCGCCGCGCAGGTGGAGGACATGTACCAGGTGATGGCCATCGCCAACTACGAGGACCGCTTCGTGATCCCGAGCAGCCACCGCGAGTACGCCGAGAACACCTTCGACATGCGGGGCGGCTGCGGCTTCACCTTCGGCAATGGCTGCTCCGATGGCGCCAGCGAGGCCTCGCTGTTCGGTGGCACCAAGAAGCGGACCATACCGATCAAGGCAAGCCTGTGAGGAGCCCCCGATGAAAAACATATCACTGACCCTGCGCGCCCTCGGCGCCCTGCTGAGCTACCCCAACGGCGCGCTGCGTGCCGCCCTGCCCGAGCTGGGCGATGCGCTGCACCATGACTGCGGCCTGGGCAGGAAGCGCCTGGCCGAGCTGGACGCGCTGCTGCAGCAGCTCGGCGCGATGGACCCGTACGCCGTCGAGGCCCGCTTCGTCGAGACCTTCGACAGCGGCCGCAACACCTCGCTGCATCTGTTCGAGCATGTGCATGGCGACTCGCGCGACCGCGGCCAGGCCCTGGTCGATCTGGGCCAGACGTATGCCAGCGCCGGCCTGCAGCTGGGCGGCACCGAGCTGCCCGACCATCTGACCGTGGTGCTGGAGTTCGCCTCCACCCAGCCGCCCGAGACGGCTCGCGAATTTCTCGGCGAGATCGCCCACATCCTGACCGCCATCTTCAGCGCGCTGCTGGAGCGCCAGAGCCCCTATGCCAGCGTGATCGCCGCGGTGCTGGAGCTGGCCGGCCAGAAGGTGGCGGCCGTGCCGGTGGCGGCCGAACCCGAGGTGGACGAGGCCTGGGCGGAGCCCATGGCCTTCGACGGCTGCAGCACCCAGGGCCAGGCAAGACCCGGCACCCCGCAGCCGATACACATCGTCCGCAAATCCCCCGCCACCACGGCCCAAGGAGTCGCACCATGAGCTGGCTCGACACATTTCTGTTCGGCTACTACCCCTATATCTGCCTGGCGGTGTTCCTGCTCGGCAGCCTGATACGGTTCGACCGCGACCAGTACACCTGGAAGAGCGACTCCTCGCAGCTGCTGCGCACCGGCAGTCTGCGCTGGGGCAGCAATCTGTTTCACATCGGCGTGCTGTTCCTGTTCTTCGGCCATTCGGTGGGCATGCTGACGCCGCACTTCCTCTACGAGCCCTTCATCAGCGCCGGCAACAAGCAGCTGATGGCCATGGTCTCGGGCGGCCTGTTCGGCCTGCTGGGCTTCATCGGCGTGAGCCTGCTCTTGCATCGGCGCCTGTCTGACGATCGCATCCGCGCCACCTCCAAGCCCAGCGACATCCTGCTGCTGGTGCTGCTGTGGCTGCAGTTCGCGCTGGGACTGGCGACGATACCGCTGTCGGCCCAGCACCTGGACGGCGGGATGATGATGCGCCTGGCCGAATGGGCGCAGCGCATCGTCACCTTCCGCGCCGGTGGCGTCGAGTTGCTGGCCGGTGCCGGCTGGGTGTTCAAGACCCATATGGTGCTGGGCATGTCGATCTTCCTGATCTTCCCCTTCACCCGGCTGGTCCATGTCTGGAGTGGCTTCGGCACGCTCGTCTATGCGCTGCGTCCCTACCAGATGGTGCGCAGCCGCAAGCTCAACCTCCCTGACTACAAGGGCCGCTGATGAACACCACCTTTGCGATCCCGACCGTCAACGGCGTGCCGCTCCACGGAGACGAGGAGCAGCTTGACGAGACCGCGCTGCGCCAGCGTGCCTGCACCGAGCTGCTGCGCCAGGCGGCCGTCGCGGCCGGCTTCGACAGCGCCAAGGCCGGCGACGCGATCGAGCAGTTGCTGGAACGCGAACTGAAGATCCCCGAGCCCTCGCCCGAGGCCTGCCGCCGCCACTTCGAGGCCCATCCGGCCCGCTACGGCCGTGGCGAGCGGCTGCAGCTGCGCCATCTGCTGTTTGCCGTCACCCCCGGCGTCGATGTGCAGGCGCTGCGCCAGCGCGCCGAGGCCAAGCTCTACGAACTGCGCTGCGCAGACCCGGACGGCGACGTCTTCGGCGAGGCCGCGCGCCAATGGTCCAACTGCCCCAGCGGCGAGCAGGGCGGTGATCTGGGCTGGGTCGGCAAGGACGAGTGCGCGACCGAGTTCGCCCGAGAGGTGTTCGGCCAGGACACGGTGGGCGTGCTGCCGCGCCTGGTGCACAGCCGCTTCGGCCTGCACATCGTCGAGGTGCGGGCCCGTGATGTCGGCACCCAGCCGGCCTTCGAGGAGGTGCACCAGGCGGTGGCCCTGGTGCTGCGCCAGCAGGCCTGGGTCAATGCGCTGCGCCAATACCTGCAGGTGCTGGCCGGTGCGGCCGAGCTGCAGGGCGTGAGCCTGGACGCCGCCGAGACTCCGCTGGTGCAGTGATGCCGGACGCCCTGCTAGCCCGGCTGCGCCGCTTCCACAGCGACGCCTTCCCGCAGTACAGGGCCCAGTTCAAGGAGCTCGTCGATGGTGGCCAGCACCCGACCAGCCTGTTCATCGGCTGCTCGGACTCGCGCCTGGTGCCCTATCTGCTGACCGGCGCCGGCCCGGGCGAGCTGTTCATGGTGCGCAATGTCGGCGCTCTCGTCCCGCCCTGCTGCGGCACGCTGACGCCGCGCCTGCCCGACACCTTGGGCAAGCGGGCGCAGGAACAGCCACCCGAACCCGAGAAGCGCTGGGTCGGCGGCCTGCACGGCACGGCCGCGGCGATCGAGTTCGCGGTGCTGAATCTGAAGGTGCGCCACATCATCGTCTGCGGCCACAGCCATTGCGGCGCCATCGCCGCGCTGTATGGCGAGGTCTCGCCCGAGGCCGTCAACCTCGGCGCCTGGCTGGACCTGGCCCGCGAGGCCGCACTGCCGGTGCTGCCCAGCCCCGAGGCCCTGCGCCGCACCGAGCAGCGCTCGGTGGTGCTGCAGCTGGAGCGCCTGCTGGACTATCCGATGGTGCGCCGCCGCGTCGAGCGCGGCGAGCTGTCACTGCATGGCTGGCACTATGTGATCGAGGACGGCGAGGTCCATGTCTTCGACCTGAAGTCAGGCCGCTTCATTCCGGCCACCGAGCCCGATGAAGCCTCGCCTCCCGACTGCAACCAATGAAACAGGGCGGCCCCCGCGTTGGAACGGCGCTGAAGCGGGACGCACCGAACATGGCCTGGCGCCTGGCAATCCCGTCGGCGCACAGCCAACACATCGGATCGCCCCATGCGCCACGACCATGCCTCCATCACCCTGCTGGGTGTCAGCCTCGCCAGCGCCTTCGTGCTGGGCGTCGCCTTCAGCAGCCAGGCCTCCCAGCCCGCGGCGGAGCCGACGCCGGTCACCCCGCTGGTCAGCGACAGCCCGCCCCGCTACGGCGAACCTCAGGCCCCGCTGGACACCACGGTGATCACCCCGCGCGAAAGTGCAGGCGCCTCGGACTGAGGCGCTTGGGCGGCATTTCCAGCCGCCTTGATATGGGTCATGCCGGTGCGGCGCGGTCTTGCCTACAGTTGCCCGCAAAGACTGGAGAGCCTGCGTGATCCCAAATGACCTGAAACAAATGCTGGAGCGCAGCGGCCTGAATGCGCTGCGCCTGGCCGGCCGCAACCTGCTGCCCATCGTGCAGGGCGGCATGGGCATTGGCGTGTCGGCCCACAGCCTGGCAGGCCATGTGGCCGCACTGGGCGGTACCGGCACGCTGAGCTCGGTGGACCTGCGCCGCCACCACCCCGATCTGATGGAGGCCACGCGCAGCCTGGGCGTGGGCCCGGAGGCCAAGGACCGCATCAATGCAGCCAATCTGGAGGCCTTGGAGCGCGAGGTCAAGGCCGCCCGCCAGATCGCTGGCGGCCACGGCCTGCTGGCAATGAATGTGATGCGCGCGGTCAGCGATTACGCCGCCTATGTGAAGCGCTCGCTGGAGGCCGGCATCGACGCCATCGTCGTCGGCGCCGGCCTGCCGCTGGACCTGCCCGAGCTGGCCAGCGACCATCCGCAGGTCGCCCTGATCCCCATCCTGTCCGACTCTCGCGGCGTGCAGCTGGTGGTGCGCAAATGGGAACGCAAGAAGCGCATGCCCGATGCCATCGTGCTTGAGCACCCGGGCCTGGCCGGTGGCCACCTCGGCGCGGCCCGCATCGAGGATCTGCATGACCCGCGCTTCGATTTCGAGCGCTCGGTGCCCGAGACGCTGGCGGTGCTGCGCGCCGCCGGCATCGAGTCGCAGACACCGGTGATCGCCGCCGGTGGCATACGCACCTTGGCCGACATCCGCCGCCTGCAGGATCTGGGCGCTGCCGGCGTGCAGCTGGGCACACCCTTTGCCGTGACCACCGAGGGCGATGCCCATCCCGAATTCAAGCGGGTGCTGGCCGAGGCCCGTGACGAAGACATGGTCGAGTTCACCAGCGTCGCCGGCCTGCCCGCCCGCGCCGTCGGCACGCCCTGGCTGCGCGCCTATCTGAAGGCCGAGCCCCGGCTGCAGGCCGTGGCCCAGGTCAAGGCCCGCTGCACCAAGGCCTTCGACTGCCTGGCCCAGTGCGGCCTGCGCGATGGCAAGGCCGGCTGGGGCCAGTTCTGCATCGACCAGCAACTCGCCTCGGCGCTGCACGGCGACCTGAAGAGCGGCCTGTTCTTCAGCGGTCGCGGCGCCCTGCCCTTCGGCAGCCAGATACGCAGCGTGCGCGAATTGCTGGTGCGCTTGATGGGCGGCGATTCAGCCGCTACGCTGGCAGCGGCCTGACCCCATTCACCAAGGACCCTGCCATGAGCCAGAGCACGATGTTTGACCAGCTGCTGCAAGCCGCCGCCGCGCAGCCCGAGCCGCAGCGACTGCTGTTCGTGTTCACCGCTGCAGAATTGCCCGACGATGCCACGCCGGCCCAGCGCGAACGCTTCGCCGCCGGCAGCGGCGGGGCGCTGGAGCCGCTGATGTGCGTGGACAAGGGCCTGGACGAGCTGAGCAGCTTCGAAGCCCTGGCCGCCGAGGCGCGCCGCGCCGGCCCGCCCTGGCAGGTGATGTTTGCCGCCGGCCTGCCCGGCAGCCGCGGCGAGCCCCCCAGCGCGGAGCAGGTCGAGCAGGCGCTGCAGACGCTGCTGGAGCGCGTGCGCAGCGGCCATCTGAGCGGCCTGCTCGCACTCGACGCCAGCGGCGCACCGCTGCAGTTCGCATAGCGAACACTCATCCAAACGAGATTCCTGGGAGTCCAGCATGAAACACAGCTCTTTGCGCATCATCCGCGACGAACACCAGGCCCTTGCCGCCATGCTGCGCTCCATCCTGCTGTTGCTGGAACAGCACCGCCGCCAGGGCTCGATGCCGGACTTCGCCGCGCTGCGCGCGATGCTGTTCTATGTGGACGAATTCCCCGAGAAGCAGCACCACCGCAAGGAAACCGAGCTGCTGTTCCCGAAACTGCGCGCACGCACGCCGCTGTCACGCGAGGTCCTTGATGAGCTGGACCACGACCACGCCTGCGGCGAGCGCAATATCCGCAATCTGCAGCATGCGTTGCTGGCCTTCGAGATGATGGGCGAAGCCAGGCGCGCCGCCTTCGAGCAGGCGGCCGAACGCTATGTGGCCTTCTACCTGAGCCATATGAGCAAGGAGGAGCAGGAGATACTGCCGCTGGCCGAGAAGGTGCTGACCGAGCAGGACTGGGCCGAGCTGGACGAGGCCTTCGCCGCCAACCGCGACCCACTCACCGGTCATCAGCCCGAGGCCGAGTACCGGGCCCTGTTCACCCGCATCGTCAACGCCGTGCCGGCGCCAATAGGCCTGAAATCGGACTGAAATCGGGCTGAAGGCAGGTCACCTGCGCAGTCCTTGATGCTGGCGGAGGCAGCCAAAGCTGCTACCCTTCGGTGCCCGTCCATTGGGATTTGCACCGACGACCGCATGAGTTCTGCCCCGCACATCGCCATCGTCGACGACGAGGTCGACATCACCACCCTGCTGGCCAATTACCTGCAAGGCCATGGCTACCGCATCACGCCGCTGCATTCCGGCCGTGCGTTGATGGAGCTGATGCCCACCGACGCCCCGGCCCTGGTGCTGCTGGACCTGGGCCTGCCCGGCGAGGATGGCTTCACCATTGCCCGCCAGCTGCGCGAGCATTGGCGCTGTGGCCTGGTCATCGTCACCGGCCGCGGCGACGCGGTCGACAAGGTGGTCGGCCTGGAGGTCGGCGCCGACGACTATGTGACCAAGCCCTTCGATCTGCGCGAGCTGCTGGCCCGCATCAAGGCGGTGCTGCGCCGCATCGCCCCGGCCGAGGCTTCGGCGCCCGCCTCCGCCCCGGCCCCCGGCACGCGCAACCGTCTGCTGTTCGCCGGCTGGCAGCTCGACCCGAGCGCGCGCCAGTTGCTGGACGCCCAGGGGCAGGAGGTGGCACTGACCAGCGGCGAGTTCGACCTGCTGTGCGCCTTTGCCCAGCACCCGGGCCGTGTGCTGTCGCGCGACTTCCTGCTCGAGCACACGCGGGGCCGCGAGGCCGCGCCGTTCGACCGCACGATAGACGTGCAGGTTGGCCGCCTGCGCAAGAAGCTGGAACCCGACGCCGAGCATCCGCAGCTGATCAAGTCGGTGCGGGCCGCGGGCTACATCCTGGTGCCGCCGGTCACCCAGGGCTGATGAGCATGCCCACCACACCCGACACGCCGCAACCCCAGCAAGGGATCAGCGGGATCGACGAGCAGACCATCTTCCGCTCGCTGCACACGGCCTACCCCGATGCCCTGCTGGTCGTCGATGGCCGGGGCCAGGTCGTGCTGGCCAATCCGGCCGCCAGCGCGCTGCTGGGCTATAGCAATGCCGAGCTGTTGAGCCTCGGGGTCGATGCGCTGGTGCCGGATGCGGTGCGCTCGCGCCACGCCGCCTATCGCGAAACCTACGGCCACAACCCCAAGCCGCGCCCCATGGGCACGCAGATGGAGCTGGCGGCCAAGCGCAGTGACGGCAGCGAGGTGATGGTCGAGATCGCGCTGAGCCCGCTGCAGGACCATGGCCTGCCCTTCGTCGTCGCCTCGATCCGCGACATCGGCGCCTACCCCCGCGTCAAGCAGGCGCTGCAGCGCGCCCGGTACAGCGAGTTCCTGGCCAATCTGGGCCGGCTGGCGGTCGATTCGCGCGACCCTCAGGTGCTGCTGGACCAGGTGCCGGCGATGGCCGCCGAGGCCCTGCAGGCCGAGCTGGCGATGGTCTGGCTGCTGCAGCCCAACCGGCTGGAGTTTCGTGTCGCCAGCGGCCTGGGTCTGCTGGAGGGCGAAGCCATTGGCCAGCTGGTGCCCAACCGTCCCGACACCGCTCCCGGCTTTGTGCTGGCCCAAGGCCGGCCGGTGGTGGTGACCGACTACCGCCTGGAGTCGCGCTTTGCCGTGCCGCCAAGCTATCTGGCCGCCGAGCTTGTGCAGGGCATGGCGGTGCCGCTGTCGGACCGCGGACGCATCATCGGTGCACTGACGGTGCGCACCCGACGTGAGGCCCGCTTCGGCGACGACGAGCTGCGCTTCATGGAGTCGCTATCCAGCCTGCTGGCCACCAGCCTGCAGCGGGCCCAGTCCGAGGAGGCGCTGAACCATGCCCAGCGCCTGGAAAGCGTGGGCCAGCTGACTGGCGGCATAGCGCACGACTTCAACAATCTGCTGACGGTGATACAGGGCAATCTGCAGGTGCTGGAAGAGCTGCCCGCGCTGGCCGACGACAGCCAAGGCCAGCAGCTGGTGACCGCGGCGATGCGCGCCTCCAAGCGCGGCGCCGAGCTGACGGCCAAGCTCTTGGCCTTCTCGCGCCGTCAGGTGCTGCAGCCCACGGCGGTCGATGTGGCGGTGATGCTGCATTCGCTGGCCGATATGCTGCGTCGCACGCTGGACCAGCGCATACGCATCGAGGTCGACTGCGGTGACAGTCCGCCGGTGCTGGCCGACCCGGGACAGCTGGAGTCGGCGCTGCTGAACATCGCCATCAATGCCCGCGACGCCATGCCCGAAGGCGGCACCCTGCGTTTTCGCGCCCATGCCTGCACGGTCCTCCCGGCCGAGGCGCGGCGCGAACTCGACGACCCCAGCATGGCCCATGAGCGGCTGGTCGAGATTGCCATCTCCGACACCGGGGCCGGCATGCCCGAGGCCGTCAAGGAGCGGGCCTTCGAGCCCTTCTTCACCACCAAGGCAGCCGGTCGCGGCACAGGCCTGGGCCTGAGCACGGTCTATGGCTTCGTCAAGCAGTCCAAGGGCGTGATCACCATAGACAGCGCCCCGGGCGCCGGCACGACGGTGACGCTGCGCCTGCCGCGCCCCTGGGCGGCCGAGACCGCAACCGTCGAGACCGAGCTACCCTCGGATCTGAGCGTGCCGCCCGACCTGAAGGTGCTGCTGGTCGAGGACGACGGCGAGGTGCGCAGTGTGGTGCGGCAGTTCCTAGACACATTGCAGTGCCAGACCACCGTCTGCACCAGCGCCGAGCAGGCCCTGCTGCTGCTGGGGCCCGAGGCCCGCTTCGACTTGCTGCTCACCGATGTGGCCCTGGGCGCCGGCATGCGCGGCACCGAGCTGGCGCAGCGGGCTCAGGCCCGCTTTCCGGACCTGGCCGTGCTGCTGATGTCGGGCTTCTCGGCCGAGCTGCTGGACGCCGACCGCGACTCGCCGCCCAGCTGGGAGCTGCTGCCCAAACCCTATACGCGCGAGCAGCTGGCACAGGCCATCGCCCGGCTCAAGGCGTGAGCTGAGCCTCCATGGCCGGCTGCGCCTGAGCCGCCAGCCGCAGCTGCAGGGCCTCGGCGGTGTCGGGCCGGCCGAAGCGGTAGCCCTGCAACTCGTCGCAGCCCTGGCGCAGCAGGTAGTCGCTCTGCTCGGCCGTCTCCACCCCCTCGGCCACCACGCTCAGCCCCAGCCGATGGGCCAGCGCGATGATGGCGTCCACCAGCACCGGGGCCGGTTCGCCCTGGACGCCAACGCCGATGCCGCGCACGAAGGACTGGTCTATCTTCAGCGTGTCGATAGGGAAGCTGTGCAGATAGCCCAGGCTGGAATAGCCGGTGCCGAAATCGTCCAGTGACAGCTTCACGCCCAGAGCCTTGAGCTTGCCCAGCATGGCGGCGGTGATCTCGGGGCGCTCCATCAGCATGCTTTCGGTCAGCTCGATCTCGATGTGCTCGGCCGACACGCCGTGGCGAATCAGGGCATCGCCCAGCACCTGGTCGAGATCGCCGGCAGCGAACTGGCGAGCCGCCACATTGACGGCCACGCGCAGCACCGGCTGGCCGGCATCCATCCAGCGGCGGATCTGCCGGCAGGCCTCATCGATGACCCAGGCCCCAATGCCCAGAATCATGCTGGAGCGCTCGGCAATCGGGATGAACTGGCCCGGCGAGACCAGGCCGACCCCGCCACGCTGCCAGCGCAGCAGCGCCTCGGCGCCGACGATGCGGCCGCTCAGCGCCTCGACCTTGGGCTGGTAGTGCAGCCTGAATTCGTCGCGCTCCAGCGCCCGGCTCAGCGCTGCCTCCAGCTCCAGCTTGGCCTGGGCCTCGGCATTCAGGTCGCTGGTGTAGAAGCAGAAGCGGTTGCGACCCTGGTCCTTGGCGCGGTACATCGCGGCATCGGCATCGCGCAGCATCTCCACCGCATTGCTGCAGCCGTCGTCCGGGAAGACGCTGATGCCTATGCTGGCGGTCAGATAGGCATCGCCGCCGCCGGGCAGGGGCACGGGCTCGGCCACCGCGGCCAGCAGATCGCGGGCGAGCCCCGCCACCTCGGCCGGCCCGCCGGGCAGCTCGACGACGACCAGGAACTCGTCACCGCCGAGGCGGCCCAGCAGGTCCTCCTCACGCAGCCGGGCGCGCAGGCGGCGCGAGATGCAGACCAGCAACTCGTCGCCGACGGGATGGCCGCGGCTGTCGTTGACGGTCTTGAAGCCATCGAGGTCGATGTAGAGCACCGCCGCCTTGGTGTGGTGGCGGGCGGCCCGCGCCAGCGTCTGCTCGAGCCGGGTGTGCAGCAGGCTGCGGTTGGGCAGGCCGGTGAGCGGATCGTAATGGGCCAGGTGATCGAGCTGGGCCTCGCTGTGCTTGACGCGGGTGATGTCGGTGAACACGCCGACATAGTGGGTCAGCTTGCCCGAGGTGTCGCCGACCGCGCTGACGGTCAGCCACTCGGGATAGATGTCGCCGCCCTTGCGCCGGTTCCAGATCTCGCCCTGCCAGTGGCCATGGACGCGCAGCGCGCGCCACATGGTTTCGTAGAAGCCGTCGTCATGCATGCCCGACTGCAGCATCTTGGCCGTCCGGCCCAGCGCGTCGGCTTCGGTGTAGCCGGTGATCTCGGTGAAGGCGCGGTTGATGGCCTGGATGCGCCCATGGTCGTCGGCAATCATCACGCCGTCGCGGGTGTTCTCGAAGGCCATCGCCCATTGCCGGTGCACGTCCTCGATGCGCTTGCGCTCGGTGATGTCGCGGCTGACGCCGAACAGGCCGATGATGCTGCCGTCGGGCCCGTGCAGCGGCCCCTTGCTGGCGAGATAGACGCGCAGGCCGTCCACCGTCGTCAGCTGCTCCTCGCGCTGCATCAGCTGGCCGCTGCGCAGCACCTCGGCATCGGCCTGGGTCAGCATCTCGGCCTCGTGCAGCGGGAACACGCTGTCGTCGCCATGGCCCAGCACGATGGACTCGGCCTGGCCCAGCAGACGGCAGGTCTCGCGGTTGGCGAACACATAGCGGCCCTGCAGATCCTTGGCAAAGATCGCATCGGGCGAGCCATTGGCGATGGCGTCCAGCAGCTGCAGCACGTGCAGCTTCTCGTCCTGCTCGATGCGCTGGCGCTCGGCAACCGCGCGCTCGCGGCGCTGCGCCAGCACGAACAGCAGGGCGCTGGTGGCCAGCACGAAGGCCACGCCCTTGCCCTGGCCCAGCTGGGCGAAGATCTGCAGATTGGGCGCCATGGCCAGCAGCCAGTCGTCCGAGAAATAGATCCAGACCACGCCGAACAGGGCATAGCCGATGGCCAGCAGGCCCGCGGGGGTATGGCTGGGCGCGGCCGCCGCCGCGCGACGGGTCGGAGAAGTCATTGTCGATGCGCCGGGGTACTGCGGGCAGCGCCTGTGGCCGGCTTACTGCAGCACGGGGCTGGCCGGTGCCAGGCAGTGCTGGATGAACTCGCTCAAGGCATCGACGTCGGGGATCTGCACATCGCGCCGGCCCTTCTCGGCGAACACGATCACGCCGGCACGGGCCAGCTTGGACAGCGAGCGGCTGACCGTCTCCAGGGTCATGCCCAGGTAGTTGCCGATCTCGGCACGGGTCATGCGCAGCGTGATCTGGTCGGAGCGCAGGCCGCGGCGGGCCAGCGACTCGGCCCAGTAACGCAGGAAATCGGCCACGCGGGCATCGGCCGGCAGGGTGCAGACCGACATCAGCGAGTCGCGGTCCCGGGCGATCTCGCGGCTCATCGCCTCGTGCAGGGCCGTCATCAGCGCGGGCTGGGCGGCGCAGGCGGCAAACAGCGCGTCATAACGTATCACCAGCACCTCGCCGGTGTCCATGGCCACGGCGTCGCAGGCATAGCGGCCGTTGGCGATGCCATCGAAGCCCAGCCAGTCGCCGCGGAACTTCAGGCCCACGACCTGCTCGCGGCCATCGGCCGACAGATTGACCAGCTTGAAGAAGCCCGAGGTCATCACGTACAGATGGCCGAAGGACTCGCCGCCCTGGTAGACCAGATCACCGGCGTGGACGACGCGGCGCTGCGGGGCCAGCTTCTCGATCAGCAGCTTCAGGGTCTCGGCCACATGCTGGCTGGCACGCTGGTTGGCCGCCGCATCGGACTTGAGCACCGGCAGCGCCGGTGCGCGCAGAAGCGTGCGGGCCGGGCCCTGGGTCGAGGTGGCCAGCGTGCTGGCCAGGGTGACATGGGCGGCGGTGGCGATCTGGGTGCTGAGCATGGTGTTCTCCCGTGGGGCTGGATGCGATTCGATGTTTTGCATCCTAGGCAGCGCCCGGCAACAGATGACGACGCTGCGCATCACTCGGTAACAGTGAATGAATGGTTTGTGTCCGCTTGGTATCAGCACAGGCTGGCTGGGCCTGGCTTGACCCACGTCAAAGTCGGCCGCCAAGGCATAGCTAGTCTGCGAACCATGCACAAAGCTACCCCGCGTGCCCGGCTCCTCTGCAACACCGTGAACCCACCCCGTCTCGCCAGTGCCGTTGTCATGTCGCTACAAGACCCCTCTGCCCCGCGCGCCCATGCCCGCCAGCTGCTGCAAGCCGCCCAGGCCGGAAGCCTGCAGCCGCTGCTGCGCGGCAAGAAGCTGGGCCTGGTGTGCGCAGCCGAGGACGGCGAGGCAGCCCTGCTGTTCCGCCGCGCCGCCGAGGCGCTGGGCGCCCATGTGGCCCGCCTGCCGGTGAGCCTGTCGGCGCATAGCAGCGCCCAGGAGGTTCAGCACACCGCACGCATGCTGGGCCGCCTGTACGACGCGATCGAATGCCAGGACATGGACAGCGCCCTGGTCGCACGGGTGCGCCAGGAGGCCGGCGTGCCGGTCTTCGACGCCATCGCCGCGCCGGCCCACCCATCGGCCCGCTGGGCCACCGAGCTGGACGGTCCGGGCTCCAGCGATGACAAGCGGCTCAGCCTGCTGCAGGCCCTGCTGCTCAGCGAGCTGGCTTGATACCGGCCGAGCCCTGCAGGATCAGCTGCTGGACCTGATCGGCCGGCAGGGCCTTGGCGAACAGCCAGCCCTGGCCGACGTGGACGCCCAGCTCCTGCAGCAGCCCTGCCTGGGACGGCTCCTCGATGCCTTCGGCCAGCACCTGCTTGTCCAGCGCCAAGGCCAGGCCGACGATGGTGCGCACGATCTCCACCGCCTCGCGGCCCGTGGCCAGGCGGATCACGAAGGAGCGGTCTATCTTCAGCGTGTCGAACGGAAAGCGGTGCAGATAGGCCAGCGATGAATAGCCGGTGCCGAAGTCGTCGATCGAGACCTTGAAGCCCAGCGCGTCCCAGCGCACCAGCTGGGCGGCCGCCTCGAGCAGGGTCCAGCTGCCCATGGGCACGACCTGGCCACTCTCCTCGGCGAAGGGGATGAAGTCGCCCGGCATGACCATGCCCTTGAGCGGATGAGGCCAGCGTATCAAGGCCTCGAAGCCCAGCAGCTCGCGGTCCTTGAGCCGCACCAGCGGCTGGTAGAACAGGCGGAACTCCTGGTTCTGCAGGGCCAGGGCTATGTTCTCCTTGAGCCAGCGGCGCGAGTTCTCGATCAGTTGCTCGGCCGGGTCGAAGGCGTGGGCGCGGCCGCGCAGCCGGGCCTTGGCATGGGCCAGGGCCAGCTCGGCCGCATTCATCAGCTCGGCGTCGGTGAAGCGGGCCTGGGCGCCATGGGCCCAGCCGACGCTGGCGCCCAGGCCCAGACTGTGGCCGGCGACCAGAAACGGGGTGTCGAACTGACGCAGCACCTCGTCACCGGCCTGCGTGCCCTCGCGCTCGTTGAGCACGCGAAAGCCGTCGATATCGACCAGCACTACGCCGGTCAGCACGGGCTCGGCGGCGAACAGCGAGCGCAGCCGTTCGAGGAACAGCACCCGGTTGGGCAGGCCGGTGAGGCGGTCATAGAGCGCGTCGAAGGTGATCTGGCGCTGTAGCAGCTGCTGCTCGCTGATGTCGGTCAGCGAGCCCGCCATGCGCACCCGCAGGCCCTGCTCGCGCACCGCCACACAGCGGGCCAGCAGCCAGCGCTCGACGCCGCCCTGCTCGGAGTTCAGCACATGGTGGAACTGCAGGCTGGGCCCGGCCAGGTGCTCAACCAGCGCAGCATTGAACGCCTGGCGGCCACGTTCGTCCAGCGGCGGGGTCCAGGCCGCCATGGACTGCGCCTGCTCGGGCAGCAGGCCCATCAGCGTCAGCCAGCGCGGCGAGAAGTAGACGGCGCCGGCGGACATGCCCCAGTCCCACATGCCGTCATTGGCCCCCTGCACGGCCAAGGCGTAGCGCTGCTCGCTGGCACGCAAGGCTTCCAGCGCCGCGCGCTTGCGTGCCTGCTCCAGGCCGCTGCGCAGCGCGGTGGCGCCCAGCACGGCCAGGCCCAGGCCAGGGCCGGAAAGGCCGGCGCCAGGAACAGCTGGCGCTGCAGCAACAGCCCCTGCAGCAGGGCCGCCAGGCCCAGCGCCACGCCCAACCAGGCACGGCGCGAGCCCAGCGCGTCAGACACCGGACGGCCCGTCCTGCGAGCGCTGCACGCGCTCGGGCGACCAGGTGCTGGACGCGCTGCAACCACCAACGGCCGAACAGCGGGTGCCGGCCTGGGCGGACTCGAGCACGACCCGGCTGCGCGACGGGCGCAGGGCCCGGGTGGCATTGCCCAAGGGCACCGCCTCAACCGAGACCTGGCCCGACTGCACGTTCACCGCCGTGGGGGTACGCACCTGCCAGTTGCCCCCAGGCGCCGACGTGACCTTCTGGCCGATCAGGCCCATCTCCAGCAGCAGGCTCACCGCACGCGGCCGGCCCGGCGCCTGCTCGAACCGCTCGATCTTCAGCAGGGAGGCGTCGCTGAGCACCAGGGTCGAACCGTCGACGAAGCGCAGCCGCACCCGGCCCTGGGCTCCAGTGCGCAACTCGGCGCCACTGTCGAGCTTGTCGCCGACGGCCAGCGCTCGGCCGCCGACATAGGCCTCGCCGCGTACCGCCAGCACTTCGCACACGGGTTCTGCCCAGGCGGTGGAACAGAGCATCATCAAACCGGCCGTCAGGCATAGCAGTTTCATGGCATCTCCGCGTAGCACGGCGAACCCATCCTAGGCCCGCGCGCGCTGCAACGCAAATAGGGAGTGCTCCTAGCGCGCCGGGCAAAGAAAAACCCGCTGAACGCTCACGCATTCAGCGGGTTTTCTTGATTGGTTGCGGAGGCAGGATTTGAACCTACGACCTTTGGGTTATGAGCCCAACGAGCTACCAGACTGCTCCACCCCGCGACTGATCGATTGACTGCCTGAATAAAAAAGCCGCCCGACTGGTGAGCGGCTTTTTGCGGACCTTGATGCCCTGTATTTTGGTTGCGGGGGCAGGATTTGAACCTACGACCTTTGGGTTATGAGCCCAACGAGCTACCAGACTGCTCCACCCCGCGACTGAAGCTCGAATTATAGCACGCTTTGCGTGACCTGCTCAGATGCCTGCAGCAGCGAGCGACTTGGCGAAGCGTTCGGCGTCCTGGAAACCGATCACGCGCACACCGTCCAGCTCCCTGCCCTGGGCATCGAAGAAGATGATGCCGGGCGGGCCGAACAGGTGGAAGCGGCGCAGCAGGGCCTTGTCGGCCTCGCTATTGGCCGTGACATCGGCCTGCAACAGCAGGGCCTTGCCCAGGCGTTGGCGCACGGCCGGCTCGTTGAAGGTGAAGCGCTCCATTTCCTTGCAGGACACGCACCAGTCGGCATAGAAGTCCAGCATCACCGGACGGCCGGCGCTGGCCAGCACTGCGTCGAGTTCGGCCACGCTGCGTACGCGTTGAAAGGCCACCTGCTGGCCGGCGGGGCTGGCCGCGCCGGCAACACCGACCCAGTGGCGCAACGGCTGCAGCGGGTCATGGCCGCCGGAGGCGGCGCCGATCAGCTGCAGCAGGCCGAACAGCGCGGCGACGGCGGTCACGGTCTTGCGCAGCCACAGCCGTGGCCGGCCATGAACGTGTGCCGGTTCGAACAGGCCGAAGACGATGGCGCCACCAATCAGCAGCGCGCCCCAGAGGGCCAGGGCCAGACCTGCCGGCAGCACGGGCTGTACCGTCCACAGCGCCACGCCCAGCAGCAGCAGGCCGAAGAAATGCTTGACGCCATCCATCCAGGCACCGGTGTGCGGCAGCCAGGCACCGGCCGAGGCGCCCAGCAGCAACAGCGGCACGCTCATGCCGCAGGCCAGGGCAAAAAGGGCCGTGCCGCCGAGCACAACATCGCGGCTCTGGCTGATATAGACCAGAGCCCCGGCGAGCGGCGCCGCTACACAGGGACTGACGATCAGCGCCGACACGCCGCCCATCACGAACACGCCGGCAAACTGGCCGGCGGGCAGGCGCTGCGAGGCACTGGACAGACCGCCGGTCAGCGCCTGCGGCAGCTGCAGCTCGTAGACACCGAACATCGACAGCGAGAAGCCGACCAGGGCCAGCGCGAACAGGCCCAGCACCCAGGGCTTTTGCAGTGCCGCAGCAAGCCCTTCGCCGGCCAGGCCGGCGGCCACGCCGAGGGCGGTGTAGATCAAGGCCATGCCCAGCGAGTAGCTGACCGCCAGCAGAAAGGATCGACCACGGGACGCCGACGCACCGCTGCGGCCAACGATGATGGACGACAGGATGGGCAGCATCGGCAGCACGCAGGGCGTCAGCGACAGCAGCAGACCGGCGATGAAGAACACACCGACAACGGACCAGAAGCGGCCCGATTGCAGCGCTGCATCAAGCTGCGAGTCGCCGTCGGCCAGCGGCGTGATGGCCGGCACCTCACCATCGGCGCCAATGAGCTTGATACGCGCCGCATTCGGATCAGACAGATCAAGCTCGGCGACTTGAGTCTGCGGCGGATAGCACAGCCCCTGGTCGGCGCAACCCTGACCGGTGATGGCGAGCTTGAACGCGCCGCCGGATGGGGCGACCGGGACCCGCAACGCAAAGCGTTCACGGTAGGTCTCGACTTCCTTCTGGAAAGTCTCGTCGAACTTGACCTTGCCCTTGGGGTAGTCGAGCGTGCCGACGGCAGCGCCCTGTGCCTCGAACTTGAACTGCTCGCGGTACATGTAGTAGCCCGGCGCGATCTCGTAGCTGACTTCCAGCATGGTCGGATTGAGCGCGCGCACCGCCAGCTTGAAGGCCTGTTCGGGCGCCAGGAAGTCATCGGCAGCATGGACAGCGCCGGCGGCGCCAAGCAGCAGGGCAAGAAGGGATCGAAGCAGCAGTTTCAGCATAGGACGGCAGACAGTGACGCGGTCGGATTGGTTCCGGCCCGCCTCAGAAAAGGGTTCAGCGAAATGTCAGCGAAAAAAACGCCGGCGCGTCAGCACCAGGGCAATGTAGTAGCCCACCACCGCATAGCCCGCCAGCACCGCCATCGGCCCCAGCCATTGAGCCGGCCAGTGGCCGATGATCAAAGGCCGCACCAGCTCAACGGCGGCCGTCAGCGGCAGCACATGGGCAATCAGCTGCAGCCACTCCGGCATCTGGCCGATCGGGAAGTAGACGCCC
This sequence comes from Roseateles toxinivorans, assembly GCF_004362525.1. Taxonomy (GTDB): domain Bacteria; phylum Pseudomonadota; class Gammaproteobacteria; order Burkholderiales; family Burkholderiaceae_C; genus Paucibacter; species Paucibacter toxinivorans. Next base: position 110,535 of record NZ_SNXS01000008.1, read on the forward strand.
GACAGAAAGGTCATCGGCGTCAGCACCAGGGTGAAGTAATAGGTGAAGAAGTCGTAGCCCTTGGCCAGGGCATTGAAGACCAGGGCCATGGACGCGAAGGTGATGCCGACCAGGCCCAGCACCGGCAGGGCCAGCAGCATCGTCGGCTCGCGGCTGATATTGAGCAGGAACAGCACGACCAGGATGGCGGCGACCGAGAACATCGCCTTCAGCGCCGCCCACAGCATCTCGGCGAACACGATGTCGTCCAGCGACACCGGCGCATTCATGATGCTCTCCCAGGTCTTTTGCACCTGCATGCGCGAGAAGGCCGAGTACAGCGCCTCGAAGCTGGCCGCCATCGTCGCGCTGACGGCGATGCTGCCCGAGGCGAGGTAGAGGATGTAGGGCAGGCCCTCGATCTGCCCGATCATCGAGCCCAGGCCGTAGCCGAAGGCGACCAGGGTGATCAGCGGCTCGGCGATATTGCCCAGGATGCTGGGGCCGGCGAGCTTGATCCAGACCAGCAGATTGCGCTGCAGCACCGGCAGGAAGCGCCAGCTGACGCGGGGCAAGGCATAGGCGGATACGAGCATGGTGTGGGTCTCAGGCCTCAGGCTTCATCGCGGATCTGCCGGCCGGTCAGCTTGAGGAACAGGTCCTCCAGATTGGCCGGGCGGTGCAGATAGCGGATGGTGTGATCGGCGCCCAGCGCCTGCAGCAGGGCCTTGGGCTCACGCAGATAGAAGAAGCGGGTCTCGCCGCTGCTCTCGACGCGCTCAGCCAAGGCCGCGTGCTGCGAGGCCGCATCCGCGGCGCCATCGCCATAGACCTCGACCACATCGCTTTCCAGATGGGCGGCAATCAGCTCGCGCGGCCGGCCCTCGGCGATCTTGCGGCCATGGTCCAGCACCAGCAGGCGGTCGCACAGGCGCTCGGCCTCGTCCATGAAGTGGGTGGTCAGCAGGATCGACTTGCCCTGCTGCAGGAGGTTCTGCAGCCGCTCCCACATCAGGTGGCGTGCCTGCGGGTCCAGGCCGGTGGTCGGCTCGTCCAGCAAGAGCAGGTCGGGGTCGTTGATCAGCGCACGGGCCAGGCTCAGGCGGCGCTTCATGCCACCCGACAGCTCACCCGGCTTGGCCGCGGCCTTGCTTTGCAGCGACGCGAACTCCAGCAGCTTCGGGATGCGCGCCTCGATCTCCGCACGCTTGAGGCCGAAGTAGCGGCCGTAGACGCGCAGGTTCTCGATGCAGCTGAAGTCGGGGTCCAGGCAGTCGAACTGGCTGACCACGCCGAGGCGCTGCTTGGCTTCGCGCACTTGCGCCGGTATGGGCAGGCCGAAGGCGCTGATGCTGCCGCCGTCAGGTCCGGTCAGGCCCAGGCACATGCGGATGGTGGTGGTCTTGCCCGCGCCATTGGGACCGATCACGCCCAGGCACTCACCGGGGGCGATCTCGAAGCTCAGATCGTCGACCACCCTGTTGGCACCAAAGCTCTTGCTCAGGTGCTCGATCTTCAACAGCGCGGGAGGTTTTTGCATGGCTTCGCAGTGTGCCAAACAGTCCGTGGGTTTGGCGCTCGACCATAAAAAAAGGCCAGCACATGGCTGGCCTTTCTGGTCTCAAGCGCTGAGCGCTCGCTGGTCTTTATGCTTCTTCGCCTTCGGTCGCAGCGACGTCAGGACGATCCACCAGCTCGACATAGGCCATCGGCGCGTTGTCGCCAACACGGAAACCCATCTTCAGGATGCGGGTGTAGCCACCGGGACGTGCGTTGTAACGCGGGCCCAGTTCGTTGAACAGCTTGGTGACGATGTCGCGGTCGCGCAGGCGATCGAACGCCAGACGACGGTTGGCGACGGTCGCAACCTTGGCCAGGGTGATCAGCGGCTCGACGACGCGGCGCAGTTCCTTGGCCTTGGGGACCGTGGTCTTGATCGCTTCGTGCTGCAGCAGCGAGACGCACATATTGCGCAGCATCGCCTTGCGGTGAGCGCTGGTGCGGTTGAGTTTGCGGAGTCCATTTCCGTGACGCATGGTGCTTTTCCTTTCACTGAATAATCGCCGACAGCCGTATCAGGTACTGCCGGGTGCACCGGAGGGGGTTGGTCAGCACCCCATCCATCTTTAAAAATTAACGCTTATCCAAACCTTGCGGCGGCCAGTTTTCCAGGCGTGCGCCCAGGGTCAGGCCGCGCGAAGCCAGCACTTCCTTGATTTCGTTGAGCGACTTGCGACCCAGATTCGGGGTCTTCAAGAGCTCGGTCTCGGTGCGCTGGATCAGGTCGCCGATGTAGTAGATGTTTTCGGCCTTCAGGCAGTTGGCCGAACGCACGGTCAGTTCCAGCTCGTCCACAGGGCGGAGCAGGATAGGATCGAACGAGCTGCTGCGCTGCGGCGGCTGGTCGAAGGCATCGACCAGGTCGGTGCCTTGGAGCTGTGCAAACACGGCCAGCTGCTCGACCAGGATCTTGGCCGAGGCACGGATCGCTTCTTCGGGCGAGATCGCACCGTTGGTGACGATTTCCATGACCAGCTTGTCCAGGTCGGTGCGCTGCTCGACGCGAGCGCTTTCGACCGTGTAGCTGACGCGGGAGACCGGCGAGAACGAGGCGTCCAGCACGATGCGGCCAATCGACTTGGTCGCTTCGTCGCCGAAACGGCGCATGCTGCCGGGCACATAGCCGCGGCCCTTCTCGACCTTGATCTGCATGTCCAGCTTGCCGCCTTGCGACAGATGGGCGATGACGTGATCAGGGTTGATGATCTCGACGTCGTGCGGGGTCTGGATGTCGGCGGCGGTGACGGGGCCTTCACCCTCTTTGCGCAGCACCAGGGTCACTTCGTCGCGGTTGTGCAGGCGGAACACCACGCCCTTGAGGTTCAACATGATGTGAACCACGTCTTCTTGCACGCCGTCAACGTTGGAGTACTCGTGGAGCACGCCGGCAATCGTCACTTCCGTCGGCGCATAACCCACCATCGAAGACAACAGCACGCGACGCAGGGCATTGCCCAACGTGTGGCCATAGCCGCGTTCAAACGGCTCCAGCGTCACCTTGGCACGGTGGCCGCCCAGAGGCTCGACGTTGATGGTTTTGGGTTTGAGCAAGTTTGTTTGCATGAGGTCTTTCTTTCAATACCCTCGGTTCGTTACACCGATAAGGCTGAGGGACCAACCGGGGCAGCGGGACACGGCCCCAGACGAGGAACGGCGAAATGCCGACTTCGTCCCACAGCGGAGGAACGAGGTCGGCATCAGCCAAGCCAATTAACGCGAATACAGCTCAACGATCAGCGATTCGTTGATCTCGGCGCCGAACTCATCACGGTCCGGGGCCTTCTTGAACACGCCTTCCAGCTTGGTGGCGTCGACCGTCACCCAGGCGGGCAGACCGATCGATTCGGCCAGCTTCAGCGCGTCAACGATGCGCAGTTGCTTCTTGGCCTTGTCGCGCACGGCGACGGCGTCACCGGCCTTGACCGAGTACGAAGCGATGTTGACCACTTCGCCATTCACGGTGATGCCCTTGTGCGAAACCAGCTGGCGTGCCTCGGCGCGCGTGGAGCCGAAGCCCATGCGGTAGACGACATTGTCCAGGCGCGATTCCAGCAGCATCAGCAGATTGGCACCAGTGTTGCCCTTGCGACGCTCGGCTTCAGCGAAGTAGCGGCGGAACTGACGCTCCAGCACGCCATACATACGCTTGACCTTCTGCTTTTCACGCAGTTGCAGACCGAAGTCCGAGGTGCGCTGACCCGAAGTACGACCATGCTGGCCGGGCTTGGAGTCCATCTTCGCCTTGTCCGCGATAGAGCGGCGGGCGCTCTTCAGGAACAGGTCGGTGCCTTCACGGCGGGAAAGTTTGGCCTTGGGGCCTAGATAACGTGCCACTTTGCGTGTCCTTATTCAATCTGACGCGAGGGGTTTAGCCACTACGCGCGAGTCTGGCCGGTGTTTTTATGGGGCTCAGACGGTGGGCTTCAACAAAACCGCCGGCGCGGCACTCTCGTGCCCGCCGGCGACCGGAAATCAGCGCAGACGCTTCCCCGAAGGGGCGCTGCTAACGCGCTGCATCAAGGGCCGGTGGCCTTAGATGCGACGACGCTTTTGGGGACGGCAACCGTTGTGCGGCACCGGTGTCACATCGGAGATCGACGTGATGCGGATGCCCAGGGAACCGAGCGCACGCACGGTGGACTCACGGCCAGGGCCGGGACCCTTGATCCGCACGTCCAGGTTCTTGATGCCCTGCTCTTGAGCCGCGCGGCCGGCCACTTCAGCGGCCACCTGGGCTGCGAAGGGAGTGGACTTGCGCGAGCCCTTGAAGCCCTGGCCACCACTCGATGCCCACGACAGAGCGCCACCTTGGCGGTCCGTGATGGTGATGATGGTGTTGTTGAACGATGCATGCACGTGAGCGATGCCGTCGGCCACATTCTTGCGAACCTTCTTGCGAACGCGCTGGGCAGCCGAATTATTTGGTGCTTTAGCCATGATGAGCTTCTTTCAGTGGATGCCGACGGATCACTTCTTGCCGGTCGCGCCCGACTTGCGCGGACCCTTGCGGGTACGGGCATTCGTACGGGTGCGTTGACCGCGCATCGGCAGACCACGACGATGACGGAAGCCGCGGTAGCAGCCCAGGTCCATCAGTCGCTTGATGTTGATCGACATCTCGCGACGCAGATCGCCTTCAATGGTCATGCGACCGACTTCTTCCCGGATCTTCTCCAGGTCGGAGTCGTTCAGGTCCTTGACCTTTTTGTCGAACGGGATGCCGCAGCTCTCGCAGATCTTCTGCGCGGTCGTACGGCCAATGCCATAGATCGCAGTCAGACCGATCTCGGTGTGCTTTTGCGGCGGAATGTTGATACCAGCAATACGTGCCATTTGCTTCCTCTATTCGCTTGTCGTGCGGCGATCAGCCTTGGCGCTGCTTGTGGCGGGGATCGGTACAGATCACGCGCACCACACCCTTGCGGCGGATGATCTTGCAATTGCGGCACATCACTTTTACGGATGCCGAAACTTTCATGGTCTGCTCCTAAACCTTCACATTAGCGCTTACTGCGCGTCCGGGTTTCATACAACGCTCACTTCGCCCGGAACACGATGCGAGCACGACTCAAATCGTACGGGGTCAACTCGACCGTCACTTTGTCACCTGGAAGTATGCGAATGTAGTGCATCCGCATCTTTCCGGAGATATGGCCGAGAACAACATGCCCGTTCTCTAGCTTCACGCGAAACGTTGCATTGGGCAGATTCTCAAGAATCTCGCCTTGCATTTGAATGACGTCGTCTTTCGCCATGCCTTCGTTTCTGTTGCGTTCTACTTCGTTTTAAAAATAGGTCAGCTTAGCTGGCCTTGAAATTTGCCTTCTTCAGCAGCGATTCATACTGCTGGCTCATCACGTAAGACTGCACCTGGGCCCAGAAGTCCATGGTCACGACCACGATGATCAGCAACGAGGTGCCGCCAAAGTAGAAGGGAACGTTGTACTTCAGTGTCAGGAACTCCGGCAGCAAACACACCCCAGTGATGTAGATGGCGCCGGCCAAGGTCAAACGCGAAAGAATCTTGTCAATGTGCCTGGCGGTCTGGTCACCCGGGCGGATGCCTGGGATGAAAGCGCCGCTCTTCTTCAGGTTGTCAGCAGTCTCGCGGCTGTTGAACACCATTGCCGTGTAAAAGAAGCAGAAGAAGATGATCGCCGAGGCGTACAGCATCACATAAATCGGCTGGCCTGGGCTCATCGCCGAGGCGATGTCCTTCAACCACCGGAAGCTGTCACCGGTGGCGAACCAACTCACGATCGTCGTGGGCAGCAGGATGATCGACGAGGCAAAGATCGGCGGGATCACGCCCGACATGTTCAGCTTCAGCGGCAGGTGCGACGATTGACCGCCATACACCTTGTTGCCGACCTGACGCTTCGCATAATTCACCAGAATCTTGCGCTGCCCCCGCTCAACGAACACCACCACATAGGTCACCGCAATCACGATCACCACAACGATGATGGCCGAAACGATATTCATCGCACCGGTACGCACCAGCTCGAGCAGGCCACCAATCGCACTCGGCAGACCTGCGGCGATACCACCGAAGATCAGGATCGAAATGCCATTGCCCAGACCGCGCTCGGTGATCTGCTCGCCCAGCCACATCAAGAACATCGTGCCGGCCACCAGGCTGGTCACCGCCGTCATCCGGAAGCTGAGACCCGGGTTGGTCACCAGACCGGCCGAGCTTTCCAGCGCCAGCGCGATGCTCAAGGCCTGGAACAATGCCAACCCCAGGGTGCCGTAGCGCGTGTACTGAGTGATCTTGCGGCGACCCGACTCGCCTTCCTTCTTCAGCGCTTCCAGACTCGGCACCACATAGCTCATCAACTGCATGATGATCGAGGCCGAGATGTAGGGCGTGATGCCCAGCGCGAAGATGGCGAAGCGCGACAGAGCGCCGCCCGAGAACATATTGACCAAGCTCAGGATGCCGCCCTGCTGACCCTTGAACAGCTGCTGCAGCTGGTTCGGGTCGATGCCGGGCACCGGGATATGCGCCCCGATGCGGTACACCACCAAAGCCAGCAACAGGAAGACAAGCCGGCGACGAAGGTCACCGAACTTGCCACTCTTGGCCAGCTGGTTTGCGTTGGTTGCCACTATGAACAGGTTCCGTTAGAGCTTGATCAGACCGAAGTCGATGCTTAGGCGAACGAGCCGCCAGCAGCTTCGATCGCGGCCTTAGCCGCTGCCGTTGCGCCGACACCGCTGAGCTTCACCTTGCGAGTGATGGCACCGGTGTTGATGACCTTGACAACCTTGGTCATCTGGCCGATCAGGCCAGCGTGCTTCAGGGTCAGCATGTCGACTTCGTCAGCGCCCAGCACTTCCAGGTCGGCCAGCGTCACTTCGGCGTTGTACTTCAGCGTCATCGACTTGAAACCGCGCTTGGGAAGGCGGCGCTGCAAAGGCATTTGACCGCCTTCGAAACCCACCTTGTGGTAGCCGCCCGAACGCGACTTCTGACCCTTGTGACCGCGACCGGCCGTCTTGCCGATGCCCGAGCCAATGCCACGGCCAACACGGCGCTTGGCATGCTTGGAGCCCGAGGCGGGCTTGATGTTATTCAGTTGCATGTGCTTGTCCTCTGTTCGTGAAGTGCTTACAGCACCTTCACGAGGTAGGCGATCTTGTTGATCATGCCGCGCACAGCCGGCGTGTCTTCCAACACGCTTTCGCTGTTCAGCTTGCGCAGGCCCAGGCCGACCACGGTCGCACGATGCGACTCGCGGGTACCGATGGGGCTGCGAACCAGCTTGATCTTGACGGTTTTCTTCTCAGACATGATGGTCTCTTTCCTACCGCGATCAGTTGAAGATGTCTTCAACAGACTTGCCGCGCTTGGCGGCGATGTCGGCCGGCGTCATCGAGTGCTTCAGGGCGTCCAGCGTGGCACGCACCATGTTGTAGGCATTGCTCGAACCATGGCTCTTGGCCACGATGTCGGTCACGCCCAGCACGTCGAACACGGCGCGCATCGGGCCGCCAGCGATGATGCCGGTACCAGCGGGGGCCGGCATCATCATCACGTTGGCTGCGCCATGCTCACCCTTCACCATGTGGTGAATGGTGCCGTTCTTCAGGCTGACCTTGACCATGTTGCGGCGAGCCGACTCCATGGCCTTCTGCACCGCAACCGGCACTTCCTTGGCCTTGCCCTTGCCCATGCCGACCCGGCCATCGCCATCACCGACCACGGTCAGTGCTGCGAAGCTCAGCGTACGACCGCCCTTCACCACCTTGGTGACGCGGTTGACGGCGATCATCTTCTCTTTCAGACCGTCGTCATTGCCTTCAGCGGCCGCGCGGGGTTGAAACTTTGCCATTTTCGAAATCCTTAGTCGCTACTGCGCTTGTTCGGCGCTTAGAACTGCAGGCCAGCTTCGCGAGCGGCTTCAGCCAGGGCCTTGACACGGCCGTGATAGGCAAAGCCCGCACGGTCGAAGGCAACCTTCTCGACACCGGCGGCCTTGGCCTTTTCAGCGATACGCTTGCCGATGATCGCGGCAGCTGCCACGTTGCCACCCTTGCCATGTCCGGCCAGTGCATCGCGCACTTCCTTCTCGGCAGTGGAGGCAGTCGCCAGCACCTTGGTGCCATCGTCGGAAATGACGCTGGCGTAGATGTGCAGGTTGGAGCGGAACACCGTCAGGCGCGCCACACGTTGCAAAGCGATACGCACGCGGGTTTGACGCGAGCGGCGGATGCGCTGATCTTTTTTGTTCAACATATCGCTGCTCCTTACTTCTTCTTGGTCTCTTTGATCGAGACCTTCTCGTTGGCGTAACGGATGCCCTTGCCCTTATAGGGCTCCGGCGGCCGGAAGGCGCGCACTTCGGCGGCGATCTGACCCACCACTTGGCGGTCCGCACCCTTGATCAGGATTTCCGTCTGCGACGGAGTCTCGACCTTGATGCCAACGGGCATGTCCTTGACGACCGGGTGCGAATACCCGATCTGCAAGTTCAGCTTCTGACCTTGAGCCTGGGCACGGTAGCCCACGCCAACCAGGGTCAGCTTCTTCTCGAAGCCTTTGCTCACGCCGTTGACCATATTGGCCACCAGCGCACGCATCGTGCCACTCATGGCATCGGCTTCGGTCGAAGCATTCGCAGGAGCGAATGTCAGCTGACCGGCTTCGTTCTTGACGGCAACCAGGGGATTGGCGGCACGCACCAGCGTACCCATCGCACCCTTGATGCTGATTTGTGTTGCGGTAATCGCGACGTCCACACCTTGCGGGACGGCGACCGGCATTTTTCCAACGCGGGACATTGTTGTATCTCCTTGCGTCAGGCGACGTAGCAAAGCACTTCGCCACCGATACCGGTCTGACGTGCCTTGCGGTCAGTCATCACGCCTTGCGGGGTGGTGACAATCGCCACACCCAGGCCATTCATGACCTGAGGAATATCGTGACGGCCCTTGTAGATGCGCAGGCCGGGACGGCTGACGCGCTCGATACGCTCGATTACCGGACGGCCGGCGTAGTACTTCAGCGCGATCTCGAGTTCGGGCTTGGCGGACTCGCCACGCACTGCGAAGTTGTCGATATAGCCTTCGTCCTTCAGGACTTGGGCGATCGCCACTTTCACCTTCGAGGACGGCATCGTCACGCTGGCCTTCGTCACGCTTTGGGCGTTCCGAATACGGGTCAGCATATCGGCGATAGGATCACTCATGCTCATTTGCGATTTCTCCTAATCGAGCCGATTACCAGCTGGCCTTGACGACACCAGGGATGTCGCCTTTGAAAGCCAGCTCGCGGATCTTGTTGCGGCCCAGACCGAACTTGCGGAACGTACCGCGAGGACGGCCAGTCAACGCGCAACGATTGCGCTGACGGGTGGGGTATGCGTTGCGGGGGAACTTTTGCAGTTCCAGACGCGCTGCGTAACGCTCTTCGTCCGACTTCTTCGAGTCGTCGATGATCGCCTTCAGGGCAGCGTACTTGGTTGCGTACTTGGCAACCAGGTTGGCGCGCTTCAGTTCGCGTTGGATGAGGGAAGTCTTAGCCACGTATCACCTCAGTTCTTGAACGGGAATTTGAAGGCAGCCAGCAGCGCCTTGCATTCGTCGTCGTTCTTGGCCGACGTCGTGATGCTGATGTTCAGACCACGCAGAGCATCAACCTTGTCATATTCCACTTCCGGGAAAATGATCTGCTCTTTCACGCCGATGTTGTAGTTGCCACGGCCGTCGAACGAACGACCCGAGATACCGCGGAAGTCACGAACGCGCGGCAGCGCGATGGTGACGAAACGGTCCAGGAATTCGTACATGCGAACACCACGCAGGGTGACCATGCAGCCGATCGGGACGCTGTCGCGGATCTTGAAGCCGGCGATTGCCTTCTTCGACTTGGTGACCACGGGCTTTTGGCCGGCAATCTTGGTCAAGTCACCCACGGCGTGGTCCATCACCTTCTTGTCGGCGACGGCTTCACTAACACCCATGTTCAGGGTGATCTTGGTGATGCGCGGCACTTCCATGACGGACGTGTAACCGAACTTCTGCACGAGGTCCGGCAGCACCTTTTCGCGATAAAACGCTTGCAAACGAGCCATGTCGAACCTCTTAAGCCTTGATCTCTTCGCCGGTCGACTTGTAAACGCGCACCTTCTTGCCATCGGCGAGCAACTTGATGCCCACGCGATCGGCCTTGCCGGATGCAGCGTTAAAAATCGCCACGTTGGATTGATGAATGGGCATCGTCTTGTCCACCACACCACCGGTGGTACCCTTCATGGGGTTGGGCTTGACGTGCTTCTTGACCATATTGACGCCATCCACCACGAGGTGAGCGTCATCGACTCGCTGCGACACGGTGCCGCGCTTGCCTTTGTCACGACCGGTCAAAACAATGACCTGGTCGCCTGTACGAATCTTGTTCATGGCAATACCTTTGACTGTGGCTGCGCTCAGAGCACTTCGGGCGCCAGCGACACGATCTTCATGAAACGCTCGGTACGCAGTTCACGCGTCACCGGGCCGAAGATACGGGTGCCGATAGGCTCAAGCTTGGCATTCAGCAGCACGGCTGCATTGCCATCAAACTTGATCAGCGAGCCGTCTTGACGACGCACGCCCTTGGCGGTACGCACCACCACAGCGCTGTAGACCTCGCCTTTTTTGACGCGGCCACGCGGTGCAGCTTCTTTGATGCTGACCTTGATAATGTCACCAATCCCGGCATACCGACGCTTGGAACCGCCAAGCACCTTGATGCACATGACGGACTTGGCGCCAGTGTTGTCCGCGACTTCGAGTCGCGATTGCATTTGAATCATGTCTGTCCCCAACTTCTCCCGCATTCACCTGGCTCATGCCGGCTGCAGCGGTCAGTCTTGGGCCCGAGGACCAGTCTTGCGACATCGCTCATCGCTGATGAGGATCCCACGAGCCCGGCGGTTTTGGGCGGAACCGGATCGCGGCAACACCGCTGGGGTGCTGCCAGTGCGGCTGCGTCGTTCGACGCAGCCGGCAGATCCGGCGAAGCTTTGGATTATGCAGCAGTTTGTGACTTGGTGTCAACAAGCTTCTTGCATCAATCTAGAGAGCCCGCTCAGGGGCCCTCCGTACATCAACAACTCAGGCGAGCAACTGCTTGGCCTGGGCCAGCATGGTGTTGGCATCGCTGACTTCGAACTTGCCTGGAGCTTCGACGTTGAGCGTCTTGACAACGCCATCGACCACCAGCATCGAGTAGCGCTGCGAGCGCAGGCCCATGCCACGCGCACCCAGGTCCAAGGTCAGGCCGGTGGCCTTGGTGAAGTCGGCACTGCCGTCGGCCATCATGCGCACAGCGCCGGACGTGCCTTGATCGCGCCCCCAAGCGCCCATCACGAAGGCGTCGTTGACGGACACGCACCAGATCTCGTCCACACCGGCGGCCTTCAAAGCCTCGGCCTGCTGCTTGTAACCCGGCACATGCTGGGCCGAACAGGTCGGCGTGTAGGCCCCCGGCAGCGCGAAGATGGCGATCTTCTTGCCGGCGGTGGTCTTTTCAATGTCGAAGCTGTTGGGGCCTAGCGAGCAGCCATTGCCTTCGACCTCGACGAATTCCTGCAGGCTGCCTGCGGGCAGCTTGTCACCAACTTTGAGCACAACAGTCTCCTTGAGTTGAAACAACATCCCCGGCGGATTGGCCTGCGGGGCGTGAAAAATGCAAAACGGCCGGACGCCAGTATTCCAGCGTTCCGGCCGTTCCGGCGCAAAGAGGTGCGAACACCTCAAGCACCAAGGGCTTTAGACGACTTGCGCCTTCTCGACCAGACGGGTCACGACCCAGTTCTTGGTCTTGGACAACGGACGGCTTTCCGAGATTTCCACCACATCGCCGAGGCCGTAAGCGTTGGTCTCGTCATGCGCGTGGTACTTGCGCGAACGGGCGACAATCTTGCCGTACAGCTCGTGCTTCGTGCGGCGTTCCACCAGCACGGTCACGGTCTTGGCGCGCTTGTCGCTGACCACACGCCCCACCAGGGTGCGGGTGTTCTTTTCTTGAGCTTGCGTCATTTCGCCGCTCCCTTCTTCTTCTCGGCCAGGATGGTCTTGGCACGAGCGATGTCGCGACGGGTATTGCCCAGCACTGTGTGATTCGTCAGTTGCTGGGTAGCCTTTTGCATGCGCAGGCCGAAATGGGCCTTCAGCAGGTCGGACACTTCCTTTTCGAGGGCGGCCACGTCCTTGCTGCGCAGTTCAGATGCATTCATAGGATTCTCCGATGTGGCGCGTCAAGTGCCGATTTGGCGCGTGACGAACACGGTGCGCAGCGGCAGCTTGGCCGAAGCCAGCAGAAACGCTTCGCGGGCGAGTTCTTCCGCCACGCCATTGATCTCATAGAGCACCTTGCCGGGCTGAATTTCAGCGACGTAGTACTCAGGGTTGCCCTTACCGTTGCCCATACGGACTTCGGCAGGCTTATGAGAGATGGGCTTGTCGGGGAAGATGCGGATCCAGATGCGGCCGCCACGCTTCACGTGACGGGAGATTGCACGACGTGCAGCCTCGATCTGGCGGGCCGTCAGACGGCCACGTTCGGTCGCCTTCAGACCGAAGTCACCGAAGGACACGTTGGCGCCACGAGTGGCGACGCCAGTGTTACGACCCTTCTGCTCCTTGCGGAATTTGCGACGAGCGGGTTGCAGCATGCTTATTCTCCTTTGACCTCGCCAGCAGCGGGGGCGGCGGGCTTACGCACGACACGCTTGGCTGCGGGCTTGGTTGCATCGCCAGCGGGGGCGGCAGCGGCGGGACCGTCGGCACGGGGACCACGGTCACCACCAGGGCGACCACGGCCGCTCGGTGCACCAGGTGCGCCCGGACGGGTGTTGCGGCGCGGGCGGCGATCATCGTCACCTGCTTCGCTCTTGATCACCGGCGCATCGCCGTTGGCCAGGCGGTCGCCACGATAGACCCAGCACTTCACGCCGATGATGCCGTAGGTCGTCTTGGCCTCGGAGAAGCCATAGTCGATGTCAGCACGCAGGGTGTGAAGCGGCACGCGGCCTTCGCGGTACCACTCGCAACGAGCGATTTCAATGCCGTTCAAGCGGCCCGAGGACATGATCTTGATGCCTTGAGCGCCCAGACGCATCGCGTTCTGCATCGCACGCTTCATCGCGCGGCGGAACATGATGCGCTTTTCCAGCTGCTGGGTGATCGAGTCGGCGATCAGCTGAGCATCGATTTCGGGCTTGCGCACTTCCTCGATGTTGACTGCCACCGGCACGCCCAGACGCTTGGTCAGCTCGGCCTTCAGGTTCTCAATGTCTTCGCCCTTCTTGCCGATCACCACGCCCGGACGGGCGGAGTAGATCGTGATGCGGGCGTTCTTGGCGGGGCGCTCGATCAGAATGCGCGAAACCGCGGCATTCTTCAGACGCGCCTTCAAGAACTCACGCACCTTCAGGTCTTCGGCCAGCATCGTGGCGAAGTTTTGGTTCGACGCGTACCAGCGCGAGGCCCAATTACGGGTGACTGGCAGCCGGAAGCCGGTCGGGTGGATTTTTTGTCCCATAGTCTTCCTTCAGCCTTCAGTTGCCGACCGACACGAAGATGTGGCAAGTGGGCTTGCTGATGCGATTGCCCCGACCCTTTGCACGGGCGGAGAAACGCTTCAGCGTGGCACCTTGTTCCACATAGATCGACGTGATCTTGAGTTCGTCAATATCGGCGCCGTCGTTGTGTTCAGCGTTGGCAATTGCCGACTCGACCGCCTTCTTGATGATCAAGGCCGCTTTTTTCTGGGTGAAGGTCAGGATGTTGAGCGCCTGATCCACCTTCTTGCCGCGGATCAGGTCAGCCACCAGGCGACCCTTGTCACACGAGAGGCGAACACCGCGAACGATTGCTTTGGTTTCCATCGTTGGCATCCTTACTTCTTCCCGGCCTTCTTGTCGGCCGGATGGCCTTTGAAGGTGCGGGTCAGCGCGAATTCACCCAGCTTGTGGCCGACCATCTGGTCAGACACATACACCGGAACGTGTTGCTTGCCGTTGTGCACAGCGATCGTCAGGCCGATGAATTCCGGCAGGATCGTCGAGCGACGCGACCAAGTCTTGATAGGCTTTTTGTCCTTGTTGGCAACCGCCTTGTCGACCTTGGCCAACAGGTGATGGTCAACGAACGGGCCCTTCTTCAATGAACGAGTCATGGTGCGCTACCCCTTACTTCTTGCGACGCGACACGATGTATGTCTGCGTGCGCTTGTTGTTACGAGTGCGGTAGCCCTTGGTGAGGGTGTTCCACGGCGACACAGGTGCTTGACCTTCACCGGTACGACCTTCACCACCACCGTGCGGGTGATCCACCGGGTTCATGGCAACGCCACGAACCGTCGGGCGGATGCCCTTCCAGCGAATCGCGCCGGCCTTGCCGTACTGGCGCAGGCTGTGCTCTTCATTGGAAACCTCGCCAATCGTGGCGCGGCACTCGATATGGATCTTGCGGACTTCACCCGAGCGCAGGCGGACCTGGGCGTAAGTGCCTTCACGCGCCAGCAGCACCACCGAGGTACCGGCCGAGCGCGCAATCTGCGCACCCTTGCCAGGCAGCATCTCGACGCAATGCATCGTCGAGCCCACGGGGATGTTGCGGATCGGCAGGGTGTTGCCGGCCTTGATCGGCGCTTCCGAGCCGCTCAATATCTTTGCACCGACTTCCAAACCACGCGGAGCGATGATGTAGCGACGCTCGCCGTCGGCATAGCACACCAGAGCGATGTGGGCCGTACGGTTCGGGTCGTATTCAATACGCTCGACCTTGGCAGGAATGCCATCCTTGTTGCGCACGAAGTCGACAACGCGGTAATGATGCTTGTGGCCACCGCCGCGATGGCGGATGGTGATGTGACCGTTGTTATTACGGCCAGCATTCTGCATCTGCGGCTCCAGCAGCGACGCCTCAGGCGCGCCCTTGTGCAGATGCTTGTGCACCACCTTCACAACGGCACGGCGGCCGGGGGAAGTGGGTTTGACTTTTACGACAGCCATTACGCAGCCTCCCCGGAGAAGTTGAGCTCTTGGCCCGCCTTCAGCGAAACATACGCCTTCTTGACATGGTCACGGCGGCCGATCGAACGACCGAAACGCTTGACCTTGCCCTTGACGTTCACCACATTCACCGCTTCAACCTCGACCTTGAACATCAGCTCAACGGCGGCCTTGATTTCAGGCTTGGTCGCATCGCGCAGGACCTTGAACAGGACCTGGTTGTGCTTCTCGGCGGCCATGGTGGCCTTTTCAGACACGATCGGTGCCAGCAGAACCTGGGCCAAACGGTCTTGCTTCAGTTTGGTTGCGCTCATGCCAGCATCTCCTTGAGTTGCTCCATCGCACCCTTGGTCACCAGCACCTTCTTGTAGAAGACCAGCGACAGGGGGTCGGCGTAGCGAGGCTCGATCACCAGCACGTTGGCCAGATTGCGCGAGGCCAGCAGCAGGTTGTCGTCCACTTGATCAGCGATCAGCAGCACCGAGTCCAGACCCATGGCCTTCAGCTTGGAAGCCAGCAGCTTGGTCTTGGGGGCTTCGATCGAGATCGAGTCCACCACAGCCAGGCGGCCTTCGCGAGCCAACTGCGAGAGGATCGCGGCCATACCGGCGCGATACATCTTCTTGTTGACCTTCTGCGTGAAGTTTTCGTCCGGGCTGTTCGGGAAAATACGACCGCCTCCGCGCCACAGGGGCGAGGACGTCATACCCGCACGAGCGCGGCCGGTGCCCTTTTGGCGCCAGGGCTTCTTCGTGGAGTGCTTGACTTGGGCGCGGTCCAGCTGAGCACGGGTACCTTGGCGGGCGTTGGCCTGGAAGGCCACGACCACCTGGTGCACCAGGGCTTCGTTGTAGTCGCGAGCAAACACGGTATCAGGAGCGTCCACCTTGGCGGTGGCCTGACCTTGCTCATTCAGGAGCTCGAGCTGCATCAGTTGGCCCCTTTCTTGAGCTTGGCCTTGACTGCGGGGTGCACGACCAGATGGCCGTTCTTTGCACCCGGCACCGCACCACGAACCAGCAGCAGTTGACGAGCCTCGTCAATGCGCACGATGTCCAGGTTTTGCGTGGTCACGGTCTCATCACCGCGATGGCCCGACATCTTCTTGCCCGGGAACACGCGGCCCGGATCCTGGGCCATCGAGATGGAACCAGGCACATTGTGCGAACGGCTGTTACCGTGGGACGCACGCTGCGACTTGAAGTTGTGGCGCTTGATGGTGCCGGTGAAGCCCTTACCGATCGAGGTGCCCTGCACGTCGACCATCTGGCCCACGGCGAACATCGACACGGGCAGGGTTGCGCCTGCCTTGTACTCGGCAGCGACTTCAGCGGTCACGCGGAATTCTTTGAGAATTTCGCCGGCTTCGACGCCTGCTTTCGCAAGGTGGCCAGCTTCGGGCTTGGTCACGCGCGATGCTTTGCGCGAGCCGAACGCCACTTGAATGGCGCTGTAGCCGTCTATCTCTGCGGTCTTGACCTGGGTCACGCGGTTGTTGGACACATCGAGCACTGTCACAGGAACGGCGTCGCCGTCGTCCGTGAAGATGCGCATCATGCCCACCTTGCGGCCCAGCAATCCGAGACGATTGCTAAGACTCATGGTTTTTCTCCAGCCCCGCTAGGAGCCTTTGTTTCGTATGCCCGACATCGATTGGCCGGGCTGACTAGGTGCTTCAGCAAGTAGCTTGCTGAAGCGCTCAACCCGCGATAGGCCTAAGCCATCGCGGGAAAGCTTGCGAGTATATACCGCCTGGGGATGAACCCGCAAGCGATAGGGCAAGCGTTATCGATTGCTGCTGGCCGATGTCCGAAGGCACCGGCCAGACAAGTGCATTACTGCAGCTTGATTTCGACGTCCACGCCGGCCGGCAGGTCGAGCTTCATCAAAGCATCAACCGTCTTGTCGGTGGGATCGACGATGTCCATCAGGCGCTGATGGGTGCGGATTTCGAACTGGTCACGCGAAGACTTGTTGACGTGCGGCGAGCGCAGGATGTCAAAACGCTGCATGCGCGTCGGCAGGGGCACGGGGCCCTTGACGATGGCGCCGGTGCGCTTCGCGGTCTCAACGATTTCCAGAGCCGATTGGTCGATCAGCTTGTAATCAAATGCCTTCAGGCGGATGCGGATCTTTTGCTTTTGCATGACGATTCCTTCAAAGAGCGATCAGCCGTTGTGGGCAACTTACCGGCAACGGCCGCATAGTTTTGTGGACGCCCCAGGCCCTACGGCTTGGGGCGAGTCACGCAAAATCAGGCCAGGATGGTGGCCACGACGCCGGCGCCGACGGTACGACCGCCTTCACGGATGGCGAAGCGCAGGCCTTCTTCCATGGCGATCGGTGCGATCAGCTTCACGGTGATGCTGACGTTGTCGCCAGGCATGACCATTTCCTTGTCCTTCGGCAACTCCACGGCACCGGTCACGTCCGTCGTGCGGAAGTAGAACTGGGGACGGTAGTTGTTGAAGAACGGGGTGTGGCGGCCGCCCTCTTCCTTGGACAGAACATAGATTTCTGCCGTGAAGTGGGTGTGCGGCTTGACCGAACCGGGCTTGCACAGCACTTGGCCGCGCTGCACGTCTTCGCGCTTGGTGCCGCGCAGCAGAATGCCGACGTTGTCGCCCGCTTGACCTTGGTCCAGCAGCTTGCGGAACATTTCCACGCCGGTGCAGGTGGTCTTCTGGGTGTCGGCGATGCCGACGATTTCGATTTCTTCGCCGACCTTGATGATGCCGCGCTCGATACGGCCGGTCACCACGGTGCCGCGACCCGAGATCGAGAACACGTCTTCCACGGGCATCAGGAAGGCGCCGTCCACTGCACGCTCAGGCGTGGGGATATAGCTGTCCAGTGCGTCGGCCAGCTTGAAGATGGCTTGTTCGCCCAGGGGACCCTTGTCGCCTTCCATGGCCAGCTTGGCGCTGCCGTGGATGATGGGGGTGGCGTCGCCAGGGAAGTCGTACTTGTCCAGGAGCTCGCGCACTTCCATTTCGACCAGCTCGAGCAGCTCGGCGTCGTCGACCATGTCGCACTTGTTCAGGAACACGATGATGTAAGGCACGCCCACCTGGCGGGCCAGCAGGATGTGTTCGCGGGTCTGGGGCATGGGGCCGTCAGCGGCCGAGCACACCAGGATCGCGCCGTCCATCTGTGCGGCGCCGGTGATCATGTTCTTCACATAGTCAGCGTGGCCGGGGCAGTCAACGTGAGCGTAGTGGCGATTCGCCGTTTCGTACTCGACGTGAGCGGTATTGATGGTAATGCCGCGTGCCTTCTCTTCCGGAGCCGCGTCGATCTGGTCGTACGCCTTGGCTTCGCCGCCGAACTTGGTCGACAGCACCGTCGTGATCGCCGCCGTCAGCGTCGTCTTGCCATGGTCAACGTGACCAATCGTGCCCACGTTCACGTGGGGCTTGGTGCGTTCAAACTTGCCTTTTGCCATTTTTTATCTCCAAAAAGAGCATGCGCCAGTCTGTGGGTTTAGCGTTTCCGCAGTGCTTTTGAGCCCCGGCGACTGGCAACCGGGAAAGCCTCTGCGAAGACGATTCTTGAATTCAGTACAACCAATACGGATCGAGGTTTGCGAGCAAATCTCTAGCCAGTGGGGTCAGAGCTGCTGCGCAGATCTGACCCCAAGACGTTATTTGCCGCGGGCGGTAATGATGGCTTCAGCCACGTTCTTCGGGGCTTCCGAATAGTGCTTGAACTCCATCGTGTACGTGGCGCGGCCTTGCGACATCGAGCGCAGCGTAGTCGAGTAGCCGAACATCTCCGACAGCGGGACTTCGGCCTTGATGACCTTGCCGCCACCGACCATGTCGTCCATGCCCTGCACCATGCCGCGACGGCTGGACAGATCGCCCATCACGTTACCGGCATAGTCTTCAGGAGTCTCGACTTCCACGGCCATCATCGGCTCCAGGATCACCGGCGAAGCCTTGCGGCAGCCGTCCTTGAAGCCCATCGAAGCGGCCATCTTGAATGCGTTTTCGTTCGAGTCCACTTCGTGGTACGAACCGAAGGTCAGCGTGACCTTGACGTCCACCACCGGGAAACCGGCCAGCACGCCATTCGGCAGCGAGTCCAGGATGCCCTTTTCGACCGCGGGGATGAATTCACGAGGAACCACACCGCCCTTGATGGCGTCGACGAACTCGAAGCCCTTGCCCGGCTCCTGCGGCTCGACCGTCAGCACGACGTGACCATACTGGCCCTTGCCGCCCGATTGACGCACGAACTTGCCTTCGACATCGGTCGCGGTCTTGCGGATGGTTTCGCGGTAGGCCACTTGCGGCTTGCCGACGTTGGCTTCCACGCCGAACTCGCGCTTCATGCGGTCGACAATGATTTCCAGGTGCAACTCACCCATGCCGGAAATGATGGTCTGGCCCGACTCTTCGTCAGTACGCAGACGGAACGAAGGATCCTCCTTGGCCAGACGACCCAGGGCGATACCCATCTTTTCCTGGTCGGCCTTGGTCTTGGGTTCGACGGCCTGCGAAATCACCGGCTCCGGGAACACCATCTTTTCCAAGGTGATGATCGAGTCCGGATCGCACAGGGTTTCGCCGGTCGTCACGTCCTTCAAACCGACGCAGGCAGCGATGTCACCGGCCAGAATTTCCGAGATTTCTTCGCGCTGGTTGGCGTGCATCTGCAAGATACGGCCGATGCGCTCTTTCTTGCCCCGGATTGGGTTGAACACCGAGTCACCCGACTTCAGCACGCCGGAATAGACGCGCACAAAGGTCAGCTGACCGACATAGGGGTCGGTCATCAGCTTGAAGGCCAGGGCCGAGAACTTGGCGGCGTCGGACGCATCGCGCGTCGTAGGCTGGTCGTCCTCGTCCGTGCCCGGAACCGGCGGCACGTCGATGGGCGAAGGCATAAAGTCGATCACGCCGTCCAGCATGCGCTGCACGCCCTTGTTCTTGAAGGCAGTACCGCAGAACATCGGCTGGATTTCAGCGGCGATGGTGCGGGTGCGGATGCCCAGGATGATGTCCTCTTCGGTCAGTTCACCCGACTCGAGGTACTTGTTCATCATGTCTTCGCTGGACTCGGCGGCCGCCTCGACCATGTTGTCGCGCCACTTTTGAGCTTCGGCCAGCAATTCGGCCGGGATCTCGCGGTAGTCGAACTTCATGCCCTGCGACGCCTCGTCCCAGAAGATGGCCTTCATCTTGATCAGGTCGATCACGCCCTTGAAGTTTTCTTCGGCGCCGATCGGCAGAACGATGGGCACCGGGTTCGCCTTCAGGCGCAGCTTCATCTGGTCAACGACCTTGTAGAAGTTGGCACCGGTGCGGTCCATCTTATTCACAAAGGCCAGACGCGGCACCTTGTACTTGTTGGCCTGGCGCCAGACAGTCTCCGACTGCGGCTGCACACCGCCCACAGCGCAGTACACCATGCAGGCGCCGTCCAGCACGCGCATCGAGCGCTCGACTTCAATCGTGAAGTCAACGTGTCCGGGGGTGTCGATGATGTTGATGCGGTGCTCGGGGCGAGCCAGGTCCATGCCCTTCCAGAAGCAGGTCGTCGCAGCCGAGGTGATCGTGATGCCACGCTCCTGCTCTTGCTCCATCCAGTCCATGGTGGCGGCGCCATCATGCACCTCACCAATCTTGTGGTTCACACCCGTGTAAAACAGGATGCGCTCGGTCGTTGTGGTCTTGCCAGCATCGATGTGCGCGGAGATACCGATATTGCGGTAGCGCTCGATGGGGGTCTTGCGGGCCATGGTGTGACTCCAAATGCAGTGAGCCGCCATCGGGTTAGTGTTAACCCGAGGCGGCCAGAACGGTGTAGTTTAGAAGCGGAAGTGCGAGAAGGCCTTGTTGGCCTCTGCCATGCGGTGGACTTCATCACGCTTCTTCATGGCGCCGCCGCGGCCTTCCGAGGCCTCCAGCAACTCGCCAGCAAGGCGCTGAGCCATCGACTTCTCGCCGCGCTTGCGGGCCGATTCCTTCAACCAACGCATAGCCAGAGCCACGCGGCGGACGGGACGAACTTCCACGGGAACTTGGTAGTTCGCACCGCCGACGCGGCGGGACTTCACTTCGACCATGGGCTTGACGTTGTTCAAGGCAACCATGAAGACCTCCAACGGGTCCTTGCCGGCCTTCTTTTCGACTTGTTCCAGAGCGCCGTAGATGATGCGCTCGGCAACAGCCTTCTTGCCCGACTCCATCACAACGTTCATGAACTTCGAGAGATCAACGCTGCCGAATTTCGGATCGGGCAGGATCTCGCGCTTGGGTACTTCGCGACGACGTGGCATATCACACTTCCTTTTGCTTCAGTTGGCACGGGATGAATCCCGGACCGCGAACGACCACTTACTGCAAGCGGGCCATTCACTTACTCGGTCGAGCATCCTCAATGGAGCACGAACCGCTAAAAAACCAGGCCTGGACGAATTCCAGACCAAGACGATTTGGCTGTTAGGCCTTCTTCGGACGCTTCGCGCCGTACTTGGAACGCGACTGCTTGCGGTCTTTCACGCCTTGCAAGTCGAGCGAACCGCGCACGATGTGGTAACGCACACCCGGCAAGTCCTTGACACGGCCGCCGCGCACCAGCACGACACTGTGCTCTTGCAGGTTGTGGCCTTCACCGCCGATGTAGGAGATGATTTCGAAACCGTTGGTCAGACGAACCTTGGCAACTTTACGCAGCGCAGAGTTCGGCTTCTTCGGAGTGGTGGTGTACACGCGAGTGCACACGCCACGACGCTGGGGGCTGCCCTGCATCGCCGGCGATTTGGACTTCGTGGTTTCGGTCTGACGACCGAAGCGCACGAGCTGATTGATGGTTGGCATAAGTAACTTGTTCCCGTTTGAAGTCACACATTCTTTTCGACACAGCGCCTGCGAAAACAGCACTCTTGGGGCCTGCGTGACAAACAGCAAAGCGCTCCAAGCCTGGCCTGGAGCGTCCATTGTTCAATCAGTTGGCAGCGCAAAAGCGCAGCAGAAACTGCCGAAAAGCTTTCCATTATATGTGGGCAGGGCCTTGCCCGCAAGCCTTGCCGGTTTTGGGCCGCTGATGCGCGACAATGCGCCGCCACCCGAGCGACGCATCAGGCGCCAAATCCCTACTCAATGCAAGCCGAGCCCACTCAATCCGCTGACACGCCCGTGGTCATCGACACCCAGATCGTGATGGACTGGCTGGTGTTCCGGGATCCGTCCTGCCTCGCTTTGAGCGAAGCCGTGACGCAGTCGCGGCTGAACTGGTGCACCACACCCAGGATGTACGCCGAGCTGCTGCATGTGCTGGGGCGCGGCGTGGCCGCCGCCTGGCAGCCGGATCTGGCCCTGATTGCCGACAGCTTCGAGCGTCACGCCCATCGCCTGCCCGACGAGGCCCCCAGCGCCCTGCATCTGCTGCGCTGCCGCGATCCGGACGACCAGATGTTTCTGGACCTGGCCGTCGCGGTGAAGGCGCGCTGGCTGTTCAGCCGCGACCGAGCGGTGCTGGCCCTTGCCAAGCGGGCGCGCGCCTATGGGGTCCAGATCATCACGCCTGTGGCCTGGGCCAAGCAGCAGGCTCAACGAGGAAGCGCCGCACCATGAAAAAAGGCTGCCCGGAGGCAGCCTTTCGGTCACTACGGTGAAGCAGCGATTCAGGATTCGCCGTCGCTGGCAGCATCCATGCTGGCCAGCTGGGCGGAAGCCAATTCCTCGGCCTCCTGCTGGGCGATCGAACGGCGCTCGGCGTCGTCCATCGCTTCCTTGGCCTTGCGGGCATCGTGGAAGGCCATGCCGGTACCTGCGGGAATCAGGCGGCCGACGATGACGTTTTCCTTCAGACCGCGCAATTCGTCGCGCTTGCCCATGATGGCCGCTTCGGTCAGCACGCGGGTGGTTTCCTGGAAGGAAGCCGCGGAGATGAACGAGTCGGTCGACAGCGAGGCCTTCGTGATACCCAGCAGCAGGTCCAGATAGGTCACTGTCATCTTGCCTTCGGCGCGCAGGCGGTCATTCGTGTCCAGCAGCTCGGAGCGCTCGACTTGCTCGCCCGAGATGTAGGTCGAATCACCGACGTTGGCGATCTGCACGCGGCGCAGCATCTGACGAACAATCACTTCGATGTGCTTGTCGTTGATCTTCACGCCCTGCAGACGGTAGACGTCCTGCACTTCGTCGACGATGTAGCGCGCCAGTTCCTCGATACCCAGCAGACGCAGGATGTCCTGCGGATCGGCCGGGCCGTCGACGACGGACTCACCCTTGTTGACCACCTGGCCTTCGTGCACCAGGATGTTCTTTTCCTTGGGCACCAGCTCCTCGTAGACGTTGCCCTCGTGATCGGTGATCTGCAGGCGCGTCTTGCCCTTGGTTTCCTTGCCGAAGGAGATCGTACCGGTCTGCTCGGCCAGCACGCCCTTGTCCTTGGGCGTACGGGCTTCGAACAGCTCGGCCACACGCGGCAGACCGCCGGTGATGTCTCGCGTCTTCTGGCCTTCGACCGGGATACGTGCCAGCACCTCGCCGGGGAACAGGTCCTGACCGTCACGGATCTGGATCAGCGAACCGACCTGGAAGCCGATCGTCACCGAGTGATCGGTGCCGGGGATCTTGACTTCCTGGCCGGCGGCGTCCAGCAGCTTGACCTGTGGGCGCACCACCTTGGTGGAGCCGCGACGCTTCGGATCGATCACGACCAGGGTCGACAGACCGGTCACTTCGTCCACCTGCTTGGCCACGGTCACGCCTTCTTCGACGTTCTCGAAACGGGCCTTGCCGGCGAACTCGGTGATGATCGGGCGCGTCAGCGGATCCCAATTGGCCAGGATGGTGCCAGCCTTGATGGCCTGGTCCGCCTTGATGCTCAGGATGGCGCCGTAAGGCACCTTGTGACGCTCGCGCTCACGGCCATGCGGGTCGGAGATGATGATTTCACCGGAACGGGAAATCACCACCAGGTCGCCCTTGCCATTGGTCACGTAGCGCATCGTCGGGTTGAAGCCGATCAGGCCGTCCGACTTCGCATCCACGCTGGAAGCCACCGCCGCACGCGACGCGGCACCGCCGATGTGGAAGGTACGCATGGTCAGCTGGGTACCCGGCTCACCGATGGACTGAGCGGCAATCACGCCCACCGCTTCGCCCTGGTTGACCAGGCCGCCACGCCCCAGATCGCGGCCATAGCACTTGGCGCAAAGGCCGAAACGCGTGGCGCAGGTCAGCGGCGTGCGGGCCTTGACTTCGTCAACGCCGGCCGCTTCGAGCATGTCCATGGCGTCTTCGTCCAGGATGTCGCCGGCCTTCCACAGCAGCTGCTGGTTCTCCGGGTGCAGGATGTCGGTCGCGGGCACGCGGCCCAGGATGCGGTCGCGCAGGCTCTCGATGACTTCACCGCCCTCGACCAGGGCGCGCATATTGATGCCGTTGTCGGTGCCGCAATCCAGCTCGGTCACGACCAAGTCCTGGGTCACGTCCACCAGACGACGCGTCAGGTAGCCCGAGTTCGCCGTCTTCAGCGCCGTGTCCGCCAGGCCCTTACGAGCACCGTGGGTGGAGATGAAGTACTGCAACACGTTCAGACCTTCACGGAAGTTTGCCGTGATCGGGGTCTCGATGATGGAGCCGTCAGGCTTGGCCATCAGGCCCCGCATGCCGGCCAGCTGACGGATCTGCGCGGCAGAACCGCGAGCGCCCGAATCGGCCATCATGTAGATCGAGTTGAAGGACTCCTGGTCCACTTCCTTGCCGTGACGGTCAACCGTCTTTTGCTTGGACAGCTGGGCCATCATGACCTTGCCGACTTCGTCGCCGGTCTTGCCCCAGATGTCCACCACCTTGTTGTAGCGTTCGCCGGCGGTCACCAGGCCCGAGACATACTGCTGCTCGATTTCCTTGACTTCCTTCTCGGCACGCTCGATCAGGGCGGGCTTCTCCTTGGGCACCAGCATGTCGTCCACGGCGATCGAGATACCGGCGCGCGTGGCCAGGCGGAAGCCCGACTGCAGCAGCTTGTCGGCAAAGACCACCGTTTCCTTCAAGCCGCACTTGCGGAACGAGGTGTTGATCAGGCGCGAGATTTCCTTCTTCTTCAGCGCCTTGTTCATATTGCTGAACGGCAGGCCCCTGGGAAGAATTTCGGACAGCAAGGCACGGCCGACCGAGGTTTCCACCAGCTTGGTCTCGGGGATCCACTCGCCCGTTTCCTTGTTCTTGGTGTACTCGGTCAGACGCACATTGATCTTGGCGGCCACTTCGACCACGCCGTGGTCCAAGGCGCGCTGCACCTCTTGCACGTCGGAGAAGATCATGCCCTCGCCCTTGCCGTTGATGCGGTCACGGGTGGCGTAGTACAGACCCAGCACCACGTCTTGCGACGGCACGATCGACGGTTCGCCGTTGGCCGGGAACAGCACGTTGTTGGAGGCCAGCATCAGCGTGCGGGCTTCCATCTGCGCTTCGATCGACAGCGGCACGTGAACGGCCATCTGGTCACCGTCGAAGTCGGCGTTGAAGGCGGCGCAAACCAGCGGATGCAGCTGGATTGCCTTGCCTTCAATCAGCACCGGCTCGAAGGCCTGGATGCCCAAACGGTGCAGCGTAGGCGCACGGTTCAGCATCACCGGGTGTTCCTTGATGACCTCTTCAAGAATGTCCCAGACCACCGGCGTGCCGGATTCGACTTCCTTCTTCGCGGCCTTGATGGTCGTGGCAATGCCCATCGCCTCGAGGCGCGAGAAGATGAAGGGCTTGAACAGCTCCAGCGCCATCAGTTTGGGCAGGCCGCACTGATGCAGCTTGAGCGTAGGGCCGACCACGATGACCGAACGGCCCGAGTAGTCGACGCGCTTGCCCAGCAAGTTCTGACGGAAGCGACCGCTCTTGCCCTTGATCATGTCGGCCAGCGACTTGAGGGCACGCTTGTTCGCACCGGTCATCGCCTTGCCGCGACGGCCGTTGTCCAGCAGAGAGTCAACGGCTTCCTGCAACATGCGCTTTTCGTTGCGCACGATGATCTCAGGGGCCTTCAACTCCAGCAGACGCGCCAGGCGGTTGTTGCGGTTGATGACGCGGCGATACAGGTCGTTCAGGTCGGAGGTCGCGAAGCGGCCACCGTCCAGCGGCACCAACGGACGCAGGTCCGGCGGCAGCACCGGCAGCACTTCCATGATCATCCAGTTCGGCTTGATGCCGGACTTCTTGAAGGCTTCCATGACCTTGAGGCGCTTGGAATTCTTCTTGATCTTCAGCTCGGAACCGGTCAGGTCGTTGCGGATCTTGTCGATCTCAACGTCCAGATCCATGTCTTCGAGCAGGTGCTTGATGCCCTCTGCGCCCATCAGCGCGATGAATTCGTCGCCGAACTCCACGCGCTTGGCGTCGTGCTCGTCCTCGCTCATGATCGAGAACTTCTTCAGCGGGGTCATGCCGGGATCGACAACGACATACGCTTCAAAGTACAGCACGCGTTCGATGTCGCGCAGCGTCATGTCCAGCACCAGGCCCAGGCGCGAAGGCAGGGACTTTAGGAACCAGATATGCGCGCAGGGCGCGGCCAGGTCGATGTGACCCATGCGGTCACGGCGAACCTTGGTCTGCGTGACTTCAACGCCGCACTTCTCGCAGATCACACCGCGATGCTTGAGGCGCTTGTACTTGCCGCACAGGCACTCGTAGTCCTTGATGGGACCGAAAATCTTGGCGCAGAACAGACCATCACGCTCGGGCTTGAAAGTCCGGTAGTTGATGGTCTCGGGTTTCTTCACTTCACCGAACGACCAGCTGCGGATCTTCTCCGGAGAAGCCAGGCCGATCTTGATGGCATCGAAATGCTCATCAGGGGTGAATTGCTTGAAAAGGTCGAGTAGTCCCTTCATGCAGCGTCTCCTTAATTGCGTTCGAGTTCAATGTCGATGCCAAGGGAACGAATTTCCTTGACCAGGACGTTGAACGATTCCGGCATGCCGGCTTCGATGGCGTGTTCACCCTTGACGATGCTCTCGTAGACCTTGGTGCGGCCGTTCACGTCGTCGGACTTCACGGTCAGCATTTCCTGCAGCACGTAAGCGGCGCCGTAGGCTTCCAGTGCCCACACTTCCATCTCACCGAAGCGCTGGCCACCGAACTGGGCCTTGCCGCCCAGCGGCTGCTGCGTGACCAAGCTGTACGGACCGGTCGAGCGGGCGTGCATCTTGTCGTCCACCAAGTGGTGCAGCTTCAGCACGTGCATATAGCCAACCGTGACGGGACGCTCGAAGGCATCGCCAGTACGGCCGTCATGCAGCGTGGCCTGCGTACGCGTCGCGGTCAGGCCCTTGGCCTTGGCGATATCGTCCGGGTAGGCGAGCTTCAGCATGCCGCGGATTTCTTCTTCGGCAGCGCCGTCGAACACCGGGGTGGCAAAGGGAACGCCCTTGCTCAGGTTCTGCGACATCTCGATCACTTCCTGATCGGTCAGCTCGTCCAGACGCTCGGGCTTGCCGCCCGACTGGTTGTAGAGCTCGTCCAGGAACTTGCGCAGCTCGGACACTGCAGCGTGTTGCTGCAGCATGTCGCCGATGCGCTGACCAATGCCCTTGCCGGCCCAGCCCAGATGGACTTCCAGCACCTGACCCACGTTCATCCGCGAAGGCACGCCCAGCGGGTTCAGAACGATGTCGGCAGGGGTGCCGTCGGCCATATAGGGCATGTCTTCGACCGGAACGACCTTGGACACCACACCCTTGTTGCCGTGACGGCCGGCCATCTTGTCGCCAGGCTGCAGACGGCGCTTGACGGCCAGGTAGACCTTGACCATCTTCAGCACGCCCGCGGGCAGCTCATCGCCCTGGGTCAGCTTCTTGCGCTTTTCTTCAAAAGCCAGGTCGAAGCTGTGGCGGGTCTGCTCCAGCGAGTTCTTGATGCTCTCCAGCTGGTTGGCGATCTCGTCCTCTGCAGGACGGATGTCGAACCAGTGGTACTTCTCGATGCCGGCCAGATAGGCCTTGTCGAGCGCCGTGCCCTTGGCCAGCTTCTGCGGGCCGCCGTTGGCAATCTTGCCGTCCAGCAGCTTTTCGATACGGTCGAAGGCGTCGGCCTCGACGATGCGCAGCTGGTCGTTCAGGTCCAGTCGGAAGCGCTTCAGCTCGTCATCGATGATCTGCTGGGCGCGCTTGTCGCGCTGGATGCCTTCACGGGTGAAGACCTGCACGTCGATGACAGTGCCGCTGGTGCCTTGGTCGACACGCAGCGAAGTGTCCTTCACGTCCGAAGCCTTCTCGCCGAAGATCGCGCGCAGCAGCTTCTCTTCCGGCGTCAGCGTGGTCTCGCCCTTGGGCGTGACCTTGCCAACCAGCACGTCGCCGGCGCCAACTTCGGCACCGACGTAGACGATGCCGGACTCATCCAAGCGAGCAAGCTGCTGTTCGGACAGGTTCGGGATGTCACGCGTGATTTCTTCGGAGCCGAGCTTGGTGTCGCGCGCCATGACCACCAGTTCCTCGATGTGGATCGAGGTGTAGCGGTCTTCGGCGATGACACGTTCGCTGATCAGGATCGAGTCTTCGAAGTTGTAGCCGTTCCAGGGCATGAACGCGACCAGCATGTTCTGGCCCAGTGCCAGTTCACCGATGTCGGTCGACGCGCCGTCGGCAATGATGTCCTCCGAAGCGACCTTGTCGCCACGGCGCACGATCGGGCGCTGGTGGATGTTGGTGTTCTGGTTGCTACGCTGATACTTGATCAGGTTGTAGATGTCCACACCGACTTCACCGGCCACGGTCTCGTTGTCGTTCACACGGATCACGATACGGTTCGTGTCCACGTAGTCGACCACACCGCCGCGGCGGGCTGCCACCACGGTGCCCGAGTCCTTGGCTGCCACGCGCTCCACGCCGGTACCGACCATGGCCTTTTCAGGACGCAGGGTGGGCACAGCCTGACGCTGCATATTGGCGCCCATCAGCGCGCGGTTCGCATCGTCGTGCTCCAGGAAGGGCACGAGCGAAGCAGCCACCGACACGATCTGCGTCGGCGCCACGTCCATGTACTGGATGCGTTCCGGAGACGTCAGCACCGATTCGCCGTTTTCACGGGCCGAGACCAGTTCGTCCGACAGAGCGCCTTCGGTGCTCAGCGTCGCGTTGGCCTGCGCGATGACGTACTTGCCTTCTTCGATGGCCGACAGGTAGTCGATCTGGTCCGTCACCTTGCCATCGATCACGCGGCGGTAAGGCGTTTCCAGGAAGCCGTACTCGTTGAGCTGTGCATACAGCGCCAAGGAGTTGATCAGACCGATGTTCGGGCCTTCCGGCGTTTCGATCGGGCACACACGGCCGTAATGGGTCGGGTGCACGTCGCGAACTTCGAAGCCGGCGCGCTCGCGGGTCAGACCACCCGGGCCCAGGGCGGAAACACGACGCTTGTGCGTGATTTCCGACAGGGGGTTGGTCTGGTCCATGAACTGCGACAGCTGCGACGCACCGAAGAACTCCTTCAGAGCCGCAGAGATCGGCTTGGAGTTGATCAGGTCGTGCGGCATCAGGGCTTCGGTTTCGGCCTGGCCCAGACGTTCCTTCACTGCCTTTTCGATACGCGCCAGGCCCGAGCGGTACTGGTTTTCGGCCAGTTCGCCCACGCAACGCACGCGACGATTGCCCAGGTGGTCGATGTCATCGACTTCACCACGGCCATTGCGCAGCTCGACCAGGATCTTGACCACATCGAGGATGTCCTCGTTGGACAGGGTCATCGGGCCTTCGGGCATGTCACGGCCCACACGGGCGTTGAACTTCATGCGGCCGACGCGCGACAGGTCGTAGGTGTCCGGGTTGTAGAACAGGCGGTTGAACAGGGCTTCCACCGCGTCTTCCGTCGGCGGCTCGCCGGGGCGCATCATGCGATAGATGGCCACGCGCGCAGCGGTCTGGTCAGCGGTTTCGTCGCTGGCCAGGGTCTGCGAGATGTAAGCGCCTTCGTCCAGCTCGTTGGTGTACAGGCACTGCAGGTCCTTGACACCTGCGGCACGCAACTTCTTCAGCAGCGCTTCGGTCAGCTCTTCATTGGCCCGGGCAATGATCTCGCCGGTGTCGGCATCGACCATGTTCTTGGCAATCAGACGGCCGATCAGGAAGTCTTCCGGCACGGTAATGTGCGTGGTGCCGGACTGCTCCATGGCGCGCGTGTGGCGGGCCGTGATGCGCTTGTCCTTCTCGACGACGACGGCACCGCTCTTGTCGGTGATGTCGAAACGCGCCACTTCACCGCGCAGGCGGTCGGCGACGAATTCCATCTGTGCGCCGGTGTCCATCAGGCGGAAGCCGTCGAACACGAAGAAGTTCGCCAGGATCTGCTCGGGATTCAGGCCGATGGCCTTGAGCAGTATCGTGACCGGCATCTTGCGGCGACGGTCGACGCGGAAGAACAGCACGTCCTTCGGGTCGAACTCGAAGTCCAGCCAGGAACCGCGGTAGGGGATGATGCGCGCCGAGAACAGCAGCTTGCCGGACGAGTGCGTCTTGCCCTTGTCGTGCTCGAAGAACACGCCGGGCGAACGGTGCAGCTGGGACACGATGACACGCTCGGTGCCATTGACGATGAAGGAGCCGTAGTCGGTCATGAGCGGAACTTCGCCCATATAGACCTCTTGCTCCTTGATCTCCTTCACCGTCTTGGTGCCGGGAGATTCACGGTCATAGATGATCATCTGCAGGCGGGCGCGAACGGCCGCTGCATAGGTCAAGCCACGCTGTTGGCACTCACGAGTGTCAAACGGCGGTTTGGCGATGTTGAATTCGAGGAATTTCATTTCCACGAAACCGTTGTGCGAAACAATCGGAAACGCGGACAGGAACGCGGCTTGCAAACCTTCCGGCTTGCGTTTTGCCGGTGGTACGTCCTTCTGAAGGAAGGCAACGTACGATTCTTTCTGCATGGTCAGCAGATAAGGAACGTTGAGAACGCTTTCGCGCTTTCCGAAGCTCTTGCGAATTCGCTTGCGCTCGGTGTAGCTATAGGTGGATGCTTGCGCCATAAACACTCCGTGTCGAGAGCCCATCCCTGGCCGTGGGACGAGCTTCGTCGGCGACTGGCTTTTCGAACATTGCGTTCGACGCTTGGTGGTTGGCCACTACCAACCGCTGGCGGACAACCCCGGCATTGCACCGAGGCCCGACCAAACCCGTTCTCTGCAGTCGGATCAGAGAACACTTGCAAGCGTCTGTCTCAGGGACGGGCGCTTGCAGGTGGGCTCTTTTACAGCAAATTACAAATACTGGGGGGACAGGTCTGGCTTGGCCTTTTTATTGGCCTCGCAAGAGCTGCCCCTTCCGGAAAACCGAAATCCTCTAGTCAGTTGGGGACAGAGCTGCCGGGCGCCTGCGGCGCGTCGGCAGGTCTGTCCCGCAAATCACTTGATTTCTGCCTTCGCGCCGGCTTCCACCAGCTTCTTCAGTGCTGCGTCGGCGTCGGCCTTGGCAACAGCTTCCTTCACGTTCTTCGGAGCGCCGTCGACCAGGTCCTTGGCTTCCTTCAGGCCGAGGCCCGTCAGTTCGCGCACGGCCTTGATCACGGAAACCTTGTTCGCGCCGGCTTCGAGCAGCACGACGTTGAATTCGGTCTTCTCTTCCACTGCGGCAGCAGCGGCACCACCACCAGCGCCGGCCGGAGCAGCCATGGCTGCAGCGGACACGCCGAACTTCTCTTCAATTGCCTTGACCAGGTCGTTGAGTTCCAGAACAGTCATGCTGTCCAGGGCGGTCAAGAATGCGTCTTTATCGAATGCCATTTTGGGTTCCTAAATATGGGTAGTTGCTTGTACTGATCGTGTGGATCAAGCGGCGACGGGTTCTTCGGCCGCAGCGGCCGGTGCACCTTCGCCACGCTTCTCGGCCAGAGCTGCCAGCACGCGCGCGGTGCGCGAGATCGGCGACTGCAGCAGACCCAGGAACTGGGACAGCAGCACTTCTTTGCTCGGGATGGAAGCCAGTGCCTTGATGCCGTTGGCGTCGAGCGCCTTGCCAGCAAAAGCACCTGCCTTGATGATCAGCTTGTCGTTGCCCTTGGCGAAGTCGGAGATGACTTTTGCCGAGGCGACAGCGTCTTCAGAAAAACCATAGATCAGCGGGCCGACCATGCTCTCCGCGACGCACTCGAACGGAGTACCGGCGACGGCGCGACGGGCCAGGGTGTTCTTCAGCACGTGAAGATAGACACCCTTGGCACGCGCTTCGACGCGCAGCTTGTTCAAATGCGTAACGGTGAGGCCACGGTACTCGGCCAGCGTCAGGGTCTGCGACTTGGCCACTTGGGCTGCCACATCCGCGACTACGGCTGCTTTCTCGTTGCGATTAAGACTCAAGGTCTACTCCTCACAATTACGTGCCCTTTGCGCTTGCGCACTCCGGGCACACCGGGTTCAGCGACCTTCTGTGCAGAAACCCGGGCCTTGCCGCACTCCTGAAGAGCACCCAAAACCCAAATTCTTTACAGCGGGACCGCCATCTGCGTTGGTTGCGGGGCGAACCCCTCGATTAAGCAAAACCGCTCGATACAGCTGAGCGGCTTCACACCAACGGTCTTGGATGACGCGCAGCAATTGCTTGCCACGCCCCACCAAATTCATTCAGCACCGCGCCAGACTTCGCGCGGCACCGTCAATCAAAATCAGCCGTTGATGCTGGCCAGATCCACGCGAGCACCCAGGCCCATCGTGGAAGAGACCGCCACCTTGCGCAGGTAGATACCCTTGCTGGTGGCCGGCTTGGACTTGTTCAGTGCTTCGATCAGCGCGCGCAGATTGTTCTGCAGGTGCTCGTTGTCGAACGAACGACGGCCGATGGTCGAGTGGATGATGCCGCCCTTGTCGACGCGGTATTGCACCTGACCGGCCTTGGCGTTCTTCACAGCCGTGGCCACGTCCGGGGTCACCGTGCCAACCTTGGGGTTGGGCATCAGGCCGCGCGGGCCCAGGATCTGACCCAGGGTACCGACGATACGCATCGTGTCCGGGGACGCGATGACGATGTCGAAAGGCATGTCGCCAGCCTTGATGCGCTCGGCCAGGTCTTCCATGCCAACCACGTCGGCGCCTGCGGCCTTGGCTTCTTCAGCCTTGGCACCTTGGGCGAACACGGCCACGCGCTTGGTCTTGCCGGTGCCGTGAGGCAGCACGACAGCACCGCGAACGACCTGGTCCGACTTCTTCGGGTCGATGCCGAGTTGCACGGCCACGTCGATGGACTCATCGAACTTGGCGGTGGCGCACTCTTTGATCAACACCAGGGCGTCGCCCAGGGGATACAGCTTGGTGGACTCGACCTTGCCTTGCAAGGCCTTTTGACGCTTAGTCAGCTTTGCCATGTCAGACACCCTCCACCAAAATGCCCATCGAACGGGCGGAACCAGCGATGGTGCGGACGGCGGCGTCCATGTCGGCAGCCGTCAGATCCTTCATCTTGGTCGTGGCGATCTCTTCCAGCTGAGCACGGGTCACCTTGCCGACCTTTTCCAGGTGCGGCTTGGCCGAACCCTTGTCGATCTTGGCGGCCTTCTTGATCAGCGCGGTCGCCGGGGGCGACTTGATGACGAAGGTAAAGCTCTTGTCTGCAAAGGCGGTGATGACCACCGGCAGCTTCATACCCGGCTCGAAGCCTTGGGTCTGGGCGTTGAACGCCTTGCAGAACTCCATGATGTTCAGGCCACGCTGACCCAGCGCGGGACCGACCGGGGGCGAAGGGTTCGCCTTGCCGGCAGCAACTTGCAGCTTGATAAAGCCGACAATCTTCTTTGCCATTTATTTCTCCAGTAAGAACCGACAGCCCTGAGGGCTGCGATCCTTGAGTGCTAACGCAAGGGATTGGTTACCCTTGCTCCTCTTGCCCGCATCTCGTCGCGGGCTGGCTACGGACAGGAAGCCGGCACCCGAAAGCACCAGCGGGCCCTGTCAGGCCCATAGCTTGTGGCGGCTCAGACCTTCTCGACCTGCGAGAAGTCCAGCTCTACCGGTGTGGCGCGGCCGAAAATCGTGACCGAGACGCGCACCTTGGACTTGTCATAGTTGACTTCCTCGATCGCGCCGTTGAAGTCGGTGAACGGGCCTTCCTTGACACGCACCAGCTCGCCCACCACCCACTCGACCTTGGGCCGGGGCTTCTCGATGCCTTCTTGCATCTGGTTGACGATCTTCATCACCTCGGCTTCGGAGATCGGCGAGGGGCGGTTCTTCGCGCCACCGACAAAGCCGGTCACCTTGGAGGTGTGCTTGACCAAATGCCAGGTGTCGTCTTCCATGGCCATTTCCACCAGCACGTAGCCGGGGAAGAAGCGGCGCTCGGTGACGGCCTTCTTGCCATTCTTCAGCTCGACGACTTCTTCTGTGGGCACCAGGATGCGGCCGAATTTGTCTTGCATGCCGGCGCGGTCGATACGCTCGCGCAGATTGCGCTCAACGGCCTTTTCCATGCCGGAATAGGCGTGCACCACATACCAACGCTTGGCCGGGCCAACCGCTTCCGGGCTTGCTGCTGCTTGCTGTTCGCTCATTCGTTTTCCTTAGCCTTATGAGGCTGTTAGCGGCGCCAGCCCAGGATCAGGTCAAAAATGGCCCATTCCAAGGTCTTGTCGGTCAACCACAGAAACAAGGCCATCACAAACACGAAGGCAAACACATAGCCCGTCATCTGCATCGCTTCCTTGCGGCTGGGCCAGACCACCTTACGCACTTCGCGGGTGGACTCATGGCCGTAGGCAATCAGCGCCTTGCCCCATTCGGAGGTCAGAAAGGCGCCAGCGGCCGCAGCCAGCAGGACCAGCAGAGCGCCCCACTGCGCGATCGGGCCCTGCTTGCTCAGCGCATAGAACGCGAACAGCGCAGCCACGACCAGCGCAATGGCGCCGGCAACGCGCGCCTTGTCGGCAGACGTGCTGACTGTCTCGACTTGGGAATTACTCATCGTTTCTCTGCTTCCATGCCGGGCCAGCCTTGCGCCAGCCCCGCTTCAATCTTGCATACCCACCAGCAGCAAAGCCCGCCGGGCTTTTGACCCCCGCGGGCTGCTTTTATTTGGCTCGTCAACACCAGTGAATCAGCTTCTGGTGTTGGCAGGGGCGGAGGGCCTCGAACCCCCAACCTCTGGTTTTGGAGACCAGCGCTCTGCCAATTGAGCTACGCCCCTGCTGCCAAATTCGATTATCAGGCCAGGATGGTGGCCACGACGCCGGCGCCGACGGTACGACCGCCTTCACGGATGGCGAAACGCAGGCCTTCTTCCATGGCGATCGGTGCGATCAGCTTCACGGTGATGCTGACGTTGTCGCCAGGCATGACCATTTCCTTGTCCTTCGGCAGCTCCACGGCACCGGTCACGTCCGTCGTGCGGAAGTAGAACTGGGGACGGTAGTTGTTGAAGAACGGGGTGTGGCGGCCGCCCTCTTCCTTGGACAGAACATAGATTTCTGCCGTGAAGTGGGTGTGCGGCTTGACCGAACCGGGCTTGCACAGCACTTGGCCGCGCTGCACGTCTTCGCGCTTGGTGCCGCGCAGCAGAATGCCGACGTTGTCGCCCGCTTGACCTTGGTCCAGCAGCTTGCGGAACATTTCCACGCCGGTGCAGGTGGTCTTCTGGGTGTCGGCGATGCCGACGATTTCGATTTCTTCGCCGACCTTGATGATGCCGCGCTCGATACGGCCGGTCACCACGGTGCCGCGACCCGAGATCGAGAACACGTCTTCCACGGGCATCAGGAAGGCGCCGTCCACTGCACGCTCAGGCGTGGGGATATAGCTGTCCAGTGCGTCGGCCAGCTTGAAGATGGCTTGTTCGCCCAGGGGACCCTTGTCGCCTTCCATGGCCAGCTTGGCGCTGCCGTGGATGATGGGGGTGGCGTCGCCAGGGAAGTCGTACTTGTCCAGGAGCTCGCGCACTTCCATTTCGACCAGCTCGAGCAGCTCGGCGTCGTCGACCATGTCGCACTTGTTCAGGAACACGATGATGTAAGGCACGCCCACCTGGCGGGCCAGCAGGATGTGTTCGCGGGTCTGGGGCATGGGGCCGTCAGCGGCCGAGCACACCAGGATCGCGCCGTCCATCTGTGCGGCGCCGGTGATCATGTTCTTCACATAGTCAGCGTGGCCGGGGCAGTCAACGTGAGCGTAGTGGCGATTCGCCGTTTCGTACTCGACGTGAGCGGTATTGATGGTAATGCCGCGTGCCTTCTCTTCCGGAGCCGCGTCGATCTGGTCGTACGCCTTGGCTTCGCCGCCGAACTTGGTCGACAGCACCGTCGTGATCGCCGCCGTCAGCGTCGTCTTGCCATGGTCAACGTGACCAATCGTGCCCACGTTCACGTGGGGCTTGGTGCGTTCAAACTTGCCTTTTGCCATG
>NZ_SNXS01000008.1:147013-150929 GCF_004362525.1 Roseateles toxinivorans
GATCGCCGCCGTCAGCGTCGTCTTGCCATGGTCAACGTGACCAATCGTGCCCACGTTCACGTGGGGCTTGGTGCGTTCAAACTTGCCTTTTGCCATGTTGCTTGCTCCCGGCGGTCAGTTCGACCTTGCTACGAAGAAATGAGAAAAGAGGTGGTGCCCATGACGCGGATCGAACGCGTGACCTCTCCCTTACCAAGGGAGTGCTCTACCACTGAGCCACATGGGCATCGACACTGGATTGAACTCACAAAGACTTCAAGCCGCTATCGACGCTTCCACCTTCCAAACCCACTCCGTATGGAGCGGGAAACGGGAATCGAACCCGTGTCATTAGCTTGGAAGGCTAAGGTTCTACCATTGAACTACTCCCGCCCGGGAGCAACACTGCAGCGCCGCTGACCGCAAACTTTCGGTCAGCAACCCTTCTTTCTTTATTAGGTCACCTGGTGGAGGAGGCTGGATTCGAACCAGCGTAGGCGTAAGCCAACAGATTTACAGTCTGCCCCCTTTAGCCACTCGGGCACCCCTCCGAGGTGAGCCTCAGACTATAACAGGGTTTTCAGAAAATCCACAGCGACTGCGAAAAAGATTTGCCCGAAGCCTGGGCGAGGCCGGGGCAGCCCTCCATTCTGCCGCAGGCGCGTGACAGTGGGGCGACGCCCAGGCGCCGCCACTGGCGCTGACCAGCCGGACCCAGGGACTGGCCCACGACTGGTATTACCAGACAAGACCGCAACACCGCTGCGGCGCCGGCAGCAGTCAACCCAAGCTGAAGAGGCGACAACCCGCCAACTCACACCTACCGTCCGCGTTTGCACCTATAGCAAGCAGTCCGGGCCGTAAAAGGCCAACTGGTGTTGGATTGGATTCCTAGGGGTATCCCTTAATCCCCCCATTTGCCCGTTGCGCCGCGCTCACGAAGCGCTCAGAATTGGTACCAAAGTGGCATGCCCCGGTAGCACAGTGGCACGTCATTGGTTGTAAGAAGAAAGCGTTAATGGGGGGATCAGTCATGTCGCCACATCCGGGCGGCCACCGACTTGATCCTGCGTCGTAATAGGCCACGTCCGAATCCACAGGCCAAGCTCTAGGAGCCGTTCATGAAGGTTAGAAAAACACCCGTCGCAACCGCCGTTGCATTTGCGATCGCAGGCATCGCCTTGCCGCTGCACGCCCAACAAGCGGGGCAAGCCAAGCCTGCCGACCAGCTTGAGCAAGTGGTTGTCACGGGTATCCGTGCGTCGCTGCAAACGGCCGTGAACATCAAGAAGAACGCCAACGCTGTGGTGGACGCCGTCTCCGCCGAAGACGTGGGCAAGCTGCCGGATGCCGACGTCGGCCAGGCGCTGGGCCGCATTCCCGGTATCTCGGTCGGCCGCGACTTCGGTGTCGGCGCCTCGGTGTCGATCCGCGGCACCGATCCGCAGATGACCTACACGACGCTGAATGGCCAGTCCATGGCCTCGACCGGTTGGTATGACCAGAAGGCCATTGACCGCTCGTTCAACTACTCCCTGCTGCCCTCCGAGCTGATTGGCGGCATGGAGGTGTACAAGACCTCCCAGGCCGACCTGACCGAAGGCGGTATCGGCGGCACCGTGATCGTCAAGACCCGCAAGCCGCTGGACCTGCCGGCCGGCACCGGCTTCGCCAGCATCAAGCTCGGCAAGGGCACGATCAGCACCGATCTGGACAAGGAGGCTTCCGCCCTGTTCAGCTGGAGGAGCCCTGAAAAAACCGTCGGCGTGCTGATTTCCGGCGCGGTGCAGAAGGGCGACTACATGCGCCGTGGCATCGAGGCTGACGGCCGCTGGTCCGGCGACGTCGTGCCGGGCACCTTCCTCCAGGAAAAGGAGCGTTCGGCCGTGAACCTGACCCTGCAGGCCCGCCCCGCCGCCGGCATGGAGCTGGGCCTGAACTACACCCGCCTGGAGTACAAGGCTCCGGCAGGCAACACCACGCACTACGCCTTCACCTTGCAGGATCCGGGCAAGGGCTACGCCGACACCAACGCCTGCAAGCTGGCCAACCCGACCGCGGGTCTGCTATGCCTGAAGACCACGCTGGACGCCAGCAATGCCTCCAGCACGTTCATGCAGACCTGGGCGCGCGACGCCACGATGAGTTCGGACAGCCTGGTGCTGAACGGCTCCTACAAGGCGGACAGCTTCAAGCTGGAAGCCGTGGCCGGCACCACCAAGGCCGACGGCGGCACATCGCTGACCAGCAACTACAGCTATGTCGGTTGGGGCAACGCACCCGGCATGCCCAAGTGGATGGGCACCACCGACGCCACCGGCAAGCAGATCGTGATGACGCCCAGCACCGACATGAGCGTGCCGCTGTCCAAGCTGCCGACGACCTCCGGCCCCGAAACCTGGGCCACGGCCCGCGGCCCGAACAAGGACAAGGAGGACTTTGTCCAGGCAGACGCAACCTTCGACCTGAACTGGGGTGCGCTGACGCAGTTCAAGGCGGGTGCCCGCGCGACCACGCACACCTTCTCGAAGACGGAGTACCGCCCGACCTTCGTCGCGACGGCTGTGACCGCGCCGACCGCCAGCCTGTTCGACGGCTCCATGCCCGTCGGTACACCGGGCTGGAGCGTGCCCAAGCCCAATCTGGACGCGATGTTCGCCCTGGCCAATGCCAACGTCAGCAGCTGGGTCGAGTCGCGCGGCGGCTACGGGGAGCTGAAAGAGAAGAACACGGCCGTGTATGGCATGTTCGACTTCGAGAAGGACCAGCTGCACGGCAACTTCGGCCTGCGCTACATCCACACCAAGGCGAACGCCTCGGCCTACTTCTATGACGGCAAGAGTGATCTGGCCAATGTGGTCGAGGCGAACCGCGGCTGGAGCACCACGAAGAAGAACACCGAGGCGTCCTACAACGACCTGCTGCCCAGCATGAACCTGGTGTATGACCTGAACAAGGAGACGAAGCTGCGCTTTGCCGCCTCGAAGGCCATCACCCGCCCGAACTACGACAATATGTTCATTGGCGGCTCCACCGCGGGATGGCAAGACACGCTGCCGGGCAACGAAACGGTGACCTTCGGCAACATCGGCCTCAAGCCGATGGAGTCCAAGCAGTTCGACCTGGGCATCGAGTACTACTACGGCCGTGGCAACCTGGTGGCCTTGACCTACTTCCACAAGAAGATAGACAACTTCATCACCACCGATACCCTTGTGAACCAGCAGATCGGCCTGGTCAGCCCGGACACCGGCAAGGACAACTGGACGATCAATACCTACAAGAATGCCGGTGGCGGCAAGATCAACGGCATCGAGGCCCAGATCAACCATGCCTTCGGCAACGGCTTCGGCACCTCGGTCAACTACACGTATACCGACGCAACGGCCCCTGGCAAGAGCTATCAGGACGAGCTGAACCTGTTCACCCTCTCGTCCAAGCACAACGCCAATCTGGTCGGCTACTGGGAAAACGCCACCTACTCCGCTCGTGTGGCCTACAACTGGCGCTCCAAGTACATGGTTCGCGAGACCGGCTACTACAGCAACCGCATGCATGACGCCTTCGGTTCGCTGGACCTGAGCTTCGGCTGGAACATCAACGACAAGCTGCGCCTGAGCTTCGACGTGACCAATCTGCTGAAGAAGGACGACATCCAGTACGGTGCAGCCGGCGCCGGCACGACGTTGCGCGCCTCGCTGAAGGAGGGCTATCCCGCCTGGTCGTTCATGGGCGAAGCCACCTATCGCGTCGGTTTGAGCGCGAAGTTCTGATCGGGCTTCTGTCCGATTCCTGCAAAGCCCGGCACCCGCCGGGCTTTTTTTATGGGCCGGCCGGAAGCCTAGGGAAGGTCTGCACAAAGCGCAGTCATCGGTGCTGGCCCCGACCTGAAGTGGAATGTTGAAGCCCGCTGCGCTAGCGGCACTTGGTTTTGCCG
>NZ_SNXS01000009.1 GCF_004362525.1 Roseateles toxinivorans
CGGCAAAACCAAGTGCCGCTAGCGCAGCGGGCTTCAACATTCCACTTCAGGTCGGGGCCAGCACCGATGACTGCGCTTTGTGCAGACCTTCCCTAGAGACCGAGCAGGACACACCAATGCTCGCCCCGCTCGGCCTTGGAACCCAAAAGTCAACGACGACCACGCCTCAACATCAACCCCAACAGCGCGATCCCGCCAATCAGCAGCGCACCGCTGGTTGGTTCTGGAACAGCGCTCGCGCTGGAATATTTGAAAGCGTAGAACGCGTCAGCGGTGCCATTGGGTTGGAGTCCTGCGCCGTCGGCGATGATGCTGATTCGGTCGGCCGACAAGCCGGTTGACGCCACGGTCACCGTGTCGCCGCCGGCCAGTACGAAGCTCGCGAAGATGCCGCTGGCAGAGGCTGGGGAAGGGAAAGTCACGTTTTGTGCATAGGGCGTACCGTCCGCGATGAACGATATTTGACCGGCGCCTATGTGTTCGCCGAACCCCAAGAAGGCAATCGCATAGTAGCTGCCATACCCCAGGCTGACGGTGGAGTCAGCCGCATTCAAGAAGGGTTGATTCAGACCAGTAGCTGCTGTGAAAGCCAACGGCGAGGTGTTGCCATCCACGATCGTGTTGTTGATGTAGCTCAGAGAATTGGATTTGAAGCTGATGTCGGTCAAGGTGCCGGCGCTGGCCGTGGCCATCGCTGTGCACAACATCGAGATACTCAACAGGTACTTGGAAACGAATCGCATATCAGTTGCTCCAGGTGATTTCGTGGATGCCGGCGATGCATTGGCAGACTTGTTGCCGGTGTCCGCGACGCTACTCGGGAAGTTGGTGGGCAACAACCCCGCGTGTGGGTGGTTCGCCTTCCCCTACGGGTTTGACCTAGCTCTACGACTCAAGCCTCGACAAAGCGCAATCTCTGTGAATCGATCGCGTTTGTGACGGTCATGGCGCAGGGGTGGTTTGATGCGATGTCCGCGCCGACCGAACTTTG
The DNA here is from genome assembly GCF_004362525.1 of Roseateles toxinivorans. Taxonomy (GTDB): domain Bacteria; phylum Pseudomonadota; class Gammaproteobacteria; order Burkholderiales; family Burkholderiaceae_C; genus Paucibacter; species Paucibacter toxinivorans. The sequence goes on from NZ_SNXS01000009.1 coordinate 992, forward strand.
ACCACCCGGGGATGTGACCAGAAACTTGGACTGGTTATGCAGCGATCCCCAAGTTCCTGCGGTGCTCGGTGGGGCTGCGGCAACCGAGCGAGTTCTTGATCCGCGCGTCCATGTACCAGCGGATTTAGGCGTCCACGGCCGCCACGAACTCGATGGTCGTGGATAGCCAACCGCCTGTGCTTCGCGACCTATGTGGAGGCAAGCTCGCTGCGGCTTCTTCCCGCCGACTTCGCTCTGTACAGAGCCGCATCGGCTCGACCGAGCAGATGCTCAACTCGGTCCTGAAGCGAGTGCGCCACACTTTCGATCGGCTGCTGGGAACTCAGTGCAACGAGCGTTGCCACGCCAATCGAGGTGCTCAGGCATCCTTGTTGACTTGCCTCATGGGGATGTGCCAGTTCAGCTAAGGCCCGATGCATGTGCGACGCGACCGCCATGGCGCCGTCGCTATCGGTATCTGGAAGCAGAACGACGAACTCTTCGCCACCCCAGCGCGCGCAGAAATCATTGGCGCGGCTGGCCGCCTTTCGCATGCACTCGGCAACCTTGATCAGGGCAAGATCGCCGGCTACGTGACCATAGAGGTCATTGAATGCCTTGAAGTGATCGACATCGATCATCAGCACGCTGGTCGGCGTGCGCAAGCGATCGGCCCGAAGGACCTCGCGCTCGAGCCGCTCCTGCATCGCGCGGCGGTTTGCCAGTCCGGTCAGCGTGTCAGTTCGGGACAGTCGCCGCACTTCAGCCAGGGCCCGGCTCAACCGAAGCTGGGTGTTCACCCTGGCCTTCAGCACGCCGGGCCGGATGGGTTTGGACAGGAAGTCCACTGCACCCGCCGCAAAGGCAGCTTCTTCGGTGGCTTCGTCGCGATGGCTGGTCAACAGGACCACGGGGATCTCGGCGAGTTCGCTGGAATTCTGCATCAGGCCGAGCATCTCCAGCCCGCCCATCTCCGGCATCTCGGCGTCCAGCAGGACCAGGTCGACCGGCTCATTGCGCAGCAGGCGCAGCGCATCGACTGCGCTGCGGGCAAAGCGGCAGCGGCCGAAATCGCTCAGCAGTCGGCTGGCGGCTTGGATGATCGATGGGTCGTCATCGACAAGAAGCAGCGTGGCTGGAGGCGCGGCGGTATCGTTCATGGCCCATTCTGACAGAGAGGTTGGACGGTCCGGCCGAAGCCGGTGCATGGCCTGTTGAAAACCCTCGGGGTCTAGTGCGCCGCGGCCCCAGATGCTTGCCAAGCGCAAAGAAACTGAAGCACGGGCTCGAAATCCAGCTCGGCCACGTCATGCTGGAGTCGCTGCAGTTCCTCGTCGGGCAGGCCCATCTGGCGCAGCCAGGGCAACAGGAACTCCAACTCCGTGGCGGCGCCGAGATCCTGCTGGCGCAGCAGGGTCAGCAAGCCCGTGAAGCGCTGGGCGGCATCGCCCGGTGGCTGCAACGCAGGCTGCGTTGGTGGGGCTGATCGGGCTGACGGGGTCACCAGTAGGCCTGCTGCAGACTGCCGCAGCATGTCCAGGGCCTCGGCCAATGCGTTCAACTGCGGTTGAATCTCGTCAGGCTGTCCGCCCTGCCGCAGCCGGTCTTCAGCCTGGGTGGCCAACTGGTCGATGCGCGCAGCGCCCAGCGTGGCAGCGGAACCCCGAAGCTTGTGCAACGTGGCCTTCAATCGGGCGGCATCCAGTGTATGTAGCTCTTCAACCCATCGACTGTCGAACGTCGCGAGCATACGCACGACCATGCGTTGGAACAAGGCGAGGTCGCCACCCAATCGGGGCAGGGCCTCGGCCATGTTGACCCCGTCGATGACGGGGTAGTTGGCAGGCGGAGGTGACGAAGAAGCAGGGACTGCCGAAATTCCGAGCCCGGCGGTGTGTGCCAACATCCGGCGGCTCAGGGTGTACACCAGCTTGCCGGGGTCCAGTGGCTTTGTCAGGAAATCGTCCATCCCGGCCTCAAGGGCGCGGCGACGCTCCTCTGACAGTGCGCCGGCCGTCAGCGCCAGCACCGGAAGCCTCTCCAGACCGGCCAACTGCCGGATGCGCCGGGTCGCCTCCAAGCCATCCATCTCCGGCATCTGAATGTCCATCAGCAGGGCGTCATAACGTTCTCCCCGCTGGAGCCGTGTGATCGCCAGGGCTGCCCTGGTTTCGCAAACAGCCTCGGCGCCTTCCTGCTCCAGCATGCGTTTGACCACGTCCAGGTTGATCTCGCTGTCATCGACAACCAGCACACGAAGACCCTGAAGTCGCTTGCCATCGACGGCTTGGGCTGAATCATCGATCGGTCGATGGAGCACTTGATCTAAGGCTGCCGCATCGGCGGGTTCGAGTGGCAGCGTGACGATGAACTCTGCGCCTTCGGCCGCCGCGCTGTGTAAGGTCAGGCTCCCCCCCATAAGAACCACCAGGCGCTTGGAAATGAACAGCCCCAGGCCGGTGCCCCCGAATCTCCTGGTCGTGGATGCATCGGCCTGAACGAAGGGCTGGAACAACTTGCTCTGCGACTCGGTGGAAATGCCGATGCCCGAGTCGCGAACCGAGAAGCGCAACTGGGCTCCATCGACTCGCGCGATCAGGCTCACGCCGCCGGCCTGGGTGAACTTCAGCGCGTTGCTGAGCAGGTTGCTCAGCACCTGGCGCACACGGGACGCATCGCCGATCAGCCACTGAGGCAGTTGAGGGTCCTTGCTCAGCGTCCAGTTCAGGCCCTTGCTGCCGGCCTGGATGGCGAACACCGCATCGAGTTCCTGCAGCACATCGTGGGGGCTGTAGGCTGCGCGCTCCGCAGTCATCTCACCGGCCTCGATCTTGGCCAGATCCAGCACGTCGTCAATCAGCGACAGCAGCGAGCGCCCGGAGATCTGCAACTTGCCAAGCAGCTGACTCTGGTCTTCGTTCAGCGGGGTATCGGACAGCAGGTGGCCGATGCCGATGATCGCGTTCATCGGCGTGCGGATCTCGTGGCTCATATTGGCCAGGAACATACTCTTGGCTTCGCTGGCTGCTTCGGCATCGAGCTTGGCTTGGAGCAGCGCCTGCATCAGGTGATGCTGCTCGGTGACGTCCTGCAGGGCGCCCATCAGACGCACGGGCCGGCCCTCTTCCCGGTCCACCATGCCGAGCGCACGTACCACCAGCGGTGTGCCGTCTCTTCGCACGAAGGGAACTTCCAGATCCCAGCCGATGCCTTCCTCCATGCCGCGGCGCAAGGCTGCTTCGATCTGCTGGCGTGCGGCCGGAGGGTAGAAATCCAGTGACTCATCCAGCTTGGGCTGATAGTCAACGGCCACCCCATGGAGTCTGCAAGTCTGCGCCGACCAGAACAAGGTTTGGGTGAGCAAGTCCAATTCCCACCCCCCGACCCCGGCCAGCTCATTGGTGCGGCCTAGCAGAGCCTCGCTGCGGCGCAGCGCGGTTCTTTGCGCCATGTTCCCGGAAATGTCGACCAAGGTGCCGAAGACCCATTCGGCGGAGCCATCCGGCATTCGACTGATCACCCGGCCGCGCTCCTGGACCCAGACCCAGTGGCCCTGCCGGTGCTGCATCCGATGCTCGCTGAGGTACTCCGCCTGCGTGCCGCTCTGCAGCACCTCCAACTGCGCCGTGATCCGCTCGCGCTCGTCCGGGTGGAGTCGCGCGGTGCGCAGGCCGAGATCCGGCGGTGTGATGTCTGCGATCGGCCAACCCAGCATCTCGGCCCAACGCTCATTGACCTTCAGGGCGCCTGACGGCACATGCCATTCCCAGGTTCCGGCGTTCGAACTCAGCAGCAGGTTCTGCAGGCGCTGTCTCGCTTGCAGCAACTCGGCCTCAAAGCGCTGCCTTTCCGTGGCGACAAAGAACGCCCAATGAACGCGCAGCGATGCCGGCGGTGCTTTGCCCGGATCGCAGCGGGCGTTCAGCAGCACGGCACGCTGCTTGCCGTTCGCGCTGCGCAGTTTCAGATGGATCTCGTCCACACGTCCCTGCCGCAGCAGCAGGGGCCAGACATGGGTCTGCATGAAGATGCGCGAGGCCGGCGGCAGCAAATCGTCAAGATGCCACTGCACTCCAGATGGCGGGGCCATGCCGAACTGCTCGTGCAGTTCGGCATTCGTCAACAACGCCTGTCCCTGGCCGTCGGTGACCAGCACAGCGCAGGGCAGCAAGTCGAGGTCGGAGGCCAGATGCTCCACCTTCAGGCAGCGCCTGCCGTGTCGGCCAGATAGCGCCGCATCGCATCTATCACCAGCTCGGGGTGGCTCATGTGCGCGCAATGGCCAGCGACATCCAGAACCTCGTAGCGACTGTTCGCCAACGCGCGGTGCAGGTACTGCCCGACTGACTGTGGCGCCAAGGCATCGTTGGCGTGCTGCAGGATCAGGCTTGGGCAATGCACCTTGTGCAAATCGGCGCGGTTGTCCGCAAAGAAAGTGGCGCGCGCAAATACCCGGGCAGTCACCGGGTCCGTCGAGCAGAAGCTGCGCTCCAGCTCCGCACCCGTACTGGCACCCCCCGCACCCGCCACCACAGGCGCCAGATAGCTGGCCCAGCCCAGGTAGTTCTGATCCATCAACTCCAGCAACCCTTCCAGATCGGCGGCCTCGAATCCCCCTTGATAGTCGGGAGGATGGTTCAGAAAGCAGGGCGATGGCCCGATCAGGATCATCCGTTCGAAAAGATTCGGCCGCTGCAGATGCGCCAATATGCCGATGCTGCAGCTCACCGAGTGTGCGACCAGGGTGACGCCCTGACTCAGTCCCAACGCGTCGCAAACCTCGATCAAATCCTGGGCATAGCCCTCCAGCCGACCGTAGCGTTGCGTGTCGAAGGGGACCGAATCGGACGCAGGCCCGCTGCCGGTGTAGTCCAGCAGAATCTGCCTGTGGCTGGACTCAAAGGCCGGCGTGATGCCGGACCACATGCCCTGATGGCAACCAAAGCCATGGGCGTAAAGCAGCACCGGTCCCTGCTGACCGATGCTGCGGACATGATTTCTATCCAGGGGATTCATGCTGTCCTTTCAGTGTCGTATCGAAAACGGATTCTCGTCCCTAGTCTGGACTCATGAACCCAGACTCTGCGCTTCCAGCAGACTCAAGGCCTTCTCGAAGTCGAGGTCGTCCACACAGCGCTCGACCGCATCGACTTCCTCGGCACGCAGCCCCTGCTCGCGGAGCCAGCGTCGCAGACTCTGCAGAACGCTTCCAGCCTCAAGGTCCTGCCTGCGCAGAAGGCTGAGCAGTTCCGCGAAAGCCGCTTGGGCGTCTGCCAGCGGCGGTTCCTCTGACCCGTCAGAAGTTTCCAGGGGTTGCGCCAACCAGGCCTCGGCAGCGCTTTGCAGCGCCGCGATCGACTGTGCCAAGCTGCCGCGCAGCACCTTCAGCTCTGCTGGCGACGCTCCAACACGCAGGCGCTCCTCGCCTTCGGCCGCCAGCTCTTGGACGCGCAGCGCCCCCAGCAGGCCAGCCGAGCCACGCAGCTTGTGCAGTTGAGCTGCGGCCTGTTCCGCAGGAAGTTCGGCCAGGCCGTTCACCCATTCGGCGCCATGCGATTGCAGCAGCCTTGTCAGCAGCCGGTGGAACAGCCCCGTATCGCCGCCCAGCCGGTGCGCCGTGCCCTGGGCGTCGATTCCCTCGATCTGTGGCCAATCCGCGGGCAGTGCCGCCTGCGCGTCGATGCCGCGAACCGGCAGCGGTGCGCCGCGCCGCGCTTCAATGTGTCGCCGCAGCGTGCGCACCAGGGTTTCAGGGTCCAGCGGCTTGGTCAGAAAATCGTCCATGCCGGCTTCCAGTGCGCGGCGGCGTTCTTCCGCCAGCGCGCCGGCGGTCAGGGCTATCACCGTCAGATCGCGCAGCTGTAGGCGCTCGCGGATCAGCCGCGTCGCCTCCAGTCCGTCCATGCCGGGCATCTGGATGTCCATCAGCACGGCATCGAATACCTCGCCCTGCGCCAATCGCTTCAAGGCGTCCTCGCCATGGCTGTCGCACTGCACCACCGCCCCCTGGCGCTCCAGCAGGCGGCGCGCCACCTCCAGGTTGATGTCGCTATCATCCACCACCAACAGGCGCACGTCGGGCAAGAGGCCGCCGCCCAGGCGCCGTATCACTGATTGATCCAGCAGGTGCTCGCTGCCGCCCTTGCGCTTGGCAATGGCCTCGTTGACGGCGTTGAACAAGGTGGAGGGGTTGGCCGGTTTGGCCAGCACAGCGTCCACAACCTCGGCGATGTCCTCGGTCTGCAGGGCCTGGCGCTCATCCTGGGTGATCAACAGGGCTGCCGGCACGCTGCCCGCGGGGAGTGACTCGCGAAGCCGACGCATCGCGCTGATGCCGTCCAGACCGTCGCCCAAGTTCCAGTCGACAAGCAGCACGTCAGGCATTGGCTGCCCCGTCTGCTGTCGCTCCAGCATCAGATCCAGCAAGGAGCCGGCCTCCGCGAAGCTCCGGGCTTGCCACCCGAAGCCCGAACACAGGGCGGACAGTCGTTCGCGCTGCACCGCCTCGTCCTCGACGACGATGGCTTCCATCCGATGGGGTGCACTGCTGACGGTAAGGGCCTGCGACTGCAGCGGCAGCTCGAGGGAGAACACGCTGCCTTGGCCCGGCTGGCTGACCAGCTCCACCGTACCGCCCATCAGCCCGGCCAGGTGCTTGACGATAGCCAGCCCGAGCCCCGTGCCGCCAAACCGCCTCGTCGTCGCCGCCTCGGCCTGTGCAAAGGGCTGGAAGACCTGTGCCTGCGCTTCTGGTGTGATGCCCACGCCGCTGTCCCTGACCGTGAAGCGAAGGCCCTGGCGGTACGCGTCAAGGTCGCAGCGCTCGACGCGCAGGCTGACCTCGCCGCTTGCGGTGAACTTGATCGCGTTGCTGAGCAGATTGCTCAGCACCTGCTTGAGCCGCTGAGGGTCGCCGACCAGCGCCTCGGGAACCTCGGGTGCGCTCGCCACCTCCCAGCTCAGGCCCTTGGCGCGCGCCTGGTCGGCGAACACCGCGTCCAGGTCGCGCAGCACCGCCGAGAGTTGATAGCCGATCCGCTCCACCGCTAGCTCGCCGGCCTCGATCTTGCTCAGGTCCAGCACATCGTTGATGACGCCGAGCAGCGAGCGACCCGCCACCTGCAGCTTGCTGAGCAGTTGTCGCTGGTCCTCGTTCAACGGGGTGTCGGCCAGCAGATGAGCGATGCCGATCACCGCATTCATCGGCGTGCGGATTTCGTGACTCATATTGGCCAGGAACATGCCCTTGGCCGCACTGGCCGCCTCGGCTGCCGCCTTGGCATGGCGCAGCGCCCGCTCGGCAGCCAGACGCGCGGAGATGTCCTGGGCGATGCCCAGGTAGCCGACGATGTTCCCGCGCTCGTCGCGCACCACGGTCACGGTCAGAGACACCGGCACATGGCTGCCGTCCTTGTGCACGTAGGTCCACTCGCGCTGCTCGGTTCCCTGGCGCTCGGGCAGGGTGACAAAGACGCGGAAGCCTTCCACCGTATGCCCCTCGGCTGCGCTGAGTGCAGTGCCGCGCTGCACGACTTCGTCGGCCAGATGCATGACGGCCGGCGTCTGCCGCCCGATCATCTCGTCCGCCGTGTAGCCGAGCAGGCGTTCGGCCCCGGCGTTGAAGACGGTGATCAGCCCGTCTGGCTCCGTGGCGATGATGGAAAAGTCGGTTGCTGCTTGCAGCACGCCGCGCAGCAGGTTGCCGAAGCGTTCGCGCTCAAGCTGGGCGGCGCGCATCTCGGAGATGTCCAACAAGGTGCCGCTGATCCACTCGGCGCGACCGTCGGGCGTGCGGGTCATCACCCGTCCGCTGGACAGGGTCCAGACCCAGTGGCCGTCTCGGTGACGCATACGGCTCTCGCACACGTACTGCCGGCTTTCACCCTTGAAATGGGCGATCAGCAGCTGGCGCGTCCGCTCCAGGTCTGCGGGGTGAAGGTATTCGACCCAGCCATCCCCGCTCATCGGCGGCAAGGCGTCGAGCTGATAACCCAGGATCTCCGCCCAGCGCGCATTGAAATGGGTCTCGCCGCTCTGGCAATTCCATTCCCAGGTGCCGGCACCCGTTCCCTCCAGGATGTTGCTCAAGCGGCTGCGCTCACTTTGGAGCTCGCGGGTCTGCTCGATCACACGACGCTCCAGACTGCCGTTCAGCGCGGCAAGCCGGCCCTGATGACCCTGCTGCAAGCGCCAGTAGAGAAACAGCAGCGCATAGAGCGCGCCGGCCAGCAAGACGGGTAGCCACAGCCGGTCTTGCCATTGCGACAGGACCTGCTGCTGCATGGCACTCATCGGCACGACTGCGCGGTAGAGCACCTGCGCGCTGGGGTCGCCGGCGTTCGGGTCAACAATGCTCTGCGCGCTCAGCACCTCGCCCTGCCGGCTTTGCCAAGCGCGCAAGGTGTCGGCAGGTGTCCGGACGCCCACCGAAATTGGGTCGTAGCGGTCCGACCAGACTTCGCCTGGCTGGCCTTCCAGCAAGCCCTGCCGGCTCAGCCAGCGCTCTTCACGGCTCAGCACGTGCAGGCTGCCCCCCCAGGGCAGGCGAAGTGCCTCGGCATTGAAGCGCGCTGAGATGTCAACGTCCATTTCCAGCACACCGAAGAGCTTTTCACCGTCCAGAACCGGCATCGAGTAGCGGAGCAGCTGCCTCGGCGATTCATCCGACTTACCCTCGCTTTGGTGATTCTGCGTCTCCATGGGGTGAGCCCAGGCCTCACCCCTGAGCAGTGTGGAGCGAATGTCGTTCAGCAAATCTATCCGGGCGGTGTCGACCCCTTGATCGAACAGAACTTCGCCGAGTTCACGTGGCTGGCGCCGCCAGCTCACCAGCTGGCTGGCCGGCCCGGCAAGTCGAATCAGCCTGACCTCCTGCGCATCCAGGTTGGCCCTGCCATAAGCTGCGAAGATCTGGCCCATGCGTTGCTGCCAGAGACGGCGGCTGGAGCCATCCAGCGGGTCCCGCCCGGATGCGTCACTGCGAATCAGTCCGTCAACCGGCGGCGTGCCGCGCAGGAAGATCAGCGCTGTTTTGCGGCTTTTTACTGCGGTGTTGCCCGCGTTGCCGCGCTGGTCGGCCAAGGCTTGCAGCTCCCGCTCGAAGCGGGCGGCAACGGTCTCTCGCACCTGCCACCAACTGAAGGCCGCGTACGCGCTTCCCAGCACCAGCAGGGCCAGCAAGGACCAGCGGGCGAGCTGGCTTCGGGCGAAGTCCATCAGGCTGCGTCGGCCGGCCCCATCGTCGAGTACGGCCCGCGGTGTTGCTGTGACGAGGTGGGTGATCAGCGATGCCAGCAAACTCAGCAAGGCCCCAAGCGCCAACAGCAGCCCGACGGGGGCTAAGCTTGCCTGGGTCTGCAAGGCCTGGCTGGCCTGCAGCTGAAGTTGCCACCGCCTCCCGAACACCGAGAGTTGATTTTCGACGATGCGCCCGGGCGCCGTTGCAAGCTCGGTGCCGCCTCGCCGCGTCGTGAAGAAAGGGCTAGGCTCGCCCACCTCACCAAGACTGAGATCCACTAGCGCGAACTCGTCGAGCAGGGGCTTGAGAACCTCCTCGGCAAGCAAAGGGGCATAGGTCCACCCCAGGGTAGCAGCCAGGCGGCCAGCCCCGTCCGGCGGCAGGGCGCCCGACGAGTACATGGGCAGCAGAATCAGGAAGCCTTGGCGAACCTTCTGGTCGGCCTGCACCAAGGTGAGCGGCGCAGTCAGGCGAACCGCAGCGTCACGTGAAGCCGCCACGGCGGCGTCGCGCCGGGTGGTCTCGGAGGCGATATCCAGGCCGACCGCACCTTGGTTGGCAGCCTGCGGGTAGATGTACTCGATAACGAAACGATCACCTGAGTTGGGTGCCAGCTCGCGCAGTTGGAAGCTGGGCATGCCGTCACCCCGGACACGGCGCAACTCGTCGCCGTCGTGGCCTTTCGGCCAGCGCCGGATGAAACCGAAGCCTCGCGCCCCGGGAAACTCTCGCGACAATTCGCGGCTTTGCGAGTAGGCGGAGAAGGTCTCGCGGCTGATGTTCGCCCCGCCGCCTGCGAGGATGGCGCCGCGAGCACCGCGCAGGCCGTACTCGTAGAGCCCGAATCGGGCCTCGACTTGCTGCGCTGCCCGTTCAGCCTGGCGTTCCAGTTCCGCGGCCAGCCGCTGCTCGTTTTCGTGCGCTAGCCACCAGGCGGCCATAGCCGTGACGAGCAGGCCAAGCAGGCCGACCCAAAGCCAGGGGCGTCCGTTCCGTGGCTTCCTTAACATCGCGCTCCCTGCAGGCTAGGTTGTCCGCGGAGCTCCCCGCTCCACGAACGGACTTTATTGCAAAATGGGCTGAGGTTCGCAGGCGCACAGCCTGTGGAGCACCAAAGGGAGAATACAAATGGCCGACAAGCCACGCCTGCTGCTGGTCGACGACGACACAGTCGCTCTGCAAGTACTGAGTAAGACCCTGGCGCCCTATGCGCGCATGCGCTTTGCGCGCAGCGGTACCGAAGCACTCAAAGCCGTCAACGAAGAACTGCCCGACCTGCTGATTCTTGACGTCAATATGCCGGGGCTTGGCGGGATGGATGTGCTGGCAGCCTTGCGCGCGAAGCCGGCGAGCGTGCACCTGCCAGTCATCCTTGTCACCAGCGCCAGCGACGAGACTTTGGAGGCGACGGCGCTGGAAATCGGCGCGCAAGACTTCATTCGAAAGCCGTTCCAACCGGAGCTGCTGGTGGACCGGATGAGAGCGCTGTTGCGGCTGTCCGCACTGCGGGCGCCGAACGCCTCGCTGACGACGGACCGGCTTCGCCAGGGCGCGCGCATCTTGCTCGTCGACGACGATCCGGTGGCTATCGAGTTCATGCGCGCCTCCCTGGCCCCGCTCGGGGCCACGTTGATGGCCGCTGCCGACGGAGAACAGGCGCTCGCCTCGATGCATGACCAAGCTCCCGACCTGGTGTTGCTGGATGCGGAGATGCCGCGCCTGGACGGCTACGCGGTGTGCCAGGCCATGCAGGTCGACCCAGTGCTGGCCCAGGTGCCCGTGGCCTTTGTCAGCGTCAATGCCGAAGCCAAGTTCGAAACGCTCAGTTTTGCGGTGGGGGCTTCCGACTTCCTGGCCAAGCCCTTCAAACCTGAGGTTCTGCTGGCCCGGGTTCGCAAGTTGCTTCAGCTGCGCAGCGAGCGTGATGAGGCGGTCAGTGCCATCGCCGCCCAGTGGCAGGAACTGGGTGACCGCCGGGTGGCCGAGCTGGTTTCGGTCGCCTCGGACGCCATCGTCTCGGTGGACGCCACCGGCGTGGTGCGTCTGATGAACAAGGCGGCAGCGGCCTTGTTCGGCATTTCCATCGAGCGAGCGTTGGGCCAGCAGGCCGAGGCAGTGCTACCCGGCTGGATGGTGATGGGCTTCGTCAGTGAAGCCTTTGGCCTTGCCAATGAGCGCCGGCGCAGCGGTCGAGGCGGGCGGGTATTCCGCCTCTATCGCGGCGATGGCGCCGTCCGCTCCGTGGAGCCGGTGGTTTTTCAGCAGGGCTCCGCGCAGCACCGCATCACCACGGTCGTGCTGCGCGATGCGACGGATCGGATCGCCGCGGAGCAGCGCCGCGAGGTGCATAGAGACGATGTGGTCACTTCTGCCGTTCAACTGGCCTTGCTTCAGGCGCTAGCCAGTGGGGACCGTTCGGCCGAAGACCTGCTGGCGGCCGCTCAGGGTCGGGTCGCCCTGCCGCTGAACGCGCCGCGACTCAGCGAGTTCGACCTTGCCCTGGAAATACAGCGGGTGCAGGAATGGGGGTTGAAACGGCCGGTGCCGATCCGGCTGCATCTGGTGCTGCCGACCCGAACGCTTGGGGCAATGGGCAATGCCGACAACTTCCGCCAGGGGCTGGAAAAGCTGCTGGCCGTTGCAGCATCGTGTGTCACGCGAGGTTTGGATGTGGACATCAACTGCAAGGTCGAAGAGGCCGTATCTCTGGATTTATGTCTTCGTGCGGAGCTTGCGGATCACCGCGTCGTCGAATCTCCTGCCTGGCGACTGGCGCTGATGCAGTTAGGTGCCGGCGGAGCGATCACCGCGGAAGACGCTGGATCAGCGCATCTTCCGACCACCATCGCCCTCAGACTCTTGAGGCCCCGCGCCTCCACGGACGTCGTCGACTGAGAATGTCGGCTCATCGCCTGCCCTCTACGCAGGGCCAAGAACCAGAGCCTGGGCTAGCATCTGATAACCACCGCTCGCGACCACCACCCCTGCGCAGGCCTGGCTCAGGGCGGGCCCATAATCAAATTCTAGGGGGACGCGCTTTGAGACCTTCCAATCGACGGAGTCAGGCAACACTGCCGCGCAGGTTCTGGCTTTCGGTATGCTGGATTGGGCTGACGCTGTTTGCCGGTGCAGGCCGGTGCGCGACACTGACGCTGGCGGTGGCCGACATCCCGTACTCCGCACCCGTGCTCATCGCCGAGGCCGAAGGCTATTTCGCGGCCGAGGGCCTGGACCTGCAAGTCAAGCACTACCCGGTCGGGCGCATCTGTCTGGAACGGCTGCTGGCCGGCGAGGCGCATTTCGCCACCGTGGCCGATACGCCGATCACGCTGGCCGGCTTCACCCGGCGCGACTTCGGCATCCTGGCCACGACCACCCTGTCAGGACGCGAGAACCAGGTCGTGGTGCGCACCGACCGGAGCATCCGTCAGCCCGCCGACCTGCAGGGCAAGCGGCTGGGCGTCATCCCGGGGACCAGCGGCCATTACTTTGCCGACACCTTCCTGCTCTTCCATGGCGTGAAGATCGACAAGGTGACCGAGCAGCCCCTGGACCCCAAGGACCCGGTCGGCGCCCTGGTGCGCGGTGAGGTGGATGCGGCTTCGCTTTTCGGCACCTATGTCACGGACGCGCTGAATCGGCTGGGGCCGCAGGGCCGGGTGCTGCCCGGCCCGGCCTTTTTCAGCGTCACCTTCAACATCGTCAGCCGGCCCGCCAGCCAGGGCGTCAGCGACGACGATGCCATGAAGCTGCTGCGGGCCGTGCAGCGCGCCACGGTCCTGCTGCAGCGCGAACCCGAGCGCGCCCGCGCCATCGTGGCCAAGGCGCTCAAGGTGTCAGTGGAGGACCTGGCAAAGACCTGGAGCGGCTTCGAGTTCCGGCTGCACCTGTCACAGGCGCTGATCACCACGTTGGAGGCCGAGGCCCGCTGGGCCTTGCGCCGACGGCTGGTGCCGGCCGGCGAGGTACCCGACTACCTGGACCTGGTGCGCCCCGAGCCGCTGAAGAAGCTCGACGCGCGCGCTGTGAACCTCATCAAGTGAGCCCAGCTTGCAAGTCCGCCGACTGATGTTGTGGGGCATTGCACTGGCCTTCGGGCTGGTGGCCGTGCACCAGGTCGCCGTCGAGTCGCTGGAGCGGCAGCGCGAGCGCATCGACGTGGTGCAGCTGGGTGTCGGCAAGGTGTCGCGTGACGCCGCCGGTCTGCTGGTTTTGACGCAGGACTATCTGCTGCACGGCCATGTGCGTGCGCGGCGGCAGTGGCATGCCGTGCACACCGAGCTGATCCAGACCCTGCACGCGCTCGACGGCCCGGCGGTGGGCCTGAAGGACGATATCGACGATTTGGTGGCTGTGACCGAAGGCCTGCCGTCCCTCTTTGCCGCGCTTGAATCGGCGGCTGGGGCGGGCGCCGCCGATGCCGATGCAGAGGGTGCGCGGCGCCAGATGCTGTCCGACCACCTGGTGGCTGAAACGCGCCGCATCAGCGATGGTGCATTCGACCTGGTCAGCGGACTGATCGATCTGCGCAGCCAGCAGCAGCACCGGCTGCGCAGCGCGACCTTGGCCGCGAATGCTTCGCTGGCTGCGCTGCTGGCAGGTCTGGTGGCCATGGTGCTGCGCCGCGTGCTGCGCCCGATGCGCCGGCTGCAGGACACGGCGCGCTGCATCGAGGCCGGCGAGCTGCAGGCCCGCAGCGCCTACCCGGCGCCGGATGAGTTCGGCTCGCTCTCGCAAAGCTTCGACGCCATGATCCAGTCCCTGCAGGACCGCCAGGCCGCGTTGGAAGCCACCCGCCGTGACCTCCGCACCGTGCTCGACGCCATGCCCTCGATGATCGGCTACTGGGACCGCAACCTCGACAACCGCGTCGCCAACCGGGCCTACCACACCTGGTTCGGCGTCGATGCAGACACTCTGCCCGGGCGCAATATGCGCGAGCTGCTCGGGCCTACACTGTTCGAGTCCAACCGGCCGTATATCGAGGCAGCGCTGCGAGGCGAGCCGCAGACCTTCGAGCGCTCTATCCCGCGCCCAGATGGCCAGGGCCTGCGCCACTCGCTGGCCCACTATCTGCCCGACCGCCAGGGCGACGAGGTGAAGGGCTTCTACGTCATCGTTCACGATGTCACCGAGCTGAACGAGGGCCGCCTGCAACTGGCAGCCGCTTTGCGCGAGAACGAGGCCTTGCTGGCGGCGATCCAGCAGTACGCCATCTTCTCGGAAATGGGCTCGGACGGCCGCTTCATCACGGTCAACGACAACGTCTGCCAGCTCACCGGGTTCTCGCGCGAGGAACTGCTCGGGAAGACCTATGCCGTGCATCAGCCGCTGCTCAGCTCGGGCGACTTCGATAGCGAGATCTGGCCCGCCCTGCGCGCCGGTCGGGCCTGGCAGGGGGAGATCGGCGGCGTCGCGAAGGATGGCAGCGTCTACTGGACCTACGCGGTGATGGTGCCCGTGAAGGCCGAGGACGGCTCGATCCGGAAGTACGTGTCGATCCGCACCGACATCACGGCGCAGAAGCGCCTAGCGCAGGAAGTCCAGCGCAGCAACGAGCGCTTCGAGCTGGCGGCCGGCGCCGCAGGCATCGGCGTGTGGGACTACGACGTCGTCGCCGGCACCCTTGTCTGGGATGACCAGATGTATGCGTTGTACGGCCGCCATCGCTCGGGCGGGCTTGAGCCCTACACGCTGTGGAGCGACAGCGTTCACCCCGAAGACAGGGCCAGCAGCGAGAAGGCTCTGCAGGACTCCATCGACGGGTATGCCGCCTTCGATCGCCAGTTCCGCATCGTCAGGCCCGACGGCGAGGAGCGATATCTCAAGGCCATGGCCCGCGTCGTGCGGGACGCCAACGGCCGACCGCTGCGCATGATCGGCGTCAACTTCGACGTGACCGAAAGGCTGCGAACCGAAGCCGCGCTGCAGGCCAATGAGAACCTGCTGCGCAGCGTCGGGCGCATGGCCCTGGTGGGCGGCTGGCGCGTCGACCTCCGGGCCGGCCGGGTGCACTGGAGCGAGCAGACGCGCGCCATCCACGAATTGCCGGCCGACTTCGAGCCGACGCTGGACACAGCCATGAACTTCTACGCGCCCGAGAGCCGCCCGGTGATCACCGATGCCGTGAACCGGGCGATCGCCAGCGGCCGTGGCTGGGACTTGGAGTTGTGCCTGATCACCTATACCGGCCGAACAGTCTGGGTGCGGGCGATGGGCGAGGTGGAATTCGACGCCCAGGACAAGCCGGCGCAACTGGTCGGGGCCCTCCAGGACATCACCGAGCGCCGTCGCACAGACGACCTGCTCCGCGCGGCCACCGCCGCGGCCGAAGCCGCCAGCGCGGCCAAGAGCGCCTTCCTGGCCAACATGAGCCACGAGATTCGCACGCCGCTGAACGCGGTGATCGGGCTGGCGCACCTGCTGCAGCGCACGCCGCTGAGCACCGAGCAAGCGCCCTATGTGCAGAACATCCTGCTGTCGGGCAAGGCGCTGCTGGGCATCGTCAACGATGTGCTGGACCTGTCCAAGATCGAGGCCGGCGAGATGGCGCTGGAGCGTACCACCTTCAGCCTGCGCGACGTCAGCTCGTCGCTGGAGGCGCTTTTCGAGGACCAGGCCCACAACAAGGGCCTGGTCCTGGCCATGACGCCTGAAGCCACGCTGCCGGACGCCCTGCTGGGCGACCCCACGCGTCTGCGCCAGGTCCTGGTCAACCTTTTGGGCAACGCGATCAAGTTCACCGAGCACGGTCAGGTCGAACTGCGCATCCAGGCCCTGGCGGCGCCGGCCGGCCACTGCCGCTTACGCTTCGAGGTGCGCGACACCGGCGTGGGCATCGCCGCCGACGTGCTGCCCACGCTCTTCGCCCCCTTCTCGCAAGCCGACGCGTCCACCACGCGGCGCTTTGGCGGCACGGGGCTGGGCCTGTCGATCACCAAGCACCTGGCCGAGCTGATGGGCGGACAGGTGGGCGTGCTCAGCACGCCGGGCCAAGGCAGCTGTTTCTGGGTTGAGCTGCCTTTCGAGCTGGGCGACGCCACCGAACTCGCGAGCGCCGCGCAAGTTCGTATCGATGGCCCGCGCCTGCAGGGCGTGCGCGTGCTGCTGGTGGACGACAGCGACATCAACCTGCAGGTGGCCGGACGGCTGCTGGAGCTCGAAGGAGCGCTGGTGCAGCCCGCACGCGACGGCGCCGAGGCGCTGCGCTGGGTGCAGCAGCGCGCTGACTTCGACATCGTGCTGATGGACGTGCAGATGCCCATCATGGACGGGCTGGAGGCGACGCGGCGCATCCGCGCCATGCCCGAGCGCGCCGGGCTGCCAGTCGTGGCGCTGACCGCGGGCAACACCGACACCGAGCACCGGCGCGCACGTGAGGCCGGATTGCAGGACATTCTGTCCAAGCCCATCGACCCGGAGCTGCTGGTACAGGGCGTACTCCGGCTGCTCGGGCGCGCGCCCGTCGTGCCCGCGGTAACCCCGACGGTGAACGACTTGCGTGACTGGCCGCAGATCGAAGGCATCGACACCAACGATTCGCGTCGACGACTGGCGGGCGACGTAGAGCTGATGCGCCGCATGCTGCGGCGCATGCTGGTGATGTGCGAGGAGTGCCTGGGCGTGCCGGCCACCACGCCCGAGCAGCGCCAGGCGCTGGCGGCGTTGATGCACAAGCTCAGAGGCAGCGCGGCCACGCTGGGGGCCAAATCGATGGCAGCACTCGCGGGGCAGGTCGAGTCGGCTTGCCAGCCGGGTCAGGCGGGGGCGGTGGCTCCGCTGCTGGCGCAGCTCGGCGAGGAGGCCCGGCAACTGCAGGCGGCCGCGGCCGCCTGGCTGCAGACGCCGCCTGATCGGCCAGGCGCAGAGGCCGGCGCGCCGCCGCTGGACACCCAGCGCATGGCCGACCTCATGCGCGCGCTGAGGTCCAAGGATCTGGCGGCAGAGTCTATGTTCGAGGCGCTGGCGCCAGCGCTGCGCGGCGTGCTCGACGCAGAGGTCTTTCGAACGCTGGCTACTTGTATCGAAGACCTAGAATTCGAGCAAGCGCTCGCCTTGTTGCGGGAACTGTCTTAGATCCTGCCGGACCAGCCAAAGTGGACTGTCTATGGCCAGTAGATGCCCTGCAATCAGTACACGGGATTCGCGGCATACAAGTGCGGCGGCTCATTGCATCCTTCACCCGGAACAGCAGGCATTCGAGCGAGCCAAGGCGCAGAAGGCCGCCGGCCGCGGGTTTTGACCTTTGCAGTTCTACGCCGGCCCAAGAGTGAAGCGGCCAACTCACGACGCCCCCGTAACCGTAATCGGGCGCGAACCGTGAATACACCTCCCGGCCGCGAGCAGCATCAATCGTTGCGGCATTGACCGATAACCCACGACCTCGAACTTCGGCAATGGGCACGTTCCTGGCTATGGCGGACGGCTCTGTGCCCAAAGCGGGCATTCACCTTGGCTCGATGAATTCACGCGGTCGGCCAGGAACGCACATACACCATTGACTACTTTCTAGATCTTTGTCTAGCCCGCCTATGCGCTATGCAAATTCAAAGCAGATGCCCGGATACATCCACGTGAACTCGATTGCCAGCGGCACCATGTAGATGCTCTCGACATCGACCGGCATCGAGGCACGCAAGACGCCCTTGGGCTGACCGAATGGCGCAGATGTAGCGGAAGGTTGCGTTTCGATCAGGCGCCTCTGGCAGACGCATCTGGAGAAGGCGACTTCAACGGGCGCTCCAGCACACGCTGCACAAGCGTGCGCAATTGAAGGTGCGCTGGGTCAGCGCCATGGCGCGGATGCCAGGCCATCAGCTGACGCTCGGGAGGCACATCGAAAGGCAGCTCGAAGGCGATGAGTCCGAGCGCGGGTGCCATGGCCCGCACGATGCGTTCGGAGGCGGTGGCAACCAAGGTCGAGCGGGCTGCCGTCACCAAGGCTGCGTAGCTGCTGGGCACGGTGAGCACGATTGCGCGCGTCAAGCCCCGCTGCGCCAACGCGTCGTCCAACGGTGAAGCCTCCCCGTGTCGCCACATCACCGCCACATGGGGCGCCTCGGCGTAGCGCCGCGCCGTGCGTCGCCCTTGAGCCAGCGGGTGGTTGGCGCAGACTGCGCCGAGCGGCGCGTGCTGCGAGAGCTCGATCAACTCTACCTCGGGGTCTCGATCCGTGAAGCTGCCGATGTCCAGATCGATGCGACCCTCGCGCAGCGCGCCACGGTCACCAAACGCTTCGGGCACAAAGTGCAGCGTGGCGCAGGGCAGGACGTCGCGCAACGCCAGCGCCAAGGTGGCGGCATAGGCCACCACCATAGCGTCGGGCGCGCGAACGACGAAGTTGCGCTCCAGCGTCGCGAAGTCACGCTCACCGGGCGAGGCCACCAGCGCGTCGGCCTCTGTCAGCAGGCGCGCGATGGCCGGTTTCATTGCCAGCGCACGCGGTGTCGGCGTCAAGCGGCGGCCGGCGCGCACGAACAGTGGGTCGCCCATCGCTTCGCGGGCGCGCGCCAGCGTGTGACTGGTAGCAGGCACGGACAGGTGCAGGCGCTCGGCAGCGGCAGTCACGCTTCCGGTGACCAGCAGCGCATCCAGCGCGCGGAGCAGATTGAGATCCCAGGATTTCATTTGTTGAAATTAATAGCTTCAATAATTGCACTGTACAGAATTCGTCTGCATTCGCACACTTTGCAGCTATGAAGACCACCCCAACCCCCGTTCCCCGTCCCGTCGCCCACGCACTGCTGATGTTGTTGCTTGTGCTGTCCGGTCTGGATCAGACGCTGCTGTCGGCCGCGCTGCCCACCATCGTGCGCGAGCTAGGCGGCGCCGATCGCTCCTCTTGGGTGTTCACGGCCTTCCTCGTTGCGTCTACCGTGGTGATACCGGTCTACGGCAAGCTGGCCGACCGCTGGGGTGTTCGGCCTCTGCTGCTTACCGCGGCGGGCCTCTTTGTGGTCGGCTCGCTGGCCTGCGGACTGGCGCCGTCGATGGATACGCTGATCGCCGCGCGCGCGCTCCAGGGCCTTGGCGGCGGCGGATTGATGACGCTGACCCTGCTGGCCACGACCGCGCTGACGACGATCGAGGAGCGGAGCGGGCACCTGGCGCGCTTGGGCGCAGCCTATGGCCTGGCCACAATGGCCGGCCCGCTGGCGGGAGCATTCGTCACCGAGCACCTGTCGTGGCGTTGGACCTTCTTCGCCGCATTGCCATTGGCGCTGGGCGCCTGGGTCGGATTGGCGCGTACGCCGATGGGCAGGCCGCACGGTGGACGATTGCCACTGGACTGGCGTGGCGCTCTGCTCCTGGCCGTGATGCTGATCTGCGCCTTGCTGGCCACGCGCAGCCGGGCGCTGGGCACCGAAACGGCCACCCTGCTGGCCGCCGCCGCGGCGACGTTGCTGCCGGTCTGGCTGTGGAGCCAGCGCCGGGCGGCCGATCCCATCGTGCCGCTATCGCTGTTCACGCGGCCGGGATTCGCCGCCAACGCATGGCTGGCGGTGAGCACGGGAATGTCGCTGTTCGCCGCAGTGGTGTTCCTGCCGTTCTTCATGCAGACCGTGCGGCACCTGTCGCCCACTTCATCGGCCTTGCACCTGCTGCCGCTGATGGCGGGGCTGATGCTGGCGTCCCGGCGCGCCGGTGCGCGGCTGAGGCGCGGTGCGGCGCCACGGTCGCTGGCGGCGACGGCTTCGATCGCTATGGCAGGCTCTCTGGCCTTGCTGGCCGTGCTGCTGCATGCGGGCGTCACGTCGCCCTGGGCCTTGTCGGCCGCTGTGCTGCCGCTGGGCGCGGGCTTGGGGCTTGTGATGCCGGTGTTGACGGTCGTCTCGCAGCGCGCCGCCCCAGCCACGCACGCGGGTATTGCGACCGCGCTGCCGATGATGCTGCGCGCCTTGGGCGGCGCTGCGGGCGTGGCCCTCCTGGGCGAGTACCTCGCGCGCCACTCGGCGGGTGGATTGATGTCCGCACTGGCGGGTGTCTTCACCGCGGCGGCGCTGGCCGCACTGCCGGCCTGCGCCGCGGCTTGGGCGCTACCGACCCGGCTCACGCCAATCGCCGCACCGCGACCGACGGCCGCTTGAGCGGCATGCCGCACCGTCGTTCAGTTTGCCACCGCTCGGTAGGGCAAATCGACAGTTCAAGGACATATGCGGCCGGGCGACAGGTTGCCTGCTAGGCAGGCCGGAAGGCACCGCGTACAGTATTGGAAGGGCCTGCCAGCACATTCCTGACGGCATAGGAAACGCGGATCATTTCACGGACGGCGCTGCATGTCCTCACTCGAGATCGCCACCTTTCGGAAGACGCCACTGGCGTGGCAGAGTGTTGCGCGGCTGATCGCCGTGTCGGCCTTGTTCTGGGCCGTGGCGGCCGGGATTCTCTTTCTTGCGGCACCGGGCATTGACACCTATCCCCGGTTGCTGGTGTTCAGCGAATGCAGCGGCCTGGCAATTCTGGGCTTCGCCATGCTGCTCAGGCCGTCGCGCTGGTTCCCGAAGATCAACCCCACGATTGGTTGGCTGGTCACCGGTGTCATAGCCATTCCGGCAGGCTATGTGCTTGGCCATGTGATTGCGCTCCTCGCGCTCGGCGAGCCGTTTCGCCTGCTCAGTCCAGGCAATGATCGGATGGTGCCGATCATCTTCACCGTGTTGATTGCGGGATTTGGCTTGCACTACTTTGCCACGCGCGAGCACCTCGCGAACGAGGCCATGGCACGCTCCGAAGCCCAACGACTGGCAACCGAATCCGAGCTGCGCCTGCTGCGTGCTCAGCTCGAGCCTCACATGCTGTTCAACACGCTGGCTAATTTGCGGTCCTTGGTCAAGGAGGACGCGACACAGGCCGAGCTCATGATCGACCAGTTGATCACCTACCTGCGCAGTGCGCTGGCGGCGTCACGGACGGAGGCCAACACATTGAGCGACGAATTTGTTCAGCTCCGTGCCTATCTGGAAATCATGTCGTTGCGCATGGGTCCGCGGCTGAGCTACCGGCTCGACCTGCCAGCAGACCTGGCGCGGCTGGCCGTGCCGTCGATGCTGTTGCAACCGCTGGTGGAGAACGCCATCAAGCACGGACTCGAACCCAAGGTAGGGGCGGGCAGCATCGAAGTGCGTGCATGCCGAGCCGATGCCGGTATCGAGATTTCTGTGACCGACACGGGCCTGGGCCTGCGGCCAGCGGGTAGGTTGCAGAGCGCGGCCGACACCACGTCCGGAAGCTATGGTCTTTTACATGTGCGCGAGCGTCTGCGGGCCATCTACGGACCAAAGGCGTCTCTGACGCTGAATCCGCAAACGCCGGCCGGCGTCTGCGCCACAGTAAGGATCCCGCAATGAACAGTGCCTTGAAGCGACCCAGTGCCGTGATCGCCGAAGACGAGCCGGTGCTTGCCAGAACCCTGTCCCGCTTGCTGGAGGAGGTCTGGCCTGAGCTGCAGGTGCTTGCTGTGGCCAGCGACGGGCTCAGCGCCATCGAGCTCGCGCTGCAGCACGCCCCGGACATCATGTTTCTGGACATCAAAATGCCTGGCAAAAGCGGGCTCGAGGTGGCCGAGGAGCTTGCAGACGAATGGCCCGACGACAGAGCCGAACCCTTGTTTGTGTTTGTCACGGCCTACGAGGAGTTTGCGGTGGCGGCGTTTGAGCATGCCGCGTTCGACTACATGCTCAAGCCCGCCAGCGTCGAGCGGTTGACGTTGTGTGTCGAGAGACTCAAGCGACGACTCGAGCAGCGCGCTGACTCGCCCGTCGATGGCGACATGTCAGCGCTGATGCAAAGGGTGCAGTCGGTGGCCACGCCGGCCGATCCGATGGCTGAGCGGATCAAGGTCATTCGGGCCGGCGTCGGCAACACCATCCGGATGATTCCCGTGGCCGAGGTGATCTGCTTCGAGGCGACAGAAAAGTACGTCAACGTGGTCACCCCGACGGGTGAGGCGCTGGTGCGCATGAGTCTGCGTGAGCTGATGTCCAGAATCGACGCGACCGACTTCAAGCAGGTGCACCGCAGCGTCGTGGTCAACTACAACTGCATCCTCAGCGCGACGCGCGACGATGTGGGCCACTACAGCCTGACGTTGCGCGGGCTGCAGCGGACCCTCAAGGTCAGCCGCGCCTTCGGTCACCTGTTTCGGGCGATGTAGCAGCGCGGTCGACGCCGCTATTCGCCAAACGGCGCCTGCTGAATCAGGTCGACGAATCCCAGGCGTCTCACATACAGACCCAGGCGCGAGTTGGGCAGGGCCCTTGCCTCGGCCTGGACGCAGTCGCAGAAGGCATTCTTGAACCCAAGTCGCGGGTGCGCTCTGTGTACCGCATCCTGCAATACGGCAGGGATCTCCTGGCTACGCCGCCCGACGACATCGAGCGCGGCGCCGGCCTGCAGCAGGTGGGCCTCAACGCCCTGCTCGGTGCCGACCTCCAGGTTCATATGCAAGGTGATCGCTTCGGCAACGCACTGCAGCTGAGCCTCGGACGCGCCGGCACGCTGCAGGATGGTGCGCGCCGCTCGAGCACTCCGCATGGTGAAGCATTGCTCACTTGGTGCGGTGGCATGCGAGGTCAGGCCGATGTCGTGCAGCATGCAGGCCGAGAAGAACAGGTTCTTGTCGTATTCCAGGTTGGCTTCGAGAGCCAACAAGGTGCCCCAGGCATAGCTTCGCCAACCGTGGTTGGTCAACCACTGCGGCTGAAGCGCTTGTGCGGCGGTCGATGCGGCAAACGCGAGCGCATCCCATGGGGGCTCGATGTATTCAAGCGCAGCCAGCTCAAGCCGGTTCATGGTGAGCGTGGATACTGACTCGCCGGGAGCCCGCGCCGAATGGCGCAGGCGTGCTCGCCCGCTGATAGCCGCTATGGTGAGTCGCCAGCGCTCAGTCAGCGAGAGCATGCCGCTGCGCTGCATCCAGTCAAGGGTTCCAATACTCATGATGCACTTTCGTCTATGGGCGAGTCAGGTCGCCAATGAAGTCGAGTCCGCCGCAATCACTGCTCCGACGCCAGCTCCACGGGGCAGGCGCAGACCGCGCCGCACTTGCACTGTGCGCCGCACGCGCATGACTGCTGGGCGGTGGGCTTCTGGCAGCCGCAGGCGCATGCCGCGCCGGTGCAGGTGGCGCAGCGGCAGGTGCTTTGGTTTGTATGGTTCATGATGAGTTTCCTTTGGGTTGAATCGACGACGAGATGTCTTCGATGGCCGTACTTTCTGCGCTCCGGCTTCGAACGACCAGCTGCCTGAGACGAGCCGTTGTGTCTGGTGCCGGAACGGTCGCGCAGTTCGACCGAATGGTCTTGCCTTCGACCCCCTGCCTGCGGACAAAGCGCTGAGTTCCTGTTGGCCTGCCCGAGGCCAGGTGGCTCGGGCGAAGCATTGGCGGCCGAGGGTGTCGTTGAATCGCCAGCAGCGCCATCACGCAGGTGCCTCGACAGTTCGGTCGACGCAAATGGCGGCTCCCGGATCGATCACGACGCTTGATCGCAAGCCGCTGTCCTCCGCCGGCGAGAGCAACGAAATTCACGTCAGCGAAGGCATGTTGCGCTCGCGATCCAGGTGGACTGATCGTGCTCAAACAGATCGCTGCATCCGCCCAAGAGAACTAGCGCCATCTACTTCCGACTTACTGCCGCCAGGCCGGCTGCCACGGCGTGAGTCCCCCGATTCTGAAGCCCGCAACCGGGCCAAACCACACGGAGATCAATGTATGGAAATCATCGTGGGCATCGCCCTTGCACTGCTTGTCTACGGAACCACCCATTGGCTGGAAATGGACCGTGAGCGCGTGTTCTATCCAACGGTCATGATCGCCATCACCACGTACTACATAGTGTTCGCCGTCATCGATGGCCGCGGGCAGGTACTGCTGCCAGAGGTTGTCATTGCCGCGGCGTTTTGCGCTGTCGCCGCGGCGGGATTCAAGCGCAACTTGTGGCTCGTTGTTGTTGCCCTTGCAGGCCACGGCGTCATGGATTCATTTCACCATCTGCTTGTTCCCAATACGGGAGTGCCCCAGGTATGGCCAGGGTTCTGCATGGCGTATGACGTGACCGCCGCAGCGCTGCTGGCTTACCTGCTGAGACGCCGTGCTCGGGCGCTCAGCCAGCCCAGCGGCCAGCTATCCGCAGATATGGATCTCCGGTAGAGAGCCGCAAGCTGCGCATGGTTGCCTATATCCGGGACGCCCTTCAGAAACGCCCAGACGCTCGCGTTCTCTGGGCTTCGGCGCCTCGCACAAGCCGTGGTTTGACGCCTGGCTCGCACAGCTCCAGGGTGCGGACATCTTGACGGAGCCACGCTGCCAAAAGCGCGTGGCAACGGCCGCCACCGACAAAGCCAGCTACATAGCCCGCCAGCACAGGTCGCGATGGCGTGCCACAGAGGGAAGCCCCGAGCACGCAGTGGCATGAGGGCTTCTCGCAACAAACGATCCCGAGAATGGAGAGCCATAGTGAATTGGCACAAGACCGCCGGACGGTTCAAACCGTTCAACACCGATTGGTCAAAGCGCACTTTCGGACCCTACGAGGCTGTGCCGGTGTCGGGTACCTACTTCTGCACCGGATGCATGCAGGAGATCAGCCGCTATGGCGGCGAGCAGTTTCCGCCTGTGGGTCATCACGGGCATGGGGAATCTGCATGTCCGGTACGGTGGAGGCTCAAGTGCGGTGACGACTGACTGCCACCCGTGGGCGGTCTTGTGCTGTAGACCGGCGCTGGCGACCGGTGTGTTCGCCGCCCAGGAGCTACCCAACTTGCCCCAAGAGGGGTTGGCTGCGGCAGCCTAGCTTGCCCCTAGCAGCAGACGCCGCCTCGTTGGTGAGAAGTCTCGGATAGGCATTTCGGCTACCGAGACTTGGCGGGTCACGCGTGCCCGGCAACAGATCCCCTGCAGCAGGCCACGCCAAGCAAGTACGTCATGACAGCGACTGCCAGTCGTACTCCATGTACTGAGCCGTCTCGACCGCGGCACTTAGGCCCAGCGCCTTCTCGACCATCCCGATTGACATGTCGATCCCAGCCGAAATCCCGCCGCTGGTGATGATGAATCCGCTGTCCACCATCTTCGTGCGCTCGATGACAGTGATGTCCTTGCCCGATCTCCGAAGCTCTTCATACGCTCCGTGGTGCGTGGTTGCACGCCTGCCGTCGAGCATGCCTGCATTCGCCAATACAAGCGCGCCTGAGCACACGGATAGAACGTGCTGCGCAGTCCTGGCGCGAGACCTCAGCCATTCCAGCAACACCAAGTTGTCTTTCTGAAGGCGGGTCCCATACCCTTCGCCATCAGGCCGATAGCCACCACCGCCTGGAACGAGTATCCAGTCGAGTTGTGGGCAGCTGACAAAGCTCTCGTGCGCCCTTACCTCGAAGCGATTGCGCGCAATGACAGCTCCGCCTCGTTCAGACACCAGGCGCACATCAAAAGGTCGAACGTCGTTATGGCGATCCGCGACGCTGAACACTTCGTAGGGGCCAGCGAAGTCCAGCAACTCTACGTCGTCAAAGATCACGATGCCGATTCGGATTGGGCGCGCTTGGCGCGCCTCAAGTACTAGGTCTACAGAACTCATTCTGATGATCTCGCAAGCTGGGAAAACTAGGAATGCAAAATTGGCCGCAGGTGCTGCCAATCCCGGTGCCGACGGGGCTTCGAAATCGCTACGCAGTGTTTGCTGACTTGCCTCGCCGACACCTGCCTCAGTGACTTGGCGCTGCGGGACCGGCACCACGTCTCTCGACGAGTGGCAAATAGCCGAGTCAAGATGCTCAACCGCAACATCGAAGCGTCGCCGCGCCGTTGGCTCAGGCCTTGGCCCCGGCACAACCTTGCCCGCACTTGCACTGGGTCCCGCAAGTGCAGGACTGTTGTGCGGCGGGCATCTGGCATCCGCAGGCGCATTCCGCGCCAGGGCAGGTTGCGCAGCGGCAGGGGTCTTGATTCAACTCGCTCATGATGAAGTTCCTTTTTGGGCAATTCGACGACGAGATGTCTTCGATGCCAGAACTTTCGGCGCGAAGGCGGTGCCCTGCCAGCTCTCTGAGACGAGCCGTCGTGTCTGATGCCGGAACGGTGAGGCCGGTCGACCGAACGGATCTGGCCGATTTGGCCTGCTCCTATCCTGCCGAAGCAGACCAGGACATCGGCCAAGTCAGTTGTCTGCGCCGACGACCGCTTTGCGATGTTGAGTTGGCCGAGGCTGATGTCGCAGATGGGTCACTATGAAAAGCTTTGCATAGCGCCCCCTCACCGACCTCGGTGGCCATGATCTTGCCGCCCCAATGCGGCCGGTTGAACCCATACGGAGTTCTCCACATTCAGACCAGTCAACCACCGCTTCGCAAAGCCTTGCGAAGACCTCTTACTCGCGTCACTCACTGATTCGTTGCCTGCAGCCGTTTTGTCGACTTCAAGGGGCGAGATGCGAGATCGGGAAGGCGCAAATCCAGGCCGAGAGAAGGGTCTTGTCACGCTTTGATCGAGCGGACGTCTAACGACTACAAGCTCAGCACATCCCAGCAAACACCAACCACGTCTCCTCATCATGCGCCCCGCCACGAGTCCATCAGACCCAGCCGCCTGCTGCCAGACAGCGTCGGATACCGCACTCACCCTGCGCGCGAGCCGCGGCGAAAGTATGGCCATCGAAGCCATCATGCGGCGCTACAACCGCCTGCTGTTTCGAAGCGCGCGGGGCGTGGTCGCCGACGACGCAGAAGCCCAGGACGTAGTGCAGGAGACCTACCTGCGCGCCTTCTCCACCTTGGCCTCGTTCCGCGGCAACTGTGCACTGGGCACCTGGCTGGCGCGCATTGCCATCAACGTGGCGCTCGACGCGCAGCGCAAACGCCAGCGCTGCGTGCCCATCGATCACAGCCAAGATTTCGGTAACGAGCCAGCCTTGGAGCACATGATGGCCTTCAACGCGCCCGCCAATGCTGCTCCGGAGGCCCAGGTCGAGCGCGGCCAGATGCGCGCCGTGCTGCAGCGCGCGATCGACAGCCTGCCGCCTATGTACCGCAGCGTGTTCATCCTGCGCGCCGTGCAGGAGATGAGTGTCGACGAGACCGCCGCCTGCTTGCAGGTCAGTGCCGAGGTCGTCAAGACCCGCTACCTGCGCTCCCGCTCGATGCTGCGTGACGCGCTGGGTGCTCAGATCGAAGCCCACGCGCACGAGGTGTATGCCTTTGCCGGCGCACGGTGCGACGCCGTGGTCGCCCACGTGCTGGCGCAACTGCAGCACCAGGGGCGAATTCGCCCTGGCAGCCCGGGCTGAACGCGCCCCAGCTTTCCCTCTCTTTCCCCACCACCACCAAGGAGATGACCATGAACGGTCAGAGACTCGCTTTGCCGAAAGATTTCTCGCTGCTGTCGCGCCGCCGCGCCCTAGCCGGGTCGGGCCTGATGCTATCGGCCGGCGCCGTGGCACTGCTCGGCGGCCGCGACGCGCTGGCCGCCAGCACCAAGGCCAGCGCCGCCGACCTTGCAGCCGACGTGCGCATCCTCAACACCGCGCTGGGCGCGGAGTACGAGGCGGTGGCGGCCTACCAGGTCGGCGCCGAGAGCGGGCTGCTGACCAAGGACGTGCTGGGTGTCGCCGTCGCGTTCCAAGGCCATCACAAGGAACATGCCGACGCGATTGCCGCTGCCGTGCGCAAGCTCGGCGGCCAAGCCGTTGCAGCCAGGGCGAAGTACACCTTCCCGGTGGACACGCTCAAGTCACAGGCCGATGTACTGCGATTCGCTGCCGGCCTGGAGAAGGGCGCGATCTCGGCCTACCTGGGTGCTGTGCCCCTGTTCTCCGACAGGGCGCTGGCGCAGGTCGCGGCCAGCATCCTGGGCGATGAGGCGATGCACTGGGCGGTGCTGCGTCAGGTGCTGGGCGAGAACCCGGTGCCATCGGCCTTCATGTCATGAACATCGCCCGTTGCATCCTGGCCGCGATCGGGGCGGTGACCGCGACGTCGGCCATAGCGGCTGGCGAAAAGGCGCCCGACACCCGTGCCCTGCAGCGCGGCGAGCAGGTCTACGCCCGCTGCGTCGCCTGCCACGCCATCGAGGCTAACCGGACCGGCCCTCAGCACTGCGGCCTGTTCGGTCGACGTGCCGGCACGGCCCCGGGCTTCGACACCTATTCGAAGGCAATGCGCGAGTCGACGATCGTATGGAACGAACGCAGCCTCGACGTCTTCCTGGAGGCGCCGATGCAGGCCGTGCCGGGCACATCCATGGGCTACGCCGGCGTGAAAAGCTCGGGCGAACGGGCCGACCTGATCGCCTGGCTGCGCGAGGCCACCCGGCCGGGCGCCCGCTGCAGCGTGCGCCGTTGAGCTGAGTCTTTGCGAGTGGCCCTGCACCGATGCAATGAATCAGAACCGTAAGGAGACACCATGAAGCACATCGCCTCTGAATCCACCGCACGGCCACACCGGCCCTCAGCCCTTGGCGTCGTCCTGGCCACGGTGGTGGCTGTATCGGCCTGCGGTGGCGCGGACGACCGCGCCGACGCCGTCGCCCAGGCGGCGCTGGTCGCGCAGGGCCAGCAGATCTTTCGCCACGACACCTTTGGCGACGAAGTCCAGTGGACCGACACGCTGCGCTTGCACGAGGTCATCGCGACCGCGGTGGACCCGCTGACGGCGCTGTCGGTCGGGCTGAAGGTCGATAGCGAAGCGTTGCCTCCCGCCGTCGTCGAGGGCATACGCAACGGCAGCGTCGACCTGCACAGCCCGGCCACCACGGTGGCCCTGCTCAAGCTGAACGCCGTGGTCGGCGTCAAGGGCACGGTCGAGACGTTGAATGGGGTCGACAGGCTGGCTCGCGTGGGCATCACCTGCGCGCTTTGCCACTCGACGGTGGACAACTCGTTCGCGCCGGGCATCGGCAGGCGTCTGGATGGCTGGGCCAACCGCGACCTGAACCCTGGCGCGATCATCGCGCTGTCGCCAGCGGTGGACGCTGCGACCAAGAGCGCGCTCAACGCCTGGGGCGCTGGCAGGTTTGATCCGCGCCATAACGTCGACGGGCTCAACAAGCCGGTGGTGATCCCCCCGGCCTACGGCCTGGAGGGCATCCATCGCATCACGGTCACGGGCGACGGTGACGAGATCGCCTACTGGAACCGCTATGTCGCGGTGGCCGAGATGGGCGGGCTGGGCACGATGAGCGAGCCGCGTCTGAACCTGAACATCACCCATGGCACGCAGGACCTTGTCTCCGCCAAGCTGCCCGCACTGCAGGCCTACCAGCTCAGCCTGAAGGCGCCGACCCCTCCGGCCGGCAGCTTCGATGCCCCAGCGGCAGCGCGCGGCAAGCTGCTCTTCGAGGGTGCGGGCCAATGCGCAAGCTGCCACAGTGGCGCGACGTTCACCGACGCCAACCTACGTCTGCATCCCCCGGCCGATTCGATGGCCGAACCCGAGTCACCCAGCTACGCCTCGCGCTCGGCGACGAAGCAGTACCGAACCTCGCCGCTCAAGGGCGTCTGGCAGCATGCGCCGTACTTCCACGACGGCTCCGCGGCGACCCTAGAGGACGTCGTGCAGACATACAACACCAGGCGATCACTCGGGCTGACGAGTCAGCAGGTCATCGAAATCGCGCAGTATCTGAAGTCGTTGTGAGGAATGTTGTCGGCAGCTGCGCCGGCCAGGAGCAGTGTTTCCGTGATTGAGTCTTTCGGGCAGGAGTCCGCTTGTTGCCCCGCCTCTCCATCGAGTCGCGCCCGAAGGGTGCGGCGATGGCTGTGATTCTTCTTGGCCTACCCGGCATAGACGGCAGACGCCAGCCATCGCGATCTACAAGGCTGAATGGTCGCGGCTGAACGAAGCCAATGTCACTCCAATCGATCACCCTGACGCGGCGCTACGCGCAACGCCAGCAATCGCCGCCGGCGGTACAGCCCGACGCCGATCCAGGTGACGGGATCAGCAGATGCACTGGATCGCCTGCGGGTCCGCGGCGTCTTCCGCACCGGCGACAACACCAGCATCACCCGTGCACCGGTCGCGTTGCACGGCTCGGCCGTGCGAGGGCCGCCAGATGGGCCCGAGCTGGTGTCGAAGTGGGAGAACGGGTGAGGGCAGGGCCCTGTCGTCGCCGCGTTTCGCCTACTTTCTTGCTTGGCTGGTTGTTCAGCGCGGGACGAAGAATGTCGACTTCTCGCGCTGCACGGCCGGGGCAGTGCGTGTGGTGTCAAGCAGGCTCACCTCGAACTGCACTGGCGAAGATTGTCCGAGCAGCCCTTGGGCTGAGCTAAAGGGCAAGCGCAGGTTGACGACGACCGAGCCGATGCCTGCCGGCGGGACACTGAGTTCCGTGCTTGGCGCCTCCAGGCCAGCGATGCCTCGGGCCTTGATGCGGTAGGTTTGCGACAGCTCGGTACGGTTCATGATCTGCAGGCGGTAGACGTTCTCGATGGCGCCGTCCTCGACGACCCTGGCCAAGGCCCCGCGGTCCTTCACCACGTCCACCTGGAACGGGCTGCGCAGCGCCACGCTTGCGGCAAAGGCCACGCTGGCAGCTGACAGCAGGCCGCCATAGATCAGCACACGCGGACGCAGGGCGCGCTTGAACATCTGCAGCTTCGACCAGCCGTTGACGACGCCGTTCTCGGTGGAGTAGCGGATCAGGCCCTTCGGGTAGTTCATCTTGTCCATCACGTCGTCGCAGACGTCGATGCAGGCGGCGCAGCCGATGCACTCGTTTTGCAGCCCGTCGCGGATGTCGATGCCGGTGGGGCAGACCTGCACACACAGCGTGCAGTCGATGCAGTCGCCCAGCCCCTGGGTGGCGGCACTGACCTTGCGAGAGCGCGAGCCGCGCGGATCGCCGCGTGCGCTGTCGTAGGTGATGATCAATGAGTCCTTGTCTATCAAGGCACTCTGGAAGCGGGCGTAGGGGCACATGTACTTGCACATCTGCTCGCGCAGGTAGCCCGCGTTGCCGTAGGTCGCGGCGCCGTAGAACAGGATCCAGAAACCGCTCCAGGGCGTCACGGTCAGCGTCAGTACGACCTGGCTCAACTCGCGGATGGGAGTGAAGTAGCCGACAAAGCTGAAGCCCGTGTAGAGGCCGATGGCCACCCAGGCGAGCTGGGTGGCGCCCTTGCGGGCGACCTTCTCGGCCGACCACGGCGCCTGGTCCAGACGCATACGGGCGATACGGTCGCCTTCGAACTTGCGTTCGACCCACATGAAGATCTCGGTGTACACGGTCTGCGGGCAGGTGTAGCCGCACCACAGGCGTCCCGCCACCGCGGTGAAGAAGAACAGGGCGAGCGCCGACAGCACCAGCAACGCCGCGAGGAAGATCAGGTCCTGCGGGTAGAACACCAGGCCGAGCAAGTAGAAGCGTTGCGCCTCCAGATCGAACAGCAAGGCCTGACGACCGTCCCACTGCAACCAGGGCAGCCCGTAGAACAACAACTGTGTGAGCCAGACGAAGGTCCAGCGCCACGCGGCGAACCACCCCTTGACAGCCCGGGGGTAGATGTCCGGCTGTGCCTGGTACATCGAAACGAACCGCACGCCGTCGTCAGGCTCCGCGGAGGCGGGTGTCGATCGGATCGGGATGATGGGGCGGGTGAGTGGCTTCTTGTTCACGTAAGGGGGCAGAAAACATCGACGGTTGATGCATCTTAAGGATTGGTGCCCACTAAAGCAATACAATAAATACACCTTTAAGGCGAATCATGCGGCTTTCCGAGTACACCGACTACACCTTGCGCGTGCTGATGTACTGCGCACGGCACCGGGAGCGCCTGGTCACGATCAACGAGTTGGCTGAGCAACACGCGCTGTCAAAGGGCCACCTGATGAAAGTGGTGAACGACTTGGCGCGGCAGGAGCTGATCGAGACCACTCGCGGACGCGGTGGCGGCCTTCGGTTGTCGAAGGAGCCCGGGACCATCCGTATCGGCGACGTGGTGCGGGCCTCTGAAACCGACTTCCGGCTCGTCGAGTGTTTCGATCCCAGCACCAATGCCTGTACTTTGACGCCGAACTGCCGGCTGAAGCATCTGTTCGACACGGCCCTGCGCGGGTACTTCCAGGCGCTGGACGGCGCGACGCTGGCCGACCTGACTGTTGGATCCCCCGGACCAGAGGGCCACTCAGCTGGCGCTGCCGTGCGCGTCAAGCGCGCTGTCGCCGTCGCCATGCCGGCTTCCACTCAACCGCCGCTGCGGGTCAAGGCGCCCGCACGGCGCTGACGACCTCGAAGGACTCGCCATGACCATCACGCTTCCGGGCCACTCCGCCCCCACCGTCGGCTTCGAGGTGCCGCTCGAGATGCTCGCGGCCTGCCACTTGCGGGTGCAGGACCAGTGCGCAACGTTGCAGCGTCTTGTGCCGCACATCGCGGCGATTGGTTCGGATCGGCCGGCGCAGGAGGCTGCCGCGGCGGTGATGCGCTACTTCGACACCTCGGCCCGCCACCACCATGATGACGAGGAGCGCGATCTGTTTCCCGCGCTGATCGAGTCGATGGCGGGTTCAGACGCTGTCTGCCTGCGCGAGCTCACCGAGGCTCTGACCGCGGAGCATCGCGAACTCGAAGCACGCTGGCAGGCGCTGCGTTCGGTGCTTGCGCAGGTGGCGGCAGGGCAGACGGCGGTGCTTACGCAAGAAGGCGTGAGCAGCTTTGCGCAGCTGTATGAGCGGCACATTGCCCGCGAAGAGTCCGAGCTGCTGCCGATGGCCGAGCGCCTGTTGAGCGACGCCGAACTCGACCGGGTTGGCCGGGCCATGCGTATCCGACGTGCCATGCCGAGCGCACAAGCGAATCCTTCTGCTGCTTCTGCCTCCAGCTCAGGAACAGTGGGTTCATCCCCCGTTTCTGGCGTGACCCTGACCTGAGCGACGCACGTGGTCAAGAAATTTCCGCTGCACCCGTCGCATCCTGAGCGCATCTGCTGGGGCTGCGACCGGTATTGCCCAGCCGATCAGATGGTCTGTGGCAATGGCAGCGTGGCAACGCTGCACCCCGCCGAGCTGTTCGGTGAGGACTGGATGAGCTGGGGGCGGGAAGGTGACGCGTCCGCCCCGGTGGCGGCCGCGCGACCTGCCTCTGGCAAGCTGCCGCCCTGAGAGCACTGACGAAGGTTACTTTGTCAAAGTGTTTTCCTTGGGAGGTGCGCTGCCGCACAGACCCTGAGGCGCGAACTGGCGCAACGTCGAACTTCTCCAAGGCTAGGCAGCGGGCGCTGCGCAGCAACAAGCAGCTGATCATCGCCCGCCTGCTCGCACCGGACCCCGTTCGACCTAGGCGATAAACCCATGCACCAAGATTCAACAGCAAAAGCGCCGCCGGATGAGTCGGAACGTATGCGCCTGCGCGTGATCGCCTTGTCGCGATGGGGCAACGAAGGTGGTGCCGGCTCCGAGTTCCTGGCAGCAGGCGCTGTTGCCGGCAATGCGCCCGTCGATGAGCCTGCTTTGGACGATACCGATACCGATACCGATACCGATACCGATACCGATACCGAAGCCGTGCAGCTTCGCATTCGTGTCATTGCGCTGGAAAAACTCGTTATCGCATTGTTGGCACAGGTCTGCGACGCACAACTGGATCTGGCGTGCGAGATGGCGGACTACATCTCTCCGCGGCCTGGCTTCACGCCTCACCGCCTGACGCTGCGTGCGGCCGACGAGATGCGCAGTCTGGTTGATCGCGCCAAGCCCTTTCGGGCCTCGCTCACAACTTGATCAGACCCCATGCACAGCTTCCATATCTACCGCTACGACCCGGACCAGCACGACGTACCCCGCATGCAGGTGCTCGAACTGGATGTGCCCCCCAGTGACCGCATGTTGCTGGACGTGCTGATACGGCTGAAGTCGATCGACCCGAGCCTGAGCTTCCGGCGCTCCTGTCGCGAAGGTATCTGCGGCTCGGATGCGATGAATATCAATGGCAAGAACGGGCTGGCATGCATCACCAATATGGGCGCGCTGCCCGCCAAGGTGGTGCTGAAGCCACTGCCCGGCCTTCCCGTCATCCGTGACCTGATCGTGGACATGACGCAGTTCTTCCAGCAGTACCACTCCATCAAACCGTATCTGATCAACGACCAGCCAGCGCCCGAACGTGAACGACTGCAGTCGCCCGAGCAGCGAGAGTCGCTCAACGGTTTGTACGAGTGCATCCTGTGCGCCTGCTGTTCGTCGGCGTGCCCAAGCTTCTGGTGGAACCCTGACAAGTACGTAGGCCCTGCGGGCCTGCTGCAGGCCTACCGCTTCCTGGTGGACAGCCGCGACACCGCAACTGCCAGTCGGCTGGACAACCTGCAAGACCCTTACCGCCTGTTTCGCTGTCGAGACATCCTGAACTGCGTGGATGTGTGCCCGAAGAACCTGCTGCCGGCCGCAGCCATTGGCAAGATCAAGGAAATGATGGTGCGGCGTGCCCTCTGATCGCTCGGCTTGCTGCAGTGCCGCCGAGTCAGTTCTGGGCGAGGAAGATCCGGGCGCCGCCATGGACGTTTTCTACAGAAGCCAGGAAGTAGCTATGCCGCTCCCTGTGGCCGCGCTGCTCGATGTCGAGAAATCTGAGGGCCCGATCGTGGCGGGTACCGAACATGCCGGGAGGGCCTCGTGACGCGCATCTCCGGCCATTCAAGCCGTGCCTAGCCTTTTACCAACCGCTGCAACCACTCCAGCAACACGGTCGGAAGCGCACCCGGTGTCGACAGCAGGGCGTACTGGCGGGCGCCAAACACGGTAGACAGGTAGCCGCTGCCTTGCCGGTCCACAGCCAGGCAGAACGGCGAGATGCCTTGAAGCTTCGCCTCGACCACGGCCTGGCGCGTGTCTTCGATGCCGTATCGGCCTTCATAGATGTCGCAGTCGTTCGGTTTGCCGTCCGACAAAAGCAGCAGCAAGCGGTGAGTGGCGTCTTCTCGCATGAGTGCCGCGCTGGCGTGACGGACTGCGGCGCCCGTGCGCGTGTACTGATCGGGCTCCAAGGCCGCGATGCGCAGGGCCACGGCGGGGCCGTATGGCTCATCAAAGCGCTTGACGTCCCACAGGCTCACCGCGTTGGGGCCGTTCCCCGAGAAAGCTTGCGCCGCGAAGGGTTCACCCATGGCACCCAGGGCAATGCAAACCAGCAGCAAGGCTTCCCGTTCGACATCGATGACCCTGCGCTGGCTTGAGATCCAGCCATCAGTGGATCCGCTGACATCGATAAGTAGCAGGATGGCCATGTCGCGCCGTGATCGCCGCTGCGCGCAGTACAGCTCCTGGGCCATAGGCCACCCAGCCCGCAGGTTCGCCAGGTTTTCAACGAAGGCTTCAATGTCAATGTCATCCCCATCCGGCTGGCGGCACCTGCGCGTACGCTGGGGTCGCAGGGTTGCAAAGCGCTGGCGTATGGCCCCGAGCAGCGAACGATGCTGAGCCAGGGTGTCGTCGACCCACTGCTGTGCCCCGGCTGTCGCCATCAGTACCCGCACCGTGGCACCGGGGTGGTGATAGCCTCCGATGCGGTAGTCCCACTCGGGATAGCAGACCTGTTGAGGCTCATCTGACGCGAGGGTATTGGTGTGCTTGGGCCGTACCGTCGGCGGATCGTCGGACAGCAGCACCTCGGGTGCCTGGCCCTGGCTCCAAACCAGCCGCGCATGGGCAAGCTCGGAGACCAGGTCGGCGAACTCGTCGGCGGCCGCAGCTTGGTCCCGGTCGGTAGGGCGCTGCATGCCAAATGGATCCTCGGCCTGTTCGTGCGGTATTTCGGGAGGGACCATCCACGCGCCTGGCCTGGCCTCGTCCTCCTGGTCCGTGCCTTCACGCACCTCGGGGCGACGAGCCAAGCGTGCACTTCGGGTGGCGCGAGCATCGGTCTCACCAGCGGTGTCCGTGTCGGCAAGCGTTGAGCTCATGGCTTCGCCCGGCCTGCGCAAGTCGCCGGTCCAGGCGTCCCGGAACAGCGGGGAGTGGAGCCTCGTGCCGACGTGGTCGCGAACCATGTCAGCGGCAAGAACCTGTGCGGTGCACCTCGATTCCGCCGGTGATGCACTGATGGTCGCGTGCACATTCGGTCCCTCGCAAGGCTGCGACATCAGGGCACGCACCCAAGCCTCCAGCGGCCGGCGTGCGGCAGGGAACCGCGCCAATGGCGGGCGGGCTGCGAGCGCTTCGCAGCGCAAACTGTTCAGGGCGCCCGTCATGCCGGGCAACAAGCGGGCCAGTGCCGCGTCAGCCGCAATCGCTTCGATCAGCAGGTAGATGTCGAGAACCAGCGGCAAGACAGTGAAGTCCGCGCCGGCCGCGCTGCCCCGGCTCGCACGCATCGCCTGGACCAGGGCCATCGCGCGAAAGCGTTCCATGGCCAGAGCGGCATCTGCGAGGCCGGTTTGCGACGGCAACCAGATGCCGCGGTCGTCGGTGGCAGGCAGCGCTATGCGAGCCATCGGGAAGATGCCGGGCTGGAAGACCCTGGCGAGCAAAGTGGGCCGTGCTGGCGGTTGTGCCGTGCGCAAGCGGTAGGTGGAGCCGAACACCGCCTGGATCAACAGGTCCAGACGCGGCGCCACATCCGTCAGCAGGGTCGCGGGTCGGGCTGGCGCCCTGGCGCGATGCTGTCGCCAGAGTTTCTGCGAGAAGACTGTCGCATGCCGGGCGACGTCGGTGATCACGTCCTCGGCTTCGGCCATCGGGGCGCCCCTCGATCAGGCAAAGGTGGCGTCGACGAGGTCGCGCATCGCGCCAACCAGCGCATCATCGTCCGACAGCGGCGACACGACGGCGCTGAGGCAGGCCTGCCGTATCGGGATGCCGCTGACCACCAGCGCGGCCGCCGCGATCAACAAGCGAGTGCTTGGTACCTCGGCCAGCCCGCGGTCGCGCAGCGCGCGCAGCCGATGCCCGAGCGCTACTAGCGCCATCGAGGTGCCGTGGTCGGCACCGGCCTCTTTCTCGATGATCGCCGCTTCGCGTGCGGCCGGCGGGAAGTCAAAGTCAAGCGCGACGAAGCGCTGGCGCGTGCTCGGCTTGAGGTCCTTGAGCATGCGCTGATAGCCGGGGTTGTACGAGATGACCAGCTGAAAGCCGGGCGTTGCCACCAGCGTTTCGCCAGTCTTGTCGATCGGCAGCATGCGGCGATGGTCGGTCAATGAATGCAACACCACCATGGTGTCCTGGCGGGCTTCGACAACCTCGTCGAGATAGCAGATGGCGCCCTCACGCACGGCCCGGGTGAGTGGTCCGTCCTGCCAGGCAGTGCCGTCGTGGCGGATCAGGAATCGCCCGATAAGATCGCTGGCGCTCAGGTCGTCGTGACAGGAGATCGTGGTCAGCGGACGCTGCAGCTTCCAGGCCATGTGCTCGACAAAGCGGGTCTTGCCACAGCCAGTGGGGCCTTTGAGCATCACGGCGAGCCCAAGGGAATGGCAGTGCTCGAAGACGGCCACTTCTCCACCTGATGCCTGGTAGTAAGGCTCATCGGCGGTCAAGGGGCACTCACGGTGTGGACAAGGATGTCGTCGCCTTGGGCGGGGCCGCAGCACGGGCCTCTTCGTCGAGGTCAAAGCGGGGCGCATGGCGGAAGAAGTCATAGATGAACAAGCCCACTCCGATCGCGAACATCGATCCGGTGGCAATCAACATGACGAAGTGCACCTGGATCTTCAGTTGTGCGTCGAGGTAGCCCATGCCCATGATGCGCTCCAGGTACACCTGTGCGATGCCGGCGGTGGCAAACGACAGCGTCATGCCAAACATGCCACCCAGCTGCATCCAGAAGGCCCAGTAGCCGAGACTGCTGCCCTGCTCGCTGCGCCCCGGCGTCATCGCCGGCAGGGCATAGGTGATCATGGCCAGCACGATCATGGCGTATGCGCCGTAGAAGGCTGCGTGTCCGTGCATGGCGGTGATCAGCGTGCCGTGGGTCCACTTGTTGACGTCTGGAAACGTATGTGCCAAGCCCAGCAGACCTGCCCCGAACAGGGTGAACAGCGCGCTTCCGATGGTCCAGTGCAGTGCCAGCGTGTTGGGGTGCGACAAGCCCGCCCGGCGCATGGCCGAGTACGCGAACATGGCCATGCCCACAAGCGCCGCAGGCTCAAGTGCGCTAAAGATGCCCCCGATGGGGAGCCAGTACGACGGAACGCCCACCCAGTAGTAGTGGTGCGCTGTGCCCAGAATGCCGGCGATGAAGACCAGGCCCACGATCACGTACAGCCACTTCTCCATGACCTCACGATCGGCGCCGGACAAGCGGATCAGCAGATAGGCCAGGAAGCCGCCCTGGATCATCACCCAGACCCCCTCTACCCAGAGGTGGATCGTCCACCAGCGGTAGTAGATGGACACGGTGTAGTTCTCGTACTCCAGCAGCGCGGGCAAATACAGCAGCGCGCCGAGCGCCAGGCCGAGCACAAGAACGCCCTCTGTGGTGGTGAAGCGTTTGGATCGCCAGATCGTCATGCCGATGTTGTAGAGAAAGATCAGCATGCAGATCACGATCACGATCTTGTGGGGCAGCGGCTGTTCCAGCAGCTTGTTGCCGGTGCCGTATCGGAACAGATAACCGACCACCGCGGTCACGCCCATCAAGGTCCACAGGACCAGCTGCACATAGGCGAGCTTCGTGCTGTAGAGCTCGGTGCGCGACTCGTCCGGCACCATCCAGTAGGTGGCACCCATGAAGCCGGTCAGCACCCAAACGATCAGCAGATTGGTGTGTATGACCTTGGTCACATCGAAGGGCAGGATGTTCAGCAGCGGATCAGGCCCGACGTACTTGGCGGCCGACAACAGGCCGAATACCAGCTGCAGCCCGAACAGCACCATGGCCACCGCGAAGTACCAGTAGGCAACCGATTGAGACCTGTAGCGCATTGGGAAGCTCCTGCAGAGGTGGCTGCGGTGCACCGCTGCCTGTATGGGAATGGCGGCGCAATGTCCGCTACTTGAAGGTCGCCAGGTAGGCAGCGAGGTGGCCTATCTGCTCGGAGGTCAGATCCTTTTCGTAGGTGTTCGGCATGAACGAGACCCCGTCGGCCGAGTACATTGCGCCCGCGACCAGGTGCGCGCTGGGGTGGGTGATGGACTCGCGAATGTAGGCCTCCAGGTCGGTGGCCTTGCCCTTGTATGCGGGAGACGCCAAGGTCTGCTGCGTTCGTGTGGCGATGCCGGCGAGCGAAGGGCCCGCCATGTCGGCTCCTGCCACGATGGAGTGGCAGGCTGTGCATGCAGGCGCAGCGCTTCTGAACACGCGCTCACCCAAGGCCACCGGATTCTTGTCGGCGTCGGCCGAAATTGAAGCTCCAGCTGGAGTCGTGGAGCCCGCCACAACAGCTTGAGGGAGTGCCATGCCCCCAGCTCCTGGACCAGCGCCGGTGACGGTGATCGGCCGTGGCGGCCAGCCCTGGTTGTCCACCCGGCTGACCCAGTCCAGAAAGGCGATCAGTCCGTCGATATCGGCATCGCTAAGATTCTGCTTGGGCATCAGCCTTCGGTGGCGCTGTTCGTCGTAGAACTTCGACGGGTCTTTCAGGAACGCACGTAAGTAGGGCGCACCGCGCTGCTGGGCGATCTTGGTGAGGTCAGGTGCGTAGTAAGCACCTTCACCAAAGATGGTGTGGCAGTTGATGCAGTTGTTCTTGTGCCAGACGTTCTTGCCCAAGGTGACTGCTGGCGTGATGTTC
This sequence comes from Roseateles toxinivorans, assembly GCF_004362525.1. GTDB lineage: Bacteria > Pseudomonadota > Gammaproteobacteria > Burkholderiales > Burkholderiaceae_C > Paucibacter > Paucibacter toxinivorans. Next base: position 40,862 of record NZ_SNXS01000009.1, read on the forward strand.
TGCGCGTTGGTCAGTTTCGGAAACTGGCGATGGCTATCGAGGGTGAGACCCAGAAAAACCAGCGTGGCCACGAGGGTGGAGCCGATCGCGAAGTAGCGTGCCTGGCGCTTGTTCATGTGTCTGGCACCGCGTCAGACGCTGATGCCTGTCCAGTAGATGATGCTTACCGCGCCTGCGTACGCGATACCGGCGCCCATCAAACCGAGCACGACATAGCTGAACAGTTGGAGACTTCGGAATGCGGTCATTGGTGCCACCTCAAGTTGCATCCACACGCTCCCTCAGAGGCAAGAGAGGCAGTGAGCCCGTGCAGAGTGGCGAGTCCGCGTCTAGCAGTCTGTGCGGCAGCGAACATAGCCAGGCCGCCAGCAAGCCAGCGTTGCGGATGCCCGTGTGCCGGCACCAGGCCGAAGCGGTCGTGCGTCGACTTGGACGACGGCTCGTCCGTCCGCCTGGTCGGTTGGTGTCAAGGTCCCATCATTCGGTGATGATTGAATCCGGCCACCCATTCCAACACCGCTAGTTCCACTGCCTGCTTGGTTTGTCTTCCACGGCCCGCGCCGGTGAATGACCCCGGCCTTGTAGCGCTCGTTGACTGTCTCGGCCCGCGTATTGTTGTATCTGTCACGCTTGGAGCCCACTGAAGGCTCGAGTCCTGCCTCGGCCAGCCGCTCGCTGTAGCGAATCGAGAGGTAAATGGCGAATTCAATCCGTCAGCAAGCGCCGTCAGCCCGGTTCTTCCGACTTGATGATCCACAGCACGCGTGTGCGGCTGTCTGCCAGGTTGCGGAAGAAATGCGGCTGGCGGCCATCGAACTGGAAGCTGTCTCCCTGCTCCAGCACGTGGCTGCTTTCAGCCACATGCAACTCGAAGGTGCCCTCCAGCACCAGCCCCGCCTTTTCGCCACGGCGGGTCCAGGGCTCGGGGCCTGAGCTGCCGCCCGGTTCGATCACGAGCATCAGCATTTCAAGGTCTGAATGGCCGGGCGGCGACAACAGTTCCTTGACCAGTCCCAGTTTCTTGAAGGGCAGTTGCGAGCGTGCGGTCGCGCGCACCACCGTGCCGTTATTGGCGGGCTTGGGCTCTTCACGCTCGAAGAAGCGCGCAAGCGGCACCTCCAGCGCCAAGCGCAGGCGTTCGAGTGTTTTCAATGATGGTGAAGTCTGACCGCGCTCGATGTGACTGAGCATGCCAATCGACACCTGACTTTTCAAGGACAGCTCCGCAAGCGTCATCTTCTTCTCGTTACGGAGTTCGCGCAGTCGTGCGCCTAAATCGTCCAGCGCGCCAAAGCCGCCTTCCTCTTCTTGTGATGTCGTCATGGGCGTTAGCACGATGCAGCCTTCCACCTGTATTGGAGTTCTTGAGTGAAGCAAGATTTCATTGTAAATGAATTGCGGCTAGCGTTTCCCCTATGGTGACGCCAACATTTTCAATGTGAGAATAATTTTTAGCAGGAGAACTTCACAAATTTCAATATCGTGAGCTTGAGGCTTTCACCCAGGTCCGATTTTTCTGGAGACAGTGATGACGATTCAACGACATGAAAGCGGCAAACGCCTGAGCCAAGTGCTGGTGCACCAAGGCGTGGCCTTTGTCAGCGGCCAAACGGCTGACGATCTGGGGCAGGACATCACGGGCCAGACCCAGCAGGTGCTAGCCAGCATCGACCGGCTGCTGGAGCTGGCTGGCAGTAGCAAGTCACGCATTCTCTACGCCAACATCTGGCTGCGCCATGGCGAGCATTTCGATGCCATGAACAAAGTTTGGGAGGCTTGGATTCCCGCCGGCTGCGCACCGGCCCGCGCCACCGTCGGCTCGCCACTGGTGGGCCCTGACACGATGTTGATCGAGATCGCGCTGCAGGCCAGTACCTGACGCGCCAAACCCTGCCGCCGCCTGGCTGTGGCCCCGTCCGTCCCCCAAGGAGAACTTCAATGAGATTTCCGACCCCGCTTCGCAAGCTGTTTGTCCTGCTTGCCCTCGTTGCGGCGAGCGTGTCCACGGCCCAAGCCAAGGACAAGGTCACGTTTGCCATCACAACGTATGGATGGTCTTACGTGCCGGTGCTTACGGCGGCCCAACTCGGCTTTTACGAGCAGGAAGGGCTGGACGTGGAAATCATCAACACCGGCGGCGGCGCCAAGGCACAGGCGGCACTGGCCGGCGGCAGCGTTGACTTGTATGGCTCGGACGCCGGCTTTGCCATCAAGGCACGTTCGAAGGGCAGCGAAGTCACGCTGGTGGGCGCCAGCATGACCGAATACGCCACCAACATCGTGGTGAGCGGCGCCTGGGCCAAAAAGAACGGCATCACCACGGCCAGCAGCTATCAAGACAAGCTGCGGGCCATGAAAGGTATCACTATCGGCGTGCTGTCGCGGGGCAGCGGCCATGAACAGTTGGTGCGCTTCCTGGCCAAGGAAGCCAAGCTGGATGCCGACCGCGATCTGACGATCACCGCCATGGGCACCGCTGCTGCCACGATCGCTGCTTTTGAGCAAGGGCGCATCACCGCCTTTGTTCACTCCGCGCCGATTGGCGAGCGCGCCGTCAAGGACTTCGGCGGCGTAATGATGTTCAACATGAGCAAGGGCGACGTGGTGCCCTTGCAAGGCTTTCTGTACACCGCCTACGTGGCGCGCGAATCGTGGATCAAGTCGCATGAAGACGTGCTGGTGCGCTTCCTGCGGTCGCAGCAGCGCGCGCTTAACGCGCTGCACGATCCCGTTCAGACGAAGAAGGCGCGTGATGCGTTGCATGCCGCCTACTTTTCCACGCTTGAGCCGGCCTTCTGGAACTTCGTGTGGGACAGCAATATTTCCGCCTTCCCCAAGACCGTGGAAGTGACGGCCAAGCAGATGAAGCAAGCGGTGGCGCTGATCGAGGAATTCCAGACCGAGCGCATTCCCGCGTCAGCGGTTGACGCCAGCTGGACCAATACCTACGCACAGCGCGCTGCCCAGCAGCTGGCCGCGCCTGGCGGCAAGTAGGCCTGACCATCAGGACCATTCGCCGTGAAACCATTGATCGAGTTCGACCAGGTCGTCAAGACCTTCACCACCTCGGCCGGCCCCGTCAAGGCCGTCGAAGGGGTGGATCTGCAGGTGATGCGCGGCCAGTTCGTCACGCTGGTGGGGCCTTCGGGCTGCGGAAAGTCCACGCTGCTGAACATGACGGCCGGCCTCTTCCATCCCAGCAGCGGACAGGTGCGTTACGACGGCGCGCCCGTGCCTCAGTTCAACCGCCGCACCGGCTACATGACGCAGAACGACCACCTGCTTCCGTGGCGCGACGTGGCGGGCAACATCGCGGTGCCGCTTGAAATCGTCGGCTTGCCGCGTGAACAGATCCGCGAGCGCGTGGCCAGGCTCATGGAGATGGTCGGGCTCACCGGCTTCGAAACGTCGTATCCGGTGCAGTTGTCCGGCGGCATGCGCAAGCGGGCCGCGCTGGCGCGTCTCTTGGCTTACGACCCAGAAACCTTGCTGCTGGACGAGCCCTTTGCGGCGCTGGATGCGCAGCTGCGCCTGCGCATGCAGATCGAGCTTCTGCAGATTGCCCGCCGCCTGGACAAGACGGTGCTCTTCGTGACGCACGACCTGGATGAAGCCGTGGCCCTGGCAGACCGCATCGTCGTTTTCAGTGGCCGGCCAGGGCGCATCGTGCGCGTTGTCGAGTCCGTGCTGCCGCGTGACCGCGACCTGATGGGCCTGCGGCGCAGCGTGGAATACAACGCACAGACCGCGGAGCTGTGGGAACTCTTGGCTCCGGCCGTCGAGGAGGTTCGGTGATGAACAACAGCAGCAGCAGCCCGCGACGCATGGCTCACCCGCAACCGGCTTCCGCGGCATCGTCCCGCAGCACCGGTTCTGGCGCGGCCGGAATCATCGTGGCCCGCCTGGCCTTGTTGCTTATCATCCTGCTGGCCTGGGAGCTGGCTTCAGGCCGGCTGGTGGCCACCTTTTATGCCAGCAAGCCTTCTCAAATTGCCGCCGTGCTGTGGATGTGGTTGCGCGATGGCAGCCTCTTTTTCCACATGAGCATCACAGCGCTGGAGGCCTTTCTTGGTTTCGTCATCGGTGGCGTGCTGGGCATGGCGGTGGGCATTGCGATGGGCCGGTCGCCACGGCTGGCGCAATTGCTCGACCCCTTCATCATGACCTTCTACAGCCTGCCCAAAGTGGCGCTGGCGCCGCTGTTCATCCTGTGGCTGGGCATTGGGCTGGAGATGAAGGTGGCGCTGACGGCCGCCATCGTATTCTTCCTGGTGTTTTTGAACACTTACACCGGCGTGCGCAACGTCAGCCGCGAGCTGGAATCCATCCTGCGCCTGATGGGGGCGAACGAACGCGACGTGTTGACCAAGGTGGTGCTGCCGTCGGCCGTCACCTGGGTGTTTGCGGGGCTGCGTATCTCGGTGCCATATGCCTTGATCGGCGCCATCGTCGGCGAGCTGATGGCATCCAACAAAGGGCTGGGTTCGCTGCTGGTGCTGGCACAAGGGCAACTGGACACGGCGGGTGTCTTTGCCGCGCTGGCCGCAATCATGTGCCTGGCCATCGTGATGAACCTGCTGGTGAAGGCGGCCGAAACGCGCATGACGCCCTGGAAGTCCGCCGAAGGACAGCGCGAGCTGTCGATCTAGCCGCTGGCCGCAGGACTCGGAGTTCGATCATATGGACCGGCTGATTGAAGAGTCGCTGCGCCTGGGTTCGATTGCTCAGTGGCAGGCTCTGCTGGTGCAGCGGCGCATTTCGGTTGTGGAGGCCCTGCAGTGGACGCTGGCACGCATCGCAGCGCTGAGCCAGATCCCGAGCGGGCTGAATGCCCTGGGTGCGGTGTGCGAACACACCCTGGCACAGGCACAGCGGGCCGATGCGCGCCTGCGTCATGGGCAGCCTCTGGGGCCCCTGTTTGGCGTGCCGGTCCTGCTGAAAGACAACATCCTCACCACCGACGGATTGCCCGCCAGTGCCGGAGCCGCCGCGTTGGCGGGCTTCATTCCCCAGCGCGAAGCCCGCATTGCCGCGCGGCTGCGCCAGGCCGGTGCTCTCATCATCGGCAAAGCTCACATGACGGAATTTGCCGACTATGTGTCGGACACGATGCCCGCGGGTTTCAGCGGTGCTGCGGGCATGGTGCTCAACCCGTTCACGAGGGTCCCCTATGCCCGGGGGCAGGGCTCGAGCGTGGGCTGTGCAGCGGCGGTGTCGGCCGGCATCGTGCCGCTGGCCATCGGCACCGAAACACAGAATTCGATACAGACGCCAGCCCACCATTCGTCGGTCGTCGGCTTCAAGCCCAGTGTGGGCATGGTCAGCCGAGCCGGCATCGTGCCCTTGGTCCCGAGCCAGGACTCGCCGGGACCCATCGCGCGCAACGTACCGGACGCCGCGCTGGCATTGCGGTGCCTGGGCGGCGTGGACCCCGGCGACGCGGCCACCCTGCCGGTTGCTCATGTGCCCCCGGTGCCGCAAGGGGCCGCCCAACTTAAGAACGTGCGTGTTGGCGTGCCTCGGCGTGCCATGGCCGATCGCGCCGATTTCAGCCTCGGCATGCAGGCCTTCGAAACCTTCCTGGCGCGTTTGTCAGCCGCCGGCGCCGTGATCGTCGATCCCTGTGACCTACCTACGGCACCGGCTGTTCTGGACCTGCGCTCGTCCGTGTTTGCCACCGAGTTCAAGCAATCCCTCAACGAGTTTCTTCGAACGCACGGCAGTCCTCAGGGCATCGGTTCGCTGGCTGATCTGATCGTGTGGAACCAGGCACATCCGGAGTGCGTGCCGTTCGGGCAATCTTTGCTGCTGAATGCCCAGGCCACGCGGGGCACGGTGGACCCCGCTTACCGGGCTGACCGGGAGCGCGACCTCCGGCTGTGTCGGGATGAAGGCATTGACTTCACGCGGGCGCATCACCGCGTTGACGTGCTGGTGGCGCCGATGGGCGCCGCGGCCAAGTTCACCGGCAAGGCTGGCGCGCCTGCCGTGGCCTTGCCGGCCGGGCTGGGCGGCGACGGCCTGCCGTTTGGCGTCACCGTCTTTTCGTCGACGGGGTGCGACGCCGAACTGCTGCGCATCGCCGCTGCCATGCAAATCGCCGCGGGGCAGCGGGTGCTGCCCATTGACCATTGACATTGCTCACAGGAGATCCCATGCCGATTGGCGTCTATATCGAATACGAAGCGCAGCCGGGCAAGTTTGACGAACTGCTGCAGTGCCTGCGCGTGGAGTCAGAGACTTGCCTGCGCGAGGACCATGGGTGCTTGCGAATGGAGTTGTCCATTCCGCAGCCGCCGGACGGTTGGGTGGTGCTGAGCGAACTCTGGCAAGACCAGCAGGCGATCACTGCACACCAGGACAAGCCCGGCCACTCGCATGACTGGCAAATCCCCTTGGTCGCCCGCAAGCGCGTCAGGGTCTGCACGGTCATTGAGCGCGGCACGCCAGGCTGATCTGTCTCCCCGTCCATTCCCTTGCTCTCTTTCATGAGGGCTTCATGACCCCTCCGATCACCCACATCCGTGAAACCCGCCCTGATTCCAAGCTCGACGCCACCGTTTGGAAACGAATCGAAGGCACGGATCCGCGCACAGTGAACATCGTCAACTGCCAGTCTCCCGGTGGCCGAAAGATCATGGGCACCTGGATCTGCAAGCCCGGCAAATGGGAGATGGACTACGACCGCTGGGAGTACTGCCACGTCCAGGAGGGCTACAGCATCATTCCGCCGGAAGGCAAGGAGCCGGTGCACGTGCGTGCCGGGCGACATCTTCACCCTCGAGCCGGGTACCAAAGGCACCTGGGAAGTGGTGGAAACCGTGCGCAAGTATTTTGTCTTTGTCTCCTGAAACGACGAAGTAGGAGTCACAACAGAAACGCAGTCGAAAACTGCCTGCGCCTGGATGTTCGCAAGTGAACATCCAGGCGCGGTGCTGGTTTCAGAAGTTGTGCCGAATCCCCAGCTCAAAGGCAGAAGACGGGCTGGTTGTGGGGCCCGCAGGCACGCCCAGCACCGTATAGCTCGCTTTTCCGCTGTTGACCATGCGCGCCGCGGTGCCGTACAGCGCGGTGCGTTTGGACAGGTTGTAGACATAGCCCAGCGCATAGGCATTGGCACCATCGGCGTCAATGCTTGCGCCTGCGGCGTTCTTGCCTTGCTGTTTCACTTTGCTGTACGAAGCCTTGAACTGCGAATTGCCCAATGAGTAAATAGCGCCGATCAAGAAGTTCTTGTGCTGGGACGTCAGGTACTCGGATCGCGTGACGCTGGCAGACAGTTTCAGTGCGCCAAAATTGTAGAAACCTGCTGCGCCTACTTGTTTGAAATTCGCGCCCGTGGCAGCGATCTTGGTAGTTTCGGCGTACACGGAAAAATCAAGTGCACCAGCGGCATAACCGGCGCGGCCGCCCAGATTTTTGTAGGCCCCGTCGGCGCCGGTGCTGCCTTCTGACGGCGCGATCATCACATGGCTATAGAAGCCGTTCAATCCGCCCGGTGTGAGGTACTGTAAACTGTTATTTGAGCGTGTTACTGTGGTGGGATTGGTGCCGAATGCGCGAGCGATTGCGGTTGTTGATCGGGCGTTGAAGCCGTTGGCCAGCGCGCCAACGCCCAGGTAGCCGAAGGGGTCGCTGGCGCCGAAGGCGCGGTAGGCGGGCGTGTAGTCGCGCCCAAAGCGCAGCTCCCCGAAAGGGCCCGCCAGACTGGCCAGCGCGCGACGCTCCCAGAACACGGCACCGCCGTTGTCGCCCAGCACGGTGGATTCCAGCCAGAAGCCGGCAATCAAGCCGCCGCCCAGGTTTTCTTCGCCCCGCACGCCAAAGCGAGAGGTCGCATTGCCGCCGCTGGCCACTGTGGCCAGCGAACCCGAGGCGTTGCGGGCATAGCGGGCCGATACGTCCATGACGCCGAATACCGTCACCGATGACTGGGCCGGTGCTGCGGCACTGATGACCAACAGGGTGCCGCAGGTGAACCATTGCTTCTTCATTGAAATGTCTCCGTCGATGTGAGTGGGGATGGGTCGGAAAGCGCGCAGCCCACGCAGGCTGCGCGAGGAAAAACCTAGGGAAGTTCAGCGGGGCGCTCAGGCGCCGGGAGCGATGTCTCGGACCTGCACTTCGTGAATCACGCGACGGCCTGGCACGTTGAATCCGCGGCTGCGGTGCATCAAGGGCAGGTTGCGCCAGGCGATCAGGTCGCCGGCTTGCCAGGCATGGCGGTAAACGTGCTGCGGCAGCGTGGCCGCGGTCATCAGCGCTTCCAGCAAGGCCTTGCTGGAAGCGGTGGTCATGCCGATCACCTGCGCCGCATGAAAGCCCAGCACCACGTGGGGATCGGCGGCATCCCACACCAGCTGCAGCATGCCTTTGCGGGAGGGGTCATCGGCCCGGGCCGTGGTGTGCCGCACGGAAGTGAAGTCGTGTTCGACGTTCAGTCCGCGCAGCCGTTCTTGAACGGCCGGCTCCAGCGCACGCCAGCTGCGCCGGTTCGACACCAGCTCGAATTCACCGTCCTGGCTGGGGAACTCCCTGACGGACATCAAGGTGAGGTCGCAGGGCTTGCCGTCCACCAGATTGCCCACGTGGTGCCAACGCGACTGGCCAATGGAGCCGGTGGGGCCTTCGACGACAAAACGTTTGACCTCGCTGCAGCCTGAACCCAGCTGCCGGCCGATGTCGGTCAGTTGGGCGTCGTCAATCGCCGCGGCGCGAATCACGACGAGGTCATGGCTGGCCATCAGGCGGCGCAAGGCTAGCGCCAGGTCTGCCGCGTCGTGCCAATCCATGCGTATTTCTGCGCTGTACGGAATGGAGGCGCAAAGTTCGTTGCTGCGGTTGGGGAGTGCGCTCACAGGTCGGCCTCGCGGATGATGACTTCGTGGATCACGCGCAGTTCCTCGGCGTGCCAGGGATGGCCACGGTGTGCCACGGTTTTCATGTCCCACAGGATCAGATCATGGGCACGCGCGGAGTGCAGGTGGTACAACGTCGGGTCGGCGGTGGAAAGCTCGCGCATGCGTCCCAGCGCAGTGTTGCTTGTTGCCGTCTCCGGGTTGCTGCCGTCTTCCGCTTCCACCGCATGGGCGCCCATGTACAGCGCCTCGTGCACCTGCCCCTCCAAGCGCCGCTCCACCACCATGGGATGCCATGGCGGTTCGGCAATGGGCGGTATGCCTGCGTGCGCAACCGATGTGAAGTCATGGCGCATCTGCTGGTTTCTGGCCCAGGAACGGTCTGTATCGGATAGGCCGTCGAACCAGGCCTGCGCATCGAAGAATTCGATGGAGCCTCCCGTGGCTGGCACAGCGGGCGTGTAGTACAAGATCCAGTCATCCAAGGCCCCGGCGCAGTTGCTGTGGTGGTGCCAGCGGGTGGCGTCTCGTGTGCTTGATGGCCCTATCGTGCTGTACTTGATGACACGCTCTTCAATGCGGCCGAACTGCCGGCCCAGCGCCAGCAGCGCCGCGTCGGTGAAGCGCTGGTCGCGCAGCACCACGAAGCCATGGTGCAGCACGGCCGCGCGCAGTTGCTGCAGCACGGCTGCATCGCTGCGTTCGGCGCTGAGGCGGCCCAGCGCGAGTTCGGTGCCGAATGCCCGCAGATGCGAGAACGTGTGGGTCATGCAGGTCTCCTGCGTGAGGGCACTTTTGAGGCCGCTTATTGTTTGGCCGCGACCAGCATGATTTCCACCAGCATGCGGGGATTCGCCAGCTTGGCTTCCACGGTGGCGCGTGCCGGCAGGTTGGCGGGGTCGGCCCAGGCCAGCCAGGCCTCATTCATCTCGTCGCGCGTGCGGATGTCGGCCAACCAGATGTTCACCGACAAGATGCCCGATTTGCCGGAGCCTGCCGCAGCCAGCAGGCGGTCGATTGTTGCCAGAATCTGTCGCGTCTGGCCTTTGACGTCCTGGCTCAGGTCGTCGGCCACTTGGCCGGCCAAATAAACCAAGCCGGCATGTTCGACGGCGCTGCTCAGGATGGCGTTAGAGGGGTGGCGTTTGATGGTCATGACAGTGCTTTCTTTCTGTGGAATGGGCGGGTGAAGGAACCCTGCCCGTGACTCAATTGATACTGACACCTATGGTCTCGACCACACGGCTCCAATGGGCGGTTTCTTCCTTGATGCGGGCGGCGAACTGCACGGGCGTCAGCGCCATCGGTTCCGCGGCCTGGCCAGCCACGAGTTCGCGCATTTCAGGAGTCGCCATGATCTTGGCGATCTCTGCATACAGCCGCTGGACGACTGGTGCTGGTGTCTTGGCCGGTGCGAAAACACCCACCCAGGAATTGATGTCGTCCATGCCGCGCACCCCTTGTTCGGCCAGCGTCGGGATGTTGGGCAGCACCGGACTGCGCTTGGCCGATGTCAGTCCCAGCGCCCGTAGCTTGCCGCTCTTCAGATAGCCGAAGGTGCTGGGGCCGCCTGCGCAGTACAGATGCACGCGGCCGGCCAGCAAATCTGCCGTGGCGACGGAGCCGCCCTTGTAAGGCACGTGCATGATGTCGATGCCGGCTTGGCGCTTGAACCACTCGCCGCACAGGTGCGGCGTGGTGCCGTTGCCCGACGACACAAAGTTCAAGATGCCCGGCTGTGCCTTGGCCAGGCTGATGAATTCCTGGGCCGTGGTGGCCGTGACCGATGGCGGCGCAACCAGCATGTAGGGCACCAGCGCGAACAGCGAAACAGGTTGCAGATCCTTCTGCGGATCGAAGGGCATCTTGGCGCCATACACGCTGGGTGCGATGGTGATGGTGCCGTTGGCGGCCAGCAGCAGTGTGTAGCCGTCTGCGGGCGCCTTGGCCACCTGGTCGGCTCCCACGGTGCCGCCGGCGCCTGGCCGATTTTCCACCACCACGGTCTGGCCCAGCGCTGGCCCGAGCTTTTCAGCCAGCGCGCGGCCGAACACGTCGCTGCTCGTCTGCCCAGGCGGGAAGGGGATGATGAGCTTGATGACCTTGTTGGGCCACACCGCCACCGAGCCGGCGCCATGGGCCGTGGTGCAAATGGCGGTCAGAACACTTGCCCCGACCAGCATGCGGCGGAGCGCAGGTCTTATGTGTGAAGTAACGGTCATGGAGTACTCCCTTGAATCTAAACAGGGCCTTCAGGCGTGTTGGGGATAGCGGCTCGATTGAAATCAGAAGCCTCATTCAGTGATATTTATTTTCCTATTGAAAATATGCGCTGAAACCTAGGGGAAACGAGTGCATTTTGTTCAATGCATATGAAATTGACGTGCTTTGATGTCCCTGCCCAGCGGGCATGGCGCTTTGCTGTCGCTGATCGTGGTGCGCACGACAGTGCCGCACAGCACACCGCGAAGACCTTAACGCCGGCCGTATCAGCCGATCGATCGTCGAGGAACAAAGTGAATGTGGGTCTTCACGCAGTTTGTGTTGCGCAGATGCAGCGGCATACCGCGCGATGTATTGCCGAAGGATTCTGGGGCCTCGATTGACGGCCGCAGGGCTGCCCGGGAGGCTCGTGGCTATGCCACGAGCTCGAGCGGCGCGTGCGTGCGCGGTGCCTGATTGACCGCGTGCCGATACACGCGAGATCAAGTCGCGCCTATCTACAGGTGGAAATCGCCCGCGGCTTCAGGCTGGTAGAGCACGCTCCCGATTCGGATGCGCCAGGTCCGGTCTGGAAGCCGCCAGTCGAAAGCATCGCCCTCCCGGCAGCCCAGGATCGCGGTGCCGATGCCGGCGCAAACCGACAGCTTCCCGGCACCGTCTTCCGCGTCGTCCGGGTAGACCAGCGCCACTTCCATTTCGTCTTCGTCCAACTGCAGCAGAGCCCGGGAGTTCATCGTCACGACATCCCGCGGCATCTGGCGGGGATCGACAACGATGGCTCGTTCGATCTCGTGCGCCAACTCGAAGCTGGCCGATGCTTGCCCGAACGCGAGCAGATTCCTGAGCCTGGCTTGGTCGATCTCAGTGATGTGGATGTTGTCGGCGTAGCCTGCTGCGCCTTCGCGCAAAAGCCGGAGATAGCGCTCCGAGGTCATCGCAAGGCACTTCAGTCCTATGGTCTGGCTTTCAAGCAGGAAGCCGCAGCGTTGGAACACCTTCAGCGAGCGCGCGTTGTCCGGGTGGATCTTGGCGATGAGCTTGTCGGCTTGCATTTCGAAGAAGGCAAGCTTCATGGCTTCTCGGATGGCGCTGGCGCCGAGCTGGCGGCCCCAGTTGTCGCGGTTGCCGATGACCAAAACCATCTCGCAGTTCGGTCCGGCCTTGACGAGACGGACGAAGCCCACCTTCACGTCATCCCGGTCGCAGGCCATGAAGAACCGGCCGCCTTGGTTGAACAGATGGGTCAGGATCGGCAACTGGACCCGGTTGATGACCTGCTGGATGGACCGCGAGACATGACGCGAATCGCTGAGGTGGCGGGTGACGCACTCGTCTTCCAGCCAGTCCATCAGCGTCAGCGCGTCGGCCCGGGAGATCTCGGGGCACAGCGAAACGAAGGGCTGGTTCATCTTCACTCTCATGGCTAGGTTCGTCGCACCGTTTGCACTCCGGCGCGACGGAGGCGCCCGGGCGGCTGCATGGTCGGCATGGACCGAGAAGCCGGTGGCAACGAAGACAGTCCGGGTGGGGCCATCACGCCAGGGGTTCGCACGGAGCGCAGTCCCAGAAGCCGCTGAGCAGATTTTCGGGGCGTGTCCGTGACACCACACGAGCACACGAAGACCATGCGTCGCGCCGAGCACTCAGTCCAGCGTAGAGGCTGAATCCGGCGCCGGCCCGAACGCTGCCGCCACTGAGGATGCACTCGCCAGCCCGGATGGCTCCTTCGCCCGTGATGTCCGATCCGGCAACGATGCCCCAGCCCGCATCGATGTGCATGCCGCTGCGGAGCGACTGTCCGACCTGGATCCCATGCCCGGCGCGCAGGCCCTCCGTGCACACCAGATGGCCACCGACACGCAGGCCCTTGGCGAAATCGATCATGCCATTGACCTCGAGGTCCTCGGCCACCACGGCAGAACCCTCGCCACGCAACGCCACACCGCAGGCCAATGCCCCGCGGACGCGCAGGTCACCGCCGCACGTCAAGGCGCCGTGCACCTCGGCACTCCAGGACGAGACCAGATGGCCTCCGGTGCGCAGCGAGCCGAGGGTACGCAGGCCCGCGCCGGCGTGCAGATCACCGCTGATCCAGACCGCGTTGCCGGCGCGAATGCTGCCGCCTGCCTGCAGCGAGCCGCCCGTGCGAAGGGTCGCGTCAACATCCACCTCGCCACGCACCTGGACCGAGCCCGCGTAGACGAAGGATTCCGCCGAGATGGCATCAACCACGAGAACGGAATCGATCGGTCCGAACTGATCCAGCAGCCAGCAGGCGTCATCGACGCGTCCGTCGGCGACGAGCGCATCGATCACGCTCTGGTACTCGGCCGGGCTCTTGAAACGCCGGGTAAACCAGCGGTAGCCGCTGGTACAAGAGCGCTTGGCCCTGAGCGCGGTTGAAGAGATCTTCATGAGAGCGTTCTCGTTTGAAGCGGAGATCGGTACCGAGAGGTTTTGGCCCGATCACCTTCATTGGTCAACGCCAGTGGCTCGACCTGCTGAAGACTGATGCCGAGACCCCGCCGAGAGGCCTTGGAGCGATCCGCCGAAATCCCGATCGCTTGCGTCCACCAGTCCGCGCAGGCGGTCATGTTGAGGATGTGTTCACGTTCGATCCATCCATAGACAAACCATGCGATCTGGTGGCTCCTCTGCGGCTGCGTGTACAACAAGCCGGTCCACGGCATTCCCCACAGGTTCATGATGTTCTCCGTGGCCCGAAACGCGCTGTGTTGTGGATCCAATGGCTCTGAGGCAACGCCTCGGCATGCGCTGCCGCGCTCTGTGCGAGGGCCGCGTTGTCCGCGTGGGACACAGCTTGTGGTCGAGGCGCGACCGTCGCATCAGCTGGGGGGTGAGAACTGTTCCGAGGCTGCGGCACGACCAGCATGTCACAGGCCGCCTCGGATAGGACGCGGCTGCTGACGCTGCCGACAAGGAAACCGCCAACGGTCGATCGACCCTGCTTCCCGGCGACGATGAGGTCGGCGCACAGTTGTTGGGCATGGTGCAGAGTTGATTTCACAGCCGGCCCGTGCGCCAGCGCAAAGCTCATGAACGTGCAGTCCAGACCGAGGCCCGCGACCTTGCTACGCATGCGTGCGTTGATTCCTGCTTCCTCCTTCAGGCGCGTTTCCCTGATGATGTGCTCGGGAACGTCGGCGTCGCGCAGCACGGCTTCGCGCTGGGAGTTGATGGCGTGAAACACCTGCAAGATGGCCTCGCGTCGCATCAGCGTCGCGACCCGGATGGCGGCATCCGACGACGCCGAGAAATCGATCGGGACTAGCACGCGCCGGTAAGGTTGCTCGACCGGCGTGCGGACGACAAGCACTGGGCGCCGGCAGGTTCTCAGCAGGCGATCAGCGGTTCTTCCGACCAGCAGACCACCGAAGCGGCCGCGGCCGCGCCGCCCAAGTACCACCAGGTCCGCGCGATCCGATGCGCGCAGCAGCGTCTCGAACGGGTCGCCGACCAGGACCTCGATCGTCGGAGTCACGTCGTAGGCACCGGTGATCTCGACGGCCACACGTTGCAACGCGGTGCGAGCTTGCGCGGTCCGCAGGTCGATGTCGATCGTCGGGTAGAACCAATCGCGCAGCGGCGTGCAGCCCGAAGCCTTGACCGCGTGCAGGATGTGCAGTCGAGCGCCGTGCTCGTGCGCCAACAGCGCTGCACGACGCACCGCGTTGTTTCCGTCGACCGAGAAGTCGGTTGCGACCAGCAGGGATGTGAACGAAGTCATCTGTGTTGTCCTCACGAACTTTCCTGTTTCGAAAGGCGCCAGACGAGCGTGTGCCTCAGGTGCGAAGTGAATCGCACCGAAGCCGAAGTCTCGGTAAGCCCGTCGTCGCCATCTGTGTGAAGTGCAGCAGTGGCTGCCCGCGGCGGCTACATCGCGTAGTCGCCGCTCGACTCGGGCTGGAAGAGGATGGCCAGGATCTCGGCCGCCTTCTCATCGCCGGCTGGGGTGCACCAACGCGCCACGCTACCGACCCGCAGGCCGAGCAGGGCGCAGCCAACCGGTGACAGCACGGAGACGAATCCGACCGCCGGCTCGGCATCGGCGGGATAGCACAGCGTGAGCGTGTTTCGCTGGCCGGCTTGCGTGTCCTGCAGCAGGACTTGCGAATACATTGTCACGACATCAGGTGCGACCTCGCGCGATGGCACGAGGGCGGACACGTCCAGGACGTCTTCGATGGCGGAACGTTGTGAGGCTGACCCGTCACCGCGTGCATCGCGGCGAAGCAGATTCAGGAGACGGACATGGTCCAGTTCAGTGAGCGTACGCTCGAGAGCAACGACTTCCACGAGGCATTCCTTCAGTGGCAGGATGAGCGTCTACCGATAGGCGACGCGCACCGAAGCGCGGGCTTGGAGCCCGGCGATCTGAAGTTTGCGCAAATGGGGTGGAAGTGATCGCCGGGCCTAGGGATGTGCGGCCGGCTGACAGGTGCGAGTCCCCATCCCCGCATGCGAATGCGGCGTGCATAGCGACCTAGCAGCACAAAGAGCCGCCTCGCAGAATGCACCGCTGAACGCGGCTTGTGGATGGGTGGAACACATATGGCTAGTCTATCGCCGTCGCCCTGCTCAGGCAATTCTTCCAGGGTAAGTCGCACTGGAGCGTAGGCGTATTGCAATCGCGCAGAGGAATAAGCGGGTGCCGAACACGCCTTGACGGGCGCGGCCATGGATGGCGGTGTCAGGCTGTTGGTGGCCAGCAATGCGGCAGCAGTTCGTCAATCCGGCTGACCCACAGCTCGTGGAACTTGCGTCGACTGTGCGCCATCCATGGCTAGCTACTGGGCTTCAAGGTGACCTTGGCGGACGCATACAACGCTGTGGGGCCGCTGCTGGTCAAGGAGAGACGCGCATGATCCAGGCCGGGTTTCGGTCCGCACCAGGATTGAGGTAGCGCGTGGCCTGCCCGGAACCGCTCGCGTCGCGCGAGTGGATGTCGTACTCGTTACCGATTCGGCCGACGAAGGCGATGCGTTGCCCATCCGGCGACCACGCCGGTGCATAGGCGTTGCCGTCGAACTCGAAGAAGGCAGGAGCACCCCCCGCTGCGGGCAGCAAACCAATACGGTAGAGGTCACCGCTGCGCCGCTGGAAGGCGATCAGTTTTCCGTCTGGCGACCAGCTCGGCAATACATCGGCGTAGGCCCCTGCCGATGTCAGTTGGCGCGCATGGCTGCCGTCGGCATTC
Organism: Roseateles toxinivorans; assembly: GCF_004362525.1. Lineage (GTDB taxonomy): Bacteria > Pseudomonadota > Gammaproteobacteria > Burkholderiales > Burkholderiaceae_C > Paucibacter > Paucibacter toxinivorans. Next base: position 57,161 of record NZ_SNXS01000009.1, read on the forward strand.
ATGACCCAAAGTTTGAAGTCGCTACCATCGCGGTTTGACGCGAAGGCAATCTGTGTGCCGTCCGGCGACCATACCGGGGTGACGTCCAGACCGGCACTGCCAGATGCGCGAGGCGTCAAGTTGCGAACGTCCTCCAGTTGATCGCCGTTGATCGTGGCGACAAAGACGTCGGATCCTTCCGGTTCGTCGCGCTGGGAGACGAATGCGATGCGGCGCCCGTCCGGCGAAAACACCGCCTCGCGCTCGTATACGCCGATCACGTTGGATAGCACCGAGGCCGGGCGCGTGAAGTCCGCGAGCAACATCAGGGCCGGCACCTTGAGTGGGTCAGTGCTGAACGAGGTGTATACCAGTGCACGGCCGTCGGCGCGCGCATGCGGCCGAACGGCGTTGATGGCATTCGGCACGGGCACGACTCCTGACCCATCAAGAGCTACCCGTTTCAAGCTCCTGCTGCCGTCGGTCGCCTCATTGTCGAAAATGAGATCGAAGACATGCTTCGGCGGCGGCGGCGGCGGCGGCGGCGATACGCTGCCATCCCCGCCGCCACCGCAGGCAGCCAAGCCCATCCCAAGGGCGCCGGCCATGAAGAACTTACGCATGGCGATGTTCCTGAAGTCATCGAATTGAAAGCGCGCAGGTTAGCGGTCAGAACCGCCATGAATCCTGGGTTTGCGACGAACTCCGCAAAACAGGGGGCCAACGCCGGTCAGCCTGGTCTGTCAATTTAGGTCCGAACCAGCGCTAGGACCGTTTCGGCTTCCGCGACCGCCTGTGGCGTTCGACGGTGAACACGCCAGTCGCCTAGGGCCAGTCAACACGAATTGTGATGCGATTTTTTTCCTGCGAAAGTGAGCGCATGGAGATCACAGCAGGCCTTCTGCTGCGGCTTGAGCACCAGGCAGGTCGAGCAACCGAAAAGATCGGCTCTTCGATAACCCCAGTTTGCTCAATAACATTCCACGTGTGATCGTGCGAAATACTTGTCGCTTGGGGGGGCACGCTGCCGATTCTCCTGACTGCCGTTCTGAATGGCGTCCGAGAAGTCCTACCCGGGCTTGAGCAATCCCTGCGCTGCGGCCCGTTTCGCCGAGGCTTTCCGAATCTGGCATTTCAGACGCGAATTGATCCGCTGGAACCTCGAATCCACGGAGGCTGCGGTCATGCCGGTGCGCTGGGAGATTTCCTTGGTGCTGAGACCCTGCCATTCCATGGTGAGCAGGTCGAGATCGCGCTGGTGGAGGTCTGCACCAATAGCCTGGTGGCTGGCGATGTCGTCGAAGACACCCGCATCCCGCATCGAGGCAGCATCAAGGACGATGTGATCGAAGGCGCCTTCCGCGTGCCGTGCGCGCCTCAATGAACTTCGCCATCTGGAGCAGCACCGTCTGCAGCGCTTTTTCAAACAGGTCATGGGCCACGGTGCGCATGTCATCCGTCAGCGAGCTGTGGAGCTTGCGTCCGACTTCGTCGGCGCGCGTCACGATCTGTTCGACGGTCTTGACCATGGCCTGGTTGCCAATCACCTTCAGGTGTTTCTCCACGTCCTCGGCCCGCGATTCGAACTTCACGCTGGCGCGCTCCAGGCCCTGGCTGGTCAGGTCCAGCGCCGAGATCAAGCCTTCCACCCGGTCGAACAGCTTCGCCGCATCGCCGGGCGCTTCGACCAGCAGCAGCTCGCGTGCACGGCCTGGCACCATCATGCCGAGCCCTTGCGCGGGGCGGCCCGGCCTGCCGGCGGGTCCGCCGTGGCCTTCCCTGCGAGCTTCAGCGCAGCGAAGCAGGCATCGAGCTCCTCCGTGACATGCTCGGCCAGCCGCTGGGTGGACAGCCGGTGGCCCAGGAGGAGTTTCTCGTGCGTGTCGATCGCCGCAGCGATGAGCGGCTCGTAGTTCGTCTGATCGGCCGCCAGGGCGGCGATCGTCGGCGGCGGGTCCATCTGGCGCAAGCGGCCATAGATGTCGTTGACGCGCAGGCTGCAGGCCGGCTCGATGGGACAGATCGGGTGTTGCTCCAGGAACGGGCACACCAGGTCGAAGGTGTCCTTGATCGAGGCGCCGAACTCGGCCATGTTGAAGCGCAGCTTGAGCCGGGCAGGGGGCACGCCCAGCTGCGACAGGTCCACCAGTGCGCCTTGTCATGCACCATCGCTGGGGGGCGCATCAGTTCGATGGCCAGCGAGCGGTCTACCTTAAGGGATACGGATACCAGGGGCAAGGTCATTCCTGGTCGGCCGCCTCCTGTTTACGGCTGAAGTCGTCGCATCAGCCACTTCTCGACTTCCAGCACGACCAGTACCGAGAACCCAACGGCGACGATCTCGATCACGGTGCTCACATCGTGTGCCCGCGTGTGAAACAAGGCCTGCATTGGCGGCGCATAGGTGAACGCGACCTGCAGCAGCACCATCGCAGCCACTGACACCAGCACGAGCGGGGTGCCCTTGACGCCTTGCCAAGTGAACGAACGCGCTTTCAGGTAGCGAACGCTGAACAGGTAGAAGATTTCCATCGCTACCAGCGTGTTGACGGCCACGGTGCGCGCCTCCTCCAGCGAAGCACCGCGCACGAGAGCGAGCTCGAACATGCCGAAGATGCCGGCCATGAACAGTAGCGAGACGAGGCCGATACGCCAGGCCACGAAGCTCGACAGGATCCGCTCGTTGGGCCGGCGCGGTGGGCGCCGCATGGTGTCGACCTCTGTGGGCTCGAACGCTAGCACCATGGCCAGCGCAATCGAACTGACCATGTTCACCCACAGGATCTGCGCCGGCAGGATTGGCAGTGCTACGCCCGCGAGCACGGCGACCAGCAACGACAGCGACTCTCCACCGTTGACTGGCAGGATAAAGGCCACCACCTTGCGCAGGTTGGTGTAGATGGTGCGTCCTTCTTCCACTGCACAGGCAATGGAGGCGAAGTTGTCGTCGGCCAGCACGATCGCGCCGGCCTGCTTCGCCGCCTCGGTGCCCTTGCGACCCATGGCCACACCCACATCCGCCTGCTTGAGCGCGGGTGCGTCATTGACTCCATCGCCGGTCATCGCGACGACATGCCCCTCGGCCTGCAGCGCTCGCACCAGGCGCAGCTTGTGTTCGGGGCTGGCGCGTGCGAAGACCGTTGCGCGCACCGCAAGCTCTCGCAGACGGGCGTCGTCACAGGCCTCGATCTCTGCTCCGGTGACGGCTGCCGTGCCGCCATCGGCGAGGCCCAGCTGGCCTGCGATCGCCGCGGCCGTCACCGCATGGTCCCCGGTGATCATCTTGACACCTATGCCGGCCTCGCGGCACTGTGCCACGGCCCGAACTGCCTCGTCGCGCGGCGGATCGATGATTCCCACCAGGCCCAACAGTGTCAGGCCGTGCTGCACGTCACAAGGAGCCAGTTGGGCATGTGCTAACGGCAGGTCCACCTGGGCGAGTGCCAGCACGCGGCGCCCGGCGCGCGCCTGCGCGTCAATCTGCGACTGCCAGTAGCCGGTGTCCAGCGCCTGCAGGTCGCCTTGCAAGTCGAGCTGCGCCGCGCACATCTGCAACAAACGCTCGGGCGCACCTTTGACATAGGCCACGTGGGCAGCGTCGTCGGCTGCGCGGTGCAAGGTGGCCATGTAGCGGGTTTCAGACTCGAAGGGCACGACATCCAGCCGCGGTCGCGACGCCCGCAAAGCCGCGGAGTCGACGCCGGCCTTCATCGCCAATGTGAGCAGCGCCCCTTCGGTCGGGTCGCCCGCCAACGTCCATTGCCCCTCGTGCTTCTGCAGGGCGGCGTCGTTACACAAGGCACCGGCCTGTGCGAGCTGGCGCGCGGCTGGGGACAGCAGCTCGCCGGCGGTCACCCCGCGCCAGGCGCCCTGCGGTGCGTAGCCGGCACCGTCGACCGTGAAGGTGTTGCCGGCCACGACGACCGCCTGTACGGTCATCTCGTTGCGTGTAAGCGTGCCGGTCTTGTCCGAGCAGATTACCGTAACCGAGCCCAGCGTCTCCACCGCCGGCAAACGGCGGACGACTGCATGGCGTGCCGCCATACGCTGCACGCCGATGGCCAGCGTGATGGTCATGATCGCCGGCAAGCCCTCGGGGATGGCTGCCACAGCCAGTCCCACCGCCGCCATGAACATGTCGGCCGCTGCATAGCCGCGCACCCAGGTCCCGAATGCGAACAGCGCGGCGGCCATTGCGAGGATGACCAGGGTCAGTACGCGGCCGAACGTGGCCATCTTGCGCAGCAAAGGGGTCGGGCCGGTCTCCACCGTTTCAAGGAGGTGGCCAATGCGGCCGATCTCGGTTCGCCCCCCGGTGGAGACGACGACGGCCCGGGCCTGACCCTGCGTTACCAGAGTGCCGGCGTAGGCCATGCCCAGACGGTCGCCGATCGCGACTTCGACGGCCACCGCCTCGACGCTCTTTTCCACCGGCACCGACTCGCCGGTCAGCGCGGCCTCGTCCACGCGCAGGTTGCGTGTGTCAAGCAATCGCACATCGGCCGGCAGGCGGTCGCCGGAGGCCAGCAGCACCACGTCGCCAGGCACGAGATCGGCGGCATCCACGTCGTGTTGGCGGCCATCTCGCAGCACCCGGGCACGCGGTGCGAGCAGGTGCCGGATGGCCAGCAGCGAGCGCTCTGCCTTGCCCTCCTGGATGAATCCGATCACGGCGTTCAGCAGCACCACGGCGACGATGACGCCGGCGTCGACCCACTGCGCCAGCAGCGCGGTGATGCCTGCGGCAGCGAGCAGCACGTAGATCAGCAGGTGGTGGAACTGGCGCGCGAAGCGCAGCAGTTTATGCGGCGGCTGTACCTCGGCGAGGCGATTCGGGCCATGTTGTGCGAGGCGGCCGCGCGCATCTTCCTCCGACAAGCCGCGCTGCGGGTCGGTCGCGACTTGTGCGACCACAGCCGCGGCGTCCAGTGCATGCCAGGTAGGTGTCGCAGAAACGTTCACTTCAGTCATCGAAAGGGCTCCGAACAAATCACAAGGGCTCACGACGACTCCCTCCGGGATGGGTACGGCGCCGCACAAGAGCATCCACAAATGCGACCGGGACTTTCGGGCTCAATATCTCCAACTACATCGTCCCGGGGGTGCCTCAGGTGGCTGTTGACCGGTGTCAAGTCTTGGTGCATATCGCGCCACACCGACGATGAGCGGGGCATGATGAGCGCGTTGCCCATTGCGACTCCCGCGAGGCACTTGCTCGGAGTACATCGACGATGAAGATCCTGCTTGCCATCGACGGCTCGCCGGCCGCACTGGAGGCGGCGAGGCACGGACTGCAGTTGGCGCGAGACGGCTTGCGCACCGGGTTCGTGCTCGCAACGGTGCAGGATCCTACCTACCTATACGAGATGGTGCTCGCTCCCAACGCCGAGGTGCTGGAACGCGTCAGCGGCGCGGTCGGCGCCCGCGCCCTTGCGGGAGCGGAGGAACTGTTCACGGCGGCCGGCGTGGCCTACGAGCGTGAAATAGGCTCCGGTGATCCGGCTACCACGCTGGTCGAAATCGCGCAGCGCTACGGTTGCACCGCCATCCTGATGGGCGCTCGCGGCATGGGCGCCCTGCGCGGGGTCCTACTGGGGTCGGTTTCGCAGGGAGTGCTGCAGAGAGCCGCAGTGCCGGTCATCATCGTCAAGCACGAACCCGAGACCGAGCAGTAAATGGTCGGCGTCTTCGGCAACGAGCGGGCACCGGTGTCGTGACACGCCGTAGGCAGTATCGTCGCCGGACGTCGCAAAGTCTGCCCATCCAGATGGTCAGACTACGCAGTGCACCACCGGCTATCGGTGACCGCTGAGCCAGATTTTGGATGCCATCAGCAATGACCGCCTCAGGATCGCTTGTTGGATCCAGTCTGCTCGCCAGCGACATAGGCCAGTTCGTGTTCGGCACAGGGCGGATCTCGGGCCGCCTGCTTCAGGCCACAGGGCCGCGCAGGCTTGCCGAAGCGATGCTGCGCACCACGCGGTGGCTGCAGCCGCTACTTCTCCCGCACGAGCAGCAGGGCTGTGCGGCAACGCGAAGCCACACGGGTGGCGACCGAGCCCATGACGGTGTGCCGGGAGGCACCGAAACCGATCGAACCCATCGCCAGCAGGTCCAGCCTGCTCTTCGTGGCCTGTGCGGCGATCGCATCGCTAGGCGCCTGCCCGACCAGGCGCATTTCGGTGGCCGTGATGCCGGCTCGGGCGAGCAGGTCGTGGGCCGGCTTGAACACGTTCTCGAATGCGGCTTTCTGCATGGCCTCGACCTGCTCCGGCTTGATGCCGGTTGGCACTTCGCGTTCGATCCAGCCTGGCACCGTGATCTTCGTCAGATCGGGAACGACGTGGATCAGCGTTACCAAGGGCGATGCGCCGAACAGGTCGCGGTGTTCGGCCACGAAGCGCGCGGCGGCGATACCGTAGGGGCTGCCGTCTAGCGCAATGCCGATCTTCAGCGAATCCCGCTTCGGAATCGCGGCCCCGCGCAAGATGAGTAACGGCTTGGTGCAAGCGACGGCCACTGTGCTCGCCACCGAGCCGAGCAGCAGTTTCTTCAATCCCGTGTCTCCGTGCGAGCCCATCACGATCAGGTCGGCCCTGTCGTTAGCGACGATCGACGCCAGGTCGTCCGCCACGGTACCGACGACGTACCGTGTCGTGGCATTCGCGCCTGCGCGCTTGAGCGCCGCTGCGGCAGCGTTCAACGCCTTCGCCGCTTCGGCCGCGTGGTAGGACTGGACCACATCCTTTCCTAACGCACGTGCCGCGCGCGCCGGCACCTTGCATTGGAGGTTGATCAGCGCAACCTCGGTCGGGTTCTTGAGCAGGGTGGTGCGCGACGCGACGAAGGCGACGGCCGCCTTGCTGTACTCACTGACATCGACGGGCATTAGGATACGCATAGGAACTCCTCGGGTCTGTTGAACGGAATGGAAAGGTCAGAATTTTTCGGGTCGCAACACCTCGACGTCGGCCAGAAACAGGACCATCGAATAGTTGTCGTAATGGCGCTCAATTCACCGCTTGCTGCGCGAGCCGGTGGTACAGCTGGACGCCCACCAGCAGGTTGAACGGGAGCGTGATGCCCAGTGCCGCACCGAGGGACAAGGCCGGATTGGCCTGAGGCACGGCCAACCGCATCGCCGCAGGCGCGGCAATGTAGGACGCGCTGGCGTACAGCGTGGCCAGCAGCGTCACGCCCCCGACGGAAAGGTCCAGCAGCATGCCCGTGGCCAAGCCCAGGCCGGCTGAGAACAGCGGCATGACGACGGCGAATGCGGCAGGAAGGGCCCGGCACGGCGCAATTCGTCGAAGCGACTCGCCATCACCAGGCCCATCTCGAGCAGGAAGAACGCGAGCACGCCCTTGAATAGGTCAAAGAACAGGCGGTCCAGCGGCGCGATGCCGCCGGGGCTGGCAAACCAGCCGATCGCCAGTCCGCCCAGCAGCAGCACGATGCTCTTGCCGGCGAACACGTCATGAAGCACCTTGCCCCAAGGTGTGCCAGTCTCGCCGCGGCGTGCCAGCAGCACGCCGATCACCAGAGCCGGGAACTCCAGCAGCACGAGCAGCACCGTCATGTAGCCTTCGGCCTCATGTCCGAGGCGGGCCAGGTAGGTCGTGCCGACCGCGAACGTGACCACACTCACCGACCCGTAGTGGCCGGCGATGGACCCGGCATCGGCGCGCGACACCCGAGCCGCCATCGATGCGGCGCGCAAAGACCCTTCCGAGCCGTCTACGGCGACAAGCCAGCGGCTTGGGCGACCAACGTGGTGGTCCGAATTCGTTCCCCAACTGGCGGCCACCAGCCGACCGTGTTCGTCACGTGCCGCTCGATCAGGAGCCGGGATCGAGGAAGGCGTTGTGATGGTCATGTTGCAGGGCTGTCCAGTTTGCGGGTGGAGAACTTGAGGTTGAGCAGGATGGAGACCAGGATCACCGAGCCGACGATGGCCAGAGACCACTGCACCGGCATATGGAACCAAGGCGCTATCAGCATCTTGCCGCCAATGAACACCAGGACCAATGCCAGGCCGTACTTGAGCAAGTCGAAGCGCTCGGCCATGTCAGAGAGCAGGAAGTACAGCGCCCTCAGCCCCATGATCGCGAAGATGTTGGACGTGAACACGATGAACGGGTCGGTGGTCACCGCGAAGATGGCCGGAATGCAGTCGACAGCGAACACCAGGTCGCTCGCCTCGATCAGCATCAGTACGAGGAACATTGGGGTGGCCCATCGCACGCCATCGACGCGCACGAAGAACTTCTCACCGTGAAAGGTCGACGCAATACGCATGTGGGCGCGCAGCCAGCGCATGAGCGGGCCGCGGCCTGCAGCGCATCAGCCGGTGTTCCCTCATGGAACAGGGTGGCCCGCGCAGGCAGACGGCGGACCTGCAGGCAGATTGCATGCTCCCGCGTTGAGGCGGTGCCGGGGGCACCCAGCAGGCCCAGCAGGTCGTGTGCAGTGCCGTGTTGGCCACATACCGGCGGTTGCGCCGGAACTGGCGCGGCGGGAACCCGCGTCAGCTCGGGCCGCAGATCGAGGATCGGCGTCATGGCGGGTTCTCGGATGAAGTGATCTCAGCGAAGGCGCAGCTTTTGCCCAGCTTCGGTGGCGGTGCCGCGCTGCCGTACCTGGAAGTCCGCGCCGCAGAGCATGGGTTCGAGGAGCGCTTGGTCGTCGGGATGCAGTCCCCACCGCTCGATCGCGGCCAGCAGAAGGATGGATTCGCCATCGTCGATCTGCCGGTCGGCCTGCACGACGGCCGAGCTCAGCCGCAGCACGAGACGACGCGTGGTGTCGTCGTCGACTTCGTCCAACATGCGATTCAGCAGCTCGCTGGGGATGCAGCCCTCATCGCCGCATCGGGCGGGACCCAGCAAGTCGGCGCACAGGTCGTGGATCACACCGTGCCACTGCTGGCGGGTGAGGCCGAGCCTTTCATGGGCCTGGAGCGCGTCGAGAGCTGCAGATTCCACTGCATCGATGCGGCCGTTGGCGATCAGCGCAAGCGCGACGATACGTGCCGCAGCCTCGGCACTGTTGCAGGGGTAGGAGCGGAGTTGCGGGTCGGGGGCGTTCATGGGAGGGCTCCGGTCAAAGGGGGCGCCAAGGAACGGCCAGCAGGCAGACGGAGGTCGCCAGCAGCAGCCATCCCCATACGAAGTGGCGGGTATCGAAACGCGCGCTTGATCAGGAATGGGTTCTCATGTGCGGTCTCCTGCAGAAAGGTTGCGCAAGAAGAGATCGAGTATTGATGGCCGGTGGCGCGGTATGCGGTGTGCCGGCGATAGCGGCGGGGCGTCAAATGGCCCCCCGCCTGTAGCACAGGCATTCACCGTGCCCGGTGAAGCAGCGCCACTTGAGCGTCGCGGTGACGGGAGGGGCGATGCCGGTCGCGAAGGGGCGTTGCAAGGTTCGTTCACGATCCGGCGACCCACAGAAGCGCCATGCCAGCACCCACGCCAGCCGGAATGCCGACGCGCTCCAGAGCGGCGGCCGGGGCGCTGCCGATCACCTCGACTGGCACCGAGCAGTGTTCGAGCAACTGAGCGGTGAGCGAGTTCTCAACCGCGCGCACGAGGGCGCTCTTGCGCGCCGTGCCGATGACGACTCGGTCGCAGTGCAGGCGGCGTGCCGCGACGGCGATACAGCGAGCCCTATCGCCCACTTCGGTGTGAATATGGTGGGGTACGCCGGCGGCTTCGAGCTGCTGCCGCGCCTCGCCAATCGCTTCTTCGGCACGCTCAAGGTGGAGGTCGGTGCGCAACTCCCGGCTGACGTGCCGTGCCACGTAGGCCGAGAAGGGCGGCTGTACATTGATCACGTGAACCATCAGCACGTCGCCACGGCGGAACGCGTCGATCGCGTGCCGGACCGCAAGGAGCGCGTTGGACGTCCCGTCGCAGGGCAGTAGAAGCGTGGCCATGGGGAGTTCTCCCGAGGGGATGGACAAAGGGCTGTCAGTCCTTGCTGCTGCCAAAGCCGAACGGCGCGAGCAGACTGATACACAGGTTGCAGATGGAGGTGTCTGTTCTCATGTGAAGTCTCCTTGGTGGTGGCCGGGTATCACGGGCTCGTGTCGGTTACGCGCCGGCCGTACAAAATGGCGCATCGCGCCGCGCACCGGATGGGCGCGGTCGAGGTGCTTGACGACCACCCGGCCAACGCGCTCGGCGGCGCGGTCGATGGCGGCGTACATGTCGACGCCGACGTCCTCGACCATTGCGACGCGTGCGTCGCGGAGGTGGACCTGAACGCGGCAGTACTTGTCCACCCCGCCGCGCGGCCCGTTCTCGTCGCCGACACGGACGGCCACCCGCTGGATGCGGTCACTGTGGCGAGTCAGTACGAAGCGCAGTCGGCGCCGAACGTGCTCGGCCAGCGCTGCCGTCACCGTGAATTCTTGACCGTGGATATCGACAATCACTTTGCACCTCTCGCTTCGCCGTGTGTGGCAATACGCTCAATTTAGGGCTTGGCGCTTCCCGTGAAAATCAGATTGTTTTGTTGAATTCGTCCGAATAAACCGGACAATTGTGGTTGCAATCATCGGACCTGAACGAACAGCGCATATGAACTACAAGCACCTTCACTACTTTCTGCAGGTGGCCAAAAGCGGTGGCGTACTGCGCGCCAGTGAACAGCTGCACCTGTCACCGCAGACCATCAGTGGGCAGATCCAACTCCTCGAAGAGGCGTTCGGGACCCCGCTTTTCGCCAAGAGCGGGCGCGGCCTGGTGCTGACCGAGGCCGGACGCATGGTTCTGGGCTACGCCGAGGACATTTTTTCGATCGGCGCCGAGCTCGAGGAGGCTGTGCGTGATCACCCGCGAAAGGAAAAACTGCTCGAGTTTCGCGTCGGCGTGGCCGATGCCGTACCGAAAACGATCGCCTGCCGGCTGATCGAGCCGGCCTCGCAGCTGCCAGAGCCCGTTCGCATCGTCTGCCGCGAATGGAAACTCGACACGCTGCTCGGTGAGTTGGCCCTGCACCGGCTCGACCTCGTGATCGCGGATGCCCCCATCCCCACAGGCCTCAGCGTGCGCGCCTTCAACCACCGGTTGGGCAGCTGCGGCGTCAGCTTCTTTGCGGCACCTGCGCTGCTGGACTCATGCAAGGGGCGCTTTCCGGCCTGCCTCGACGGCGCGCCGCTGCTGATGCCGGCCGAGGAATCGGCAGTCGGGCAGCGCCTACGATCCTGGTTGCAGGAACGGTCGCTGCACCCTCGGGTGGTCGGCGAGTGCGACGACAGTGCTCTCGCCAAGGAGTTTGGGCGGCGGGGGATGGGCATCTTCGTCGGCCCCACGGTGCTCGAACGCGACATCGAGAAGCAGTATGGCGTGCGTGCGCTCGGCGCCGCGCCCGAGGTCGTTGAAGAGTTCTTCGCGATCTCGATCGAGCGCCGCATCACGCACCCCTGCGTCACTGCGATCACCGAGGCGGCACGCAACGAACTGTTTGCGCCGCCCGCGCGGCGGCGCGCTAAGCGTGTCGCCTGAAGGCGTCGCGTCAGCACGCCGGTTCCGGCAGGATGCCCTTCGCAACAAGGGAGTCGGGAACTCTACGTCTGCTCGTCCTGCTTCTTCGCACCAAACGGATAGGCGCCGCCAGGTGTTCCCTTGGGCGGGATCTTGAGTGACAGGATCATCGTCACGGCAAGCGTAACCGCGGTGAAGCCGAGCGAGAAGACCACAGGAATCTTGTAGATGTCGATCAGCAGCATCTTTGCACCGATGAACACCAGGACGATCGCCAGACCATAGCTGAGCAGGTGAAAGCGCTCGTGCATGTTGGCGAGCAGGAAATACATCGCGCGCAAGCCCAGGATCGCAAACACGTTGGAGGTAAGCACGATGAACGGGTCGGTCGTGATCGCGAAGATCGCCGGGATCGAGTCGACCGCGAACACGATGTCGACGATACCGATGAGCAGAATCACCACGAGCAGCGGTGTGGCCATCTTGACGCCTCCCACCACGGTGAAGAACCTCTCGCCGTCGTAGTCCGGGGCAATCCTGAAGCGGCTACGGATCCACTTCAGAGCGGGGTTGTTGTCCAGGTCGGGCTCCTGGCCGGCCGCCCACCACATCTTGATGCCGGTGAACAGCAGGAAGGCACCGAACACATAGAGAATCCAGTGGAACTGCGCAATCAGCCAAGCGCCCACGAGGATCATCACCGCACGCAGCACCAGCGCGCCCAGGATGCCTATCATCAGCACGCGTTTCTGGAACTCGGCTGGCACCGCGAAGTAGGTGAACAACATCAGGAACACGAAGATGTTGTCGACTGCAAGCGCCTTCTCGATCAGGTAACCGGTCAGGAACTCCAGCGACTTGGCGTTGGCCAGCGTGCGGGCGGCCTCATCCTCGCCGGCGCCGCCGAGATACCACCACAGCCAGCCCATAAAGACGAAGGACACCCCGACCCAGACAATGGACCAGGTGGCGGCCTCGCGGGTGCTGACGCGGTGTGCCCCCTGCTTGCTCATCGCAAAGAAGTCGACCAGCAGCGCAACGAGCACGAACGCCGCGAACAAGGACCACATGAGTGGGGAACCGATGGATTGCATGACTGTCTTTGTAGTGAGTTGCTGTGAGCCGATCAGATTCGGTACGACTACCGAAACATCTTACTGTGCAAGCCCCAATGTTCGGCTGCGGCGAAGAGCGCGTTCGATTTGCCCAGCGCGACATCCGCGTCGCACTCAGCCAGTGCCACGCACAAAGGCAGCAGCTTGATGGGCTCGGGTCAGTCGAAGATGTTGCTCAGCCAGGATTTCTTGCGGCTGCCTTGCGGGCCTCGGCCGTGCTCGTGGTTGGGCGTCATGGAGTTCATGGTGTCGAGTCCTGTGTGGTTCGGGTTCAGCACTCGTGACCGATGAGGCGTTGGCGAATGCGGCGGGTGTCATTCCCCCGGCGCCACATGCGCATGAGGAACCGTGCGGCGCGTGCCAACGCGTTGTCCAGCGCGGTGCGCCAGTCATGGGATACGGAGGTGACGACAACCGATCCTGCGCCGTCGGTCCGGAGTTCCACCTGGCAGCGTTTGTCGACGCCGCCGCGCGGTCCGTTCACGTCCGACATACTCACCTCCGCGCTTGGCACGAGCCAGCCCAGACGCCGCAGCACGAAGCGCACGCGGCGCTCGGTCAGGTCGCGCAAATCGGTGGCTTGCGGATGGCGGGACTTGAAGAGCACTTGCATCACAGTTCTCCAACGGTTGAGGGACCAGCGGAATGTGGATCACCAACCCGTTCTGAGAAAGCAGGCTTTTCAGAACATGGACATCGGATAAACCTGAGCGCGGGGCGAAGGTTAGGCCGCACATTTCTGCGCTTCGCAATCGACGCCAGCACGCGTTGCAACGCGCAAGCCTGCTTGGCACCTCTTTGGAGAAGCTCCCCACACACAGGGCGGTCGAGGCCTTCGGTGACCACCTACGATTGGGGCCCCTGGATGACTCGCGGCACGCTGGTTCGCAAGCATCTCTGCAACTGACCGGCCCCTGCGTCAGAGATACGCACTTCTTCGGCGACGACCCCTATTCGGCCGGCCCGACTATGGTGCTGACCGGTGAGATTCGCGTCTTCAAGTGGCACGCCGCCCGACGCTCGGTGGCGGTCAACCGCGAACCAGTGCGCTTCGAGGAGGCATTGACCGAGTCGCTGCCGCACGGACGCGGCACCAACCGAGCCGAGGCGCTTTGTAACCTGCCGCCCGCATTGTCCGAAGGCTAGGCACGCTGGCTCGTCCTGTACGACGCGCCTGGCGACGATCGCAAGGACGGTGAGCACACCGTCTTTGGTGACCAGCAGCGCCCGGACTGAGATCGATCAAGGGGCGCTGTAACAGGTTCGTATTTTCCTGAGTTGAAGTCTCAAAAATGCCGCTTCTTCCGAAGTTGTGCCGGAGGCATATTCCAATCCATCGACACTCTCCGACCAACAGCCATGAAGCTCTCGTTGCCTTCCGCGTCCCTACTGCTTGCCCGGTTCGGGCAGAGCCTGCAGTCGCTGCAGGAGTTGCTCAAGAGGTGCGCGCCGCAGCAAGCGCCGCTGCTTGTGCCCATCCCGATCCGGGCCGACCGCCGCAAACGCGCGCTGGTCGGCCGGCATCCGTACCGGGGCGACTGAGCCTCGCCCCCGTGTTGTTCTCCGCAGACAGACTTACTTCATAGGAGCTTCATCGTGCGCAGCTACCCCCACAACAGCCCAGAAGCCGCCGCGCGCATCGTCGCGTTGGTCCTCATCTCCGACGGCCATGTGTGCAGTTCCGAGTTCGATATCCTCAAGCAGCTGGGCGCGGAGCGCGAACTCGGTCTGGAGCCCCAGCTCCTGCCGCACATCGTTCACACGTTGTGCGAAGAGCTGCTGGCTGGCGGCTACGCGACGGGTTCGCTGATGGACAACGTTGATGACAGAACGTTGGCGTCATTGATGGCCGAGATATCGGATCCGGCGCTGCAAAGGACCATCCTGCGTCTATCCTTGGCCGCAGCCCGAGCAGACGGTCACCTGGCCGACGGCGAGACCATGGTTGTGGAGGCGGCGCAGCACCACTGGAAACTTGTCGATGGGCGGGAGTCGAGTGCCGCGAAGTCGACGCGCCGCCAAGACGTGTGATTGGAGTCGCCCAGAAAGCAATCACGGGCGTGCCGCAGCAACCACCTGCGCCACGAGCGGATGATGCTGGCCGCGGCGCGAGCGGATGGCGTGAATCTCTTCCTTTACGCCATCGCTGCTACCGAGCAAACGAAGGCCGCGCATCAGGCCTAGGTCGTCTGCCCCGAGCCGGCTGACCGGGAACACGCCAAGCCCGCGGGCCGCAAACACGGCCAACAAAGCACTGTCTTCGAACTCGCCGACAATGCTCGGGCGCAGGCCCTGCATCTCGAACCATTGATCCAGCCTCGGGCGCAAGGCCGAATGTCCGGTCGGCAGTAACACCGGCACGTCGTTCAGACTTTGAGGGAACTTATCGCGCTCGGCCTTGCCGACCAGCCCGGCTGGTCCGTACCACTCGACTGGTGAATCGAGAAGTCGCTCGCTGGTGAGGCGCAGGTTAGGGTTGCGCGGTGCCGCCTGGCCGGCAAGCACCAGGTCGAGGTGATGGAGCGCCAATTCACTGAGTAGTTGTTCGAATTCTCCGTCGTGGCAGACGAGCCGAAGGTTGGGGGTGCTCAAGACGGGCACCAACAGCGCATGGGCCGCGAGCTTGGAGATCCCGTCTGAGAGCCCGACCGCTAGGCGCGCCACTTTGCCGCTGGCCGCTTGTCGCACCTCGTCGGGGATGACCTGGCCCAGCTGAAAAATCTCCTCGGCTCGCGCGAAGGCGGCTTGACCCGCCTCTGTGAGGGCCACGCCACGGCCCAAAGGCTTGAGCAGTTGGTGACCCAGCGACTTTTCCAGCTCGCGCACTTGCGCGCTAATTGTCTGCACCGCCATGTCCAGCCGTTCGGCAGCACGGGCGAAACCGCCTTCCTTGGTTACGACCCAGAAGTAGTGGAGATGGCGATAGTTCAGCATGTTCTCTCCAGTTCGGAAAAACCGAATCCTAAGTGAGAAATAACATGGTTTGCTCGAATCGTCTTGATGGCCACACTATCTGTCATCTCATCTCATCGCCATCGAAGTCCGCATCATGTTCTATGCCCTCACCTGGTTTGTCGTCGTTGCGCTTCTAGCCCTCTGGACCCTGCTCGCCTGGGCGTTGCATGCCGTTGCGATCTGGTCCGTCTTGAATGCCGGGGGGCTCGCCGGTGCCGCACCGGGCGTCGGCGGCATTCGATTGCCGGATTGGCTGGAGCCCTGGGTGCCGCCGGAGGTCGCGCAGTGGGTGAGTCAGGTTTTGGCGGGCCTGGCGCCGATGGTCGAGAACCTGTTGCAGGCTGCCCCCGCTCTGGCTGATGGCGTGACGATCGCCACGTGGGTGCTCTGGGGCCTCGGCAGCGTGCTGCTCGTGCTGCTAGGTATCGGGCTGCACCTGCTAGTCGCGCTGTGGCGTCGCCACAGCGGCAACGGATCAGGCCCCCATGCCGGCTCGTCGATTTCGACTGGCTGAGCGCGTCGACGGACGTGCGATAGATCTGCAACAGACCAATTTCCGGATACCTGCACGTACATTGCTTCCCCACAGCATCGACTCTGTTCCTGGACTTCTTGGCTGGGGGTCACTCTGGAGACGCACTGTCCTAGCATCTCGGGTGTCACCAGAGAGATG
This sequence comes from Roseateles toxinivorans, assembly GCF_004362525.1. GTDB lineage: Bacteria > Pseudomonadota > Gammaproteobacteria > Burkholderiales > Burkholderiaceae_C > Paucibacter > Paucibacter toxinivorans. Next base: position 73,369 of record NZ_SNXS01000009.1, read on the forward strand.
CCGCGTTGGGTGAGCTACAGGAGTGCACGATCCGTAGCCGTCTGGCCAACCTACCTTGAATTTGGCTGCTGATCCGGCAAGGATCATGTCCACGGGAAGGCGGACACGATGGCAAGCGACAAACCTGCAGTCTTGTTCACCCCTGCTGTATCCGTGCCGCATCCGGACCACATCCGAGCTGCGCCCGAGCTTCATCCAGGCCGCGGCAGGACTGCGACCCACCAATGGTGCAGCAGTTGAGGTGCTGCGGCCCATAGGCCATCAAGTTGATAGCGGATGTCGAGTCTGCGGCCCAGGGCTGCAGCTATCACCGTTGGCCAATCACGCCCAAAGGCATAGGGTTCTACCGCTTCGCGCTGGATAACACCCGAATTGCCGTACGAAGTTTCTCCGCCCGGAGCACGCCGGTCCACCAGAGTGACAGGATGGCCGCGCAAGCTCAATTCCAGTGCCGCGCAGGTGCCCACCATGCCCGCACCCAAAACCAACACTTTTTGCGCCACGCGATGAACGCGGCCTGGCATCATTGCGCGCATGCCAATGCGCCAAAGGCGCTAGGGTGCCGACGCGCTGCTGACACGGATTTCCTCCTCACTGACCTGTACCTGCAGCCCGAAGCCCACATGCAGCAGGCGTGCAAACGCCTCGGCATTGTTAGCGTCGAAGACCCCGCCGATGCCGATCTTGGCGGCGGCCGCGTCGCTGATGACGAGCTGCTTGCGGTTGTAGCGATTGAACTGGCTGGCCGCCTCGGCCAAGCTGACCTCGTCGAACACCAGCTTGCCCTGCAGCCAGCTGAGCGCGGCATTCAACTGCTGGCTGGTCTGCTTGCTGACCAGCACATTGCTGGCGTCGGCCACTGCGGTGTCGTCGCGCACCAGCACGGCGGGGCGGCTCTGCGCCGCCTGCACCTGCACGCGCCCCTCCAGCACAGCCACCCGCAGGTGCTCGCCCTCGCGCAGCAGCGAGAACTTGGTGCCCAGCACAGTGACGGTCTGGCGGCCGGCGTGGATCACGAAGGGGCGGCTGGCATCGTGGGCGATGTCGAAGAAGGCCTCGCCCTGCTCCAGCCAGACCTCGCGCTGCTTGGGGGTCACAGCGGTGCGCAGCTTGGTGGCGGTGTTGAGCGTCAGGCGCGAGCCATCGGTCAGCGCCACCGCCTCGCGCTGGCCGCGTGCGGTGGCGTAGCTCTGCGTGTCGGCGCCGCCCACCGGGGCGATGCCGACGTTCACGGCCACGAGCTCGAGCAGGCACAGCCCGGCCACTGTGCCGCCGATGGCGCGCCGCTGCTGTTTCCACCTGGGTGCAGGGCGTGCCCTGGCGAGGGGCGGGCTTGGCGCCGGCTGCAGCGCACGCAGTCGGTCGGCGCGGCGCCAGGCCTGATCCAGGCGCAGCCAGGCCACGCGGTGCGCGGTGGCGGCGTTGATCCAGGCCTCCAGCGCCGCCTGGCGCTCGGCTGGCCAGGCGCTGCCGGCACGGTCGCGCTCGGCGATCCAGTCGGCCGCACGGGCTTCTATTGATGTCAATACGCTGCTCATTGTGTGGTCCGTCCCCTGCGCTGCGAGGCCTGTGCTGCCGCGGCCTTCGCGTCGCTGCCCAGACCGGTGGCCTGCAAGGCCAGGGCCAGGGCGCGCACGCCCTTGGATACCTGCTTCTCTACCGTGTCTTCGCTGATGCCCATGCGCGCTGCCACCTCGCGTTGCGACAGACCCTCGACCTTGCGCAGCTCCACCACCTCGCGGCAGCGGGCCGGCAGCAGATCGAGTGCGCGCTGCAGCAGGCGCAGCTCGCTGCGCGCCGCCAGGTGGCGCTCTGGGCTGAGTTCATCGAGCGTGGGGGCGAGCGCATTCATGTCGGCAAAGGTCTCGATGTCGACGATCTGGGCGCGGCGTGCGCGGTCGATCAGCAGGTTGCGCGCGGTCGAGAGCACGAAGGCCTGCGCCGAATCGGGCTGGCCCTGGGCACAGCCATCGAAGACGCGCGCATACACCTCCTGGCGCAGGTCGGCGATCTCGTCGCCATCGCGCCAGTTGCGGCGCAGATAGCGTTCGAGCACGCCTTCCAGCGGCAGCACCTGGTCGACGAACCAGGCGCTCAGCTCATCTTGTGTCAACGGAACTCCTTGCTGCCTTCACGCCTTAGACGAAGCAGCCGTACGAATCCGGTAGGCCTCGGCAAAAGAACTATTTCTTCTCGGTGTATACCCGCGACGGCTAGCGGATTGTGCGTCCGGCTTCGTCTTGGTTTTGCAGAGGGCACTCACGCCATACTGACGAGGACGCACATGAAACCGATGACTCGCTTGAACCCCATGGCCGGCCTGGCGCTGAGCTGTGCGCCGCTGCTGGGCACCGCCGTGCAGGCGCAACCGCGCCCCTTCGACATCGCTGCCGGCGAGCTCAAGGCCGCCCTCGACGCCTATGCCGCGCAATCGGGCACGCAGCTGATCTACAAGCTGGAAGACGTGAAGGGCCGCAGCAGCAAGGGCCTCAGGCGCAGCGCCTCGGCCGAGGAGGCACTGCAGCAGCTGCTCGAGGGCACCTCGCTCGCGGTGCGGCGCGATGTCTCGGGTGCGGTGGTGATCTTCGCCGAACCCCCGCCCGTGCCCGAGAAGCGCGTGCAGGACGAAGTGAGCAACCTGGGCACCGTGGTGGTGAGCGCGAGCCGCCGCCGCGAGCCGGTGCGCGAGGTGCCGATGCAGGTGAATGTGATCGGCGGCGAGCAGCTCAACCGCAATGGCGCCACCAACCTGAGCGACTACCTGTCCAATGAGGCGGGTGTCGACGTCAAGAGCACCGGCGGCGCCGGCGTGGGATCGGTCAGCATCCGCGGCGTCAGCACCGGTGCGCAGACCATCGCCACCGTGGGTGTCTATGTCGACGATGTCGCGTTTGGCTCCAGCGGCCCCTTTGCCAACGGCGCGCAGATGGCACTGGACATGGGCTCGCTGGACCTGAACCACATCGAGGTGCTGCGCGGCCCGCAGGGCACGCTGTATGGCGCCGGCGCGATGGGCGGGCTGCTCAAGTACGTGACCAACGAGCCCGACACCTATGAGCTCAGTGGCAAGCTCAGCCTGGGCGCATCGGTGACGCGCGGCGGCGCGGCCAGCCATGCGCTCGGCGCGGTCGTGAACGTGCCGTTGAAGGAGGATGTGGCGGGCCTGCGCCTCTCGGCCTTTGGCGACAGCGTGGGCGGCAGCACCGACACCGTGGGCCTGGCCGGCCGCGCCAACAGCGATGGCGGCAACACCCGCGGTGCGCGCGCCTCCTTGCTGGTCACGCCGGGCAGCCGCCTGAAGCTGCGCTTCACGGCCACGAGCCAGAAGATCAAGCGTGAGGGTACGGATTTTGTCGACGTCGACCCCGCCAGCGGGCGCCCTGTCGAAGGCGAGCGCATGCGTCGCCTGCTGGTGGCCGAGCCCTACCAGGTCCAGGTCGACCTGCTCTCCGCCGATCTCGAATACGACTTCGGCTGGGCCCGCTTCAACTCGATCAGCTCCAGGCAGAAGCTCCGCTCCGAGGTGAATATCGACCTCAGCGCCGGCTATCTGCCGCTGCTGCAGAGCCTGGGCCTGAGCCTGGGCAGCACGCCGTTGAACACCGCGCTGGCGCTGGACAAGCGCACCCAGGAACTGCGCCTGACCTCCAAGGCCGACAAGCAGCTCGAATGGCTGGCCGGCCTCTATTACGACGAGGAGCGGAGCAACCAGCTTCAGCTCGTCAGCAGCAGCCTGCCCGATGGTTCGCCCGGCCCCCAGCTGGCAATCTTCGAGTTTCCGGCCGAGTACCGAGAGCTGGCGGCCTATGGTGACGTGACCTGGAAGTTCGCCAATGGCCTGGCGCTCACCGGTGGCCTGCGCGTGGCGCGCAACAAGCAACACTATGTGCAGCGCTCCGACGGGCTTTTGGTGGGCGGGGCACAGTCCGTCGATGCCAACTCCAGCGACACCAGCCGCACCTGGCTGCTGACGGCCCGCTATGCGCTGGACGCGCGCAGCGACCTCTATGCGCGCGCGGCCACCGGCTACCGGCCCGGCGGCCCGAACGCGGTGCTGCGCAGTGCCACCACCGGCGAGCCCTTGGCGCCGCCCACCTTCCAACCCGACACCCTCGCCAGCATCGAGGCCGGCTACAAGGCCGATCTGCTGGACAAGCGCCTGTCGCTCGAGGCGGCCGTGTATGACATCCAGTGGAAAGACCTGCAGCAGTACATGCCGGTCAACGGCGTGACAGTGATCGTGAATGCCGGCGCGGCCCATGTGCGCGGCGCCGAGCTGGCGGCCAGCTGGCGGCCCGATGCGCATTGGACCCTGGCCGGCAATGCCACTCTCATCGACGCCAAGCTCAGCGAGGACGCGCCCGGCCTCGGCGCCCCGGCGGGTGCGCGCCTGCCCACCAGCGCCCGTTTTGCCGCCACGCTCAGCGCCAGCTATGCCTTCGCCCTGGCCGGCTATCCCAGCTATGTGGGTCTGACCCAGCGCCATGTGGGCCAGCGCAATGCCGGCTTCGAAGGCAGCGCCGCCGTGCCGCTGTACCGCCTGCCGGCCTATGCAATCACCGATCTGCAGGCCGGCATCGACTTCAAGCGCGCCAGCCTGGCCCTGTTAGTGCGCAATCTGTTCGACAAGCGTGCCCAGCTCGCGTCCGAGAGCACGGCGCAGGCGCTAGGCGGCCCAGCCTGGGTCTCGCTGGGGCGGCCGCGCACGCTGGGTGCCACCTTGACCCTGCCCTTCTGAGGCCAGCACCGGCCACCGGCCGGCCGCCCTCTCTCCCAACCGGGCTCGACCTCATGCATAACTCATTGAATGGGTGCCATAGGATGGCGGCAGAGCCGCGCACGCCTGCCGGCCGCTGGGTTGGCGCCGCCCTCAGTTCCTATGGCCTGTTGGTGCTGATCGTGGCCACCGTGTTCGGTGGGCTGGATCGTCAGATCCTGGTGCTGCTGGCCGAGCCGATGCGCCAATCGCTGCAGCTCACCGACACCAAGCTGGGCCTGCTGCAAGGTGCTGGCATCACCTTGTTGGGGGGCGTGGCGGCGGTGCCGTTGGGCTGGCTGGCCGACCGCTATGGCCGGCGCAGCGTGCTGGCCGCCAGCGTGCTGGTGTGGGCGGTCGCCACGGCGGCCTTCGGCATGGCCACCGATTTTCCGGCGCTGCTACTCGCCGCGGCCGGCATGGGCATCGGCGAGGTGGGGCTCTCGCCCATTGTCTTCAGCCTGATCCCGGAGATCGTTTCACCGCGCCGCCGTGTGCTGGCCAACGGTGTGTACGCACTGGCGGCGATCTTCGGCACGGGCCTGGGCATCGCGCTGAGCGGCGCCATGGTGCACAGCCTCGATGCGCTGCGCCCGCTGCTGCCCGCCGCCCTGCAGGGGCTGGAGTCCTGGCGCCTGACCTTTCTGGCGGTGGCGCTGCAGGGGCCGCTGGTGGCGCTGGCGGTGCTGCTGATACGCCTGCATCCGCAGCGCGCCAGCAGCCAATCGGCCAGCACTGCGACCGCCCGGCCGGCGCTGCGCGACTATGCGCGCGCTCATCTGCGCTGCATGGTGGGGGTGTTCGGCGGCTCGGGCCTGGCCGGCCTGGGCCTGGCGGCCAGCGGCAACTGGCTGCCCGTCATTGCCACGCGCAGCTTCGGCGCTGACGCTGCTGCGGTGGGTCAGGGCATGGGGGCGGCCTATCTGCTCGGCACCGCGGCCGGCGCCGCGATGGGCGCGCTGGGCATGCGGCTGCTGGGGCAGCGCCTTGGCCTGGCGCTGCCGATGCGCGTCACCGCCATCGGCGCCGGCCTCGCGGCGCTGGCGGCCGGCCTGATGCCGCTGGCGCCCAACATGGGCACGCTCTACCTGCTGTTCGGCGTGCAGGTGATGGCGCTGATCGCTGGCAGCGTGCTCATGCCGACGTTGTTGCAGGACATGGCTCCGGTAGACCTGCGTTCGCGCCTGATCGCCATCGCCAGCGTGGTGTCGGTGCTGCTGGGCGCGCTCAGCCCGGTGCTGGTGGGCGCGCTGTCCGACCTCCTGAGCGCCACACCGCAAGGCTTGCTGATGGCGGTGACGCTGGTTGGCGCGCTCGCCTTCGCGCTGGCGGCGCTGCTGATGAAGTCGGCCGAGCAGGCAGTCGCCGCGACCGTGCAAAGCATTCATCCCCATCTGGTCCGGCAAGACCCGATTTGAACTACCCCCGCAAACTGGAGTTGTCCCATGAGTGAATCCACATCCGCAGCAGGCGTGAGCGGCAAGGCGTCCGAGGCCAAGGCCGGTGTCGCGGCCCTGGATGGCTTGTTCGAGCCTTTCAACCGCAGCGACGCGCCGGGCCTGGTCGTGGGCGTGGCCCAGCATGGCCGCACGCTCTACCGGCGTGGCTTCGGCCTGGCCAGTGTCGAACTCGGCGTGGCCAACACGGCCTGGACGCGCATGCGCATCGGCTCCACCAGCAAGCACTTCACCTGCCTGGCCGTGTTGCTGCTGGCCGAGGACGGCAAGCTCGATGTCGACGCCGGCGTGCGGCGCTACATCCCCGAGCTGCCGGTGCTGGCGGGCGAGCCGACCCTGCGCCAGCTGATGAGCCACACCAGTGGCTACCGCTGCTATGCAGATGTGGGCTTTCTGTCCGACGGCATGGCGTTTCAGCCCAAGGGCATGGCGCTTGCCATCCAGGTGCGCCAGACCGCAGTCAACTTCGCGCCCGGCGAGAAGATGATTTACTGCAACGGCGGCTACCAGTTGCTCTCGCTGGTGATCGAGCGCGTCAGCGGCATGCCCTTCGAGCAGTTCCTGCAGGCGCGCATCTTCACGCCGCTGGCGATGCAGGACACCGCCTCGGTGCCCAGCGACTTCGAGATCCATCGCGGCATGGCCACCCTGCACGAGGCGCTGCCGCCCGAGCAGGGCGGCGGCTGGCGGCGCGGCATCTTCAATACCGAGGAGGTGCGCGGCGATGGCGCGATGATCTCCACCATCGACGACATGCTGAGCTGGCTTGCGCATTTGCGCGCCCCGGCCAAGACGGTGGGCAGCGCGGCCAGTTGGCAGCAGATGGTGACGCCCGCCAGGCTCAACAGCGGTCTGCTGAATCCCTATGGACTGGGCCTGCTGGTGCATGCCTACCGCAGCGTGGAGGTCATCCACCATCCCGGTGGGGTGGTCGGCGGCCTCTGCCAGATGATCACCGTGCCGAGCCAGGCGCTGGACATCATCATCATGACCAACGGGGCCCCGGCCAACCCGATCGAGCTGGCTTACAAGATCATCGACACCATGCTGGGCGAGGCGCTGCTGGGCCCTGTGGATGTCAAGCCTGCCAGCGACAGCTTCAAGCCCCTGCTGGGCACGCGCTATCACGCCAGCGGCTCGGGCCTGGTGTTTGGCTTTGGCGAGGCGCCCGACGCACGCCTGGGCCTGAACTTTCTGGAGATGCCGCCGGTGGCGCTGAAGCAGCGCGGCGAGTTGTTGCAGATCGGCTTCGAGGACGCGACCGGGGGGGGGAGCCTGAGCCTGCCGCTCGCCGCACTGGCTGGCGTGGCCAACACGGGCGAGGCGCCTCCGGTGCTGGAGCTCAGCGAGGGCGGGCTGGCCGAGCGTTTCGAGCGCCTGCCGGCCACGCCGCCGGCGCTCGCCGAGGTGGCGCCTGCGCTGCTGGGCCGCTACCGCGCGCCCGATCTGGACGCCGAGGCGGTGGTCCGCCTCGAGGGCGAGAAGTTGCTGCTCGAGGTGTTTGGTGCCTACGGCCGCCACGCGCTGGAGCTGGAGGCGTTCGCGGCCGCGGTGTTCGGCTGGCGCGTCGGCGGCTCGCAAATGTATGGCGTGCTCAGCGCCGAGCCCGGCGCCGACGGCCGCATGGCGGCCTTCCGCATCAACACCATGCGTACCCGCCAGATGCGCTTCGAGCGCCTGGCCGATTGAAGGGAGCGTGCGCATGAAATTCTTTGTTGCCCAGCTCGCCACCGAGACCAACACCTTCGCCGCCGCCCCCACCGGCTGGGGGGGGTTCGAGGAATACGGCATCTACCGCGGCGACGCCAGCGTGAAGGCGCCCGCCGGCACCGGTGTCTTCATGCGTTTCATGCGCGACCTGCTGGAGGGCGATGGCCACCAGATGGTGGAGAGCCTGTGTGCCTTTGCCCAACCCCTGGGGCCCACGGTACGCGCCGTCTACGAGGACCTGCGCGAGCAGATCCTGGCCGATCTGCGGGCCGCCATGCCGGTGGATGCGGTGCAGCTGTTTCTGCATGGCGCCATGGTGGCGCAAGGCTATGACGATTGCGAGGGCGACCTGATGGCCAGGGTACGCGAGATCATCGGCCCCGACGTGCCCTTCGGTGTCGAGCTCGATCTGCACTGCCACTTCACCGAGCTGATGCGCTGCTCGGCCGACGTGATCATCGCCTTCAAGGAGTACCCCCATATTGACGGCGAGGCGCGGGCGCGCGAGCTCTACGGCATCCTCTTGCGCACCGCGCGGGGTGCGCTGCGGCCCACCACCGCGGTGTTCGACTGCAAGATGGTGGGCCTGTGGCACACCACGCGCGAGCCCATGATGGGCTTCGTCCAACGCATGCAGGCGCTGGAAGGGCGCGACGGCGTGCTGTCGATCTCGCTGGGCCATGGCTTCCCCTGGGGCGATGTGCCCGAGTCCGGCGCCAAGCTCTGGGTGGTGACCGACCACGACCCGGCCCGGGCCCAAGCCCTGGCCGAGCAGCTGGGCCGCGAGTTCTGGGCACTGCGCGCGCTCACCGGCGACAACGCGGTGCCGCTGGAGCAGGCGCTGGACCAGGCGCTGCAGCTGCAGGGCGGACCGGTGGTGATCGCCGACGTGGCCGACAACCCCGGCGGTGGCGCGCCGGGCGACAGCACCTTTGTGCTGCGGCGCCTGCTCGAGCGCGGCATCGGCCATGCCGTCATCGGCGCCTTCTGGGACCTCGGTGCGATCCAGATCTGCCGCAATGCCGGCGTGGGGGCAGCGGTCGCCCTGCGCGTGGGTGGCAAATGTGGCCCCAGCTCCGGCGACCCGGTGGACCTGCAGGTCACGGTGCGCGGCATCGCCGAGCAGCATTCGCAAAGCCTGCCGGGCGTGAGCGGGCGGTTTCCGATGGGCCTGAGCGTGTGGGTGGAGGCGGCCAACGATGTGCATCTGCTGCTGGCCTCGGTGCGCGACCAGGTGATGGGCACCGATGCCTTCACCGGCCTGGGCCTGAGCCTGGACGACAAGAAGCTCGTCGTCGTCAAGTCCACCCAGCATTTCCATGCCGACTTTGCACCCATCGCCAAGGCGGTGCTCTATGCCGCCACGCCGGGCGCCGTCATGCCCAGCTTCGCCACCATCCCGTTCAAGGCGCGCGATCTCAACTACTGGCCGCGCGTGGCCAATCCGCACGCAGCGGCGGCTTGAAGGGGCAGCCACCGCCATGCTGGTACTCAGAAAACCCTATCTGCTCTTTCTCGGCGACCTGAGCTCGCCGGTCGATGCCAAGACCGCCTTCGGGCTGTGACACGACCGCCGACCGGCGCCACCTGTTTGTACTACTCACAAAAATCATGACTTCTTCATTCGCACAAGACCACGCAGATGCTCTGCTGTGGCTGGAGCCTCCGTATTCCGAGCAGGCACTCCAATGGGCACAAAGGGCCACGCAGAACTCGATCAAGGTTCTGCAATCGTCGAAACGATACGCCGGCCTGCTTGCTGAGCTGACGCAAATCAACGCTAGCGCCGGGCAAGTTTCAGAGATCGCATTTGCGGGCCACCTGGCCGTCCGCCTGCACAAGACCGCCTCACATCCCAGGGGGTTGTTGCAGACCGCGACTCGCGCCAAGGAGGGCCTCGGCCGTTGGAAGACCGTGCTTGACGTCGGCGCCCTCGGCGCCAGTGAGGGCAAGGACTACAGCCTGTACTGGAGCAACGCGTCATGCCTGGCGCATCACTATGAGCGCTGCTTGTTGGACCTGCATGAAGCCGGCGGCGACGAGGCGGAGCTGCGGGAATTCGACTTGTCGACCGGCCGCTTTGTTGAGGGCGGCTTTGCGTTGGCCAGGTCGCGCTATACCGCGACCTGGGTGGATGCCGACACCTTGTTGGTGGGCCACACCCTGGGCGATGCGCCGAGGACCATGACCGGCCATCCCGCGCAAGCCTTGCTCTGGAAACGTGGCACGGCCCTCGAGAAGGCGCGGCCAGTGCTCAGCATTCCCGCGGGCAATGCCAAGTTCCAGGCCTTGCCTGCAGGGCATCATGGCCAGGCGGTGCTGGTTCAGGTCGTCGACTACACGACCTTCGTATTGCATCGTGTGATGGCCGACGGCAGCGTTCGCAAGCTCGAACTGCCCACAGCGCTGAAGTTCGGCTTTGCGGCCAATGCCCAACGTGTGTTCGCGATGCTGGGTTCGGCCGAGACGCTGAACGGCGAGCTTGTGCCTGCAGACAGCTTGATCGCCGCCCGGCTCGACGCTGGCCTCGGTGAGCAGTCATCCGTCGAGTTGGTCTACCGCGCCAAGCCCGGCGAGGTTGTGGACTCGGTTTTTGGCATTCATGTCAGCGACCAGTCGGTTGCTGTGCCCATGAGGTCCGGCCTGAGCCTCTGGGTCGATGTGGCCCGTCTGGAGAATGGCCGGTGGCAGAGCCGTCGGGTCGTCGAGCCGGTGCCCGGCGTGAGTTCTTCCGTGGTTGGGTCGGGGGGCGGCGTTGACGGCTTCGTGATTCTGAGCAGCGGCTTCCTGACGCCGCCCGTGCAGGAGTGGGTGCGTGGCGACGGGCAGCACACGGTGTTGGAGCGCCAGCCGGCCCAATTCGATGCTAGCGGCCTGCGCGTCGAACTGTGCAAGGCGAAGAGCCGTGACGGCCAGGTCGTGGAGTACTTCCGCGTAGGACCTAAACAGACCGCAGGCAAGCCCGTGCCTACGTTGATAACGGGCTATGGCGCCTTCGGAATTTCGATGGGTCCGGGCTACTTCACGACCGGGTTCTCAGGTGCTGCTTTCGGCGGAGCGACACTCAAGCTTTGGCTGGAGCGCGGCGGTGCCCTGGTGGTGCCGGCCATTCGCGGCGGCGGTGAATACGGTGCGGAGTGGCATCGATCCGCCATGCGAGAGAAGCGCCAAAACTCCTATGACGACTTCCATGCTGTCGCCGAGTCCCTGATTCAGGGCGGCTATACCGATCGGGCGCGACTTGGCGTGTTCGGAACGTCCAACGGCGGCCTGCTAGCAGCCGTTGCCGGCACACAGCGCCCCGAACTCTACGGGGCCATCGTCAGCGACGTGCCGTTGGCCGACATGCTTCGCTTTCCAGAGATGGGCGAGGGTCCCGCCTGGATCAACGAGTACGGTGACCCCAAGAACCCTTTGGATGCAGCCTGGCTGTCCCAGTACTCGCCGGTGCAGAACGTGCGCAAAGGCCAGGACTATCCGGCCTTTCTGGTGACCGTGGCGACCACCGACAACCGTGTCGGCCCGGGTCACGCACGCAAGCTGGCGAAGCGCCTGATGGACGTTGATGCCAAGGTGCTGTTCCTGGAGCCCGATGGTGGTGGTCACAGTGTCAGCGATTCACTGCAGCGGCCCGACATGATGGCGATGCGCGCGACCTTCTTCATTGACACACTCATGGGCCCGCTCCCCGCAGCGCGGTAGCACGTCATGTCCCAGTTCAAGTTGAATGTTGGCGCAGCTTGCTCGGTGCGTGAGCTCCATCGGCGTGCTGAGGCCCGCTCTGAGCTGATGGCCAGCAAGCAAGTGCTGAACACGCAGATGGTGCCGCATTGGATCGGCCTCAGTGACCATTTCTGGTGCGAACGCCAAGCGCCAAGTGGGCGTGAGTATCGGCTGGGCGACGCCAGACTGATCTGCGTGCTGGCTGCCTCACCAATGCGGCGATCCGCTGCGCCGGCATCAGCATCAATTCCTCTTTCATGAGCGCGCCGGCCTGGCAGGAGTACCGCGCCCGCCTGGCCGCCCCGGGCGACATCATCACCTTCAGCAGCACACCTTCATGACGCTCGAACTCCACATCCATACCTAAAGCCTGGCGCTCGCCGAGCCCTTTGAAATCTCGAGCGGCGTGCTGACCGAGATCCCAGTCATCGTGGCGAGCCTGAAGGACGCGCAGGGCCGCTGCGGCCGTGGCGAGGCCGCCGGCGTGTCATATGACGGGGAAACGCCAGCCAGCATGGCGGCGCAACTGCATGGCTTGCGCGCGCGCTTGCACGACGACGTGACGCCGGCCGATCTGATGGCATGACTGCCTGCCGGCGGCGCGCGCAATGCGCTTGATTGCGCGCTCTGGGATCTGCACGCCAAGCAAGCGGGCGCGCATGCCTGGGAGCTGGCCGGGCAAAGCCTGGTGGAACCGGTATCGACGGCCTACACCATCGGCCTGGGCAGCGAGGTCGATGTGCGCCGCAAGGCGCGCGCCGCCCGCCACATGCCGCTGCTGAAGATCAAGGCCGATGCCGAGCGGCATCTGGAGATGGTGCGCCTTTGCAAGGAGGAGCACCCCACCGCGCGCCTGGTGATCGATGCCAACCAGGCCTGGGACCGCAGCTTGCTGGAGAAGCTGCTGCCGGGGCTGCGCAGCTATGGCGTGGAGCTGATTGAACAGCCTGTGCCGCGCGGCGCGGACGCCCAGCTGGCGGGGCTGAGTTCGCCCATCCCGCTGGCCGCGGACGAAAGCTGCACTGATCGGAGTTCGCTGCACGGCCTGCAGGGCCTGTACCAGTACATCAGCACCAAACTCTACAAGTGCGGTGGCCTGAGTGAGGGGCTGGCGCTGGCCAAGGCGGCGCGGCAGCTGGGCTTCGGCCTGATGGTGGGCAATATGGGCGGCAGCTCGTTGGCGATGGCCCCGGCCTTCATCGTGGCCCAGCATTGCCGCTTTGTGGATCTGGACGGCCCGTTGCTGCTGGCAGCTGACCGGCATCCTGCGATGGCCTACATGGGAGCTCAACTTGGTGCACCGCCGCCGGCACTGTGGGGATAGTTCTTAGTCTGAACCCAAGCAACGCCCTTGAACGTTTCTGGGCGAAGACTGTTGAGCCCATCTTTGAGCCGAAGCCGCTGACGTTGCCGCCAGGATGGCCGTGATGGTCGAGAGACTGACTCGGACTGGTTTACTTCGGTAAACCGGGCGAGGCCAGGGCGGTTCATGGTGCGTGCGAAAGGGCGGGAAAGGAACGCCGGACTTCACGGGCTGAAGTGTCTTGTAGGCGTGGCCTGCGGACAGAGTGCGCTCCCTCGCGCAACTGCTGTTGACAAGCGGCGGGGCGGCCGTGATACTAAAATAAAACCGACCGATCGGTCCTTATGGAGATCCATTGACATGCGACCCCCTCAGCACGACATCCTCTTCGAGCCGGTGCAGATCGGCCCCGTGCGCACGAAAAATCGCTTCTATCAGGTCCCCCACTGCAACGGCATGGGCCATGCGCGGCCGCAGGCCCTGGCGGCAATGCGTGGCGTCAAGGCCGAAGGCGGATGGGGGGTGGTCTGTACCGAGGAGGTGGAGGTCAGCCCTCACTCGGAGATAGCGCCCTGGCTGGAGGGGAGGCTCTGGGACGATGCCGACATTCCGCCGCTGGCGTTGATGGCCGAGGCCTGCCATGCGCACGGGGCGCTGGCTGGCATCGAGCTGATGTTCAACGGGTATGCGACCCCGAACCGGTTCAGCCGCGAGATTCCCATGGCGCCGTCGCACCTGCCGGTACGGCTGGCCGACCCAATCCAGGCGCGGGCCATGAGCAAGGCGGACATCGCCGATGTGCGCCGCTGGCACCGGGCTGCGGCCTTGCGCGCCAAGCGCGCCGACTTCGACCTCGTGTACTGCTACGCCGGGCACGACCTCGCGCTGGCCATGCACTTCATTTCTCGCCGCACCAATCGCCGCAACGATGAATACGGCGGCAGCATCGAGAACCGCACGCGTTTCCTGCGGGAGCTGATCGAAGACACCAAGGATGCCGTGGGTGACCGCTGCGGCGTGGTGGTGCGCTTTGCAGTGGATCAACTTCTGGGGCCGCAAGGCATCACCGCCGAGGCCGAGGGTCGCGAAGTCATCGAGTGCCTGGCCGAGCTGCCCGACCTCTGGGATGTGAATCTCGCTGACTGGAGCAACGACAGCGTCACTGCCCGTTTCGCGGAGGAGGGGTTCCAGGAGAGGTACATCAGCTTCGTCAAGGGTCTGACCACCAAGCCGGTGGTCGGTGTCGGGCGGTATACCTCGCCCGATGCCATGGCGTCAGCTGTCCGCCGCGGTGTGATGGACCTGATTGGCGCCGCCCGCCCGTCGATCGCCGACCCCTACTTGCCCAGCAAGATTGAGCAAGGCCACAGCGATGACATCCGGGAGTGCATCGGCTGCAACATCTGCGTGACCGGTGACCAGGTCAGCGTGCCCCTGCGCTGTACCCAGAACCCGACCATGGGCGAGGAATGGCGCCGCGGCTGGCACCCAGAGCGCATTGCGCCGGCGCGGGGATCGGGCAAAGTCCTCGTGGTGGGCGCCGGACCCGCAGGCCTGGAGGCGGCGCGGGCGCTGGGCCAGCGTGGCTATCCGGTGGCGCTGGCCGATGCCAGCGACCAGCTGGGCGGCCGCATCCTGCACGAAGCCGCCTTGCCCGGCCTGGCCTCATGGAGGCGGGTCGTCGAATACCGCGAGCAGGCGCTTCAGCGCATGGCCAATGTCGACATTTATCGTCAGAGCCGCCTATCCGCCGACGACGTGCTGGCCTGGGGGGCCGGGCATGTGCTCCTGGCCACTGGCTCACGCTGGCGCCGCGATGGGCTTGGCCGCCAGCACCGCGTGCCGATCCCCGGGCTGGATGCCGCCGCTGCGCAGGTCTTCAGCCCGGATGATGTCCTGGCAGGCCGCATTCCGCCCTCGCCCGTCCTTATCTACGACGACGACCACTACGTGATGGCCGGGTTGCTGGCGGAGCTCCTGCACACACGTGGGTGCGAAGTCATCATCGCCACCCCGTCCACCGTGCTTGGCGAATGGACGGTGATGACCATGGAGCAGTCACGCGTGCAGGGCCAGCTCATCCGCTGGGGGGTGCCCATCCACACCACGCATGAGATCACGCGGGTCGACATGCCCGGCCACGCGCAGGGCCTACTGCGCATCTGCCTGAGCAGCGTCTATACGCCCACCGAGCTGCGGGTGGACTGCGCCAGCCTGCTGCTGGTGACGATGCGCGACCCCGAAGATGCGCTGCACTGTGCGCTTCAAGCGCGCCAGGCCGAGTGGGCAGGCGCCGGCATTCACGAGGTGCGCAACATCGGCGACAGCTTCGCTCCGGGCACCGTGGCCGCAGCCGTCTGGCAAGGGCACCGCGCGGCGCGCGAGCTTGAAGAAACCATCGAACCCGATGCCGTGCCCTTCAGGCGCGAATTCATCCAGATCAACCCGGCCGCGGCGAGCGGTGCATGAACCTCACGACCCCTACCATGTCCAGACCCGACCTCGTCGAATCATTGGCTCAGTTGGGCGTGCCTGGCGGCGCGCTGTCCGGCGGAACGCTCCAAGCCCGCTCACCCATCGACGGCGTGGTGGTCGGCGCCGTGCACGAAACAAGTGTCCCGCACGCGAGGGCGGCGGTGGATCGCGCGTACGCGGCGTTTCTCGTCTGGCGCAATGTGCCTGCGCCCCAGCGCGGCGAGCTGGTTCGCCTCCTGGGGGAGCGGTTGCGCCGCGAAAAATCGACCCTGGCCCGCCTCGTGTCCTCGGAGACCGGGAAGATCCTCAGCGAGGGCTTGGGCGAGGTGCAGGAGATGATCGACATCTGCGACTTCGCGGTCGGTCTGTCGCGTCAGTTGCATGGCCTCACCATCGCCAGCGAGCGGCCGGGCCACCGCATGATGGAGCAATGGCTGCCGCTGGGCGTGGTGGGCATCATCACGGCCTTTAATTTTCCGGTGGCTGTCTGGGCTTGGAACGCCGCCCTGGCGCTGGTTTGCGGCAACGCCTGTGTCTGGAAACCCTCGGAAAAGACGCCGCTGACCGCCTTGGCCCTTCAGGCGATCTTCGAGCGCACGCTGACGGTCTGCCGCGCGGCTGGCGGCGAGGTGCCCGATGACCTGTCGCAGCTGGTGATCGGCCAGGCCGACGTGGGGGAAGCGCTGGTGGATCATTCGCTCGTGGCGCTGGTCTCGGCCACGGGTAGCACGCGCATGGGCCGCATCGTGGGGCCCCGCGTGGCTCAGCGCTTTGGTCGCTGCATTCTGGAGCTTGGCGGCAACAATGCGGTGATCGTTGCGCCGAGTGCCGATCTCGACCTGGCGGTGCGGGGAACAGCCTTCGGCGCCTTCGGGACGGCCGGCCAGCGCTGCACGAGCACGCGGCGGGCCATCGTGCACGAAAGCATTCATGACGAATTCGTGGCCCGCCTGGAACGGGCGCGCGCGCGCCTGCCGATCGGTAGCCCGCTCGCCGCTGGCATCCTGGTGGGCCCCCTGATCGACCGCGCCGCATTCGACGCCATGCAGGCCGCCCTGGCCGAGGCGCGTGACCAAGGGGGGCAGGTGAGCGGCGGCGGGCGCGTGCTGGAAGACCGGTTCCCAGAGGCCTGGTATGCAGATCCGGCCCTCGTACGGATGCCCGCGCAGACTGCCGTGGTCTGCCAGGAAACGTTCGCGCCCATCCTGTATCTGCTGAAGTACCGCACGCTGGACGAGGCCATTGCCCTGCAGAACGCGGTTCCTCAGGGCTTGTCGTCGGCGATCTTCACCAATGACCTGCGGGAGGCCGAGCGCTTCGTGGCGGTGGCCGGCAGCGACTGCGGCATCGCCAACGTCAATCTCGGCACCTCCGGCGCCGAGATTGGCGGCGCCTTCGGCGGCGACAAGGACTCGGGCGGGGGCCGCGAAAGCGGCTCCGACGCGTGGAAGGCCTACATGCGCCGCAGCACCAACACGGTCAACTACTCCGGCACCCTGCCACTGGCGCAAGGGGTGAAGTTCGATCTTTGACCAACGACCCCACCGGGTCCGCAATTTATGACGGGCACACCCATGAGCGAACCAAATGACCACCGCGCCATCGGCCCTGCGGCCTACCGGCAGAACGAGGTGGTGAGGGCGGCCAACGGCACCGCGATAGAGATCGCGCACACCGATGCCGAGGGGCGCATAGTGCTGGCCGACACGTTGACGCTCGCCTCGCGCGACGCCCCGGCCTTGATACTCGACTACGCCACACTCACTGGGGCGTGCACCGCAGCGCTCAGTTCACGCATGAGCGGTGTCTTCACGAATCGCCCGCAGTGGGTGCCTGCGTTGATCCGGAGTGGCCAGGATTCGGGCGAGCGCGTCTGGCCGTTTCCCCTGCCGCTCGACTACGAGGAGGCGATCAAGAGCGAGGTTGCGGACATCCGGCAATGCGCGCTCGAAGCCGAGGCCGACCACATCCTGGCGGCGGTGTTCCTGCGCCGGTTTCTCGTGGGCGATCCAGCCTGGATCCACATCGACCTGTCCTCCGGCAAGCACAAGGGCGGGCTCGCCCATGTCCCGACGGATGTGACCGGCTTCGGCGTGCGTTACACACTCAATCTGCTACTGGACCAGCTGTTGCTCGACCAGCATTTGCCGGCATCGGCCTAGCGGAAGAAGGGGTCTCGTACATCATGACTACGATGGAACTGGTTGTCACCAGGACGACGCGGGAGGCGGAGGGTGTTCGCGGCTTCGATCTCCGGCGGGCCGATGCAACACCCCTGCCGGTGTTCACGGCCGGCGCCCACATCGACCTGCACCTTCCCAATGGCTTGACCCGCCAGTATTCGCTGCTGAATGACCCGCGGGAGCGCCACCGCTACTGCCTGGGCATCAGCTTGCCGGCGGACTCTCGCGGTGGATCGCGCTACCTGCATGAGCATGTGAAGGCGGGGGACCGCCTGACGGCCGGGCAACCGCGTTCACTCTTCGCCATCGATGCCGCCGCCGCAGAGCACGTCTTCATCGCTGGCGGCATCGGCATCACGCCGTTCATGAGCATGATCCGCTGGTGCGAGGCGCATGGCCAGCGCTGGCGCCTGCTGTATTGTGTCCGCTCGCGGGCCCGCGCGGCCTTCCTGTGGGACCTGGCGGCCTATCACGAGCGGGTGCTACTGTATGTCGATGAAGATGCCGGGGAGGGCCATCCAGACCTTCGTGGGTTTCTCTCGGACGCGCCTGCCGCAAGCCATGTCTACTGCTGCGGCCCCGCGCCGCAAATGCAGGCCGTTGCGGCCGCCGCCGCCGGGCTGGGCATCGACGCCGGCGCGGTGCACTTCGAACGCTTCAGCGCTGGCCAACTGGCGCCTACCGACGGGGGCGACAGGCCCTTTGACATCGTTCTCCAGCGCCACGGAGGCCACT
Source organism: Roseateles toxinivorans (assembly GCF_004362525.1). Classification (GTDB taxonomy): domain Bacteria; phylum Pseudomonadota; class Gammaproteobacteria; order Burkholderiales; family Burkholderiaceae_C; genus Paucibacter; species Paucibacter toxinivorans. The sequence continues at coordinate 91,711 of NZ_SNXS01000009.1, forward strand.
TCACCGTGCCCCCGGGCGCGACCATTCTCGAAACGCTGGAGCGCAACGGCCTGTCGATGCCGTTCTCCTGCCGCGAGGGGCTGTGCCGGGCCTGCGAAGTGCCGATGCTGGCCGGAAAAGCGGACCACCGCGACTCTGTCCTGAGCCAGGCGGAGCGCAACGCCCACACGTCGATCATGCCCTGCATCTCGCGGGCGGTGTCCGGCGAGCTGGTGCTGGATATTTAGTCCCCGCACCGAGCAATCTCTGTTGACGGCAGTAGCCATCCACGTTAATCTTTAAAAAAACGGACCGATCGGTCTTTATTAACTGGAGACAGAACATGAGTTGGATTTGTGCAAACACACTAGGCAGCCATTGCCGGCTGCTGGGTCTTGTCGCCGCGTTGGCCTCGGCGGCTGGCCCCGTGGCCCTGGCCCAGGGTGCGGACCCTGCAGCCGGCGAGAAGCCCGCGGCTTCGCCCAATGCGGCGCAGAAGGACGCTACGGCGCTGGCGAGCGGAAAGTCCGAGGTGCTGGACACGGTGGTGATCACCTCCAACAAGCGACGGCAGTCGCGCGAAGAAGTCGCCGGAACCATCACCTCGCTGAGCGGCGCCAGCCTTGAGGCCGCCGGGATCAAGGATGCGGAGGGCGCGTTGCGCCTGGCGCCCGGCGTGCAGACGAACAAGGGCGATCCCGACCAGTCGCTGCCCACCATCCGCGGTGTTGGCACCGTCACCAACACCCAGGCGCTGGGCCTCCAGCAGTCCACCACAGGGATCTATGTAGATGACGTGCCCTTCACCGACCCTGTCGGCGTGACCGCGACGGAAGACCTGGCTCCCTTCGATCTGGAGAGCATCGACATCCTCCGTGGCCCCCAGGGCGCCTTGTATGGCTCATCGTCGCTCGGCGGCGCGATCCTCTACAAGCTCAACAAGCCCAACCTCAAGCGCCAGGAGTTCGCCTTGCAGGTCGATGTGGCGGGTGTGGCGGGTGGCGGCACCGATCGCTCGGCCTACGCGCTCTTCAACGCGCCGCTGTCGTCCGACGTTGCGGGCGTCCGGATCGTGGCCTTCGACCGCCGGGACAGCGGCTACATCGACAACCTGGGCACCGGGGAGTCGAAGGCGAACACCCTGCACCAGCGGGGGGGGCGCATCATCGGCCTGTTCAAACCCACGCCGGGCATCAAGGTCACGACGACCCTGCTGACGCAGGAAACCCAGATCGGCGACGGGTTCGCGGTTGCGCCGTCCGAACACGAGCGCAGCATTTCCACCCCGACACCGTCGACCCGCAAGGGCCGCTTCACTTTCGGCAACGTCCAGGTCGAGGCCGACCTCTCGGGCTACACCCTGACCAGCAGCACGGCCGTGCTCACCAAGAATGTGTGGGCACAACCGGACCTCTCTGCCGGGTGGGGTGACATCGGCACGGTCGAAGGCCTGGCCTTGCTGCCGCTGGTGAAAGGCACCAGCAAGGCTCACACCCACACCGTCTCCGAAGAACTGCGCATCGCCAGCCCCGCCAGCGCCCGCCTGAACTTCGTCGCCGGGCTCCTGTACCAACGCTACAAGGACTCCTTCGATGCGCGCATCACGGCACCCGGCGGGGCCGATCGTTGGGGCGCCGAGCTGATGCCCAATGACCTGGTGCTGGTGGAGAACGACCACAGCCTGATGACGGAAAGCGCGGTGTTCGCGGATGCGGAGTACCGCGTCACCCCGGCATTCAGCCTCGGCCTCGGCGGGCGCTTCTACCGCAACACGCAGCGGCAGTTCGCGAACTCCCAGACCTTGCCCGAGGTCTTTGGTGAGGCGCCCGAGTTCTTGGCCATCAGCTCGGATTCCGGCCTCACGCCCAAGATCAGCGCCAAGTACAAGTTCGAGAACGCGCTGTGGTACGCCTCGGCCGCGAAGGGCTATCGGTTCGGCGGGATCAACTACGGCTCCAACACCAGGTATCAGCCGGATTCCTTGTGGAGCTATGAGACCGGCCTGCGGGTGAGCCTGTCCAAGGAGCTCCGTTATGACGTGGCCGTCTACTGGGTCAAATGGAACGATGCCCAGGTCAACGCGCGGGTGGGCACGGGCGAGCTTTCCTACTATGGGATTGCCAATGTGGGCAAGGCCACCGTCAAAGGCATCGAAACCAATGTCGACTGGAACCCTGTGCAAAGCCTGGCCCTGAAACTCTCCGGCGCTTATGTGGATGCGCGCACGTCGAGCGAGTTCGAGTCGTCGAACGGCTTCCCCGTGCCCTCGGGAACGAGGCTGCCGGGCACGCCCCGCTTCCAGAGTTCGCTGACGGCGAATTGGAGCTTTGCCGGCCCCTTCGACAGCAGCGGGCGGCTGGGCTTGTCCCACAGCTTCATGGGCCGGCGCAAGACGAACATCGACGGGCCGGGCGAGCTGTCCAGCTACCAGCAGCTCGACACGCGCCTGGCCTTCGGGTGGGACAAGGTGGAACTCTCCCTCTACGTGAACAACCTGACCGACAGCCACGGGGCCAGCGGGGGATCGATCACGCAGACGCTGGGAGGCAACTTCTACGGCCAGTACTATCCGATCAAGCCGCGCACCGTCGGTCTGAGCTTGCGCTACGACCTCTGAAAGACGTATGGAAGGTCCTAGGAAATCCGATGCGGTCGCAGCCATCGCCGCGACCTGTGTCTTCACCGCGCTGGATGCGGCCATGTCCCCGGGCCAGGCGGATGTGCTCGCCACATTCCACTTGTCTATCGCGGAATACGGGTGGGCATCGGCGGTGCAGTTCCTGTCGGTGGCGATCCTCACGCCCGTAATCGCCAGGTTCGGCGACCTTTACGACAAGCGGGCCGTCACCGGCATTTCCATGGCGATCGCCTGCTTGGGGGCGCTGGTCATCGCGTGCGCACCCACTCAGTTTGCCTATGTCATCGGGCAGGCCCTGCTGGGCGCCTGGGTGGGCGGCTCCACCGTGGCCGTGGCGCTCATGGCGGAACTGCTGCCACCGAAGAAGCAGGCGAGCGGGCAGGGCCTGATCCAAGGCGCATCAGGCGTCTTCGCCGCGGCCGGGCTGCTGGGGGCCGGGCCGGTCATCGCCTCGCTCGGCACCAGCTCCCTGTTCTGGTTGCCAGTCGTGCTCGTGGGTCCCTGCGTGCTGTTTCTAGTTCGGGTCGGGCGCAGAGGGGAGGGTGTTGTGGCGCGGGCCGGCAGCCACCGGATGCTCGACCTGAAGGGGGCGGCCTTGCTGGCGCTGATGCTGACGCTCTTCTCAGGCAGCATGCAATTCGTCCTTGATGGCGGGTGGATCACGGCGCTCTCGATCGCCGGCCTAGCCGTGCTCGGCGCCGTTGTGCTGCCGAGGTGGATGCGGGCCGAGCGCGAGCATCCCGAGCCGCTGGTTGATGTGCAGCTGTTCTCGCGGTGGGACATCTCGTGCATCCACGTCATGGCGCTCCTGCTGGGCATTGCCAGCACTGCCATGTACGTGCTGTTCCCCATGCTGATTGGGGCCGCCAGCGCGGGCGGCGCGGGGTTTGGCTCGAGCGCCTCAGTGGTGGGCTGGTTGCTGCTGCCGACGGGCCTTGTCGGCTTCCTGCTGATTCCGGCCTACGGCGTCCTGGACCGGCACCTCAAGCCGAGCAGCGTGCTGGCACTCGGCTTCGGCATCCTGGCTATTGCCTTGTTGCTGCCGATCAGGTGCCACCAGGCGGTCTGGCAGCTGCTGGTGGCCACAACGCTGTTCGGCATCGGCATGTCGATCGCACTGACCCAGGGGGTGGCCGAGCTGATGCGACGCGTTCCCGAAGAGCGCGCCTCCAGCGCCAGCGGCACCTTCTTCATGGCCAAGACCCTGGGTGGCGCATTGGGCGCCCAGATCGCGGTGGCGGCCCTGGGCGCCAGCGCCGAGCAGTCCGCTCTGGCGGATCTCGGGCAACTGGCGCTCGCCTTGAGCCTGGCGGCGGCAGCCAGCGTGGCCGGCATGGCGCTGGCCCTCAGCATGGGACGCGCACCCTGGCGGCTGCGCGTGGCACGCAGCTGACAAGCCATAATATGTTTCCACGCCAGACCAGACCCACGAACACTATGCCCGCTCGCTCCGCCGTATACATGGAAGACATGCGAGAGCGTATTCTGGACGCGACCCTACGGTGCCTGGACCGCAGCGGCTTGGCCAATGCGTCCCTGAGCGAGATATGCCAGGAGGCCAAGATCAGCCGCGGCGCGCTCTACGTGCACTTTGCAAGCAAGAGCGAAATCCTGTGCTGCACGGTGGCGCGCGCCACCGAGAGGTGGTTGACGGTATCAACATTCCATGACGTTCCCACGCTGCGCGACTTTCTCGTCGCCGAATACGACCTTGGCGGCGTCGATCTGCAGCAGGGCATCTATGTCGAGATGGAGCTGCTGGCGGCGGCGCGGACCGACTTGGCGTTGCGGGAGGCCGTGCGGCAGTCCAGCGACGCGCGCGCGGACATGATCCGCGTCAGCATGGCGGGCCTCCAGGCGAAAGGGCATCTGCGGGCCGGGCTGTCGTCCGAGATCGCGGCGCACCTGGTGGGCTGCTTCCTCGATGGGATCTTCGTTCACGCCTTGGGCGACCGAGGTGACCGCAAAATGCACATCGCCGCCGTCAACACCCTGCTGGCGGGCCTGCTCACGCCCAAGGCCTTGAAAAGCCTGCCCCCCTGAGAAAGCCACCGTGCGGCGCTCAAGTCGCCGCGACGATGACCTTTTATTTGCCATAAATAACCAACCGGTCGGTTTTATTTGATAATCATGAACATTCAGTCCTTTCTTGATGGCGACCCGCGGGCCTTGAAAATACCGACCTTCGCGGAGATGCAGCGCAGGACAGACAGTCTCCGCACCCATGCTGGCGTGGCGGTGGAGCAGATCGGCACTGACCGCTTCGGAACGCCGATCGAGATGATCTCCATCGGCGAGGGCGCGACCTCTATCCTGGTAGTCGGCGCCCCCCATCCCAACGAGCCGATCGGCTGCATCGCCATCGAGTGGCTGATCGCGCAACTGTGCGATGACAGCGGGATGCGCCTCGACCCTGGGCTCCGCTGGCACTTCATCAAGTCGATCGAGCCCTATGCGCTGAAGCAGAACGAAGGGTGGTTCTCGCAGCGGGACCTGCCCGCGTATCTCCATCACTTCTACCGCCCCGCGCTCGCGCAGCAGGCCGAGTACACCTTTCCTTCGAAGGTGTGGCAGCCGCCGCATCATCGAAGCACTGTCGAGAACCTCGCCTACCAACGCGCCTTGCAGCTGGCGCGCCCGGACCTGCTGGTGAGCCTGCACAACGCCGAAAACGCGGGGGCCTTCTACTATCTCTCGCGCGAGGACATGGGCCTGGCCTCGGCCTTGTCGCGGCAGGCGCAAGCGCGCGGCCTGGCCCTGAACACCTGCGGCGAAGGCCTGTTCGGAGCCAAGGACACTCAGTTGGCACCGGGGGTGTTCTTCTACCCGTACTCGCAGCCGGGCCCCAGGGAGGCGTGGCCGATGGCGGGCGTCTCCGTCGGCGACTACCTCGCGGAGAACGGCCACTCCACGCTGGTGCTGGTGCCTGAAGTGCCATGTCTGGCGGATGTGGCGCTGGCACCCGGCGCCTCAATGGATGAAGACCTCCTGATCGCCAGCCTGGCCATCGATCGCGGCATCGTGGAGTCCCTAACGGCGGTGGTCAGCGCCATCGCTGAGGATGCGAGTCCCCTGGAGGCACTTTATGCGGAGGCGATCCAGGACAGCATGATCGCGGCCTTTGAACTGCCTTGGTTGGAGATGCTGAAAGGCCAGACCGGGCCCCAGGAATACCGGGCCCAGTTGCTCGGCTGCAGGATCCTCGGGCTGCGCCCGCTGGCGGGCATCAGGCGCCTGGCTGCCATGCGGGCGGCGCGGCCAGGGAGCCCGGCGCTGCTGAAGCTGGCAGCCACCGCGCACTTGGTGGCGGAGAACCACCTAGCCGCGGCAGTGGCCGAGCCTGCGCTGCGCTACGGCCTGCGGCCGGTGTCACTGCAGCTCGTGGTCTCCAATCATCTGGACGCCATCTTCACCGCGGTGGCCCGTGTCAGAGGTCACGTCTGATCGCTTTCAAGGCGCCATCACAGTTACGCCGCTTACCCCTCCTGTAGCCGTTCCGGCGGTGTTGTCCCTTGCATCGCTTGTCATGAGCACCTCTGGTTTCGTCTCTCCCCATGAAATCCGCACCCGCTTTTCGGCAGCGATGTCGGAGATGTACCGGCAGGAAGTGCCCCAATACGGCACGCTGGTTGACCTGGTGGCGGATATGAACGCGCGGACCCTCGGCTGCGATGGCCTGCGGCCACAGGAGGCCAGGCCGGCTTCCGAGCGGCGGATAGACCTAGAGCGGCACGGGGCCATCCGCCTGGGAACGGCGGCCGAGTTGGCCGTGGTGCGGCGCATTTTTGCCGTGATGGGCATGCTGCCGGTGGGTTATTACGACCTTTCGGTGGCGGGCGTGCCCGTGCACGCCACGGCGTTCAGGCCCGTCGGCGAAGAGGCGCTGGAGAAGAGCCCGTTCCGTGTCTTCACCTCCCTGCTCAGGCTGGAGCTCATCGAAGACGAACAACTCCCAGAGAGGGCGGCCGTGACTGAGACCTGACCAGCAACTCAGTTCATTTCGACAGTGCCATCCTGCGCTCAGTAAAGTAGTCATGAAGATCATAAATGCCTTGTGTACCGGCCAGCTTGTGACTCAGCACCCGTTCGGCGATGTGCCAGTCGATGCCCATCCCTGCCAAATGCGTCCGCGCCGTCCGCCTCATGTGATGGACGGTGAAGTGCTTAACACCAGGCATCGGAAGACGTTTCAAGGCCAAGTTGAGCCTGTCTGGACTGATGTGACCAAAGCGGTTGCTTCGCGCCACTCCGTTGCGAACGCGAATCTGCAGCCTGGAGGGAAACAGGTAAGGGCTCCCGGCTGCGAACACTCGCAATTCGTGAAGCCAGGTGATCACTGCAGGACAAAGAGGAATCTGAATCGTTTGCTCGGTCTTGGTCCTGGACTGGTGCAGCGACCACACACTACGCTCAAGATCAAAGTCACTCCACTTGGCGCCGAGGAGTTCCATTTTGCGAACGCACAGTGCCAGCAGCAGCAGGACTGCAAGTTCGCGTTGCCTGCTGAACGAATCGGTCGCCGGCATTGCGTCCAACAGCGCGCCGAGTTCGTCTCGTGACAACCAGCGTTTGCGAGGGGACTCGCTACCGCCAGCGTCCGAGAGATCAAAACCTGCCACCGGATTGCCTTCAATCCATCTGCGTTTTGCCGCGAAGTGGAACATGCGAAACAGGTAGCGCAGGGCCTCGTTGGCGACGGTCGGCGCACCGGCGGCAACGATACGAGCCAGGACGAGGTCAATGTGCGCGGGCCGAACTTCGGAGATCGGCAGCTTGCCGATGGTCGGCTTGATGTAGTTCCGTATCACCCGCTCGACCACGCCAGGGTGTTTGAGCCTGTTGGCGATATGGCGCTCGTACCACGCTTGAGCTAGACCTGAAACATTGTGCTGTTCGAGAATCGCCAGTTTCTCGACTTGCTTCTGGACGGCAACGTCGATGCCGTGCTGGACGAGCAAGCGCTTCTGCCGGGCAAGTTCGCGCGCCGCCTTGAGGGTCAGGTCTGGATACCGTCCCAGCGTCAGCTCCCTTTGCAGGCCTGCAACGCGATATCGCAGCACCCAGGACGCTTTGCCCAGCGCTGCGCTGCGTGGGCTCGATACGAAGGTGAGTCCATCACCGACCCCGCGAGTGGTTGCGCCTGAAGCACGCGAGGCTAGAAGCTTCTTGTCAGTTACACGGTCTGTCATAGCAATCTCCAGCAGATCACGAGGGCGTGTGTAGCTTTTTGTGTAACAAGCCGCGGAGCGGCCTGAATTGGAATTTCCCACACAAATAACCACATACAAAGCGCGCGCTTTGCCTGGATTGCCTGAAATCGCCTGGGACTAAGAAACAGCTCTAAGTCATTGATTGTATTATGGTTTTTCGTCTTCTTGAGGCGCTATGAACCCTATTCAATGTTTTGCACCTGCTCGCGCAGCTGCTCGATCGCGACCTTCATCTCGACCGATATATTCGTCAACTCCAGTGCCGCGGCCTTGGAGCCCAGGGTGTTGGCCTCGCGCAGCAGCTCCTGAATCAGGAAGTCCAGCCGCTTGCCGACCTCGCCGCCGACCTTCAGCAGGCGGGCGATTTCGTCCAGATGCGAGCGCAGCCGCGCCACTTCCTCGGCCACATCGATGCGTATCGCATAGGCGGCGGCCTCGTTCAGCGCGCGCTCCTGCAGCGCCTCGCGGGGGATGGTCTGGGCCGCACCGGTGGCCTCCAACGCTTCCTGCCAGCGCTCCAGAAAGCGCTGCTGCTGGCGCTGCACCACGGCAGGCACCAGCGGCTCGGCCTGGGCCGCCAGCTCGCGCAGGCGGTTGACCCGCTCCATCAAGATGGTGACCAGCTTGTCGCCTTCGCGGGCGCGGGCCTCGGCGAGACCTGCGATGCAGCGCTTGGTGGCATCTAGCGTCGCCTCGTCCAGCCGCTCGCTGCCGGTGCCGCCCTTGCACCACTGCAGGACCTCGTGCACGCTCAGGGATTGCGCCTTGGGCAGCCAGCTCTGCACCGAACTCTCCAGCCTTGAGAGGCGGTTGAGCTGATCGGGCTGCGGCTGGGGCCAGGCCGAATCGGTCTCGCGCTGGGTGTTGATGCGCAGCTCGATCTTGCCGCGCCGGAACTTGGCCGTGATCAGATCGCGCAGCGCGGGTTCCAGCGAGCGCAGATCGTCGGGCAGGCGAAAGCCCAGATCCAGGAATCGGCCGTTGACCGAGCGCAGCTCGACGGTGACGGTGGCTGAGGCGGCAGCGGCTGCTTCGCCGCCCTCGGAAGGGCGGGAGGAGGCGCTGGCGTAGCCGGTCATGCTGTAAACTGCCATGTAGCTTTCGGACGAGCAAAACCCGATTATGTCAAAGCCGAAACCGGCACCCTTGCCTGCGGGGACCGTCGTTGGGGGATATCAGATTGTCAAGCGACTGGCAGCAGGCGGATTTGGCGTGGTGTATCTCGCCGAAGACCCTGAGCACCGGCTCGTGGCCCTGAAGGAATATCTGCCGTCTTCACTGGCAGAACGCTCCCCAGGAGAACTGACCCCCCGCGTCAAACCCGAGAAACAGCCCCTGTATCGACTCGGGTTGAAAAGTTTCTTTGAGGAAGGCCGTTCGCTGGCGCAGATCTCGCATCCCAGCGTCGTCTCGGTGCTGAACTTCCTGCGCGAGAACGAAACCGTCTACATGGTGATGAACTATCTGCAGGGCGACACCCTGCAGGACTTCATCGTCACCGCGCGCGAATTGAAGCGTGACAAAGTGTTTCGCGAATCGACGATTCGCAGCCTCTTCGACGAGATCCTGCGCGGCCTGCGCATCGTCCACCAGCACAAGATGCTGCACCTGGACATCAAGCCGGCCAATATCTTCATCACCAATGACAACAAGGCCGTGCTGCTGGACTTCGGCGCCGCCCGCGAGGTGCTGAGCAAGGAAGGCAACTTCATCCGCCCGATGTACACGCCCGGCTTTGCCGCGCCCGAGATGTACCGGCGCGATGGCACGCTTGGCCCCTGGACCGACATCTACGCCATCGGCGCCTGCATCTACGCCTGCATGCAGGGTTATCCGCCGAACGATGCGCCACAGCGCATCGAGAAGGACCGCATCGCGCTGAGCCTGTCGCGCCTGCGCAATATCTACTCCGACAACCTGATCGAGGTCACCGAGTGGTGCATGTCGCTGGACCCGCTGGCCCGGCCGCAGTCGGTGTTTGCCTTGCAAAAGGAGTTGGCCCGCGAGACCGAGCGCCGCTACACCAAGCTGAGCTTCAGCGAGCGTTTGAAGCTGCAGCTTGAGAATCTGAAGACCGGGGCCAAGCCATGAGGTTCAGCGTCTTTCAGGTCAGCCGGCGCGGCGGCCGCGAGAAGAACGAGGACCGCATGGGCTATAGCTACACGCGGGACGCCGGCCTGTTCGCGCTGGCCGACGGCATGGGCGGCCACCCCGAGGGCGAGGTCGCGGCCCAGCTGGCGCTGCAGACCATGTCCGGCATGTTCCAGCGCGAGGCCACACCGGCCCTGGCCGACCCGGCCAAGTTCCTGCAGGAGGGCATTCTGGCCGGCCATCTTCAGTTGCTGGCCTATGCCGCCTCCAAGGGCATGACAGACACGCCGCGCACCACGCTGGTGGCCTGCATCCTGCAGGGCAATGCCGCCTACTGGGCACATTGCGGCGACTCGCGGCTGTACCTGGTGCGCGGCGACAAGCTGATCGCCCGTACCCGCGACCACTCGTACAGCGAGCTGCAGGAGGCCCTGGGCCGCAGCCCGGCCGCCGGCGAGCATTTCAACCGCAATGTGCTGTTCACCTGCCTGGGCAGCCCCGGCAAACCGATGGTGGACACCACCGGCCCGATGCTGCTGCAGGATGGTGACCGTCTGCTGCTGTGTTCTGACGGCCTCTGGGGCACCGTCAGCGATGAGGTCATCACCGAGCAACTGGTCAAGCTGCCGATTGCCGACGCGGTGCCCGAGCTGGTCGAGCGGGCTTTGCGCAACGGCGGTCCGCGCTGCGACAATGTCACCGTGCTGGCCGTCGAATGGGAGGCCGGCGAGGACGTGACTCTGGGTATCTCGACCCAGTCGCTCAGCGACGACGAGTTCGCCTCCACCATCCAGGCCGCAGCGGCCAGTGACGAAGAAGACAACCCCGAACTCGACGAGGCCGAGATTGAACGCTCGGTCCGCGAAATCAACGAGGCCATCGTACGGCGCTCGTCCAAGAAAACCCCCTGAAGGATTGCTCTCATGACTTTTGTCCGCACGGACGCACGTGGCGCAGATGCTCTGCGCCCGGTACGCTTGACACGCCACTACACCAAACATGCCGAGGGCTCGGTGCTGGTGGAGTTCGGTCACACCAAGGTTTTGTGCAACGCCTCCGTTGAAGAACGCGTGCCGCCGCACAAGCGCGGCAGCGGCGAGGGCTGGGTCACGGCCGAGTACGGCATGCTGCCCCGCGCCACCCACACGCGCAGCGACCGCGAAGCCGCCAAGGGCAAGCAGAGCGGCCGCACGCAGGAGATCCAGCGCCTGATCGGCCGCTCGATGCGCTGCGTGTTCGATCTCAAGCTGCTCGGTGAACGCACGATACAGCTGGACTGCGATGTGCTGCAGGCCGATGGCGGCACGCGCACGGCGGCGATCACCGGCGCCTACGTGGCCGCCCACGATGCGGTCAGCTGGCTGCTGGCCCAGGGCAAGATCAGCCAGTCGCCGCTGAAGGATGCGGTGGCCGCGATCTCGGTGGGCATGCTCAAGGGCACGCCGCTGCTGGACCTGGAATACATCGAAGACTCGGCCTGCGACACCGATATGAATGTGGTGATGACCGGCTCCGGCGGCTTTGTTGAGCTGCAGGGCACGGCCGAGGGCGAGGCCTTCACCCGCGCGCAGATGGATGCGCTGGTCGGCCTGGCCGAGAAGGGCATCCGCGATCTGCTGGCCTTGCAGCGCCAGGCCTTGGGACTCTGAGCGATGAGGCTTGTTCTTGCGTCGAACAACGCCAAGAAGCTGGCCGAGTTGCAGGTGCTGTTCACGCCGCTGGGGATGGACCTGGTCACGCAGGGCTCGCTGGGCATTGCCGAGGCCCAGGAGCCCTTCCACACCTTCGTCGAGAACGCGCTGGTCAAGGCCCGGCATGCTGCACATGAGAGCGCGTCGGCAGCGATCGCCGATGACTCGGGCTTGAGCGTCGAAGCGCTGGGTGGCGCGCCGGGTGTGCTGTCGGCGCGCTATGCGACCTTGTTCGATCGCCCCAAGAGCGACGCCGACAACAACGCCGTGCTGCTGGAGCAGATGCAGGGCAAGTCGGACCGCGCCGCGCGTTTCGTCTGTGCGCTGGTCGCCGTGCGCTCCGCCGATGACCCGGAACCCTTGATCGCGATGGGGCGCTGGCAGGGCCAGCTGTTGACCACGCTGCAAGGCGCGGGCGGTTTCGGCTACGACCCCTTGCTGTTCATCCCTTCACTGAATGCCAGTGTGGCGCAGCTCAGCGCCGAGCAGAAGAATGCCTTGAGCCACAGGGCTTTGGCTTCGGTTGATCTGCTCAAGCAGATGCGCGAGGTCTGGCATCTTGGCTGAGGAACGGCCCATCGCTTTGCCGGTGTCGCCACAGGGCGCGGACCTGGCTCAGCGTCTGGTGCAGCTGATGCGCCCGGGCACTCTGAGCCTGCAGGCGCTGCCGCCGCTGTCGCTGTACGTGCACCTGCCCTGGTGCCTGAAGAAATGCCCCTACTGCGACTTCAACTCCCATGAGTGGAGGAAAGACGGCGAGCTGCCCACCGAAACCTATCTCGACGCCTTGCGCAGTGACCTGGAGGCGGCACTGCCGCTGATCTGGGGCCGGCGTGTCGTCAGCATCTTCATCGGCGGCGGCACGCCCAGCCTGTTCCCGCCGGCGGCGATCGAGCGCCTGCTGGCCGACATCCGCGCCCGCGTGCAGCTCGAACCCGGCTGCGAGATCACGCTTGAAGCGAATCCGGGCACCTTCGAGAAGGACCGCTTCCGCGGTTTTCGCGAGGCCGGCGTCACACGGCTCTCGATAGGCGTGCAGAGCTTTGACGATGCCAAGCTGGCGGCGCTGGGCCGCGTGCACAACGCGGAGCAGGCGCAGGCCGCCGTCGAGGAGGCCGCCCAGGCCTTCGAGACTTTCAATATCGACCTGATGTATGCGCTGCCGGGCCAGAGCATCGCCGAGCTCGATCAGGATCTGAGCCGTGCGCTGGCCTTCAAGCCGCCGCATCTGTCGGTCTATCACCTGACGATAGAGCCGAACACGATGTTCGCGCTGAACCCGCCGGTGGTGCCCGATGACGATCTGGCCTCGGACATGCTGGACCTGATCACCGCCCGCACCGGCGCCTTGGGCATGGAACGCTACGAGGTCTCGGCCTATGCCCGGCCCGGCCACCGCTGCGCGCACAACCTGAACTACTGGCAGTTCGGCGACTATCTGGGCATAGGCGCCGGCGCCCACAGCAAGCTGAGCTTTGCCCACCGCATCCTGCGCCAGGTGCGCTGGCGCGAGCCGGCGGCTTTCATGAGCCATGCGGCCCAGGGCAACGCGGTGTCCAATGAGAACGAGGTCAAGCGCAGCGAGCTGCCCTTCGAGTACATGCTCAACGCACTGCGCCTGCGCGACGGCGTGGAGCTGCTGCGCTTCTCCGAGCGCACCGGCCTGCCGCTGAGCAGCATCAAGGCCGGCCTGGAGCAGGGGCGCGAGCGGGGCCTGCTGGAGCCGGATCCGGCACTGCTGCGACCGACCGCCCGCGGCTTCGATTTCCTCAGCGATCTGCAAGCCCTTTTTCTGCCTAAGTCCTAAGCCTTTCTTAATCTGCCCCCCGCTAAGCTCTCCGGCCCTACAGGCATGAGGTCGAGTGATGACAAATGGATTCAAGTGGGCAGCCTGTCTGCTGTTGGTATCGGCACAGGCGGCAATGGCGACTGGTGACGGGGCCGTTGACTGGGTGGCCAGGCATGCGGCCCCGATGCCGGCACGCGCGGCGGCCGACCTCAGCGATGCCCAGTTGCAGGCCTTTGGCGATGCGGTCGGCCCGGCGCGGGTGGTGGCCCTGGGCGAGCAGACCCATGGCGGACGCGAGGAGTTCGAGCTGCGCCTGCGGCTGCTGCGCTATCTGCACGAGAAGAAGGGCTTCGATGTGTTGCTGCTGGAAAGCGGTGTGTTCGACGTCGCGCTGCTGCAGCAGGCCATGCAGCGTGGCGAGAAGCTCGATGTGCTGGCCCCCGGCAATGTGTTCTATATGTACTCGAAGAGCGATGCCGGTCGCGGCCTGCTTCGCTATCTGGACCAGCGCCAGGCCGGCCCCCGACCACTGCTGCTCTCGGGCATCGACAGCCAGCTCAGCGGCGGGCTGAGTCAGCGTGAGCTGCTGCCGCGGCTGAAGACCTGGGTGTCCAATGGAGAGGCCGATTGGCCGCTGTTCGAGCGTCTGGCCGCTGCGCTGTTCGCGCTCGATCGGCGTGCGCCGCCGGCCGCCGAGCAGCAGCGTTTCGATGCGCTGGCGGCCCGTCTGCGCGCGAAACTGTGCGATGCCGGCGCTGGCGACGGCCTGCTGTGCCGCAGCCTGGCCAGCCTGCAGGCCCAGGCGGCTACCCTGTGGCGCGGCGACTACCAGCGCGACCATGCGATGGCCGAGAACATGCTGTGGCAGTTGGAACAGCTCTACCCGGGCAAGAAGGTGGTGGTCTGGGGTCACATCATCCACCTCGCCCGCGGCGTGAAAATGGACGAGCAGCACCGCTTTGCCGGCGACATCCTCGGCGAGAAACTGGGCCGCGACTACTACGTGCTGAACACGACGGCGCTGCAGGGCAGCTTCCTCGAGTTTGCCTCCGGGCAGGTGCAGCCCGTGCCGCCGGCCTATCCGCGCAGTCTGGAATCTGCGCTGGCCCAGAGCCCGGCCGATTTCATCTTCCTGAACGCGCCGCGGCCCATGCAAGCCGGCGTCGCCGGCCTGCCGGCACGCTCGATGGAGTTCGGCTACGGCCTGCCCGCCGGCTCGGCCTCGGGCCTCGGCGGGCACTGGGACGGCGTGTTCTACATCCGCGAGATGCGGCCGGTGACGATGGAGCGCTGAGCGGGTGGGCGCTGAATTCAGCGCACCATCGCCTTGCGGTACCACTGATGGAAGTGGCGCATGCCATCTTCCATCGGGCTCTGGTAGGGGCCTGATTCGTCGTCGCCGCGCTCGAACAGTGCCTTGCGGCCCAGGTCCATGCGCTCTGCGATCTCGTCGTCCTCGATGCAGGTCTCCATATAGGCGGCCTGCTCGGCCTCGATGAAGTCGCGCTCGAAGGCGGCGATCTCTTCGGGGTAGTAGAACTCGACCAGGTTCAGCGTCTTCTGCGGGCCCTTGGGTATCAGGGTCGAGACCACCAGCACATGGGGGTACCACTCGACCATGATGTGCGGGTAATAGGTCAGCCAGATCGCGCCATGCTTCGGAGTCTGGCCCTGGCTGTACTGCAGCACCTGCTCATGCCACTTGGCATAGGTGGCCGAGCCCGGCTTGGCCAGCGCGTTGTGCACACCCACCGTCTGCACCGAATGGTGGCGGCCGAATTCCCAGGCCAGATCGTCACAGCTGACGAAGTGGCCCAGGCCGGGGTGGAAGGGCGCAACGTGATAGTCCTCCAGGTAGACCTCGATGAAGGTCTTCCAGTTGTAGTTGCACTCGTGCACATGGACCTTGTCCAGCACATAGCCGGTGAAGTCGAGTTCGGCGCGAGGCCCCAAGTTGGCGAGGTCGGCGGCAATGTCCCTGCCGTTGTCCTCAAACAACATTCCGTTCCATTCTCGCAATCGGTAACGATTGAGATGCAAGCAGGGATCCTCGGCGAAGTGCGGCGCGCCGACCAGCTCGCCCTGCAGGTCATAGGTCCAGCGGTGGATGGGGCAGACGATATTGCTCTTGGTGTTGCCGCGGCCGCGCAGCATCAGCGCCTGGCGATGGCGGCAGACATTCGATAGCAGCTCTATGCCCTGGGGCGTGCGCACCAAAGCGCGGCCCTCGCCCTCCTGGGGAAGGGCGTAGTAGTCGCCTATCTCGGGCACGGCCAGCGTGTGGCCGAGATAACGGGGCCCGTGCTGAAAGATCAGCTCCTGCTCTCTGCGGAACAGGCCCTCATCGAAATAGCTGGATACGGATAGTTGAGTGCTGCGGCTGCGCTCAAGAGCCTCAAACGCGATGCTCAGGTCGGACATGATCCAAGAGGGTCTCCAAAAACCAATGTCAACCGCCCACGCCCTCGGGACGGGTGGGTTTGTCGGGGCACCGGCACCGTGCCGGCAAGAAAAAACAATGCGCGGCAGTTGCCGCGCGAGGGCGGGATTGTACCCAGCCCCCATTTTTCGGGTTGGGAAAGCGCAATCGCGCTGAAATCGGCGGAGCGAGCCGACGGTCGGAACCCCGACTGTTCGCTCTGCGGTTGGCATCCGTCTTGATGCGTGGGAAAATATCCCACAAACTATTGCGGGAGTGAAAAATGCCTCGTGAACACCCGGACCGGATCGCTTGCGCGGGCCCGGCTTCGTCGACGCAGCAGGGATGGCCCCTAGGGTATGTACTGCTCTGTTTGCCCGGATGGGTCTTCGTCTCCATGCTTGCAAACCACCTTGCGCGCGTCACGTCTGGCCCGGAGTGCAGAGTGCACCCGATTACAATGGAAGTTTCGCCCGTTGAAATGACCAAGACCTCTACCACCACACAGAAGCGTGCTGCGCCCGCGAGCTATGAAGAGGCGCTGGCCGAACTGGAGCGCCTGGTGGCCAGCATGGAGGCCGGCCAGCTGCCGCTGGACCAGTTGCTGGGCAGCTATCAACGAGGCGCGGAATTGCTGGGCTACTGCCGCTCGCGGCTGCAGGCCGTGGAGAGCCAGGTCAAGCTGCTGGAAGACGGGGAGCTCAAGGTGTGGGAGGGATCATGAATATGCGGACCGCAGAGTTCGAGACGTGGGTGAGCAGGACCCTGCAGCAGGTCGAGGAGGCATTGGAGCGGTGGGTGCCCAGTGATGCACCGGCCGGTCTGGGCGAGGCCATGCGCTACGCCGTGCTGGGAGGTGGCAAGCGCCTGCGCCCGCTGCTGGTGATGGCCACCTGCGAGGCCGTTGGCGGCCAGCCCGAGGCGGCGTTGCGCGCGGCCTGCGCGGTGGAGCTGATCCATGCCTACTCGCTGGTGCATGACGACATGCCCTGCATGGACGATGACGTGCTGCGCCGCGGCAAGCCCACCGTCCATGTGCAGTTCGGCGAAGCCCAGGCCATGCTGGCCGGTGACGCGATGCAGGCCCTGGCCTTCGAGGTGCTGACGCCCGAGGGCGAGCAGGTGCCTCCTGCGCTGCAGGCCCGCCTGTGTTCGTTGTTGGCCCGCTCGGCTGGTCACGCCGGCATGGCCGGTGGCCAGGCCATAGACCTGGCCAGCGTCGGTCATCCCTTGGACGAGCCTTCGCTGCGCGATATGCACCGCCGCAAGACCGGCCTGCTGCTGCAGGCCAGTGTGCTGATGGGGGCGGCCTGCGGCAACACCAGCCCCGCTACCTGGGCCGCGCTGGCCGACTACGGTTCGGCCATCGGCCTGGCCTTCCAGGTGGTGGACGATATTCTTGATGTGACCCAGGACTCCGAGGTGCTGGGCAAGACCGCCGGCAAGGATCAGGACGCCAACAAGCCGACCTTCGTCAGCGTGCTGGGTCTGGACGCTGCGCGCCGCCATGCCGAGGAACTGCGCGACCATGCCCACCGGGCCCTGGCCGCCAGCGGCCTGAGCAATGCCGCGCGGCTGAGCATGCTGGCCGACAAGGTCGTTGAACGGGACAGCTGACACGACATGAAATATTCGCTTCTGAACACCATCAACAGCCCGGCGGATCTGCGCCGCCTGCCGCGCCATGAGTTGCAACGGCTGGCCGATGAGCTGCGCGCCTTCGTGCTGGAGAGCGTGTCCAAGACCGGTGGCCACCTGTCATCGAACCTGGGCACGGTGGAGCTGACGATCGCGCTGCACTATGTGTTCAACACGCCCGAGGACCGTCTGGTCTGGGATGTGGGCCACCAGACCTATCCGCACAAGGTGCTGACCGGCCGCCGCGACCGCATGGGCACCCTGCGCCAGCTGGGCGGCATCGGCGGCTTCCCGCGCCGAGACGAGAGCGAGTACGACACCTTCGGCACCGCCCACTCCAGCACCTCGATCTCGGCCGCGCACGGCATGGCCATGGCGGCCAAGATCAAGGGCGAGGACCGCAAGGCGGTGGCCATCATCGGCGACGGGGCGATGACCGCAGGCATGGCCTTCGAGGCTCTGAACAACGCCGGCGTGGCCAACGCCGGCATGCTGGGCGACATGCTGGTGGTGCTGAACGACAACGATATGTCGATCTCGCCGCCGGTGGGTGCGCTGAACAAATACCTTGCCCGCCTGATGAGCGGCAAGTTCTACGCCACCGCGCGCGAAGGCGCCAAGCAAGTGCTGAAGAATGCGCCGCCGCTGTTCGAGCTGGCACGGCGCTTCGAGGAGCATGCCAAGGGCATGGTCGTGCCGGGCACGATCTTCGAGGAGTTCGGCTTCAACTATGTCGGGCCCATCGACGGCCATGACCTCGACTCGCTGATCCCGACGCTTGAGAACCTGCGTGACCTGAAAGGCCCGCAGTTCCTGCATGTGGTGACCAAGAAGGGCTTTGGTTACAAGCTGGCCGAGGCCGATCCGGTCAAGTACCACGCCGCCTCGGGCAAGTTCAATCCGGCCGAGGGCTTTGCCAAGGCCACCGGCCCGGCCAAGCCGGCCTTCATGCATGTGTTCGGCCAGTGGCTGTGCGATATGGCCGAGAAGGACAAGCGTCTGGTCGGCATCACGCCGGCGATGCGCGAGGGCTCGGGCATGGTCGAGTTCCACAAGCGCTTCCCGACCCGTTACCACGACGTCGGCATTGCCGAGCAGCATGCGGTGACCTTTGCCGCCGGCATGGCCTGTGAGGGCATGAAGCCGGTGGTGGCGATCTACTCGACCTTTCTGCAGCGTGGCTATGACCAGCTGATCCATGACGTGGCAATCCAGAACCTGCCGGTGCTGTTTGCGCTGGACCGCTCGGGCCTGGTCGGTGGCGATGGCGCCACCCATGCCGGGGCCTATGACCTAGCCTATCTGCGCTGCATTCCGAATATGAGCGTGCTGGCTCCGGCCGACGAGAACGAGTGCCGCCAGTCGCTGTACACCGCCTTCCTGCAGGACAGCCCGACCGCCGTGCGCTACCCGCGTGGCACCGGCGTCGGCGTCGAGATCCAGACCGAGATGACGGCCCTGCCCTGGGGCAAGGGCGAGATCCGCCGCGAGTCGGGCATTGCCCAGGGCCGTGGTGCGCAGCGCATCGCCATCCTGGCCTTTGGCACCCTGCTGTACCCGGCCCTGAAGGCGGCCGAGCAACTCGACGCGACGGTGGCCAATATGCGCTTCGTCAAGCCGCTGGACGATGAGCTGGTGGCCGAGCTGGCGCGCACGCACGATGCGCTGGTGACGGTGGAAGAGGGCTGCGTGATGGGTGGCGCCGGCAGCGCTGTGCTGGAGTCGCTGCAGAAGTCGGGCCTGAACCTGCCGGTGCTGCAGCTGGGCCTGCCGGACGAATTCGTCGAGCACGGCGATCCGGCCAAGCAGCTGGCGGGCTGTGGCCTGGATGCGGCCGGCATCGAGCAATCGATACTGCAGCGCTTCGGCTCCCGTCCGACCCTGGTGCGGCCCGCCGCCAGCAGCTGAGTTCCCTGCCCGGGCCGTTGACGGCTCGGTGATAACCCTCGGGCAGCAGGGCGCTGCGTTTGCTGTCATTCTTGCCACCATCGACCTACCCTTTGTCCGGGTCCGCCCCCGGCGCCGCTCAGCGGCGAAGCGAACCATGAACCAAATCACCGATCTGCTGCACATCCCCGACACCCAGAGCGAGCGCGACGAGCGCCATCTGGTCATCCAGCGCGTGGGCATCAAGGACGTACGCTATCCGATGCAGATCCGCGTCGCCGGCAAGTCGCAGCCGACCGTAGGCCAGTGGACCCTGGATGTGGCCCTGCCGGCGGAGAAGAAGGGCACGCATATGTCGCGCCTGATCGCCTGGCTGGACTCGCTGAATCGCCCGCTTGATGCCGCCACCCTGAAGACCGAGCTGGCGCTGATGCTGGACAAGCTGCATGCCAGCGAGGGCCGTATCGAGGCCCGCTTCCCGTTCTTCATCCGCAAGCGCGCGCCGGTGTCCGGGGTCGAGAGCCTGCTCGACTACCAGGGTGCCTGGATCGCCGAAACCCGCGGTGGCCGCACCGCCATCTGGGCCGAGGTGGCCGTGCCGGTGAAGAGCCTATGCCCCTGCTCCAAGGAAATCTCCGACTACGGCGCGCACAACCAGCGCTCGCTGGTGACCGTCAAGGTCGAGCTGATCGGTGAAGAAATCCCCTGGAATCAGCTGGTGCGCTTCGCCGAGGAAAGCGCCTCCAGCGAAATCTGGCCGCTGCTGAAGCGCCCGGACGAGAAGTGGGTCACCGAGCGGGCCTACGAGAACCCCAAGTTCGTCGAGGACCTGGTGCGTGATGTCGCGCTGCGCCTGAATGCCGATGCCCGCATCGGCCGTTACAACGTGGATGTGGAGAACTTCGAGTCCATCCACAATCACAGCGCTTACGCCCACATCGAACGCAACTGAGTTGCCGGCACGCAGCTGCCGGCGTTCTGTCGGCAGCCTGAAACATCTGCCTGAGAGACTTGACCACCCCAGTCGATAGCCAAGCCCAATCACATCGATTTGATTAATCAAAACTAACGATAACGTGTTTTCGATATAGTTCATCCATCCCTTCAACACCAACGGAAGTTCTCAATGTCCCTGATCAATACCCAAGTCCAGCCCTTCAAGACCGAAGCCTTCCACAACGGCAAGTTCATCACCGTCACCGAGGAGTCCCTCAAGGGCAAGTGGTCCGTGCTGATCTTCATGCCGGCAGCCTTCACCTTCAACTGCCCGACCGAAGTCGAGGACGCGGCCGACCACTACGCCGAGTTCCAGAAGGCCGAGACCGAGGTCTACATCGTCACCACCGATACGCATTTCGCGCACAAGGTCTGGCACGAAACTTCGCCGGCCGTCAGCAAGGCCCGCTTCCCCCTGGTCGGCGACCCGACGCACCAGCTGACCAACGCCTTCGGCGTGCACATCCCCGAAGAAGGCCTGGCCCTGCGCGGCACCTTCGTGATCAACCCTGAAGGCATCATCAAGACGGCCGAAGTGCACTCGAACGAGATCGCCCGCGACGTCAAGGAAACCCTGCGCAAGCTCAAGGCTGCCCAGTACACCGCCAAGAACCCTGGCCAGGTCTGCCCTGCCAAGTGGAACGAAGGCGCCAAGACCATCGCTCCGTCGCTGGACCTGGTCGGTAAGATCTAAAGAGATGACCCACCCCCGGAGCGCCTGCGGCGCTCCCCCTC
Source organism: Roseateles toxinivorans (assembly GCF_004362525.1). Classification (GTDB taxonomy): domain Bacteria; phylum Pseudomonadota; class Gammaproteobacteria; order Burkholderiales; family Burkholderiaceae_C; genus Paucibacter; species Paucibacter toxinivorans. The sequence continues at coordinate 112,784 of NZ_SNXS01000009.1, forward strand.
AAGGGGGCCGAAGCCGGACACAAACAGTCCTGAGGACCGTTTGTGCCTGCCGAGGGCCAGGGCCTCTGGTCCTGGCGAGCCCAGTGGCCCGGCAAAGCCGGTTCCACGGGCTCCGCTCGGTAAATACCTCCGAGCCGCACTGAAAGCGTCCTGATCTGCGTGGGCGCTTTCAGAGTGGCTTATCCCGCCACGCCTGATCAAGGAGCCCCACCATGTTGGACGACACCCTCAAATCCCAGCTCAAGTCCTATCTCGAGCGCGTCACCCTCCCGTTCGAGATCACCGCCTCGCTGGACGATGGCGACAGCGCCCGTGAGATGCTGGCCCTGCTGCAGGACATCGCCGTGATGTCCGACAAGATCACGTTGAAGACCGACGGCCATGATGCCCGCAGGCCCTCGTTCAGCTTGCAACGTACCGGCACGAACCAGAGCCTGCGCTTTGCCGCCATTCCGCTGGGCCATGAGTTCACCTCGCTGGTGCTGGCCCTGCTGTGGACCGGCGGCCACCCGCCCAAGGCTGAGGCGGATGTCATCGAGCAGATCAAGGCGCTCGATGGCGACTACGCTTTCGAGGTCTATATGAGCCTGACCTGCCACAACTGCCCGGACGTTGTGCAGGCGCTGAGCCTGATGTCGGTGCTCAACCCCAAGGTCAAGACCGTCATCGTCGACGGCGCGCTGTATCAGGCCGAGGTGAACGAGCGCGAGATCATGGCCGTGCCCAGCGTCTATCTGAACGGCCAACCCTTCGGTTCGGGCCGCATGACAGTGGAAGAGATCGTCGCCAAGCTCGATACCGGTGCCGGCACCAAGGACGCAGCCAAGCTGTCGGCCAAGGAAGCCTTCGACGTGCTGGTTGTCGGTGGTGGCCCCGCCGGCGCCGCAGCTGCGGTCTACGCGGCACGCAAGGGCATACGCACGGGCATCGCCGCCGAGCGTTTCGGCGGTCAGGTCAATGACACCTTGGCAATCGAGAACTACATCTCCGTGCTGGAGACCGACGGGCCGAAGTTCGCCACGAGCCTGGAAGCCCATGTGAAAGCCTATGGCGTGGACGTGATGAATCTGCAGCGCGGCGACAAGCTGATCCCGGCCGCCGCGCCGGGCGGCCTGATCGAGGTGCAACTGGCCAATGGCGGTTCGCTCAAGAGCAAGACCGTGATCCTGTCCACCGGTGCGCGCTGGAGGAATGTCAATGTGCCCGGCGAGCAGCAGTACAAGAACAAGGGCGTGGCCTATTGCCCGCACTGCGACGGGCCGCTCTTCAAGGGCAAGCGGGTGGCAGTGATCGGCGGCGGCAACTCGGGCGTCGAGGCGGCCATCGATCTGGCCGGCATCGTTACCCATGTGACCCTGATCGAGTTCGGCGACGCGCTGCGTGCCGACGCCGTGCTGGTGACGAAGCTCAAGAGTCTGGCCAACGTCACCATCCACACCAACGCTCAGACCACCGAGCTGACCGGCGACGGCACCAAGCTGAACGGCCTGACGTACACCGATCGGATCAGCGGCGAATCACGTCATATCGAGCTGGAAGGTGTGTTCGTGCAGATCGGCCTGGTGCCCAACACCGAATGGCTGAAGGGCGTGGTCGAGCTGAGCAAGCACGGCGAGATCATCGTCGATGCACGGGGCCAGACCTCGGTGCCGGGCGTGTTTGCTGCCGGTGATGCGACGACCGTGCCCTTCAAGCAGATCATCATCGCCGCCGGCGATGGCGCGAAGGCTGCCCTGGGCGCCTTTGACCACCTGATGCGCAACTGATCAGGCGGGCAGCGGCGCCGGGCGCCAGCGGGTCCACAGGCTCTCGAGGCTGTAGACCGCCAGCGCCAGCCAGATCAACGCAAAGCCGATCAGGCGCGCCGGCTGAAAGGGCTCGTGAAAGATCCAGACGCCGAGGCCGAACTGCAGGGTTGGGGCAATGTATTGCAACAGGCCGAGCGTCGTCATCGGGATGCGCCTGGCTCCCGAGGCGAAAAGCAGCAGCGTCACTGCGGTCAGCGGGCCGGCCAGCAGCAGCAGCGCCAGCGTTGCCCCGTCGCCCGCGACCAGGGCGCCGTGGCCCTGCCAGCTCCACCAGGCCAGGGCGGCGATGGCCACGGGGGTCAGTATCAGCGTCTCCAGCGTCAGGCCCTCCAGCGCGCCCAGTGGCGCGATCTTGCGCAACAGACCATAGAAGCCAAAGCTGAAGGCCAGGGCGAGGGCTACCCAGGGCAGGCGGCCGGCCTGCAGGGTCAGCCACAGCACCCCGGCCGCGGCCAGGCCCACGGCCAACCACTGCAGCTTGCGCGGCCGCTCGTGCAGGACCAGAAAGCCCAGGGCCACATTGACCAGCGGATTGATGAAGTAGCCGAGGCTGGCGTCCAGCACATGGTCGTTCTGCACCGCCCAGACATAGACCAGCCAGTTGCAGGCCAGCAGCAGGGCGGACAGCGCGAAGGCCGCCAGCACCCTGGGTTTGCCCAGCAGATCGCGCATCCACGCAAAGCGCTTCATCACGGCCAACACCAGCAGCACAAAGAGCAGGGACCAGACCGTGCGATGCGCCACCACCTCGGCCGGGTTCACATGGCCGAGCAGCTTGAAGAACAGCGGAAACAGGCCCCAGCAGGCATAGGCAAGGGCGGCGCTGAGCACGCCTTTGGAGTAGGAGGAATTCATCGTAGGCCGGGAAACTGGGTTGGGCATTGTCGCCAGTGAGCCGGCGTTGCGCAGGCTGGCGGCCTAACTCCTTGATGTCGTCAAGGTATGCCGTTGCGGCCGTGGGCCAGAAAGCCCGGGCGCTGGCTGAGCCGTTCGTAGTAGGCGTGCACGGCCCGCAGGTCGGGATGTTCCATCGCTGTGGCCATCCAGCGGTGGGTGGACAGGCCCAGCACCACGTCGGCCAGGCTGAACTGCGTGCCCGCCGCAAAGGCGCCGGTGCGCTGCAACTGCTCGTCGAGGATGGTCATGTGGCGGTGCCAGTTGGCGATGCCGGTGGCCAGCGCCTGCGTGTCCTGATGCGCCGGGCTTTGTCGCACCAGCGACATGAAGGCATAGCGCCAGGCGTTGTTCAGCTCGGTCGCCTGCCAGTCCATCCATTGCTCGATCCGAGCGCGGCCAGCGGCGTCTTCGGGCAGCAGCGTGCCTGGTGCGTAGCGCGCGGCCAGATAGCGGCAGATGGTGTTCGACTCCCATAGCACGAGGTCACCGTCCAGCAGCACCGGCACCATCGCATTCGGGTTCAGCGCACGGAACTCCGGCGTTTCGGTCGACCTGAAGCCGGAGCCGTACTCTTCAAGCTCGTAGGCCAGACCCAGTTCGGCGCAGGTCCACAGAACCTTGCGCACATTGATCGACGAAGCCTTGCCCAGTATCTTCAGCATGACCGGACCTCCATCAGCCGGGCTTGTCCGCTGACGCGTATGCTCGCGCCGGCCTCGGGGCCGATGTCGGCCGCCAGCAGGGAGCGCATACCCATGTCTTCGCCCTGGACGATGTCGATATGGCCGCCATGGGGCCAGGCTACGCTGCGCAGATGGCCGGCGAGCGCGGCTGCAGCTGCGCCGGTGGCCGGGTCTTCGAGCACGCCGCCGATGGCGAAGGCATTGCGCACATGGAAGTGCTGTGGGGATTCTGCCCAGGCCAGCATGATCGTTGTCCAGCCTTGTGCCTTCATCAGCGTGCGGCCTTGCTCCAAGTCGTAGCCCATGCGGGCCAGCTGGTCGCGCTGTTTCAGCACCAGCAGCAGATGGTCCACGCCGCCATGCATCACGGCGGGCGGCAGGGCCCCGTCCAGATCGCCTGCACTCAGGCCGAACAGCAGCAAGGCCTGCCGGACCTCGGCATCGGTCGCGGGCCGGCTGCGCGTCGGTGGCGATTGCAGGCTGGCGCGCATCGGGTTACCGGCCTGGCCTTCCACGCTGATGCGCGCCTGGTTCAGCTGCAGCTCGAACACGCCATCGCCCTCGCGCAGGGCCAGCGCCGCACCGAGGGCGATCGTGGCATGGCCGCAAAACGGCACCTCGGCCGCTGGCGCGAAGTAGCGTACCCGCCAGCCTGGCTCGGCCGGGGCGGCAAAAACGGTTTCCGAGTAGCCGAGCTCGGCGGCGATACGCTGCATCAGCGAGGCCTCGGGCAGTTGCTCCGTAATCACCACGCCGGCCGGGTTGCCGCCGCTGGCGCCGTCGGAGAAGGCGGCGATGTGCAAGACCGCCAAGCCTGCATGCTGCGTCATGGCCGGCCTCCGGCGCCCGGGCTGCAGGTGGTGGCCAGGCAAACGGCGGTGAACAGGGGGCAGTGTGAGAAATCCATGGCGCAAGCATAGCGGCCGACCCCATCCGGGCACCGGCACAGCCTGGGCTATTCGGCGCGATGCTGTGTCACTGCGCCGACTGCAACAGTGGCTGCCAGGCGCCGTGAGCCTGCAGGGCAGTCCATTCGGTACCAGGTGCCGCGCTGAAGTGCAGCTTTTCGCGGGTCAGCGGATGGACGAGGCTCAGCTCCCGCGCATGCAGCCAAAGCCGCTGCAGGCCCAGGAACTGGGCCACGGTGCGGTTCAGTGGCCCCTTGCCGTGGGTGGCGTCGCCGATGATGGGATGGGCGATGTGCTTCAGATGGCGGCGGATCTGGTGGCGCCGGCCGTTGTACGGGGCCAGCTCCAGCAGGGCGTAGCGGCTGCTGGCGAAGCGTGCATCTGTGACCAGCGGCCATTCGGCGCGGGCCAGCAGCCGCCAGTCGGTCCGGGCCTCCAGCAAGACCTGGCCCTGCGAGGGCAGCTCGGGGTCGCGGGCCAGCGGATGATCGATCCTTCCGGCCACTGCGGATGGCCAGCCACGCACCAGGGCCTGGTAGCGCTTGTCCATCTGGCCCTGCTCGAACATCAGCGACAGCATCTGTGCCATGTCTGCGCTCAGGGCAAACAGCAGCACGCCCGAGGTGCCCTTGTCCAGCCTATGCACGGGCCAAACCGTGCGCTCGAGCTGGTCGCGCAGCATCTGCAGCGCAAAGCGCTGCTCGTGGGCGTCCAGTGCCGTGCGGTGGACCAGCAGGCCGGCGGGTTTGTCGATGGCGACCAGGTGGGCGTCGAGGTAGAGGATGGGTAGCAAGCGGCGCTTCCCCCAACAGGGGGGCATGACAGGGCTGGGCGTGGCGGAAAGAATCCGGCTCGTCGATGAACCGGAGTTGCTGATCATGCCCCAGACCTATACCGTTGGATCGCGCTCGCTGCTGGTGAGCTGCCTGTCGGCGCTGCTGATGGTGGCCGGCGTTGCCGGCCTGTGGGCAGCCGCGCTGCTGCTGATGGTCGAGCCGCCAGGGTTCACGCCCTGGCTGGCCGCGCTCGGCATGGTGCTGGCCGCGACGGCGCTGGCGGCTGGTCTGGCGCAGTGGCTGCGCCATGACTGGGGCCGGCGCCTGTGCATCGCGCTGCTGCTGCTGGTGATGGTGGCGCTGCCGGTCGGCCTGGGCCTGCTGCTGTCGCTGCGCGGCTTGCTGCTGGCAGTGCTGGTCTGCGGCGCGCTGGCCTGGGCGGCCAGGGGCCTGATGTCGCGACGGGTGCTGCAGGAATTTGCCTGATCAGGTTTGTGCATCCAGATAGAACCAGAACCCGTTCTCGCGCACGAAGCGGCTGATCTCGTGCATGCGGTGGGCCCGGCCGCCCAGCTTGCTGCGCGCGATGAACTCTACCGTGGCGTGGTCGGCGTCTTGCACTTTGTGCTGTTTCACCTCCAGCCCCAGCCATTTGAGGCCATGCTCATTGGCCTCCAGCGCCACCGGCCGGGTGCTGGCATGCCAGGTGGCCAGCAGATAGTCCTGTAGCTCCAGCACATAGGCGCTGTAGCGCGAGCGCATCAGCGCCTCGGCGTCGGGCGCGCCGTGGCCGCTGTCGGCTAAAGCGCGGTGCAGCAGGCCGCAGCAGGCCTCGTAGGGGAGCGGGCGGCCACAGGGGCAGGGGTTTGAATTGCTTGTCATGGCGCTGGATCTTGCCTGAGATGAGTCTGTTCGACTCGCCACTGGGTGTAGGTGCTTGGCGCGTCGCCTTGTTTGCGCGGCACAGGGGGCGGGAGGCCGGCCACGACGGGCTGAAGCTTGGGCCGGTCCCTTCGGCCCGACCTCCAGCTTCCTTATGCCCGCCGTGGCCGGCCCCCCACCCCCTCTGCGGATGCGCTGGTGGCCCGCAACCCAAATTCGTGCACGCCGGTGCCAGCAGGGAGGAGGGCGTGCCGGACGCAGCGGGCATAAGGAAGCCGGAGTCCGGTCCGTTCAGGCCCGGACAAGGCTTCAGCCCGCAGCGGCCGGCGCGTCCTCGTCCCTGCCGCTACGGTCAACCGGTGTCGCTTCCCGGCGCACCTTCTAAAATGCCCCATGAGCCTGAATCTGGAAGACGATCTGTTTGCCGCCCCGCAGCCCGCGGTGAGCCCCGGTTTGCTGAAAAACCTCAATCCCGAACAATTGGCGGCGGTGACCCTGCCGGCCAAGCCGGCGCTGATCTTGGCCGGCGCCGGCTCGGGCAAGACGCGGGTGCTGACCACCCGCATCGCCTGGCTGATGCAGACCGGCCAGATCGCCCCGGCCGGCGTGATGGCTGTGACCTTCACCAACAAGGCCGCCAAGGAGATGCTGACGCGCCTCTCCGCGATGCTGCCGGTGAACGTCCGTGGCATGTGGATTGGCACCTTCCACGGTCTGTGCAACCGCTTCCTGCGCGCGCACTGGAAGCTGGCCGGACTGCCGCAGGGCTTCCAGATCCTGGACACGCAGGACTCGCAGTCGGCCGTCAAGCGCATCATCAAGGCGATGAACCTCGACGAGGAGCGCTTCGTACCCAAGCAGGTCAGCTGGTTCATCGCTGGCGCCAAGGACGACGGCAAGCGCCCGGGCGACATCGATATCGGTGACGACCAGACGCGCAAGCAGGTCGAGATCTACCAGGCCTATCAGGACCAGTGCGAGCGCGAGGGCGTGGTCGATTTCGCCGAGCTGATGCTGCGCACCTACGAGCTGCTGCGCGACAACGGCCCGCTGCGCGAGCACTACCAGCGGCGCTTCCGCCATGTGCTGGTCGATGAGTTCCAGGACACCAACCGCCTGCAATACGCCTGGCTGAAGATGTTCGCGCCTCCCGGCGGCGATCAGGGTGTGTTCGCCGTCGGTGACGACGACCAGAGCATCTACGCCTTCCGCGGCGCCCTGGTCGGCAATATGTCCGACTTCGAACGCCAGTACCGGGTCGACACCGTCATCAAGCTGGAGCAGAACTACCGCAGCTTCGGCAATATCCTGGATACCGCCAATGCGCTGATCGGCCACAACAGCCGGCGCCTGGGCAAGAACCTGCGCACCGAGGCCGGGCCGGGCGAGCCGGTACGGGTGTTCGAGTCGAACTCGGACTTTGCCGAGGCGCAGTGGCTGGTCGAGGAGGCCCAGGCCCTGCACCGCGGCGGCCTGAACCGCAAGGAAATCGCCGTGCTCTACCGCAGCAATGCGCAGTCGCGGGTGATGGAGTCGGCGCTGTTCAATGCCGGCATCCCGTACCGCGTCTACGGCGGCCTGCGCTTCTTCGAGCGGGCCGAGGTCAAGCATGCGCTGTCCTATCTGCGCCTGATCGAGAATCCGAATGACGACACCAGCTTCCTGCGTGTCGTCAATTTCCCGACCCGCGGCATCGGCGCGCGCACGATGGAGCTGCTGGCCGACGCCGCCCGCGCCAGCGGCCGCAGCCTGTACCAGAGCGTGGCGGCGGTCAGCGGCAAGGGCGGCGCCAATCTGCTCGCCTTCACCCAGCTGATCGATGCGCTGCGAGCCAGCACCCAGGGCCTGAACCTGCGCGAGATCATCGAGCAGATGCTGCAGAGCTCGGGCCTGACCGACTTCTACAAGCTCGACAAGGAAGGCGCCGACCGGCTGGAGAATCTGGACGAGTTGATCAACGCCGCCGAGGCCTTTGTCACGCAAGAGGGCTTTGGCAAGGATGCCGTGGCCCTGCCGGTTGACGAGCATGGCGAGGGCTTCTCGCCCGGCAATATTGCCCCCGGCCTGCCCGCCGCCGTGTCCGACGCGCCGTTCTCGCCCGACGCCGAAACCGGCGAGATCATGTCGCCGCTGGCTGCCTTCCTGACCCATGCCTCGCTGGAGGCCGGTGACAACCAGGCCCAGGCCGGCCAGGACGCGCTGCAACTGATGACGGTGCACTCGGCCAAGGGCCTGGAGTTCGATGCGGTCTTCATCACCGGCCTCGAAGAGGGCCTGTTCCCGCACGAGAACTCGCTGTCTGACAGCGATGGCGTCGAGGAAGAGCGGCGGCTGATGTATGTGGCCATCACCCGCGCCCGCCAGCGCCTGTACCTGAGCTTCAGCCAGACGCGAATGCTGCATGGCCAGACCCGCTACAACGTCAAGAGCCGCTTCTTCGACGAGTTGCCCGAGGCCTGCCTGAAGTGGCTGACGCCGCGCAACCAGGGCTTCGGCTCCGGCTTTGCCCGCGAGTACCAGAACGCCTGGGAGCGCGGCTCCGGCCTGAAGTCCATGGTCGGCACGGGCCGGGTCGAGCGGCCGGCGTTCACGAACCCGCCGGTGCCGCAGGCGATGCTGAAGAAGGTGGACAACGAGCATGGCGGTCTGCGCGTGGGCAAGAGCGTGTTCCACACCAAGTTCGGCGAGGGCGTGCTGCTGACCCTGGAGGGCAAGGGGCAGGATGCGCGTGCGCAGGTCAACTTCGGCCGCCATGGCGTGAAGTGGCTGGCCCTCAGCGTGGCCAAGCTGACGCCCATAGACTGACATCAAGAAAGCACCCGGGGAGGGTGGCCATGAAGCGTTTGATCGCGTGCAGCCTGAGCGCTGTGCTGTTCTTCACCTGCAGCCTGGCTACCTCGGCCACCTTGCCGATGCGCCTGGGCGATGCCGCCCGGCCGCTAGCCTATGCGCTCGACCTGCGCGTCGATCCCGACCGCGCGCGCCACCGCGGCAAGGTCACGATCGAGCTGGAGCTGAAGGCGCCACTGCAGCGCCTGCGCCTGCATGCCAAGCAGCTGCGCATCTCGGCGGTCAGCCTGCAGCCCGAGCAGGGCGGGGCGCTGAAGGGCCGCGCCGCCAAGGCCGATGCCGACAGCGTCTATCTGCAGTTCAGCAGGCCGGTGCCGGCCGGCCGCGCACGGTTGACCCTCGCCTTCGAGGGCCAGATCAGCGACAAGGACGTGTTCGGCCTGTTCCGTCAGCGCGAGGGTGGCCGCTGGTATGCGTTCACGCAGCTGGAGGATGTGGGCGCCCGCCGCGCTTTCCCCTTGTTCGACGAGCCCGGCTGGAAGGTGCCTTGGACCCTCGCGCTGACCGTGCCCGACAGCCTGCAGGCTTTCGCCAATATGCCGGTGCAGCGTGAAAGTCCGGCCGGCGCGGGCTGGAAGCGGCTGGAGTTCAAGCCCAGCCCGCCCATGCCCAGCTATCTGGTGGCCTTTGCCGTCGGGCCCTTCGATGTGCTGCAGGGCGCACCGGCCGGCGCGCTGCCGCTGCGCTACCTCACGCCCCAGGGCAAGGCCGGTGAGGCCACCTTTGCCGCGCAGGTGACACCGGCCATTGTCGAGCGCGTGCAGGCCTATTTCGGCCTGCCGCACCCGTTCGAGAAGCTCGACAGCCTGGTCATCCCGCTGACCGACTGGTTCAGTGCGATGGAGAACGCCGGCCTGATCACCTATGCCTCGCGGATCATGCTGGCCCCGCCCGGCGAGGAGAGCCGGGTGTTGCAGCGCGACTATGTGTCCACCGCTGCCCACGAGATCGCCCACCAGTGGTTCGGCAACTACGTGACCATGGCCTGGTGGAGCGATCTCTGGCTCAACGAATCGTTCGCTTCCTGGATGGGCGACAAGATCACCGCCGAGCTGCGGCCCGACTGGCGCTGGGAGGTGAGCGGCCAGCATGCGCGGCGATCGGCCATGCTCGGTGACCGCCTGGCCAGCGCCCGGCGTGTGCGCCAGCCCGTGGACACCCCGCAGGATCTGGGCACGGCCTTCGACGAGATCACCTACTCCAAGGGCCAGGCCGTGCTGGCCATGTTCGAGGGCTGGCTGGGTCCGGATCGCATGCAGGCCGGCGTGCGCCGCTATATGGCCCGCCATGCCTGGGGCAGCGCCAGCGGGGATGACTTCATGGCGGCCTTGGCCGACGGGGATCAGGAGCTGGTGCGCTCGTTCTCCAGCTTCATCGACCAACCCGGCATACCGAAGCTGACAATGCGCCTGATCTGCGAAGCGGGCGGCGCCCGGCTGCATGTCCAGCAGAGCCGCCACCGGCCATTGGGCACCGTGGGCGCTGCATCGGCGCTATGGCAAGTGCCCTTGGTGCTTCGCACGCCAGCCGGCACCACCCGCCATTGGCTGAAGACTGCCAGTGAGACCCTCGCGCTGCCCGATCGCGACTGCCCCGCCTGGCTGCAGCCCAACCCGGGCGGCCAGGGCTATTACCGCTCCCTGCTTGCGGACGGCCTGCGCGCGCCCGAGTTGTCCGTCAATGAATGGCTGGCGCTGCTGTACGATCAGCTGGCCCTGGCGCAGAGCGGCGACGTGCCGCTGGACCAGGTGCTGGCGCTGACCGCCGAGCTTGCCGCCGACCCCCGCCGTGAGATCGTCGAGGCGGTGGCCCGTGTGCTGATCGAGCTGCGCCCGCTGCTGGCACCGGCCCAGCGGCCGGCCTATGCGCGGCTGTGGCAGCGCAGCTATGGCGCACTGGCGCATCGTCTGGGCTGGGCGGTGCAAGCCAGTGACAGCGAAGACAGCCGTCTGTTGCGCGAGCTGTTGCTGCCCCTGCTCGCCGATGCCGGCCAGGACCCGGTCCTCAGGGCGCAGGCGCGCGAACGGGTCTCGGCCTGGCTGGCGGACCCTCAGGCAGCAAGTCTTGACCCCGGCCTGCGCGGTGCACTGCTGCAGAGCGCGGCGATCGAGGGCGATGCGGTGATGTTCGATGCGATGCTCAAGCTGGCGCTGGGCACGCCGCAGCGCCAGTTGCGCGAAGACCTGCTGCAAGCACTGGCCTGGTTCGAGGCCCCGGCGCTGGCGGAGCGTGCGCGCCGGCTGCTGTTGGACCCCCGGGCTGACATACGCGAGCTGTCGCCGGAGCTGCTGAAGCGGCATTCTCGGGTGCCGGCATTGGCGCCCGCGATGCTGAGCTTCGTGAACCGGCACGACGCGGCGCTGCGCCGTCGCATGGCCAGCCAGGCGCCGGCCTATCTGCCTGAGCAACTGGGTCAGGGTTGCAGCGTGGCCGAGGCCGATGCGCTGCAACACCAGTTCGGTCCCAAGGCCAGGGCCTACGAGGCCGGCCCGGGCGTGCTGGCCAAGGCCACCGAGCGCTTGCGCCTGTGCGCTGCCTTTCGCGAGGCCCAGGGCGGGGCGCTGGATGCCTATCTGCAGCGCCTGCTCTGAACGCTTCGGGTGAACCCGTGAGCCGAACGATTCACGCCACTGTCACAGATCGGTCACCTTCGTTTCATCGCTGCTACGTAGCCTCTCGCGCATCCCTCAACGCGAGCTGTTGCCAGCTGTATGCAAAAAATGAACAAGCCCCACGATCTGTCCCTGAGCCTGATTGACGACGAAGACCACAACACCTCGAACAACCCCAGCTTCCAATCGGTGCTGACGGCCCGCCTGAGCCGCCGCAATGTCTTGCGCGGCTCGCTCGGCACGGCCGTCACCGGCATGCTCAGTGCGGTGTCTCTTTCGGCCTGCGGTGGCGGTGATGACCCGGCCCCGGCGCCCGCGCCCGCACCTGCACCGGCCCCAGCGCCTGCCCCGGCGCCTGCGGCCAAGCCGCTGGAGAAGCTCAACTTCGCCGCCGTGGCCAAGAGCCTGGAAGACAAGGTCGTCGTGCCGGCCGGCTACACCGCCACCGTGCTGTTCGCGCTGGGCGACCCCATCACCGCCGCAGCCACCGCGTACAAGAATGACGGCAGCGACGGCGACTTCGAGAGCCGCGCCGGCGACCATCACGACGGCATGGAGTACTACGGTCTGTCGGCCGACGGCAAGGCCGATCTGAAGGCCTCCGACCGCGGCCTGCTGGTCATCAACCACGAGGCCACCAGCCATGCCGGCAACGAGCGCGCCTCGGCCTTTGTGCACCTGACCGGTGGCACCAACACGCTGCCGCGCCCGGCCGCCGAGGTGGACCGCGAGGTGCCGCTGCACGGCCTGTCGGTGGTCGAGGTCAAGAAGACCGGTGCCGCCTTCGGCTACGTCAAGGACTCGGCCTTCAACCGCCGCATCACGCCGCTGACCCCGGTGCTGCTGTCCGGCGTAGCCGCCGGCTCGGGCCTGATGAAGACCAAGTACGCGGCCGACGGCAAGACCGCCCGCGGCACCCTGAACAACTGCGGCACCGGCACCACGCCCTGGGGCACGACCCTGACCGGCGAAGAGAACTGGTCGGGCTACTTCACCCGCGGCGCGGCCGACGATGCGGCGCGCGCCAATGACAAGAGCGTGACCTCGCTGAAGCGCTACGGCCGCAACCAGGGCGCGGCCAGCCGCCACGGCTGGGAAACGGGTGGTGCGGACGACAAGTACGCCCGCTGGGATATCTCGAAGAAGGGCGCCAGCGCCGATGGCGGCGACGACTACCGCAACGAGCTGAACACCTTCGGCTATCTGGTCGAGATCGATGCCTACAACAAGGCTGCGCCGATCAAGAAGCGCACCGGCCTGGGCCGCTTCGCCCATGAGAGCGCCGCCTTCAGCAAGCTGGTCGAGGGCAAGCCGCTGGCCGTCTATATGGGTGACGATTCGCGCGGCGAGTACATCTACAAATGGGTCTCCGAGGCCAACTGGGCTGCCGCCGATGCCAGCGCCACGGACCGCATCGCCACCGGTGACAAATACCTGGACAAGGGCAAGCTCTTCGTCGCCAAGTTCAATGCCGATGGCAGCGGCGACTGGATCGAGCTGAGCATCAACAATGCCGCCATCAAGGCCGCGACCAACTACAGCTTTGCCGACCAGGCCGATGTCGTCGTCAATGCCCGCCTGGCCGCCGACGCCGTGGGTGCGACCAAGATGGACCGCCCGGAATGGTGCGCCGCCCATCCGACCACCGGCGAGGTCTACTTCACCCTGACGAACAACTCCAACCGCACGGCCGCCACCGTAGATGCTGCCAATCCGCGCTTCTATGAAGACACCAAGGGCGCGGCGACCAAGCAGTCGGGCAATGTCAACGGCCACATCATCCGCGTTGCCGAAGTGGGCGGCGAAGCGGCCGCGGCTGCCTTCAAGTGGGACGTCTATCTGTTCGGCTCGGAAGCCGGCGCCGACAAGAGCCTGGTCAATCTGTCCTCGCTGACCGACGATCAGGACATGTCCAGCCCCGACGGCCTGTGGTTCAGCCGCGCCACTGGTGTGTGCTGGATTCAGACCGACGACGGTGCCTACACCGACAAGACCAACTGCATGATGCTGGCCGGCATTCCCGGCAAGGTGGGCGACGGCGAGAAGAAGACGCTGAGCTATGCCGGTGGCAAGACGGTGGACACCTACGTCGGCAAGGCGCCGACCGCCGACATCTTGAAGCGCTTCCTGGTCGGCCCGGTGGACTGCGAGCTGACCGGCTGTGCCGAAACGCCCGATGGCAAGGCGCTGTTTGTCAACATCCAGCACCCGGGCGAGACCATCAGCTCGGCCAATGCCGCCGATGCCAGCAAGTATCTGAGCCAGTGGCCCAGCAACGCCGGCTACGGCGCCGGCAAGCGCCCGCGCTCGGCGACCATCGTCATCACCAAGAATGATGGCGGCGTGATCGGCAGCTGAAGCATGCGGGGCCAGGTGCCCTGGCAAGAAAAGGAAAAGGGCCCGCGGGCCCTTTTTCTCGTTGTCGGGAGCAAGCGGGTCAAGCCATCGGATCGGGCTCGGCAGGTGCCGGCGGCTCGTCCTTGTTGGTGAACAGAAAGCTGTCGATGAAGGTGAAGTACAGCGAGGCGTAGAAGATGGTCGAGAACAGCAGGCCGGCGGGCACGGCGATCACGGCCACGAAGTTGTTCAGGCCCAGCAGGGCAGCCACCAGGCTGGCGACGACGCCGAAGGCAATCAACACGCCAAACCAGGCCATCGCATTGAGGAAGAACGCGCCGCGGTTGCGCCACACCGCCAGGGTGCTGGAGAACAGCGCCTGCAGGCTGCGCTGGCCGCCCCAGTGCACCAGGGCGCTGGCGTGCCAGAAGGGCACCGACAGCAGGGCGGCAAGGCCCAGGCGGGTCAGCGAGCCCAGCGCCAGTTGCGGGTCGGCCAGGGCCTCGGCCACCTTGGCCTCATCGACCTTGCCGCTGGACAGCAGGGTCTCGAAGCGGTCGAAGGCGCCGCCATCGACCCAGTCGCTGAGCACCATGATCAGAACCGTGCCCAGCGCATAGCCGGCGCACAGGACCAGCTGGGTTTTGCGGCGGGCCGGTGTCAGGCGGAAGGGGGCGATGAACACTGCCGCCGTGGGCCGGTGCCCCTGCAGCGCGCCATGGGTGGCGAGCATGAAACCCAGCGACAGGATGGGCAGGGCCATCAGGAGCAGGGCCGTGCCCAGCACCGGCAGCAGCATGGCCACCAGGCCGGCGAACATGAACATGCCGAACAGGCCGACAAAGCCCAGCGGAAAGCGCTTGAACACCTTGAAGCCATGGCGCAGCCAGCGCACTCCATGGCTGGCGGGAACCTGTTGCAGGCGCAAGGCCATCGTCGTCGTCATCAAGGGCTCGCTGTCACTCATCAAAAGGGCTGGGTCACGGGTTATGGTCAATTCTGCAGGGCATGCCAGGGCCGTGCCACCCGTTCGCGCAGCACGCGCTCGAAGTGGCCGGGGTCATGGGGTTTGAGCAGGGCGGCGTCGCGCGGCAGGTGGAAGTCCCACAGCCGCGAGATCCAGAAACGCAGCGCCGCCGCGCGCAGCAGGGCCGGCAGCAGGCGGTACTCGGCGCCGTTCAGCGGGCGCACCTTGGCATAGGCATTGACCAGCACCTGGGCACGGGCCTCGTCGAGCCGGCCGGTGACCAGGTCTATGCACCAGTCGTTGATGCACACGGCCACATCGAACAACCAGGCATCGACGCCGGCGAAATAGAAGTCGAAGAAGCCGGTCAGCTGCTCGCGGCCGGGCAGGCCTTCGAACATCGCGTTGTCACGGAACAGGTCGGCGTGTATCGGCCCGCGCGGCAGCTCGGCATAGGTGGCCGAGGCCGCCAAGGTCTGCTGATAGGCCAGTTCGCTGCTCAGGAGCTCGGCCTGCTCGGCCGTCACATGGGGCAGCACCACCGGCACGGTCCCGGTCCACCAGGGCAGGCCGCGCAGATTGGGCTGGTAGAGCTCGAAGTCCTGGGCCGCCAGATGCATGCGCGCCAGCATCGCGCCGAGCTGCTCGCAGTGGAACAGATCGGGCGCCAGCTGGTGGCCGCCGGCCAGCTTGTTGACCACGGCGGCCGGCTTGCCGGCCACGCTGAGCAGGATCTCGCCGCGGGCATTGGCCTGCGGGTCCGGCACCGGGATGCCGTGGCGGGCCAGATGCTTCATCAGCTGCAGATAGAAGGGCAGCTCCTCGAACGTCAAGCGCTCGAATACCGTCAGCACCCACTCACCGGCTTCTGTCGTCAGGAAGTAGTTGGTGTTCTCGATGCCGGCCTTGATGCCGCGCAGATCGGTCAGGGCGCCTAAGCGCAGCTCGGCGGCGAGTTGCGACGCCTGCTCGCGCGTCACTTCGGTGAATACGGCCATGTTCTTCTGAAAGAGGGGGGGCTGGCTAGAAGCTCATCACGCGCCAGACGCGCTGGCCGGCACCGCCGCGCTGCGGGCCGGGCGTGCCCGAGACATCCTGGCCCGGCGTGGGCAGCAGGATCTCGTAGGCCGGCGCCTTGCTGCCCTTCGGGCTTACCGTGACCTTGGTCAGCTGGCCGCGCACGCGAGTCTCTTCGATGCGCATGGCATCGTCTTCGATGATGACGTCGCGCACCGCAGGTTCGGGCGTGCCAGCGGAGCTGGTGAGCTGGGCGGATTCAGCCTTGGGTGCGGCTGGCGGGCTGCTGGCCGCGGTGGCGGCCGACCCGGTCAAAGCCATCGCCAGCGCCAACAGGGCGGCGGTACGCGGTTCACGCAAGGGCGAGGCTAGGGTTTTCATGGGCTCGATTCTAGGCGTGCCGGCGCTCCGGCCCTTCCTGTCGGCCGAGAAAGCCTGCGCATCCCGCACAATTCGGGCATGAGCACTCCTACCCTGCTGCTGGTCGACGGTTCCAGCTACCTGTACCGCGCCTACCACGCCATGCCCGATCTGCGTGCGCCCGACGGCTTTCCGACCGGCGCCATCCATGGCTTCGTGGCGATGATGAAGAAGCTGCGCGAGCAGTTCCCGGCCGAACACGCGGCCTGCGTGTTCGACGCCAAGGGGCCGACCTTCCGTGACGACTGGTATCCCGAATACAAGGCCCAGCGCGCACCGATGCCCGATGCGCTGCGCGAGCAGATCGCCCCCATCCACGAGGTTGTCAAGCTATTGGGCTGGCCGGTGCTGGAAGTGCCCGGCATCGAGGCCGATGATGCGATCGGCACCCTGTCGCGCGTGGCGGCCGAGAGCGGACACAGCGTGATCATCTCCACCGGCGACAAGGACCTGGCCCAGCTGGTCAACCCACAGGTGACGCTGATCAACACGATGAGCAACGAGCGCCTGGACGTGGCCGGTGTGCAGGAGAAATTCGGCGTGCCGCCCGAGCGCATCATCGACTACCTGACGCTGATGGGCGATACCGTGGACAACGTGCCCGGCGTCGAGAAGGTCGGCCCCAAGACCGCTGCCAAATGGATTGCCGAGCATGGTTCGCTGGACGGCGTGATCGCCGCCGCTGCCGGCATCAAGGGCGTGGCCGGCGAGAACCTGCGCAAGGCGCTGGACTGGCTGCCGACCGGCCGCAGGCTGGTGACCGTGGTGCTGGACTGTGACCTGACGGGCCATGTCGAGCAGTGGCCGGCGCTGGAGGCCCTGGCCCTGCGCGAGGTCGATCAACCGGGCCTGCTGGACTTCTACAAGCGCTATGGCTTCAAGAGCTGGAGCAAGGAGCTGGAAGCAGCGTTGGGCGTGGCGGCTGCGCCGGCCGCGGCACCGGGTCCGGCCGCCGGCAGCAATGGCGACCTGTTCGCCGACGAGGTGCCGGTGTCGGCCCCCGTGGCATCGCCCGACAAGATGGCCCATCACTACGACACCGTGCTGACCTGGCCCCAGTTCGACACCTGGCTGGCCAGGCTGCAGGGCGCCGAGCTGGTGGCGCTGGACACCGAGACCGACTCGCTGGACGGCATGCGCGCGCGCATCGTCGGCCTGTCCTTCAGCGTCGCGATCGGCGAGGCCTGCTACATCCCCTTGCGCCACAGCGGGCCGGACGCGCCCGAGCAGCTGCCGCTGGACGAAGTGCTGGCCAGGCTCAAGCCCTGGTTCGAGGATGCCAGCGCCGCCAAGCTGGGCCAGAACATCAAGTACGACACCCATGTGCTGGCCAATCACGGCGTCAAAGTGCGCGGTTACCGCCACGACACCATGCTGCAGAGCTACGTCGTCGAGGCGCACCGCACGCACGGGCTGGCGGCCCTGGCCGAGCGCCACCTGGGCCGCAAGGGGCTGGACTACGAGGACCTGTGCGGCAAGGGCGCACACCAGATTCCGTTCGCCCAGGTGGACGTCGCGCGAGCCGCCGAGTACTCCTGCGAAGACAGCGATATGTGCCTGCATGTGCACCAGACGCTGCTGCCCGAGCTCGAGGCTGAGGCGGGGCTGAAGTTCGTCTACGAGCAGATCGAGATGCCGACAAGCGCCGTGCTGGCGCGCATCGAGCGCACCGGTGTGTTGATCGACCCGGCCCGGCTGAACCAGCAGAGCCAGCAGCTGGGCCAGCGCCTGGTGGCGCTGGAGCAGGAGGCCTACGAGATCGCCGGCCAGCCGTTCAACCTCGGGTCACCGAAACAGATCGGCGAGATCCTGTTCGTCAAGCTGGGCCTGCCGGTGGGCAAGAAGACGGCCACCGGCGCACCGAGCACCGATGAGGAGGTGCTGGAGAAGCTCGCCGCCGACTACCCGCTGCCGGCCAAGCTGCTGGAGCACCGCGGCCTGGCCAAGCTGAAGAGCACCTACACCGACAAGCTGCCGCTGATGATCAACCCCGACACCGGCCGCGTGCACACCAATTACGCGCAGGCGGTGGCGGTGACCGGGCGGCTGTCCAGCAACGACCCGAATCTGCAGAACATCCCGATCCGCACCGCCGAGGGCCGGCGTGTGCGGGAGGCCTTTGTGGCACCCGCCGGCCACAGAATAGTCAGCGCCGACTATTCGCAGATCGAGCTGCGCATCATGGCCCATATCAGCGAGGACCCGGGTCTGCTGCGGGCGTTCGAGCAGGGTATAGACGTGCACCGCGCCACCGCCAGCGAGGTCTTCGGCACACCGGTGAGTGACGTCACAACCGAGCAGCGCCGCTATGCCAAGACCATCAACTTCGGCCTGATCTACGGCATGGGTGCCTTCGGCCTGGCATCAAGCCTCGGCATCGAGCAGAAGGCGGCCAAGGAGTACATCGAGCTCTACTTCGCCCGCTTCGCCGGCGTGAAGCGCTATATGGACGAGACCCGTGCCTCGGCCATCGACAAGGGCTATGTCGAGACGCTGTTCGGCCGGCGCATCTACCTGCCCGAGATCAAGGGCGGCAACGGCCCACGCCGCGCCGGCGCCGAGCGCCAGGCCATCAACGCGCCGATGCAAGGCACGGCCGCCGACCTGATCAAGCTGGCCATGCTGGCGGTGCAGACAGAGCTGGACGCCAAGCCCGAGCTGCGTTCACGGATGGTGATGCAAGTGCATGACGAACTGGTGCTCGAAGTGCCCGACGCCGAGCTCGACTGGGCCAAGGCGGCGATCCCGCGGCTGATGGCCGGCGTGGCCCAGCTCAAGGTGCCGCTGCTGGCCGAGGTGGGCGTGGGGGCGAACTGGGACGAGGCGCACTGAGTGCGCTCCGGGGGCGCTCAGCCCCTGCGTACGGACCCGCGTGCGCAGCCCAGCCCGAGCAGCCCGGCCAGCAGCATCAGGGCGCTGCCGGGCTCGGGCACATTGGTGATCAGATAGGGCTGGGCCAGCGGCTGTGCCTGGGTCAGGCCTTGCAGGTCGGTGATGCTGGCGCTGAAGGTGTGCGTCGCATCCAGCGCTCCGCCGAAGCGGGCGAATGCCGCCACACGGGCCTCGACGAAGTAGGTGCGGCCCTGCTCCAGCGAGAACGTGGCGCCAAAGCTGACCGGCGAAACCTCGCCAAAGCGCTCGACCCAGGCTTCCCTGCGGTAGCCCGGCAGGCCCAGCGCGAACTCCTCGTACAGATAGACCTGGTTGGCGACCAGCTCGGTGTCGACGCTGATGGTGCTGGTGGTCAGCGAGAACACGCTCAGCGTCATGTCCACCGTCGCCGCCGCCGCGGTGCCGGTGGCGTTGAAGGCGTCGCTGCCGAACATGCCGACATGGTTGAAGTCCAGCGTGCCTCCCAGGGTGCGGGTGGCGGCGCCGCTGCCATCCCAGGCATAGCTTTGCAGCACATCGGTCCAGGACGAGACGCGGGCATAGGGCTGCGTGAACGAGCCCTGCTTGATCACGATCTGACCCAATGCGCCCGAGCCATCGACCGAACCTTGACTGACCTTGCCCCCGACCTTGGCCGCCGCGTGCGTGGCTTGAATGGTGGCCGAGTTGCCGCCCAGCGCGGCGACATAGCGCTGCTCCACCATCGTGTCCACCAGGTTGAACTCGGCCGTCGCCTCGCACTTGTCGGGCAGCATGGCATTGGCCGCCCGCGCCTCGGCGCTGCGGCAGTCGCGCACGAAGACGGAGGAGTGCGCCACCGTGGCGATGTCGAGCATGGCGGCCTGCGAGGGCAGGGCGGGCAGCATGAGGGCGGCGGACAGGAGCAGGGGGCCGGAGGCTATGCGCATATCGATCTCCGTGAGTGGCGGCGCGGTCATCCTGCCGAGCGACCCTATGTCAGTCAAGCTGAAAATCCCCAGACCTGGGGATGGTCCGCTACCTGGGCAGCCGCGCCCGCCGTGCCGCCTCATCCCGCAGCCGCTTCTCCTCGGCCGCCCAGATCCGCACCAGCTCGCCGCTGGCCTGCATCTCCTTCAGCACCTGCTCCAGGCGTGCCGCCAAAGCCGCGTGGCGCTCATGCAGCGCGTGGTACAGCGGTGCATCGGAGACCGGCTCGGTCACCTTGCAGATGCCGCGTACACCGTTGGAGGCCAGCAATGTGTCGGTTTCAAGCTCGGCGCCTATTGCCGCATCGGCCATGCCGGCCTGCAGGCGGCGCAGTGCGTCCCAGGTGTCATCCGCGGGGATCAGGGCGCCGGCCGGCAGCAGGCGCTCAATCAAGAGGGTGCCGCGGAAATAGGCTACGCGCTGCTGGCTCAGCTCGGCCACACTGGTGCTGCGGGGGCATTCGCCACGGCGGTAGACGGTGAGCACCAGCCGCGCCACCGGCACGTCTATGCGTATCAGCTGGGGCATGGTCTGTAGGGTGCCGGCCGAGCGCATCATCTCGCCGTCGGTCTCGCCGCGGTCGGCCATCTGCAAGGAGCGCCGCAGCGGCAGCGAGGTTGGCCGGAACGCTATGCCCGCCTTGGCATAGGCCTGGCGCAGCACCGCCTGTGCCATCTGCGCGACCTCGGAGTTGTCGGGGCTGCCTATGGTCAGGGCCGATGCGCCGACGCAGTGCAGGGCCAAGGACAGCTGGGCCAGCCAGGCCAGCAGCGCATGAAGAGGCAGCGACGGAGTAAAGCGGCGGATCAAGCGGATCACCGGTGGGCTCCTGAGACTTTGTGCCCGTGGGCCATGATGCCATGGCCGGCGTGACGCCTCGGTTAGCATCTCCCCATGAATTGGCCCTATGAGTTGCAGATTGGCTGGCGCTACACCCGCGCCGGCCGCGGCGGACGCCGCAACCGCTTCATCTCCTTCATCTCCGGCGTCTCGGTGCTGGGCATTGCGCTGGGCGTGGCGGCGCTGATCATCGTGCTGTCGGTGATGAATGGTTTCCAGAAAGAGGTGCGCGACCGCATGCTGTCGGTGATCGCGCACGTCGAGGTCCATGCCGCCGACCGGGGAGCCCTGCCCGACTGGCAGGCGACGATGGCCCAGGCTCGGCAGAACCCGGCCGTCGTCGGAGTGGCGCCCTTTGTCTCCGCCCAGGCGCTGATTGCCCGTGGCGAGGACATGCGCGGTGCGATGGTGCGCGGCATCAGTCCGGCCGACGAGGCCCAGGTCACGCCGCTGGCGGCGCAGCTGAAAGACGGGGTGTTCGGCCGTCTGCAGCCAGGGCAGTGGGGCATCGTGCTGGGTTTCGAGCTGGCGCGCTCGCTGGGTTTGCGCGAGGGCGACAAGGTCACCATCGTCGCCCCCGGGGGCCAGGTCACGCCTGCCGGCATGGTGCCGCGGCTCAAGGCCTTTACCCTGGTCGGTACCTTCAATTCCGGCCACTACGAGTACGACAGCGCGCTGGCCTTGATCCATGTGGACGATGCGGCGCGGCTGTTCCGCGTCGAGGGGCCGACCGGCGTGCAGCTCAAGCTCAAGGACGTGCAGCAGGCGCGAGAGGTTGCCGACCAGCTGGCATCGAGCCTCGGCACTGCCTTTCGGGTCAGCGACTGGACGCGCGCCAACCGCAGCTGGTTCGACGCCGTGCAGCTGGAAAAACGCATGATGTTCATCATCCTGACCCTGATCGTCGCCGTCGCCGCCTTCAATCTGGTCTCGACCCTGGTGATGACGGTGACCGACAAGCAGGCCGATATCGCCATCCTGCGCACGCTGGGCGCCAGCCCCCGCTCCATCATGGGCATCTTCATGGTGCAGGGCGCCGCCTCGGGCATCATTGGTACGGTGTCCGGCGTCGGCCTGGGCCTGCTGGTGGCCTTCAATATCGATGTCATCGTGCCGGCCATTGAGCGGCTGCTGCACACCGCCTTTCTACCGGCCAGCGTCTATCTGATCAGCCACATGCCCAGCGATCCGCAGCGGGGCGATATCGTGCCGATTGCCGTCACTTCACTCTTGTTGGCCTTCGCGGCCACCGTCTATCCGAGCTGGCGTGCCAGCCGCGTACAACCGGCCGAGGCCCTGCGCTATGAATAACTCAGCTGGCTTTGTGCTCGAAGCCCGAGGTCTGCACAAGCACTTCAGTGAGGGTGGTTTGGATGTGCATGTGCTGCGTGGCGTGGACATCAGCGTGTCCCGCGGCGAAAGCCTGGCCATCGTCGGGGCCTCGGGCTCCGGCAAATCGACCTTGCTGCACCTGCTGGGCGGGCTGGACGCGCCAAGCCAGGGCCAGGTCTTGCTGGCCGGGGCCGATATGGCGGCGATGGACGCCACGGCCCAGGGGCGCTGGCGCAACCAGCACCTGGGCTTTGTCTATCAGTTCCACCACCTGCTGCCCGAGTTCACCGCCTTGGACAATGTGGCCATGCCGCTGCGCATGCGCCGCATGGATCTGGCCTCGGCCCGCGCCAAGGCGCGTGCGATGCTGGAGCAGGTGGGCCTTTCTGCCCGCGTCGAACACCGGCCGGGCCAGCTGTCCGGTGGCGAGCGCCAGCGTGTTGCGATTGCCCGCGCCCTGGTCACCGAGCCGGCCTGCGTGCTGGCCGACGAGCCCACCGGCAACCTCGACCGCGAGACCGCCGACGGCGTGTTCAAGCTGATGCTGGATCTGGCCGCCGGGCGGGGCATGGCCCTGGTGCTGGTGACCCATGACCCCGAGCTGGCACAGCGCTGCGCGCGCCGCCTGACAATGGGTGTCGGCGTGCTGGTGAACTGATGAACTGGCCCTATGAGTTGCAGATCGGCTGGCGCTATGCGCGCGCGGGGCGGGGCGGGCGGCGCACGCGCTTTGTGTCCTTCATCTCGGCCGTGTCGGTGCTGGGCATTGCGCTGGGCGTGGCGGCGCTGATCATCGTGCTGTCGGTGATCAATGGCTTCCAGAAGGAGGTGCGCGAGCGCATGCTGGCGGTGATCGCGCATGTCGAGGTCACTTCGGCCGATCTGGCGGCGTTGCCCGATTGGCGGGCCACCAGGGCGCGGGCGAAGCAGAACCCGGCGGTGCTGGAGGCGGCGCCCTTTGTGGCTGCGCAGACCCTGATAGGCCGCGGCGAGGATCTGCGTGGCACCTTGGTGCGCGGCATCGTTCCCGCCGAGGAGGCCAAGGTGTCGGCGCTGGCCGCGCGGCTGAGCGGCATGCTGGCCAAGCTGCAGCCGGGCCAGCAGGGCATCGTCCTCGGGGCAGAACTGGCGCGTACCCTCAGCGTGCGCGAGGGCGACAAGGTCACCCTGGTGGCGCCCGGCGGCCAGGCCTCGGCAGCAGGCTTTGTGCCGCGGCTGATGCCCTTCACCGTGGTGGGCGTGTTCGAGGCGGGCCACTTCCAGTACGACAGCGGGCTGGCCCTGATGCATCTGGATGACGCCGCGCAGCTGTTCCGCGTGGCCGGCCCCAATGGCTTGCAGTTCAGGCTCAGCGATGCCGCGCTGGCACAAGCTGTCGGCGACCAGTTGCACGCCAGCCTGGGCCCTGGCTTGCGCGTCAGCGACTGGACCCAGGCCAACCGCATCTGGTTCGAGGCCCTGCCTTACCAGAAGCGCATGCTGTCGCTGATCCTGACCCTGATCGTCGCGGTGGCCGCCTTCAATCTGGTCTCGACCCTGGTGATGACGGTCACCGACAAGCAGGCCGACATCGCCATCCTGCGCACCCTGGGCGCCAGTCCCCGCTCCATCATGGCGATCTTCATGATGCAGGGGGCCGTGTCGGGGGTGATAGGCACCTTGTCCGGCGTTGGTCTGGGGCTCCTGATCTCGTTCAATGTCGGCGTGATCGTGCCGGCCATCGAGCGGGTGCTGGGCGCCAGCCTGCTGTCACCCAGCGTCTATCTGATCGATCACATGCCCAGCGATCCGCAGCAGGCCGATGTACTGCCGATCGCCATCACCTCGTTGCTGCTGGCTTTTGCCGCCACCCTTTACCCGGCCTGGCGGGCCAGCCGCGTGCAGCCGGCGGAGGCCTTGCGTTACGAGTGAGGGCGTTGTAGCCCGGATGGAATCCGGGGCCCCGGATTGCATCCGGGCTTGTATGTTCGGGGCAGCACCTTCAGACGCAGCGACTGAGGGTGCCGAGGTGGAGGGACTATCCGGGCTATCTGCC
>NZ_SNXS01000010.1:0-109929 GCF_004362525.1 Roseateles toxinivorans
ATCTTCTCGCTTGGCATCGTGTCCACCTAAGTTAAGTGGACACGATCCTTACGGTTCCGCTTGGCGACTTCAAGATGACTTGGCCGGACGGATACGACGAAGCGACGGGTTTGTAGGCCTCGAAAAGAGGACGCGACTTGAACCAACGCTTGCGGGTTCTCGAAAGTACCCGCGTAGTGAGATCGCGCATGATTCGGCTTGGACGCCTAACGTCTGAATTCAGAGGCCGCCGAAGGCGGTCCGCTGGAATGATGGGTTCGGCGTCATTGTTCGTACCGCTTGCGGTGCTGACGATTCTCGTAGGCGGAGATTCCAAAGAACACAACGAGCCCAGCAAACGCGACGATTCCGCCAAGCTGCCAGGACTGCAAGCGTCCCCACGGCGTAGCTACTGGCCAAGATAAGTAGCCCCCGGTCAGCACCCCCCAGCCGGCTACAAGAATCGAGCTGACCCAGGTGAGCATGAACGCGTTCATGAAAGGACGGTCAGCCCAGCTCTTGGCAACGGCTCTCAGCTCGCCAGGTTTCTTAAGAAGACCTACGGCTAGCGCGATGAGCAGCCAGTTGATACCGAGGAAGAAGATCAGTCCCATGACGCCGAACGTTGAAGTTGAGCCGCAGACACAGGCGGCACCCACCTGACCAAACCGGCACAACGGAGCCCGCCTGTGGCTGTCGGCTCGAACGACCGGTTCGACCTCTTGCGCATGCGGCCTACTTGTGTGCCACTGCCAACAGTGCCTTCGGATTGGAGCTGGCGATGGCGAGCAATGTTCGCGCGGCTCCACTCGGCTGCTTCCGACCTTGCTCCCAGCCCTGCAAGGTGCGAACGGACACTCCCATCAGCGCGGCAAACTGTGATTGCGAAAGCCCGGTTTTGTGCCGAGCTTCAATAACCGGCGAAGAAACAACGCGGACTTGTCCTGCCTTCATCTCCCGCACAGATTGCAGAAGCTCCGCGGCAAGATCGCGCTTGGCTTCGTACGCAGTGAGTTCTGCGTCGGTCAGGGGTTTACTCTTCGAGGGCACGGCGAATCTCCTTCAACTTTGGGCCAGTGAGGTTGTCCGTTTTGGACTTCGCATAAAGCGTAAGCAAGACGACTTCACCTTCGGCTGTACGAGTGAAATAGATCACCCGCACGCCGCCCGACTTGCCCGAACCTGCGCGACCCCATCGCACTTTGCGAATGCCACCGGATTCGGGCACGACATCTCCGGCAGTGGGATGCTCTGCAATGTAGGCGGCGAAAACGCCGCGCTCCTCTTCGCTCCAGTAGAGCGGCCATTGGCGTTGAAAGAGGAGGGTTTCGACGACTGTGAGCATTGCCGAACTATACGCCAGAGGCGCACAGCAGTCCAGAAGCGGATTTCAAGAGGTCGAACGTTTGACATGAGGGGCAAACGACGGCGGCACCAGCGTGGACAGAATGCCCAAAACCGAACCGCCGTTGTTTGTCCCCTCGATGGAATGGTTAGGCCTCTGTTTCTGCCGCACTGTGCTTCTCGTTGTTGGGAGGATAGGGCCAGAGCAATGTGGCTAGCCAACCCCCGGCAAACCAGGGGACAACCAACCACGGGAGAAGCACGTTTAGCGTGCGCACCACTGAGCTGTCGACTTGCGGCTGGTGAAGCAGCAGAGCGACGGCGAGGCCAAAGGAGAGGGAGACGAGCAATGCAGCGACAGGCTTTCGCACGCTCCTTCCCACAGCGACAATCAATGGAAACACGGTGAGCCAGGATGCCACTGCATAGACGAATAACATTGGCACCATGACCAACTCTGCCCTGACAGCTGCATCGTCCTCGGTGCACGCTCGTAGGGCGCATCCCGCCTTGTCGATTGCAAGTAGGAGACACGCGGAAACGAGGGAGGACGAAGTGACGGCGATGGTCTTGGATCGCATGAGAGGTCTAACGTTTGACATGAGGGGCAAACAGCGGTGGCACCAACGTAGGCAACGAAGCCAAAACTGAACCGCCGTTGATTGTCCCCTCGATGGAAGGGTTAGACCGCCGACAATAGGAACGCTCGAATTTCATTGAGGTTGTCGCTGCTGAATGCTACTCGCGGAGAGTAAGCGGATGATTTCCAGATGGCTTGCATGCCAAGCTCCAGGGCGGGCTGCATATCGGCTGCGAAGTCGTCTCCGACGAATGCAGCATCATTTGGCTCGACATCGAGTATCTGGAGACAAGCTCGAAAGATGCGTAGATCTGGCTTCTTGATTCCTAGGCCGCCCGAGGTAACCACCGCATCGAAGTTCTCGGCGACACCCATGCCTACGATTTTGCTTCGCTGAAAGGCGTCGCGGCCGTTGGTGATAAGGCCTACCTTCATACCCTGCGCTTTGCATGACCGTACGAGGTCCAGTGCACCGGCATACAGCTTGGCTTCTGTTCCAAGGTTGTTGTCGAAGTCTGCGAGCAGCGACTCGGCAAGGTCTGAGGGCAGCGAGAACCGATCTCGCAGGCGCGAGAAGACCTCGGTCTTCTCGATGCGAAGGTTGTTCAGATCGAGGTACTGTGACACCCATTCGCCCTCGTGAATGCCGAAGGACGAAAGCTCACCGGTGACGTACTGCTTGGCGGCGACCGTGCGCAGCGTTGCCGACTTGTCGTGCAGCGTGTCATCGAGGTCAAAGAGCACGGCACGTAGGTTCATGGGTGGTCTAACGTTGAAGCTGAGGGGCCGCAGCCAGCTGGCCGCGCGGAGCTGAAAATATACAGGCAGCGTAGCGCGGCCAGCTGGCGTAGGTCCACTCGAGCGACCGGTTAGGCCGCATTGGCCGGAGGCGCGAGCGGGGCCATGACGCTTGTGCCGCATGCTGGGCATATCTCCGTATATGACCGACCAATGTCCTTGAAATGCGATTTGAGGTTAAGTCGGCAGCCGAAGCACAGATGCTCACTCAACTCCGGTTGATCGGGTGCGCAGTCCCGGGTCTGACTATGGTCAATAACAACAACCCATTCACCCTGTCTTCCTGCTGGATCGGTTCTTGCCAAGTCGAAGTGCGCTGCTCCGTCGCATTCAATGTCGCGTGGCTCGAAGATCACTACCTCAAGCCCTTCCGCGAGGCGAAGACGCTGATTCGACAGGCTTGCGAGCGTTCCGTAGCCGGTTATCGGGATGTCGGCGAGCGAAGATCCGTCTTGCCGATACGCAATGGCGTTGAAGTCAGCATAGATTCGTGGGCGAGACGGCATTTGGATGCGGCCTAACGTTCAAGTTGAGCCGCGAGCGACGGCAGGGCACAGAAGGCCCAGAATGAAATGGGGGCCTGTAGTGACCAGCCGGCGCGAGTCGGCTCGAACGCAGGGTTAGGCCGCACGCTTGTACCTGACCAAGTGTGGAATGTTGGCAGCCAACACGGAATCCTCCCAGCGAATAGCGCTGGCCTCGCAAACGATAGCCTGACTAGGGAGAAGGAGCTGCACCAATGCAGTAAACATAGTCTTGACTTCAATGGATGTGCTGGCCAATGAATGAGGTCCCGTACCTGGGAGCTGAAGGACGAAGCAGTTCCTCGAGTGAGGCGAAGTGCTGCCAATTTGAACGGCAAGTGCATATGCCTCGTCTTCAGGTCCACCGGACCAAAGCCCCAGCGACTGGCCAAGCTCCAGGATGGGCTGCCTTCCAACATCTCGCAGATTCGCACCTTGAGAGAGCAGCTCTTCGAGTGACTCGTGGGAAATGACAAGCGGTTGTGCTGTTGCCGCCTTCTTTGAGCGGCCCTTGCGGAAGAAGACACCGAAACCAGCGCAGCGCAGCGCCTCAAACGCCGGGAGCAATGCGGCTGCACTCTCGCTTGGCGCAGACGCTCTCGACTCCCAGTAAAGCGCAACGATGGACTTGGAGGGCATTTCTGCGGCCTAACGTTTGACATGAGGGGCAAACGACGGCGGCACCATCCTAGACAGAAGGCCCAAACCTGGACCGCCGTTGTTTGTCCCCTCGATGGAATGGTTAGAGCGCATTGGTGCGCTTCGCCCACATGTATGCGTATGCCACGGCGGAAATGCTCGCGAGAAGCGGAGCCAAGAAGAACGGCGCGACCCACCCGCAGGTTTCCTCGGGAAAGGAGAGAAGTCCACACAAGCCGCGGCCAAGAAAGGCTACGACGAGCAAAGCAATGACAAGCACGAAACCTACTTCACAAAGATAGACGCCAAATGAGCTGGACTCTTTATGCCTTCTCTCGCTGCCGGCGTAGACACGACCTGCCCACAGGAACGCAACTAAGGGCGATACCAAGCCGAGGAAAAGCATCATGATGCTCATTGCGCTCTAACGTCTGAGCTCAGCCGCAGCCGTAGGCTGTCGGATGGAGCGATTGGTTATGCGTAGCCCCAACGACGAAGGCACAGGCGCTTGAATGCCGAATGTGCCAGCCGAAGAAGGAGCCAGCCAGGCGCGCCCCGAGGGCGGTGGCGTGGACCGAAAGCGAGGCCTGGGTTGCATTGCGATGACTTTACCCGTGTATGCCGCGCCAAGACGCATAGCAAACCCTGAAGACTGAGCAAGCAACGCGCGCGGCGGCGAGGTTTGCATGCTTGGCAGTTCGACGCGCGCGGCAAAGACTCCAGTGTGGTCGCAAGCGGAGCCAGCTTTAGAGTTCCGGCAAAGCCGACGCATAACGTTTGACATGAGGGGCAAACGACGGCGGCACCGGCATGGACAGAAAGCCTGAACCTGAACCGCCGTTGTTTGTCCCCTCGATGGAATGGTTAGGCAGATTGTGCATAGCAAGCCTTAAATCACGGTTTGACCTGGGCGAGCGTTTCGCTGGCACTGCCAAACAACATAGGCCGCAACGGCGGCAAAGTAGACCAGCGCCACTGCGGCGAACTCATAGAAGAAGTTTGCGTGCGCTGCCCCGAACCAGAGCAAGCCCCACCAAGGAAGAAGCATGCCAAAACCTTCGCCGCCCCACATGACTGGACAGAAAACGACGAACTGACCAAGTGTCAACGCGCCAACAAGGAGCGGCGCGACAACCAGAAGATGGGCTCTTCGAGCTACGGTTCGAGCAAGGAAGTAGCTCGCGATGGGTCCCCAAAGCAAGAAAAAGAAGAGAACGATGTTGATGAACCGACCGACGCTCTCCATAGCTGCCTAACTATGTTATCGGGCGACAGACACGCTGCGTAACACATTTAGTTGTCGCCGTATCCACGGAGACGTCTGTGGGTTGTTCTCCGCTTGAACTAAGGCATTGGATTGCATATGCTGTGGTTTCGTACAGTGTATTGGGTCGTGCAAAGGCAGCTTTGGCTTGCATCGCAAGTCTGCAGCGTTTTGCTGCGGTGCCTGCAACCAATATGGCGTTGATTGGAGCGTTAGATGGCTGATTCGTCAAGAACACTGCTGCGCCCTGCGGGCGAGTTGTCGCCGCTGCCGCCGCTGCAGGCTGTCAAACTGTTGGATCAGGTGAGGGAGCGGGTGCGGTCCTTGCACTACAGCCTGCGCACCGAGCAGGCCTATGTGCATTGGGTCAGGGCGTTCGTGCGTTTTCATGGGTTGCGCCATCCGCGGGACCTGGGGCAGGACGAACTCGAGGCCTTCCTGTCCTGGCTGGCCAACGAGCGTCATGTTGCGGTATCAACGCACAAGCAGGCTTTGTCCGCCCTGCTGTTCCTGTACACCAAGGTGCTGGACATCAACCTGCCCTGGCTGCGCCAGATTGGCCGGCCACGCAGCAAGCGCAGGCTTCCGGTGGTGCTGACCCGAGATGACATCGCGCGGGTGTTTCGATGGATGGACGGTGAGTACCGCCTGTTTGCCCAACTGCTCTACGGCACGGGTCTACGGTTGTCCGAGGGCTTGCAACTGCGCGTCAAGGACCTGGACTTCGATCATGGTGCCATCATTGTCCGTGA
Organism: Roseateles toxinivorans; assembly: GCF_004362525.1. Lineage (GTDB taxonomy): Bacteria > Pseudomonadota > Gammaproteobacteria > Burkholderiales > Burkholderiaceae_C > Paucibacter > Paucibacter toxinivorans. The sequence continues at coordinate 5,881 of NZ_SNXS01000010.1, forward strand.
GGGCAAGGGCGGCAAGGATCGGGTGGTGATGCTGCCGACCAGCTTGATACCCGCATTGCGAGCCCAGTTAGCGCATGCCCGCTGCCTGTGGGTGGCAGATCAGGCTGGCCAGCACGGCGGGGTTTACATGCCCGACGCCTTGGACCGGAAGTACCCCCGCTCGGCGTCGTCCTGGATCTGGTTTTGGGTCTTTCCTCAGGGCAAGCATTCAGTGGATCCGCGCAGCGGTGAGATTCGGCGGCACCATATGTTCGACCAGGGCTTTCAGCGTGCGTTCAAGAGGGCTCTTGTGTCGGCTCAGATCGGGAAGCTCGCCACGCCGCACACACTCCGCCATTCATTCGCCACACATTTGCTGCAGGCCGGCTACGACATCAGGACCGTCCAGGATTTGCTGGGGCATGCCGACGTCGCCACCACGATGATCTACACCCACGTCTTGAAGCTTGGGGGCGGTGCGGTGCGCAGCCCGGTGGATATGCTGGGCCCATTGTCAGGGCCAGGAGTTGCGGAGGTATCGCGCGCGCCATCAGCGCCCCGTCGCGGGGGCTCAACCGGCATCGCCCCGGCGCAAGTGTCCGCAGAGCCTGCGGATCCTGCTTCGAACCGGTCGCGGCATACCGGAGGAGATGCCCTGTCCCATGGACCCTGGCGTGTGGCGGTGCCGGAGGCGAGCTATTGCGCCAGGCTGATGTCCCGGGTTTGGCGTTGAGCCGCGGCCGGGCCGGCGAGTGAAGGCGTTCTGCCTCAGGCATCAATCAGCGTCGAGCTCCACCCATGCACACGCTGACACTGCTCGCCCAGGCCGGCAATGCCCAGACGCATCTCGTCGCCGGGCCGCAGATACAGCGGCGGCTTGTGGCCCATGCCCACGCCGGGGGGCGTGCCGGTGCTGATCAGGTCGCCCGGGTAGAGCGTCATGAAGCGGCTGATATAACTTACCAGCTGGGCGACGCCAAACACCATGGTGCGGGTGCTGCCGGTCTGGCGGCGCTGGCCGTTCAAGTCAAGCCACAGGGCCAGCGCCTGCGGGTCCGGCACTTCATCGGCCGTCACCAGCCAGGGCCCGACCGGGCCGAAGGTGTCGCAGCCCTTGCCCTTGTCCCAGGTGCCGCCGCGTTCGATCTGATACTCGCGCTCGGACACATCGTTGACCACGCAGTAGCCGGCCACATGCTGCAGCGCGTCTGCCTCGCTGACATAGCGTGCCTTGCTGCCAATCACCACGCCCAGCTCGACTTCCCAGTCGCCCTTGACCGAGCCCTGGGGCAGCACGACAGCGTCATTGCAACCGATCACGGCGCTCGTGGGTTTCATGAACAGAATGGGTTCCTTCGGCAAGGGCATGCCGGCCTCAGCAGCATGGTCGGCGTAGTTCAGGCCGACGCAGACGAATTTGCCCATGCCGCTCCATGGCGGCGCGATGCGACCCGGCTGCTCGACCAGGGGCAGGCTGTCGGGATCAATCTGGCGCAACAGGTGCAGGCCCTGAGGTGTGAGGTGGCTGCCGTCGATATCGTCCAGGCTGCCGCCAAGATCTCGTACGCGCCCCTGGCTGTCCAGCAGGGCCGGTCGCTCCGCGCCTTTGGCGCCGTATCGCATCAGTTTCATGCCAGGTGTCTCCGTGGGGGTAGGGTGGGGCGCTGAGGCGAAGAAAGTAAGAAAGAAAGTATCACGGCCCGACGGCGCGGGGCTCCGCCGATTCCGCGTCGACGGTGCGATTGCCGGAGCTTCGCGCACGTTGGTCGTTTCTACAATCAAGACCGCCTTCACCGCAGCAATTTCATCATCATCATGCTCAATCTGTCCCTGGCCACAACACAAGACCCGCGCTTGCTGGACGCCGTGCAATTCGCCATTGAGCACGAGACGGCCTGGAGCCGCGACACCGAGAACCAGGCCTGGGGCGTGCACCAGCAGGACCCGCCGCCCTGGAACCGCTTGCTGGGGCCGGTGCATGGCCGCGGGCCGGTGTCGGGCGTGATCCTGCAGGACGGCCAACTGCGGGCGCACTGGGGCGAGCCCGAGCGGGCCGACCTGACCTTCAGCATCGCCAAGACCTATCTGGCCCTGCTCGCTGGCGTGGCACAGGGCCGCGGCTTGCTGCCCGATCTGAACGAGGCGGTGCACAAAAGGGTGCCGGGCATTGGCTTCGAGGGCGAGCACAACGCCCAGGTGACCTGGCTGCAGCTGCTGCAGCAAACCAGCGAATGGGAGGGCAGCTGCTTCGGCGTGCCTGACCAGGTGGATCGCTTCCGCAGCGTCAAATTCCAGGCCAAGGAGGTGAGCGGCATCAAGGGCGACGCCCGCCCGCTGCAGGCTCCTGGCAGCTACTGGGAGTACAACGACGTGCGCATCAACCAGCTGTCACTGGCGCTGCTGCACCTGTTCGGCCGGGCGCTGCCGGAGGTGTTTGACGAGGCCATCATGCGGCCCATCGGCGCCAGCACTGATTGGCGCTGGGTGGGCTATGACAACTCCTGGGTCGAGTTGGCGAATGGCCAGCGCGTGCAGTCGGTGCCCGGCGGCAGCCACTGGGGCGGCGGCATGTCGATCAGCAGCGTCGATCAGGCGCGCATCGGGCACATGCTGCTCGACCAGGGCCGCGTCAACGGCCGGCAGGTGATTCCCGCCGCCTGGGTGGAACGCATGCGCACACCCTGTGCGATCGCGCCGTTCTATGGCTGCCTGGTGTTTCTGAACCCGGGCCACAGCGTGTTCCCCAGTCTGCCCGAAGACAGCTATTTCGCTGTCGGCGCCGGCAGCTCCCTGACCTGGGTGGCACCTGCGCAGCGCCTGGTGGTGGTGGTGCGCTGGATCAATGCCGACCATGCCGACGGATTCTTCGGGCGGGTGTTGCGGGCCCTGGCCTGACCCCGCTGGCCCGTCAGATCCCGGCCGGGCGGCGCTCCGGCAGCGGCAGGAACTCGGTCTCGTTGATGACCTGGCCCATACGCTGGGCCTGCCAGTCATCGGCGGCCTGGTTGATGCGCTCCTTGCGGCTGGAGACGAAGTTCCACCAGATGTGGCGGTGCGCGCCGAGCGAGGCGCCGCCCAGCACCATCAGCTGCGCCGGGCCGTCGGCTTGCAGCCTGACGGTCTGACCGGGCTCCAAAAGAGCCAGCGTGTGCGGCGGCACGGTGTCGCCATCAACCTGAACCGGCGCATCGACCGTGTAGACCGCCAGCTCTTCGGCCAGCGCGGGCAACTCCATGTCACCCGCCGAAGCGAAGCGCACATCGAGGTAGAGGGTCGGCGCAAACGTGGGCACCGGCGAGTGCAGGCCGAAGGCTTCGCCGATCAGCACGCGCACCTGTGCGGCCCCCACGTTCAGCGTTGGGATCGCCTCGGCAGGCGTGTGCGAGAAGCTCGGTGCCACTTCCTCGAACGCTTCCGGCAGCGCGGCCCACAGCTGCAGGCCGTGGTTGACAAAGGTCTTGTCGCGCAGGTCGGCGGGCCGGCGCTCCGAGTGGACGATGCCGCTGCCGGCCGTCATCCAGTTGATCGCCCCCGGGGCAATGCGCTGCTCGGTGCCCAGGCTGTCGCGGTGCATCATCGCGCCCTCGAACAGATAGGTGACGGTGGCCAGGCCGATATGGGGGTGCGGCCGCACATCGTGGTGGCTGTCGGGCTCGACGGTGACCGGACCGAAGTGATCGAAGAACAGGAAGGGCCCTACCGCCTGACGCGGCGCCGAGGGCAGCAAACGCCGCACCACGAAACCGCCGCCGAGGTCCTTGACATGGCCGCTGAGTTGAAGCGTTACGGGCATGGCGATTCCGGTGGGTTGATCTGCGTTCTCTGGGCTCACGCCGGCTGCTTGGCCGGCCAGGCGCGCATCGCCGCGGCCGTGATGGCCATCAGGCTCTCGAAGGTCGCGCCGTCCTTGGATTGCATGGACATGCCCTGATAGACGGTGGCATAGAAGTTGGCCAGCGCGCTGGCATCGGTGTCGGCCGGCAATTCGCCGTTGGCGATGCCCTGCTCGATGCGCTCGCGGATGCCGGTCACGGCGCCGGCGCGGCGCTTGGCCAGCGCGGCCTCGATGTGCGCCGAGGCCACCGAGCAGTTGGTCGCCGCCATCACCATCATGCAGCCGCGCGGGTGGCAGGAGCGGGTCAGCTCCTCGGCGGCCTCTTCCAGCAGGCGCTTGATCGCGGCATAGGCGCTAGCCTCTTCGGCCAGCGCCTTCGGTGCGCCGCTGCCGGGGCCGACCGCATAGCGCTCGATGGCCTCCCAGAACAGATGCTCCTTGTCGCCGAAGGCGGAGTAGAGGCTGGGCGGGGTGATGCCCATGGCCGCGGTCAGCTCGCTGATCGACGCCGCCTCATAGCCAAAACGCCAGAACACATGCATCGCGTTCTCCAGCGCCTGGTCCCGGTCGAAGGACAGCGGGCGGCCACGCGCACGGGGCTTTTTTGTCTCAAGAGTCTTTTCCATAACGATCGATATTAAATTTGTTGACGGCCTTGTGCAAGCTCGCTACAGTCCCCATTATTCCAGAACGGTCGCTACGAAACTAAGGGGAAAACGATGAATTCAATCAAATCGAAGCGGTCTCTAGCCCATACATCTAGCTGTAAACCCTGATATCAAGACCTCGAATAGCTTGCTTTGTTCCACCGTAGGAACAAATGCACCAGATCAGCGCGATTGGCCAACGGATTCAGCAACGCTGATCGGCAGTCAACACAGTCACACAGTTTCACGGAGTTCCCATGAGTCAGAACCCTAATCTCGATCAGTTCCCGCAACGCTCGAACACCCGCATGTGGGCGGTGGGCACAGCCGTCACCGCCGTGGTGGCCGTCTCGGCCGCCTTCTTTGGCCTGCACACGGCCGAGGCCGGCCCCGCTGCCGCGTCGGCCGAGCCGCCGGCGACGCCGGTGTCGGTGGCCACGGTGGTGAAGAGCGATGTCGCCACCTGGGACGAGTTCTCAGGCCGACTCGAAGCCGTCGAACGCGTCGACCTGCGCTCCCGCGTGGCCGGCGCCGTGCAGGCGGTGCATTTCAAGGAAGGAGCGCTGGTCAAGCAGGGTGATCTGCTGATCACCATCGATCCGGCCCCCTTTGCTGCCGAGGTCGAGCGCGCCGAGGCTCAGGTGGCCGCCGCACAGTCGCGCCTGACCTATGCCAAGAGCGATCAGGCCCGTGCCCAGCGCCTGCTGGACGAGCATGCGATCGCCCTGCGTGAATACGACGAGCGCCAGAACACCTACCGCGAGGCCGAGGCCAATCTGCGTGCCGCCCAGGCCGCCTTGCAGTCGGCCCGCCTGAACCTCAGCTACACCCAGGTGCGTGCGCCGGTGTCCGGCCGCGTCGGCAAGCTGGAGATCACCGTCGGCAATCTGGTCGCCGCCGGCCCGGGCGCCCCGGTGCTGACGACGCTGGTCTCGGTCAGCCCCATCTACGCCAGCTTCGACGCCGATGAGCAGGTCGTGGCCCGCGCGCTGAAGAGCCTGCCCGCCAGCGCCGGTGGCCGCAGCCAGCTGGAGAAGATTCCGGTGCTGATGGGCACGGCCGCCACCACCGACACGCCGTTCGAGGGCCGCTTGCAGCTGGTCGACAACCAGGTCGACACCAAGAGCGGCACGGTGCGTGTGCGTGCGGTGTTCGACAACAAGGACGGCAGCCTGATGCCCGGCCAGTTCGCCAAGCTGCGCATGGGCCAGGTCAAGAATGCCTCGGCCCTGCTGATCAACGAACGCGCGGTGGGCACCGACCAGAGCAAGAAGTTCGTGATGGTGGTCGGTGCGCAGAACAAGGCCGAGTACCGCGAGGTCACCCTGGGCGCCAATGTCAACGGCCTGCGTGTCGTCAACACCGGGTTGAAGGCCGACGAGCGCATCGTCGTCAACGGCCTGCAGCGCGTGCGCCCCGGCGCGGTGCTGAAGCCCGAGGCCGTGGCAATGGACGCCAAGCCCGAACTGCAGGCCCGCCGAGAAGACGCCAAGCCTTCCTAAAGCCAAGCAAGTCCCAGCCTATTCCAGGCCGTCCGGTCTGTGGCTGCACGCCCCCATCTGAGGGCAGGCAGCCCCAGGCCGGCCCCCGGCGTTCCCGCGTGAACGCCTGACAGGAAAGAAGAACCGCCATGAACCTCTCCAAATTCTTCATAGACAGGCCGATCTTTGCCGGCGTGCTGTCGCTGCTGATGCTGATCGCCGGCCTGATTGCGGTGCGCAGTCTGCCGATCTCCGAATACCCCGAGGTCGTGCCGCCCTCGGTGGTGGTGCGGGCCAACTACCCCGGCGCCAATCCGAAGGTGATTGCCGAAACCGTGGCCACACCGCTGGAAGAAGCGATCAACGGCGTCGAAGGCATGCTCTATATGGGCAGCCAGGCGACGACCGACGGTCTGATGACACTGACCGTCACCTTCAAGCTGGGCACCGACCCCGACAAGGCCCAGCAGATGGTGCAGAACCGCGTCTCGCAAGCCGAGCCGCGCCTGCCCGAGGAGGTGCGCCGCCTGGGTGTCAGCACGATCAAGAGCTCGCCCGACCTGACCATGGTGGTGCACTTGCTGAGCCCCAACGGCCGCTATGACATGACCTATCTGCGCAACTACGCGTTGCTCAACGTCAAGGATCGGCTGGCGCGTGTGCAGGGCGTCGGCGACGTGCAATTGTTCGGCTCGGGCGACTACTCGATGCGCGTCTGGCTGGACCCGAACAAGGTCGCCCAGCGCGGCCTGTCGGCCGGCGATGTGGTGACCGCCATCCGCGGCCAGAACGTGCAGGCCGCCGCCGGGGTGGTCGGCGCCTCGCCGGGCCTGGCCGGCGTCGATGTGCAGTTGTCGATCAACGCGCAGGGCCGTTTGCAGAACGAGGAAGAATTTGGCGACATCATCGTCAAGACCAGCGCCGATGGCGCGGTGACGCGCCTGCGCGACATCGCCCGCATCGAGCTGGGCGCCTCGGGCTACTCGCTGCGCTCGCTGCTGGATAACAAGGACGCGGTGGCCGTGCCCATCTTCGCCGCACCTGGCTCCAACGCGATCGACATCTCGAATGGCGTGCGCGCCACCATGGCCGAGCTGAAGGCCGGCATGCCCGAGGGCGTGGACTACGAGATCGTCTATGACCCAACACAGTTCGTGCGTGCATCGATCGAATCGGTGGTGCACACGCTGCTGGAGGCGATCGCCCTGGTGGTGCTGGTCGTGATCCTGTTCCTGCAGACCTGGCGCGCGTCCATCATTCCGCTGCTGGCCGTGCCGGTATCGGTGGTCGGCACCTTTGCGGTGATGCATCTGTTCGGCTTCTCGATCAACGCGCTGAGCCTGTTCGGCCTGGTGCTGGCGATAGGCATTGTGGTGGATGACGCCATCGTCGTGGTCGAGAACGTCGAGCGCAATATCGAGGCGGGGTTGAGCCCGCGCGACGCCACCTACCGCGCGATGCGTGAGGTCTCCGGCCCCATCATCGCGATCGCCCTGGTGCTGATCGCCGTGTTCGTGCCGCTGGCCTTCATCAGCGGCCTGACCGGCCAGTTCTACAAGCAGTTCGCGCTGACGATCGCGATCTCGACGGTGATCTCGGCGATCAACTCGCTGACCCTGTCGCCGGCGCTGGCCGCCCTGCTGCTGAAAAGCCATGACGCACCCAAGGACTGGCTGACCCGTGTGATGGACCGCCTGCTGGGCCGCTTCTTCCGCGGCTTCAACAAGCTGTTCGGCCGCGGCGCGGCAGCCTACAGCGGCGGCGTGACCCGTGCGATCTCGCGCAAGACGGTGATGGTGCTGGTCTATCTGGCCCTGGCCGGCGTGACCGTGGGCCTGTTCAGAATAGTGCCCAGCGGCTTTGTGCCGGCGCAGGACAAGCAGTACCTGATCGGCTTTGCCCAGCTGCCCGATGGTGCGACCTTGGACCGCACCGAGGACGTAATTCGCCGCATGGGCGAGATCGCCTCGAAGACTCCGGGCGTCGAGCACTCGGTGGCCTTTCCGGGCCTGTCGATCAATGGCTTCACCAACAGCTCGAACTCGGGCATCGTGTTCACCACCTTGACGCCCTTCGATCAGCGCAAGGATGCATCGCTGAGCGCGGGCGCGATTGCCGGCAATCTGAACGCACAGTTCGGCCAGATCAAGGACGCCTTCATCGTCATGTTCCCGCCACCGCCGGTGGCAGGCCTGGGCACGACCGGCGGCTTCAAGCTGCAGCTGGAAGATCGCGGCGGTCTGGGCTACACGGCGCTGGACGGTGCGGTCAAGGCCTTCATGGCCAAGGCCTACCAGACACCGGAGCTGGCGGGCATGTTCTCCAGCTACCAGGTCAATGTGCCGCAGCTGTATGCCGACATCGATCGCACCAAGGCCCGCCAGCTGGGCGTGCCGGTGACGGACATCTTCGACACCATGCAGATCTACCTGGGCAGCCTGTACGCCAACGACTTCAACAAGTTCGGCCGTACCTACTCGGTGCGCGTGCAGGCCGATGCGGCCTTCCGCGCCCGCGCGGAAGACGTGGGCCAGCTGAAGGTGCGCTCGAACTCGGGCGAGATGGTGCCGCTGTCAACGCTGATGAAGGTCACGCCCAGCTTCGGCCCGGAGCGTGCGATGCGCTACAACGGCTTCCTGTCGGCCGACATCAACGGCGGCCCGGCCCCCGGCTATTCCTCGGGCCAGGCGCAGGATGCGATCAAGCGCATCGCGGCCGAGACGCTGCCCAAGGGCATCAGCTATGAATGGACCGAGCTGACCTACCAGGAGATCCTGGCCGGCAATTCGGCGATGTGGGTGTTCCCGCTGGCGATCCTGCTGGTGTTCCTGGTCCTGGCCGCGCAGTACGAGAGCCTGACGCTGCCGCTGTCCATCATCCTGATCGTGCCCATGGGCCTGCTGGCGGCGATGACCGGCGTCTGGCTCTCGCATGGCGACAACAACGTCTTCACCCAGATCGGGCTGATGGTGCTGGTGGGCTTGAGTGCGAAGAACGCGATCCTGATCGTCGAGTTCGCGCGTGAGCTGGAGTTCGCCGGACGCACGCCGCGCCAGGCCGCGATCGAGGCCAGCCGCCTGCGCCTGCGCCCCATCCTGATGACCTCGATGGCCTTTGTGATGGGTGTGCTGCCGCTGGTGCTGTCCACCGGCGCAGGCTCCGAGATGCGCCAGGCCATGGGCATCGCCGTGTTCTTCGGAATGATTGGCGTCACGCTGTTCGGCCTCTTCCTCACGCCGGTGTTCTATGTGCTGCTGCGCCAGCTGACCGGCAACCGCCCGCTGAAGCTGCATGGCGAGGTGCCGCATCTGGAGGCCTTTGCCCATGCCGACTTCGGCCCCTCCGCCGGGGGCAGCCTGAAGCCCCAGCCCGCAGCGCCCATCTCCAAACATGAATGATGGATTGAGAGAAATCACATGAAGACATTGTCGAATTTCTGGCGGCGTTCAGCCCTGACCCCCGTCTTGACACCTCTCCTGGCGGCCCTGCTGCTGGCCGGTTGCGCCACGGCCACCGTGCCGGTGGCGCAGGAACTGCCTGCCACCCCGGCCGCCTTCAAATCCGGTGACGGCCGCTGGACCGCCGCCGCCCCGGCCGAGGCGCAGGCCCGCGGCCAATGGTGGCTGGCCTTTGCCGACCCGGTGCTCAACGCGCTGGAACTGCAGGCCACGGCCAACAACGCCAGCATCCAGGTGGCGGCCGCACGGCTGGCACAGGCCAACGCACTGGTGCGCAGCGCCGATGCGGACCGGTCGGTGCAGCTGGGCATCAGCGGCGGTGCCACGCGCGGCGTCGAGCCCGGCGTGACGCCGAACGCCACCACCCGCATCACCGCTGGTGCGAGGCTGTCGTACGAGCTGGACCTGTTCGGCAAGCTGAAGCAGACCACCGACGCCGCCGCGCTGGACGCCCAATCCCGCGAGGCCCTCTTGCGCAACACCCAGCTGCTGGTGCAGGCCGAGGTGGCGCAGACCTATCTGGCGCTGCGGGCGCTGGATGCCGAGCGCGCGCTGGTGCGCGACACGGTGGCCGCCTACCGCGACACGCTGCAGCTGACCGAGCGTCGTTTCAAGGCCGGCGACGTGGCCGAGCTGGACGTGATGCGCGTGCGCACCGAAGCCGCGGCAACCGAGAGCGAGGCCTTTGCGCTGGACCGCCAGCGCGCCGCGCTGCAGAACGCGCTCGCCGTGCTGGTCGGCGAGGTGGCCTCGAACTTCGAACTGGGTCTGGACGGCTGGAACGCGGCGCTGCCGCAGATCCCGGCCGGCCTGCCCAGCACGATGCTGGCGCGCCGTCCGGATGTGTCGGCGGCGCAGCGGGCCATGCTGGCTGCGCAGGCCCGCGTCGGCGTGGCCAAGGCCGCCTGGTTCCCGAGTCTCGCGCTGACGGCCAATGGCGGCGGCGTCTCGCCCGAGCTGGGCGATCTGTTCAAGCTGTCGGCCCGCGCCTGGGGCGTTGGCGCACTGCTGTCGCTACCGATTCTTGACGGCGGCCGCCGCGAAGCACAGGTGCAGAACGCCGGCGCCGAGCTGGACATGGCCCTGGTCAACTACCGCCAGCAGGTCCTGGTCGCGTTCAAGGACGTCGAAGACCAGCTCGCGGCCTTGCAGCTGCTGGCCCGCCAGTCCGAGCTGCAGACCAGCGCGGTCGATTCGGCCAGTCGGGCGACCAAGCTGTCCGACTCGCGCTACCGTAACGGGCTGGTGAGCCAGCTGGAGCTGCTGGACGCGCAGCGCAGCGAGCTTCGCAACCGCCGCCAGGCGCTGCAGGTGCGCTCCGCGCAGTACCAGGCCACCGTCGGGCTGGTGCGGGCGATAGGCGGCAGCTGGGGAGCCTGAAGAAGACTGTCAGCGAGTCAACGATGGTGGCGGCGCAGGCACAGCCCCGCCAACCGCCGGGCTTCAGTGCGGGGGTCGACCCGGCCTTTGGCCGGCTCGACTGCCTTGCAGTGCTCGCTGCTTGGGCCGGGCGCAAAACTCACGCCGTTCGCTTCGCTCACTATGTTCGGACAATCGCGCCCAGTTAGTTTTGGAATCGCGCGCCAAGGCGCGCTGGCCCAAGCCGCTGCGCGCTTCAGCCCCGCACAGGCGCCCGTCGGCTGGCGGGGCTGTACCTGCGCAGCTACTCTGAGGCGCATCTTCAGCGCCCCTCCGGCCAGGTCTGCGCCGCGATCCTCGCGAAATAGGTTTCCAGGTACTCGACGCACACCCTGACCTTGGCCGAGGTCCCCAGCCGCGACGGGTAGACGGCCCAGACGTTCGCCTCCTGCTCATGGCCGGGCAGCACCTGCACCAGCTCGCCACTGGCCAGCAGCGGGGCGATGTCCCAGACCGAGCGCAAGACGATGCCGCGGCCATCGACCGCCCAGCGCACGGCGATCTCGCCGTTGTTGGTCGACAGCGGGCCTGTCACCTTGACGGTCTGCTCGGTGTTGCCGGTGGTCAGCTTCCAGACGCCGAACGGGTGATCGCGCTCCTTGATCACCATGCAGTCGTGGTTGGACAGGTCGGCCAGCGCGCGTGGCACGCCGCGCCGCTCCAGATAGCTGGGGGCCGCGCAGAGCACGCGGTGGTTGGAGGCCAGGCGTTTGGCGATCAGGTGCGGGGCGATCTCGTCACCGACCCGCACGTCCAGATCGAAGCCCTCGCTGGCGACATCGACCAGCCGGTCGAACACCTCGAAGCGCACCGCCAGGCTGGGGTATTTCTCGACCAGCTGCGAGATTGCCGGCGCGACCAGATTGCGCCCGAAGCCGAAGCTGGAGCACACGCGCAGCAGGCCGCGCGGCATGGCCCGCGTCACCGACACCTCCTGCATCAGGTGGTCGATATCGTCCAGCACCCGCTGGGCCCACAGATAGACCCGCTCGCCGTCCTCGGTGACGACCACGCGCCGCGTCGTTCGGTGCAGCAGCTTGGTCGCCAGATCGGTTTCCAGCATCCGTATGCGCTTGGTCACATAGGCGGCCGACACACCCAGCTCCTCGGCCGCACCGGCAAAGCTGGACTTGCGCGCCACCACGGTGAACACGCGCAGATCGTCAGTGTTTGGTGACTTGATCATTCACGAAATGTGCAGGATGAATTAACCGATGCGGCCATTGTAGTTTTTTCGTGCACAACTACAGTTCAGCCATCCCCACTGAACCAGGCCCGCACCATGTCCAAGCGCTACCAAATCGCCGTCATCCCCGGAGATGGCATCGGCAAGGAAGTCATGCCCGAGGGCCTGCGCGTTTTGCAGGCCGCCGCCCAGCGCTTCGACATCGACCTCGAGCTGACGCCTATCGCCTGGGCCAGCTGCGATTACTACGCCCAGCATGGCCAGATGATGCCGGACGACTGGAAGGCGCAGCTGAGTGGCATGGACGCCATCCTGTTCGGCGCCGTCGGCTGGCCGGCCACCGTGCCCGACCATGTCTCGCTGTGGGGCTCGCTGCTGAAGTTCCGCCGCGAGTTTGACCAGTACATCAATCTGCGCCCGGTGCGTCTGTTCGAGGGCGTGCCTTGCCCCTTGGCCGGGCGCAAGGCCGGTGATATCGACTACTTCGTCGTGCGCGAGAACACCGAGGGCGAGTACACCAATCTGGGCGGCGTGATGTATGCCGGCACCGACCGCGAGATCGTGATCCAGGAGTCGGTCTATTCGCGCTTCGGCACCGACCGGGTGATGAAGTACGCCTTCGAGCTGGCCAACAGCCGTGAGCGCAAGCATCTGACGGTGGCCACCAAATCCAACGGCATCGCCATCAGCATGCCCTGGTGGGACGGCCGGGCCGACGCGATGGCCCAGGGCTATCCGGCGGTGACGGTGGACAAGCAGCACATCGACATCCTCAGCGCCCGCTTCGTGCTGCAGCCGGGCCGCTTCGATGTGGTCGTGGCCAGCAATCTGTTCGGCGACATCCTGTCCGACCTGGGGCCGGCGACCACCGGCACCATAGGCCTGGCGCCTTCGGCCAACCTGAACCCGGAGCGCAAGTTCCCCTCGCTGTTCGAGCCGGTCCATGGCTCGGCACCCGACATCTACGGCAAGAACATTGCCAACCCGGTGGCCATGATCTGGTCGGCCGCGCTGATGCTGGACTTCCTGACCGAAAGCACAGGCGCCGGCCGCGCTGCCCACGACGCCATCGTCAAGGCGATCGAGACCGTGCTGGTGCAGGGCCCGCGCACCGGCGATCTCGGCGGCACGGCCAACACCACGGCGATGGGCGAGGCGATTGCCGCGCTGGTTGCCCAGGCCTGACCCCAGAACATCCCCCGGAGCGAGACATGAACACATCCATCAAGACCTTGACCTACATGCATTTGAGCCGCCGCCAATGGCTGCTGGCCAGCGCAGGCGTCGTCGCCAGCTCGACGGCCGCGTTGCTGCCGAAGAACGCCTTCGCCGCCGCCTACCCCGAGCGGCCCATCACCTTCATCTGCCCCTGGCCGGCCGGTGGCACGGCCGACCAGACGATGCGCGCGCTGTGTGCCGCGGCGGCCAAGAACCTGGGCCAGACCTTGGTCGTCGAGAACCGCACCGGTGCCTCGGGCATGCTGGGCCTGCGCGCGATGGCCTCGGCCAAGCCGGACGGCTACACCATCGGCCAGATCCCGATTTCGGTGACGCGCTTCTCGCAACTGGGCTCGGTGCAGATCGATCCGCTGAAGGACCTGACCTATATCGCCCGCACCTCGGGCCAGACCTTCGGCATCGCCGTGCAGGCCAGCGCGCCGTGGAAGACGCTGAAGGAGCTCGTGGCCTATGCCAAGGCCAATCCGGGCAAGGTCAACTACGGCAGCGCCGGCATCGGCGGAGCCACCCATGTGGGCATGGAAGAGTTCGCGATGGCCGCCGGCGCGCAGTTCAACCACATCCCGTTCAAGGGCGGCTCGGACGCGCTGCAGGCGCTCTTGGGCGGCCACATCGATGTGCTGGCCGACTCCAGCTCCTGGGCGCCCCATGTGCTGTCGGGCAAGCTGCGCCTGCTGGCCACCTGGGGTGAGCAGCGCACCACGGACTTCAAGGAGGTGCCCACGCTGAAGGAGGCCGGCTACAACGTCGTCGTCGATGCGCCGAACGGCATCGGCGCACCGAAGGGCCTGGAGCCGGCCGTCGCCGCCCGCCTGCGCGAGGCCTTCAAGGCCGCCGCGGCCAGCCCCGAGTTCACCGCTGCCTGCGACAAGATCGACGCGCCGCTGATGTACCTCGACGGCCCGGACTACGAGAAATACATCGCCGCGACCTACAAGAAGGAAACGCTGCTGATCGAACGCCTGAAGCTCAAAGAGCTGATGGCCAAGGGCTGATCGCGATGGCCGCCACCATCACCGCCTCGCCGCTGATACGGCTGCACGCGAACGACAATGTGCTGATCGCGCGCACCCCGGTGGCGCTGGCCCAGGAGGTGCCCGAGTTCGGCCTGCGCGTGCGGGCCCAGGTGCCGGCCGGCCACAAGATCGCGGCCGTGGCCTTGAAGGCCGGCGACGCGGTGCGCAAGTACGACACCGTGATCGGCTTCGCCGCCCGCGATGTCGAGCCCGGCGACCATGTGCACACGCACAATCTGCGCTTCGAAGAGTTCGACCGCGACCCCGAGTTCTGCACCGATGTGCAGGCTGTGGCCTACCTGCCCGAGGCGCAGCAGGCGACCTTCATGGGCATCAAGCGGCCCGGCGGGCGCATTGCCACGCGCAACTACATCGGCATCATCTCGTCGGTCAACTGCTCGGCGACGGTGTCGCGTCGCATTGCCGACTGGTTCACCGAGGAGCGGCTGGCCGAGTTCCCCAACGTCGATGGCGTCGTCGCCTTCACGCACAACACCGGCTGCGGCATGTCCACGCCCAGCCTGAACTTCGATGTGTTCCGCCGCACCCTGGCCGGCTTTGCCCGCCACCCGAACCTGGCTGCGGTGCTGATTGTCGGCCTGGGCTGCGAGCGCAACCAGATCAGCTCGCTGCTGGAGAGCCAGGGCTTGGAGGAAATGGCTAAGGGCCCGAAGCTGGTGACGATGAATATGCAGGACACCGGCGGCACCCGCGCGACGATTGCCGCCGGCGTGGCCGCCGTGCAGGCGATGCTGCCCGAGGCGAACGCGGTGACGCGCGAACCCGTCAGCGCACGCTATCTGAGCATAGGCCTGCAATGCGGCGGCTCGGACGGCTTCTCCAGCATCAGCGCCAACCCGGCGCTGGGCGCGGCGATGGACATCCTGGTGCGCCACGGCGGCACGGCCATACTGTCCGAAACGCCGGAGATCTACGGCGTCGAGAACATGCTGACGCGCCGCGCGGTCAGCGAGGCGGTGGGCCAGAAGCTGCTCGACCGGCTCGAGTGGTGGAAGGAATATTCGCTGGGCCAGAGCGGCCAGATGAATGGTGTGGTCGTGGCCGGCAACCAGGCCGGCGGCATTGCCAATATCTTCGAGAAGTCGCTCGGTTCGGCGATGAAGGGCGGCACGACGCCGCTGCAGGCGGTCTATGAATATGCCGAGCCGATTGACCAGCACGGCTTCGTGTTCATGGACTCGCCCGGCTTCGATCCCTGCTCGGCCACCGGCCAGATCGCCAGCGGCGCCAATCTGATCTGCTTCACCACCGGCCGTGGCTCGATGTTCGGCGCCAAGCCGGTGCCTTCGATCAAGCTGGCGAGCAACACGGTCATGTTTGACCGTCTCAGCGAAGACATGGACATCAACTGCGGCCTGGTCGTCGATGGCGAGCTGAGCATCGAGGAGATGGGCCAGCAGATCTTCGACGAGATCCTGCGCGTCGCCTCCGGCCAGCCCACCAAGAGCGAAGAGCTGGGCCTGGGCGACAACGAATTCGTGCCCTGGCAACTCGGCATCGTCACCTGAAAGACTTAGCCATGAACCTGCAAGATGCCACGCTGCTGCGTGCCGACAACTTCATCGCCGGCCGCTGGATGGCCGCCGCCTCAGGCCAGCAGCTCGAGGTGCGCAACCCGGCTGACAACGCGCTGATCGTTGCCGTGCCCGACAGCGCGGCCGCCGATGCGCAGGCCGCGGTCGACGCCGCCCAGGCCGCCTTTCCGGCCTGGAAGGCGACGCCGGCCCGCGAGCGCGCGCAGCTGCTGAAGCGCTGGCATGCGCTGATCATCGAACACCAGCAAGACCTGGCCCTGATCATCTCGACCGAGCAGGGCAAGCCGCTGGCCGAGGGCCGCGGCGAGGTGCTGTACGCGGCCAGCTATGTCGAATGGTTTGCCGAGGAGGCAACCCGCGCCAACGGTGAGCTGATCCCGGCGCCGGTGCGCGGCCGCCGCATGATGGCGCTGAAGGAGCCGGTCGGCGTGGTCGCCGCGATCACGCCCTGGAACTTCCCCGCCGCGATGATCGCGCGCAAGATCGCCCCGGCGCTGGCCGCCGGCTGCACCGTCGTCGCCAAGCCGGCCGAGGACACGCCGCTGACCTCGCTGGCGCTCGTCCATCTGGCCGAGCTGGCCGGCTTTCCGGCCGGCGTGCTGAACATCGTCAGCGCCTCGCGCGAGCACACGCCGGCGGTGGTCGACGTCTGGCTCAAGGACGTGCGCGTGCGCAAGATCACCTTCACCGGCTCCACGCCGGTGGGCAAGCACCTGGCGCGCGAGTCGGCCACCACCTTGAAGAAGCTGTCGCTGGAGCTGGGCGGCAACGCCCCCTTCATCGTCTTCGAGGACGCCGATCTGGACGCCGCCGTCGAAGGGCTGATGGTCTCCAAGTTCCGCAACGGCGGCCAGACCTGCGTCTGCCCGAACCGCGTGTTCGTCCATGACGCCGTGCACGATCAGTTCGTCGAGAAGCTGGCCTCCCGCGTCGGCGCGCTGAAGGTCGGCCCGGCCACCCGCGCCGATTCGCAGATCGGCCCGATGATCAACGCCCGTGCGGTGAACAAGATCATGGCGCATATCGACGACGCGCTGTCCAAGGGCGCGCAGCTGGTCACCGGCGGCCGGCGCCTGCTGCAGGGCGAGGGCCCGAACTATGTCGCGCCGACGGTGCTCAGCAGCGCCACGACGGCGATGCTGCTGGCCCAGGAAGAGACCTTCGGTCCGGTCGTGCCGGTGTTCCGATTTACCGGCGAGGACGAGGTGGTGAGAATAGCCAACGACACACCATTCGGCTTGGCCGCCTATTTCTACTCCCGCGACATCGCCCGCGTCTGGCGCGTCGCGGACGCGCTGGAGACCGGCATCGTCGGCATCAACGAGGGCGCCCTGGCTTCCGAGGCCGCGCCGTTCGGCGGTGTCAAGGAATCGGGCTATGGTCGTGAGGGGTCGACCCACGGCCTGGACGATTACATGCACACCAAATACCTGTGCCAGGGAGGACTCTGATGGCTGGCAACGCATTCAAGGCGGCGCTGGCTCGCGGCGACAAGCAGGTCGGCCTGTGGCTGTCGATGGCCCAGACCTACAGTGCCGAGATCTGCGCCAGCTGTGGTTTCCAGTGGCTGCTGATCGATGGCGAGCATGCACCGAACGATGTGCGCTCGATGCTGGCGCAGTTGCAGGTTGTCGCCGCCTATCCGGTGCAGCCGGTGGTGCGGGCGGTGGCCGGCGACCCGGTGCTGATCAAGCAGCTGCTGGACATCGGCGCGCAGAACCTGCTGGTGCCCATGGTGGACACGGCCGAGCAGGCCCGCCGCCTGGTGGCCGCCACACGCTACCCGCCGCTGGGCATGCGCGGCGTCGGCGCGGCCGCGGCCCGTGCGGCACGCTTCGGCGCCCGACTCGACTACGTCGAAGTGGCCGATGACGAGGTCTGCCTGCTGGTGCAGGCCGAGACGGCCACGGCGCTGGGCAATCTGGTCGAGATCTGCGCCGTCGATGGCGTGCACGGCGTGTTCATAGGCCCGGCCGATCTGGCCGCGTCGATGGGCCATCGCGGCAGGCCGGGCCACCCCGAGGTGCAGGCCGCCATAGCTGCGGGCATCAAGACCATCGTGGCCAGCGGCAAGGCCGCCGGCATCCTGACGGCCGACCAGACACTGGCCCGGCACTATCTGGAGCTGGGCGCCACCTTTGTGGCGGTGGGCATCGACGTGGTGCTGCTGGCCCAGGCCGCGCGCAAGCTGGCCGGTGACTTCGGACTGGGGGCTTCGGCCAGCCTGGCGGCGGCGGGGGCTTCGGCCTACTGAATCGCCTCAGCCCGGCTTTGACCAGGGGGATTCGGTGACTTTCCGCATCCCGCCTCGGGTGACATGGGCCTCGCCTACGCGGGTTGACGCTGTCCGGCGCTATGCTTGGCGCCATGGCCCAAGTCCCCAGCCGCATCGGTGATGTCGTGCCCGACATCGCCGAGCCTCGCAAGATCATCCCGACGCCGGGGTCGCAGCGCCGGCCCTGGGTGTTGGTGCTGGTTCTGGCCCTTCCTCTGCTGCTGTTCTGGGCCATGCCCTCGCTGGACTTCCTGAAGCGCAGCGAGAGCGTGTTTCCGGTCTGGCTGCATACCGTCGGCGAGCTGGCCGCAGTGGTGATTGCGGGCCTTGTCTTCGTCTCGGCCTGGCATGCGCAGGGGCGCGAGCGCCGGCTGAACGTCATGCTGCTGGGCTGCGGCTTTCTGGCCGTGGGCCTGCTGGACCTGGGGCATCTGCTGTCCTACAAGGGCATGCCCGACTTCGTCACCGAGGCCGCGCCGCAGAAGGCGATCGCCTTCTGGCTCAGCGCCCGCTACACGGCCGCGATCGTGTTGTTGCTGGTGGCTTTGCGGCCGGTGTCGCCGCTGCTTGACGTCGCGCAGCGCCGCCTGCTGCTGATGGCCTTTCTGGCGCTCGCGGCCCTGGGCTATGCCTCGCAGCTGGCCTGGCCGCAGATCTGGCCGACCTTGTTCGTGCCGGGCCTGGGCCTGACGAGCACCAAGATCGCCGCCGAGTACGGCATCGTTCTGCTCTTGCTGGCGGCGGCCGGCCTGCT
The DNA here is from genome assembly GCF_004362525.1 of Roseateles toxinivorans. Lineage (GTDB taxonomy): Bacteria > Pseudomonadota > Gammaproteobacteria > Burkholderiales > Burkholderiaceae_C > Paucibacter > Paucibacter toxinivorans. Next base: position 24,726 of record NZ_SNXS01000010.1, read on the forward strand.
GGTGCGGCAGACCGCGCGCAACCAGTACAGCAGCGCCGATCTGGCGCTGGCGGCGCTGGTCACCATCCTCAGCGAGCTGTGCTTCACGCTGTATGCCAATGTCAATGACATCTTCAGCCTGCTGGGCCATGGCTACAAGATAGTCGCCTACTGGTTCATCTACCGCGCCGTGTTCGTGGTCGCCGTGCGCGAGCCCTATGCCAGGCTCAGCGAGGAGGTGGCCGAGCGCCAGCGCGCCGAGCAGCGGCTGGCGTTTCTGGCCTATCACGACCCGCTGACCGGCCTGCCCAACCGCGCGCTGCTGCATGATCGGATGGAGCAGGCCATGGCCGACGCTCGGCGCAACCACACCCAGGTGGCGGTGCTGCTGCTGGACCTGGACCAGTTCAAGACCGTCAATGATTCGCTGGGCCATGGCGCCGGTGATCAGCTGCTGGCCACCGCCGCGCGGCGCCTGCAGGCCGCCCTGCGCAGCAGCGACACCGTGGGCCGCCTCGGCGGCGACGAGTTCCTGATACTGCTGCGTGGCGTCAAGGACCGTGAGTCGATTGCTCCCGTGCTCGACTCTCTGCAGGCCAGGCTGAGCGAGCCGGTGCTGATCGACGGCGCCGAGCTGCGCGTCTCGGCCTCGTTCGGCATTGTCATGTTCCCCGAGCAGGGGGGCGACCTCGAAACGCTGCAGCGCCGCGCCGACACGGCCATGTACCACGCCAAGGCAAGCGGCCGCAATTGCCACCGCTTCTTCGACGACAGCATGCAGGGCGATGTGCAGGACCGCATGCGCATGCAGGTGGGCCTGGCCCGCGCCATCGAGGCCAACGAGTTCGAGCTGCACTACCAGCCGCTGATCGATCTGAAGACCGGCCGCATGGTCGGCGCCGAGGCCCTGCTGCGCTGGCGTCTGCCCGATGGCAGCCTGATGCCACCGGCCCAGTTCATTCCCGTGGCCGAGGAGAGCGGGCTGATCGTGCGCATCGGCGCCTGGGTGCTGCACGAGGCCTGCCGGCAGGCCAGCCTGTGGCCCGCCATCAATGGGCCAGCGCCGTGGGTGGCGGTGAATCTGTCGGCGCTGCAGTTCCGCCAGGGCGGGCTGGAGACGCTGGTCGCGGCGGCGCTGCGTGACAGCGGCCTGGCGCCGGGGCGGCTGGAGCTGGAGCTGACCGAGTCCATCCTTATCAGCGACCCGGCCAGCGTGCTGGCGGCGGTGACCCGGCTCAAGGCGCAGGGCGTGATGCTGTCGATCGATGACTTCGGTACCGGCTATTCCAGCCTCTCCTACCTGACCCGCTTTCCGGTCGACAAGCTGAAGATAGACCGCAGCTTTCTGCAGGACCTGGGCGGTCGCGGCCAGGGGCAGACGATTGTCGAGGCCGTCATCGGCCTGGCCAGCAATCTGGGCCTGGCCTGTGTGGCCGAGGGCGTGGAGACGGCCGAGGTGGCCCGGCTGCTGAAGGATCTGGGCTGCGGCTATGGCCAGGGCTACTATTTCGCCCGGCCGATGCCGGCCGAGCAGCTGATGGCCTTTGCCCGGGCGCAGACCTGATTGATACGGCCGATGGCCGGCTATGCTCCCGGCTGTCGCAACTTTGATTTCCGGTCCCGATGCGCCTGCTGCTGGTGGAAGACGATCGCATGATTGGCGAGGGCCTGCGCGCCGCGCTGCGCCTGGAGGGCTTCGCGGTGGACTGGGTGCGCGATGTGGCCGCGGCGCAGACCACCCTGGCCAGCGAGCGCTTTGATCTGGTCCTGCTCGATCTGGGCTTGCCGCCGGGCGGCGGGGCTGCCGCAAACGACCCCAAAGCCGATCCCACGTCCGACGGCCTTACCGTGCTGCGCGGCATGCGCGCCCGCCAGGACCAGACGCCGGTGATCGTGCTCACAGCCCGAGACGGTGCCGGCGAGCGGGTCAAGGGTCTGGACAGCGGCGCCGACGACTACATCGTCAAACCGTTCGAGCTCGACGAACTGAATGCCCGCATCCGCGCCGTGATGCGCCGCCACAGCGGCCGCGGCCAGGCGCTGCTGAGCTTTGGCGCCGTCACGCTGGACCCGGCGACGCGCCAGGTGACGCTGAACGGCCAGCCGGTCGTGCTGTCGGCCCGCGAACTGGCCGTGCTGGAGGCCCTGCTGCAGCGGCCCGGCGCGCTGCTGTCGCGCGCCCAGCTGGAGGACCGGCTCTACGGCTGGGGCGAGGAGATCGAGAGCAACGCCGTCTCGGTCTACATCCACCAGCTGCGCCGCAAGCTCGGTGCCGACTTCATCCAGAACGTGCGCGGCGTCGGCTACTACGTCGGCTCGGCCAAGGCCGAGGGCCCATGATCAATTCGCTGCGCGCCCGACTGCTGATCACGCTGCTGGGCCTGCTGGCAGCCGCCGCGCTGGTGATGGGCCTCAGCACCTATCGCAGCGTGCTGGCCGAGACCGAGACCCTGTTCGACTACCAGCTGCGCCAGATGGCGCTGGCGCTGCGCGACCAGGGCGAGATTGCCGCCAACCAGGCCCGTGCGCTGGCCGATGAGCAACTCGACTTCGTGGTCCAGATCTGGACGGTGGACGGCCGCAGCATCTACGCCTCGCGTGCCCACACCAATCTGCCGGCGCGGGCCCTGCTGGGCCTGGCCGAGATCAACGTCAACGGCCAGGCCTGGCGTACCTTCAGCGTGGCCACGCCCGAGCGCATCATCCAGGTCGCCCAGCCGGTGCAGATACGCCAGCAGCTGGCGGCCGCCGCAGCGCTGCGCAGCGTCGTGCCGCTGCTGCTGCTGGCGCCGCTGATGGCGCTCTTGGGCTGGTGGCTCAGCGCGCTGACCCTGAGGCCGCTGCAGCAGGTGGCGGCAGGCGTGCGCGAGCGCGATGCGCAGTCGCTGGCGCCGTTGCCCAGCGAGGGCCTGCCCGACGAGGTGGCGCCTTTGGTGACGGCGCTGAATGCCCTGCTGCAGCGCCTGGGCCAGTCGCTCGATCAGCAGCGCAGCTTTGTCGCCGATGCGGCCCACGAGCTGCGCTCGCCGCTGACGGCGCTGAAGCTGCAGGCCCAGTTGCTGGCCCGTGCCACGGACCCGGCCACGCGCGAGGAGGCCATGGCAGCGCTGACCGCCGGCATCGAACGCGCCGCCCGCCTAGTCGAGCAGTTGCTGGCCCTGGCCCGCGCCGAGCCGGGCGCGCTGGCCGTGGCCCCGCAGCCGCTGGACCTGAGCGAGCTGGTGCGCGAGGCGGTGGCCGACTGCGTGCCGCTGGCGCGGCAGCGCGGCAGCGAGCTGCAGCTCTTCGCCGAGCGGCCGGTGACGGTGCTGGGCGATCGCGCGGCGCTGACCGCGCTGGTGCGCAACTTGGCCGACAACGCGCTGCGCTACGCGCCGCCCGGCGCCCGCGTCGAGCTGCGCGTCGAACAGGTCGAGGGCCGCCCCCGCTTGCAGGTGGATGACAGCGGCCCCGGCATACCGCCGGCCGAGCGCGCGCATGTGTTCGACCGGTTTTACCGCCGCAATCTCAGCGACGAAGGCGGCTCCGGCCTGGGTCTGGCCATCGTGCGCCAGGTGGCCGAGCGCCACGGTGCCGCCATCACCCTGGGCGATTCGGTGCTGGGCGGGCTCCAGGTCAGCCTGCTGTTCCCAGAGGCGTAGCCCGGATTGCATCCGGGCTACCAATGGCTGTTCCCCCGCGCCGTTTAACTTTCGCTTAAATCTCGGCTAACCAAGGCCTAACGCTGCCGCCCTATCGTTCATGTCATGCGGAATCCCCCGCGCGCCTTGACGGAGAACGTGGCATGAACATCAAACCCCTGAATGCGGCCCTGCTGACGGCAGGCCTGTTGGCCGGCGGTGCCGCCGGTGCGCTGAATCTGCCGCAATGGCTGAAGGGTGAGCCGAAGCCGGTGCCGGTCGCAGCGACGGCCCCGCAGCAGCTGGCCGCCGCCGAGCCGGCGCCCGCCAACCTTTCCGCCCAGGCTCAGGTCCAGGCCCCGGTGCCGCTGCTGCGTGATGCTGGCGTGCCCAATTTCCGCGCCATCGTCAAGCAGGCAGGCCCGGCCGTGGTGGGCATCACCGTCGAGGGCATGCACAGGGTCAGCCGCGAGGAGCAGGGCGGCCCCGGCTCAGAGGCCGACCCGTTTGCCCCCTTCTTCCGCGGCCTGCCGGGCTTCCAGCAGCGCGGCCGCGGCCAGCCGCAGCAGCCGTTCCGCGGCCAGGGCTCGGGCTTCATCATCAGCAGCGACGGGCTGATCTTGACCAACGCCCATGTCGTCAACGAGGCCAAGGAGGTGACGGTCAAGCTGAGCGACCGGCGCGAGTTCGCCGCCAAGGTGCTGGGCAGTGACAAGACCACCGACATCGCCGTGCTGCGCATCGAGGCCAAGAACCTGCCCACTGTGCGCCTGGGTGACCCGCGCCAGATCGAGGTCGGCGACCCGGTGCTGGCCATAGGCGCACCCTACGGCCTGGAGCAGACGGCCACGCAGGGCATCGTCAGCGCCAAGGGCCGCTCCTTGCCCGGCGACGCGGTCGTGCCCTTCATCCAGACCGACGCGGCCGTCAACCCGGGCAACTCGGGTGGCCCGCTGTTCGATGGTAGCGGCGCGGTGGTGGGCATCAACTCGCAGATCTATTCGCAGTCCGGCGGCTATCAGGGGCTGAGTTTTGCCATCCCGATCAATGTGGCACTGAAGATCAAGGACCAGATCGTCGCCACCGGCCGCGCCCAGCATGGCCGGCTGGGCGTCAATGTGCAGGACCTGACCCAGGCGCTGGCCGATTCCTTCGGCCTGCCCAGGCCCGATGGAGCGCTGGTGGCCAATGTGGCACCAAAAAGCGCCGCAGCAGCGGCCGGTCTGAAGGCGGGCGACGTGATCACCGAGGTCAACGGCGAGCCGGTGGTGCGCTCGGGCAATCTGTCCAGCCTGATCGGCCTGTCGGCGCCGGGCGAGCGGGTCAAGCTCAAGGTCTGGCGTGACCATGAGGCTCGCGAGATCGAGGCCAGGCTCGGTGGCGCCGATGCCGGTGACAAGCAGGCCGCAGCCAGCGATGGCAGCCCGCAGGACGGCAGGCTGGGCCTGGCCCTGCGCCCGCTGACGCTGGACGAGAAGCGCAGCGTCAACGGCGCCCAGGGCCTGGTGGTGGAGGACGCTTCCGGCCCGGCGGCACGCGCCGGCATCAACCCCGGCGACCTGCTGCTCGCCATCAATGGCAAGCCGGTGCAATCGGCCGAACAGGTCGGCGAGGTGGTCGCCAAGTCGGGCAAATCGGTGGCGCTGTTGATACAGCGCGGCGGCGACAAGATCTTTGTGCCGGTGAAAATCGGGTAAGTAAAGGCGTCTGCTGCCTGGGGGCGCTGCACAGGACTGATAATCGGGGCTGCAATTTCAGCCGCCCCGCGCAGCCCCCCACATGTCGAATCTGATTGTTCACGGCGGAACCCCGCTGGCCGGCCGCATCATCCCCTCGGCCAACAAGAACGCCGTACTGCCCATACTCTGCGCGACGCTGCTCAGCGCGGAGCCGATCCGGCTGCATGGCGTGCCCGAGATCACCGACGTGAAGAAGATTCTCGAGGTCTTCCGCAATCTGGGCAGCCGGGTCGAGGTGGACTTCAAGACCGGCCTGCTCGATGTGCACCACCGCGACACGCATTTCGACGCGTCCAAGGACCGTCTGCCCGAGGAAATGCGTTCGTCCATCATGCTGGTGCCCGGGTTGATGGCCCGTTTTGGTGCGGCCCGAATCGAGGACGACGTCAAGGGTTGCACGCTGGGCATGCGCGAAATCGACCCGCACGTCGAGGTATTCGAGCGCTTCGGCGCCCAGGTCGAGCGCCAGCCCGATGGCCTGCTGCTGCATGTTCAGGCGGCCAAGCTGCATGCCAACGACCACTGGACCGACTATGCCTCGGTGACGACGACCGAGAACTTCGTGCTCTGCGCCGCGCTGGCCGACGGCACCTCGACGCTGATGAACGCCGCTTCCGAGCCCCATGTGCAGGAGTTCTGCCTGTTTCTGCAGATGCTGGGCGCGCAGATCGAGGGCCTGGGCACGTCCAAGCTGAAGATCAGCGGTGTGGACAGGCTCAAGGGCGGCGAGTTCACCTTTGCAGAAGACTTCCACGAGATCGTCACCTTCCTGGCACTGGGTGCGATCACCGGCGGCGATGTGCAGGTGAAGAACTCGACGCCCGAGCAGTTCCCGCTGATCGACCGCACATTCGCCAAGTTCGGTGTGCGCATCGAGCACAAGGACGGCTGGTCGCGGGCCATCACCGACGGCCCGCTGAAGGTCAAGGAGCCGTTCACCCGCAACATCCTGCAAAAGGTCGAGGCAGCACCCTGGCCCTATCTGCCGGTCGATCTGCTGCCCATCTTCGTCGCCCTGGGCGTCAAGGCCGAGGGCAGCGTGATGTTCTGGAACAAGGTCTACGACGGCGCGATGGGCTGGACCTCGGAGCTGAGCAAGTTCGGAGCGCACGCCTTCCTGTCCGACCCGCACCGCATGGTCACCTTCGGCGGCAAGCCGCTGGCCCCGGCCGAGGTCGAGAGCCCCTACATCATCCGCGTGGCGATAGCCCTGCTGATGGTGGCGGCCAGCATCAAGGGACGCTCGGTGATACGCAATGCCACCCCGATACGGCGCGCGCATCCCCACTTCGTCGAGAACATCTGCACCCTGGGCGCCCGCATCGAGTGGGTCGAAGGCGACTGAGGCGCTTGCGTGACTGCTGAGCGCCGTCGCGGCGGCCTCTTCTTTTGCTGGCTGCTTGCCCTGGGCCTGGGTCTGTCGGCCCCTGCCCGAGCGCAGGAGCCCGTCGGCGCGGTGCGCTGGATGACGCAGGACCTTCCGCCGCATTTCAGCTACGTCAACGGCAGGCCGCCACAACGTGTGGCCGATCTGGCCAATGGCGAGCTCGATGGTTTTCTGCGCTTGCTGATTGCCAATATGCCGCAGTTCAGGCATGAGTTCGTCGATGCCGGCTTTCCGCGCTTCGAGGCCCTGGCACGTCAGGGGCAGACCCTGTGCTCGGTGCTGCATCTGCGCACGCCCGAGCGCATGAACTGGCTCTACTTCACTCAGCTGCACCCGCCGCTGTTATCGCGCCAGCTGCACGTCATCGTGCGCCGCGACAAGGCCGCGCAGTTCGAGTCCGGGGGCCAGCCGCTGCAACTTGGCGAGCTGCTGCAGCGTACCGAGCTGATGGGCCTGCTGCCTCGCGACCGCTCCTTCGGCCCCAAGATCGATGCGCTGCTGAAAACAGCTGCTTTCAACGCCCCGCAAACCGTGGTCGCCACGCGCAGGCAGCAACTGCTGGCCATGCTGCGCGCCGGCCGCATGGACTACACACTGGAGTACCCCTCGGCCGTCGATGAGTACCTGCGCACCGCCGAGCCTGGCCCCGAGCTGATCAAGCTGCCCCTGGCCGAAGGCCGCAGCACCTTGGTTGCCACTGCCGCCTGCACCCGCAACGCCGAGGGCCGCAGGCACATCGAGGCCATAGACCTGGCCGTGCGCAAGCTGGCCCAGGACCCGCAGCGCGAGGCCTGGATACGGGCCTGGCGCGGCGAGTCGCTCGACGAACAGGACCGGCTGCGCATCAACCGGTATATGGATGAGCGGGCGAAGGGTGGGGCGCTGATCGAGTGATGGTCAGGGGCCGGCTCAGCCCCGCAGCAACTCCGCCAGCGCCCTCGCATCCAGCACCGTTGCCTCATCCTGCCCCTCCAGAATCCCATCGGCCAGGCCGCGCTTGTCGCGGTGCAGGGCCAGGATGCTTTCCTCGACCGAGCCGGCGGTCACCAGGCGGTAGACGGTGACGGGGCGTTGCTGGCCCATACGGTGGGCGCGTCCCATGGCCTGGTCTTCGGCGGCGGGGTTCCACCAGGGGTCGACGATCAAGACATAGTCGGCCATCGTCAGATTCAGACCGAAGCCGCCGGCCTTCAGGCTGATCAGGAACAGCTCGCCCTCGCCCTTCTGGAAGGCGGCCACGCGCCTGGCGCGCTCGGGCGCGGGCGTGCTGCCGTCCAGGTACTGATAGGCCAGGCCCATGCTGTCCAGGCGCTCGGCCAGCAGCTTCAGGAAGTCGGTGAACTGGCTGAACACCAGGGCCTTGTGCTGGCCATCGACCAGCTCGCGGACGATGCGCTCGAACTCGGCCATCTTGGCGCCGGCCAGGCCCAGCTCGGGGGCCACCAGCCGCGGGTCGCAGGCGGCGCGGCGCAGGCGCATCAGCTCGGCCAGTACCTGCATCGTGGCGGGTTTTCCATCGCTGCCCGCCTGTCTGACGCTGTCCTGCGCATTGCGGCGCAGCGCCTCCAGAAAGCTGCGCTCCTCGGGGCCCGGCTGGACCAGGTGGACGATCTCGGTGCGCGGGGGCAGGTCCTGCAGCACCTGGGCCTTGGTGCGGCGCAGGAGGAACGGTGAGACCAGCCGACGCAGCCGCGCGCGCACGACGGGGTCCTGCTGGCGCTCGATGGGCCCGGCGAAGCGCTCGTTGAACTGGGCCGCGCTGCCCAAGAGGCCCGGGTTGATCAGATTCATGATGGACCACAGATCGGACAGGCGGTTCTCCACCGGCGTGCCCGACAGTGCCAGCCGGAAGCCGGCGCTGAACTCGGCCACCGACTTGGCGCGCTTGGTGGCGGCATTCTTCAGCGCCTGGGCCTCGTCCATCACCAAGGTGGCCCAATGCTTGTCGGCAAAGCGCTCGCCGTCGATCTGGGCCAGCGCGTAGGAGGCGATCAAGACGTCGCCGGGGCCGGCGGCGGCGATCTGTGCCTCGCGGTCGCCGTCCTCGCCGTAGAGGCTGCAGCGCAGGCCGGGCGCGAACTTCTCGCCCTCGGCCAGCCAGTTGGCGCAGACCGAGGTCGGCGCCAGCACCAGCGCCGGGCCGAGGTCGGCGCGGGCGATCAAGAGGCCCAGCGTCTGCACGGTCTTGCCCAGGCCCATATCGTCGGCCAGGCAGGCGCCCAGGCCGGCGTGGGCCAGGCGGCTCATCCAGGCATAGCCCTCCAGCTGATAGTCGCGCAGCTCGGCGCGCAGGCCGGGCGGGGCGGCGGGCCGCAACGCGGCGGCCTGGGCCAGGGCGTCCATGCGGGCGCGCCAGGGCGAGTCGCCCTCGACCTGCATGCCGTCCAGCGTTTCGTCCAGCCAGGAGGCCACGGCGCTGGGCAGCTGCAGCTGGTCCTTCTTGGTCTGGCCCAGCGCATCAAGGTCGCGCAGTTGCTGGCGCAGCTGTTCGCTGAGGGCCAGGTATTGCCCATCGCCGAGGCTGACGAAGCGGCTGCGCGAGGCCCGCGCCAGCGCGATCAGCTGCTGCAGGCCCAGCACCCGCTGCTCGTCGAGCTGGGCCTGGCCTTGCAGCGCCAGCCAGTCGCGGCCGCTGGCCACATTGACGGTCAGCGCCGCGCTGGCCAGGGGCTGCACGCTTAAGCGTCGGCCTTTGGGCCAGTCGAGCGCCGCGACTCCGGGCAGGCCGGGCAGCAGCTCGACAGCGTGCAGCGCCTGCTCCGGGTCGTCCAGAAGCCAGGGCGCGTCGGCGCCCAGCTCGGGGTCGAGAAAGGGCAGGGCGTCCAGCACGGCCAGGCGATGGGCCTGTTCGGCCGCCAGATCGCGCTCGGTGGCCAGGCTCAGGCCCTCGTGCATGCACATCAGCCGGGCGCGGCCGAGGCCCGGCGTGACGGCCGGGCCGAAGTCGCCGAACGGCTGCGCCACCAGCTGCAGCTGCAGGCCCTCGCCCAGCGGGCTGAGGCGGGCGCGCAGGCGGCTGTCGCCAGTCACCAACTGGCCGGCGGCGGCGTCGCTGTGCAGCTGGAAATGGCCGCTCAGCACCTGCAGTGCCGCGCCCAACTCGGCCGTGGCCTCGGCCGGCACGGCCCAGCCCTGCGAGACCAGCTCGGCGACACGGCGCTGCGCCGCGCTGATGCGTATCAGCCGCGCATGCTGCGGGCCGTCGCGCAGCAGGCGGATGCTGTTGCGCTTTTCGACTTCTGCCTCGTAGTTGCTGCCCAGCCAGTCGGTCGTGCGCGGCGGCTCGGAGGCGACCAGCGGCGGGTGGATGGAGAACTCGAACTGCTCGCGGCCATCGGCACCGGCCTTCTTCAGCACCTCAAGTTCAGGCTGCGCCTCCACCAGCTCGACCCACTGGCCGGGGGCGTCGGCAAACATCACACCGGGGTGGCCGACCAGCGCAATCGCCGCCTGGCTGACATCGATCTGGTAGGTGGTGCTGGCGCCGTAGGCGGGCCGCTCGACATGGCGCAGCACCACGCTGTCACGGGGCAACAGGGCGCTGCTCTTCTTCAGCTTGGCCCAGCCGACCGATTTCAGCTTCAGCTGACCCCGCGCGCCGAGGCTGCGCTCCATCGCCGCGATGTCCTGCACGCGGCCCTGGGCGTCGAGCTCCAACTGCCAGGCCAGCTCGATCTGGGCAGCGGCGGCCTTTGGCGCCGCAACCTCATCGAGCACGGCGATGGCCGCCAAGGCATCGCGCCAGGCCTCGCGCGGGCCGCCGAGAAAGCTGACCGGCTGCGGGCGCTGGCCCTTCTCCAAGCGGATCGGCCCGAGGTCGAGTGCCTCTGCCGCCGCCGCGACCAGGGCCGCCAGCCAGTGCTGCTGCAGCGCCTGCAGGCGAGCCACCACGGCCTGCACCGCCGACGCCTCCCAGCCCGGCGCGTCGCGGCCCAGCCAGGCGGCGAGCAGCAGGCGGTTGCAGCCGGTCTCCAGCACATGCTCGCGTGCCTCCAGGCCGGGGATGAAGGCCAGCGCGGCGTCATCCGGGCTTTCCTCGCCCAGGCGCACACCGATCGCGTGAGCCCACAGCCCCCACCATTCGAAGGCGGTGGGCTTGCGCGAGCCCGACTCGGCGATGCAGAACTTGCGTGCCGCCTCCCAGAGCTTGGGGCTGTCCTGGGCCAAGAGGCTGAGCACGTACAAGCGCCCATGGTTTTGACCCAGCACGCCGCGGCGAACACCGCGCTTCTTGCGCAGATCGACCAGCGCCTGCTCGTAGCGTGCGGCGGCCTCGGGCCAGCGGCCGGCCAGCATCAGCTTCGCGGCCTCGAAGGGGCTGGCTTCGATGCCGTCCAGACCCTTCAGCAAATCATCCAGCAGGGGCAGGGCCAGCGCCTGCAGCGCATCGTCGGCCAGGCGGGCGCGCAGCGCCGGGTCCAGGGCCTCCGGGGCGCTGCGGAACTGCTGCAGCAGCCAGTCGTGCAGCATCAGGCCCGGCGCCGAACCGGCCGGCAGCAGCGCCAGCAGCTGGCCCAGCACCTGGTCGCGCAGGGCCGGGTCCATCGCGGCGACGACCTCGGGCAGCCAGGGTTGAAGAAGGGCGGGCACCAGCAGCGCCTCGTCGGACAGATCGAGCAGCAGGCTGTCCAGCAGGCGCCGGTAGTCGGCCAGTGCCAGGCCGGAGGCCAGCAGCAGGCGCAACAGGTTCAGCCGTTCATCGGCCGCGCGAAAGCTGAGCCAGCCCGGCAGGCGCTCGATATCGCCATTGCCGCCGCCCAGCACCCAGACCATCACCCGCCAGTAGCGCCTTGCCTCGGGGCGCAGCAGCAGGGCCTGCAGGCGCTCCGCATGGCGCTGTGGGTCGGCGGCGTAACCCTTGCCATAGTGCTGGGCGATCACGCCGGTGCCCAGCAGCGCCTGCAGGCCCCGCGTCACGTCGGCCGGCTCGAAGGGCCCGCCGTCGCTCCGCTGCCAGCCCAGCGCATTGAGCCAAAGGCTCAGGCCGGTGGCACCACGGGTGCCGCCGAGCAGCAGCAGTGCGTCGAGCACGCGGTCGGAGTCGGCGGGGATTCGAGTCGGAGATTGAAAGGTCATGGTGCGAGGCTGAGACAGCCCGCGAGTATGACGGGCCGCGTCAAGTCCGGTTCATGCCGGACCAGCGCAGCACCATCGCCACCAGATCCCTCGCCACCACCGGCTTGGTCAGGAAGTCGTTCATGCCCGAGGCCAGGCAGGTGGCTCTATCCTCGGCAAAGGCATTGGCCGTCAGCGCGACGATGGGCACGGTCTTGCCGCGCGGCCCGGCGGCGCCGTTGCGCAGCCGCCGCGTCACCTCCAGCCCATCCATATCAGGCATCTGCCAGTCCATCAGCAGCAGGTCGAACTCCTGCTCGTTGACCAGTTGCAGCGCCGTCTGCCCGTCACCGGCGACCAGGGTCTGGAAGCCGGCCTGGTTGAGCATGGCCGAGACAATGGTCTGGTTCACCAGATCGTCCTCGACGATCAGGATGCGGCTGGGCACGGTGACTGCCGCTGCGACCGGCCGCTCGGAGGCCAGGCGCGGCACGGCACCGAAGCGGCTGACCAGCTGGGCGCGCAGCACCGGCTTGATCAGGCTGCGCGGCAGGCGGAATTGCTCGCGCGCCGCATCGGCGCGGTACCAGTCGGCCTGGGTCATGCCGACCACTCGCTCGGGGTCCAGCCAGGGCTCGGCGGCCTCCAGCAGCGGCGGGCCCAGCGGGCTGTCGGCGCTGACCAGCAACCAGGAAGGCTGCCGGTGCGGCGGCACGCCGTCGAACAGCGCACGCAGCTGCTCGGCGGAGTCACAGGCCAGCGCCGTGCAACCCATGCGCTGCAGCAGGCTGGCCAGGCCCTCGGCCGAGGGCGCATGGGGCTCGAAAAAGGCCACGCGCAGGCCCAGCGGCGCGGCTTCGGGCACCGGCGTGGCGGCCAGCGGCAGCGGCAAGCTGACGCTGAAGGTCGAGCCCTGGCCCGGTGTACTGCTGACCGCTATCTGCCCGCCCATGTTCAGCACCACGCGGCGGCAGATGGTCAGGCCCAGGCCGGAGCCGCCGAAGCGCTTCTTGGTGCCGGCATCGGCCTGGCGGAAGGGCTCGAACACGCGGGCCAGCGCCGCCTCGTCCATGCCGATGCCTGTGTCGCTGATCTCGAAACGCAGCTGCTCGGGGCTTGCATCACCGGCGCTGATGCGCAGCACCACCTCGCCGCGCAGCGTGAACTTGACGGCATTGCCCAGCAGGTTCAGAAGCACCTGGCGCAGCCGGGCGGCGTCGCCATGGCGCCAGGGCTCCAACTCGGGCGCCAGGATGCATGCCATCTGCACGCCCTTGCCGCGCGCCGGCACGGCGGCGGTGGCCACGGCCGCCTCGACGCAATCGGCCAGATTGAAGTCGCTGGCGCTGAGTTCCAGCACCCCGGCCTCGATGCGGGCGAGATCGAGCACGCTGTCAATCATGTCCAGCAGGCTGGCGCCACTGAAACGGATGATGTCGACCAGCTCCTGGCGGCGCTGCGGGTCATCGCCCTGGTCCTGCAGCAGCTGGGCTGCGCCGATCACGCCGTTCAGCGGGGTGCGCAACTCGTGACTCATATTGGCCAGGAACTCGGTCTTGGCGCGGTTGGCCGCCTCGGCCACGGTGCGCTGCTGGGCCAGCAGCAGGTTCTGCGCCTGGGTGTGGCGCTGCTGGGCCAGGGCCGCGAGCAGGCCGCCGCTGGCGATCAGCAGCAGAGGGGGGAGCGGCTGCGTCTGCCATTGCAGCCAGGCCAGCGCGCCCAGGCTCAGGCCCGCCACGGCCGTCAGTGCCAGGCCGGCGGCCACCGCATCATGCCGCGAGTCCGGCCGGCCGCGTCGCCACAGGTTCAGCGCGGGCAGCAGGGCCAGGGCCAGCAGCAGGCTGTCGGCGGCCCGGTCGGGTGGGCGCATGACCCGACCCTCGCGCAGCTGGGCGTAGGCCAGGGCCAGCCAGGCGGTGCCGGAGAACTGGCCGGCCGGCGTCATCACGCCGTCGCCCGACAGGGCGCTGCTGCCGATGAAGACGATGCGATCCTTGAACGCGGCCCGGGTCGGCAGATCGCTTACGCTGCCCAGCGGCGTGCCCAGCGCCGCCTGGGCCAGCTGGGCAAAGGGCAACTGGGTCAGCTCGCGGGCATTCGAGGGCGGGGCGATGGCTGCCATGCCGGCCTCGTCCACCGGCCAGTCACGGTCCTTGACCAGAAAGCGGCCGGGCCGGTAGACCGGTTCGACCTCGGCCTGCAGCCGCAGGTGCACGGCCACCGGCAGGGCCGGCAGCACCCGGCTGAGACCAAAGGCCTCGACCTGGTGCAGCACCGGCAGGCGGCGCAGCAGACCATCGGCATCCAGCGGCGCCGATATCACGCCGGGCGGTGCCAGCAACAGTGAGTCGGCGGGCAGCAGCAGGCCCGGCCAGTGCATCGCGGGTGTGCCATCGGTCGCCGGGCGAGACACCCGCTCCATCCGCTGGGCATGGGTCGACTCGGTCTCCAGTGGCTGTAGCAGGCTGCGCGCGGCCAGCAGCACCGGCGCGCCCGGCGCCTGCAGGGTCCGGCGCAGCGCGGCGTCGCCCTCGCGTTCGTCGGCAAACACGATGTTGATGACGATCAGCTTGGCGCCGGCCTCGCGCAGGTAGTCGACAACCAGCGCATAGGCGTCACGCCGGTAGGGCCAGGCGCCCAGATAGGGCTTGAGCTGCTGCAGCGAAGCCTCGTCGATGTCCACCACCACCAGGTCCTGCAGCGCCGCGGGCCGGGCCAGCAGGCGCGCCTGGGCATCCGCCAGCCAGGCCGAGGCATTGCGCTGCCAGGGGCTCAGCCAGAGCAGGCCGGTCAGCAGCAGGGCGCCCAGCGGCACCCAGGCCATGCCAAGGCGCGACCCTGCCGCCGAGGGAGAGGCTGCAGGGTCCGGACCCTCGGGTTCGCGCATGGTGGCGGCTTCAGAGCGCCAGCAACAGGAGCAGCAGCGGCGCGGCCAACCACCAAGGCGAGCGCGGGATCTCGATCTGCTGCGTGCCGCCGAAGGGGCCGACGAAGCCGTCGGCGTCGATGCTGCGCACGCGCAGGAAGTAGATGCCGGCAGGTGGCTTGGCCAGCGTGATCTGGTGTTCGGCACTGGACTGCTGCTGCAGGACCTGCTTGAACTCGGCGTCACCCGCGAGCTGGAATTCGAAGCGTGTGCCGGGCTCCTGGGCCTGCCAGCGCAGGAGCAGGTTATCGCCGCTGATCTGTGGCGCCTGCAGCGCCGGGCTGGGGGGCACCGGCTTCTGGGTGAAGGCTTGCGCGTCGCCGAAGGGGCCATGGTCCCCATCGGCGCGTATGCTGGCCACGCGCCAGTGGTAGCTGCCGGGCGGCAGCGCGAGGCGGTGCTCGGTGGCCGTGAGGTCGGTCAGATCCAGCCGGGGCTTGCCGAAGTCGCCGCTGTCCGACAGCTGCAGGTGGTAGCGGGCGGCGGCGGTGGAACGGGTCCAGGCCAGGGTGGCGCTGTCGCCATAGACCTTGGCATTCGCCGCCGGCTGGCTGATGAAGGGGGGTTCGGGGCGGGCCTTCAGGCGGAAGGGCTGACCGGCATCCAGCCCTTCCAGGCCGATGGCATCGATGCCGCGCACGCGAAGGCGGTAGTGGCCATCGGGCAGATCGGCCCAGCGCGCGGCCGGGGTGTCGAAGCGGCCATCCAGCAGCAGGCCACCTTCGGGCTCGGTGACCTGGGCGCGATAGGCCGTGGCGCCACTCAGCGCAGGCCAGGCAAAGCGCAGCGGCACCCGCTCCAGCAGAGCGGGCAGGCCCTGCAGCGAAGGTGCAGGCAGCAGCTTGGCCGGCATGCCCGGGGCCTGTCCGGCCTGGGCGCGCAGGCCGTAGCCGGCCTCGACAAGGCGCTCGGCGCCGGGCTTGGCGCTGCCGTCGCTGGCCGCCACCCTGCCCTCCAGCACCTCCAGGCTGGCACCCTGGGCGTCGGCCTGGGCGCGGAAGTCGGTGCCGCGCACGCCCAGCGTCACGGTAGGCGTCCTGATCTGGTAGCTGCGCAGACCGCCGGCGCGCGGCAGCACCTGCGAGTCCAGGCTGCCCTGTTGTAGCTGTAGCCGGGTGTCATGCACCTCGCTCTGCCCATAGGCCATCAGGCGCTCAAGCACCATTCGGGTCTGCGGCCGCACCAGCAGGCGCGAGCCATCGGCGAAACGCAGGGTCAGCGAACCTTCGGCCGGGGCCTGCAGGGCGTCTCCGGTGAGTAGCTTGTCACCGACCGCCACTGCGCTGGCCGGCGCCTGGCCGCGCTGCAGGCCGACCTGTCCCTGCACATGGACGACCTCGGCCACGGTGGCATCCTGCCGCAGCCAGGCCACCGGCATGCGCAGGCTGCTGCCCGGCATCAGCCGGCGTGGATTGGCCACACGGTTGAGTCTCTGCAGGCCGCGCCAGTCGGCCGGGGGCTGCAGAAAGCGCTGCTGCAAGCCGATCAGGGTGTCGCCCGGGGCGACCCGGTAGTTCCAGTCGCCGGATGCCGGCGGCTCGGCGGCCAGGGCCGGATGCAGCGTGCCCAGGCTGCTGCTGGCAATCAGCGCGAGACCGAGGAAGCTGTGCGGGGTGAGGCTCGAATACATGAGTGGCGACTCTGAAAGAGGACTCAGACTCAGCCCGCGGTTCGCTCTGCGCCCAACCGTGGGCGACGACAGGTGCAGGGAAATAGTAACCCAGGCGACCGTGGCTGGTGGCATCACTTGGACACTGCGAATGGGGTGGGCCTGCGGGTCGGGGTCAGGTCGCTTGTGGCGAAAAAACGCCCACGCGTGGTGCGTATCGGCCTATGCTTGGCTGGCATTCAACTTCGGAAAGGTACCGGCATGAAGCTCAACAGAATCAAGCTGGGCCCGCGTCTGGGCTTCGGCTTCGGTGCCGTGCTGCTGCTGTTGGCCGTGCTGGTGGCGGTGGCCTATGTGGGCATCAACAAGATGAATGCGCGCATGGACAGCGTGGTGGAGGCCCAGTCCCTGGTGTCCAGGACCGATGAGTGGGAAGGCCTGACCCAGCTGAACGTGGCGCGCACCCTGGCGATCGCCAAGTCCGGCGCCAACCCGCAGCTGACGGCCTTCATGAACCCGATGATGAAGTCAACCACCGAGCGCATCAGCGCGGTGCAGAAGGCGCTCGAAGCCGAGCTGCACACCGACAAGGCCAAGGCCCTGTTTGCCGAGATCGGCGCCAAGCGCAAGAGCTATATCGCCATGCGCGACGAGATCCTGACCCAGCTCAAGGCGGGTGGCGATGCGGCAGAGGCGCAGACGCAGATAGACGCCAAGCTGCTGCCCGCTGCAGCGGGCTATCTGGCCGCCATCGATACGTTCCAGGTCTACGAGCGCGAACTGGCCGCTGCGGCTATCGCCGCATCGCATGCCGAATCCAGCCGGGTCAAGACCATGCTGCTGCTGCTGGCCCTGGCCAGCGTGGCGATGGGTGCCACCAGCGCCTGGTTCATCACCCGCTCGGTGACCCAGCCGCTGCGCCTGGTGGCCGCCGCCACCCAGAGCATCGCAGACGGTGACCTGTCTCAGCGCATCACCGTGGAGGGTCAGGACGAGGTCAGCGAGGTGATGAGCAGCCTGGAGCAGATGCAGGGCTCGCTGGGCGCCATGGTCAGCCAGGTGCGCCAGTCCACCGAATCGATCACCACCGCCAGCGGCGAAATCGCTGCCGGCAGCCTGGACCTGTCCTCGCGCACCGAGGAGGCGGCCAGCAGCCTGCAGCAGACGGCCGCGGCGATGGAGCAGATCACGGCCACGGTCAAGCAATCCGAGGCCTCGTCCAAGACCGCCAGTACGCTGGCCGTGTCGGCCGCCGAGGTGGCCGCGCGCGGGGGGCAGGTCGTGTCCCGAGTGGTGGCGACGATGGACGACATCAACAGCTCGTCCAAGCGCATCGTCGACATCATCGGCGTGATCGATGGCATCGCCTTCCAGACGAATATCCTGGCGTTGAATGCAGCCGTCGAGGCCGCCCGGGCCGGTGAGCAGGGTCGTGGCTTCGCCGTGGTGGCCGCCGAGGTGCGCAGCCTGGCCCAGCGCAGCGCCCAGGCCGCCAAGGAGATCAAGACCCTGATCGGCGACTCGGTGGACAAGGTGGGCCAGGGCTCGCAACTGGTCGGTGAGGCCGGCCAGACCATGGCCGACATCGTCAGCTCGGTGCAGCGCGTCAGCACCATCATCGAGGAGATCACCGGTGCGGCCACCGAGCAGTCGATGGGCATAGGCCAGGTCAATACCTCGGTCACCCATCTGGATCAGATGACGCAGCAGAACGCTGCGTTGGTTGAAGAATCGGCCGCCGCCTCGGACAGCCTGAAGGTGCAGGCCCATGCGCTGGCCGATGTGGTGAGGCGCTTCAAGCTGCCGGGCGGGCATGCTTGATATGTTGAGGCGGCGCCAAGGGTTGCCGCCAGTGCCGGCGCACCGAATGTGGGCGTAGTATTTGTGCCAGAGGGCACGGCACGTCACCGCTCTGTAGGGTCACGGTCGGCAGCCCCGCACAGGAGACTGCATGCGATCGACCGAGCTTGCCGACCCGTCCTACTTCCACAAAGTCGTTGACTGCCAGTGGGCCTGCCCGGCCCACACCCCGGTGCCCGAATACATACGGATGATTGCCGCGGGGCGCTACGCCGACGCCTATATGGTGAACTGGGCGTCCAATGTCTTCCCCGGCATCCTGGGCCGCACCTGTGACCGGCCCTGCGAGCCAGCCTGCCGGCGAGGCCGGGTCGAGGAAAACAACGGCGACAAGCCTGAACCGGTGGCCATATGCCGCTTGAAGCGTGTCGCTGCCGATCTCAAGGATGACGTTCACGGCCGCATGCCCGAAGTTGCCGCCCGCAATGGCAAGCGCATCGCCTGCATAGGCGCCGGCCCGGCCTCGCTGACGGTGGCGCGCGACCTGGCCCCCTTGGGCTATGAGGTGACCGTGTTCGATGGCGAGGCCAAGGCGGGAGGCTTCATCCGCACACAGATTCCGCGCTTTCGCCTGCCCGAGTCGGTGATAGACGAGGAGACCGGCTACATCCTCGACCTCGGCGTGCAGTTCCGCAGCGGCACCCGGGTCGATTCGATGAAGGCCCTGCTGGCCGAGGGCTATGACGCGGTGTTCGTCGGTTGCGGTGCGCCGCGCGGCCGCGACCTGGACATCCCGGGCCGCCATGAGGCCGCCGGCCACATCCATATCGGCATAGCCTGGCTGTCCTCGGTGTCCTTCGGCCATGTGGACAAGATCGGCAGGCGGGTGATCGTGCTCGGCGGCGGCAACACGGCGATGGACTGCTGCCGCTCGGCGCGGCGCCTGGGCGCCGATGACGTCAAGGTGATCGTGCGCAGCGGCTTCGAGGAGATGAAGGCCTCGCCCTGGGAGAAGGAGGATGCGCAGCACGAGGGCATACCCATCATCAACTTCCATGTGCCCAAGGCCTTTGTGCATACCAGCGGGCAGCTGGTGGGCATGAGCTTCGAGATCGTCGCGGCCCGCTATGACGAACAGGGCCGGCGCAGCCTGGTGCCCACCGGTGAGCCCGATGCCTTCTTCGAATGCGATGACGTGCTGCTGGCCGTGGGCCAGGAGAATGCCTTCCCCTGGATCGAGCGGGACAGCGGCATTGACTTCGACAAATGGGGGCTGCCGGTGCTGGACGCCCAGACCTTCCAGGCCTCGCTGCCCCAGGTCTTCTTTGGTGGTGACGCGGCCTTCGGGCCCAAGAACATCATCACGGCGGTGGCCCACGGCCATGAGGCGGCGGTGTCCATAGACCGCTTGCTGCACAGCGAGGCCCTGAGCCAGCGCCCGCCGCCGCAGTTCAATCTCGTGTCGCAGAAGATGGGCATTCACGAGTGGAGCTATGACAACGCGGTGTCCAATGACGACCGCTTCAAGGTGCCCTGGGCCAATGCGGCCAAGGCCCTGGCCAGCATCAAGGTCGAGGTCGAGCTGGGCTTCGATGCGGCCACCGCCTTCAAGGAGGCGCAGCGCTGCCTGAACTGCGATGTCGAAACGGTGTTTTCGCCGCCGGCCTGCATCGAATGCGATGCCTGCGTCGATATCTGCCCGACCGACTGCATCACCTTCACCGCCAATGGCGAGGAGGGGGAGCTGCGCACGCGGCTGAAGGCCCCGGCGCTGAACACCAGCCAGGCGCTGTATGTGTCGCCCGAGCTGAAGACCGGCCGCGTGATGGTCAAGGACGAGGACGTCTGCCTGCACTGCGGCCTGTGCGCCGAGCGCTGTCCGACCGGGGCCTGGGACATGCAGAAGTTCCTGCTCAACACCACGAAGGCGGGCCCCGCATGCCGAGACTCGGCGATGGGAGTGATGGCATGAAGCGGCTTGAGGCGGTCAACGACTTCGTCATCAAGTTCGCCAATGTCAACGGCTCGGGTTCGGCCTCGGCCAACGAGCTGTTCGCCAAGGCGATCCTGCGCATGGGCGTGCCGGTGAGCCCGCGCAATATCTTCCCCAGCAATATCCAGGGCCTGCCGACCTGGTACGAGGTGCGGGTCAGCGAGGCGGGCCATCTGGGACGGCGCGGCGGCATCGACATGATGGTGGCGATGAACCCGCAGACCTGGGCCCAGGACGTGGCCGAGCTGGAGCCCGGCGGCTATCTGTTCTATGACAGCACCAAGCCGCTGCCAAAGTCGGCCTTCCGCGACGACGTGCATGTGATCGGCATGCCACTGACGGCGATCTGCAACGCCACCTATGCCGATCCGCGCCAGCGCCAGCTGTTCAAGAACATCGTCTATGTCGGCGCGCTGTCGGTGCTGCTGAATATCGACGCCGAGCAGATCCGGAAGCTGTTCTCCGAGCAGTATGTCGGCAAGGAGAAGCTGCTGGCGTCCAATATGCAGGCCTTGCAACTGGGCCGCGACTTTGCGCAGGAGCATCTGGCCGGCCAGGTCGGCCTGCGGGTGGAGCCCCGCGACGCGGTGGGCGACAAGATCTTTGTCGATGGCAATAGCGCGGCGGCGCTGGGCTGTGTGTACGGCGGCGCGACGGTGGCGGCCTGGTACCCGATCACGCCGTCGAGCTCGGTGGCCGAGGCCTTTCAGAAGTACTGCGCCAAGTACCGGGTCGACAAGGCCACGGGCACGCACCACTACGCCATCGTCCAGGCCGAGGACGAGATCGCCTCGATCGGCATGGTCGTCGGCGCCGGCTGGAATGGCGCGCGGGCCTTCACCGCCACCTCGGGGCCTGGTGTCTCGCTGATGACCGAGTTCATCGGCCTGGCCTATTTCGCCGAGATACCGGTCACCATCATCAATGTGCAGCGCGGCGGCCCCAGCACCGGCATGCCCACGCGCACGCAGCAGGCCGATCTGCTGAGCTGCGCCTATGCCTCGCATGGCGACACCAAGCATGTGCTGCTGTTCCCTGAAGACCCGAAGGAATGCTTCGACCATGCCGCCGCGGCATTGGACCTGGCCGACCGCCTGCAGACCCCGGTGTTCCTGATGACCGATCTGGACATCGGCATGAACCAGCGCCTCAGCGAGCCCTTCGAGTGGGACGACGAACGAAGGCTGGACCGCGGCAAGGTGATGACGTCCGAAGAGCTCGAGGCCGGCCGCGACTTCGGCCGCTACAAGGACGTGGACGGTGACGGCATCCCCTGGCGCACCTTGCCGGGCACTCACCCGAGCAAGGGCGCCTACTTCACCCGCGGCACGACGCGAGACGCCTACGCCCGCTACTCCGAGGCCGGCCCCGACTATCTGTACAACGTGCACCGCCTGCTGACCAAGTTCGATACCGCCGCCAAGCTGGTGCCGCAACCGGTGCTGCTCAGATCCGAGCAGCCGACGCGGCTGGGCGTGCTGTATTTCGGTTCCACCAGCCCGGCGATGGGCGAGGCACTGGAGGCCTTGAGCGAGGCGGGCATCCATGTGGACGCGATGCGGCTGCGCGCCTTCCCGTTCCCGGACTCGGTGGCGCAGTTCATCGCCGCCCATGACAGCACCTTCGTTGTCGAGCAGAACCGCGACGGCCAGCTGCGCACGCTGCTGATCAACGAGCTGGAGATCAACCCGGCGGTGCTGATCGCGGTGCTGCATTACGACGGCACGCCGATCACCGCCCGCTTCATCACCGCGGCGATCACGCGCCAGGTGCACGCGATGGCCGTGAAGCCCTTGCGCCAGGTTGGTTCGGACGACTGAATCTCATCGAGACACCATGACCTATCTCGCCAAACCGAAACTGCACCACCCGACCCTGGCCCGCAACCGGGTCGGCTACACGCGGCGCGACTACGAGGGCCGGGTCTCCACCCTGTGCGCCGGCTGCGGTCATGACTCGATCTCGGCGGCCATCATCCAGGCCTGCTGGGAGCTGGACGTCGAGCCGCATCGCGTCGCCAAGCTGTCGGGCATCGGCTGCAGCAGCAAGACGCCCGACTACTTTCTGGGCGCCTCGCACGGCTTCAACACCGTGCATGGCCGCATGCCCTCGGTGCTGACCGGCGCCAATCTGGCCAATCGCGATCTGCTCTACCTGGGCGTGTCGGGTGACGGCGACTCGGCCTCGATCGGCCTGGGCCAGTTCGCCCATGTGATGCGCCGCGGCGTCAACATGGTCTATATCGTCGAGAACAACGGTGTCTACGGCCTGACCAAGGGCCAGTTCTCGGCCACCGCCGACCGGGGCTCCAAGTCCAAGAAGGGGGTCGTCAACCCCGATGCGCCGGTGGACCTGATCGGCATGGCCCTGCAGCTCGGTGCGACCTATGTGGCGCGCAGCTTCTCGGGCGACAAGGAGCAGCTGGTGCCGCTGATCAAGGGCGCGATCGCCCACCGGGGTGCCGCCTTCATCGACGTCATCAGCCCCTGCGTGGCCTTCAACAACCATGCCGGCAGCACGCGCAGCTACGACTATGTGCGCGAGCACAACGAGGCGGTCAGCCGCATCGACTTCATCAGCCCGCGCAACGAGATCACGGCCGAGGTCGAGCCCGGTGGCTTTGTCGATGTCGAGCAGCATGACGGCACCGTTTTGCGCCTGCGCAAGCTCCACGCCGACTACGACCCGACCGACCGCGTGGCGGCCATGTCCCATGTGCAGGCGCTGCAGGCCCAGGGTGAGGTGGTGACCGGCCTGCTGTATGTCGAAGCCGAGGCCGGCGATCTGCACGAGGCGCTGAACACCTCGGCGCGGCCCTTGAATGCGCTGGACGAAGCGGTACTGTGCCCCGGGGAGGCGGCTCTGGCCCGACTCAATGCGAGCTTGCGTTGACTAGAGCCTGCCGCTGCAATTGGCTGCGCCGCAGCGGCAACGCAGCCGGCCTTCGTGGTGGCTCTCGCCGTAGTGCACGGTGACTTCCTCGCCAATCACGATGTCGCGCAGCGCATAGAACTCGACCCGGCCCTGACGTATGCGCAGCACCGCATTGGGCCCGCAAGAATGGTTAATCTGCCGCACCGCGTCCGTTGAGTCCGTCGCGTCGATGGCACGCTTGTCGCTGATCTCGACGATGTGGATGCGCTCGCGGCCCTTGGCCCGGCGTCTGGCCTCCGTGACCGAAATGCTCTCGCCGCGCAGCTCGCCAAGTTTGCGCCGCGCCGGTATTGGCTCGGCGGCAAAAACGCCCAGGCCATCAATGACCGACGGGGCCACCGTCAACGCAAAGCGTGCCGCCGGCTGCACCTGGCCCTTGATGCGGGAGGGCTTGCTTTCAGTTGTGGAGGGTAGGACTCCAATGTCGGTCAGGCGCGGCATGGGCGGACTATAGAGCCTGCGCCGCGCGCCTGGCGATCGCGGAGCAAGGGGGCCGTCAGAGTAGTTCTTCCAGGGTCAGCATGTTGTACTTGTTGGCCACCTTGGCGCCGCGGTCTCTGGCCAGCGCGGCCACCCGCGTCTCTTGCTCCGTCTCCGGCGCATGGACCAGCAACCAGGGGCAACCCGCTTCGGCCAGCGCGTAATAGTTGCTCATGTAATGAGCCTCGGAGCCAAACCCTGCCGCACCGCTGACATCGGGAAGTAGCGCCTTCAGGTGCTGAGCCATGTCTGCAGCGCTGTGACGCACGATATCTTCGGGCGCAAACCCCGCCCCATCCAAGTCGGCCATCAAGGCCTCGGTGGCTGCCTCGTCCGGCAGGGCCACCACCACATAGTCCACCGGCGCAAAGGCGCCGAAGGAGAGCGGGAAGTCTTGCTGGGTGAGCTTGGGTTTGGTCATGCTGTTGATCTCCTGGGGCGGGGCGCGGCCACGGATTGCGCCCGCGCGCCATCACAGAGCAATTGGCGCTCCTGCCCGCCGCGCAGCGTGAATTTGTAAACCGATCTGACCCGGTGCCCCCCAAGCAGGGGGTTTCGGACGCGAATGGCGCGACCTACTATGGAATCGACGGTGGTGAGGCGAGCCAGTGCATCCGCACCAAGCAGAACGACAGTGATCCAGTGTCGGCACCGTCGCCAACATCCGGTCCTCAGCGTGCTTCAAGCGCGCTGAGGACTTTTTCACTTGCGCAGCATGATCTCGTGATGGCCGGCGCCGGCCGGGATCATCGGGAAGCAGTTCTCCTCGGCGGCCACGCGCACGTCAAGGAAATACGCAGTGTCTGATTCCAGGCAGGCCTGCAGAGCGGCGTCCAGATCCTCGCGCCGGTCCACCCTTGCGGCCTGCCAGCCGAAGGCCCTGGCCAGGGCCACGAAATCGGGCAGGGCCTCGGTGTAGCTGTGGCTGTAGCGGCCGCCGTGTATCAACTCCTGCCACTGGCGCACCATGCCCATATAGCCGTTGTTGCTGAGCACCACCTTGACCGGCGTGCGGTGCTGGGTGGCGGTGCTGAGCTCCTGGATGTTCATCAGTATCGACGCATCACCGCTGACGCATACCACCAGTGCGTCCGGGTGCGCGATCTGCGCGCCGATCGCCGCCGGCAGTCCATAGCCCATGGTGCCGGCGCCGCCGGAGCTGAGCCAGCGGCCCGGGCGCTCCAGCCTGATGTGCTGGGCGGCCCACATCTGGTGCTGGCCGACATCGGTGGCGACGATGGCATCACGGCCCTGCAGCTGATGCTGCAGGCGGCTCATCAGGGCTTGCGGCACGATGTGTTCGGCGCTGTCTTCAAAGCCCAGTGACTGCTCGGCGCGCCAGCCCTCGATGCGCAACCACCAGCTGGCGAGATCTGCCTTCGTCGCGTCGCGCTGGTCCCACGCGTTCAGCAGGGCCAGCAGGCTGGCATGGCAGTCACCGAGCAGGCCGACATCGGCCTTGACGACCTTGCCGATGGAGCGCGTGTCAATGTCCAGGTGAATGACCTTCGCGCCAGGGCAGAAGGCATCCAGCCGGCCGGTGACGCGGTCATCGAAGCGGGCGCCGACGCAGACCACCAGGTCCGCATGATGCATGGCAAGATTGGCCTCCAGCGTGCCGTGCATGCCCAGCATGCCGAGGAACTGCGGGTCCGAGGCCGGGTAGGCACCGAGGCCCATCAGGGTCAGGGCGCAGGGCGCGCCGCTGATCTGCACCAGGCGCTTGAAGGCGTCGCAGGCGGCTGCACCTGAATTGATCAGGCCGCCGCCGCCGTAGAAGATCGGGCGCCTGGCCTGGCTCAGCAACTCAAGCGCGGCAAGCACCTGCTTATGCGGCACGGCGGGCAGGTCAGGCATCAAGACCCGACCCTGTGGCGCGGCTGCCAGCGGCGCCAGCTGCACGTCCTTGGGCACATCGACCAGCACCGGACCGGGCCGGCCGGCGGCGGCCGTCGCATGGGCCCGCGCAATCGTTGCGCTCAGCTCATCGACCCTCAGCACCTGGGCATTCCATTTGGTCACCGGACGCGAGATGCCGATGGCGTCGCACTCTTGGAAGGCATCGGTGCCTATGGCCGTGGTCGCCACCTGGCCGCTGATGCACAGCACGGGAATGGAGTCGCACAGCGCGTCGAGCAGGCCGGTGGTGGTGTTGCTCATGCCCGGGCCCGAGGTGACGAACACGACGCCGACCCGACCCGTCGTGCGCGCATAGCCCTGGGCCGCATGCACCGCTGCCTGCTCGTGGCGCACCAGGATGTGGCGCAGCCGGGGCTCGGCATGCAGGGCGTCGTACAGGGGCAGCACCGCGCCGCCGGGGTAGCCGAACACGGTGTCGACGCCCAGGTTCAGCAGGGTGGCGATCAGGGCGTCGGCGCCATTGGCTTGGCGCTGGACGGGAACCTCGGGGAGGGCGGGCAGGGCGGGGGATTCGAGCAGGGCATTCATGTGCGCTACTGTGCCCAGATAGCCTCGGCAAAGGTTTCTTTGTTTTTCGACGATTTTTGAATGTTCGGGAGGAATTTCTGTTGAACTGCATAATTGCAGCATGAAACTCGACAAGTTCGATATTTCCATACTGGAAACGCTGCAGCAGGACGCGCGCATCAGCCTCGCCGAGCTCAGCGCCAAGGTCGGCCTGACCAGCTCGCCCTGCTGGACCCGCGTCAAGCGCATGGAGGAGGCGGGGGTGATCGAGGGCTATTCGGTGCGCGTCAATGCCGCGGCCGTGGGGCTGTCGGACACCGTCATCGTCCACGTCACTTTGGACAGCCATTCGGATGAGGCCCTGTTCAACTTCGGCCGCGCGCTCGAGGGCATACCCGAGGTGCTGGAGGCCTTTCTGGTCTCGGGCGACTACGACTACTTCATCCGCATCGCCGTCAGTGACACGCGAGACTACGAGCGGCTGCTGCGCGAGCGGCTGTACAAGATTCCGGGCATACGGCACAGCAAGTCCAGCTTTGTGCTGAGGCAGCTGAAGCAGAGCCATCTGCCCCTGAGGCGGTGACGGGCACGCTTTGTGCAATCAGTAGTAATCCCTGACAGTGGTGTCAATCAATGGTCCTAGACTGCGGCACCACATGACACATCCCCGGGAGCGATTGCATGAACAAGCGGTCCAAATTGAACGCATTTTTTGCCCTGTCCGCCCTGGCCCTGGCTACCGTCGGCGCCCAGGCGGCGACCACCCTGATCTACTGCTCCGAGGCCAGCCCCGAGGGCTTCGACCCCGCGCGCTACACCGCCGGCACGACCATGGACGCCAGCTCGCAGACGATATTCAACCGTCTGGTGGAGTTCGAGCGCGGCGGCACGACGGTGGTGCCCGGCCTGGCAGAGAGCTGGACCGTCAGCCCCGACGGCCTGGTCTACAGCTTCAAGCTTCGCCGTGGCGTGAAGTTCCACAGCAGCGAGACTTTCAAGCCGACGCGCGATTTCAATGCCGACGATGCGCTGTTCAGCCTCGACCGCATGATCAACAAGGAGAATGCCTTCCACAAGGCGGCCCCTGCATCCTACGAGTACGCCAATGACATGGGCCTGCCGGCCAATATCGTCAAGCTGGAAAAGCCTGATGCGATGAGCCTGCGCATCACGCTGAAGAGCGTCGATGCGGCCTTTCTGGCGAATCTCGCGATGGACTTTGCCTCCATCCACTCGGCAGAGTACGCCGAGCAGTTGATGAAGGCCGGCCAGGCCGCCGAGCTGAACAACAAGCCGGTCGGCACCGGCCCCTTTGTGTTCAGGCGCTACGAGAAGGACGCGCAGATTCGCTACGCCGCCTTCCCCGGTTACTGGCGTGGCAAGGCGCCGATCGACAACCTGGTGTTCGCCATCACCAAGGACTCGGCCGTGCGCATGCAAAAGCTGAAGGCCGGCGAGTGCCATATCTCCTCCTATCCGAAGCCGGCCGAGGTTGAGGTCTTGAAGAAGGAGGCCAAGGTCAAGCTGATGCAGCTGCAGGGGCTCAACGTCGGCTACCTGACCCTGAACGTGGCGCACAAGCCCTTTGACAATGCCGATGTGCGGCGCGCCATCAATATGGCCATCAACAAGAAGTCGCTGGTCGAGGCCGTCTACCAGGGCACCGGCGAGGTGGCGAAGAACCCGATTCCGCCGACGATGTGGTCCTACAACAAGGCGGTCAAGGACTATGCCCATGACCCGGTGGCGGCCAAGGCCCTGCTGGCCAGGGCGGGCTTTCCGAACGGCTTCGAGACCACGCTATGGGCCCTGCCGGTGCAGCGGCCCTACAACCCGAACGGCCAGCAGATGGCCGAGCTGATACAGGCCGATCTGGCCAAGGTCGGCATCAAGGCCAAGATCCAGAAGTACGAATGGGCCGAGTACCTGAAGCGGGCCAAGGCGGGCGAGAGCGATATCGGCATGTTCGGCTGGACCGGTGACAACGGCGACCCGGACAACTTCATGGGCAATCTGCTCAGTTGCTCCGGCGTTGGCGGCTCCAACTACGGACAGTGGTGCGACAAGGAGTTCGACGGCCTGATCACCAAGGCCAAGCAGACCACCGTGCTGGCCGAGCGCACCAAGCTTTACGAGCAGGCGCAGCAGGTCTTCAAGCGCGAAGCGCCCTGGGTGCCGCTGGCGCACTCGGTCGTCTACTACCCGATGCTGAAGAACGTCGAGGGCTACAAGATGAGCCCCTTCGGTCTGAACCAGTTCTATGGTGTGAGCCTGAAATGAAACGGATCGGCTTTCCGCTGGGTGGCGGTGGATTGCGCCTCGCTGCTTCGGGGTGGCAGAGGGGGCGGGGGGCCGGCCACGACGGGCTGAAGCTTGGGCCGGTCCCTTCGGCCCGACCTTCAGCTTCTTTATGCCCGCAGTGGCCGGCCCCCCACCCCCTCCGTGGATGCGCCGGCGGCCGCCTGCACACCCGCTGCAGCAGGGATGAGGGCGTGCCGGTCGCAGCGGGCATAAAGAAGCCGAGGTCCGGTCCGTCCAGGGCCGGACGATGCTTCAGCCCGCAGCGGCCGGCGCGCCCTCGTCCCTGCCGCTTCACGTTTCATGGATCGTGGGTCGCGCATAGCGCGGTGGAGCCACTGAGGTGATGCGGGCCGGCCTGGCGCTGGGCCTCACAGTCTGCCTGGCGGTGGCCCAAGCGGCGCCGCTGACGGTGTGCACCGAGGCCGCCCCCGATGGCTTCGACATCGCCCAGAGCGAGTCGGCGGTGACCGTCGATGCGGTGGGCAACACGATCTTCGATCAGCTGCTGATGTACAAGCGCGGCACGACCGAGTTTGTGCCGGGTCTTGCCCGGGCCTGGCGCCTCAGTGCCGACGGCCTGCAGCTGACCCTTGAGCTGCGCCCGGGGGTGAAGTTCCACAGCACGCCCTGGTTCACGCCCACGCGCGAGATGAACGCCGACGATGTGCTGTTCTCATTCCAGCGCATGGCCGATGCGAAGAGCCCCTGGCAGGCGGTGGCCAAGGGCGGCTTTCTGATGTGGCACGGCACCGGCATGGGCGATGCGATCAAGGCGGTCGAGAAAGTCGACGCGATGACGGTGCGCCTGCAGCTGAAGCAGCCGAATGCGCTGATGCAGACCCTGCTGGCCAACCAGTTCAACAGCTCGGTGTACTCGGCCGAGTACGGCGCGCAGCTGCTCAAGGCCGGCAAGCCGGAGCTGATCAATACCCAGCCGGTGGGTACCGGCCCCTTTGTATTCAAGAGCTATCAGAAAGACGCGGTGCTGCGCCTGAGCACCCACCCGGGCTACTGGGGCAGCAAGCCGCAGTTCGATCAACTGGTGGTGGCCATCACGCCCGACGCCAATGTGCGCGTGCAGCGACTCAAGGCCGGCGAGTGCCTGATCGGTGCCAATATGCGCGGTGAGACCCTGGGCGGCTTCGACGGCACGGCCGTCAAGGTGCAGTCCGAGGTGGGGCTGCTGACCGGCTATATCGCGCTGAACACGCAGCGCAAGTTCCTGTCCGACAAGCGTTTCCGCCAGGCGCTGGCCTTGAGCTTCAACAAGGCCAGCTACATCCAGTCGGTCTATGGCGGCCGTGCCTTGCCTGCGGCCAGCTTCCTGCCGCCGTCGCAGTGGAGCCATGACAAGGGCCTGAGCAGCCGCTTCGATGTCGAGCAGGCGAAGGCGCTGGTCAAGGCTTCGGGCTATGACGGCACCGAGCTGACCATCTTCACCCGCATCGGCGGTAGTATCGATGGCCGTCGTGCCGCCGAGCTGATGCAGGCCGACTGGGCCAAGATCGGCGTCAAGGTTCGGGTGCAGATGATGGAATGGGGTGAGATGCTCAGGCGCACCGGTGCCGGTGAGCATGACATCACCTTCCTGAACTGGGCCGGCGACGGCGACCCTGACAGCTTCGTCAACCCCAACCTCAGCTGTGACGGTGTCAGCGCCGGCAACAACAAGAGCCGCTGGTGCAACAAGGCCTTCGATGCGCTGCTGGCCAAGGCCCGCGCCCACAGCGACCAAGGCCAGCGCAGCCAGCTCTACGTCCAGGCGCAGCGCATGGTGGCCGAGGAGGTGCCCTTGATTCCCACCGTCTATCCCCAGTACTTCACGGCGGTGAACCAGCGGGTCAGGGGCTTCAAATCCAGCCCCTTTGCCGACCTCGATTTTCGCGGTGTGTCCCTGCCCTGAGAGCTCCAAGCCTAGACCATGTTCAGTTTCTTCCTCAAGCGCCTGGGCCTGGTGATTCCGACCTTCATCGGCATCACCCTGCTGGCCTTCTCGCTGATACACCTGATCCCCGGCGACCCGGTGCAGGTGATGGCCGGCGAGCGCCGCCTCGACCCCGCCTTCTATGCCGAGACCCTGCACCGCCTGGGGCTGGACCGGCCGCTGTACGAGCAGTACGGCATCTATTTGTGGAAGGCCTTGCAGCTGGATCTGGGTGAGTCCTTCGTCACCCACGAGGGCGTGTGGAGCGAGTTCCTGAAGCTGTTCCCGGCCACTGTGGAGCTGGCCTTCTGTGCGCTGCTGTTCGCCACCGTCGTCGGCCTGCTGGCCGGCGTGCTGGCGGCGATCAAGCGCGGCACCCTCCTCGACCATGGCGTGATGGGTATCTCGCTGACCGGCTTCTCGATGCCGATCTTCTGGTGGGGGCTGCTGCTGATCATGTTCTTCTCGGTGGCGATGCGCGACATCGCGCCCGACTTCGCTTTGCCGGTGTCGGGGCGCATGGCTTTGGAGTTCGACATCGCGCCGCGCACCGGCTTCATGCTGATAGATGCTTGGCTGTCGGGCGAGGCGGGGGCCTTCAAGTCGGCGCTGTCGCACCTGGTGCTGCCGTCCATCGTGCTGGGCACGGTGCCGCTGGCGGTGATCGCGCGGATGACGCGATCCAGCATGCTGGAGGTGCTGCGCGAGGACTATGTGCGCACCGCCCGGGCCAAGGGCCTGTCGCCGGCCCGTGTGGTGTTCGTGCACGCGCTGCGCAATGCGCTGGTGCCGGTGGTCACGGTGATAGGCCTGCTGGTCGGCACCCTGCTCGGCGGCGCGGTGCTGACCGAGACCATCTTCTCCTGGCCCGGCGTCGGCAAATGGCTGATCGATGCGATCGGCCGGCGCGACTATCCGGTGGTGCAGGGCGGTATCCTGATTTCCGCGACCCTGGTCATCATCGTCAATCTGTTGGTGGACCTGCTCTATGGCTGGATCAACCCGAGGATCCGCCATGCCAAATAGTCAATTGCCCAGCGATGCGGCCAAACAGGGGCCGGTGCTGAATGTCGTCGGCAACAACAACGAGCTGCTGGCACCCTTGCCCTCGGGGTTTGCCGACTTCTGGCGCAGCTTCTCGTCCAACAAGGGCGCGCTGCTGGGCCTGATCTTCTTCGTCATCGTCGTGCTGTGCGCGCTCTTGGCCGATGTGCTGGCGCCCTACAGTCCGATCGAGCAGTACCGCGATGCGCTGCTGACGCCGCCGGTGTGGGGCGAGGGCACGAGCCGCTTCCTCCTCGGCACCGACGACATCGGCCGCGACATGCTGTCGCGCCTGCTGCATGGCGCGCGGCTGTCGCTGAGCATAGGGCTGGTGGCGGTGGTTCTGTCGATGCTGCCGGGCATTGCGCTGGGCCTGCTGGCGGCCTTCTTTCCAAACAAGCTGGGTACGGCGATCCTGCGCCTGATGGACGTGATGCTGGCCCTGCCCAGCCTGCTGCTGGCGATTGCCGTCGTGGCGGTGCTGGGGCCGGGTCTTGTCAACACGATGCTGGCCATCGCCCTGGTTAGCATCCCCGGCTATGTGCGGCTGGTGCGCGCCTCGGCGATGTCCGAGCTGGCCAAGGACTATGTGATCGCCTCGCGCCTTGCCGGTGCCGGCACGTTCAGGCTGATGTTCGACACCGTCTTACCCAACTGCATGGCGCCGGTGATAGTCACCGCGACGCTGGGCTTCTCGGACGCCATCCTGACCGCCGCGGCCCTGGGCTTTCTGGGCCTGGGCGCTCAGCCGCCGATGCCCG
Source organism: Roseateles toxinivorans (assembly GCF_004362525.1). Classification (GTDB taxonomy): domain Bacteria; phylum Pseudomonadota; class Gammaproteobacteria; order Burkholderiales; family Burkholderiaceae_C; genus Paucibacter; species Paucibacter toxinivorans. Next base: position 56,705 of record NZ_SNXS01000010.1, read on the forward strand.
AGTGGGGCACGATGCTGGCCTCGGCGCGCGACTACATCGAACGCGCCAACTGGGTCGTGACCCTGCCCGGCCTGGCTATTCTGAGCACCGTGCTGGCCATCAATCTGATGGGTGACGGCCTGCGTGATGCGCTCGACCCGCGTTTGAAGAAGCTGTCATGAGTCTTTTGGAAATACGCAATCTGACGGTCGAGTTCGGCAGCGCCGAGCGACCCTTCGCCGCCGTGCAGGGCGTGGACATCACCTTGGACCGCGGCGAGCTGCTGGGCGTGGTCGGCGAGTCGGGCTCGGGCAAGAGCGTCAGCATGCTGGCGCTGATGGGCCTGATCGACGCGCCGGGCCGCGTGCGCGCCGATGCGCTGCGCTTCGATGGTCACGATCTGCTGACCTTGCCGCCGCGCGAGCGCCGCAAGATCGTGGGCCGTGACATGGCGATGATCTTCCAGGACCCGATGGCCAGCCTGAACCCCAGCTACACGGTGGGCTTCCAGATCATAGAGACCTTGAAGGTGCACCAGAAGGCCAGCCGCATGAAGATGCACGACCGTGCGTTCGAGCTGCTGCAACTGGTCGAGATCCCGGACCCGAGTTCGCGGCTGCAGGCCTATCCGCACCAGCTGTCGGGCGGCATGAGCCAGCGCGTGATGATCGCCATGGCCCTGGCCTGTGCGCCCAAGCTATTGATCGCCGACGAACCGACCACCGCCCTGGACGTGACCATCCAGGCCCAGGTATTGGACCTGCTGGTCAATCTGCAGCGCCAGCAGAATATGGCGCTGATACTGATCACGCATGACCTGGCCCTGCTGTCCGAACATGCCAAGCGCATTGCGGTGATGTATGCCGGCGAGGTGGTCGAGACCCAGGCGGTGCCGGCGCTGTTCGAGCGGCCGCACCATCCCTACACCGAGGCACTGCTCGCCTCCATTCCCGAGCACTCGCGTGGCGCCGCTCGCCTGCCGACGCTGGCCGGTGTCGTGCCGGGCCAGCATGAGCGGCCGGTGGGCTGCCTGCTGTCGCCACGCTGCCCCTATGTGATGGAGACCTGCCGCACCACCCATCCGCAGCTGGGTATGCTCAATGACGGCGCCCTGGTGCGCTGCCTCAAACCGATCCATGTGCAGGCCGTTGCCGCCGCACCCGCCCACGATGACTGAGCCGCAACAGCCTCTACTGGAGGCGCAGAACCTGTCGCGCCACTACGCGGTGCAGCGCGGCATGTTCAAGCCGCCGGCGATGGTCAAGGCGCTCAATGGCGTCAGCTTTACTCTGCAGCGCGGTGAGACGCTGGCTGTGGTCGGCGAGTCGGGTTGCGGCAAGTCCACCTTGGCCCGCGCGCTGACCCTGATCGAGAAGCCCACCGGCGGCGCCCTGCGCATCAACGGCACCGACGTGGCCGATGCCAGCAGCGCTCACCTGCGCGCGCTGCGCCAGACGGTGCAGATGGTGTTCCAGAACCCGTACGCCTCGCTGAACCCGCGCAAGCGCATTGAGCAGATGCTTGACGAGCCGCTGAAGCTGAACATCAAGGCCGGCAAGGCAGAGCGCCGCGAGCGCGTGGCCGCGATGCTGAATCAGGTCGGCCTGCGCCCCGAGCACGCGCAGCGCTATCCGCATATGTTCTCCGGCGGCCAGCGCCAGCGCATCGCGATCGCTCGGGCGATGATGTTGGCTCCGAAGCTGCTGGTGGCGGACGAGCCGACCTCGGCACTGGACGTGTCCATACAGGCGCAGATCCTGAACCTGTTCATGGACCTGCAGCAGAGCACGCAGATCGCCTACGTCTTCATCTCGCACAACTTGAGCGTCGTCGAGCACATCGCCAATCGGGTGATGGTCATGTACCTGGGCCGCGTGGTCGAGTTCGCACCGAAGGCCACGCTGTTCACCCAAGCGCTGCACCCCTACACCAAGGCCCTGCTGTCGGCCACGCCCAGCATCGACCCCGCCCGCCGCGCGAACAAGATCCGCATCGTCGGCGAACTGCCTTCGCCGCTGGATCCACCCAGCGGCTGCACCTTCCACAAGCGCTGCCCCTACGCCGACGAGCGCTGCAGCGCCGAGGTGCCGGAGCTGCGGCCCATTGGCGGGCATCAGGTGGCTTGCCATCATGTGGAGCGGATTGAGGGGTGACGAGATGGCGCTCATATCAGTTCTCCACCTCGCTGGACGCGACACACTACATGAAGCTGAGGCGGCAGGAACGAGGGCGCACCGGCCGCTCCGGGCTGAAGCCTTGCCCGCCCCTGAACGGGTCGAACTCCGGCTTCCTGATGCCCGCAGCAGCCGGCACGCCCTCGCCCCTGCTGTCACGAATGCGCCCACTCGCCAACCGCAGAGTTCGCTCCGTGGTCTGGGTCGGAGGCCACCAGCGCATCCGCAGAGGGGGTGGGGGGCCGGCCACGGCGGGCATAAAGAAGCTGGAGGTCGGGCCGAAGGGACCGGCCCAAGCTTCAGCCCGTCGTGGCCGGCCTCCCGCCCCCTCTGTCGCGCCAACAACGCAAGGCGCCAAGCACCGACACTCAGTGGCGATTCGATCCGTTTCGCTTCAGTTGTCGCCGCAGTTGTGGTGGTATTCGCCTTGCCGGCTGAAGCCCAACAGACCGAACTTGCCTCACTCTCCTGGCTCAGCGGCTGCTGGGCCTCCGAGGGCGGCGAGCCTGGCTCGGTCGAGCACTGGTTGCCGCCCGCCGGGGGGACGATGCTGGGACTGAGCCGCACGGTCAAGAAGGGCAAGACCGTCGCGCATGAGTTCATGCAGATACGTGCCAGTGCCGAGGGCAGGTTGGTCTATATCGCCCTGCCGTCGGGTCAGAAGGAAACCACCTTCACGCTGGACAGCGCGGCCGAGGGTGAGGTCACCTTCGAGAACCCGCAGCATGACTTTCCGCAGCGGGTGATCTACCGGCTGCTTCCCGACGATCGCCTTGCGGCCCGCATCGAGGGCATGAGGAATGGCCAGCTGCGCGGCATCGACTTTGCTATGAAGAAGATGCCCTGCTGAAGCGGGCTTCAAGGCATCAAGGCCCGCCGCCTCGCTTCCAGGATCGCGTCCTCGCGGGTGCGCACACCCAGTTTGGAGAAGATCGCCTTCAGGTGGTGCTTGACGGTTTCGGGCGACAGCAGCAGGTTCTTGGCGATCAGCTTGGTCGTGTGGTCCTTGGCCAGCTCGCACAGCACATCGACCTCGCGTGGCGTCAGCGGGCTGGCCGCCGCGCCCAGCGCACGGGTGCGGAAGCGCTGCTCCCAGGTTCGCACCAGCGTCTGCGCCCACTGCACCTCGGGCACATGGCCTGCGGCCGGCGTGCCGGAGAGCCAGACGCGCACCTGGGCGATCAGCTCGGCGCCGAAGTCCAGGCAGGGCTGGACGGCGCCACTGCGTGCGGCCAGGGCCAGCGCCTGCAACAGCGCGCGCTGCGCGCCGGCAGCGTCACCCAGCAATTCGCGCGCGCGGGCGGCCATCAGGTGGGCGCACAGCTCGGACAGTCGATGGCCGGAGCGCCGGGCCGAAGCCAGCAGCGCCGCAGCAACCCCATTGGCCGCCGTCGCATCACCCAGCCCCATCTGCACAAAGAAGCTGGCCCGCGCCAGCGCCTCGACCGAGATCCAGGGCAGGGCGAAGGGCTCCTGGGCCAGGACCCACAGCTCGTCGAGCTTGACCCGTTCCGCAAGGGCCTGGGCACCGGCCACATCGCCCAGCCGTGCCAGCAGCTCCACCTGCGCGGCCCCGGCCAGCACCTCCAGATGCGGCAGGTTCTCCTCGAAGGCGAGGTGACGGGCGCTCTCCAGCAGCTCCATCGCACGATCGGCATGGCCCAAGGCGAACTCGCACAGCGCGGTCTCCACATGGCCGGCATGCAGCACCTCCAGCAGCCGTGTCGGCTCCCAGGGCGCCATCGCCGAGAAATGCTCCAGCGCCGCCTCGGTCTCGCCGCGCAGCCGGGCGATATGGCCCAGGAGGCTGCTGACCAGCCGGCTCAGCGAGCCCTGGCGAAAGTTGAGGAAGTTGGCGTCCTGCTGCAGCGACTGGCGAATGTCACGCTCGGCCTGCTCCAGGTCGCCGCGGGCCAGCGCGCTGCGGGCGTGATAGGTCCAGATCCAGGGGCTGTTGTAGGTGTAGGCGCCGCTGGCGAACACCTCCTCGACCTCGCGTATGCGGCGCTCGCAGCGCTCGACCGGGCCGTAGCGGTGCAGGAAGAAGATCTCGATCGGCACCGTGCAGCCCAGTGGCCGCTGGTCCTGGCCGGCATGGTTGCGCGCCAGCTGCCGCGCCTGCTCCAGCACCGACCAGGGCGAGAAGCGCAGATGGTGCTCGGCCGGGTTCATCTGCATCATGCAGCGCGAGACCTCGAGGTCGAAGCGGGCCGGATCATCGGGGCCGGTGTCGGCCTCACGGATCTGTTGCTCCAGCCGCTCGAACTCCAGTGCCGCGCTGGCCGGATCGGCCTCCAGCACCTGCTGCACCAGCTGCAGCAGGCGCAGGCGAGGGCGCTTGCGTATCGTCGCCTCGGGCAGCTGCTGCAGTAACAGGCGCGAGCGGACGGCGCCCTCGTTGGCAACGAGCAGAAAGCCCCCCGCCTCCTCGATCAGGTCGGCGCCCATGTCCAGCCGCCCGCCGGCCACTGCATGGGCCACCGCCTCGTGCAGCTGGCCGCGCTCGGCCAGGTGCCGCGCGGCGCGCAGATGCTGGCCGGCCATGCGGCCCGGTGCGCTCAGCTCGGCGGCATCGACCAGATAGTCGCGCAGCAGCGGATGCAAGCGAGCCGACCAGGGGGTCTCCTCGACCACGGCAATCGGCTTGATGCGCGCCAGCTGCTGTATCAGGGCCAGCCCGTCATCGCGGCCGCGCAGCGCGTTGGCGCTGGCCACGTCGACCGTGTCCAGCACCGCCACATCGCCGAGGAACTCGAGCATCGCCGGCGGCAAGGTCGCCAGCACCTCCTCGGCCAGATAGTCGAAGATCTGGCGGCGCGGGATCTTGGCACGGGCGTCCACCGTCCAGTCGGTGGTGGAAGCGCCTCCGCTGGCGCGCAGCCGGGCCAGTTGCAGCGCGAACGGCCAGCCGTCGGCATAGGCGGCCACCTGCTGTGCGGCGGCCTCGGGCAAGGCGTCGCCCAGCAGCAGCACCGACTCGTCGCGGGTGAAGCGCAGCAGCTCGGCATCGACCAGACGCACCTTGCCGGCCAGCTGCAACCGGGTCAGGTGTTGATGGGGGGCCTCGCGGCTGGCCAGCACGATGCCCACATTGGGCGGCGCGGCCAGGGCCATTTCCTCGACGATGTCGTCCACGGCGACGCTGGACGCGCATTCGTAGTCGTCGATGCAGATCAAGAGTGGCTCGCGCAGCTCGGCCAGGCGGAGTGCCGGCGGCGAAGCCTGGGTCGTGCCGCGGTCCAAGGTGCAGCGGCCCAGCGCGGCCAGCAGGTTCTCGGCGAACAGCGCCGGGTCCTTGTCGCGCTCATCACAGTTCAGCCAGGCCACCTGCGCGCCTTCGCGGCGCTTCTGCTCGGCCAGCTGGGCCAGCACGGTGGTCTTGCCAAAGCCGGCCGGGGCACTGAGCAGGGTCAGCCGCGCCGAGCTGGGCGCGGCGGCCAGCAGTCGATCCATCACGCGCTGGCGCCACAGGGCCTCGTCGACATGCACGATGGGCTCGAAGCGCAGGGCGGGGTCGGCGGACAGGGTCATGACGGTTGATTGTGCATGGCACCCCCATGGGCCGACGTGCGAATAGCGGCCGGGTTTGCCCCATCCCCCGTTTTTGCCGCCCGTGCCCCCCGCCGTTTGCGTTGCGGCTGTGAGGGCGGTCGCCGAGACTTGATCCATCCCAAAGCCACTCCCTCACACTCTCCAAAGGACTCTCGCATGAAGCACGCGACGCAAGCCCGCCACCGGCTCACGCCGGTCACCCTGGCCGCGCTGACCCTGGCCAGCACGGCCGCCTGGAGCCAGAGCAGCGAGCCGCCGGCCGCTGCCGACCCCGCCAAGCTGGAGACCGTGGTCGTCAGTGCGCAGCGCCGGCTCGAACGCCTTCAGGATGTGCCCGCAGCGGTGAAGGCCTTCTCGTCCAAGCAGATCGAGAACATGGGCATCAGCAGCACGCAGGACTTCGTGAACCTGACGCCGAATATGTCCTTCGACAACTCGTTCACCTACGGCAACTCCTTTGTCGTGCTGCGCGGCGTGACCCAGATCAACAATGCCGACTCGCCGGTGGCTGTGGTGGTGGATGGCGTGCCGCAGAACAACCAGAAGCAGCTGAAGATGAATCTGTTCGACGTCGAACGGATCGAGGTGCTGAAGGGCCCGCAGGGCGCGCTGTACGGCCGCAACGCGATCGGCGGGGCGATCAATATCGAGACCAAGGCGCCCGGCAACAAGCTGGAGGGCTTTGTCGGCCTGGAGCTGGGCAACGGCGGCGCGCGTGAGCTGTCGGGTGGTGTCAGCGGCGCGCTGGTGCCGGACACGGCGATGTTCCGCGTCGTCGCGCAGACCAAGAGCACGGACGGCCTGATCACCAACACCTTCAGCGGCGCCAAGGTCGATGCCGTCGATCACGACAACTCGCTGCGCGCCAAGCTCTTGCTGAAGGCCGGCACCGGCCTTCAGGTCGATCTGCGCGCCAACGTGATCGACTACAGCGCCGGCGCCACCTGGGACAGCATCGTCACGGGCAGCAATCCGGCCACCATACTGGCACCGCGCTCCAACATCCTGGGCACCACCGAGGGCCATACCGATGACTTCAGCGCCAAGGTCCAGTACGAGCTGAATGTCGGCACCTTGACGGCCATCACCGGCTACACCAAGCTGACCGAGCGCTACCGCGGTGATGTCGATTTCTCCAACCCGACCGACTCGCCCGGCGGCTTTCTGGGCCTGGGCTTCCAGGCCGGTCAGGGCCAGAACCTGGGTGTGCGCATGGCCAGCCAGGAGCTGCGCCTGACCTCGCCGGACGACCAGGCCGTGCGCTGGATTGGCGGCGTCTACTATCTGGACACCAAGCGCGATCTGGAGACACGCGCCTTCGTCGATGTCGACGGCTCGACCGGCCAGTGGGACGAGGCCGGCAAGACCATCGTCCACCTGCAGGAGTCCAACCACAACCGCGCCTCGGCCCTGTTCGGCCAGGTCGATGTGGACCTCAGCAAGCAACTGACCCTGTCCAGCGCGCTGCGCTACGACCGCGACCAGCGGGAGCAGACAAATGTGCTCAACGGCGCCGTGCGCTCGGCCAGCTACTCGAAGTGGCAGCCCAAGTTCACCCTGACACAGAAGTTCAGCCGCGACACCTTGGCCTATGCGACCCTGAGCACGGGCTTTCGCTCCGGCGGCTTCAATGCGCCGGGCATCCCGGACTTCAAGGCCGAGACCCTGAGCAATGCCGAGATTGGCGCCAAGACCATACTGATGGACGGCCGGCTGCTGTTCAACGCCGCCGTGTTCTTCTCCCGCTCCAAGGACTTCCAGTTCTTCAAGGTGGACATCGCCACCGGCTCTCAGGTCATCACCAATATCGACTCGGTGGCGCTGAAGGGCCTGGATCTGGACTTCCGCTTCCTGCCGATGAAGGGCCTGGAGTTCGACGGGGGTCTGGGTATTACCGACAGCAGCATCCGCCGCAGCACGGCCGAGCCAGGCACGGTGGGCAACCACACGCCGAAGACGGTGCCTTTCAAGATCAACTTCGGCGCGCAATGGACGCAGCCGCTGGGCAATGGCATGGAAGGCCTGCTGCGCGCCGACTACGAGCACCGCGACAAGAAGTACTGGCACCCGGACAACGTGGCGGTTTCGCCGGCACTGGACCTGCTGGGCCTGCGCATAGGCGTGCGCGATGCCAGGGACCGCTGGTCGGTGACGCTGGTCGGCCGCAATCTGGGCAACAAGCGCTACTACGCCGACTACAACTCATCCCGCTACAGCGGACTGCCCTATGACATAGGCTCGCTGGCCACCGGCCGCACGGTCGGGCTCGAAGCCAAGTTCCGGTTGTAAGGGGGAGCGTGATGATTCGAGTGGGAATTGACGTCGGTGGCACCAACACCGACGCCGTGGTGATGCGCGGCCGCGAGGTGCTGTTCGGGCTGAAGACTGCGACCACCGCCGATGTGATGAGCGGTGTGGTCAATGCCTTGAAGGAGGTCGTGGCCGGCGCCGCGATCGAGCGCTCCAGCATCGGCGCGGTGATGATAGGCACGACGCACTTCACCAATGCCTTGATCGAGCGCAGACGGCTCGCGCCGGTGGGCATGATCCGCCTGGGTCTGCCCGCTACCAGCGGCCTGCCGCCTACCTCGGCCTGGCCCGAGGACATGCTGGCAGCAGTCGCCATGCACTGGCGTCTGGCCCAGGGCGGCTACGAGTTCGATGGCCGCGAGCTGGGCACCTTGCAGCCTGAGCAGATCCGTGGCTTTGCGACCGAGTTCGCGGCCCTGGGCCTTTGCGATGTGGCCATCTCCGGCGCGTTCTCGTTCATCAACGATGCTCAGGAGCACCTCGCCGCCAGTCTGGTGCGCGAGGTGATGCCCGACGCGCGCATCACGCTGTCGTCGCAGATCGGCCGCATCGGCCTGCTGGAGCGAGAGAACGCGGCCATCCTGAACGCCTGCCTCGGGCCGCTGGGCCTGGACGTGGTGGCCGCCTTCGAGCAGGCCTTGACGGACAGCGGCATCAGCGCGCCGTTCTACCTGACGCAGAACGACGGCACCTTGATGAGCGCCGAGCAGGCGGCGCGCTTTCCCATCCTGACGGTGGCCTCGGGCCCGACCAACTCGATGCGCGGCGCGGCCTTTCTGTCGGGGCTGAGTGACGCCATCGTCGTCGACATCGGCGGCACGACCTCGGATGTCGGCGTGCTGCAGGCCGGCTTTCCGCGCCAGGCCGGCATCGCGGTCGAGGTCGGCGGCGTGCGCACCAATTTCCGCATGCCCGACGTCTACAGCATAGGCCTGGGTGGCGGGTCCCTGGTCAATGCCGACATGACGACGCTGGGCCCGCGCAGCGTCGGCTACAACATCCACACCGAGGCCCTGGTGTTCGGTGGCCGCACCCTGACGGCCACCGACATCGCCGTGGCGGCCGGTGTGGCCACCCTGGGCGATGCGGCCAAGGTGGCCCATCTGCCAACCGAGGCGGTACAGCGCTGCCACGCCCGGCTGCAGCAAATGGTGTTTGATGCGGTCGAGCGCATGCGCACCTCGGCGACGGTGCTGCCCGTGGTGGTGGTGGGTGGCGGCAGCATCCTGCTGCGCGAGCGCGTCGGCGATGCGGCTGTGACGATACCCCCGCATTTCGGCGTGGCCAATGCGGTCGGCGCTGCGATGGCCCAGGTCAGCGGCGAGATCGACCGCGTCGTGCGCCTTGAAGGCCTGACCCGCGAGCAGGCGATTGCCCAGGTGCGCGCCGATGCTGAACATAAGGCGGTGCAGGCCGGCGCCAACCCGCAAACCCTGACCCTGCTCGACGTCGAGGACGTGCCGCTGGCCTATATCGGTGGCAACTCCACCCGCATCCGCGTGCGCGTGATCGGCGACCTGTTTGACCCTGCGACTGGAACTGCGGCATGACACTGATAGAAGCAACAGACATGGAGGCCATCGCCATCGGCGGTGCGGTCTACGGCACCGGTGGCGGCGGCGACCCCTATCTCGGCAAGCTGCTGGCGCAGCGCGCGATCCGCGAGCACGGCCCCGTGCGGCTGATCGACATCGACGAGCTCGATGACGACGACCTGATCGTGCCGGTGGCCATGGCCGGCGCGCCGGCCGTGATGCTGGAGAAGCTGCCCGAGATCGGCCCGATGATGGCCGCGCTGCGCAGCCTCGAAGCGCTGCTGGGAAAGAAGGCTAAGGCCGTGATGTCTATCGAGGTCGGCGGCTTGAACTCGACGATACCGTTCAGCATCGCCAGCGCCACCGGTCTGCCCCTGGTCGATGGCGACACGATGGGCCGCGCCTTCCCCGAGATCCAGATGACGCTGTGCACCCTGCAGGGTATCGCGGCCAGTCCGCTGGCCCTGGCCGACGAGAAGGGCAATGCGCTGACGATGAACACGATCAGCAACGCCTTCACCGAGCGCTTTGTGCGCAGCATCACGATGGACATGGGCGGCTCCTGCTGCATGGCCATCTACCCTATGACGGTGGCCCAGGCGCGCAAGGCGATGGTGCGCGGCTCGATCACGATGACGCAGCGGGCCGGCCAGGCGCTGTTCGATGCCCGCGCCCGCCACCTCGACCCGGTGGCCGAGCTGGTGCGCGTGACCGAGGGCTTCTGCCTGTTCAAGGGCAAGCTCGCCGATGTGCAGCGCACTACGGACGGTCGCTTCGGCCGCGGCGTGGCCCAGCTGCAGGGCCTGGACGACTACGCCGGCCAGCGTCTGCAGCTGCTGTTCCAGAACGAGTTCCTGATGGCCCGCACCCTTGATGCCGTGCTGTGCACGACGCCGGATCTGATCGTGCTGGTCGATCTGGAGACCGGCGAACCGATCACCGCGGAGCAGGCCCGCTTCGGCCTGCGCGCCGCGGTGCTGGGCCTGCCCTGCGTGCCGGCCTGGCGCACGCCGGAGGCGATTGCCCTGGTCGGGCCACGCTACTTCGGCTATGACCACGACTACAAGCCGGTGGAGCAGACGGTGATGGACCGCTGAGCCATGCAGATCATCGCTACCACCTCCCCCCGTGTCGGCGCCTGGCGCATCGTGCTGATACTGCTGGCGGTGATGATCGCGCTGCCGGCCTTCGTGATGGGCGCCGAGCTGAGCCATGCGCTGGGGGCCGTCGGCGCGATCCGGGCCAGCCTTGCCGGCGCGGCCATCCTGGCGCTGATCTCGGCCATGACGGGTGCTGCCGGCGCGCACACGCGCAAGACCACCTACGAGCTGATCACCGATGCCTTCGGCCCGCAGGGCGCACGGCTCGCCAATGGCGTGCTGGGCCTGAGCCTGCTCGGCTGGTATGGCGTTGTGGCAATGATGTTCGGCCATGCGCTGGCCTCGGTCAGCCCGGCCCTGGCCAGCACGCCGTTGTGGCTGCTGGCGCTGGGCGGCTGCGTGTTGACGACGGTGACGACGATGGTCGGCTTTCGTGCGCTCGATCTGCTGTCCGCCGTGACCACGCCGCTGAAGTTGCTGCTGCTGGTCTGGACCTTTGTCGCCGCGCTGCGCGGCGGGCTGGATCCGGTCTGGGCCTTTGTGCCCGCCGGCGTAATGCCGCTGGGTCTTGGCGTGTCCATGGTCGCGGGCGGCCTGATGGTCGGTGCCGTGCTGTCGCCCGACATCTGCCGCTTCGCCAGGTCACCGGGCCATGCCGCCCTGGCCTGTGCGCTGGCCTATGGCCTGGGCTTTCCGCTGGTGCTGATGCTGGCCGGCTTCCCCAGCCTGGCCAGTGGTGACAAGGACCTGGTGCGCATCATGCTGGCCCTCGGCCTGGGCGTGCCGGCCCTGCTGATCGTCGCACTGACGGCCTGGTCCACCAACAGCTTCAACCTCTATGCCGCCACCCTGGTCGGCAGCACCCTGAGGCCGCGCCAACCGCCCTGGCAGCTGACCCTGATCGCCGGTGCCGCCGGCACGGTGCTGGGGCTGGCGGGCATCAGCGACATGCTGGTGCCCTATCTGCTGTGGCTGGGCGTGTGCATACCGCCGATTGCAGGCATCTACCTGGTCAACGTCGTACTCGCGCCGCGTGGCTCGCAGACGGCATCGAACTGGCGCGCCGATGCGCTGATCGCCTGGGCTCTGGGCAGCGGCTGGGCGGCCCTGGCGCCGCGCTGGGGCCTGGCCTTGACGCCGGTGCCGGCACTGGACTCGATTGCCGTGGCCGCGCTGAGCTACGCGCTGCTGCGCAGGCTGTCGTCGCCACACCAGGGCGTGATGCCGGCGGGGACCGACCCAGCAGGCTGAATGTCCTCCCTGGCTCTGTGTGCATGGAGATATGGGATACAAGACGGACGTGCCAGCCAAGAGAGCCTCCCATGACCCAGCCCACCCGCACCGAAAAAGACTCGATGGGGCCGATCGAGGTCGATGCCCGCCGCCTGTGGGGCGCGCAGACCCAGCGCAGCCTCCTGTACTTCGCCATCTCGGACGAGCGCATGCCGCTGGCCGTGATCGAGGCCCTGGTGCTGGTCAAGCGCCTGGCGGCCGGGGTGAATGCCGAGCTGGGCCTGCTGGATGCGGCCAAGGCCGGGGCAATACAGCGGGCCGCCGACGAGGTGCTGGCGGGCGGCCATCGCGAGGAGTTTCCGCTCTCGCTGTGGCAGACCGGCTCGGGCACGCAGAGCAATATGAATGTCAACGAGGTGCTGGCCAATCGCGCCTCGGAGCTGCTGGGCGGTGAGCGCGGCTCGGCCCGTCTGGTGCACCCCAACGATGACGTGAACCTGGGGCAGTCGTCCAACGATGTGTTCCCGACCGCGATGCACATCGCCGCCGCGCGGGCCGTGCAGCAGCGCCTGCGCCCGGCGCTGCTGCAGCTGCTGCAGACCATGGATGCCAAGGCCGCCGAGTTTGCCGCTATCGTCAAGCTCGGGCGCACCCATTTGCAGGACGCCACGCCGCTGACCCTGGGCCAGGAGTTCTCCGGCTACGCAGCCCAGCTGCGCCATGCCGATGCGGCGCTGCAGGCCAGCGCGGCCGGGCTGTACGAGCTGGCCATTGGTGGCACGGCGGTAGGCACGGGCCTGAACACCGACGCCCGCTTTGGCGGATTGATGGCCGGGGCGATTGCCGAGGCGACCGAGCTGCCCTTCGTCACCGCCCGCAACAAGTTCGCCGCCCTTGCCGGCCATGAGCCGCTGGTGTTTGCCCATGGCGCACTGAAGACCTTGGCGGTGGCGCTGACCAAGATTGCCAATGACATACGCTGGCTGGCCTCGGGCCCGCGTTCGGGCCTTGGCGAGCTGCAGATTCCCGAGAACGAGCCGGGCAGCTCCATCATGCCGGGCAAGGTCAACCCGACCCAGGCCGAGGCGCTGACCATGCTTTGCGCCCAGGTGCTGGGCAATGACGTGGCCATCGGCCTCGGCGGTGCCTCGGGGCATTTCGAGTTGAATGTCTACAAGCCGCTGCTGATACACAACTTCCTGCAGAGCGCACGCCTGCTGGCCGATGGCTGCCTCAGCTTCGAGGCCCACTGCCTGCGTGGCCTGCAGGCCAACGAAGCGCGCATTGCGGCCCTGGTGCAGGGCTCGCTGATGCTGGTGACGGCGCTGGCGCCGCACATCGGCTACGAACGTGCGGCCAAGATCGCCCAGCGGGCCCACCAGGACGGCAGCAGCCTGCGCGAGGCGGCGCTGCGGCTGGGCTATGTCAGTGGCAGCGATTTCGATGTCTGGGTGCAGGCGGCGCGCATGACCGGGCCGGGCTGACACCCGTTCGGGCGATGGCCGCCGGAGGCTGTCAACATCAAATGGCATGCACCTGTGCAGTTGGCAGCGAAGCGCCGAGCTTTGTCACTTTGGGTACGGGAAAGCCCTCTATGATGGCAGTCAATCAGGTCTGAGCGGGGTTGGCGGCGTGGTCTGCCGGTACCGGAATGCTCGGGCCGAAGCGGCGCTGCTGCGCCACCCCATCGCACTAGAAAGGCCAGGGTTTCACTATGTCCTCCCCGAACGAAGCGGCCATGATTCAGCCGGACACCCGTGCGCGCCTGGGCAGCATTGCCCGCGAACTGCACGAGGGCCTGCGCACGCTGGGCGCCGACACCGAGCTGCACCGTGTCATGCAGGAGATCCCGAACGCGCGCGAGCGGCTCGACCATGTGTCTCGGATGACCGAGAACGCGGCCAACAAGGTGCTGAGCCTAGTCGAGTCGGCCAAGCCCGAGTTCGACAGCGTCACCAGCCGCGGCCGCGAGCTGTCAGAGGCGTTGGCGCGGTTGTCCACCTCGCCCGACATCAGCGTCGAGCGTGCCCGGGCGATGATGAAGCTGTGCGGTGACTACCTGAGCAAGTCCTCCGACTTCATGGAGAAGCAGAACTCGGTACTGACCCAGATCATGATGGCCCAGGACTTCCAGGACCTGTCCGGCCAGGTGATCAAGAAGGTCATAGACATCATCACCCGCACCGAAGAACAGCTGGTGATGGTGCTGGTGGACACCGCCCCCGAGAAGATAGAAGTCAAGGCCGAGGCCGGCAGCACCGAAGACCTGCAAGGTCCTCAGGTGCCGGACAAGGCGCTGAAGCAGGACGATGTGGACGACCTGCTTGCCTCTCTCGGCTTTTAGCCTTCCTGCACCCTCTTGGCCAGATGCGCCAAGGCTTCCTCCACCTGATCCACCAGTATCAGGCACAGCTCGCCCGGCTGCAGCCGTGACAGCGCGGTGTCGATGGCGATGAACTCGCCGCGGATCTCGTCGATCCGGCTGGTGCGTGTGGCGCCCTCCAGGCCCCTGCGCAGCAGGGCGACGACCTCGCCGTCTTCACGGCCACGCTGACAGGCGTCCTCGAACAGAATCACAGAGTCGAAGGCGCCGCCGAGTATCACGGTCTGCTCGGTGATGTCCTCGTCGCGGCGGTCACCGGCGCCGCTGATCACCACCGAGCGGCGCGTGGCCGGCATGGCCTGCACGGCGCCGACCAGGGCGCGCATCGCATCGGCGTTGTGGCCGTAGTCGGCGATCACTGTGGCGCCGCGGTAGTCCATCACATTGAAGCGGCCCGGCGCGTTGTCGGCGTCGGTGACGAAGCTGGACAGGCCGCGGCGCACCGCATCCCAGTTCAGGCCCGCGCCCCAGGCGGCGGCCATGGCCGCCATCACGTTCTCGACCTGGAAGCCGATGCTGCCGTTGCGGGTGATCGGGATGTCACGCAGGTTGACGCTCTCGCGCCAGGCGCCCTGGGCGGCGATCAGGCAGTCGCCCTCGACATAGACGATGCGCTTGCCCTGGGCGCGGTGCGTGGCCATCACCGGATGGTGGCGATCGGCGGCGAAATAGATGATCTCGCCGGGGCAGACCGAGGCCATGGCAGCAACGATAGGGTCGGCGGCATTGAGCACGGCATAGCCGCTGGGGGCGACGTTCTGCACGATCACGCGCTTGAGCAGTGCCAGCTCCTCGACCGTGTTGATGTAGTTCATGCCCAGATGGTCGCCGGCGCCCAGATTGGTGACCACGGCCACCTGGCAGCGGTCGAAGCCCAGGCCTTCGCGCAGGATGCCGCCGCGGGCGGTCTCGAACACCGCCGCATCCACATCGGGGTGCATCAGCACATTGCGGGCGCTCTTCGGGCCAGAGCAGTCACCGCTGTCGATCTGCCGGCCATCGACATAGACGCCGTCGGTATTGGTCATGCCCACGCGCAGGCCGCTGGTGGCGAACAGGTGCGCGATGACCCGCGACACCGTCGTCTTGCCGTTGGTGCCGGTGACCGCCACGACCGGAATGCGGCCATCGTCGCCATAGCCGTAGAGATTGCCGACCATGGCCTCGCCGACGTGGCGCGGCTTGCCATAGGACGGGCTCAGGTGCATGCGCAGGCCCGGCGCGGCATTGACCTCTACGATGCCGCCCGCCTGTTCCTCCAGCGGCATCAGCACGCTTTCGCAGACCACGTCAACGCCGCAGATATGAAGACCTACCATGCGCGCCGCCGCCACGGCGCTGGCCGCGACCTCGGGGTGCACGTCATCGGTCACGTCGGTGGCGGTGCCGCCGGTGCTCAGGTTCGCGTTGTTGCGCAAAATCACGCGCCGGCCCTTGTCGGGCACCGACTCAGGCACCAGCCCCTGCAGACCCAGCCGCGCCACGGCGATATCGTCGAAACGGATCTTGGTCAGCGAGGTGGCGTGGCCGCTGCCGCGCTTGGGGTCGCTGTTGACGATGTCCACCAGCTCGCGCACCGAGTGCTTGCCGTCGCCGATCACATGGGGAGGGTCACGCCTCGCCGCGGCCACGAGGCGCTCGCCGACCACCAGCAGGCGGAAGTCGTTGCCCGGCAGGTATTTTTCGACCATCACCTCGCCGATCTCCTCGGCGGCCTTGTAGGCCACCTCCAGATGCTCACGGCTGGCGACATTGACGGTCACGCCCTTGCCCTGGTTGCCGTCCTGGGGCTTGAGCACCACCGGCAAGCCGATCTGCTGTGCCAAGGCCCAGGCGTCATCGACGCTGGAGACCGGCCGACCATGGGGCACGGGCACACCGGCGGCGTGCAGCAGCTTCTTGGTCAGGTCCTTGTCCTGGGCGATCGATTCGGCCACGGCGCTGGTGGTGTCCATCTCGGCGGCCTGGATGCGGCGCTGGCGCGAGCCCCAGCCGAACTGCACCAGCGACCCCTGCGTCAGCCGGCGGAACGGGATGCCCCGGACCACGGCCGCCTCGACGATGGAGCCGGTGCTGGGGCCCATGCGCACGTCTTCATCCAGTTCGCGCAGCTGGGCCACGGCGGCGGCACCATCGAAGGGCTCATCGCCCAGCACGGCGTTGACCAGGCCGATGGCCAGATCGAAGGCCAGGCGGCCGACGTCTTCCTCGCTGTACTCGACCACGACCTGGTAGATGCCGGGTTCGGAGGTGATGTTGGTGCGGCTGAAGGTGACCGGGCAACCGGCCTGGGCCTGCAGAGCCAGGGCCGCGGCCTCCAGCACATGGGCGATCGAGATCGGGCCTTGATGTCCGACCGGCTCGAGCGCGCCTATGGCCGGAAAGCGCGCGCGCACAGCCGATTCGAAATTGGCCAGATCGGCCATGCTGCGTTCGGCCGCCGGGCAGTTGACCACCGCTTCGATGGCGGTGTGGCGGCTCCAGAGATTCGGGCCGCGCAGGGCGCGTATGCGTGAAACTTCCATCGCTAGTTCTTTCTGCTTTTCGCTGTGCAAGCGGGGAGGACGCTCAGTGCGCCTTGGCCGGGCTGATCTGGGTGCCGCGCGGGGCCTGCATATCGGGGTCGAAGGTCTCGATGCCGGCGGTGATCAGATCGGCCGACAGGCCCATGCCCCAGGCGGCGGCAATCGCGGCCAGCAGGGTGTCGGCCGAGTCGGCCCGGGTGTGCGCCAGCCAGGGCGTGATGTCGCCCAGCTCGTCCAGGGTTTCGAGATTGCCGCCGGTGGCCAGCGCCACGCGGCCCTGGTGCAGGAACACCGCGCGCCGGCCGGCCGCCGCATGGGCCTGCAGAGTCGTGTCGTTGCCGTCCAGGCCGTAGAAGATGACCTCGCCGTCGCTCAGCTCGGCCATGTCCACCAGCAGCGGATCGTTCACGTTCAACACCGTCGCGCCATAGGACAGCACCACATCGACCTGGGTGCGCATGACCTTGTACATCTGGTCGTCTTCGAGCACGTCGAATTCGGCCAGATCGGCCGAACGGGCCAGATCGGTGACCACGCCGACCTGGCAGCGGTCATAGACAAGGCCGTCTCGCAGAATCGTCTTGGCGCCGTTCTCGAACACCGCGGCTTCGACGGCGCGGTTCATCAGCAGGCGGTGGCCGGGCTCCCAGTGGGCGCAGTCACCACGCTCGAGCAGGCGGCGGTCCAGAAACAGGCCGTCGCGGCAGGCCAGGCCGACCTTGGGGCCACTGAGGTGCAGGAGCCAGGCGACCAGGCGGGCGATGGTGTGCGTGCCGCGGCTGCCGGCCACGCCGACGATGGGAATGCGGCCGTACTTTTCTCCCGTCTCGGCCTCTGGAAACAGGTGATCGACGATGGCCCGGCCCACGGGGCGCGGCATGCCCTCGGCGGGCTTCAGATGCATCAGCAGGCCGGGTCCGGCATTGACCTCGACGACCGCGCCACCCTGCTGCTGCAAAGGCTTGGAGATGTCCTCGGCGACGACATCGACACCGGCAATGTCCAGGCCGACCACACGGGCGGCCAGCGACACCACATGGGCTACCTCCGGGTGCACTTCATCGGTGCAGTCGATGGCCACGTTGCCGTTGCGCTGTATCAGCACCTGGCGCCCTGCGGCAGGGATGTCGGTCGGCTTGAGCCCCTGGCGCTGCAGGTCCAGCAGCACGGCGCCGTCGCTGTCGGCGTAGATGCGGCCCAGCGGGAAGTCCTCGGTGGTGCCGCGTCGCGGGTCGTTGTTGATCTGGTGGTCGACCAGCTCGACCACGTTCGAGTGGCCGTCGCCGGTGACCCAGGCGGTTTCGCCGCGTGCCGCGGCCACCACCTTGCCGCCCACCACCAGCAGCCGGTGCTCATGGCCGCGCACATAGCGCTCGACCATGACCTCGCTGCCATGGCGTGCGGCCAGCTCGAAGGCGGCCTCGATATCGGTGCGCTCGCGCAGGTCCAGGGTCACGCCGCGGCCATGGTTGCCATCGGTGGGCTTGACGACCACCGGCAGACCGATGTCCTCGGCCGCGGCCCAGGCGGCGGCCTTGTCGGCGACGACTATGCCCTCGGGCACCGGCACGCCGCAGGCCTTCAGCAGGCTCTTGGTCAGGTCCTTCTCGCTGGCAATGCCCTCGGCGATGGCACTGGTCAGGTCGGTCTCCGCCGTCCAGATGCGGCGCTGGCGGGCGCCATGGCCCAGCTGCACCAGATTGCCGTCGTTCAGGCGGATGTGCGGAATGCGCCGGTCGGTGGCGGCGGCAACGATGCAGGCCGTCGATGGGCCCAGATAGCAGTCGTCCACCTTGTCGCGCACCTTGGCCACGGCGCCCGGCACATCGAAGCTGTCGCCGTTGATGGCAGCCATCAGCAGTGCGTGGCCCTGCTCCAGCGCGGTGCGGGCGACCTGTTCGTCACGGGCGCGGAACACCATGCGGTAGATGCCATGCTGGCTGGTCGAGCGGGTCTGGCCGAAGCCGGTGGGCATGCCGGCCAGATTCAAGAGCTCGATCACCACATGTTCCAAAGTGTGTCCGGACCAGGTGCCCTCGATCAGGCGCTGCAGGAAACCACCGCGCTCGCCGACGCCGCAATGGTGTTCGGCCAGTGCCGGCAGCAGGGTGGTGATGCGCTCGGTGAAGCCCGGCAGCAGATTGGACGGAAAGTGCTCCAGCTCGCCCAGGTCCAGCCAGACTTCCAGCACCGGGCGGTAGGTCCAGACATTGGGGCCCCGCAGATAGTTGATGCGCAGCAGCTTGATGTCGTCGTGTCGGTTCATGTTTGCGAGGTGGTGCGAGCCGTGGAGTTCGGGGGAGGCTGGGCTCAATTGTGCGCCCGGAGTGGCAAATATTGCAGCGTCGAGGCTGGTTGGCGCCGTGCTTCGGCGAGAATCCGGTTCGGAGTCCCGCCCAGGGCAATCAAAGAAAATGCAATCTCACCCCCCCGTCACGGTCACTGATCCTAGCGCCGACAGCGCCTTGCAGGCACGGCTTGCGCCCGACGAGAACGTCGTCGCCAGCCTGGACGTTGACCTGGATGCCCGGCTGCGCTATGGCCGGGGCCAGCTGCTGCTGACCAATCAGCGACTTTTGTCACGCGAAAGCGCGCAGGGCCCCTGGTCCGAGTGGCCGCTGCACCCGGGCTTGAGCCTGCGCCATGCCGATCATGGCGGGGTGGGCAGCATCGAGCTGCATGACGCCAACCAGCGGCTGGCCCTGTGGCGCTTCACGCTGGGCGCCAATGTGCTGGCACTGCGCTGGACGACGGCCTTCGAGCAGCAGCAGCTGCGCTTGCAGGCCGGTGGGGCGATCGTGTCGGCCGCCGACGAACTGCTGCTGTGCCCCTCCTGCAAGGCCCCGCTGCCGCCCGACAGCGAGGAATGCCCCAGCTGCGCGCGCGAGCTGCACACACCGCCGTCCACCTGGGTGCTGCTGCGCCTGTGGCGTTTTGCCAAGCCCTATCAGGGTCAGTTGCTGCTGGGCTTTCTGCTGATGCTGGGCTCGACCGGGGCGACCCTGGTGGCGCCCTACCTGACCATGCCCATCATGGACAAGGTGCTGATTCCGTTCCAGAGCGGCCAGCGCATCGACCCGATGCTGGTCACCCTCTATCTCAGCGGCCTGTTCGGCGCGGCCCTGGTGTCCTGGCTGCTGGGCTGGGCCAAGACCTATATCCTGGCCCTGGTGTCCGAGCGTATCGCCGCCGACCTGCGCACCGCCACCTTCGAGCATCTGCTGCAACTGTCACTCGACTATTTCGGCGGCAAGCGCACCGGCGACCTGATGAGCCGTATCGGCTCCGAGACCGACCGGCTCAGCGTTTTCCTGTCCCTGCATGCGCTGGACTTCATCACCGACGTGCTGATGCTGCTGATGACGGCCGCCATCCTGTTCTCCATCAACCCCTGGCTGGCCCTGGCCACCCTGGTGCCGCTGCCCTTCATCGCCTGGATGATCCATCTGGTGCGCGACCGGCTGCGCACCGGCTTCGAGAAGATAGACCGCGTCTGGGGCGAGGTCACCTCGGTGCTGGCCGATACCATTCCCGGCATACGCGTCGTCAAGGCCTTTGCCCAGGAGAAGCGCGAGGCGCAGCGCTTCCGCGATGCCAACAAGCACAATCTGGACGTCAACGACAAGCTCAACAAGACCTGGAGCCTGTTCACCCCCACCGTCTCGCTGCTGACCGAGATGGGCCTGCTGGTGGTCTGGGCCTTCGGCATCTACCTGGTCGCCGATGGCGACATCACCGTCGGCGTGCTGACCGCCTTCATCGCCTACATCGGCCGCTTCTACGGCCGCATGGACTCGATGAGCCGCATCGTCTCGGTGACGCAGAAGGCCGCCGCCGGTGCCAAGCGCATCTTCGACATCCTCGACCACCACTCGAACGTGCCCGACCCGGTCAACCCGCTGCCCCTGCCCAAGGTCGAGGGCGGCATCCAGATCCAGGACATCGGCTTCCGCTACGGCAACCGCGCGGTGATACGTGGCCTGAGCCTGGATATCAAGCCGGGCGAGATGATAGGCCTGGTGGGCCACAGCGGCTCGGGCAAGAGCACCCTGGTGAACCTGATCTGCCGCTTCTACGACGTGACCGAGGGTGCTATCAAGGTCGATGGCGTCGACCTGCGCCGTATCGGCCTGGCTGACTTCCGTCGCCATATCGGCCTGGTGCTGCAGGAGCCCTTCCTGTTCTTCGGCACGATCGCCGAGAACATCGCCTACGGCAAGCCCGATGCCACGCGTGCCGAGATCGTGGCGGCTGCACGGGCCGCCCATGCGCATGAGTTCATCCTGCGTCTGCCGCAGGGCTATGACTCGCTGGTCGGCGAGCGGGGTCAGGGCTTGTCGGGGGGCGAGCGCCAGCGCATCTCGATTGCCCGCGCGCTGTTGATCGATCCGCGCATCCTGATACTCGACGAGGCCACCTCGTCGGTCGACACCGAGACCGAGAAGGAAATCCAGAAGGCGCTGGACAATCTGGTCCAGGGCCGCACGACGATTGCCATCGCCCACCGCTTGTCGACCCTGCGCAAGGCCGACCGCCTGGTGGTGATGGACCGCGGCCAGGTGGTCGAGGTCGGCCCGCACGAGGAACTGATGGCCAAGCAGGGGGCCTACTGGCGCCTGTACGAGGCCCAGCTGCGCCGGGTGGACAGCGATGGCGATGAGGACGCGGCGGGGCCGCTGCCCACCGCGCCCGCCCATTCGGCGGCGAAGGACTGATGGACATGGACTTCGAACTCGAACGCAACAGCTTCGGTCGCCTGGTGTTGATCGACGCCGCCGGCCAGCGCCACGAGGGCGTGGTGCCGGTGCGCGCCTTTCCGATCGCCGCACCCGACGAGGGCCTTTCCTTGATCAGCGCCGATGGCCGGGAGCTGGCCTGGATAGCGCGGCTGGCCGAGTTGCCCGCCGCGGCGCGCACGCTGCTCGATGAGGAGCTGGCCCAGCGCGAGTTCGTGCCGGTGGTCAGGCGCATCCAGAGCGTTTCCACCTTCTCGACACCCAGCATCTGGCAGGTCGAAACCGACCGCGGCGAGACCCAGTTCGTGCTCAAGGCCGAGGAGGACATCCGCCGCCTGGAGGGCCCGGATCTGCTGATCACCGACAGCCATGGCATCCAGTTCCTGGTGCGGGATCGCTGGGCGCTGGACAAGGCGTCGCGGCGGCTGCTCGAACGATTCCTGTGACCTTGCGGGTTTGACGGCGGTCCCGCATTGCACCCGGGGTATTTGTAGCCCGGATGCAATCCGGGTCAATCAAGCATCAAGGCCGCACCCCCGGCGCCTCCCAGGCCATTCCCGCGGCGCGCTGCTTCAGATAGAGCTCCAGCGCCAGCAGGTCCTGTGAGTCGTAGGCCGGGGCTTGCGCCCGCACGCCGGTCATGCAGTTGCGCACCCGCCGCTGCAGCGAGCCCAGGCCCTGCCATTCGAGCCGGTACAGCGGATAGGCTGTCGGATGGCCCTGCGGAATCACGCTGCCGGCCAGACGCCCGCCCGCCAGGCCGTCATGGCATTGGGCGCAGGACAGGTTCAGCTGGCCGATGCGCTGGGTGAACAGGGCCAGTCCTTGCTCGCGCAGAGGCTGCAACTCCGGCGCCTTGGACGGTGCTATGGGCATGCCGCGCGACTGCACGGCCACATAGGCCTCCAGGCCCAGCAACTGGGCGTGTTCGGCCGGCCAGGCATCCGCCTGCTGGTGCTGCGTGCGGCATTGCTGGATGCGCTGGCCGAGGTTCAGCGCACGGCTCAGGGCCGCGTCCCAGACGGGGTAGCGTGCCGCCACGCCACGCATCGTGCTGACCTCGCCGTGGCAGCTGACGCAGGCCTTGTTGCTGCGGCCGGCGGCGGTGGTCCACAGCGCCTCGCCATCCTTGACCCACAGCCAGGCCGGATTCAGGCCATCGTCGCGCTGCATCGCCTGGGTGGCCGGGCTCATGTCGGCAAAGCCCGAGCGGCGGGTGTCGGGCTGCGCCTGCGCGGCCAGCGCGCACAGCAGCAACGCTCCGAGCGGCAGCCTCATGTCACCGTCAGCGTCCGGGTCTCGCGCTGCACAAAGCCGTTGTCGCCTTCCCAGACAAAGTCCAGCGGGCCGGACTCGGTGGCGCGGACGAAGAACACCAGCAGCGGATTGGCCGAGATGGCCGCAAACAGCTCGGCGCCGCACACCAGCTCGCCGCGGTAGTGGCAGCTGAAGCGGCGTATCAGATCGGCGGGCAGGCGCTGGCCCTGGTCATCATTGCGGTAGCCGGTCTCCATCGTGTGGGCGATCAGGCAGCGCACCTCTACGATGTCGCCGCGGCGGGCGCGTTCGGGCAGGGTGATCACGGTGCGGGCCATGGTCAAGCCTCGATGCAGGCGGCCAGCGTCACGATCACATCGACGCGATGCTGCCACCAGCTGCCATCGCCCAGCTGGGCCAAGGCCAGCACCTGCTGCGAAGTGGCCAGGCGGATGCGCGTGTCCACCCGCGCGCGGCCGGCGGCGGGGCCGAGCTGGAACACCGCCACCTCGGGCCGCGGGTTGCGCTCGGTGAACAGCGCGATGCGGCGCACGTGATCGCTGGCGGTCATGGGGCTGTCCACCGTCACCGTCACCGGCACCGCATTGCCGTTTTCCACCAGCTCGGACAGGTCGAGCTTGACCTTGCCGGTCTGCGGCCGTGAGCCACCGGTCAGCTCGCGCACGGCGGCCGCCATCGCCTCGGGTGTGGCGCTGGCGGGGCGCACCCACAGAGCCAGGCCCAGACCGGTGGTGTGCAGCATCCAGCGACGGCGATCGGCGGGCTTCATGTCATCACTCCCGCAGCGTCTGCAGATAGGCCACCACGTCCTCGACCTGCTGGGCCGTGAAGACCGTCTTGCCCTGCCATTGCGGCGCGACCCGGTTCAGGCCCTCGCTGCGGTAGTAGGCCGGCATGATGCTGTCAGGCCGCAGGCGCTGGCTGTCGATCAGGCGCAGGCGCAGCTGGCCGGCGCTCAGCCGCCGTCCGACGCCGGCCAGATCGGGCGCCAGATTGCCCTGGAAGCGCTCCTCGGCGATCGGCGCGGGGTGGCACAGCAGGCACAGGCCCTGTTGGCGGCTGGCGACGATGGCGCGGCCGCGGGCGGCATCGCCGGGAGCTGCCGCCAGCGGTTCTGGCATCGCGTCGTTCATCGCATGCGTGGTCGGCGCCATGGCCAGCAAGATCCAGGCGAGCCGGCGCCACACGGCATCAGCCCTTCTTCACCAGGCTCTGGTCCTTCAGCGGCAGATCGCGGATGCGCACCCCGGTGGCGGCAAAGATCGCATTCAGCACCGCCGGTGCGGCCACCGCGATCGTCGGCTCGCCGACACCGCCCCAGAAGCCGCCCGAAGGCATGACGATGGTCTCGACCTTGGGCATATGCTCCATCTGCATCACCGGATAGGTGCCGAAGTTGTCCTGCTCGATGCGGCCGTCCTTGACCGTGCAGGCGCCGAACAGCGCCGCCGACAGGCCATAGACGAACGACCCCTCGACCTGCGCCTCGATCTGCTGCGGATTGACTGCATGGCCGGAGTCGGTGGCGGCGACGATGCGGTGTATCTTCAGCTTGCCATTGGTCACCGACACCTCGGCGCAGGCCGCCACATAGCTGCCGAAGCCCATGATCTGGGCCAGGCCCAAGGCATGGCCCCTGGGCAGCGGCTTGCCCCAGCCGGCGCGCGTGGCCACGGCGTTGAGCACGGCCAGGTGCTTGGGGTTCTCGGCCAGCATCGCGCGGCGGAACTCCAGCGCATCCTTCTTCGCGGCCAGGGCCACCTCGTCGAGAAAGCACTCCAGATAGATGGCGTTCTGGTTCAGATTGACGCCGCGCCAGAAGCCCGGCGGCACGTGCGGGTTGCGCATCGCATGGTCGATCAGCAGGTTCGGAATCCGGTAGCCCAGCCGGCCCTCGGCGCCTTCGGCCGTGAGGCCCTGAAACACCACCGGGTCCTTGCCGTCCTTGATGTTCTGCGGAAAGATGCCGGCGATGATGGACTGGCCCGAGATGCGCATATGCAGCGCACTCAGATTGCCCGCGTCGTCCAGCGCGGCGCGCAGCTTGCACTGTGTGACGGGATGGTAGCGGCCGTGCAGCATGTCTTCCTCGCGCGACCAGATCAGCTTGACCGGCGTGCCGGGCAGCTCCTTGGCGATGGCCACCGCCTGGCGCACCCAGTCGTGCACCGCACCGCGCCGGCCGAAGCCGCCGCCCAGATGCAGCTTGTAGACCTCGCATTTGGCCGGCGGCAGGCCCGAGGCCTCCGCGGTCGCGGCCAGCGCCGCATCGCCGTTCTGCGTCGGGGTCCAGACCTCGCAGCGCTCGGGCGTCCAGCGCGCGGTGGCGTTCATGGTCTCCATCGTCGCGTGGTTCTGGAAGGGGTAGCTGTAGACCGCCTCGACCACGCGCTTTGCACTGGCCAGGGCGGCCTTGGCGTCGCCGCTGCTGGTGCCCACCGCGGCATCGGGCGCGTCGAGACCGGCCTTCAGCATCGCCGCGATGCTGGCGCTGCTGACCTTGGCGTGCTCGCCCTCGTCCCAGACGATGGGCAGGGCGTCCAGCGCGGTCTTGGCGCGCCACCAGGTGTCGGCCACCACGGCCACGGCGCTGTCACCCACGCGCAACACCTTCTTGATGCCTGGCCGCTGCAACACGGCCGTCGCGTCGAAGCTCTTGAGCTTGCCGCCGAACACCGGGCAGTCCTTGATGGCGGCGTTGAGCATGCCGGGCATGGTCAAGTCCATGCCGAAGATCTGGGCGCCGTTGAGCTTGTCCTTGGTGTCCAGGCGCTTTACCGGCTTGCCGGCGACGCGCCAGTCCTTGGGGTCTTTCAGGGTCACCGTGGCCGGCACCGGCAGCTGGGCCGCGGCGGCGGCCAACTGGCCGTAGCTGGCGCTGCGCCCGCTGGCCTGATGGGTCACACGGCTGCTGGCCGCCGTGCATTCGCTGGCCGGTACACCCCAGCCGTTGGCGGCGGCCTGCACCAGCAGCATGCGGGCCTTGGCCCCGCCCTCACGCACGTACTGGTGGGACTCGCGAATGCCGCGGCTGCCGCCGGTCGAAAAGCTGCCCCAGACGCGCTGGCGGGCCAGGTTCTGGCCGGGCGTCGGGTACTCGGTGGTGACCCTGGCCCAGTCGCATTCCAGCTCCTCGGCCACCAACTGGGCCAGGCCGGTCAGGGTGCCCTGGCCCATCTCGGAGCGGGCAATGCGTACCACCACCGTGTCATCGGGTTTGATGACCACCCAGGCGTTGATCTCATCCGGCCTGGCCGCCGCCCCCTGGGCCAGGGCCGAGGGGATGTGGAAGCCGATCACCAGGCTGCCGGCAGTGGCGGCGCTGCTGGCCAGAAATCCGCGGCGTGAAACAGCTGCGCCGCTCATGATTGCACCCCCGCCGCCTGCTTGATCGCGGCGCGCACCCGGTTATAGGTGCCGCAGCGGCAGATATTGCTCATCGCCGCGTCGATGTCGGCATCGGTGGGCTTGGGTTTGGCCTTGATCAGCGCCACCGCCGCCATGATCATGCCGCTCTGGCAGAAGCCGCATTGCGGCACATCCAGTGCCGCCCAGGCCTTCTGTATCGGGTGCGAGCTGTCGGGCGACAGGCCCTCGATGGTGATGATCCTCTGCGTCGGCGTCACCGTGGACGCTGGCCGCACGCAGCTGCGTGTGGGCACGCCATCGATGTGCACGGTGCAGGCACCGCATTGGGCGATGCCGCAGCCGTATTTGGTGCCCGTCAGCCCCAGCTGCTCGCGCAGCACCCACAGCAGCGGTGTGTCGGGCTCGGCCTCGAACTCACGCACCTGACCATTCACCATCAGCTTGCTCATCAGCACTCTCCACCGGTTGGGATCGTGGGCGCAGCGTAGCAGCGAGCGGCCGGCAATGCTAGGCGTTCCGCACCTTGGCGCTTGGTCCTGTGCGCAGTGCGTTTGTTACAGATCCAGGAAGTTACCCGCCAGAGAGCGCAGCCACTGCTGACCCTCGCTGCGGGTGACCCCGGCCGGATCCCCGCCCTGCTGCAGCAGGGCCAGCTGCCTAACCAGGAAGCGCCGCAGCATGGCCACGCCGCGATCGCTGCTGGCCAGATGCTCCTCGGAGTGCAGTGTGATGGGGCCCTGGCCGACCTGGGCCTCATAGTCGCCCGGGAAGGCCTGGTGCTCGGCCTCGCTGAGCTCCTGCCAGGCCTTGCCGTTGAGCCTGGCGCGCAGCTTGCCTAAGGCGCCGGGCTCGCTGACGCGGCCGGCCGAGTAGATGCGGAAGTGGGTGTCGTCCATCGGCAGCACCCAGCCAATCATCGTGCAGGGCCCGTAGTGCTCGACCCGCGGGCTGGCGACCACGCGCAGGGTCGGCGCCATCGTCTCGGTGATGCGGCGGTGCACCTGGCCATTTTCCAGCCGGCGCAGCTGGGTGCTGCGCACGCCGAGTTCGTGGTATTCGAACGTCACCTCGGGCATCAGCCCCATCTGCGGCACGAACTGCGGGCCGCTGAACGAGCCATGCAGTATCGGCACGTGGAAGGGGTCCATCACGTTCTCGAAATGCTGCAGCCAGTTGCAGGGCACGATGGCCGGACCGCCGCTGCCAATGCTCTGATCGTCGGCCTCGATCAACTCGCCGGGCTGCAGGTTCTCTTCCAGCAGTCCATGGCGGGGCAGCAGCGGCTGCCGGTCCAGCGGGCCCAGATAGGCGAAGACCAGGCCGTAGCGCTCCTCCACCGGATACCAGGGCTGGCGCACCGACTCGTGCGTGGTGCCGGCGGGCTCGCAGGGGCGGTCCAGGCAGTGGCCCTGCACATCGAACAGCCAGCCGTGATAGCAGCAGCGTATGCCTTGTGCCTCGCCACGGCCATAGAACAGCGAGGCACCGCGGTGGGCGCAACGGGCATGCAGCAGGCCGGCGCGGCCCGCGCCGTCGCGAAACAGCACCAGGTCTTCGCCAAGCACGCGCACCGCCTTGGGCGTGGCCGTGGCGTCGCTGCTCAGGCCCACCGGGTGCCAGTAGCGGCGCAGCAGTTCGCCCATGGCCGTGCCGCGGCCGACACGGGTCAGATCGTCGCGGCTGCTTGGGGCGGGGAGGTCGTAGGCGCTGCGGATAGGAATGGTGGTCGTCATCAGAGGTCCAGGGTCAGGCTGGGGGTGCTTGCGCGCGAGCAGCACAGCATCATGGTCAGGCCGGCGGCGCGCTCGTCGGCGCTGAGGAGCTGGTCGCGATGGTCGGGCACGCCATCGAGCACGACGGTCTCGCAGGTGCCGCAGATGCCCATGCGGCAGGAGTGGGGCACGTCGATGCCGGCCTCCAGCAATGCGTCCAGCAGGCTTTGCGTGGCCGCAACCTCAATGCTGCGCCGGCTGTGCGCCAGGTGCAGGACCAGGGGGGTGTTGTTCATGGTGGTGGCTTCCTTGGTCTGTAATTGACTTTGACAACCATGAACATATAAACAAATTGCGGCTTTGCGCAAGAGGGACTTGCACTCATGCAATTAATTGATGATGTTAAGTAATGTTGCGTTGGTGCCCAAGCATGGGTGCTTGGCCTCATACCCCTACTCACAAGAGACAAAACATGAAATCACAGCATCACACCTGGGCCGCCATCGGCCTGCTGGCGAGCCTGGCCGCCTCTTCGGCCTGGGCGCAGAGCAGCGTCACCGTCTATGGCCGTGTCAATCTGAGCGTGGAGTCGCAAAAGCGCGGCAGCGCCGGCAACTTCGTCGCGCTGGAGAACAGCTCCTCGCGTTGGGGTCTGCGCGGCGTGGAAGACCTGGGCGGCGGCCTGAAGGCTTCGTTCAAGCTGGAGAGCGGCTTCGACGCCAGCAACGGCACGGCCGCCGGCACCTTCTGGGGCCGCGAGTCCTGGCTGGCGATCGAGGGGGCTTTTGGCAAGGTGCGCATCGGCAACCTGACCAATATCACCTACCTGACCTCGGCCGACTATGTGAGCATGCACAACCATGACACCGGCACCTCGTCGGACACGCTGTTCGCCTTCGGCGTGAACTTCGGCGCCAAGCAGAACACGATTGCCTATGCGACGCCGGTGGTCAACGGCTTTCAGGCCGAGATCAGCCATGCGTTGAAGGAAGACGGCGCCTTCGGCTCGACCAATGCGGTGCTGAACTACGACGCCGGCCCCCTGCACCTGGGCTTTGGTGTGGCCAAGCGCGATGTCAACCGCATGTTTGTGGCGCGCGGGCTGTACGAGATGGGCGCCTTCACCGTCGGCGGCTACTATGAGCGCGACAGCTTTAACGGTGTCAAGCGCAGCAACTTCCGCCTGGCCGGCATGTATGCGATGGACCAGCATGAGTTCCACCTGAACTTCGGCGCTGCCGGCGACCGAGGAGGCGCCGACACCGGTGCCCGCCAGTACACGCTGGGCTACAACTACAAGCTGTCCAAGCGCACCAAGGTCTATGGCTTCTACACCGGCGTCAACAACGATGCCAAGGCCACCTACGCGGCGTTCGGCAGCCTGAAGGCGGGTGAGTCGCAGAGCTCATTGGCTTTGGGCATTCGCCACAACTTCTGATCTTTGCTCGCTGTTTGGTGGTGGCAGAGGGGCGTGGGGCCGGCCACGGCGGGCTGAAGCGTGGGCCGGCCCCTTCGGACCGACCTTCAGCTTCTCTATGCCCGCCGTGACCGGCCCCCCACCCCCTCTGCGGATGCGCTGGTGGCCGCCAATATCGAGCAGCGCGTGTCTTTCGGTTTGGCGAGCCTGCACCCCCGTTGAAGCAGGGATGAGGGCGTGCCGGCCGCAGCGGGCATAAAGAAGCCGGAGTCTGGGTCCGTCCAGGCCCGGACAAGGCTTCAGCCCGCAGCGGCCGGCGCGCCCTCGTCCCTGCCGCTTCATACGGGAAAGAAAAAAGCGCCACATCGTGAGACGCGGCGCTGCTTGCAGTGAGGGCGAAGGGTGGCTACTTGTCCGCCAGCCGCTCTTCCTCCAGCATTTCGCGGCCGATATCGGCCAGCTTGTCCAGCGCCTGATACAGGTACTGCTGCTCGGTCTTGTTGAGGCCCTCGAGCAGGCGGTTGTGGCGGCTCTGGGCCTCGGCGAAGATCTTGCGGTACAGGGCCTTGCCCTCGGTGGTCAGCGACAGCTTGACGCTGCGGCCGTCGTTCTCGTTGGCCACGCCCAGCACCAGGCCCCGCTTGATCAGGGCGGTGATCATGCGGCTGGCCTGGGCCAGCTGGATGTCGGCCTCCTCGGCCAGCTTGACCAGGGTCAGGGGGCCGTCGGTGAACAGATTGCCGATCAGCCGCCACTCGACACCAGTCACCTTGTACTTGCGGCTGTAAAGCATGTACGCCGGCTTGGTGGTGTAGTAGGTGGCCTTGAGCAGGCGGTAGGTGACCAGTTCCCGGATCGTTGGCGCCTCAGGTACGGCTTTCTTGGGGGCTGGTGAACTCATCGTGATGTTGGAAGTGGATCGCTGCGCTCTTGCCATTTTCTCAGGCTGCGGCGGCCATGGACCCCAGCGTTTGCGAGGGTGCGGCGCTGGCTTTTTTGTGCCAAGTCACGGCGCCGGTGTCATGTAGGTGACAGGCGG
This sequence comes from Roseateles toxinivorans, assembly GCF_004362525.1. Taxonomy (GTDB): domain Bacteria; phylum Pseudomonadota; class Gammaproteobacteria; order Burkholderiales; family Burkholderiaceae_C; genus Paucibacter; species Paucibacter toxinivorans. The sequence goes on from NZ_SNXS01000010.1 coordinate 87,047, forward strand.
CCTGCCGCCCCGGTGCCACTTCCTGCAGCTTCGGCACCTCGTCGCGGCAGCGCGGCATCGCATCGCCGCAGCGCGGGTGGAAGTGGCAGCCGGTGGGCGGATTCAGCGGCGACGGAATCTCGCCCTGCACCGGCACAAAGGCCTTGCGCCGCATGTCGATGCGCGGCACGCCGTCCATCAGCGCCCGGGTGTAGGGGTGAGCAGGCTCGGCATACAGCTCCACCGTGGGGCCGGATTCGACGATGCGGCCCAGGTACATCACCACCACCCGGTCGGCGATGTGGTGCACGACGCTCAGATCGTGGCTGATGAACAGATAGGTCAGCTGCAGCTGTTCGCGCAGGTCCAGGAACAGGTTCAGCACCTGGGCCTGGATCGACACGTCCAGGGCCGCCACCGATTCATCGCAGACCAGCAACTTGGGGTTCACCGACAGCGCCCGGGCAATGCCCACTCGGGCCCGCTGGCCGCCGGAGAACTGGTGCGGGAAGCGGTCCATGCTGGCGCGGTCCAGGCCGACCTGGCGGAACAGCTTCTCGACCAGCTCGCGCTTCTGGCTTGCTTCGATCAAGCCGTGGATCACCGGGCCTTCACCGATCGCGTCGGCCACGCGGATGCGCGGGTTCAGCGAGGCATGCGGATCCTGGAAGATCATCTGTATGCCCAGCTCCAGGCGCTTGCGCTCGGCCTCGGGAACCAGGGCCAGATCCTGGCCCTGCCAGAGCCGGCGGCCGCTGCTGGCGCGGTGCAGGCCGACGGCAATGCGGCCGAGTGTGGACTTGCCGCAGCCGGACTCGCCGACCAGGCCGACGACCTCGCCCTGCCGCAGGCTCAGGTCGGTGTGCTGCAAGGCCTGCACGGCGCCGCCAGCGCTGCGGCCGGCCATTTTGTCGAGCAGGCGGCCGACCAGGTCATTCGGGCGGTGGAAGGTCTTGGAGACGCCGTCCAGTTGAAGCAGGGGGGCGCTCATGTGGTTGCGCTCCCGGCGCTCCATGCGCTGCCGTCCTGCGGCTGCATCGTGCGCAGGCGCTGGCCGCGGCTGCTGCGGCTGGGAATGGCGTCCATCAGGCCGCGGGTGTAGGGGTGTTGGGGGGTGTCCAAGATTTGATCTACCGTGCCTTGTTCGACGATCTTGCCGCGGTGCATCACGCACACGCGGTCGGCCAGGGCGGCCACCACGGCCAGGTCGTGGGTGATCCAGATCAGCGCTGCGCCGGTGTCGCGGCACAGCTTCTGCACCTCGAACAGGATCTGGCTCTGAATCGTCACGTCCAGCGCCGTGGTCGGCTCGTCGGCGATGAAGATTTCGGGGCTGTTGAGCAGGGCGATGGCGATCACCACGCGCTGGCGCATGCCGCCCGACAGCTGGTGCGGGTAGCACTTCAGCCGCTCCTCGGGCGCGGCAATGCCGACGCGCTCCAGCGCCTGCAGGGCCAGCTTCAGGGCCGCCTCGCGGCCGACGTTCTGATGCGCCAGCACCGCCTCGACCATCTGCGTGTCGATGCGCAGCACCGGGTTCAGCGTCATCATCGGATCCTGAAAGATCATTGCGATCTTGTTGCCGCGAATGCGCCGCAGTTGCTCCTGCGGCAGGCCCAGCAACTCCTGGCCCTTGAACCTGATGCTGCCCTCGGTGATGCGGGCGCCGCGGTCCAGCAGGCCCATGATGGTGTTGCCGGTCTGAGACTTGCCCGAACCCGATTCGCCGACCAGGCCCAGGATCTCGCCCTTGTCCAGGGTGAAGCTGATGCCGTCAATCGCCTGCACCAGGCCGCGCGGGGTGTCGAACTGCAGCCGCAGGTTGCTGACTTCCAGCAGGGGAGGGGTACTCATTTGCGCAACCTCGGGTTCAGCAGGTCGCTCAGGCGGTCGGCGACGGTATTGATGCTCAGCACGGCCCAGACCAGGGCCAGGCCGGGGAACATGCTGATCCAGTAGTTGCCGGACAGCATGTAGGCATAGCCGTTGGCGACCAGCAGGCCCAGCGAGGGCTCAGTGATGGGCAGGCCCAGGCCGAGGAAGGACAGCGTGGCCTCCAGGCCGATGGCGATGGCCACTTGAAGCGTGGCCACCACCAGCAGCGGCGGCATGCAGTTGGGCAGCACATGGCGGAACATGATGCGCAGGTGCGAGTACTTGAGCCCTCGTGCAGCCTCGACATACTCCTTGCGCAACTCCACCATGGCCGAGCTGCGCACGGTGCGGGCGTAAAACGTCCATTGCACCAGCACCAGCGCGATGACGATCTTGTCCACGCCCTTGCCGAACAGGGCCAGGAAGATCAGCGCGATCAGGATGGACGGGAAGGACAGCTGGGCATCGGTCAGCCGCATGATGAAGCTGTCCACCGCGCCGCCGAAATAGGCGGCCAGCAGGCCCAGCGTGGTGCCGACGACAAAGGCCAGCAGGGTGCACAGCAGGCCGACGAAGACGCTGATGCGCAGGCCGTAGAGGATGGCCGAGACCATGTCGCGGCCCTGCTCGTCGCTGCCCAGCCAGAAGGTCATCAGCCCGTCGCCCGATTGGGCGCCCGGCGGCAGCCGCGCATCGAGCACGCTCAGCTGCTGCATGTCGTAGGGGTTCTGCGGCGCGATCCAGGGCGCCAGCAGCGACAGTGCGAACACCAGGGCGAACGAGGCCAGGCCCATGCAGGCCATGCGGCTGGAGATGAAGTCGCGCCAGAGCTCACGCATGGGGCTGTTGATGGGGCTGCTGACAGTGCTGTTGATCACGGCGCTCATGCCTTGGCCTCCACCAGCGTGACGCGCGGGTCCAGCCAGGAATACATCAGATCGACGACGAAGTTGATGACCAGATAGATCACCACGACGAACATCAGGTAGCCCAGCACGACCGGGCGGTCCAGCGCATTGATCGAGTCGATCAAGAGCTTGCCCATGCCGGGCCAGCCGAAGATGGTTTCGGTCACGACCGAGAAGGCGATGATGCCGCCGAAGTTGATGCCCATCACGGTGATGATGGGGATCAGGATGTTCTTCAGCAGGTGCACGCCGATGACGCGTCGCTCGTTCAAACCCTTGGCGCGGGCGAAGCGGATGTAGTCCATCAGCATCACCTCGCCGCCGGATGAACGCGTGAGTCGGATGATCATCGCGGCATTGAACAGGGCCAGATTGCAGGCCGGCAGAATCATGTAGCGCAGGCCCTCCCAGCTGAGGAAGCTGACCTGCACGCCCAGCAGCGACTGCGTCGGCCCGCGACCGTTGGACGGCAGCCAGCCCAGGGTGACGGCGAATACCATGATCAGCACCAGGCCGACCCAGAAGGTCGGCACGCTGAAGCCGAGGCTGGAGCAGGCGGTGATGGCGCGGCCGACCCAGCTCTCGGGCTTGACGGCAGCCACCAGGCCCAGCGGCAGGCCGACCACGGTGGCCAGCACCATGGCCGCGCAGGCCAGCTCGAGGGTGGCGGGGAAGCGCGAGGCGATCAGCTCCTCCACAGGCAGGCCGGTGGCGAAGGAGCGGCCCAGGCTGCCGTGCAGCAGGCGCTGGGCGAAATCCAGGTATTGCAGCAGCGGGTGCTTGTCCAGGCCCAGCGAGGCAATCATCGCGGCCCGCGTTTCGGCCGTGACGTTGTCGGGGATCATCATCGCGGTGGGGTCGCCCACCACATAGATGCCCATGAACACCAGCATGGACACCAGCATCAGCACCAGAATGCTCTGGAGCACGCGTCGAATCAAGAAACCAAGCATGGGGCCGGGACGTTCCAAGTCAAATCAGAAAAAACCGTGGCCGCCCAGAAGGTCGGCCACGGAAGGCTCGCTCTCAAACAGCCAAACTTTCAATCATTGTTGACAATGATAATTACTGCGACAGATCGGTGGCGTACAGGCGTTCGTCAAAGCGGCCGGCCAGCTTGAAGCCCTTGCGCACCGCCCAGGTGCCCATCATCAGCTGCGAGGGGATCACGCCGACTTCCTCATGCATCACCTTCAGCGTGTCGCGGTAAAGCGCCTCGCGCTGGCTGTCGTCGGTGGCGGCCAGGGCCTCGTACAGCGGCTTGAAGAAGCGCTCCGAGTCATAGGTCTGCATATTGACCTTGCGGAAGGGGTTGTTCTTCGGATGGCTGAACACATACTCCAGCGCCACGCCCACGTCGCCATGATCGGCGCCCGAGGACTGCAGGAACATCGGCAGCTCCAGCTTGTTGGCGCGGCTCATAGTCACGCTGGTCGGCAGGGCCTCGACATTGACCTTGCAGCCCAGGCGCGACAGCATCTGGCCGATCGCCTGCACATGGGCCGAGTCGGTCGGGTGGTTGTCATTGCGCGCCAGCAGCGAGAAGGTGAAGCAGTTCGGATAGCCGGCCTCGGCCATCAGCTTCTTGGCACCGGCCAGGTCATAAGGCTCGGGCGGCAGGTCCTTGTTGTAGCCGAACATGGTGCTGGGAATCGGGTTCTGCGTGGGCACGCCCATGCCCTCCATCACCCGCGAGGCAATTGCCGAGCGGTCGATGGCCTTGGAGATCGCGCGGCGCACGCGCACATCCTTGAACGGGTTGGTGGTCAGCGGCTTGCCGGCGGCATCGGTGGCCAGCGGCAGCGCGTCCGATGCCTGGTTCAGCACCAGGAAGGAGTAGCGACCCAGCGGCTTGGTGATGACCTCGATATTGGCCGTCTGCTTCAGCCGCGCCATATCGGCCGGCGGTACCTGGGCGATCGCATCCACTTCGCCCGACAGCAGGGCCGCGGTGCGCGCCGGCGGGTTCGGGATGAAGCGAATCGTGGCCTTGGCGAAGAAGGGCTTCTTGCCCCAATAGGCCTCGTTGCGCACCAGCTCGACGCGGTCGGCGCGCAGGAACTTGACGAACTTGTACGGGCCGGTGCCGATCACGCCATTGCCGGCCTCGAAGTCCTCGGGCTTGAGGTTCTGCGAGATCTTCTTCGACACGATGGGTATGGCCGACAGGAAATTGGGCAGCACGGCCACCGGCTTGTCGGTGGTGATGCGCACGGTCAGCGCATCGATGGCCTCGGTCTTGACGATATTGGTCAGAAAGCCGTTCAGGGTGGCTGGTCCGGGCGGGATGATGGCCGGGCGGGCATAGGAATAGACCACGTCCTCGGAGGTCAGCGCCGAACCGTCATGGAAGGTCACGCCTCGGCGCAACTTGAACTCCCAGACATTGGCGCTGACGCGCTTCCAGCTTTCGGCCAGCTTGGGCGTCAGGCGGCCATCGCCATCGACATCGCTGATGGCCTCGAACATCTGCTTGGCCACCATCATATTGCCGGGCAGATTGGCGAACTGCGGATCCATCGACGCCACCTCGGCGGCGATCGCGTACTTCACTTCCTGGGCCTGGGCGCTGCCGAGCAGGCCGGCGGCGCCGAGCAGCACCGCGAGCAGGGGTTTGGCGCAAATTCTGGAATGCATGGACGGGTCTCCTGTCTGATTGATGTTCTGGCTTGCGCCGGCCTCTTGTGACTTCAGGCCGCGCGCCTTGTTGGGGTGCCGCGAGTGACTGCTGTACTCGCTTGCAAGTTCCGTCGTAGCAGCCAGAAAGATACCGCAAAGCCTTTCTGCTTCTGCCCGCCAGTATGCTTGACAAAGTTAAGCACCTTGACGATGATTCTATGCAACTCCTTAACTGTGTCAACTTTTTTGAGGGCACTTCATCTAGGGGTTCATACGGGGTTCAGGGCGGTGCGGCGCTGGTGCGCGCATCGCCCTCACTGCAGTTCAAGAATGACAGTCAACAAGAGGTGATAGGCATGGAGATGACAGGCGGCCAGGCATTGGCCAGGCAGTTGGTGGCTGAGGGTGTGCGCGATATGTTCGGCATTCCCGGTGTGCAGCTGGATTGGGCCACCGACGGCCTGCTGGACGTGGCCGACAAGCTGCGCTACTACACCCCCCGCCACGAGCAGGCGGCTTCCTATATGGCCGACGGCTATGCCCGCACCTCGGGCCGCGAGGGCGTGTGCATGGTGGTGCCCGGCCCGGGCCTGCTGAATGCGATGTCGGGCCTGGCCACCGCCTATGCCTGCAACTCGCCGGTGCTGTGCATCTCGGGCCAGATTCCCTCGCACCATATCGGCCGCGATCTGGGCATGCTGCACGAGGTGCGCGACCAGTCGGCCACGCTCGGTACAGTGACCAAATGGCATGCGCTGGCGACCAAGCCGCAGGACATTCCCGGTCTGGTCAACGAGGCCTTCCGCCAGATGCGCACCGGCCAGCCGCGGCCGGTGGGCATCGAGGTGCCGCCCGATGTGCTGCAGGCCCGTGCGGATATCGAACTGCTGGCGCCGGCCGTTGGTGACGCCACGCTGGATGTCGAGCCGGCCGTGCTGGAGCAGCTCGCCCAGGAGCTTAAGCAGGCGCGCTTCCCGGTCATCTATGTCGGCGGCGGTGCGCTGGCCGCTCAGGCAGGCGAAGCGCTGCAGCGTCTGGCCGAGCGGCTCAGTGCCCCGGTGGTGATGAGCGAGAACGGCCGCGGAGCTATCTCCAGCCGCCATCCGCTGGCGACCACCCTGCTGGGCAGCCGCTGCCTGTTCCCCCACGCCGACTTCGTGCTGGTCGTCGGCAGCCGCTTTGTCGATGGCATGGGCCGGCCCACGCATGCGTCGGCCTCCTGCCGCTATGCCTATGTGAACCTGAACGCCGCCCACCTCGGCGCTCCGCGCCAGCCAGGCACGGCGCTGAGCGGCGATGCCCGCGCGGTGCTGGCGGCACTGGCCGAGCTGGTCGAAGGCCACAAGCCCCGCGAATCGCGCGAGGGCGCGGTCGCCCAGGTCAAGGCCTGGTGCGAACAGCAGTTCGACCAGATCCAGCCGCAGCGCGCCTACGCCCAGGTACTGCGCCGGCTGATTCCCGAGAACGGCATCCTGGTCAGTGAGCTGACCCAGGTGGGCTATATGTCCAATATCTCGTACCCGATCTACGAGCGCCGCACCTTGATCACTCCGGGCTATCAGGGCACGCTGGGCTATGGCTTTGCCACCGCCATCGGCGCCTCGCTGGGCAATCCGCACCGGCCTGTGGTGTCGATCAACGGTGACGGCGGCTTCGGCTGGAACCTGCAGGAGCTGGCCACCGTGGCCAAGTACCGCCCGCGCCTGGTGACCATCGTCTTTGCCGACGGCGCTTTCGGCAATGTGCGGCGCATCCAGGCCAATGTGTTCAAGCGCGAGATCGGCACCGATCTGCACAACCCCGACTTCGTGGCCTTGGCCCGTGCCTTCGGCCTGCCGGCGGTGAGTGTCGACTCACCCGAGGGATTGGAGAGCGAGCTGGCCGCGGCCTTGCGCAGCGATGGCCCGGCCTTCATCGAGGTCAAGGTCTCGGCCATGCCGGGCGCCTGGCACCTGATACACAGCTTCTCCAAGGCCCCCCATCCGGCGCCGCCCAATCCGCTGGGCGAGCCGCTGGTGGCGGCCTGAACCCCGGGAGCCCACCATGCAAACACAGAGCCTGATTTATGTCGATGGCGCCTGGCGGCCCTCGGCCAGCAAGGAGCTGATTGACGTCGTCAACCCGGCCACCGAGCAGGTCATCGCCCGCGCGCCGGCCGGTTGCGCGGAGGACGTCGAGCTGGCCGTGCAGGCGGCCCGCCGTGCACAGGCCGGCTGGGCCGCCCTGCCACGCGCGGAACGCATCGCGCTGGTGGACCACATCCGTGCCGGCCTACAGGCGCGGGCTGAGGAGGCGGCCGCGCTGATCACCGCCGAGATGGGCGCGCCGCTGTGGTTCTCGCGCATGGCCCAGCTGGGCATGCCGCTGAAGAACCTGGACTTCGCCGCCCGCGCGCTGGAGGCAATGGAGGAAGAGGTGCTGGGCAGCACCCGGGTCGTGCGTGATCCGGTCGGGGTGGTGGCCGCCATCACGCCCTGGAACTTTCCGCTGCACCAGATCACTGCCAAGATCGCGCCGGCCCTGCTGGCCGGCTGCACCGTGGTGCTCAAGCCCAGCGAGCTGACGCCGCTGGACGCCTGCCTCTTGACCGAGGTGATTGCCGCCGCCGGCCTGCCGCCGGGCGTGTTCAATCTGGTCATGGGCACCGGCGCGCGGGTCGGCGAGCCGCTGGTCTCGCACCGCGAGGTCGACATGGTCAGCTTCACCGGCTCGACCGGTGCCGGCCGACGTGTCGCCACACTTGCCGCGCCGACCTTGAAGAAGGTGGCGCTGGAGCTGGGCGGCAAGTCGGCCAATCTGCTGCTGGCCGATGCCAAGCTGGAAGAGGCGCTGCCGGTGGTGCTGAAGCAGGGCTGGGCCAATTCGGGCCAGGCCTGCGCCTGCCTGTCGAGACTGCTCGTGCCGCGCAGCCAGCTGGCGCGCGTGCAAGATCTGCTGGTTGAGCTGGCCCGCGACTGGGTCGTCGGTGATCCGCTGGCCGAGGGCGTCAAGCTCGGGCCGGTGGCCTCGCTGGCCCAGCGCGACCGCGTGCGCGGGCTGATCGCCTCCGGCCTGGCGCAGGGAGCGCGCTGCCTGACCGGCGGCGTGGCGGCCCCCGAGGGCCTGGAGCGCGGCGCCTATGTCCGGCCGACGCTGCTGACCGATGTGCGCAATGACATGCGCGTGGCGCGCGAGGAGATCTTCGGCCCGGTGATCTGCGTGATCGCCTACGACGGCGAAGACCAGGCCGTGGGTCTGGCCAATGACAGCGAGTACGGCCTGTCGGGCGGTGTCTGGTCGGCCGATCTGGCCCAGGCCGAGCGTGTGGCACGCCGGCTGCACACCGGCCAGGTGGTGCTCAACGGCAGCCCGCTGAATCTGCTGGCGCCGTTCGGTGGCGTCAAGCAATCGGGCCTGGGGCGCGAGTATGGCCGTGTGGGCCTAGAAGAATTCTTCCACCTCAAGTCGCTGCAAGGCGCGGCTTGAACACAAGCATCAACCGGAATCCTCAATGAGTCTCAGCAATCCCGCCGATTCGGCACCCGACTACATCCGCAACCTGCCGCGCTATGTGCCTGGCAAGCCGGCCTCCGAGGTCAAGCGCGAGCAGGCCAAGCCGCTGCGCCTGCACCGCATGGCCTCGAACGAAAATCCGCTGGGGGTCAGCGCCAAGGCCCTGGCCGCCATGCAGGCAGTGATGGCCGACGCCGCCAACTACCCCGACCCCAGCGGCCATCAGCTGAAGGCTCGGCTCAGCGCGCGGCTGCGCGTCGAGGCGCAGCAGCTGGTGCTGGGCAATGGCTCCAGCGAGTTGCTGGACCTGGCCGCGCGCTGCTTTCTGCGCGCCGGTGACGAGGCGGTGTATTCGCAATATGCCTTCCAGGCCTATCCGGTCGCCATCCATGCCGTCGGCGCCACGCCGGTCTGCGTGCCGGCACGCGACTACGGCCATGACCTCGACGCGATGCGCGCCGCCATCACCGAGCGCACCAAGCTCGTCTTCATCGCGAATCCGAACAACCCCACCGGCACCCTGCTCGATGCCGCGGCATTGCAGCGCTTCGTTGCCTCGGTGCCGCGCCACATCCTGGTGGTGCTGGACGAGGCCTATGGCGAGTTCCTGCCCGACGCCGATGCACTGCACAGCTGCGACTGGATCGCCGAGCATCCGCACCTGCTGGTGCTGCGCACCTTCTCCAAGGCCTATGGCCTGGCGGGCATGCGTGTGGGCTATGGCGTGGCGCATCCGGCCGTGGCCGATCTGCTGAACCGGCTGCGTCTGACCTTCAACACCAGCGCGATGGCCCAGGCGGCGGCCGAGGCGGCGTTTGATGACGCCGACTTTCTGCAACGCAGCCGCGGCAACAACGCACAGGGCATGGCGCAGCTGGAGCAGGGCTTGCAGACGCTCGGGCTGCCCTTCATCCGCTCGCACGCCAACTTCATTGCCATCGACGTCAGCAGCACCGGCCGCAGCGGCGCCGAGGTGGCGCAGCAGCTGCTGGCTGCCGGCGTCATCATCCGACCGCTGGGGGCGAACCAGCTGCCTCAGTTCATCCGCGTGACGGTGGGCCTGCCCGAAGACAATGTGGCTTTCCTGGGGGCGCTCAAGCAAGTGCTGAGCTGAGAGGCCATGAACGTCAGCCTGCGCCAGCTGCGCGCCTTCGTGGCCATCTACCAGGAGGGCCGGCTGGCCGCGGCCGGGCAGGCGCTGAGCATCACCCCCTCGGCCGCCAGCCTGCTGCTCAAGCAGCTGGAAGATGGCTTGAGTGTGCGCCTGTTCGACCGCAGCCCGCAGGGCCTGCAGCCCACCGCGGCGGCGCACGCCACCATCACCCAGGCGCGGCGCGCGCTGATGGAGGTAGAGCAGCTGGGCCGTGCCGTCAGCGCGCTGGACAATCTGCACCAGGGCCGCGTGGCCGTGGCCGCCACGCCTGCGCTGGCCAGCTATCTGCTGCCGCCGGTGATGCGCGGCTTTGCCGCCAGCCATCCGCAGTTGCAGATCGTGCTGGACGATTGCGCGCCCGACCAACTCGTGGCCCGCGTGCTCGATGAAAGCGTGGACTTCGCGCTGGGCACGCCCGAGCAGCCGCTGAGCCCGGCCCTGCGCAGCGAGGTGCTGCTGCGCGACCAGCTGAGCCTGATACTGCGCCGCGACCATCTGTTGGCCCGCAGCGAGCGTTTGAGCTGGCAGCAGCTGCAGGGCTATGCGCTGATCACCGTGCGGCGCGGCAATGGCATTCGCCATCTGGTCGATCAGGCCCTGTCGCAAAGCCTGACCCCGGTACGCTTCGCCTACGAAGTGGCGATGTTCAGCACCGCCATCGCGCTGGCCGAGCAGGGCCTGGGCGCGGCCATACTGCCGGCCTTCATGCTGGGCTTTGCCCGCCACCCCGACCTGGTGGCCCTGCCGCTGATCGACCCGGTGATCACCCGCAATATCTGCCTGCTCAGCAAGGCCGAGCGCAGCCTGCCGCCGGCGGCGGTGGGGCTGATGCAGGCCTTGCAGCGCGAGCTCGGCGATTGATCAGGCGGTTGCCGAAGCGAGGCGCGGCTTGCTCGCCTCGCGGATAGGCATGTGCACCAGGGCAGCGCCCACGGCCAGCACAATGTCGGCGTACCACATCCAGTCATAGCTGCCGGTCCATTCGAAGGCCTTGCCACCCAGATAGGCGCCGAGGAAGCCGCCCAGCTGGTGGGCCAGCATGACCACGCCGAACAGCGTCGCCATATTCGCCGGACCGAAGAACTTGGCCACCAGGCCCGCCGTCGGCGGCACGGTGGACAGGTAGCTGACGCCGATCACGGCCGCGAACGCAAAGAAGGTGAACTCGGTCTTGGGCGCCACCATGAACAGCGCCACGGCCACCGCCCGCACCGCATAGACCAGCGACAGCAGCGACTTCATGCGCCAGCGCCCGCCCTGGAACGAGATCGCCCAGCCCATGGCCAGGCTGCCGACGATATTGAACAGGCCCAGGATGCCCAGCGACCAGGCACCGACCGATGGCGGCAGCTGGCAGGCCGCGACCACGCCGGGCAGGTGGGTGGCGATGAAGGCGACGTGGAAGCCGCAGACGAAGAAGCCCAGGCTCAGGAGCCGGTAGCTCGGATTGCGCAACGCCTCGGCAATGGCCTGGCGGGTCGTCTGCGCCTTGGCGCCGGGTGCCGCCTTGGCCGCCAGATGGCGCGAGTTGCCGCGCAGGATCCAGGCCGCGGGCAGGGCCAGCAGGGTGATGGCGGCCAGGCTTTGCAGGGCCACGACCCAGCCCGCGGCGGCGGTGATGCCCTGGGCCAGCGGTGCGAACAGGAACTGGCCGAAGGAGCCGCCGGCGTTGACGATGCCGGTGGCCATGCCCCGCTTCTCGGCCGGTATCAGCCGCGTGGTCGCTGCCATCATCACCGAGGGCCCGGCCATGCCGGCGCCGCCGGCGGCGAGCATGCCTATGGCCAGTATCAAGCCCCAGGTCGTGTGCATGAACGGAATCAGCGCCGTGCCGCCCGCCACCAGCAGCACGCCCAGAAAGATCACCCGGCCGGCGCCGACGCGGTCGGCCACCATGCCGGCAAAGGGCTGGGTCAGGCCCCACCACAGCTGGCCGAAGGCAAAGGCCAGGCTGATGCTGCCCAGGCCCAGGCCGGTGCTGCTGTTGATCGTGCCCAGGAACAGGCCCATCGATTGGCGTGCGCCCATGGTCAGCGCGAAGGTGCCGGCGGCGGCCAGCAGCACCAGGCCGATGGCGACCTGGCGTTGTGGGGTGAGGGTGTCAGTCATCGCATTCTCCGGAGGTGTCGCTCATCAAGCCCAGGCATTCGTCGAGCAGGGCGTGAAGCTGCAGCACCTTGTCGACGCCGAGGCGTTCGTTCAGGGCCTGCTGGGCCCGCTTCCATTCGGCCTGTGCCTCGGCGCGCTTGGCGCGGCCGGTGTCGGTGGCGGTGACGACGCGGCTGCGGCCATCGACGCCGGGGCCGATCACGACCCAGCCGGCGGCGACCAGCGGCTGCAGATTGCGGGTCAGGGTCGAGGCTTCCATCTCCATCACCTTGGCCAGGTCGCTGGGCCGCACCGGCGCCAGCTTGACGATATAGGACAGCAGCGAGTACTGCGTCGTCTTCACGCCGGCCGCGCCGACGATGTGGTCGTAGTGCTGGCCGACGCGACGCGTCAGCTGGCGCAGCTTCAGATTGGTGCAGCCTACCGGAGCGGCGGCGCGAGGCGGAGACGTCATGACGGATCCCTGCTTGAACAATGGAAATGATTGTAGCTACAATTGTTGCAACTACAACTGAAAGGGTTTTCCATGCAAGCCGTGACCGAGACACATGATGCCGCCGAAGTGCTGCAGCAATGGCAGGCGCAGGAGGCGGTCGTGCGTGCACGCCTGAGCCACAGCGGCGTGGCTGAGCCGAGTCAGGTGGCCGGCAAGACCGGGCTGGAGGTGATGAACGCGATGTTGTCCGGCGAGCTGCCCTACCCACCGATTGCCGACACCCTGGACTTTGGTCTGATCGAGGTGGACTTCGGCCGCGCCGTGTTCCAGGGCAAGCCGAAGTTTCGCCACTACAACCCGCTGGGCTCGGTGCACGGCGGCTGGTTCGCCACCCTGCTCGATTCAGCGGTGGGCTGCGCCGTTCACACGACGATGCCGGTGGGCAAGAGCTACACCACGGCCGAGCTGAAGATCAATATCGTGCGGCCCTTGAGCGAGCGCATTCCGCTGGTGCGTGCCGTCGGCACCGTCATTCATGGCGGCAACCGCATGGCCACGGCCGAGGGCCGCCTGGTCGGCCCGGATGGCAAGCTCTATGCCCATGCGACCACGACCTGCTTCATCTTCGATCTGAAGTAGAGAGGCTCACTGAGCGGCGCCGCGCACCGTCGCGATCAGTGCCTTGGCCTGCGCCGCATCGATTGAATCGCCGCGCCAGGCGACCTGACCGTCCGGTCGTGCCAGCAGCAGTTTGTGGCGGTATTCCGTCGGCCGGTCCCGCGCCGGCAGATCGACCAGTGCCAGCGGCACACCCTTGGCCGCGGCGGCATCGAGCAGGGCCTGCACGTCCATGCCCGGATCGCCGCGCAGCAATGCATAGCCCTGGCCCAGCGCGTCGTAGAGCGAGCGGCCATCGTCCAGCCACAGATGCGGCACGCGGCAGCCCGGCGCGGTCGATGGCGTGAAGCTGCCCATGCCGTACTCGGGCGCGGCCTCGCCGTCGTAGGCGATCAGTGGCGAGTTGTCGTAGTAGTAGCCGAAGTTCAGGCCGGCGCAGCAGTACTGCTGCACGTTCAGGTCGTAGATGTCCTGGCCGACCTGGGCGCGCAGTGCCTCGGCCTCGGGGCCGGTGCCGTCCAGGCCGGCGGGCACGGCGCGGCGGCGCCTGGCCATCTCGTGCGCATGGTTCATCGCGAAGCGCGAGACCTGCTCGGTGATGGGCAGGCGCTCGGCCTCGTAGGCGTCCAGCACGCCCTCACCGCCCCAGCCCAATAGACGCGCGGCGAGCAGCCAGCCCAGGTTCTCGGCGTCGGCGATACCGGCGTTCATGCCATAGCCGGCGTAAGGCACCCACAGATGGGCGGCGTCGCCGCAGATGAAGACCCGGCGGTCGCGGAACTTGTCGGCCACCAGGCGGCGGCCGAACCAGTCTTCCTTGCTGATGATGTTGAATTCGAAGTCGGGGCCCACGCCCATGATGGCGCGCAGCGCCCAGTCGCGGTCCACAGATTCGAAGTCGGGCTCGTCATCGCGCAGATAGTTGTGCACCAGCCAGGTCTCGCGGCCGTCGATCGCATAGATATTGCCGCTGCGCACCGGGTTCAGCGAGAACATCGCCCAGGCCGGTGGCGACTGCAGTGCAGCGATCAGGCCCGGCGCGCGGATGTAGCTCGACTGCACGCGTTGCACCACGGCGTCGCCGACCAGGCTGGCGCCTATCGCCTTGCGCACCGCCGAGCGTCCGCCATCGCAGCCGACCAGGTAACGGGCCTCGATGGCGAAACTCTCACCGCTGGCCAGATCGCTGGCCTGGGCGAACACCTCCGAGGCGCTCTGCTCGAAGCCCTCGATGCGCGTGCTGTTCAGTATCGTCAGCCCCGGCTGCGCCTCGGCATGGGCAAACATGATGGGTTCGATGAACAGCTGGTTGATGCGGTGCGGCGGCTCCGGCGTGGGCCACCAGCCGTCGGGGCCGCTGGTGTCGGTGTAGCGGTCGCGCCGGCAGGGGATCCTGATGCGGGTGATCTCGGTGCCGGTGGTCGTGGTGCGGTAGGAGATGTCGTTCGGATAGTCCTCCGGCAGGCCGGCGGCGCGCAGCTTGGCGGCCACGCCGAGCCGGCGCAGGACTTCCATCGAACGCGCCGAGATGTGATTGCACTTGACCTCGGGCGGCTCGCCGCGTTGCCGCTGCTCGGCCACCAGCACCTGCAGGCCGCGGGCGGCCAGCGTCATGGCCAGGGTCAGGCCCACCGGGCCGGCGCCGACGATCAACACATCGGTCTTCAGGGTCTTGGTCTGCATGGGCTTCCGAGTTGATTGATTTGTGCAACAAATTCTAGGCAGGCCCGTGGCCGGCGGGGCGAGGCTTTCTGCAGCCGGCTTGAGAAAAACTCAAGGTCTGAGCCCGGTGTAACGCCTGTTACGGCGCCTGGGTTGCAGCCGCCGCCGGCGGAGCCGCGACAATGGGCTTTTCTCCCCATCGAGCCGCCCTTGATACAGGTCCATCTGCGTCGCGACGCCTTGCAAATTGACGCGCTGCTGTTGCGCGGCAGCCTGTTGTCGCGCCTGCTGGCCGCGCTGTTGCAGGCCCATGGCGAGGGCCTGGCCACGCTGCGTGCGCCCTGCAGCCGGGTCGATCTGCGAGAGCGCATCAGCGGCCTGGCCGAGTTGCACCGCACCCAGTTGTGGCGGCTGCTGCAGCGGCTGGAGGCCACGCCGCTGGCCGCGCTGATAGCGGCCGAGGCGCGCAGCAGCGGGCCTTTCTGGCTGGATGCCCAGCGGCTGGCGCAGTGCGAGTTCCTGATCGACGGCCGGCCGGTCACGCCCGACGGTTTGGCGGCGCTGCTGGGCCAGGCCCGTGAAGCGGCGCACCGACCGGCGGCGCCTGCGTGCCTGCCGCTGGCCTGCGTCGAGGGCCTGGCGCGTGCCGACTTCCTGCTCGACCGTGGAGAGCTCTATCCGGCCAGGCTGGCCCTGCAGGCCGCCGCCGCCCATCTGCCGACCGATGATGCGATGGCGGCGGTCACCTTGGGTCTGCGCCGCGCACGCATTGCCCGGCGCCTGGGCGATTGGGCCGCGCTGCAGGACGAGCTGCGCGAGCTCGGTGCCAGCCTGCGCCAGGCGCGCATGCCGGCCCAGGCCCGCGCCCAGCTGGGTCTGCGCCTGCAGGTGCTGGGGGCCTGGCATTGCTATGGCAGCCTGGGCCAGGCCGGCGCCGCGCTGCAGCGGCTGGAGCAGCTGGAGCAGGTGGGCGAACAGGCGCTGGCCTGGGACATGGGCCTGCGTGGCGAATACCTGAACCTGCGCGGCCTGGTGCTGCGCGAGCTGGCCATCGCCGGGCAGAGCCGGGCCCAGGCGGGCGAGGCACTGGCCTGCCTGGCCGAGGCGCTGCGCTGTGCCTCCTTAGCCGGCCTGCCGGACGCGCTGCAGATCGCCGCCGCCAATCTGGCCAATGCGCTGGCGCAGCTGCTGGAGGCGGGACTGGCCGGCGGTGCCGGCCAGGACCTGCGCGATGCCCTGGGCTGGCTGCTGCTCAGTGACGCCGTCTGCGCACGCTGGCAGCTGGGCGCCAGCTCGCTGCTGAACACGGTCTTCCTGCTGCGCATGGCCCTGCCGCTTGACTTTGCTGAGGTCGCCGCGCTGGCGGCCGCCCAGGGCCAGGCCCTGCCGGGCAGCAGCTTTGCCGATCTGGCCGCGCGCCGCTGGGCCGCTTGCCGCGCCGTGCATTCGCAGATTCCGGCGGCGCAGCGCTGTGCCTTCTTCCTGATGTGGGCCCAGCATGCCGCTCGCGAGGGCGATGTCTTTGCCGCGCTGGAGCTGTGCGACCGGGTCCGGCATTTGAGCCGCAAGCTGCGCGATGTGGCTGCGCGCCAGGCCTATGGCCGCGAGGCCGATGCGCTGCAGGCCCGTCTGAATGCCGAGCGCGGGCAACAGGCGTAACGCCAGATCGGCGCGGCGGAAATGGCCGCGCCGCTGACACTGGATATCCCCAACTTCAGTGAGATGCCATGACCTTCATTCGCCCCTTGTTCGCTGCGCTGCTGCTGGTCCTCGGTGGCTGCAAACCCAGCCATGCCGGGCCGGCCGATCAACGTGAGGTCTGGGACGACCGACCCGCCCTGCTGCAGCACTTCAAGGCGCGCGGCGCCACCGGCACCCTGGTGGTGCTGGACAGCCAGGATCGGCGCTGGATTGCGGCCGACTCCAGGCGTGCCTTCGAGCGCTTCCTGCCCGCCTCGACCTTCAAGATCCCGAACAGTTTGATCGCGCTGGAGTCGGGCGTGGCCACCGACGAGAACCAGGTCTTCGCCTGGGACGGCAAGGAACGCTGGCTGAAGGACTGGAACCGCGACCAGACCCTGACCTCGGCCTTCAAGGTCTCGGCCGTATGGGTGCACCAGCACATCGCCCGCTCGGTGGGGCAGGCGCGCATGCAGCAGTACCTGCGCGACTTCCGCTACGGCAATGCGGTGGCCGGCCCCAAGGTCGATGGCTTCTGGCTCGATGGCGATCTGCGCATCTCGGCGGTCGAGCAGGTCGACTTCCTGCGCCGTTTCAACGAGGGCCGGCTGCCGATCTCGGCGCGCACCGAGGCCGCGGCGCGCCGCCTGATGCTGCGCGACAGCGGCCCCGGCTACCGCCTCTATGCCAAGACCGGCTGGGCCGGCAATGACAAGGACCCGGCCCTGGGCTGGTTCGTCGGCTGGCTGGAGCGGGGCGAGCGCCGGACCTATTTCGCGCTGAACATCGATCTGCCGCGCGACGAGCTGGGCCAACAGCGCGAGCCCATCGTGCGGGCGGCCTTGAAGGATCTGGGCTATCTCGACTGAGGTTTCAAGTCGGCCTCAGCCGGGTCCGCCGCGCTTGTACTCGGCCTCGATCGCCTCGACGCAGGCTTTCAGTGCCGCCAGCATCTCGGCGCTCGGTGCCGGCGTGACAAAGCGCGTGGGCATCACCAGCGAGACCACGCCGGCCAGCTTGTCGCTGTCATCGAACACCGGAGCGGCCACACCGCCCAGGCCGGTGCCCTGGGTGTCGAGCTCGTAGTCGGCACCGACCTCGTTGAGCCGGGCCAGCGAGGCCAGCGCCGCGGCCGCATGCGGGTCTTTCGCGCCGCGCTTGCCGGCCAGCGACTTGGCGGCATCGCCCGCCAGTGCCATCGCCAGCCGCGCGGCCGGTGACTTCGGATACTCCAGAAACGTGCCCGGCCGCACGGCTACCGAGGCACCCTGGTGGCTCTCGACGCAGAGCACGACCACGCTGCCATCCTTGGACGGCAGCGACAGAATCACCGTCTGGCCCACCGTGTCGCGCAGCGCCATCAGATGTGGCTTGGCCAGCTCGGTGATGGTGCGATCACGCACCGCGGCGCGGCCCAGTTGCATCAGCTTCCAGCCAAAGGTATAGCCCTCGACGCCGGCCGATTTCTCGACCAGGCCCAGGCTCAGCAAGGTCTGCAGATGGCGCGACACCCGCGCCTTGGTCATGTGCAGCACGCGGGACAGCTCGGTCACGCGCACCGCGCCGCCGCTCTCGGCAATCGCTTCCAGGATCTGCACCGCCACCTCGACGCTTTGCACGGTGGAGGAGCGCGCGGGCGCTGAGCTGGGGGCTTCTTTGGCGGCTTCTGTCGGGGGGCTGGAGGGCACGTTGATCTCGGGGTTTGCGACGGACTCCATTCTGGGTGCAATCGCGCCTCGGCCCGTGAATATAGGGTAAACACGGATCGATCTGATATGAATCAAACAACTACTATGCGATACCGCGTCACGTTTAGCGAGACAATTTAGCTGAGCGACGCATCCCTAGTGGCTTGATGAGGACTGATTCATGGGACTGAGAACCGGCGCGCAATACCTTGCAGGGCTGAGGGACGACCGCAAGGTCTATCTGGAGGGCCATCTGGTCAAGGACGTCACCAACGACCCCCGCCTGGGCACGGCCGCGCAAAGCGTGGCGGCCCTCTACGACATGCAGCACGACCCGCGCTACCGCGAGGTGCTGACCACGCTGGACCCGGCCACCGACCAGCGCATCGCCACCTCCTACGCGCAACCGCGCTCGGTGGCCGATGTGCAGCGCCGCGGCCAGGCGCTGAAGCTGGTGGCCGATGCCACCTACGGCATGTTCGGCCGCACGCCGGACTTCATGAACCTGGGCGTGGCCGCGCTGGCCGCCGCCAGCGAGGTGTTCGACAACTCGGCCAGCGGCCGTGAGCTGGCGCGCAATGTCCAGGCCTTCTACGCGCGCTGCTGCCGCGAAGACCTGGCCATGACCCATGTGCAGGTCAATCCGCAGGTGGACCGCAGCAAGGCGGTGTTCGACCAGGTCAAGGACATCGCGCTGAAGGTGGTCAAGGAGACCGACGCCGGCTTCTATGTCAACGGCATGCGCCTGGTGGGCACCTTGGCCCAGTTCGCCGACGAGATCGTCGTCATGCCCTCGGTGGTGGTGGCCAATGACGCCTCGGCCGCCGACTACGCCTTCGCCTTCACCACGCCGGTGGCGGCACCGGGAGTGAAGATCATCAGCCGGCCCAGCGTCGTGCCGCAGAACGCCGGCCACTTCCTCGACCATCCGCTGTCGTCGCAGTACGACGAGGGCGATGCGGTGATCGTGTTCGAGAACGTGTTCGTGCCCTGGGAGCGCACCTTCGTCTATCGCGACCCGGTGATGTGCAATGCGATCTACAAGAAGACCTTCCTGTCCGAGCACTACTCGCACCAGACGATGACGCGGGCGCTGGCCAAGGCCGAGTTCATGGCCGGCCTGGCCTGCTATATGGCCAAGGCGGTGAAGGTCGATGGCTTCCCGAATGTGCAGGGCCAACTGGCGGAGATGCTGATCTTCATCGAGATGCAGAAGGCGATGGTGGAGCGCGCTGAGGCGCAGTCCGGCGCCACCGGCTACGGCACCTTCGCGCCCAGCAAGTGGCCGCTGCATGCCGCCCAGCTGCACTTCTATGACCGCTACGCGACGATGATTGACACGGTACGCACGATTGGCGCCGGCAGCCTGGTGGGCGTGCCCTCGTACGCCGAGCTCAGTGGCGACATCGCGCCGCTGGTGCAAGAGTACTTCGCCACCTCGACCCTGGAGTCGGGCGAGCGCATCGCGCTGATGCGCCTGGCCGCCGACGCCTCGATCTCGGCCTTCTCCGGCAGGCAGGCGCTGTACGAGCGCTACTACCAGGGCGACCCGGTGCGCAAGGCCGGCCTGCTCTACAACGAATACCCGAAGGACGCGCTGACCGGCCGCATCAAGGATCTGCTGGCCGATCTGCAAGCCAAGGCCAGCAAGGCCTGACCCTCATTCTGGAGACAAGAACATGAAACTCGGCACCATTCGCCTCAACGGCAAACCCACCGTCATCGCCCGTCTGGACGACAACACCGCCGTCGCCGTGCCCGTGCACGATATGGAAGACCTGATCACCGCAGGCAACGCCGGCCTGGACAAGGCCGCCACGGCGATAGCGGCCGCACGAGAAGGCAAGGCCGCCGTCATTGCGCTTGACGGCAACACCGACTGGATGGCGCCCAACCCGAAGGCGTCCAAGATCCTCGGTTGCGCCGTCAACAACAACAACCTGAACAAGAACGCCTTCAAGCCGATGAAGTCGCCGATGTTCTTCACCAAAGCACGCTCGGCGCTGACCGGCCACAACAAGCCCATCGTGATCTTGCCGCGCCATGGCCGTTCGATCCCCGAGCCCGAGCCGGTGGTGGTGTTCAGCAAGCTGGCCAAGGACGTGCCGGAAGACCGCATCATGGATCATGTGTTCGGCTACACCTTGACCAACGACATCACCGCCAGCGGCATCAAGTTCAGCGAGGATTCGATCGCGCTGAATATGGACCCCAAGTTCACCGCCCCGCACCACTTCGCCTGGCGCGAGAAGTTCGGCGCGGAAGACAACTACCTCTACTTCGTCTACCACTCGCGCTCCAAAGCGGCCGACACCTTCGCCGCAATGGGCCCCTGGCTGACCACCAAGGACGAGATCGCCAACCCGAACAACTTGATGATGCGCGGCTATGTGGACGGCGAGATGTACTGCGAGGACAGCACCGCCAACTACCACTTCAGCGTCGAGCGAGTGCTGGCCGAGGCGAACATCTGGTTCACGATGGAGCCGGGCGACTGCGTGCACTGCGGCACCGCCAGCAAGGGCACCGAGAAATTCCCCAAGGGCAATATCGGTACCTTCCTGGCCGACTACAAGAACACCGAGGTCGAGGTCGAAGGCCTGGGCCGACTGTTCAACACCATAGACAACCGCAAGTAAGCGGGTCACCAGCCTCGGATGGAGATGCCCATGCGCCATGCCATTGTTGCCGACACGCGCTGGGAGTCTCCCGGCGTGCGCCTGATCCATCTGCGGCCCGGTGCCGCCGAGCCGTTCGCGCCCAGCGCCTGCGGCGCGCATATCGAGATCGCGCTGCCCAATGGCGAGTGGCGCAGCTATTCGCTGGTCAGCAGCCCGGGCCAGAGCGAGCGCTACAGCGTGGCCGTGCAGCGGGGCGCCAGCGCCGGCTCGGCCTGGCTGACCGAGCAGCTCGATGCGGGCCAGAAAGTCGCCATTCGCGGGCCGCACCAGAGCTTCAAGTTGCATGAGGACGATGGCGCGCCGACGCTGTTCGTGGCCGGAGGCATCGGCATCACGCCGTTTCTGGCCATGCTGGAGGCGCTGCAGCAGCAGGGCCGCGACTGGCGCCTGGTCTACGCCGTGCGCTCACGCGACGGCGCGGCCTTTCTGCAGCCGCTGCGGGCCTATGGCGAGCGGGTGCAGCTGCATGTGGACAACGAGGCCGGGCGTTTTCTGTCGCTGGCCGAGCAGCTCGATCAGGCGGCCGAGGGCACGCACGTCTATGTCTGCGGGCCAGGTCCGATGATGGCCGAGATGGAGCGCCAGCGCGCGCTGCGGCCCCAACTGCGCTTCCACCGCGAGGAGTCGGCGCACGCGGCCTGAGGCCTTCAGGGCTTGACGGTGATGCTTCGGAAAGCCTGCTCTGCAGGCTTTCTGTCTTTGCAGGCCATGCCGCCGGTCTCTATGCCGCCGTCATCGCTGAGCAGCTGCGCCTGGCCGCCGCCGATGTCGAACAGGGCCTCGGGCCGCAGGTCGGCGAGATCAAGGCCCTGGGCCAGCTTGGGCGCATCGCCGGGCTTGCCGCTCCAGTGGTACAGCGAGAACGTGCCCTTGTCGGCCGTCGGCCCGGCGACGATCAGTAACTCGTTGGCCACGCGCTCGATGCTGCGCACCCCTCGGTTGCGCAGGGCCAGCAGCACCGGCTCGCCGAACTTGGCGGCCTTCCCCTCAAGCACCTCGGCCGGATTCTCCAGCGGCACCAGCAGGGCCTTGCCGTTCGGTATCGGGTTGCGGAAGCCTATCAGCAGCCGGCCGTCGGGCAGGGCGGCCAGACCCTCGATGTTCAGCCCGCCGGGAGCCTCGGGCGCCAGCTTGGCGGCGTCCTTGAGCTTGAAGGCCTTCAGCGTGTCGGCCTTGACCAGATCGTCCAGCAGCTTCTCGTAGCGCTTGGGCGCCGGTTTCAAGCTGGGCGGGTTTGTCGAGGCATCGATGTCGGTGGCGAAGAAGCGGTAGCGTTCGGGCCGCTCCTTGGCATTCTTGTTGCGGCCATGCGAGCTGATCCAGTAGATGCGCTTGCCGACCAGGGCCGCGCCCTCGATGTCGGACTCCTTGTCGCCGCTGGCCAGGAAGTCGGCCAGCGGCAACGTCGAAACCGCTTCGGGCCGACCGCGCTGGTAGATGGCCAGGATGTTGTTCTCGTCATTTGCGACGACGAAGTGCCTGGCGTCCAGCGCCATCGCGGCCGAGGCGTCGCAGAGGCCGCGATAGACCTCGGGCGCGGCCTGGGCCTGCAGGGCGGCGCTCAGCGCAACGAGACAGCAAAGGCGATTGAACATGGCGGTCTCCAGCACTGGGGCCTGTCAGTATGCCCACTGTCGGCTAGATCCGCCTCACTTCAGTTGCTCCACCGTGCTGCGCGCGACACTCGACACATTGAACATGAGGCGGCAGGACCGAGGGCGCGCCGGCCGCTGCCGGCTGAAGCCTTGCCCGACCCTGGACGGACCGGACTCCGGCTTCTCTATGCCCGCTGCGACCGGCACGCCCTCGCCCCTGCTGCAGCCGACGTGCAGGCTCGCCAATCCGTAAGGCACGGGCACTACTCTGGTTTGGCTGCCAACAGCGTATCCGCAGAGGGGGTGGGGGGCCGGCCACGGCGGGCATAAAGAAGCTGGAGGTCGGGCCGAAGGGACCGGCCCAAGCTTCAGCCCGTCGTGGCCGGCC
>NZ_SNXS01000010.1:110029-135368 GCF_004362525.1 Roseateles toxinivorans
CGCAGAGGGGGTGGGGGGCCGGCCACGGCGGGCATAAAGAAGCTGGAGGTCGGGCCGAAGGGACCGGCCCAAGCTTCAGCCCGTCGTGGCCGGCCCCCCGCCCCCTCTGCCACCCCGACGCAGGCGGTTGCTCAGCCGCCCTATGCCCTCAACCTCCAACGTCACTTCGTCGCCGTCATTCAGGAAGCTCAGCGACTCATAGCCGCAGCCATTGCCCACCGTGCCCATGGCCAGGATCTCGCCCGGATACAGCGTCTCCGACTGCGACAGAAAGCTGATGCAGCGGGCAATGCTGTGCTGCATGCCGGCGGCCGTGGTGCGGGTCTTGACCTCGCCATTGACGGCCACGCTCATCTGCAGCGCGTAGGGGTCGGCAATCGAATCACGGGTGGTGATGCAGGGGCCGAACACATTGCCGGTATCGAAGTCCTTGCCCTTGGCCGGGCCCATGCGGAATTGCGACTCGTGGGCCTGCACGTCGCGGGCGCTGAAGTCGTTGTAGATGGTGTAGCCGAACACCGCGTCCATCGCCTCGGCCTCCGACACATCGCGCACCTTCTTGCCTATCACCACGGCCAGTTCCAGCTCGTAGTCCATCTTCTGAGCGAACGGCGGCCACTCGACTACCGCGTCGGGCCCGACCACGCTGAAGCGGTTGCACTTGAAGTACAACGGCCGCTCGTACCAGACCGGCGGTATGGCAAACATGCCGCTGGCCTGCAACTGCGTCAGCGCCGCCTCGGGGTCGGGCGCTGCGTTGGCGCGCAGCCGCATGCTTGAGGCCAGGGCCTGCCGGACATGCAGCTCGTAGTTGGCGAAGTCGCGTATCTGCTCCGGTACGGGCAGCGGCGCCAGCAGGCGCAGGCTGCTCAACTCCAGGCATTGCGCCGGCTCACTGGCACGCAGCAGACGACGCACCAGGGCCAGGGCCGGCTCGCCGGCCTGTATCAGCGCCAGCATCGAGCTCAGCCAGGCGGCGTACTCGCCTTGGCGCTCGGCGGCCTGGGCCAGATCCAGCACCAGCTCGCTGTTCAGCAGCGCGCCCAGACGCGGACCGCGGACGGTTTCAAAGGTGATCAATTGCATGGCGTCTCATTCCATTGGTCTTGCTAATCAATACATTTGACTCGCATAGCGTAACAACTATACGATAGACCCATCGCGCTGACCAGCCCCGGCTGGCGCTTTGCGCAGGCATCAATCGGAAGCAATCGGAGATATGCATGGCTGAAATCGTTCTGGGCATGGCCTTGTCCCACACCCCGCAGTTGCACACACCCGCCGAGCAGTGGGCGATACGCCTGGAGGCCGACAAGCGCAACAAGGCCCACCACTTCCGCGGCCGGACGATGGACTGGGAGCAGTTGCTCGCCCTGCGCGCGCCCGAGCAACTGGGCCGCTTTCTGGACGTGGAGGAGAAGCAGCGCCGGCTGAGCCAGGGCAATGCCGCGGTCGAGCGGCTGGCGCAGATCTATCGCGAGGTGAAGCCCGATGTGGCCGTCATCGTCGGCAATGACCAGCACGAGCTGTTCGTCGAAGACGTGATGCCGGCGATGACCATTTATTGGGGCGACAGCATCGTCAATCCGCCGGCCCGGGCCGACCAGGCCGCGCGCATGCCGGCCGGCATCCATCTGGCCGAGCGCGGCCATGCGCCACCCGAGGCGCTGACCCATCCCTGCCACCCCGAGCTGGGCCTGCACCTGATCCAGCACAGCATCCGTGATGGCTTCGACGTGGCGGCCTCGAAGTGGCTGCGCGAGGCCGACCAGAAGATCAGCTTCTCGACCGGCGCGCCGCACGCCTATGGTTTCGTGTATCGCAACATCATGGGCGACGAGGTGATCCCGCATGTGCCGGTGATACTGAACACCTTCTATCCGCCGAACCAGCCGACCGCACGGCGCTGCTTCGAGTTCGGCCGCAGCCTGGGCAGGGCCCTGCGCGAATGGAAGTCAGATGCACGCGTGGCCGTGTTCGGCTCCGGTGGCCTGAGCCATTTTGTCATCGACGAGGACTTCGACAAGCGCTTCCTGGATGCCATCGTCCGCGATGACTACGAGGCGCTGTGCAGCATCCCCGAGACGTTGTTCCAGGCCGGCACCTCGGAGTGCAAGAACTGGATCACCACCGCCGGCATCCTGGCCGGCGGCGGCTTGAAGGCGGAGCTGATCGACCAGGTGGCCTGCTACCGCTCCGAGGGCGGCACCGGCACCGGCACGGGCTTTGTCGCCTGGCGTTGAACAGCGGAACTCGACGCGGGGTCAAGTATTGCTCGTGCAGGGCGCATGAGCTGCGCTACACTGCGCCTCGCTCCGGGGTGTCCTTGATGGACTGAGATGGTTGTGAGAGACCAAACCCGCGAACTTGATCCGGTTCATACCGGCGTAAGAAGAGCCAGCAGCACCAGCACTCGAACACCCGCGCGAACGATCGCAATGGGCCGTGAGAGGGTCCGGGTCTCGCCTTCGGAGCACCAACGCCCAAGGAGATCCGATGAACGCCCCAGACAAGCTGAACCAGGCGCTGAGCCTGACCCGCGAGCCCTTTCCCGCCTCGACCAAGACCTATGCCCAGGGCAGCCGCCCCGACATTCGCGTGCCGCAGCGCGTGGTCGCGCTGAGCAATGGCGAGAGCATCACGCTGTATGACACCTCGGGCCCCTACACCGACCCGGGCGCCGACATCGATGTGCGGCGCGGTCTGCCCGATGTGCGCTCGGCCTGGGTGGCGGCGCGTGGCGATACCGAGGCCTATGCCGGCCGCGCGCCGGTGCCGCTGGACGATGGCCGTGACGGTGAGCGCCTGCTGCTGGAGCTGCGCGCCCAGGCCGCCGCCCTGCAGCGCACACCGCGCCGCGCGGTGGCCGGTGCCAAGGTCACGCAGATGCACTACGCGCGGCGCGGCATCGTCACGCCCGAGATGGAGTTCGTCGCCCTGCGCGAGAACCTGAAGCGCGAGTGGATGGACGAGTACGGCAGCGATGCCGAGCGCGAGCAGCGGCTGCGCGGCAACCCGATGGGCGCCTCGCTGCCGCGGATCATCACGCCCGAATGGGTACGCGACGAGGTGGCGCGGGGTCGCGCCATCATCCCGGCAAATATCAATCACACCGAGCTGGAGCCAATGGCCATAGGCCGCAACTTCCTGGTCAAGGTCAACGCCAATATCGGCAACTCGGCGGTCACCTCCAGCATTGAGGACGAGGTCGAGAAGCTCGTGTGGGCAATCCGCTGGGGTGCGGACAATGTGATGGACCTGTCCACCGGCAAGAACATCCACACCACCCGCGACTGGATCGTGCGCAACTCGCCGGTGCCCATCGGCACGGTGCCTATCTACCAGGCGCTGGAGAAGGTCGGCGGCGTGGCCGAGGACCTGACCTGGGCGATCTACCGCGACACGCTGATCGAACAGGCCGAGCAGGGTGTTGACTACTTCACCATACACGCCGGCCTGCGCCTGCCTTTCGTGCCGATGACGGCCAAGCGCCGCACCGGCATCGTCTCGCGGGGAGGGTCAATTCTTGCCAAGTGGTGCATCGCCCATCACAAGGAGAGCTTCCTCTACACGCACTTCGAGGAGATCTGCGAGATCATGGCCGCCTACGACGTCAGCTTCTCGCTGGGCGACGGCCTGCGGCCCGGCTGCCTGGCCGACGCCAACGACGAGGCCCAGTTCGCCGAACTGCGCACCTTGGGCGAGCTGACGCAGGTCGCCTGGAAGCACGATGTGCAGACGATGATCGAAGGCCCCGGCCATGTGCCCATGCACATGATCCAGGCCAATATGGATGAGCAGATCAGGCACTGCCACGAGGCGCCGTTCTACACGCTGGGCCCGCTGACCATAGACATCTCGCCCGGCTACGACCACATCGCCAGCGCCATCGGCGCGGCCATGATCGGCTGGATGGGCACGGCCATGCTGTGCTACGTCACGCCCAAGGAGCATCTGGGTCTGCCGAACCGCGACGACGTGAAGCAGGGGCTGATCGCCTACAAGATCGCCGCCCATGCGGCCGACGTGGCCAAGGGCCATCCGGGCGCGCGGGAGCGCGACGATGCGCTGTCGAAGGCGCGCTTCGAGTTCCGCTGGCATGACCAGTTCAACCTCAGCCTGGACCCGGACACGGCGCGGCTGTTCCATGATGAGACTCTGCCCAAGGAGTCGTCCAAGGTGGCGCATTTCTGCTCGATGTGCGGCCCGAAGTTCTGCTCGATGAAGATCTCGCAGGAGGTGCGCGATTACTCGGCCCAGCTGGAGGCCGATGCCGGCATGCTGGCCAAGAGCGAGGAGTTCAAGCGGGCGGGTTCGGAGATCTACATTCCGATCAGCAAGGCTTGAGGTCATGCCTTCGCTGCAGATAGGCCTGGCCGGCGCCGGGTTGATGGGCCGCTTGCTGGCCTGGCGGCTGACCCTGGCCGGTCATCGTGTCACGGTGTTCGATCCAGCCTCCGGCCCCGAGCCTGCGGCTGGAGAGGCACGGGCCGCCGGCTGGACGGCCGCCGGCATGCTGAGCCCGGTGGCCGAGCTGGAATGCGCCAATGCCTCGATGGCGGCGCTGGGCCAACGTTCGCTGCTGCTGTGGCCGCAGTGGCTGGCGCAGTGCAGGCAGCCGGTGTTTTTTGCCCAGCGCGGCAGCCTGCTGCTGGCCCATCCCAGCGACCGGGGCATGGCGCAACGGCTGCTGGCTGTGCTGCAGTCGCGCTCGCCCGGTGTGGCCATCGAGGCGCTGGATACCACCCGCCGCGAAGCGCTGGAGCCCGGTCTGCAGAGCCAGCTGTTGGCCTGGCTGATGCCCGGCGAGGGACAAATCCACAGCGTGCAGGCGATGCAGGCCTTGTTCGCTGCTGCAAGCGAGGCGGGTGTCCAGTGGCGGTGGGACCAGATGGTTGATGCGATCGAGGCCGGACGCTTGCGCACCGAAGGCGACTGGCAGCGCTTCGACTGCGTGATCGACACGCGCGGCCTCGGCGCCCGGCCCGAACTGCCCGTGCGTGGCGTCCGCGGTGAACTGCTGTGGCTGCATGCGCCCGGCGTGCCGCTGCACCGGCCGCTGCGCCTGCTGCATGCACGGCACCGCGTCTATCTGGTGCCACGGCCCGGCGATCTGATCGTCGTCGGCGCCAGCGAGATCGAGAGCGAAGACCGCTCGTCCATCAGCCTGCGCAGCACCGTCGAGCTGCTGGCCGCCGCGCACAGCGTGATCCCCGAGCTGGCCGAGGCGCGGGTCGTGCACAGCGAAACCAATCTGCGCCCGGCCCTGCCCGACAACCTGCCGCTGCTGCACAGCGAGGCTGGCCTCGTTCGCATCAACGGCCTGTTCCGCCACGGCTGGCTGATCGCGCCGGCGCTGGCCGAGCAGGCGCTGGCCCAACTGGAGCTTCAATCCAAATGAACGAGATCACCGTCACCTTGAACGGCCAGTCCCATCACCTGCCTGCCGACAGCTGCCTGGCCGAGTTGCTGCAAAAAGCCGGCGTCGATGCGCAGGCCCTGGCCACCGCCGTCAACGGCGAGTTCGTGCCGCGCACCCAACGCGCCGAGCGGCGGCTACAGGGCGGCGACGTCGTGCTGGGTTTCCAGGCGATTGTGGGAGGTTGAGCGAAATGAGCTGGACGATTGCCGATGTGGTGCTGACAAGCCGCTTCTTCCTGGGCAGTGCGGGCTACCCCTCGCCCGGGATCCTGCATGCTGCGATCAAGGCCTCGGGCACCGAGGTGGTGACCGTGGGGCTGCGCCGCCAACTGGGTTCCGACAACGGCTTCATCGAGGCGATCCGCGATACCGGCGTGCGCCTGTTGCCCAACACCGCCGGTTGTCGCAGCGCCCGCGAGGCCGTGATCCTGGCGCAGATGGCCCGCGAGCTGCTGGGCACGCACTGGATCAAGCTCGAGGTGGTGGGCGATGAGCACACGCTGCAGCCCGACCCGTTCGAACTGCTGCTGGCCACCGAGCAGTTGGTGAAAGACGGCTTCGAGGTCTTCCCATACTGCACCGACGATCTGGTGAGCTGCCAGCGCCTGCTCGATGCCGGCTGCCGCATCCTGATGCCCTGGGGTGCACCGATAGGCTCGGGTCAGGGCCTGCTCAACCCCTGGGCGCTGCGCACGCTGCGTACTCGCTTGCCCGGGGCCACGCTGGTGGTCGACGCCGGCATCGGCGCTCCCTCGCATGCGGCGCTGGCGATGGAGCTGGGCTTCGACGCCGTGCTCCTGAACTCGGCCGTGGCCCAGGCCGCCGACCCGGTGCGCATGGCGGCAGGCTTTGCCTCGGCTATTGCCGGCGGCCGTGCCGGCTTCGAGGCCGGCCTGCTCGTGCCGCAGGACATGGCTGTTGCGAGCACTCCCGTCACTGCGAGGCCCTTCACCTTATGAATACCAAACCCATCGTCTGGACCATCGCCGGCTCCGACAGCGGCGGCGGCGCCGGCCTGCAGGCCGACATGAAGGCCTTTGAGGCCTTTGATGTTCATGGCTGCAGCGCCGTCAGCGCGATCACGGCGCAGAACTCGCGGGCCGTGCAGCAGGTGCAGGCGGTCGCACCCGAGCTGCTCGATGCCCAGCTGCAGGCGCTGAGCGAGGATCTGCCGCCCGCCGCGATCAAGTGCGGCATGCTGGGCAGCGCAGCCAACGTCCGCGTCGTGGCCCGCTGGATCAAGCGTATGCGTGAACGCGCGCCGGTGGCCCTGGTGCTCGATCCGGTCTGGCGCGCCAGCACCGGGGCTGACCTCAGCGGGGCCGAGCTGCGCGAGGTCTATCGCCGCGAGCTGCTGCCGCTGGCCGATGTGATCACGCCCAACCGTGCCGAGGCGGCCTGGCTGCTTGGCACGGAGATGGCCGTGCCGCAATCGGCCATCGCGCTGCAGGCACTCGGCGCAAGGACGGTGCTGATCACCGGCGGTGATTCCGGTGGCGAGCAATCGCGAGACTGGCTGCACAGCCCGCAAGCCCAGGGCTGGCTGAGCCTGCCGCGCATTGCCACACCTCACAACCACGGCACGGGCTGCGTGTTCGCCTCCTCGCTCGCTGCCGCGCTGGCCCATGGCTTCTGCGCCGCCGATGCCGCCGTGCTGGCCAAGATGGCCACCACCGAGGCCTTGCGCCGGGGCTATGCGGCGGGTGTCGGTGCCGGTCCGGTGCGGCCGCATGCTGGCTTCGCACTGCGGCCGGAGAATCTGCCCACGCTGTGGTCAGACCTCAGATCTGATCTCCGATTCGCCACGCTGAGCGAGCCCGACATGGGCCTGTACGCCATTGCCGACAGCGCCGCCTGGATAGCGCGCCTGCTCGCGGCCGGCGTGCGCACGCTGCAGCTGCGCATCAAGGACGCCACCACGCCCGATCTGCGCGAGCAGATCGCTCGCAGCATTGCTGCAGCGAGAGAGGCCGACGCGCAGCTCTTCATCAACGACCACTGGGCCCTGGCCCTTGAGCTGGGCGCCTGTGGCGTGCACCTGGGCCAGGAAGACCTTGCCATGGCCGACCTGCAGGCGATCGCCGATGCCGGCCTGCGCCTGGGCATCAGCACCCACAGCCTGTGGGAGGTGGCCCGCGCCCGCGCCCTGAATCCCAGCTATATCGCCTGCGGCCCCATCCATGCGACGCAGACCAAGAACATGCCCTGGCGCCCGCAGGGCGAGAGCAATCTCGCCTACTGGTGTCGGGTGCTGGCCGAGCCGGTGGTGGCGATTGCCGGCATGGATGTCGAGCGTGCCGGTGCGGCGCTGCAATGTGGCGCGCGGGGTGTGGCGGTGCTCAGCGGGCTCAGCCAGGCGGCCGATCCGGACGCGGCGGTGGCTGAGTACCAGCGGGCCTTGCGACTGGCTGCCGAACGGCCTCGGCGGGCTTCTCCGCCCTGGCCTCGCCCAACATGCTGAGGGCGCAAAGAAAAAGCGGAGCGCTCTCGCGCCCCGCTTCGTGGAGTGGCCGCAGGGTCTGAGCCCCGCCGCAACAGGTCTTACTTGAACTGGTAAGACAGCGAGCCGTAGAGGAAACGGCCGCGCGGGTCGGAGAACGAGGCCGCATAGCCGGCGGCGTGCGAACCGTAGGACGAGACGGCCGTGAACGGCGGCTCTTCGGCCGTGATGTTCTTGATGCCGAAGCGCACGTTCAGGTTCTTGATGCCCTTGTAGCCCATCGCGATGTTGAAGCGCGAGCTGTCCTTGACGCGGTGCTCAACAAAGGGGCCGACGTTGTTTTCCACCAGCGTGGCCGACTCTGTCCAGCCGCGGACGAACTGGTTCTCCACCGTGAAGGTCCAGGCACCGCGCTGGAAGTCCAGCGCCGCGGTGTGCTGCCAGCGCGGCTGCGGCTGCACGGCCGAGCCATCGCCGGCGGTGCCCACATAGCTGGTGTACTCGCCGCCCTTGTCGGCCTGACGCTTCCATTCCAGCACATAGGTACCGACGAAGCTGGCGCCGAGCTTGAAGCCGTCCTGCAGATTCAGGCTGCCGCGCAGGTCCACGTCGATGCCCGAAGTCTTCAGGTCGCCGAGATTGTCCACCGGGCTTTCGATGTAGGAGACAAAGCCCTGCGCGTTGCGCTTGATGCGGCTCTTGTACTTGGCATAGAGCTTCGGATCCGAGAAGATCGCGTCGCCACCGATGGTGCTGATCTGGTCCTTCTTCAGGATGTTCCAGTAGTCCACGGCGATCGACACGCTGCGACCGGGCTCGAACACCACGCCGGCGCTGAACTGGCGTGACTTCTCGGGCTTCAGCGTCGGGCTGGCGAACTGGCGGACGTTGTACTGAATGTCGCAGCGTGGGTCGGCAGTTTGCGGCTTTCCATCCGGACCCAACGGGCAATCCGGATCCTTCAGGCTGTTGGCCGTGTTCGTGGTCGATACCGGGCTGTTGACGTCCCACAGGGTCGGGGCGCGGAAGCCGGTGCCGGCGGCGGCGCGCAGCACCAGCTCCTTGCTGGGCTGGAAGCGCAGCGTGGCGCGCGGATTGAAGGTGTTGCCGAAGTCGCTGTACTTGTCGTAGCGGGCCGAGATGCCGGCCTCCCAGCCCTTGGCGAAGGGCATGCTCAGCTCGCCGTACAGGGCCGTGATGGTGCGCGAGGCAATCGTCGTGGGCACCGTGCCCTCGCCGCCGATGTGCTTGCCGGCCGAGTAGTCGGCATTCACCGGACGGTCTTCGGCCTTCTCCTTGCGGGCACTGGCGCCCAGGGCCAGGGCCATATTGCCGCCGGCCATGGGCGTCAGCTCGCGGCTGGCCTTGAAGTCGAACTCGGTTGTCGTGCTGGTTGACTCGCGCATCAGACCGTCAAGTGCCGAAGCGGCCCAGGCGGCTTCGCCGGCGGCGTCGCTGGGACCGAAGGGGTTGATCAAGCCCTTGCCCAGGGCGTCCAGGAAGCGGCCCTCGTGGACATAGCCCAAATAGGACAGCGAGCCCTTGGCGCGCGAGATATTGACGGCGGTGTCGTAGTCCCAGCCGCCGAGCACGCCATTGGCGCCGAACACGAAGCGGGTCTGCGTGTTGGTGTTGTCGTTGATGCGGTTGCCGCGCGGAATGGCGCGCAGGGCCACTTCGACCAGGCCATTACCATTGGGGTTCAGCTCGGCTTCGGTATAGCCCAGCTTGAGCAGCAGATCACGCGGGAAATACTTGCTCGTGATCGGCATCATCGGGTGCGCATAGTCACCCTTGACCGGATCCAGGCTGGTGGCGCCCCAGAAGATTGGCGTCGGCGCGATGCGGCCAATGCTGTGGTTGCGGGCAAAAGATGCCTCGGCGAACAGCTGGTGGTCCTTGGACACATTGAAGGTCGCGCGGCCGTAGATATCACCCTTTTCCTGATCGGGCAGATTGTCCAGCGTGGCAGCGTAGATGAAACGGCAGATGAAGGTGTCGGTGCCATTGGGCGACTTACCGGTGCCACGCAAGGTCGTGAAGGTCGGATCACACTTCTCGAACTGGCTGCCGATGCCCAGATTGGTGTGGGCGCCCGGGCTCACGCCGAACTCGGCCAAGCGGCCTGGGAAGCCACCGCCCGAGGTTGGTGGGCCTGCGCCCGGGATCTCTTGGGCCCCACGGTTGTAGAACTGCTGCTCGATGGCGCGCAGGCGGGTGTTCTTCTGCACATTGCCGGTGATCAGCACATTGAACTTGTCGCTCAGCAGGTCGCCGAAGCCGATGGCGATGCTGGCGCCTTTTTCAGCGCCGCCGATATTGCTCTCTGTGTTGCCGTAGCGCACCGAGACCTCGCCGCTGCGGTAGTCGCGCTTGGTGATGAAGTTGATCACACCGGCGACGGCGTCGGTGCCGTACACGGCCGAGGCGCCATCACGCAGGATTTCGACACGCTCCAGGGCAGCAAACGGGATGCTGTTCAGGTCGACCGCGGCATTGCCACCTATGCTGCCGAAGGGGTGGTTGGCCAGGCGGCGGCCGTTCAGCAGCACCAGGGTGGAGTTGGCGCCCAGACCACGCAGATTGGCATTGGACGTGGCATAGCCCGCGCCCTGGGTGGTGTCGGAGATCGCCGCGGCGCTGGCCGAGACGCGCTTGAGCAATTCCTCGACGTTGGTGGCACCGGTTTTCTCGATCTGGTCACGGGTGATCACGGTCACGGGCAGCGCCGTCTCGGACTCCAGCCGCTTGATCGACGAGCCTGTCACGGTCACGCGTTCCAGCGTCTGACCTTGCGCCAGGGCGAATTGCGGCGCGGCAAGGCCGGCACCGAGGGCGGCCAGTGCGGCAACGCCTATTCTGCTTTTTTTGAACATCAGCGAACTCCTTGTGCAATCGTGGGTGGGACGACGGGTGTCGAGCAGCGGGCGGCAAACTCATGATTTGCCGCGTCCGGCCACTTCAACCCGTGGGCCGTGATCTTCGGATTCCGCCATGCGCAAGCGGCATAGGGAATTCCAATGGATGTTGCGCCTCAGCAAAAGGGAAAACCCGCCCTTGTTTCGATTGCTGCTTGACAGAACACCCGTGCGCAAAGCGCCCGGCAACGGTTGCGGGCAAGCCACGACGAGCTGTGCCCGGCGCCAGCGGTGCGAGTGCGGGGTCGGGAAATCGGGCCGAGCGGGCCGAGCGGGCCGAGCGGGCCGGTGGCCCAGGGCTCAAGACGGCG
Organism: Roseateles toxinivorans; assembly: GCF_004362525.1. GTDB lineage: Bacteria > Pseudomonadota > Gammaproteobacteria > Burkholderiales > Burkholderiaceae_C > Paucibacter > Paucibacter toxinivorans. Next base: position 121,120 of record NZ_SNXS01000010.1, read on the forward strand.
TCTGAAGGCTCAGGCGAAGGCGAGCAGCAGAACGGCCAGCCAGACCAGCACCATCCCCGCCATATCGGTGAGCCTGGCGAAGGCGGTGCGCAGATGCAGGGGTCGTGGAGGGCTGTACATAGAAGGGTGCTTTGGACGAGGGAGGGACCGAACTTCGCAAAGTCAAGCAAAGTCTGCCCGAGCCTCTCATCCTCCGCAAGAGTGATCACCGCAGCTTGTCGATGAAATTTGTAAGCACGGTCCCCATCGGTTTGCCACTTGTGTCATACCAGGGACAGGTCTTGCGGTTCACCCGCGGCTCATGGTGCGGCGGGCACCCTGTCGGTGCGCAGCACCGGGTACAGGGCCCAGCGCTCATCCCAGGAGCTGTGCCGGCGGGCAAAGAACTCCAAGCGCGCCCTTGCACTCTTGGCGAACTCCGGCTCGGCGCGCAGCTTGTCGCGAAAGGCCGCGGCCAGGGCTGGATCAGCCGCCAGCTGCTCGCGGGCCACCGCCTCGGCCACATAGGCCTCCATGTATTCCTTGCGCTCGAAGTGATTGTTGAAGAATCCCCAGGCCAGCAGCGAATCGGGCGCCAGCGGTTCCAGCAAGGCCATCAGCAGCTTGGCCTTGGGCTGGGCAATGGGCACGAACAGGCTGCCGGCTGGCAGGTCGCGGCGCTCGGGGCCCCAGGCCCCCTGCACGCTCAGGCGCTGCTGGCCCTCGACCGATTGCGGCTCGAAGCGCAGGGTCGTGGCGCGAAAGGCCTCCAGTTCGGTGGCCGCCAGCGCGGCGTCCAAGATACGGAACTGGATCTCATGAAGCCTCAGCTTGACGGCCACCATGCCAGCCTGGGCGGCGGGCACCAGATAGCCGGCCAGCGGTGCCTTCACCTGCAGGGCCGGCAGCACCTCGTCGCGCACCGGCATGGTCCAGATCTGCGGCCGGGTCTCGTCGTAGCGGGTCATGAAGGCGCCGGAGATGTCGGACGGTCCGCGCTCATAGGCATAGCCGCGGAAGGCGATCTGCCGCGTCCTGGCCGAGGCCTCGTAGCTCAGCGGCACCGCTTGCCCGGCCAGCGCGGCGCTGCGCGCATCGGCGGCCAGGGCCAGGGCCTGCCAGTCGCTGCCCTGCCGGGCGACCTGTTCCAGCACCGAGATGATGGTGTTGCGAGTCACCCGCACCCGCGTCGCATAGTCTTTCCACGAATGCGTCTCCACCAGCATGCCGAAACGGTTGCGCAGCAGGAAGTAACCGGACGAGAAGCGCGGCGGGAACACGCTGTCCACGATGCCTGAACTTGGGTCATCGTCGACAGTGAACGAGGGGTAGAAGGGCAGGGGCAGCGAGCCCTGGGCGGCCAGATCGGCGATCACGCCGTCGCGAAAGGCCATTCCAGCCGGTCGCAGGCCGGCGTCGCCGCCGTGCAGCGGCTCGACCTGGATGGACACGTCATGCTCGAACTGCGCGCCGTCGGTGACGTGCAGATCTATCGTGGCCAGCGGGTCCCATTGGTTGACCAGGCGCAGCATGGCCTGCATCTCAGGGCTCTGCGCCTTGGCATAGTCGCGGTTCAGATTGTGGTTCTGCGCCGTCGTGCGCCAGCCCATCTGCTCGGGGCCGCGCTGGTTCGGGCGGTTCCAGCGCCCGAAGCGCTCATGGCCGTCGACATTGAACACCGGCACGAACACCAGCACCTGCCTGCTCAACGCACCCTTGGCGGCCTGGCCCTGCAGCATCTCGCGCAGGGCCAGAAAGCCGGCGTCCTTGCCGTCGATCTCGCCGGCATGAATGCCGCCCTGTATCAGCACGGCCGGCAGGTTCTGGCGCCGCTTCTCGGCCGGGCTCAGGGCAGCGGTTTGCGAGACGACGAGCGCGAGCATGGGCCTGCCCTCCGGCGTGCGACCGAACTCGGTGCAGCGCACTGCGCGCGGATAGGCCTTCTGGAAGCCGAAGCAGAGTCTCTGCACCTCTTCGTAGCGGCCGGTCGTGGTGAAGCCGGAGCGCTCGGCCTCGGTACTCAGCGCGGGCGGCTCCGCAGCCCGGCTGGCGCAGGCCAGGACCGAGGTGATGACCAGAAGAGCGAGGCGGGCCGGTGACAGCATGGGCGGTGTCCTTTTGACGAATCGCCGCGCATGCTACCGGCCTTCGGCCAGCCTCAATCCGCTCGTTTACCCCGCGCCCGACTGACCTCGAAAGCCGTCAGCGGCGAGGCCGTGTTGCCCCATTGCTGGCGCACATGGCTGGCGACGGCGGCGATCTCCGCATCGCTCAACGCCACCGCAAATGGTGGCATGCCGAAGGGCCGCGGATGGGCCGCAGTGGCCGGTGCAAAGCCGCCCTGCAGGATGGCGCGCAGCACATTGACGCCGGGCTCCATCGTCACCGCGCGGTTGCCGGCCAGCGCCGGATAGATGCCGGGCTCGCCCTGGCCCTGCTTGCCGTGGCAGCTCGCGCAGTGCTGCTCGTAGACCTCGGTGCCGAGCCGCTCGGCCGGTGGCGCCGCCGCGGCCTTGGCATACGCCAGCGGCCGCTGGGGCAGGGCTTTCAGATAGCCGGCCATGGCGCGCAGATCGGCATCGCTGAGGTACTGGGTGCTGCCGCGCACCACCTCGCTCATCGGCCCGGACACGCTGGCGCCGCGCGCCATGCCGGTCTTGAACAGCGCGACGATCTCGCCCAGCTCCCAGTGCGCGACGCCGGCCTGGGCCGGGTCGGCCAGCGAGGGAGCGTACCAGCCCTGCATCGGTATCAGCCCGCCGCCTAGGCCGGACTCGCTGGCGCCCCAGCTGTTGCGCGCGGCGTGGCAGGCGTTGCAGTGACCGAGGCCCTGCACCAGATAGGCGCCGCGGTTCCAGGCCACGGTCTGAGCCGGTTCGTTCCGATACACCCCGGGGCTGAAATACAGCGCCCGCCAGACCGCCAGCGCGGCCTGGGTGTTGTAGGGGAAGCGCAGCTCATGGGCGGGCGTGGCCTGCTGCACCGGGGGCAGGCTTTGCAGATAGGCATGGATGGCATCGGCGTCACCACGGCTGATCTTGGTGTAGCTGGCATAGGGGAAGGCAGGGTAGAGCAGGCGACCGCTTTTGCTGCGGCCGTTGTGCAGTGCGCGCCAGAACTCGTCGGCACTCCAGTCCCCCAGTCCGGTGGTCGGGTCGGGCGTCAGATTGCCGGCAAACAGGGTGCCGAAGGGCGTGTCTATGCCCCTGCCCCCGGCATAGGGCGTACCACCGCGGGCGGTATGGCAGGCGGCGCAGTTGCCGGCCCGGGCCAGATACTCGCCGCGGCGTATCTGTTCGGCGTTGGGTGCTGCGGCGGGCCGGTCGGCCAAGGCGGTCATTGGCGATTCGTCGCGCACATTCAGTGCCCAGACCAGGGCGACGGCGGCCATGCCCATGGCCAGCAGCAGCAGCGCGAACTTCATGGGGCGGCTCATGGCAGCACCTTGGCGGCCTGCGGCACGCCGCCGCAGCTCAGTGGCAGGGCTGCCGGCAGCTCGCTCACGGCCTTGGGCGCGGCCGGCAGCGGCTGGGCGGCGAGCCATTGCGAGACGGCGGCGATGTCGTCCAGGCTCAAGGTCCTGGCGATCTGGCCCATGCAGTCGGGCGCATGGGCGCGGCGCTGGCCGGACTTCCAGGCCCCCAACTGGCCGTTCAGATAGTCGCGCGGCAGACCCAGCAGGCCAGGGATGGCCGGCGCCAGACCGGTGAGCTTGGCTCCATGGCATTGCACGCAGGCCGGCAGGCGGCGCGTGGCATCGCCATGCAGGGCCAGTTGCTGCCCGCGTTGCAGCAGGGCAAGGCTGGCGCGGGTGGGCGGCGGCGGGGCATAGGGCAGGTCCAGTGCAGCGAAGTGCTCGGCGATTTCGCGCAGATAGGCGTCCGACAGCGGCGCCACCAACTCGTCCATCAGGCCGTAATGGCGGCGGCCGTCGCGGAAGTTCAGCAACTGGTTGTACAGATAGCCGGCCGGCTTGCCGGCAATGCGCGGGTAGTAGCCGTCGGGCGCGGCGCGGCCCTGCTGGCCGTGGCAGGTGGTGCAGGCCTGCACGCGTTGGGCGATCGTGTCTTCGACCTTGGCCGGCTGGGCCGCGGCCGTCGCGGCCAGCAGCGCCAGACTCAGGGTCAACAAGGGCTTGTGGAGTAGGTGGACAGCGTTCACCGGGCCACTATGCCCGATGGCGCAGGCGCAGGGCAGCCTCAGATCGGCCGAAAAATCACCGTATCAGCACAGGCCGTGCGCCAGCCGCCCCAGCGTCGCGATGGCCTGCTCGATCTGCGGCGTCCAGGGGTGGCCGGTATTGAGCCGCAGGCAGTGGCGGAATTCGGCCCGGGCCGAGAACATCGGCCCCGGCGCCAGGCTGATGGCGTCGCGCGCGGCGGCCCGGTGCAGGGCCAGCGCATCGATCTGCGGCGGCAGCTCGACCCAGACGAAGTAGCCACCCAGCGGCCGCGTCAGCCGCGTGCCGGCCGGGAAGTGCTGCTCCAGCGCCGCCAGCATCTGCTGCTGCTGGGTCTGCAGCCGCCGCCGCATCTGCGCCAGATGGCGGTCGAAGGCACCATCCTGCAGATACTCGGCCAGCGCCGCCTGGGCGGGGATGGAGCCCGACAGGCTGGTCATCAGCTTCAGCCGCGCCACCCGCTCGGCATAGCGCCCGGGCAGGGCCCATCCGACGCGGTAGCCCGGCGCCAGGCTCTTCGAGAAGGAGCTGCAGTGCAGCACCAGGCCCTCGGTATCGAAGGCCTTGGCCGGCAGCGGTGCAGCATCGCCGTGATAGAGCTCGGCATAGACATCGTCCTCGATCAGCGGCGCCTGGTGGCGGGCCAGCAGCTCGACCAGGGCGCGTTTCTTGTCATTGGGCATCAGGCTGCCCAGCGGGTTCTGGAAGCTGGTCATCAGCCACACGGCCTGCGGCTTGCGCCGCTCCAGCAGACGGGCCAGCGCCGCGAGATCGATGCCGGTGGCGCTGTCGGTGGCCACCTCGATCGCCTTCAAGCCCAGCCGCTCCAGCGCCTGCAATGCGGCGTAGAAGCAGGGCGACTCGACGACCACCGCATCGCCCGGCTTTGTCACCGCCTGCAGGCACAGGTTCAGGCCGTCGAGTGCGCCGTTGCTGAGCACGATCTGCTCCGGCGTCACGCTCATGCCCAGGTGCAGATAGCGCCTGGCGATCTGGCGGCGTAGCGGCTCGTGGCCGGGCGGCAGATCGTCCACCGTGCTCCAGGGCTTGAGCTTGCGCATGCCGGCATTCATCGCGCGGCGCAGGGCCTCCAGCGGAAACAGCTCGGGGCTGGGAAAGGCCGAGCCCAGCGGTGCGATCTCGCGCGACTTGACCGCGCTGAGCACCTCGAACACCAGCTCGCTGACGGCCACGCTGTGCGAACCGGCCAGCGGCCGCGAGGGCGGTGGTGCCTCGCGCAGCAGTGGACGCGGCAGCACGAAATAGCCCGAGCGGGGCCGTGCCCGCACCAGGCCGCGGGCCTCCAGCAGGTGGTAGGCCTGGAACACGGTGGAGGCGCTGATGCCCCGGCTGGCCCGCGCCTGGCGCACCGACGGCAATGGGTCGCCGGCGCGCAGCGTGCCGCTGGCGATCAGGCGACCTATCTCGTCGGCATAGTTTTCATAGAGCGTCACATTGGGATTGTGCGATAAGCCACAAATGCGAACGATTCGCATTTAAGATACGAGTTCTCAAGGAGGAATGTCATGTGCGACGAGCTCAAACCGCAGCCAACCCTGGTCAGCCCGGCCACCTTGCGCCTGGGCGGCGCGCTGAACGAGCGTCTGCGCTCCATCGCGACCCTGCCCGAGACACGGGGCTCGCGCCGCCACCGCCTCTGGGACTTGCCGCACAGCACCCATTGCCCGCTGATGGGCGTGTGCCTGCCGATGCCGGCGCTGCGCCGCCTGCTGGCCAGGTTCACCGGCGCCCAGGCCCGGCTGGACGACTATGAGGCCCATGTCGGCGCCGTGGCGGAGTGCGCGCGGCGTGGTCCGGTGGCGGAGGCGATTCAGCGTGAGCTGGACCGTCGCCATCTGCCGACGCTGCGCCGCTTTGCCCTGGCCAAGACGACCGGGCAGTTGGCCGAGCTGTGGACCGAGGCCCAGCGCGGCGCGGATATCGCCGGCGCGCTGTGGGCGACACTGACCCACGCCCGCTGCGGTGACGCGCTGCGCGAGCAGGTCTGCCGCGAGATCCACATGATTCAGCATCAGGTCGGTGCCTGCAACCGTGCCGATCTGCAGCGCCTGGACGAGGTGCTGGACGAGAACGTGGTGCTGACCCGTCAGCTCGCCACACTGCAGCAGCGCTGCACCCGCGAGCTGCAGGCCCGGGCCGAGCAGGTCGAGGCGCTGCAGCAGGCCCTGATACGCGCCCGCGCCGAGGCCATGGCCAGGGCCTCTGCCCTGGACGCCGCCCAGCAGGATCTGCGGCAGCTGGAGGCGCTCAGTCCCGGTCTGCAGGGCCGGGCCGAGTTGACTCGGCGCCTGGAGGAACAGGTTTTGCGCTCGCAGGCGCTGGAGCGTCAGCGGCTGGACTGGCAGCAGCAGGCGGAGCGCGAGGCGCAGCGGGCCCAGGGTCTGGCCGCGCAGCTGCAGGCGCTCAGCCTGGCCGAGGAGGCCGTCGCCGCGGACGAGCCCGATCTGGTCACGCTGAAGGACCAGTCCATCCTCTGCGTTGGCGGTCGCACCGCCAGCGTGCCGGTCTACAAGCGCCTGATCGAGGGCACCGGCGGGCGCTTTCTGCACCACGATGGCGGCGAGGACCATACCGCCGCTCAGCTCGAATCCAGCCTGGCCGCCGCCGATCTGGTGATCTGCCAGACCGGCTGCGTCAGCCACGGCGCCTACTGGCGGGTCAAGGACCATTGCAAACGCACCGGCAAGCGCTGCGTGTTTGTCGACAAGCCCAGCGCCAGCAGCCTCGCGCGCTGCCTCAAGGAGATTGAGGCTTGAAGTGAAACGGATCGAATCGCCACTGGGTGTGGGTGCTTGCCACCTCGCGTTGTTGGCGCGGCAGAGGAGGCGGGAGGCCGGCCACGACGGGCTGAAGCTTGGGCCGGCCCTGAACGGACCGACCTCCAGCTTCTTTATGCCCGCCGTGGCCGGCCCCCCGCCCCCTCTGCGGATGCTCTGGTGGCCACCAGCCAAGAGTCGGACCGCGCCTGCACACCCATTGCAGCAGGGATGAGGGTGTGCCGGCCGATGCGGGCATAGAGAAGCCGGAGTCCGGTCCGTTCAGGGCCGGGCAAGGCTTCAGCCCGCAGCGGCCGGTGCGCCCTCGTCACTGCCGCTTCACGTTTCATGCGGCGCGGGTCGCGCGCAGCGCGGTGGAGCAACTGAAATGAAAAAGCCCGCCGAGTGGCGGGCTACTGAGCGATAGGGCGTTCGGCTGTCAATCCTCGCTTTTGAACACGAGGCGAACTTCATACGACTGCGCGCCCCCATTCGGCTCGAAGCGCCAGCCCATCAGGGCCGTTTTCACGGCCTTGTCGAAGACCTTGCGCGGCTCGGCTTCGACGATGGATACGTCGGTGACCTTGCCTTCGCCGTCGATGGCCATCTTGGCCTTCACCACGCCGCTGGAGACGGAGGCGCGAGCCGCTTCGCTGGGGAACTCGGGCGGCACCTTCTTGACGATCTTGGGCGCGGTTTGCGCCATCGCCAGCGAGGCGGCGAAGGTCAGGGCGGTGGCGGCGATGACGGAGGAGATGCGGAACTTCATGGCTTGATCCTTGGGAATGAGGTGATATCGGACGGGCTTGCGAGGCGACTCAGGCGGCTTGGCCCGAGAAGCGGAAGAAGCCAACCGCAGCCAATAGGCGGCCCGAGCTGGTTTTCAGGGAATCGGTGGAGCGTGTCAGTTCCTCGACCAGGGCCGAGTTCTGCTGCGTTGTGCGGTCCAGGTCGCCCATCGCGTGGTTCACCACGCCGACGCCGCTGGCCTGCTCCTGGGCGGCATGCGAGATCTCTTCGATCAGCTTGCCCATATTGTTGACTTCCTCGACCACGCCGCGGATGGTCTGGCCGGCGCTGTTGACCAGGGCCGTGCCGGCCGAGACCTTGACCGAGGACTCCTGGATCAGGCCCTTGATCTCCTTGGCCGCTTCGGCCGAACGCGAGGCCAGGGCCCGCACCTCGGAGGCGACGACGGCGAAGCCGCGGCCATGCTCGCCGGCGCGGGCGGCTTCCACTGCAGCATTCAGCGCCAGGATATTGGTCTGGAAGGCGATGCCGTCGATCACGCCGATGATGTCGTTGATGCGCTTGCTCGACTCCGAGATCTGCTGCATCGTTTCGATCACGCTCTGCACCGACACACCACCGGCCGAGGCGGCCTGGCGGGCTTGCGTGGCGATGCCGGCGGCGCGGCGGGTCAGCTCGCTGGAGCCATTCAGCGTGGAGGCAATTTGCTCCACCGAGGCGGCCGTTTGCTGCAGGCTGGCGGCCGAACGGGCGGTGCGCTCGGACAGTTCGCTATTGCCCCCGGCAATGGCGCCCGAGCTGTCGGCCACTTCGCCCGCGGCGCTGCTGACGCTCTTCACGACGCCGGACAGCGCGGTCTGCATTTCTTGCATCGCATGCAGCATCTGGGCCAGTTCATCACTGCCTTCCACGACGATGTCGTGGCTCAGGTCGCCCGCGCTGATCGATTCCGCCGCGGCCTGTGCCATGCGGGCCGGGGCCACGATGGAGCGTGCAATCGCCAGGCCGCCGCCGCCACCGATCAGCACCGCCACCAGCACCAGCACCACGGTCACCAGCACCGACTGGCGGGCCGTCGTCTCGCCGCCCTTGGCCAGCGTCTTGGCGTCTTCGAACTGCAGATCGACCAGGGCCTTCAGGCCCTCCTGGTAGGCTGCCTGCGCGGGGCGCACATCGATCACCAGGCTTTCTCGGGCCTCGTCGGGGCTGCCATCGACCTGCACCTTGCGGAACTTGGCGATAGAGGCGAAGAACTTGGCCTGGCGCTCGCGCACCTGGGCCAGCAGCTCGGTTTCCTTGGCCGAGGATAGCTTGGTCTCCAACTCGGCCAGGCGCTTCTCGATGTCTTGCAGCGCGCCATCGATCGCGGCCTGCTGCTTTTTGATCTGACGGGCCTCGTCCAGCAGCAGCAGGTCGCGGCTGGCGCGGGCCAGGATGTTGACATTGCCTTCCAGCGCATTGGCCGCCTCGATCTTCACGAGGCTGCTGTTGGCAGTGCGGTCCAGATCGTGGGCCAGCCGGTTGGCGGTGCTGACGCCAAAGGCGCCGATGATGATGAGCAACAGAATCAACAGCGCATAGCTGAAGCCGAGTCGATGGCTGATGCGCAGATTCGACAGAATTTTCATGAGAGCCCTTGCCCAACGGCAGACGTTCGTTTGACCTGGATCGCTTTGTGAGCGAGCCGCGACAACTTCTTTGTGCTGGGAGTATCGACAAGGGCGGAACCGGCCTTGAGGCGCGCGCCGGTAAAAACACACGCTGTTCCCGGCGGCATGGCCTAGGGAAAACGCGGGGTTTCGGACCCGGTGTGGGTCGGGCGGAGGGGGCTGCGCCAACTTGAGGCGCCATGCCCTCATATCGGCCCGCTGGCACCGCTTTGTAGCCTTGCTACGAATGCTTACTCAGCGCGCACCGAAGATCGCCGAACCGACGCGCACGATGCTGCTGCCTTCCAGCACGGCGGCCTCGAGGTCGGCGCTCATGCCCATCGACAGGGTGTCCAACGCGAGGCCGTCGGCGTTGAGCCGCTCCAGCAGCGCGCGCAGGGCGGCATGGGGCAGGCGCTGCGCCTCCAGCGTCTGCGCCGTCTCGGGTATGGCCATCAGGCCGCGCAACCGCAGCCGAGGCAGGCCGGCCACCGCCATGGCCAGGGCAGGCACCTCGTCTGGATGGGCGCCGCTCTTGCTCGCCTCACCGCTGATATTGACCTGCAGGCAGACCTGCAGTGGCGGCAGATGCTGGGGCCGCTGCTCGCTCAGGCGTTGCGCGATCTTCAGCCGGTCCACGCTGTGCACCCAGTCGAAGGCCTCGGCCACCGGCCGCGTCTTGTTGCTTTGCAGCGGGCCGATCAGATGCCAGACCAGATCCTCACGCAGATCCTGCAGGGCCAGGATCTTGTCCAGTGCCTCCTGAACATAGTTTTCACCGAACTGGTACTCGCCCGCCGCATGGGCCTCGCGTACCCTGTCGCTGCCAAACGTCTTGCTGACCACCAGCAGCGTGACGCTTTGCACGGGTCGGCCCGCCTGGGTGCAGGCCGCCGCGATGCGCGCGTGAACCTGTTGTAAGTTGTCGGAGATCGTCGCCATAATGCCCCGAGCCTAACCCAGCCGCCTACCAGCACCCTCCATGGACATCACCCAACTATTGGCCTTCTCGGTCAAGAACAAGGCCTCCGACCTGCATTTGTCGGCCGGCCTGCCGCCGATGATCCGTGTGCATGGCGATGTGCGTCGCATCAATGTCGAGCCGCTCGAGCACAAGCAGGTACACGACATGGTCTACGACATCATGAACGACTCGCAGCGCAAGATGTACGAGGAGACGCTGGAGTGCGACTTCTCGTTCGAGATCCAGGGCCTGGCCCGCTTTCGCGTCAATGCCTTCAACCAGAATCGCGGTGCCGGCGCGGTGTTCCGCACCATCCCGAGCAAGATCCTGACCTTGGAGCAGTTGAGCGCGCCCAAGGTCTTCGCCGAGCTGGCGCTCAAGCCCCGCGGCCTGGTGCTGGTGACCGGGCCCACCGGTTCAGGCAAGTCCACCACCCTGGCGGCGATGGTCAACCACCTGAACGAGCAGGAATACGGCCACATCCTGACGATCGAAGATCCGATCGAGTTCGTCCACGAATCGAAGAAGTGCCTGGTCAATCAGCGCGAGGTCGGGCCTCACACCCTGAGCTTCTCGAATGCCCTGCGTTCGGCGTTGCGTGAAGACCCGGACGCGGTGCTGGTCGGCGAAATGCGCGACCTGGAAACGATTCGGCTGGCGCTGTCGGCCGCGGAAACGGGCCACCTGGTCTTCGGCACCCTGCACACCAGCTCGGCGGCCAAGACGGTGGACCGTATCGTCGACGTGTTCCCCGGCGCCGAGAAGGACATGGTGCGGGCGATGCTGTCCGAGTCGCTGGTGGCGGTGATCTCGCAGTCGCTGTGCAAGTTGAAGGATGGCAGTGGGCGTGTCGCGGCACACGAAATCATGCTGGGCAACTCGGCCATCCGCAATCTGATACGTGAGAACAAGATCGCGCAGATGTACTCGTCGATACAGACCGGCAACAACGTCGGCATGCAGACCTTGGATCAGAACCTGACCGAGCTGGTGCGGCGCAATGTGATCTCGCCCGCCGAGGCGCGCAGCCGGGCCAAGTTCCCGGACAACTTCCCGGGCTGAGGCGATGAGAAAACTCCTTCAACGCCTGACCGGCGGCGCCAAACCCGAGGCCGAGGGAGGGGTCGAATCGACCTTCTTCTCGACCATGTTCAGCGAGAACGTCGAGGGCGAAAGCGTCGTCAGCTGGTCACAGCGCGGTGCCGAGCTCGGTGCCCAGCCCTTCGATGCGGCCACCGGCAGGGCCCTGTTCACCCAGCTCTGGGGCGCGGACAAGCACCTGGCCGCGCTGGACGATCAAGACCTGGAGCGGCTGAGCCAGTTTCTTCAGTATGTGAAGCTGTCGCCCAACCGGGAGGTGGTCAGGCAGGACGAGCAGGGCGACTATATGGTCGTGGTGCTGGAAGGCACCTTGGCCGTGGACCGGCTGCAACCCTGGGGTGGGCGCGCGCGCCTGGCCGAGGCCAGGGCGGGCGACATGCTGGGCGAGATGTCGCTGCTTGATGCCGGCGCGCGTTTCTCGGCCTGCACCACGCTCACTGCCTGCACGCTGGCGGTGCTGGACGCCCAGGCGCTGGACCGCCTGATGGCCGAGGAGCCCCGGCTGGCGGCGGCGCTGCTGGCCTCGCTGGCGCGGCGCCTGTCCTTGAGTCTGCGTCAGGTCAGCGCCCGATTGGGCGCCCTGCTGTCGCGCGATTGACAGCATACTGAGGCAAGGGGGCCAATCCATGGAACGCGATCAAGCGTCGAAATTCATCAACGACCTGTTGCGCCTGATGGTCTCGCGCAAGGGCTCCGACCTGTTCCTGACCTCGGAATTTCCGCCGGCCGTCAAGGTGGACGGCAAGGTCACCAAGGTCTCGCCGCAGCCGCTGACCGGCCAGCACACGCTGGCCCTGGCGCGGGCCATCATGAACGACAAGCAGGCGGCCGAGTTCGAGCGCACCAAGGAGTGCAACTTCGCGATCTCGCCCCATGGCATAGGACGCTTCCGCGTCAATGCCTTTCTGCAGCAGGGCCATGTGGGTCTGGTGCTGCGCACGATTCCGCAGACCCTGCCCACGATAGAGAGCCTGAAGCTGCCCGATGTGCTGAGAGAGGTGGCGCTGACCAAGCGCGGCCTGGTGATCTTTGTCGGCGCCACCGGTTCCGGCAAATCCACCTCGCTGGCGGCGATGGTGGACCACCGTAACGAGCATACCTTCGGCCACATCATCACGATCGAGGACCCGGTCGAGTTCGTCCATCCGCACAAGAACTGCATCGTCACCCAGCGCGAGCTGGGCATAGACACCGACAGCTGGGAACAGGCGCTGAAGAACACGCTGCGCCAGGCGCCCGATGTGATCTTGATGGGCGAGATCCGCGACCGCGAGACCATGGAGCACGCGGTGGCCTTTGCCGAAACCGGCCACCTGTGCATGGCCACGCTGCATGCCAACAGCGCCAACCAGGCGCTGGACCGCATCATCAACTTCTTCCCGGAGGAGCGCCGCGCTCAGCTGCTGATGGACCTGTCGCTGAATCTCAAGTCGCTGGTTTCGCAGCGCCTGCTGCCGCGCCAGGAGGGCAAGGGCCGGGTAGCCGCGGTCGAGATCCTGATCAACTCGCCGTTGATCTCCGACCTGATCTTCAAGGGCGAGGTCGGCGAGATCAAGGAGATCATGAAGCGCTCGCGCGAGATGGGCATGCAGACCTTCGATCAGGCCCTGTTCGACCTGTACGAGGGTGGCATGGTCAGCTACGAAGACGCGCTGCGCAATGCCGACTCGGTCAACGACCTGCGCCTGCAGATCAAGCTGAACAGCCGTCGGGCGAAGAGCGCCGATCTGTCGTCGGGTACCGAACATCTGACCATCGTCTAGGTTCCAGGCGGCCCATGGCTGGCTTACAGTTGGGGCCATGAGCACACGCACCTACGAAACCATTCCGCCGCGCCGCGTCGCGTTCCTGGGCCTGGGCGTCATGGGGTATCCCATGGCCGGGCATCTGGCGCGCGCCGGCCATCAGGTCACGGTCTACAACCGCACTGCCGCCAAGGCCCAGGCCTGGGCGGCCGAGTACGGCGGCACCGCGGCGGCCACGCCGGCCGAGGCCGCGCGCGACTGTGACTTCGTGTTCGCCTGCGTCGGCAATGACGCCGATCTGCGCTCGGTCGTGCTGGGCCCCAGCGGCGCCTTTGCCGGCATGAAGCCCGGCGCGGTGTTCGTCGATCACACCACCGCCTCGGCCGAGGTGGCGCGCGAGCTGTATTCGAGCGCCAAGACGGTGGGCCTGCACTTTATCGACGCCCCGGTGTCCGGTGGCCAGGCCGGTGCGGTCAATGGCGCGCTGACGGTGATGTGCGGCGGTGACGCCGACGTGTTCGCTGTCATACAGCCGGTGGCGCTGGCCTTCTCGAAGGCGGTCACCCTGGTCGGCGCCTCCGGCGCCGGCCAGCTGGCCAAGATGGTCAATCAGATCTGCATCGCCGGCCTGGTGCAGGCGCTGTCCGAGGCAATCGCCTTCGGCCAGAAGTCAGGCCTGGACATGAAGCTGGTGCTGGACGTGATTGGCAAGGGCGCGGCCCAGAGCTGGCAGATGGACAACCGCGGCAAGACCATGGTCGACGACCAGTTCAACTTTGGTTTCGCCGTGGACTGGATGCGCAAGGACCTGGGCCTGGTGCTGGACGAGGCCCGCCGCAACGGCGCCCGCCTGCCGGTGACGGCCGTGGTCGATCAGTTCTACGCCGATGTGCAGGCGCTGGGCGGCCAGCGCTGGGATACCTCGAGTCTGATCAAGCGGCTGCGCTGAGTCCCGGATTTCATCCGGGCTACGCTTACCGGGCCTTGGGCTCGGGCGGGGACTGTATTCGTAGATTCTATGGAGCAGCGCAAGCCCCGCGAAGGCGTTGAGGATCAAAACTGCTCTTTGAAGTCCAGACGGCGAAAGCGATGCGCAGGAGTTTG
>NZ_SNXS01000011.1 GCF_004362525.1 Roseateles toxinivorans
CGGCAAAACCAAGTGCCGCTAGCGCAGCGGGCTTCAACATTCCACTTCAGGTCGGGGCCAGCACCGATGACTGCGCTTTGTGCAGACCTTCCCTAGGTCCGTCCTCCGGGTTTGCGACAATCCACGGTTTGCCGCGCCCTGCGGCCCCTATGGAACAGTCATGTCATTCGCTTCCCTTGGTTTGACCTCGGCCCTGCTGCGTGCCGTGGGCGAGCATGGCTACCAGGAGCCCACGCCCGTTCAGACCGAGGCCATTCCGCCGGCCCTGCGTGGCGCCGATGTGCTGGCCAGCGCCCAGACCGGCACCGGCAAGACGGCCGCCTTCGGCCTGCCGCTGCTGCAGCGCTTTGTCCAGCAGGGCCGGCTGGAGGGCGCGCGCCGCACCCAGGCCTTGATACTGGTGCCGACGCGCGAGCTGGCCCTGCAGGTCGGCGAGTTCCTGACTGACGTCGGCCGCTTTCTGCTCAACCGGCCGAAGGTGGCGGTGGTGTTCGGCGGCGTCTCGATCAATCCGCAGATGATGGCCCTGCGCGGTGGCGCCGATGTGGTGGTGGCCACGCCGGGCCGGCTGCTGGACCTGGTCGATCACAACGCGCTGAGCCTGGGCGCCGTCAGCCTGCTGGTGCTGGACGAAGCCGACAAACTCTTGAATCTGGGCTTTGCCGACGAGTGGGCGCGCATCCAGGCGCTGCTGCCGGCGCGGCGCCAGAACCTGTTCTTCTCGGCCACCTTCCCGCCCGAGGTGCAGGCGCTGGCACAGACCCTGCTGCTTGATCCAGTCCGTATCGACATCGCCCCCGAACCAGTGGCCGAGATCGTGCAGCGCGCCATCGAGGTGGACGTACCGCGCCGCACCCAGCTGCTGCGCCATCTGATCGAGAGCCAGAATTGGACCCAGGTGCTGGTGTTCGTGGCTACGAAATACGCCAGCGGGCTCGTGGCCGACAAGCTGGGCCGCGCCGGCATACAGGCCGCCAGCCTGCATGGCGACCTGAGCCAGGGCGGGCGGGTGGACGCACTGGAGGACTTCAAGGCCGGCCAGGTGCGCGTGCTGGTGGCCACCGACGTGGCCGCGCGGGGCCTGGACATCTCCAAGCTGCCGGTGGTCGTCAACTACGACCTGCCGCGCGCTGCGGCCGACTACACCCACCGCATCGGCCGCACCGGCCGCGCGGGCCAGGCCGGCCTGGCGGTGAGCTTCATCAGCGCCGGCACCGAGGGGCATTTCCGCCTGATCGAGAAGCGCCAGCAGCAGCGCGTGCCGCGCGAGCAGATCGCCGGCTTCGAGCCGGTGGAAGTCGCCACGCCGGACCAGGCGGTGGGCGGCGTCAAGGGAGCTCGCAAGAGCAAGAAGGACAAGCTGCGCGAGGCGGCCGCAGCCGCTCCAGCTCGCAAGTCCTGACCCCCCGAGGGTTGGTCAGGCGCGGGTCTTGCTGCCGCGGCGCAGCGCCGCCAGGCCCAGCAGACCGGCCAGCATCAGCGCATAGCTGCCGGGCTCGGGCACCGGCGCCGCGGCCACCATGGCGATGCCGCCATTGAAGCTCAGGCCATTGCTGCCCACCGGCAGGTCGGGGTCGCCGATGCGCGGGGGCAGCGGCTGAATGACGATGTTCTCGCCACCGGTGCGCGTCACCAGCGACCAGGCGGTCTGGTCCGGGCCCAGCACCTTGCCGGCCTCGGCCTCGAAGCTGAAGCCCTTGCCGTAGCAGGCCTCGTGCCACAGGCTCAGGCCGCACTCGGAGCCGCCGTAGCCGGGGTAGGTGTACTCCTGCGTCATGTAGTCGGAGAGCTGGTCGCGTGTCAACCATTCCCCCTGAGGCCGGATACCGCTCTGCTCCATATGGCTGATCAGGTCGCCGCCGGGCGCCAGGCTGTCATCGACATACCACTGCATCACGCGGTAGGGATTGTCGAAGCGGCTGTCGCCGGTGGTGTTGGTCCAGCTCGATGGGTTGGCCGCCGTGTCGATGAAACGGTAGGACCAGCCCTGGGGCGACTGGATCGTCTCCTGCTTGATTGCGCCATAGGCATAGGCGCTGAGGATGGGCACCTCGTAGGTCTTGATGAAAGGCGTGTCGGTGCGCCAGTCATGGCGGATCACCTGCGGGTTGCCGCCCAGGTCGGTATAGCTTTCCTGAAGGGCGGCGGTGCCCAGATTGATGACCGCATACTGGAACAGCTTGGTCGTGGCCGAGATGTCCTCGGTGAACCAGACGGTGGCGTACTCCTGCGTGTAGGCCCCGGCGTTCGGAAACGGCTCGGTGACGGCAACGGCGGCATGGCTCTGCGAAGCAGCGACGGCGGCCAAGGTGGCCAGCAGTGTGCGGCTGAAGATCGAATGCATGTAACTCCCTGATTGAATGTCTCGCGCACCCGACAAACCGGGTGAGGCGCGAGGATTCTGCAGGGCCGGGCGGCCTTCGCCTATCCCCTGTATGAGGTTAGTGGCACGTCAATCAATTCGCAGCCAGGCGATTTCAGGGGGTCAGGTCTCGTCATTGGCCGCCGCGTCCAGCGCCAGCCGGCGCGGGTCGCGGGTGTTGATGACCACGGTGTGGGCGGTCTTGTCCTGCAGGGTCTGGCGGTTGGCGTCCCAGAAGATCTGCACAAAACCCATCATGCCGGTGGCGATGCCGGCGGCATAGCCGCCGTAGCGCTTGACGCAGGTCATCAGGGTCAGCGGCTTGCCGGTCAGCTCGACCACCTGCAGGCCCAGCAGGCGCTTGCCAGGCGTCTGGCCGGGCCAGGCCAGCGGCAGCAGAGAGAAATAGGCCAGGGCCCAGGCGTAGCTGAGGCCAAAGGCATCCAGCAGTTTGCGCACCTCTTCACGCAGGCTGAAGGCCTTGGGCTTGCGGGCCTGGGCCAACTGGGCTTCCAGCTCGGCGATGCGCCGCCGCTGACCATCGTCCCTGGCCCCGGCCGAGGCTGCAGATGCGGCGAGCGGGGCTTCGATATCGTCCGCCTCGTCTGCGTCACCGACCGGGGCGCTGGCGGCCGTGCGTGCCTTGCTGGGTGCCGCGACGCGTTGATGCAGATCGTCCCAGAGCTGCTGCGCCGCCAGCGCCAGCAGCAGCGCGATGGCCACCCACACGGCCAGGCGCCGACGGGCCACCGGCTGGCCGCGCCGCAAGCGCGGCCACATCAGCAGCACGAAGGCGACCAGAAGGAAGACATTGCCCAGCTCGGAGACCAGCGCCAGCAGGCCCAGATCGATGGTCATCGCCAGCGCCCGCTGGCGCGGCGTGGCCAACGGCAGGCCCAGCAGCTGCGGGGCGACGTTGAGGTCGTCGGGCGTGATCCAGGCACGCGGATCGTGGGCGGGAGCCGAGGCGGGGGTAGTAGGGGTGGGTAGCACGGCGACGGGCCAGCAGCAGCGAGGGGCCCTACTTTAGACTCGTGGACTAGACCGTGGGCAATGCCATGGCCCCGCCCCGTCACCGAGGATCGCATGAGCTGCTGCCCCCTGCCCGCCCCGCGCGAGAAATACGCTCCGTCGTCACGCCGACTGCTGCTGCTCGCGGGCCTGGCCCTGGCGCTGGCCCTGCCGCTTGCCGGCCCGGTCAAGGCCAGGCCCGGTGATGCGCCGGACAAGCTGATCGAGTGGAATGTGTCGGACTGGCCGCCCTTCTTCGTGTTCCGGCAGGGCCAGCTGCCGGTGACGGCCCAGGACCTGGGTGGTGGCGCCATCGACGGCTTTCTGCGCTTGGTGATCACGCGCCTGCCGCAGTACCAGCACCGCTTTGTATCCATGACCGGGGCCCGCGCCGAGGTCGAGCGCAAGGCCGGCCGTGGCCTGTGCTCGCCGAGCTCGATGCGCACGGCGGAGCGGCTGAAGGAGCGCTTCTTCACCCCGGCCATGCCCACGCTGCCGCTGCAGCTGGTGCTCAGGCGCGACCGGCTGCCCTTGATTGCCGGCGGCAAGGGCTCGGTCTCGCTGCAGCAGCTGACGCGCCGCGACGATGTGCAGGGCCTGGTGATGAGCAACCGCCAGTACGGCCAGGCGCTGGCCCAGTGGGTCAAGCCCGCGCCCGACTCGAACGTCCGAAGCCTGGTGGCGCCACGGGCCGGCAATCTGCTGGCCATGCTGGCGGCCGGCCGCATGGACTACACGCTGGAGTACCCGATGATTGTGGAATACCACCAACGCCAGCAGGGGCGGACCGGCGATCTCGTCACCCTGCCGATCGACGAACTGGGCGAGCCGCCGCTGGGCTACTTCTCCTGCACCCGCAACGCCTGGGGCAAGGCGGTGATCGCCGATATCGACGGCGCGCTGCGCCAGGTGGCGCGCCTGCCCGAGGCGCGCCAGGTCTATGGCCCCTGGATGAGCGAGGCGCTGCGCGCCGGCCATCAGGACCGCATCGACCGCTTCTTCGATCAGCGGGCACGCGGCGGGCCGATGATCGAGTAGGGGCTCAGGGCGCATGGCGCACAAGCGGGTGGCAACGACTTAAGTTCAAGGCGCTGGCGGTCGCCCTCCTGATACGTGACGGCATTGCCGTCGGCAGCCATCTGAGCCAGGCCAAGGCCCAGCGCACCGACCTGATCTGCCAGGACGGCCGGATGGTGCGCGGCGACGGCAGCCTGCTCGACTGGATGTTCGAGGATGCTCACTTCATCTGCACCGATTGGCGGACCTTGCAGGCCGCCGATCAGGCGCAGCTGAAATGACGCGCGTTCAGGGACAGGCCGGGTACTTGGCCTGGAAGCCCGCACGGGTGGCCGGCGCGGTGTAGTCCTCCAGGCTGGGCGTGTTGTTGGTGAACTTGCAGCCGTAGGTCGGGGCGGCCACGATGGCCGCGGTCACCACATCATCGCCCTCCGGCTTGGCCCCGCCGGCCTCCCACTTGACCATGGCGTCGAAGGCCGAGGTCGCCTCGGCCGCGGTGAAGGCGCAATGGCCGACATCGCGGATGGCTCGCTGCACCAGCCACTTGTCCGTGCCCTTGGCCTTGGCGCGCTCGTAGAACACCTGCTCCATCTTGAAGGGCACGAACAGGTCACCCAGCGTGTGGATGCTGACCACCGGCACGTCGAAGTCGGCGCCGGTGACGGGGATGAAGCGCAGGCCGTCGCGGCGGCGGCGGTTGGCGTCGGCCGTCGGCGAGATCTTGAAGATGCCGGCGTTGAAGGCAGCGTCAACGGCGGTGGCGCTGTCACTGCTGCCGTCGATCTTGTAGACCAGGGCCGTGGTGTCCAGGATGTTGTGGTTCAGGATGCCGCTGATCGTGCCGTCGCCGCCGAGTGACGACCAGATGCTGCCCTGGTGGCTTGCACTGGCCCAACCTTCCGCATAGAAGGGTCGCGGGCCGCCGCTGAGGTGCATGACGGCCGTCTTCAGCTTGTCACCCTGGGCATTCGAGACGGTCGGGAAGGTGGACCACAACGCCGCCTGAATCGTCGGCGCGATGGTGGCGAAATCATTGGACGGGAAGCGTGTCATCGGCACGCCGGCCAGGGCCTGCGCCACCACCTGGTAGCCGGCAAAGTAGTTGAACAGCTCGTTGTCGCCCACCACGCCGCACATCGGCACGGCGCCGGCATAGCGGACCTTGTTGTTGGCGAAGCTGCGCGCCTCGATATCGATGGCGGCAGCAGTGATATGGCCACCCATGGACACGCCGGTGATGAAGTACTTGCTGGGCGTGGCCAGCGTGCGGCCCTTGGCGGCGGCGATGCTGACGAAGTTCAGCGCCAGCGCATTGGTGTCTTCGACGCCGGCGCGCACGTCGTAGTAGTTCTTCGTGTAGCTGGACGCGGCCCAGGCATAGCCATTGGCCAGCAGATAGCGCCGCATGATGGGGTTGCCCACCGTCAGATTCGGCCCGGTGCCGGCATAGCCATGGGCCCACATCACCAGCTTGCCGTTCCAGCCGGTCTGCGGCACCTCGATGCGGTAGGCCGCGCCGTTGAGCACGCCGGTCCAGCGATCGGTCTCGACGGCGGCACCGGGCAGGGCCGCGAACGTGGCCTCGACCACCGGAGTGAAGACGCGGGCATCCTGCGGGCGCGTCTCCTCGGGTACCGGTGGAGCCGGCGGAGCGACGACCGGCGGAGCGGGACGGTCATCACTGCCGCCGCCGCAGGCGGCAAGGGTGGCCAGGAACAGCGAACCCAGGGCCAGACGGCCCCGTTGCGAGAGCGAGTCGTTCATGCTTGTCTCCTTGAGCGGCTGCGTGGCCACTGCGGTTGTTGGTCGCCCAGACTAATTCCGCACGCCTGTGCGCAACGTCACCTAGGTGACTTGAAACCGTCCGTGAAAACCAGAAGCTGGCACCTTGGCGACTGTGTCGCCGCCCGGTGCCGCCGATACTGAAATCTACTCCCCGATCGCTCAGGACACATCAATGAACACGCTCTTCTCGCTTCAAGGCCGCATCGCCCTGGTCACCGGCGGCTCGCGCGGCATCGGCCGCATGATTGCCGCGGGCTTTCTGCAGCAGGGCGCCAGGGTCTATATCTCGGCGCGCAAGGCCGAGGCCTGCGACGCCACCGCCGCCGAGCTGTCGGGCTTGGGCGAGTGCATCTCGCTGCCGGCCGATGTGTCCACGGCCGAGGGCGTGGCGGCCCTGGTCGGTGCGCTGGCGGCCCGCGAGAGCCGGCTCGACATCCTGGTCAACAACGCCGGTGCCGCCTGGGGCGCGCCGTTTGACGAGTTCCCCGAGAAGGGCTGGGACAAGGTGGTGGACCTGAACATGAAGACGCCCTTCTTCCTGACCCAGGCGCTGCACGGGATGCTCAAGGCGGGCGCCGCCGCGCGACCGGCCAAGGTGATCAATATTGCCTCGATCGACGGCCAGACGGTCAATCCGCTGGAGACCTATTCCTATGCTGCGAGCAAGGCCGGCCTGATCCATCTGAGCAAGCGCATGGCGCTGCGCCTGATCGAAGACGGCATCGTCGTCAACGCGATCTGCCCCGGGGCCTTTGCCAGCGAAATGAACAAGGACGCCCGCGACCATGGCGAGGCCGTGGCCGCCCGCATACCGGCCAGGCGGGTCGGTGTCGATGACGATATGGCGGCGGCCGCCATCTACCTGGCTTCCCGCGCGGGCGACTACGTGGTGGGCACGACCCTGACGGTGGACGGCGGCGTGAACCTGGTGCGCTGAGGCTCTCCGGCCCTACTCGGTGTCCTTGCCCCATGGCAGGGCCGCCGAGACCTTGCGCTCGGCACCCTTGCGGGTGCGCAGCACCGCCTCGAAGGCCTGGTTGGCGCCATTGACCAGGCTGGTCAGGAGGCCGGCCAGATCGTCCTGGCTCAGCGTGTCGGCGTCGCGGCGGAACTGCTTGATGGCCAGGGCCAGCCGTTCACGCGGTATCGGCACATGGGTGGCCGCGACCACGAACATGGTGCTGAACAGGTCGGGGAACATCGCACTCAGCGCCTTGATGCGCTGCAGCGACTGGGCCGGCGTGTTGCGCGCACCAGGGGCGATCCAGCCCACATCGTCGGGGCCGCTGTCCATGCGCGCCTGCAGGCAGTGGATATGGGCCAGCAGGTACTCGCAGTCGCCGGCCTGGGCGGCCTGCTCGGCGGCCGAGGCACTGCCCCCTTCGGCGGCATAACGTTGCTGCGCCAGCATGGCCAGCGCAGCTTCGAGTTCCGGCAAGCTGGGTGCCTGCGAATCGGCCATATGACCACCTGCGGAAGTGCTGCTATTCAGGCAGCTTCGGCCTTCGGCAGGAATTCTTGACCGGTTCCTGCCGCCAGGCATGCTCACAGCACCCGGAACACCCGCCCGGTCTGGGCGCCCTCGACGCTGCGCTGGTAGGCCAGGCCCACGCGTGCTGCCGGCACTGTCTCGAAACCCTGGAAATAGGGACCGTAGGTGGACACCGACTCGGTCAGCAGGGTCGGGCTGACGGCATTGATGCGGATGCCGCGCGGCAGTTCGATCGCTGCGGCCGCGACAAAGGCCTCAATCGCCCCGTTCACCGCCGTGGCGCTTGCGCCGAAGCGTATCGGGTCCGTGGCCAGCACGCCGCTGGTCAGGGTGATGGAGCCGCCATCGTTCAAATGGCGATGGCCCAGCGTGGCCAGTTGCACCTGGCCCAGCAGCTTGTCCTGCAGGCCCAGGTTGAACTGCTCGGCCGTCATCTCGGTCAGCGGGCCGAAATGCACATTGCCGGCGGTGCAGATGATGGCGTCCACCCGGCCGACCTCCGCCAGCAGGGCCGCCACGCTGCCCGGCCGGGCCAGATCGACGCGGTGCTGGCCGCTGTTGCGCCCGGCGGTGATCAGTTCATGCGCGCCCAGTGCGCCGGTGGCAGCCTGGCCCAGGGTGCCGCTGGCGCCGATCAACAGAATCCTCATGGTGTTTCCCTCAGTGAATGAATGACAGAGACACCATTGTTTTGAAAACCTTCAAACTCATAAAGTAGCGATACATTCATGGACTACAAAGCATAGGTTCGCAATCAACATGGACAAGCTACGCTGCATGGAGGTCATGGTGGCCGTGGTCGAGGCCGGCAGCTTTGCCGGGGCGGCGCGGCAGTTGAATATCTCGGCGGTAATGGTGGGCAAGCACATCCAGCAGCTGGAGGCTCATCTGGGTGCGCGCCTGCTGGCCCGCAGCACGCGCAGCCGGCACAGCCTCAGCGAGGTCGGCGCAGCGTTCTACGAGGACAGCAAGCGGGTGCTGGAGCAGGTGCGATGGGCCGAGTCGGCCGTGGAGCGCAGCCGCGCGGCGCCCCAGGGTCTGCTGCGCATCAGCGCACCGATCACGCTGGGCGGCCAGCTGATTGCGCCGCTGGTCGCGCAATACCTGCTGCAGCACGAGCAGGTGCGGGTGGACCTGCAGCTCAGCGACAGCGTGGTCGATCTGGCCGGCGACGGCATCGACGCCGCCGTGCGCATCGGCCAGGTCGTCGACGAGGGCCTGGTGGCGCGGCCGCTGAAGCCGTACCGCATGGTGATTGCCGCCGCCCCCGCCTACCTGGCCCGGCACGGCCAGCCCAGGCGAGCAGCCGAGCTGGCGCAGCACAGCTGCCTGAGCCATTCGGTCTGGCAGCGCCGCAACGAATGGACCCTGTTCGATGGCCAGGAGGCGCTGCGCTGGCCGGAGGTGGCGCGCTTCAGCTGCAACCAGGGCGACGGCCTGCGCACCGCGGCGCTGCAGGGCCTGGGGCTGATCATGCAGCCCGAGGTGCTGCTGGCCGACGACCTGGCCGCCGGCCGCCTGGTGGCGGTGCTGCAGGGCAGCTCACCGCCGCCGCGGCCGGTGCACCTGCTCTATGCCGCCGACCGCCGCCAGCTGCCCAAGCTGAGCCGCTTCATCGAGCATCTGGTCGGCGCGCTGGGCAGCTGACTCACAGCAGGTTGATGCGCCGGGCCGCCTCGCGCAGCTCGGCACGAAAATCTGGGTGGGCAATCGAGATCATCTCCAGCGCCCGCTGCTTGCCCGACTTGCCGCGCAGCTGAGCCACGCCGAACTCGCTGACCACATAGTTGATGTCGTTCTTGCCGGTGGTCTGGTGGGTGCCGGGCGTCAGGGTCGGCACGATGCGGCTGATGGTGTCGTCCTTGGCCGTGGCCGGCAGCACGATGAAGGCCTTGCCACCGCGCGAGCGGTTGGCGGCGCGCACAAAGTCCACCTGGCCGCCAGTGCCCGAGTAGGGCGCGGGGCCCAGGCTTTCGGAGCCGCACTGGCCCAGCAGGTCGATCTGCAGGGTCGCGTTGATGGCCATCAGCTTGTCGTTCCGGCCGGCCAGATAGGGGTCATTGGTAAAGTCCACCGGATGCATCTCCAGGCCCGGGTTGCGGTCCATATAGCGATACAGCTTTTGCGACCCCAGCGCGAAGGTGGCGATGCACTTGCCGGGCAGATAGCTCTTCCTGCGATTGGTCACCGCGCCGGCCTCGATCAGGGTCAGGATGCCGTCGCCAATCATCTCGGTGTGTATGCCCAGGTCCTGCTTGTGCACCAGCTGCATCACCACCGCGTCGGGAATGCCGCCGTAGCCGATCTGCAAGGTGGAGCCGTCATCGATCATGTCGGCCACGTATTTGCCTATGGCCTGCTGCACCGGCCCGATCTTGGGCAGGCCGACCTCCATCACCGGCTCGCTGCTCTCCACCAGGGCCGCAACCTGGGAGATATGCACATGACAGGCACCAAAGGCAAAGGGCACATTGGGGTTGACCTCCAAGACCACGGCCCGCGCCTTGGCGACCGCCGCCATCGTGTAGTCGGCGCCCAGGCTCAGCGAGAAATAGCCATGGGCATCCATCGGTGACGCCATCGCGAACACCACATCGGCGGCGACCTGTCCACGCTCGATCAGTGCCGGGATCTCGGAGAAGTAGTTGGGGATGAAGTCCACCCAGCCGGCCTGGCCGCCGGGACGCGAGGCGGCGCCGTAGAAAAAGGCGACATGGCGCACATGATCGACCGTCTCGGGGTCAAAGTAGCCGAACTTGCGAACAGCCAGGATCTGCCCGACCTTGACGTCATGAAACCGCCGCCGCTGCTCGGACAGCTCCGTCAACAGGGTCGGAGGCTCACCAACGCCGGTGGGCACGATGATGAAGTCGCCGTCGCGGACCTGGGTGATCGCGTCCGCGGCGCTGACGAGTTTCTGGCGGTACTGCTGCTGGGCTGACATGGGCGAATCTCCTGATGGGCTTTGGACCAGTGTGGCAGCCCTGCCTGACCAGAGCTTGACCGCCGCGTTTGCCGGAGAATGACCGGGTCGCGCCCATCGATCCAAGGAGTAAGCCATGCACCGTCGGTCCGCATTGATTCTTTCCCTGGCCTTGTCCTTGGGACTCGGCGCCTGCGCCCATCTGGGCCGCGACCCGCAGCTGTCACCCGCACTCAGCACCGGCGACGACGTGGTCGCGCGCTACGGCCCGCCGGCAAGGATCTGGACGAACGCGGACGGCGGCCGCACGCTGGAGTACTCGCAGCAGCCCTGGGGCACCAGCTGCTATATGGTCCGGCTCGGGCCGGACGGCAGGATGATCAGCATCGAGGACACCCTGCTCTATGCCAGCCGCTTCAGCATTGAGCCCGGCATGACACCCGAGCAGGTCAGCCGCTTGCTGGGCCGGGAGCGCAGCCGCGTGTTCTTCAGCCTCAGCCGCGAAGACGTCTGGGACTGGAACGTGATGCCCGACCAGAGCGGCTACAAGCTGCGCTTCAACGTCCATTTCAAGAACGGCACGGTGTTCCGGCTGAGCCAGAGCACGGTGTTCCCGGACAAATTCTTCCCGTTCGAGGATTGAGCCGGCCACAGGCCATCGCGAGGCGGGGCCCCGGGCCTGCTCAGCCGCCGGCTTCGAGCGGCATCGCCGCGGTAGCGTCGCCACCCGCGACCGGGCGCTCCAGCTGGGCCGGCCAAAGAGCCAGGAACTCAAGCACCTGCGGCGGCGTCATCGGCCTGGCCAGCCAATAGCCCTGCACCGAGTCACAGTCATAGCGCTGCAGCATCTCGGCCTGAGCGGCGTCTTCGACGCCCTCGGCCACGATCTTCATATCCAGTGTGCGTGCCAGGCTGACGATGGTTTTCACGATCGCCCGGGCATCTCGCCGCGACAGCAGTTCGAGCACGAAGCTGCGGTCAATCTTCAGCGTGTCGAAGGGAAAGCGCCGCAGATAGGCCAGTGAGGAGTAGCCGGTGCCGAAGTCATCCAAGGCAATGCGCAGGCCCAGGGCCTGCAGCGCATGCAGCACCTGCATCGTGGCCTGGGTTTCGTTGAGAAACACCGATTCGGTGATCTCCAGCTCCAAGGCCACCGCCGGGAGGCCGCTGGCTTGCAGCGCCGCCTCGACGCTGCGGCACAGCTCGTGGGACATTGCCTGCACCGGCGAGACATTGACCGCCACGGTCAGCCCGGCGGGCCATTGCATCGCCTCCAGGCAGGCCTGCTTGACGACCCAGGCGCCGATTTCGCCGATCAGACCGCACTCCTCGGCCACCGGCACAAACTCCCCGGGCGGCACCGCACCCAGTTCGGGATGCGTCCAGCGCAGCAGCGCCTCGAAACCCTTCACCCGCCAATCGCCCAGACTGACCTGCGGCTGGAAGTGCAAGGACAGCTCCTGGCGCTGCAGGGCGCCGCGCAAGGCCTGCTCAACCGCCAGGCGGCGTCGCGTCACGGCAGCCATCTGCGGAGCGAAGAATCGAAAGTCACCACGCCCGGCCGATTTGGCCGCGTACAGCGCCAGGTCGGCATTGTTCAGCAGGACGTCGATCGCGGTGCCGTCCTTGGGCGCCATCGCCACGCCGATGCTGATGCGTGCCACCACATGGGCGCCCTGTACCTCACAGGGCAGCTGCACGCCATCGAGCAGTCTGCGGGTCAGCAGATCGGCCTCGGCACGGGACGAGACGTCCCGCAGGATCACCGCGAATTCGTCACCGCCCAGGCGCGCCACGGTGTCGCTGCGCCGGGTGCAGGCCTGCAGGCGCCGCGCCACCTCCTGCAGCAACGCGTCGCCCGCGGCATGACCATGCGTGTCGTTGACGATCTTGAAATGGTCAAGGTCCATGCCCAGCACGGCAAACGGAACCATTTCGCCAAAGGCCGGCGTCAACAGCTGCTCGAGCTGGCTGCGGAACTGATGGCGGTTGGCCAGTCCGGTCAGCGCATCAAAGTGCGCCATCCAGTTGAGTTGTCGGTTCGCCTGCTGTGCCTCGGTCACGTCGCTGGCCACGCCGCGCCAACCGGCATGGCGGCCGTTCGCGTCGACCAGCGGCTTGGCGCTAAGCGACCACCAGTGCGTGCGCCGCCCCTGCACCACGGCCAGCATCTGGTCGCGAAACGGCACGCGCCCGGCCGCGTGCAGGCGCAATGCCGACAGGTGCTCGGCTGCAAATTCGTCATCGGCAGGCAGCTTGCGCTCCAGCAACTCGAACACCGGCAGCGTCGCAAGCTGGTCGATCGGAATGGCAAACAGGGCGGCGAGCCGCGGCGTGACATGACACAGCCTCCCCTGGGCATCGATTTCCCAGAGCAGATCGCTGGCGTTCTCCTCGAAGTCGCGCAGCAGCAGGCCGATCAGCTCGTTTTGCCGCGCCGCCTCGGCCTCGGCCATCAGGCGGGCGCCAAACAGGCGCGCGGTGGACCACACGCTGGCGACCACGATCATCATGTAGATCAGCAGCAGTGCCCCCACCGGCAGCGCCAGCGGGAAATCGGCCAGGAACAGCGACAGCGCGGCGCCCAGCCCGACTATCAGCACATAGGCGGTGCCGGCTGCGGGCGTGGTCGCCAGGGCAAAGCCGCCAGCGCACATCATGCCGGTGGTGATGGTGGCTATCAGCAACTGCCCTGGGCCGTCGCTATCGGGAAACAGCGCCAGCGGCAAGGCCGCCCACAGCGCCCCCAGCAAGGCGGCATGGTGGGTGGCGCGTCGCAGCGCGCGAGGTGATGCGCTCAGCCAGGTGGGCCGACTGCGCAAGCGCAGCCACGCGCGCACGCCAAGGACCACCACCCCTGCGATGGCCAGCGACCAGAACAGCAGGAACAGCGCGTGTCCGCCCGCGTGGAACGTGAGCAGTATCAGGCCCACGTTGAGCGCGTTGGCGACCATCGTCAGCGGCGTCAGGCGCAGCACGGCCTGCAACTGACGCGCACGGAACAGGCTGGCGACCGGCTCGGCAGCCTCATAGGGCCGGAACCGCTCCTTCAAGCGCCGAACCGAATGTCGGTCGAGCAAGCGAGCGAACGAATCAGAGGTCAACGCTGCTCCGAAAATGCTAATTTCGAACATCTTCGCACTTTGGACGCCGGCGTGGGCCGGGATTCGCGCGCATTTGTGCCGCTTGTCAGGCCGACCTCGGTGTCAATCGGCCCGGCGCTGGATGTCCTGTGCCAGCTGCCACAGCGCGGCGCGATGGGCGCTGACCAGGGCATCGGGTGTGGCCTCGGCGCTGGGCACCTCGATGCGGCCATCGAACACCTGGGCGGGGCTCTTGCCGCTGGGGTCTATCAGCATCCAGCGCGCCGCCAGCACCACACCCAGGCCGTCGGCACGGGCCTCGAGCTGCTGGATCTCGACGCGCAGCTGGCGGCCCACCACCACGCCGGGCGGCACCGGTGCGCGCCAGACCTGATCGGCACCGCGCAAGCGTGCCAGGTCTTGCTGCAGCAGGCGCGGCACCGCATCGCGCAGCGGCTCGGCCCAGCGATGGCCGGTCAGCGCCGTCAGGCCCGCCTGGCCGCTGGGGCGCAGCAGCGCGTCGCGGTCCAGGTATTCGGGCAACTGCACGGCGCCCAGCGCCCAGCGCTCGCCGGCGCCGGCAGTGATCTGCAAGGCCGGGCCCGGTGGGTCGGCGCGCAGCTGGTAGAGCTGCACCGGTGGCGAGCTGCTGCAGGCGTTCACCAGCAGCAACAGGGCAACAGACAACAAACGGGTCGGCATGGTCATCGTCCATCCGGTTGAAGGTGGGATCATCAGCGCCGCCCCTTGATCACGGCCTCGGGCTGCTGATCCAGGGTCTCGGCCAGCTCGCGCAGGGCGCGCGCGGCCTTGGCCACATCCTGCAGGCTGCGCTGCAGCTGCTGGTTCAACGGTGCCTCGTTGGCGGTGGTGTCGCGCAGGGCGGCGGCGGTCAGCGCCAGCTCGTCGGCAGCGCGTCGCAGGCTCTGCACCAGCGGCGCGTCGGGGCCAAGGGTGCCGGACACGCCCTGGGCGGTATCGGCGATGCGCCGGGCCGAGCTGCCGACGCTGCTGGCCGCCTGCCCGACCTCCAGCAAGGCCTGGCGGGCGGTGTCGGTCGCGTTCTGCGCACTGCCCAGCAGCGGCTCGGCGCGGCGGTCGAGCTTCTCGGTCAGGCTGCGCAGCCGCGCGGTGATGGCGGCCATGTCCTTGACCGCCTGGTTCAGCTCGGCACTGCCCAGCAGCTCGCGCCCCGAGCTGGCAATGGCCGAGATATCGCTGACCAGTCGCTTGAAGTCCAGCTCATTGACCTGGTTCTGCAATTCCTGCAGGCCAGTGAAGATGGTCGGAATCTCGGCGTCGGGGTCATTGCCATTGACGCGGCGGGCCGGCTTGTCGGGGCGAAAATCCAGGTCGACATAAAGCTGGCCGGTGAGCAGGCTCTGCATGGCCAGCTGCGCGCGCAGGCCGCGTTCGACCATGCCCGGCAGGGCCAGCGCCGGATCGTCGGACTTGTTGCCGCCGCTGACATTGCGCAGCATGTCGCGATCCAGCTCGGCGGTGACCGGGATGATCACCGTGCTGGTGGACTTGTCATAGGCCAGGCCGATGGACTTGACGCTGCCCAGGCGCACGCCGCGGAACACCACCGGCGCGCCCACCTGCAGGCCGTAGATCGATCCGCCGAAATGCATCACCACCTGCTGCTTGCGCACCAGCAGCTGGCCGCCGGCGAGCAGGAAGACGGTGACGAACAGCAGGGCCAGGGCGCCGACGACGAACAGGCCCAGCAGCGCCGGATTGATCTTGCGATGCCGGGGCAGCGCCGTCATGCCCGCGCTCCACGGCGCATGAACTCGCGCACATGCTCGGGGCCATGCTCCAGCAGGGCGCGCGGTGAGTCCAGCGCGATCATGGTTTTCTCCTTGGCATCCAGAAACAGGGCGCGGTCGGCGACCGCGAAAATGCTGTCCAGCTCATGGGTGACCATCACCACCGTCGTGCCCAGATGATGGCGCAGATTCAGTATCAGCTCGTCAAGCCGGGCCGAGGTCAACGGGTCCAGGCCGGCCGAGGGCTCATCGAGGAAGAGCAGCGGCGGGTCCAGCGCCATCGCGCGGGCAATCGCGGCGCGCTTCTTCATGCCGCCGCTGAGGTCGGCCGGCGAGACATCGAAGCTGCCGGAGAGCCCGACCAGGGCCAGCTTGAAACGGGCCACCGTCTCGATCTCGCCCTCGTCGAGCTCCGTGAACTCGCGCAGCGGCAGCATCACGTTCTCGCCCACCGTCATCGAGCTCCACAGCGCGCCGGCCTGGAACATCACGCCGAAGCTGCGGCGCAGTGCGTCCATCTGATCATCATCGGCCTCACCCAGATCGACCTCGCCGTAATGGATGCTGCCGCGGGCCGCCCGGTGCAGGCCGATCAGATGGCGCAGCAGGGTGCTCTTGCCGCAGCCGCTGCCGCCCATCAGGACCAGGATCTCGCCGGCGCGCACATCGAAGCTCAGATCGCGCTGGATGATCTTGCGCCCATAGGCCATGGTCAGGTCACGGACCTGTATCAGCGGTGCTACGCTCGTGCCCCCGTCCATCACCAGTCCAGCCGCTGGAACATCATCGTCAGCGCCGAGGCAGCGACGACGATCCAGACAATCGCCTGCACCACGGCGGCGGTGGTGGCGTCACCGACCGCCTGGGCGCTGCGCCCGGCATTGAGCCCCTGCCGGCAGCCGGCCAGCGCGACCAGCACTGCATAGACCGTGCCCTTGAGCAGGCCTATGCCCAGGTGCGACAGGGTCAGCGAATCGCGGCAGTGCACCAGGTACTCGATCGGTTCGACGTCATAGATGCCCACGGCCACCAGCAGACCGGCCAGCATGCCGACCAGGGCCGCATAGGTGGTCAGCAGCGGCGCCACCAGCAGCATCGCCAGCACCCGCGGCAGCACCAGATGCTCGACCGGATTCAGGCCCATGGACTGCAGCGCATCGATCTCCTCGTTGGCCTGCATGCTGCCCAGCTGGGCGGCGAACGCCGCGCCGACGCGGCCGGCCAGGATGATGCCGGTCATCAGCGCGGCGATCTCGCGCACCACACCGATGGTGACCAGGTCGGCCATATAGATCTGCGCGCCAAAGCGCTGCAGCTGGGCCGCCCCCATATAGGCCAGGATCAGGCCGACCAGAAAGCTGACCAGCGAAACGATACCGAGGCTGGACGGGCCGGTGGCCTGCAGCTGGTGCATGAAGTCGGCCTTGCGCATGGCGGTGCGGCCGCGCAGCGCCCGCGCAGCAGCCTGCAGCACCTCGCCGACGAAGCGCAAGGTGGTCTGCCCCCGGTCCAGGCGCTCGGCCCATTGCAACCCGATGCGGGACAGCAGCCTCGAACGCGGAGCGGGCGCAGCGCTGGCAAGCCCCGACCCCGCCAGCGCCAGCACCTCGCGAAGGCCCTCGGGCAGGCCGGCGGGGTCGAGCCTGGCGCCGCGACCGGCCAGGGCCCACAGGGCCGAGGCCAGACCGCTATCGAAGTGGGTTAGGTCTTGCGTGTCCACCCTCAGCTGCTGCCCCGCCGCCAGCCCAGCAGGCGGCGCCGGCAGGCTGGCCCGGCCACGCCAGTCGCCCGCCAAGCGCAGCAGGGCGCCATCGGACAGGGCTTCCCAGGCGGCACTG
Source organism: Roseateles toxinivorans (assembly GCF_004362525.1). Classification (GTDB taxonomy): domain Bacteria; phylum Pseudomonadota; class Gammaproteobacteria; order Burkholderiales; family Burkholderiaceae_C; genus Paucibacter; species Paucibacter toxinivorans. The sequence goes on from NZ_SNXS01000011.1 coordinate 17,284, forward strand.
GGCGGTGGATCGGACGCGGCTTCGGTCGGCATGCGTTGGCGCTTGGGCAAGCAGCAAAGGGCTGGAGCAATGGGCTCGACTCTATACGCTGAAACAGGTCAACGCGTGAATTTTCAGGCTGGCATTGCGCCGCAAACATCGCTAGAGTCGGCCCCAAAAACTGCGGGAGGACAAGATGGCAAAGCCCATCGCGTTCGGCATCGTCATGGATGCCGAGGACGACGATATGCAGACGCGACCGCCGCCGTTTCAGGCGCCACCACCTGCCAGCCGGCCTGCACCACCGGCCCGGCAACCCGCCGGGATGGCCGCACGCCTGTGCGCGTTCCTGCTGGACGCCCTGCTGATGCTGGCGCTGAGCGCGCCGCTGATGTGGCTGGCCTATCGCGAACCGATCGCGCGGCTGGATGATGTTCGGCCGCTGAGCATGGCCATCAACTGGCTGCTCCCAGGTCTGATCTGCATCCTGTTCTGGTGCTGGCAGGGGGCCACGCCGGGCAAGCTGCTGGCCGGCATCCGCGTCATCGACATGCGCACCGGCGCCAGGCCGGGCCTGTGGCAAAGCCTGCTGCGCTGGCTGGGCTACTTTGTGTCGGCACTGCCGCTGGGACTGGGCCTGTTGTGGGCGGCCATCGATCCCGACAAGCGTGCCTGGCACGACCGCCTGGCCGGCACCCAGGTGGTGCGGCGCCGCCCGCGCAACAACGACGAGCCGGGCTATTTCGCCGCCCACTGGCGAGGCGAGCAAAGCCTGGTCCAAAGCTTCTGGCTCAACAATATGCTGCTGTCGGTGCCGCTGGCCTTTGCGCTGACCGGCCTGATGACCTGGATCAGCATGAAGGGCGAGGCCTTGCAGGCGGGCAGCATCGCGATGCTGATCGGCTGGCCGCTGATGCTGATCGTCGATGTCTGGTGCATCGTTGGCGCCTGGCGGGCCGCAGCGGCCTACCGCCGGATCGGCGGCTCGGCGCTGTGGGCCAACCTGGCCCGGCTGTGCCTGGCTCTGGGGGCGCTGCAGACGCTGGCCTCGGCTCTGATCGGATTCGCCCCGCAGTCGGGCGAGTTCCTGCAGATGGCGCGAGGCATCGACCCGATCGGACAGGCGGTGCTGAAGCTCTCGGACGATGGCCGCACACTGCGCCTGGAGGGCCCCATCGGCATGGGCGATGCGACACGGTTGCAGCGCCTGCTGACCACCGCGCCGCAGCCGGTGCGTCTGGTCGAACTGGCCTCGCCGGGGGGCCGGGTCCATGAGGCCGAGCGCATGGTGGCGCTGGTGCGCAAGGTCGGGGCCGATACCCGGGCGGTCGGCGGCTGCGAGAGTGCCTGCACGCTGGTGTTCCTGGCCGGCACCCAACGCCAGCTGATGCCCGGGGCGCAGCTGGGCTTTCACCGCGCCTCCAGCGGCACCTACAACCCGGTGTTCGACGAGGTGGCCAATCAACACCTGGCCGGCACCTACCGCGACATGGGCCTGCCCGAATCGTTCATCAGCCGCACTCTGCGCACGCCCGCGCACAGCATGTGGTACCCGGCCAGCGAGGAGCTGGCCTCCCATGCACTGATCGCCGCCCTGCCGCAGACACTGGATGTGACCCTGCCCGATGGCGACAGCGTGTCGACGATAGACTTCAAGGAGGCGCTGCGCGGCAATCCGGCCTGGTACCGGCTGGAAATGCGCTACCCCGGCCTGCTGACGACGGCAGCCGCCCGCATGCAACAGGCCCGCGCCGCCGGCGGCGGCGAAGCGGCCCAGCAGGGCGCCGCACTGGAGGTACTGGCCGGTCATATGCCCGAGCTGTTGCTGGGCGGCCCGCCGGAGCTGCGCCATCGCTATCTGCTGGTACTGAAAGCCCAGCTGCAAGCCGCCCAGACCGGCGGCGGCGGCCTGTGCCAGGCTTTGCTCGCCGGCCAGCTGAACCAGCGCCGGCACCTGCCCGTCGAGCTTCAGGCCAGGGAGACGGCCTGGCTGATCGCCGCCGCCGACGCGCCGGCGATGCGACGCCTGCCCGCCCCACCCAGCGCGCTCGAACTGGAGGTAGTGCGGCGCGACCTGAGCGTCCCGGTGCCGGGCCTGCTGCAGGGCGTCTGGGCGCCGGCCTCGGCTCAGGCCCCACGTCCCTGCGAGCAGGTGATACGGGCACTGAATGAGGTCGCGGCGCTGCCCGCGGCGCAGCGCGAGCTGGCGCAGCGGCTGATGTTCCAGCGCCTGGAGGCCCCACGTCTGCAGTCCTGAGGATTGATGCGGCCGCCGCGAGGGATGACACTGTCCGGTCCGACCTTGGAGACCATCATGCTCATCCTCAGCAACCGCGAACTGACCTTGCCGGGCGACGCCTTCGGCACCAGCTTTCAACCGGGCGCAGACGCCCTCAGCATGGCCTCGGCAGCGCGCAGCGGCGGCGGCTGGCAGCTCGCTTCGGCGCAGGCGTCGGTCAAGGACGATGCGGTGATCCATGCGCTGCTGCCGCTGTTCCAGGGGCCGAAGCCGGTGCTGGTCTGGCTGCATGGCAATAGCAACACGCCGACCGATTGCTTCGAGCGCTGCGAGCGCCTCGGCCAGCTCTACGGGCTCGAGGTGGTCGGCTTCTCCTGGCCCTCGGAGGGCCTGCTGCCGGACGGCACCGAGCTGCCACGCCTGCCGCCGGCCCCCATGGCCGCAGAGGACGAGAACGCCCTCGCCGCGGTCAAGACCGACAACCGCAGCGAAGGCCCCGCGCAACGCATCCTGCGGCGCTACCGCCAGGCCAAGCTCAACGCCCAGGACTCGACCGATGCGCTGGCCCGATTTCTGCGCCTCGTGGCCGTGGCTCGGCTGTATGCCAATCAGCAGCCCTTCACGCTGGGCGTGCACAGCCTGGGCGTCCACTTTCTGCAGAACTGCCTGCAGGTGGCGGGCGCCACCGAATCGGTCGGCACCGCCCACAACATCGCCCTGCTGGCGCCCTGCGCCCGCGCCGAGGGCCATCTGTCCTGGCTGCGCACCTTGCAGCCCAAGGGCCAGGTGTTCGTGACCTATAACAAGGGCGACTCGGTGCTGTTCGGCGCCTTTGTGGCCGATGGCCAGCAACTCAAGCTAGGCACCGACCCCGGCTCGGCGCGGCTGGCGGCGCCCAATGTCCGCTACATCAGCTTCAGCAATGCCAAGGTCGATGCGGGGGGCCACGGCTATTTTGTGATGAGCGGCATGCCGGCCAGGACCAAGAAACTGTTCAAGCGCATCCTGGGCTCGGAGCGCGACATCCAGGGCACCGAGTTCCCGCGCCAGGTCTATCCGATTGGCTGCGATGGCGACGGTGTGACCTGCTATATGGCCAAGCCCGAGGCCGAACCGGCCGACGGCAGCTGAACCGCTCCCCGGGATTCTGCCGGGGTGCGCGGCCCGGCAATCCGGGCTATCGTGGGTCGGCCTGACCACCACCAATGCGGTGCGCGTGCAGGCCGCAGCCATCAGCACCGACCCGGCCGTGGACGCTGCCTTCAAGGCCGACATTGCCGCCGCGATTGCCGAGATATCGACCGTGCAGCAGGCGATCGAGAAGATGGAGCTCGACAGCTGGAGGAGGCGACAAGGCCAAGGCCCAGGAGGCCTTGGCCGAGCAGCGCCAGGGCACCCTGCGCATCGCCAGCGTCGTGGTGGTGGTGATCGTGCTGCTGCTGGCGGGCGGCGCGCTGATGCTGACACGCTCGATCCAGCGGCCGCTGACCCAGGCCATACAGGTGGCCGATCGGATTGCCGCGGGCGACCTCAGCACCCGCGTGCAGCTCACGCAGGCCGATGAGTTCGGCCACCTGCTGCGGGCACTGGAAAGAATGGCCCAGCAGCTGAGCAGCGTGGTCGGCGAGGTGGCCCAGCGCAGCGCCGCTGCCGCGCGGGAGATCAAGACACTGATCGGGGCCTCGGTCGAGCGGGTCGAGTCGGGCGCCGGCCTGGTGACGCAGACCGGTGCGGTAATGGAGGAGATCGTCAGCAGCGTCAAGCGGGTCACCGACCCGATCGGCGAGATTGCCTCGGCGGCGACCGAGCAGCGCGACGGCATCGCGCAGGTCAATGTAGCGGTGAGCAATCTCGACCAGATGACGCAGCAGAACGCGGCGCTGGTGGAGCAGTCAGCAGCGGCCGCGCAGTCGCTGCGCGAGCAGGCTCAGCGGCTGGCCGAGGTGGTGTCGGTGTTCAAGGTTTAGCGCCCTCGGCCTCGGCCTGGGCACGCAGCCGCGCATTCACGTAAGCCCCCTGCGGCACATGCAGCAGGTCGGCCACACGCCACAGCACATGGCGCTCGTGCTCGTTGAGGTGCCCGTCGGCATAGGCGACGCGCCACATGTGCTCGATCATGCGCAGCCGTTGCGGCATCTCGAACCGCTCCTTGATGCGCGAGGTGAAGCTGAACAGATCGGTGGAGGCCTTGGCCGTGACCTCGGCCAGTTCGGCCAGGCGTGCCGCCTCGTCATCGGCAAGGCCGAACTTGTCGCGCAAGGCAGCCAGCACCGCCTCGCGCTCGCCGGCATGGAAGCTGGCGTCGGCACGCATCACCTCGACCAGCATCACCGCCGTGGCCAGTTGCAGCAGATGCTCATCATTGGCAGGACCGGCGCCCGCTCCGGGCGGCATCAGGCTGTCGAACAGGTCTTTGAGGGTTTTCAGCATGGGCCCATGATGGCATGACCTTCGGTCCAAGACATCACCCCGCCTTGGCGTCCCATCCTGACGCAGGCGCACCGCGATGGTGCCCTCCTGCACCTCTTGCTCGGTGCAAGTTTGCCCACAAAGCGGCGGCAATCAAAAAAAAAGCCCCAGGCTTGTGACCTGAGGCTTGAATCCACTCTAGAGGCAGTGGAGGAGACAACTGAAGATGAGCAGATTTAGCAGCTTCCGTGCCAGGTCTGAACCCCTCCGGCCTCAGGCGCCCGCACCCGCCAGCTGATCGTCACCCCGGCTGGGCACCAACGAGGGCCGGCCGACGATCAGCGGGTCCACCGGGCCTAGCGACGTCAGGTCCTTGGCGCCGTAGGGCATGCGGTGCAGCAGATAGCGCAGGGCGTTGAGCCGAGCGCGCTTCTTGCAGTCGCTCTTGATCACCGTCCAGGGCGCGTCAGAGGTGTCGCAGTGCAGGAACATCGCCTCCTTGGCGCGCGTGTAATCGTCCCATTTGTCGAGCGAGGCCAGATCGATCGGACTCAGCTTCCATTGCTTGAGCGGGTGCAGCTTGCGCTCCTTGAAGCGACGACGCTGCTCCTCCCGGCTGACCGAGAACCAGAACTTGAACAGGTGCACGCCACTGCGCACCAGATGGCGCTCGAACTCGGGCGTCTGGCGCATGAACTCGTCATATTCGGCGTCCGAGCAGAAGCCCATCACCCGTTCCACGCCGGAGCGGTTGTACCAGCTGCGGTCAAACAGAACGATCTCGCCGCGCGTCGGCAGATGCTGGATATAGCGCTGGAAGTACCACTGGCCGCGCTCGACCTCGCTGGGCTTCTCCAGCGCCACAACCCGGGCGCCGCGCGGGTTGAGGTGCTCCATCAGGCGCTTGATCGTGCCGCCCTTGCCTGCGGCATCGCGGCCCTCGAACAGGATCACCACCCGGGCGCCGGTTTCCTTGACCCAGGCCTGCAGCTTCAGCAACTCGACCTGCAGCCGGTACTTCTGCCGCTCGTAGCTGCGGCGTGACAGCAGGTTCTGGTACGGATAGCGCCCGTCGCGCCAGCCGGGGGCCAGGTCGGTGTCAGGGTCAATGCCGTCGGCCGGCTTGGGTTCGCGCTCGAACAGCACCCGCTTGAGCGCCTTCACGTCGTCGGGCGAGGCCCCTGCCATCAAGGTCTTCAGCTCCGCCAGCACGGCACCCGGCTTGTCGCCGACGGCATGACCGGCCAGCACATCGGACAGGGCCATGGCCTGCTCGGTGCGAGCGCCTGTGGTGGCGCGCGAAATGGTGTCGGCCTCGATATCGCGTCGGCGCCGCAGGGGCGCGGTGTCGCCAGCGGCCACCGATCTCGCCCTCACCCGGGGCCGGGCCTTGGGCTTGAGCTGGGGGCTGGAATCGGTCGGTGTTCTGGCCATGCATGACTCCTGTGACAAGCAGATGAAGCTGTCATGATCTCGCCACAGCAGCCCCTCCTGTGTTGAGCCAAATCAAGCCCGGCGGCCGGCATGGCCCATGAAGCGACACAGCCACGTTCGCAATAGCTGACAGCCGATGTCAGCTATTTGTGGCAGGCTGCCCTCATGCAAGCCAGCCGCCTTCTGTCCATCCTGCTCAAGCTGCAAACGCAGGGACGGCTATCGGCCGCGGCGCTGGCCGAGGCCTTCGAGGTCTCGGTGCGGACGATTTACCGTGACATCGACGCGCTCAGCGCCGCCGGTGTGCCCATCTATGCCGACAAGGGCCGCCATGGCGGCTTTGCGCTGCGCGATGGCTATCACACGCGACTCACCGGGCTGGACCGGCCCGAGGCGCAAAGCCTCTTTCTGTCCGGCGTGCCCTTCGCAGCCGATCAGCTGGGATTGGGCGGTGCGCTGGACTCGACCCGGCTGAAGCTGCTGGCCGCCCTGCCCGAGGCGGCGCGGCAGGAGGCCGAAAAGGTGGCCTCGCGCTTCCACCTCGACCCGGTGGCCTGGTATCAGGGGCCGGATGAGCAGGGCCTGCTGCCCGAACTGGCGGCGGCCGTGTGGCTGCAGCGCGGCGTGGAGATGCGCTATGACAGCTGGAAGGGCCTGGTGGAGCGGGACGTGGCGCCGCTGGGCCTGGTGCTCAAGGGGGGGCTCTGGTACTTCGTGGCCGCCACCGAAGAACGGGCGCGCACCTACCGCGTGGCCAGCATCGTGGCGCTGACGGTGCAGGACAGCCCGGCTCCGCCACCGCCCGCCGGCTTCGAGCTGAAGCGCTACTGGGAGGCCTTCGCCCGCGACTTCGAAGCTCGGATGCAGGCCGCAAGCGCGGTGGTGCGGGCGCGGCCCGCAGGTCTGCGCGAGCTGGCCCGGCAGAGTCATGCAATTGCCCGGGCGGTCGCCGCGGCGCAGCCGCCCGATGCCGAGGGCTGGCAGCGCCTGCGCATCCCTATCGAGTCGGTCGAGGCGGCGGTGGGCCAGTTGCTGCGCCTGGGGCCGGATGTCGAGGCGCTGGAGCCGCCCGAGCTGCGCACGGCCCTGCGACAGGCCGTTTTGAACCTGAATGGGCTCTACGGCGAATAGCTGACCTTCGATGTCAGCATTGGCGGCGCAGCATCCAGGCTCCACAAACTAGAGGAGCTTTCATGGACAACGCCACCGTCACCGAAGTTCAACGCCGCACTGTGCTGCAACTGGCCGCCGGATTGGCTACCGCCGGATCAGCCGCGCTGAACACGGTCAGGGCCGCCGCAATCGCCCCCACGCCCACCGGCAAGCCCGGCGACTTCGACTTCCTGAGCGGCCACTGGAAGATCAAGAACCGCCGCCTGAAGGACGGCGCCTGGGACGAGTTCGACAGCGAGGCCAGTGTCCACGCCATCCTGGGCGGGGTCATCAGCGTCGAGGAGTTGCGCATTCCGGCCCGCAACTTCAGCGGCATGGGCCTGCGCATGCTCGATGTCGAGCGCAAGCTCTGGGCCGATTACTGGGTCAACGGCAAGAGCGGCGTGCTCGCGCCACCGCCGGCATGGGGCAGCTTTGTCGACGGCCGCGGCACCTGGGACAGTGATGAGACCGACGCCGACAAGCCCATCATCGTGCGCGGCGTCTGGGACCAGATCACGCCCACATCCTGCCGCTGGTTCCAGGCGGTGTCGCGCGACGATGGCAAGACCTGGCAGGAGAACTGGGTGATGCACTGGACGCGGGCTTGAGGCTCGCGCTCGGCCTCCTGTCGGCGGCCACTATTCGCCCTTCAACACGCGCCGGTACCCGCCCAACATCAACAGACCCAAGCCCATGAAGCCCCAAGTCGCTGGTTCGGGTACCGACGACACCGTCAAGGTTGAGGGTGCGTTGAAGGTCTGCAAGGTCGTGTCGTACACCCCAGGCTTCCATAGAGCAAGCTGGTCAAAGTAGAAGATCGGTCCGCCGCTACCCCAATCGAAAAGAAACACCATCTCGCCTGGGACTCCCGAGTGGCCAGAAGCCATCGCGTCAACATGCACATCGACGCCAACGCAGGCACGATACGCGGTGCTGCAACTCAGCATGTTGTCGACCGGCACCGAGTAGTCCGCCAAGAGTGGAGTTTCGAGAAGGTAGCTGAATGTGACGGGTACAACGTCGCGCACGCCGTTTTTGTCAATGTCGAGCGTGGCCTGCCCAACAAAGTCGTAGCGCAGTGCTGCTTGAGCGATGCATGCATTGCCAAGCAAGAGCATCAACCCCAAAGACTTCTTCAAATTGCTCAAAACATCCTCCCTCTTCAGGATCTATTCGTTCAATGTCAAATCTTCGCGAGCAAACCCCTAGCGCAGCACAACTGCACAGGCATTTGATCGCACAAAGGCATCCTGACCCGTCTGAGTCGCGTGGGCCATTTGGACATACCCTAGCCGCATGACCGAGGGTCAGTCCTTGTTGCGCTCAAATCAGAGCGAGGCGGTGCTGGCGAGTACGCTTGCTTCGGGTAATGTCGGTCGGTATGCGACCCCAGACTTCCGCTAGGCTCTCCCCATGAAACCTCTACCCCTGCGCCTGCTCCCCGGTGACGATCTGCGCGCCGCGCTGCAGCGCGTGCTGCAGGCCCAGGGTTGCCAGGCGGCCTTTGTGTTGTCCGGCATAGGCAGCCTGTCGCAGACGCGCTTGCGGCTGGCCGGTGCCGATGACTTCCTCGCGATTGACGGCGAGGTCGAAATCCTGACCCTGGCCGGCAGCCTGTCGCCCGACGGCGTGCACCTGCATATGAGCGTGGCAGATGCCACCGGCCGTGTGGTCGGTGGGCATGTGACGGCAGGATGCAAGGTACGCACGACGGCCGAGGTCTTGCTGGCGCTGCTGCCGAGCTGGCAGTTCGCACGCGAGTTCGATGCCGCCACCGGCTATGCCGAGTTGCGAATCGGCCCGCGTGATTGATATCCGAAGTGAGCCCCCTGTTTGCGGGGTTACCGGCCCGGCACGCAGTTCTTAGGATGGGGTTTGCCGAGCCTATCGCTCACCCACTGCGTCAGGAGACCCCCATGAAGCCCACTCGCCTCGCCCTCATCCTGGCGCTCAGCCTCGCCGCCTCGGCACAGGCCGCACCGCTGACCAACGGCAGCCTGGAGTCCGGCGCCGCCGGCTTCATCCAGTCGGTGAACAGCGGCAACACGGCTAATAGCTGGACCGTCAGCCTGGCCAATATCGAGTATGTGAAGGCTGGCTATGCCAGCAGTGGCGATGTCGTCGGCCCGGCCCAGGACGGCGACTGGTTTGTGGACCTGAACGGCACCCAGGGCCCCGGCCGCATCAGCCAGAGCTTCGATACCGTCGCCGGCCAGTGGTACCGGATCGACTACTACATATCCGGCAATGCCGGGCCCAATGGCAGCACCAGCGGCGGCAGCAAGACCTTGAACGCGCTGTGGAATGGTGGCGTGGCCGACAGCGCCAGCTACCTGCACCAGGTGGGCGACAAATGGAGCAACAACCGCTGGGAGGCCCATTCCTTCCTGGCGCAGGCGGTGGGCGCCAGCAGCACGCTGGGCTTCCAGAGCACCTCGTTCACCTATTCGGCGGCAGGCCCCTTCATCGACGCGATCACCGTCACCGCCGTGCCCGAGCCCGGCACCTATGCACTGATGCTGGTTGGCCTGGGCCTGATTGGCTTCGCCAAGCGCCGCCGCGGCTGAACACCAAGGTCCGACAAGGCAAACGGCCGCACTGCCCTGGGGGCAATGCGGCCGTTGTACGTTCAGACGGTCGAAGGCGGCTGAAAGCGGTTCAGCGCACCTTGCCATCCTTCCAGGCATTGAGCAGCTTGTCATAGGCGATCGTCTCGCCCTTGGGCTTTTCATTCGCCAGCTTGGCCCAGGGCGCGCCCTTGTCGGAGAGCCACTTCTTGGCGTCTTCCTTCTTGTTCAGCTTGGGCGGGCATTGCGCCATGCCGGCGCGCTCCAGGCGGCTCATCACCTGGTCCATTTCCTCGGCCAGAGTGTCCATCGCGCCCTGGGGCGTCTTCTCGCCGGTGACGGCCTGGGCCACGTTCTTCCACCACAGCTGGGCCAGCTTCGGATAGTCGGGAACGTTGGTGCCGGTGGGCGTCCAGGCCACACGGGCCGGGCTGCGATAGAACTCGACCAGGCCGCCCAGCTTGGGCGCCATGTCCGTCATCGCCTTGGAGCGGATGTCGGACTCGCGGATCGGCGTCAGGCCGACGATGGTCTTCTTCAGCGAGGTCGTCTTGGCGGTGACGAACTGGGCGTAGAGCCAGGCCGCGGCCACCTTGTTGGCGTCATGGTCCTTGAAGAAGGTCCAGGAGCCCACGTCCTGGTAGCCGTTCTGCATGCCCTGCTTCCAGTACGGGCCGTTGGGGCCGGGGGCCATGCGCCACTTCGGTGTGCCGTCGGCATTGACGACCGGCAGGCCGGCCTTGGTCATGTCGGCGGTGAAGGCGGTGTACCAGAAGATCTGCTGCGCGATCTGGCCCTGGGCGGGTACCGGGCCGGCCTCGCCGAAGGTCATGCCCGAGGCTTCCTTCGGTGCGTACTTCTTCATCCAGTCCACATACTTGGTCAGCGCATAGACGGCCGCCGGCGAGTTGGTCGCGCCGCCGCGGCTGACCGAGGCGCCGACCGGCGTGCACTTGTCGGCCGCGACGCGAATGCCCCATTCATCGACCGGCATGCCGTTGGGGATGCCGATGTCGGCGGTGCCGGCCATCGACAACCAGGCATCGGTGAAACGCCAGCCCAGGCTCGGGTCCTTCTTGCCGTAGTCCATATGGCCATAGATCGGCTTGCCGTCAATCGTCTTGACGTCTTCGCTGAAGAAGGCGGCGATGTCTTCATAGGCGCTCCAGTTCAGCGGCACGCCCAGGTCATAGCCGTACTTGGCCTTGAACTTGGTCTTCAGGTCCTCGCGGGCGAACAGATCGGCACGGAACCAGTACAGATTGGCGAACTGCTGGTCGGGCAGCTGGTAGAGCTTGCCGTCCGGCGCCGTGGTGAAGCTGGTGCCGATGAAGTCCTTGATGTCCAGCCCGGGATTGGTCCACTCCTTGCCTGCGCCGGCCATATAGTCGGTCAGGTTCATGATCTTGCCGTAGCGGTAGTGCGTGCCGATCAGGTCGGAGTCGCTGATCCAGCCGTCATAGATGGACTTGCCCGACTGCATCGAGGTCTGCAGCTTCTCGACCACGTCGCCTTCCTGGATCAGGTCGTGCTTGACCTTGATACCGGTGATCTCGGTGAAGGCCTTGGCCAGCGTCTTGCTCTCGTACTCGTGCGTGGTGATGGTCTCGGACACGACCGAGATCTCCTTCACGCCCTTGGCCTGCAGCTTCTTGGCCGCCTCGATGAACCACTTCATCTCGGCGATCTGCTGGTCCTTGGTCAGGGTCGAGGGCTGGAACTCGCTGTCCACCCACTTCTTGGCTTCCGCCTCGCCGGCCCATGCATGGCCCGCCACCGCGCACGCGGCCGCCAGGGCCAGTGCTGTGTAGTGCATCTTCATGTGTCTCGTCTCCTGTTGTCTGTCATGCGCTTCCCCCGGGTGCAGCGAGGATTCCACGGCCCCGGGGAAGCACCGGGCCGGATTCCTTTTGTATTTATCCGCGTCGCATCACGAAGGCCAGGGCAAACATCGACAGCACGAAGCTGATCCAGATGCTGGGCTCCTGCTCCAGCCCGAACCAAGCCATGAACTTGCCGGCCAGGCCAATGAAGATCAGATTGATATAGGCCGCCGTCAGCAGCCCCACAAAGAGCCGGTCACCGCGCGTCGTCTGCATGGGCAGAAAGCCCTTGCGCATCGTCGTCGGCGACTTGATTTCCCACACCGTCATGCCAATCAGCATCAGCACGATGCAGCTGAAGAACACGGCGACCGGTGTCGTCCAAACCATCCAGTCAAACACAAATACCTCCAATCAGTTGAGGACAGAGCTTGCTGCGCAAGGTCTGTCCCACAAAGTCTTCAGACACGCCCCATCGCAAAGCCCTTGGCGATGTAATGCCGGACGAACCAGATCACGATCGCACCGGGAACAATCGTCAGCACCCCAGCGGCTGCAAGCGTTGCCCAGTCCATGCCCGAGGCCGAGACCGTGCGCGTCATCGTCGCCACGATGGGCTTGGCATTGACGCTGGTCAGGGTGCGGGCCAGCAGCAACTCCACCCACGAGAACATGAAGCAGAAGAAGACCGCCACGCCAACCCCGGCCTTGATCAGTGGCAGGAAGATGGTCAGGAAGAAGCGCGGGAAGGAGTAGCCGTCGATATACGCCGTCTCGTCGATCTCACGCGGAATGCCGCTCATGAAACCTTCCAGAATCCACACCGCCAGCGGCACATTGAACAGCAGATGGGCCAGGGCCACGGCGATATGCGTGTCCATCAGCCCCAGGGTCGAATAGAGCTGGAAGAAGGGCAAGAGGAAGACGGCCGGCGGCGTCATCCGGTTCGTCAGCAGCCAGAAGAACACATGCTTGTCGCCCAGGAATGAATAGCGCGAGAAGGCATAGGCCGCCGGCAGGGCCACGGTGATGGAGATCACACAGTTGATGGCCACATAGGTCAGGCTGTTCAGATAGCCCGAGTACCAGGAGGCATCGGTGAAGATGGTCTTGTAGTTGTCCCAGGTGAAGTGCTGCGGGAAGAACGAGAAGCTGGACAGGATCTCCGCATTCGTCTTGAAGCTCATGTTCACCATCCAGTAGATGGGCAACAGTGCGAAGACGATGTAGCAGAACAGAAAGATCGTCCGCTTTTGGAAGGGCTGCTTAACCATGGCTGGCCTCCGTCTTGTCGGCCGTGCCCACCGCCTGCATCCAGTTGTAGAGCATGAAGCACAGCAACAGAATGATCAGGAAGTAGATCAGCGAGAAGGCTGCGGCCGGGCCTAGGTCGAACTGGCCGACCGCCTTTTGCGTCAGGTACTGCGACAGAAAGGTCGTCGCATTGCCGGGCCCGCCGCCGGTCAGCACAAAGGGCTCGGTGTAGATCATGAAGCTGTCCATGAAACGCAGGAGCACGGCAATCATCAGCACGCCGCGCATCTTGGGCAGTTGGATGTAGCGGAACACGGCGAATTTCGACGCGCCGTCGATGCGAGCCGCCTGGTAGTAGGCATCGGGTATCGAGCGCAAGCCGGCGTAGCCCAGCAGCGCCACCAGCGGCGTCCAGTGCCAGACGTCCATCAACAGCACGGTCAGCCAGGCATGCAGCGCATTGCCGGTGTAGCTGTAGTCGAAGCCCAGCTTTTGCAGGGTGGCCCCCATCAGGCCGATGTCGGCGCGGCCGAAGATCTGCCAGATCGTGCCCACCACGTTCCATGGGATCAACAGCGACAGCGCCACGATCACCAGCACGACCGAGGCCTTCCAGCCCTGGGCGGGCATGGACAGCGCCAGCATGACGCCCAGCGGAATCTCCACCGCCAGCACCGAGCAGGAGAACACCATCTGCCGCCACAGCGCCTCATGCAGGTCCTGGTCGCGCATCACAGCGGCAAACCATTCGGTGCCGACGAAGACGCGGCGCTCGGGCGAGATGATGTCCTGCACCGAGTAGTTGACGACGGTCATCAAGGGCAGGATGGCCGAGAAGGCCACGCAAAGAAACACCGGCAGAATCAACCACCACGCCTTCTGGTTGACCGGCTTGGTAGTCATGTCTGCCCCTCGTCTGCGGCGTACCGCATCCGATCCCCCGAGGGGATCTCGCCCGCCTTGGGGCGGCCCGGCGTCGGGCTCGCAATCGTGCTCATGCCAGCAACTCCTCATTCTTGTAAAAGCAGCTGTGCGTGCCCAGCACCTGGAACCAGGCCTGCTCGCCGGCCTTGGGCTGGGCCTGATCGGGCGCCAGCCGCGCCTTCAGCACCTGTTCACCGATGCGGGCCGTCACCAGCACATAGGTGCCGATGTCCTGCACCTGGGTCACCTGCACCGGCAACGAACCCGGCGCCCCGGCGGCGGTCAGCGCCACATACTCGGGGCGCACGCCCAGCTTCAGATCGCCCTCCGGCAGATGCAGGCCCTTGTCCAGGGCCAGGAATTGACCGGCAATCTGCAGCTGGCCGTTCTTGGCGATGACGGGCAGGAAGTTCATGCCCGGCGAGCCGATGAAGTGGCCGACGAAGGTGTGCTGCGGCCGCTCGAACAGCGCCTCGGCGCTGCCCACCTGGACGGCGCGGCCGCGAGTCATCACCACCACCTGGTCGGCGAAGGTCAGCGCCTCGACCTGGTCATGGGTGACGTAGATCAAAGTCAGCTTCAGCTCGTGGTGGATCTGCTTGAGCTTGCGGCGCAGCTGCCATTTCAGGTGCGGATCAATCACCGTCAGCGGCTCGTCGAACAGCACGGCCGAGACATCGGAGCGCACCAGGCCGCGCCCCAGGCTGATCTTCTGCTTGGCGTCGGCGCTGAGGTTGGCGGCGCGCTGGTCCAGCTGGCCACTCATCTCCAGCATCTCGGCAATCACGCCGACGCGCTGCTTGATCTGTGCCTCCGGCACCTTGCGATTGCGCAGCGGGAAGGCGAGATTCTCGGCCACCGTCATCGTGTCGTAGATCACCGGGAACTGGAACACCTGGGCGATATTGCGCGCCTGCGGTGACGAAGCGGTGACATCAACCCCGTCGAACTTCACCGTGCCATGCGAGGGCTGCAGCAGGCCCGACATGATGTTGAGCATCGTCGTCTTGCCGCAGCCCGAGGGGCCCAGCAGCGCATAGGCACCGCCATCGGCAAACGTCATCTTCAGCGGCAGCAAGGCGTAGTCGCTGTCTTCCTTCGGGTTGGGCCCATAGGCATGGGCCAGGTCCAGATCAATGCGTGCCATCAGCGCTGCCCTCCCTTCTTCGGTGCCAGGAGCAGATCGCCCTGGGCATCGAACACATAGACCTGCGCCGGATTCAGGTGCAGGGTCAGCGCCGCGCCAAGGTCAAAGAAGTGCACGCCGGTCAGTTGAGCCACCACTTCGCCCACCGCGGTGGACAGGTGGACGAAGGTATCGGAGCCGGATATCTCGGCCAACTCGACATGGCCGTCAAGTGCCATGTCGCCCGGCGCTGCGGTCAGGCGTAGCGCGCTGGCACGCACGCCCAGGGTCAGTGCTTGCGAACCGGCCGTCGGCACATCGATATTCAAGACCGCGCCGGACTTCAGGCGCAGGCCCTCGTTCTGACGGGTGGCCGCGAGCAGATTCATCGGCGGGTCGCTGAAGGCCCGCGCCACGCGCAGCGATTTCGGGAAGTGGAAGACCTCGGCCGTCGGCCCGTACTGCAGCAGCTCGCCGGCGTCCATCACCGCCGTGTAGCCGCCCAGCAGCAGAGCCTCGCCCGGCTCGGTGGTGGCGTAGATCACGGTCGAGTCGCTGGCGGCGAACAGCTGCGTCAGCTCCTCGCGCAATTCCTCGCGCAGCTTGTAGTCGAGGTTGACCAAGGGCTCGTCCAGCAACATCAGCGGCGCGCCCTTGGCCAGCGCGCGGGCCAGGGCCACGCGCTGCTGCTGGCCGCCGGACAGCTCGGCCGGCAGGCGCTGCAGAAACATCTCGATATGCAGCTTGGCGGCCAGCTCCTGCACGCGGGCGGCAACGTTCTTGTCGCCGCGCAGCTTCATCGGCGAGGCAATGTTGTCGGCCACCGTCATCGCCGGGTAGTTGATGAACTGCTGATAGACCATGGCCACATTGCGCTCGCGCACCGGCATGCCGGTGACATCGACGCCATCGACACTGACCGTGCCATGGCTGGGCACATCCAGTCCGGCCATGATGCGCATCAGGCTGGTCTTGCCGGCCTGGGTCGCGCCCAGCAGCACGGTCACCGCGCCGGGCACGGGCTCCAGGCTCATGTCGTACAGCCAGGTGGCGGGGCCGACCTTTTTGCTGATGCCTTGCAGATTCAGATGCATGGCTGCTGCTTCGAACGCGTCACGCGGCCGCTCCTTGGTTTGATAGGGTCATCCATTGCCTCACGGCCTCGCGCTGGGCTTCCGTGTAGTGCAGGCCCAGCTTGGAGCGACGCCACAACACATCGTCGGCGCTGCTCACCCATTCCTCGCGCTGCAGATAGTGCAGCTCGATTTCGTACAGGCCCGGGGCCACCTCTTGCCCAAGATCGGCAAGCGACTGGGATGCGGCGATCAGATGGTCGATGCGCGAGCCATAGGCCCGTGCCCACCGGCGCGCCACATCGGCCGGCAGCCAGGGATGGCGCGTTTGGACGGCGGCCACAAAGCGCTCGAAGTCGGTGTCAGGCCGCTGCGCCGCGCCGATCCAACCGGACAGGTCGCCGCCGGGCAGAAACGCACCCTGTGTCCAGGCCGCGCGGCGCTGGCCCAGCATGTCACCGAGCAGATCGGCGGCGTCTTCGGCCAGCTTGCGGAAGGTGGTGATCTTGCCGCCCCAGACGCTCAGTAGCGGCGCGCCGTCGCGCTGCGGCTCGAGCAGATAGTCGCGGGTCACCGCCGACGGATCGCCCGAGGCATCGTCCAGCAGCGGGCGCACGCCGGCATAGCTCCAAACCACATCGTCATTGCTGATCGGCTGCTTGAAGTAGCGCGAGGCCTGCTCGCACAAGTACGCCTGCTCGTCGGCGGCAATGCGCGCCACGCCGGGGTCGCCCTGCAGCTCGACGTCGGTGGTGCCTATCAGCGTGAAGTCGCGCTCGTAGGGGATCGCGAAGATGATGCGCTTGTCGGGGTTCTGGAAGATGTAGGCGTGGTCATGCTCGAAGGCGCGCTTGACGATGATGTGGCTGCCCTTGACCAGGCGCAGGCTCTTGGTGGCCAGTGTCTCGCCTCGCGCCGGCCGCGCCACGCCGCGCAGGAATGACTCGGCCCAGGGGCCGGCGGCATTGACCAGCGCTCGGGCACGGACGGTTCTCTTGTTTCCCTGAGCATTCTGCAAGGTGGCCGTCCAGCCCTCGGCATCGCGCTGCGCCTCGACGCAGGCGGTGCGCGTCAGTATGGTCGCGCCATGGCGTTGCGCGTCCAGCGCGTTCAGCAGCACCAGGCGGGCGTCGTCCACCCAGCCATCGGAATAGACAAAGCCCCGTGTGTATTGCGACTTCAGCGGCGCGCCCAGCGGGCTGCTGCGCAGATCGACGCCATTGGAGCCCGGCAGCACCTCGCGGCGGGCCAGATGGTCGTACATGAACAGGCCGATGCGGATCATCCAGGCCGGGCGCATCGCCGCGTCATGGGGCATCACGAAACGCAGCGGCCACATGATGTGGGGTGCGCTCTTCAGCAGCACCTCGCGCTCCTGCAAGGCCTTGCGCACCAGCGAGAACTCGTAGTACTCGAGATAGCGCAGCCCGCCGTGTATCAGCTTGGTCGAGGACGACGAGGTGTGCGAGGCCAGGTCGTCGCGCTCGACCAGCAAGACCTTCCAGCCCCGGCCGGCCATGTCACGGGCGATGCCTGCGCCATTGATGCCGCCGCCGACGACAAGCACGTCGTAGGCATCGGGCGCGGTGGGCTGTGGGTCGAGTTGGGCACTCAAGGGCTGTCTCCGTAGCGAATTTTGGTTCGCTATTGTGTTCTTCTTTTTTCTTTTTAACTCCTTTTGGTTCGTTTTATCGCAGGGTTTTCCCTCGATGTGATTCGTTTCGGTTCGCTTTAGGCTAGCCAACAAACCAAAACGGTGCGTCCGGCCCCGCTCCGCGGCCCCCTACACTCTCGTTCCATGATTCCCAATCCCCGTCAGAACGACCTGCTGCAGGAGGTACGCGCCCGCGGTTCGGTCAGCGTCGAGGCGCTGGCCGAGAAGTTCGGCGTGACCCTGCAGACGGTGCGCCGCGATGTGCAGCGCATGGCCGAGGCCGGCCTGGTGGCGCGCTTTCACGGCGGTGTGCGCGTGCCGTCCAGCACCACCGAGAACATTGCCTATCGCCAGCGTCAGGCGCTGCAGGCCGATGGCAAGGCGCGCATCGCCAAGGCGATCGCGGCGCGCATTCCGGCCGGCAGCTCGCTGTTCCTGAACCTGGGCACGACCACCGAGGCGGTGGCCCGCGAGCTGCTGCACCACAAGGGCCTGCGCGTCATCACCAACAACCTGAATGTGGCCACCATCCTCAGCGACAACACCGATTGCGAGCTGGTGATGGTGGGTGGCACGGTGCGCGCCCGCGACCGCGGCGTGGTTGGCGAGGCGGCGGTGGACTTCATCCGCCAGTTCAAGGTGGACATCGGCCTGGTCGGCATCTCGGGCATAGAGGCCGACGGCACCCTGCGCGACTTCGACTACCGCGAGGTGATGGTGGCCCGCGCCATCATCGAACACTCGCGCCAGGTCTGGCTGGCCGCCGACCACAGCAAATTCAACCGCCCGGCCATGGCCGAGGTGGCGCAGCTGCAACAGCTGGACCTCTTGATCACCGACGAGGCGCCGCCGGAGCCCTTCCCTGCCCTGCTCAATGATGCAGGGGTGGAGCTGGTCGTTGCCGATTGAACGGATCGCTCCCGGATTGCATCCGGGCTACAACTGACCCGTAGCCCGGATGCAATCCGGGGCCATACCGCCACAAGAACCGCCCACGGAGACCCTGATGACCTATCTCCTCGCCCTCGACCAAGGCACGTCCAGCTCCCGCTCCATCGTGTTCGACGCCCAAGGCCATATCGTCGCGATGGCGCAACGCGAGTTCCGCCAGATCTTCCCGCAGCCGGGCTGGGTCGAGCACGACGCGACGGAAATCTGGCACAGCCAGCTGGCCACGGCGCGCGAGGTGCTGACCAAGGCCGGGCTGAAGGCCGGCGATATCCACGCCCTGGGCATCACCAACCAGCGCGAAACCACTGTGGTGTGGAGTCGCAAGACCGGCCTGCCCATCTATTCGGCAATCGTCTGGCAGGACCGCCGCGCCGAGCCCACCTGCGCGGCGCTGCGCGAACAGGGCCTGACCCCGGTGGTGCAGCGCAAGACCGGCCTCGTCATCGACGCCTATTTCTCCGGCACCAAGCTCAAGTGGATTCTCGACAACGTGGCCGGCGCCCGCGAGCAGGCGGCGCGCGGCGAGCTGGCCTTCGGCACGATCGACTCCTGGCTGGTCTGGCAGCTGACGAATGGCCAGGTCCATGCCACCGATGTCAGCAATGCCTCGCGCACGATGCTGTTCAATGTGCACAGCAACGAATGGGATGCCGAGCTGCTGCAGGCGCTGGACATTCCGCCCGAGGTGCTGCCCGCAGTCCACCCATCCGCCCACGACTTCGGCCGCGTGGCCGCCGAGCATCTGGGCGGCGAGATCGAGATAGGCGGCATTGCCGGCGACCAGCAATCGGCCCTGTTCGGCCAGGCCTGCTTCAAGGCCGGCATGGCCAAGAACACCTATGGCACCGGCTGCTTCATGCTGATGCACACCGGCGCGCAGTTCCAGAGCTCGGGCAATGGGTTGATCACCACCAGCGCGGCGCAGGCCTCGCGCACGCCCGAGTTCGCGCTGGAGGGCAGCGTCTTCATCGGCGGCGCCGTCGTGCAGTGGCTGCGCGATGGTCTTCAAGCGATCAAGGGCAGCGGCGAGGTGCAGGGCCTGGCCGAAAGCGTGCCCGATGCCGGCGGCGTGATGTTCGTGCCGGCCTTCACCGGCCTGGGCGCGCCCTACTGGAATGCCGAGGCGCGCGGAACAATCGTCGGCCTGACCCGCGGCTCCACCGTCGCCCACATTGCTCGCGCCGCGCTGGAATCGATCGCCTTCCAGAGCGCAGCCCTGTTGCTGGCGATGAGCCGTGATGCGGTGGCGGCCGGCGGCGCACCGGTATCTGAGCTGCGCGTCGATGGCGGCGCCTGCGTCAACAACCTGCTGATGCAGTTCCAGGCTGATCTGCTGGGCATTCCGGTGGTGCGACCCAAGGTGATAGAGACCACCGCGCTGGGCGCGGCCTATCTGGCCGGCCTGTCGACCGGGCTGTACGGCAATCTGGACGAGCTGAGCCGCCACTGGCAGGCCGAGCGGGTGTTCCACCCGACGATGCCGCGCGAGCGCGCGCAGGAGCTGATGGCGCAGTGGGAGCGCGCCGTGCGGCAGACCACGGCAACCTGAGGCCTCAGCTTGCCAGGCCGGCTGCGGGGTTCTCGACCTGCGGCGCCTGCAGCGCCAAGGTCATCACGAACCGGCTGCCCTGGCCCGGCTCGCTGCTCACGCTGAGCTCGCCGCCGAACAGCGAGGTGACGATGTTGTAGCTGATGGACAGGCCCAGGCCGCTGCCGCCCCGGCCCATCTTGGTGGTGAAGAAGGGCTCGAACACGCGGGGCAGATGGTGGGCGGCAATGCCGGCGCCGTTGTCGCTGAAGCACAGCTCGACGCGGTCGTCCTTCAGCGCCCTGGCCGTCAGCCGCATCTGCCCGCCCTCGCGGCCATCGAAGGCATGGATCAGGGCGTTGTTGATCAGATTCGTCAGCACCTGGCAAAAAGGCCCCGGATAGCCGTCGAGCCAGATGCCCTCGGGTATGTCCAGCGTGATCTGGTGGCCGGCATTGCGCAGCCGCCCCATCATCATCGCCACCGCGTCCTGGCTGGTCTTGGCCAGGTCGAAGCGGCGGCGCTGGGCGCTGCTGCGGTCCACCGCCACCTGCTTGAAGCTGTCCACCAGCTCGGCAGCGTCCTGCAATCCCCTGACGAGAAAGCGCGAGGCCTGCTTCACATCGCCGAAAAAGACGTTCAGCTCGCTGCGACGCAGCGTCTGCGCGCCGGCGCGATGCTCCACCGCCTCGGTCTTCTGCAGCAGGGTGCTGGCCATCAACAGGCCGTTGCCTATCGGCGTGTTGAGCTCATGGGCCACGCCGGCCACCAGGGAGCCCAGCGCCGCCAGCTTCTCCTGCTCGACCAGCCGGCCCTGCGCGTCCTGCAGGCGCTGGTAGGCGCTGGCATTGTCCAGGGCGATGGCGGTGTAGGCGCTGAGGGTGCGGAAGATCAGCCACTCGTGCTCGGCATAGGCCTGGGCGCGCGGCGACTGGGTGGTGATGACGCCCAGCACCCGCTGGTCCACCAGCAGCGGTGCGAACATCGCGCTGCGAGTGGGCATGGTGCCGGGCATCTGGTTGGGGTCGCTGCCATCACCTGCCAGCTCGACCGCCACCTCGCGGCGTTCCCGCACGCAGCGGGCGGCATAGGAGTCGGGATCATCGAGCGCGATATGGTCCGGCGGCAGGCGCAGGCCCTGCTCGACATCGAACACCGAGCTGAGCTGCCGGCCATCGGCGTCGAGCAGATAGATGGCAAAGCTGCTGGCATCGAGCAGCGCATGGACATGGCGGTTCAGGGTCTCGAACACCGAGGCCGACTCCAGGTGCGCGGTGATCTCCTGGCCGATCACGCCCAGCTTCTCCAGGGTCAGGCTGTTGCGCTGCAGCAGGTCGGCACGCGCCGCCTCGGCCTCGCGCAACTGGCGCTGGTGCTGGGCCTCGGCCTTGGCGCTCTCGGACAGGAAGCGCAGCTCCATCGCCATCAGCCTGTCGGTGGCCTCGCGGCTGTGCGTCTTCTCGCGCGCCGCCGAGGCCTCGCACTCGGTCGCATAGGCCTGCTCGTAGCGGCCCAGCCGGGCGTACTCGGCCGCCAGCGTGGCCAGCAGGTCGATGGGCACCTGGTAGCCGGCAATACCTCTGGCCAGGGCCAGCGCCTGGTCCAGGCAGGTCAGCACGCCCCGCTCAGTCGAGGCATCGGACCCGCCCGGCCGGACTCCGCGCACATGGGCCAGCATCTGCAGGGCCTCGATCTGATGGACGGGCGCGTCGGCCTGCAGCGCCAGATCCAGGGCCTGCTGGGCCACCGCCTCGGCCAGCTCATGCAGGCCCAGACTCAGCAGCGCGTGGGCACGGCCGCGCTGCGTGCGCAGACGCAGATCGGAGGCGATCTCGCCCCGGTCCAGCTCATCGAGCAGGCTCAGCGCCTGGGCAAAGTCGGCCCGGTCCAGCGCCAGATCCACGCGGTAGCACAGCGCCACGGCGTAGTTGCGGGAGCCGCGCACCGGCGCCAGACAGGGCATGGCCTCGTCCAGCAGCGCCTGGGCCAGTTCCAGGCGGCCGAGCTTGCGCAGGGTCTCGCCCATCTGCATCAGGCAGCCGCCGATGCGCAGCTGCCAGCCGGTGGGACGGGCCAGGTCGAGGGCGCGCTGGCCCCAGTCCAGCGCGGTTTCGTAGTCGTTCAGGCTGGCGAAGGCATTGCCGTTATTGGCCGCCGCACTGATGGCGTTCTGCAACTGGCCGCTTTGCAGGGCAGCCTCGAAACCCAGCATCTGGTGGCGCACCGCCTGGGCATAGTCGGCCGCGCGGAATGCCCGGCTGCCGCGATAAAGTTCAATGGCGGCGACCGCCGCCGGATGAAGGCCCGTCGTGTCCGGCGGGAAATGCCGGGCCCAGCGCGCATCGGCCTGGCGCCAGTCGCCGAAGGTGGTGTTGCGCGCCATGGTGGCCTCGAAGATCAGCCGTCGCGTGGCGTCTCCGGCGTGCAAGGCCCCATCGATCGCCAGCTCCAGCTCACTCTGGCCCAGGGCCGTCTCGCCCAGCGCGCCATGCAGCTGGGCCAGCACCCAGTGGGTGTCGGCTCGACCGAGCGTGTCACCCAGCGCATCGAAGCCGGCGAGCGCGTCACGGGCGGCCTCGAAGCCGGCGGCGAACTCGCCGAACAATCGCCTGGCCTCGGCTTCCAGCAACTTCAGTCTTGCCTGCTGGGCGCCAGCCTCCGGGCCGGTCAGGGTCTGGCGCAGGCGGTCAGCCAGCGCCAGCGCCCGCCGCGTGTCGCGCTCGCGCAGCTGCCAGGCCAGACGAACGGTGGCGACGCCACGCTCGGCGCCGATCAGCCCGGGCAGTTCCGCCTCGAGTTGCGCCAGCGCGTCGTCGTCATCGAACAGCAGCATCGCCCACCGTGCAAGAGTGTTCACCAGAACATATCACCGTTTGCGACCGCCCGCCCCTTGCGCGGCGCAGCCTGTCGCATGCCGGCTGCGGCGGGCGGCACCGCGGTTCAACAATAGGCCCACCGCAAGCCAAGGAGACATGATGAACCACCGCAAACAGGGGCTGGCCCTGGCCCTTTGTCTGGCAGCTGCCTCGGTCGCAGCCGCTGAGGTACAGGTGATGGTGCTGGGCACCTACCACTTCGGCAATCCGGGCCAGGACGTGGTCAACACCCAGGTCGATGACGTGCTGAGCCCCAGGCGCCAGGCCGAGTTGCAGACGCTGACCCGGCGCCTGGCCGTCTTCAAGCCCGACAAGGTGATGGTGGAGCGCCGGGCGACCCCTCCAGACTCGCCGGAGCTGCCGGGCTATCTTGACTGGCGCCAGGGCAAGCATCAAACCCGGCGCAACGAGGTCGAGCAGATCGGCTTTCGTCTTGCAGACGCGCGCGGCCACACCGCCGCCTATGGCATCGATGCCGATGGCATGTTCCCCTTCCAGGCGCTGCAGGACTACGCCAGGCAGCAGGGCATGGAGCCGAAGCTGCAGGCGATGGTGGCCCTGCTGCAGCAACGCAGCAAGGACTTCGAGGCCCGGCAGCCGCGCCAGAGCATCCCCGAGCTGCTGGCCACCATAAACAGCCCGGAGGCCCTGCTGCGCGACCACCAGTTCTATACCGAGGCGCTGCACTTCGGCCAGGGAGACAAGCAGCCGGGTGCCGAGTTGCTGGGCCAGTGGTACACGCGCAATGCCCGCATCTGCGCCCGCATCGTGCAGCTGGCGCGCCCGGGCGACCGCATCGTGGTCGTCTATGGCTCGGGCCATGCCTACCTGCTGCGCCAGTGCGTGCTCGAGCAGCCGGGCTGGCGCCTGGTGGAGGCCGTGCCCTACCTGCTTGGCGACAAAACGGGGGAGATCAAGGACTGACGCCGCAGACCACCCGTGCGCCGCCACCGCCCAGCGGCGCGGGATGGTCGGCGTGGTTGTCGCCACCGGCATGGATCATCAGCGAACGGCCCGCCAGATCGGCGAGCTTGAGCCGGGGCGCCAGCACCGGTTGCTGCGCATTGCCCTGCGCGTCCACATACAGGGCGGGCAGATCGCCCAGGTGGCCCTGATGGGTCTCACTCCAGGGCGCGCCATGCTGGCCGGTCTTGTGCGGGTCGTAGTGGCCACCGGCGGCAAGGGCCGCCACCGGCTTACCATCGCGCTGCGCCGCGGCGCAGCTGGCGTTCTCATGCACATGAAAGCCATGCAGGCCGGGCGGCAGGCCCTTCAGCGCCGGAGTGAACACCAGGCCGTACTTCGACTCGCTGACCAGCACCTCGCCCACGGCAGCGCCGGGGCCACTGTCATCGGCAATGCGCATCGCAATGCTCAGCGGGCCAGCGGCCAGGCTGGCGCTGGAAAAACTCGCGGCAGCGGTCATGACCATCGCCATCGTCAATCGCTTCATCGTTGCTCCCAGTTGAAAGCCGCTCAGACGGCGGCGTCGCCCACGGTAGCACCGACCGGCGCTGCCGGCATCGATAGCCCTGATGGAGACTACCTCCCCCGCACCAGGCCCGGTGCGGCCAGATCAAGCTGGTCCATCTCGACCACCAGGGCCTTGGCGTCCAAGCCGCGCAAACCCTCACCGGCCGCCTTCAGATCACCGACGACGACGGTGCGCAGCGCCGACGCGGCCCAATGGGCGGCGGCGAACTCGCCGACCTGGGGCGCGGTGACGGCCAGCAGCTCGGGCACGGTGTTGTTCAGCTCGGCCAGCGGGCGGCCACGGTCCATCTGACCGGCCACCACCGAAGCCAGGCCTGCGGTGGACTCCAGGCTGCGGGCAAAGCCGCCGACCAGGGCCGCCTGGCGCGCGGCCAGCTCGGTGGCGTCGGGCGGGCGGGTGGCCAGGCCCGTCATCTCGGCGCGTATCAGCTCCACGACCTGTGCGGCGGTCGGGTTGTTGGTCTGGGCCTGGGCCAGCACCAGGCCGCCGACGCGGTGGCTGGCCGCGCTGCTGCCCGCGCCATAGCTGAGGCCGCGCTTGATGCGCACCTCCTGGTTCAGCCGCGCCGAATAGCCGACGCCCAGCACCGCATTGGCCACCGAGCCGATGCGGCGCGCCTGCACCTGGTCCTGCGGCACAAAGGGCGCAGCCACGGCCACGCCCGCCTGGCCAGCGCCGGGCAGATTGACCAAGACCAGGGCGCTGTCCAGCGCTTCAGCCGGCGCGGCGCTCATGCGCGGCAGCGCCATGCGGTTCGACGGCCAGGCGCCCAGCGTGCGTTCGGCCAGCGCGCGGGCCTCGGCTAGCCTGAGGTCACCGGCCAGTATCAGGGTGGTCGTTTCGGGCCTCACCCACAGCCGGTGCAGGGCGACGACGTCATCGCGCTGGATGCGCGCCAGCGTCTGCGCCGTACTCGATGCGCCATAGGCGCTGGCGCCCCAGAAGACGCGGCGGGCCACGTCCTGCGCCACCTGGGTCGGGTTGGACTGGGCCAGCTTCAGTGCGTCGAGCGCCTGGGCCCGCGTGCGCTCCAGCTCCTCGGCCGGGAAGGTGGGCGCACGCAGCAGGTCCACCAGCAGGGCCACGGCGGCGTCCAGCTTCGGCGTCGAGACGGTCAGGCCCAGCAGGCTGCTCTCCCAGCCGGCGCTGGCCGTCAGGCTGCTGCCCAGGGCCTCGGCCTCGCGGGCGATCTGGGTCGCGTCCAGCGTCTTGCCGGCGCGTTTGGCGCCCTTGGTCAGCAGGGTGGCGGTGATGCCGGCCAGGCCGGCACGCCGCGCCGGATCGGCCAGGCTGCCGACCTCGACCCGCAACAGCGCGCTGACCAGCGGCACATCGTGCCGCGCTGCCAGCACCACGCGCACGCCGTTAGTCAGGCGGAACTCCTCGATCGCCGGCACGTTGATCGCGGCGGCCGGGCCGGGCAGCGGCGGCACATCGACGCCCGGGGTCTGTGCCAGGGTGATGGCGCTCAGGCAGGCCAGGGCGATGCCCGTCAGCAGGACCTTCGGGCGGCTCATGACTTGGCGCCTTTCTTCTTCTGCGTGTAGTGGATCGTCACGCGCCTGGCGTCCAGCACATGGGTCTTGAGCACCCGCTGCACATCGGCCGCCGTGACGGCCTGCAGCTCGCTCAGCTCACGGTTGACGGCATTCGCATCACCCTGCAGCACAACCGCCTGGCCGATTGCGCTGGCGCGGCCCTGCGGCGTTTCGCGCGCCACCAGCGCGGCTGTCAGCAGGCCGGTCTTGACCTTGTCCAGCTCGGCCGCCGCGATGGGGCCGGTGGCCAGGCGCGTGATCTCGTGCATCAGCGGCGCGACCAGCTGCTCGGCCCGCTGCTTGCCGGCAGCGATGGCGAAGGCGATCAGCAGGCCGGCGTCGGCGTATTGGGCGGCCTCGAAGCCGGCGCTCTGGGCGATGTTCTGGCGGTAGACCAGGGCCTCGTTGAGCCGAGAGGACTCGCCGGCGCTGAGCAGGGCCTGGGCCACGCGCAGCGCCTTGGTGTCGGGGCTGGCGACCTTGGGCGCCTGCCAGATCAGCAGCGCCGCCGGCAGCGGCACATTGGCGCCGGTCAGCGCGACGACACGGTCCCTGGCCAGCCGCGGCTCCTGCACATTGACGCGCGGAACCGGCGTGGCGGGCCGCTGCAGGCCGCCGAAATAGCGGTCCACCCAGGCATCGAGCTGCCTGGCATCGAACCCACCGGTGACGATCAGCACCGCGTTGTCGGGCCGGTAGTAGGTGGCATGGAAGCGGCGCACATCATCCAGGGTGGCGGCATTCAGGTCTTCGATGCTGCCTATCACCGGCCGCTTGTACGGGTGGCGCTCGAAGCCCTCGGACGCCATTGCATTGAACAGCAGGCCGTAGGGCTCGGCCAGCACGCGCTGGCGGAATTCCTCCTGCACGACCAGGCGCTCGCTGTCGAAATTGGCCTGATCGACGGTCAGGCTGGACATCCGTTCTGCCTCGGCCCAGAGGATGCGCTCCAGGTGGTTGGACGGCACCAGCGCCTCGTAGCCGGTCATGTCCTCGGCGGTGAAGGCATTGTTCATGCCGCCCACGTCCTCGGTCAGGCGGTCGAACTGCTCGGCCTTCATGTGCCTGGTCGCCTTGAACATCATGTGTTCGAACAGATGGGCAAAGCCCGAACGGCCGACCGGATCGTCCTTGCCACCGACCCGGTACCAGACCTGCACACTGACCGTGGCGGCGCGCGGATCGGGGGAGGCGATGACCTGCAGGCCATTGGCCAGGGTGCGCTGGGTCAAGGGCAGCGGCGGCACGGCCAACTGGGCCCACACCGGCAGGGCCAGGGCCGAGGCGGCCAGCAGCAGGGTGCGGCGACCGATAGGCGCCACCAACCCGGATTGCATCCGGGCTACATCATTCGTCGTCGTCTTCATGGTCATCTTCGTCGAGTTCCTCGGGCTCGGCCAGGCCCAGGCCGCCCAGGCCGGGCAGCTCGGTCAACCGGCGCAGACCTGTGGTGGTGCGGGCCCAGAACTGCGAGAACGAGGCGCAGCGCTCGCCGGGCTCGCCCAGCAGGGTGGGCGGGAACTCGGTCTCCCAGCCGTCCATCTGTGCTTGCAGATAGCCGGCGATGTGCGGCGAGACCTGGCCCCGCACGCTCTTGGCCTTGGCCAGGGCGGTCTTCAGCGCCGCAGCGTCGCACAGCCAGATCTCGTCGCAGAGCCTGGCCATGCGCGTCAGCACAAAGCGCCAGCGCTGCTCGCTCCAAGGGAAGGCGCCATGGAAATCGGTCAGCAGCAGGCCGACCTTGAGCGTGCTGGGCGGCACGCGATCCGGCAGATCGCGCAGGCCCCAGGGTTGGACCAGCCAGACCTCGCGGGCGGCAGCGGCCTTGGCCTTGGGCGGCTCGACCGCCTTGCCCAGCTGGGCCACCAGCGCCTCGGGCGGTGCGGCATGCAGCTTCGGCTCAATCACGCCCTTGGCGAGTGGCTTCGTGGCCACCGCCTCGGGGCTGCGCGCGATCTGCTCCAGCGCCTCATACGAGGCATCCAGCACCGTGCCCTTGGCCGACCACTCGGCCATGCCCTTGGGCGTGAAGCGGGTCACGTTCTCCGCATTGAACAGATAGGGCTTGTGGCTGCCGGTGCCGGCCACCCATTGCCAGCTGAGGTGGTTGCTGGCCAGGTCACCGTCCAGCAGATGGCCCTGCATCCAGTCGGCGCCGGCCCGCCAGTGCACCTTGCGCAGGTGGACGATGTAGGAGGCCAGCCACATCCGCGCATGGTTGTGCAGATAGCCGCAGGCATAGAGCATGCGAACCGCGGCGTCTATCGTCGGCACGCCGGTGCGTGCCTCGCGGATGTCCAGCGGCAGCTCGGCGCCATAGGCGGCATCGGGCAGCGGGCCCTCGTGCAGCGAGCTCAGGATGCCATCGCCCTCGTGGCGCCAGACATGCTGAAAGAACTCGCGCCAGCCCAGCTCGTAGGCAAACTTGTTCTGCAGGTCCAGCTGGTGGCGTGAGTCCAGAAAACGCGCCGCCTCCGGCATGCTGATGAAACCATGGGTCAGGTAGGGCGAGATCTTGCTGACCGCGCCTCCGAGGTGGTTGCGGGTGCGGGCATAGTCGCCCGGCTTGATGGCGGCCAGACGCGCCAGGGCCGCCGTCACGGTGGGCTCGAAACGCGGCAGTTCCAGATGATTCGACTTCATAAGCTTCCAGGCCCGCAAGTGGCGGGCAAGGCGCTATTGTCGGTGCTGCCGGCACTCTGCGGCCAGGCTCATGCAATGAGCGCTAGGATGGCACCATGAACAAAGCAACTCGCTATCTGGCATTTTGGCTGCTGCTCACGGTCTTCGGTGCGGCTAGTCCCGGGGTCTCGGCGCAAGCAGCCGCCGGGCCGGACCCAGTCCCGGTTTACGCCCTGCTGTCCCTGATCGGGGACCGGCTGGATACGGTCGTGCGACGGCCGCAGACCGGATCCCTGGTGGACAACAACCTGCGCTCGTCCCTGCCGATTGCGGACCCGGTGTTCGATGATGTTGCCGTGGCTGCCGCCATCAAGGCGATTCGTCAGGCGGTGCCCAATGCGGAGTTCGCCGCGATCAACACCCGCAGTCCGGTGCTGTTCGAGAAGCAGCGAACGCTGTTCGAGGTGGCGAATGGCGTGCTGCAAATGCCTGAAGCCGTGCGCAATGTGATCCGCGAGCAGGGGGCGGGCCGGCTGGTGCTGATCGGCAAGCTGCGTGACGATGCGCAAGTCACGGTCGACAGCGGCATGATCGATGGCGCGGGCAAGCTCGAAGGACTCGGGTTCTATCTGGATGGGACCTGGGAGAGTGTCCAGAACAACGAGAACTCGGGGGCTTCTCAGGGCGGGCGCGGCTTCATCGCGCCCTATACCTACCTGCAGCTGAGTCTGGTGGACTTTCCGTCCGGTCGGGTACTGGGCAGGCGCAGCATCAAGGCCTCTCAGGCGATCGGATCGGGCCGCGCACAGCAAAGTACCGACGACCCGTGGGCCGCGCTGAACGCGGCCGAGAAGGTGCGCATGATCAACGCCCTGATCGACGGCGAGGTCGGCAAGGCGATGGCTGCGCTGATGGCACGCTAGGTTCAGCTGACATGAGCGCCCCGGATGATTTAATCAGCGCGCTCAATGCGACAACAGGGAGACGATATGGCCTATATGCTGATGATGATAGAGCCGCTGAACCAGCGCCAGACTCGCACCGAGGCCGAGGGCCGTGCCGTCTACGACCGCATGGTGCGCTTCGGCCAAGACCTCCATGAACGCGGACTGCTGATCGCCAGCGAGTCATTGCGCTCGCACACCGACGCCACCCAGCTGCAAGTGCGCAACGGCCGCATGCATCTGATCGACGGCCCCTATGCCGAAGCCAAGGAGATGGTCGGCGGCTTCTTCCTGATCAACTGCAAGACCCGCCAGGAAGCGCTGGATATTGCCGCCCAGTGCCCCGCCGCCGAGTGGTGCACGGTGGAAGTGCGCGAGACCGCACCCTGCTATGTGGAGTCGCTGGCCGCCGCCGACTGACCCGCGGAAAACCCTCAGCCACAAGCACCCGCCACGCCTTGTGCGGGCGGGTCATCCTGAGCTAGGCTCAGCCCGCCCACCCCAACAATAAGAGGAGCACCCCCATGAGACTTTGCTCGCTGAAATCCGCCGCCCTGCTGGGCTTGACGGGCCTGATGCTGACCGCCGCCGGCGCCGCCCAGGCCCAGGCCGGCGTGGCCAGCTGCGCCAAGGCCAAGCCGGGCAGCCTGGACGCCTGGCTGTGCAAGGACGAGTCGCTGATGGCGCTGGACAAGAAGATGGCGGAGACGCTGAGCGCCGCCGAGCCCATCGCCGCCAAGGAAAAGCCGCCGATGCTGAAGGCCGAACAGCGCGGCTGGGGCACCAAGTCGCGCGACGAATGCCTGAAGGCCGCTGATGCGGCGGCCTGCCTGAAGCTCAGCTACCAGCGCCGCATTGCCGAGCTGCTGGCCACCTATGCGCTGATGCCGCCGACCGCCAAGGCCAACTACCAGTGCGGCAGCAAGCCCGAGGATGTGGTCAAGACCGCGACCTTCGCCACCGACCCGCCAACGATGCTGGCCGAGTACGACGAGACCGCCTCGGTGCTCTATCTGAAGCCCGGTGCCGTGGGCACCAGCTATGCCGGCGATCAGGTCAGCTTCTTCGAGCTGGAGGGCCAGGCCAAGATCGTCTGGGGACCGGGCAGCCCGGAGTGGAAGTGCAGAAAAGAGTGACCGGCGGAAGCCCCCGCCGTAGCCCGGATGCAATCCGGGGCCCCGGATTCCATCCGGGCTACAACTGACCCGCTGCGCGCATGCCTCTGCACATCCAGACACCCCTGCTTCTTTCCGCCTCGCTCTCCACGCCAGACCAACAAATCTGGCTCAAGCTCGAAGCGCTGCAGCCACCGGGCTCGTTCAAGCTGCGCGGCATGGGCCATGCGTGCCAGACCTACCAGCAACGCGGCGCGCGGCGCTTCGTTTCGTCATCGGGCGGCAATGCCGGCATTGCGGCGGCCTATTGCGGGCGCTTGCTGGCTGTGCCGGTGACCGTCGTTGTGCCCCAGACAACGACCGCCCGGGCCAAGGAATTGATCGCCCAGCAGGGCGCCGAGCTGATCGTCCATGGCGCCTCCTGGCAGGAGGCGAATGCACTGGCCCAAAGCAGGGCGACCGGCGATGCCGCCCTGCTCCACCCCTTCGACGACCCGCTGCTGTGGCAGGGCCATGCCAGCATGATCGACGAGGTGGCGGCCAGCGGCGCGCCCAGGCCCGACGCGGTGCTGCTGTCGGTCGGCGGCGGCGGTCTGCTGAGCGGTGTGATCGAAGGCCTGCGTCGCAATGACTGGGCCGATGTACCGGTGCTGGCGGTCGAGACCGCGGGCGCCGATTCGCTGGCCCAGGCCATGGCGGCGGGCCGTCGCATTGAGCTGCCGGCCATCACCAGCATCGCCACCTCGCTGGGGGCACGCCAGGTCTGCGAGCAGGCCTTTGCACTGACGCAGAGCCACGAAGTGCAAAGCGTCGTGGTGTCCGATTTCGAGGCCGTCAGCGCCTGCCTGCGCTTCATCGACGACCAGCGGCTGCTGGTCGAGCCGGCCTGTGGCGCGGCGCTGGCCGCGGTCTACGGCCGGCATGCGGCGCTGCGGCCCTACCGGAATGTGCTGGTGATCGTCTGCGGCGGCGTCACCGCCAGCCTGGCCCAGCTGCAGCAGTGGTTCAAGGCACTGGGCCCGCAGTGACGGCCCTGCCGAAGCGCCGGCGGTAGGCGCTGGGGCTGGTGCCAGCTTTGGCGCGGAAGTGGCGGCGCAGCGATTCCTCGGAGCCGAAGCCCGCCAGTTCGGCCAGGCGCGCCATCGGCAGGTCCTGCGCCTCCAGCATGTCCTTGGCCAGGGCCACGCGCTCGCGTATCAGCCAGTCGATCGGCGACAGGCCGGTGGCCTCGCTGAACTGGCGCTGCAGGCTGCGCGGGCTCATGGCCGCCTCGTCGGCCAGCGACTGCAGGCTGTGCGGCAGGCGCGGATTGGCACGCATCCAGTCCATCAGCCGGGCCAGCCGTCCGATCTCGTCGCTCGGCATCGGTCGCGGCACGAACTGCGCCTGGCCGCCATCGCGGTGCGGTGGCAGCACCAGGCGCTGGGCGACGCGGTTGGCTATTCTGCCGCCATGGTCGCGCCGCACCAGGTGCAGCAGCATGTCCAGCCCGGCGGCCGACCCGGCGGCGGTGATGACCTGGCCCTCATCGACATAGAGTTCGTCGGGCCGCACCTTGATGGACGGAAAGCGCTGGGCCAGCAGATCGGCATAGCGCCAATGCGTGGTCGCCGACTTGCCGTCCAGCACGCCGGCCGCGGCGAGCACGAACACGCCGGAGCAAATCGAAGTGAGCCGCGCGCCGCGCTCGTAGGCCTCGGCCAGCGCCTTGACCAGGGCCGGCGGCGGCGCCTCGTGCACATCGCGCCAGCCGGGCATGACGATGGTGTCGGCCCGGGCAAGCAGGCGCAGCGTGTACGGTGCCTCGACGATCAGGCCGCCGGCAGAGCGCAGCCGGCCCCGCTCGGGCGAACAGACGGCGTAGCGGTACCAGTCGACCTCCAGCTCGGGCCTGGGCAGGGCGAACAGCTCGGCCGTGCAGGCGAACTCGAAGGTGCACAGGCGGTCGTAGGCGACGGCGGCGACGAGATGGTCTTTCATGGCGCGATGTTACCGAATCATGGCAATCACGCCACTGTCTCGTAAGGCCGCCGCTGGGCACACTGGACGCCTGTTCTTCCACCGCCCCAGCAGGAGTTCTTGATGTCCACACTTGTTACCGCCGTCGCCCCGGCCTCGTCCGCCGCCGCCCTGGCCCACTTTCAACATGGCCTGCAGTTCGAGACCGACTGCTGGGATGTGCATGACGCGCTGAGCAGCGGCCAACCCGACTTCGTGCTGCTGGACGTGCGCAGTGCCGAGCACTACGCCGCCGGCCATGTGCCCGGCGCCACCCATCTGCTGCGCGGCAAGATGATCGAGTCCCGTCTTGCCGACTATCCACCAGACACCGTCTTCGTCACCTACTGCGCCGGCCCGCATTGCAACGGCGCCCAGCGTGCCGCCATCCGCCTGGCCCAGCTGGGGCGGCCGGTGAAGATCATGATAGGCGGCATCACCGGCTGGGTGGATGAGGGCTTTGCACTGACGCAGCAGAAGTCTTGATGCACATCACATCGCAGCCCGCGGCGAGGCGCAGAATTCACTGACACACCATGAAAGGCTGATCATGAAACCCAATGTAGGCACGATAGACCGGGTCCTGCGTATCGTCGGCGGTCTGGTCCTGATCGGCCTGGCGGCCAGCGGCACCGTGGGCGTCTGGGGCTATATCGGCGTGGTGCCTCTGCTCACCGGCATCTTCCGTTTCTGCCCCGCGTATCCCCTGCTAGGCATGAACACCTGCCCCATGAAAGACCGCTGATCAGGCCCGCCTGAGGCCGGGCAAGGCCAGTCGCAGGCGGCCGGCAGGCGCCTCGATCCAGCGGTAGAACAGCAGCGCCGCCATATTGCTGAGCAGCCAGGCGGTGCCCATCGCCAGCAGCCCGGTATAGGGACGCTCGGGTTCGCCGTGGTCGAACAAGGCATTGACCAGCAGGCAGACGGGGAAGTGCACCAGGAACAGCGCGTAGGCATGGGTGCCGGCATGGGCCAGCACCGGTGTCAGCCAGCGCGCGGCGCGGCCCTCGGCCAGCAGGGGCCGACCCCGCACATGGCGCTGCTGCAGCCAGGCCAGCAACAGCGCCGTGGCCAGGGCCAGGGCGATGCGCTCGCGGAAGTCAAAGGCCAGCGCCGCCAGCACCAGCGCACCCACCAGCAGCAAGGCAGGGCGCCAGCGCGGGCTCAGGCCCTGCCAGTAGATCAGCGCACCGAGCCCGTAGCTGCCGAAGAAATACGGCGCC
Organism: Roseateles toxinivorans; assembly: GCF_004362525.1. Lineage (GTDB taxonomy): Bacteria > Pseudomonadota > Gammaproteobacteria > Burkholderiales > Burkholderiaceae_C > Paucibacter > Paucibacter toxinivorans. The sequence goes on from NZ_SNXS01000011.1 coordinate 51,211, forward strand.
CACATGTCCAGCTCCGGCATCAGGTTGAACACCCACAGCGAAGCCATCACCATCGCCAGCACCAGCAGAGGGCCGATGCGCCGCGCCGCCGCCGGGCCCAGCCGGCCTGCCAGCCACAGCAGGCCGAGCAGCAGCGCGAACAGCTGAAGGTCGATGGCCACGTACCAGGCACCCACGGTCAGCGACTCATGACCGAGCACGCCGTGCAGCAGGAGCGCGTGCGCCAGCAATTGCCCGAGGCCGACAGACTCCGGCACCAGCTCCGGCAACCAGGGCGCCACCAGGGCCGAACAGGCCAGCGTCAACAGCACCGCCGCCATGAAGGGCAGCGCCAGCCGCAGATGCCGCTGCCAGAGCAGGGTCAACGGACTCGCCGCCCGCAGCTGGCCCGCAGGCGCCAGGCCCCGCGCGCACAGAAAGCCACCGACGACCAGGAACACCTGCACCGCCATGCGGCCGTACTCGTACAGCCAGTCCATCAGCCCCGGCAGCAGCATCTGCACGGTATCGGCTATCGGCCCGTAGGCGGACAGATGGTGCAGCACGATGGCTTGCGCCGCCAGGGCCTTGAGCAGGTCGAGGTGCAGCCAACGGGAGGACGAAGAACTCATGGACGGGGTGCCGCGCCAGGACGGGCCCGGCGGTAGCGCCGCAATGCTCAGCGGCGAAGGGGCGCAATTCTACGCGGCGCCTCGGCGGGCCCCCTGCTCACGGCGTTCCGCCGCCATCGAGCTGTTCACGCAGCTGGCGCTTGAGCACCTTACCCACCGGGTTGCGCGGCAGCGCGTCCAGCAGCAGCAGGCGCTCGGGCAGCTTGAACGCGGCCAGCTTCTTCTCGTCGCGCAGGAAGCTCACCAGCGCCTGCAGGTCCAGGGCCTGGCCCGGCAGCGGCACGACGCAGGCGCACAGCGTCTCGCCCAGCACCGCATCGGCAACACCGACCACCACCGCCTCGGCCACGCCGGGATGGCTGGCGATCAGCCCCTCCACCTCCTCGGCCGAGATCTTCATGCCGCCGCGCACCACCAGGTCCTTCAGCCGGCCGACATAGCGCAGGTAGCGGCACTCGGCGTCGGCAATCTCGAACAAGTCGCCGGTTCTGAAATAGCCCTGAGCGTCGAATGAACGGTCGCTGAGCGCAGGTTCGCCGAAGTACCCGCTGAACACCGTCGGCCCGGCAATGCGCAATTCGCCGGGCTCGCCAGGTTTGACGATCTCATGCCCCCCGTCCACGGAGACCAGCCGCGTCTGCACGATGTTGTTGATGGCCTCGGCCCAGGGCGGCCGACCGGGCACACCGGGCCGCGGGAAGAGCGTGGCGCGCTCGCCGGTGTCCGGGATGTCGGCGGCGCTGCCGCACATCGCCGCGCCCTCGTTGGAGCCGAAGTAATTCAGCACCTCGACGCCGTAGCGCTGGGCAAAGGTTTCAATCATCCACGGCGACAGTGGCGCGGAGCCCGAGCCGATGCGCCGCAACCGCTTGAAGTCTATGCCCTCCAGCAGCGCCTCGTGCTGCAGCAGTCGGTTCAAAATGGCCGGCGGGGCGACCGTGTATTCGATGCGCTCGTCGCGGATCTGCTGCAGGAACACCGCCAGGTCGAACGGATGGTGCTGCACCAGGGTCGCGCCCTTGAGTAGCCAGCCGACGAAGCCCGAACTCATGCCGCCCATATTGACCAGCGGGAAGGGGTTCAGGATGCGCATGCCCACGCCCATGCCGACCGAGTCGACCGTGCCCTTGGACTGCCAGTACCACTCATTGCTGCTGCGCGGCACGCCCTTGGGGTTGGCCTCGGTGCCCGAGGTCCAGCAGATCGAGACCACGTCGTCGGCGCTCAGGCCTATCGAGGCCGCATAGACGCGCATCGCGGCGATCGGCAGCTCGCCGAGCATTGCCCGGTCCGCCGCCACCGCGCCGGCCGGCACCTCGTCGCCGAACACGATCAGCGTGCGCACGCTGGCATGCCGGCCACGCAGCGCCTCCATCATCGCGCCATGGGCCTGCTTGCCGATGCGCGCGCCGGTGATCAGCGCCTTGGCGCCGGTGCTGCGCAGCGCATGTTCGATCTCGAACTCGCGATAGACGGCCGGCAGCGGCGAGAACACGATGCCCAGCCGATGGCAGGCCAGATACAGCGCCACCTGGGTGGCCGAGTTGGCCAGCTGCACGATCACGATGTCGTCGCGACGCAGGCCCTCAGCATAGAGCAGCGCGGCCAGCCGCTCGACCTCGGCGTGCAGCGCGGACCAGCTCAGCCGGCGCGGCGCGGCATCGGTCAGCGCGGCCATGTTCGGTGGGTCCACCACCGCCTCCTGCTCGGGCCCGCGCTCGACGTTGACCAGGAACATGTCCCACAGCGTGCGGGTGCTCCACAGGCCCGCACCCACCATCTGCGCAATGCGCTGCGGCTCGCAAAGAATCATCGCTGCCCCTCGACCACAAAGCTGACCACGGTGGCGCAGGAGCCACCGATATTCAACGTCTGCACGCGCCGCGCGCCCTCGATCTGGCAGGCATCGGCCGTGTCGGTGACCTGCCGCGCCGCGTCCCACACCATGCGGGCGCCGGTGGCACCGACCGGGTGGCCGCAGCCGATCAGGCCGCCGCTGAGGTTGATCGGCAGCGAGCCGCCACGCTCGATGCGGCCGTCCTCCACCGCCTGCCAGCTCTGGCCCGGCGGCGTGAGGCCGAAATGGTCGATCGCCATGTACTCGGTCATGCTGAAGCAGTCGTGCGTCTCGATGCCGTCGATGGCGTCCAGCCCGCTCACGCCGGCGCGTTGCCAGGCATGCGCTATCGCCTCGCGCACATGGGGAAACACCAGGGCCTCGCCCTGGCTGCGCGCGAGCTTGGTCCTAAGCCGCAGGCCGGCATTGCGGTGGCCCCAGCCGCTGATGCGCGCCAGCCGCTCCAGCGGCAGGCCCAGCCTTCGGGCGTGGGCCGCGGCGAAGGCGGGCGAGGCCAGCACCAGGCTGCAGGCGCCGTCGGTGATCTGGCCGCAGTCCTGCCGGCGCGTGCCGGGCTCGATCAGCGGATTGGCCTCGTCGTCGTCGCTGAAGCTGCGTTCATTGAACTGCCAGTGGCGGGTCTGCGCCAGCGGATTGAGCCGGGCGTGAGCGTAGTTGAGCTCCGCAATGCGGTTCAGGTGGCGGCGGTCCAGGCCGTAGCGCTGCTCATACTCGGCCGCCAGCACGCCGAAGGCGGCCGGCCACATGAAGCGGCAATCGATATCCTCATGGCCCTGCCAGGCGGCCGAGTTCTGATGCTGCGCGGCCACATCACCGGGCAGGTTCTTGAACTCCTCGGCGCCGACCACCAGCACGCAGTCGTAGCGCCCGGCCTCGATCTCGGCCATCGCGGCCAGCACCGCCAGCGAGGCCGAGGCGCAGGCGCCCTCGTGGCGCATGGCAGGCACGCCCCACAGCTCGGGCAGCACCTGGGCCACCATGGCGCCCAGATGGGCCTGGCCCCGGGTCAGCTCGCCGAAGGCATTGCCGACATGGATGCTGGCCACCTGCGCCGGCTCGATCCGCGCACTGGCCAGCGCACCCTGCACGCTCTCGCGCATCATGTCGGAGATGTCCTGACCCTGGCGCGACCAGGCCCTGGCGAAGTCGCTCTGATGGCCGCCGAGGATATAGGTCGGCAGGCTCACCGTGCACCCCAGCCGGCGATGCGCGAGGCGGCGATCCAGCAGCCATGGAAGCCGGTCGGGATATGGCGCGGCAGCGCCACCTGGGCGACCGGCCCGCGGGACAGGTCTCGCGCGTCGAAGATGTCCAGCGTCTGCTGCCGGGTTGCGGCATTCCACTGGAAGGCGATCACATAGCCATGGTCCTCGGACTGCGGCTCGTCGGCCGCCGCGAACCAGGGCTCCGAATACCAGCTGTGCTCGCGGTCATCCGACCAGGCGGACAGCATCTCGCCGCTGTCGAGGTCGTACTTGCGTATGCCCGGCCACTGCAGCACCACATCCTCGCGCTGGTCGCACAGATAGCCGAAGCGCGTGCGCCGGCCGGCCAGCGCGGCGTTGAAGGTCGGGAACTCGACATTGCGCTCGGCATCCAGTGGCTGCTCCTGCGTCTGGCCGGTCTTCAGGTTCATCGCCCAGCGCCACAGCCGCGCATGCTGCACCAGCTCGGCCACGTCGCGCGCGGTACGCGGGGCGTCCACCGTGCCGTCGGCCTGGCGTGCCGGCATGTAGCGGCAGCCCACCATGACGATCCAGTCGCCCCCTTCCCTACTTTCTTCCCAGGCGTTGACGACGTGATAGAGAAAGCAGGGGCTGAAGTCGAACCAGCGGATCGAGTCGCCGGCGCCATGGCGCGCGATCACGCCCAGCCGCGTGCTCATCTCCGGGTGGAACTCGATCTTGTGCCGGCCCAGCTTCAGCGCCTCGTGGTTGTGGAACAGCGGCAGGTCGTGCAGGATCGAGTAATGCTCGGTGATCGCCATGTCATGCGGCAGCCGTGGGCCGGGCAGGGCTATCGGCACATGGTGGGCCAGGCTGCCATCGGCGGCGAGCACGCCGTAACTCATATAGGGCGCCTCCAGGCCGTAGTCGAAGAACATCAGCTCGCCGGTGATCTCGTCCACCTTGGCATGGGCCGAGATCGCACCGCCGGTCTGGGTGATGGCCGCCGACTTGCCCAGCGTCTCGAGCGTGATCGGATCGAACTCCCAGGCCTCGCCCGACATGTACCAGAGCGCCAGCGCCTTGCCGGCGTGGCCCACCAGGTCGGTGTTGCCGCTGTCCTTCAGGCGCTTGTCGTCGCGGCCCTTCAGGGTCTCGCGGATGCCGTGAAAGCGCGCCTCGCCGGCCCCCTCCTCCTCGACAAAGCCCTCGGTGCGCACCCAGCGGTTGCGGTAGGTCAGCCGGCCGCGCTCGAACTGCGCGGCGTGGATCATGCCGTCACCGTCGAAGGGGTGGTAGCGGCCCTGCGGCGCAAAGCGGGGGTTAGGCCCGGTGCGCATATAAACGCCATTCAGATCGCTCGGAATGCGTCCCTTGACCAGCGGCAGATCGCTCAACTCCAGTTCGTCGAAGACCGGAGCAAAGGCACCGGTGAGGTGGGGGCCGTGGTCCTCGCCAAAGGGCTGGAAGGCCTCAAGCGGCTCGACGCGTGCGTTCATGTTGTTGTCTCCTGTAGTTCAGGCTGCAGAACGGCCGGTCGGCGCGACTGCACGATGCGAAAGCGACTGGCCACGAAGGCCAGGTCGGTCAGGCTGGCATTGCCCGCCGGGTTCAGCCCGGTGACGTGGAAGTCGCTGTAGGCGGCGGCAAAGTTCAGCGGCATCGGCCCGCTGAGGTTGATGGTCAGCTGGGCGCCCGCGCGGGCATAGGCGTCTTCGGCTGCGGCGATGAAGGTCTCGTCCTGGCTGTAGACAAAGGCCGTCAGGCCGCCGAACTCGCGCACATCGGCGGTGGCCTGGGTCAACGCATCGGCAGCGTCGTCGCAGGCGATGACGAAACCGATCGGGCCGAAGCGCTCCTGGCCGTAGAGCCCGCGCTGCGTCTTGTCGGTCTGCACCAGCAGTGGCGTGCTGGTGCGGGCATTCGGAAACTCGGGGTGGGCGTAGGGCCGCGGCGCCAGCAGCACGCGACCGGCGGCCGCGCCCTGCGCTGTCATCTGCCGCAGCAAGTCCAGCGTTTGCGGCGACTGGATGGCGGCCAGCAGCATCGCCGCCCGCCTGGGCTCGCGCCCTATGGAATCGATCGCCGCCGCCAGCCGCTGCGCCACCTCGTCCAGCGGCACCAGGCCGGCGGGCGTGCGCACCCCGGCGCGCGGCAGGTAGAGGTTCTGCGGGCTGGTGCACATCTGCGCGCTGAACAGGCACATCGTGGTGGCCAGCGCGCGCAGCACGGCGTCGAGATCGACCACCGACTCCAGCACCACGGTATTGCAGCCCGAGGTCTCGCTGAACACGATCGCCGGATGCGCATGGCGCTCGACCCATTGACCGAAGCGGGCGCTGCCGGTGAAATCGACGATGCGCGTCAACGGGTGCTGGACCAGGCGCTTGCCCAGCGGCTCGGCCGTCGAGTCCAGGGCCATCGTCACCAGATTCGCATCGAAGCCGGCCTCGACCAAGACCTGTCGCAACACCCGCACGGTGATCGCCATCGGCAGCACCGAGGCCGGGTGCGGCTTGACGATCACCGGGTTGCCGGTGGCCAGGCTGGCCAGCATCGAGGGCCAGGCGTTCCAGGTCGGAAAGCTGGCGCAGGCAAAGCAGACGGCCACGCCGCGTGGCACCAGCCGGTAGGTCTTGTCGAGCACGATCTCGGCGCTGCCGAAGCCGCGCTGCCAGCGCGCCTGCGCCGGCACGGCGCGCATCGCCTGCTCGGCCTGCACCAGGGCCTCGATGCCGCGATCCAGCGCGTTCACACCCGAGCCGGCATAGGCCATGTTCGCGCTCTGGCCGGCGGTGTGCATGACGGCCGTGGCGATCTCGAACAGGTGCTCGCGGTAGAGCCGGTCCAGCAGCTCCATCAGCACGCCGATGCGCGTCTCGATGCTCGCGGCGGCCCAGGCCGGCATCGCGCGCTCGGCGGCGTCGAACAGGGTGTCGATATCGGCCTGCGGATAGGCAATGCCCAGCGGTTCCTGTGTGTAGGGCGAGACCTCCTCGCCCAGCGAGCCGATGCGGCCGGGCTGCTCCAGCGCGAAAGGCCGGCCCCGCTGGGCCGCAAAGCCCTGTTGCGCCCGGGCCTGCGCGCCGGCCGCGTCAGGGTAGAGGCCCGGCATTTCGGCGAACGGGCTCCAGCAATGGCGCTCGCGACAGGCATCCTGCGCACGCTCGAAGCGGGGTCGGTGCTGCTCGTACCAGTGTTGAGTCATGATGTGGCCCTCCGCCAGCGCAGGCGGTGATGGCGCATCTGCCCGTCCGGCAATGCTTCGCTGGCTGACAGGGTGAGCACACCCTGCGCATCGAAGTTGACGTCGCGCACCTGCTGGCTGCCGACGAAGTTCGGGTTCAGCGAGTGCGTGACCTGATGCACCACCTGCAGCCCCTGCTCGCCGCGCTGCAGCTGGTAGCGACCGGCGTACTGGAAGAAGCTCTCGAAGGCGGCAATGCGCTCGGCCTCCGGGGCCTGGCGCACGCTGACGCTGGACAGCGGCGGCCGGCCGGCCGTGGCGATGCAGGCATTCATCCAGCCATCGCTGCTATAGACGATCAGGCCGGTGGCGTCGGCGCCAAAGGGCAGGCTGGGCGGCCGCCCGTCGGCGTGGGCGATCTCCCAGCTAAGCAGTTGCCAGGTGCCCAACAGGACGTTGTTCTCATTCATCGGGATACTCCCGGTGTCCAGGCCGCGAGATGGGCGCGGGCCTGCATGAACTCGGCCTCGATGCGGGCCACCACGTCGGCCAGCGGCTCTACCGCGCGTATCGTGCCCAGGCCCTGGCCGGCGGCCCACAGCTCCGACCAGCGCTTGGCCGGCTGCTCGTTGCTGTCGTAGTTGCGCTCGGGCGGCTTGGCGGGTAGCTGGTCGGGGTCCAGCCCGTTGGCGCGCAGCGAGGCCTTCAGCCAGCTGGCCGGCGTGCCGGTGATGCCGGCGCTGACCACCAGGTCTTCCACCGAGCCGTCCACCAGCATCTGCTTGTAGGCCGGTGCGGCCAGGCTCTCGTGGGTGGCGATGAAGCGGGTGCCCATATAGACATGGTCCGCGCCGCAGGCCATCGCGCCGGCCAGGCCCCAGCCGTCGCTGACGCCGCCTCCCAGCACGATGGGGCCGTCGAAGAACTCGCGCACCGCACTGACGAAGGCAAACGGACTGATCTGCCCGGTGTGCCCGCCGGCACCGGCACAGATGCAGGCCAGGCCATCGGCGCCGGCCTCGACCGCCTTGCGGGCCAGCGTCGGCGTGGTGACGTCGGCATACACCCGGCCGCCATAGCCATGCACCACCTCGATCGCCGGCCTGGGGCTGCCCAGCGCGGTGACGACCACCGGCGGCTGGTAGCGGGCCACCAGCTGCAGGTCTTCCGGCAGGCGCGCGTTGGAGCGGTGCGTCACCAGGTTGGCGCACCAGGCGCCAAGGCTCTCGGCGGGTTGTTCGTCGCGGGCCCGCACCAGGCCCTCGGTGATGGTGCGCATCCATGACTCGAGCACTTCGGGGCTGCGCGCATTGGGCGTCGGGAAGGCGCCGACGATGCCGGCCCTGCAGGCGGCCAGCACCAGCTCGGGGCCGGAGATCAGGAACATCGGCGCGGCGAACAACGGCAACCGCGGACTCAGGCTTGCGGAGGGTTTCATCTCGGTTGCTCCACCGCGCTGCGCGCGACTCTCGACACATGAAGACTGAGGCGGCAGGACCGAGGGCGCGCCGGCCGCTGCGGGCTGAAGCCTTGTCCGGTCCTGAACGGGCCGGACTCCGGCTTCTCTATGCCCGCTGCGGCCGGCACGCCCTCGCTCCTGCTGTCACGGATGCGCCCACCCGCCAACGCGCAGAGCTCGCTCCGTGATCTGGGTCGGCGGCCACCAACGCATCCGCAGAGGGGGTGGGGGGCCGGCCACGGCGGGCATAAAGAAGCTGGAGGTCGGTCCGAAGGGACCGGCCCAAGCTTCAGCCCGCAGGGGCCGGCCCCCCGCCCCCTCTGCCACCCCATGGCAGCGAAGCGCAAAGCACCGCCACCCTCGGGCAAGTCGATCAGTTTCACTTCGGTTGGACTCATGGCAGGCGTTCAACAATCATCGCGGCGCCCACACCCGAGGCGCCGCTGCAGACCACCAGGCCGTAGCGGCCATCGGCCTCGTCGAGGGCGTCGAGCAGGGTAGAAACAAGAATCGCGCCTGAGGCGCCCAGCGGATGGCCCTTGGCCATATGGCCGCCGCCGACATTGACGCGGGCCGGGTCGACCGGCCAGTCGCGCAGGAACTTGACCAGGGTCACGCCGAAGGCCTCCATGAATTCGATGCGGTCCATCTGCGCCAGGTCGAGGCCGGCGCGGGCCAGCACCTTGTCCATGGCCGCCAGGCCGGCCAGCAGCGAGGCGGCAGGGTCGCCGCCGGCCTCGGCGAAGGCGACGATGCGGGCCCGCGCGCCCGCGCTGCGTTGATGGCCGATCAGCGCCAGCGCCGCGCCGTCGCACATCGGCGGCGCATGCGAAACCGTGTGCAGGGCGGGGAACTGCTGGCCGTCCAGCGCGGCGGCGCAGTCGCTGGCCAGGCCGGCGAAGGCGGGCGCCATGGCCGCCAGGCCCTCGGCCGTGGTCTGCCCGCGCACGCACTCGTCATGCGCCAGCGCCAGGCTGCCATCGGTGCGGGTGATAGCGATGCGCGAGCGCTGCAGCCCCGCCAAGGCCTGCGCCGCACGCTGCTGCGATACCAGTGCCGCGGCGTCCAGGTCGGCCCGGCCAACACCCTCGGCAGCAGCCAGCCGGTCCGCGGCCAGCGCCACGGGCAGGTAGCGGGTGCGCGGGGGGAAGCTCATGTCGCCGTAGTAGCTGGCGCGGTCGGCCATGAAGCCGACCTGCGACATCATCTCGACCCCGCCGGCCAGCACCCGCTCCGCCTGGCCGGACTGCACCAGGGCAGCGGCCTGGCCGATGGCCGTCAGGCCGGACACGCAGTAGTTGTTCAAGGTCAGCGCGCTGGTCGCATCGGGCAGGCCCGCGTGCAGCTTGGCCACCAGCGCGAGGTGGCCGCCCTGGCTGCCGACCTGGCCCACGCAGCCGAGCAGCAGGGCGTCGGGCGTAGCCGCCGCAGCACCCTGACGCTGCAGCAACGCGGCGTGCAGCTGGCGCACCAGCTCCTGCGGGCTCAGCGAGGCCAGGCCGCCATCGGGCCGGGCCTTGCCGCGCGGCGTGCGCACGGCATCGATCAGATAGGCATCCATGGGTCTGCGTCGCGCTCAGTTGCTGAAGTTCCAGGACACCGAGGCGCCCACGGTGCGCGGGGCCCCGAACAGCGAGAAGCCGTTGCCCAGGAAGGCGATCACATGGGTCTGGTAGAGCTTGTCGGCGAGGTTCTTGCCCCACAGCGAGAACTCCGGGCCCTTGGGCGAGGTGCGATAGCTCAGCCGCGCGTCCAGCAGGCCATAGCCCTGGATCAGGTTGGTGTCGGAGTTGGCGGCATCGGTGTAGAAGCGGCCCTTGTGGGCGTACTCGACACGCCCGCTGAGCGTGCCACCGGCCACGGCGCCGGTGACCTCGGCGAACACGCTATAGGTGTTGCGCGGCGCGCGGGCCAGCTTGTTGCCGTTCAGGTTGAAGCCCGAGAACACGCCGCGGGTGACCTTGCTGTCGAGGTAGGCCATATTGCCGCCCAGCGTCAGCCACGGCGTCGGTGCGGCCTGCAGCTCGATCTCGGCGCCCTTGATCTTGGCGTCGATATTGAAGCTCACCAGCACCAGCTGCGGCGTCAGGTTGAACTGCTGCAGGTCCTTGTAGTCCAGCGAGAAGGCGCTGGCATTGATGCGCAGCCGCCGGTCCAGCCACTCGGTCTTCACGCCCAGCTCGTAGTTCCAGACCTTCTCGGGCTCCAGCGGCACACCGACCGTCTGCACCGAGTTGTTCTGGCTGGGGAACAGGCCCGACTTGTAGCCGCGGCTGATCGAGCCATAGACCATGCGGTCCTTGGCCAGGCGGTAGTCCAGACCCAGCTTGCCGGTCAGCGCGTTCCAGCTCTTGCTGGCGGCGATCTGGTAGGGCTTGCCCGGGAACAGGGGCAGGCCGGGTGTGGCATCGCTGGGGTCGAGGTTGACGGCCGACTGGTCGGCTTCCTTGCGGTCATGGGTCTGACGCATGCCCAGCGTCATATTGAGCTTGTCGGCCAGCGGATAGTCGATCTGGCCGAAGGCGGCGACGCTGGTGTTCTTGACGTCCTGGTTGAACAGCACATTGCCGCCGGCCGCGGGCAGCGGCGCGAACTTGGTCTCGAAGCTCTCGTCGCGCCGCACCTTCTCGGTGAAGTAGTACAGGCCGGTCACCCAGGCGAACTTGCTGCCGGCATGGGAGGACAGGCGCAGCTCCTGGCTCCATTGCTGGGCGTTCTCGTTGATGCGGTCCAGGTTCTTCAGCACCCACAGCGGCTGCGGCAGCCCGGACAGGTCCTCGTACTGATTCAGCTTGGTTTCGCGGTAGGCGGTGATCGAGGTCAGCGCGCCGAACTCCATATCGTGCTCGACCCGCGCGCTGAGGCCCTGGACGTCGCGGTTCTGGAACGAGGCCGGGTCGGAATAGGCCAGGCGCAGATCGGTGCCCTCGGGGTACAGCTTGCGTATCAGCGGCGCGGTCGCGGTGTTGTTGAAGACGGGGAACGGCACGCGCGCCAGGCCATCGCCCCGGTCGCGGGCGGCATCGGCGCTGAGCAGCAGGCTGGTGCGGCTGGACACATCCATCAGCAGCTGAAGCCGGCCGCTGGTGCTGCTGCCGCCATCGAGGCTGCCGCCTGTGACGATCTGACGCGAGTAGCCGTCGTGCTTGCGGTAGCCGAACGCGACCTTGGCCGACAGGCTGTCGCTGAGCGGCCGGTTGAGCACCACCCCCAGCTCCTGCGAGCTGTAGTTGCCCAATGATGCGAACAGCTTGGACGAGGCGATCTGGCTCGGCCGTGCCGTGGTCACGCTGATGGCCCCGCCCGAGGTGTTGCGGCCGAACAGGGTGCCCTGCGGGCCGCGCAGGATCTCGACGCGCTCCAGATCCAGGAAGCTGAAGTTGGCACCGGCCGGGCGGCCGATGAAGACGTCGTCGACGAACACGGCGACGGTGGCGTCACCGGCGGCGGAATCCGATGACGAACCGACGCCGCGGATCGAGTACTGCGGCTCGCCAACGTTGTACTGCGTCATCGTGAAGCCGGGCGTGCGCAGCGCGATGTCGCGGACATCGGCGGCACCGGTCTTCTCCAGCAGCTTGGCGCTGAAGGCGGTGACCGGGATGGGCACCAGCTGCAGCGGCTCGATGCGCTTCTGCGCCGTCACCACCACCTGCTCCAGGCCGACGACCGTCTCGGCCTCCGGCTTGCCGCCCTCGGCCGCCGCGGTCTGCCCCGCGGCGCTGCCCCATGCGGCCGCGGTGGCCAGCGCGATCAGTGAATGAACCCAATGCCCAGGCGTGGACGTGCTCTTCATCTGTGTCTCCGAATGTTTTCGTTATCGCTTGGAGCAGGCCGGACACCGGGGCGAGAGGCCTGCGAATCGCTGTCTTGCGAGTCCGGGCCAGTCTATGTTGACGTGCATCAAGCCACCAACGTACATTTCGATATGTTGACGATCATTTCATTATTCAAATATCAATGAGCAAGCCGAACACCGAGCGCCAGCACTATCTGCGCAACGAACCGCACCGCGTGCCCTTGGGTTACGAGGAGCATGCGGGCGACCCGCAGTTCGCCACCACGCTGGCACGCGGCATCGAGTTGATACGCTGCTTCAGTGCCAACGAGACCACGCTGTCGAATGCCGAGTTATCCGAGCGCACCGGATTGCCGCGCCCCACCATCTCACGCCTGACCTACACCCTGGTGATACTCGGCTATCTGAAGCCGAGCGCGAAATACGGCAAGTACCAGCTGGGCTCGGCCCTGCTCTCGGCGACCTATCCCTTGATGGCCTCGATCGGGCTGCGCCAGCACGCGCGCGGGCTGATGGAGAAGCTCGCCGACGAGACCGGCGGCGAGGTCTCTATGGGCATACGCGACCGGCTCAACATCGTGCTCGTCGAGACCAGCCGCAGCCGCAAGCGCGGGCGCACCCAGGCCACCGGCCCGATGGCCGACACCGGCCTGTCACTGCCGATTGCCGGCACCGCCATTGGCCGCGCCTGGCTGGCCGGCTGCGACGAGGCCACAAGAGTGGCGGTGCTCAACGAGATCCGCGTCAAGGCCCCCAGCGACTGGGAGCGCTTCGAGCCGGCCATCCAGCAGGCGCTGCAGGACTGCGCCAGGCAGGGTTTTTGCGCCATCGAGGGCGACCTGCTGACCGATGTGCAGGCCGTGGGCGCGCCCTATGGCCGCACACCGGGCGGCGAGCTGATCGTCTTCAACTGCGCGTTCCAGAACCCGGTGCCACAGGCGGAGCCGGGTGTCGATTGGCTGCGCAAGGAGGTCGGCCCGAAGCTGCTGGCGATGGTGCGGCTGCTGCGGGAGGGCCGGCACTCCTAGCCGAACAGGCGTTTGCGCAGCCAGTCCAGCAGGCGCTGCAGCGGGTTGCGGGCCGGAGCTGCGGGGACGGGCTCGGCCGGCGCCACCGCATAGCGCTGCTGCAGCAGTGTGTTGAAGCTGGCGAAGAAGTCATTGGCCATCTTCTGGGCCGCCATATCGATCAGCCGCGAGCCGATCTGCGCGATCTTGCCGCCGACGCTGGCCTGCACCTCGTAGTGCAGCAGGCACTCGTTGGCGCTGACCGCTTCCAGCCGCACCTGGGCCGTGCCCTTGCCGTGGCCGGCCTGGCCGCCCTGCCCCTCGAAAGCAATCCGGTAGGACTCAGGCGGCTGCAGATCGCTGAGCTTCAGCTTGCCCTTGAACTTGGCCTTGACCGGGCCGATGGCCACGCTCAGCGCCGCCTCGTATTCGTTCTCGCCGATGAGCGTCAGCGATTCGCAGCCGGGGATGGCCGCCTGCAGCATCGTGACGTCGTTCAGCGCCTGCCAGGCGATGGCTTGGGAGACGGGAAGTGATTGTTGGCTGGTGAGTTGCATAGGGTCACACGGGTTGCTTGGTGGCCAGCACCGCTGCCAGTGCCTCAAGGCTGGCCAGATTGTGCGCCGGCACAAGGGCCTGCACATGGGGCAGCATCGCACGTATGCCCGCGGCCTTGGGTTCGAAGGCGTCGTAACGCAGCAAAGGGTTCAACCAGACCAGACGCCGGCAGCTCTTGGCCAGGCGCTCCATCTCCTTGCTCAGCGCCAGGCACTGCGGGTCGTCTGGCGAGCCCTGCTCAAGGCCGTCGGTGATCAAGAGCACGGTGGCATTGCTGCGCAGCACGCGCCGCGCCCACAGACGGTTGAAGTCATGCAGGCAGGCGCTGATGCGGGTGCCGCCCGACCAGTCCTGCACACGGCGAGCCACTGCACCGACGGCCAGATCGGGATCGCGCTGGCGCAGCAGCCGGGTGATCGGGGTCAGTCTGGTGCCAAAAACAAAGCTCTCAACTTTGGGCGCCGCCCGCGAGCCGGCCAGTGCATGGGTGAAGTGCAAAAGCATGCGCGAGTAGCGGCTCATCGAGCCGGAGATGTCGGCCAGCACGACCAGCGGCGCGGCGACCTCGCGCGGGCGGCGACGCCGCATCTCCCACAGCTCGCCGCCCTGACGTGCCATCGCGCGCAGCGAGGCGCGCCAGTCGGCCCGGCCGGCCTGGTGGCTGGCCACCATCCGGCGGGTCGGCAGGCGCTCGAAGAAGCCCCGCATCTGCGTGATCGCCTGCTTGGCCTGGGCCCATTCCTCGGCCGTCATCGTTTCGAAGTCACGCGTGCGCGGGACCTCGCGCTCGCTCCAGGTCAGCGGCGCCTCGATCTCGATGCGCTCCTCCTCTTGCGGGCGTGCCGAGGCCGGTGGGTTGGGGAACAGCGCGGCGGCCAGGCGCCGGTTCTCGGGCGGCGGCGGCGCTCCGGGCTTGGCCTGGGCGCGGGGCAACATCATCGCCATGATGCGGGCCAGCAGATCGGGGTCGCGCCAGAAGATGTAAAAGGCCTGCTCGAACAATGCGCGGTGCTCGTGGCGGTCGATCATGCAGGCGGCCAGGGTGGCCTTGAAATCGGTGCGGCTCTCCAGGCCGGCCACCTGCAGCGCCTGCAAGGTCAGCTGCACACGGTCGGTGCCCACCGGCAGACCGGCCTCGCGCAGCACGCGGGCGAAGTGCATGACGTTCTCGGCCAGGTGCCCCGGCAGCTGTGCAGCGCTGGCCGCGGTATCCATGCCACTCAGACCCGCGTCGCCGCGTGCACCTGCTCGAGCAGCCGCGCCGCCTCGCTGCCCTGCACCTTGGCGATGTCGTCCTGGTACTTGAGCAGCACACCCAGGGTGTTGTTGACGGTGGCCGGGTCCAGCACCAGCGCGTCCAGCTCCAGCAGCGCGCGCGACCATTCGATCGTCTCGGCAATGCCAGGCAGCTTGTACAGGTCCAGCCGCCGCAGACCCTGGATGAACAGCACGATCTGCCGCGCCAGCGCCTGCGGCGCCTGGGGCACGCGCCGGGCCAGTATCTCCAACTCGCGTGCCGCGTCCGGGAATCCGACCCAGTGATAGAGGCAGCGGCGCTTGACCGCGTCATGGACCTCACGCGTGCGGTTCGACGTCAGCACGACGATGGGTGGCTGCAGCGCCTTGATCGTGCCCAGCTCGGGAATGGTGATCTGGAAGTCGGACAGCACCTCCAGCAAAAAGGCCTCGAACGGTTCATCGGCGCGGTCCAGCTCGTCGATCAGCAAGACCGGCGGCACCGGCTGGGCCGGGTCTATGGCCTGCAGCAGTGCGCGCTGGATCAGGAAGCGCGGCGAGAACAGGTCGGCCGTCAGCGCTGCCCGGTCGATCTGCTCACGCTCGGCCAGGCGTATCTCCAGCATCTGCCGCGCGTAGTTCCACTCGTAGGCGGCGCCGGCAAGATCCAGGCCTTCGTGGCACTGCAGCCTGATCAGCGGCCGGCCCAGCATCTCGGCCAGGGTCTTGGCGATCTGCGTCTTGCCGGTGCCCGGCTCGCCCTCGAGGAACAGCGGGCGCTGCAGGCGCAGGGCCAGGAACACGGCGGTGGACAGCTCCCGCTCGGGCACATAGTCGTGGGCCAGCAGTAGCGCCTCGGTGGCATCGATGGTGGCGGGCAGGCTGACTGCTTCGCTCAAAAAACGCTCCTTCCCGGATTACATCCGGGCTACGAATACCTCCCGGATTGCATCCGGGCTACGAAAGTTGTGTAGCCCGGATGCAATCCGGGGCCAGCCCTGCTAGCTAGCCGCCACCGCCCGCCCCGCCAACACCGGTATCAGCGAGGCCCGGTATTCGGCCGAGCCATGCAGATCGGTGTTCAGCCCATCGGCGCTGACCTCGACCCCGGCGCAGGCGGCGGCCGACCAGCTTGCCGCCAGCTTGTCTTCCAGTGCCTTGACGCGGAACACACCCGCACCGGCGCCGGTGACGGCCACGCGCACGCCGGCCGACCCCTTGCTGACGAACACGCCGACCAGCGAGAAGCGCGAGGCCGGCTGCTTGAACTTCTGCCAGCCGGCCTTCTCGGGCACCGGGAAGCTGACCGCGGTGATGATCTCGCCGTCCTGCAACGCCGTCTCATACAGGCCCTTGAAGAAGTCATCGGCGGCGATGCTGCGCGTGTTGGTGTGCACGGTGGCACCGAGGCCCAGCACCGCGGCCGGGTAGCAGGCGGCCGGGTCGTTATTGGCCAGGCTGCCGCCTATCGTGCCGACGTTGCGCACCTGGCGGTCGCCGATATTGCCGGCCAGGAAGGCCAGCGCCGGAATCGCGGCGGCCAACTCCTTGTGCGCAGCCACGGTGGCATGGGTGCACATGGCGCCCACCGTGACCTTGCCCGGCTCGACCTTGATCGCCTGCAGATCGGGAATGCTGTGCAGATCGATCAGGGTGTCGGGTGCTGCCAGGCCCAGCTTCATCGCGCCGAGCAAGGACTGGCCCCCGGCGATCAGCTTGGCCTCAGCACCGGCTGCGGCGCGGGCGGCGTCGGCCAGCGAGGCCGGCCGTTGGTATGCGAATGTTTGCATCTGTGTCTCCTAGCGATTGGCTTGTATGGCTTGCCAAACCGTGTGCGGCGAGGCCGGCATGGCCACGCTCTTCACGCCGATGGCATTGCAGACGGCATTCATCACCGCCGCCGGCGAACCGATCGCCCCGGCCTCGCCGCAGCCCTTGACCCCCAGCGGGTTGTGCGAGCAGGGTGTGCCCTTGGCGGTGACGACGTTGAACTGCGGCAGATCGTCGGCGCGCGGCATTGCGTAATCCATATAGCTGCCGCTGAGCAACTGGCCGGACTCGACGTCGTAGACCCCATGCTCCAGCAGCGCCTGGCCTATGCCCTGGGCCAGACCGCCATGGACCTGGCCCTCGACGATCATCGGGTTGACGATATTGCCGAAGTCGTCGCAGGCACTGAAGCGATCGACGCGCACAACGCCGGTGGCCGGATCGACCTCGACCTCGCAGACATAGCTGCCGGCCGGATAGGTGAAGTTGGTCGGGTCGTAGAAGGCGTTTTCGTTAAGCCCGGGCTCCAGCTTGTCCAGCGGGTAGTTGTGCGGCACATAGGCCGCCAGCGAGACGCTGGCAAACGGCACGGCCTTGTCGGTGCCGGCCACCTTGAATTGGCCGTTCTCGAACTCGATGTCGGTGTCGGCCGCCTCCAGCAGATGGGCGGCGATCTTCTTGCCCTTGGCGACGATCTTGTCCACCGCCTTGACGATGGCCGAGCCGCCGACCGACAGCGAGCGGCTGCCATAGGTGCCCATGCCGAACAGCACCTTGCCGGTGTCGCCGTGCTGGATGTCGACATCGTCCAGCGGAATGCCCAGCTTGTCGGCCACCACCTGGGCAAAGGTCGTTTCATGGCCCTGGCCATGGCTGTGGCTGCCGGTGAACACGGTCACCTTCCCCGTAGGATGGACACGCACCTCGCCGGCCTCGAACAGGCCGGCCCGCGCACCCAGTGCGCCGGCGATATTGCTGGGCGCCAGACCGCAGGCCTCGATGTACGTCGAGTAGCCGATGCCGCGCTTCAGCCCCCTGGCCTCGCTGGCCGCCTTGCGCGCGGCGTAGCCGGCCACATCGGCCAGCTCCAGCACCTGGTTCAGCGTAGCGTCGTAGTCGCCGACGTCATAGGTCAGGCCCACCGGCGTGGCGTAGGGGAAGGTGTGGATGAAGTTGCGTCGGCGGATCTCGGCCGGGTCTATGCCCAGCTCATGGGCCGCCGTCTCGACCAGCCGCTCGACCACATAGGTGGCCTCGGGCCGACCGGCGCCGCGGTAGGCATCGACCGGCGCGGTGTTGGTGAACACGCCGGTCACATGGCAGTAGATATGCGGTGTCGTGTACTGGCCGGCCAGCAGGGTGGCGTACAGAATCGTCGGCACGCTGCTGGCGAAGGTCGAGAGATAAGCGCCGAGGTTGGCCGTCGTGTTGACGCGCATGGCCAGGAATTTGCCGTCCTTGTCGGTCGCCAGCTCGGCCACCGTCGCGTGGTCGCGGCCATGGGCGTCGGTCAGAAAGGCCTCGCTGCGGTCGGCCGTCCACTTGATCGGCCGGCCGATCTGCTTGGAGGCCCAGACCAGGGCCGTCTCCTCGGCGTACAGAAAGATCTTCGAGCCGAAACCGCCGCCGACATCGGGCGCCACGACGCGCATCTTGTGCTCGGGAATGCCCAGCACGAAGGCGCACATCAGCAGGCGCTCGACGTGCGGGTTCTGGTTCGCCACATACAGCGTGTAGCTCTCGTCATGGGCGCTGTAGCTGGCATTGGCGGCACGCGGCTCGATCGCGTTCGGAATCAGGCGGTTGTTGCGGAACTCGAGCGTCGTGACGTGAGGCGCGGTCGCGAACGCGGCATCGACGGCCGCCTTGTCGCCGATCGCCCAGCCGTAGCAGACGTTGTCCGGCGCCTCGTCGTGCACGCTGCTGCCCGCGTCTTTGGCCCGGGCCGTATCCACCACCGGGGTCAGTTCTTCATAGTCGACCTCGATCAAGCCCGCAGCCGCCTTGGCCTGCTCATAGGTCTCGGCCACGACCATCGCGACCTGGTCGCCGACATGGCGGACCTTGCCGTCAGCCAGGATAGGATGCTTGGGCTCCTTCATCGGCGTGCCGTCGGTGCTGGTGATCAGCCAGCCGCAGGGCAGGCCACCGACGGCGCGGAAATGCTCGCCTGTGAACACGCCCAGCACGCCCGGTGCAGCCTGCGCCGCGGTGGTGTTGATGCTCAGTATCCTGGCGTGCGCATAGGGCGAGCGCAGGAAGTAGGCATAGCTCTGGAATTGCTGCGAGATGTCGTCGGTGTACTGACCGCGACCGGTGAGGAAGCGCGCGTCTTCCTTGCGCTTGACGGATTGGCCGATCAGGCCGGCTTGGGGTGCGTTCATGTCATGTCTCCCGGTCAAGAAAACGAAGGGCGGTTCCCGAGTCTTCTGCTCCCCCTCGGGGGGGCGGACGTCGCGAAGCGGCGGCCTTGGGGGCGTTCATACCCCCATCGCCTGGGCGCCCTGCTGAATGGCCTTGACGATGTTCTGGTAGCCGGTACAGCGGCAGAAATTGCCCTCCAGCTGCTCGCGGATCTCGGCCGCGCTGCCGTGCGGGGCGTGCTGCACCAAGTCGATGGCGCTCATCACCATGCCGGGGGTGCAGAAGCCGCATTGCAGGCCGTGGCACTCCTTGAAGGCGGCCTGCATCGGGTGCAGCGTGCCGTCGGCCTTGGCCAGGCCTTCGATGGTCGTGACCTCGGTGCCCGAGGCCTGCACGGCCAGCACATTGCAGGCCTTCACCGCCCGGCCATTGACATGCACCGTGCAGGCGCCGCATTGGCCGGTGTCGCAACCGACATGGGTGCCGGTGAGTCGCAGGTCCTCGCGCAGGAACTGCACCAGCAGGGCATCGGGCGCGACCTCGCGCGAAACCGCCTTGCCATTGACCGTGAGGGTGATAGCCGTGCTCATACTGTCTCCTGGTTTTAATCGCTGGGCCTGTCAGCGCTAGGCCGGGCGTGATGCGGATACAACTGGAACAACAAAGTAATCAATACAGCGCAAACCGGGCGCACAAGGCGCCCGTTCACGGTCACTACTTTTACGCCCGGATGCTGCGCGCGGCAAGCCCCCATCAACCCTGATCGGGCTGTCACACTAGGGACATTCTTCGCATTGCGCACAAGCTTGCGTGTTTGCGCTTAGTCTGCAAAATTGACCGTCAGAACCCGCGAAACTTCAGAGCCATGGACAACGTCGATCTACAGGTGCTGCGCCAGGTGGCGCAGTGGCAGGAACAGCAACAGCCGGTCGTGCTGGGCACCATCACCCGCACCTGGGGCTCGGCGCCACGGCCGGTGGGCTCGGTGGTGGCCGTCCGTGGTGACGGTCAGATCGCCGGCTCCGTGTCGGGCGGCTGCATCGAGGACGATCTGATCGCCCGGGTGCGCCAGGGCGCGCTGGCGCTGAAGCACCCCGAACTGGTGCGCTACGGCGTCGGTGCCGAGGAGGCGACCCGCTTCGGCCTGCCCTGCGGCGGCACCCTGGAGCTGGTGCTGGAACCCATACACGCCGGCTCCCACATCGAGGACCTGCTCGCCCGGCTGGCCAGCGGCGCGCGCGTGCAGCGGGTGCTGAACCTGGCCACCGGCGAGGTCACGCTGCTGGAGCCGCAGGCCGCCGCCGAGCTGCTGGTCCTGAGCGAGCGCACGCTGATCACCACCCACGGCCCGGACTGGCGGCTCTTGATCATCGGCGCCGGCCAGCTGACCCACTATCTGGCCACGATGGCGCTGGCTCTGGACTACCAGGTGCTGATCTGCGATCCGCGCGAGGAATATGCCCAGGGCTGGAATGTGGCCGGCGCCCGCCTGCTGCGCGGCATGCCCGACGATGTGGTGACCGAGCTCAGGCCCGACGCTCACACCGCCATCATCGCGTTGACCCATGACCCCAAGCTGGATGACCTGGCCCTGATGGAAGCGCTGAAGAGCCCGGCCTTCTATGTGGGCGCGATCGGCTCGCGGGTCAACCAGGGCAAGCGCAAGGCGCGGCTGGCCGAACACTTCGGCATGAGCGAGGCCGAGCTGGCCCGCCTGCACGGGCCTGTGGGCCTGAGGATCGGCGCGCGCACGCCGCCGGAGATTGCGGTGTCCATCCTCGCGCAGCTGACGGCCGAGCGCTACGGCGTGACGGTGGGCGCCAGCGACGCCGCGAGCACGGCCGAGGCGGGTTGCAAGCTCTGATCAGGCGGGCTCGGAGACGAATAGCCGGCTGATCCCACCCGACTTGGGCAAGTCCACCAGACCCTGCTCTTGCATGCCCAGTTGCTCCAGCAGACGTACCGATGGCCGATTCTCCGGAGCGGTGATGGCCAGCACGCGCCGCAGGCCCAGCGCGCCATGGGCATGGGCCAGCACGGCCCGTGCCGCCTCCAGCGCATAACCCTGGCCCCAGTGGGCTTGCAGGAAGGCATAGCCGATGTCCACGTCGCTCAGGCCCTCGCGGCTGATCAGGCCGCAGATGCCCAGTCGCTCGCCGCTGCCACGCAGCGCCACCAGATACATGCCGAAGCCGCTGCGCTCGTAGCTGAGCGGGCCGCTGCGTTCGGTATAGGCCTCGGCCTGGGCGAGGTCACGGACCTCGCGGTCGCCGATGTTGCGGATGAAGGCCGGCTCGTTGACCAGCTGCAGCATGAAGGCCGCATCGCTGCGGTCCAGCAGGCGCACCGTCAGGCGCTCGGTTTGGGTCACGATCATGGTGGCGGGAACCCCCTTCACTTAGGCCTCAGGGTCAACGTGCTTTTCACATGGGTGGCCACATCGCGCTCGCCGAGGTGCTGGGCCCGGTAGCCGCCTTGGGCAAATTTCGCGGCCTGGTCAGCATAGTGGCGGTCCGGCCAGACGCCGCTCTGGCCGACCGGGTTGATGCCCAGCGCCTGACCGGCGTCGGCAAAGTCGATCAACCGCCGGGTCGAAGGCCCGGTCGTCACCGCCCAGGGTGCCGGGCCCAGGGCCATGGCCTGGTAGTTGGGCGTCTCGCGGCCACCGGGCATGGCGAAGGGGCCGACGTCGAACAGCTTGTCCAGCGGCGGCTGCTGGCCCAGCGGGTGCTTGTGCGTCAAGGTGTGGGCCCTGCCCCAGGTCCAGCTCGCGCTGTCCGCGCCCAGGGTCTTGCGCAGATGGGCCAGCGTGGCGGCCCAGGCGGCCTTGACGATGTCCTCGCGGGTCTCCACCACCGGTGTGCCGCGTCTATCCCACCAGGGCGAGGCGGCATCGGCCATCAACCGCGGCAGTCCATGGTCCAGCGCACGGGTGCGGCGCAGATTGTTGAACGCCGCCTCGCCCAGCTCATCGCTCATCGCCTCGCGGGCCAGCTCGAACAGCAGCTGGGTGAACAGGGTCGGCACCACCGCCTCCTTGTCATAGGCGCCCTTCCAGCCGACCAATTGCTCCAGCAGGGCTTGCTCGGCGGGCTCGGTCACTGCGGCACGCAGCGCCGGCAACAGCGGCGCCAGGGTGCGCGGGCCGTAGGCGATCTGCACATCCAGCTGAAGGGCCTTGCTGTTCTCCATCGTCCAGGGCGTCGAAGGGCTGCGCAGCAGCTCGTCCAGGCGCTGGGCGCGGTCCCAGAGGTTGTAGTAGCCGGGGATGGGCGTCGTTGCGGCCGGTTGGTGGTTGGCCGAGAGGATGTAGCCCCGCGCCGGGTTCTCCTCCTGCGGGTTGCCGCTGAAGGGTTGAAAGCCCAACTTGTCGGCCGCGCCAGTGCTGCCGTCCAGCATGAAAGCGGGGTTCACGCCCTCGGGGCGGATAGCCAGGCTGGCCGCCGCCCACCAGGCGATATCACCGCTGGCATTGGCCCAGACCACGTTCAGGCCCGGGGCGTGGATCTTGCTCACCGCCGTGCGCGCCTGGTCCAGCGTGGCGGCGCGGTTCAGCTCGTAAAAGGCCTCCAGCAGCGGGTTCTCGGTTTCCAGAAAGGCCCACCACATCGCGATCGGTGCCTTGCCGGCGCTGGCATCCAGCGCATCGTTGATGATGGGGCCATGCCTGGAGCGGCGCAGCTGCAGCTTGATCGGCTCGGCGCCCTTGACCTTGAGCGTCTCCTCGCGGGTTTCGAGGTCCAGCCACTGGCCGTGGTACATGACCTGCTGCGCATTCTCCGGGTTGGTCTTCTCGACAATCAGGTCCAGATCGTCGTTCTGGAACATTGTCAGGCTCCAGCCGAACTGCGTGTTGTGGCCCAGCGCCGCCATCGCGTTCAGGGCCTGAAAGTGGCCGTAGAGCTCGAAGCCCGGAGCCTTCAGATGGGCCTCGTACCAGACCGCCGGCGCAGAGAAGCCGATGTGCGGATCACCGGCCAGCAGCGGCTTGCCGCTGGCCGTGCGTGCACCCGCCACCACCCAGGCATTGCTGCCCTCGTAGGCCGGCAGGCCGGCAGCCTCAAGCGCCTCGGCGCTGAGCCGGGCCAGCCGGGTCAGGTCTTGCCAATCGCCGGCCTGCAGCCTGGCGGTCTGCTGCTCGTTCTGCAGGCCCTTGCGGATGGCGCCATCGGGCTTCCACTCCAGATCGAACATCTTCAGGTGGTCGGGGCCCAGTTGGTCGCGCACCTGGGTCAGCACCGGCTCGGTGCGGAAGGCGGCGGCAAAGCTGTAGGCCATGTAGCCGGCGGCGCTGATGCTGTCGGCCAACGTGAAAGGCCGTTTCGGAATGCCCAGCAGCTGGAACTCCAGCGGCGCCGGCCGGCTGTCCTGGTACTGGTTGATGCCGTCCAGATAGGCCTGCATCGCCTGTATGGCCGGGCTGCCGGATTTGTCCTTGATCCAGCGTGCGGCATAGGCGTCGGCATGCACGCGGATGCCCAGGGTGCGAAACAGGCGATCGGTCGCCACCAGCTTGGGCCCCAGCACCTCGGCCAGCTCGCCGCGGGCCAGGCGGCGCAGCATCTCCATCTGGAACAAGCGGTCCTGGGCATGGACATAGCCCAGCGCGCGGTACAGGTCGGGCTCGTTGCCGGCCTCGATATGCGGCACGCCGAGCTCGTCATAGCGCACCGTCACCGGCGCCGTCAGCCCGGCGATCAAGACCTGGCCCGAGCGCTGCGGCTGCTTGCTGTAGACATACCAGGCCAGCCCCGCAATCGCCAACACCAGCAGGGCCAGCAGGAGCTTGGCAAGGTTCTTCAGCAAACGGAACATGGATCGGGTCTCCTGGCAATTCTTGGACTGGGCTTGCAGGCCATTCCAACACAGGCGGCGCGCCCTGACCATTGCTATCGGCGATGATGGAGGATTCGTTTATCAGCAACCCACCCAAGGCAAGCCCGATGATCCAACTCTTCTACTACCCCAGCAACGCCAGCATGGCGCCCCATGTGCTGCTGCGCGAGATCGGCGCGCCGTTCGAGCTGCGCCTGGTCGACAAGGACCAGAACGAGCACAAGTCGGCCGATTATCTGAAGCTCAACCCGAACGGGCTGATCCCGGTGCTGGTCGATGGCGATCTGGTGCTGTACGAGTGCGCCGCGATCTGCCTGCACCTGGCCGATACCCACCCGGAGGCCAAGCTGGCGCCCGCGCTGGGCACGCCGGCCCGCGCGCAGATGTACAAATGGCTGATCTGGATGACCAACACCCTGCAGGCCACCCTGCTCGGCTACTTCTATCCGGACCGGGCGGTGAACCCCGGCAACACCGAGGGCGCGGCCCAGGTCAAGGCCCAGGCTGAGGCCAAGGTTGCCTCGTTGCTGGAACAGCTTGACGCGCAGCTGGCAAGCTCCGGCGGCCCCTGGCTGCTGGGCGCCGACTACTCGCTGACCGACGCCTACGCGCTGATGCTGTGCCGCTGGACGCGCAATATGGCCCGCCCCGCCCGCAGCTACGCCCACATTGGCCCCTATCTGCAGCGCCTGCTGGAGCGCCCGGCCGTCAAGGAAATGCTGGCCGTGGAGCAGTTGCCGCAACCCTGGATTTGATGCTCATCATGGAGCTGATACTGATACGCCATGGCGAGACCGACTGGAACCGCCGCCAGTGCTTCCAGGGCCAGATCGATGTGCCCTTGAATGCCAACGGGCTGGTCCAGGCGGAGCGCATGGCCCAGCGCCTGGCGCTGGAGCGGGTCGATGCGATGGTCTGCAGCGACCTGATGCGTACCCGCCAGACGGCCGCCCCGGCCGCCGCAGCGCTGGGCCTCGCGCCCAGCTACAGCGAAGGTTGGCGCGAACAGGCCTTCGGCCTGCTGGAAGGCCTGACCTTCGATGACATCCGCCAGCGCCACCCCGAGGAGTTCGCCCTTTGGGCGCGCCACGACCCCGACTACGAGTTGCCCGGCGGCGCCGAGAGCCGGCGGCGCTTTCATGCGCGGGTGAACGAAGCGCTGCAGGCGCTCAGCGCGGCCCATGCCGGCCGCACCCTGGCAGTGATCACCCATGGCGGCGTGCTCGACATGGTCTATCGCTCGGCCCTGGGCCTGTCCCTGCACGGGCCGCGCGAATGCGCGATTCCGAATGCCGGGCTGAACCGGGTGCGGGTCAGCGAGGCCGGGCTGGAGATCGTCAGCTGGGCGGACGATGCGCATGTGGCGGATCTGTTGATGGCGCATTGAGGTGGTGGCCCCGGATTGCATCCGGGCTACCCGTTCGTGTCGGACCCGGATTGCATCCGATCTCCGTAGCCCGGATGCAATCCGGGTCACAAACCCAGGCAGCGATTGAGCTCATCCACCTGACGCCGCAAGCGCTGCGAGCCGGGGCTGGCATTCAGCCGCGGCTGCAGCAGGTTCTGCGCCGCGCTGTAGCGCCCGGCCTGCAGCAGGGCGTCGATGTAGATCTGCTCGAACAGGTCGCGCTGCGCATGGCTGCCGCCGATCTCGACCAGGCGCGGCAGGGCCTGGCCCAGCTGATCAACGGCCTCCTCGAAGCGCCCGCGGCCGTGGGCCAGCAGGCCGCGGCCGGCCGGCACGGCCACGCGCAGCCAGGCGCCGCGCTGGGCGGCCGGGGCCAGCGGCGCGAACCGGATCAGGTTGCGCAGCAGCGCATCGGCCTCGGGCCACCCGGCACGGGCCAGGCCGTAGAGGTAGTGCAGATCCAGAAAGGGCAAGACCTGGTCCCTGACCCGCGGCGCCAGGAATGGGGCCAGCGCCTGCCAGCGCGCACCGACCACACCACCGGCCAGCTCGACCCGCGCCAGCAGCGAGACGGCGTTGACCTGGTCCTGCGAGTAGTCCGGCGCGACACCCCAAACCTGCTGGTCGTAGAGCTTCAGCACCGCATCGAGTTCGCCCAGCTCCAGCTGGAACAGGGCCAGATGCCACCAGTTGTGCGTCTGCATGAAGGAGTTCAGGCCCTGCCAGCCGGGGCTGGCCGCCTGCATGAAGTCGCGCCCCTCGGTCAGCCGCCCCTGGGTCAGCATCACATGGGCCAGCGCATGCTGGGCCCAGGGCTCGCGCGGCTGCATCGCCAGCGCCCGGCGCGCGCTGGCCTCGGCTTCGGGCATCCAGTGGCATTGCTCATAGCCGAAGGCCAGCATGCCGTGCAGATAGGACACATCGGCGGCTGCCGCCCGGCACAGCAGGGCCAGGCGCAGCATGCGCGGCGAGTCACCCAGATTGAAGGCCAGCACCTGGGCCAGCTTCAGCGCCACCAGATCGCGCGGATGCTCGCGCAGCAGCGCTTCCAGCCGCGCCAGCGCCTGATCCACCTCACCCAGAGCCCAGGCCTGCACCGCCTGCGCAAAACAGCGCTCCCGCGGTGTGGCCGGCTGCAACGGGTTCAGCGCCCGGTCCAGAAAGGGCTGGGCGTGGGTCGGCGCCTGCGGTGTCTCGGCAAACAGATGCAGGGCCGCGGCATAGGCCTGCACCAGCACACCGGGCTCTTGAGCGGCAATGTCCAGCACCTTCAGCACGCGCAGCTGGCAGGCGGCAAAGCCTTCGACGAAATCGTTCAGCGCGGCCAGGCTGGCGGCGTCGGCCAGCGTGACCGGATTGCCAAAGCAGTCCTGCATGGCGGAAGCCGGCCGGGGCTACTCGGCCGGCGGCTTGGGCCAGGCATGCTGGGCGCCGCGCATCTGCTCGAAGGCGCGGGCCAGTTGCAGCACGCCCAGATCGTCGAAGCGCCGGCCTATGATCTGCAAGCCAATCGGCAGGCCCTTGGCCGTGTAGCCGCAGTTGATGCTGGCGGCCGGCTGCTCGCTCATATTGAAAGGCACGGTGAAGGCGATGTGCTCGAACGGGCGTTGCGGGTCGTTCAGCGGACTGGCCAGCTCGGCCGCATAGGCCGGCACCGGGCTCACCGGCGAGAGCACAAAGTCGAAGGGCTGGCAGGCGGCAATCGCCGCATCGCGCATCGCCGCCATCTGGCTGTAGCCCTTGAAGACCTCGGCGGCGGTCAGATAGCTGCCCGTGCTGACCCACTCGCGGATATAGGGCAGCACCTGGTTCTGCCGCGCCGGCGGCAGGGCCGTGATGTCCAGCCAGGAGCGCATGCGCCAGAACTTGTCCAGCCCGTCCATCATCTCGCGGCTGCTGACGCCCTTGATGGGCTCGACCACGGCGCCGGCCTGCTCGAACTGCTGAGCCGCACGCTGCACCGCCGCGGCCGTTTCGGGCTCGACGGCCATGCCCCAGCCGGCGTCCATCATCAGGCCTATTCGAACACCCTGCAGCCCCTTGACTTCCCGCTCCAGCTGCGACCAGGCAATGTCCTGCCAGGGCAGGCTCATGCTGTCGCGCCAGTCGGGGCGGCTCAACACGCTCATCAGCAGGGCGGAGTCAGCTACCGTTCGCGTCATCGGCCCGGCGACGCGGCCGGCGTACGGCGGCTTGATCGGTATGCGGCCCAGGCTGGGTTTCAAGGTGAAGATGCCGCACCAGGCGGCCGGCAGGCGTACGCTGCCGCCGATATCGGTGCCGACATGCAGCGGCCCATAGCCCGCAGCGGCCGCGGCCGCTGCGCCGGCACTCGACCCGCCCGGGTTCTTGCTCAGATCCCAGGGGTTGCGCGTCAGCGGGTGAAAGCTCGACAGGCCCGACGACAGCATGCCGTAGTCGGGCATCGTCGTCTTGCCCATGAACACGGCGCCGACCTCGCGCATGCGGGCGGCCGGCGGGGCGTCTTCAGCCGCCGGCACCAGCTCGGTGGCAGCGGTGCCCAGCGGCATGGGCACGCCCTGGGTGGCGATGTTCTCCTTCAGCATCGATGGCACGCCATCCAGCGTGACGCCGCCGACGGTCAGCGGCTCGCCGCTGCGCCAGCGCGCCTCCGAGGCCTTGGCCTGCACCATTGCCTCATGCGGATCCAGTGCATAGCTGGCGTGCAGAAACGGCTCCCAGTTCTCGACATGGGCCAGCACCGCCTTGGTCACCTCGACCGGCGAAAGCGCGCGGCTGCGGTAGGCGGCCAGCAGGTCAAGCGCGGAGAGATCGTGCAGTGAGGTCATCGCGATGTGCTTCGTCGAGTGACTGAGGTTGTAGCGTTTGGCTGGCGAAGGCGCAAGAAGGGCTTGCCAGGTTCCCGGATTGCATCCGGGCTACCCACTCTCCGTAGCCCGGATGCAATCCGGGGCAGGTTCACTCCCAATAGAGGCCCGACAGGTCGTTGACAAACACCGGCATGTCCTTCCACAGCCCGCCCAGGCGCTTCTTGGCCACGGTGATCCACTGCGGCTGGTAGAGATAGACATTGACCGCATCGGCGGCCAGCATGCGCTGCGCGTCGCCCAGCAGCCTGGCGCGCTCGTCCTCGCGCGGGGCATTGTTGATCTTGGCAAACAGCTCGTTGAACCTGGGGTTCTCGTAGCCCCAGTAATAGCCCGGCTTGGCATAGTTGCCCAGGTCGAACGGCTCGACGTGGGAGATGATGCTCAGGTCATAGTTCTTGTTGGTGTAGACGCCCGACAGCCACTGCGCCCATTCGACATTCTCGATCTTCGCCGTGATGCCCACCTTGGCCAGCTGGGCGGCCACCACTTCGCCGCCCTGGCGGGCATAAGGCGTGGGCGGCAGCTTCAGGCTCAGCTCCAGCGGCAAGGCCACGCCCGCCTCCTTCAGCAGGGCCTTGGCCTTGGCAATGTCGAAGGGGTTGACGCCGGTGGTGTCCACATAGCCCAGCGCGCCGGGCACATAGTGGCTGCCAATGGGCACGCCAAAGCCATCGGCGGCGGCCTCGATCACCGCCTTGCGGTCGATGGCGGCGGCAATCGCGCGGCGCACGCGCACATCGCTCAGCGGAGCCTTCTTGTTGTTGATCGAGACAATGGTCTTGGCCCGCGAGCCATTGAGCAGCACCTGAAAGCGCTTGTCGGCCCGGAACTGGGCCAGGCTGCGCGCCGCGGCCACGCGGGGGAAGGCGTCCACATCGCCGGCCAGCAGAGCCGCCACCTGGGCGGACGGGTCGCTGATGATGCGGAACTGGGCGCGGTTCATCTTCACCGCCGCCGCATTGCGGTAGGCCGGCCACTTGGCCAGCGTGATGCTGGAGCCCTTGGCCCAGGCGTCCAGCTTGTAGGGCCCGGTGCCCACCGGCTGGGTCGCATTGGTGGCCACGCTCTTGGGCTCGACGATCACCGCCGTGGCCTGGCCGATCAGGAACAGGAAGTCCGGCTCTATGGTCTTCAGCCCTATCACCACAGTGTGCTCGTCGGGGGCGGCAATCAGCCCCATGCTGGCGAACAGGCGCTTGTCCTTGTTGGTGGACTTGTCATCGGCCGCGCGCTCGAACGAGAACTTCACCGCCTGGGCATTGAACGGTTCGCCGTTCTGGAACTTGACACCCTTGCGCAGCTTGAAGGTGAAGGTCTTCAGGTCAGGCGACACCTCCCAGCTCTCGGCCAGCAGCGGCGTGACCTTGCCGTCCGGGCCAATCTTGGTCAGCGTCTCGAACACGTTGTAGAGCACCACCTCGGCAATCGCCGAGGCCGCGCCGGCGGTCGGGTCCAGGCCCGGTGGCTCCAGGGTCATGGCCAGGATGACGCTGTCTTTCTTCGCTTGGGCCTGGGCGGCGGGGGCGGTCAAGGTCAGCGCCAGGCTGGCGCCGAGAACGAGTGCTTTGAACATGATGCGGGAGGACTCCAACAAAGATGTGCTCATCATGGCATGTGCCTGGGCCCCGCGCGCGGCATGGCGGAGAGCAGCGCGCGGGTGTATGGATGGCTGGGCCGCTGGAACAACTGCTCGGGCGGCCCACGCTCGACCACCCGCCCCTGGTACAGCACCAGCACCTCGTCGCAGAGGTGATCGACCACCGCCAGGTCATGGCTGATCAGCAGGTAGCCGATGCCGAACTGGGCCTGCAGGTCCTGCAGCAGGTTCAGCACCTGGGCTTGGACGGAGACGTCCAACGCGCTGACCGGCTCGTCGGCGACGATCAGCTTCGGACGCGTCACCAGCGCGCGGGCAATCGCAATACGCTGGCGCTGGCCGCCGGAGAACTCGTGCGGGTACTTGTCGGCATCGGCGGCACGCAGGCCTACCGCGTCCAGCGATTCGAGCACCCGCTTGCGCTGCGTGGGCGCATCGACCTGCAGCGCGCCGCTCAAGGCGCTCAGCGGCTCGGCGACGATGCGGCCCACCGTCTGCCGCGGGTCCAGCGAGCCATAGGGGTCCTGGAACACCATCTGGAAATGCTGGCGCGCCAGCCGCAGCTCGGCCCGGCCCAGCCGGTGCAGGTCCTGACCGAGCAGGGTGACCCTGCCGCCATCCAGCGGCTCCAGTGCCATCACCGCCCGCGCCAGGGTGGACTTGCCCGAACCCGACTCGCCGACGACGCCCAGGCTCTTGCCGGCCTCCAGCGTGAAGCTGACGCCGTTGAGCGCCTCCACCTTGGGCGCCGGCCCCCACAAGCGCTCGCGCGGCAGCGGGTAGTGGCGCACCAGGCCTTCGGCCTGCAGCAGGGTCACCATGGAGGCACCTGCAACTGAGGCGCCCGGTGCAGCGATTCGGCCAGGCGCAGGCAGCGCAAGTCGTGACCCTCGCCCAGCCGCTCGGCCGGTGGGGCGATGCGCTGGCAGGCCTCCTCGGCCAACGGGCAGCGCGCGCTGAAGGCACAGCCGGCAGGCAGCTCGCGCAGCCCGGGCACGGTGCCGGCAATCGTCTGCAGGCGTTGGCCGCGCGAGACACCCAGCCGCGGCCGGGCGGCGAACAGCCCCTGGGTATAAGGGTGGCCCATGCGCTCGAACACCGCTGACGTGGGCCCGGCCTCGACGGCCTGGCCGCCGTACATCACCAGCATGGAACGCACGTTCTCCGCAACCACGTCCAGGTCATGCGAGATCAGTATCAACCCCATGCCGCGCTCTTCCACCAGCCCGGCGATCAGCTCCAGGATCTGGCCCTGTATCGTCACGTCCAGCGCCGTGGTCGGCTCGTCGGCGATCAGCAGCTCGGGCCCGCAGGCCAACGCCATCGCAATGCCCACGCGCTGGCGCTGGCCGCCGGACAGCTGGTGCGGATAGGCCTCGGCACGGCGCCGCGCATCGGCCAGGCCCACGCGGTCGAGCAGGCGCACCGCCTCCGTCAGCGCCTCGGCCCGCGACAGCCCCTGGTGCAGTATCAAAGGCTCGGCCACCTGGCGACCGATACGATGCAAGGGGTTCAGCGCCGTCATCGGCTCCTGGAAGATCATCGCGATGCGGTCGCCGCGCAGCCGGCTGTAGGCTTCGTCATCCAGGGCCAGCAAGTCCTGGCCCTTGAAGCGGATGCTGCCTTCGATCTCGGCGCCCTCGGGCAACAGGCCCATCAGCGCCAGCGCCGTCAGCGATTTGCCACAGCCCGATTCGCCGACCAGGCCCAGCGTGTCGCCGGCCTGCAGCGCAAAGCTCAGGCCGCGCACCGCCTCGGCCGGGCCGGCGGCGGTCCGCAGGCGCACCCGCAGGTTCTGCACTTCGAGCAGGGCTGTCATCGTGCCCTCGCCAGCTTGGGGTCCAGCAGATCGCGCAGGCCGTCGCCGAGCAGGTTCAGGCCCAGCACGGCCAGCATGATGGCCAGGCCGGGATAGACGGCCAGCTGTGGCGCCTGGAACAACAAGGTCTGCGCCTCGCTGAGCATGCGGCCCCATGACGGCTGGGGCGGCTGCGTGCCCAGGCCCAGATAGGACAGCGCCGCCTCGGCAAGTATCGCCAGCGCGAACTGTATCGTGGCCTGCACGATCAGCACCGACAGGATGTTGGGCAGCACGTGCTCGATGCTGATGCGCACCGGGCCCCGGCCCGCAGCGCGGGCGGCAAGACAATAGTCACGCGACCAGATCGCGTTGGCCGAGGCGCGGGTCACGCGGGCAAAGGTCGGTATGTTGTGGATGCCGATGGCGATGATGGAGTTGACGATGCCGGGCCCGAACACCGCCGTCATCATGATGGCCGACAACAGGGCCGGGAAGGCGAAGGTGAAATCGCTCATGCGCATGATGATTTCCTCGACCCAGCCGCGGCGCGCCGCCGCCCACAGGCCCAGGAGGCCGCCGGCCAGCAAGCCTATGCCGACAGCGATCACGCCAACCAGGATGGAGTTGCGCGCGCCGACCAGTATCAGGGTCAGCACATCGCGGCCCAGCACATCGGTGCCCAGCCAGTGGGCGGCGGAGGCTGGCTGCAGCTTGGAGGGAAGATCGATCTCGTAGGGTGGCCAGGGCGTCCAGACCAGGGACAGCAGTGCCGCCAGCGCGACCAGCGAGGTCAGCACGGCGCCGATCAGGAAACTCTTGTGCACTTTCACAGGCCGGATACCTTGATGCGCGGGTCTATCACCGCATACAGCAGATCGACCAGGAAGTTGACCACCACCACCATCGCCGCCAGCAGCAGCACGCAGTTGCGCACCACGGCCAGATCGCGGTTGGCAATGGCCTGGAAGATCAGCCGGCCCAGCCCCGGCAGGTAGAACACGTTCTCGACCACGATCGTGCCGGCCAGCAGATTGGCGAACTGCAGGCCCATGATGGTGACGACCGGAATCATTGCGTTGCGCAAGACATGGCCCCGCAGCGCGGCGCGCCGGCTCAGGCCCTTGGCACGGGCGGTGCGCACAAAGTCTTCGCGCAGCACCTCCAGCACCGCCGAGCGGGTGATGCGCGCCAGAATCGCCGCCTGCACCACGGCAAGCGCCACCGCCGGCAGCACCAGGGACTGCAGGCCGGGCCACAGACCTCCACCGTCGTCCTCGCTCCAGCCCGGAAAGCCGCCGGCTGCAAACCACTGCAGCTTCACCGCAAAGACCCAGATCAGCAGGATGGCGAACCAGAAGTTGGGGATGGCTATGCCCAGCTGGCTGAGCGCCATCAGGCCGGTGTCGCCAAACCTCCGGTGGTGGGCTGCGGCATAAACGCCGGCCGCCAGCGCCAGCACCGTGCTCAGGAGCATGGCCAGCAGGGCCAGCGGCACGGTCAGCGCCAGGCGCTCCAGAATCAGGTCCAGCACCGGCGTGCTGTAGGCATAGCTGATGCCCAGATCGCCGCGCAGCATGCCCAACAGCCAGGCGCCGTAGCGCTGCAGCGGCGGTGCGTCCAGGCCCAGCTTGGCGGCCAGCGCTGCCACCGACTCGGGCGTGGCCTCGGTGCCCATCAGCACCTGGGCGGCATTGCCGGGCAGTATCTCCAGCACCAGGAACACCACGGCCGAGGCACCCAACAGGGTCAGCGCCAGCGTGGCCAGGCGCTTCAGCAGAAACAGGGTCATGGAGGCGTGGCGAGCTGCTCGCGCAGGCTGACGATGGTGCTGCGGATATGGCTGCGGCCCAGGCGCTCGGCCTCGTCGGCATCGCCGCGCGCGATGGCGGCGATCAAGCCCTCATGCTCCCGCACCGCCTGCTCGGCCTCCGCCTCGGCCAGTATCACGGCCGGGGCAAACACCTGCGAGGTCAGACGCACGATGCCCAGCTGCCCGCTGAGAAATTCATTCCTGGCCATCTCGACGATGGTGGTGTGGAAGTGGACGTTGGCCAGCGTGTAGTCCCCGGCCGACCAGGGCTGCATGGCCCGGCGCTGGCTCGCGACGATGGGGTCCAGCAGCGCATGGGCCTGCCCGGCCGAACGCTCGGCGGCCAGGCGCGCAGCCAGGCCGTCAAGCATTTCGCGCAGCACATAGGCGTCCAGCAGCCGCGGCCCGTCGATCCGCGCAACACTGACGCCGCGCACCGCATCGGCCTCGACCAGCCCCTCGGCCTGCAGCACGCGCAGCGCCTCGCGCAGCGGCGTGCGGCTCACGCCCAGCTGTTCGGCCAGCTGCACCTGGCGCAGCACATCGCCCGGTGCGTGCACGCCCTTGTAGATGCGCTCGCGCAGCACCTGCGCCACCTCGTCCACCAGACGCACGCGGCTTTGCCATTCCAGCAGGTCGGACATCTGAACCTCCGATGCATTCGACGATGGTCATGCGGGGTTTGGATACTGGATCCAGAACCCGCCTCGGTGCATGATAGTGCCCATTGAGCACCCCCAGGGCGATGATCTGCGTCGTCCGAACGCGCGGTACAGATTCAACAGGAGACTGGCATGAGGCTGAAGGACAAGGTCGCCATCGTCACCGGCGGAGCGTCGGGGTTTGGCGAGGGCATTGTGCGCAAGTTCGTCGCCGAGGGCGCCCGCGTGCTGATCGCCGACCGCGATCTGGCCGCCGGCCTGCACCTGGCCGCGCTGCTGGGCCCGGCGGTGCGGGCGCTGCGGGTGGACGTCAGCAACGCCGCCGACGTGAAGATCATGATGGATGCCACCGTCGAACACTTCGGCGGCCTGGATATCCTGGTCAATAACGCCGGCGTCGGCCACACGCCGCAAGCGCTGGAGGAGTTGGCCGAGGACGAGTTCGACCGCATCGTCGCCGTCAATATGAAGGCCATCTACCTGGCCGCCCGCGAGGTTGTGCCGCGCTTCAAGACGCTGCGCGAAGCGACCGGTCGCGGCGCCGGGGTGATACTGAATATGGCGAGCACGGCCGGCGTCAGCCCCAGGCCGAATCTGACCTGGTACAACGCCAGCAAGGGCTTTGTCATCACCGCCACCCGCTCGATGGCGGTGGAGCTGGCACCGTTCGGCATACGGGTGGTGGCGCTGAACCCGGTGGCCGGCGAAACGCCGATGCTGAAGACCTTCATGGGCGAAGACACGCCGGCCGTGCGCGCCAGGTTCCTGGCCAGCATTCCGCTCGGGCGTTTCTCGACGCCCGAAGACCTCGGTAACGCCGCCTGCTTTCTGTGCAGCGACGAGGCCAGCATGATCACCGGTGTGTGCATGGAGGTGGATGGTGGGCGCTGCATCTGACAATCGCTGGGCAAGAATTGCAGGACTGGCCCTGCTGCTGGGGCTGAGTGCCTGCGGCGGCGGTGGCGGCGGCGACGCGACTCCGCCGCCCGACGTGCCCACCCCCACCGTCCCGGGCACCCTGGCCGACCCGACCAGCTACTCCTCCAGCGCCAGCGCCTCGCTGGCCTCGGCCGTCGAGGCGGCGGCCACCAGCACGCACAGCATCACCCTGAACGGCACGGCCATCGCCTACACCGCCAAGGCCGGCCACCTGACGGCCAAGGCGCCCGGCACCGGCCAGGACCAGGCCTCCTTCTTCTACGTCGCCTACACCGCCGACAACCAGCCGGCCGCCACCCGGCCCATCACCTTCTTCTACAACGGCGGCCCCGGCTCGGCCAGCGTCTGGCTGCATCTGGGCTCCTACGGCCCCAAGCGCCTGGCCACCGGCATGCCGTCCACGTCCCTGCCGCGGCCCTTCGCCCTGGTGGACAACGCCGAAAGCCTGCTCGACACCAGCGATCTGGTCTTCGTCAACGCGGTCGGCAGCGGGCTGTCGCAGGCCATCGCGCCGTTCAGCAACCGCAGCTTCTGGGGCGTCGATGCCGATGCGGCCGTGTTCCGCGACTTCGTGCAGCGCTACATCACCGTCTACGCACGCCAGGCCTCGCCCAAATACCTGTTCGGCGAGTCCTACGGCGGGCCGCGCACCGCCGTGCTCGCCTCACTGCTGGAAGGCGCCGGTGTGCAGCTCACGGGCCTGGTGCTGCAAGCGCCTGCGATGGACTACAACAGCAATTGCGGCGTCACGGGCCAGGCCACCATCAGCTGTGGCGGCTATCTGCCCAGTTATGCGGCCACCGGTCAGCACTACCAGCTGGCCCGTCCCCTGCCTACCGACCTCGGCGCCTACATGACGCAGATGCGTGACTTCACCGCCAGCCGCTACACCCCTGCGGTGAATGCTCTGCTGCAGGGCAACGCCGTGCCCGCCGAGCTGCCGCCGCTGCTCAGCGACTACACCGGCCTGGCCCTCAATCATTGGCAGAGCAGCTTCAATATGCAGCCGGGCCCGTACCGCAGCCAGCTGATGCCCGGCACCGTGATAGGCCGCTATGACGCCCGCGTGTCCGCGCCAGTGGGCAGCGCGCTGGCCAGCGAGGGCGATCCGTCGAGCACCGTCATCGGCGCCTCCTTCTCGAGCGCCATCGCCAACTATCTGCGCGAGAACCTGCGCTACAGCAATGGCTCGACCTATGTGCTGCTGAGCGACGCGATCGAGAGCTGGGACTTCCGCCATGCCGGCAAGAGCCTGCCCGACAGCATCCCCGACCTCGGCGCCGCGCTGGCGCTGAACCCGCGGCTGCGCGTGCTGGCGCTGAACGGCTATCACGATCTGGCCACGCCGTTCTATCAGACCGAGCAAGACCTGGCACGGCTGAACCTGCCCGGCCGCGTGCTGGTGCGCAACTATGCCGGCGGCCATATGACCTATCTGGACGATGCGGCACGGGTGGCCAGCAAGGCCGATCTGGTGGCGTTCTACCGCGGCACCTTGGCGGTGGCCCAGGCGGCTGGCAAGGGCCCAACAGTGCGCGCGCAGGCCGCTCCCGCGCTTGCCGCCGCCGGCCCCGTCACCGCGCCCCCGCCCGACGCACTGCAGACGCCGCTGCGCGATCCCTGGGTGCCGCCGGCGCTGCGCCCACTCGTGCCGCCACCACCGCCCAGTCAGGGCCAGGCCCTGCAGCGGGAGATAGCCGCGCGTTTGCATAAGCTGCGCGAGCGCTGAGCGCAGTGGACCCGGCCCGCGACCGCTTCACGCTCGGCGAATGGACGGTTGACGCCGCCGGCAACCGCCTGCTGCGCGGTGATGAGCAGCGGCCGCTGCGTCACAAGGCCATGGCCCTGCTGGTGCTGCTGGCCCGCCATGCCGGCGAGACGGTCAGCCGCGACGAGATCGTCGACACCATCTGGGACGGCAACCAGTTCGTTGCGCCCAAGGCCATCAACACCGCCATCTGGACCATACGCCAGGCCCTGGGCGACGACCCCGAGGCGCCGCGCTATGTGGAGACGGTGGCCAAGAAGGGCTACCGGCTGATTGCCCATGTTGCCCCTGTCGCCCAGGTCGCCCCGGTGGGTGCCGTGGCGCCCGCAGCCGAGCCCGCTGCAAATCAAGCAACGGCGCCCACCCGTCGCCTGCTGCTGCCCTTGCTCGCCACCGCCCTGATCAGCTCGGCCCTGGCCTGGGCCTGGCTGCTGCGCACACCGCCGCCGCCTGAAGCGGCGCTGGCCACCGCTACGCCGCTGACGCAGAACCCCGGCCTCGAATACCTGGGCCAGCTCTCGCCCGACGGCCGGCTGCTGGCCTTTGGCTGGTGGCAGGGCCAGGGCGCGGGCCGGCTGTATCTGCGCGCCGCCGGTGATTTGAATGCCACGCCACAGGCCATCAGTGGCGAGGCCGGCGAGGTGCAGGGTCTGGCCTGGTCACCCGACGGCCAGGCCATCGCCTATGTGGCCTCGCCCGGCGGCGGGCAATGCACGCTGTGGATCTATCAGCTGCAGGAACGCAGCCAGCGCGAGCTGGCGCGCTGCACGCCGATGTTCACGCCCACCGTCGACTGGTCGCCCGATGGTCGCTGGATCGCCTTCAGCGCCACGGCCGAAGGCGCCGGCGGCCTGTTCCTGATCGCCCCGGACGGCACCGGCCTGCGGCGCCTGAGCACCGCCCCGCCGGCGGCCATGCCCGATCACCAGCCGGCCTGGTCGCCCGACGGCCAGCGCCTGGCCTTCGCCAGGCAGGATCCGGCCGACGGCACACGCGACCTATACGAGATCACCCTCGATGGCAAGCTCGAGCGCCTGTCCCATCTGAAGCTGTACTGGCTGCACGGCCTGAGCTACACCGCCGCAGGGCGGGATCTGATCTTCTCCACCACCCGGCAGGACACCCGGGTGCTGCTGCGCTGGGACCGCGCCAGCGCCAAGGCCCTGCCCCTGGGGCTGGAAGGCAGCGCGCCCAAGCGCAGCGCGGACGGCCGCATCGTCTATGCGCTGCTGCGCGCCCATGTCAGCATCGCCCGCCTGGCCTGGGGCGACGGCAGGCCCGAGCGCAACATCAGCTCGGTGGCCAATGACCGCGCGCCCGATGTCAGTGGCGAGACCACCGTTTTCGTGTCACGCCGGTCCGGCCAGTCCGAACTGTGGCAGGCCGATGGCAGCGGCGGCGAGGCCCGCCGGCTGACCCGGCTCGAGGGGGTGGCCGCGGCGCCGGCCCTGTCGCCGCGCGGCGACCAGGTGGCTTTTCTGGGCAGCTGCGGGCCCGGCAAGCGCTTCGGCCTGTGCGTTCTGAACCCGGCGGACGGGCGGGTGCAGGCGCTGTCGGCCGACGCCGCCACCTACGGCCGGCCCGGCTGGCACCCCACCGCCAACGAGATCTGGGTGCCCAGTGATCGCGGCGGCAGCTGGCAGCTCTGGCGCTTTGCCGCCGATGGCAGCCGGCCGCCGGTCGTGGCACCCACCGACGCGCCACCGGGTCGCGCGATGCAGTGGGCACCCGACGGCAGCGCCCTGGTCTATCAGCAGCGCTTCGGCGGCCCGCTGCGGCACCGCGCCGTCGATGGTCGCGAGCGCCAGCTCGACATCCTGCTGCCCGGGGAGACCCTGGTCGACTGGCGCCTGGGACCGCGCGGCCTGGTGGTGCTGGCCCGTGGCAGCCGCGAGCGCTTCCGCCTGATCGATATGACCAGCGGCCGGCAGGAGCAGCTGAGCGTCCACGCGCTGGGCACCTTCCCCGAGCTGGCCAGCTTCGCGCTGGCCGCCGACGGCAGCGCGCTGGTGGAGATTTCCAACACCGCCGTGGCCGATCTGATGCAGATGCGCTGAGTTTTCCGCCGTTCGCAAGTGCTTGTCACGCAACGATAAATATCTTTTGGATGGGGTTTGGATCGGGTTTGGCAGCGGCCCGTCTTGCGGGCCGCACGCAGCCTGGGCCTACTGGGGTGGCATCGCACCGGTGCACCCATTCAGGAGACTCCATGCAAAGAAGAACAGCAACCTCCGGCGCCCTGCTCATGTGGCTGTTGAGCGCCTGCGGCGGTGGCGGCAGCGGCGCCGAGGCCGCAGCACCTGCACCTTCACC
This sequence comes from Roseateles toxinivorans, assembly GCF_004362525.1. Lineage (GTDB taxonomy): Bacteria > Pseudomonadota > Gammaproteobacteria > Burkholderiales > Burkholderiaceae_C > Paucibacter > Paucibacter toxinivorans. Next base: position 90,212 of record NZ_SNXS01000011.1, read on the forward strand.
GGCCCCATCGCCAGCCCCCTCTCCGGCGCCAGCTCCAGCTCCGGCTCCCGCTCCTTCGCCGGCTCCCGCCCCGGCTCCGGCTCCGGCTCCTGCGCCAGCCCTTCCGGCCGGCTGGACCAAACTGGCCGACATGCCCTCGGGCGTCGCCAAGTTCGGCGTGGCCGCGCTGGGCGGCAAGATCTATGTCGTCGGCGGCTACGACACCCGCCGCACGGTGATGGTCTATGACATCGCCGCCAACAGCTGGGCCAGCGGCCCGGCCCTGCCACGCGGCACCGACAATGTCGCCGCCCTGGCCACCGCCGACCGGCTGTATGCGATGGGCGGAGAAGCCAGCACCGCTTTCCAGGTATTTGACCCCGCCAGCGGCCAGTGGAGCGCCGGCCCCATCCTGCCACGCATCAGCTTCGCCTCCGCCGCCGCTGCGTCAGGCGGACGCCTGCATCTGGTCGGCGGCTGGAATTACAGCAACAGCGCCAGCGCCTCGGTGGCCAGCCACTCGGTGTTCGACCCCGCCAGCCAGGGCTGGAGCAGCGCCGCGGCGCTGTCCACGCCGCGCAATGCCGCAGGAGCCGCCGCCATCGACGACCGCGTCTACGTGGTCGGCGGCCGGGCGCCTGGCATACGGGCGGCCGACCAGCAAAGCCTGGCCAGTGTCGAGGTCTACACCGCCGCCACCGATCAATGGGCGGCCGGTGCGCCACTGCCCACCGCCCGTGGCAGCCTGGCCGTGGTGGCGCTGGGCGGGAGGCTGTATGCGCTGGGCGGTGAATCGACACCTGGCACCGTCAGCGATGCGGTCGAGCGCTACGACCCCGCCACCCAGGCCTGGACCGCCCTGCCGGCCATGCCCTACCGCAGCCATGGCCTGGGGGCCGTGGTGGTCGGCGATGCGATCTATGTGATGGGCGGCTTTGGCGGCGCCTCGGACGCGGTGGGCAGCGAGTCGATGGCGCTCTACCGCTACCAGCCATGAGCACCCGCCCGGCCGTTCCGAAGGGGGCTCGCACCGGAGTGCGAAGCACGGAGGTTACCCAATGAGCGCCCAGTCCGTGCTGGTCGCGGCCGCAGCCCTGCTGTTGACGGCCTGCGGCGGCGGCTCGCTTGACCGCGAAATGGAGCTCCAGCCGCCACCGGTGGCGCCCGCGGCCGACGTCACCGTGCTGATGATGGGGAACAGCCACACCACGGTGAACCAGCTGCCCCAGCAGCTGGAGGCGCTGCTGCGCGCCGGGCTGCCCGGCAAGTCGGTGGCCGTGGCGGTGGCGCCAGGCTGGCTGTTTCTCGACGAGCGGCTGGCCGACAGTCAAAGCCTGGCCCTGCTGCGCAGCCGCGAATGGACGGCGGTGGTGCTGCAGGCGCAGAAGTACAGCACCACCGGCATGTACCAGTACTCCACCGCCGGGGCCGAGGCGCTGGTGCGCGAGGCCCGCAAGGCGGGGGCACTGCCGGTGCTGTTCCCCGAATGGCCGCGCCGCGGCGTGGCCGAGACCGACACGATCTACGATCTGCATGTCTCGATCGCCCGCCAGCAGCCGGCCTGCGTGGCCCCGATCGGCCAGGCCTGGGATCTGGCCCGGGAGCGCATGCCGGCGCTGACCCTGCATGCCGCCGATGGCAACCACTCGGCCTTGGCCGGAGCCCATCTTGCCGCGCTGATGCTGTATGCCACGCTCACCGGCACCTCGCCGCTGGGTCTGCCCGTGATAGACATCGGGGGCGACGGCGTCACGCAGACCCAGCTGCGCCAGGTGGCGGCCGAAGCGGCGCAGGCCTATCCGCCGCGCCGGCACTGCCCGGCCGACAAGGCCCCAGCCGCGCAGGGTCTTGCGGCGGGCAACACAATGGGCGCGACACCACCCTCAGCCCTGAGCCAATGACCGATCTGTCCGCCTTCCCCATCACCCAGAAATGGCCCGCGCAGCACCCCGAACGCCTCCAGCTCTACTCGCTGCCCACGCCCAATGGCGTCAAGGTCTCCATCCTGCTGGAAGAGACCGGCCTGGCCTATGAGCCCCATCTGGTGCGCTTCGACACCAATGACCAGCTGACGCCCGAGTTCCTGTCGCTGAACCCGAACAACAAGATTCCGGCCATCCTCGACCCGCAGGGCCCGGGCGGCAAGCCGCTGGCCCTGTTCGAGTCGGGCGCCATACTGATCTACCTGGCAGAGAAGTCGGGTCAGTTCCTGCCGGCCGATCCGGCGCGGCGCTACGAGACGCTGCAGTGGCTGATGTTCCAGATGGGCGGCGTGGGCCCGATGTTCGGGCAGCTCGGCTTCTTCCACAAGTTCGCCGGCAAGGAATACGAGGACAAGCGCCCCCGCGACCGGTATGTGGCCGAGTCACGCCGCCTGCTCGCGGTGCTGAACCAGCGCCTGACCGGTCGTGCCTGGATCATGGGCGACGACTACACCATCGCCGACATCGCCATCCTGCCCTGGGTCAACAACCTGATCGGCTTCTATGGCGCCGGCGATCTGGTCGGCTACAAGGACTTCCCCGAGCTGGCCCGCGTGGTGCAGGCCTTCCTGGCCCGGCCGGCGGTGCAGCGGGGCCTGGGCATTCCGGCGCGGCCGGCGGGCGCCTGATCCGCTCACACTTCGATACGCCCCCGACGCTGATCACCCTGAGGTGATTGGACAAGCTCATCACGGATCTGGGCGAGCGTCGCACCTGCCGCCATGCGATTGGCCAGCCAGCGCGCCGCCTGCGGCGCAGCGACACTGGTGCCGTTCATACGCACGACGGTGCCGCCGCAATTGCCGCTGACGCGGATGCCTGCCATCGGCCGCAGTTCGTCGGCCACGGCGGAAAACTCGGGGCCCGGCTGGTCCGCCGCTGCCGCAGAGCTGTAAGGGCTGACGCCAGTACGCCCCTCGGTGCCCGACACCGAGAGTGCGCCGACCCGGAATACCTCGGCACCGGTGGCGATGTTGTTCAGCGTGTTGTCATCACTCAAGCTTGCGGCATCGGGATCATCGCCGTCCAGAAGCCGAGCCGCCTGCGAGCGGCGGGCCGCGCCCGCCACCACATCGCGTTCAACCCAAGCCTGCACACGCAATTGCCTTTGACTTCGGTTGCTCACCTCGACCGTCCAGATACCGGACGGCCCTTCAACGCGTGTCGTGCTCATCTGCGTGGCCACCACTACCAGCAGGGCCATGCTGCGCCGTTGGCTCTGCGCCACCCGCGGAAAACACAACAGGCCGGCTCGGGTGTCCTCAGGCGCTGCGGAATCGAAGGCTATGCCGGGGAACTGCTTGACCTCCAAAATCTGCCCATGCGGCGAAACGGCACGAATCTGGACGTCATCGCGCCTCAGGAACTGTTCGTCCCGTGCCTCTTTGTCGAGGTCCTCGAACCAGATCTCCAGATAGGTTTCGATCGGCTTATTGGGCGGCACATACAGGCGCAGCAGTGCCCTGCCACCCGGCCCCGGCAATTCGTGCACGGCATGGCGGCCGCTCGGCAAGCGCGCAAGCCCATCGGCGTCCTCACTGTCGCGGCCCGTTCCATGAGAATTGCCTGCCGCCAGCACAATCGCCATGCGCCCATGCGCCTGAGCCAGCTCAGCCATCGCGGTTTCGAGCAAGGCCGTGCCGTCATGAGCGCCAACCATGCTGCCGTAGCTAAGATTGACTACCAACGGCAGCGGCGCCTGCTGCTCGCCCTGGGCCATTTCGGCCGAGACAGCAGCCAAGTACCGTAGGCCGTCGAGCGCACGCACGACCATCCAGCGTGCTCCGGCGAGATTGATCTGCTCACGGGGAAACTGCACCACGGCAAGCGGCAACTCGGAGGCAGCGTCGTTGCCGGAGGCTTGCGCCGTCTGCAACCCGGGTCGATCAGCGCTGATGCACGTTGCAGTCGAATGGCTTGGTAGCAGGGCCTGCCGTCCAGCCATCAGCGTGATCACCGCCGCTGCATGCGATCCACGAGAGGGCAGTCGGCGCTGCAAGGAGGCTGGGTCCTCATACAGAGCCTCCTCGTCGATGCCATGACCGTCGCTGTGCCGCCGCAACAGGCTGTTCAAGTGAACCTGACGTCGCTCCCGACCATAGTCCAGGTCCTCAGGAGACGGGTCCTCGGTATTGACGGCGACCAAGGTCTGATCCCACAAGGCCACCACCCGAGTCTGATTCCTGCCCGAGATCAGCGACGGGTGCCCGAAAGGGCAGCCATCTTCCAGAACACCGAGCAACACCTTCACGGGCGGGCCAGCGGCACCCGCCCCTGATTGCTTGCCAGCGGGGGGGTTGGGGAGGACGCTTGGCGCCACGGCCACTTTGGGGCGTGGGAAGCCAATCTGAATACGCCTCACCCCGTCCAAAAACACCAGGTCCGCGACCGCAAGGGCCACCACACCCAAGTTGCCGCCCTTCGTCGGCAGGCGAACTGTGATGTGCTTGGCGATGCGACTTGAGCCCGGCATGGGCAGAAGATAGATGTCGGGTATCTCGGTGGGCCCAGCCGTCAAGCCCATGAGCCACCGCTGGGTTTCGGCGCTCATCGGATGATCCAACTCAATGAGAAAATCCAGAAACTCCGGCTCCCTGCCGGCACGCCCGAACTGCCGGAAGTTGGTCTGCAATGTCCACACCGTGTAAGGGTCGACATGCCTGGACACCGCCGCAGTCAGCCAGGCATCGAACACCAGTCCGCCATCGGGCGCGACAAAGCCGCGGGCAACCATCACTGCCACTCGGCCAGGGCGCCGAGCCACAGCCGGTTCAGCATGCCGGGCCCGTCGACATCAATCACTGCGCCGGCTCGCAGCGAAGGAGTCAGGGGCACGGCGTCCTTGTTCCCTAAAAAGTAGGGGCTGACCACGCCCTCGCCATGCATGATCTCCTTGCGGTTGAAGGCCGAGGCCAACTCATCTTCCTCGCCGGTCAGTTCCGCCCCAGCAAACCGTCGGGGCACCCAGCCCGCACTCATCCCGGCATCGGCTTGGCAGCGGTGGACGAAGTACTCGGCAAGGCTCTCGGCCACCATACGCCCGCCAATGGAGTCAAGGTGGAAGTGCACGCCGGCCACGATGCGGTTGCTGGCGATACGCGCAGCCATTCGCTGCAGCTGTGTGTTGAGCGCATCGTCACGGGTCGCTCCGCCACCTGCGAGCAGCGCAAGCATTCGTGCCACCAAAAAGGCCTCCATCGCATGCCCGCTGGGAAACGCGTCAAAGCGGCGTGGCCGGATCACCGGTTGAATGCTGGGCGAGTAGCTCGTCGGACGCGGGCAGCCCAGATAGTGCTTGGTCGGTTGCAGCAAGTGGTAACCCAGACGGACGACCAAAGCGATCAGCTCCAACGTGCGCGGATAGGTGGTGGGATTCAGATCGACAACGGGCGCCCAGTACCGCCAAGGCAGACCCAGCTGGCTGCTGAGCTCCGACAGCCGCTCGGCCCGCAACTCGGCCCACTGGTGCACCAGTTTGAGCTGACTGCCGGCGAACACGTCGGCCTTGGGCCGCGAGATAGAAAAGATCAGATAACTCTTGTAGCTGCCTGCGCCAGGCTCCGTCGTGCCCGGCTCGAGTTCGACATGGTTCAACTCGATACGGTGCCCGGTGGCATAGGCATCGAGGCGCAGGCTGCGCAGCAGTTCGGCGAGCAGATTGACCTGGCGGATGTCGAATGAGCAGGCGTCAAAGCGCCTCAGCCCCTGCACTTCGGGCAGGCCATCCTCACTCGCCTCGCGGAACGACTGCTTCTGGCGGATAGCAGGGGGATTGTCGTCAAACGACATGATCATCGCTTCGCGGGAGTGGATCAACCCGGCTCCGGCGCTTCCGCTGCCTCCGGGCAACAGCAGACTGAAGCTGCCCGGGCCGCCGGCAACGGATGGGCCCGACTCCTCAATCGAGGCAAATCCACCTGGGTCGCCTTGGTCGCCTTGGTCGCCTTGGTCGCCTTGGTCGCCCTGGTCGCCCTGGTCGCCTTGGTCGCCTTGGAGCTGGTTCGAACTGGCCATGTGTTGCTCTCTTCGATGTCAGTTGATAGGGGCTTCAGGCAGCGGGCAGGCCGGCTTCCTGGAGCAGTTGGGCAAACCGTTCTCGATTGATGTCCTGCGAGGGCACTCTTGCCAGGTAGGCCTTCACCGTGAAGTGCGGTTCCACACTGAGTAAGCGTCGCATCGTCTCTGCCGCTTCTGCATGACGGCCCAGTTCGGCCTGGGCAATCGCCATCGACCGGTAGGCCGTACCATGCGTACCGTTGGCGGTGATGGCTCGCTCGGCCAGAATGACGCAGCGCTCGTACTCACCGGCACGCAGCGCGGCCGTTGCCGATAGCGCGTCGTAGTAGTGCCGGGTCGGATCGGCCGGGGCCAGACCCAAAGCCATCTCGCTGGCGGCCAGCGCCGGTGCCCGCTCGTTCATGAAGCCCTGGGCCACGCTGCTCATCAGCCAGGCCAGTGAATCATTCGGGTTGTGCTGCAGCGCCTGAGCATAGAACTGCTGCGCCGCTTGCGCATCGCGCTTCACGCCAGCATGCACCGAGCCAGCCATCGTCAGCGCAAGCGCCGAGCAGGGGTCGCGGTCGAGCGCACGGGCGCTGTAGTAGAGCGCCTGCTCACCATCGCGCCGACTGTCGTCGCTCCAGCCCTGAACCACGCGGAAGACATGCCACCGCGCCAGCCAAGCCATAGGCTCGGCATGGCGCGGTGCACGGTCGCTGAGCGCCAGCAGCAACTCGCGCGCGCGCGAGAAATCGCTCGCCGCGAAGCGATGCAGCAGATCCACCGCCGCCAGATGCAGGGTGTGGCTGGACAGATTGGGCAAAGCCTGGGCGGCCCGGGCCGCTCGCTGCTCCACCGCCAGGATGCGGTGGCTGACCGCGTGCACAACACGACCCAGCAGATCGCTCTGCGGTGACAACAGGTCCAGCGCAGAGCCGACCAAGCCATCGTTCCAGATCGGTTCGGCACTGCCGTTCCGCCACAACTCCACCCGTAGTTGCAGGCGGCGGTGACGATCCGCACCCTCACTATCAGCCACGACGCTCCCGCGCAGCACATAGTCGGCACGCAGCACCCGGTAGAGCTGCTCCAGTTCCAGTTCGCGACCGCGCAGCGCCAGCGCGGACAGCGGCGAGATGACATGCAACATAGAAGACTGACTCAGCTGCCGGATCAGTTGATCGGCTGCCACATCGCCGAGGCTGAAGGCGGAGCCGCTGCCATGGGGCGGCGCTTCCAGCGGCAAGACCACCAAGGTCGGCCGCATCTTCATTCGCGCGGCGATCGCCGCCTCGAGCCCTGACGGCAGCGGCGCCTGCTCATTTCGGTGGCGAAACAGCCGCACCGGCTGTTCGACGTGTTTGAGCCAGCAAAGACCCATGTCCTGCAGCAGGCCATCGAAAGGGGCAACCAGTTCGTCCCGTGCTGCCGAGGACATCAGGGTCTCGCCCGGTTGCCCCTGGGCGGCTATGCGCGCCGCCAGGTTGACACCGATGCCATATAGAGCTTCGTCATCGGCCAGCAACTCTGTCTTGTGCAGGCCGGCACGCAAACGCAGCGGCTCCACTCCGGGATGGTTTGCATGCTCCCTGGCCGCAAGACTGTGCAACATGACGCTGCATTGGATCGCTTCCCTGGTATGCGCGAAAGTCAGCACCAAGCCATCGCCACGACGCTCAACCACCTTGCCTCGGCAGGTGACGACCAAATCGCGAGCCCGAGTCAGAAAGTCACGGATGCGCTGGACGGCCAGGGCCTCAGCATCAGCTATAAGGCGAACGGACTCGACCACGTCGACGAATCCGACCGTGGCCGTTTCCTTCCGCAGTGAACCTGAGGTGGGTGGCGTCGAGGACATCGAGTCTTAACAGAGGTCTGGGCACCGAATCTGAGTGCAATTCGTAACATACGCCAAAAGCTGCTGGCTGTGCTATCCCCAAGCTTGATGATCTCCGCCAGGCAGAGGGAGAAAACATAGACCTGCCGCCGGCACTTGAGAGCTGGCCGGGCTCGTCGACTTCCCCTGGCGGGCCTGCGCGCATCACGCCGCGGCCGCCAGGCCGCAGACCCGCCCCCGCCCCTCGGTCTTGGCCCGGTACAGCTGCGCGTCGGCAGCCGCCAGCAGGTTCGCCGTCGTGTTGCAGCCCTCGCCGCTGCGGGCGGCCACGCCCAGGCTGACGGTCACCGAGGGGTCAACAACTGACTCCGCGTGCGGGATGGCCTCGGCACGAACGCCGCGCTCCAGCCGCTGCGCGACCTCCAGGGCGCCGGCCGCATCGGTCTCGGGCAGCAGGCAGACGAACTCCTCGCCGCCGTAGCGCGCCAGCATGTCGCCCGGGCGGTTCAGCTGGCGGGTCAGCACCTCGGCGACCCGGCGCAGGCAGTCGTCCCCGGCCTGGTGACCGTAGTGGTCGTTGTAGCGCTTGAAATGGTCCACATCGATCAGCACGACCGACAGCGGATGCCCGCTGCGGGTGGCGCGCAGCCACTCGGTCTGCAGGCGCTCGTCGAAGGCGCGCCGGTTCCACACGCCGGTCAGGCCGTCGAGGAAGGCCATCTGCCGCAGCAGATCGGCCTGCGCCTTCAGGGTCAGCTGGGTTCTCACCCGCGCCCGCACGATGGCCGGGCTGATCGGCTTGGTGATGAAGTCGGCGGCGCCCAGCTCGAGGCCATGGGTCTCGGCCTCCTCCTCGCTGCTGGCGGTGACGAAGATCACCGGGATGTCCCGGGTGCGCGGGTCGGCCTTGAGGCGGCGGCAGACCTCGAAGCCGTCAATGCCGGGCATCACCACATCGAGCAGCACCAGATCCGGCTGCTTGGCCAGGCACAGGCTCAGGGCCTGCTCGCCGCCGGTGGCAACAAATATCTGATGCTCGGCCGACAGCGCCTGGTAGAGGGCCTGCACATTGACCTGTTGATCGTCGACGACCAGCAAGCGGGATCGGTGCGGCGCATCGGGCCCGGCAGCATTCGCTTCAGTCATGCGCGGCCAGCCTCCCCATCAAGGCCCGGCACTCCGACGCGGCCTGGGCAAAATCCAGCCCGGCGATGGCCTCGCCCAGCGGCTCCAGGGCCTCGGCCCAGTGCGGCTCATGGGCCTGCTGCAAGGCAGAGAACTGATCGGTGGCGGCCATATCGTCATCCTCAAGCAGTTTCAGCAAGGCACCTAGCGCCTGCATCAGACCGGGCCGATCCGCCGAGGCGGCCGGGTTCGGGACGGATGGCCTGGCGAGATCGTATTGCCGCAGTATGGATTGCAGCGCCGCGCCCGTCTGCTCCCCATGTTCGGTCAGCGCGGCCAGCCCCTGCGCGACCAGCTGGGCATCGGCCTCGACGTTCGCTCCGCCCTTGCGCAGGTCTGCCTCGAAGGCGGCGGCCTGGCCGGCCAGCCGGGCGGCGCCCAGCGTGCCGGCCTCACCCTTGAGCGTGTGCAGGCAGCGCAGGGCGTCGATGCGCGAGGCCTCGCCCAGCAGCCGGCCAACTTCCGCAGGCAGGTCCGGCAGGCGCTTGACAAATGACCGGGCCGAACGGGCCCAGACATCGCCGCGGCCGCCGAGCCTGGCCAGTGCCGCAGCGATCTCCAGCCCTTGGCTGCGCGCCTCGGCCAGGTCGGCCTCGGACAGCCCGGGCAGCGCCCCGCTGGAGTCGGACCGGGCCGGTGCAGCAATGCCGAGATCGCCTTGATCGCGGCCCAGTCGCTGGCGCAGCAAGGCCACCAGCGCGTCGATGTCGAAGGGCTTGCCGATGTGGTCGTTCATGCCGGCGGCCAGGCAGGCCTGGCGGTCGTCGGCGCTGGCATTGGCGGTCATGGCGATGATCAACAGATCGGCGAGCCCCCGCTGCCGGCGAATCTCGCGGGTGGCCGTGAAGCCGTCCATCACCGGCATCTGCACGTCCATCAGCACGGCGTCGAACAACGGGTCGGCGGCGGCCACCGCGGCCACCCCTTGCCGACCGTCGTCGGCCAGCGTGACCGAGGCCCCCTCGGCCTCCAGCAGCTCCTGCGCCACCTGCTGGTTGTTGAGGTTGTCCTCGACCAGCAACAGGCGCAGGCCCTGCAGCCGGGGCTGTCCTTGCGCGATACCGGGTTCCACCGCGGGCTCGCCGCTGCCCTCACCTACCGGCAGCGTCAGCTCGAAGTGGAAGGTGCTGCCCCGTCCAAGCTCGCTGTCGAGCGCGATCCGCCCCCCCATCAGTTCAACCAGCCGCTGGCTGATGGACAGGCCCAGTCCGGTGCCGCCGAAACGGCGCGTGGTCGAGGCCTCGGCCTGCGAGAAGCTGCTGAACACCGCCTGCTGCTGCTCGGGTGCTATGCCGATGCCGGTGTCGCGCACCACAAACGCCACACGGCACAGCTCGTCCCTGCGCTCCAGCAGACGCAGCTGCAGCAGCACTTCGCCGCTGTCGGTGAACTTGAGCGCATTGCCGGCCAGATTGAGCAGCACCTGCTGCAGCCGCATATCGTCGCCCACAAGGCAGGGGGGCAGCGCCGCATCCCTGTCGAAGCGCAGCTCGACCGGCTTGGAGCCCATATTGGCCTGCAGTACCACCGCCAGATCGCGCAGCAGGCCATCCACGGCAAACGGGCGCGGGTCCAGCGTCATCTTGCCGGCCTCGGCCTTGGAGAAGTCCAGGATGTCGTTGATCAGACCCAGCAGGCTGCGTGCTGCGCGCTCGGTCTTGCGGGTGTAGTCCTGCTGGCGCTCGGTCAGCGGCGTTCTGGACAGCAACTTGAGCATGCCCAGGATGGCATTCATCGGCGTGCGGATCTCGTGGCTCATATTGGCCACGAACTGACCCTTGGCCAGGCTGGCCTGCTCGGCCCGGTCGCGCTCGATCGCCAAGGCCTGGTTGGCCAGGCGCAGATCCGCCTCGGCCTTCTTGACGAAGGTGATGTCCATCGTCAAGGTCACCACGCCCTGGACCTGCTCGTTCCACCAGTCCGGGATCAAATGGGTCAGGATATGGCTGGCCTCGCCATCGGCCGAGCGATCCTCGCGCTCAAAGCTCTGCATTTCGCCGCGCCGTGCCGCCTCGATCTGAGCCAAGCTCGCGGCGACCCGCGCCTCGCCCAGTATCTCGACATCGCTCTGACCAACGCAGTCGGCCAGATGGCCGCCGAAGCGCTCAAGAAAGGGCTTGTTGGCGAACTTGAGGCGGTGGTCCATGTCCCAGTACGCGATGCGTGCCGGAATATTGTCGATCACCAGGCGCATCAGATGCTCGCTGTCGCGGATGGTGATTTCCGCCCGCTTGCGCTCGCTGATATCGGTATAGGTGGTGACAAAGCCCCCCGTCGGCAGCGGCGCGCCGCGTATCTCCAGCGCCACCCCGTCGGGCCGCAGCCGTTCGATCTGATGAGGCACCGGGTGGCGGGCGCGCTCGACGATCAGGGCCACGATGGCGTCAACGTCGCCCGGGCCGTACTCGCCGTACTCGCCGCGCTCGGCGTTGTGGCGGATGATGCTTTCGAAGCTGGTTCCCTCGGGGCCGAACAGGCTGTCCGGCAGATCTAGGAGGCTGCGGAACTGCCGGGTGTGCGCCAGCAGTTGCAGGTCGGCATCGAAGACGCTCAAGCCGCAAGGCAGATTGTCGAGAATCGCCTGCAGCATCACCGTGGTGCTCTGCTGGGCCTGCTCGGCCGATTTGCGCTCGGTGACATCCATATGGGTGCCGGCCATGCGCTCGACCTTGCCGCTGGCATCGCGCTGGAAGACCTGACCCCGCGACAACACCCAGACCCAATGGCCAAGCCGATGGCGCAGGCGGATCTCGCATTCGTAATAGTCGAGCTCGCCTTCGAAGTGCTTGCGCAGCAGCTCGGCGGACCGTCGCAGATCGTCCCGATGCGCCAGCCGCGTCCAGACAGCAGTGGTGATAGGCCCCAGCTCGGCCCGGGTATAGCCCAGCATCCCGGCCCAGCGTTCATTGACCTCGGTCACGCCGGACAACTCATCAAGATCCCAGGTGCCCACCCGCGTGCCCTGCAGGATGTTCTGCAACTGCTGTTGCTCCCGTGCCAGCTCCGCGAGTGCCGTCTTGCGCGCGGTGATGTCGCTGGCGATCTCCATGAAGCCAGTCAACGCGCCTTGCGCGTCGTGCATCGGCTGGATTTCGGTGTCGACCCAGAACTCGCGCCCGTCCTTGGTGCGATTCAGTATCTCGACCCGGCATTGCTGCCCCGCCGCAGCGGCCTCGGCCAGGCGCTGCAGCACCACCGGATCCGCCTTGCCACTGCCCAGCAGTTCGCCGGGCGTGCGCCCGTACGCGTCGGCGGCACTGAACCCGGTCACGCGGGTGAAGCCCTCGTTGACCCAGGTGATGCGCAAGTCACGGTCGGTGATGGACACCGCATTCGAGGTGCTCCGCACCACCCTTGCCAGGCGCTCCAGGTCCAAGGTCATGCGCTGGGCCAGGGTCAATGCCCGCATGCGGCCGACGGCCAGCAGCCACACCGACAGCGCCAGCAACATGCTCAGCAAGGCCCCGCCCATGGCGACATAGGCCAGGCTGCTGCGCTGGATGCCCGCCACGAAGCCGGGGCTTGCGCTGGCATGCAGGACCAACTGGCGGCCTCCGATCGTGAGCCATCGGCTGGCCTCGAACCGCCGGGCACCCTCGCCTGCGGCCGCAAGAGCGGGCAGTTCGGCATCAAAGACGACTTGACCGGGGCTGTCAGCCTCGGGCAGAAGGAGCCGGATGTTGACGGCGCGGTCGGCAATGTCGACCACACCGGTCAGCAGGTCGCGAACGATGATGGGCGCATACAGCAGCCCGACCAGCGCGGCGCGGCGCTGCTCCAGTTCAACCGGATCGGTGCCATGACGAAACACCGGCAAGATGAACAGGAAGCCGGGGGTGCGGTCCCTGTCCTGGAGCAGATTCAGCTTGCCGCTGAGCGCCGGTTGCCCGGTGGCCACCGCACGCTCGATGGCCTCGCGGCGCACCGATTCGGATCCGAGGTCACGCCCCAGGGCCTGATGGTTCTCCGACAGCGGCTCGATCATCTTGACGACGTAGAGATCGTCGGCGGCGCCGGTGGTGGTGACCTCGAAATCGGGCGCCTGGTCCGCCCGCGCCGCGGCGACAAAGCGGTTCAGGTCAGGGCGCAACACGCGCTCCATCAGGCCGAAGCCCCGCACGCCGGGGAATTCGGTCGGCAGGTCGCGGGACTCCACATAGGCCCGGAACTGCGCCCTGCTGAGCTGGCGGTTGACGGCATAGACACCCCTGGCGCCCTTGAGTCCGTACACCGGCAAGGTGAACCGGCGCATGATCTCGGCCTCCATGCGCTCGACATGGCGCGTGAACTGACCCTGAGCGTCCGCTTCGATACTGCGGTCCAGCCAGATCACGGCTGCGGCCGTCAGCACCAGGCCCAGTATCTGCGTCAGGGCGGTCATAGCAATCGCCCCGCGGCGCTGCCGGGCCGGGGACATGCCCGGTGCCCGGTCAGCGCTGGCCGTATCGCCAACCCCGACCCGCCGCACCGCCGCCATGCAACGCCAGTAGGCGGCCGGCGCACTGAGCACCACCAGCAAGACCGCTCCGAAGTAGGCCTTGGCCCACAGCGCGGCCGTTTCGGCCATCAGAGGCAGGGCCAACGTCACCACGACCTGGGCCAGGCCGACGATCAGCAGCAGTTCACCGACAAGGCGGGTCGGGATCTGGGCAATTTTCATGTGCTGGGTGCAACGAGGAGGTCGGGCGAACTTACACCACGCCAGCCCCCAGCAGGGGGTCGGCGCCTCGGTTCAGATCGCACGACCGTGCCGAATTTACAGATTTTGCCGAATAGACCACATACCAGCTCGTTGGCGCCCGTCCGGTGCTGCCTTCACCCACGGGGATTGCGCAACAATCGAGCGCATGGGTCAACGTCTCGCTGGCCCGTTGCCAAGGGTCGTGCTTGAAGACAACCAAGTTTTTGCTGATCGACGACACCACGCTGACGCGCTCGGTGTTGCGCACCATCCTGAAGGACGAGGGTTACGCCGAGATTCGCGAAGCCAAGGATGCCGATTCAGGCTTCAAGATGGTCGAGCACTTCGCCCCCGACGTGATCTGCCTGGACATCCAGATGCCCGGCAAGAGCGGGCTGGAGTTACTGGTCGAGCTGAAGGTCTTCTGCCCGGGCACGCCGGTGCTGATGATCACCGCCAACAGCGACCGCGAGTCGATAGACGCCAGCTTCCAGGCCGGTGCGGCCGGCTATATCGTCAAACCCTTCAGTGCCGCCAAGGTGATGGACACCATCAACGGCGTGCTCGAGAAGATGTCCGGCGCCGCCAGCCGCTGAGGCCGCAGATCAATCGCTGGCCGTGCCCAGCATCACGCCGAGCCTGCGGGTGCTGCCGGCGCGCCACAGCGTCACTTGCACCTTGTCGCCCGGCTGAAGGCGCTCCAGCGCATTGAGCATATCGTCCAGGTCGTTGACCGGCTGATCGTTGATGGCGGTCAGCACATCGCCGGCCACGATCGTGCCGTCGCGGCCGCGGGTGAAGGGGCGCAGGCCGGCCCGCTCGGCCGGGCCACCCGGCGACACCGCGACCACGGCCACGCCCTTGGGTAGGTTCAGCGCCTGGCGCATCGTCGGCGGGCCGGCGCTGATGCCCAGCGCCGGGCGCACGAAGCGGCCGTCGCGTATCAAGCGCGGCACGATGCGGTTCACCTCGTCCACCGGAATGGCAAAACCGATGCCGGCGCTGCTGCCCGAGGGGCTGTAGATCGCCGTGTTGACGCCGATCAGACGGCCGGCCGAATCGAGCAGCGGGCCGCCCGAGTTGCCGGGGTTGATGGCCGCGTCGGTCTGTATCACATCGCGTATGGAGCGCCGCGTCACCGACTCGATCTCTCGGTTCAGCGCGCTGACGATGCCGGTGGTCAGCGTCTGGTCCAGGCCGAAGGGGTTGCCGATGGCATAGACCTTCTGCCCCACCTGCAGGTCGCGGCTGGTGCCCAGCGGCAGCACCGTCAGCTTGGCCTGAGGGACGTCGATCTTCAGCACCGCCAGATCGCGGTCCGGGAACGCGCCGACCAGCTGGGCCTTGTAGCTGCTCTGATTGGCCAGCGTGACCTGGGCAGCGCTGGCGTTCTGGATCACATGGAAATTGGTGACGATGTGGCCGCTGTCGTCCCAGAAGAAGCCGGTGCCGGTGCCGCGTGGCACCTGCTGCACATCCAGCGAGAACAGATCGCGCTGCACGCCCAGGGCGGTGATGTTGACCACCGCCGGCGAGGCCGCCTTGAACACGGCGATATGGGCCAGCTCGTCGGCGGCCAGCGCACCACGTGGCGCCGGCACTCGCGGTTGGCCCTTGGCCAGTGCGCCGGTGGCGGACAGGGCTGTGAACGCGAAACACAGCAGCAGCGCCAGCCAGGGGGCCCGGTGAGTCCTCGAATCCTTCATGTCAAATCCCTTGAGTTCGTCATGCTGCGCCAAAGCGCTAGAGATGATGGCGGACGGGCGGTTTTCAAGGCAAGACGGACCTTGGCTGGCGCGAACGAGAGCTCACCGACAATCGCTGCATGCCAAGCCCGATGATCAGCCTGTCCTCCGTTCCTCCCGAGCTTCTCGGCGCCGACCCGGACAATCCCGCCGAGCCCTTGATCGTGCTGTGCACCTTTGGCACCGGGGGCGACCTCTATCCCTTTCTCAAGCTGGCGCAGGGATTGCGCCAGCGCGGGCGGCGCACCTTGCTGCTGATCCCGCGCTTTCATGAGGCCAAGGTCCGGGACAGCGGCCTGGCCTACCTCGCCTACGGCACGCACGAGCAATCGCAGGGGGTGCTGGACGATCCGGCGCTGTGGGACGAGCGCAAGGGCTTTGGCGTCGTCTGGCGCGGCCTGCTGCCCAGCGCCCAGATGGTGCATGAGCTGATGGCCGCGCTGCCCAAGGCCCAGCCCTGCGTCGCGCTCTGCCATCCCTTCATGGTGCCCCTGGCGGCGCTGGCCCGCCATGGCCGGCCGGACTTGCGCATCGTCGGCGCCTATCTGGCGCCCGCCAGCCTGCGCACGGTGCACGACCCGCTGACGATGGGCTCGCTGCAGATGCCGCGCTGGGTGCCGCTGTCATGGCGGCGTGCCCTGTGGCGCACGATAGACCGGTTCTGGATAGACCCGGACCTGCTGCCCGGGCTGAATGCCGCAAGAGCCATCCACGGTCTGGCGCCGGTGACGAGCTTTCTCCCGCATATGCAGGCGGCCTGCGATGCCAGCGTCGGGCTGTTTCCGGCCTGGTATGCCGGCCGGCAGCCGGACTGGCCCGAGACCTTTGTCGAGGGGCAGTTTCCGCTGCCGCCGATCCAGGGGATCCTGGCCCCCGAACTCGAGGCCTTCCTGGCCGCCGGCCCTGCGCCGATTGCCTTCACACCTGGCACCGGCCACCGGCATGCGGCACGCTATTTCGCCGATGCGCTGTCCGTGCTGCAAGCGCTGGGCCGGCGCGGGCTCTTCATCACGCCCTATGCCGACCAGCTGCCGCAAGCGCTGCCACCCGAAGTGCTGTGGCAGGCAAGCGCGCCGTTCGAGGTGCTGCTGCCCCGGCTGGCGATGCTGGTCCATCACGGCGGCATAGGCACAACAGCCGAGGCGCTGCGCGCCGGCATTCCGCAGCTGGTGATGCCCTATGCCTTCGACCAGTTCGATAACGGCATGCGGGTTCAGCACCTCGGCGCCGGCACGGTTTTGCCGGCGGCGAAGGCGAATGCCCGCCGCATGCGCCGTCAGATCGCCGCCCTGCTGGCACGAACGAATGAGCAGGGACCAGCCGCCGGGTCGCGCGGCTCGAACTTCGAGCCGGGGCTGGAGGGGCTGCTGGACAGCGTCGAACAGGCCCTCGGCCTTGCCGCGTCTTCGACCGCTACTCGATCACCACCTTCGCTTCCTTGACCAGCCTGGCGAACTTCTCGGTCTCGCCCTTGATCTGCTGGGCCATCTGCTCCTGGCTGTTGCCAATCGGCTCGGCGCCGATCTCGTCCATGCGCTTGCGGAACTCGGGCGACTGGATCACCTTGACCATCTCGGTGTTGAGACGGGCGACGATGTCCCTGGGCACCGCGGCCGGGGCCAGCACGCCGAACCAGGTGCCGATATTGAAGCCCTTCAGGCCGGCCTCCTCAAGCGTGGGCACATCGGGCAGGGCCGAGGAGCGGGTGGCCGTGGTCACCGCCAGCGCTCGCAGCTTGCCGCCCTTGATGTGCTGCAGCACCGGCGTGACGGTGTCGAAGGACATGGTGATCTGACCGCCCAGCAGATCGGTGACCAGCGGACCGCTGCCCTTGTAGGGGATGTGGGCGATGTCGGTGCCGGTGAGGTTTTCGAACTGTGTGCCTATCAGGTGCTGGGCCGTGCCATTGCCGTTCGACCCGTAGTTCATCTTTCCGGGGTTGGCCTTCAGCAGCGCCACCAGCTCGGCCACATTCCTGGCCGGCGTGGCCGCGTTGACGACCAGCACATTGGGCACCAGGGCAATCGTCGTGATCGGGGTCAGGTCTTTCTGGAAGTCGTAGGGCAGCTTCTTGAAAACGCTGCTGGCAATGGTGTGATGCACGGCGCCGACCAGCAGGGTGTAGCCGTCCGGCCTGGACTTGGCCACATAGTCGGCGCCGAGCGTGGCGCCCGCGCCGGGCTTGCTTTCGACGATCACCGGCTGACCGAGGCTCAGCGCCAGCTTCTCGGCCAGCGCGCGGGCCAGCACATCGGTCGTGCCGCCGGCCGGGAACGGCACGACCAGCGTGACCGGCTTGCTGGGCCAGGCCTGCGCGATGGCGCTGCCGCCGACCAGCAGCGCAGCACCCAGGGACAGGGCTTGCAGCAGGGATAGGCGGCGGCTCATGCTGCAGCTCCTTCGGCGATCAGGCCGCAGACGGCGGCGGTGACATCGGCGGTCGTGGCGCTGCCACCCAGATCGCCGGTGTGCAGGGCCGGATTGGCCGTGACCCGCTCGATCGCGGCCATCACCCGCTTGGCAGCGTCGAACTCGCCCAGGTGCTCCAGCAGCATCACCACCGACCAGAAGGTGCCGACCGGATTGGCCAGGCCCTTGCCCATGATGTCGAAGGCCGAGCCGTGGATGGGCTCGAACATCGAGGGGTAGCGGCGCTCGGGGTCGATATTGCCGGTGGGCGCGATGCCCAGGCTGCCGGCCAGTGCGGCGGCCAGATCGCTGAGGATGTCGGCATGCAGATTGGTCGCGACGATGGTGTCCAGGGTGCCGGGCTTGTTGACCATGCGGGCGGTGGCGGCATCCACCAGCTCCTTGCCCCAGGTCACGTCGGGGAACTCCTGGCTGATCTGCACGGCGATCTCGTCCCACATCACCATCGCATGGCGCTGCGCATTGCTCTTGGTGATCACGGTCAGCAGCTTGCGGGGCCGGGACCGGGCCAGCCTGAAGGCGTAGCGCATGATGCGCTCGACGCCGGCCCGGGTCATCATCGACACATCGGTGGCGGCCTCGATCGGGTGGCCCTGGTGCACGCGGCCGCCGACACCGGAATACTCACCCTCCGAGTTCTCGCGCACGATGACCCAGTCCAGGTCCTTGGGGCCGCAGCGCTTCAGCGGGCCGTCGATACCGGGCAGGATGCGGGTCGGCCGCACATTGGCGTACTGGTCGAAGCCCTGGCAGATCTTCAGGCGCAGGCCCCACAGGGTGATGTGGTCCGGGATGTCGGGGTCGCCGGCCGAGCCGAACAGGATGGCGTCCTTGTTGCGCAGCGCGTCCAGGCCGTTGGCCGGCATCATCTCGCCGTGCTCGCGGTACCAGTCGCCGCCCCAGCCGAAGTTCTCGAACTCGAAGCGAAAGCCGCTGCCGGACGCGGCCAGCGCCTCCAGCACCTGCTGGCCGGCCGGCACCACCTCCTTGCCGATGCCGTCGCCCGGAATGGTTGCGATTGCGTAGGTCTTCATCGATGTCTCCGTCGTGGGGGTCAGTGGCGCCACTGTAGAAAGTGGACAGCCCCTATGCACACCGCTAAAGTGAATCCATCGTTTACTTCAATTCAACAATCAATGGCCACGAACGCCGGCATCCAGCCCGCCGATCTGGGCTTCTTCTCGGCCCTGGCCAGCGCCGGCAGCCTCAGTGCCGCGGCCCGTGAACTGGGCATCACCACGCCGGCCGTCAGCAAGCATCTGGCGCTGATGGAGGCGCGCATCGGCGTCTCCCTGGTCAATCGCACGACCCGGCGCATGAGCCTGACGCCCGAGGGCGAGCTGTATCTCGAACATGCCCGCCGCATCCTCGGCGACATCAACGACATGGAGGCGCTGCTGGGCGTGTCCAAGGCCACGCCCAGGGGCCTGCTGCGCGTCAACGCGACGCTGGGCTTCGGCCGCAGCCATGTCGCGCCGCTGATCTCGACCTTCGTGCGCCAGTACCCCGAGGTCGAGGTGCAGCTGCAGCTGTCGGTGAATCCGCCGCCGCTGACCGAGGACTCGTTCGACGTCTGCATACGCTTCGGCGCGCCGCCGGATGCCCGGGTGATGGCCCGGCAGATCGCACCGAACCGGCGCCTGCTCTGCGCCGCTCCGGCCTATCTGGCCCGGCACGGCATACCCAGGCTGCCCAGCGACCTGAGCAAGCACAACTGCATCGGCATACGCCAGGGCGAGGAGGCCTACGGAGTCTGGCGCCTGTCCAGCGGCAGCGGCAAGAGCATCAGCACCGAGGCCATCAAGACCCGGGGCAATCTGACCACCAATGACGGCGAGATTGCCGTCAACTGGGCGCTCGACGGCCATGGCATCCTGATGCGGGCCGAGTGGGACATTGCGCGTTACTTGCACAACGGACGTCTGGTGCAGGTACTGCCGCAGTGCTTCACGCCCGACGCCGACATCCACGCCGTCTACCCGCAGCGCCACCAGCGGGCGGCGCGGGTGCGGGTGTTCGTCGACTTCATGGCACAGGCCTTTCGACAACAGGCAACGGGTGCTACCCATCCTTCATGACACAGTCCTCCATCCGCCGCCTCGGCCTTCAACTGCCCGCGCACAGGCGCGTCTTTGCGGCCTTCTTTCTCTACGCCTTCGGCCTTGGCGGGTTCTTTCCACGGCTGGGCGAGCTGCAACGGCTGATGGGGCTCAGCGAGGGCCAGCTGGGGCTGGGCCTGATCGGCGCGGCGGTCGGCACGCTGATCTCGCTGACCTTTGCCGGCCGGCTGATCGAGCACATCGGCCATCGCCGCATGCTGCTCGCCGTGCCCACGCTGGTGCCGTTCTGGTACGCGGTCGCCGCGCACGCGCAGGGGCCCCTGTCGCTGTTCCTGACGTTGCTGCCCGCCGGCCTGCTGATCGGTGCGATCGAGGTGGTCGTCAACCTGGAGGCTGACCGCGTCGAGCAGGTCGAGGGGCGGCGCCTGATGAACCGGGCGCACGCCTTCTGGAGCTTTGGCTTCTTCGGTGCCGGTCTGCTGGGAGTGCTTGCTGCGCGGTTGGGCATCAACCCGCATTGGCAACTGGCCCTGATGGTGCCGCTGGCCCTGGTGCTGACGGTGCTGCTGCTCGGCGGCTTCGACGCCGCCCCGGCGCGCAGCCACGCAAACAGCGACGCCGCGCCACCACATTTCGCCAAGCCCACGGCCGGCATCATGGGTCTGGTGGCGCTGTCGCTGTCGGCGCTGGTGCTCGAAGGCGCTGGCATTGACTGGTCGGCGATCTATATGCGCGACGCGATGCATGCCCCGCCCTACCTCGGTGCGCTGGCCGTCGCCACCGGTGCCTTCGCCCAGGCGGTGACCCGCTACCTGGCGGATAGCCACGTAGAGCGGCACAGCCCGCTGGTGGTGGCGCGCATCCTGCTGCTGGTGCTGGCCGGCGGCAATCTGCTGGTCTTCTTTGCACCGAATGCGGTGCTGGCCCTGCTCGGCTTCGCCTTGATGGGCGTGGGCACCAGCGTGCTGTTCCCGCTAGCGATGTCGGCCGCGGCGCAGCGTACCGACCGGCCCGCGGCCACCAACGTCGCCGCCCTGGCTCAGACCGCCTTCGTCGCCTTCATGCTGGCCCCGCCCGCGCTCGGCTTCGTGGCCGAGCACTTCGGCATCCGCTGGTCCTTCGGGGTGGGCCTGCCGCTGGTGCTGCTGAGCCTCAGTGCCTGTCGGACGCTCGCTGCAGGGTCAGCCCGATCAGGCGCGACACCACGGCCGCCAGGTACATGACACCGGCAAACATCTCGAGGCTGGCCAGCGCGCGGGCCAGCGGCTTGATCGGAATGACGTCGCCGATGCCGGTGCTGGACAGCAGGGCGAAGCTGAGGAACATCAGCTCGGTCCAGCTGCGCGGCGATTCGGGGTTGACGGCCGCCGCGAAGCTGCCCGGCTGCAGCTCCTGCAGCATCACGAACAGATAGGTGAAGGCCCAGGCCAGCAGGGTGAAGGTGGCGCCGGCGGCGAACAGCTCGTCGGTGGTCGCGTGATGGTCGCCCATCATGTAGGCGATCAGGCTGCCGGCGGCATAGAAGTAGAACAGCGCCTCCAACCCGGCCGACCAGGGCAGCAGGCCGGGCAGATCGAAGGCCGCCTGCAGCGCCAGCATGATGATGGCCGGCAGCGCGATGCAGGCACTGATCCAGGTCAGGCCCGGTGTGCGCCGCACCATGCCGGTGGTGATGACCAGCACGATGATGCCGAAAGCGCTGAGCACCACCGGGCCGCTGCGCGTCGACTCCAGCAGCGGGTAGAGCAGCAGCCCCGCCAGCTGCACGACCAGCAAGATCGCCGAGGGGTGACGGCGCGTCAGGGCAAGCAGGCGGACATAGTGCATGCGCCATTGTCCAACGGCTTTGGGCGCAGCACGGCTGGAGCCCAGTTGGGACCCGGTGCCGGGTCCACGCCGTGGGCGTGAATGCGGGGCCGCGGCCTCAGGGCAGATTGACGAAATAGCCCGTCAGCATCAGCAGCGCACCACCCGACATGGTGTCGCCCGTGCCGTTGACGTGGAACGACGCATTGATGGGTTCGCTCGGGCCGAAGTAGGCCTGGACGCTGTGGTTGATGAAGATGCGCGTCCCCAGCGCACCGCTCGGTCCGCGCACGCCGGTGAAGGCGAGCGTGGCGTAGGAGGAGCCACCGAAGCCGGAGCTCACGAAGCCATTGGGCAGCGTGCCGGCGGCGGTGTCCACGTAGCCGCTGATATTGGTCAGCACCAGCCGTTTTCCCACCGGGACCTGCGCGAAATTGAAGGCGCAGACCGTGCTGCCGCGGCAGGTCGTGTTGGACTGGGTCTCCTGGTAGGGACTGCGCCCGGGTTCGTCGACCGACTGGACCAGCGCAGCGCGGGTTTGCGCCAGTGCGGGTGGCGCCCAAGCAAGGAACGCCGACCCCAGGGCCAGGGCCGCGGGCAGGCCGCGACGAGCAAAAAATGCGAATGTCATTTTCATCCTCCGTTGAGGGTCGGGGTCCTGCGGCGCCGTGCGGACCAGACGGTGGCCCACACCCCCGCCAAGCCCAACAGGGTGCTACCGGGTTCGGGCACGGCGGCGGCGGGCAAGGTGATCGTGAACGCGTAATGGCCGTCGCCGAAAAATGACGGCCCACCCAGTGCGGTGAAGCCGTCGGCCAGGAAGCCGCTGCCGAGGTTCTCGGCGAACGACAGGTTCTGGAAGACGCCGATGGCCAGCGTGTAGTCGCCAGCGTCGAGCAGCAGGTCCTGCGAGAAGTCTCCGCCCACGCTCAGCGCGTGCAGATAGTTCGATTCCTGGAAGGTGGCGGTGGCCCGGTCCGTGCCGCTGAACAGCGTGAAGTAGGGATCGATGCCGCCGGCAGCAAAGCCGGTGCTGGTGACGTTGACGCTGCCACCGACGGTGACATGCAGCACATGCAGCGCCACGTTGTTCGCGGTCGCCAGATCGTCGTCGAACCGGGCCACCCCCATGTCCGAGGCCACGAGTGCGGTATTGGCGGGGTCGTCAAGCTCGCCACTCAACGAGACGGCAGCGGCCAGCACCGGTCCGGCGACAAGGGTCATGAGCAGCCCGGCCAGTCGCCGCAGAATACTGTTGAACATGGTGGGCACCCCGCTCGGCATCTGTTGCTACCGGCCCATTCTCCGGTCGCAGGGTCGCTCCGGCAACGGCATACCGGTCTTCATTCTTGGGGGTACCCCCGTACAGCCACCATGCCCTGCCACATCACAGCCTGGGCGCTACTTCGCCATCGGTCCATTCCCAGGCTGATCAAGTCCCCTCAGCCCAGCGCCTCGATAGGCTGCAGCGCCAGCGCCTGGCGCACATGGCGCAGGGCGGCCAGTGCGGTGATCAGCAGGGTCAGCGCGCTGGCCAGGGCCAGCGGCGCGGCCAGGCCGGTTTCGATGCCGACACGATC
The DNA here is from genome assembly GCF_004362525.1 of Roseateles toxinivorans. Lineage (GTDB taxonomy): Bacteria > Pseudomonadota > Gammaproteobacteria > Burkholderiales > Burkholderiaceae_C > Paucibacter > Paucibacter toxinivorans. The sequence continues at coordinate 113,496 of NZ_SNXS01000011.1, forward strand.
GACAAAGCCATCCAGGTAGAGCTGGCCCAGCCAGGCCGCCAGCGGCAGCGTCAGCAGGGCAGACACCGCCAGCGGTGCGCGGAACTCGGCCACCACCTGGCGGGCGATGTCCGCATGGCCGGCGCCGTGCAGGCGCCGCAGCACCAGCTCGGTACGGCGCCGGCGCAGGGTATCGGCCACCAGCGCGTAGGCGCCCAGCATCGCCACCCCCACGGCCAGCAGCGAGACGGCGGCCAGCAGGGTGGTCAGTTTCTCCTCCAGGCGGTAGGCATCGGCCAGTTGCTCGTCGGCGGTGGCGACGATCTTCAGCAGGGGCGGGCCATGGGCCTTCCAGATCTCCTCCAGCGCCTGGCGCAGCGCCGGCAGGTCGGGCCCGTGGACGGTCAGATCCCATTGCGGCTCGTCGCTGAGCAGGAAGGCCTGGGGCATGGCCGCGTCGCGCGCCGACTCCTGCTTCACATCACCCACCACCGCGACTACGCGGCGCAGTGCATGGCCCTCCTGCAGCCAGCCGCCACCGCCGCGCAGCTGCGCCCCGACGGCGGCCTGCGGTGTGGCGAAGCCGAGGCTGCGCGCCGCCTTGGCATCGATCACCAGCCGACCCTCGCCCGAGCCGGTCTGCAGGCTGCCGGCCAGCAGCTTCATGCCGTAGGTGTCGAAGAATCCGGTGGAGACGACGGTCAGGCGCAGCACCTGCTTGTGCTCGGTCTGGCTGACGTGCAGCTCGGTCTGGCCCTGGCTGTCACGCGCCGGCCGGGCGCTGCTGAAGCCCCAGTGCCGGATCGCCGGATGCTGGCCTATGGCCGCGACCAGGGCATCCAGCTTGGGCACGAAGCCGGGCTCCACCATGGCGCTCAGCACCAGGCGGTTGTGGGTGGCAAAGCCGCGGTCGACGTGCAGCAGGTGGTGGTACTGGATGGCCATCACCCCGGTCAGCGAGAGCAGCAGCAGGGCGCCGCTCAGTTGCATGGTCAGCAGGGCCTGACGCAGGCGGCGCCCCCAGGGCCCTTCGCTGGCGGTGCGGCCCTGCAGCGCGGGCGCCGGCGCGCGGCGCAACGCCAGCCAGGCCGGCAGCGCCAGGGTCAGCGGCAGCAGCACCAGCACGGCCAGGCCCAGACCGGCCAAGGCCTGGGCGGGCAGCGGATCGGCCACCGGGTGGTTCGTCGCCAGGCCCATCCAGCCGGCCACGGCCGGCGCCGCCCACCAGGCCAGCAGCAGTGCACCGCCGGCACTGAGCAGCAGCGGCAGCAGGGCCTCCAGCGCCCACAGGCGCAGCAGCTGGCGGCCATCCGCACCCAGACTGCGGCGCAGCGCGGTTTCGCGCTGGCGCTGCAACAGGCTGGCGGCCTGCAGATTCATCGTGTTGATGGCCGCCAGCAGCAGCAGCACCAGGCTGGCCGCGCCCACCGCGCCCAGCAGCTGCCAGCGCAGGCCGTTGTCATCGCCCTCGAAGGGCAGCTGGGTCAGGGTCACGGCGCGGAAGTAGGCCGCCTCCCGGACCGCGCCGCCGGGGCCGGTCTTCCAGTCGGCCGGCAGCTGGGCGTAGAGCGGGTTGGCCATGAAGGCCTCGCGCATCCAGCCGCCGATCGGGGCCGCCGAGCCGCCTGGGCGCAGCCGGGCATAGACGCGGCCGTTGACCAGGTAGATCGCCTTCAGGCCCTCCTCGTTGGCGATATTGCCGACCAGGTCGCGGCCGACCAGCTCGAAGCCGACCATCGCGTCCTGCTGACCGAGGGGGCTGCGCGGGTCGGTGGCCGGGATCACGGCGGTCACCGTGTAGACCTTGCCCCGCGAGTCGAAACTGCGGCCCAGCACCTGGGCCAAGGGCACCTCGCCCCAGAGCTTGCGCGCCAGGGCCGGGGTGATGGCAATGGCGTCGCGCCGGTCGAGCGTGGCCAGCAGATCGCCGTGCAGGGCCTTGAGCCCCATCAGCGCCACCAGCCCGGGGTCGGCCGCCCGCACCCGCACCAGCTGCAGCGTGCCCTGCATGCGCACGGTCAGCGCCTCCTCGCTGGCGCGGCTGATCAGGTCCAGCGGCACCTGGCGCTCCTTGAGCATGTCGGCAAATGACACCGGCGAGGCGGTGAACCAGCCGCTGGGCTGGCCGGGCGGGTTGCCCCTGAAGTCCAGCATCACCACCCGTTCAGGCTCGGGGATGGACGGATCGGTCGCGGCCAGGGCCAGGGCCAGCAATGCCAGCAGCAGGCAGACGGCCAGCGCCAGCATCAGTCCGCCAACGGCCACCGCGGTGGCGGCACTGCGGCTGCGCAGGCCCCGCAGGGCATCGAGCATGAGGGCCTTCATGCCAGCTGCTCCGCCAAGGCATCGACCAGCACGCGGCCGTCGAGCAGGCGCACGTTGCGCGAGGCCAGCGCCGCGTGTTCGGCGCTGTGCGTCACCATCACCAGTGTCGTGCCCTCGTCATTGAGCTCGCGCAGCAGGCGCATCACCTCCTGGCCATGGGCGCTGTCGAGATTGCCGGTGGGCTCGTCGGCCAGCAGCAGGGCCGGGCGGGCGGCAATGGCGCGGGCAATCGCCACGCGCTGCTGCTGGCCGCCGCTGAGCTGGCTCGGATGATGGGCGGCGCGGTGGGCCAGACCCAGGCGCTCCAGCACCTCGGCCACGCGGGCGCGCTGACCCTTCTCGGGCATGCTGCCGTAGCGCAGGGCCAGCTGCACATTGTCTTGCACGGTCAGCTCGTCAACCAGGTTGAAGCTCTGGAACACGAAGCCGATGCGGCCGCGGCGGATCGCCGCCAGCTCGCGCGGCGTCTTGCCGGCCACATCCTCGCCCTGCAGGCGGTAGACACCGCTGCTGGGCTTGTCTAGCAGGCCCAGCAGGCCCAGCAGGGTGGACTTGCCGCAGCCCGAGGGCCCGGTGATGGCGACGTACTCGCCGGCCTCGATCTGCAGGTCGATCGCGTCCAGCGCGGTGGTTTCGACGTCACCGGCACGGTGGCGTTTCGTCAGTTGGCTCAAATCAATCATGGCAGGGCTAGTCTTTCGGCATCGGAAGGGGGTTGGGAGATCAGGACCTGCTCGCCGACCTGCAGACCGGCCAGCACTTCAACTTGACCGGCGGCGCGGCGGCCCAGCTGCACGCGGCGGCGGCGCAGCTCGGTGCCCTCTTTCACGTAGAGCTGGACCTGCACGCCGGGGCCCTCGGGCAGCAGCAGGGCCGGTGTCGGCTGGCTGAGCTGCAGCCGCAGCTCGACGGCCTGGCCGGGGCGCAGATCGCCTGGCGCGCCAGCGGCCGGCCAGCGCAGCAGCAACCGCGCCTTGCCGCCCTGCACCTGGGGCAAGGTCTGAGCCAGGCTCAACGTTCCGCTGGCGCTGGTGGCACGCTGGCCGACCTGCAGCCGTGGCAGGTAGTACTCATCGACATCGGCCACCAGCTGCATGCCGCCGGCGGGGTCGTCGATGCGGCCCAGGCGGTCACCGGGGCGCACGCTGGTGCCCACCTGCAATTGGAAGCCGCTGAGCTGGCCGGCGATCGGCGCACGCTGCTGCAGCCGCTCCCGCGAGCGCTCCAGCAGTTGCAGGCCGCGCTGCAGGCCCTGCACTGCACGGGCCATCTCGTCGATGGACTGCTGGCGGGTGTCGGCCTCCAGCCGCTGATCGACGCGGGCCTGCTGCAGCAGCTGGGTGGCCAGGCGCTGCTGGCGCTCGGTCTGCTCCAGCGCTGCGCTGGAGACAAAGCCCGCCGCGGCAAGTTGCGTCTGCCGCTGCCGCTCGGCCTCGGCCTGGGCCTCGGCAGCCTGCAGCTGGGCCAGCTCGCGCCGATTTGCCGCCAGGCTGGCCGCCTGGGCGCTGCGCTGCACCGAGACGTTGGCCATCTGCTGCGCCACCTCGGCACTGCGCTGCATCAGCAGTTGCTCCTGCTCGGGGCTGTGCAGGCGGTACAGCGGCGCACCGGCCTCGAGCCAGTCGCCGTCCTGGGCCAGCACCACCTCGACCCGGCCCGCCTCGGCCGCATCGAGCTGCACCGAGCGCAGCGGCTCGACCCGCGCGCGCAGCGGCAGCTCGTCGCGGAACTCGCCGGCGCGCACCGGTGCCAGCTGCGCCGCATGGGCGGCCGGCAGCTGCGGCACGCGCTGCCAAGCCAGCAGCGCCAGGCCGCCCAACGCCACCGCCACCCAAGCAGCAAGGCGCAGCGGGCGCGGCCAGCGACGGCGCGCGGGCAGCGGGCGGTCCATGGCGGCGCCGCTGGGGGTGAGGTTCGGTTTCGGGTTCGGTGACATCAGGCTTCGCAGCTTCGGGCCTGGCCACCTCCCGGCCAAGCCCCCTGTCCGCTTCCGGACACCCCTCTGGCGCGCGGGCGCGTACTGCTGCGAAGATGCGCCCCGTGACCGATGCCTCCATCCTCCTTCTCGACGACGACCCCGACGTGGGCCTGGCCGCGCAGCTGCTGCTGCAGCGCCGCGTTGCGCCGCTGACCTGCCTGCGCCGGCCGGCCGAGCTGGCAGCGGCCCTCGACCGGCTGAAGCCGGCCCTGCTGCTGCTGGATCTGAATTTCGGCCCCGGCCGCACCGATGGCGAACAGGGCCTGCGCCTGCTCGCCGAGGTGCAGGCCCGGCCGCAGCCGCCGGTGGTGGTGGTGATGACGGCCTATGCCGACATCGACCTGGCGGTGCAGGCGCTCAAGCGCGGCGCCTTCGACTTCATCACCAAGCCCTGGGACAATGTGCGCCTGATCGCCACCTGCCGCGAGGCGCTGCAGCGGGCCCTGCCCGGCGCGGCCGGCGAGCCGGCGCCCACCGCGCTCGAGCCGTCGCGCTCGCTGGCAGCGCAGGAACGCGCCGCCGTGCTGGCGGCCATGGCGGAGGCCGAGGGCAATCTGAGCGCTGCGGCGCGCTTGCTGGGCCTGTCGCGGGCGGCGTTGTACCGGCGGCTGGACAAGCATGGGCTCTGAACGCCTGCGCCTGGCTGCTGCAGCCCTGCTCTGGCTGGCGGCCGGTGCGCTGGCCCACGCCGCAGTCGCCTCGACGCGCACCTGGACCGGGGCGGCCGTGCTGGCCCTGGCGGGGCTCGCGCTGGCCTGGCCCATGCTGATGCGACGCCCGCTCGCACCGCCGCCCATGCCCGAATTGCCGCCGCCCATAGACACACGCCGCCTGACTCTTCTGCAAGCCCAGCTGGAACATTTGCCGGTGGCCGCCTGGGCGCTGTCAGGCGACAGGCTGCAGCCGCTGAGCAGCCGCGCCCGGCGGCTGGCCGCCCCGGGCGCCGTGCGCGATGAGACGGCCCTGCACCGGCTGCTGTGCGGTGCCACCGTCAGCGGCCCGGTGCTGCTGGACACCGAACGAGGCAGCGAGCGCTGGCAGCTGCAGCGCCAGCCGCTGGCGCTTGACGGCCAGGCCCAGGCCCTGCTGGTGCTGGTGCCGCTGGAGAATGAGCTGGAGTCCGAATCGCTGCAGGCCTGGCAGCAGCTGGTGCAGGTGCTGACGCACGAGATCATGAACTCGCTGACCCCGATCCAGAGCCTGAGCCAGACGGCATTGACCTTGCTCGACGAGCCGCGAACTGCCGAGGGATACGAAGCCGAGCTGCGCCTCGCGCTCGACGCCATCGCCCATCGCGCCGCGGGCCTGGCGGGCTTCGTGCGCACCTACCGCCGCGTCAGCCAATGGCCCGCGCCGACGCTGGCGCCGGTGCCGCTGGGCGACTTCTTCTCGCGCCTGCAGCAGGCGGTGGCCCCGGCCTGGGCCGCGCGCGGTGGTCAGGCGAGCTTCGAGCTGGCCTCGCCCAGCCTGCAGCTGCTGGCCGATGCCGGCCAGCTCGAACAGGCCCTGCTGGCCCTGTTGACCAATGCCGCCCAGGCCACCGCGGACCAGCCCGCACCGCGGCTGTGGGTGCAGGCCCGCCAGGGCCGCGGCGGGCGTCTGCAGATCAGCGTGCGCGACAACGGCCCCGGCGTGCCCGCGGGCCTGGAGCGCAAGATCTTCCTGCCCTTCTTCAGCGCCCGCGAAGGCGGCCAGGGCATAGGCCTGACCGTGGTGCGCCAGCTGGTGCACGGCATGGGCGGACGGGTGCGGCATGTGCGGCCGCTGGAGGGCGGAGCGGCGTTCGTGCTGAGTTTTTGAGACCCGGCTCCGGTGCGGCCTACTGAGTGCCCGCCTCCAGCTGGCGCTGCTCGAACAGATAGTCACCCCCGGCCTGATGGCCCGCCGCGCTGCTTGAGCCGTACTTGGGCCGCTGCGGCAGTTCCTTGGCCACCGCAAACCGCACCCGCTCGAACACATTGCCTCCGGCCTGCCAGCTGTTCACCTGCTTCAACTGGTTCATCAGGTTCCAGGCAAACGGCGAGTGGCCGTTCTTGCCCTCGTCGAACACCGGCTCATTGCCACCCGAGGACATCACCACCACCGATTTGCGCGCCAGCATTGCCTGCGGGTCGGCGCCGCCGGGCGTGGCGCGGATGCGCTCGTCCGAGACCAGCGAACCCGAGTAGCAGCTGTCCGAGATCAGCGCCACCTGCGAGGCGCCGATCTGCGCAATCATGCGGCCGATGTCGGCATTGGACAGCCAGGTCTCGGGCTTCTTGGCATCGGCGTCGGCCAGCTGCCAGTAACCTAGGCCGGTGGATTCGACCAGCTCGCCGTGACCGGCGTAGTAGATGACCACCGAGTCCTTCGGCCCCAGCTCCAGCGCCAGCTTGTTCAGCGCGCTGACGACCGCCTGCTTGCTGGCGTTGGGAATGACCACGGTCTCGTAGCCCAGCGCACCGTCGAACAGGCTGCCCACGGTCTGCGCGTCCTTCACCGCATTGCCCAGCTGCGGGATGCTCTTGTCCTGGTAGTTGTCGATGCCGATGACGACGGCGACCTTGCGCTCGATCTGCGGCAGGGCCGCGGCCTTGACCTTGCGCTTGTGGCTGAGGTTGACCGTCGGGCTCCTGGCCTCGGGCGCGGCGGTGCTGGTGTCGGCCGCGGGCGCCACGGCGGCCACCGACTGCGCGACGGTGGCCTGGATACGCCGCTTGAGTTCCTCGGTGAGGAGGCAGTCACCGGCCTCGACGTCCTTGGCCGACTGGCACAGCCGCAGATCGGCCAGTGCGGCGTTCTGCTCCAGGCGCGCGGTGGCATCGGCGAACAGGTTCTTCTTGAAACGGTCGCGCGAGGCCAGCATATGGGCCAGCGCGTCCGGCGACATATCGCCGAGGCGGATGCCGCTGAACGAGGGCGCGGCCGCAGCGCTGCCGAGGGCCGCCGCCGCGGCCACGGGCGCTCCGGCCGCCGGTGCCTGCAGCAGATCGAGCAGGCCGCCCGCCGCGCTGCTGCTGGCGATGGCGGGCGCCACCAGCACGGCCTGGGCCGCCACGGCCGTGCCCTGGTTCAGCGTGGCGGCGGGGCTGAGTCCGGTGACGGTGAAGGCCGTGGCATTGCCCGGTGCCTGCGCAAAGCTGTAGTTCTGCGCGCTCAGACCCGCGCCCAGGATCGCGTAGCTGCCCGCCGCCGTCTGCACCTGGACCTCGCTGCCGAAGCTCAGCGTGCCGCTGGTCGCCGTCTGCTGGGTCTCGCCGCCGACGAAACCGGTGACGCTGCCGCTCAGGGCCGGCACCGCGTCGCCAATGGCCTTGCCGACGGGCGCGGCCACATACAGCAGGCTGGCAGGAGTGATGCTGGCGCTCAGCGCCGGGAGCACGGCACGGTAGTTGCCGGCATCGGCGCCATCGAGCGTGTAGCCGCTGACGGTGACGGGCTTGGCGACGCCGACATTCTTGTCGGCAAAACTGGCCACCGCGGTGCCCGCCAGGCTGACCACATCATTGGCCAGGGGCTGCACGATGGCTGTTCCGGTGAGGCTGGCCACCTGCGTGGTGTCATAGACCTTGTTGTTGGCCGTGAGGCCGCCGATGTTCAGCGGCGCCGGGCTGATGTTGGCGCTGAGGCTGGGCAGATCGAGGCTGTAGTTGCCGGCGTCGGCGCCGTTCAGCGTGTAGCCGCTGACGCTGACGGCCTTGGCCGTGCCGACGTTCTTGTCGGCGAAGCGGGCCACGGCTGTGCCCGCCACGCTCACGCTGTCATTGCCCAGGGCCTGCACGGTGGCGCTTCCGCTGAGCGTGGCCGAGGTGCCGGCGTCATAGACCTTGTTGTTGGCGCTGATGCCGCTGACGCTCAAGGCGGCCGGGCTGATGCTCGCGCTGAGGTTGCCGGGCAGCTGCAGGGTGTAGTTGCCGGCATCGGCGCCGCTGAGCCCGAAGCCGCTGAGCGTGACGTTCTTGTTGCTGCCGACATCCTTGCTGCTGAAGCGGGCGCTGCCGACCTCGACGGCGACGCTGTCGGCACCCAGGGCCGCGACGCCGGCCGCGCCGACCAGCTCGGCGCCGGTGCCCCGGTCGTAGACCTTGTCGGCCACGCCCAGACCGCCGAGCACCAGCGGGGCCGGCGTGATGCTGGCCGTCAGCCCGGTGGGCTGGGTGACGGTGTAATTGGCCGCATCGGCGCCGCTCAGCGTGTAGCCGGTGACGGTAACGCCCTTGGCCGCGCCCACCTGCTTGTCACTGAAGCGGGCCACGGCGCTGCCACCTAGGGACAGGCTGTCGCTGCCCAGGGCCTTCACCGCCGCCGTGCCGGTCAGTGTCGCGTCGGTACCGGCGTCGTAGACCTTGCTGCTGGCGCTGACGCCGGTGATGGCCAGCGCCGCCGGAGAGATACTGGCACTGAGGTTGGCGACGGGCTCCAGCAGATAGTTGCCGGCATCGGCCCCGCTCAGGCCGAAGCCGCTGAGCACCACGGTCTTGGCCGTGCCGACATTCTTGTCGATGAAGTTGGCGCTGCCGGCGCCGAGGCTGACCGCATCACCGCCAAGGGCGTTGAGCTGGCCGCTGCCCGCCAGCGTGGCCACCGTGGTCGCATCGTAGACCTTGTTGTTGACCGTCAGGCCGCTGACACTGATACGCGCCGGTGTGATGTCCGCGCTCAGGCTCGCGGGCGCGGACAGCGTGTAGTTGCCGGCGTCGGCGCCGCTCAGCCCGAAGCCGCTCAGGACCACGGTCTTGCCCGAGCCGACGTTCTTGTCCAGGAAGCTGCCCGAACCGAAGCTCACACTGACCTGATCGCCCTGCAGCAGCCCGGTGGGCGCGCCGCCCGAGACGGTTGCTGCCGTTGTGCCGTCATAGACCTTGCTGCCGGCGCTGAGGCCGGCGATCACCAGCGCCGCGGGCGTGATACTGGCCGTGTAGCTGGCCTCGGGGGTGATGAAGCTGTAGTTGCCGGCCTTGCCGCCGTTGCTGCCGTCCTGCAGCTGGATCTGATCGATGAGCACCGGCTTGTTGAGACCGACATGCTTGCTCTGGAAGCTGCCGCTGACGACAACGTTGACAGTTTCACTGCCGATCAGGCCCGTCGGCGGCTCAAGCAGCGACACCCGGGCCGCGGTGCCGGCGTCGTAGGCCTTGTTGTCGACGGTCAGCGCCAACTGCAGTGTCTTGGGACTGATGTCGGCTTTCAGCCCCTCGGGCGCCACCAGGGTGTAGTTGAATGAATCCGGACCGGTCAACTCCAGGCCGGTGACAGCGCCTATCGCCTTGCCAAGGCCGACGTCCTTGTCGGCGAACAGGCCCTGCGCTGTGCCTTGCAGCTCGACCGAATCGCCACCCAGCGGCGCTATCACCGGTGTACCGCTCAAGCTGGCCGTCGCCGTGCCGTCATAGACCTTGCCGATGGCGCTCAGGCCGCTGACCGCCAGCGGCAACGGTGTGATATCGGCCGAGAAGCTGTTGGCCGGCACGATGTTGTAGTTGCTGGCATCGGCGCCGCTGCCGCTGAAGCCGAAGAACTGCACCGACCGGGCAATGCCCACGTGTTTGGTGAAGAAGGTGCCCGAGCCGAGGCCGGTGATCTGCACATCGTCGTTGCCCAGCACGGAATAGCTGGGCGTGCCACTGAAGGTGGCGTTTGCATTGCCGTCATAGACCTTGTTGTCGGCCTTGATGCCGGAGACGATCAGCGTCGCCGGCGTGATGGCGCCGGTCAGCGCCGACGCCGTGTAGCCGTAGACCGGCTTGTCATTTGCATCGGTGAAGCTCAGACCGAGGGCAGGCAGGGTGACGAGCTTTTCGAAGCCGACGTTCTTGTCGCTGTAGGCGGCACCGGCGGTCGATGGTGTGCCGATGACCTTGTCGCCCGGCACCGAGGGCGTGACCTGCAGATTGCTGATGGCGGGCACGCTGGTGCCGGCGTCATAGACCTTCTGGATAGTGTCGCTGGTGAGCTGCGCCGACTCGGCCTTCGAGAAGATGAAGCCATTGCCGCTGCCCAGAATGGAACCGCCACCGTACTGCTTGAAGGCATAGGCCAGATTGCCCGGCGCGAAGTCGCTGCCATTGGCCGCATCAAGGCCATGGACCAGCCAGCGCGAGCCCGGTGTCGGGGTCTGCAGGGCCTGGGTGCCGGAGTTGCCGTTCTGGAATCTGGCCGTGTGCAGGATGATGGCGTCGCCCGACATCGTCGATCTCAGCACCGTCGAGGTGCCCAGGGTCAAGCGGCCCGACGCGGCGATGTCGATGGCGATGAACTGCGAGTCCACGAAGGTGTTCAGCAGCGTGATGTCGGCGCCGGTGATGCGCAGCCCGGCGGCCTTGGGCATGCTGACATTGGCGAAGCTGACGTTGCCCGCGGCATTGAAGGTCAGCTTGATCGTATCGGAGGGCTCGGACGAACTGTTGGTGAAGCTGGAGTTGTTGACGGTGATGGAGCCGGCGGCCTGCACCAGCAGCGACGAGCCGCCCGAGTAGGCGCCATTGAGTGTGGCCGTGTCGAAGGTGATGTTGCCGGCCTCCGCGCCCGCGCCGCCGGTCGTGATGCGCACATGGCCGGCACCGTCATAGCCCCCGCCCAGGGCGGCGTTGATCGTGGAGCTCAGGATGCGCGAGGGGCTCGCGGTCGCGAAGAAGCTGGTCTCGGTGCCGATACTGGAGTCGAAGTTCGATTCTCCGCCGCTGTTGCTGATGATCAGGTCGTAGGGGTCCAGCAGCCAGGTGCCGGAGCTGCCCTTGGGCGCGAACGTGGCCACGCGAGCCGGCCGCGCATCCAGCCAGCCGCCCGAGGTCTCGATGAAGCCGCCATCACCGCCCAGTGCGCCGCCGCGGGCGCTCAGCGATCCATAGGCCCGGGTGGCCTTGTCGCTCCACAGGATGATGCGCCCGCCGTCGCCTCGGGCTGTGGCATCGGCCTTGATGCCGGCGTCCTTGCCAAAGAAAACGGCCTCCGAGTTGGGCACGCTGGCGTCCTTGCCCTCCTGCCCGCCGCCGACCAGCACCTGGCCGCCGCCGGCGGCCCCCGAGGCGCTGACCGCGGCCCTGTCCGTCAGGCCCACCTGCCGGCCCAGCAGCTGGATCTGGCCGCCCTTGCCGCCATCACCGCCATCG
>NZ_SNXS01000012.1 GCF_004362525.1 Roseateles toxinivorans
TTCAGGATCGCCCCATTCGAGTTGGTCACCGTCATGCTGTTGCCGACGGTGTTGACCTGGGCCCTGCCCTGCACCACGCTCAGGCCGCTGGGCAGCACCTGAGCGTCGGCCGCCGCCATGCCCAAAGTCAGCAGCGAGCCCGCAGCCAGCGCCGCAGCCAGCCGGCGTGGCGCGATGCGGCTGCAGGAACGGGGGGCGCGATGTGTGGGGCTCATGATGGAGCGCATTGTTCCAGCTGCGGCGATTTCTGGCTCCCCTATCTTCCCCAGTCCCCCTCAAACAGGGGCGGTGCCGCGCTGCTTGATGCCGGCCTGATGCGGCTCACTCCGCCTTCAGCCCGGCCTTGGCGATCAGCGGGCCCCACTTCTTGCGCTCGGTGCGGGCGAATTCGGCAAAGTCTGCAGCGGAGCCCCCCTCCGGCTCGTGGCCCAGCTCCAGTAGGCGCTGCCGCACCTCGGGCCTGGCCAGTATCTTGCCAAGTTCGGTGGCGAGCTTCTGAACCACCGCAGCGGGCGTGCCACGCGGCACGTAAAGGCCGTTCCAGGCCAGCACCTGGAAGCCATCGACGCCCTGGGCGGCCACGGTCTTGACGCCGGGCAGCAGGGCCGATTCCTTCAGCGAGGTCACGCCCAGCGCCTTGAGTTTGCCGCTGGCCACGAAGGCGCGGGAGGCGCTGACCGTGTCAATGGCCAGCGGCACCTGGCCGCCGATCAGGTCGGTCATCGAGGTGCCCGAGCCCTTGTAGGGGATGCCGCGGATGCTGGTGCCGCTCTGCTGCTTCAGCAGCTCCAGCACCAGTCGCGCGGTCGTGCTCGGCAGGCCGACGTCCACCGCATCGGGCTTGGCCCGCGCAGCGGCCAGAAGCTCGGCCAGCGTGCCGTACGGCGACGTCGGGTTGGTCAGCAGCACCATCGGGAAGGTGCTGACCAGCATCACCGGCTCGAAGTCCTTCTCCGCATCGAAGGGCATGGTGGCGTAGAGGAACTGGTTCAGCACATGGGTGCCGTTGGTGCCCATGATCAGGGTGTAGCCGTCGGGCGCCCCACGGGCGGCCTCCGAGGTGCCGATATTGCCGCCCGCGCCGGCCCGGTTCTCGACGATGAAGGTCTGGCCCATCGCCTTGCCCAGATGCTCGGCCAGGTAGCGGGTGGCGACGTCGGTGCCCTGGCCCGGCTGGTAGGCGACGATGATCTTCACCGGCCGGGTCGGATAGCTCTGTGCCGTGGCGGGCTGCGCAAGCGCAACGGTGGCCGCAAGGGCGGCGACGAGAGTCGGGATCTTCATGCTTGTCTCCGGTTTGTTCTATGCAAACGGTGGGTTTGAAATCTAGGTGCCTGGACTGCGCGGCAGCACGCCGCATTCGCGCAAACTCGCGATGCGAAGCTCGCTCAGGCCCGCTTCTCGCAACACCTCGTCCGTGTCCTGCCCGTAGCGGGGCGGCGAGCCGGCCGCCTCGCCCGGGGTCAATGAAAGCCTGATCGACACGCCGACGCCTCGGTAGCCGTCGCGCTCGACTCGCATCTGGCGGTGCCCGGCATGGGCCTGCTGGAAGGCCTCCGGCACCGTGTTCACCGGGCCCACGGGCACGCCCTGGCGCATCAGCTCCTGGCAGACCGCGTCGCGGGACAGGGGCGCCAGCGCCGCTTCGATCTCGGTGCGCAGTTCGTCGCGGTGCTGCAGGCGCTGGCTGTTGGTCGTGAAGCGGGCATCGGCCAGCAGCCCGATCAGGCCGACGTGTTCGCAGAAGCGCCGGAATTGCCGGTCGTTGAGGATGCCCAGAAAGACCGCACCATCGCGGCAGGCGAACTTGTCGTACGGGGCGATGTTCGGATGGGCGCTGCCCAGCAGCTCGGGCGTGCGGTCCGACTGCATCCAGTTCGCCGCATGGGGCACCAACAGGCTCAGCGCCGAGTCGAACAGCGTGGCCTCGACCCTTTGGCCCAGCCCGCTGCGCTCGCGATGGAACAGCGCCAGCAGAATGCCGCTCATGGCAATGTAGCCGGTGAGGTGATCGACGATGGGCACGCCGATGCGCGTCGGCCCCGAGGCCGGGTCGCCATTGATGCTCATCAGCCCGCACATTGCCTGCATCACGGCGTCGTAGCCCGGCAGGCCGCCCAGCGGGCCATCTGCGCCAAAGCCCGAGATGGCGCAGTAGATCAGCCGCGGAAAGCGCTGCCTGAGCACAGCGTCGAAGTCCAGGTCCCAGCGGGCCATGGTGCCAGGGATGAAGTTCTCCACCAGCACATCGGCCGTCTCCAGCAGCTGGAGCAGCGTCGCCTGGCCTTCGGGACGGGACAGGTCCAGCGCCATCGCGCGCTTGCCGCGGTTGACAGCAGTGAAGTAGGCCGCGTCGCCGGCCTCGTTGAACGGCGGGCCCAGGGTGCGGGTCTCGTCGCCGGCAGGCGGCTCGACCTTGATCACATCGGCCCCCTGATCGGCCAGCATCTGGGTGCACAGGGGCCCGGCCAGCACCCGGGACAGGTCTATCACGCGGATGCCCGCGAGGGCACCGGTGGAGGGCGTTGCTGAAGCAGACATGGTTGATCTCGTTGAGTCCAGCCCCATCATCGTGGCTGTCAGCCGCGCGACGGCAGTTCGACGATGCCGGTGGCCAGCACCGACAGTTCGTCGTCCTGGTTGCGTGCCTCCTGCTCGATCTCAACCAGGTGCCTGCCGTCCTCGACAAACTTGCGCTTGACCTGACCCTTGATGAAGAGCATGTCGCCTTCCGGGTTGTGGCGGCGGATCTTGCAGCTGGCCTTGCGCAGGAAGCCGGCGTCGCCCATCCAGTTGGTCAGGTGATGCGTCATCCAGGATGTGCGCTCGGGACCGTAGTCATAGGCGCCCGGGGCACCGACCTCAAGGGCGAAGTCTTCTTCCCAGTGCACGCGCTCGGGGCAGTCGGGGATGCCGAAGCGGTTCTTGATGCCTGTGCCGGGGTGCTCGTCATGCAGCTTCCAAGCCAGCTTGTTGGCGCGGATGTACAGGCCGCCCCAGCCCTGGGCATAGGCAATGAAGCCGGTCACGGTCATCGGGCCCTTGAACATCACGGGCAGCGCCTCGCCCTCCTTCACATCCTCCCAGTAGCGCGGCGTGGCACCGCGCACCGACTCTTCGCGGTACAGCTGGTAGGCCGCGGCGAGTTCCTCGTCGGTGTAGCGGCGCGGCTCGCGGGCACGCACCTCCTTGTACTTGGTGCCCAGCTCGCGGGCATGGTCACGCTCGGTGCGGAAGCACCAGCTGTCGGCCTCGGCGATGAAGTCGCCGGACTGGTTGTAGAACTTGACGTTGTAGGTCTGCTGGATCGCGCGGCCGGCGAAGCGGGTCTGGTGCTCGACCAGATCTTTCAGATAGGCCTCGGTCGAGATTACATCGTTGCGCTTGATCGGCTTGTGCCAGGTCCAGTCCGCACCCGACCACATCGCGTGCACGCCGGGCAGGCCGCCCACATAGCCCGAGACGATGCGGCTGGTCGAGAACAGGAAGCTGGGCAGGGCGATGATGCCGCCGTGCGGCGTGGTGGCCGCGTAGTCGGGGTCGCACCACAGCGGGTTGTCGTCGCCGATGCCGTGGGCGTAGTGGCGGATATTGTCCCGCGTGGCCTCATAGCACCAGGGCTCGATCGTCTTGCCGATCTTGACGCCTATGCGTCGGCGCAGATCGTCCAGACCGCTGTCGGTGATCTTGGGAAATGTTCTTTCGGTGGTGTTCGACATGGTGTCTCCTCGGTCGCGATATCAATGGACGGCTGACGCCGCTGGGGTGTTGGCGAGCTCTTGTTCCCGCAGTTTTCTTCGGTGAATCTTGCCGGCCGGTGTCTTCGGCAACTCGACCACGAACACCACCTGGCGGGGGTACTCGTGCTGGGCCAGGCGGGTACGCACGCCTTCCTGGATTTCCTGGACAAAGGTGTCGTCGCCGCGGCGGGGCGAGACGACGAAGGCCTTGACGACCTGGCCGCGCAGCGGGTCGGGCACACCGATCACGGCGGCCTCGGTCACATCGGGATGCTTGAGGATGGCGTCCTCGACCTCGACCGCGCCAATGGTCCAGCCGGCCGAGATGATCACGTCGTCGGCCCGGCCACCGTGATAGAGATAGCCATCGGCATCGACACGGCCCAGGTCCTTGGTGGCCAGCCATTCGCCACGGCGCCAGAGCTTGAGCTCACCGGTCACGCCCGGGCCACAAGGGGCGCCATTGGCGTCCTGCACTTCCACTTTCAGACCCGGTATCGGCTTGCCGAGCGAGCCCACGCGGACGGCGAAGTCGGCGGCACCGGGATAGTTCACCAGGCAGACGCCGATCTCGGTCGTGCCATACATGCTGCAGACGGGCCGGCCAAAGGTGGTCTCGACGAACTCGGCGGTCTCGCTGTCGATCGGTTCACCGGTGAAGGACACCTTCTCGAGGAAGTAGTGGTAGTTCGCGGCGACGCCCGAGTTGCGCATCATCCGGTAGTGCGTCGCGGCCGCCGAGATATTGGTGAACCTGTGGTCCTGCAGCGCCTTCAGCAGCCGCTCGGCATTGAACTTGCCGGCGTAGGCGCCGATGGTCACGCCCATGGCCAGGGGAGCTAGCGTGCCATGCCACAGGCCATGGCCCCAGGCCGGCGATGAGGGGCACATATAGCGATCGCCCGGCCGCACGCCGGTGCCGTAGAGCGCCGCCAGCATCAGGGTGACCAGCGAGCGATGGGTGTGCTTGACGGCATCGGGCAGCTCGCGTGTGGTGCCCGAGGTGTACTGAAAGATCGCCAGGTCGTCGCCGCGCGTCTGCGGCACGAACTCGGACGGGAAGCCGGCCAGCGAATCCATGAAGCCGCTGTCGGCGACCAGCAACTGCAGGTCGGGCGTGTTGGCGACCAGCGGCGCCTTCTCGGCATTGGTGACCAGGATGCGCGGCTTGCAGTCCTGCACGCGCAGGCGGATGCCGTCAGGGCCGAACAGCGTGAACAGGGGCACCGCGATCGCACCCATCTTCATCGCGCCGAACATCGCGACATAGAACTCGCGTGAAGGCTCCAGCATCACCGCCACCCGGTCGCCAGGCTGGATACCGCGCTCGACCAGGTAGTGGGCGAAGCGCGATGACTCCTCGGCAATCTGGCGGAAGCTGACGCGCTGGTCGGCGCCATTGGCCTGCACCAGGATGATGGCCGTGCGCTCGCCATCGACGTGGCGATCGATGCACTCGTGGGCGATGTTCATGCGCTCACGGTTGCCATCGAACAGCTCCCACAACTTCTCCGTCGTGCAGTGCGCCTGGGCGTCTGCGTAGGACGTGTACTCGGTCAGCTTCGTCATCTCGTGGGCCTCTTGTGCTTTGCAGCCAGTGGAAGCAACTTTGCGCGCCCGTCCAAAATTGTCAATAGCGTTCATTGATTGTCTATATACAATTTAAGAACGCGGCTTTCATGCACCCAGACGCCGTGCCTAAGCCCTTATGCTTGCCTGCGTACAAATGGAGAAAGAGATGGCCCTATCCGCTTCCAAAGACTCAGAAGTCGCCGCCGGCCCGCGCGTGCGTCCCGTTCCCGCAGTGACCCGTGCGATCGCCATCCTGCGATTGCTGGGCCGCAGCGAGACGCCGTTGACGCTGAAGGCAATCTCGCAGGAGCTCGACATGGTGACCAGCACCTGCCTGCACATCCTGCGGGTGCTGGTCGAGGAAGGCCTGGTCAAGATCGACGCTGGCACCAAGCGTTATGGACTGGGCGTTGGTATGCTGGCACTGGCCAGAAGCGTGATCGAGAGCAGCCCGTTCCCGGTCCTGGTGCAACCGGCGCTCGACCGCCTGTCGAGCGCCTGGGGCATCACCGCCATAGGCGTCGAGGTGACGGGCGTCGATCACATGGTGGTGCTGGCGCTGTCGCGTTCGAGCGCGCCGTTCAGCCTGCACGTCGACGTCGGCAGCCGCTTCCCGGCCCTGCTCAGTGCCACCGGCCGGCTGGTGGCGGCCTTCGCCGATCTGCCTGACGCTGATATTGAGCGCCGCTTCAAGGCCCTGCGCTGGGATCAGCCGCCGGATCTCGAGGCCTGGAAGAAGGACGTGGAGACGGTGCGCCGCAAGGGCTTCAGCATCGACCGCGGCAACTACATCAGCGGCATCGCAGTGATCGCCGTGCCGGTATTCGATGGGCGGGGCCGGATGACCCATTCGCTGGTCGCGGCCGGCGTCGCCGACCTGCTCAGTGGCGCCAAGAGCGCGGCCCTCGCCAAGGATCTGCAGGCCGAGGCGAAGGCGCTGTCGCAGCTGATGGCCACCAAGGCTTGAGCCTATGGATGCTGCACATGAATCCTTGAGCGCCGCGGGCTGGCGTCAGCGCACGCTGCCGGGCTTTGCCGGCCTGGTCGGCCCCTTGTGGACGCGCAAGGAGGAACAGGGCTGGGCCTACGGTCTGCTCACCACCCGGGACCATCTGAACCCGGCGAATAGGGTCCACGGCGGACTGCTGACGACACTGATCGACCACGCCCTCAGCGCCATTGCCTGGGAGGCCGTCGAGCGCCGCGCCTGCGTGACGGTGCAGCTGGACACGTACTTCCTTGCGGCGGCGCGCGAGGGGCAGTTTCTGGAGGCTCGCGGCCGCGTGGTCAAGGCGACCTCGTCCCTGGTCTTCATGCAGGGTCAGGTGTCAGTGGCAGGACTCGACGTCGTCGGCGCAAGCGCCATCCTCAAGATCGTCGCGACAGCCCCCTAGGGTTTCAGGTGCTTGCCGAGGAACAGCTCGACGCGGCGTGCAAAGTCGATCTGCGTGGCCAGCAGGCGCCAGCTGTGGCCTTCGTTCGCATAGCTGACCCATTCCGGCGGCCGCCCGGCCGCCCGCAGCGCCTCGCGCAGCCGTTCGCCATGGGCGATAGGCACGCGCCGGTCGTCCTCGCCGAAGGCCAGCAGCAGGGGCCCCTTGATGCGCTGCGCCTGGGCCAGTGGCGAGACGGCAGTCAGCATGGCGGCATCCTTCTCTACATCTCCGACCAGCTCGGGCAGCATATGGCGGCGCCCCTGGCCGCCGATGTCGTCACCGATCCACCAGGAGCCTTTGAGGAACAGGAAGGGATCGGTCACCGCCACCCAGGCGACGCCGCAGCGGTAAAGCTCGGGATGGCGCACCAGGCCCATCAAGGTCGCATAGCCGCCATAGCTGGCGCCGGCAATGCAGGCCTGCTTGCCGGCCTGACCCTTGGCTTGCGCCCACAGCAGCGCATCGGCCACGTCGTCCTGCATGGCCTGACCCCACTGTTTCCAGCCGGCCCGGTAGTGGGCATCGCCATAGCCGGTGCTGCCGCGGAACTCGGGGCTGATGACCAGATAGCCGCGCGAGGCCAGGAACTGCTCCATCGCCTGCCAGCGCCAGTGCCCGTCGCGCACCCAGGGGCCGCCATGCACCAGCACCACGGCCGGCGCGGGCTGTCCGGCCGGTACGCCGGGCGGCAGGGTCAACCAGACCGGCAGGTCACGGCCATCGCGGGCCTTGATGCGCTGCAGGTCGACGGTCGCCATGCGCTGCGGATCGATCCCGTCCATGACCGCGCTGACATGCTGCCAGCGCCGTTGGGCGGCTTCGTACAGCCAGAGCCGGCCGGGATCGCGGTCGGCATAGGAGCGCACCAGCACCACCATATCGTCGGCGCCGCAGCGGCGGCAGCTGAGGCGATTGACGCGGCCCGGCAGGCGCTCATCGGCCAGCGCCTGCATGCGCTTCATTGCCTCGTCGTACCAGACGGTCTGCTCGCCATCGGTGTCGACCCGCACGCCCAGTGCACGAGAACCGGCGCGGTCGAGTATCAGGCGGCCCCGGAAATCGAAGCCTGGCGTGCGTACCAGCGGCGGCGACATCGGCTTCATGGTCTGGAAATCGAAGCGGGTCAGCACCGCTTCGCCCGCCGGGCCTTCGCTGTGGGTGACGTACAGCGCACCGCTGTCATCGACCACGTTGGGCGTGAAGGGGCCGTTCAGCAAATCGCTTTGTGCCAGTTCGCGCCATCCGGTCTCGCCCGGCCCCCGCCAATGCAGCGCGCGGCGCCCCTCGCCCAGCGTCGTGGCCAACCGTGGCTGGCCCTTGCTGTCGAACAGCCAGCTCACTGCATTGCGCGGCGCGTCGCCCAACTCCAGCGAGCGGGTCCGGCCGGTGCGCACATTGAGCCACAGCGGTGTCACCGCCTTGATATCGTTGTCACCAAAGCGCATGGCACCGATCACTACCTCATCGGGGCGCACCCCCTCCTGGGGCAGCGGCACCTGCAGCAGCATGTGGTTCCAGTCGAGCGATTCCGGTCGCCAGCTGCCATCGCTGACAAAGGGGTTGCCGCGCCGCTTGACGAGCATGCGGAACTCGCTGCCATCGGCATTGATGGCAAACAGCCCCGGCGCCTGACGCCTGTCTTCGCCGCTGCCGGACTCCAGGTCTACCACATCGAACACCAGCCTGTCATCGCCGACCCAGTCGAAGCGACGGACATCGGCGTCCGAAAACAGGGCCACCCGTTTGGCGGTGGGCGTAGGCTGCAATTCCAGCACCATCAGGCCGACGCGATTGGCGCCCCGCGAGGTGCTCACGGCCACCCTCCGCCCCGACGGTGACAGCTTGGCCTCCAGCACCGCAGGACGCTGGAAGAAGCGCTCCAGCGGCACCGGGGCCTGGGCTGCAGCCCCCTCGCCGGCCGCGTTTTGCGCGGGCTGGGCCAATAGCTGGGTGCTGGCAAACACGGCGAAGGCCATGGTCCCCAAATGGAGCAAACCGCGCTGCCAAGGCAGTCGCCCGCCGTCAGATCTTGACTTCATTGAATCCTCCCTGGACCCAGACTTCTTGTTGATGCGGAGAGGATATAGCAGCGTCGGGCATCAGCCCGGCCTTACGGCCCTCTGGATAAACCCAAGGGCGCCTCGAAACACCGGATGCCACTGGCTCGTCGGCAGGGTCGCGAGCGGGTGCCAGAAGAAGCGAAAGACGTGGCCGCCGTCGTCTGCGGCGTGGTGCTCCCAGGCATCCGGCAGCTCGGCGGCGGGCGCGCAAAGGCTGAATGACCAAACCTGACCCTCGAACCCGGAGTCCCAGACTCCCAGATCGCGGGTGACGGTGGCTGCAGCCACACCGGCCTCTTCCCACAGCTCGCGAAGGGCCGCCTCGGCACAGGCCTCGCCAGGTTCGATGGATCCTTTGACCAACTGAATGCCCGCGCCCGGATGGGCGAAAACCAGCAACTCAGGACCCGCATCGGAGTCACGCAACACCACAGCACAAGCCTTGTTCGGAGCCATCGGCAGGCAAGGCTGCGACTCAAGCTCCGACAAGGGCGAGACCACCTCATTCGACTCCTCCGGCGGCAGCTTGGCGACGAGCTTGCGCAAGTAGCTCTTGGTCAGTTCGGTGCGACCACGTTTCAACCACTTGATGCAGTCAAAGAGCTCCCACAGAAGGCCGTCGTCACCGTGCTGGTAGGCCTCGAAGTCCTCGTGTCGAGGGGGAAGACCTTCAGTTTCGAGGGTGACAAGAAGCCCGATTGGATCCCAGACGCGGACGTAGGGTCTCCGCAACTTCAAGCTTGTAGGCAGATCGAGCGCATAGAGTTCGCAGCTTGAGAAATCCAGGAAGACGTACTTGCAGAAACTGCCCCGGACCCCGACCCTTCCGGAATACGCAGAGAGCCACTCTTCCGAGCAAAGAATCTCATTGGCCTGAACCAGGTACGAGTCAGCATCGCCACCCGTGAAGAGGGCCACCAGATCCAGGTCAGAGATTCGATCTCCCCGCTGCTGGGCGTATGAGCCGACAAGCGCCAAGCCGACGCAACCGGGTGATCTTTCGCACAGCTGGCGGAGCGCTTCAATCCGGCGAAGGTGAGACGGCGGCGCACCTTGTTCCGCGAGGCCTCGCAGAATGGCATTCATGGAGTCGCTCGTCATGTTCTGCTCCGTTTGCGTGGCCGCTGTTGAGCTCGCGCCGCTAACTCTAACGACTTCGTCAGGCATCCTTGGCTGCATGTGCGCTATGCATGCGGTTGATGGCAGCGGGAGAGGAGTTTGCGCGAAGCCAGACGGCTACGCGGCGCGCCAGTTCCGTTGGCGGGCTCGATGTTGTGTTGACCTCGAAGTCGTAGCTACAGGCCGTATGCACCGATTCAAGCTGAGATTCCGCTAGCCCAGACTCTCGGTCGCCGCGACCTGCCTCCCGCAGCCTCAACTGTTCGTGACTACATTCGACCTTGACGAGAAGCACGTCATGCCCGGCCAGGTCCTCCAGCAGGAACCTGCAGGCCTCTGGCGTGAGGACATGGTCCAGGATCACGTTCTGGCCGAAGCGGGCGAACTGAGCCACTGCGCTGTTGATGGCGCGACACAACGCCTCGAGTCGCAAGAGGCCCTGTTCCTTGTACTCGATTGACCAGTAGCCTGCGGGTTCCATGGCACGAAAGGCGTCGAGCTGGACGTGAATTGGCTGCAGCTCAGGCGCGACTCGCTGAAGCTCCAAGGCGAGCGAGGTCTTGCCCGCGCTGGACGTGCCGTTGAGCACGATGACTTTCCCAGCATGTTGAGATACCGCCATTGCTGCCTTGTATGACCAGAGGTTGAACCTGAGCGGCGAGCGCAGGCCTACCGACCCGAGCCGGCACGACGACGGATAGCTTCCGTTTGCAGGGATGATGCTGGCGCGAATGGACTGCGCACCATCTTCACAACTGGATAGTGAAGCGGGGGCTCTCCGCGAACAAACGACAGCTCTTCCAGCTCGTTGAATCCGAACCTGCGGTAGAAGGAAACCGAGTTCCGGGTGGCGACAACGGTCACTGGACCTTGGAAATTCTCCGACGCGCGCATGAGCCCGAACTCGAACAGCGTGCTGCCGATGGATAGCCCAGCCACTTCTGGCGCCACAAAGAGCAGGGTGACTTCACCAGGCTCCGCGCCAACAAAGCCAATGATTTGCCCGTTGGCTTCCGCGACCCACAGCTGCCCTGCCTGCATTGCCGGCAAATACATGTCCGGTGACCGACCAGTGAACCAGGTGGCCATGTGCTCTGCCGAGTAGTTCGCGGCGCAGAGCAATTGGACGGATCGCTGATGGACTGCGAAAAGCTTGGTAGCGTCTTCGAGTCTAGCTTGGCGAATGTTAGTAGGCTGCCTTGTCATTTCGGCTGGCTTCCTGAGGCAGCAGTCGGCGCAGGTACGCGATACACGTCCCGCTCCAGATTGTCGGGGAACAAGCGCCTGTCCGTCTTCACGCCACCAAGGCGAAGCACCAAGGCACGAGCAGGGTCGTTTGAATCGTTCATGTACGTCTCAACCGACTCCCACCCAAATGCAGCGTACGCATGGGCAACCGCCGCAAGCGATGCCTCGTGGGCAAAACCTCGGCCCCGTGCCTCCGGCACCAGCCACCAGGTCAGTTCACGGGGCCAGTCCTTGCCCTGCCAGAAGCCACAGACGCCAATAAAGTCCCCCTCCTTGCGCCGGCGGATCGCCCACACGCCGAATCCATGAAGTTGCCAACTTCCCAGGTCGCTCGACAGTCTCGCCAAGGCGGCGGCAGGCGACAAGGGACCGCCGTAGGCCCTTGATGCATCCGCATCCGTGTAGAAGCGCTGGTACATGCCTTCGCAATCCGCGTCGGGCAGCCGCAGTTGCAGGCGCCCAGTGGTGAGGGTCGGAATCTTCACGGGCGGCGAGCTGAAAAAGAGGCTAGGGCTGCTGGCAGATTTGAATCTCATTGCCCGCCGGATCACGCAGCGTGGCCAGTGTCCCGCCCCAGAACTGCTTCTCGGGCAGGCCCGTGAACACGACACCCCGAGACGAAAGCGCTTCGTACATTGCCTGGGCATTCGGCACTTCGAAGGACAGTCCGGTGAATCGGCCGACAAGCACCTGCTCCTCCTCCGGAGCCTCGGCACCCACGGTTTCGACGACAAGCGTCATTGCCCCCGCATTGAAGACGCAATAGCCGTGCTCCGAGCCGCCCGCCAGCAGCGGCAGCCCTAGCGCCAAGGTGTAGAAGCCTTGTGCCTCGGCAAGGTTTCGCACAAAGATGCGCGCCGTGTTCAGGTTCATTCGATCCACCTCGACTTTTCAGATCAACGGGACGGCGAATCGTAGCCTGACCTACGCACCCAAGGGAGCTTGCCGCAGGACCCAGCCATTCCCGTCATGGTCGCTGAACATGGCATGCCGACCCCAGGGTTCCTGCCTGATCTCGTCGATGTCCGGACCGCGGCCGCGTAGCAGTGAATGCTCCGTCAATGTCGTCCGTGTTCACCGACGCGCCCTGCCATCGAACCGGGTCACCAATCAGCGCAAAGCCGAGGCCATCGCGGTAGACGTGTTTCGCGCGCTGCGCGTCGCTGGCGGGCACCGAGATGATCTCGAAGCTGTGTATGGGCATCGCTGATCATCCTCTCGCCGGAATCATCAGGGGCCACTCCTTGCCCGCCGCGGCCGTTCCATGGCAACCTCCGAGACCTTGAACCCCAACTTCTCGTAGAAGACATGCAGCCCAGGCCTTCCAGCACGCAGCATCCAGGTCATGTCTGCGTCGCCGATGCAGGCCCTGACAAGCGCGGTGCCAACGCCCCGGTACCGATGGCTGTCCGAGACCACGAGCATCGATAGGTAGCCGTTTGAGATTCCGTCGGTCAATGCCCTGACGAATCCGATGATTTCGGCGCCGTCGCAGGCCACCAGCGCGACTTGGGATCTGGATACCAGCTCCGTGAACTTCGTCGGGTCCGCGGCCCGCTGCTCCCATCCGTTCGATACGAGGAGCACGCGGACGGTTTCGAGGTCATCGGGGCGGATGGGGCGTATGTCCATATGCAGAGGCTCATTTGAGCCGCTGAAACCGGATTCGTCAACATCACGCCGGGCAGGCCTCGCCGCGGCATCCGGCAAGCCGCGGGGCCCGCCCTACTTCGCCGCCTTGGTCGACGGCCCGGAGTGGTTGTTGACCTGGCCTGCCATCGGCATGGCGGCGGATTCCTCGGCGTTGGTCAACGGCTTCTGCGGGCTGGCGACGGGGTTGGGCGGGGCCGCCTTGGCGCTGTCCTGGGCGGCGAAGACGGCGGCGGCCATGGGCACGGACGGGTCGCGATCGGGGCCCTGGACGAGCGGTGCGCCGGTGACGGCCGGCCGCTCGGCGGAGGGCGCCTGTACCGTGGGTCCGCAGGCAACAAGTCCGGTGGCCAGGACGAACAAGCCGCTGCCGAGGGAGGCCCGGACGGCGACTGAAAGGAAGTGTTGGCGTTGAGTGCGTGGCATGGTGATCTCCGTTGGCAGGGGGTGGGAATGGATCAGGCGCCCGAGGCCTCTTTGAGCAGTCGCTGCACGGTGCTCATCTTGTCGAGCACCCCGGGCGGCAGCAGGAAGGGGTAGCTGTCGCGCTGGCCCAGGCTGCGGTGCATGGCGTTGAGGAACTGCGCGACCGGCAGCCATTGGCGCAGCGCCAGTTCGGCGACGGGCGGACTGTCGTTCAGGTTCTGCGCGGTCGGCGCAGCATCGGCCGGGCCGTCGAGCGACAGGCCCCAGGCCGCGGCGGTCTGCACCGCGTCGAGCACCAGCAGCACATGGGCGCAGGTCTCGGCCCAGTCCTCCCAGGGATGGGCGCTGGCATAGGCGCTGACAAAGCGCTGGGGCCAATCGGCCGGAGGCCCTTCGGCGTAGTGCCGGGCCAGTGCGGTGGCGTAGTCGATTCGCTCGTCACCAAAGCTGGCTCGGCAGGCCTCGGCTGCGGCACTGCCCCTCAGCCAGCGGTACTGCAGATAGTGCGCGGCCTCATGGCGCAGATGTCCAAGCAGGGTGCGCGTGGGTTCGGCGAAATGCACCCGCTGCAACTCGCGCTGCTCGTCGTCGGCCTCCGCCACATCGAGTGTGATGGTGCCACGGTCATGGCCGGTGCGCACCGGCGGCTGGCCGGCCTGGGTTTCGAGCAACAGGAAGTCCAGGCCATCGGCATCGTCGGGCCCGGTCTTGGGCTGAGGGGCCAGGCCCATGCCCAACAAGGTGAAGATCAGCCGGCGCTTGGCCTGCTCGATGGCGCGCCAGCGGTCCAGATTGCGGCCCTCGCTCAAGGCCGGCATGACACGGGTCAGGCAGCAGCTGCGGCACAGCGGCGCGGGGTCATCGGCATCGAGCATCCAGTTGCAGATGCCGTGGGCCGCGCGGTTGGCGCAGGCCTGCAGCGCAGGCCCGCCACCGTAGGGCTGCCAGGTGGTGTCGAAGGCGAGCATCCGGCCGAGTGCCGGCACAAAGCCCAGCGCCGCGCCGCAATGCCCGCAATGGTCGTTCTCGAAAAATACCGGGGTCTCGCACCGGCTGCATCGGAAGGGCTGCATGGACGTCTGCGTGGGTGGCCAGGCGGGGCCAACGGTGACCGGCATGGGCGAGAGCCCACTGCTGCCCTATTGAACCCTGGTGTCCGGGAAACGCCTGTCGGCGCAAGCCGCGTTGCGCTGTAGGCGAACGACGTCATCAACGCCGCAGCGTAAACGCCTGCGGATACTTGCGCCCGTACCAGTTCTTCACCGCCTCATGCTCCAGGCGCAGAAAGGGGCGCAGCCCGGGCACGGCCAGCAGCAACAGGCCGCTGAGCGTGAAGCCGGCGGCCATCCACAGATAGACGGTGGCCACCGACCCGTGCTGCAGCAACAGCCCGGCCAGGGCCGGACCGAGGGCGGCGGACAGCTGCGCGGTGGCCAGGTTGCCGGCCGTCATGCGTGAACGGAAGTCTTCGGGCATGGCCAGCAGGCGGTGCGTCTGGCCGACCATCTGCGTCACCGACATGCAGCCACCCACCACGGCGAACAGCAGCACCAGGGCCGGCCCCCGGTCGCACAGCCCCATGGCGCCCACCGCCACGGCGCACAGGGCCAGCGCCGCGAACATCGCCCGCACCCGGTCCAGCCGTGCGATCAGGCGGTCGGCCAGGCCCAGCACACCGACCAGCAGGCCCAGCGACAGGGCCGCGCCGCAGGCACCGAACCACAGTGACGACAGACCCAGCGACTGCACGCGCAGCGGCAGCAGCATGCCGGTGGCGGGCAGCAGGAAGACCATCATCAGCGCGCCCGTGAGCGTCCACCAGCGGTCCAGCGGCACGCCCCATTTGGCACGCAGGCCGGCATGCATATCGGCGAACCAGCCACCGGCCGGTGCGGGCCGGGCCGGAAACTGCGGCCGGCCCAGCCGGAACGCGGCCACCGCCGCGATGCCGAACATCAGCAGATTCAAGGTCAGCGCGGCGGCCACGCCGCCGGCGGCCAAGGCCGCGCCGCCCAAACCCGGCCCCAGCAAGCCGCCCAGCGCCTGAGCAGCGCGCCGAAGCCGTATCGCCTCGGGCAGCTGGGTCACCTCAACCAGCTCCGGCAAGATATTCGCCTTGGCCGGCAGCAGCACCGCGTTGGCCACAATCGACAGCGCGCTGCAGGCGCACAGCAGTGCCAGTTGGTAGCACCCGCTGTACGCCAGCAGCGCCAGCGCCAGGGCGTCAAGGACCAGGCAGGCGGAGCCCAGGCGCACCAGCCGGCGCTTGGGCCAGCGGTCGCCCAGTGGCGACATCAGCGGCGTGGCCAACAGTGCGCACAGCGCCATCAGCGCGCCGTAGCGGGCCAGGTCGGCCGCGCCGCCGCGCTGTGCGATCCACCAGGCCACCGCCACCTGGCCCATGGCACCTGCCAGCAGGCACAGCATTTCGCTGAGCAACAACAGCCGCACCGGCG
Organism: Roseateles toxinivorans; assembly: GCF_004362525.1. Taxonomy (GTDB): domain Bacteria; phylum Pseudomonadota; class Gammaproteobacteria; order Burkholderiales; family Burkholderiaceae_C; genus Paucibacter; species Paucibacter toxinivorans. The sequence continues at coordinate 15,708 of NZ_SNXS01000012.1, forward strand.
GGGCGCAGGCCTCAATCCTGGCCATCAACAAACGCAGCATCGCGATCTCCTTCTTCGATGCCGGCCAGTCTAGAAATGGCTGGCGGTCAGGGTAAGACCCAGCGCTCGCCGCCTCGCTCGATACAGCGCCCGTCTGTATCGATGCAAATCGGGCTCGCTGTATCGATGCAGTACCGGCTGGCCGCGCTATCGTGCCGGGTCTGCACCACCGATCCCGCTGCCTCGTGTCCAAACCCCTGCCCCGGTCCTTGCCCCGATATCGCGCCCTGGCCGCCACCCTGACCGAGGAGCTGCGTGCCGGCCGCCTCCGCCCCGGCGCGCAGCTGCCCTCGGTGCGCCAGCTCTGCGCCGACCATGGCGCCAGCCTCGCGACGGTGACCCATGCGCTGCACCGGCTTGAGGACGCCGGGCTGATCGAGGCACGGCCCAGGCGCGGCTTCTTCGTGCGCGCCTCCGCCGTGGCGCCCAAGAAGGCGCCGGCCACCGACGCGATCGCGCTGGCCGGGCGGCGCAAACGGCTGCTCGCGCTGGCCACCACGCAGGCCGATTGCCTGTCCCTGGGCCATCTGGCGATGGACGATGGGCTGCTGCCACTGGCCGCGCTGAAGCGGCTGCTGATGCAGCAGCTGAAGCGCGATGCCTCGGTGCTGGCCACCCGCAACTGCCATGGCACGGCGGGCCTGCGCGAACAGCTGGCGCAGCGCTCCCGGGCCCTGGGCTGCAGCTTCGATGGCGACGGCATCGTCGTCACCCAGGGCGAGACCGAGTCGCTTGAGCTGTGCCTGCGCCTGCTGACGCAGCCAGGCGACCTGGTGGCCGTGGCCAGCCCGGCGCCCTTTCGCAGCCTGGAGATCATCGTCAGCCTGGGGCTGCAGGTGCTGGAGATTCCGGCGTCAGGTGATCAAGGCCTGTCAGTGCCGGCGCTGACCTTCGCGCTGCAGCACCACCGGGTGGCAGCCTGCGTGATCGAGCCCAGCTTCGCCAGCGCCGATGGCAGCCTGATGAGCGACGAAGCCAAGCAGCAGCTGGCCGCGCTGGTGGCCCAGCACCAGATCCCGCTGATCGAATGCGATCTGATGGGTGAGCTGTACCGCGGCAATCAGCGCCCCCGCCCGGTGAAGGCCTTTGACCAGGCCGACCGGGTGCTCTACTGCGGCAGCTTCGCCTGCCTGACCGGGCCGGGCTTCAGCGTCGGCTATGTGGTGGCCGGGCGCCATCACCTGCAGCTGCAGGCCGCCCGCAGCGTGCACGGCGAGCTGCTGCATGCGCTGACCGATGCCACGCTCGCGGCCTTCATGGCCAGCGGCGCCTTCGAGCCCCATCTGCGCCGGCTGCGGCGGCTGCTCGCCGCCCAGTTGGCCGCCCATCACGAGGCGGTCGTGGCGCACTTTCCGCCCGGCACGCGGGTGAGCATCGGCCAGGGCGGATATGTGTTGTGGGTCGAGCTGCCGGGCGGGCTGGACGCTTGCGCGCTGCTGGAGCAGGCACGCCACCGCGGCTACACCTTCGTGCCCGGCGCGGTGTTCACCACCGACGCACGCTTCGACCACTGCCTGCGGCTGACGGCCGGCCATCCGCTGGACGAGGCCCGCGCCCGCGGCATCCGCACCCTGGGCGAAATCGCGGCACGGATGCTGGAGGGTCAGCCCGCCAGGCCCACGTAGACATCCTGCACGTCATCGTGCGCGTCGATGGCGGCCAGAAAGGCTTCCACCTCCTCCAGCTCGGCCGCGCCCAGCGTGACGCTGTTCTTGGGCCGGTAGCCCATCTTGGCCGAGAGCACGGTGAAGCCGAAACTGGGCAGCGCGCGGCCGACCAGATCGAGGTCGGCCGGTTCCGTCAGGAACAGCGTGGCGCCCTCTTCACCGGGCTCGAAGTCCTGGGCGCCGGCCTCGATGGCGGCCAATTCGGGGTCGGCGCCAGGTGTTGCCGGCGAGGCCTCGATCATGCCCAGGTGGTCAAAATCCCAGGCCACCGAGCCGGCCGAGCCGAGCTGGCCCTTGCGGAACAGCACGCGCATCTCGGCAATGGTGCGATTGACGTTGTCGGTCAGACATTCGACGATCAGCGGCACCTGGTGCGGGGCAAAGCCTTCGTAAGTGACCCGCTCGAACTGCACCGCGTCACCCAGCAGGCCCGCGCCCTTCTTGATCGCACGGTCCAGCGTTTCCTTGGGCATCGAGGCCTTCTTGGCCTGTTCGACGACCAGGCGCAGGCGGGCGTTCTGGTTGGGGTCGGCGCCATTGCGCGCGGCAATCATGATTTCCTTGGCCAGCTTGCCGAAGATCCGCCCCTTGGCGTTGGACGCCAGGTCCTTGTGCTTTGCTTTCCACTGTGCGCCCATGCTCTTGCTCCTTGCTGCCGCGACTTGTTGTTTCAACCGCGCGGGTTATACCCCACGGCGGGCGCGGCGGCATTGAGCCGGGCTAACGAACACCCTTGATGCGCTCCACCATCAGCTCGCGCACATTGCCCAGGCCGGCGCTGACCAGCTCGCGGTAGCGCACCGGGTCGGCCACCGCCTCCTTCTCCACTGCGGTGGCGCTGCCGCCCTTGCCGATGGCCAGCGACAGCACGGCCAGACCGATATTGCCCGCCACCGAGCTGACGTCCTTGATCTCCGGAATCGCCGCCGCATCGATCTGCAGTGGGCGCTGAAGGCCGAACTGGGCCCCGCCCAGCGCGCTTTGCAGCGACATCTGGGTAGCCCCGGCGGCGATCGTCGGGCTGACCTTGCCGGTCACCGAGGCGGTGCCCGAGATGCGGCCCAGGAAGCTGGAGCTGCTGCTGGCCAGGTCGACGAACTTCACCACCATGCGCACCGTCAGCAGGGTGGCGTCCAGCTCCTTCTGCAGCTCGATGTTGTCGAAGATGGCGCCGGACATCGAGGCCAGGCCGCCGAAGGCACCCAGCACGCCCTTGGATTGCAGGCTGAGGCCCATCACGGGGCGGCCCTCGGGTGTGAACACGGTGGACCATTCGCCGCCACCGCTCTTCTTGTGCGGCGCCGGGCTGCCGCCGGCGGCCATCTTGCGGTAGGTGCCGCTGGCCATCAGCTGCGCAGCGGGCACGACCTCGATGCCGCTGGCCTGCACATCGCGCACGAACTCGGCATACAGCTGATCGACGATGGCCTGGAAGTCCGGCTCGGCGACCCCGACCAAGGTCACATAGACCGAGGTGCTGGCCGAGCCGCTGCGGCCGATCTCGGTGGCGCTGGCGCTGGCCGCCCCCTTGGTCACGAACTCCACGTCAAAGCCGGTGATGGCCACCCGCTTCAGGCCGCGCACCTCCCTGGCATCGGTCGATGACTTCATCAGCGTGCCCGCCAGCTCGGCCGGCTTGAAGCCGGCGTCCAGGATCAACGCCTCCTCGCGGGCCTGGGCCGACAAGGCACTCAAGGCCAGCAGCACGCAGGCGAGACGGTGGCAGATCGCAGGGTTCTTCATGGTGGGCAGGGTCCGGAAAGTGACTGGGGCGCGAGCAGCGCACGAGTCTTCCGTGGTCTGTCTCAGTCCTTAACGCACCGCTCGTTCGGCAAAAGGCTCATGCAGCGTTGCATCCAATCGGCATCTGGGCGCGTAAGGACAGCAGGCACCCCACCACAAGGACCCCTCGCCATGAAGACTCTGCCCCTGTTCCCCCATCGCCTGCTGCCACTCGCAGCGGCCTTGTTCGCCCTCACCGCCGCCGGCCTGCACGGCCAGGCCCAGGCCTCCAGCCATCGAGAAGCGCCAAGCATCACGACCACGCCCAAGGTCGACGCCAGCGACTTCTATATGTTCAACAGCTACGAGACCGGCCGCGGCGCCTACGTGACGCTGATCGCCAACTACCTGCCGCTGCAGGATGCCTACGGCGGCCCGAACTACTTCACGATGGACCCGAACGCGCTGTACGAGATCCATATCGACAACAACGGCGATGCCACCGAAGACCTGAGCTTCCAGTTCCGCTTCAAGAACACCCTGAAGAACGGGACCAAGGGCATCTCGCTGGCGATAGGCGACAAGATGGTCGCGATTCCGCTGATGCAGGCCGGCCAGCTGACCGGCAGCAATGCGGTGGCCAACTCGGCGGTGCTGAACGTCAACGAGAGCTTCAGCGTCGATGTGGTGCGCGGTGACCGCCGCACCGGCACCCGCGCCGCCGTCAAGGTGGCGGCCGGTTCGCCCAACGGCACGGCCGGCTCGGCCACGTTCGACAAACCGGTGGACAACATCGGCGTGAAGACCATTCCCGACTACGCCGGCTATGCGGCCAAGCATATCTACACGGTGGACATCCCGGGCTGCGCGATGCCGGCCAAGCTCTTCGTCGGCCAGCGCAAGGACCCGTTCGCCGTCAATCTGGGCACGATCTTCGACCTGGTCAATGCCTCGCCGGCGGTGATCACCAACCCGGCCAATATCGGCGCGGCCGGCAAGGGCGATCTGGATGACAAGAACATCACCACGCTGGCGCTGGAAGTTCCCAAGGACTGCCTGACCGCCAAGCCCTCGACCGACGCGAGCCATGACCCGGTGATTGGCGGCTGGACCACGGCCAGCCTGCGCCAGGGCAGCCTGCTCAACGGCAAGCCCAAGCAGGGCCACCAGACCGCATCGATTCCCGGCGGGGCCTGGACGCAAGTCTCGCGCCTGGGCAATCCGCTGGTCAACGAGGTGGTGATCGGCCTGCCGGACAAGGACAGGTTCAACGCCTCCAAGCCCAAGGACGACCTGCAGTTCGCCGACTATGTGACGAATCCGACCCTGCCTGCCCTGCTGGGAATCGCGCTGGCCGGCGACGCCGCCTTCCTGGCGCCGACCAATCTGCCCCGCACCGATCTGCTGAACGTGTTCCTGACCGGCATCGCTGGCGTCAACAAGCCGGCCGGCACGGTGACTCCGGCCGAGATGCTGCGGCTGAACACAAAGATCGCCGCGGTGCCCTTCGCCCAGCAGAACCGCCTGGGAGTGGCCGGCGAGGTGCTGCGCGTCGGTGGCGCTGGCAATCTGGCCAATGCGGTCGATCTGGCCGGCTTCCCGAACGGCCGCCGACCCAAGGACGATGTGGTCGACATTGCGCTTGTTGCCGTGGCCGGCGGCCTGTGCGTGATCAACAGCAATGCCTCCATCGGCGCCATCCAGGCCGGCGACAACGCCAATGTGCTGGGGCTGAACAGCTTCGTGATCCCGGGCACGACGTCGACGACGCTGACCTCCGAATGCCGGGTTGGCAAGGTGCCATTGGGTGCCACCTCGGCAGCACTGCACGACGCGGTCGATCAGGCCACCGTGCCGCTGTTCCAGACCTTCCCGTATCTGTACACGCCCACCGGCGGCACCAAGTAAGGAGCATCAGATGAACAAACTCCAACTTGCATTGATCGTCGTCAGCTCGGCAGTGATCACCGCCTGCGGTGGCAGCGACGACGAGGTGATGGGCACGCCGCCGGTGGTGGTCGTGCCACCGGTCACGGCCGAGGTGCCGCCGAGCGCCAGCGCCACCGAGGCGGGGCTGTTCGCCTACCTCGACGCATTGTTCAAGGCCAGTGCCGATGGGCTGGAGCCGGTGGATCTGTCCACCTTCAACCCGGCCCTGAGCGACACCACCGAGCCGATGGCGATAGGCTGATCAATGAAGCGCGCCCTGCTATTGCTGTGCATGACCCTGGCCGTCGGAGCCCAGGGCGCGCCGCTGCTGCCAACCTCTGATGCGCAGGTGATCGAAACCCTGGCCGCCCCGGCCGGGGATCGCGCCGAAGAGCGCGCGCTGCGCCGGCAGCACCAGGCCAAGCCCGGGGATGCCGCCGTTGCAGTGGCTTTGGCGCGAAACTATCTGGAGCAGGCACACCGAGAGGGCGATCCGCGCTTTGCCGGGCGAGCGCTGGCCGCGCTTCAACATTGGGCCCAGACGTCGGACGCACCGCCCGCTGTGCTGCTGATGCGGGCCACGGTGCTGCAGTATCTGCACCAGTTCGACACGGCCGCCCAGCTGCTGGAGGGTCTGGCGCAGCGCCAGCCGGCCATGGCCCAGGCCTGGTTGACGCTGGCCACGATACGCCGCGTGCAGGGCCGCTATGCCGACTCGGACCGCGCCTGTGCCGGGCTCACCGCCGCGGGTGCGACGCTCTACGCCCAGGCCTGCCAGGCCGAGAACGACGGCCTGCGCGGCCAGTTCGACAGCGCCCGCATGCGCTTCAACCAGTTGCTGACGACCCGGCTGGACGGTGGCGCGCGCAACTGGCTGCTCACCAGCGTGGCGGAGCTCGAAGCCCGCGCGGGCCGCTCCGCCCAGGCCGAGCAGGCCTATCGCGCGGCCTTGAGCGCGCAGAGCGATGACTACACGCGGCTGTCATTCGCCGACTTCCTGATGCTGCAGTCACGCGATGCCGAAGCGCTGGCCCTGCTCAGTGGCCAGCCGCGCTCCGACGCGGTCTTGCTCCGTCTGGCCATCGCAGGTCAGCGCACCTCAGCACCTGCCGCCCGCAACGATGTGCGCGAGCTGCGCGAACGCATCGCGCAGGCCAATCAGCGCCCTGGCGCGGCCGCCTCGCATGCCCGCGAGCAGGCGATGTTCGCGCTGTGGATAGACGCCCAGCCCGCGCGTGCGCTCGAGCTGGCCCGTGCCAATGTGAAGCTGCAGCGCGAGGCGATCGACCTGCTGCTGCTGGCGCAGGCCGCCAAGGCCAGCGGCCAGGAAGCAGCGCAGCAGGAAGCAACTCTGTTGAGCCAGACCGTTGGATTGAAGGACGCCCGTCATGAACTCCTTCGTTGAGCGCCTGCTGCTGTGCAGTGCCCTGCTGCTGCCGGCAGGTGCCTGGGCACACAAGGCCAGCGACGCCTATCTGCAGTTGGCCGCCACCGAGCAGGGTCTGAGCCTGCGCATCGACGTCGCGCTGCGCGATCTCGATGCCGCGCTGGACCTGGACGCCGATGGCGACGGCCGCCTGACCTGGGGCGAGGTGCGGGCCGCCTGGCCCGCCATCGACGCCTACGTCGTTGCGCGCCTGCAGGTGCAGGGCTGCGAGCTGGCGCTCAACGGCCACGCCCTGGAGAAGCGCGCAGATGGCGTCTATGCCGCCCTGAGCCTGCAATCGCCCTGCCAACCGAGCGAGTTGCCGATGATCCGTTACACGGTGATGCAGGAGGTGGATCCGACCCATCGCGGCCTGGCGCGCATCACGCTGGGCAGCAGCCGCCCGGAGCTGCGCGTGCTGGACCCGATGCACCCCGCCGCGTGGCCATCGGCAACGGCTCAGCAACCGGCCGTGACGCAGGCCGCAGCGGCAGCGCCCCCGCCGTTGGCCGAGCCGACACTGGACACCAGCTTTCTGCGCGAAGGCGTGCACCATATCGCTACAGGCTACGACCATGTGCTGTTCCTGCTTTGCCTGCTGCTGCCGGCGGTGATGCGGCGCACGCCGCAAGGTTGGCGGCCGGTCGATCTGCTGAAGCAGGCCGTGTGGCCGGTGGTGGGCATCGTCACCGCCTTCACCCTGGCTCATTCGATCACGCTGACGCTGGCGGCGCTGAAGCTGGTGGCCCTGCCCTCGTCCCTCATCGAGCCGGCGATTGCGGCCACCATCGTGCTGGCTGCCATCGACAATCTGTGGCCGCTGTTCTCCCGCCTGCCCCGCGCGGCCGTGACCTTTTTGTTCGGGCTGATCCACGGCTTCGGCTTTGCCGGTGTGCTGGCGGAGCTGGATCTGCCCGCCGCCACCTTCGCCTGGGCGCTGCTGCAGTTCAACCTCGGTCTGGAGCTGGGCCAGCTGGCGATCGTGCTGGCGGTGGTTTCGCTGCTCTACCTGCTGCGCCGGCGCGCCGCCTATCCACGCTGGGTGATAGGAGGCGGCTCGATGGCGGCCATCATGGTCGGCAGCCTGTGGTTCATCGAGCGAACGGCCGATGTGTCGGTGCTGGGGTTCTGAAACAGCCCCTCACTCGTGGCGCAGCAGGTCGCCGAAGACGGTGAATTCGCCCTGCCTGCGATCGGCGCCCGGGGCGTCGTACAGCACCAGCCAGCTTGGCTTGCCACGCGTGAGTTCCGGCGGCAGATCGCACAGGGCCTCGGCACGGTCACTGCCGCGGCCGCTGGGCAGCGCCACCGACTCGGTCAGCGCCGCCTCGAAACGCACCGGCTCGCTGTTGGCGGCGAACACCGATCGGGCATCGCGCCACTTGAAGACGCGGATCTCGCCGTCGAGCACCATTGTCGGACCGGCGAGCAGGTAGAGGTCGTCGCCACAGAAGTGCAGGTCCCGAATGCCCAGGCCGTCGAGCTGCAGAAAGTGCTTGCGCATCAGCGCGCCGCGCTCGTCCAGTGGCACCAAGCGCAGCGTGTCGCCCTGGGCTTCGACCGAAATCTCCAGCAGCGCCGACCAGCCGCGCAGCACCGGGCCGCGCAGCCCGACCAGCAAGCGATTTCCGTTCACCGCAAGGCCCTCGATGTCGAAGCCATTGTCCTTGCCCGGGATCGCCATATAGGGCCCGAAGTGCGGGTCATCGGCGAGCAAGCGGGTCAGCTGATTGGCCTCGGCATCGCCCTTCAGCCGCAGCGCGCGCCGGCCATCCTTGGCCAGACGCACCAGGCAGGGCGCGCCAGTGGCGTCGGGCTCGATGGGAAGGCGGGCCAGCAGGCGCCGGTTGCCGTCGAGCGTGACCTTCGCCAACCGCTTGGCGTTCTCGGCGTGGTCACGGCCCGGCTTGACGTTCTTGCGCTTCAGTCCATGCGAGCCGACCACCCAGAGCCAGCCGTCGGCCACGGCCATGCCCTCGAGATCGGCCTCCTCGTCGGGTTCACCGGGGAGGTCGAGCAACTCGGCCAGCGGGAAGTCACAGGCCTCGCCGAAGCGCAGGGCCTCGCCCCCCACCGGGTCGAGCCGCCGCAAGCGATCCACACCGCAGGCCTCGTCGCCCGCAACCCAAAGCCAATCCCCTGTCACGGCGGCACCGGAGAGGTTGGTGTGAACCAGGGCGCTGGACAAGAACTCCAGGCGCGCGGCATTTGCGGTGCGGGTGTTGGGCATGGGGCAGGCCTCCGGAGCAGTGGTGAAGCGACGATAGCATCGCCAGCCCGCCGACCGCCAAGCCCTCGCTGATCAGTCCGGCGACGAGCCCGCCGAGGCGGCGTCGTGCAGAACGATGCGGTTGCGGCCGCTGCGCTTGGCCTGGTAGAGCGCCCGGTCAGCGCGGGCCATCACGTCATCGATGCCCGCATCACCGGCCAGCAGCTCGCTGAGGCCGGCGCTGACGGTGCCGGCCTCCAGCCCGCGCGTCAGCACCTTCAACAGCTCGGTGATCATCATCCTGAGCCGCTCGGCGAACGGCGCCGCCTGGGCCTGCGTCGTCTCCGGCATCAGTATCACGAACTCGTCCCCACCCAGACGGGCGGCCACATCGGTCACACGCAACTCGGCCCGGCACACATGGGCAACGGCCGTGAGAACACGATCACCGGCCTGATGACCATGTTCATCATTGATGCGCTTGAAGTGGTCGATGTCAAAGATCAGCACGGCCGTGGGCGTGGCATAGCGGGCGCAGATCTGGAACTGTGCCTCCAGTGTCGCCATCAGCTTGCGGCGGTTGTACAGCCCGGTAAGGGGATCCGTCTCGCTGAGCAGGCGCAACTTGTCTTCGAGCTCCTTGCGTGCGGTGATATTGCTCGACACCCACAAGACGGCGTCTTCGCCATCCACCTGGAAGGGCAGCGCCTGAACCCGCCCCTCGAACCAGATCGGCTGGCTGGGGCCGTCGGTTGTCAGGCCCTTGACGTCGCTGCCCGCCAGGCTGTACTCGACGATCTGCAGATTCTTCTGCTGCAACGTGGCTTCGATCTGAGTCAGAAACCACTGCGCCTTCTCCGCCACCACCATATCGGCGATGCGCATGCCAATCAGCGAACTGCCGTCGTGGTAGTAGCGAGCATCGGTGCCGCCATACACGGCGCTGTAGCGCCCGGAGCGGGTCAGAATGAAAACCAGATCAGGCATCGCGCTCAGCACGGCGTGCATCTGATCCATCGGCATGATTGGCTGCATATGACTCGAAGGCGTCGGATTCTGGAAAGGGCAGGGATACCAGGACTCTGCGCCCTATCGTAGCCTGAGTCAGCGGCGCAGCAGCCCATCGGCCAGCCATCGACCCAGCAGCGCGGCCACCGCCCGAGCGGCGTGCCCCTCGTCACCCAGCTGTTCGGCAAGGCTCGCGCCCAGCGTGGCGAAGTCCTGCCCCTCGGCCAGCGCCTGCAGCAGCTGCGCCTCGATCGGGTCGAGCGAGCGCCAGCGCGTCTCCAGGCCCTGGCGCCAGACCAGCATCGTGTGGTCCGAGGCGTCAGGCTCCGGCATCTCGGGCGCGTCCTCCCCGGTCTCGGGTTCGAAGTCGCGCAGCACATGCCAGGCGGGTGCTATGGCCCAGGTCAGGCCAATGCGCTGCACGCTGGGATGCAGCTTGAAGCGCAGGGTCGGCCATTCGTCCGGGGCCAGCACGGTCAGGTCCTGCAAGCCGAGAACCGCAGCATCGGCCGCGTCGAAGGCGCCGCGCAGGGCCCAGTCCATGCGGGCGAAGTCCACCAGGGCCGGGTGCGGCACCAGGTCTTCATGCTCGGCCATGAAGCCGGCCAGGCCATCGCCGAACCAGCGTATCGAGGCCTGCCTCGATGGGTGGGCGGCGATATAGGCCAGGGCCAGGGTCTCGAAGCCCTCATCGCCCATGGCCCGCTGCAGCACCGTGTAGTTGTCGCCCAGCGCGGCGATCAGCCGGGCCCGGTAGGCGTTCTGGTAGATCTCGGGCCGGCCCTTGGGTTTGAGCAGGGCCGGGGCGGCCGAGCCGGGCTCGCGCACCCAAAGGCTCAAGGCGTGCTGCTGTTGAAGCAGGTCCGGGTTCATATCGTCACCGCCACTGCCAGGTCTTGCCGGCGCCGCGCCTCGGCCAGTTCGGCCAGCAACTCGGGCAGCGGCGGGATATGGTCGTCGCGCTCGATCATGGTCGGCTTCGGTCCCATCCGCGCCACCGTGTAGTCGTAAAGCCGCCAGACCGCCTCGCAGACCGGATGGTCGTGGGTGTCGATCAGATACTCGCCATGGTCCTCATGGCCGGCCAGATGGATCTGCACCACCCGCTCGGGCGGCATGGCGTCGACATAGGCGAGGGCGTCGAAGCGATGGTTGACGCTGCTGACGTACACATTGTTGACGTCCAGCAGCAGCTGGCAGTCGGCGCGCCGCAGCAGCTCGGCAATGAACTGCCACTCGCTCATCTCGTCCGCGGCAAAGCTCACATAGCTGGAGACGTTCTCCAGCACCAGGCGCCGGCCCAGAAAGTCCTGCACGCGCTGCACCCGGTCGACCAGATGGCGCAGCGCCGCCTCGGTGCAGGGCATGGGCAGCAGGTCATGCAGATTGTGGTGATCGACACCGGTCCAGCAGAGGTGGTCGGAAACCCAGGCCGGCTGCACACGGGAGATCAGGCCCTTCAGCTCACGCAGATAGCCCATGTCCAACGCGTCGCCGCTGCCGATCGACAGCGACACGCCGTGCATGACCATCGGGTAGTCGGCGCGGATGCGATCGAGGAAGTGCAAGGGCTTGCCGCCGGGCACCAGATAGTTCTCGGAGATGATTTCCAGCCAGTCCACCGGCTGCGGCGCGGCCACGAAGTCGGCGTAGTGCTCGGTGCGCAGGCCCAGGCCGAAGCCGCTGATCGGATTGCTCATGGTGCTGGTACGTGACGGGTAGTGTGCTGGATGCCAGTCGCGCCGGACGCGGCTTTCCTTACAGTGCGCCGGATCACCTGGAGTTATGCCCCCAAAGCCGGCATTCATTGGCAAGACCCGGTGCCTGGCCCTAGAGTGCAGGCATTCCGGCCCCACCCCGACCGTTCTTCAGCCAAGGACTCCATGCTCAAGACCGAGACTCCCAGCAGCCAGCATCCGGACCTGGACCTCTATCCGGTGGCCGACCTGGTCAGCGCCCTGGTGGACGATCAGCTCGAAGCGGTGAGCGCCGTGCGCGCCGCTGCTCCTGACCTGGCACGGGCGGTCGAGGCGGCACTGCCGCGCATGCTGGACGGCGGCCGGCTGATCTATGCCGGTGCCGGCACCTCCGGTCGCCTGGGTGTGCTGGACAGCGTCGAGCTCTACCCGACCTTCTCCTGGCCGCATGAGCGCGCCGTGGGCCTCATTGCCGGCGGTGCGGGGGCGATGTTCGTGGCCGTCGAGGGCGCCGAGGACGATGCCGCGCAGGGTGGGCGTGACCTGCTGACCGTCAAGGTCGGCCCGCGGGACGTGGTGCTGCTGCTGGCCGCCTCGGGCGCCACCCCCTATGTGCTGGGCGCGCTGCAGGCTGCGCGCGAGGCCGGCGCACTGACCCTGGGCTTCGCCAACAACACCGGCGCTCCGGTGGCCCGGCAGGCCCATATCGGCATCACCCTGGACACCGGCAGCGAAGTCATTTCGGGCAGCACGCGGCTGAAGGCCGGCACGGCGCAGAAGATCGCACTGAACACCTTCTCCAGCGCGCTGATGGTCAGGCTGAACAAGGTCTATGGCAATCTGATGGTGGACCTGAAGGCCAGCAACGCCAAGCTGCTGCAGCGCGCCGTGGCCCTGACAATGCGCGCCGCCGGTTGCGATGAGGCCGTCGCGATGGCGACACTGCAGGGCTGCGACTTCCACGTCAAGGTGGCCATCGTGGCGATCCGTCTGGGCATCGGCGTGGATACCGCCCGCGAGCGCCTGGACGCCGTCTCGGGCAGCGTGCGGCAGGCGCTAACATCTGGAGACCCATCCCCCTGAGGCAAGCCCCGGCCCTTGCCCGACCGACACCGTACATGAACACCCCCAATCCCTGGCGCTGGATCCCGACGCTGTACTTCGGCCAGGGCATTCCGTATGTGGTGGTGATGACCCTGTCGGTGATCCTGTACAAGAACCTGGGCGTGTCCAACACCGACATCGCGCTGTACACCAGCTGGCTCTATCTGCCCTGGGTGATCAAGCCGCTGTGGTCGCCGCTGATCGAGCTGTTCGGCACCAAGCGGGCCTGGATCGCGGCGCTGCAGTTCGCGGTCGGCGCCTCGCTGGCCTGCGTGGCGCTGACGATTCCCGGCCCGGCCTATTTCCAGATGAGCCTGGCGGTTTTCTGGTTGATGGCCTTCGCCTCGGCCTCGCACGACATTGCCGCCGACGGCTTCTACATGCTGGCCCTGCCTCAGCACAGCCAGGCGGCCTTCGTCGGCGTGCGCTCCACCTTCTACCGCCTGGCCAATATCGGCGGCCAGGGCGGCCTGGTCTATCTGGCCGGCATGTTGCAGGAGCGCACGGGCAGCATGCAGCTGGCCTGGAGCATCGTGTTCTGGGTGCTGGCCGGCATGTTCGCGCTGATGGCCCTGTACCACCACTTCCTGCTGCCCCGGCCGGCGGCCGACACGCGCGGCCTGGGCGCCGGTGAGGCGCGCGGCCTGGTGCGGGAGTTCTTCCGCGTCTTTGCGGCCTTCTTCCGCAAGCCGGGCATCGTGGTGGTCTTGGGCTTTCTGCTGCTCTACCGCTTCCCCGAGGCGCAGCTACTGAAGCTGGCCACGCCCTTTCTGCTCGACCCGGTCGAGCAGGGCGGCCTGGGCCTGTCCACCGCCGATGTGGGCATTGCCTATGGCACGGTGGGCCTGACCGCCCTGACCCTGGGCGGCCTGCTGGGCGGCTGGGTGATCTCGCGCGTGGGGCTGAAACGCGCGCTGTGGCCGTTGATACTGGTCATGCATGTGCCCAATGCGGTGTTCGTGCTGCTGGCCGCCACCCACCCGACCAGCCTGGCCCTGATCAGCCTCGCACTGGCCGTCGAGCAGTTCGGCTACGGCCTGGGCTTCACCGCCTATCTGATGTACATGATTCTGGTCGCCGATGGCCCCCACAAGACGGCGCATTACGCGATCTGTACCGGCTTCATGGCCCTGGGCATGATGCTGCCCGGCATGTGGAGCGGCTGGCTGCAGCAGCAGCTGGGCTATCTGGCCTTCTTCGTCTGGGTGCTGGTCGCCACCCTGCCCTCGTTCGCGATGGCGGCATTGATACGCATCCCGGAAGGCTTCGGCAAGAAGGTGCCCGAATGAGCGCCATGTCACGTCGTGCGCTGCTGGCCGGCGCAGCATCGGCCGGCCTCGTTGCCTGCACCACGGGGCCGGGTCTTGCCGGCTCGCGCTGGGTGGCAGCGCCCGAGCTGGCCAACCTGCCCCCGCCCGCGCCGCGCGAGTTCCGCGCCGCCTGGGTGGCCACGGTGGCCAATATCGACTGGCCCAGCCGCAAGGGCCTGAGTGCCGCGGAGCAGCAGGCCGAAGTGCTTGCCCTGCTGGACCAGGCGGCCGCGCTGAAGCTCAACGCCATCATCCTGCAGATACGCACCAGCGCCGACGCACTGTACGAGTCCGCCCTCGAGCCCTGGAGCGAGTACCTGACCGGCACGCAAGGGCAGTCGCCCGGCTACGATCCGCTGGCGCTGTGGATAGCCGAGGCGCACCGGCGCGGCATCGAGCTGCATGCCTGGTTCAACCCCTTCCGTGCGCGGCAGAGCAGCGCCACCTCGGCGCTGGCCGGCACGCACCTGAGCCAGACGCAGCCGGACTGGGTCAAGCGCTACGGCGACCAGCTCTGGATAGACCCCGGCGAGCCCGGCGCCGCCGACCACACGCTGGCCGTGTTCATGGACGTGCTGCAGCGCTACGACGTGGACGGCATCCACATAGACGACTACTTCTATCCCTACCCGATCAACGATTCCAGCCCCAGCAAGGCGGAGATCGACTTCCCCGACCAACCCTCCTGGCAGCGCTATCTGGACGGCGGAGGCATGCTCACCCGCGCCGACTGGCGGCGCAGGAATGTCGATGACCTGATCGAACGGCTGTACAACGGCATCCGCCAGACCAAGCCCTGGGTGCGCTTCGGCATCAGCCCCTTCGGCCTGCCGAGGCCCGATCTGCGCCCGCCGGGCATCACCGGCTTCAGCCAATACCACAAGCTCTATGCCGATGTGGAGCGCTGGCTGGCCGAGGGCTGGCTGGACTATCTGGTGCCCCAGCTCTACTGGCCGATCGCGCAGAGGCCCCAAGCCTTCGCGCCGCTGCTGGAGGCCTGGCACGGCCTGAATCCCAAGGGCCGGCATGTCTGGCCGGGCCTTTTCACCAGCCGCATCACCGACAAGGCCGACAGCTGGCAGCCCGATGAAGTGCTGAGCCAGATCGCCCTGGTGCGCGAGCAACGGCCCGGCACCGGCCACGCCCACTTCAGCATGGTGGCGCTGAGCCAGAACCGCAAGGGCCTGGCCGACGCGCTGAAGGCCGGGCCCTATGCCGAACCGGCCCTGGTGCCGGCCACGCCGTGGCTGACGGACCGGCTACCCGATGCCACGGTGCTGACGGTGAGCGCGGCCGCCGATGGCCAGTGGCGGCTCAGGCTGCGGCCCGCGGCACGGCGCCATGCGGCCTGGCTGCATCAGGACGGACGCTGGAGCTTCCGGCTGCTGACCCAGGCCGAGACCCTGCTGCCGGCGGCCGGGCTCGATGCCATCGTCGTGTCGGCGATCAATCGGATCGGCCAGGAAGGGCTGCGCGCCGGCTATGCGCTGCAGCCTTGATCAGGCGAACGTATCGACGAAGTGCCCCAGGCTGTCCCCACGGCTGATCTGGTTCCACATCATCGGCCCCAGCTCGACGCGGATACGCAGGCCGGGCTCATCGACGATCTGCACCTGGTTGCGCGAGTAGGCGGGGGTCAGCATCAGCTTGACCGACGCGGCCGACGCGCCGGCCGGCTTGACGCCATTCAGCAGGTCCTGCGCGGCCGCGGCATTGCGCTCGCGTATCGGCGAGCTGGCCAGGGCGGTGGTGTCCAGTTGGACTGGGGGCGGGCTGCCCTGCACAAAGCGTTGTTGCACCTCCTGCCGGTACAGCTGCAGTGGCGCGGGCAAGGACCTGACATCGGCGACGCGCACGTGGGACCATCCTCGGGCAGAGCCCGGGCTCGCGTGCGCTGCGAGCCGGGCCATTGTTTCACCGGGGACGGTTGTGCCCCCGAATAACCCTCGATTTTAGCATTTACGGACGCCTACCGAGGTCCGGCGACGAGCCCAGCCCAGCAAACCCGCGAGACCGGCCAGCAGCAAGACTGAGGCCTGTGACTCCGGCACCGGGCTGATGCTCACATTGTCGATGGCGAGCATGCTGCTGGCCAGGGTGTCGCCCACGTCGGCCACGCCAAAGGCCACGCCGATCTCGCCGCTGCGCTGAAACCGATACTCGAACTGGCGGATGCCCGTGTCACGCTGGAAGGGCGGCACATCATTGCCCCCCGCCTGGCTGGCGCGCGCCAGGCCGATCAACTGGCCGTCCACCACGACAAAGGCAAGGTCCAGGCCGAAGTCGGGGCCCTGGTCATTGGTGGCCAGCAGCCAGTCGAAGCTCAGCGTCTGTCCGGCCTGAACCTGGAAGCTGCGCTTCAGCACCGAACCTTCAGTGGCCAGGCGGGTGGCATCAAGGTTGAGCGCGCCGAAGGCCAGGCCTGCCGCGGCTTCCAGACCGCCGTCCAGATTGGCCGCCGCCAGGGGCTTGCCGCTGAAGTTAAGCGCGCCGGCCGGATAGGGCGCATCGTCGGCCCCGTCCAACGAGGCCGTGCCCAGCGCCGCGAACCGGTAGCCCGACAGCTCCATCACGCTGACATCGCCGGCGCTGCTCCAGCCATCGAGTCCGCTGTCGAAATCCTCGGCAAAGCCGCCGGCCTGGGCCAGCGACATGCCCAGCACAAGCGCGGCGGTCAGGGCCAGCCGGGAAGTGGATCGAACGGACGACGAGGTCATGGCAGCTCCAGTACGCAGGGGTTGGATCGGAGTCCGCATTCTTCTGGCTGTGTATGACAGCAGCGGGTCCGCGCGATGGGCCGGTCGGCTCATGAACGACCACGACGCCGAGTCGCCGGCCGCATGCGCCGAGGTTATGCCCGACCCGCGCATTGCTATGGGCCGCACGGGCCGGCTGACCATAATCCGGGCATGAGCCTTGGCACCGAGCCCACCCCCTCGCCGAGCGTTGCCGCGCTGGGCCTGGGCCTGGACGCCGGCGGCACACAGACCCGTTGGGCGCTGGCCGAGGCCGGCAGCGGATGCGTGGTGGCCGAGGGCCATGTGGCCGGCCTCAGCGGCATGCAGCTGGCCAGCGGTGCCGGGCTGGAACAGCTGCGGCTGACGCTGGATCAGCTGGCCGCCCAGGTGCTGCAGCAGGGCGCTCCGATCCGCGCCTATGCCGGCTTCACCGGCCTGCCCGACACCGATGCGGCCGCACTTGGCCAGATGCGGGCCCTGCTGGCGCAGGCGCTGACGCTGCCGCCCCGGGCCGTCACCTGCCGCAGCGATATGGACATCGCCTGCCGCGCCGCATATGCGCCTGGCCAGGGCTATCTGGTCTATGCCGGCACCGGCGCCATTGCCGCCTTCATCGACGCGCAGGGCCTGCTGCACCGCGCCGGCGGCCGCGGCGCGGCCCTTGGCGACGAGGGCGGCGGCTACTGGATCGCCTGCCAGGCGCTGGCACAGATCTGGCGCGCCGAGGACAGCCAGCCGGGTGCCTGGCGCGCATCAGCCATGGCGCGGCGCATCTTCGAACAGCTGGGCGGCAGCGACTGGGCCCTGTCGCGCCGCTTCATCTACGGCAGCGAGCGCGGTGCCATCGGCCAGCTGGCCTTGCAGGTGGCGGCCTCGGCCGAGGACGATCCCGCCGCCGCCGCGCTGCTGTTGCGTGCCGGGGCAGAGCTGGGCCGGCTGGCCGACTGCCTGCTGCAGCGCTTCGGCCCGCGGCCGGTGCTGCTGGCCGGGCGTGTGCAGCAGCTGCACCCCCTGGTGGCCCAGGGTATGCGCCAGGCCCTTCCCGACGAGATTGGCCTCACCCTGCAAGCCGATCTGGCGCCCCAACGCGCCGCCGCGCGGCTCGCGCTCACCCTGGAACCCACCACATGACGACAAGCCCCTGGCCGCGCCGAACCCTGGCCATTGCCTGCCTGGCGCTCAGCGCCTGCGCCACGCCGCCGGCCGATATGCCGCCGCTGGACACCCGCTTCAGCGCCGCGAGCCAGGACAGCCGGGTGCAGTTCATCGTCATCCACGCCACCGAGGAGGGATTCGAGGACTCGCTGCGCATACTGACCGAGGGTCCGGTCAGCAGCCACTACCTGGTGGACGCCACGCCGCCCACCGTCTACCGCCTGGTGGACGAGGATCAGCGCGCCTGGCATGCGGGGGTCAGCAGCTGGGGCCAGTTCGGCAGTCTGAATGCCGCCTCGGTGGGCATCGAGGTGGTGAACCCGGCCCCGATCAAGACGGCCACCGGCCTCATCTGGAACACGCCCTACCCTCAGGCGCAGATCGACGCGGTGATTGCGCTGGTGAGGTCCATCGGCAGGCGCCATGGGGTGAGAGCCGACCGCATCGTCGCGCACAGCGATATCGCGCCGCAGCGCAAGGTCGACCCAGGCCCGCGATTCCCTTGGAAGCAGCTGGCAGATGCCGGGCTGATACCCTGGCCCGATGGCGCCGCCGTCGCGCGCCAGCGCCCGGCCTACGAGCAGCAACTGCCGGCCGTGAAATGGTTCCAACAGCGGCTCGCCAGCCATGGCTTCGCCGTGCCGCAGACCGGCGAGCTCGATGCCGCGACGCTGCGCGTCATCGCCGCCTTCCAGATGAAGTACCGCAACAGCCGCTACGATGGCCAGCCCGACGCCGAGACCGCCGCGCTGCTGGACGTGATCACCACGCCCGGCGGCCTGCTGATGCAGGACGGCACACCCTTCAAGCCATGACACCTTCGATCAAAAGCCTCGCCGGCCCCGCCTGCCTCGCCGCAGCCCTGTTGCTCAGCGCCTGCGCCAGCGCGCCCAGGGGCGTACTGGTGGACCGCAGCTACAGCGCGACCGGCCAGGACAGCCGGGTGCTGTTCATCGTCCTGCACTACACGGTGGGCAACTTCCCCGGCGCCCTGAAGACGCTGACCCAGGGTCAGGTCTCCAGCCACTACCTGGTCAGTGATGAACCGGTGCGCATCTATGGCCTGGTGGACGAGAGCCGGCGCGCCTGGCATGCCGGCCCCAGCCACTGGAAGAGCCATGGCAACCTGAACGCCAGCTCGATCGGCATCGAGATCGTCAATCCCGGCTACACCGACACCCCCGCGGGCCGCGTCTATGCGCCGTTCTCGCCCCGGCAGATCGACGAGGTGATCGCCCTGGTCAAGGAAGTGGCCATGCGCCACGAGGTGCGGCCCGAGCGCATCCTCGGCCACAACGATGTGTCGCCGCAGTACAAGCAGGACCCCGGGCCGAACTTCCCCTGGAAGCGCCTGGCGGAAGAGGGCCTGATCCCCTGGCCCGACACCATCGTCGTCAACGCCAAGCGGCCGGAGTTCGAGCTGCAGCTGCCCGATGTGGCCTGGTTCCAGCGCAGGCTGGCCGACCACGGCTTCGCCGTGCCGCTGCATGGCGAGCTCGATGTCTCGACCCGCAACGTGATCTCGACCTTCCAGATGAAGTACCGGCCCGGCAATATCTCGGGCCAGCCCGACGCCGAGACCGCCGCCCTGCTCTACGCGACGACCTCGCCGGGCGGCATGCTGATGCTCAAGCCCAGCCCCTCGGACCCGGGCGCCAAGGCCTGGACCTCGCGCTGGTAGCCAGGCGCTCAGAGCGCATGCGTGACAAGCTTGAAGTCGCGGTCTTCCTCGAAGGGCTTGACGGTGAAACCCAGGCCGCGCATCAGCTTGAGCATGCCTGGGTTGTTGGCCAGCACCAGGCCCTCGATCTCGGCCAGGCCCTTCTCGCGGGCCACGTCCATGATGCTTTCCATCAGCCTTGAGCCCAGACCGCGGCCCTTGAAGTCGTCGGCCACCAGCAGCGAGAACTCGCAGCTCGACTGGTCCGGATTGGTGATGTAGCGCGACACGCCGACGATGCGCTCGGTCTCGCTGATCTCGCCATCGGCGCCGGCCACCCGCTCCTTGGCCACCGCCACCAGGGCCATCTCGCGGTCGTAGTCGATCAGCGTGAAGCGGGCCAACATCGACGGCGGCAGCTCGACCATGGACGAGACGAAGCGGAAATAGCGGCTCTCCGGCGACAGCTGCTGCACCAGGTCCTGCAGCATCTGCGCGTCGTCCGGGTGGATGGGCCGCACGGCGTACTCTCCGCCACCGGGCAGCGGCCAGTTCTGCTCGTAGCGCGCCGGATACGGCAGTATCGATAGATGGCCGTAGTTGCTTGAGCGGCCGCTGACCGCCTGCGGCGCGTTGTCGATGACGATGCGTGCATCGACGGCCACCGCGCCCGACTCGTCCACGATGATGGGGTTGATGTCCATCTCACGCAGCTGAGGCAGCTCGCAGACCATCTCGGACACGCGCAGCAGCAGCTGCTCCAGTGCGTCCATGTCGACGGCGCTAGCACCCCGCCATTCGCCCAGCGTCTCGGCCACGCGGGAGCGTTCGATCAGCCGCCGCGCCAGGAACTGGTTCAGCGGCGGCAGCTCCATCGCGCGGTCATTGATCAGCTCGATCATCGTGCCGCCGGCACCGAACACGATCACCGGGCCGAAGGGCTCGTCGCTGACCAGTCCGATATAGATCTCGCGCCCGCGCCGGGCCCGCGCCATCTTCTGCACCGTGATGCCGTTGATGCGCGCCTGCGGCTGCAGGCGGCCGACCCGCTCGACCATATCGTTGTAGGCGTCGCGCACCGCCGTGCCGCTGGCCAGGTTCAGCACCACGCCCTGCACATCGGACTTGTGGCTGATGTCGGGCGAGGCAATCTTCAAGGCCACCGGAAAGCCCAGCTGGGTGGCGATCATCATCGCCTCGTTGGCATTGCGCGCCAGTATGGTGTTGGTGACCGGGATGTGGAAGGCCGACAGCAGGGTCTTGGACTCCATCTCGGTCAGCACCTTGCGGCGCTCGGCCAGCACGCTCTCGATGACCAGGCGAGCGGCCTCGATGTCGGGCTTGGCCAGGGTGGACAGCGGCGGCGGCGTCTGCTGCAGCAGCAGCTGGTTCTGATAGAAGGAGGCGATATTGCCGAAGGCCCCCACCGCCGCCTCGGGCGTGCGAAAGCTCGGTATCGCGGCCTCGTTCAATATCACTCGCGCCGCCTGCACGGTGGCGTCGCCCATCCAGCAGCACAGCAGCGGCTTGCCGATGCTGCGCTTGATCTCGCCCAGCGCGCGGGCCACGGCCGAGGCGTCGCCGCCGACCTTGGGCGAGTAGATCGCGAGCACGCCGTCGATGGCCCGGTCGCGGCAGGCTACCTCGATCGCCGCCTTGTAGTGCTCGGGCGTGGCCTCCTCGGACAGGTCGATCAGGTCCGCCAACGAAGCATGTCCGTTCAGCAGCGGCTTCAGCGCCGCCACACTGTCGGCCGACAGTTTGCCCAGGTCCAGCGCGATCTCGTTGATCCAGTCGGCGGCCAGAACGCCGGGCCCGCCGCCATTGGTGACGATGGCCAGGCGCTTGCCCACCGGCCGGTAGCGCGAGGCCAGGCATTTGGCGGCCGAGAACAGCTCGACGAAGGAGCGCACGCGCACCGCACCCGCCCGGCGCAGCGCCGCATCGAAGACGTCGTCGCTGCCGACAATGGTGCCGCTGTGCGTCTGCGCCGCCTCATTGCCGGCCGGCCGGCGGCCGGCCTTCAGCACCACCACCGGCTTGGCATTGGCGGCCATGCGCAGCGCGCTCATGAAGCGGCGCGCGTTGGAGATGCCTTCGAGGTAGACGATGATGCTGTGCGTCTGCGCATCGTTGGCCAGGAAGTCCAGCACCTGAGCGATGTCCACCGAGGTATTGGGCCCCAGCGACACCACCGACGAGAAGCCCACCGCATTGTTGCTGGCCCAGTCCAGCATCGAGGCGGTCAGCGCCCCCGACTGAGACACCAGGGCCAGCGAGCCCACCCGGGCCAGCGGCCCGGCCGCGCTGGCATTGAGCTGCAGCTGCGGGCGCTGCAGGCCCAGGCAGTTGGGCCCCAGCAGGAACACGCCCTCGCGGCGGGCTATTTTCTTCAGCTCGGCCGCCTGCTCCGCGCCGATGCCGCTGGAGATGACCAGCGCCGCTCGGCAACTCACCCGGCCCGCGATTTCGAGCGCGGCGGCCAGGTCCTCGGGCGGCAGCGCGATGATGGCCAGGTCGGCCCGCGCCTGAGCCAGATCGGCCAGGGTGCCGGTGGTGTGTATGTCCAGGAACTGCAGGGTGCCGGTGTAGCGCTGGGCGCGCAGAGCCGCGTGCAGGGCCTGAGCATGGGGGGTCAGCGAGGCCGGATCATCGGCCCGGCCGGCGAACACGACGATGGCCTCGGGCTGAAACAGCGGGGTCAGGTAATGCTTGTCCATAGACTTCTAGTCGGCTCCGATCAGCACTTTCACATGGGCGGCCACGCTGCGCGCCAAGGGGCTCAGCACATAGCCGCCTTCCAGGCAGGAGATCACGCGGCCCTGGGCATGGCGGCGTGCCACGTCCATCAGCTGCCGGGTGACCCATTCATAGTCGGCCTCGACCAGGCCCAGATTGCCCATATCGTCCTCGCGGTGGCCATCGAAGCCGGCCGAGACATAGATCAGCTGCGGCCGGAAGGCCTCCAGCGCCGGCAGCCAGCGCCCGGTCACGGCGGCGCGGAAGGCCTCGCTGCCCGAGCGCGTCGGCAGCGGCACGTTGACCATGTTCCGGGCCTGGTCCTCCTCGCCCGAGAAGGGGTAGAGGCCACGCTCGAAGATCGAGCACATCAGCACCCGCTCGTCGTCGCGCAGTATGTCCTCGCTGCCATTGCCATGGTGCACGTCGAAGTCGATCAGCGCCACACGCTCGATGCCGTGCACGTCCAGCGCGTGGCGTATGCCGACGGCGACATTGTTGAAGAAGCAGAAGCCCATCGCCGCCCCGCGCTCGGCATGGTGGCCCGGCGGGCGCACGCAGCAGAAGGCCGACGGAGCCTCACCCTTGAGCACCAGATCGGTGGCCAGCACGGCGGCCCCGGCGGCGCGCAGCGCGGCCTGCAGGGTGAACGGGTTCATGCTGGTGTCGGGGTCCACCTGGTGATGGCCTTCGGCTGGCGAGGCATCCATCAGCTCGCGCACATAGAGCGACGAGTGGGCATGCGAGAGCTGGTCCAGCGTGGCCAGCGGTGCGTCGTAGGGCAGCATGTAGTCGAGCAGGCCCTTGACCAGCAGGTGGTCATTGATGGCACCCAGCCGCTCAGGGCACTCGGGGTGGTGGGCGCCCATCTCGTGGCGCGCGCAGTCGGCATGGGTGATGTAGGCGGCAAGCATGGCTGTCTCCGGTCGCGCCCTGTGGTCAGGGTCGGGCGCTCGGGCCAGTCTATGCCGCGACAGCTGACCCGACCATGACAAATGGCAAGCCGGCTTGGTACAGTGGCCCGGCCATCCATTGCATCCAATACCCATGTCCAACTTCGCCTTTCACAGCAACAGCACGTTCATGAAGGTCGCTGCCGGCGAGGGCGGCAAGCCCTATGCCATCGCCGGCATTGCCTGGGACGGCTGCGTGACCAACCGCCCCGGCGCCCGCTTCGGCCCCAGCGCCATCCGCCAGGCCAGCCATATGCTGTGCGATGGCACGCACCCGCATTTCGACTGCAGCCCCGAGGCCATGCTCACCGATGTCGGCGACCTGGCCCTGCCCAACACCAGCCTCGACGGCATGCGGGCGGCGATGATGCCGCTGCTGCCGTCTTTGCTTGCCGGCCATCACATGGCCTGGCTGGGCGGCGACCATTCGATCACCCTGCCGCTGCTGCGCGCCTACAAGGCGCACCTCGGCCGGCCACTGGCGGTGATCCATTTCGACGCCCATTGCGACACCTGGGAAGACCATTTCGGCGAGCCCAGCGGCCATGGCACCTGGGTCTACGAGGCGATCCAGGAGGGCCTGGTCATCCGGGAGGGCTTCGTCCAGTTCGGCATACGCTCGGCCGGTCTGCGCGAGGCCCGCGAGTACGTGCGCGACCAGGGCGGCCAGATCTTCGACGCGCGCAGCCTGCGCGGGCTGGAGAGCCCGGCTCAGCTGGCACCCGTGCTTGCCGCGGTGCGCGAACGGATGGCGGCGCTGGGCCACCCGCCCGTCTATCTGAGCCTGGACATCGACTGCCTGGACCCGGCCTTTGCCCCCGGCACCGGCACGCCCGAGCCCGGCGGCATGAGCACCAACCAGGTCTTCAGCCTGCTGGAGGAGTTGGCCGACCTGAACTTCGTCGGCATGGACTGCGTCGAGGTCGCCCCGCCCTACGACCATGCCGAGCTGACCAGCTATGCGGCCGCCCAGTTCGTCTGGACCTATCTGTGCGGGCGCATAGCGGCGAGGGCATAGGCTGGGGTAGCGTTCCCGCGAATCCCCATAACCTATAGTTATCGACAGAACCGGCCATTTCACTTGTTGATCGGATGTCGCCCTTTCAACAATGGGCCCTCCTTGCTGCCCTGCCCCGCCATGAAGCCCATCTGCCGTCCCATCGTCCTTGCCGCCGCTGCCCTGCTGCTGGCCCTGAGCGCCCAGGCCAAGCCGCTGGTCTACTGCGCCGACGCCAGCCCCGAGGGCTTCGACCCCGGGCTGTGGGACACCAGCAGCACCAGCAACGTCAACAACCAGATGTTCCAGGGCCTGGTCGGCTTCAAGCGCGGCACGACCGAGCTGGAGCCGGCCCTGGCCACCCGCTGGGAAGTCTCGCCCGATGCCAGGACCTTCACCTTCAGCCTGCGCCCGGGCGTGAAGTTCCACAAGACGGCCTATTTCACGCCAACGCGCACCCTGAACGCCGACGACGTGCTGTTCACCTTCGGCCGCTTCACCGAGGCCAAGCATGCGTTCAACGTGGCCTTTCCGGCCACCTTCGTCTATCCGCACAACCTCGGCCTGGCACAGATGCTGGCGGGCATGGACCGCGTCGATGACATGACGGTGCGCTTCCGGCTGAAGGTGCCCAACGTCACCTTCCTGTCCTATTTCGCGATGTCCTTCGGCGGTATCCAGTCGGCCGAGTACGCAGCCCAGCTACTGAAGGCCGGCAAGGCGCCCGACATCAACAACCTGCCCATAGGCACCGGCCCGTTCCGTTTCAAGTCCTACAAGAAGGACGATGTGCTGCGCATGGAGGCCCATAGCGACTACTGGGGCAAGCCGCAGCAGACCGAGGCGCTGATCTACACGATGAGCCGCGAGCCCGGCGTGCGCGTGCAAAAGCTGCTGGCCGGCGAATGCCATGTGACGGCACCGCTGCGCGATGTCGATGTCAGCGCGCTGGATGGCAAGCCCGGCGTCACCGTGATGAAGACGCAGGCGCTGAACATCTCCTACCTGTCCTTCAATCTGAAGAAGGCGCCCACCGACCAGCGCGAGGTGCGCGAGGCGCTGGACATCGCGATCGACCGCGATGCGCTGTTCAAGGCCCTGTTCCCGCGCGGCGACGCGATGCAGGCGGTCAGCGCCTTTCCGCCGTCCATCCCGGGCTACAACAAAAAGCTGAAGAACGAATTCAACCCCGAGCGCGCCCGCCAGCTGCTGGCCAAGGCCGGCCATGCCAAGGGGCTGGCGCTGGACCTGTGGTCGCTGCCGGTGGCGCGGCCCACCAATCCCAATGGCGCGCTGATGGCGCAGATGATCCAGCAGGACTGGGCCAAGATCGGCGTCAAGGCGACGATCAAGAGCTATGAGTGGGGCGAGTACCTGAAGCGCGCCAACAGCGGCGAGCACAACGTCTATATGAGCGGCTGGTCCGGCGACACCGGCGACGCCGACGACTTCCTGAGCCCCAACCTGACCTGCGCCGCCAACCCCAGCGGCATCAAGTTCTGCAACGCCGAGTTCGACCGGCTGGTCAACGAGGCCCGCGCCAGCACCGACGCGAAGAAGCGCGTCGCCCTGTACGAGCAGGCGCAGGAGATCTTCAAGCGCGAGCGGCCCTGGATCACCATGGCGCACTCGTCCGTCTACATCCCGCTGCGCAGCGAGGTGACAGGTTTTGTCATGGCGCCCAATGGCAGCGTGGAATTCGAGAACGTGTATCGAAGATGAAACCCCTCGCCCCACGAGTACATGGTGCGGCCCCCCGAGGGGGCGCGGGCCGGCTTGGGGCGGCCCGGCGCTCGGCCCGATGAAAGCGATGCATGAGACTTAGACATATCGAGGTGTTCCACGCTGTCATGCAGGCCGGCACCATCAGCGGCGCGGCGCAGCTGCTGCACATCTCGCAGCCGGCCGTGACCAAGGTGCTGCAGCATTGCGAGCTGCAGCTGGGCATGGCCCTGTTCGACCGGGTGCGCGGCAAGCTCTACCCGACGCCCGAGGCCGAGCGCCTGTTCGTCGAGATCGACAAGCTCAACCGCGACCTGGTCGCGATCCGCCGGCTGGCGGCCAATCTGCGTGTCGGCGAGACCGAGCTGGTGCGCGTGGTCGCCACGCCGACGCTGGGGGCCTCGGTCATACCGCCGGCCATGACGCGCTGGTGCAAGGCTTACCCCAAGGGCCGCTGCGAGCTGTCCACCAACCACACGCGCGAGATCGTCAATGCGCTGCTGCTGGGCGAGGCCGACCTGGCCCTGTCGCTGCAGGACCCCCGCCACCCGGGCATCAAGACCGAGTGCATCGCCACCGGCACCATGGTCGCCCTGTGCCCCAATGGCAGCGTCGAGGCCGGCCTCGGCGGACCGCTGGCGGTGGCCGAGTTCGACACCGAGCTGATCGGCCTGGCCGCCGACGACGCGCTGGGCAGCGTGGTGATGAATGCCTGCGAGGCCCAGGGCGTGCACCCGCAGTCGCGCATCACCGTGCAGACCTACCAGCTGGCGCGCTCCCTGGTCGAGGCCGGCGTGGGCATGACGGTGGTGGACCCGTTCACCGCCGCGTCCAGCGACCGGTCCAAGCTGCGCATACGCCCGCTGGCGCCGGCTATTTCCGTGCAGCTCTACCTGCTCACCGCGGCCAGCGCGCCGCTGGCCCAGTCGGCCAGGCGCCTGGTCAAGTACCTCGGCGAGGCCGCCAAGGACTGCCTGGAAAGCATCAAGGAAACACCGAAGTGAAGCCCGCCTGGATTGAATGCGAGGCCCTGCCCGCCCACCCCGACTTCCGCTCGCTGCTGAGCATAGCGGGCATCGCCATCGACCTGCGCTATGCCACGCCGGACAACTTCGTCGGCCGGCCGCTGTATGGCGGCTTGGACTGCAACTTCCTGCGCCGCGAGGCCGCCGCCGGGCTGGAGTCGGCCGTCGCCTGGCTGGCTCACAAGCGCCCCGGCTACCAGCTGCTGGTGCTGGACGCGCTGCGCCCGCAAAGCGTGCAGGAGACCCTGTTCGCCGAGCTGGCCGGCACGCCGCTGGAGTTGTATCTGGCCCATCCGGAACGGGGCTCCATCCACTCCTTCGGCATGGCCGTGGACGCGACCCTGCTCGACCCGCAGGGCCGCGAATGCGATATGGGCACGCCCTTCGACGACATGAGCGCCCTGTCGCACCCCGAGTTTGAGGCGCAGCATCTGGCCCAGGGCTTTCTGAGCGCCGAGCAACTGAGCCACCGCGGCTGGTTGCGCGCGGCCATGCTGCAGGCCGGCTTTCACGCCATCACCACCGAGTGGTGGCATTTCGACTTCGGCGATCGCGCCACCGTGCGGCGGGATCTGCCGCGCGTGTTGTAATTTTCGGGACCAAGATGCCCCACCCCAGACGCCACTTCGTTCAAGCCCTGGCCGCCGGCACAGCCGCAGCCGCCCTGCCTTCGGCCCAGGCGGCAAGGCCGCAGGCGCTGTATGCCAAACGCCTGCAGCCCGGGGACACGATAGGCCTGGTCAGCCCGGCCAACGCAAGCTACGAGCGCGAGCCGGTGCAGATCGCCATCGAGGCCCTGCAGGCGCTGGGCTTCAAGGTCAAGCCCGGGGTCCATCTGCGCGCCCGCTACGGCCAGTTCGCCGGCACCGACGCGCAGCGCGCGGCCGACGTCAACGCGATGTTTGCCGACGACGAGGTGGCCGGCATCATGGCCCTGACCGGGGGCTCGGGCTGCAACCGCATCGTCGACAAGCTGGACTACGCACTGATACGGCGCAAGCCCAAGTTCTTCGGCGGCTTCTCCGACCTCACCTGCCTGCTCAACGCCATCCAGCAGCAGACCGGACTGGTGACCTTCCATGGCCCGGTGGCCGCCTCGGAGTGGAACCCCTTCAGCGTGGCCCACTTCCAGGCCCTGGTGATGGAGGGCCAGGCCATGCTGCTGCGCAATCCGCAGGGCGAGCGCGGCGAGCACCTGGTGCAGACCCAGGACCGCACCACGACGCTGCGCGGCGGCCGCGCGCGCGGCCGTCTGCTGGGCGGCAATCTGGCGGTGCTGAGCTCGCTGGCCGGTTCGCCCTACTTCCCGGACTTCAGAGGCGCCATCCTGTTCCTGGAAGAGATCAACGAATACATCTACCGCGTCGATCGCATGCTCTCGACGCTGCGCCTGGCCGGTGCGCTGGGTGGGCTGGCCGGCGTGGTGCTGGGCAAGTTCACCAAATGCGAGCCGGGCGACGGCTATGGCACCCTGACGCTGGACGAGGTCTTCGACGACTATTTCCTGCCGCTGCAGGTGCCGGTGTACCGTGGTGCGATGATCGGCCACATCAAGCGCAAGTTCACCGTGCCGGTGGGCCTGGAGGCCGAGATCGACGCGGACGCGGGTACCCTGCAGCTGTTGCGCCCGGCCGTGAGCTGAGCGCGGCGGCCTGGGCCTCCTACTGCCCCTGCCTCGCCACCCAGTCGATCAGCGCGTCCAGCGCGGGCCGGCCAGCGCTGGCCCGTTCGTCGTTGATGAAGGCCACCAGCACCCAGGTGCGATCGCGGGCATCGAGCACATAGCCGGCCACCGCCGCCACATTGCGCAGCGAGCCGGTCTTGATGCGGGCGCGGCCGGCCGCCGGACTGCCCTTGAGGCGGCGGGTCCAGGGGCTGTCGACACCGACGATGGGCAGGCTGGCCAGCAGCTCGGGCGCGTGCAGGCCGCGATGGGCGGTCTGCAGCAGCGCGGCCAGCTGCATGGGGCTGATGCGCTCGCTGCGCGACAGGCCCGAGCCGTTGTCCAGCACCAGGCCCGTCGCGTCGATGCGCTGGCGCTGGAACCATTCCCGGACCGCACGCCCGGCGGCATCGGCGGTGCGATCGGCGCCTGCGGGCTTGCCGGCATCGACACCGAGGCGCAGATAGACCATGCGGGTGAGCGGATTGTCCGAGCGCTTGTTCATGCCCCAGGCAAGCTCGGCCAGGGCGCGGCCGCGGTGCGTGGCCAGCAGGCTGGCGGTGCCGGGTGTTGCCCCTTCGCGAGTGGCCCCCAGCAGCTCGCCGCCCAGCTGGGCCCACAGTGCGCGCACCGCCGCATCGGCCAGCAGGCTGCGGTCCACCAGGTTCAGCGCCACCAGCTTGCTGCAATTGCGCGGGAAGCTGCCGCGCAGCTCGATGCGCATGCGTGCGCCCTGGCCGGCGTCCGGCTGCAGCGCGGCCTCGGGGGTGAGCCATCCGTCTTCCCACTCTGAGCAGGGCTTGTCGTTCAGACTCAGGGCGCTGCGCAGGTCCACCGGCGCCCAGGCGGGCCGCACCTGGGCGCTCACCGCCTGCCCGTCCGCGCTGAGCGCGAAGCCCAGCAGATTGCCATTGAGCTGCAGTGCGTCCGGGACCACGTTGTACTGGAACTCGGGGGCCTCGTCGAAGGGCGGCAGCCCCTGGTCCATGCGCGCCGGATGGAACAGGCTGCGATCCAGCACCAGGCCACCCGCGATGCGGCGCACGCCGCGTTCGCGCAGGTCGCCGAGCAGCTGCCAGAGCGCGGCAAAGTCGAGGTCGGCGTCGGCCCCGCCGCGCAGATAGAGCGGGCCCTCGATGGTGTCGCCCTGGGGTGCCGCGTCGGCGAGCAGGTCGGTGTGGCCGCGGGCGTTCGGGCCCAACTGGTCCAGCGCCACCACCGTGGTCAGCAGCTTCATCGTCGAGGCCGGCTGCATAGACCGGCGCTCGTTGTGCAGCAGGGCCGCGCGGGGATCATCGAGTGCAAATGCCATCAGGCCCAGGCTGTCGGCCGGCAGGCCGGCCTGGTCCAGCGCTTGCAGCACCGGAGCCGGCAGCGCGCCGCCACCGCTCGTGGCCGCACAGCCGGCCAGCCAGACGCAGGCACCCAGCAAGACCCCACCCACCAGACGCCGCTTCAGCTCGAACCCCATGCACCCGCCCCGTTTCTTGACATTGGCCTGCACTGTATCGGCGCAGGAGCGCTCCGAACAGACGCAACTTCGTGGCCGCGGGCACGCACTGCGGCGGTGCCTGCCCACGGCGGACCACCGCGCATATTCCCTGGGGTTATGCAAGCACGACAAGCATTCATTGCGCATTTGTAGCAATTCAGAGTCGTTCTCTATGGCGCGAGTCCGCAACGTTGTTGATCATGACTCCAGATCTGCCGCTTCGCCGGCTGCCGCACGCATGGGGCCCGGACCGCAGGCGTCCACCGAATCCGCATTCAAGGAGAAGTCATCATGAAGTTGAACAAGCTGGTGCAATGCCTGGCCCTCGTGGGGCTCAGCGCCCACCTTGCCGCCACGGCGCAGGACGTCAGCAAGCTGCAGCGGGTGGAGATCACCGGCAGCAGCATCAAGCGCATCGCCGCCGAGGGCGCACTGCCGCTGCAGGTCATCACCCGCGGCGAGATCGACCGCGCCGGCATCGCCACCGCCGAGCAGCTGATCTCGACGCTGAACATCAACGGCAACGGTCTGGACAACCTGGCCAGCAACGCCGACGTCGTCGATGGCGCCCAGCGCGGCAACAACGGCGCCACTTCGGCCAATCTGCGCGGCCAGGGCGCCTCCAGCACCCTGGTGCTGCTCAACGGTCGTCGCGTCGCTGCCCACGGCCTGAACGGCGCGGCGGTGGATCTGAACTCGATCCCGTTCGCGGCGGTCGAGCGCATCGAAATCCTCAAGGACGGCGCCTCGGCCATCTACGGCACCGATGCCATCGGCGGCGTGATCAACTTCATCCTGCGCAAGGACTACCGCGGCCTGGAGGCGAATGCCTTCATGGACGCCACCGAGGCCGGCGGCGGCAATGTCTTCCGCGCCTCGCTGACCGGCGGCTTCGGCGACATCGACAAGGACGGCTTCAATGTGCTGGCCTCGCTGACCCGCAGCGACAGCAAGCTGCTGCGCGGCAACCAGCGCGACTTCGTCAACACCTTCCAGCCCGAGCGCGGCCTGTCGGTGGACACGCGCGGCACGCCCTATGCCACCGCCTTTGCCGTCAGCGGCATCGACTCCATCCTCAGCAACAAGAGCAGCACCGGCCCGATCCAGCCCGGCACGACGCAGCAGATGTCGGCCATCAATGTGCTGGACCTGCCCGGGCAGAAGGGCTGCAACGCGATCGACGGCCAGGCGCCCTATGACGAGAAGCTCTGGGACGTGGCCGCCTCGAAGTGGGCCTGCGCCTGGGACACCGGCCGCGCCGCCGTGCTGCAGCAGCCGGTCACCAACACCAATCTGGTGTTGCGCGGCACCTTGAAGCTGGGCGAGCACCTGATGTTCGGCGAGGTCGTGGCCGGCAAGTCGGAGTCGGCCAAGTCCTTCTCGCCCAACCAGGTGTCGAGCAGCGGCACCGCCAGCAGCGCGCTGTTCAACCTGACCTATCCGAGCACCGGCGCGGCCTACAACACGGTGTTCAACGAGATCGCCAAGGTCTTCCCGACGATACAGCCCAACTACGGCAAGGGCATCGCCTATCGCTGGCGCTGCATGGAGTGCGGCAACCGCGAGATCGCCACCGAGTCCGACACCGGTCGCTTCCTGATCGGCGCCGAAGGGCCGATGGGCCTGGGCAACTGGGATTACAAGGTCGGGCTGTCGCAGGCCTTCAGCAAGTCCAGCTCGGTGCTGGGCACCGGCTATTACTACACCGTGCCCTTCGTCAACATGCTGAAGAGCGGCATCATGAATGTGTTCCTTGCTCCGGGTGAGACGCAGAGCCAGGCCGCGATGGACGCCCTGGCCGCCACCTCGGCCGCCGGCGTGACCTTGTATGGCGGCAAGTTCACCATGACCGAGGTCGATGCCTCGGCCTCGGGCACCATCATGAAGCTGCCGGCCGGTGACCTGATGGCCGCCGTCGGCGTGGACGTGCGCCGCGAGGAGTACCGCTTCAACGGCGACCAGCGCGACATTGCCGCCCGCCAGGCGATCCTGAACGCACCGTTCGACGACATCAATGCGCTGGGCGGCGTGAGCCGCAACATCAAGGCCGTCTACGGCGAGCTGCTGGTGCCCATCACCAAGAAGCTCGAGGCCACGCTGGCCGTGCGCCGCGACGACTACACCGGCTTCGGCGACACCACCAACCCCAAGGTCACGCTGCGCTTCACACCCTTCGACGAACTGCTGATGCGCGGTTCCTACAGCACGGGTTTCCGTGTGCCGACCTTCAACCAGCTGTTCAACGGCGTGACCATCTCGCCCTATTCGGGCAAGGACCTGGTCGACCCGGCCAAGTGCGCCACCGGCAAGGTGGACACCAGCAAGCCCGGCTGCGAGTCGATCACCCCCGACATCCTGACCGGCGGCAAGACCACGCTGGGCCCCGAGGAGTCCAAGCAGGCCACCTTCGGCATCGTCTGGGCGCCCAATGCCCAGTTCAGTGCCAACGTGGACTGGTGGTACATCAAGAAGGAAGGCACGATCCAGACCCTGTCACTGACCGAAATGGTCAGCAACTTCGGTCTCTTCCCCGAGGCCTTCTTCCGCGATGGCAGCGGCAATCTGGTCGGTATCGACCGGCGCTGGATCAATGCCGGCGAGAGCGTCACCAAGGGCGTCGAGGTGGGCGCCAAGATCAACGGCCAACTGGCCGGCGGCAAGTGGGCGGCCAATCTGGACGGTGCCTATCTGATCGAGAAGAAGTCGCGGCTGATCGTCAACGCACCGTTCGGTGCCAGCGAGGTGGGCGTGTTCAGCCGTGCAGGCGATCTGGGCCTGCGCTGGAAGCACACCATCAGCCTGAGCTATGCCAAGGGCCCCTGGATCGGTACTGTCTCGCAGACCTACCGTGACGGCTACAAGGACTATGTGCTGCCGGGCGTGGCCTCGGGTCTGGTCGTGCCGCCGGCATGGAACCCCAACGTGGCCAGCTACACCACCTACAACGCCAGCGCCAGCTACACCGGCTTCAAGAACCTGACCCTGACGGCGGGCATCAAGAACCTGTTCGACAAGGATCCGCCATTCTCGGTCGCCTACGACTCCAACCTCGGTTCGGGCAGCTCCTGGGAGCCTCGAGTGGCCGACCCGCGTGGCCGCTCGTTCACCTTGATGGCGAACTACAAGTTCTTCTGATCGCGGCCTCGGCCCAGGCCCATCAAACCCGCCGGTGCAAGCTGGCGGGTTTTTTCATGGGCCGGCTCAGCGCGGCGCGCGCAGGGCTGCGTCGGCCAGCAGCCAGCTGCGGTCAAGCTCGGCCCTCAAGGACTGCGCCTCGCCGCGTCTGTCCTGAGCCAGCAGGGTCCGGGCCAGGCCGTCCAGCGCCCAGCCGCTGAGCGGCTGCTCGGCCAGGGCGATGCGAAAGCTTTGCTCGGCTTGGGCGTGGCGCTGCCCCCGCAGCTGCATCTCGCCGAGCAGCAGGCGGGCGCCGCCGGCCAGCATAGGCGGCTCCGTCTGGTCGGCGTAGCTGGACGCCATCACCGCCTCGGACTGGCGTACCAGCGCGTCGTCGATGCGGCCTTCGGCCAGTGCGAGTTCGGCGCGCAGCTGTGCCTGTGCGGTATTGACGAGGCTGCGCACGATCTTGGGGATGAAGGTGCTGCCGGCGTGCTGGGTGATCAGCCTGGCGGCGGCCGGCTCCAGCCGCGCCAGGGCCTCCGTGGCCCCCGCCAGCTGACCGGTACGTGCCAGCGCCGTGCCGCGCGCCATCTCGCCCAGCACCGAGGCCAGGCCCTTGCCGCCGCTGGGCAGCGGCTCCTGCAGCAAGGCGTCCCAGCGCTGCAGGCGCAGCAGGGTCAGCATCGGCAGGCTGCGCCGGTACTCGGCATACTCGTGGTTGCCCGTGGACAGGGCTGCGCTGGCGCGCGCGGTCTCCAGTGCCAGGTCGCCGCGGCCCTCCATCAGCGCTCCATACCACTGGAAATGCGTGTTGTGGCCTCGCCAGTCCTTGCTGATGCTGAACTTCTGCGCCTTCAGCTCGGCCATCATCGCCAGATCGGCCGCGTTGGCCTGCTGGTTGACACGCGTCGCATCGGCATAGCGGCCGACCAGCGCATAGGTGTGGGCCGGCATATGCAGCAGGTGCGGCGACTTGGGCGCCAGCGCGCCCAGGCGGTCGGCGGCGGCCACCGCCCGGCCGGCCACCTGCACCGCATCAACGGTGTGTATCAGGTAGTGGTTGAGCCCGGTGTGATTCGGGTGCTTGGCCAGGCCCGCTTCGAGCCGGTCGGCCACCTCGCCGATGCGGCCGGCCGGCTTGCCGGTGTCACGGTCCCACCAGTCGCCGTGGGTGGCGACCAGCTCTGCCTCGGCGTAGATGGCCAGCACATCGGCGTCATCGGCAAAGCGATCGGCCAGCATGCGCATGCGCTCGGCGTAGGCGATGTCCAGCGGGTCGGCCTTCTCCTCGGTGCCGCCGGCACCGCAGACCTCGCCCTGCAGCGGCGCGAGATTGCGGGCCTCGCTGCCATGGCCATAGCGCAGCGCCAGCGATTCGATCAGGGCGCGGTCGCGGGCCGAAGCGCCGGCGCTGCGCTTCAAGGCGTGGTCCACATGCTGCAGCGCCTCCTTGAGATCGCCGCGATCGGTGTTGTTGATATTCGGCCCCAGCGCATAGGCCACGCCCCAGGCGCACAACGCGCAATCCGGGTCCTGGGCCAGCGCGGCCTTGAAGGCGCGCACCGCCTCGACCTCGTTGAAGGCATAGGCCTGGGCGATGCCCTGGGCGAACAACCGCCGCGCCGCCTCATTGGCCTGCGAAGGCACCAGGCTGCTGGCACCGAAGCCGTCAAGCACCGGTGCCGTGGCGCGGCGATCGGGGCTGAAGGGCAGCAGGGCGCATGCGGCCAGCACCGCGATGCTGGCGCCCGCGGTGGTGAGCCTTGCGGCCTGCTTCATCCTCATGCCTGTCCGCGAGTTACTGCTGGACCGGGCGCCCTGTGCCCACCGAGCCCTGGGCGCGGGCCGAGAGATAGGCATAGAGATCGATGATATGGGCGCTGACCACCGGCTCGCCCTGCCAGGCCGGCATGCTCAGCGCGCCCTGCTTGCGCTGCACGACCTCATCGACCAGGGTGCTGCTGCCGGCCTGCGCGGCAGGCAGGTTCCAGTCGTAGCGCTTGAGCACCAGGCCAATGAAACGGTGCGAGCCCATCTCGCGAACCCTGGGCAGCAGATCGGGTGCAAGGGCGGTGCCGCTGGCCGCCGGCCCGTGGCAGGAGGCGCAGCGCTGCTGGAACACGCGCCAACCCGCATAGGCCGAGCCGGGCGGCCGGGCCTGCTCCGCAAGCTCCTTCGCCGCTTGGCGGTTCTGCCACTCCACTGCACAGCCGCCCAGCAGCAACAGCGAGGCTCCCATCAACGCGAGCGTGGAAAGCTTGGCCATATTGGTTCCCTTTGCGCTTGTCCTCAGCGCGAAACACACGTCGCCGCGGCGGCGGCGTACCTCATGGCCCATTCTGCATCCATCGGGGCCGGCCTGCGAGGCCGAACTGTGCTCAATGCTTGGCCGGTGCCCCCAGCGCACGCACCTCGGCCTTGACCTCGACGCTCTCGCGCTTGCCGGCCTTGTCCTCGAAGACCAGGGTCAGGGGCACGGTGTCGCCGGCCTTCACCTGCTGCTTCAGGTCCATCAGCATCAGGTGGTAGCCGCCGGGCTTGAGCTCGACGGCCTTGCCGGCGGGCAGGTCCAGCGCCGGTATCTGGCGCATCTTCATGACGTTGTTGTCCATCGCCATCTCGTGCACCTCGGCCATCGGCGTCAAGGTCGTGCTGACCGCGACCAGGCGCGTGTCCTTGGCGGCGGTCAGCTGCATGAAGGCGCCGGTGGCTTTTTGCTGGGCGACGGTGGCGCGTACCCAGGGGTCCTTGACGGCGACCTGGGCCGAGGCAGTGGCCAGCAGGGCGGCGCCAAGCAGCGCGGCGAGCAGCGGAGTACGGAGTTTCATAAGGGGCATTCGCATCGAAGAGATCGGGCCATTCTAGGCCGCGGCCTCGGTGCTGACTTCTTGCACCTCGGTCGGCGCCAACGGCGGCGCCTCGAACGGCAAGGTGAGCTTGAAGCAGCAACCCTGGCCCGCCGCGGACTCGACCTCGACACGACCACCCAGCACGCCGGTCACCAGCTTGTGCACCTCGTGCAGGCCCAGGCCCGAGCCACCCTGGCCCAGGCGGGTGGTGAAGAAGGGGTCGAAGATGCGCGGCAGGTGCTCGGCGGCAATACCGTGGCCGTTGTCGATGATGCTGAGGCTGATCAGGCAATCGTCCAGCCTGCGCGCGACGATGCGCAGCTGCGGCGCCTCGCAGCCCTGCAGGCCATGCAGGCCATGCAGCAGGGCATTCTCGATCAGATGGGCCAGGACCTGGCTCAACGCACCGGGGTAGCTCTCCAGCCGAAGATTCGGGGCCAGATCTTGCTGCACCGCCACCGCGACCGTCTGACCCTGCAGCAGCGGCTGCAGCGTGACCAGCACCTCCTGCACCAGCTCGTCGAGCAGGAAGCTGCGGCGCGGGCTGCCGGCCTGATCCGCGGCGGCCTGCTTGAAGCCCTCCACCAGACGCGTGGCATGCAGCAGATTGCGCACCAGCGAGACCAGCGCCTCGCGCGTCCAGCCGACGAAGCCCGTCAAGGTCGAGCGGCGCACGCCCTCGCGGGTGCCGGCCTCGAATTCGTCGAGCTGGTGCTGCAAGGCGGTGGCCAGGGTGAGGCTGCTGCCCAGCGGCGTGTTCAGCTGGTGGGCCACGCCGGCGACCATCGCGCCCAGGGCCGCCAGCTTTTCCGAACGCACCAGTTCGTGCTGGGTCTGGCGCAGATGCTGCAGGGTGTCGCTGAGCTCGGCGGTGCGCTCGCGCACGCGCTGGTCCAGGGTGTTGTTCAGGTCCAGCAGCGCCTGCTCGGCCCGCAACCTTTCGGTCACATCCTCGACCACACCGACGATGCGCTGCACCCGGCCGTCGGGGCCCTTGACGGCGAAGGCGCTGGTGCACAGATTGCGCAGCTCGCCATCGGCGCGCCGGGCGCGCCACAAGGTTTGCACCTTGCCCAGCCAGCTGCCTCCGCGCAGGCGGCTGCGCAGCCGATCCACATCGTCGGGATGCACCGCATCCCACCAGGCACGCGGGTTGTGCAGCAGCGTCTCGGCCGGCAGGCCGAACATCTGCTCATAGGCCGGGCTGACGTAGTCAAAGCGGCTCAGGTCCGGCGCCGCCACATAGAACACCTGGTCGATGCTGGCGGCCATTTCGGTGAAGCGCTGCTGGCTCTCGCGCAGCCTGAGCTGGCGCGACAGCAGCGCCACCACGAAGGCCGCCAGCAGCAGGCTGTTGAGCAGGCCGATCTGGAAGTAGCTGGACATCCAGAACGGTGGCGTTTGCCAGCCACCCTGCGGCGTGGCCATCAAGGTCCATTCGCCGCCGGGCACTTCGACCGGCACGCGCACCGGCCGCTGCTGCGCCACGCGGGCATTGCCCCAGATCGGCGCACCGCTGTCACCTCGCGCATCGCTGCCCACCAGGTGCAGGGCCAGCGGATGGCTCTCGACCAGGCCGCCAGCCTTGAGCAACGGCGCGACCGACACAACGATGGAAATGACCCCCCAGTAACGCGGCCCGGCGTCCGGCGTCAGCGCGTCGAGGAACACCGGCTCGCGCACGATCAGGGCCTCTCCGCCCTGCACCAGCTTGACCGGCCCGGCCAGCACCGGTCGACGCTGCTGGCGCGCGCGCAGCACAGTGGCCCACTGCTCGGGACGGGTCTGGTAGCGAAAGCCCAGCACCGCCTCGTTGCCGCTCAGCGGATAGACCAGCTGCACCTGGTCATCGGGCGCAACGGCAATATTGCGAATCTGCGGCAGCCGGGCCAGCGTGCGCCGGGCGATGCCATTGAACTGATCGGCGGGCAGCCGCTCCTGGTGGCTGGTCAGATAGACCAGGCCGCTGGTGGCGCTGAAGGTGCTCTTGAGCACGCCCACCAGCTGCGCCTGCAGGGCCACCAACTGGCCGAACACCTGCGCCCGCTGGGCCTGGGCCTGATGCTCCAGGTCCAGCCGGGCCACCTGCACACTGACGCCCGCACCGAGCGCAAGCGCCAGCCCACCCGCAAGCCAGGGACCGCGAAACCAGAGCGCACCCATCTGTTGCTCATCCGTTTGGATGAGCGCAGGTTAGCAGGCCGCGGCGCGGTTTGGCCCTATTCCGACGTCAAATGCAGCAAATCCTCCAACAGCGTCACGCTGCCCTGCCCGGCATCGAGCGCCACGCGTCGGCCGAAGGGCAAGACCTGGTGCGGCCTGCAGTGGCCCGAGGGCCAGCCACCGAGCACCGGCTTGCCCAGCGGCAGCAGGTAGTCGGCCAGCACCGCCTGCGGCGAGTCGGCCTCGGTGAAGCCGCCCAGCAGGAAGCCGGCGGCGGCATCGAGCTGGCCGGCCAGGCGCAGCTGGGCCAGCATGCGGTCGACCCGGTAGGGCGCCTCACTGACGTCCTCCAGGAACAGGATGCGCCCCTGCAGCTGCGGCGCAAATGGTGTGCCCAGCAGCGAGCAGAGCACGGCCAGATTGCCGCCCGTCAGCTCGCCCACCGCCTGCCCGCCCTGGCGCAGCCCAGCGCCCAGCGACGGCTCCAGGCGCAGACCGGCGGCCATGCCGGAACGCAGGGCCGTGAACAGCGCCTCGGCGTCGGGGCCGGCCTCCTCATGCAGCAGGTCGGAGGCCGGCATCGGTGCCTGCAGGCTGGGCAGACCCATGCCGTTGAGCAGCAGGTGCAGGGCGGTGATGTCGCTGTAGCCGATCAGCAGCTTGGCGTGGCGGCGCAGCAGCCCGGTGTCGATACGGTCCATCAGCCGCAGGCAGCCATAGCCGCCGCGCAGGCACAGCACGGCATCGACCTCGGGGTCGGCGAAGGCGGCGTGCAGGTCCTGCAGGCGCTGCGTGTCGTCGCCGGCCAGATAGGAAAGGGTCGGGTGCTGCGCGTGGCAGCCGGGGAATATCTTGGCGCGAAACCCGTGGCGCTGCAGCAGCGCCGGGACTTGAGCGACGCGCTCCGCGTCGGCCGGGCCGGCGGGTGCGATCACGCCCAGGGTGGCGCCGGGGCGCAGGCCGGTATGGTGCGAAAAGCTCATGCAGATTCCATGCGGGCGCTCAGATAGCGATCGATCGCCGCACCCAGTGCCGGCAGGCGCCAGGTGCTGGCGCACAGCGGATGCGGGGCATAGCGGCTGCCGAGGTTGCTGAGCAGGGCGATCAGGTAGTGGCGCCTGGCCGGGGCGATGCCCTGCACGATACCCGCATCGGAGGCGTAGTTCTCGGTCGTGCCGGTCTTGTGGGCAAAACGCAGCGTGGCCCTGGCGGCCAGCGCGCGCAGGTCGCCGGGATAGGTCTCCCCCGCCACCCGGGCCGTGCCGTCGGCCTGCAGCCAGCCCGCCGGCAAGCGGGCATCAAGACCCGGCACCCAGCCGGGCAGGCCGGCCAACAGACCGCTGGACAGCAGGGTGTGCAGGCCCTGGGCGTCCAGCCAGCCGCGCAGCCGCGCGCGGCTGGCGGCGCTGAGCAGCGGTGGCGCGCCGGGCGGCAGCCAGGGTGGTGGCGGCGCCTGTTCGTCCAGCAGCCAGAGCAGGCGCAGCGTGTCCCAGGCCGTCATCTGGATCTGGCCCACGCCCGAGCCGGCGCCATTACCCCAGCCACCATCGGCACGGGTATTGGCCAGGCGCAGCGTCGGCAGGCCCTGGGCCTCGAACAGCTGGTGCAGCTCGTTGTGCACCTCGCCCCCGGCGTCGCGGCGTATCGCACCCCAGGCATGGAGCAGGCTCACCAGGGCCGAGGTGGCCTGGTTGCTGCTCTGCGCGATCATGTCCAGGCCCCAGTCGCGCACCTCGCGCACCTCGCCCTGGTAGCTCAGCGCCTCGTCCCAGACCACGGCGCCGGCATCCACCAGCCGCGCCACGCCCACGGCCACCATCAGCTTCAACAGCGAGGCCGGATAGGGCGCGACGAAGCGCAGCGGCGCGCCCGCGCCGCCGAGGCTGCGCCAGCTCAGGCGCGACCAGTCGCTGTGCGGCCTCCAGGCGATCGAGTTCAGCTGGGCGTCGGTCTGATCGGCCAGGAAGTGCACATTGCGCACCGGGCCGGCGTCGGCCGAGATGTCGGCCACCAGGCCCTGCGGATGCTCGCGCGAGAACAGCACATTCGCCCACACCGGCGCACGGCCGGGCATGAAGGCGGCCACGGCCAGGTCGATGCTGGGTGGGTGCGTCAGCGCCGCGCCGCCGAGCATCGCGTCGGGCGTCTCGTCGAAGCGCTGTTCGCGCACCGCCGCGCGCAGCGCCTCGGCCAGTTCGCCAGCATTCATGGCAGCTGCAGGCCGTCGAGCGGAATCGGGCTGGCCCGGCCGGAGATCAGCGAGGCCAGGATGCTTGCCGAGCCGAAGGCGAATGTGAAGCCCAAGGCGCCATGGCCCACGTTCAGCCACAGGCCGGGTACCGGGCTGGCGCCGAGGATGGGCGCGCCGCTGGGCGTGGCCGGGCGCAGGCCGGCCCAGGCGCTGGCCTGGTCATAGTCGGCGGCGAGCGGAAAGGTGGCGCGCACCGAGCGCTGCAGCGAGGCGATGCGGCCGGGGTCGATGCGCGTGTCATCGCCGACCAGATCGACCATGGCCGCCACGCGCAGCCGGTCGCCGATGCCGGCGTAGAGAATCTTCTTCTCGAAATCGGTCACGCTGACCACCGGCGGACGGTGCTGCGGGCCTATCGGTGCGGTCAGGCTGTAGCCCTTGAGCGGGTAGATGGGCAGCGACAGGCCCAGTGTGGCCGCCAGCGCCCGGCTCTGCAGACCGGCGGCAATGACGAAGTCGTCGGCGCTCAGGCTGTCGCCGTCGGTGTGCAGCGACACCGCCCTGCCCTGGCGCCGCTCGAAGCTCCGCGCGGTGGCCTGCACAAAGCCGCGGAACAAGCCATGCTCGCGCAGGCGTGCTGCCAGCTGTTGGCAGAACTTGTTGCAATCGGCCACCGCCTCGGCGGGGGTGAAGATGCCGCCGGCCAGCACCGCCCCGCCATGGGTCAGGGCCGGCTCCAGCGCCGGCTCCAGCCGCATGCACTCGCTCAGCGACAGGGCCTGTTCCGTCCCGCTGCCCTGCAGGCGCAGGCGCTCCGCGGCGCGGGCGAACTCCTCGGGCTGGCGGTAGACGACCAGCTTGCCCGGCGTGCGCAACTCGAAGGCCTGCAGGCGGGTGCTGCGCACAAGATCGGCGAACACCGCCTGGCTGTAGGCGCCCAGGGCCAGCAACCGCGCCGTCGTGCGACGGTTCACCGGGCCGCGGCAGGCGCGCAGAAACGATAGCAGCCAGGACCATTGCTGCCAGCTCGCCTCGGGGCGGAAGCGCAGCGGGCCATCGGGGTCGAACAGCCACTTCAAGGCCTTGAACGGCACCCCCTCGTCGGCCAGCGGCGACACATAGCGGTAGCTGAGCTGGCCGCCATTGGCATGGCTGGCGCCGCTGGCCACCTCGCCCTCGCGCTCGACCAGCGTCACCTGGTGGCCGGCTTCCAGCAGCGACCAGGCGGTCGTCAGACCGACGACGCCGCCGCCTATCACTACGATGTGCTTCATCCCGACCCACGGAGCCTATGACTGGCACTCAGGGTAAGGAGAACGCCGCCATTGATCCAATGAAAGGCCGGGGGCCTCCCATAACCCTGGCGCATGCGTCAGGGCCGGGAGGCGATTCGGCCGGTCAGGACATCACGACCTTGCCGCCGGCCTTGGTGCACTCGTCCTTGGACTTGGCCTTGACCCAGCCCTGGCCCTTGCAGCTGTTGTGGCCCTTGCACTCGCTCTTGGCGGTCTTGCACTCGGACGTGCCCTTGCAGCTATTGGTGCCGGCGCACTTGACGCCGCCATCTTCGGCGGCCTGCACCGCGGTGCTCAAGGTGCCCATGGACAGCAGGGCAGCGGCGGCGGCGGCAACGGCGAGGCCGGATTTGAAGTTCGACATGGTGGTTCTCCTGAAAGATGTGGGGAAGGAACGAATGAATGAATCAGACGGTTGTAGGCACTCTTGCAAACCTGCAGTGGCCTGATGCATCTACGCGAGCCCTAGTTCGCTGGATGCAGCCGCACTGCGCTTGCTTGCCAACGTGAGTCGTGACCCCCGCCTGCTTCCTTACGCCCTTCAGAAGAATTCTTGAATGTGCACCAACTGCCACAGCGCAAAGCCGGCCAGCACCGCGGCACTGAACAGGTTGACGCGGCGCTGCCAGCGCGCGTCGAAGCGCCCGCGCAAGCGCCCCACCCCGCTGCTCAGCGCCAGCCACCACAGCGCCGAGCCGATGAACACGCCCGAGACCATGGTCCAGGGCGCCGCCACCTGGCCGGCGCCTGCCATCGCGCCGAAGATGGCGATAAAGGAGAAGATCGTCGCCGGGTTCGACAGGGTCAGCACAAAGGTGCTGGCGAAGTGCCGCCACAGGGGGGCCGGCGCACCGACCGGCTTGGCCGTGGTCTGCGCGACCGGCGCACGCAGCAGCTGCCAGGCCATCCACAGCAGAAAGGCGCCGCCAAACAAGGCCAGCGGCAACCGCGCCGCCGACAGCGCGCTGATCAGCCAGGCCACGCCGAACGCACCGACCGCGCCGTAAGCCGCATCGGCCGCCGCCGCGCCGAGGCCCGTGGCCAGGCCGGCGCGCGGGCCAAGCTGCAGGCTGCGCTGTATGGTCAGCAGGCCGATGGGCCCTACCGGCGCGGCGATCGACAGGCCTATCAGCAGCGACTTCGCGAAAACATAGAAGGTGTCCATGACGGTCACTGTAGCCAGCGGGCGCTGCCGCCGGAATGGTGAAATTCAGGCGATGATGGGCACCGACTTGCTGAATTTCTGGTGAACAAGGGCGATGACGAACACGCTGCAACTTGACGACAAGGCTTGGCGCATCCTGCAGGCGCTGCAGCTCGACGGCCGCGCCCCGCTGAAGCAGCTGGCGCTGGAGGCCGGCCTGTCGCTGCCGGCCACCGCCGAGCGGCTCAAGCGCCTGCAGGAGGCCGGCGTGATCAGCGGCATTCACGCCCAGCTCGATGCCACGGTGGTGGGCTACGGCGTGCGCGCCATCATCGGCATCACCGCCCTGCAGCCCGGCAAGCGCCCGCTGCTGGAGCATCTGCGCAGGCAGCCCGAGGTGCTGGAATGCCACCACGTCACCGGCGCCGACTCCTACCTGATGACGGTGGTGGCGCCCGACATGAAGGCGCTGGAGGCGCTGCTGGAGGGCATGAACAAGTACGGCGAGACGCGCACGTCTATCGTGATGTCAACGCCGATACCGGAGCGGGCACTGCAGCCGCCAAGTTCAGCGACTGACTAAGCTTTTCAAAGCTGGCGGCGGCGCACGCGCAGCCCCACCAGTCGCCGGGCTTCAGTGCGGGGGTCGCCCTTGCAGGGCGACTGCCCTGCGGTGCTCCCGTCTTGGGCCGGGCGCGTAACTCGCCCCCGTTCGCTTCGCTCACTAAGCTCGGACAAACGCGCCCAGTCAGTTTTTTGATCCGCACGCTGGCGCGTGCTGGCCCAAACCGCTGCGCTCCTCAGCCCCGCACAGCCGCCCGTCGTCTGGCGGGGCTGCGCATGCGCGGAACCAGGGCGGCGTGGCAAGAGTGGTGCGCCACCGCCCGCCTAAGACACAGGCGCGACTCAGTCCGCCAGCACCGCCGCCATCGCCACGGCAACAGCCTCCACATTGCGCGTGTTCAGACCGGCCACGCACATGCGGCCGGAGCGCAGCACGTAGACGCCGAACTCGGCCTTCAGGCGTTCGACCTGCTCGGGGGTCAGGCCGGTGTAGCTGAACATGCCGTGCTGGCTCAGGAAGTAGCCGAAGTCGCGGCCCGGCAGCTTGGCGCTCAAGACGCTGTGCAGGCTCTTGCGCATCGCCTTGATGCGCTCGCGCATGCCCTTGACCTCGGCCTCCCAGGCGGCGCGCAGCTCGGGCGTGCTGAGCAC
Source organism: Roseateles toxinivorans (assembly GCF_004362525.1). GTDB lineage: Bacteria > Pseudomonadota > Gammaproteobacteria > Burkholderiales > Burkholderiaceae_C > Paucibacter > Paucibacter toxinivorans. The sequence continues at coordinate 59,937 of NZ_SNXS01000012.1, forward strand.
GCGGGCGACCAGTTGGCCGCCATGCATCGGCGGGTTCGAGTAGTTGCGGCGGATCGCCGCCTTCAGCTGGCCCATCACCAGCGCGGCCTGGGCGGCGTCGGGGCAGACCACGCTCAAGGCACCGCAGCGCTCGCCGTAGAGGCTCATGCTCTTGGAGAACGAGTTGGCGATGAAAAAGCTCAGGCCCTCGTCGGCCAGCAGGCGCACGGCGTAGGCGTCTTCCTCTATGCCATCGCCATAGCCCTGGTAAGCCAGGTCCAGGAAGGGCAGCAGCTCGCGTTCGCGCAGTACCGGCACCAGCTGCTGCCATTGCGCCGGGGTCAGGTCGACACCGGTCGGGTTGTGGCAGCAGGCGTGCAGCAGCACGACGCTCTTCTTCGGCATCTCGCGCAGCGCGGCCAGCATTGCGTCGAAGCGCAGGCCACCGGTGGCGGGGTCGTAATAGGGGTAGTTCTTGACCTCGATGCCGGAGCCTTCGAACACGGCGCGGTGGTTGTCCCAGGTCGGCTCGCTGACATACACGGCGCTGTCGGGGAAATAGCGCTTGATGAAATCGGCGCCGACCTTCAGGCCACCGCTGGAGCCCACCGCCTGGATGGTGACGATGCGGCCGGCCTTCAGCGCCGGATGCTCGGCGCCGAACAGCAGATGCTGCACCGCAGTACGGAAGTTGGCCGCGCCCTCCATCGGCAGATAGGGGCGGGCGCCGGCATCGGCCACCACGGCCAGCTCGGCCTTGCGCACCGAGTCCAGCATCGGGATGCGGCCCTCGTCATCGAAGTAGATGCCGATCGACAGATTGATCTTGTTGGCGCGCGGGTCCTTCTGAAAGGCCTCGTTGAGCGAAAGAATCGGGTCGCCTGCGTAGGCGTCAACGTGCTGGAACATGGTGATGAACTCCTGAATCGGGCAGCCCGCATTATCGGGGCTGCGGCTTCGAACGCCGGCGGGGCAGTAGTGACCCGGCTTGCGTGAGCAGCCTTGCTGTGTTCATATGAACGTCACGAGATGGTCATTTTGAACGGGCAACATGTTCATATGAATGCCGCAAAGCGCTCCGACACGACCCCAGCCGCGCTGACCGCGGCGGAGGATCGTTTGAACGCCATCCTCGGCCTGGTCGGTGAGCAAGGCTTTCAATCGATTGACATGCTGGCCGAGCGCTTCGGCGTCAGCACCCAGACGATCAGGCGCGATGTCAACGCGCTGTGCGAGCGCGGCCTGTGCCGGCGCCGACACGGCGGCGTCGATGTGCTGCCTGACGCGGCCCAGAACGTGGCCTATACCGCGCGGCGCATCCTGCACCGCGAGGCTAAGCAATCCATCGCCCGCTGCGTGGCCCAGGCCGTGCCCGAGGGCGCCTCCTTGTTCTTCGGCATCGGCACCACGCCCGAGGAATGCGCGGCGGCCCTGCAGCAGCGCCAGCAGCTCAGGGTGATGACCAACAACCTGAACGTGGTCGCGGCGCTGCGCCGCAACCCCGGCTGCGAGCTGGTGATGGCCGGCGGCCGGCTGCGCAATACCGACAACGATGTGGTGGCCGGCGAGGCGCACGAGTTCTTCTCGCGCTATGCGGCCGACATCGGCATCTACGGCGTCGGCGGCGTGGCCGAGGACGGCAGCCTGCTCGATTTCAGCCAGGACGAGGTGCGCATGCGCAGCGAGCTGGCCAAGCATTGCCGCCAGCGCTATCTGGTGCTGGACCACTCCAAGTTCGGCCGCAGCGCCACCGTGCGCGGCGGGCATATCACCGAGGCCCACCGCGTGTTCACCGACCGACCGGTGCCCGCGCCCATCGCCGCCATGCTGCTTGACGCCGGCGTGCAGCTGGTGGTGGCCTCTGCACTGACCTATCCCCCGCTTGCTCTCACTACTGGAGAACATTGACATGTCCATGCCCAAATTCCACCGCTACGCGCTGGCCGCCGCGCTGGCCCTCACCGCCCTGGTCGGCACCGCGCCGGCCCAGGCCCAGCAACGCGCCATCTGCTACAACTGCCCGCCCGAATGGGCCGACTGGGGCTCGCAGCTGAAGACCATCAATCAGCGACTGGGCATACAGGTGCCGTCGGACAACAAGAACTCGGGCCAGGCAATTGCTGCGCTGATCGCCGAGAAGGCCAGCCCGGTGGCCGACGTCGTCTATCTGGGCGGCATCGCCGCCGACCCGGCCCGCGACGCCGGCGTGCTGACGCCCTACAAGCCCAAGGCCTGGGACAAGATCCCGGCCGGCCTGAAGGACCCCGAGGGCAACTGGTTCGCCATCCACTCGGGCACCCTGGGCCTGTTCATCAACACCGCCGCGCTGGGCGGCAAGCCGGTGCCGCAGAGCTGGGCCGATCTGCTCAAGCCCGAATACAAGGGCATGGTCGGCTATCTGGACCCGACCTCGGCGGCCGTCGGCCAGCTGGGGGTGATGGCGGTCAATCTGGCGCTGGGCGGCACCTACGACAACCTCGAGCCGGGCATCAAGTTCTTCAAGGCCCTGGCCAAGAACCAGCCCATCGTGCCCAAGCAGACCTCGTACGCCCGCGTGATCTCGGGCGAGATCCCGATCCTGCTGGACTACGACTTCAATGCCTACCGCGGCCAGTACACCGACAAGGCCGCCGTGCGCTTCGTGATCCCCAAGGAGGGCACGGTCGTGTTCCCCTATGTGATGGGGCTGGTCAAGGGTGGGCCGAATGCCGACAACGGCCGCAAGGTACTGGACTATGTGCTGTCCGACGAGAGCCAGACGCTTTGGGGCAATGCCTATCTGCGCCCGGTGTTCGCCGAGCATCTGTCGGCCGAGGCCAAGGCCCGCTTCCTGCCCGACGCCGACTACGCCCGCGCCAAGCCGGTGGATCTGAAGCGCCTGGCCACGGCCCAGCCCAAGATCATCGAGCGCTACAAGAACGAAGTCCAGTAAGCGACTCACCGCCCCCCCGGCCATGGTCCTGCTGATACTGCCCACCGCCCTGTTCTTCGGCGCCTTCTTCGTGCTGCCGATGGCACGGCTGTTCCTGGTGGGCGGCAGCGGGGCCACCGGCTGGGCGGCCTACACGGCCATACTGACCGACGCGAACTACTTCAACGCGCTGCTGGCAACGCTCGGCATCGCCTCGGCCACGACCGCGCTGACGCTCTTGATCAGCGGCATCACCGGCGTGTTCCTGCAGCGCCACAAGTTCCCCGGCAACGCGGCGCTGGTGGCGATGCTGACGCTGCCGCTGGCCTTTCCCGGCGTGGTGATCGGCTTCATGGTCATCATGCTGGCCGGCCGCCAGGGGCTGATAGGCCAGGTCACCGAATGGGCCACCGGAGAGCGCGTGGTGTTCGCCTATTCGATGCTGGGCCTGTTCATGGGCTACGTCTATTTCTCGATCCCGCGCACCATCCTCACCGTGATGGCCGCGACCGAAAAGCTGGACCCGCGGCTGGAAGAAGCCGCCCGCTCGCTGGGTGCCTCGCCCTGGCGCGTGGTTGTCGACGTGATCGTGCCGGCCCTGAAGCCGGCGCTGATCTCGGCCGGCGCGATCTGTTTTGCCACCGCCGTGGGCGCCTTCGGCACCGCCTTCACCCTGGCCACCCGCATCAATGTGCTGCCGATGGTGATCTACACCGAGTTCACGATGTCGGCCAATATCGCAATGGCCGCCGCCTTGAGCTTCACGCTGGGCGCGCTCACCTGGTTGGTTCTGGCGCTGGCGCGCACGGCGGCTGGCTCGTCTGTGGCCGCCGCCGGTTGAGGCTGAGATGAAATTGATCGACTCGCGACGGTGTACCGGTGCTTTGTCCCTCGACGCGATGGGGTGGCAGAGGAGGCGGGGGGCCGGCCACCACGGGCTGAAGCTTGGGCCGGTCCCTTCGGCCCGACCTCCAGCTTCTTTATGCCCGCCGTGGCCGGCCCCCCACCCCCTCTGCGGATACGCTGGTGACCGCCAACTCCGAGACGTACGAGAGTCTTGCGGCCTTGCGAACCTGCACACCCGCTGCAGCAGGGACGAGGGTGTGCCGGTCGCAGCGGGCATAAGGAAGCCGAAGTTCGGTCCGTTCAGGACCGGACAATGCTTCAGCCCGCAGCGGCCGGCGCGCCCTCGTCCCTGCCGCCTCAACCTTTATGCGTCGGATGTCGCTCCAAGCGCGTCGGAGGATCCGACATGAACCGCCCGCGCAAACTCTTTGTGCTGCAGCTCGCCTTCACCTTGGCGGTCTGCGCCTTCCTGATCGTGCCGGTGATCCTGTCCATGCTGGCCGGGCTGACCGTCAACTACATTGCCGGCCTGAGCAGCGGCCTGACCCTGCGCTGGATCTTCGAGGTCTGGGACGGCTACCGCGACACCATCTTCCGCTCGGTGGGCATCGCGCTGGCCTGCCTGGTCGTGACCCTGCTGCTGGGCGTGCCCACCGCCTATGTGCTGGCGCGCACACGCAATCGCGTGGGCCGCTGGATCGAGGAACTGCTGGTGCTGCCGATCGCCATGCCGGGCCTGGCCACGGCCCTGGCGCTGATCGCCAGCTACGGCGCGCTGCGCGGCTTTCGCACCTCCTTTAGCTTCATCCTGGTCGGCCATGTGCTGTTCACCCTGCCCTTCATGGTGCGCTCGGTGCTGGCCGTGCTGCAGTCCATCGATCTCAAAACCTTGGAGGAAGGCGCGGCCTCGCTGGGGGCAGGCTTTGCCCGGCGCTTCTTCGACATCGTGCTGCCCAACTGCCGGCAGGGCATCCTGGCCGGCTCGCTGATGGTCGTGACCTTGTCGATGGGCGAATTCAATATGACCTGGCTCCTGCACACACCGCTGACCAAGACCCTGCCGGTGGGCCTGGCCGATGCCTATGCCTCGCTGCGCCTCGAGGTGGGCAGCGCCTACACGCTGATCTTCTTCATGATGATCGTGCCGCTGCTGCTGGCCATGCAGACGCTGGCCCGGCCGCGCACGACCAAGTTCATCGCCGACGACGCTACCCCGGACGCCAAACCATGACCGCCCCCCTGTCCATTCATCTGCAGGCCTGCGCCAAGACCTTTGCCGATGGCACCCGCGTGCTGGAGCCGCTCGACGTGCAGATCAAGGCCGGCGAGACCCTGGTGCTGCTGGGCCCCTCGGGCTGCGGCAAGACCACCACTCTGCGCCTGATCGCCGGGCTGGAGCAGCCCGATGCCGGCGGCAAGGTGCTGTTCGACGGCGTCGATGTGACCCAGCAAAGCATAGAGGCGCGCAATGTCGGCATGGTGTTCCAGTCCTACGCGCTGTTCCCGAATATGAGCGTGGCGGAGAACATCGGCTACGGCCTGCGCATACGCAAGCTGCCGGCGGCGGCACAGCGCGAGCGCGTGGCCGAGATGCTGGAGATGATGCGCATCGCGCCGCTGGCCGACCGTTCGATCGACCAGCTCTCCGGCGGCCAGCGCCAGCGCGTCGCCCTGGCCCGGGCGCTGGCCGTGCGCCCCCGCGCGCTGCTGCTGGACGAACCGTTGACCGCCCTGGACGCCCAGCTGCGCGACACCCTGCGCGTCGAGATCAACCAGTTGCTGCGCCGGCTGGCCATCACCACGATCTACGTCACCCACGACCAGGCCGAGGCGATGGCGCTGGGCGACCGCATCATCGTCATGTCCCATGGCCGCGTGGCCCAGATGGGCACGCCGCACGAGATCTACCACCAGCCCGCCAACCGCTATGTGGCCGGCTTCATCGGCACGATGAACCGGGTGCAGGGCGAGTACCGCGACGGCGGGCTTTTCACCTGCCCGGCGGGGCGGCTGCGCTGGCCGGGCGCCCAGGCCTCGGGTGCAGGCGAGCTGTTGTTCCGCCCCGAGGATGTGAGCATCGTCGGCGAGGATGAGCCGGCCGATCTGGTGGGCACCGTCACCGCTTCGCTGTACCTGGGCGACCGCACAAGACTGATCGTCGACCTCGGCCAGGCCCAGCCGCTGACGATGGACTGCCTGGCCCGCAGCGCCCCCGCCGTGGGCCAGAGCGTGCGCCTTCAAGTCGATCCGCAAGGGCTGCTTGCGCTGGCGGCCTGAACCGAGGGACCTCATCATGCTGATTGCCCAGTTCTCCGACACCCACATCAAGATCCCCGGCAAGCTGGCCTATGGCCGCGTGGACACCGCCAAGATGCTGCAGGCCAGCGTCGCCCATCTGGCGGCGATGCGACCACAGCCCGACCTGCTGCTGATCACCGGGGACCTGGTGGATCTGGGCCGGCCGGCCGAGTACGAGTTCCTGAGGTCGCTGCTGGCGCCGCTGCAAATGCCGATGCTGGTGATTGCCGGCAACCACGACGAGCGCCAGGCACTGCGCGAGGCCTTTGCCGACCAGGCCTATTTCCCGGCCAGCGGCTTCATGCACTACGACACCGGCGGCCGCTGGCCGCTGCGCATCATCGGCCTGGACACCTTGGTGCCCATGGAGGGCCGCGGCGAGCTGTGTGCCGACCGGCTGGACTGGCTGGCGCAGACCCTGGCCGCCGCACCGACGCAGCCGACGCTGGTGCTGATGCACCACCCGCCCTTCCTGACCGGCATCGCCCATATGGATGCGCTCGGCCTGAGCGGCCGCGAGGCCTTTGCCGAGATCGTGCGCGACCACCCGCAGATCCAGCTGATACTGTGCGGCCATCTGCACCGCAGCATCCAGACCACGGTCGGTGGCCGGCCGGTGCTGACCTGCCCCAGCACCGCGCACCAGGTGGCCCTTGATCTGCGGCCCGAAGCGCCCAGCGCCTTCCGTATGGAGCCCCCCGGCTATATGCTGCACCGCTGGCACGGCGGTCAATTGGTCAGCCATGTGGTGGCGGTGGGCGACTATGCAGGGCCCTATCCCTTCTTCGAGCCGAGCGGCAAGCTGATCGACTGAAGTAGCCCGGATGGAATCCGGGGCCCCGGATTCCATCCGGGCTACCTAGGGCTTGCAACCGAGTCAGCTTTGTAGCAAGGTCGGCCGCGCGCGCCTCCATAGCCGCGCAGGGAGAACCGGCATGTCGGATGATCAAGTCGCCGAAACCGCGGCGCTGCAAAGCATCGCAGCCATGGCCGCGGCCCGCCGCGCCCAGCTGCCCACCACTGACCGGCCCGCGCCCGAGCAGGGCCTGTGGGGTCTGGCGCTGTCGGGCGGCGGCATACGCAGCGCCACCTTCTGCTTCGGCCTGCTCAAGGCCCTGGGGCAGAACAAGGTCTTCCATCACTTCGACATCCTGTCCACCGTGTCGGGCGGCGGCTATATCGGTTCGACGGTGGGCAAACTGTTCCAGAACGCGCGCGACAGCGGCCAGAGCGCCATCGAGGTCGAGGCGGCACTGGGCGAGGCCGACCGGCGCTGGTTCGCCTTCTGGCTGCGCGCCAACGGCCGCTACCTGATCCCGCGCGGCGGCCGCGACATGATGTTTGCCGCCGCCAACTTCGGCCGCAATCTGGTTGGCGTGCACATCGAGCTGGCCCTGCTCTGTCTGCTCCTGGGCGGGCTGCTGGTCGGCTTCGATCTGCTGATGTGGGGCTGGGCCGACTGCATCTTCAGCGCCAGCATGGCAAACGGCGGTTGCTGGCGACCTGGCTGGGTCAGCGTCGATACGCTGGCCGCGCTATCGAACTGGCCGACCCTGTGGCTGCTGCTGCCGCCGGTCATCTGGTGGGGCGCGGTGCAGGCCACCGCCTACTGGGCCCTGCCGGCCAAGGCCGGTGAGGGTCTGGCGGCGCAGCGCTGGATCATCGCGGCGCTGAGCCTGGCCGGCGTCTGGAAGCTGGCCAACTACTGGGGCGAAGCCCGCGACACCGCCCCGTCGGCAACGGCCGCGGAAAGCCTGCAGCTGCCCTCGCTGCTGATGCTGTTTGCCGGCGGGGTGCTGCTGGCCTGGGTGGCCGGCACCCTGATCGCCTGGCGGCTGACGCGCAGGGGCCGCGCGCCCGATCTCTCGCGCAACAAGCTCACCGGCGCGCTGGCGCGCACGCTCAAGATAGGGCTGAGCATCGCGGCCCTGGGTCTGGTCGACGGCTTCGCCTGGCTGCTGGCCAATGCCTCGCTGGTCCAGCATGGCACGGCCGGCGTGGTCATCGGCATCACCGTGGTGGTGCTGCGCACGGTGCTGCCCAAGATCGCCGACCTGCCGCGCAGTCTGACGCCGGGCACGCGGATGAATCTGATGGGCCTGATCAACTTCGCCGGCCTGGCGGTGATGGCCCTGCTGCTGGTGTTCTGGGTCAGCCTGCTGCATCGCAATGCCAGTGGCTCGCTGTTCAACAACGGCGAGCAGGCCCGGGGGCTGCAGTACACGCTGAGCTGGACCTGGCTGGCCGTGCTGGTGCTGCCGCCGCTGGTGATGGTGCTGGTGTCGCTGCGCAACCGCGAGTTCCTGAACCGTTCGTCACTGTTTTCGTTCTACCGCGCGCGGCTGGTGCGCAGCTATCTGGGTGCGGCCAATGCCAAGCGCTTTCAGCCCGGCACGCTGGTCGCCACCGCGCCCTACCCGCGCCATCTGGCCGCCGAGGGCCCCCAGGTCGCGGTGCAGGATGTACACCCCGATGACGACGAGGCCATGGCCGACTACCAGCCCCATCTGGCCGGCGGCCCCATCCACCTGCTGAATGCCTGCGTCAACCAGACCCGCGACCCGCGCGGCGGCCTGTTCAATCAGGACCGCAAGGGCCTGCTGATGACGGTGGGCCCGCGGGGCAGCGTGCGCGTGGGCCAGGACGACTGGCGCGCGGTGGACTCCAGTGGCAGCCTGAGCCTCGGCGCCTGGATGGCGATCTCGGGCGCGGCGGTGGCGCCCGGTCTGGGCGGCAGCACGCGCTCGGGCATGGCCGCGCTGCTCACCATGGCCGGCATACGGCTGGGCTATTGGTGGGACAGCACGGCGCTGGCGCGGCGCGCCGGCGAGGTGCTGCCGCCCATCGTCGGCAAGTATGGCCAGCTGCTCAATGAGCTGCGCGGCCGCTTCGACGGCAATCAGCGTCGCGATTGGTTCCTCAGCGATGGCGGCCATTTCGAGAACACCGGCGCCTATGCGCTGCTGCGCGAGGAATGCAAGCTGATCGTCGTCGCCGACTGCGGCGCCGATCCCCGCTATGCCTTCGGCGACCTGGAGAATCTGGTGCGCAAGGCCCGCATCGATCTGCAGACCGAGATCACCTTCCTGAAGCCCAGGCTCGGCGCGGCCAACGACCCGGCCATGGCGCCCTGCGTGTTCGGGTCGCTGAACGATCTGGTTTCGCCGGAGAGCCATGCCTGCCTGGCGCTGGCCCGCATCAGCTACGGGCGCAGCGACAAGGTCGGCCACATGGTCATCGTCAAACCGAATATGTGTCAGGCGGTGCCCGTCGATCTGGTCAATTTCAAGGCCGACAACCCGCTGTTCCCGCAGGAGCCGACGACCGATCAGTTCTTCAGCGAGGCGCAGTGGGAGAGCTACTTCCAGCTGGGCCACACGCTGGGCCGCCAGCTCGACGCCAGCTTCCTGGCCCAGGTGCAGCGCCACGCCGAGATGCTGTTCGAGATCGACGACGGCAGCGTCGTCACGCAGGACGCCGAGGGCAAGGCCAAGAGCGTGGCCGCACCCAAGCGCCTGCCCTCGCGCATCGCGGCCACCGGCGCCGTCACCGCCTCGGTCAGCCTCGGCGCGCTGGCCACGCTGGGCGCCACCGCCTGGCAGACGGTGGACAGCCAGTTGCAGGCGATCGAGAAGTCCAAGCGGGTGGACCCCGGCGTGCTCAAGGAATTGACCGATCTGTACGGCAAGCTGGCCCCCAGCGCCGCGGCGGCCTCCGGCGTCGAGGCCAAGGACACACGGCTGGGCGAAATGGCCACCGCCCTGCTGCGCATCAGCGATGCCGCCTGCACCGGCAACAACACCCAGGCCTTCAAGCAATCGGCGCTGATGCAGATGATCCTCAACAACACCAAGAAGAGCTGCGCCGAGGCCTCGCCCAAGCATCCGGCCTGCGAGGTGCTGCTCGACGACAGCGAGATCGTCTCCTGCCTGCGCGAAGAGACGCGGCTCAGCTGCGTGCCGCGCTACTGGGTGCGCGACTATGCCGCCGACGACAAGACGCGGCTGAACTGCCAGCCCCCGCAGCCGACCAAGCCGGTGATCGTGGCAGCGACGCCGGTGGCACCACCGCCCCCGCCGATCGAGACACCGGACACGCCCAAGACCCCCTCCAGCGGCCCTGACAAGCTGAGCATGCAGCCCGGCAAGCCGGGGCAGGCGCCGGCCCCTGCCCCGGCCCCTGCCCCGGCCCCCGCGCCCGCCGCGCCGCCGCTTGTCTGCGCCGGCAAGACGATCTACATCCAGATCTTCGGCCCCGAGCTGCGCGACAGCGTGCGCTCCTTGCGCGACCGCTGGCGCGAGCTGGGCGCCAATGTGCCACCGGTCGAAGACGTCTGGGACAGCGCCCGCCGCGCCGGCCGCAGCCCGCCGCAAAGCCCTAAGCGCATCACCGTCCTCCACCATGACGCGGCGTCCAAGGAATGTGCCGAGGCGCTGCAGCCGCGGCAGGCCAAGGTCGCTTGGTCCGTCACCAAACTGTCGGAACGGCTCAGCGGCACGCCGGGCGTGATCGAGGTCTGGGTGCCGCCGCTGGCGACGGCCGATGCCGCGCCGCCGGCCAGCGCCTACTGCTACCAGGAAGACTCGGGAACCGCCGGCAGCAAGCGCTATGGCGTGCACTGCCATGCCGAACTGGCGGCCTGCGAATCGGCGCGCGGCCCCAATCCGAAACGCCCGCAGTCCACCTGCCAGGCCATAGACCTGAGCTCGGCCGGCAGACAGTTGACCCTGCGCGGCTGGGGCGGCTCCTGGTATGCGCTGCAGGCCATGCCCTTCGAGGCGCCGTTCCCGCCGCTGGGCAGGTAGGCATCCTTGGGCGATGGGGTACCCTTGCTACATGACCGAGCAAGCGACCCCGTTCGATGGCGTCAGGCAGGTGGTCAGCGATGCCCTGAAGTTCAAGGGCAAGCTGGCCATAGGCGAGAACGCCTATGCCTCGCTGCGCCATGCCAATGCGGTGCGCAAGTACTGGGATCTGTTCGGCGCGGTGGGCGGCGGCGCGGCGGTGGCCAAGTCGGGCCTGGTGGCGGCGGCCCTCGGCACGGCCAGCACGCCGCTCGGCTGGGTGGTGGCCGCGGCGGTGGTTTCCGGCGGCGCATGGTACGGCGTGATGCACCTGCTCAACGGCGCATCGGGCGACCGGGTCACCGTGATACCGAAGTTCATCAACACGCCGATCGACCTCCTGGCCATCAGCCTGTTCGATCTGATGTTGCCGCTGGCCCTGAAGCTGGCCGCCGTCGATGGTCGCGTGAAGGCCAAGGAGCGCACCTGCATCCAGGACCATTTCATCGACGATTGGGGCTACGACCGATCCTTCGTCAAGATCGGCTGCAAGCACATCGAACCAGGCCTCGACGCGTTCTCGATGCGCGAGCTGGCCCGCCAGCTGGCCGACTTCATCCAGACCAATCCGGATTGCAACTACGAGGTCATGACCGGCGAGCTGCTGGCCTTTCTGCGTGCGGTGGCCGAGGCGGATGGCGACATTGACGAGCGTGAAGAACTGGCACTGGAGAAGCTCGCGGCCGTCTTCGAAGAGGCCCGGCGCAGTCTGCTCAAGGACTCGCTGGCGACGGTCGGCAGCGGCCTGAGCGCGACGCTGGACAAGGGCTCGGCGGCAGTCGCCTCCGGCGCCGCGGCGCTGGGCACGGCAGCCAAGGCGGGTGCCGACGCCTTTGTCAGATCGGGGGCGCTGGATCGGCTGAAGAGCGGTGCGGCCACCGCACAGGAGCTCGCCGCCCGAGGAGCGAGTGCTGCCGCCACGCAATCCACCCAGGCAGCACAGGCGCTGCTGCAAAAGCTCAAGAAACGGACCTAGCGCACGCTTGGGCACAGGGGCTTCTGGCCCCGCCCGCGTTACGATGCGGGCCTGGATTTCCTTTGAGCCTCTCGTGGACCTTCGCACGTTGTTTTTGGCTCAGACCTGCGCGCTGGCCGCCATGGCCTCCATGTTCTGGGTGGCGCGCACCCCTGCCGATCGCGGCAACGGCCTACGCACCTGGACGCTGGCCGTCACTGCCCAGGGCCTGGCCTATCTGCTGCTCGCCAATGCCGGCCGTCTGCCTGCCTGGGCCTCGGCCGGGCTGGGCAATGCGCTGGGCGCCGTGAGCGTGGCGCTGTACTTTGTCGCGATCCGGCAGTTCCTGGGTCGCCGCTATGCCAAGCCCTGGCTGCTGGCGATGATTGTGATCGTCACCGCCGTGGGCGCGGTGACCGGCAGCCAGTACGCCGTGGCCACCATCTTCAACGGCTTTGTCTACGGCCTGCTGCAGCTGCTCAACGGCCTGGCGCTATGGCAGCGGCCGCAGGCCGAGTTGCAGCGGGTGCAGCGCGTCGTCGCCGCCTGCTATGTGCTGATGGGTCTGGTGCTGCCGCTGCGCGCGGCCGGCCTGCTGCTGGCCGGCGCCAACATCGACTACCTGAACATGCCCCTGACCTGGCAGGAGCCCATCTACATCTTCGGCTTCTTGTTCGTCATCGTCACCAATCTGGGCTTTCTGCAGCTGTGCAAGATGCGCGCCGAGGCCGAGGTGCGCCAGCAGGCGATGACCGATGGCCTGACGGGCCTGGCCAACCGCCGCGCGCTGAACGACGCGATGGCCCATGCGCTGGCCATGGCCCAGCGCAGCCACCAGCCCTATGCGGTGCTGATGGCCGACGTGGACCACTTCAAGCGCATCAACGACCAGCTGGGTCACCGCGCCGGAGACGAGGCCTTGGCCGCCTTTGCCCGGCGCCTGCGCGCGGCGCTGCGCGCCCAGGACCTGCCCTTCCGCTATGGCGGCGAGGAGTTCTGCGTGCTGCTGCCCGACACCGACGCGGCCGGCGTGCGCGTGCTGGCCGAACGGCTGCGCGCGGCCGTGGCCCAGCCCGCTGCCGCCGCGGCACCGACGATCACGGCCAGTTTTGGCGCCACCGTCTGGCAGCCCGGCGACACCGCCGACACCCTGCTCGGCCGCGCCGACCGGGCGCTCTACCGAGCCAAGGCGGCGGGCCGCGACCGCGTCGAGATCGAGGCGGCTTAGACGTCCAGCTCGCGGTAGTAGAAGCTGGTCGCGCACAGGCCGCCGCGCGGCCATAGCGCAAAACCGGGCACGTCGCCGCAGTGCTGCCAGCCCAGGCGGGTGTAGAGGCGGCGGGCGTCGTCGCTGGCGGTGTCCAGCACCAGCAGCGTCTTGCCTTCGGTGATGGCGGCCGCCTCGGCGGCGCGCATCAGCACCGCCCCCAGGCCCTGGCGACGGGCCCTGCGGTGCACCAGCATCTTGGACACATCACCTCGGTGCGGCTGGTTGTCGGGCTGGGCCAGCACCACCTGCACGGTGCCGACAATGCCCTGCCCGTCTTCGACCACCAGCAGCACCCGTTCGCGGCGGGCTGCGCCATCGGCCACGCGCCGCCAGAAGGCCAGCGCCTGCTCCAGCGACAGCGGGTGCATGAAGCCGACCGAGGCATCGCCCTCGACGCAATCGATCAGCAGCTCGGCGAGCTGCTGCAGCTGGGTGTCGTTGACGGTCTGCAGGCGGCTCGAGGTGGGTTCGTGGCTCATGGCTCTATCGGTTGGCGGGGGTTGTCAGCACGACGGCATAGCGCGCCGGCTCGTTCGTGGGGTTGTGGAAGCCGGTCGGCTGGTCGAGCGCCATGGCCAGGCAGTCGCCGCTGTCGAGCTGGTGCTGCTCGTCGCCGACGGTGACCCGCACCCTGCCCTCCAGCACCCAGACCTGCTGGTGCACGCGCGACTCGCGGGCCCCCGTTTCATAGGCCACCTGGGCGCCGGCCGGCAGGCTGACCTCGACGATCTGGAACGGTGCCGCCACGCCGGGCGGCGAGACATTGCGGCGCAGATAGCCCGAGGCCGGGTCGCGCCACTGCGGCTGCTCGGCGCGGCGCGCCACCGGTTCGGGCCGGGCGTCGGGGGCGTCGAACAGCGAGGCCAGGGTCACACCCAGGCCGGTGGCCAGCTTCTCCAGCAGCACGGCGGTCGGGCTGCTCTCGCCACGTTCGATGACCGAAATCATCGAGCGGCTGACGCCGCATTCAGCGGCCAGCCCCTCCAGCGACAGGCCCCGCGCCGCGCGCAGCTCACGCACCCGCTGGGCGATGCGTTGATTGATCGTGTCTTCTTCCCGCATGATGGACGAAATCATCCAACATTTTGGATGGCCTGTCCAGCGGTTCCCGCGTCAACCCAGCCACTGCACCCAGCGGCCGTGCGGGTGCGACCAGGCCAGCGCCTCGGTCCTGTCGCGCCAGACCAGTGACCACAGGCTGTGCGGCGAGGCACCCGGCGCGGTAGGTGGCAGGGCCAGCCCCGTCGGCCGCAGCGACGGCGACTCGGCACTGAGCCAGGCCAGGCCTCTGCTGCGCACCAGACGCCCCACCTCGGCCTGGTAGCGGGCCAGTTCCTCGGCCGGGAAGTAGGCCAGCACCCAGCTGTTGAACAGCACCGGCTGCACGCCGGCCGGCAGCGTGTCCAGCCAGGGCTCAATCTCGGCAATGCAGTCATCGGCCCGCCGCACACGGTGGCCGGCGGCACGCGCCAGGGCCACGGCCTGATCGAGGCGCAGCGCCCGTTCGCGGTCATGGGGCCACAGGCAGGCGGCCAGCCAGCGCACCGCGTCGTCGTCGCTCACATCGATGGGCGACAGGTCCAGGCCCAGGCGCCGCGTGATGCGCCAGCCGAGATCGGCCCGCAGCGGCGGCGCGTCGCCCAGCCACTCGCAACGAATCTGCGGCCGGCCGGGCGCGGCCGGGGCGCCGAGCTGGAAGCGGCCGTAGTCGTAGTGATAGCCATCGACGCCCAGATTCAGCCCAGCACTGCTGCCGAAATCGAGCAGCGCCAGATCGGGCCGGCCGCTGAGCCGGGCGATCTGCTGCAGCGCCGGCCACAGCACGGCGCAGCGGCCGATCTCATTGGTCTGCGTGCTGCGGGTCTGCAGATAGCGCACCAGCAGATCGCCCTGCTGGCGGGCGAAATCCAGCAGCAGCGCGGGCAGCTCGGCATCGGGCAGGCGCTGGCCGCCAACGCTGGGGTAATAGGCGGCCAAGCCATGCGGCACACCGGCCAGGATGCGCTCATGCAGGGCGGCCAGCAGCAGATTGGGCCGGCGCTGGCGGCCCGGCGCATGCAGCATCAGCTCCAGCAGTTCGGGCGAGTCGGCCACAGCCAGGCAGATCGCCACATAGAGTGGGTCGTCGGCGCACTCCTGCGCAGCGAAGTGGCGATAGCCGGCGGCCTGGGCGGCCCGGAAGGAAGGGGTGTCGCTTGTCATGCTGCCAAGCCTACTGCGGAGAAGCGGTCAGAATTGTCGGGTTGCCGACATTCGCACGTCGCCCGCTCGCAAGGCCGGCGTATGCTGCGCCCATGCGCTTGAGCCCTCTCATCGAGACAGCGGAGGCCGGACCCTGTGGCCCGGCACGACGGCAGATTCTGGTCGCCCTGGCGGGACTGCTGCCCGGCTGGCAGGCGTGGGCCCAGACCGCTGGCTCGCCGCTGCGCGTCGTCGGCAGCTCGGACCCGCCCTACCGCCAGTTTCGCGGCAGCGAGGGCTCAGGCATGTACTACGACCTGCTCAAGCTGGCGCTGGCCCGGCTGGGCTGGCAGGCCGAGTTCAGCGAACTGCCCTCGGCGCGGGCCTTCAAGATGCTGGAGCGCGGCGAGGCCGATCTGATGATGGGCCCGCTGCGCACGCCTGAGCGCGAGGTCTATCTGCACTACACCCAGATCGTGCTGCCCAGCGAGCCCAAGATCTTCTACACCCACAAAAGCTCGGCACCGATACACGAACTCGGCGACCTGCAGGGCCGCGTCATCGCCGTGCAGCGCGGCAAGCGCTATGGCGCGCTGTTCGATGCCGGCACCGGCTACACCCGCTACGAGGTCAACGACTATGGCAAGGCGCTGGAGATGCTGGCGGCGCGCCGCGTGGATGTGGTGGTTCTGCCTGCCCGCCAGGGCGAGTTGATGATGGCCGGCTCCACCCTGCCCTTGACCCAGCAACCATTCCGGCTGGAGGGCGAACCCGCGTATGTGGTGCTGTCCAAGAACTCTGCCTGGCTGGCCCGGGCCCCCGAACTGGAACGTGCTTTCAAGGCCCTGCAGCAAGATGGCAGCTGGAAGAAAACGCTCGATCGCTACTGAGCTCAGCGTCGCGGACACCCCGCTGGCGGCCGCCCTGGCGCACGTGCTGGGCAGCAACTTCCCGCAGCTGGACTGGGCGGCGGTGCAACATCCGGCCATCGCGCCCCTGCTCAGCGCCCGGCCCTTGAGCACCGGCGAGCTGCTGTTCGCCCAGGGTCAACACACCAGTGCCTTCTACGCCGTGCTGGCCGGCGAGATCGAGACCCGTTTCACCGCCGAGGACGGTCGGGTCTCGGCCATCGAGATGGTCGGCGCGCCGCGCCTGTTCGGCTTTGCCGCCTTCGCCACCCAGCAACCCTCGCGCTATGAGGCCTTGGCAACCTGCCCCACCCGGTTACTGGTGCTGGGCAATGCCGCCTATGAGTACCTGATGGACCGTGTGCCGGGTTTCGCCCGCGCCCTGCTGCGCGAACTGGCCCAGCGCTTCGACGGCACCCTGCATCTGCTGGAAACCTCCCGCCACGCCAGCGCGGCCGAACGGCTGGCCGTGGCATTGCAGCAGGTGCGACGCCACGGCGGCGCACAGGCCGATGCGCAAGGCTGGCTGCCCCTGCAGACCACGCAGGCCGAACTCGCTACGCTGGCCCAGGTCTCGCGCCAGACCGTCAATGAATGGCTGCGGAAACAGGCCGGCCAGGGCGCGCTGCGGCTGGGCTATGGTCGCCTCTGGGTGCGCGCCTGAGACTCAGGCCTTGAGCGCCGCCTCGATGTCTGCGCGCATCTTGGCGGGCTCGTCATTGGGCGCATAGCGCTTGATCACCTGGCCGTCGCGGCCGACCAGGAATTTGGTGAAATTCCATTTGATGCCCTCGGTGCCGAGAAAGCCGGGCTTCTCGCCCTTCAGCCACTTCCACAGCGGATGGGCATCGGCGCCATTGACCTTGACCTTGCCCATCATCGGGAAGCTGACGCCGTAGTTCAGCTGGCAGAAGCTGGCGATCTCGCTATTCGCCTTGGGGTCCTGGCCTCCGAACTCGTTGCTGGGGAAGCCGACCACCACCAGGCCCTGGGCGGCATAGTCCTTCCACAGCTGCTCAAGGCCACCGAACTGGGGCGTGAAGCCGCAGGCACTGGCGGTGTTGACAATCAGCAGCACCTTGCCGCGCTGGCTGGCCAGATCGGCCGGCTTGCCGTCGATGGAAACGGCGCTGAAGTCGTAGACGCTGGGTTCGGCCATGGGACGCTCCGGGTTGTGAATGGCAGGGATAGAGCCCCCATCGTAGCCCTGGCCGGGCCGGCGTGCAGCAAGGCTTTCAATGACCCCAGGCCTCCCTAACCGTGCTCCAGCGCGGCCAGCAGGGCGGCCGCCAGTATCAGCAGTCCGCCGGTCGCAATGGCGGCCGTGATCGCCCCGCCACCCAGCAGCAGTGCAGAGCCCGCCGCCACGGGTACCTCGACCAGCATGATCACCGCCGTGGCATTGGCCGGCAGGCGCGAGGCGCCGAACTGCAGGGCCAGATTGCTGATCAGGAAGAAGCCGCCCAAGCCCAGCGCGGCCAGGGCCCAGCCGAGGCTCAGCAGCGGCGGCCAGGTTGCGAGGCCCTGAACAGACAGCAGCGAGGCCAGCACCGCCGCCACCAGAACGCCACCGCAGAACATCGCCAGCGCGCGCGCCGCCTCCGGTTGGGCGGCCTCGCGCCTGAGCATCACATTGTTCAGCGCGAAGCTGAAGCCGCCGACGATGGCCAGCCAGTCGGGCAGGCTGCTGGGCAGCGGCAGACCGCCGCCCTCGGGGCTCAGGACGATCACCGCGCCGGTGAGGGCCAGGGCCACGCGCAGCAAGGCCAGACGGGTCAGCTTCTCTTTCAGCAGCAGCCGCGCCAGCAGCACCGCCCACAGCGGCATCAGATAAAACAGCAGCACCACGCGCACCACATCGCCTATCGTCATCGCCCAGTTGAAGGCGGCATTGGTCGTGCCCGAGGCCACGACCAGCACCCACAGCGCCGGTGTGCGAAAGAGCTGGCCCCAGGCGCCGCGCCTTGTGACGCTGATGGCCACGACCGCCAGCAGATAGACCAGCACCGTGGTCCACAGCGGATGCAGGCCCTGGCCCTCGAACTGGCGGAAGGGCCACCAGGACAGGCCCCAGATCAGCGCGTTCAGGCACAGGGCCAGCGCCGGCAGCAGCTTGGCCGAAGTCACCTCAATGCTTGTCGGTACGCGCCAGCGCCAGCAGGCGCTCGACCTCGTCGCGATGGACGATGCAGTTGCGCTGGTGCCAGCGCAGTATCAGCCACATCACGCCGGCCACCACAAGGCCGAAGATGGTGATCGCGCCGAAGGCCGACATGCCGAACTTGGTCAAGGCCGTGTAGGCCGCGCCGAGGCCGAGGATGCAGGCCTGCTCGTTGAAGTTCTGCACCGCGATCGAGCGGCCGGCGCCCATCAGATTGTGGCCACGGTGCTGCAGCAGCGCATTCATGGGCACCACCAGATAGCCCACCGTCGCGCCCAGTATCACCAGGAAGGGAATGGCTACCGCAAGACTGGTGATGTAGTTCAGGCCCAGCATCAGAAAGCCCATCAGGATGCCCAGGGGGATCAGGTTGGTGGCCTTGTCCAGCCGCATCACCATCGAGGCGACGACGGCGCTGACCGCGGTGCCTATCACCACCACGCCGGCCAGCGAGGCGGCCTGGGTGGTCGAATAGCCCAGGGCCACGGCAGCCCAGGGGAAGACGATCACGCGCAGATTGCCCGACACGCCCCAGACCAGGGTGGTCGAGGCCAGCGAGATCTGGCCCAGCTTGTCGCTCCACAGCCGCGAGTTGCACAGCATGAAGTCGCGCACCAGCTCCAGCGGCTTGATGCTCATCGGCTGCAGCTCGGTGTCGGTGCGCGGAATGCGCAGATTGAACAGCGCGGCAATGATGTAGAGCAGGATCATCGAGGCGATCGCCGCCTCGGGCGCGGTGTCGATGCCGGTGTCCATCAGGGGCAGATCAAAACCCAGCAACATGCCCGACAGACGCTGGCCGACAAGCTGCCCGCCCAGCAGCACGCCGAGGATGATGGAGCCCACCGTCAGGCCCTCGATCCAGCCATTGGCCTTGACCAATTGCGAGGGCGGCAGCAGCTCGGTCAGGATGCCGTACTTGGCCGGCGAATAGGCGGCGGCGCCGAGGCCGACGATGGCATAGGCCAGCAGCGGATGGCCACCGAACAGCATCATCAGACAGCCGACCACCTTGATGCTGTTCGAGATGAACATCACCCTGCCCTTGGGCGCGGCATCGGCAAAAGCGCCGACCAGCGGCGCCAGCAGCACATAGAACAGCGCGAACATCGGCGCCAGCGCGGGCACCTGCCAGGCCGGCGCGTTGGTGGACTTCAGCAACTCGATCGCACCAACCAGCAAGGCGTTATCAGCCAGCGAGCTGAAAAACTGCGCCGACATGATCGTGTAAAAACCTTTTTTCATCGATTCGATTTGCGCAGATGCTGCGGCGACCTGCCGGCGCTTGATCTCCTTGCCGCGAGGTTTATAGCACGCGCGTCTTGCTGGGCGGCAGCCTGCCGGGTCGCCTCGCACGCCCGTGCGCTGCCGGGCGCTGCCACAATTGCGGTCATGCCACGCCCTATCGAAGCCCTCATCCACCCCCAGAACCTGGCCCACAACCTTGCCCGCGCGCGGGCCAGCGCCCCGGACGCCAGGGTCTGGGCCGTCGTCAAGGCCAATGCCTATGGCCATGGCATCGAGCGTGCCTACCCCGGCCTGCGCGGCGCCGACGGCTTTGCCCTGCTTGATCTGGACGAGGCACAGCGCCTGCGCGCCCTCGACTGGCGCGGCCCCATCCTGCTGCTGGAAGGCTGCTTCGAGCCCCGCGACCTGGAGCTGTGCTCGCGCCTGAACCTCTGGCATGCGGTGCATTGCGAGCAGCAGATCGACTGGCTGGCGATGCACAAGACGCATCAGCCGCACCGCGTGTTCCTGAAGATGAACAGCGGCATGAACCGCCTCGGCTTCACGCCCAGCGCCTTCCGCGCCGCCTGGACGCGGCTCAATGTGCTGCCCCAGGTGGACGAGATTTCACTGATGACGCATTTCTCCGACGCCGACGCCCAGCGCCTCGGTGCCGATGGCATCGCCCACCAGGTGGCGGCCTTCGTGGCGGCGACGGAAGACCTGCCCGGTGAGCGCTCGCTCTCAAACAGCGCCGCAACACTGAGGCACAGCCAGTCGCCCGCCGTCCGCGCCGACTGGGTGCGCTCGGGCATCATGAGCTATGGCGGCTCGCCCGACTATCCGGAGCACAGCGCCGCCCACTGGGGCCTTAAACCGGGCATGACGCTGCGCTCCAGGCTGATCGCCACCCAGCACCTGCAGCCTGGCGACACGGTCGGCTACGGCAGCAGCTTCCGCGCTGAAGCGAAGATGCGCATCGGCATCGTCGCCTGCGGCTATGCCGACGGCTACCCCCGCCACTGCCCCAGCGGCACGCCGATACTGGTCGAGGGCCAGCGCACGCAGACGGTGGGCCGGGTGTCGATGGACATGCTGGCCGTCGATCTGACCACCATGCCCTCGGCCCAGATCGGCAGCGAAGTCACGCTGTGGGGCGAGGGGCCCAGGGGCACGCGGCTGTCCATCGACGAGGTCGCCCACGCCGGCGGCACCATTGGCTGGGAGCTGATGACCGCCGTGACCCAGCGCGTGCCGGTGACGGTGCAGGCGCACGAATAGCACCGCCGGCATGAAGCTGGACTGGTCGCCGGCCGACTGGGAGCTCGACTTCTCCTTCATACGCGCCAGCGGCCCCGGCGGCCAGAACGTCAACAAGGTCAGCAGCGCGGTACACCTGCGCTTCGACATCCGCCGCTCAACCCTGCCGCCGCTGATCAAGGAACGGCTGCTGGCGCTGTCCGACCAGCGCATCACCAACGAGGGCGTGATCGTCATCAAGGCCCAGGAGTCGCGCAGCCAGGAGCAGAACCGCGCCGACGCGGTGGCTCGGCTGGTCGAGCTGGTGCAGGCAGTCGCCCACACCCCCAAGGCGCGGCGCGCCACCAAGCCGACCTATGGCTCCAAGCAGCGCCGCCTGGAGGGCAAGAGCCTGCGCAGCGGGATCAAAGCGGGACGGGCCAAGCCGACAACTGACTGAGACCGGGTTTTCGCCCCCTATGCTCGGCTGTCTGCAGTCTGTCGCCCCGACCTGGCAATAGCGGGTATGCGCCCCTATCTTGCAGACATGGCGCATTGCCATGCACAGGAGTCTCTGACCATCATGTCCATCAGCATCGAACTGGAACGCCTAGCCGAGTTGCACCGCAGCGGCCGGCTCTCGGACGACGAATATGCGCGGGCCAAGGCCAGCGTGCTGGGCAGCGGCCCCGCCTACTCGGCCTCAGCAGCCGGCCCGAGCCTGCGGCGCAGCCGCAACGACCGCTGGTTCGGCGGCGTCTGCGGCGGCATCGCCCGGGTCACCGGCCTGGAGTCCTGGGTCTGGCGCCTGGCTTTCGTGGCGCTGGCCGTCTGCGCCGGCACCGGGCTGCTGGCCTATCTGCTGCTGTGGATCTTTGTGCCCGAGGACGAACTGATACACGCCTGAGGCGAATCAGCTCGCGTACTTGATCGAGCAGCCATAGGGCCGCGTGCTGGCCTGCGCCACCTTGCGGCCGGCGGCCACATCGGCCAGGGCCAGCTTCACATAGGGCTCGGCCTTGGCGATGTCCTCATGCCGGGCCGTGGCGATACTGTCGATGCCGCCCTTGTAGGCCAGCTGGCCGGTCGGCGTGATCACATACATATGCGGCGTGGTCTGCGCGCCATAGGCCTTGCCGATCGCGCCCGTGGGGTCAAGCAGCACGCCGGACGGCGCCGCGCTGCGGCTGGTATTGAGCCTGGCGGCGGTGGCGCCATCCACATGCCCCTGCTGGCCCGGCGCCGACGAGATCACCTGCAGCCAGACGACGCCCTTGGCCGCCGCGTCCTTCTGCTGGGCGGGGATGTTGCCGCTGTCGTAGTGCTTCTTCACATAGGGGCAGTCGTGGTTGGTCCACTCCAGCACCACAGTCTTGCCGCGCAGCGAGTCCAGGTCCACGCTGCGGCCGTCGGCCGTGGTGGCGGTGAAGGCGGGGGCCGGCTGATCGACGCTGGCTGCCGCGAAGGCGGCCGTGGCGCCAACACTCAGGGCCAGCAACAACACCTGACATTTGGACGGCATCAACATCGTGATCACTCCTTACTTGGCCTGACAGGGGTCGCCAAGGCATCGATGACGATACCCGGCGTCAGCAGCTGCGGCAAGACCAGGGCCGATGTCCCCACGCCGGCCGGGAAATACAGGTACAGCGGCACGCCGCTGCGGCCGTACTCGGCCAGCAGGGCCGAGATGCGGGCGTCCTGGTGCGTCCAGTCGCCCTTCAGATAGGTGATGCCCGCCCGCTGGAAGGCTGCCGCCACCTCGGGCCGGCTCAGCGCCACCCGCTCGTTGACCAGGCAGCTGATGCACCAGGCGGCGGTCAGGTTGACGAACACCGGCCGCCCCTCGGCGCGCAGCGCCCGCAGGCGCTCCGGTGTGTAGGCCTCGAAGCCGGCATTGGCCGCGGGCGGGGCTGGGCCGGCCTGCGGCAGCCAGGCGCCCCCGGCCAGAGCAAAGGCGATCAGCAGTCCGGCCAGCCCATTGCCCACCCAGGCCGAGGCCAGCACGCCGCGCAACCAGAGGGCAAAGGCAATCACCGTCATGCCGGCCAGGGCGACCAGCACGCCGTCAGGCCCGGTCTGCTGGGCCAGCACCCAGATCAGCCAGACGGCGGCGGCATACATAGCGAAGGCCAGCCCCTGCTTCAGGGTGTTCATCCAGGCTCCGGGCCGCGGCAGCCAACGCTGCAGCGCCGGCCACAGGCTCAGCGCCAGATAGGGCAGGGCCAGCCCCAGACCCAGGCTCAGGAACACCGCCAGCAGCTGCGGTGCCGGCTGGGCCAGCGCAAAGGCCAGCGCCGCCCCCATGAACGGCGCCGTGCACGGCGTGGCCACCACGGTGGCCAGCACGCCGGTGAAGAAGCTGCCGGTGTAGCCCGGCTTTTCGGCCAGGCCCGAGCCCAGCCCGGTGACCGACGCGCCGATATCGAACAGGCCCGACAGGCTCAGGCCGACGGCGAACAGCACATAGGCCACCCCCAGCACGAACAGCGGCGACTGGAACTGAAAGCCCCAGCCGATCTCGGCGCCGGCCGCGCGCAGCGCGATCAGCACCGCCGCCAGCAGCGCAAAGCTGGCCAGCACGCCCAGGGTGTAGGCCAGGCCATGGCGGCGCGTGACACGGGCCGAGTCCCGCGCCGCCGCCATCAGGCCCAGCGCCTTGATCGACAGCACCGGGAACACGCAGGGCATCAGATTCAGCACCAAGCCGCCGGCCAGGGCCAGCAGCAGCGCGGCGGCCAGCCCCGGGGCATCGCCGGTCGGCGCGGCGCCTGGCCCGGCCACGGTGGTGCTGATCCGGTAGGCCCGGGCACCCTCTGCTCCGGTCAGCACCAGCACGCCGGTGAGCGCCTTGCCCACCGCCAGCGGCGCCTCGCCGGCCGGCAACTGCAGTGCCCATTGCTCGCCGTCCCGGGCCAAGGGCTGCGGCGCGCTGTGCGCCACCACACCCCAGGTCTCGGCGAAGAACCAGGCCTGGGTCGGTGCCGCAGCCGGCCAGCGCAGGGTCAGGCCTTGCGCGCCGGCCTGCAGCTGTACCGGCCAGGGGCTGGCCTGCGGCAGCTTGGCCCTGGCACGCGCCAGTTCCTGGGCATCGCTGCCGGGCAGCGAAACCACCGCCACCGGCAGATCCAGGCCCAGCTCGACCTGCTGCGGGATGCAGATGTCCTTGCAGACCAGCCAGTTGACGCGGGCCGTCGCGGCGAACTGACCACCGGGCCTGGCATCGGCAGGCACCGTCAGCTCGGCCAGCAGCACGACCTGCTGCTCATAGCCGTAGTTGGTGATGGGCCCGATCGCCTGGCGGCTGGGGGCCGGCCATTCGATCTCGCCGGCCGCCGCCCCGGCCGGCAGTGACCATTCGATGCTGGTCGCCTGGCCTGAGTCGCCGGGGTTCCTCCAATAGGTATGCCAATGCGGCGCAATGCGCTGGCGCAGGCCCACCGTCAGGCGCTGGCCCGGCTGCACGACGGCATGGCTGGCCAGCAACTGCGCCTCGACCTGCTCGGTGCGAGCGCTGATCGGGGCGGCCGACACGACGCAGCCCCACATCGACAGGGCGATGAGCAACAGTCGCTTCGGCATGACTGGCCCCTAGGCCCCGTCCGGCCTGTCGGTGCGACGTTTCTTCATGCCCGCCTTGACCTCATACATCCTGGCATCGGCCTGGGCGATGCAGCTGTGCAGCGGTATCTGCGGATCGCTGCGCAGCGCATGGCCCAGGGCGGCGCTGGGGCTGACCCAGACGCCGGGGGCCGCCTCGTGGCGGGCCTGCTGCAGGCGAGCCTTCAACTCCGCCAGTTCCTCCAGCAACTGCGCCTCGCCGCGATTGGGAAGGATGAACAGGAACTCGTCGCCACCGATGCGAAAGCAGTTGGCCTGGGGCCACTGGGCCCGCGCGGTCTGGGCGAACAGGGTGATCAAGACGTCGCCCGCGGCATGGCCATGGCTGTCATTGACCTGCTTGAGGTTGTTCATGTCGGCCACCACGATGGCCTGCGGGCAGTCGCCGGCCGTGCCGGCATCGCTCATCTGGCTGAAGTAGTTACGGTTGTGGAAGCCGGTCAGGCTGTCGGTATAAAGCAGGTGCTCGCGTTCGCGCAGGAACTGGGTCTTGGCGCGCTGAGCGGTCAGCTTGCGCACGACATAGGCCGTCACCGCCAATATCACCAGCAGCAGTGCGCCCAATGCGGCCAGCATCATCATCAGCTGGCTGTTGGCCTCGTTGCGCAGGGTCGGCACGGTCTGGATGCCGAGGTGCTTCATCTCCTCGAACTGGATCAGCGGGATGACCTTGTCCATGATGGCCGCCAGCTCGGGCTGCTGGCGGCTGACGCCGAAATAGATGAAGGAGTCCTTTGACGTGGCGCCGCGCTTGACCAGCTCGGCGTAGCCCAGGCCATTGATATAGAACTCGACCACGGTCGGGTTCTCGATCACATAGGCCACCTTGCCGGTGCGCAGCAGCCGCAGCGACTCCTGGATGCTGTCGGTCTTGACGATCAGCGGCTGCTTCAGGTTCTTGCGCAGGTACTCCTCGTGCCAGAAGCCATCGATGACGGCCACACGCTGGCCGTCCAGGTCATAGACATCCTGCACCGGCGGGCTGCTCTTGAGGCCGACGATGATGTCGCGCTCGGTACTGATGGCGCGCGGAAACAGGAAGTGGGCCAGGCGATCGTCGGTCTTGGCCATGTTCAGCACATGCACGTCGCCGGCCCTGGCCCTCTCCATCAGCTGCACGAACGGCGCACTGACGACCTTGAAGCGGATGCCGATGATGTCGCCAATGCGCTCCAGCGTGGCCCCGGCAATGCCCTTGTAGCGGCCCTTGTCGTAGTAGTCGAAGGGCAGATAGTCCTCGGCCACGCCGACCACGGCCTCGCCCTTCTGATCCAGCCAGCGCAGCTCGGCCTCGGTCAGGCGCAGCACCTTGCGGTTGTAAATGCGCCCGGCGTCGCCGGCCAGCGCGCGGATGGCGTCGCGGCGCTGCTCCAGATAGCGGTTGATGATCTGCCCCAGCAAGACCTGGTCCTTGGCCACCGCAAAGGTCATGTCCGAGGTGATGGCCTTGAGCACCGCGACCAGGGCCAGGCCCGGGTGCTCGTGCAGGAACTCGTACTCGATGCCGCCGCCGGCGGTGACGAAACCATCCACCTCGCCTGCCGCCAGGGCCTTCAGGCCGAGCTGCTGGTCATCGAAGCTCACCACCTGGATGTGGATATTGGGGAACTCCTTGGGCAGTTGCTCGATGACGAAGTCGTTGGACAGAAAGCCGACCCGCTTGCCGTCCAGGTCGCCCAGGGTCTGCACGCTGGAGTCCTTGCGTGCAAACACGGTGTAGGGGTACTTCTGTGCCGGGGCCGTGAAGCGCATGATCTTCTCGCGCTCGGGCGTGACATTGGCGCCATAGAGCACATCGATCTTGCCGGCCACGAAGCGGCTGTAGGCATCGTCCCAGCTCTTCACCTCGGCCGGCTCGAGGCGCAGGCCCAGCTGCTCGCGCATGTCTTTCAGCAAGGCCGGCAGCAAACCCAGGCGACGGCCCTGGAACTCGAAGCTGTCCAGGCCGGCATAGGGGTCGAAACCGACCGTCAGCACCTTGTCTTGATGGGCGGCGATCCAGGCCCGCTCGGCCGGCTCAAGCCGCAGCGCCGGTTCGGTTGCCCCTGCCGCGCCGGCCGCCATCCAGGCCACCAGCAGCAGCGCCAACAGCCGCCAGGCCGATGCAAGCCATAGCCTGGTCGGCAACTCTAGGAGCCTGTCGGGCTCGGGGTCGGGCCCGCGTTGAGTCTGCAAGGGGGGGCAGCCTAGGCGCAAAGCACAGCCGGGTTGTACACCCGGCGCGCATTTGCAACGACGGATGCTCCCCCTTGCAGACTCAACCCGAAGGGCCGGGACGATTTGCGGCGCCATACGTCGTTGCCGGCTCGTTGTGGGCGACCCATCCCACGCCTCGCCGACGCCTAGTCTGGCGCCGCAACTCGTCCCGGCGCGGGCCCGACCCCAAGCCCGACAGGCTCCTAGCCCCGCAAGACGCCCCAGCATTCGATCCAACTCGCCCTCCCGCGACCGATCCGGCACTCACCGCGCAGCGATGCTAGCCCAGAACGTGCGCGCCGGGGCGGCGCAAAGTCACGGCCCCTGCGCCGTGAAACAGGGGGGTACTAGTCCTTCTGCCCAATGGTCGGCGGACGCTCAAGCGGCGAGAGTCGAACCTGGTTCCGCGAAGTCAGGGAGAACAATATGACCGCCGCCGCTATCGGATACCTGCGCCGTCAATATATTTGCGTGCTGCGCCGCTGCGCCTGGGCCAGCGGTCTGGGCATGAGCCTGATGGTGGCCACGCCCGCCGCCCTTGGCCAGACGCCCAGCCAGACGATCCATGTGGTGCCCGACCAGCGCACCGCCACCCAGGTCAGCCAGCAGGGCAATCTGGCCACCGTGACGACCGCCACCACGCGCGGCAGCACCGCCTTCAACAGCTTCTCGCGCTTCGATGTCGCAGGCGGCCAGCAGGTCAATCTGCTCTTGCCCGCCGGCAGCGCCAACCTGATCAACAGCGTCTCCGGGCCGCCCTCGCAGATCGACGGCTGGGTCAATGCCTACAAGGACGGCCGCATCGGCGGCAATGTCTACTTCTTCAACAGTGCCGGCTTCGTCGTCGGCGCCGGCGGCGTGCTCAACGCTGGCAGCCTGACCCTGGCCGCGCCGACACCGCTGTTCATGGGCCAGTTGATCGATGGCCAGGGCGGCATCGGCGACGGCGCTGTGCTGCAGGCGCTGACCGGCAGCTACCCGCTGAGCCCCGGCGGCCTCGTACGCGTGCAGGGCCGGCTCAACGCCGCCGACGCCATCAGCCTGGCCGCCGGCCAGCTCGCGGCCGAGGGCGGGTCGCGCATCGCCGCCGGGCCCGGCGGGGCGGCGGCCTTCGCCAGCCTGGTCAATGTCAGCGGCCTGGACAGCGCTGCCGGCGTCAGCACGGCGGGCGGCCGCATCCGCCTGCTGGGCAGCGCCGATATCGCCCTGGCCGGCGAGGTGTATGGCGCGCTGAGCCCCAGCGGCGGCGCGGCCGTGACGGCGCAGGCCGGCGGCAAGCTCAGCCTGGACGGCGCGCTGCTGAGCAGCCGCGATCTGGGCCCCAGGGTCGGCACCGCCGCCGAGCACGAAAGCGCGCCCTCGCAGGGCCCCTCGGGCGGCATCGAGCTGGCCGCCACCCAGATCGAGCTGCGCAACAACGCCCGCCTGCTGGCCCAGGGCTCGGCCGGCCAGGCCGGCGCCCTGCTGCGCCTGAGCGCCAGCGACGATGCCTCGCGCGCCACCTTCGGCTCCACCGAGGACCAGTCGGCCCGCATCGTCATCAGCGGCTCCACGCTGAAGGGCGCCGATGTGCAGCTGCGCGCCACCGCCGACGACAAATACCTGTTCGCCGCCAGCCAGTCGGCGCAGAACCCCACGCCCTTCCAGTCGCTGGAGAACACGCTGCTGGACTTCTTCACCTCGCTGCGCCTGTTCGTCGATGTGACGATCTCCAAGGCCGAGGCCGGCATCAGCGTCGGCGGCGGTTCGCTGCTGCAGGCCAGTAGCGGCGACATCGACATGCGCGCCACCTCGCGGGCCGAGGCGCGCATGAATGTGCGCAGCACCATCATCGGCGTCGGCTATGGCGAATCAACCTCGCGGGCCAGCATAGACATAGGTCAGGCCAGCCTGCAGGCCGGCCGCGATGTGCTGCTGAAGGCCCAGGCCGACAACACCGTGTCGGTCGAGGTCGGCACCACCAATCTCGGCAATGCCAACAACAATGCCTCCAATCCGACCGGCTATGCCAATGCGGCGGTGGCGCTGGGCTTTGCCGAGGAGACCGCCACCGTGCGCAGCACGGCCGCCAGCCAGCTCACGGCCGGGCGCACGCTGAGCCTGGACGCCGGCGGCGCCAAGAGCTTCGAGGTGGCCAGCAGCGGCGGCTCCTTCCAGGACGGCATGGCCTCGGCCGGCGTCTCGGTGGGCCTCAACAAGACCCTGTTCGATGCCCGTCTGGCCGGCACGGCCCAGGCCGGTGCGATCAAGGTGGCCGCCCTGCTAGACGATGGCACGAGCAGTGTGCAGGCCGCCGCCGGCACCGCCGGCAAGCCGCAGAACGTCGGCGAAGCGGTGACCAGCGCGCGCACGCTGGACGGCTCCTTCATCGAGGGCCTGACGGGCCTGATCGCCAAGATCCCCGGCTCCGACGGCCGCAGCGGCAACAAGGAGAAGTTCGGCCTGTCGGCAAGCGTCGCCTTCGCCGATATCGACAACCGGGTCAGCGCCGCCATCGCCCCGGCCGCCCGGCTGACCAGCCAGGGCAGCACCAGCGTCAGCGCCAGGGCGGTGGACACCCCCATCTTCCGCGCCTCGGCCGCCGTCGACGAGCGCGCCCACTCGGACCCTCCTCCGGCCGGCGACAACCAGCAGAACAACAAGAGCGTGGCGATCTCGGGCGCCGTGGTGGTGGCCGATATGGACCATGTCACCGAGGCCACGATAGGCGACGGCGCCACCGTCAACAGCGCCGGCGCGCTGGACCTCAGCGCCCAGTCCAGGCTGCTGCCCGGCTGGGAGCCCCATGCCGCGCTGATACGCCAGCTGCGCGAGATGGACTGGAAGAGCCCGGCCGCCTACGCCGAACTGGGCTCCAAGCTCAAGGACGTGGCCGAGAAGCCCAGCCAGGGCAATACCTGGACGCAGAACTCGGTGGAGAGCGAAAAGCTCTCGCTGACCGCGGCCGTCACCTACCTGACGCTGGACAACGCCGCCCGGGCCCGCATCGGCGCGGCCCAGATCAACACCGACGGCGCCGCCGTCACACCGGCCCGCGATGTGCGTGTCGCAGCGAGTGCCGAGCAGGGCATGCTGCACCTGACCGGCGTGCCCGAGATGGACGCCACCCTGCTGACCAGCAACAGCGGCAGCGGGAAGGCCGGGGTCGGCGGCTCCTATCTGCAATTCGTGATGAAGGGCGGCGCCGACGCCAGCATAGGCAGCGGCGCCAGTCTGCGCGCCGACGATCTGGCCGTCTCCGCCCGCACCGACTTCGACCAGATCATGGTCACCGAGACCGCCGGCAAGGCCGGCAAGCTGTCGATCAACGGCTCGTTCTCGATGCTGCAATCCGAGCTGAGCACCGTCGCGCAGATCGCCGGCGGCAGCCAGGTCGAGGCCGGCAATGTGCTGCTGCTGGCCCATGACGACAGCCTGATCGTCAACATCGCCGGTGGCGTCGCGCGCAGCGGCAGCATAGGCGTGGGCTTTGCCGTCGCGCTCAACGAGATGGACCGCCACACCGAGGCCCTGCTGGGCAACCGCCTGTTCGAGACCGCCAGCGGCGGCAGCCTGACGGCCAGCGGTAATCTCTTGCTGGACGCCAGAAGTGCCGGCACCCAGGGCGCGTTTGCGCTGGCCGGCAGCGGCCCCTCGGGCAGCAGCGCCGAGGCCGGCAAGGGTGGCGACGGCACCAAGACCGCCGGCGGCGACACCGGCCAGCAGGGCAAATCGGGCATAGGCATCTCGGCCGCCGCCTCGGTCAACATCGCCGGCGACCAGACCGGCGCGCGCGTGCGCGGCCTGGACAACATCAGCGTCCGCGGCACCCTGCCCAGCCTGATCGCCTATGCCAGCGATGACGACGGTCAGACCTGGTCCTTCAGCGGGCTGGCCCCCGGCGCCCAGCTGGTGGCCAGCAACCCGACGCTGAACCTGGCCGCCGCCGGCGGGCTGAGCATCGCCTCGGGCAAGACCGCTGGCCTGGCCGGCGCCTTCGCCTGGAACCAGCTGGAAAAGGTCACCGAGGCCGGCATCGCCAGCACCCGGCTCAGCGCCCCCGCCGCGATTGCCAGCAGCGCGCTGAACAGCAACGCCAGCTGGTCGGTCACGGCCGGCGCCAATGCCGGCGGCAAGGTCGGCGTGGCTGGCTCGGTCTCCTACAGCACGGTCGATAACCAGACCCTGGCCCAGGCCAGCGACGCGCAGCTGAGCTCGGACGGCACGGTGCGGCTGGAGGCCACCGACGCGTCCAGCATACGCAGCATCGCCGGTGCCGCCAGCTATGGCGGCAAGGCCGGCTTCGGCGCCGCGCTGGGCCTGGCCGAGGTCAACAACCGCAGCAACGCCGATCTGTCGGGCGGCAGCGTCGATGCCGGTGGCCTGGAGCTGCGGGCCCGCAGCGACAACGAGATCATTTCGGTCGCGGCGGCGCTGGGCGTCTCGCAGGGCATTGCCGGCAGCGGTGCGGTGACCATCAACCTGATAGGCAACGAGACCCAGGCCATGGCCCGGCAGGCGATGGTGCAGACCGGCGCGGGCCAGGTCACCCTGGCGGCGCTCGACGACTCGTCCATCCTGTCGGTGGCCGGCACCGTGGCGCTGACCACCGGTTCGGCCTCGATCGGCATTGCCGCGGCCTATAACGAGATCGCCAACAGCACCAGCGCCAAGCTCGTCGGCGGCAGTCTGGCCGGGCGCGACCTGACGCTGGACGCCCGCGAGAGCTCGGACATCGAGGCCGTCGCCGCCGGCGGCAGCGGCGCCGCCAATGTCGGCGTCACCGGCTCGCTGGGCATCAACCGCATCGCCAACGACACCAGCGCCGAGGCCAGCGGCGCCCAGCTGGCGGCCAGCCGCAACATCAATCTGCTGGCGCGCGACAGCGCCGAGCTGCAGTCCGTCACCGGCGCGGCCAGCGCCGCCGGCAATGCCGCGGTGGGCGCCTCCGCCTCGTACAACGAGGTGGACAGCGAAGTAACGGCACGGGTCAGCGGCGGCAGCCTGGACGCGGCCGACATCGCCGTGCAGGCCCAGCGCAGCGCCACCCTGGACGTCTGGGCGATCGCCGGCACGGCCGGCGGCACCGCCGGCGTGGCCGGCTCGATTGCCATGAATCTGGCCGGCGGCGCGACCCTGGCCCGCATCGACGGCGGGGCCCGGGTCAGCGCGCGCAACAACGCGCTGCTGCTTGCCGATGCCGACGACTTCATCAAGTCGCGCGCCGGCGCTGCGGCGGTGGGCGGCACGGTGGGCGCCGGCGGGGCGATCGCCTTCAACGACATCACCTCCGACACCGCGGCCGAGCTCAGCGGTGCGGGCACCCTGCTCGAAGGCCTGGTCGAGAACGCAAACAGTTCCAACGGCGTGACCGTGCCCAGCGGGGCCTTGAGCGCCCGCAGCAGTGCCACCCAGCTGCCCTCGCAGAACCCGCTGTCCACGCGCCAGCAGACCGAGCAGCTGCATGGCGCCGGCGTGGTCGCCGTCTCGACCGCCGGGGTCGAGAACTTCGCCCTCACCGTGGCCGGCGGCGGCACGGCCGGTGTGGCCGGCACGGTCACCGTCAGCCTGATGGGCGGCGCCACGCGGGCCCGCGTCGACGGCCAGGCGCGCCTCAACCGCGCGCTGGACCAGGGCCAGGCAAGCCAGCAGGGCCTGGTCGCCGCCTACCACCACGACCAGCTGTTCTCCGGCACCGGCGGCGGCGCGGTCGGCGGCACGGCCGGCGTCGGCGGGGCGGCCGACACAGCCTTCATCAGCCACCTGACCAGTGCCACCCTGGATGGAGCGGCGCTGGCCGGCCGCGAGGCCGCGCGGGTGCTGTCACGCTCCAGCAACGAAATCACGCAGGGCGTGGTGGGCCTGGGCGGCGGCACCGTGGGCCTGGCCGGCTCGCTGGGCCTGATCATGAGCAAGGGCCGCACCGAGACCCTGGTCAGCAACAGCCAGATCGATGGCGCCCAGGGCCGCATCGATGTGCAGGCCACCAGCCGCGGCGATGTCGATATCGCCGCCGGCGCGCTGGCCGCCGGCGCGGTAGGCGTGGGCATCACCGCCACCATCAATCTGAGCGAGCAGCAGACCTCGGCGCGCACCCTGGGTTCGCGCCTGGACGCCCCGGCCACCACGACGGTGGCCGCCGATGCCGACTTCACCCAGCACGTCTATGGCGCCACCGCCTCGCTGGCCGGGGCGGTGGGCGTGGCCGGCACGGTCGATGTGCTGGTCGCCAAGGGCAGCACCGAGGCCGAGATCGGCGCCGGATCGCGCATCAACACGCAGCTCAGCGCCGCCACGCAGGACGTGCTGCTGCGGGCCGAGGAGACGGTGCGCATCGACAACAAGGTCGGCGGCCTGGGCGTGGGCGTCGGCGTGGGCGCCAGCGCGGCGGTCGATGTGGTGCTGCTGCGCAGCGGCGCGCGGGCCAGCGTCGCCGGCGGCGCCGATGTGCGCGCCGGCCGCGACATCCGCGTCGAGGCCGAGGCCGGCCGCGACATCGATGCCCTGTCCATCGCCGGCGGCGCCGGCCTGACGGCCGGCATTGCCGGCGCCGTGTCGGTGGTGTCGGTGGGCGGGCGGCCAGACAGCGACTCCAACGACAACGCCTCGGCCTCGGTGGCCAAGGTCGGTGAGCTGATGCGCGGCAGCAGCACCGGCAACCAGCTGGGCAGTTCGGGCGGTGCACGGGCCCAGCAGGCCCGCGCCAAGGCAGACAGCGCCCGTGCCGGCGTCGATCCCTCCGGCGACTTCGCCGCCACGCCCACGCGGCAGAGCGCCGAGGCGGCGGTGGCCAGTGGCGCCAGCCTGACCGCGGGCCGCGACATCGCCGTCGATGCCCATACCCGCAATGACATCCGGACCAAGGCTGTGGGCGTGGCCCTGTCGGCCGGGGCCTCGCTGGGCGGCGGCTTTGCGGTGGCGCTGTCCGAGGAACGCACCCGCGCCGCCCTGCTGGGCCGCAGCCGGGCCGGCCGCGATGTGCGCGTGCAGGCACGGGACGACCAGTCCGAGACGGCCAGCCAGCAGGCCTATGCCGGCGGCGGCGGTGCGCTCGGCCTGGCCGCCAGCCTGGCGCTGAATCGCAAGTCGGCGAACACGGTGGCCGAGATCGGTGGCACGGTCGAGGCCGCGGGTGGCGTGACGGTCGATGCCGGGGTTGACCACGGGCTTGAAGCCAAGGGCCTGGGCGCGGCCGGTGGCCTGGTGGGCATTGGCGCGGCCATAGGCCTGAGCGCCGACAGCAGCCTGGCCGATGCCCGGGTGGCCGCAGGCAGCAGCATCAAGGCGGCGGGTCTGACGGTGAGCGGCCATGCCGGCAGCGCCGCCACCACCGACGTGCTGGCGGCGGCGGGCGGCCTGGTCGGCGCCGGCACCGGTGTCGATGCCGACACCGACAACCGCGTGCGTGCCAGCACCACGGTGGGCAGCGATGTGAGCCTGGCCCTGGGCCAGGGCAGCGCCAGCTTCAGCGCCACGGCCACACCGCGCGGCAGCGCGGTGGCCCGCGGCATCACGGTCTCGGCCGGCGTGTCGATGGGCATGTCGCTGGCCGATGTGGACATCGCGTCCAACGCCAGCGTCAGCATCGGCGAGCGCCTGAAGGCCCAGGCCGGCAGCCTGAGCCTGCGCGCCGAGACGCAGCGCGAGCGCATCGGCACCGGCCCGGGCAATCTGGCCCTGTACGCGCCCAGCGCCGAGGCCGAAGCCAAGGCCGCCGCCGGTGGCCTGCTGCTTGGTGCCAGCGCCACCGAGGCCAGCACCACGGTGCGGCCCGCCACCCAGGTCAGCCTGGGCGCCGGCCACCAGATCACGCTGTCGGGCGGCTTCTCGGCCCATGCGCAGTCGGACGTGGATGGCCGCAGCGATGTCAGCGGCATCAATGGCGGCCTGCTGGCGGCCGGCGGCAATCTGGCCAATACCCAGGTGCACAGCGACACCCAGACGCTGATCGGCGCCGGCCGGCTGACGGCCCAGACCGTCAGCCTGGGCAGCGACAGCAGCGACGCGCTGGGCGCCAAGTCGGCCTCGGGCGCCGGTGGCCTGGGCGTGGTGCTGGCGGCCCGTGTCAACAACGTGGCCACCGCCAACACCCTCACCCGCCTGGCGGGCACCGTGGATGCGCGCAGCGTCGAGATCGCCGCCGAGCACCTGACCCGGCTGCACGGCGAGGCCGACAGCACCTCGGCCTCGGTGGCCGGCTACTCGGGCGCGAATGTGTTCAACAGCAGCGCCAACACGACCAGCGCCGAGCTGGCGCCGGACAGCGTGGTGCGCGCCAACGCCTTCAAGCTCGACGCGCTGAGCGCCGTGGCCAAGGACAGCGCCGGCGCCGACTGGGCGGTGCGCGCCGCCTCGGGCGGCGTGCTCTCCGGCTCCTCCGGCGGCACGCTGACGCAGATCGACAACATCACCCGCGCGCTGGTCGGCGATGGCGCCCAGATCAGCAGCAACGACCAGGGCGGCAAGCAGGCCGAGCTGGACATCGCCGCGCGCAACCGGCTTGATGTGTTCGACAGCGTGCTGCTCGACACCGGTGGTGCGATCGCGGTGGCCAGGACCGAATCCTTCGTCGATGCACGCCGCAACGACGCCCAGGTGCGCATCGGCAGCGGTGCGCTGCTGAAGAGCCAGCGCGATGTGCGCATCGAGGCCTCGACCAGCGGCGTCGTCGATACCGAGGCGCAGAGCAAGACCTATGGCCTGGCCGGCGCGGCAGAAGGCGGCACGCGCTCGCGCATCGTCACCGCCAACGGCATCACTCTGGACGGCGGGCGCATCGAGTCCGACGAGAGCGTGCGCCTGCGCGCCGGTGTCGACAACGTGCTGCGCGCCGATGCCGAGACGCGGCTGTGGAACCGCACGGCCGTGCCCATCCCGAGCGCGCCCGATGCGCTGGCCATCGTCGATCAGGACAATCGCATCGTCGTCAAGCCCTACGCACTGCCGGCCGGCACGCCGCTGGCCAGCGAGCCGCGCGAGGCGCAGATGCAGCGCGCGGCGATCGCCACCGTCAAGGACATCGAGCTGCTGGCCGGCGGCGGCCAGCGCGAGCTGCGCGGCTTCGGCCGCGGCACCGATCTGTACCGCGAGGCACTGCAGGCCCTGGGCCAGATCTTCGACAGCGATCTGAGCCTGGACATCCAGGCCGGCGCCGAGTTCGACCGCCCGGCCTCGACGGTGCAGGTCGATGGCACGCTGTTCGCCGGCACCCACTGGCGCCAGTACCTGGACATCGGCAGCGCCGGCCAGGTGCTGCGCCAGAGCGAGGGCATCAGCTTCAGCACCCGCGACAACGTCGATCTCGGCCGCGAGATCGAGGGCCGCATGAATGCGCTGAAGCAGCTGGTGCAGACCTATGCCGACAACCCGGCGGTGGCCGCCGGCTTCCAGGCCGACCTCGACCTGCTGCAGGCGCGCCGCGCCCAGCTGGGCGTGGGCGCCAAGGTCGGCTTCATCGATCTCAACCCGGCGATGGCCACCAGCGGCAACATCCGCATCAGCGGCGGGGCGCTGACGGGCGGCAGCGGCGGCGAGCTGGTGGCGCCCGGCGACGCCAGCATCCGCGTCAACAACGCCTCGAACCGCTTCCTCAGCGTGAAGAACCAGGCCGGCACGGCCGCCTGCCCTGCGGCGCTGTGCATCCCCGGCGACAGCGGCGGCGAGATCACGCTCAATGGCGCGCGCATCGCCTCCAACGCCGACATCAATCTGCGCAACGCGCCGGGCGGGGTGGCCGCGCTGGGCCGCATCGACGAGCGCAGCAACTCGCCGGCGCCGCTGATCGAGCTGCGCAACACCGCCGAGGGCACCACGCCCAAGCCGGAGGTGCAGGTGTTCGGCAATATCCTGAACCCGCGCGGCCTGGTGCGCATTGCCAGCACCGGCTCGGTGCAGGTCTCGTCCGACATCAGCGCCCAGACGGTGGACATTGCCACCCAGGGCGACTTCATCAAGACCTTCAGTCTGGGCTACACCCACACGGCCGGCGACCCGACGCTGGTCATCAAGTCGCTGACCGATGCTGAGGAGGCGGCCTCCAAGAGCCGCTTCCCGGCCGCCCGCGACCCGCTCACCGCGACCATCACGCCGCTGACCAATAGCGACACGGTGGCCACGGTGGCCAGGCCCGGCGGCACGATCATCGCCGGCAACAATGTCTTCATCAGCGGCGAGAAGCTCAATCTCAACGGCGTGATCCAGAGCGGCATCGCCGATGTGCGGGTGAGCATAGACAACGCCGCCTACGCCGACGCCAAGAACGCCAACGGCGCCTGGGTGCCGCTGCGCAACAACGCCATGGCCAGCCTCGACGCAGCGCTGCGCCCGAAGCTGCGCTGGAACGCCGCGGCCCAGGAGCTGGAGCTGGGCAATATCCAGGTCGAGGGCGGCTTCATGCAGCTGTTCGGCGACGTGCTCAGCACCGGCGGCGGCCAGCTCAATGTGCTGGACGGCTACGGCCGCATCCAGGTCGAGAACCTGACCGACCGTGCGCTGGTGCTGAACCGCCTGGACACCGGCGCCGGCACCCAGGGCCGCATCCGCATCACCGACACCAGCACCCGCGACGCGGCAGGCAACAATCTGGTGACGACGATCACACGCAGCAACGGCCAGGTCCAGACCACCCAGGAGAATGTGGCGAGCAAGGACGATGCGCGGCCGCTGGTCAGCGCCGTCGCCAGCGACACCAGCGGCCGCAGTGCCCTGTACACGCCGCGGGCCAACCGGCGGCTGAACTGGATCAATGCCGAGAACATCGCCGTCGCCTACAGCCAGATCTACACCCGCACCTGCGCCGTCAGCTGCGACTTCGGCGAGCTGGCCGACTGGCTGGCCAAGAACGCGCCGACGCAGACCGTGGTGGTCGCGCCGCCACCGGTCTACACGCCGCGCATCAGCGGTCTGTGGCTGACGAATGGCGACAAGCGCACGGCCGACTACATCTACGACTTCCGCAAGGACCGCTACGAACGCGGCGGCACGCCCGAGTACTTCCTGCGCCGCTACCGCTCGGGCGCGGCGGACTTCTACGACAACATCGAGACGCGCCGCGACTGGAGCTGGAAGGAGCGCAACTTCTTCACCCACAGCCTGGCGGCCAGCCGGCCGGTGGCGATCAACTTCATCGGTGCCGACGAGGGCACGCTCAGCGTCACCTCGCGCGATGCCGCCATCAAGCTGGGCGACACGGTGCGCAATCTGAAGGGCACGACCCTGCTGGACGCCAGCCGCATCGGCCTGGCCGGCGGCGTCACGGCCGGCCAGGTGATCGCCGACCGGCTCACACTGACGGCGCGCAACGGCGCCATCGGCGAGTTCGGCAACGGCAGCGGCAGCGAGTTCCGGCCGCTGGAGGTGCAGCTCTCGGCCACCGGCAGCGTCGACCTGCGTGCCGGCACCGACATCGCCCTGCGCGCCTACCAGGGCGGGCTGCGGCTGGGCCGTGTCGACACCCCCGGACGCCTGTACCTGCAGGCCGAGGGCGATATCGTGCGCGGCGGCGGCGCCACGTCGGCGCTGGCCGCCGGGGACATGCGGCTGATCTCCGACAACGGCAGCATCGGCAGCCTGACCGCACCGCTGCTGATCAATCTGCCGGCCGACCGCGGCGGTCTGGAGGCCCGCGCGGCGCGCGACATCGGCATCGCCGAGGCCACCGGCGACCTGCGCCTGGCCCAGGTTGCCAGCTCGGGCGGCGACGTGCTGCTGCGCGCGGCCAACGGCGGCATCGTCGATGTGGACACCGTGCAATCGGTCAAGCAGGAGACCCGCGAGGCCCTGCTGGGCGTGGCGCGCCGCGCCGGCCTCACCGCCGACAGCGGCGCCCAGGCCGGCGTCGAGCTCAATCTGCAGCGCTACGAGCAGGGCAAGCGCCAGGAGTACCTGGCCTACTGGCAGATGCGCGGGCTCAAGGAGCGCTTCGACAGCAAGGGCCTGTCACAGGGCTTCGCGGCCAGCGCCTACGACCCGAAGTTCGTCTACGTCGTCGATGCCGGCACGGCGGCCCAGCTGAAGGCGGCCAATGGCTGGAACGATGCCCAGCTGGCGGCCTGGCGCGATGGCCAGACGGCCTTCTATCATCGCGCCGCCACCGAGTTCGGCAAGGGCGATGCGCGCAGCTACGACCCGGTCTGGCACTTCGACAGCGCTGCTCATCCGGCGCTGCGCCAGGCGCTGGCCAACGGCGGCGTATGGAACGAGGCGCAGATCACCCAGCGCGTCGCGGCCGGGCTGTTCAAGGACACGGCCGACACCCAGATCCTGGTCGAGAACCCCAACGTCAGCGGCCGCAATCTGCAGCTGGAGGCGCGCAACGGCATCGGCCGGGCATCGGCCGGCACCGACATCTCGCGCGACCCGCGGCAGTGGACGCCCGAGCAGCAGCTGGCGCTGCTGGCCGCCGACCGCGCCGATCTGCAGCTCACGCCCACCGGCCTGCGCATCACCGCCAAGGACGATATCGACCTGGCGATGCGCGACACTGGCGGCAGCGGCGGCGCCCTCAGCGCCAAGGCAGGCGAGGCCATCTACCTCGGCTCCGAGGGCGATCTGCGCCTGCAGCAGGTGCTCAGCACCAACGGCGAGGTGCGCATCAAGGCGCGCGGCAGCCTGACCCAGCTGACCGCCGGCAGCAGCGCCGTCAGCGGGCGCGACGTGCTGGTCGAGGCCGGCGGCGGCGCGCTCGGCGCACCGGGCACACCGCTGCAGGTGGCCACCCAGGCCGGCGGCAGCGTCACCGCCCGCGCGGCGCACGACCTGACCCTGGCCGGCGCGCAGGGGCTGGTGATAGACCAGATCTTCACGCCCGGCGCGGCCTGGCTGTCCAGCCCCGGCTCGCTGACCGGACGGCTCAACAGCGCCGATCTGAACGTGCGCGCCGGCGCGCTGACGCTGATCGCCGGCGGCAGCATCGGCCTGCCGGGCGATCCGCTGGCGGCGCTGGATGTCTCGGTCACCGGCCCGCTGCAGCTGCAGGCCGGCAGCGGCGCCTGGCTGGCGGCCAGCGGCGAGGCGCTGGAGCTGGCCTCGGCACGGGTGGCGAACGGCCCGCTGCGCATCGCCGCCCAGGTGCCGGCAATGCGCATCAGCGGCGCCGTCGAGGCCCTCACCAGCATCGATATCGACAGCGCCGGCAGCCTGACCCTGGGCCCTGGCAGCGCCCTGCATGGCGCCGCCGTGCACCTGACGGCCGCCAACCTGCAGGCGCAGGCCACGACGATACAGGCCCGCGACACTCGGCTCCAGGCCCGCAGCGGCGACCTGAGCCTCGATGAAGGCAGCCGCGTCGAGGCCGACGCACTGAACCTGAGCGCCAGCGGCCGCCTGCAGAGCCTGGGCAGCCTGAGCGCCAGCGGCGCCAGCGCGGTGTCGGCCGACGGCAGCCTGCTGCTGGCCGGCCATCAGGCGCTGCAGGGCGCGACCGAGCTGACTGCCGGCGGTGCGATGGAGCTGCGCGGCACCGGTGTGGTCGGCGGTGCGCTGCGGGCGCAGGCCGCCAGCCTGCGTCAGCAGGGCAGCCTGGAGCTGCGTGGCCCGGCGAGCTTCAATCTGCTGGGCATCGCGCAGATCGGCGGCACGCTGATGACGCGCGGCGACCTGGCCCTGCTGGCCGGCGGCACGCTGGGCCTGGACGGGCTGCTGCAGATCGGCGGCCTGGCCAACCTGCAGGCCGGCGGCGACTGGACGCTGCGCGGCATGCTGCAGGCCGCCAGCGTGCAGGCTCAGGCCGGCAACGACCTGGCCCTGGGCGGCGTGATGCGCAGCAGCGGCGACGCCGGCTTTGCGGCCGGCCGCGACCTGCGCACCAGCGGTCTTGTCAGCGCCGGCGGCAGCCTGAAGGCCAAGGCCGTGCGCGATCTGCTGGTGCTGGGGCCGATGCCGACGGCGGTGCAGGGGGTGACACTCGAAGCGGGGCGCCGCAAGGTGCTGCCGCCAGCCAAGCCATGAGGGGCTTGGGCCTCATCGCCATGGCACTGGCAGGCGCCGTACAGGCCGCCGAGCCGCCCGACCCCGGCGCCCAGCAGGGCCTGGAGCGCCAGCAGCGCGAACGCCAGCGCCAAGAGGAGCAGCTGGAGCGCAGGCCGGCGCCGGCGCCTCTGGGCACGCCGGCCGCCCCGGCGGCGCTGCCGCCGGCCTCGCGCCTGCGCAATATCCCGGTGCAGCGCATCGAGACCGGGCCGTCGGAAGTGCTTGGCGCCGACGAGTTGCGCGCCCTGGTGGCCCCCTACGAGGGCCGCACGCTGAGCCTGGCCGACCTGGTGGAGCTCACCGAGGCCATCAACGCCCTCTACGCCGCCAAGGGCGCGCCGACGGCGCGGGCGCTGCTGCCGCCGCAGGAGATCGAACAGGGCCGGGTGCGCATCCAGCTGGTCGAGGCCAGGCTGGGCCGCATCGCGCTGGGCCCGACCCGGCTAGGCCAGGCCCTGGTGCGCGAACATCTGGGCCTGGTCAGCGGCGAGCTGGTCTCGGTGCCGCGCATCGAGGCGGCGCTGCAGCGCTTCAACCGCAGCCACGAGGTGCAGCTGGCCGCCACCCTGGCCGCCGGCGCCAGCCCGGGCACCAGCGATCTGGGCCTGCAGGCCAGCGATCCGCCGTTCAGCCAGTGGACGCTGTTCGCCGACAACGCCGGCAGCAGCAGCCTGGGCGAGCGGCGCCTGGGCCTGGCCCTGCGCCTGCCCCTGCTCAGCGAGCGCGGCGACAGCCTCAACGCCAGCCTGCTGCTCACCGGCCGGGCACCCAGCCCGAGCCTGAGCCTGGGCTATGCACTGCCCCTGGCACCGCTGCGCCGGCTCGACCTGAGCTACAGCCATGGCCGCATCGCGGTGCGGCGTGGCAGCTTCGCCGCACTCGATCTGACCGGCAGTTCGCGCGATCTGGGCCTGGGCCTGACCCAGACGCTGTGGCTGAAGCCCGAAGGCAGCTGGAGCGCGGGCCTGCGCCTGAGCGCCAAGGACTCGGCCACCGACGTGGCCGGCGAGCGCGTGCGCCAGCAGCGGCTGACGGTGCTGGGCCTGAGCAGCACGCTGGACTGGCAGGACGAGGCCGGCAGCTGGAGCGGCGAGGCCCAGCTGGCGCGCGGCCTGCGCGCGGCCGGCGGCGAGGCGAGCTACACCGTGCTGCGCGCCAGTCTGGCGCGGCTGCTGCGCCTGGCCAACGGCCAGCAATGGCTGCTGCGCGCCGCGCTGCAGCTCTCGCCCGATCCGGACCTGCCCTCGTCGGAGCAGTTCCAGCTGGGCGGCTCCGCCAGCGTGCGCGGCTATGCCGAAGGCCTGCTCTCGGCACGCCGCGGCGCCTTTGCCTCGCTGGAATGGCGGCGGCCGCTGGCCCTCGGTGACCTCACCCGCTGCGCGACGCACTGCGCCCTGCAGCTGCTGGCCCATGCCGACGTTGGCAGCAGCCGGCCGGGCGGTGGCCA
The DNA here is from genome assembly GCF_004362525.1 of Roseateles toxinivorans. Taxonomy (GTDB): domain Bacteria; phylum Pseudomonadota; class Gammaproteobacteria; order Burkholderiales; family Burkholderiaceae_C; genus Paucibacter; species Paucibacter toxinivorans. Next base: position 101,967 of record NZ_SNXS01000012.1, read on the forward strand.
CGGCGCACAGACCCTGGCCTCGGTCGGCCTGGGCCTGGCCGGCGAGCGGGGCCCGGTCTCTGTGCGTCTGGGCCTGGCCTGGCCGCTGCGCCAGCCGCCCGCCGAGGCCGCAGAGGCACCGACCCGCCGCCCGCGCCTGCATCTGTCCGCCTCGACGGTCTGGTGAGCATCGCCGCACCGTCACCTACCCGTTCACCGCAACCCGTTCACCTTCACCCGGAGATCACGCACCATGAACCGCAAGCTACTGTCCGGCATCACCGCACTCGCCGCCGGCCTGGCCCTGGCCGGGCCCGCGCCGGCCCAGGTCAGCGCCCAGGGCCAGATCAGCGGCCTGAGCTTCGAACTGATCGACCTCGACCCCGGCGACGGGCTGGCGCCCAGCGCCAGTTGGCTGAACGGCAGCAGCCTGATCAGCGGCGAGGTCGGTGGCGACAACCCCGCGGCCCTGCCCTTCAGCCTCTTCCTGCCCAGCGCCGGCGGACCTCTGGCGGCTTCGACCGGGGCCTCGGGGTCCAGCGCGGCGGCGGCGGTCACGGCCACCGGCCTGCAGGCCGGCGGCAGCAGCGGGGGCGGCAGCTTCTATGCCTCGGCCATCAGCGGCTATGGCCTGGACTTCGGCGGCATCCTGCTCGGCGCCAAGACCGGGCTGCGCCTGAGTCTGAGCTACCAGCTCGATGCCGAGGTGAGCGGCCTGGCCCCCGGCTGCCTGAGCTGCGACAGCGCCCAGGTGAACCTGACGGTGGTGATGCTGGGCTCGGCCTCGACGCTGCCGGTGTTCCACACCGCCTATGCCGCGGCCTATGCCGATCTGGGCCCGTCCGCCGACAGCGTCGGCGACACGCTTGCGCTGCAGCTGGACAATACCGGCGCCGATGCGATCAGCGTCAGCGCCGGCCTGACCCTGATCGCCCAGGGCCAGAGCTTTGCCACACCGGTGCCCGAGCCCGCCACGGCGGCCCTGCTGCTGGCCGGCCTGGGCCTCGCAGGGCGGCGCCGGGCTGCGAGGACCTGACGGCCGCGCCCATGCGCCATGTGCTGGTTGTCGATGACCACCGGCTGATGGGCGAGGCGGTGGCGGCGCTGGTGCGCGAGGTCGAGCCGGCTCTGCGGGTTTCGGTCACCGGCAGCCTGCAGCAGGCGCTGGCGCTGGCCGAGCGCGACGCCCCCGACGCGGCCATCGTCGATCTGCAACTGCCCGACGGCCGCGGCGAGACCCTGATGCAGGCGCTGCGCCGCCGCCGCCCGGCCCTGCCCATGCTGGTGTTCAGCGCCTGCGAGCCCGACGAGGCCGGCCTGGCCCGCCTGTTCGCGCTGGGCGCCCGGCGCTTCTGCGCCAAATCGGCCGGCCACGACGCGCTGCTGGCCGCGCTGCGCCAGTTGCTCGCGCCTGTCAGCCTGGCGGCGCCGCAGCTGGAACTGCTGCGCCTGCTGTGCCAGGACTTGTCCAGTCAGGACATAGGCCGCCGCCTGGGCCTGGCGCCGGCGGCCACGCGCGAAAGAATCGACGGCCTGTTCCGCCTGCTGCAGGTGCGCAGCCGCAGTCAGATCGCTGCGGTGGCTCGGGCGCAGGGCCTGATCGAGTAATCCGCCATCTGTGGGCGGTCTGCGGCGGTCTGCGGCCGATCTGCGTCATTAGGGGGTTCCTCACGGCGGGGCAGGCGGACACAATGCCGGCCATGCAACGCATGGCCCCATCCACCGCCGCCATCCCGCTGGAGGCGCGCATCCTGGCCGACCAAGTGACCGCACTGCAGCGCACCCTGCCCTCCATCATCCTGGGCAACACGCTGACGCCCCTGGTCGTGCTGGTCTGCGTCAAGGGGCTGGTCAGCACGGTGGCGCTGGGCAGCTGGTTTGCGCTGCAGATGCTGCACAGCGCCTTCAACGCCTGGGCCTGGTGGCTCACTCGCCACCGGCCGGCCCACCCGCGCAATGCGCCTGCCCGCGCCCGCGCCATCATCGTCGCCTCGGGCTTGAGCGGCCTGCTGTGGGCTGCGGGCCTGGTGTTTCTGTGGCCCCCGGAGCGGCTGGACCTGCAGATTCTGCTGATCTTTCTGATCGGCGGCATGACCAGCAGCGCCATGCATGCGCTGTCGGTGCTGCTGCCGGCCTATTACGCCTTCCTGGTGCCCAGCGTGGCGAGCGTCGTCGGCATGAGCCTGTGGGCCGGCAGCGTGGCCCACCTGGCGGTGGCAGCAACGGTGCTTGCCTTCGGCCTGACCTCGATCCGCTTCGCCGCCAGCTTGAACCGAACGCTGCGCGACTCGCTGCGCAGCCGCTACACCGTCGCCGAACTGGCGGCCGATCTGCAACTGCAGAAGGAGCGCGCCGAAGCCGCCAGCCTGGACAAGAGCCGCTTTCTGGCCGCCGCCAGCCATGACCTGCGCCAGCCGGTGCATGCGCTGTCGCTGTTTCTCAGCGCCCTGCGCAAGCAGCCGCTGACGGTCGAGGGCGAGCGCCTGGCCACCCATGCCGCCCACGCGGTGGAGACCATGGCCGATCTGTTCAACTCGCTGCTCGATGTGTCGCGGCTGGACGCCGGCATGGTGCACCCAGAGCGGCGCCGCTTTCCCGTGGCGCCGCTGCTGGAGCGGGTGGCCGAGCAGGAGCAGCCCAGCGCCGGCGCCGCCGGCCTGCGCCTGCGTCTTCGCCTGCCGCCCCAGCCGCTGTGGATAGAGACAGATCCGGTGCTGCTCGAACGGGTGCTGCGCAATCTGGTGTCCAACGCGCTGCGCTACACCGACCGGGGCACGGTCTTGATCGCGCTGCGTCGCGGGGCGGGCGGCTGGGTGCTGCAGGTGCGCGACAGTGGCATCGGCATTCCGCCGGAGCGCCAGGCCGATGTGTTCCAGGAGTTTGTGCAGCTGCATAACCCGGAACGCGACCGCAACAAGGGCCTGGGCCTGGGCCTGGCCATCGTGCGGCGCACCGTCGAGCTGCTGGGCCTGGCGCTGAACCTGCGCTCGGCGCCGGGGCGCGGCACGGTCTTCACGCTGGCGCTGCCCGTCGTCGCACCGGCCGGTGCGGGGGTGACGGCCGTCGAGCAGGGTCCGGCGGCCCCGGCCCCCGACAGCGCCCCGCCGCCGGGCCTGTTCGTGGCAGTGATCGATGACGACGCCGACATCCTCGCCGCGATGGAGGCGGTGCTGTCCGGCTGGGGCTGCAAGGTGCTGACGGCCGGCGACGTGGCGGAACTGCTGGCGGGCCTGCTGCTGGAGCCGGCCACACCCGAGCTGCTGATCAGCGACTTCCGTCTGCGCGAGGGGGCCAGCGGCCTGGATGCCGTGGCGCGGCTGCGCGACGAGTACAACCAGGACATACCCGCCATCCTGATCACCGGCGATACCGCGCCCGAGCGTCTGGTCGAGGCCCAGGCCAGCGGCCTGCTGCTGCTGCACAAGCCGGTGGCGACCGAGGACCTGCGGGTGGCCATCGCCCAGGCCCTGGCCCAAGGCCGGCGGGCGGATACGGAAGAGGCGGAAGAGGCAGCGGCCGCCGCGGAGGCCGCCCTGTGAGCATCATGACCGACCCGGTGGCCGGCCCGGACCTCGGCGGCAGCTATCTCGTCGTTGACGACCATCCGCTGATGCGCGAGGCCATGGCCAGCCTGGTGCGCGACATCGCGCCCGCCGCCGCCGTGGCGATGGCCGGCAGCGTGGCCGAGGCGCTGCGGCTCGCCGACAGCGGCGTGATCCGCGCGCTGATCGTCGATCTGAACCTGCCGGACGGCGATGGCGCCGTGCTGGTGACCGAGCTGCGCCGGCGCAGCCCCGAGCTGCCCATCCTGGTGCTGACCGCCTGCGAAGACCATGCCCAGGTGCGCCGCCTGATCGCCGCCGGCGCGACCGGCTTCGCGCCCAAGTCGGCCGGCCCGGCCACGCTGTCGGCGGCCCTGCGCCTGGTGCTGGCCGGCCAGACCTATGTGCCGCCGCTGATGCTGGCACTGCCGGATGCCGAGGCGGACGAGATCAGCGAGGCCGCCACGATGGCGCCGACGGCGGGCAAGCTCACGCCGCGCCAGCTGGAGGTGCTGCGCCTGGTCTGCGACGGCCTGTCCAACAAGCACATCAGCCGCCGGCTGGGCCTGGCCGAGCGCACCATCAAGGTTCATGTCGGCGCCATCTTCCGTGCGCTGGGCGTCAGCAACCGCACCCAGGCCGCCCGGGAGGCCCGCACGCAGCGCCTGCTTGATTAGTCATTGCGGGTTGGACTTGACGGGTACTCCCGGCAGCTCCGACCCCAACCGACTGTAGCTGTTGGCTGTAAAGCCTGTCAGGCGCGCCGCGTGGCCACGTAGATGCTGCCCAGGCACAGCGCCATGCCGGCCACCGACAGCCAGCTGGGCTGCCAGCCCTCAAGTGCGGCCGAAATCACCAGCGCAATGACCGGAATCACCACCCCGGTCAGCGCCGCGCGGGCCGTGCCCTGGCGCTGGGCGAGCTTGAAATACAGCACGAAGGCGGTGACCGAGCCGAACACGGTCAAGTAGAGCAGGCTCAGCAGATAGCTGGGCCGCCAATCAAAATGCAGGCCCTGGCCGGTGAGCAGCGACATCAGCAGCAGGAACAGCGCGCCATAGCCCATGCTCCAGGCGAGGATCGGGATCAGCGGCAGGCTGCGGCGGGTCAGCGTTAGCGTCAGCACATTGCCGATGCAGGCGGCCAGCACCGCAAGCAGGCCCAGCCCCAGGCCCAGGGCGGCGGTGGGCCTCGCGCCGGTCTCGGCAATCTCGGGCCAGAAGATCATCACCACGCCGATCACGCCGGCGCTGGCCGCAATCAGAAAGCGCCGCGTCACCCGCTGGCCGAAGAACACCCGGCCCGACAGCGCATTGCCGAATACCATCAGGCAGAACAGCACCGCCACCAGGCCGCTGGGAATGTGCAGCTCGGCCTGATAGACGGACCAGTAGTTGCCGCTGTACTGGACAATGCCGGTGGCCAGCATCAGGCCATGGGCCGACAGCGGCAGGCGCAGCGAAGTGCCCTGCCAGCGCGCGACGGCGAACAGCATCAGAGCCGCCAGGCCGAAACGCCAGGCCACGGAGTTGAGCACCGGCACCGTGCTGTCCAGCTGGTACAGGATCACATGCCAGGTCGAGGCCCAGATCAGGGTCGGGCCCCAGAACAGCGCGCGGTCAGAGAACTTCAAGCGGCGCGCTTGAAGCCGGCCAGCAAGGCGCCGGCGGCAATGAACAGGGTGCCAAAGGCGCGGTTCATCGCCTTGATATGGGCCGCGGAGCGCAGCACCGACAGCACCTTGGAGGCCAGCACCGTGTAGCCGGCCATCACCACCAGGTCGGTGAAGCACAGCGTGGCGCCAATCACCAGGTATTGCGGGGCCAGCGGCTGATGCAGGTCCAGGAACTGAGGCACCACGGCCAGCAGGAACACCGTGCCCTTGGGGTTGACCGCATTGATCATCCAGCCGCGAAGCACCAGTTGGCGGCGCGTCACTTCCCGGGCCCCGGTGTCGGTCGCCACCATCGCCTTGGCCGGTGCCCGCCACTGCTGTATGCCCAGCCAGACCAGATAGGCCACGCCCAGCCACTTGACCAGGGTGAAGCCCAGGGTCGACGCCGCGATCAGCGCGCCCAGCCCGGCGCCCACCACCACAACCTGGGTCAGGATGCCCAGGATCAGCCCGAAGGTCGTGAAATAGCCACGCCTGAAGCCGTAGTTCAGCCCCGAACTCATCGCCGCAATGGCGCCGGCCCCTGGCGACAGGCTGATGGCCCAGGAGGCGGCGAAAAAGGTCAGCCAGACGGAGAAATCCATTTTTTTCTTCCCAGCCCCAAGATGGGGCGCACAACGCAGCGAGCCTTGTATCACGCCCGGACAAACCCTGGCGGCGCAGGCAGTACAGTTGTGCGAAGAACGCCGGGGCCACCGGCCATGCAGCTCAAAGGGGGAGCGTCCGCCATGACCGACAGCGTTTCGTTCCACCGTGCCGAGCGCCGCAGGGTGGAGCTGACCCGAAGGCAGTTGCGCCGCGAGCGCTGGCTGCGCTGGCACGTGTTCCTGATCGCCGCCTGCACCCTCGCCGGCATGATGTGCGGCGGCGCCCTGCTGAGATGGGCCGGTATCGAGGCGCTGGCCTGGCGCTATGCCCTGCTGCTGCCCCTGACGTATCTGATCTACCTGGCCCTGCTGCGGCTTTGGGCCGCCTATCTGCTGAGCCGGGACCAGGGCTTGCCGGACCTGGCCGACGCCCTGACCGATCTGCCCCTGCCAAGACCCGGTCGCGGCGGCGCGAGCCAGCCGTTCGAGGCGGGCGGGGGCGGCGACTTTGGTGGCGGCGGTGCATCCGGTGACTTCGGTGACCTGGCCGGCGACGCCGCCGGAGAGCTCGCCAAGGGAGCGGCCAAGGTCGGTGGCGAGGCCCTGGGCGCGCTGGACGAGGGCGCCGTCGTCGTCGTGCCGCTGGTGGCCCTGGTCACCATCATCGCCCTGCTGGCCGGCGTGCTGAGTGCGGCCGTGCTGATGGTGTTCGGCGTCGAGGTACTGCTGGCGGTGGCGGTCGAGGTCGCCCTGGCGGCCTGGGCGGGCGGACTGGCCTACAAGCACCGCTACCAGCGCGACGGCTGGCTGGGCCGGGCCCTGGCCCACACCTGGCGCGGTGCGCTGATGATGCTGGTGCTGGGCATCGCCCTGGGCGCCGCCATCGACCACTGGCTGCCCGCGGCCGACTCGCTGCCCGAGGCGCTGACGATGCTGCGCAGAAATAGCTAGGACAATCGGCCCATGGCCAAAGAAAAATCGATCTACACCTGCAACGAATGCGGCGGCACCAGCGCCAAGTGGCTGGGCAAGTGCCCGCACTGCAATGCCTGGAACACGATGATAGAGAGCGTGGCCGAGGCGCCTGGGGGCGGCGGCAAGAACAACCGCTACCAGGCCCTTGCCAAGAGCCAGCCGGTGGCCACCTTGAGCGAGATCGAGGCCAGCGACTTCGAGCGCACCCCGACCGGCCAGGAAGAGCTTGACCGCGTGCTCGGCGGCGGCATCGTCGAGGGCGGCGTGGTGCTGATCGGCGGCGACCCCGGCATCGGCAAGTCCACCCTGCTGCTGCAGGCGATCGACGATCTGTCGGCCCGGCTGAAGGTGCTGTACGTCACCGGCGAGGAATCGGGCGCGCAGATCGCGATGCGCTCGCGCCGGCTCGGCCTGGCCGGCACAAGGGTGCGGGTGCTGGCCGAGATCAGCCTGGAGAAGATCCTCGCCACCCTGGAACAAGAGCAGCCGGCCTTCTGCGTCATCGACTCGATCCAGACCCTCTACTCCGAGCACCTGACCTCGGCCCCCGGCTCGGTGGCCCAGGTGCGCGAATGCGCGGCCCAGCTGACGCGCACCGCCAAGGCCAGCGGCTGCGCCATCGTGCTGGTGGGCCATGTGACGAAAGAAGGGGCGATCGCCGGCCCCCGCGTGCTGGAGCACATCGTCGACACGGTGCTGTACTTCGAGGGCGACACCCATTCCAGCTTCCGCCTGGTGCGGGCGATCAAGAACCGCTTCGGCGCGGTCAACGAGATCGGCGTGTTCGCGATGACCGACAAGGGTCTGAAGGGCGTGGCCAATCCGAGCGCGATCTTCCTGTCCACCCATGGCGAGCCGGTGCCGGGCTCCTGCGTGCTGGTGACACTGGAGGGCACAAGGCCCATGCTGGTCGAGCTGCAGGCGCTGGTGGACAGCGGCGGCCCCAGCCCGCGCCGCCTGTCGGTGGGCCTGGACCGCGACCGCCTGGCCATGTTGCTGGCCGTGCTGCACCGCCACGCCGGGGTCGTCACCAACGACCAGGACGTGTTCATCAACGCGGTCGGCGGCGTGCGCATCAGCGAGCCGGCGGCCGATCTGGCGGTGATGCTGGCGATCCAGAGCTCGCTGCGCGGCAAGGCGCTGCCGCGGGGCTTCATCGCCTTCGGCGAGGTCGGCCTGGCCGGCGAGGTGCGGCCGGCGCCGCGCGGCCAGGAGCGGCTCAAGGAGGCAGCCAAGCTGGGCTTCAGCGTCGCCATCGTGCCCAAGGCGAATGCGCCGAAGAAGGCCATCGAGGGGCTGACCGTGCATGCGGTGGAGCGGATCGAGCAGGCGATCGATTTGCTGCGGGAGTTGGCATAGTCACCCGGCGGGTTGTGGTCTCCCCGCATTCGATCCGTGTGGATCAGGCCCTAACATCGCGCCCATGAACAATTGGATTGGTTGGGCCCTGGCCATTGCCGCCGTGGTGGCGGGATGGTTTTCCTATGGCTGGCAGGGCGTCGTGCTGGCAGTGAGCCTGGTGGCGTTCTGGCTGCTGCTGCAGTTCAGCCGCGTGATGCGGCTGCTGCAAAAGGCCGGCAGCGCGCCCAAGGGATCGGTGGGCAGCGCCGTGATGCTGCACACCAAGCTGCGCGACGGCATGCGGCTGATGGACGTGATCGCCATCGCCGGCAGCCTCGGCATCCGGGTCACGGAGCAACCCGAGGTCTGGCGCTGGGAGGACGAAGGCGGCGTCGGTGTCGAGCTGGAGTTCGCCGACGGCCGCTGCGTGCGCCGCACGCTGACACGGCCCGAGGCAGGCGACGAAACCGCTGCGGCATGAAAAAGCCCCGCCGCGGCGGGGTTCACCATGTGTCGAAGCGAATCAGGCGCTCTTGCGACGGCGCGAGACAAATCCCACCGCCGCCAGGCCGGCCAGCATCAGCGCATAGGTCTCGGGCTCGGGCACGGCCGCGGTCGGCGTGCCGAAGAAGCCGGCATGCGAGATCACCATGCCGCCGCCGGCCTTGACGCCATTGGAGTCGATGGACAGTTGCGAGATGCCGCCAACCACGGCGGAGCCATCGAACAGATACAGCGAAAAATCATTGCCCTGCTTGATGCCCAGCACAAACTTGCCGGTCTGGGCGTTGTCGAACTTGATCACGCCATTGTCCAGGGCGCCCGCATCCGTGGCGAAGGGGTTGCCCGAGACAGCGTAGTTGCCGCTGTTGAAATACTGATTGGTGCTGAAGCCGAAACCCGCGCTCGGCGCGGCGGCGATGGCAGCAAACACGCCACCGGCGCCGTTCAGCTGGTTGTCGATATTGCCGTCGAAAGAGCCCAGGCAGGCCACATAACCGGCTTGCGAGGTGGTGGTGGCCGAGGCCGAGCACAGCGGGCCGCCGGCATTGATGGTCAGGGCCTGTGCGGGCGCAGCCAGCGACAGCGCAGCAGCCGAGATCAAGGAGGCGAGGGTCAGAGGGCGGTTCATGCGGATTCCCAACAAAATTGAAAAGCGGTTTCTTGCTTTGGTGCCCGGACTGTAAAAAATGGGCGGAATCAGCGCCAGCATCCGCGCCCCCGCGCCTCGGGGGGCTTGACGCACTGCGCCGCCGATCTGTGAGAACAAAGTCACGGTCGGCGCTTCGGGTGCCAGCGCATAAAATGGCCCGAAACCACAGCTAGGAGCCCCTCATGTCCATGGACGACCGCGACGGCAAGATCTGGATGGATGGCGAACTCGTCGAATGGCGCGACGCCAAGATCCATGTGCTGACGCACACGCTGCACTATGGCTGCGGCGCCTTCGAGGGCGTGCGCGCCTACAAGACGGCCGATGGCGGCACCTCGATCTTCCGCCTGCAGGAACACACCGAGCGCCTGTTCAACAGCGCCAAGATCCTGCGCATGAAGATCCCCTTCAGCCCCGAGCAGGTGATGGAGGCGCAGAAGAGCGCGGTGCGCGAGAACAAGCTGGACAGCGCCTACATCCGCCCGCTGATCTGGATAGGTTCCGAGAAGCTGGGCGTCAGCCCCAAGGGTGCCAAGGTGCATCTGATGGTCGCGGCCTGGTCCTGGGGTGCCTATCTTGGCGAGGACGGCATGAAGCGCGGCATCCGCGTCAAGACCTCGAGCTTCACCCGCCACCACGTCAACATCACGATGACGCAGGCCAAGACGGTGAGCAACTACACCAACTCCATACTGGCGAATATGGAAGCCACCGACGACGGCTATGACGAGGCCCTGCTGCTCGATGCCTCGGGCTTCGTCTCCGAGGGTGCCGGCGAGAACCTGTTCATCATCAACAAGGGCGTGGTCTACACGCCCGACCTGTCGGCCGGTGCGCTGAACGGCATCACCCGCAACACCATCTTCTCGATCTGCCAGGACCTGGGCCTGAAGCTGGTCGAGAAGCGCATCACCCGCGACGAGGTCTATATCTGCGACGAGGCCTTCTTCACCGGCACCGCCGCCGAAGTGACGCCGATCCGCGAGCTCGACCGCATCGAGATCGGCGTCGGCTCGCGTGGCCCCATCACGGAGAAGATCCAGGCCGCGTTCTTCGACATCGTGCACGGGCGCAATCCCAAGTACGCCGGCTGGTTGTCCAAGGTCTGAGGCACATCATGAGCGAATCCAAATCAGTTGTTGAAGTCACCGCAGCCGAGCTGCAAGGCCCCGGCGTCGTCGCCTGCCCGAACCCGAAGATGGCGCTGTGGAGCAACCACCCGAAGGTCTTCATCGACGTGGTGACCAACGCCGAGGGCGGCAAGTGCCCCTACTGCGGCACCGTGTATCGCCTGAAGGCAGGCGAAGTCGTGCACGCGCACCACTGAGCCGCGCTTGCACATGCCTTTGCGAAAAGCCCGGGCCGCCGCGCTGCTGTCCTCGCCCGAGGACACCGAGGCACAGTTCTACGAAGCGCTGCAGCAGGGAGATCTGGACCGGCTGATGGCCGTCTGGGCCGACGAGGAGGAGGTTTCCTGCGTGCACCCGGGCGGGCCGCGCGTGGTCGGCATCGGCGCCATCCGCGCCACCTTCGAGGCCGTGCTGAGTCAGGGGCCGGTGCACGCCATGCCCGAGCGCGTGCGCACGCTCAGCAATGGCGAGACCTCCATTCACAACGTGCTGGAACGGGTGCAGGTGCAGGGCCCAAAGGGCCCGCAAAGCGCCTGGGTGATTGCCACCAACGTCTATCTGAAGACGGCCATGGGCTGGCGCATGGTCGTCCACCATGCCAGCCCCGGCACGGCCAATGACGTGCAGGAGATCATCGAAGCGCCGGCTGTGCTGCATTGACGGATGAGTGACGCCTCGGGTTATCACGCCCCGCTGTGGCTGCCCGGCGGCAATGCACAGACGATCTGGGCGGCGCTGTGGGCGCGCCGTTTCCAGGCCGCCAAGCCGACCTATCGCCGCGAGCGCTGGGCCACGCCGGACGGCGATTTCGTCGATGTCGATCATCTGGTCGACGAGGTCGCGGCCGGCACGGAACGTCCGCTGCTGGTGCTGTTCCATGGCCTGGAAGGCTCGTCCAACAGCCACTACGCGCTGGCCTTCGCCAGCCTGGCCCGGGCCCGCGGCTGGGCCTATGCGGTGCCGCACTTCCGCGGCTGCTCGGGCGAGCTGAATCTGGCGCCGCGGGCCTATCACTCGGGCGACCATGTCGAAGTCGGCTGGATGCTGGACCGGCTGCGCGCCCAGCACCGCGGGCCCATCGTCGCCGTCGGGGTGTCGCTGGGCGGCAATGCCCTGCTGCGCTGGGCGCAGGAGGCCGGCCACACCGCTGGCACCACGGCCCAGGCGGTGGCGGCGGTGTGCTCGCCGGTCGATCTGGCGGCCAGCGGCCGCGCCATCGGCAAGGGCTTCAATCGCCTCGTCTACACCCGCATGTTCCTGCGCAGCATGGTGCCCAAGGCGCTGCGCAAATTGCAGCAGCACCCGGGCCTGTTCGACGGCGAGCGCCTGCGCGCCGCCCGTGATCTGTACGAGTTCGACAATCTGTTCACGGCGCCGCTGCATGGCTACCGCAACACCGACGACTACTGGTCCCGGGCCTCGGCCAAGCCCCATCTGAAAAGCCTGCGCATCCCGGCCCTGGTGATGAATGCGCGCAACGACCCCTTCGTGCCGGCCGACTGCCTGCCGCGCGAGTCCGAGGTCGGCCCCTTCGTCACGCTGTGGCAACCGCGCCAGGGTGGGCATGTCGGCTTCCCCAGCGGCTGGCCACCGGGCCATGTGCTGGCCATGCCGGAGGCCGTCTGCAACTGGCTGGCCGGTTCCTTTTGATGCTTCTATAGGGCAAACTGGCTCGCATGGATGACATCGTCAAGGCCGCGCTGAAGAAATGGCCCAATGTGCCGCACTGCTACGGTTGGCTGGCGCTGGACGCGCGCGGTGAGTGGTACATGCGCGACGACCGCATCCAGGCCGCCGGGCCCTTCCCCGTCGTCAAGGGCAGCCGTATCGCCCACGAGAAGCTGCGCGAGTTCATCGAGCGCAACTATCTGCATGACGACGCCGGCTGCTGGTTCTTCCAGAACGGTCCGCAGCGCGTCTATGTCGAACTGGAGGCCACGCCCTGGGTGTGGCGCCTGACGGCCACGGCGGCCGCACCGCAGCTGCGCAGCCACACCGGCCTGGAGGCCAGCTTCGAGTCGGCCTGGCTGGACGAGCACGGCCGGCTCTTCATCGCCACCGACCTGGGCCTCGGCCTGGTGCACACCCTGGACATGGAGTGCGCCGCCAACGCCGTCGAGGCCGGCCTGTGGCTACCGCAGGACGTGATGGCGGCCGCGCTGCCGCGGCAGTTCGGCTTCGTGCGCAGGCCTGCGCCAGGCACCGACCGGGCGTAAAAAAGCCGACCCGCAGGTCGGCTCGATTTGACGCGTCGCTCGGCTTACTTGGACGCAGCCGCCGCAGCTGCCGGCGCCTTAGGTTCGTCGAACTTGGCACCGCCCTGATTGGCCAGATAGACCACGGCGCGGCCAATCTCGAAGTCGCTGAAATCGCCACCGCCCTGGGCTCCCATATTGCCCTTGCCCTTCAGGGCCGAGGTCAGCAGGGCCTCATAACCAGTCTTCACGCGCGGGCCCCAGGCGGCCAGATCGGCCAGCTTGGGCGCACCGGCGGCGCCGGTGGCGTGACAGGCCGAGCACTGTGCGGCATAGACCTGCTCGCCGGTCTTCAAGGTCGCCACATTGTTGACGTCCTTCAGCTCGATGCTGCCGATGGGCTGGATGCGGGCGGCCACCGCCTCGGCGCCAAGCCCCTCGCTGCCGGCGGCCGGCTTCTTGTCCGAGCTGACGAAATTGGCCAGCAGGATGATGATGATCACCGGCGCCACAAAGGCAAACAACACGGCCCAGGCCAATTGCTTGGGGGTCTTGATCGGACCCGTGTGCGCATCGTCGTGTGCGTCATCGTGGGTGTTGTCGTGATCTGGGGTTCCGCTCATGAAATCCTCGTTGGCGTCGGCAGGCAGGGCAACAGCGCCCCAAAGCTATGAGGCGCAAAACTGCGGGATTATATCGTCGCGGGGCCGTGATACGGCCACACCGACACAAAGCCGCTTTTGCGCCCCACGTCGCTGAACGCACAACAAGGCCTGGCCGCGACCGTCGGACCCGGGCTCAAGCCCGGGTACACTTGCGAGCTCTGCGCCCGTAGCTCAATGGATAGAGTATTGGCCTCCGAAGCCAAGGGTTGCTGGTTCGATCCCAGCCGGGCGCACCATAATTGACGCGGATTTCCGCGTAAGCAAACGCCAACCTCAGGGTTGGCGTTTTGCGTTGTGGCCCATTTGTGGCCCAAATTTGGCCCACTTGTGGCCCATGGTTCGGGCACTGAGTCCCCAAAAGACCGTTGGCCTACTGGCCCGCTTCCACTGTGTCTGTACGACAGCCGCAATCGATGTAGCCATTGGAGACCTCCGGCGAGTGGCATTGAAACATGCCCAAAAATCCAGCGCCGAAGCACCGCTCAGACCAACACCGTCAGGCTTCGGCCGACGACCGGGCTTGGCTCGACATGGCGCCAGTGGGGCGCGAGGTCGGTAGTCCAGGCTATGAGCGCTTGACAGCGTTGGATCAGGCCGCATTTGCTGCCTTCCAATCCTGGGAGCAAGTGCGTCGATGGCTGGCAGCACCAAATCCAGAACTCGATGGAGCCAGTCCGGAGGGCGCTGCGCGTAGCCCCGACGGCCTCAACAAAGTCATGTCCATACTTATGACGGTCGGCGGCCGTGTCACCGGTGACTTCATGCGTGAGGGAGACGACCTGCCTGTCCAGGAACGAGACTCGCTTCAGGGGCTGGATGGGCTCAAGAACCTCAAAGGAATGTTTGGCCGTACCTCTAAGCACATTTCCATTGAGGACATGAATGCAGCCATCGCGCGCCGCGGGGCCGGGAAGAAGTAGCGCTTGGGCCAAGAGGGAGGCAACGCGACAACGTAGCCGGACGCTGCGGCAATGTCGCGGCAAGGCTGGCTGCGGCCGGTCAGATTTCCGAGTCGAAGGGCGGCGGGCGCCCATACCAGCCGTTGGCCAGTTCTTCACGCGGCTGTCCCCTGTGCCTCGGAACTTGACGCTCGACAGTGGCGGGGTTCAAAGGCGGGTCAGCGACTCGGCGACCAGGCCCAGCCAACAACTGCTCTCGCTGGCCGCGAAGGGGTTCTTTCGACCCATCGGCGACATCCGCTGCATTGGATTGGCCAGCACGCAGCAGTCCGTTGCAGCACAACGGGATCGGCCGCTCCATGAGTTGGAACGGGCTCATCAGCAGGCCTGATCAGCCAATCGACTCAGCCGTGCGAATGTCACGCGGGGGACACGGGCCAGCCGCGCGCGTCTGCGGCTCGAGGGAAAGGGCGGCACGTTCCCTCACGATCCAGGAGTCGCAGATGAACGCGAGTCCGACGGGCAAAGATGTGACGATTGCAGGCGGGATTCAGGGCCTGGCCGCAGGCGGTTTGCCCAGAGCGTGCTCCAGCCCCACCCGAGCAGAAAATGAAGGGGGCAGTGTCGCTACAATACTGCCCCTCGTATTCCCGATGTGCAGGCCTTACTGCTTGCGCTTTCGCAGTTGCGAGCCCAGCAAGCCGGCGATGGCGGCGCCCGCGAGCAGCAAGGTGCCCGGTTCGGGAACCTGGGCAGGAGCGACGCCGCGGGTGTCCCAGCCTGCAGTCAAGTTGACAGCGGAGTTCTCCTGACTGGAGGAGAACGCCCCCTGCAACCAGAGCTTTCCGGTCAGCGTGAAGCCGTCGGTGAGGTTCATGTCGGAACCCGTCACCAGCCAATCCTTGTTAAGCCCATCTACTCCGCTGAAGCTGCCCAACGCGACTCCGTCAAGCACCATATCGGTCAGATACACGAGCGAGCCGACATCCCCCTGCTTGACCGTAATCTGAAATGCATTGAGGTCGGCCGCGCCCTTAGTCTTGCCAAGACCAGCCAACTTGGTCGACCAGCCCGAGTACTCCAGGCTGCCGCCTAAGATCGTCGACACCAGCTTGTCGCTGGCCTGGTCGTACTGGAAGGTGAAATCAAAGGAGGTGAGCGGATTGTTGGCGTCCGTCATCCAGTTGAGTTGACGCACAACACGGTTGGACGCGTTTCCAAGACTCGGGATGCCGAGGTAGTTTTCTTCGCTCCCGGTCGGCTGGAACGACCTGAACCTGTCGCCCGCCAGCGACTGGCCGGTACCTGCGCCTCCAGAGCCGATATAGGCATCGGACATGACCAAAGCAGCGTTTGAGGAGATCGCAGAAGCGCCGAGCACCACTGCCGCGAAGGCGTTCAACAACAACTTATTCATTTTCAGGTTCTCCGTTCGGGGGAAGTCGAGGCAATACAAAAGGGCTTCATCTCATGCGCCCTGGAGCGTGCCAGGACCTGGCGATCCGAAGCAAGATAAGTGCCAGCGGGGGGGGGGGGGGGGGGGGGGAAAAATTAGACCTATCAATTTCTTTCAACCCGACCGGCTTGGGCCCCCAGTTACCTTGGTGGGGGGGGGCAAAAGAATCCGCCAGGGGCCCAAGAGC
>NZ_SNXS01000013.1 GCF_004362525.1 Roseateles toxinivorans
GGCAGATAGCCCGGATAGTCCCTCCACCTCGGCACCCTCAGTCGCTGCGTCTGAAGGTGCTGCCCCGAACATACAAGCCCGGATGCAATCCGGGGTTCACTGTGGACGCTGAGACCCCGGATTTCATCCGGGCTACCGGTCAGCCGAGGCTGGGCAGCATCACCCTCGGCTCGAACTTCGCCCGGTGCACGCTGAAATAGCTCTTCACATTGCGCACGTTCGCATCTTGCGTGAACAGGCGCTGCACCAGCGAGTGATAGGCCGGCATATCGGCCACCTGGACGATCAGCACGAAGTCGGGGCCGGGGGCGACGCGGTAGCACTGCTGCACCGCTGCGTCGAGCAGCACACGCTGCTCGAAGGCCTGCAGATGCTCGGCACCCTGGCGGTCCAGCGTGATTTCGACGATGGCCGAGAGGCCGACACCCAGCTTCTCGGGTGACAACAGGGCCACGCGACGCTCGATCACGCCGCTGTCCGTGAGGCGCTTGACGCGGCGCAGGCAGGTGGCCGGTGAGACATGGGCACGCTGGGCCAGATCCTGGTTGGACAGCGAGGCATCCTGCTGCAGCAAATCCAGCAGGCGCAGATCGGTGGCGTCCAGTTCAATCGATGTGACGGAATCATTCATATGTCATCGATGTGTGAATTAATTCATCACGAATTGCATTGGGTGGTTGATTGTTGCAATTTATGTCGAATTTTGAAAGCAACTAATTGGCAAGTCTGCCTACGATGCCGCCAGAGTTCAATTCACCGGAGTCAAACCATGTGTGGCATCGTCGGCGCAGTCAGCAATCGCAACATCGTTCCCATCCTGATCGAGGGCCTGAAGCGGCTGGAGTATCGTGGCTATGACTCCTGCGGCGTGGCCGTGCACCAGGACGCCGAGCTCAAGCGCGCCCGCAGCACCTCGCGCGTGGCCGAGCTGGACGCCCAGGTGGCCGAAGACCATATCCACAGCGGCACCGGCATCGCCCACACCCGCTGGGCCACCCATGGCGTGCCGGCGGTGCACAACGCGCACCCGCACTTCTCCAAGGGCCCCGGCGTCGACCCGCAAGGGCCGGGCCGTATCGCCCTGGTGCACAACGGCATCATCGAGAACCATGACGAGTTGCGCGCCGAACTGAAGGCCCGCGGCTACCAGTTCGACAGCCAGACCGACACCGAGGTCATCGCCCACCTGGTCGACCAGCTCTATAACGGCGATCTGCTGGAGGCCGTGCAGCAGGCCCTGCTGCGCCTGCGCGGCGCCTATGCCATCGCGGTGTTCTGCCGCGACGAGCCGCACCGCGTGATCGGCGCTCGTCATGGCTCGCCGCTGGTGCTGGGAGTTGGCGAGACCGAGAACTTCGTCGCCTCCGACGCGATGGCCCTGGCCGGCGTGACCGACCAGATCGTCTATCTGGAAGAGGGCGATGTCGTGGATCTGCAAATGGGCAAGGTCTGGATCTCCAACCGCGATGCCCAGGGCCGCTACCAGGCCGTGCAGCGCGAGGTGCGCACCGTGCACGCCCATACCGGCGCGGCCGAGCTGGGCCCCTATCGCCACTACATGCAGAAGGAGATATTCGAGCAGCCGGTGGCGATAGCCAACACCTTGGATTCGGTTGAGGGCATCTCGCCCGAGCTGTTCGGCGATGGCGCCTATCGCATCTTCAAGGACGTCGACTCGGTGCTGATTCTTGCCTGCGGCACAAGCTACTACGCCGGCCTGACGGCCAAGTACTGGCTCGAGAGCATGGCCAAGATACCGACCAGCGTCGAGGTGGCCAGCGAGTACCGCTATCGCGACAGCGTGCCCAACCCGCGCACCCTGGTGGTGACGATCACGCAAAGCGGCGAGACGGCCGATACGCTGGCGGCACTGAAGCACGCGCGATCGCTAGGCATGGAGCACACGCTGACGGTCTGCAATGTGTCCACCAGCGCGATGGTGCGCGAGTGCAGATTGGCCTACATCACCCGCGCGGGTGCCGAGATCGGCGTGGCGTCGACCAAGGCCTTCACCACCCAGCTGGTGGGCCTGTTCCTGCTGACGCTGGCGCTGGCGCAGACCCGCGGCCATCTGAATGACGAGCAGGAAGCCGAGCACCTGAAGGCGCTGCGCCATCTGCCGGTGGCCGTGCAGGCGGTGCTGGCGCTGGAGCCGCAAATCATTGCCTGGAGCGAGGAATTCGCGCGCAAGGAAAACGCCCTGTTCCTGGGCCGCGGCCTGCACTACCCGATCGCGCTGGAAGGCGCGCTCAAGCTCAAGGAAATCAGCTACATCCACGCCGAGGCCTACCCGGCCGGTGAACTGAAGCACGGCCCGCTGGCCCTGGTCACCAGCGCCATGCCGGTGGTCACCGTGGCGCCCAACGACGCACTGCTGGAAAAGCTGAAGAGCAATATCCAGGAAGTCCGCGCCCGCGGCGGCGAGCTGTTCGTGTTTGCCGACAGCGATACGAAGATCGAGAGCGAAGCCGGTGTCCATGTGATCCGCATGCCCGAGCACTACGGCGCCCTGTCCGCCATCCTGCACACGGTGCCGCTGCAACTGCTGGCCTATCACACCGCCTGCGCGCGGGGCACGGATGTGGACAAACCACGCAATCTGGCCAAGAGCGTGACGGTCGAATGACCGACGCTCAATACACGACCTTGCCGCAGTGGCCCAACGCTTATCCGGCCAGCGGCGCCAGCGCCACGCTGAAGCTCCTCAACGAGGATTTCATCGTGACCGAACTGCCGCAGCAGCTGCCCTCCGGTGAGGGCGAACACATCTGGCTGGACGTCGAAAAGAACGGTGCCAACACCGCCTTCGTCGCCCAGCAACTGGCCGAGGCCGCCGGCGTGCAGGAAAGGGACGTGGGCTATGCCGGCCTCAAGGACCGATACGCCATCACCCGTCAGTGGTTCAGCATCTATCTGCCGAAGGGCGAGACGCCCGACCTGGCCCAGCTTCGGCACCCGGAATTCAAGGTGCTGACTCAGAGCCGCCACGTGAAGAAGCTGCGCCCCGGTGATCTGCAGGGCAACCGATTCCGCATCGTGCTGCGTGACGTGGCCGGAGACCGCGAGGCCATTGAGGCCAATCTTCAGGCCGTTGCGTCACAGGGCGTGCCCAACTATTTCGGCGCTCAGCGTTTCGGCTTTGAGGGCGGCAACGTCGAGCAGGGCCGCGCCATGCTGGCGCGCGAAATCCGCGTGCGCAACCCGAAGAAGAAGGGCATCTACCTGTCGGCGGTGCGCTCCTTCGTCTTCAATGAAGTGCTGGCGCTGCGAATGCGGCAGGGACTCTGGGGCAAGACCCTGCCCGGAGACGTGATGGACGAGGCGGGCCGGCCCACCGGACCACTCTGGGGACGGGGCCGCGTGATCACCACCGATCAAGCGCAGGCCCTGGAAATGGGCGTGGCTGAACGTCACGCCACCCTGTGCGACGGCATGGAACACGCCGGTCTGGATCAGGCGCGCCGCGCCCTGGTGGCCAGGCCGGTGGACATGTCATGGGATTGGCCGCAAGCCGATCAACTGGTGCTCACGTTCTCTTTGCCCGCCGGGAATTACGCCACTTCCGTTCTGAACGAAATCCTCCGCACCACGGAGCCTGAGCGGCACAACGAGTCTGCGGCTGTCGAATGACGTTGTCCTCACCTTGGGTCGAGGGTCCAGACCCTGTTTCTGGCACGGACGACAGCGGGTACTGACCTCGCACGGGGCGGGCAGCAGTCTGCGCGATCGTTGCATCGCTGCAGTGGCCTAGTCAACTCGAAACGGCCATTCAAATCAAGGGCTTGGAGGCTCCAGCGTCGCTCCCAGCAGCAAGGCGGGCGTGTCGGGATCGTCGGCGTCGGTCACCATCAGCAGTTGCAGCAGGCCGCTCTCGACCGTGACGGCAATGCCTTCTGTCTTGCATCTCAAGGACAGGGGCAGCAAGGTGCGTAGTTCGCCATTGCCAGCGACGATGCCGACTGCGGACCCGTGGCAAGGGCCGTCGGCATAGTTGTCGTCGGTGGCTTCGGCTGCAGCACAAAACACCCAGCCACCATCCGGCAGCGCTGCGCCATCGGTGAAGCATAAGGGCACGCCGTCAATGTCGCCGAGGTCGTACCGGGTGCTTGATACTGGCTGAGGCGCTGGGCCAACGCCACGCAGCCAGGCCTGGGTCTCAGCCCAGTCAAAGGCGATCAGGGCATTGATCGGGGCGGCTTCATTGCCCCGTTGCAGAAGGCAGAAAGCGCCTTCGCTGACAAAGGCGCCTTCGATATTCAGTTGTTCGTGCCGCGCGTGCAGCGGGGCATACAAGGGCGAAAGATCGAGCTCCCGGACGGCGCCATCGACCTCACCTGCGTCGTCAAGCGCCAGCAGAGCGGCGCGTTGTCGATGAATGCGCGACCCCGACCCCAAGGCCAGCAACGCGCCGTTCGGGCAGCCAGGGAATGCTGGCAGCAAGGCAAGCGACTCAAGGTCCGGCTTGGCGGCTTTGCGAGCCTTGCGCGAGGATGGCAACTCGCCATCGAAGATGCGCACAAGCGTGCCGGCTTGATCGTCCGCGAGGCCGAACATGCCAAGCTTGTTCTCGTCATCGGCGACGACATACAACCGGAGGCCGATCCGAACCAGGCCGCTGGCTGCGCTGAGCTGCCCTGGTCCCGCTTCGGTATCAACCAGCAGTGTTCGTCGCACCTGGACAGTCAGCATCGCACGGCCTTGAGGGAAAGCATCCCCGATGGTAATCATCTCGCCCCGCTGATCGACCCGGACGGGCACCTGTGGGGCGCGTTCTGGATGGATCCGGCGGCGCTGGGCCCCTTGGACAGGCCCTAGCACGATGAAGCTCCAGCTGTGCATCGATGACCAGACCGCCAGCGAGGTGGCGGATGGCAGGGTCGAGCCCGTCTCCGAAGGGAGCTGGAGGTACTTCGGCGCCTGAGCCTGCCCGCCGGCGCGTTCAGCGGGGTGCGCGCTTGCGGCCGACGGCGAATGCACCCAGCAGGGCAATGCTCACCAGCGCGAGGCTGGCCGGCTCCGGCACCTGGCCGGCCGCATCGCGCCAGGCGAAGATGCCCACCGCGCCATGGGTGGTGTCGCGCGACCAGTTGGTGCCATTGGTGCCGGTGTCGAAGGTCGCGGTGCCGGTCGTGCGGCCAATGGCCTCACCCACGGCGAAGCGTGCAATCGTCAGGCTGGTGCCGTTGCCGTAGTCCTCGTAGCCGTGGACCCAGGGGTTGCCGCTGCTGTCGAGCCACGGAATTTGATGCTCCATCAAGTCATTGAGCAGCACCGCCGCCGCATAGCTCGCGCTCACCGGGTTGAAGTTACCGTTGGCGTTCACTGCGGACGCCCCGGCATTCAGGAAGAACTGCGTGATGTCGGCGGTGGTGCCCAGGTGGAAGCCCTTGCCGGCATAGATGCTGGAGGTCAGGAACTGGTTGACCGACATATTGGTCGTGTGCGTGACGTCGACCCACTCCCGTTGGGTCAGCGAGTCGAAGATCAGCAGGCCGTCGTTGGCCGAGGTGAGATCGTGCTCCACGAGTGCCGCCTGGGCACTTGCCGAGACCAGCCCCAGCAGGGCGAAGAGGGCGGTCGAAACGGGCTTGCGGAGCAGGGGGGTCATGTGTTGATCTCTAAGGTGGGAGTGCTCCGATGATTGTGGGCGGGGCCATTGCCAGCAATCCTGTGCATCGGGGGGGGGCCACGCGGACCGTGATGTTTGGCACGATCAGGACATGTCATTGATCTCGACCCTGCTCGAACATCCAGCCCGGAGGCCGGACGGCCGATGGCGGAACTACTTCAAGGCAAATCGCACCTGGATCGCCTTCTTGCCGGGCAGCATGACCGTGGCCACGGCCTTGCTGCCGGGGGCGAGCTCGAACGCACCCCTGGCCTCCAGGCGCTCGCCCGCCGGGGCCAGCTGCAGCTCGCTTTTCTCTGTGCCGCTGAGCAGGGTCAGCCTCGCACTGGCGCCTTGCAGGCCGACCGGCTTGCCATGGTCACGCACAAGCAGGGCGATGACATCGGCCCTGGCCACCAGTTCCAGTTCCAGGTGGGCGGCCTCGGCCACGACGCCGCCGTGCAGCGGCTTGGGCTCGTGGCCGTGCTCATCGGCGGCGAAGCCGCTGCCGGCCAGCGCCAGCAGGGCGGCAGCGATCAGGAGTTTGTTCTTCATCATGGGTCCTTGGTTGAAAATCAGAAGGCTTCGGCGTTGCGGTCATTCATCAACGCTTCAGCATCGCGGCGGCCGAACAGCCAGAACATGGCCGGGGTCAGAAAGGTGTCGAGCAGGGTCGAGCTGATCAGGCCCGAGAAGATCACCACCGCCACCGGATGCAGGATCTCGGTGCCTGGGCGCTCGGCCTCGAACAGCAGCGGCGCCAGCGCGAAGGCCGTCACCAGGGCCGTCATCAGCACCGGGCTCAGCCGTTCGATCGAGCCGCGCACAACCATTCGGTGGTCGAAGTTCTCGCCCTCGAAGCGCATCAGGTTGATGTAGTGGCTGACCTTCAGGATGCCGTTGCGCACCGAGATGCCGGCCAGCGTGATGAAGCCCACCAGGGCCGCCACCGACAGCGGCTGGCCCGACAGGCCCAGCCCCACGACCGCGCCGACCAGGGCCAG
Source organism: Roseateles toxinivorans (assembly GCF_004362525.1). Taxonomy (GTDB): domain Bacteria; phylum Pseudomonadota; class Gammaproteobacteria; order Burkholderiales; family Burkholderiaceae_C; genus Paucibacter; species Paucibacter toxinivorans. The sequence continues at coordinate 6,613 of NZ_SNXS01000013.1, forward strand.
CGGGATATTGGCCATGATCAGCAGCGCTAGCCGCGTGCTCTTGTAGCGGCTGAACAGCACCACGAACATCAGCCCCGCCGAGACGATGGACAGCAGGCCCACCAGGCGCGAGGCCTGCTCCTGGGCCTGGAACTGGCCGCCCAGGGTGACGAAATAGCCCTCCGGCAGCTTGGTCTCGGCGACCGCGGCGCGGATGTCGGTGACGATGTCGGACAGCGCCCGGCCCTGGGCATTGGCCGACAGCACGATGCGGCGCTTGCCATCGTCGCGGCTGACCTGGTTCGGGCCGTCGCCGTCCTCGATGGTGGCCAGCTTCGACAAGGGCACGCTGCCCGAAGGCGTGGCGATCAGTATCTGCGCCAGGCCCTCGACCGAGCGGGCGCTCTCGGGCAGGCGCACGACCAGCGCAAAGCGCCGGCCGGCCTCGACGATCTGCGTCACCTTTTCGCCCTCGACCAGGGATTGCAGGGTGGCGAGGATCTGCGGCGCCGGAACGCCATAACGCGCGGCGGCCGCGTAGTCGATGCGCACCTTGATCTGCGGCGCCAGCACCTGCTTCTCGATCTCCAGATCGGCCACGCCGGGGATGGCGGCCAGCCTAGCCCGCAGCACATCGGCCTGGCCACGCAGAGTGTCGAGGTCGTCGCCAAAGATCTTGATCGCGATCTGCGAGCGCACGCCCGACAGCATGTGGTCGATGCGGTGCGAAATCGGCTGGCCGATGCCTATGGCCGCCGGCAGATTGACCAGGCGGGCGCGGATGTCGGCATTGATCTCGTCCATCGAGCGGGTGATCTCGCTGCTGGGCTTGAGCCCGACATCGAGCTCGCTGACATGCACGCCCTCGGCGTGCTCGTCCAGCTCGGCGCGGCCGCTGCGACGGCCCACGTGCGTGACCTCGGGCACCTGCTTGACCAATACCTCGGCCTGGCGCGCCAGCGCCGAGCTCTCGGCCAGGGTCACGCCCGGGTTGAGCCGCAGGCCCACCAGCAGGGTGCCCTCGTTGAACGGCGGCAGAAAGGTGGTCGGGAAAAAGGGCACGGCCGCCGCCGCCGCCAGCACCGCCAAGGTGCCGGCGGCGATGGCCGCCTTGGGGTGGTTCAGCGTGGCCTGCAGCGCGCCACGATAGCGCACCTTCAGCCAGGCCAGCAGCCTGGTGTCGCCATGGTCCAGCGACTTCATCCGCGGCAGCAGGTACAGGCTCAGCACCGGGCTGACGGTGACCGAGACGATCAGGCTGGCCAAGGTGGACACAATGAAGGCAATGCCCAGCGGCACGAACAGCCGCCCCTCCATGCCCGGCAGCGCAAACAGCGGCACGAACACCAGCACGATGATCACCGTGGCATAGAGGATGGCCGAGCGCACCTCCAGCGTCGCCGCCGCCACCACCTCAAGCGGGTTCATTCGGTGCTCGGGATGCTTGATGCGGTCTTCCTTGAGCCGGCGCATCACGTTTTGGCTGCGGCCGGCCGCTGACGCGTCCTTCACATCGGCTGCGCCGATATGAGCCTGCGCCGAAATACGCTGCCGCGCCTCTTTGAGGCGCCTCAGCGTGTTTTCAATGCCCACCACGGCATCGTCCACCAGGCCGCCGATCGCGATCGCCAGGCCGCCCAGGGTCATCGTGTTGATCGACAGCCCGAAGTACCTGAACACCAGGGCGGTGATGAAGATGGACACCGGAATCGCCACCAGCGCGATGATGGTGGTGCGCAGATTGCCCAGGAACAGCAGCAGTATCACCGCCACAAAGGCCGAGGCGCCGATCAGCTTGCCTTGCAGGGTGGTGATCGAGGCCTCGATAAAGCTCGCTTGGCGGAAGGTGACCTTGGGCGCCTCCATGCCGGAGGGCAGCGAACGCTTCATCTCGTCGAGCGCGGTCTCGATGGCCTTTGTGACCGCGATGGTGTCGGCGGTGGGCTGTTTCTGTATGCCCAGTATCACGGCCGGCCGGCCCTCGAAGCCGGCGTCGCCGCGCTTCAGCGCCGCAGCGAACGTGACCTCGGCGAGCTGGCGCAGCAGGATGGGCTGGCCGTTGCGCGCGGTCAGCGCGAGGTTCTTCAGATCCTCCAGATTCGAGGTGCGGCCCAGATGGCGTATCAGATACTCGCGGCCGTTGAGCTCCAGGAATCCGCCCGAGCTGTTGGACGAATAGCCCTTCAGCGCTGCCTCCAGCTGTTCATGGGTGATGCTCAGCTCGGCCATGCGGGCGGTGTTGGGCTGCACCTGGAACTGACGCACCTCGCCGCCTATCGGAATCACCTGGGCCACGCCGGCAATCGACATCAGGCGCGGGCGTAACACCCAGTCGGCGTACTCGCGCACGGCCATCGACGACAGCTTGGCCGTGTCGATAGGAATCGCCACCTGCATGATCTCGCCCATGATGGAGCTGATGGGCCCCATGCGCGGAATCACGCCCTCGGGCAGGCCTTCCTCCATGGCCGAGAGCCGCTCCGACACCATCTGCCGGGCGCGGAAGATGTCGGTGCTCCAGTCGAAGGTGACGTACAGAAAGGACAGGCCGGCGCTGGAGGTCGAGCGCACCGACTCCACGCCGGGCAGACCATTCATCGTGGTTTCGAGCGGGAAGGTGATCAGCTGCTCCACCTCCTCGGCGGCCATGCCGCCTGCCTCGGTCATCAGGGTGACGGTGGGTTTGTTGAGATCGGGGAACACATCCACCGGCGTGCGTGACAGGGTGAACGCGCCATAGGCCATCAGCACGAGGCTGGCGATGATGATGAGCAGCCGGTTGGCCAGGCTGCTGTCTAGGAGCCACTTGAACATGATGGTGAAGCTCCTTAGCGGATCTGGTTGAGCAGGGCGGCGCCAATGGCGACCACGCGCTCACTCGACTTCAGTCCGGAGGTGATCGCAATAGAAGCGCCGTCCAATGGCTCGACCATCACGACTCTTGGCTCGAAGCGCTCCGCCGCTGTCTTGACCCAGACGATGGACTGGTTGGCCGGGTTCTTCATCAGCGCTGTTGCCGGCACTGCCACGCCAGAGACCTTGCTGCGCGATTGCACGACCACCTTGACCGGCTGACCGACCGCCAGCTGGGTCAGCCCTTCACCATGGGCCTTGAAGCTCAGCGGCAGGGCCTGGTCGCGCAGGCTGCGCGCCGCGCCGACAAACGTCAGCGCGACCTTGGCGCCGCCGCCGACCGGGATGTAGGCGCTGTGCACATCGCCGGCCACGGCCGCGTCATAGGCCAGGGCCTCGACCCGCAGCTGCTGCGGATCCACCACCTCGAACAGCAGCTCGCGCGCATCGACCACCTGGCCGGCCACCGCATGGGCCGAGGCGATCACGCCGCTGGCAGGCGCCAGCAGGGCCTCGCGGCCGGACAGCCCGCCGCCCACGGCCTGCGCACGCTCGCCAAGGCTGGCGACCTCGCTCTCCAGCGCCTCGATGTCCTTGCGCGGCACGGTGTCGGCCAGCTCGCGCAGGCGCGCCAGGCGCTTCTCGGCCAGCTGGCGTGCCGCGTGCAGCTCTGCCAGCTGGGCGATCTGGTTGGCGCGCTCCAGGCTGCTCGCCGAGGGCGTCACATAGGCCAGCAGCTCGCCCTTGCGCACGGTCTGCCCGAGCGAGGGCAGGCCGCGAGGGCCGGGCTCCAGACGGCCGGCGGCCATGGCCTGTACCTTGCCGCCGGCATTGGGGTCCATCACCACCAGGCCGTTGAGTTCCAGCGAACGGGGCAGCTGTTGCTCGGTGCTGACCAGGGTGCGCACGCCGATCTGGCGCTGCGCCGGTTTGGGCAGGAAGACCGAGCCATCGGGCAGACGCTGCGGGCCGTTGGAGTTGCTCGCGGCGGGCGCATCGCCATGGTCATGGCCCTCACCGCCCTGTGCGGGGCCCTGGGCCATCAGCAACGTGGCGGCCAGCAGCGTGGCAGGAAGCAGGCGCCTGTTCATGCTGCAGCTCCGGTGCGCAGCGCGCGAGCGCCGATCAGGCGACGCGCCAGCAGGCCCACGGCGATCAGCGCGGCCAGGGCCGAGCCCGTCCAGATCGCCCACTCCTTCGCGCTGTGCACATGGGCCTCTTCGGCATGGGCGGCTTCGTGGATGTCGAGCTCGCCGGCCAGCAGATCGGAGTCGCTGGCGGTGGTGACCGTGGCCATCACCGCCAAAGCGCCAGGCTGGGGCTCGGCATCCAGCGTCAGCGTGAACTCGCCATCGCCATGAGGCTTGGGCGTCAGCTTGCGCGGGCCGAACTCCAGTTCCAGCTTGGCGTTCTTGACCGGGGCATTGCTGTCCGCGTGGTCCAGATACAGGGTCAGCTGCGTGCCCTGGAGCACGCCCACCAGCTCGAACAACTCGGAGCTGGCGGTGAAACGCGGCAGGGCCGGGCCGGCGGCAGCGGCCGGGGCTTCGCCATGGTCATGGCCTTCGCCGGCGCGTGCCGCGCTTGAAGCGAAGAAGAGGACGACGGCCAATAGCGCGGCCGCGGGAGAGAGAGGGAATCGTTGCATGGAGGTGTTCTCTTGAATGGATGTGTTGTTCATAGCGGCAGCAGGCCAAGCGCCTGCCGCAGCGCCGAAATGGCCTGGCTGACGCCAATGCCGGCGCGGGCCTGCTGGCGCTCGGCCTCGAAGGCCTCCTGCTCGACGCGCAAGCGGCTGGGCAGGTCGGCCTCGCCGAGGCGGAAAGCCTTTTCGATGAAGCCGCGGGTCTCTCGCGCCAAGATGGCGCGGCGGGCTGCCGCCTCGGCGCCGGCCCGCGCGGCCGTCAGGCGTGCCTGGGCGCTCTCGACCTCGGCCCGCAAGCGCCGCTGCTCCAGGGCCAGCAGGGTTTGCGCCTCGATCTGATCGGCGCTGGCGCCGGCCTGGCGGGCTTGATGGGCGCCGGCCGATCCGAATGGAATGCGCAGGCCCAGCATCACCGTCTGCGCCGAAGACTCGCCATGGCTGGCCCGCTGGCGCGTGGTGCTGAGCAGCAGCTCGGGGTTGCCGCGCCGCTGGCGGCTGGCCAGTGCCAGACTGCGCTCGGCCAGCCGTGCCCGGTCGCTGAGTTCCCGTAACGCCGGATGGGCGGCTTCGAGCTCGCGTGCCTCGGGATTGGGCTCAGGAAGGGCCATGTCTTGCCGAGCCAGGTCGGGCGCCAGCCCCCAGCTGCGCAAGGTCTGCGCGGCCTGGGCCAGTGCCGCCTGCGCCTGGGCAGCTTCCGCCTCGGCCGTGGCCACCGCAGCATCGGCCTGGTGCTGGTCGGCGCGGGACAGGTCGCCAGCGGCAACACGGCGCGTGACGTCACGGGCCAGCTGCGCCGCTGCCGTGATACGTGTCTGCGCCGATTGCTGGTCCAGGGCGGCGAGCTGCAAGGCCCACCAGGCCTCGCGCACCGCGCCGGCCAGTCGCCAGCGGGCCGCGAGCTGCCGGCTGTCGAGCGCGCCCAGTTCGGCGTCGGCCAGGGCCAGGGTGAGCTGGCGCTCGCCCGGCAACCACAGCGCCGCGCTGACGCCCAGCTCGATCTCGCGGCTGCCCTGGTTGCGGTTCAGCCGGTCACTGCGACCGGAGAGCTCCAGCACCGGCGGTGCGGCCGTCCAGGCCCCAGCGGCGTTCTTGCGGCCCTGGGCCGCATCGCGCCGCGCCGGGGCGGCGGCGCCTTCGGCTTGCTGGCTCCAGGCCTGCTTGAAGGCTTGTGCCAAGGTGGCGGGGATAGCTTCATTGGCCCGCGCCTGGCCGGCGCCCAGCCACAGGGCGGCGCTGCATGCCAGCAGCGCCCCCATAGGGGATCTCGATGTCATGTGTGTCCTCGTTCTCGACGGACAGCGTCCGCCGATGCCAGATCGGCGCCGCGCGCAGCGCGGCGATGGCGGCGCGCAGGCTCAGGGCCTTGCGCGCGCGTCGTCGATCAATGGCTGAGGTGAGGAGGGCGTATCAGCCGCTCGGGCAGGCCCTGGGTGATGGAGCGCCGATAGGGGGTGAGCGCGGCGTCCTGCGCGGCCAGTGGCGGCGGCAGCTCGATGGCCACCAGCAGCGCGCTCATGCCGGCATGGCAGGTTGCGCAATCGGCGTGGGCCACTGTGTCGGGTGACGGTGTGTCGGCCGAATCGTCCATGTGCTGGTGCTCATGGTGACCCAGATGTACGGCTGCGCTGCCCATCTCATGCTCGCACACGCTGGCCACCGCCGCCCAGGTCCATTGGGCGGACAGGATCAGCATCAGGAGGACCAGCAGGGTGCGGCGCATGGGTCGGCAGTGTAATCGCTAGCCGTCAGCCTGGCTTCAGCCAAGGAACACCGGCTCGCCCAGGTTCAGCATCAGCCGGTTCGCCCAGGCGAAGATGGCCACAGCGTGTATCAGGTCCAGCACCTCCAGCGCCGAAAGGCCGGCGGCACGCACCGCCTGCAGCTGGGCTGCGCCAAACTGCGCCGGCCGCAAGGTCAGGTCTATGGACAGCTGCACGATGGCGCGCTCGCGCGCATTGGTGCCGGCGCCATGCGGCTCGGTGAACACCTGGTGGATCACATCATTGCGCTTGGTGATCTGCTCGAAGCGCTGGGCATGGACCGAGGCGCAATAGACGCAGCCGTTGACGCGCGACACCACCGCGCTGGCCAGCTCGCGCTCGGCCCGCGACAGGCCGCCCGGCGCATACATGATGGCGTTGAAGACGATGGAGCGCTCTTCCAGGATGCGCGGCTGCTGGGCCAGGGTCAGGTAGTAGTCGCTGCTCTTGGCCTTCGGATGGCTGGCTTCCAGCACCGCCAGCTGGGCGGGTGTGGCCTGATCCAGCTGCAGTACCGGCAGCCAGGCCTTCCAGTCCAGCGTCTCGCTGGTGAAGCCGTTGACGCGCAGCGGCTCGCCGGGCTTGGGCAGATTCGCCGGGTGGACGAAGGGCGCTTCGGGGGCATCGGCCACGGCGGGCGTATCGCTGGCACCCGATTCGACCAGCGCCTGCAGACCGGCGACCACGCGCAGCTGGTAGGCGACATAGGCGATCAGCTGGGCCAGCGCCACCACCTCGGCCGTGCTCAGGCCGGCGGCCGGCAGCTTCAGCAGTGCGGCCTTGTCGCCGTCCACCGGGCGCTCGGTCAGCGTGCGTGTGAAGCTGAGGATGGCCTGCAGGCGGCCGTCGACGGCCTTGCCATCGAGCGCGGCCCTTTCGCTATCGGTCAATGCGGGCAATGCCAGCAGCTGCTCACGGTAGTGCGCCTGCAGCACCTCGCTGCCGGTGAGGCCTGCGATCAGATGGGCCGCCAGCAGGCGCTCCGCCAGCGTGGGCCCGCCCAGCGCCGGGTCGAAGATCGCGTCGTGGCTGCCCTGCGTGCCGGCGACGACCTTGTCGCGCTGATGGCGCACGGTGTGCACGGCGCTGTCGGCGGCCAGGCGGGTGAGGGCATCGATCAGATCTGTGGTCATGGTGTTGTTTCCAGGAGGGCCCTCAGGCCTATTTCGACTGCACGGCAAGATTGAGAAAGCGCAGCACGCCGGCCCAGGAGGCCTCGTCGGCCTGCGCGTTGGCAGCGGGCGCGCCGCCGGTGGTGCTCAGCCGCCCCGACACCGGATGGGCATAGACCAGCTGCGTGGTCGGCACATAGGGAAAGACGATCGAGTGGCCGGCACCCGCGAAGTCGAGATGCTCGACCGGGTGCGGATGCTTGAAACCCCGCAGCCGCTCGACGACCATGGCGCCGTAGAGGCTGGACGGCCAGGAGCCGTCGTCGGTGGCGCTGAGCAGCATCACCGGCCCGTTGATGTGCTCCACTCGTATGCGCGCCCGCTCGACCGCGTCCGCATCCTGCAGCGCAGTCAACAACGCATTCGTGTGGCGGCGCGGCTGCGGGCCTTCGTCCCAGGGCTTCCAGCTCGCGGTGCGGTTGTTCTGCCACAGATGGGGCAGCGGCTGGCCACGGAAGATCCAGGCCGGGCCTTCGCGACCGGTGGCCGGATCGCAGGCGTTCTGCGCGCTGTGCACGACGGCGCCCGGCACATAGCCGATCACCGCCGAGACCAGATCCGGGAACAGCGAACCCAGCAGCAGCACCAGTTCGCCGCCGCGCGACTGGCCGCTCAGCGCGACGAAGCCATGCTTCGGCTTCACCTCGTCGTGCAGCCAGTGCAGCGCCGTCTCGAACAACTCGAGCCGCGTGTTCGAGATGTAGTCCGACAGTCCCGGCGCCTTGAAGTAGCCCAGCGCCAGTGCCGCGTAGCCATGCGAGGCGTACAACGCCGCGCGCGGCTCGTTGATGCCGCCGCCGGAGCCGTTGAGCACCATCACGGCCGGATGCGGGCCGGCGCCTGCGGGCAGGAACAGCGTGCCGACCAGGCCCTGCTCGCGGATCTCGCGGCGCGTCACGCCGTCTGCAGAGAGGCGCTGCACGAACGAGCGCTGCAAGGTTGTCGCGTCATCGCGTGTCACGGTGATCTCGGTCACCAGCGCCGCCGCCGGCTCGGCCGCGAACACCTCGCGCGGCGCGCCTTCGACTTCGGGTGCCTGTGACCAGATCAGGCCCATGGCCGATACGCCCGTGTAGCTGCCCGACACCGGCGCATCGCGCGTCAGGTCCACTGCGCCAGCCTCATCAGCGCGGAAGTTCGCCGACGATTGCCACTGCACGCCCGGCCCGCGCACCGTGCGCGTGCTCAAGGTGACTCCCTCGCCCGGCCGCAGGCCTTGCACCGCGATGCGCCGCGGCACATCGATCAGCGCATCGTCCGGCGTGATAGTCAGCAGCATGGCCTTACTTGCCGACCTTGGTGACCTGCATAGCCGTCGTGCGGTCGCTCAGCAGCGGCACGACCTTCAGCCCCTTCTTGGCGGCCCAGATGTTCTGGTAGTGGAACAGCGGGATGTGGCCGACGTCATCGGTGACCAGCTTGACCGAATGGCGGAACATCGCGGCGCGCCGGCCGGCGTCGAACTCGACGGTGGCGGCGTCCAGCGCCTTGTCCACCGACTCATTGCTGTAGCGGCCCCAGTTGTTGGAGCCACGGCCGCGCTTGGCGTCGTTGGTGGCCAAGGTCTGCAGCAGGCCGTAGCCGGCCTCGCCCGTGCCATTGCCCCAGGCGATCACGCTGACGGCGAACTCGTTCTTGGTCGCGCGGCTGGAATACACCGACCAGGGCACGACCTCGACCTTGGTCTTCACGCCGACGCGTGTCCAGAACTGGGCCACCGCCTGCACCGTCTCGGGGGCCTGCGGATAGCGGTCGCCGGGCACGTGTATGGTGACCTGGAAGCCCTGCGGGAAGCCGGCCTCGGCCAGCAGCTTCTTGGCCTGCTCGGCGTTGTAGGCAATGTCCTTGACCTCGGGGTTGTAGCCGAAGGTGCCCTTGGGCATCCACTGGTTGGCCTCGGTCACCGTGCCCTGCAGGACGCGGTCGGCAATGCCCTTGCGGTTGATGGCGATCGACAGCGCCTGGCGCACGCGCTGGTCCTGCAGCGGGTTTTGGGCCAGCGGCTTGCCGGCGTTGTCGGTGATGAACTCGTTGGGCCCGGGGCGGAAGCTGGGCTGCAGCAGCAGCACGCGCAGGCCGGGGTAGGTGTAGACGCTGACCGAGGGTGTCTTGCGCAGCTTGTCGACGTCGGTCACCGCGACCTTGTCGATCACGTCCACGTCACCCGACAGCAGGGCTGCCGTGCGCGCCGCGCCGTTGCTGATGAAGCGGTAGTTGACCTTGTCCCACAGCGGCTTGGGGCCGTAGTAGGTCGGGCTGCGCTCGAACACGGTGCGGTCGCCGGGGCTGTACGACACGAACTTGTAGGGGCCGGTGCCGATGACCGCACGCCCGGCGTTGTAGTCCTCGGTCTTGGACTTCTCGCCGACATGCTTGCTGACGATGTAGATCGAGGCAATGTCCAGCGGCAGCATCGGGTTGGGCGTGTTGGTCTTGATGATGACCGTGTGCGGGTCTTTCGCCGTGGTGGACTCCACCGTGCGCAGCGCGCCGGTGTACGAGGCCACCGTGCCCGGCACGCTGCGCGCGCGCTGGAACGAGAACACGATGTCATCGGCGGTGAACGGCGTGCCGTCCTGCCACTTGATGTCGTTGCGCAGCTTGAATTCCCAGGTCTTGTCGTCCAGCGCCTTCCAGCTGGCGGCCAGCGCCGGCTCCAGCTTGCCGCCGTCGCGCGAGTTGATGATGGAGTCCCAGAAATGAAGGGCCAGCGAGCGGTCGCCGGCATGGTTGTTCAGCTGCGGATCGACCGAGGAGATCGGGTCGGCAAAGGCGATGGACAGGGTCTGGGCCGAGGCCAGCGAGCCGGCGGCGAGCAGGGCGGCGGCGATCAGGGTGAGCTTGCTTGAAGAGTTCATCTGGGAGTCCTTTTCAACGGGTGTGCGTAGGTTCAGCCGCCGTCATTCAGATGGCAGGCGCTGGTGTGATGGATGGCGATGCCGCGCAGCTTCGGCACTTCCGTGCTGCAGCGAGGCATGGCCTGCGGACAGCGTGGATGGAAATGGCAGCCGCTGGGTGGTGCGATGGGGCTCGGTATCTCGCCGCGTATCGTGTTGAACGCGGTGCGGCGCATCGCGATGCTCGGGATCTCGGCCAGCAGCGCCCGCGTGTACGGATGATTGGGCCGTGCGAACAGCTCGTCGACCGGCGCGCTCTCGACGACACGGCCCAGATACATCACGACGACGCGGTCGCACAGATGCTTGACCACGCCCAGGTCGTGGCTGATGAACAGATAGGCCAGGCCCAGCTCGTCGCGCAGGTCCATGAACAGATTCAGTATCTGCGCCTGTATCGATACATCGAGCGCGGCCACCGCCTCGTCGCAGACCAGCATCGAAGGCTGAACCGCCAGCGCGCGGGCAATGCCGATGCGCTGGCGCTGGCCGCCGCTGAACTGGTGCGGGTAGCGGTGGCGCAGGGCCGGGTCCAGCCCGGCGCGCTGCAGCTGGGCGGCAACGTAATCGTCCTCGCCGTCGGCATCGGTCAGCCCGTGCAGACGGGCCGCCTCGCCGACGATGCGCGACACGCGCAGCCGCGGGTTCAGGCTGGCGAACGGATCCTGGAACACCATCTGCACGCGCAAGCGCGCGGCCAGGCGCTGTTCGGCATCCAGCCCTTCGAGCGCTTGACCGTTGACCCGCACCTCGCCCTCGGTCGGCTCCAGCAGGCCGGCGGCGATGCGGCCCAGCGTGGACTTGCCGCAGCCCGATTCACCGACCAGGCCGACGACCTCGCCGGGCTTGACGGACAGGTCCACCCCATCGACGGCGTGGGTGACGACCGGTGGATCGTTGAGCCCCAGGCTGCGCATCGCGCGGCCGACCAGTCCCGGTGCGGGCCGCGCGCCGAAGCGCATCGCGATGCCCTGCAGATCGACCAGCGGCAGTTCGTTTGGCGCGCTCATGCCGTGACCTCCACTGCTGGGCCGGGATGGAAGCAGCGCACCTGGTGGCCCGCCTGCTCGCTCATCTCCGGCATCTCGTCGCAGACACTGCTGGCGCGCGGGCAGCGGGGCGCGAACGCGCAGCCGCCGGGCATGTTCAGCAGATTCGGCGCCATGCCGGGGATCTGGCGCAGCCGCAGGCCGCGCTTCTTGGCACTGGACAGATTGACCTGATTGACATCCGGCAGACTGGCGATCAGGCCCTGGGTGTAGGGGTGCTGCGGATCGTCCAGCACCTGGTCCACCGTGCCGTGCTCGACGATGCGTCCGGCATACATCACTGCGATCTCGTCGGCAAGACCCGCCACCACCGACAGATCGTGGCTGATCCAGATCAGCGAGGTGCCGCGCTCGCGCACCAGCTTCTGCATCTCGGACAGGATCTGTGCCTGTATGGTCACGTCCAGCGCCGTGGTCGGCTCGTCGGCGATGATCAGGTCGGGCCCGTGCAGCAGCGCGATGGCGATGGCCACCCGCTGACGCATGCCGCCCGACAACTGGTGCGGGTAGGCGAGCAGGCGCTCCTCGGGGCTGGCGATGCCCATCAGCTCCAGCGTGCTGGCGGCCAGCCGGCGCGCCTCGGTATTGGACATCTTGACGTGGGCATGGACGGCCTCCAGCATCTGCGCATCGACGCGCAGTACCGGGTTCAGGGTGGCCATCGGGTCCTGGAAGATCATCGCGATGCGGTTGCCGCGCAGCGCGCGCCGCTCGGGTTCGCTCAAGCGCAGCAGATCCTGGCCCTTGAACAGCACCTGGCCGCCTTCGATGCGGCCCGGTGCATCGACCAGACCCATGATGGAAAAGCCGGTCACCGACTTGCCCGAGCCCGATTCGCCGACCAGGCCCAGCACCTTGCCGCGACCCAGCGTGAACGACACGCCATTGACCACCGGCAGCACGCCGCCGCGGGTGTGGAAGCGGGTCTGCAGATCGCGCACCTCGAGCGTCGGGATGTTGTCGCTGGCGCTCATTTCTGCAACCTCGGGTTCAGCACATCGCGCAACTGGTCGCCGACCAGATTGATCGCGATGATGGTGGCCAGCAGGGCCACGCCGGGGAAGAAGCTGATCCAGTATTCATTGGACAGCAGGTACTGGTAGCCATTGGAGATCAACAGGCCCAGCGAGGGCTCGGTGATGGGCACGCCCAGGCCCAGGAAGGACAGCGTGGCTTCCAGGGTGATGGCGCGCGCGATCTGCAGCGCACCGATGACCAGCAGCGGCGGCAGGCAGTTGGGGAGGATGTGGCCGGTCAGGATGCGCCAGCGCGGAATGCCCTGGCCGCGCGCCGCCTCTACATACTCGCGCCGCGTTTCCACCAGCGCCTGGCCGCGTGCGGTGCGGGCGTAGTAGGCCCATTCCAGCAGCACCAGGGTCAGCACGACATTGCCGACACCCTTGCCCACGTAGGCCAGAATCATCAGCGCCATCAGAATGGTCGGGAAGGACAGCAGCAGGTCCACCAGCCGCATCAGCGCCGCATCGACCTTGCCGCCGGCATAGGCCGCCAGCAGCCCGACCAGTGTGCCTATCACCGCCGCGAACAGCGCCGAGCCCACACCCACCAGCAGGCTGATGCGCAGGCCGTAGATGATGGCCGAGTAGAGGTCGCGGCCCTGGCCATCGGTGCCAAGCCAGTAGGTGTAGCCGCCGGCGCTACTGGGCGTGCCGGGGTGCAGGCGGGCGTCCAGCACGTCCAGCTGCATCAGGTCGTAGGGGTTCTGCGGCGTGATCCACGGGGCGACGAGGGCGGCCAGCACCACGAGCCCAAGCACGATCAGCCCGCCGACGGCGACGCGCGATTGCAGGAAGTCGGCGGCGACTCGCCACCAGATCGAATGCTCGTCGAAGTTCTTCTTCTTGCCGCTCATCGCGTGCCCTCCAGCCGCACGCGCGGGTCCAGCAGCTTGTAGAGCAGGTCCACCAGCAGGTTCAGGGTGACGAAGATCACCACCACCACCATCAGGTAGGCGACGACGACGGGCCGGTCCAGCGAGTTGATGCTGTCCAGAATCAGCTTGCCGGCGCCGGGCCAGGCGAAGATGGTTTCGGTGACGACGGCGTAGGCAATCGTCGCGCCCAGTTCCAGGCCCAGCACGGTGACCAGCGGAATCAAGGTGTTGCGCAGCACATGCATGATGACCACGCGAGCCGGGCTCAGGCCCTTGGCGCGGGCGAACTTCACATGGTCCTGCGGCAGCACCTCGCGCACGCCGGCGCGGGTCAGGCGCAGCACCAGCGAGATCTTGAACAGGGCCAGATTGAAGGCCGGCAATATCAGGTGCTGCAGGCCGTCCAGCGTCAGCCAGGACCACTGGATGCCCAGCAGCTCGCGGGTCTCGCCGCGGCCGCTGGCCGGCAGCCAGCCCAGTTGTACGCTGAACACCATGATGAACATCAGCGCCACCCAGAAGGCCGGCAGCGAGAAGCCGACGATGCTGGCCGCCATCAGCGTCTTCGAGACCGGATTGTCGGGCTTCATGCCGGCGTACAGGCCCAAAGGTACGCCGATCAGAACAGCCAACAGCAGCGCACCGACGGCCAGCTCCAGCGTTGCCGGCAGGCGCTGCAGGATCAGCCGCACGGCGTCTTCCTGGTAGACGAAGCTCTTGCCCAGATTGCCGTGCAGCGCGCCATCGACAAAGGCCAGGTACTGGCGCCACAGCGGTTGGTCCAGGCCCAGCCGGGCGATCGCCTCCAGCCGCTCCTGCTGGTTCATGTCGTCGCCGATCAGGATGTCCACCGGGTTGCCGATCGCATGCAGGCCGGCGAACACGATCACCGTCATCAGCACGACGACCAGGGCCGCCTGGGCGATGCGGCGCAGCAGCCAGCCGGTCATGGTTGCTGTTCCTCATAGGCGGGGAAGGTGGCCGGCGTCCATTCGTCGCCGTCCAGCTCGGGCTCGGAGAAGCGCGTCATCGCGGCGAAGTGCGATTCCACATCCTCGGCCAGCAGCTGCGCCGCCAGGCCGCGGGCCAGGCGCTGGGCGCCGTCACTGATCTGCGGGATGTCGCCAGCGCTGGCGCCCTGCGACAGCGCGGCGGCGTAGTTGAAGCAGCGGATGCGCTCCAGACCCGGGCAGGCGCCGGGTGTCTTGGGCTGGAACTCGTACAGCGGGCCCAGGTCCGGTGATTCGCTCAGCTCGGCATCGTCCTCGCCCTCGGGAGCGGCGAAGCGGTCCTGCCACAGCCGCACCTGGGGCGCGATGGCGGCGAACTCGGGGCGCAGCGACCAGTCGGTGCGAAAGCCGGTGCAGCAGATCAGGAAGTCGGCCGCCAGCGGGCCCTTGGCCGTGTCCACGCGCAGCACGCCATCGGCGCGCTGACTGGCACCGCTGACCGGCGTGCCGAGATGGAAATGCGCATTGGCGTGGCGCGACACGCGCAGGGTGCTGCCATGCGGCGGCGGCACCTGCTGCACATTGATGTAGTGGCGGAAGCGCCATTTCCACTCGTCCGGCAGCGACCAGAAGCCCTGGGCCATGCCCGGGTTGCCGGCGCCCTTGCCCTTGTTGACGCGGGGCAGGTCGGGCCGGCGTATCAGCAGGTCGACGCGGGCGGCGCCGCCCTCCAGCGCGGTCGCGGCGGCGTCCATCGCAGAGGCACCACCGCCGATCACGGCCACGCGCAGGCCCTTCAGCGAAGCTCCGTCCCAGACATCGGAGGAATGCGCCCAACGCTCGCCCGGCAGCGCCTTGACCCAGTCCGGCACCCAGGGACCGCCCAGGCCGTCGCGGCCGGTGGCCAGCACGACATGGCGGGCCAGCACCTGGTAGGCCCGTCCGCCATCTTCATCATCGGCGAAGTCCAGCTGCACCAGGCCGTTGGCGCGGGGCAGCACGGCCAGCAGGGACTGGCGGTTGCGCACATCGAGGCCCAGCACCGCTCGGTACCAGCGCAGATAGTCGGCCCATTGCAGGCGCGGGATCTTGTCCAGCGCCGCCCATGCGTCGGCACCGAACTGGGCCTCGAACCAGGCGCGGAAGGTCAGCGCGGCAAAGCCCAGCGCCGGCCCGGTCAGCTCCTTGGGCGAGCGCAGCGTCTCCATCCGCGCGGTCGTGGCCCAGGGGCCTTCGAAGCCGGCGGGCGAGCGGTCGAAGATGCGCGTCTGCACGCCCAGATGGGTCAGCGAGGCGGCCAGGGCCAGGCCGGCCATGCCGCCGCCGATGATGGCGGTGTCCAGCACCTCGGCGCCGGCCTCGGTGCGTGCAGGAACCCAGCGCTTGGCCGGCAGGCACAGCTGCTGCAGGTCCTGCTGCAGCCGGGCTTCGAGCGCGGCCAGGCCGCTGCTTGGGGTGGTCATTGATCGGACTTCCGGTTGGGGCCGCTGTCGTGCAGCAGCTTTGCATGGTGGGCGACGTCGTGCTGCACAAAGCCCGGCAGGGACGCCGCGGCCCGCAGCAGGGCCTCGGCCAGCGCCGTCAGGGCGGGGCTCAGCGGCCGCGACTGGGGCGTGATCACGCCGAAGAAGAAGGGGATGTCGGTGTCCAGCGGCCGCAGCACCAGGCCCTGCAGCGGCGCGCCATGGGCCGTCAACGGCTCCAGCACGGCCACGCCGAGGCCGGCGCGCACCAGGGCCTGGGCATTCATCGACGAATTGGTTTCGATCAGCGCCTCTCGCCGCGCGCTGCCGGCCTGGGCCAGTTGGGCGTCGAGCCGGTTGCGCAGCCGGAACGGGTTGCTCATCGTGATCAGCCGGCGCTGTGCCAGCTCGGCCAGCGGAATGCGGTCCAGCGCTGCCAGCGGGTCATCCTCGCGCAGCACGGCCACGCAGGCCAGTTGCCCAATCCAGTGCACCTGCAGGCCTCTATGCTCCAGCGGCAGGCTGCAGGCACCGAGTTGGACCGCGCCGCTGAGCACCGCATGCACGACCTGCTCCGGCGAGGCGGTGCGCAGCTGCACCGGCGCCGCGCCATGCAGCGCCTCGACGCTTTTCAGCGCCTCGGGCAGCAAGCCTATGGCCAGGGCCGAGGTGGCGGCCAGCAGCAGCGGCTGGGCGTCGCCACGGGCGATCTCGGCGGCGCGGGCATGGATCTGGCGCAGTGCGGACAGCGCACGCTCGGCATCCTCATAGAGCAGAAAACCCTGTTCGGTGGGCGTCACCCGCGGGCCGTTGCGGCTGAACAGCGCATAGCCGATCTCGGCCTCCAGCTCCTGCACCAGGCGCGACACGGCCGGCTGCGAGCGCTGCAGCAGCTTGGCCGCGCCGGTGACGCTGCCGGTCGACATGACGGCCGCGAAGGCTTCGAGTTGGCGGAGTTCCATGTGATCCAGTATTCAGATGGCGGATCATGATGCATAGATCATGCCATTGACAAATACTAAATACAGATGAGCTTATGCATGGCAAGCTGATACGCCGGGCGCCCGGCGCCGCGCTCAGGCAATCAGCGAACCGCGGATACGGGCCACATTGCCATCCATCTGGTGGCGTATCAGCCGCTGGTAGAGCCAGCGCTTGGGGCCGCTGAGGTTGACGCCATGGCGGGCATAGAAGGCATCCGGGCTTTCGAACAGGCCGAAGTCGTGGTTGATGCCGTCCTTCTGGATGAAGGTGTCGCCGCCGCACCAAATGACCGGCGGGCGCTGCAGATCGGGCGTGGCCGCGCCATAGCCGCAGAAGGCGCCGCGGTGAAGTCCATGCCGGCATTTGAAGCTCCTTAGCTACTCCAGAGTCAAGCGCGCTGGTCGCGGCGGGTCGCGGCGCGGCGCTCGTCATTGTTAGGGATGTGTAAGTAGTGCCATCAGGTGTGCAATCGCACCTCCTTGCTTCAGCCTGACAGGGGGGCCCATGAGCTCGTCTTGGAATGCCGCAAAGTGGGCGCTGATCGCGCCGTCGCTGTGGGCGCTCGCCGCCTGTTCCACCTTGGCGCCGCAGATCTTCTCCGAGCGGCTGCGCATCGAACACGGAGCCGATGGCAAATACGCCGGCGGCAAGGATGACAGGCCGGCCACACTGGAGGAGATCTATGCCGACGTGCGCCTGGTCCAGCGCCGCTATGTCAGCGCCGTCGAGGAGCAGGCGAATGCGGTGCCGCAGCTGTCGGCCGGGCTGATCGGTCTGTCGGCGCTGGCGCTGTTCAAGACCGTGACCCACCCGAACACCACCGATATGGCCGCGGTGGGTACCGTGGGCGCGGCCGGCTATGCCTATGGCAATACCCTGATCTCGCGGCCGCGCTGGGGCGTGTATCGCGCCGGCGCCGACGCACTGATGTGCGCGCTGAATGCCGCCGAGCCCTTCCGCAAGGGCCAGGCGATGCTGGGCCAGGCCGGCGATGACGGCACGAAGGTGACGCTGTACGGACAGCGGGCCGCGCTGCGCCGGCATTCGGCGGAGCTGCGCGCGCTGCTCGACCGCCATCAGGATTTGAACCAGGCCCGCCTGGCCGAGGTGCCGTTGGTGAACCGCAGCTGCGCCGACCTCAGGCCGAAGTGCCCGACGGTGCCGCCTGGTGCCACGGCCGAGGAGGCAAGTCTGCTGCTCGGCGACTGTCGCGTCCGCCAGCGGGCCTGGGACGCCCGCTGCACCGGCACCAGCGGCGGCGGCTCGCGCACCGAGCTGGCTGCGCCCGAGGTGAAGAGCCTGTTTGCCCTGGCACAGACCGAACTGGCGGCGGCCGACCGCGCCGCCCAGCATGCCGGCAAGGTGATAGGCGTGCTGGAGGAGGCCGGCCCCCTGCTGTGGGACCGTGCGGTCAGGATACAGCTGAAGGTCAGCGAGGAGGTGGACAAGACCCTGCCCGATCTGGCCTCGGTAATGGCCGCCGGCCAGGGCCTGCGCGAGACGGCGCTGAGCGTGAGCGGTGCCGATGGCTTCAAGTCCAAGACGAGCGACGTCGGCGCCGCGCAGGGCAAGAGCGACGCGACGCGCAGGCTGAGCCAGGACGACAGGGCCAGGCTCGACAGGATCGAAGGCGCGCTGACCCAGCTGCGCGCCGCCCGGGTACGCCTCGACGATCTGAACCAGGACTCGCTGGGCGCCGGCTATGCCAAGGCGCGCAAGGCGATGGGCGAGTGCACGGTCAAGGTGAATGGCTCGCTGCTGCGCGTGTTCCCGGCCGGGGACAAACTCAGCCTGGCGCTTGGCGACACCATCAGCTTCTTCGTCAGCAGCGGCGGCAATGTGCCGACCGCGCAGGTCGAGGCCGGCAACAACAGCACATCGCTGCCGGTCAGGCTGGAGGGGGGGCAGTTCCGCTTTGACTACACGGCCAGCGGCGTGGCGACCGGCGATGTGCTGACGGTCCATATCCGCGACAGCGGCAGCACCGCCGAGCACGTGGCCCAGTTGACCATCACCGAGCCGGTGGCGCGCGCGGCGCCGGCCCCGGGGCCCGCCTCGGCCCCGGGCGCAGCAGCCGCTGGCCGCGAGACGCCGCTCAGCGCGGTGCCTGCCGAGCTGCGCGAGGCGATGGGCCTGACGCTCGAGTCCAAGCCGGAGGACATCCGCCGCGCGGCGACGAACTGCCAGGCCACCAATGTGCCGCCGCTGGCCAGGACAGGCCTGCTCGACGACAACACATTGAAGGCGGTGATGGCCCAGACCTGCAAGCCCAAGGGCTGACGAGGCCGATGATGCTTCAGCGCGCCCTGCATCTGAACAGTACCCGCGCCGCGCTCAATGCCCTGCTGCGCGAGGACGGCCGAGACCCGGTGCTGGCGCACCGGCTGGGCCTGGCGCCGGGGGCGGCCATGGCCCTGTGCTGGCTGCACCAGCCGCTGGCGCGACGCGTGGGCGAGGGACCGGCGTTCATGCTGGGCTTCGACGACAGCTGTGCCGGCCGCTGGCTGCCGACAGAGCTGCGTTCGGCGCTTGACGGGTCGCCGTTGCCGGTGCGCAGCCTGCGTGGCGCCCGTCATGGCCTGGCGCAGAGTTGGGTGCGCACCGAGAACCTGTCGCACAACTTCCTTGACGGCACCCTGGCCGCGGTGCTGCGCCGGCCCAGCAATCCCTCGCGGCTGCTGGCGCTGACGGCAGGCCATGTGCTTGGCGCCGGCATCGGCTCGGCCAGCGGCGATGACATCATTTTTCAATACGATGGCGAAGACACGTCCTCGTTCAGTGGCCGGCTGTTCGACTGGCAGCCCAATTTCGAGGGCCTGCCGGCCGATACCCGCATCGACGCCGCGCTGGCCGAGGTGAGCATTGCCGCGCTGGCGCCGCTGGCCGCCCGACCGGCGGACTGGCCCCGCGGCGTGGCCCCGACCTTTGCCGATGACCGGCTGCGGCTGCGCACCCGCGGCCGCGAGATCGGGGGCGATTCGCCCGGCTTTCTGAGCGCCCGCCTGTGCGTGGCCGGCGATCTGAGCAAGGTCTATCGGCTGCAGGATGCGCTGTGCTGGCGCAGCGCCGAGGCCACAGAGGCGGGTGACAGCGGGGCGCCGGTCTGGAACGACCGGGACGAGTTGGTCGCCATTCATGCCGGCGCGGCGCCGGAGGGAGCGTTGCTGAATGCGGTGGCGGTGCCTATCACGCCGATACTCGACTGGGCCGGCGCCCAGCTGGTGCGTCGCGGCGAGCCGCTGCTGCGCCAGACGATGCCGCGCGACAGCGCCGTGCCGCTTGCGCCTGCGGCCGTGTCGCCGGCCGCGCCGTCCGGCGGACCGTCCAGCAAGGCGGTGACCCTGGCCCGCACGATGTGGGGCGAGGCCCGCGGCGAGGCCGGTGACGGCATGGCCGCCGTGGCCCATGTCGTGCTCAACCGCGTGGCGCGCCAGACCTACTGGGGCCGGGACGTGATCGCCGTCTGTCAGAAGCCCTGGCAGTTCAGCTGCTGGAACCGCAATGATCCGAATCTGCCGCAGCTGCTGAGAGTGGACGGCAGCGATGCGCGCTTTCGCCTGGCACTGGACCTGGCCGGCCGGCTGCTGGCGCAGCCGCGGCCGCAGCGCGAGGCCGCCGACCCGACCCGCCGGGCCACTCACTATCACACCTGCAGCCTGAATCCCCGGCCGCGCTGGGCTCTGGGCCGCGAGCCCTGTGCACGCATCGGCGCGCACCTGTTCTACAACGACATCGCTTGAGGGGCCGAGCATGGACACCCGAATGATCGACGTGGTGATTGGGCTGGCCCTGGTGTTCGCGCTGACCAGCCTGCTGGCCACCGCGCTGCAGGAGATATGGACCTCGCTGCGCGGCCTGCGCGGGCGCTATCTGCTGAAGGCGGTGCAGTCATTCTTCGCCGATGACCTGAAGTTCACCGAGGCGCTGCTGAAGCATCCGCTGATCGTGTCCATGGCTCAGCAGACCAAGCAGCAGGAGGGCCGGCCCTCCTATCTGGCGACCGATGTGGTGGTGACGGCGCTGATTGCCCATCTGTCCGAGCAGGCCGGTGGTCAACGCCCGGCCACGCCGGGCGAGTTTGTCGCGCTGGCGAAGGCCGCGTTGCAAAAGCCCGGGGGCCTGGCGGTGCCCAATGCCGACTTCGTGGCCGGCCTGAACAGCCTGGTGATGGGGGTCGAGCATGACTGGCCGGCCTATGAGGCCCGCCTGGGCGCCTGGTATGACGCCGTGGGCAGCCGCTCGATCGGCTGGTTCAAGCGCCATACGCAGGTCACCGTTTTCGTGTTTGGTTTTCTGGCTGCGGCGCTGGCCAATATCAACCCGGTGGTGATCTCGTCGAGGCTGTGGGAGGACGAGGCCCTGCGCAAGGCGACTGTGGCCGCGGCCGAGCAGGCCACTGCCGCCTATGCGGCGCAGGCGGGGGCCAGCAAGGTGCCGGTCTTGCCGCTCGGCCAGCCCGCGGCGCCGGCGGCATCGCAGGCGGCGCGGGCCCCGTCTGCGGCCGAACCGGCCAGGCCGACCGATGGTGTCAGCGAGCGCTTCGCGGCGCTGCATGCGGCCACGCTGGCCGCGCGCAAGGCCTCGCCCGATGGCCGGACGACGGCAGCGTTGAACCAGGCGCTGGGCGGCTTGATCAGGCTGCGCAGCCTGCTGCAAGCGCAGGCGCCGGATTCGGCCGCCATGCGCGAGCTGATGGCAGAGATCGGCGCGGCCCTGCCCGCCGACGCCATGGCGCTGCGCGGTGCCCATGCGCGGCTGGGCGAGGCCGTTGCCGGGCCGTCGGCGCCCGCGGCCAAAGCGGCAGCGCCTGGCCCCGCGGCGTCGGCCGCGGCGCGGGCCCTGCCGCGTGACTGCGCCGCCAAGCCCGAGGGGGCGGCACGCGACTACTGCATCACGATGAACAACTTCGGCGTGCTGCAGAGCGCCGGTCTGCCCATCGGTTGGGACGCCTCGGCCTGGCCGCGCGCCTTCGCCGATGGCTGTGACTCCGTCGATGACAAGGGCCGGCCGGTGGCCGCCAACTGCCAGGGCCTGGGCGTGCTGGGCAACCCGCAATGGTGGGGCAACTATGTGCTGCTCAGCCTGTTCGGCTGGTGTGTCACGGCGGTGGCCTGCACGCTCGGTGCGCCGTTCTGGTTCGACGCGCTGAGCAAACTGGTCAAAGTGCGCAGCAGCGGTGGCAGGGGTGAAGGGGGAGGAGGTGGTAGCGGTGGCAGCGCAGCCGAGGCACCCAAGACGCTGCTGGCTCGCTCGCCGGCCACCGCGGCCGCTGCCGCCGCGCCCCCCGCCGCGGAAGCCGGCGCGGCGATGAGCGATGCCTTGAACGATGCCGAGCGGGCCCTGTCGGTGGCCGAGGTCGAGCGCCTGCAGCGCAGCCTGAAGCTCAGCGGCGTGCAGGTCAGCGGCCATTTCGACGGCGCGACGCGGCAGGCCATCAAGGCGTGGCAGGTCTCGCGCGGCTTCGAGCCCCTGGCCGAACTGACGGCGCTGCAGATCCAGGACCTGTTGGGCCTAGCGCCCGGGAGCGACGATGATGGCTACCTTGCCTGACCCGCTGGCCGCGGCCACACCGCTGACGCCAGCCCGGCTGGCGCACATCAGCAACAAGCTGAACCTGCGCAGCATGCCCAGCCTGATGGGCACGCGTCTGGCCCGGCTCGAGCCCGGCCAGGCCCTGCTGGTCGATCAGGTGCTGGAGGGCGAGGCCTTTCTGGGCCGCACGCAGTGGTTCCGCGTCGCCAACCAGCAGCAGTATTTCTGGGCCGGCGGCGCCCGGCTCGACGAGGCGCCGGTGGCCACGCCGCAGCCCGCCGCCGGTGAGCGCACCCCCGATGTGCGCCGGCGCTCCAACGGCAGCATCCTGCCTTTGGCCCAGGCCGATCTGGCCGGCGTGTTCGGCGCCTTCCAGTCGCAGCCCGGGGCGAAGCGTGGCGCGGTGGTGATCAGCACGCCGGGCTGGGTGCAGCAGCACATCGTGGCCCTGCAACACCCGCTGCTGGAGGCGCTGGGCCAGGGCTCGGTGGCCGTGCACCGGCTCGCCCTGCCGCATTTCCAGGCGGTGTTCGACACGATTGCCCAATCCGGCCTGGCCGATCTGCTGCTGACCTTCGACGGCAGCTTCGTGCCGCGCCACAAGAACTGGGACCCCAACAACCCCGAGCTCAGCTCGCACAGCTGGGGTGTGGCCATAGACATCAATGCCCGCTGGAACCCGGCCGGGCAGGCCCCGGCCCTGCCCGGCCGCCAGGGCTTTCTGGGTGATCTGGTGCCGCTGTTCAATGCCCAGGGCTTTGCCTGGGGCGGGCACTTCATCAACAACCCGGACGGCATGCATTTCGAGTTGGCCCGGCGCGACCCCTGACGGCTCAGGCGGGTTCGGCGGCGGGCATGTCGGCCATCAGCCGCGCCAGCTCGCCGTGCTGCGCGCGCACGAAGTTGCTCAGCCGTTCGACATAGTCCTCGGCCACGGCACCTTGCACCGAAGGTCGCTGGGTCAGCGCCCGGCGCCAGGCCTGTACCCGGGGCAGGCCATCGAAGACACCGAAATCGGCGATGCGGTCGAACAGCTCCCAGTAGCGGAACACCGGGGCGAACACCGCGTCGACGAGGCTGAAGCGTTCGCCGGCGAAGTAGGGGCCGGTGTCCAGCGCCTCCTCCAGCCGCTCGAACCTGGTGCGCAGCAGTTCGCGTTTGGCCTGTAGCTGGGTGACATCAGCGGCGGTGTAGAAGCCCCAGATGTCGTTCAGCACCGTGGAGCCGAACTCGATCCAGGCACGGTGGCGGGCGCGCTGCAGCGCATCGGCCGGATGCAGGGCCGGCGCCTGCGTGTCTTCCAGGTATTCGACGATCACCGCCGACTCGAACAGCACCTCGTCACCGATGCGCAGCAGCGGCACCTTGCCCAGCGGCGACAGGGCCTTGAACCAGGCCGGCTTGGCGGCCAGGTCGATATCGGTGCGCGTGAAGGGCAGGTTCTTTTCGCTCAGCGCGATCACCGCTCGTTGCACATAGGGGCACAGCTTGTGGCTGATCAATTCCAGATGGCTCATGACGGACGCTCCTTCAGGCCTGGCTGCGCTTTAGCGCCAGCTTGCCGTCGCCCAGCAGGATGTGGGCGACCGAGGCGACGAGCAGGAAAACCGGGTACTCCCAGCCGCCATTGCTGCTGGTGAAGACCCAGCCGTTGCCGGCGTGGATGACGGTGGCGCCCATCAGCACCGGCAGCAGGGCCAGCGAGGCCCAGCGGCCATGCAGGCCCAGCAGTATCAGCGTGCCGCCCAGCGTCTCGGCAATCACCAGCGGCCAGGCCAGGGCCGGCGGCAGGCCCTGCGTGGCCATCCACGCGGCCAGGCCGGCAATGCCGAAAGTCATCAGCTTGAGCAGGATGGCGTGGCTGAGCCACATCAGGCCCAGCGCGATGCGCAGCAGGGAGGCGCCCAGGGCGGGCGAGGCTTGTGGGGGCAGGGCGAGAATCATCGGAAATCCTTTCACAGGGTTGCTGGCTTGTTGCCGGTGAAGCCACTGTAGATTCCGCGTATTTGCACGACAATTCACATATTCCGCATTGAGATTATGCGAATTCGCATATTGAAGTGAAGCGATCACCATGTCGACAAGCCCCCCCGAGCGGCCCCTGAGCTGGGACGATCTGCAGTTCTTTCTGGCCGTCTGCCGCGCTGGCTCGGTCTCGGGTGCAGCGACGCTGCTGGGCGTCAACCACTCGACCGTGCTGCGCCGCATTGCCAGCCTGGAGCAGACGCTGGCCACGCGCCTGTTCGACCGCCTGCCCGGCGGCTATGCGCTGACCGCCTCCGGCGAGTCTTTGGCCCGGCAGACCAGCGGTTTGGCCGAACAGATCGAGGCGGCGCAGCGCCGGCTGATGGGGCTGGACGAGGAGATCAAGGGCGTGATACGGCTGACCGCCCCCGACACCCTGGTCCATGCGCTGCTGATGCCCCTGCTGCAGCGCTTTCGCGCGCTGCATCCGGGTGTGCAGATCCAGGTGGTGGCCAACAACAGCTTTCTGAGCCTGAACCGGCGCGAGGCCGATGTGGCGCTGCGTGGCACCAACCGGCCGCCGGAGAACCTGATCGGGCGCCGCGTCGGCGACATCCAGACCGCGCTCTACGCCTCCGGGGCCTATCTGCAGACCCTGGGTGAGGGGGCGGGCTTCGACGACTACAGCTGGGTGGCGCCGGACGAATCGCTGGCCCACCTGGAGCAGCTGAAATGGCTGCACCAGCGCGTGCCCGACGAGCGCATCGCCCTGCGCGCCGACAGCCTGGTGGCCATGGCCGATGCGGTGACCCAGGGCCTGGGCGTGGGCATGCTGCTGTGTCCCCTCGCCGCACAGCGGCAGGGGCTGGTGCAGCTGGCAGCGCCCGAGCCCGCGCTGGACACGCAGATATGGATACTCAGCCACCCCGATCTGCGCCAGGTGGCCCGCATCCGCGCGTTCACGCAGTTCCTGTTCGAGACGCTGAGCGCGGACGCCAGGCTGCTGCATTGAACTCCTTGCCGATGTACAGCACTTTCCACGGATTCAAGGGCCGGAGTTCCTATGCCTTAGGGATGGGTAAACCCCGGGCCAGGGCATAGAAAGCGAGGTCAGTTCGGCCGGTACCTGAGCGGTCTGGCCGATCCAGGGAGCGCAACAATGACCGAACCTCGTCCGATGCTTGATCGCGCCACGGCCCACGGCCCGCGCGCGCCCGGCGCACACCGGGACGCACTGGACGCCATCGTCGGCAACAGCCCCTCGCTGCGCGCGCTGCGTGAGCGGCTGCCGCTGCTGGCTCGCTCCAGCTGCAGCGTGTTGATCACCGGCGAAACCGGCACCGGCAAGGACGTTGCGGCCCGCGCGCTGCACGAGCTGGGCCTGCGCCGCGACGGCCCCCTGGTCAGCATCAATTGCGCGGCCCTGCCCGACAGCCTGCTCGACAGCGAGCTGTTCGGATATGAGCGTGGTTCGTTCACCGGCGCTCACGCGGCCTACCCGGGCAAGATCACGCTGGCCCATGGCGGCACGCTGTTCCTCGACGAGATCGGAGACATGCCCCTGCATGCCCAGGCCAAGCTGCTGCGCGTGATCGAGACGCGCGAGGTCTTCCCGATCGGCGCGCTGCGCAGCCGCAGCATCGATGTGCGCATCGTTGCCGCCACCCATTGCGCTTTGGAGCGGGCGGTGCGCGATGGGCGTTTCCGCGCCGATCTGTTCTACCGGCTGAATGTGGCCCGCATCGAGATGCTGCCGCTGCGCGAGCGGCCCGAGGATGTGGCCCCGCTGTTCGAGCACTTTGCGCAAGCGTTGGGCGCCGGCAATCTGGCCGGCCCGGTGCGGCTCAGTGCGGCCGCGCTGGAGCGCCTGCGCAAGCACGACTGGCCCGGCAATGCGCGCGAGCTGCGCAATCTGGTCGAGGCCGCCGGCATCATGTTCGATGGCCGATGGCTGGAGCCGGCGGACCTGGCGCTGGCCCCCGTCCCCGAGGCCGGTGAGTCCACGCGCATTCTCGAAGCGCTGGCGCGCTGCGAATGGAACCGCAGCAAGACCGCCGAACTGCTGCACTGGTCGCGCATGACGCTGTACCGCAAGATGAAGCAGTTCCATATCGAGCCCTCGCGGTAACGTGCACTGTCACATCGCGATGTGACACCGCAAGTGCTTGATTCTTCACTGAAAGGCGTCATTGCCTGTCACATTGCGGCTGTGACATGCGCATCTCGGAAGACGTGCACAAACGCCCCCAAGTCCTTGATACGCCTGCATTTCTGAGCTTCGGACTGCGGTGGCACGTCGCTTGCAACAGATCAGCCATGGATGCCCGGCGACCCCATGACGGAACGGTGTTCGGCGCTGCCGCCGAGGCGCGGGGGTATGTCTATGTGAACCAGTTCGAGGTCGGCTACAGCCGCGACGAGGTGCTGCTGCGCTTTGCCCAGGCCTACGAGGGTGCCGGCGCCCAGGTGGACCAGGCGCGCATCATCATGACTCCGTCCTACGCGCGGGCCCTGCTGCAGCTGCTGGACAGCGCGATGGCCCGCTTCGAGTCCGAGTACGGCGAGCTGCGGCCGGCCGGCGGCGGTGTCGTTGCCAGCGACGGCGAGGGCTGAGTGCCATGGCCAATGAGTTCGCGCTGATCTCGCTGGCCGACTCCCTGGCCAATCGGCTGGCCAACGCCTATCCCGAGTCGCTGCGCCAGCTGCATGCCTGCACTTTTCAATCCGTGGGCAGCGGTGGCCTGCTGGCCGATCTGGGCGGGCAGGGCGGGGCGGTGCTGAGCATCTGGCCGCACCGCGTCACCGTCAATGAGCAGGTGCGCAACAGCCGGCCGGCGCCCTTGCCGACGCCGGGCCGACGCAACCGGCCGCTGTCGCTGGACGTGCATCTGCTGCTGTCGGTATGGAGCGGCAGCGCCGACAGCGAGCTGACGATCTTTGCCTGGATGCTGCGCGAACTGCACCGCGACCCGCTGCTCGATGCCTCCACGCTCTCGACCAATGGCGGTTGGCGGCCCGACGAGGTGGTGCAACTGATACAGGCCGAGATGTCGGTCGAGGACATGATGCGCATCTGGGAGTCCATTGCCCCTGGCTACCGGCTCAGCGCGCCCTTTGTGGCCCGCGTCGTCACTCTCGATGTCGAGGAGGACGAGGCTGCACCGGTGATCGCGCGGCGCTTTGACTATGGGCGGGTGCTGTCATGAGTGCGGCCGAGTTGCTGGTCATGGAGGCTGACGTGCGGCGCATCTGGGCCGCGGTGCGCTTTGTCGACGCGCCCTCGCAGCGCACCGTCGAGGCGCCGCTGCAGGTCAGCGCGCGCGGCGTGCGCTGGGTGCGCAATCTGTCCGGCCTGCATGTGCTGGCCGAGCTCGATGAAACCCTGCTCGCGGCGGCCGATCGTCCGCCGGGCCTGGCCCGCCAGCTGGCCGTCTACGAGGCCGCGTTCGAACTGGCCCCGGCCGTGCCGGCGTTGGCGGTGAGCGGGCGTGTCAGCGATCCGTCCGGGCGCTATCTGCCGCGCATGTTCACCGTCAATCTGCCGCGGGCCCAGCTGCCCGCCGGCCGCCTGGCCGAACGATTCATCCCGGTCGAGGTGCTGCTCGACCCATCGCCCGCCGCGCCGCTGCTGGGCAGCTGGGCGGCGCTGCGCGTCAGCCTCACCCATGCCGGCAGGCCCGCGGCCCACGCCGTGCTGCGCCTGCACCGGGTGACCGGCGGCCAGCTACTGGGCCGGGCGATGAGCGATGCGCGCGGCCAGGCCCTCTTGATTGCTGCCGGCATCACCCAGGTCACAGTGGGCCAGGGCGAGCTGGTCGTCGAGCGCGAGGTCGAAGCCGATCTGACCGTCAGCTTCGATCCGGCCGCCGATCCGCTGCAGCCACTCGATCCCGATGCGCTGGCGCTGCGGGGCGGCGTCGTGCGCCGAATCCTGCGCCGCAGCTTTGCCAGCGGCCGTGTCGAGTCCTTGACCATCGCCCTGCCATGAAACGCGCATCCAACGCTCCATCCTCACTCTCCGGAGGTGTCCCGTGCCCGAATATCTAGCCCCAGGCGTCTATGTCGAAGAGACCAGCTTCCGTGCCCGCTCGATCGAGGGCGTGGGCACCAGCACCACCGGCTTTGCCGGCCTGACCCGCAAGGGCCCTGTCGCCACCGCCGAGCTGCTGCCCGAGATCCTCACCAGCTATGCCGACTTCGAGCGCATCTACGGCGGCTATGCCGATCTGGCGCCGACACCACCGGCGGCCACGGCGGCCGTGCCGACCAACTACCTGGCCCATGCGGTGCGGGCCTATTTCAACGAGGGCGGTTCGCGGCTCTATGTGGCGCGGGTCTTTCTGGGTGACGGCGGTCGGGCCAGTACGGCCGATCTGCGGCCTGTGCCCGAGGTGGATCCGCTGCCAGCCGAGGACGAGACCAACCGCATCCGCTTCGTCGCCCGCTTCCCGGGCCGCAGCGGCGACGGCGCCGTGCCGACCACCGAGCTGCCCGGTCTGAGGGGCATACAGACCCGCGAAATCATCGCCCCGGCCCCGCGCCGCACGCTGGACATGGCACCCGATGGCTCCCTGGTGCGCACCGGCAGCACCGAGGCCGCATTCGCCTACTTCGTCAAGCGCACCGGCGTCTGGCGGGCGCTGACGGCCGCCGGGGCCGATGGCGCCGCGGCCGAGCCCGATGACGGCCTGGTGGGCGACGAGCTGGCTTCGGTGGCCCTGATCACCCTGGCCATCATCACCACCGACGCCGACGGCGGCAGCCTGGCCATGGACGACCTGGGCTATGACCGCGACCATCCGCGCTGGCTGGGCACGGTGATGGCCGAGATGCCCAACCGACGTGCCGACCAGATCGAGAACCTGTATGCCGCGCGCATCGGCAGCGCCGTCAATGCGGCGCAGCTGCAGGCGGCCCTGTTCCCTGTGACGCAAAGCACGGCCGTGACCCGCATCAGCGGTCGCCGGGGCTCGTTCGCGCTGACAGGTGGCAATGACGGCGCCATGCCCACCGAGGCGGCGTTCGCGCCGGCCTTCGCGGCACTGGCCAAGATCGATGACATCGCCATCGTCGCCGCGCCCGGCTCTAGCGCCTACCCAGAGCGCAACGCCATCCGCAATGCGCTGATCAGCCACGCCGAGGGCCGGCGCATGTACCGCATCGCCGTGCTCGACACCGACCGCGGGCTCAATGCCGGCGACGCCCGCATCGCACGCTCGACCATCGATTCCAAGTACGCGGCGATGTACTACCCCTGGGTGGTGATCGCCAACCCGAATGCGCGGCCGGGGCGCGACGACATTCCGCGCGAGATCGCGCTGCCGCCCTCGGGATTCATCTGCGGAATCTATGCCCGCAACGACATCCAGCGCGGCGTGTTCAAGGCGCCGGCCAATGAGGTCGTGCTGGGCGCGCTGCGCTTCGAGCGCGACATCAGCTTCGGAGAGCAGGAGATGCTCAATCCGCTGGGTGTCAACTGCCTGCGCTTCTTCCCGGGCCGCGGCTACCGCGTCTGGGGTGCGCGCACGGCCAGCTCCGACCCCGAGTGGAAGTACGTCAACATCCGCCGCTACTTCAATTACCTCGAGGCCTCGATCGACCGCAGCACGCAATGGGCCGTGTTCGAGCCCAATGGCGAGCGCCTGTGGGCCAGCATCCGCGAGACAGTGGCCTCCTTCCTGTTCAACGAGTGGCGCAGCGGCGCCTTGCTGGGCACGCGGCCGGAGGAGGCCTTCTTCGTGCGCTGCGACCGCTCGACGATGTCGCAGAACGATCTGGACAACGGCCGCCTGGTCTGCCAGATCGGTGTGGCCGCCGTCAAGCCGGCCGAGTTCGTGATCTTCCGCATCGGCCAGAAGACCGCCGACGCCCGTGACTGACATCCCTCTGGAGCAAACCCATGGCCAACCGCAATGTTCCCTACGGTGCCTTCAACTTCACCGTCAGCTTCGATGGATCCGAGGTCTTCGGCGGCTTCTCCGACGTCTCGGGCCTGGGCTCGGAGATCACCGTCGCCGAGTACCGCTACGGCAATGACAAGGAGAACCATGTGCGCAAGATCCCCGGCGTGCACAAGGTCGGTGACGTCACGCTCAAGCGCGGCATCATCGATTCGGGCCCTGTCTGGGACTGGATCAAGAACACCCGCACCAACGGTGTCAATGCGCAGAAGGATGTGGCCATCACCCTGCTCGACGAGGCGGGCAAGGCGGTGCAGAAATGGCTGCTGCGCAAGGTCATACCGATGAAGTACACCGGCCCGACCCTGGCCGCCAAGGGCGGCGGCGATGTGGCGATGGAGGAACTGGTGCTCAGCGCCGAGGGCCTCGAGATCGAGGCGGCCTGACCCCGACCGGCCGCAGCCCACCATGTTCGGTCTCAGCTTCACCGACGCAGCAGCCGCCGAGCGCACGCACTCCGCGCGCGCCGATGTGGCCCTGTTCGTCGGCTGGACGACACGCCGCGCCGGTGCCGCCGTGCCTCGCGCGGTGGCCGACTGGCTGCGCGAGCGCCGCTATCCAGCCGACACCCTGCTGGACACGCCGCTGCCCATCGACAGCTGGACGGTGTTCGACGCGCTGTTCGACTGGCATGCCCGGCCGGTCAGCGAGGGGGGCACTGACACTGCCGATGACTATCTGGGCCTGGCCGTGCGCGACTTCTTCGCCAACGGCGGGCGCAAGTGTTATGTCGTGTGTCTCGCGGCGCCGTGGAGCGTGCTGACCGAGCTCGACACGGATTTGCGCGAGGCGCAATGGCGCCGACTGCTACCGCTGGCTGGCATCTCCGGCTGGCAGAACGAACAGCTGCATGGCATCGAGCATGCCTGGGCGCTGGACGATGTCAGCCTGGTGCTGGTGCCTGATCTGCCCGACCTTTGCGCCAGCCCGCGCGGCGCCATCGCAGCCGAGCCGGCGGTCGTGCCCGGTCTGCCCGAGGTGTTCGTCGAGTGCGGCGTGAATCTGGTCGGCGATGCTGCCGTGGCCGGCGTCCGTCGGGTCAACGCGCCTCGGCTGGACGACGAGGCCTGGACGCTGTGGAAGCAATCGGCCGAAGCGCTGCGCGCACGCGTCGCCCAGCGCCGACGTGACCTGATGCTGCTGCTGGCTCTGCCGCTGGCTGCACCGCGAGCAGGGGCGGCGCGCGATCCGGTCGCGACCCTGAACCAGGAGCCTCTGCTGCGGTCCAGCATGCTGCAGCTGGCGACGCCCTGGCTGAGACCCACGCGCGAGCAGCGTGTGGCCGAGGGCCTCCTGCCGCCCGATGGTGCGCTGGCCGGCCTGGTGGCCGCCCGCGTGCTGGCGCGCGGCGCCGCCGCCACCGCGGCCGGCCAGGCGCCGCTGGGCGTACTGGGCGTGACGCCGGCACCGTCCGACGAGCTGCTGCGTCGCTTTGCCAACAGTGACGACCAGCGGGACACCCTGCTGACCCGCTGCGCGCTATTCGGCCCCACGCCCGATGGCGTGCGCCTGCTCAGCGACCGCAGCACCAGCCGGCGCTCCGGCTGGAGCCATGCCGGCGTGATGCGCCTGCTCGGCCAGCTGCTGCGCACCGCCCGCCGTGTTGGCGAGACCCTGGTCTTCGAGCCTTCGGGCGAGGCGCTGTGGACGGCCACGCGCAGCCGCTTCGAGGACATGCTGACCCGCTTCTGGCAGGCCGGCGCGCTGCGCGGCACCAGCGCCGCCGAGGCCTTCAGCGTGCGCTGTGACCGCACGGTGATGAGCCAGGCCGATATCGACAATGGCCGCGTCGTCGTGCTGATCGACTTCATGCCGCAGCTGGCGATTGCCCGGCTGCGTGTCGCCCTGGCCTTGGCCGAGGACGGCGGCGTGCAATGGACCGATGCCGATCCGGTCGCGGAGCTGACACCATGATGAGCAACCCTGGCGCCGCCCGCGACGCACCCTTGGGTGTGTTCAATTTCCATGTCAGCTTCGCCCGCGACGAGGTCGAGGGCGATGGCGGCTCCGAGACCATCGCGCTGTGCCAGGGGGCCTTCGCCGAGGTCACCGGCCTGGAGGCGACGATGGAGCCCCGCGCCATCCGTGAGGGCGGCCGCAACTGGGGCCAGCACCAACGTGCCGGTCAGATCAGCTTTGCCACCGTGGTGTTCAAGCGCGGCATCACCGCCGCCCGCGACCTCTGGTGGTGGTTCGAGCTGATGGGCAGCGGCACCTACGCGGCCCGGCTGCGCGCCGACATCGAGATCCGCGACATCGAGGGCCAGCGCGTGATGGGTTGGACCCTGCGCCACGCGCTGCCGGTCAAGTTCAAGACCGCCGACCTGAATGCCCGCGGCAGCGATGTCGGCGTCGAGGAGCTGCATGTGGTCCATGAAGGTCTGGAGCACTCGATATGAGCGCACAGCAACTGGCCAAGGCGGAGCTGGTGATCGCCGGCGAAACGATCGCCGTGCAATTCAATCCGGTGTCGTTGCAAGTGGAGATCACCAACAGCGCCAGCCCGCAGGGCGGCAGTGGCGCCACCACGCAGGTTGCTACCCAGTCCAGCGCAAAGATGAACCTCGAGCTGCTGTTCGACACCAGCTCCAGCGGTGAGGACGTGCGCAACAAGACCCGACCCCTGCGCGCCACCGTGCGTGCACCCGACCAGAGCAGTGGCACCTCCAGCGAAGCCGGCGCCGCCTTTGTTCCTCCGCACATCGTGTTCCAGTGGGGCACCTTCATGTTCGCCGGCATTGCCGACTCCTACCGCGAGACCCTGGACTTCTTCTCCGCCGACGGTGTGCCGCTGCGCGCCCAGGTCGCGCTGGCGCTGAAGGAGCAGCCGAACGAGTTCACCGCGCTGGAGCGGCCCAATCCGCGCGGTGCGGCCAGTGCCAATGCCTTCCAGGTGCCGTCGGAGTTGCAGGGCTTGAGTGGCGCGGCGGGCGTGGCCAGCATGGGCGGTGATCTGCGCGCCGCGCGGGCCATCGCCGGCGCCAACGGCGAGGTCAGCCTGCGCTTTGGCGGGGCCAAGACGCTGTCCGTCGAGGCCGGCATCCAGCTGCGCGAGCCGGTTGGCTTCGTCGCCGAGGGCAGCGTCTCGGTCAGCGCTCCGGCGCTGCGTTTCGATGCCAGCCGATTGACGACGAAGCAGCCCGGCAACCGCCTGGCCACCGATGTCGGCGCCGGCTTTTCCATCGATGGCCGCGCGCTGCCGCAAAGCCCCTCGGGTCTGCGCAGCGATGTGGGCCAGAACAAACCGCTGTCGGCGCGTTTGCGCTTCGACGCCTGATCTGTCCGGGAGACTGAAGTGAGACTGATTTCGATGATGGCGCGGCAGAGGGACCGGGGGGCCGGCCACAGCTGGCTGAAGCTTGGATCCGTCCTGGACGGACCGACCTCCAGCTTCCTTATGCCTGCTGTGGCCAGCCCCCCGGCCCCTCTGCAGATGCGCCGGTGGCGGCCAACCCGGAGTGGGGCGCGTCTTGCCGACGTCGAGCTTGCACACCCGCTGCAGCAGGGGCGAGGGCGTGCCGGTTGCAGCGGGCATAAAGAAGCCGAGGTTCGGTCCGTCCAGGGCCGGACGATGCTTCAGCCCGCAGCGACCGGCGCGCCCTCGTCCCTGCCGCTCCATGCTTCATCAAACGCGCCAAGCGCAGAGGAGGATTCGAGATGCCCGTAGTGATCGATGAAGTGATCGTCGATGTGCCCAGCAGCGAGTCGACCTCGGCGCCGGTCGCAGGACCGACGGCAAGCGCAGGCCCCGCCTGGACCGCGGAGCTGGCACGTGCGTTAGATGAGCAACTGCGCCTGGCCATCGAGCGCCGCGAACGGCTGCTCGCCGACTGACTGAGCCAAGACCATGCCTAACGACGTTCAGGAAGCCCCGGTCTCGCAACGCGCCGCCTATGCGGTGCGGCCGACGGTGTTCGTCGATGGCCAGCAACGGGCCGATGTTCATGCCAGCCTGCGCACCTGCGTGGTCAGCGAGCAGGAGGGAGGCATGAGCAGCCTGTCGCTGTGCCTGTCGAACTGGGGCGTCACCAGCGGCTCGGTCGGCTTTCTGTTCGATGCCGGTGGCCCTTTGCATCTGGGCACGCGGCTGAAGGTCTATTTCGGTGAGACCAGCGCGCCCTGCGGCCTGTTCGAGGGGGATGTCCACGCGATCGAGGCCAGGGGCTCGGTGGGCACGCCGCCCGAGTTGGTGCTCTTGGCCGAGGACGATCTGTTTGCGCTGCGCTGTGCGCGCCGCACCGCCTTCTACGAAAGCCAGGCGATCGGCGACCTGGTGCAAGCGATCGCCGGCAACCATGGGCTGCAATGCGATCTGGGTGATCTGCCCACCGGTAGTGGCAACTGGGCGCAGCTCAACGAGAGCGATCTGGCCTTTCTGCGCCGCGTGCTGGCCCGCCACGACTGCGATCTGCAGCTCAACGGCCGTACCCTGCAGGTGCGCCGCTGCGGCGAGGGTGATCGCGGCACCTTGAGTCTGGCGCTGTACAGCCAGCTGCAGCAGGTGCGCGTGATCGCCGATCTGGCCCAGCAGGTGTCGGCCGTCACCGCCAGCGGCTTCGACGTGTCCGGCGGTTCGGCCTTCACCGCCACCGGCAGCGGCGCGCATCTGGGCGCCGGCAGCGGCACAACTGGCGCGGACCTGCTGCCCGGCAATCGCAGCGAGCATCTGGGCGGGCCGGTTGCGCCCAATCAGGGCGAGGCCCAGGCCTTGGTCGATGCCGCCTTCGACCAGCGCGCCCGCCGCTTCGTGCGCTTGGCAGGCAGCACCGAGGGCAACCCGGCTCTGCGCGTCGGCACGCGCCTGCGGATCAGCGGCATCGGCCAACGCTTCGACAACAGCTATGACGTGATCGAGGCCCACCACCGCTTCGACCAGAGTCACGGCTACCGCACCGACTTCACCGCGCAGTCGGCCTTTCTGGCCCAACCCTGAGCGCCTGCACCATGGACCGCGCCCAACCCCTGTCCCTGCTGCCCGCCTGCACGCCGCCCGTGCTGGGCCCGGCCTGGGCCGGTGGCCTGTTCCTGGCCGAGGTGATGGACCTGAAGGACCCGGACTCGCTGGCCCGTGTGCAGGTGCGTCTGCATGCCACGGCCGGCGTCGCCGATCAGGACGGCCCCGTCTGGGCCTCGGTTGTCAGCGGTTTTGCCGGCGACCAGCGCGGCGCCTTCTGGATGCCCGATGTCGGCGATCTGGTGGTCGTCGGTTTCGCCCAGGGCGATGCGCGCATGGCCTTGGTGCTGGGTGGGGTGTGGCATGGCGGCGCGGCGGCGCCCGAAAGCATGGACGGCGCCGGCAACAACTATCTGAAGGTGATCCGCTCGCGCAATGGCGTGACGATCACGCTGGACGACCAGGACGGGCAGGAGAGCATCACCCTGGAGACACCTGGCGGCCAATCGCTGAAGCTCAGCGACGGGCCGGGTGTCTGCCTGCTGGAAGACTCCAACGGCAACAGCATCAAGCTCGAATCGTCGGGCATCACCGTCACGGCCAGCGCCAAGGTCACCGTCAATGCGCCGCAGGTCAACGTCAGCGCCGGCATGGTCAAGGTGGATGCCGGCATGTCCAAGTTCTCCGGCGTCGTCAAGTGCGACACCCTGATCGCCAGCGCCGTGGTGTCGTCGTCGTACACGCCGGGTGCCGGCAATGTCTGGTAGAGCCGCCATGCCAATCGTCAGTCAGGCCACCCACGCCCACCACCCGGTCAGCCTGCGCGGCCCGTCGGCACAGCGCCCCGGCGCCCCGGCCCTGCTGGTGGACCTGCAGGTCGATGATTTCGTCGCCGCACTGTCGGCCGGCCTGAAGGGCGCGACCTGGCCCCGCTTCGGCTGGCCGGCCACCCTGCCGTTCGATCAGTTGGCTTCGCTGGGCGCGCCGCGGGCGCTGTTCCAGCCGATTCACCGCCGCTTCAATCTGGTGCTGCTCGACACCTGCTGCGCGCTGTTCGGCACGCCGCGGTTGGACCCGCGCAAGATCGAGTCGTCCGGCTTTGTCGTGCGCCGCTGGATTGGCCCCAACGCCCACGCCGGCATGCCCAGCGCCGCCGAGCTGGCCCACCACGCCCACTGGCAGGCCTGGCAGGAACGCGACGGCGAAGGCCTGGGCTGGCAGGGCTTCAACACGGCCCAGCAGTTCGATGCCGACCCCGAGCCAGCACGCCGTCCGCAGGCCCGCACCGGCAATGCCGTCGTCGATGCAGCGCTGGCCGCGCGCGCACCGCAGGCTGCGGCCGAAACCACGCAGCAGCTCTATGCGCTGGCGCCCGAGGTCTGCGACCATGCGCAACGCACGCTGCTGTTCGGCCTGGTGCCCTGCAGCGAGGCGCAGCGCCTGCAGCGCGGTGCGGCGGTGGACTACAGCGCCGTCCATGCGCCGGGCGCCGATCGAGACGATTTCATCGCCCATCTGTCGCCGTACCTTAGGCGCACCGCCGGCGCACGGGCCTTGCCGGGCGCCGGCGGCCAGTTCGACGCGTCCTGGCTGGCCGAGGAGGATGCGCTGGCCGCCGAGGCGCTCGACCCCAACCCCGGTACCGATCAATTGCTGCGCGCCCAGTTCACCGCCTTCATCCGGCAGCTAGCGCTGGAGTTCGGCCTCGGCGGAGAGGCCGACGGCGAGGCCCTGGTGCCGCTGCTGGATGAGCTGCAGCTGGTCACGATAGTCCGCTCGGAGTTCGAGGTCCGCTTCCAGGCCCAGGGCGCCGGCACCTTCCTGCTGGCCTGCGCCCGCATAGTCCATGACGCCGCCGCGCCCGGCGTAGTGATTCCCGATCAGCTGGCTGCCATTCCCTCTGGCTGGATCGAACGTTTCGTCGATGCCGCCCTGGGTGTGCTGGAGGCGCGCAGCGTCGAGGCACGCACCCTGGAGGGCCGCTACGACGACGATCAATCGCTGTTCGCGATCCGCGCCTTTGTCCGCGTGCGTGGCGAGCCGGGCTGCCCGACGCGCCTGGTCTGGAGCGAGATGACGCCGCTGTATGCGGTCGCCCCCTGGCATGCCTCGACCGGCACACCGCAGGCGCGCATTGCGCTGCCGTCGCTCAACGCCGCCTCGCTGAAGGCGATGAAGCCCAATGTCGCCTTCGAGCTGCCGCCCGAGCTGCAAAACCTGCTGGCGCGCAACTCGCCGAAGGCGATGCTGGCCGGCAAGGCCGAGAAGGGCAGCGAGCTGGGCCTGGGCTGGATCTGCTCATTCTCGATTCCCATCATCACGATCTGCGCCTTCATCGTGCTGAACATCGTGCTGCACCTGCTGGAGATCATCTTCCACTGGCTGCCCTTCGTGAAGATATGTCTGCCGATTCCGCGCAAGAAATGAGCGGCCCGCCATGACCATCCACAGCCAACTCAAGAGCCCGATAGGCTGGCCCCTGCTCGCCGGCCCGGACGCCAGCGGCCAGTGGCGCTGGCCGGGTCTGGAGCGCAGCGTGTCCGACGGCCTGCGCGCGCTGCTGTCCACCCGACCGCGGGAGCTGATGATGCATGCCGACTACGGCGCGGGCCTGCAGGACTTTCTGCATGAGCCGAACACGCTGGCCGTGCGCGCCCGCATCCTCGAGCGCATCCAGACCGCCGTGGCCCGCTACGAGCAGCGCGTGCAGCTGGACCGCGTTGAGGTCAGCGAGGACGAGCGTGATGCTGCGGCCGTGCGCATCGAGGTGCACTACCGCTTGCGGCGCACCGGTGAGCCTCAGCGCCTGGCCCTGGCCTTGAGTCTGGGAGGCTAAGGTGAACTACCCCCACGCTCACTTCGTTCACTGCCCCCCGAGGGGGCGCTCAATGCCCTTCGGGCGGCCGGGCGGGCATTGATATGACTTTGCCTGTTCCTTCCTTGGACGACCGCCGCTTCGACGACCTGGTGGCCGAGCTGCTGGACCGCATCCCGGCGCACACGCCGGAGTGGACCCATCCCAGCCCGGGCGACCCGGGCCGCACCTTGATCGAGTTGTTCGCCTTCCTCGGCGACACGATTCTGTTCCGGGCCAACCAGGTGCCCGAGCGCCAGCGCCGCGTGTTCCTGAATCTGCTGGGTCTGGGCCGCAAGCCGGCCCGACCGGCGCGTGGCCTGCTGGCCTTGCGCCTGCCCGACGAGGCCCGCGAGGCGGTCGACCTGCGGCAGGGCGCCCGGGTCGAGAAGCCGCTGCCCTTCGAGAGTCGGCAGGAGGTGTCGATCGCACCGGTCAGCGGCGAGGTCTATATCAAGCGGCGCGTCGGCGTCGACACACATCCCGAGCTTGCCGAGACGATTGCCCAGCTGGGTCAGCTCTACGGCGCCCGCGAGCTCGACACCTACGAGACCACGCCGCTGTTCGCAGATGGCCTGGCCCAGCCGGCCGGTGTCGACATCGTCGGCGATACCGTCGACCGCTGCCTGTGGATCGCCCTGCTGGCGCCGAAGGCGGCGCGCGGCGAGGACCCCGCCGCCTTGCGTCTGCGCATGCGTGACCAGCTCGCTCGCAATGCCGCCGGTGCGCCGCGCCTGCTCAATGTCGGCGTGATCCCGGCCCTGACCCTGCCCGATGACCAGCGCGTCGCCGCGCCGCTGCAGATCGCCGCCGAATGGGAACTCTCGGTCGGCGGCGGCCGCAACACCGATTACCAGACTCTGGACAAGGCGCTGGACGGCACCGATGGCCTGCGCCGCGCCGGCGTGCTGCGCCTGGTGCCGCCAGGCCCATCCCTGATCGGCGTCGGCGACTCGGCCCGCGCGGTCGACACTCTCTCTGGTGTCGATGACGAGCCACCGCGCCTGGACGACGCCGAACGCCAGGCCCGCTTGGTCGCCTGGTTGCGGCTGCGGCCGGCCGCCGGTGTGCAGCAGCTGCGCCTGTCCTGGGTGGGCCTGCATGCGGTGACCGTCGAGCAGGGCCAGACCCGCGGCGCGCTGATCGTGGCGCAGACGCGCGGCGACCCTGGCGAGAGGGTGCAGCTGCCGCTGACCAATATCGTTGCCGACTCGCTGCAGATCGCCATCGCCGAGCAGGGCTCGGACTACCAGGCCTGGACCCGCGTCGATGACATTGCCCTGGTCTCGCAGCGCGCCGACCTGGCCCGGGACGCGCGGGTCTACGAGCTCGACCCGCAGTCCGGCGAGATGCGCTTCGGCGACGGCGTGCGTGGTCGTGTGCCGCCGACCGGCGCACGGGTCAAGCTGGTGAGCGCGCGCAGCGGCGGCGGCCGCGCCGGCAATCTGGCGGCCGGCACCGTGCGCGAGCTGACCGGGCAGCGCATCGAGGACGGCTGCCTGGTGCCGCTGAAGGCCACCCAGCCGGCCGCCACCGAGGGCGGCGAAGACGCCGAAACGGTGGCCGCTGCCGAGGCGCGCATTCCTTCCTACCTGCGCCATCGCGAGCGGGCGGTGACCGCCGACGACTACCGTGTACTGGCCCGCGAGAC
This sequence comes from Roseateles toxinivorans, assembly GCF_004362525.1. Classification (GTDB taxonomy): domain Bacteria; phylum Pseudomonadota; class Gammaproteobacteria; order Burkholderiales; family Burkholderiaceae_C; genus Paucibacter; species Paucibacter toxinivorans. The sequence goes on from NZ_SNXS01000013.1 coordinate 46,115, forward strand.
CCCGGGCCTTGACGTGGCCCGCGTCGAGGTGCTGCCTCGATTTCTGCCGCGCACGCGGGCCTTTGGCATTCCGGGCGTGGTCACGGTGATGGCCCTGCCGGGCACGGTCAGCGGCATGGTCGGCACCGCCCCGAACCCGCGTGCCGATCAACCTTTCATCGAGGCCATCCATGCGCAGCTCGAGGCCCGCCGGCCGCTGGCCACCGAGCTGTATGTGATCGGCTGCGAGTACCTGCCGCTGGCCCTGTCGGTGGCCGTGGGCCTGCGCGAGGATGCGCCCGTCGATGCCACCTTGGCCGCAGTGCGCGCCGCGATCCGCCGCCTGCTCTGGCCGCTGGCGCCGGGCGGACCGGACGGTCAGGGCTGGGTCCTGGGTCGCGCCGTGGTCGATCGCGAGATCGAGGTCGAGGCTGCGCGGGTGCCGGGTGTTGCCAGTGTGGCTGGCGTCAATCTGTTCGAGCGCCAGGGCACCGCCTGGGTCTTGGTACCGCGCAGCGCGCAGGGCCTGCAGCAGATCGCGCTGCAGCCCTGGCAGCTGCCCGAGCTGATGCAGGTGCTGGTCGAGGTGGGCAATAGCGCGCCGGCCGAGCTGTCATCGCCGCTTAGCGGGGCTACTCGTGTGGCGGTTCCTGTGATCACGGAGAGGTGCTGAAGTGACGCCGACCGACTTGGTGGCTGGGCGGAGGGGTCGGGGGGCCGGCTACAGCGGGCCGAAGCTTTGGTCGTTCCTGGACGGACCGACCTCCAGCTTCCTTATGCCCGCTGTAGCCGGCCCCCCGACCCCTCTGCGGTGCGATGGTGGCCGCCAACCAAGAACCGATGCGAGCCTGCACATCAGCTGCAACAGGGGCGAGGGCGTGCCGGTCGCAGCGGGCATAGAGAAGCCGAAGTTCGGCCCGTTCAGGGCCGGACGATGCTTCAGCCCGCAGCGGCCGGTGCGCCCTCGTTCCTGCCGCTACACATCGAATAGGGCGGAGTAATCGAGGTGGACAGCAACGGTCAACGCTTCTGGATGTGGTCGCAGCCCGGCGACTGGACGTCCCTGTCCGCTTGCCGCGTCGCGCTGGCCACACATGAATCGCCCTACGGCGAAGCGATGCAACGCCCGCTGCTGTCGCTGCTCGACGAGCGCGCCCCGCCGCCACGCCGCGAGGGTGTCGAGCGGGCACTGCGTGCCGAGACTGAGCTGGCGATGCTGCCACTGCTGCGCGACCGCTTCGGCACCCATGCCCGCTGGGATCTTTCCACGCAGTCCTTGATGGCCTTCGGCGCCTTTGACGGCGAGGTGCCGCGCTATGCCACCTTGGCTGGCAGTGTGCCGCTGGATCTGGCGCTGGACGCCGACCAGTGCCTCCTGCTGGCGTTTGCCGACCGCATCGAGCTGGTTGATCTGCGTGGCCGCTTTGCGCCGCTGCGCCTGCCGCTGCCGCCGCTGGGCGGTGGACAGAACTTCCAGCCGCACGATCTGGCCTGCGACGGGCAGTCGAAGCGCTATGCATTGGATCGTGTACATCGCCGCCTGGCCCGTATCGCCGGCACGCCCTGGCCCGACCGTCCGGCGGTGGACTACGACCCTGGCACCTTCCGCCCCGCGCCGGAGAACCCCGATGCGCCGCGGGTCGAGCTGCTGCCGGTGGTGTTGCCCGCCAGCACGAGGCCGGTGCTGGTGGCCGCCAGCGCGGCGGGCCGGCTGGCGGTCGCTGCCTGGGGCAGTGACGGTGCGCTGAGCCTGATGCTGATCTCGGACGACGGTGCGGCCGTGCAGACCACGCTGCAACTGGCTGGCGCCGAGCATGGCCATGCCCTTGCCTGGCTGGACGAAGAGCACATCGCGCTGCGCCTGGCCGATCTGACCGAAGTGCTGGTCTATGCCCTGCCCGCTGCGCCGCAGGATGGCACCACCCTGCAGCCGCTGGGCCGCCGCTACCCCAGCGCCGACGCCGCCAGCGGCCCCTTCGTCGCCTCGCAGGACTGGCCGCCGCATCTGCCGCTGGCCGAGCCGGCGCCTCCTGTCGATCCGGGTGGTCCGCCGCGTTTCAGCCGGTCGCTGGTGCCGCTGGCCTGGCGGGCCTATCTGGCCGAGGGCCGGGCCGAGGGCAGGGCGCTGGACACGGCGGAACTGGATCTGCGCTGGCACCGCATCTATGTCGAGGCGGTGATACCCCCGGCCTGCGGCGTGCTGATCGAACTGGCCGCAAGTGACGAAGACCAGGCAGCCGATCAACGCCAATGGCATCCGCACTGGTTCGGCGATGCTGCTGCCGCACCCAATCTGCCCCCTGATGTGCCGCGCGGCCATTGGCTGTCCTTGCCCAGCGAGCTGCCGCACCGCGCCGGCCTGTTGGGCTGCCCATCGCAGCCACAGCGCGTCGGCCTGTTCTGTGCGCTGGCCCAGCGCGCCGGCCTGCAGCTGCGCGAGCTGCGCGGCCGTCACCTGTGGCTGCGCGTGTCGCTGTTCGGCAATGGCCGGGCCACGCCCGAACTGGCGGCGGTGCGGGTCTGGGGCCAGCGCTTCTCGTACGTGCGCAACTACCTGCCCGAGCTCTACCGCGACGAAGACGTGTTCGACCGCAGCGCCGCCGGCCCGGCCACGCGCTACGACTTTCTGGAGCGCTTCACCCAGCTGTTCGAGGGCGTGCTGACGCCGCTGGAGGACCGCATCGCCGATGTGCGCGTGCTGACCGATCCGGACAGCGTGCCCGAGGCCTGGCTGCCCTGGCTGGCCGGCTGGACCGGTGAGCGCTTCCCTGCGCGCCTGCCGACCGCGCGCCGGCGCGAGTGGCTGATCCAATCCGTCGAGCTGAAGCGCCTGCGCGGGACACTGCAGGGCCTTCATCTGGCACTGGATATTGCCACCGACGGCGCGCTGTCGCTGGGGCGCATTGTCATCGTCGAGGACTTCCGCCTGCGCCGCACGATGGCCACGCTGCTGGGCATAGACCTGAACCGCAGCGACGATGCGCTGCTGCCCGGCCTGGTCGTCTCGGGCAATTCCTTTGTCGGTGACACCTTGATTCTTGGCGACGCCGATGACCAGCAGGCCAAGGCCGAGTTCCTGGCCCTGTTCGGTGAGCGCATTGACAGCGAGGCCGAGTGGCTGACGGTGGCCAGCGTCTACGAGCGCACCGCCCACCGCGCCACGCTGCTGGTGCACGAAGGCCTGGACGACGAGCTGCGCGCGCTGGTGGCCAGCATTGCGCAGGAGCTGGCCCCGGCCCACGTGCTGATCAAGGTCATCGCCGCGCGCGAGCCCTTGCTGGTGGGCGTGGCGTCGCTGGTCGGCATCGACACGTATCTGCGCGCGCCGGTGCCGCTGGATCCGGTGCGTGTCGGGCGCAGCGCGCTGGGCCGCGGCGACCGGCTGATCGGCGGTGGCGCGCTGGACTGGCGGCTCGATGACGGCGTGCCAGGTTTCGATGAAGACGACGGCCTGCCTCGGGCCGTGCTGGTCGGACCCAGCGAGGCCTCGACCCTGGGACCGATCGTGCTCGACGGCAGCCAGTCCGTTCCCCCCGTCGGCGGCGCGATCCGGCGCTGGCGCTTCACCCACCGATCCTCATGACAGTTGTTCAACCAAAGGAGTTCCTCCATGGCAAAGCTCGTGCTCAACACACCGTTTGAAACCGACCAGCCCATCATCACCGTCGAGGTCGATCCGCTGAAACCGCTGGCCCGCGGCCGGCAGATGTTCGAGTTGGTGGTGGTCGATGACTCGGGCAATGTCTCGGCCGCCGACCGCTTCATCGTCATCGTCGCCGACCGCGAGCGGCCCACTGCCGTGCTGCAGGGGCCGTCGATCGCCGACATCGGCAAATCGTTCGACCTGAACGGCGCCAAGTCCTTCGATGCCGGTGGCGGCACGATCAAGACCTATCGCTTCACTTATCTAGGGCCACAAATCACCTGATGCGAGCGCCACCGCCATGACCCAGCTGACGCTGAACAAGGCCTTCGACAGCGCCGAGCCGGTGCTGCGGGTCGAGAACCGCCTCGCCGCCGGCAGGCATCGCTTCTCGCTGGTCGTGATCGACGCGCAGGGCCGCGCCAGCGAGGCCGATCTGCTGGTGGTGACGGTGCAGAAAGTGCTGGTGCCGAGCCCGGGCCCACGTATCCCGCCGGCCACGCCGCGGCGGCCGGTGCCGGCAAGGCCCGATCGTTGAAGGAGATCGACCATGGACAACACAGACTTCGTCGCTGTCGATCCGCTGCCGGCCGCGCTGCGGCCCGACCGGCCGTATTACGACACCGGCGTGCTGCTCGACCGCGAGGACTTCACCGACGAGCAGACCTACCACCGCAGCCGGCTGGCACGGGGCCTGGGCTATCTGTCCGGCAGCGGCACGCTGGCCGGCTTGAAGGCCACCGCCCGCCAGGACGGTGGCGTGACCGAGCTGGCCGTTGGCGGCGGCCTGGCGCTGGACCGCTTCGGCCGCCTGATCGAGGTGCCGCGCCCCTGGTGCCTGCGTCTGGGGCGCTGGGCCGATGCCCACAGCGGCGACGCCCTGCGCAACGCACTCGGCGCGCAGGGGTTGGTCGCCGATCTGTACCTGCGCTTTGTCGCCTGCGGGCGTGGCCGCACGCCCGCCTTTGCCCATGGCGCCTTCGATGCCACCGATGCACTGGTGCCGGCCCGCGTGCGCGATGCCTTCCGGCTGGAGCTGGTGTTGAGGCCCGAGGCCAGGGACGACCCGGCCGCACCCAACCATCTGCCGCGACAGCGCTTTGCCGATCTGCGCGCACTGGCGCCGCAGCAGCGTGTCGATGCGGCTCGAGCCCATCTGCTCGATGCCTGGGACCTGTCCCTGGCCCGGCCCGACGGCGCACCGCTGGCACGGCTGCAGGAACATGCCGTGAATGTCGATCCGTCGGCCGTGTTCCTGGCGCGGGTGTGCATCCCCAGCACCGGCCTGGCGCCCGATGGCAGGCCGGTGCTTGATCTGCCGGCCTTTGCGGACGCGAACATCGACAACGAGAGCCGCGCCTTTGTTGTGCCCACCGACATGCTGGCCGCCATCTTCGGCGCCTGAACTCAGCGAGGTTTCCCCATGGCCACCCTTCCGCCACGCACCCTGATTAGCAGCGAGCAGGCCCGCCAGCTGCGCGAGGCCAGCCTCCTGGTCGATGAATCGCACCGCGTGCGGCCGCGCTACTTCGACGGGAAATTCCTTTCCGCGCGGGACCTGACTCGCGACCAGAGCTACTTCCTCGCGCGCCAGGCAGGCTTTGCCCGCGCGCTGGGTCCGGGGGTGGTCGAGGGCCTGGAGGTCAGTGCGGGCGTCAGCAGCAGCGACCTGCTGGTGCGCCCGGGCTTTGGCTACACCAGCGCGGGTGAGCTGGTCTCGTTGAGCGCCGTGGTGCGGGTCTCGCTGGCCCAGCTGTTCCGGCTGCAGACCCTGGCCGTCCAGCTCGGCACCCTGCGCCAGCCGCGCCCGCCGCTGCGCAACCGCACCGGCCTATTCGTGCTGGGCCTGCGCGCGCTGGAGTTCAGCGCCAATCCGGTGGCCGCCTACCCGACCAGCCTGGACGGGCCGCGCCATGTCGAGGAGGGCGACATCATCGAGGCCAGCGCGCTGACGCTCAGCTACCTGGCCGACGCGCCGCCCGACCGTATCGATGCGATGCGCAGCCGGCTGGCCCGCGATGCCTTCGTCAGCGATGCGCTGCCGGCGATGCCGGCCGAGCTGCTGCCGTTGGCCGTGCTGGCCCTGCAGGGCGATCAGGTGCGCTGGGTGGATACCCATCTGGCACGCCGCGCGGCCGGCCAGGCGCACGCCGATGTGCTGGGCTTCGGCTTTGCGCCGCGGCTGCTGCGCGAGGCCCATCTGGCCCAGTACAGCCAGCAGCTGCGTGAGCTGATGTCCCGTTCGCTGGCCGGCCGGCCCACCGCGAGCCAGTACTTTGCTGCGCTGCCCCCGGCCGGGCCGATGCCGGCGGCCGCGGTCAACACGCAGGACTTTAGCCAGAGCTGGTTCCCGCCCGGCGTGCAGGCCGATCTGTGCCTGGTGCCCGAGGACGAGATCGCGCTGCTGGTCGAGGAGTCGCTGCTGCTGCCGCCCATCGATCTGAGCCTCAACGCCGAGGCGCTGGCCGCCACCGCGTTTGCCATCCTGGTGCCGGTGGCGCGCGAGTCGCTGATGCGCACCGCCGCGCGCCTGCAGCGCCGCATCGAGCGGCCAGTCAAGGCGCTGGCGGCGGCCGGCAACGTCAAGCGCTCGCCGCTGGATGCGATGCGGGCCTTCGAGGCGCGGCGGCTGTTCCAGCTGCCGACTCCGGTGGCCGAGCCGCCCGATGGCGTCGACGGCGTCTGGACCGAGCTGCTCGCAGCCCAGCCCCAGCTCTGGTACACGCGCCGACGCAATCTGGCGATGCGGCCGCAGATCGAGGGCGAGGTGGTGGCCGTGCTGGGCGCCGACGAGGACGAGGACGCGGTCATCAAGCGGCGCTTCCCGGTCGAGCTGCTGCCGCGCGTGCAAAAGGTGCTGGAGAAGTCCAGCGTCGGCGCGCGGGCCGAGATGGTGCGGCTGCTGGCGGCCGACAAGTTCGACTCGCCGGTGCTGGCCCAGGTGCTGCTGGGCGGCCTGGAGGGCAAGGGCAAGGTCGGCACGGCCGAGGTCGCACAGATGGCCGAAACCCTGGGCGCCCCCGGCGTGGGCAGTGGCCTGGCCAAGCTGGCCGCCGAGCGGCCCGAGCTGCTGCAGGACGCCGACGCTGTGGCCAAGCTGGCCGGCAGCGACCGCTTGCTCGAGCTGGACCGGGCGCTGGCCAATGCCAACCGCTTCGAGACCGCGCGGATGGCCACCGAGCTGAAGATTCCGGCCCGCGGCAAGCTCAATCTCGACCGCGTGCTGGTGCGCTAGCTGGAGACCGTGATGCGTATTCTTCAACCCCCAGGTCGCGCGCTGAATCTTGCCCAGGGCGAGATGGCGATCGCCGTGAGTCCGAAGCTGGCGGGCCGTGTCGACGCCGACGGGCAGCGGCGCATGAATGCCTTTGCCGGCCGCGCGCTGACCGATGCACTGCTGCATGCCGAGCAGGACCACCGCAGCCGGCGCCTGGCCCTGTTGCAGCAGGCGCTCAGTGCCGGTGTCGTCGAGGGCCTGGGCCTGTCGCTGGATCTGGGCGGCGCGGCGCCGGTCGATCTCAGCACGGCGCGCGGCGCTACGCTGGACAGCGGCCTGGCCCTGGCCGCCAGCGGTGAAGAGGTGGTCGTGCCGCAGGCCCTGCACTTCGACCTGCTGGACCTGCCGGTCTGGGCGCCCGGCTGGCTGCTGGCCGGCGAGGCGCCGCCGCCCGGTCCGGGCGAGGCCGACGGCACGGTGCTCGAATCGCGCCACCTCGGCCGCAGCCTGCGCGAGGAACTGACGGCGGGCATGGCCCTGCCGCGTGCCGGCATCGTCGTGCTGGAGCCCATAGAACACTACGCTATCGAGGGGGTCGACCCCTTCGACCAGTGCGAACGCGATCTCGATGCCGAGGCCTTCGAGGATCAGCTGCGCCAGGACGCCGGCCGCCTGGTCTGGTACGCCTGGCCCGACGAATGGCTATCGCTGCCCGCGGCCGATGCGACCTGGCGCAACCGGCTGGCCTATCGGGTGTTCGATCGCGAGGCGCGCCTGGGCTCGGCGCAGGCCATGCCCTGGAATGGGCTGGGCATACCGCTGGCCCTGGTCGGCTTCGACACGGTCTGGCAGCCGCTGTTTGCCGATGGCTCAACGGTGGTGCGCAGCGGCGGCCGCCCGCGTGCACGGCAAGGCAGCAGCGGGGCCGGCGACCGCTTTCTCTGGCAGGCCCGCATCGAGCAGCTGGCCGAGCAGATCACCGAGGCCCGCCAGGCCGGCACCGACACCGCCGCGCTGGGCGCACAGCTGCCGATGCTGCCGCCAGCCGGCCTGCTGCCCGCCGATGCGATCGATGTCCGCGCCACGCTGAACCGCTTCTTCAGCAGCCAGCTCGATGTGTTTGCCGCGCCGGTGCCGCTGGAGCAGCTGGACCTGCTGCTCGAAGAGTCGGCCGGCCTGGCGCCGATCGACACCTCGGTGCGCGAGCGCCTGGCCGTCTATGTGCCGGTGCCGCAGGCGCTGTTCGATCCGCAGCTGCTGGTCGTCGAGCGGCCCGATGCCGACGGCACGATAGTCGCCGCGCTGAACCGCTTCATCGATGCGCGCAGCGACTGGCTGCGCCGGCGCCAGAACCTGCGCGACAAGCAGCTGCTGCAGCGCCGCGGCCTCGACGGGGCCAACGTGAAGCCACCACCGGCCGAGGACCCGCAGCGCCTCGAAGACGAGGCCAGCGCGCCGCAACAACCGCCACCCGCCGGCCTGCTGCACCGCTCGGCCCTGGCCCAGGGCATGCACCAGCATGTGCTGGAGCAGGCGGCCACACCGCTGCGGCCCGCGGACGGGGCAAGCTTGTATGCGTGGGTGCAGCTGGACCGCGAGCATCCGCCGCAGCAGCTGATGCTGCAGTTCAATGTCAATGGCTGGGAGCACCGCGCCTACTGGGGCGTCAGCCGGCTGAACTGGGGCACCGAAGGCACGGCGTCGCGCAAACAGCAATCGGCCGAGCTGCCGACGGCCGGCAGCTGGGTGAGGCTGACCGTGCCGGCAGCCGATCTGGGCCTGGTGGACCGCGACATCTCCGGCCTGGCCTTCACCCTGTTCGGTGGGCGGGCCTGCTTCGGCCCGCTGGGCCTGCTGCAGGGCGAGCGCGAAGCGCCCTGGCTGACGCAGCAACTGCTCGATGGCGCCGGCAAGCGCTGGGGCGATGGCGAGGACTGGGATCTGGTCGATGCACAGGATCGCGATGCGCCGTTCGAGGCTTCCCTGGGCACCTCGGTGCAGGGGGAAACCCGTCGGCTCGCTGGGCTGGCCGAGCTGCTTGCCAGCGCCGACGTCAAGGGCCTGAAGATCACGCCCACCGTCGTCAAGCCGGGCACGCCTGCAGGCGAGTTCGTGACCCTGGCCGCGTTGCTGGAGGAACAGGGCCTGCGCCATATGGCAGCTGATCTGGCCTTTCGCATCGCCCAGGCCGACGACGTCATCAACCTCGGCTATCTGCGCTCGCAGACCGACCTTTACCGCTTGCGCCAGTCGGTGCTGAAGCAGACCCAGGCAACGCGCTTTGCCGTCTCTCCGGCGCTGACGCAGATCGCCGATCTCGACAATGCCAGCGCCACCCGCGAGCAACTGGCCGACTTCTATCAAACCATCAAGGCCGACAAGACGGTGCTCAAGCGCGAGACGGCTCCCCGCGAGGTGCCCGGGGCCCAGCCCGCCGGCCTGAACGTGGCCGGCCTGGGCCTGGACAAGGTCTCGACGCCCATCTTTGGTGGCGGTACCCGCGAACTTCCGGACAAGCTGATTCAGCGTGAGGCGCTGCGCGATGTTGGCGGCCTGTTCACCAAAGGTTCCGCAGCCACACCGCCGCCGGTCGACGACTCCGATGCGCTGACCGGCAAGGCCGAGATACGCACCACCTCGATTGCCGCACGGATGGAGCGGCCTCGCTCGATCGAGGCCAAGGACAACACGGTGGCCACCCGCCACGAGGTCGTGGCCAAGCTGCTGGCCCTGGGCCTGGACATGGGCGATCTGGAGGTCACCGGCCTGCCCGCAATCAAGGATGTGGGCAATGAAAACGAGCGCCTCTACGACAAGCTGACCGGCCAGCCGCACCGCACCGGCATCAAGAAACTGGCCGATCTGAAGCAGGATCTGTCGGTGCTGCTCAATGACCGCGACCCCGACCCCGAGCGCTCCGACGAATCCACCTTCTTCTACAGCGGCGTCGATCTGTCGGACCACACGATCGCGCTGCTGCGCCGCGCCGAGGGCGTGGTGCGGCGCTACCGCAATGTGCTGGAGCGCTGCCGCGCCGTGATAGGCACAACCGAGCAATGGCTGGCTCAGACCACGGCGCGCATCGCCGTCGTCGAGCGCGAGCTGGCCGAGGCGCGCCAGGACGTGGCCACCGCCCGTGCGCTGATGGCCGAGGAGGTCGAGCGGGCGCGCAGCCTGAACGAGCGGCGCGATCAGGTCATCGCCCAGCACGTCAAGTTCCTCGCCTATGCCCGGGTGCGCGTGCTGCAGCGCTCGGTCGGCACGCAACTCGCGGCACCGGTGCGCGAGCTCGAATCGTCGCTGGAGCCCGACGCCGTGCCCGCCTGCCTGGCCGATCACGAAGACCCGCCCGAGGACGTGGCCGCGATGCTGCAGGTGCTGCGCCGCGCGCCGGTCGACTGGTTCCCGGCGCTGCGTCCCCATCTGCAGCTGATAGACCGGCCGCTGCTGGCCGATCGCTTGATCGCCACTCTCCGCCCGGCGGTGGCTACCCAGCTGTCATTCACGGCGATGGCGAGTACAGCGGTGATGCAGGCCTCGTTCAGCGCCGTGCAGGCCCATGCCGAACAGGTGCAGCAGGTCCGCGCGGTGGCCCTACCGCAGCTGCAGGCCACGCTCAGCAGCGGCGCCGCACTGGCCAGCAAGATCGCCCTGATCGGCAAGGCCGCGTCGATCGCCGACCTGCTGGCCGCGGCCGCCGAGCGCGGCGAGCTGCAGCGGCGCGTTGCGGCCGAGTTCGAGCGCATGGCCGCGATAGCGGGCTGCCTGCATGCGCGGCTCTCGGGCGTGCGCGCCGGCATACGCCTCGAATGGGCCGAGCGCTTCAGCCAGTTCGACGGAAGGCAGGACCTCGGCGATCTGACCGGGTTGCCGCGCTTTGACGAGCTGCCGCGCGATGACCGCGAGGACATCCGCGAGCTGGCTGTCTGGCTGATCGGTCGCGTTGACCGGAGCAATGCGCGGGCGGTGGCGCTGATGGCCGATCTGCTGCGCGTCTGCCTGCTCGCCGCCAGCCACTCGCCGGTGGGCGAGATCATCAGCGGCCGCATCATCAAACCGGTGCCGCTGAACCCCGGCATACGCCTCGATGTGCGTCCGCTGCTGCCGCAGAAGGTGCGGCTGGGCATGGCCGTGCAGCTGTTCGAGGCGGGGCAGGTATCTGCCCATGCGGTGGTGGAGGACCTGGTCGATGGCGTCGCGGCGCTGCGCATCACGCAGACGCTGGTGGCCAATGTGCAGACCAGTCTGGCCACGGCCGTGCACTTCATCAACCGCTGAGCCATGGGCAGCGACGCGATCACCGTCCACTGCCTGCGCGTCAAGGCGCCGCGGCGGGCGGCGGCGCTTGGCGTGGGTGATCGCCTGGCCGAGGCGCTGCGCATCGCCTCCAGGCCGCCGGCGCTGGCTAATCGTTTCGTGCTGATACGCCGACTGCGGCTGAGCGTGCCGCCGGGGGCCGGCGCGCAGACGATAGCGCTGCTGATCGAGCGCGAGTGGCAGCGTGTGCTCGGTGCGGCGGTATTCATTGATGAGGCCGGGGCTTCGGCCGAGGTGGTCTGGGCGCCAGCTCAGGGGCAGGCGCGCGTGGCGCTGCTGGCACGCTGGCTGGCCGGAGAGGACGACTCGGCCTGGTTCTGGCAACGGCTGGTGCCGGCCTCGGCGCCGGCCGGGTTGCCTGTGGCCGAACGCATCGCTGCCTTGTTGATCGAGCCGCTGGCCGAGGAGCCTGTTGCGGCGGCTCAAGCGCCTCCGCACTGGTGGCGGGAGGCCCTGCCGCTGCTGGCGCACCATGGCCGGGTGGCGGAGGCGCTGGTGCTGCTGCCGACTCAGCCGCGCGCGCGGCTGCAGCGGCTGGTCGACGAGATGGGCGTTCGCGATGTGGGGACCTGGCCGGCGGCGACCGTGGTCGAGGCACGACCCGACCCCGAGCGGCTGACGGGGCGGATGCCTGTCCAGACCGATGTCGTGAAACGGACCGTCTTGTCAGAGCCTGGCGAGAATCTCGCCGACGAGATTCCTCTCGGGAAAGTCCTGTCCGCTGCCGTGCCTGATGAAGCCGATGCCATCAAGGGCATGGATGCCGCTGGTCCGTTGCGGGCAACGCCAGTGGCTCCCGCTGCAGCTGCCGTTTTGCCAGCAGCGCTGCCGGCCGAGTCACGTTCCGCCGTGTCGCGTTCAGACGCTTCAGACGCCGTTGATCCCAGCCGTCCGTCGCCCGCGCCGCTGCTCGGCCAGTCCACGGACTGGGCCGGCCTGTGGCTGCTGGTGCCGGTGCTGCTGCGCCAGGGCTTTGCCGCCGAGCCGCTGGCGCCCGGTGATCCGCAGTCGCGGCACCAGGCCGAGGTGTTCGTCGCGCTGCTGCAGCGTTTGCAGCAGCGCTTCAGCCTCGATGCGGTGGCCGGCGACTGGATAGCTGCGCAGCCCAGTGCCGGCTCCGAAGCGGCGCGAATCGAGGCTGAGACCTGGTGGTTGAAGGCCCGACATGCCTGCGTGCGTGACGCCCGCCTGCCGCTGCTGCGCCTGCTGCGCCGGCCCGGTGAGCTGCTGCTGTCCGACCACCGGATCGACATCGTGATGCCTCTGCGAACCCTTGACATCCGCCTGCGGCGCGCCGGTTTCGACATCGATCCTGGCTATCTGCCCTGGCTCGATGTCGTGCTGCGCTTCCACTACGCCTGAGGCCGGCAGCCGTGAACCAGATGGCCATGCCCACCGCCACCGTCAGCCTGCGTTGCCGCGACATCGCGCTGGCGGCGCTGGGCAGCCTGCTGCCGCCGGGCACTGCGGCCTCCACGGACGAAGCCCGCTTTCTGCACGAGGCTTTGGCCCAGGCCGGCGGCGGGCTGTGGCCGCAGCAGCTCACTCAGGCCTTGGCGCTGCCGGCGGCGGCTGACGAAGCGCTGGCCCGCGCCACTGCGTTGCTGAATCTCTCACAGGTCGAGATCCTGGCCGTGGCCCTGACCGCCGCCGTCGAAGACGACGCGGTGACCGGCCGCATGCTGGCCTGGCTGCAGGCACCCACCGCGGGCGCCCGTCCGACCCTGGCCCTGTTGGCCCGTGCGCTGGCGCCGCTGCAGCAGCAACCGGATGATGCGCAGCAGGCAGAGGCCGACACGCTCTACGCACTGGCCTTCGGCCCGGCCGTGCGCAGCGGCCTGTTGCTGCTCGATGACGAGGGTCGGCCGCTGTGCGAGCGCAGCCTGCGTGTGGCCGCACCGATCGCCGCGGCCTTGGCTGGCGTGTCGGCCGACTGGCTCGGCAGCCGCGTCCGTGCGGTGCAGGCCGAGGCCGCTCTGGCCGAGAGCGTGCCGGCGCTGCGTGCCGCCGCCGATCGCTGGGCCGTCAGCCTGGCCGCCACGCCGCAGGCCACCCTCGCCATGCGCAGCGCCAGCGCCGCCGAGGCCCGTGGCATGGCCGCGGCCATCATTGAGCGCCTGGGTGCGCAGCCGGCCTGGTTCGACGATCAGCTGCCCGCCGGCGCCGATGTCTGGCTGATGCTGAGCGGTCGCGTGCCGGTGTTCGCGTTGCAGGCCGCGCCGGGCGAGCTGGCGGCCGTGCCTTCTCTGCCTGGATATGACGGCCCGGTGCTGGTGACGACAGGGCTCGATGGCGGCATCTGCCGCGAAGGCGCAGCGGTCGCAGATTGGCGCATTCCCGCCCCCGACCCGGCCACGCGCCGCGCGCTGTGGCGGGCGGCGCTGGGCGATACCGAGCTTGCCGCCGCGGCGGCTGCCCGCTACCGCGCCGGCGTGGCGCAGATCAGCGAACACGCCCGGCTGGCCCAGTTGCTGGCGGCAGGCCAGCCCTCGCTGCAGACGATTGCGGAGGCCGCCAGCATGACGTCGGCTGGCCGCGCGCTCGAGGCACTGGCCCAGGCCCTGCCCGAGGTCGTGCCCGATGGCGCACTGGTCGTCAACGAGACGGTGAGCGCCGAGCTGGAGCGGGCCTTGCAGCGCTGCGCCCAGCGCGAGCGCCTGCATGCGGGCCTGGGCGAGGCGGCCCGCACGCGTGCCTGCGATGGTGTGCGGATGCTGTTCACGGGTCTGTCCGGCACAGGCAAATCGCTGGCCGGGCAGTGGTTGGCGGCGCGGCTCGGGCTGCCCATCTACCGCGTCGATCTGGCGGCCATGCTCAGCAAATGGATTGGCGACACCGAGAAGAACCTGGCCGAGTTGCTGGGCCGGGCCGAGCATGCCGATGTGGTGCTCTTGTTCGACGAGGCCGACACGCTGTTCGGCAAGCGCACCGAGATCGCCACCGCCAACGACCGCTTCGCCAATGCGCAGACCAACTACCTGCTGCAGCGCATCGAGTCGCACGCCGGCATCGTCGTGCTGACCAGCAATAGCCGCAATCGCTTCGATCCGGCCTTTGTGCGCCGGCTGGACTTCATCATCGATTTCAGTGCCCCCGACGCCCAGGCCCGGCGCGCGCTGTGGCAGGCCCATCTGGGCGAGGCCAGCAGCTGCGATCAGCAGCAGCTGAACCGGCTGGCGGCGCTGGCCGATCTGGCCGGCGGCAATATCCGCAATGCGGTGCTGGCCGCCGCCGCCAGCGCCCAGGCCGGCGGGCGGCGCTTGAGCTTCGATGACATCGCGGCCGGCGTGCGCGGCGAGTACCGCAAGCTGGGACGCACGGCGCCGCCGGGGCTGTGATGCGCACGCAGGCGACGCGCTCCCGCAGCGGCAGGCCCGGCCCGCGCCGGGTCGCGCGAGCGCCGCCGCGCGCAAGCACCCAAGCGTCCAACACGGCGGCCGGCATGCCTCGCTTTCTGCAGCAGGCCCCCGCCGGCCAGCCGCTGCCAGCGGCCGTGCAGGCCGATATGGGCCGGCGCTTTGGCGAGCCGCTGTCCGGTGTGCGTGTCCATGCCGATGCCTCGGCCGCCGCGTCGGCGCGGTCTGTTGGTGCGGCGGCCTATGCCCAGGGCGAGAACCTGGTGTTCGGCGCCGGCACCTACGACCCGCATTCGCAGCAGGGCCGCGGCCTGCTGGCCCACGAGCTGACCCATGTGGTGCAGCAGCGCCGGGCCGGCACGAGCCTGCAGCGCAGCGGCGTGGCCGATGGCGGCGCGCGCGGCCGCAAGGCAGCAGACCAGGCGGCCGAGCGCGAGGCCAGCGACAACGCCCGCCGCGTCCACCAGAACCTGCCGCTGACGGCGACACAGACGCCGCAGCTGAAAGTGCAGGGCGACTGGCTGGACGATGCCGGCGATCTGGCCTCGGGCGCCGCCGATCTGGTGTCCGATGCCGGCGGTGCAGTGGCCGATGCGGGCGGGGCGCTGGTCGATGCCGCCGGCGAGGCGATAGGCGATGTAGCGATGGCCCTGGTGCGCCGCGTGGCGCCGCAGCTGGTGCCTATCATCGAGGTCGGCCCGGTGCAGTGGATACGCGACAAGGTGTCGCAGGCCTTCGATGGCGTGGCCTCGGTGCTCAATGCCTTGGACCCCAGCGGCACGCTGGCGCTGATGATGGCCGTGTTCACCGGCCTGGTGGCGCGGGCCGGTGACATCCTGGCCGCGCTGATGTCTGGCGACTGCCAGCCGCTGCTCGACGCCGTGGACCAGCTGAAAACCTTTGTCACCGAAGTGGCCGGCGAGGCCTGGGACAAGCTGACCGAGTTCCTGCGACCGATAGGCAGTTTCTTCAGCGACCTCTGGTCGGGCTACGGCGCGCCGGCCATCGAGTGGCTGCGCAACTTTGCCGGCGACGTCTGGGCCGGCATCGAGCAGTTCGGTGCCGATATCTGGGACTGGACCGAGCCGATACGCAGCGCCGTCGGCGACGCCTGGGGCTGGGTCAAGGAGCAACTGTTCGGCCCCGAGGACGCCGGCACCGGCGACAGCGCCGGCGGCATCCTCGGCTGGGTGACGGGCAAGGCCAGCGAGGCCTGGGACTGGGTCAAGGCGCAGACGCGGCCGGTCTGGGAGCCTATCTCCAGCGTCGCCACCCAGGTGGCCGAGATGCTGCCGCCGCCCTTCCTCAGCAACTTCGGGCAGCAGATGACAGAGCTCTCCGGCCAGCTGGACACCACGGCCAGCGATATCGGCGGTGGCGACGCCGTCGCCGACAACCGCGAGAGCCTGGCCGAAATCCTGCCCAGCGTCGAGCAGATCATTGCCGGCGTGCGCGGGGTGATCATCGTCGGCGGCGCCTGGATCAGCGAGAAGGTCGGTGCGCTGGGAACGATGGTTGCCGATGTGATGAGCCAGCTGCGCGCCAGCAGCATCCTGTCTGTGCTGGCCGGCGCTTTGAGCTGGCTGGAGACGGCGGCGCAGAACCTGGTCAGCTGGGCGCAGGAGCAGGTGGTCGGCCTGTTCGATCTGCTGCTGCAGGGTTTCGATGCGCTGTCGCCGTTCATTCAGGCGGCGGCTGGCGTGGTGCGGCGGCTGATCGAGGTCGTGGGTGACCTGATGCTGCTGCCGCAGCTGATCCTGAGCACCGTCTGGGAGGCGATTCCCTGCTGCCTACGCGAGCCGATCAAGAACTTCGTCCTGAACCAGATCCTCGGCCGCATCCCGGTGTTCGGCCAGTTCTTCACCGACCCCAGCCTGTGGCCGCGGGTGCAGCGCACGGCGATGCGCATCCTGCGCCAGGTCTTTGTCGATGGCGATCTGGCCGGTGCGGCCTGGAGCTTCTTCCAGGCGGTGCTGCGCGTGCTGGGCCTGCCGCCGGAGCTGGTGGTGCAGGTGCTGGCCAAGGCGGCGCAGGCGATCGGCGACATCCTGACCGACCCGGTCGGCTTCCTGATCAATCTGCTCGGCGCCGTGCGGGCCGGCTTCGGCCTGTTCTTCGAGCGCATCGGCACCCATCTGTTGAATGGCGTGACCGGCTGGCTGTTCGGCCATCTGCGCGAGGCCGGCATCACGCCGCCGGCGGACTTCTCGGTCGGCTCGGTGCTGGGCTTTGTGCTGCAGGTGCTGGGCGTGACGGTGGAGAACATCTTCGCGCGGCTGGCGCTGCGGCTCGACGCCACCGTGGTCGCAAGGCTGCGCACCATGCTCAGCGTGGCCACCGGTGTGTGGCGCTTCATCTCGATTCTGGCCACCGAGGGTGTGGCCGGCCTGTGGACCGAGATCCAGTCGCAGCTCGGCAATCTGTGGGACTCGCTGCTGCAGGGCGTGATCGGCTGGATCACCGACGCGGTGATCGGCCGCGCCACCCGCTGGCTGATGAGCCTGCTCGACGTGACCGGCATCATGCCGGTGATCAACACGCTGGTCGCCGTCTACAACGCGATCGAATCGTTCGTCCAGTACCTGCGCGAGATGCTGGAGATTGCGTCCAAGGTGCTGGACGGCGTGCTGGGCATTGCCCACGGCCAGATCGACGCGGCGGCCGGTTTCCTGGAGTCGGCACTGGGCGATGCGATGCCGGTGGCGATCGGCTTTCTGGCCAACCAGTTCGGTCTGGGGCGGATGTCCGAGCGCATACGCGAGCTGGTCGAGACGGTGCAGGGCACGGTCAATCGCGCGCTTGACTGGTTGATCGACCGCGCGATCTCCTTGGGCCAGGCGCTGATAGCCATGGCCCGGCGCGGCGCCACGGCGGTGCGCGAGACGGTGGCCAGCATCGGCGCCTGGTGGAGCAACCGCTTCGGCTTCACGGCCGCGAATGGCGAGCGGCACGAGCTGTATTTCACCGGTGAGGGCGCCACGGCACAGCTGACGATTGCTTCCGAGCCGCAATCGTTCGAATCCTTCCTCGACGATCAATCGGCGGGCGCCGATCCGGCCAAGCTGACCCGCATCGCCACCGCCCGCGCCACCCACCGCCGCCTGCTGGCCCTGCAGCGCACTGCCGCCCCGCCCAGCGCCACAGGCGCCGGCACGACGCCGGGCGAGGCCGACGCGACCGAGGTCGTGCGCCTGACCCATGAGCTGGCCGATATGGCGCGCGATCTGATGGGCGGCGACGCCGCCGGTGCCTCCACCGCACCGGCCTTCGACCCGCTGACCGGCGGCATGGGCAGCGGGGTCAGGGTGGCGCGGCTGACCGAGGTGCATCCGCCCGGTGACCAGCCCAGTGTCGCCGGCGGCCTGTGGGAGACCCTGAGCCGGCGCCGCAACGGCGGCACCACCTACTACATCAAGGGCCATCTGCTGAACCACCATCTGGGCGGCACCGGCGCCTCCTGGGCCAATCTGACACCGCTGACCGGATCGACCAACACCACCATGTCCAGCCAGTTCGAGGAGAAGGCCAAGACCCGTGTGCATGACGAGCATGTGGCGCTGTGCTTCACCGTCACAACCACCTTCGGGCGGGGAGCCCGTGCCAGCGAACAGGCCATGCTGCGCGCCACCGGCAACCCGGATGACGCGGTGATTGCCGACATCATTGCCGCCGAGCAGTTCGTTCCCCAGCAGGTCACAGCCACCGCCACCGACATTGCCCCCGGCCGGCCGGGCACGCCGGTGCCACCGTTCAACCACACCAACGCAATAGTCGAGAGCCCCGACCAGTACGACCTGTCGGGTGCGCCGCGCAGCCCGGCCTACGTCAGCGACATGAGCGATGCCGAGCTGGCCAATCTGGCCGGCCGGCCGGTGCCACCGACGCCGGGCTTCCCGAACCGCCCCTATCGCAGTGTCGAGGCGCTGGAGGCGGGCACCGGCGGCAACTGGGCGGCGATGGTCGCCGCCTCGCCGTCGCGGCTGCGCTTGTTCAGACGATAGACAAACAAGGAGAATGACTGTGAGCACCGCCATACCCACCATGCCAGCCCTGGATCCCACCACCCGCGCCATCGCCGAGCCCTACACGTTTGCCCTCGTGCAATGGCCGGCCCTGCTGGGCCTGCTGGCGCTGGACGGGGCCGAGGGCGCGCTGCTGGGTCTGCGCGTGCTCCTCGGCCTGTGGCTGGCGCTGATGGTGCTGGCCAGCTACGGGCAAGGTCGCGGTTTCGGCTTCGGCAATGCGATGACCTTGGCCGGGGCCTGCGTCGCCGGGGCCTGGTGGAGCCAGGCCACGCCCTGGGTGTTCGGCTGGCTGGCGGCGGTGCTGATGCTGCTGCTGACGGCGCAGCGGCTGCGGCTGCGCGCCTCGCGATAGGGGCCCGCCCGGGCTATCCACAGGGGAGCGGCTGAACCTACACTGCGCCCATGCTGAGCCCTGCTGCGACGGCCGACACCACCGCCCGCCACGACACCCTGGTGCGCCATCTGCGCCAGGTCTTGCTATGGCCCTTGCGGCTGATGCCGCCCGAGCGGGCCGAGGGCGACCGGCGGCCGCCCTGGCAGCTGCTGCGCGATCTGGGCGGGCGCTCGCCCTGGCGCGAGATGGTGGACGAGTACACCGGTGACAGGGAGGGCTTCCACGAGCGCCACTACAACGAGTTCGTTTCCTTTCTGCCGGTGGTGCAGCGCTTTCTGTATGGCGACGGCCGTGCGCGCCGCGGCGAGCAGGAGGGCAGCTCGGGTTCGCCGATGCGGGTGTTCCGCCGGCATGACATCAGCGGCCTGCGCGTCGTGCCCCGGCCCGGTGACGCGCCTGTGAGCTTGAGCGTCGTCCATCTGGACCTGTACTTCTTCTACGATGTCGATGTCGTGTTGCTGAATGTCGAGGTGGCCGCTGACAACCTGCCGCTGACCCAGGTGCAGGAACTGCTGTACCGCTTCGGTCGCGCCTATCCGGCCGGTTGGGACGCCCAGGGCCGGGCGCTGCACTGTCTTGAGAGCCTGGAGTGGCTGGGTGCCGACGGCCAGGTACTGGCCCGCTCGGACACCCAGCAGCGCGAGGCCTTTCTGGCCCATGTCTGCGAGCACCGCGCGCCTCGCGTGGCCACCCACTGGGCCTATGTGCT
Source organism: Roseateles toxinivorans (assembly GCF_004362525.1). GTDB lineage: Bacteria > Pseudomonadota > Gammaproteobacteria > Burkholderiales > Burkholderiaceae_C > Paucibacter > Paucibacter toxinivorans. The sequence goes on from NZ_SNXS01000013.1 coordinate 65,755, forward strand.
GGAGCCTCTGGTCAGCCACCATTCCGACGAGGAGGGCCTGCTGCGCTACCGGCAGATCGAGTACTACCGGATGCCGATGATGGCCTATCTGTCGCTGGACGATCCGCGCGCGCTCAAGCGCAGCGACTTCGTCCGCCTGGGTCTGGTCACCGCCGCCGCCGAGGACACCCAGCTTCCCTATGGGGATCAGCACCTGGCCGACTTCGAGCAGCGGTATTGCTATGACCGCTTCTGGTCCGGCGCTGGCGCCGCACCCAACACCCGCTATCTGTGCAACGGCCATGCCTTGGTGGTGGTGGGCGATGCCCGCTCCGAGTTCTTTGGCTGCCGCGACCGCGGCGTGCTGGCCCAGTTCCGCCATCAGCACTTCCTGCTGTTCCTGATCGCGCACTTCCAGAAGGCCGCGCTCTTGATGTTCTCGGACCGCCTGGTCGAGGCGCTGAAGGGCCTGGACATCAGCCGCCCGGCCAGCGTCAAGCGCTTCAAACGGACGATTCGCGACAGCTTCGAGGTCTTCTTGCGCTTCACCCACCGCTACTGGTTCCACGAAATCTCGGACCAGGCCCAGGTGCGGGCCCTGTTCCAGATGTGCGTCAAGCACCTGCATGTGGACGGGCTCTATGCCGAGGTCAAGGAGCGCATCGCCGACATGAACAGCTATCTTGATGCCGACAGCCTGCGCCGCCAGGCCAACACCGTGGTGCGGCTGACCGTGGTGACCATCTTCGGTCTGATCGGCACCGTCACCACCGGATTTCTGGGCATGAATTTGCTGGCCGAGGCCGATGCGCCGCTGTCGCGCCGGCTGGCCATCTTCGCCCTGGTGTTCGTCGTCACCACCGTGCTGACGGTCTACACGATGGCCAAGTCCAAGCGCCTGTCCGACTTCCTGGACGCGCTGTCGGAGGAGCGGCTCTCGGTCTGGTCCAAGTTCAAGGCGCTGGTGGCGGTGTGGCTGCCGGGGCGGGATGGCGGGGCTTGAAAATCTGTTTGTGAACTAATTTCTGTATTTGGTACGACTTTGTACCTATACTGGGCTTCATCGCCGGTCGTCGTCCGGCCGTGGAGCCGCCATGATCCACCCCTCCGAGTCCCAGCCCGATATCTATTCGGCCCCCGCCGCCCAGGCCGCGCTGCGCACCTTCTTCAGTATCGCCAAGGCCTGGGGCCTGAGCAATGAGGAGCAGCAGCGCCTGCTGGGCTGCGGCCGCACCACCTACTACGACTGGAAAGCCGGGCGCATCAGGACCGGGCTGGACGCGGCGACGCTGGAGCGCCTGTCCCATCTGTTCGGCATCTATTCGGGTCTGCAGATCCTGCTGCCCATCCCCGAGCGCGCCAATGCCTGGGTGCGCAAGCCCAATACCGCGCCGCTGTTCGGTGGCCGCCCGGCGCTGGAGCGCATGCTGGCGGGCCAGGTGTCGGACCTGTTCGTGGTGCGCCAGTACCTGGATGCACAGCGGGGCGGCTGGGCTTGAGCGCGGCAACGGCGCTGCCGCAGGTCGAGCTGGACTGGGCGGACTCCTGCCGCCTGGTGCCCAGCCGCTTTCCACCGATCTCGCTGTTCGAGGCGGTGGCCGACCCGGCCGATCTGGCCGCCGTGTTCGCCATCGAGTCGCTGGGCAATCCGCGCCTGCGCGACGAGATCGGCGAGCTCAGCCTGGTGCCGGCCGATCAGCGCGTCAGCGGCCCGGGTTGCAGCCCCATCATGGCCGCCTTCACCCACCTGAACCCGGAAGGCTCGCGCTTCAGCAATGGCAGCTACGGTGTGTACTACGCCGCCGCCGCGCTGGAGACGGCGGTGGCCGAGCTGAGTCACCACCGGGCGCGCTTTCTGGCCCGCACGGCCGAGCCGGCGATCGAGGTTGATTTGCGCTGCTACCGGGTTCGCGTCAAGGCCTTGCTGCACGATCTGCGCGGCCAACACGGTATCCAGCACCAGGCGTTCTACGACCCCGACAGCTATGCAGCCTCGCAGCGCTTCGGCCTGGGCCTGCGCGAGGCGGGTGCGGCCGGCATTGCCTATGACAGCGTGCGCCATGCTGCCGGCCAGTGCGTGGCCCTGTTCACGCCGCGGGCCACCATGCCGCCGGCGCGCCAGGCCGAGCAGGTGACGCTGCGCTGGAACGGCCAGCGCATCAGCGGCTGGTACCTGAAGTCGGACAGCCGGCTGCTGTGACGTCGGGCTGGGAGCACCGTTCAGTCCCGTGATTTGACGTTTCATCGCGCCGCTCTTGGCGGGCATCGGGGGGCCTCCCTAGCATCCGCCACCGATTTCCGAAAAGGCGAGCATGAAACACCAATTGCAAGTGAATGGCCGCGCGCACCGCGTCGAGGCCGAGGCCGGCAAACCGCTGCTCTGGGTGCTGCGCGAAGACCTGGGCCTGACCGGCACCAAGTTCGGCTGCGGTGCGGCCCAGTGCGGCGCCTGCACCGTGCATGTCGAGGGTGCGGCCACGCGCAGCTGCGTGATGCCGGTGCAGGCGGTGGCTGGCAAGCGCATCACCACCATCGAGGGCCTGTCCAACGATCGCAGCCATGCGCTGCAGCAGGCCTGGATCAAGGACCAGGTGCCGCAATGCGGCTACTGCCAGTCCGGCATGTTGATGGCGGCGGCCGCCTTGCTGGCCGAGCACCCCAAACCCACCGACGCGCAGATCGATGCAGCGATCACCAATCTGTGCCGTTGCGGCACCTATCCGCGCGTGCGTGCGGCCATCCATGCCGCCGCGGCGATCGGGGTCAGGTCATGATGCGCCGCCGTGAATGGCTGAAGTCCAGCTTCGCGCTGGGTGCCTGGACCTTGGGTGGTGTGTTGCCCGTTGCGGCGCTGGCCCAAGGCGCCGCGCCGCCCGCCCCAGCCGCCGCGCCAGGATTTGCCGTCTGGTTGCGCTTTGCCCCGGACGGCCGCCTGACCGTGCTCAGCAACGTCGTCGAGATGGGGCAAGGCACCCACACCAGCGTGGCGCAGATCGCGGCCGAAGAGCTCGACCTGCCGCTGGCCGCCATCAGCGTGGCCCAGGCCCCGGTGGAGCCCGCCTTCGCCGGGGCCACGCTGGGCAACTACGCCAGCTTCGGCAGCCTGGGCCTGCCGCTGAGCTACCGCGAGCTGGCGCCGGTCTGCGCCGCAGCGCGCCACCTGCTGATGCAAGCGGCGGCGCAGCGCTGGGGCGTCGCGCCCGAGGCCTGCCGCACGGCCGAGGCACAGGTGGTCCACCCCGATGGGCTGCAACGCTTGCCCTATGCCCAGCTGCTGGCCGAGGCCGCCGGGCTGACGCCGCCCGCCGGCATCAAGCCCAAGCCCAGAGCCGAGTGGAAGGTGATGGGCCGGAGCACACCGCGCCGCGACCTGGCGGCCAAGGTCGATGGCTCGGCGGTTTTCGGCATCGACGTCAAACGCCCCGGCATGCTGATTGCGACCCTGCTGCATGCCCCCCGCTTCGGCGCCGAGCTGCTCAGCCTGGACGAGCGCCCGGCCAGGGCGATCAAGGGGGTGCGCCAGGTGGTCAGGCTGCCCGGCGTGATCAAGGGCGCGGCCAAGGGCACGGCGGCGATTGCCGTCGTCGCCGACAGCTACTGGACGGCGCGCAAGGGCCTGCTGGCGCTCAAGCCCAGCTGGTCCGACGGGCCGCACGCCGGCACCGACTCCGAGGTGCTGCGCACCGAGCTGCTGGCCGCCGCCGCCCGCGGTCAGGGCCTGGACTTCGACAAGCGCGATGACCCGCTGATGGATCCACCAGCGGTGACTGCTGCGCTGGCCAGTGCCAGGCAGACCCTAGACATCAGCTACGACGTGCCCTATCTGGCCCATGCCACGATGGAGCCGATGAATGCGGTGGCCGAGGTGGGCAGGGACGGCGCCGCGCTGTGGCTGTCCACCCAGAGCGCGCAGGATACCCAGGCCGGCGTGGCCAAGGCACTGGGTTTGAAGCCGGCCCAGGTGACCGTGCATCCGCAGCTGATCGGCGGCGGCTTCGGACGGCGGCTGGAGCATGGCTTCGCCATCGAGGCGGCGCTGGTTGCCAAGGCCGTTGGCAAGCCGGTGCAGCTGATCTGGTCGCGCGAGACCGATATGCGGGCCGGCGGCTACCGACCGGCCGCGGCGGTGCGCGTGCGCCTGGCCCTCGGTGCCGATGGCCTGCCCACGGGCCTGCGCGTCGATGGTGCCAATCCCTCGCTGCTGGCCTATAGCGGCCTGACGAACGGCCCGCCGAATCCGGAGCTCGACTGGACCATGGGCATGGGCTGGACGCGACACGACTATGCCGTGCCGGCCCTGCACCTGAACTGGACCAACGTCGATCCCGGCGTGCCCTGCGGCTACTGGCGCTCGGTGGGTGCCTCGCAGAATGTGTTCTTCTATGAGTGCAGCCTCGACCGCGCTGCGGCCTTGGCGGGCATCGACCCGCTGGACTACCGCCTGCGCCTGCTGGCCAAGAAGCCGCAGACGCAGCAACTGCTTCGGGCGCTGGCCGAGCGGGCCGGCTGGGGTCAGCCCTTGCCGGCCGGCAGCTACCGCGGGCTGGCGATGAGCGCCGGCAATGCCGCGCGCAGCGCGCACGTGGTGCAGCTCACCGTGCTGGGCGAGGGGCGCTTCAGGATCGACAAGATCTTCGCGGCTATCGATGTCGGCGTCGTCGTCAATCCGGACGCCGTGCAGGCGCAGATGATGGGCGGCACGCTGTTCGGCCTGTCGGCCGCGCTGAACGGTGAAGTCACCCTCAAGCAGGGCGCGGTGCAGCAGGGCAATTTCGACGGTTATCCGATTGTGACGCTGGCGCAGACCCCGCCACTGGACGTGCTGGTACTGGGTAATGGCAAGGGGATGCGCGGTGCCGGCGAGGAGGGGCCGGCGTCCATAGGCCCGGCCATCGCGAATGCGCTGTTCGCCGCCACCGGCAGGCCAGTCACGCGGCTGCCGTTGAGCCGGGCGGGCTGGCAGCTGGTGAGCTAAATGACCTGCAAGGGGCTTGCACCGGCTTCGGCGCTGATCACCCGGCCGATGCAGGTGGCAGCCGCGAAGCCGTGGGCACGGAAGATCGCCAGCACTGAGTCGACGGCCGCCGGCTCGCAGCTGACCAGCAGGCCGCCGCTGGTCTGCGGATCGGTCAGCAGCGCCTGGGCGGTGGCGGCAAAGCCGGCAGGCAGGGCGATGTCGGCGCCATAGCCGGCCCAGTTGCGGCCCGAGGCGCCGGTGATGAAGCCCTGCTCGGCCAGCGTCTGCACGCCATCCAGCAGCGGCACGGCGGCCCAGTCCAGTTGCACCCGGCAGCCGGCGCCACGGGCCAGCTCCAGCGCATGGCCGGCCAGGCCGAAGCCGGTCACATCGGTCAGCGCATGGACCCCTGGCAGCTCGGCCAGTGCCGGGCCGGGGGTGTTCAGCTGGGTGGTGACGGCCAGCATCTGCGCGTAGCCGGCGGCGTCCAGCGTCTCCTTCTTCAGCGCCGCCGACAGCACGCCCACGCCCAGCGGTTTGCCCAGTATCAGCACATCGCCGGGCCGGGCATCGGCATTGCGCTTGACCCGCTTCGGGTGCACCAGGCCCAGCGCGACCAGACCGTAGATCGCCTCGACCGAATCGATCGTGTGACCGCCGGCGATCGGGATACCGGCCGCGCGGCAGACCGAGGCCCCGCCCTCCAGCACCCGGCCGATGGTGCGTGTCGAAAGCACATTGATCGGCATGCCGACCAGCGCCAGCGCGAAGATCGGCCTACCACCCATCGCGTAGACATCGCTGATCGCATTGGTTGCGGCGATACGGCCGAAGTCGAACGGGTCATCGACGATGGGCATGAAGAAGTCGGTGGTGGCGATCAGCGCCTGCTCGTCATTGAGCTGATAGACGGCGGCATCGTCGGCCGTCTCGATGCCGACCAGCAGCTCCTTCGGTATCGGCATGGCCGGCATGCTTCGCAGGATGTCGGTCAGCACACCGGGGGCGATCTTGCAGCCGCAACCGCCGCCATGGGACAGCGAGGTCAGGCGCGGCTCACCGGCGGGTTGTTGGTAGGGTTCGGTCGCAGTCATATTGGGTCTCCTAAGTGGGCACTGCATCCGGCCAGCAGGGCAAGCAGCGTCTGGCGTTCGTGATCGGGGTGGAACAGCGGCGCGCGCTGCGCACACTGAGCCATCAGCCGCGGCAGCATAGCCGCATCGTCGCGGCATTGCGCCAGCAGGGCCGCCAGGTCACGGGCATCGTCGTGGTCGAACAGCCCGGCATAGTCCTGACCCAGCAGGCCCAGATTGCCGGCGATGCGCGAGGCCAGCACCGGCGTGCCGCTGGTGATGGCCTCGATCACCACATGGGCGCCGCCCTCGATGCGGCTGGGATGGACCAGCAGATGGGCGGCCGCGATGCGGGCCCGCGTGGCCTGATGCGGCAGGCCGCCCAGCCAGCGGTAGTGCGGGCAGGCCTGCTGCAGCGCTACCGCCGCCTCGCCGAGCGCCGGGTCCAGCGCGGCACCGATGTGGTCGAACACGATGTCGCTGCGGCCGCTGAGCTGTCGCACCGCGTCGAAATAGGTCTGCGGCGATTTTTCGTCGCGCAGGTGTCCGACCATCAGCGCGCGCAGGTGGTGCCGGGTCTTGACCCGGGCGCGGCGCATCGGCACCGACTGCAGCAGCACACGGCCCTTGGGGCGCAGTGCGGCGGGCAGGCCGTCGAGGCCCAGTTCGTTGAGCACCACCAGCCGGTCGGCCAGCGCCAGCGAGGCCTGCGCGCTGGCATCGCTGGCAATGTCGCGGTAGAGATCGGTGCCGGTGAGCACCAGCACCACTGGGCGCGCCGGATGGCGGGCCTTCCAGGCGGCCACGCTGGCGGCCGAGCGGCGCGCATGCAGGGCGATCATGATGGCGTCGTCATGCTGGCCGGCGTCGGGCCAGCAGGGCGCCAGCCGCACCCGATAATCGCCGGACAGAAAGCGGGCCCAGCGCTTGGCCGTCTGCCAATTGCCGTTGTTGGCCGCAGCCAGGGCCGGCGTGACAATGACCAGTGAGGGCGCCTGCATGTCCGAGGACTATAGCGAATGAGCGTTCACCGCCCCACCGGCCAGCCCCTGCGCTGTGCCGCGCCCGAGCTGCTGGCCGAGGCGCTGCGGCAAAGCCGTGCCGACACACTGGCGCTTGCGGCGCTGTACGAGCAAGGCCCCGAGGTGCCGCGGCATCCCGGCCTGAACCCGCCGCGCTGGGAGCTGGGCCATATCGGCTGGTTCCAGGAGTTCTGGATTGCGCGCAACCCTCAGCGCCACCTTGGCCTGCAGGCCGCCCCGCAGGCGCCGCGCCTGCCCGCGCTGCGCGGCAATGCCGATGTGCTGTATGACTCCAGCCTGGTGCCCCATGCCAGCCGGTGGTCGCTGCCGCTGCCCGATGCAGCCGCCACCCGCGACGACCTGAGTCTCCAGCTGGAGGGCACGCTGGCCCTGCTGTCGCAAACGGGGCCGGCCGACGACGCGCTCTACTTCTACCGTCTGGCCCTGTTCCACGAAGACATGCACCATGAGGCGGGCCTGTACATGGCGCAGGCCCTGGGGATGGCCGTGACCGATCCGCGCTGGCAGCCGGCGCCCCTGTCCCAGCCCAGGCAGCCGCTGTGCCGGGAGGCATCGATACACCGCCTCGGCAGGCCGGGGCCGGGGTTTGCGTTCGACAACGAGCTGGCCGCCCACGACCAGCCGCTCGCGGCCTTCGAGATCGACAGCCGCGTCGTCAGCTGGGCTGAGTTCCTGCCCTTTGTCGAGGCGGGCGGCTATGGGCAGCCGCGCTGGTGGAGCGGGCCGGGCCAGCGCTGGCTGAACGAGCAGGCGGTCGCCGCACCGCGCTACCTGCGCCGTGCGGACAAGGGCTGGGAGCATCAGCTGTGGGGGCGCTGGCAATCGCTTGACCCGGACCTGCCGGCCTGCCATCTGAATGCCTACGAGGCCCAGGCCTGGTGCGCCTGGGCCGGCCGGCGCCTGCCGACCGAGGCCGAGTGGGAGCGGGCGGCACTGGCTACCTTGGGCTCGGGCGAGACCTTTGCCTGGGGTGCGGTCTGGGAGTGGACGGCCAGCGCCTTTGCACCCTTTCCCGGCTTCTGCGCCCATCCCTACCGCGACTATTCGGCGCCCTGGTTCGACGGCCGGCCGGTGCTGCGCGGCGCCTCGTTCGGCACCCAGCCGTCCATGCACCACCCGCACTACCGCAACTTCTTCACCGCCGAGCGCAACGACATCTTTGCCGGCTTTCGCAGCTGCGCGCGCTGACCGGGGCTGCTTTGCTGTCCAATGCGGGCTGAACCTTTTGATTTATCCGAGAAGCCGCCATGCCCAAATACACGCCCATCCTCAAGACCTTGATCGCCTGCACCCTGTTCACCGTGGGTGCCTTGTCGCAGGCCCAGCAGGTGCTGCGCGTCACCGCCATCCCCGACGAGTCGCCCACCGAGCTGGCGCGCAAGGCCGGGCCGCTGATCAAGTACCTCGAGGGCAAGCTGAACATGAAGGTCGAGTACACGCCGGTGACCGACTACGCCGCCGCCGTCGAGACCCTGGTCAACAAGAAGGTGGACCTGGCCTGGTTCGGTGGCTTTACCTTTGTTCAGGCGAATGTCCGCTCGGGCGGCAAGGTGATGCCGCTGGTGCAGCGCGAGGAGGACGAGCGGTTCCGCTCGGTCTTCATCACCAGCGAGCCGGCGATCCAGTCGCTGGCCGACTTGAAGGGCAAGGATGTCAGCTTCGGTTCGCAGAGCTCGACCTCGGGCCATCTGATGCCGCGCAGCTTCCTGCTGCAGGCCAAGATCGACCCGGAGAAGGACTTCAAGCGCGTGGCCTACAGCGGCGCGCATGACGCCACCATCGCCGCCGTGGCCGCCGGCAAGGTGCAGGGCGGCGCGCTGAACATCTCGGTCTGGGAGAAGTTCGTCGCCGACAAGAAGGTCGATCTGAGCAAGGTGCGCGTGATCTACACCACCCCGGCCTACTACGACTACAACTGGAGCGTGCACGCCGACATGCCGCAGGCGCTGCGCGACAAGCTGACCCAGGCCTTCCTGGCCCTGAGCCGCGACACGGCCGAGGGCAAAGAGATTCTGGAACTGCAGCGCGCCACCCGCTTCGTGCCGACCAAGGCCGACAACTACAAGGGCATAGAGGCCGCCGCGCGCAGCGCCGGCCTGCTCTGAGCGCCGGCCGTTGAAGATCGCGCTTGTTGCGGCGGCGGCGCGCCATCCGGCGGCCCGGCCCGGTGCCGCCCCCGCCTTGCAGCCGATCACGCTGCGCATCGCGCAGGGCGAGCCCGTGGCCGTGATCGGCCCTTCGGGTGCCGGCAAGACCACGCTGTTGCAGCTGCTGGCCTGCGCCTTGCCGCCGGCCGAAGGCGAGCTGCAGCTGGACGGCATCAACCCCTGGAGCCTTCCGCGCCGCGAGTTGCAGCGCCTGCGCGGGCGCCTGTTCCTGGCGCCGCAGGTGCCGCCGCTGCCGCCGCGCCAGCGCGTCGTCACGGCGGTGCTGGCCGGGCGCCTGCCGGCGATGAGCCTGTGGGCCAGTCTGCGCTCGCTGCTCCACCCGATCGACATGGCCGCCGCACAGGCCGCGCTGGCCCGCTTCGACCTGGCCGACAAACTGTTCGAACGCGTCGATCGCCTGTCTGGCGGCGAGCGCCAGCGCGTCGGCCTGGCGCGGGCGCTGCTGGCGCCGGCCGGGCTGTGGCTGATCGACGAGCCCCTGTCGGCGCTGGACCCGACCCGCGCCGCCCAGGCCTGCGCGACCCTGGTCGATGACGCGCGGGCGCGCGGCGTCACGCTCGTCGCCTCGCTGCACCAGGTCGAGATGGCGCTGGCGCAGTTTCCGCGCATCGTCGGCCTGCGGGACGGCGTGCTGGCCTTTGATCTGCCGGCCAGCGAGGTCACGCCGGCCCGGCTGGCCGCGCTGTACGCCCAGCACGAGGACGAGCTGCACGGCGCGGCACCCCCACCGCCGGTGGTCAGCGCCGACGCCGGGCGTCTGGTCAGCGCCACCTGCCGATGAGCGCTGCGGGCAGCGCGGCCCTGCGTGACCCAGCCTGGCTGGGCCGCCTGTTCTGGCTCTGCGCGGGCCTGGCACTGCTGTGGCCGCTGGGCCTGGCGACCGAGTTCCGGCCCTGGGTTTTGCTGGAGCCGGACAGCCTGCGCGTCAGCGCGCGCTTCCTGGGCGACTTCTTCCCGCCATCGCTGCAGCCGGACTTCCTGCTGCTGGTAGCGCGCGAGACCTGGCGCACCGTGGCCATGGCCACCGCCGGCATCACGCTGGCCCTGCTGCTGGCCATTCCCTTGACCCTGCTGTCCACCCGCGTGCTGTCGGTCTCGGCCTTGAGCGGGCGCATGGCGGCAGGCCCGTTCTGGCTCAGGCAACTGCTGCGCTGGCTGATGATCGGCCTGCGCAGCGTACCCGAGCTGGTGTGGGCGCTGGTGTTCGTGCGCGTTGTCGGCCTCGGCCCCACCGCCGGCGTGCTCGCGATTGCGCTGACCTATGGCGGCATGCTGGGCAAGGTCTATGGCGAGATTCTGGAAAGCAGTGACGGTCAGGTCGGCGAGGCGCTGCTGCGCAACGGCGGCTCGCGGCTGCAGACCTTCTTCTACGCCTTGCTGCCGCAGAACGCGGCCGAGCTGTGTTCCTACACCGTCTATCGTTGGGAATGCGCGATCCGCTCCTCGGTGGTGCTGGGCTTTGTCGGCGCCGGCGGGCTGGGTCAGCAGCTGGATGGCTCCATGAAGATGTTCAACGGCGCCGAGGTCTCGACGATGCTGCTGGTCTTCATGGCCCTGGTGGCCCTGGCCGACCGCACCAGTGCCTGGTTGCGCAGGGTGCTGGCATGAGCAGAAGCGGGGTCTTCCTTGCCGGCCTCGCCGTTCTGGTCTTTGCCAGCTTCTGGTCGCTGGACCTGCAATGGGCGCAGTTCTTCTCTGTTGATGCCGCGCGCAGCATGGGCCGCTTCGTGGGTGAGTTCTTTCCGCCGGATCTGAGCCCGGCCTTTGTGCGCAGGGTCGGCTGGGGCGCGCTGGAGACCCTGGCCATGTCGGCCCTGGGCACCGGGCTGGCGGCGGCGGCCGGCCTGCTGCTGGCCTGGCCGGCGAGTCGGCTGCCGGGGGACGGCCGCTCCATCGGCCGAGCGCCGCTGCGCCTGCTGCTGAATGCCCTGCGCTCGGTGCCCGAGCTGGTGTGGGCGGCGCTCCTGCTGATCTCGGCCGGTCTCGGGCCGCTGGCCGGCACCCTGGCGCTGGCCGTGCACACCACCGGCGTGCTGGGCCGGCTGTTCGCCGATGCGCTGGAGAATATCGATCCCGGCCCAAGCCTTGCGCTGCGCACGCAGGGGGTGGGCAAGGGGCGGGTGTTGCTCTATGCCGGCCTGCCCCAGGTGCTGCCGCAGCTGCTCAGCTACACGCTGTACCGCTGGGAGAACAATATCCGCGCCGCCGCCGTGCTGGGTGTGGTCGGTGCCGGCGGGCTGGGCCAGCTGCTGGCCTTTCACATGGGCCTGTTCCAGATGGGCAAGACGGCGACCGTGCTGGGCGCGATGCTGCTGCTGGTAGCCCTGGTCGATGCGCTGAGCTACTGGTGCCGCCGCAGGATGGGCTGAGCGCAGCCGGCGTTCAGCCGTCCTGGCGGGTGTGGGCGACCCAAATCAGGCGCTCCACCGCGATGCCTGCCGCCTTCGCCTGGCGCAGCAGATCCTCGCGCACGGCCGGGCTCAGCTGCTTGTCGCGGGACAGTATCCAGAGATAGTCACGGTTGGGGCCGACAACCATGGACCAGCGGTAGGCCTGCTGGTCCAGCGCCATGACGTGATAGCCGCCGTAGAAGGGGCCGAAGAAGGAGACCTTCAGCGAGCCCCGGTCAGAGGGGCCTGTGAACTGGGCCTTGCCCGTCGCCTGGCGCCATTCGCCGCTCTTGGCGTCAAAGCCTCGGTTCAGGACTTCGACACTGCCGTCGGGCTTGGCGCGGTAGCGGGCACTGACATCGCTGAGGCCGCGCTCGAAGGAGTGGTCGAGCCGGGCGATCTCGTACCAGGTGCCTTCGTAGCGTTTCAGGTCGAAGGGCGTGACCGCGCTGATGCCCTCGGGCAGGCCGGTGGAGCAGGCACCGAGCGCGAGCGCAGCCGTGAGCAGCAGTGCCCTTGCGATGAAGATGAGGGGTCGTGACATGGTGGGACCAAAGCCGTGGTGGCGCGATTGTGCGCCATCACGGCTTTGTCCTGGACAAAGCGGGTATTGCCCGGCATCGCCGGGCCCCGCCAGGCTATTGCCTCACTTGACCTTCAGCACCTGACCCTCGGCGCGCTTGGCCTTGGTGGCGGCGCGCTGATAGGTCTCCTCTGCCTTGGTACGCAGCTCCACGGCCTTGGCCAGCGCTGCGTGGTAGCGTTCCACCGTGTAGGTGTTCTCGGTACCGATATAGACGCTGCGGCGCTTGGCCGTCTCGCCAAAGCGCGGCAGGGAAACCGAGAAACTGCAGTCCCGCACCGACATGCCCTTGCGCTGGCGCACGATGGGGCCGGAGATGCCCACGGGCAGATCATTGGTCTTGTTCTCATTGGGGCTGCGTCGCAGCCGCGAGGGTGCCGGGAGCTTGGTGATGCGCCGCAGCAATTCCTTGGTCGCCTTGGCCAGGGCTTCGGCGGCCCCGGTGCCGTCCTGGCTGTGGTCAGAAAAAAGCTTGGTGCCCGCGTAACGCAGCTGCCAACCATGGGTTGCGTTGTGGTCAATGCGCTGGATGCCTTGAGGCACCTCGAATCGTTCACCGGAAAAAAGAATGACTTCTCTGAATTTCATGAGGTTCCTCAAAACAACGAGTTGAACCTCCCTGTGGGTTTGATTATGCCGTTAGCGCAGCTTTGGGCAGGTGTCCGAGTGGTCTGAAGGTAACGTTTTGTGCGATCAGCGCGCCAAGGACACGCCCAGATCGCGGGTCAGCGTCTGGCGCAGCGCCCGCTTGAAGTCGATGTCTGTCAACACCGGCCCACATCGAACAGCAGGGCTTCAACGGGCAGGTCGAAGCGGGCAGGCTCGGTCATGGCGGGGCGGTGGGGTAGTGGTGGAAGCCATCAAAGTCCTGCTTGCCCAGCGGCAGCCCCTGGCTGCGCAGCACGGCGTAGGCGCTGCCCAGATGGAAGAAGAAGTTGGGCAGTGCGTACAGCGTCAGGAACTCCGCCGGCGGCAGCGAGACGAGGGCGCTGCCCGCCTGGCTCTCCAGCCTGCGCCCGGGCGCGAGTTCGAAGTCAGCTGGCTCCAGCTCGGTCAGCAGGGCGAGCGCCTGGGCGATGCGGCCACACAGGCCTTCAAAGTCGGAGCCGAACTCGCCATAGGCGGGCACGGGCCGGCCGGCCAGCGGGAAGCAGGCACGCAGCGCGAAGTGGGTGGCCATCTGCACCTGGCCGGAGAACGGCGCCATGTCGGGGGCCAGGCGTGCACCCAACAGCTCGGCCGCTGCCAGGTTCTGACTCTGGACGTGTCGCTGGGCAATCCGCACCAGGCCGTTCAGGCGTTCCAGATAGCGTTGGAACACCGGCACCGAGGCGCTGTGCAGATCGAAACTCATTGGTGCACCCTACGCACTTCGTGCGGTCCCGCCAAGCGGTAGTTCGCCCCTTCGGACGGCCGGGCGGGGCTCATCGACTCTTGCGGGCCGTGACCTCGATCTCGATCTTCATCCTCGGGTCGGCCAGGCCGGCCGAGATCATCATCGCCGCCGGTCGCACTTCGCCGAAATACTTGCGCAGCACCGGCCAGCAGGCCGGGAACTCGGCGGCATTGGGCAGCACGTAGGTGACCCGCACGATGTCGGTGAACCCGGCACCGGCTTCACTCAGCGCGGCACCTATGTTCTTCAGACATTGCTCGGTCTGCTCCAGCAGGTCATCGGCCACCGTCATGGTCTGGTAGTCGAATCCGGTGGTGCCCGAGACGAACACCCATTCGCCATCGACGACGGCCCTGGAGTAGCCGATGTCGTGCTCGAACGTGGAGCCGGAACTGATCAATCGTCGGGACATGATGGGCCTGGGCGTTGGAGAAAGTTGCCGGATTCTGGCACGGCTGTCGCCCGTCAAGGCCCGCCCGTCCGCTTGGCCAGCAGGGCCACGATGCTCTCGCCGTCGGGCGTTGCCTGCGAGCCGAACAGGCGCTTGGCCAGCGCCAGCAGCCGGGTGCGATCGACCTCGGGATCGTCGAGCAGCAGCTGTGCATAGTGGCCGGCGACGCTGCGCACGTCCAGACCCAGGGCGCGGCGGATCGCTTCAGCAGCCTCGGCCCGCCGCCCGGCGGCGACCAGCGCGACGCCCAGGCCGCCATGGCTGTCGGCGAAGTTGCGGTCCAGGCTCAGGGCGTGGCGGAAGGTGGCCTCGGCCATCGCGAGATCGCCCTGCAGCAGCGCGGTCCATGCCAGGCCATGCCAGGTGCCGATGTGCTCCGGCATCAACCGGCAGGCCTGTTCGTAGGCCGAGCGAGCGCCAGGCAGGTCCTGATTCAACAGGCGCGCAGCGCCCAGCGTGGACAGCACACGGCCGTCGTTCTCGCGGCCGGCGGCCAGCCGCTCGCAGCGCTGCAGCGCCTCGGCCGGATCGCTCCCGGCCAATGCCAGACTGGCCCGCGCCAGGCCGGCCTCCAGCTGGGCGGGCTGTGCGGCCAGCGCCTGGTCGGCCCAGCGCAGGGAGTGGTCGAACTGGGCGGCATCCAGCGCCACCAGGCTGAGCACGCCGGCGCCTGTGGGGCTCAGCGTGCGGGCCTGTTCGCGCAACTGCCCCCACTCCAGTGCCGCATCCAGGCGACCGGCCCGGTGCAGCAGGCGCAGCCAGGCCTCCTCGACCATGGCATCCAGCAGAGCGTCGGGCGGCAGCGCCTCGATCAGCGCCTCCAGGGCGGCCAGTCCCTCGGCGACGCGGCCCTGGCGCAAATGGATCTGTGCCACGTCGGTGGCCAGCACCAGCCGGGCCGGGTCATCCAGTAGCGGGTCTTGTTGCAGCTCGCCGAGCAGCGCCAGCGCCTCGGGCCACCGCTGGCGCGCCATCGCCAGATGCGCCCGGTGCAAGGCCCATTGCCTTGGCGCGTGGCCCAGCGCCTGGGCCTGCTGCAGCAATGCCTGTGCCTGATCCCACAGCGACTCGGCGCAGGCCGCGGCAAAGGCGTCCTGAAGCAGCCCGGCGTTGCCGGGGTCTTGCTGCAGATAGCTGTTCAGGCGGGAGAATCGGCTGCTGTCGGCCATCGCGGGATTCCTTGGGTTGGCAGGATTGTGCAGCGGCCAGGGCCCTAGCCCAGTCGCTCGCGCAGGCTCAGCAGGGCGGCCCTGTGCACCTGGGAGATGCGGCCCTTGCTCAGGCCCAGCTCGGCGGCGATCTGCTCGAAGGGCTGGGCCTGCAGGTAGTGGCCGGTGATGACATGCCGGTGCTGTTCCGGCAGCTGCGCCACCGCCTCCAGCAAACACCGCCTCAGCTGGACCAGCTCGACCTCGGCGTATTGCGGCACGGGTCCGAGCTGTCCGGCAGGTTCGCCCTCGGCGATCATGCCGCTGTCTTCGAGCAGATAGCCCAGGGCCAGGCCGATGCCGATCTCGGCCAAATGGGCCAGCACCCCGCGTTCGGCGACGCTGCTGGTGTCCAGCAGTGAAGCCAGGCGGGATTGCTGGATGCGGCGCCGGGCGGCGATCTGACGGTGGCGTTCGGTCAGGGACTCCACGCCATCGAGGATGGCGCCGCGAATCCGGTAGGCGGCGAAGGTCTGAAACTTGACGCCGCGCCCGGCATCGAAGCGGTCTATGGCCTCGACCAGGGCCAGCGAGGCCAGCTGGAAGTAGTCGCCAAACTCGATGGCGTCACCGAAGCGGCCCGCATACAGGGTGGCGGCATGCATGCGGGCATAGGGCAGGTAGTGCTGGATCAGACGCTGTCGCATGGCGGGGTCGCGGTGCCGGGTGTAGAGGCCCCACATCTCGGCCTCGTTGCCGTCGTTCGGCGACGGAGGTCGGGCCGGGTCCGGATCGAGCACGGCGCGCCCACGAGCTCAATGGAATGAGCCGACGACGGCGCGCAACAGGAGCCCCCAGCCGTCGACCAGCACAAACATCAGGATCTTCAGCGGCAGGGCGATCGTCACCGGCGGCATCATCATCATGCCCAGGGCCATCAGGATGCTGGAGACCAGCAGGTCGATGAGCAGGAAGGGCAGGAAGATCACGAAGCCGATCTGGAAGGCCGCGCGCAGCTCCGACACCATGAAGGCCGCGGCCAGCTGGGGCAGGGGCACTTCGTCGAGGCTGGCGGGCGGTGGCCTCTTCGACAGCTCGACCATCAGGCCGATATCGGCCTCCTGCGTCTGGCGCAGCATGAAGCCGCGCAGCGGTTGGATGCCGAGGTCGATCGCTGCCCCTGTGTCGAGTCGGCCTTGCATCAAGGGCTGCACCGCCAGTTCGTTGATCTGCGTCCACACCGGGGCCATCGTGAAGGCCGTCAGCAGCAGCGCCATGCCGATCAGCACCACGTTCGGTGGCGTCTCGGGCAGGCCGATCGCATGCCGGAGCATGGAGAGCACGACGACGATGCGCAAGAAGGAGGTCAGACAGACCAGCAGCGCCGGCAGCATCGCAAGCAAGGTCAGACCCAGCACCATCTGTATCGGCGTGCCCCATGCCTGCTGCCTGGGTGCGAGGTCTTGAGCAAAGGCCGGCAGCAGGCAGCTGACGGTCAACGCGGCAGTGGCGATGCTGCGGGCAGGCATAGCCCTCATCGATCCGCCTCCTCGTGCTGAGGGGTTTGCGGTGCGGGCGGTGCGCGGTCCAGCAGCGTCGGCGCATGGCCCCTGCAGATCGAGATCAGGGCCTGGCGGCCGTCGGCCCACTCGATGGCATAGAGGGTTGTCATCACATCCAGCTTGAGCTGGGCCCTGAGCCGCAGCACCGATGCCACCGGCCTGCCCGTGCCCGATGGAGTCGGCCGACGGCTCCGCCGCAAGTACCAGACGCGCAGCCAGCAGGCCAGCGCCACCAGCGCCAGAACACCCAGCAGCGCCAGGCCGGGCCCGGGAATGTCGGGCCAGGACGGGCCGACCGGCAGGCTGGGGGGTTGTGGGCTCTGGGGCATGGGCGGGCTCGGCGATCAGGGGGCCTTGCGTGGGAGTTCGGTCAGCTGTATGCCGAAGTGCTCGTCCACCGCAACGAGGCGGCCGCGCGCAATCACATGGCCTTCGAGTACCAGGTCCACCAGGCTGTTCACCTCGCGATCCAGGCGCAGCACCTGGCCGGCCTGGGCCGACAGCAGTTCGCCCACCGTGAGCTGCACCTCGCCGACATGAACCTCCAGGCGAGCCGGCACGGCCCGCAGGCCTTCCAGGGAGATGAGACCGATGCCCGGCCCGGTGCTGTTGTTCGAGGCGAGCTCGGGGAATTCGATCTTGTGCAGTCCGCTGGTCATGGTGGGTTTGAGGCTATCGATCAAAGGGCCGGGGCAGGGAGTTGATCGGCGGCGGGGAGCGTATCCAGGCGAACCGCGACCTGCTTGCCAAGCTGTCCCAGGTGGGCGCCGGCCAGCGGAGCCATCGCCTTGCCTCGGCCTGCGGCCAGCGCGGCAAGGGCGGGTGCGTCCAGCGGGTGGTCCAGCCGGATGACATCGCCGACCTGCAACTCATTGACCGCGCCCAGACTCAGCTGCACCGGTGACAGCATGATGCGAAGCTGCAGGGGCCTTTCGGCCAGTGCCCGATCCACCGTCACCAAGCCGGGCTGCGGGAGTGATGTGGACGGGCAGGGCAGTTCGCCACCCGGGAGCAGGGCCAGTGCGGCCTGCTGCGGCAGCCAGATCTCGGCCGGTGGCACATGCTGCCTGCTCGGCAGTGTCAGGCCAATCCGCAGGTCGCCGAACTGCAGGAGTCGCGGCGCTGCTGCCTGATGCGGGACGGAATCGCTGGCCGGCGCGAGCCCCAGCAGCTTGCAGCAGCAATCAATGAAGCTTGTCATCGCCTCGTCCCTCACCCGCTGCTCCACGGGGGAAGGACTGCGATCCGGCCCGCCTATCACCGCAGCGATCAGCTGATGATGGCCGCAGATCCAGGCCGGCTCGCCGGCATGCGTGCCCAGGGGCTGCCAAGGCGGCGTGTCTGCCGGCGCAGGCACCGTGACCAGATGATCCACCTGCGCCTCGGCCGGGCCCATGCGCCACTCGGCACACCAGTCGGTCCAGGCGGCCTCCACCATGGACCTGATATGAGCCCGCTGTTCGTGGCGAAGCCGGGTGATAGTGCGCAGGGTGGCGGTGCTCATTTGCCCCTCATGGCGAAGAGCTGCTCGATCATTTCATTGGCGGTCGAGACGATTTGCGAGGAAGCCTGGTAGCCCCGCTGCATGATGACCAGCTCGCCGAATTCCTTGGACAGATCGACGTTGGAGAACTCGATATATCCCGGGCGCAGGGTGCCGAAGCCACCCGTTTGCGCAGGACCCAGCTGCGCCTCGGCCGAGCCGGAGGCCTGGAACTGGTTGTCTCCGGAGGCCTCCAGCGCTTCGTCCGACGCGAAGCGGGCCAGGGCCAGGCGCTTGCCCTTGGCCGTCTGTCCGTTCGAGTATTCGATGCTCAGCAGGCCGGCGGCATCGAAGGAGACCTTGCTCAGGCTGCCCGCCTGGAAGCCGTTCTGGCTGGCGAATGCGAGCGTGGACAGATTGCCGGTGGCGTAGGACGTGACCTCGGTTCCGAAGTTCAAGGTCAGCGGCATCTCGGCCTGGCCTATGGGTTTGTAGTTGATCTTGATCTCGCTGCTGCCGGCGACCGGCAAGCCGTCCTTGAAGAGAATCGTGCCGGTGCCGACCTCGGTGCTGCCGTCCAGCACCGACACCAGCCACGACCCTGGCTTGGCGGGGCTCTCGCTGGTGAGCTTCAGCGACAGGGCGTGGTTGCCGCCTGCGGCATCCAGCACATTCACGTTGGAGACCGTCTGGTCGGTGGCCGAACTGGACAGATTGCCCTTGAAGGCGACATTGCTGCTGGCCCTCGGCGCGCTGACCCTGAGCCCCGACAGGTCTATGCTGCCCAGACGGCCGTCGGCATCCAGCCCCTGCACCGCCGACTTGTCGTTGCGATTGACCAGCACCCCCTTGGCATCGAACTCGAACTGGCCGGCCCGCGTGTAGCGCGTCTCGCCGGCAAGGTTCTTGAGCACGAACAGGCCAAGGCCGTCGATCGCCAGGTCGAGGTTGGCGCCGGTCTGGCGCAGATCGCCGGCCTCGAAGTTCAGGCTGGTGGAATAGGTGTTGATGCCCGCACCGTAGCGCGAGGCATCGGCCGTCAGTGATTGCGAACCGGCGAACACCATATTGCCGAACTGCAGCCTCGCCCCCTTGAACCCCGGCGTGTTCATATTGGAGGTGTTGTTGCCTATGACCTTGATGCCCTTGGAGAAGCCCGCCAGGCCCGCCATTCCGATAGAGATGGAGTCAAGCATGGGATGTCCTCGTCTGTCAGTTGCTGGTGCGTACGGTGGCGATCTGGCTCAGCAGAATGCCTGCGGTGACCGTGCCGTCGCTGGCGCGCACGGAGATGCTGGGTTGGTCGCCGGACAGCGACAGCGCGAGCACGGTGCCGGAAAGCGTGCCGTCTGCGGTGCTGACATCGACCGATCGGCCTATCAGACCGACCGACTGCAGTGAGGCCTGGGTGGTCAGCAACGAGTCCATCTTGCTGTTCAGCTGCTGCGCCTGCTCCAGCGCCGTGAACTGGGCCATCTGCGCCATGAAGGCCTGGTTGTCCATGGGCTTCAGCGGATCCTGAAAACTCAGCTGCGTGATCAGGATCTTGAGAAAGTCCTGCAGTCCTATGCCGCTGGCCGCCGAGGCGGTTGATCCACCGGGTGATATCGCGCCTATGTCGGCCATCTTGATGCTCCTCGGTCTTGCGTCAATTGCTCGTCGTCAGGGCAGGACGGCCCGCGCGACACCGGTTTGCAGTCAATCGCGATCGGCTTGCCGTTGCAGACCAGGCCCGCCAGTCGGAGCCGGGCAGGGACGAGGGCCTCATCGACCCAGCGGCGCAGCTGCGCGTGCGACAGATTGACTCTGCCATCCTTGCCCACCCAGACATGGATCTCATCGCCATGCCACTCGGCATGCAGCCGCAGGGACTGCTGCTGCTCGACAGGCGCGCGGGCCGATGGTCGCGATGTCGCCGGCTCGGTATCGACCGCTTCGGGGTGTGTGCGGCGAACGAGCTCGGCGGGGCGGTTCATCGCCCGGGGATGCGCCTGCACGGGAGGCGTCCGTGCGCCAGCCGTGACATCGGGCGCGGCAGGCGCAGCGGACCGTGAACACGGAACGTGCGTGGCGACCTGCTTTGCTTTGCTTGCGGTCGGCGCCACTGCGGGTCTGGCCCGCGCCGCAGGCAGCTCCGGATCGAGATGTAGCGCGGACTGTGCGGTGTCGACGGGGCCAGAGGAGTGGCGCGTCATCGGGTTCTGCCTGTCTTGCTGCGGGTCGGCCGCCCGCTCGGTTCGATCCATGACCGGCACCGGCCGCGGTTCACCGGTCAGGCGCGGCGCATCGCCCCTGTGCTCGTTGCCGCCGTGCCGTGCTTCGATCGCGTGATGCACCTGGGGCCTTGGCAAGACGACGCTGTGATGGGCGTATGCGCTCATTTTCAACGGCATGTTGTTCAAGTGAGCGTGAGCATCCGGGCCCGGAAGCTGAGGCGCGCCACCAGTCCGCGACGAGGTGAGGCTGCGGCCGTCTTGTGCAGCTCCGGCAGCAGTAGCCTGCCCTTCCCGCCATGTCGGCCCTGTGAACCACATCTGCGCCTGGGCCTTCTCCATCTCTCGCAGCCAGACCGAGGCGGCCGGCTGATCGTCCGGACGTCGATCTGCGGCTTCGGATCGCGACAGCTGGCGCGTTGCAAGGGAGTGATCAACCCTCATTCGGCATGCTCCTGAATGCGCTGCCAGGCGATGCGAGCGAGCACATCTGCATCCAGCCTGTTGGCCGAGGACTGCAGGGCCTGGGCGATGAAGGCGGCCTGGGCCGCCCGCTGGACGCTCTCGAGGCCCAGCAGACGCAGCTGGCAATCCTGGCAGTGCTGCCGCGCCCGTTGGAGCTGCACCTGGGACCGGTCAAGAGACTGCCTGGCCAGGGACTCGGCATGGATGCCGCGGACGACCTGCTCCAGACGCAGCGGGTCGACGGCCGCGGCCTGGGCCGGGCGCATCGCGGCGACGCTGGCCTGAAGCTCGGCCCGCGCGGCCTGCAGCGAGGCCTGTTCCGCGTCGCGGGCCCGGGTGGCTGCCGTCCGTCTGGACTGCAGCTTGATCAGCCGCCACTCAAGCATCTGCCGGGCATCCACAACAGGAGGCGTGAATCCGCGCAGGTCGGAGCTCATCGCTCGCCGTCCTTGCCGTTGCCGACAATGGCCTGCAGGCGCCGCATGGCGGCGTCGCGCGGGAGGACCTCGCGCCCCTGGCACAGAAAGTCCCGCAACGCGGGCTCCAGACCTATGGCACGGTCGAGTCCGGCATTCGAGCCCGCGTCATAGGCGCCGATCTCTATCATCTGCCGATGTCGCGCCAGCAGGGCCAGCGTGGCCCTGGTGCGGTGGACCGTGTCGCGTTCGGCGTCCGGGATGAGTCCGTCCATGACGCGGCTGCTGCTCTTCAGTACATCGATGGCGGGGTAGTGCGCCTGGTGGGCCAGCTCGCGCGAGAGCACGATGTGGCCGTCCAAGGTGGCACGCAGGCAGTCCGAGATCGGTTCATTGAAGTCGTCACCCTCGACCAGCACGGTCAGCAGGCCGGTGATGGCGCCGCCGCCCTCCGCCGCGCCCAGCCGCTCGCACAGGGCGGGGAGTTCGGCGAACACCGACGGGGTGTAGCCCCGGGCGGTGGGGGGCTCGCCGGCCGACAGGCCGATCTCCCTGCGCGCCATGGCCAGGCGCGTGATCGAGTCCATCGTCAGCAACACGCTGGCGCCGCGATCCCTCAGCCACTCGGCCAGCGCCACTGCCGCATAGGCCGCGCGAATGCGCATCGGCGCGGCCTGGTCGGAGGTGGCCACCACCACGATGGACTTCTTCAGGCCCTCGGCGCCCAACTGCTCCTCGATGAACTCCCGGACCTCGCGCCCGCGTTCGCCGATCAGCGCGATGACGTTGAAGTCTGCGTCGGCCTGCCGGGCCATCATGCCCAGCAGCGTGCTCTTCCCCACGCCGCTGCCGGAGAAGATGCCCACGCGCTGGCCCCGCCCCAGGGTCAGCAGGGCATCGATGCAGCGCACGCCGCTTTCCAGCAGTGTGTCGATGCGAGGTCGCTGCAGCGCGGCGGGCGCTTCACGCCTGAGGGGCTGGCGGTCACCGAGTCGGGGCAGGGGCTTGCCGTCAAGCGCGGCGCCAAAGCCGTCAATGACGCGGCCCAGCAGTTCGGTCCCGACGGCGATGTCGGGCGATGGCCCCGAGGCGTGGACCAGGGCGCCCAGGGCCAGCCCACGCAGCTCCGCAAAGGGCAGCAGGGTGATGGTGTCCCCCCGCACCGCGACGACCTCGGCCAGGTTCGACCCGGGGCTGCCGGCGCAGGCTCCCAGGCTGCACAGATCTCCGATCGCGGCACGCAGGCCGACGGCCTCCACGATCAGTCCCGAGATGCGCTCGACGCGACCGACCCTGGCCGGCAACGAGGCAACCGAGGTCATCGTTTGCAGCTCGGCCAGCATCAACTTGGCTCCTCGCTGGAAGTGGGCGCGGCGGGGCATTCGGCCGACGTCGCCCACAGCTGCATGAGCCGATCCAGCTGGGTACTCATGGAGATGTCCAGCTGGAGCCGGCCGACCTGTAGCAGGCAGCAGCCGGGCTCCAGGCTGCTGTCGGCGCTGATCTCGATGTCATCGGCGGGCTGCGGCAAGCAGGTGGAGGGCGCGCCGTCTGCAATCAGCTGCCAGTCTTGTGCGTTGAGAAGAATCCTGGCCGGGGCGCCTTGTTGAAACACCTTCAGCCCCTGCGCGATCAAAGCCTTGAGATGATCCCGCCTGTGCGTCTGGTCGCCCAGCATCTTGCAAAGTGCTTCAAAGGCCAGGGCGACGCTCAGGGGTTCGATCCGGCGCAGCTCGGCGGAGCAGGCCTCCTGCTGTCGAAGCAGTGCTGCCTTGAGCGCATCGACCCCGGCTGCCAGCTGCCTGGCGCGCTGCCGGTTCTGCTCCGCGAAGTCGGCCACCAGCTCTCGTTTGAGCGTGTCGAGCTTCCGTTCCATCTCCTGGTTCGCCCGCGCCAGGCCTTCCTCATAGCCGAGGCTGAAGCCGTCGGCGCGCGTCGGCTCGGGCGCGGCGGCCACGGCAGGGATCGCCTCTGGCGCCGCAGCGGGCAGGGGCCTGATTCCGGCAATACCTGGCTCGCTCGAAGCCAGGGCGGCATCCGGTGGCAGCGGATGCCCCAGCCGGCGCGGCTGAGGAAGCAGATGCAGGCCCTTCAACACCACGGGTTCACTGTGCCTGAGGCTCATGGCCGGCCCCCCTTCTTCAGCAGATGTGCGAGCCATGCTCCGGCACGAGACCGGAACCCTGCAGCCGCAGTGCGGCGGTCCGGGCTTGTGGCCGGATACTCGTCGGCGCTCTGAAGCAGGGCCCTCAGCAGCGACTGGTCGACCCGACGTGCCGCGCGGGACCCAGCGTACTCAGCCGTCCAGTACGGTCGTTGCTCCTTGATCTCCTGCTGCTTCAACGCGGGCATCCGATGCAAAAGGTCGGCCTCCCAGGGCCACGGCGCCATGGCCAGCAGGCGGGCGATGACGTCGGCCGGCTCGCTGCGCAGCAGCCCCTCGACGCTGTCGACGGGCAGCGCCGACAGCCGACGAATCAGCGCCTGTGCGGGATCGACCGGCGCCGGGCTTGCGCCATCGGCCACGGGGAGCGCTTGGCGCAGCAGTTCCGGCTGCCTAGGGATGCCCAGTTGCTCAAGTTCGACCAGCAGTCCTCTCAGTGCGGACTGCTGCTGATCGGCCAGGCAATCGAGCAGCCAGGCCCGGTCGTCTGCGCCGACCGAGTGCAGCAAGAGAGCGCAGCGTCGCATGCCCTCGGTCTCAAACACAGCCGGCCCATGAGCAGGGCTCATGGCGAGACCTCGACATGCCGATCGGTCGATGGCCGGGGCTCGTCCATCCAGCGCCGTATCGTCAGCAGGGCCTGCTCGCGTTCGATGGTGGAGAGGGCGGCTGGCGCGTGCCTGCTTCGTGCCTGCGCGCGCAGCTGGAACACCAGCCCTCCCAGCAAGCCGAGCGTCAGCAGGCTGGCCAGGGCGATCAGAGAGGGCACCATCGGCAGTGGCTCCCGATCGGAGGCGGGCGGCGTGGTGGGCGCACCGGTGGGCGCTGGATGCTCTGTCTCCAATGGCGTGGCGGTCAGGTCCTCGGATAGCGGTGCCGATGCTCCCAGCATGTCCAGCGACTGGACGATGACCGAGTCGCCGCGCTCTGGCGAAGCGCCCACAGCGGCGCCCACCAGCGAGCGCAGCTGTTCGAGCTGGGCCGGCTGGAGACCCTGCTTGATGACGGCCAGCACCTGAAGCCGCGTGATGCCGCCGGGACGCCGGACGACCTGCTCCACCCGCCGACCCACCTGGTACTCGATGTCGCGTACCGAGCTGCCGGGTGGGGTGACGGCACCGTCTTTGCCGGCCACGCCGAGGCTTGCATCCTTGAGAGACTCGCGCTCCCGCACCACGATGCCCGCAGGCGGCTCGCCCTTTGCGTTGGCGCCGACCACATCCTCCGAGGTCACCCGCACCTGATTCATGTCCAGGGTGACATTGACGCTGGAGACATAGCGGCCCTGGCCGTAGGCCTGGGCCAGCAGGTCCGACACCTTCTGGTTCAGATGGCGCTCGACCTCCTGCTGGAACTCGATCCTCGTGCCGGCCGTACCCGTTTCCTCCTGAAGCGGGTCCGGGGTGAGGGCCACGCCCTGCTGGTCAAGCACCGTGACGTCCGTCGGCCTGATCCCGGTCACGGCGGCCGACACCAGGCGCTGGATGCCCAGCACCTGGGCCGGCTTCAGTGCCCGATGACGCTTGAGGCCCACCGTGACGGAGGCCTTGGCCTGCTGCTGATGGCGCTTGAACAGGCCTTCGTCGGCAAAGGCGATGTGCACGCGGGCGGAGGCGATCTCGGTAAGCGACAGAATGGTCCGGGTGATCTCGCCCTGCAGCGCGCGCTGATAGTTGACCTTCTGGGCGAACTCGGTCATGCCGAAGTCGTTGTTGTTGAACAGCTCGAAGCCCACCGCGCCATGCAGGGGCAACTCCTTGGACATCAGCTTGAGGCGGGTCTGGTGCACGATGCCTTTGTCGACGATCAGCGAGGCGCCGTCTTCGCCGACTCGGTAGGGCACCTTCATGCGCTCCAGCTCGGCACTCATCGCCGAAGCGTCCTGGGGCGTCAGTCCGGAGAACAGCGTCTGCTGCTCAGGGCGTAGCAGGGTCAGGGCCGCCCAGGTCAGCGCCGCAGCAATGACGAGCAGGCCGATGCCGAGGCCCAGGCGAGCGCGCCCGTTCAGTCCGGTCAGCAGTGGTCGCAGCACTGGGTGTCCCCCTCTGAGCCTCTAGATCTGCATCCGCATCAGATCCTGGTAGGACTCCACCAGGCGGTTGCGGACTTGCAGAAACAGTTGGAAGGAGGTGCGGCTTTCCTCCAGCCTGATCATCACCTCGTGCAGATTCCCGATGCCGCCTTGGGCGAGGTCGCCGAGGCCCTGCTGGGCGCGCATCCAGTCCGCGTTCACCGCCTGCAGACCGGCTGTCACAAGCTCGGTGAAGCCGGTGCCAGCCACGACGCGCATCGTGTCGTGGCTGCCTCCTGTTGCATCGATTGGCAGGGGCGGGCGGATGCCGGCCAATGGGGGCAGGAAGTCGATCGACGCGCTCATGAGCCTGATCCGATGTCGAGGGCACGCAAGGCCATCGTGCGTGAGGCGCTCAGGGCCGCCACATTTGCCTCATAGATGCGCACGGCGGTCGCGAGGGTCATCATCTCGGCGGCGATGTCGACATCCGGCTGGTAGACATGGCCTTGCGTGTCGGCCCATGGATGACCGCGATCCAGCACGCGACGCGCCTCACCGGGGCGGTTCTCGATCTGGTAGCCGGGTACGGCCAGTCCCTGGTGCACCATATTGAGAAAGGCTCCGCCCGAGCGGCTGCCCGTCCCCAGCGAAGACGCCGCCACGACCAGGCGTCTGGCCTGGTAGCCCGCCTGCTCGTGGCCCGCCACCGTACCGGCGTTGGCCAGATTGGCGGCCGCGACTTCGTAGCGAGCGCGCTCGATATTCATGCCGGCGGCGCTGATGGCGAAGGCGTTGTGATAGTCCACGTCAGCTCCTTAGCGACGGCCTTCGGTGGCGGCGCTGTGCAGGATGCTGAAATGCCGGGACAGGGCGCGCATCAAGGCCTGGTAGTGAAGGCTGTTCAGTGCCATCTCGGCGATCTCCTCGTCCAGCCGTACCGTGCGCCCCAGACCATCTGCACCGAGATCGGGGCCGACCTGGGCGGCTTCAACCCGCGGGTGGGTGGGCTCGGCGTGACGCGGCTCCCCCGTCCACCCCGGCCACTGTGCCTGCAACTGGTCGCTGAAGCTGAGCCTCTGTCGCGCATAGCCGGGGGTGCCGGCGTTGGCGATATTGGTGGCAATGACTTGCTGGCGAAGGCTCGCAAGGTCCAGCGCGGATCGCAGCAGGTCAAGATTGAGGGCTTCGATGTTCATGGGCTGAACCTGAGCTGGGGTTTACTGGATGATCAACTCGGCGTGCAAGGCGCCTGCCGCCTTGACCGCCCGCAACACGGAGATGATGTCCCGCGTGCCGATACGCATGCGTGTCAGCGCCTGCACCAGGTCGGCGACCGTGTTGCCGCCGCGGAGGAAGGTGGCGGTCTCCCCTTCGCTGACGTCAACGCGGTGGTTTCTGACGAGGGCGGTGTGTACCGCCGGGTTCGATCCGCCCAGCACCAGGGGTTGGACTGCATGGGTCTCTGACGCAATCGACACGCGCAACTCGCCGTGTGACACGGCGATGCTGGAGATGCGCACATGGCCCCCCGCCACGACGGTGCCCGTGCGCTCGTTGATGACGACCTTGGCGCGCCGGTCGGGAGTGACGGAGACGTTTTCCAGCAGGGCGAGAAATGCGACCGGATGCTCGCGGTGTGCTTCGGGAAGCTGGACCTCGACACCCGATGCATCGCGAGCTTCGGCCAGCTCGCCGCCGAGCTGCCGGTTGACGGCCTCGGCCAGTCGGGCCGCGGTCGTGTAGTCGGGTTCATGCAGGACGAAAGTCACCGAGGTCAAGGGCGTCGCCCCCTGCGGCAGCGCCGCCTCGATGGTGGCTCCGCCCGGAATAGCGCCGGCGGTCGGGTGGTTCTTCTGCACCACATTGCCGTTGGCGTCGTAGCGATACCCGCCGACGGAGAGCGCCCCCTGCGCGAGCGCGTAGATCCGGCCGTTGGGGGCCTTCAATGGAGCCAGCAGCAGTGATCCTCCGACGAGACTGCGGGCGTCGCCGATTGAGGTGATGGTCACATCAACGGCATCGCCGGGCCGGGCGAAAGGCGGAAGCTGTGCCGCAACCAGCACGGCGGCGACATTGCGGCTCTGTACCTGATCCGGCGCGACGCTCAGGTTGAACTGCGACAGGACGTTGGACAGCGCCTGCCGCGTCGCGCGGTTGCCGGGCGCATCGCCGGTGCCAGCCAGGCCGGTCACGATGCCGTAGCCCACCAGGGCGTTCTCTCGCCAACCCTGGATCTTGGCTATGTCCTTGGCGCGCATGGCCTCGCCGGCCACTGGCGCGCCCGCAGCCAGGGGGCAGAGCAGCACCGAGCAGCAGGCCAGCAGCAGCGCTCGGGCAATAGGCATGACGCGGCTCATCTACAGGCCCAACCAGTTCATGACGCGGTGCCACCAGGCCGCCCGCTGGCTCTCGGTCATGTCGCCGGCACCGACGTAATCGATCCTGGCCTCGGCCAGCCGGCTGGACAGCACGACATTGGCCTCGGAAATATCCTGCGCACGCACCTGGCCCTCGATGCGAATGCGCTGCTGCTCCCGGTTGATGACCAGCAACTGCTCGCCGGCCACGCGCATATCACCGTTGGCCAGCACGGCCACCACATGGACCGACAGCTGCGTCAGCAGGCGGCCGGTACGGGCGGTGCGGCCCCCGCCGTCGAACTCGCTGCTGGCGGCCAGGTTCAACTCCTGCTGACGTCTGCCGGCGCTGAGGTCCATTCCTGTCGCACTCTTGCGCTGCGTGCCGGAGTCCGCGCTGGCCGCGGCGGACGCATTCTCAAGCACCTGTATCGTCAGCAGGTCACCCACCCGATAGGCCTTGCGATCACCAGTCAGGGGGCGGAAGGACGATTCGTCGTACAGGCTCTGCGCCCTGCACGAGTCTGGTGGCACCAAGCAGGCCAACGCGCAGGCCAAGGCGCAGGCCCGTGAGAGGCCGCACAGTGCGGGGCCTTGTGCCTGCTGCCTCATCTTGCCTCCAGCCTTCCGCGAGCGAGCACGCGCGCCACCACCGATTGGGTCGATCCCAGCGGCCTCACGAGAAGCCAGTCCCCGGTGCTTCCGCTCTGCAGGGCCAGGGCCTTGTGGCTGGCGGTGACCGACTCCTGTTGTGCCAGCAGCGTCACGACATCGCCGGCAGCGACGTCAACTTCGGGCGCCAGCATGTCCCGACTCAGTATCTGACCCGGCTTGATCGATCTGAGTAGACGCTGCCGCTCCGGAATGACCTCGAGCCAGGGTTGGCGGGGCAGACCGGCCACATCAAGCAGCTCGGAGCGGAAGTCGCCCGGCTCAGCGGCATGGCCGACTGGCAGATGCCTGGCCGCGACCCAGACCGGCCGAGGCGCCCGAATCCTGGCGGCGAGCGGAATGACGGCGCTCAACCGGCCTTCCACCCGCACTTCCACCGTCGCCTGGACATGGGCAGGAATCAGGCCACGGGTGTCCGGCAGAGCTCGCAGCCGCAGTGTCAACGTACCTGTGGGAACGGGCACCGCCGAACGTTGCCGTGCCGACGCGAATTCGATCTGCAGGTCCGGGGTGCCGAGCCAGTCAAGGATCGCGGCGGTGGCTGCATCCTGCAGGGTCGATATGGGCAGCTCACGCCCGAGTCGCTCCGGCATGGGGCCAGCGAATAGGGCGCCTGATGCCACGGCGACCGTCCCGGCGAGCACTTTGGCGAGCATGGGCATCACTTCCTGAGGTTGTTCGCCATCGCCAGCATTTCGTCCGAGGCCTGCACCACCTTGGCGCTGGCCTCATAGGCGCGCTGGGCCAGCATCAGCCCGACGTACTCGTCCACCAGCCTGACGTTGCCGCCCTCGACATGGCCTTGCTTGATGGTGCCAAAGCCGGCCTCACCGGGCAGGCCGGAAATGGCGTCGCCGCTGGCTTCATTCGATCGGTAGAGGCCATCGGCCATGGGCTCCAGCGCCGATGCATTGCCGAAGCGAACCAGATGAAGCTGCCCCAGCTCGACACGATGGCCTTGGGCGGATGAGCGCGCCGAGATGCTGCCGTCCGCGGCTATCGTCATGGACTGGGCCCCCTGCGGAATGAAGATCGCCGGCTTGAGGGGAAATCCTCCCGGGGTCAGCAGCGCGCCGTCGGCGTCCAGCCTCAGGCTGCCGCCTCTTGAGAACGCGCGCGAGCTGTCAGGCATCGTGACCTCCAGAAAACCGTCGCCATCTATCATCAAGTCGTGAGGCCTGTCGGTCCTCTTGGGCTCGCCGGGATCGAACAGGATCTTCACCGAAGCCACGCTGACACCGACCCCGCCCGACCGATGACCCGTCAGGCCCTGTGGCAGACCGGGCGTTGATCGGTCCACCGAGCCGGCTTCGGCTCCCTGGGTGACCAGGGCCGCAAAGTCCACCCGCGAGCGCTTGAAGCCCGGCGTGCTCATATTGGCCAGGTTGTTGGAAATCGTCTCGACATGGAGTTGCTGGGCCGCCATGCCCGTGGCCGCTATCTGCAGTGCGTTCAACATGTCATAGCTCCCCGAGCTTGCGCAGCGCCGTGCCCATCATCTCGTCGTAGCCCTGCGCGACACGATGCAGGGTTTCGAAATGCCGAACCGTACGTTGCAGCTGGAGCATTTCATGGGCCGTTTCGACGTTGGACCCTTCAAGAAACCCTTGCTTGATGGCCACCTCACCGACGGCCATCAGGCGCATTGCACCCTCGGCCACGTAGAGACCTTCGCC
This sequence comes from Roseateles toxinivorans, assembly GCF_004362525.1. GTDB lineage: Bacteria > Pseudomonadota > Gammaproteobacteria > Burkholderiales > Burkholderiaceae_C > Paucibacter > Paucibacter toxinivorans. The sequence continues at coordinate 95,965 of NZ_SNXS01000013.1, forward strand.
TATGCTGGTGAGGCGGGTTGGCTCCTCGGCGACGAGCAGTCGCAGCTGCCCCCGCGCTTGTTCCTCTTGCTTCAGCGTGCCATCTGGGGTTATCACGACCGGTCCCGGATTCAGGTGCAGCTCACCGGTGTGCCCGATGATCGGCCACCCCGATGCGGTGACCAGTCGTCCTTGCGCATCGAGCTGGAACTGGCCGCGTCGCGTATAGGCCGGCCCCTGAGGCGTGGCGATTTCAAAGAAGCCCGCACCGCTGATGGCGAGATCAAGCGGCTGTGCGGTCTGCTTCAGGCTTGCCGGCCGCAGGTCAAGCAGTACCTCGGCGCCGTGAGACCTGGCGTCGTCAGTGACATGTGCTGCCGATGCGGTCAACATCGCCGGGAACCGCGGCTCGATACTGCTGAATCTGCGCCCAGCCAGGATCTCCCGCTTGTATCCGGGCGTGAGTTGGTTGGCCAGGTTGTTGGCGATCCGTTCGAGCGATGCCACGTTGCGCTGCATCGCAATCAGGGTGGAGTTCATCAGGTCCTGCATGGCGCATCGCTCCTCACCGTCGTCCCTACAGCGCCACCACGGCGAAGGACTTCAGCTCCACGTTGTTGGGCACTTCGGCCATCGAGAGCACGCGCAGATGGGGCAGAACGCGCTCGGACAGGGCGCGAATCTGCCGGCGCAACTCGGGCGAGCACAGCAGCACGGGCAGGGTGTTGCTCTTCATCATGCGGTCGGCGGCGTGGGCAAGCTTGCCCAGCATCTGCTCGGTCAGCTTGGGATCCAGGCCATGGCCGCTGCCGCCTTCCTGGCCGCGCACGGCCACCACCAACTGACCCTCGATCAAGGGGTCCAGCGTCAGCACCTGCAGGGCTTGGGCCTCGCCCATCAGTCCCTGGCAGATCGCCGGGCCTAGGCGTTGACGGACACGCTCGCTCAGCTGCCCTAGGTCCTTGCAGCTGCGAGCGCCCTCGGACAGGACCTCGAGAATGGCTTCGATATTGCGTATGCTGACCTTCTCCCTGAGCAGGGACTGCAGCACCCGTTGAATCTCGCTCACGGTCAGCAGCGTGGGGATCAATTCCTCGACCAGGGCCGATTGACTTTCTCTCACGCGGCTCAGCAGCCGGTCGGTCTCGGCACGGGTCAGCAGAGTCGCCGACTCGCGCCGCAGCACCTCCGTCAAATGGGTGAGGATGACGGTCTCTGCATCGACCAGGGTGTAGCGCGCCGCCGCTGCCAGGTCCCGATGTTGCGGGTCTATCCATACCGCGGGCAGACCATAGCTAGGGTCCCTGGTGATCTCACCGGGAACTGATCTCACGTCTCCGGCCGGGTGTATGGCCAGCAGCTTGTCCGGAGGCGCCTCGCCGCGCCCCAGCAGCACGCCATCGATATGGATCTCATAGTGATGAGCGCCTAGCCTCGTGCCGTCTTTCAGGCTGATGGGCGGCAGCACCAGGCCGTAGTCCAGCGCATGCTGCCGACGGAAGCTGGCGACCCGCTCCATGAACATGCTCCCGCCCCCATCCGTCTTGATCAGCGGTGTCCAGCCTGAGCCGACCCTGAGTTCGATCGGCGCCAGCTTCAGCTCCGCATAGGGGTCGGCGGCGGCCCGAGCGGCAGCGTGCGAATCGTCAGGCTTTGGAACTGGCGACTGCCGGGTGGCACGGGTGCCGGCTCGGGTGGAGAGCCAGGCAGCGAGCAGGGCCAGTAGGCTCAGGGCAAGGGCCTGCCACGGAGGTATGCCGGGCAACAGCAGCAGGCATGCCAGCGTTGCGGCGACCAGCACCAGCGTCTTGGGGTGGGAGCTGATCTGGCGGAACACCTCGCGACTCAGATCGCTGTCGGAAGCCGAACGCGTCACGATGATGCCGGTGCCCACGGCAATGACCAGGGCCGGCACCTGGGTCACGATGCCGTCGCCTATGGTCAGCAATGTATAGGTCTGAAGCGCCTGTGACCACGGCATGCCGAGCTGCATCGTGCCTATGACCACGCCGCCGACGATATTGATCAAGAGGATGACGATGCCGGCGATGGCATCGCCCTTGACGAATTTGCTGGCACCGTCCATCGCGCCATAGAAGCCGGCCTCCTTCTCCAGCGTCTTGCGCCGACGCTGCGCCTCGGCCTGGTCGATGAAACCCATATTGACGTCCGCATCGATGCTCATCTGCTGGCCCGGCATGCTGTCCAGCGTGAATCGGGCGGCGACCTCGGAGACACGTTGCGCACCACTGGTCACGACCACGTACTGAACCACGATCAGGATGAAGAAGACGATCAGGCCGATCACATAGTTGCCGCCCACCACATGCGCACCGATCGCCGCGATAACCTGGCCGGCACTGGCGTCCGACAGGATCAGGCGCGTTGCCGCCACATTCAAGGAAAGGCGAAACAGGGTGGCAATCAACAGCAGCGACGGGAAGGTGGAAAACTCCACCGGCTTGGGCATGTAGAAGGTCAGCAGCAGTATCAGGAAGGCGAATCCGAAGTTCGCCAGAATCAGGAAGTCAAGCAAACCGGGAGGGATGGGCGCGAACAGCACCACCATGACGCCCATCACTAGCAACACCAGGGCCACATCGCTTTGCCGGCCGAAGAATCGTTCGAGCCCGCTCATCGGATCGCTCCCTCTGGCGCAGGTGCCCGCTTGCTGGCCTCGCGCATGGCCAGCACCCACACCATCAGGCGAGCCACCGCGGCATAGTGCTGCTCGGGAATCGGTGCATCGGTGGCCACCTCCGCATACAGCGCACGGGCCAGGCTGCGGTTCTCCACCACCGGAATGCGGTGCAGCGCCGCGATCTTGCGCATCGCGTCGGCCACCAGGCCGTGGCCCTTGCCAAGCATGACCGGGGCCGCCATGGCGCCGTGCTCGTAGCGCAGGGCCACGGCGAGGTGAGTGGGATTGGTGATCAGTACATCGGCCTTGCCCGTCAGGCTCAGCATCCGGCTGCGCTTGAGCAACTCGCGGCGCAGCTCCCGGATGCGGGCGCGGATGCGTGGATCTCCCTCCCTGTGTTTGTGCTCGTCCTTGAGTTCGCGCTGGCTCATGCGCATCTTCCGGGAGAACTCGCGCAGGGTGTATGCGTGGTCAATTGCGGCGATCACCAGCATGGCCAAGGCCAGCTTCAGGCCCACAGCAGACAGGTCGTCGAGCAGCAGGCGCACAAAGCCCTGCGAGGGCATGCCGGCAATCTGGTGAAACTGCGGCATCAGCGCAGTCAGCGCGCCATAGACCACATAGCCCAGCAGCGACAGCTTCAGCAGCGTGCGCATCGTGTCGAACAGCGTTCGCGTTGAAAAGACCCGCTTGAAGCCGGTCAAGGGGCTGAGGCGGCTCCAGTCTGGCTTGATCGGGTGCGGACTGAGCAGCGGACCGGTCTGCAGCAGATTGGCTGCCACAGCTGTCAGCATAATTGACAAAAAAAGCGGAGCTGCAAGCAAGCCGGATTGTGTCAGTGCATGCCGGGTCAGGACCCAGAGCGTCCAGCCGTGCTGATCGCTTTGCCCCAGGCCCGCCAGCAGCAGGCGGTCGAGTTGAAACTGTTCGCGGACCTTGTCCCAGCCATGGACCTGCAGGAAGACGATGGCCATGCCAAAAACCAGCGCCGAGACAAGGTCGGCGCTCTTGGCCACCTGGCCCCGCTTGCGTGCCTCGGACAGCTTGTAGGGCGTGGCCGCGGCACTGCGATCAAGTTCTTGCTCGGCCATCAGCGGAGTACTCCGTTCCAGAACGAGAAGATAGACGCGTAGGCATGGCTCATGGCCGCCCCTGCGCCGCCAAGCCAGAGTGACAGGGCGGCGATGCCGGCCAGCACCTTCAACGGCAGTGCAAGCGCGAACATATTCATCTGTGGCACGTTGCGTGCCAGGACACCCAGAGCAAACTCCAAGAGCATCAGGCAGAACACCACCGGCGCCACCAGCGCAAAGCCCAGGCTGAACAGGCCACCGCCCTGCTTGGCCAATACGACAATGGCAGGCTCCAGCGGCCAGGAGGCGCCTGGTGGGAACCGCTCGAAACTCATCTGAAGCCCTAGCAGCAGGGTCGCAAAGGCGCTGCTGGAGAAAAAGCCGACCAAGGCCAGCTGACTCATGGCCCCGCTCAGTATCGGCACTTGATGTCGAGAAACGGGATCGAGCACCTGCCCCATCCCAAAGCCGATCTGGACGTCCAGCAGGCGTCCGCCCATGGAGAATGCTGCAAAAGCCATGTTCACACCAAGGGCCATCACCGCGCCCAGGCCCAGCTCTCGCAGTGCCGCCGCGGCCAATTCCCAGGTGCTGGCTGCCGCCAGCGGCGAAGTGATCTCCAACCCCAGGCCCAGGCAAGTGGACAGGGCAAGGGCCAAGGTCAGACGCACCAGCAGCGGCACCGCAGCGCCAAAGGTGGCGGACATCAGCATCAGGCTGCTCAGCCGCATGAAGACCAGAAAGAGGATCGTGGCCCGATCAGGGGCAAGCATATCTGCAGCCAGGGCGGGCGCGTTCATGGCATCGCTCAGAACATATGGGGGATGTCGAGCCAGAGCCGGGTCATGTAGCCTGCGAGGACTCGCAAGATCCATGGCCCGAACACAATCAGGGCTACGGCGGCCGTGATCAGCTTGGGCACGAAGGTCAGGGACATCTCCTGGACCTGGGTCACGACCTGCGCAATGCTGATCATCAGACCGACAAGCATCGTCGGCCCCAGGACGAGCAGGCAGATCAATAGGCCGGTCCATAGAAGGGCCGACATCATCTGCAGCGCCAAGTCAGCATGCATGGTTTCCACCTTCCCTCAAAGGCGCGGTCACGCCTGTGTCGAGTCGAAGACCTTCGGCATCCCCTGATGCGGAATGACCTCCTCAGGTCGCGGAACAGCGGGCTTGATACCCGTACACCATCTGGACTGCTGCGGCACATTCCGATTGAAGTGCCGTCGAATTTTTGTTCGCTCGCATGATTCTGCACTTGAGCGAATAACAAAACAATATCTATCAACGCAATTTCTATGAGCACTCCGGTCGCCTTCCCGCCTGGCTGCCCGAAATTGGTGTTTTCCCTAGGTCGGGCCTCTGGCGCGGGTTGGCGTCGCACTGGCTCCGTCGATCCAGAGGCGGCCGACCCAGGCTGGGCCGAATCGCGGAGAATTGAGGGCTATACCTGACAACTTAAGAGAATCGTCCCATGACCGAAGCCGAAAATCGTCCCCCCATGCCCGACCGCCTGTGCGTGGATCCTCGCAGTCCGCACCACATTGCCGCCGTGTTCGAGCATGAGATTGGTGTACGCCTGAACGACAAGGAGCGCTTTGATGTCGAGGAGTACTGCATCAGCGAGGGCTGGGTCAAGGTGCCCGCCGGCAAGACGCGTGACCGCAAGGGAAACCCGATGATGATCAAGCTGAAGGGCCGGGTCGAAGCGTTTTATCGCTGAGTCCATGTGGCATGGGTGAGCCACTTTGCTGTGTGTCGGTGGCGGCCGCCTGGTGCCTGCGAATGGCGTCTGCCAGCCAAAGGGGGCAAGAAGTCACTCAGCCGGGCCCGATGCAAGCAGATTGCCAAGGAACTCAACGATCGTCCGCGCGAAAGGCAAGGATTCAAAACACCGACCGACGTCTTCCGGCCGTGCTAGCGGTGTTGCACTTCAAGGTTGAACTCAGGCACCACGCGCTTGAATTTTCCGCCAGGCGGCGACCACCGGCAATTTGGAGGTGAGGATGAAGAATGCCTACATCACTCCGCAGACGAAGCCCGGGGCGGCTATGAGCGATCGGTAGGCGACATGACCTATCGCCAAGTCAGCGCGCGCGCCGGTAGTGCATGGCGACCGCGCCGTTGCGGAGCGGCTTCGCTGAGATCAACTCGAGCCGTCGCGTGATGGGCAACCCGCTCTCGTACAAGGTCGGCCCGCGACCGGCGATCCTGGGGTGGACGAGTAGCTTGTACTCGTCGATCAAATCCAGCCGATCCAACTCGGTCGCGAGCTTGCCGCTACCGAGGAGCACGCCGTCAGGGGTCGCGTCCTTGAGCTTCTGTACGCCCGTGCGCAGGTCGCCGGCGATGTGGTGGCTGTTGGCCCATGGAAAGTCCGATCGAGTCGAGGACACCACGTACTTCTGCTTGCCCTCAAGCTTGATCGCCCACTCCCGCATCGCCGGCGGTGCCTCCGCGTCGCCGCGGGCCACCGCTGGCCAGTAGCTCTCCATCATCTCGTAGGTGACGCGGCCCCACAGCATCGCCCCGCCGTCGTCCATGAGGCGGGTGAAGAAGGTGTGTGTCTCGTCGTCGGCGATTCCTTGCTGGTGGTCGACGCAGCCGTCCAGGGTGACGTTGATACTGAAGGTCAAGAGTCCCAAGGTCTCCTCCGTTCGAGATACGCGGCGAGGCGCCCGCTGCCTGTGACGATGGGCAGACACCCGATCGCCGGACCAGGCCGCGCGGTTCAGAGGCGACCCGGCAGCCGTTCGTGCGGACAACGGTCCGGAGTTCACCAGCTGGGCCTTCATCGCCTGGACGCAGGAGCATGGCATCAAGCATATCCTGATCGAGCCCGGGCGCCCCATGCAGAACGACATCTGGCTTGAATTAGAGCGCGCCCGCCGGACTGTGAATACGTCCTTGCTTCGCTGAGCTTCTTGCCTCTCCGCCACGGCCATGCCGGCCTCAGCCTGCTTGAGGAACCCGATGATCTGTTCCTCGGTGAATTTGCTCTTTCTCATGTCCGCGATTCTCCTGAATTGCGGACCCCTGCTCGTTTAGATTGGTACGGCAGGATGGGAGCAGGTCAATCGCGCCGAGCGCTGCGTGCTGGCGCGGCCGATGTCGCCCCAGCGCTTCTTGCTGTGGGCAGCGACGCTGCCGGCCGGCTGCGTGGTGGCCTTGGAGGGCTGCTGCCGTCGCCTGCAATGACGGGTTGGGCGTCATTGGTTCAGCCGCAGCGTTGCCCAACACCTGGAACCAACTTGGCCAACAACTGGGTTTTTGCAGAGTTCCTGGAAAGAAACTTTAGATCAGCTTGCATTTCAAAGAGCTCATCGGTTGCCCGAGTGAAAGTTACCGTTCCTGCAGTTGCGAAATCGCAGGGATAGCCGCCTACAGGACATAACCAAGCTAGCAAACCACCCGCCTCATCAGGCATGCCAATGTTCCAACGTCGTGAGTTCCTGACTATGGCAAGAGTCTCGTTAACCCGAATGTGAAGTTCTTGATTGCCCACTAGCGGGAGCGAATACACAACAGGCGAATACATCAAATTTGGATCTTTGACAGTAACCGTCGGTAGTTCGTTCCTCACCTTAAAGACAAAGTCCACGGCTGGTCCATCGGTGTTTGCGCAACCTTCGCGGGCCAGACCCGCTGATTCGACACGCACAACTACGTCTGGTGGCAGGTCTGACGTGCGAACTGTTTCCTCGATATGGTTCTTGATAGTTCTCGGGACGCTCTCCGCTTTCGAACAACCCAGAACAAGGATGGTGATTCCTGCCGCAGCGAGAAATCGAAGCAGTCTCATAAATGACGCTCAACGTTTGACATGAGGGGCAGACGATGGCGGCACCAGCTTTGGCAACCAACACGAGCCATGCTCGCCGTTGGCTGTCCCCTCGAAGGAATGGTTAGATTCCGGCGCGCTGCCACAGACTGCCACAACAGAGATAGAATGTGTACTTGGATTCAAAGGAGTACACATCGTGCGAACCAACATTGAGATTGACGACAAGTTGATGAAGGATACGCTTCGTGCGACCGGCTTGAAGACAAAGCGCGAGGCCGTGGAGCTTGGATTGCGAACCGTACTTCTCTTGCGCCAGCAGGAACGGATACGCCAACTGCGCGGCAAGTTGACTTGGGAAGGCGACTTGGATGCGATGAGGACTGACAAGTGATTCTTGTTGATTCCAGCGTCTGGATCGACTACTTCCGAGGAACCGCCACAGTGCAGACCGAGAAGCTTGACGGCCTGCTCGGGCGAGAGCCTCTTGCAATTGGCGACTTGATCCTGGCCGAGGTACTGCAAGGCTTTGCGAGCGATCGTGACTTCAGGCAAGCTCAAAAGCTCCTCGACTCGCTGGAAGTCATCGATCTTGGCGGCAGAGACATCGCAATTAAGGCCGCGAAGAACTTCCGGGCATTGCGAGCGCTTGGCATCACGGTGCGCAAAACGATTGACACGATCATCGCCACACGATGCATTGAAAGCGGATACACGCTGCTGCATTGCGACCGGGACTTCGAACCGTTTGTGGCGTATCTCGGCCTTCGCAGTGCAGTTCAAGGAATCTAACGTTTGACATGAGGGGCAGACATCGGCGGCACGGGCATTGGCAACCAGCACGAACCTTGCTCGCCGTTGGCTGGCCCCTCGATGGATTGGTTGGGCGTCTTGGCACTGGCGATGGACAACACAGCGCTCAATATGTACAATAAGGCGTACATATAAGGAGCCCCGCAATGGATGCGATTACGTACTCGGCTGCGCGCGCCAACTTGGCTAGCACCATGGATCGAGTTTGCAATGATCATGAAGCGCTCATCATTACGCGAAACGGCGACCAATCTGTGGTGATGCTTTCACTAGAAGACTTTCAAGCAATGGAAGAGACCGCGTACCTGCTGCGAAATCCAGCGAATGCCAAGCGCTTGATCTCCGCTGCGGCCCAGTTGATGGCTGGCCAAGGTACTGAGCGCGAGCTGGCCAAGTGAAGCTCATTTTTGCTGATGAAGCATGGGAGGACTATCTCTTCTGGCAAAAACAAGATCGCAAGATGGTCGAGCGAATCAACAAGCTGATTCGTGAAATACAGCGTGAGCCCTTTGAGGGTATTGGCAAGCCAGAACCGCTCAAACATGCGCTCGCCGGATTTTGGTCTCGCAGGATCACTGACGAGCATCGCGTTGTCTACAAAATCGAAGGCGACGCTCTTCTGATCGCACAGCTCCGGTATCACTACTGAGACGCCCAACGTTTGAGCTAACCGGCACGCGACGGCAGGACGCCGCAGGGCCAGAATGAAATTAGGCCCAGTGGTGGCATGCGCGACATAGCGGCCTTTGACGCCTGACGTTTGACATGAGGGGCAAACGACGGCGGCACAAGCTTGGGCAGAAAGCCCAAACCTGAACCGCCGTTGTTTGTCCCCTCGATGGAATGGTTAGGCATCACGATTTTCCAGGCGGGCGAGTGCTTGACGCGCAGGCTGATGCAAATAGCTCCATTCGTGCCGACTTAGCTCAAGCAAGGATGCTCGGTGCGGAAGGAGTAGCTCGACAGGAAGCTCAGCCAGCACGTTTGCAGCTGCCCAAGGCGCATCGCCTGCGTCGTCGCCTTCGAGCGCGATGTCGACAAGACTAGCAAGGAGCCCCGCGTCATAGTGATGTGCAGCAAAGTAGCTTTCGATCATTTGGCTCGTCGGTGTTGAAGTCGTGAAAATCAGAAGCGCTCGAAGATTACCCGCATCGTGATGACCTTTGCGAATTGCCTCGCCCGCAGCGGCAATTGCCTGATCTCGGTGATGCTCGCTACTTTGCATGAACGGCTCTTTGTGATGCCCAACGTCTGAAATGAGGGGCAAACGACGGCGACACCAGCCTGGACGGAATGCTCAAACCTGCACCGCCGTTGTTTGTCCCCTCGATGGAATGGTTGGGCATCACCCGCGCAACTCGCGCAAGACTTCGGGATGAGCAACTGCGACCTGAAGAAGCGTCTTCGCAGCACCAGTGGGTTCGCGCCGACCTTGCTCCCAGTCCTGCAGCGTACGAGCAGAAACACCCAGCAGAATGGCGAAGTCTTGCTGGGAAAGACCAACTTGTGCCCTTGCCTCGGCCGCGGCCGGAAGTTTGACCTTGGTGACGCGAGCCGCTTCGCCTCGACGCATTTGCTTCACCGACTCCAGCAAGTCTTGCTGGAACTTTTTCAGTTCAGTTGGCATCTTCGACTCCTTGTTTCAGTTCCGCTAGGAACGACGTTGGCAAGTTGTCAAACTTGCCTTTCGTGTACACGATGAGCAGCCAGATTGTTTGAGCGCTAGTGTTGAAGTAACCAGAGCAAGCCCCACCAGGGAAGAAGCATGCCGAAACCTTCACCACCCCACATGATTGAACAGAACAAAGTCAGCTGACAAAGAGCCAAACCCCCTACCAAGTGCGGAACTGAAACCCGCGGATAGAGGTTTCGAGCCACGGTGCGGGCGAGGAAATAGCTTGCGACGGGACCCCAAAGCACGAAAAAGAAGAATGCAATGTTGATGAACCGACCAACGCTCTCCATAGCTGCCTAACGTTTGACATGAGGGGCAAGCGTCGGCGGCACCAGCTTGGACAGAATGCCAGAAGCCGAACCGCCGTTGCTTGTCCCCTCGATGGAATGGTTAGCCCGCAGCGCCTTGACTTGAACCACCGGGTGGAACCATAATGGTTCCATTATGGATGGAGAGCGCCGTGCCCACAACCCTGACATTGAAGAATATCCCCGACGCCGTGTACGACCGGCTGAAGCTTGCTGCAGAAATGCACCGCCGAAGCTTAAATAGCGAGGCCATCGTGTGCCTTGAGTCGGTGTTGCTACCAACCAAGATGATGCCGAGCGAGCGGATTGCTCGGGCTCGCGAACTGCGGGCGGCTTTGCCGGACGGCAAGTTCCGTGCGCGTGACATCGATGCGGCGAAGCGCGAGGGCCGCCCATGATCGTGGTCGATTCGAATGTGCTCGCGTACTTGTACCTGCCTGGCGAGTACACAGCTGCAGCTGAGGCATTGCTTGAGCAGGATTCCGATTGGGCCTCTCCAATCCTATGGCGCAGCGAGTTTCGCAATATCTTGGCGGGATACATGCGACGCAAAGCCATTTCGTTCGAGCAAGCGAACAGCCTCCAGCGAGAGGCAGAGAGCCTACTTGAAGGTGCAGAGTTCGAGGTCGATTCCTCGGCGGTGCTGGAACTCGTTCGCGACAGCGACTGCTCCGCATACGATTGCGAGTTTGTTGCTCTCGCAATGAAGCTCGACACGAAGTTGGTCACCATGGACAAAAAGCTGCTGCGAGCATTTCCGAAGCGCACCATCGCTCTTTCTGCGGGCTAACGTCTGAGCTAACCGGCCCGCGACGGCATGACGCCGGAGGCGCGGACAACGGCGGCACAAGCTTTGGCAAGGACCGCAAACCTTGCCCGCCGTTGGCTGTCGCTTCGATGGAATGGTTAGGCATCATTGCCGGCATCAAAGCTATTTGCAATTTGTTTACTGTGAGCACTGAAGCAAATATTCGCCAGACGACGAACGCCATCTATTCGATGAGCTTCCAGATTCGCTCGCTGACAAGCATAGCCCCAACAATTGTGGCCAGTTGCAGGGCGAATGACATCCCATAAACGGTCGTGTCTTCGATCTCCGAGGTTTGAAATACGAGCTTCGGCCCCAAGTAAAGGACGATTGAGCGAACGACTTTCCCGGAGTTCTCTTCAGTGTCAACGCAGACCGACACTGCCTTGGACTCGTGATCGTGATAGAGGGCAAACGTGAAGACGGGGACCTGACGTCGCTTGACTTCTGAAATCGCGTTGGCCAGCACTTCGGAGAATAGTTTAGACGGCGACATGCTCTGGATGCCTAACGTTCGAGTTGAGCCGCAGACCGAGGCTTGCCGAGGGCTGTCGGCTCGAACGACTGGTTCGGCCTCACGCCCTGCGCGAATGACGGGCAACGTACTGTTGCAATACGCCATCCATCCGCGACTGCCAGCCCTCGCCAGTGGACTTGAAGTACGCCACCACCTCAGGGCTGTAGCGAACAGACACCAGCAACTTCTTGTTTTCAGACTTGGGACGACCACGCACCGCCTTGAGCGGAACCATGGCCTGCAATTGTTTAGGCGTCAGTGGCTGCGCATCAGGATCGGCCTTGGCCGCTGCCGTGATGGCTTTGTCTTCAGCCACGGTCGGCATGACAACCGTTGGCCGCTTAGTAACTTTGGACATAGTGCTTCACCTCGCGTCGATTGGCCTTGCGCAAGCTGATGATCCTTCGGGCATCACCGCGATCCACAAACGCCACGTAGTACAGGATCCCGGTATCGGGTGCGAGAGCGATCATGCGCATCTCGCCGTACTCGTACCGGTCATCAACCCACACCAGAGCCTCATCCCAGTCGAGCCCTGACGCCAGCGCAAGTGACAGGCCATGTTTCTCTTGATTGGAAGAATCTTTAGCTGGGTCAAATTCAATCCGCATGTTTAATTGTAGCTACATAAATTAAGCAAGGCAAATACGGAGAACTGCGGTCTTTGGTGGGGCCGAACGTCTGAGCTAACCGGCCCGCAGCGGCATGACGCCGGAGGGCCAGAATGAAATGAGGCCCGTAGGAGGCATGCCGTTGTGGGTCCGGTTGAGCGCGTGGTTGGGCAGCATGGCAGGGTTGTTTGAACAGAGGGCACGACCGAGGCCAAGCGACCAAGTGATTGGATTGTGGCCTTGCGAACTGCCTCGTGGCAACCCAAACTGAAACTCGCTACCGGCGGACTCGCGCCGCCGAGCAAGAAAGCTCCGAGCAGCCACAAGTGCTGGCACACGCTTCATGCGAATTCCCGCGCTGACCGAAGGCACTGACCGTGAGGCAGGGAAAGCCAAACCGTGCATTGCTCATCGTTCACGATGCGGCCCAACGTTTGAAATGAGGGGCGGACGACAGCTGGCAAAGCCAGATGTTGGACGTCCCCTCGATGGAAGGGTTAGGCGTCCCGCTCGTACGGTAGGCATGGAAGACCGTCCACCCACTCACCGAGCTTGAAATCTCGGCGCTCAAGTTCTTCCATGAAGGCAAGGAAGCTCGGGGCGACATCAGCGTACTCGGGGGTGGAGCGAGGCAAGAAGACAATGTTGCTACTGATTTTGGTGTACGCATATAAGTTTCCTAGATCGTCTTGCGCAAAGATCACGGCGCCTCGGAGGTGGCCTTGCCTGATTTGGCTGAACCAGTCGTACCGAAAACTCAAGGTTTCATCATCGTCGCCGTACCCTACTGATAGCAGCCAAACCTTCAAGTCTTCTGGTAGTGCAGTCCCGACTTTGCTCTCGATACGCTCAATCTCCGACGAAGCGTATCCGTCCGGCCAAGTCATCTTGACGCGGGACGACGTGCAGTTCAGACCGACGGCTTCCAACGATACGGCAGCAGTTCGGCCAGCGCTGACG
>NZ_SNXS01000014.1 GCF_004362525.1 Roseateles toxinivorans
ATCGACGGGTACCGCTACCTGCGCGCATTGTTTGTCGGGCTGCCGAACGCCAAGACCGTCGATGACTACGCCGCGTTGCTGCCCTGGCGCATCGAGCTCGCGGCCACCTGAGTGATGCCTATGCCGCCGCCTCGCCGGTGGCAAGGGGTGTGGTCAATTGACCGCTTACGAGATTACGACGATTGGTATCACCCCGGGTCTTGCCCGTGATTGCCTTGCCGAGCAGCTGCCACGCGGAGTGAGGGTTGCGCATGGTCAGGAACGATTGGCACTCGAGGCACGCCTGCCTTTGGCTCTCGGCAAGGATTCTTAGGCTTGCTGCAGACCGAAGCGGCGCATCAAGGCCGCCGGGTCGACGGCACGGCCGCGGAAGCGCTGCCAGGCCTCGTCGGGCTCGACCGTCCAGGCCGCGCCGAGCAGGGCATCGTCCCAGCGGCGGCCCGTCTCACGGTCGTTGAATCCGCCTGGGCTGTCCAGGAAGGCTTCGGCCGCGTCGGCCGCCATCACGTCGGCCCACAGGTATCCATAGAGGCCAGCGGCATAGCCGCCAGGGAAGCTGTGGAAATTATTGGTGACGCGCATGATCGTGTCCCAGGCTGGCGGCATGTCCAGCTCGCGCAGCACCTGGGCCTCCAGTGCGGCCACATCGAACTGGCGGCCCGGTGCGCCGTCCGCAAGCAGGTGCATGCGCAGGTCCATGATGGCCGGGGCCAGGTAATCGAGGTTCAGACTGAACACGCGGTCGTACATCAGCGAACGCTGCAACTGCTCGACCAGCTCGTCGGGCACCGGCGCGCCGGTCTGGGCATGCAGTGCGAAGCGGGCCAAGGTGCCGCGTTCCATAAGCCAGCGCTCGTTCAGCAGCGCCGGCACCTCGACGAAATCCCAGGGCACGCCGACGCTGCCGAGCGAAGGGTACGGCGCGCGCGACAGCAGCATGTGCAGCGCGTGGCCGAACTCGTGGAAGAACACGTTCGCGTATTCGAAGGGCAGGAGGATCTCGCCGGTCGGACCTGGTACGGCCTCGAAGGAGGAATGCACGGCCGAGATCGGCAGCACGCGCCGGCCGCTCTCATCCAGCTCCGCCATGCGGTACTCGGTCTGGTAGGAGCCGTGCATCTTTCCGGGCCGGTTGAACAGGTCGAAGTAGAGCACGCCCTGCGCCGTGCCGTCGTCGCGCCGCACCTCGTAGACGCGCACGGTCGGATGCAGCCGCGGCGCATCGGGCAAAGCGCTGAAGCGCAGGCCATAGGTGCGCGAGGCGCTGTCGAACATCGCGGCCAGCACGTTGTCGAGGCTCAGGTGTTGCCGCAGCGCTTCGCCGTCGAAGCCGAAATCCCGGCGGCGCAGACGCTCGGCGTAAAACTGGCGGTCCCACGGTTGCAGCGCGTCCTGCAGGCCCTCCTCGCGGGAGATGGCCGTGTACTGTGCGATCTGCTTCAGCGCCACCGCGTGGACGGTGCGCCAGGTGCGGGTGAGCAGCTCCATCACCGTCTCGGGGCGGCGGGCCATGCGCTCGTCGATGGCCATGTGCGCGAAGCTGGCGTGGCCCAGCAGCCGCGCCTTTTCGCCGCGCAGCCGCAGGATCTCCGCCGCGACGGGCTTGTTATCGGTAGGGCCGGGATGGTCGCCTCGGTCGCTCCACATCCGCCAGACCCGCTCGCGCAGGCTGCGGTCACGCGCATGGGTCAGCACCGGCCAGACGGCGGCGCGAGCGTTCTGGATCGCCCAGGCTTCGGGGCGGCCTTTCGCGGTCGCCACGGCCTTAGCGGCAGTGACCAGCGGCGCGGGCAGGCCTTCGAGTTCCGCCTTGTCCTGGATCCATGCGAATTGCGAGCCGCCATCGGCTATCAGGTTCTGGTTGTATTGAGCCGCCAGCATGTCGATCCGCGCATTGACTTCGCCGAGGCGCTGCTGGTCGGCCGGTGCCAAGCCAATGCCGGCGCGGACGAAGCGGTGGTGGATCACCTCGGTCAGCCGCCGTGCCACTGGCGGAAGGCTCTCACGATTGTTGTGGACAGCTGTCACGCGGGCGAACAGGCGCCGGTCGAAGAGGATCTCGTTGTCGAGCCCGGACAGCATTGGCGTGACCCGCTGCGTGACGGCTGGCATCTCGCCAAGCGAATTTGCTGCGCCCATCACGCGGAACAGCGCGTTCACGCGCCGCATAGCGCCGCCGCTGCGTTCCATCGCCTCGACGGTGTTCGCAAAGCTTGGCGCTTCGGCGCTCGCGGCGATCGCATGCACTTCGGCGCGCTTCATGGCGATCGCCTCGGTCATAGCTGCTTCCAGTGCCGCAGGTGTAGCCAGCTCGAAGGGCGGCAGGCCGCCAAAGGGGCCGGACCAGGGGGATAGCAAGGCATTCATGTTCAATACTCCTGTGCAGGACCTTCAATCGCCTCGCGCATCACGCCGATGACGAAGTCCGGGATTTCATAGACAAAGTTGTGGCCCGAGCCAGGGGGCGCGACGATGCGCCGCGAACGGTCGGACGTGGCCAGGTAGCGCTCCCGCGTGCGGGCGATCACACGCACCACGCGCTCGTTCAGCCGAGCGTCGGCCGTCTGGGCCTCCGGGAGTCGGGCGACGTCGAGATCGTTCTTCGGGGCCACGAGCCAGACGGCCACGCCGTCAAGGTCACCGTCGTAGACACCGGCAGACCAGGCTGCGCGAGCCGCGCCGGCCGGCGTCAACTCGGCGTAGATGGAAGCCTGCGTGAAGTCGGTGGCGACACGCTCGTCGACCGCGCGCGCGGCGATGACCTCCGGCCCCAGTTCGCGGTCCACGGCCGCCAGCACTGCCGAGTAGGCGGGGATCTGACGCTGCTCGGCCGCACGGCGCTTCATCAGGTCGAAACCGAACAGGCGCGCCAGGCCGGCCTTCAGCGGCGCCAGCCGAAACTCGCGCAGCGCCTCCAGCGGCGGGCCGTAGAGGATGGTGTCGAGCGGCGTAGGATCCAGCAGTACCAGCGTATGGACGAGGTCGGGCCGGCGGCGCGCGATATTCGCGGCCAGCAGGCCGCCGAAGGAATGACCGGCAATGACGAAGGGCCCGCGCTCGCCCGTCAGTTCCAGCACGCGGAGCACTTCGTCCGCCTCACGGGCGGTGGTGCGTGGGAAAGGCCCGGCGTCACTCCAGCCCGTCCCCGGGCGATCAATGAGGATGGAGCGCGTGCGCCCGCGGAATGCCCGGTGCAGGTGATGAATCGCATTGCCAGCTGCGTGGCCGCCTGCGAACCACAGCACCGTCGGCCGGCCCTGATGAGCTTCACCCTCAGCCCGCACATGGATGCGGTAGCCGCCCATGTCGATCAGGCGACCGGGCGCCGGGAATCGCCGCCGCACTGAAGCGCGCTTCCACAGGTAGCGAAGTGACAGCAGGGCCAGGCTGATGCCTACGAGCGCTGCCAGCCACGCGTTCACTGGCGCGAGCACCAGCGCCGCCAGCAGCGCCAGCAGCAGGCCGGCCGCATCGCGGCTCAGCAGCGCGAGCAACGCGTTCATTGGGCGTCGCTGACGGAAGCGACGCCGCCTGCCGGAGCGGGCACAGCGGTCGCAGCTTCATCGCTGACAGCAGGCAAACGCCAGGCCGCGAACGTCGCCAGCAGGAAGGCGACGCCGGTCATCATCAGGGACACGTCATAGCTGTGAGTCGCGTCATAGACCAGGCCCGAGATCCACGGCGAGACCCCCCCACCCAGTGTCGCCGCCATCATCTGCGTGGCGCTGGCACGGCCATAGGCCTCGGCAGGAAAGTAGCGCCGTGCCAAGAAAGCACCGAGCGCGTGGTCGCCGCTGCTGAACAGGCCCAGCATCAGCGCCGCGATAGCTGCCGCCACGAGTCCATGGCCGAAGTACAGCAGCACCACAGCGCCGAGCGGCGCCAGCACGAAGCCTCGGGCGAGCCAGGTGGCAGGGAAGCGGTCGATCAACCAGCCGGCCAGCAGGTTGCCGGCAAAACCACCGACGCCCACCACACTGAGCATGGCCGCCGCCTGCGCAAGTGAGAGGCCGCGGTCCTGGAGCAGCGCCGCGAAGTGCATCATGAGCGCACCGATCGCGAAGCCGAAGAACAGGTTCCACCAGGCAAGCGCCCGCCAAGTGCCGTCCTTCAGGAAGCCCATCATCGAAGGTCCGGCCGCGGCCTTTGCCGCAGGGGCCCGCCGCTCGCCCGGTGCCCGCTCGCGTATCAGCAACAGCGCCGCCGCGCCGCCCAGCACAAGGCTGATCAGGCCCATGGCGAAGAAGGCCGCGCGCCAGCCCTGGTGCGCCAGCACGTAGCCCACCCAGGGCGGATGGACCACGGCGCCCACGGCCGTGGCCGCGAACAGGATGCCCAGACCCTTGCCGAGCGAGGCGTCGAACCATTGCTGTACGACCTTGGCCAAGGTCAAGAGCGATGCGCCGGTGGCCGTGAACATCAGCGCGATGCACAGCAGGTAGTACACGCCGATATTGCCGCCCATGAGCCCGAAGGCGGCGAAGTTAGCCGATTGCAGCAACACGCCCCACAGCACCAGGGGCCGCAGTGGCAGGTTGTCGATCACCCAGCCGACCAGCGGCATGCTCAAGGGGCCGACGATGGTGACCAGGGTCATCGAAAAGGCGATCTGTGCACGGGTCCAGCCGAGTTGCTGCTCCATGGGGATCAGGAAGAGGCCAAAGGTGGAGCCGTAGAGCGCAGTGACGCCGAACAGGGCGACGAGACAACAGCCCAACAGGACCCGCCAGCTGGCCTTGGAGTCGGTGAGGGGCTGTGTCATGGTCGTGGGCTCAATAGTCGTAGCGCAGCGAAACGGTCAGCGTACGCGGCCTTTGCAGAAAGTATTGGGCGAAGCTGCCGACGCCGGCCGGCGCACCGGTGACGCTCTGCACGCCCTTCGAGTTCGTCACGTTCGACAGCATGCCCGACAGCGTCCAGTGCTCCACAGTGAACGAGCTGCCCAGATCCAGCGTGTCATAGGCATCCGCTGGCTTGTTGCCGCTCAGGTACATGATGCGGTCGCCAACGTAGGCGTAGGTGCCAAAGACCCGGCCGCTGCTGCCCATGGGCCCGGAGAAGCGGTAGCCGGCCTGAAGGGCGGCCTGGAACTTCGGCGAACCGGGCAGCCGCGAACCAGCCGGTGCGGTGAGTGCACCGCGTCCGTTGGGCACCTCGACTGGCACTTCCGTCTTCGCGTCGGTCCAGGCCGCCGAGAGCGAGAAGTCGAACGCCGACGAGACCCGGTAGCGCAGCGAGGCCTCGATGCCTTTGCTCTTCGCATGGCCGACGTTGGCAATGCCGCTCTCCGGCAGGCCGCCGTTGGCCACGGTGAAGTAGGTGAACTGGGCATCCTTCCAATCGAGCAGGAAGACGCTCAGATCGACCTGCAGGCCCTTGGCCGGATTCAGGCGCAGGCCGGTCTCGTAATTCCAAAGCGAGTCGGACTTGAAAGGCTTGAACGGTGCCGTGCCATTCGTGCCGCCGTAGCGGTAGCCCTTGCTGGCGGTGGCGTACCACATGCCCGTGTCGCCGAGGCGGTATTTGAGGCTGGCCTTGGGCGTGAATCCGCTGTCAGACGAATCGGGCGGTGTGATGTTTGATGGTGCGCCGAACTGCGTTCCGGTCTGGACGTAGTGGGTGCGGGTTCGGTAGTGCCGGCCGCCGAGGTCCACGCTCCAGCCACCGCCGAAGGCGTACTCGGCGTCGGCGAACAGCGCCGTCTCGCTGGCCGTTGTCACGGTGCTGAGATCGACAAGGTCGGTCAGTCCGAAGAAGGCGGAGGGGTCAATCTGTTTTGCGTTTCCGCTGCCCGAACTGCGCTGGTAGAAAACGCCGGCGACATAGCTGAGCGGCCCACCCGGGTTGCTGGCGATGCGCAGTTCCTCGGAGCGGGCACTGAGCCGGCTCTCGGACGGCCGGATCACCTGTGGCACCACAAGTCCGACGCTGGAAAACAGCTCGGTGTCGTCGATCAGGCCCGTGGCCTTGTTGCGCCACCAGCCGGTGACCGACGTCAGCGTATGCGCGCCGAGGTCCCAATCAACGGTCAGGCTGGAGAAGTCGGCAGTAACCTTGCGAGCCGAATTGTTCGGCGCCGTATGCTCGAGCTTCGTCGGGTCTGGCGAGACGCTGGCCGTGTCGCTTTGCTTCGTGTCCTGCGTGGAGACGACCCAGGTGGCGCTGAGCGCAGCGGTCGGTTTCACCGTGGCGAGCATGCGGGCGCCCTTTTGGCGGATCTTGTTGGCGTCCTTGGTCAGCGTACCGAGGTTGTCGATGTAGCCTGGGTCCTCGCGATCCCAGGCGACCGCGCGCAGGCCGGCTGTGTTCGTGGCCAGAGGCACATTGACCATGCCGGCGATCGATGGCGCGCTGTCGCCGCCGGAGACCTTCGCATAGCTGAGCAGCACGCTGGCGTCGAAGCTGTCGAGCTTGGGCTTGTTGAACAGATATCGCACGGCTCCGCCCAGCGACCCCGAGCCGAAGAGCGCGCCCTGCGGACCGCGCAGCACCTCCACGCGATCCAGGTCAAACGCGAAGGGGTCGGGCACGATACCCTTGCCCAACGGAGAGACCAGAGGCACGTCCTCGACGTAGAAGCCCGTGGGCTGCTGTTGCCCACCGCCGCCCTCGTTGCTCGTCTCGGTGCCGATGCCACGGATCGTGATGGTGTTGCTGGAGATGTCCCCCTTGTTGAACTGCACTCCTGGCGTCAGCTTCAGCGTGTCTTCCTGGTCCTTGGCGCCGAGGGCTTCCAATTGCGCGCCCTGCAGCACGCTGACCGAGCCGGCCACATTGCGCTCGGGCTCGATGCGCTTGTTGGCGGTGATGACGACACGATCCAGCTGGGTCGTTTCGTCGTTCCTGGCGGCCTGCTGCTGGGCCTGGACGGCCGGAACAATGGCAAGGCCAGCGACAGCCATGGCTTCGACGAGCCGGCTGACGCGCAAGGGGGCTGATTTGATCATTAGGTGTGCTCCTGCAAAGTCCCGCCAAGGGATACAGCACGGCGGATGAGCTTCACAATAAGTTCAGGCTCCGGCGCGTCCGTGGGGCTTTGGACGGAACATTTAGGAGAAAGGACAAGCCAGGGGAAAGCCCTTAGTGCTTCAGGCCTTGGTTTTTTCGGTGCCTCAGCGCTTGGGCGCCAGCTCAACCACGAACGGTGCGCGGTGCTGCCGGTACTCGCGCGGCGACAAGCCCACATGACGGCTGAAGGCGGCCGCGAAGCTGCTCTGGTGCTCATAGCCGACAGCGTCGGCCACCTGCCCGATTGTCAGCGCGCCCTCCAGCAGCAGTTGCTGGGCCTCGCGCATTCGCCGATCGAGGCAATGGGACACCATCGTCGTGCCGAAGGCCTCCTTGAACACCGACTTCAGCTTGTTGAGGCTGACGCCGAGATCCGAGGCTACGTCGCCGAACATCGGCGGGTGCCGGTATTCGCGGTCCAGCCGCTCGCGGGCGGCACGGGCGACGTCCAGGTCGCGCTTGCGCGGCAGCTGAACGCTGCGGTGGCCGGGACCCTCCCCGTCTTCAAGCATTGCCTCGAGGGCGAAAGCGATCAACTCGGTCAGACGGCCGGCGACCTGCATCGTGCGCAGTTCGCCCGGCAAGCGGCTGTCCAGCGTATCGGCGATCAAGGCGGCGATGCGCGGGTCGACCGGAAAGGAGGACAGGCGCACCACATCGGTGGCGCCATGCACCACCTCGCGTACCGCCAGCGGCAGCTCGCTCTCCAACAACCCGAAGCGCTTGGCGAAGGTCTCGGCGCGGAAGTTCGCGATCAAACCCTGTTGGCGCGAGCCGCCCATCACGTCGGCTGTCAGCGTGACGCCCTGCGGCAGGCAGGCCAGCAGCACCTCCGGCCGCTTGAAGACAATCGGCGCCGAGGGGCCGTGGCGAAAGGACACGTCGCAGGCCAGTGAGGCGCGCAGCATGATGACAGGCTCCTCGGCCTGATAGGGCCAGCGCACCGACTGCGGGAGCACGCAGTTCAGCACGTTGACCATGGCATCGTCGTCGAGCCGGATCAGGTCTGCTGTGCCGCTGCCTGGCTCAGCGAACACGGTACGCATGATGTTGCGCGAGATTGCTTTGGCCCCGCCATTGGCCGAAGCGCGCTGCCATTCCGCGTCCCAGTCGAGGGGGTGGGGAACCGTGTCTCGAGCTGTCGCAGCCATGAAGTCCGCTCTCCTAAAATTCCGATGCACCATGCTAATGCAAGGAGCGAACAGTTCACTATGGTTCGATCCATGGATCGAACCGAACTTGAATCACGCGCCCGCTCCTTGATCGACGCGACGCTGGTGTGGGACAACCATGCCTGCATGCCGCTGAGGCCACTTGACACAGGCTTCCTGCCGCAGCTGGAGCGCCACCGGCGCGCCGGCTTCGATGTGGTGATGCTCAATGCGGGTTTCGGCGAGCAGGACATTGAGGCGCACGTACGCATGGTCGCCAGCCTTCGCCACTGGATCAGCGAGCATTCCGGGCACTACCTGCTGCTCGAACGCACGGCAGACGCCGAAGAGGCCCGCCGCAGCGGCCGCCTTGCCGTCGGCCTGGACATCGAGGGCGCGAACGCCATCGGCGACCAGCTCTCGCTGATCGAGATGTATCGGGACCTCGGTGTCTGGTGGATGGCCATGGCTTACAACCGCAACAACCGAGTCGGCGGCGGCTGCCAGGACGATCACGATCCCGGCCTCAGCAATTTCGGCCGCGCGGTGATCCGCGAAATGGAGCGGGTGGGCATGGCCGTGTGCGTCAGCCACACCGGCCACCGGACTGCGCATGAGGCCATCGAGTACGCCAGCAAGCCAGTGATCTTCTCTCACAGCAACTGTTCAGCGCTGCGCGAACACCCGCGCAATGTCCCGGACGAGCTGATACGCGCATGCGCCGCCACTGGCGGGCTGGTCGGCATCAACGGCGTCGGCATCTTCCTCGGCGCCAACGACATCGCCAGCGAGACCTATGCGCGGCACATCGACCATGTCGTCCAATTGGTCGGGCCGCGGCACGTCAACATCGCGCTGGATTACGTGTTCGACCGGCAGGAACTGGATGAATACATCGAGAAGATGAAGCACACCTTCCCCCCGGGTCTCGGCTACGACCTGGGCGGGCGCTTCGTACCGCCCGAACAGCTCACAGAGATCGTGGCGATACTGATGGATTGGGGTTACGACGACGGGGCGCTCACGGCCATTCTCGGCGGCAACCTGATGCAGTTGATGAAGACAATCGAAGGGGCGCGATGCCATGTCTGAAGAAGTGACAATCAAGGCGCTCGCGGAGCGCTTCTGGGCATGGCAGTGCCACGAGTTCCCGCTGACGGCTTTCATCGCCGGCGTGAAGACGACGGATCCGGTCCTATTCCGCGAGGCGCCGCAAGACCACGAGCGCCGCCACGGCGAGGTGCTGACCTTCATCGCGCAGCTGGATGCCACCAAGGTGCCCGCCACCTCACGAGAGCGTGCGGATGCCGCTCTGCTGCGCCGCGAACTGGAAGACCTGCGCGACTTCCATCTGCTGGGCGCGCACCAACGGCCCTGGTTGCTACCGGTGGGGCCGGAGTTCAATACGATCTACTTTGCCAACCTGTGCAGTCTCGGCGATGCGCGGGCAGCCGAGTTCTACCTGGCGCAGCTGGGCACACTTCCGCAATTCTTCGACGACATTGGCGCCAACCTGCGCGATGGCCGGGCGCGCGGCTTCCGCTACCCGAAGGTGGTGCTTGCGCGCGCCGAGGCGAACATGAGGGCGGTGACGCAGGGGCCGGTGGAGAAGCTGCCCTGGTTCGGTGCTTTCGTCCGCAGCCCGACCGCATGGCCACAGGCCGAGGCAGCGAAGGCGTTGATTGGAGACCTGATCGTGCCGGCGCTCACCCGGCTGGCCGACGTACTGCGCGACGAGCTTGCGCCCTGCGCGCGCGACTCGATCGCCGCGTCGGATGATGTCGACGGTGAGCGCTACTACCAGCGCTGGGTCCGCCACTTCACGAACCTGGACATGACGCCCGAGGCGCTGCACGCGCTGGGCATCAGCGAGGCGGCCCGCGTCGAACAGGAGATCGAACAGGTCGCTGCGGATGCCGGCTTTGCCGGACGCGTCACGGATTACCGCAAACACCTCGCCGAAGCACCCGAATTCTTCGCCACCAGCGGTGAGGCGCTGCGCGAGCGGGTGGAGATCACCGCAAAGCGGATTGACCGGCTCATACCGAACTACATCGGCCGGGTTCCCCGTATCACCTACGGTGTCGAGAGCATTCCCGAGAGCCTGGCGCCGCGCATGCCGCCGGCCTACGCGCAGCCGAGCCCCGGCGACCGCTCGACCTCGGGCATCCTCTGGGTCAGCGGCCTGCCGGGAAAGTGCCCCCTCTACATGATCCCGTCCCTGACGCTGCACGAGGGCTGGCCCGGCCACCTGATGCACCTGGCGCTGGTCCAGGAAATCGAGGACGTGCCGGCTTTCTGCCGCTATAACGGGCCCAAGTACTCGGCCTGCGTCGAAGGCTGGGCACTGTACTGCGAGGGCCTCGGCGAAGCCATGGGCCTTTACAAGACGCCGCACGAACACTTCGGGCGGCTGGACATGGAGTTGTGGCGCGCCTTGAGGCTGGTGGTGGACACCGGCATCCACGCCAAGGGCTGGACGCGCGAGCAGGCAATCCAGGAACTGGCCACCCGGGTGTCTCTCAGCCTCGACACGATCGAGGCCGAGGTGGACCGCTACATCGCGCTGCCGGCCCAGGCGCTGGCCTACCAGATCGGCAACATCCGTTTCCGCGAGTTCCGGGCACTTGCCGAGTCGAAGCTGGGCAAGCGCTTCAATTTGCGCACGTATCACGACAAGCTGTTGGGCTTCGGCACCGCGACGCTGCCGGTGATCGGCGAACTGCTCGATGAATGGCTGGCCGAGGAGGCTGCGGCATGAGTGGCATTCAACTTGATCCTGTTTCGGGCGTCGCCTACGCGTTGCAAGGCCCGATCAATGGCGAGCCGCTGATGATCGGCCTGCCGCTGATGGCATCGTTCGAATCGATATTCGGAGAGGCGTTGAAGCCGGTTCTGGACGGCTACCTGTCGCGCCTGACGGACCGCTACCGGGTGCTTCTAGTCGACTACCCGAGCATCGGCGCTAGCTGCGACATAGCGCCCGAGCAACTGACGGCCGAACGCGTTTGCGGGGATCTGCTCACCGTGGCCACCGCTGCCGGCTTCGAACGCTTCACGTACTGGGGCTACTCCTGGGGCGGCGGGGTTGGCTTGCAGCTGGCCAGCCGCAGCGATCGGCTGAAGGCGCTGGTCATCGGTGGCTGGCCGCCGATTGGCGGGCCGTACAAGGAAATCGCCGATGCCGCGCAGCGCAAGCAGCACGAGCCCGAGGCCTCGTCCATGATGGTGCTGCGCAACAAGGCGCAGTACACGCAGTGGATTCACTACAACCGCAGCGTCCAGCATGGCTGGAACGAAGCTGCGGCATTGGCGGCGATGCGCGCCCTGCCCAAGTTCGTGTTTCACGGCGAGCTGGGCGATCTGGTCGAAGCGGGCATACCCGTGCCCATCGCCAGCCTGATTCGCAACAACGCCGCCACCTTGCGCCGGCTCGGATGGGAGCTGATGGAAGTGCCCGCCGTCGGACACGAGGCTTGTATGAAGCCCGAGCTGTTCGTCCCAGCGGTGCGAGCCTTCCTGGACCGCAGCCTGGCCTGAATCTGCCTGCCTGGTCGCCCGTACTCCGGCGCCCGGGGCCAGCTTTACGGCGTCAGGCAGTGATGAATTCGCGCAGCATTGCCATCGCCTCGACCGGCTTGTCGCGCCAGACACCATGACCTGCGTTCGCGAACTCGACGTAGCGAACCAGATGCGCCGGCAGTGCGGCGGCGATGTCGCGCTGGTCCTCGATCGGCGTGATCGGATCGTCTGCGCCGCCGAAGACCAGCACCGGACACGCGGCTCGCGCGAGGCCGGGCAGCAAGTCCACATGAGGCAACTCGTTGCGATTCCAGCTGTCGAGCAGTTCGCCGTCGAAGGCCGCGGATGATGGAGCGCTGCGGTCGGCCTGCGGCGTCGTGCTGTAAAGCGGCAGGCAGATGCGCAGGAATGCGTCGAACGATGCCGGCGAGGGATCGGCCCAGTAGGCGCGCGCAGCCTCGCGGGCGGCGGCGCCCCCACGACGATCAAAGGCCGCGAGCTTGCGCTCAAGGCCGAAATGTGGCGAGCAGCTTGAAAGTATGACTTTGGCCGGATGGCCCGGGTGCCGCTCGATGTAGCGCTGCGCGACCATGCCGCCGAAGCTCTGGCCGAAGACAATGGGCCGCTCGATCTCCAGCGCCTCGCACAGCAGTACGATGTCATCGGCCCAACGGTCAAGCGTCCACTCGCTGCTTGGGCCTCGGTCTGATCTGCCATGGCTGCGGTGGTCGTAATAGATGAGCTGTGCGACATCGGCCAGAGGGGACATCCGCGGCTTCCAGCCGCTGTGATCCATGCCCGGTCCGCCATGCAGCAGAATCACCGTCGGCCGCCTGCACAACGTGCCGTCGTCCATGGGCACAAGGCCCGCGCCTTCGACGTCGAAGAACAGGCGCACGCCGGGTTCGATCTCGACTCTCATCGCGTTTTCGCTTTCCTATCGTGCCGGCGTGGCCTGGCGGGTGAAGTAGATGACGTCAATGCCCAGGCCCGGGCTCAACTGGTGGACCGGCAACTGCCCGTGCAGGCGATGCGGCTCGGCATGCAGCTCTTCCAGCACCTCTGGCGGCGCGCGGCGCAAGTCGAGCAGCAGCGCGTCATGGCCCAGCGTCGCGAGCCGGCCCTCGAGCGAATCGGCCGGTGCGACACCTACCTCCGGCTGGCATTGGTTGTCTCCTATCAGGTGGCCAATCGTCAGCAGTTCTCCTTCAGCGCAGAGGCGCTTCAGGTGGCTGCCCATCATCTCGGGCAACGCGACGGTCTCCGCGCCCAGCGCGATCGACACCGGCAGAGTGGACGCATGGCCCAGGTGGGAAAATAGCAGCATCCTTCCGCTGGCGGCGAGACGCTGGCGAAGCAGATGCTCGACATTCTCGGCCTTCTGGCGGTCACTGATCGCTATGCTGGGCCAGGCACCCGATGGCCCTTTTGCAGCACACCATCCACGTTCGAATTGCCGCAGGTAGGACTCGGCCTGGCGCACAGCGCGAGCCGCATCTTCGGCGTAGGGTTCGATTCGGTTGGCAAGTCCTTCCACCACAGCGGTCACCGCGTCGCGCTGGGCTTCGTCCAGCGTCGTATAGCCGCGTGGTTCAGGACTCGTTCGTTCCACACCCAGGCAGGGCCGAAGCGGCTCCAGGCGCTGGTGCAGTTCAGCGGCACCCTTTGCATCGACGCGCTGCAGGACCGCCAAGGCCATCTCGATCGCGGCTGCGGGCGAGCCCGACAGAGGCGAGGTATCGATGCCGTAGAAGGACAGCGGTTTGCCGCCGCTTGGCCGCTCTGCATTGAACGCGCGCATCCAGCGCACGAGCCCGGCCTGCTGCGGGTACCTATGCAGGCCGGATGTGATGCCACTTCCCACGACGTCCTCCAACTCGCCGGTGCCGCCTTGCACGAAGGCGTCGATGGCCAGGCCTGCGGACAAGCCTGACTCCAGCGCTATCGCGCAAAATCCCATCCGTTCTACCAGCCAGGCGAACAGTGCGTTTCGGAACTCGATCGGCTCGCGCGCACCGTGCAGCCCCTCGCCGATAGAGACCAGACGAGCATTGCCGATCAATGCTCGCAAAGGCGCCTCCAGCGCGTCAAGCGAGCGATCAAGCGGTAGACAGTTGTCGCGCGTCCATTCAAGCAAGCGTGTGTAGGGCGTCTTCATACTCGACCATTTTCGGCTTGGTCAAAAACCAAGCAGCCGGTCACGACGCAGCCACATGACAGACGCGCTTCGTTTTCCCGATGCCTCGATACGTCTGACTTGACAGGGCTATCAACTTTGAGATGCATGGCCCAAGCTTAGACAGGTCGTTACCCTGGCACCGCAGCGCTCGGCAAGGATTCTGAGGCGAACAGCCATAACATTGACCTGCAGGCGTCCGCGTGCTCACTCCGGGGTAGCTTGCTTGGACGGTCCGAAAGCCCTCGTTCGCCATCAGCTCCGGGGCCTGGAGGTTGCCGCGCGTCGCCGCGCTGTGCCATCTTTCGCATGCCGCCTGGTGCGCCAGTTCGCCGAAGCGGCCGACCGACCGCCAGTCGATCTGTTGACCGAGATCCGCAGGGACCACGCGGTCCATCGGCTGGGGCAGAACCTACAGTCCGTGGCCGCGATCGGCGAGGCCGTGGGATATCTGTCCGAGGCAGCGCTTCAGCGCGCCTGCAGGCGGCACACCGGGTTCATGCCGGCCCGCTATCGCGCCGCACAATTGCGCCCTGCCGCCGACTGATCAACGCTTGATAGGGCCGACATCCCCGGTGCCTGGCGACCGTTTGTACGTGGCATCAGACTTGCGCTTGCCGGCTATTAACGGCGAGCTCGATGCCGTTGACAGAGCTGGAATCGTGGGAAGCCAGATAAAGCACGTTCTTCTCGATATCGTCCACGCTGCCACCCGTTCTAACCACCATGACGGAACACCACTGTGCGGTGCCCGTTGAGCAGCACGCGTCGTTCCGCATGCCACTGCACAGCACGGGCGAGCACAATGTTCTCCACATCCTTGCCCAGGCGCACGAAAGCCTCCGCGTCCATCGCATGGTCCACGCGCACGGTGTCTTGCTCGATGATCGGGCCTTCGTCGAGGTCCGCCGTCACATAGTGGCCCGTCGCACCCACCACCTTCACGCCGCGGCCATGGGCCTGGTGGTAGGGCTTGGCTCCCTTGAAGCTTGGCAGGAAGGAGTGATGGATGTTGATGCAGCGGCCTTCCAGGCTGCGGCACAGGTCATCGCTGAGCACTTGCATGTAGCGCGCCAGCACCAGCAGCTCGGTACCTGAGGACTCGAAGCGGTCCAGCAGCTGTGCTTCCTGCGCCGGCTTGTCGCCTTGCATGGGCAGGTGGTGGTAAGGCAGGCCATACCATTCGGCAATGCGGCGCATGTCGTCGTGGTTGGATATCACGCCCACCACGTCGACCGGCAGCTCGTCGCTGTGCCAACGGTGCAGCAGGTGATTCAGGCAGTGGCCGTGCTTCGACACGGCCAGCATCACCTTGGGGCGGTGCTTCGCGTCGTACAGGTCCATTTGCATGCCAAAGCGCTCGGCTACCGGCTCCAGCGCGAGGCGGAAGTCATCGATGGTCGTGAAGCGCGAGCCGGCGACGCGGAACACGGTGCGCATGAAGAAGAGATCGGTCTCGTCATCGCCGAAGTGGGACGACTCGCTTATGAAGGCGCCGCTAGCGGCCAGTGTCGACGACACGGCGGCTACGATGCCGACGGCGTCGCGGCAGCGGATGGTGAGGATGAAGGTCGGTGCGGTGGTCATGGTTCTATGTACAGTGCCTCGGTGGCATAGGTCAGCCAGTGGGCAAGGTACTGGTCGTTGGCGCGGTCGATGAGCAGCCAGACCTGCTGCGGCGCCAGGCGCAGCACGATCACCGCGATGTCGGCCAACCGCGTGCGCGTGCCCTGGCCGGGTTCGCGGACCTGGGCGCTGGCGTCCAGCAACCGGTCCAGCAGCGCGTCGAGCAAAGTACCTTTCAATTCAAGCGCGAAGATGCCGGCCGACTGGTCGATGGCATGGCTTGCGCCGCCTGCGGGTAGCTGCTGAAGGACCGCGTCGGCGCAGGCGTCCTGCGTGCCGATGTGCAGCCATTCGCTTGGGCTACGCCACAGCAGCAGCGGCTCCGAGCCGATAAACCTGCCAGGGCCAGGCAGGTCCGCCACACTGGTTGCCGATGCGATGGCCGGCGCGTCCCCGTTCAGGTGTCGCAGCGACAGCACACGCAGGGGTTCGACGATGCGTACGCTCAAGCCCTGGTTGTCCTTCGGCAGCAGGCGGGCCAGGGTGCCGATCTGCCCACGCGGCAGTGCCTGCAGTGGGCTCTGAATGGAATCAAGCTTTGCCATGAAGTCGCTCCCCCTGCGGGTCAAAGAAGAAGGGCTTCACCACCTCGGCCTCGATCGGTTTGCCCATGTGGTAGACGGTGATGCGTTCCCCGATGCGCTGCGTGCCCCTCTTCAGCATGGCCAGTGCCACCGGGTGACCCAGCGCCGGGCTGTGGCAGCTGGAGGTGATGAAGCCGTCGATTGGGGCCGGCGGGGCATGCGGCGCCACGTGCGCTCCCGCGGGCGGCAGCGTGCGGCGGTCCAGCGGCAGCACTCCGATCAGTTGCATTCGGTCCGCATCCTTTGCAGCGGGCTGCTGCAGCGAGCGGCGGCCGACGAAGTTCGCCACCTTCTTGGCCACGGCGCGGTCCAGTCCGACGTCGGACGGCAGCGTCGTGCCGTCCGTATCGCCGCCGACGTGGATGAAACCTTTCTCGGTTCGCATCACCATCAGCGCCTCGATGCCATAGGGCTGTGCATCGAAGGCCTTGCCGGCCTCGCTCAGCCGCTCTAGCAGCGCCTGCGTGTGCAGTGCCGGCACATTGATCTCGTAGCCAAGTTCGCCGCTGAAGCTGGCGCGCATCACGCGCAGGCCAACGCCGCCGTACTGGATCTCGCGCATCGTCATATGCTTCATATTCACGGGTGAGAGCGAGTCGTCGAAGCCTGCCGCCTGCAGCAGCGCCCATGCCTCGGGGCCGCCCACGGTGACATTGCCCCAGGCCGAGGTGATCGGCGTCACCAGCACCCGATGCTGGATGAACTCGCATTGCAGCCACTCCTCGAAGGCCAAGGCCACGCGGTCGACGCCGCCTGAGGTGGTGTTGACCCAGAAGTGGTTCTCACTCAAACGGGCGACGATGCCGTCGTCATGGATCACACCGGTCTCGTGGATGAGCAGTCCGTAACGCGCCTGGCCGATGGCCAGGCTGGACATCGTGCCGACGTACATCAGATCCAGGAAGGCCGCCGCATCGGGGCCGCTCACTTCCAGCTTGCCCAGTGGCGAGCCTTCAAAGATGCCGACGTGGGTTCGGGTGTGCAGGGCTTCGCGCTGGGCGGCGGCCAGGATGTCCTCGCCCGGCCTCGGATAGGCAGCAGGCCGCCACCAGCCGCCGAACTCCTCGAATGCGCCGCCACGTTCGGCATGCCATGCCTCGCCTGGCATGTGCTTCATCGGCTTGTAACGCGGGCCACTGCGTCCGGCGGCTAAAGCGTTCAGCGTCACTGGCTTGAAAGGCGGGCGAAACTTCGTCGTGCCCACCTCGGCCGGCCGGCGTTGCGTGTGCGCACCCATCAGCACCAGCGCGTTGATATTGCTGGTCTTGCCCTGGTCGGTGGCCATGCCCATCGTCGTGTAGCGCTTCAGATGCTCGACGGAGCGGTAGTTCTCGCGCGCGGCCAGCGCCACGTCGCTGGCGGCCACGTCGTTCTGCAGGTCCACGAACACCTTGCCTGGCTTCTTGCCCAAGGCCGCGAGGGCGGCATCGCTCGGCAAATTCTTGGCCGGCACGAAACCGACACCACCCACTGGCGCCGCAAGGGCTTCGCCACGGCCGACGGACTCAGCGTGCGACAAAGCCTTGTCCAGATCGAAGACGCCTGCGCAGGCGCCGACCATGGCCAAGCCAGGCAAGATGCGGTCCGGCACAAACATCGAGGACTCGTCAACCCAGCGGAGCTTGCCGCCGGCCATCGAGTACAGATTGACGGCGGGCGTCCAGCCCCCGGCGCTGGCAATGCAGTCCGCATCGATGCCCTTGGTTTGCCCGCCTCCATTGGCCGCGATGGTCACTCGTTTGACGGCGCTGCTGCCCTCCACGGCAACGATGCTGCACCCGCGGTGAACGAGTACGCCGTTCGGTTCGCTGGCCTTCGCGTCGAGCCTGTGGTCCACGATGGCTGCCACGTTCACGCCCGCGGCGACGAGCGAATGCGCTACGCCGTAAGCACTGTCGCAAGCCGCAGCGATGACGACGCATTGGCCACAGGCCACCCCGTACAGGCTGGCATAGCGCTCTACTGCATTTGCCAGCATCACGCCGGGGCGGTCGTTGTCCGGGAACAGCATCGGGCGCTCGAAGGCCCCGGTGGCAACGATGATCTGCTGCGCACGGATCTTCCACAACCGCTCGCGCAGGCCGCCGTGGCCGACGGTCTGCACGGCGGTGGCAAAGCCGTGGTCGTACAGGCCCAGCCCCGTGCAACAAACCTGCACCTCCACGCCAGTCTCTGCCAGCGATGCTTGCAGAGAGGCCAACAGCGCCGCGCCATGGCCGCCGGGAAGCGTCTGTGTTGCCAGCCAGCCGCCCGGCCGCGCCGCGCCCTCCAATAGCAAGACCTGCCGGCCCGAGCGCGCAGCTGCAGCCGCAGCCTGCATGCCGGCCGCACCGCCGCCGATCACCAGCACCTCCACCCGGCGCGAGACCTCGTCGTAGCGCTCGGGGTCGGGCACGCTTGCTGCAGAGCCGAGCCCGGCCATGCGCCGAATCGTCGGTTCGAACAGGTGCCAGTGCGGCCACATGAAGGTCTTGTAGTAGAAACCGGCGGGCAGCAGCGAAGCAAACTTGTTGTTCAAGGCCGCGATATCGAATTTCAGGCTCGGCCAGGCGTTGCCGGTCCGTGCCACCAGGCCTTCGCTGGCGGCTACGTCGGTGGCTCGCGTGTTGGGCGTGAGAGTGGCGCCGCTGCCCACGTCGAGCAGGCCGGTAGGCTCCTCGATGCCACAGGTGAAGATGCCGCGCGGGCGGTGCAGCTTGTAGCTGCGGCCCACGTGCACGATGCCCTGCCCCAGCAGCGCAGATGCCACTGTGTCGCCGGCAAAGCCGTCCACGCGCTCGCCGTTGAAGGTGAAGGAGAGGGGGCGCTGGCGGTCGATCCAGGCGCCAGGGTGCGCTTGCAGGCGGTAGCCGCTCATGGACGGGCTCCAGGCCGTGGATCGGTCATGCTGTAGACCGCATGAATCTCATGCGTCACCGTGTCGCGCACCAGGTTGAACCACATGCCACAGCCTGCGGTGTGCCGCCAGCGCTCGGCATGGTCACCCTTGGGGTTCTCGCGAAAGTACAGGTAGCGGCCCCAGGTCTCGTTGCTGCAGTCCAGCGGCGGGCGGGTGATGGCCGTGGTGCCGCCGCAATGGAACTCGGTCTCGGGGCGGTCGCCACACCAGGGGCAGCGCAATTGCATCATGTCGGTTTCTCTTTCTTTGAAATCGCTCAATGCGCGATGCCGGCCGCACCGGCCTCGTCGATCAGACGACCTGTGAGGAAGCGCTGCAGCTGGAACGGTTCGGCCAGTTCGTGGTTCTTGCCGGTGGCCAGCACATGCGCCAGCGTCCAGCCGCCAACCGGGATGGCCTTGAAGCCGCCGGTGCCCCAGCCGCAGTTCAGATACAGCCCCGGGATCGGCGAGGCGCCGATGATCGGGCTTGAGTCCTGCACGATGTCCACGATGCCGGCCCACTGCCGCAGCAGGCGCAGTCGGCCCAGCGAGGGGAACATCTCGGTGGTGGCGGCCACCACCTGCTGGGTGATCGCAAAGCTGCCGCGCTGGCCGTAGGACGCGAAATGATCGAGCGCTCCGCCAATGACGACCTCGCCCTTGTCGCTCTGGCTCCAATAGGCGCCGAGCGCTGGCGACAAGGTCACCGCGTTGAGCACCGGCTTGACGGGCTCGCTGACCATCGCCTGCAGCGCATAGCTGGTGATGGGCAACTCGAAGCCGGCCAGGCCGGCAAGCGCAGACGAATGGCCTGCCACTGCCAGCGCCGCCTTGTCGCAGCCAATCTCACCGTCAATGCCGCGCCGGCGGATCTTCACGCCGCTGATGCTTTCGCCTTTTCGAGTAAAACCTGTCACCTCGCAGTTCTGGATGATGTCGACGCCAAGCGCCGAGGCAGCGCGCGCATAGCCCCAGGCCACCGCATCATGACGCGCCGGGCCGGCGCGGCGCTGGATGAAGCCGCCGAGGATGGGGTAGCGCGCATCGGGCCCGAAATTCAGCCGCGGCTCCAGCGCCTGCACTTGGCGGGCATCCAGCAGCTCGGCGTCGATGCCGTTGCACTGCATCGCGTTGGCCCAGCGGGCCTGCGAGTCGAGGTCGTGCCGCGAGTGGGCCAGAGTCACGATACCGCGCTGACTGAACATGATGTTGAAGTTCAGCTCCTTGGACAGCTCCTCGTACAGGCGGACCGAGAAGTCGTACAGCCGTGCGCTCTCCGGATACAGGTAGTTGGATCGAACGATCGTCGTGTTGCGGCCGGTGTTGCCGCCGCCGATCCAGCCCGCCTCGAGGATGGCGATGTTGCGCACGCCATGGTTCTTCGCCAGGTAGTAGGCGGTGGCCAGGCCATGCCCGCCGCCGCCGACGATGACCACGTCGTAGCGGGACTTCGGCTCGGCTTCACGCCATGCCGGCGCCCAATCGGCGTGGCCGCTCCGCGAGGCGGCGAAGACATTCCAGGCGGAGTAATGAGTGCGCATAGTTTGTTGCGGTTCCGGTTGCTCAACGCATAGGGTACGAACCTTATGTCGCCGAGTCTTAGTGCTTCGTCGCCTTTAATTAGGCTGCCGGCTATTCAGCAAGATGGACTGCCGTTGGTGTCGACGGCTGGGCTACTGCCCGGGCCGCTTCCTGCCAATCATCTCCAGCGTGGGAGCGGCGACGCTCATTGATGCCAATCCTCGCGATGCGGCGATACCGGCGCCCAACAACGGAGGAGCGGCGAAGGCGTCTAGGCGGCTTTTCAAGCATGAGAAGTGTGAGCAGCTCCGGCGAATCAGTCCAAACATTGCGCCGAAGGCCATCCTGTCACTGACTGGCGAAAGGTCACCATTGGAGCATCGGCGACAGGAACCGATCCGTCGATTTGCATGCCTCGACCGTTTCACAGCGCGGCTCAATTCCCCTCCGCAGCGCGTGCAGCCTGCGTGGTCCGCACATAGCCACGGCCGCACACCGCCATGAGCAGTGCCGCGAGCAGCAGGGCGATGGAGGAAGTAGCCGTCATCGCCAGCATCAAGCCATCGGGACGCGGCTTCAATGCATCGGAAATGGCACCCACTATTGCCGGGCTGAGCGAGCCGAGGACCATGTTGAACATGATGACCAACGAGATGATTCGCGCGCGTAGCAGTGTTGGCGTCATCTCTTGCAGCGCGGTCGGAAACGCCATTGTGCCGGCCATCAGGAAGGTCTGTTGCAGGGCCATCAGCGTGAACAGCTGCACGGGCGTCTTGGCGAAGTAGATCGTGGCCGAAAAGACCCCGCTGATCAGCGCCGCAAGAGCCAGTACCCGCACGGCCAGCAATGGGCCGACGCGCAGCAGCATCCACTTCATGCCCACGTTGGCAATCATCAGCCCCACCGCCGCGGACACGAAGGTTGCGATACCCATGGCATTGCCCAAGTCCAGCGGCGTCACACCCATCTGACGCATGGCCACCACCGGGATAAAGGCACCGGTGGCGCCGAATCCAAATACCAGAAGCCCCACGGACAGCATGAAGGTGACAAAGGTGATTCGGTGACCGCGCAGAAACGCCCAGACGGAGGTTTGCCCTGGTGGCGTCGCGACCGGAGCACCTAGTTCAGGCAGTGGCAGCTTGCGCTTGTTGATCGGCAACAAGAGGATCATCGGGACGAACAGCACACCCGGCAGTGCCGTCGCAAAGAAGGCCAGGCGCCAGGTCGGCAAGGCTTGCAGCGCCTCGGGCAATAACGGCCGCCACAGGTCGATGGCATGGATCACCCAGCCGCAAAGTGCAATCACCAGGCCCACAACCAGCCGCCCGGTGACAACGAATAGCGAGTTCGCCAGTTGCCGCTGCGCGCCGCGGAACAATTCTGGGATCAGCGCATAGGCAATGGGCAACAGGCCCGCTTCGGCAGCACCCACCAGGGAGCTGGCCACGAACAACTCGTTGAAGTCACGCGTCAAGCCACAAGCCGCCACAGCCAGGCTCCAGGTGGCGATGCAGCCGGCCAGCACGGTGCGGCGGTCAAAGCGGTCCGAGAGCCAGGCGACCGGGTAGCCCACCAGGGCGGCAAACAGCGCCACGCTCACGCCCTGCAATAGGCCGAACTGGAAGTCGGACAGACCCAGTGCTTGGCGCAAGGGCTCGGCCTGCAGGCTGAATATCTGCCGGTCCATGTAGGTGTAAAGACCCAGCGCCACCAGCACAAGCAGGCTGGCCCAGGAAGCGACAGGCGCCTTGGCTGCAGCACCGCTGGGAAGTGGCAGCACGGCGGTTTCAGTCTGAGCGGGCATGGCGTTGCTCCAGTTGCTTGCGCAGTGCGTTGTCGGACAGGGATTCGCCCGTGGCCTGCTGCATCATCTCGTCCAGGTCATGGCGCGCACCCTGCTGCCAGATGCGCAGCGCCAGCCAGTCGCCAACGGGCTTGCAGTCGCCCGCGGCCACCCGAGTGTCCAGGTCCGGCAAGTCGCGCCGCAGCGATGCGAAGCACTGGGCCGCCACCATGGCTCCGAGCAAGTAGGCCGGGAAGTAGCCGAACATGCCTTGCACCCAGTGCGGGTCTTGCAGGGGGCCCTGACTGAAGGGCCCCAGTGGGTCCACGCTCAGTAGTCGACGCAGGCGTTCGTCCCACCAAGCAGGCACATCGTCGACTTCTATCTCGCTCTTCACCAGCGCGTGCTCGAGCTCGACCCGAAGGATGACATGCAAGGGGTAGGTCAGTTCGTCGGCCGCGACACGGACGCGGCCTGGCCGGATGCGGCGCAGCAATCGCATCAGGTTGTCAGGTTCGAAGGCCGCTTGGGGGCCAAAGGCCTGTCGCAACATCGGCGCAAGGGCCTGGACGAAGGCTGGCTCGGGGGCCAGTTGTCGTTCAAAGATCAGCGCCTGACCTTCATGCAGCGCGGCCGAATGCGGCCCCGCCAACGGCTGGCCCAGCCAGTCACGCGGCAGGTTCTGCTGGTAGCGCGCGTGGCCGGTCTCGTGCATGGTGCCGATCAGCGCAGGCAGGAAGTCGGCCTCGTCGAAGCGGGTTGCCAGCCGCACGTCTTCGGGCACACCGCCAGTGAAGGGATGGATTGTGGTATCTAGACGCCCGGCATTGAAGTCAAAACCCAGCATCGCCATCACCTGTTCGCACAAGCGCCGCTGTGCGGCGGCCGGGAAAGGGCCGATTGGCTCGATGGGCAGCGGGGCGCGCACCTGCGCTGCCAGGGCCTGCTCAGTCAGCTGCGGCAGCCACCGCTGCACCTCGGCGAACAGTGGGGTCACCCGGGCCATGCGCAGGCCAGGTTCCCAGCGTTCCAGCAGCGCGTCCATCGGCTGCAGGCCCAGGGCATCACCCAGCCGCGCAGCGGACTCGCGAACCACGACCACCAAGGGTGCCCAGGCGGCAGCGAAGGGGGCCCAGGCGTTGTCCTGTCTGGCCTGGGCCCAGGCTGCCATGGCCGCACCGACGGCCAGCTCGCGTCTCTCGGCCAAGGCCTGCGGAATTGCCGCCTCAATGCGGCGCGCCTGCCGCATGCGTGCGAAGTTGAGCGCCGCATCGCCCAGCAAAGGCTCCTGCTCTGCCGCCTCGAAATGGCGAGCCAAGACAGGCTCGGCCTGCAGTTGCTTGACCAGCATGGTCAGCGCTGCCTGGGCGGCCGCGCGCGCGGGCGCGCCGCCGGGCGGCATGTGGGTGAGGCGATCCCAGGTGGCGACTGCCTGCAGGTGTTCCAGATCGTGGATGCGCCGGTGGTGGGTCACCAAAGCGTCATAGGCCAGAGATTGACTCATCGGGACTCCTCAAGAACGCGACGGTGCGAGAACGGCGGCTAGCGTCGAAACGCGAAACGCACACCGCGCGCGATCCCCGCGGGCGGCACCATGTTGTGGTCGTCGCCCTCGTGCACCACGGTCTCCGCGTGCCAGCCCGGCGCGGCCAGCGCGCCGAGCCGGGCTCCAAGGTCCGTGGTGTTCAGCACCATGCGGCACTCTTCATTCATGTCGCGGAAGTCCTGCTCACCTGCGGGCAGTCCAGGAACAAATCGCACGGTTGATTCCAGCCCGCCCACGGTGATCAGCGCACGGGCATTGACCTGGCCGGCCCGTACCCGATCGCCGAAGGCCGCCTCATGCGCCAACACGGCTCGGTCGTTCCACCAGATCGACGGGCTGATGGACACGAACTGCTGGAACGACGAGGTATGCTGGAACAGTGCGTGCAGCGTCGTCAGCCCGCCCAGTGAATGGCCCATCAGCACTTGGTCCTGTCGGTTGATCGCCACCATCGCCTCGACACGGGGCTTGACTTCTTCCTCGATCACGCGGAAGTAGTTGTCCATGCCGCCGAAGCCCTCGGACGGCCTCGGCATTTTGGCAATGAAACCCTTGGTAAGCCGCTCGTCGGTGATCGGTGTCGTCAGGTCGATCATGCGTAGGTCCAGCGCGGCGCTGACGCTGTCGGTGGGGTAGCCGATGCCCACCACGACGGGGTCGATGACATCGGGCCAGCAGGCCTGGATGCGGGCGGTGTCGACGGCGATGCCGAAGTGCAGGTTGCCGTCGATCAGGTAGAGCACCGCGTGCCCTTCGGGAGACACGGGCCGCCGCGTCGGGATGGAGATGAACAGCCGGTAGTCACGGCCATTGACCTTCGAAGTGAAGTCGATGACGCGCGCATTCAGGGCCATCTCAGCGGTAGGTGTGGATGAAGCAGCGGATTTCATGCAGATCTTTCCCTCATGCCTTGAGTGGGTTGTCGGTCAGATTGGTCAGCCCCAAAGGGCCGGATGGGGCGGCTGCACCACCCCCTGGCTAAAGGTCATGGCATGGGTGCGGTCGGCGACCTGCAGCAAAGGCCCATCGAGATCGGCCCAGCGGGCAGCCTGGGCCACCAGAAATGCTGGTGCCATGCCCAGGGAGGTGCCGCACATATTGCCCACCATGATGTGGAATCCGCGCGCCCGGGCCTCGCCCACCAAGGCCAAGGCCTCGGTCAGGCCGCCGCACTTGTCGAGTTTGATGTTGACAGCCTGGTAGCTGCATTGCAGCGCAGGCAACGAGGCTCGATCGGTGACCGACTCGTCGGCGCACAGCGGGATCGGAGACTGTAGGAGCGACAGCGCCTCGTCCGCGCCCCGCGGCAAGGGCTGCTCGATGAGTTCGACCCCTGCAGCAAACAGATCAGGCATCAGATCGTCCAGCAGTGAGACAGTCCAGGCCTGATTGGCATCGACGACGATGCGGGCGTCCGGCAACTCTTCGCGCACGACGCGCAGCAACTCAAGATGGCGGTGTGCGTCAACCTTCAGCTTGATCAGCGGAAGACCGCGGGCCGCGCGGGCTCGGCGTCGAACGTCTTCGGGACTGCCCAGCCCTAGGGTGAAGGCGGTGATCACCGCCTTGGGTTCGGGTAGGCCGGCTGAGGCCCACGCCGGGATACCGGATTGTTTAGCCCGCAGGTCCCACAGCGCGCAGTCGAGCGCGTTGCGTGCGCCACCGGCAGGCAGAAGTCTCAACAGGTCGACACCGCGCAGGTCGTCGTGCAATTGCGCCGCGACTGCATCGATCTGCGCCGACATCGTTGCGGGCGTCTCGCCGTCGTAGTCCACCCCGGCGGCTTCGGCGCGGCCCGCGTAACCGTATCTGTCGGTCAGGGTGATGCCGATCAGGGGCAGGTCATGCATCACCGCGCGGGCGATTTCGAAGGGCTCGCGCAGCGGCCAGCGCTCCACTGTGATGTCGACTCGCAGCGTCATGCCAGCAGCGCTTGGGCGATCGCGTCTACGCCGCCACGCATCGGGTCACAGACAGGCAGGCCGAGCTCGTCTGCCACCACTTGGCGGTAGCGCGCCCATGCAGCGTCGTCGAGCGTTGACGAGTTGATCGCCACACCCACGCAGCGCACCCCGGGGTTCGTGAGTTGGGCAGCTTCGATGTAGCGGCGGATGGCCTCTCGAAGGCGGGGCAAGGGGATGTGCGGATAGTCCTCGATGGTGGTGCGGGAGGGGTCGTGGCACAGCACGATGGCATCGGGCTGCGAACCATGCAGAAGACCTAGGGTCACGCCCGCATAGGCGGGGTGAAACAGCGCCCCCTGGCCTTCGATGACGTCCCAGTGGTCTGCTGCGTTGTCTGGGGATACCATTTCAGCCGCGCCGGCGATGAAATCGGCCACGACCGCGTCGATCGCAATGCCTTCGCCGGCAATCATGATGCCGGTCTGGCCGGTCGCCCGGAAGCTGGCCTTCGCGCCACGCGCATGCAGCGCCCTGGTCAGGGCCAGCGCGGTGTACTTCTTGCCCAGGGCACAGTCGGTGCCGACAGTCAAGACACGCAGGCCGCTGCGCTTGCGTCCCGTCCCCGTGGGCAGTGGCCGCTCGGATTGGCGTACGTTCACCAGCCGAGCGCCACTGCGTGCGGCAGCCGCGACGAGGGCCGGATGGCTCTCCAGCCGCGTGTGCAGGCCACTGACGATGTCCAGTCCCGCGTCGAGAGCCTGGACCAAGGTTGGCACCCAGGAATCGGGTAGTTGCCCACCTACTGGAGCCACGCCGATCACCAAGGAACCCGCGCCCAGTGCTGCGGCGTCGGAAGGCGCGATCACGGGCAAGCCCAGGCTCACGGTGGCCTGCGGCAAGGCCCACTGGCCGATGACGTCAGCGGGGCACCAGTCTCGCAAACCGAAGCCGGTCTTGGCGTCAGACTTCAACGTGATCTCGCCAAGGAAGACGAGATAGGGTTTTCGCAGGTTCATCATCGTGTGGATAATATTTTATCCACACCCCTGCGTCAAGTCCGAGGGTGGCAACATGGCGCCGAGGCGCCGAGGAGGCTCACAGCGGCGGTGTGTTGGCGCTGACCACCACAGCCTCGACGTCGCCAACGTTGCGGAAACGATGGGGCAGCCGACTCGAAAACAGGAAGCCGTCACCAGGCCCCAGCACCTTTGTGACACCACCCACGGTGACCTCGACTTGGCCTTGGATGACGACACCACCCTCGTCGCCTTGATGACTGTAGGGCTGCGCGGCCGTCTCGGCACCCGGGGCATAGCGCTCAAGCAGCACTTGTAGGGGGCGGCCCTTGAGGTTGTGCCCGACTTGCAGCAAGGAGATGCCGCCAGCGCCCACCTCAAGCAATTCGTCGCGCTGGAAAAAGACCTTCGTTTCGGTTTCCGGGTCAAGCGAAAAAAATTCTGAAAGCGTTATAGGTAGGCTGTCCAAAATCTTGCGCAGGGAGCCGACCGAGGGCGAGATGGTTTCATTCTCGATGCAGCGGATGGTGCCGTGATTAAGGTCCGAGCGACGGGCGAGTTCGCGCTGCGACAGGCCGTGCAGTTCGCGAACGTAGCGCAGTCGCGCGCCGACGCCAGCGGGAGGCTCGTGCGCGACCGGCGTGGCGTCGCCGCCCTCAATCGCTCGAGTGCCTACAGCAGGCGACGCCTTGGTGGTGGCCGGCTTCTTGCGGGCCTCGGCGCTTTGCGTGGTCTTTGTCTTCATGTGGCGAGTGCGTATGAGGTGCGCTTGATCGAGTCACGGCTAGTCTAGCTGCCATCGATCGGCGCTTGTCGCAATCGCAAGGTGTGGTTAGGATATTGAACAACCATTCTAAATACCTTCACCGACTGACCGCATGATTGAACCAATCCCACTTCCCGCCGCATTGGCCGCGACGCTGACCAAGACGGCGCACGAATTCGGCCTCCCGGGCTTGGCAATCAGTCTGGTGGCGCCAGGACGATGCAGCATCTTCACCGCTGGCGTCGAAGCGCCGGGTTCTCAGCGGCCGGTGACAGGCAGCACCTGGTTCTCTGTAGCCTCCCTGGGAAAGCACGTCACGGCCTGCGCGGTGCTGGACCTCGCACAGTCCGGCACGTTGGACCTGGAGGCGCCGATCGGCCGCTACCTGCCTGATGTGCCGTCCGCCTGGTCGAAGCGCACCGT
Source organism: Roseateles toxinivorans (assembly GCF_004362525.1). Lineage (GTDB taxonomy): Bacteria > Pseudomonadota > Gammaproteobacteria > Burkholderiales > Burkholderiaceae_C > Paucibacter > Paucibacter toxinivorans. The sequence goes on from NZ_SNXS01000014.1 coordinate 27,910, forward strand.
GCTTTCCTTGCTTCGGCACACCAGCGGGTTGCCAGAGTACCTTGCTTACACCGATGCTGAGTCGGTGCCGGAACGGCGCGACGGGTTCATGAGAACCTATGGGGGCATGGCCACGGCCTTCGAGCCGGACCAAGGGTGGATCTATACCAACACCAACTACATCCTGCTTGGCTTCCTGATTGCGCAGCTTGCTCGGCGGCCCTACGCCGCAGCGGTCCAGGCGCTTTTCGATCGGGTTAATTGTGTGGGTGCGACGGTGGCCGGTCCGCAATGGACACGCGAGGCCAACGAGCAGGGGCTGGGCATCGCGGGCCGCGATGTGGCCAGTGCCCAGCGTGAGGTGATTGGTGACGGCGATATCTCCTTCACAGCTCAGGGTGCGCTGGCCTGGCTGCAAGCTTTGCTGGGCGACCAGTTGCTATCGGCGGCGAGCATGGCGACGATGTTCTCGCCTGCACCACTGCTCACCGGGCGCCCGTCGCCCTATGGGTGCGGCTGGTTCGTTGATACGTTGCGCGGGGCTGTCATCGGTCACCACGCGGGCCACTACGACGGCTGGACCGCGATGGCTTTCTTGTCTCCCGCCCACGGGTGCGGCGTAGTGGCCATGTGCAACTTGGCTCCGGGCAATACTCGTGCAGTGCGCCATCTGGCGCAGCTCGCCCTGGAGGGATTCGCACCTGGCAGCACGCCCTTGTCTCTACCGGGCATTCCCGATGACTCTCCAGCCCTTACTAGCATGGCAAAAGCGCAACTCCTTCGCAACGGAACGGCCTTGGATCAGGGCTGCTTTGCCGAGGAGTTGCTGAAAGTCGTGTCCCACGGCAATGCGGTGCGCAATGTCATTAACCTATGGGCGGGCGACGAGCCACTGGTCTTTGAGCTGGTGGAGCAGCAGTGCCGCGCGACACACCGGCTGCGGCGCTACCGCATCCGGTACACGCACCGCGTCGAGCACTTACTGGTGGGCACGACTTCAGAAAACAAGATCTACTGGGCCTGGCCACTTTGAGCGGTCAAGGTGTGGCGCACCAGCTTCGCCAACGCCGCCACGCCCTGGGCTATCCGCGCAGGGGACTCCGTTGCGAAGGACAGCCGGACCGCGTTGCGCATCGGGTTGCGTGCGAAGAACGCGGCGCCTGGCAGATAGCTCACCCCGTGCTTGATCGCCAGTGGCAACAGTGACGCACTGTCTATCTGTGGGGGCAGCGTCATCCAGAAGAACATGCCACCATCCGGAATCTGCCAGGTGGCGAGATCGCGCATATGCGTGTGCAAAGCCTGCGCCATGGCGTCGCGTCCGATTCGGTACCGGATTCGCACGTCGTCCAAGTGGCCATCCAGCATACCTGTGCGCAGCAGGTCAAGCACAATGTACTGCGCCAATGTCGAACTGTGCATATCAGCTGCCTGCTTGGCTTGCACGAGAAGGTCGTGTACCGGCAAGGGTGACACGGCATAGCCCAGACGCAAGCCGGGCGCCAGCACCTTTGAAAACGAACCCAGATAGATCGTGCCCTCAGGCCAATGAGCCGCCACGGGTGCCGCTGGCGGCTGGTCGAACCAAAGATCACCGTAGGGGTCGTCCTCGAGCAATGGCAGCCCCATGGATCGCGCCTGCGCCGCAATCTGCACGCGCCGCGCATGCGGAATGCAGCGCCCGGTCGGGTTCTGAAAGTTCGGCAGCAGGTATAGCGCCCTGGCGCCGGCTAGCTCGGCCAGGCGTTCAGGCAGAGGCCCGGCGTCGTCACAAGCCGCCTCGATGGCGTCTGCCTCGTATGGCGCAAAGGCCTGCAGTGCGCCGAGATAGGTGGGCGCTTCGACCGCCACCTGGGTACCGTTTTCCAGCAGCATCTTGGCCACTAGGTCGAGTCCCTGCTGCGATCCACTGGTGATGAGCACTTGCGAGGCCTGGACGGCCAGACCGCGTTGACTCAGTCGCGCCGCGACCCATTCACGCAGCGCAAGCAGCCCTTCCGTCGTCGTGTATTGCAATGCTTCACGTGGATGCTGTGTCAGCACGCGATGCGAGGCCTCACGCACAGCCTCTGAGGGAAAACCGTCGGCCGATGGCAGTCCTCCGCCCAGCGACACCAGACCAGGCTGGCCCATGAGCTTCATCAGCTCGAGGATCATCGATGGGGCGAGCAGGCGGGTCCGGTGTGCAAATCTGAAGACCTTGGCGTTCATGTGTCGGGTTTCCAATCGGCTATTAAATGATCCATATGAGATTCAAGAATTTACGCTGGAGGCGCAAGCTCATGGTTGGATGCGCTTTGATCTAATCCGCGTATTCTCCGTTGACGGACATTATACTAACCAATACCATGGTCCGGCCAGACATCAACATCAAGGACTAGACCACATGGACACGTGTACATTCAAATGCTTGCTGACGCCGATTGCCGCTGTCGCGGTTGCCTGGCCAGCGATGGCGCAGACCGCCTCCAGCCCCGCTGAGGTTCTGCCGTCGGTAGTTGTAACTGCCTCCAAGCGCAGCCAGCTACTGATAGACGTGCCTTACTCGATCACGGCGATCGGTGGAAGCGAGATTGCCGACCGCGGCGTCACCGACATCCAGCAGATGCAATCGGTGGTGCCGTCGCTGTTCATCAACCAGAACGCACCTGGTGCCAGCCGCATCCAGTTGCGCGGCCTATCGCAGGGCGTGGGTTTCGGCGCCGCGCTGGTTGGCACCTACCTCGACGAAATCTCGCTAAACATGCCGGATGCCCAACGGTCGCTCGACGTTCCCCTGGTCGACATGGCTCGCATCGAGGTATTGCGCGGCCCGCAAGGCACGCTGTATGGCGATGGTTCGATGGGCGGCACCATCCGCTTCATCACGCGGGCGCCGCGACTGGACAAGCTCGAGGGCAGCATTGAGGCCGGCTTCAGCCAAGTGAGCGGTGGCCAGACGGGCTGGCGGGCCAACGGCGTGGTGAACGTGCCCTTGTCGACCGGAGTCGCCGGCCTGCGACTGGTGGCAGGCCATGAAGACCTGCCGGGCTGGGTAGACAACAGCGCAAATGGCACCAAGGACATCAACAGCGCCAAGCGTGATTTCTTGCGCGGCAAGCTACTGGTAAAACCGAGCGCGAATGTCGAGGTTTCGGCGATGTTCTTCCACACAGAAACCGACACCAAGAATGGTTCGGGTTCGAATGCCGACCGCAGCATCGCCTCGTACATCGCGTCGCCGACCAAGGACAAGACCGATCTGTTCAATCTGGTCGCGAACGTCGACCTGGGCAGCGTGCGACTAGTCAGTTCCACCGGCTACCTCGATCGCAAGATCGACACCACCGCTGAACTGACGGCCGTCTTCGCCGGTGCGCCCTTCAAGGCGCTGATTCTGCCCAAGCCAACATCAGGCGGCGCCTACCGGCAAGACATGTCGCAGAAGATTACGACCCAGGAGATTCGCCTGGAGTCGGATGACATCGGGTCGCTGACCTGGACGGCGGGAGGTTACTACCGGAAGACCGACACGCGTACCGTCACCTCGGATGTTTGGACCGATGCGACGTTTCGGCTGCAGGGTGGCTTTAACGGCACCGGGCCTACCAATGTGAAACAGTTGGCCTTGTTTGGTGAGCTGACCTATGCCCTATCGCCCAAGTTGTCACTCACTGGCGGACTGCGCTCGTTCAAGGAGAAGGCGGAAAACGTGGGCTCCAAGCTGCCGTCTGGCTTTGCGCCTCCAGGCACGCCTTCGACCCTTTATGACGACCATGCAGAGTTCAGCGCCACGACACCCCGGCTGAACATGCTGTGGCGCTACGCTCCCAAGGGCGCGCTCTATGCAACGGCCTCGAAGGGCTTCCGAAGCGGCGGCTTCAATGCCACGGCTACGCCACGCAACTACGGTCCCGAAGACATTGTCAGTTTCGAGATTGGCAATCGGGGCTCCCTGCTTGGCGACACTCTTCAATACGAAGTGGCCGCATATCACAACAAGTACAGCAACGTGCAGGCACAAGACCTGGCACCTGGCTGCACGCCCGCCACATGTCAGGCACTCACGGTCAATTCCGGCAAGGCCTCCGGGCCGGGTCTGGACATAACGCTGTCGGCGGCGCTGACGAAATCCGTGACGCTTGACGTGGCGCTAGGCTACTCGGACCTCGCCTATGACGTGACGACCGCGGAGCGCAACCAAGGCGATCCGTTGAACTTCGTACCCAAGAAGACGGCGTCGGTCTCGCTGAGCCAGCGATTCAACTGGGCGCCCGGCCTGCCCGGCATGGTCCGGTTGGACTACCAGCACTCCGATCCTGTGAAGTTCATCATTCGCAACCAAGGTGTGAACGCCAGCGGCAACAGCCTCGACACATTGAACGCACGCATTGGGGTGGAGATGCCCACCTGGCAGCTCTACCTGGAGGGAAGGAATCTCACCAACGCAACCGGCGTCACTCTCCCGGGAATCTTCGGCTTGCCTGACTACAGGATCGCGCCACGCTCAATCGGCGTCTTGGCGCGAGCCCAGTTCTGACGGACGTATCGCGGCGAACCCATGGCGCACATGTTCGTGGGTTCGCCGGCCGTCGGTCCGCCGACTCTACTTCAGCGTCTCCATCAGGCGCATCAACAGTCGCGCGCGAGGGATGATGCTGCTGATGTACAGCCGCTCGTCCAGGGTGTGAGCGCCGTCGCCGTCTACGCCCAGACCGTCGAGTGTCGGGGCGATCGCGGCGGTGTAGTTTCCGTCGCTTCCGCCGCCGGTCTTCAGGTCGACAAGCTCGAAGCCGATCTCGGCCGCCAAGGTCTTGGCGTGCTCGTACAGTGCTGCAATTCCTGGTGTCTTTTCATAGCCCGGGCGGTTGATGCCTCCCTCAATGGTCAGTGTCACCCCCGGCACTTGCGGTTGAAGGGAGCGGATGCGGCGAACGATTTCTTCGCCGATCTCGGGATTGGGCAGTCGCACGTCGACTTCGATCGTCGCTGAGTCTGGGACGACGTTAGACCGCGTGCCTCCCTTGATCGCGCCCACGTTCACGGTCAACTCGCGGGCATAGTCGGTCATCGCTTCGAGCGTCAGCACCTGATGGGCGATCTCGCGGATAGCATTTCGGCCCAGGTGGTGTTCAACGCCGGCGTGCGCGGCCAGACCATGCGCCGTAATCACAAAGTTGGCAATTCCCTTGCGCGCCGTGACGACCTTGCCGCCAGAGCGCGCAGGCTCGGTGACCAGCACAAACTTCGCACGTTGAGCTTCGCGCTCAATGTGCTCGCGCGAGGTGTCGCTCCCCGTCTCCTCGTCGCTGACCATCAAGTGCCGCACCGGCAGGTGGGTCTTCAAGCCCTCGCGTGCGAGTTGTCGCAAGGCGGCCAGCGCAAGGTACGTGCCGCCCTTCATGTCCTCTGCCCCCGGCCCGTATGCGCGATCGCCTTCGATGCGGAATGGCAGGGGGCCGGCCAAGGTGCCGATGGGGTGCACAGTGTCGATGTGGCTCAGCACGAGCACGCCAGGGCCGGCAGCGGCATCGGGTGGGCAGTGCCGGTCGTCAATGGCGAGCAGATGGTCGCCAAATCCATCGCGGCCGGCAATCCGCTCCACGCGCACGCCGATGGCCTCGTAGTCGGCCTGCACTCGTGCAGCCATGCGGGCCATACCATCTGGGTCATCGGTCGGGCTCTCGATCTCGATCCAGGCTCGAATTCCGGCCAAAATTTCATCCACATTGAGGGCGGGTGCAGTTGGCATATACAAATCCTTATGTAATGGATGAAGTGGGCGGCCTAAATAAGTGGATATTATACTATCCACACGGATGGCAAGGCGGTTCAGCGGAACAAGGCCGCACCGGAAGCCAGTAGGCCGACCTGCTGCACATTGACGCCAAGAATCTGGGCTCCATCGTGAGGCCGAGCCATCGCGTAGCAGGCAATTGCAAGGACTCGGTGTGATGTTCCTGCACGGCTCATGCATGCCTCACGCTTGAGCCGATTGGCTCGGCGCCGCAACGCAAGCACGCCGTGGCTCAGAGCTGCGACGAACGCCTTTCGACTCCATGTGGCGGATGCCAGAGATCAGGTCGCCAGGGCGGGCCATGAGTCATTTGGTGCCTCGTTTCGAGTGGCTGTCCAGCTTGACATGAACCATCACTGTGCCCCCAGTGTGATGGGCTTGAGGTTCATGGTGTACATGGGCGCGGGAGGGCAATGCTACGAAAGCAGCAGCGACGGGCTCAGGTTTCTCCGTTCTTCGCCGACCTGCCTGGTTGGCATCGGGGTATGCGCCAGTGCGCATCACTGGGCTTGCAAGCCGCAGGCGCTGGGGGGATCTCTCGTTGAGCCCAATGTCATTCGATCTGTCGATTCGGTGAACGCCATGTAGCGGATAAAACGGCATCGTCAAATTGAATGGCCCGCGAAAGACAGCTAATTGGAGCGCAGTCTTGCGCGATAGGCGCGAGGGCTGATTCCTTCAGTGGCCTTGAATCTTCGGCTGAACGCGCTGTGGTCCGCAAAGCCACACTCGTAGGCAATGGTGGCGATGGAAAGCTCTTGACGCTGCAACAACTGACGGGCCCGCTCCATCCGGGCGCGCTGCTGAAATTCTCCAGGAGACCGCCCGAGCAGTTGCATGAAGTCGCGGTCTAGTTGCGAGCTTGATACTCCCGCCGTCTTGGCCAGTAGGCCGAGCCCCAAAGCCTTCTCGGGGGCCTGACGCAGCCGATCCAAAGACTGTGCCACTCGATGAAGTCGCTGCCCCGCCGGGTCTTGGGCCTGCAGCCACTGCGCTGTGGCCACGACGCCGACGACGCGCGAGTTCGCGTTGCGCACCGGAAAGCGCGAAAAGAATAGCCATTGGCCTTTGGAATCGACGGGAGGCTGAAGTCCATGGCTCAGCTCGAACTGCTGAGTACACGCACGTCCGGTGCTGAGAACCTGTCGGTCCAAGTCTTCATAGTGTCCGGCCCTTTCTACGCCGAAGAACTCAGCGGCTCGGAAGCCCAACATCTGCTGCGGATGACGTACGCCGACAAGTTTGGCCATGGCGCGATTAGCTGCTCTGTACCGCAACTGCGCATCCTTGACGAAAAAAGGACACGATGTCAGGTGATCGAACATTTGCTCCATCAGGTCTAGGTCGAGTAGGCCGAGTCGGTTCATCGCGCATCCTTTCGGGCAATTTGTTATTGTGCCAGGATGCGCACCTGGGGCGCGGCATGCTCTCTATCGCGCGGGGACGGGATTACGCAGAATTCTGGTCGTCCAAACAATGGAGACACACATGCCAGAAGGCCGTCACGCCCACGATCGACAGTGGTTGGTTCAGCCCAACTCAGAAGCATTTCTTGTGAACTTTCTCTCGCAGGCATTGCAGGAATCGCCTGCAGCAGCGGGCCTCGCAGGACAGCTGTTGGAGGGGGCTGGTGTGCGCTTGCGAGATATCGTCGATTTTGTGCAGTTCTGCTCTCCGGCGCTGACCGACGATCTCGCCGCAGCTGGATGGTCCCTTAGCCCAAGCGGCCATTGGGAGAACCGGCAGGGCCTGTTTCCTCCCTTTGTTCCAGGCGCGCGGACTACGATCTGGTTACGTGTGGAGTCGTTGAGTCAGTTCTTGGCCGCGCGAGGCTTGCAGGTCGAAATCGAGGGTGACGCCCATGGCACGCTGCGGCGCGCCCGGGTGTTCTCCGAGGGGCCGATCAGCTTTGGCGTAGTAGAGCGAAACGGTCATGCCGGCTTTGATGTGCCTGTGCTCAGTGATGCTCAGATCCGCTTTGCACGGATGCACTCGCAGAGTTTTCGCGCCCGTCGGCGACAGTTTGATGCAGTCGAGGATGGCCTGCGCCACACCGAGACCCTGGTGGATGAGGCAGTGCAGGACCTAGGACCGCATTGGGCATGCTCGCTGTGGCTAAGTGCCGAGCGCGAGTACTGGTTGAGCCGCTGTTCCACGGGCCGGCTGCAAAAGGCCCGTCAAGACGCGTTGGGGATCGGTTGGGCCAACATCGATCACCACACATATGACGCTTCGCGCCAACACTTTCGGCACACGATCCGCATTCTGGAGAAACTCGGCTACCAATTGCGAGAGATGCTGTACGCCGGCGAGCTGGCCGGCTGGGGCAGTCAGGTACTTGAGCAGCCGGTGATCGGGTCGACGATTTTCGCCGACGTTGATCTGGCTCCCGAGGAGCTGACCATCGACTTCGCTCATGACGTGTTGCCACCGCTGATTCGGCATCGGCGCGCCGGGCTGCTAAGTGCGCTGTTAGGCGAATCGATCCTTGAAGCGGGTTTGAACCATGTGGCCGGGCTATTCGATCAGCGGAAATTGCGGGAGCAGTTGCAGGCCCGGCAAGTGCGTTTGATGAGCCCTTTCTCCGACATGCCCCACCTCTATCAAGAACTTACGGACGGAGACTGGGTGGCAGTCGATCCGAGGCGGGTCGATGCACTGGAAGCCGCCGGCCACCTGTCGGCGGCGAACGCTGAACAGCTCCGCCAGCAAGGTTCGATCGGCACCCATTTGGAGAACATTGAGCGCAATGACGGCTTCAAAGGCTTCAACCGTGAGGGCATCGACAGCGTGTTGCGCAAGCTCGATCCTCGGGCCTATCTGACGACATCTTCAATGTCAGCTTGAAACGGCGATAAGGGCCTGCGTCGTTCGAATGCGAATCAGGCCCCTTTCGAAGTCCATTCCGATAAGCAAGGGCGTTGGTTCTGTCGCAATTGGAATGCCCAGTTGCATTTGATCGCAGCGTCTTGCATCAGAGAACTCGATAGGTCAGTTCCGCGCCGGGGCATTCGGCGTTGCATGCCCGTTTGGCTACTTGGATTCCACGTTGGGAACGTATACGCATTGACCATGAAGAAGACGATTGACGAACGATTTCTCACCGACTGGAGCGGGTTGCGGCGTGGGGTGCCGGACGAACTGCACCGCCCCACCAACACCGACGAAGTGGCCGATATCGTGCGAAGGAGCCGCTCTAACCAACGCCGGATCACGGTGCAGGGTGGATTGACCGGCCTGGCGGGTGGCGCGGTTCCGGCCGATGGTGATGTGGTCATAAACCTCGAGCGCATGAATCAGATCGAGGACGTCGACCATGTCGAAGGCGTCATGCGGGTGCAGGCCGGCGCGAAACTGGAGGAAGTGCAGAATGCTGCCGCCGCGTCAGGTTGGTATTTCCCAGTAGATCTAGGTGCGCGCGGCAGCTGCCAAATTGGAGGAAATGCCGCAACCAACGCCGGCGGTGAACGGGTGCTGCGCTACGGCACGATGCGCGACTCGGTCCTCGGAGTCGAGGTGGTTTTGGCCGATGGCAGCGTGCTGGACTCGCTGACCTGCCTCGTAAAGAACAGTGCCGGAGTAGATCTGCGCTTCTTGTTCATTGGCTCGGAAGGCACACTTGGCATTATCACCCGCTTGGTGTTGAAGCTTCAGCCGCCTCCTGGCCCAGCCGCAGTCGCGATTGCGGGACTGCCCGACATGGAGTCTTTGGCGAAACTGTTGCGCCACTTGAAGCAAACAATGGGCAGCATGCTGCACGCCTACGAGTTCATGTCGCGTCGTTTCGTGGAGCTCTCTGCTTCGATCAGTGGTGTGCGCAACCCGGTCGATCCTGCGGTGTCCTGGGCGGTACTGATCGAGGCGAGGGGTGTGCGTGGTCAAGTCGTCGAGGAATCGCTGCAGGCCTCACTTCAACTCGCGCTTGAGACATCGCTCATCAGAGATTGCACAATTGCAACGAGCCTGGCCGACGTGGAAGCCTTCTGGCGCCTGCGCCAGAGCATCCCAGAACTCTTAGCGTACATGAAGCCAACGGTCAACTTCGACTGTGGGGTTCCATTGAAGCACATTGCGGGCTTCGTGGAACGCGTCGACGATCGCATGCGGGAGCACTTTCCTAGGGCAGAGCACCTGTTTTTCGGTCACCTGGGCGACAACAACATCCACCTGGCGACCGGGCCGCACCGCGAAGAGGACATGCATCGTGTCGACGAAATTGTCTATCAAGAATTGCGAGGTCTCCAGGGCACGATCAGTGCCGAACACGGCATCGGTTTCATCAAGAAGCCGTTCTTGGCTCAAACGCGCAACACAGGCCAGATCGAACTCCTTCGTAAGCTCAAGCAGGCGCTCGATCCGCAACACCTACTCAATCCAGGGCGTGTGATCGACTGAGCACCTGAGGCGCTTGCGTTGGCCTCGATACGGCGTTCTTGATACATCAAGTCAGAAAGCCGCTGCCATTGCATCGGCAATATGCGTTCTTATCGCGCGAGCCCCGTGATGGGGGTATCGTTTGGCGGCACGCCCCCTGCCCAATTGACCGAGACCGCAGAGACCAATTCCCTCGCGGGTGTTAGCAACCAATGGAGCACCTCGCAGCCGAGGCAACGCGACTTCGCCAGCAGGTCTCGATTGGCAAGTGGGCATTTTGGACGATCGTGACCAACGATCTCTGTATCGTGACCGCTCATTTCGGCGATCGTGGCCGCTGAGTCGGCACGGTCTTGACGACCGCGCCGGTCGAGCCAGCAATGCTGCGTAGAGAACGCAACCCGGGCCTCTTGCCCTCGACGGTTTTTGCCATCGAGGAGTGGAATGCCGAAGCAACGAACGTCTCTACGCATGATCAATGGTGTCAACGGGCTGTACAAGGCCGAGGTCATTTGCCGGCGCGGGCCATGAAAACCCAAGCTAGCGGCGAAACTAATAACGCTGGAATGCGGGGCCACCGAGCCCACAGCCGCCGCCGAAGGCGAGATCGGGATCTTCAAGAACTCGAAAGGAAAGGTCTGCGTCCTCCACGGGCTACGCTCCCCCGTCACGGTACTGCTGCGCCGAACGCACGTGCTACCCCCAGCGAACTGACAGTGATGGCCTCGCCCACAAGATTCCGGGCGAGGTGGGAGCGGCCTACCGCCGCATCGAATTGAATCAAGCCTGGGCAGTCCCGGAGTCGACCGCGCGCTCGAGCCGCATAAGGTCCGGAATCAGCAACGGCGCCAGTTGTTGGGCAAGCGGAATATGTTCTGGCCGATACCAGCCCGCTTCGTGTTGCAGGTTCAGCACTGCAAGGCACTTGCCGTCGAAGACGACCGGCGCACTGAGGGCCGATGCCAGACCGAGGGAGCGGATCAGTGCGTGATCCGGGAACGCCCATGCAATGTCCTCGTCATTGCGGCCAATCCAGGTCTCACCGGCGCGGATCACCTCGTCTCCCCAGGGCGTCACCCCCATCCGCTTGAGGCGGTTGACCGGATAGGCGTCCAGGTTGTCCGAGTAGACCCGCACCGTGTCAGCTCGATTGGCGCAGATCAACAGGACGGTGAATAACCGATGTCCGATCCGCTGCCCCAGCACTTCGGCCGCCTCGCGCAGCATCTCTGCCGGTTCGTGCGGCCGGGTCAGGGTGGCGACCAGTCGACCCAGTCCGGCATCTTCAGTGCGATTCATTGTTCGGTCGTGTCCGGTTGAGGCTGGCGTGGCGGACCCGCTCCGGCAGCAGGCCTTGCGGGCGCAGGTGCATCAGCGCGATCAGGGCCGCCGCGATCACGATCTCTCGCAGCGAGGCGATCTGCAGTCCGCTCAGGCCGGAGATGTGGTCGGCGCCGAAGCGGGTGCCTTCCAGCAGGAAGTTGACGAACAGTGCGCCGACGATCGCACCGGCCGGCCGGGTGTAGCCGCCCGCCGTCACTGCCAGGAAGATGTAGATCGTGATCAGCGGCGTGAACAGGTCAGGCCCGATGAAGGCGGTGAAGTGGGCATACAGGGCCCCGGCCAGCCCGGCCAGTGCACTTCCCACCATGAAGGCCTTCACCTTGAACCCGAGCACGGCCTTGCCGGCCACGGCGGCCACCTGGTCGTCATCGCGCACCGCACGCAGCATCCGGCCAAAGGGCGCATCGATGAGTCGCCGCACCAGCAGGTAGGCCACGCCCACCACAGCCCAGGTCATCGCGAAATAGAACAGGTTGAACTGATCGCCCAACGCCGCACGTAGCGGTGCCGGAATCGCTGAGATGCCGTCGATGCTGTTGGTGAGCCAGGCTTCGTTCACCGCCACCAGCCGGATGACCTCGGCGAACGACAGCGTCATGATGGCCAAGTAGTCGCCGCGCATCGAGCGGGTGACCCAGGTCAACGCCAGGCCCACCAGTGCCGTGAGCGCGATCGCCGCCAGCCAGCCTAGGGCGATCGGAATCGGCAGATTCTTGGTCAGCAGCGCAGAAGCGTAGGCGCCTAGCGCGAAGAAGCCTGCAAGGCCCAGATTGACCAATCCGGTCTGCCCCCAGATCAGGACCAGGCCCAGCCCCAGCAGGGCGTAGACGCCCGCGATGGTGGCGACGAAGAGGAGGTAGCTCGTCACGTTTCAGCCCTTTCGTCCGAACAGGCCCTGCGGCCGCAGCGTCAGCGTGAAAGCGATCGCGATGAAGCCGACGGCGCTGCTGTAGGTTGGCGAGATCACCAGCAGCGAGAGCTCCTGGGCCACGCCGATCAGTAGCGCTCCGGCCACCGCGCCCGGGATGCTGGTCAGCCCGCCCACCACGCTGGCAGCGAATACCATGAGCAGGATGCGCGAGCCCACCAGCGGATCGACGCTGGTTTCCAGCGCCAGCAACATGCCGCCGGCTCCGGCCAGCCCCATGCCGACGAAGGTTACCGCCAGCGCGACCTTCTCGGCAGAGATGCCCTTCAGGCGCGCCAGGTCCGGGTTGTCGGCCACCGCCCGCATGGCCTTGCCAGCCCGGGTGAAGCCGAAGAAGCCGAACAGCAGCAACAGCATGGCGACCGCGTAGCCGAGGTTGATCGCCTGTTGCTGGCTGACCTGGAAGTCGGCGATCGTCACGTCCCGCATCAGCGGCAGGTCGAAACTGTGATGGTCGTTGCCGAAAAAGAATCGCACCGCGCTCTCCAGCGCCATGTTGAGCGCAATCGAGGCGATCGCCACCATCATCGCCGCGTCGATGCGGCGCATCCGGCGCAGGCCGCGCAGCGCCACTGCATCGCTCACGATGCCTGCAGCGCCAGCGGCCAGCACCGCCACCAGGAGGCACGCCGGCACCGGCCAGCCCAGCGTCACGTTGACCAGGTAGCCGGCGACGGCGCCCAGTGTTGCATGGGCGGCGAAGGCGAAGTTGGCAAAACCCAGGACCGAGAACATCAGAGTTAGGCCGAGCGCCGGCAGCGCCAGCACGGAGCCGGAGATGATGCCGTTCAGGAAATGCTGGAGGAAGTTGTGCATGGACGCAATTGCCGGCGACCTCCGCTCAGGCGATCTTGATCAGGTTGATCTTGCCGCCCCTGATCTGCTCGTAGCGGAAGAAGGTGTTGACCACGTCGCCCTTCTCGGTGAACTCGCACGATCCGCTGGCGCCGTTGTAGTCGATGGGCTGGCCGGCGTTGATGGCCTTGATGCCGTCCACCGCGTTGTCGACGGCCTTGCCGCCCTTGGCATAGGTGGCCGCCCGTATGGCATCCTTGATGCCGGTGCCGGTGGCCTGCTTGGCCTTGGCGATGGACATCAGCACCAGGTTGGCGTGGTCGTAGATCTGGCAGCTATACGGATCGAGCGAATCGGTCTTGAGCAGGCGCAGTAGGCGCTTGTACGACTCTGCGCCGACGGCCGCTGACGAGCCGATCGTGTAGACGTTATCCAGCGTTTCCGGTGGCACTGCGTCGATCAGCTTCTGGTTGACGCCGAACGCCATGCCGATGATCTTGCCCCTGTAGCCGGCGCGGTAGATGTCCTTGACCACCATCGCCGTGTCCGGCACGTAGCCGCCCAGCACGATGAAGTCGGGGCTGGCGCGCAGCACCTCGGCGATCTCCGTGCGGTAACTGCTCTTCTTGTCTTCATAGAGCATCGTCTGCGACATGTGGCCGTGCTTCTTCATCTGCTTCTCGATCGTCTCGCCGTACGACTGCGACAGCGGCGTCTGCGGGCCGACGAAATAGGCCTTCTTGCCGCCCTGGTCGGCGATGAAGTTCGCGAACACCGTGCCGAGCAGTTCGGAGGTCGGCTGAGTGCGCACGATGTAACCCTGGTGCGGCATGTTGGTGATGTTCTCACCGCCGGACACAGTGGCCAGAAACACCTTGTTCTCCCAGCACAGGGGCGCGACGGCGGTGGTCACCGAAGAGGCCCAGGTGCCGATGATGGCGCAGACCTTTTCCGCGTCGATCAGCTTGCGGGCCGCGCGGACGGCGGACTCGGGGTTGGTCTGGTCATCCTCGACCAGCAGCTGCACCTTGCGCCCGAGCACGCCGCCGGCGGCGTTCACTTCATTGACCACCAGTTCGGCCGCGCGCTGCATGGTCGGGCCGTAGGCGCCGCCGCCGCCGGTCAGCGGGATCAGCGCCGCGATCTTGATCGGCTCGTTCGACTGGGCGCGGGCCCAGCCGGGCAAGGCTAGGCTGGCTGCAGCGGTCGAAGCTACGGTGAGGACGCGGCGGCGCGTGGGCAGATTTGCATGGGGCACGGGAATCCTTCGAGGTGAGTGGGAGGAAGATCAGGGTTGGGACGGCTCGGGCTGGCCGCCCAGGAACAGGCGCCGCGTTTCGGGGTCGCGGACCAGGTCGGCGGCAGCGGCGTCGCGCACTTTCTGGCCCATCACTAGGACGATTCCACGCTCGGCCACGGCCAGCGCCGCCAGTGCGTTCTGCTCGATCATCAGCACCGCGATGCCTTCGCGGGTCAGCTGCCCGACGGTGGCGAACATGGCGTCGGCCGCGACCGGCGAAAGACCGGCGCTCGGTTCGTCCAGCAGCAACACGCGCGGCTGCATCATCAACGAAATGGCCAACGCCAGCGTCTGCCGCTGACCGCCCGACAGGGAGCGGGCTGGAACCCGCAGCCGGTCTGCCAGCAATGGAAACCGTGCCAGCTGCTCGTCGATGCGGCGGCTCGCCTGTCGAGGCTGCAGGTAGCAGCCGATCTCCAGGTTCTCGCGCACGGTCATCGACGGGAAAACGTTGAACTCCTGCGGCACGAAGCCGATGCCAGCGGCCGACAGGGCCTGGCCACCCTTCAGCGGCTGCCCATTCAGCTCGATCCGGCCGGTGTGGAAGTCCACCAGGCCGCAGATCATCTTCAGGAAGGTTGACTTGCCGGCGCCGTTGGGGCCGATGATCACGGCGAAGTCGCCGGCGTCGAGCGCGAGGTCGACCCCCTTGACGATGTCTTCTCCGCCGTAGCCGCCCTTCAGGCCCTGAATCTGCAGCAGGCTCATGCGCGCACCACCCCGAGATAGGCTTCCTGGACCCGCGAATCGGCGGCGACTTGGTCGAAGTCGCCGCGTGCCATGAAGGCGCCGTCGGCCATGACGATCACCTCGTCGCACAAGCGCCGGATCAACGGCATGTCGTGCTCGATGAGCAGGATGGTCAGGCCTTCCTGCTGCAAGGCGAGAAGGTGGTCGCCGATCTCGTTGACCAGAGTGGGGTTCACGCCGGCCATCGGCTCGTCCAGTAGCAGCATCTGCGGGTCGGTCATCAGGGCCCGACCGATCTCCAGCAGCTTTTTCTGGCCACCCGAGATATTGCCGGGCAAGGCGTCGACGATGCGCTCGAGCTTGAGCCGCCGGGCCACGGCCCAGGCCTTTTCCTGCAGCTGTGCCTCGCGTTCGGCGGCGCCGCGATCGCCCACCAACGCGCCCAGCAGCGACTCGCCGGGCTGGTGCTGGCCATACAAGAGCAGGTGGTCGAACACTGTCATCCGCGCAAAACCGCGGGCCAGCTGGAAGGTGCGGATCAGGCCGCGCGCCGTGATGCGGTCCGGCGCCAGGCCGGTGATCGGCTGGCCGTCAAACACGATGGCGCCGCCCGTGGGCCGGTAGAGCCCGGAGATGCAGTTGAACAGCGTGGTCTTGCCGGCACCGTTGGGTCCGATCAGACCCGTCAGCGTGCCGCGGGCGACATCGAACGACGCGCCCGTCAGCGCCTGCACTCCGCCGAAGTGCAGGGACACGTTCCGGATTGAAAGCAGCGTCATGGGTTGGGGCGCTTCGGGAACCGCTGGTCAACGCAACGGGGACGGGGATTCAGCCGCATGCAGCGTGAAGTGTCAGTGAGCCAGTTCGTCGAACTGAACCTGGCCGCCCTTCATCACGAACGGAATGCGCTCGCCCTGACCGGTCAGGCAGGCCAGGTCCTTGAACGGGTTGCCATCGACCACCAGCGCATCGGCGAAGGCGCCCGGGATCAGCCGGCCGAGCTTGCCAGTCATGTTCAGCACCTCTGCGCCGATGGTGGTTGCGCTGGCGATCACCTCGGCCGGCGACAGCACCTGGGCCCGGATCGTGAATTCGTCGCTCTGCAGCCGGTGCGACTCGCCCAGCAGGTCGGTCCCGAAACCCATCTTGACGCCGGCGCGCTGGAAGATCTCCAGCGAGCGCAGGCCGGCGTCCCGCACGCTGGCGATCTTCACCGCGCTTTCGGGCGGCAGGCCGTACTTCGCACCCTCGGCGGTCAGTGCCTCGTAGGTCACCAGTGTCGGCACGGCATAGGCCTGGTGTTCAGCCATGACCCGGGCGGTTTCGGCGTCCACGAGGTTGCCGTGTTCGATGGTGCGCACACCGAATCGGACTGCACGCTGCATCGATTCCGGCGTGTAGGCATGGGCCATCACGTAGGTGCCGCGAGCCCTGGCCTCGGCCACGATGGCCCGGATCTCGTCCTCGGAGTAACCCAGTGCGCCGATCGGGTCGGTCGGCGAGGAGACGCCGCCGGAGGCCATGATCTTGATCTGGTCCGCCCCCATTTGCAGTTCCTGGCGGACGGCCCGCCGTACCTCGTCGACGCCGTCCGCGATCCGGCTCAGGGCGCCCACCCGGATGCAGCAAGCACAGGGCGTGTCCATGGCCTGGAAGTCGTAGCGGGCGCGGATATCACCGTGGCCGCCGGTCTGGCTGAGCGAGCGGCAGGCGATGAACAGGCGCGGACCGACAGCCAGCCCCTGCTCGATCGATTGCTTGAGCGCCAGGCCAGCGCCGCCGGCGTCGCGCACTGTGGTGAATCCGCGTCGCAACATGCCCTGCAGGACCGGCAGCGCCTTGAGCGTGACGAACACGTTGGGAAGAGTCACTTGCCCCGGCAGGTTGTACTGGATCGCAATGGTGTGGACGTGCAGGTCGATGAGGCCGGGCATCAGGGTCTTGCCCTTGAGGTCGATCGTGCGGGCGGCCGCCGACTTGAGTGGCCGGTCCGACACCTCCTTCACCAGGCCGTCCTCGATCAGGACGCTGTGGCCCTCAAGCAAGTCCGGCTTGAGCGGGTCGAGCAGGGCGGCGTTGGTGAACAGGAAACTGGCCATGGCGGACTTTGCCTCTAAACACTTAAGCGCTTAAGATATGCGGAGCGATGCGCCAGGTCAAGACACTTAAGCGTTCGCAACCTAACTGGAGTAACCGATGAAAGCTCGCGCGCCCGCTGGCGGCAGGAAGGCCGTCGACTACGAATGGGCGTTCTACAACGCCCCGGTTGGGCAGGCGATCGGCCGGCACCGGATGGTGGTCGACTGCAATGCCGTGTTCGAAGAAATGTTCATGGTCAGTCGCAAGGCAATGATCGGCCAGTCGTTCCAGTCGCTCTACCCGACCGAGGCCGATTTCGCCAAGACCGGCGAACGCATCACACCGACGCTGACAAGCGCCGGCCGCTATTCAGACCAACGCGTCATGCGGCGGGCCAACGGCGATTTGTTCTGGGTTCAGGTGAGCGGCTACGTCCGCAACCGCGAAGACCCGTTCGAAGAGACGCTGTGGGCCTTCACCGATCTCAGCCGCGGCGGCAGAGTCGAATCGCCTCAGCACATTGCCATGACGCCGCGCGAACGGGACATTGCGGCCCTGCTGATGGAGCGCCGCTCTGGCAAGGAGATCGGCAAGGCGCTGGGGATCAGCCCGCGCACCGTGGATGTCTACAAGACGCGGTTGCTGCGCAAGTATGGCGTGACCTCGAGCGAGGAACTCGTGAGCAAGCTGCTTTAGGCCGTGCGGGAGCGAATCTTCACTAAAAGGGGTATTGCCATCTGCAGAACCCGCGCTCCCTGCCCACGCTCGACGGCCGTCCTCGGCGAAACGCCACCCAGTCCACCCAGCGGCGTCTCCAACCAAGCAAGAGCACCCCAGCGGCTCGTTTCAAGCTTGGCCAAGATCTGCGGCATCAGTGACCACAGCGGTTGCTCAAACTGCCAGCGCGGCAGACGCCAGTCGTGTGTGATGCCATTCTTCAGCGCAAGGCATAGCCTGGCTTCAACCAAGAGCTCGACATCGGCGCTGCTGATACCCAGCAGGTCGGCCGCCTGCTCGCCTGAGACCATATCGAGCGCCGCCAGCCGTTCGCGGATGTAGTTGCGATCACCTTGCATGGAAAGTCCTCGGGGTTGCTTCGATGACATCAAAGCGAGCCGCCGGCGTAGTTGCTCCTGCGCTGCCGGGATCGAGATGCCCACATCGCCGTCAAGCAGCAGCAGTTTGTCCCTGCACCCAGTGGGCCAACCATCGCCGTCATCATCAAGCGCAAGCCAGTCCAGCGGCTGCCGGCGCAGCACGTCCGCCCATACTTGCTCACGTCGGCGATATTCGTGCGCTCATGGGCCAACAGGTACTTGGCATAGGTCCAGCCCTTGCTCCCCTCGCCGACCAGGTTCTCGGCGGGCACCTCGACGTTGTCGAAGAACACCTCGTTCACCTCGTGCTCACCGTCCAGCATGATGATAGGCCGCACGGTCACGCCCGGCGACTTCATGTCAATCAGCAGGAAGCTGATGCCGGTCTGCGGCTTGCCCGATGTATCGGCGCGCACCAGGCAGAAGATCCAGTCGCCGTATTGGCCTAGCGTGGTCCAGGTCTCCTGGCCGTTGACGATGTATTTGTCGCCCGAGGTGGTGGACACTCGTTCGGCGCGGCACTTGACCGAGGCCAGATCCGAGCCCGATCCCGGCTCGCTATAGCCCTGGCTCCACCAGACCTCGCCGCTCATGATGCCGGGCAGGTGGCGGGCCTGCTGTTCGGGCGAGCCGAAGGCCATGATCACCGGCGCCACCATCACCGGGCCGAAGGGCACGACGCGCGGCGCACCGGCCAGCGCGCATTCCTCTTCGAACAGGTGGCGCTGGATGGCATTCCAGCCCGGGCCGCCGAACTGCTTGGGCCAGGCCCAGCCATGCCAGCCCTTCTTGCCCAGGATCTTGGCCCAGCGCTGCTGATCGTCCTTGGACAGGCGCAGCGCGTTGTGCACCTTGTGGCTGATGTCCTTGGGCAGGTGATCGGCCACCCATTGGCGGATCTCGGCACGGAAGGCGAGCTCGTCGGGGGTGAAGGTCCATCGTGCTTCCTTTGTGGGTCAGGCATCGGGATGCCGCGCATGCGCGGGCCGAAGCACCAGCCTCAACTGACTGCGAAGCTGGAGTTTTAGCTCGACCGTTCGTGGCTGTTCCGCCCCGGCAGGGACAACGATCCAGGTGGCAGGGGTTTGCCCCTAGTCTTGAGGGACCTTCGTGCCGGGATGGAGGTGCCCGGAAGCGCGCTCTCATGTCCGCAGCCGCAGCCGCAGCCGCAGCCGCAGCCGCAGCCGCAGCCGCAGCCGCATCAGCCTGGAGTCCGAGCCGGCCCGCGTGCCGGCCGAATGCATATTGGAAGTAAAAATCCATTTTCATAAACAGGAAAATATGGAATACTAAATTCAACGACGGCGCGCATCGGGATTGATGAATCGGTGCCCGCTGCGGATCACAGAACCTCACCCGATCTGCTGCGCATCGACAGCAGACCAGCACCATGACCACAGGAGATTGCGAATGTCTGAGCACTTGAAGAAGCACCGGCCGGCACAAACCATGCTGGCGCGCTCCGTCCAACTGGCCTTGGGCGCCACCACAGCCCTGGGCTTGTGCCAGGTCGCCCTGGCTCAGGACGAGGCTGCCAAGCTGGGCCGTGTCGAGGTGACCGGCAGCTCGATCAAGCGCCTGGACGCCGAGACCGCGTTGCCGGTGCAGGTGATTAACCGCGAGGCAATCGCCAAGAGCGGCGTGACGACAGCGGAACAATTGCTTGGCCAGTTGTCCGCCAACGTCGGCGCGATCGAGGAGAAGGCTCAGAACACCGACACGCAGAAGAACAGCGGGTTCTCGGGCGCCAACCTGCGCGGTCTGGGTGTCAGCTCGACCCTGGTGCTGCTTAACGGCAGGCGCATGGCCAACTACGCTTTCGGCGGGCAGGGTGTGGATCTCAGTTCGATCCCGCTGGCAGCACTGGAACGGGTGGAGGTGCTGAAGGATGGCGCGTCGGCGACCTATGGCGCCGACGCGGTTGGTGGCGTGATCAACTTCATCACCCGAAAGGACTACCAGGGCGCGCAGATTGCCGTGCGTGCGGGCGGCTACGATGAAGGCGGCGGCAATCGCAAGCAGGTCAGCGGCTCGGCCGGCTACGGCGATCTGGACCGGGATGGCTTCAACGTGTTTGGCGCGGTGCAGTACCAACAGTCGGCGCAGTTGCGCGCGAACCAGCGCGATTGGTCCAAGACGGCGCTGCGTCCGGATGTCGGCAGCGTCGGGACCTCGACGACCAACTGGCCTTCCAATCTTTTCACAACCTCGGCCGCAGCCTCGTTGATCGGCAGTGTCGATACCAACGGCGGCAAATGCGCGCCGCCGACCAGCGTCTTCAGCGGAGGCTTTTGTCAGTTCGACTATCAGGCCGCCGCAGATCTGGTGCCGGAGACCAAGAAACTCAATACCTTCGCGCGCGGCGTGCTGGCCCTAAACGCCGCCAACAGCCTGTTCGTCGAGGCTGCGCACTCAGAGAACGAGGCCCACTATCGCATTTCTCCGGCAACGTTCACAAGCTACCGTTTGACAGCCAACGGGCCTCGCATCTCGTTGTTCTACCCGAAGAACGGGCCATTCTTTCCCAAGACCTACACCAGCATGACAACCGGACTGCCGGTTGCCACGCCCAACACCAAGGACATCTTCGTTGCCGTGCGTCTGCTGCCGCTGGGCCAGCGTGAGCGCGTGCAGGACACCAAGCAGGATCGCTTCGTGTTCGGTGCCGAGGGCGAGTTTGCCGGCTGGGACTACAGCGCGGCCGTCAATCATTCGGTGTCCATGGCCACCGAGCGGTACAACAATGGCTTTGTCTACGGCAGCAAGCTGGGGCCGTTGATCACGTCCGGTGTCGTCAACCTCTGGGGTGACAATACGCCCGAGGTGTTGGCCCTGATGGAAGCCACCCAGGCCAAGAACGTGGCAGGCCGCACCGGCCGTGCGACCTCGGACAGCATCGACGCCCATGCCTCAAAGGAGGTCTTTCAGCTCCCGGCCGGCGCCGTGGCCCTGGCGGTCGGATTCGAGCTGCGCCGAGAGAAGCTGACCGATATCCAGTCCGACGAGGCGAAGTCCGGCTTGTTGAACAACATCACTTCCTCGCCCGACACGCGTTCGGAGCGCAAGGTCAAGGCCTTGTTCACCGAGGTTCATGTGCCCATCGCCAAGGGGCTGGATGCCGACCTGGCGGTGCGCTATGACTCCTACGACACCGGCGACATCGGCAGCAGCACCAACCCGAAGCTGTCGCTGCGCTGGCAGCCGGTCAAGGAGCTGCTGCTGCGCTCGGCCATCGGCACGGGCTTTCGCGCGCCGTCGCTGGCAGATGTCAGCGCCTCCGGCGGATTGAGCTCAAGCTCGAACTTCTACACCGACCCGCTGCGCTGCATCAATGGCGTGGGTCCCGGCTGCAAGCCCGGGCCGATGCCTATCCGCTCGGGTGGCAACCCTTTCCTCAAGCCTGAGACCTCCAAGCAATTCTCGCTGGGCGTCGCGGTGGATCCGGGTCTGGGGTTTTACGCCACTGTTGACTACTGGAAGATCGAGAAGAATGATGTCATCTCGCAACTGAGCGAGAGCCTGATCGGCTCCAACTTCGCCTACATCTCCAAGTATGTGACGCGCGATCCGGCCGACCCGGCCTATCCCGGACTGCCGGGCCAGATCAGCGAGATCCTGCTGCCGGTGGACAACCAGGGCGTGCGCCGAGTGACAGGCCTTGACGTCGCACTGAGCCACCGCGCCAATCTCGGCCAATACGGCAAGGTCAGGACCAGTCTGAGCGGATCTTATCTGCTGAAGAGCCAGGAGCAGTTGGTCAAGGGCGGTGAGATCGTCGATGTGCTTGGCAAGTACGCCAATCTCTACCCGACGCCGCGATGGAAGCATCTGCTGTCGGTGGACTGGAGTCAGGGCGACTGGAACCTGATCTTCAGCAACCAGTTCCAATCGCACTACCGCGATGCCTATGCGAATCTGGTCAACGCAACAACCGGCTTCGTCGCCAGCGTCGCACATGGCACGCCCGGCTCGGTGTCCGCCAACGTGGCCTCGCACAGCACCTACAACCTTCAGGGCGGCTACACCGGCTTCAAGAACATCCGCCTTGACGCCGGCGTGACCAATCTGTTCAACAAGGCGCCTCCGACCTCGAACCAGAGCGGCTATTTCCGCGGCTTCGACCAGAGTGTCGACGCCACCGGCCGCTACGTCTATGTCAGCGCCGCCTACACCTTCAAGTAAACCGAGAACAGCAGGAGCCATCCGGTGACCAGCACAAGCAAACCCATATTTCGTTCCGTCCAGGCGCCGGGAGCGGTGGTGATGGTCCGGCCGCATCATTTTCATCCCAACCCGCAGACGGCGGCTGACAACAGCTTCCAGTCGGCAGCGACAGATCAGGATGCGGAACTGTTGGCCGCCCGGGCACGTGACGAGGTCACGGCGGCGGCGGCCGCGCTCGAGGCGGCCGGCGTGATCGTGCATCTGTTCGACGACTTCAGCCAACGGGAGACGCCGGACTCGGTGTTCCCGAACAACTGGTTTTCCACCCACGTGGGCGGCCATGTGGCGATCTATCCGATGTACTCGCCGAACCGGCGGCGCGAACGCCGTGCCGATGTGTTGGAACTGCTGAAGACGCACTATCGCGTGCAGGACGTGATCGACTACTCGGGGCTCGAGCATGACGGGCTCTTCCTCGAGGGCACGGGCGCGATGGTGCTCGATCATGTCGACCGGGTCGCCTACACAGCACAGTCCAACCGCGCCAACGCGGTGGCGCTGGAACGCTTCTGCACCCATTTCAACTACGAGCCGATGGTCTTTGCGTCCAGCGATGCCGCTGGCCGCGCGGTCTATCACACCAATGTGATCATGTGCATCGCGGGCGAGTTCGCCTTGGTGGCGTTGGAGATGATTCCAGACGCGAAGCGCCGCGAAGAGATCGCCGCGCGGCTGTGCCAATCGGGTCGCGAGGTCATCGCCCTCACCGAGGGGCAGATTCAGGAGTTTGCCGGCAACGCGCTGGAGTTGATGGGCCGGGACGGTCTGGTCCTGGCACTCTCCAGCCGTGCTTGTGCCGCGCTCTCGTCCGAGCAGCGGGCCCGCATCGAGCGCTCGGCTCGGCTGCTGCCGCTGTCCGTGCCGACGATCGAGCTGGCGGGCGGCTCGGTGCGTTGCATGCTGGCCGGGATTCATCTGACCCCGCGCTGACTCGGTCCCGAGCCGGCAGCTGGTTGCGGCTCGGCTGGCGCACGCAGGGGTTCAGCCGCCGCCGGCCACCAGTGGCGGACTCAGTCGCCGCCCCGCAGCTGGGACGCGATCGACTCCGTCAGTTCGGCGGCCATGGCCACCGAGGCCGGGTTGCGACGCATCACTTCGGCCACCAAGGCCTCGCACAACAGCTGCACCGCGACATAGCTGGACGGCAATACCGGATGGGCGGCCGAGGTGAACAGCCGCAGATCGGCCTCGTTGGCCAGCGGCGCGGCATGCGAGTCGATGATGGCTAGCACCTGGGCGCCACGTTCGCGGGCGAAGCGGGCCAGGTTGGCCGTGTCCCGCGAATAGCGGGGCAGGCTGATCGCCACCAACACATCACCCTTGCCGATGGTGGACATGCGACTGGCGCTTTGCTCGGTGCCGCCGCTGACGCTCAGCGCGGTGACCGCATGGCTGTAGGGTGTCAAGGCATCGGCGAGCCAGCCACAGACATGCGCGGTCAGGCCGAGGCCCAGCACGTAGATGCGGCCCCGCGTGGAGAGCAGCCTGGCCGCGGCCTCGATGTCCTTGCTGGTGTTGTCGCGCAGCAGCTGCTCCACATTGGCTCGGCCCATGGCCACATATTGCGAGACCGGCGCCACATTGCCGCGATGTTGTTCGTCTCGCAGCTTCTGCACCGGGTCGATGGTGGCGCGCATCACCAGGGCCAAGTCGGCCTTCAGCTCGGCAAAGCCCGCGTAGCCAGCGGTGCGGGCCATGCGGTTGACGCTGGCCGGCGAGCTGCCGCAGGCCACGGCGATGTCGGTGATGCTCAGCGTGGCGGCCTGTGCCGTGTGGCGCAGCATCCATTGCGCCACCGAGGCCAGAGCAGGAGGCGCGCCCTTGGCGCCTTCGCGGATGCGGTCGAACGGGTGAGGCGGCGTGGTGGGCTCGGTCGTGCTCTTGGTGCTGGCCATTGTTACGGTGCTGCTTTCTTGACCTCGGGTGGCTGTAATTGTGGGGCATCGCAGGCGGCGTCACAGGGCGCCAGGGCCAGCTGGACATTCGTGTAGCTGAGGCCGCCATGGGCCGCCACGCGGAATTCGCTGTCCGGCAGACGCTGCAGGCGAATGCCGAACCTGGGCGCCTGGTCCTGTGCCGCCGTGCTGGCCCAGGCTTGCAAGGCACCGCCACGACCCATCGCCTGCAGCAGCTTGACGAAGGTCATGCCGCGTGGGTTCTGCACGTCGGTCCCGCTGACGGCCGGCGCGTCGGGATTGGCGGGCAGCAAGGTCTTGTCGGCTGCCAATGCGATCTGCAGCCGACCCTGGCCATCGACACGGGCGCGGTCGCCATCGTTGAGGTAGTGCACGGTGGCTGCGTCAATGCGGATCGGGCCGTCGGCTGCGCCTTGGGCCCTGGCCTGGCGCAGATCGGCGATGAACACACCGCCGGCGCCGACCACGCGCAGCTCGGTCGAGCCGCCGGCGTCGGGGCGACCGACCAGCAGCGCGGTGTTCTCGTCGACCCCGAAGCCGTAGTCCAGTCCGCTGTCCTTGACAAAGCGCAGCAACCGGCCTTCGCGCGAGCGCTGCGAGAAATGCGAGTCCAGCGCGCCGAGCCTGAAGAAGCCCAGTCCGCCGTCGGGATAGCTGACGCCGGCGCGGCCCTGGCCCTCGATGGTGGGGCCCTGGCCGCTGACGAACCCGCGCGCGAGCACCTGCCACGATTCGCCGCCCGACAGCATTGGCACCCCGGGGCCGGCCTGCGAGGCATTGCCGGCACTGGTGCCGGCCACCACCAGGCGCCCGGCCGCATGGCGGGCGCGCAGGATTTCCAACTGAGGGCTCAGCCGGCGGTAGCGGCCTTGCGCATCGCGGCCGACAAAGCTTTCCAGCAGCCGGGCCTGATCGCCGCCGCTGAAGAAGATGCCGTCGAGCTGCGTGAGGGCCGCATTGAATCCCTCGCCACCGTCATCGCAGAAGGCCTGGTGCTGGCGCGCCAGCTCGGGGAAGCTCAGGTCGACATGGTGCAGGGGCCCGCCGGCCGCCGAGGTGTTGACATAGGCGTCAAGCAGGACTGGCAGGTGGCGGCATTCGCCGGTGTCGAGCGCCTGCCGCAATGCGCCGCTGGCCGGCAGCCAGACCGCATCGGCACCGGCAGAACGCAAGGCGTGGACGTTGATGTCGTGGTCCATGTATGGATTGCGGCTGGCGGCGGTGACCACGCCGATGCGCGGCCTCTTGCCGCCGGCCGCGGTGCGGGCTGCCTGCACAAACTCCCGATAGATCGCGGTGCTCGCAGCATTGGTCAGGAATGCGACGCTGCGCGCCTGCAGCTGACGTTGCTCGCGGTCTGCCGACGGTGGTTCGACCAGGCTGTTGAGCGTTGCTGCCTGCTCGATCGGTGTCAGCGCATGCAGATCGAGCCCCGCAACGAGTTCGGCCAGACTCAAACTGCTGACGGCCTGGCGGGGGCGCAGCTGGTTGAGCAGCCGCGCCTTCTGTGCGGCCGGCAGCAGAGGGTCGGGCTGGGCCTGCAAGGCGGCCAAGCCGATGGCATCGATCCGGTAACGGTAGCTGGGCATGGCCGGCATGCGGCCCAGGGGCACGCGCTCGGGCGCAATGCCGGCCAGGCCCGGGTCCTGAGCCAGAATTTCGGGCCAGGTCTTGCTGCAATTCGGACTCAGCTGGCTGGCCAGCGGTGCGTCGCTGCTGGTGCAATTGCGCAGGCCGCCGCCAATGATGACATTGGCCAGCGGCGGCTCGGCGCGGGCCGGCGCGGCCAGCAGCAGGGCTGCGGTCCATGCGACCGGGGTCAAGCGCCGGCGCTGCCAGCCCAGCAGGGGCAGGGCCGCGATCATCAACAGCCAGGTGGCCGGTTCGGGTACGGCGGACACGCTGATGCTGTCGAGCAGCAGCGGCGCGGCGCTGAAGTCACCGGCGACCGCCAGGCGCAGGGAGTTGACGCCCGAGGTCAGCGAGTCGACGCTGGCGCTGCCCAGGCGCGTGAAGCCGAGGCCGAGGTCATAGGCCAGGCTGTAGCTGTGCGCATCGAGGTCCAGGTCCAGGTAGACCGTCAGCGGGCTGAAGCTGGCGAAGCTGGCGATCTGCGCCAGCGGCTTGCCGTCGCCGAACGGGTCGACCGCGCCGCTGAGCGCGAAGCCGCCACCCAGTGCGGCAGCCAGGCTGAACTGGGCCGTGCTGAAGTCGTTGCCCTCGATGAAGCCCAGCGTGAAGCTGCTGCCTGCGCTGGATGGGTTCCAGGCCGAGAAGTGGGCGCTCAGGCGCAGCGTGCCGTAGCTGATGGCGGTGAAGTCGCTGGCAAAGTCGGCATAGGTCGAGCGCGTGCCGCTGCCGCCGCGGCCGTCGTTGCCGATGCTGAATTGGCCCAGACCGTTGCTGGCCGAGCCGGTAAGGGCCAGGTTCCAGGTGCTGCCGGGGCCGCTGTTGACGCTGGTGTTGAGCGTGCTGCCGGCGACTTCGTCGAACTGCCAGTCGGCGACCAGGGCCTGGGCATGCAGGGCGGTGCCCAGCAGCAGGCCGGCAATCAGGATCGATGTTTTCGTTTTCATGAGGCACCCGGGGTTCAGTAGGGATTGGTCGGCACGACGCCTTCGACATTGAGGCTCAGCGCGGGCTGTGCCGACAGACCCCGGGCGAAGTCGAAGCTCTGGCCCGGCGCCAGCTTGACGCGCTGCACGTTGCGATAGATCAGCGGCAGGCCGGCGGCGACCTGGGACATCGTGGTCTTGCGGCGGTCTTCGCGCAGGATGTAGCCGTCGCCGGCGGCCTTGCCGGCCACCAGGGGGGCGCGCGAGAAGGTGCCGATCTTGTCCTTGTCGATGAACAGGGCGGTGCGCTCGTCGAGCGCAACACCATAGAGCAGCGAGCTGCGCGCGTCCTTGCGCAGCCGCGCCATGAACGCCAGCGTGCGGCCCATGCGGTCGCGGTCCTGGAAGTGCGGCTCGGCCAGCAGGTTGAAGCCCAGCGGCAGATCGAACAGCTTGGTGGCCGACAAGATCATGCTGGCCCGGTAGGGATTGGCGACAGCCTCGGCGCTGGTGACCGCCAGCAGCGCGCCGGGGTCATACATCCATTCGGCAGACACCACCATGCCGGCCGAGGTGCCGCCGATGATCGCGCCGCGCTGGTAGGCGGCCTTGACCGCGGCGGCCAGCGCCGTGTCACGCCAGTTCTCGATGTACGGCGACTGGTCGCCGCCAGCGATCCAGATCATGTTGGCGCGAGCAACCGAATTGGCCACGTAGGCGCTGTTGGCCTTCTCACGCGTGTCGACAAACAGGGTCTCCACCGAATTGGGTTTCAACATGGCTTGTGCGGCGGCTGGCAACTCGTTGACCAGGGTGTTGAAGAAGTAGGGCTGGTAGCCGTTGCTGCCGCTGATGCGCAACACCACGATGTCGCCGCCATTGATGATGGGATAGGCCTTGCCGGTGAAGGCCTCGTTGACCTCGGCGCCGCCACCCATCAAGAGCAGGCCAGGGCCGCCGATCGGCGGCTGGGTCGATTGCACCGGATTCCCGTCGAAGAAGGTCAGCAGGTTGGACTTGCGGCTGGGCCGGCCATTGGCGGCCGGCAGGTCCACCACCGGCAGCTCGTTGTAGCTGATGGCGATGGTGTCGATGGCCGGCGGCGTGTTGGGGCCGGTGCCGGCCGCATTCGTCGTGCCGGGAAAGTTGCCGCTGAAAGCCAACGCGGCATGCGAGATCGTGCGCGTATTGCTTGCGGCTCCCGCTGCAGCGGTGGCGGTGACAACGCCGCTCAAGCCGGTCCCTCCCGCCACGTCGTAGTTCAGCGTGTAGACGTTGGGCAGCACCCGCTTGTCGACCTTCAGCGAGGCGGTCAGCGTGCCGCCCAACTGGGCCGGCAAGGTGACCACCGGGAAGGTGCTCAATGAATCGCGGATGACCACCACAATGCCGGCGGCGGTGGCGCTGAACTGCACATCGGCCACCAGGGAGCCGCCCGAGGTGGCGGTGCCGGCGGCGGTGCGAAAGCCGAAGTTGAAGACCGGCCTTGTGCTGGCCGCATAGTTCGCGCCGCCATTCCTGATGTCCCATGGCTGGATCACGACGGTGCCAGCATAGACATCGGCCGACGCGATGTTCAGCGGCGCGGCGCTGTAGCCGATGCTGCCCACATGGCCGATGCGCAAGGCGCCGGTCCCGGTGGTTTCGGTATTGGCAAGGCCGTAGATCCATTGGCCCGGGGCGCCGGTGGGGGCGCTGTTGAGAGCGGCGGGCAGGGCGGTGCCGGCCGGGTCATTGAAGTCCCAGCGCTGGGCCAGCAGGCTCTGCGCCTGTGCCACCGAACAAAGCCCCAGTAGAGCGGCCCCGGCAAGAACGCGCGCGATCGCGGCGCGCAAGGTTGGAAGACATCTCATGGCGGTTGGACCTTTCGAGCGAGGTGGATGGTCATTGATTTTCAAAATACTATATTTGAGGAAATGAACTTTCAATCCCCGGGTTTGCGCGGGCACGTAATCCCCAGGTCGGGATCACGCATCGTGGCCAGCGTGTCGACATCCTCGAGTCGCCGAAGGGGCTGGACAAACGCCCCGGGAATATGAAATACTTGTTTCATCATAAGAGCTTTCATGGAAATTTATTTCCAGATTGCCGCTACTTTTTCGAGGACGACGACAATGGATTCGATCCCGACGGCCCAGGCCGAAAGGTCCACCCGGGCGGTGCCCGTGCTGGCTATTCATGGTGGCGCCGGCACCCTGCTGCGCAGCGGCATGAGCCAGGCCAAGGCGGCCGCCTACGAGGCTGCGCTGAAGCGCGTGCTGCAGGCGGGTCAGCAGCAGCTTGCTGCCGGCGCCAGTGCGCTGGATGTCGTGGTGGAGGCCGTGCGCGAGCTCGAAGAATGCGAGCTGTTCAATGCCGGCAGGGGGGCCGTCTATACCGCTGTGGGCACCCATGAGCTTGACGCCTGCGTGATGGATGGTGCCGGCCTCCGCGCCGGTGCCGTGGCCGGCATGGCGTTCACGCGTAATCCGGTCCTGGCGGCCCGAGCGGTGCTCGAACACAGCGAGCATGTGCTGTTGATGGGCGAGGCGGCGGATGTCTTTGCCGCCGGTCAGGGCCTGGAGCAGGTGGCGCCCGACTGGTTCGGCACGCCGCAGCGCCTGGAGCAGCTGCGCCGCGCGCAGGCTGGCGCCCGTGGCCAATTGCTGGACCATGACGGTCAGCATGCGGTGACCGCATGCGGCACGGACAGCGGTGCTGCACCACTGGACGAGACGACCAAGTTCGGCACCGTCGGCGCGGTGGCGCTTGATGCGCAAGCCCATCTGGCCGCCGCCACCTCCACCGGTGGCATGACCAACAAGCAGCCGGGGCGCATCGGCGACTCGCCACTGATCGGCGCAGGCTGCTATGCCAATGACGCGACTGTGGCGGTGTCCTGCACCGGCACCGGCGAAGCCTTCATGCGCGGGGTGGCTGCGTATGACCTGGCGGCGTTGATGGACTATGCCGGCCTGTCGCTGAAAGAGGCTGCCGAACGTGTGGTGATGGACAAGTTGCCGCGCCTGGGCGGCCGCGGAGGCCTGATCGCCGTGGCCGCCAATGGCGAGGTCTGCTTGCCCTTCAACACGGAGGGCATGTACCGTGGTGTTGCGCGTGTCGGCGAGCCGGTGACGGTGGCGATCTACGGGGAATCGGCATGAACGCTCCGGTGCTGGATGTCCGAGGCTTGTGCGTGCGCTTTCAAGGTGAAGAACGGACCGTGGATGCGGTCAAGTCGTTGAGCTTCCATATCAATTCAGGCGAGACGCTGGCCATCGTCGGCGAGTCGGGCTCGGGCAAGTCGGTGTCCTCGCTGTCCATCATGCGGCTGATCGAACATGGTGGCGGTCGCATCATCGACGGCGAGATGCTGTTCCGTCAGCGCAACGGCCAGCTGCTGGACCTGGCGCAGACCGCCGAAGACAAGATGCGCGCCATCCGTGGCGCCGACATCGCGATGATC
Source organism: Roseateles toxinivorans (assembly GCF_004362525.1). GTDB lineage: Bacteria > Pseudomonadota > Gammaproteobacteria > Burkholderiales > Burkholderiaceae_C > Paucibacter > Paucibacter toxinivorans. Next base: position 58,412 of record NZ_SNXS01000014.1, read on the forward strand.
TTCCAGGAGCCGATGACCTCGTTGAACCCGGTCTTAACCGTCGGCGAGCAGATTGCCGAGTCGATCCGCATCCACCAGCGCATGGGCCGGGCCGCCGCGCTGGCCGAGGCACTGCGCATGTTGGAGCTAGTGCGCATACCGGCGGCGCGCCAGGTGCTGACCCGCCACCCTCATCAGCTTTCGGGCGGCATGCGTCAGCGGGTGATGATCGCCATGGCCCTGGCCTGCAAGCCCAGCCTGCTGATCGCCGATGAGCCGACCACGGCGCTGGACGTGACCATCCAGGCCCAGATCCTGCAGCTGATACGCACGCTGCAGCAGGAGATGCATATGGGGGTGATCTTCATCACCCACGACATGGGCGTGGTCGCCGAAAGTGCCGACCGCGTGGTCGTGATGCTGCGCGGCGAGAAGGTCGAGGAGGGGGAGACGGTGGCCCTGTTCAAGGCGCCCACGCACCGCTACACCCAGGCCCTGCTGTCGGCCGTGCCGACGCTGGGCGCGATGGCCGGCTCCAGCGTGCCGGCCAGTTTTGCGCTGATGAGCATGGAGGGCGAGGGCCAGGTGGCCCGCGCGCAGGACAAGCCGCCGGGCGAGGTGCTGCTCAAGGTCACCGACCTGACGACGCGCTTCAATATCCGCCAGGGCCTCTTGAACCGTGTCACCAAGCGGGTGCATGCGGTCGAGCGGGTCAGCTTCGAGCTGCGTGCCGGCGAGACGCTGGCCCTGGTCGGCGAGTCGGGCTGCGGCAAGTCGACGACCGGGCGCTCGCTGCTGCGTCTGGTCGATGTGGATGCCGGCCAGATCCACTTCCGCGGGCAAGACCTGGCACGGCTGAGCCGCCGCCAGATGCAGCCGCTGCGCCGAGACATCCAGATGATCTTCCAGGACCCGTTCGCCTCGCTTGATCCGCGGCTGACGGTCGGCTTCTCGATTGCTGAGCCGCTGTACATCCACGGCCTGGCCAACAAGCAGCAGGCCGAGGAGCGGGTGCAATGGCTGCTGCAACGCGTGGGACTGCCGCCCGAGGCGGCGCAGCGCTATCCGCACGAGTTCTCCGGCGGCCAGCGCCAGCGCCTGGCGATTGCCCGCGCGCTGGCCCTGAACCCGAAGCTGATCGTCGCCGACGAGGCGGTGTCGGCGCTCGATGTGTCGATACGCGCGCAGATCGTCAACCTGATGCTGGACCTGCAGGCCGAGCTGGGCTTGTCCTATCTGTTCATCTCGCACGACATGGCCGTGGTCGAGCGGGTAGCACACCGGGTGGCGGTGATGTACCTGGGCCAGATCGTCGAGATCGGCCCGCGCAGCGCGGTGTTCGAGAACCCGCAGCACGACTACACCAAGCGCCTGATGGCCGCCGTGCCGGTGGCCGATCCGGCCAAGCGCAACCGAAAACGCGAGCTGCTCAGCGGCGAAATTCCGAGTCCGATGCGCGCGCTGAACGATGCGCCGACGGTGGCGCCATTGGTGCAGGTTGGCGCTGAGCATTTCGTCGCCCGGCATGACGTTGGTTTGTTGTTGCAGGCATGAGCCTGTTTGTTCGTCTCACTGATTCCATCAACTGAAGGAGAAACGCATGAAACACCGAATTTCCGCTACGCTGCTGCAGGCTGCCCTGGCCTTCGCCGTGGGCCTGGGCGCCGCCCAAGTCGCGCAGGCGCAAGACACGACGGCCGTGTTTGCGGTCAACAACACCTTCTCGTCGCTGGATCCGTATGACACCAATGCGACCCTGGACCTGTCGGTCTGCAAGTCCTTCTATCAGGGCCTCTACACCTTCGACAAGGACCTGAAGGTCACGCCTCAACTGGCCGACAGCTACGAGATCGCCAATGCGGGCCTGGTCTACATCTTCAAGCTGAAGAAGGGCATCAAGTTCCACGACGGCAGCGACTTCAATGCCTCGGTCGTGAAAGCCATGTTCGACCGCGTCACCAACCCGGAGAACAAGCTCAAGCGCTACAACCTGTTCTCGAACATCGACAGCACCACGGTGATCGATGACGCCACTGTTCGCATCACGCTGAAGCGCCCGTTCTCGGCCTTCATCAACCAGCTGGCGCACCCGTCGGCGGTGATGATCTCGCCGGCGGCGCTGGCCAAGTACGGCAAGGAGATCGGCATGAACCCGGTCGGCACCGGGCCGTTCAAATTCGTCGAGTGGAAGCAGCCCGACTACATGAAGGTCGTGAAGTTCGACGGCTACTGGAAGAAGGGCCTGCCCAAGATCGACGGCATCATCTGGAAGCCGGTCACCGACAACAACACGCGCACCGCGATGGTTCAGACCGGCGAGGCGCACTTCACCGCGCCGGTGCCCTACGAGCAGGCCGAGAACATGGCCAAGAATCCGAAGCTGGACCTCGTCAGCTACCCGGGCATCTTCGCCTATTACATGTCGATGAACACGCAGAAGAGGCCGTTCAACGATGTGCGCGTGCGCCACGCAATCAACTACGCGATCAACAAGCAGGCCTTGGCCAAGGTTGTGTTCTACGGCTATGCCGAACCCGCGCAGGGCCCGGTGCCCATCGGCGTGGACTTCGCCACCAAGACCGGCAGCTATGACTTCAACCCGGCCAAGGCCCGCGAGCTGCTGAAGGCCGCCGGCTACCCGAACGGCTTCGAGACCGAACTCTGGTCGGCCAATAACAGCACGACGCAAAAGGCCACGCAGTTCCTGCAGCAGCAGCTGGCCCAGGTCGGCATCAAGGCCAGGATCACGCTGCTGGAGACCGGCCAGCGCGTGCAGCAGCTGGAGAATGTGCAAAAGCCCGAAGACGCCGCCGTGCGCCTGAACTTCGGCGGCTGGTCGGCCTCCACCGGCGAGGCCGACTGGGCCCTGCGCCCGCTGTTCGCCACCGAGGCCCAGCCGCCGCGGCTGCAGAACTTCGCCTACTACAGCAACAAGGAGTTCGACGACCTGCTGTACGAGGCGCTGGGCAGCTCGGACCGCGCGAAGAAGACCCACGCGTACAGGCAGGCTCAGGAGATGGTGCACAAGGACGCGCCCTGGGCCTTCCTGGTCACGACCAAGGTGGCCTATGCCAAGGCGAAGAACCTGAAGGGCGTCTACCAGATGCCTGACAACTCCTTCTTCTACGAAGACGTCGAGTTCACCAAGTAGTCCATCAAGCGACGCGCCGGTGCCCTTGCGGGACCGGCGCAACCACGGATCAATCCATGTTTCAGTACGTCATCAAGCGCTTGGCTGGTCTGTTGCCCACCCTGCTGATTGTTGCGGTGTTCGTGTTCTTCTTCGTGCACCTGCTGCCCGGCGACCCTGCGCGCCTGGCCGCCGGCGCCGAGGCCGACGAGAAGACCGTCGAGCTGGTGCGCCGCGACCTCGGCCTGGACAAGCCGCTGCTCGAGCAATTCGTGCGCTTCGTCACCGGCGTCGTCCACGGCGACTTCGGTCGCTCGATGCGCTCCAAGCGACCGGTGATCGACGAGATCGCCGAGCGCTTCCCCTACACCCTGAAGCTGACCCTCGCGGCGATGGGCTGGTCGGTGCTGCTGGGCCTAGTGATCGGCGTGGTCTCGGCCGTCAAGCGCAACCGCTGGCCCGACCGGCTGGGCATGACCTTGGCTGTATCGGGCATCTCGTTCCCGTCGTTCGCGCTGGGCCTGCTGCTGATGATGGTGTTCGCTGTCGGCCTGGGCTGGCTGCCGACGGTGGGCGCCGACACCTGGAAGCACTATCTGCTGCCGTCGATCACCCTGGGCGCCGGTGTGGCGGCGGTGATGGCGCGCTTCACCCGCTCCTCGTTCGTGGACATCCTGCACGAGGACTACATCCGCACCGCGCGCGCCAAGGGCGTATCCGAGAAGATGGTGGTGCTCAAGCATGGTCTGCGCAACGCCTTGATCCCGGTCGTCACGATGATGGGCCTGCAGTTCGGTTTTTTGCTGGGCGGCTCCATCGTCGTCGAGAAGGTCTTCAACTGGCCGGGCATGGGCCGGCTGCTGGTCGATGCGGTCGAGATGCGCGACTACCCGGTGATCCAAGCCGAAGTGCTGCTGTTCTCGCTGCAGTTCATCCTCATCAATCTGATCGTCGACGTGCTCTATGGCGTGATCAATCCGACGATCCGCTACAAGTGACGGCCGCAAGCACCATGAGCACCCTAAGTACCTCTGTCCCCATCGCCGCTGCACGGCTGCGCTCGCCCGGCAGCGAGTTCTGGCGCAAGTTCAAGAAGCAGCGCGTGGCTGTGCTGGCGCTGGCCTTCATCCTGCTGCTGGTGGCCACAGCCCTGGCCGCGCCCTGGATCGTGCCTTACGATGCCGAAAGCTTCTTCGACTACGACAGCATCAACGCGCTGCCCTCGGCCACGCATTGGTTTGGAGTAGACGCGCTGGGCCGCGACATCTTCAGCCGCATCGTCATGGGCTCTCGGGTCTCGCTGACCGCCGGCCTGGTCTCGGTGGCGGTGGGCTCGCTGGTGGGCACCACCTTCGGCCTGCTCGCCGGCTACTACGAGGGCTGGTGGGACCGCACGATCATGCGGCTGTGCGATGTCTTGTTCGCCTTCCCCGGGATCCTGCTGGCCATCGGCATCGTGGCCATCCTGGGCGGCGGCATGTTCAACGTGATCATCGCCGTGGCGGTGTTCTCGATCCCGACCTTTGCGCGGCTGGTGCGCGGCAACACGCTGGCGCTCAAGCACCTCACCTATATCGAGGCGGCGCGCAGCATCGGCGCCTCGGACTGGACCATCATCACCCGCCACATCCTGCCGGGCACCGTGTCAACGGTGGTCGTGTTCTTCACCATGCGCATCGGCACCTCCATCATCACCGCGGCCAGTCTGTCCTTTCTCGGCATGGGTGCACAGCCGCCGACGCCCGAGTGGGGTGCCATGCTCAACGAGGCGCGCAGCGACATGGGCAATGCGCCGCATATCGCCATCATCCCCAGCATCGCCATCTTCCTGACCGTGCTGGCATTCAACCTGCTGGGCGACGGCCTGCGCGACGCGCTGGACCCCAAGCTCGACAGTGCGCGCTGAAGGCCCTTTGTGGACGCTCCACGCAGCGGCCCGCTGGACACCTTGTGCGATGTGGCCGGCACCACCGTGGGCCACTGAACCCTGGACGAAGGCGCGGTGCGGACCGGCGTGACGACCGTGCAGCCGCACGCCGGTGACCTGTTCGTGCACAAGGTGCCGGCGGGCCTGGCCGTGCTCAACGGCTTCGGCAAGAGCGTGGGCCTGATGCAGGTGCAGGAGCTGGGGGTGCTGGAAACGCCCATCTCGCTGACCAACACCTTGAGCGTGGGCACCGTGGCCACCGCCATGACGCGGGCGGCGATCGCCCGCCAGCCCGAGATTGCCCGCAGTCTGCTCACGGTCAACCCGCTGGTATTCGAATGCAATGACGGCTAGGGATCGTGCCGTCGAACTCGAATGAACGCCTACGACGACGTCAACCTCGGGCAAGACGTTTAGGGTGTCGCTGAGTCAAAATGGCCTGGAGCGCCACTACGGCCTGCAGTAAGCGGGCGGAGCTGTGGTCGAGGCAGGCTAGCTGGAGGCAGGCCCCTTCGGCCCGTCGATTAACTGGGCTTGGACCAAGCTACTCAGCAGCCTGGTAAACGGCTTGATGTCCTGGTCCGACGACGCGGCATCAAGCGCTCGCATGTATTCGTCGCGGATATCCAAGGTGACGACTGTCCACGGCCATCCGCCGGTGGCCAGCATGAGGTTCATGATGCACCGAGCCAGCCGTCCATTGCCGTCCATGTAAGGATGGATGAACACGAAGACGAAGTGCCCGAGTACTGCTCGCACGCAGGGCTCGGTTTCGGCTTCGAGCAGATCGAACAGCAGCGGCATCGCATCGCGAACAGCCTCAGGTGGAAGCGGCGTGTGCCTGGCGTTCTTGATGAACACCTGCGAGCCGCGCCAACCGGCGAGTTCCGAAGGCTTTACCAGCCCGACCTGAACGGATGGGGACCAAAGTGCCAAGTACCAGGCTTGAAGGTCAGTTCGTAGGCGTACCCCCGGGTTCTGGCCTTCCAGCACTCGCAGCAGACTCGCGCGCACAGCCTTGTGCGCTTCGAAGTAGCCTTTGGCAGCCATCGCGTTGCGTTCCTGGCGATCGCGCTCCGTATCGCCCGAGCCCCAGGTGCCCTTGCGCACACGGTCGATCATCTCCGGAGTGACCTGGTAGCCTTCGATGGACAGCGAGTGATAGGCGTCGGCCAGGTATCGCACCTCGGCTTCGTCCAAGTATTCCTTCGGCGTGCCTTGCGTGCGTACGGGGGTTGTCCAGGCCTTCATGACCTGCTCTCGCATCAGCTCCCACATGGCCTTGATTCGCGCGCAGTACGGTGACTCCGGAAGTGCTCGGGCAGACTGGACCGGTACGTCGAATGGGTTTTGCTCGACGATGCTATGGCCGGCTGACCTCATTGTCTTGAGCACTTCGTCAGCCAGCTCCGCGCGGTCAACGGCGCGGAGGGCACCGGCGATGCGCCCGGCGATGGTCGTGTGGTCGCCGTCCAGAAGGATGCGATTGATGGCGGAGGTGTCCTTCAGCATGCCCAACGCGAGTTGCATGGTGAGCGCATCAGCCTGCCAGACATTCGGCATAGCGCGCACAAGGGCAGCCTCCAGCGACAAAGCGCGCAGACCCTGGGTCTCGCTGAGGTGGTCTGCTGGAGGCATCTCCTTGACGCGCAGGTCAAACAAGGATGTCCCTGCTGGCAAGGTGAGTGCGTTATTGGTGCCCTTGAGCGCGTTCACCTGGATCTGACGCGCAAGCGTGCTTGAGCCTGTGTGCACTTTCAGGCTGAGTTCGGCGTTGATGTACCAATCGCTGCCGAAGCGTTCGTCGCAGTAGCCGCGAACGAAGTGCCGCATTGAAGCGAACCAGGTTGTTGTGTCGCCAAAGTCTTCCTCGGGCCGGGAGGGCATGTACCAGCCGCGGATGATCGAACGTAGACGCCCACTCCCGACCAAGCGCTCGAGGTGCGTCCGCGACAGATCTGCGGCGCGGATGACAACGCGGCCTTGCTTTTGAAGTTCGTGGAGCTTCTGAAGCGATGTCGCGAGTTTGACGTTAGGGCTGGCCATGTGGGTGCGGCACGTCCGAGGTGCTGTAGCAATCGGCGTAAAAGCTGATGTGACGATTCACGTTTTATATGTTGAATCATTACACGTTAAAGCTGCCGATGCAATTGCCGTCTGAGTCATAGAAGACCGTATAAATCTCTGATGTTGATGACTGTGGCGGCCGGCTGCAAGATGCCCATTGCGGGTATTTGCACGGGCTCATGGCTAGCCGAATCCCGTGCATGAACCGTTAGAGAAATCGGTCGTCTAGAGAGGATCCGCCGGCGAGTTGGCCGCGCGCAATCTACTCAGTCACGCGCGTCGAAGCCCAACGGCTACCGCCTGGCCCGGCTGGTAAGATCTGGAGGTGTGCTGTTTACGTAACATTCATCCAACAGAGATGCGTATACACATCGTCATTCCGTCTATGTTACGTATACTGCACGCATGAACCAGCCTGAGCACAACCTCGTCAACCTCGGTCGATCCATTCGGGCCATGCGCGAGCAGCGCGGCCTTCGCATGCAAGACGTGGCGGAGCTGGCGAACACCACGCGGTTCAAGGTGGGCAGCGTGGAGGCGGGGGACCCCACGGTAGGTGTTTACTTCTACGCCAAGGTGGCGGCGGCCCTCGGGGGCGAGTTGCAGTTGGGCATTGCTAAGCGGCCGACCCTGGACGAGATCGGCGCCATCCTGGAGCAGGATTTCAAATGAAGGTCCTCGTCGACACCCCACAAGGCCTTTCTGGCCGGCTGCTGCGAGCCGACGGCGAGTACCTGTTCAGCTTCGATGCGAATGCGAGCGAGGACGCTGCCCCGGCCCTTGGCATGCCCTTGAGACCGCTGCCCTTCCGGCGTAAGTCGCTGTTTCCCGTCTTCCAGATGAACCTGCCAGAAGGCTTTGTGCTGGAGCAGATCAAGCTGCGTCTGGCCAAGGCGGGCATTGCAGACCCCTTGCTGCTGCTCAGCGTCATCGGCTCCCATTCACCGATCGGCCGACTGCGGTTCAACCTGGAAAGCCCTGAAACCTCCGGATTGCCGGTCGTTGCGGGCGGCCGGCCAGGGGTGCGGCTCGCAGAGCTGCTGGCCAACAAGGAGTCCAAGGCGCTGTTTGCCCGGCTCGTGGATGACTTCGTCCTGCGCAGCGGCCTGAGCGGCGTGCAGCCCAAGGTGCTGGTACCGGAGGCCCCGCCTGCACAAGCCTCTGCAGCGGATCAGCTCCTGACGAACGAGAAGGCTGCGGTGACCACCAGCGACTTGATCGTCAAGTCGGGCTTGGACGTCTACCCGGGGCTCTCGATCAACGAGTTCTTCTGCATGAGCGTCGTCAAGCGCGCGGGCCTGCCGGTGCCCGAGTTCTTTCTGTCCGACGATGGGGAACTCTTTATCATGCGGCGCTTTGACAGGCCGGCAGACGGATCTCGCCTCGGCTTCGAAGACATGGCGGCGCTGGCCGGCGTCGACACCGACGAGAAGTACAAGGGCTCGTACAAAACCGTCCTGAAGCTGTTGAGCTTTTACTGCTCCCCTGGGGGCTACCAATCCGCCAAGTCCCAGCTCTTCGACATGGTGGCCCTGTCTTGCATCCTGGGCAATGGCGACGCGCACCTCAAAAACTTTGGTGTGCTTTACGAGGGGGTGCGCGCAGAAGTGGCCATGGCACCGGCCTACGACATCGTCTGCACCCGGCTCTACATCCCAGACGACACGCTCGCGCTCACCCTGGATGGCAGCAAGGTGTTCTTCGCTGCGCGCCAAGGCCTGCTCAGTTTCGGTGTCGAGTGCGGCCTCAAGCCGAATTCGATCGGCCCGCGACTGGCTCAGCTGGCGCAACTCACGCTGGACATGCTGGAGGAGATGGCCGACACGGTGGCTAGGCTGCCTGGTCTGCGCAATGCCATAGAACCGGAAGCCCTGCTCTACCGGCGCACCTTCGCAGGCGGCGCGTAGCGACAGCAGGCAACTGCACCCGAGAATGCGCGCCACTTTGCGAACATGGGGCTTGCGGAGGATTTCGAGCGCATCGCGGACACAGTACACAGGGTCATGCGCGTTCGGCGCACTTGGCTGCACTGGCTCCACAGTCGCTGGCGACGATGCCGGCCGCTGGCACCGCCCTGGGTGAACCTCGGCGAGCCAGCACCACCATCTCCACCCTGGAGCCGTACCGAGCTATGCTCAGCGCCTGGGTCGAGCAAGGCGTCTCGGGCACTGCCATCCACGCCGCCCTGAAGCGCCAGCACGCTTGGGCCGGCAGCTATCCCCGCCGTGCGTCGGCTGATGGCCGACATCCGTGCCAAGCTGCCGCCCGAGACCACGTTCCGGCGGGAGTTCGGGCCCGCCGAAGCCGCACAAGTGGACTTCGGTGCCCGTGTCACCGACCGGCATATTGGAGCCAGTCCGTGATCGGCATATAGGCGCCACCCGCTGACCGGCGTAATGGAGCCACCGGCCTTAGCAACAGGCTGTTGAACGACAGCCAGATACCCGAAAAACGGCAGCTGACGCGGATCAGCGCTTAACCGCGCGTGATGGATCTGCCGCGCGAGCCAGCAGGTCAACGCCGAATTGCAGGAAGAGATGAGGCAGATCGATCAGCACCCAGTTCTCAGCCAGCAAACCATCCTGCGCCCGCCACCAGTCCATTACTCGCATTGTGATCGGGCCGCCGCTGGCCGGCTCACCAAGATAGGGGCCGGCATGCGTTGCCCGCACGCTGGGCCAGCCGGTGGAAGCCACGTAGTGGCCCTCGGCAAAGCGGGCGCGGTGGTTACCGCCCTTGCGGTCGGGGAATGCGGTCAGGAAGGGCTTCTGGTGATGGCGCTCGAAGCCGCCGATGCCGCGAGAGCTGCCGATGCCGCCGGGCCCGTACCACATCATGTCGGGCCGCCAGAAGGCTCCCATGCCCATGCTTTTCAGGTCGTTACGGTCGTAGCGACCCAGGCCGCCGATCATGGCCTCCACCAGGGCCAGGCTGGCCGCGCTTAGGTCCGGGTCCTGCAGTGACAGCAGCACGCCGTCGCGGGTGCGCGGCCCCGGAACAAGCAGCGCCTGGCCGGTGCTGGCCGGCAGCACCGGACAACCAGCCTGACGTGCCAAGTCCACCAGGTCCAGCAGCAGCCGCCCCTCGGCAATGCGCCCGTCGACAACACGGAAGAAGCCGCCATAGCGCAGCCAGGCCGGCTCGGCGCTGGCCGGGATGCCCCACAGCGGCTGCGTGAAGGTGCCCAGCCAGTGGCCGGTGGTGGTCACCCAGACACCGGCACCGCCGTCGACACGGCCATCCCAGTGACCAGCGAAGAACAGGTCGGGCCGCCATTCCAGGTCGGGCAGCGCGCGGTGCAGGGGGGTGATGAACTGCGCCACCACCTCACCGGGGCCCGCCAGCGCATTCACCGGATGCGACACCACCCACTCGCTGCCAGGCGTCAACACCTGCGCGGCAGCCGCCGCGGCGTCAGGCCCAGCCAGCGCCTGCAGCGCGTCCCAGACGCAGCGCTTGGCCGCTTCAAGTTCTGTGTATTGATTCACGTTGCATTCCTATGCAAGATTAGATGTACGCCAGAATGAGTGTGAATAGGCTATGCAAACATTAGGGAAATCACCATTAATTGCGAAATGTCAAACCACTAAAGTTCGACACATTGCATACGCATGCAATTAAACCGCAGGAGCCATCCCGTGATCCGATACCTTAAACGCGGCAAGGACGCCGCCGCCCTCGCCGCCGCCGACAGCCAGGTGCGCGCCACCGTCGAAGCCATCCTGAAGGACATCGAGCAGCGCGGCGACGAGGCCGTGCGCGCGTACTCGCGCAAGTTCGACCAGTGGGATCCGGCCGACTTCATCCTCGGCCGCGACGCCATCGCGGCGGCGCGCCGCCAGCTGTCGGCGCGCGAGCTGGCCGACATCGAGTTCGCCCAGGTCCAGGTACGCCGCTTCGCTCAAGCTCAGCGCGACAGCCTGTGCGACGTGGAGGTCGAGACGCTGCCCGGTGTGGTGCTGGGCCACAAGACCATCCCCATCAACAACGTCGGCTGCTACATCCCCGGCGGCAAATACCCGCTGATTGCCTCGGCCCACATGAGCGTGCTGACGGCCAAGGTGGCCGGAGTGCCGCGCATCGTCGCCACCGCCCCGCCCTACCAGGGCGCACCCCACCCGGCCATCGTGACCGCCATGGACATGGCCGGGGCGGACGAGATCCTGGTGCTGGGCGGCGTGCAAGCCGTGGCAGCCATGGCCATCGGCACCGCCAGCATCCGTCCGGTGGACATGCTGGTGGGGCCGGGCAATATGTTCGTTGCCGAGGCCAAGCGTCAGCTGTTCGGCCGCGTGGGCATCGACCTGTTCGCCGGCCCCACCGAAACGCTCGTTATTGCCGACGAGAGTGTGGATGCCGAGATGTGCGCGGTCGACCTGCTGGGCCAGGCCGAGCACGGCCCCACCTCGCCGGCCGTGCTGCTGACCACCAGCGAGAAGCTGGCCCGTGACACGATGGCCGAGGTGGAGCGCCAGCTCACCATCCTGCCGACCGCCGGCATCGCCCGCCAGTCCTGGGCCGAGTACGGCGAGGTCATCGTCTGCGACACGCTGGACGAGATGGTGGCCAAGGCGGACGAGATCGCCTCCGAGCATGTGCAGGTGATGACGGCCGACCCAGACTACTTCCTGCAGCGCATGACCAACTACGGCGCCCTCTTCCTAGGCCCGCGCACCAACGTCAGTTTCGGCGACAAGGTCATCGGCACCAACCACACGCTGCCCACCAACAAGAACGCCCGTTACACCGGCGGGCTGTGGGTAGGCAAGTTCCTCAAGACCTGCACCTACCAGCGCGTCACGACCGACGCGGCCAGCGCCATGATCGGCGCCTACTGCTCGCGGCTGTGCCACATGGAGAACTTCGCCGGCCACGGCGAGCAGGCCAATCTGCGCGTGCGCCGCTACGGCCACCGCGACGTGGCCTGGTACCAGCCGGTCCAGGACTGATGCAGCTACCCCGCACGCCCAGCCTGCGCCTGGACGGCCGGTGCGCCCTCGTGCTGGGCGCCGGCCGCGGCATCGGCGCGGCCATCGCGGCCGCGCTGGCCCAGGCCGGTGCCGAGGTGGTGCTGGCGGCGCGCTCAGCGCCCGAGTTGCAGGCCCTGGCGGACGCCCTGCATGCCGAGGGAGGGCGCGCTCGCCTCTGCGTGCTGGATGCCTGCGACACTGCCGCGCTGGATGCGGCCATCGCTGCGCTGCCGCGGCTGGACGTGCTGGTCAACAGCGCCGGCACCAACAGGCCGTCGGCCATTGTCGACCTGCGCGACGAGGACCTGGACGCCGTGCTTGCGCTGAACGTGCGCACAGCGCTGACCGCCTCGCGCGCCGCCGCGCGCCGCATGGTGGCTGACGGGCGCGGCGGCTCCATCATCCACGTTTCGTCGCAGATGGGCCATGTGGGCGGTCCGCGCCGCGCCGTCTACTGCGCCACCAAGCATGCGATGGAAGGCATGAGCAAGGCGCTGGCGCTCGAGCTGGGCGCCCACGGCATCCGCGTCAACACGCTGTGTCCGACTTTCGTGCGCACCGCGATGACCGAACCCATGTTCGAAGACGCCGCCTTCCTGCGCTGGGTGCTGGAGCGCATCGCCATCGGCCGACTGGCCACGGTGGAGGACCTCATGGGCCCGGCGGTCTTCCTTGCAAGCGACGCGTCGGCCATGGTCACCGGATCGGCCCTGATGGTGGACGGTGGGTGGACGGCGGCATGATCGCGCCTATGAAGACCACCGCCACCTCCACCGACGTCGCCCGCCTGGCGAACGTGTCGCAATCCGCCGTCAGCCGCACTTTCACGCCCGGCGCCAGCGTCTCAGAGCAGACGCGCCAGAGGGTCATGGAGGCCGCGCGCAAGCTCGGCTACAGGCCGAATGCGCACGCACGCAGCCTCATCACCAAGCGCTCGCGCATCATCGGCCTGGTGCTCTCCCACCTGGAGAACCTCTTCTACCCTGCGGCGCTGGAGCGCCTGGCGCGGCGGCTGCAGCACGACGGCTATCACGTGCTGCTCTTCATCTCCGACAACCAGAACTCCGACGAGCTGGTGCAGGAGATCCTGCAATACCACGTCGACGGCATCGTGCTGGCGGCCACCACGCTGTCCTCGGTACTGGCGCAGCGCTGCGCCGACGCGGCCATCCCCGTCGTGCTGTTCAACCGCGTGATGGCAGCCGGCAGCCCGGCGACGGTAAGCTCGGTACGCTCCGACAACATGGCCGGCGGGCGTCTGGTCGCCCGCCACCTCTGCGAGGCTGGCTACAAGCGCATCGCCTACATCGCCGGCCAGGAAGAGTCGTCCACCAACCTGGAGCGCGAGCGCGGCTTCCGAGAGGGCCTGGCCGAGCGCGGTCAGCGCATCTGGGCGCGCGGCGTGGGCAACTACGACCAACAGCAGGCCGCCGAGGTCGCGCGCCAGATGTTCGGCAGCGCCGAGCGGCCGGATTCCGTCTTCGTCGCCAGCGACCACATGGCCTTCGCCGTCATGGACGTGCTGCGCCACGAGCTCGGCCTGCGGGTGCCCCAGGACGTCGGCCTGGTCGGCTTTGACAACGTGCCCCAGGCCGCCTGGCCCAGCTACGCCCTGACCACCTTCGAGCAGCCGCTGGGTCCCATGGTGGAGGCCACCGCTGATCTGCTGCAGCGCCATCTGCAGGAAGAGGGGCGCACCCGCTGCGAGAACGTCGTCGTGCCCGGCCAGCTAGTGCTGCGCAATACCACCCGCCCCCGCGCGCCGCCGGCGCGCTGAACCTGCCCATGGAGTGCCAATGAAAGGCTTCGATCCCGAGTTCCAGGATCTGGACCACTACATCCGAGTTATCACCGACCGCATCTGGGAAGGGCGGCGCCTGCAGGACATCGAGCGCTACTACGGCGCCGACTGCGCGGTGGAAACCCCCAGCTCGGTCAGCATCGGCATCGAGCCCGTCATCGCCGGCACCCGCGCGACGCTGCAGGCCTTCCCGGACCGCCGCCTGCTGGCCGAGGACGTCATCGTCTCCGGCGACGAGGACGGTGGCTTCCTGTCCTCGCACCGCATCCTCAGCCCCATGATCCATGCCGGTGACGGCGTGTTCGGCCCACCCACCGGCCAGCCCGTGGTGGCCCGCACCATCGCCGACTGCGTTTGCATCGCCAACCGGATCGTCCACGAGTGGCTGGTGCGCGACCAGGCCGCCATCGCCCGCGCCATCGGCCTGCACGAGCGCGACCTCGCCGCCCGCTTGCTGCGCGCCGCAGACGGCCGGTTCAGCAAGCCGGCCATGCCGCCGGCCCCGGCGCCCTACGTCAGTGCCATCGCCACCCAGGGCCCCGCCGCCGACTTCGCCGAGGAGTGGCTGCAACGCCTGCGGCAGCCCCAGCGCACCGTGCCGCTGGCCACGCTGCACCCCGAGCTGCTGGCCTGGGTGCCGGGCGGCGAGGCTCGCGTCGGCGCCAGCGCCATGGGCGCGTTCTGGCAAGGTCTGGGCACTGCCTTCCCCGGCGCGCGGCTGGAGGTGGAGCACCTCGCCGCGCAGTCCCGGCCTGGCCGCGCCACTGCCATCGCCATGCGCTGGCGCCTGCACGGCGAGCACGCCGGCCCCGGCCGCTACGGCGAGCCCACAGGCGCGCCGGTCAGCCTGCTCGGCATCTCTCACGCCGAATGGGAGAACGGCCGCGTCGTGCGCGAATGGGTGATGCTGGACGAGGTGGCCACGTGGATGCAACTGCTAAGCCGCTGAGTCCGCCCCGCCTGCTGCTGCTGCACGGCACGTTGTGCCGGCGTTCGCTGTTCGCGCCGCTGGCACGCCGACTGCGGCCCGATGTAGTGCTGCAACCGCTGGGCTGGCGCGAGGCGCTGCGCGGGCCGCCGTCCGTGCCGGCCAACGTGCTGGGCTTCTCGCTGGGCGGGCTGCTGGCGCTGCGCTGGCTGCGCGAATCGCCCGCCAGCATCGCCCGGCTCGCCCTGGTGGGCAGCAATGCGCAGGCCGCCACGCCGCTGCTGCGCCGCCGCCAGCGCAGCCAGCGCCATCTGCTGCGCCGGCACGGACCCTCGGCGGTGGCCGCCCAGGCCTTGCCTAGCTACTTCGGCTCGCGGCCGGCCGCCTGGCAGCGCCGCCAGGTCCTGGCCATGGCCCACCGCACGCCGCCGCGCCAGGCGCTGGCCCAGTTCGCGCTGGCCGCCGGGCGGCCGGCCAACCATGCCGCGCTGCAGGCCTTCGCCGGACCGCTGATGTTGGTGGCCGGCGCGTGCGACGCCCTGTGCCCGCCGGCCCTGCAGCGCCGCATGCGGGCCGCCCAGCCGAGCGCGCGGCTGCACCTGCTGCCGCGCTGCGGCCACTTCGTTCCGCTGGAGGCCCCGGCCGCCCTTGCCCGCCTGGTGCGGGCCTGGCTGGCCAGCTCACCGGCGATCGCCCCCTGCCCTGGAGACCCCCCATGACCGCTGACGAGCTCAAACGCCGCCTGATCCCCTTCGACAGCCTGCAGGCCTCCACCGAGGCCTTCATCGACTACGCGCTGCAGGAATGCCAACCCAAGCTGAACTATGCCCTCATCGGACCGGGTGTGTCGCAGGACCCGCTGCAGCCGATCAGCCTGCGCGAGCCGCATGGCTTCCAGCTCGGCGCGGTGACCTTGCCGCATGGCCGCGTCAACCCGCCCCATCTGCACTTCAGCTGCGAAGTCTTCATCTGCGTCGCCGGCCGCTGGCGCATTCAGTGGGGCTTCAATCCGGAAACGCTGCACGTAGACATCGGCCCGGGCGATATCGTCTCGGTGCCGACCTGGATCTACCGCGGCTTCACCAACATCGGCGGCGACGAGGGCTTCCTCTTCACCGCGCTGGGCCGCGACCACACCGGCGGCATCCTGTGGGCGCCCGGCACGCTGGCGCGCGCGGCCGCTGAGGGCGTGCTGCTGACCAACGCCCACCGCATCGTCGACACGCGGCGCGGCGACGCGCTGCAGCCCGGCGAGCAGCTGTTCCAACCCATGACCGAGGCCGAGATCGCCGCGCTGCGCCACTGGACGCCCGAGGAGATGAGCCACCGCCTGGTGCGCTTCGATGAGCTGGCGTGGACTACCCAGGGCCTGCTCGACAGCGGCCTGCCTGGTTGCGGCGCCCAACTGGCACCGGTGGTAGGCCTGGGCCTGCTGCAGCAGCGCGAGCGCCTGGCCCCGGTGCTGCACAGCCATGGCGTCAGCCTGGAGTGGCTACGCATCCCCGCCGGTGGCCGGGTGTCCAGGCACCGGCTGCGAGAGAAGCAGGCGCTGGTGGCCTGGCAGGGTCGCGTGGAGACGCGGCTGGAGGCCGACGATGGCCCCTGTACGCTGGCGCTCGAAGGCCGCGCCGGCGGCTGGGATTCGCTGTCCATCCCCGCCGACGTCTGGCGCTGCCTGCACAACACGGGTAACGGTGATGCCTTCGTGCTGCTACTGACGGCCGGCGACCACCGCAAGGACATCGCCTGGGCGCCCGACGTCGTGGCCGCGGCGGCGGCCGCCGGCTGGGTGGTGGATGCCGACGGCTGCGTCGCCCCGCGCCGCTTTGTCGAGCGGGCCCAGCCATGAGGACGGCGGCCCACCACCCGCTGGAACTCAGCCTCGCGCCGCGGCTGCGCGCCGGTGAGACGCTGCGCGGGCTGTTCAACGGCATCCCATCGCCGGCCCTTGTTGAGATGTGCGGCCATGCCGGCTTCGACTTCGTCGTCCTCGACAACGAGCATGGCAGCGCCGACCTGCAAACCACCGAGCATCAGCTGCGTGCCGCCCGCGCCGTCGGCCTGCCTGCCCTGGTGCGCTGCTTCGAGGCCGACATCCCGCGCGTGCTCGACATGGGCGCCGCCGGCGTCGTCGTGCCCATGGTGCAGGACGCCGCGCAGGCGCAGCGCCTGGCGACCATGACTAGCTACCCGGCGGCCGACACGCCCTGGGGCCGGCGCGGCAGCGCCTTCAGCACCCGCGCCGCCGGCTATGGCGCCTTCGGCGGCGCGGCCCACACCGAGCGCAGCAATGCCGGGCTGCTGCTGGTGGTGATGGTGGAGACGCCCGAAGCGGCCGCGCACGCCGTCGAGATCGCCCAGGTGCCGGGCGTGGACGCCGTCTTCGTCGGACCAAACGACCTGGCCCATGCCATGGGCCATGGCCCGCGCTGGCAGGACGGGCCGGCGCAGGCCCTCATCCGGCAGGTGCTGCGCGAGGTTGCCGGCGCCGGCCGCTGCGCCGGCACGCTGGCGCTGACGGCCGCCGACGAGGCGCGCTACGCCGCCTGCGGCGCGCGCTTCTTCGCCAACGTCAGCACCAGCCTCATCACGCAGGCGCTGCAGGCCGCGGCACGCGGTGGCGATGCTGCCGTCTCTTATTGATTTGCATACGCAAGCAACAAGAATTGCGACAGAGTTTGTGGTGGATCAACGCCATCAAATAGGGATTCAACTAGGTGTTTGCACCAGTCGATCTGCATAGCCATTGCATACGCTTGCAATGCTAGATCAGGATCCAGAAACTTCGCCTCGTGCCTCGACCCCAGCGACGAGGCCCTCACCCCTCCAAGTCATCAACCGCGGAGCTCCACGATGAAAATTTTCAGCCTCACGCCGCTGGCTGCCAGCCTGGCCCTCGGCACCCTGGCCGCCTCTTCCGCCCACGCCCAGACCGCCGCTGCCGCAGCGCCAGCCAACGAAGTCGGCAAGCTCGATACTGTCGTAGTCACGGCCAACCGCCGACTGGAAGACCAGCAGAAGGTCAGCGTGTCCGTCACCGGCCTGAACGGCAACATGCTGGAGGAGCGCAACATCACCAACGTCGGCCAGTTGGAGAGCACCGTGCCGGGCTTCACCTTTGGCCGCTCCGGCACGGATGCGCGGCCGGCCATGCGTGGCGTGCGGACCGAGAACGTGGCCGTCAATGCCGACACGACGATCGGCTACTTCGTCGACGGCGTCTACAAGAGCCGCGCCCAGCAGGCCATGCTGGGCTTCGTCGATGTGGCACGCGTCGAGGTGATGCGTGGCCCGCAAGGCACCTTGTTCGGCCGCAACACCTTCGGCGGCACGGTGGCGGTTAGCACGCGCGCGCCGGAGCTGGACTTTCTCGGCGGCAATGTCGCCTTCATTGTCGGCAGCGACGGCAAGCGTCGCGGCGAAGGCGTGGTCAACCTGCCGCTGAACGATGTGGCGGCGGTGCGGCTTGTGGCCGCGGTCGAGAAGTCCGACCCGATGGTGAAGAATGACTTCAACGGCGCCGCCGGCCTGTTCGACCAGGACCTGCGCTATCTGCGCGGCAGCGTGCTCGTCAAACCCAACCGTGAGCTGGAGATGACGCTGCGCGTGGACGCCACCGAACAACGCGGCAACGGCGGCTCGGCCTTCGGCTACAAGATGGCCGGCAGCTACTTGCACACGGCCTCCTGCCAACAGCTCTTCAACGCCACGCCGCTGTTTCTGAACACCCGCGGCGGCAACCGCGACAACGTCAATGACTGCACCCGCACCGTTGGCGCAGGTGCCGGCACCGGCGCCAATGCCACGGGCACAGGCGTGGATCTGGGCGTCCCGCTCTACCGGCCGGGCGACACCTATCGCGTTGACAACGACTATCAGACCTTCCTGAACGTCTCCGACCGCAGCGCCAGCCTCGACGTCAGCTACAAGCTGCCGAGCGTGACGCTGAAGTCCATCACGGGCTGGGCCGACTTTTCCGCCACGCGCAGCTCAGACACCGACTTCTCCGCGTCTACCATCGGCATCGACTACCAGGCCACCAGCGCCAAGACCCTGTCCCAGGAGCTGCAGCTGCTGTCGGCCGGCGACGGTCCGCTGAGCTATGTGGTTGGCGCCTACTTCTTCAAGGATGAGCTGCGGGGCACCTTCATCAACCAGCAACTGCCGCGCACCATCCGCTCCAGCGCCCTCGCAGCGCCGTTGTCGCTGGCACAGAACGGTGCGGGCTTCTACGACGACCAGGCCCCCGAGACGCGCTCGACCGCGTTCTACGGCCAGTTCAGTTACCGCCTGCAGCCCGACGTTACGCTGACGGCCGGCGCCCGCAGCACGCGGGACCGCAAGAGCTTCCGCTTCGCGAACGCCAATAGCGTGCTGCCGCTGAATGCCAACGGCCAGCCCGACGGCACGCTGATCACGCTGAACACCCCGCTGCCGCCCGAAAGCGCCTACGGCAGCGCCGGCAGCACCAACTGCACCGGCTCCAACGCCGTCAAGGGCTTCAACTGCGCCCCGGGCACCAACTTGCTCTACGGAGCCACCTACGACGACGCCACCTTCAGCCGCAATACCGGCCGCCTGGCGCTGGATTACCAACTGTCGAGCCAGCAGCTGCTCTACGCCTCGCTGTCCACCGGCTTCCGCTCGGGCGGCTTCAACTCAGGCCAGGCGCTCGAGGCGGTGCGCACCTTCAAACCCGAGACGGTGCGGGCTCTGGAGATCGGCTCCAAGAACCGCTTCCTGGCGAACACGCTGCAGCTCAACGTCGCCCTGTTCAGCAACGAGTACAAGGACCTGCAGGAGCAGCGCCAGGTGCCGGTGGGCAATACGACCGTGTCGACCATCTTCAACGCCGCCCAGGCCCGCGCCCGCGGCCTGGAAGCCGAGCTGGAGTGGAAGGCAAGCCGAGACTTCTCGCTTGGCGCGACCTTGTCGCTGCTGGACGCTAAGTACAAAAGCTTCCCCGGCGTGGCCTTGCCCTTTGGCACGTCCATCCTGGTGGCCGACCCCGCCTCCACCGCGCCTCAGCTTGATGCCAGCGGTATCGTCATCGCGCCGGCCGGCCAGCGCCGCATCTTCGCGCCCGGCTACGACTGCGGCGTGCTGCCGGGCACAGGCGGCGCAGGCCAGCCGGCCGTGGCCTTTGGGTGCAACCTCAGCGGCAAGCGCATTCCCTACGCTGCCAAAGTGCAGGCCACCGGCTTCCTGCGCTACGAGTTCGCGCTGGCTGATGGCGCCAGCCTCACGCCCATGTTGGTGGCTACGTACAACAGCGGCTTCTACGGCCAGCCCACCAATGCCGAGCTGGAGCGCCAGGGCGCCTTCACCAAGCTGGACTTCAAGCTCAGCTGGCGCATCAACGACCGCCTGAGCCTGCAGGGCTATGTCGACAACTTCACCGACAAGCAGACCATCAACCGCTTCGTCTGGGGCGGCGGCGGTGCACTGCAAGTGAGCACAGCCCCGCCGCGGCAGTTCGGCCTGCGCCTGAGCTACGGCACACTCTGAAGCCCATGAACGAGCCCACGCCCGCCGGATGGATCAACGCCCGCGACCTGAGCCTGGCGCGCCGCGGCACGGCGTTGGGTTTTCTGCTGCTGGGCTACTTCTTCTATGCCTGGTCGTGGAACACCACCGACGTACTGCGGCCCTACATCAAGGCTTCGCTGGGCCTGACGCTGACGCAGTCCGGCTCGGTCTACACGCTGCAGTCCATCGGTGCCGTAGTAGGCGCCGTCATCATGAGCCAGGTGGCTGACAAGATTGGCCGCCGCAACGCCCTCGTCATCTCGATGTTCGGCTACGGGGCGGGCCTGCTGGCAGCGCTGGCGGTGCACGACTACGCCGGCCTGGTGCTGCAGCGCATCGGCCTGGGCTTTTTCATGGGCTCCATGTTCCCGATCGCGGTGGGCATCTACTCCGGTCTGTTCGCGCGCGAGGTGCGCGGACGCGTCGCCGGCGTGGTGCTGGGCACCTACAACCTGGGCGTCTCGGCACTGGGCTTCGTATCGGCGGCGGTCTTTCGGGCAGGCATGGACTGGCAAGTGATGTTCTACGCCGGCGCGGTGCCCATCACCTTAGCGTTGTTCGCGCTGCTGGCCATTCCCGACGACCGCCGCTTGGTGCCAATGGACGGCCTGACCGGCGGCCAAGCGGTGGCCACCAGCAAGCTGCCCGTGGCGGAGTTGTTCAAGCCCGCGGTGCGGCGCCAGACTCTGCTGCTGGCGCTGATGAGCGGGCTGAACTTCTTCGCCTACCAGGCCTTCACCGGCTGGGCTAGCACCTTTCTGCGCGAACGGGGCGTGCCCGACGGCGCCATCGGCGACGTGCTGGGCTGGCAGTTCGTCGGTAGCGCACTGGGCGCGCTGTGCTGGGGCTGGTTCAGCGACCGATTCGGCCGGCGCGCAGCGGCGCTGGGCTTCGCGATCAGCGCTGTCCTTATCCCCACATATCTATTCGCGCCGCTGTCGGCCGGGCAGTTACAGGCGGTCGGCTTCCTGTACGGCGCCGCCATCTCGTGCAGCGCCATCTGGGGCCCATGGATGAGCGAGCTATATCCCCCCCATCTGCGCGCCACTGCCGCGTCCATCTTCAACTGGGGCCGACTCATCAGCATGACAGCCCCCCTCATCACCGCACCGTTGGCAGAGCACCTGGGACTCGCCCCGGTGATGTCGCTGGGGGCGGCCGCCTTCATCGTCGCAGGTCTCGTCTGGCGCACTCTGCCGGAGACGGTGCTTCGGCGCTGATGCTACGTGGTCCGTGATGCCGATGACGCGGCGTGGTGCGGCTGGAAGGGCCACTGCGCATGCCCGCAAGGCGCCTAGCATAGATCGGCGAGTTTATGGGGTCGGAATGTGCATTCGGCTTGCTAGCGGCGCGCCATTGAGCGTTTGCGTCGAGGTCTACCGCGAGATGGCCCCGAGGCCTGCTGCAGAGTAGCGGATGCTTCTTTGGGCAAGGAACCTAAGCCGGCCTTGCGCCTCACTATTTGCGCTTGTCTGGTCGACTTGTCCAGAGAACCTGTGGGTGCTGAACGGCGGCCAGCTCCACTGGCCGCGAATCTGATCGGATCGTTGTTCAGGCAAAAGCGCGTTCAGATGGAAGTGAGCTTGCATCGCTTTCACGAAAGGCCCGGAACTTGCGCCGATTCAGTTGACACAAATAGGAAGCTAAACCAGGGTTGTGGCGTCCGTCCAGAGTCGCGGCCGGACGGACTCAAGGCTTGTCAGAGGGATAGTCGGCACGCGGAGCGCAAAGACATGCTGCATGCAAATGGGTGTCATCTGTTCGCGGTCCTCGGCGATAAAAAGGCCGGAGCCATCCGCGCCGCCAGGAACTCCAGAAAACACTGAATGCGTGCGGCCAGTTGTGTATTGCGGTAGCACAATGCTTACACCGGCTGCAGCTTCTCGGCGGTGCCATCAGTGGCAATCAGACCGCTGCGAACGTCTTTCGCCATTGACTGGGTGACACGCCCACTGATAGCCGGAACTGTAGGCGGAAAGACTCAGCAGATCCAAAGCCAGTCTGTTCGGCCACGCGCTCGATGCTAAGCGCTTTGCGCTCCAGCAGACGCTGTGCAAGTTGCACGCGCTCTGCTAGCAACCAGGCCTGCACCGAGGTGCCGGTCAAGGCCTTGAACTGCCGGGTGAGGGTGCGGCGGCTGAGGCTGGCCTCATGAGCCAAGGAGTCCAGGCTGTGCGACTCATGGAGCCGGGCGCGCACCTCGTCCATCAACCGGCCCAGCCGAGTCCCGGTGCGGGCTTTGGGCAAGGGCTGCTGGATGTATTGCGACTGCCCCCCTTCGCGGTGCGGTGGGATCACGAGTCGCCGCGCCAACTGATTGGCCCGCTCGCCGCCCAATTGCTGCCGCACCAGATGCAGGCAGGCATCGAGGCCAGCCGCAGTGCCTGCCGAGGTGAGCACGCGCCCCTCTTGGACGTAAAGCACATCTGGCTCCACCTTGACGTCTGTGAAACGTTGGGCAAACAGCGGGGCGTACTCCCAGTGGGTGGTGGCCCTTCCGCCGGCCAACAGCCCCGCCTCGGCCAGCACATGACTGCCCAAGCAAAGCCCCACGATGAGGGCGCCACGCGCATGAGCGGCACGCAGTGCGCGCAGCAGCGCCTCCGGCGGGCGCTCGTTGACGTCACGCCAACTCGGCACGACCACCACATCGGCTTTCTGCAGGGCGCGCAGCGATGGCAAAGCGGTCAAGGCAAAGCCCGCGCTGGTTCGCACGGGTGCCGGGTCCACGCTGCACACGACGAGGTCGAAGGGGCTGTCCGGCGCCAGGCCCTCGCCGAACACCACGCAAGGCACCGAAAGATGAAACGGGCTGATCCCTTCGAACGCCACCACCGCCACTCGGCGATGCAGCGCTGGCCCAGCGGCGGGTGAGCTCATTGGCATCGATGAATGGGAAGTAGAAGCAAGTTGGCCCAATCTTACCGATGATTGACATTCGGGCCGATGGCCGCGCGCGGCTGTTCACGCAAGAATGAAGACTTCACTCATTGCCCCGGAGAACTTCCATGTCCAAACCAGCTTTGTTGCTGATCGATCTGCAGAACGACTACTTTCCTGGCGGCGCATTCCCGCTTGCTAACACCGAGGCCACCTTGACCGCTGTCGAGCAGGCGATCCGCGATGCGCAAGCACGAGGCCTGCCGGTGATCCATGTGCAGCACGTGGCCGACGCCAGCCAGGGCATTGCCCCGTTCTTCAACGCCGGCACCGAAGGCGTGAAGATTCATCCGCGCATCTTGGCAGCCGCGGCGGATGCACCCGTGGTGGTCAAGCACTTCGCCGACAGCTTTGAGCGCACCACGCTGCACTCGACACTGCAGGCGCTGGGCGTCACCGAACTGATGCTCTGCGGCATGATGACGCAGAACTGCGTGACCCACACGGCCCTGTCTCGCCAAGCCGATGCCTACGAAGGCGTGACGGTGCTCACCAATGCCTGCACCACGGTCAGCGAGATGCTCCACGCCATCGCCCTGCATGCCTTGTCGACCCGTGTTCGACTGGTCGACACAGCCTCCGCCTGGTGACTCGCCCGCATTTCCAGCCCATCACTGTTCCGAAAGCTGCCCCCATGACTCCTTGGTTTCGAGCGCGTTTTGTGTTGGCCTTGCTGGGCGCCCTGGTGGCGACTCCGGCGACTGCAGGGCCGTCGCCCAAGCAAATCGTGACGGCGTTTTTCGATCTCGCCTTCGTGCAGCGCAAGCCCACCGAGGCTGCGCTGAAGTACATCTCGCCCGATCAATACATCCAACACAGCCCCGGCGGCGCCGATGGCCGTACATCGTTCATCGAAGGTTTCGCGGCTTACGTCGAGAAGACCAGCTACCGCTGCGCCATCAAGCGGGTGATTGCCGAAGGCGCGCTGGTGGTGGTGCACAACCATTGCCAAGAGAACCCGGCCGACGCCAACGATCAAGGTAGTGCCGTCGTGGACATCTTCCGAGTTGAGAAGGGCCTGATCGTTGAGCACTGGGACGTGGAGCAGGCGGTGCCGGCGCAGGCCAAGAACCGCAACACCATGTTCTGACGGCGGCTCAGGCAGGGCGTGCTGAGCGTAAGGCACAGGACTTGCGACCGGGTTTTGCCGCAACAAGCCCTGGGGTGGCTAGGTGCTGGGCCCCGCCATCTGCAGCAGGTGGTGAGCGCCCTTCGCCATGACAAGTCGAAGTCCGTACAGCCAGTCGTCCGCCCTTGGTCAGGCGGAAGTGCGCTGGCCTGCGGCAACATGCTGGACGAGAGCAGCAACAGTGCTGACTCCGGCGATACGATGCTTCAGGCCCTCCGGCTGGCCACGACGTCTGGAGGGCGGTCATGCCATTCTAAAGCCGATGAGGCGGTGCGTTATTCGCAAGAATTGTTTGACGGTGTGGGCGAGTGGGGTTGATCTCCGTTGGCGATACCGCGCGAGCCCGAGAGAGTCGGTGGGAAGCTGAAGATCACTTACAGATGGCAATTGAGGCAGAGGCAGCATGGACAAAGAATTTCAATTCGACTCGGACGGCTTGCATCAGGCCGTCGAGTTGATGAGTCGTGACTTCAGCAGCGCGACCGCTCTATCCCTGGATTCAGAACTGCCACAGGTCGGGATGGGTTCAAGGGCTGCCCTGAACTTGCTTGCTCCGAGCATTCTTGGCGGCGCCGCGCGTTTGGGCGAAGCCACGTCATTTGCTCATATGGACCCGCCAACGCCCTGGATCACTTGGGCCATGACGCTTTGGAACGCGTCGCTCAATCAGAACCTGCTTCACCCCGCCACAGCACCTGTGGCTCGCCGCATCGAAGAGCAGGTCGTGGCATGGCTGGCGCCATTCTTTGGCATGAACGGCGGGCACATGACGCCGGGTTCAAGCGTGGCCAATTTGACCGCCTTGTGGGCCGCGCGCGAATGTGCAGGCATCACGGAGGTGATCGCATCGGCGGGCGCGCATCTCTCCATGGCAAAAGCGGCGCATCTCTTGGGTCTGAAGTACCAGAGCGTGCCCATAGACGCCAAGGGCTCGATGGACGCGGCGCGCTTGCCGCCCGACTTGAGTAAGTCCGCCTTGGTCCTCACAGCCGGAGCGACCAGTACAGGTGCTATTGATCCACTTCATCTGGCCGGCAGGGCCGCATGGACCCATGTCGATGCGGCCTGGGCGGGCCCATTGCGACTGAGCAAATACGCCAACTCACTGGCCGGCATCGAGGCGGCAGATTCTGTGGCCGTGTCCGCGCACAAGTGGCTGTTTCAACCCAAAGAGTCCGCGCTGGCTTTGTTCAAAGACAGCGCGAAAGCCCATGCGGCAGTGAGCTTTGGTGGAGCCTACCTCGCCACGCCCAATGTCGGCGTTCTGGGTTCCCATGGCGCAGTGGCCACAGCCCTGCTGGCAACGCTGCTTGCCTGGGGGCGCGAGGGAATTGCTGAGCGCATTGAGCACTGCATGGGCCTTGCTCGCAGCATGAGAGATTTTGTCGCGGCTGACGAGCGCCTTGAGCTCTATGCGGAACCTCAAACCGGCGTCGTGGTTTGGCGGCCCAAAGACGAGGGTTTGTTTGACCGGGTACTGCAGCAGTTGCCTGTTGGTTCGACGTCAACAACCTCAATTTCGGGTGTGAGGTGGTTCCGCAATGTCGCAGCCAATCCGAATGCAGACATCAGCCTTCTGATTGCCAGCATCGAGGGCGTCTTACCTGCGCGTGCCTGTTGACCTGTGGCAATTGAAGAGGGATCAATGCGTCAGTTTGGTTTGACTACGCTGCGTCAGCGGCCATCTTCCGGCGTGACAAGTGAACGACAACATCCTCAACTGCCTGCCCAAGCAGCCACTGCGCAACGCGCTGGACTACGCCCCTTGTGGGACCTCGCAGTCAAGCGCAGCAAGTAACGGGTGTGGGATGTGCTGATGCTCCTTGGTGAGGCCACCAATTCTGGCCATCAACCGCCGATGACGGTTTCACGCAATTTGGTCGCGTGGTAACGGTCCATCAGCCAATGCCCGTTCGACTTTACAAAGACGACCGTCTCGATGAAGTCCAGCTCCAATTTCGTGCCGTCTCGTTGCCCGATAGCCCAGGCAAGCGGCTGTGCGACGGCGCATGGCTCTTCGTTCAAGGCACTGGCACTATGGGTGCGCCGGCTTTCGCCGCGCGCTTCAAATCAAGTCAGAGGTGACCACGAGGCTGACCTCAAGCTCCAGGTGTTGGCCACGTCGCAATTCGACCAGGCCTTGCACGAGCGGGTCTGCAGCAATGTGCGCGCCATTGCGGTGAGTCACGGGCTCCAGGCAGACGAAACCGTGGGTGGCTTGCTGCGGCGGGCTGTACACCACCAGGTGGTTCGAACTATCGGTGGCTCGCATTTCGAGTGCGAGCCCTCGGCTCGGCCAACGAATCCTGGCATGGCCATCCCATCCCGCGTAGGCGTGATCGATGAGCCCGGACGGCAAGCGCTGGGGCTCGCCGAAGTGGTTGCGGTCGCCGCAGTGGAGCGGCATCTCGAAGCTGGGCGGTTGTTCGGCCTGCGGCTCCCAACGGGACTTGCTGTTGAATTGGATTTGGGTATCGGACTCCCGCACAAACCAGGGGTGCAGACCCATTCCGTAGGGCATGGGTTCATCCCCGCAGTGCTCTATGCACAGCGACACCTGCAGCCGACTGGCGTCGAGCCGGTAGTGCACACGACCGATATAGGCGAGCGGGCGGTGTTGTCGAGCATCGAATTCAAGCACGATCTCGTCTGACCCTTGACTGATTACGGACCAAGCCGATACCCAGGCGTCACCGTGCAGAGGCTGCCGGTCGCCCGCACGGCTCGGTCGAACGTGAAAGACTCGCCCGCGCCATGTGAAGCTGCTGCCATAGAGCCTATTGCTCCATGGCATGAGGAGGCAGCAGGCCAATTGCTCTGGGTCCGAGGCCGGCCCGCTCAAGGGGCGCAGCAAGGGCTCCCAAGCCCCGCGATGCCACCAGTCGAGTCGAGTGAGGCCAGCGCCCAAGCCGGGCTGCACGCTCGCGCGGAGTTGACCGTTCTCGAGCGTGGCGAGGTCGGACTTTCCTGGCATCAGGGCTTCACAGGTGTGTCGGTCCGCTGCTCCAGGCGCAGGCCGAGGGCCCATCGGCGCTGGAAGCCGGCCCAGTGCGTGATCGGCCCTTGGGGCGCGCCCGCGAAGCGGCCAGTGGCAGGCGTGCCTTGTGGCTCAGGCCAAGCACCGTCATTGGAGCGCGGCACGACTGGGTTTAAGTAGACGGCGCGGTCGGCTCTGCCCAGCAAGGTGAGATCCAGAAAGGCAGTGATGAAGTGCCGGTTGATGTCCAGGATGCGATCGCGGCGCCAAACGGGTTCGTCAAAACTCGTCCAGGAAGCAAAGGTCCCCTGCAGTGGTGCGGGTGCGCCGTGCTGGGCAATGTTGTGGCGCGCGTTTTCATAGACGAGCAACCAGCGCGGCGCCGCGGGGAGTTGTTCCCATAGGCTGCGAACCCCGTCGGCGTAGCCGCTGATGTCGTCTTGGTCTCCAACGAGAGCCAACAAGGGCACCTTGACGCCAGCAAGACCCGCAGGCTTGAACGCTCCGATGAATGACTGTCCGCCCCACGGGGCGATCGTCACCACGGCCCCGATACGCGCGCGGGCCTGCTCGTCTTCTCCCTGCAGAGGCCCCGCGTGGCGGGCCATGACGCCACCCGGCACGTAGTTGTAAGCCATGCCGTCGTTGGCCACGCGGGCACCGGCACTGATGAGCGCGCCGTAGCCGCCCATCGAGTAGCCCACGAGGCCCACTTTGTCGAGGGCCAGTCGCTGGTGAAGCACATGGCCTGGCGTGGCGTCCAGGCTCTGCAGCATACGCAGTGCGGCGCCATCGTCCAAGGGACGAAGCAACAGCGCCGATGCCAACGGGTTGGAGGCTGCTTCGTCGTTGTGTTCGAGTCCCAGCACGGCGTAACCGCGCGAGGCGAGATGCTCGGCGAGGTAGTTCATCATCGGTGCCCAGTTCAGTAGGCCGTGCGAAATCACGACCACCGGCAGGCGTGCCCCGGGCAGTGGTGGGGCTTCCGGGGTTGCAACAGAAGGCACAGACACGCTCAGTGGCGATTTTGGCAACGGCCGCCAGGCGTGGGCCGTGATGTCCCGTGTCAATTCACGTTGCGTTCCCGGCGCACCGCTGGTTGGGTACCAGAGCCAGGCGTCAATCTTGCGATCTTCAGCTACCTTGCCATCCGGGGCCGGAATACGGCCAACATCGACGCTGAGCTTCATCACGCCGACTGCCAGCCCGCCTGGCGTCGCCAACTCGGGCGCGTCGATTGGTGCAGCGTTGGCGACACCAACGACGAGCGCCACAAGGGCGACCCGCATTCGCCGGGCGTAGCGGTTGAAAGGCAGGGCGGTCATGTTTGAAAGATCTCCTGATGCTGTTGAAATGGGCTGGGGTTCAAGGCAAGCCCAGCACATGCTTGGCGATGATGTCGCGCTGGACTTCGTTGGTGCCGCCGGCAATGCTGGCTGCACGGCCGATGAGATAGGTGCTCATCTCCTCGCGCAGGCCGGTGTCGTCGAAGCTATAGGGCAGGGCGTGCAGGCCGGCACACTCGATGAACAATTCGGTCAGGCGCTGCAGTACGAGGGTGCCATGCAGCTTGAGGATGGACGACTGCGCTCCGGGCGCGTGACCGGCCGCGGTCTCGGCGAGCGTGCGTAGCTCGGTGATCTCGAGCGCCATGAGATCGATTTCTACTTCGGCGAGCTTGGCGGCAAAGAGGGGGTCTTCAATCAGCCAGCCAGCCCCGCTGCGAGTGCCGGCAGCGGTTGTACGCAGGCGCCGCAGCCGGCGAGTGGAGTCGGCGACGAATGCCAGGCCCGAGCGCTCGTGCGTAAGCAGGCCCTTGGCATAGCGCCAACCCTGGCCTTCCTCGCCTACACGCTGATCGACCGGTACACGAACGTTGTCGAAACTGACGGTGTTGAGCGTGGAGTGCCGCCCGTCGAGGGTGATGATGGGCTGAACACGCACACCGGGGGACCGCATGTCGATGAGCAAGAAGGTGATTCCATCTTGCCGGCGCGCACAATCTTCAGTGCGCGCGATGCAAAACATCCAGTCTGCGGTATGCGCGTAGCTGGTCCAGGTTTTGATGCCGTTGATCACGTAGTGGTCGCCCACCCGTTCCGCACGAGTGCGCAAGGCGGCCAGGTCCGAGCCGGCCTCGGGTTCCGAGTAGCCCTGGCACCATCCAATGGAGTTGTCCAGAATGCCGGGCAGAAAGCGCTGGCACTGCTCGGCACTTCCGTAGGTGTAGAGCACCGGGGCCAACATGAACATGCCTAAGCCTCCCATTCGGGCTGGCAGACCGGCCAGCGCGGTTTCGCGCTCCCAGATGTACTTCTGGGTCACGCTCCATCCAGTGCCACCGAACTGAACCGGCCACTGGTAGGCGGCCCAGCCTTGTTCTAGCAAGGCGCGCGCCCAGCGCTTTTCATCGACGGTGCCGGCCCGAAACGGCCGTTCGGGTGAAAATTGCAAGGCGATGAAGTTGCGCACCTCATCCTGAAACGCGCATTCGACGGTGTCAAAAGCCAGCTTCATTGACTGCAATATCTTTTTTTTCCGACGCGCTCGCTCGATGCCGACATAATTGGACGACAAGTCAGTAAAGGAATCGGTCGCCTGCCATGCCTACTTCTACCGCTCGAACCAAGACCAGGGCCGAAGCTTCGTCCCGTCACCGCCAGCGTCTGGCTCCCGAGGAGCGTGCCGGGCAGATCCTCGATTTCGCGGCCCGATTGATCATCGAGGAAGGCTTTACCGAACTCTCGATGGAGCGGCTGGCCCGTGAGGCTGGCATCAGCAAAGCGCTGATCTACAACTACTTTCCCAATCGCAATGACATGCTGCGCGCGTTGTTGGAGCGGGAGATGCAGGTTTTGCGCGAGCGTCAGGTGCTGGAGATCAATGCGGCGACGGATTTCCGGGACTTGGTTTACCGTACCACGCGAACTTACGTGGCTCAGGTTCAAGAGCGAGGCGCCTTGCTGCAGCGTCTGTGGGCGGAATCGGCTGTGGCGCGCACCGTGGCCGACAAACATCTGAACCACCGCGAAGAAGCCCTGCGCTACATGGTGCGCCTGATGGTCAAGGAATACGGACTGCCGGTTGACGTCGCAACCTCTGCTGTCGACATGCAGATGGCGATGACGGAAGCGGCAGCCCAGCACCTCTCCAACTCCCACAACGATGTGGACTTCGCGACCAATATTTGCGTGACGCTGTTGCTGGGCGGCGCCGAGGCGCTGGCCAGGGAGCACGCCAAACCGGTGAATGCAAGTAAGACTGGCAAGACGACGACGCCAGTCGCCGCATCCAAGGCGACCAAGCCGGCTGAACGCAAGGCGCGCGCGAGCCGATCGCGCGGCTGATTTGGCCCGGCGCCTCGTCAACATACCGTCAGAAGTTGGCCGTCTTGATGGTGCCGCCGTCCATGCGAACGTTGGAGCCGGTGATGTAGGACGCCGCGGGGCTGGACAGGAAGACGACTGCCTTTGCCACCTCTTCAGGCGTACCCAGTCGGCCAAGCGCCGGGAGCTTGCTGACTGCCGCGTAGAGCGCAGGCTTGCTGACGCGCATTCGGTCCCATTCGCCACCCTCAAAGAACACCGGGCCAGGCGAAACCGCATTCACCCGCAAGCCCGCAGCACCATTGCGCGAGGCGAGCTGGCCGGCATAGTTGATGAGCGCGGCCTTCATCGGGCCGTAGGCCACTTCAGCGGGCGGCAACTGGGTCATCACTGAGGCGATGGAGGCAATGAAGAGCAGACTGGGTTCCTGCCCGGTGAGCAGCACCGGCACGGCCAACTCGGCCAAGCGCACGTGTTGCAGCAAGTCAGCTTCCAAGGCTTCACGCCACATCGCGTCGCCCCGCTCAGTGGGTCGGGTGGAGACGTTGCTGATCACCATATCCAGCCCGCCGAGTTGCTGTGTGGCGGTACTGAACCAGGCCTCCATGGCGTCGCGATCGCGCACATCGAGTGCTTGGCCGTAGGCCTGCACGCCATGCGCACGCGCAGCTGCCACCGCCTCCTGAACACCCGCTTCGCCGCGGGCGCACAACGCGAGGTTGACGCCCTCTGCAGCCAAGGTCTCGACAATGGCCCGGCCGATGCCGCGGCTGCCGCCGGTGATGAGCGCGCGGCGCCCCTTAAGTCCAAGATCCATAGTTAACGCTCCGGTTCAAGCGGCCTTCAGGCCGCCGTCGATGGGAATGGCTGTACCGGTCATGAAGGATGACGCGTCACTGGCCAGAAAAAGGATGAGGTTGGCAATCTCGCTGGCCTCGGCATATCTGCCCAAGGGAATGACGCGAGTCATGGCCCGGCGAACGGCATCCGGGTCGTGGGATTCGCGCTCCATGGCCAAGGTCATCTCGGTGGATGTCGGCGAGGGGCAGACGGCGTTGACGCGGATTCCCTCCGCGGCAAGTTCTGTCGCGGCCAGCTTGGTCATGCCCACCACCGCATGCTTGCTCGCGGTGTAGCCTGCGACAAATCGTCCGCCGCCGATGCCGGACACCGATGAGACGTTGACGATAGATCCACCTCGCCCCTTCATGGCCCTGGCGCCGTGCTTCAGGCCGAGAAACACGCCGCGCGCATTGACGCGCATGACTTCGTCGAAGATCTCATCCGGGTAGTCAATCAGGGGGCAAATGGCCCCTGATATGCCAGCGTTGTTCACCAGCACGTCGAGTTGCCCGAACTTCTCCAGTGTGCTTTGCAACAGACGTTCCCAGTCAGCGCTGCTGCCGGCGTCACCTTCGACTTCAAGCAGTTCACTGGCACCGGCCAGGCGCACTTCGCCCCAGTCAGCTCCAGGGCGGTCGAAGGCCACGATGCGCATGCCGGACTGGGCCATCTGCACAACAGTGGCCAGCCCGATGCCGCGCGCCGCGCCGGTGACCAAGGCCACGCGTCCTATGAGCTGGGTGACTGAGGCAGGCGAAGGAGAAGATATGGTCATGGAGCGTGAGGGCATTGGAGTAAGGGAGGCGTTCGCCTCAAGGGGCAGGGGCCAAAGCGGCCCGTGCGGCGGAGAAGCGCTGAGTGATTTGAGGATCGGCAAGGGCACTGATGCGTAGACCGGCATCCGATGTGGCGCCCAGGTCAAGCAACAGCACGCGGTTGCCGTCGGGGTCCAAGCCCCAGGCCTGCGTTGCACCCGGCGTTGGTGCTTCGGTGAATTCGCCGCCGCAAGCCTTGAGATGTTTGCAGGCCTCGGCCAGGCCGGTGACCTCGAACGCGAGGTAGGCGAAGCCGGTCGCGCCGCGCTCGCGGCGGCCTGTTTCGGCTTGTGTCGCCGGCTGGACATACTGCATCAGCTCAATCTGCGCGTTGCCTGTGTTAAGCCAGGCCGCGCGCAGCTGCACGTTGGGCAGGTCGGCAATGGTGTCCATGCGTTCGTCGTCACGCAACAGTGGGCTGCGGACGGCCTCCACGCCGAGAAGGCGGCTGTAGAAGCCGACCAGGCGACGCAGATCATGGGTGACGATGTTGGCGTGGGCCAGCCACGGCTGCTCATCCGGCCAGACGGGTGCCACACATTCGACTTCTATGACGTTTGTCTCGGGGTCGCGGGCGTAGCAGTACAGGAAGCCAGTCCCAAGGTCGATGGGCTCGCTATGCAGCTGGGCGCCTTGCGCTTTGAAGCGATTCACTATCGGGCCGATGGCGGGCGTTTGAATGCAAACGTGGGCAATGCCTGCCTCACTGACAGGTCGGCGCACCCGTGGCAGGGTGTCGTCCGCAGGCAGCAGCACCAGGCCCGCGTTGGGCCAACACAGAGTCACGACATCTGCGGCCAGCTTCAGCCGCTTGGCTTCGCTCCAGCGTGTGCAGCCGACTGCCTCGCTGTAAAAGCGCGTGGCAGCTTCGATGTCACGGACGGATATCGCCACGTGGTGTAGCCCGACTATGGGCGATGCTTGCTTCGTGAGGGAACTCATGGGGCTGTGGCGCTGGCCTCAGATGGTCTTGTCTCGGCCCTGCCAGAAGCGCTGGCGGACCTGGTTGCGCAACAGCTTGCCGGTCGCTGTCAGTGGCAGCGCGGTGGCAAACACAATCTGTCGTGGGCATTTGAAGCGCGCTAGGTGCTGTGCGGCGAAGGCCATTAGCTCGGCGCCAAGTTCGGGGTTTGGTGCGTACGCCGGGGAGGGCACGACCACCGAGACCACGCGTTCGCCCCACTCGTCATCCGGCGCCCCTACCGTGCAAATCTCGCGGACAGCAGGGTGGCGCATAAGGGTTTGGTCCACTTCAACTGGATAGATGTTGACGCCTCCCGAGATGATGCATTCAGCGGCCCGCCCGGTCAGGAAGAGAAAGCCGTCGGCGTCCACGTAGCCCATGTCGCCAAGCGTGAAGCGATTGCCCTCATATGTCGCTGCGGTCTTCTCAGGATCGCGGTAGTACTCGAAGCGGCCCACTGCAGGTGCTGCAAAGTAGATGCGCCCGATCACGCCAGGGCCGACTTCTTGGCCCGAGTCGTCCAGGATGCAAGTGCCCAGCGAGGGATTCACTTGGCCGACGGTGCCGGGCTTGAGCAGCCACTGATGCGAGTCGACGAGAAGGTCGTTGCCGCCCTCGGTGGCCGCGTAGTACTCATACAGGACGGGGCCGACCCAGTCGATCATTGCGCGCTTCACCGGGATGGGGCAGGGCGCCGCACCGTGGACCAGAAAGCGCAAGGCGCTCAGGTCGAAGCGGGCCCGCACGGTGGGCTCCAGCGCGAGAAGTCGCTGGAACATGGTGGGTACCATGTGCGCGTGGCTGACCCGGTGCAGTGCCATGAGCGCCAACACCTGCTGCGAATCCCATTTCTCGATCATCAAGATCGGTACGCCGGACGCGAGCGGCCAACGAATGTCAGACAGGAGCGGTGCCGCGTGGTACGCCGGACCGCAGCACATTGCCATGTCGCCGGATTGGTAGCTCACCAGCGTACCAGCGAACTGCGGCTCGACCACGTCAGGCCGACCACTGAAAACGCCTTTGGGGCGACCGGTCGTGCCCGAGGTGTAAAGCATCAACGTGCCCGCTTGGGGGTACTGCAACTCGCGCGCATCGCTCGCTGCTAGACCGTCGGCATAGTTGTCCGGGCCCGCGCCGTCGATGACCAGGCGGCACAGACCTTCGAACGCCAGACTGGGCGCATCAAGACACTCCTCCACCATCAACGCGCGGGCACCACAGTCCTGCACGATGTACCGCGCTTCCTCATGAGTGATGTGCGAGTTGATGGGTGTCAGGCGCAGGCCGCAGCGCAGAGCGGCGAGCAGCACCTCTAGGAACTCGGCGCGATTGCGACAGAGCAGCGCGACGGCATCGCCGGGCACCAGTCCGCGGGCGCTGAACCAATTCGACAGGCGATTGGCGCGTTCGTGCAACTGCGCAAAGGTTCGATTCCCATGCGGGGCAATCACTGCCAGTCCATCTGGGTCTAGCCGGGCAAACAGGGATGACTGCGTCCACGTCTGCGCCAGAGCGTGCAGTTCCTGTGCATAGGGTCGAAAGTCGACGCGTGGCGGCGATATGGGCTGTTCGTTCAGTTCAGTCATTGAGGCGAAAAGCGTTGGTTCCGATTGACAGCACAACCTGCGCCGCCATATTCTTATTGACGGTTTGTACAGTAAGACATTCCTGATGTCTAGAGGATTTTTCCCAGCGCAAGCTGCTCCACCTACCGCTTACTACTTGTCGGAACGCCTTAGATGAAACTCTTGAGAAGAACTCTTTTGCTCGCGCCCGTGCTGGCCTTGGCCTGCTTGATGGCACAGGCGGCTGACCGCGAGTGCGGACTCCGGCCTGCCGATGGCGAGCGCTTGCGCAACCTCGCGCAGTCCCTGGTATCTCGGGGTCACGCGCCTGGCGCTGTGATCGACGTGCGCTGCGATGGGAGACCCTGGCTGCAGGGCGCGTTCGGGCTGTCGGATGTTTCTCGTTCGCGGCCCATGCAGCTCGACAGTCTGTTTCGCATCTACTCGATGACCAAGCCGCTGACCAGCATGCTGGTGATGATGCTCGCGGAGGAGGGGCGTCTATCGATTGACGACCCCGTGGCGCGCTATTTGCCTGAATTCTCCAAGACGGCAGTGCACAACGGCAGCACGACGTTTCCGCCCGAGACCGTGCCACCACAGCGGCCAGTCACCGTTCGAGATCTGCTCAGGCACACGGCGGGACTTACCTATGTTTCGGCGCTGCCTGACCCAGTGAGTCGCATGTATGTGCAGCGCGGCATCGACCATGGCGCGGGCAATAAGATCGTTCCTACGGATGGCAGTCCGGCGATCGAGTCGCTGGCCGACCTGACGCAGCGAATTGCAGCCATCCCGATGTTGGCCCAACCCGGCATGCGCTACAGCTACGGCAACGCAACCGATGTGCTGGGGCGTGTGGTCGAGGTAGTGACGGGCAAATCACTTCGCGATGCCATGGCAGAGAGACTGCTGAAGCCGCTGGCGATGCGCGACACCAGCTTCCAGCCTGCGCCTGAGCAACTGAATCGCCTGACTGCGGCCTATATGGCCCCGGCCAAGGCGCCGCAGGGTCCGGGTATTTTTTCTCGGGTGGACATGCAGACGGTTGCGGCGTCAACCTTCAACCTTGTTGATGACCCAGCGAACAGCGTGTTCGCAGCCCGGCGGGTGGCCGACTTTGGCGGCGCGGGCCTGGTGTCAACGGCTGCGGACTACCAGCGCTTCCTGCTGCTGATGCTGCAACGCGGCGAAGTGGACGGTGTGCGAATTGTGCGTCGGGACACTGTGGCTGCCATGACACACAACCAGCTCGATGCGCTAGCACTGCGAGACACCAATCTTGAGCGAAGTGGAATGGGTTTCGGCCTTGGCTTTGCCACATTTCAATCGCCCGAGAGATCGCCGGCGGCTCTGCCGCTTGATGGCTACTTCTGGGCAGGTGCGGCCTCTACCTACTTCTGGGTGGATCCTGGGCGTGGCATCACAGGTGTGCTGATGACGCAGGTGCTCGGCGGCGATGTCCGCCCCTACTTTGTTGAGTTGCTGGACACGCTGTACAAGCACCAACCTTGAGGCGGAGCTCAATTGCCATGATCGGCTCATTGACGATCTGGCAAACAGCTATTGACAGACCCAGGCCATCCAAATAGTCTAATTGACGGTTAGTACAACAAGAGGTTGGACCGCCAAGTCGACAAGGCGAGCACCGGCCGCCACCCACAAGCGCAAACAGCGCACAACGCCGCACGGAGACATTGATGCTAAGTTTCAATTCGAGTTCTGCCCGCCTTCCCCGCCCCACTTTCTTGGCCCTCGCAGTTGCCGCCTTGGTGGCACCATGTGCCGGCCGTGCTCAGTCAGAGGCCAACACGCCGGTGGCACAGGAAGAGCCCGCCGTGTTGGACCGCGTGATCGTGACTGTGCGCAAGCGACTAGAGGCCGCGCAGACCGTTCCGGTCGCCGTGAGCGCTTTCTCGGCTGATGCCCTTGAGCGAGCCAAGATCGGCGGAGCGGCCGACCTGCAGTTCTCAATCCCAAACGCCGTGCTCACAGGCAATGATCGTTTCACCATTCGCGGTATCGGCAACGCCTCGCTCGGCGGTGATAACGGTGTCGGACTGGCCGTCAACGGCGCCACCATTGGCTACATTCCCTATGACGATTTGTTCGACATGGACCGCGTCGAAGTGCTGCGTGGCCCACAGGGCACACTTTTTGGGCGGAACACCACGGGGGGCGCGCTGTCAGTCTTCACCAAGCGCCCGACGAGTGAACTGGGTGGCAACCTGTCCCTGGAGCTTGGAAACTTCAATCAACGCCGCGCCGTCGGCATGGTGAATATTCCCATCACGGACGATCTGCGCCAACGGTTCGCTGGTTACGTGCAAAAGCGCGATGGCTTTACTCGCAACGAAGCCACCGGCAGGCGTGTTGACGGTCGCGACCAGTACAGCGTGCGCAGTTCAACGCGCCTTCTTCTGGGTGACAATACCGAAGCCAATCTGATGCTGGCCCTATACGACGAGAACAGCTCACGAACCCGTGAGGCCAAGCGTCAATGCAAGGCCGACCCCGTTCTCGGGTGCAGTCCGAACGATCTGGGCTTCGATTCGCCAGACTACAACGCGACGATTTTCAAAACTCTCGCCAACGCAGTGCTGAGCCCCGCGGGGCTTGTCAAGCCGGGCAGCAACATCTACACGGGCGCGCCAAACCCGACCGACTTGCGTGCCGTGGCGGCCGACTTTGACGCGACCTTTCGCCTCAAGCAAAGGTCCGCCACCTTCGAACTCAGCCACGAGTTTGATCCAGTCACACTCACGTACATCGGTGGCTATTCCAAGTCCAGCACTGAGCAAAACACCGACTGGGACAACGCAGCACTACCGTTCCGCTTTGCCAAGCCGGTCACTTACAGCATGTCGCGCAACGTGACGGTTACAACCGACCAACTACTGACTACTGACAGCTCAACCGGCGAGAGCAAGACGACTTCCCACGAGGTCCGCCTTGCCTCCAAGGGCAAGGGCTTCTTCACATACACCACAGGCCTGTTTCACTACCAGAGCGAGGGCAGCAGTGGGTTCTTCATTTGGCATCCGTTCTTTGAGTTGTTTCAAAAGGCCTTGGGGCGCCCGGCCGAAACATGGTTCATCAATGGCGAGACGCTCAAGTCCACCACCAGGGCATCGGCTTGGTTTGGGGAAGGTCAACTCAACTTCAGCAACGACCTGCGCGCGACCTTGGGTGCGCGCTACAGCACAGAGAAGCGCGACACGCTGTCCCGAAACATCGTGTTGACCGCCTCACAACCATTTACTCAGAAGCCCACGATAGATGCGTCGTCTTGGACGGGCCGGGCTTCGCTTGACTATCGCATCTCTAAGGATGCGATGCTGTTTGGCACAGTGGCAACAGGGTACAAAGGCGGTGGTTTCAACGCCGGCAACGCCAAGAATCCGACGTTCGAACCGGAGACCGTCACGGCCTACGAACTTGGTCTGAAGAGTGAATGGTTGGGCGGTACTCTGCGGACCAACGCCTCACTGTTCTATAACGACTACAAGAACATGCAGCTGGCCCAGCGGATCTCGGGTTCAGCCATAGCGTCCAACGCCAACGCGACCACCTCCGGCGCTGAACTGGAGCTGCTGTTCGCGCCCACGCGATCGTGGCTGCTGGACGCCAACTTCTCTCTGCTAAATACGAAACTCGGAAGTTTTGTCACTGTAGACGCGGCCAACCCGGGCCAAAGTCTGACCAGCAAGACCCCCGAAGTGGCGGTGAACCTGGCAGGTAACAAGCTGCCGAGTGCGCCCGAGACCAAGATCAAGCTTGGCGCGCAGTACACGACAGGCCTCTTTGACACGGGCTGGACGATGACTTCTCGCTTCGACTATGTGTGGCAGGACAAGTACTTCGCACGCGAATTCAACACACCGACCGATGTGATCGGGGCTTGGGGAGTAACCAACCTGCAACTTCGCTTCGCCAATTCAAAAGGCACGATCCAGGTAAAGGCTTACGTCAAAAACCTCAGCGACGCAAGCAACGTCACCAGTATCACTATCGAAGACGCACTTATCGGCAGCTACCGCAACGTGCGCCTGCTTGACCCTCGTACCTTCGGCGTGCAGGTCGAGTACAAGTTCTGATCGATTTCGCCGCGCCAGATGGACTTCGAGCTGAGTGACGAGCAGCGGCTGCTTAAGGACAGCGCCGCTCGCTACGTGCGAGAGCGTTGTAGCTTTGAGTCCTGGCGGCGCTGGCGTTCCGAGGGGCGCCAACCTGCTGACGAGCTATGGTCGGACATGGCCGAAATGGGTTGGCTCGCGTTGCCCTTTGCGGCGGCGGACGGCGGACTGGATGGGGGCCCACTGGAGACGATGCTGTTGATGGAAGCACTCGGCCATGGACTCCTGGCCGAGCCCTATTTGCAGTCGGTGGTGCAGGCCGGTGAGGTGCTACGCGGCAGCCCACGTGGGCCCTGGCGGTCTGCGCGCATCGCCGAGCTGATCGAGGGCAGATCCCGTTTGGGATTCGCGTGTGATGAGTTGACCGCCCGCTATTCGCGCGATCTCGTTCGGAGCACCGCTGAACGGGCTGGTGACGGCTGGTGTGAATCGCCCCGGGTTTTGAGGAGGCTCCAACTCTTGAGAAGATGGAGCTATGAACAAGTCGAACAAGTTCTCACCTGAGGTCCGTGAGCGGGC
>NZ_SNXS01000015.1 GCF_004362525.1 Roseateles toxinivorans
CCCCAGTCCAAGACTTGCTTGCTTCATGACCTGAATCGTCGCAGCCATTCAAGCTTCGCGGTAGCTGATTTGCCCGGGGGTTGTGCAGACCCTCCCTAGTTCAGCACGCCCAGCAGCCAGCGATTCAGTGCGGTGATCTCCTGCGGGTGGACCGCGTGCTGCATGTCGTAGGCCTGCCATTGCGGCTTGTAGCCCAGGCGCTGCAGCTCGTCGCGGGCGGCCTCGGCGCGGTTGATGGGCACCACCGGGTCCTGCCGGCCATGGGCCAGAAAGATCGGCACATCGGCGTTCGCTTCGCTGCGCTCGGCCTCGGTCGTGCTCAGCAGCGGCAGATAGCCCGACAGGCCCACCAGTCCGGCCAGGCGCTCGGTGTGGCGCAGGCCCGTCAGCAGGGCCATGGCGCAGCCCTGCGAGAAGCCCATCAGCACGATGCGTGAGGCCGGTATGCCGCGGGCCACTTCCTGGGCGATCAGGGCGTTGATGTCCTGCTGCGAGGCGCGCAGGCCGGCCTCGTCTTCCTGGCGGTCTATGGCCGTGCCGCGGATGTCGTACCAGGCGCGCATTGCATAGCCGCCATTGATCGTCACCGGGCGCACTGGCGCATGGGGCAGCACGAAGCGCACGCCGCCGACGGCCGCCAGGTCCAGCTCGTCGCAGATAGGCTCGAAGTCATGGCCGTCGGCGCCCAGGCCATGCAGCACGATGATGGTCGCGCGGGGGCTGTCGCTGGTCTGAACTTCGATGGTTTCAAGCGTCATGTTCGGTCTCGAGTCTGGATGTCGGCGCAGTGTGCCATGCCATCATCCGCCCCATGCATTCCGAGTTCGAGCACGCCAGCGACCAGGCCCGCTACCGCCGCCCTGCGCATCGCGCCGGGGTGGAGCTGTACCACGCCAGCATCCTGCGCCACCGCTTCGAGCCGCACACCCATGAGGCCTACGGGCTGGGCGCCATCACCGATGGCGTGGGGCGCTTTCGCTGGCACGGCGGCGAGCATCTGGCGCCGCGCGCGACGCTGATGCTGATGAACCCCGATGACATCCACACCGGCCAGGCCGAGACCGAGGCAGGCTGGGGCTACCGCATGGCCTATCTGGATGTGGGCCTGCTGGGCGAGCTCAGCGGCGAGCCGGGCTGGTGGTTCGACGCGGCGGTGGCTCACGATGCGCACAGCGCCACCGAGGTGGCGGGGCTGATTGCCGGCCTGTGGCACAGCGCCGATGGGCTGGACTTCGACAGCCGCCTGCTGCTGCTGGTGCAGGCGCTGCGCCGCCATGCCCGCATGGGCGGGCCCGAGGCTCGGGCCGATGCCGCGATGCGATTTGCCCCGGTGCTGGACTTCATGCGCGCCCATCT
Source organism: Roseateles toxinivorans (assembly GCF_004362525.1). GTDB lineage: Bacteria > Pseudomonadota > Gammaproteobacteria > Burkholderiales > Burkholderiaceae_C > Paucibacter > Paucibacter toxinivorans. The sequence goes on from NZ_SNXS01000015.1 coordinate 1,357, forward strand.
GCACGAGACCGTGACCCTGGACCAGCTGGCCGCCGTGGCCGGTTTGAGCCCCTTCCACTTCCTGCGCAGCTTCAAGGCCCAGCGCCATGCGACGCCGCAGCAGGTCCTGATGGCGATGCGGCTGATACAGGCCAAGCGGATGCTGGCGCTGGGCGAACCGCCGGCCGGGGTGGCCGCCGCCGTGGGCCTGACCGATCAGGCCCATCTGAACCGCGCCTTCGCCTGCCGCTACGGCATCACGCCGGGTCGCTACCAACAGCAATTGGGTACAAGACCGCACCGCCAGCCCTGAGCCACACTGTGTCCATGTGGATAGGAACCTCGTTTGCACTTGCCGCCGGCCTGATGTGGGGGCTGGTCTTTGTTGCGCCCCTGATGCTGCCCGACTACCCGGCGGCCCTGCTGTCATTCGGTCGCTATCTGGCCTTCGGGCTGATCGCCCTGCCGCTGGGCTGGCTGGACCGCAAGAACCTGACCGGCTTCGAGCGCGGCGACTGGCTGGAGGCGCTGAAGCTCTCGGCCATAGGCAATGTGCTGTACTACCTGTGCCTGGCCGCCGCCATACAGCGCGCTGGTGGTCCGTTGCCGACGATGATCATTGGCACCTTGCCGGTGGTCATCGCGATCAGCTCGAACCTGCGTGACGCCAAGCGCGACGGCCGTCTGCCCTGGGTGCGGCTGGCACCGTCGCTGGCCTTGATCGCCGCGGGCATCGCCTGCGTCAACCAGGTCGAGCTGGAGCATCTGCGTGCGCAGACCGATGTGGACCTGGGCCGCTATGCCAGCGGCGCCTTGCTGGCCCTGGTGGCCGTGGCCTGCTGGACCTGGTACCCGATGCGCAATGCCGACTGGCTGCGCACCCATGCCCAGCGCAGCCCGCGCAGCTGGGCTACGGCCCAGGGGCTGATGACACTGCCGCTGGCGCTGGCCGGCTACCTGGGGCTGTGGCTGTGGAGCGCCGTTGTCGGCACCCAGCCCTGGTCGGCCGACGCCGCTTTTGCGATGCCGCTGGGCCCGCGCCCGCTGCCCTTCATTGGCCTGATGCTGGCCATAGGTCTGTTCGCCTCCTGGCTGGGCACGCTGTGCTGGAACGAGGCCAGCCAGCGCCTGCCGACAGCCCTGGTGGGCCAGCTGATCGTGTTCGAAACGCTGGCCGCCCTGGCCTATGCCTTCATGCTGCGCGGCCAAAGTCCTGCACCGCTCACCTTGGCTGGTATTGGCTTGCTGGTGGCCGGTGTGATGTGGGCGCTGCGCATCAAACCGGTGGCGGCCGAGGTGGAAGCCGCGGGCGGCGCGCATTGATGCCGATTTCCTGAAGCCGAGAGGCAAAAGCCTGGCCCGGCCCGATTAAAGTCGGGGCTGCGGCGACACGGCTGCGACAACGCCACAGAGCGTTTCTCAGGGAGGGATCACGATGATGCAAGACATGGCCTGCGCCTTTTCGCGCAGTGGCTCGGCGTTCGCGCTGAGCCTGGTTCTGACAGCCTGCGGCGGTGGCGAGGCCGGCACGCCGGTGTTCGGCCAGGCGGCGCAGAGGCCCGATCCGGTGCAGCCCGCCCAGCCGGTCCAACCCGATGCCCTGCCGGCCAGCACCACGGTGGCCCAGCAATGTTCGCCCGACAACCCCCATGCCGATGCCGCGAACCGCGGCGGCAGCCTGAGCCGCGAGAAGCTGTGGCTGCGCGCCTACTTCGACGAGGCCTATCTGTGGCGCGAGCAGGTGCCCTACGTGAATGCCGACGCCTATGTCAGCAGCGATGTGCCGGCCGCGCTGAACGCCTACTTCCATGCGCTGAAGACGCCCCAGGTCACGCCCTCGGGTGCACGCCGCGACCAGTTCAGCTTCAGCTACCCGACCCAGGAATGGGAGCAGCTGTCCCGCGGCGGCGTATCGCTGGGCTATGGGCTGGAGTGGACGCAGACCATCAGCGCAAGCGCGCGCCGGCTGCGTATCGCCTATGTCGAGCCGGTGGGCCCGGCGGCCCAGGCCGGCCTGCAGCGCGGCGATGAGCTGATCAGCGTCGATGGGGTCAGTGCCAGCGTCGGCGACGCGGCGGGTGTGAATCGTCTCAACGCGGCCCTCTATCCGGCCGCAGCGGGCGAGGCCCATGGTTTTGTGTTCCAGCGCAACAGCGGCGGCCAGCTGAGCGTCACGCTGAGCAGCGCGGCCAGCGTCAAGCAGCCGGTGCTGATGCGCCAGGTATTCGCCGCCACCGACGGTCGGCAGGTCGGCCATATGGTGTTCAACGACCATATCGCCCCGGCCGAGGCCCAGCTGATCGAGGCGGTGGAGTTCTTCAGACAGCAGGGCGTCAGCGATCTGGTGCTGGACCTGCGCTACAACGGCGGCGGCTTCCTCTATCTGGCCAGCCAGCTGGCCTACATGATCGCCGGCCCTGCACCCACCGAGGGCAAGGTGTTCGAGCAGCTCAGCTTCAACAACCGGCGCCAGGCCGACACGCAGAGCGCCCGTGCACGCACGCCGTTCTACAACACCTCCTGCCTGCTGGTCGGTGACAACTGCACCTCGGAGCGGCCGCTGCCCAGCCTGGGTCTGAAGCGGGTCTATGTGTTGAGCCAGGCCGGCACCTGCTCGGCCAGCGAGGCCATCATCAACGGCCTGCGCGGCGTCGATGTCGAGGTGGTGCTGATCGGCGGGCGCAGCTGCGGCAAGCCCTATGGCTTTGCCGGCAAGAGCAACTGCGGCATCTCCTACTTCCCGATGGAGTTCGTTGGCGTCAATGCCAAGGGCTTTGGCGACTATGCGGATGGCTTTGTGCCGGCCGGCAGCGGCGGCAACGGCGTGCCCGGTTGCCAGGTCGCTGACGATTTGCAGCATGCCCTGGGTGACCCGCAGGAGGCCATGCTGGCCGCTGCGCTGGTGCACCGCATCAGCGGCCAGTGCCCGCCGCGCAGCCTGGCCCATGCGCAATCGGCGCCGGGCGCGGCCGACGGGTCAGCCTGGGAGCTGCGGCGCTCGCCGCTGCGCAGCAACCGCTTCCTGTTGCCGCGGTGAGGCTGGGGTCTGGCCGGGAGGCCGACCCCGTGACCATCAGCTGCCCTTTTTGGGACGACCAGCCTTCAGCTGCAGCAGCGAGTCCAGTGTGGAGCGCAATTGCTTGTCGCCCATGGCGGCCAGCGACTGCAGGCCGGCGCGCAGCAGCTCGCTCTTCTTGGTCGAGCGCTGGAAGCTCATCGCGCGTTCCTTCAGGCGGTCGATCAGCTCGAAGTCGATGCGCGGCATCGTGAAGCTGTCACGCACCAGCTTCAGCTTGGCCTTGGCCTCGTCCTGGAAGCTGGGTTTGGCGACCGGCTTGGCAGCCGCTTTGGCCCTGGCCTTGGGGGCCGGCTTGGCCACCGGTTTTGCGGCGGCTTTGGCGGCAGGCTTCGCTGCGGGCTTGACAGCGGCCTTGGCGACGGGCTTAGCCACGGCCTTCTTCACCGCGGGCTTGGCGGCAGGCTTTGCCACCGGCTTCGCCACGGCCTTCTTGGCTGCTGTCTTGGCTGCAGCAGCGGGCTTGGCCACGACGGCGGCCTTGACGGCCTTCTTGGGGGCGGCCTTCGGTGCGGCGACCGGCTTGGCGGCGACAGCCTTCTTGGCTGCTGGCTTGGCTGCTGGCTTGGCAGCGGGTTTGGCGGCCGGCTTGGCCTCAGCCTTGACTTCGACCTTGGCGGTCGACTTCTTCTTGGCTGCGGGCTTGGCGGCCGGCGTCGGTGCGGCGACGGGTGCGGCGGCAACGGCCTCGTTGCCGTTCGCTGCTGCGGGGGCCTCGGTGGCCGGGGTGTTGGTGTTTGCCATGGTGCGTCCTCGTGAATAAATCGTATAAACGATTTACACCATATCACGAACAGCCGCGCCCAGGCCAGTGGGCGGCGCCTCTAGATCTTCGGAATCCTGATCCGGCTGACCATCAGCGAGCCGGAGATTGCGAACATCAGCACCAGCGGGTGCAGCCGAAAGCCCGCGACATGGACCACGCCGAACCACAGCTGATCTCCCAGCGCGCCCTGCCAGGCGGCCAGGGCCAGCACCATCACCAGGCCCATCGAGGTGGGTATCGGCGTGCCCTCGAAGTACTTGACCTTGCCGTCGTCGCCGGCCAGCTCCTCGGCGGTGACGTTGTAGCGCGCCAAGCGCGACACACCGCAGGCCACGAAGAACACCAGGATGATGCGGTCGTACAGGCCCTGCATGCCGCAGCCATAGGCGATTGCCGCCGGGGCCACGCCGAAGGAGATCACATCGGCCAGCGAGTCCAGCTCGCGGCCCATCGCCGAGCTCTGCTGGCGCCAGCGGGCGATGCGGCCGTCAAGCACATCGAACACCAGGGCCACCGGAATCAGCGCGCAGGCGAAGTAGATGTGCATCACCTCGCGGGTCTGCAGATAGGACATCACCGCAAACAGCGCGCCGACGCCGCAGAAGGCGTTGGCCAGGGTGAACCAGTCCGCAAGGTGGAACTCGCGGATCATCGAAAACGGTTTGGGTCGATTCATGGGCGCAAGGATAGTCCACCCACACCCGACGGTCTTGCGCCTACCGGGCTGCGGCAGGCAAGGGCAGCGCCTTGCCCTCGGATTGGGCCGGCGCGCGCAGGCCCAGCAGCCGGCTCAGGGTCGGGGCGATATCGGCCACCTCGACGCGGGTGTTGATCTGGCCCTGGCCGATCCAGCGCGGGCCGTAGCTCAGGATAGGCACATGGGTGTCATAGGCATGGGGGGTGCCATGCGAGCTGCCTCCCACCCGTGAGCTGATCAGCCAGTTCGGCTTGACCACCACCTGCAGCGAGCTGGCGATATCCGGGTGCCAGGACTTGCGCATCGCCGCCAGGTAGGGCGTGCTCACGTCCTGGCCCAGATACTGCTCGCGGGTGAACACATCGGCGATGCCATCCACCTGCAGCAGCAGGGTCTTGGCCTCCTTGTCGACAGCGGCCGGATCGACCTTCTTTGCCGCGATCAGCTTGCTGTCGAGCAGGATGCCGCCGCCCGACCAGCCCAGCGCCCATTTGCCCTCGCCGAACTTCTGGGCCAGGCCAGTGTTCAGCCAGGCCAGCGTCTGGCTCGGGTTCAGCCGGCCGGCGTTGAGGCCCTGGCTGCTGCTCCATTCCGGCGTGTCCACGAAACCATGGTCGGCGGTCAGCACGGCCACATAGTTGCCAGCGCCCACCTTCGCATCCAGATAGCGGAAGAAGGCCTGCAGATGCTGGTCCAGCCGCAGCATATGGTCATGCGACAGGCGCGACTCGGGCCCGAAGGCATGGTTCACATAGTCATGGCTGGACAGGCTGATCGAAAGAATGTCAGGGATGTCGTCCTGGCCCAGCGCCTCGCCCTCGATCGCCGCGCGGGCGAAGGCCAGGGTCAGCTCGTCGGCAAAGGGGGTGGCCAGCAGATTGCCGTAGAACAGCGGGCCTGGTTTCTCGTGCTTGTCGCCGATCAGCGCCGGCAGCTTGTTGCCATTGCCGCTGTTGACCTGCCAGGCCTTGCCGTCAGGCACCGAGCGGGCATAGGCCGCCTCGGGTAGGAGCGCGGTCCAGCTCTGCTTGAAATAGGCATCGGCCGGCTTGGCCGCATTGAAGCTCTTGACCCACTGCGGATGGGTCTGCATGTAGTAGCTGCTGCTGGCGAACTGGCCGCTCTCGCTCATATACATATAGGCCGTGCCCAGCTTGCCGGCGGGCAGGATGGCGCCGCGGTCCTTGCCCGAGATGCCCACCACCTTGGAGGCCGGCTGCACACCGCGCAGCACGTCGCCCACTGTCTCGGCACGCAGATTCTTCGGGCTGGTGCCGGCCAGCGGCGCGGTCTTGTTCTCCAGATACTGATGGGCCTCGTCGCCGGTGCAATAGACCGGCGCGCCGGTGCTCGGGTTGCGCCATTCGTTGCTGATGATGCCGGTGCGATGCGGATAGGCGCCGGTCAGCATCACCGCGTGGCCGGCCGCTGTCACGGTGTGGCCATGGCCGTAGTGGGCGTCGGCGAACCAGGCGCCGCGATCGAGAAAGCGTTTGAAACCGTCCGGTGCCAGCTGGTCGCGGTAGCCGGTGACCTGGCGCATCGGCAGGCCGTCGATGACCATGAAGACCACCAGCTTGGGCGCCGCCGCGGGTGCGACCGGCGCGGTTGCAGTGCCGCAGCCGGCGAGCATGAGGGCCAGGACGGCGATCGAGAGATGAGGGCTGAACAGTGCTTGTTTCATGGGCGGGGCTTTCGTCGGAATGCGGCGAGTGTGCCGCAAGGGCTGACTACTGCGCCGCCACCAGCAACTGCACAAACAGCTGGATGTGCATATTGGTGTCGGGGTTCACCGAGGTGAACTCCAGACCGGCGAAGAAGCCATCGGCGTCCTGGCCGACCTTGACCACCTTGGCGTAGATGTCCGAGGCGTGGTAATCGACCAGGTGCAGGTCGAACTCGAGCTTGACGTCGGTGTGCACGTCCAGCCCATGGTCGAGCTCGACCAGCACGCCGTGGTAACCGATGTCGCGGATGCGGCCCTTGATCGAATAAGGCAGGACGATCTTGTTCTGGATCGCGTGCAGCACGCAGGGCAGCTTGACCTCGACGCGGTGGCTGCGCCGGATTTCCTGGCGCGGCACGCGCAGATCCAATGAGGGTATCGCCAACAGCTCGCGCAGCCGCACGACCTGGGCCTTGCCCTTGACGAACACCTCCATCGGCTCGCTGACCTCGATGTAGTCGACGCAGCGCTGGCAGGTGGTCTCGCTGATCAGCACCTGGCCGCGCAGGCTGAAGGCCTCTATGCGCGAGGCCAGATTGACCTCGTCGCCGATCACCGTGTACTCCGAATAGGCGGCCGAGCCGAACTTGCCGGCCATCACGGTGCCGGTGTTGATGCCAATGCCCATATAGAGCTCGGGCAGTCCCTCGGCGAGATGCTCGTCGTTCAGCGCATGCATGGCCACCTGCATCTCGATCGCACAGGCCAGCGCGCGCTTCACATCATCGGCATGCTCCAGCGGCGCGCCGAACAGCACCATGATGGAGTCGCCCATGAATTTGTCTATAGTGCCGTGGTGGCGGAACACGATCTCGCTCATGCGGCCCAGGCACCGGTTCAGCATGCTGATCACGACGCCCGCCGGTTGCGTGGCCGACATCGCGGTGAAGCCGCGCAGATCGGCCAAGACGATGGTCACCTCGCGGCGCACGAAGGAAAAGTCGCTGGCGTCCAGCGGCTGCACGCCGCAGGCTCGGGCCACCGCCGCCTCCATGTCCATCGCGGCGGCATGATCCAGCGGCGCGCCGGTTTCGCGCGCGATGATGGCCTGCAAGTGCCGTACCGCTTCCTTGGCTGGGTCGTCTTTCATCCGGGTCTGGGCTTGAGGTCTGGCTCTCGCTGAACAAGTGACATATTGTGTCAGGCCTGTGTGACCGCGAGACTACCCATTCACCCGCAGTAGGTCTTCATCAATGGGGTAGGGCCTCGTCCAACACCTCGACCCAATGCATCACCGGCGTCGTCGTGCCGCTTTGCAGGTGCTGGATGCAGCCGATATTGGCCGATACGATGGCCTGTGGGTTCGTCGGCGTCAGCTGGGCCAGCTTGCGGTCACGCAGCTGGTAGGCCAGCTCGGGCTGCAGCACCGAGTAGGTGCCGGCCGAGCCGCAGCACAGATGGCTCTCGCTGGCGGCCAGGCGTACCTCGAAGCCCAGCGCAGCCAGATGCGTCTCGACGCCGCCGCGCAGCTGCTGGCCGTGCTGCAAGGTGCAGGGCGGATGGAAGACCAGCTGCCTGCGCTTGATTTGCGTCAAGCGCGGCTTCAATCGGGGTGCGATATCGGCCAGCAGCTCGCTGAGGTCACGAGTCAGGGCGCTGATGCGCTGGGCCTTGTCGGCGTAGGCCGGGTCATGGGCCAGCGCACGGCCGTAGTCTTTCACCGTCACGCCGCAGCCCGAGGCATTCATGACGATGGCCTCGACCCGGCCCTGCTCGGTCAGTCCCTGAACCAGCGGCCACCAGGCATCGATATTGCGGCGCATGTCCGCCAGGCCGCCCTCGTGGTCATTCAGATGCGAGCGGATCGCGCCGCAGCAGCCGGCGCCATCGGCCACCAGGGTCTGGATGCCGGCGGCGTCGAGCACGCGGGCGGTGGCGCTGTTGATATTGGGCGCCATCGCCGGCTGCACGCAGCCCAGCAGCATCAGCACCTTGCGCTCGTGGCGGCGGCTGGGCCAGCGGTGGGCGGCGGAGGGGCTCTTGGCCGGCACCTTGTTCTTCAGGCTCTGCGGCAGCAGCGGGCGCAGCAGCTGACCCAGCTTCATCGCCGGGCCGAACAGCGGCGAGGTCAGGCCCTCCTTCAGCAGCCAGCGCTGCGCCTTTTCGGCAGCCGGCCGCTCGACCTTGCGCTCGACGATCTCGCGGCCTATGTCCAGCAACTGGCCGTACTGCACGCCCGAGGGGCAGGTCGATTCGCAATTCCGGCAGGTCAGGCAGCGGTCCAGATGCTGCTGCGTGCTGCGCGTGACCTCGGCGCCTTCCAGTACCTGTTTCATCAGGTAGATGCGGCCGCGCGGGCCGTCGAGCTCATCGCCCAGCAGCTGGTAGGTCGGGCAGGTGGCGGTGCAGAAGCCGCAGTGCACGCAGTTGCGCAGGATGGCCTCGGCGGCCTGGCCTTCGCGGGTGCCCTGGAACTCGGGCGACAGAGTGGTTTGCATGGGGTGCCAGGGTCAGAGGGACGTGTACAAACGGCCGGGATTGAAGATGCCCGCCGGGTCGAAGGCCGTCTTCAGGCTCTTGTGTATGCGCATCAGCGACGGCGCCAGCGGCGTGAACACGCCACCCGATTTGTCCTTGGCGCGGAACAGCGTCGCGTGGCCACCGGCGCGCAGCGCCGCCTCGCGCACCTGTGCGCCGGGCAGGGCGGTGGTCAGCCAGCGCTGGGCGCCGCCCCATTCGATCAACTGTTCGCCGACCAGGGCCAGCGGCGGCGCGGTCTGCGGCAGGCTCAGCCGCCACAGCGCGGCACCGCCCTCGACGGCCCGTTCGGCGCCGATGAAGAACTCGTCCTGCTGGTGGCGCAGGCCGCTCCAGAACTGCGCGGCCAGGCCGGCCTCGATCACTTCACCGCCCAGCGCCTTCTGTGCCGCGGCCACCGCCGCCTCGGCGCCGGCCAGGCGCAGCACCAGCGCACCATCCCACCAGGCGCTGGCATGCAGCGGCAGCGGCTTGCCGGCCCATTCGTTCAGCTGCACCAGGGCCTGGCCCTCGGCCATGTCGAAGCGCAGGGTGGCGGTGGCGGCCGGCCGCGGCAAGACCTTCAGCGAGACCTCCAGGATCACGCCCAGAAAGCCCATCGAGCCCGCCAGCAGTCGCGACACGTCGTAGCCGGCGACGTTCTTCATCACCTGGCCGCCGAAACTCAGCACCTCGGCGCGGCCGTTCAGCAGCGTGGCGCCGAGCACGAAGTCGCGCACCGAGCCGACGCTGGCACGAGCCGGACCGGCCAGGCCGGCGCTGACCATGCCGCCCACCGTGCCCCGGCCACCGAACAGTGGCGGCTCGAAGGCCAGGCACTGGTTCTTCGCGGCCAGCAGTGCCTCCAGCTCGGCCAGCGGGGTGCCGGCGCGCACGGTGACGACCAGTTCGCTCGGTTCGTAGCTGCTGATGCCGCTCAGTGGCGTCAGATCCAGCGGTTCGCCCCTTGGTGGCTCGCCATAGAAATGCTTGCTGCCATGGCCGCGCAGGTTCAGCGGCGTGCCGCTGGCCAGGGCGGCCTTGACCTGGTCTATCAAAGTCTCTTGCGCGATGTCGCTCATCAAAACCTCGGAATCTCGGCAAAGGCCAGCATGCCGCGCTTGACATGCATGCGGCCATATTCGGCGCAGCGCTGCAGCGTCGGGATGACCTTGCCGGGGTTGAGCAGGCCGGCGGGGTCGAAGGCGGTCTTCAGCGCCAGCATCTGCGTGCGCTCCTCGGGCGAGAACTGCACGCACATCGAGTTCAGCTTCTCGATGCCGACGCCGTGCTCCCCGGTCACCGTGCCGCCCATGGCGACGCTGGTCTCCAGGATGTCGGCGCCAAACAGCTCGCAGCGGTGCAACTGGTCGGCATCGCTGGCGTCGAACAGTATCAGCGGGTGCAGATTGCCGTCACCGGCGTGGAAGACATTGGCGCAGCGCAGCTGATACTTCTTCTCCATCTCTGCAATAGCCAGCAGGATGTCGGCCACGCGCTTGCGCGGGATCGTCGAGTCCATGCACATGTAATCGGGGCTGATGCGGCCGCTGGCCGGGAAGGCGTTCTTGCGCCCGCTCCAGAACTTCAGCCGCTGGGACTCGTCGGCGCTGACCTCCATGCGCGTGGCGCCGCTGGCGGCCAGCACGGCCTGCATGCGGGCGATCTCCTCTTCCACCTCCTCGGGTGTGCCATCGCTCTCGCACAGCAGGATGGCCTCGGCCGTCAGGTCGTAGCCCGCATGGACGAAGTCCTCGACGGCGGCGGTCATCGGCTTGTCCATCATCTCGAGACCTGCCGGGATGATGCCGGCGGCGATGATGCTGGCCACCGCGTCGCCGGCCCGGCGCACATCGTCGAAGCTGGCCATGATGCAGCGCGCGATCAAGGGCTTGGGCACCAGCCGCACCAGCACCTCGGTGATCACGGCCAGCATGCCCTCGCTGCCGACCATCACGCTGAGCAGGTCCAGGCCCGGCACGTCCAGCGCCTCGCCGCCGAACTCTACTGGCAAGCCGTCCATCGTGAATCCGCGCACGCGCAGCACGTTGTGCAGGGTCAGGCCGTATTTGAGGCAGTGCACGCCGCCGGAGTTTTCGGCCACATTGCCGCCCAGCGTGCAGGCGATCTGGCTGCTCGGGTCGGGGGCGTAGTACAGGCCCATCGGCGATGCCGCCTCGCTGAGCGCCAGATTGCGCACACCGCACTGCACGCTGGCCGTGCGGGCCAAGGGGTCTATGCGCAGGATCTTGTTGAACTTGGCCAGCGACAGCGTCACCCCCATCGCATGGGGCATGGCGCCGCCCGACAGGCCGGTGCCGGCGCCGCGTGCCACCACGGGCACCTGCAGCGCGTGGCAGGCCTTCAGGATGGCCGCCACCTGAGCCTCCGTTTCCGGCAGTGCCACGAGCAGCGGCTTTTGCCGGTAGGCGGTCAGGCCGTCGCACTCGTAGGGCACGGTGTCCTCGTTGCGCCAGAGCAGCGCATGGGCCGGCAGCAGCGGCGACAGCGCGGCGACGATCTCGGCCTGGCGGGCGGCCATACCTGAAGTGGTGGGGAGTGGGGCGTTCATCGTGGCGTGCTCGTTGATTCGGTTGTGCCGTGACGGTCCCGCGTGCCGCCGGCATGGCGCTGCACCGGGCGACCGGGCATCGGGGCATCACGTAGCGTCTGGGCGCGGGACTGGAGCTTGTTCAGCAGCGCGTCGAGCTGGGCCATCTCGGTGGCGTCGAGGTCATCGACCAGGGCCTCGTTGAACGCGCCGGCCTCGGCCATGGCGCGGGCATAGAGGGCATTGCCTTCAGCGGTGGCGCGCACCAGGGCGCTGCGCCCGGCCGCCTGCCGTGACAGCAGGCCGCGCTCAACCAGCCGACCGACGGCGCGCGACACGCGGGGACGGTCCAGCCAGCACAGCTCGGCAATCCGCGATGGCGCAAGAGCGCCCTCTTGCACCACCAGGGCCAGCACATGCCATTCGCGCCGCGTGATGCCCAGCTCTCCCTCGAACAGGCGCACCAGCGGCAGGCCGCAGGTGCGCACCACGCGGGTCAGTCGGTACATCAGCAGGTCTTCCAGCTGCTGCGGGTGCTTCAGACCATAGACGGCTGGTGGGTTCACGGCTTGATTGTTTTCTGCAACTGTGAGGGCCGATGTTAGATTGGTTTGTGCCCCACACCACATACAGCCCAGGTAGAACAATGATGATGAAAAACCGTACGCGTTTGGCCTTGATCGCGGGTGCTCTGCTGGGGGCCATCGGGGGCGCCGGCGCGCAGGCACTGGACGGTGGCCTGCTGAAGATCGTCGTGCCCTATCCGCCCGGCGGCTCCTCGGACCGTGCCGCCCGCCTGGTGGCCGAGGCTCTGCAACCCCGCCTCGGGGTGACGGTGATGGTCGAGAACCGCGCCGGTGCCGGCGGCCGCTTGGCCGCCCAGCAGCTCAGGCGCGAAGGCGCCGAGGCCAATGTGCTGATGCTGGGCAACCCGGCCATCATGGTGGTGGCGCCGCTGGTCTACAAGGACGCAGGCTATGACGCCGACAAGGACTTCGTGCCCGTCTCGCAGATCACCAGCTATGACTTCGGTCTGGCCGTGGCCAGCGCCGTGCCGGTGCGCGAATTCAGGCACCTGGTGGCCTGGCTGACCGCCAATCCGGACAAGGCCAATCTGGGCGTGCCGGCTACCGGCAGCCTGCCGCATTTCTTCGCGCTGATGGTGACCGAGAAGGTCGGCATGGCGCCGCTGGTCGTCGGCTACAAGGGCTCGGCGCCGCTGCTGAACGACCTGATGGGCGGCCATGTGCCGGTGGCCGTGGACACGCTGGACACCCTTGAGCCCCAGCACGAGGGCGGCAAGCTACGCATCCTGGCCGTGTCCAGCGAAAAACGCAGCGCTACCCTGCCCAATGTGCCCACCTTCAAGGAGTCGGGCTTCGACCTGAGCGCCCGCGGGTGGAACGTGCTCTACGCCCCGGCTGCCATGCCTGCGGTCAAGGTCAAGCGCCTGGCCGCCGAGATCAAGACGGTGATGGCCGACCCGCAGCTGCGCGCCAAGTTCACGGCGGCGAAGATGGAGCCGGTGTCGTCGGGCGCCGAGCAGACTTCCGCCATGTTGAAGGCCTACAAGGCGCAGTGGGCGCCCGTGATTCAGAAGTCGGGGTTCAATCCAAACTAATGACTTGGGGACAGACCTTGGCACGCAGTGCCACGCTCTGTCCTCAACTGACTGGAGAACTATGGCAGCCGTCCGCAATGTGCTGTTCATCATGTGCGACCAGCTGCGCTGGGACCACCTGAGCTGCTACGGCCACCCCCATCTGCACACGCCGAATATCGATGCGTTGGCGAAACGCGGCGTGCGCTTCGAGCGCGCCTTCGTCAACTCGGGCGTGTGCGGGCCGTCGCGGATGAGCTATTACACCGGCCGCTACCCCAGCAGCCATGGCGCGACCTGGAACCGCGTGCCCCTGCCCATCGGCGAAGTCACCCTCGGCGAGTACCTGAAGGACGCCGGCCGCCGCCTGGTGCTGGCCGGCAAGTCCCATGTGATGACCGACCATGCCGGGCTGAAGCGCCTGGATCTGGAGGGCGACTCGGCGCTCGGCACCCTGCTGGCCCGTGGGCATTTCGAGGAGATCGACCGCTACGACGGCCATCACAAGCCGGGCAGGGAGAGCGGCTACCCGGCCTTCCTGCGTGCCCAGGGCTATGGCGGCGATGACCCCTGGACCGAGCATGTGATCGCTGCCATTGACGCCCAGGGCCAGGTCGTCAGCGGCTGGAATATGCGCAACGTGCATCTGCCCGCCCGCGTCGCCGAGCCGCATTCCGAAACCGCCTACATGACGGACCAGGCGCTGCGCTTCATGGCCGGGCGGGGCGATGAGCCCTGGGTGCTGCACCTGAGCTATGTCAAGCCGCACTGGCCTTATATGGCGCCCGCGCCCTACCACGCGCTGTACACCCCCGAGCAATGTCTGCCGGTGGTGCGCAACGAGGCCGAGCGAGCGAATGCCCATCCTGTCGTCTCCGCCTACCGCGAGCACGAGGAGAGCCAGAGCTTCGCCCGCGACGACTGCGTGCGCACCGTGCGCCCGGCCTACCAGGGCCTGATCAAGCAGCTGGACGATCACCTCGGCCGCCTGTTCGACCACATGCAGGCTTCAGGGCTGATGGACAACACCCTGATCATCTTCACCGCCGATCACGGCGACTTTCTGGGCGACCACTGGCTGGGCGAGAAGGAACTGTTCTACGACACCGTGCAGCGCGTGCCGCTGATCGTGATGGACCCGAGCGCGGCGGCCGACGCGACCCGCGGCACCGTCGAGTCGCGCTTCGTCGAAAGCGTGGATGTGGTGCCTACGATACTGGAGTCGCTGGGCCTGGAGTTGCCAGCCCACCGCCTGGAAGGCCGCAGCCTGCTCGATCTGCTGCACGGGCATCGGCCGGCGTGGCGCGACACGGTGTTCTCCGAGCTGGACTGGAGCTTCAAGATCGCCCGCCAGCGCCTGGGCTACCGCGTGGATCAGTGCTACGCCTGGTCACTGCGCAACGAGCGCTGGCGCTATGTGTACTGGCTGGATGCGCCGGAGCAGCTCTATGACCTGGCGGCCGATCCCGATCAGTTCATTGACCTCGGCCGTGAGGCCAGCCATGCGGCCCAGCGCCAGGTCTTGCGCAATGAGTTGTTCGACTGGCTGGCGCGCAGGAAGCGGCGGACGACGATGACGCAGGGGCAGGTTGAAGCGTCTACCGGGGCGCACAAGCGCGCCGGGGTCTTCTACGGGCAGTGGTGAACTTGCAGGGCAGACTGTCGCCCCGGCGCCGCAGGGCTGCACGGATTCGCTGCGCCCGTCAGCCTCGCTGCTTCACCTTCTTGCTCCTGCTTTCGGCCTTCGCCGCGTCCTGCTTCACACGCAGCGCAGTGATGCGAGAAATCAGATCGTAAGGCATCGGCTTGTCGAGGGGGAACCGAAGGTTTCCTTTCTCTCCCGCGTAGGGCGCGATGGCCTTCTGGAGGCGTGCATCTCCCGTGATGGGCGGATAGACACCGATGTGATTCTTGAACGCCGCGAAGTAGACAAGAACGCCGTTCTGCTTGACCGCCGGCATTCTGTAGCTGATGACTTCCTGGGCATCAGGTGCGGCTTCGCGAACAACTTGACGTACTCGCTGAAGGATGGCCTGTACTTCCGGCGAGAAGCCCTGGATGTACTCGTCAACACTCACTGGCGCAGCTCGGATTGATTCCATGGCAGCTGGACCTAGGCGATGCGGAACACACACAGCCGAGTCATTGTTGCGGCTGAGCGGCGACTATCATCGCCGGGAAATCGCACATCGGATGCCCGCCACGGATCGCGATGTCTTCCGGTGGCAGTTCATGCAGCTGGATCAGACTGCAATTTCGCGGAATACCGAGCGCTTCGAGGTTGTCAACAACTGCTGTGTAGAAGTGGCGCTTCGCCTCGACCGATCGACTGGCGTGGCCAACAACGGTGATGTTGGTGTAGCGCTCCGGATCGTCGCGATCGGGCGGGCACATGAATCGATGTGAAGGATGGGCCATGAGAATGATGTTCGTGTCGGTCGGTTCGACGCCGAACGCGGTTACCAGCGCGCCCTGTACCGCTTGCATGATCGCGACCTCCTCAGTCTGGGAGTAGGTCTTCCGGACATGGATGTAGGCATTTGGCACAAGTTTTCCTCTGCGCAAAAGGGCTGGCCCGAAAGAAGCAGGCGCTCAGGCGTCGCGTTCACCAGCAAGAGCTTGGAGCTTGAGTACGGTTGCCCAGTTTCTCGTGGTGGCTGGCTTGCCCGCCTTGCCCAGTAGCGATTCCGCAGCCTCGCTTTCCAGTATGCCTGCAGCGCACAGCAGGTACGCGGCATGCTTGCCCACTGCAAACTTTTCGGGAGGTACTACGAGCGACTCCATGGCGGCAAGGCCTGACAGCGCCTTGGTGTCTTGAGTGAATGCGACCAGAAAGCTTGAATGCTGGTGCACCGCCGCGTCAATCGGATTCTCCGAGATGATGGCCTCGAGTTCACGTGCCGACTTGACGATGACGGGCACCTCAACCTTCAGCCGAGATGAGATCGCTGCTGCAATGGTGGCCGAATGCTCCAGCGGCGTGCCAGTGGGAGCGCAGAAAACCGCGTTGCCGCTGTTGAGCAGCGTCGCCACCCCTGTGTAGCCAAGGTCAAAGAGGAGGGCGCGCAGCTCGGCCATGGGAACACGCTTGGCTTTGCCAACGTTGACGCCGCGTAGAAGAGCTACGAATATTGGCACTTGCGACACCTAGCTTTCAAGTTGGGCGGCAGTACGCAGCGTGGCCTGCATTGGCTCCGCGCGCCCAATCTGCCGCAATAAGGATTGGCTCAAGCCGGCTCGGTGAACACCGTCAACACCCCCGTATAGCCATACAAATGATGGTGCGCAATCTCGCCGCCGGCAAAGAAGCCGGCCAGCGGCACATCGCCCAGCGCATGCTTGACGATGGCCAGCTCGGCCGAGGGGCCGCCGAAGTGCGGGCCGCCGCGACCGGTACAGCTGATGTAGATGGCGGCGGCGATGCGGGTGCCGGGTTGGCCGGTGGGCAAGTCCTGGCCCTGGCCCTCAACCTCCTCGCGGATTTCGCTGCAGATGCGCACAAGGTCGCGACGCGCAGCCTCGGTGTTGCGGCGGCAGAAGGTCAGCTGGGTGCCGGTCTCGACCTGTTCGGCAATGGCCAGGCCGCGGTCCAGTGGCGTCAGGCCCAGCAGGTGGCGCACACGGGTGGCGGGACCGAACTGGCCGGTGCGCGGCGTGGCTTCGTCGGGCGCGTCACCGGCATCCACCAGGCCGACCAGGGTCTGGCGCAGCTGGGGCAGGGCCTCGCGGCGGTCCAGCGCGCTCAGGCCCAGATCGCGCAGCAGACAGTCGAGCGCCGGTTCGTCATCGAGTTGGGCGACCCGGTTGCTCTCGCTGCGGGTGATGCGTCGCGTCGGCCCGACCGGCTGGCAGCCCTGGGTGACGCGCGAGATCAGGCTCACCTCGGGGCCGAAGGCCACGCCGGACAGACCGCCCTGGAACAGGCCGTTGGCGATCTGCCAGGCCTGGGTGCGGGCGCTTGCCACCCCGCCGAACAGATAGCCGCTGGCGGTGCGTGCGCCCATCTCCGCAATCAGCTCGGCGGCGTCGGCGGTGCTGGGATCGACATGCACCTGCGCGCTGTGTGCGGCAAACGTGCCCAGGGGCGACCCGCCGGAGAACAGACGGTAGTGGTCGCGCGGCAGATTGCAGAGCAGCAGGCTCAGTGCCGGCTCGTCGAAGTACTCGACGCCGCTCGCGCTCACGCCTATGCCCACGGCGCCGACCCAGTCCACGCCGGGCCAGCGTTGTTGCAGCTCGGCCAGCAGGGCGGGGGCATGAGGCGCGTAGTGGTCGGTCAGATAGACCCAACCGAGTGTGGCAGGCATGGCGGGCTGCTGAGCCCGCTGCGCTTCCAGCTGGGCGGCGGCCAGCGCCAGGGCGATGCGCCAGTCCGGGTGGGTGGCGTGGCCGCTGAGAAACATGAGGCTCGCCTCAGCCGGTGCTGCGCTTGCGCGCGGCGGTTTTCTTGGCGGCCGCGGCCCTGCCGGCGCTGGCCGTCTTCGCCGCCTGCTTGACCATGCCGCCGGCCACTGCACCTGCCACGGCACCGGGCACCGAGGCGGCCTTGCGCAGGGTCTCCCCTGCAGCGTCGAACGATTGCTTGACCATCGCGCCGGCCAGGTTCTTGGCAGCGTCGGTGGCGCTGTCCTTCATCGCGTTGGTGGCCAGCTGGGCAAACTGCTGGCTCAACGCGCCCCACCATTGCATCGGATCGACGGCGGCTGCCGCTGTAACTGCGCTTGCCGGCTCGGCCTTCTTTTCGGGCTTTTCCGCCTTCTTGCCGGCGGCGGGCTGGCCCATCGCGGCGGAGAACACCGGCATCGGGCTGTCAAGGCCGGGCATCTTGATCTTCAGCGTCTCGCTGAGTTCGGCCAACGGCACGTTCATCGACTTGAGGGTGGACAGCGTCATGCGCTGCACCTCCAGCGCCTGTATCGTGGCGCCCATCATGCGCGCGTTCTGTTCCAGCCAGAACTGCACGGTGCGCAACTCTTCGATGCGCTTTTCCAGCTCCTCGGGGTTCAGGGTGGGTGCCACCCATTGACCGATGTTCGGCAGCGAGGAGCCGGCCGTCTTGACCAGGCCCTGCAGAAAGTCGAAGCCGGGAACGAACTTGGTGAAGCTGGATGCGTCGGCCATGGTTGCTGTCTCCGTTTTTTGGAGACCTGAGCCTATCACCGGGCGTGCTATTTGTGCGGCTCTACCCGTTCGACGGTGAAGCCGCGCTCGGCCAGCAGCCTGGGCAGGGCTTGCGGGCCGGTCATGTGCAGTGCGCCCACGGCGGCCAGCAGCGGCTCGCCCTGGGCATGGAGGGCGGCAATGCGTTCGGCCATGGCAGGATTGCGCTCGTCGTTGAGCCGGCGCATGGCCCTGCGGTCGGCCTCGTTCTTGATGCAGTCGCACCAATCCTCGTAGGCCGCCAGCTCGGCCAGGTCGCCTCGGGCCCAGGCCTCGGCCAGGCGCTTCAGCTGAGGGCGCACGCGCTGGCCCTCCAGCAGCTCCAGCGCCTGCTCGGTCGCCTCCAGCGCCTCGGCCGGGGTTTTCGGGATCAGCGCATCGCGCTGTCCCTCGGCCGTTTCCAGGCTGATCAGCGGGCGCTGGCCGGCCTTGGCATAGCCGGCCAGCACGAATTCCTGGCCGTAGGACGGATCCAGCCCGTCCCAGCGGCCGGCCAGCAAGGCGTAGGTCATGACCTGCAGCACCGGATGCATGCTGGCCAGCGCACCGGGCGGCAGGCAGGCCAGCGCGGCCTGGCCGTCCAGGCGGCGCTGCAGGGCCGGGCCAATGACTGGCAACTGCGCAGCCGGGGTGGGCTCGGTCATCACGGCCTGCACCGCCGGGTCGGTGACGTCCAGCTCCAGTGCGAGCACAGCGGTCTGTTGCAGCGCGCGCTGCAGGGCCGGCCCGGGGTAGATCCAGTCCTGCCGGCCGACATGCAGGGTGCCGTACAGATAGGAATTGCGCCCGTCCTTGGCTATGCGCCACAGCACGCCACGATCCTGCGTATCGCGCAGGCCGGCCATCATCTGCTCCTGGCTGGGCATCTGGGCGGTGGGCGGGCAGGTGGCGGGCGGCGCGGCGTGGGTCAGGCCTGCGCAACAGACCAGGCCCAGGCAATAGGCGCGCGCCAGGCGTTTCACATATGCGGCAGGCGATGGCATCGGGTCAGGGTTTCTGGCTAAGCTGCACGGATTATCAAGGAGCTCCCATGCCCAGCCTGTTTCACCTGGCCTTTCACGTACGCGACCTGGACGGCGCCCGCCGTTTCTATGGTGACCTGCTCGGTTGCCAGGAGGGGCGCAGCACCGCGACCTGGGTCGACTTCAACTTCTTCGGCCACCAGATCTCGCTGCATCTGGGTGAGCCCTTTGCCACCACCCGCACCGGCCAGGTCGGCGGCCATCTGGTGCCGATGCCGCATCTGGGCGTGGTGCTGGAACTGCCCGAATGGCAGGCCCTCGCCGAGCGCCTGCAGGCCGCCGGCACCGAATTCGTGATGCCGCCGCAGGCGCGTTTCGAGGGCCAGCCCGGCGAGCAGTGGACGATGTTCCTGCTCGACCCCTTTGGCAATCCGCTTGAAATCAAGGGCTTCCGCTCGCTGGCGACGGTGTTTGACAGCTGATCTGGCCGGAATTGACGGGTAATACTGAATAGTTGAGCCGTCCCGGCCGTGCCAAACTGCCCCGCGCAGCAAATCAGGGAATTCAGTCATGGCACGTGTAGATTTGGCCGCCGTCACCCAGTGGATCACGGTGGCGGTGCAGCAGTTTCCGGGCGACCTGGCCACCCAGGTGGCCGAGCGCCAGGGCGTGACGCGCGCCACCGCGCAGAAGACCCTGAAGCGCCTGATCGAGCTGCAGTGGCTGGTGCGCAAGGGCACGCCGCGCAAACCCATCTACGAGCCCGGCCTCTTGCGCCAGGTGGTGCGCCGCTATCCGCTGGAGGGCCTGGATGAAGACGTGCCCTGGGCGCGCGACTTCGCGCCGCACTTCGCGCTGTCCGACGAGGTGTTCCGCCTCGCCCAGCATGCCTTCACCGAGCTCCTGAACAACGCCGTGGACCACAGCGAGGGCACCAGCGTGACCGTGTCGATGCGCCAGACCGGCAGCCACTTGCAGCTGCTGGTGTCGGATGACGGCCGGGGCGTGTTCAACAAGATCAACGAGGTCTTCAAGATCGACGACCCGGCGATGGCCATGCTGGAACTGAGCAAGGGCAAGCTGACCAGCCAGCCGGAGCGCCACACCGGCCGGGGCCTGTTCTTCACCGCCAAGATGGCCGATGTGTTCGACCTGCATGCCAATGAGACGGCCTACCAGCACCGCGAGTGGGAAGAGGGGCTGTGGCAGCGCGGCCGGCCGGTCTGCCGCTCGGGCACCTCGGTGTTCGTGGCCTTCGGGCTGGAGTCACGGCGCAGCGTTGACGAGGTCTTGCGCCGCTTCAGCGTCGACGGCAAGGGCTATGACTTCGAACGCACCCTGGTGCCGCTGAAGCTGCTGCTGGAGGGCCATTCGGGCCTGGAGTCGCGTTCGCAGGCCAAGCGGGTGGGCGCCCGGTTGCAGCAGTTCAAGCGGGCCGACCTCGATTTCGACGGCGTCAACGATGTCGGCCATGCCTTTGCCGACGAGCTGTTCCGCGTCTTCGCCCGCCAGCATCCGCAGCTGCGCCTTGTGCCGCTGAATATGGGGCCGCGAGTGGCGGCGCTGGTGCAGACGATCATCGAAGCAAGCTAGTCGACGAGTTCGTACAGCGCCGAGCCGTCGCCGTTGTCTTTCACCAGCTTGACCCTGGGTGTGGCCGCCAGATGGGCGATGCCGCCCGCACCCGACAGGAAGCGCAGCTTCACCCCCGGCACCGGCAGCACCCGCCAGTTGCCATCGGCCATCGGGTTGAAACGCTTGATGCCGGCCAGGTACTGAGCCACCGCTTCGCGGTTCTCGTCGGGAGCGTCGACCACGATCTTGCCGGCATTGACGCCCGGGAAATTGCCGCCGCCGTTGGCCCGGTAGTTGTTGGTCACGACCAGGAATTCGGCCTCGTCGGCCACCGGCCTGCCCTGGTGCCGCAGATTGACGATGCGCCGCCCGCCGCCCGTCAGGCGCTTGCCATCGGCGTCGTAGCGCGCCGCCTGGGTGACGTCGATCTCGTAGCTGAGGCCATCCAGTGTGTCGAAGTTGTACGAGCGGAACGTCGGCTCCAGCAGGTCCTGCTCCGGTGTGCCCTTGGGGTCGATCTGTCGGAAGTTGCCGGCCGCCATCTCCAGCCATTCCCGCACCTCGGCGCCGCTGAGCTTCAGCGCCTTGATCGTGTTCGGATAGACGTAGAGGTCGGCCACGTTCTTGATCGCGATCGTGCCGGCCGGGATGTCGGTATAGCTGTTCCAGCCCTGGCGGCCACCCGACTTGAACGGCGCCGAGGCCGACAGCAGCGGCAGCTTCTCGTAGGCGGTGCCCTGCACCGCACGGACCATATAGGCCAGCTGGGCCTGCGACACCACCTGCACCGACGGGTCATCCATGACCAGCGCGAAGTAGCTGTGTATGGGTGCCAGGCTTTGCGCCACCGCGCCGCGCACATAGGCCAAGGTGTCGGCATGCTCGGTGGCAATGGCTGCGGCCACCCGAGGGTCGGCATCCACCAGCGCGCGGCGCGTGGCGCGCTGGTAGATGGGGCGGACCTCGGCGCGGCTGTCCACCACCTTCCAGGCGCCCGAGGCATTGTCCAGGCGCAGATCGATCAAGCCCAGATGGTCGCCCCAACGGCCCGGCATCACCGCCGGCAGGCCGTGGATGCTGCCCCTGGCCAGATCGACGCCGGGGTAGCCGGCGAAGTCCTTGCCCGGAAACTCGGCATGGGCATGGCCCAGCAGCAGTGCGTCTATGCCTGGCACTTGAGCGAGCTGCACGGCGGCGTTCTCGGCGAGCTGGCCCTGGTCGGTCTTCTCCAGCCCGCTGTGGGCGATGGCCACCACCAGCTGGGCGCCCTGGGCGCGCAGCTCGGGCACCAGCCGGCGGGCTGTCTCCACGATGTCTCGGGCCACGACCTTGCCGTCGAGGTTCTGCTTGTCCCAGGTCATGATCTGCGGCGGCACGAAGCCGATCACGCCAATCTTCAGGGCGTGCGGCTGGCCGGCCTCGTCGGTGAAGCGGCGCTCCAGGATCACATAGGGCGTGAAGGCATGCTGCTGCGGCGCATCGGCCCGCATCACATTGGCGCTGACATAGGGAAATTTCGCCCCTGCCATCGCCTGGCGCAAGAAGGGCAGGCCGTAGTTGAACTCGTGGTTGCCGATATTGGCGGCGTCGACCTCCAGCAGGTTCAGGACCTTGTAGGCCGGGTGCACCTCGCCGGCCTTCAGCGGCTTGACCTTGGCCACCACATCGCCCAGCGGGCTGCCCTGCAGCAGGTCGCCGTTGTCGAACAACAGGCTGTTGCGCGCCTCGGCCCGCGCCGCCTTGATCAGGCTGGCGGTCTTGGCCAGGCCGTATTCGTCGGTGAGCTTGTCCTGGTAGTAGTCGTAGTTCAGCAGATTCATGTGCACGTCGCTGGTCTGCAGCAGGCGCAGCTTCAGCTCGGCGGCATGGGCGGTGCTGGCCAGCAGGGCGACCAGGAGCAGGAGGCGTGGTGTGGGGCTCATGGCCGCAATGCTAGCGGCAGATGGGGGGTGGCCCCGGATTGCATCCGGGCTACAGAACTCGCGTAGCCCGGATGCAATCCGGGGCCGACAAGTCAGTGCTTGAACCCGATGGCCCGCCGTTGCCGCACCTCGGGCTTGACGCGGTGCTCGGCCTCCAGCTGTGACAGGAACTCGTCCGGCTCGAAGCCCTCGCCGAGGATGTCCACCTGGCGCTTGACGTTGGCGAAGTCGCCGGGCGTCAGCTCATCCAGCTCGGCCAGGCGCTGGCGCTGCTCTTGGTTCATCGCAGCGGCCATGCCGTCCAGCGCCTCGGCCACGAACATGCGCTCGCGTTGCTCGGGCTTCAGCGCCTTGAAGCGGATCTTGAAGGTGAAGCGGCGCAGCGCGGCCTCGTCCAGCTCCTCGAACAGATTGGTCGTGCAGATGAAGATGCCGGGAAAGCGCTCCATGCCCTGCAGCATCTCGTTGACCTCGCTGAGTTCATAGCTGCGCTCGGCCAGGCGGCGACTGCGCAGGAAGCTGTCGGCCTCGTCGAGCAGCAGCACGGCGTCCTCGGTGGCGGCGGCGTCGAACATGCGGGCCATGTTCTGTTCGGTCTCGCCGACGAACTTGCTGGCGATGTCGCTGGCCTGGCGGATCATCAGCGGCTTTTGCAGCGCCTGGGCGACGTGCTCGGCCAGCGCCGTCTTGCCGCTGCCGGGCGGGCCGAAGAAGCACAGGCAGCCGGCGCCGCGCCGTTTCAGCGCCTCGACGACGCGGGCGATCTCGAAGCGCGATTCGGTGTTCAGCAGACTCAGGTCGTAGCGGGTGACCACCGGCCGGGCGCCCTTCTCGCGGGCGTCATGGCCTAGCGCCTTGTCGGCGTTTTGCAGCTGGCGCTCGATCAGCGATTCGACCGCCCGATTGGCGCCCGGGGCCCCCGCCAGCTGCGCAAACCGCACCGCGGTGCGAATCTGCGCTGGCGTCAGGCCCCTTCGTTCACAAAGCCTCTCTTGAAAGCCTGCGCTAACTTCCACGCCCTGAAGGGCGCGACGCACCAGTGCCAGCCGCGCCCCGGGCGGCGGCGATTTGAGCTCCAGGTGGTACTGGAAACGGCGCCTGAAGGCCGGGTCTATCTGCTCGATCCGGTTCGTGACCCAGATCACCGGCACCGGATTCGTCTCCAGGATCTGGTTCACCCAGGCCTTGCCGCTGACGCTGCTGGAGGGCGCACCCTCGCCCGAGGAGTCGAGCCTGGCGATCAGCTGTGCGGTGTCGCTGGACAGCGGCGGGAACACGTCCTCAACCTCGTCGAACAGCAGGGCAACCTTGTGGCCCCCCTTGAGAAAGACCTGGCTGATCTGCAGCGAGCGATAGCGGTCGCGGCCGGTCAGCGAGTTGCCGTCGCGGTCGGCGTACTCGACCTCGTAAAGATCGAGGCCGGCACTCTGCGCCGCCACCTTGGCCAGCTCGGTCTTGCCGGTGCCCGGCGGGCCGTAGAGCAGCACATTGACGCCCGGCGCCTTGCGTTCGACCGCATTGCTGAGCAGGGCCGTCAGCACGCCGAGGTCCTCGCTGACGAAATGGAAGTCGCCCGGGGTCAGCTCGCTCTTGGTGGCCGGCCGGGTGAACACGGCCATCAGATCGGACGGGCCCTGGTATTCGCGCATCAGCACCGGCGGCAGCTGCTCGCTGACCTTCATCAGGTCGGCCAGGTCGGTGATGTTGTGCTCCGAGATCAGGTTCTCGACCATGCCTATGCGCTCCAACCGCGAGCCGGCGCGCAGCGCCTCGGCCACCTCCTGCTCATTGACGCCGGCCACGGCGGCGATCGCGGCGAAGGCCTCCTGCGCGTTGTTGACCTTGAATTCGACCAGGAGGCCACGCAACTCGCGCTGGTAGCGGGCCAGCGTGCCATAGAGCAGCAGCGCGCGCTCGGCCGGGTTCAGCTGCAGCAGATCGGCCAGCGCATCGATGTTCTTCTCGACCAGCGTCGATTCTTTTTTGAGCTGGCGCTCCAGCCATTCGCAGGTCGTGCCCAGCACGGACAGCAGGTCCTTGGGCGCGTCCTTGATGTATTCGTCGATGTAGAAGAACAGCGACCCCTCCTCATAGGGGCCGTGCCAGACGCCGTATCGCTTAAGAAAAGCCTCGTCGCTGAGCGATTCATGATCGCGCCAGGCCTCGTTGGCCTTGCAGCGCTGGGCGAGAAAGCCGCGCACCCGGGCGAGCACGCTGGCGGGCCAGACCAGATGGCGGCCGACGAAGGAAAGCAGGCCGGCGCAGTCGCGCCTGAGGTTGAAGCGGGCCGCGTGCTTGAGCGTCAGCGTGAGGACGAACTGCGAGCACATGCGATCCAGCACCGGTGCCTCTTTGAGGCCGGGCGAAGGCAGCAGGTGCGCGTCTGACAGACGCTTGGCCATGGGCAGCTCCTCACAAGCAAACGACGGGCCGTCCCTAGTTTGCTTGTCCCCCTCGGGGGGCCTGGCGCGAAGCGACAGGTCTGGGGCGCTCACAGGGATGCCCCATCTTGGATCAGGCTGCGGCGCAGGGCAAGCCCTGCGGCGTGACTTAAGGCGCAGGGTCTGTGCCCTGGCCCTATCCAGCCCTCAATGCATGACGACGGGGTGCTGGCTCATCGACGCGTAAGTCTCGATGTAATCATCGATCTCTTCTTCGGACGGGTCGCCTTCGATCAGCGCCTGCACGCCCAGCTTGAAGCTCTCGGCCAGCGCGCCTTCGATGAAGATTTCCTTGCGGGCGAACTTGTCGACGATTTCGTAGCCGCCGCGGCTGAGGGACTCGTCGCCAGCCTGCAGATGGGGATTGCCCAGATTCGGCACCGGCACGTCGAATTGCACGACCACAAAGCTGTCCGAGTTGTAGAGCATTTGCATGTGGGTACTCCTTTACAGCTAACTGTGGCCATTGGCAGGTATTTCAACCTGCCCGGGCCGCCATCGGTCGGGAGAAGCATCAACGCAGCCCCAGCGTGACAGTTTCTTCGGCCGGCGCCACCCTCGGCTTGAGGGGGTTGTGTCCACAAGTTCACGGTGTGGTCGGCTCTTTGTTCAGGCTCATTTCGAGCGCCTGCTCGCTGTTGTCCCGGCTCCAGCGCAGGCGAACCGGCAGAAAGTGGCGCTGCGGGTCCAGCCAGATGTCGATCTGCGGCTCGTAAGGGCCTTCGGGCAGACGTTGCAAAAACACCGCAGATTCGACCCGACCGACCGGCAGATCCAGTGTTTGCGAGGCCTGGACGACGAAGCGCCAGGTCTGCAGCTGGCCCTGCCGGGCCGCCACCGGCAGCAGCACCGACTCGCCCGGCGCGAAGGCCAGCGGATCGGCGGCGACCATGGCCGCCAGCTGCAGCATCCAGCTGAGCCGGTCTTGCGCACCGGCGGGCAGTGGCAGCTCCAGGCTGGAGCTTGAGAAACTGATCTTGCCGGCCTCGCGCTGGAAGTTGGTGGCGCGCCGCGCGCGGCCGCCGCGCTCGTCGGACTGGCGCAGCGGCGCCAGTCCGGCGCGGTCGATGCCGCCGTGGCTGGCCCAGCCGGGCAGCGGGCGGTCGTCCAGCCAGCGCTCCAGCCGAGCCTCGTAACCCTCGGGCGATGGGCGCCAGCTCAGCAGCGCCTGGCCCAGTGCCGTGCCGTGCCTGAGTTCGTAGCTGAGCAGCGCCGCCGGCGCGAATCGGGTGGCATGGCCGAGAGCGGCCTGGGCGATGGTTGCCGCCGCCTCGATCGGCGCAGCGGGGGCCTGAACCTGGGGCCGCACCGGCCGCGGCGGTGGCGGCGCTGTCGCGACGGCAGGCTCTGGCCGAGGCACCGCCAGAGGCCGCGGCGCCACCTGTACGGCGACCACCGCCGCGGCACTGGAGGCAGTCCTTTCATCAGGCGCACGCAGCACCGTCAGCAGCACGCCATGCAGGGCCAAGGCCAGCACCCCGGCGCCCAACCAGACACGGCGCCGGCGGGGCGACACAGCAGAGAGCGGTGAGGGCGTCAGCCAAGTCATCGGACAATGCTGCCATTCGCGTCCAACCCGCACCATCCCCCTCAAGATGAAACTCGCCACCTACAAAGACGGCTCGCGCGACGGCCAGCTGGTCGTCGTCTCCAAGGACCTGTCGACCGCCCACTACGCCAACGGCGTGGCGACCCGCCTGCAGCAGGTGCTGGACGACTGGAACTTCATGTCGCCCCAGCTCGATGACATCTATGTCAATCTGAACCATGGCAAAGCCCGCCACGCCTTCAACTTCGATCCCAAGCTGTGCATGGCGCCGCTGCCGCGGGCCTACCAGTGGGCCGATGGCTCGGCCTTCATCAACCATGTGGAGCTGGTGCGCAAGGCCCTTGGTGCGGAAGTCCCGGCCAGCTTTTATACCGATCCGCTGATGTACCAGGGTGGCAGCGACGACTTCCTGGGCCCCTGCGACAACGCCCGCTTCGCCAGCGAGGCCTGGGGCATCGATTTCGAGGCCGAGCTGGCGGTGATCACCGGTGACATCGCCATGGGCACGGCAGCGCAGCAGGCGCTGGAGGGGGTGCGGCTCTTGATGCTGGCCAATGACTGGAGCCTGCGCAATCTGATCCCGGGCGAGCTGGCCAAGGGTTTCGGCTTTTTCCAGAGCAAGCCGGCCACCGCCTTCAGCCCGGTGGCAGTCACCCCCGACGAGCTGGGCACGGCCTGGGCCGGCGGGCGCCTGCACCTGAAGCTGCAAAGCATGTGGAACGGCCAGCGCGTGGGTCTGTGCGATGCCGGTGAGGAGATGACCTTCCATTTCGGCCAGCTGATCGCCCATATCGCCAAGACGCGCCATGTGCGCGCCGGCTCCATCGTCGGCTCGGGCACGGTCAGCAACAAGGACTGGTCGCGCGGCTACAGCTGCATCGCCGAGAAGCGGGCGATAGAGACGATTGAGTCCGGCGAGGCCAGGACCGAGTTCATGAAGTTCGGCGACACCATACGCATCGAGATGAAGGGGGCCGACGGCATGAGCATCTTTGGCGCCATCGACCAGGACGTCGTGCCTCTGCATCCGGCGGAACAGGCGAGTTAGTGGGCGCACTCCAGCCGTTTTTTGCCGGAGTGAGACTTTGTTCGCGGAAGTGATTAGGGCTGGCGTCAGCTTGAAGATTCATCATGCTTCGATGAGTCCAAGCCTCGTGTCCATTCTGCGTCTGTTCATCCTGGCTCTGCTGGCGCTGCCCGCGCTGGCCGCGGCCAAGGAGGTGCTGCGCGTGCTGACCTGGGACGGCTACGCCGATGCCGAGGTGGTGGCCGCGTTCGAGAAGCGCACCGGGGCCAAGGTCGAGGTCACCTATGCCAGCTCCGACGACGATTTGTGGAACAAGCTGGCCAGCAGGAAGGGCCAGGATTTCGATGTGTTCGCCGTCAACACGGCCGAGTTGCAGCGCTATATCGCCGAAGGCCTCAGCGTGCCCATCAGCATGGCCGCGATCACGAACAACGCCAGGCAGTTGCCGCGCTTTCGCCGCTATGCCGACATCGCCGGCCTCGTGCGCGATGGCAAGACCTATGCCGTGCCCTATACCTACTCGGAGATGGGGCTGATCTACAACCGCAAGCTGGTGAAGATGCCGCCGACCTCGTTCGCCGCGATGTGGGCGCGCGAGTACCGGGGGCGTGTGCTGGCCTTCAACACCAGCAACCACAACTTCACCTTGGCTGCGATGGTGATGGGGGTGAAGAATCCGTTCCAGCTCTCGCCCGCCCAACTGAACGAGGCGGCGCGCCGCCTGGTGCAGCTGCGGCGCAATGTGCTGACCTATTACGCCACATCCGACGAGGTGGTCGAGTGGTTCAAGCGTCACGAGGTGGCCCTGGTGTTCGCCAACTACGGCACCCAGCAGGTGAGGGCCCTGCAGGATGCCGGCGCCGACATCGGCTATGTGATCCCGCGCGAGGGCGCGCTGGCCTGGCTGGACTGCTGGGCTCTGTCCAGCGGCAGCAGGAACCCGGTCCTGTCTCAACAATGGATCAACTTCACCCTTGAGCGCCCCGTCAGCGAGCGCCTCAGCAAGGTCCATGGCCTGGCCAACACGGTCACCCCGTTCGCCGACAGCCCGCCGGGTGACAAGATCATCTGGCTGGAGCCGATAGAGGACCCGGCGCGGCGCAAGTTGCTGTGGGACAAGATCGTGTCCGGCGAACGGATCGAGAACTTCTAGATGCGATTCAGCGTTGGCATCAAGCTCGGGTTCTGGCTGGCCTTGCTGGGCGCGCTGTCCACGGCGCTGACCGGCTACTACATCTACGATCGCAGCCGCGACCTGCTGATCAAGTCCTCGCAGGACAAGCTGCTCACCGCCACCCAGGTGCTGGCCCAGCGCTTCAACGGCACGCTGTCGCACATCTCCGACGATGTGCGCTTTGTCGCCCTGCTGCCCCAGGTGCAGCACCTGGCCAATGCCAGCGGGTCCCGGCAGGCGCTGCTGGAGCAGGGCCGGGTGCTGGCCGCCATCTTCACCGGCCTGCTGTCCTCGCGGCCGGAGTATTCGCAGGTGCGGCTGATCGGCGCAGCCGACCATGGCCGCGAGCTGATACGCGTGGACCGTGCCAATGACAGCGTCACCGGCAGTCTGATCATCGGCGACGATGCCTTGCAGGAGAAGAGCCATCAGCCCTATTTCTTCGAGACCTTGCGCCTGCCCTCGGGCCAGTTCTATGTGTCGCAGATCGGCCTGAACCAGGAGCAGGGCGCGCACCACGGCTTTGGCAAGCCGACCATCCGCATCGCCGCGCCGGTGCATACGCAGGCGGGTGTGATCTTCGGCGTGGTGGTCATCGATGTGGACCTGGGTGATCTGTTCGACCTGATACGGGCGGACCTGCCGCAGGACCTGAGGCTGCTGCTGGCCAACAAACGCGGCGACTACCTGATACACCCCGACGCGACCAAGACCTTTGGTTTCGAGACCGGGCGCCAGTTTCTGATCCAGGACGAGTTGCCCGATACCCGGCCGGTGCTGGAGGGCCGCAGCCAGCACGTGATGCTGGAGTCCGCCGACGCCGCGGTGCTGGGCCACCCCTCGCTGGCGGCCTTTGTGCGCGTGCCCTTTGGCCTGCTGGCCGAGCAGCGTTTCGTCGTGCTGGGCCTGTACACGCCGCTAGAGAATGTGCTTGCACAGAGCAAGACCTTGGGCCTGGGCGTGGTCCAGCTGACCCTGCTTTTCATAGCACTGGCCTCCATTGTGGCGCTGGCGCTGGCGCGGGTGCTGGCCAAGCCGCTGAACCTGATGGCCCGTACCGTGGGCCTGCATGCGCTGGGCCGGCCCATTGACGCCCTGCCGGTCGAGCGTGACGACGAGGTCGGCGATCTGGCGCGCAGCTTCAGGTCCATGACGATGCAGCTCGACACGCAGGTGGCCGAGGTGCAGGCCGCCGAGGCCAAGCTGCACGCCATCCTCAATCACGCGCCGGTGGGGGTCTGGCTGGTCGGCGTCGATGGGCGCTACCGCTTCGTCAACAAGACCATCTGCGATTCGATAGGCATTGCCGAGGAGCGCTTCCTGAGCTGCCGGCATCTGCCCGAGCTGCTCGGCGAGGAGCTGGCCGCCGCGCGCCAGCGCGCCGACGCCGAGTGCCTGGCGCAGCCGGGCGCGCACCGCTCGCAGGAGACGCTGAACTTCGTCGATGGCCGCCCCCATCTGGTCGAAGTCACCCGTGTCAAGCTGCTGGGCGCCGGCAACGAGCCGGTGGGCGTGATTGCCATCGCCGCCGACATCACCGAGCGCAAGCGCGCCGAGCAGGACCTGGCCCGTGCCAGCGAGGAGCTGGCGGCGCGCGAGGCTCTGCTCAAGCAGATCATGGACACCTCCAGCGTGGCCATCTATCTGGTGGGCTTGGACGGGCGCATCACCCACGCCAACCGGTGCATGGCCGAGATGTTCGGCTGGCCGCAGGAGGCGCTGGTCGGCCGAGGGTATGTCGATCTGGTGCACCCGTCGGAGCAGGCCTCGGCCCGCGCCAATCTGACCGCGATGCTGTCCGACCGGCTGGCTTCGGTGGACATGGAGCGCCGCTACCAGCGCGCCGACCAGACCCAGTTCTGGGGCCATCTGACCGGCCGGCATTTCCTTTCGGCCAGCGGCCAGGAGGTTGGCCTGGTCGGTGTCATCGCCGATATCACCGAGAGCCGCCGTGCCCATCAACGCGAACAGCACCATCAGCGCGTGCTGCAGCTGCTCAGCGAGAAGGCGCCGCTGGCCGATGTGCTGGACCTGATCGTGCGCGAGGTCGAGCTGCTGGACCCGACCATGCTGTGCAGCATCCTGCTGCTCGACGACGACGGCCAGCACTTGCGCAAAGGGGCGGCGCCCAGCCTGCCCGGCTTCTTCAACGACGCGCTCGAGGGCCTGCAGATCGGACCCGGCGTTGGCGCCTGCGGCACGGCCGCATTCACCGGCGAGCGGATGGTGGTCGAGGACATCGCGACCCATCCGTCGATGGCGACCTTCCTGGACATCGCTGGCCGTGCCGGCCTGGGCGCCTGCTGGTCCCAGCCCATCCTGTCGGACCAAGGCAAGGTGCTGGGAACCTTTGCCGTCTATCACCGCCAGGCCGGCACACCGACGCCGGCCGACCTGCAACTGATCGAGGACGAGGCCCGCCTGGCCGCCCTGGCCATCGACCGCACCCGCGCCGATATGCGCCTGCAGCTGGCCGCCAGCGTGTTCACCCATGCACGCGAGGGCATCGCCATCACCGATGCGGCCGGCACCTTGATCGAGGTCAACAACACCTTCAGCCACATCACCGGCTACAGCCGCGAGGAGGTGCTGGGGCAGAACCAGCGCATCCTCAAGTCCGGCCGCCATGGCCCCGAGTTCTATGCCTCGATGTGGCGAGACCTCACCGGCAATGGCTATTGGGACGGCGAGATCTGGAACCGGCGCAAAAATGGCGACGTCTATGCGCAGATGATCACCATCAGCGCGGTGCGCGATGCGAGCGGCAAGACGCAGAACTATGTCTCGCTGTTCACCGACATCACGCCGATGAAGGAGCACCAGCGCCAGCTGGAGCACATCGCCCACTACGACGCGCTGACCAGCCAGCCAAACCGCGTGCTGCTGGCCGACCGCCTGCAGCAGGCGATGGCGCAGAGTCAGCGCCGCAACGAGTCGCTGGCCGTGGCGTTCCTTGATCTGGATGGTTTCAAGGCCGTCAATGACAAGTACGGACACGATGTCGGCGACCAGCTGCTGATCGCGCTGGCCCAGCGCATGCGCGCGGCGCTGCGCGAGGGTGACACGCTGTCGCGCATCGGCGGCGACGAGTTCGTGGCCGTGCTGGTGGACCTGGAACGGCCGCAGGACTGCGAGCCGGTGCTGGAGCGCCTGCTGCAGGCCGCGGCCTCGCCGCTGACCGTGGGCGAGGCGGTGCTGCAGGTCTCGGCCAGCATAGGGGTGACCGTCTATCCGCAGGACGCGGCCGATGCCGACCAGCTGATGCGCCATGCCGACCAGGCCATGTATGTGGCCAAGCAGGCCGGCAAGAACCGCTACCACCTGTTCGACGTGGCCCACGACGAGGCGGTGAAGACTCAGCGCGAAAGCCTGGAGCACATCGCCCAGGCGCTGGAGCGGCGCGAGTTCGTGCTGTTCTACCAGCCCAAGGTGAATATGCGCAGCGGCGCGGTGATAGGCGCCGAGGCCTTGATACGCTGGCAGCACCCCGAGCGGGGTCTGCTCTCGCCCGCGGCCTTTCTGCCGGTCACCGAAGACCATGACATCAGCGTCGAGATCGGTGAGTGGGTGATTGAGACGGCGCTCAAGCAGATGCTGGCCTGGCGCGAGAGCGGCCTGGACCTGCCGGTCAGCGTCAATATCTCGGCACGCCAGCTGCAGCAGGAGAACTTCTCCGAGCGCCTGGCCGAGTTGCTCGCCGCCCACCCCGAGGTGCAGCCGGGCCGCCTGGAGCTGGAGATACTGGAGACCAGCGCGATGGAGGACATTGCCCAGGTCTCGCAGGTGATGCTGGCCTGCCGCGCGGTGGGCGTCAGCTTCGCGCTCGACGATTTCGGCACCGGCTACTCCTCGCTGACCTACTTGAAACGCCTGCCGGCCGAGGTGCTGAAGATAGACCAGAGCTTTGTGCGCGACATGCTGGAGGACGCCGACGATCTGGCCATCATCCGCGGCGTCGTCGGCCTGGCCTCGGCCTTCCGCCGCCAGGTCATTGCCGAGGGCGTGGAGACGGTGGCACACGGCGAGATGCTGCTGTCGCTGGGCTGCGAGCTGGCTCAGGGCTATGGCATTGCCAGCCCGATGCCGGCCGCCGACCTGCCCGCCTGGGCAGCCAACTGGCGGCCGGATGCGGCGTGGCGAAAGTAGCGTCCTACGGTTGAGTCTTGAAGTCGCCGGCGGTGCTGATGACAAAGCCGTCTGGCTTGATCAAACGCCGCCAGGCGGCCAGTACCTCATCAGCGCTCAGCGCCAGCAGTTCCTCGTCGCGCGACTGCGCCTGCGCCCATGTCTCGCCGCGCTCGATCAGGGTCAGCAGGCCGCCGGCCAGCTGGGCCTCGCTGGCGCGTGACTGCTTGCGGCCCTCCAGGATGTCGGTCTTGGCGCGTTGCAGCTCGGTCGCGCTGATGGCCTGCTCGCCCATGCGTTGCAGCTCCTCCTGCACCAGGGTGATGACACGCTCGCGGTTGGCCGGGGCATAGCTGGCGCTGATGGTCAGTGCGGCCTCGTCGCCGAAGTAGGGTGCGCCCAGTGCGGCCGAGATGCCGTAGCTCAGGCCCTCCTGCTGGCGCACGCGGCTGGCCAGGCGGCTCTCAAGCGCGCCACCGCCGAACACATGGACGGCCACCGCCATGGCGGCGTAGTCGGCATCGCGCTGACTCAGCTTCAACGGCGCCTGGAAGCGCAGCACGGCATTGGCCTTGTCGGGCGCTTGAGCGTCGAAGCGCGCAGGCGGAATGGCGCGGAAGGACGGTTCGTGCCGCACATAGCGCGGCGCGGCGGGCTTCTTCCAGGTGCCGAACAGCTGCTCGATGGCTGTGTCCAGGCCCTCGGGCAGGGCTCCGACGACGGCCACAGCGGCCTCGTTGGCCGACCAGTAGTCGGCGTGGAAGCCGCGCAGGTCGTCCAGCCTCGCGGCCTCTATCGCCAGCCGCCGTTCCTCCAGGCTGCGGATGTAGTCCGGATGGCCCGACGTCACGCCACGCGCGGTGTTGTAGTGCGTGCGCACGGCCTCGGCGCGCAGCGTCTCGGGCTCGCTGCGCGAGGCCTGCAGGCCGGCGACGGCGGCGCGCTGCACGCGTTCAAGGGCCGCGGCCGGCAGCAGCGGCTGCTGCATCAGATCGGCGGCAATCTTCAGTGCCGGCAGCAGGCTGCTCGTCTCGGCCGTCAGCACCAGCGTGGCGCCCTGGTCGCCGCTGCTGATCTGCAGATGGGCGTTGAGCTTGATCAGCGTGTCCTGCAGCTGTTGCTTGGCATATCCCCGGCTGCCCTCGGACAGCAGCGGGCCAATCAGGTCGGTGCCGCGGCGCGCGTAGGTGGCGTCGCGCCCCCCCCAGCGCAGTTGCATCCGCAGCTGCACGGTGTTGCCGCGGGTCTGCTTGCGCAAGGTGTGCAGGGTGATGCCGCTGGGCAGCACACGGCGCTGCATGCGCGCCTCCAGATGCGCGGGGGTCGGATCGAAGCGCTCGCCCTCCTCGACCTTGGGCGGGCCCTTCAGCTCGGCCAGGCGCTGGTCCAGAGATGGTGCGGCCGGAATCTCGACCCGCTCGGCGGTGGTGGCCGGCAGATAGCGGCCCAGGGTGCGATTCGCCGGGCGGAAATAGGCCTGGCGCACACGCTCGACGTCGGCCAGGGTGACGCGGGGGATGTCTTCCATCAGCTGGAACAGCAGGCGCCAGTCGCCGGAGCCGATCAGGCTGGATATCTGCTGAATCAGCGCCTCCGGATTCTTCATCTGCTGGCGGTAGGAGACCAGGGCCAGCTCACGCACGCGGGCCAGCTCGGCCTCGGTGAAGGGGCGAGCGGCGCGGCCCTCGATCAGGTCCAGCAGCCTGGCCTCGACCTTGGCCACGTCGGCTTCTTGCGTCAACACCGCGTAGGCCATGGCGCTGCCGGGGTCCATGCCACCCAGGCCGCTCAGCCCGGTGGCCACGGCCAGCTTGCTCTCGACCAACTCCTTGTAGAGCTGGCCGCTGGGTTGCAGCGACATCATCAGTCCATAGACCAGCAGCGCCGCCGAATCGCCGTGGGCGATGGCCGGCACATGGTAGTGGGCCAGCAGCAGCGGCTGGCCACCGATGCGGCGCACCACCACGCTGCGCTCCCCGTCCTGGGCGGGCTCGACGGTGTAGGGCTGGGGATTGGCCTGCGGCGGTCGCGGCAGGGGTCCGAAGGTCTTGGCGACCAGCGCCAGGGTCTGGGCCTTGTCGAAGCGGCCGGCCACCAGCAGGGTGGCGTTGTCGGGCCGGTAGTGGCGCTTGTAGAAGGCCTGCAGTTTCTCGATCGGCACGTTCTCGATATCGCTGCGCGGGCCTATGGTGGCGTGGGCATAGGGGTGCCAGTCATAGGCCACCGAGCGCACGCGCTGGTTCAAGACCTGGAAGGGGTTGTTCTCGCCGCGCTCGAACTCGTTGCGCACGACGCTCATTTCCTTGTCCAGATCGGCCTTGGCGATATGGCTGTTGACCATGCGATCGGCCTCCAGCGCCAGGGCGAAGGCCAGGGTGTCGTCGCTGGCATTGAAGCTGGCGAAGTAGTTGGTGCGGTCCACCGTGGTCGTGCCGTTCCAGCGCATGCCGCGCTGGGCAAAGGCGCCGGGGATGTCGGCATGGCTGGGTGTGCCCTTGAACACCAGATGCTCCAGCAAATGGGCCATGCCGTACTCGCCCGGCGCCTCGTGCCGGCTGCCGACGCGGTAGGTGATGTTGACGGTGGTGGTGCTCTGCGCCTCGTCAGGGAAGAGCAGTATCTGCAGGCCGTTGGCCAGCCGGTATTCCTCGATGCCGCCGAGCTCGCGCACGGCGGTGGGTGTCTCCACCTCGGGCGGGACGGGCGCAACGATCGCCTGGGCCGGTGGCGCTGGCACCGCGACGGGCTTGACGACGGTGGCGGCCGGGCGGCGCGGTTTGGTCTGCGCCGAGGCCGGTTGCAGCATCAGGGACAGCGCCAGGACGGTCGCCGGGGCCATCAACTTCATCTTCATCATCAAGGTCGCTCCAGATTGGCCGGTGGCGCATTGTGTGTGAACTGCGGCCAACCTGCGGCGGCATCAGTCTCTGTCCCAGGGCGCCACGCCGCTGAACTGTTCGGCCAGAAAGTCCACCATCACCCGGACCTTGGCGCTGAGGTGGCGGCGGCTGGGGTAGAGGGCCAGCACATCGATGTCGGGCAGGTGGTAGCCGGGCAGCAGGGCCACCAGGCGGCCGGCGCGCAGATGGGGGCCGAGCAGGAAGCTGGGCTGGCAGATCACGCCCATGCCGGCCACGGCGGCCTGCACCACGGTGTCGCCATTGTTGCTGTGCATGCCGCAGCGCACGCGCACTCCGTGCTGGTCTCCGGCGTCGTCGCGGAACTGCCATTCGTCACCGGTGGCCCAGTAGGTGTAGCCGATGCAGTCGTGCCCGGCCAGGTCGGCCGGCGTGGTCGGTGTGCCGCGCCGGCGCAGATAGTCGGGCGAGGCGCAGACGATGTTGTGCGAACTGGCCAGCTTGCGCGCGGCCAGCTGGGTGGAGCCGCTGCGCGAGATGCGTATCGCCAGGTCGAAGCCCTCCTCGACGATGTCCACCACCCGGTCGATCAGCGACACATCGAGCTCGACCTCCGGGTGCAGTGCCCAGAACCTGGGCCATAGCGGCGCCAGGTGCAGCAGGCCGAAGCTCAGTGGCGCGTTGATGCGCAGCCGCCCGCGTGGGGCCAGGCCGCTGGAGGCGCTGATCGCCTCGGCCTCCGCCATGTCGTCGAGGATGGACTTGGCGCGCTCGAACAACGCCTCGCCGCTCTCGGTCAGCGACAACTTTCGCGAATGCCGGTTCAGCAGCCGCGTGCCCAGATGGGCCTCCAGATCGGCGATGTAGCGGGTGACGTTGGCCGGCGAGGTGTCCAGCGCCTCGGCCGCCCGTGCAAAGCTCTGGCGCGACACCACGGCCACAAACACCTCGAAGGCGCGCAGACGGTCCATCTCAACCCCTTTGATTCACAAAAGCTGAACGTATTGTGAACTTCCGGCCGCTGGTTGCGCGGATAGCTGAAGCCTACATTGGAGACATCGGTGCTGAGCCCGTGCCGACTTCCTCTCAACCTCACTGGAGAAACTCATGAACCGACTCACAGGCAAGCGCACCCTGATCACCGGCGGCACCAGCGGCATCGGCCTGGAAACCGCCCGCCAATTCCTCGCCGAGGGTGCCCGCGTGGCCATCACCGGCAGCAACCCGCAAACCATCGAACAAGCCCGCCGCGAGTTGGGCCAGGACGTGCTGATCCTGCGTGCCGACGCCGGCGACGTTGGCGCCCAGGCCGGTCTGGCGCTGGCCGTCAAGGAGGCCTTTGGCGGGCTGGACGCCGTGTTCATCAACGCCGGTGTGGCCGAACTGCGGCCGCTGGCAGACTGGGACGAGGCCGCCTTCGACCGCAGCCTGGCCATCAACCTGAAGGGCCCTCTGTTCCTGATGCAGGCGCTGCTGCCCATTCTGGCCAATCCGGCCTCGGTGGTGCTGAACACCTCGATCAACGCGCACATCGGCATGCCCAATTCCAGCGTCTACGCGGCCACCAAGGCCGGTCTCTTGAGCCTGGCGCGCACGCTATCGGGCGAGCTGATAGGCCGCGGCATCCGCGTCAATGCGGTCAGCCCGGGCCCGGTCTCGACGCCGCTCTACGGCAAGCTGGGCATGTCGGACACCGACCTGCAGAAGACGGCGGCCGCCATCCTGGGCCAGGTGCCGGCCGGCCGCTTCGGCGAACCGAGCGAGATCGCCAAGGCGGTGGTCTTCCTGGCCTCGGACGAGGCGAGCTTCACCGTCGGTGCCGAGCTGATCATCGACGGCGGCATGGGCCTGTAAGCCCGAGGCCTATCACCGCGGCTTCTGGAACTCGTTCTCGATCCAGCTCGTCGCGCTGGTGTTGTTCAGCTTGAAGTTCGGCGCCACGCGAACCCGAGCCAGCTGGGCGCCGTCCTCATCGGCGGCGGCCAGCCAGGCGTGGGCATCGTCCTCGTCGGGCACGATGTCCAGCGTGACCAGGTAGCTGGCACCATTGACGCTCAGCTTCAGATTTTTGTGCAGCTGGGCGTGCAGCTGCTGCTCATGGCGGCGCAGCACCTCGTTAGCCGTCTTCACCCAGGTGTGGAAGGCCGGGGCGCTGAGCGGCTTGGGGTTCTTCTTGTCGCGGCCCATGGTCCAGGGCGCGACCAGGGCCGGCTCGGACTCGCCATGGCGCGTCATAGCCACCGCCCAGCCCTCGTCCTCCTCGTTCTTGATCACGCGGGCGGTCCAGATCTCGTCCTGCCACAGCAGCGCTTCCTGAACGGGTTCAAAGGTGTCGGCGGCAGGGTTCAGTTCTTCGCTCAAGGGGCTCTTTCAGTGCGGGCAGGGGACGGGGTCGCCGAATCTACCACCCGTCGGCGGCTAACATCGGTGCCACCCCCTTTCAGCGGCAGTGCCGCCGACCCTGCATGCGCGAACTGCCCGGCACCCTGAAGATCATCACCCTCTGGCTCTTGCTGGGCACCGTCGTCTTCATGGGCTTCAAATGGTGGGAGCGCGAGCAGCAGCGCTCGCGCTTCGTGCTCAACGAGGGCGTGATCGAGATCGCCCGCGCGCCTGACGGCCACTACCACTGGGCCGGCCGCATCAATGGCGCGCCGGTCGAGTTCCTGATCGACACCGGCGCCAGCGGCACGGCGATTCCGCTGTCGCTGGCGCGGGAGCTGGGCCTGACGCTCTATGGCCAGGTACACACCAACACCGCCGGTGGCACGGCCACGGGCCAGCTGGCGAGGGTCGATGTGCGGCTGGACGGCGGCGTGCACGCCGAACGCCTGCAGATACTGGTGCTGCCCGGCCTCAGCGACAAGCCGCTGCTGGGCATGGATGTGCTGTCGCGCCTGAACTGGAGCCAGAGCAATCAGCTGCTGCGCTTCTCGCCGAAGTAGCCGTTGTCGCTATTGCCCCGGCGGCGGCTCCCAGAGCTCGATGCGGTTGCCTTCGGGGTCCATCACCCAGGCGAACTTGCCGTACTCGGACTCCTCGACCTTGGCATCGACGTTGCAGCCCTCCTCGCGCAGCAGCGCCACCAGGCCATGCAGATCGGCGACGCGGTAGTTCACCATGAAGGGGCTTGTGCTGGGCGCGAAGTACGTACTGTCGGGGTCGAACACGGTCCAGATCGTCACGCCCTCGCCCTTGGGGTTGTCGGGCCCGGCCCAGGGGAAGGCCATGCCGCCCCAGGCCTCGACGTTCATCCCCAGGTGTTTCTGATACCAGGCGCGCAGGGCGGCCGGGTCCTTGGCCTTGAAGAAGATGCCGCCAATGCCGGTGACGCGTTTCATGCGAACTCCTCAGCCGCAAAGGTGCGGAGTGCTGTTTGTAGGCCAGGCGCCGGGTGGCGTCAACTCAGGCGCCGCTCGGTGGATGGTGAGCGCTGGTCTCCCGCACCGACTGTTCGATCAACTCGCCCAGCACCTCCAGATCGACATCGGCCAGCCGCTTCAGATAGAGACAGCTTTTTGCCACCCTGTGCTTTCCCAGACGCGCCAGCAGGTGCTGATAGCGCTCGAAGCCCGGCGTGATGTACAGCGTCAAGTCAGACTTGCGCGAGGCGAAACCGGTCAGGCAGGCGTCACCCTCATGGCCGCTGGCATAGCGGTAGTGGTAGCTGCCGAAACCGACGATGCTGCTGCCCCACATGCGCGGCTCGCTGCCGGTGGCCCGGCTCATCAGTTCGATCAGTGTCCAGCAGTCCGCGCGCCGATTGGGGTCGGCGATGGCGCCGACATAGGTCTCGACGTTGGCTGCGGTGGGTTTGGTTTTCAGCTCGGTCATCGTTCAAGCTCCATTGCCGTTCTGCTCAATCTGCAGGGCCAGGATCGCCGGCATTGTTCGCAATCTTCTTCCACTCCTCCTGCCCTGCCAACGCACCGCGCGCATTGTCCGCGGACCAGCCGCGTTGCAGCGTCTGCACGTAGCTGGCAAGGCCCGCAAGAAACGCGGTGACGAGTTTCATCAACCAGTGGCATGCCTTGTGCGAGCTGGCCGCTTCTTGCCGGTACTGCACGTGTATGCAGCAAGCAGGGTGCTGAAGAACAAGGTATAGATCGCGAAACCGATCAGCACGGCGTGACTGCGGTTCTCCCAGAGCTGGTGGGTGAAGCCTGCGCCCGCCATGCCGGTCAGATCGCGCAGCAGGGCGAAGCTGGCAAGGTAGGCGCCGATCGGAAACAGCAGCACGGCGTAGGCAAACCAGCGAGGGTAGGGCAGGCTGCGCAACAGCATGCCGCTGATCAAGCCCAGGCCTATCGAGCCGGGTGCCGCCTTGGCGACAGTGATCAGCGCCAGCGCCACAAAGTCGAACGTGTGGCCATCGATCCAAGCAGCCAGCGGCTGCAATGAGTGAATGATGGCGACCAGGGCTTCGGTGGAGAACCAGTTCACTTGATGGTAGGAGGCCCAGAGCGCGTAGCCGGCGAGGGCGCCGGCTGCTGCGCACACGATGCGCTTGGCGAGAGGAACTTTGTGACTCGGGCTCAACATGCCTCAACTCTAACCCGCGGCCAACGCTCGGCATAACGCTTTTGCGCCACGCGTTGGCGATAGGTCGCTATGCTGACGCGTGCCGGATTGCGGCGCACCACCATGCCGAACAAATCATCCAGGCCGTGTGGGGCGATGACCTTCAGCGCGCCATCCGGATCCAGCGACAGGCCCACGGCGGTCGCGTACTCGGGCCAGGAGGCGACCGCGTCTTCGAGCGACAGCAGGGGCAGGACCGCATGACCAAAGTGCGCCTCGAACCAGAGATGGACGCCGGCCTGGTTGGTGACCTCCCATGGCACTGCGGGCTGCAAGGACTGCAGTGTTGACAGCAGGTCGCGGTCTTGTTGCGGCGAGAGGTTGCCTGCATCGAAATAGGCGACGTCCACATCGGCGAGTCGCGACGGCGAGGCCTTGTGGTGCAAAGCGTCCCAAACGAGATTGCGCACAGCGCCTGCGCCAATGCACCAATCGGGCAACGCAAGCGAGCGCACGGCATGAAGCGCATCCATGAACCACGGGCTGGCACTGGCAATCGTGGCAAGTCGCCTGTGCAAATCGGCTGCCGATGCACTGCGATCACTCATTGAATGATCTCGCCCGTGTAGCGATCCCGCGTCGCCCAGAAGCCGCAGGTCGGGCACTTCTCTCCGTCCGGGTAGTCCGTGCCTTCCTCATGGGGACAGCCAATGATCCGGTCCGGCGAGATCACCGACCTGACGCCATGCTGCTGAATGAAATGCACGATCGCCTCATTCACGTCTGGATCCAGCCTGATGTCCCCGCCCTGGCTGTACCAGCGTTCGAGAAAGGCCACCTCACCACCCTCGATCAGAAGAATCCCGACCGCCACCTTGCTGGCCGTCTGGTCATCGGGCCCGTAGTAGCTGACTGTGGCCACGGGGTAGCCTTGAAAGCCCTGCCTGACCTTCTTCCTCAGGCGGTCGCGGAACCAGGCGGCTTTGAATGACATGGGCAACTCCCGGGCTGCATTGCGGCTCAACTGTATGGCCCGGGCAGGGCAGCGCATACCTGCGCTTGCCAGGGGGTCATCAAGGCGCTGTGCGCGTCTCGATGGAGGGCGCCTCGCCGAAAAGCCTGCCCATGTCAGGCCATGACAGCTTTTGACAGGGCAAGCAATTTTCGGCCGATGGATGCCAGGCCGCTGTAGCTTCCGCAACGCCTCCAGGGCTTCGATAGAACGCCACTGCAGGGAGGTTCTGCTCGACGACCGACAGGGCCAGGCTGGCTTCCGGGTAGGCGCTTGCGCACTAGCGTACGGCGTAGGACATCAGCTCGCGCCCAAGGCCTCGGCGATGCGCCTCAGGGGCCACATAGATGTGTTCGATATAGCAGCCGCCATCAACCGGAGCCGCGCGAAACGCGCAGACGAGGCCGAGGCATTTGCCACCCTCGCTGACCACGGCGAGCAACTGGTTCTCGGTTTGCTGCGCAAAGCGCAGCGCCCAGAATGCCTTCTTTTCCTGCTCCAACTGCGGCCCGAGAAGTGATGCTGGCAGCAGGTCTCGGTAGGCGAGCCTCCAGCCGGCCAGCTGCAAGGCGACAAAGGGCGGTAGGTCTGAGGCTGATGCCCTACGTATCTGCATGGGACGCTTGAAAATTGAGGTCGGTGACGCTGCTCAATCGCCGCGCTCGACCATCAGCCTGATCTTCTCCGCCTTCTCGAAATGGTCGAGGCCATGCGTCAGTATCCACCACTGAGCGGCCTCCATCAGCAGCGGCGGGTCGTCATTTCGGTTGGCGAAAAATGCATAGAACGACAGGCCGACACCGGGGCCGTTCTTCGCGATTTTGGTGTTGCAGACCGCGATGATCTTGGCGCTGAGACTCGCCCTCATCCAATGTCCACCGTCTCGCCGTGCTGTGGCACGCGCACCTTCCAGCCCAGCTCGTCCTGGATGCGGCAGCGCAGTGCGTCGCTGGCCTCGGGTTCGCCGTGCACGACATAGACCTGGGCCGGCGCGCGCTTGAAGCCGCGCATCCAGGCCATCAGCCCGTCGGCGTCGGCATGGCCGGAGAAGCCCTCGAGATGGCTGACCTCGGCGTTGACGGTGATGAACTCGCCCTGGATCTTGACCTCGCGCGCGCCGGCGATCAGCTTGGCGCCTCGGGTGCCGCCGACCTGGAAGCCGGGGAAGCAGATGTGGTGGCGGGCATCGGGCGCCAAGGTCTGCAGATAGTTGAGCACCCGCCCGCCGGTGGCCATGCCGCTGGCCGAGACGACGATGGCGCTGTGGCGCGCGACCAGCCTGGCGGTCTTCAACGAGTCGGCCGACTTGCTGATGGTCTTCACGCCATCGCTCAGGTTGGCGATCTCGGCCGAGGACACGCGCAGCAGCTTGCGGTGCTTCAGCGTGATCTCGGTGGCCTCGGTGGCCATCGGGCTGTCGAGGTAGATCGGCACGTCCCAGGGCAGTTCACCGGACTGGCGCAGCCGCTGCAGCACCAGCAGCAGGGCCTGGGCACGGCCGACGGCGAAGCTGGGCAGCAAGACCGTGCCCCCGCGCTTCAAGGTGTTGCGGATGACCTGACCCAGCCGTTGCTCAACATCCTCGGCCGGGTGCAGACGGTTGCCGTAGGTCGACTCGATCAGCAGCACATCGGCTTCGAACACCTGCTGCGGCGCCGGCATCAGCAAGTCGTTGCTGCGGCCCAGATCGCCGGAGAAGACGACGGTCTTGCCGCCTGCCTGCACCGAGATCGCCGAGGCGCCCAGCAGGTGGCCCACCGGCGTGAAGCGGATCTCGGCCCCGCCCAGGCGCAGATGGCCATCGCGTGGCACACCGACGAAATGGGTCAGCGCCTTCCTGGTGTTGGCCGTGGTGTAAAGCGGCAGTGCCTTGTCATGCCGCGAGGTGCCGGAGCGGTTGGCGCGTCGGGCGTCCTCCTCCTGCAGGTGGGCGCTGTCGGTCAGCAGCACCTCGCACAGATCGCGGGTCGCGCCGGTGGAGAAAATCTGACCCTTGAAGCCCTGGGCGACCAAGGCCGGGATATAGCCGCTGTGGTCCAGATGGGCATGGGACAGCAGCACCGCGTCGATGGTGTGCGGTGCCACGCCGAAGGGTGCCCAGTTGCGCTCGCGCAGCACCTTGTAGCCCTGGAACATGCCGCAGTCCAGCAAGAGCCGGCGTTCGCCGGTGTCCAGCAGGTGGCGTGATCCGGTCACGCTGTCGGCGGCGCCGAGAAAGCTCAGTTTCATGGGTTCCCCTGTTCTGCGTTGAAGTCCTGCATCTGGGCGGATTCCAGCACGCTGAAGCCCGGGCCGTCTTGTGCCAGCGCAAGCGCCAGGGCGCCGGCCACCCGGGCTGCGGTGATCGGGCGCCAGCGCTTCGGTATCAGCGGCAGCAGGGGCCCGCTCAGGCGCAGGGCCCAGCGCTCGCCGGCACGCTCGGTCTGGCCCAGCGTCGCCCGGTCGCCGACCAGCAGCGAGGGCCGGGCAATCACCAGCCGGGCAAAGCCCAGCTGCGCCAGCGCCTGTTCCATCTCGCCCTTGACGCGGTTGTAGAACACCGCCGACTTCGGATCGGCGCCGAGCGCCGACACCACGGCGCAACGGCTGGCACCCTGTGCGCGGGCAGCGCGCGCCACGGTCAGCACCGCGTCCAGATCGACGGCGCGAAAGGCCTCCTGCGAGCCGGCCTGGGCGATCGTCGTGCCCAAGGCGATGTAGATGGCCGTTGGCACGGGCAAACGTGCGCCCAGGTCGGCGCGGCCGAAGTCCACCTGGTGCTGGGTCAGCCGCGGGTGGCTGGGCAGGGCCTGGAGCCGCCGCAGCAGCGCATGCACCTGCACCGGCTGGCGGGCCAGCACATCGAGCAGGGCGCGGCCCACCAGGCCGCTGGCACCGGCCACCCAGACCACGTTGCTGCTTGCATTCATGCCCCTATCGTACGCACCGGGGCGCGGTCCGACGAAAGGACTGGGTCAGTCACCCGTCCAGCGGGGCGGCTGCCTGGCCACAAAGGCGGCCACGCCGGCGTGGAAGTCGGCGCTGCCATAGCACTGACGTATCAGGTCATCGCCCTCGGGCATGCGCTGCGCGGTCAAGCGGCGCAGGCCTTCCTTGGACACGCGCTGCGTCACCGGGGCCAGCGCGGCCAGCTCGGCGCAGAGCGTGGCGGCGGCGGCGTCCAGCTCGCCCGCGGCACACAGCTGCTGCAGATAGCCGCAGGCCAGCGCCTCGTCGGCCGAGATCAGCTCGGCGCGCAACAGCATGCGCTTGACGCGCTGTGGGCTAAAGGCCGCCGACAGCCGCGCCAGATTGGCGATAGACAGGCAGTTGCCCAGCGTGCGGGCAATCGGCACGCCGAAGCGGGAGCCGGTGCTGGCGATGCGGAAGTCGCAGGCGGTGGCGATGGCCAGGCCGCCGCCGATGGCAAAGCCCTCGATCACCGCCACGGTGGGCATGGGCAGGGCCTCGATCAGCGCAATGCCC
The DNA here is from genome assembly GCF_004362525.1 of Roseateles toxinivorans. Lineage (GTDB taxonomy): Bacteria > Pseudomonadota > Gammaproteobacteria > Burkholderiales > Burkholderiaceae_C > Paucibacter > Paucibacter toxinivorans. Next base: position 46,000 of record NZ_SNXS01000015.1, read on the forward strand.
TGGTCGATGCGGCGTTCGTAGGCCACGCCGTCGTCTCCGTTGGAGAAGGACATGAACTGCGCGATATCGGTGCCGGCCACAAAGGCCTGGCCGCCGAGGCCGCGCAGGGTGGCGACCCGCACGCTTCGGTCCGCGGCCAGCCGTTCGCAGATCGCACCCAGCTGCTCGTACATGGTCCAGGTCATCGCGTTGCGCGCGGCGGGGCGGTCGAACACCACCGCCGCCGCGCCCTCGGCAATGCTCAGGCGCACCGCGCCGTCGTCAGAGCTCATGGGCGAAGGCTCCCTGTTGTTCGAGTGTCGCGCGCTCGGCGGCGCCTATGCCCAGTTCGGCCAGCACTTCGTCGGTGTGCTCGCCCAGCAGCGGCGGGTGGCGGCGCACCTGCTGCGGCGTGCCCGAGAGCTTGACCGCAAAGCCGATGTTCGGCACCGTGCCCTCGACCGGGTGGCCTATCTCCATGCGCATCTGACGCACCCGGCCATGCTCGCCCTCGAAGGCCTCGGGGTAGCTGAGGATGGGCCCGGCCGGTATGCCGGCGGCCAGCAGGGTCTCCACCCAGTAGTCGCTGGTCTGCTGCTTGAAGCTCCGCTCCAGCTCGGCCACCAGCGCCAGCCGGTGCTGCAGGCGCAGCGAGACGGTGGCAAAGCGCTCGTCGTCCAGCAGCTCGCGTCGCCCCAAGGTCAGGCACAGCTGGTGCCAGAGCTTCTGGTTGGTCGCACCCATCACGAAGTGGCCGTCCGCGCAGGCCATGGCCTGATAGGGCGCGCTCATGCGGTTGGCCGTGCCCAGGGGCTCGGGTGGGCGGCCGGTGCCCCAGTACTCCGACATGTCCCAGATCGAGAAGGCCATCGCCGAGTCGAACAGCGAGGCGTCGATGTACTGGCCCTGGCCGGTGGCCTTGCTGCCGATGTGGGCGGCCAGCATCGCATAGGTGGCGAACAGCGCGCAGCCGATGTCGGCCACCGGCACGCCGGCCTTGACCGGGGGGCCGCCGGGGTAGCCGGTGACGCTCATCACGCCGGACATGGCCTGGGCCATCAGATCGAAGCCCGGCCTATTCGCCCAGGGCCCGGTCTGGCCGAAGCCTGAGATGCTGACGTAGACCAGACGCGGGTTGATCTTCTGGCAGTCCTCGTACGAGATGCCCAGCCGCTTCATCACCCCGGGCCGGTAGTTCTCGACCAGGATGTCGGCGCTCTCCACCAGCTTGAACAGCAGCGCCCGCCCCGCCTCGGACTTCAGGTTCAGGGTCACGCTGCGCTTGTTGCGGTTCATGTTCAGGAAGCCCATGCTGTCGCTTCCCTTCATCTTGAAGCCCATGGCGCCGCGGGTCTGGTCGCCACCCTTGGGCGGTTCGATCTTGATCACGTCGGCGCCCATATCGCCCAGCAGCATGCACGCATAGGGACCGGCCATGACCTGGCTGACGTCGAGCACCCGCACGCCGGCCAGCGGCTGAGGGCGTTCAGGCTGAGTTGTCATGCGTCCACCTTGACGTTGGCGTCTTTCACCACCTTGGCCCATTTGCGCGACTCGGCCTGCATGAAGGCACCGAACTTGTCGGCCGAGCCGCCGCCGTCCTCGGCGCCGTACTGGCCGAAACGTTCCACCACATCGGCCATGGCCAGCACCTTGTTGACGTCTTCGTTGATGCGGCGCACGGTGGCCACCGGCAGCTTGGCCGGGCCGACCAGGCCGTACCAGGTGGTGGCCTCGAAACCGGGGAAGCCGGATTCGGCCATCGTCGGCACGCTGGCATGGCCGGGGCTGCGCGCCAGCCGTGTCTGCGCGATGGCAATTGCCTTGCCGCTCTTCACATGGGGGGTGGCGGCGGTCATGGTGTCGAAGCTGTACTGGATCTGGCCGCCCATCAGGTCGGTCAGCATCGGGCCCGAGCCCTTGTAGGGCACATGGATGGCGTCGACACCGGCGGCCAGCTTGAACATCTCCAGGGCCAGGTGTTGCGCCGAACCGTTGCCGGCCGAGCCGAAACCGATCTTGCCCGGGTTCTTGCGGCACAGCTCGACCACGTCCTTGACGCTGCGTGCCGGTTGCTGATCGCCGCAGATCAGCAGATTGGGCGTCACACCGACCAGGGCGATCGGCGAGAAGTCGCGTTCGGCCACGTAGGGCATCTTCGGGAAGATGGCCGGGGCGATGGCATGGCTGTTGATATGGGCCATCAGCAGGGTCAGGCCGTCTGGCGCCTGCTTGGACACATAGTCGGCGGCGATCACGCCGGTGGCGCCGGCGCGGTTCTCGACCAGCACCTGGGTACCCCACATCGTCGACAGCTTCTGCGCCATCACCCGGGCCAGGATGTCGGTGCCGCCACCGGGGGCGAAGCCGACGATGATGCGCACCGGGCCGGCGGGCTGGGCGCGGATCATCGGTGCTGCCAGGCTGGCGGCAGCGGCCAGGGCGAAGGTTCTGCGTCGAATCATGTGCGTGTCTCCGGACATCCCGCTGGCTGCGGTGCCTGCGGACTATCCGACGCCGCCGCCCCGGCGGCCATCGCTATTTGGCCGAACCTGCGTTCGCGTTTTGCGATGACGCCAGCACCGCGAGCACGCCGCGCGCCGCCGTCGACAGGGCCTCGGGGGCCTGCAGGCAGAGCAGGAACTGGCGCAGTGCCCAGGACTCGTGGATGGGAATGCGGCGCAGGCCCGGCGAGCGGGCGATCGCCGCGGCCACGGCCATCGGCATCACCGCGATGCCGGCGCCCTGGGCCACCATCGCGGCCATGCTGTCGAAGCTGCTGACCCGGGTGCGCATGCGCAGCACCCGGCCGGCCTCGGCGGCATGACGGGCCAGCGCGATGGCGATGGCCGAGCCTTCCTCCAGGCCTATCAATTCCCAGGGCAGGATGTCCTCAAGCGTCACGCTGGCCAGGGCGCCCAGCGCATGGTCGCGCGGCGCCAGCACGATCAGCCGGTCTTCGCGATAGGGCTGGGTGGCCCATTCGACCGGGCCCATCGTCGCCTCGAAGATGCCCAGGTCGGCGGCATGGCGGTCCATCGCCTGGAGCACGCCCTGGCTGTTCATCTCCTGCAGCTCGATGCGCACGCCCGGGCAGGCCTGGGCGCAGCGCTGCAGATCGGCGGGCAGGAACTGCAGCACCACCGACTTGCAGGCGGCGATGCGCACCACCCCCTTGACGCCATGGCGGTAGGACGCCGCCTCGTCCTGCATGCGGCTGGCGGTGTGCAGGATGCTGCGCGCATGGACCAGCAGCGCGCGGCCGGCCTCGGTCAGCGCCATGCCGTGGGGGCGGCGCTCGAACAGCGGCAGGCCGAACTGGGTCTCCAGGTCCTGGATGCGCCGCGACACCGCCGCGCCGGCCAGGGCCAGCCGCTCCGAGGCCTTGGTCACCCCGCCCAGCTCGGCCGTGGCGACGAAGACCTTCATCGAGGTCAGATCGAACTGGAGTTGCGCCGGCGGCCGGCCCTGCGCGGCGTCTTTGGCCATGGGTCGCTCAGGCCCGGTCCCAGCCGTCGTGGCGGTCGCGCCGCTCCTGGCGGTAGTTGGTGACCTCCAGCCGCACGCCGTCCGGGTCTGTGAAGAAGGTCGCCCAGTAGTCGGGGGCGTAGTCGGGATAGTTCTTGGCCGGTGTCGCGGCAATGCCGGCGGCGATCAGCTGCTCGGCAACAGCCTGCACATCGGCGATGTTGTCCACCCGCAGGCAGAAATGGTGCAGGCCCGGGGCATAGGGCTCGTGCGGGGTCTGGACGCGTGCCGGCCGCAGCACGAAGCCGAACAGCCGGTTGTAGTACTGCACATGGGGCTCGCCGCCCAGCGTGAAGCGGTTCTTGCGAAAGCCCAGCGTCTGCATCAGCACCTGGTCATAGAAGGCCTCCGAGCGCGCGGGGTCGGACACGGTGATGTAGATGTGGTCGATGCCGGTGACTTCGGCCATTTACATCTGCTCCCAAGGCAGGCCGTCATGGCGCCAGCCGTTCAGGCTGCCGCGGCGGAAGTTCTCGTCCAGCTCGCCCTCGAAGCCGTGCACCACGTTCACCACCTCGGTGAAGCCGGCCGCCTCCAGCGCCTCGCCGGCCGGAATCGTGCGCCTTCCCGAGCGGCACAGCAGCACCACCGGCTTGCTCAGGTCGCCACCGGCTTCTCGAGTCACCTGGCGGGCGAACTGGGCCGCATCCACCTGCATCTCGGGGTATTCGTACCAGGGCACATGGACGACGCCGGGCGGGTGGCCCACATAGAGGTATTCGATCTCCATGCGGACATCGACGAACAGGGCATCCGGGTGCTCGGCCAGGTATTGATGGGCTTCTTTGGGCAGCAGATGCTTCATGGATTCCTGTGGGGTTTTGACTGACTTGCTAGGATGCCGGACATGAACGCATCGCCCAACCCTCGTTACACCCGCGCCGCCGCCCTGCCTGGCATTCTGCAACAACGCATCGTCGTGCTCGACGGCGCCATGGGCACGATGATCCAGCGCTACAAGCTGGGCGAGGGCGATTACCGCGGCACGCGCTTTGCCGACCATGGCAAGGACCTGAAGGGCAATAACGAGCTCCTGCAGTTCACCCGCCCCGATGTGATCAGCGAGATCCACGAGCAATACCTGGCCGCCGGTGCCGACATCATCGAGACCAATACCTTCGGCGCGACCACGGTGGCGCAGGAGGACTATGAGCTGGCCCATGTGGCGCGCGAGATGAATGTGGTGGCCGCCCGGCTGGCCCGCGCCGCCTGCGACAAGTTCAGCACCCCGGATCGCCCCCGCCTGGTGGCCGGCGCCCTGGGCCCGACGCCGCGCACCGCCAGCATCAGCCCCGATGTCAATGACCCCGGCGCCCGCAATGTGGACTTCGACACGCTGCGCGCCGCCTACTACGAACAGGCCAGCGGCCTGCTGGAGGGGGGGGCCGACCTGTTCCTGGTCGAGACCATCTTCGACACGCTGAATGCCAAGGCCGCGATCTTCGCGCTCGACGAGCTGATGGAAGACACCGGTGAACGCCTGCCGGTGATCATCTCCGGCACGGTGACCGATGCCTCGGGCCGCATCCTGTCGGGCCAGACGGTGACCGCCTTCTGGCACTCGGTGCGCCACGCCCGGCCGATCGCCATCGGCCTGAACTGCGCGCTGGGCGCGACCCTGATGCGCCCCTACATCGAGGAGCTTGCCAAGGTGGCCGGCGACACGTTCGTGAGCTGCTATCCGAACGCCGGCCTGCCCAACCCGATGAGCGACACCGGCTTCGACGAAACCCCGGAAGTGACCGGCGCGCAGATGGAAGAGTTCGCCCGCAGCGGCTTCCTGAACATCGTCGGCGGCTGCTGCGGCACGACGCCGGACCATATTGCCGCGATCGCGCAGCGGGTCTCGGCCTACAAGCCGCGGCTGCGGGGCCAGAAGATGTTCAGCGATTTGTTGGCGGCGTGATCGGGTAGGCCCCGGATTGCATCCGGGCTACGGTAGCCCGGATGCAATCCGGGAAGCCAGCAGCTAAGACAGCTTCAAAAGCCGCTCCATATTCAGCCGCAGCCGCAGCTCATGCGGCGCCACGCTACCCGTCACCGCCTGGGTCTGCAGGCGGGTGTCGCGCACGGCCGGTTCGCCCAGCGGCGTGCCGCTCTTGCTGACCACGCTGGCCACCAGCGGCGCATTGGCCGCGCGGCCGCGCTTCAGCACCACCGCCACCTCGCCATTGGCCAGCCGCACCAGGCAGCCCGGCGGATAGATGCCCAGCGCCTTGATCAGCGCCGCGCCGGCCTCGTCGGCCTGCTTGTTCTCGTCCAGATAGGCGGCCTGGGCCGCGGCCGAGGCGGCCAGTGCCCTGCGGTTGCGGCGCGGGCTCAGGCGCGAGCCGAACACATCGGCGCGCTGTATCAGCCGCGCCAGTTGCTGCCCGGGCGGGCGCTTGGCCAGCGGGCCGGGCACGTGAGCGTGGTGGAAGAACACAGCGTCCAGCCACAGTGGCTCATGCACGCCCAGGGTCTGCAGCAGATCCATCGAGGCCTGGGCGTGGTCGTTGATCTTGCTGCGCTGCTCGGCCGTGACCGGGTCGATCTGCTCGGCCAGCAGGTCCTGCAGGCCGGTGGTGGCGATATTCATCGTCAGCGCGGCCAGCTCCAGCGGGCGCTGCCAGTCCAGCGCCCAGGGCAGTTGCTGATAGGCCATATGGCAGGCCACCATCACCAGCATCGCGTGGCTGGCGCTGTAGTGGCGGATGTCCAGGCTGGCCTGGTGTATCAGCTGCAACAGGCTGCCGTCGGCATCGTTCTTCAGGTGCCAGAGCATGTCTTCGCGCAGTTTCTCCAGCCGCGGCAGAAAGTCCTCCGGCTTGGGGTCGCGCAGCAGCGTGTGGGCGCGCATCTGCAGGTCGGGCCAACCGGCCACCGTCTCGGCCTTGGCGCCCTCGGCGCTGACCTTGATGTCGGGCTTGGCCTTGGCGATATTGCCCAGCAGCTGGTCCTGGCGCACCATGGCATCCATCGCCTGGGCGAATTCCTTGCGGTAGGCCTCGGACTCCTGTTCGTCCACCCACAGGCCGCGCGCCACCATGGCCTCCAGTTGGGCCTGGGAGCCTACCGTCTGGCCGCGGGCCAGCAGCAGATGGCCGGCGGCGTCGCGCAGTGCAAACGGCAGCGGGCGGCCGGGGCGCACGCTGTTGGTGGGCAGGGGGATCAGGCGCACTGTGCAGTCTTGGGGGTAGTTACTGGAATTTCGGCGAGTCTGGGGCAAGCTTGAACCGATCGCAATCGTGGAATCACCCGGCCTTGCCCTAGAATTGCGCTTGGTCCGAGGAGCGTTGCGACAAACCGGTGAGCCGCCACAGTGCGGTGCCCGTCTTGCCAGGCTCGGACAATGGCTCCCCAGCCATGTCAACGGCGCTCACCCGAACCCAGCAGGGCCGTGGTGAGTGTGCGGCCCTCAATACGAGTTGTAGAGGCCGCCATGTCCGACGAATCCGCAAACCCCGCTACCTTGACCCCGCCGCCGATGAAGCTGTCCGGCCTGGAGCCGGTGGACATCGGCCCCGGCACGCTGTTCGTCAATATCGGCGAGCGCACCAATGTGACCGGCTCCAAGGCCTTTGCGCGGATGATCTTGAATGGTCAGTTCGAGGAGGCGCTGGCCGTGGCGCGCCAGCAGGTCGAGAACGGCGCCCAGGTGATAGACATCAATATGGACGAGGCCATGCTGGACAGCAAGGCCGCGATGGTGCGCTTCCTGAACCTGATTGCTGGCGAGCCCGAGATCGCCCGCGTGCCCATCATGATCGACAGTTCCAAATGGAGCGTGATCGAGGCCGGCCTGAAGTGCATCCAGGGCAAGGGCATCGTCAACTCGATCTCGATGAAGGAGGGCGAGGAGGAGTTCCGCCGCCAGGCCAAGCTGGTGCGCCGCTACGGCGCCGCCGCCGTGGTGATGGCCTTCGACGAGAAGGGCCAGGCCGACACCTTCGAGCGCAAGACCGAGATCTGTGCGCGGGCCTACCGCATCCTGGTCGACGAGGTCGGCTTCCCGGCCGAGGACATCATCTTCGACCCGAATATCTTCGCCATTGCCACCGGCATCGAGGAGCACGACAACTACGCGGTCGATTTCATCAACGCCACGCGCTGGATCAAGCAGAACCTGCCCGGCGCAAAGGTCAGCGGCGGGGTGTCGAACGTGAGCTTCAGCTTCCGCGGCAATGAGCCGGTGCGCGAGGCCATCCACACGGTGTTCCTGTACCACGCCATCCAGGCGGGCATGGACATGGGCATCGTCAACGCCGGCATGGTGGGCGTGTATGACGACCTCGATGCCGAGCTGCGCGAGCGCGTCGAGGACGTGGTGCTGAACCGCCGGCCTGATTCAGGTGAACGGCTGATCGAGGTCGCCGAGCGCGCCAAGGGCATGGCCAAGGACGACACCGCCCGCCTGGCCTGGCGTGCCGGCGATGTGGACCATCGCCTGAGCCACGCGCTGGTGCACGGCATCACCGACTTCATCACCGAAGACACCGAGGAGGCCTGGCAGGCGATACAGGCCAAGGGCGGCCGGCCGTTGCATGTCATCGAGGGCCCGTTGATGGCCGGTATGAATGTGGTCGGGGACCTGTTCGGCGCCGGCAAGATGTTCCTGCCCCAGGTGGTGAAGTCGGCACGCGTGATGAAGTCGGCCGTGGCCCATCTGCTGCCCTATATCGAGGCCGAGAAGCTGGCCATGGTGGCGGCGGGCGGCGAGGCCAAGCCCAAGGGCAAGATCGTCATCGCCACCGTCAAGGGCGATGTGCACGACATCGGCAAGAACATCGTCACCGTGGTCCTGCAGTGCAACAACTTCGAGGTTGTGAACATGGGCGTGATGGTGGCCTGCCAGGACATCCTGGCCAAGGCCAAGGAGGAGGGGGCCGACATCATCGGCCTGTCCGGCCTGATCACGCCCAGTCTTGAGGAAATGCAGCATGTGGCCGCCGAGATGCAGCGCGACGAGCATTTCCGCTCGCGCCAGACGCCGCTCTTGATCGGCGGCGCCACCTGCAGCCGCGTGCACACGGCGGTGAAGATCTCGCCGCACTACACCGGCCCGGTGGTCTATGTGCCCGATGCCTCGCGCAGCGTCGGCGTGTGCAGCGAGCTGCTCAGCGACGATCGCGCCGCCCAGTTCATCGCCGACCTGAAGACCGACTACGAGCAGGTGCGCCAGCTGCACGCCAGCAAGAAGCAGACGCCGATGGTCACGCTGGCCGCGGCCCGCGCCAACAAGCATGCGGTTGACTGGACCGCCTACCAGCCGCCGGTGCCCAAGTTCATCGGCCGTCGCGTGATACGCAACTACGACCTGGCCGAGCTGGCCGAGTACATCGACTGGGGCCCGTTCTTCCAGACCTGGGACCTGGCCGGGCCATTCCCGGCCATCCTCAAGGACGAGGTCGTCGGCGCCGAGGCCCAGCGGGTGTTCAGCGACGGCAAGCGCATGCTGCAGCGCCTGATCGCCGGCCGCTGGTTGCAGGCCAGCGGCGTGTTCGGCCTCTATCCGGCCGCCCAGGTGAACGATGACGATATCGAGATCTACACCGACGAGACGCGCAGCGAGGTGCTGATGACCTGGCATGGCCTGCGCACGCAGTCGGAGCGGCCGGTCGTCGATGGGGTCAAGCGTCCGAATCGTTGCCTGTCGGACTTCATCGCGCCCAAGGGCACGGTGCCCGACTACATCGGTCTGTTCGCCGTCACCGCCGGTCTGGGTGTCGAGAAGAAGGAGGCCCAGTTCGTCGCGGATCTGGACGACTACTCGGCCATCATGTTCAAGGCCATCGCCGACCGCCTGGCCGAGGCCTTTGCCGAGCGCCTGCACCAGCGCGTGCGCACCGAGTTCTGGGGCTACCAGACAGACGAGAGCCTCAGCAAGGAAGACCTGATCGCCGAGAAGTACCGCGGCATCCGCCCCGCACCCGGCTACCCGGCCTGCCCGGACCATCTGGTCAAGCGCGAGGTCTTCCGCGTGCTGGCACCCGAGGAAATCGGCATGGGCCTGACCGACAGCATGGCCATGACCCCGGCCGCCAGCGTCAGCGGCTTCTACTTCGCCCACCCGGAAGCGGCCTACTTCAACGTCGGCAAGATCGCCGCCGACCAGGTGGCCGACTGGGCGCGGCGGATGGCCTTGAGCAAGGAGCTGGCGGAACGGGCGCTGGCGCCCTTGCTCTGAGTGCGCCAGCGCTGGCCCGTCAGCCTCGACGCTGGCGGCGCACCAGCCCCAGCAAGCCCAGGCCACCCAGCATCAGTGCATAGCTGCCGGGTTCGGGCACCGCGGCCATCAGTTCGTTGCGGGCCGTCACGCCCAGATCGGTGTAGTTCGTGAACACACCGTCCATGCCCCAGCCGAAGTACTTGTCGTATTGCGCGGCGGCCAGATCCGGATTGGCTTGCGCGAAGGTGTAACCATGAACCATCAGGCCGGCGGCATGGGCGGCCTCGATGTAGGCCGCGGTCACGGCGTTGGCGCCATTGTTCGTGATCGACGGGCCTATGCCGTTGACGATCTTCGCCAGGTCGGTGAACGAGCCGGCGGCCGAGTTGCCCAGGAAGACCTCCTGGATTGTCATGCCCAGGCTGTTCTGCTTGGCCCGGAGGCTGGTCAAGGTATCCAGGCTGAAGGACTGGATCACGACCTTGTCGCTGGCCTTGCCATAGCCGAAGCCGGCCAGCGTGGACAGGATCTTGTCTTCCATCAGCGGGTCGGCAATCTTGGCCTCGGGGTAGATGCCCACGGTGCGGCCGGTCAGCGCGCTCTGGGTCTGGGCCAGGGCGATGACCTCGTCGAAGGTCGGCACGCGCATCGCGTCGGGCGATGACGGCGTAAAGCCCGGATACGTGGTCTTGCCGGTGCCGGTGGGCAGCACAGTCAGCTGCTTGATCTCGGCCAGCGTGTAGCCCGACACGGCATAGCTGTTGTTGCGCTTTCCCAGCACGGCGGCAACGTTAGTCGTGCGGTTCAGCGTCGTGTCGTGCATGGCGACCAGGTAGCCGTCCTTGGTCAGCTGCAGGTCGGGCTCGATGTAGTCGGCGCCCAGCTTGACGGCAAGCTCGTAGCCGGCCAGGGTGTGCTCGGGCAGGTAGCCGCTGGCGCCGCGGTGTGCAATCACCAGCGGTGCCTGGCCATTGAGGGTGTTCAGGGTGGCGGCCTCGGTCTGCTGGACGAAGCAGGCGGCGAGAGCCAGGGCGAGGGCCTGGTACTTGAAGACGGTCATGAGTCAACTCCGGTTAGGTATTTACCGGGCGACTGTAGGCAGCGCGCATGACAGGTCCATGTCGGCACCGGCGTGGCGGGCGACTGGCGACTCGGGGGCGAGCCTCAGCAGCTACGGGCTTCCACACCTTTGCTTGCACTTTGTAGCCACAGCCAAACCGATCAAGGGGCAAGATCCGTTCCCACTGCTTGGCATCTATTCGCCGGCTAGGCGCGACTTTGCGCGGCAATGGAGGCTGATGGTGGGAGGGATCTGTACGTACACTCGATCGGGCAGGGCGCGGCTGGCTGGCCTGCTCGCGGCGCTGTTGTTGGCGGCCTGTGGCGGTGGTGGAGGGGATGCCTCGGACGGTGGCGGCACTCCGCACCCGCCCGGCACGCAGCCCAGCGGCAATGAGCCCAAGCCGACGCGTGACCAGGCCTTCCGCTTCCTGACCCAGGCCACCTTCGGGCCCACCGAGCCCGAGATCCAGAGCGTGATGAGCCTGGGCTATGGGCCCTGGATGGATCAGCAGTTCGCCAAGCCGACGGTCTCGCATCGTGCGCTGTGGGACGCCGCCGACGCGCGCATTCGCGCCGCCGACCCGACGCCCGGGGCCGGCCAGCGCGAGGTGCTGGATGGCTTCTACCGCCAGGCGCTCAGTGGTGAAGATCAGCTGCGACAGCGCACCGTGTTCGCGCTGTCGCAGATCTTCGTGATCTCGATGCAGGGCAGCGAAGTCGGCGACCACGAGCGCGGTGTGGCCGGCTATCTGGACATGCTGGGTGCGAATGCCTTCGGCAGCTACCGGCAGCTGCTGGAGCAGGTGGCCCGGCATCCGATGATGGGCATCTACCTCTCCCATCTGCGCAACCAGAAGGAGAACCCGGCCACCGGCCGCGTGCCCGACGAGAACTTCGCCCGCGAGGTGATGCAGCTGTTCTCGATTGGCCTGGTGCAGCTCAATGCCGACGGCACCGTGCGCAAGGACGCCGCCGGCAAGGCGCTGGAGACCTATGCCGGCGAGGACATCTCCGGGCTGGCCAAGGTTTTCACCGGCTGGAGCTGGTACGGGCCTGACACCTCGGATGCCCGTTTCTGGGGCAGCAGCAAGAGCCAGGATGCGGACCGCCAGTGGCAGCCCATGCAGGCCTATGCCCAGTTCCATTCCGTCAGCGAGAAGCGGTTCCTGGGGCAGACCGTGGCCGCGCAAACCGGTACCGCCGCCAGCCTGAAGACGGCGCTGGACACGCTGGCCGGCCATCCCAATGTGGCGCCCTTTATCGCCCGCCAGCTGATACAGCGCCTGGTCACCAGCAACCCCAGCCCGGCCTATGTGCAAAGGGCTGCCGCGGCTTTTGGCGCCGGCGGCGATATGCGGGCCATGCTGCGCGCGGTGCTGCTGGACGACGAGGCGCGCAAGCCCGAGGCCGCAGCCGACCCAGCCTTCGGCAAGCTGCGCGAACCGGTGCTACGGCTGACCGCCTTGCTGCGCGCCTTCGGCGCCAGGTCCGACTCCGGCAGCTTTCTGATCGGCGCCACCGACGACCCCGGCACCCAGCTGGGCCAGACGCCGATGCGCGCGCCCTCGGTGTTCAATTTTTACCGGCCCGGCTTCGTGCCGCCGAACAGCCTGATGGCGGCCCAGGGCCTGGCCGCGCCGGAGATGCAGATCACCCACGAGACCAGCATCGTCGGCTATGCCAACTATCTGCGCAGCGGCGTCGACCGCGGCTTCGGTCAGAGCGGCCTGGACGGCAAGGCCACGCGCCGCGATGTGCAGCCCGACTACACGCAAGTCCTGACCCTGGCGCCACAACCGGCCGCCCTGGTGGACGAGGTCAGCCAGCGCCTGCTGGGCCCGCAGGCCAACGCGGCCTTCAAGCGCGAGCTGCAGACGGCGGTCGAATCGGTGGCGGTGCCGGCACTGAAGGCCGATGGCAGCAACAAGACGCAGGTGGACACGGCCCTGCGCAATCGTGTGCTGGCGGCCGTGCTGCTGAGCGCGGTGTCGCCCGAATTCGTGGTGCAGAAATGAAGAAGGCTGGCATGAGCGCTATCCATCACTCCCAGGCCTCGCGCCGTGAATTCCTGCGCCGCGCCGGCGCCTATTCGGCACTGGGCGCCGCCGGCCCCATGGCGCTGAACCTGGCCGCGCTGGGCACGGCCGCGGCGCAAAGCGGCGGCGACTACAAGGCCCTGGTCTGCATCTTTCTGTATGGCGGCAACGATGCCTACAACATGGTGCTGGCCACCGATGCGCCCTCCTGGACCAATTACCTGGCCGTGCGCCAGCAGGGCAGCGACGCTATTGCGCTGGCCGCACCCGGCACCGCGGTGAATGCCGCAGCGGCGGCCGGCAGCCCGGCACGGCTGGGCGGAGTGCTGGCCTTGAGCCCCCTTAACGCCCAGGGCCGCAGCTTCGCGCTGCACCCGGTGATGGGCGGCGCCCGCGATCTGTTCGCCGCCGGCCGCCTGGCCGTGTTGCCCAATATCGGCCCGCTGGTGCGGCCGCTGAGCAAGGCCGACTACCGCAACAGCAGCATCGCGAGGCCACCCAAGCTGTTCTCGCACAACGACCAGCAATCGACCTGGCAGACCGGCGCCGTCGAGGGCGCCACCGTCGGCTGGGGCGGGCGCATGGGTGATCTGCTGGCCTCGAACAACGGCACGGCCCTGTTCACCAGCATCTCGACCTCGGGCAATGCGGTCTGGCTGGCCGGGCGCGAGGTGATGCAGTACCAGGTGTCGAGCCAGGGCGCGATACGTGTGGGTGGCAGCGGCAGCAGCCTGTTCGGTTCGGCCGTGGTGCAGGACAAGCTGCGCGGCCTGATGCGCAGCGCCCGCAGCAACGACCTGCTGGCCCGCGACCACGCCGCCGTGGCTGCCCGCAGCATGGATGCCGAGGCCCTGCTCAGCGGCGCCCTGCCGGCGGCCGGCAACGCACCGTTCGGCACGGCGGGCCTGGCCAATGGCGCGGCCGACCCGCTGCTGCAATACGACAACCCGCTGACCGGCGCCAAGGCCACCAACGGCCTAGCCCAGCAGCTGCAGGTGGTGGCGCGGATGATTGCCGCCCGCCAGACCCTGGGCGTCAAGCGCCAGGTGTTCTTCGTCTCGCTGGGCGGCTTCGACACCCATGACGGCCAGAACCGCCAGCAGGCCGATCTGATGGCCAGGCTGAGCCATGCGCTGCGCTATTTCGATATGGTGACTCAGGGCCTGGGCGTGGGCAATCAGGTCACCACCTTCACCGCCTCCGACTTCGGCCGTACCTTCACCAGCAATGGCGATGGCACCGACCATGGCTGGGGCAGCCACCACTTCGTGATGGGCGGGGCGGTCAAGGGCCGCGATCTGTACGGCGCCTTCCCGGCCTATGGCCTCGGCGACGGCAAGGGCGACTTCACCAGCCCGCAGCAGATAGCCAACGGCGCGATGTTGCCGCAGACGTCGGTGGACCAGCTCGGCGCCACGCTGGGCCAGTGGTTCGGGTTGAGCGCGGGTCAGGCTCTGGAGCTGTTTCCGAACCTGGTCAATTTTGATGCGGCCAAGCGCAATCTGGCGTTCATCTGGCCTACCGAGTAGCCCCGGCGGCCCAACGGTTTGCAGGCCTGCCTTATGCTCGGATTTTGGGCTCGCACCGAACTCCGCCATGAAGAAGTTGTTCCCCTCGACCCTGCCATGGCGCCGCCTGGTGCTTGCGGCGGTGGCGGGTCTCGCCCTGCTGGGCGGCTGCGCCACCTTGGATGAAAAGCAGCGCGAATGGATCTTCCAGCCCAGCGACCGCACCTGGTCGGGCGGCCTGGCCGCGGCCCAGGGCATGGAGGAGGTGTGGATTGAGTACAGCTCCCGCATCGCCGGCGCGCCGGTCAGGCTGCATGGCCTGTGGATACCGGCCGAGCGGCCGAATGCGCCGGTGCTGCTCTATCTGCATGGCGCCCGCTGGGACGTGCGCGGCAGCGCCAACCGGATGCGCCGCATGCAGGAGCTGGGTTTCTCGGTGCTGGGCATCGACTACCGCGGTTTCGGCCAAAGCAGCAAGGCACTGCCCTCGGAGGCCATGGCCTATGAGGACGCCCGTGCCGCCTGGGATTGGTTGGCCGCTCGCCATCCGCAGACGCCGCGCTATGTGTTCGGCCATTCGCTGGGCGGCGCCATCGCCGTGCATCTGGCCAGCGAGGTGCAGGGCGCTGCCGCCGGCCTGATCGTCGAGGGCAGCTTCACCTCGATTCCCGATGTGGCCAGCAGCTACAAATGGGGCTGGCTGCCCGTGGGCCCGCTGATCACCCAGCGCTTCGACGCGGCTGACCGCATCGCCAAGCTCAAGGTGCCGGTACTGGTCGTGCACGGCAGCGATGACCGGGTGATCAGCCCCGAGCTGGGCCGGGCGCTGTTCGAGCGGGCCCCAGAGCCCAAGCGCTTCGTGCTCGTCGAGGGCGGCTCGCACCACAACACCAATGCGGTGGGCCAGGGGCAGTACCGCGAGGCGCTGGCCGCGCTGTTCGGCTTGCAGGCAACGCCCTAACCGACGCTCAGCACCCTCCGGTACTGGATTGCCTCGGCCAGGTGCGTGACCTGGATCGCTTCGGCCTCGGCCAGATCGGCAATGGTGCGCGCCACGCGCAGCACGCGGTGGTAGCCGCGGCCCGACCAGCCCAGCCGGGCGGCGGCGCCTTGCAGAAACTTCGAGGCTGCCGCATCCAGTGGGCAGTGATGGTCCAGCAGCGGGCCGTTCAGTTCCGCATTGCTGCAACCCTGCCGGGCCAGCGCGGTCTGGCGGGCGCGGCTCACCCGGGCGGCCATCTGTTCGCTGCTCTCGCCCTCGGCCGCCGCGGCCAGGGTGGCCGGCGCCACGGCCGGCACCTCGACCTGCACGTCGATACGGTCCAGAAACGGGCCGCTGAGCTTGGCCTGGTAGCGCGCCACGATGTCCGGCGAGCAGCGGCAGGCGCGCAGGCTGCTGCCGTGGTGGCCGCAGGGGCATAGTCGCGTTGCCCTTTTGCCATTCACAAAAATGGTGCGGAAGAGGGCTGCAAAGGCGGAGTCACCGCCTCCTACCACCATTGGCGAGCACCTCAAGCACGTTCGCCTCGCCAAAGGATTGCTCCAGCGCGAGGTCGCCAAAGAGATCGGTGTCAGCAAAGACACGGTGGCGAATTGGGAGAAAGGTCAGACGACTCCGCCTGTTTGCCTCGGCCCCAGGATCTTCGACTTTCTTGGATATTGCCTGCTTGCTGATGGTGTTGATCTTGAGTCACGAATGGCGGCGTACCGCGTTCGGCGTGGACTTACCATGGATGCCGCTGCAAGCCTACTGGGTGTCGATCCGGGTAGCTGGAGCGCTTGGGAGCGGGGAATTGTTGTCCCCTGGCCAAGATTCCTGATTCAAATAGAGAGGCAGCTCCGCTCTTGAGTCCGGCGAACACGCTATCAGTTTCCCTGTAGTCGTAGATCACGACTATTCCGTTAAGGGGAGACACGGGCGGATCAGCCTGGCTGCTTAACGCCAAAGGGAGACATGATGGTCACGAGACAAGCGCCGATTCGAGTCATTGCACGCGCCAAGCTGTCAGGCATTGGGGATCATGTAGGAGTTCAATTGCCTGACGGGCGAGTTGCTCACCGGACACCAGAAGGCAATGAAGTCGTGTCGCTTGAAGAATTTGCCCAAGGTCGGAAGCTGCGCGAGTTGCGCCGAGCTTCATTGGGAGATTACGGAGCGATTCTTCAGCGGGTCGCTGAGTCAATGCAGGCATCAGCGAACTATCGTCTCGGCGACAACAATTGCGAGCATTACGCGAGCTTCCTCATGGGCGAATTGCCGCGAAGTCCACAGATGCAGGGCTTAGCGACACTTGCCGCGATCGGTGCCGTCTTGGTATTGGCCAAGTAGACAAACCTGAAGCCGATAACGTGTCGGTAATGGGTCTGGCGGCGACGCAACGGAGCTCAGAAAGGTTTGAAAATTGACTCTCCCGCTTCATGAAGGCGTCGATAGAACTCTAGTGCATATCGATCAGTCATGCAGGCAATGAAGTCGCAAATTATTCTCTTCTTGTCCTCAGCCCCATCTAGGTATCTATGAAGATCTCGATAGTCTTCCGGAAGTAGGCGCTCTCCACCCGATTTGCTAAGGACATCAAATATATCCTTAATAATGTCGGCTCCCCTGTTCTCAACAACCTTGAGGCGAGGGGACATTATTGTTAATTCATAGGTTAAGTGCTTAAGAATTTCTACTCGAGTTCGAGTTAACTGGTTAAGGTAAACTTTAGAAAGAGCCGGGCATCTATCGTTGTACCTTATCTCAACGCCTTCTATAGCATTTCCGACCAATGATGCAGTAAAGGATGTTCTGAGATATCCGTTGCCCGCTATGCTGTCAGATAGCTGGTATGCGCTCAAAACTGGCACGTCCATTTGAATTCCACGCTTGCTGTCAAAGATGGTCTTCAGTACGTTTTTCACCACCGTTTTCGGGGCAAATTTTTTGCTTTGACTGGCTATCTGCTGAGACAGTAGCTCGGTATATCCAAGGGATTGGCGCAGCACCGCTTCATTACCATCCTCGAAGATCTCGGCAAACAAATCTTGCACGTGATTAAGTAAGTCTTTCTCATCAATACGACCTATCCCCTCTTTCTCTAGGTTAAAATTAACTTTCTCGTGCACATTTTTAAGGGCTTCACCATCTCTGGAAGTCCTCCAAAGTAAACGAAGTGGGCTGAGAAATTCAGCCTTGAAGGTGTCTTCTAAGTCATAGGTCGAATATGCGATGTCGTCAGCAATATCCATAATCTGGCATTCTATTGTTTTGAATTCGCCAAGATTTACAGTTTGACCGCTTTCCTTCAAAACTGCGGCCTTAATATTTGCAACTAGCTCTGCCTCTGACTTGTAGAATCCTTTTTCAATGCGCTTTCCTTCCCGCGCCTGTAACCCTATTTGTTGATCATATTTGAGGATCGACGCCAGTGAGCGATAGGTTAGATTTAATCCTACGCGCGCGTCTTTCCCATTGCGGTGAGGTGATTGATCGACATCAACACCTTGTTCCAGGCGTTTTTCGAGTCGGGCCAAGATCCGCAAAGATTGGGCATTTCCTTCAAACCCACCCATTCCTTGCATGCATTCATTTAGTGCCTTCTCGCCATTGTGACCAAATGGAGGGTGCCCAATATCATGTGCAAGAGCGGCAACTTCTATTAGATCGTAGTCAATACGTTGACTTGGCTCGGCATCCAAAAGTTCTTTACACTCAGAATTCAGCTTCATCGCGATCGTCTTTGCGATCTGAGCTACCTCAATTGAATGCGTGAGCCGATTGCGGAAAAAATCTGTTTCCGTCCCTGGAAATAGTTGGGTCTTTCCTTGAAGGCGGCGAAAAGCGGGTGAATGAATTAAGCGTGCGTAGTCACGCCTATAGCAGCTTCTGTAATCTGCCGTCCCTGGGCGATTCCCGATCTGTACGCATCGCTGGCTATCAGCAATGCTATAAAGTTTGCCAGGGACATTTCGTTTTGGACTTGGCATTTTGTCTCCCCGTTTGCAAAAAAAAAGCCGATCTGCTGATCGGCTTTGGCGTCATTTATGACGCTTATTTCTTTTTGTTAAGACTCTTTGGCTTTTCCCTAGTGGTAGTCTCGGAGCCTTGCAAAAGAGTTATACCCTTGATGGCTTCTCTATGCGCTCTGTCGCGCGCATCATGGTAAACAGACATTTCCTTTTTGGCCAATTTCTTGGCTTGCTCAAATACATATGAGTCAATAACTGCGGACGGCATTTTGCACTCCTTGTAGATGACTTATTCTAGTATAGAATAAATAATGGCTGTTGGTCAAATATATTATTGGTGACGGCTGAAGAATACGACGATAGCGAGCGATCTATTGTGCCTTGGCAGAAACGAATAATTCGTTTCCAAACGAAAGCAGAAGCTTCGCGGGAAATATTGGGTCGATCGGCTTGTGCCGAATATATTGTTCGCCGAGCAGTCTTAGCTGCTAAGGCAGTGATGTGGCGAGGGCACATCTTTCTCGTTAGGCCAGCTATGGGAGGCGCTAAGAGCTTTGGGATCATGTTGATGCGGCGTTGCCCCGACGTTGTGTGGCAGCGATGCTGAAGAAAAAAGCATGGCAACCGTGTCGACCAATTCGATGCCTGCATTGCAAGCAATTTCCCTGCCAATCAAAAAACCACATACGAATCAGGCACTTGCTATCGCGCCTCTCGATATCGCACCTGTAATGTAAGGCAAACCGACATGAGCAAGTACAGGGTCACTTCCATTGAAATGCAGACGGATGCGTACTAACAACGAAAAGCACCCAGCCGTGACTGCTTCTGATGGGGATCAGTGCACGGTTGGTCAGTTCATTGCCTTTGCCACCACCTTTGCCACTGCATTCCGCCTAGCTAGTGCCTCAATCGGGTCGCTGTCTTTGACCTTTGACCGTACCGTATACCCCTTCACCGTGCGTTCGGTTGTTTGCCGAGCAACAGGATAGCCGTCCAGAAAACCAGGAACGTCCTCAGGCAGAAGAAATGACACGCGCTTCTTGTCACCTTCGTCTAGTGCTCCGGCGATGAACTTCTGAAGACTGACCTGACGCCGCCTGTGCGAGGTCAGCATGACGATATGTGTGTAAGGCAGCGCAAGACACTTCTCAATGTTGCCAAGTTCGTGATCGCTGGTCGTCGTTACGGAGATTTCTACAGCAATAGTTACCTCCTTACGCACCAAGACGGCATCGATGCGGCCAGCCCCGTCGTGAATTGGCTGCTCAAGGGTGACTAGAAAGCCGCGAGCCTCGCCTAGCTCCTTGACGAGATGTTCCAAATACTTGTGCTTCGCTCCGCCGTGCCCCATGTCCCGAGGAGCTTTGGATTCAGCTCTTGGCGGGACGCGCGTAATGACGATCTCATTGAGATGAGTAGATTGGGGCAGAGCATCAAAAGGCAAGGCCTGCTGTGGTGCTGCCGGCTGCTCAAGCGAAGCTGTTGTTGCACTTGAACTTCGAACGGCAACGCTTGGAATGATAGATTCATTCCTAGGTCGCGGCGGCGGCACCGCAACGACCTCAAATGTGGCTTCTGGCTCCTGCTCGACACCGTACCGCTCGCGCGAGCGCTCCTTGAGTTCGGCATAGCTTCGGTCACTCGCGCGTCCCTTTGCCTCAAGGAATCCAAGCGGTATTGAAAGCGTCACTCCCCGATCAGTGATGTTCTTGGCGAAGCACGCGAAGTGGGTCTCGTGCGGCCCCTTCCGCTGCGCAAGCAAGAAATCCGTGTCACAGCGGAAGTCGTCCGCAAGGGCGCGGGCATCCTTGGCGCTCACTCCGCCTGCGAGCTTGATCGAGGTGTTCGCAATCACGCCGGCACGGATCTCAGGTAGAAGCTGATCAAGGTTCTGATGGGCAAAGGTTATTGCCCCTTTGTACTTTCTGACCTGGGCGAGCATCCGGGTGAGGGTCAGGTCTACCACGTCCTCGGCCTCGTCGATGTAGACGTATGTCGGTGTGCGGTCATGTCGGGCAACTGCCGCGCGCCGCATCAGAGCCTGGCCAAGTAGGGCAACGAACATTCGACTGAAGATCGTTGAACCTTCATGGCCAAGGAACTCCTTGGCCGTGTTGATAAAAACAATCGAGCCGTTCTGGAGTGACTGGAACAGATCGACTGAATTCCGCTTCGCGCTCATCATGCGGTCAAGGGATGCGCTCGACAGCACACCCCAGAGACGATTCAGGATTTGCTTCTTGGTCTCGCCGAAAGACCGATCAAAGAAGCGGGTTTCAAAGAATGCCCGCGCACTCCCTGTGAGTCCTTGCATGTACGGGCGGAATCGCTCGCCGTCTTCCATGAGTTCCCGAAGCGTATGGATATTGGCGTTTGGTATGCGTGTCATCAGCATAGCCAAGTAGCGAAAGATAACGCCTTGCTTCTGCGTCAGTTCGGCGCCAAGGAGGCCGCCGAAGAAGTACTCATACAGCTCAATCGTCCCATTGATGATCGTCTCACGCTCAAGAGCACTCACGGGTCCAAGACGATCAAGCCCGACGTCAAAGAGATTGAGCCCCACAGGTCGCTCAATATCCGTTGGATCAATGTAGATGAAGCGCTCAGAAAGTCGCTCGTTCTTGAAATACTCGCTCCGCATCAGCGTTTCAAGAAGATCCCCCTGGCTGTCCATCACGACAACAGAGCGCTCTTCGTTGATCGCCTTTTCAAGATCCGCCGCAATCAGGTATTGCAGCGCCTGAGTCTTCCCATGCCCGGTGCCTGCAAGAATGTGCGTATGCTCAAATCGTACCGCTTCGGGAATGTGAAGCGGAATCGGGAGCGTGAGAAGTTCATAGAACGGCGTATCCGCCAGGTAGAGTTCGAGGAGTTCGGCATCACTTGACCCCTTCTTCTCCTCCGGCAGCACCAAGTGCTTGCTTGTGCTGTGTCTGTCTTCCGGGTGAATGCCGGAGGCAATACACAGCCGGATGTGGAGCTGCTCGCGAAGCGGTTCAAACAACCCGTCATCCGGAATGCCGAAGGAGAAGGGCGTGCCAATGATCTTCTGAAGCAACGCAGGCACGTCCGCGATGAAGGTATAGAGCGGCGTCTCAGGCGCAAGCGCCGACATCTCGTCGAAATCGCCGCTGGCATCAGGATCGACAAATGCCTGCTGCGGGAACTCCTTGTACATGCCGCCCAAGATCGACTGGATGACGCTCGACCACTTGGTGACGAAGTATTCCTCGTTCTCAAGCATGCGCTTTGATGCGCGCAACTGATCACGGAGCGCGACCTGTTGAGACAGCGTGCCGCCAACTGCACGCGCTTGCGGGACAAACGAAAAGGGCTCCTCGGAAAGGAGCCTTTGAATGAGGCGGGCGACGGGAACCCCAATGCGCATGCCAAGCGATACGTCCTCAGTCTCTGCAAGCTCCTCCATGACGAGGGTTGCAAGTTCATTCGCCTGACCATCGGCAAAGAACATGCTTTTTGCGCGGAGTGCCGAAACCTCTGCGAGTAACGCCTCTGTCTCTGACTGGCTCTTGGGTGCGCCTCCAAGGAAGCTAAAGAGGCTCATGCAAAGCGAATGACTTCTTCACCTTCAAAGGTTGAGGCCGCCGTGAGAATTTTGTGGAAGAGGTCGGTCGCCTCCTTCAGCTGGCCTTGAACAGCCATGATCTCAATGATGTCCTTGCACTCAAACGTGCGGCCGAGAACAAGATCGTTCACCGTCACGCGCATTTGCATGAAGCGTGCCGCGATCAGCGACATGGCGCCGGTTGCCGCATCGATCTTGTCGGCACCCTTTTCATACAGCAACGTGTCGGCAAGCTTGTACTTCTTGACGAAGCCTTGCTCCGCGTCGTTCAGACCAACCTTTGCTTCCAGTATGAACTTCACACCCCCCATGAGGCCGGATTTCTGGCTGCGAGAAAAATGCAATTCCATGGTGTTCTTCCGGTTCTGGCCTTCGGCCTGGTTCTTCTAGGAAATCTCACGGGCAGGCTGGCAGCGACAGCAAGTTGTCGGTCCAAACGCTGTCCGCGTACGTGCGGATAAAGGGCGCCTTCCCTGCCTCACGGACGACTCCCACGTTTGCCCGCTTTCCGCTGCGCGGGTCTTGGACAAAAAACGTGTTGGTCTTGGCATCAATGCTTGCAACGACCTGGGCAACTGTCCACTTCCATTTGCCCGCACCGCCGCCAACATGCGTGATGTGCTCGTGCTGGCGGTTTGTCGCCGACAGCGTGATGCAGGTGATCTGAACGTCAGCCATTCGGGCTCCCATTGGTGATGCCGAAATGCTATGGAGCAAGCTCAGGGAACGCGTCATCAGAATTAGGGATGTGCGAGACGGGTGAGCTACCAAACGGCGGTAGCAGGTGCCAGATAGCCGCCTTCTGCCGCCGTGCGCGGATGGGGCACGTTTGATAACGTCAAAGCATGCACGATGTGTCGTATTTCGCATTGACCAATGGCAGGACTCCCCACAAGCGATTCGGCATCAAACAGGCCGATCGGCTTTTCCACATGCATGTGATTGGAAAGACCGGTGCGGGGAAGTCCAGACTGCTTGAGACGCTCATTCGGCAAGACATCGATGCAGGTCGCGGCGTAGCGCTGATCGATCCTCACGGCGATTTAGCACTCCGAGTGCTTGCATATGCGAAGGAACGAAGAGCCGATGTGGTCTATCTCGATGCCGCCGATACAGCGGCGCCATACGGCTACAACCCATTGCGCGGTGTCAGCAGTGAATACGTGCCGCTCGCTGTTTCCGGGATGATGGAGGTATTCAAGAAACGCTTTGCCGATGCCTGGGGCGTTCGTATGGAACACGTTCTGCGCAATGTGCTCTATGCCATTCTTGAGTCAGGCGGTGGCACGCTCACGGATGTGCTGCTCATGCTCTCTGACAAGGACTTCCGGAAGCAGATAGTGCCTAAGGTGAAGAATGAAGCGGTGCGAGCCTTCTGGGAGAACGAGTTCCCCCAGTACGCCGAACGGTATCGCGGCGACGCACTGGCGCCGATACAGAACAAGATTGGGGCGTTCCTGGCAGACCCGCGCATGCGGCGCATCGTGACTGCCCCACAAGTGGATTTGTCGTTGCGAAGGATCATGGACTCAAGCCAGATACTCATCATCAACCTGTCAAAGGGGACCATTGGCGAAGACAGCGCGTCCCTCTTGGGCGCACTTCTGATGACAACGTTTGGTCTCGCTGCGTACTCACGGGCAAACATCGCGGAAGGCAGTCGTCGGCCATTCTTCCTCTACGTGGACGAGTTCCAGTCCTTCACAACCCTCGCGGTCGCCGACATGATTTCAGAGCTTCGCAAATATCGGCTCGCTCTCACGGTCGCCCACCAACACCTGCATCAACTTGAAGAAGGCGTCAGGCATGCACTCATCGGGAACGCCGGCACATTGATCGCCTTCCGTGTCGGCGCTGAAGATGCTCGGTTGCTGTCCAAGGAATTCATGGAGATAGCCAGCGTCGCTGATCTTGTCGGCCAAGCAAACTACTGCATCTATCTCAAGCTCATGATCGACGGTGCTCCGAGTAGGGCGTTTGCGGCAACGACTATCGCTCTATAGATGCCGAACTAGGCAAATCTTCACGCCGTGTGTAATACAGGTTATCTTGAGAGGATAGATCACAGATGTTCTTCAACCAAGGAGTCTGTGATGGATCTTGACCAAGCACGAAGGGTCATCGCTGACCACTTCGCTCAATCTCTCAGGCGGCATGGCTGCTTCGATTCTCCTCCCGTTGTTCGGGAATACCTGAGCGCAAGATGTGCAGGACTGGAGCATGAAGTGTTCTTTGTGCTTTTCCTGGACGCTCAGCACCGTCTGATTGAGGCAGCAGAAATGTTTAGAGGCAGCCTTACCCAAACCAGCGTGTACCCGAGGGAGATTGTCAAAGAGGCGCTGCGCCACAACGCTGCTGCAGTTGTCCTTGCTCACAACCACCCCTCCGGGGTAGCTGAACCGTCGCGCGCCGATGAGGCGTTGACGCTGAATCTGAAGGCAACGCTTGCGCTTGTCGATGTGCGAGTTCTTGATCACTTTGTAGTCGCCGGACCAGAAGTGGTCAGCTTCGCTGAACGGGGATTGATATAGGAAAGCAGGCCTCGAAGTTAGGGGCCTTTTTTCTGCCCAAAGTTATTGAATCGCCGCGCCTTACCTGTTCAGCAGAGAATAAACATTGGCAAAACTGGCTGCGCAGATCTTCGCGTTACTACCAACAGCCATTGATGCTGTCGAGTGCTATCTTTGAAACAGTCAGCTGAATTTGAATTTCATATTTCAGTCCATTTGGTCAGTATCTGCGCTGGACATATTTTTATTGCGGTGTACACTCAAATATAGATTGCATAACCAGGGACTCATAGTATGACCCCAGTTGTCAAAAGACGCTCCTTAAAAAAGAAAAAACCCACACGACAAGAGAATGACAAGAGGGTAATTATTCTTGGTGTTCCGGGTGTCAGGAAAACTAGCGCAGCAAACAAAATAGCAGCCGAACTAAAGCTTACGGGCGTTCCCTGCACAGTTATCAATTTTGAGGATGCATTCCTTTACGGCACGCTGGCAAACGACAAAGCTAGCTTCCTCTCCAGTCCGCTTGAGGTTCAGCATAAACGATGGACCGATGCTTGGGCTAAGTGCAAAAACCGCCTTCCTAAGACGGGAAACTTTATCCTCACGATGCATGGTTGCTTCATTAGTAGCCTCTTCGGAGCGAGAAGTCTGCTTGACCCAGGACAGGTCGCACGAGATGTGAATCCAACTTTGGTAATTACACTAATTTCAGATATTTACGACTGTTGGTCTGAAACGCACGGCGGCGCAAAAGGGCTTTCTATTCGTGGAGATCCCTCGCTTACTCAATTGCTCGTTGCGCGACGGCTGGAATTGATCATTGGTGATCAAATTGCATTAGCGAGTCCTGTGAGTGCAAAGCTTACAAATGGACATCGGAGCTATAAACCGCTCAGAATTAAAAACCTGCTCCTTTCCGTCTATCATCCGATAAAAACATTTGTCCACGCAATTGCATGTGGACCACAATTGAAAATCGGGTATCTCTCGTTCCCAATCAGCCAGCCACGCGAAATGGAAGCAATTGGAGACAAGTCGGGTATGGAGGAGGTTTCGGCCTTTGTCCGTAAAGCATTTGAAATTCAAGAGAGACATTCTGATTTGGTTTTACTATGTCCGCTTGCTATCGACGAGTTGCCGTTCAAGTCTTGGCTGGACAGCGTAGCAAATCCAGCAAATGGTGCGACCGCTGTCTTTGATCGAGCAAAATTCAGATGGCCGCTGAAGAGTCTCCATGGGGAATTGAAGCCACTCATGGATCCAATTGCTCAGCTGGAGTCAATGAACCTACAAGAGGCGCACGAAGCAACCTCGCTAATAAAGAATGATGTGACGCTTCGAGACTATCGTCTTGTTGATCAAGCCGACTTTACAGCAGTATTTAATCCAATCCTGGCAGGTAACAGGAAGGACATCGCTAAAAGCGTTGCGGAGGAAATAAAAAGATCTCAGATACTTCAAATCCCGGTCTTCTTATTTCAAGATATCAAGCGTGACCCGGAAAGAAATACTCTTAGAGAGCTGGGAATTCATCCGGAAATGATCCCAACAATGGCTCGGGAGCCAAGTAGAGACTTATTGATTTCATGCAATGACATCAATGATCTATATCAACACCTTGAAAATGGAGGTCGAATTCAATGAAAATCGCACTCTTTGTACATCAGAACGACTCGGATAGTGATGCTGCCTTGGAGTTGGTCAAAAGAAAGCTTTCTCCAGAGCAGTTTGTTGTTCGAGTTTGTCCGTTGGTCCTGAGAATGGATGATGATTATCAAATGCCCTTCATTGCGAATGAGGACAATACCCCATTTTTTGGATTGCAAGGCGTTCGTAATTATCTTGATAATCGGGAAAAATATAAGCCAGTTCTGGCAGAACCGGTTTGAAAAGAAACAGCACTTCGGTGCTGTTTTGCTTTTTTTACGTCCTTGCTTAGTTAGTTATTTGCCGGGTACTGCGTGGGATAGACCATACCGCCTCTCCAACCCCGCGAGGATCTCCCCCTTCGGCACCTCCACCATGTACACGCTGCTGCGGTAGCTGCGCAAGCGCAGCCGGTTGCGAATAAGGGAACCGAGGAAGCGTGCCGTGAGCGGACGGTCAAACTCCGACCCGTGCTGCAAGAGCACCGCCTGACGAACGACCGCAAGAGGCACATACGTTGCTTCGTTGTCCTTCTCGCCGAGCTGGATGATCACCTGGAGCACGAGGGCTTCGAGCTGCGTCGATCGATCACGAATCAGTTCCTCTGACTGGGCATGCACCAATGACTTGATCCGCTCGTGCATGTCCGGATCGGGAATGATCGACAAGAGCGGCACCAGAATCTGATTGGCCCGAGACGACAACCCTTTGTCAGCAAGTGCTGGATTGACGACAATATTTGCGTGCTCACGAAAACGGTACATGAGCAACTTGTTTCTGAGCACGAGCGCTTCGTCTTTCTGAGACTCCGGCAGATTGATCGGAACATTCTCGTCAACCGTACCCCTCATCTCCTCGGTGATGAAGCGCGACTCAAGGGCGTAGTCTTGGAAGATCTCGCGCATCCCCACGAGCTTCGGCCCAAACACGTCAAAAGCCCGAGGATCAAACTCGCGCTTGTCGCTCATATTGGTGCGCAGCACGGGGAACCCTCGCACAGTGCCATTGTTGAAAATCTTCGTGAGTTCAGCTCGTTCGTCTGAGAAGCGAAAATCGGCCTCGTCGAAGATGAGCGTCCCCCGGAAGAGATCGAGCGTGTGA
Source organism: Roseateles toxinivorans (assembly GCF_004362525.1). Classification (GTDB taxonomy): domain Bacteria; phylum Pseudomonadota; class Gammaproteobacteria; order Burkholderiales; family Burkholderiaceae_C; genus Paucibacter; species Paucibacter toxinivorans. The sequence goes on from NZ_SNXS01000015.1 coordinate 73,062, forward strand.
AAGATCGGTGAGACCGTCGATGCGCCGCTCGCGAAAATTGGTTTGTAGGTGATAGAGCCAACAACAGTGAGAGCACGTGTCTTACCGCTACCAAAGTCCCCTTTGAAGCGAAGGTAGGGAAGTTCATTGAACCGGTCGTACACCCAGGTGAGCAGGACGTAGTACACCGCGATGTCAGTGAACGTCTCTGTGAGCGTCACATAGCGACGTATGTAGCTTCGAACAGTAACGGCCAAGTCGGCGATATCGCTGTACTCGTCGGCAGCACTCGGCAAGAGCACAACACGATGCCGGATCAGGCCATGATCAGCCCGCATTGGACTGAGCACCTCGCCGTTTGCGAGATCAATTCGGGCATGCGACTGAGTGATTGCTGCTTCATACGTTGCAAGCTGCGTCAGTCGCTCATCGCCGTTGTAGAGTAGTTCAACCAGCCTCCCATCGGGAAGCACTCGCGAGACTGTCGGTGATGTATGTTCTTTGCCACCCTGCATAGTAATCAGGGTAGCAAGGGACGAAAGGAAAACATAGATGGCAAAGCGTGCGTTCTAGCATCGGATGTCCGCCATCGTGCAGCAAGCCCCCTGTTTTCACGCCCAATGAAAAAGAGCGCCTGAGGCGCTCTTTTTGTTCGGACTCTGCCATAGCGGTTAGGAGCCCAAGCGCTTTGCTAACTTGATAGCTTTACCCACAGCCCATGAAGCCGTGAAAATGACACCACACACGATGCCAAGAATGAATCCAGTGCTGAATGCGATCATTTGATGCCCCAGGTTGAATTGGTTGTGGAGGGTGAGTTCTTGGCCCAGGCGCGGAGGGCACGGATGACGCGGAAGAGTAGGCTAGCCACAAGTGCCACCGCCAAGACCTTTGCCGAACGGGAAGAGATGATTGATTTCATGTCGTTCACCTGGTAGTTAGATAGCCATTGCGATTGACTGCTTCGTAGCAGACCAATTGGAGATGTTGAAACGGACAACTGACACGCACCACCAACCGTTTGGCAATTGATATTCCGGTTTCGCCACGATCAGTGCCGTCAAGCTCGGCGGAAAGCTGTCGCGTCGGAGCGAGCGATATGGGTTGTCAAGCAAGGGGGCTGCTACTTCGGGGATGAAGTTTTTGGTACGAAGAACGCGTTCATTCCAGAAGCTTCCGCCGCCAGCCAGCTGCGAGCTCAGTGCCAACTTAACATCGTCGCCCAGGTTGCCAAGCACGATCACAAGCGGCACGTTTCGACCAATGTCAGCAACAAAGTGTTGACCCCATCCTGGCTGACTTCTCTCCGCTTCGACCTCTTCGTCCTCGTCCTCGTCGTCCGCTTCGACGGCCTTTTTTTGATGTTTTGCCCGGGGCCAATCAGTTTCACTGCGCGCTGTCAGCCGGCTCTTTTGGTCCTCGGCTTCACGCGCCTTCACTGCACTTCTGGCGAGGGCTTCAACCTCTTCCCGCTTGCGAGCAAGGTGAGCGATAGCGAGGCCGATGTCTTGATCTGTCGCCGGCCTGAGCCACCGGCCTGTTCCAGGGTCGATGCCAACGCGCCCTTTGAAAAGGCGCGGCGGTGCCCGAGCCTCTACCGCGTCGCCCACAAGGATGAGAGGTCCCTCGGCATCGAAGCGCGGAAGCGCCAGCAATTCGGCCTCACTCGACAGATCAAGCGCTGTGATGGGAGAGGCATTTCGGAGCGCAAGTGCATGAGCCGCCGTCTCGCGAGAGATCGGCTCGCAACGACCACCCAAATAATGATCTATGCTGATGCGTTGGATGCGCGCGTTTGCACCCCCATAGATCGGCGGACAGACATATGCAATCGGCTCGCCATTCAAACCAAAAAACCAATCACGCGATACGTAAAGCCAACCGCCTCCCACGACTGCAGACGCCCCGGCAGCAAGCAGGGTCGGCAAGAGAGGAGGCCTTCCGATCGCGGTCTTCGCGCCGTAGCGGATCAATGGTCCTGCGACAAGGATGCTGACGAACAAAGCAAACGGGAGCGCGAGCCCTACTGGTAGACCGGATGCGGATAGCAGGGCACTTGCCCCCGTTGTGACTAGGGTGAAAACTTCAGATGCGACAAATATGTAGATGCCTGCGACGGCGGCCGCAATCACGACCGCCGTCGCCAGCATCCCCTTGATGAGGGTGCTGACCATGACTACGCTCCTTTCCGGGCGCGATGTGCGCGCCAGGCTTGGATAACGGTTTGTGCCGCCATCTGAACAAGAAAGACGCCGCCTGTGACACCGGCGACGCCGACAATTGCGAGCAATGCTGTTTTCAAAATCATTTGATTTCTCCAAGGGCTTTTTCGAGTTGCCCCCTTTGTTTGCACGTAAGCAATGAGTGCCTGGAACTCGGGGGCAAGCGAACCCCCTCACGGCCGAAACATGGCTGTGATGAAGGGACTGACGCAGCCAGCTGGCTGGCGCTCGGGTGTCAGCCGGCGCTTGGCGTGGAGTAGGTGGGGGGCCGTCGGGCGCGTGAGTCGCGCCTGGTCATAGCACTTCGAACGGCTTCAGCTTGCAAGCTGGCACGCTTTGTGCTACAGTTGATTTATCGTCGGCCTTGTCGCTTTCGATAAGTTCCTTTCTTTTCTCGCGGCTAGCGATGAGAGTGGGGGCAAATGTCAGAAGCAGCTTGCTTCGGACCCAGCCGGTCACACCTATTCCCGTAGGTCTGACCGGTTTTCTTTTGTGCGCACAGTAAGCACGCCGTCAAGCTGATGCACTAGCCTGCTCGCGCCTAAGCAAAATGTCAATGCACTGGAGCGGTTGAAGGTCGCTTTTGGTAAAAGATATTTACCCAGAGGTTGCCGATCATGCGGAGTAGACTGCAAAGCTTGGTCCAGCGTGACATTTGGCGCTTGCATGTGTAGAAGTGAGTGAGTGCATGCCTCTATTTAGCGAGGCAATCAGGAAGTAGCCCATGACGGAGCGGAGCAAGAAGACTTTCAAAGAGGTCATAGCTGATCGCCTTGGCCGCTGGTCATTCGATGCGCCATCGCCATTTGCGACCGGTGCTGTATCGGAAGTCCGATATCGGGACACGAAGACCCTTACGTTGAGACTCGCCGCGACAGACTTGTCAACCAAGGTCGAGTCGAACTCGTATCTGGTTAGTGATTCAGACATCCAGCGTTTTATTACGGCAGCGAATGCCCTAAACGTAAGCTTCGGTGCACTTGGATTTAATAATTCACTGTTCCCTGCTGACCAAATTCAAGCTTGGATCGACGAAGAAATTGTACTCATACTCGTACAAACAGAGTCGAACAAGACCGAATCGAAACCGATAGCCTTCATCAAGGTCACCCAAGCTACGGACCGTCCCCACGTTGTTGAAATTGGCCCAGTGCTAGTTCCGGATTTGGAGAGGAAGCGTGGATTTGGCCAAGCCATTTTTAACAATGTGGCACAACTTCTCGCGCTGTCGCTGAAAGGCTGCCGTATTTACGCACGAGTGTCGCCGAGCAATCAGTTGGCAATTGAGCTATTTGATGATCTCAAACGCTTCAAAGCGATTACTGAAGAGGAGTGTTTCGATGATGTCGAAGCGTTGCCAGAATATTGCGTTACAAACATCAATGATTTCAAATGGTATATCTGGGAAAGCTTGGGGCGCTCCCGCGGCGTAACATTTGGAGATGTATTTAAGGGCTTGCGGGAGGTGCGGCGTCTCACCCAGCAAATCGTCGCACAGCGCGCAGAGATGACGCGCGAGGCACTCAATCAAATTGAACACGGTGTGACGCCTAGTCCTGAAAATATTCCGAGGTTACTTGAGGCGCTTTCATCAAGTCTCGGAATCGACACCTATGCTAAGACCAAACTACTCTACTCAGTCTGCGGTTATGAATTACCGCCAGATTTGATATTCTCTGGAGTATTGGAGAGCCAACCTTCAAATAGAGGTATTGGTCCTGAGTCGAGGTGGTCGGTCAGCGATCGCCCGCTTGAATTCACGAGTGAGAGTGAATTTGCAAGTAGCATAGCTGCAATTTCACAAGGATTTCAGCGGTTCTTCTTCGTTCCCAGAAATGGCTTGTTGGCAAGCTATGGCGGAATGCTGATCAGGAAAATTCTAGAAGAAACTGATTCCCTTGGATTGACGGAGCGGCAGCATCGCGATCTGTTAACCAATGTTCGGCTATTCGTGGCCCCATCTACTACGTGCAGAATGCGTCTGAATGTGCTCGGTGCTGACTATAAAGAAGGCATTTTGCGCCGACCAAGAGGTATTTCGATGATCGGGCCAAATGACGAAAGAATTGATCTCGACGCCTCACTGACGCAGAGCATTTTCGAAGATATATCGGATGCGATTCGGCCAGCGTTGAACCTTCCACCAAGTCACAACAAGAGATTGGACTTGCAGGATGGATTTGCAATGATTCCTCTAGCAGAGGTGCATCCAGAATTGATAGCAAGGCTATACGGGAAATAGCTTTGAATTGAACCGAAGAATACCCATGACTATTTCGCGCGGTGGTTGCTCTCGCAGCTACCGCGTTACCATCCCATTTTCTCCGCGCCTGAGGCTCAACAAGTGCCTCCACCGGCAAGACTGCCGCCCCCTACAACGCCTCACCAAAGATCGACGCCGGATCAATGTCCTCAGGCGGGCACTTCCTCCTGCCAATGAACAGGCCAACAACATTGCAGGTAGGCACGCGTTCTTTGAGCAGTCGCTTGCAGGCTTTGAAATGTGTGCCATTGGTGAGCACATCATCAAAGAGAAAGACGGTAGGCAGAAGCGGCGCAGCAAGACACGACTCGTCGATTGCAAGCAGCGGATAGAGGTCATCCGGTGTCGGGCGCCGTTCGCCTTCTGCGAACTCATGGTGCGACCGTGTGGACTGACGCATGACTAAAACTTCGCGCACATCAAGTTGCGGCTGTCCAGATGTCAAGATGCGCGTCAGCCTGTCGTCGTAGAGAGGGTCAGTTCTTGCCTTCGATGGCGGTATGGGAATAAAGGAGCAGGAAGCGGGGGCGCCTGCGCTTAGGATGCCGCGCACCAGTTGACCAGCCTTGACGATGGATTGGTCTTTGTACCGATATTCCGCAAGAGCGCGTTTGGTGACAGGTTTCTTGAGGTTGGAGATCAAGTTGTTGACCTCTCCTGCCGAAAATCCCGCTCGCGAGTGGTACTCGCCGAGGCAGTAGCAGTCGTCGTCAGAAGTCAGGTAGCAATGCTCTCCCCGGAGGGCGTCATCGATCTTGATGAGCCGGAATGCCAAGATGACCTCGTATGTCGTCGTAGTCCGAAACGCGAATAGCTCCCTGAGACAAAAGTCGCTCAGGCCATTTCAGTCCGCGACTAAAGCAGTTCTCAAGAATGAAGAGCTTCCGACCCTGCTGGATCGCTGCTCGCGCCTGCGTGAGTGATCCTGACGTTTCCCCTGCTTCGACGATCACTGTCGCATGCGTGAGCGCAGACATCGTGGCATTTCGCTCAGGAAAGAAAAGTCGGTTCCATTGAGGGCTCTGCCTAGAGTACCGAATCACAGGAACCTGGCTAACCAGTAGGAAGTCTTTTGCTATCTGCTCTTGAAGTGCCGCGTTTTCTTTCGGGTAGGTCTCGCTGATTGGCGTCCCAATCACCCCTATCGTCTGGCCACCTTCTTCAAGAGCTGCAGTGTGTGCAGCAGTGTCAATTCCTTTGGCAAGTCCTGAGACTACGACGACGCCATCTTTGACAAGACACTTCGCCAGCCTCCGAGCCCGCCTGACACCATCCTCGGAAGCATCTCGACTTCCAACGACTGCCACTCGGTACGGAGTCGAGAGCAAGTCAAGATTTCCTCGGTAGTACAGGCATTGAATCGGATGTCGCGCATCACGAAGCGCTTGCGGATAGTCCATTGTTCCGTGAACAACAAAGCCAGCATCGCTTAAGTGCTTGGACTTGAAGATGCGCAGTACCTCGCGAGCACGCGCCTTCGCTACGTCGAGATCGACGAAGCACGACGGCAGGTCATTGATGCTCTTGCTGAACAGATCAGCAAGAGTCTTAAACGATTGGCCATCCTGAGCCCAAAGCTCTTCGTATGCCCCCAGCTCTAGCGCCGGGGACACGGTTGGCCGTGCAAAAAGCTCAGCAGCTTGCACAGGAACTCCCCTCTTTTCACACTACGGACTGTATGAAGATACAGTAAGTAAGGACTTAACTTTGAGGATACCACCCGAGGAGGAGGGCGGGGGCACGATCATCGTCCGCCCTCAGGCAGTCCGCTCGCTCCCCTCACTACCGGGTCGCAACAGCTGCCAGATCGGAACCGACAAGGCGACGGCGATGCGCTCGATGTTGTCGAGCGAAATGTTCCGCACCTGCCGTTCGACGTGCGCAATGAAGGTTCGATGAAGCCCTGCTTCAAACGCGAGCGCCTCTTGTGACCATCCAAGCTCACCGCGCAATCGGATCACGTTAAGCGCGAGTACCTCTCGGGCACTTGCCGGTGGCGGTGCTGGAGGACTTTTGGCGCGCTGCATTGCGCCTGAGTCTTCCGAAATGCCGCTTTTACGTCAGCCGCGTTTACGTCACAATCGTGCGAGGCGGCAAAGCGGAGGTTGGGGCGATGTCGCTGCTTGTGGAGGGGACGTCCTCGCTTTGCGTCGGAACCCCTCCCGTCGCATCGCCATAAGCATTTGGACAGGAGGAGGCGGAGATGGAGAAGCTCGTATTAGGGAGTGCAGTTCTGTCGGTGACGTTGCTGCTTGGTGCCTGCGGTGGCGGAGGTGGAGGCTCCACAACCCCGGTGACACCACCTCCGCCTACGAGCGTCTCTGCAACGGTGACGTGTCCGAACGGCAGTTCATCCACGAGCACAGGCGCTGACACTGCAGCGGCAACCGCTGCAGCAAATGCACTGTGCCCAGCAGGTAAGCTGGTGTCTGTCACACCGAAGGATGCCGCAACCGCGGTCTCCCCTGACACCTTCACAGGTGTTGCGGTGACTCTCGACAGCGCGATTGACGCGAGCAGTCTCACGACCGCAAACGTAACGCTAAAGACCGGCACAACGGCAACGAGCGCAACGGTTACAGCCGATGGCACGAAGGGGTTCATGCTTGCAACAACAAGCAAGCTCGCCTACAACAAGCCGTACAGCTTCACCGCAAATGTGAAGGACACCCTGGGAAGGGTGATCACGGTAACCACGTCGTTTGTGACAGGAGCAAAAGAGTGCCCGCCCAACATGATCTGGAAACAGGAGCTCGACACGTGCGTCTACCAGATGGGCATCAAGGTCTTCACGGCCAACCAAGTCCCCCTTGGTTGCGATCATGAGACCCAGGTGTGCTGGACGGAGTTCTTCTCCAAGGGTCCGGACACCGGGCTCAAGCTCATCGACACGAACGCTGTCATGACCGGATTCAACACCCGGCCGCTGGTCTTCGGTTTCTGGAAGAACAACGCCACCCTCTTTGGGGTGACGGGTCTCTGGAACTATCAGGCGATCTACGCTGATACCAAGAAGATTGTTGCGGGTGACGTTGGCACCTCGGGAATCACTTCTGAGATCGATTGGGTCAAGTCCCCGAGACCAGATGAAGGCTACCTCCCTGGCATCATTGTCCACGAGAAGCTGACAAACCTGTGCTATCTGATGGCGTGGAATGAAGCTCAGAAAGCATGGTATGTCAACGGCACAGGCGACGGCAAGCCGACCACCTGCCCGCAGTAACAACAGTACTGCCCAAAAGCCCCACACATGTGTGGGGCTTTTGTTTGAGGCAGTTTGGATCTAGGCAGCGAAGAATCTGTCTAAATCAAACTCCAATTTGGCCGCTCGAAGTTCTTTGGCGAGCTTGTGTTTCCATCCGTCTGCAGAATCCATTTCTGTGTAGATAACACCGAAAAGGTCTGAGGGGATCTCGACATTTCCCTTGCGGAGCAGGCAGACGTGTCCTCGACCCAGCTTGCCTGAGAAGTATCCAAGCTCGAAGACAACGTTCTGCCGAGCACGAGGTGATTGCTTTTCCGCTGTGGACGTACTTCCAATGTCATCTGGGGTAAGCAGGATTACGGCAAATCCAACATCCGTCGCCGAGTCCTCGAACTTCTCGATAATCGTGCGCCCTTGATCGGGCTGCTCTTTCAGAATAATGGCCTCAAGGCCGAGTTTCTCGATAAATCGAGCAAGCCCCTGCAACGCAGCGTCATCATGGCCATGGACGATGAAGACCTTGTTTGATTTGGTCATTTTGAGTTGTGGTTCAAATTTTCCATTGGCTCGAACGAAGGCGGCGTAGTCTCTTACAAATGGGATGATCATCTGACTTGTCAGTGATCGGATGCCGGAGATGACACTTGAATTCGACGAGAAGTATTGATGACCGAAGTTGAGCGCGAAGTGTGAGTCAGCTGCCAACTTGTCGATAAGCAGCAGCGTCATTCCGAGGGTTTGCTCGTGATCGTCCGGCCATAGAAGGGTGTGACTCCCGACCATGCTTCCGCCCGTCTTGTCACTCTCGGCAAGGAACGTTTCGAGGTCTAGATTTGCCGTCAATCGCTTGCGGATTGCCTCCAGGTCTGCATGATGCAGAAGCGTCGCAAGCTTCTTGAGCGGCCTTTCGTAGGTCTGATACTGAGCGGCTTGGAGATCAAGAACGGCGTTGTTGATCTGAGCAAAGAGATCCACAGTCACACCTGGTCTCCTTGCAATCGTGCAGCAGCGGCTTTCTCGATGATGGAGTTTCGGTACGCCTCCTTCATCTGTTCAGCCAACTGTTCGACGATGGGGTTGGAGGCGTGGCGCGCAACGCGTTCGTCAATAACCGTAGCAACCTGCTCTATCGCCGCCTCGATGCTCCCTGGGTCATTCGGATCGAACTTGACGGAGCACAACTCGCCATCGAGCGACTTGAGCGCTTCCTGTGCTTCGTGCAGTTGACGTTGAAGTTTGTCTAGTCCGGTTATCTTAAACATCGCGATGCACCATGTAGTGGTGGGAACATTATGCTATCGGTGCTACTGAGCTGACGACACCTGCGGCCACAGGAAGGGCGATCGGAAGATTTTTGCGAAGTCATGACGCCGCACAGTGCAAAAAGCCAACCTCAACGGTGGCTTTTTCCCCAGGCGGGTGCGGTCAGACCAAAAAGTCTTCCAAGTTGGCTCCGCCATCAATGGCGGCCTTCAGCCACTTCGGACGCAGGCCGCGACCACTCCATGCTTCGCCGGTTGCTTTGTTGCGATATTTCGCAGCGACCTTGGCCACCTTTACGGATCAGAAGCGCTGCCGAAACCGTGCCAAGTTCTCAGGTTCATTCCATCGTCAACCGTGCGGAACTGTTGTCATGGGATTCTGCTTCGTGCTCGGATAACATCTGCACATGACACCGAATCAGATTGCCGGCAGGATTATTGAGCTGAATGAGCTGCTTGAGAGCCTACGAGAAGAGGCACTAGCAAGATTCAATTCATTTATGCCCGGCAAGGGGCTACTTTCTTTTCATGCCCACATCGGCATGTACAACAACACCTTTGTTGATTCTGTTCGAACACGCTTCGGCGGGCCAGAAGAATTCATTGCTAAATGGGTTCATGGTCTTCATGCATCGCTCGATGCACTGCGCGCGAACGGAAAGACAAGCTATCAAGGCCGTCTCTACGGAGCTGAAGTTGTGCTTCGCTGCTTACAGGATGATGTTCTTCGAAAATATACCCTGACTTTTCTGGAGCGTAACTTCTATCGCAACTACATAGAACGCACACGACATAAACCAGATGACGCTCTGTGGAGCGTATGGTTTGGAGCGGGGAATCTTTCGTGGGGACTCGTAATAGCACCTGCACTACGCAACAACGAGTGGACCAATGACAAGAGTCAGATGCGACGAGAGCGATACACGTATTGGACTATTGAGCATGTTCTTGCGGCTGGCTTAATTGACCCTGATTCGCCGAATCCAATGCGATTCGACTCTCTTCCACAGTTTGTGACATTCTATCGAAGCGTGCTGAAGCGGGTTTCAGTCTCGCCTTACGAGCAAGCCATTTCAGACCGATACTTGGACTACCTGTCATCTTCGCGTACGCCATTGGCAGAGCCGCTTTTGATACCGGAGTTTCGATATGCCGGCAAAGAGAAGAAGCATGAATTCCGACTGGACTTCACTGTCCTTAATGGACACACACTCGACTTAACCGGATTTGAAATAAGTCCAGCATCGACGCATGTTAGTGTGAAGAAGGCGGGAGAAAAGACTCAGACTCAGCTCAATGCCGAGTTACGCGAAGCCTGGGAACACGAGATGAAGAAGCGAAATGACTACTTCCAAAAATTTGGAGTATCTGTCGTTACGTTTACCGACTCACACCTCACCGACATTGATGCCTGCTTTGATGTCATTCGTGAGCGACTTATGGCTCGCTCAACCGGCCCCGTTAGCCTTGATGCCGCACTGAAGAGTCTTCAGGATAGTTACGGCATCGGTGTTTAGGTTCGCAATGAATTAAAGCCGGGACATTTGTCCCGTCGCTACGCATTCACAATGCAAAAGAGCCACCCTTGCGGTGGCTCTGTTTTTGCTGATCGAATGCTGTCAGACCGAAAAGTCTTCCAACTTGGCCCCACCATCAATGGCAGCCTTCAGCCACTTCGGACGCAGGCCGCGACCGCTCCAAGCCTCGCCAGTTGCCTTGTTGCGATATTTCGCAGCGACCTTGGATACCTTTGCGGCCTTGGGTGCACGGGTGCTTAGATCACTCAGGCTGAGATCGTAGTCGGCCATCAGGGCCTTCACTTTGGCGATAGCGTCTGTGCGTTCTCTTGAGGTTGTTTCGTTGATCTGCCGATCCAAAGCTGCCCGTTGCGCTAGGAGATCTTTAAGAGAAGCCATCGCATAGTTCCTTGAAAATGTGGGGCCGATTCAGCACAAATTGCTGGATATTGGTCGTTGCATTATGCCGTGTCGAGTCGAATTTGGCTGCCCAGTTCTGCGTCAACAAGCACTGGTGCGACATCTATCACTTTGATACATTCGGCAGTGGTTGGCGCTGCGAAGTGCTCGCCCCTGCTATTCCTCCCTGAGCAGGAGCCGGACGTAATGACATCGCCTGGCTTTCCAGCCTCGACCTTCGGGTCGGGGCTTTTTTCTGCACCACGACGCCAGATCGTAGTGAGAACACGCAGGCGTGACCATGCCGCCGTCACATCGGCCGCTTCGATCGTCAATCAAACCAAGACGACCTTGTGGCGACTGGCGCGCTGTAGTGTTAGCTATTTCGTACATTGGGATGTTGGGACGTCCACAGGAACACTACTCTCCCGATCAACTATTGAGGCCACCTAAGAGGTGGCCTTTTCAGTTGTCGGGGTGCAGTGTTAGCCACATAGCACGTAGGGCATTCTTCAATTGTATTTTCATACGTTTCATACTGTCTGTATGAAACCAAGAATGCGAGATACGTTGCAGCTGGAGCTTATAGATACGCACTTCAAAGACGCAACTGAGGCAGAAAAACAGGAAGCCAAAGAAGTGTTATGGGCACTTTTTGACTATTACTTCTCCGTGTACTCAGACCTAAAAGAGTCTGGATACTTCGATCTTCCGCGTGACAAAGGAGGCGAATTTGATAAGCTGAGTGAATAACTAAAAGGAGTATGAAGAAATATGCTGCATATATACGTGTTTCAACAATACGCCAAGGAGAGAAAGGAACCTCGCTACTTGAGCAGAAGTTTGCAATAGAAGGCTACGCAAAACGCGAGGGTCTTTCTATTGGTGCTTGGTTTGAAGAGAAAGAAACTGCGGCAAAGATCGGCCGTACCGTCTTCATGTCCATGCTGAAGCAGATACAGCGCGGCGGATTTGATGGCCTTGTCCTGCACAAGATCGATCGAGGTGCCCGGAATCTGAAGGACTGGGCTGAGCTGTCTCAGCTATCGGACACGGGAGTGGACGTGCGTGTTGCCGGCGACTCAGTGGATCTCAACTCCCGTGGCGGGCGTCTTTCCGCTGACATCCAAGCTGTCGTTGCTGCTGACTACATCCGCAACTTGCGCGAGGAAGTGAAGAAGGGCCAGCGCGGAAGGCTCAAGCAAGGGCTCTATCCATGGAAGCCGCCAATTGGCTACCTGAGCGCCGGTTCCGGCAACCCAGCAACGATTTGTCCTGTAGTCGGACCACTTGTGCGTGAAGCATTTGAGACCTACGCCAATGGACACCTCTCCATCAAGGAGCTGCGTCATCACATGGCGAAACGCGGCCTCGATACAGGGTCAGGTAAGCCGTTTGCGATTAACCGGATGCATGAACTGCTGTGTCGGTCCTTTTACTATGGCCTTATCAATGTGAAGAGTGAGGCGTATATCGGTGCGCATGAGCCGCTCATTTCAAAGCGACTATTTGATGCGGCGCAAGATGTGATGCGAGGCCGGCTGAAACGGACTACCTTTATCCGCAAGCAGTACGCATTCCAAAAATTACTTCGCTGTACGCAGTGCGACATCGTTCTTTATGCAGAAACCCAAAAGGGCCATATCTACTACCGCTGCCACAGTGAAGGGTGTCGCGGTGTCTGCATACGCGAGTCGATCGTGGTGGAAGCTCTTCGAAATGAAATCCAAATGTTGGGGTTGAGCGATGCAGCAATTACTCAGTTCTCAATTATGTTCACCGCAACCCTTGCTAGCGCGGTCGATAGCGTTTCTGAGCGACAGAAAATCCTCATCCTGCAGCGGGAAAGAGGCAAGGACGCTGTAGTGCGTCTCACTGATGCCTACCTGGACCAGGCAATAGACCGGGTAACGTTCGGTGAGCGAAAGCAGCGACTGCTTGACGAGCAGCTTAAGTTGCAGTCGGAGCTGGCTGAAATAGCCTCCTCGGCTGCGTATATTGAGTTCAAGGGAAGAGAGTTTCTCGAACTGCTTAAAGCCTTGGAGAATATACGAAAAGTTGGTTTTTCAGCGGATCAGCGTCGATACGTGCAAAAGACAATTTCGAACTTTGGTATAACTGGAAAATCCGTTGAAATTACATGGAAAAAATCCCTTTCCTTGATGAAGGAGCGAGGGGTTTTGTTCGCATGCGGGGCTGCACGAGACAGATACCGAACTTTAGAGGGTAATGACAACCAAGAAGGCATGCATGCAAGCCTAGACATGATGAAGGAAATAGTGAATGAAGTTCTCTTTCCTACGGATGAAGACAACTGCGACTCATCACATTCGGTTCAGTAGATACCTTGCGGATGTCCCAACGTCCCATCATCGCAGCGGATGGTTTCAGCGAGTTAATTTTCAATAGTTGCCTCATTGCGCATAACTTATACCCTACTTCATTTCGACTTCATCCTTGACAATAAGGTGCATGCACGCTCACCTTAGCAGCAGCGTGCAGTAACATATACGAATATGAGTCGGAAGACCAGTTCAAGATTGCGGGGCGAGCGATTGAAATGGGGGCTAACTCAAAAGGAGCTGGCCCCATTAATTCTCATTCGTCATCCCACACAGCTGTCGAGAATCGAATGCGGTCTACGCACCCCAAGTGCAACGTGTGTGATCGCGTCGTGCATTGTGTTTGGGCAGAGCCTCGAACATATGTTCCCCAGGTTGCAAGGTCGGATACAGGATCAAGTTGTAGCTGACGCCTACAAGCTGTATCGAAAGGTCGAGAAGAGCAAGAAGCCGAGTGCCGACAAGAAGCGACAGCTGCTAATAGCCATCGCTTCACGGCAGTTCCTTCCATGCAAGTAGACGGAAAGAACCAGCAGTACGTATTGGCGTTGTCGCCGTCGTCTCGCGGCATAGCCTTTGTGCTCTTTGAAAGTCCTCTATCGCTTGTCGATTGGGGTATGTGGTCTGCTCGTGGCGCCCAGAAGAACGAGCTGTGCATCAAGCAGGTGAAGAAGGCTATCGAAAGGTATGCGCCGGATGTGATGGTGATTGAAGACACCAGTAATCCGGATTCGAAGCGCAGCAAACGAATTCGCAACCTTCACCTATCACTCAAAGTACTCGCCGGCGTCTCAAACGTCGAGGTAGCCAACTACACCAGAGCGACGGTGCGCCGGTCCTTTATCAAGATGGGGGCTGTGACCAAGCACGAATGCTCGCGCATGGTCGCGGAGATGCTGCCGGCGTTGTCGCATCGGCTGCCGCCGAAGCGAAAGGCCTGGATGGCTGAAGATCCGCGCATGTCGCTTTTTGAAGCGGCGGCGCTCGGCCTTACGTACTACGGACAACAGGAGCAGTGAGTCGCAAAGCAGCTGGCATCAAGCCGGCTGCTTTTCATTGTGTTCAGTGACATCAAAGTAAATCCGCAATCCTGCGAAGCAGGACGCGCTTCCTCGATATGGCTCTACGTCTTGCCGAGGAGTTCAAGCAAGCGCGGGTGCAGCACAGCCTTGAGCCCGACGCATCGGTGGCGGCCATCGCGCTGGTGAATCGCCCCGGGTTTTGAGGAGGCTCCAACTCTTGAGAAGATGGAGCTATGAACAAGTCGAACAAGTTCTCACCTGAGGTCCGTGAGCGGGC
>NZ_SNXS01000016.1 GCF_004362525.1 Roseateles toxinivorans
GCAGAGATGAGACGAAAGGGGCTCACTGGGGGGGCGGGGGGGGGGGGGGGGGGGGGGGGGGGGGGGGGGGGGGGGGGGGGGGGGGGGGGGGGGGGGGGGTGGGTGGAAAACATTAGCCCTATCAATTACTTACAAGCCGACAGCCTTGCGCCCCAAGTTCACTTGATGGTGGGATGCAAAAGAATCCGACAGGCGTCAAAGTGCATGCGGGCAGCCGTACACGTCGATGTCGGACGTGCGCCCGAGGAAACATGACCGGCAAGACGCGGTAGCCGACTTGCTCGGAACCGGCCCGTTGCGAGCGGCCTGGCATTGCGGAATGCATGCGCCCTAGGCTGATTTTCTGAGCGCTTCGGGATCTTGTAGCCGGACCCGCGTGTGACCCTTCCGGTTCGGCAACGAAGGCGACCATCGCGTCGTCTACCAGAACGAGGCCGCCGAGGCCGAGCTGCAGCGGGTGGACTTTGATTTAGCCGTCATTGAGAAGATAACTCTGCACGCTTGAATGCCGGCAACCGCCCCTACCTCATACTTCAGCAGGTCCACGACGCCTCGCCCTCTGTATCGATGTCATAGCGCTGGATTGCCTGCATACACAGCGCTCGATCAATAGCCCCGGCGCGGGCCAGCGCGTCGAGCGCAGCCAGAACGATGTGGTGGCGGTTCACTTCGAAGAGGTTGCGTAGGGCGGCCCGGGTGTCGCTGCGTCCGAAGCCATCGGTGCCGAGCACGGTAAACGGTGCTTCGAAGCTGCCGGCGATCGCCTGGGGCCAGGCGCGCACGTAGTCGCTGGCGGCGATCACCGGCGCATTCCCTGTTAGGCAACGTGCTACATGGCTCAGTCGCTGCGGCTGTTCGGGATGCAGGCGGTTGAAGCGCTCCACCTCGCGCGCCTCGCGGGCCAATTCGCTGAAGCTGGTGGCGCTCCAGACCTCGCTGGCAATCTGCCAGTCGTCGCGCAGTAGTTCGGAGGCGGCGATGATCTCGCGCAGGATCGTGCCCGAGCCGATAAGCCGCATCGGTGCGCCGGCCACCGGCTTCTCCACCGCCACATTGGCAAAGCGGTAGAGGCCGCGGATCACGTCGGCTTGCGCGCCCTCCGGCAACGAAGGCTGCGCGTAGTTCTCATTCTTCAGCGTGACGTAGTAGAAGACGTCCTGCTGCTCCTGCAGCATCTGCCGCATGCCGTAGTCCAAGATCACGGCGAATTCGCCGACGAAGCAGGGATCATAGGCGCGGCAGTTGGGGATCTGCGCCGCCTGCACGAGGCTGGAGCCATCCTGGTGCTGCAGACCCTCACCTCCGAGCGTCGTGCGCCCCGCCGTGGCTCCCAGCAGAAATCCGCGCGCGCGCTGATCGGCCGCAGCCCAGATCAGGTCGCCCACGCGCTGGAAGCCGAACATCGAGTAGTAGATGTAGAACGGCAGCATCGGCAGGTTGTGCACGCTGTAGCTGGTGGCGACGGCGGTCCAGCTGCTGAGCGCGCCGGCTTCGCTGATGCCCTCTTCCAGAATCTGTCCGTTGGTCGCCTCGCGATAACTCATCAGTGAGCCGATATCCTCGGGCTCGTAGTTCTGGGCCGCACAGGAATAGATGCCGATCTGCTTGAACAGACTGGCCATGCCGAAGGTGCGCGCCTCATCGGCGACGATAGGCACCACGCGCGGACCCAACTGAGCGTCCTTGAGTAGGCCTCCCAGCATGCGAACGAATGCCATCGTCGTGCTCATCTCCTTGCCGTCGGCCTTCAGCGCAAAATCGCCGTATTGCGCCAGCGGCGGAACCGCCAGAGCGTCGGCTTGCCGGCGCCGGCTCGGCATGGTCCCGCCCAGCGCCGTACGGCGCGCGTGCAGGTAGCGCATCTCGGGGCTGTCATCAGCGGGCTTGACGAATTTCAATGCGGCCGCCTGTTCGTCGGTGAGCGGCAAGTTGAAGCGGTTGCGGAAGGTCAACAGCTCCTCGCGTTCGAGCTTCTTCTGCTGGTGCGCGGTCATGCGCCCCTGTCCGGCATCGCCCATGCCATAGCCCTTCTTGGTCTGAGCAAGGATGACGACGGGCTGGCCCACGGTGTGCGCCGCCGCGTGATAGGCGGCATAGATCTTCACCAGGTCGTGGCCGCCGCGTTTGAGGCGGTCGATCTGTTCGTCGCTCAGGCCTTGCGCGAGCGCGGCGAGCGCTGGGTCCTGGCCGAAGAAATGCTCGCGGTTGTAGCGCCCGTCCTTGGCGGCGAAGGTCTGGAACTGACCGTCCACTGTCTGCGAGAACACGCGCGCCAACGCTCCGCTGAGGTCGCGCGCGAAGAGGCCGTCCCAGTCCGAGCCCCACACCAGCTTGATCACTCGCCAGCCGGCGCCGGTGAAAAGCGCCTCGAGCTCGTCAATGATCCGGCCGTTTCCACGCACCGGGCCGTCCAGCCGCTGCAGATTGCAGTTGATGACCCAGGTCAAGTTATCGAGCTTTTCGCGCGCCGCCAGCGTGAGCGCGCACATGCTCTCCGGCTCGTCCATCTCGCCGTCGCCGAACACGCCCCAGACACGGCGCCCAGCGGTGTTGTGCAGGCCCCGGTGCTGCAGGTAGCGAATGAAGCGCGCGTGGTAGATCGAGCTGATCGGCCCCAGGCCCATCGAGCCGGTGGGGAATTGCCAGAAGTCGGACATCAGCCACGGGTGCGGATAGCTGGACAGCCCACGTGCACCGGCGGCGCGCGCCGATCTCCTGCCGGTAGTACGCGATGTCGGCTTCGCCCAGGCGGCCTTCCAGGAAGGCGCGTGCGTACACGCCAGGAGCCGAGTGCGGTTGGAAGAACACCAGGTCGGCCAGGTCACCGGCCCGGAAGAAGTGGTTGAAGCCAACTTCGAACAAATCCGCCGCGCTGGCGTTGCTGGCGATGTGGCCGCCTAGCTCGCCGTAGGCTTGGTTGGCGCGCACGACCATCGCCAGCGCGTTCCATCGCATCAGCGAGGCCAAACGCTCCTCGACCGCGAGATCTCCCGGAAACACCGGTTGCTGTGAGACCGGTATCGAGTTGATATAGGGTGTACCGCGCACCGGCTGCCATCCGACGGAAGGGGCGCGAGCCTCAGCTGACAGCATATCCATCAATTCACGGACACGTGCCGGGCCGGCCGCCTGAAGAACCGAGTGGAGTGCGTCACGCCATTCGGCGCTCTCTTGCAGGTCGCTGTCCAGCCCGGTCAGCTGTTCGAGATGATGTGGATCGAAAGAGTCGCTCATAGGTTTGTGTCCTAAGCTGTGCGGCGCGTCAGGTGAACCCCAGCAAGCATGCGGCGCACGGATCCGCCCGCCAGTTCGATGGATGAGACGGACAAGGGCAAGAGGGTTGCATGATGCCGAAGCTGTGCCCGTTGATCGTTGCTCAGGGCAGCTTTCGCGCGCGTGGAGATTGCCAGCAACGGCCCCGCCGATCCCGCGAGCTCCATCGCATTGCCGGCGAGCTCGCTAATCTGTTCCTCGCCAAGCACAATCAGTTCCCGACCGGACTGACGAAGCCTCACTGCTATTTCGTCGCGACGCCGGATTTCAGGGATCAGGTCCAGGCCAACAATGGCAAATGCGGAGCCGATGCACATCAGGACATTGGTGTGATAAATCTCGCGACCAGCCGAGTCAGCCGATCCGAACGCCATGGGCTCGAAACCAAAGTGTGTGCAAAAGCGCTCCAGCGCCACAGCGTTGGCGCGGTTCGAGCGGGCGGGATACGCAACTCGCTCGACATGGTCCAGCACCATGGCGGCGGCACCTTCAAGGAATAGTCCATCGTCTCCAGCCCCTAGTAGTCGATTACATCCTGCGCCTTGTATTGCGCTTTCAGCATCTCGATCACATCGCTGCGGCGCTCGCGCCTGCGGTTCGGCGTGTACATCGGATAGATCGCCACATGCCCTCCAGCGTGGGTCGAAAACCAGTTGTTCGGGAAGACCGAGTCAGGCGTCTCGTTGGCCTGCATGTCCTCGAACAGATGCACTATCACTCCAGCATCTTCCAGTGCCGCGGCCGCGACGCTCACCTCGTCGTAGGCTCGCTTGGCGAGCAACCCAGTGGGCTCTTCGGAGCCGCTGCGCTGAAAGCTGTTGTCGGCGGCTGTCTGAGGATTCGGACAAAAGTGATGGGGGCGAATCATCACGACGGCATCGGGCGCCTGCACGCATCGCGGTCGCTTCCAAACGCCTGCGGATGTCTTGCTGGTGATGGTCATTGGCGGCTTCCCTTGATCAATTGAAAGAGCATGCATGCACCGCCAAGTCGTCCAGCACGTGAGTTTCTTGGCCAAGACAAGTGCGCTGGCAGCAGCGAGGTTTCATGCCGCCGCAGCGGCACCACCATAGGCGGGTCGAGACGCGCATCAAACGCCCGCCAATAGCAGCCCGCTTGCTATGCGCTTTGTACGGTTGCTGTGTCGGCTTTGAACATCGCCTTGATACCACGTACAGCTTGGCGGATACACAGTTCGTTTTCGATCAGCGCGAAGCGCACGTAGTCATCTCCGTGGTCTCCGAAGCCGATGCCGGGTGAAACGCAGACCCTAGCTTTGGCCAGCATCTGGCGGGCGAATTCCAATGATCCCAGCGCCCTGTAGGCCTCGGGGACCCGCGCCCAGATGTACATCGATGCCTTGGGGCATTCGACGTCCCAGCCGATTTCCTGCAGACCCCTGTAGAGAACATCGCGACGACGCTGTTACTTGGCTGCGATGCCCTTGACGCATTACTTGTCGCCCTCGAGCGCCGCGATCGCCGCCATCTGCAAGGGCGTGAAGGTGCCGTAGTCGTGATAGCTCTTCATGCCCGCAAGTGCCGCCACCATGCTGGGGTTGCCGACCAAGAAACCGATGCGCCAGCCGGCCATGTTGTAGCTTTTGCCTAGAACTCGACCGCGATGCACTTGGCGCTCGGCACTTTCAATGCGCGCAAAGCGGCGTTGGCCTGAGGCTGTGCTCGTGTCGGAAATCCTAGGGTTCAAAGTCAAGCACCGGCTGGAGGCCCAGCACCTGTGCAAAAAATTTCAGTTCGGCCTCGAGCGCTTGCTGAACGCCACGGAGCCACTCAAGCCATGTCCCTCCCCCTCGAAAGTGAGACAGCGCACCTGGCATGGGCGGCGCAGCCGGGCTCTGAGCGTGCCGGGCTGCGTCCACTGCTGCGTCAAACAAGGGTTCAGCGGGCTTCTGCGCGGCGCATGGTGTCGAAATTGTAGAAGGTCGGCTGAGAAAAGTTGTAGTTCACGCCGGCAATGTCGCTGCGCGCCGCACGCTGCCAATCGAGTTGGAACAGCACCACGGTAGGCATCTCGTCCAGCACGATGCGCTGGGCCTGCTGGTACAGGTCGACTCGCTCGGTCGGGTCCAGGCTGCGGTCGGCCTGAGTGATCAG
The DNA here is from genome assembly GCF_004362525.1 of Roseateles toxinivorans. GTDB lineage: Bacteria > Pseudomonadota > Gammaproteobacteria > Burkholderiales > Burkholderiaceae_C > Paucibacter > Paucibacter toxinivorans. Next base: position 5,388 of record NZ_SNXS01000016.1, read on the forward strand.
CTTGTCGACGACGGCATTGCGGTAGCGCGGGAAATTGGCGCCGCCGATCATGGCCGAGTTGTAGACGAAGTTGAAGATGATCGACGGGTCGGGGAAGTCGAGGTTGATCGACTGTGTCGTGATGTCGAAGTCGCCCTTCATGATCTTGGTCCGCGCGGCGACGGAGATGCGCTCGATCACCACTTTCAGGCCGACCGCCTCGAGTTGGCTGCTGATGGCCAGCGCCAGCGGCGACGCGCCGCTGCCGTCACCCACCACCGTGAAGCGCAGCGGTGTGCCGGGCGCAACGCCGGCCTCGCGCAGCAGCGCACGCGCCGCCTGCGGGTCGTAGCGCGGCAGCGGCAGGCTGGCATCGTGGCCCGGCACACCTGCCGGCAGCACACCCCGCAGCAGGCTGGTGCGGCCACTGTAGAGCGCCTTGCCGATCAGTTCGCGATCGATGGCCAGTGAAATGGCGCGGCGCACGCGCACGTCGCGCAACAGCGGCCGCTCGTTGTTCAGGTGCAGGAAGCTGACCGTGGGCGACAGGCCGGTGACGACCTGCACGCCCGGCTGCGCAGCCATCCAGTCGTCGACCGTGCCCGAGACCGGGTCGACGATGTCGATCGCGCCCTTGGCGAGCTGGATCGCGCGCGTGGCGTCGTCCTTCACGATCAGGAAGCTCACTTCCTTGAAGTACTCGGGCTGCCGGTCGGCGTGCGGGTTCAGTTCCAGCATGACCTGCTGCCCCTTCTCGAAGCGCGCCACACGGTATGGGCCGCTGCCGGCCGTGTGCGTGGCGAGCCAGCGGCTGCCGAGGTCGCTGCCGTGGGCCTGCGCCATCACCTTCGGATTGACGATGCTGGCCGTCGGCACCGCCAGCACCTGCAGGAAGAAGGGCACCGGCGTTCGCAGCGTGAAGCGCACCTCGTGCGGCGCCGGCGCCCCGACACTGCGCAGGAAGAACAGGAACTGCGCCGGCGGCGCCTTCAACTTCAGCGTACGCTCGAACGAGAACTTGACCGCTTCGGCGGTGACCTCGCTGCCGTCGTCGAAGCGGTGGCCCGGGCGCAGGAAGAAGGTCCACTGCAGCCCGTCAGCCGAGGTCTCCCAGCGCTCAGCCAGCTGGCCCAGCATGCGCCCGGTGGGCCGGCCGTCGGCCACTTCGGCGACCACCAGCTTCTCGTAGGCCAGGTTCATCGCCAGCTGGTTGGCCGACACGAAGGTGGCGGCCGGGTCGAGCGACGTGATGTCGCGGCCGACCGCCATCGTCACGCGCTGCGGGTCGCGCGGGATGTCGGAGACATCGCAGGCCGTCAGTGCCAGCGCCAGCGCCAGCGCCAGCCCGACCGCCCTGACCACGGCCGGCGCCGAGCGCCTCACGCCGCGCTCGCCCGTACGAAGGCCTGCATCAGCCGCCGCTCGGGCTCGCTGAGCAGAAACTCCGGGTGCCACTGGGTGCCGATGCAGAAGCGCTGGCCGGGCACCTCGATGGCCTCGACCACGCCGTCGTCGGACCAGGCGCTGACCACCGCGCCGGCGCCGGCCGCAAGCACGCCCTGGCGGTGGCGCGTGTTGACGTCGAAGGATGAGGCACCGGTGACGGCGGCCAGCCGGGTACCCGGCACGACCTGCACCGGATGCACGGTCTGCGTGTAGCTGGGGCCGCTGTGGCGCGACCACTCGGCGCGCACATCGCCGAGCGTGACGACCAGGTCGCCCCCGGTCACCATGTTCAGGGTCTGGAAGCCGCCACACACCGCCAGCACGGCCAGGTCGCGCTCGATCGCGCGGCGCAGCAAGGCGGCCTCGAAGCGAGTGCGGCGCTCCTTCTCGGGCGGCTCGGTGCCGTCGTGGCGGAACAGGCCAGGCACCTGGAACTGGTAGCCGCCGCCGGTGACGAGCAGGCCGTCGAGGAGGTTCAGATAGGCGTCGATGTCATCGGCCTCGTGGGGCAAGAGGACTGCGGTGGCACCGGCCTCGCGCAGCCCGTCGACGTTGCGCGCGTCGACGAAATAGAAGTCGCGCGGGGGGCTGCCTTCGGGGCAGAATTCGATGTCGGGCGTGACGCCGATGACGGGTCTCTTGTTCATGACAACGTGAAGTCCTTGTCCAGTGGCCACAGCGGGCGCTGCACATGGCGCAGGCCCTCCTGTCCGCTCGATGTCTGGCGTGATGGTAGGCGCAGCATAAACACGCGCTCGGTGATGGCGTCGAAACCCAGGTGGAACTGCTGCGAGGACTTCAACACGATGAAGCGGTGCGCGGCGCAGTCGATGCCCAGGCCGCTGAACAGGCTCGGGTCGTAGGCCTGGTCGCGCACGCTGACCAGCACCAGCGTGATGCCGTCGAACGAGATCGCCGCCGCGTCGCCCAGCGGCGCGTCGGTGCCGCCGATGCGCTGGTGGTGCTGGCGCTTGAGCGCCAGCACCTCGGCCTGCACGTCCAGTGGCCAGCCCGAGTCAGGCCCGACCTTGCCGCCCACCCGCAGCCGCAGCCTTGCGCCGACACCGGCTTCGAAGCAGAAGCGCGCCGCGATCGGGTCCCACAGCGGGCCGGCGCAGACCTCGGTGACGCGGCGCTCCAGCAGCAGGCGCAGCAGTTCGGTATTGTCACCGGCGGCGCCAGCGCCGGGGTTGTCGTCGGCATCGACCAGGATCAGCGGGCGCTCGGTGCTGTCCAGCGCCTGGGCCAGCGTGTTGATCATGGCGGGCCGCGACGAACGCAACTGCTCGCGCAGGTCGAACAGCCGGTGCCCGAACTCGCGCGCAGTGCGCTCTGCCAGCGGCGCGTCGTCGTCGGTGACGACGAGGATCTGAGCGCCCATCTCGGGCACGTCGCCGCGCGGAAAGCCGTGCACGACCGAGATCGACAGCACGGTGCCCGCTTCGCGCTCGCGCACCGCCTGCAGCAGGCCGCGCACCGGCTCCACCCGGGTCGGCAGCGCCGCGAGCATGTGGCAGTGGAAGGCCCGCATCACCGGGCGGATGGTGCCCTTCCGTGTACGCTCCAGCAGCTCGAGCAGCTGTTCGCCGCACTCGACGTAGTCGGTGTGCGGGTACTCCTTGAAGAAAACCAGCACGTCGGCCGCGTCCTGCATTTGCTGCGTCAGGTGGGCGTGGCAGTCGAGCTCGGCGCCGACCGCCACATCAGGGCCGACCAGCGCGCGCACCTGGGCCAGCAGGTCACCCTCGCAGTCATCCATACGGTCGGCCACCATCGCGCCGTGCAGCCCCAGCGCGACGATGTCCACCGGCAGCGCCGCGCGCAGCTGGTCCAGGATCTCGTCGCGCAGGGCCTCGTACACGGGCTGCGGCACCGGCCCGCCCGGCATCGCATAGGCACAAGTGCCCTCGACCACCGACCAGCCCCGCTCGCGCGCGCGGCGGCGGCAGGCCCACAGCGCACCTGTGGCCTCGGTGGGCTGGTCGGGGTGTTCGCCGGGCCGCCATAGCATGGTGTCAGCGAAGGCCTGCCAGCCGGTCGGTATCGGCGAGCCGGTGTCGGTCTCGGTGCCTAAGGTGGCGGTGAACACCCGCATACAAGTCCTCTTTGGCAAGAACGGTCAGAACGCCAGGGTGCCGACGATGCCAAAGGCTCGCGGCCGGCCGTAGCTGACGGTTTGATTGGTGCCCGCGCCGACCGGCGCAGCAAAGCCGGCCGAACCTTGCGCGACGATGTAGCGCTTGTCGAACAAGTTGTTCGAGTACAGCGTGACTTCCCAGCGCCCGCTCTCGCTGGCTAGGCTGACGCGGGCGCCGAACAGGTCGTAGCCCGGCACCCGGTCCGTGGCCAGGTTCTCGCGCCCGGTGAAGTAGCCATCGGTGTGCCTGGCGTCGACGCGCAGCGTCAGCGCGCCGATGGCCAGCGGCAGCGTGTAGGCCACCGAAGCGTTGGAAGTCAGCCGCGGCGCGTTGTTCAGCTTGTTGCCGTTGAAGCTGACCGGCGCGCCGCTGCGCGTGTCAACGTAGTCGGTGTACTTGGCATCGGCGTAGCCGACGCCGCCCGACAGGCGCAGCCCGCTCACCGGCCTCATCGTCGCCTCGAGCTCGAAGCCCTGGCTACGCGCCTTGCCGCCATTGGTCACGATACCCACGACCGCGCCGCCGCCGCCCAGCACCGCCACCTGCTGGGTGACCTGGATGTCGTCGTAGTCCATGCGGTACACGGCGGCGCCGAGGTTGAGGTTGCCGCCCATCAGTGAGCCCTTGGCGCCGATTTCATAGTTGGCCATGCTCTCGTCGGTGAAGCGCGTCTGCCTGAAGTTCGTCGGCCCACCGGCGGTGATGTTGTCGACGTTCCAGCCGCCGCTGCGGAAGCCCTTGCTGTAGGTGGCGTAGACGATCGCATCGCGGTCCAGCCGCCAACGCGCGCTGACCAGTGGCGTCACGTTGTTGGTACTCAGGCTGTCGTGCTCGAGCGGGATCGACGAGCCTAGGAAGGCCGGAAAGGTAACCACCTGCTGGTAGGCCAGGTCCTTCTTTTCGCGCGTGTAGCGCAGGCCGCCGGTCAGCGTCAGGCTCTTGCTGACGTTCCAGTCGACATTGCCGAACACGGCGGCGGTCTTGGAGTTGATGTCGCCGAAGGTATTGCCGGTGGTCGAACGGATCGGCGCGAACACCGGCGCTGCCGGGCCAAAGGTGCTCTTCGAACTGCCTTTGGCCTTCTGTTCGTAGAGATAGACGCCGGCCACGAAGTCCACGGCCGACTTGCCGGTGCTGGCAATGCGGAACTCCTGGCTCCACTGTTCCTGGCTCGAGGTGTTCGCCGATGCCACGATGTTGATTGGCCCGGCATCGGTGTCGCTGGTGCGATTGGTGTCGACCTTGCGGACGCTGGTGATGGAGGTCAGCGCCAACCCGTTGCCGAAGTCGTAGTTGACGATGCCACCGACCCCCTGCACCGTGCGATTGGCCAGTGCCTGCAGGTCGACGTTGGAACTGAAATCATCGCTGCCGGCCACGAAGCCGTAGCCCGAGACGATGTGCGACGACGGCGCCACCGACTTGTCCTTCAGGTAGTCGGCGGCGATGGTGATTTCGAGATTCGCGCTCGGCTTGAGCAGCACCTTGGCGCGCGCGCTGCTCATGTCCTCGTCGCCAGCGCGGCTGCCGGTGGCCAGGTTGTTCATGTAGCCATCGCGCTTGCCCGAATACACGGCCAAGCTGCCGCGCACCGCCTCGGAGCCCAACGGGGCGCTGACGTAGCCGCTCAGCCGGCGCAGGTTATCGGTGCCCAGGTCGACGCTGGCACTGCCTTCCAAGCGCTTGGAAGGCTCGCGCGTGACGACGCTGATCGCACCCGCTATCGAGTTCTTGCCGAACAGCGTGCCTTGCGGCCCGCGCAAGAACTCGACCCGTTCGATGTCGAAGGTCTCAAGGTTGAAGGCGGCACTGCGGCCCATGTAGATGCCGTCGACGTAGACACCGACGCCGCTGTCGAAGCCGATGTTCGAGCGGTTCTGGCTCTGCACGCCGCGTACCGAGAAGCTGGGCAGCGCGTTGTTCTCGGGGCCGAGGAAGACGACGTTGGGCACCGCAGCCTCGGACAGGCGAATCGCACCGCGGTCGGCCAGCTCGTCCCCGCTGAGCACGCTGATCGACAGCGGGACGTCGATGGCGCGTTCGGTGCGTTTGCGCGCGGTGATCGTTATCTGCGGCAGCACGGCGTCGGGTTGCACTTGCACTTGCGTTTGCGCCAGCGCGGGGCTGCTAGCGCCACCCGCCATCAGCAGGAAGATGGTCCCGAAAGTGACCCCCATCGCGGCGGCCAAGGGGGTTTGGGTGAATTCGCTCTGCTTCATGGGTTCTCCGGTTAGTCGGCTTCAGGCCGCGATGTAGAAGGGTGTGCAGACTTGTCGGGCGCGCTGCATGCACCGCTCGACCGTGCGCGTGGTCACGCCCAGGCGGTCGGCGATCTCGGGGTGCGTCAGGTCCTGCAGGCAGCTCATCTCGACCACCTGCGCCGTGCGCGGGCCGTCGGCCTGCAGCGCTTGAGCGATCTGGCCCATGGCACGACGCCAGTGCACCTGGCTCTCCACCGACGGGCTGGGCTGCGCCACATCGACGTCGTCCAGCGGGCCGTGCAAGTGCACCTGCCGGAAGCTGTCGCGCCGCACGCGGTCGATCACCAGATGCTCGGCAGTGCGGAAGAGATAGGCGCGCGGGTTGATATCGAGCTTGGACGGGTCGGGCAGTTGCGCGATGCGCAGGAACACTTCTTGCACGGTGTCGGCGATGTCGTCCTCGTTGCGCAGGAACCGACCCAGGAAGGATCGCAGCGGCCGCTGGTGCGCAGCGAAGGTCTCCGCGATGTAGCGCTCCCGTTCCGCACCGCGGCCCGGGCCGTCCAGCCCACGCAGCGCAGGTAGCGCGCCGGACGGGCCGCCGTCGGAGTCGGCAAGGGCTTGGGCATTGGACGGTTCGAACATGGTTGGAGGTCCCTCAAAGCAGCTGACTAGCCCGCCCGCCGTGCCGTCGAAACCTTTGCGGGGAACGAGGCTTTGGCGATGCGATGGCCTTATGCTATGATTGAACGACCGTTCGGTCAATAGATAATCAACTCATGACTAACCCGCTACTCGTGATCGATAGCCTTCATGTCGCAGCGCGTCGCGACGGCGCACGGCGGGAACTGCTGCGCGACGTCTCGCTGGACATCGCCGCGGGCGAAATCGCTGGGCTGGTGGGCGAATCCGGTTCGGGCAAGTCCATGCTCGGCAGCGCCATCGGCGGCTTGCTGCCCCGTGCCTGCGCGCCGACATCAGGGCGTGTGCTTTGGCGCGGGCGGGACCTGTTGCAGGCCGCAGAGGTCGAATTGGCAGCCCTGCGCGGCGCGCAGATCGCCTATGTCTTTCAGGAGCCGATGACGGCGTTGAACCCGACCTTGCGCCTCGGCCGCCAGCTCACCGACGTGATCCGCCGCCACGGCACGGGCGCCGACGCGACAGCCACCGCGCTCAAGCTGCTGGCCGACGTGCGCATCGAAGACCCGCAGCAGGTCTTCGACGCCTGGCCGCACCAGCTCAGCGGCGGCATGCGCCAGCGAGTGCTGATCGCGATGGCCTTTTCCTGCAGGCCGGCGCTGATCGTCGCCGACGAGCCGACCACCGCGCTGGACGTGACCGTGCAGGCCCAGGTGCTGACGCTGCTGCTGGCGCTGGCCCGCGAACACGGTACCGCCGTGCTGCTGATATCGCACGACATCAGCGTCATCCGCCGCGCTTGCGAGACGGTTCACGTGATGTACGCCGGCCGCATCGTCGAACGCGGACCGACAGCGGCCGTGCTGGGCGCCCCCCGACACCCGTACACGCGGGCGCTGCTGGACTGCCTGCCCGGTCGGGCGCAGCCCAAGGCGCGGCTGACCGCACTGCCGCCGGCCGGCGCTGCCATGCCGGGCTGTGCCTTCCGCGCGCGCTGCCCGGCGGCCTTCGAGCGCTGTGAGCAGGAGCCGCCATTGGGCGCGACATCCGCCACCGGCGCCGCCGCCTGCTGGCTGAATCACCGCAGCGAAAGCGCATCCCATGAAGGCACAACCGAATGAGCCAGCGCCCGGCCGCCCCGAAGCGGGCTCACACCGCAGTGCGCAGCACGAAGGTACCCCAGTGAACGCGCCGCTGCTCGAACTCGATGGCGTCGCGGTGCGCTACGCGTCGCGCCGCACGGCCGCCGTCGAAGGCGTGTCACTGTCCATCGAGGCCGGCCGCACACTCGGCGTGGTGGGCGAATCGGGGTGCGGCAAGAGCACTCTGGCCAAGGCCGTGATGGGGCTGGTGCCCGTCACGGCCGGCACGCTGCGCTTCGGCGGCCGCGACATCACGCGCCTGACGCCGCGGCAGCGCCTGCGCGCCGGCATTTCGATGCAGATCGTGTTCCAGGACCCGCAGAGCTCGCTCGACCCGCGCATGCGTGTTCGCGATCTGATCATCGAGCCGCTGCGCATCGCAGGCGGGGCCACCGCCGGCGTGGCCGAGGCCCTGGCCGACCAGGTGGGGCTGCCGCGCGACGCGCTGGCCAGCCGGCCGCACGAGTTCTCGGGCGGGCAGCGCCAGCGCATCGCCATCGCCCGCGCGCTGGCCGCGCGCCCGCGCCTGCTGGTGCTGGACGAGCCGACGTCAGCCCTGGACCTGTCGGTGCAGGCGCAGATCCTCAACCTGGTGCTGGACCTGCAGCGCGAGCACGGCTTCGCCTACCTGTTCATCAGCCACGATATGGCGGTGGTGCGGCATCTGGCCGACACGGTGGCCGTGATGTTCCGCGGCCAGGTCGTCGAACAGGGCAGCACCGCGGAGGTGCTGGACGCCCCGCGCCACGCCTACACGCAGGAACTGATGCACAGCGCGCTGTCGGGGCAAGACACCGGCGCCGTTGAAACAACGACCTGAACAAACAAGGAGATTGACGATGAGCCAAAACGCAGCCTGGGTGGCCGGGGTCGGCATGGTACCGTTCAAGAAGCCGGGCGCCAGTGAACCCTACGACGCCATGGGCGCCGAGGCCGCCCGCCTGGCACTGAAGGACGCCGGTCTGGACTACACCGATGTGCAGCAGGCCTACGCCGGCTTTGTCTATGGCGACTCCACCAGCGGCCAGCAGGCGCTGTACAAGGTGGGGCTCACGGGCATCCCCATCGTCAACGTCAACAACGCCTGCGCGACGGGCTCGACTGCCCTGTTCCTGGCGCGCCAGGCGGTGGCGCACGGCGTGTGCGACGTCGCCTTGGCTGTGGGCTTCGAGCAGATGAATCCCGGCGCTCTCGGGGTCACGGCCACCGACCGGCCGAGCATCATGGGGCAGCAACTCGCCTACGCCCACGAGACCATCGAATGGAACGACCAGGTGCCCATGGCCGCGCTGCTGTTCGGCAGCGCGGGGCAGGAGCATCAGCACAAGTACGGCACCAGCAACGAAGCCTTCGGCCGGATCTCGGTGAAGGCGCGCGATCACGCCTCACGCAACCCGCACGCCATTTTCCGCGACAAGCTCACGCTGGAAGAGGTGATGTCTTCCAAGCAGATCTATGGTCCGCTTACACGCTACCAATGCTGCCCGCCCACCTGCGGCGCTGCGGCAGCAGTGATCGTTTCCGAGGCCTATGCCCGGCGCAAGGGTCTGAGCAGCCGTGCCGTGGAGATCGTGGCCCAGGCCATGACCACCGACCCGCTGGAGTCCATCCAGGGCCACAGCATGATGCGCGTGGTCGGCTTCGAGATGGCGCGCAACGCCGCCGCCCAGACCTATGAACAGGCGGGCATCGGGCCGCAAGAAGTCGACGTGTGCGAGTTGCACGATTGCTTCACCACCAACGAACTCCTGACCTATGAAGCCCTGGGCCTGGCCCCTGAGGGCGGCGGCGAGAAGTTCATCATGGACGGTAACAACACCTACGGTGGCCGCGTGGTCACCAACCCTTCGGGCGGACTGCTGTCGAAGGGTCATCCGCTCGGTGCGACCGGGCTGGCCCAATGCGCCGAACTCACCTGGCAACTGCGGGGCCAGGCCGAAGCGCGGCAGGTGGAAGGCGCACGCATCGCGCTCCAGCACAACCTGGGGCTGGGCGGTGCCTGCGTTGTCACCATGTACCGCAAGGCCGCCTGAACCCCGCGCCATGACGCAAGGACCGCTGGCCGGCCTGCGCGTGCTGGAACTCGCAGGGCTCGGGCCAGCACCCTTCGCTTGCGCTCTGCTGGCCGACGCAGGCGCCGAGGTGGTGCGCATCGACCGGCCCGGTGTGCCAGTCGAAGCCTCCGACATCCTGGCGCGCGGCCGGCGCTCGGTGGCGCTGGATCTCAAGCGGCCGGCGGATGTACAGACGGCTCTGGCGCTGGCCGCGAGAGCCGACCTCTTCGTCGAGGGATTCCGCCCCGGCGTCATCGAACGCCTGGGTCTAGGCCCGGACGAACTGCTGCAGCGGAACCCGCGGCTGGTCATCGGCCGCATGACGGGCTGGGGCCAACACGGGCCGCTGGCGGCCGACGTCGGACACGACATCAACTACATCGCGCTGTCTGGCGCCCTGGCCAGCATCGGCACGGCGGGCGGTCCGCCGGTGCCGCCGTTGAACCTGGTGGGCGACTTCGGCGGCGGCGCGATGCTGCTGCTGTTCGGTCTGCTGGCCGCGCTTCACGAGGCGCGGCAGTCGGGCCGCGGCCAGGTCGTGGACGCCGCGATGGTCGACGGCAGCATCGCGCTGATGGGCATCTTCCAGTGGATGCGTTCGCAGGGCCGCTGGAACGGGCCACGCGGAGGCAACTGGCTCGACGGCGGCGCGCACTTCTACGGCTGCTACGCCTGCGCCGACGGGCGCTGGCTGGCCGTCGGCGCCATCGAGCCGGCCTTCTACCGCGCGCTGCGTGACCGGCTCGACCTGCTCGACGATGCGCTTTTCGACGCGCAGCACGACACCCTGCAGTGGCCGCAACAGAAGGCGCGTCTGGCCGCGATCTTCGCGACGCGGGATCGGGATGCCTGGTGCAAACACTTCGACGGCAGTGATGCCTGCGTGAGCCCGGTACTGGAACTCGACGAGGTCGCTGCACACCCCCACAACGCGGCACGCGGTGCCATGCACAGCGCTTTCGGCGTCCCGCAACCGGCGCCGGTGCCGCGCTTCTCACGCACGCCCGGCGCCACCGGCAATGCACCGCGAGCGCCCGGCGCCGACCACGCGGCCGTGCTGCGCGACTGGCTGTCCCCGGCCCCCTGACCCAACATCGAAAGGTAGTCCATGCGTATGTTCTTCGGCGGCATCATGACCGAGACCAACACCTTCTCGCCGATCCCCGTGGGTCTGCAGAACTTCACCGATGGCGGGCTGCTGCGCGGCGACGAGGTGTTCGACCCGGACCACGGCAAGGAGATGGCGCGCTACGCCCGCAAGCTGGGCGTTGAAGTGATCGGTGGCCTGTTCTGCGACGCCCACCCGGGCGCCGCAGTGCGCCGCGATGCCTATGAGGCACTGCGCGACGAACTGCTCGACCGCCTGCGCGCCGCGCTGCCGGTGGACATCGTGGCGCTGGACATGCATGGCGGCATGGTGGCCCAGGGTTACGACGACTGCGAGGGCGACATCATCGAGCGCGTGCGCGCCATCGTCGGACCCGACGTCGTGATCGGCTGCGAGCTTGACCCGCACTCGCACCTCTCGCCGGCGATGCACCGCAACGCCCTCCTAATGTGCTACCGCGAGAACCCGCACATCGACATCGATGCGCGCGGCCGCGAGCTGGTGGACCTGCTGCTGCGCATCGCGCGGCGCGAGGTGCGGCCCGTCACCTCGGTGTTCGACTGCCGCATGGCGGATGTCTTCCAGACCCAGCGCGAGCCGATGAAGAGCTTCGTCGCGCGGATGCGGGCGCTCGAAGGGCACGACGGCGTGCTGTCGATCAGCATCGTGCACGGCTTCCGGCGTGCCGACATTCCGCTGCTGGGCACGCATGTCATCGTCATCACCGACGAACGTGTCGCTGGCAGCAGCGCGCATGGCGCGGCGCTGGCCGAGTGCCTTGGGCGCGAGCTGTTTGCGCTGCGCGGCCAGTGCGCCGACCCGACGCAGCCGCTGGACGAAGCGGTGGCCGCGGCGCGCGGCTGGGACGCTGCGGCGCAAGGCCCGCTGGTGCTGGCCGAACTGGCCGACAACCCCGGCGGCGGATCGCCCGGCGATGCCACCTACGTGCTGAGCGCGCTGATCGAGGCCGGCATCGACCGCATCGCGGCCGGCGTGCTGATCGACCCGCTGGCGGTGCGCTGCGCCATCGACGCCGGCATCGGCGCGCAGCTGACGATGCGCATCGGCGGCAAGGCCTGCCCCTTGTCGGGGCCGCCGCTGGACATGGACGTCACCGTTACGGCGATCGACCTCGAATCGAAGATCGTACTGGCCGGCGGCACCGTTATCCCGATGGGCCGTGCGGTCGCCCTGCGCTTCGCGCAGGGCGAACTGCTGTTGGCCGAGAACCGGCAACAGACCTACGGGCCGTCGATCTTTGCCGACCTCGGGATCGAACTGTCGAAGTGCCGCGTGATCCTGGTCAAGTCGGCGCAGCATTTCAAGGCGCACTTCTCTGCGATTGCGCCGCACAGCATCACGCTGGACTCGCCCGGCGTGTGCGTCGCCGATGTGACCAAGCTACCGTTCAAACGCCTGCCCAGGCCCCTGTGGCCGTGGGACGAAGACCCCTGGAAGGTCTGACTGCGGCGACCGTTCGAGCGCAGGATCTCAAAGACGGCTGACGACGCCTTCGTAGCTTCGATCAGGCAATTTCCATACCCAACGACCGGTTGTGGGGCACAGCCGCCTCGCCATACTGGTGATTCATGATGGCGCTCTTATCCGCTTGCGCGGTCGAGGAGTGCGCATCATGCTTAAGACGAGGGAGGGGTCAGGGCATCTCGGTCCGCCGATCACCGCACTCCTGCGCGGCGTCACCTGGCTTGCTTGGGAGCGGCAATGGTGCTCGAGGCACGCCGTTCCGGCCATCCATCGATGCATTCATCGCCTTAGTGCCGGCCACATCGCGATCATCGGCACCAGGCGTCGTCGGCGGCTGACGAGCCCACACAAAGCCGTCTCAAGCGCCTTCGCGCGCCAACCTCGGGTCCAGCCAATCGCGCAGCGCGTCGCCAAGCAGGTTGAAGGACGCGGCGGTGAGGATGATCACGGTGCCGGGGATGGTCACATACCACCAGTGCCCCAGCACGTACTCACGCCCGGCGCCGATCATCGAGCCCCATTCGGCATCGGGCGGCTGCGCACCCAGGCCGATGAAGCTCAGCGCCGACGAGGCCAGGATGGCAGCGCCGAGGTGGAAGGTCACGAACACGCCCACCGCCGGCATCACGTTGGGCAGCACATGGGCGCGCATCAGGTGCCAGGTGCCGGCGCCCATCGAACGCGCGGCCAGCACGTACTCGCGCTCACGCAGCGCGAGTGCCTGCCCGCGCGCGACGCGCACGTAGGCCGGGATGGACAGCACGCCTAAAGCGATCACGGCATTGAACAGGCTGGGCCCGAGTGCGGCCGTCAGCGCAAGCGCCACCACCAGGCCGGGCAAGGCCATGACCACGTCTGTCAGGCGCATCACGACGGTGTCGAACCAGCCCGCCAGCAGGCCCGAGAGCGTGCCGATCAACAGGCCGAAGACCGTCCCGATGCCGACGATGCCGAAAGCCGCCGCCACCGATGGCCGCGCCCCGTACAGGATGCGCGTCAGCAGGTCGCGGCCCAGTTCGTCGGTGCCGGCCCAGTGCCACCAGCTCGGCGGCTGCAGCACGCTGTGCAGGTCCATTGTATTGGGGTTGTAGGGCGTCAACCAGGGCGCTGCAAGCGCGGCGGCACAGACCAGGGCGACGATCACGGCGGCCAGCAGTGTCAACGGGGCGCGCAAGGCGCGGGGCAACTGCGCGGCGATGGAGACGGTCCGCATCGCGCTTCAGCCCACCGCCTGGATGCGCGGATCCAGCACCAGGTAGGACAGGTCCACCAGTAGATTGGCCGCCACGTACACGACCGAAGCCACGACCGTGAAGGCCATGATGACGGGAAAGTCGAGGTTGAGGATGGCGCCCAGCACGTGGCCGCCCACGCCCGGCCACGCGAACACGCTCTCGATCACGACCGAGCCAAACAGCAGCGCCGACAGCTCGAGCCCAAGCACGGTGACGAAGGGAATCAGCGCGTTCTTCAGCGCATAGACGAACAGCAGGCGGCCGCGCGAGATGCCGTAGGCGCGCGCGGTGCGGATGTAGTCCTCGCCCAGCACCTCGATCATCGAGCTGCGGATCAGCCGCACCACGGTGCCGATCGACGCCAGCGCCAGCGTGCCGGCCGGCAGCAGCAGGTGGTTGAAGGCGCTGCGCCAAGCCAGGCTGTCGCCGGCCAGCGCCGCGTCGACCAGGTACAGGCCGGTGCGGTCGGGTGGGGGGCTGACGCCCAGGTCCAGCCGGCCCGAGCCGGGCAGCCAGCCCAGCTGCGCATAGAAAAGCAGCATCAGCATCAGGCCGAGCCAGAAAGTGGGCGTGGAGATGCCCAGGATGGCGACGCCCCTGCCCAGGTTGTCTATCCAAGTGTCGCGCCGCACGGCGGTCAGCACGCCCAACGGCACGCCGATGGCGATCGACAGCAGCATCGCCATCAGCATCAGCTCCAGCGTGGCCGGGATATAGCCGACCAATTCGGGTAGCACGGGGTTGCGGGTGGTGATGGAGGTACCGAAGTCGCCGCGGGCGAGGTCGTGCACATAGGTCAGGTATTGCTTGGTCACGGGCTGGTCCAGCCCGAGGCGGCCGCGCAGTTCGGCAATGGCCTGCGGCGTGGCGCGCGGGCCCAGCATCATCTGCGCCGGGTCGCCGGGAATCATGCGCGAGATGACGAAACAGATCACCGTGACGCCGGTGGTCACCAGCACCAGCATCATCAGGCGGCGGAGCAGGATCCTGGCCATCTCAAGCCTTGCGCCGCGCCGCGAAGGCGGCCATCGCAGCGCGGAAATCGTCGCTCAGCACTCGCTCGGCCTGCAGGCGGGCCTCGTGCTGCATCTGCGCCTCCAGGCAGCTGTGCCGGCCGGTGGCCAGGGCGCCGCGCGTCAGGCGGTGGCCGGCGGACGGCAGCTGCGCGAGTTGTGCGGCCAGGGCCTGCGTCTGCGCGGCGAAGGTCTCGTCGTCGAAGCAGCGGTGGATCATGCCGATAGCGGCGGCCTCGTCGGCGCCGATGTCGGCCCCGGTCATCAGCAGCGCCCGCGCGCGGGCCTCGCCCACCAGGCGCGGCAGCGTGTGCGTTAGGCCGGTGTCGGGCACCAGGCCCAGCCGCGCAAAGACCATCGAGAAGCGCGCCGAACGCGCCGCGACCACGATGTCGCACAGCAGCGCCAGGCCGACCGCGCCACCGACCGCCGCGCCGTTTACGGCCGCCACCGTAGGCAGCCGCCCGTCGTGCAGCACGCGCTGCAATGGCAGCAGAGCGTCGGTGATGTCGCGGGCCAGGGTCTTGGCGTCGGTGTCACCCAGCACATCAAGATTGGCGCCCGCCGAGAACACCTTGCCGCTACCGGTTAGCACCAGCACGCGGGCGCCGCTGCCCGGCTGCTGCAGCTCGGCGATGCGCGCGCTGAGCTCGGCAAACGCCGCCGGCGTCAGCGCATTCGCGGTCGATGGCGACGCCAGCCGCACGGTGGCGATGCCGTCCTCAAGGGTGGTCTCGATCATTGGGCCGCCGCGACGAAGACCTGCGCCGAGCCGGTGGCCACGGCCGTGCCATCGCCCTGCGTGGCTGTCAGCTTCACGGTCACGAGCGAGCCGCCGTCAGTGGCCTCAACGGCCTCGATCACGCCGTCGCAGTGCAGGCTGGCCTTCACGGGCAGCATGGCGGCGAAGCGGGTCTCGATCGAGCGCACGCTGCCCGCCCCGGCCCATTGCGTGAGCAGGCGAGACAGCACGCCCATCGAGTACATGCCATGCACGATGACGTCGGGCAGATGGGCCTTGTCGCGCGCAAAGTCGGGATCGACATGGATCGGATTGAGGTCACCGGAGCCGTGGGCGTACATCGCCACCCGGTGGCGCGTGATGGGGCCGGTGTGCAAGGGCGGCAGCGTTGAGCCGACGGTCAGATCCAGGGCGTTCATGTGTTGCGGGCCACCAGGCTGCAGTGATCTTCGCAGACCGGCTCGCCGGCGGCGTTGCGGTATTCGATCACGGTGTCGATGAAGGTCAAAGTGCCGTTCTTGCGATCGGCAATGTTGGCGATGCGCTTGGTGCCTGTCAGCCGGTCACCCACCACCATGGGTTGGTGGTGAACGAAACGCTGGTTGGCATGCAGGATCTTCGCCGGGTCGACGGACAGGCGGTGCAGCATGTCGTAGATCAGGTCGACACGCTCGGTGCTCATCGCGATCGGAAAGGTCGGCAGCACCGCAATGCCGCGCAGGCCCGCCGCGCGCGCCGCCGCCTCGTCCAAGTAGACCGGGTTGGTCTCGTCGAGGCCGCGCGCGAAGGCGATGGCCGCGCCGCGCTCGATGACGACGTCGAACGAAGGCCAGGCGTGTCCGATGTGCTGCGCTCTCATGCACCCCCCATCAGCTTGACGAAGGGCGCCATGGCTTCGCCGAAGCCCGCCGGGTGATCACACTTCGAGAAGTCGGTGATCGTGCCCCAGGCTTCGGCCACTTGCTCCACCGCGTTGCCGCCGGTCAGGTCGAGGTAAGCGCCGCCCGAGCGCTCCCAGCGGAGCTTGGCGATGAAACCTCCGCCGACCTCGAAGAGACCCCCGGTCTCCGTGCAGGTCTCGTGGCAGAGCCAGGCCACCAACGGGCTGACCAGTTCGGCACGCATCGGCGCCAGTTGTTCGGCCGTCATCACGGTGCGCGTGAGCCGCGAGTCCGCCGCAGGCGCAATAGTGTTCACATGAATGTTCTTCGCCTTGCCCTCCACCGCCAGCGGCTGCGTCATGCCATGCAGCGCCAGCTTGAAGCTGCCGTAGTTGACCTGTCCGAAGTTGCCATAGATGCCGGCGGCCGAGGACGTGTTCACGACGCGCCCGTAGCCCTGCTCGCGCATGCGCGGCCAGGCCGCGTGCACGATGCGGAAGGCACCGAGCAGGTGCACCTGGTACAGGTCGTCCCAGTCGGCTGCGGTCATCTTGTGGAAGGCCACGTCGCGCAGGAAGCCCGCATTGTTCACAACCAGGTCGATGCGGCCGAAGTGGTCAAGCGCCGCCTCCACGATGCGTCCGCCGTCAACCACCGAATCACCGTTGACCACTGCTTCGCCACCGGCAGCACGGATCTCGTCCACCACGCTCTGCGCGGGGGATGCATCGGCGCCCGTGCCGGCACCGCTGGTTCCCAGGTCATTCACCACCACCCGGGCGCCGCGCGACGCGAGCAGCAGCGCATGGGCACGACCCAGGCCCCGCCCTGCGCCTGTGATCAACGCCACCTTGCCATCAAAATGTAACATCGCATCTCCTCACTTTCAGGCTGTCCTGAACGCTTGAAACGGGCGGCAGGGGTTGAACCCGACAGATGTCGGGAACGCACGGCCCGCGCCGTTGAGTAGTCACCAGCAAAAAAACTGCCAGACCATGAGCGACAGCACAGAAAACACCCTGCGCCGAGGAGGCACCATCGGCCACTTGCTGGCGCGGGCCTTCCAGCGTCGTGGCGACGCGGAGATGCTGGTGGGCGATGGCGAACGCCTGAGCTACACCCAGATGGCCGACCGCACCGCGCGCATGGTCACGGTGCTGCAGTCCTTGGGCCTGGTGCCGGGCAGCAGCCTGGCACTGTTGTCGCGCAACAGGATCGACGTGCTGTCGGCCTCCTACGCGGCCTACATCGCCGGTCTGCGGCTGACACCACTTTCGGCGCTCACGTCGGAAGACGACCTGGCCTTCATGCTGGCCGATGCCGAGATAGACGCGCTGCTGGTCGACGACAAGCTGTTCGCCGAGCGCGGCCGGGCCATGCGTGAACGTGTGCCCACACTGAAGCACCTGCTCTCGCTGGGGCCGCTGGAGGGTGCCTTCGACGTCATGGCGGCCGCCGCCGTGGCCGCACCGGCCCCGCTGGACGTCCGTGCCCGGCCGCAGGACATCGCCGTCATCGGCTACACCGGCGGCACCACGGGGCGGCCCAAGGGCGTGGTGCACACGCATGCCACGCTGCTGGCCTCGGTGACGATGATGGCCGCGGAGTGGGAATGGCCCGACGATCTGCGCATGCTGGCCGCCACCCCGGTGTCGCATGCCGCTGGCGTCATGGCGCTGCCCGTGGCGCTGCGCGGCGGCAGTTTCCACATGCTGGGGGGTTTCGATGCCGACGCGCTTCTCGGCTATGTCGAGCGCGAGCGCATCAGCGCCACCTTTCTGGTGCCGGTGATGATCTACCGCCTGATCGAAGCCGCCCGAACCAAGCCACGCGATCTGTCCTCGCTGAAGACCATCTTCTATGGTGCGGCGCCAATGCTGCCATCGCGTCTGGCCGAGGGGCTGGACACCTTTGGGCCGGTCTTCATGCAGCTCTATGGACAGAGCGAGGCCCCAACCTGCATTGCGTGGCTGGGCAAACAGCAACACGACCTGCGACACCCCGAGCGGCTGGCGTCCTGCGGCGTGCCCTTTGCCGACATCGAAGTGGCCCTGCTGGACGAACAACTGCAGCCCGTACCCAGCGCAGAAGTGGGCGAGATCTGCGTCCGAGGCCCGCATGTGATGGCCGGCTATTGGAAGCGGCCCGAGGAAACCGATGCGGCCCTTGCAGGCGGCTGGCTGCACACCGGTGACATGGGACGCTTTGATGCCGACGGTTATCTCTACATCGTCGACCGCAAGAAGGACATGATCATCAGCGGGGGACTCAACGTCTTTCCGCGTGAACTCGAAGACGTCATCGCTGCCATGCCAGGTGTCGCCCAGGTCGCCGTCGTCGGCTTGCCGGACGAGAGTTGGGGCGAGGCCGTCACCGCGCTGGTCGTACCGAAACCCGGTGTGGCGCTGGACGCCCAGGCGCTGATAGCAGCGGTGCGAGAGCGCAAGGGCGCGATGCAGGCGCCCAAGTTGGTGCGCTTTGTCGAGTCGCTGCCCATGACGCCGCTGGGCAAGCTGGACAAGAAGACCCTGAGGCTGCAAATGAAGGCTGCAACATGAGCCACGTTTTCCAGCGCTACATGCGCAAGCCCTACCCGGTGGCCGTGCGCGGCGATGGGCCTTACATCGTCGACAGCAGCGGCAAACGCTACCTCGACGCTGCCAGTGGCGCCGGTGTTTCCAGCCTTGGCTACAGCGACACCGGTGTGGCTGATGCCATCGCGAAGCAGGCGCATGAGCTGGCCTACGTCTATAACGCCTACTTCACCACCGAGGCGTCGGAACGCCTGGCTGACGCACTGGTCGAGATGACGCCCAAGGGGCTCGACTGGGTCTTCTTCGGCTCGGGTGGCAGCGAGTCGATGGACGGCGCGCTGAAGATGGCGTTGCAGTTCCACCTGGACAACGGCCAGAACGCGCGCCGCCGCTTCATCGCCCGCCGCCAGAGCTATCACGGCTGCGCGATGGGCGGACTGGCGGTTTCAGGCAACGTGGTTCGGCGCATGCTGTTCGAGGACGTGCTGATGCCGGCCGATTTCGTGTCGCCCTGCTACGCCTACCGTGACCAGCAAGCCGGCGAGACCGACGCAGCCTATGTGGCGCGCCTGGCGCAAGAGCTCGAGGCCACCATCCAGCGTGTCGGGCCCCACACGGTGGCTGCTTTCATTGCCGAGCCCGTGGTCGGTGCCACGAATGGCGCCGTGCCCGCGTTGCCCGGCTACTTCAAGGCCGTGAAGGCCGTGCTCGACCGCTACGGCATTCTGTTCATCGCCGACGAAATTCTGACCGGTGCCGGCCGCACGGGCACCTACCTGTCCATCGAGCAGGATTGCGTCACGCCCGACATCGTCACGCTGGCCAAGGGCCTGGGCGCGGGCTACCAGCCCATCTCGGCCATCGTCGTTTCGGGCCGTGTCTTCGACACCATTGCCGACAAGCGCGGCTACTTCATACACGGACACACCTACAACGCCAGCGCCACACCCTGTGCCGCGGCCCTGGCCGTCATCACGGCCATCCGCGAACGTCACCTGCTCGAACGCGTGCAAACGATGGGTCAGCGGCTGCGCGCTGCCCTGGCCGAGCGATTCGCCAACCATCCGCATGTCGGCGACATCCGCGGCCGCGGCTTGCTGCTGGGCCTGGAACTGGTGCGCGACCGCGAAACCAAGGCCACCTTCGACCCGCAACTGATGCTGTGGGGCAGCGTCCAGCGCGAGGCCATGGACCGCGGACTCATCTGCTACCCGATGGGCGGCACCGCCGACGGCATGAACGGCGACCACATCCTGCTGGCGCCGCCCTTCATCATCGACGACGCGCAGGTGGGCGAGATCGTCGACAAGCTGGCGGCCGGGCTGGACGCCGCGCTGGCCACGCTGTCCCCAGAGGCACGACGCTGAAGCGCGGGACGCTGCTGCTGTACGCCGCGGGGTCGGTGGGAACGGCTCTGTTCTCGTCGGTCACCGGCGTCCTGCTGCTCTCCTTCATGACCGACACGCTGGGCATTGCAGCTGCTATGGCCGGTGTGGTGCTGTTCATCCCGAAGTTCTGGGACGTGGTATTCGACCCCATGGTCGGTGTCGCCTCCGACCGCACCCACAGCCGCTAGGGCCGCCGCCAGCCCTACCTGCTGGTAGACGGCACACTCTCGGCGATTGCCTTCTTTGCCCTGCTCAGCGTGCCTGACCTGGGCTCGGCCCAAGCACGCGCGCTTTGGGTGGGCGTCGTCTTCTTCGTCGGCATGAGCGCGTACACACTCTTCGCCGTGCCCTATGCCGCCATGCCGGCCGAGATGAGCGACGACCCGCACGAGCGCACCGTGATCATGTCCTGACGCATGGGATTCGTGCTGCTAGGCACCATCGCCGGCGCCGTGGCCGGACCGATGGTGGTGCAGGCCGCCGGCGGCGGCCGCGAGGGTTACCGCACGATGGGCACGGCGCTCGCGGTGCTGATCGCGCTGGCGATGCTGACCACCGCAATCAGCGCACGCAGTTTCCCGCTGCGTCCTGCCAGCGCCCACACCATGCCCGCTGGCGAGCAGTTGCGCCTGACGCTGGCCAACAGGCCCTACTTCGTGCTGTTGCTGGCCTATGTCCTTGTGCTGGCTGGCAATGGCGCCATGGCCGCCGCCGCACCTTACTTCTGCGTTCACGTGTTGGGCGGCAAGCCTGACACGGTGGGTCTGGCTTTCGGCTGCCTGTTGCTGGCGGCGATCGCGGCCATGCCGATATGGGTGGCGGCGGCCCGCCGCTTCGGCAAGCCCGGCTGCGCCATCGCCGCGGCGCTGGTGTTCGGCGCGGGAGTGGCCCTGATGGCAGTGATCGACCGCACCTCGCCGTCACAACTGTTCTATGCGCTATGCGCCGTGGCGGGCGTCGGCTTTGCCGGCACACAGTTGCTGCCCTTCTCGATGCTCACCGACGTCATCGAGCGCGATGCGCAGCACAGTGGCCTGCGGTGCGAGGGCAGCTTCACGGGCCTTTTCATCGCCGGCGAAAAGGCTGGTCTTGCACTGGGGCCCCTGATCACGGCGGCCGTCTTGAGTGTGTCGGGATTCGTGCCATCTGCCGATGGCATGGCCCTGCAGCCCCCTTCGGCGCTGGTCGGCACCGGGCTGGCGTTTTCGCTCGTACCGGCGGCTCTTGTTGTGGCGGGCGCGTGGGTGCTGCGGCGCTACCACCTGTGAAGGCCCGCCGCTGCCGCGGCAACGGCGACCGGTAACCACGCGCGCATGTCCCGAACAGCGGCCGTGCTGATGCGCGGAGGGCGCTGTTCTGCGACTTGCTTCAGTCCTTGTGCGTCAGCACGTGCACGCGGCGGATGTACACGCCTTCGGTCTCGTAGATCACCACCAAGGGGTCGCGTGGGCCAGCCACGTGGTGCAGCATCAGCTCCAGATCGATCACGTGGCGGCCCACCACGATGCGCTGCAGGATGCGCGCCTGCAGCCGGGGCGAGCGGCGCCACAGCTGCGAGTAGGCCTCGCGAAATGCAGCGTGCCCGCGCAGATCCACCTCGCCGTTCCAGGGCACGAACTCGCACTCGGGGTGGTAGCAGGCGAGGAAGGCCTCGATGTCTTGAGCGTTGTAGGCCTCGATTTGGGCCTGCACAATGTCTTCAGGTGCCTTCACGCCGCCGCCCCAGCTGCGTACCCGTGGTGGCCACGATGAGCACGGCAATGGCCACCTTGAACGGGGTTTCGACGTCCATCGCCACCCCGGCGATCTGCAACTGAGACTTCGTGAAGATCGTCAGGCCGACCGCGAATTCATTGCCGATGTTGTGGGTGAGGATGGCTGCCCAGACGCTGCCACCGGTCTTGAAGTAGACATAGGCGATGAGGATGCTGGCAACGATGGTGCCAGCCAGGAACTGCAACTGGTTCAGCGCAAATCCACCCCAGCTGCCGCCCTTGAGCATGGCTGGGTTGCCCGAGACGATGGACGGTATCTCGCGGGGGAAATGCCACAGCCCCCACAACACGCCGATGACGACGCAGGCCAGCAACGGGTTGGCAAGTTTCTCCACGAGCAGGGGAAACATGAAACCCCGCCAGCCCAATTCCTCCAGCAACCCGCCCGGCCCAAGAAACGGTGCGACGATCATGAACCCGAAGATGGCAAAGGGCATGCTTCCATAGCGCTGCAGCATGGGAATCAAGCCCGAGTTGGGCTCGCGCAGCACAAGCACGATCAGAAGAAAAGCGACCGCTGCCAGGTAAACGGCAAACAGCGTCGCATAAACCATCATGCCTTGCCGCCAGGTGACGCCATCGCGCCAGAAGCGGAACCGGTCAAACAGCTCGCGCAGACCCTTGCGGCCCCAACCCAGGGCCACGATGATGAGCGCCGCAGCCGTCGGTGCAAACGGGAAGAGGTAGCCGGTCCACAGGATCGGGCTCTCGAGCACCTTGGGGAACACGCTGATCATGTTCGGGTGCCAGGGATTGGTGCGCATGTCCTTGAACATCGCGCCCATCGCGCCAGGGTCCAGCAGACGGATCGAAGTCACGATCGCGCCCAGCACGAAGGCCAGCACGTAGAACGTGAGCAATGGACGGCGGCGGATCAGGTCGGACATGGTGTGGGCTCCCAGCGGCTCAACGGATCAACGGCGCCCGGGTGCGAACCCCGACAACGCGTGTCGGTCTGGGGTGCCGGCAGACGTTGAAACAGGCAACTACGGAGTTTCTTGCATGGATCCACTTCAGCCTCTCGGGCGCGCTCGCCTCCGCGATCTCGGCCTAGCCGTCGGCACGCTGCCCTGCGGACCCCTCAATGCGATCACCGATGTGGCGGGTGTCGGCGTCGGCCATGTCACGCTGATCGAGGATCAGCCGCATGTGATCCGCAGTGGCGTGACCGCCATCGTGCCAATGCTGGGCCAGCTCTGGAAGTCCGGCTGCTTTGCCGGCTTCGACCGCTACAACGGCTTCGGCGAGGTCACCGGCACGCACTGGATCTCCGAGGCAGGACTGCTGTCGTCGCCGATTGTGCTGACCTCCGCCTTCTCGATCGGTGTGGCGCGCGACACGCTGCTGGCGCTGCCCTTCCGTCACGGCGTGCCAGAGCGCTGGCACCAGCCCTGTGCGGCGGAGACCTACGACGGCGTGCTCAACGACGGCCTGGCCGCGCCGGTGCGCCGCGAACACATCGAAGCCGCCATTGCCACTGCCGCCACCGGGCCGGTGGCCGAAGGCGCGGTCGGCGGCGGCACGGGGATGATGAGCTTCGAGTTCAAGTCGGGCATCGGCACCGCGTCACGGTGCGTGCGCGCCGCCGGGCAGTCCTTCACCGTCGGCGTGCTGGTGCAGTCGAACTTCGGCAACCGCCGCCACCTGACGGTGGACGGCGTGCCGGTAGGCCGCGAGCTGGGCTATGACGTTACGCCGAGCCCGCAGCGGCGCGACGACGGCGAGGCGAACGAGACCAAGGGTTCGATCGTCATCGTCGTGGCCACCGACGCGCCGCTGCTGCCGCCGCAGCTCAACCGGCTGGCACGCCGTGCCAATGCCGGCTTGTCGCGCGTCGGCGGCTTCGGCAATAACCGGAGCGGCGACTTCGCACTGGCCTTCTCCACCGCCAACGTGCTGCCCTTCGAACAGACCGGCATCGTGCAGGGCTTGACGATGCTGGCCGGCGAGGACATGAACCCGCTGCTGCCGGCGGCGGCCGAAGCGGCCGAGGAAGCCATCGTCAACTCGATGACCATGGCCGCCACGATGAGTGGTGTGCGCGGGACGACGGTACACGAGCTGCCGCTGCGCAAGCTGCAGGCGCTGATGCAGCGCGCTGGCGGGACGCCGACATGACGGGGGTTGGCACGTCGGGCATCGACCCGGGACGCATTGGCACGACAGGCGCCGACATCCTGGTCATCGGCGGCGGCATCGCCGGCCTCTCGGCGGCCTGGCGGCTGGCGGGCCATGGTCGAGTGATCTTGCTCGAACGCGAGAGCGTCACCGGCTACCACTCGTCAGGCCGCTCGGCCACCTACTACCACTTCGGCATCGGCAACCTGCGGGTGCGCATGCTTACACGGGCCAGCGGCAGCTTCTTCGCCGACCCGCCACCAGGCTTCACCGACGTCCCACTGGCCACGCCGGCACCGGCCCTGATGGTGGTGCGTGAAGGGCAGGACGCACTGTTCGAACAGAACCTGCTGGAGATGGCCGCCATCACTGGCACGGCGCACGAGATCGGCCATGCTGAGATGCGAGCGCGCGTGCCCGTGCTGCGCCTCGGTGGCGAGGGTATCACGCGCGGCCTGCTCGACCCGGCCGCAGCGCGCCTGGACGGCCATGCTCTGATGACGGCATACCTGCGTGGGCTGCGCGCTCGGGGTGGGCAACTCGTCACGGGGGCCGAGGTGCTGGCCATCGAACGGGTAGGCAATGCCTGGCAGGTGGGCACAGCGCAAGGCAAGTACGCAGCGCCGGTGCTGGTGAACGCGGCCGGTGCCTGGGCCGACGAGATCGCCGTCCGGGCCGGCGTAGCGCCGCTGGGACTGGCCCCGCTCAGGCGCACCATCATCGCCTTCGACCCACCCCCAGGCGTGGACGTGCGCGGTTGGCCATTTGTGCGCTCGCTGGCCAACGAGTTCTACTTCCTGCCCGAGACCGGCCACCTGCTAGCCTCGCCGGCCGACGAGACGCCCTCGCTTCCCTGCGATGCGCAGCCCGACGAGTACGAGATCGCACTGGCTGCCTGGCGCATCGAAGAAGTGACGACGATGACCGTGCGCCAGGTGCTGCACAAGTGGGCCGGCCTGCGCACCTTCGCGGCCGACCGTGTGCCGGTGGCCGGCTTCGCAGCGGACGCGCCGGGGTTCTTCTGGCTCGCCGGACAAGGCGGCTACGGGCTGCAGACCGCGCCCGCGATGGCGGCGGCTACCGAGGCGCTGGTGGCCGGGGTGCCCTGGCCCGAGAACCTGAGCCTCGATGCCAGGGCCTTGTCGCCGCAACGGCTGACTGCTACCGAAACAAGGGACTGAAGACCACGGACACCGAACTCGACGCGTGGATCGACGACCACCAGCGCCGCGCCTTGGCCGAGCGCATCGAAAGTGCCCGCGGCCTGCCCGGCCGCGTCTACAGCGAAGGCTTTTTCGCGCTGGAACAGTCGCAGTTGTTTCCGCGCACTTGGGCCGCCATCGGCTTCGGCTGCGATGTGCCGAACCCTGGTGATTTCGTCCCCACCGAACTGGCCGGCACGCCGCTGCGCTGCCAATGGTGCGCCAGGCCGACGGCAGCCTGCGCGTCTTTCACAACGTATGCCGGCACCGCGGCATGGCGCTGGCCACCGAACCGCGCCAGGCGCTGCGCAGCATCACCTGTCCGCGGCACGGCTGGTCGTATGCGCTGGACGGCGCGCTGCGCCACACCACCCACGTCGTCGGCGAGGGGCAGTACCGCTGTCCCGGGTTCGAGGCCAGCGAACTCGGCCTGGTCGAAGTGCGCAGTGCGCGCTGGAACGACTTCGTGCTCGTCAACCTCGACGGCCGCGCACCGCCGCTGCGCGAGCACATCGCGCCGCTCTGTGACCTGCTCGACGGCATCGAGCTCGAGGGCCTGCGACTGATCGCCGCCTGGCAACACCACTACCCCGGCAACTGAAGACTGGCCGTCGAAGGCGGCATCGAGGACTACCACCTGCCGCTGGCGCACCCGTAGCTATTCGACGGCATCGGCAAGCGCCCGGCGCGCACGGTCGCCGGAAGCTGCTACGCCGGCACCGTCGGTCAGCCCGAATGGAGCTCGCCGCCCCCGCCGCCGGCCGGCCTGTCAGCGACGCCGGGCCTGACGATGACCGAGGCGCACCGGGGCTGCTCGTACGTGCTGAACACGTTTCCGACCGGCATCGTGCTGCTCAATGCATCTGGCCTGCTGCTGGCGCTGTTCACGCCGGACGGTCCGCTGCGCACGCGCCTGGAGTTCCGCTTGTACGCCTCGCCGCAGGCCTTCGGCACACCAGCGCAAGATGCCTGGCGCGCAGCCCGTGCTGAGCGACTGCAGACGGTCGTGCGGCAGGACGACCGTTTCGTCCAGCACGTGCAGCGCGTCGCAGCCAGCCGCGACGCCGCGGGCATCGACACGCGCTTCTCGCCGTACTGGGAAGGCGGCGTGCTGCACTTCCAGCGCCTGCTGCTGCAGGCGATCTCGGCGCAGTAGTTGGCAGCGGCGGCAGGCCCGTCAGGGCTTGCCTTCGCCATAGCGCGGCACCCCGTGGCTCTGGTAGAACGACGCGAAGGCGATCACGCGCATCACCTCGGGCATGTCGCGCAGCCGCCAGCGCACCGTGAACGGCGCAACGCGCTCGCACCAGGGCAGCCATTGCCACATCTCGGGCTGGCTGCGCTCGGCGAAATCGATCTCCAGTTCGAAGGCCTCAGGAAGGGGCAGAGGCTTGAACGACGGCAGCCGCGCCAGCGCGCGGCTCACGCCTTCGCGGATCAGCCGCTGCGCGACGGCGGGCTTGAGGCTGTCGATCGAGGTCAGCCCGCAGACCTTCTTGGTGACCACGGTCTCGATCTCGGGCAGCAGTTCGCGGCAGTGCGCGATGTAGGCGTCGTCGCCCGAAGAGAACACAACCGGCACGCCAAAGTGCGCGGCGAGCAGCGCGTTCATCGAGGTCTCGGACTGCGATACGCCATTAAGCCGCACGTCGCGGAAGGCCAGCACGAAGGTGTGCGACAGGATGCCAGCCCAGCTCGGCGCGTTGGCGTGGTGGCCAACGAAGACGACGGCGTCGAAGTGGCCGTCGTCTATGCCCTGCATCTGCACCAGCGGCCGCGGCCACGAGCGCACCAAGCGCGCCGCGTCGGGCAGTTCGTCGAACAGGATGTTGTGCGCGCTGCCATGGCCGTCGGTGACCAGCACCTCGGTGGCGCCGGCCTCGATCGCGGCGTCGCAGGCGGCTGCCACCTCCTGCGTCATCCAGCGCCGGCCGGCCTCGAAGTCGAAGCGGCCCGGACCGGTGGACGGGTAATGCGCGATGCCGGCCACACCCTCGATGTCGGCGGACAGGAAGACTCTCATCGTGGCACCTCGTTGAACGGAATGCCCTTGTCCTGCCGGGCCTCCTCAGGCAGGCCGAGCACACGCTCGGCAATGATGTTGCGCAGGATCTCGTCGGTGCCGCCGGCGATGCGCATCGCGGCCGACCAGGCCCAGGCGCGCTCGACCGCCTGGCCGCTGGAAGTGGGGTCGTCGCAGCCCAGCTGACCGGCCTCGCCCTGCAGCTCAATCGCGAAGTTGGCCATGCGCTGGGCGAGCGTTGCCTTCACCAGTTTGGCGATCGACTGCTCGGGCCCCGGCACGCCGCCGCGTGACATCGCAGTCAGCGTGCGGCACTGGTGCAGGCGCAGGCCTTCCTCGGCCACCCAGGCCTGGGCCAGTTGCTCGATGGCCAGCGGGTTCTGCAGTTGACCGGCGTCCTGCACCACGCTCCACAGCGCGTCGAAGTTCAGCAGGCCGATCTCGGCTCCGACCGACAGGCGCTCGTGCATCAGCGTCGTCAGCGCCACCTTCCAGCCGGCGCCCACGGCGCCCAGGCGCTGGTGGTCGGGAACGCGCAGGTCGGTGAAGAACACCTCGTTGAACTCGCTCTCGCCAGCCATCTGGCGGATCGGGCGCACCTCGATGCCGGCGCTCTTCATGTCGACGAAGAACATCGTCAGTCCGGCGTGCTTGGGCAGCGTGGGGTCGGTTCGGGCGAGCAGCAGGCCGTAGTCTGAGAACTGCGCGCCGGTGGTCCAGACCTTCTGGCCGTTGACGATCCATTCATCGCCGTCGCCGTCACGCCGTGCACGCGTCAGCACGCCGGCGACATCGGAGCCCGCAGCCGGTTCACTGAACATCTGACACCAAATCTCCTGGCCGTACAGTCCGGGTCGGATGCGGCTTGCCTTGTGGGCCTCGCTGCCATAGGCCATCAAGGTCGGCAGGCACATGCCCAGGCCGATCTCGAAGATGCCGAAGGTGCTGCGAAACCGGCTCTCCTCCTGGCGAACGATGAGCTGCTGCAATACCGTCGCACCCAGGCCGCCGAACTCGCGCGGCCAGGTCACCGCGGCGTAGCCTGCCGCTGCCTTCTTCGCCTGCCAGGCGCGTGCGGCGGCCAGACGCTCGGCCGGGGGCAGGCCGTCGCCGACGAAGTCGCGCGTATGCCGCTTGGGCTCGGCGTTCGCTTCCAGCCAGGTGCGCACCTCGGAGCGGAAGGCGGCCTCGGCGGGCGTGTCGTCAAAGTTCATCGCTACCTCCTCGTGTCGAGACCAGTCGGCTGACGAGGTGCCGCTGCCACACCGCGGGCGCACCCAGGACCAGCGAGCTGGACCGCGCGCGCTTGTACAGCGGGTGGCAATCGGCCTCCCAGGTGAAGCCGATGCCGCCGTGCACCTGCAGGTTTTCCTGGGCCGCGAAGCTGTAGGCCGCACTTGCGGCCAGGCGCGCGCTGGCGGCCGCCAGCGGCAGCGCGGGCGGGCTCCAGGCCAGGGCCCAGGCCGCATGCCAGGCGTGGCCGCGCGCGATCTCGTTCTTCACCCAGATGTCGGCCAGCTTGTGCTTGATGGCCTGGTACGACGCGACGACGCGGCCGAAGGTGCGGCGTTCCAGTGCGTAGGCGCGCGCCATCTCCAGCGCACGATCGGCGCCACCGAGTTGCTCCATCGACAGCAGCGCCGCGGCGCGGTCGTGCAGCGTGTCCTCCAGCGCCGCCTCGCCCAGCACCAGGGCCGGCACGCCGTCGAGGTCGATCTGCGCCAGAGGACTGCCAGGGTCCAGCACGCGCAGTGGCCGGCGCACGACGCCGACGTGATCAAGGTCCACGCACCACAGCACGCCGTCACAGGCGACGATCACGAAAGCCGCCGTCGCGCCCGCTGGCACCAGTGGCAACGCGCCGGACAGCCGTCCGTCGCGGCAGTGCAGGGCCGCAGGCGCGAGCGCGACGCTGCCGACAAGGTCGCCACCGGCCAGGCCCGGCAGCCAGCGCTCGCGCAGCGCGTCGTCGTCGGCCATCAGCAGGGCCTCGGTGGCCAGGTAGACGCTGGCCAGCATCGGCACCGGCGCGCAGGCCCAGCCGATCTCTGCGGCGCAAGCCGCCAGGGCCAGCGCGCTGCCGCCGCTGCCGCCGCTACCGCCCCAGCGCTCGGGCACCGCACTGCCGAGCACGCCCAGATCGGCCAGCGCGCGCCAGGTGGCCGCGCTCGGGGCGGCCTCGTCAAGGCAGCGGCGCACCTCGTCCATCGGACAGGTCTGCGCCAGCACGCGGCGCACCTCAGCGGCGATGGCCTGGCAGTCGTCGGGGATGTCGAAGTTCAAGGCGGCGCTCCTAGCAAGGTTTCGATGAGGCTGGGCGCGTGGCGCGGGGCACCAGTGACCTCAACCAGCAAGGCATCCAGCGTGGCCACGTCGGGCACCGCGCCTTCATGCAGCAAGCGGCGCGAGACCCGCAGCAGATCGTCCGGCGCGGGGCCTGCCAGGCGGAGCCGCTGCTCGATCGCCCCGCGGTCGAAGCCGCCCCGCCGCAGCCTGCGCTCGGCGAAGAACAGCTGCCGCAGACGACGCGACTGAGGCGACTGCAGCAAGTACAGGAAGGCCTCGTGCTCGCAGAGTAGGGCTTGGGCCAATGGCATCTGCAGGCCGGCCTCCATCACCTGCAGACAGATGTGCGGCGCCTCGAAGTCCGGTGCGCGGGACGCCATCGTCTGGCGCCGTTTGGTGAACGCGGTCGTGGTGGCCGGCACGTCGGCCAGATGTGCGGTGGCGTCGCGCACCCGGCGCTTGGGCAGATGGCGCCTGGCCCATGCTGCGGCGGTGGCAAGCAGCTCCGGCGCCGGCACGATCTCGTCCACCAGTCCGGCCTGCCGCGCGCGCTGCGCATCCCACTGGTCGCCATCGATGATCAACTGCAGCGCCGCCTCGACCCCCAGCAGGCGTGGCAGGTACTGGGTGCCGCCGAAGGCCGGCAATAGGCCCAGCCCGACCTCGGGCATCGCAAAGCGTGTCCCGGCCGCCGCGATGCGGTAGTCGCAGGCATACGCCACCACGACCCCGCCGCCGAACACCGTGCCGTGCACGGCCGCAATGACCGGCTTGCGCGCGTCCTCACATGCGGTGACGAATTCCAGCAGACCCGGTGCGCGCAGCCCGAGCTCGAGTTCGGCCAGATCGGCGCCGGCGAAGAAGCTGCGGCCTTCGCAGTGCACGACAATGGCCTCGACAGCCGGGTCTGCGTCACCCGCGGTCACGCCCTCGGCCAAGCCCCGGCGCACCGGCTGCGACAGCGCATTCACGGGGCCGTTGCATCCGGTCAGCCACAAAACCGGGCCGCGCCGCTCGCGATGCAGCGGTTCGTGTCGGCCAGGGAGATCTTCGTTCATTGCCCTTTCAACGGACGGCGAAGGGAAACCCGCCAAGGGGCAGCGTATCCCCTTGAACGATCGTTTAAATCATCGTCGATAATCACGGCACCGAATAAGGAGTCCGCACATGGTGGGGATGCGTGCGAAAGACCATGAAGACAAGCGCCGGCTGATCCTGGACCGCTCGGCCGAGCTGTTCGCCAGGCAGGGATTCCATCGCACGTCGATCTCGGAGATCGCCTTGGCATGCAACGCCTCGTCCAAGGCCTGGATCTACCACTACTTCCCGAACAAGGAAGCGGTGCTGTTCACGCTGTTACGCGACTTTCTGGAGCTGGCCGGCACTCGCGTGCGCGAGGCCATTGCGCTACGCGACGGTGCGCGCGACCGCCTGCACGCCTTCGTGCTGGAGTGCCTAAGAATCTATGCCGA
This sequence comes from Roseateles toxinivorans, assembly GCF_004362525.1. Lineage (GTDB taxonomy): Bacteria > Pseudomonadota > Gammaproteobacteria > Burkholderiales > Burkholderiaceae_C > Paucibacter > Paucibacter toxinivorans. The sequence goes on from NZ_SNXS01000016.1 coordinate 36,249, forward strand.
GTACCGCATCAACTACGCGGTGCTGTTCTCGGACATCAACCTGCTGCCGCCCGATCAGCGCGCCGAGATTCGCGTGCTGGAACGCGCCTACGCGCATGTGCTGCGGGATTTGGTGCTGGCGGTGAACCCGGGCATCGACCGCGGCCGCCATCAGACGATGGCTCTGACGATGATTGCCTTCGGCGCCGTCAACTGGACCTACACTTGGTTCGACGCTGACGGGCCGCTGTCGCTGGACAATGTCGCCGAGCTGACGACCAAGCTGCTGCTGAACGGGTTGGAATCAATCTAGTCTACTGTGGGGCAATAAGATCATGGCTCTGTACGCGCCTCTTTGCTTCCCATGAGGAACGATGGGTGCGAGAGAACGTTCGCGGCGAGGGCTGTTCCGATGCACGTCAGCGCCCGGCATCTATGGCGGCACGGGTCGCTCGCCTGTGATGCCACGGCCCACGGCCAAGCGTCAACCGATGAGCGTCAAGGCACTGGCCGTGTCGCTGCCGGCGCAGGCATTCCAGACCATCAATTGGCGCGAAGGCACCCAACATGGATGGGCATAACTGAACCGCCTCAAAGGCACGTCATGGGCTCGACGTTTTCCGTGTCCTTGCAACTGCACTGACACTGCGGAGCCAACTCGCCAGCCAGCACTTTTGCGCTCCCCTGACGTTCAGCAGCCCAAGCAAAAGGGACAGCATCACCCACGACTCCCCCATCGCTACCCCCATCGGTCGGATAAATGTTCGGCAGCCGCTCGACGAAGCTACCAATGACGCGCGACATGTCCAAGATGCGGGAAAGGTCTGTGCCCGAATCCCCGCGTGCCTGAGACCGCTGCGCGATTGCATCGCGCAAGCGAGCAAAGCGGCGCAAGCGTTCCCCTGGCTCCTCTCCATTGTTCTGTCCTGTGGGTGCTTTCAAAGCGTTCCTATGTTCGCAAAGCCACCCATTTCAGCGGAACGCGGACAGCGTTTCAATCTGATCCCGGACACCCCGGGCGCGCGCAAGTGAGCTGAGCCGTGGGCGTGCTGATCGATTTATCGGTCCCTCATGCCCACCCCCAGGATTCACATGCGCCAACTACGACAAACCCTTCGACTGCACCTGGAATGGTCGAGGTAGGGACTAGGCTTGCTCCTCGCCCCCCGCACAGATCCGTACGTGCGGAACTACCGCATACGGCTCCTGCCTTGAGTCATGACGCGAAGCGCTCGCTCGGGTACGGGTGAAGCACCCAAACGAGTGGAAGGTAGCGCGCGACGATTCGCCGAAACCGGACCCAGGGCATTCGTCCATGCTGGCCACGCCGTCGCAGAGCATGCAGCCAAACCCGAGCAACATCCCTTCGGAGTGCGCTCAGGCGTCGGTCGTTGCCAGGTACGGCGTGGTAGTTGAAGTATCCCTGAACCACGCTCCGCAACCACTTGCCGATCACAGGGATCGACTCGTGCTTTCGGCGGTTCAACGTCTGTCGCAACTCCTTGAGGGTGGCGCACATTCGCTTTGCAATGGTCAGCCGCTTCACAGTGAATCGACCATTCGCCCGCTTGGTCGCACAAATATGCGTGAATCCCAGGAAGTCGAACGTCTTTGGCCTTCGCAGGCCGCGCTGTGCACTGTGTTGGATCGCAAAGCGACCGAATTCCAGCACACGCGTCTTTTCCTCGTTCAGCGCCAACCCGAACTTTGCGCGTCGCTCCTTGAACGCCTCAAGGAATCGGTGGACATCGGCCTTGCGCCCAAACCCGGCCACGCTGTCGTCGGCATACCGCACAACGATCCGTCACCGTTGGCGTCGCGGCGCCGCCAGCCTTGCACCCACAGGTCGAAGACGTAGTGCAGGTAGATGTTCGCCAGTAGCGGCGAGATCACTACCCCTTGCGGGGTGCCTACCAGCACATCCGTCCTGTGCCCGCTTTCGACAACATGTTGGGGTCAGGGTGGTTCGCTATACCTTTCCTGTATCGAACTTTCATCGACTACTCTCTGCCAGTCTCCTGGCGCACTAAGCGGCTGGTGATCCCATCTTGAATATCGCCGGCTGTCAGGTGAGTCTCGTGTCCACGACAACTCTGTCATGGACGCGATGGAACACGCGACACGGAAGAAGGTTCGGCAGCACCCGGCGCAATTGCGCGAGCAGGTACTGAGCGAATGCGCGCGGCCCGGTGCCTCGGTGGCTGGGGTTGCTCAGCAGCACGGGCTCAACGCAAACTTGGTCCATGCGTGGCGCAGGCAAGAGCGCGACAAGCGCACGCCGCAGGACGTCAGCGGATCGTCGGCTGCGGCCCCAGAGTTCATCGCGCTGCCGCTGATGGCGGCGCCGGCGGCCCCAGTGCAGGACATCCGCATCGAACTGCGCCGTGGCGCCACCACGTTGAACATCACCTGGCCCGGTCAGGCCGCCAGCGAGTGCGCAGCCTGGCTGCGGGAGTGGTTGCGGTGATCCGGATCGACGCGATGTGGTTGGCCGTTAATCCGGTGGACATGCGTGCGGGCTCGAACACGCTGCTGGCCCGCGTGGTCGAGGTGTTCGGAGCGGCGCAGTCGCATCATGGCTACTTGTTCGCCAACGCCAAGGGCACGCGACTGAAGCTGATCATGCACGATGGCTTCGGCCTGTGGTGCGCTGCTCGGCGTCTGAACCAGGGGCGCTTCATGTGGCCCAGCGCCAGTGCAGCAGGCACGCTGCCGGCAGCGCTGACACGAGCACAATTCGACGCCCTCGTACTGAGCCTGCCCTGGCAGCGCCTGGATCAGATGAGCGTCATCACGCGGGTCTGAGCTCGGCTGTGAAGCAGGCACTTCGGCGCTCACCGCGCGGCAATCGGCAGATGTCCCGATGACGCCGTGCGCGGCTTGGCGCACGATCTGGGTCCATGCTCGACATCACCGAGATCGTGGATGCCAACCTTGCGGGTTTGAGCCCCCAGGCCATCGCGACGCTGGCTCGGCAGATGCAGCGCCACCTCAGGTCGCAGCAGCACCACCTGAAGCTGCGAGACGAGCACATCGCCAGCCAAGCCCGCGAGATCGAGCGCAAGGACGCTGAGCTGCAGTTCAAGACCGCCAAGCTGGAGAAGGTCAACTTCGAGCTCGCTCGGCTGAAGGCCTGGAAGTTCAGCGCCAAGAGCGAAGCCATGAGCGCTGAGCAGCGGCGCCTGTTCGAAGAGACCTTCACCGAGGACGACGCGAGCCTGCTCGCGCAACTGGCGCAACTGCAGGGCACGAACGACAAGCCGCCCAGGGATCAACGCCAGCGCCCGAAGCGCCAGGCCTTGCCCGAGCATCTGCGCCGCGTCGAACACCGACACGAACCCGATGACACCACCTGTCCGACGCCCGACTGCGGGCGGCCAATGGTTCGAGTGGGCGAAGACATCAGCGAGAGGCTGGACATCGTGCCGGCCGAGTTCTTCGTGCATCGCCACGTGTCTGGCAAATGGGTTTGCCGGTGTTGCCAGGGCCTCGTTCAGGAGCCGGTGGCGCCGCGGATCATCGACGGCGGCATTCCGGCCTCCGGGCTGGTGGCGCGCACGCTGATCAGCCGCGTCGTCGACCGCCTGCCGTACTACCGACAAGATGCCATCAACTCCCGCTCCGGCGTGTACATACCGCGCTCGACCCTGGCGCAATGGTCAGGGCGTGCCGGCGCTGGTTTGCAGCCCCTGTACGACGCGCACAAGCGCTTCGTGCTCGAAAGTAGCGTGCTGCACGCCGACGAGACGCCGGTGGCGGTACTGGACCCGGGTGCGGGAAAGACGAAGAAGGCCTACGTGTGGGCTTGCGCGCGGGGTGCGTTCGATCCCACGCCAGGTGTCGTGTACGAGTTCTGCGCTGGGCGCGGCTCGCAGTACCCCATCAGGTTCCTCGGGCCGCCACGCGAGGGCGTGCGCGAATGGCAGGGCACGCTCGTGCGCGACGAATACGTCGCCTACGATAGCGTCCTCGACGCCAAGGCACATCCTGGGCGCATCGCAGCCGGATGTGCCGCGCATGCCCGCAGGAAGTTCGACGAACTGGTGAAGGCCAAGGCCAGCGGCACCGCGCCCAAGGCACTCAGGCGCTTCGCGGAGATTTACCGCGTCGAACGAGAACTCTCCGGCATGGGAGCCGATGAACGCTTGGCCATGCGGCAGATGCAGGCCAAGCCGCTGTGGGAGGCGTTGCAGCGAAGAAAGCGGCGGCCCAATTGCCAAAGGCCTACTTCTTGCTATCCGTCTTCCGGCGATCTGCATCGGTGTCGCTCAGGTCAACGCCGAGATAGCTCTCCAGTGCAATGCGCACGACGTCCGACCGCGACGGGATAGCACCCAGCTCTTCGCTGAGCTGAATACGCTTCTTGTCGATGAGCTTCTCGAGCTCGTCGCTCACGCGAACGTTCAGTTGATTTCTGGACACGGGGCACCTCGTAGACCTGGCGATTGTACCCACACACAGCAGATAGACTGCTAGACATGTTGACAACATGTCTAGCAGTCTATAGAATATCGTCTATCAGAGTGACAAAGTGACAAGGAGATCTGATGGATTCTGAACTGCTAACGACGGAAGAGTTGTCCGGCCGAATCAAGTACGACGTGCGAACGATTCGGGAACGGCTCAAGGACAGCGTTCTCATTGAGGGCATTCACTACATCCGCCCGTTTGGTGGGAGGAAGATTCTGTACATCTGGTCTGCGATCAGCCGGGACATGGCTCTGGCTTCGGCATCGGCCAAGACCGCCATTCCGATGGCAAATGGAGGCGTGCTCCATGGGTAGCGTCCGAACCCTCGCAAGCCGAGGCACTCTGTTTCTGGACTTTCGGTACGCAGGCAAGCGATGCCGCGAATACACGGCACTGGTGGACACACCTGCCAACCGCAAGCGTGTCGAGAAAGTCTTGTTGGCCATCGAGTCTGAGATCGCAGCCGGCACGTTTGTCTACGCAACCTACTTCCCATCCAGCGCCGCCCCAAAGGTGGCCTCCGCAGCGCCGCCCCACAGTACGGCCGCGATGGCAACCGCGGACGGTCAGCCTTCGGTATCCGGTCCGGCGTCCGCTTCTCGCAGCACCCCAGGCTTCCGAGACACTGCCACCCACTGGCTCAAAGCCCACGAAGTCGAATGGCGCCGCTCCTATCGCGAGACCATGCAGTCGACAGTCGAGACTCACCTGTGCGGCTTCTTCGGCGACCAGCAGGTGCACACGATCACCCGCAACCAGGTTCTGGAACTGCGCCGCCAACTGGCCACCCTGCCCGGCCGTGCCGGCAAGGCGGGCCTGTCCAACCGGCGCATCAACGGCATCTTGACGCCGCTGCGTCAGATCCTCAACGAGGCCGCCGAGGAACACAGCTTCATGTCGCCAATGACCACGCTCAAGCCGCTCAAGATCCGCAAGACCGACGTCGAGCCGTTCACGCTGGACGAGGTGCAGGCGATCCTCAAAACGGCGCGCGCCGACTACCGCGACTACTTCACCGTGCGCTTCCTGACCGGCATGCGCACCGGTGAGGCCCATGGCCTCAAATGGAAGTATGTCGACTTCGCCAGCCGCCTGATCCTGATCCGCGAAACCGTCGTGCTCGGCGAGGACGAATACACCAAGACGGACGGCTCGCAGCGCGAGATCCAGATGAGCCAGGTGGTGTTCGAAGCCTTGCAGCGCCAGCATGCCGCCACCAGCGGGGTGAGCGAGTACGTGTTCTGCAACACGGTGGGCAACAGCCTGGACAACCAGAACTTCACCGACCGGGTGTGGAACCCCTTGCTGCGCCACCTGGGCCTCAAGGTGCGCCGGCCCTATCAGATGCGCCATACGGCTGCCACGCTCTGGCTTGCCGCCGGCGAGGCGCCGGAGTGGATTGCGCGCCAGCTGGGCCACAGCAGCACCGAGATGCTGTTCCGGGTCTACAGCCGCTATGTACCCAACCTGACTCGGCGCGACGGCTCGGCGTTCGAGCGCCTGCTGGCCTCTCGCTTCAGCAGCGGGCAGATCCAGGTGCCCGCGCATGAGCAGGGCTCCGCAGACTCGGCACCGCGCCCCACAGCCCGCCCTGACGGCGCAGAGGTGCCGCCCCCGGCGCAGCCTCCGCCCGCGCCCTCAGTGCAGCCAGTGCTGATGCACTAGGCCCGCCCTACCCCCTCTTCCGAATCCAAGGAGGCTGCCAGCCCCGCTGCAGCCGCCTCAGGGATCGCTTTGCCCGCAGTTTCTTGAATGGACTGCGCGCCCGAGATGCAAATGCCACCCAGTGGCATGGCAGGGCGACCCACGCCTCAACACACCGTTTCAAGGACACACGATGAATCGACTCACCACTTCGGCTCGCCGCCAAGAGTTTCCCCGCCCCGATCAGAACGCCTCACGTCTGCTGACCGCAACCGCCACGGTGCGCTCGTTGACGCTGCTGCCCTCGGGCCATGTCTCCTGCATCTTGCAAACGCCAACGGGCCGGCTGACCGTGCTGAGCTCGGCCGCCATGGTTCACCTGCCCGAGCTGCATCGCAGCGCGCAGGTCCAGGTCGTGCTGCTGCGCGTGCGCCGGGACACCGATGGAGGGACCTGGCACTGGCAAATGCTGTGCTGCCGGGCGCTCGAAGAGGGCAAGGCCACCGTGTCCCCCATCTCCGCCATCCCCTCCCCCTCTGCCCAGACCAGCACTCAAACCTCGCTCGAAGGGAGCCGCGCATGAACATCTCGCCCAAAGATTTCCCATTCAAGACGCTGGACACGAGCCGTGAAGTCGCCTGCGTACTCGGACGCGGCACAGTCACCTCGGTGCTCGGCCAAGTGCTGCGCGTTGAACACGGCTGGGCCGGACGCCGGACCTGCCAGCTGCAGCTGTCGATCGGCACGCTGAGTGTCGAGACCAACCGCGAGCAGCTGCCAGAGGATGTCAAGCCCGGCCAGTGGCTCAAGCTGCGGCTGCTGCAAACGCATGGCAAGGAGACGCCCAGCCCGCTGAGCATCAAGCGCGCCGAGCCCGGCGTCAAGATGGCTTGGGTGCCGAGCTCGCTGTACCACCGCGGCGCCCATATGCAGGCATTGCGCTGCCTGCTCCTGCGCCTTGAACCGGAGGTCCAGGCGGCCTTCATGATCGCCATGGCCGACCCGCAACTGCAGCGGCGCTTCTTCTGGCGCGTGGCGGCGGCCGACCACCATACCTACCCGGGTGGGCTGTTCGATCAGAGCGTGCGGGCGGCCGAGCTTGCCTTTGGCACGCTGGAGGGCAATCCGCAAGCCACCGAGCGAGAGCGCGGTTTGGCCGTCTTGCTGGCCCTGTTCTTCGACCTGGGAAAGACCTTCGATCCGGTGCTGAGCCGGGACGGATCGCGTGCCATCGCCGGCCTGACGGCGCACCGGCTGAGCACCCACCGACTCCTGCGCCCGCTGCAACGCATTGAGCGCCTGAACGCCACGATGGCCGAGGAGCTGCGGCTGCTGCTCAATGCGTCCGAGCTCAACGTCGCCGCACTGCCCGCGCCTCTTGATCGGGTCACACGGGCTGTGCACGCCGCGGTGAAGCAGTCCTGGACGTTGGAGGCCTGCGATGTCTGACAGTCTGCCGAATGGCTATGCGTATTTTCGGGTGGGGAAACATGCCTTGCTGGTGGTGCCCCACGCGGTTGCCGTGGAAGCGGAGGCCGCGTTGGAGCTGGCTCGGCAACGCAAGGTTGACGAGCAGCTTGCACAACGCCAAGCGGAAGACGCACAGGGGCCGGCGCAGACGATCGACGCCACGCCGGCACCTCCCCTAACCCCGGGGCGGGCCGAACAAGCGGCTCCAGGTTTTCACCGTGTGTTGCCGCGATATGCCGAGCTGGAGGACGCCCGGGCCAACAAGGACCTGAACAGCAAGACATCTGACATAGAGGTTCGATTGCGCCTGGATCAGATTCAGCGTCAGCTGCTGCAGCGTGGGCCGGACCGGATGATCGCCCGCCCAGCCAACTGGCCTGCGGCGATGGACGAGCTGGAGCAGGCCTTGCCCAACTTCCGGGCGCCCATCGAGTTGCTGCGCGATACGCTGGCGCTGGCCGATGCGGCGAGTACTTCGGTGCGGATCCCGCCGATGCTGCTGCTGGGGCCGCCCGGGGTGGGCAAGACGTATTTCAGTCACCGGGTGGCTGAGCTGTTGGGCGCGCCGCACGCCAGCATTGCCTTCGATCAGCCGTCCGCGGGCAGTCAGCTGCGCGGCTCGGACAAGTTCTGGAGCAACACCGAGACTGGGCTGCTGTTCAACCTGATCTGCCTGGGCGAGGCGGCCAATCCGGTGATCCTGCTGGACGAGCTGGACAAGAGCTGCCTGGGGAGCAACAGGCGGGAGATCGATCCGCTGAGTCAGCTTCACGGGGTGCTGGAGCCGCAAACAGCGCGCTGCATCACGGACATCTCGGTCGACATCGAGTTCGACGCCAGCCTGGTCACCTACATCGCGACGGCCAACTCCATTCAGGGGATGGGCTCACCACTGGTGAGCCGCTTCGAAGTGTTCGACATCGGCCCGCCTGATGCGCGTGACGCGGTCCAGGTGGCGGGCCAGGTGATTCAAGCGGTGTTGCAGCGTCTGGGACTCCAGGACCGCATGGGGTTCGATCGGCGCTGCGCGTACGTGCTGGCCCGGCTGAGCCCGCGCCGGATGCACCGCATGGCCGAGCGACTGATTGCTGCGGCACTGCGGGACCAGCGCACCGAAGTGACGGAATCGGACGTGTGGGCTGCGCTTGCGCTCGACCCCGACGGGCCGCGGCTGCATTGAGGGCCACTGAGCGAAACGTGCTCAGCGACTCATGAAGCAGGAACAACGAAAAGGAATCGAAAAGATGGAAGAACACGACGAAGGCTTTGACGGGCTGCGCCTGGTGGTAACCCCCGGCGGCCTGTGGCGAGCGGCGCCGGTGCGGGAGCAACCCCATGCGGTGCTGCATGACTGGCAGGTGCATCAGCTAGACAACGGCGACCGGCATCTGGTGGGCTGGTGCGAGGATCAGCAGGAAGGCCGGGTCACCAGCCGGATCGTGGCCTTCGATGCGGCGACCCGGAGCTGCAAAACGCAATCGGGGCGCGTGTATGCGCTGCGGGGGCCGGCGGGCTGGAACGGGGATGCGCAATACGTCTGGGCTCGTTGGCAGCAGTTGTTCCGCGTGCAGGATCCCATCGAGGTGTCTGCGGAGGTGGAGAAGGCAATCGCTGAGGCCGCTGGTGCCCGTGGCGCGAAAGGTTCGAACCAATGATCGGGCCGACCCTACATTCCGGTGGCCTCTTGATCGGATCGCTGCCAGCGCATGTGCCGGCAATATGCGGTGCAATGCGGAGGATGCGTTTTGAAAGGACGTAGCTCGCACTCCTCGTCACGCGTGACGAATTCCAGGCTGGGCAGCCGCATCAAGCGGCGCACCACTGGCGATCTCGAAATGGTCGTGCAGCCAGGTCACGCGATGCCGGCATGGTGGCGGCTGGGACGACGAGTCTTTGTCCAAGTCGTCAGTGGCTCCATCGAGATCACTCCAATCCCTCGCGGGCCGCGCGGAGCCGGGCGCTACAGCGTTCGAGTCCGCCGCAGCGTCTTCAGCATTGCGGGAGGCCGGCGATGACACGGGGCCATGGCCAATTGCTTGTCTATGTCGACCTCGACGGGGTCGTGCATCACGAGGCCGTTTACGTGTCCCCTTCCCGAGGCATCTACATCGACCCGTCGCAGGCCCCGGGCCGGGTGCTATTCGAGTGGGTCGACATACTGGTAGAGCTCCTGGACCCGTATCCAGACATCCAGCTGGTGCTGAGCTCGAGTTGGTGCCGGCGCCCCGGCTACGCTCGCACCCTGGAGCGTCTGCCTAAAGAGCTGCGCCATCGATTTGTGGGCGGGACGTTTCATCGAAGGATTCACGGCAGCGATCCTGGAACCGAGTGGGTCTTTGCAAACACCCCACGAGGCGAGCAGATATGGGCGGACGTGCTGCGCCGGCAGCCGCTGGACTGGCTTGCGCTTGATGATGACGGCGATCGTTGGCCAGCTTGGTGCAGGGACAAACTGCTACTGCTTGACGGTGAGGTGGGCATCTCGAGCCCGGCAGCACAGGAGCAACTGCGCCAGCGGCTCGTCCTGATGTCATCGAAGCTACCCTGAGGACTTCCCATGCGAGGTGATCGTAACTACATGCATGAACGGCTGTGGGTGGGTGGCTTGTCCACTGTGGACGCGCGCGATCGCATCAACCCGGGAGTCCGCCTTCACGCGCTGACATCCCGTGCTCCCGGACAGCCGACAGTCGATCTGCCCAGGCTGGTTGTCGACGTCGTTCGTGGGAGCGACTCGTCTCAGAAGCGGTCAGGCGCGTAGTCCCGCGCGTCGATCGAGCCACTGCGGCCGGTCACCATGTCTGCGATGAGTTGCCCCGACCCTGCCGCGAGCGTCCATCCGAGATGCCCGTGCCCGGTGTTGATGAACAGGTTTTCCCAATGTGTACCTCCAATGAGCGGCACGCCATCGGCACACATCGGCCGTAGGCCGGCCCATGCGTGGATGTCGGCAGGAGCAGTGCGCGCCGCCACCGCCGGGTAGATGCGGCGCAGCAGAGACTCGAGGTTAGCCACGCGCGCCGGTGAAATCGCCAAATTCATGCCGGTGAACTCGGCCGTGCCGGCAACGCGCAGGCGGTCGGTGCCCACCGGAACTACCGCAGCATGCAGGCCGTGATCCACCAAGGGCATGCGCGGGGCCGGGCCCAAGCCCAAAGGCAACGTGATCGAATAGCCCTTCGCAGGCCTGACTGGCAACCTCAGTTGCAATCGCCGCGCCAAGGCGGTTGACCACACGCCTGCGCAAAGCACCGCCACATCCGCGTCGAACCTGCGCTCCGCCGCGACAACAGCGCGCACGTTGGCCCCAGCCGTTTCGAAATCAGTCACCGTGCAGCCCAGTTCAATCCCCACACCTCGCTGGCGCAGCACCTCGGTTAACGCGTTGCAGAACGCGTGGGCATCGCCGCCTTCGTCTTCGCGGTAGTGCAATCCACCGGCCAGTTGCGAGGCCACGTCGGCCAGCATGGGTTCCGCCGCGACCAGCTTGTCGCGATCAAGCCACTCGAATGCAATGCCGTGGCCCTGGGCCGCGGTGCGTGCGGCGGCCGCCGCTGCTTCGTCACGGTAGATCGACAGCGAGCCGCGAAAGTACTGGTGGTACTCCAGCCCGGTGTCCTCACGCAGCTTCGCCATCTGCGCCAGGCTGTGGCGCGCCAGTACCAAGTTGCGCTGGGTGTTGCGGGTGAAGCGCCGCGGGCGCGACTCGCGCACGAAGCGCAGTCCCCAACCCACCAACGACGGCAGGGCACGCGCGCGCAGCAGCATCGGCGAGTCATCGCGACCCAGGTTGCGCAACAGGAACCCGAGCACGCCGGGCGCATTCCAAGGATCGACCAGGCTCGGGTGGAGCAAAGCACCGTTCGCAAAGCTCGTGCCCAACCCCGGCCCCGCTTCGCGCTCCAGCACCGTGACCTGTGCGCCTTGCCGTTGCAGGTAGTAGGCGCTGGTCAGGCCGATCAGGCCGGCGCCGACGACGACAACCCTCACTGCGCAGCAAACCAGAGGAAGGTGAGCACGTCGAAGTAGTTGCGCGTTTCCAGCAGCAGTTCGGTGTCGGATTCCATCCTGGCTTGTGGGAAGAAGGACTTGGCGTATGCGTCGTTGGCCTTGTTGAATGTCAGCTTAAAGGCGAAGTCGCTCGGCAACTTCAAGGGCGCCGGGGCCGGGCCGCTGACTGCACGTTGCACGCCGGCCTCGATGAGGCGGACCGCATCAGCCGGCAGCAGCGAGAGCACCGAGGCGCCAAAGCCCTCCAGCGTGGCGACGGTCTGCAAGCCATCGATGGTTCGCGAGGCCTCGTCGCAGAGCTGCTTGTCGCCCGACAGGAAGACCAGCGGCACGCCCAGGCTGGCGGCGGCGTAGGCGTAGATCAGGAACTCAGAGGCGACCGCCCCATTGAGTTCGACGCGAGCAAAGGCGCGGCTCGAGACGGTGTGGGCCAGCGGGTTGCCGCCGCCCCCCCCCGCCGAGTGGTAGCCGATGAAGGCCGCGCCATCGAAGGTCTTGTCGATGCCTTGAACCATGGCGAACGGGTGCCCGCTCCAGCCGCGGATCAATTGCAGGCTTTTGCCCAATGGGGCCGAGAGCTTGTGCGGATCGATGTTGCGTGCAGTCCAGTGGGCATCCTTGACCACGATGGCCTCAACACCCGCTGCATAGGCGCCGCTGCAAGCCGCTGCCACCTCGGCCGTCATCTGGTCGCGAAATGGCGTGTACTCCGCCTGATGGGCCTTGTCGACTTCGACCGGTGCGCTGATGCAGGCTACGCCTTCGATGTCGGCGCTAACGAAAAGCTTCTTCATGGGGCACTCCGGTGAGGTGAAAGGCCAGCCGCGCGAACGAGGTCATCGGCAATCCGCAAGACGTCGATCGGCTTGGACCAGTATTCGGCAAAGCCCAGCGCCTTGGCCTGGGTGCTACGTTCAGCAACTGTGTCTGCGGTCAACGCAATGATGGGCACAGCGCTCATGCCCGGGATCGCCTTGAAACGACCGAAGGCTTCCATGCCGTAGCCGTCGCCCAAGTGCATGTCGAGAAGGACCACGTCGGGTATGACATCCCTCAGCGACGCTTCGGCCTCCGCCACGGATCGTGCCACGCGCAGCTGGATAGCCGTGTTGTGACGCACAGCCTCCTTGACAATCAGCGTCCAGACAGCGTCGTCATCCACGAAGAGCGCGACGAATCGCCTGGCAAAAACTGGCGTTTCGGGTGCGTCGGTGGTCCGCACATGCAGGTTGTTGCCGCCCGTCATCGGAAGCCGGCTTGGAAGGCCTGAGCCCAACTCACCGCCATCGGGGGCAAGGGCTCGCAGCCCACGGTCCCGGTGTACGCGAATTGTGCCGCGGCCATGCCATTGGGAATCAGTACCTCGTGCCCAGGCACGCAACCCTCATTGCGGGTCTGCGCTGCTGGCGGCGTGCTCAAGGCAAGCCAGTACCACACGCCAGCGGCAAGCATGAGCGCGGCGACAAGCGCCTTTAACCCCAGAGTCTTTGCAGGCGAACTCGGATTGGTCATAGCGTTTCCATCGGATCGTGAACGACGGATTGCGAATCGAGGGCAGGTGCCTACGTTCTCAACCGAGAGAAGTTGTCTGATGCTTCAGAAGCGGAAGTCGCGCCAGCAGGTCGTCCGCGAGCGCGCGGGCATCTCCTGATGGCGAAGGCCGCGCGACGTACCGCATTCGCCCCTCCGCCACCATCCGCTGCTCGCGCAGCAGACTCATCTCAAAAGCGAGCGTGAACTCCTGTGGCTTCTGATCTTCGAGGCGTACCGACACCTCGATCTCGTCGTCATAGCCCAGCGCCCGGTGCAGCTGGGTCGTGACGGCGCACTCGCGCAATGGGCCGCCCTTGGCCGTCATCGCTCGCAGATCGATATCGACGCTGCGCAAGGCGGCTGCTGCGGCCTCGCTGAAGTAGTTCATGCAACTCGCCATGGACAACTCGCCATGGGCATCGCACTCGGCGTACCGCACGCGAGCGCGAAAGACCTTGTTGTCCGAGTCTGGGTTCATGAGCTTTCTCCTGCGGGGGTGTGCCAAGTTCCAGCGGTCGCGACGCCACGTACGTTCGAAAGCGCCGCCAAATCGCTCGTCGCGTTGCCCTCGATCAACAGCAGGTCGGCGCGCTGGCCCTCAATGATCTGGCCCTGCTGCCCGCGCAGCCCAAGGTACTCGGCCGCATTGGCAGTGGCCGTCTGGAGCGCGCGCAACGGTGACAGGCCAGCCTGCACCATCAACTGCAGTTCGCGGTGCAGGGACTGGCCGGGGATCAGTCCGCAGCCAGGGCAGTCGCTGCCGGCAAGCAGCCGCGCGCCACTGTGATCCATCGCCGCGAGCAACTGCTGGCGCAACGGAAGGCCTTCAGCGATCGCTGCCAAAGCGGCCGGGCTGAAGACCGAACGCAAGTCGGTCTGATCGGTCGTCGCCTCAATCCACGGCGCATCGGCGCTGTCACCCTTGATGCTGCGCGCCAAGGCTTCTTCAATCACCAGCGTGGGTACGTTCCAACTACCCGCCTCGGCGGTGCGCTCGGCCAGCTCGCGCATGCGCGCCGGCGTGCTGTGCAGCCAGCCGACGAAACGCTCCTTGCCCGCGGGTTCACGCACATCGAGCGCGAAGTCGTAGGAGCGGAAGTGCTCAATCGAGTCCTGGCGCGCCGCCAGTGCCCCGAACAGGCCTTTGCCGAAAGGCACATGCCCGGCCACCGGCAGACCCAGCTCGCGGGCGGTGGCCACGATTGCGTCGTAGATGTCGGGGTCGAGGTCGTTGTAGACCTTGATGAAGTCGTAGCCGGCAGCGGCCTGGGCGTGTACTTCGGCACGGCCTTGCTCGACGCTCGTGACGAGCTTACCGAAGGCCGCCATGGCGGCGAAGCTGAAGCGCGTCTCGAGGATCGGCCCCGCGGTGACGATGCGCGGCCCGGGGATGCGGCCGGCGTTGACTGCGTCGCGCACCCTCAGATGCCACGGTGTGCCGGCCATGTTGCGCACCGTCGTCAGTCCGGCGTCGAGCAGACGCTTCAGGTAAGCCTCGGCCTGCGCCCAGGCACTGGCTTCGTCGGGAACGCCTTCGGTCGGGTCGATGCCGCTCGGCAGCAGGTGGACATGCATGTCGCACAGGCCAGGCAACAGCGTACAAGCGCTGCCGTCGATGCGTGTCGCGTCGGCTGGTGCCGGCAGCAGCGCGCTCGGGCCCAGTCGTTCGATGCGACCGTTGCGCACGAGCACCGTGTGGTCGTGCAGGACCTCGTTGCCGCGCAGCGTGGCCACTCGGGTGTGTTCGATGGCCAGGGGAGGGGATGTGGTCATGGGCAGTGGTGACGACAGGTGAGGAGGGGCGACGGTGTCAAAGCAAGCATCGTCGGTGTCCGAGCGTTGGGGTCGGGGCGAAGCCTGATCGACTCAGATCGCCGCAGCCATCTGCACAGCACGCGCTTTCAGCGAATGCCGATCGATCTTGTTGGTGCCGGCCAGCGGCATCTGCTCGATGAACCAAACCCGGCGCGGGTGCATGTAGGGCGCGGCCAGCACCAGCACATGGTCCTTCAGTTCTTGCTCGGTAGGCGCCGAACCGGGCCGGGGCACCACAAAGGCCACCGGCATGTGCCCGCGGAGCTCGTCGGCCAGCGGCACGACGCAGACCTCCAGCACATCGGGGTGGCGCTCGAGCAGGCGTTCGACTTGGCCGGGATAGATGTTCTCGCCGGCGCAGACGAACATGTCGTCGTCTCGGCCGATGAAGTAGTACCAGCCATCGGCGTCGCGCCGCATGATGTCGCCGGTGTGGATCCAGCCATCGCGCAACCGCTCGGCGGTGAGATCGGGCAGGTTCTGGTAGCCGCTCATGCGCGTGGCGCAGTGCACTTCGAGCACGCCCTGCTCGTCGACGTCCTGGCCATGGCCGTTCACGAGCCGGAGCCTGGCGTGCGGCTGTGCGTGGCCGACCGACATGAACGGGCGCGGTTTGCCTCGCGGATGCGCGCCGAAGTAGCCCGCCCCAGTCTCGGTCGTGCCGTAACTGTTGATGACGGCAGCCTTCGCAAACAACTGCTGCACCTGCGCCAGCACCGTGGCCGACAGCGGCGCCGAGCCGATGACCACCAGCTTCACATTGCTGAAGTCGGCCGCGGCCAGCGCGGTCTGCTCCTGCGCCATCATCGCCGTCATCGTTGGCACGCCGGACAGCACGCTGACGCGATAACGCGACACGGCGTCGATGAAGCCACGCACCTCGAAGCGCGGCATCAACACGATGGCGCCCTGTAGCATGAAGACATGCGTCGTGTTGACGGTGGCATTCATGTGGAACAGTGGCGCGGCGACGATAGTCGGCCCGCTGGCAAGGCATTCGGCCATGAACGGCGTGGCATAACCCGCCGCGATCAGCACCTGGCTGCGGTGCGACAGCAGCACACCCTTGGGCCGCCCGGTGGAGCCCGAGGTGTAGAGCACGAGTGCCGTCTCGTCGGCCGCCGGCACAACCGATGTGAAGGGACCCGGGCTGGTGAAGGCCGTGAAGTCAGAGCCGTGCAAGGCCACCACGCGGTCAAGCCCCGGCAGGCCCGTGGCCACCGGCATCGCGGCCGCGTCGGCAAACATCAACTTCACGGCCGAGTTGGCAACCATGTAGGCCAGGGTCTCGCCGCCCGCGCGCGGGTTCAGCGGCACGCTCACCAAACCGGCGCGCATCGTGCCCAGCATCACGGCCAGGGCGTGCGCGGAGTTGGCCGCCATCACGCCGACGCTGGCGCCGCGTTGCAGGCCGGCTGCCAGCAGGCCGCGCGCCACGGCGTTGCACAGTGCATCGAGTTCGCCGTAGCTCCAGCTGCGTGGTTCAGCGGGGTCGCGCAGATCGATCAGCGCGGTGGCCTGTGGGTCGCGCGACCCATCGAGCGTAAGGCCCAGGTTGGCGGGCAAGTCGGTGCGCTGGTCCAGCGGTATCTCGCTCATCACTTCCCCGCCTCCACGAAAAAGCTGCCGCGGCCAGTGGCCACCAGCTTGCCGGCGCTGTCGAACACGTCCACGTCGGCCACACCCATGGTGCGTCCAGTGCGACGCACCATGCCCACCGCATCGAGGAATGGGCCGCCAGCAGGGCGCAGGTAGTCGGTGCGGAAGTCGATCGTTCCGGCGCCGCGCCCGGCGACGGCGATGAGCGCCATGCAGCCCGCCGTGTCAATCAGCGACGCGATCGGCCCACCATGCCATTGGCCCGTGCCGGCACCACGTTCGAACTCGGGCTTGAAGGGCATGCGAAAGCTCACCCGCATCGCCTCGCGGTCCAGAGCCGTCACATGCACGCCCGCGAACTTGATGAAGGGCGAGGCGTCGCACTGCGCCTGAAGTGCGGCTACAAGATCCTGGTCGGCACTCATGGCGTCACCACGATCTTCCCAAACACCTCGCGCTCTTCCATTAGGCGCTCGGCCTCGCGAATCTGCTCCAACGGCAGCACCTTGTCGACCACCGGTTGCATGCGATGGCTGCGCGCGAGTTCGATCAAGGCCGTGATGTCGTCGCGGCGCCAGCCGTTGCTGCCCATCAGCTTCAGCTCGAAGGTCCAGACATAGCGCACGTCGATGTGTTCGTCGTAGCCCGCTGTGGCGCCGCAGGTCAGCAGCCGGCCGCCCACCTTCAGGCAGCGGATGCCCTCCTGCCAGGAGTTGCCGCCGGTAAAGTTGACCACCACGTCCACGCCACCGCTGCCGCTGATGCGCGGCTTGCCGACCAGGGCGTGGGTGGCCTCCATCAGCTTGGCCGTTCGGTAGTTGATGACGTGGTCAGCACCGAGACCCTTGAGCCGCGCGGCTTTTTCGTCGGAGCCGGCACAGGCAATCACGGTGGCGCCAGCCAGCTTGGCCAGCAATACGCAGGCCGTGCCGACACCGCCGGAGGCGCCGAGCACGAGCACGGTCTCGCCGGCCTTGACCTGGCCGATGGTGACCATCATTCGGTGCGCCGTTGCATAGGCCAAGGGCAGGCTGGCGGCGACTTCGAAGCTCACATCGTTGGGCAGCTTCACCAACTGCGGCGCGTAGACCACGCAGTACTCTGCGCGGCCGCCGTCGTACATCTCGCCGATCATGCCTTTGGGGGCGCCTTCGCCCGAGAGCGGCAGCGGATCGACCATCACGCGCTCGCCGACCGAAAAACCGCTAACGCCGGTGCCGATTTCGGCAATCTCGCCCGCGATGTCCGAGCCGATGATGATCGGCAGCGGCACCTTGATGCCAGGCATGCTGCGGCGGGTAAAGATGTCGTGGTAGTTCAGCGAGCAGGCGCGCACGCGGAGCAGCACGTGGCCTGGCCTGACCGATGGCCGCGGGTACGTGGGCTCGAAGGCGGTGGCCTCGGGGCCGCCGTGGGCCCGCACAACAGCGGCGCGCATCGTGATTGGAAGACTCATGGGTTCAGCTTTCGTTGTGAGCGACGGCGATGCGCCGGCGCGTGCCGGCTTCGACGTCGTAGAGGTTGAAGTCGCTCATCGTGCGGCCGTACAGATGCAGGCTGACCGCACGCGGCCGCCCGGCAGGTACGCCGGTGATGTGGATGTGGTCCGGGTTGGGCACAAAGGTGCTCACGGCGCGCGGCGGCAGCAGAACGACGCCGCCGCGCGCCAGCGCGATGCCCTCGTCGCGACCATCGTCGGCCGACTGGCGCACAAAGCTGCGCTCCTCGAGCACGCCTTCGACCACGCCGACGACGCCCCAACTGCCGTGGTCGTGCACCGGCGTCCACTGGCCGGGCAGCCACACCAGGGCGTAGAGCGACAGGCAACTGTCCGGCGCGCAGTAGACCAGGTTGCGGGTGTAGTGCGCTGGATCGCTGCGCAAGTGCGCCTTCTGCAGCATCTCGTTGGCGCGCGCACTCAACTCCATCATCAAGGGCGCGATGTCCAGCACTGCGTCCGACGGGTCCACGGGCGCACGGCTGCGCGACAGCGCCTCGTCGATGAATTGGGCCAGGTCAGGGCTCACTGCAGTGCCACTGTCGCGAATCGAGTCTTGGTGGTTGCGGTTGCGCATGTCATTCAAGCCCTTCAAGGTGCTGCAACTGCAGGCGACGGGTCCAGGCCATCGGCTCGACGATTCGACTCCACCAGCCGCGCGTAGTGGCGTTCGCTGATGAAGAGCAGCAAGACAGCCAACAGAAGCATCGCCAAGCTCACCAGCACCACGGCATGCAGCAAGCCGGTAGGCGTGTCGGCGCCGAAGTGGTCTGACAGCATGCCCACGGCGACAGGCGCTCCGGCTCGCACCGGAAGGATCACGATCACAAAGAGTGCGATCGTGCGGCCGACGAACGACATCGGCGCGATGCCCTGCATCATGGTGGGCGCCTGGGCCGCGGCCACGACGAGGACGGCAATGGCTATCGCCGTCAATGCCAGCAGGACGGTCTGGTTCGGCGCCCAGGCCATCAGCACGATCACGGGGATCACCGCCAGGGAGCCGTTGCGAACCATGCGAAGGCCAGCCACGGGATCGGGTGGCCCCTTGGTGCGGGCCGCCCACCACAGACCCGCTGCGACGCCCACGGCGGTGGCGGCCATACTCGCGCTGCCGAAGGCCACACCGGCGGCGCCGACCTCGGTGCCGAAGCTGCGGCTGAGCACGGCCGGGATCCAGATCACCAAGGTGAACCAACCCATGTTCATGGCTCCGAGGGCGGTAAAGATCAACACGATGGATCCGCCGTGGGAGCGCAGGAAGTCGACGTAGGTCTGTGGGGCGGCGATCGGTGAAGCGGGGGTCGATGGCGAAGTTGCCAACGTCGCGACTGCGGCAATCGGGCGCAGCCTGACCAGCAGCAGCATCACCGCCACGACGGGCCCGGCCAGCCCGGCGATGAAAAAGATCAAGCGCCACGATTCACCGGCATCGCGCCAGGGCAGCGCAGCCCGGTTGGCAGATACCCATTCGTAGAGTGCGCCGCCCAGTGCCAGGGCGGCACCGCCGCTCAACACGATCGACGAGTAGACCAATAGGTTGGCCATCGCCAGCCGACGCGCCGGCACCACCCGCGGCGTGACAGCGTAGATGATGGGAATCAGCGCGGCTTCGCCCACCGAAAGCACGACCATCGCCCACATCAGGGCATCGAAGTTGGGTGCCAGGCCCGCGGCACAGGTCGCTGCGGACCACACCACCACGCAGCCGGCCAGCACCCAGCGCCGGTCCAGCCTGTCGGACAGCCAACCGATCGGAAACGCAGCCAGTGCGGCGGCCACCGCGATCACCGAGCCTTGCAGTTGACCGATATGCGAATCGGTGAGTTTCAAGTCGACACGCAATGGCTGCACCAACAGCGTCACTAGATAACTGGCGGCGATGCCCAACACCACGACGGCGCAAAGCACCACTAGGCCATAGACCCATAGCCAGGGCGGCGCAGTCGAGTTACGGGCGTTTGCTGTGTTCACAGGGACTTTCGGGGCAGTTGGCTGAACTCGGTGACCACGCCGCAGGCGTGCTCGGCCGCCACCGTAATGACGCCGACCGCTTCAGTGAAGGGCGTGCCGGTGCTGAGCAGTGCAGCCCGGCAGACGTCCAGGCTGGCCACGCCGTAGCGGATGCCCACGCCACGGACAGCCAGGCCGCTGCGGGCTGGTGTGTGTTGCCCATAGCGTGCATGCAGGGCTTCGTGCGTGAAGACTTCGAAGCGCTCACCGCGCGGCGTCTTGTAGATCAGGCTGGATGCGCCGCGCTCGGCGGGCGCCGCTCCGAACAAATCGGTGAAATACGGTTCGTCGGCCCGCAGATCGTCGCTGGCGTATGTCAGCGACAGCGTGGTCATGGCGGTGTTCGGGTGGCTCTGCCAGGGCTCGAACCAGATGACGTGGGGCTTGCCGTGGGCGGCGTAGAACAGCGTCGAGGTCAGCCTCGGTTCGTCGCGCCAAACGTAGAAGCAGTCGCTGGCGGTTTCGTCGAGCGAGCCGTCAGGCATCGTCACCTGGCGCCGCGCGCTGAGGATCTCGCCGCAGGCGTGGCGCTTGGCCAGCAAGGCGTCCCGGTCGGGCTTCAGATCGGTTGACGTCAGGCAGTTGATGTAGAAGCCGTCACCCGCGGCGCGGCGGCTCGCGAAGCGCTGCTTCAGCGGCTCGAACGAACACTGATCCAGATCGCCCAGCAACTCGAGGTAGGTGTCGTGCAGCTGGATGATGTGGTTGGCCGTGCCGATGGCCGCGTGGCGGGCCTTGGGCATCACCGAAAAGCCCAGCCGGCGGTAAGCCTGCTGCGCGGCGGCCAGGTCTTCGACGGTGACGACGAAGTGATCGAGATTGCGCATGGTCAATCGTCCTCAGTAGCCAAACACAGAGTGGTAGTGCGCCACCATCGCATCCCAGGACTGGCGGCTGGTGCGTGCCGTGCCGGCCGGTGTGCCGCCGCAGGCCAGGAAGATGCCCAGCAGCGAATGCAGCACCGCCGGTGTGAAGGTGGTGACAGTGTTCGGAAACGGTGTGATGTGCCCGGTTTCTTTCAGGCACAGATGGCGGTAGGGATGTTTGAAGGCTTTGGCCCGCAGGCGGTTGACGATGAGGTCTGATCCCCAGGCGCTGGGCCACATCTGGTCGTCCACGCCGCTGATCAACAGCACGGGACCGCCCGCGCGTTCTACCGGCAAGGGGTTGGCGCGGGTTTCGGGCTCTTCCAAGGTTTTGCGGTACTCAGGCGTCAGCGCATAGCCCTTGGGTTCAGCCAGGCCGATGCGGCGCATGCGGTCCCAATCGGGGTCGTCGCCGGCGCCGCAGTGCGGAATCGGCTCGCCACGGAAAGTGAAGCTCGGGCCACCGAAGCCCTTGTCCGGGTCCCAGCCGACGCTGGTGGTGTACATCGGCACGATGCCGATCACGCCCTGAACGTACTCGGGCAGGAACGAGGCCAGCGCCATCACCAGCTCGCCGCCCCGCGACGCACCCTGAATGGCGATGGTTTCGGCGCCGAGCGCCTGCTGCGCCCACTGGAAGCCTTCTTCGAAGTACTCGAGCGGAATCGCGGCAATGAACTTGGGCAGGTCGTCGTAAGCAAAGTAGGCGAGGCAGACCACGTCGTAGCCGAGCGAGGCCAGCACCGGGGCGTAGCCAAGCTCCAGGCCACCGCCCGAACCGGTGAACGTGAAGATGCAGCCGCGCTTGCGGCCATCAGGCAGGCGGCGCTCTTTCCAACGGAACACCTGTCCGCGCAGCCGACCATCGCGCAGTGGCACTTGCTCGATGCCTTCGGCCAGCCGACGCAGGCTGAGCGTGGTGCTTGCGCGCAACTGGCCATCGGTCGACGCGCTCAGCTCGAAGACATGCGGCTTGACCGGGTCGATTTGCGGCGAGCCGAGCTTGTGTGCCTTCTCGGTGGCGTCGATCATGAACTGGCGATCGGTGTCACTGGGCGGCCGCATGGACCACAGCAGGCCGGCTGCGTCGACACCTTCATAGGTGCCGTGTTCGCTCGGTGCAGTGGCCAGGTCGATCTCGCCTTGGGCATCGGCAACGAAGTGGCCGTGGGCCGCCCAGGTCACGCCGGCATCGTCCACCAGCGTGCTCGTGATGCGGACGGTTTCTCCGGGCGCAAAGCCGGCTGCAGTGATGGCGATCGCGGTGGGCTGCAGTGCGTCGCTAGGTGTGGCGGTGAGGGTGGCGCGGGTCACGAAGGCTGTCCTTTGATTGCGGGCTCGCCAAACACAATGCGGTAGTGCTCGACCATTGCGTCCCAGGTTTTCCGGCTGGCCAGCGCCGTACCGGCCGGCGAACCGCCACAGGCCAGGAACACGTTGGCCAATGAGTGAAAGACGGCGCGCGACAAGCTCGTCACGGTGTTGGGCGTTGGCGTGAGGTGACCTGTGTCGTCCAGGGCCAGATGGCGATAGGGGTGCGCAAAGCCCTTGGCGCGAAGGCGGTCGACGACGCGATCGCTGCCCCAACTGCAAGGCCACATCTGGTCGTCCTTGCCCGAGATCAGCAGCAGCGGGCCTCCCGCAAGTTCCACCGGCAATGCGGCGTTGGCGCGCACCTCGGGCCGGTCCAGGTCGGCGCGGTAGCCGGGTGTGGCGGGGTAGCCGTAGGGCGCCTCATCGCCCAGGCGCTTCATGTCCACCAGCGAGCGCAGGTTGTTAGACGGCGCAAAGGGGATGTCCTGGCCGCGAAACGTCCAGCTTGGGCCGGCGACACCTTGCGCTGGATCCCAGCCCGCGCTGGAGGTGTACATCGGCACGATGGCGATCGCACCCTTCACGTATTCAGGCAGGTACGAAGCCAGCACCAACGTGAGCTCACCGCCGCGCGACGCTCCCTGGATGGCGATGCGCGTCGGTCTCAGCTCGCGCTGCATCCACTGGAATCCTTCTTCGAAGTACTCAAGCGGGATGGAGGCGATGCCCCTCGGCAGGTCTTCGTAGGCGAAGTAGGCCAGGCTCAGCACGTCGTAGCCGAGCGACGCCAGCAGCGGTGCGTAGCCCATTTCCACACCGCCACCCGAGCCGGTGAGGCTCATGATGGCGCCGCGTGGGCGGCTGCGGTCCTTCCAGCGCAGCACCGTACCGCGCAGCCGTCCGTCGCGCACCGGCAGCAGCTCGATCCCGTCGACGAGCCGGGTCAAACGCACCGTGGCGCGGGCGCGCAGCGTGTTACCCGTGTGGGCCGTGAGCTCCACATTGATCGTCTTGACGGGATCGAAGTGCGGCACGCCCATCTTGTGCGAACGTTCTGTCGCCTGGATCATGAAGTTGCGGTCCGCCAACGGCGACGGCAGCATCGACCAGAACAGGCCTGTCGGGTCGATGCCTGCGTAGGTGCCCTGTTCGCTCGGTGCGGAGTCAAGGTCGATCGCGCCGTTGCTGTCTGCCACGAAGTCACCGTGAGCGGCCCAGGTGACGCCGGCATCGTCGACCAGCCTTGAACCGATGCGGACCGATTCGCCGGGCGCAAACCCAGCCGCAGCAATGCGAATCGGTGTCGGTTGGAGGGCTTCGGGCGGTGTTACGTGGAGGCTGGCTGTTGTGTTCATGTGGGACTCGGGTTGATTCCGGTTCAGGCCACGCCGTGCAACCAACGTAGACCCTGGCTCAGGGCCACGAAGGGAGCCGAGCTGTGGTTCTCGTTGGGGAAGACCGCGCTGGTGACCCGGCAGCCGGCGCGTTGCCCTATCAATGTGGCCATACGCTGCGAGTCGGCCACAATGTCAGGGATGCCACCCATGACGCCGAAGTACTGCTTCCAGACCGGCGTGTCGAGCACCGCTGCCCAAGCCTTGGCGAATCCCTCGGGTGTCTCTTCGTCTCCGGCGGCGATGTACACCGAGACATCGATCGGTTCAGCCTCACGCACGAAACGCTCTGCGCGGTCGAACATAAAGGGCTTCCTCCACCATAGCGACGAACCCACCGCAAAGTAGCGCCTGAAGCGCTGGGGGTCGCTCAGCAGGGCGTGCAGGGTGAACAGGCCACCGAGCGAGTGGCCGGACAGGGTCCACTGCTCCGGGTCGATGCCGCACTCGACTTCGAGGGCCGGCTTGAGTTCGTTGTTCAGGAAGGCCAGAAAGCGATCGGCCTGGCCCGACGGTGGCGCTGGCGTACCGAGAATCTCGCCGTACGGCGCATCCCACTCGGGCCAGGCGACGGGCGTGAGCTCCGTGTTGCGTGCCACCATGGCTGGCACGGCGGAGTCGAGCACATAGCCCACCGAAACCAGCGCCGCCGGCGGCAGGTTGCCCGACATCTCCAAAAAGCTGGCGAGCTGAAACGCAGTGCCGCACGCGTAGTTACCGTCCAGTGTGAGCAGACCATGCAACGGGCCGTCGGGTCTGCGCATGGCCGGCAGCGTCACCGTGACCAGGAAGCGGTAGCCAATGTGGTCCGGCTGCACGGTCCAGACCTCGGTGCGAAGCAAGGTGTTGCTCTTCTCGCGGGAAATGATCTTCATGCTGGAGACGCCTCTTGTTCAGCAGTTGATGGGCTCGAACACGGTGCTCACGCCGCAGGCCTCGTCGGCCGCGACGATCAAGCCTTGGCCGAAGGCCGAATGACCGACGTTGTGGCTCTTCAGGTGCGCGGCACAGGCGTCGATGGATGCGGTCGAGTAGTGCAATGCGATTGGCAAGCCGCCCAAGCCACCCAGGCCCGCACTGGGCAGGTGCTTGCCATAGCGCTCGGTAGCGCGTGCGATCGTCGTCACTTCGGTCACCTCGCCGCGTGGCCCGACGAAGGAAAACCCGTCGGGCCCGGTGCTGGTCGGCGCGCCTTCGTACACCGTCGTGAAGTAGGCCAGGTCCTTGGCCGGGTCGTCGGACATGTACACGAGCCGCGTCACGTCACACACGGTGTTGGCGTGGTGCGTGTAGGCCTCGATGAAGATCGTCTCGGGCTTTTCGTGCACCGAATGGAACAGCGACATGTAGCGGTGCTCTTCACGCCAGAAGTAGAACGACGAGCTTGCGGTGTAGTCGGGCGTGCCGTCGGGCCGCACGATCTTGCGGCGCGCGCTCAGAATGGGGTAGGTGGTCAGGCCCGCAGCCTTGAGGCGTTCGGTGTCGGCCTCCAGGCTATTGCTTTGCAGGCTGACATTGGCCAGGCCCTGTCCGGCCGCCAGGCGCGGGCGGTATTGCGCATTGATCGCGGGCGGCGCGTCGCCAAGGAAGAACAGCTCCAGATAAGTGTTCTTCAGGTGGATCACCGAGTTGGCCGAGCCGATGGCCTCGTGCTTGGCGATGGGCCGCACGTGAAAGCCGAGCTGCGCGTAGGTGGCCACGGCGGGCTCCAGCGGCTCAACGAGGATGAGGAAGTGATCTAGGGTTCTCACGGGCATGGCTGGGGTCTCGTTGCGCAGCGGTTCGGTCAGGTCAGCTTGGGCATTTGCAGCACCACCGGTGGCATCGCTGCATAGGCAGCCTTGATGCGTGCAAAGCCGTCGCGCAGGGCGGGCTCGCGCAGCAGGTGCTGGCCCGCGAGCACGCTTTGGATGCGCCGCGTGGCGTGGATGTCTTGCAGAGGATCGGCGTCCAGCAGCAGCAGGTCGGCGCGGCCCCCGACGCTGACCGTGCCGTCGGCTGCGCCTTCGCCGTGGTACTGGGCGGCCAGGCGCGTGCTGTTGTGAAGCGCCTCGTGAGGCACCAGCCCGCAGTGCTGCGTCAGGCGCACCAGCTCTTCGTGCAGCGAATGCCCGGCCACCAAGGTCGGGTTGGGGTAGTCGGTTCCCGTGAGTACACGCACGCCCGCGCGGTGAGCGGCGGCAATGCTCTGGCAGCTCAATGCGTAGGTTTCGTCGTACAGATACTGCTTGTCCGGGTTGTTGCGGTACATGGCCAACAACGGGCTGTCCGGGGCGAGCAGCGCTTTGTGTAACGTGCTCATGTGGTCCCAATCGGGCGCGTCCATCGGGAGGCGCCCGCCGATCACTTCGATGCGGTGCGAGACGGCCGCAGTGCCGTGCAGCCAGGTACCGTGCTCGGCCATCAGGCGCACCAGGCGTTCGCGCCGCGCCGCGTCGCGCCGCTCGGGGCCGCGTTCGTTGTAGAAAAGCTCGGCCACATGCGCGATGCCCTGCTGGCCACGTCGGATGGCGGCCTCCACACCCACGGCGATGGGCACATGGCCCATCACGCGCACGCCGCGGCGCTGGCACACCTCCATCAAGCCTTCATAGCCCTCGGCCGGCAAGTTGCTGTAGGGCTTGGCAAAATCGAAGCCCATGTCGGCAAGCTGTTCTCCCGCGCGGCGCCCACCTTCGAGATCGCCCACGCCGTAAGTCATCAGCGGCGAGTGGATGATCGGTGCGCCGTCGACGATGGGGCTGCCTACCGTCATCGTCGGGCCGACCAGGGTGCCGGATTTGACGCCGTCGCGCATCCAAAGGGCATCGGGGCAGCCCGCCATGACTTCGATTCGCGTTATGCCGCAGGCCAGCAACTCGAAAAGCTGCAGTTCGTAGGGCAGCACGAGCTGGCTGCCGTCGCCGCCGTCCCGGACCATCCCGGCAAAGGCTTGCGCCCAGCCCGCAACCATCGGATGGGCGTGGATGTCCGACAGGCCGGGCATCAGAGTGCGGCCAGTAGCGTCAACCACCACGGCATCAGCGGGCAGCGACGAGCCTGTGGGCTGCACGGCCTCGATGCGGGCGTTGCGCACGACCACGTCGTGCGCGGTCAGCACGTCGGTGCCCAGCATCGTGATCACACGCGCATTGCGGAACACAAGCGCGCGGTCGCGGTCGATCTTCTCATACAGCCCGGCCGTGAGAGAAGCATCTGCCCGGCACAGGCTGCTGCGCTCTTTGGGGGTGATGTCGGCCAACGAGGGCGGTGGCCCGCTGGGCGCACCGGCAGCGGCAAGCCGCGGCGAGCGGTCAGGCGAAAACGCACCGCTCATGAAGTGCAGCGGGCAGCACCAGCGGCTCCAGCGCTGTGGCGCACGGGTGCCCTCGCTCAGGGTGGGGGTGGCAGCAAGAATTGGATTCATTTCATGACCTCATGGAACAGCGACAACCGCCTCGACTTCGACCACCATCTCCGGCGCGAACAACCCGGCCACCTGGAGCGCCAGGCTGGCCGGCCGGTGCTCGCCGAAGAAGCGCTTGCGCACGGGCCCCATTGCGGCCAGCAAGCGCATGTCGGTGACGTAGACGGTGAGCTTCACAACGTCTTGCAGCGCTGCTCCGCTGGCCTCGCACACCGCCTGGATGTTCTTCAGTACCTGCTCCATCTGCGCCGCGGGGTCGCCCACGCCGACCATGCGGCCTTCGCGGTCGAGCGCCACCTGACCGGCGACGAACAGCAGGTTGCCGGCAGCCACCTTCATGCCATTGGAATAGCTGTTGTTGATGGGTGCCGCCATCGTGGGCGGGTTGACCAGGCTGATGCGAGGGTTGCTCATGGCGGGTTCGGCAGAGTGCTGCGGGGGCTGGTCCTGGGCTGCGCCGCTCATGCTGCCGCCGGTACGGGCATGCGGGCAAAGATCGCCTTGGCTCGCTCCACGCCGCGGTCCATCGCGGCGCGATGCAGGTAGGCGTTGCCGAGCATCACACCGGCAATCTGGCGCGTGGCGCCGATATCGCGGCTGGGGTCGGCGTTGAGCAGCACGAGGTCGCTGCGCTTGCCGGTCTCCAGCGTGCCGGACACAGACGACTCACCATGGTGCGCTGCTGAGTTGACCGTTGCGCAGCGCAGCGCCTCCAGCGGCGTCATGCCCACGTCCTTGACGAACCACTCGAGCTCGTCGTGGATGGTGTGCGGGCCCGTGCCATTGCAATTGCCCATGTCGGTGCCGGGGACGATGCGCACGCCCTCGGCCTTGAGCGCTTTCATCATGTTGATCGAGTGCAGCAGGCAATCGGTGCCCTGGGCCACGAATTGAGGGTTGCCGCTGAACATCTGCACGATCGGCCCGGCAGGACGCATCAGGTGGCGCAAGACAGGGTCGAACACGCCTGCGGCCTTGAAGGCGTCGGGACGCTGCCCGATGTCGTACTCGAACATCATCGACACCGTCAGCGTGCTCTGCACCGTCACGCCCAGCTCGGCGCTCAGGCGCGCACGGCGAGCCATCATGTCCAGGTTGCGGCGCTCGGATTCGGAGTCGTTGTAGAAGTACTCGAAGACATGTGCCACGCCGCGCTGGCCTTTGCGCAAGGCATGCTCCACTGACACCGCCGCCGGGATATGGCCGGTGACTTCGATGCCCAGCGCCTTGCACTCGTCCATCAGCAGGTCGTAAGCCTCTAGGCCCAACCGGGTATAGGGCTTGGCGAAATCGAAGCCGAGTTCCTGCAGCCGCCGTGCCGCCGTGCGACCGCCTTCGGGGGTGCCGATGCCGTAACTGATGGCGCTGCCCCAGACCAGCGGGTAACCGTCAATCACGGGCGAAGCCACGCGCATCGCCGGTCCACGCAGGCGGCCTTGGCGGATGCTGTCGCGCAACGCCAGGTCTTCGGCCGAGCCCGCCATCGCCTGGATGCGTGTGATGCCACCAGACAGAAACAGGAACATGAGCAAGTCGTAGGGCAGCTGCAGGTCTTCGGCCTTCACCTGTGGTCCGAACATGCCGGCCCAATTGCCCGAGATATGCATCAGCGGCGGATGGCAGTGGTTGTCGGCCAGGCCCGGGATGACATGCTGGCCCTGCGCTTCGATCACGCGCGCGCCTTCGGGGAGCGCGGCGCCGGTGGGTTGCACGGCGCGGATCACGCCATCGCGAACCAGGATGTCGTGGTTGGGCAGCCCCTCGTCGCCTGTCATCGGCCACACCGTGGCGCCGCGGAGCACGACCCAGCAGCCGGGCTCCGCCACATCGAAGAGATCCTTGGTGTGCTCATCGCCGCGCGATGCCCACTCGGTGGCTTTGGGCGCCGTGCCATCAATGAAGCTGGGCGGCGGCTCGCTGGGCGGGGGCGCGGCAACCGCGGCGCCCATGCCCATCGGCAACATCATCGCCATGTGCATCGGGCAGCACAGCATGCGCCAGCCGTTCGCGCTGCGACATGGCGCGTGAGATGCTGGGGTATTCAGATGGAGTGTCATTGCGAAGTGCTCTCTGACCGGTGTGTGGGGTTGGCAGGGATCAAGTCGGTGAATCGGCCGCTCGCGCAAAGACGACAAGCCTGAGGTAACGCGGCTGCACCATCTTCAGCAGCGCGACGGCGGCGACGAACAAATCGCCGGTTGCGATCAACAGACGTACATGCCGAGCGCCTGTGCATCTTGGATAGGTCGCACCGGCAGCGCGGCGAGTTGCTTCTGTGTTCGCGAATCATGTATCGCACCTCATGCCTCAACGTCAGTGGTCAGAACAAACATCGTGAGGCTCTGGTAAGCAGATGAATCCCGGCCCGACGCGTTGCAAATGATCATAGCGAATATTGACCTCATGTCAATTGACAGTCAACCAGGCTTAGGTGCTCATTCCATATATAGAGGCATTTATTAGGGAAACCACGGAGGGATAGGATTCGCAAATCATTGACACAGGGTCAAGTTTTTGATCGAATTGTGGCGCAGCCCAAGCACCAAGTTTCGGGCGCCCCACACCACCCGCCAGGAGGCTTGCCCATGTTGTCGACCCGTCTTACCCGTCGCGCTTTGTCTCGATCAAGCATGCCGCGCACCCCGCGGGACGCCGCGAAGCTGACCTGCATCGCAAAGGCGGTTGCCGGCGCGCTCGCACTGGGTGCTTGGTCAGTTGCGATGTCCCAGGAGGTTCCGCCTGTCGAGGAGACGGCCACCAATCGCAAGGAGGCGACCCAGCTTGGTACCGTCGTGGTGACGGCCACCAAACGCAAGGAGGCGATCCAGCAAGTGCCGATGTCCGTCAAGGCCATCACTGGCGACCAGTTGGAGGAAAGAGGTGTTTCCTCGCTGGAAGAAGCATTGCCAGGGGAGCCAGGCCTCGTCATCAACAAGGGCGCGACCGCGGTCAGCCGCAACATTGCGATCCGAGGGGTCACCGACACCGGGTTCTCGCTCACCCAATCAACGGTGGCGATCTACATCGACGAACTGCCGACCAGCGTGGTGCAGGCCTCGGGCAATGTGGATCTAGCGCTGTACGACATCGACAAGATCATCCTCATCCGTGGCCCGCGCAGCACGTTGTACGGTTCGGCGGCGTTGGGCGGAACGATCAAGATCGAGACGCGCAACCCCAGCCTGAAGGCCATGGAAGGGTCCGCTCGCCTTGGTTTGTCGAAGACGCAGGGCGCCGGCGACTGGAACCAGGAACTCGTGGCCAGCGTGTCGACGCCGCTTGTGAAGGACCAGATGGCGGTGGGCATCACGGCGTACCGCAACAAGCAGGCCGGCTATGTCGACCACCCGACCCTTGGCAAGGATATCAATGAGGTCACCACGGAAGGCGTGCGAGTCGCACTGTTCGGCCAGATCACGTCGCATTGGAGCGTGTCGGGGCGGATCTACTCGCAGGACATCAAGGCCGGGAACGGTTCATTGTTTCTTCCTGGCACCGACTTTCAGGCCAAGCCGACTGCAATCCTTGAGCCCTGGAGCGACAAGCTCAGTGCAGGCAGCGTGGCGCTGAAGTACAGCGGTTCGGCATTTGAGTTCGTCTCGGCCACGTCGTACTTCGACAAGACCGCCACGTACGACTCCGACAACACGGGATTCTTTGGCCCATTCGGCCCAGGGTTCGGGCTGCCGGCGAACCAGATCTACCGCTCGATTGGCGAGTTCAACTCCAAGGTATTCGCGCAGGAGTTCCGATTCCTCTCGCCCGATGTGAAGACTGGCCTGACCTGGTCCGCTGGACTGTTCTACTCGACCGAGAAAACAATCAACAATTCCGAGACGCCAGTGCCCGTGATCGGCAACTTCTTCGGCTCGGCAAGCAGCACTGACCGCAAGCAAACGGCCGTATTCGGCGAACTCGGCTACAAGTTCGCCAATGGCATCACCGTAAACTCGGGGCTGCGCTACACGAAGTACACATCCGACGACAGCAATACGCTGATTCAATTCGGCGCCCCTTCCCCGGCATTAGCCCGCCTTAGTGAGAAGCCGGTTACGCCGCATTTCTCGGTGTCCTACGCTGCTGGCAGAGACACCTACTACGCACAGGCCAGCAAGGGCTTTCGCCTGGGCAAGACGAACTTCCCGCTCTTCATTCCGCCGGG
This sequence comes from Roseateles toxinivorans, assembly GCF_004362525.1. GTDB lineage: Bacteria > Pseudomonadota > Gammaproteobacteria > Burkholderiales > Burkholderiaceae_C > Paucibacter > Paucibacter toxinivorans. The sequence continues at coordinate 67,423 of NZ_SNXS01000016.1, forward strand.
TCTGAGTTTCACGCAGCCGGCATTTGCGGGAAGCGACAGCCTCTGGACCTATGAGGCCGGGGCCAAAACGAGCTGGCTGGCGAACAGGGTAAACCTCAACGTAGCCGTTTACACGACCCGCTGGAAGAACCCACAGCTGACGGTGTTCGCCCCCACCGGCTTCACGTATGCCGACTCGCTGGGCCGACGCAACCCGGGTGCCGGCATCGACGTGAACGGCTTCGAGATCGACCTCGTTGCGCGTCCGACCTCAGCCTTGCAGGTGTCGGCCGGCGTCGGCTATGTCGACTCCAAGATCAACAAAGACGTGATCGGCCTGGACACGGTGACGGACCCGGCGACCTTCGCGGTTCAGGAACGCGTCACGCCGAAGGGCACGAGGGTGGTTGGCATTCCAAAACTCACGGCGAATGCCACGGCGCGCTACTCGTTCAGCGTCGGCGAGCTGCCTGCATTTGTTGGTGGCAGCGTGCAGCATGTGGGCAGCTATAACAGCGACTTCCGAACCAGCCCAGGCTCCAACCGCGTGCTGGGGGGCTACACAGCTCTGGACTTGCGCGCCGGCGTGGACATCAATGATCTGAGCTTGACGCTGTTCATCAACAACGCCACCGACACGCGACCCTACGTGTTTCAGAACACGCTCCCGCCTGAGACCGTGGGATCCATCCGTCCGCGCACGACGGGCATCGTCGCAACGTATCGGTTCTGAGCGTGGGGCGCGGCGTGGATAATCGCGCCATGGTTGCACATCTAGACGAAACCCCGGAGGATCCGATCGAGGGGGAAATCTCGCCGCAGATTGCCAACCTTCGCACGGCACTCGGTGCGCGGCTGCGCGGCCACCGCATCCATCGCAACATGACCGGGGTGGCCCTGTCGAGCGCGGCGGGCATCTCGGGTGCGATGCTGTCCAAGATCGAGTCGGCCGAACGCATCCCATCGCTGCCGGTACTTGTTGCATTGGCAGCCGCATTGGGTGTGGAAGTAGGCGACCTGTTCGGCAGCTCGGCCGGATTGACCGAGCCGGTGCTGGTGCGCGCCGGTCAACCTCTGAGCACCCGGAAGGTGGATGACGACGACCTGGTGCAGATCGAGCAATTGGGCGTCATGGAGCTGCCCGAAGTGCAGATCCGCCTCTTGCGCATGCGGGCTGCCAAGGGCTGCAAGACCATGAAACCAGTGCAGTTTGACGGCTTCTGGATCGACCATATCGTCAAGGGAGAACTCGTCGTGTGCATCGGCGAGCGCGAGTACCACCTTCGCGCGGGCGACACCATGACCTACCGGGGCGAGGTGCCGCACTACGGCAGGTTTCCCGGGGGTGCTACCGAGGTTCTGGCGGTGCAGGGCTGGATCAACACCAATGCCCAGCGCAGGATCAAGCTCGATGGTGCCCTGCTGTCGCCTGGTCAACGCTGACGGATGGACTGCCGTGTTTGGCGGCAGCTCCCGGTGACGAAGCCCCTGGGAAGAGCGCGCGCCGTCGGGCCCGAGGGGACGCAGTCGTTGACGCACATGGCACGTCAGGTCATCGGCCACGACCGGACGCTGATCACCCCCCATGGCTCGCATCGCATGGTCTATGCCGACTGGACCGCCAGCGGCCGCCTGTACCAGCCGATCAAAGACCGGCTTCTGCGCGAAGTGGCCCCGTGAATGGCCAACACCCACACCGAGTCCAGCGCCACCGGCCCCGTCCTGCCGCTGTCGCCGGGTCGCGCCGAGCGCCATGGCTTCGAATACTTCAGGCACGGCACGCTGTCACTGTACGCAGCCTTCAACACCAACACCGGGGAGGTGTTGGGCAAGACGGCCACGCGCCATACCTCGGCGGCGTTCGTGGCCTTCCTCAATGACATTGTCGCCAACCAGCCGCGCGGCAAGGCGATTCACGTCATTCTGACAACCTCTCGGCGCACAAGACCAAGCTGGTCGCCGCGCTCTTGGACGAGCAGCCGCTGCATGAGCTCGGGCCCTTGCACGCCAGTGGGGTCGACCGGTAAGTTGTCGACATCGGTCGCCGTCATCAACTGACCGCCCTGGGCCATGCCGGTCAGCAACGTGGGCTTGAGGTTGGCGCGCGCGGCATAGATGGCGGCGGTGTAGCCGGCCGGGCCGGAGCCCAAGATCAGCAGGGGATGGTGTTGGAAGGTCATTTTCGGTTTCGAGGACAGTTGAGTCGTTCAGATGGCAAGCGCTGGATCGCAGGCAGCCAGGTCGGTATCGTGGGGCCAGAGTGCCAGGCCGCCGGCCAGGCTCCAGGCCTGCCCATGCCCCAGCCGGCGCAGGGCTTTCGCGGCCTGCGAGCTGCGGTTGCCGCTGCGGCAGAAGAACAGCACGCGGGTGCCTGGCGGCAGGGCCAGCCAGCCGGGCAGCGCATTGACCAGGCGCGACAGCGGCACCGCTTGGCAGCGCACGGCAGGCCCGAGTTGCGGCGTCTGGCTCAAGCCCTGCTCATAGGGCTCGCGCACATCCACCAGCAGCAGGTCCGGATGGGCACGCAGCAAGGCCGGCAAGGCCGCCGGGGCCAATTGGTGCAGGCTTGCATTGCCGCCGCTGCGGCCTTCGTCCACCCTGGCTCCACAGGCGAGGGTCTGAAATTCGGTCAGCGCCAGGTCTTGCTCCAGCGCGGCCTTGGCGGCGGCAAAGCCGGCGCTGTCCAGCCGGCCGTGCAGAACGCCCGCGAGCAGCGGCTGCGCGGCGATTTCGGTGGCCAGTGTGGTCGCGAAGCGGTCGTCATAGTCATGACCCGGTAGCAGCAGCGTCTGCGGCCCGATGGCCCGCGCCAGGCTCAGCAGCGAAGCGCCGAAGGACATCGGTGCGCTTTGCGCAAAGTCGCTTCGGCCCAGGGCACCAGGCATCAAGGTGTCGCCGACAAAGGCCAGACGCAGGCCTTGCGCGTCGTGCAGCAAATAAGCGCTGGAGTCCTCGGTGTGGCCTGGAAGAGCCAGCCGGCTCAAGCGCAGCGCACCCAGCAAAATCTGCTCAGCACCCAGCGGCCAGCCCAGCGCATCGACGCTGCCCGGTTCGAGCAAGTGCGGCACAGCGGCGCGCAGATCCCCGGCCGAAGACGCGTGATCGCCGTGGCTGTGGGTGTCCAGCACGGCTGCCAGCGTATGGCCGTGGCAGCTCAGCAATTGGGTCAGGCTGCCGGTGAGTTCGGGCACCGGGTCGATCACGATGCATCGCTTACTCCCCTCATCCACCAGCAGATAACAGCAGGCACCGTCCACCACGAAGCGGGTCACGCCCCCGGCGGGCAGCTCCGGGCTCGGCTGGCCCGGGCTCAGGCAGCTCTGGCGCAAGGCATCGCCGCAGGCGCGGATGCGGGCGCAGGCTTCATCGATGAATGCCGCATCGGCGGCGGGGCCGAAGGACAGACGCACGGCCGAGGCGGCCTGCCAGGCTGGCAGGCCCATCGCCATCAGCACATCGCTAGGCATGGCCTGGGCCGCGCTGCAGGCCGAGCCGCCGCTGACGCGCACATCCGCCGCGTCGAACAGGTCCAGCAGCAGCTTGGAACTGAGCCCCGGCACCGAGAAATTCAGCGTGGTGGGCAGACAAAGCTCGGGCGGCGCATTGAACACCAGGCCCGCGAAGGCGCGCTCCAGCGCTGCCGCGAGGCAGGCTCGGTAGACCGCTAGCGTGGTCTTGTCCTGAAAGCTGCGGCCCTCCTCCAGCGCCGTCAGCACGGCACCCAAGGCGGCGATGCCGGACATGTTCTCGGTGCCGGCGCGCAAGGCACCCTCCTGGCCGCCGCCAGCCATCAGCGGCGTGAACGGCGCACCGTCGCGGACGTAGAGCATGCCGATGCCCTTGGGGGCGTACAGCTTGTGGCCGGAGAACGGGGCGTAGTCGATACGCCGTCCGGCCAGATTCAGCGCCAGCTTGCCAAGCGCTTGCACGCTGTCCACCAGCCACAGCGCCCGGCTGTCGGCCAGCGCGGCCTCGATGCCATCGAGATCGCTGATCACCCCGGTTTCGTTGTTGGCTGCCATCGTGCAGACCAGTCCGGCGCGCGGCGCATGCGCGCGCAACCATGCCAGGTCGTGACGGCCATCGCGACCGACCGGGATAGCCAGCACCTGCAGGCCCAGGCCCAGCAAGGCGTTCCAATGCTTCAGGGCCTCGGGCACGGCCTTGTGTTCCGTCGCACCGTACAGCAGCAGCTCGGCCCGGGCCTGCCCATGGCGCAAGGAACTCAGCGCTGACAGCACCGCCGTCTGTATGCCCTCCGTCGCCCCGCTGAGAAAAAGCAACTGGCCGCTCGACGCGCCCAGCACGCGGCGGGCGCGCAGCCGCACGCCGTCCATCACTGCGCGGGCCTTCAGGCCGGTGCTGTGGATGCTGCTGGGGTTGCCGAAGTCTTCGGCCATGGCTGCCAAGGCGGCGGCGCGAGCCTGGGGCAGAACAGGCGTGGTGGCATTGGCGTCGAGATAGATTTCCATGCTGGAATTCTGCTGGCCGGTGCCTGAAAAAGGTTCTCCTTCTTTTGCGCCGATTGCCGAACAATTGGAATTTCAATCCTGAATAGAATTGATATATGAAATTCGATTCCTTCGACATCAAAATCCTTGAAATCCTGCAGGGCGATGCCGAGCAGCAGGTGGCGCAGATTGCGGCCCAGGTCGGCATGTCGGCGACGCCTTGCTGGCGGCGCATCCAGCGGCTCAAGGAGGCGGGCGTGATCACGCGCCAGGTGGCCCTGGTCGATGCCCAGAAGGTGAATGTCGGGGTGACCGTCTTCGTGTCGGTGCGCACCAGCACCCACACCCAGGAATGGTTCGAGCAGTTCCGCGGCACGGTGCAAGCCATCCCCGAGGTCGTGGAGTTCTATCGGATGAGCGGCGATGTGGACTACCTGCTGCGGGTGGTCGTGCCCGACATCGCCGCCTATGATGCGGTCTACAAGCGCCTGATCGCCGGCACCAGCCTGCACGATGTCAGCTCAAGCTTTGCGATGGAAGAGCTAAAGCTAACCACGGCATTGCCGCTTGGTTACATCAAGTGATGCGGCCAATGTTGACGGACGGCCATCCTCCACGGTTCACCTGCGCCTTCAGCGCCTCGCTGTAGTTCCGTCGCCTGCGGGTTTATCGCTTGCCATCGTGTCCACCATTGCCAGTGAATCGTCCCGAATCTTCTAGACACTTTTAAGCCGTTGAGCGGGAGCGATGCGTCGGGTTGGTTTGACTACGCTGCGTCAGCGGCCAGCCACTGAATCGCCTGTATCTGAACCAAGACACAGCTCCCCTCCTGCATTATCGGCAGCGCAAGTCCCGAGGTCTGAAGGGCGCGCCCGGGCAAAATGAGCGGCGTTTGTTGACGCCGGTGTGGGACTGACCCATGGTGCCAACTTTCACTTAACCCCGCCCGGCGCCTAGGATGCGGCAGCTGCCCGCGTACATGCCTGACGAAGGAGGGTCACGTGGAGGTCGGCAGAACCTCTAAAAGTGGGTCAATCCACCACTGGCGCCCACACCTGTGGCATCAGGCTCGCATCGCGCTGAGCACGACGAGAGCGCAAGACCGGGCAGCGCTGACGCGCGGCGTGGCGCCAGTACGCCGATGGGGCGATCTGCAAGACCCGGCAGATCGACTCGACCCCAAACTGTTGGCGGTACTGATCGATGAAGTCCTTCAGGACTTGATACGGCGGTCGAGCTCCGCCTGGGCGAAAAACGCGCTGGCCAGCTTCAGGATCTCGTTGGCCTTGCGCAGCTCGCGGTTCTCTCGCTCGAGGTCCTTGATGCGTTGAGTCTCGGCAGTCGAAACGCCGTCGCGCTGCCCAGCATCCACCTCATGCTGCTTGACCCAGGTGTGCAACGTCTGCGGGACGCAGCCGATCTTGTCGGCGATGGACTCGATGGCCGCCCACTGGGACGGATGTTCAGCCCGGTGCTCCAGCACCATACGCACAGCGCGCTCACGCACCTCAGGGGAAAACTTCGGGGACTTCTTCATGGCTCCATTCTCTACAGTTGGAGCCTCCTCAAAACCCGGGGCGCTTCAGGCCCAGCGCAGCGCGTGCCGCTTTGATCCTGACTGCCGTATGGTCTGGCGTGGACATGACTCTTTCCGGGTCAGTGTCCGCAGTGCATGCAGACGAGGTTACGGCCATCTGTGCCGACCGGGCGATCCTGGCCGCACCAGCCGCAGAAGCGCTTCCATCCGGGAGCTGCAGCGCGCAAAGCGCGGGGGCCGCCTGTAGGCGCCGTGTAGGTCCGCATTGGCTTGGTCTTGTTCAACGTGCTCACGATGCTTTCCTACGTCCTCATCGACCAAGCTTGGACTTAGCTGGCTGCAGAACTTCAAGGTAGGTATCTAGCGATCTTGACACCGCATCAGCCACCAAGACCGTGATGTCACTGAAATCCCGCTTCACACAGGCTAGATCAAGCGCGTCGTAGTACCGAAGCCTGTCTTCCTTGCGGATGACTGCTGGCGGATAGCCTGCCTTCATCAATTCGAGGTTCTGCAGCAGCCTGCCCGTGCGTCCATTTCCATCGGCGAACGGGTGAATTTCAACGAAGCGTGCGTGCAACTCAGCGGCACGAGCAATCGGGTTCATATCCTCCGTCTCAGCGTACCAGTGTTGAAGCGCTTGCATTTGCTCAGGCAAATGAAGAAAGCCGGGCGGTCTCGTGCTCGCGCCAGAAATCACAACGTTCTCCCTCCGGTAGCGGCCAGCTTCCTCTGGCTGAATCCCTTTGAGGACCAGAGCATGAATGTCCTTGATCTGGCGCTCACTCAAGGGCTCTTCATTGGCGACTATCTCTTCGACGTAAAGGATCGCATCACGATGGTTTACAGCCTCGAAATGTTCACGCATTGACTTTCCGCCAATGGTTATTCCCTCCAAGACAACTTTCGTCTCACGCAATGTCAGAGTGTTGCCCTCGATTGCGTTGGAGTGATAGGTCCACTCCAACGCAATCTTGTCTCGGAGGGATGCTACGGAATGACCAGGCAATGGTCGAATAGTATCGAGTTGAGCCTTGCGCTTTGCAACTGAATCCAATTTGTATTGCAGGCAATTTGTCATCTGGTTTCCGGGTCAGTTTTTGAAGGCGTAGAACAAGTGCCACAGCACGTTGGTCCTGGTTTGGACAGATGACAAGCATTTGCCATTAACGAGGCCAGTGACTGAATCTCGACACATCCCGATCAGCAAGGCATATCGCTCATTCTCCACGCGGGCCAGTACGGTCAGCGCGCTCACCAAGGCCACAGCCAGGATAGCGATCAGCCAGTTCTTCCTCAACGTCCTCTTTCCCTGCTATTGAATCAACGTCATGCCTGCCGTCTTGGATGCGCCAACGTCAAAGGTCATCGTTTTTGTGCAGCCAGCGGCCACCGCAGTACGCTCGATCAGGCAATCCGCGAAATCGGCACTGCCAGCCCCATACGCACGCAGGGCTCGCACCACATGCTCGGCCTGGTCAACCACAAGCTGCTTCGAGCGAAGAATCACATCGAGCGCCTGGACAACCTGCTCCCGCGCCAAGTCGTAGGACGACGACAGCACCCACACCAACTCCACCACCGACACCAGGGTGATGAAACCGGGCTCTTGAGCGGTGAGGCCTTCAATCAGCTTCGTTGCCTTGGCGGCCTGCTTGGCTTCGTCCTGCATGATGTAGCGGACCAGCACGTTCGTATCGAGGCCGATCATCGAGCAGAGGCCCCGCGAGCTGCGATGGTGCGATTCATGTCCTCGATGGACACGGATTTAGCAGGCTTGCCGAACATACCCTTCAGCTCAGTCACAGACCGATTCGCTGCGACGAAGAGAAACTGACCCGGTTCGATCTGCACGAACTCCACGCGGTCGCCAGTGCCGACCGACAGCGCTTTGCGCACGTCGGCTGGAATGGTGATCTGGCCTTTGGTCGTGATGGTTGCGGTTGTCATTTGATGATCTCCTTATATTCCTTACTTTAATGTAAGGCATCGAGGGACGCAAGGGCTAAAGCGCTCCTGCGAACATCGCTTCCAGCGTGCGCCGGCCAACATCGAGGTAATCATCGGTATGGTCTAGATCGGCATGGCCAAGCAGGCGCTGCACAACCTCGATGTCATGCCCCTTCGCAACCAGGCGCGTGGCGAACGTCCGCCGCCCGGAGTGGCTGGAGCAATCGTGCAGACCGGCATCGCGGTAGAGCCGAGTGATGTGGGCCTGCATCGCGTCACAGGCCAAGTAGGTTTCAACCTCGCCACCCACCAGCTTGCGCTTCTTCGCAGACAAGGCGAACGCTGATCCCTTGGCCGTCGAGCGTGGGCAGGGAGCGCGGGTTCTGAAGTTGGCATCGGCCGAGGGCTATTGAAGTGGGCGAGACTGACTCGAGGGCTCATGCCGAGCTTGAGCGTGAGGAAGTCACCAGCAAATCCGCAGCTTGACCGAGATCGGGACCAGCCTCACACAAACAACTTCCGGGATGGCGCTACAGGCATTTCACTGAATCGCCTGTATCTGAACCAAGACCCCGCTCCCCTCCCGCAGTATCGGCAGCGCAAGTCCCGAGGTCTGAAGGGCGCGCCCAGGCAACATGAGCGGCGTTGCCGTTTGGAGTGATGTCGCTGTCTTCCCGGCAGCCGGGTTTGGCCACCAAAGTGGATGGAGGCTCACCTGGTAGGTCCAGTTCGGCGAGAGGCCGGGCACGCGCAAGGGTGCCAAAATCGCATCATGTGGTTGGCCGACTGCAATTGCACTCGCCAATGCTCGGCTGCCGTCGGCAGCGATGGCCAGTGTTGCAGACACGCCCGGGTCCAGATGGTCGATGGGCGTGATGCTCGCGGCATGCAGCCAGGAGCGTTCCGCCTTGTAGACCTTGATAGCCTCCCGCAAGTGACACGCATCTTCCTCGCTCAGGTGCAAGACGTTGGCCTCAATGCCCAGGTGGCCGAACAAGGCATTCAACGTGCGCACTGGCATGTCGGACACACGGCCAGTGGTGTGGCTGCGTGCGTCGCCCACGTGCACGCCCATCACCTCAGGCGGCAAGAAGCCGAGGAACCCGCGCTGAATCTTTTGACGCTCCAATGGGTCGTTGCAATCGGAAACCCAGACACGTGAACTGCGGCGCAATATACCCAAATCTGCGCGAGCTCCACCAGATGCGCAAGTCTCTATCTCCAGCGAGGGGAACGCTTCGCGCAGTTCATCCATCAGTGAGTACAGACCCAGCACATGCTGGCGTGCGGTGGCACACCCGTCCGGCCCTGCCGCATGAGTCATATCGCGATTCATGTCCCACTTCAGAAAGCTGATCGGTGCGCTGCGCAGCAGCGCGGCAATCTGCGCGAACAAATGCTGCCTTGCGGCCGGCAAAGCTAGGTTGACCACGAACTGGTGCCGGCCTAACGGTTGGTCCAACTCTGGTACGCCCATCACCCAGTCGGGATGAGCCCGGAACAACTCGCTCGCTTGGCTCACCCCCTCAGGCTCGACCCAAAGTCCGAACTCCATTCCCAGCGCTCGGCAGTAGTTCGCCAGTGGTGCCAACCCTTGCGGGTAGCGCTTGGGGCATGGCACCCAATCGCCCAAACCGGCGCGGTCATCAAAGCGACCTGCAAACCAACCATCGTCGAGAACGAATCGTTCGACGCCCAGTTCTGCCGCTGCTTTTGCCAATGCAGTCAAGCGACGATCGTCGTGATCGAAATACGTGGCCTCCCAGGTGTTGAACTGCACCGGTCGCGGGGCTGGCATCGCCGGTAGCACACACTCTCGAATGAACCTGTGCCATCTCAGGCTCAACCGGCGCAATCCCTCACTGCTGCGAGCCATGTGCAAGGTCGGGCAGTCATGACTCTCCGCCGGCAGCAAAATCACCTCACCGGGCAGCAGCAACTCGCCAGCTTGAAGCTGCGCACCGCCCAGGCGCAAGCGCTGCAGCACCAGCCGGTGGTTGCCCGACCAGGCCATCTGCACACTCCAAGCCTCACCCTGTGTGGCATGAGTACCAGGTTCCATGAGCAAAAGGCCCGGAAAGGCGTGATGGGAGGTCCGACCCAAGCGAGCTTCCTGCACCCATGCAGCACTGCTCATAGGTTCGCGCGTCGTCTGGAACTCGCCGGCCCATCGTCCACCCAAGGATTGTCTTTCGGTCAGATGCCGAGGGATGGGCAAGACCATGGTTGCCAGGCCGTCGACAGCCAACTCATCAGCGCCCAGATTGGTGAGCCGGCAATCTGCACTGAAGACGCCGCTATCGGCATGCAGGCCCAAGCGCAAGCTCAGACCAAGTCCGGCAGCGGCGTCGCCGAGTTCAAAGTCCCAACCATCGTGCGACCTCTTGGCGGACTGCAGAATGAACTGGGTGTACAGATGGCGCCGCCCTCGCCGCACGGCCAAACCGGGAGAGTCCGTGAAGCCCCGCCCCGGCTCAGGTAGCCAGGAAACAAGCTCTGCGACATCCAACCCCCCATGCGGCAGCGCCGGCTCTCGGCTGCGGGCCAGCGCGTCCAGATCGCAGTCCGCCGGCAAGGGCTCGCCCCAGTAAAGCAACTGCGGCATTCGAGCCTGTGGGGTCATCAGTACCAAGGTCTGATCGGGGGCATCAAGGCGGTGAAAGCAGGTAGTCAAAAGAACGCTCCAAGTGACCTCTCATCGATATCTATTGTAATATCCGTCAATATGAAAGATGGCACGATTCACCACTCCTTCCTGTCCGGTGCCGGCGTGCGGTTGCACGTGGCTCAGGCGGGTCAAACCGGCTGCGGCAGCCCCGTGTTGTTGCTGCATGGCTTCCCTGACCACTGGCGCCTGTGGGAGTCGACGATGCTTGCGCTCGCTGGGCAACACCATGTGATGGCGCCTGACCTACGCGGGATCAACCTGTCAGAGAAGCCCCTGTCTGTGGCCGACTACGCGATCGATCACTTGGTGGATGACGTCCTCGCGCTGATCGATCACCTGGGAGGGCGCTGCGCGTTGGTCGGGCACGATTGGGGCGGCATGCTGGCCTGGGTCGTGGCCGCCCGCCATCCAGCAAAGGTCTCGTGCCTCGCAATCTTCAATGCCCCACACCCCTGCGTATTCGCTCAGCAGTTGCGCAGCAACCCTGCACAGCGCGCCGCGTCTGAGTATGTGCAGCGTCTGTGTTCGCCTGGTGCGGTGGAGCATCTCTCGCAGAACCATTACTCGGCCCTCTGGTCAGTCAGAGCAGATGGCAAGCACCAAGACGAATTGAATCCCACTCGCACATCTTGCGAATTGGCCTGGTCCCAACCTGGCGCTCTGGATGCAGCCATCAATTGGTACCGTGCTGTGAACTTTGACGCCGCACTGAGACTCGACGCGCGTGCCGTTCCCGACCTAGGCGCCGCCAGTGGACACATCGCGATGCGCACGCTGGTCGTCTGGGGTGAGCGCGACGGCTCTTTCCCCGTCGAGTGCCTTGATGAACTGCCGCAGTGGGTGCCACAGCTAACCCTGCGCCGGGTACCGGACGGCGGCCACTGGCTGCTGCATGACCAGCCCGAGCGCGTCATGCCGTGGCTCGCCGAATTCCTTACCGAGCCGAGCTGAGCCATGCGCCTGGGCGTTTGCTACTACCCCGAACAATGGCCCGAAGCCTGGTGGGCTGAGGACGCGCGCCAGATGGCCGCACTGGGCGTTCGCCTGGTGCGCATCGGCGAGTTCAGCTGGTCGCGCGTGGAGCCTCAGCCGGGCATGTTCGAGTGGGGCTGGCTGGATCGCGCCGTACAGGTGCTGGCCGATGCCGGCCTGCAACTCGTGATGTGCACGCCTACTGCCACACCACCCAAGTGGCTGGTGGACCTCGACCCCGACATGCTTGCGGTGGGCGAGGACGGCCGCCAGCGTCGCTTCGGTTCGCGCAGGCACTATGACTTCTCCAGCGACCGATACCTGGCGCAAGCTGCGCGCATCACTCGTGCGTTCGCCGAGCGCTACGGCCGACACCCCGCCGTGGTGGCCTGGCAGACCGACAATGAGTACGGTTGTCACGACACCGTCGTCAGCCACTCACCGCAAGCGGTGCAACGCTTTCGAGGCTGGCTGCAGCAACGCTACGGCGACGTTGCAGCACTCAATCAAGCCTGGGGCAATGTGTTCTGGAGTCAGGACTACAGCAACTTTGACGAGATCGATTCCCCGACTGGCACCGTGACCGAAGCCAACCCGGCGCACCGGCTCGACTACCGCCGTTTCGCTTCCGACGAGGTGCTGCGTTTCAATCGCGCGCAGTGCCAGATCCTGCGCTGCCATTCGCCGGGCCGGGTGCTGGTGCACAATTTCATGCAACTGTTCACGGGCTTCGACCACCACGCGGTGGCGTCTGATCTGGATGTGGCCAGTTGGGACAGCTATCCGCTTGGAGCGCTGGAAATGTTCTGGTTCGACGCTGATGACAAGCAGCGTTGGCTACGAACCGGACACCCCGACTTCGCTGCCTTTCACCACGACCTGTACCGCGGCATGTCGCGCCTACCTTTTTGGGTGATGGAGCAGCAGCCCGGCCCGGTGAACTGGGCAAACTGGAACCCCGCGCCAGCGCCCGGCATGGTGCGCTTGTGGACCTGGGAGGCGTTCGCACACGGCGCCGATGTCGTCAGCTACTTCCGCTGGCGCCAGGCCCCGTTCGGCCAAGAGCAGATGCACGCGGGCCTGCAGACGCCAGATTGCCGCCTGGACGTCGGAGGCGCAGAAGCCGCCGCCGTGGCGGCGGAATTGGCTTTGGTACCCACGGAGCCCACTCGTCCTGCGCAGGTCGCTTTGGTCTTCGACTACGCCAGCCTGTGGCTGCTAGACATCCAACCGCAAGGTGCCGACTACAACGGCTTGCGGCTCACCTACGAGGCCTATTGCGCGCTTCGCTCGCTTGGTTTCGACGTTGACATCGTGCCGCCCGGCGCGAATCTCAACGGCTATTCACTGGTCGTTCTGCCTTCAATGCCCTTGGTCAGTGACGCCCTGCTATCGACCCTCCAATCCACCTCGGCGCAGGTCGTGCTCTACCCACGTACCGGGTCCAAGACTGACGCTGTCAGCATCCCCGAAGGCTTACCACCGGGTTCGCTGCGTCAGCTCATCAATCTGCGTGTGACGCGCGTCGAGTCTCTGCGGCCCGGCGTGACCGATACGGTGCTGCTCAAGGGCTCCCGGCATTCCTCTACCCGCTGGCGGGAGACCCTGGACGCAGGGCCCAATGTCACAACTTTGGCGCAGTACTCGGACGGACAGGCGGCCGTGGTGCGACAGGGCCGCACTCGTTACCTGGCGGGCTGGTTCAGCGCGGAGTTGCAGCGCCAAGTTATCGAGGACGCTGCCATCGACGCAGGGATGGCGCCGGTGCGTTTGCCTCAAGGTCTGCGCATACGCCGCCGCGGGGACCTGCTGTTCGCCTTCAACTACAACGCCCATCCCATCACGCTGGCTGTACCCGAGGCCGATTGGCTGCTGGGTGATAGCACCCTTCCCGCCCATGGCCTGGGGCTGGCTCGCAGACGCACTCCATGACTGAACGATTCGACCCGTCGCTACACTCGCACCGCCGCTTCAATGCACTGAGCGGCCGCTGGGTGCTCGTCTCGCCACAACGCAACCTTCGCCCCTGGCAGGGTCAGCAAGACCCGGTCGACGTCGCCCAGCGCCCCAGCCACGACGCCGATTGCTACCTTTGTCCCGGCAATTCCCGAGTGCAGGGTGACGCCAATCCCGACTACCGCGGCCCCTACGTTTTCGACAACGATTTCCCTGCCCTTCAGGCGGACGCGCCCGCTCCAGACGAAGCGGGTGACCCGTTGCTGCGTGCGGCCCCCGCACGTGGCACGAGCCGGGTGCTGTGCTTCTCTCACGACCACTCATTGAGCTTGCCAGAACTCACGTTGGCTGCGCGGCGCGACGTGGTCGACACCTGGTGTGATCAGACCGCAGACCTGGGGGCCCGATGGCCCTGGGTGCAGGTGTTCGAGAACAAGGGCGCCATGATGGGCTGCTCTAACCCCCACCCCCACGGGCAGATCTGGGCCACCGACCGGGTGCCCGACGAGCCAGCTGCCGAGGACGTTGCGCAGCGCGCCTGGTTCGTCAAGAACGGCACCCCGCTGTTGCTGGACTATGCAGAGCGCGAGCTCGCCGCGCGAGAGCGTGTCGTCTGTGCCAATGACAATTGGGTCGCTGTCGTTCCTTGGTGGGCAACCTGGCCCTTCGAAACCCTGCTGATGCCTCGGGTCAGGGTGCCCCGCATGACTGACCTCAGCCCTGAATTGCGTGACGGCCTGGCCGAACTGCTCGGAAACCTAACTGCGCGCTACGACAACCTCTTCGGCTGCAGCTTCCCGTACTCGATGGGTTGGCATGGCGCGGCCTTCGACGGACGTGACCCAAGCCCGTGGCAACTGCATGCCCACTTCTATCCCCCTCTGATGCGATCGGCTCAGGTGCGAAAATTCATGGTGGGCTACGAGATGCTCGCGGAGGCCCAGCGCGACCTCACCGCTGAGCAAGCTGCCGCCGCGCTGCGCGCCGCCTCGCCCATCCACTACCGCGCCGTCCGCGAGGTGTTGCCTTGAGCCACGCTGACTTGCAGCGGCGCGCCGAGGCGGCCTTCATCAGTGCGTTCGGCGCGGCCCCGAAAGCCTGCGTGCAAGCACCCGGCAGGGTCAACCTGATCGGCGAGCACACTGACTACAACGACGGCTTTGTGCTGCCCTGCGCCATCGATCGAGGCACCGTCATTGCGCTGCGCCGCCGCACCGACCGCCGCGTTCGCGTGGTGGCGCTGGACTACGCCGGAGCACGCGACGAGTTTGATTTGACGCAGCCACTCAGCCGGGAGGGCGAGGTGCACTGGAGTCACTACGTGCGAGGCATGGCTCAGCAACTTCTGTCGCTCGACCCGAGTCTGCCTGGACTGGACATGCTGATCACCGGCGACGTACCGCAAGGCGCCGGCTTGTCCTCTTCGGCGTCGCTCGAGGTGGCTGTTGGGGCGGCGTTTCGTGCCGCAGGTGCCATACCCACGCTCGACCCAACGCAGCTGGCGCTGCTCGCTCAGCGCGCCGAGAACGAGTTTGTCGGCTGCCAGTGCGGCATCATGGACCAGTTGGTCTCGGCAAGGGGTGAAGCCGGCAGTGCACTGCTGATCGATTGCCGCAGCCTGTCCACCAAGACCGTGACGTTGCCCGAAGGGGCGGCCGTACTAATCGCACACTCCATGGTGCGCCGGGGGCTGGTCGACAGCCACTACAACGAGCGCCGCGAGGCCTGCGCCGCCGCGACGCGATACCTTGGCGTCAATGCGCTGCGCGACGTCACACTGGATCAGCTGGCGACCTCGGGACTGGACGCGCTGACCCACCGCCGTGCGCGCCACGTGGTGACAGAAAACTACCGAACCCTCCGTGCTGCTGAGGTACTGGAGCGGGGCGACCTGGCGGCAGTGGCCTCCCTTATGGCGGCCTCACATGCCTCAATGCGCGACGACTTCGAAATCACCGTGCCCGCCGTGGACCAACTGGTAGAACTGATCACTGACACTCTCGCGGGCGAAGGTGGTTGCCGTATGACCGGCGGCGGCTTTGGCGGTTGCGTGGTAGCGCTGATGCCAAAGGGCCGAGTCGCCGCGGTTGAGGCGGCCATCAGCCGGCACTATCGATCACCAGAGGGGCTGGCGTCCAAGGTCTTCGTTTGCCAGCCCAGCGCCGGTGCCGGCGCGCTCATATCCCCGCTCGACTTCGGTGCAAACACCTAGTATTTTCTTTATTGACGAATGATTCAATAAGGTCACTTAGCAATGAGCAGATTCGGCCAAAGCACATGACCCAGACGACCTCCCCAGCGCTACCGCGCTCTGCCATTTGGGCCTTCGGCTTGGTGGCCATGCCGTTGTCGACCATCGGCTTGCCGCTGGCGATTTACCTGGCACCGTTCTATGCCGGTGAGATGGGCTTATCACTGGCCGCTCTGGGAACAGCCATGCTGATCGCGCGCTTCGCCGACATTTGCATCGACCCCTTCGTTGGCGCTTTCAGTGACCGGTTGCGCAGCCGCTTCGGGCGACGCAAGCCCTTTTTGGTGGTGGGTAGCGTCGTGCTGTTGCTGGGCATGAGCCAGCTCTTTAACCCGGGCAAGGGCGTCACCCTGGTGTACTTCCTGGGATGGCTGGCCGTGATGTATGCCGGCTTCTCGCTGATCCAAGTGCCCCATCGAGCCTGGGGTGCCGAGCTGTCGCCTTTCTACGACGAGCGCACCCGCATCTCATCGGTGCGACAGTTCTTCTCGACCGGCGGCCTCATCGTGTCAACCTTGGTGCCGGCAGTCGTGTTGGGTCAAGCCGGCGCGAAATCGTCCGACGTGCTGTTTGCGCTTACGGTCATGACGGTCATCGCGCTGCCCATCGTTGCGGGCATTAATTTGTACTTCACGCCTGAGCCCGCGCCGACACCCCGCCCCCCGCGCGCACGGTTTGACTGGAAGGCGAACTGGCGTGCCCTGCGACGTAATGGCCCACTGCAGTGCATCCTGCTGGTGGTATTCATCGGCTTCAGCGCCGAAACCTTCCGTCAAACTCTGACAGTGTTCTTCGCCCGTGACGTGATTGGCGTCAAAAATCTTGGCCTCGTCTATGTCTACTATTTCATCAGCGCGTTTTGCGGTGTGCCGTGCTGGCGTTGGGTCGCCAAGCGCACCAGCAAGCACCACGCCTTGGCAGCGGGGATGGTGATTGCAATTTGCACCAACCTCGGTCTGTACCTGCTGGGGAAGGGCGACACAGCGCTCTTCACCGCGATGTTCATTCTCAAGGGCTTCTGCTTCGGCGCCCTCGACCTGCTACCGGCCGCCATGCTGGCCGATGCAGCTGACGTCGACACCGCGATCACCCACAAGTCTCGCAACGGGCTGCTGTTCGCAGTGTTCGGAGTGGTGACAAACTTGGGCCAGGCAGTGGGCCAGGGCGCCTCGCTCAACGCTTTGTCTTGGGTGGGTTACCACGCTGCGGGCGAGACGGCCCCCGCAGCACTGGCCTCGCTGAGCCTGTTGTATGCAGTGATACCTAGCGCGGCGCTCGGCTTGGCGATGTTAATCGCCCTTCGCTACAGCTTGACGGCGAAGCGCCACGAGAGGCTGCGCGTGTTGCTGCAAGGGCGCAAGGCCCTGGCGGGCACATAAATCCGGCAAATGGAACAAGGCCAACCATTCGATTGCGTGTTGTTGGCCCGGAGATCCAGCAGTCCCAGTCGTTGGACAAGCCCATCAAGGGCCGCGATGGTGTGTTGGGGGCACCAGAACTGTGGAGGAAGGCTGGCCCCTCCAAGAGAAAAAGTGCTGCAGCGGTAGCTCGCTCACGCGACTAGTGCGAATGCTGCATCGAGGGAAGTGCGCAAACTCCTGCCGGCCGAAGTCAGCAGCGCTGAAATCGTGCCGGTATCCCCAAGCTATGAGGCGCTCCGCCTCTCACCGATGGAGATTCGATTGAAACAGCTACTGATGAAACGCGCGGCCCTTGCCGCCTTCTTGGCCAGCAGTCTCTTCCACGGCGCCACACATGCGCAGGCCATCGGCCCTGATCCGACGGCCGCCAGCCTCGCCGCCGATGGCCCGTTCGCGGTCAGCACGCAAACCGCCAGCCGCGCCACAGGCTTTGCCGGCGGCACGATCTATGTGCCCAACACTGCTGGGCGCTATGCCTTGGTCGCTTTCTGCCCTGGCTTCACCAACTCGCAATCGGCGGTTGCGGCCCTTGGCCGGCGCTTGGCCACCCACGGCTTCGTGGTAGTCACCATGAACACCAACAGCATTTTTGACTTCCCGGCCAGTCGAGCAACCCAACTGATCGCTGCACTCAACACTGTCGCGGCCATCAGCACAGGACCGGTTGTTGGCAAGGTAGACTCCGCGCGTCGCATGGTGGCAGGCTATTCGATGGGCGGCGGCGGCGCGCTGATCGCAGCACGCGGCAACCCGTCGCTTCGCGGCGCCGTTGCCCTTGCGCCGTGGAGCGACAGCGACAAGAACTTCTCCACCACAACCGTACCTACCGCCATCGTCGCGGGGTCTGCGGACACGACAGCGTCACCCACCGACCACGCCACCGTGTTCTACAACAGCATGCCCACGACCACGAAGAAGCTGCTGGCCATCATCAGCGGGGCCACACATTCCTTCCCGACCACGAGCACGCCCAATCAGCCTGCCAGCGGCTACCAGATTGCTTGGAGCAAGCGCTTTGCTGACCAGGACGTTCGATACGGCCCCTTCCTGGTGACCGACTCGCGCCTGTCTTCGTTCGCATCAACCGGCCCCTTCTGATGCGCTGCGGCCCCAAATTCAGCAGCGGCGGGGCCCCTGCACCAGGCAATTAGACGGGAGTGTGCTGTGAGCTCATCACATCGCGCTTTCGTGGTTGTGCTCGCAACCCTGGTTGGCTGCGCATGGCTTTGGACAGGGAGTAGTCCAATTGCAACGGAGCCCGCGCAAGCACCAAATCACTCAAACGCGGAACGGCAGATCGCGCGGGTCCAGCCGCCACCGTCGGCACCGGAACTCCAGCCTTGGGCTGAACCACACGTTACTGCGAATGCCCGCGCGCCATTCCATTCGAAGACGGTCATTGCCGGCGATGAAGCATCTGACACCTTGCACTTGCGCCTCGACGCGCAACAAAGGTTGGTGATGGACGAGGCCACTCGACTTGACGTCGAGAAGCTCTTCTCGCTCAACGAGCCAGCCGCACGCGTTCGCAAGCAGCGCATGCTAGAGGCCAGCCTGCCCCCCGACGCCGCGCGCGAGTTTGCGGCGCTCATGTCTCGCTACGACCATTACCAGGAGGCGCAGTTTCAACAACTCCCCCCGGGTGAAGCCGCGCACTCGCGGGCTGACGCCATGGCACAGTTCGATCGGCTGCGGGCACTTCGGGTGCAGTACTTCGGTGCGCTCCTGGCGGAGCGGCTCTACGGCGCTGAGGAGGCTCAGCAGCTCAAGCTGCTGGCCCAATTCCCCATCGACCCGAGGCCTTAGGCCACCTGGCTCTGCGCGGCGAAATGCCGCAGATGATGATCCACATTGCCGAGTTGGGCGTCCAGCGCGAGCAAGCGTTTGAAGGCGTGACCCACCACGACTTCGTCCGACATGCCCATGCCGCCATGAAGTTGTATCGCTTGTTGACCCACGAAGCGGCCTACCTTGCCGACCTGCACCTTCAGGCCCGACAGCACACGGCTCACGTCAGCACGGCTTTCCGCGAGCCGGATATTGGCCAACAGCACCATCGAGCGCAACTGCTCCGCCTGCATGAACATGTCCACCATTCGGTGACGCAAGACCTGGAACTGAGCCAACGTCTGGCCGAACTGGCGCCGCTCGCGGGTGTAGGCGAGCGTCTGTGCGAGCAGCAAATCCACCAGGCCGATGGCCTCAGCGCCCAGGGCGGCCAAGCCGACTTGGTTCGAATGGTTCAACAAGTCCAAGGCGAATCCGGGCTCGCAAAGGCGTGCATCGTCCCCTACATACACGTTGAACAGCGTCAGATTGGCGCCTCGGCCGCCGTCCACGAGCGGATAGCTGTGGCGAGTCAGCCCAACACTTTCAGCCTCGACCCAGAACAGGCACAAGCCACCCGGCGCTTGCGCAGACACGATGAAGGCTGTCGCCGTGTCGCCGCCAATCACCACACACTTTTCACCCTGCAAACACTGAATCGCCCCGGGATTCGTGGAGGCCATTTGGTTTAAGTCAGACCGCCACCGCGACGGCTTGATTGGCGAGTTGCCGGTAATAGTTTGCCTCAG
>NZ_SNXS01000017.1 GCF_004362525.1 Roseateles toxinivorans
CCCCAGTCCAAGACTTGCTTGCTTCATGACCTGAATCGTCGCAGCCATTCAAGCTTCGCGGTAGCTGATTTGCCCGGGGGTTGTGCAGACCCTCCTTAGGCTGCGGATTCTAGAAGTGATGGCGGCAGCGGTGAGTGCCGGCGCGGAGGCCTTAATCAGCCCTTCATCTTTGGCGGCAGGCTGCTTCATCGGTGCTTCATGCGGGACGCCTGACACTGCACCCCATCTTCAACCCGACCCGGATTCCCGATGTTTTCGCTTCACACCCTTTGCGCCCCACCGTTGTTGCTGGGCCTCCTCTGCACAGCTGCTGCCCAGCAGGCGCCGACGACGCCCGGCACCCCGGACAAGAGCTCGGCCTGGACGCTGCGCGGCGGCGTCGGCGCTGCAGTGGCGCCGAAGTTCCCGGGCAGCAACAGAGGCCAGCTGGGCCTGCTGCCGGTGTTCGAGGCGCGCTACCGCGAGCAATTCATCATCAGCACCCTGCGTGGCATTGGTTACGAGGCCAAGCTCAATGAGCAGCTGAGCGTCAGCGCCGCGCTGGCGCCCGACATGGAGCGTCGCCGCGCCAAGGACGACAAGCGCTTGACCGGCCTGGGCGATGTCAAGTGGGCCCCGGCGCTGCGCCTGGGTGCCGAGCTGAATGCCGGGCCGCTGCTGCTGAGCGCCGGCACCAGCACCCGTCTGGGCAAAAGCAAGGAACTGGGCGGGCGTGGCACCCGTGTGGAGTTCGATGCCGGCTATGCGCTGCGGCCTATGCCCGGCGTGGGCCTGATTGTGGGCGCCTCGGCCCAGCTGATGGACGGCAAGCTGGCGAGCGCCCTGTTCGGCGTGACACCGGCCCAGGCCGCGGCCTCCGGTCTGGCGGTTCATCGGGCCGATGCGGGCCTGACGAGCTTGGGTCTGTTTGCCAAGGCCCACTATCGGATTGACAGCGACTGGAGCCTGCAGGCCAAGCTGGAGCTGGCCAGCCTGCGCGGTGCCGCGGCCAGCAGCCCGGTCGTGAAGAAGAAGCTGCAGCCCGGCCTGGCGTTGATGGTGAGCCGAGCGTTCTGACGAAACGGGGCGGCCGGGCTTTGCCCGACAATAGGCGCATGAGTGAAGCAGCAGACAACAACGCCCTGCGCCCGGAGGGCTTTCGCCGCGTCGCTGATGTGCTGGCCGGCCAGCAACATCCGCACGCCCCGCTGTGGCTGGAGGTCTCGGCGCGCACCGCTCAGGAAGCCGCCGACGCTCTGGGCGTCAGCCTGGGCCAGATCGCCAAGAGCGTGGTGTTCCGGCGCAAGAGCGACGAGGCCGCCGTGCTGGTCATCACCTCGGGTGACAAGCGCGTCGATGAGAAGAAGCTGGTGCCGCATACCGGTCCGCTGGGCCGGGCCGATGCCGACTATGTGAAGTCGCGCACCGGCTTCTCGATCGGCGGCGTGTCGCCGATCGGACATGCCAGTGCCGATGGCAGCAAGCCGCTGCTCTATATCGACCAGGAGCTGTTCCGCTTCGACCAGGTCTGGGCCGCGGCCGGCCATCCGAATGGCGTGTTCAAGCTCAGCCCGCAGGAGCTGGAGCGCCTGACCGGCGCGCCGGTCATCGACGTGGTGCAGCTCTGATGAGTGCCTTGTCTACGCCTAAGCCGGTCAGCGCCGTGCCCTCGCCCTGCACCAATGTCTGCCGCATGCACGCGCCCACCGGCTGGTGCGAGGGCTGTGCACGCACGATCCCCGAAATAGCGGCCTGGTCCAAGCTCGACGATCAGGCCAAGCGGGCCGTGCTGGCCCTGCTGCCGCCGCGGCGTGAGCTGTTGGTCGAGCAGCATGGCGTTTTCAGTGCCGCCGAGCCGGCGAGCAACGCGCCCTGAGGCGGCCACGCATGAAGTCCATCACCTTCTACTTCGACGTGATCTCGCCGTATGCGGCACTGGCCTTCGAGCGCCTGCCTGAGGCGCTCGAAGGCCTGAACGTGGTGGTGGACTACCGGCCTATCCTGTTTGCCGGCCTGCTCAAGGCCTGGGGCCAGAAGGGCCCGGCCGAGATGGAACCCAAACGCCAGTGGACCTTTCGCCAGGTCGCCTGGTCGGCCCACCGGCTGGGTATCGAGTTGCAGACGCCTGCCGAGCATCCGTTCAATCCGCTGGCCCTGCAACGTCTGGCCTGGGCCTGCGGGCCCAATCGCAGGGTGGTGGAAAAGCTGTTCCACCACGTCTGGCACGGCGGCCTGGATGCGAATCACCCCGGCCGCCTGGAGCGTCTGCAGCAAGAACTGGCCCCCGCCTGCGACCCTGCCGATGATGAGGTCAAGCAGACGCTGCGCCAGGCCACCGAGGATGCGATCGCCCGGGGGGTGTTCGGCGTGCCCACCTTGGAGGTCGATGGTCGCCTGTTCTGGGGCCTTGACTCGCTGGACATGGCGGCGGCCTATCTGCGTGGCGACTCATGGTTCCGGGGTGATGCCTGGGATGAAGCCGGACGGCCACGCGCCGGGGTGGTGCGGCGCGAGAGGTGAGCTGCTCTGGGGCCTGTCCACCAGGGCCAGGTCTTGCTTGTCAGTCTCGGGACAGATTCGCTCAGTGCTTACCCGCGCACCGGGCGCACTCTCACGATGAGAAACAAAAGCCAAGGGTTGCCCCGGGGTTTGTCAGTTTCGCATCAGTTCCACGTCAGACAGGGGTCAGAGCCGGCTCCCATAGTCCGGTCCAAGGGCCACCGGGCGGTGGCTCCTCAAGCAATAGGAGACACCCACCATGGCCACTGCAAGCGCAGTCTCCACCAGCACGGGCATGACGGCGACGGAAAAGAAGGTCATCTTCGCTTCCTCGCTCGGCACCGTGTTCGAGTGGTACGACTTTTATCTCTACGGTTCGCTGGCGCCCATCATCGCCAAGCAGTTTTTCTCAGGGCTCGACCCGCAGGCGGCCTTCATTGCCTCGCTGCTGGCTTTTGCCGCAGGCTTCATCGTGCGCCCCTTCGGTGCGCTGGTGTTCGGCCGTCTGGGCGACATGATCGGCCGCAAGTACACCTTCCTGGTGACGATCCTGATCATGGGCCTGTCGACCTTCATTGTCGGTGTGCTGCCCAGCTACGCGGCGATCGGTGCCGCGGCGCCGGTGATACTGATAGGCCTGCGCATGCTGCAGGGCCTGGCACTGGGCGGTGAGTACGGGGGCGCAGCGACCTACGTGGCCGAGCATTCGCCGCAGGGCAAGCGGGGGGCCTACACCTCCTGGATCCAGACCACGGCAACGCTGGGTCTGTTCCTGTCGCTGATGGTCATCCTGGGTACCCGCACCGCGATGGGCGAGGCTGCGTTCGCCGACTGGGGCTGGCGCGTGCCGTTCCTGGTCTCCATCCTGCTGCTGGGCATCAGCGTCTGGATTCGTTTGAGCATGAACGAGTCGCCGGCCTTCCAGAAGATGAAGTCCGAGGGCAAGACCTCCAAGGCACCGTTGTCCGAGTCCTTCGGCCAGTGGAAGAACCTGAAGATCGTGCTGCTGGCTCTGTTCGGCCTGGTCGCCGGTCAGGGCGTGGTCTGGTATTCGGGCCAGTTCTATGCGCTGTTCTTCATGACCAGCGTGTTGAAGGTGGACTCGGCCACGGCCAACATCCTGGTGGCTGCGTCGCTGATCATCGGCACGCCATTCTTCGTGATCTTCGGCACCCTGTCTGACAAGATCGGCCGCAAGCCCATCATCATGGCCGGCCTGCTGCTCGCCTGCCTGACCTACTTCCCGCTGTTCAAGGCGCTGACCGCTGCGGCCAACCCGGATCTGGCCAAGGCGCAAGCCAGTGCTCAGATCGTGGTGACCGTCGATCAGAGCACCTGCTCCTTCCAGGGCAGCCCGATTGCACGCGAAGTGGACTTCACCAGCTCCTGCGACATCGCCAAGCGCGCGCTGGCGCAGAACTCGGCCAGCTATGAGACAGTGGCCGGCCCGGCAGGCACCATCACGTCGATCAAGATCGGCGAGAAGGTCATCAACTCGCTGAACGCCACCGTGGCGGCTGGCGGCCACAAGTTCGACGAAGAGAGCGGCAAGAAGGTCGCCGCCTTCAAGAAGGACTTGGTCGACTCGCTGAAGGCCGCCGGCTACCCGCCCAAGGCTGACCCGGAGAAGATCAACAAGCCGCTGGTGATCGCGATCCTGACGATTCTGGTGATCTACGTCACCATGGTCTACGGCCCGATCGCCGCCATGCTGGTGGAACTGTTCCCGACTCGCATCCGCTACACCTCGATGAGCCTGCCGTACCACATCGGCAACGGCTGGTTCGGTGGCATGCTGCCCTCGATCACCTTCGCGATGGTGGCGCAGAACGGCAACATCTATCATGGCCTGTGGTACCCGATCACGATCGCTGCGATGAGCTTTGTCATCGGCATGCTGTTCGTGCGCGAAACCAAGGACGTGGACATCTACGCCAAGGACTGATTGGGCGCAGGAAACAGTCCCTGCGGACTGTTTCTCGGCCCAATCAGGCCGGTGGGCTTGCAAGCCCGCCGGCTGAGGCTGGAAGTATGAAAGGCTGCCTCGGCAGCCTTTTTTCGTTTCCGAAGCTCTCTTGCAAGCCACGCGCAAGCCCAATCCCGACAATCAGCGGTGAGCGGGCCGACTCGGCTTTGCCATCTATTCAGGAGATCGGATCATGTGGAAAATTGCTTTGGCCTTTGCCGTTTTTGCTGCACTGGCCTTGTTCATCCTGTCCAAGGGCGGTGATGTGGACATGGGCGGCGAGAAGCACGGCATCGAGGTCAGCCATGAGGCGGCAGCCTCGGCCCCGGCAGCGGTGGCGTCGGCCGCTTCTCAATGATCCGTGCCGGGTCTTGACGCGGAGGGGTTGCGATGGCGCACAATTGGCGAAGGGCTTGAGTTTTGTCACTCCGTGCCGACGCGGTCGGGGTTTCAATCACCATGGTGAGTGGCAAGGCGCCGCGACCAATCCTTTTCCCCGTTGTACAAGGAGTGAACCATGTCCGAAGCAAGCAAGGCCCAGAAAGAACGCCTGATGGCCGACCTCCATATGGTGGTGGCCCAGGCCGAAGAACTGCTGCGAGTCACCGCCGGTCAGACCGGTGAGGGCGTGGCCGATATGCGCGCCAAGCTGCAGGCCAAGTTGAGCAATGCCCGAGACAGCCTGAGCCATGTCCAGGAGGCCGCGATCGAGCGCGCCAAGGCCGCCGGCCACGCCGCCGATGAATATGTGCATGACAACCCCTGGCGCGCCATCGGCGCGGCGGCGGGTGTGGGGCTGATCGTCGGCTTGCTGATAGGCCGTCGCTGATGCCACAGTCCGCGGGCCCCGAGCCCGGCCTGCTGGCGGCGCTGCGCCGCATCAGCGCGACCTTGATCGAGATCGTGCAGCTGCGGCTGGCGCTGATAGGCAATGAGCTGGAGCAGGAGAAGCTGCGTCTGCTGCAGTCGGCGATGGGCGCCTTGCTGGCGCTGATGTTGCTCGGCGCCGGCGTGGTGACGCTGAGTCTGCTGATCGTGATGCTTGCCGGCGAGGCCTACCGGCTCTGGGCCTTGGCTGCCCTGACCCTGATCTATCTGGGCGCCGGTGGGTGGCTGTGGCACCGCTCCTGCGAGCGCCTGAAGCAGACTGGCGGTCCGTTCGCGGCCAGCTTGGCCGAGCTGGCCCGCGACCGAGATACCCTGCAGCCGCCGGGCTGAAGCGCCATGGCCTCCGAACAAGAGCGGTTGCTCCAATTGCGCCAGATGGCCCTGCGCCTGCGCAGCGCCGAGTTACGCATTCAGTTGAGCCAGGAAGCTCAGGCCTTGCGGGCACCGCTGGCCCTGGCCGATCAGGGGCGCCAGTGGCTGCAATGGCTGCGCGCCCGGCCAGCCTGGACGCTGGGTGGCGCGGCGGGGCTGCTGGCCTTGGTGACCGGGCTCAGGCCCCGGCGCCTCCTGCGCTGGACGGGCCGGGGGCTCAAGGTCTGGCGCTGGGTGGTCCGGCTGCGCGGTTTCATGCGAGCCGGCTGAGGGCGACTCGGCTGATTCAGGCTGATTCAGCCTGCATGGGGCCAATGCCGGGCCCAGATTGGCGCGATCTGTGGGTGGCGCTCGACGCGCTCAAGCGTGGCCAGGAACTGCGGCCGCGCCCGCGCCAGATGCTTGCGCGTGCCCGACCATCTGGAGACCACGGCGGCCATCAGATCGAGACCCCCCGGCGCTTCGCCGCTCAGGTACGGCGCGGCGGGAAAGGTGTCGGCGAACAGATCCCAATAGCCGTGCAGCCGGGCCCTTGCGCCGCGCAGCATGCGCTCGCGAGCCGACGCGTCAATGTCGGCGCACCAGCGCTCCGGATAGTCGATCACGCCGATCGCTGCATAGCAGTTGGCGGCAATGAAGACCATGCCGCGCAGGGCCTGCGCCCTCCGTGCCGGGTCTTGCGGCAGCAGCTGTGAGTCGGGGAACTGCAGGCCCAGGTGGATCATGATGGCGGCGCTCTCGGTCAGCACCGAGCCATCGGGCAGGACCAGGGTGGGGATCTGCAGCAGCGGGTTGACGGCCCGCAAACGGTCCAGCGCCGAATCGGGCTCCCAGCTGGAGGCACGCTCAAGCCGGCAGGGCGCCCCGGCCAGAGCCAGTGCGGCCTCTATCATCGCGGAGCCGGAGCCCGCGGATCCGAACAAGGTGTACATGGCTGATGCCTCCCGTTCCAGGACACATCAGCATGCCACAGCGGAGCAGCGTCAGGTCTTGCTGCGGCGCACCACCAGGCCCACCCCAGCCAGGCCCAGCAGCAGCAGGGCATAGGTCTGCGGCTCGGGAATCGTCGGCACCTGCACCAGACGCCAGGTGTTGCTGCCGAAGTCCTTCATGTCGAAGTGCAAGGACAGGGTCTGGCCGGGTTGGATGACAAAGGTGTCGAAGAAAAAGTCGAGCTTGTCGACCGGTTGATTGGTACGGTCAACATGCCAGCCGCCAACAAAGACGCCGTTGATATCCACCTTGACCGACTTCAGCCATTCGTCGAACGGCGTCGGCTGGCCGAAAGAGATGCCGTCCCCCTCGGGAGAGTCGACCCAGGCGCCGGCGGGGTTCATCGTCTGCAGCTTCACATGGAAATCGGTCCAGTGGTAGACGCTGCCGTTGAGTATGTATTTCGTGACCGACCAGTCACCGGTCATGCCCGCGACGGGCCGCGTGTAGATCGGTTCAAGCGATTGGGTGAACTCCTCGAAGGTGACCGATTGCGTCTGGGCCGCCGCCGTGCTGACGCCCAAGCTGAACACCAGACCCGCCCCGACAACAAGCGCGATTCGACCGAAGGAATGAGATATTGCATGCATGTTGCTTCTCCGTTGGTGGTTGCCCTCCCTCGATAGCTTTTGTTCGCATTTCGCACGAATAAGGTGCGCTTTGAAACATTAGAAGTTGCTGCTTGCGCTGCAACCCTCAAGCTAGGGGGGGCCCAGCACCCTGCTGCAACCAATGAAACAGGGTCGGCTCCGGCATGCAACGGGCTTGAATCCTGGGCCGCGCAAGCTGCAGGCTTCAACTCAGGAGCCCGTCATGACCCCGCAACAAATCACCCAGATCCGCGACAGCTTTGCCTTGGTGCAACCCATGGCCGACGAGGTGGCCGCGCTGTTCTACCGCCATCTGTTCACGGCCGATCCGAGCCTGCGCCCGCTGTTCAAGGGTGATATGCAGCAGCAGGGCGCGCTGCTGATGACGATGCTCGGCGCCGCCGTGCGCATCCTGGACCGGCCCGACAACCTGCTGCCGGTGCTGCGCTCGCTGGGCGAGCGGCACGCTCACTACGGCGTGCAGGACGCGCATTACGCCACCGTCGGCGCGGCACTGATTCAGACGCTGGCCGACGGCCTGGGCGAACGGTTCACCGACGAGCTGCGTGCTGCCTGGGTGGCCATGTACGGCGTGGTCAGCAGCACGATGATGGCTGCTGCCCGCGATGCCCAGCTGCGGCTGGCGGCTTGAAACCCTCGACCCTCAATCCACACTCTTCATCAGATGTGAGACGCTGGCCTTGAACTCGGCGGACTCGCGGATCTTGGCTTCCAGGCGCCAGACGTCACGGGCGGTCTGTCCGTGCTTGGCGAAGAAGGGCTTGGAGAAGATCGTGTAGTAGGCCTTCTCGACCAGGGCCGGGTTCAGGCGTTCCAGCTTCGGGCCCAGCGCCGCATTGCCGGCCAGGGTGTTCTCGGCCTCGGTGGTCTGCAGGGCGGCGGCGACGTAACGGCCCGAGGCCACGCGGCCCAGCAGCTCGTCGGCGGTCGGTGAGCTGTCCTCCACCTTGACACCCAGCTCCTTGAGCTGGTTGACGATGGAGAAGCCGGTCTGCGCGCCGACGGTGCCTGCTGTGCTCAGCTTCTGGCCATCCCAGCTGACGGCAGCCCCCTTGGCCTTGTACAGGGCGTAGCTGGTACGGTACATGCGCTTGGTGGCATCGGCATCGCCGTCCATCTTCATCGGGTAGTGCGCAAATTCGGCGCGGTCCTTGCTGAAGCTGGCGTTCATGGCGGCGTCGACCGCGCCGCTCTTCAGCTCGGCCAGGCACTGCTTCCAGGGCATGGCCACCAGCTTGACCGGCACGCCCAGCTGCTTTTCCAGGTGCTGGATCATGATCTGGCTGTAGCCGGGCTTGGCCTTGAGCAGCCAGGGGAAGGCATCTTCGTTCTCGTGGCAGATGCTGACCTTGTCCGGATTGGCGGGGGCCTGGGCCAGAACATTGACGCAGCAAGTGCCGCTCAGCGCGGCCAGGCTCAACAATATTTTCAGGGTGCGCATGGCGGTAGCCTCGGTTGCGGCCATGCCTGCAATAGGGGCACGGCGTCATCAATCCTAGGTCGCCAGACCATGAATCGTAGGCTGCCCAGGCGTCAATGGCTGAGGCAAGAGTGCGATAATTGACAAAAACTGCAAATCTCTAGCCACCTCAGGCGCCTGTGAGGTCCAGCACCCGGGTCACCAGGTCGGCCGGGGCAAAGGGCTTTTCCAGGGCCGCGCAGCCCGCCTCGCGCAAGAACTCGGCGGCGCCCGGGCCCAGAGTGTCACCGGTGACGAAGAGCATGCGCGTGGCCAGCTCCGGCCATTGCGCGCGAACCCGCCGCCACAGTGCCGCGCCATCGACATCGGGCATGCGCAGATCGCTGACGATGGCGTCCACCCTCAGCTCCTCCAGCATCCGCAATGCCACCGCGCCGGACTCGGCGATCGCCACCTCGAAGCCGGCCAGCTCGAGCGCATCGCGCATCAGCTCGGCCAGGTCCGGCTCGTCGTCGACGACCAGCACGCGGCGTTGGCGGCCGGCGTCGGGAATCGGCACCGGTGCCTGGGCCGCTGCGGTGCTGCCACCGCCGCTCAAGGGCAGGGTCAGCAGGAAGGAGGCGCCGCCCAGCGGACGCTCGGTTTCCAGCACCAGATCGCCGCCGTGTTCGCGCGCCACGCCGCGCGACACGGCCAGGCCCAGCCCGGTGCCCACGTCCTCGCGCTTGGTGGTGAAGAAGGGGGTGAAGATCGACTCGCGCAGGGCCTCGGCGACGCCCGGGCCGTTGTCAGCAACGCGCAGCCACAGGCCCTTGCCCCCGCCGTCGATGCCGCTGCTGATCTGCAGCCGTCGGTCTCCGGGCCGCATGCCCAGCGCCTGCTGCGCGTTGACGATCAGATTCATGACCAGCTGGCCCAGCCGGTCGGGGTCGGCCGGCACGTCGGGCAAATCGGGGTCCAGGCGCAGCGCCACGGTCACGCCATCGGCGCGCAGGCTGTAGGCCAGCAGCTCGACGGCGGCGCGCACCAGGTCGTTCAGGGGTACGGCCTGGCGGGTCTCGGGCCGGCTGCGCGCCATGTTCAGAAAGGTGCGCACGATGCGGCCGCAGCGCTCGGCCGCCTCGCGTATGCGCTGGGCGTCGGCATGGGTCGCTTGACCCTGCAGTTTTTCTTCCAGCAGGCTGGCGCGGCCCAGCACGATGGCCAGCGGATTGTTCAGCTCATGGGCCACGCTGGCCAGCAGGCTGCCCATGGTGCCGAGCTTCTCGCTCTGGCGCAGCGCCTCGCGCTGCTGGGCCAGCTGCTGTTCGGCCCGCAGACGTGCCTCGAAGGTGGCGCGAATGCTTTGCACCCAAGGCATCCAGGTGGGCGACAGCTGCGGCGCGTCGGTGTTGACGTCGCCTGCGATGCGGCGCAGATAGAGCAGTACCTCGCGTGCCGGCGAGACGAAGCGCCGCGCCAGCAGCCACTGCGCGGCCACGAACATCAGCAGCAGGGCCAGGGCCAGGGCCAGATAGGGCAGCAGCGCCGGATAGACGGCCTCCTGCAGCGCGGCCAGCGGCACGGCCTGCACCAGCTGCCAGGGCGTGCCTGGCGCCGGGCTCAGCAGCAGCGCCCAGTGGCCATCGGCATCCAGCGCCCCACCGAGTCGGCCGGGGCGGGCGGCGGCGCGGTCCAGCGCGGCCTGATCCAGGCCGCCGGGCAGACGGCTGACCAGCATCACCCGGATGCCGCTGCCGCCGGGCTTGCGTTCGTTCTTGCTCAGCGCCTGGGCCGAGTCGGCGAGGATGCGGCCCTGGCCGTCGACGATCCAGAAGCGGGCCTGGGCCTGCTCGCCGCTCCAGCGCTCGACCAGCGCCTGCAGTGCACTGAGCCGGAAGTCCAGCAGGATCTCGCCGCGGAACTCGCCATCCACCATCACCGGTGCCAGATGGGACACGGTCAACAGCGCACTGGCGTCATCGACATAGGGCGGGGTCCAGAACGAGGCAATGTCCGGATGCTTGAGCGCCCATTCGCGCCGCTCCTGCGAGCCGCTGCGCCGGTAGGGCGCCAGGCCGTAGAGGGCGGTCTCGCCCATCGAGCTGATGGCGGTGGCCGACGGGAACCAGGGGTAGGCGACCGACATGGCCGCATCGGCCGGCAGCAGCCAGGAGGCGACGAAACCCGGCGAGCGGGCATGGACGACGCGGGCCTGCGCGACAAAGCTCTGCGCCAGCCTCAGGAGCTGCGCATCGGGCGCGCTGCCATCGGGCTGGTACCACAGCAGCTGGCCCAGGCGTTCGCGGGTGGCGGCATCGGCTCCGTCCAGGGTCCAGCCATCGGGCCGGCCCTCGTGCTGGCGGGCCTGCAGGGCCTGGCGCAGGCCGGGGCCATGATCGGGCGGCCGGGCCCACAGCTGCTCCATCAGCCGGCGCAGATCGCGCACATGGTTGACGGCCGGCTGCACCAGCTCGGACAGCTCGCGCGCATGGGCCTCGCCGCGGCGCTCCAGGCTCTGTACCACGGCGTCATGCTGCTGCCGGTATTGCGTGACCATCAGCAGGGCCAGCAGGGCCAGCAGCGGCGCGGCCAGCAACCACATGAAACGGCGCGTCGAGGCCAGCATGCGGGCGGCCTCGTGCCCGCCCTGGGTCGTGGGGCTCATCGGGTCGGCCCCTCGTCGGCGGCCGGCATCAGTGTCGCCATTTGACCCAGCAGATCGGCCTTGGTGAAGGGCTTGTCCAGGCTGGCGCAGCCCGAGCTCTGCAGGAACTGGCTGGCGCCGGCCGACAGGGTGTCGCCGGTGACGAACAGCATGCGCCGGGCCAGCGCCGGCTGGCGCGAGCGCACGGCACGCCACAGCGCCGCACCATCCATATCGGGCATGCGCAGATCGCAGACGATGGCGTCGAAGCGTGCCGCGTCCAGCAGCTCCAGCGCCACCGCGCCCGACTCGGCGCTGGCCACCTCGTAGCCGGCGCTCTCCAGCATGGCGCGCATCAGCTCGGCGATCTCGGCCTCGTCATCGACGACCAGCACCTGGCCCCGGCTGTGGAACTCCAGCTCGCCGGGCTGGGTCGGTGGCGGTGCCGGTCGCAGATTGCCACCCAGGGGAAGGCGGAGCAAGAAGGCTGTGCCGCCCTCGGGGCTGGCAGGCTCCAGGCTCAGCTCGCCGCCATGCTCGCGGGCCAGCGAGCGTGACACCACCAGGCCCAGGCCGGTGCCCAGGCCCTCGGGCTTGGTCGTGAAGAAGGGCTGGAACAGCCGGGCACGCACCGCCGCGGCGATGCCGGGCCCGTTGTCGCTGACGCGCAGCCACACGGTGCCGCCGCTGTCATCGACGCCGGTGCTGACACTGACGCGGCGCGACTCGCCGCTGCCAGCGGCCAGCGCCTGCTGGGCATTGACCAGCAGGTTCAGCACCACCTGGCCGACCTGGTCGGCGTCGGCCAGCACCTCGGGCAGCGGTTCCTGCAGCCGCAGCTGCAGCTCGATGCCGTGGCTGCGGTAGCTGTAGGCCAGCAGGTCGGCAGCGGCGTGGGCGGCGGTGTTCAGGCACATCGCGCCGCGCTGGGCCGGTCGGCTGCGCGCCATGTTCAGAAAGGTGCGCACGATGCGGCCGCAGCGCTCGGCGGCCTCGCGGATGCGCGTCGCGTCACCGCGCAGCGCCGGCTGGTCCTCGCACTTCTCTTCGAGCAGATTGGCACGGCCCATGACGATGGCCAGCGGGTTGTTCAGCTCATGGGCCACGCCGGCCAGCAGGCTACCCATGGCGCTGAGCTTCTCGCTCTGGCGCAGGGCCTCGCGCTGGCGCTCGATCTCCTGCGCGGCGGCGCGGCGCTCGGACAGGTCGGTGATCGAGGCGGTGTAATGCGACTCGCCATCGACCTCGGTGCGCCACAGCACCATCTCGACCGGGAACTCGCTGCCATCGGCGCGCAGTGCCTGCAGCTCCATGCGCTTGCCCAGCACCCGGGCCGGCCCGCCCTCGCGCATGCGCCGCATGCCGGCCTCGTGCGGGCCGCGAAAGCGCGGCGGAATGATGACCTCGGCCACCGAGCGGCCCAGCGCCGCCTCGTGGCTGCAGCCGAACATGGCCTCGGCAGCCGGGTTGAATTCGCGGATGAAACCCTGCTCGTCGGTGGCGACGATGGCCGCCAGCGCCTTGTCGACGATGGCCGACTTGAAGGCCTCGCGCTGGCGCTCGCGGCGCTGCAGCTCGTGCTGGGTGCGGAAGGTCTGCGTCACCGCATCGACCCACAGCTGCCAGCGCCTTCCCAGCTGCGGCGCGGGCGCATCGCGCTGTTCGGTGAGCGCGCGCAGATAGGCCAGCACCTGCATCGCCGGGTTGACGAAATTGCGGCTCAGCAGCCATTGCCCGGCGACGAACATCGCCAGCAGCATCAGCGCGATCAGCGCATTGGGCAGCAGGCTGGGCAGCACGGCCTGGCGCAGCGAGGCCTCGGTCTGCGCATGCACATAGGTCCAGGGCGAGCCGGGGCGCTGCGCCGCCGCCAGCACCCAACCGCCGGCATGGAGGGGCCGGCCCGGCCGTTCGAGCGCCTGGGCCAGATCGGGCATTGCCAGGCCCTCCGGCAGACGGTCGGCCAGTGCGCTCTTGACATGGGTGTCGGCGACTGCGCGGCCACCGTCCCGCAACGAGGGCCGCAGCGGCAGGCTGGAGTCGGCCAGCACATGGCGCTGATCGTTGACGATCCAGCCGCGGCCGGCCGCCGGCCGCCAGCCGTCCATGCGGCGCTGCAGCTCGGCAATGCGCAGGTCCAGGCTGACCTCGCCCAGCATCTGGCCATCGACCACCACCTCGGCCATGTGCGAGACCACCAGCTCGCCGTCCAGCTGGCTGATATAGGGCGGGCCCCAGCGGCCCTGGCGGGCGGCATCGGCGGGGCCGCTGGCCAGCCGGGCGCGTGTGCGCTGCGCCGCCTGCGCGCGCAACGCGGCAATCGACTGCAGCGAGGGCAGCTCCAGCGACTGCAGAATCGATGCGGTGGACACAAAGGGATAGCCGAACGA
Source organism: Roseateles toxinivorans (assembly GCF_004362525.1). Classification (GTDB taxonomy): domain Bacteria; phylum Pseudomonadota; class Gammaproteobacteria; order Burkholderiales; family Burkholderiaceae_C; genus Paucibacter; species Paucibacter toxinivorans. The sequence continues at coordinate 13,745 of NZ_SNXS01000017.1, forward strand.
GGTGTTGACGTCCATGCCGGCGAACCAGGAGGCGACGAAGCCCGGCTCGCGCGCATGAACCCGGCGCACATGGGCGGTGAAGGCCTGGGCGCGGCGCTGCCAGGCCTCGGGGAACTTGTCGCTGCCCGGCTCGGCCCACCAGATCTGACCGTAGAGGGCCTGCTGCTCCCGGCGGGCGCCATCGAGGCTGAAGCCATCGGCCACACCGGCGACCTGGTGCGGCTGCAGCGCCCGCGCGAGGCCGGGCCCGGCATCTGGCGGCTCGTTCCACACTGACTCCATCAGCACCCGCATGTCATGCACATGGGCGCGGGCCGGCTGGGCCAGGGCGGCCAGTTCCTGTGCATGCTCGTCGAGCCGGCGGGCGATGGCCTGCTCGGCATCGGCGACGCGCTCGCGGTACTGCAGCGCCGTCAGCACGAGCAGCAGGAGCAGCACCGGCACCAGCAGCAGCCAGATCAGCCGGCGCGTGGTGTTGAGGGTCTGCAGCGCCGGATCTGTCCTCATGCCTGATCCAGCACCAGGCGCACCTTGTCCAGCAGATCGGCCTTGCTGAAGGGCTTGTCCACACAGGGGCAGCGGGTGTCGGCCAGGAAGCGGCCGGCCGCGGGCGACAGGGTGTCTCCGGTGACGAAGACCATGCGCCGGGCCAGCGCCGGATGCAGGCGGCGCACCTCACGCCACAGCGCCGGGCCATCCATGCCGGGCATGCGCAGGTCGGAGACGATGGCGTCGAAGCGGGCCTCGGCCAGCAGCTCCAGCGCGACCTCGCCGGACTCGGCGGTGGCCAGCTCGTAGCCGGCACTCTCCAGCATCTCGCGTATCACCTGGGCCAGCTCGGCCTCGTCATCGACGACCAGGATGCGGGCCTGCTGCTCGACCTCCAGCGCGGCCGGGCGCGTATCCGCAGGCACCTGGCGGTCCTCGGGCGGCGCCAGCGGCAGGCTGAGGCGGAAGCTCGCTCCGCTGCCGGTCGGCGAGACCTCCTCCAGGCGCAGGCTGCCGCCGTGCTCCAGCGCCACCGAGCGCGAGAAGGCCAGGCCCAGGCCGGTGCCGGCGCCCTCGCCCTTGGTGGTGAAGAAGGGGTCGAAGATGCGCTCGCGCAAGCCCGGCGCGACGCCAGGCCCGTTGTCGGCGACGCGCAGCCAGGCCTGGCGGATGCGGCCGCCGGCCCGGCCGCGCTCTTCCTCCAGGCCGGTCTCGATGCGCAGCTTCAGCGGCTGCGGGCGGCCGGTCAGCGCCTGCTGTGCATTGACCAGCAGATTCAGCAAGACCTGGCCCAGCTGGTCGCCATCGGCCAGCACCGAGGGCAGCTCCTCGGCCAGGCGCAGCTCCACGGCAATGCCGCTGGTGCGCAGGCTGTACTGCAGCAGATCGACGGCGCCATGCACCAGCTCGTTGAGTTGCACCGGCCGCTGCTGGCCCTTCTTCTGCCGCGCCATGCTCAGGAAGGTGCGCACGATGCGCGCGCAGCGCTCGGCCGCCTCGCGGATGCGCAGCGCGTCGTTCTGCAGGCCCAGGCCCTCGGGCAGATGGGCCAGGCCCTCGGTGCGGGTTTCGAGCAGGGTGGCCCGGCCCATCAGGATGGCCAGCGGATTGTTCAGCTCATGGGCCACGCCCGCCAGCAGGCTGCCCATGGCGCTGAGCTTCTCGCTCTGGCGCAGCGCCTCGCGCTGGCGCACGATCTGCTCCTCGGCGGCATGGGCCTGGGTGGCATCGACGATGGAGGCGGTGAAGAATGAACGCTCGCCGACATGGGTGCGCCACAGCACGATATCGATCGGGAATTCGCTGCCGTCGGCGCGCACCGCGCGCATGGCGATGCGTTGGCCCAGCAGGCGCGGCGGGCTGCCTTCGCGCATGCGCCGCATGCCCTCGTTGTGGGCCTGACGGAAGCGCTCGGGTGTGATCAGCTCGGCCACCGGCCGGCCCAGTGCGCTGTTGCGCGAGTACTGGAACATGGCCTCGGCCGCGGGGTTGAACTCGACCACCCGGCCGTCGTCGTCGGTGGTGATGACCGCGGCCAGCGCATGGTCGACGATGGCGCTCTTCAGTGCCTCGGTCTGCTCGGCCTGACGGGCGGAGGCGCGCCACTGGTCGAAGGTGTCCCCGACCAGCTTGAACCAGGGCGTCCACAGGCGGGAGGCCGGCGGTGGCGCGGCGCCCGGCTCGGCCGCTGCGCGGCGCAGATAGTCCACCAGTTGCAGGGCCGGCGCGGTGAAGCTGCGCCACAACAGGTAGAGCACCAGGGTGAGTATCAGCACAAACTCGGCTGCCACCAGCAGCTGCGGCCAGAACAGCTCCAGCACCATGCGCTGCACGCGGGCCTCGGGCAGCAGGGCCAGGACTTGCCAGGGCGCTGTCTGCAACCGGCGCTGCGTCAGTGCCTGCTCACCCAGATCGATGGCGGCATCGCTGGCCAGCGCCTCGGCGCGGCGTTCCTGCGCCAGCTGGGGCAGGCCGGCGCCGGCGGCGTGATCGACCAGGCTGTCATCCCGCCCGTCCAGCAACCAGAAGCGACCGTCACGCTGCCCTGCCGCCGGGCCGGCCAGCGCTTGCTGCAGGCGCGCCAGCGGCACGTCCATGGCCACCACGCCCAGCAGCGTCACATCGCGCCACAGCGGCGCGCGCAGGGTGATGTAGCGGGTGCCCAGGGCATCGGTCCAGGGGGCCGACCAGTCGGGCTCGAAGGCTTCGCCGCTGGCCACATTGCGGCTGGCGACGGCGGTACGCAGGGCCAGGCCTTTCAAGTAGGCGGTCAGCGTGCGGGCGCCAGCGTCATTGAGCAGGCTGGCGCTGGGCTGCCACGGGTGCAGCCACGCCTGATCACCGGCGGCGCCGATGAAGTAGACACGACCCATCGCGGCATTGGCCTGGCCGGCCAGCTGGGCCTGTTCTCCGAACTGGGCGGCACGTGCCAGGGCCTCTCGCTGCTGGACAGGGCCGGGCGGCTGGACGTTGCTCAACAGCAGCTGCGCGCCGCTGTCCTTCAGCAGCGCGGGCAGGGCGTCCAGGCTGTACTCGCTGCGGCCGGCCTCGGCCGCGTCGGCGGGCAGCAGAAAGTCCGTGCTCAGCCCACTCGGGGGCAGGTCTCGCCCCAGCAGGTCCTGGACCAGGGCGCGCAGCCGCAACACATCGTCGCGCACCGGGCGCAGCAGCCGGTCCAGCGCGGCGCTGCGCTGGTCGGCACTGATCGCCAGCTCGCGCAGGGCGGTGTGGCGGTAGGTCTCGTACTGGCGCTGGGCCAGCCACAGCATCGACAGCAAGGCCGGCAGCGCCAGCGCCAGCACCAGCCAGGTGTAGCGCCGACGCAGCCGGGTGACGTCGAGGACGGAGACGGTGTCTGCGCTCAATAGATGGCCTTGCTCAGATCGCGCCGCCGCCGGGCACGAAGACGTAGCCCACATTGCGCACGGTCTTGATCAGCTCGGGCTTGTCGGGATTGCGCTCGATCTTGCGGCGCAAACGCATGATGCGCAGATCGATCGAGCGGTCGAACACGTCCCAGCCGCGGTTGTGCGCCTGCTCCATGATCTGGTCGCGGTTGAGCGGGCGGTTGGGGTGGCGGGCAAACAGGGCCAGCAGGTCGAACTCGGCGGCGGTGATGTCTATGGCCGCGCCGTCGGCGCCGGTCAGGCGGCGCTCGTCCAGGTCCAGCCAGCAGGCGCCGAACTGCACGCGCTTGCCGTTGCCGCCCTGGGCCAGGGGCTCGGCGGCCGGCGCAGCGGCCACCGGAGGCGCCGTCTGCAGGCGGCGCAGCACCGCCCGCACGCGCGCCAGCAACTCGCGCATCTCGAAGGGCTTGGGCATGTAGTCGTCGGCGCCGAGCTCCAGGCCGACGATGCGGTCCACCGACTCACCGGCCGTGGTCAGCATCACCAGGCCGGTGCCGGGGTGGGCCTCGCGCAGCCAGCGGGCCAGCGACAGGCCGTTCTCGCCCGGCATATTGACGTCGAGCAGGGCCAGATCGGGGCGGCCCGCCGCCACCAGGCCGCGGGCCTGGGCGGCGTCAGCGGCGGTCTGCACAACGAAGCCGTGGCGGGTGAAGTATTCGCTGAGCAGCTCGCGCAGCTCGGGCTCGTCGTCCACGACCAGCACCGTCGCGGGGTTGTGGGGCTCCGTCATGGCCGTGGCTCCAATCTTGTTCTGGGGGGCATCATATCGGGCCGAGGCGGGCGGCATGGTCGCCGGCCAGGCCGGAGCAGCGGAGCAAGCACTGACATGAACCATCATGCCTGGCTCCGCTGTTGTTCGAGGTGGGCCTCGGCGTGGAACACGCCCGGCTGGGTGTCGGCGAAGTCGGCCCAGCTCGGGCCGTGGGCGGCCGAGCGCGGCTGCAGGGCCAACCAGGGCAGGTGCAGGCCCTGCTGCGGCGCGAAGAAGCGCCGCAGCGCGGATGACACGAGATCGGGATTGGACATGGGAGGGTTCCGGTGCGGGTTGCGGCTCTTGGCCTTGCCTGCCACTGTCGCGCCGCCATGTATCACCGTCATTTCCCGCCGACCGGCCCATGTTTCAATTGTTTCAGCGCAACGGGTGGCGCGCAAGAAAAAGCCCGCGCGGGGCGGGCTGTCGATCGATAGGCGGCGGGGCCGCAGGCCTCAGCGGGGCGAGGTGTAGCTCTCGTACAGGTCTTCAGCAAAGGCCTCGCTGCGGTAGAAGCCGGGCAGATTGTCGCTGTGGAAGGCGCTCAGCGGACCGGTGTGCGGGCGGTAGCAGGTGGGCGCCGGCCGCACCTCGCGCCAGGTGCCGCGCACGGCATTGGCGCCCGCAGGGCGGCCCAGCAAGCGCTTCAGGGTGGTGCTCAGGGTTTGGCGGGACGTCATGGGGTGGCTCCGTGCGTTGACAGCGATCAATGCAGTGACTGTGCCCGCTTCACGTATCAATCCCGTGTCAAGTCTGCGACCCTTGTGTGTCAAATGTTTCCACCTGTATCCACCGTGGACTTGATCTGCATCCTTGCACGCCGCCCGGCTCTGGTTCACAGTGCGCCGATGCCCAGTGTGCAAACAATAGAGGAGTGTTCATGAGCGAATCCGCCACCCGTCCCAGCCCCCCGGTCGATGCCGGCAACCTGCCGCCGCAGACCATCAGCGGCGAGGTGCTGCTGGAGAAATACGCCAAGGGTGACGAGCAGCATCTGGACGCCGTGCGCCTGCGCGTGGCCCGCGCCCTGGCCGTGGCCGAGGCGCCCGAGCAGCGCGCGCTGTGGGAGGCCAGGTTCCTGGACGCCCAGCGCCGCGGCTTCATCCCTGCCGGGCGCATCAATTCCGCCGCCGGCACCGATCTGAGCGCCACCCTGATCAACTGCTTTGTGCAGCCGGTGGGCGACTCGATCGCCCAGTTCGAGGACGGCCACCCCGGCATCTACACCGCCCTGACCGAGGCGGCCGAGACGATGCGCCGCGGCGGCGGAGTCGGCTACGACTTCTCGCGCATCCGCCCGCGCGGCGCCTGGGTGGGCAGCACGCAGAGCAGCGCCTCGGGGCCGGTCAGCTATATGCGGGTGTTCGACCGCTCCTGCGAGACGGTCGAGTCGGCCGGCTCGCGCCGCGGCGCCCAGATGGGCGTGTTGCGCTGCGACCACCCGGACATCGAGGAATTCATCCACGCCAAGGACCAGGGCGACCTGAAGAACTTCAATATCTCGGTCGGCGTGACCGACGAGTTCATGGAGGCCGTGCAGGCCGACGCGCCGATCGAGCTGGTGCACCGTGCCGAGCCCGGCGTCAAGGCCAAGGCCGATGGCGCCTACCAGCGCGGCGACGGCCAATGGGTCTACCGCAAGCTGCAGGCCCGCGAGCTGTGGGACCAGATCATGCGCTCCACCTACGACCATGCCGAACCCGGCGTGCTGTTCCTGGACCGCATCAACAAGGACAACAACCTCAGCTACTGCGAGACGATCACGGCCACCAACCCCTGCGCCGAGCAGCCCCTGCCTCCGTATGGCTGCTGCTGCCTGGGCAGCGTCGATCTGACCTTCTTCGTCGAGCATGCGTTCGAGGCCGAAGCGCGCTTCAATGACGCCGCCTTCGCCGAGGTCTGCGCCGTGGCCACGCGCATGCTGGACAACGTGCTCGACGTCACCGTCTGGCCGCTGCCGCAGCAGCAGCAGGAGGCGGCCAACAAGCGCCGCGTGGGCCTGGGCTTCACCGGCCTCGGTGATGCGCTGATCATGCTCAATCTGCACTACGACAGCGACGCGGCGCGCTCGATGGCGCGCCACATCAGCGAGGTCATGCGCGACGCCGCCTATGGCGCCTCGGTCGATCTGGCCAAGGAGCGCGGCCCCTTCCCGCTGTTCAATGCCGATATGTATATGAGCCGCGGCAACTTCGCCTCGCGCCTGCCCGGCCCGCTGAAGGAGCGCATTCGCGCCAGCGGCCTGCGCAACTCGCACCTGCTGTCGATCGCACCCACCGGCACCATCAGCCTGGCCTTTGCCGACAATGCCAGCAATGGCATCGAGCCGCCGTTCAGCTGGAGCTATACGCGCAAGAAGCGCATGGCCGATGGCAGCTACAAGGAGTATGCGGTCGAGGACCATGCCTGGCGTCTGTACCGCCATCTGAAGGGCAAGGACACGCCGCTGACGCCGGCCTTCGTCACCGCGCTGGAGCTCAGCGCCCATGCGCACGAGGCGATGGTCGCGGCGGTTGCGCCCTGCGTCGATACCTCGATCTCGAAGACGGTCAACGTGCCGGCCGACTATCCCTACGAGGACTTCCAGGATCTGTACCTGCACGCCTGGCGCTCCGGCCTGAAGGGCCTGGCCACCTATCGGCCCAACAGCATTCTCGGTTCGGTGCTGAGCGTGGACAGCGCGCCCAAGGTGACGCCGCAACCGCTGCTGCCCACCGATGGCACCAACCAGCGCCTGCGCCTGGAGCGCCTGCCCGCCGCGCCGGTGCTGGCCTCGCTGCGCTGGCCCAGCCGGCCCGATCTGTCGGGTGGCAATCCGGCCTGGAGCTTCATGATCCAGCACCCGCACGGCGAGTTCGCCTTGTTCGTTGGCGAGCTGCCGGCCGAGGGCCCGGGCATGGGCCTGTTCGGCGCGACCCTGCCGTTCGAGGTCTGGGTCAATGGCGCCGAGCAGCCGCGCGGCCTGGCGGCCCTGGCCAAGACTCTGTCGATGGACATGCGCGCCAATGACGCGCAATGGCTCAAGCTCAAGCTCGACGCCCTGACCACGGTGGCCGAGGAGCGCTCGTTCGACATGCCCTTCCCGCCGCACGGCGAACGCCGCCTGTTCCCCGGCGTCGTCGCCGCCACGGCTGCCGTGATCCGCTGGCGTTGCGAGCAGCTCGGGGTCTGGGCGCAGACCGGCCCGACGCCGGTACTGGATGCGATGTTCAGTCGCGACGAGCCGCGCACCGGGCCGTCGGGCACCCTGGCCTGGGCGGTCGATATCGAGAACCCGGCCACCAACGAGGCCTTCACCCTGACCCTGAAGGAGGTCAGCCTGCCGGGCCAGGAGGTGGGGGGCAACACCCGGCCCTGCGCCCTGGGTTTCTCGGGCAACTACCCGCGCGCCTACGACGGGCTGGCGCGCTTGCTGTCACTGGACATGCGTGTCGTCGACCCGGGCTGGATAGGCATGAAGCTGCGCAAGATGCTCAATGTCGGCGAACCGCTGGGCCACTTCATGGCCCCGGTGCCCGGCGAGCGCCGCCAGCAGGTCTGGCCCTCCACGGTGGCCTATGTCGCGCGGCTGATCATCCACCGCTACGCGATGCTGGGTGTGCTCGACGAGCAGGGCTTCCCGCTGCGCGAAATGGGCGTGCTGGAGAACCCGTCCCACCGCAGCGCCAAGCCCGGGGCCCAACCCGCACTGATGGCCGGCTCGCCCTGCCCGGAATGCGGCAACCACACCGTCATCCACAAGGACGGCTGCGAGTTCTGCACCGCCTGCGGGTATGTGGGGCAATGTGGTTGAGTGACTGAGACCCTTGCGTGGGCTTAGCGCCCTGTCGAGTCCGCTCCCTCAACCCCGCAGCAGAAACTCTATCGCGGCCGTCACCGTCGCCCCCTGAGCCTCGTTGCACTGGGCCGGGCTCGCCGTCGGGCTGTCCGGATAGACCTCGGTGGTGGTCACAAAGCGCGCGGCGGTCATCGCTCCGCACAGGCCCAGCGAGCGCTGGGGGTAGTTGATCACGCCCGGCTGCTGCAGCGGCTCGCCGATGAGGCGGCCCTGCCCGTCGGCCTCGGCGATGCGGGTCACGCTTCGCACCGCGGCGATCAGCGCACGCTGGAAATCGGGCACCGGCCGTTCGGTGTCGCCCACCAGATAGAAGCCATCGGGAATGGCGTGCCAGTCGAAGGCCTTGCCGTCCCGCGCCGCCTTGGCGGGGCCGAACTCGCTGTTGTCGGTGTCGGTGGTCTCGTGCAGGTCCACGTGCAGGTCGATCCGTGCACCCTGGGCCGCCACGCAGGCCATGGCCAGCGCCGACTCGGCGGCCGGGCTGTCTGGCCTGAACTGGCGGTTCGGGTCCAGCGCGTCGGGGTTCCAGCGGTTGACGGTCTCGTAGCCCCAGGGGCTGATGCAGGGCAGGACCAGCAGATTGACGGCCGCGGCATGGCGGCCGAACTCCTGCCTGAGCCACTGCAGTGCGCCTTGCACACCGCTGGTCTCATAGCCGTGCACGCCGCCGGTGACCAGCACCACGGGCAGATCCGGGTTCCAGCGACGGCTGCGCACGGCGTACAGCGGATAGCTTCCCAGCCCCAGGCGTGCATAGTCGAGCGTCCCGTACTGGATCAACTCGGCCGGCGCGGGCAGGCCGGCCTTGAGAGGCGCGACCACCTCCTCGGCATAGCTGCGCTGCAGCCGCTGGCGGCTCAGCCAGAGGGCCTTTTCAGCCGCGCCCCAGGGCGTGCCCGGGGTGCCGATCGGATAGGGGTGGGGCGGCTGCTGAGGGCTCACACATGTCTTCCGTTTCTGCTCACGATGCCGCGGACGATACACCGTCCGGCGGCAGCGATTCCGCGGCAGCCAATGAGAGCCTGAGCGTGTAAGTTGCCGTGATGGCCCCGGCCGCCGCACCGGCATCTTGCAGCGCCGGCGCCGACAGCGTGGCCTCGGCAAGCCGCCGCAGCGCCAGGGCGTCGTAGCCGGTCACGATGAAGACCCAGTCTGCCGCTCGATCGGCAAGGCCGCGTATGCGCTGCTCGGTGGTCGGCGCGATGGCCGGGGTGTCGGTCTGCAGCAGCTGAGTCCCGACCAGACCCGGCTGCGTCGGAAGTCGCTGCACCAGTGAGCGCAGGTGGCTGCGCAGGCGCTCCTGCCCGCCGGCCGCAGGTGACAAGCGCACCGTGATGGCCTGGCCCGCCACGGCGCCACCCCGGCTGTCCAGCACACGGCATGGGCTGCGCACCATGCTGCGGTGGTGCGGCATCATCTTGCGCGACCAGTCGCTGGGCGCATTCAGGCGTGCCTGGTACTCCGGCGAAACCAGCGCCTCATAGCCCGCCAGTTCGTAGATGACGAAAAAGCCCGGGCCGCCATCGGCATCGGCCCAGCGCGAGGCCCGCTGGAAGCCGGGCAGCGCCAGCCGCTCCGGGAAGTGCTCGTGAGAGTGCCAGTGCTCGAACTCGTCGCGCACCTCGGCATCGATGTCCCACCACATGGCCAATGCAGCCTGTCCGAGCATCAGTTTCTCCGGTGTTCCAGCAGCTGCCGAAAGTGTTGTTCCATGCGCGCCGCGTCGGCCTTGAGTCCGGTAAACAGCTCGAATGCGCCCACCGCCTGGCCCACGGCCATCGTGCCGCCATCCATCGTCGGGCAGCCCAGGGCGCGGGCTGTCCTCAGCAGCTCGGTCTCGATCGGAACGTAGACGACTTCCGACACCCACAGCGAGGGCCGCAGCAGCTCGGCCGCGAGTGGCAGGCCGGGCAGCTTGGCCATGCCGGTGGGGGTGGCGTGTATCAGCCCGGTCGCGCGTTGCAGGGCTTGAGCCGCATCGCCGTGCGCACTGGCGCGAAACGGATAGCGCAGGTTCAGCGCGTCGGCCAGCGACTGGGCCCGCGCCGGGTCGGTGTCCACCAGGCGCAGCCGCGCCGCGCCCAGGCTCAGCACGGCATCGGCAATGGCCGAGCCGGCGCCACCGGCACCGAGCAGCACCACGCAGCCCAGGTCGGCCTCGGGGAGTACCCGCCGAAAGCCCCAGGCCCAACCCGAGCCGTCGGTGTTGTGGCCGACCAGCCGCCCGCCGTGCAGCACCACGGTGTTCACGGCTCCCATCGCCTGCGCCTGTGGCGACAGTTCGTCGAGCAGCGGGATCACCGCCTGCTTGCACGGATAGGTGATGTTGAGGCCGGCAAAGCCCATCGCGCGGGCGGCGGCGAGCAGGGTCGGCAAGTGTTCCGGAGTCGCTCCGCTGAGTTCCAGGTCGATCAGCTGGTAGTGCAGGCGCAGCCCGTGATGGCGCGCCTCCTCCTCGTGCAGGGCCGGGCTGAGCGAGCGCTGGATGCCGGCGCCGATCAGGCCGACGAGCAGCTTGTCGCCACCCGCCTTGCTCACCCCCGGTACCCCATCAGCCGCGGCAGCCACAGCACCATATCCGGCCACACTGTCACCAGTGCGAGGGCGCCCAGCATGACCAGCAGAAAGGGGAACACATCGCGCATCAGCACCGTCAGGGATACATCGGCGATGCGCATCATCATGAACAGCAGCAGGCCATAGGGCGGCGTCACCAGACCTATCATGATGTTCAGCACCGCCATCACGCCGAAGTGCACCGGGTCTATGCCCAGAGCGGTCGCGGTAGGCAGCAGCACGGGCAGCATGACCAGGATGATGGTGGACCCTTCCAGGAACATGCCCAGCACCAGCAGGATCAGGTTGACCAGCAGCAGAAAGCCCAAGGGCGAAAGATCCAGTCCCTGCATAGACTTGCTGAGGGTGGCGGGGATGTTCTCCGAGGTGATGACGTAGTTGAACACCAGTGCGCCGGCGATCAGCATGCCGATGGAGATGCTCATGCGCGCGCTGGACAGCAGCGCGTCGTAGAGGTCACGCCATCCCATGCTGCGGTACAGCCCCGCCGAGATCAGCAGCGCGTAGGCGGCGGCGATGCCGGCAGCCTCGGTGGGTGTGGTCACGCCGCTGTACATGCAACCCAGCAGGATGACCGGCAGCATCAGCGCCGGGAAGGCCTCGCGCGTGATGCGGGGCATCTCGCGCAGCGGCGTCTTGGGCTCCACCGGGAAGCCACGCCGCCGTGCCAGCACATAGATCAGCCCCATCTGCACGGCGCCCAGCAGCAGGCCCGGCAGCACGCCGGCGATGAACAGATAGCCGATCGAGGTGCCAGACACCAGGGCATACAGCACCAGCGGTATCGAGGGCGGGAGGATGGGCCCGATCACCGAGGACACGGCGCTCAACGCCGCGGCGAAGCCCGGTGTGTACTTGCCGTCCTTGGTCATCATCGCCTGCATCAGCTTGCCCGAGCCGGCGGCGTCCGCCAGGGCGGAGCCCGACATGGTGGCGAACACGATGCTCTGCAGCACATTGACCTGCGCCAGCCCGCCGGGAAAGCGGCCCACGATGGCATTGCAGAAGCGCAGCAGGCGGTCCAGGATGCTGCCGGTGCTCATGATGCTGGCGGCGAGGATGAACAGCGGTATCGCCAGCAGCAGGAAGCTGGAGTAGGTGCCGTTGAGCAATTGCTCCGCGGCCGTGCCCATGTCCATGCCCTTGAGGTAGAGGTACAGGACCGAGCCGCCAATCATTGCGTGGCCGACGGGCACGCCCAGCAGGCTGAGCGCCACGATGACGGCCAGCGCCAGCGAGAAAGGGCTGGTGAGGTTCACAGCGCGGACGGCGGGGTGGGCGCGTCACCGCCCTGCGCGGCGGGGCCGCGGACCAGCTGGAGCAGGCTGCGGGCCATGACGGCGACGGCAAACACCAGGTAGATCGAGTACATCACGTCCATGCGGATACCCAGGTAGGAGCTTTTCTCGACCTTCATGAAGGTCACGTAGGCCCAGGACGCCGGCAGCGACATGCCGAACAGCACGATCAGGCTCAGCGCGCCGATGGAGCCGATCACACGGCGCGTGCGCCGGCTCGCCCGCTCGGCAAGGAGGTCGATGCGGATCTCGTCCGCATCCTTCAAGACAAAGGCCGCGCCCCACAGCACCAGCCACAGCCAGGCCGCCAGCGACAGCTCGGTGGTCCAGCCCACCGGCCAGTTGAACAGATAGCGCAGCGCGATCTGCACGATGAAGGCGATGAAGATCACCGCGAGCAGGGCCACCGCGACCGCTTCCGCGAAGCGGTGCAGCGAGCTCATGAGCCGACGCAGCATGCCCACCTCACTTCATCGCATTGATCTTGTCGAGCATGCCGGCCGGCCAGGTCTTTGCCTCGTCCGAGCCCAGATAGACCTTCTGGGCGTGCTCGCGGAAGGCCGCGATATTGGGCACATAGACCTCCAGCCCCTGCTTGCGGAAGGTCTCGGCCAGCTCGGCCTCGCGCTTCTGGTGTTCGGCCGTGCTCCAGGCAATGGCCTTGTCGGCGGCGGCCTGGAAGGCGCGCTGCCGGGCCGGCGTCATGCCCTGCCAGGTCTTCATGCTCACGGTCAGCAGGTCGAAGGCCACCAGGTGCGAGGTCAGCACGATCTGCGACATCACCTCGTAGAACTTCATGTTCTGCACATTGGGCAGCGGATTGTCCTGGCCGTCGATGGCGCCGGTCTGCAGGCCGGTGTAGGTCTCGGCATAGGCCATCGGCGTCGGGTTGGCGCCGACCGAGCGGCCCAGCATCTGCCAGGTGTCGCCGGGCGGCATGCGCAGCTTCACGCCGGCCAGATCGGCGGGCACGTTGATGCGCTTCTTCGCCTTCAGTCCCAGATGGCGCGTGCCGAAGAAGGTCGGCCCCAGGATCTTCACCTTGACCTGGTCCTCGACCAGCTTCTTCATCTGCACGCCCGCCTCGCTGGCGAAGAAGCTGTTGAGATGGTTGGCGTCACGGAACAGATAGGCCGAGGTCAGCAGCGACCAGGCGGGCACCTGCTTGGAGATGTCCTGGGGCGAGATATTGCCCATCTCCAGGTTGTCGCGCTGCAGGGCCACCAGCTCGGTGCCCTGGCGGAACAAGGTCGAGTTCAGGTGCATCTCGAGCTTGAAGTCGGACTCGATGTCCTTGGCGAACATCTTCATCATCTCGGCGCGGATGTCCTTGTCGGAGAACACGGCGGCGAAGCGCAAGGTGGGCGGGGTCTGCGCCCAGGCCGGCAGCATGACGCCGGCCGCGAGCGTGGCGCCCGCGCCCAGCAGTGTGCGGCGATCGATCGAACGGTTCATGGTTGTCTCCTTTGGAATTGTGATGAGGGCGTGCGTGGATGCTTCAGGCCGGCGCAGCCGCGAGGCGATGGGCCAGCGCCCGGATCGCGAGCTCGTAGCCGAAGACGCCGAAGCCGCAGATCACGCCGGTGGCGGCGAGCGACACCAGCGAGTGCTGGTAGAGCGGATCGCGCCGGTGGATATTGGTCAGGTGGACCTCGGCGATCGGCTGATCCAGGGTCTTCAGCGCATCCAGCAGCGGGATGGACCTGAACGACAGGCCGGCCGGATTGATGGCCAGCGCCGCCGCCCGCTCACGGGCCTCCTGGATCCAGTCCACCAGCACGCCCTCGTGATTGGTCTGCCGGAACTCGCAGACCAGCCCCAGCTCGGCGGCGACACGGTGGCACAGCTGCTCGACCTGGGGCAGCGCCGTGCTGCCGTACAGATGCGGCTCGCGCACGCCCAGCAGGTTCAGGTTGGGACCGTTGAGGACGTAGATGATTGCGCTCATGCCATCGATTGTTGGCCCGCACCCAGAAAGTCTTTCCGTTCTGGAAACTTGTTTCACAATACGAGAAATGGGAATAGCACTTGAACGGGGACTCGCGGTCCTGGAGCATCTGATCCAGCACCCTCAGGGTCTGCCCTTGAGCCTCATCGCCGCGGAGCTGGACATTCCGCTCAGTGCCTGCCACCGCCTGTTGGCGGATCTGCAGCGCTACGGCTATGTGCGCCAGGCCCGCAAGCAGGGCGACTATGTGCTGACGACCAAGGTGGTGTCCATGGGACTGGGCTTCCTGAGCAGCGCCGGCATCGTCGATATCGCCGAGCCCCTGTTGGAGCGGCTGGCGCAGACCTCGGGCGAACTGGTGCGTTTGTCCATCGTCGATGAGGACCGCCTCACCTGGGTTGCCAAGTCGCAGGGCATGCGGCAGACCGGGCTGCGCTACGACCCCGATATGGGCATGGACGCGCGGCTGTCCTGCACGGCCTCCGGCCACGCCTGGTTGATGACCTTGAGCGATGAACGCGCGTTCGAACTGGTGTCGCGCCAGGGTTTCGGCAAGCCGGCGGAGTACGGACCCAAGGCGCCGACCACCATCAAGGCGCTGGTGGGCTTTCTGCACGCGGCGCGGGTGCGCGGCTACGCGGTGATCGACGAGGTCTTCGCGCCCGGCATGGCGGCCATCGCGGCGCCGGTGTTTCGTCGCCAGGAGGCGATCGGCGTGATCAGCATCGCCGGCCCCAGCACGCGCTTCAGCGCTGCGCGCGCACGTGAGCTGGCGCCCGCGCTGCTCGCCGCAGCGGCCGAACTCGGGCCGATCAGCAATGCTTCAAGCCTGTTCGGCCGGCCCGCGCTGGGCAAGGGTTGAACCGCCCTGGCCAGGTTCGGACGCTTTCACGTAGCATGGTCCGATGAATACCTTTTCAAGCAAGGCGGTCTGTTGCTGCGTGCTGCTGACGCTTGCCGGCACGGCAGCGACGGCGGCCCCCAATGCGATGCAGCCGTCGGAGGACGGCGCACATGTGCTCGACGAGCGGGCCAAGCTGGTCTGGGCGCGTTGTGTCGAGGGCATGCAGTGGGATGGCAAGACCTGCACCGGCACGCCGCGGCTGATGTCACATGCCCAGGCCAGCGCCCTGGCCGCCAGCCGCAGCAAGGCCGAGGGGCTGCGTTGGCGGCTGCCGCGGGTCAACGAGTTGCGGCGGCTTGTGGACAAGGGGGCCAAGCCGGCCGGCCCCGACGCCCTGCTGTTCCCGGCCGCGCCGCGCGACTGGCATTGGTCGAGCACGCTCAACGTCAATCAGGAGTCGGTCAACCCTTACAACTACGGCAATGTGATGCGCGGCCGCAGCACCGAGAACGCCGGCAACACGGCCTTTCTGCTGGGCTGGGCCGTCTATCTGGGGGCCGGCGAGACCCGCGCCGACGTGCTCAGATCCACCCGGCTGGTGGTGCGGCTGGTGCGGCCGCAGGAGTGAACGCTGGCGGGGCTGCCGCCACTGCGCTCAAGGGATGCGCAGGTGGTCGTTCTCGTCCACCCGCGCCTGGTACGTGCGCCCACCGGTGCTGTAACTGACACTCAGCGACTTGGGGCGACCGGGGGCGGGGTCTGAGCCGGCCATGCGGTTGTCGACCTTGACGTCCAGCCGGTCATTGCGAATCAGCGAGCGCAGCCGCGCGGTGACGTCGATGCTGCGGCCGCCGGTGCCATAGCTGGCACTGAGAATCTCCAGTCCGCCGTAGCCATGGCCACCGCTGCCGCCACTACCCCAGCCACCGCTCCAGCCGCCATGGCCCCAGTTGCCGCCACCCCAGCCGGTGAACTGGTTGCCATCGACATAGCTGCCCTCGGTGTATTCGAAGGTGCGGGTCTGGCCGTTCTTGCCGCGGGCGAAGATGCGCAGCGTCTTGACCTGGCCTGGGTCGGGATCGGTACCGAACGAGTCATTGCCCATGCGGAAGCGCCGGTCCTGGCTGGCCAGCTCCTTCAAGCGCTGCGTCACATCGATATTGCGGTTGGCGGTGCCGTAACGGGCATGCAGGATCTGGTAGTCGCCATCGTCCCCCGCATTGCCCTGGTGGCCACCACCGGGCCTCCCGGGCCCGTCGCCCCAGCCGCCGGACCAGCCTCCTTGGCCCCAGTTGCCACCCCGCCAGCCGGTGAACTGGTTGCCATCGACATAGCTGCCCTCGCCGTATTCAAAGGTGCGCGTCTGGCCGTTCTTGCCGCGGGCGAAGATGCGCAGCGTCTTCACGTGGCCGTAGTCCGGGTCGGTGCCGAAGGTGTTGTTGTCGATGCGAAAGGTCTGGTCCTGGCTGGCCAGTTCCTTCAGCCGCTGGGTGACGTCGATGTTGCGGTTGGCCGTGCCGTAGCGGGCCTGCAGGATCTGGTACTCGCCGTCATCGCCGCCGCGCTGGGCGGTGGCCGAGGCCACCAGGACCAGCAACAACATGAAGGCGGCCCAGGTTTGGCGCATGAGGGGTTGGATTTGCATAGAAGATTCCAGCAGGGTTTCTCGACCGTGGGTGCGCCTGCGCGCTCGGCATGTTCTGGCCCACGAGGGGCTTTTACCAAGCTTCCTTGGCTTTAGCAACAACGCGCTGCACGCCGATCGGATGACGGCGGCGATGCGGTGTGGCAAGCTGTCGGCGTCCAACTTGCAGCCGGAGCCGCTGCTTGCAACATCCCGCCGCCCAATGGTCAAAACGGTGCCGAGTCGTCACGATGCTGCTGGGCCTGGTCTGGATCTTGGTGCTTGCGCCCTCGGCCCTTGCCCAGACTCCGGAACCCTCGGCGCCGCCGGCTGCGGCCTCGGCTCCGGCCGCGACGCCCCTGCTGTTCCACAACCGCCGCATCGTCGACTTCCGGGCCAGCCTGCTTCGTCGCCGGCGACCTGAGCGGCTCGCGGCCCGGCGCCATGCTCGACGCGGCCTCGCTCGACGTGATGCACCGGCTGCAGCTCGCGGTCCGGGAGAGCCGCGAGTTCGCCGACCCGCGCCACCTGGCCGAGGGCGCCGCCTACTCCGTCGTGGCGACGGTGGTGGCCTATCTGCTGATGCGCCTGGTGTTGATGCTGCGCGGCAAGCTGCTGGCCCGCTTGGACGCGCAGTTCCAGGGCTGGCATGGTGCGAGCCAGACCCGCGCCCTCGTCGCCACCTATGCCGAGCATGCGCGGCCGGCGGCCCGCTTCATGGCCGGGCTGGTGAGCTGGGGCCTGTTCTTGCTGCTGCTGGACTTCTGGATCACCTATGTGCTGCGCCAGTTCGCCTACACCCGGCCCTGGGGCGAGCGCTCGACGGCCTGGCTGCTGGAGGTGCTGGAGCGCTTTGCGCTGGCCATCGCCGGGGCTGGTCACGGCGGCCCTGATCTTTGTGCTGGCCCGGCTGGTGAGCAGGGCCGTCGGCCTGTTTCTGCAGCGGGTCGAGCGCGACGATCTGCATATCGGCTGGCTCGATGCCGACACCGCCGGCCCGACGCGCAGCCTGGGCACCGTGGTGATCTGGCTGTTCGCGCTGGCCATGGCCTACCCCTATCTGCCAAGCGCCAACAGCGACGCGTTCAAGGGCGTGTCGGTGCTGGCCGGGGTGATGCTGTCGCTGGAGGCGTCGAGCATTGTGGGTCAGGTCCTGTCGGGCTTCAGCCTGATGTACACCCGTGTGCTGCGCGTTGGCGAATACGTCAAGATCGATGACACCGAGGGCTCGGTGGTGAGCCTGGGCATGTTCGCCACCCGCATCCACACCCGCATGGGCGAGGAGGTGAGCCTGCCCAACACGCTGGTCTCCAACCAACCGGTGCGCAATTTCTCGCGCCTGGTCGAGGATGGCCACTTCGTGCTGCATACCTCGGTGACGATTGGCTATGCCACGCCCTGGCGCCAGGTGCATGCCATGCTGCTGGAGGCCGCCCGGCGCACGGCCGGCGTGGCGCAAGACCCGGCCCCCTATGTCGTGCAGACGGCCTTGTCTGACTTCTACATCGAGTACCGGCTCTGCGCGCAAAGCAACAAGCAGGCGCCGCGGCGGCGGGTCGACGCGATGAACCAGCTGCACGGGAATGTGCTCGATGTGTTCAATGAGAACGGCGTGCAGATCATGTCGCCGCACTATATGGCCGATCCGGCCGAGCCGCAGGTGGTGGCACCTGGGTCCTGGGTTCCCGCTACGGGCAGAGGCGTGGCGTCCGATGGTCAGACGCCACGCTGAGGAGCTTAAGCGGAGATCGGCCGCAAAGCCTTCAGGCCCGCCATCGTCGCCAGGCAAGCCCTGGCCACCTCAATACCCTTCTTGACGAAGTGCTCGGCGAAGAACTGCTGATGGTCTGCGTGGTCGTGGAAGTCGCGCGGTGTCAGCACCGCCGACATCACCGGCACCTCGGTGTCGAGCTGCACGCGCATCAGCCCGTCGATCACCGCGCTGGACACGAACTCATGCCGGTAGATGCCGCCGTTGACGACAAAGGCACAGGCGATGATGGCCTCATAGCGGCCGGTCTGCGCTAGCTTCTTGGCCAGCAGCGGTATCTCGAAGGCGCCGGGCACCTCGAACTGGTCGATCTGGCTGAGCGGCCACCGACTTCGCTCGAACTCGGCCAGCATGGAGGCGCGGGCCTGGCCGACGATGACGCCATGCCAGCTGGCACAGATGATGGCGACGCGAGCCGCCGGGGTGGGGGAGGAGGTCTTGCTGAGGATCTGATTCATGAGATTCCTTGAAGGTCAGGATTGTCAGAATCAGGGCGCGCGACAACGCAGCCACCGCACGTCATGACTCGCGTTTGAGTCGGGCATGCAGCGGCCGAGGTACTCGCGTTTCTCTTTCATCCGGACTGTGACCGTCGGCCCTGGCATCGCACCAGATCTGCTGACCCCGATAGCCGCTTTGACGCGGCTGCCGGGCGCTCGCGGGCTTCCGCGGGACGAATCCTGCGGCTACCGCCGGTGGGGAATTTCACCCCGCCCTGAGAACGCTGCCAGCCGGTGAGGGCTGGCGGGAGCATTCTAAGGCGCAGGCGTCACACCATCGCGCCAGAGATAAAGCTCGGTGGTGCTTCCATCGTCGTACTGATGGCTGTCCACATGCTGCATGCCGGCCTTGCTCAGCACCCGGCGAGAGGCGGCGTTATCCGGGGCGGCGGTGGCGATGATCTCGTACAGCTGATGCTGCCTGGCGCCATAGGCCAACATCGCCTGCGCCACCTCGGTGGCCAGGCCCTGGCCCCAGCAGGTGCGCAGCAAGGCGTACTTCAGCTCGGCATGGGGCTGGTCGCCGGGGTGGACGATGCCGCAGAAGCCGATCACCGCGCCGGTGGCCCGCAACTCCAGCGCCGACATGCCATAGCCGCGCCTGGCATAGTTGCGCTGCGTCACGCCTATCCAGCGCAGGCAGGTGGCATGGTCCAGCGGCTGGCCGTCACCGACCCAGCGCATCGCCTCGGCATCGCCATAGACGGCATGCAGCGCATCGGCATCTGCCGGCGTCAGCAGGCGTGCGCGCAGGCGCTCGGTCTCGAACAGCAGCGGTTCAGTCGGCGTGAGATCGGGCTGCTCGACCTCGGGTGCGGCCACGGGCAGTGGTTCGGCCCCCAACGCCACGAACTCGCCCTGCAACCGGCCGACGATCTCGCCCTTGCAGCTCAGCACCGACACGACGGCGATGCGGGCCTTGCCCTTGCGCCTGAGCATGCGCAAGAAGTGACCCCAGCCGGCCGGATCGACCAGGGCCGACTCGGCGCGGAAGTCGCCGGTGATGGCCAGTTCATAGTCCATCGTGTTGCGCTGTATCACCAGCCGTGTGCTGATGCCCTCGCTCAGCAGCCGGGTGTGCAGCAGCGACCAGGCGGCCAGAATGGCCACCGCCGAGGCGCTGCCACCGAACACCGTCTCGCGATGGTTGATATTGGGCGCCAGTGGGGCACCGAGCAGCACATGGTCGGTGCCGACCTGCAGCACCTCCACCTCCATCGCCTTGGACAGGGGGATGTGGGCGCTCAGGTAATGCTCAAGTTCGTATGGGGACACGTTTGGATCTGCCTTGTCGTGAATCAGTCAGGAGCCCTGCCGCTTCCAGGCCATGCCTATGGACAGCGGCGCGGTGGGCACAAAGCCGAATTGCGCGTAGAGGTCCTTGGCCGGGCCGTCGGCGATCAGGCTGACGTAGGCACTTTCCGGCGCCTCGGCCTCGAGATAGCGCATGACCTCGGCCATGATGCGCTTGCCCAGGCCCTGGCCCTGGTGGGCGGGCAGCACGGCAATGTCAACCACCTGGAAGACACAGCCGCCGTCGCCGATGACGCGGCCCATGCCGACGGCATGACCCTCGTGCAATATCTGGACCGCGAACAGGCTGTTGGGCAGGCCGCGCAGCGCGGCTGCCTCGGTCTTGGGGCTCAGGCCCGATTCGGCGCGCAGGCGGCGGTAGTCGTCAACGGATGGCGTGGCCAGCAGGATGGTATGGCGCTCGGTCATGGCAATGGGGTCAGGTCGGTTGCGGGCCGTCATAGCCCTCGATGATGATCAGGTCTATGGTCGAGACCGGCAGGCGCAATTGCACCGCGGCCTGGTAGGCGGGTGAATGCCAGCAGTCCAGCGCCGCCTGGTAGGACGGGAACTCGATCACGACATTGCGGCTGCGGCTGCCGCCCTCGGGATTCTCCATGCGACCGCTGCGCACCAGAAAGTGCGCGCCGAACTGCCTGAACGGCTCGGCATTGGCGGCGATATAGGCCTTGTAGGCTTCGAAGTCGGTGATATCGACGCGTGCGATCCAGTATCCCTTGGTCATGTGTCTCTCCCGGGGGCAAACGATTGAAAGGCCAGGCGGCACCCCGGTGACGTAGCCCGGATGCAATCCGGGGCAGCCGAGCCAAGAACCGCGACCCGCATCTTTACAGATTCTTGATACCGGCCGCCCCAGCTTCTACGCCAACTTGACGCGCCGATTTTTAAGCTCTGTGCATCGCAATCCACCGGAGCCGCGTCATGAGCGCTCTCTACTGGCTGAGCGGCTTCACCGCCGCGGCCCTCTTCATCTACCTGCTGTATGCGTTGCTGCGCGCCGAGGAGTTCTGAATGGGCACCTCTGCCTGGCTCAATCTTGCCCTCTTCATGAGCATTCTGCTGCTTCTGGCCTGGCCGCTGTCGAAGTGGCTCTCGCGGGTGGCCGAGGGCACCCTGCCGCGCTGGATGGGGGCCGTTGAAGGCGGCTTCTACCGCCTGGCCGGCGTCACGCCCGACGAGGGCATGGGCTGGAAGCAGTACGCCTTCGCCTTGCTGCTGTTCAACTTCCTGGGCGTGCTGGCGGCCTATGCGCTGCAACGCCTGCAGGGTCTGCTGCCGCTGAACCCGCAGGGCATGGCCGCGGTCTCGCCCGACTCGGCCTTCAACACCGCCATCAGCTTTGTCACCAACACCAACTGGCAGGGCTATGGCGGCGAGTCCACGATGAGCTATCTGACGCAGATGCTGGCGCTGACGGTGCAGAACTTCGTCTCGGCCGCCACCGGCATTGCGGTGGTGTTTGCGCTGATACGCGGCTTTGCCTCCAAGCTCTCCGGCACGATTGGCAACTTCTGGGTTGACCTGACCCGTGTCACGCTGTGGGTGCTGTTGCCCCTGTCCTTTGTGTTCGCGCTGTTCCTGGTGGGGCAGGGCGTGATCCAGAACTTCAGCGCCTATGTCGATGTGTCCGGGCTGGAGCAGAGTCAGCAGATTGCCATGGGCCCGGTGGCCTCGCAGGAGGCGATCAAGATGCTGGGCACCAATGGTGGCGGCTTCTTCAATGCCAACTCGGCACATCCCTACGAGAACCCGACGCCGCTGAGCAACTTCGCGCAGATGCTGTCCATCTTCCTGATCCCGGCCGCGCTGTGCTTCACGTTCGGCCAGTTGGTCGGTGACAAGCGCCAAGGCGTGGCCATTCTGGCGGCGATGAGCGTGTTGTTCATTGCCGGCGTGATCACGGCCACGGCCGCTGAGCAGGCGGGCAATCCGCTGTTGGCCGCACTCGGTGTCGACCAGAGCTTGAGCGCCACCCAGGCCGGCGGCAATATGGAGGGCAAGGAGGCCCGCTTCGGCATCACCGCCAGCAGCCTGTTCGCCGTCATCACCACGGCCGCCTCCTGCGGCGCGGTCAACGCGATGCATGACTCGCTGACGCCCATCGGCGGCATGGTCACCCTGGTAATGATGCAGCTGGGCGAGGTGGTGTTCGGCGGCGTCGGCACCGGCCTGTACGGCATGCTGATCTTTGCCGTGATGGCGGTCTTCATCGCCGGCCTGATGATAGGCCGCACGCCCGAGTACCTGGGCAAGAAGATCGAGAGCCATGACATGAAGATGGTGTCCGTCGCCATCCTCGTCACGCCGATGGTGGTGCTGATCGGCACCGCGATTGCCGTGCTGGCCGCCGGCGGCAAGGCAGGGATCGCCAACCCCGGGGCGCACGGCTTCTCGGAGATCCTTTACGCCTTGACCTCGGCCGGCAACAACAACGGCAGCGCCTTCGCCGGCCTGTCGGCCAACACACCGTTCTACAACATCCTGCTGGGCGTCGTGATGTGGCTGGGCCGCTTCGGCGTGATCGTGCCGGTGCTGGCCCTGGCCGGCAGCATGGCGGCCAAGAAGCGCATTCCGGTCGGCGCCGGCACGCTGGGCACCCATGGGCCGCTGTTTGTCGCCCTGCTGGTGGGCACGGTGCTGCTGGTGGGCCTGCTCAATTACGTGCCCGCGCTGGCCCTGGGGCCTGTCGTCGAGCACCTGCTTCTGATGAAGGTCTGAATCATGACCACTCTGAATACCCAAACCGCTTTCTCGCTTTTTGATCCCAAGCTGGTAGGCCCCGCCTTGCGCGAGTCCTTCATCAAGCTGGACCCGCGCCTGCAGTGGCGCAACCCGGTGATGTTCGTCGTCTACATCGGCTCGCTGCTGACCAGCCTGCTGTGGCTTCTCAGCCTGCGTGTGCCGGCCGTTGCAGGCACCGAGGGCTCGACCTTCATGCTGGCGATCGCGCTGTGGTTGTGGTTCACCGTGCTGTTCGCCAACTTAGCCGAGGCCATGGCCGAGGGCCGCAGCAAGGCCCAGGCGGCCTCGCTGCGCGGCCTCAAGACCCGCACCTGGGCCAAGAAGCTGCACGAGCCCAAGCATGGTTCCCAATGGCATCCGGTGCAATCGGACGAGTTGCGCAAGGGCCATGTCGTGCTGGTCGAGGCCGGTGACATGATCCCGCTGGACGGCGAAGTCATCGAAGGCGTGGCCTCGGTGGACGAGAGCGCCATCACCGGCGAGTCGGCTCCGGTCATCCGCGAGTCGGGCGGCGACTTCGGCTCGGTCACCGGCGGCACGCGCGTGCTGTCCGACTGGCTGGTGGTGCGCATCACCGTCAACCCTGGTGAGTCGTTCCTGGACCGCATGATTGCCATGGTCGAGGGCGCCAAGCGCCAGAAGACGCCCAACGAGATCGCGCTGACGATTCTGTTGGTGGCGCTGACGCTGGTGTTCCTGGTCGTCACCGTGACCCTGCTGCCGTTTTCGATGTTCAGCGTCGAAGCGGCAGGCGCGGGCACCGTGGTGTCCATCACCGCGCTGATTGCCCTGCTGGTCTGCCTGATCCCGACCACCATCGGCGGCCTGCTGTCCGCCATCGGTGTGGCCGGCATGAGTCGCATGATGCAGGCCAATGTCATCGCCACTTCGGGCCGTGCCGTCGAGGCCGCCGGTGACGTGGACGTGCTGATGCTGGACAAGACCGGCACCATCACGCTGGGCAACCGCCAGGCCAGCGCCTTCATGCCGGTGCCGGGTGTGACCGAGCAGCAGCTGGCCGATGCGGCGCAGCTGTCGTCCTTGGCCGATGAAACGCCCGAGGGCCGCAGCATCGTTGTGCTGGCCAAGACCCGTTTCAACCTCCGCGAGCGTGACATGACTTCGCTGCAGGCCCAGTTCGTGCCCTTCACCGCACAGACGCGGATGAGTGGCGTCGATCTGGCCGGCGGGCGCGTCATTCGCAAGGGCGCAGGCGAGGCCGTGCGCCAGCATGTGCAGGCGCTGGGTGGCACCTTCCCCACCGAGCTGAGCCAGCTGATTGATGACGTGGCACGCCGCGGCAGCACGCCCCTGGTCGTGTCAGACGGCGCCCGCGCGCTGGGCGTGGTCGAGCTGAAGGACATCGTCAAGGGCGGCATCAAGGAGCGCTTTGCCGAGCTGCGCCGCATGGGCATCAAGACGGTGATGATCACCGGCGACAACCGCCTGACGGCCGCCGCGATTGCCGCCGAGGCCGGCGTCGATGACTTCCTGGCCGAGGCCACGCCCGAGGCCAAGCTGAAGCTGATACGCGAGTACCAGGGCGAGGGGCGGCTGGTGGCGATGACCGGTGACGGCACCAACGACGCCCCGGCCCTGGCCCAGGCCGATGTGGCCGTGGCCATGAACACCGGCACCCAGGCGGCCAAGGAGGCCGGCAATATGGTGGACCTGGACTCCAACCCGACCAAGCTGCTGGAGATCGTCGAGACCGGCAAGCAGCTCTTGATGACGCGCGGGTCCCTGACGACCTTCTCGATCGCCAACGACGTGGCCAAGTACTTCGCCATCATCCCGGCGATGTTCGTCGGCGTCTATCCGCAGCTGACGGCGCTGAATGTGATGGGCCTGCACAGCCCCAGCTCGGCCATCCTGTCAGCGGTGATCTTCAATGCGCTGATCATCGTTGCGCTGATTCCGCTGGCCCTCAAGGGCGTGCAGTACCGCGCCATCGGTGCGGCCGCGCTGCTGCGCCGAAATCTGTTGATCTATGGCCTGGGCGGCCTGATCGTGCCCTTCATCGGCATCAAGGTCATAGACCTGATTTTGGTCGCCGGCCACCTCGTTTAAGGAGTCACTTCATGTCGAATATCCTGCGTCCCGCCCTGGTGTCGTTGGTGCTGCTCAGTGCCATCACCGGCCTGCTGTATCCCGTGGCCGTCACCGGCGCTGCCCAGCTGCTGTTCCCGCAACAGGCGGCGGGCAGCCTGATCACCGAAGGGGTCAAGACCGTCGGCTCCGAGCTGATAGGCCAGAGCTTCACGGCGCCCAAATACTTCTGGGGCCGCCCCTCGGCCACCGGGCCCATGGCCAATAACGCGGCAGGCTCCAGCGGCTCGAACCAGGGCCCGCTGAACCCGGCCCTGGTCGATGCCGTCAAGGGGCGGGTCGAGGCGCTGCGTGCGGGCGATCCGGACAACCAGCTGCCGGTGCCCGCCGACCTGGTGACGGCCTCTGCCAGCGGCCTGGACCCGCACATCACAGTAGCCGCCGCCCGCTACCAGGCCGGCCGCGTCGCCCGCGAGCGTCAGCTCTCGCCCGAGGCTGTACAGCGGCTGATCGCAGTCCACACCGAGGGCCCGGACCTGGGCCTGCTGGGTGAGCCTCGCGTCAATGTGCTGCAGCTGAACCTGGCGCTCGATCACAATCGCTGAGTCATGTCAGACCCCTCAAGACCAGACCCCGACGCCTTGCTGGAGCAGCTGCGCCAGCAGGAGCAGAGCGCTGCGCGCGGCAAGCTGCGCATCTACTTCGGCTCCTCCGCCGGCGTGGGCAAGACCTACGCGATGCTGCAGGCCGCGCGCAAGCTCTTGAGCGAGGGCCGCGAGGTGCTGGTCGGTGTGGTCGAGACCCATGGCCGCAGCGAGACGCTGGCGCTGACCGAGGGCCTGGAGGTCCTGCCGCCGCGCCAGATCGACTACCGCGGCCGCAGCCTGCCCGAGTTCGACCTGGACGCGGCCCTGGCCAGGCGACCCTCGCTGATTCTGGTCGACGAGCTGGCCCACTCCAACGTTGCCGGCTCCCGCCACCCGAAGCGCTGGCAGGACGTCGAGGAACTGCTGGCCAATGGCATCAATGTCTACACCACGCTGAACGTCCAGCACCTGGAAAGCCTCAATGACGTGGTCGGTGGCATCACCGGCATCCGCGTGCAGGAGACTCTGCCCGACACCTTCTTCGACCGCGCCGACGAGGTGGTGATGGTGGACACGCCGGCCGATGAACTGCTTGCCCGTTTGAAGGCGGGAAAAGTCTATATGCCCGGCCAGGCCGAGCGCGCCGCGCGCAACTTCTTCCGCAAGGGCAATCTAATGGCCCTGCGCGAGCTGGCACTGCGCCGCACGGCCGATCGGGTCGAAGACGACGTGCAGGCCTGGCGCAGCAACAAGGCCATCAGCCAGGTCTGGAAGACCGAGGCGGCCATCCTCTGCGCGATCGGCCCCTCGGTGGGTGCCGAGCATGTGGTGCGCAGCGCCGCGCGGCTGGCCCAGCAACTGAATGTCAGCTGGCACGCGGTCTATGTGGAGACGCCGCAGCTGCAGCGCCTGCCCGATGCGCAGCGCGAACGGATCCTGCGCGTGGTGCGGCTGGCCCATGATCTGGGCGCGGCCACCGCCGTGCTGCAGGCGCAAGACATGGCCTCGGCCTTGATTGCCCATGCGCGCGAACACAACCTGTCCCAGCTGATGCTGGGCCGCGCGCCGGCGCAGCCGGCCTGGAGGCGATGGTTCTCGGGGCCAGGTCTGCACCAGCGCCTGGCCGAGAGCGCACCCGATGTGGACCTGATCGAGGTCGGCCGCCCGCTGGCCGCTCCAGCGCCCAAGGCGCCCGCCGATGCGGCGGCGGCCAGCTGGGCCGCCTGGGTCGGTCAGTGGCAACGCTATGGCCTGACCCTGCTGGCCTGCGTGGCCACCACGGCACTGGCCAGGCCGCTTCAGCCGTATTTCGACGAGGCCAATATCGTCATGCTGTTCCTGCTGACGGTGGTCGGTGTGTCGCTGCGCTGGGGGCGCGGACCCTCGGTGCTGGCCAGCTTCGTCAGCGTCGGCCTGTTCGACTTTTTCTTCGTCGCGCCGCACCTGAGCTTTGCGGTGTCTGATGTGCAGTACCTCTTGACCTTCATCGTCATGCTGGCCGTGGGCCTGGTGACCGGCCAGCTGACCGCCCATTTGCGCTACCAGGCCCAGGTGGCCGCCGAGCGTGAGGCGCGCTCGCGGGCGCTGTTCGAGCTGACGCGCGAGCTGTCCGGTGCGCTGCAGACCGAGCAGGTGGTGCTCAGCGCGCAGGAGAGCCTTTCACGCGAGCTGCATGGTCGGGCGTTGGTGCTGGTGCTTGATCTGCAGGACCGTCTGCAGCTGCCGCCGGGCGTTGATGAACAACCGGACCCGCCCGACCTGGGCACCGCCCGCTGGGCGCTGGACCATGGTCAGGCCGCCGGCCTGGCCACCGATACCTTGCCGGGCAGCCCCTGGTTCTACCTGCCCCTGCAAGCGCCGATGCGGGCGCGCGGCGTGCTGGCCGTGCGCCCGCGTGATCTGGCCAGCGTGATGCAGCCCGAGCGCCGCGCCCAGCTCGACACCTA
Source organism: Roseateles toxinivorans (assembly GCF_004362525.1). Classification (GTDB taxonomy): domain Bacteria; phylum Pseudomonadota; class Gammaproteobacteria; order Burkholderiales; family Burkholderiaceae_C; genus Paucibacter; species Paucibacter toxinivorans. Next base: position 40,929 of record NZ_SNXS01000017.1, read on the forward strand.
TGCCAGCATCATCGGCCAGGCGCTGGAGCGGGTGCACTACGTCGAGGTGGCGCAGGACGCGCTGGTGCATATCGAGTCGGAGCGGCTGCGCAACTCGCTGCTGTCGGCGCTGTCACATGACTTGCGCACGCCGTTGGCGGTGGTCTATGGCCTGGCCGATACGCTGGCCGCACTGCCCGAGCTGCCGGCCGCCGGGTTGGACATGGCCCAGGCGTTGCGCCAGGAGGCCCAGCGCATCAACGCGATGGTCAACAAGCTGCTGGACATGGCGCGCCTGCAAAGCGGCGCCGTACAGCTGCGCCTGGAGTGGCAGCCGATCGAGGAAGTGGTGGGCAGCGCCTTGCAGGCGATGCAGCCGGTACTCACCGGACGCAATGTATCTATCGCGCTGGCGCCCGAGCTGCCGCTGGTGCAGCTCGATGCGGTGCTGATTGAACGCGTGCTGTGCAATCTGCTGGAGAACGCCGCCAAGTACACCCCGGCCGGCACGGCGATCGACATCAGCGCCGAGGCGCGCGATGGCGAACTGCTGCTCAGCGTGGCCGACCACGGCCCCGGGCTGCCGGCCGGCCGCGAAGAGCAGCTGTTCGACAAGTTCACCCGCGGTGAAAAAGAGTCATCAACGCCCGGCGTCGGCCTGGGCCTGGCGATCTGCCGTGCCATCATGCAGGCCCACCAGGGGCGCATCTGGGCGGAGACTGCGGCCGGTGGCGGTGCCCGGTTTGTGCTGAGCCTGCCCTTGGGTACCCCGCCCAGCCTGCCTGATCTGGAAGACGCCAATGCATGAGCTTCATCGTCCGCTGGCCCCGGATTGCATCCGGGCTACCCGGCCCCGTAGCCAGGATGCAATCCGGGGGGCAATTCCATCCCGTAGCCAGGATGCAATCCGGGAAGCGATGGCCTCGACATGAGTGACCCCCGCCCCACCGCCCTGATCGTCGAAGACGAACCCAGCATCCGCCGCTTCGTGCGGCTGGCGCTGGAAGCCGAGGGCTGGCAGGTGTTCGAGGCCGGCACGGTGCGCCAGGGCCTGGTCGATGCCGGCACGCGCCGCCCCGAGCTGGTGATACTGGACCTGGGCCTGCCCGACGACGACGGCCTGAACTATCTGCGTGACCTGCGCAGCTGGTCGGGGGTGACGGTGATCGTGCTGTCGGCCCGCACCGACGAGGCCGACAAGATTGCCGCGCTGGACGCCGGCGCCGATGACTATCTGACCAAGCCTTTTGGCGTTGGCGAGCTGATGGCGCGGGTGCGCGCGGCGCAGCGCCGCAGCCAGTCGCAGAGCGCCTCGGGTGAGGCCGCCTCCAGCCTGTTCCGCTTCGGCGATGTGGAGCTCGACCTGGCCTCACGCCTGGTCAAGCGCGCCGGCGCAGAAGTGCACCTGACCCCGATCGAGTACCGGCTCCTGACCCATCTGGTCGCCAATGCCGGCAAGGTATTGACGCACAAGCAGCTGCTGAAGGCGGTCTGGGGCCCCAGCCATGGCGACGACAACCACTATCTGCGCGTCTATATGGGCAATCTGCGCCAGAAGCTGGAGGCTCAGCCGGCCCAGCCCCGGCATCTGCTGACGGAAACCGGCGTCGGGTATCGCCTGGTCATCTGAGCCCGCTACAGTAGCGGTTTGAGATCAGTCAGCGGCCCCGGGATGCAAGACAGCCAACTAGAAGCCGAAAACCTGCACCTGCGCCGGCAGCTCGAAGCGCTGCTGCGCGAGGCGCGGGCCAATGAGGAGAAGATGCGCCGCTTCGACGAGCTGGAGCACCGGCTGATCGGTGCCCGCTCGGTGCTGGAGCTGCTGCGCCTGCTGCTCAGCGACTATGGCCATGCCTTCGGCATCGAGAGTGTGACGCTGGCCCTGGTGGACGCCGATGGCGAGACCGGCCGGATCCTGGACAGCGAGCTGCGCGACGGCGCGGTGCTGAACGACCTGGTGCTCCTGCCCTCGGCCGCGCCGCTGGAAGCCCTCTATGGCACAGCGCGCAAACCCTGGCTGGGCCGCTTCGAGGCGCCCTCCCATGCCCGCTTCTTCAACGCCCCGCCTAGGCCGCCCCGCTCGGTGGCCCTGCTGCCCTTGAGTCGCCATGGCGAGCTGATCGGCAGCCTGCATTTCGGCAGCTGCGACGCCGAGCGCTATGACCCGGCCGCCGGCACGAATCTGCTGGAGCGCCTGGCCAGCATCGTCGCCGTCTGCCTGGAGAGCGTGCTGAACCAGGAGCGCGTCAAGCTCGCGGGCCTGACCGATCTGCTCACCGGCGTGCACAACCGCCGCTATCTGGAGCACCGCTGCGGCGTAGAGATTGCCCAGGCGCGGCGCTACAAGCATGCGCTGGCCTGCCTGTTCCTGGACATCGACAAGTTCAAGCAGATCAATGACGCCCACGGCCACCCGGCCGGCGACGCCGTGCTGCGCGCGGTGGGCCACAGCATCCAGTCGCAGCTGCGTGCCGGTGACACCATCGCCCGCTATGGCGGCGAGGAGTTCGTCGTGCTGCTGCCGCAGACCGCCGCCCAGCATGCCCGCGAGATTGCCGAACGCATCCGCGCCCGCATTGCCGCCATGCCCTGCACCGCCGACAGCGGCCAGCCGCTGGAGGTGACGATCTCGATCGGCCTGGCGATGCTGGGCGCCGTTCCCGCCGGGCAGGAACCGGCCCTGGTGGCGGCCGAGCTGATGGCGGCCGCTGACCGCGCGCTGTACCGGGCGAAGGCCGGCGGGCGCAATCGGGTGGAGTTTGAGGCCGCCTAGCGAATTGCTTCGACGGTCCGCTCAAACCGCGGCACCCAGCTGCCGAGGATGTCGGCCGACACCAGCACCCGGTGCGCGCGGCCGATCAGCAGGTGCCGCGGCACGGCGCCGATGAAGCGGGAGTCCTCGCTGTTGTCGCGGCTGTCGCCGAGCATGAAGTAGTGGCCGGCGGGCACGGTGAGCGGGGCGAAGCTGCGCAGGGCCGGTTTGTCGGGGATGAACTGGACGCGGCGGTCGGTGCCGGCCAGGCGTTCGGTGGCGCGGACGGCGCTCAGCTCGACGCCGGGGGCCACCGGTTCGGCGTGCAGCGACTGTTCGGCGTATTCGGCCGCCTGGCCGTTGAGGTAGAGCACCTCGTTGCGCATCTCGACCACATCGCCGGGCAGGCCGACGATGCGCTTGATCAGCCTTGTGCCGTTGGCCGGCGAGCTGAAGGTGACGACGTCGCCGCGCTGTGGCTCACCAAGCGGGGCCAAGGAGATGTCGGTCAGCGGCAGCTTGAAGTCATAGGCCAGGCGATTCACCAGCACCACATCGCCCTCCAGTAGCGTGGGGCGCATCGAGCCGGAGGGTATGGGGTTCCAGTCGGCGATGGCGGTTCGGAAGAAGCCGAAGCAGACCAGGAACACGATGAATCCGCGATTCTCTTTGAGCCAGTGCTTCATGAGCGCCTCTGGAAAGTGGAGATGAGCGGCGGATTGGAGCGCGGGCACCGGTTTCGGTTCCCACCTCGGACGCAATTTGACGCAGCGCAAGCGCCAGCGATGCATGGCCTTGCCGGTCTTGACCATTGGTGACAGCATGCAGCCACTTTGTGAACCGGAGCTTTTCGCCATGGCCGACTACAAGCATATCCTGCTGCCCACCGATGGCTCGACCAGCGCCGACAAGGCCGCCGAAACGGCCGTCGATCTGGCCCGGCGCTACGGCGCGCGGCTGAGCATCGTCAGCGTGATCGATCCGGTGCCCTTCATCAGCTTCCCCGAGGGCGGCGGCGAGGCGCTGGCCTACTATCTGGAGGCGGCCGAGGACGGTGCCAAACAGGGCATAGAGCAGGCCTCAGCGCGGGCCACGGCGGCCGGCGTCAGCTTCGACAGCCAGGTGTTGCGCGAGCATGGCCCGGCGCCGTCCATCATCGGCTTCGCCAAGCAAGAGGGTATCGATCTGATCGTGATGGGCTCACACGGCCGGCGTGGCCTGGACTCCTTGCTGCTGGGCAGCGTGGCGCACAAGGTGCTGACCCTTTCGCCGGTGCCAGTCCTTGTTGTGAAGTAACTCAGGCCGAGGCCGGCAGCACCGGCCAGCGGGCGCTGATGCGTTGGCCATCGAACACCAGCAGATCGCCAAACTGCAAGAGCACCGCCTCGCTCTGGCGCGGGCGCAGGAAGACGTGGTCGTCGGGCTGCAGATCGACTCGGCCTGAGGCCACCATCACCTGCTGGTTCGATGACGGGCCGTAGAGGCCGCTCGGTGTCACGCCTTCGGGCGAGGCCACCTCGGCCAGCCAGTGGCCGCCGTGAATGGCCAGGCCGCGGGTCTGGTTGCGGTCCCAGGTCTGGGCCAGTCGGCTCAGCCAGGTGGCGCCCTCGGGCAGGCGGAATCGGGGCCAGGTCTTGAGCACCGGCGTGGCGATGAAGGCGGCCGGCTGCAGATCGGCCAAGAGCGGCTTCTCGAAGTCCAGCGGCAGCAGGGCCGCGGAGCCGACCGAGACCTCATTGGCTACGCCCTTGCCGTCGTGCAGGCGGAAGGTCGGCGAACCGGCGGTGTTCAGCGTCAGGCTCTCGCGGCGCTGCGGGCCCAGCAGCTCGTTGGCCAGGCGCCAGGCGGTCTGAACGCGCTTCTGCGACTCGTCCCATGCCTGGGCACGCATGCCCAGGGCGTCGGGCAACGCGGCCACATGGGCGTCATAGCCCATGAATCCCTGCCACTTCAGGGGGCCGGTCTTCAGGCTTTGCAGCGCCTCGCCCAGCTCGATGGGATCTTCGAAACCGCCGCGGTGCAGGCCGACGTCGATCTCCAGATTGACGCGCAGAACCTGGCTGCGCTGCTCGGCCAGCTGGCGGTACTGAGCCAGGCGCTCGGGCGTGTCGATCAGCCATTCGATGCCGCCGCCGATCTCGGGTGGCAAGTCACGCAGCAACGCGGCGGCGGCGGTCACCGGGAAGGGCTTGCCCAACAGCACCTGGCGGTCTGGCCGGGCCTGCAGCAGCTGCCCGGTCTGTGCCGCATTGAAGGCCATCACCCGCGGGCTGGCCCAGGCCTTGGCCACCTCGTCCATCAGCTCCAGGCAGGGCAGGGACTTGAGCACCGCACGCAGGCCCATGCCGGTCTTGGCGTGTGTGCCGATGGCGGCCAGGTTGGCGCGCAGCCGCGGCAGGTCGATGACCATACTGGCCTGGGCCACGCCGGCGGCCTTCAGTGCCTGGCTCAGCGTGGCGAAGTACGGCGCGTGCGGGCCGCCGACCTCGGCCGGGCGGGCCAGCCAGGCGGCCACGGGCAACGCAACGGCGGCGCCCAGCAATACACGACGCTTATGCATTGGCGGCTCCCACAAACAGTTGGCGCAGATGCGCGTTGAGCATGCGGCCCTGCGGATCGACGCTCTCGCGCACCCGCTGGAAGTCGGCAAAGCGCGGGTACATGGCCCGCAGGTCCTTCAGTTGAAGGTCATGCAGCTTGCCCCAGTGCGGTCGGCCGCCATGACGCTTGAACACTGGCCCCAGCTCGGCGATCAGGTACTGGTAGGCCTCGCCCTGCAGCGCATGGGTGGCAATCGAGCAGCTGTCGCGGCCGTGGAAGGGGCTCAGCCAGGCCGAGTCGCCGCGGATGAAGCGGAACTCGATCGGAAAGAAGATGTCGTTACGCCTTTCCAGCGTGGCCAGGATGTCCTTCAGGCAGGCGATGCCGGCCTCGCGCGGCAGGTGGTACTCGCTCTCGTTGAAGCGGGTCGGCCGCACGGTGCTGAGCAGGCGCCAGGACCAGTCCTGCGCGAACTCGGTCTGGGCCGGGTCGATCAGCTTGGCGGCGGTCCAGCGGCGCAGATCGGGCCAGCGGCCCAGCCAGTCGCGCAGGCGCTGCAGATCGCGCAGCACGTTCTCGTCGGCCGAGGCCGGGTGCTGGGCCGGGCCCTCGGCCACCTCGCTGTGGGTGATGCCGGCGCTGTAGCCGGTGAAGGGCAGCACATACATCTCGAAGTGGCGGTGCTGGCGGGCCAGTTCGGGGGCCTTCTCCAGCAGGCCCTCGGTGCGCTCCAGCCAGACGCGGCGCGCCAGCATATAGCGGGGCCGCACACGCAGCGTGTATTCGGTGATCACACCCAGCGACCCGAGCGACACCCGGGCGGCGTCGAACAGCTCGGTGTTGAGCAGCCGCGAGCATTCCTTGATCTCGCCGGCCGGGGTGACCAGGCGCAGTGCCTGCACCTCGTCGTGCAGGGCCGGCAGGGTCTGACCCGTGCCATGGGTGCCGGTGGCCAGCGCGCCGGCCAGGGTCTGCACATCGATGTCGGGCTGGTTGTGCAGGGCCAGGCCTTGGCCGTGCAGCTCGCGGGCCAGCTGGGCCAGGCGGGTGCCGGCGCGCACGCGCACGGTATTCGTCGCCTTGTCGGTGGCGATGATGCCGGTCAACCTGTCCAGCGAGATCAGGGTGCCGTCGGTGGGCACCAGCGGGCTGAACGAGTGGCCGGCGCCGACGCAGCGCAGCGGGCCCGGCGCACTGGCTATTTGCCCGGCCAGCTGGGCCTCGTCCGCCGGCATCAGCCATTGCCTGGCCTGGCATTGCTGGATGTCGGACCAGTTCTGCCAGGGCTTGGGACCGGCGGGTTTGGGCGCGGCCACCTGGGCCAGCGCCTCGCCGCCCAGGGCCAGGCCTGCCCCGAGGGCCGCCGTCTGCTTCAACCAGTCTCTGCGTTCGGTCATGTTGGGGCTCGGCTCATGAAGGTGATCAGGTGTGCAAGGTCGCTGTCGCTGCAGTCCGGGCACAGGCCCATGGGCGGCATGCTGTTCAGGCCCTGGCGCACGCTGTGTAGCAGGGCCGGCATGCCCTTGTCCAGCCGCGGCGCCCAGGCGCTGGCATGGCCGGTCAACGGTGCGGCGCCATCGCTGCGGCCATGGCAGTTCAGGCAGGAGCGCTCATACACGGCGGCCAGACGGGCATCTGCGGGGCGCAGGGCTTCGGCCTGGGTCGGCGTCGGTTTGTCGTCCCTGCTGCAGGCGGCGAGCAGCAGCAGGGCGATCAGCAGCAAGTGGCGCATCGCTAAGACACTCGCTCAAAAGCTCGCCCGCAACTCCACCGCCACGGTGCGCGGCTTGGCCAGCGTCGCATAGGCCGAGCCCAGCGGCGCGGACTCGTACCAGAGGCGGTTGATGTAGCGCTTGTCCAGCAGGTTGTTGACCAAGAGTGAGAGGCCCCAGCGCTTGCTGTCGGACTCCCAACCGATGCGGCCATCGAGCTTCTGCCGCGCGCCGCCGACCTGGAACGTGGGCGTGTTCAGGCACAGGCCCTGCACATAGGACTCCTCGTTGCAGCGCGTCGCGCCGCTGTAGCTGGCCTGCAGGCTGGCCTGGGCCTGGCCGCCCAGCGCCTGCCACAGCACCTCGAAGCCGACGCTGGCATGCAGGCGCGGCGCGCCCACCGGCTGGCCGGCCAGGTTGCTGCCCAGGCTGCTGCTGCCGCGCTTGTAGGTCTGGTCCAGCAGCTCAACGTTGCCGAACAGGTTCAGCTGGCGGCTGACGCGCCAGCGCGCATCGAGATCCACACCGGTGGCCTTCTGGTCGCTGATGCTGACCTGATACGCCGGTATGCCGCCGGCGCTGGACGGCACCAGCTGCAGGGTCTGCAGATTGTTGAAGGCGTAGTGGAACAGCGAGGCGCTGTAGCTCAGGCCCAGGCCGGCGAGCTGGCCCTTCGCGCCCACTTCCAGGCTGGTGACGCGCTCCGGCGCATAGGCCGAGTTGACCTGCAGCGTATTGAAGCCACCGGCCTGGTAGCCGCGGGTGATGGAGCCATAGACCATCAAGTCGCGATCGATGCGGTGATCCAGCACCAGGCGCGGGCTGACATCGTTCCACGAACGCGACAGCTGCAGCGGCGCGGTCGTGGCGCCGCTGCTGGCAATCAAGACATTGCTGCGTAGCGCGCCTTGGATCATCAGCGCCTGCTCCTGCGTCAGCGCGCCTGCCGCCACCATGCCGTTGAACAGATCGACGGCGTCCAGCACCGCCAACTGCTCGTCGAGGCTAGGTGCCGCGCGGTTCGGGTTGAACCAGCTGAAGCGCTTGCTGTCGCGGGTCAGGCGCAGGCCGGTGGTCAGATGGGTGCTGGGCTGCAGCTCCCAGATCACGTCGCCATAGGCGGCCACGGCGCTGAAGCGGCCCTGGTTCGTCATCGCCTCGCCCCAGGTGTGGCCCAGCAGATTGATGCCGGGCACGCCGGCGGCCTCGGCCAGCACATTGACGGTCTGGAACAGCGGCAGGCCGGTCAGATTGCCGGCCATGGTGTCCAGCGCCGTGGTCGTGGTGTCGACGAAGGCGGTCTGGCGCGCGGTCTCGCGGTAGAAGCTCAGACCGGCCAGCCAGTCGGTCGTGCCGCGCTTGCCGCTGAGACGGAACTCCTGCTGCCAGCTGCTATTGGCCTCGTCATTGGTGGTGGACAGATAGATCAGCGGGCTGTTGCTGCCGTCGTTGTCCTGACGATTCTTCGAGGTGAAGTGGCGGTAGGCGGTGGTGGAGCTGAAGTCGGCCCAGGCCAGCGCATGGGTGAGGCGCAGGGTGACGCCGTTGAAGTCCCGCGCCTCGATATTGCCGGCCACGTCATTGCGCAGCGGCGCCTTGCGCGGATCGAGGTAGGTGGCAGGGTCCGACGGGAAGACCGGCGCCATGCCGGGAGCGATGGGCACCACGCCGATGGCCGGGCGGGCGCGCTGATCCAGCTTCTCGTGCTCCAGGCTCAGGATGGCTTTCGTGTCCTCGCTGGCCCGCCACAGCAGCGCCGCGCGCAGGCCCCATGCGTTCTCCCCGCCGGCCTTCTCACCGGTGGCGGCATCTGCCAGAAAGCCATCGCTGCGCTGCGACACCAGGCTGGCGCGCAAGGCCAGGTTCTCACCCAGCGGCTGATTGGCGAGCAGCTCTACATGGCGCTGGCCGCGGTTGCCCAGGCGCAGCAGGCCGCTGGCGCGGCTGGCGAACTCGGGGTCGTTGGTGACGACCGAGATCGCACCGCCGGCGCTGTTGCGGCCGAACAGCGTGCCCTGCGGGCCCTTCAGTACCTCGATGCGCTTGACGTCATTGAAGTTCAGCAGCGCGCCGCCGGTCTTGCCGGTGTAGACGCCGTCGACGTAAATGCCCACCGGCGAATCGGTGCCGATCCCGAAGTCGCTGGTGCCTATGCCGCGCAGCGAGATCGTCGGCTGCGTGGCCTGCGTCGCGTCTATCGTCAGGCCCGGCACATGGCTGGACAGATCGCCCATATTCGACGCGCCCAGCTTGCGCACCTGGTCCGCCCCCATCACCTGGATGGCGATCGGCACCGACTGCAGCTGCTGCACCCGGCCCTGGCCGGTCACCACCACCGCCTCCAGCTGGCTGGGCTGGGCCAGCGCCGCGCTGGCGCCGATCAGGGCCAGCACCGCACAGCAACTCGCGCTGCGAACACCGGGGTAGTGACGTGGGTCCATGCGGGTCTCCTGTTGGCCTTGGAGGCCATTCGTGTAAATATAGCGATGACTATATTCATCTGACCGCAGGCCGCGACCCGGACAAACCCGCATCGGGCCTTGCCCTAGACTCGACCGTAATGACACGCGTGAAATCCATACCCGCAGCCGACAGCGGCGCGCTTCCACCCGACCTGGAGCTGAAGAAGGCGCCGACGCAGCCGCGTGCGGTCGAGACCTACGAGCGCATCCTCGGCGCTTGCGCCGAGCTGCTGGGCGAGGTGGGCATCGAGCGCCTGTCCACCAATCTGATCTGCCAGCGTGCGGGCATCTCACCCCCGGCCCTGTATCAGTACTTCCCGAACAAGTACGCCATCCTTCACGAGTTGGGCACGCGGTTGATGCAGGTGCAGAACGAGCTGCTGGCGCCCTGGGCCGTGCCCGCGACGATGCGACTCCCTGAGGCCGAGTTCGCGCGCAGCGTGGCCGAGCTGTTCCTGGGCACACTGGCGCTGACCGAGCAGATGCCCGCCGGTGTCTGGGTGACGCGGGCGCTGCGCGCCGTGCCCTCGCTGCAGCATGTGCGCAATGGCTCGCATGACTTCGTCACCGACATGCTGCTCGCGCCCTTCATGGAGGCGCATCCGCAGGCTGACCGGGCCCAGGCGCGCCTGAGCTTTCGCCTGGCCATCGATGCGCTCTATGCCGCGCAGGAGCTGCTGTTCGACGATCCGAGCCTGGACCCGCAGGCGGTGGCCCGCACGATGGCCGAGATGGTCACTGCGCAGCTGATGCGCTTGCGCGGGCCGGCATGATCATCCTTGTGCGAGGGCTGGAAATTGCTGATACGTCCGGCCCGGCGGCGGCTCAGAATAGCGGTTCAGCCTTGAAAGCAGATGCAGTGAACACGGCAGTGGACAGTAGCGACAAGGAAGCAAATCAGGTCCTGTTGCAGCAGGCCAACGAGCACGCCGACGCCGGCCATGCCCAGGCCGCGATGAGTTGCGCTCGCGAGCTGCTGGCGCGCGCCGAGCAGGCTCAGGATCTGGCGATGTGTGCCGAGGCCATGCTGTGTCTGGCCTGCTGCGAGCTGCGCCTGCTGGGCAAGTTCGCCAAGGCGGTGGATCTGGCCCAACGCGCGGCCCTGCTGTTCCAGCGCGCCCAGCATGTCAATGGCGAGGGCCGTGCGCTGGCCACGCAGGCGATCGCGGCCTCACGCCTGGGCTATTACGAGGTTGCGGTGGACAGCGCGCTGCTGGCGGTCAAGGTTTCCGCCGCCGAGCAGCCCAGCCGCGACCAGGTGATGGCCTATCACGCGCTGGGCATTGCGATGTACTCCGGCAAGTGCTTTGTCGAGGCCAGCAATGCCTACCAGCAGGCCATCTACCTGGCCGAGCGCTGCGAGCCGCCGCTGAATGCCTTCGAGCTGCACACCGATCTGGCCTCGACCGAATCGGTGCGCTATATGGTGGAACGCAATGGCGGTGGGGCGCGGCTGTCGCTGGACATGCTTGAGGTGCAGATCAACCGCTGCCACCAGCTGCTGGCAGCAGCGTCCAGCGGCAACCCGATCGCCACCGCCAGTCACACCAACAATCTGCTGATACTGGCCCTGGCCCACACCCATTTGCTGACCTGGCGGCTGCGCTTTCGCGAGGCGGCCGAGGCCTTGCAGCACTTCAAGCGGATGCAGGAGAGCCTGCAACGGCCCTGGATGAAGGCGGCCGTGCACTGGGCCCAGGCCGAGCTGGCGATGGTCAAGGGCCAGCTCGGCGAGGCCCAGCACTGGGCGCGGCAGACGGTGGCGGTGGCCGCCGAGCATGAGCATGAGGGCCTGCTGGCCGTGGGCTATCAGCTGCTCAGCTATGCCTGCGAGCTGGCCGGCGATACGCTGGGCGCGCTGTCGGCGCTGCGCCAGCTGGCTCTGCGCGAACAGCTGGCCCGGGCACACAGCCTGAAGGGCCGGGTGGACCTGATCGACCGCCAGGTGGAGCTGCGGCGCCAGACGCAGCAGCTGCAGCGCCTGGAGAGCGACACGCGTCTCTACCAGCGCCTGGCCATGGAGGACGGTCTGACCGGCCTGGCCAACCGCCGGCAGTTCGAGTCCAGTCTGGCCGAGTGGCTGAACATGCTGCCCACGCCAGGTGCCAGCCTGTGCCTGGCGATGATTGATGTGAACCGCTTCAAGCAGATCAATGACAGCTTCTCGCACCATGTCGGTGACGAGGTGCTGCGCCGCATCGCCGGCCTGCTGCGCAAGCACACCCGCGAGCCGGATCTGCCTGCGCGCCTGGCCGGTGACGAGTTCGTGATCGTGCTGCGCGGCGCCGATGAATTGGCCTGCCGCCAGGTCTGCGCCCGCCTGCAGCAGGCGGTGCGCCTGCACGACTGGTCCGCCCTGGCGGCCGGCTTGCAGGTCAGCATCAGCGTTGGTCTGGCCGTGGCGAGCATCGGTGACACGGTGGAGGCGTTGATGCTGCGCAGCGATGAGAAAATGTATGCCGACAAGCGGGCGTCCGCCTGAGGCCGGCTGCCCAGACGGCCCGGCAGGAAGTGAAGGAAACCAACGTGATCAAGATTCAACCCGTCCCGTCCGAATTTGCCGCCCTCGAGGCGGGCGATGTCCCGGATTGCGAGGACTGCGGCTCGGCAGAGCGCGTCGGGTTCCGCTTCGACTATGCCTATCAGCCCATCGTCGATCTGCGGTCGCGAACAATCTACGCCCATGAGGCGCTGGTGCGCGGCCCCGAGGGGCAGGGGGCAATGTCGGTGCTGTCCCAGGTGAACGACAGCAACCGCTACCGCTTCGACCAGGCCTGCCGGGTCAAGGCGATCAAGGGCGCCGCCCAGCTGGGCATCCAGGAGAAGATCTCGATCAACTTCCTGCCCAACGCGGTCTACAAGCCCGAGGTCTGCATACGCACGACCCTGGAGGCAGCAAGAGTCCACGGCTTCCCGCTGGAGCGCATCATCTTCGAGGTGACGGAAGGCGAGCGCGTCGAAGACGGCCCCTGGCTGGCCTCCATCCTCAGGGAATACAAGCGCTGTGGCTTCCTGACCGCCATCGACGACTTCGGTGCCGGCTTCGCCGGCCTGACCCTGCTGGCCGATTTCACGCCCGACCTGATCAAGCTCGACATGGCGCTGGTGCGCGGCGTGGACAGCAACCGTTCGCGCCAGGCCATCGTGCGCGGCATGATGCATATCTGCCAGGACCTGGGCATCGAGGTGATTGCCGAGGGCATAGAAACGGCGGCCGAGCGCGACTTCTTTGTCGATGCAGGCGTGCACCTGATGCAGGGCTTTTTCTTCAGCCGCCCGGCGTTCCAGTCGACGGGGCAGGTGGCGCCGCAGGCCTGGTAGACGCATCGCCTGCGGCGGTGCGATGCTGCAACAGGTGCTGGTGCATCTCCACGGTCAGGCCTTCGATGCGCTCGGTAAGTTGCCTGGTCAGCTCGGTCAGCTGGGTGTTCTGGCGCAGCAGCTCCAGCATCTGATCGGCCTGCTGGGAGGCAATCAGCAGGCGCTGCTCGTTGGCTACGGCCAGGGCCTCACGATGCTGGGCGTCGGCCTCTGAGTGCACCTTGTCACGCGCCGCCTGGCGGGTCTGGGCCAGCAGTATCAGCGGCGCGGCATAGGCCGCCTGCAGGCTGAAGGCCAGGTTCAAGAGGATGAAGGGGTAGATGTCGAAGTGGGTCAGGCCCGACACATTGAGTGCGATCCAGACCACCACGATCAGCGTCTGGGCCCCCAGGAACAGCGGCGTGCCGAAGAAGCGCGCGAAGGCCTCGGCCCTCAGCGCAAAGGCATCATTGCCAAAGGTGGGGGCCAGGTGGGCATGGGGGCGGTGAAAGCGCAGATGGTCCACATGGGTGTGGCCGGCGGGCTGCGCCTTGGCGTCAGTTGTTGACATGGGGCGTCCTCAATGGGTTCACCCGGCTCGTGCCGGGTGAGTTCCATCATGCGCCCATCGCTCAGCGATTATTCGTCGCGGCCACCAAAGATGCCCAGCAGCATCAGCAGCGACTGGAACACGTTGTAGATGCTCAGGTACACGCCCAGGGTGGCGGTGATGTAGTTGGTCTCATGGCCGTCTTGGACACGCTTCAGGTCATGCAGGATGAAGGCCGAGAAGATGCCGATGGCCAGCACCGACAGCGTGATCATCAGCGCGCTGGACTTCAGGAAGATGTTGGCAATGCCGGCCACCATCAACATGATGGCGCCGATGAACAGCCACTTGCCCATGGAGCTCAGGTCGCGCTTGATCACCGAGGACAGCGAGGCCATGCCCAGGAAGATCGCGCCGGTGCCAGCAAAGGCCGTCATCACCAGGCTGGCGCCGTTGGACAGCCCCAGCACGGTGCCGACCAGTCGTGCCAGCATCAGCCCCATGAAGAAGGTGAAGGCCAACAGCATCGGCACGCCAGCGGCCGAGTTCTTGGTTTTCTCGATCGCGAACATGAAGCCGAAGGCGCCCACCATGAAGACGACAAGGCCCATGCCGCCGGACATCATGCTGGCAATGCCGGTGGCAATACCCACCCAGGCGCCGAGCACCGTGGGCACCATCGACAGGGCCAGCAGCCAGTAGGTGTTGCGCAGGGTGCGGTTGCGCTGCGCCGCCGTTTCGGCGCCGTAGGCAAAGCCGGTCTGGTAGGTCTGAACAGGGTTGTTCATGGCAAATCCTTTCGTGGGACGGTGAGGAACAGGGAACTTCAGGCGGTCTGGATCAGGGTGTGGCGCTTGGCTCGGGCCCGCAGGTTCAGTGCTTCCACGGCCAGCGAGAAGGCCATCGCGCCGTAGATATAGCCCTTGGGGATGTGCATGTCGAAGGCCTCGCCGGTCAGCGCCATGCCCACCATCACCAGGAAGGCCAGGGCCAGCACCTTGACCGACGGGTGTGCATCGACAAAGTCGCCGATCGGCTTGGCGGCAAACAGCATCACCGCGACCGAGGTGACGACGGCGGCCACCATCACGCCGATCTGATCGACCATGCCGACGGCGGTGATGACCGAGTCCAGCGAAAACACGATGTCGATCACGGCGATCTGGCCGACGATGGCCCACATCGCCTTGCGGCCGGCAGCCTTCAGGGCGACCGGGTCGCTCTCGCCGGGGCCGTCCTGTTCCTTGGCCTCGACTTCGACAAAGATTTCGTGCGAGGCCTTGTAGAGCAGGAACAGGCCACCGAACAGCAGCACCAGGTCACGGCCGCTGAAGCCATTGCCGGCGACGGTGAACAGGTCTTCGGTCAAGCCCATCACCCAGCTCAGCGAGAACAGCAGCAGCAGGCGCGAGACCATCGCAAAGCCCAGGCCCAGGCGGCGGGCAAAGTCGCGCTGCTCCGGCGGCAACCGACCGACCAGGATGGAGATGAAGATGATGTTGTCCACGCCCAGGACGATTTCGAGGGCGGTGAGCATCGCAAATGCGATCCAGAGGTTCGGGTCAAGAAGGAATTCCATAGCCTCGCACTCTAGGCCGCGCAACACTAAGCGTAAAGTCGTAGTTTCGGAAGCGTGACTTCGAGAAAGCAGAAGCAATGAACTTCAAGCACCTCTATTACTTCTGGGCCACGGCCAAGGCCGGAGGCATCATGCGCGCCGGTGAGCAGCTGCACACCACGCCGCAGACCCTGTCCACCCAGATCAAGCTGCTGGAAGACCGCCTGGGCTGCGCTTTGTTCCGCAAGAGCGGGCGGCGCTTGGAGCTGACCAACGATGGCCGGGTGGCCCTGGGCTACGCCGAGCAGATCTTTGCGCTCAGCGCCGAGCTGGAGTCGGCCATCGGCAAGGCGCGCAGCGACCAGACGGTGCTGGAGTTCCGCGTCGGCATCGCCGACCAGGTGCCCAAGGCGATCGCCTACCGGCTGCTGGAGCCGGCGCTGGACGGTCCCGGCCCGGTACGGCTGGTCTGCCACGAGGGCAAGATGCAGGATCTGCTGGCCCAGTTGTCGGTGCACCGGCTGGACATCGTGATTGCCGACGAGCCCATGGGCAAGCAGCTCAGCGTCAAGGCCTTCAGCCATGCGCTGGGCACGACGGCGATGAGCTTCTTCGCCGCGCCCTCGTTGAAGCGCACGCTCAAGGCCGAGTTTCCGCGCTGCCTGGACGGCGCGCCGATGCTGATACAGGGCGCCAGCTCGGCGATGCGCCAGCGCCTGGACCTGTGGCTGGCCGAGCAGAGCCTGCGGCCGCGGTTGATCGGCGAGTTCGATGACGCGGCGCTGATGAAGGCCTTCGGCAGCGAGGGCCGCGGCGTCTTCATGTCGCCCACCGTGCTGGAGGCCGAGACCTGCGAGCAGTACGGCGTCAAGGTGCTGGGCCGCAGCGACGCGCTGGTGGAAGAGTTCTTCGCCATCTCGGTCGAGCGGCGCATCACCCACCCCTGCGTGGTGGCCATCACCGAGGCGGCGCGCAGCCAGTTCCTGGCCTCGCGCTGAGCCTTGTTGATGTTGCGTGATTCCACTATAGTTGACGAAAATCAATCTAAGTGGACATTGCGACATGAGCCGAGAACTGCACGTCAACGCCTTCGACATGTGTTGTGTCGGCCATATCCAGCAGGGCCTGTGGCGCCATCCGCGTGACCGCTCGGCCAGCTATTTGGACATCCACTACTGGACCGACTACGCCCGCAAGCTGGAGGCCGGCCTGTTCGACGGCATCTTCTTCGCCGATGTGCTGGGCGTTTATGACGTCTATGGCGCCAGCCCCGATGCGGCGCTGCGCGGCGCGGTGCAGGTGCCGGTCAATGACCCGACCCTGATCATCCCGGCGATGGCCGCGGCGACAAAACACCTGGGCTTCGGGGTCACCAGCAACCTGACCTACGAAACGCCGTTTCTGTTCGCCCGGCGCATGTCCACGCTGGACCATCTGACCGCGGGCCGCATCGGCTGGAACATCGTCACCGGCTATCTGGACAGCGCCGCCCGCGCCGCCGGCTTCGCCGCCCAGACCGCGCACGATGACCGCTACGACCTGGCCGACGAGTACATGGCGCTGGTCTACAAGCTCTGGGAGGCCAGCTGGGAAGACGGCGCGGTGCAGGCCGACCGCGCGAGCGGGGTATACGCCGACCCGTCCAAGGTCCATGTCATCCACCACCACGGCAAGCAGTACCAGGTCGACGCGATGCATCTGTGCGAGCCCTCGCCGCAGCGCACACCGGTGCTCTACCAGGCCGGTTCTTCGACCCGCGGCCGGCAGTTTGCCGCCACGCACGCCGAATGCGTGTTCGTCAACGGCCATTCCAAAGCGGGGGTGAAGGGCATCGTCTCGGACATCCGCGCGCAATCCTTGCAGCGTGGCCGTGCCGCCGGCGACATCAAGGTCTTTCTCGGCGCCACCGTCGTCACCGGCCGCACCGACGCCGAAGCGCAGGACAAGTTCGAGGACTATCGGCGCTATGTCAGCTCCGAGGCGGCGCTGGTCCATGCCGCCGCGTCGATGGGCATAGATCTGGCGAAGTTCGACATCGACGAGCCGGTCGAGACGCAGAAGAGCCAGGCCATCGTGTCGAATATCGAGGCGATGACGCGTACCGCCGGCCCGCAATGGACGCGCCGAAAGCTGCTGGAGCAGATGGTGCTTGGCAGCCGCCAGCCGCCCTGGATAGGCTCGGCCGACAAGATCGCCGACCTGATGATGGCCTGGGCCGACGAGGCCGATGTCGATGGCTTCAATCTGTCGCGCACCGTGGTGCCCGAGTGCTTCGACGACTTCACCCAACTGATCGTGCCCATCCTGCAGGAGCGCGGCGCCTACAAGACCGGCTACCGGGAGGGCACCCTGCGCGACAAGCTGTTCGGCACCGCGCGACTGCCGGCGCGCCATGCGGCGCACCATGCCACACATCAGCAGCGTCGCTGAGGCCGGGCCATGCAAGTCAACAAGCTGCAGTACCGCCAGGCCATGTCCAGCCTCGGCGCGGCCGTCAATGTGGTGACCAGCGAGGGGCCAATGGGCAGCTCCAGCCGCGCCGGCTGCACCGTCTCGGCCGTGTGCAGCGTGACCGATGAGCCGCCCACGGTGATGGTCTGCATCAATCGCGACAGCCGCAATGCCGCCGCGTTTCGCGACAGCGGCGCGCTGTGCGTCAATGTCGTCAGCGCCGATCAGCAGGGCCTGGCCCAGCTGTTCTCGGATCGGGACGTGCCGGTCGATGCGCGTTTCGCGGCCGCGCGCTGGAGCCGTCTTGCCACCGGTGCGCCGGTGCTGGACGACGCGCTGGCCTCGCTGGACTGCGAGATCCGCTCGGTCACCACGGTCGGCACGCACGATATGTTTCTCTGCGAGGTCAAGGCCCTGCGCATGGCCGACAGTGGCGATGCCCTGATCTACTTCGGCCGGCACTTCCACCGGCTGGCCGCACCGGTGAGTTCGGTGCCTTGAACGCGGTCATGCCCGGCAAGCGCGGCGCGATGGCGGTGCTGCTGCTGTGCCAGGTCGGCACGATGACGGTCTGGTTCTCATCGGCCTCGGTCGTCGCCCTGGTCAAGCAAAGCCAGGCGCTGACGCCGCTGCAGGCCGCGCTGCTGACCAGCTCGGTGCAGATCGGCTTCGTGCTGGGCACGCTGACCAGTGCGCTTCTGCAGCTGGCCGACCGACTCGACCCCAAGCGCCTGTTCATGAGCTGCGCACTGACCGCCGCCGCGGCCACCGCCGTGCTGGCCCTGCTGGAGCCCGTCAGCCCGCTGGTGTTCGCACTGCGCCTCCTGACCGGTGCCTGCATGGCCGGCGTCTATCCGGTCGGCATGCGCCTGGCCGCCACCTGGGCCAGGGGCGATCTGGGCCTGCTGGTTGGTTTTCTGGTGGGCGCGCTGACCCTGGGCTCGGCCAGCCCGCACGCGCTGGCGGCCTGGGTGCAGGCCGACTGGCGCGTCGTCTATGGCGTGGCGGCGGCCTGTGCGGCGCTGTCTGCTCTTGGCATCCGCTGGTTCACCGTCGGCCCCAACCATGCGCGTGCTGCCAGCGTCCATTTCGGCCAGATGCTGGAAGCCTGGAGGCGGCCCGCGCTGCGCTTGGCCAATCTCGGCTATCTGGGCCATATGTGGGAGCTGTATGCGATGTGGGCCTGGCTGGCGGTGTTCCTGACTGCCAGCTTCGAGGCCGTGGGCATGACCAACGCCAAGCACTTCGCCGCACTGCTGACCTTTGCCGCCATCGCCGCCGGAGCCCCCGGTGCCTGGCTCGGCGGCGTGCTGGCCGACCGCTACGGCCGCACCGCGCTGACCACCGGCGCGATGGCCATCAGCGCTGGCTGCGCGCTCTTGATGGGATGGATGTTCGCCGCGCCGCCCTGGCTGGTCGCCGTTGTGGCGGTGGTCTGGGGCGTGTCGGTGATCGCCGACTCGGCCCAGTTCTCGGCCTCGATCGCCGAGCTCAGCGAGCCGCAGAACGTCGGCACGATGTTGACGGCGCAGACCTGCGCCGGGTTCTCGCTGACCCTGGTCAGCATCCATCTGGTGCCCGAGCTGGTGGCCTGGGCGGGGTGGACGGTGGCGTTCGGTGTGTTGGCGTTGGGGCCGATGGCGGGGTGTGTGGCGATGCTGCGTTTGCGGCAGCGCCCGGAGGCGTTGCGGATGGCGGGCGGCAGGCGCTGACTCAGCGCCTCACCAACGCAATCAAATAACGGCAGGGCAGATCCCCAGGATTGACAAACACACAATCCTCCGGCGCCCCCAGCTGCAGGCAATCCCCCGCTTCGAGCCTATGCTCGACCGAACCCTCGATGAACAGCAGCGTGTTCTCCATCACCAGGATCTGCTCATGCTGGAAGCTGAACGCGCTGGCCGGGTAGGGCACGCGCACGCCGGCCGGTAGCTCGACCTCCAGCAGTTCCAGCACACCGCCGCCGCTGGGCGAGATCGAGCGGCGGGTGTAGCCGGTCTCGGGGTCTTGCCAGACGGTTTGCGTGCTGCGGCGGCTGACGCGCTCGGTGGACTGCTCGGCCAGGGCCAGCAGGGCCGACAGGGCCAGGCCCAGGGCGCCGGACAGGCGGCCCAGCACGGTGGCCGTGGGGCTGGCCTCGCCGCGTTCGATCTTGCTGATCATCGCCTTGGACACGCCGGCCCGCTCGGCCAGCTCGGCCAGCGACCAGCCGCGTTGCGTGCGCTCCAGCTTGATGTGCAGGCCTATGGCCGCGCTGGGGTCGGTCATCATCATTGCTGGGCGGCTGCGGCCTGGTCCTTCAGCTGCTTCAGGCAAGCGACGCACAGGCAGCTGCGGTACTGCGCGGCCAGTTGCTCGCGCAGGCCGGGCGTGAGCTGCATGTCGAAGCAGTCGCAGCGGGCGTCGGCCACACCGCAGTGAAAGGGCAGGCCGCAGCGCGGGCAGGCGCTGTTATCAGATGACGGCTGCGAACTCACGCGAACAGGCCCTTGTGCTGGTCGCGCAGCAGGTTCTTCTGCACCTTGCCCATCGTGTTGCGCGGCAGCTCGCTGACGACGAACACCTGCTTGGGGACCTTGAAGTTGGCGATCTGCGACTTCAAGCTGGCGGCAATCTGCGCCCCGTCCAGCGCCGCGCCGGGCTTGGCCACGACGACGGCGACCACCGCCTCGCCGAAGTCCTTGTGCGGTACGCCGATCACGGCCGACTCGTTGACGCCGGCCATGTCATTGATATAGCCCTCGATCTCGGCCGGGTAGACGTTGTAGCCGCCGCTGATGATCAGGTCCTTGCTGCGGCCGACGATGGTCACATAGCCTTGCGTGTCGATGCGGCCGACGTCGCCGGTCTTGAACCAGCCGTCGGCGGTGAACTCTTCCTTGGTCTTCTCGGGCATGCGCCAGTAGCCGACGAACACGTTCGGCCCCTTGACCTCGATGCCGCCGATCTCGCCGGTGGGGCAGGGCTGGCCCTTGTCATCGCGCACCCGCAGGCCCACGCCGGGCAGCGGGAAGCCCACCGTGCCGCCGCGGCGTGCCCCATCCTTGGCGTGGTAGGGGTTGCTGGTCAGCATCACCGTCTCGCTCATGCCGTAGCGCTCCAGGATCTGGTGGCCGGTACGGGCGAGGAACTCGTTGAAGGTCTCGATCAGCATGGGCGCCGAGCCGCTGATGAAGAGGCGCATGTTCCGGCAGGCCTCCTTGCCGAACGAGGGTTCGCCGAGCAGGCGCACATACAGCGTCGGCACGCCCATGAAGACAGTGGCCTCGGGCAGCTTGGCAATCACCGCGCGCGGGTCGAAGCGGGCGAACCAGATCATCTTGCTGCCGTTGAGCAGGGCGCCATGGGAGGCGACGAACAGGCCGTGCACATGGAAGATGGGCAGCGCGTGTATCAGCACGTCGCCAGCCTTCCAGCCCCAGTAGTCCTTCAGCACCAGGGCATTGCTGAGCATATTGCCGTGGGTCAGCATCGCGCCCTTGCTGCGCCCGGTAGTGCCGCTGGTGTAGAGGATGGCGGCCAGCTCGTCCGCGCCCTTGACCACGGTGTTGTGCTGGTCCGATTGATGGGCGGCGCGCTCCAGCAGGCTGCCGGTGCGATCCTCATTCAGGGTGAACACATGCTCGGTGCCGGCATTGAAGGCGATCTTGCTGACCCAGCCGAAGTTCTTGCCCGAGCAGACGACGACGGCCGGCTCGGCATTGCCGACGAAGTATTCGATCTCGGCCGCCTGGTAGGCGGTGTTCAGCGGCAGGAAGACATAGCCGGCACGCAGCACGGCCAGGTACAGCATCAGCGCCTCGACCGACTTCTCGGTCTGCACCGCCACGCGGCTGCCCGCAGGCAGGTCCAGCGAGGCCAGCAGATTGGCCATCATCGCGGTGGCGCGGTCGATGTCGCGCCAGCTGTAGTTCAGCCCCGGCTGATCGGCCACCTCGATGGCGGTCTGGTCCAGGTCGGCGGGGAAGTTGGCACGCAGCGCGGCGAACAGATTGGCGTTGGGCATGGTGAAGTCGAATCGTGTGGTCAGTTTAGGTGCAAGAGCACATAGTCCTGCGCGTCGGCCGGCTGGGCGGCGGCTGCCGTCCAGCCGTGGCGGGCATAGAAGGCCAGCGCGGCTCTGTTCTTCAGCACGCATTTCAAGGCGGCGGGGCGATGGCTCAGGCCGGCCAGGCAGGCCTGCAGCAGCGCACGGCCGATGCCGCGGCCGTGAAACGCCGGGTCCACGTACAGGTGGTGGATGAAGGCATGGTCTCGCTGGCTGGAGATAAAGCCCAGCAGTCGCTCGCCGCGGCAGGCCACCAGCATCCACTCACCGGCACTGTCGGCAGCGAGGCTGATGGGCAGCGCACGCCAGGGGAAGGCATGGGCGTAGGCGCGCAGATAGATGTCGTGCAGTGCCACGGCATCGGCCGGGCGGGCTTCGCGAACCGTGCAGTCAGCCAGCGTCTCGCTCACCGGATTCAGTCCAGCTTGGCGCCCGAGCTCTTCACCACCTCGGCCCAGCGCTTGACTTCGGCGCTGACGAACTTGCCGAAGGCATCGCCATAGAGATTGGGAATCTCGGCGCCCAGGCCGGTCCAGGTGTCGTGGATCTCGGGTGTGGCATAGGCCTTGACCAACTCGGCGCGCATGCGGTCGATCGCCTCCTTGGGCGTGCCCTTGGGTGCCCACAGGCCATACCAGGTGGCGACCTGATAGGTCGGCACGCCACCCTCCGTGCTGGTGGGTACATCGGGGAAGCCCGGGGCGCGCTTGGTCGATGCCACGGCCATCGCCTTGATGCGGCCGTTCTTGATATGGGCGGCCGAGGAGCCCAGGCCATCGAACATCAGGTCCACCTGACCGGCGATCAGGTCTTGCAGGGCCGGGCCGGCGCCGCGATAGGGGATGTGGGTGACGAAGGTCTTGGTCTGCAGCTTGAACAGCTCACCGGCCAGGTGGTGCGAAGTGCCGTTGCCGGCCGAGGCGTAGTTCAGCTTGCCGGGGTTCTTGCGCATCAGCTCCAGCAAACCCTTCAGATCTGACACCGGCACGCGCTGCGGGTTGACGACGATGACCTGGGGCACGCTGGCGATCAAGGCCACCGGGATGAAATCATTCTCGATGCTGTAGTCCAGCTTCGGGTACATGCTGGGCGCGATCGTGTGATGCACGGCGCCCATGAAGAAGGTGTAGCCGTCCGGCGAGGCCTTGGCCGCCACCGAGGCGCCGACGGTGCCGCCGGCTCCGCCCTTGTTGTCGATGATGATCTGGCGGCCCAGCTGTTTGGTCAGCACCGCGGTCAGCGGCCGCGCAAAGGCATCGGTGCCGCCGCCGGCCGGGAAGGGCACGACGATGGTCACCGGCTTGACGGGCCAGCCGCTCTGGGCCTGCACCGCACCGCCGACCAGGGCGGTGGTGCCCAGTGCAGCCAGTAGAACGAGACGGGCCCGCTGCGGGCGCTGATTCTGGAACTTCATGGGTTTGTCTCCTGTCGGTGTTGTCTGCCCCGCCAGCGGACGGGCGGGGCGCTGCATCTGGTTTTATAACAGCGCCGCCACCGCGCGGGCGTGCACGACTTCCCCTAGCGTGAACCGCTCATGCCGATTCTCGACCTCGGCCAGGTCGTACAGATAGTTGACCATCAGCCCGGCCGACTGCCGCAAACCCTTGCGCGCCAGGTTGCCGGCGGGGTTCAGGCGCTCCAGCCGGGCGCCGTTGTCGAGGTGGAAACGGGCCACCGGGTCGCCCCCAGGGCTGTGCGTTTGGTGGATCATGAAGGCGGCACACAGGCTCAGTAGGGCTTGCTGCACCGGATCCTCCAGCGGCCTGTCGGCGCTTTGCTGCTGCAGGCCAGCCAGGTCTTGACCGCAGCTGTGCAGCAGCAGCGCGTGCGCGGCCTGCAGGCGCGCGAGTTGCGGCTTCTTCAGTCCGGGCAGGGCCTCGAAATCGGGCTTCTTCAGCAGCCAGTCCATCAGGCCGGGAATCGGCGACAGGGTGCAGAAGCGCTTGAGCTTCGGCAGCTCGCGCTGCAGGGCGGTGGCCACATGCTTGATCAGGAAGTTGCCCAGCGACACGCCGCGCAGCCCCGGCTGGCAGTTGCTGATCGAGTAGAAAACCGCCACCTTGAAGCTGTTGCGTTCCTGCGGCGTGGACTTCTTGTCGATCAGCGGGGCGATGGCCGCCGGCATGTCGGGCAGCAGGGCCACCTCGACGAAGATCAGGGGCTCGCCGGGCAGCTGCGGGTGGAAGAAGGCATAGCAGCGGCGGTCGGGCTGCAGCCGGCGGCGCAGATCGTC
This sequence comes from Roseateles toxinivorans, assembly GCF_004362525.1. Taxonomy (GTDB): domain Bacteria; phylum Pseudomonadota; class Gammaproteobacteria; order Burkholderiales; family Burkholderiaceae_C; genus Paucibacter; species Paucibacter toxinivorans. Next base: position 64,515 of record NZ_SNXS01000017.1, read on the forward strand.
CCAGCCGTCGATCGCATGCACGGCCTCGTGCTGTATCAGCTGCTCCAGCAGCTGCGCGGGCGACTGCCAGTCAACCTTCTCCAGGCGCAGAAAACCCGGGTTGAACCAGGACGACAGCAGATGCAGGAAGTCGGCCTCCAGCGCCAGCAGCTCGGGCCGGCTGGGCAGCAGCGTCAGCAGGTCGCGGCGCATGCCGATCAGGCAGGCGGTGCCGCCCGGCGCGCGGTTGATTCGGCGCAGCAGCTCCTGGCGCGGCGGCTCGGCGACCTGGCTCAGCTTGACCAGATGCCGGGCCGTGGGCGCCTGGGCGTAGGCCGTGGCCGCGGCCAGAACGGTCTGGGGATCCGGGCTGAAGTCGCTGGCCAGCGCGTCGAACAGTTTTGGCCGTTGCGCCTCGGGCAGCTGGGCATAGGCCTGCACCAACTCGGCGGCGATGGCCACGCTATTGGCCTCGGCCCGCTCGGACAGCAGGCGCTTGCAAGCCCGTATCAACGCCCGCAGGGCCTTGTCGTCACTGTTACGCCGGGCCGCGGCCCGCAATCCGTCCAGCATCGCCGATTCCTCTCAAGCTGCTGCAACGATGGTAGCGGCGCCACGTTAAAGTGCTGTGCCATCCAACCCACAAGCCCAGAGAAATACACCCGCGACATGACGGCCCCGAGTTCCGCGCTGCCCCAGGATGCCGACGGCCTGCTGATGCTGGCCGCCCAGTCGATGTTCGATGTGTTCGCGCGCAGCGCGCAGGGCATGATGGTGGTGGACCGCGCCCACCGCATCGTCTGGATCAGCGAGGGCTACAAACGCTTTCTGCCCGGCCTGGGTTTCGAGGCCGACAGCATCATCATCGGCCGCCGCGTCGAGGACGTGGTGCCCAACACTCTGATGGCCCAGGTGATAGAGAGCGGCCGGCCCATCCTGGTGGATCTGCTCAGCAACCAGGCCGGCACCTTTCTGGTCAGCCGTCTGCCGCTGCGCGATGAGGCCGGCCAGGTGATAGGCGCGATCGGCCTGGTGCTGATGGACCACCCCGAGACGACGATGCAGCCGCTGATGGCCAAGTTCTCGCGCCTGCAGCAGGAGCTGGAGGATGCGCACCGGCAACTCGCCGCGCAGCGCAGGCCCAAGCACACCATCGCCAGCTTCATAGGCACCAGCCCGGCGGCGCTGGAGGTCAAGCGCCAGGCGCGGCGCGTCGCCCAGGGCGCCAGCACGGTGCTGCTGCTGGGCGAGACCGGGACCGGCAAGGAGCTGCTGGCCCATGCCATCCATGCGGCCTCGGCGCGAGCGTCGCGGCCCTTCGTCGGCGTCAATATCGCCGCCGTGCCCGAGACCCTGCTGGAAGCCGAGTTCTTCGGCGTCGCGCCGGGCGCCTACACGGGCGCCGACCGCAAGGGCCGCGAGGGCAAGTTCAAGCTGGCCGACGGCGGCACGCTGTTTCTGGACGAGATCGGCGACATGCCGCTGGCCTTGCAGTCCAAGCTGCTGCGTGTGCTGCAGGAGCAGGAGCTGGAGCCGCTGGGCAGCAACCAGGTGATACGGGTCGATGTGCGGGTGATCGCCGCGACCAGCCGCGATCTCGTGGCGATGGTGGCCGCCGGTCAGTTCCGCGCGGATCTTTACTACCGACTCAACGTTGTGCCGATACGCCTGCCCACGCTGCGCGAGCGCGCCGGCGACTTCGAGGCCCTGGCCGAGGCACTGCTGGACGACATCGCCCGGCGCAGCGCCATGGCCCACCGCGAGCTGTCACCCGAGGCGCTGGCCTTGCTGGCCGCCCAGCCCTGGCCGGGCAATATCCGCGAGCTGCGCAATGTGCTGGAACAGGCCAGCATGATGAGCGACGAGCTGCGGCTGACGCCAGCCCACTTTGCCGGGGCGCTGCCGCGGGTTCCATCGATCGAGCAAGACCCGACCCCGCAGCCGCTCGCACCCGTGGTCACCCCGTCGCTGCCGGAGGCGGGCCAGCCGCCGCGCCCGCTGCCCGAGCAGATCGCGACGCTGGAGCGCCAGGCGATCAGCGCGGCCCTGGCCCATACCCAGGGCAACAAGCTGGCGGCGGCAAGGCTGCTACAGATTTCGCGTGCGGCGCTTTACGACAAGCTGGCCCTGTACGGGCTGATCAGTCCGGCTTGAATTGAGCCTGCGGCGCCAGCCGTTCAATCAGGAAGTCGATCAGCACCCGCACCCGCCTTGGCATATGCCGGGCGGCCGGGTAGAGCAGCGAGAACGGCCGTGAGGCGCCGGCATGTTCCGGCAGCACCTCGACCAGGCTGCCGGTGGCCAGATCGGCCTCCACCATGAAGCGGTAGGTCTGGGCGATGCCGGCGCCATGCCGGGCCAGCGTGACCGGACCGATGATGTCGTCGAAGCAGCTGATGGCGCCGGGCAGCGGCCGCTCGGCGATGCCCCCGTCCAGACGCAGCACCCAGGGCACGATCTGGCCGGTGCTGGGCAGCGAGAAGTGCAGGCATTCATGCCCCTCCAGCCCGGCCAGCGACAGCGGCGTGCCGCGCCGCCGCAGGTAGTCGGGTGAGGCGACCATCAAGAGGTCGGCGTCCTCCAGCTTGCGCGCCACCATGCCCGAGTCCGGCGGGTTGCGGCCGCGCACGGCGATGTCGAAGCCCTCGGCGGTGAAGTCCACATTGCGGTTGCTGAGCTGCAGCTCCAACTGCACGCCGGGGTAGGCGGCGCGGAACGCACCGATCAGCGGCAGCACGCGGTAATGGCCATAGGACGTCGGCAGGCTCAGCCGCACCACGCCGGCCGGCGCCTGCTGCTCGCCATTGAGCGCCCGCTCGGCCTCGACCAGCTGCACCAGTGCCTGCTTGCATTGCTCGTAATAGGCGCGGCCGCTGTCGGTCAGGCGCACGCTGCGCGTGGTGCGCACGAACAGCCGTGCACCGAAGCGCTGCTCCAGCCGCGCAATCGTGCGGCTCACGGCGGCCGGCGTCAGCCCGGCGACCTTGGCGGCTGCCGTGAAGCTCTGCTGCTCGGCGGTCAGGCACAGCAGCTCCAGGCTGCCCAGGCTCAGGTCATCGAAGTCGCGACTCATGGCGGTTCCGTGTGATAGCTCATTCAAGCATACGGTGTAAATGAAGAACTGATATTGAATGTCTTTAAGGCCTCGTGGGTAATCAATAGGATTCAGACACCTTGCAAGCGCCGCTTGCTTTCAACCTGGAGTCCTCTGATGAAGCTGTATTTCTCCCCCGCCGCCTGCTCGCTCGCCCCGCACATCCTGCTGCGCGAAGCGGGCCTGGCCTTCACCCTGGAAAAGGTCGACACCGCGCACCACACCTTTGCCGGTGGCCAGGACTATTTCCAGATCAATCCCAAGGGCCAGGTGCCGCTGCTGGAACTGGCCGATGGCACGCGCCTCAGCGAGGGCCCGGTGATCGCCCAGTACATTGCCGACACCGCCGGCGATCTGGGTCTGATGCCGGCCGCCGGCACCCTGGCGCGCTACCGCGTGATGGAGTGGCAGAACTATGTGACGGCGGAGCTGCACAAGTCCTTCACGCCGCTGTTCCATGCCGAGCTGGACGGCGCGGCCAAGAGTTTGCTGAAGGCCGGGCTGCGCAAGAAGCTGGAGTGGCTGAACAGCCAGCTGGAGGGCCGCGACTTCCTGACCGGTCAAACCTTCACCGCTGCCGATGCCTATCTGTTCGTCGTGCTGGGCTGGGCGCCCTTTGTCGATCTGAAGATGGCCGATCTGGCGCATCTGCAGGCCTTTGTGCAGCGGGTGGCGGCCCGGCCGGCCGTGCGGGCGGCGATGCAGGCCGAGGGGCTGCCGGTGCGCGGGGCCTGAGCCAGCGCCTGGCCGCCGGCGCCAGGCGTCCACTCAATCATTCTTCAATTCATTGCGGAGACATCACGAGATGCCCTACGTCCATATCCAGATCACCCGCGAGGGTGCCAGCGCCGAACAGAAGGCCGAGCTGATCGCCGGCACCACCGACCTGCTGGTGCGCGTGCTGAACAAGAACCCGGCCACCACCTTTGTGCTGATCGAAGAGGTGGATGCCGACAACTGGGGCATTGCCGGCGAGTCGGTGACCGTGCTGCGCCAGCGCGCGGCTCAGGCGGGGCCGCAATGAGCCCCGCTGCCGACTTCGAGGCCGTGGCCGCCGTGCTGCAGATCTATTTCGACGGCCTGCACCACAGCGACACCCAGCGCCTGCGCCAGGTCTTCCATCCGCGTGCGATCTATGCCTGCGCCAGTGGCGAGACGCCGCTGTTGCTGAGCATGGCGGAGTACTTCCCTATCGTGGATCAGCGGCCATCTCCGGCCAGCCTGGGCCAGCCGCGGCGCGACCGCATCCTGGCCATCGAGTTTGCCGGGCCGGTGACGGCGCTGGCCCGGCTGGAGTGCGTGATCGAGCCCAAGGCCTTTGTCGATCTGCTGAGCTTGATCTACGTCGAGGGCCGCTGGCAGGTCATATCCAAGGTCTTTCACTATGAGCTGATGACCTGATTACGGTCGCCGCTCAGCCCTTGGCCAGCCGCTCCAGCCGCATGGCGATGCGCAGCTCCAGCGCGGTCAGCTTCGCGCGCAGTTCGCGGGCCTTGTCGGCCGGCGGGTCGCAGCGCAGCGCCTCGCGCAGATCGGCGGCCTCCTGCATCAACTCGACCTCGGGCGGCACGAAGCCGGCCTCCTTGAGGAATTTGTAGCCCAGGCGCAGCTCCTCGGGGGTTTCCATGAAGCCGTCGTTGATCTGCAGCGCCTTGCCATAACTGGGCGCCTGGCTCATCTGGCCGGACAGCTCCTCCTCACGGATGCGTTGTGCAATCTGTTCGTCAAGCGTGGGCATCTGATACCTCCGGTGGGACGAGGTTTGATTGTGGCGCGGGCGCCATGTCCCAGTCGGGCGCTGGGATGACTGAATATCAGACATTGCATGAATTTCAGTCATATTGCCAAGCGGTCGATCTGCCTGAATTGAAGGCAAACCCCGCGAGCACGCGGGCGGCTCTGGCCAGATTCACCCGCTTTTGGGGCGTTTCCTAAGTGTTTGCACTGAGCCGGTGCGCTTCGGCACGGGCTTTGCAATAGAAAGCGGATCACCCCGCGCCCTTCAACAATCATGCGGGGATTCATTCCATCAGGAGACATCCCCCATGCAACGACGCCTGTTCGCCCTGTCCGCTGTCTGCGCCGCCACCCTGGTTGCCGCCGCGCCCGCCCTGGCTCAGGGCAAGGAAATCCGCATCGCCCACGTCTACAGCAAGACCGGCCCGCTGGAAGCCTATGGCAAGCAGACACAGACCGGCTTCATGATGGGCCTGGACTACGCAACCGGCGGCACGATGACGGTGGCCGGCAAGAAGATCGTCGTGATCGAGAAGGACGACCAGGGCAAGCCCGACGTGGGCAAGAGCCTGCTGGCCGCCGCCTATGGCGATGACAAGGCAGACATCGCCGTCGGTCCGTCCTCGTCCGGCGTGGCCCTGGCCCTGCTGCCGGTGGCCGAGGAGTACAAGAAGATCCTGCTGGTCGAGCCGGCCGTGGCCGATGCGATCACCGGCGACAAATGGAACCGCTACATCTTCCGCACCGGCCGCAACTCGTCGCAGGACGCCATCTCCAATGCCGTGGCGCTGGACAAGGCCGGCGTGACCATCGCCACCTTGGCCCAGGACTATGCCTTCGGCCGTGACGGCGTGAAGGCCTTCAAGGACGCGATCAAGAAGGCCAAGCTGGTGCACGAGGAATACCTGCCCACCAGCACCACCGACTTCACCGCCGGCGCGCAGCGCCTGATCGACGCGCTGAAAGACAAGCCGGGCCGCAAGATCATCTTCATCATCTGGGCCGGGGCTGGTAACCCGTACAAGATCGCCGACCTGGACCTGAAGCGCTACGGCATCGAGATCGCCACCGGCGGCAACATCCTGCCGGCCATGGTCAGCTTCAAGCAGTTCCCCGGCATGGAGGGCGCCAGCTACTACTACTTCGGCATGCCCAAGAACCCGGTCAACGAATGGCTGGTGGCCAACCACTACAAGCAGTTCAAGGCGCCGCCGGACTTCTTCACCGCAGGCGGGATGAGCGCGGCGATTGCCGTCGTCGAGGCGCTGAAGAAGAGCAATGGCGACACCAAGACCGAGACCCTGATCAAGACCATGGAAGGCATGAGCTTCGAGACGCCCAAGGGCAAGATGACCTTCCGCAAGGAAGACCATCAGGCGATGCAGAGCATGTTCCATTTCAAGATCAAGGTCGACCCGGCCTTCGCCTGGGGCGTGCCGGAGTTGATACGCGAGATCAAGCCGGAAGAGATGAACATCCCGATCAAGAACAAGCGTTGATTTGGCTGTGCTTGAAACCCGGGATCTGACCATACGCTTCGGCGGCCATGTGGCCGTCGATCATGTGTCCTGCGCGTTCCAGCCGGGCACCTTGACGGCCATCGTCGGACCCAATGGCGCGGGCAAGACGACCTACTTCAATCTGATCTCGGGCCAGCTGCCGGCCAGCGAGGGCCAGGTCTTGCTGAACGGGCTGGACATCACACGGCTGCCGGTGTCGGCGCGCACGCATCTGGGCCTGGGCCGGGCCTTTCAGCTGACGCAGCTGTTTCCGGCCTTGAGCGTGCTGGAGAACGTGCGTCTGGCCGTGCAGTCGCGCCGCAAGCTGGGGCTGAATCTGTGGTCGGTGTGGCTGGACCATCGAGGTACCCTGCGCCAGGCCCGCGAGCTGCTGGAGCAGGTGCGGCTGGACGACAAGGCCGAGACGATCGCCAGCAGCCTGCCCCATGGCGACCAGCGCAAGCTGGAGGTGGCGATGCTGATGGCACTGGATCCGCTGGTCTATATGTTCGACGAGCCGACCGCCGGCATGAGCGTCGACGAGGTGCCGGTGGTGCTGGACCTGATACGCGCGTTGAAGGCCCGCCAGGACCGCACCATCCTGCTGGTCGAGCACAAGATGGATGTGGTGCGCGAGCTGGCCGACCGCATCATCGTGCTGCACAACGGCCGGCTGATGGCCGACGGCGAGCCCGAGGCGGTGATCGCCTCGCCAGTGGTGCAGAACGCCTACCTGGGCGTGGTCGAGGAGGTGGCGGCATGAGCCCCGCCCGGCCGTCCGAAGGGGCGAATTCCCGCTTGGCGGGACAGCGCGTAGCGCGAAGGGTGCACCAATGAGTTCCTTGCTGAGCCTGCAAGGCGTGCACACGCATATCGGCGCGTATCACATCCTCCACGGTGTCGATCTCGAAGTGCCGGCCGGCGAGCTGACGATGCTTCTGGGCCGCAACGGCGCCGGCAAGACGACGACGCTGCGCACCATCATGGGCCTGTGGCCGGCCTCCAAGGGCCGTATCGACTTCGACGGCCGGGCCATCGGCGGCGCTGGCGTGAAGGCCTCGACACCCGACATCGCCTGCAGCGGCATAGCCTACGTGCCCGAGAGCATGGGCATCTTCGCCGACCTGACGGTGCGCGAGAACCTGCTGCTGGCCGCGCGCGGCGCGCGCAGCATTGAGCAGATCGACACGCAGCGCCTGGACTGGTTGTTCACGATGTTCCCGGCGATCAAGAAATTCTGGCTCTACCCGGCCGGCAAACTCAGCGGCGGGCAGAAGCAGATGCTGGCCATTGCCCGGGCGCTGGTCGAGCCACGCCGGCTGCTCTTGATCGACGAGCCCAGCAAGGGCCTGGCGCCTGCCATGGTGCGCAATATGGTCGCCGCGCTGCGCGAGCTGAAAGCGACGCAGACGACGGTGCTGCTGGTCGAGCAGAATTTCATGGTCGCCCGCGAGCTTGGGGATGGCGTGGCGGTGATGGACAACGGTAGCGTCGTCCATGCCGGTCGCATGGCCGAGCTGGCGCAGGACGACGAGATGCAGCAGCGGCTGCTGGGCCTTTCACTGGCGAGTCACCAATGAGTCTGGTCGCCCGGATGCAATCCGGGGGCCCGGCTGGCCATAGCCCACTGCGCCGGATTGCATCCGGGCTACGGATGCTGCCTGTGCACCAATGAGCACCACTATGAATTCAACCGGCGAGATCGCCATCCCCAAGGCCAGCTTCGACTGGCTGCCTCTGGCCCTGGTGCCGCTGCTGGCGCTGGCACTCTTGCCCTTCATCGGCTCGCCATCGACCTGGTTGACCTTGACGGTGGCAGGTCTTGCCATGGGTTTGATCATCTTCGTCATCGCCTCCGGCCTGACCCTGGTGTTCGGGCTGATGGATGTCTTGAATTTCGGCCATGGTGTGTTCATTGCGCTGGGGGCGTTTGTCGCCACCTCGGTGCTGGGCGGCATGTCGGCCTGGATGGGTGCGCCGTCGCTGCTCCTGAACCTGGGCGCGATCTTCGTCGCCATGCTGGTAGCGATGAGCGTGGCCGCCGCCGTGGGCCTGGCCTTCGAGCGGGTGCTGGTGCGGCCGGTCTATGGCCAGCATCTGAAACAGATCCTGATCACCATGGGCGGCATGATCATCGGCGAGGAGCTGATCAAGGTGATCTGGGGCCCGCAGCAGATTGCGTTGCCGCTGCCCGAAACGCTGCGCGGCGCCTTTCTGTGGGGTGACGCTGCGGTCGAGAAATACCGGGTGCTGGCCGTGGCCATAGGCCTGGCGGTGCTGGGCGTGATGCTCTACACCTTGAACCGCACCAAGATCGGCCTCCTGGTGCGCGCCGGTGTGCAGGACCGCGAGATGGTCGAGAGCCTGGGCTACCGGATCCGCCGACTGTTCATTGGCGTGTTTGTCACCGGCTCGGCGTTAGCCGGTCTGGGCGGCGTGATGTGGGGCCTGTACCAGCAGAACGTGACGCCGCAGATGGGCGCTCAGGTCAATGTGCTGATCTTCATCGTCATCATCATCGGCGGCCTGGGCTCGACGCTGGGCTGCTTTGTCGGCGCCTTGCTGGTCGGCCTGCTGGCCAATTACACCGGCTTTCTGATACCCAAGCTCGCGCTGTTCTCGAACATCGCGCTGATGGTGGCGGTGCTGTTGTGGCGGCCGCAGGGTTTGTATCCCGTGACCAGCCGCTGAGGAGCCGCAGATGTTGAACCGACTTCTCTCACACGATCTGCCGCGCAATCGCTGGCTCGCCCTGCTCCTCATCCTGATGCTGCTGGGCCTGGCGCTGACACCTTTCCTGTTCCCCGGCACCAAGGCCTTGAACGTCGCGGCCAAGATCATCGTGTTCACGCTGCTGGTGGCCAGCTACGACCTGCTGCTGGGCTATACCGGCATCGTCAGCTTCGCGCACACGATGTTCTTCGGCATAGGCGCTTACGGCGTGGCGATTGCGAGCACGCGCATGGGGCCGAGCTGGGGCGCGTTGGCCCTGGGCGTGGGCGGCGCGCTGCTGCTGTCGCTGGTTTTGTCCCTGGTCATCGGCCTGTTCAGCCTGCGCGTCAAGGCGATTTTCTTCGCGATGATCACCTTGGCCGTGGCGGCGGCCTTCTCTACCCTGGCCTCGCAGCTGTCCGACTGGACCGGTGGCGAGGACGGCCTGAACTTCAAGGTGCCCGAGGCCCTGCAGCCCGGCACGCAGTATCTCGAAGACCCGCTGTGGGGAGCCTCAGTCGATGGCCGTCTTTTGACCTACTACCTGCTGTTCGTCACCGCGGTGCTGCTGGTGCTGGCTCTGCTGCGCATCGTCAATTCGCCCTTCGGCCGCGTGCTGCAGGCGATACGCGAGAACGACTTCCGCGCCGAGGCCATAGGCTACCGCACCGTCATCTTCCGCACGCTGTCGAATGTGCTGGCCGCGCTGTTTGCCTGCCTGGCCGGTGCGCTGCTGGCGATCTGGTTGCGCTACAACGGGCCGGACACCTCGCTGTCCTTCGAGATCATGCTGGACATCCTGTTGATCGTCGTCATCGGCGGCATGGGCACGATGTATGGCGCGCTGATCGGCAGCGTGCTGTTCGTGCTGGCACAGAGCTATCTGCAGAACCTGATGAGCCTGGCTAGTTCGGCCCTGGGTGCAGTGGATGGTGTGCCGCTGCTGTCGCAGCTGATCTCGCCGGAGCGCTGGCTGCTGTGGCTGGGCGTGTTGTTCGTGCTGGCCGTCTATCACTTTCCTTCGGGTGTTGTTGGCCGGCTACGTGCCAGCGGCCGCCAGCCGCGCTGACGGCATCAGCTCGGAATCATCTGTCGCTGCCGAGGGATCGCCCATGACATTCACCTCCCACTACCTCCAATGCGAAGGCCGCGAGCTCCACTACACCGAGTGGGGCGCCGGGCACGGCGAGACCGTGATCGCCTGGCACGGCCTGGCCCGCACCTGCCGCGATATGGATGAACTGGCCTCGCATCTGGCCACCCGCTACCGCGTGATCTGCCCAGACACCATAGGCCGCGGCCTGTCGCAGTGGAGCCCGGATCCTGACCGCGAGTACTGCCTGGACTTCTATGTGCGCCTGGCCATCTCGCTGGTGGATCAGCTGGGGCTGAGCGACTTCCACTGGGTCGGCACCTCGATGGGCGGGGCCATCGGCACTTTGGCTGCGGCCACCACCCTGCGCGGCCGCATCCGCCGCCTGGTGCTCAACGACAACGGCCCGCAGCTGGCCGAGGCGGCGATCGCACGCATCCGCAGCTATGCCGGCAACCCGGCGGCCTTTGCCACGGTCAGCGAGCTGGAACAGTACTTCCGCACCGTCTACAAGCCCTATGGCTGGCTCAGTGATGCGCAGTGGCGCCGGCTGACCGAAAGCTCGGTACGCCGCCTGCCCGATGGCCGCGTCACGCCGCACTACGACCCGGCGATGGTGCAGCAATTCATCCAGCACCCGAATGACTACGATCTGTGGGACGCCTGGGACAGCCTGGACCTGCCGGTGCTGTGCCTGCGCGGCGAGTCGTCCGACCTGCTGCTGGCCGACACCGCCGAGGCGATGCGCCAGCGCGGGCCCCGCGCTGTGGTGGCGACGATTGCCGGCTGCGGCCATGCGCCAGCGCTGAACGTAGCCGATCAGATCGGCCTGGTGGAGCGCTTTCTGGCCGGCGAATAGAGCCGATCAAGGCCTGGCGGGCATCTCGGGCAGACACAGCCAGCGGCTCAGGCGCTGACGCAGGGCCATGAAGTCCAGCGGCTTGGTCAGGTGCTCGTCCATGCCGGCGTCCAGGCTGGCGCGCACATCGCTGTCCAGCGCATGGGCGGTGAGGGCGAGGATGGGGAAGGTGGCCAGATCGCCGGCCTGTTGCAGCGCGCGGATGCGGCGCGCGCACTCCAGGCCGTCCATGCCCGGCATCTGGATATCCATCAAGACCAGATCGGGGGCGGTCTGCTGGCACAGCGTCAGTGCCTCCAGGCCATTGCCGGCCAGATGGCATTGCAGACCCATCAGCGACAGAAACTCCTGGGCCACGACCTGGTTGATCAGATTGTCTTCGACCAGCAGCACCAGAGGCGCGGCCCCCTTGACCGCCGCAGCGCTGCACGGGCAGGGCTGGGCCACCGGGGCGCTGGGCGGCTGCGCATCGCTCTGCGACCACAGCGAGGCAAGTGGCCGGGTCGAGCTGGGGCGCTGGGCAAGAGTTGAGGCGTTCATGCTTCTCTGTTCGATGCTGATCCGGTCGTCGGGCGCTGAGCGGTCTGCCAAAAGCAGGAGCCGAGCCCTTGTTCTTGAGACCAGGGTGAGTGGCCGCCGCGGCGCTGAAGAAGGCCGGCCGGCCACCGGTTCGGCCCAGACCTTGCGGGGCCCCGACCGAGGCACCATTGTTGCCTGCGGATCCGCCATCCGCAAATTTTTACAGGGCTGGACTATGGGGGATGGACAAGCCGACGTGCATCTGCTTGGCTGGCTCCACGGACGGTGCAATGGTCCGCGGCCGTCAGTGCTCACTCATGTGAAGCTCGCCAATTTCAGTGATGAGACTGTATATATAATCAGTTGTCACCTGGCCCCGAGCAGCAAGCACGGATACCGCCGCCAGCCGCCATCCGGCCCGCTCGCGATTGCATCTCCTTACAAGCTCGGTGGATGGTCAGGCTGCCTAGAATGTCCGCTCCCCCCACCCCGCACAGCACCTCAGCCGCCATGTCCGAAGGTCTTATCCGCATACGCGGCGCTCGTCAGCACAATCTGAAGAACCTGGACCTCGACATTCGCACCGGCGAAATGACGGTGGTGACGGGGCCGTCCGGCTCGGGCAAGTCCAGCCTGGTGTTCGACACGCTGTATGCCGAGGGTCAGCGCCGCTACGTCGAGACCTTCAGCGCCTATGCCCGCCAGTTCCTCGATCGCATGGATCGCCCGGCCGTGGACCGTGTCGACGGCGTGCCGCCGGCCATCGCCATCGACCAGACCAACCCGGTGCGTACCTCGCGCTCGACAGTCGGCACGATGACCGAGCTGAACGACCACCTGAAGCTCTTGTTCGCCCGCGCCGCTCAGCTGTTCGACCGCAAGACCGCGCTGCCGGTGCGCCACGACACGGCGCAGACGATTTACGCCGATCTGCTGGAGCGCAGCGCGGCCCAGGCGAATCCACCGCGGCTGATCCTGACCTTCCCGGTCGAGCTGCCGGCCAACACCAGCGCCGAACAGCTGGAGCAATGGCTGACGGCCAGCGGTTTCACCCGCATCCAGGCCGAGCGCGAGATCGACACGGACCAAGGGAAACACAAGTTACTGGATGTTGTTGCAGACCGCTTCCGCATCGCCACTGTCGACAAGCAGCGGGCGATGGAGGCGATCGAACTTGCGCTGAAGCGCGGCGGCGGCCGGCTGATCGTCTATGCGCAGGGCGAGGAGGGCACCGAGCCCGAGCTGTGGCGCTACTCCACCGGCCTGCACTGCCCCGAGAGCGAGTTGCGCTATCTGGAGCCGCAGCCGCCGCTGTTCTCTTTCAACTCGGCGATGGGCGCCTGCGAGACCTGCCGCGGCTTCGGCCGCGTCGTCGGCGTCGATCTGGGCCTGGTGATTCCGGACGAGAAGAAGACGCTGCGCTCCGGCGCGATCAAGACCATACAGACGCCGGCCTGGAAAGAGATCCAGGACGATCTGCTGAAGTACGCCGGCGATGCCGGCATCCCGCGCGACACGCCCTGGAGCCAGCTCAGCGCCGCACACCGCGACTGGGTGCTGAACGGCTCGCCGCACTGGAACGGCAACTGGAACAAGCAGTGGTACGGCGTGCACCGCTTCTTCGAATACCTGGAGAGCAAGGCCTACAAGATGCACATCCGCGTGCTCTTGTCCAAGTACCGCAGCTACACGCCCTGCGGCGTTTGCGGCGGTGCGCGGCTGAAGCTGGAGCCTTTGCTGTGGCGCATGGGCGGAAAGGAGCAGGCCGACGGCGTGCTGGCGCCCGAGCTGCGCTTTCTGCCGCGCGGCGCCGACTGGTCGCGCGCGCAGCTGGAGGCGCTGCCGGGCCTGAATCTGCACGACCTGATGCAGCTGCCGATCGCGCGGCTGCGGGCCTTCTTCGACGGCCTGCAACTGCCCAGCACGATGCTGGACGACGCGCTGAAGCTGCTGCTGGATGAGATCCGCACGCGGCTGCGCTATCTGGTCGAGGTGGGCATCGGCTATCTGACGCTGGACCGGCAGAGCCGGACGCTTTCCGGCGGCGAGGTTCAGCGCATCAACCTGACGACGGCGCTGGGCACTTCGCTGGTCAACACGCTGTTCGTGCTCGACGAGCCCAGCATAGGCCTGCACCCGCGCGACATGAACCGCATCGTCCAGGCCATGCACAGGCTGCGCGATGCCGGCAACACGCTGGTCGTCGTCGAACATGACCCGGCCGTGATGCTGGCCGCCGACCGGCTGATCGATATGGGCCCGGGGCCTGGCGAGCGGGGCGGGCAGATCGTCTTCGACGGCACGCCCGAGGCGATACGCCAGGCCGACACCATGACCGGCAACTACCTCGGCGCTCGCAAGCACGTGGGCATGGGCATACGCCGTCTGGTCGAGCCAAACACGCCGCGGCTGATTCTGGAAGGTGTGCGCGAGCACAACGTCAAGAACCTGACGGTGGAGTTCCCGCTGCAGCGACTTGTGGTCGTGACCGGTGTCTCCGGCTCCGGCAAGTCCACACTGATGCAGGACGTGCTCTACCCGGCGCTGGCGCGGCACTTCGGCATACCGACCGAGGCGCCGGGCACGCATGACCGGCTGCTGGGCGCCGACTGGTTGAGCGATGCGGTCTTCGTCGATCAATCGCCGATCGGCAAGACGGCGCGCTCGAATCCGGCCAGCTATGTCGGCGCGTTCGACGAGATCCGCAAGCTGTTCGCCAATCTGAGCATGGCCAGCCAGCGCGGCTACAAGGCAGGCACCTTCAGCTTCAATGCCGGCGACGGCCGCTGCCCGACCTGCGGCGGCTCGGGCTTCGAGCATGTGGAGATGCAGTTCCTCAGCGATGTGTATCTGCGCTGCCCGGATTGCGACGGCCGGCGTTTCCGTGCCGAGATCCTTGAGGTCAAACTTCCCCGTGACGAACGCGAGTTCAGCGTCGCCGACGTGCTGGAGCTGACCGTCAGCGAGGCCGTCCACGTGTTCAAGAACGACCGCGAGGTGCTGGCCAAGCTGCAGCCCATCGTTGATGTGGGCCTGGAATATGTGAAGCTGGGCCAGCCGGTGCCCACGCTCAGCGGCGGCGAGGCGCAGCGGCTGAAGCTGGCCGGCTTCCTGGCCGAGGCGGCCAGCGGCTCGCGCCAGCCGATCGCGCGCAAGGGCACGCTGTTCCTGTTCGACGAGCCGACCACCGGCCTGCATTTCGACGACATCGCCAAGCTGATGCGCGCGCTGCGCAAGCTGCTGGCGGCCGGCCACTCGCTGATCATCATCGAGCACAACCTCGACGTGATCCGCTCGGCCGACTGGATCATCGATCTGGGCCCCGAGGGCGGCGACGCCGGTGGCGAGCTGGTCTGCGTCGGCACGCCGGAGGATCTGAAGGAGCACGCGACGTCGCACACCGGTCTGGCGCTGCGCGAGTACGCCGAGGCGCTGCATGCGCACAAGGTCGAGGAGGGCGTGCCGCTGCAGGCGCTGTTGCGTCGCGCCCGCCAGCCGTTGGACGAGAACATCCGCATCGTCAACGCCCGCGAGCACAACCTCAAGGGCATGGATGTCAACATCCCGCGCGGCAAGTTCAGCGTCGTGACCGGCGTCAGCGGCTCGGGCAAATCGACACTGGCCTTCGACATCCTGTTCAACGAGGGTCAGCGCCGCTATCTGGAATCGCTGAACGCCTACGCGCGCTCCATCGTGCAGCCGGCGGGCCGGCCCGAGGTCGATGCGGTCTACGGCATTCCTCCGACCGTGGCGATCGAGCAGCGGCTCTCCCGCGGCGGGCGCAAGAGCACGGTGGCCACCGCTACCGAGGTCTGGCACTTTCTGCGCCTGCTCTACGTCAAGCTGGGTATCCAGCATTGCGTCAACGACGGCACGCCGGTGCGGCCGCAAAGCGTCGAGTCGATCGCTGCGCAACTGCTCCGCGATCACAAGGGCCAGCATGTGGGCCTGCTGGCACCGCTGGTCGTCAACCGCAAGGGGCTGTATACCGACCTGGCCAAATGGGCCAAGGCGCGCGGCCACAGTCATCTGCGCGTCGATGGCGAGTTCGTCTCCGTCGACCCCTGGCCGCGGCTGGACCGCTTCAAGGAACACACCTTGGAGCTGCCGGTCGGCGACCTCAAGGTCACGGCCGACAACGAAGCCGAGCTGCGCGAGCTGCTGGCCAAGGCGCTGGATGTGGGCAAGGGCGTGATGCATCTGCTCAGCCCGCTGACGGGCCTGCATGCGGCGCTGGCCGACGGCGACTCGACGGCAGGCATAGGCGCGGTCAAGGTGTTCTCGACCAAGCGCGCCTGCCCGAGCTGCGGCACCAGCTACCCCGAGCTGGACCCGCGCATGTTCTCGTACAACAGCAAGCACGGCTGGTGCACGACCTGCGTGGGGACGGGTCTTGCCCTGACCCGCGAGCAGCGCAAGGCTTTCGACGACTCGGTCAAGGACGACGACAACCGTGGCCGCGAGCAGAGCTTCCCGGCCGAGGAGGCCGAGGTCGAGGGCCTGGTCGATCAGCCCTGCCCGGACTGCCATGGCGCACGGCTGAACCCGACCGCTCGGGGTGTCAGCTTCGAGGACAAGAGCATTGCCGACGTGGCCGCCTGGTCGGTGATGGACGCCCGTACCTGGGTCAATGGGCTGGAACTGCTGGGCCGTGATGCCGAGATCGCCCGTGACGTGGTCAGCGAAATCAAGAGCCGACTGAGCTTCCTCGAGGAGGTGGGCCTGGGCTATCTGACGCTGGATCGCGCCGCGCCGACCTTGAGCGGCGGCGAGGCACAGCGCATCCGCCTGGCCGCCCAGCTGGGCAGCAACTTGCAGGGCGTCTGCTACGTGCTGGATGAACCCACCATAGGCCTGCATCCGCGCGACAACCAGATCCTGCTGAGGGCCCTGCAAAGCCTCAGCGACCGCGGCAACACGCTGGTTGTCGTCGAGCACGACGAGGACACGATACGCAGAGCCGATCACATCATCGACATCGGTCCGGGCGCGGGAAAGCGCGGCGGCAACCTGGTGGCGCAGGGCACGGTGGCCGATCTGGCGCTGCAGCCCGATTCGCTGACGGGCAGGCTGCTGAAGCACCCGATGCTGCATCCGCAGCAGCCGCGGCGTGCCGTCACCATCGACGACCCGCATCTGCTGATCGTCGAGGCCAAGCTGCATAACTTGCAGAACGTCAGCGTGCCGGTGCCCTTGCAGCGACTGGTCGGCGTGACCGGCGTCAGCGGCTCGGGCAAGTCCACCCTGGCGCGCGATGTGCTGCTGGCCAATCTGCTGCAGGTCGTCGGCCATCGCAAGCCGTCTCCGGTGTGGCAAGGCTGCGCCGAGGTGCTGGGCTGGGAAACTGTCGACCGTGTGCTGGAGGTCGATCAGACGCCGATCGGCAAGACACCGCGCTCCTGCCCGGCCACCTACATCGGCTTCTGGGACCCAATCCGCAAGCTGTTCGCCGAGACGCTGGAATCGAAGGCCCGTGGCTACGCGCCCTCGCGCTTCTCGTTCAACACCGGCCAGGGCCGCTGCCCGGGCTGCGAGGGGCAGGGCATGAAGACCATAGAGATGAGCTTCCTGCCGGACGTGAAGATCCTTTGCGACCAATGCCACGGCCAGCGCTTCAACCCCGAGACGCTGACCGTCACCTGGCGTGGACGCAGCATCGGCGACGTGCTGAGCATGGAGGTCGATGAGGCGGTGGAGTTCTTCGCGCCCATGCCGGCCATCGCCCACCCGCTGCAACTGCTGAAGGACGTGGGCCTGGGCTATCTGACGCTGGGCCAGCCCTCACCGACGCTGTCCGGTGGCGAGGCGCAGCGCATCAAGCTGGTCAGCGAGCTGGTCAAGGTGCGCGACGACATCACCCGCCGCGGCCAGAAACCGCCGCACACGCTCTATGTGCTGGACGAGCCCACGGTGGGCCTGCACATGGCCGACGTCAGCAAGCTGATCAAGGTGCTGCACCGTCTCGTTGGCGGCGGCCACAGCGTGATCGTCATCGAGCACGACCTGGACGTGATGGCCGAATGCGACTGGATCATCGATCTCGGCCCCGAGGGCGGGCGCAGCGGTGGCGAGATCGTCTCGACGGGCACGCCGGAGGACGTTGTGGCGAGTGGCAGCCACACCGGGGTGGCCCTCAAGCCAGTCTTGGCGCGCGTGTAGCCCGGATGAAATCCGGGGCCAGCGTTGCATCGCGCAGCAAAGCCCCGGATTGCATCCGGGCTTGTATGTTCGGGGCAGCACCTTCAGACGCAGCGACTGAGGGTGCCGAGGTGGAGGGACTATCCGGGCTATCTGCC
>NZ_SNXS01000018.1 GCF_004362525.1 Roseateles toxinivorans
CAAACTCCTGCGCATCGCTTTCGCCGTCTGGACTTCAAAGAGCAGTTTTGATCCTCAACGCCTTCGCGGGGCTTGCGCTGCTCCATAGAATCTACGAACCCGAAACCACCCTTGCCAGCGCTGCACGGGCCCCCGCCAGCGCCTGCAACCGCTCCCGCAGATAGTCCGCCAGTCGCGGCTGCTGGCTGAACACGACGTTGAAGCGCAGATGCGTGCTGGCCTGCGCACTGGCCGAGAAGGTGGCGCCACGGGCCAGCAGGATCTGGTTGCGGTAGGCGTCCTGCACCAGCAGGTCCAGATCCATACCCACGGGCACCTCGCCCCATAGGAACAGGCCGCCCTCGCCGGGATGGTCGAGTCGGACGCCGGCTGCGCTGAGCTGGCGGGCGCTGACATTGCGCGCGCTCAGCAGCTTGGCATTGAGCCGCTCCAGATGCTTGCGCCAGCGGCCGGCCATCAGCACCTCCAGCAGCACGTACTCGTTCAGCGCCGGCGTCGTCAGCACCGAGTAGATCTTGGCCCGCAGCAGCGTTTTGAGCAGGGCCGGGTCGGCGGCCATATAGCCGATACGCAGGGCCGGACTCAGCGCCTTGCAGAAGCTGGAGTAGTAGATCACCCGGTCCAGGCCCGACAGGGCCGCCAGCCGTGTCGCGTGACCGGGGTGGAAGTGGCCCTGCACATCGTCTTCGGCGATCAGAAAGCCATGCTGGTGGGCCAGCATCAGCACCTTGTGCAGATTGGCCGGGCTGCTGCTCCAGCCGGTGGGGTTGTGCAGCACAGGCTGGATGAAGAGCAGGCGGGGCCGGTGCTCGCGGCAGGCGGCTTCGAGACCTTCGAGATCCAGGCCGTCCGGGCGGCGCTTGATCGCGATGATGCGCAGGCCGTCCTGGCGCAGGCGGTCGAACATCAGGAAGTAACCCGGGTCTTCGACCAGCACCGTGTCACCGGGTTGCAAAAAGGCGCGGCAGATCAGGTCGATGGCGTGCGTCCCGCCATAGGTGGTGAGGATGCGGCCGGCGTCAACCGCGATGCCGACGCCCCGCAGCATCAGCGCCAGACGTTCGCGCAGCTCCGGCAGGCCCTGAGGCGGACAGCGCGTGGCCATGCCGGCGGTGCTGCGGGCGAGGCCACGCTGCACGGCGGCCGCGGGCACGGCGTCTTCCAGCCAGGCGGGGGGCAGGGCACCGCTGCTGGCCAGCAGCATGCCGGCGCGCTGGTCGTTGGCCTGCTGGGCCAGCCAGATGCCCTCCTGCTCCTCTCCGGCCTCCAGCGCCACCGCATCGGGCACGGCGCCGCGCGATTCGCAGACGAAGAAACCGGCCGTGCCGCGCGAGTCGATCAGGCCGGCGGCGACGAGGCGGTCATAGGCCGCCACCACGGTGTTGGGGCTGACAGCAAGCTGGGCGGCCAGCTGGCGTATCGACGGCAGCCGCGCGCCGGCGGGCAGTCGGCCCGCGACGATCAACTCGCGCAGGCGTGCCTCGATCTGGTCGGCAAGGGCCGTGGATGAGGAGCGGTCTAGGGCAAACACCGGATCAGCTTAGCGCAGAAACATCAAGGCCAGCAGCACCAGCGCGGCGCCCATGGCGAGGTTGAATATGCGCTGCTTGCGCGGGTCGGTCAGCAGCCGGCGTATCGCCACGCCGAACAGCGCCCACATCGAAATGCAGGGAAAGCCCACCATCAGGCTGACCACGGCCACCAGCAGTGCGCCCGGCACCGGTTCCATGCCCGGCGGCATGAACACCGAGGCAATGGTGATGGCACGCACCCAGCTCTTCGGATTGATGGCCTGGAACAGCGCGCCCTGCAGATAGGTGGCCGGGCGCGGCGCCCGGGCCTCGCCGATGCGGGCGCCGCTGAGCTGCCAGGCCAGGAAGATCAGGTACAGCGCGCCGGCCACACGGAGCACGCTGTGTGCCATCGGATAGGCGGCGAACACGCTGCCCAGGCCCAGGCAGGTGAGCAGGGTCTGCACGAACACGCCGCTGCTGATGCCCAGGATCTGCGGCAAGGCGCCGCGGTAGCCGAAGTTGGCACCCGAGGCGGTGAGCATCATATTGTTGGGGCCGGGCGTGCCGGACATCACCATGCAGTAGGTCATCAGGGGCAGCAATTCGGTCATCACGGCGGGCTCCAGGGGGATGGCAGCCGAGCGTACGGGCCGCCGCTCCGGGCGCAAAGACACAGACCCGGCCGCTCGGCGCTGCGCTGTATCAGCGAGGCGATGACTACAGCGATATTAGGTGTTTGCATTCTGCCGGCGCTGGACTATCGTTTTCGCTGCTTTGCTGGCCAAGAGGGGACGATATGAAGCTCTTGAATCGGGTTCGCGGCGCGGCGCTGGCCGCTTCTGTCATGGTCTGCGGTGCGCCGATGGCTGCCACGGTCGATCTGGGCACCACGACGATGGGCTCGGTCACCGGCCTGTTCGGCTTCAGCAATCTGTCACCGGGCACGCTGGCATCCCAGGCCGGTGTCGTCGAGCTGGTCAACGGGCCCATGGGTATTGGCGGGTTCAAGGCCTACAGCCGCCTCTATCTGAGCTTCGACCTGAGCGGTGTGACCGACCCGGTCACCGGCGCCACGCTGAGGTTGCGCAACGGCACCTACACCTCGAAAGGGCCGAGCACCACCTTCCCGTTCACGGTCCTGACCCATGTCTCGGAGCTGTTCAACGTCTTTGATGTCAGCACCTCCTACGCGGCGCTGCAGTCACCGTTCATCAATGCCTGCGCCTGCTTTCCGCCGACCCCCAATGTGGCTGGTCTGGCCGCCTTTGCCGATCTGGGCACGGGCAGTGTCTATGGCGGCTATACGGCGACCTTGGCGAATGTCGGCGTCGATGTGGACATCGTGCTGTCGGCACAGGCCATCGCGGACATCAATGCCGCCAGCGGCGGGGGCTTCACGGTGGGCATTGCCTTCGCGGGAGTCGAGTTCAACGGCTTTGGTGGCCAGCTCGGCGCGCCCCTGGTGCAGCAGACCATAGACCTGGTGCAGGACAACACCAAGCAGCGCCTGATACTGACCACCACGCCGGTGCCCGAGCCGGCCAGCGCGGTGCTGCTGCTGGCGGGCCTGGGGCTGCTCAGGTGGGCGCGTCGCCGCTGAGATCCGGCCGTCCCGACAGCTGATCGAGGATCGGGCAGTCGGGCCTCTCGTCGCCATGGCAGCAGTGCGCCAGATGGGCCAGCGTGGCCTTCATCGCCAGCAGCTCCTGGATCTTCTGCTCCAGCTCCTTGATATGGGCCTGGGCCAGCGCCTTGACCTGGCGGCTGGGGCGCTTGCGGTCCTGCCACAGGCCGACCAGCTCGCCGATCTGGGCGATCGAGAAGCCGAGGTCGCGGGCCTGGCGTATGAAACGAAGCACATGCACCTCGGCCGGCGTGAACAGCCGGTAGCCGGACTCGCTGCGCGTCGGGCCCGGCAGCAGGCCGACCTGCTCGTAGTGGCGGATCATCTTGGCCGACACGCCCGAGGCCTTGGATGCCGCGCCTATGGTGATGGCTTGCATGCTTCGCTCCTCAATCGCTGTTGTCTGATTCGGGCTTCCAGCGCTTGAGCAGCAGCGCATTGCTGACCACGCTGACGCTGCTGAAGGCCATCGCCGCGCCGGCGATCACCGGGCTCAGCAGGCCCAGGGCGGCCAGCGGTATGCCCACCACGTTGTAGGCAAAGGCCCAGAACAGGTTCTGCTTGATCTTGGCGTAGGTGCGGCGCGAGACGTGGATGGCCTCGGCCACCAGGCGCGGGTCGCCGCGCATCAGCGTGATGGCGGCGGTTTCCATCGCCACATCGGTGCCGCTGGCCATGGCGATGCCCACATCGGCGGCGGCCAGGGCCGGCGCGTCATTGATGCCGTCACCCACCATGGCCACCACCTGGCCCTGCGCGCGCAGCGCCTGCACGGCGGCGGCCTTGTCGGCCGGCAGGACCGGGGCGTGCACCGTCTGTATGCCCAGCTGACGGGCCACGGCGCTGGCCGCGCCGAGGTTGTCGCCGCTCAACATCACCGTGGCAATGCCCAGCGCATGCAGACGGGCCACGGCCTTGGCGGCGCTGGGCTTGAGGGTGTCGCCAAAGGCGAGCAGGCCGAGGATGGACTGGCCACCGGCGGCCTGCTCGATCAGCCAGGAGACGCTTTGACCCTGTTCCTGCAGCCGCCCGGCGGCCTCGGCCAGCGCTGCGGCAGGTGTGGCGTGCAGCTCCTGCGCCAATCGGTCGCTGCCCAGGCTCAGCAGGCGGCCGTCGACCCGCCCCTGCAGTCCGCGGCCGGGCAGGGCTTGCAGATCCTGGGCCTCGGGGGCCTGCAGGCCATCGGCCTGGGCGCGTGTGGTCACGGCGCGGGCGAGCGGGTGTTCGCTCTGGCGCTGCAGCGCGGCGGCCAGGGTCAGCAGCTCGCGCTCGCTGGTGCCGTCGGCCGCCTGCAGATGGCTCAAGCGCGGATGGCCCTCGGTCAGGGTGCCGGTCTTGTCGAAGGCGACCGTTGTCACGCCGTGGGCCAGCTCCAGCGCCTGGGCGTCCTTGATCAGGATGCCGTGGCTGGCGGCCACGCCGGTGCCCACCATGATGGCCGTCGGTGTGGCCAGGCCCAGTGCACAGGGGCAGGCGATCACCAGCACCGAGACGGCATTGACCAGGGCCTGCTCCCAGTCGCCGTTGTAGAAGATCCAGCCCAGCAGCGTCAGCAGGGCCAGGCCCAGCACCACGGGCACGAAGATGGCGCTGACGCGGTCGACGATGCGCTGTATCGGCGCCTTGGCCGCCTGGGCCGACTCGACCAGCCGGATGATGCGGCCCAGCGTCGTCTCGGCACCAATGGCCAGGGTCTTGACCAGCAGCGCGCCTTCGCCGTTCAACGCACCGCCGCTGACCCGGGCGCCGACCTCCTTGGCCACCGGCAGGCTCTCTCCGGTGATCAGGGCCTCGTCCACATGGCTGCGGCCCTCCAGCACCTGGCCATCGACGGCAATGCGTTCGCCCGGGCGCACCACGACCTGGTCGCCGATGCGCACCTGGGCGATGGGCAGGTCCAGTTCCTGCCCGTCGCGGCGCACCCGGGCGGTGCTGGGGCGCAGCGCATTCAGCGCGCGCAGCGCGGCGGTGGTCTGGCGCTTGGCGCGGGCCTCCAGCCATTTGCCCAGCAGCACCAGGGTGATCACGGCGGCCGAGGCCTCGAAGTAGAGATGCATCATGCCGTGCCCGGCATGGCGCAGCAGCAGGTAGATCGACAGGCCATAGGCTGCCGAGGTGCCCAGCGCGACCAGCAGGTCCATATTGCCGGCCCCGGCGCGCGCTGCCTTGAATCCGGCGATATAGAAGCGCGCGCCGAGCCAGAACTGCACGGGCGTGGCCAGGGCCAGCTGCCACCAGCCGCCGAGCATCCATTCGATGCCCAGAGGGGCCAGCAGCATCGGCAGCATCAGCGGCAGGGTCAGCGCGCCGGCCAGTGCAACATGCCACCATTCGGGCAGGTGCAACGCGTCATCGGCTGGCGCTTCGCTGCCCTCGACCGCGGGCGCGCTGTCCTGGTAGACGCTGGCCTCATAGCCGGCCTTGGCAATGGCCGCCGTCAGCGCATCGAGAGCCACCTCGGGCCCGGCCTGCACAGTGGCCCTTTCGGTCGCCAAATTGACGCTGGCCGCGGCCACGCCGGGCACCTTGAGCAGGGCCTTTTCCACCCGCAGCACGCAGGAGGCACAGGTCATGCCGCCGATCTGCAGCTGGATGTCGGGCGCATGGGTGAGGGCGTTGGCAAGTGCGGTGCTCATGGGGACCTCGGGGAAGTGATCGGTTCGGTGATCGTGAAGCTTGCCATCATGGGAGGGTCAAGCGGCGCTGGCGATTGGCATCACCGGCTGTGTGGGCATCCTGCGCGAGCTCTTGACCTTAACCGCATGTCAAACTCGACGCTTGAGGCTTGTCAAACCCTCGGAGCCTCCGATGATTGCATTTCAAATCAAGGACCTGCGCTGTGGGCATTGCGCCAGCAAGACCAACCGCGCTCTGCGCGATGCCGATCCGCAGGCCCGCGTGTACTTCGATGTGCCCGCGCTGCGGGTCGAGATCGACGCTGGCTATGCCGACACCGCCGAGCTGAGCGAGGCCATCACCGCGGCGGGTTACACGCCGGTGCCGGTCTGAGCATCGACGCCCCAACTCGGTGCGGATCAGATATTCTCGTTGGCATGCTGCAGGGGTCTCGATCAGGCCCTGGCGGCATGGCCGAGCGAAGGCTGGGGCTTGCGCATGAATGGTGCGTCCGCGGCCCGGCACCCATCACGATCAAGGAGACAACCAGATGCTGATAGGCGTACCCAAGGAAATCAAGAACCACGAATACCGCGTCGGCATGACGCCGGGCTCGGTGCGGGAGGCGGTGACCCATGGCCATGAGGTGCTGGTGCAGACCGTGGCAGGTGCCGGCATCGGTGCCAGCGATGCCGACTACCGCGCCGCCGGCGCGCGCATTGCAGATACCGCCGCCGAGGTCTGGGCGCAGGCGCAGATGATCGTCAAGGTCAAGGAGCCGCAGGCGGTGGAGCGGGCCCAGCTGCGCGCCGGCCAGACCCTGTTCACCTACCTTCACCTGGCCCCGGACCCGGAGCAGACCAAGGACCTGGTGGCCAGCGGCGCCACCTGCATTGCCTACGAGACCGTCACCGCGGCCAATGGCGGCCTGCCGCTGCTGGCGCCGATGTCCGAGGTGGCAGGCCGTATGTCGATACAGGCCGGGGCCTCCTGCCTGGAGCGCTCCAAGGGCGGGCGCGGCCTGCTGCTGGGTGGCGTGCCGGGCGTGGAGGCCGGCAAGGTGCTGATACTGGGCGGCGGCGTGGTCGGCAGCAATGCCGCGATCATGGCCATAGGCCTGGGCGCCCAGGTGGTCGTCATCGACCGCTCGGTCGATGTGCTGCGCCGCCTGGTGGCGCAGTTCGGCACGAGCATTCAGACGGCGGTGTCCACCCGCGACAGTATCGAGCGCCATCTGGCCGACAGCGATCTGGTCATCGGCGGCGTGCTGATTCCGGGCGCCTCGGCGCCCAAGCTGGTCAGCAAGGCGATGCTCAAGCTGATGCGGCCCGGCGCGGTGATCGTCGATGTGGCCATAGACCAGGGCGGCTGCTTCGAGACCTCGCGGGCCACCACGCACGCCGAGCCGACCTACGAGGTCGATGGCATCGTCCACTACTGCGTGGCCAATATGCCCGGCGGCGTGCCGCGCACCTCGACGATGGCCCTGAACAATGTCACTCTGCCCTTCATCCTGGAGCTGGCCAACAAGGGCGCGCGCCAGGCCCTGCTGGACAACCTGCATCTGCGCGCCGGCCTGAATGTGGCCGGTGGCAAGGTGACGAATGCCGAGGTGGCCCATGCCTTGGGCTATGAGGCGGTTGATCCGCTGACCTGGTTGAAGTAGCCCGGATGGAATCCGGGGCACGGCGGCGTGGCCCCCGGATTTCATCCGGGCTACGCGGGCTTGTAGGATGCGTGCAGGAACTCCCTTGCCCAAAATGACCACCAAGCCCCGCTTCATCCTCAAACTCAGCTGCCCCGACCAGGCGGGCATCGTCCATGCCGTCAGCGCCTATCTCCTTGAGCGCGGCGGCAACATCATCACCTCGGCCCAGCATGGCGACCCGGACCACCAGCGTTTCTTCATGCGCATCGAGTTCGAATGTGCCGATGCGTCGCAGGACGCGGCCAGCCTGAAGCAGGGTTTCGAGTCACTGGCCGCGCGGCTGCAGATGGACTGGACCCTGGTCGCCAAGGAAGCCAAGGCGCGGGTGGTGATCATGGTGTCCAAGCTGGGCCACTGCCTCAACGATCTGCTGTTCCGCTGGCAGACCGGGCACCTGCCGGTGGAGATCGTGGCCATCATCTCCAACCACCGCGACTTCTACCAGCTCGCCGCCTCGCACAATATTCCCTTCCACCACCTGCCGCTGCTGAACAGCACGGCCGAGCAGAAGGCGGCCCAGGAGGCCAAGGTGCGGGAGGTGCTCACCGAGCAGCAGGTGGACCTGGTGGTGCTGGCGCGATACATGCAAGTGCTGTCCCAGGAGCTGTGTCAGTTCCTGGCCGGCCGGGCGATCAATATCCACCACTCCTTCCTGCCCAGCTTCAAGGGGGCCAAGCCCTACCACCAGGCCCATGAGCGGGGCGTCAAACTGATCGGCGCCACGGCCCACTACGTGACCTCTGACCTCGACGAGGGCCCCATCATCGAGCAGGAGGTGGCCCGCATCGACCACAGCATGGCGCCCGAGCAGCTGGTCTCCATAGGCCGCGACACCGAGTGCGTGACCCTGGCTCGGGCGATCCAGTGGCATGCCGAGCACCGGGTGCTGATGAACGGCAAAAGGACCGTGGTCTTTCGTTGATGTTCACCGACAGCCACGTTCACCTCGACGCGCCGGAGTTCGATGCCGACCGCGACGAGGTGGTGCGGCGTGCCGTGCAGGCCGGCGTGACGCAGATGGTGATTCCGGCCGTGGAGCGCAGCAACTTCGACACCGTGCGCGAGCTGGCCCACCGCCATGGCCTGAGCTATGCGCTGGGCATACATCCGCTGTACACCGGCCGCGCGACCGATGACGATCTGGTGCAGCTGGAGGCGGCCCTGCTGGCACATCGCCATGACCCGCGGCTGGTGGCCGTCGGCGAGATCGGCCTCGACTACTTCGTGCCGGGCCTGGACCCCGGCCGCCAGGAGCGCTTCTACGCGACGCAACTGCAGCTGGCCAAGCGCTTTGAGCTGCCGGTGATCCTGCATGTGCGGCGCAGCGCCGATCAGCTGCTCAAGCATCTGCGGCGCATCAAGGTGACCGGCGGCATTGCCCATGCGTTCAATGGCAGCGATCAGCAGGCCCAGGCCTTTGTCGAGCTGGGCTTCAAGCTGGGCTTTGGGGGCACCCTGACCTTCGAGCGCTCGCTGCAGATCCGCCGCTTGGCCAAAGACCTGCTCGAGACGGCCCTGGTGCTGGAGACCGATGCGCCCGACATCCCGCCGCACTGGCTCTATAAAACCGCCGAGCAGCGCGCTGCAGGTGAGGGCAGCCGCAACGAGCCGGCCGAGCTGCCGCGCATAGGTCAGCAGCTCGCCGAGCTGCGCGGCTGGAGCCTGGCTCAGACCGCTGCCATCACCAGCGCCAATGTGCAGGCGGCGCTGCCGAGGCTGGCGGCCCTGGCTTGATGAACGAGGTGACCCTGCAGCAAGGCCTGGCCCCGGTCGCCGGCCCGGACACCCGGCTGCTGGTGCTGGGCAGCTTTCCCGGCGTGGCCTCGCTCCAGGCGCAGCAGTATTACGGCCATCCGCGCAACCACTTCTGGCGCCTGATGGGCGAAGTGCTGGGTGAGCCGCTGTACGAGTTGCCCTATGCCGAGCGCCTGGCCACGCTGCATCGGCACCGGGTGGGTCTGTGGGACGTGATCACCCGGGCTCAACGCGAGGGCAGCCTGGACAGCAGCATCCGCGCCCATATCGGCAGCGATCTGCTGAATTTGCTGACCGAGCTGCCGGCCGTGACGACGCTGGCCTTCAACGGTGGCACCGCCGCGCGCATAGGCCTCAAGCAGCTGGGCAACGAGGCCGGGCGCTACCGCATCGTCGCCTTGCCCTCCAGCAGCCCCGCCTATACCCTGGCCTATGAGCACAAGCGCACGGCCTGGCTGGCCTTGCGGGCCGCCGTGACCTGAGTCTGGCGCTTATCATGGTCAGCGTTTCCCCGCTGCGAGCCCCATGAGAACAAGCAAGAAGATAGCCCTGGCCCCGGCCACCATGTCCGAATTCGACGGCGTGCGCTTTCTGCACCTGGACAGCATCTGGGTACAGGGCGCGATGCGCATACGCAAGCCTCAAGCGCTGGAGCTGGACTACATCAAGCGCATGATGGCCTGGATGCTGTGGCGGCCCGAGAACGAAATCAACCAGGGCCATGCCGTGCAGCTGGGCATGGGTGCCGCTGCGCTGACCCGCTTCACGCACAAGGTGCTGCGCATGCAAACCACGGTGGTCGAGATCAACCCCTCGGTGATTGCCGCCTGCCGCGCCTGGTTCCATCTGCCCGACGATGACAAGCGCCTGACGGTGCTGAACACCGATGCGGCGAAATGGGTGGCCGACGATGCCAACTTGCAGACCGTGCAGGTGCTCAATGTCGATCTCTACGACCAGGACGCCGCCTCGCCGGTGCTGGACGACGAGGCCTTCTACGCCGGCTGCCACCGCGTGCTCGACGATGGCGGCGTGATGACCGTCAATCTGTTCGGCCGCGACGCCAGTTTTGCCCGAACCGCCCGGCGCGTGGCGCAGATCTTCGGCTCCGACCAGGTCTGGAGCCTGACGCCCACGAAGGAGGGCAACACGATTCTGGTCGCCGCCCGTGGCGTGCAGGTGCCGGATCGTGACACCTTGGAGCGCCGCGCGGCTAATATCGAGTCGCGGTTCGAACTGCCGGCCCGCAAGTGGCTGCGCATGGTGCGGCCGCTGCCGCAGTCCATCATCAACCCCGCCAGCTGACGACCCTAACGACAAGCCATGAAATCAGCCAGCATCGCCGCGCCGCGCAAGGAAGTTCACAAGGGCCGCCTGTCCTGGCGCGAGATGCTGCGCTGGCTGCTGGAAGACGGGCTGATCGACGAGGCCCAGGTGCAGCGCACCGAACAGCGCTTTGGTGCGGCCGACACGTCCATGCATGGCCTGGTGCGCCTGTCACATGCCAATCTGACGCGGCTGGCCGATGGCAAGTCGCTGGACCTGGACCTGCTGACCGAATGGCTGGCCAGACGGGCCGGCCTGCCGCATCTGCGCATCGACCCCTTGAAGTCCGATGTGGGCCGCATCGGCGACATCATGTCGGCCGGCTATGCCGAGGCGCGCCGCAGCCTGCCGGTGCTGGTGGGCCTGACCGAGGTCACGGTGGCCACCTGCGAGCCCTTCGACCTTGACTGGGTGGGGCAGATCGAGTCGCACACGCGCAAGCGCGTGATTCTGGCCGTGGCCAATCCGCTTGAGATACAGCGCTACACGACCGAGTTCTTCACCCTGGCGCGCTCCGTGCGCGCGGCGCAGAAGAGCGGCGAGAGCAACCAGCCGGCCAGCTTTGAGCAACTGGTCGAGCTTGGCCGCAACAACAAGGCGCTCGATGCGAATGACCAGGGCGTGGTCCAGGTGGTGGATTGGTTGTGGCAATACGCCTTCGACCAGCGCGCCAGTGACATCCATCTGGAGCCGCGCCGCGACACCGGCGTGATCCGCTTCCGCATCGACGGCGTTTTGCACACCGTCTACCGCCTGCCGCCCACGGTGCTGTCGGCCATGACCTCGCGCATCAAGCTCTTGGGGCGCATGGACGTGGTCGAGAAGCGCCGCCCGCTGGACGGCCGCATCAAGACCCGCAATCCGGTTGGCGACGAGGTGGAAATGCGCCTCTCGACCCTGCCCACCGCCTTCGGCGAGAAGATGGTGATGCGGATTTTCGATCCCGACACCACGGTCAAGGACACGGCCGCGCTGGGCTTCGCCTCCCACGAGGCCAAGCGCTGGAACGAGTTGACCGCGCGGGCCCACGGCATCATCCTGGTCACCGGCCCGACGGGCTCGGGCAAGACGACCACGCTGTACTCGACGCTGAAACGACTGGCCACCGACGAGGTCAACGTCTGCACCATCGAAGACCCGATCGAGATGATTGAATCGGCCTTCAACCAGACCCAGGTGCAGAACGTCTTGGACTTCGGCTTCGCGGAAGGGTTGCGTGCGCTGATGCGGCAGGATCCGGACATCATCATGGTCGGCGAGATCCGCGATCTGGAGACGGCCGAGATGGCCATCCAGGCCGCGTTGACCGGCCACCTGGTGTTCTCGACGCTGCACACCAATGACGCCGCCTCGGCGATCACTCGTCTCACCGATCTGGGCGTGCCCGGCTATCTGATCAGCGCCACCGTCATCGGCGTGCTCGCCCAGCGCCTGGTGCGCACCCTGTGCGAGGCCTGCAAGGAGCCCGATCCCGATACCACGCGGGACTCGCTCAACGAGCTGGTCAAGCACTGGCGCATGAATGGTGGCGTCAAGCCCTACCGGCCGGTGGGTTGCATCGAGTGCCGCAACACCGGCTATCGCGGCCGCGCAGGCCTGTATGAGTTGCTGACCGTCAGCGAGGCCGTCAAGGCGACGCTGCACCCGACGCCCGACCTCACGGCCCTGCGCCGCCAGGCGATGCAGGAGGGCTTGAGGCCGTTGCGTCTGGCAGGCGCGATGAAGGTGGCCGAGGGCTTGACGACCGTGGAAGAGGTATTGCGCAGCACTCCGGGCTGGGAGGCCTAGAGTCACCCTAGGGTCATCCCTAGGTCCCGCTACGTGTAATCCACAGACGCGCCACCCCACGGCGCTCCCTAGAATCTGCTGCATCCAACAAGCTTGCAGGAGACTCAAGTGAAAATAAAAAGTCAGCGAGACTTTTTCTCCGGTCTGATGTTCGTGCTGATAGGGGTGGCCTTTGCCTGGGCCTCGACCAGCTACAGCTTCGGCAGCTCGGCTCGACCCGGTGCGGCCTACTTCCCGTTCTGGCTCGGCGTGCTGCTGGCCATCCTCGGGAGCATGGTGCTGTTCAAGGCGCTGACGATCGAATCCGAGGGGGGCGACCCTATCGGCAAGATCGCCTGGCGGCCTCTGCTGATCATCATCGGCGCCATCGTCATGTTCGGCCTCGCCCTACCTCGCCTGGGCATGGTCATCACCTTGCCGCTGCTGATCACGGTGTCGTCGCTGGCGGGGGATGAGTTCCACTGGAAGGACGCCTTGTTGAACAGCGTGATCCTGACCGTGGGCAGCTGGTTCATTTTCATCTGGGGCTTGAATCTGATCATTCCGCTCTGGCCTGCTTTCATCACCGCCGGCGCCTGAGGAGCAAAGCATGGACTTACTGAACAATCTGGCGCTTGGCTTCAGCGTGGCCTTCACGCTGCAGAACCTCTTGTATGCCTTCGGTGGCGCGATGCTGGGCACCCTGATCGGCGTGTTGCCGGGCTTGGGCCCGGTCGCGACGATTGCCATGCTGCTGCCCTCGATCTATGCGCTGGACGCCACACCCGCGCTGATCATGCTGGCGGGCATCTACTACGGCGCGCAGTATGGTGGCTCGACCACCGCCATCCTGATCAATGTGCCCGGTGAGTCGTCCTCGGTGGTGACCGCCATCGACGGCTATCAGATGGCCAGGCAGGGGCGGGCGGGGGCTGCGCTGGCGGCGGCCGGTCTGGGCTCCTTCTTTGCCGGTTGCGTGGGCACGATCGTGATCGCCGCCTTCGCGCCGCCGCTGACCGAACTGGCCTTCAAGTTCGGGCCGGCCGAGTATTTCTCGCTGATGGTGCTGGGCCTGATCGGTGCTGTGGTGCTGGCCTCGGGTTCGCTGGTCAAGGCCATCTCCATGATTCTGCTGGGCTTGCTGATGGGGCAGATCAATACCGACGTGATCTCGGGTACGCCGCGCTTTTCGTTCGACATTCCCGAGTTGACCGATGGCATCGGCTTTGTGGTCATCGCCATGGGCATCTTCGGTTTTGGCGAGATCATCGCCAACCTGGGTCAGCCGGCCGAGAGCCGCGAGGTCTTCACCAAGGACGTGAAGGGTCTGTGGCCCACCAAGCAGGACTTCAAGGAGGCCTGGCCTTCGGTGCTGCGCGGCACCGCCCTGGGTTCCATCCTGGGCGTGCTGCCCGGCGGCGGCGCCCTGCTGTCCTCGTTCGCTGCCTACACGCTCGAAAAGAAGCTCGTCAAGAACCCGCGCGTGCCCTTCGGCAAGGGTGCCATCCAGGGTGTGGCCGGCCCCGAGGCGGCCAATAACGCCGGTGCTCAGACCAGCTTCATTCCGATGCTGACCCTGGGCATTCCGCCCAATGCGGTGATGGCGCTGATGGTCGGTGCGATGACGATCAAGGGCATCCAGCCCGGCCCCCAGGTGATGACCAGCAACCCCGAGCTGTTCTGGGGTCTGATCGCGTCGATGTGGGTGGGCAACGCGATGCTGGTGATACTGAACCTGCCGCTGATCGGCATCTGGATCAAGCTGCTGACGGTGCCTTACCGCTTCCTGTTCCCGGCCATCGTCACCTTTTGCTGCATCGGCACCTACACGCTGAACAACAATAACTTTGACGTCTTCATGACGGCCATCTTCGCCCTGGTCGGCTATGTGTTCTACAAGCTGAGCTGTGAACCGGCACCGCTGCTGCTGGGCTTTATCCTCGGCCCGATGATGGAAGAGAACCTGCGCCGCGCGCTGCTGCTGTCGCGCGGTGACTGGAGCACCTTCATGACCCGCCCGCTGTCCGCCGGCCTGCTGATCGCCGCCTTCCTGATGGTGGTGGTGGTGATGCTGCCGTCTATCAAGAACAAGCGGGAGGAGGCGTTCCAGGACGCTGATTGATACAAGGCCCTTGCTTTGTTCAGAAGGCCCGGTGACCCCGGGCCTTTTTCTTGACGCGCGAGCAAACCATCGGTTAACCTGATCGCCATGCATTTCGCCGCCACCCCCATCAACGCGCTTGGTCTAGCACTACGTCTAGTACCCGGCCGGGGTCTGTGCGCTGCATCTGCATGCCTGCGCTGACTCAAGCAGTAGGACACTTCTCCCCCTGACCCCGGCCATCACAACAGCGCACTCGTGACGAGTGCGCTGCAGGGGCGAAGGCGCAACGATCTTCAATTTGTCTTGACCTGCCTCTGACGAGGGTCCAGACCCAGCCAAGTGATGGCCACCATGACGATGATTTCCAATCCCGCGACCAAATACCGCCCGGCGCCGATTGCCGGCCTGCCCGACCGCCAATGGCCCAACCGTCGCCTGCAGCAGGCACCGATCTGGCTCTCCACCGATCTGCGTGACGGCAACCAGGCCCTGTTCGAACCGATGAACCTGGCGCGCAAGCAGCGCCTGTACCAGCAGCTGGTGCAGATAGGCTTCAAGGAGATCGAGCTCGGCTTCCCGGCCGCCTCGCAGATCGACTACGACTTCGTGCGCGGCCTGATCGCCACACACCAGATCCCGACCGACGTGACGCCGATGGTGATGACGCAGATGCGCGAGGACCTGATCGCGCGCACCGTCGAGTCGCTGGTCGGCGCCAAACGGGCCATCGTGCATCTGTACAACGCCACCGCACCGCTGTGGCGCGAGGTGGTGTTCGGCATGAGTGTCGAGCAGGTGATGCAGCTGATCGAGCACCATGTGCGCTATCTGCGCCGGCTCACCGATGCCCATCCCGAGACCGAATGGATCTTGCAGTACTCGCCCGAGACCTTCTCTGCCACCGAACTCGGCGTGGCGCTGCGCGCCTGCCACACGGCCATGCATGCCTGGGGCATCAGCGAGAAGCGCAAGGTCATCATCAATCTGCCGACCACGGTCGAGGCCAGCATGCCCAATGTGTTCGCCGACCAGATCGAATGGATGAGCAGCCATCTGACGCATCGCCAGCATGTGATTCTCAGCGTGCACCCGCACAATGATCGCGGCACCAGTGTGGCGGCGGCCGAGCTGGCGATGCTGGCCGGTGCGCAGCGCGTCGAGGGCTGTCTGTTCGGCAATGGCGAGCGCTGCGGCAACGTCGACATCGTGACCCTGGCCTTGAATATGTACACCCAGGGCGTGCATCCGGGGCTGGACTTCTCCGACATCAATGCCGTGGCACGCGTGGCGGAGGAGTGCACGCAACTGCCCATCCATCCGCGCCATCCCTATGCCGGCGATCTGGTCTATACCGCCTTCTCTGGATCGCACCAGGATGCGATCAAGAAGGGCTTTGCCGCGCAGCGCCCCGACGCCCCCTGGGCCGTGCCCTATCTGCCTATCGACCCGGCGGACCTGGGCCGCAGCTATGACAGCGTGATCCGCGTCAACAGCCAGTCGGGCAAGGGTGGCATTGCCTTCTTGATGGAACGCGACAAGGGCCTGGTGATGCCGCGGCGCATGCAGGTCGAGTTCAGCGCCGTTGTGCAGCGCCTCAGCGATGCCAGCGAGGCCGAGGTCACGGTGGATCAGCTGTGGCAGTTGTTCGATCACACCTATCTGGGCGTGACGGGCCTGCTGCAGTACCACGGCCATCAGCTGTTTGACAGCGAGGGCGAGCAGGGTGTGACGCTGGACTTGAGCGTGCAGGGCCAGCGCCGCCAGATACAGGGCAGCGGCAATGGCCCGATCGCGGCCACGGTGACGGCGCTGGCCGAAGGCTTTGGCCTCGCGCTTCGCCTGGACTCGTTCGAGGAGCGCGCACTGGGCAGCGGCGCCGATGCCACCGCCCTGGCCCTGGTCGAGCTGGCCTGTGGTGGAGTCACTGGCGCGCGCTTCGGCGCCGGGCGGCACGTGAACACGGTCACTGCCAGTGTGTTGGCGGTGCTGAGCGGCTTGAACCGGCTGCTGCAGGCGCAGCCGGAGCTGCTGAGCGATCGTGTGGCTGAATCAGGCCACGCCGCCGTGCCGGCCTGAACCCGAGGCAAAGCGGCCGGCGCCTTGCAGCGTCTCGCCGCTGGCCAGGGTCGCCAGGCCCAGCCGAGTTTCCTCGGCCATCGCCGCGTCGAACGCCAGCCCGCTCTGGCCCAGCGCGCTGCGCCTGTCATTGCGCAGGCAGTGCTGGGGCAGGGCGGCCAGTTCGCGGGCCAGTTGCTGGGCGGCGATCAAGACCTGGCCCTCGGGCACCAGACGGTTGATAAGGCCGAACTGCAGCGCCTCGTCGGCGGCGACGGCGCGGCCAGTCAAGATCATGTCGAGCGCACGGCTTTCGCCGATCAGCCGCGGCAGGCGCACCGTGCCGCCATCGACCAGCGGCACGCCGAAGCGGCGGCAGAACACGCCCAGCTGGGCTGTCGGGTCGGCCACGCGCAGATCGCACCACAGCGCCAGCTCCAGGCCACCGGCGACGGCATAGCCGCTGATGGCGGCGATGACCGGCTTGCCGAGAAGCATGCGCGTCGGGCCCAGCGGACCGTGGGCGAGCATATCGGCATCGACCTTCAGCACGCGCTGCGGCTCCCCGCTGGCCAAGGCCTTCAGGTCGGCGCCGGCGCAGAAATGGCCGCCTGCGCCTGTGAGTACGGCCACATGGGCGCTGATATCGGCATCGAAGGCGGTGAACAGCTCGAGCAGGCGGCGCGCGGTGGCGCCGTCGATGGCATTGCGTGCCTCGGGCCGGTTCAGGGTCAGGGTCCAGACCGGACCATCGACCTCAAGCAGCACGCAGTCCTCTTCCATGGCAGCGCCCCTAGAAGTTCTCCAGCGCCAACTTGACGCCGGCCTGCACGAGGGCCGCCTCGTCATCGGGCAACTCGACCTCCATGCGCAGCAGCTGCGCACCCAGGGTCTTGCCCAGGTTGTCGCTGCGCAGGCTCAGCGCCGCACCACCGTTCAGCGCGCCGTTGAGCACCAGCTTGATCGCCAGCAGATTGGGCAGGAGGTAGAGGTCGACGCGGCCGGCGTCGGCGCTGCCCAGGTGATGGGCAAAGTGCGCGGCGATGCGCTCGCGGGTGATGACGCGAGAGAGCGTCGCGTAACCTGCGGCATCCCAGGCGAACAGGCCCAGGTCGGCGCGGTCGGCCTTGTCGCCGCTGCGGGCGTGGGCGATGGCTGCAAGGCGCAGCTTCATGGTTGCACCTCGCTCAGCTCGACCTTCACAAGCGGCTCGATCAGCTCACGAGCCACCTGGCTGGGCCACAGCCCCAGCAACTGGCTGGCCGGCTGGATGCCATGAAAGCCGCCCATGAAGGGTGGGCCGGACAGGGCCATCCAGGGAAAAAGCCGAGGGAAGGCGTCGGCGACGCGTTTGTCGGAGGCCCGCACCGCCATGCGCAGCCAGACCTCGTTCAGCTCGGCCTCGCGCGTGCTGTCGGCGTGCGGCCCCAGAAAGCTGTCATGGCCCAGGAACTCGACGTGCAGCTCCTCGTGGCGCATCCGTTTCTCGTCCATCTGCGTCTTGATGGAGGCGACCACGGCGCGTGCCTTGGCCATCGCGTCGGGCCAGCAAAAGCCGAGCACGGCCGAGCCCATCCAGCCGTTCTCGTAGCCGGCCACCAGCTTCAGCGTTGCCGGTGGTGCCGAGCCGCTGGCGCCGCGCAGGCGCACGCGGTTGCCACCCAGCTCGTCGAGCTGGATCGTGCTCATGTCCAGCACCACATCGGGCGACAGATAGCGCTGCGGGTTGTGCACCTCGTAGAGCAGTTGCTGGCGCACGGTATGAAAGTTGATGCGGCCGCCGGTGCCCGGCGCCTTGGTGATGATGGCGCTGCCGTTTTCGAACACCTCGGCGATGGGGTAGCCGATGTGCGTCAGGTCCGGCACCTTCTGCCAGGCACCTGCCGAGCCGAAATTGCCACCGGCACCCTGGCCCGAGCATTCCAGAAGATGACCGACGCACAGGCCTTGCGCCAGACGGCTCCAGCCTTCGGCGTCGCCGGGTTGCAGCGACCAGCCGAACTCATGTATCAAGGGCGCCAGGAACAGCGCGGCGTCGGCCACGCGGCCGGTCAGCACGATGTCGGCGCCGCTGGCCAACGCCTCGACGATGGGCGCGGCACCAAGATAGGCGTTGGCGAAGACCAGTCGCTCGTGCACCTCGTCGATAGGTGCAGCGGTGTCGAGGTGTGCCAGGTCTTGCCCCTGGGCGCGCAGGTCGTCGATGTGGTCGAGCAGGGCGTCGCCGGTGACGACGGCGATGCGTGCCGTCCAGCCCTTGGCCTTGAAGGCAGCGAGCAGCGCATCGCGGGCACCGCCGGGATTCAGGCCACCGGCATTCAGCACGAACTTGACGCCGGCCTGTTGTGCCATCGGCCACAGGGCGCTGAGCATCGGCACCAGGTCGCGGGTGAACCCTGCGGCCGGGTCTCTGGCCTGGTCCTTGCGCAGAATGGCCAGGGTCAGTTCGGCCAGATGATCGGAGCAGACGTAGTTCACTTCGCCGAACTCGATCGCCGCGCGTATCGGCTCCCAGTTGTCGCCGTAGAAGCCGAGACCTGCGGCGAGGCGGATCTTCTTCATCTCACATGCTCCCGTGCGCTTGGTGTGGCACCCGACAAATTCAGCTTGTAGCGGCTGAGATGCGGGCGCGCCGGCCGCTTCGGGCTGAAGCCTTGTCCTGTCCTGAACGGACTGGACTCCGGCTTCTTTATGCCCGCTGCGACCGGCACGCCCGCATCCCAGCTGTTGCGGCTGTGTAGGCTCGCAAGGCGGCAAGACACGGGCACTGTGCGGGTTTGGCGGCCACCAGCGCATCGTGGAGGGGTCGGGGGGCTGGCCACGGCGGGCATCAAGAAGCTGGAGGTCGGTCCGTTCAGGAACGGCCCAAGCTTCAGCCCGTCGTGGCCGGCCCCCCGGCCCCTCTGCCGCACCTTCGCAGCGAGGCGCCCAGCACACCGTGGCAAGTCGATCAGTCTCACTTCAGCTTTCAAGTCGGATGGGTGACCAGGGCCACCGTCTGCTCGGCCAGTGCGTCCAGGCTGACGGCGTTCTTGGCACGTGAGCGGGCGTGGTACCAGGTGGCCGAGAAATTGATCGCGCCCAGAATCATCAGCCGCGCCAGCTTGGCATCGGTGCGTATCAGGCCCTGGCGCTGCAAGTCTTCCAGTGTCGACTGCCAGATATCGTCATAGCGGTCCTTCAGCTCGATGATGCGGCGCTTGTACTGGTCGGGCAGCGAGCGCCAGTCGTAGAGCATGACCGGGATGAAGTCGCTGCCGGTGTCATGCAGGATGCCGTAGTGGGTGCGCACCAGGCGTTTGAAGCGTTCCATGGCCGGCAGCCCCGCATCTTCGATTACCGCCTCGCTGCGTTCCAGGCCCAGGCGCAGGCCTTCTTCCATCACCGCCATCAGGAGCTCGTGCTTGTTGGCGAAGTGGTAGAACGGGCTGCCGGAGCGCATGCCCACGGCCGTGGCGATGTCGCGCACCGTCGTGCCGTCGAAGCCCTTCTCGCGGAACAAACGGGCCGCCACGCGGACCAAGTCTTCGCGGCGATTGGCAGGGTTGTCATCGTTGCGCTCGGGCGCGGTCTTGCGGCGGGGGCCGGGCATGTCGGGTTTCTCCGGGCACACAGCAGGTGAGCCCTTCTGTACAAAGCGAACAAAGTAAACAGGAAAGCAATTGCTTGCTTGCCTTGGTGTTGCCAGCATATCAACCGGCGCCACCCAGTGCAATGCGAGCTATCC
Organism: Roseateles toxinivorans; assembly: GCF_004362525.1. Classification (GTDB taxonomy): domain Bacteria; phylum Pseudomonadota; class Gammaproteobacteria; order Burkholderiales; family Burkholderiaceae_C; genus Paucibacter; species Paucibacter toxinivorans. The sequence goes on from NZ_SNXS01000018.1 coordinate 20,197, forward strand.
GCCAAAAGAGTTTTCGCCAGGAGACAGGCGCTTTGCAAATGGCCCAGGTACTGCAGGTCTTGATGGGGGGCGTGGCGCAAGGCTGTATCTACGGCCTGATTGCGCTGGGCTTTTGCCTGATCTACAAGGCCACCGAGACCGTCAGCTTCGCCCAGGGCGATCTGATGATGCTGGGCGCCTTTCTGGGCCTGACCCTGCTGACGGTGGCCGGCCTGCCGTTCTGGATCACCGTGCCGTCGGTGATTCTGGCCATGGGCCTGTTCGGCATGCTGCTGGAGCGGCTGGTGGTCAGCCCCATCCTCGGCCAGCCGGCGTTTTCGATCGTCATGCTGACGATAGGCATAGGTTACGTCGCGCGTGGCGCGATCACGATGATTCCCGGCATGGGCACCGACACCCGGGCGCTCGACGTGCCCTACAAGGGCGAGGTGCTGGAGTTTGGCGGCGTGGTGCTGGCGGTGGAGCAACTGGTGATTGTGGCCACGACCGCCGTGCTGTGTGCGACGCTGTTTGCCCTCTTCAAATACAGCCGGGTCGGCATTGCCATGCAGGCGGCCTCGCAGAATCAGATCGCGGCCTACTACATGGGCATTCCGGTCAAACGACTGAACGGCCTGGTCTGGGCCCTGGCCGCTGCGGTGGCGGCGCTGGCCGGCCTGTTGCTGGCGCCCATCACCTTCGTCCACGCGAACATGGGTTTCATCGGTTTGAAGGCCTTTCCTGCCGCGGTGGTCGGCGGCTTCGGTAGCCTGCCGGGCGCCATCGTCGGGGGGCTGGTGATCGGCCTGGTCGAGGCGCTGTCGGGCTTCTATCTGCCGGAGGGCTTCAAGGACGTGGCGGCCTATGTGGTGGTGCTGGTGATGCTGATGTTCAAGCCGAACGGGCTGTTCGGCGAAAGCCTGCGCAAGAAGGTCTGATGCGATTCCTCTTCAAAACCCGCTACGACCAGGACATCAACCTGGCCAAGCACGGCGGCCATATCGGCTGGTATGGCGCGCTGCTGCTGCTGCTGGTGGCGGCGCCCTGGACCTTCCCCGACTACTGGCTGGCACAGCTGACCTTCGTCTTGATCTACGGCATCGTCGGCCTGGGGCTGATGCTGCTGTCGGGCTTCACCGGGCTGTTCTCTATCGGCCATGCGGCGTTTCTGGGCGTTGGTGCCTATACCCAGGCGGTGTTGGCGGCCAAGGGCTGGCCGTTCCCTGTGTCCATGGCCGTCGCGGCCCTGCTGTCGGCCATTGTGGGCGCGATGGTGGGCCTGCCGGCGCTGCGGGTTAAGGGCATTTATCTCGGCATCGCGACGCTGTCGTTCGCGGCCATCGTCGAGGAGGTACTCGCGCGCTGGGAGAGCGTGACCGGCGGCAATGCCGGCAAGGCGGTGGCCAGCCTGCAGGCCTTCGGCTGGTCGTTCGACAGTGCCGAGGCCTTCTACTTCGTCTGTCTGGTCTGCGCCGTGGGCTGCACCCTGGCGGTGCTGAACCTGCTGCGCTCGCCGACGGGCCGGGCCTTTGTGGCGATACGCGACTCCGAGGTCTCGGCGCAGAGCATGGGCATCCACCTGGCCTATTACAAGACGCTGTCGTTCGCGCTGTCGGCCGGTATGGCCGGCATCGGCGGGGCCCTGTATGCGCACAAGATCCGCTTCCTGTCGCCCGACCAGTTCAACATCCTGCAGTCGATCGACCTGCTGTTGATGATCGTCATCGGCGGGGTCGGCTCGGTGCACGGCGCCTTTCTGGGCGCGATCTTCCTGATCACGATGCCGCAGCTGATCACGCTGGCCAAGGACTATCTGCCCGAGGCCGTCGGTCAGGCGCCTGGCCTCCAGGCGGTGGTCTATGGCCTGGTGCTGATCGTCTTCGTGCTGTTCGAGCCCTTGGGCCTGTATGGCCGCTGGCTGAAGATACGCACCTGGTTCCAGCTGTTCCCGTTCTACCGCCAGGGCCTGTTCAAGCGGCAGAAGTCGTTCCAGAAGTCGGATCGCCTGAAATGAATCTGCTCGACTTGTCATTGTGGCGGCAGAGGGGGCGCGGGGCCGGCCACCCCCTCTGCGGATGCGCTGATGGCCCGCAACCCAAATTCGTGCGCGCCGTGCACGCCGGTGCCAGCAGGGGCGAGGGTGTGCCGGTCGCGGCGGGCATAAGGAAGCCGGAGTCCGGTCCGTCCAGGGCCGGGCAAGGCTTCAGCCCGCAGCGGCCGGCGCGCCATCGTCCCTGCCGCTACACAGTTCGAATGGTGTCGCGTGTCGCTCCAAGCGCAGTGGGGCACCTGAAATGAGCGAAACACTGCTTTCCGCCCACGAGCTCAGCGTCCGCTTCGGCGGTGTGCTGGCCGTCAACAAGGTGAGCTTCGACGTGCGGCGCGGCGAGGTGTTCACCTTGATCGGCCCCAACGGTGCCGGCAAGACGACCGTCTTCAACCTGATCAGCCGCCTGTACACGCCGACCACTGGCTCGATACAGTTCGAAGGCAAGCCGCTGAGCCGCGTGCCGCCGCATCAGGTGGCCGGCCTGGGCATTGCGCGCACCTTCCAGAACATCGAGCTGTTCGAGCATGCGACGGTGCTGCAGAACCTATTGATCGGCCGCCACATCCACCATCCGCGCAGCCTGTGGCGCGAGCTGCTGTTCACGAATCGTGTGCGCGAGGCCGAGCGCCAGACCCGCCACAAGGTCGAGGAGGTGATCGACTTTCTGGACCTGGCCCACTACCGCGACACGCTGGTTGCCGGCCTGCCGTATGGCGTGCGCAAGGTGGTGGAGCTGGCCCGCGCGCTGGCCACTGAACCGAAGCTGTTGCTGCTCGACGAACCATCGTCCGGCCTGAACGCCGAGGAGACCAATGACATGGCCTTCTGGATCCAGGACATCCAGAAAGATTTGGGCATCACCGTGCTGATGGTCGAGCACGATATGTCCCTGGTGTCCAAGGTCTCGGACCGGGTGCTGGCGATGAACCAGGGCGAGCGGGTGGCGATGGGCTCGCCGGCCGAGGTGCAGGCGGATGCGGCGGTGATCGAGGCCTATCTGGGCACGGCTGATGATGCATCGTCGTTGCGGAGGCCCGTCGCATGAGCACCGTGATCCTGAAGCTGTCGAATGTGGAGAGCGCCTATGGCCCGATCAAGGCCGTCAAGGGTGTCAGCCTGCAGGTGCGCCAGGGTGAGATTGCCACCGTGCTGGGCGCAAATGGCGCGGGCAAGTCGACGATCCTGAAGACGATCTCGGGCATCCTCGATCCGCGCAAGGGCACCATCGACTTCAAGGGCGAGAACATCACCGCCATGGACCCGGCGCTGATCGTCCAGCGCGGCCTGAGCCACGTGCCGGAGGGGCGCGAGGTGTTCCCGCTGCTGTCGGTGCGCGACAACCTGGCGATGGGCGCCTACACCCGGCGCGACCCGGATGGCGTGGCGCGTGACCTGGCCCTGGTGTTCGGCTATTTCCCGATCCTGAAGGAGCGGGCGCTGCAGCCGGCCGGCCTGCTGTCGGGTGGGCAGCAGCAGATGCTGGCGATCTCGCGGGCGCTGATGGCGGCGCCCGATCTGATCTTGCTCGACGAACCCAGCCTGGGCCTGAGCCCTAAGCTGACCAAGGAGATCTTCGAGATCGTCGTGCGCATCAACCGCGAGCGCGGCACGACGATGCTGCTGGTCGAGCAGAACGCGAACATGGCCTTGAACGCGGCCGACTACGGTTATGTGCTGGAGAACGGCCGCATCGTCATGGAAGATACCTGCGCAAGGCTGCGCGAGAAGGACGACATCAAGGAGTTCTATCTGGGCATGAAGGAAACCGGCGCCCGCGAAGGCCAGCGCTGGAAGAAAAAGAAGACGTGGCGCTAGAACAGCTATGAGCAATCTATGGGATGCCAGTGAAGCGATGCCGACCAGCACACAGGGGCTGGCCGGCGAGACGCTGCCAGAGCTGTTCTGGAACGCGGTGGAGGCGCGCGGCGAGCGCGTCTTCATGCGCGAGAAGGTGCTGGGCCTGTGGCACAGCTGGAGCTGGCAGGAGACCGGCGTGGCGGTGCGCGAGATCGCCATGGGCCTGGCCGCCTTGGGCTTCGAGCCGGGCGACACGGCCTCGATACTGGCCAACACCGTGGTCGAATGGGTGCTGGTGGATGTGGCCATACAGTCGGCCGGTGGCGTGACCAATGGCATCTACCCGACCGATGCGCCGACCCAGGTGCACTATCTGTGCGAGGACTCTGCCACATCGGTGCTGTTTGTCGAAGACGAGGAGCAGCTCGACAAGGCGCTGAGCGTGCGCGCCCAGCTGCCGCTGCTGAAGAAGATCGTCGTTTTCGACATGGAGGGCCTGCACCGCTTCGAGGATCCGGGCGTGATCAGCCTGGCTGCGCTGCGCGAGCTGGGTCGTGCGCACGACCTGCAGCATCTGGGGCTGTTCGACACGCTCCGCGCCAGCCGCGGGCCCGAGGACCTGGCCATCCTGGTCTACACCTCGGGCACCACCGGCAAGCCAAAGGGCGCGATGCACAGCCATGGCGGCCTGGCGTTTTCGATGCGCCAGTCGATAGGCTGGCTGCCGCAGGACGCCCGCGACGAGCGCATGTGCTTTCTGCCGCTGTGTCATATCGCCGAGCGCATGGTCGGTGCCTATTCGGCGATCTATTCGGGCGCGGTGCTGAACTTCGTCGAGAACCCCGACACCGTGGCCGAGAACGTGCGCGAGATCGCACCGACGATCTTCTTTGCCGTGCCCCGCGTCTGGGAGAAGTTCTATTCCTCCGTGGCGATTGCCATCAAGGAAGCCACGCCGCTGCAGCAGCTGACCTACGGCTGGGCGATCGGCGTCGGCGCACGGGTGGCCGAGAAGGTGCTGGCCAACGAGCCGGTCGATGGCGGACTGAAGGCGAAGTTCACTATCGCCCGCTGGCTGGCGCTGAACAATGTGCGCAAGCTGATCGGCATCCATCGCTGCCGGGCGCTGCTCACCGGCGCGGCGCCGATCTCGCCCGAGTTGATACGCTGGTATCTGAGCCTGGGTGTGCCGATGCTGGAGGGCTGGGCGCAGACCGAGTCCTGCGCCCTGGGCACGGTGATGCTGCCCAACCAGCTGCGGCCGGGCACCATAGGCCGCGCGGCCGATGGCGTCGAGGTGCGGCTGGACCCGGCCACCTCAGAGCTGCTAATACGCGGCCGCAATGTCTTCATGGGCTATCTGAACCAGCCGCAGAAGACGGCCGAGACGATTGATGCCGACGGTTGGCTGCACACCGGCGATGTGGGCACGGTCGACGCGGAAGGGTATTTCCGCATCACCGACCGGATGAAGGACATCATCATCACCGCTGGCGGCAAGAACATCACGCCCAGCGAGCTGGAAAACGAGCTGAAGTTCTCGCCCTACATCACCGACGCGGTGGTGATTGGCGACAAGCGTGCCTACTTGACCGTGCTGATCATGATCGACCAGGAGAACGTCGAGAAATTCGCCCAGGACCATGACGTGCCCTTCTCCAACTACACCAGCCTGACGCGCACTCAAGCGGTTCAGGACCTGATACAGGCCGAGCTGGACAAGGTCAACAAGAAGTTTGCCCGCGTCGAGCAGATCAAGCAGTTCCGGCTGCTGGAGAACCAGCTCAGTGCCGAGGACGAGGAGTTGACGCCGACGATGAAACTCAAGCGCTCGTTCGTGCAGCAGAAGTACGCCGCGCTGATTGATTCGATGTACCGTGGTGCTTGATAGCCCACCCACAACAAGGAGACAGTGATGAAGCAGCAGTTCTCAGTCTTGGTATGTGCCGCCGGCTTGAGCCTGGGGTTAATGTCTGGGCTGGCGCAGGCGCAGTCCCAGGGTGTCAACAAGGACGAGATCGTCGTCGGCTCGATCCAGGATCTGTCGGGCCCGCTGGCCGGCTTCGGCAAGCAGATACGCCTGGGCATGAATCTGCGCATCGACGAGATCAACGAGCAGGGCGGCGTCAACGGCCGCAAGCTCAAGCTGGTGATCGAGGACTCCGGCTACGACCCCAAGCGCGCCGTGCTGGCCGCGCAGAAGCTGGTCAATCAGGACAAGGTCTTCGCCGTCATCGGCCATCTGGGTACGGCCGGCAATATGGCCGCCATGCCGATCCAGTTCGAGAAGGGCGTGATCAACTTCTTCCCGATCACCGCCGCGCGCGAAATGTACGAACCGCTGCACAAGCTGAAGTACTCGTTCGCCGCCACCTACTTCGACCAGATGCGCCTGGCTGTCCCGAAGCTGGTCAAGGAAAAGGCCGCCAAGAAGGTCTGCAGCATCTACCAGGACGACGAGTTCGGCCTTGAGGTGCTGCGCGGCGCCGAAGCCGGGCTGAAGACAGCCGGCATGGAGATTGCCGAGAAAACCAGCTTCAAGCGCGGCGCGACCGAGTTTTCGTCGCAGGTGGCGCGCATGAAGGCCGCCGGTTGCGACTTCGTCGTGCTGGGCACCATCATCCGCGAAACGATAGGCACCATAGGCGAGTCGCGGAAGACCGGCTTCAACCCGACCTTCCTCGGCTCCAGCGCCGCCTACACCGACCTGATACACAAGCTCGGCGGCAAGGCCATGGACGGCCTGTACGCGACCATGACGGTGCAGAACCCCTACTTGGACGAGGCCTCGCAGCCGATACGCTTCTGGGCCAACAAGTACAAGACCAAGTACAACGACGACCCGACGGTGTTCTCGATCTATGGCTACAACGCCATCGATGCCTTCATCCGCGGCGCGCAGAAGGCCGGCAAGAACCTGACCACCGACGCCTTCGTCAAGGCCATGGATTCGATGGTCATCCCGCCCGACATCTTCGGCAGCGCCGAGGGCACCTTCAGCCCCACCAAGCACCTGGGCAGCGATGTCTCGCGCTTGTCGCAACTGCAGGATGCGAAGTGGAAGGTGGTGTCGGACTACGTCAAGCCTTGAGGATTGGCGTGAACTTAGAAGAGAGCCGCCTTCGGGCGGCTTTCCTTTCTGTAGCTTGACCGCAGCCCCCGCTCTCTTGCGCATGGCGAGCCGGCGTCGCCGGTGGCACGCCACTCCCCCCACGCCACACTGCCTCCGCGCAGGCACAGCCCCGCCAGTCGACCCCCGCACTGAAGCCCGGCGGCTGGTGGGGCTGTGCCTGCGCCGCCGCCAGCCGTGATGAGCGATTTCAAACGGAATGAGAGCTGGAACTCAAAAGGCACCCAAGCTCAGCTTCAACAACCGCCCCTTGCGCCCCAGGTCCTCGTTGACCGTCAGCCAGATGCGGCCCTGGGCGTCCTCGGTCAGCGAGGTCACCTGGGAGGTGCTTTCGCTGCCGGCGGGCTTTGTATAACCCGGCAGCAGGGCGGACAGCTCGGTCCAGCGCTCGCCGCCGTCGTCGCTCCAGGTCAGATAGGGCTTGCCCGCGGCCTTGTCGAAGCCGGCGGCGATGACCCGGTTCGGCTTGCCGGCCGGAGACAGCAGGGCGGTGATGTAGGGGTAGCCGGTGCCGCCGCTCAAGGGCTGGCGCAGCACGAACTTGAAGGCCTGGCCGCCGTCGTCGCTGCGCAGCAGCCCGCCCTCGACGCCGACGAACACGCGTTGCGTGCCTGGCACCGACTCGATGAAGTGCACATTGCGGTTCTCCAGCTCGGGCAGTTGCATCGGCAGCGGGTTGGGCGAGCTCAGCTGGCCGCCATCCACGCTCAAACCGTAGGCCCGCACATAGGCCATGTCCAGCGGGCATTCGCCGCCCACCAGCACCCGCGAGCCGACGATGTGGAAGGACTGATGGGTGCAGATCATCGGATCCATCTGGCCCAGCAGCGGCCGCCAGTGCGCACCCTGATCGTCGGACACCAGCAGATTGGGCCCGGCGCCGGCATTGCTGAACAGGCGCGTGCCTACGGCTTTGAGCTCGCTGGCCCACATGGTGTCGCAATAGCCCGGGTAGCAGACCTTGAGGCCGGCGTCCTTGGGCAGCCAGCTGCTGCCGGTGCTGTCCAGCAAGCATAGCGTGTGCTGGGCGTCGCTTTGAGCCGGCCCCTGAAGAAGCCAGGTCTTGCCACCTGCGCGTTGCAGTACGCCGGCATCGAGCCGATCGCCGCTGGGGTTGGCGGGCAGGGCGCAGGCACCCATGTCCAGCGCCTGCCAGGCGGCGCCGACGGTGATGGCGGCGTCGGTGCGCATCACTCGGCTGGCCTGGGTGTCGCTGTTGGACTGCGACAGATAGGCCTGGCCCCCGTCAAAGACGATGCTCTGCAGGCCGCGGTCGGTGCTCAGCATCAGCTCGATCTTGGTGGGCTCCGGGTCGCTGGTGCTGCCGCCGCAAGCGAACAGCAGCGGGGCGATCAAGGCGACCGCGAGCCAGGGGCGAACGCGAGTTGAGGGGCAATGGCGCATGGGCGACAGCGCTCGGACGAGCGTCATATGGTTTTGATGAGTGGGATATTATCCCACTTCATCTAGCGCTTCATGACATCGTCCTGCCCTTGGGCGCATCGTGCCCGCGACGTTTCACCTACTTGCTCAACGCCAGCTTAATGCCAAACCCGATCAGGAACACGCCGGCGATTCGCTCCAGCAGCTTGGAAATAGCCGGATTGGCGCGCAGCCGCTCGGCAAGATGGTGCGTCAGCAGGGTCATCACCAGGCCGTAGGCAAAGGTCAACGCGGCGATGGTCACCGCCATCGCGGCGAAGGTGCGCAGGCCCTGGTGGCGGGCCGGATCGACGAACAGCGGGAAGAAGGCCATGTAGAACACGATCGCCTTGGGGTTGAGCAGGGTGATCAGCATGCCCTGGCGGAAGTACTGGCCGGGCCGTATGTCCAGCAGTGGCTTGGCCCCCGGCTTGGCCTTGATCATCATGAAACCCAGCCAGGCCAGATAGGCCGCACCCAGCCACTGCACGGTGGCAAACACGTCGGGATGGGCATTGAGCAGGGCGGCCACACCGGCCACGGCCAGCCACATCAGCACCTGGTCGCCGGCGATCACGCCCAGCGTCGCGGCCAGGCCGCCGGGGATGCCGCCCTTGCCGGTGGAGGTGATCAGGGCCAGGTTGCCCGGACCGGGAATCATCAGGAAGACGATGATGGCGGCGACGAAGGCGCCGTAGTCTGCGATGCCGAACATGGGGTGCTCCTGAGCCTTGCTTGCTTGGAAGCGGCCAGCTTAGCGCAAGGCCCCGAAGTCGCCGCTTGACAGCAGCCCCATCAACATGTGACCATGTTGGCACATATGAGTGCCGCACCCGACGCCGATCAACTCGATGCGCTGTTCTTTGCGCTGGCCTCCGAGCTGCGTCGACGCATGCTGGACGCGCTGAAGCAGGAGCCCGGCTGCAATGTCAACCACCTCTGCGAGTTGCTGGAGGCTGACCTGGGGCGCTTTGCCGTGATGAAGCATATCGCCACCCTGGAGCGCGCCGGCTTGGTGATCGCCGAGCGCGTGGGCCGCGAGAAGCTGCTGTGGTTCGACCCCACGCCGATCCACTGGATACATGAGCGCTGGACCACGGAATACAGCGCCTACTGGGCGGCCCAGCTGACCCAGCTCAAATACAGCGCCGAGGGGGCGCTGGTCACACCCTTGCCTAAGCGCAAGAAAGCAGGAGGCCGCCATGGCTGAACAGACCCCCGACGCGGTGTTCCGCATCCTGATCAAGGCCGACATCCAGCGCGTCTGGCATGAGCTGACCAAGACCGACGCCGCCCAGGGCGCTGTATTCAATGCCTGGCTGCACACGCGCGGCGGCCTGGTGCCGGGGGCGGCGATGCAGATGCGTACCGGCACCGGCAAGCATGTGCTGGTGGTCGGCGAGGTGGTCGAGTTCAACCCGCCGCACCGCTTCGTGCACACCCACCGCTTCACCCAGCACGACGATCCGGTCTGCCAGGTAGCCTATGAGCTGAAGCAGGTCGGTGCCAGCGTCGAGGTGACGCTGCGCGTGATCGGCATGCCGCCCGGCACGGCCACGGCCAAGAGCATGCAAGGCGGCGGCACGATGATTCTCAACAACCTCAAGTCCATTGCCGAGACCGGCAGGCCGAGCCTGGGCATTCGGCTGATGTACCTGATGTTCGATTGGCTGGAGTTTGTGCTGCCGGCCAAGACCCAGTCCCGCCATTGGCCGCTGTGAGTGGCCCAACCGGAGGAGAGCCTGATGAGCGATCCCAATGCCGCGCTGCAAACCCAGCTGCGCAATATCGAGACCAAAACCGGTCACAACCTGGCGAGCTTTCGCCAGCTGCTCGCCGCCAGCGGCCTGGCCAAGCATGGCGAGAAGCGCAACCTGCTGATGCAGACCCTGGGCCTGGGCTATGGCGATGCCAACACCGTGGTCACCCTGGCCTCGCAAGACCCGACCCCGGCTGCCGAGGCCGATCCGCTGGACGCGATCTACACCGGGCCCAAGGCCCATCTGCGGCCGCTGCACGAGGCGGTGATCGCCGCCATCAACGCCTTCGGCCCCTACGAGATTGCGCCCAAGAAGGCCAATGTGAGCCTGCGCCGCAAGAAGCAGTTCGCCACACTGGGCCCGGCCACCAAGGACGTGCTGGAGCTGGGCCTCAACGTCAAGCAGTTGCCCATCCATGCGCGGCTCAAGGTGATTCCCCCGGGCGGGATGTGCCAGTACAGCACCCGCCTGGGCAGGCCGGAGGACATCGACGCCGATCTGCTGGCCTGGTTGCGTGCGGCCTTTGACGCGGCCGGCTGAGCGGTCAACGCAGGCGCTGCTGCAGCTTCTGGACCAAGGTCTCGAGGCTCACACGCAGCTCCTTGGCTGCGTCTGCCAGCGCCAGCGCGTCGCGGCCGGGGTCCGACAACTGCTCCAGCCGCGCCGCCAGCATTTGCACGGCCGTGGCGCCAATGGCCGCACTGGCGCCACGTAACGAGTGCGCGGCCTGGCGCAGCGAGGTGGCTGTCGGCGCTTCGTCGGCCAGCTCGGGCAGGCCCGGTCCATACATCTGCACGAATTTGTGCAGCACCGTGCGGTAGAGGGGCCAGCGGCCGCCGCAGGCATGCAGGCCGGCGACGCTGTCCAGCCCTTCAATGCCGACCAGCGCCTGCGCCTCCAAGGACACGTACGCGGGTGGCAAGGACTCCGCCGCCTGCAACAGCGGCGGGGCCTGAGGCAGCCAGCGCAGCAAGGCTTCGTACAGCAGCCGGGGGTCCACGGGCTTGGCCACATGATCGTTCATGCCGGCCTGCAGGCAGGCCTCGCGGTCCTCGCCGAAGGCGTGTGCGGTCATCGCCAGAATGGGCAGCTGGCGACCCGCAGGCAGCGCGCGCAGCGCCCGGGTTGCCGCCAGGCCGTCCATCTCGGGCATCTGCACATCCATCAGCAGCAGTGCGTAGGTCTGCTGCTGCACCATGGCCAGCGCCTCGCGGCCGTTGCCGGCCACGTCCACCGCCAGGCCGACGGCCTGCAACAAGGCCGTGGCCACCTCCTGATTGATCAAATTGTCCTCGGCCAGCAAGACGCGCAGGCCCGGTGCCAGGCGACGCAGAGCCTGCTCGGTTTCGCCGCTGGCCTGGGGCTCCGACACCGTTTGGGGCAGGGCGTTGACCAGCAACTGCAGCAGCGCATCGTGCAGGCTGGAGCGCGACACGGGCTTGATCAGCAGCCTGCTCACGCCCAGCGCATGGGCCTGCCCCCAGAGCTGCGGGTCATCCTGGGCGCTGACCATCACACAGGCCGGACGCGAGTCCCAGCCACCGGGCACCTGGCGCAGTCGCCGCACCATATCCAGACCGTCCATGCCCGGCATCAACCAGTCCAGCACCAGCACGTCATAGGGATGACCGCTGCCCCCGGCCAGGGCCAGCAAGTCCAGCGCCTGCGTGCCCGACTCGGCCGTATCGGTGTGCAGGCCCAGCCCGCGCAGCATCTCGCTCAAGGCTTCCCGTGCCTCGGGAAGATCGTCCACCACCAGGCCACGCAGACCCGTCATCAGGGCGTTGCGCAGCGGCGGCTGGCCCCCGCTGGCATGGGCCAGCTGAATCTCCAGCCAGAACTGGCTGCCCTGACCTGGCACGCTATGGGCACCGGCCGTACCGCCCATCAGTTCGGCCAGTTGGCGGGTGATGGCCAGGCCCAGACCGGTGCCGCCAAAGCGGCGGGTGGTCGAGCTGTCGGCCTGCTCGAAGGCGTTGAACAGGCCGCCCAGCTTGTCTGCGGCAATGCCGATGCCGGTGTCGCGCACTCCGAAGCGCACGCGCAGGCCGGCGGGCGTGTCGCTGAGCAGATCTGCCCGCAGGGTGATCGAGCCGCTCTCGGTGAACTTGACCGCATTGCTGAGCAGGTTCAGCAGCGCCTGCGACAGCCGGGTCGGGTCGCCGCGCAGCAGGCCGGGCATGTGGTCGGTGTCGACCACCAGTTCGAGGCCTTTCTCGTGGGCCTTGTCGGCCACCAGGGCCAGGGCGCGGGTGAGCATGGAGTCGAGCGAGAAATCCACCTGCTCCAGCCTCAGCTTGCCGGCCTCGATCTTGGACAGGTCGAGGATGTCGTTGATCAGGTTCAGCAGGTGCTGGGCGGCGTCGGCCACCTTGCTCAGGCGCTCGCGCTGCTGGGGCAGCGGCTGCTCGCGCAGCAGCAGATGGGTCAGGCCGATGATGGCATTCATCGGCGTGCGGATCTCGTGGCTCATATTGGCCAGGAAGGCGCTCTTGGTGCGGGTCGCCTGCTCGGCCCGGTCCAGCGCCTCAGTTAGCGCCTGATTGAGCTGCTGCAGGCGCTGCTCGGCGGCCTTGGCGGCGGTGACGTCGATGGTGTGCACGAAGAAGCCCTGCACCTGGCCTTCGCGCAGGTCGGGGATGTAGTGCAGGCGGGTGATGGCCGGCGTGCCGCCCGGGCCCTGCTCCTCGCGCTCGAAGGTCTGGGCCTCGCCGTTCAGCGTGGCCTCGATCCGCTGCGCCTGCAGGCGCCTGCGCTCGTGGCCGAAGATCTCCTCGGCGGTTCGGCCCAGCACCTGCTCCGGCGTCTTGCCGAACCACTCGAAGAAGGTGCGGTTGGCAAAGCGGCAGCGCATCTCGCGGTCCCAGTAGACGATGCGGCCGGGGCTGTTGTCGGCGATGGTGCGCATGAACTGCTCGGCCTGGGTCAGCGCCGCGTTGAGCTCTGCGACCCGGCGTTCGGACTGCTTGACCTCGCTGACGTCGGTGGCAAAGAAGAAGTAGCCGCGCACCTGGCCCTCGCGCACATCGGGCAGGCGGTAGCTCCAGAAGTGGCCTTGCCTGCCGCCGGCACCGGGCATGTCGTAGCTGCCCGCCAAGGTCTCGCCGGCCAGCAGCTTGGCGATGCTGGCCTGCTGGCGCTCGAAGAAGGCCTCGCCCAGCACCTCGGGGATGCGCAGCCCCAGCACCTCGTCGCGGCTGCGGCCGAACCAGGCCAGATAGGCGCGGTTGGCAAAACGCAGACGTAGATCGCGATCCCAGTAGGCGATCAAGGTGGGCTGGTTGTCGGACACGGTGCGCACAAAGGCGTCGCTCTCCTCGCGCTCCTGCAGCGCCTGCTGCAGGGCCTGGGTTCGCGAATCCACCAGCTCCTGCAGATGGTGGCGGTGGCGATCAAGTTCACGGTCGGCCCGGGCGCGGGCCCGCTCGGCCCGATAGACGGCGGCGCAGATCGCGCCCAGCAGCAGCACCGACAGCGCCAGGCCGACGCGGAAGACCAGGTCCAGGTGGGCGGCCAGTGCCGACAGTTCATGCCTGACCCTCTTGTCCAGCTGCGCCGCCGTCTGGTTCAGCTGGTACATGGCCAGGCGCATGTCGAGCTTCAGGTCGTAGATCGAGCCACCGTCCTCGGCATCGGTCTGGCGCAGCATGCGACGCATCGCATCCACCCGAGCGCGCAGGGCTTGCGACTCCGGGATGTCGGCGTCCAGCGACCTGGCATTCCGCTCATAGGCATCCAGCGCCTGGGCCAGCAGGGCCAGGCCTTGATCGCGCTGCCAGGGCTCGTCGGCCGAACCGCCGAGGGATACGTGCAAGAAACCGGTGGCCAGGTCGTCACCGGCACGGCCCAGGTCCTGCACCAGGGCGGTCGCACGTTCCATCCGGTCACGCTGGTAGAAGTGAAGCCCCGCGATCAGCCCCGAGACCAGCAGCGCGCTGGCCAGGCTGATCCAGATCCAGGCGCTGCGCCGGTGCGCCGCCGGCAAGGAGGACGTGGCACTCATCGCTTGAGCAGTTCCTCAACACGCACCTCGCCGCCGAGGTCGTCGCGGGCAAAGCCGAAACGGCGCACCAGGCGGGCGTGTTCGGCGCTGCCGATCCAGCCGCGCTGGGCCTGGTTCCAGGCCTGCTGCAGGCCGAGGTCCTCGCGGTGGAAGGCGAATGCCACCCAGTCGGCCCGGGCGGCGTGACTCTCGGCCGCCAGGTCCGGCAGGGCCTCGAAGGTCTCGGGGCTGCTGTTGGCGATCCAGCGGGTGGTCGGCAGTGACAGGGCCAGCGCATCGGCCGCGCCCTTGGCCAGGGCAGAGCGGCCTGCCTGGGCATCGGGCACGGCCAGCATCAAGGTCTTGGGCAGGCCCAGCTCGCCCAGCCGCTGCTGCTCGACGGAGCCCTGCAGGACCGCGATCATCACGTCGCGGCGGCCGGCCGCGGCGCGATAGGAGCTGAGGCCCTTGGGATTGCCCTTGCGTACCAGCCAGCCTGGCAGCACGCGCACGCTGGGGTCGGCATAGCGGAGCTTGTCGGCACGCTCGGCGGTGACGAACAGGCCGGCGGCAATCATGTCGAAGCGACGCTCGTTGAGGCTGGGGATCAGCTCACCGAAGGGCACCTGCACCCACTCGATCCGGTTCAGGCCCAGGCGTGCGGCGATGCGACGGGCTGTTTCGGGTGACTCCCCGGTGACCTCGGCGCCGGGCCCGACCAGAGCATAGGGGGCCTCGACGGCATAGCCGACGCGCAGCACGCCGCGCTCCTGTAGACGCTCCAGTGAGGCGTCATGTGCGCGACCCAGCACCAGCCAGGTCAGCGCCGGCGACAAGACCCCCAACAGCAGCAGGATCAGCAGGCGCGGCCAGCTCCAGGCCCCCTTCATGAGTCGGCCTCGCACCGCGGCCGCACGCTCAAATGGCTGTCCACCATATCGACGGCTCCCTGATATTTTGTGTCGATGGGGCAGATTAGCAGAGGGTTCCCCCACTGGGGCGAAAAACTGCGGGCTGTGGCATCGGCGCCCCGCCCGGTCCCCTCAAGGGGGGCAGGGCAGGTCCAGGCGCTCCACCACGGCGCTGCCGGCTGACTCGTGGCTGCTGCCCGCCGTGGGCGAGCCGCCAACCACATAGATCGCAGCTCCGAATGGCAGGGCACGGGCGAAGTTGCGCGGCGTGGGCATGGGGTTCAGCGCCTCCCATTGCCGGCTCTCCGGACGCAATCGCAAGACCTCGCCCAGGCTGGTGTGGCTGGCCTGGGACTCGCCGCCGAACAGCAGCAGGCCACCGCAATGACTCACGGCGCCGGCGGTGCCGCGCGGCGAGATGTCCGGGCCGCGGCTCCAGCTGTCGGTGGCCGGCTCGTAGACATGGACCTCGCCAAAGTCCTGATGGCCGCTGCGCCCTCCAATGGCGTAGAGCCGGCCGCCCTGCACGGCCACCGCCGGGCTGCCCTGGGCCCGCGGCAGTGGCGCCAGGTCTTGCCAGCGCTGCGTCGCCGGGTCATAGCGCGTGTGCAGGTTCAGTGTGCGTTCGGAGTTGCCGCCGCCGATGATGTGGATGCGCCCGTCCAGCACCGCCGCGCCATGACCGCCGCGTGGGGCCGGCAGCGGTGGGGCCTCGCTCCACTGCGCAGTCTTGATGTCGTAGCGCAGCACCTGGCTGCTGGGCAGATTGCTGCTGCTGCCGAAGCCGCCGATCAGATAGATCTGGCCCTGAAGCAGGACCGCCGCCGGAGCGTTCAAGCCCTGGCCCGGCAGGCGTCCGATCACTTGCCACCGGCTGCCATCGAAACGTTCGATCTCCAGCACCGGGCGTCCGCCGGCCCCGGTACCGGCAAGCGCGAACAGGGCCTGCTCGTCGCCGACCACCGCATGGGCGGCGCGCGATTGCAGCATCGGTGGCGCTGCGCTCCAGCTGCCCCTGGGGTCCGGCGCGGCATGGGCCGGGCTCAGCAGGACAGTCAGGGCAAGCAGCAGCAAGCGTGCGGGCATCATGTGGCACTCCGTGAGCAGATCGCGACAGCAGGATTTTGCTCGGTCGCCGCGAGCGATGCGCGATTCGCACCGTTTCGAGGCACTCCGTTCGCCCGTTGCTTCACAATCGTCTGCCAACGGAGAACTGACCATGACGACCCTGGACCTGAGCCGCTTTCCCCGCCGCATCTACAGCCATGGCGCGACGCCGATCGAGGCGCTGCCGCGCTTCAGCGCCGCGCTCAATGAGGGCCGGCCCGGCCCCGAGATCTGGCTCAAGCGCGACGACATGCTGGGCCTGGCGCCCGGCGGCAACAAGACGCGCAAGCTGGAGTTTCTGGTCGCCGAGGCGCTGGCCCAGGGGGCCGATACGCTGATCACCTGCGGCGCGCCGCAGTCCAACCACTGCCGCATCACCCTGGCCGCCGCCGCCAAGGAGGGCCTGCGCTGCCGCTTCGTGATCGAGGAGCGGGTGGCCAACAGCTACCGAAAAGAGGCCAGCGGCAACAACTTCCTGTTCGAGTTGATGGGTGTGGAGGCGATTACCGTGCTGCCCGGCGGCAGCGCGATGGGGCCGGCCATGCAGGCGGTGGCCGACGAGCTGGCGACACAGGGTCGCAAGGGCTACATCATCCCGGGCGGCGGCTCCAATGCGTTGGGCGGCCTGGGCTATGTGGTCTGCGCCCGGGAGCTGCAGCAGCAATGGGCGGAGCAGGGCCTGCAGTTCGACCATGTGGTGCTGGCCTCGGGCAGCTCGGGCACCCATGGCGGCCTGCTGGCGGGCTTTGCCGCACTGGGCATAGCGACGCCCATCCTCGGCATAGGCACCAGCCGCGATCCGGTCGATCAGGACCCACTGGTACACAAGGAGGCCCAGGCGGTGGCCGACCTGCTGGGGTCAGGGCTGAATATTCCGCGAGAGGCGGTGGTGACGGTGGGCGGCTACTGGCAGCCCAAGTATTCGGTGCCCACACCGGCCATGGTCGAGGCGGTACGGCTGATGGCTCGCAGCGAGGGCGTGCTGATCGACCCGGTCTATACCGGCAAGGCGATGGCCGGCCTGATGGACCTGGTGCGCAAGCAGCGCTTCAAGCCCAGTGACCGCATCCTGTTCCTGCACACCGGCGGCGCGCCGGCCCTGCATGCCTATGAGGATGTCTTGCTGAGTCGCTGAGCGCACAAGTCACCGGGAGGTCATGCCCCTGTCAAACGGTCTGGCGAGCATCATCTGTCGGCCCCCTCGGGGCTACAACAACAGGAGACTTCGCCATGTCCATTTTGAAATTGCGTTTGACCGGCTGCGCCAGCGCCGTCGTGCTGGCTTTGGCCGGCGTGCTGGCCACCGCGCCGGCCTTTGCCGCCGACCCCATCGTCATCGCCCACCGCGGCGCCAGCGGCTATTTGCCCGAGCACACCTTGGCCGGCTACGAGCTGGCCGTCAAGCTGGGCGCCGATTACATCGAACCCGATCTGCAGCTGACCCAGGATGGCGTGTTGGTCGCCATCCATGACGACACGCTGGATCGCACCACCAATGTGGCCAGCCTTTTCGCCAAGCGCAATGGCGGCTACAAGGTGGCCGACTTCACGCTGGCCGAGGTCCGCACCCTGACCGTCAAGCCCACCGGCACCGGCAAGACCAGCTATCCCGGCTTCACGCCCACCGACGCCAGCTTCAAGATCCCGACTTTCCAGGAGGTGATCACCCTGGCCAAGCAGCAAAGCCTGTTGGCCGGACGCACGGTCGGCATCTATCCGGAGGCCAAGCAGGCCGATCCGGTGATGGAGAACAAGATCCTGTCCACGCTGATACTGAACGACTATGCCGGCAAGTCCGACAAGGTCTTCATCCAGTCCTTCAGCGACGCGACCGTGCGCAGCCTGGACGTCAAGCAGCAGGCGCTGGGCCTGGACATGGCCCTGGTGCAGCTGGGCGTGGCCGTGACCGGCGCCGACGGCGTGGCCCGCGTGGGCGTGCTGGGCGGCCCCGGCGGCCTGACCATCCTGTCGCTCAGCGACGTCGCCTCGTTTGCCGATGGCCTGGGCCTGTTGATCAACAACGGCACCTATGCCGTGACCAAGAGCTTCATCGACCAGGCGCACACCGCCGGCCTGGTGGTGCATGGCTGGACCTTTGCCAAGGCCGATGCCGGCCCGGCCGACACCGAGTACCAGAAGTACCTGGCCATGGGCATGGACGGCATGTTCAGCAACTATGCGGACCTGGCCACGGCCTCACGCGACAAGTTCATCAGTGCCGTGCCCGAGCCCGAAAGCTATGCCCTGATGCTGGCCGGCCTGGCCGTGGTTGGCGGTCTCGCGCGCCGCCGCGCCCGCGCACTGGCCTGATGTCACGGGCCGCCCTGATTCACCTCAGGTCGGCCCGCGATCTGGCCCGGGAGTTGGGATAGCATGGGGGCAGCCCCCAACCTCCACGAAGGTCGTCATGAACACCGAACGCCGACACTTTGTGCGCATCGCCTTTGATGCGCCGGCCCAGCTGACGACCACCCAACACCGTTTCGAGGCCAAGGTGCTGGACCTGTCCTTCAAGGGTGCGCTGCTGAACCTGCCGCCGGAGGCCCAGGTGCCGGTGGGCGCGCCCTGCCTGCTGAGCGTGCGCCTCAACGACATGGAAGAGAGCATCGCCATGGCCGCCGAGGTGGCCTATGTGCAGGGCCACCATGTCGGCCTGCTGTGCCGCAGCATAGACATCGACAGCATCACCCATCTGCGCCGCCTGATCGAAGTCAACCTCGGCGAGCCGCATCTGCTGGAGCGGGAGCTGAAGGCCTTGATCTCCGCGTAGCCTGCCGCGCTTGCCCCCGTGTAGCCCGGATGTCAATCCGGGGCCGGCGGGGGCGTTGCCACAAGCCCCGGATTGGCATCCGGGCTACGATCAACCCTCCGCGGCAATCTGCCGCAGCGCCTGCTCGAACACCTCGGGCGGCTGGCCGCCGGAGATCAAGTGGCGGTTGTTGATGATCACCGCCGGCACCGAATTGATGCCCTGCTGCAGATAGAACTGCTGGCGCTCGCGCACCTCGGCGGTGAATTTGTCCGAGGCCAGGATGGCGCGGGCTCGCTCCACATCGAGGCCGACCTGGGCCACCTTGCTCAGCAGCAGGGCGTGGTCGCTGGGGTTCTGGTCCTCGGTGAAATAGGCGCTGAGCAGCGCATGCTTGAGCGCCGCCTGCTTGCCTTCGCCTTCGCCCTCGGCCCAGTGCAGCAGCCGGTGTGCGTCGAAGGTGTTGTAGATGCGGCTGCGCCCGCCCTGGCTGAACTCGAAACCGACGGCCGCGCCGCGGGCCCGGATGGCCTCGCGGTTCTGCGCGATCTGGGCCGGCGAGATGCCGTACTTCTGGCTCAGGTGTTCGGTGATGTCCTGGCCCTCGGGGGCCATCTTGGGGTTCAGCTCGAAGGGCTGGAAGTGCAGCTCGGCCTTGATATCACCGCCGACCCGCTCAAGCGCGGTTTCCAGTGATTTGAGGCCGATGGCGCACCAGGGGCAGGAGACGTCGGAGACGAAATCGATCTTCATGGGCAATGCTTTCAAACGGTGGGCAGGGTGTCGGTCTACCAGCTTAGCGGGTTGACACGGTAGTAGCGGCTCAGCTGCTCATACAGCGCCGGATGGGTCTCAGCCAGCGGCAGCGGCTGCTCGAAGAACACCTCGCTGGCCACGGCAAAGAACTCGGCCGGGTCGGTGGCACCATAGTGGCTCAGCAGCGACTCCTGGCCCTGCCGGGCCTCCCATTGCAGCTGCTGGAACTCGGCCTGCATGACCCGCGACCAGGCCTTGTACTGCGTGCGGGGCAGGGTGGGTGCGCCATTGGCATGGCCTTTTTCCTGGTCCAACTGGTGGGCGAACTCATGGATCACCACATTGCGGCCGTCGTCGGCTATCGCCGCGCCTTCCAGTGCGTCCTGCCAGGACAAGATCACCTGACCCTGGGTCCAGGACTCGCCGGCCAGCACCTGGCGCTGCTCCTGCAGCACGCCCGCGCCATCGGTGGCCGGGCGATTGACTATGAAGGCGCCCGGGTAGACGAGGATCTGGCGCAGCTTGGGGAAGTAGCGAGGCCGGCGGCGGTTCAGCAGCAGCAGGCAGGCCTGGGCGGCGATGGTCACCCGCATCTCCGGCGTGACGACCAGGCCGTCGCACCCGATGAAGGCCTTTTCGGCCAGAAACACCTGCATATGGCGCTTGAGCTGCAGCTGCAGGTCCACCGGCATGCTCCTTACCTGGGGCACGCGACGCTTCAGGATCTCGCGCCATTCATTGGGGAAGGGCTGGCGGCGCAGGCGCTCACGGCGCTTTTCGGTCCACCAGGGTTCGCCCAGCAGCCAGGCCAGCGGCAGCAGGGTCAGCAGGCCAAGCATCAGAATAGGCACAGGGATTCCCGTCGTTCGTCTTGACAACCCAAGTGGGTGCCGGTCCCCGGCATTTCAATAGCGCTGATTCAAGAAATCGACGCCTGCTTGCCGCCCAGGCCGGAATTCCTGCGATTCGTCGGCCTTGGCTGCCGGCGAGCGCATGGTCTCTTGCATCTGCGGCCAGGGCGGTTAAGCTGCGCGCCTTCAACCGACCACCGTTCCCGGAGATGCCGATGTTGCGCCAGACCGTACTTGCCCTCGTTGTTGCGACCCTGCTTGCGGCCTGTGGCAAGACCCCCCCCGACGCCAAGGTCAAGGCTGACAAGGAGGTGGCCGCCCAGCCGCTGCTGATCGCGCCGGAAGACCTGAGCCGCCTCAGCATCGGCTCTTACGATTCGGGCCCGGTGATCACCGGTTCGATCCAGCCCGAGAAGCGCGCCGACCTGCGCGCCGAGGTGTCGGCCGTAGTGCTGCAGGTGCTGAAGGAGAACGGCGAGAAGGTGCGTCGCGGCGATCTGATCGCCCGGCTGGACGACAGCGCCATCCGCGAGAGCCTGTCTTCCGCCGAAGAGGCCGCCCGTGCCTCAGGCCAGAGCTTCGAGCAGGCCGAGCGCCAGTACCAGCGCCTGCGCACCCTGCAGGCCCAGGGCATGAGCTCGATGCAGGCGATGGAAGACGCCGAGGTGCGCCGCAACAATGCGCAGAGCGATCTGGTCGCGGCCAAGGCCCGGGTGGCCACGGCCCGCCAGCAGATCCAGCGCACCGAGGTGCGCGCCCCGTTCGACGGCGTGGTCAGCGACCGCAAGGTCTCGCCCGGTGACACGGCCCAGATCGGCAAGGAGCTGGTCAAGGTCATAGACCCGACCAGCATGCGCTTCGAGGGCCTGGTGTCGGCGGACCGAATGTCCGAGCTGAAGGTGGGCGAAACGGTGTTCTTCCGCGTCAACGGCTATGCCGACACCGATTTCCAGGGCAAGGTGCGCCGCATAGCCGCCGCCGCCAATGCCGCGACCCGCCAGGTCGAGGTGCTGGTGGACTTCGCCGGCAAGGAGGCCCCGGCCGTGGCCGGCTTGTATGCGGAGGGCCGCGTGCAGACGCAGACCGTCAGCGCGCTGATGCTGCCCGAGGCCTCGATCCAGCGCCAGGGCGACGAGGCTTTCGCCTGGCGGGTCAAGGATGGCCAGATCGCCAAGACCCCCCTCAAGCTCGGTGCGCGCGACGAGCGCCAGGGCCTGTATGTGGTCGCCAGCGGTCTGGCCGCCGGCGATGTGGTGCTGCGCCGCCCGACCAGCGCGTTGCAGGATGGCCGCAAGGTTGAGATGGCGAAGGCGGCAGCCGCATCGGCGGCTTCGGTTGCCAAGACTGGAGGCTGATATGTTTTTGTCCAATTTCAGCGTCAAGAAGCCGGTCGCGACGATCGTCATCATCATCAGCCTGATGTGCCTGGGCCTGCTGGCCCTGAAGAAGCTGCGCGTCAACCAGATACCGGACGTCGAGCAGCCGCTGATGGTGGTCAATATCGCCTATCCGGGCGCCTCGCCCGAGACGGCCGAACGCGAAATCATCAACCGCATCGAAAAGTCCCTGCTGAGCATCAACGGTGTGTCCGAGGTTCGCTCGACGGCGAGCGAGGGCAACGCCCAGTTCTTCATGGTCTTCAACTTCAACAAGAACATGATCGAGGCGGCGGACGATATCCGCAACGCCATCGGCGCGGTGCGCTACAAGCTGCCGCTGGAGATGCGCGAGCCGGTGCTGCGCCGCATCGACCCTGCCGCCCAGCCCATCATGCAGCTGGCGCTGTCCAGCAAGAGCCAGACCCATGCCGAGATCTCGCGCGTGGCAGAGGACCAGATCGCCGACAAGCTGCGCGGCATCAATGGCGTGGCCACCGTCAACGTCGATGGCGCGCTGACCCGTGAACTGAGTGTGCTGCTGCGGGCGCAGAAGCTGCGCGAGTTCAATGTCTCGGTGACCGAGGTCGTCAACGCGCTGCGCAGCCAGAACACCACCGCGCCGGTGGGTAAGGTGCGCGGCGCGATGGAGGACCAGAGCATCCGCCTGCTGGGCCGGATCGAGAACCCGGCCGAGTTCGAGCAGATCGTCGTCAAGCGCATGGGTGCCGAGCTGGTCCGGCTGGGCCAGGTCGCGACGATACAGGACGGCTTTGCCGAGCGCACCAGCGTCAGCGTGCGCAATGGCTCGCCGAACGTGGGCCTGTCGGTGACCCGCGCGCGCGATGCGTCTACCGTGTCCGTGGCCAATGAAGTGCGCAAGATGGTGGCCGAGATCCAGAAGACCCTGCCCGCCGGCAGCACGCTGGAGGTGACGCAGGACGGCGGCAAGGACGCGCAGAACAGTCTCGACAATGTGATCCATGCGCTGGTCTTCGGCGCCGGCCTGACCATCCTGGTCGTCTATGTATTCCTGAACTCCTGGCGCTCGACGCTGATCACCGCCCTGAGCCTGCCAACCTCGGTGATCGCTGCCTTCATCGCCGTCTGGCTGTGCGGCTTCACCCTGAATTTCATGAGCCTGCTGGGCCTGTCGCTGGCTATCGGCGTGCTGATCGACGACGCGATCGTCGTGCGCGAGAACATCGTGCGCCATATGGAGCGGGGCGCCGATCGCGTCACCGCGGCGCTGAACGGCACGGCCGAGATCGGCCTGGCCGTGGCCGCGACGACCTTCTCCATCGTCGCGGTGTTCGTGCCGGTGGCCTTCATGCCCGGCGTCTCGGGCGAATGGTTCCGGCCCTTCGGCCTGACCGTGGTGGCCTCGGTGCTGGTGAGCCTGTTCATCTCGTTCACGCTGGACCCGATGTTGTCGGCCTTCTGGGGCGACCCACCCGGACACCACCTGGCGCCGAAGAAGGGCATCTCCAAGTGGCTGCAGCGTTTCAATGAGTGGTTTGACCATCAGGCCGACCGCTACGGCAATGTGATTGCCTGGGCGCTGCACCATCGGATCTGGATGGCCATCTTTGCCGTCATGAGCTTCGTGCTGGCGATCTTCCTGCAGATGACCTTTGGTGGCTCCAGTTTCCTGCCGTCAAGCGACTACGGCACCATCGCCATCGAGGTGCGCACGCCCGCCAGCGCCAGCCTTGAGTACTCGAAGCTGAAGATGGCCGCGGCCGCAGCCCAGGCCTTCGAGATCAAGGAGACCAAGGCGACCAACAGCTATGTCAATGTCAGCGGTGGCCGCATCTATGTGGACCTGGGCAAGAGCTATGAGCGCACGCGCTCGGCCACCGAGATCGCCAAGGAGCTGCGCGAGAAGGTCTCGCGCCTGGTCGGCGCCGAATATGTGGTGCTCGACGACCTGAACAACGGCGCGCAGAAGCCGGTGCAGATCCGCTTCCACGGCGCCGACTCGCGCAAGCTGCTGGAGATCACCAACGACTACATGGCCCAGCTGCGCCAGGTCAAGGGCGCGGTCGATGTGGGCCTGTCCGAGCAGGACCCGCAGGACGAGCTGCAGATCGAGCTGAACCGCGGCCTGGCCAACTCGCTGGGCATCTCGGTCGGCGATGCGGCGACGGCGCTGCGCGTGGCCTTTGCCGGCGTCGAGGTCGGCGACTGGGTGGACCCGAGCGGCGAGACCCGCGACGTGGCCGTTCGCCTGCATCCGGCCGACCGCGTGGACGCCAGCAATATCGAGCGTCTGCCCATCACCGTGGCCGGCAGCGGCACCATGGTGCCGCTGGAGCAGATTGCCACCGTGACGATGGGCAAGGGCCCGGCCAAGATCCAGCACTCGGACGGCAAGCGCATGATCGCCGTTTCGGCCAATGTGCAGGGCCGCTCGCCCGGCGAGGTGACAGCCGAGGCCAAGAAGCTGGCCGCCGCGATTCCGTTCCCGCCCGGCTACGGCATCGAGCTGGCGGGCGCGTCCAAGGACCAGGAAGAGGTGTTCGGCGCGATGGCCGTGGCCCTGGCCTCGGGCATAGGCCTGATGTACCTGATACTGGTGATGCAGTTCGGCTCGTTCACCGCGCCGCTGGGCGTGATGCTGTCGCAGCCGCTGTCGCTGATCGGCGTGGTCGTGGCGCTGCTGCTGACCAAGGGCACGCTGAACCTGATGAGCTTTATCGGCATCATCATGCTGGCCGGCCTGGTGGCAAAGAACGCGATCCTCCTGCTCGACGCCGCGCGTGCCGAAGAGGCCAACGGCGTGCCACGCGAGGAGGCGCTGATGCATGCGGGCCGCAAGCGCTTCCGGCCCATCCTGATGACGACCTTCGCGTTGATCGCCGGCATGCTGCCGGTGGCCATTGGCATAGGCGAGGGCGGCGAGTTCTACCGTCCGATGGCCGTGGCCATCATCGGCGGCACGATCACCTCCACCTTCCTGACTCTGCTGATGGTGCCCAGCTTCTACGACAGCATCGAGATCGCGCGCGAGCGCATGGTCGCCAAGTTCGGGCGCCGGCAGCTGCGCTGGAACGCCTTTGTCGCCTTTGCGCTGACCTTTGGCGAGGCCATCCTGACGCTGCTGCTGCTGCGCTTCCTGTTCCGCACGCTGAAGCGGGGCGTGGGCCTTGTGCAGCGCCGTGGCGTCGCGGTGGCCAAGCCGGGGGTGGTGGGGGGCGAGTAAGAGCGCCGGCCCCAGCGATTCAGCGCAGGGCCGCCTGCACGAAGGCGGCAAACGCGTCCGCCGGCACCGGCCTGCTGAAGTGAAAGCCCTGGACCTCGTCGCAGCCCATGGCGCGCAGATGGTCCAGCTGACCGGCGGTTTCAACGCCCTCGGCAATGGTCTGCAGGCCCAGGCTGGCGGCCATGCCGATGATGGCGCTGACGATGGCCTTGTCCTCGGGGTCATCGGTGATGTCGCGCACAAAGGACTGGTCGATCTTCAGCTTGTAGATGCGGAACTTCTTCAGGTAGCTCAAGGACGAGTAGCCGGTGCCGAAGTCGTCGATCGACATGCGCACACCGCGGTCATGCAGGTCGTTCATCACCGCGATGGCGCCCAGCGGGTCCACCATCGCCACGCCCTCGGTCAGCTCCAGCTCCAGCAGATTCGGCGGCAGCCGGGTCTCGTCGAGGATGCGGCTGACCAGGGCCGGCAGATCGGCATGGCGGAACTGCACCGAGGACAGATTGACCGACATCGTGATCGGCGCCATACCCGCCTCCATCCAGGCCTTGAGCTGCAGGGCGGCGCTACGCAGCACCCATTCGCCTATGGGCAATATCAGGCCACTGGTCTCGGCCAACGGGATGAACTCGGCCGGCGAGACCTGACCCAACTCGGGGTGCTGCCAGCGCAGCAGCGCCTCGGCGCCTATCACCCGGCCGGTCTGCAGGCTGACCTGGGGCTGGTAGTGCAGGCTCAGCTGTTCTCGTTCCAGCGCACGGCGCAGCGCGTTCTCCAGCTGTAGCGCGCGCACCGACTGGGCCTGCATCTCGCCGGTGAAGAAGCGGAAGTTGTTGCGGCCGTCGTGCTTGGCCCGGTACATGGCAATGTCGGCGCAGCGGCACAGGGTATCGAAGTCCGCGCCGTCGCCCGGGTACAGCGCGATGCCGATCGACGGCGTGACGGTGAGCTCGTTGTGCTCGATGTGAAAAGCCTGCGCGGCCAGCGCCATCACCTTGGTGGCCACATGGGCGGCGCCCTGGGCATCGGTGCCCGGCAGCACCAGGATGAATTCGTCGCCTCCCAGCCGGGAGACCGTGTCCTGCTCGCGCACGGCGGTCTTCAGGCGTTGGGCCAGCAGGGCCAGCAACTCGTCGCCAACGCGGTGGCCCAGCGAGTCATTGACGTTCTTGAAGTGATCCAGATCCAGAAACAGCAGGGCCAGCGGTTCCTGCTGGCGGCGCGAAATTTCGAGCGCCTGGCTCGCACGATCGCTCAGAAGCAGCCGGTTGGGCAGGCCGGTCAGCGAGTCGTAGTGGGCCAGCTGCTGGATATGGGCCTCGGCCTGCTGCTGCTCAAGCACCTTTTGCTGCAGCGCGTTGACGGTCAGCTTCAGCTGCTGCGTGCGTTCATCGACCAGGTGCTCCAACTCGTCCTTGGCCTTGACCAGCGCGCTCTCGGCATTCTTGCGCGCGGTGATGTCCATGGTGATCCAGATCGAGCCCTGCGACAGGTCGTGCGGATCGATGGCCTTGCTGCGCACCTCGCAGTGCACAGCGGTGCCGTCCTTCTTGCGCAGCAGCATCTCGCCCTCGAAGGCCAGGCCCTTGGAGAAGGGCTCGTAGCAGCGGCGGCCGGCCTCGTTCCAGTCCTCGTCGGTCAGGTACCACTGGCGCGAGGAGCTGCCCGCCAGCTCGCCCGGGGCGTAGCCGAACAGGGCCTCGAAGCTGCGGTTGCACTGGGTGACCTTGCGGTCCCGCAGGAACACGATGCCCACCATCGAGTGGTCGAGTATCAGGCGCTGCTGGTGGGTAACGGTCTGCAGCTCGCTCTGCGCCTGCTTCTGCTCGTCGATGTCATCGACAATCCAGATCGAGCCATCCGCCGGATCGTCGGCATTGATCAGCCGGCCGGTCAGGCTGCACCAGAACAGTTCGCCGCTGCGGCGCCTCATCAGCCGCTCGGTCTTGTAGGTCTGGCCGGTGGCGAGTATCGGGTAGGCCTCGGCGCCGAGCTGCTTGAAGTCCCGCTCGCTGGGATAGATCTCGATGCTGCTGGTGCCGATGGGGCCTAGCGGGTCGTCGAAGCCGTAGATCTCGGCATAGCGCTGGTTGCAGCGCACGGTGGTGCGTTGCTTGATGAACACGATGCCCACGCCGGCGTTCTCGAGAATGATGTCGCGCTCGCGCAGGGCATGCAGCAGCTGCGCATTGACATCGGTGGCCGCTCGCGCCGGGGCGGGGGCCGTTCTCTCGGGTGGCGTGGCCATGAAGTCTCTCGTGGCTCTCTGCATGCTGGGCAGGCGCCGGTGGGCTCGGGGCGAGTCTTTACCTGGGCATTCTGGCCCAGATGGGGCCGCAACGTCGTGTGCAGGGTTGAATCACGGCGGGCCGGGGCGTGCCAAAGTGGACAGCGGCCCGCCCCTTGGAGCCTCAGCTCACGATATAGGCTCCGGCGCCCACGCTGAGCAGCTTGCCGTCCTGGTCGAAGAACTCCATCCGGGTGGACGCCACGCGGCTGCCCAGGCGCAGCACCTCGGCCCGGGCGCTGAAGGTGGCGCCGGTGGCGGGGCGCAGGTAGTCGATGCGCAGATCGATGGTGCCCAGCTTGCCGAAGCGGGCCAGGCGGGCGTTCACCGGCTCGTCCATATGGCGCGCGCCGATGGCCGCCATCGCGGCCAGGCCGCCCATCGCGTCCAGGGTGGCGCTGATCACGCCGCCGTGCAGGCGCTGGTGCGTGTAGTGGCCGATCAGCTCCGGCTTCATCGCGATATGGGCCAGCACGTGGTCGGCCTCCAGCGCGTCGATGCGCAGGCCCAGCACACGGTTGAAGACGATCTTGTCCTCGAAGATCTCGCACAGCAGGCGCTGGAACTCGGGTTCGAACAGGGTGGAGGTGCAGGTCATGAGGGCATTGTCGGTCAGCATTGCCCCAACTGCCGCGCGGCCAGCTCTTTCATGATCTCCTCGGCGCCGCCGCCAATCATCATCACCTTGACCTCGCGGTAGATGCGTTCGCTCTTGCACCCACGCATGAAGCCCATGCCGCCGAGTATCTGCACGGCCTGGTCGGCGCAGTGCTGCATCGTCTGCGTGGCCTGGTTCTTCAGCAGGCACAGATCGGCCACCCACTCGGGTGTGGTCGGTCCAGCTTCCTGCTGGGCGATCAGTGCGTCTATCCAGGCGCGGGTGGTCTGTACGCGCATGCGCATGTCCATCAGCTTGTGGCGTATCACCTGGTGCTGGATCAGGGGCTGCCCAAAGGTCTGGCGCTGGCGGGCCCAGTCCAGCGCCTCGTCGAGGCAGACCTGGGCAAAGGCATTGGCGCCCACCGCCAGCATCAGGCGCTCACCGTTGAAGTTCTCCATGATGGCGCGAAAGCCGCTGTTCTCGGCGCCGATCAGGTTCGCCGCCGGCACGCGGCAGCCGTTGAAGTGCAGCAGTGCGGTGTCGCTGGCCCACCAGCCCATCTTCTGCAGCGGGCTGCGGGTCAGGCCGGGGGTGTCGCCGGGGATGGCCAGCAGCGAGATGCCGCCCGCGCCCGGCCCGCCGGTGCGCACGGCCACCGTCAGCCAGTCGGCGCGCATGCCGGAGGTGATGAAGACCTTTTCTCCGTTGACGATGTAGTTGCTGCCGGCCAGCCGGGCCGTGGTGCGCAGCCGCGCGACGTCGGAGCCGCCCGAGGGTTCGGTGATGGCCAGTGCGGCGATCTTGGCGCCGCTCAAGACATCGGGCAGCACGCGTTGCTGCAGCTCGGCGCTGGCCTGTGCCAGCAGCGGTGGCAAGGCAATATTGTGCGAGAACAGGCTGGCCATCAGGCCACCACTACCGGCACGAGCGATCTCCTCGGTGGCGATCAGGCGCAGCCGGGCGTCTTGCGGCGTGATGCCTAGCCCGCCGAGCTCCGCCGGATAGCCGATGCCCAGCAGGCCCATCTCGGCGGCGCGGACGTACAGCTCGCGCGGAAACGTTCCAGCTTCGTCCCATGCGCCGACATGCGGCGCGATCTCGCGCGCAACGAACTGGCGCAGCCCATCGCGAAAGGCTTGCAGTTCGGCGCTCATGGGGGCATGACCTCCAGCAGCAGCTTGCGTGCCGCCACTTGCTCGCCCAAGCGAATGTGGACCGCGCCCACGACGCCGCTGATCGGCGCCGTCAGCTGATGCTCCATCTTCATCGCCTCCATCACGGCCATCAGCGCGCCGGCCTGGACCGTGTCGCCGGCGCGCACGTTCAATTGCACCAAGCGGCCATGCATCGGTGCGAGCACGGCACCGGTGGCCAGGGCCCGGGCCTGTGGCGCGGGGCTCAGGCGGTGGTCCTCGACGGCGAGCTCCACGCCATCGGCCATCAGCCACAGTGTGTTGCCGTCCCGCACTCGGGTGGCGCGCAGCGGGCGGCCGTTCAGCGTGGCGCTGAGCTGCTGCGGACCGGTCAGGCGCAGATCGGTGATCCGATGCGTTTCATCACCACAGCTGGCGGTGAAGCTTGAGCCGATGCCCAGGAGCTGCCAGCGCTTGTGCACCAGAGGCACCTGCTGATCCACCGCCTTGGCTCGTGACCAGTCGGCCCACAGATCGGGCAGTGGCGTGGCCGGCAGCAGCGCAACGGCGGCGGCGGCGAGGGCCTGCAGCCCCCCTGGGAGCGGCGTCTGGCGCGCCACGTCGTCGGGGAAGCGCCGGGCGAGCAGGGCGGTGCTGAAGTCGCCGCTCAGGAACTCATCGTCACGCAGGATGCGCGCCAGCAGGCCGCGGTTGGTGGCCAGGCCCAGGCACAGCGTTCGGTCCAGCGCATCGGCCAGCTTGGCTGCGGCGGCGATGCGTGTCGGCGCATGTGCAATCAGCTTGGCCAGCATCGAATCGTAAAACGGCGCGATGTCCAGGCCGTCGGCCAGCGCATGGTCGCAGCGAATGCCCGATGGCGGCTGCCAGCGCAGCAGGCGGCCGGCCTGGGGCAGGTAGTCGCGGCCCGGGTCTTCGGCACACAGCCGCACCTCGATGGCATGGCCGCCGGCTTCGAAGCGGCGCAGCAACTCGTCCTGGTCCAGCGGCAGCGGCTCGCCCTGGGCGATGCGCAGCTGCCATTCGACCAGATCGATGCCGGTCAGCGCCTCGGTCACCGGATGCTCGACCTGCAGCCGGGTGTTCATCTCCATGAACCAGTAGCTGCCGTCGGTGTCGAGCAGGAACTCGACCGTGCCGGCGCCGACGTAGCCTATGCTGCGTGCCACCTGCACCGCCGCCTCGCCCATGGACCGGCGCAGTGCCGGCGTGACGGCCGGCGACGGCGCTTCTTCCACGACCTTCTGGTGGCGGCGCTGCACCGAGCAGTCGCGTTCGCCCAGGTGCACGACCTGACCTTGCTGGTCGGCAAAGATCTGGATCTCGACATGGCGCGGTGCCAGCAGCGCGCGCTCCAGCAGCAGCTGGCCATCACCGAAGGCGGCCACTGCCTCCGAGCCGGCCGATTGCAGCGCAGCCTCCAGCTGATCGGCCTGCAGCACCAGGCGCATGCCCCGGCCGCCGCCGCCGGACGCGGCCTTGACCATCAGCGGGAAGCCGATGCGCAGCGCATGGCCGGCCAGCAGGGACAGGTCTTGCTCTGAGCCGTCATAGCCGGGCAGCACCGGTACGCCGGCCTGACCGATCGCCTGGCGTGCAGCGGATTTGTTGCCCATCGCCGCCATCGCGGCAGGCGGCGGGCCGACCCAGACCAGTCCGGCATCCAGCACCGCCTGGGCAAACACGGCATTCTCGGACAGAAAGCCATAGCCCGGATGGACGGCCTGGGCGCCGCTGGCGCGCGCCGCTTCCAGCAGCTTGGGTATGCTCAGATAGCTGTCGGCCGGCCGTTCGCCGCCGATGGCGACGGCGCTGTCGCACAGGCCTGGGTGAACGGCATTGCGGTCCGCATCAGAATAGACGGCGATGGTGTGAACACCCATGGCCTTGGCCGTGCGCGCCACGCGGGCGACGATCTCGCCGCGGTTGGCAACCATGAGTCGGGCGATGCGGGTCATGGCTTGTCTGCCTCCAAAGCCCACAGCGGCGAACGCTTGGCGCTGAAGGCGGCAAGACCTTCGGCCGCTGTACCGCTGCGCAAGGCCAGTGCAAACAGCTCGGCGGCCCGATCCAGTGTGGCGCCACGGCCCGCGGCGCTGCGCACGATCTGCAGGGTATGGCGCAGGCATTGCGGCTCGGCCTTCTGCAGCAGCTTCAGCCAGTGCTGCAGCCGAGCATCCAGATGGTCGCCGGTCAGCATCTCGTCGCACAGACCCAGGGCCATCGCCTCGGCGGCGCTGATGCGCCGGCCGGTCAGCATCAGGCGCAGCGCCGGCCCGGCGCCAATCCGGTTGGCGACAAACGGCGCGATCTGTGCGGGCGGCAGGCCCAGGGTGACCTCGGGCATGCCGAAGCCGGCGGTGTCGGACGCCAGCACAACGGTGCAGGCGGCGGCCAGGCCGACACCGCCACCGATGGCCGCACCTTCGACGACGGCGATCGTTGGCACCGGGCAGGCGGCCAGCTGCTCCAGCAGCGCGCCGAAGCGGCGGTTGGCCACAGCAATCGGGTCCGGACCGACCTCGGGACGGGGGACGGCGATCAATCGCTTGAAGCCGCTGAAGTCGCCGCCCGCACAGAAGTGCCCACCGGCGCCGCGCAGGACGACTGCCCGCAGGTCTTCGATCTGCACGGCCTGCGCCAAGGCCTCGCTCAACACCTGCACCATCGCATCGCTCAAGGCATTGCGCGTGACCGGTGCATTCAGCGTGAGTATCAGGGCCGAGCCCTGCTGCATCAGGTCAATCATCGCCGTGCCGGCAGCGTGTGCATGTACTTGGCGATGATGCCCAGCATCACCTCGTCGGCGCCGCCGCCGATCGAGCCCAGGCGGCCGTCGCGATACATGCGCGAGACCAGGTTGTCCCAGGTGTAGCCCATGCCGCCCCAGTATTGCAGGCAGGCGTCGGGCACCTCGCGCAGCAGGCGGCCGGCCTTCAGCTTGGCCATCGAGGCCCACTCGGTCACGTCCTTGCCGGCGACGTAGTGCTCGGTGGCCAGATAGGTGAGGGCGCGCAGCGCCTCGACCTCGGTCTTCAGCTCGGCAAGGCGGAAGTGCACGACCTGGTTGTCCAGCACAGCCTGGCCGAAGGCCTTGCGCTCCCTCGTGTACTCGATGGTCTGAGCGATGCAGTTGCTCAGGCCCTGTACCGCATTCGCCGCGGCCCACAGGCGCTCCTCCTGGAACTGCATCATCTGGTAGGTGAAGCCCATGCCTTCCTCGCCGATGCGGTTGGCCTGCGGCACGCGCACATCGTCGAAGTGGATCAGCCCGGTGTCGCTGCTCATCATGCCGATCTTGCGTATCTTCTTGGCGCGGGTCACGCCGGGTGTGTTCATCGGTACGACGATCAGGCTCTTGTTCTTGTGCGGCGCGCCCTCGCTGGTGTTGCACAGCACCACCATGAAGTCGGCCTGCAGGCTGTTGGTGATCCACATCTTGCCGCCGTTGATGATGTAGTCGCCGCCATCCTTGCGCGCCGTGGTCTTGATCGCCGCCACGTCCGACCCCGCGCCGGGCTCGGAGACACCAATGCAGGCCACCATGTCGCCGGCAATCGCCGGCACCAGGAACTCGCGCTTCAGCGCATCGCTGCCAAAGCGGGCCAGCGCCGGGGTGGACATATCGGTCTGCACTCCTATGGCCATCGGGATCGCGCCGCAGTGCACATGGCCCAGCGTCTCGGCCATGGCGACCGAGTAGGAGTAGTCCAGACCGAGGCCGCCGTACTCGACCGGCTTGCACAGGCCCAGCAGGCCCAGGTCACCGAGCTGCTTGAACACCTGGTGAGCGGGGAAGATCTCCTCGGCCTCCCAGGCGTCGACGTGGGGGTTGATCTGCTCGTCGATGAAGCGCTTCAGGGTGCGCTGCAGCTCTTCGTGTTCGTGGGTGAATTGCATGTCTGTCTCCTGGTGGTTCTTCAGGGCCTGGCGACGCCGAACTGCATGGGGCGCAGCTCGCGCTCGCGCGCTTCGGCGCACAGCTGCAGTGCCAGCGCCAGCACGCGGCGGGTGTCGCGCGGGTCGATCACGCCGTCGTCCAGCAACTGGCCCGAGGTGTAGAAGGCGCTCATCTGGCGCTCGAAGGTGGTGATGATCTGCTGCTTCAGGCCGGCGATCTGCGCCTCGTCCACGGCCAAGCCCTTGCGCGCCGCGCCCTCGCGCATGACGATTTCCATCGTGTCGGCGGCCTGTTGCGGGCCCATCACGGCGGTGCGTGCATTGGGCCAGCTGAACACGAAGCGGGGATGAAAGCCGCGCCCGCACATGCCGTAGTTGCCGGCGCCGAACGAGGCCCCGCACATCACGGTGATCTGCGGCACGGTGGCGTTGCTCAAGGCCTGGATCTGCTTGGCACCGTGCTTGATCATGCCGGCCCGCTCGGCCTCCGTGCCGACGATGAAGCCGGTGGTGTTCTGCAGATAGATCAAGGGCAGGCCGCTTTGCTCTGCAGCCTGGATGAAGTGGGTGATCTTGGTGCTGCCAGCCGGGTCCAGCGGGCCGTTGTTCGTGATGATGCCGACGCGGTGGCCCGCTATCCCGGCATGGCCGCAGATCGTGGCCAGACCGTAGTCGGGCTTGAAGTCCAGGAACTCGGACTGGTCAACGAGGCGGGCGATCAGGTCATGCATGTCCACCGGCTTCTTGGCGTCAGGCCCCATCAGGCCCAGCAACTCTTCCGCCGAGTGCTGCGGCGCGGGCCCGTCGGGCCAGAGATCGCCTTTGCCGGCCCAGCCCAGCGAGGCAATCAGCTCGCGGCAGATGGCCAGCGCATGGGCATCGTCCTCGGCCACGTACTCGGCCAGGCCTGACACGCCGGCATGCATCTCGGCACCGCCCAGGTCCTCGTCATTGGCGATCTCGCCGGTGGCAGCCTTCAGCAGCGGCGGGCCGGCCAGAAAGGCGCGGGCACGCTTCTTCACCATCACCACATAGTCGGCCAGGCCCGTCATATAGGCGCCGCCTGCGGTCGATGCGCCGTGCACGACCGAGATGACTGGCAGTCCCGCGGCCGACAAGCGGGCCAGCCACCAGAAGCCGCTGCCGCCCAGCACGAACTGCTCGACGCGGTACTTCAGCAGGTTCGCCCCGGCCGACTCGACCAGATGCACAAAGGGCAGGCGGTTCTGCAGCGCGATCTCCTGCGCCCGCTGCAGCTTCTCCAGTCCCTTGGCCTGCAGGGCGCCGGCCTCGATGCCGGCGTCGTCGGCGACCAGCAGCACGCGAGTGCCGGATACCACACCGACGCCGGCGATGAAGCCACCGCCGGCGATCGACGCGTCCGGGTCGGGTTGGTCCTGCAGATAGCCAGCCAGCGAGGACAGCTCCAGAAACGGTGTGCCCGGGTCGAGCAGCCGCGCCACCCGTTCCCGCGGCAGCAACTGGCCGCGCTTGTCGAACAGCGGTTTGCTCTGCGCGCTGCGGCCGGCGGTGCGGGCCTCCAGTGCGCGCAGCTGGGCGATCAGGCCCAGCTGATAGGCACGGTTCTCGGCGAAGCTCGCGCTGCCGGTGTCCAACTGCGATTCAATCCTGGGCATCGCTGAGTACCTTGGGCGTCGTCGCGAGATGGAAACCATCGAACTGAGCCGGGCTCTTGCCGCTGCCGACCTGGGGCCAGATGCGCTTGGCGTTCGGTGCGCCGCCGTCGATGCGCAGGCAGGCACCGCTGATGAACGCGGCGGCCGGCGACAGCAGAAAGACGATGGCCGCGGCCACTTCACTCTCGCTGCCCATGCGGCAGGCCGGTGTCATCCGGGCCATATTGCGTATCAGCGGGCCCATCTCGGGCGGGTACTGGTCCATGCCGCTCGAGGCGATCCAGCCCGGCGCCACCGCATTGCTGCGCACCGGCGCCCATTCCAGCGCCGCCGTCTCGGTGAAGTTCAGCATGCCGGCCCGCGCCGCACCGCTGTGGCCCATGCCGGGCATGCCCATCCAGATGTCGGCAATGATGTTGACGATTGATCCGCCGTTGGCTTCGAGGTACTGCGTGTAGCACTCCCGCGCCATCAGAAAACCGCCGGTCAGGTTGTTGCGTACCACGGCATCCCAGCCCTTGGCCTTGATATCGCGCAGCGGCGAGGGGTATTGGCCGCCGGCGTTGTTGACCAGACCGTCGATGCGACCGTGCCGCGCCAGCACCTCGGCCACCGTGGCGGCAACGATGCTCTCTTCGCGGATGTCGCAGGCATGACCGCTGGCCTTGCCACCTGCGGCCTCGATCTCGGCCTGCACCGCCGCCAGCTTTTCCGGCTTGCGGCCCACCAGGGCCACGGTCGCTCCCAGCGCGGCCAGCTCGTGCGCGGTGCAGCGGCCTATGCCCGAGCCGCCGCCGGTGACGATGACCACCTGGCCGGCGAACAGCCTGGGCCTGAAAACACTGGCATAGCCACTCATCTCAATCCTTCTTTCAACCAAGCACTTGCTTGGTAAGTGTGCTGCGCTTCATAATCGCTTGTCAATCGGCAGCGCCCGCGCGCGAGCCGTGCATTGGAGACACCCATGGCGCAAGCATTGATTTATGAAGCCCTGCGCACGCCGCGCGGCAAGGGCAAGAAGGACGGCAGCCTGCATGAGGTGAAGCCAGTCGATCTGCTGGCCGGCCTGTTGGGCCAGCTGCAGCAGCGTCTGGACTTCGATCCGGCCCTGGTGGACGACGTGGTGATGGGCTGCGTCACGCCGGTGGGCGAGCAGGGGGCGGTGATACCGAAGACGGCGGTGCTGAAGGCGGGCTGGGACTTCCGCGTCGCCGGCGTGCAGATCAACCGCTTCTGCGCCTCGGGCCTGGAGGCCGTCAATCTGGCCGCGCAGAAGGTCGCCAGCGGCTGGGAGGATCTGGTCATCGCCGGTGGCGTCGAGAGCATGTCGCGGGTGCCCATGGGCAGCGACGGCGGCGCCTGGGCACAGGACCCCGAGACCAATGCCGTCACCGGCTTCGTGCCGCAGGGCATAGGCGCGGACCTGATCGCCACGCTGGGCGGCTGGGGCCGTCAAGATGTGGATGCCTTTGCGCTGGAGTCTCAGCAGCGCGCCGCGCGAGCCCAGGCGGCCGGCTATTTCGACCGTTCGGTGGTGCCGGTGCGCGATGCCATCGGCATTCCGATTCTCGAGCGCGACGAGTTCATCAAGCCGCAGAGCACCTTGCAGGGCCTGGGCGCGCTGAAGGCCAGCTTCGAGCAGCTCGGCGCAATGGGCTTCGATGCGGTGGCCTTGCAGCGCTATCCGCAGGTCGAGCGCATCCTGCATGTGCACAGCCCCGGCAACTCGTCGGGCATTGTCGATGGCGCGGCGGCGGTGTTGATCGGCAGCGAGGCCATGGGCAAGACGCTGGGTCTCTCGCCGCGCGGCCGCATCGTCGCCACCGCCCTGTCCGGTGCCGATCCCAGCATCATGTTGACCGGCCCGATGCCGGCCACGCGCAAGGCGCTGGCCAAGGCAGGGCTGACGATAGACGACATCGACCTGTTCGAGGTCAACGAGGCTTTCGCTGCCGTGCCGATGCGCTTCATGCAGGAGATGGGCGTGCCGCACGACAGGGTCAACGTCAATGGGGGGGCGATCGCGATGGGCCATCCGCTGGGCGCCACCGGCGCGATGCTCCTGGGCACCCTGCTGGACGAGCTGGAGCGCCGCCAGCTCAAGCGCGGCCTGATCACGCTGTGCGTCGGCGGCGGCATGGGCATTGCCACCATCATCGAAAGAGTCTGAGCATGGACACGATCCGCTACGAATTGAACGCCGACGGCATCGCCACGCTGTGCTTCGACGAGCCGGGCTCGCCGGTCAACACGATGAATCTGCGCTGGCAGGCCGATATGGCCGAGGCCGCGGCCCTGCTGCAGCGCGACAAGGCGCAGATCAGAGGCGTGCTGCTGACCTCGGCCAAGAGCACCTTCTTCGCCGGCGCCGAGCTGAACAGCGTGCTCAAGCTGAAGCCTGAAGACGCGGCCGAGGGCTTCAGGCGTGTCGAGGCCTTGAAGAAGGCCTTTCGCGCGATCGAGACGCTGGGCCGGCCGGTCGTGGCGCTGCTGAATGGCGCGGCGCTGGGCGGCGGCTGGGAGGTGGCCCTCTGCGCCCACGCCCGATTTGCGCTGGACGACGCAAAGATCCAGTTCGGCACGCCCGAGGTCAGCCTGGGCCTGATTCCCGGCGCCTGCGGCATCACCAAGACCGTGCGCATGCTGGGCCTGATGGCGGCCCAGCCCTATCTGATCGAAGGTCGGTTGTTCGGCCCGCAGGAGGCCGTCAAGCTGGGCTGGGTGCAGGGCCTGGGCAAGACCATAGACGAGCTGAAGGCACAGGCCCTGGCCTGGATCGCCGCCCACCCCGATGCGCAGCAGCCCTGGGACGCCAAGGACTACAAGATGCCTGGCGGCACGCCCGCCAACCCGAAAGTGGCGCAGGCGCTGATGGTGGCGCCGGCGATGCTGGCGCAGAAGACCCGCGGCCTCTACCCGGCGGCGCAGGTGGCGCTGGAGGCCATGGTCGAAGGCGCGATGGTGGACTACGACACCGCCACGCGCATCGAGAGCCGCAAGCTGGCCCGGCTGATGGTGGGCCAGAACGCCAAAAACATGATCACCGCCTTCTTCTTCAACCTGAACGCGATCAAGGCCGGCAAGTCACGACCGGGCAGCAGTGCGCGCTGGAAGCCGGCCAAGGTCGGCATCCTGGGCGCCGGCATGATGGGGGCAGGTATTGCCTATGCCAATGCCGCCAAGGGCATCGCCTGCGTGCTCAAGGACGTGAGCCTGGACAGGGCCGAGAAGGGGCGCGACTACAGCCGCAGGATCACCGCCGGCCGCGTCGCCAAGGGCCAGATGAGCGAGGACAGGCAGACCGGCCTGCTGGCGCTGATACAGCCCACCGAGGCGGCGAGCGATCTAC
The DNA here is from genome assembly GCF_004362525.1 of Roseateles toxinivorans. Taxonomy (GTDB): domain Bacteria; phylum Pseudomonadota; class Gammaproteobacteria; order Burkholderiales; family Burkholderiaceae_C; genus Paucibacter; species Paucibacter toxinivorans. Next base: position 58,200 of record NZ_SNXS01000018.1, read on the forward strand.
AGGGCTGCGATCTGATCATCGAGGCGGTGTTCGAGCAGCGGACGCTGAAGGCCCAGGTCACGCAGGAAGCCGAAGGCATGCTGGCACCCGGCGGAGTGTTCGCCTCCAACACCTCGACCCTGCCCATCACCGGCCTGGCCCAGGCCAGCCGCGACGCCACGCACTTCGTCGGCCTGCACTTCTTCTCGCCTGTGGACAAGATGAAGCTGGTCGAGATCATCCGTGGCAAGCAGACCAGCGACGAGACGGTGGCCCGCGCCTACGACTATGTGCTGGCGCTTGGCAAGACGCCCATCGTCGTCAATGATTCGCGCGGTTTCTTCACCAGCCGCGTGTTCGGCACCTTTGTGATGGAGGGGGCCGCGATGCTGGCCGAGGGCATTCCGGCGCCGGTCATCGAGCAGGCCGGATTGATGGCCGGCATGCCGGTCGGCCCGCTGGCGGTGCTGGACGAAACCAGCCTGAGCCTGTCGGTGCATGTGATGGAGCAGACCCGCGCGGACCTGGCCGCCGAGGGGGGGCGTGTCAACCCCTCTCCGGGCGAGCGCCTGGTTGAACGCATGGTCAAGGAGTTGCAGCGCCCGGGGCGTGCCGCGGGCGGTGGTTTCTACGACTATCCCGCGGGCGGCCCCAAGCAGCTGTGGCCGCAGCTGAAGCCCCTGTTCGAGAAGGCCGATGCCCGCTGGGACATGCAGGAGCTGAAGGACCGGCTTCTGTATCGCCAGGCGATCGAGACCTTGCGCTGCCTCAGCGAGGGCGTGCTGACCAGCACGCACGACGCCAATATCGGCTCCATCTTCGGCATCGGTTTCCCGGCCTGGACAGGCGGCGCGATGCAGTTCATCTACTCCGAGGGCGAGCGCTTCGAGAAGCGCGCCGCCGAGCTGGCCGTGTGGCATGGCTCGGGCTTCGAGCTGAGCGATGCGCTGCGCGATTGCATCGCGCGGCATGCTCCGCGCATTTGATCAGCGACCCATCGGCAGCGGGTAGCTGGCCAGGCTGGCCATGCCGCGCGCGCCGATGGCCTGCACGCCGAACACGACATTGTCCTTGGACACGCCGGTGATCGTCGCGCGCGTGACCAGACCCACATCCCGGTGCTGCTGCCAGGTCGGCGAGCCGGTCTCGCGCCAGACCACGCGGTAGCCCTTCAGCCCGGGCTCGGCGTTGGCGTCCCAGCGCAGCGTGCTGTTGTTGTCCAGTTCGATGGCCTCCAGCCTCACGTTCTGCGGTGCGGCCGGCGCCAGCGCCAGCGTCGCCAGGCCGGCGGCGTTGATGCGGGTGACGTTGGCCAGATAGGGCATGTCGACGAACTCGACCAGGTCGCCATAGACCACACCGTTTTCGGTGCGCACATCCTGGTGCTGGTGGCGGAAGTTCTCGAACGGCTCGGTGAAGCGCACGGCCGCATAGCCGCGCTCCAGGAAGGGCAGGTGGTCGCCGCCGCGCAGATAGCGGTCGCGGCGCTGTATCAGATTGACCGTGAAGCCGGGCACATAGCGTTCGCCGGAGGCCTTCAGGTGGCGGCCCAGCTGGTGGGTGGGAAGATCCTCACTGCCGCCGGCAAGCGCCAGTGCCTGTAGCTGCTTGCGCACGGCATCGCTGGCGCTGTCGGTATCGGTGGTTTGCTGATTGCTCTGCGCCTTGACCAGCATGCGCAGCAGCGGGTCGAAGCCATCGGCGAACAGGCGCAGTTGCTTGGGGTCATATTGACCCGCATCGCCGGTGGCGCTGCCGACGATGTCATTGGTGATCATCGCCTCGATGCGCAGGTTCTTCGCCCGTGCCGTCTTGGCCCAATGGGTGGCACCCAGCAGGCCCTGCTCCTCACCGGGCACGGCCATGAAGACCAGGGTGGCATCGAACTGATGGGCCGCCATCACGCAGGCCAGTTCCATCACCGCGGCCACGCCGGAGGCGTCGTCATTGGCGCCCGGGGCAAAGCCGCTGGCATCCATCACATCGGTGTTGCGCGAGTCGTAGTGGCCGCTGACGACCAGCAGCCGATCCCTGGACGCAGGCGAGCTGCCCGGCAGGGTGGCGACGACATTGACCAGGGTCGTGGGCTTGGAGATGCGCCGGCCGGCCGGCTCGATGTACTCGTCCATCTCGACCTGCAGCCGCCCACCGGCGGCCTTGGAGCAGGCCTGCAGCTCGCGCTGTATCCAGCGTCGGGCGGCGCCGATGCCGCGGGTGTCCGACTCGGTCTCCGACATCGTGTGGCGGGTATGAAAGCCGACCAGGGCCTCGATGCGCCGTGCGATGCGTTGCGCCGACACATCGCCGACGATCCTGGCCACGGTGGGGTCCAGCGGATCGGTGTCGGCGGCGGCGCCGGTCGAGAACACCAGCAGCGCAAGGGCGGCGCAGGCAATGGTGGTAGAGATAGGCTTGCGCATGGTGTACAGGGCCTGTGGATGCTGGGGTGTCGAGATTCTTGCACCGCCAGCCTGGCCCGGAGCGTCGGCTGTGCGATGGCTGGCACAAGACCCCATTGCGCGCCGCGGGCTTTATGGGCTCAATCGCGGTTTGACCGGATTCCAGGGAGAAACCATGACCACGCTTGCCACGATCGCCGTGACCCTTGTCGCGCTCCTGCACCTGTATTTCCTGGTGCTGGAGATGTTCTTCTGGACCAAGCCGCTGGGCCTGCGCACCTTCGGCAACAAGCCGGAGTTTGCCGAGGCCTCGAAGGTGCTGGCTGCCAATCAGGGTCTGTACAACGGGTTTCTGGCGGCAGGCCTGCTGTGGGGCCTGAGCCAGGGCTCGGCCGGCCGCTCGGTCGAGCTGTTCTTCCTGAGCTGCGTCCTGGTCGCCGGGGTGTTCGGTGCCGTGACGGCCAGCCGCAAGATCCTGTTCGTCCAGGCCTTGCCGGCGGTGATTGCGCTGGCGCTGGTCTTGCTCACTCCAGCTTGAAGCCAACTTCGACGCTGGCCGTGCGCTCCTGCTTGATCGGGGCAAAGCGCCACTGCCTGACGGCATCGATGGCGGCCTGGGACAGTCGCTTGTGGCTGCTGGACAGGGCCTCGGCCTGAGACACCGAACCGTCGGGCCGCACCGTGAAGCGCACCGCCACTATGCCGCTTTGCAGCGTGTTCACCAGTTGGCGCGGAAACTCGGGCTGCACCTGGAACACCAATTTCAGCGGCACCTCGGGCTCCTCGACCACCGGGGGTGCGAGCGGCGCCTGTGCCGGAGCGACCGGCGGGGCCAGTGCGATCCGGGTGCCGGGGTCAGGACTGACCGGGGCCGGCTCGACGACCGGCGGGGCCACCGCAGCTGCGCTGGTTTCGCTCAGGGCCTCGACCTGCTTGCGAGCGGCGGCCAAGGTGGCGCCGTTGCTGCTGGGGGCCGGTGCCGGCGACGGGCTGGCCTTCTTTGCCACCGGGGCCGCCGGTGCAGGTGCAGCCTTCGCGGCTGCCTTGTCCGCCACCAGGCGTATCCACTGCGAGACCTTGTCGGCGTCGCGCTTGGCGCGATCGGCATCGCTCAGTGCCGGTGCGGGCTTGGAGGCATCTGCCGGCTGAGCGTGCAGGGCCGGTGACAGCAGGGCACTCACCAGCAGACCCAGGCCGGCAAGACGGCGGCAGTGACTGTGCATGGGCAACATCGAGACCTCCAAACGACGACGCTGCCTTTGCGGGGCAGCCATCCGGATATCCGTCGGCGCTCGAATGACCGCGTCCGATCGGGGTCCGCTTGTGACGGGTTGCGGCGCAGTGTACGCAGGGCGCCCACCTTGGGCGCGTGAGAATTCGACATTTCGACCTAGGGAGGGTCTGCACAACCCCCGGGCAAATCAGCTACCGCGAAGCTTGAATGGCTGCGACGATTCAGGTCATGAAGCAAGCAAGTCTTGGACTGGGG
>NZ_SNXS01000019.1 GCF_004362525.1 Roseateles toxinivorans
CCCATGCCGAAGGCCATCAGCTTCAGGTTGCGGGTGTTGATGCCCATCGCCTTGGCGGCGATCTCGTCCTCGCGTATGGCCATCCAGGCGCGGCCTATGCGGGAGTTCTCCAGCCGGTAGCAGATCACGATGCTGAAGATCACCAGGGCCAGGAACAGGTAGTAGTACAGGGTCACCGGCGGCAGCACGAAGCCGAACACGTCCAGCGGTTTGCCCAGGTCGATGCCGAAGATGTGGATGCCGTCGATCTGGCCGATGCCGCGCGGGCCATTGGTGATGTTCAGCGGGTGTTCCATATTGTTCAGGAACACACGGATGATCTCGCCGAAGCCCAGGGTGACGATGGCCAGGTAATCGCCGCGCAGCTTCAGGGTCGGCGCGCCCAGCAGGATGCCGAACAGCCCCGCCAGCCCGGCGCCCACCGGGATGACGATCCACAGCGGCGAGTGCAGGCCATCGGGGAACATGGTCTTGAAGGCCTCGAACTGCTCGCTCAAGTGCGGCGAGGCCAGCAGCGCAAACATGTACGCGCCCAGGGCATAGAAGGCAACGTAACCCAGGTCCAGCAGGCCGGCATAGCCGACGACGATGTTCAGCCCGAGGGCCAGCAGCACATAGAGCAGGGCCAGGTCGATGATGCGCACCGGGCCGTTGCCGATCTGCTGCGCCAGCAACGGCAGGATGAACAGGCCGATGGCCGCCAGCACATAGAGGAAAAGCTTGTTCTTTTTCATGAGGGGCTCCTTCGGCTTCAGGCGCGGTCGGCCACACGTTCACCCAGCAGGCCCGAGGGTCGCAGGGTGAGCACCAGGATCAGGGCGATGAAGGCAAAGATGTCGGCGTAATGGCTGCCAAGAATGCCCCCGGTCAGGTCGCCGAGATAGCCGGCGCCAATCGCTTCGATCAGGCCCAGGAGCACACCACCCAGCATCGCGCCGCCAAGGTTGCCGATACCTCCCAGCACCGCGGCCGTGAAGGCCTTCAAGCCGGGCATGAAACCCATCGAATGCTGGACCGTGCCGTAGTTGGCAGCCCACATGATGCCGGCCACGGCCGCCAGCGCGGCGCCAATGATGAAGGTGGCCGAAATCACCGAATCCGGCTTCACGCCCATCAGCCCCGCCACGCGGGGGTTCTCGGCCGTGGCCCGCATCGCGCGGCCCAGCTTGGTGTGATTGACCAGCCACAGCAGGCCGACCAGGATGATGCCGGTGGTGACCAGAATCATGATCTGCACCACGGTGATGACCGGGCCGCCCAGGTCAAACGGAATCGAAGGCAGCAGGATCGGGAAGGGCTTGGGATTGGGCTTCCAGACGATCATGGCCAGCGTCTGCAGCAGCAGCGACATGCCCATCGCTGTGATCAGCGGCGCCAGGCGCGGCGCATTGCGCAGCGGCCGGTAGGCGATCTTCTCGATCGTGAAATTCAGCGCCGTGCAGACGATCACCGCCGCCACCAGCGAGATCAGCAACAGCACCCAGCCGGGCAGGCCCGAGTCGGCCAGGAAGGTGACCACCGTCCAGCTCGTCAGCGCACCCACCATCAAGACCTCGCCATGGGCGAAATTGATCAGGTTGATGATGCCGTACACCATGGTGTAGCCCAGCGCCACCAGCGCATACATGCTGCCCAGCACCAGACCATTGATGATCTGCTGGATGAAAGTTTCCATTGAGGAGGCTCCTGTTCGTTGCCATGCCAACCGCGGTCGGCATGCATCACGCGTTAAGCCCTGCGGCTGAGTCGGGCCGAGACCCCCACCAGCGCAGACGACCGGTTGCTGCGCACAAGTCGTGCAGACCGGCGCATTGTAGGAGCGGAGTTGGTGCCTTCCCGCCCGGAGTTTCCCGCGAGGCGGCATTGGCACGGCGGCCCCATATTCCCTTGACCGTGGCGCCGGCTGATGCTTGAACAAGCTAGGGTTTGGCGGCCCGCGCCTCCTCATTGAGCCGGCGCAACTCCGCCAGCTTCTCGCCAATGCGCTGCTCCAGGCCCCGCGGCACCGGTTCGTAGAAGCGCTGGTCTTCCAGCCCTTCGGGCAGATACTGCTCGCCAGCGACAAAGCCACCCGGCGCGTCATGGGCGTACTGATACTGGCTGCCATAGCCAAGCTGCTTCATCAGGCCGGTCGGCGCATTGCGCAGGTGCATGGGCACGGGCCGGGTGCCGTCCTGTTTGACGAAGGCGCGCACCGCGTTATAGGCCTTGTAAACGGCGTTCGACTTAGGCGCCACGGCCAGGAACACGACCGCCTGGGCCAGCGTCAGCTCGCCCTCGGGCGAGCCCAGGCGCTCGTAGGTTTCGGAGGCATCGAGACAGATGCGCAATGCGCGCGGATCGGCCAGGCCGATGTCCTCGCTGGCCATGCGCACCAGGCGCCGTGCGATGTAGCGCACATCGACACCGCCATCCAGCATGCGGGCAAACCAGTACAGCGCCGCATCCGGGTCCGAGCCGCGCACCGATTTGTGCAGGGCCGAGATGACGTCGTAGAACTGCTCGCCGCCCTTGTCGTAGCGGCGCAGTTGCTCGCCCAAAGCGCGCTCCAGCGTAGCCTCATCGATCTCGGCCAGGTCGGGCGCGGCCACCGAGGCGGCTGCGTCCACCGCATTGAGCAGCCGGCGGGCATCGCCATCGGCATAGGCAGCCAGGCGCTTGGCCGCAGCGGCGCTGAACGGCGGGCAGCCCAGCTGGGCCCGGGCGCGGGCGATCAGCGCCAGCAACTCGGCCTCGTCCAGCGCCTTCAACACATGAACGGTGGCACGCGACAGCAAGGCCGAGTTGACCTCGAACGAAGGATTCTCGGTGGTTGCGCCGATGAAGCTGAACAGGCCGGACTCGACATGCGGCAGAAAGGCGTCCTGCTGCGCCTTGTTGAAGCGGTGCACCTCGTCGACAAAGACCACCGTGCGCCGGCCCTGGGCCTTGGCCACCTGGGCCCGCTCCACCGCCTCGCGGATGTCTTTCACCCCGCCCAGCACGGCCGAGATGGCAATGAACTGGGCATCGAAGCTCTGCGCCACCAGCAGGGCCAGCGTCGTCTTGCCCACGCCCGGCGGCCCCCAGAGGATCATCGAATGCAGGCGCCCGGTCTCGAAGGCCACACGCAGCGGCTTGCCCGGACCCAGCAACTGCTGCTGGCCAATCACCTCGTCCAGCGTGCGCGGACGCAATTGCTCGGCCAGCGGGGCATCGGTCTGGGCCGTTGCCGGAACCTCGGAAGGGTCGGATTCAAAGAGAAGATCTTGCGCCGTCATCCGATCATTGTCTCAGGCGTGCATTGTTCACGTCAGCCGGCGCATTGCTGAGTCATGCACTCAATTGCTTCCAGCCGGCGCCGATACGACGAAGGACCGCAAGCGTTCTTGAGCGCGGCAACAAACTCCCGAGGAAACAGAATGAGCACAGACATCGTCGCCCTGAACACCACCAGCTACCCGGTGGCCCAACGCGCTGGCGCCCGCATCGCGGCCAACAGCGCCCCCGGCGAGTATCTGAGCATGCGTCTGGGCAATGAGGAATACGCGATCGAGATCCTGCGCGTGCAAGAGATCCGCTCCTACGAGGAACCCACCCGAATCGCCAACTCGGCCGCCTGCGTCAAGGGCGTGCTGAATCTGCGCGGCAATATCGTGCCGGTGATGGACCTGCGCCAGCTGTTCGGCCTGCCCGCCATCGAGCCCAGCGCCTCGACCGTGACCATCGTCCTGAACCTCGGCGGCCAGACCGTCGGTGTGGTGGCCGATGCCGTCAACGACGTGGTCGAGCTACGCGAGCAGGACATCAAGCCGGCCCCCGGCTTCTCGGGTGCGATCAAGTCCGATCACATCACCGGCATCGCCACCCTGCGCAATGCCGACGACCAGCAGCGCATGCTGATCTTGACCGATATGCAGCAGCTGCTGGCCAGTGCCGGGGCATTGCCTGAAACGCAGCTGGCGGCCTGATTTCCGTTCGTGGCCCCGGATTGCATCCGGGTCACTGTTCAATAAGGTCGGCGCCCGCCGGCATCACAAACTTGAAGCGATCCGCCGGGAAGGCGGGATTGCTGCTCACCGCGCTGAACTTCAGCTCGGAGCGCTGGCCGAAACCATCGACCAGTTCCAGCGCGGCCAACTCCCTGCCCTTGAACGCGATGCGCATCTGCTGGATGCTGCCGTCGCGCTGGCGCGGTGTGGCCTGCACCCAGTCCAGCCCTTGCGCGCTGGGCAGGGCCCTCAACTCGAAATCCTTGGCCAGATTGCCACCGGCCAGCAGCGCCGCCGGAGTTGACCCCAGGGCCTCGCCCATGCGGCGCGAGCTGACCTGGTTCAGGTCGGCGTCATAGAGCCAGACCTTCTGCCCGTCGCCAACGATCAGTTGCTCGAAGGGCTTGGTGTAGGCAAAGCGGAACTGATTGGGGCGGGCAAACTCGAAGCTGCCGCTGGACGTCTTCTTGCGCGTGCCGTCCGGCGAGCTGACCGTCTGTGTGAAGCTGGCCTTGCCGGTTTTCACGTCGCGCACGAACTCCTGCAAGGCCTCCAGCCCATCGGCCCGGGCCGCGCCAACGCAGCCGATCGTCAACGCCAGGGCCAGGAACTTCAGTGCGGGGTTCTTCATTCGTCTCGTTTCGGTAGCAGCAGATCGCGGTTGCCATTGGTGGCCATATTCGATACGAGCCCCGACTTCTCCATTTGTTCCAACAGCCGCGCGGCGCGGTTGTAACCAATGCGCAGATGGCGCTGCACCAGCGAGATCGAGGCCCGCTTGTGCTGCAGCACGATGGCCACGGCCTGGTCGTACATCGGGTCGGCCTCGCCATTGGCCTCGCCCGGAGCCCCCGGCTCGGTGCTTTCGGTATCGAACACGCCGCCTTCCAGAATGCCCTCAATGTAGTTCGGCTCGCCCTGGGTCTTCAGGTAGGCAACGACGCGGTGCACCTCTTCGTCGCTGACAAAGGCGCCATGCACCCGTATCGGCAGGCCGGTGCCCGAGGGCATGTACAGCATGTCGCCCATGCCCAGCAGGGCCTCGGCGCCCATCTGGTCGAGGATGGTGCGGCTGTCGATCTTGCTGCTGACCTGGAAGCTCAAACGTGTCGGGATATTGGCCTTGATCAGGCCGGTGATCACGTCGACCGAGGGGCGCTGCGTGGCCAGTATCAGGTGAATGCCAGCCGCGCGGGCCTTCTGCGCCAGGCGCGCGATCAGTTCCTCGATCTTCTTGCCGATGACCATCATCAGGTCGGCCAGCTCGTCGATGACGACGACGATATAGGGCAGGCGCTCCAGCGGCTCCGGCTGCTCGGGCGTCAGGCTGAACGGGTTGGGCAGCAGCTCGCCGCGCTCGTCGGCCTCGGCGATCTTTTTGTTGTAGCCGGCCAGATTGCGCACGCCCAGCTTGCTCATCAGCTTGTAGCGGCGCTCCATCTCGCCGACACACCAGTTCAGCGCGTTGGCCGCCTGCTTCATGTCGGTCACGACCGGCGCCAGCAGGTGCGGGATGCCTTCGTAGACGCTCATCTCCAGCATCTTCGGGTCGATCAGAATCAGTCGGACGTCGTTGGCCTCGGCCTTGTAGAGCAGCGACAGAATCATCGCGTTGATACCCACCGACTTGCCCGAACCGGTGGTGCCGGCCACCAGGCAGTGCGGCATCTTGGCCAGGTCGGCGACGATGGGCAGGCCGATGATGTCCTTGCCCAGGCCCATGGTCAGCTGAGAGGAGGCGTCGTTATAGACCTGGGAGCCGAGGATCTCGCTCAGCTTGATGGTCTGGCGCCGCGCATTGGGCAGCTCCAGGGCCATGAAATTCTTGCCCGGAATCGTCTCGACGACACGGATGCTGACCAGGCTCAGCGAGCGGGCCAAATCCTTGGCCAGGTTGACGATCTGCGAGCCCTTGACGCCTGTGGCCGGTTCGATCTCGTAGCGCGTGATCACCGGGCCCGGCGAGGCCGCGACCACCCTCACCTCGACGCCGAAGTCGCGCAGCTTCTTCTCAATCATGCGCGAGGTCATTTCCAGCGACTCGGGCGTGACGCTCTCGACCCGCCCCGGCGCCGCGTCGAGCAGATCAACCTGCGGCAGCTTGGTGTCGGACAGCTCGGTAAACAGCGGCTTCTGCCGCTCCTTGGCGACTCGCTCGGACGGCGGAGCCACGACCACAGGCGTCTCGATCACGATAGGCACATGCTCCTCGACCACATGGCGCTCGACTTCGACGACCAGCTCGCGTTCGCGCTGCGCCTTTTTGCCGACCCGCTTGTCCTCGGCCTGCTCGACCCGCTGCAAGTGGCGGTCACGCAGGCTGTCGACCCAGGTGCCCAGCGCCTCGGCCACGCGCAACCAGGAGAACTGCAAGGCCAGCGGCAGACCGACGATCAAGGCCGTGATCCAGACCACGCCGGAACCGGCAAAGCCCAGGGCCTTCATGCTCAAGGGCCCCAGCGCATGGCCCAGCACGCCGCCGGCATGGCCAGGCAGGCGCGACTCCCACAGATAGAGGCGCGTCCATTCGAGCGAGCAGCTGGCGCTCATCAAGACCGCCAGGCCCAGCCAGAATATCCAGGCCGCGGGCTTCGACGCCTCGGCCGGAGCGGGGCCACCGTCCTGCACGCGCAACACCCGCGCCAGGCTGCCCAGCCAGTGGCGCAGCCCCACCAGCACCAGCCACCAGCCGGAGAAGCCGAACAGGAACAGCAGCATGTCGGCAAACCAGGCGCCAAGACTGCCGACCTTGTTGCGGGTCAGCTCACCGGTGCCCGAGGTGGAGAAGGCAGCATCGGCCGGGTGGCGCGTCAGCAGGGCCAGCAGGGCCAGCACCAGCGCAATCGCGCCCAGCAACAGCCACAACTGCCTCAGCCCGCGCGACGGCGCCGCCTCGACGCGCACCGGCGCCGATTTCTTGGACGAACGTGTGTAGGTGGCGGACGCTGCACCAGCGGCATCGTCCCCTCGCAATGATCCCAACGGAAAGCTCATGCCGCCATTGTGGCCGATCACGGCCCGGGCCCTGACGAGCCCGAAGCATCAATCGCCGTTATGCAGCCGTTCCTTGATGACGACCGAGCCGTTTTCCAGCGTCTCGATGACGCCGCGGTCCTCCAGATCCTTCATCACGCGGCTGACCATCTCGCGCGAGGCGCCGACGATCTTGGCCATGTCCTGGCGCGACACCTTGCCGCGGATGATCTTGATGCCCTTGTCGTCCTCGGCCATGTCCAGCAGCGTGCGGGCGACGCGACCGTACACATCCAGCAGGGCCAGCGATTCGATCTGGCGATCGGCATTGCGCAGCCTGGCGACCAGGCCGCGCAGCACAGCGTACGACAGGCTGGAGCTGTCCGGCAGGCAGCGCGAGAATTCGTTGCGGCCCAGCACCAGCATGTCGGTCTGCACCTCGGCGCGCACGGTCGCCGAGTGTGGCTCGTCGTCGATCAGGCTCATCTCGCCGACGTAGTCACCCGGCTGCAGCACGGCCAGTATGACCTCGCGGCCGCGCTGGTCGGCGGTCAGCACGCGGGCGCGGCCATTGAGCAGGATGAACAGCGCGTTCGACTTGCGGCCCTGCTCGACGATCACTTCGCCCCGGCGGAAACGCCGCTTGACCACGCTGTCGGCAATCGACTGTGCCTGTTCCGTCGTCAGCAACGAGAACAGCGGCACGCGTCGAATCAGGTCCAAGTTGGACAACATCGCCATGAACAAGCTCCTAGCTTCGGTTTGTTTGAGATCAAGGGCCTGCAGGCCATGTGCCTACCCCACCCTCTTTAGAATACGGGATATTGTGCCAACTCCTTCACACATCGCCATAGGGTCTAGGCCGTATGTGCGCTGGCAGTGCTGAAACTGCCGCTCTTGTGACTCTCGCCCCCTACCCCACATACCCCTCATGAGCCAAACCAACAAACATGCCCAGGTCCTGATCCTGGGCTCCGGCCCGGCCGGCTACACCGCCGCCATCTACGCAGCACGCGCCAATCTGAAGCCGATGCTGGTGACCGGCATGGCCCAGGGGGGTCAGCTGATGACCACCACCGATGTGGACAACTGGCCGGCCGATGTGTCCGGCGTGATGGGCCCGGACCTGATGCAGCGCTTCCAGCAGCATGCCGAGCGCTTCAACACTGAAATTGTGTTTGATCACATCAACGAGGTCGACCTGTCCTCGCGGCCCTTCAAGCTCAAGGGCGACAGCGGCAGCTACACCTGCGACGCGCTGATCATCGCCACCGGCGCCTCGGCCAAGTACCTGGGCCTGCCCAGCGAAGAAGCCTTCATGGGCCGCGGCGTCAGCGGCTGCGCCACCTGCGATGGCTTCTTTTACCGCGAGCAGGAAGTCTGCGTCGTCGGTGGCGGCAACACCGCCGTCGAAGAGGCTCTGTACCTGTCCAATATCGCCAGCAAGGTGCATCTGATACACCGCCGCGACAAGTTCCGCGCCGAACCCATCCTGATCGACAAGGTCCATGAGAAGGTCGCCGCCGGCAAGATCGAACTGCACCTGTGGAACACGCTGGACGAAGTGCTGGGCGACCAGAGCGGCGTGACCGGCGTGCGCATCAAGAGTACAACGGATGGCTCGACCACCGACCTGAAGCTGCAGGGCTGCTTCATTGCCATCGGTCATCAGCCCAACACCGACATCTTCAAGGGCCAGGTCGAGATGAAGGACGGCTACATCATCACCAAGAGTGGCCTCGGCGGCTTTGCGACGATGACCAGCGTGCCCGGCGTGTTCGCCGCCGGCGATGTGCAGGACCATATCTACCGCCAGGCCATCACCAGCGCTGGCACCGGCTGCATGGCGGCCCTGGACGCGCAGCGCTTCCTGGAACAGTAACAGACCTGAGCTGGGCCAGTCACAGAAGATCGGCTATACTCGCGGGCTTGCCTGCCGGATGGACCGCCCCGGGCGGCCCGGTGACTTCACAGCAATGTGCTTGAGATGTCGTACCGGGCGCCGGAGTAGCAGGCATAGAGCGGTCATGTGGCCACCGAAACCTAGGGGAACCCCAGGCGTCGGCGGCTGGATAGAGAAGCAACAAACCGGAGAAGCGTCATGGCACGCGTCTGTCAAGTCACGGGCAAGAAGCCCATGGTGGGCAACAATGTTTCCCACGCCAACAATCGTACCAAGCGTCGTTTCCTGCCCAATCTGCAGTACCGCCGCTTCTGGATGGAGAGCGAAAACCGCTGGATCCGTCTGCGTATCAGCAATGCTGCTCTGCGTTTGATCGACAAGGTCGGCATCGACCAAGTCGTTGCTGATCTGCGCGCCAAGGGCGAGCTGTAATCCGCCCCGACCACTCTAAGTAAAGGAACACCACCATGGCATCCAAAGGCGGTCGCGAAAAGATCAAGCTGGAATCCACTGCAGGAACCGGCCACTTCTACACCACGAACAAGAACAAGAAGACCACGCCCCAAAAGCTGGAATTCATGAAGTTCGACCCCAAGGCGCGCAAGCATGTCGCCTACAAGGAAACCAAGCTGAAGTAATTCAGCCTGGCAGCCCGGCCAATAGGATCGGGCTCAACAAAAAACCCGCTCGGCGCAAGCTCGGCGGGTTTTTGTTTGTTCGCCCAGGCTTCAAGGTGCGGCTTTGGCGCTGGCCAACGAAAACTCGCTCCTGAACCAGTCGTCGACCATCGCCTTCTCGTAGCGCAGCGCATCGCTGCCGCTATAGCGGTTGAAGCCATCCTGGTAGCCCAGGTCGCTCAGGCGGCTCTCGCCACTGCGCAGCACGATCCCAGCTTCGCTCAGCGTGTAGCGAAGCTGTATCGACGGTGGCGTGGCGCCTCGAAGCACCCTCAGCATCGCACCCCGCGATGGAATCAGACGCTCGTCCCCGGCCAGATTGACATCCAGCACCTCGATCAACAATGTCTGCGAGCGGCTCACCCGCTTGTCGCCCACAGCTTTCAGATGCGCCTCCAGCCCCTGCAGGACCTGCTGCTGCTGAGCTTCGTCGCGGCCGATGTCGATGAACTTGTCCGGGCTCACAAAACGAACATCCACGCCTGCCAAAGCTCCAGCAGCTGCGCCCAACAGGCCCAACATCACTGCGATCTTCTTCATGCTGCACTCCCATGCTGAATACTTCAGATCAGTATAGGCAGCGCCCATGAAAAAGGCACCGCCTGGGCGGTGCCTTCTGGTGAAGCGAGGGTAAAGACTTGTTTCTCGTCAGGCGCGGGCTGCGCGCAGATTCTGCGAGAAGGCACGCAATTCGGCGATACCGCTTTCCTCGGCCTTGCGGCACCAGGCTTGCAGGTCATGGACCAGTTGCTCGGCCGACACATTGGTGCGCGTCCACAGCAAGCGGAGCTCTTCGCGCATCAGTACCAGCTTGTCCAGCGCCGGGCTGGCGGCGCGAGCGCCGGCCAGTTCGGCATGCACAGCCTGTGGGATGCGGTCTTCGTCACGATGCAGCCAGGTCTTGGCGGCCTTGAGCTGCTTCCATTGGACGCTGTGTTCATGCCCCTGTGCCTGCAGCTTGGCAAGTTCGACCGCGCAAGCCGCCTTCAGTTCACGGCCATACTTGGCCATCACTTCATAGCGGTTGGCAATGATGGCTTCCAGGGTGTCCTTGTCGGCCACCGGCTTGATCACACCGTGGCGCAGCATAGGCGGGGTCTTGCGGACCTTGGCCAGACCGACCATCTCCATCGCACGGATATAGGCCCAGCCGATGTCGAATTCATAGGGCTTGACCGACAACTTGGCCGAGGTCGGGTAGGTGTGGTGGTTGTTGTGCAACTCCTCACCGCCGATGATGATGCCCCAGGGCGAAATATTGGTCGAAGCATCCGGCGCTTCGAAATTGCGGTAGCCGCGGTGATGCGCCAGGCCGTTGATGATGCCGGCAGCGGTGATCGGGATCCAGGCCATTTGCAGCGCCCAGACCGACAGGCCCGCGGCGCCGAACAGCAACAGGTCGACAATCATCATCAGGCCCACACCTTGCCAGGTGAAGCGGCTGTACAGATTGCGCTCAACCCAGTCGTCCGGCGTCTGATGGCCGTACTTCTTCAGCGTTTCCTGGTTCTTCGCCTCGGCGCGATAGAGCTCGGCACCGCGGGTCAGCACGGTCTTGATGCCGTGGGTCACCGGGCTGTGCGGGTCCTCCACGGTCTCGCACTTGGCGTGATGCTTGCGGTGGATGGAGACCCACTCCTTGGTCACCTGGCCGGTCGTGGCCCAGAGCCAGAAGCGGAAGAAGTGGGCGGGAATCGGGTGCAGATCCAGCGAGCGGTGGGCCTGGCAGCGATGCAGGTAGATGGTGACGGCCGCGATCGTGATGTGCGTCATCACCAGTGCAGACACCAGAATCTGCCAGCCGCTGGCATGGGTGATGCCGTTGGCCAGCCAATCCACCAGTGCGTCATGCACCATCATCAGTTCATTCATTCAGTCCAGACCTTTCCCGGCGAGCGGGCTAGTAAAGAGGCGCGCGTGGCTTGCACGCAACTCGAATTGTAGGCGAGTCACCCTAGGCGGATATGGCAGTAGTTCACCCTAGCCCCTCAAATCGATGGCCGCGAAGCCATGTCAACAGGGTTAGATCAAAGAAACTACTTGCGTTCCCACACCGCGGCAAAGAAACCGTCGGTGTGATGGCGATGCGGCCACAAGCGCAAGAAGCCGTTCTGATCCAGGCTTGCAGCTTGGGACACATGGGCTTTTTCCAAGACCTCGGCGGCCGGCAAGGCCACAAAGTCCTTGTGCTCGGCACTGAAGGCGTTGGCAATGTCCTCGTTTTCGCTTTGCAGCAGGCTGCAGGTGGCATAGACGAGGCGCCCGCCCGATTTCAGCAGCCGGGCGGCGCTGGCCAGGATGGCGGCCTGCTTGACGCGCAACTCCTCGACTGCCTTCGGCGATTGGCGCCATTTCAAGTCCGGATTGCGGCGCAGCGTACCCAGGCCAGAGCAGGGGGCATCGACCAGCACGCGGTCGATCTTGCCGGTCAGGCGCTTGATGCGCTCGTCGCGCTCATGGGCAATCTGCGCCGGATAGACGTTGGACAGGCCGCTGCGCGCCATGCGCGGCTTCAGCGCATCCAGCCGGTGGCCGGACACATCGAAGGCGTACAAGCGACCGGTGTTGCGCATTGCCGCGCCCAGCGCAAGGGTCTTGCCGCCGGCGCCGGCGCAGAAGTCCACCACCATCTCGCTGCGCTTGGCGTCCAGCAGCAGGGCCAGCAGCTGGCTGCCCTCATCCTGTACCTCGACCAGGCCCTTGGTGAACAGCTCCAGCTTGTTCAGCGCCGGCTTGCCCGGCACGCGCAGGCCCCAGGGCGAATAGGGTGTGGGCTCGGATTCGATGCCGGCGGCCTTCAGCGCCGCCTGCACCTCCTCGCGCTTGGACTTCAGCAGGTTGACACGCAGATCGAGCTCGGCACCCTCGTTGAGGCTGGCGGCCAGCGGCCAGAAGTCTTCTTCGCCCAGCTGGGCCATCAGCGGATTGGCCAACCAATCGGGCAGGTTGTGGCGCAGCTTGGGCGCCAGCGTGCTGCGATCAATGGCCTGCACGCCGGCGAGCCATTTCTGCTCGTGCGACTCCATGCAGGCCTGGAGAAATTTGTCGCTGCCCTGCCAACCCAGCAGGGTCAGGCGGCGCTCCATGGGGCCGAAGCCGGTTTGGGCGAAGTGCTGGAACAGCAGGCGCTGGCGCAGCACGGTGTAAACCGTCTCGGCCAGGGTGTGGCGCTCGCGCTGGCCCAGATTCTTGTGCTTGCGAAAATAGTTGGACACCACGGAATCCGCGGGCATGTCGAATTGCAGCACCTGGTGCAGCAATTCGGTGGTCATTTCTAGAAGGGCATTAGGATGCATCTGGCGATTATCCCAGCCCTGCCTTACCAGCCCTGAATCTGCCCATGTCAGACAACGATCTGCCCGCCCTCCCCGACACGCCACTGGGCCCCTACAGACATTACAAAGGCGGCGAATACGAGGTCCTCGGCGTGGTCCGTCACAGCGAGACCCTGGAGCCGCTGGTGCTCTACCGGCCGTTGTACAAGGCCAGCGGCTTCTGGGTGCGACCGCACGCGATGTTCTTCGGCAGCCTGAACGTCGATGGCCGTGAAGTGCAGCGCTTTGCACCGATGAACGAGACCTGATGCACACCACCCTGACGCAGCTCAGCGTGCGCCCGCGCCTGATGGTGTCCGTCGGCCTGGGCCTGGTCGTGGCGCTGCTGCTGCCCGGCCCGCTGCATGCCACCACCCGCGGTCTGCTGGGCTGGAATGCCGCCGTCTGGCTGTATTTGCTGCTCGTGGCGCGGATGATGCACCGCGCCGACGAAGGCCATCTGCGCCGCAGCGCCGTGCAGCAGGCCGATGGCGCGCCCGTCGTGCTGCTCTTGGCGATCACGGCGGCGCTGGCCAGCCTGGCGGCGATCGCGCTGGAGCTCTCCCATGTGCGCGGCAGCGCCGGCCCGGGCTGGCAACACATGGTGCTGACCCTGGGCACCATCACCGGCTCCTGGCTGCTGCTGCCGCTGGAATTCGCGCTGGCCTATGCCAGCCGCTACTACGGCCAGGCCAAAGCTGTCAGCGGCTTGTGCTTCCCCAGCGACGAAGACGGCAAACCCAAGCTGGAGCCGGACTACATCGATTTCCTGTACTTCGCCTTCACGATTGCCGCCACCTCGCAGACCTCGGATATCGCCGTCACCACACGCGGCATGCGCCAGCTGGTGCTGCTGCACGCGGTGCTGTCCTTCGCCTTCAACACCATTCTCCTGGCCTTGACGATCAATATCGTCGCCGGCCTGCTGTGATCAGATCAGCGCCTGGGCACGGCCCTGGAGTTGCGTGACCAGGCCGTTCTCGACCGCCAGTTCATCCTGCACCAGCCAGCGCACGGCACGCGGATAGATCTCGTGCTCGCGTACCAGTACGCGCGCTGACAAGGTGGCCTCGCTGTCGCCGGGCAGCACCGGCACCACCGCCTGGGCGATGATGGGGCCGTGGTCGAGTTCCGGCGTGACCAGATGCACGGTGGCGCCCGCCACCTTGCAGCCGGCCTCCAGCGCGCGCTGGTGCGTGTGCAGGCCCGGGAAGGCCGGCAGCAGCGAGGGGTGGATGTTCAGCAGGCGGCCGTCGAAGGCGCGCACGAAGTCGGCCGACAGAATGCGCATGAAGCCGGCCAGCACCACCACATCGGGGGCGTAGCTCTGGATCACGCGGGCCAGCTCGGTATCGAAGGCCGCGCGCTCGGCAAAGGCCTTGTGATCGACCAGCGCCGTGGCAATGCCATGCTCGGCCGCGAAGGCCAGGCCGCCGGCGCCGGGCCGGTTGCTGATCACTGCGGCAATACGGGCCGGCCAGCCCTCGGCCGCACAGGCCTTGACGATGGCTTCCATATTGGAGCCGCGGCCCGAGATCAGGATCACGATGTTTTTCATGGGTCGGCAGTGTAGCCCTGCGCGCAAATGCTTGACTGCCTACAATCTGGCTCCCCCGACCGGCCTGCCTCCATGACTCCAGACACCTCCCCCGCCGCCCCGCCACGCCAGCGTGTGCTGTCGGGCATGCGCCCCACCGGCGCCCTGCACCTGGGCCACTACCACGGGGCGCTGAAGAACTGGGTGCGTCTGCAGAGCGAGTTCGATTGCTTCTTCTTCGTCGCCGACTGGCATGCGATGACCACGCATTACCAGGACCATGCCGACATCGAACGCAATGTCTATGACATGGTGGTCGACTGGCTGGCCGCCGGCATAGACCCCGAGCAGGCGACACTGTTCATCCAGAGCCGCATGCCCGAGCATGCCGAGCTGTTCACGCTGCTGGCGATGAGCACGCCGCTGAGCTGGCTGGAGCGCATGCCCAGCTACAAGGACATGCTGGAGAAGAACCGCGAGCCCGCGACCTACGGCCTGCTCGGCTATCCGCTGCTGCAGGCGGCCGACATCCTGATCTACAAGGCCGCCTATGTGCCGGTCGGCGAAGACCAGGCCCCCCATGTTGAAGTAACGCGCGAGGTCGCCCGCCGCTTCAACCATGTCTACAGCCCCGACCGGCCCATCCTGCCCGAGCCCCAGGCCCTGCTGACAGAGACCTCGCGCCTGACCGGCCTGGACGGCGAGAAGATGAGCAAGAGCTATGGCAACACCATCGCCATGCGCGACGCGCCAGAGGTGGTGGAGCAGAAGATCAGGCGCATGCCCACCGACCCGCAGCGCATGCGCCGCGACGATGCCGGCGACCCCGCGCGTTGCCCGGTCTGGCCGCTGCACCAGCTCTACTCCGATGCCGACACCCAGGCCTGGGCCGCCCAGGGCTGCAGAACGGCCGGCATCGGCTGCCTGGACTGCAAGCAGCCGGTGATTGACGCCATCAAGAAGGAACAGGAACCCTGGCGGGAGCGGGCCGAGGCCTATCTGAGCAATCCGAAGCAGGTGCACTGGATCGTCGAGGTCGGCACCGAGCGTGCCCGCGCGGTGGCGCGCAAGACCATGCGCGAGGTACGCACCGCCATGGGCCTGGCCTACTGATGACCGATCGCAACGCCATGGCCGGCATCCACATCACCGACATCGAGTCCGCCATCAACTGGTGGCGGGCACGCTCGCCGTCCGACGGCCTGCAGGCCTGCGCCGAGGTGCTCGCGCTGGCCGAGGTCTATGGCCTGATGGTCTATCAACGAGAGACGGACTGCGACGAAGACACCATGCCCCTTGAAGCCAAGCTGGCCTGGCTGCGCTGGTACGAGACCACGCCCGACGCGCCCTGCATAGCCATCTGCTCGACCAGCCAGGGCGATGACTGGTGCAAGGGCTGCGGGCGCAGCTTCGACGAGGTGCAGCACTGGCCAGTGATGACGCCCGGCGAAAAGCGCGCCACCTGGCGCCGTATCTCGATGGAGGCCACCGCCTGGCGCTTCAACCGCTATGCCGAGCGGGCAAGGTCCGCATCAGGCATCGATCATGACGGCGCTCAGGCGGCCGGGGGCCCTGTTTGAGCGCCCCCGCCACCCTGCTCCAGAGCCTGCAACGCATCGCCCCCCTGGCCTGGCCGGTGTTCATAGGCCAAGTGGCAGTGTTGGCCTTCAGCACCCTGGACACGATGCTGGTGGCCCGCTATGCCGCCGTCGATCTGGCGGCACTGTCGGTGGGCTCGGCGGTCTACATCACCGTCTTCATCGGTCTGATGGGCGTGGTGCTGGCGCTGAGCCCGATTGCCGGCCAGATGTTCGGCGCCAAGAAGCTGCACGAGGCCGGCCGCCAGTACCACCAGGCGATCTGGCTGGCGCTGGCGCTGTCGGTGCCGGGCTGCCTGGTGCTGCTGTTCCCGCAGCCCTTTCTGAACCTGGCCCAGTCCAGCCCCGAGGTGGCAGACAAGGTGCGCGGCTACCTGGGCGCGCTGGCCTTCTCGCTGCCGGCGGCCCTCCTGTTCACCGCCTTCCGCGCCTTCAATACCGCCGTGTCGCGGCCCAAGGCGGTGATGGTGCTGCAGCTGGGCGGCCTGGCGATGAAGGTGCCCTTGAGCCTGCTCTTCGTCTATGGCTTCTCCGTGGGTGACATCCACCTGCCGGCACTGGGCGTGACCGGCTGCGGTATTGCCACAGCCATCGTGATGTGGAGCCAGGTCTTGCTGGCCTGGTGGGTGACGCGGCACAACGCCTTCTATGCCGACTTCGGCCTGCAGCGGCGTGGCCTGATGCCGCCGGACCGCGCCGCCATCGTCAACCAGCTGCGCCTGGGCATACCGATGGGTTTCACCGTGCTGGTCGAGGTCACCGGCTTCAGCTTCATGGCCATCTTCATCGCGCGCATAGGCGCCACCGCGGTGGCCGGCCACCAGATCGCCGTCAACCTGGTGTCGCTGCTGTTCATGATGCCCTTGGCCCTGGCCAATGCCACCAGCACCCTGGTGGCCCAGCGCATCGGCGCCCATGAAATGCTCGACGCTCGCCGGGTCGGTTGGCATGGCCTGGAGATAGGTCTGCTGGCCGCCGCCCTGCTCGGCGGCCTGGTCTACTTCGGCCGCGATCTGGTGCTGGGCGTCTACACCCAGGACCCGGCGGTCATCGCCGCCGCACTGCCGCTGCTGGCCTGGCTGTGGGTATTCCATATCGCCGATGCGGCGCAGACGCTGGGCGCCTTCATCCTGCGCGCGCACCGCGTCACCACCCTGCCCTCGTTGATCTATGTGCTGGCGCTGTGGGGCGTGGGTCTGGGCGGCGGCTATGCGCTGGCCTTCCATTCGCAGGGCTGGGCACCGGCCAGCCTGTCGGGCGCGCGTGGCATGTGGGCGGCCTCCACCGCAGGGCTGGTGCTGGCGGGCATCAGCATGTGCGCGCTGCTGGCGCGGGTGCACAGGGCGGAGCTGCGAAACCCCTGATCAGCTCAGTGCCGGCAGCTCCAGCACAAAACAGCTGCCCCCGCCATCGCGCGGCAGGCAGCGCACGGTGCCCTGGTGGCGCAGGGCAATCTGCTTGACCAGGCTCAGGCCCAGGCCCACGCCACCCGCCTGCTCGGCGTGGCCGGGAAGACGGAAGAAGGGTTCGAAGATGCGCTCGCGCATCGCCTCGGGCACACCGGGGCCGCGGTCGCAGACCTGCAACTGCACCCGCTGGCCCTGCCGAGACAGTATCAACAGCACGTCCTCGCCACCGTAGCGCTTGGCGTTCTCCAGCAGATTGCGCAGCGCGCGGCGCAGCAGGCGTTCGTCACCCTGCACGCGCAGCGGCGCGGCGCCCTCGGCCCGCACCTCGGCGCCGGTTCGGGCAGCCTCCTCGGCGGCCAGGCCCAGCATGTCCTGCGGCAGGTCATGGGCCGCGCTGTCGGTCTCCCGTGCCTGGCCGTCCAGCCGGCTGGCCAGCAGCACCTCTTCGACCAGCGCATCGAGTTCGGCAATATTGGTACGAATCTCCCTGCGCAGCGCCTCGCGCTGGTCCGGCGCTGCCTCCTCGACCAGGGACAGCGCCATCTTCAGCCGTGCCAGCGGCGAGCGCAGCTCATGGCTGGCATTGGCGAGCAGGCTTTGATGCGAGCGGAACAGCAACTCGACCTGGGCCGCCGTGCGGTTGAAGCTGCCGGCCAGGCGCGCGACCTCGTCACTGCCCCTGTCATCGACACGGTAGCTGAGCTGGCCGGCGCCGAATTTTTCAACGCCGCTTTGCAGCGTTTCGAGCCGGCGCGTCAGCCGGCGCACGACCGGGAAGGCGCCCAGGGCTACGCCCAGGAACAGCAGCACCAGCAGCACGATCAGGGTCAGGCCGTTGTGCCAGGCGGGGGGCAGGCCGGGCAACCAACCGGGCAGCAGCCTGGACTCCATGCGCGGGCCACGCTCCATCGGCGCAGAAGCGCCAGCCTCGCGAGCCGCACGCACATTGCGCAGAAACGGCCCGCCGCGCATCGTCCACAGAGTGCGGTCGTCTTCGAGGCGCACCGCAAAGCCCTTGCCGAGCTGCTCCTGCTCGCGCCGCCGGTACGACTCCGAGGTGGCAATGCGATGACCGCTGGCATCGTCCAGCGCCAGCGGTAGGCGCAGGCGCTGCGACCAGTCCAGCAGGGCCTCGGCCTGTTCGTCGGGCGGCGTATCAGCGCCGGGCAGCGAGCGATGAATCAAGGTGGCCATGGCGGCCAGACGCTCGGTGGCGGCGGCGTCAGAGCGCTCGCGCTCCTGTTCAAACTGGCGCTGAAACAACCAGCCCGAGCCAAAGGCAAAGGCCAGCAAAAGCACCACCAGGGTCAGGTAAATGCGAAGGTAGAGTGACTTCAAAAGTCGGGCCCGAGACGGTGAAGAGCAGGCTCAGGCGGCCTGGTCGTGGGCATCGTCCTGCTTGCGGGCAAAGACATAGCCGGCGCCACGTATCGTCAGCACCCGGCGCGGGTTGCGCGGGTCGTCCTCGATCACCGAACGGATGCGCGAGATGTGCACGTCGATCGAACGGTCGAAGGCGTCGAGCGGATGACCCTTCAGCGAGTCCATGATCTGGTCCCGAGAGAGCACCCGGCCGGGGCTCTGCGCCAGCACCACCAGCAGGTCGAACTGATGGCTGGTGAGGTCGCAACTCTGACCGTCGAGCCGGGCCAGGCGGGCGGCCAGATCGATCTCGAGACGGCCGAAGCGCAGCACGTCCTGGTCTTGCGCATCGGGCAGCGCGCGGCGCAGCAGGGCCTTGACGCGGGCCAGCAGCTCGCGCGGCTCGAACGGTTTGGCCAGGTAGTCGTCGGCGCCCAGCTCCAGGCCGAGGATGCGGTCCATCGGCTCGCCGCGTGCCGTCAGCATCAGCAGCGGCAGGCGGCGGGTGCGCGGTGAGCCGCGCAGCTCGCGGCAGAAATCCAGGCCGTCCCCATCGGGCAGCATCAGATCCAGCAACAGCAGATCGAACTCGCCGCCCAGCAGGCAAGCCCGGCCCTCGGCCAGGCTGGCGGCCACGGTGATCTCGAAACCGGCCTTGCGCAGATAGTCGCCCACCATGCCGGTGAGCCGGGCGTCGTCGTCGATCAGCAGCAGTGATGCACCCATGGTGGCTTAGGCAAAGGTAGAGGTGGCCCAGGGGCCCTGAAAAAAGGCCCGACTGGCCGCAAGCATAAGCCGATTGGCCGGCCTGCGGCCACCGAGCCCTCCTGGCTTACTTCGTCGGGGCCGGTGCAGCCGGCGCGCCGTGCATGCGCTGCATCATGCGGGCCTGGCGCTTTTGCATGCGCTCGATGAACTTGGCGCGCTGCTCGGGCGTCAGCACCCGCGACACGTCGATCATCAGCTGGCTCATGCGCTTGCTGGCCTGGTCATGCTGGGCCAGCATCTGCTGGCGCAGCGCCTCGACGGCATTGGCGTCCACCACCGGGGCGCCGAACAGGGCCAGGCCCTGCTCATGCAGCTTGCGACCCGCTTCGCGCTGGGTCTTCATGTCCTGCTTGGCGGCATCGGTGAGGGTCTTGATCTGGGCGCGCTGCGCGTCGGTGGCATCCACCGCGTCCAGCACATGCTCCATGCGGCCGCCGCCAAACATCATGCCGGCGCCGCCGCCATGAGCACCAGGGCCACCATGCCCGCCGTGGCCCATCATCGGCTGGGCCTGGGCGGTGAAGACCGCTCCGGCCAGCATGGACACCATCACGGTGGACTTCAACACTTGCTTCAGGGACAGCTTGGTCATTTGGGATCTCCGGGGGTTGATCAAGAGCCTTCAGTGTCGCGGTCGCTTGTCAACGCGCCATGGCGCAGCGGTAAAGATCTGTGAAGGGTTTGCTCCATGAAAAAAGCCGCTGCACCTGGGAGGCGGAGCGGCTCTTGACTCAAAGCAAGGCGATCAGCGGATGGGCTTGAAGCGCATGCGCTTCGGACGCGCGCCCTCTTCACCCAGACGCTTCTTCTTGTCGGCCTCGTACTCGTGGAAGTTGCCGTCGAAGAAGAACCACTGCGAATCACCTTCGCAGGCCAGGATATGGGTGCAGATGCGGTCCAGGAACCAGCGATCGTGGGAGATCACCATTGCCGAACCGGCGAACTCCAGCAGCGCCTCTTCCAGCGCGCGCAGGGTTTCCACGTCCAGGTCGTTGGACGGCTCGTCCAGCATCAGCACATTGCCGCCCTGGGCCAGGGTCTTGGCCAGGTGCAGGCGGCCGCGCTCACCGCCGGACAGGCTGCCGACCTGCTTTTGCTGGTCATTGCCCTTGAAGTTGAAGCGGCCCAGATAGGCGCGGCTGGGCATGATGAACTTGCCGACGATGATGTTGTCCAGCCCGCCCGACACGTCCTGCCACACCGTCTTGGTGTCGTCCAGGCTCTCGCGGCTCTGGTCGACAAAGGCCACCTGTGCGGTCTTGCCGATCACCACTTCGCCGACATCGGGCGTTTCCTTGCCCTCGATCATGCGGAACAGTGTCGATTTACCGGCGCCGTTGGGGCCGATGATGCCGACGATGGCGCCGGCCGGCACCTTGAACGACAGGTTGTCGATCAGCAGGCGGTCGCCAAAGCTCTTCGAGACATTCTTGAACTCGATCACCTCATTGCCCAGGCGCTCAGCCACCGGGATGAAGATTTCGTTGGTCTCGTTGCGCTTCTGGTAGTCGACGTCGCTCAACTCCTCGAAGCGGGCCAGACGCGCCTTGCTCTTGGCCTGGCGGCCCTTGGCGTTGGAGCGCACCCACTTGAGTTCCTCCTTCATCGCCTTCATGCGCGCGTCTTCGCTCTTCTGCTCGCCCTCCAGGCGCTTCTCCTTCTGCTCCAGCCAGTCGGTGTAGTTGCCCTTCCACGGAATGCCGGCGCCGCGGTCCAGTTCCAAGATCCACTCGGCGGCGTTGTCCAGGAAGTAGCGATCGTGGGTGATGGCCACCACGGTGCCCGGGAAGCGCTGAAGAAACTGCTCCAGCCACTCGACCGACTCGGCGTCCAAGTGGTTGGTCGGCTCGTCGAGCAGCAGCATGTCGGGCTTGCTCAGCAGCAGGCGGCACAGCGCCACGCGGCGCTTTTCGCCACCGGACAGCACGCCGATATTGGCGTCCCAGGGCGGCAGGTTCAGCGCATCGGCGGCCAGTTCCAGCTGCAGATCGGTGTTCTCGCTGCCGGCGGCGGCAATGATGGCCTCCAGATTGCCCTGCTCGGCGGCCAGCGCGTCGAAGTCGGCGTCTTCGTCGGCATAGGCGGCATAGACCTCGTCCAGGCGCTTCTTCGCGGCCAGCACGCCGCCTATGCCCTCTTCCACCGCTTCGCGCACGGTCTGGTTGGGGTTCAGCTTGGGTTCCTGCTCCAGATAGCCGATCTTCAGATCGGGCATCGGCACGGCCTCGCCCTCGATGTCCTTGTCGACACCGGCCATGATCTTCAGGAAGGTGGACTTGCCTGAGCCGTTCACGCCCAGCACGCCGATCTTGGCGCCGGGGAAGAAGGACAGAGTGATGTCCTTGAGGATGTGGCGCTTCGGGGGAACGATCTTCCCGACGCGGTTCATCGTAAATACGTATTGAGCCATGGTGATGGGGCCTTGGACTGAAAGCTGGAAACTGGGGCTGGCGAGTCGGGACTGCACCGCCAAGAGTTGGCAAATGAGTGATCTCGTTACAGCAAACCTCGTATTGTCGCCCAGCTCGCTTACGGAGCCAAGGTAGAATGCACCCAGCAGCTGCGAGTCCAGTCACCGCGCTGCTGTCACTCTGACACCGGACGAGATCAACTCGCACTCCGCTACTACCGTTTCCGCCTGAGACTGACGCCCGCAAGAGGCGACAGGCAGAACCACCTGGTTCCTACATGTCTTTTGATACTCTCGGCCTTGCCGAGCCCCTGCTGCGTGCGCTTCACGAACAGGGTTACACGACCCCCACCCCCATCCAACTGCAAGCCATTCCCGCCGTCCTGAACGGTGGTGACTTGCTGGCCGGCGCCCAGACCGGCACCGGCAAGACCGCCGGCTTCACGCTGCCGATGCTGCAGCGTCTGAGCTCCACCCCCGCCGTGCGCGATGCCAAGGGCCGCGTGCCGGTGCGCGCCCTGATCCTGACCCCGACCCGCGAACTCGCGGCCCAGGTCGAGGAAAGCGTGCGTACCTATGGCAAGTACCTGTCGCTGACCAGCATGGTGATCTTCGGCGGTGTGGGCATGAACCCGCAGATCGCGCAGCTGCGCAAGGGCGTGGACATTCTGGTGGCCACACCGGGCCGCCTGCTGGACCTGCATCAGCAGCGTGCCGTCGATCTGAGCCAGGTCGAGATCTTCGTCCTCGACGAAGCCGACCGCATGCTCGATATGGGCTTCGTCCATGACATCAAGAAGGTGCTGGCCGTGCTGCCGCCGAAGAAGCAGAGCCTGCTGTTCTCGGCCACCTTCAGCGACGACATCAAGGCCCTGGCCGACCGCCTGCTGAATCAGCCCGCGCTGATCGAAGTGGCCCGTCGCAACCAGACCGCCGAGAACATCGCGCAAAAGCTGCACCCGGTCGGCCGCGACAAGAAGAAGGAGCTGCTGGCCCATCTGATCAAGGACGGCAACTGGCACCAGGTGCTGGTGTTCACGCGCATGAAGCATGGCGCGAACCGCCTGACCGACTACCTGAACAGCGTCGGCATCAGCGCCATGGCCATCCACGGCAACAAGAGCCAGAGCGCCCGCACCAAGGCCCTGGCCGAGTTCAAGACCGGTGACCTGGCCGTGCTGGTGGCCACCGACATCGCGGCGCGCGGCATCGACATAGATCAGCTGCCCCACGTCGTCAACTTCGAGCTTCCCAATGTGCCCGAGGACTATGTGCACCGCATCGGCCGCACCGGCCGTGCCGGCGCCCAGGGCGAGGCGGTCTCGCTGGTCTGCGTCGATGAGCTGGGTTTCCTGCGCGACATCGAGAAGTTGATCAAGCGCGAGATCCCCAAGGAGGTCGTCGCCGGCTTCGAGGCTAGCCCCAACGAGAAGGCGGAGCCCATCGTGCTCGGCCGCATGGTGCTCAATGGTGGCGCCGGTGCCGGTGGTCGTAGCGGTGGTGGTGGTGCCGGCCGCGGTGGTCGTCCCGGTGGTGGTGGTGGCGGTGGCCGCGGCGGTGCTCGCCCGCAGTCCTCGTCACCTTCGCAGCCCGGTCGCGGTGCACCGCGCCCTGCGGGCCACAAGCCTGCTCAGCCGGGCCAGGCAGCACCCCGTGGCCGTGATGGCGCGCCCTCGCGTGATGCCCATGCCCCGCGCAACCCGGACCAGCGCCCGGCCGACCGTTCGCAACAGCGTCCGCAACAGCGGTCCGCAGGCCCGTCCAACGGCCCGCGCCTGACACAGCCCAAGCGCTGATCAGCGCTGAGCAATCAAAAAACCCGGCCTCGGCCGGGTTTTTTCATCGTCCCTCAGGTGAAAACACGCTCGCGCAGCCATTTGGTAGCCACCCACTTTTCACCGGCGATCACCGGCGAGCCGCCATGCAGGCTGGCCGTCATCGGGTGAGGCCGGTCATAGCTGAAGAACACCGCATTGCCCTTGATCGGGCCCACTTCCAGCTTGACGTCGGGAAACACCGTGCTGCCGCCCTTGATCGGCGTGTTCAGGTACATCACCAGGCTGGCCACGCGCTGGCCGCCGCGCGCCAGTATGCTGGGCGTGCCAGAGTGCACCGGATCGAAATAATCGTAGTGCGGCTTGTACTCGGCGCCGGGCCGGTAGCGCAGCACCTGCAGGCCCTCGCCGTTCTCGATCGGCCAATTCAGCAGCGCCGCAATGCGTGCCTCGACGCGCCGGCAGACCTCATGCTCACCGCGCTCGAAAAACATGCCCTCGCTGGTGCGCGCCTCATTGACCTCGCTGCCGCCGGTGGACGTTTCCACCGTCTCGGAACGCGCAAGCCGCGCAGCGGCCAGCGCCACGACCTCGTCACATTCCTCTTCGGACAGCAAGCCGCCGAATACCACCACGCGCGGGTGTCGCAGGCTTGTCAGCACGCGTACCTCGCGGTCATGAGCCCAGACGCAGGACGGCGAATCGCTCAGATCGGGTTCGGGCACCGGCACGGCCGGAGGCAAGGACTTGAGCCTGGCCTGCGCATCCAGATGGGCGGTGAGCGTGTCTTCCAGCGCCTTGATGGCCACGTCCTCGGCCCAGCCGCTGGCCAGCATGGACTTCAGCACCTCTTCGGGTGGATGGCCGGCGACGGCCTGCTCCACAATCCATTGGCGCAATTCGGGGGTGATCAGTTGCTGCGTCATGGCCGTATTTTTACCTCAGCTTGAGACTCAGGCCAGGCGACGCCTGAAAACAAGGCGCTCGGGCTCGGAGGCTGCGGCATCAAAACGGTAGCCATCAAGATTGAAGCCCTCCAGCCCGTTGGCTGTTTTCAGCCGGTGCTGGATCGCGTAGCGCGCCATCAGCCCACGGGCGCGTTTGGCGAAGAAGCTGATGACCTTGTACTGACCGTTCTTCCAGTCCTCGAACACGCATTCGATCACCGGCGTGCGCAGCGCCTTGCGATCGGCGGCCTTGAAGTACTCCTGGGAGGCGAGGTTGACGATCAGAGCAGTCTTCTTCTCGCGGGCCAGCTGGGCGTCAAGGTATTGGGCAAGCGTGTCGCCCCAGAAGGCGTAGAGATTGCTGCCCTGGGCATTGGCCAGGCGCGTGCCCATCTCTAGGCGATAGGGCTGGAGCTTGTCCAGCGGGCGCAGCACGCCATACAGGCCGGACAGGATGGCGACATGCTGCTGTGCCCAGGCCAGATCGTCGGCGCTGAGCGAGTTCGCATCGAGCCCGTCATAGACATCGCCGGCAAAGGCCAGCACGGCCGGCTTGCTATTGGTCTTGGTGAAGCGTTTGGACCAGGCCGCGTAGCGGCGCACATTCAAGGTGGACAGGTCTTCGGACAGGTCCATCAGCTCGGCGATATCGGCCGGCGTCTTGGTCTTCAGCAGCGCGATCAACTCGGCCGCTTGCGGCACGAATTGCGGCGTCGTGGCCTTCTCCAGCAATTCGGGCGGCACGGTGGTCTCATAGTCCAGGGTCTTGGCGGGCGACAACAGAAATAGCATGGGGTCAGTCTTTGCGGGAAGGCACGGCAGCAAGAATAACCGCAGACCGGCCCTCAGGTTTTCAGCAGGGCCAAGGGCTTGACGGCCGAGCTGTCCGGGAACACCTCGGACTCCAGCCTGGCGCTGGAGATCTGCAGATGGTCGGCCAGCACGCCCTTGAGCACAGCGCGCAGGTCGGTGGTGATGCGCAGATCGCGGCCCTCGAAGCGCTGCGCCCTGGCCAGGCCCGGCCAGTCGCCCAGCACCCTGCCGCCCTTGACGGCACCGCCCAGCACAAAGGCCACGCCGCCGCTGCCGTGGTCGGTGCCCTGGGTGCCGTTGATCTGTACCTCGCGACCGAACTCGCTGGCAACGACGACCACAGTTCTCGCCCAGGCGCCCTGCCCCTGCATCAAGCCCTCGCGCAAGGCCGCCAGACCGGCATCCAAGGTGCGCAGATTCTGCGTCAGCGCACCATTCGGCGCCGCCTGGTTGGCATGGGTGTCCCAACCGCCCAATTCCAGCACCGCTGCTTGCGGCCCCTGGGGCTGAGCCAGAAACTCGGCCGCCCGCCGCGCCAACAGCACAAAGCCCGCGCCGCCGGTCGTTGCGGTCATGGCTGACATATCAGTGCGCTCCCGCAGCCCCTGCGCCCGCGCCAGCGCCGTGCCAAGGGCCGGATCGTCCGCATACAGACGCATCAGCCGTGCCACCAGGTCCGCACCCGGCTCGGGCAGGACCGACGGCGACCAGGTATCCACCTCGGCCGCGCCGCGCAAGACCAGCGGCACGGCGGTGCTCAGGGCCAGTGATTTAAGCCCTGTCGGGCTCAGCGCACGGGCCAGCCAGCCGGTGCCCAGCTGATGGGGCCGGGTGCCGCCGCTCTCCAGCACCTGCTGGGCATCGAAGTGCGAGCGCTCGCGATAAGGCAGGCCGGTGGCGTGGACCACGCAGGCCTCGCCGCGGCCATACATCGCGTGCAGCTGGGCCAGCGCCGGATGCAGGGCATAGGGGCCGGCCAGGCTGAGCAGCGGATCGGCGAACTGGGCCAGCGCGCCACGGGCAGCGGCAAAGTCGGGGTCACCGGGCACCGGCGCGGCGCCCAGGCCGTCCATGCCACCGCGCAATATCACCAGCACCAGGCGGTTCGATGATGGACCGGCGGCCGTGCCGGCAAAGCTCAGCGCCGGGGCCAAGGCCAATGCCTGCAAGAGTTGGCGGCGGCGCAGTCCGGAAGGGGTGATGTTCATCAGCTGTCTCCGGTGATTCAGCGACGTTGGAATTCGGGCGACATCAACAGCAGGGTCAGCGCCTGCGGCCCATCGGCAGCACGGGCGATCTGCTGGCCCGAGGCGGGACTCAGCAGCGGGCCCAGGCTGCTCCCGGCCAGTTGCCGGGCATCGACGCGCGAGCCCAGGCGGCCGGCCAGACGCGAGGCCCATTCGACACGCTTCCACATCGCCTCCGGGCCCAGCCACTCATCCGCGCTGTCGGGCCAGCCGGCCGGCGATGGCGCGGCCTGCACGCGCTGACCCATCTGGGCAATGCCACCGTCGCGGCTGCGCGCCAACAAGGCTTCACCCAGACCGAGCAGGCGAGCCGACGAGATCACGAACTCCTCCGGCGTCTTCAGCTTGGTCTGCTGCGGCGCCCAGGCCTCCGGCGCGGTGGCCAGGGTCTGATACAACGCCGGCAGCTGGCCGCCGCTGCGCTGAAAGCTCTGCGCCAGGCGGTCCACCAGGGCCGGCGGCGGCTGATCTCCGACGAAATGGCGGGCCAGCTTGGTGGCGATGAACTTGGCCGTGGACGGGTGCAGGGTCAGGTCGTGCAGCACCTGGTCCAGGGCCTGCGGCCCTTCGGCATAACGCCTGCCCAGCAACGTCTTGCTGCCGGGTTCGTGCCAGGAATGATCAAAGTAGCTGGCATTGACCTCCTTGTCGTCAAGGCGCTGCGGGTCGGCCACGCGCCAGCCGGTCAGCACCGCCGCCAGAGCGGTGACATCGGCCTGGGCGTAGCCGCCCTGCACACCCAGGGTGTGCAGCTCCAGCACCTCGCGGGCCAGGTTTTCATTGAGGCCGGTGACGCGGGCGGCACGCATCTCGCCCTCGGCCGGAACGGCCCTGCGCGAACGGCGCTGCGCCAGCCGCGAGTTCGGGCCGGCCGAGGCGCTGTTGTCCAGATAGCGCAGCATCGCCGCATGCGTGACGGCGGCCTTCAGCATGGCCTCGAACGAGCCGCCGACATGCGGGCGTATGGCCTCGCGCTCGAAAGCGCCGACCAGGCCCCGCACCTGGGCCTTGGCCATCGACACGGTGAAGTGATTGGCCCAGAACAGCATCAGGCGCTCGTTGAAGGGCCGCTGGCTCTGCACCGCGGTCAGCAGGCGCGATTGCACGTCGGCATCGACGGTGGCTCGGAAGTGCTCGGCGAACTGCTGCTCCGCCGATTTACCAACGGTGGTGCGCAGCTTGCGGCGCTCAAGGTAGAAGGACTGCTGCAGACGCAGGCCGTCCAGCGCAGTCGGCAGGTTCACACCCCAGGGCGCACCGGCCGGGCCGATCTGCGCCAGCAACCAGGCCTGCGGATCGGAGCCTATGCGCTCAAGGTCCGTCACGCCCAGACCAAAGCGGTGGGCGGCCAGCGCGGCAGCTGCGTCTTGCGTCATTGCCATGTGACACCTCCGTCTCCAGGCCACCATCGTGCACCCGCGCTGTTGCCCTTGCGCGGGATGAAGATCAAGAAATGTAAAGCCGAGAAGAACACAACCCGCCGCGGCGAGACGCCGGGGCGGGTTGTTCAATCAAGCAGCGCGACTATGCGCGCTTCAGCTCAGGGCGCGATCAGCCGGTTCAGCGCGGCCACATCGTCCGGGCTCAGTTGGCCGGCGGCTTGGCGAAGGAAGAGGCTACCAACCATCACCCCGTACCGGGCCTTGGCTAGGTCTCGCTGGGTCTGGAACAGCTGGGTCTGCGAGTTCAGCACATCGAGGTTGACGCGCACACCAACCTTGTAGCCCAGCTGCGTCGCTTCTAGTGCCAGCTTGGTAGACGACTCCGCGGCCTCCAGCGCCTTTACGCGCGCCTGACCTGAAACCACGTCGAAATAGGCTTGGCGAGTCTTTTGCCACACCAAACGCCGGGTCGCCTCAAGGTCATTGCGGGCCTTGTCTTCCAGGACCAGCACTTCCTTGATGCGGTTCTGCGTCGCATAGCCGGTGAACAGCGGCATGCTCAGCTGAATGCCCACGGACAGGTCGTTCTTGCTGCCATTGAGCGTCGGCAGGTTGCTGTCGGCGCGAGCCCGTGAATAGCCGCCGGTCAAACCCACGGTGGGCAGATTGGCCGCGCGGGCACGCTCGATTTCCAGCTTGGCCACGTCATAGGCAATGCGCGCCTGCATGATGCCGGGATGCTGGGCATCGGCGTTCGTGACCCAGGCTTCCGGATCGGCGGGCAGCACGGCGGGCAAGGCAACCGGCACCAGCAGGGGCTTTGGCGTGACGCCGGTGCGACCCACCAGCTGGTCGAGCGCAATGCGCTTGGAGCGCAGGTCGTTCTCCGCAGCGATTTCGTCTGCCGTGCCGATGTCGAATCGGGCCTGGGCTTCACGGGTGTCGGTGATGGTGGCTGTGCCGACCTCGAAATTGCGCTTGGCCGAGGCCAGTTGCTCGGTGGTGGCGGCCTTGCTGGTGCGGGTCGTTGCCAGCACGTCCTGCGCGGCCAGCACGTCGAAGTAGGCCTGGGCCACGCGCACGATCAAATCCTGCTCGGCGGTGGCCAGCTGGGCCTTGGCCAGATCCAGCTGCTTCAGCGCCTGCTGCACCGTCACCGCATTGTTGCGGTTGAACAGCGCATACGAGCCCTGCACACCGACCTGGGCATTGGTGGTGTTGCTGGTCGGTGCCGTGCCTTCGGAGTTCACGCGCGAGGCACCTGCCGTCAGCGAAGCCGAGGGGCGCTCCAGCGCCTTGCTCTGCTCGACCTTGTACTGCACCGAGTCGGCCAGCGAGCGCGAGGCCAGATAGGTGGCGTCATAGCCCTTGGCGGCTTCGTACAGCTCCATCAGGCTTTGCGCCTGCACGGCCGACGCGCCGCCGAAGGTCAGGCTCAGCGCCAGGGCCAGCCGGCTGCTCAGTCGGAATGGCGTACCGGAACGGCGCGTGGCCAGAGTTTGGGGTCGTTCGACGGACATGGAGTCTTCCTTCTGAGCGATGTTGTTAGGCATGTGACGGTTGGGCGCAGGCGCCCGATTCAATATCTCGGCACCGAGGGGTCCATGTGCACAGACCACGCCTCGATGCCACCGGCGAGGTTATAGACCGAATCGAAGCCCTGGCGCTGCAGAAATGCGATGACTTGCAGACTTCGCATGCCGTGGTGGCAATAACAGACGACAGGCTGCGCCGGATCCAGCTCGTCCAGGCGCTGCGGAATCTGCCCCATGGGGATGCTCAGCAAGCGGGCGCCATCGATGCGAATGGCGGCCAGCGCCATCTCCCAGGGCTCGCGCACATCGAGCAGGACGGCGCTGCCGCCCAGCTCTTGCAGCAGGCCCGGCAGGCGATCGACGGGCAGCTGCTGCATCAGAAGCTGAAGCGCGAGGCCTCTTCGAAGCCCTGCAGGCGCGGCGCGATGGTGTCGAACAGCTCGACCGTGCGGAAATCGCGCTCGGCAAGACGTGTCACCAGCACCGCGCGCATCACCGGCTCCTCGCCCCTGATGGCAATCAGGCGCCCACCGACCTTCAGCTGCTGCAGCAAGGCATCGGGAATCTCGGCCACCGATCCGGACAGCACGATGGCGTCGAACGGTGCTTCGCCGCTCAGGCCCTTGGAGCCATCGGCTTGACGCACCGTCACCTTGTTCATGCCCGCGTGCTTGAGCTTCTCGGCAGCGGAGCGGGCCAGCTCGGGGTCGAGCTCCAGCGAGATCACCTGCTGCGCCTTGTGGCCCAGCAGCGCGGCCATGAAGCCGGACCCGGTGCCCACCTCCAGCACCTTCTCATGGCGTTGCAGCTTCAGCTCCTGCAACAGGCGAGCCTCCAGGCGCGGCGCCAGCATGAAACGCCCCCCCCCCAACGGCACCTCGGTATCCATGAAGGCCATGCTCTTGTAGGCGGGCGGCACGAAGTCCTCGCGGCGTACCGCGGCCAGCAGGGCCAGAACGGTCTGATCCAGCACGTCCCAGGGGCGGATCTGCTGCTCGATCATGTTGAAACGGGCCTGTTCGATATTCATACCTGGTTCCCTTGCATGGGCTGCAATCACAAATGTCGAATTCTATGGCGAGGGGCGGCCCGGACCATGGTCCGACATCAAGCCGCGCAGCATCAGATCAATCTGGGTGTTGAGCACCGACTCCGGTACCAGTTGAGGCGTGTAGACGCCACAGGCGCCGAAGGACTGCTGTTGCAGCGACAGGAACAGCAGGGGGCTGCACAGCACATGGACGGTGTCGGCCACCGGCACGGGGCGGAACTCGCCACGCTGCACACCGCGCTGGATGACGCTGCCCAGCAGCTGCTGCGCCGGCATGATCACCTCCTCGGCATAGAACTGGGCCAGCTCCGGGAAGTTTCCCGCCTCGGCCATCATGATCTTGACGATGCCCCCGCTTGGGCCCACGCCGACACGTTCCCACCAGGTCCTGAGCACCAGGGCCAGCAGATCGGCCGTGGAACCTTCGAATGCCGCGGCGATCTCCATACCCTCGAGAATGGTGGCCGACAGGTTGTGGCGCACCACCGCCTTGAACAGTTCTTCCTTGCTGGGGTAGTACAGGTACAGGGTGCCCTTGGACACACCAGCGCGCTTGGCCACCTCCTCGGCGCGCGTGGCCGCAAAGCCGCGCTCGACGAACAGGGTCAGCGCCGCGTCCAGCAGTTCCTGCGGGCGGGCCTGCTTGCGCCGCTGGCGTAAGGTGGGGGGAGCGTTCATTGGATTGATACTGACTAACTGGTCAGTAATGTACGTGTCCATCCCTGCCCGGTCAAGGCGGGCCGTCCGCCAGGTGCCTCACGAGTGCATTGCCAAACATGACATTTCTCTTTCGTTCCTCGCTGTTGTTGTCGATCTGCATCGCGTTGGCGGCCTGCGCCACGCTGGGCGGTGTGCGCACACTGACTTTGAGCGAGGCGGAGTTGAACGAGCGCCTGCAGCGCCAACTGCCGATCGAGCGCCGCATGCTGGAGTTGCTGGAGATACGCCTCAGCGAGCCCCGGCTGCAACTGCTGCCGCAAAGCAACAGGATCGCGCTGACCTTGGCGGTGGCGAGCCGGGAGCGCCTGTCCGGCCGCGCCTACCAAGGCCGCATCACCATCGACTTCGCGCTGCGCTATGACGAGCTGCGCCAGGCCATACGGCTCGAGCAGGTCCGGGTCACCGACTTCCTGATCGACGACCTGCCACCCAGGCAGCAGGCGCAGACAACCCGCCTGGGCAGCCTGATCACCGAGCAGTTGCTCAAGGATCTGGCCGTCTACCGCTTCAAGGCGAAAGATTTGCAGGCCGCCGAGGGCATGGGCTACGCACCAGGGGCGGTGACGGTGACGGCGCGGGGGGTGGAAGTGACGCTGGTACCGCGAAGCTCCGCACAGTAGGCGCCACGTGCTAACCCTCTGCGTGCGATTTACCCTAGTTCGACGGCAAGGACACCGGGTTGGTACGAAAAACTCCAAGACAATAGCGCCGCCTTCAGCCGAGAACCCACACATGATCAAACGGCCTCCCCCATCCGCGCTGCCCGGTCGCCGAGGCAGCACCCTCGCCCGCCACCTGCTGGCCGCGGTCCTGGTCTCATCCGCGCTGACAGGCGCGCAGGCGGCCACCGACGCCAAAGCCTCGCGTTACTACGAAGACGCGCTGCAGCGCTATGAGCGCAAGGACATACCCGGCGCCATCATCCAGTTGAAGAACGCGCTGCAGATCGACAAGCGGATGCTGCCGGTGCAGGTACTGCTCGGCAAGGCATTGCTGGCCAATGGCGAGGCGGCGAATGCGGAGATTGCGCTCACCGAGGCGCTGAACCTGGGCGTGAACCGCGCCGAGGTGGTGGTGCCGCTGGCCAAAGCCGTGGCAGCCCAAGGCAAACAGAAGCTGCTGATGGAGCAGCCCCGCTTTGCTTTGGCCGGACTGCCGCCGGACGTGCAGTTGCACCTGCTGCTTTTGCGGTCATCGGCGGCGTCGGATCTCGGCGACGTGCAGGGCGCAATGAAGTACATCGAAGACGCGCGCGCCATCGACGGGCGTTCCATCGAAGCCTGGCTGGCCGAGGTGCCAGTGCGCATACGCGCCCGGCAGTTCCGGGAGGCCCATCTTGCGGCCGACAAAGGGCTTGCGCTCGGGCCGAACTCTCCAGAAGCCTGGTATCAGAAGGGCTCGATTGCCCATGTGCAGAATGACCTGCAGGCGGCCCTGTCCAGCTACGACAAGGCCCTGCGCAGCGACGGCGAGCATGTGGAGTCGCGGCTGGCGCGGGCCGGCATCTACCTGGACCAGGGCCGCACAGAAGAAGCCAAGGCCGATATCGCGGAAGTTCGCCGCGTCGCCCCGATCGAGCCGCGTGGCGCCTACCTCCAGGCCCTGATGGCCGAGCGGGGCGGCGATGCGCCGGCAGCGCGGGCCGCCCTGCGCGAGGTGACTGAGCTGATTGACCCGATCCATATCGACTTCATCCGCTACCGTCCCCAGTTGCTGATGCTCAATGGCCTGGCACACTTTGGCCTCAACGAGCGCGAGAAGGCCAAACCCTATCTCGAGCTTTTCCAGAAGGTGCAGAACAACAGTCCTGTGTCCAAGCTGCTCGCCCAGGTCTATCTCGGCGAAAACAACCCGGACCGCGCCATCGAAGTGCTCGAGAACTACATGAAGAACCATGCGGGTGATGCCCATGGCGCGTCGCTGCTGGCCGGCGCCTATATGGCCAAGGGACGGCACGCCAAGGCCACCGCCTTGATGCAGGAAGTGCTGCGAAGCCAGGATGCACCGCAATTCCGCACCGCACTGGGCCTGAGCCTGATAGGAGGCGGTCAGTTGGGCAACGCGGTTGTCGAACTCGAAACCGCGTTCAAGAAAGACCCCAAGCAGGTGCAGGCAGGCGTCGCACTGGTCAGCCTCTATGTGCGCAACGGTCAGGCAAGAAAGGCCGCCACCGTCGCCCAGGCCCTGGTCAAGCAGCAACCGTCCAATCCCAGCTTTCACAATCTGCTGGGCATTGCCCGCGCCCAGTCCGGAGACGCGGCCGGCGCCCGAACCGCCTTCGAACAGGCCGTCAAGTTGGACGGCAGCCTGGTTCAGCCTCAGCTGGGACTGGCCCGGTTGGACATTGGCACCAAGGCCTATGAAGCGGCCGCCAAACGTCTTGCCGAACTGCTGAAGGCGGACGAGCGCAATGTCGATGCCATGTACGACATGGCGGTGTTGGCCGAGCGGCGCGGCCAGCCGGCCGAGGCTCAGCGCTGGCTGGACAAGGCCGTGGACTACAGCGGCCCGCACGAAACTCGCCCCAGCTTCGCCCTGGTCGAACTGCATCTACGCAGTGGCCGCCCAGTCCCGGCGCTCGAAGCGGCCAAACGCCTGTTGTCCAAGGCCCCGGACGCCGTGCCTGTGCTGGTGGTCTATGCTCGAGCGCAACTGGCCAATGGCGACGCCGCAGGAGCACGCATCACCTTGACCAATGCCTCTCGCCGCGCGGACTACGAGGCGGCGGCGCAGTTCGGCATCGCCAGCCTGCAAATCAGTGCGAATGATGTTGCCGGCGCCGCCTACAGCCTGGAAAAGGCACTCAAGAGCGACGCCGACTTCCTGCCGGCCCAGGCCCTGATGAGCAATGTGGAACTGCGCCAAGGCGATCCCGCCAAGGCCGAACGACGTGCGCGCCAGATCATCCAGAGTCATCCAAAGCTGGCGGTCGGGCACCATCTGCTCGGTGAAATCACCTTGTCCAGGGGGCAGGCGGCCGCCGCGCTGGAGTCATTTCGGCGCGCACACGAACTGGAGCCCAGCAGCGCATCGCTGCTCCGGCTGTTCGCCGCGATGGCCAGCCAAGACGCTGGCAAACCGACGGGCACTGCCCTGCAGCTGGCAAATCAATGGCTGAAAACACATCCTAAGGACCTGCCGGTGCTCAAGGCTGTGGCCAACACCCACGCGGCCGCTGGCAACTTTGTCGCCGCGCGCAGCGCCTACGAGCAGCTGTTGAAGTTGGCGCCTGACGATGCCGACACCTTGAACAACCTGGCCAATGTGCTGCTGCGCACCAAGGATCCCGCGGCCCTGAAAGTTGCCGAACAGGCGCTGGCCAAGGCCCCCAACAACGCCAACGTGATTGACACGGCAGGTTGGGCCGCCCATCTGGCCGGCCAGAATGAGCGCGCCCTGCAACTGTTGCGGGACGCCCGTCTGCGCGATCCGAGCAATCCGGATATTCGCTACCATCTGGCGGCCGCTTTGGCGCAGGCCGGTCGAAAAGGTGAGGCCCGAGAAGAATTGAACTCGGCACTCAAGACACATCCAGGCTTCGAACACGCGGCCGAGGCAAACCACCTGCTGCAGGCACTTAGATGAGGGGATGGCATGGCTGTCGGAAAGGCTTACAGTCGGCCTCAGCAAATACAGGAATATCTCTTCAAGCGTTTGATTTTTAAAGAGAAAATCCATGTGGCCCGACTCTTGCTTGATAGTGACAAATAGCGACAGCTCGCAAGTTTGGAGAAAAGAATGTTCAAAACAATGATGCGCAAGTTGGCGGTGACCGCCCTGACCGGGTCCGTTTTTCTGGTCTTGGCACCGGCGGCGCAGGCGGCAGCCACATGGACTTTCGGGAGCTCCTGTGCGCAGGTCAATGACAGCAGCAAGGACAACTTCGGCAACAGCTACCGCTGTGCCGGCGCAGGAAACATCAATGGCTCGACGAGCGGGCTGGGCCTGACGGCCTATGCCTGGAGCCGCACGACAACGGCATCGCAAGGCTTGCAGACGGCCAACCTGGCGCTCTATGGCGGTGGCTTCGGCGTGCAAAGCCAAGCCGAAGGCATCCCGGTGGGCCAGCCCGAGCACGCGATGGACAACAATCCATCCGGCTACGTCCCCGACGTGATCGTGCTCAAGTTCGACACCGCCATCGCCCTGGACACCATCAAGTTTGGCTGGTCGCAAAGCGATGCCGATGTCACCGTGATGGCCTACAACGGCGCGGGCACGCCGGATGCCTTCCTGAAGGGCAAGACCGACACCTACAACTTCAACTCCGCCGCAGCCGTCGCCAATGGCTGGGCCCTGGTCGAGAATTCGGGCGATGCCGCCCCTGACACTGCTTATGGCGCCAGCAGTTCGATCATCAACCGAACCGTGAACAACGGCGAGGCCGCCGGTGCCAAGAAGAACGTGACCTCCAGCTGGTGGATCATCAGCGCCTACAACAGCGGCTACGGCGATGGTTCGCTTGACAGCCTGCTCGACTACGTCAAGCTGCTGGGCGTGGCCAGCAAGGATGTGACCCCCACGACACCCAATCCGACCCCGGAACCAGGCTCGCTGGCCCTGGCTGGCATTGCTCTGCTGGGCGTGCTGGGCACCCGCCGCAAGCTGCTCAAGCAAAAGTCCTGAGCGCAGCGCGCATCTGACCGAAAGGGTCGGCCCAAGGGCCGGCCCTTTTGCTTTTTGCGCAGCAATAACGCCATCCTGACATCGAGCCAAGCCGAGGCTGCAGCTATCATCGCCCGTCCTTTCATTCGGAGCCCCAGGCCTTGGATACCCTTTTGCTGATCAAAGCCGCCCTGATGGGCATTGTCGAAGGCCTGACCGAGTTTCTGCCGATTTCCTCCACCGGGCATCTGATACTGGCCGGTTCGCTGCTGGACTTTGCCGACGGCAAGGCCAAGGTGTTCGATATCGCGATACAGACCGGGGCCATCTTCGCGGTGATCCTGGTGTATTGGCAGCGGCTGCGCGATACGGCAGTCGGCTTCGGTAGCTCGGTTCAGGCGCGGCGTTTCGTGCTCAATGTGGCGATCGGCTTTCTGCCGGCCGTGGTGCTGGGCCTGCTGCTGGGCAAGGCCATCAAGGCCCATCTGTTCACCCCGACCATCGTCGCCAGCACCTTCATCATTGGCGGCTTCATCATCCTCTGGGCAGAGCGCCGACCGGCGGCGACGGTGCGACTGGACACCGTTGACGAGATGACGCCGATGGACGCGCTCAAGGTCGGCCTGGTGCAGTGTCTGGCCATGGTGCCGGGCACCAGCCGCTCGGGCGCCACCATCATCGGCGGCATGCTGCTGGGCCTGAGCCGCAAGGCGGCCACCGACTTCAGCTTCTTCCTGGCCATTCCGACGCTGATCGGCGCCGGCCTGTACAGCCTGTACAAGGAACGCGCGCTGCTGTCGACCGCCGACATTCCGATGTTCGCCGTGGGCCTGCTGTTCTCGTTCCTGAGCGCCTGGATCTGCGTGCGCTGGCTGCTGCGCTACATCGCCAGCCACAGCTTCGTGCCCTTCGCCTACTACCGCATCGTGTTTGGCGTGGTGGTGCTGCTGACCAGCTATATGGGCTGGGTTACCTGGGCTGACTAGCTAGCCTGGACAAGCTCAATGACCGAGGATCTTTGACAAGAAATCCCTGGTCCGCTCGCTCTGCGGGTTGTTGAAGAACTCGTGCGGCTTGTTCTGCTCGACGATCTGGCCCTGGTCCATGAAGATCACCCGGTCGGCCACGGCCTTGGCAAAACCCATCTCGTGGGTCACGCAAATCATCGTGATGCCCTGGTTGGCCAGCTCAATCATCACGTCCAGCACCTCCTTGATCATCTCCGGGTCCAGGGCCGAGGTGGGCTCGTCGAACAGCATCACCTTGGGCGTCAGGCACAGCGCGCGGGCGATCGCCACGCGCTGCTGCTGACCGCCAGAAAGTTGCAGCGGGTACTTGTGCGCCTGCTCGGCGATCTTCACCCGCTCCAACTGCAGCATGGCGCGCTTCTCGGCCTCGGCCTTGGGCGTCTTGCCCACCCACATCGGCGCCAGGGTCAGGTTCTCCAGCACCGTCAGATGCGGGAACAGATTGAACTGCTGGAACACCATGCCGACCTCGCGGCGCACCTTTTCGATGGCACGGATGTCGTCGCTGATCTCGGTGCCGTCAACGACGATGCTGCCCTCCTGGTGCTCCTCCAGGCCGTTGATGCAGCGTATCAAAGTGGACTTGCCCGAGCCCGAGGGCCCGCAGATGACGATG
Source organism: Roseateles toxinivorans (assembly GCF_004362525.1). GTDB lineage: Bacteria > Pseudomonadota > Gammaproteobacteria > Burkholderiales > Burkholderiaceae_C > Paucibacter > Paucibacter toxinivorans. Next base: position 37,642 of record NZ_SNXS01000019.1, read on the forward strand.
CGCTCGCCACGGGTCACGGTCAGGTCGATGTCGCGCAGCACATGGAAGCTGTTGCCGTACCACTTGTTGACCTTGCTAAAGGTGATGATGGGTTCGCTCATGAAGGCATTGACTGGTTGACTAACGGTTCTTGCTGCGATTCAGCTGCTTCTCGATCCACAGGCTGTAGCGTGACATGGCAAAGCAGAACACGAAGTAGATGGCGGTGATGAAGAGATAGCCCTCGACCTTGAAGGGCCGCCAGTTCGCGTCGGAGTTCAATGCCAGGCCCAGCGCACCGGTCAGCTCGTAGAGCGACACGATGGTCACCAGCGAGGTGTCCTTGAAGATCGAGATGAAGCTGTTGACGATGCCCGGCACCACCAGCGCCAGCGCCTGCGGCAGCACGATCTTGCGCTGCGTCTTCCAGTAGCTCAGGCCCAGCGACTGGGCCGCCTCGACCTGCCCCTTGGGTATCGCCTGCAAGCCGCCGCGCACGATCTCGGCCAGATAGGCCGCGGCGAACAGGGTGATGCCCGCCAGCACCCGCACCAGCACGTCGATGCTGAAGCCCTGCGGCATGAACAGCGGGAACATGAAGCTGGCCATGAACAGCACCGAGATCAGCGGCACGCCGCGTATCAACTCCACGTAGATCGTGCAGAAGGTGCGGATCGCCGGCATCTGCGAGCGCCGCCCCATTGCCACCAGCACCGCGATCGGGAAGGCCATCACGATGGACAGCGATGACAGCATGATGGTCAGCGGCAGGCCGCCCCATTGATCGGTCGTTACCTTGGTCAGACCCAGCACGCCACCGCTCATCAAGGTGAAGGCCGCCGCTAGCACCACCACCCACAGCGCGGCCAGCCAGGGCCGCCAGAAGGGCCGCGTGCAGCTGGCCATCAGCAGCGCCATCATCAGCACGGTGGCCGCCAGCGGCCGCCACTGCTGGTCGAAGGGGTAGCGGCCGAAGATGATCAGCCGGTGCTTCTCGGTCACCACACCCCAGCAGGCACCTATGCCGCGTGCGGCCTGGCAGGCATCCGCGTCGGCCGCCGTGATGGCGTCGAAAATCATCCAGCGCAGCATGCCCGGCACATACAGCACCGCCAGCGCCAGCAGCGCCAGCGTGAACGCACTGCTCTGCCAGTTGGAGAACAGATTGCGTCGCAGCCAGACAACCGGCCCGCGCGTGGAACTGGGGGCAGGCCTTGCGGCCACCGGGGTGAAGACGGCGTTCATCGTGTCAACGCTCCTTGATCGCCGAGCGCTTGTTGTACCAATTCATCAGACCCGAGGTGCTCAGCGAGGTGCTCAGATAAATCAGCATCACGATGGCGATGCACTCCATCGCACGGCCGGTCTGGTTGATGGCGGTGTTGCTGATCGACACCACGTCCGGGTAGCCGATGGCCACCGCCAGCGAGGAGTTCTTGGTCAGGTTCAGGAACTGGTTGGTCATGGGCGGGATGATCACGCGCAGCGCCTGTGGCAGCACGATCAGACGCATGTTCTGGCCTGGTGACAGGCCCAGACTGCCGGCCGCCTCGCTTTGGCCACTGGGCACCGAGGCGATGCCCGAGCGCACCACCTCGGCCACAAAGGCCGCCGTGTAGAGCACCAGACCCAGGAGCACGGCAATGAATTCGGGGGTGAGCGCGCTGCCACCCTCGACGATCACATCGGCCAGATAGGGCACGTTCCAGGCATTGGGCGCGCCACCGGCCAGCCAGCCCAGCACGGCACTGGCCAGCACGATCACGACCGGCAACCAGAACATGCTGCGCACGCGCCCCGTGCGTTCGAACTGGGCACGCGCGTGGCGTCGCCAGGCCCATGCCAGTACCAGGCCGACCAGCGCCCCGCACAGGGCCAGCCCCTGACCCAGACCCCACACAGGCACCGGATAGGTCAGACCGCCCTTGCTCAGGAACACCAGCCCGAAGGCGGAGATCGGCTCGCTGGCATCGGGCAGCCATTCGGTCAGCAGCAGATACCACAGCAGCAGCTGCAGCAGGATGGGCACATTGCGGAACAGTTCCACATAGCCGTAGCAAAGGCCACGCACCAGCGCATTGCTGGAAAAGCGCCCCACCCCGACGGCCGTGCCGATCAAGGTGGTCAGCACGATGCCGATCAGGGCCACCTTCAGCGTATTGGCCAGGCCCACCAAAAAGGCGCGCCAGTAGGGATCGAGAGCGTCGTACTTGATCAGCACCTCGCCGATGTCGAAGCCGGCGGGCTGCAGCAGAAAATCGAAGCCACTCTGGATGCCACGCACCCGCATGTTCTCGGCCGTGTTGTGGGCCAGGAACCAGACCACCAGCACGATCAGGCCCACCGCGAGCAGCTGATAGACCAGGGCGCGAATGCTCCGGCTGCGCCAGGACCATTCCCGGCGTTTGGCCGGCGCCTGTCTAGCGGACATAGATGACTCCTCGAGCGGATGCGCGCAGCAACCGGCCCCAAGGTGCTGGGGCCGGAGCGCGTTGGTTCAAGAGGGCGGCACCCGTCGCCGGGCCTGCCCCCGGTGTATCAGCGGATCGGCGGGGCGTACATCAGGCCGCCCTTGTTCCACTGGTTGTTGACACCGCGCGGCAGCTTCAGTGCCGAGCTCGGGCCGACATTGCGCTCGAAGATCTCGCCGTAGTTGCCGGTGGCCTTGATGGCCTTGGCCATCCAGTCCTTCTCCAGGCCCAGCAGCTTGCCGGTGTCTTCGGTCACGCCCAGGATACGCAGCACGGCGGGGTCGGTGCTGGCCTTCATCTGCTCGACATTGGCCTGCGTGATGCCGTATTCCTCGGCTTCTAGCAGGCCGAACACCACCCACTTGGCGATCGCGAACCACTCGTCGTCACCGCGGCGCACCGATGGGCCCAGCGGCTCCTTGGAGATCAGCTCGGGCAGGATGATGTGGTCGGCGGGGTTCTTGGCCTCCTTGTTGCGCACCGAGGCCAGACCGGAGGCGTCGGTCGTGTACGACTGGCAGCGGCCGGCGAAGTAGGCGCCGGTGGCGGCCTCGACCTTCTCGAACACCACCGGCTTGATGTCCAGCTTGTTGGCGCGCGAGAAATCGGTCAGGTTCTTCTCCGTCGTCGTGCCCGACTGCACGCACACCGTCGTGCCCTTGAGCTGCTTGGCGTTCTTGATCTTGCCCTTGGCCGGCACCATGAAACCCTGGCCGTCGTAATAAGTGGTGCCGGTGAAGACCATGCCCAGCGAGGCGTCGCGGGTCAGGGTCCAGGTGGTGTTGCGCGACAAGATGTCGATCTCACCCGACTGCAGCGCGGTGAAGCGCTGTTGTGCGTTGAGCGGCACGAACTTGATCTTGGTGCCGTCGCCCAGCGTGGCGGCGGCAATGGCGCGGCAGATGTCCACGTCGATGCCGGACCAGTTGCCGTTGCTGTCAGCTGCCGCAAAGCCCGCCAGGCCGGTGTTCACACCGCACACCACCTGGCCGCGCGCCTTGATGGCGTCCAGCGTCTTGCCTGCATGCGCGGCGCCCACGCTCATCATCGTGGCCGCAGCCACCATCGCACTGACCAACGTCTTCACAGCATTTGATCTCATCGTTCAAGCTCCTGGTGATTGGGCTCCGCATCCCCTTGCCGGACGATCCCAGGCAAATGCGAGCTGAACCGACGATAGCCCCAAGCCAGGGGCCGCAGGAATAGGGTGAACACTGACTTTTTGGGCCCGAAAACGTGCACGGCCGCGACCCAAAATGGGATCTTTGCGATAGCAGCGCTTCGCGCCGGTGCAGTGTCAGGTCTTGCGCTTGAAGACCAGGTCCCAGACGCCATGGCCCAGCTTCAGGCCGCGGTTCTCGAACTTGGTCAGCGGCCGGTAGTCAGGCTTGGGTGCATAGCCCTCGGCCGTGTTCTCCAGGCCCGGCTCGGCACTCAGCACCTCCAGCATCTGCTGGGCATAGGGCTCCCAGTCGGTGGCGCAGTGCAGATAGCCGCCGGGCGCGATGCGCCCCAGCAGCTGCTTCACAAACGCGGGCTGTATCAGGCGGCGCTTGTTGTGGCGCTTCTTGTGCCAGGGGTCAGGGAAGAAGATGTGCACGCCGGCCAGTGAATCAGGGGCAATCATCTGCTCCAGCACCTCCACCGCGTCGTGCTGCAGGATGCGGATATTGCTCAGAGCCTGCTCGTCGATGTGCTTGAGCAGGGCGCCGACGCCGGGCTCGTGCACCTCGCAGCCAAGGAAGTTGATGCCCTCAAGCGTCTTGGCGATCTTGGCGGTCGCGTCACCCATGCCGAAGCCGATCTCCAGCACCAGCGGCGCATCGCGGCCGAAGGCCTGGGCCACGTCCATCTGCCCGGCCTTGAAGGGCAGCACGAACTTCGGGCCGAGTTCGGCCAGCGCCCGCACCTGCCCCGAGCCCATGCGGCCGGCGCGCACCACGAAGCTCTTGATGCCACGCCTCACCGGCTGGTCATCTGAGGGGGCGTCGGGAGTCTTGGTGTCGGACATGGTTGACAGCAGGGGAGCAAGGGGCGTGGGGGGCGCAGAGTCTAACTCTTATGCCAGACCCATCCCCATCGCCGACAAGGTGTTGAGCACGCGCACCACATAGTTCATGTCAGCCCCGGTGAACTCCAACTCTGTGCCACTGACGCGCTCGACCAGCGGGGTGATCGCAAACAGATCGGCCAGCGCCACCGACTGCGCCCGCACCTGGCAGTGAATGGGGCCTTCCAGGCGCACCGGCGCCACCGGCCGCAACAGATGCGCCTGCATGGCCGCCTTGGCGCCGGCCTCGATCGCCGCGCAGGAGGCCTCGGGCGACAGATGCAGCGCCGCGCGCTGGCCCAGTGCCTGCTTGGTCACGACAAAGGCCGTGTGCGGCAGCATGGCCCGGGTTTCGTCGGCAAACACATTGTCGCCGCTGCACATCAGCACCGGTACGCCGAACTCGCCGGCCAGCGAGCCATACAGCGCCGCCTCACCGTACTCGACGCCATTGATCTGAATGCAGGCGAACGATTTGCCGCTGATGGTGTGCGCCAGCACGCCCTCGGCCCCTGCCTTGGCGTGATAGCCCACCAGCATCAGTGCCTGGCACAGCGGCACGCCGGCCACCATGCCCAGCGCACGCGGCCGGCCATTGAGCAGCCGGGCCTGCGGGTGCAGATGCAGGGGCAGCAGATTGCGGAAATCGCCATGGGAGTCATTGACGATGACCTCGGTCGCACCGCCGGCCAGGGCGCCACGGATGGCGGCATTCGCCTCCTGCGTCATCAGCCGGCGCGCCACCTCGTACTCGCCGTTGCCCATCTGCCCCTGGCCGGGATGGGTGACCCCGGCCACACCTTCGATGTCCACGGAGATCAGCAGTCGCATCAGGCTTCCAGGTGAAGAGATTTCAAAGCGCCGGCTCACCAGCGCTGCGGCAGCGATTGCAGCAGGCGCACGCCCTCGCGTGAGATCGCAATGTAGTCGCCCTGCTCCAGGTCTTTCAGCAAGCGGCTGACCATCTCCCGCGAGCAGCCTACCCGAGAGGCGATGTCGCCATGGGTCAGCCGCTCGGCAATCAGCCGTGTGCCATCGAGTTGGGGCGTGGCCAGCGACACCAGCAACTGCACCACCCGGCCATAGACGTCCAGCAAGGCCATGCTGCGCGCATTGGCCGTGGCCATGCGGGCGCGGCGTATGACCCGGCTCAGCAGCTCGAAGGCGAACTCGGGCTCGGCGGCGATGTGCTCGCGCAGGCTTTGCCGCGTCAGCACCACGCAAACGCTGGGCTCCAGCGCCATCACGCTGGCCGAGCGCGGCCCGCCATCCAGGCTCATTTCGCCGAAATACTCGCCCGCGCCGTAGACGCCGTAGGTCACCTCATGCTCGCGGTGGTCGATCGAGAAGGCCTTGACCCTGCCGCTGAGCAGCAGGTACAGCGTATCGCCCTGCGTGCCCTCCTCGATGATCAAGGTGTGCTTGCGGTAGCTGCGCGTCACGCCGCGCCGCGCCAGGCCGCGCAAGGCCTCGGGCAGCACATCGAACCCGGGGGCGGACGATGAATTAGGGATTGGAGATTGAAGCGTCATCGCGTCCAGACTGAGGCCTATTGGCGCGATCCAGCGCCCGACGCGAGATCGTAACGTGCCAGGCGCCGCAGCCAGGCCCGTGTTTGCCACAGCTGTGCGCCGGCTGCCATTCAGGGCGCCACCTGGTCCAGCGCCGCCAGCAGCCGGGCAATGTCATCGGCATCGTTGTAAGCCTGGACCGAAAGGCGCACAAAGCGCTGGCCAGCATGCTGCGTCACCGGAATCTCGATGCCGCGCGCGAACAAGGCGGCGCGCAGGGCCTCGGCATCGTGGTGCGGCACCGGCAGCGTGACCATCTGCAGCCAGTCCGCATCCTGGCCGATAGGCGCCAGCCCGTAGCGCTGCACCACCTCACGCAGCGCCTCGCCCGCCAACGCGTGGCAGCGCGTGCGATGGCCCCCCCAGTCATGGCGCTGCTGGAAGGCGATCGCTGCCGGCACGGTCAGCCAGGCGGCGATGTCGCGCGTGCCCTGCCATTGCAGGTGCCGCTCCAGCCATGACGCGCCGGCATAGGCCTCGTGGCCACGCCCCTGATCCACATGGCCCCAGCTCACGATCAGGCCCTGCAGCCGCTCATGGTGCTCGGGCCGGGCATGCAGGAAGGCCGAACCCTTGGGCGCACACAGCCACTTGTGGCAGTTGCCGGTATAGAAATCGGCACCCAGGGCGTCCAGATCCAAGTCCAGTTGCCCGGGCGCATGGGCGCCGTCGATCAGCGTCAGCACGCCCATCTGGCGCGCGCGGGCGCAGAGCTCAGCCAACGGAAACGTCAGCGCCGTGACCGACGTGATGTGGCTGCTGAAGATCAGCCGCGTGCGCGGCCCCACCTCGGCCAGCAGGCGGTCAGCAAAGCGGGCGCGCTCGAAGGGCAGAGGCACTTCCACCAGCCTGTAGTGCGCGCCGGCGCCCGCACAGACCCTGCGCCAAGTCTCGTCGCAGGCGCCGTACTCATGGTCGGTGCCCAACACCTCATCGCCCGGCCGCAGATCCAGCGCACGCGCCACCGTGTTGACGCCGGTCGTCGCATTGGGCAAAAAGACCAGATGCTCGGGTGCGGCGCCCAGGTAGGCCGCCAGTTGCGCGCGTGCGTCCATCAGCAGGGCGGCCGAGCGCCGGCCCAGGAACTCGACCGGATTGCGCTCCAGTGCCAGCTGCCAGTCCTGATACACCCGGAAGACCTCGCGCGGACAGGCGCCGAACGAGCCATGGTTCAGGAACACCAGATCCGGGTCCAGCAGAAAGGCTTCGCGCATGGCTTCAAGTGTAGCCATCGCCCCAGTCGCGACCGCCGAAGTGTGGGCATCGGAGCGGAATCATCATGCGCTTCGTGCGCCAACGCACCGATATTGCGCCGGCATCGGCGCAGGCTGCATCACAGCCCGTCTGCACCGACCGCCGGTCAGACGCCCCATTCAATCGATCAAGGAGCTTCACCATGTCAAAAGGTCAGCACGGCAACAAGGAAGCGAAGAAACCGAAGAAGGCCGCTGCGCCCGCCAATCCGCTTGCCGCGGGAATGGCCACCCAGGTGGTGGCCGTGGCCGCACGTCAGCAGGACAAGGGCAAGAAGCGCTGATCGCCCATCGGGGTCGCACAGCAACGCAAAGGAGTCAGACCATGTCAGACAGCAAATACCTGGGCGGCGAACAGGACCGCCGCCGCATCAACCTCAACGACGCACAAGCGCTACACGACTGGAGCAAGGCGTTGCACGCCAGCCCCGACGAACTCAGGCGCGCCATTTCGGCCGTGGGCGACGACGCCGATCGGGTCAGCGAGTATCTGAAGGGCACACCTTCGGGCGCCAAGCCGTGACGCTGATGCTGACCGACCGGCAACGATCAGCCCCACAAGCCGGACATCAGCATTTCTCGCCCGTGAACAGCACCGCCCGCAGCCCGTCCAGCCTATCCAGACCGTCCCGACTGGCCAGTGCGGCCAGCACATCGCTGCACAGTTCGGCGCTGGCGATGCAGGCCAGGCCCCTGCCATCGACCTCCGCCATCAGGGCCAGCCAGGACCGAAGGCCCACCAGGGTCACCTGGGTTCGTGCGGTGGTGACCCAGCCGAACGCTGCGAGCTGACCCAGATAGATCCAGGTCTGACGGCGTGAGAGGCCCGACAGCTGGCCGATGCAGGCCTGCGCCACCGGCAAGGACAGGCTCCGCCCCGGCCAAGCGGTATCAATCCCGGGCGCCAGGGCAGCGGCAAGGGTTGCCAGCACGCTGACCAGACGCTGGAAGCCGTTGCCGGCCAGGCGCATGAAGATCTGCTCCTGGAGCCTGGTTTCGGTGGCCGAGTACAGCTGCTCGGCATCGGCGAATTGCTGTGGCGCCGGCCCCGCCGCAAGCCGAGTCCAGGGAATGTTGATGGTCACCACATCGACCAGCGCGGTGACGTCGTACTGCGCCACATGCTTGCCCAGCGGCGAGGCGCTGCCGATCACGTCACCGAGCCACAGCGCCGCCACGGCAACCCGCGTGCTGCCGGCCACCTGGGTGATCAGGCCGACCGCCCCGCTGCTGATGGCAATCCATTCGGCTGGTGTGCTGCCGGCGCGCACGATGATCTGGCCGCGGCGAAACAACTTCACCCGCGCATCGCTGATCCAGGCAGGCGAAGGCTCGCGCCGCGTTCCGGGCGGGCACGGCCCCAACGGTCGGCTCACCACACCGCCATGCTCTTGGTGAGCACACGCTGCAGCCAGGTTCGGGATGCGGCCTCCGAGACGTCGCCCTGACCCACGCTTTCAAGGCTGGCATTGACGACCTCCTTGGAGCTGACGACATTACCGGGGCGGATGTCGCGCGGGTCGACGATGCCCGAGAAGCGCAGCGTGCTCACGCCACCGTTCAGCCCGGTGCTGCGCTCGCCGGCCACCAGCAGATGGCCATTGGCCAGCACATTGATGACGGTAACGGCAAGCTGGGTGTTGAAGCTGCTCGAGGTCTCGGTGCTGCCGGAGCCCTTGAACGAATCGCTGCCGGCAGCAGCGGCGTCGGCGTTGAGCAGCGAGTCGATCAACCCGCCCGACTTGCGGCCCGAGCCCGGCCCCTTGACCGCCGCCTTGTTGTCGCGGCTGGTGTCACTCGACTGCTTCTGGCTGGCCTGCAGGCTCTCCGAGATGTCCACCTTCAGCTTGTCGCCCACGGCCTGTGGCTTGCGTTCGCTGGAGAACAGCGTGCCTGCCGACATGCTCAGCTGGAAGATGGAGCCGTTGTTCGGCCGCTCCAGGTACAGCGGCGTCCTGGCCGGCGCTGCCGACACCGGGCCCTGCACCAGAGGAGGCGGCGCCGAGGTGCAGGCGCAAAGCAGGGCCGCGAGCGGGCCGGCGGCCAAGCCAAGGCTCGGGAAACGGTTGAAGGTCATGTCCTGGTTCTCTTTCAGGTTGCTTGGCCGGCTCAGCTCTCGAAGCCGGTGATGACCGCCTTCACGACCGGCGCGAGCTTGCGTCGCGTGCTGGCCCATTTGCTGATCGCAAAGTTCTCGTCCACCAGATACGAGCTGGCGCCCATCAGCGAGCCATTCGCTCGGTGCAGGCTGAGGGTGGCGGCGCTCAGGTAGGAGCGATGGGCACCCCCCATCGGCGGCACGGCCCAATGCACGGTGGCGGCGTAGCGGACCCAGTAGCGGCAGTCCGGCCCGCCTGAGCCCGGCTCAAACACCCGGCTCGACACGCCCTGTACCTTGAGCTCCAGCTGCAGCGCCGGCACCAGATCGTCCAGCTGGGGCTGGCCGTTGTATTCGATGCACACGCTCTGGATCGGGGCGTCGCCGTGGTGAATCGTGTTCGTCGCCTTGCCCGGCCCATAGTTAAGTGCCGCCGAGGTGGCCGTGCCCGTGGCCTTCACCAGCTCCCAGGTGGGCGCCACGTTGAAGATCGAGCAGCCCGACAAGGCCGCAACTAGGGCGCCGCACAGGCAGCCTCTGGACAATGAATCGAGCATCAAGGCCTCTTGCTGTCTTCTAGACAAGTTCATCGAGCAACGCGCCACCTGCGAGGGCAGCGAGCGCGCCATAGCCTGCGGTGCTTGACGCGAGCCCGCCGAGTTGACGCGTCGCGTCGGCCACCTGCGCCTCCAAACACGCAGCGGCCTCCTGGACGGCGCCACGCACCGCGCCAATGCCGCTGGTCAGCGCCTGGGCGCCGCAAACCAGCAGGTCCGACGCTTGAGCCCCCACCGAGTCGACGGCGCGAGCGGCTGCCAGGATGCCGCCACCGACCGCATCGCCGACGCCTTGCACGTCGGCGCCTGCCCTCGCCGCCTGCGCCAGTGCCGCGGCCTCCAAGGCCTGCAGGCTTTGCGCACTGAAGCTCACCTGTTGGCCTGGCTGCTTGATCCCGGCCTCGGCCGCTCGCGTGGCAGCGGGGCTGGTCCGGGCGGTACGCGGCTCATCCGCAGGTGGCATCGGCGACGCGCCAAGCCGTGCGCCCGGTCCGTCGGCGGGCACACCGGTGTTGTGCATCGACACCATCGCGCTCAGGCCTTGTTGGCCGTTGCAGCGCCTGCAGCAGTTGCGGCTGGAGGCGCTGCAACTGCACCTGCATCGCGCTGCGCGGCGCCAGCAGCTTGGGCCCCCTTCAGCAGCTCGCTGAAGCTGTCGGGGCCAGGTTTTGCTGCCTGAGCGGCGGCGGGCTTGCTCAATGAGCGATCAACTTTGACGGCTTGCGTGTTCACTTGCATGACGGTGTGACTGAGTGGTGTGGCGATGAACAAATTCTTGCCCGCCAAGCCATTTCAGAAGCCCGGAAAAGCCGCCCCACACCCGGTGTTTCCCCAGCCTCGGTGATGAATGTCACTCAACCCATGCATCGGGCGCGCGAATACCGAAGCGACGGGGCAAGGTGCTCGAGAAGGCCAATCGACGCCTCGACTCAAGCAGGACATTGCATGTCGGCCCGGACGAACTCGGGCAGGCCGCAGCGGAGTGTGGCGACGACGCCGAGACCGTGCGCGACCAACCGCAAAAGGACCACGACGTCCCGGGTGGACGGCAGCGCTAGGAATGCGCCAACCGGACTGGCCAGTGGGACCCGGGTTCAATTCCCCCCGGCCCACCATATTGGATGACCCGCTGCCCGGCGGGTGAAGTCAAAGAAGAGGCTCAAGTCTGTTACGGACTTGGGCCTTTTCCATTTGGGTGCCGCTTTCTGTCCATTTGGTTGAGCCGGGGTCACTTGAACACGCCTCTGTAACCCGCATAAACGCTCAACTTCTTACAGCAAGACAAGAATAGTTGTCCGGATAGTTGTACGTCAAATTGCCCAAGGCCCCCCCATCTGTCCGCTCCATCTCACCACCCGGACTTCGACTGGATTCAAGAGCAAATACAGCGAGAGTGCCAAGCTACTGAACAGCTGCAAGCAAGGCTTGATAGTGATCATTGTCCGCTTTGAGGGACTCCATCAGTAGCGAGACAGCGCCCTCGATGTCCGCTACGGCGTTCGTATTGGTCATCAAGCGTTCGACGCTCTCAAGGTGGCTAAAGTGGTGCAGGACCTTCAGTATCCGATTCGCCTTCTCCGCTCCGAACAACAGCTCAGCGCGCTTCTCAACCTTTGAGCTTCGCCCCATAGGGAGCTTCGCATACGTGTACAACTCAAGAAACCTTCGCGCGGCATTTGGCAAAGCAAGCAGATGCTCCGCGTCCGCCTTGTTGGAGCTTTGGTCGAAGCTATGCAGAATGTGAAACAGGTAGTGGTATTCAGAAGAATACCGAGAGATAGACTCAGGCAGATTGCCCATAGTCGAGCGGGTCGAACTGATTCGCTTAGTCAAGAAGTATCGGGCCTCCCCCGGCAAGTCCCGAAGCAGCGAGAAGAACTCGTAGTTGTGTGTAGAGACAAAGAGCTGCTTGCAAGTAGTCGCAACAGTCCGCTGGTTCGGTATCTTCTTGAAGAAGGTCGACTTCAATATGGAATACACCTGAAAGATGTGGTTGCTGTCCAGCGGTATCCGTCCGGCCAAGTCATCTTGAAGTCGCCAAGCGGAACCGTAAGGATCGTGTCCACTTAACTTAGGTGGACACGATGCCAAGCGAGAAGAT
>NZ_SNXS01000020.1 GCF_004362525.1 Roseateles toxinivorans
CGGCAAAACCAAGTGCCGCTAGCGCAGCGGGCTTCAACATTCCACTTCAGGTCGGGGCCAGCACCGATGACTGCGCTTTGTGCAGACCTTCCCTAACAAGCAGCCCGAAGTGCAACGATGGCCACTGTTCTTCTCGTCGAGGATGATCTTCCGCTGGGCAATTCTCTGCAGCGGGTGCTGGCTATGGCCGGCCATCATGTGGTGTGGCTGCGCAGTGCCGGCGACGCCCGACGCTTTCTCGATGAGATGGACTTCGCGCTGCTGCTGCTGGACATCTGTCTGCCCGACGAAACCGGCCTTTCGCTGCTGGGCTGGTGGCGCGGCCTGGGCCGGGCCACGCCGGTGATGATGATCACCGCGCGCGACAGCATCAGCGAACGCGTGCAGGGCCTGGATGCCGGCGCCGACGACTATCTGGCCAGGCCCTTCGCAATGGAGGAGCTGTTGTCGCGGGTGCGCGCCCTCTTGCGCCGCCACAGCGGCCAGGTCAGCAACACCTGGCAACTCGGCGCACTGAGCATAGACACGGCGCGCCGGCGCATCTTGCTCGAAAACGAGGAGGTGGCCCTGTCATCGCGCGAGTACGACATCCTGCTGGCTCTGGCCGCCGAACCCGGCCGGGTCATGACACGCCCCCAGATCGAGCGGACCCACAGCGCCGCCGATGCGCTGGACAGCAATGCCATCGATGTGCACGTCTACAAGCTGCGCAAGAAGCTGGGCAATGGTTGGATCGGCACGGTACGCGGCGTCGGCTATGTGCTCGATCTGCCAAGCACCGCACCATGAACCACCCCTCGCTGATACGCCGGCTGATCGCCTGGCAGGCACTGGCCCTGGTGATCGCCTGGATGGTGCTGGCCAGCCTGATGACCTGGCAGGCGCTGCAGCGTGGCGAAAGCCAGCTGGATGCGCGCCTGCAGCAGTTCGGCAGCGCCTTGGCCGAGGCGGCCGGCGGATAGACCGCGCAGCAGGCGCTGGCGCTGCGCCTGCAAACCACCGAGACCGCGTTGCAGCAGGCCAGCGGCCGCGACGCACTGGGCGCCGTGGCCCAGCCGCTGTACCAGGTCTGGCGGGCAGACGGACGGCTGCTGTATCGCAGTGCCGGCGCACCCATCGAGGCCCTGGCGCCGCTGCAGCCCGGCTATGTCGAGACGGAATTCGCCGGGCAACCCTACCGGCTGCTGACCGTGGCCTCCAGCAACGGCGCACAGCTGGTGCAGATGGCCGAGCCGATGCAGGTGCGCCTGAGCAGCATGCTGCCCCTGCTGTGGGTGGTGCTGCAATCGCAGCTGGGCGTGTTCCTGTGGCACGAGCTGGTGATCTGGGTCACCGTGCGCAGCGGCGGGCCGGCGAGGTGGCCCCGGTGCAGGTGGACAGGCTCTATGCCGAGACCGCCCCGGTGGTGCAGGAGTTGAACGCCCTGCTGGCGGCCCTGGCACGGCCACGCGGCATCGAGCTCTCGCTGCAGGCCCCGGACAGCCTGACGTGGGCGCTGGACCGCTCGGGCTTTTGCTCCGTCATCAACAACCTGGTGGACAACGCCATCCGCTACACACCGGCGGGTGGCCGGGTCGAGGTCCTGCTGCAGGTCGAGTCCTCGGCACTGGAGCTGCGCGTGCGCGACAACGGCCGCGGCATCGCCCCGGCGCAGCGGGAGCGCGTGTTCGAGCGCTTCTATCGCGTACCCGGCAGCAGCGAGCAAGGCACCGGCCTGGGCCTGGCGATCGTCAAGCGCATCGCCGAGCGCGAGGGTGCGGCGCTGGACTTCGTTGACGGCCTTGATGGGCGCGGGGTGGGGCTGATGCTGCGCTACCTGGCCGCCTGAGGGATCGGTCGCCGGGCACGCCGCATTTCCGCGCCAAAGGGCTCACCGGCCTGCCCCCGAGGGTCGGGGATTCGCACCACCATGGGTCAATCCTAGACTGCGCCCAGCACCCGCTCGTCACGTGCTTTGCAGGAGCCCAGACATGCCCTACCGCCGCCTCGTCGCCACCGCCACGCTCGCCGCGATGGCGTCATCCGCCCAGGCCCTGGTGAGCACGTGGGACGGGTCGTCCAACCTGCTGCCGGAGCAGGCGGACCCCGGCTGGGCCCTGATCGACGAGGGCGCTGGCTCGCCGAGCTTTGCCGGCGGCGTGCTGAGCATACAGACCAGCGCCGCCCACAGTGCCCGGCAGTACTACACCATGGGCGGCGTCGATCTGGACTTCTCCAGCGGGGCACCCTTCTGGCTGGAGGCCGAGATGAGATACATCTCCGGCAGCCAGACTTCGGGCTGGTGGCGCGCTCCCGGGCATATGAGCTTTCGCTTCGACAACGGACGCATCGCGGTGCTGGAGATCAGAAAGGACCTGATCTACATCCGCAACGGTGACAACTCGGCGGGTGACACCGCCGCCGTCGACACCGACGATGCGTTCCATACCTATCGCATGGAGGCACTGGGCACCGGTGCCGGCACCACGGTAAATGTCTACCAGGACGGTTCACTCGTGCTCAGCGACAACGCCCTGTATGCCGCCGGTGGCGCGGCCTCGGTCTCATGGGGCGAGGCCTCGACCCTGGCGACCGGCACCACGCAGTGGAAGCGGGTCAGCCACAATATGGCCGCCGTGGCGGTGACGCCGGTGCCCGAACCCGGCAGCTGGGCGCTGTGGGCCGCAGGCCTGGCGGCCATGGGCTTCCTGACCCGCAGAAACCTCAGACAGCCTCAACGCATCCGGGCATAGTCCAAGACCAAGGCCCCGGGCCACCCGCTCAACCGGCCCGCTTGGCCAGCAGGGCCCGACCGACCCGCGACACCGGCGGCCGGCCCAGCACGCCGGAGATGAAGGCGCCGGCGTCGACCAGCTTGTCGATGTCGATGCCGGTATCTATGCCCAGGCCATTGAGCATGAAGACCACGTCCTCGGTCGCGACATTGCCGGTCGCGCCCTTGGCATAGGGGCAACCGCCGAGGCCGGCTACGCTGGCGTCGAAGTTGTGCACGCCCAGTTCCAGACAGGCGTAGATGTTGGACAGCGCCTGACCGTAGGTGTCGTGGAAATGGCCGCTGACCTCGACCAGCGGATAGTGCTTCAGCGCCCGCTCCATCGCCGCCTGAACCTTGCGCGGCGTGCCCACGCCAATCGTGTCGGCCACGCCCATGTGGTCGACACCGATGTCCTTCATCAGCCGGACGACGTGTTCAACCTGGTCGGCGCTGATTTCCCCCTCGTAGGGGCAACCGAGCGCACAGGACAGCGCGCCGCGCACCTTGATGCCGGCGGCATGCGCGAACTCGACCACCGGAGCGAAGCGGGCTATGCTCTCGGCGATCGAGCAATTGATGTTCTTCTGGCTGAAGGCCTCGCTGGCCGCGGCGAAGACGACGATCTCGTCGGGCTTCGTCGGCAGCGCCGCCTCCAGGCCCTTCATATTCGGCGTCAGCACGCTGTAGCGCACGCCGGGCTGTCTTTGAATGGCGGCCATCACCGCCAGGTTGTCGGCCATCTGCGGCACCCACTTCGGGCTGACGAAGCTGGTGACCTCGATCTCCTTCAGGCCGGCCGCCTGCAGCATGGCCACCAGCTGGGCCTTGTGCTCGGTAGACACCGGCTCCTTCTCGTTCTGCAATCCATCGCGGGGGCCGACATCGACGAGGGTGACGTGGGTGGGCATCATGGTGATTCCTCAGGTAGCCCGGATGCAATCCGGGGTGGGTTCATTGCAGACTCAAGAGCGCAGCGCCATCGCCGACCTGGTCGCCGATGCCGAACATCAGCTCGGCCACCACGCCATCGCGCGGCGCGGTGATCGTGTGCTCCATCTTCATCGCCTCCATCACCGCCAGCGGCTGGCCCTTGGTGACGGCATCGCCCACCTTGGCCAGGAAGGCGATCAGCTTGCCGGGCATCGGTGCGGTCAGGCGGCCGCCCTCGGCAGCGCCGTCGCCGGCGTGGGCGATCAGGTCCACCTCGGTGACCACGGCCGAGCCGTGCGGTGCGAACACACTGACCTTCTCGCCATGGGCATAGACCTGCAACAGCGTGCGTTGCGACGCGAGGCCCTCGCCCAGCACCACCTCGTGGCGCTCCAGGCCGGAGCTGTCAACGGCCAGCGCAATCTCGCGCCCCGCTACCGTCAGCACCATGCCGCCGCCATGGCGACGGGCCAGCAGCACCTCGTGATGCGTGCCCCCCACCTCGAGGTCGAAGCGGCGATTGGCGGCACCGAACATGCGCCAGCCATCGGGCTTGGACCACGGATCCTTGTCCTGCTTGCTCGCCTCCAGCGCATGGGCCACCACACCGGCGGCCACCAGCTCCAGCGCCAGCGGTGCCGACTCGAACAGGGCCTTGTGCTCGCGCGGGATCAGCGCCGTGTCCAGATCAGCGCTGGCAAACGAGTGGCTGTTCACCACGCGGCGCAGAAAGGCCACATTGGTGTGCAGGCCGGCGATGTGCGTGTCGCGCAGCGCGGCGTCGAGCCTTGCCAGCGCCTGGGCACGGTCCTCGCCCCAGACGATCAGTTTGGCAATCATCGAGTCGTAGTTGGGGCTGATCGCATCGCCCTCGCCGACGCCGCTGTCGATGCGCACATCGCCGCGCTCGAAGCTCACGTGCGCCGGCCAGCGCGCCACATGCAGGGTACCGGTGGCGGGCAGGAAGTTGGCGTCGGGGTTCTCGGCGCAGATGCGGGCCTCGATCGCATGGCCCCGCATCGGGATCTGTTCCTGCTTCAAGGGTAGCGGTTCACCCGCGGCCACGCGCAGCTGCCACTCGACCAGATCCTGGCCGGTGATGGCCTCGGTGACCGGGTGCTCGACCTGCAGCCGCGTGTTCATCTCCATGAAGTAGAAACGGCCGTCCTGCTCGGCGATGAACTCGACCGTGCCGGCGCCAACGTAGCCGACTGCCTTGGCTGCGGCCACCGCAGCCTCGCCCATCTGCTTGCGGCGCTCGGCCGTCATGCCCGGGGCCGGTGCTTCTTCCAGCACCTTCTGGTGGCGGCGCTGCACCGAGCAGTCGCGCTCGTGCAGATAGACGCAGTCGCCATGGCTGTCGCCAAAGACCTGGATCTCGATATGGCGGGGCTTCTGCACATAGCGCTCGACCAGCACCGCGTCGTCGCCAAAGCTGTTGATCGCCTCGCGCTTGCAGGAGGCCAGCGCGGCCTCGAAGTCCTCGGCCTTGTCCACCGCGCGCATGCCCTTGCCGCCGCCGCCGGCGCTGGCCTTGATCAGCACCGGGTAGCCGATGCGATCGGCCTCGGACTTCAGCAGCGCCAGGTCTTGACTGGCACCGTGATAGCCCGGCACCAGCGGCACGCCGGCCTGCTCCATCAGGCGCTTCGACTCGGCCTTCAGGCCCATCGCCTTGATGGCGGACGGCGGCGGGCCGATGAAGGCAATGCCGGCATCGGCGCAGGCCTGCGCGAACTCCTCGTTCTCGCTGAGGAAGCCATAGCCCGGGTGCACGGCCTGGGCGCCGGTGGCCTTGGCCGCCTCGATGATGCGCTCCCAGCGCAGATAGCTATCGCGCGGCGCGGCGCCACCGATCAGCACCGCCTCGTCGCAGACGCGCACATGGCGGGCCTGGGCGTCGGCCTCGGAGTACACGGCCACGGTCTTCACGCCCAGGCGGCGCGCGGTTGCGGCAACACGGCAGGCGATCTCGCCGCGATTGGCAATCAGGATCTTGTTGAACATCTCTGTCTCCAGTTCAGCTTGGTAGCCCGGATGCCAATCCGGGGTGTCTCATCGGCGATTCGCCCCGGATTGCGCTGCGCTTCATCCGGGCTACGGGGTCCATCAATGCGTCGAGGCAAGCCCCGCCTCGGTCGAGCAGCGCATGCCCAGACGCCTGAGCAAAGCGCGGTCGGCCTCGGCCTGCGGGTTGCTGGTGGTCAGGAGCTTGTCGCCGTAGAACATGCTGTTGGCGCCGGCCAGAAAGCACAGCGCCTGCATCGTCTCTGGCATCTGTTCGCGGCCGGCCGACAGGCGGACCATTGCTCGGGGCATGGTGATACGGGCCACGGCGATCGTGCGGATGAACTCCAGCGGGTCCAGCTCGGCCGTGCCGGCCAGCGGCGTGCCTTCGACCTGGACCAGGTTGTTGATCGGCACCGACTCAGGGTAGGGGTCCAGATTGGCGAGTTGCACGATCAGGCCGGCGCGCTGGCGGCGGGTCTCGCCCATGCCGACGATGCCGCCCGAGCAGACCTTGAGGCCGACGGTGCGCACGCGGTCCAGCGTGTCCAGGCGGTCCTGGTAGGTGCGGGTGGTGATGATCTGGCCGTAGAACTCGGGGGCGGTGTCGAGGTTGTGGTTGTAGTAGTCCAGGCCCGCATCGCGCAACTGCTCGGCCTGGCCGTCGGCCAGCATGCCGGCGGTCAGGCAGGTCTCCAGGCCCATGGCCTTCACTTCCCTGACCATCTCGCCGATGGCTTCCAGATGCCGGTCCTTGGGCGAGCGCCAGGCCGCGCCCATGCAGAAACGCGTCGCGCCATTGGCCTTGGCTGCGCGGGCGGCCTCGACCACCTCTTGCAGCGGGATCAGCTTGTCGGCCTTCAGACCCGTGTCGAAGTGGGCCGACTGCGGGCAGTAGGCGCAATCCTCCTCGCAGCCGCCGGTCTTGATCGACAGCAACGTCGACAGCTGCACCGCATTGGCATCGAAACGTTCGCGGTGGGTCTGCTGTGCGCGGAACATCAGGTCGTTGAACGGCAGCTCGAACAGCGCCGCCACCTCGTCGACCGTCCAGGCCTTGCTGTTGCGGCGGTGTTCGTCGGTGGTGGGGGTCAGGGTCTGGATTTGGTTCATGCGGATGCTGGTGTCAGGTAATCGGCCAGGAACTGGCCGGCGTGGTGATTCAGAGCGGCTGCCACGACGGCCGGCGTCGGGGATTCGAGGCGTGGCACGAGGCCCCAGCAGGGGGCGTCCAGATGGCGCTCCAAGGCCTGCAAATTGTCTTGCAGATGGGGCATGTCCGGGTCCACCGTGTTGGCGACCCAGCCGGCCAAGCTGAGCCCGCGTGAGCGTATCGCCTCGGCGGTCAGCAGCGCATGGTTGATGCAGCCCAGGCGCAGGCCGACGACCAGCACGACGGGCAGCCGCAGATCGACGGCGAGGTCGGCCGTGTCCCAGTCAGCGGTCAGCGGCACACGAAAACCGCCGACGCCTTCGATGACGGCGACGTCGGCCCGGTCGGCGACGCGACACACGGCCGCCAGCAGCGGCTCGCGTTCGATCTCGCGGTCTTCCAGCCGGGCGGCGATATGCGGCGCGCAGGCGGCGCGGAACTGCAGCGGGCCGACCTCGGCGTCGCTCAAGCCCAGATTGCCGGCCTCGCGCAGTTGCTGCACGTCCTCGTTGATCCAGCGGCCATCGATGAAGTCCTGGCCCGCGGCAATCGGTTTGATCGCGGCGACTTTCAGGCCCGCCTGCGCAAAGCGGTGCGTAAGGCCGGCGCTGACGCAAGTCTTGCCGATCTCGGTGTCGGTGCCGGTGATGAACAGGCCCCTCATGCTGAAGCCTCCGCGGCGGCCTGGGCCAGTGCGTCGAGCAGGCGCTGGATGTGGGCTTCGGTGTGCATGGCGCACAGCGTGATGCGCAGCCGCGCGGTGCCGGCCGGCACTGTCGGCGGGCGGATGGCCGGCACGCGCAGACCCTCGCGCTCCAGCCGCGCGGCAAGCGCCAGCGCGGCGGCGTTGTCGCCGATGATCAGCGG
Organism: Roseateles toxinivorans; assembly: GCF_004362525.1. GTDB lineage: Bacteria > Pseudomonadota > Gammaproteobacteria > Burkholderiales > Burkholderiaceae_C > Paucibacter > Paucibacter toxinivorans. Next base: position 7,713 of record NZ_SNXS01000020.1, read on the forward strand.
CTGCACGGGCGTGTCGGATTTCGCCAGGCGCCAGTTCAGGCTTGGATGCGCGGCGAGGATGTTGGCGATGCCTTCCCGCAGCTGGGCCTGGCGCTGGCGCAGGTTCGCGCGTCGTTGCTCGCCCTCGCCCGATGCCATCAGCTCCAAGCTGGTCAGCAAGGCATGGGCCACGGCCGGCGGCGCGGCGGTGGTGAAGATGTACGGCCTTGCGGCCTGCAGCAGGTACTGCGTGATCGTCGGGTGCGCGGCGACGAAAGCGCCGGCCACGCCGGCCGCCTTGCCCAGCGTGCCGACCAGTACCAGCCGCTCGCTGCGCAGGCCGAAATGCGCCAAGCTGCCGCGCCCCTGCGGGCCCAGCACGCCAAAGCCATGGGCGTCATCGACGATCAGCCAGGCGTCATGCCGCTCGGCCAGCGCCAGCAGTTCGCCCAGCGGTGCCAGATCGCCGTCCATGCTGAACACCGCATCGGTGACGATCAGCTTGATGCGGGCCGTGCTGGCTTGCAGCAGCGCGGCCAGCTGGGCCATGTCGCGGTGCGCGTAGCGCTGCACCTCGGCCTTGGCCAGGCGGGCGCCGTCGATCAGCGAGGCATGGTTCAGCTCCTCGGAGAAGATCGCCGCCCCGGCATCGCCCAGCGCCGTCAGCACGGCCAGATTGGCCATATAGCCGGTGCAGAAGAACAGCGCCTGTGCCTGCGGAATCTCGCCGGACACGACTTCGGCCACCGCCTGCTCCAGCGCCGCATGGGCCGCCGAGTGGCCGCTGATCAGATGCGAGGCCCCCGAGCCTGCGCCGTAGCGGCGCGCGCCGGCGATCAGGGCCTCGGCAAGCGCCGGGTGCGCGGCCAGGCCCAGATAGTCGTTGCTGCAGAACATCAGTAGCTCGCGCGCCCGGCCGTCGGCACCGCGCACGGTCTGCACCGGCGCGGTGGCGCTCTCGGCAACGCGCAGCACGCGGGTCAGGTCCTTGGCGGCGATGGCCTGCAGCTTGGTGGCCAGGTGCTCAAGAAGCATCAGACAGCACCTCGTTCAAGGTCGCAGCAACGGCGTCGAACAGGAAATGCGCCGTGGCGGCGTCAACAAGATAGGGTGGCATCAGGTAGACGGTGCGGCCGATGGGCCTGATCAGCAGCTCGCGCTCGCGCGCCGCCAGGTGGAAGCGCTCGGCGAAGCGATCGCCCGGCAGCTTCACATCGAACGCCAGCATCATGCCGCGCTGGCGCAAATGCTCGACGCGGGCATCCCTTGCCAGTGGCGCGAAGGCCTGGGCCAGCAGCCGCGCCTGCTCGATGTTCTGCTCCAGCACCTGGTCGTGTGCAAAGCGGTCCAGCACCGCATTGGCCGCCGCGCAGGCCAGGGCATTGCCGGTGTAGGAGTGCGAATGCAGAAAGCCGAGGGCGACATCGTCGCTCCAGAAGCTTTGATAGACGGCCTCGGTGGTCAGCACCAGCGACAGAGGCAGGGTGCCGCCACTGATGCCCTTTGAAAGGGTAATGAAGTCAGGCCACCCGCACTCCCCCTGCTCGAAGGCGAAGAACGTGCCCGAGCGGCCGCAGCCAACCGCAATCTCGTCGGCGATCAGATGCACGTCGAACTCATCGCACAGCTGGCGCACCGCGCGCAGGTAAGAAGGCTCGTGCATCGCCATGCCGGCCGCGCACTGCACCAGCGGCTCGATAATCAGCGCGGCGACATGGCCGCGTCTCTCGGTCAACGCGCGGCGCAGATCAGCCACCGCGCGGGCCTCCTGCTCCGGCCCCAGCCGCGAGTCGGGCGACTCGACCACATGGGCGCGCATCAGCAGCGGGTCGTAGGCGTCGCGGAACACGGCCACGTCGGTAACGGCCAGCGCGCCTATCGTCTCGCCGTGATAGCCATGCTTCAGGCAGACGAACTCGCGCTTGTTCGTGAGGCCCAGATTGCGCCAGGAGTGAAAGCTCATCTTCAGCGCGATCTCCACCGCGCTGGCGCCATCGCTGGCGAAGAAGGTGTGACCCAGCGTGCCGCCGGTCAGTCTAGAGAGCTTCTCGGCCAGCTCCACCGCAGGCGCGTGCGTGCAGCCGGCCAGCATCACATGGGGCAGGATGTCGAGCTGGCGCTTGATCGCATTGTTGATGCCCGCGTCGGCATGACCGAACAGGTTCACCCACCAGGAGCTGTTGGCATCGAAATAGCGGCGGCCCTCCATGTCGAACAGCCAGGCGCCCTCGCCCCGCGCAATCGGCAGCGGCGGCGCAACGGCCGCCCGCGCCATCTGCGTGCAGGGGTGCCACACCGCCGCGAGGCTGCGGCGTTGCAGGTCTTGCTGGGCGTTCGCGGACATCAGGCCAGCCAACTGGGCTTGCTCTTGTTCAGAAAGCTCTGCACACCCTCGCGCCCCTCGGCGCTGGCGCGGATGTCGGCAATGCGGCGAGCCGTGTCGTCGCGCAGCGCCGCCGTGATGGGCGCATGGGCCACGTCCTGCACCAGCTTCTTGCAGGCGCGCACGGCCATCGGGCCGTTGGCGACCAGGGCCGCAACCAGGGCGCTAACCTTCTCGTCCAGCGCCTCCGGCGTGGTTACTTCATGCACAAGACCCAGGCGATGTGCCTCGGCGGCCGAGAAGCGCTCGGCTGTGACGAAGTAGCGGCGCGAGGCCTGCTCGCCGAGCGCCCGCACGACATAGGGGCTGATCGTGGCCGGCAGCAGGCCGAGCTTGGCCTCGGACAGGCAGAAGCCCACGTTGTCGCTGGCCACGACGATGTCGCAGACGCTGACCAGGCCCACGCCCCCGGCATAGACATCGCCTTGCACCCGCGCGATCACCGGCACCGGGCAGCTGTAGATGGCCCACAGCATGTCGGCCAGCTTAGCCGCATCGGCATGGTTCTCGTCCCAGCTGTAGCCGGCCATGGCCTTCATCCAGTTCAGGTCGGCACCGGCACAGAAGGCCTTGCCCTCGGCGGCCAGCACGATGGCGCGCAGGCCCGGCTGGTTGGCCAGGCCGGTGAAGGTGGCGCACAGCTCGGCAATCGTCTCCTCGTTGAAGGCATTGCGCAGCTCGGGCCGGGTCAGCGTGACGGTGGCCAGCGCGCCGTCGATATGCAGGCTCAGATTGCCCATGATCTTTCAGTCCTCGACGTGGAAGGTTTCGGGCTGGGGCTCCTGGCGCAGCATGTGGGCCAGATCCAGTTCCGGGCAGGCGTGGCCCATGGCGGTGAGCGCGGCGGTGATCTGGCCGCGGTGGTGCGTGCTGTGATTGAACACATGCTGCAGGCAGCCCAGCAGCGACAGCGAGACTGGCTCGCCCTTGCTGGTGCGGTAGTCCAGGGTTCCGGCCAGGCGTTCGTCGCTCAGGCCCGCGATCACCGGCGCCCAGGCCTCGGTGTCCCGCTGCAGATCGGCGGCCAGGCACTGCCTGTCGGTTTCGACCTCGGTGTTAAGAGCCAGCACGTTCGACTCGCCGCGCGCGAAGCGCGGCAACCACAGTAACTGCTCGCCGACACGCAGATGGTTCAAAGTGCCGTGGATGCTCTTGAAGAACAGCCCCGCGTCGCGGCGATAGTCGTCTTCGCTCAGCGTCGCAATGGCCGCCAGCAGCCGCTCGGTGGCCCAGCTGTTGTAGCGGGCCATGCGCAGCAGCGAGGCCCGCAGCAGCGGCTGTGCCAGGGCCTTGACCATCACGATGCTGTGATAGGTCTTGCCCTCCCAGTGCACCTCCTTGACCGGCCGGTAGCCGCTGCGCTCGTAGCGGCTGCGCAGATGGCGTGCCGGCTTGGCGGTGTCCAGCGCCAGATAGGCATAGCCCTGGCTCTGCGCAAAGTCTTCGGCGGTCTGCATCAGCCGGGCGCCCAGACCCTGGCCCTGGCAGTCGGGGTCCACCGCGTACTGCGACAGAATGGCCGTGTCGCGGCGCAGATACCAGGGCGTGTCCAGACACCAGCTGTCCTGCTCAGGCCGGTAGCGGCCACGCACCAGCACCGTGCCAACGAGCTTGTCGCCTTCAAAAGCGACGAAGCACTGGCCCTGGCCGATGCGCTTCTTCGTCAGCTCGACCGGCTGATACACGGCGGTGAAGTTCCAACCCTGCTTGCCCAGCGAGGCATAGGCCTTGTGCAGCAGCGCGGTCAGCGTGTCCAGCGAGTCGTCGGCTTGTAGGGGACGGATGATGATCATGGCCTTACATCCGGAACACGCCGAACTTGGTCTCGGGAATCGGTGCGTTCAGCGCGGCGCTCAGCCCCAGAGCCAGCACGCGGCGGGTGTCGGCCGGGTCGATCACGCCGTCGTCCCAGATGCGGGCCGAGGCGTAGTACGGGTGGCCCTGGGCCTCGTACTGCTGGCGGATCGGCGACTTGAAGGCCTCTTCCTCGTCGGCGCTCCAGGCACCACCCTTGGCCTCGATGCCGTCGCGGCGTATCGTGGACAGCACGCTGGCCGCCTGCTCGCCGCCCATCACCGAGATGCGGGCGTTGGGCCACATCCACAAGAAGCGGGGCGAGTAGGCGCGGCCGCACATGCCGTAATTGCCGGCGCCAAAAGAGCCGCCGATGATCACCGTGAACTTGGGCACCTGGGCGCAGGCCACGGCCGTCACCATCTTGGCGCCGGCGCGGGCAATGCCGTCGTTCTCGTACTTGCGGCCGACCATGAAGCCGGTGATGTTCTGCAGGAAGATCAGCGGGACCTTGCGCTGGCAGCACAGCTCGATGAAGTGGGCGCCCTTGTTGGCACTCTCGGCGAACAGGATGCCGTTGTTGGCGATGATGCCCACCGGCATGCCCTCTATGTGCGCAAAACCGCAAACCAAGGTGGCGCCATAGCGCGCCTTGAACTCGTCGAACTCGCTGCCATCGACGACGCGGGCAATGACCTCGCGCACATCGAAGGGCTTACGCGTATCGGTCGGGATCACGCCATGCAGCTCGGACGCCTCGAACAGCGGTGCGCGCGCCTCCTGCATGGCCAGCGGGTTGTTTTTGCGCCAGTTCAGACGCGCCACCGACTGGCGGCAAATAGCCAGCGCATGCATATCGTTGTTGGCCAGATGGTCGGCCACGCCGGACAGACGGGTGTGCACATCACCGCCGCCCAGGTCTTCAGCGCTGACGACCTCGCCGGTGGCCGCCTTCACCAGCGGCGGGCCGCCGAGGAAGATCGTGCCCTGATTCTTCACGATGATGGTCTCGTCGCTCATCGCCGGCACGTAAGCGCCGCCTGCCGTGCAGGAGCCCATCACCACAGCGATCTGCGGAATGCCCTGGGCGCTGAGGTTGGCCTGGTTGTAGAAGATGCGGCCGAAGTGGTCGCGGTCGGGGAACACCTCGTCCTGGTTCGGCAGATTGGCGCCGCCGGAGTCGACCAGATAGATACAGGGCAGGCCGTTCTGTTGCGCGATCTCCTGCGCGCGCAGATGCTTCTTCACCGTCAGCGGGTAGTAGGTGCCGCCCTTCACGGTGGCGTCATTGCAGACCACCATGCACTCGACGCCAGAGACCCGGCCGATGCCGGCCACGATGCCAGCGGCCGGTGCGTCGTTGTTGTAGACGTTCAGCGCGGCCAGCGGGGCCAGCTCCAGAAAGGGCGTGCCCGGGTCCAGCAGCATCTCGACGCGGTCGCGCGGCAACAACTTCCCTCTTGCCACATGCTTGGCCCGCGCCGCCTCGCCGCCGCCCAGCGCGATCTTGCCCAGCTGGGCCTGCAGATCCTCGACCAGGCCCCGCATGGCCTCGGCATTGGCCTTGAAGTCGGCGGAACGGGCGTTGAGCTTGGTGGTCAGGGCCGGCATAGGGTCTCCAGTCGTCAAGACGGCCGAAACTGAGTTCGGCTCAATTTAGTTACAGCGCATCCGCCTCATGTGACTGAAGCGGCGCGAAGCCACAAGGATAATGCAGCGTAAAAAACGGCGCAAGCAACACTTGAGCTTTACTCAAATATTGCGCAGAATCGAGCCCGTGACAGCCACCAAGCCCGCCCTCGCCAGCCAGCGCCGCGCCCCCGCCGGCGCCAAGGCCGAGCAGCGCGTGAAAGACATTCTGCGCGTCGGCCGCGAGGTCTTTGCCGAGCGCGGCTACGAGCGCGCCACCACCATAGAGATCGCCCAGCGCCTTGGCATCTCCGAGGCCACCGTGTTCACCTACTTCCGCGGCAAGCGCGAGCTGTGCATGCGGGTGATAGGCGACTGGTACGACGAGATCATCGACACCATAGAAACCGGCCTGCCCCGCTCGGCGCCGGTGCGCGAGCAGCTGGAGTTCGTCGTCCATACCCATCTGCGCCTGTTCCTGATCCAGGGCACGGGGCTATGCGCGCTGGTGCTGTCCGAGGGCCGCACGAAAAGTGAATCGGGCCAGGAGCTGGGCGAGGCCTTTGTTGCCATGCAGCGCCGCTACACCGCGCCGCTGATGGACCTCCTGGCCCGCGGCCAGGCCAGCGGCGAGGTGCGGCAGGACATCTCGCTGCGCCTGCTGCGCTCGCTGGTGTTCGGGCCCATGGAGCACATGCTGTGGGAGGTCATCAGCACCGGTCGCCAGCTTGATGTCGATCAGAGCGCCCGCGATCTGGTCGCCCTGCTGTGGCCGGCGCTGCAGGCCCCCGATCAGGAGCTGAAGGCGCTGCGCGCGCTGCGACACACGATGCAGGCCGCGCTGGCCCAGGCCTGAGCCGATCCCGGCCGGACTTCGATCGTAGGGATGGGCAAGCCGCCGCGCTTGCCCTAGCGTGACCTGGCCCGTGCGTTGCGGGCTCAACCCCGTCAGGAGCATCCCGATGAAACTCCATGCGTTCACCGCCGCCGTCGCGGCCATCTCGGCGCTGCTCGCAGCGCCCGCACAGGCGGTCGTCGTGGTCGACGACTTCAACACGCCGCAGAATTTCTCCAGCTGCAACTTCCCCGGCTTCTCCTACCAGGCCGGAGACATGCTCTACGGCGACCGGCTGTTCAGCGGCGGCTGCTCGAGACCGGCGGCGGGGGGCGGGATTACGGTGGCCGGCGGTCTGGCCAGCTACGGCGCCGGGGGCATCAGCCAGATCACCATCAACGGGCTGTACGACGCCTCGCTACCGCCCGGCTCGGGCGACGCGAAGCAGGCGGTGGACCTGACCCAGGCCGGCGCCAACGACCGCTTCGCCATGCGCATCATGGTGAGCAACGAGACCCGATTCACGCTGAGCGTGGCCAGCGCCTCCGAATCGGCCTCGCTGCAGCTCGATCTGCCGGTCACCGCGGGCTTTGTCGAGCTGGCCCTGCCCTTTGCCAGCTTCAGCCCCGCCTCGGCCGCCCTGTGGCAGGGCGTCACCAGCGTGAGCTTCCAGATCGTCGACACCACCGTCAGCCCCGGCGGCCTGTTCTCGGCCAGCGGCGAGATCGACTTCATCCGCGCCGTGCCCGAGCCTGCCAGCGCCCTGTTGCTGGCGCTGGGTGTGCTCGGACTGGCCGCCCGGCGCCGCTCGGCCGGCTGAGAGTTCAGCTCCAGGACAGATCGTGCTTGCGCAGTGGCAGCGAGCGCACCCGCTTGCCGGTGGCGGCAAAGATGGCGTTGCCCAGCGCCGGCGGAAGCGGCGGGAAGGCCGGCTCGCCCAGGCCGGTCGGCGCCATGTCGCGCTGGATGAAGTGCACATCGATGCGCGGAGGCACCTCGGGCATGCGCAGATGGGGGTTGTCGTCGAAACTGCCCTGAACGACGGCGCCGTTCTCCACCGTGATCTCCTGCCACAGGCTGCTCGAAAGGCCGTCTATCACCGACCCCTGCACCTGCTGCTCGGCCCCGCTGAGATTGACGATGGGCCCCACATCAACGGCCGAGGTGACGCGCTGCACGGCCACCCCTCCGGTGCGGCTGACACTCAGCTCCACCACATGGGCGATATAGCCGCCGTGGCTGAAGTAGGCCGCCAGCCCCATGCCGCTGCCCCTGGGCAGCTTGCGCCCCCAGCCGGCCTTCTCGGCGGCCAGGCGCAGCACGCCCTTCATGCGGGTGGGGCTGAAGTCCGGCTCCTTGAGTTCGCGGTCCTCGCCCAAGAGGGCCAGGCGGAAGGCCAAAGGGTCCTGGCCGGCGGCATGGGCCAGCTCGTCGGTGAAGCTCTCAAGCATGAAGGCATTCAGGTTCGAGCCCGGCGCGCGGTAGGCGCCTGCGGGCAGGTTGCTGTCCACCATCGCCACCTCGACCCGGTAGTTGGGCACGAAGCGGGCCGGATACAGCGAGGCCCGGAGCTTGGGCGTGACCGGGTCGCGGAAGGCATGGCGCGCATGCTTGACGTGCAGCGCCTGCAACCGGCCCTGGGCGTCCAAGCCGCCGCGCAGCCGCTGCCAGCCAAAGGGCCGGTAGAAGTCATGCCGCATATCGTCTTCGCGGGTGTACATCAGCTGGATGGGGGCCTTCATGCGCTGGGCGATGGTGCCGGCCTCGAGCACGAAGTCGGATTCGAAGCGGCGGCCGAAACCACCGCCCAGGCGTGCGATCTGCACCTCCACCTTGGCGGCAGGCACGCCCAGCACGGCCTGCACGGCCAGCACCGCGATGCCGGGAAACTGGCACGGCGCGATGAGGCGCAGGCCGCCCTCGAGCGTGGGCTCGGCGAAGCAGCTCATCGGCTCCATCGTCGTGTGCGCCAGTATCGGCAGCTCGTAGGTGGCCTCCACCAGCTTGGCGGCACGGGCCAGCTCGCCCGGCACGTCGCCATCGTCACGCCACAGCTCGCCCGACTCGGCCAGGCGCTGCAGGGCCGTGGCCCGGTAGGCGGCGCTGCTGTGCTGCTTGTAGGCGTTGTCGTCCCATTGCACCTTCAGGGCCTGCTTGGCCTTCAGCGCCGCCCAGGTCGAGGTGGCAACGATTGCCACAAAGGGCTGCAGGCTGCGGAACGGGCGGTCCTGGGGAATGGGCCGCAGCGCATCGGCATCGCCCTCGACCAGAAAGGCATCGCGCACGCCGGCCATGGCCTTGATCTGCTCCAGATTGGCGCTCAGCGGCTTGGCGCCGAACACCGGCGACTTCGCGATCACCGCATGCAGCAGGCCGGGGCGCTGCGTGTCCCCGCAGAACAAGGAGGTGCCGCGCACGATCTCGGCGCTGTCCACCTGGGCCACGCGGCGGCCGAGCAGCTTGAACTCGGCGCGCGGCTTGAGCTTCAGGCCGGCCGGGTCGGGGGCCTTGAGCCTGGCCGCAGCCGCCGCCAGCTCGCCGTAGCCGGCCCGACGGCCGCTGGGGGCATGCAAGACCTGACCCTTGTCGGTGCTCAACTCCGCGACCGCCACACCCCAGCGCTCGGCCGCCGCCAGCATCAGCATCTGGCGCGCCGCAGCGCCGGCCCGGCGTAGCTGATCCCAGGACTGCGGCACCGACTGGCTGCCACCCGAGCCCTGGTCCGCCATGCGTGCGTTGGCGCCGGCCTGCAGCACACGCACCCGGGCGAAGTCCACATCAAGCTCTTCGGCCAGCAGCATGGGCAGCGAGGTCTTCACGCCCTGGCCCATGTCCGGATTCTTGGCCAACAAGGTCACCAGGCCTGCGCTGTCAATGCTGATGTAGGCATTGGGCGCGAAGGCCTCGTCCGCAGCGGCCTCCCGTTCAGGCACCAGGCCAAGCATCAGGCCGCCACCGGCCAAGGCGCTCACTTGCAGGAAGTTGCGGCGCTTCATGCTCCTTCTCCCCGCGCCACCAGCTTGATCGCCGCACGTATGCGCAGGTGGGTGCCGCAGCGGCACAGATTGCCGGCCATCGCGCTGTCGATCTCGGCGTCCGTGGGCTTGGGTTTCGCCTTCAGCAGCGCCGCCGCCTGCATGATCTGACCGCACTGGCAATAGCCGCACTGGGCCACGTCAAGCCTGATCCAGGCCTGCTGCAGCGGATGCAGCCCCTGCGGATGCAGGCCCTCGATGGTGGTGACCCTCTTGCTGCCCAGCGCCGACACCGGCAGCTGGCAGCTGCGCTGGGCCTGGCCGTCCACATGCACGGTGCAGGCTCCGCACAGGCCCTTGCCGCAGCCGTACTTGGTGCCGCTGAGCTGCAGCTCGTCTCGCAGCACCCACAGCAGGGGTGTGTCGGCATCGACCTCGGCCTGACGGGTCTGGCCGTTGATGTTCAGCGCGTAGCGGGGCATAACAGCTCCTGTTGGTGGCGGGATGCAGGTCAGCTTAGGCAGGCCCGCCACGCGCCGGCCCCTGTCAAGCGACGAAACCAGCACATCGTGGAGCGGATGGCGGCATCGCCGGACGGGGAGCGATCAGGCTAGCGACGGCCCTGCGCGCGGCTCATCAAGGTGCCGGCCGTGGCGGCCATGCTGTCGATCTGGGCCTGCAGCATGTCGGTGACGCGCCGCAGCTCGCCCTGCGTGCGTTGAGATGTCTTGCCCTGCGTCAGCTTGAGCCGATCGCGCAGCTCGCGCTCCATGGCACGTATGCGGGCGCGTTCGCGCTCCAGTTCGGCCTGGCTCATGCGTTTCCATTGGGGGCGCTTCTTCTCTGCCATGATGACTCCACAGTTCGGGGTCCGCGACGCGGACACCCGAGCACTATGGCCAGCGGCGGAGGCCACGTTGGCGGCGCTGTGACGAGTCGCCGCTTCAGCGCCGCGGAACCCCGCCGACGGGGATCAAGCGGCCAGACCGCGGGAGGATCGCCTCCCCCGTTCTGGCCTCGGCTTGACACCTGCCCCCCGATCAGAACTTCAGCGTCGCCCCCACCGTGATGTAGCGGCCGATCACGTCATACACCGTCGGGAAGGTGTTGCCGGCATTCACGCCGGTGCCGCTGATGGTGTTGCCGACGATGGGCGGCTGCTTGTCGAAGGCGTTGTTGACGCTGAGGTTCAGGCGCAGCATCTCGTTGACCTTCCAGGAGGCCGACAGGTCCACATAGTTGTGCGCCTTGATGCTGGCATAGGCCGGCAGGAAGTCGGTGCCGCCGGGCTCCTCCTGCATCTTGCCGATATGACGCCAGTTGTAGCCCAGGGTCCAGTTGCCCACCGCCCAGGTGGCTCGCTGGGTGAACTTGGTCCTGGGCGCATAGCCGGTGCCGCTGACGGTGGCACTCTGATTCAGGTTGCTGCAGGCCACGCTGTAGTAGCCCAGGCACTGGCGCTTCACTGCGCTGGGCGTGGTCTGCACGCTGTAGTCGGAGGTGAAAGCCGCATTCAGGCTCAGGTCCACCTTGCCCCAGCGCGCGTCAAGGCCCAGCTGCTTGAGGTCCAGCAGGTAGTTCACGCCCAGATCGACACCGCTGGTCCAGAGCTTGCCCAGGTTGGACTGGGGCGTCACCACCCCCGGCGAGGTAGCACCGTTGAAGGTGCCCAGCGGGCCGCGCATCACCAGCGCACAGGCGGCGTTGAGGCCCAGGCCGGGATTGCGCGCCGGGTCATAGCAATCGCTCAGCACATCGGTCACGCTGGGGGCCGAGATCGCCTTGTCGAGCTGTATCCTGAAATAGTCCACCGACACCGTCAGCCGTGGCATGCTGGTCGGCTGGAACACAAAGCCCAGCGTCTGCGTGTCGGCAACCTCCGGGCCGAGGCCGAGATTGCCGCCGCTGGTGTTGTTGATCTGCCCGGCCGATGGCGCCGGCAGACTGCCCACCGCCGCCAGCGGCACACCGGTCAGCCGGCACAGATTCGACAGCGTGCCGGCCGTACTGGCATCGGCCGCGTTGATGCGATTGCCCTGGCAGGGATCGATCGCCAGATTGGACAGGCCCGCCGTCTGTGGTGCGAAGAGCTCGTTGGTATTGGGTGCGCGGGTGGCGCGCTGCCCCATCAAGCGCACGCGCAGGCCCTGCACCGGCTCCCAGTCGCCGCCCAGCTTCCAGCTGCCGTAGCTGGTGCTGGCCTGGGTCGTCATCTCGGTGCGTCGATAGCCCAGCTCCAGGCCCAGCTTGTGGGCCAGGGGCTTGCGAGCCAGCAGCGGCACACTGGCCTCGGCAAAGAACTCCTTGAACTCGATCGTGCCGGAGCGGTCCGGCCGCGGCGCGCCGGTGCCCAGCACCTCACCCTGGATCTGCGAGGCGGCATCGGAGGCATTGGCGGCGAACACCTCGCGGTACTCCGCGCCCAGGGCCACGCCGATGGGATCGGGGCTCCAGGGGCTCTTGAAGGCCCCCAGCTCGCCCGAGACCGAGCCGGCAGCGACCTTCTGCTTGACCTTGGCCAATATCAGCGCATTGAGGTTGATGAAGTTCAACATCTGCGGCGTGATCGAGCCCTCGGCACCGAAGACGTTCAGCGGCACGCAGCCATTGGCGGGGTTGGTACAGGCGGTCGTGCTCAGGGCGCGCAGGGCCTGCTGCACCTTGGCGTTCGATCCCCAGTTGCCGCGCGTCTGCACCTGGTTGGTGTCGCCGCTGGCGAAGTGCGTGTCATAGCTCCAGACGTCGTTGATGGCGCCGCGCGCACCGACCGTCACCTGCTGCGTGCGGGTCTCGAAATCATTGATGCGCGGGCCCAGTTCGGTGAAGCGCCGGCCAATCGCCATCGGCACTTCGGTGGCGTTGCCGACCACGCAGTCGGCCGCGGCGATACCGCGCACCTGGCAGACCTGCTGCCGCATTGCCTCTGGCATCAACGGGTTACCGATCGGCACCTGGTAGACGTTCAGAAAGGTGGCCGATGACGCGAGGTTGGAGACCACGGTCGATCGCGTGTGGAACAGATCGGCATAGAGCTCCAGACGCTCCCCCAGATTGAGCGTCGCCAGCGCGGTGGCCTGGCGCCGGTCCAACGGCGTGATGAAGTAGTTCGGCGGGTTGAAGTTGTAGCTGGCAAACGGCGCGACCAACTGGCCCGTGGCCGGATCGATCTGCATATTCGCCAGGCTCGGTGTGCCGGCGGGCAGGCCGGCGATCGATGGCACCTGGAAAGTGCCCGGCACACCGGTGCCCGAACCCTGCTGGGTGCCATTGGTCGAAGACAGACCCACCATCGAGAAGGGCCGCTGGCCCTGCAGCAGCGGCGTGGTCTTGGCCGTGCCCAGGCTCAGCACCATATGGCCGCGGCCATCGGCGAAGGCGCCACCCATGGTGATGTCGGTGCGCTTGCGGCCGGCATCGCCGTCACCCGACTGGCCGTAGCTGCTGCTCAGCTCCACGCCCTTGAACTGGCGGTTGAGCACGAAGTTGGCCACGCCGGTGACGGCGTCGGCGCCATACACGGCCGAGGCGCCGCCGGTGACCAGGTCGATGCGCTTGAGCAGCGCGATCGGGATGATGTTGGAGTCCACCTGACCGTCCAGATCGAAGGGCACCATGCGGCGGCCGTCGATCAGCACCAGCGAGCGCCGACTGCCCAGGCCGCGCAGATCCAGCGTGGCCGCACCGGTGGTGCCGTTGTTGGTGGCCGGCCCCATGGCCGGCACGGCCGAGGGCAGGCCCTTGACCACGTCCTCCACTGCCACCGGCTGGCTGGAGTTGATCTCCTCACGGCCGATCGAGGTGACGGGGCTGCTGGACACCGCGCTGATGGTGCGTATGCGGCTGCCGGTGACCTCGATGCGCTCCAGGGTGGTGGCGGCCGGCGGCTGGGCCTGTTGGGCCTGGGTCGGCAGAGCCAGGCCGGCGATGGCCAGCAACACGGCATGATTGATGCGGCTGTGTGGGTGCATGAATCGTTCCTTTCGGACGGTGGGTTGGTGAAGCAGCCCAGTCTTGCTTCTGCCCCCAAAACGCACCGAGCGGGTTTCCCTCAGCGCAGCGCCGCCGCCGAGACCGGCCGGCGATTCGGCCCAGCCAGCCGGGCGCCAAACACCTGCCGTCGGTCATTCGTCACGGCCATGGCGGGCACGCTCCGGCGATAAACGACCGTCGTCACCGCAGGCATGGCATTCGCCACTTCGGCCAGAACCCTCATCACATCGATATGCAGGCCCCTGTCAATCTGTAGCCGCCTTGCAACGCGAGGGTCGCGTTCAGTTGTTCATTGACAGGATGGCACTCAGGCAAAAAGGGCCCGCACATCTTTCACGAATCGCTCGCTGACCGGCACCACCTCGCCGGAGCGCAACCGGGCCTCATAAGTTGAGTCACCGGTCACATGCAGGGCGGTGATCGCCGCGTTGCGGACCACCACGGTGCGGTGCACGCGCATGAACTGGCCCGCCGGCAGGCGCTGCTCCAGCGCGCCGAGGGTCGAGCGGTGCAGCACCACCCGCGCCGCCAGATGCAGCTCGACATAGTTGCCGGCCGCGCCAATCCACTCGATGTCGGCCGTGTCTATCCTTTCCATCGCCCCCACCGACCGCACGATCAAGGCCTGCAGCTCCGGACGGGGCCGCCCATCGAGCAGTTGCTGGCGCTCGTGCAGAAAGCCACCCATCGATTCAACATAGCCGGCCAGCTGCCTGAGCTGCAGCGCCTGCTCGGCCCGCGCCAGCATCTGGGCAAAGCGCTGGTCATCGAAGGGCTTGAGCAGGTAGTCGAGCGCGAACACATCGAAGGCGCTCAGCGCATGGGCGTCGTAGGCGGTCACAAACACCACCAGCGGCGGCGCCGCCAGGCGGCACAACTCGCTGGCGAAGCTCAGGCCATGCTGGCGGGGCATCTGGATGTCCAGCAGCAGCAGATCCACCGGCCGCTGAGCCAGGGCCAGACGCGCCTCGGCAGCACCGGTGCAGGCGCCCGCGCAGTGCCAGTTCGGATGCTCGGCAAGGGCCAGCTGCAGATTGCTGCGCGCCAGCGCCTCGTCGTCAACGATCAGTGCGGTCCACTTGTCCATCCAACTCTCGCCAGGGAAGGGTCAACTCGGTCACGAAGAATTCGCGCAGCCGGAAGGCCTCCACCCGCGCCTCATTGCCATAAAGCATCAGCAGCCGTTCGCCCGTGGTCCCTAGCCCCAGGCCATGGCCACGATGGCCGGTGCCGCCCGGGCAGACCGGATTGCTTAAGCCCAGCTTGACCGTGCCTGCCTCGGCCTTCAGCACGATCTCGAGCTGCCCCGCCCCCTCGAAGGCCTCCAGGCCGTGGCGAATGGCGTTCTCCACCAGCGGCTGGAACAGCAGCGGCGGGCAGGCCACCCGTTCCCAGGCCAATGCTTCCACCTGCCAGACCAGTTGCAGGTCCGTGCCGTAGCGCAGCTGCTGCAACTCGAGATAGTCGCGCACAAAGCCCAGCTCGTCCTGCACGCTGACCCACTCCGACTTGCTGGCACGCAGGGCGTAACGCAGCAGTTCGCTGACACGCGTCAGCGCGGTCAACGCGCTGCCGCGGTCGGAGGCACGCACCAGGGCGGAAATGCTGTTCAAGGCATTGAACAGGAAATGCGGCTCCAGCTGGCCCTGCAACAGGCTCAGGCGCAGGCGCAGATTGTCGGTTTGTGCGCGCTGCACCGCCATCCGGTGTTCCTGCGCCCGCTGCCAGGCGCTGAACGCCATCTGAAAGATCAGGGCGCCCACGATCAGCATCAGATCCACCAGATTGTCCTGGTACGACCGGGCGGCCAGCAGGCCCAGAAAGCTCTGCGCCGGCTCCATGCCCCGCCAGACAGTGAAGGCCGCATTGCTGCCGACCATGGAGACAAAACCTATGGGCAGGGCCGTCAGCAGCAGACGCAGGATGCGCAGCGGGCTCTCGACGACCTCGCGGTGACGCTCGACATAGACCGATAGCAGCCAGTTGAAGATCACCAGCGGCAGCACATAGGGCAGATTGATCCACAGCATGCGCAGCAGGTTGACGTCCTTGCCCTTGCGCAGATAGTCGCCGAAGGACGCGGTGATCAGCATCAGATAGAAGAACGACCAGATCAGCGCCGACCACAGCAGCGGCCGCAGCCAGGGCCAGGCCGCCTTGAGCCAGGGGTGCGTAGGAAATGCCGTCTCGGAGGCAGACAGGGGGATAGCGGACATGGGCGGATCACACCGGGCAAGGAGGCCGAGGCCACACTCTAGTGCAATGGGCGGCCAGGACGGCTGCCGTCGCACCCTCGGTGCCGGCGTTTCGTCCCAGCCCCGACTTGTGCCACCATCGCCTTTCGCGCCGAGGGTGCGTGGCGAGGTGGCAGATGAAGCTGGTCGAGGGCATCCGCAAACATGGCTTTCGCAAATGGTATGAGCGAGAGCTGATGCACAGCCATGGCTACCTGGTGCTGGCCTTCATCTGCGCCATCGGCCTGATGGCGGCCTTCGAGGGCCTGTTCGAGTTCCACACGCTGGCCGACAAGCTGATGGATGTGGCCAGCATCGCCCTGTGCGGCTTGGTCGGCATCTGGGCCCTGCGCCGCTATCTGTATCTGCTGATGCATGCCGAGGCCGCCGCCCAGCAGGCCGAATGCCCCGGCTGCGGCACCTATGCGCGCTTCATCGTGGTGCACGCCCGCGAGGCCCAGGCCCAGGTGCGCTGCAAGCAGTGCGAGCATGTCTGGCCGATCGGTGAGTAGGGCATGACCTGGGGTTTTCACAGTCACCGATGAGAATCTCTTGACAATAGACTTGCCACGGCCAACTGGATCGTTAGTCAGCTCAACCGCGACCATTCCACCACCTGCACTCGAAGCTCCCGCTCGACGTCGCGAGCAGAGTTGCGCAGTGCGACTCATCCACCTCACCCCCAGGAGGACGCTCACATGGCAAATGCACTGAACTGGTTCGAGATCCCGGTCACCAACTTCGAACGAGCCAAGGGCTTCTACGAAAAGGTTCTCGGGGTCGCCATCGAGACGATGGTCATGGGTCCGCTCACGATGGGCATGCTGTCGTCCGACCCGCAAGCCGTTGGTGGTGCCATCGTTCAGGGTGACGGCGGCTCGCCTTCCCAGACCGGCACACTCGTCTACCTCAATGGTGGAGACGATCTGGCCCCCATGCTCGCGCGAGCCGAGCAAGCCGGCGGATCGGTGGTCGTGCCAAAGACCGAGATCGGCAATGACTTTGGCTTCTTTGCCCACTTCATGGACACGGAGGGCAACAAGGTGGGTCTTCATTCGATGAAGTAGTTCCTTTCTGGGCGGCTCTCGGGCTGAAGCAAAGAATCCGCAAGCTGTGTAAGCTCCGCCCACGCCTCCCCAAGACGAGGCGCCAAGGAGCCCCGAATGATCAAGCTGACCGTCAACGGCAAAGCGGTGTCGCTCGACGCCGACCCCACCATGCCCCTGCTGTGGGCGCTGCGTGAGGACCTGCAACTTACCGGCACCAAGTTCGGCTGCGGCATGGCGCTGTGTGGCGCCTGCACCGTGCACCTGGATGGCCAGCCGGTGCGCGCCTGCTCGACACCGATCTCGGCCGCCGCCGGCAAGAAGGTGACGACGATCGAAGGCGTGGCCGCCACCAAGACCGGCAAGGCCGTGCAGGCCGCCTGGACCAGGATCGATGTGCCGCAATGCGGCTACTGCCAGAGCGGCCAGATCATGAGCGCCTGCGCGCTGCTGGCCGCCAAGAAATCGCCCAACGATGCCGACATCGACAACGCGATGAGCGGCAATATCTGCCGCTGCGGCACCTACAACCAGATCCGGGCCGCCATCAAGGACGCCTCGGTCACTCTGGCGAAGGGGGCCTGAACATGGACAGCACCACCGTTCAATCGAACAGCCGCCGCCGCTTCCTGAAGACCAGCACCGGCGCCGCCCTGGTCGTCGGCTTCGCGCTGCCCGCCGCGCTGAACCGCGCCCAGGCTCAAAGCCAGGGCGCGCAGAGCAATACCTTCGCCCCGAATGCCTGGCTGCGCATCACGCCGGACAACAAGGTCACCGTGGTCTGCGGCTCGGCCGAGATGGGCCAGGGCGTGCTGACCGCCATTCCGATGATGCTGGCCGAGGAACTGGACGCCGACTGGAAGCTCGTCGGCGTCGAGCAGGCCCCTGTGGATCAGGCTTACAACAACCCGATGTTCGGCATGCAGGCCACCGGCGGCAGCACCACCGTGCGCGCCCACTGGACGCCGCTGCGCGAGGCAGGAGCTGCCGCCCGCGAGATGCTGGTGGCCGCCGCGGCCGCACAGTGGAAGGTCGAGCCCGCCAGCCTGCGCACCGAGCGCAGCCATGTGATCGGCCCCGGTGGCAAGAAGCTCAGCTATGGCGCGCTGGTGGCGGACGCCTCCCAGCAGGCGGTACCGGCCAAGCCGAAGCTGAAGTCGCCCAAGGACTTCAAGATCCTCGGCAAGCCGACCAACCGGCTGGACAGCGCGGCCAAGATCAACGGCACAGCCAAGTTCGGTATCGACGCCCATCTGGACGGCCTGCTGGTGGCGGTAATGGCCCGTGCGCCGCTGCCCGGCGCCAAGGTCAAGAGCCTGAAGGACGACAAGGCCAAGGCGGTCAAGGGCGTGGCCCAGGTCATCCCACTGCCCAGTGGCGTGGCCGTGCTGGCCAGCGGCTACTGGGCCGCCAAGCAGGGCCGCGATGCGCTGGAGATAGCGTGGGATCTGGGCGACAAGGCCGCGCTGTCGTCCGAGCAGGTCACGGCCCTGCTCGCCGAGGGTGCGGCCAACGCCGACGCGGTGGGCAAGGACACGGGCAATCTCAAGGACGGCATGGCCAACAGCGCCAAGACCTTGAGCGCGCAGTACGAGGCCCCCTATCTGGCCCATGCCTGCATGGAGCCGATGAACTGCACGGCCTGGGTGCGCGGCGATACCGTCGAGATCTGGGCCGGCACGCAAAGCCAGGGCCCGGCCCAGGGCATTCTGGGCCAGGTAGCGCAGGCCACGCCGGCCAAGGTGAAGATCAACACGATGCTGCTGGGCGGGGGCTTCGGCCGCCGCTTCGCGCCGGACTTCGCCATCGATGCCACCCTGCTGTCCAAGATCAGCGGCCGGCCGGTCAAGCTGATCTACACCCGTGAAGACGACATGATGGCGGGCTTCTACCGCCCCGCCTCGGTGGCCCGCTTCGAGGGTGCGCTGGACGACAAGGGCCGGGCCACCGTGCTGCGCGTCGATGTCGGCTCGCCGTCCATCATGGCCGCCTCGGGTTTCATGAAGATCCCCGACAACGGCGTCGACACCTTTGCGATGGAGGGCATCGAGGACCATCCCTACGACATCGCCAACCAGCGCATCGCCTACGGCCGGCGCGAGCCAGGGCCCCAGGTCTGGTTCTGGCGCTCGGTGGGCCACTCGCAAAACATCTTCTTCACCGAGAGCTTCATCGACGAGATGGCTGCCGCGGCCAAGGCCGACCCGTTCGAGTTCCGCCGCGCGATGCTGGGCTCGCAGCCGCGCTACAAGGCGGTGCTGGAGCTGGCCGCGCAGAAGGCCGGCTGGGGCAAGCCGCTGGCCAAGGGCCATTTCCACGGCATTGCCGTGGCGCAGAGCTTCGGCAGCTATGTGGCCGAGGTGGCCGAGGTGTCGGTGGCGGCGGACGGCACGCCCCGGGTGCACCGCGTCGTCGCGGCGGTGGACTGCGGCATGACGGTCAATCCGCAGACGATTGCGCGCCAGATCGAGGGCGGCATCGTCTATGGCCTGTCGGCCGCGCTGTACGGCAAGATCACGTTCAAGAACGGCCGCGTCGAGCAAGGCAACTTCCACGACTATCCGGTGCTGCGCATGAACGAGATGCCCAAGGTCGAGGTGCATATCGTCGCCTCGACCGAGGCGCCCGGCGGCATCGGCGAACCCGGCACGCCACCGATCGCGCCAGCCGTGGCCAACGCGATCTTCGCGGCGACGGGCAAGCGCATCCGCAGCCTGCCCATCGACACGGCCCTGCTGAAGAAGGCCTGATAGGTTGCAAGCTGGCGGCGTTGCCGCCAGCTTGCGTTCACATCATCAACGAACGACAGCGATTTCGCTGCGCGCGCCACCCTTGTAGGTGTACAGGGTCAGCGCGCCATTCTTGATGTCGCCCTTGTTGTCGAACGAGATCGTGCCAGTCACGCCCTTGTGACCCTCGGTCTTGGCCAGCACCGGCAGGTACTTCGCAGGCTCGGCTGAACCGGCCTTGACCATCGCCGCGACCATCACATTCAAGGCGTCATAGACGTAGGGCGCATAGACCTGCACGTCGAGCTTGTACTTTTCCTTGAACTTGGCCTTGAAGGCCTCCAGCGACTTCTTGGACTCGCCCTCGACGCCACCTGCCTCGGCGCAGACCACCTGGCCGTCACCCATGGTGCCGGCGGCCAGCTTGGGCAGCTCGCCCGAGCAGATGCCGTCGCCGCCAACGAACTTGGCTTCGATGCCCAGCTGCTTCATCTGCCGCAGCATCGGGCCGGCCACGGCGTCCATGCCGCCGAAGAACACGACGTCGGGCTTCTTGCCCTTCAAGGAGGTCAGGATGGCGGTGAAGTCCGTGGCCTTGTCGTTGGTGAACTCGCGGCCCACCAGCTTGCCGCCGGCGCCCTTGACGCCCTTCTCGAACTCGTCGGCCACGCCCTGGCCATAGGCCGTGCGGTCGTCGATCACGGCAATCGCCATGCCCTTCAGCTCCTTGGCGGCATAGCGGCCCAGCGTGCCACCGAGGTGCACGTCATCGGCCACCACTCGGAAGGTCGTCTTGTAGCCGTTGCGGGTGAACTTGGGATTCGTCGCCGACGGCGAGATCTGCGGAATGCCGGCGTCGCTATAGACCTTGGAAGCCGGGATCGAGGTGCCCGAGTTCAGGTGGCCGATCACGCCGTTGACCTTGGAGTCGACCAGCTTCTGCGCAGCGGCCGTGCCCTGCTTGGGATCGCCAGCATCGTCTTCGGCCAGCAGTTCGAACTTGGCCTTCTTGCCGCCGATCATCACGCCCTTGGCGTTCAGCTCGTCGATGGCCATGCGCGCGCCCAGCTCGTTGTCCTTGCCCAGGTGGGCAATGGCGCCGCTGGTCGGGCCCACGTGGCCGATCTTGACCACCATGTCTTGCGCCATCGCCGAGCCGACCGAGGCCAGCAGCGCCGCGCCGGCAATCACCTTCAATTGGGAATTCATTATTGCAATCACTCCGTTGTGGTTGTCGAGACCGCGGCGCCGCGGCGCGGGTGGCGCCGGGGCTGGGGCAGGCGGGCGTTTCGCCCCGCGCGGCTTCGGGCAGGTCAGCCCGCGCATGAATCGTGGGTGAACTATTCGCCCAGATAGGCGGCTCGCACCTTGGGATCGTTGAGCAGGTCCTTCGCGTCCCCGCTCAAGGTGATCTTGCCCGAGTCCATCACATAGCCGCGGTTGGCCAGGCC
>NZ_SNXS01000021.1 GCF_004362525.1 Roseateles toxinivorans
GTATCCGTCCGGCCAAGTCATCTTGAAGTCGCCAAGCGGAACCGTAAGGATCGTGTCCACTTAACTTAGGTGGACACGATGCCAAGCGAGAAGATGGACAGGCGGCGGCAATACAGCTCGGCGATGAAAGCGCAGGTGGTGGCCGAGTGCGGCGAGCCCGGGGCGTCGGTGGCCCAGGTGGCAATGGCTCACGGCATCAATGCCAATGTCGTGCACCGTTGGCGGCAATTGGCTCGTGAGGGCAAGGGCGCAACGCCCGCCAAGACAGGCGAGTTCATCGCGTTGCCGCTTGCCGTGCCGGTAGGGTCTACAGCGGCGCCAGCGGAGATCCGCGTGGAGCTGCGCCGCGGCTCGGTCACGATGAACATCGCCTGGCCGGCCAGCGCGGCGGCGGAGTTCGCTGTGTGGACTCGCGAGTTGCTGCGTTGATCCGGGTGGATGCGATCTGGCTGGCTTGCGAGCCGCTGGACATGCGCTGCGGCACCGAGACGGCGCTGGGTCGCGTGGTCAAGGTATTCGGTGAAGCGCGGCCGCACCACGCCTACCTGTTCGCCAATCGGCGGGCCAACCGCATGAAGGCGCTGGTGCACGACGGCATCGGCGTGTGGCTGGCGGCCAGGCGGCTGAGCGCCGGCCGCTTCGTCTGGCCCCAAGACGGCAGCACGCTGGCGCTGACGCGGCCACAGCTGGACGCGCTGGTGCTGGGCCTACCCTGGCAGCGCATCGGCGAGGCGGGTGTGATCACCTCGCTCTGAGCCGTCCATTGCTGACTGTGCTGATGGCGCGCTGCCGCGCGCGCTGGCAGCATCACGGCCGTGATGGACAGCAACCACGTCATCGACCCAGCCTTCGCGGGCATGAGCTTCGCCCAGGTGTGCGCACTGGCCCTGCAGCAGCAGGCCCAGATCAAGCACATCAGCGCCGTCAACGCCAAGATGGCGCACGAGATGGCCGTACTCAAGCGGTTGAAGTTTGCCGCGACATCGGAGCGCTTCAGCGTCGAGCAGAAGAGCCTGCTGGAAGAGGCCATCGACGAGGACCTGGCGGCGCTGGGCCGAGAGATCAGCAAGCTCAGGCAGCCTGCCAAGGCCCCTGGCGAGAAGCGCACGCCCAAGCGCCAGACGCTGCCGGCCAACCTGCCTCGGCGAGAGATCCACCACGAACCCGAGAGCAGCGCCTGCGCGACGCCGGGCTGCGGCTGCCAGATGCGGCGCATCGGCGAGGACGTGTCCGAGAAGCTCGACTACGAGCCGGGCCGCTTCAGCGTGGAGCGCCATGTGCGGGGCAAGTGGGCCTGCGCCAAGTGCCAGACGCTGGTCCAGGCTCCCGTGCCGGCCTGCGTGATCGACAAGGGCATCGCCACGGCCGGCCTGATGGCGCATGTGGTGGTGGCCAAGTACATCGACCACCAGCCGCTGTACCGCCAGGAGGGCATCCTCGGCCGCGCTGGCTTCGCCGTGCCGCGCTCGACACAGGCCGAATGGATCGGTGCCATCGGTGTGGAACTAGCCCCGTTGGTGCAGGCCATGCGTGAGGACCTGCTGAGCCGCCGCGTGCTGCACGCAGACGAGACGCCGGTGGCCATGCTCAAGCCGGCAGGCAAGAGCGACGGCAAGACCCACCGGGCCTACCTGTGGAGCTACTGCACCACGTCCTGGGACGACATCAACGCAGTGGTCTTCGACTTCGCCGAGAGCCGGGCCGGGCACAACGCGCGCCGCTTCCTGGGAATCACAGAAGACGGCACAGGCGGTTGGCGCGGCTCGCTGATCTGCGACGACTACGCTGGCTACAAGCAGATCATGAACGCCGGCGTGACCGAGGCCGGCTGCCTGGCCCACGCCCGGCGCAAGTTCCACGAGCTGTGGGCTAACCACAGCAGCACGCTGGCCGAGCAAGCGCTGAAGTTGTTTGGCGCCCTCTACGACATTGAGCGCGAGGCAAAGGATCTGGCTCACGACGAGCGACTGCAGATCCGGCAGCACAAGTCCAGGCCGGCGGCCGACTTGCTGTATGCCTGGCTGCTGGCCAACCGCCAGAAGGTGCCCGACGGCACCGCAACAGCCAAGGCCATCGACTACAGCCTCAAGCGCTGGGCCGCGCTGACGCGCTTCATTGGCGACGGCAACTTGGCGGCGGACAACAACCGCATCGAGAACCTGATCCGGCCCATTGCGCTGGGCAGGAAAAACTGGCTATTCGCCGGCAGCTTGCGCGCTGGCCAACGAGCTGCGGTCATCATGAGCCTACTGCACACCGCCCGGCTCAACGGGCATGAGCCCTACGCGTATCTCAAGGACGTGCTGGAGCGCCTGCCTACGCAGCCCGCGTCAGCGCTGGCCGAACTGCTGCCGTATCGTTGGAAGCCGTCGGTCTGAACTGCACGTCGTCCCGCGTCAAGATGACTTGGCCGGACGGATACG
>NZ_SNXS01000022.1 GCF_004362525.1 Roseateles toxinivorans
GGCCGCGCCTGGATGGCCATACGCGAGGACGAGATCGCCGCCAAGGCGATGGGCATCAACACCCGCAACCTGAAGCTGATGGCCTTCGGCATGGGTGCCACCTTCGGCGGGGTGGCCGGTTCGATGTTCGGCGCCTTCCAGGGCTTCGTCTCACCGGAGTCCTTCAGCCTGCAGGAGTCGGTGATGATCGTGGCCATGGTGGTGCTGGGCGGCATCGGCCACATCCCCGGCGTGATCATGGGCGCCTTGCTGCTGTCGGCCCTGCCCGAAGTCTTGCGCTATGTCGCCGGCCCGCTGCAGGAGATGACCGGCGGGCGGCTGGACGCCGCCATCCTGCGCCAGCTGCTGGTGGCCCTGGCCATGATCGGCGTGATGCTCTTGCGCCCGCGCGGCCTGTGGCCCTCGCCCGAGCACGGCAAGGCCGCTCCGGTCCCGGCTTCGAAATAAGGAACACCGCCATGACTGAATCCGTATTGAACGTCGCCGGTGTCTCCAAGCGCTTTGGCGGCCTGCAGGCCCTGTCCGAGGTCGGCATCAACATCACCAAGGGCCAGGTCTATGGCCTGATCGGCCCCAACGGCGCCGGCAAGACCACCTTCTTCAACGTCATCACCGGCCTGTACACCCCGGACGCCGGCAGCTTCGAGCTCGGCGGCGCCCCGTACAAGCCCAGCGCCGTGCACGAGGTCGCCAAGGCCGGCATCGCCCGCACCTTCCAGAACATCCGCCTCTTTGCCGAGATGACGGCGCTCGAGAACGTGATGGTCGGCCGCCACGTGCGCAGCAAGTCGGGCCTGCTCGGAGCGATCTTCCGCACCCCCGGCTTCAAGGCCGAGGAGGCGGCGATCGCCAAGCGGGCGCAAGAGCTGCTGGACTACGTCGGCATCGGCCACATGAGCGAGTTCAAGGCCCGCACGCTGAGCTACGGCGACCAGCGGAGATTGGAGATTGCCCGGGCCCTGGCCACCGACCCCAAGCTGATCGCCCTGGATGAGCCCGCCGCCGGCATGAACGCCACCGAGAAGGTCGTGCTCAGAGAGCTGATCGACCGCATCCGCAACGACGGCCGCACGATTTTGCTGATCGAGCACGACGTCAAGCTGGTGATGGGCCTGTGCGACCGCGTCACCGTGCTCGACTACGGCAAGCAGATCGCCGAGGGCACGCCGTTTGACGTGCAGCGCAACGAGAAAGTGATCGAAGCCTACCTGGGCGCCGGTCACAAGGCTCACTGAACAAGCAGGAGAACAAACAATGGCAAAGAACATCCTGCTGCAGGTCACCGGCCTGAACGTGGCGTACGGCGGCATCAAGGCCGTCAAGGGCGTGGGCTTCGAGATCGGCGAGGGCGAACTGGTCAGCCTGATCGGGGCCAACGGCGCCGGCAAGACCACCACCTTGAAGGCCATCACCGGCATCCAGCCCGTGGCCGATGGCGACGTGCAATTCATGGGCAAGTCCATCAAGGGGCAGGGCGCCTGGGATCTCGTGAAACAGGGCCTGGTGATGGTGCCCGAGGGCCGCGGCACCTTCACCCGCATGACCATCACCGAGAACCTGCAGATGGGCGCCTTCGTGCGCACCGACAAGGACATCGACGCCGATATGGAGAAGGTGTTCAACATCTTCCCGCGGCTCAAAGAGAGAAGACACCAACTGGCCGGCACGATGTCGGGCGGCGAGCAGCAGATGCTGGCCATGGGCAGAGCCCTGATGGCCAAGCCCAAGGTCTTGCTGCTGGACGAGCCCAGCATGGGCCTGTCCCCCATCATGGTGGACAAGATCTTCGAGGTCGTGAACGACATCCACCAGCAGGGCGTGACGATACTGCTGGTCGAGCAGAACGCCAGCCGGGCCCTGGGCCTGGCCAACCGCGGCTATGTGATGGACTCGGGCAAGATCACCTTGAGCGGGGACGCGAAGGACCTGCTCAACGATCCCAAGGTGCGAGCCGC
>NZ_SNXS01000023.1 GCF_004362525.1 Roseateles toxinivorans
GCGGTGCCCAGGGCGTTCAGGTCATCGGTGGTCAGGTTGGCGATCTGCTCGGTGGCCAGACGGGCCACCTGGGCGGTGCTCATGCGGGCGAACTGGTCGCTGGTCAGCGTGTTCAGGTCATTGGTGCTGAGGCCAGTCAATTGACCGGTGGACAGCGCGGTGATCTGAGCGGAGGTCAGGGCTTGGAGCTGATCGGTGGTCAGTGCATCAAGCTGGTCGGAGCTCAACGCGCGGACAGCCGCCGTACCTAGGGCACGCAGGTCACCGGTCTCGATGGAGGCGATCTGGGCCGTCGCGAAGTTACCGATCTGAGCCGAGGTCAGCGAGGCGACCTGGGCCGAGCTCAAGGCGACGATATCGGCCGTCTCCAGACCCGGCATCTGCGCGGTGCCCAGGCTGTTGATCTGGCCGGTGGTCAGTGCAGCGACCTGGTCGGTGCTGAGCGCCAGCACCTGGTCGGAGCTGAACGTGCGCAGTGCTGCGGTGCTGATGGCACGCAGGTCGGCTGTTTCCAGCGTCGAGACCTGTGCGGTGCTCAGCGCGGTGGCCTGGGCGGTGGTCAGCGCGGCAAACTGGGCCGTGCCGAAGGCGTTCAGGTCGTCCGTGGTCAGGTTGGCGACCTGGGCGGTGGACAGCGTGGCCACCTGAGCGGAGCTCATGCGGGCGAACTGGTCCGTGGTCAGCGTGTTCAGGTCATTGGTGGACAGGCTGGTGAGCTGGCCGGTGGACAGGGCCGAGATCTGGGCGGAGCCCAGGCCTTGCAGCTGATCGGAGGTCAGGGCGTCCAGCTGAGCCGAGCTCAGGGCACGCACACCGGCCGTGGTCATGGCACGCAGGTCGGCCGTCTCGATGGCGGCGACCTGTGCAGTGCTCAGGTTCGCGACCTGAGCCGAGGTCAGGGCAGCGACCTGGGCCGAGCCCATGGCCACGATGGAGGCGGTGTTAAGGCCCAGGAACTGATCCGGGTTGGTGGTCAGCGCGGCGATCTGTGCGGTCGTCAGCGCGGCCACTTCTTCGGTGGTCAGCGCCTTGATCTGATCCGAGCTCAGGGCACGCAGGGCGGCCGTGCTCAGGGCGCGCAGGTCAGCCGTTTCCAGCGTCGAAACCTGTGCAGTGCTCAGGGCGCTGGACTGGCCGGTGGTGAGTGCGGCGAACTGGGCGGTACCGAGCGCGTTCAGGTCATCCGTCGTCAGGTTGGTGACCTGGGCGGTAGACAGTGTGGCCACTTGAGCGGTGCTCATGCGGGCGAACTGGTCCGTCGTCAACGTGTTCAAGTCAACGGTGGACAGACCCGTCAGCTGACCGGTGGACAGCGCAGTGATCTGAGCCGAGGTCAGGGCCTGCAGTTGCTCAGAAGTCAGCGCATCGAGCTGGTCGGAACTCATTGCACGAACCGCGGCGGTACCCAGGGCACGCAGGTCGGCGGTCTCGATGGCAGCGATCTGGGCGGTGGCGAAGTTGCCGATCTGTGCCGAGGTCAGCGAGGCGACCTGGGCCGAGCTGAGCGCAACGATGTCGGCCGTCTCCAGGCCCGGCATCTGGGCGGT
>NZ_SNXS01000024.1 GCF_004362525.1 Roseateles toxinivorans
AACCGCGTCCTTGAGCAACGAGTGTTGAGCTGACAGCCTACGTTCCCATGTACATCAACGTGGGAACGTAATGGCCAGTGATTTGGAAGACATCAAGCGTCGCCTTGTGGTGGCTCATAAACGCGGCGGACGCTGCGTGTACGACGAGACGGCAAAGTCCGAGTTGGTCGAGCTATGTTTGCAGCCGGGCGCCTCGGTGTCGCGCCTAGCGCGCGAGTGCGATATCAACGCCAATCAGGTCTCACGATGGCTGCGTGAACACGCCCAGAGGCGCAAGGGCGCGTTGATCGCCCGCTCCGCACCCGTGACGTCACCCTTCGTGGCCGTTCCCGTGCTACCGACGCGGACCGTGAAGCGAGTCAATGATGCCGTCGCCATGAGCCTGCAGGCGCGCTTGCCCAACGGCGTGACGGTCGAGCTGCGCGGCGCCGATCTGCGCGAGCTGGGTGAAGTCATCCAAGCGCTCGGGAGGCTGCCATGTTCCGTCTCGACGACGATCTGAAGGTCTACCTGCACCGCGCACCGGTGGACTTCCGACTGAGCATCAACGGCCTGGCGGCCCTCGTGCAGCAAGCGCTCGGCATGGACCCCTTCGCCGCCTGCGTCTACGTGTTCAGCAACCGCCGGCGCAACCGCGTCAAGGTGCTCGGCTGGGACCGCAACGGCTTCTGGCTGCTGCTCAAGCGCCTGGAGGAAGACCGGTTCATCTGGCCCCACCCTGACGACGTGCCGACACTGACGGTGGAGCAGCTGCACTGGCTGCTCGAGGGCATCGACATTGGTGTCGTGCAGCGGCACCCGCAGCGCGTGTACGAGCGCGTCGGCTGAGCCGATCCTATTGAGGACAACATTCGTCGCCATGCGCCATTGCGGCAGATCCGCATGGCGGCGGGAGGTAACGCTGCTGACAATGGCCAGCAGATGGCCGACATTCCCACACTCGACGAATTCACCGCCCTGCAGCAGGCGTTGGCTGATGCGCTGAAGCGCAACGAATCGTTGACCGGCGAGCTGCGGGTGACGCGTACCGAGCGAGACCTGCTCAAGGAGCAGCTGAACAAGTTCAAGCGCCAGCTGTTCGCCGCCAGCAGCGAGATCACCGGCGTGCACCAGAAGGACATGTTCTTCAACGAGGCCGAGAGCCTGGGCGCGCAGGCCGAGCCGGCTGCCGAAGAGAGCGACAGCGACAGCAGCGACGACGACAAGGTCAACGTGCCGGGCCACAAGCGCGTCAAGCGTGGCCGCAAGCCGCTGGATCCGGCGCTGCCCCGCGAAGTGGTGCGGCACGAATTGCCAGAAGACGAGCGCGTGTGCCCCCATGACGGTGCCGCGTTGCGCGAGATCGGGGTCGTGGTCAGCGAGCAGATGGACATCATCCCGCAGCAGGTCCGCGTCATCCGCCACGAGCGTGTGAAGTACGCATGCCCGTGCTGCGACGGCGGCATGCGCCTGGCCG
>NZ_SNXS01000025.1 GCF_004362525.1 Roseateles toxinivorans
TGAATCGCCCCGGGATTCGTGGAGGCCATTTGGTTTAAGTCAGACCGCCACCGCGACGGCTTGATTGGCGAGTTGCCGGTAATAGTTTGCCTCAGCTTCTGCAGGCGGTATGTAGCCGATGGGTTCGAGCAGGCGGTGGTTGTTGAACCAGGCCACCCATTCCAGCGTCGCCAGCTCCACGGACTCCTTGGTCTTCCAGGGCGCCCGACGATGAATCAGCTCAGCCTTGTAGAGCCCGTTGATTGTCTCGGCCAGGGCGTTGTCGTAGCTGTCGCCCTTGCTGCCCACCGACGGCTCGACGCCAGCTTCTGCCAAGCGTTCAGAGTACCGAATGGAAACGTATTGCGAGCCGCGGTCGGAGTGATGAACCAGGCTGCTGTCGCGCTCGGGCTGGCGCGCGTACAGCGCCTGCTCCAGCGCATCGAGAACGAAGTCCGTCCGCATCGAACTGCTGACGCGCCAGCCCACGATGCGCCGGGCGAAGACGTCGATGACGAAGGCCACGTATAGCCAACCCTGCCAGGTCGAAACGTAGGTGAAGTCCGAGACCCAGAGCTGGTTGGGTCGATCAGCCTTGAACTGCCGATTGACTCTGTCCAGCGGGCACGCTGCTTTGCTGTCGCCGATCGTGGTGCGCACGACCTTGCCGCGCATCACGCCGCGCAGACCTTGACGCCGCATCAGCCGCTCGACCGTGCAACGCGCCACAGCCGTGCCTTCACGCCCGAGTTGCCGCCAAACCTTGTCGGCCCCGTAGACCTGCATATTGGCCTGCCAGACGCGCTCGATCTGTGGCACCAGGACCTCGTCGCGTTGAGCGCGTGCGCAACGCCTGTGAGGCTCTCGTCGCAATGCTGCGTGACGTCGATACCCAGACGGGGCGATCTGCAGCACCGCGCAGATCGGCTCGACCCCGAAGGTATCGCGCTGCTTGTCGATGAAATCCCTCAGGACTTGAGCCGGCGGTCGAGCTCCGCCTGGGCGAAAAACGCGCTTGCCAGCTTCAGAATCTCATTGGCTCGGCGCAGTTCCTTGACCTCGCGCTCCAACTCCTTCACGCGCTGGGCCTCGGCGGTGGTCACGCCATCACGCGCCCCGGTATCGATCTCGTGACGCTGCACCCAGCCCAGCAGCGTTTGTGGCACGCAGCCGATCTTCGGGGCCATCGATTCCACGGCCGCCCACAACGACGGGTACTCCCCCCGATGCTCCAAAACCATCCGCACGGCCCGCTCACGGACCTCAGGTGAGAACTTGTTCGACTTGTTCATAGCTCCATCTTCTCAAGAGTTGGAGCCTCCTCAAAACCCGGGGCGATTCAC
>NZ_SNXS01000026.1 GCF_004362525.1 Roseateles toxinivorans
GTAGATTCTATGGAGCAGCGCAAGCCCCGCGAAGGCGTTGAGGATCAAAACTGCTCTTTGAAGTCCAGACGGCGAAAGCGATGCGCAGGAGTTTGCGCGCGATGACGCAGTAGGCGGCAATCTTGGATAGGCCTCTGGCCACGAGCTTGTCACGCATGGCCAACCACTCAGGGTTGTTGCAGGCGCTGACGGCGGCCAAGTAGATGAGCCGACGATCTTCGGGGTTGCCGTGCTTGGACAAGACGCGGCGCCCGACGTACTGCCCGGAGTCTCTGGGGCGGGGATCCATGCCGTAAGCAGCTACAAAGGCATCGCTGTTGGCGTAAGGGATGCGGCTCAGCCTTGCGGTCAATGAGGCGCTCACCAGAGGGCCGATGCCACAGATGGTGCACAGGCGTTGGCGCTGCGCTTGCAGTTCAGCGTCCTGGGCGATGGTCTGTGTAATGCGGGCATCGAACTCGACCAAGAGCGCGTCAAAGGACTGGATCAGGGCGTCGAACTGCGGTTTGCACAAGCTCAGGCCTGCCATGCTCATGCGCAGGCTCTGGCGCTGTTTGACGAACTGATGGCGACGGTGAATCAGCAGCGCCAAGGTGTCCTGCAGGGCTGTGGGTGGTGTGTAGGGGTGCAGCGAGGCGCCCTCGTTGAGCACATAGCGGGCAATGCCACGCGTATCAAGCACATCGGACTTGCCGCGGGCGCGAAGGCTGCGCAGATAGGTGGCGACGTGGGCGGGGTTGAGGACGAACACCGTGTGGCCCGCTTGGTGGGCCAGGTCAGCCAGCAGGCGGTGAAACGTGCCCGTGGCCTCCATGCCGATACGGCACCCCGCAGGGACGGTCTTGAGCCAACGAAGGATCTGCGGCGCGGTGTTGGGTATCGACTTGACCGCGGTATTCAGGGTGAAGGGATCGGCCTGAGTCAGGCAAAGCTCGGTACTGCTGACATCAAAGCCGAAGCAAGGCGTGGGTGAAATCATGATGGAGCCCCGGGTGAGCAGCGACTAGACTGAAACAGCCGGGGTGGGCGTTTGCACAGGGCGTGAGCTTGCATCTATGGGCCGTCATCGACGAGCAGGCCTTGAGGGGACTGCGACGTTGGTGCGAGCTGCATTCCTAATCGACGCTGAGGCAAACGAAGTGGGAATATGTCTACGGAAGTCTGTCCGCTGAAGACGGCAGATAGCCCGGATAGTCCCTCCACCTCGGCACCCTCAGTCGCTGCGTCTGAAGGTGCTGCCCCGAACATACAAGCCCGGATGCAATCCGGGG
>NZ_SNXS01000027.1 GCF_004362525.1 Roseateles toxinivorans
TCGGTGGTCAGGTTGGCGACCTGGGCGGTGCTGAGAGTCGCCACCTGAGCGGAGCTCATGCGGGCGAACTGGTCCGTCGTCAGCGTGTTCAGGTCATTGGTGCTCAGGCTGGTGAGCTGACCGGTGGACAGGGCCGAGATCTGGGCGGAGCCCAGGCCTTGCAGTTGTTCAGAGGTCAGGGCGTCCAGCTGCGCCGACGAGAGGGCACGCACACCGGCCGTGGTCATCGCACGCAGGTCGGCCGTCTCGATCGAGGCGATCTGTGCGGTCGAGAGGTTGGCGACCTGGGCCGAGCCCATGGCGGCGATCTGGGCCGAGCCCATGGCCACGATGGAAGCGGTGTCCAGACCCAGGAACTGGTCCGGGTTGGTGGTCAGTGCAGCGATCTGCGCGGTCGTCAGGGCAGCCACCTGGTCGGTGGTCAGGGCGCTGATCTGGTCAGACGACAGGGCACGCAGGGCGGCTGTGCTGATGGCACGCAGGTCGGCCGTCTCCAGGGTGGAGACTTGCGCGGTGCTCAGGGCGCCGGACTGGCCGGTGGTCAGTGCCGCGAACTGGGCGGTACCCAGGGCGTTCAGGTCGTCCGTCGTCAGGTTGGTGACCTGGGCGGTGCTGAGAGTCGCCACCTGAGCGGAGCTCATGCGGGCGAACTGATCGGTCGTCAGCGTGTTCAGGTCATTGGTGCTGAGGCCGGTCAATTGACCGGTGGACAGCGCGGTGATCTGAGCGGAGGTCAGGGCTTGGAGCTGGTCGGTGGTCAGTGCATCAAGCTGGTCGGAGCTCAACGCGCGGACAGCCGCCGTACCCAGGGCACGCAGGTCACCGGTCTCGATGGAGGCGATCTGGGCCGTCGCGAAGTTACCGATCTGGGCCGAGGTCAGCGAGGCGACCTGGCCGGAGCTCAGGGCCACGATGTCGGCTGTTTCCAGGCCCGGCATCTGAGCCGTGGTCAGGCTGTTGATCTGGCCGGTGGTCAGGGCGGCGACCTGGTCGGTGGTCAGGGCCAGCACCTGGTCGGAGCTCAGGTTGCGCAGCGCAGCCGTCGAGATGGCACGCAGATCGGCTGTCTCCAGGGTCGAAACCTGGGCGGTGGTCAGCGCGGTGGCCTGGGCGGTGGTCAGCGCAGCGAACTGGGCCGTGCCGAGTGCGTTCAGGTCATCGGTGGTCAGGTTGGCGACCTGGGCGGTGCTGAGAGTCGCCACCTGAGCGGAGCTCATGCGGGCGAACTGGTCCGTCGTCAGCGTGTTCAGGTCGTTGGTGCTCAGCGAGG
>NZ_SNXS01000028.1 GCF_004362525.1 Roseateles toxinivorans
TAGGGAAGGTCTGCACAAAGCGCAGTCATCGGTGCTGGCCCCGACCTGAAGTGGAATGTTGAAGCCCGCTGCGCTAGCGGCACTTGGTTTTGCCGCGTTTCGCGGCGCTTTCGCGCTTTGCAGGCGCACTCATGCCTGCACCCCACCCAATTGGCGCCGCACCATCCACAGGTTGGACAGCGCGAACAGCGTCTGCAGTTGCGCTGCGTTCTTGGCCAGCCCGCGATAGCGCACCTTCACATGGCCGAACTGGCGTTTGATCACACGGAACGGGTGCTCCACCTTGGCCCGGATGCTCGCCTTCAGGCGCTCCAACTCATCGATCAGGCGACTTGACTCCCGGCTCTTGTCCAGCGCCCGGCGCTTGCCGGGTCGCATCGCAATGTTCCAGCGCACATCCGGCTTGGCGTCAGCTCGCTTGTCCGCGCCCTGGTAGCCCGCATCACCGAAGGCTTCGGTCTCGTCGCCGTGCAGCAGCGCGTTGGCCTCGGTCACATCGTTCACGCTGCCTGTCGTGCCACGCACCGTGTGCACCAGGCCCGATTCAGCATCCACGCCGATGTGCGCCTTCATGCCGAAGTACCACTGATTGCCCTTCTTGCTCTGCTTCATCTCCGGGTCGCGCTCGCCCTCGGCGTTCTTGGTCGAGCTGGGCGCGGCGATCAGCGTGGCGTCCACCACCGTGCCCGCTCGCAGCATCAGGCCCTTGCTCAGCAGCAAGTCGTTGATCGTCTTCAGAACTTGCGGCGCCAGCTTGTGCTTCTCCAGCACGCGCCGAAAACGCAAGATGGTCGTCTCATCGGGCACTCGCTCATCCCAGCCACCCAGGCCCGCGAAGTCCCGGAACAGCGCCATATCGTGCAGCGCCTCTTCCATCGCTGGGTCGCTCAGGTTGAACCACTGTTGCATGAAGTGAATTCGCAGCATCACTTCCACTGCAAACGGCGGCCGGCCGCGCCGGCCTTCTGGCATGTAGGGCGTCACCAACGCCACCAGCTCCGACCACGGCACCACGCGGTCCATCTCTTCGAGAAACACGCGCCGCCGCGTGCGTTTGCTCGATTGCCCCAGTCCAAGACTTGCTTGCTTCATGACCTGAATCGTCGCAGCCATTCAAGCTTCGCGGTAGCTGATTTGCCCGGGGGTTGTGCAGACCCTCC
>NZ_SNXS01000029.1 GCF_004362525.1 Roseateles toxinivorans
ATCGACGGGTACCGCTACCTGCGCGCATTGTTTGTCGGGCTGCCGAACGCCAAGACCGTCGATGACTACGCCGCGTTGCTGCCCTGGCGCATCGAACTCGCGGCCACCTGAGTGATGCCTATGCCGCCGCCTCGCCGGTGGCAAGGGGTGTGGTTAATTGACCGCTTACGTTCTGCCTGAGCCCCTTCACGGTTGAGAGACGAGCCGAGTTACACGCGCACTTCTCGCGTGAGCTCATTAGCCATAGGCAAGGGCTGGATGCCCTGCTAGACGAGATCGGCAAGCTGCGCTTCGCTGGCGTGCAGATCCGTGAGGCGGACCTGAACGTGCAGTTCCGCGCACGCCTTGAACCACTTGTAACTGCATTGACCACCGCGGTCTCGAACTATCACGGATGGGTGGATCAGATCGAGGCCATTTGTCGCGAGAAACTTGAAGACCAGTTCGCCGAGGTGCAGGACCCTTCAAACCCTGACGAATTGTTGGGTGCCATCGCAGTTGCCGTGAACGGCCTGAACGATCTGATTGCCCAAAGCAACTCGATTACGAACAATTTCGCAGCGGAGAAGGCTGCCGCGATCCGGCGCCTCAAGAACCACTACGCGAACCAGTTCACGATCGACTTCAATACTGAGGACGCGGCCAACCGTAGAACTAAACTGTTGCAGCAGGTTGCGCGTTTTGATCGAGCGAAAGAGCAGGCCAATGTCAAGCTCAAGGAGCAACAGGCTCGGATCAATCGTGCGCAAAACGGCCGTGAAAAGATCAATGAGCGAATCGTTAACCTGCTGAACTCTAGCGCGCTGCAGATCGATGTGGTCTCTGAAGGCGGCAATGATCGCTTCATCCTGAAACGAAATGGCCGAATTGCAAAGCATCTAAGCGAGGGAGAGAAGACGGCGATTGCCTTCGCTTTCTTTCTGACCAAGCTATTTGAAGAGCCGAAGCTGGACGACGTAATCGTCTATATCGATGATCCGATATCGTCGCTGGACGTATCCGTCCGGCCAAGTCATCTTGACGCGGGACGACGTGCAGTTCAGACCGACGGCTTCCAACGATACGGCAGCAGTTCGGCCAGCGCTGACG